>NZ_JANDBD010000009.1:40606-351474 GCF_024320865.1 Mycolicibacterium arenosum | reverse complement strand
AACCTGGTCAAGATCAGCGCTCTGGCCGGATGACAACCGATGTCAGCGCCAGAGTCCCCTCGACGCCAGAACCACCATCGAGCCGCACCGACCATCAATCCTTTTTCAGGTCGAAGTAGCTAGCGTCGTGATGGTCGTGGCCGCGAGTCCGACCCACCCGACGGTGGTGAGGAGAAATGACGGGATCGCCACTGCGGCAATGACGCGGCTCGCAGGATCGAGGGCCGGGCGGATGAGCGGAATCACGAACAATTGAGCGTTCGTCCACCCGCCGACGGCGATGCACCACGCCACCCACGATGGTGGCTCAGTTGCCGCGGCGACGCCGAACTGCAGCGCCGCCATGAACAGATTGTCGAGGTGACATTGCAACAGGCGGCGGCGCGCGTTCGCCGATGCGCGGATCACGTTCGCCTGGGTGAGCGCGATCGGCCAGCCGAGCAGCGCGCCCCGGGCCGCTTGCAAGACTGCGGACACCACCAATACGTTCGCGGCGTTCATTCTGGCGCCGCCCCTTCGCCCAGCATGGCGTCGACAGCCCCGCCCACCAAGGTGAAGAGCGCTTCTTCGGCGATTCGGGTCGATCCGCACGTGGCGAGCAGTGCTGCCCGCCAACGCTCCCGCTCGCCGCGCAGCACCTTCGCGGCGGCCTGGTCGCCGGACAGCGCGCGGCCCAACAGAAGTCGCAGCAACACGCGCAGACTGGCGAAGTCCGGTTCGGCGAAACCCTTCGCGATGTCATACGGGCTGGCGGATTCCGCTTGCTGCATGACGACGTGGTCGAGCAGCCTGGCTTCGATCCGCTCCAGGAGTGCCGCCTCAAGGCCGGCCTTGTTTCCGAAGTGGTGCACCAGCATTCGAGCGCTGATACCGGTGATGCGCTCGTAGTCGCGGAGTCCGAGCGCAAGGCTGCCGGCATCTTCCGCGGCCGCCAAGCAGACGTCCACGGCGTGCGTCCGCGGGTCGCGGGCTCGCCGTCCTGTCATCGCGTTCATCAGACCATTGTGAAGCAACTGCTTCATTGAGGCAAGCGGCGACCGTCCGAGGTTCTCGCGAGTCCCCAGAGTGACGTGAACATCAGGCGGGCTGCGCAACAGCCGCCGAAGATGGGTGTCGATGATGGCGGCCTGTCGCTCTGATGGGCACTGATCGGGCTCGAGCGCCGCCTCGACGCTTACGCCCTCGTCCCTCTACCGCTTTTCCGTCGACGCACTTGTTATGAAGCAACCGTTACGCTAGCCTTCGATGAAGCAACTGCTACACGAGCTGAGCTGGGAGGCGGAGAATGACCCACCACGTACGAATCACAAAGGAGAACGCGTTCTTGACGCTGCTGGTGATCGGAACCGTGGTTCCGCTATCGCAGTTCGTGCCCTGGTTGATGCGACACGGCGTCGACGTACCGCTGTTCGTAACGGAAGTGTTTGCAACGCCGATCAGCAGCTACTTCGGATGGGACGTCGTCATCAGCGTGCTCGCGCTGTTGGTCGTCGCCGTCGTCGACGACGTTCTGACCAGGAAGCAGCGAGCGATCGTGGCGATCGGGTCGCTTCTCGGGGCGTCGGTAGGCTTGCCGCTCTATCTGTGGCTGCGCGAGCGGCGGAGTCGCACACACGTCCGCGGTTCACAAGCCTTCGACCTCAACGACTCCGGTTGCGCCGCCTAATCGTTGGCTGCCGAGGACGTTCGCGACCAGTCACGTTGCCCGACGGCCACGACCTCGGATTCCGCATTATCGACGTTGACACGAAAGTAATTGATACTCAACGGTGATCCCGGTGCGTTCCCACTCCTCGGCGCGCGGCGCGCATTTCCCCCCGAGGGAACCCCGCGCAGTGGCCCGGAACTCCTCATGCTCGGGCCTCAAGGCCGACGCGATCACCGGGCACCGCTTGGAGAGTGGTGACTTGAGTCGCCGCGCTGTAGAGACGAAGGCGTTGTGGCGCAGCAGTAATGACGGGATCGTCACCCCAGGGTGTGGGAGCCGGGTGCCTGAGCTCGATCACCCGATCGCCAGCACTATTCGGAAGCTGGTCGGTTACCCGATCAAGATCCAAACGGGACTTGTCGAGTAGGCCCTGAAGCCGTCAACGCTGTCGAGAACCCCTGTCGCCCAACACGTCTTGAACGTTCACGTTGCCAGGCACCCGGGTGAGCAGCACGTCGACCGGGTGCGGTAGCACGCCGGGTTGTCCCGGCAGTGAGACCTCCCGCAGGTAATCCAGCAGCGCGACAAGGGGATCGCGTGCCAGCGCACGAGAACGCGCCCCGATCAAGAAGTCCAGCACGGCCTCTCCGCGCCCCCGCGGATCGTCGAGCACATCTCTGGCGTCGAGTTTTCCCAGGATGGTCTCGGTGCGGACATGCAGCCCCCGACTCTCGAGGTCGGCGCAGACGTCCTCGGAGAACCAGGGCTTACGTCCCGTCCAGGGGCACAGCAGTTCGGTCAGCGCGCACAGCGGCTGCAGGGGCGCGACCGCCGCCATCAACAAACCGCCGGAGCGGACCATACACACCGCTTGGTCGAGCGCGGCCGCCAAATCGGTGACGTAGTACAGCGAGTGCACGAAATGGACCAGATCGGCCGGATGTCCGGTGTCGTGGTCGGCGAAGTCGCCGATGACGACGGTCGGCGTCAGTGCCGGAGCGTCGAGCCCGTTCAGCCGTGAGGCGAACTGCGCCGCCGAAGGCGGATGCGGCTCGACGCCGGTGTACCGCACCCGCCGTCCGCCGGCAGCGAGTGCCGCAGCCAGGGGAGCGTCGACGCTGCCGTCGCCGACACCCACCCCGACGACGCGGACGGGGTCGGCGTCCCCGAGCAGTGGTGGGAGGGCGGTCGACAGCCACGACTGCAGCAGCGACCGCTGGTCGCTGGCCGCCTCGTAGACGGCGTGAGTACGGGCATAGCGCTCAGGGGACAACGCCGGGAGAAGCGGTTGATCGAGCATTCGGGCGCGCAGCCCGTCGAGGGGCAGCGTCGGCCCTAACACAGTCACTGTCGCCAGTGTCCTCGGCGAGCGCTGTCCGGCCACGCGATCGTCCATGACGACACCGATGTGTAAGAAACGGTTCCAGCACTTCGTGGTTGGCTGGCAGCATGCCATTCGATACCGCCCAGCGCAGCCTCGAGCACTGGAGCGAGGCGGGCCGGGCGGAGATGGAGGCGTTCTACGCGCTGGCGACCGAGGACTACCGACAGCTGACCGAGGCTCGCGACTGGGCGTCCGACCTCGCCGGACATGCTGACGGCGGGCGGGTGCGCCTGCTCGACGTGGCCTGCGGGAGCGGGAAGTTCCCCACCGCGCTGCTGGCGGCCGGGCTGCCCGCGGACCCCGTCGTCGAGGTCGACCTGCTCGACCCGTCGGCGTTCAGCATCGCCGAGGCGCGCGCCGCACTCGCCCCGCCGTTCGTGGCCGCCGACGAGCACGAGGTCTTCCTGCAGGACTTCGTCGGCACCGGTTACGACATCGCGTGGGCCACCCACGCCCTCTACGCGCTGCCGCCCGACCAGCTCGCCTCCGGTGTCAGCCGGATGGTCGGTGCGTTGCGGCCCGGCGGCTTCGGGGCCGTCGCGCACGCGTCGTCGCGGTCGCACTATCTGACGTTCTACGAGGCCTATCGCGAGTCCTTCGCCCCGGACGCCACGCCCTACACCGACGCCGAGGCCGTCGAGTCCGCCCTGCGGGCCGCCGGAGCGCCCGTCGCGGTCCAGACGGTCCGCTACCGCACCGGGACATCGGATCGCGCAGTGGCCGAGGGTTTCCTGCAGCGATGTGCGTTCGACGACACCGTCACGCTCGAGCAGATGGAGGGCAGAACGGCGCTCGGCGCATACCTGGCCGGCTGCCGCACGACCGACGGCGCCTACGCATTCGAGCACGAGGCGTACGTGATCACCTGGGAGCAGCCGTGACACGCAACCCCCACCTGTCCGAGTCGACGGCCGCGGGCGCCGCGTCGGATGTGGGCGTCGAGTGGGACCGCGGCAACGACCAGTGGTGGGACTGGTACATGTCCCTGGCCGACGGTCCCGCTCCCGCAGGGCCCCTGATCGACGTGACCCCGCATGATCCGGGGCCGTTGCCCTCGGACGACGAGGTCGCCGCGGAACTCGCCGAGCCGTACCGGGTCACCGCGGAACAGGTCCGGCAGTTCGAGGCCGAGGCCTTCATCAAGTTGCCCGGCGTCCTGAGCGCTGGAACCGTCGAACGGCTTCGGATGCGGATTCGCGAGATGCTCGACGAGTCAGTCGATCCGGCCGTCGGGTTCCAGAGCCGCGAGATGATGTGGTTGCACGACGACCTGATCCGGTCGGCAGTGCTGTCCCCCCGCATCGGCGGCATCAGCGCGGCGCTGCTCGCCACCCGTCGGGTGCGGCTCTACCACGACAACGCCCTGTCCAAGGAGCCCGGATCCGGGCGCACGCCATGGCATTACGACGCGCACCACTTCCCGCTCGACTCCCCCAAGGTGCTCACGGCGTGGATTCCGCTGCAACCCACGCCGCGGGAGATGGGACCGCTAGCGTTCGCCAAGGGGGCCGAGGTCGAGAAACTGGTCGCCGACGTTGAGTTCGACAAACACGGGACGTCGTATGACCGCGGGGTGTCCGACGTGTTCCGCGCTCATGAGGTGGCGGTCGAAGACGGTCCGTTCGCCGCCGGCGAGGTGAGCTTCCACTCGGCCGGCTGTTTCCACACCGCTGGTGCGAACCGCACGATGACCGCCCGCGTCGTACTGGCCACCACGTACTTCGCCGACGGCACCCGCGTGGTGCCCAGCCCGACGATGGTCAGCGGCGACTGGCGCAAGTTCATCCCCGGCGCCGAGCCCGGTGAGCGGGTGGACAGCCCACGCAACCCGCTGCTCGAACTGCCCGCGGGCTGACAGGCGGCCGCCGTTCCAGGTGAGCGGCCTACCGGCACAGAGCGAGTCCTCACCTGACCGGTTCTGTCCGCAAGTCTGCTGCGACGTCCTCCGCGGTTTACCGGATGCCCCTTGCTGCAACGTGTCTCGACCAGAATGGGCGCGCCGCAGTCGCCGTGCAACGAAGCCGATCCGGGCGCGGTGGGCCTTACGGACTCCGGCACGCCACACGTCCGGCGCCTTCCCTCGCGAGGTCATGCTGGAGCCGTCTTCGAGCAAGATGCTCACTTTGGGGTTGTTCTCGACGTTGGCGACTTTGCGTGTCCTATCTCGCACGCCCATGCTGATGTCGCGGCCGAGGCGAAAAAGTCCAAGATACGGCGTGCCGGAATCCCTCGATGTCGATGGTGCTCAAGATCGCCCAGGACGGTCGGCTGGCCAGCGCGCGAACCGCACCGCCGCGTCTCGCCGCCGATACCGTTCCATTCAGCGGTAGAAGGGTTCAACCGTGCCGCTGAGCTTGACGACCATGGGATTTCCGCGGCGGTCCTTCGCCGTAGTCACTTCGACACGTATCCAACCCTCGGCCACGTCGTATTCGTGAACGTTGGTTTTCTCAACGCCGTTGAAGCGAATACCCACGTCACGGAGGAGCACGTCTTCGTCGTAGAACGCGCTGCGCGGATCGATGGAGAGGTGATTCGGTGGAACGTCTGCGTTCTGATCCTCGGACATGATGGCCTTCGTTGAATGCGTGGGTGCTCGGATTGATCCTCACAGAAGTTACGCGATCCAGGGGTGCGGCGGTGGACACTATGACGTGGCACTTTCCGCAACGGTGTTCAAAGTCGAACTCAGCGTCTCCGATGTCGATCACGGTTACTACGCCGATCACACGCTGACCGTGGCCCGTCATCCCAGCGAGACCGATGAGCGGATGGTGGTGCGCTTGTTGGCGTTTGGGCTGCGCGCACACCGGCTTAGCGACATCGACGGCGAGTTGGCGTTCGGGGCCGGCCTGTCCACCCCCGGAGTCCCGGACCTGCGGCTCGCCAACTACACGGGCCGCATCCTGGAGTGGATCAACGTCGGCCAGCCTGACGAACGCGCCCTGGGCAAGGCGGCCAGCCAGGCCGACCACGTGCTGCTGTTCCCGTTCGCCGCTGGAGCGGCCACCTGGTGGCGCACCGTAGGACCCAAAGTGGCGGGGTTGCCGAACCTGTCGGTGGTGCAGATACCGCACGCACCGGTGCAACAGCTGGCCCACACCGTTGACCGGCGGTTTTCGGCGCAGGTGATGGTGATTGAAGGTCAGGTGACGATGACCGTGGGCGGTATCGACGTCACCTTCACGCCCGAGCCGATGGAGTGAACGTCTGAGCCAGAGGGCGCTCGGTTGGCGGCCTGGTAACTCTGCGAGGTCTAGCGTGGGCGAATGGGTTTGTTCAGTCACGAGGAGTTCCGGGACCCGACCGACGGCGTCGGTGACGGCGCTAGCGGTGGGGTTGTTGAGCGAGCCCGGGGTGCTGAGCTGGGCGAGTACGGGGTGGATGAACCTGTGGTGGTGGGCCCGGGGTTGCCGCCTGAGGATGGTTCATGCGGTCAGTTCGCTGTGCAGTTTCACGTTTCCACGTCAATGCTGACCGGGCTGACGCGTATTGCGAATATGCGTGGGGTGAGCGTGCCGGAGGTATGCCGGCAGGTGATGGGTGTGTTCGTTGCCCAGCAGGAGGGTGAGCTGGGCGCATTGCTGGCCGCCGAGGCTGAGACGGCTGATTACCGACCGAGTTTGGATCAGGCGTAGTCGCGCCCGCCGCGGGGCGCCGTCTACTTATGGCGCGCAGCGACAACCGACGGAGTGCGACGCATCAACCCATAGGGCATCGTTCTTGGTCAGGTCGCGCCCTCACGAATGAGCCTGAGTATTAAGATGTTTCGCGCATACCGCTCGGGCGTCGCACCGCTCACATCGGAGCGCAGCTCAGTGGCGCAGGGCGTGGAAGATCTCCCGGTAGTGAAGGTGGGCCATGAAGTGCCCGCCGGACCGCACACACAACCGGGCCCTCGGAATGCGGTCCGCCAACGCGGTCGGCCATCTCTCATTGATCAGTTTGTCGTCGGTTCCGGACCACACGTCGACTGCCACCTCGAGGTCTTCGGGGGCGAATCCCCACGGGCGCCTCCACGCGCGGTATTCCTCGACGACGCCGTTCGGCCGACGCAGGGCTTCCTTTGACATCGAAGCGAAGGTGCCGAACCCCTCGGTGCGGAGGATATCGCCTTCTGCGGCTCCCAAATCGCGAGCGGCCAGTCGGCCGTACGTGTTCGGTGCCCACCGCGCTGCTGATCCCATCCCGCGAAAGCACAGTCGGGCAACCCACGGTGCCCGCTCGGACAGCACCGTGTACACGCGGTCGATCGCCGGCAACTCGGGGAAAACACCGGGCTCGGTGAGCGGCAGAGCTCCCGCGACGATTGCCACCCGCGATACCCGCTGTGGCACCGCGTATCCGATCGCGGCGGCGTACTGGCCACCCATCGACCATCCCATGGCGCCGAAACGGTCGATTCCGAGTTGGTCCAGCATGTCCGTGACGTCGTCGGCCCAGTCCAGGACCGTGCGCCCGGGCTGCGGGTCGGACCATCCGATGCCCGGCCGATCCGGCGACACCAGCCGGACTCCGGCGTCGCGCGCTACGGCGTCCGCAGCCGCGACGTCCAGTCGGCACGCCAGGCCGCCGTGCGCACTGACGACGACGAAGCCGTCCGGGTCGCCGTAGACCGCGTACCCCATGCGCCGGCCGTCCCGCAGCTGAACGGCGTGTCCGTCGGTGGGGTCGACCATGAATCGCCTCCCCGGTGTTGCACGAACACGAGCCTTCTGATCGCCTGATGATGGCTCATCGACGACCCGGAGCATCGGGTATTCGCCATGTTGAGCGCAGGTATCGTCACCGCCACGCACATCGGCGATGCGAAACCTTGGAACATCCGTCAATCGTGCGCGGATACGGCATTGCTATCGCGTGATCGCGTCACCCGTGTTCACGTCATGGCTCGCTCGCACCGAAATCCCGTTCGCAACAACGTTGTCCGCACCGTCGACCTCAACACGGTAGACGTCTTGCTCACCGATGCCCGTGATCTCGACGACCCTATCCCAGAGGACGTCATTCGTGGTCAGGTCGTGCAGGCCGCGATCGTCGAGGATCGCAGCGGCGCGGTGCAGACGGCTGCGGCTGGGCGACGGCTTCCACATCGCGTTGCCGCAGAACTTAATCCCCATCGAGTCGGCGAAGGCTCGGTGCGACATGCCCTGGTCTCTGAGCCGCTGACGCACGGTATCCCATACCTCACTCGGGACGGTGTCGACGTTCTCGTTGCTGGCAATTCCCTGGAGATTCGAGAGAACCTCGCGAGCGGCGAAGAACTTCAGGCCATGTGCGTCGACGACGGTGAGGAAGCGGCGCTGATTCCCGGCGCCGAAGACACGAAGGTGCCACGCGTCCCGGTATCTTCCTTGCGCGACGCGGTATAACCTCGTCGGAATGCCGAGCCGTAGCAGAAGCTGCCGCACGTCATCCACCAGCCGCCGACTAGTGGATGCGTAGTAGACGTTTCCCAAGCGCTGCTTGGCATCCCATGTGATACAACCGTCGGTCGACCAGAGGTGCATCAGGAACAACGCAATCTGCTGATTCGGTGCCGCGAATACCGGTGCCGGCACGAACTTTTCATAGCTGCGCTTGCCAAAGATCCCGAAACCGTCAAGCCATGCGGCGACGGGGTTACGCCTCCCGTGGGTCAGGTGATACGGCGCAGGGAGTCGGAGCGTCGTGACTCGCGCCGCGGCGTAATCGTCACGCTTCGCCGTGACCCCGAAGTGCAACGCCGCCTTCGTCACCGCGCTGAGGTTAATCTCATCGATGCTTGCGTACCGGATCGGCTGGCTCTTCACACACGATCCGTCGCCGATCATATGTGCCAACAGAACGAGCTCGTCGTCCGCCATCGGCCGCACATCGGAGGGTGCGGGCACCCGACGCGGAATCGCCACCCGGTCGCCCACGTGAAGATTGCTGATCGGCACCCACCCGCCGAGGGTCATGAGCGAGGTGTCGGCGCTCGCCTCCATCTCGCGGCCGGAGGCCAATCGAACAATGAACGCCTCCCGCCGTCCGCCTCCGGTTAAACCGCTCACCGCCCGTGCGACCATGTGCCCGCGTTCGTTGAGCGACCACACCGGCGGACGCTCACCGGTGCCGACCAGATCTGCCACCGCCACCTCGGAACCATTATCGGCTCGGAGGATTCTTGAGCTCTCCAGAAAACTCACGACTTCGCGACCCTCATGAACGTCGAATTTCTAGCTAACTACTGATGCGCCATATTCGTGAAGCGAGACAGGTGCAACTGATGCGCGACCACGACTGTCTTGGTCGGTCCTGCACGGTGTTTCGCGATGATGAGGTCGGCTTCACCACCGCGGGGATCGTCCTTCTCGAAGGCGTCAGGGCGATGCAGCAAAATCACCATATCCGCATCTTGCTCGATGGATCCACTTTCACGTAGATCAGCCAACATCGGCTTCTTGTCGGTGCGCTGCTCGGGACCACGGTTCAGCTGGCTCATCGCGACCACCGGGACCGAGAGCTCCTTCGCCAGAAGCTTGATCTGCCTGGAGAATTCGGAGACTTCCTGCTGGCGGGACTCCACCTTCTTGCCGGACGTCATCAGCTGCAGGTAGTCGATCACTATCAGCCGGAGATCGGTCTTCTGCGCGAGCCGGCGCGACTTGGCGCGGATCTCCATCATCGTCAGGTTGGGCGAATCGTCGATGTAGAGCGGCGCCTCGCTGATCTCGCTCATTCGTCGCGCCAGACGCGTCCAGTCGTCGTCGCTCATCCGACCCGAGCGCATGTCGGCGAGCTTGATCTTCGCCTCGGCCGAGAGCAGCCGCATCACGATCTCGGCCTTGCTCATCTCCAGGGAGAAGACGATGCTCGCGTGCTGGTTCTTGATCGAGCACGACCTCAGGAAGTCGAGCCCGAGCGTGGAGTTGTGCGTGGGCACCATGCCCTCGCCCGCGAGGTAGAGATGCGACTCGTTGTCGACCTGCACGCAGCGCACCGGGACGCTCTCGACGGCACGTACCCACGCCACGTGCACACCGAGCGCCAGCAGAGCCGTCGTGCCACCAGCGCGACTCGGCAGCGTCGCCGGAATGAGTCGATCAGCGCCGCTTCGCAATTGAGCCGTTGTTCGGATACCGGACTCGGTGGGCCACTGGTGCTCCGCGTCGGCCACGATGATCGTGCCGTCGGAGAACTCGACCTCGAAGCACGGGCGTCCGTACATCACCTCGGTGGCGGCCACGACGCGCGTCGGCACCCCGTCGGCACCGATCAACTCGTCGCCGACCCGAACGTCGCCCATCGTCGTCCAGCCGGTGGGCGTCGGCAGCGGGGTGTCGAGCTTCAGGGCCTTGCCCATACCGGGCCGCGCCGCCACGACGATCATCTGGCCGGGGTGCAACCCGTTGGTGCACTCGTCGAGTTCGGTGAAGCCCGTGGGCACGCCGCGGGCGATACCGCCCTGCGAGGCGATGGCATCGATCTCGTCCATCGTCGGCTGCAGCAGCTGCTCCAGCGGCACGAAATCCTCGGAGGTGCTGCGCCGTTCGGTGACGTCGTAGATCTCAGCCTGAGCGCGGTCGACCACCTCGGCGACGTCGGCGCCGTCGGCGCCGGCGTACCCGTACTGCACGACGCGCGTTCCGGCCTCCACGAGGCGGCGCAGCAGCGACTTCTCCGCGACGATGCCCGCGTAGTAGCCGGCGTTGGCCGCGGTCGGCACCGTCGAGATCAGCGTGTGCAGATACGGCGCTCCGCCGACGCGCTTGAGCAGACCGCGCCGGTCGAGTTCGGCGGACACGGTGATGGCGTCGGCCGGTTCACCGCGGCCGTAGAGGTCCAGGATCGCGTCGTACACGCTCTGATGGGCGGGCCGGTAGAAGTCGCCGGGACGGAGCTTCTCCAGCACGTCGGCGATGGCGTCCTTGCTCAGCAGCATGCCGCCGAGGACGGACTGTTCGGCCGCCATGTCCTGCGGAGGCTGACGACCGTAGTCCTCGCTCGGCGGCGGAACGTCGGTATCGGAACGACCAGCCGAATGCCCGAGGTCATCCACGACGGCCACGGAGCGACCACCTCCCCTTTGCATCTCAGTCGAACACGCATTCGACGGTTACCACTGTGACGGTAGGTCGCGCCGGTGACAACTCGCCTCAACACTGAGGACGGGGCGCCGTCGACGGCTCACGTTATGTGTTGCTGGAACCGCCGCCAAACGACCCTGTGCATGAACTTGTGGATGGCGTGTGGATATCCGTGGACGGCCATGTTGAGTCGTTGGGGACAACTTGTGTAAAACCTGCCGGGTATTTTGCATCTCCGCAGATAAGGGCACCACAGATGACGTGCGGAACTGTGGATGTGAATTGCCTCGGCGTGTCGGGCGAGGTTGCCGTCTCGGGCGTGTTGTGTTGCCCTTTGAGGGCGTGAAGGTTAACAGCTCGTAAGGTTCGCTGCACCGGAAGTTGCAGGCAAAGTTCGCCAGGTACAACAGCAACGTCCGGGTGTCGACCGATCATGGTCGTCACCCGGACGTTATTGACGCTGGCGCCTGGCGGCTGGTTACTCCGCTTCGACGTTCAGCGACACTGCGACGCTGACGGTGGGATGCAGACGCACCGAGACCGGATGAGTTCCGACCGACTTGATGTGAGCCTTGGGCAGCGAGACCGTCCGCTTGTCCAGGTTCGGTCCGCCGGCCTTCTTGATGGACGCGACGACGTCGGACGGCGTGACCGAGCCGAACAGCTTGCCGCTGTTACCGGCCGTCCTGACCTTCAGCGACACCGGGCCGATGGCCTCGAGGGCCGCCTGCAGTTCCTTGGCGTGGTCGAGATCGCGCACGGTCTTGACCTCGCGGGCCCGACGGATCTCCTCGGCCTGCCGCTCGGCACCGCGAGTCGCCACGATGGCGAGCCCGCGCGGGAGCAGGTAGTTACGGCCGTAGCCGTCCTTGACCTCGACGAGGTCACCGGCGATGCCCAGGTGGTCCACCTCGGCGGTGAGAATCAGCTTCATCTCGTCGCCCCCTTACCGCGTCGCCGAGCTGAACGGCAGGAGCGCGACCTCGCGGGCGTTCTTGACCGCGATCGCGATGTCCCGCTGGTGCTGCACGCAGTTACCCGTCACCCGACGCGCACGGATCTTGCCGCGCTCGCTGATGTAGGTCCGCAGCAACGCGGTGTCCTTGTAATCGATGACCTGGTTCTTGCCCTTCTTCGAGCAGAACACACACTTGCGCGTCTTGATCGGCTTCTCGGGAGCCGGACGCCTCTTCGTACTACTGGCCTTCGCCATGACAATCTCTTCCTTGCTTTAACGATGTTGTGTCAGAAGGGGGGTTCTTCTTCGGCGCCGCCGAACGATCCCGACGCGGGGGCGCTGCCCCACGGATCGTCCTTGGGCTGCTCGGAGCTGCGGGACTGACCGCCGCCGCCTCCGCCGCCGAATCCGCCGCCCCCGCCGCCGCTGCGGCTGGCCTTGTTCACCCTCGCCGTCGCGTACTTCAGCGACGGACCGATCTCGTCGACCTCGAGCTCCACCACCGTGCGCTTCTCGCCCTCGCGGGTTTCGAACGAACGCTGCTTGAGCCGCCCGCTGACGATGACGCGCGAGCCGCGAACGAGGCTCTCGGCCACGTTCTCCGCCGCCTCACGCCAGATGTTGCAGCGGAGGAACAGCGCTTCGCCGTCCTTCCACTCGTTGGTCTGACGATCGAACATGCGCGGCGTCGACGCCACGGTGAAGTTCGCGACCGCGGCACCCGACGGCGTGAAACGCAGTTCGGGATCGGCGGTCAGGTTTCCGATGACCGTGATGACGGTGTCACCAGCCACGTGGTCCTCCTGGGTGAGTTCGGCGGTGTGAACGAAGAGCAGTCGCAGGCGAGCCTACGGAACTGCCCCGACGTACAAGCGCTTTAGTGCTTGTCGGTCCGCATCACCTTGGTCCGCAGCACGGACTCGTTCAGGTTGAGCTGGCGATCCAGCTCGGACACCGTGGCGGACTCCGCCTTCACATCGACGACGGCGTAGATGCCCTCGGCGTGCTTGGCGATCTCGTAGGCCAGCCGGCGACGGCCCCAGATGTCGACCTTGTCGACACTGCCGCCGTCCTTGCGGACGACGTTGAGGAACGTCTCCAGAGACGGCGCTACGGTCCGCTCATCGAGAGTGGGGTCGAGGATGACCATGATTTCGTATGGACGCATAAGAACCCATCACCTCCTATGGTCTGGTGCGGCCACGGACTGTCCGTGGCAGGAGGGTCGCCTGCGTCGGCAACCGGGCAAGGTTACATGAACCGCCGCTGACCAGCCAAATCGCGCCCAAGCAGGGAAGCTACGCCCGGCAGGGCGCGGGCACCAGGGTGGCGAGTTCGTCCGACCACGCCTGGTAGGCCTCCGGCGTCGGGTGGATGCCGTCCTCGACCCAGAGGTTCTCGTCGGCCTGCTGCTTGTACAGCGGCCGCAGGTCGACGAACTCGGCACCCTTGTCCTGCGCCTCCTCGATCAACACGGCATCGAGTTCGGCGCGCGCCTCGGGTGTCGTGTAGCCCTCCCCGCCGGGCGCGCGAAACCACTCGTTCTGGGCCAGCACGATGACGCGGGCACCGCTGTCGGTCGCCGCGTCGAGGATGTCCTCGACGTTGTCGCGGTAGTCGTCCACCGAGACGCCGTTCACCAGATCGTTGCCACCGGCCTGGAACGTGATCAGGGTGGGCTCGAAATCGGCGATCTGGGGCACCTGCTCCTCGAGCACCTGGCCCGCCGTGTACCCGCTGATGCCGGCGTTCTGCAGTTCGACGGCACAACCGTCGTCACGCCAGTGTTGTGCCAGCAGGGCGGGGAAGGAGCCGGTCGTCTCGTCGGGCGCACCCACACCCTGCGTGAGCGAGTCACCCAGTGCCAGATACCGAACGGCCCCCGGCTCGCCCGCTGGAGCCGACGAGGACGAATCCGAAGGCGCTTCCGCCGCAGTCGATTCGTCGGGGGAGGCCTGCGTCGTCTCCGCGGTGGAGGACTTCGCCGTCGGTGGCGGCGCACTCGATGAACACGCGCTGAGCATCACGACGGCGGCCGATAGAACGAGGACTCCCCCTGTGCGCATGCGAGGAGCGTATCCGCGATAGTGGCTGGTTAGCCGGGGTTTCGGCGACTACTGCGCCTCAGCGCTGCGCTTGATCGCCGCGAGCGTCGCGGGGATGCCGTCGGTGGCCGCCAGCGTGCGGATCGCGATCTGATTCTCGGCGTCCGCGCCGTAGCGGTCGTGGAAGCCCGCGATCCCCTTCGGCAGGAACGTCCACGACTCCGTCAGGCGCGTGTTCGGCCCCTCGGGCGTCAGCGTGAAACCCCAGCGGACCCAACCGTTGTTGACCTCCCACGCGAACTCGCGGTCGGGGGTGGCGGCGACCACCTGGCTGCGTGTCTCCCACGTGCGCTCCGCCGTCTCGTTGCGGCCGGTGAACCACCCGCCGACCGTCGGGCCGTCGCCGTCGTCCCACCAGCACGCCCTGCACTGCGGGCTCCACTCCCCCATCCGCGTCACGTCGGATATCAGCGCGTAGAGGCGCGCGGGATCGACGTGGACGACGACGGAGTCGGAGAACTGGAGTTCGGTCACGGGTCCACCCTCCTCGTTTTCCCGCGCGGCGGCCACCCCGTCCGACGTTAGGGTTGAGCGGTGAACTATCCGAACGGGCCCTACGGTCAGGGGTTTCCGGTGCAGCAGCCGGGCAACCAACAGTGGGGGTATCCGCAACAGCAGCCCTACGGCTACCCGCCCGCGCCGCCTGCCGCTCCCAACGGAGCCACGGGCATCATCGCGGGTGTGCTCGCCGGGCTCGGCGCGCTGGTGAACGTCGTCGGCGGCATCTTCATGGCGATCGGACTCACCGCAGTCTCCGACTCCAGCCTCGGCGAGTCCGGCTTTTGGGGTGGGCTGATGGCCGTAGCGCTGCTCAACGTCACGGCCGGCGTGTTGCTGGTGCCGGGAACGGTGATGTTGCTGTTGCGCAAGATGATCGGGCGCTGGCTCGTCGTTGCGGGATGCGCCGTCTCCATCGTCAGCAGCCTAATGAGCCTGGGGATGTTCAGCACCATGAGTGCATACACCTACGGAAGCAGTGGAACCAACGCCGTGAGTGTCATCTTCCCGATCGCAACCTTGATACTGGTGCTGCTGCCGTCTACTACCGCGTGGATCCGGGCGAAGCGGACAAGCGCTCCGCCCCAGCATTATCCGCCTCAGCACTATCCGCCTCAGCCGCCCCATCCGGGGTACCGGGCCTGAGCCGCAGCCATCGGGGCGGCGAGTCGGCGGCACCGTCGAACACGCCACCCGTGGGGTCGTCGATGCGACCGCCGAAGCGGACGAGGTCCAGCTGCGGGCGGTAGATCTGGCGGATGACCAACGCGCACAGCGCCATCACAGCGACATCACGGAGCAGCACGGTGGTCGTGAACCACTGCTGGGGCAGCCCCATGTTCTGCTCGCCGTGCAGATACAGCATGCGCGGGATCCAGACTAGTGCGTCAATCGCCATCCAGGCCAACAGGATCCGCCGGTGCGGTAGCGCCAGAGCCGCCAACGGCACCAGCCACAGCGAGTACTGCGGGCTCCACACCTTGTTGGTCAGCAGGAAGGCCGCCACCACCAGGAACGCCAACTGTGCGAGCCGGGGCCGTTGCTTGGCGGTGAGTGCGACGTAACCGATTGCCGCGCAGCACGCGACGAACAGCAGCGCGGACACCCCGTTGAGAATCGTAGGCGGTTCCCAGAATCCGAGGTCGGTGTCGAACCCTCGCCAGCCGGTGAACGACTTGACGACGTTGTACAGCGAGTCCATGTCGTCACCGCGCCGGGTGTTGAGGATGAAGAACTCCGCCCACCCGCGCGGGAACAGCACCATGATCGGCAGGTTCACCGCGAGCCATGTCGCCGCCGCGACGAGCGCCGCGCGCGAGACCTCGCGCAGTCGGCCGGTACGCAGTCCGAGCAGGAGCAGCGGCACGAACAGCAGCAGCGGGTACAACTTCAGGGCCACGCCGATGCCGATGAGAACGCCCGCCAGCGCGGGTTTTCGGCGGGCCCACGCCAGCATCGCGCCCGCCGCGCACGCCGCCGCCAGTGCGTCGAAGTTGGTGAACGCGTGGAAGATCAACAGCGGTGAGCCCGCCACCACTGCGGCGTCCCAGATGCGCCGGCCGGCCATCTTCGCCGTGGCCCAGACCGTGGCCAGCCACGCGAGCGCCAACCCCAGCGCGGAGATGTTGAAGAACATCACCACCTCGGCGGTGACGGGGATCGACGTCAGCTTCGTCAACGCGGTGTAGGTCTTGGCCAGAGCCATCGACACGTACTGGTACAGGCCGGTCAGCACCGGATACTCCATGTACCGGATCGCCGGGGTGCCGTCGTACTGCGTGCGGGCCATGCCGGTGCCGTCCACCTCGGTCCAGCTCGACTTGTACGGGAACTTACCGAGATTCAGCATCTCAGCGGTGTACAGCGGCACGGTGTCCGAATAGCAGAGCTCGTAGTAGGCGCGGTTGTTCTCCCACACCGCGACGCGTTGATCAGGCGGTCCCGTGCCGGTGGACTGCAGGCACGCGGCCTTCGTCGTGTACCCGAACGCCAGGAACAGCAGCGCGATGATGAACATCACCCGCAGCGGCGTCATGAACCGGGTCCTGCCGATCAGGGCGTGCCGCCCCACCGGACCGCCGATCGTGTTGGACAGCGCGCGTCCGATGACGTCGGTCCTGCTGGGCATGTCCCGACCGTCGTCACTGCGCAGGTCATCAGCGAGCGGAGCTGGAGAAGTAGTACCTGATCGCCGGTCTGAGAGTGCGGGTTCCGGCGACGTGGCGACGTTCGGTTCCGTCACGGCGGCGGAGGTGCCCCGGTCAGCGCCGGCGTCGGCTGCCCCACGGCGTTGGGGTCACCACCGGGCGGTGGCGGCGGTGGTGGCGGTACCGCCGGGACCGTCGTCGGCGGACCCCACGGAATGGTGATGCCGGGCGCGAGCTCGATGGTCGGCTGGATCACCGTCTCCGACGGCGGCGGCGGCACGGTCGGACTCGGTGGGGGCGGCGGTGCCGCCGGCGGACCGGCGTACCCGCCGATTTCCGTTGGCTTCGGGAATGTTTCGTTGTCGGTGCCGTCGAGGGCGCCGTCCATCGTCGCCTTCCAGATGTCCGACGGCAGACCCGATCCGTAGACCGCTCCGCCGTACGAGTTCTGCAGCGGCTTGACGCCCTCGGTTGTGCCGACCCACACCGCCGTCGACAGCGACGGCGTGTATCCGACCATCCAGGCGTCGCGGTTGTCACCGGTGTCGCCCAACTGGTTCGTGCCGGTCTTCGCGGCCGACGGGCGCCCGCCCGCGAGGTTGTGGCCGTTGGAGTAGCCGGCGATCGGCTGCATGGCCGCGGTCACGTTGTCGGCAACGGCCTTGTCGATGCGCTGCTCGCCCTCGCTGTCCTGCTCGGCGTCGAAAAGCACCTTGCCCGAGGAGTTCACGACCCTCTGCACGAAGTGCGGCTTGTGGTAGACGCCGGAGTTGGCGAGCGTGGCGTAGGCCGACGCCATGTCGATCACGCGCGACTGGTACTGCCCGAGCACGATGCCGTTGTACGGCGGGCCGCCCTTGCCGTCCTCGGAGAGCGTGTGCTCGACGCCGGGGAAGCTCTCGGCGATGCCAGCGGCGTGCGCGGCGTCGGCGACGTCCTGCGGTCCGTTCTTCAGCTTCAGCATCAGGCGGTAGTAGCTGGTGTTCAGCGACCGCTTCAGCGCCTCCGCGATGTTGCAGGTGCCGCAGCCGCCGCCCTCCACGTTGGTGATCTTGACGCCGTTGAGATCGACCGGCGAGCTGTCGACCTGATAGCCGAGGCCCATGCCCTGCTGCAGCGCGGCGACCAACGCGAACACCTTGAACGACGAACCCGTCGGCAGGCCCGCCTGCGCGAAATCGAAGCCCTGGGCGTCGGTTCCGCCGAAGTAGGCCTTCACGCCACCCGTCCTCGGATCGATGGACACCACGGCCGTCCGCATGTCGGGGTCCTGGCCGTCGAGGGTCTCCGCCGCCGCCTCCTCAGCGGCCTTCTGCGCCTTCGGATCGATGGTCGTCGTGATCTGCAGACCCTCGGTGTTCAGCTGCTGCTCGTTGACGTTGAAGATGTCCGTCAACTCGCGCATGACCTGCCGCTCGATGAGGCCGTTGGGCCCGGTCGTCTGATCCTGCTGCTGCGCCTGCTCCGGCGGCGTGGTCGGCGGGAACACCTGCGCGGCCCGATCCTCCGGAGACAGCGCGCCGATGGTGACCATGCCGTCGAGCACCCAGTTCCACCGTTCGAGCGCACCCTCGGGGTCGACGGCCGGGTCGAGCGTCGACGGCCGCTGGATGAGTGCGGCGAGCAGTGCGCCCTCGGCCACGTTGACCTGCTCGATGGGCTTGCCGAAGTACGCCTGCGCGGCCGCCGAGACGCCGTACGCGCCGCGGCCGAAGTAGATGATGTTGAGGTAGGCCTGCATCACCGCGTCCTTGGACCACTCGTTCGCCATCTTCGTGGAGATGACGAGTTCCTTGGCCTTGCGGATCATGCCGCCGACGCCGTCGCGGGCGTCACCCACCAACGCGTTCTTGACGTACTGCTGGGTGATGGTCGAGCCGCCCTGCAGGTCGCCGCCGAAGAGGTTGTTCTTGAACGCGCGGAAGAAGCCCTTGAACGAGAATCCGGGGTTGCTGTAGAAGTCGCGGTCCTCGGCGGCCATCGCCGCGTCGCGCACGGCCTGTGGAATCTGGTCGATCGTGACGTCGACCCGATTGCCCTCCGGCGGAATGATCTTCGCGATCTCGGTGCCGTCGCTGGCGAGGATGGTCGACACCTGCGCCGTCCGGATGTCCTCCGGCTTGGGCACCTGGACGATGAAGTAGGCCATCGCGAACGTGATGATCGGCAGCACGATCGCCGCCGCGAGCAACGCGTAGCCGACGCGCCGCACCACCTTCCAGTTGACCCGGCGCTGATGGGGGGGCTTCGGTCCCGGCGGTCCGCCTGTCGGGCCACCTCCACCGCCACCGAACGGCGGCGGGCCGGCGGGTGGCCGGGGAGGCGGCGGCCCGCCGTCGAGTGCCGCCTTCACGACCTCGACGGGATCGCGGTACGGACGGTCGACGGGACCGGCGGGGACCGGCGGCAGCACCATCGTGCGGCGGTCGTCGGGCGGCGCGACCGGCGGCCGATTCGGCTTGGGGATCGCCGTGGTGCTGTTGGCGTCGGCGGGTGACTGTGCCGGCGCGGGCTTGGACAGCGGCACCGAGGGGGGCGAGGGAGGGGTCGCCACGTTGTCAGCCGCCTGCTCCCTCGGAGCATCGCCGGCTGACCTGCTGTGGCGCCCTTCGCTATTCACTCGCCGTGCGCGCTCCCGAGCGCGCAGTCCGGGTGCCGCGTTCCTTCGGAGGCTGAGCCGTTCCGAGCACATACGACTTGACCAGATGATTCCAACTGCACGTTCGGCAGACCTCCACAACGTGAACCTTGAAGTCGTCGAAGCGGGCCGCCAGCATCACCAGCTCCTCGGTGCTGCGGGCCGAGCCGGAGGCGGCACCCAGGTTGTCGCCGAAGACCCAGGACACCAGCGTGAGCTGTTCCTTGCGGCAGATCGGGCAGGTGACGCTGCTCTGGCGGCCGTGGAACTTCGCAGCGCGCAGCAGGTAGGGGTTGGCGTCGCAGACCTCGGAGACGCCGGTGCGCCCCGAGTACACCTCGGCCAGCAGGGACCGTCGCCGAAGCGCGTAGTCCACCACCTGTCGCTGCAATCGCACGATGACCAGAGTACGTCGACCCCGCGAGCACGGAGGCTCGACCACGTCACCCGTCCCCGTCGCGCCCGCGGGTTCGGCATCTGGTCTGCGGTGATGGTGACCGAACTCCTACGATGACCGCGTGGCCAAAGGGCAATCACCCCGAACGCGGGCCAGAGACGCCGATCGCAACGCGGTGTGCCAGATCCTGGACGGCGCGCTGGTGGAAGGTCAGCTCACGGGCCAGGAGCACAGGGAACGCGTGGCCGCCGCCACTCGCGCGACGACGTTGGGCGAATTGCAGGGCCTCACCGCCGACCTGCAGCCGTCGACTTCGGCTGAGCAGCCGCGCCGCACCGCCCGGGTGAATCGTCGGGGCTGGGTGCTCGCCGCGGGTGCGTTCGGACTCATCGCGGTGATCGTCGCCGTCGTGGTGGCCACCTCCGGTTCGGATGCGCCTCCCACCCCGAGCGGGGTCGTCGCCGAACCGGTGGCCGAATCCCCCGTCGCTCCCACGGAGCCCCCGAGTCCCGGCTCGTCGCCCGACGGCGTGGAACCGTCGGTGGTCGCGATGCCGACCGAGTTCCACACCGTCGACGGGATGACCGCGCTGCTCGACACGATCCGTCAGCGGTTCGGCGACACGACCGGGATCGAACTGGCTATCTGGCGCGAAGACGCGATGCTGCTTCGACCGGACCCCACCGACGATCAGGCCAAGCTGCTGTACCGCTTCAACAACGGCTGGGGCGATCCCAGTGACAGACCGCGGGATCCCGAAGACGAGCCGGCCGATCTGGGCGCCTTCGACGTCGCGGCGGTCGTCGAAGCGCTGCGAGTCGCACCCGACACGGTCGGCATCCCAGCCGCCGACGTATCCGATCTCGTGATCGACATCGACCACCTGCGCGGTCCCGCCGGCCCCGGAGCACTCGAGTTGATGATCAAGGTCTCGAGTACGTCCGGCGACAGCGGGTTCGTCTACCTGGACGGGGCGGGCACCGTAAAGCGCGTCGAGCAGCCGACCTGACCCTACGATCATCGTCGTGGCATCCCGGAAGAGCTCAGGCACGCGGGCGAAGGACACCGACCGCAACGACACCTGTCAGATACTCGACAGCGCGTTGGCCGACGGGCAGCTCTCGATGGAGGAGCACCGCACGCGCGTGACATCGGCCACCAGCGCGAGCACGCTCGGTGAGTTGCAGGCCCTGGTCTCCGATCTGCAGAACGACAACGCCCCGGTGCAGCTGCCCGATCTGAAACCGCCGCCGACGTTCGCATCGGCTGGCGGGGCCGGTCGAGCACGGGGTATCGGACTCGCGTTCTCGGCGGTGCTCGTATTGCTGGGCATCGCCATCGGCTGGGGCCTCTACGGGAACTCCTCCTCACCGTTCGACTTCACGACCGATCCCGGTGCCAAGTCCGACAACATCGAGGCCAAGGTGCTCACTCCGCCGCGCCAGTTGCACTCGCTCGGCGGGCTCAACGGGCTGTTCGAGCAGATGCGTCAGCGGTTCGGCGACACTCTGGGCTACAGCCTCACCGTCTACCCGGACTACGCCAGCCTCGACCGCGCGGATCCAGCCGAACCGCGCCGGGTCCTCGACTACACCTATCGCGGCGGCTGGGGCGACTCGACATCGGACTCGGCCAAGGGCGACGACGACGTGCTGGTCGACCTCGCCGCCATCGACGTGCCCGCTGTCGTCGCCGTCCTGCGCGGTGCGCCCCAGACCCTGGGGATCGAGCCCGCCGACGTCACCGGCACCTACCTGACGGTCGACCCCGCCAGGACCCCGGTGACGCCGGGCGAGCTGACTCTGTCCATCCACGTGTCGAGCGAACTCGGGGGCAGCGGACACATGCAGATTGACGGCAAAGGCCGACTGAAGAACATCAGCTATCCCTCCTGACCTCGGTCTTCGCGATTCGCGGCGCACTCCCGTAGCGCTCAATATATCGGCGCGATACACTTCGCCGAGGTGTCGAACCGTCGTAGCGCGTAGGTGAACAGGAGGTGATTCGACATGCTGGAGCTCGCCATCCTGGGCCTGCTGCTCGAATCGCCGATGCACGGCTACGAACTGCGTAAGCGCCTGACCGGCCTGCTCGGCGCGTTCCGCGCGTTCTCCTACGGCTCGCTGTACCCCGCGTTGCGGCGCATGCAGGCCGACGGACTCATCGTCGAGAACGCCGCCCCCGAGGGCATCAGCAAGGTGCGGCGCGCGCGGCGGGTCTACGAGCTGACCGACGCGGGCAAGAAGCGCTTCGCCGAGCTCGTCGCCGATACCGGCCCCCAGAACTACACCGACGACGGATTCGGTGTGCACCTGGCGTTCTTCAACCGCACCCCGGCCGAGGCCAGAATGCGGATCCTCGAAGGTCGTCGTCGCCAGGTGGAGGAACGGCGTGAAGGTCTGCGTGAAGCCATCGCGCGGGCCAGCAGCTCGTTCGACCGCTACACCAAGCAGCTGCATCAGCTGGGCCTCGAGTCCAGCGAGCGCGAAGTGAAGTGGCTCAACGACCTGATCGCGGCCGAACGCGTGGCACAGACGCCACCCGAGAACCAAACCTGAGCATCACCCACCACTGCACTGAGTTTCAGTAGAAGAAGGAGTCGCCATGTCCGAGAATGAAGTACGCGTCGCGATCGTCGGCGTCGGCAACTGCGCGTCCTCACTGGTGCAGGGTGTGCAGTACTACCAGGACGCCGACGAGAACGCCAACGTGCCCGGCCTGATGCACGTGAAGTTCGGTACCTACCACGTGCGCGACGTGAAGTTCGTCGCCGCGTTCGACGTCGACGCCAAGAAGGTCGGCTTCGACCTGTCCGAGGCGATCTTCGCCTCCGAGAACAACACCATCAAGATCGCCGACGTGCCGCCGACCGACATCGTCGTGCAGCGCGGACCGACGCTCGACGGCATCGGCAAGTACTACGCCGAGACCATCGAGATCTCCGACACCGAGCCCGTCGACGTCGTCAAGGCGCTCAAGGACGCGAAGGTCGACGTCATGGTGTCCTACCTCCCGGTGGGCTCCGAGGAGGCCGACAAGTTCTACGCCCAGTGCGCCATCGATGCGAACGTCGCGTTCGTCAACGCGCTGCCGGTGTTCATCGCCTCGGATCCGGTGTGGGCCAAGAAGTTCGCCGACGCCGGTGTGCCGATCGTCGGCGACGACATCAAGAGCCAGGTCGGCGCCACCATCACCCACCGCGTGATGGCCAAGCTGTTCGAGGATCGCGGCGTCACGCTCGACCGCACCTACCAGCTGAACGTCGGCGGCAACATGGACTTCAAGAACATGCTCGAGCGCGAGCGCCTGGAGTCGAAGAAGGTCTCCAAGACCCAGGCCGTGACGTCGAACCTGACCGGGTCGCTGGCGGGCAAGATCGAGGACAAGAACGTCCACATCGGCCCGTCGGACCACGTCGCCTGGCTCGACGACCGCAAGTGGGCCTACGTCCGCCTCGAGGGCCGCGCCTTCGGTGACGTGCCGCTGAACCTGGAGTACAAGCTCGAGGTGTGGGATTCGCCGAACTCGGCGGGCATCATCATCGACGCCGTGCGCGCCGCGAAGATCGCCAAGGACCGCGGCATCGGCGGCCCGATCATCCCCGCGTCGGCCTACCTGATGAAGAGCCCGCCGGAGCAGCTGCCGGACGACGTCGCCCGCACCCAGCTCGAAACCTTCATTACCGGTTAACCGATTTGCGTGTTGCAACCCGTGCTGAGCGCGGGTTGCAACACGCAAATCGCTATGGTGGGTCGGTGGTTGCCGATGAAGACCTCGCAGGTCTCGACGAATTCGGGCTGCTAGCCGAGAACGCCGAGCAGATCGGAGCTCTCGCGCCGCTGCCCCCGGTTGCGCGCCTCGACCTCGGGGAGATCAGTGCGATCAGGTGGGGTGACACGTCCCCGGAGATCGTGTTCCTGCACGGTGGCGGCCAGAACGCGCACACCTGGGACACCGTGATCCTCGGCATCGGCGTGCCCGCCCTGGCGATCGACCTGCCCGGTCACGGCCGCTCCGCATGGCGCGAGGACGGCGACTACGGGCCACGGCTCGCCGCGGAGAAGATCATCCCGGTGCTGCGTGAGCACGCGCCGTCGCCGAGGCTCGTCGTCGGGATGTCCCTCGGCGGACTGACGGCGCTGCGCATCGCCGCGACCGCGCCCGATCTGGTGCGCGAGTTGGTGCTCGTCGACGTCACGCCGTCGGCGCCCGAGCGACACGAGGAGATGACCAAGGCGCAGATGGGCACCGTGGCGCTGGTACAGGGCGACCGCACCTTCCCGTCGTTCCGGGACATGCTGGAGGTGACCGTCGCGGCGGCGCCGCACCGCGACCGGAACTCGTTGCGCCGCGGCGTTTTCCACAACAGCAAGCGCCTGGACGACGGCACCTGGACATGGCGCTACGACTCGTTCCGCAAGGGGGACGGGTTCCTCAACCTCTGGGACGACGTGCCCGCCATCACGATGCCGACGACCCTGGTGCGCGGCGCCAACTCGTTCTTCGTCAACGACGAGGACGCCGACGCCTTCGCCAAGGGCGCGCCGGGCTTCCAGCGCACGCACATCGTCGCCGACGCCGGCCACTCCGTCCAGGGCGATCAGCCCGCCAAGCTGGTCAAGATCCTGAAAAGCATTCTGGCAGGCTGACTTTTCGATTCCCCGACAACGGGTAGCCCGTACCGATGACAACCCCCGCAGAACCCGTCGAGCCGCTGACCCCGGCCGAGACACCCGAACGCCTCGCGCCGGTCGAGGTACCCGAGCGGCTCATCCCGGACCCACCGCCGCCGGCCCCCGAACCCGAGTCCGCGTAAGACCCCTGTTGTTCACCTGAGCGTTCACAGCCGTCTCCCCGGCGTCGGTAACTTCACGCGCAGCGCGGCCGCAGCCCCGGCCGACGTTTTCTGGTGTGTGAGACCGCCCGAGAGGACATTGCCGCATGGCGCTGCTGCCGTTGAACCTGTTCGTCCAGCACGACGGAAAGTCGGCGCGTCAGCGCGTCACATGCCGGTTCAAATGCGCCGAGGCCTGCTTCCATCCCGCCCCTAACACCAGCGACAACGAGTACTTCGGCGACATCGTGCGCCAAGCGCTGTCCCGCCGCGCCATGCTGCGCTCCAGCGCGGTCACCGTGCTCGCCGTCGGCGCGGGCAGCGCGTTAGCCGCGTGTGGCACCGACGCGGATCCGGGTGCCGCCTCGAGCAGTTCCGCGGCGCCCGCGGAGCCCGTCACCCCGCCGGGGATGAACTTCGCGGCGATCGCGCCCAACAGCGAGGACGTCGTCGTCATCCCCGAGGGCTACCGGCAGAAGGTCGTCATCAGCTGGGGGGATCCCGTCCTGCCGGGCGCGCCGGTGTTCAACGTGAACGCGCAGACCGGCGCGGCCCAGCGCCAGCAGTTCGGCTTCAACAACGACTTCGCCGGGCTGCTGCCGATCGAAGGACAGGCCAACCGCTTCCTGCTGGTCACCAATCACGAATACGCGACGCCGCAGTTCATGTTCCCCGGCTACAACCCGGACGCGCCGACCCGCGAGCAGTTCGACATCGAAGTCGCCTCGATGGGTCTGACGGTCGTCGAGGTCGAGCGCGGTCCCGACGGACTCCGCCCGGTGATGGGCCGCTACAACCGTCGCATCACCGCCGACACCCCGATGACGCTGACCGGACCAGGCGCGGGCACCGAGTTCGTGAAGACCGCGGCCGACCCTACCGGCCGCACCGTGGCGGGCACCTTCGCCAACTGCGCGGGCGGGGTAACCCCCTGGGGCACGGTCCTTTCCGGCGAGGAGAACTTCCACAGCTACTTCGGCGCACCAGAAGGAGCGCCCGCTCCCGAGGGGGCCACGGCGGCGCGGTTCAAGCGGTACGGCCTCAAGCTCGAGCCGTCCGAACTCAAGTGGGAGGACTTCGATCCGCGCTTCGATGTCGCTAAGACGCCGAATGAGGTCAACCGGCACGGCTACATCGTCGAGGTCAACCCGTGGGATCCGAACTCGAAGCCCGTCAAGCACTCCGCGATGGGCCGCTTCAAGCACGAGGGCGCCAACGTCTACGTCACCGACGACGGCACCGTAGTCGCCTACACCGGTGACGACGAGCGCTTCGACTACATGTACAAGTTCGTGTCGAGCAAGAAGGTGCAGCCCGGTACCACGCCGGAAGCCATGGCGCACAACATGTCCCTGCTCGACGAGGGCACGCTGTACGTCGCGAAGCTCAGCAGCGAGATCCCGGCCGGCGAGATCGACGGTTCCGGCACGCTGCCCGCCGGCGGTGCGTTCGAGGGCAGCGGGACCTGGCTGCCGCTGCTGACGTCCGGCCCGAACGGGCAAGGCGAGTCGATGGTCGACGGCTTCACCGCACAGGAGGTCGCCGTCTTCACCCGGCTGGCCGCCGATAAGGCGGGTGCGACCAAGATGGACCGGCCCGAGGACTTCGAGGCGAACCCGAAGACCGGCAAGGTCTACGTCGCGCTCACCAACAACAGCGAGCGCGGTGCCGAGGGGGAGGCCGGCGTCGACGCGGCGAATCCCCGCAACGACAACAAGAACGGTCAGGTTCTCGAGTTCACCGACGACCACGCGGGCACGACGTTCCAGTGGAACCTGCTGCTGGTCTGCGGTGATCCCGCCGCCGCCGACACCTACTACGGCGGGTTCGACAAGACCAAGGTCAGCCCGATCTCCTGCCCCGACAACCTGGCGTTCGACAGCCACGGCAACCTGTGGATCTCCACCGACGGCAACGCGCTGGACTCCAACGACGGACTGTTCGCCGTCGCGCTCGACGGCCCCAACCGCGGTGAGACCAAGCAGTTCCTCACCGTGCCGCTCGGTGCGGAGACCTGCGGCCCGGTCGTCACCGACGATCTGGTGACGGTGTGCGTGCAGCACCCGGGCGAGAACGACGAGAACAGCATCGACGACCCGCTGTCGCGCTGGCCCGAGGGCGGCAACGGCACCGCGCGGCCCTCGGTGGTGGCGGTGTGGCGCGACGGCGGCAACATCGGGGTCTAGTTTGCGTCTGTTCGCGGGAGATGGGGTAAGGAGAGACACATGACCTCCACTCCCCGGCCGATTCGCATCGGCGTCCAACTGCAGCCTCAGCACTCCCCCAACTACGGACCGATGCGCGACGCGGTCAAGCGCGCCGAGGACATGGGTGTCGACGTCGCGTTCAACTGGGATCACTTCTTCCCGCTGTACGGCGACCCGGACGGCGCGCACTACGAGTGCTGGACGATGCTCGGCGCCTGGGCGGAGCAGACGTCGCGCATCGAGATCGGCGCACTGGTGACGTGCAACTCCTACCGCAATCCGGAGTTGCTCGCCGACATGGCCCGCACCGTCGACAACATCTCCGACGGTCGGCTGATCCTCGGCATCGGCTCGGGGTGGAAGGAGAAGGACTACGAAGAGTACGGCTACGAGTTCGGCACCGTCGGCAGCCGACTCGACGACCTGGCCCTGGCGATGCCCCGCATCGTGTCACGCCTGGGTAAGCTGAATCCCGCTCCGGTGCGCGATATTCCGATCCTCATCGGCGGTCAGGGCGAGCAGAAGACGCTCAAGCTCGTCGCGCAGTACGCCCACATGTGGCACGGCTTCACCACCCCCGAGACCTACCCGCGCAAGGCCGAGATTTTGGCGCAGCACTGCGAGCAGATCGGCCGCGACCCCGACGCCATCGAGCGCTCGGCCGGAGTGGAGAACAACAGCGGCGTCGCCCGCGGCGAGGGCCTCGACGCGCTGATCGCCAACGCGGAGGCCCTCGTCGGCCTCGGCGTCACGCTGCTGACCGTGGGAGTCAACGGCCCGGACTACGACCTGTCCACCGCCGAGGCGCTGGTGCGCTGGCGCGACGCGCGGAGCTGATCACCACATCAGTCCGCGGATCATCTCCACCGGCGGAACATCCTCCACCGCAACGATGCCCACGGGCGCGCGGCAGACCCAGTCGATGACGTTGACCACACGGGCGGCCGTCGACATGCAGCCGGCATCGGTCGTGTCGTACACGGGATGCGAGACGTGCGTGTTGACCTCGACGCGCGGCTCCCCCTCCACGAGGACGCGGTGCACACCGGTCTTGCCGTCCGGTGGGTAGTCCCACTCCGGTGCCGCCGCGGCGGTGAGGCGATTGATGTGCTCCATCGTGATGACGGGCACCCCGTTGCGAACGCCCTCCACCGCGAATCGCGCGGCGGCCATCCCGCCGGGTTCGACCGTGGTCATCGTGCAGTCGATCCGTTCGGTGGCGAACCAGGGTTCGACACGCTGCCGGAGTTCGTCGAGTTCGATCCCGAGGTGCCCGGCGAGGCTGCGGACCGGGCCGCCCCACATCGAGGTGAGCACCCCCGGCAGGAACAGCATCACCGATTCCATCGCATCGGCCGGCATGCCGAATCCCATTGCGTTGCCGGTGAACTCGTAGTCGTCGTAGTTGGCGTAGTCGAAGATCTCCTGCACGGTGATCGACCGCGCCCTGGTCACCAGGCTCAGGGCGGTGTACACCTCGGTGTCACCGGAGAAGCCGGGGTCGATGCCGTTGACGTACAGCGACGTTCCGCCCGCCTCGCACGCCTGCTGCAACGGATCGCGCAGCCAGCCGTCGGCCTGCCGCGGAGCGACGAGCCACACCATCGACGTCGCCACCACGTTGACTCCCGCGGTGAGGAAGCCCGCCATCTGTTCGATGGCCTCCATCGGCCGCGTCTCGCCCTGCGACGTGTAGACGACGCAGTCCGCGCCGAGCGTCAGCAGTGCGTCGACGTCGTCGGTCGCGATGACCCCCGTCGGGTCGGGCCACCCGCACAGCTCCGCGGCGTCGCGGCCGACCTTACCGGGATTCGACGCGTGCACGCCGACGAGCTGCAGGTCTGGCCTCCCGATGATCGCCCGCAGCGAGTGCCGCCCGACATTGCCAGTCGAGAACTGGATGACCCTGCGAGCTTCGCTGACCATAGTCAGTGAGTCTATCCGCTGGTAACTTCTGGGGAGCAGGGTTCAGTCAGGTCGGCAGGCGGGAGGCACGCGATGGCGACGTCGGAGGGCCTGTCGGTCCGAGAGGCGAAGCGGCTCCAGACGCGTGAACGACTCTTCGGCGCCGCGGTCGCCGAGTTCAAGCGCGCGGGAATGGCCGAGGCCGACGTCGGCGCGATCGTCGCGTCCGCGGGCGTCGCGCACGGCACGTTCTTCTTCCACTTCCCCACGAAGGAACACGTGCTACTCGAGATGGAGCACCGGGAGGAGGAGCGCATCGCCGGCCAGTTCGGCCGTTTCGTCGCCAAGGACCACGACCTGGCCGACGCGTATCGGGAGGCGGTCCGGCTGGTCATCGCGATCGAGCGGAGATTCGGCGCGGTGCTCTTCAAAGACCTTCTAGCCCTGCATTTCTCGCCCACCCGTCCGCAGTCGGAGGGTGCCGAGGACCACGCGCTCATCGTCCTGGTGGCCCGCGAGCTCGACCTGGCGAAGGAACGCGACGAGGTGGCCGCCGACGTGATTCCGATCAACAGCGCGGTGTTCTTCCTGCTCGGTCTCTACGCGTTGTTGACCACAACGGCGAACTGGGAGCTGCGCGACGACATGATCGCCGACTACGTCAAGCGCAGCCTGCAGGCCGTTCGCGCTTAACCGCCCATCAGGGGCTGCCCGGCTGCTGAGCGGCGGCCTCCCGCGCCACCCGCTCGTCGTGCCGCCGCACCAGTTCGCGGAACCCGAGCCGTTCGTACTGCGGCGTCGGCTGGATGCCCCACTCGTCCCGGGCGGTGTCCTTGCCCTCAGCGCCCTCGGGCGGGCCGAGGATCGGGTAGGGGAACTGGCACTCCAGCGCGTCATCGGAGTACCGGACCTTCAGCAGTTCGCTGCAGATCTGGGTGAGGCTCAGCGTCGGATAGCCGTAGTAGACCGCCATGAAGGGCAGCGTGAAGGCGCCCTCCAGGACGAGCGCGACGAGGCACACCAGGACCGCGCGCTTGATCCACTTGTGCATGTTGGCGTAGTACGGCGTGGTGCCGGGCGGGAGGTCGTCGGCCGACTCCTGGGTGGTGTCCGGGGCAGTCACAGTGTCTCCTTCAGTCCGAGAAGATCTCGCGGTTGACGGTGTGCAGGTACGGGATGGCCAGGAACGGCGTGATGTAGAAGATGTCGTAGAGCCACCAGCCGATGACGGGGAAGATGGTGCCCGCGTAGCGCACGTCGGCGTACATGGTCATGTTGAAGACGTAGAGGATCCAGATGAGCACGCCCATCCAGCAGGTGACGATCATCCACTGGTGGCCCCAGCGTTTCAGCTGCAGGAAGCCGATCGCCGCGGCACATCGCATCGCGAACACGGTGAGGATCATTCCGAAGACCATCGACTTCTCGCCCGGCCCCGCGGCGCCGCCCACCCACGCCTCGTTGTAGTGCCAGAAGTAGCCGGCGTCGAACATGTAGCCCCAGCCCACCATCAGGACCCGGTTGATCAACGTGTGGTTGGCCACCAGGTCCAGCGCCCAGCCCAGGCTGTTCAGCATGCCGTCGATCAGCACCAGATAGCCGATCAGCGTCACGATCATCGGCCGCACCGACAGCCCGGCCCGAAGCGCCTGGCGCTGCAGGTACACCCCGCGCAGGAAGATCGGCAGCCCGATGACGCCCGGCGCCCACATCCCCATCAGCCCGGCACCGACGATCATCCACTTGTCGGCTCGCCGCTGCGCGCTGCGCGATTCGTCGTGGTGCTCGTCGTGGCCGACGGATTCCCCTGTGTCGCTGCGTCTTCGAAGCAGCGGCAGGTTCACAGGTCCCACCACCCCCGCGCGAACGACATGTACAGCTGGATGCCGAACATGATCAGCAGGTAGCCGTAGATGAAGATCTGGAAGACGATGAGCGCGCGCTTGCGCTTGCGTTCCCTCTGATCGACCACGGGGGCTCCCTTCCTAGAGCAGGCTGGCCGCCGCGACTTCGCGGAGACCCTCGGTGATGGCGCCGTCGGTGCTGAGCGGCGCGAGGATGCACGCCTCGGCGGCGTCGAGTTCGCTTGCGCCCGCGGTGATCAGCTGGGCGGCGGTCACGAGCACCCTGGTGGACGGCGGCTCGAAGTGGAACGCCGCGTCGGCGGTTCGAATGGCGTTGGCGCACTGAACCAACCGGTGCGCCGCGGCGAGCTCGATGCCCGTCTCCGCGACGACCACCTCCGCCTCGCGGTCGCTCGGCAGATATCCCATCGGGAGCGTCGCGAAGCGCTGCCGGAACGACGGCTTGAGCTCCTTCAGCGAGCTGCGGTAGGCGGGGTTGTACGAGCACACCAGCATGAACTCGTCCGGTGCGTGCACCACCTCGCCTGCGCGGTCGAGGTAGAGCGCGCGACGGTGATCGGTCAGCGAGTGCAGGATCGCGAGCGAGTCGTGCCGCGCCTCGACGACCTCGTCGAGATAGCAGATCGCGCCCGTCTTGACGGCTCTCGTCAACGGACCGTCGGTCCACACCACGTCGCCGCCGGTGACCGTGAAGCGCCCGACCAGGTCGGAACTCGTCAGGTCGTCGTGGCAGCTGATGGTGACGACGGGTCGACCCAGCAGGGTGCCCATGTGCTCGACGAGTCGGGTCTTCCCACATCCGGTCGGGCCGGTCAGCATCACCGGAACCCTGCGGTGGAACGCCTGCTCGAAGAGCCGAACCTCGGTGCCGCCCGCGTAGTACGTGTCGTTGCTCATCGTTCCTCCTCAGGCCGAGACCAGTTCGCGGTGCACGTGCGCCAACACCCGAGGCAGTTCTTCGACGCGCCGAATGCGTTGCGAGCGCCTGGGTCCGAACACCTCGGGCAGCGGATCCACCCGGGTCGGTCCGACGCCGACGTAGTAGACCGAGACACCCGCGTCGTTGGCCTCCTCGACGGCGTGCGCGGCGTCGGCCCAGGCGTAGCGCCCCTCGTATCCCTCGTCGGAGATCATGCCGTCGCCGATCACGATCAGCAGCCGGCGTTCGGACTGCTGGGCGAGGAGCCGACTGGTGAGGTGGCGGATGGGCGCGCCGAGACGGGTGTATCCGCCGGTGACCAGACCCGCGCCACTGGGCGGGAGGAAACGCGGGTCGGTGAAGTCCTTCAGACACGTCACCTCGACGCGGTGCCGGGTGTTCCCGGTGAACACGAAGACGCCGTGCCTCTCGCGAGCGCGCGTCATCGCACGGGAAAGGGCGTCAGCACAGGACAATTCGAGCCGGAACACCCGCCCGCCGTGCACTCCGAGCGACGAGCTGCCGTCCAGGAGCAGCGCGGTGGTGACGTCGCGATTGCTCGGCAGCAGCTCGCGGAACACCCGCGGCTCCCCCGCCTCCCCCGTGCGCACGTCGAGGTAGTGGCTGACGTAGCGATCGACGTCCAGGTCCGAGCCGTCCTCCAGGCCTCCCGTCATCGAGCGGTGGGTGTGCTCCTCGAACCACTCGCGCAGGTCGGCCGAGGACGTCGTGGCCCGCCCGACCGCGGTGTCGCGAGGGCGTTCGAGCACCGCGACGTGATCGGTGAGGAACGTCTTCGTCCACGCGTTCCACTCCGGGTACGGAATCCCCGGCCGGTGCTCGGGGGTTCGGTCGATGTCGTTGTCCTGCGGCCGACTCGGCGGCGGCAGGTTCGGGTTGCGGACTCCGCCGTCGCCGCCGACGGGCACCGAGTACGGCTGCGGCATCCGTTTCTGCGTCGTGGTCCACGGCATCCTGCCGAAGCGCCGCACCAGCTTGTCGGTCCATCCTGTGGGCGCCGTGGCGGCCGTGGACAGCCGGCCGAGCAGTGGGTTGACGTCCTGGCCGTCGTCGTCGGCGCGGGCCAGGTCGATCGCGCGCCGGACCATGGCCTCGGCGTCGGTGTCGGCGTCCCCCGGCTCCAGCTCGGGTGCCACGCGCTGCACTTCGGCGACCAGTCCCGGCCATCTCGCCGTTATCCAGCCGAGTGCGACGCCCGCCTCGACGCGGGTCAGCGCACGCAGTTCGCGTGCGGACAGCTCGTTGAGGTGGAACTGCGCGAGCCGTTCCTTGGACGGTGAACACTGCAGGGCGACACCGCACGTCACCGTTCTGCGAGTCCAGCCACGGGGTATCGGATACGGCACGTGCACGGTGTGGCCCGACGCGTTGAGGCTGAAGGCGCGGTTCGTCCCGGTGACCAACCGCGCCCCGTCGCGGCGTTCGCCGCTCAGCGCGACGGCAGTCAGAGCGCAGCTGCGTTCGAACGCCATCGCCGACGCGTCCGCGAGCTCAGCCACGGTTCGCTCCCCGTGGTGTCAGAACGTCCCGATGTTGGAGAACATCCAGTACCAGAACCAGATGATCAGGCCCGTTCCGCCCCAGGCCGCGACGTAACGCAGGATCTCCCACACGTAAGCCATCTATCGACCTCTCCACGATCGCTTCTTTGTAGTCGTGTCAGTGACTTCAGTCAATACAACCACTCCGGTCAGTCCGAGAAGATCTCGCGGTTGACGGTGTGCAGGTACGGGATGGCCAGGAACGGCGTGATGTAGAAGATGTCGTAGAGCCACCAGCCGATGACGGGGAAGATGGTGCCCGCGTAGCGCACGTCGGCGTACATGGTCATGTTGAAGACGTAGAGGATCCAGATGAGCACGCCCATCCAGCAGGTGACGATCATCCATTGGTGGCCCCAGCGCTTCATCTGCAGGAAGCCGATCCCCGCCGCGATCCGCATCGTGAAGACGGTGAGGATCATTCCGACTTCCATCGCCTTCTCGCCCGGCCCCGCGGCGCCGCCGATCCAGAGCTCGTTGTAGTGCCAGAAGTAGCCCGCGTCGAAGAAATAGCCCCAGCCGTTCAACAACACTCGCGCCAACAGGCTGTGATTGGCCATCACGTCCAGCGCCCACCCCACGGTGTTGATCGCGGCGTCGATGATGACGAGGTACCCGATCAGCGTCACGATCATGGGCCGCACGGAGAGGCCTTCGCGCTGCGCCTTCCGCAGCAGCCAGATGCCGCGCAGGAACAGCGGAAGCCCGAAGAGCCCCAGCACCGCGGTGCCGATCAGCAGCGACCCCGCGATGAGCCACCTGTCGGCCTGCCGCTGGGCCGCCCGCGACCGTTCGTCGTGATCGTCGAAACCCGACGAGTCGACCGGACGCCGTGAGGCGGAGTCGGACGCGCGCCACGGCGTAAGAGATGCCAAGGGGTTCCTCCGGAGTGTCGTCAACCGCTTCGATTGCTGACCTTAGTCAACGACTTGGCGTTCGGGAAGCACCATCAGGGGTTGCGCGTCGGGCGCGGCAGCGTGAGACACTTCAGCGGCCATGCCCAAGAAGTACGGGGTCAAAGAGAAGGACCAGGTCGTCGCGCATGTCGTGAACCTGATCCTGACGGGGAAACTGCGCTCCGGCGATCGGTTGGACCGCAACGAGGTCGCCAGGGAACTCGGGCTGAGTCGCGTCCCCGTGTCGGAGGCCGTCGTCCAGCTCGAGCACACGGGCGTGCTGTCGACGCGCTACCACCGCGGTGCCTACGTCGAACGCTTCGACGAGAGCGTCCTGATCGAGAACCACGAACTGCACGGGGTGCTGAGCGGCATCGCGTCGGCGAGGGCGGCCGCCCATCCCACTCCCAAGATCGTTCATCAACTCGAGAAGCGTCTGGACAAGCTGCAGGCGAGCGTCGAGACACGCCTCTTCCACGAGAACGCGTGGCGGTACCGCAAGGTCATCAACGAGGCGTACGCGGGTCCCCGGCTCACCGCGGCGATCAACGCCGCGCAGATCTTCATGCCCCCCGAGTTCTGGTCCACCTATCTGGGCAGCCACGACGAGATCCTGCCCTTCTACGAGGCCGAGACAGCGGCCATCGCCGCCCGCGAACCAGGTGCCGCCCGCGCGGCGTGCGTCGACCGCTCCGAGGTGCTCGGCCGGATCATGCTGAGCGAACTGATCAGGCGGCGCGTCCTCGGTCCCGACACGATGACCGACGGAGCCCTCGCCGGAGTGCTCTGAGTGAGCCCAACCCGTGGCACGCGCCGCGCGGGACGCTACGTTTCGAACATGACGCGACTACGGAAGTCGGCTGTCCTGGCGCTGATCGCGCTGGCGGTCCTCACCCTCACCTGGGCGCCGCCCGCCGCGGCCGACGATCAGTGCGCACCGCCGGGCGTCGAGAGCGCGAGCGCGCTGCCCACCAACCTCGCCGCCGCGGCGGGTGGGCCCGGTGAAGATAAATACACGACACCGAACGTCCAACCGCTGGCCTCGGTGAACCGCGACGCGCTCGGCCTCGGCACGCCGGGGGTGCTCACCGTCGGCACGCTCTCGGACGCGCCGCCCAGCATCTGCATCGACGCCGCGGGGCAGTTCACCGGGTTCGACAACGAGTTGCTGCGGGCGATCGCCGAGAAGCTCGGTCTGCGCGTGAACTTCGTCGGTACCGAGTTCTCCGGGCTGCTCGCCCAGACGGCGTCGCGCCGCTTCGACGTCGCCTCGTCGTCGATCACCACCACCGACGCGCGCCGCCAGACCGTCGGATTCACCAACGGCTACGACTTCGGCTACTTCTCGCTGGTTGTGCCAACGGGTTCGGCGATCACCGGGTTCGACGAGCTCGCGGCGGGCCAGCGCATCGGCGTGGTGCAGGGCACGGTGCAGGAGGCCTACGTCGTCGACACGCTCGGCCTCGATCCGGTGAAGTTCCCCGACTACAACACCGTCTACGCGAGCCTGAAGACACGGCAGATCGATGCGTGGGTCGCGCCGTCGCAGCAGGCGTCGGGCACCGTGCAGCCGGGCGACCCCGCAGAGATCATCGAGAACACCTTCAGCCTGGACAACTTCGTCGCCTACGCGGTCGCCAAGGAGAACAAACCGCTCATCGACGCGCTGAACTCCGGCCTCGACGCCGTGATCGCCGACGGCACGTGGGCCAGGCTCTACTCCGACTGGGTACCGCGTGCCCTGCCACCCGGCTGGAAGCCCGGCTCCAAGGCGGCCCCGCTGCCGCAGTTACCGGACTTCGCCGCGATCGCCGCCGAGCAGCAACCCGGCGCCGGCACCGACACCGCCGTCGGCCCCAAGTCCACACTGTCCCAACTGAAGGACTCGTTCCTCGACTGGGACCTGTACAAGCAGGCGATCCCGGACCTGTTCCGCACCGGGCTGCCCAACACGCTGATCCTCACGGTGTGCGCCAGCGTCATCGGCCTCGTGCTCGGCATGCTGCTTGCGGTGGCGGGCATCTCGCGCTCGCGGTGGCTGCGCTGGCCGGCCAGGGTCTACACCGACGTGTTCCGCGGGCTGCCGGAGGTGGTGGTCATTCTGGTCATCGGGCTGGGGGTCGGCCCGGTCGTCGGCGGGCTCACGGGCAACAACCCGTATCCGCTCGGCATCGCCGCGCTCGGCCTGATGGCGGGCGCCTACGTCGGCGAGATCCTGCGCTCCGGTATCCAGAGCGTCGAGGCGGGACAGCTCGAAGCCTCTCGCGCACTGGGTTTCAGCTACTCGGTGTCGATGCGGCTGGTCGTGATCCCGCAGGGCGTGCGCCGCGTGCTGCCCGCCCTGGTGAACCAGTTCATCTCGCTGCTGAAGGCGTCGTCGCTGGTGTACTTCCTCGGCCTGATCGCCAGCCAACGCGAGCTGTTCCAGGTCGGCCGCGATCTCAACGCGCAGACCGGCAACCTGTCCCCGCTGGTCGCCGCCGGGCTGTTCTACCTGATGCTGACGATCCCGCTGACACACCTCGTCAACTACATCGACAACCGCCTGCGCCGGGGGCGCGCCGTCACCGAACCCGATGACCCATTGGACCCGGCCAGCCCGGCACGAACCCAGGAGATGGTGTGAGCGCGCCAACACTCGAGCCGGTTTCGCTGGCCGCCAACGACATTCACCTCTCCTTCGGTCCGAACGCGGTGCTCCGCGGCGTCGACCTCGACGTGCCGGCCGGGACGACGACCGCGGTCATCGGACCGTCCGGCTCCGGGAAGTCAACGCTGCTGCGCACGCTCAACCGGCTCTACGAGCCGGATCGCGGCGACATCCTGCTCGACGGTCGCTCGGTGCTGAAGGACAACCCCGACGAGTTGCGGCAGCGGATCGGCATGGTGTTCCAGCAGTTCAACCTCTTCCCGCACCGCACGGTGCTGGACAACGTGACGCTGGCACCCCGCAAGCTCAAGGGCATGGCCGTCGATGCGGCGCGCGAACTCGGCCTCGCCCAGCTGGAGCGAGTCGGACTGCGCCACAAGGCAGATGTCCGGCCGGCCACGCTGTCGGGCGGCCAGCAGCAGCGCGTCGCCATCGCCCGCGCCCTGGCGATGAGTCCGCAGCTGATGTTCTTCGACGAGGCCACCTCGGCGCTGGACCCCGAGCTCGTTAAGGGCATCCTGTCGCTCATCGCCGAGCTCGGTGCCGACGGGATGACGACGGTCGTCGTCACCCACGAGATGGGCTTTGCTCAGTCGACGTCGGACGCGGTCGTCTTCATGGATCGCGGCCGAGTCGTCGAGTCGGGGCCACCCGCCAGGATCTTCGAGGCCGCCGAGACGGATCGGCTGCAGCGATTCCTGTCACAGGTTCTGTAAACCCGGTCATTCAGCCTCGCTCGGACGACAACAGGTTAGACTGCCAAAATTATGGTGGACACCGAACCGCAGGTCACTGAGCTGGCAGGAGAGCTCCAGGCGACGCTGTCGAAGCTCTTCTCGGTGCTCCGCCGTACCGACTCCAATCGCAGCGCGAGCGAGCCCGGCGCGGATTTGACGCTCGCGCAGCTGTCGATCCTGCTGACCCTGCTGGACCAGGGTCCGATGCGGATGACCGAGCTGGCCGCCCACGAGCGGGTACGGACCCCGACGACCACCGTGGCTATTCGCCGCCTCGAGAAGCTCGGCCTGGTGAAGCGCTCCCGTGACCCGTCGGACCTGCGCGCCGTTCTCGTCGACGTGACGCCTCGCGGACTGGTCCAGCACCGTGAGGCACTCGCGACCCGGCGTGCCGCGCTCGGAGCGATGCTGGGCAAGCTGACGACGGAGGAGCGCAGCACGCTCGCCGCCGCCCTGAAGCCGCTGGCCCGGTTGGCCGAGCAGGCCGAGGGCTGAGCCCAGCAGCCGAAATGTGCGGCTAGCCCAGCCAATCCAGGACGGCAGCCGCGGTCCACGACTGCTGCATGCTGCCGAGCGGCTCGCCGGAGAACGGCTCGTAGTACTCGGCGAAGGTCCCGTCGCTGGCCTGCCGGAGCCCCTCGCGGCGCAACATCGCCGACCGTTCGGCCCAGCCCCGCCGCGCGAAGCACCAGGAGAACAGCCATGTCGTCACCGGCCACACCGGGCCGCGCCAGTACTCGCGCTGCCGGAAGTCACGGGACACCGGCGACGTCGACGGGATGCACGCGTACTTCAGGTCGGGATGTCCGCAGAAACGCGGTCCCTCCAGCAGTCGCAGCAGCGCGCGCTCCCTGTCGTGCGGCAGCCCGCCGCACAACAGCGGGGCGAACTGCGCGATGGTCTCCGTCGCGATCCACCGCTCGGCGCGCAGATCGTAATCCCTTGCCGCACCGCTACGTTCGTCGGTCGTCTCGACTACTCCGCGGCGGAATCGCTCGGCCCAGCCGTACAGGTCGCGCACGTCGGAGTGCGGACGCTTGTAATCCTCGCCGATCTCGGCGAGGACGGTGCACGCCACCGAGAGGATCGCGGAGACGAACACGTCCTCTACCGCGAAGCTCATCACCTTGGGCAGCAGTTCGTCGTCGTAGCGCGCCGACTTCATCTCCTCGAGCAGCCACAGGTACCGGTCGTACTCGGTGTCCGACGGACGCTGCGAGGCGTCGGTGTTGATCTTGTTGTCCTCGCGCTGATACTCGGGCACGTTGCCGGGAATCACGTTGGCGTAGGCGCTGTCCCACCGCGGCGAGTTGTCCATGCCGGATTCCCAGCCGTGGTACACGGTGACGCGGCCGCGGCCGTTCGGATCACGGGCCTCGGCCAGCCAGCGATGCCAGCGCACCAGGTCGCTCCACCGCCGGTCGAGGAACGACTCCGCCACCGCCCGCGTGGACCGGCCGCGGGTCTTCGCGTGGTCGAGGATGCGCTGGACCGCGATCGCGTGCACGGGAGGCTGCGTGATGCCCGAGGTGTGCCTCGTCTTGGGTGCCGCAGCGGCCAGCGCCGACGTCGCCCAGCGCGCCGGGCCGGGAAAGTACCCGTCGACGCCGTTGGCGAACACGATGTGCGGGATCATCCCGTTGGACCACTGCGCCGAGAGCAGCGTGTCGAGTTCCACGACCGCCCGCTCCACACTCAGCGGCGCCAGCCCGATCGAGACGAACGCCGCGTCCCAACTCCACATGTGGGGGTAGAGCAGCGGCGCCGCGGTGGTCATGGCGCCCAGGTCATTGCCGCGCAGCAGATAGGCGGCGCGGGCCGCGAGCTGGGTGGGCGCGAAGCTGGGATCGGGTGGCATTCCCTCAATGATGCGACGTGCGGGCGGAAATCGCAGGTCGGTAGGGTCGGTTCTATGCCTACCGCGATGATCACGGGTGCCTCCGCGGGCCTTGGCAGGGCCATCGCGACCGCGCTGGCGCCCACCCACACCCTGTTCCTGGCCGGCCGGCCGTCGAGTCGGCTCGATCGTGTCGCCGAGGAGTTCGGCGCCACGACCTGGCCCGTCGACCTGGCGAACACCGAGGACATCGAGACGGTCGTCGAGCCCATCGTCGAGCTCGACGTGCTCGTCCACAACGCCGGTGTCGCCTATCCCGGCCGCGTCGGCGAGTCCGCGGTCGAGGAGTGGTCGGCCACCATGGCTGTCAACCTGCTCGGCCCGGTGGCACTGACGCTGGCGTTGCTGCCCGCGTTGCGCGCTGCCCGCGGGCACGTGGTGTTCATCAACTCCGGATCGGGCATCAACGCGTCGCCGGGGCTGGCGTCGTACTCGGCGAGCAAGTTCGCCCTGCGCGCCTTCGCCGACTCGCTGCGAGCCGACGAACCGGCGCTGCGCGTGACGTCCATCCACCCCGGCCGCATCGACACCGACATGCAGCGCGACCTCATCGCCTACGAGGGGCGCGAGTACGTGCCCGAGCAGTTCCTCACCCCGGAGACGGTCGCGGCCGCGGTCGCGCAGGCGGTGGCGACGCCGCTCGACGCGCACGTCCACGAAGTGGTCATCCGGCCGCGATGAACGTTCACGAGGCCTCGATCGCGGAGTTGCGCGCGGCGCTGGAATCCGGGCGGACCACGGCCGTCGCCCTGCTCGACGCGTACCTCGCTCGCATCGCCGCCTACGACGCCGAGCTCACCGCGATCGTCGTCGCCGACCCCGGCGCACGGGCCGCCGCCGAGGCGTCCGACGAACGCCGCCGCGCCGGCAACGTGCTGAGCCCGCTCGACGGGATCCCCTACACCGTGAAGGACAGCTACCTGGCTCGTGGGCTGATCATCGCGGCGGGCAGCCCGGCGTTCGCCGAGCTTGTCGCGCAGCACGACTCGTTCGCCGTCGGCCGGTTGCGCGCCGGGGGTGCGGTGCTCATCGGGCTGACCAACATGCCGCCGATGGCCAACGGCGGTATGCAGCGCGGCCTCTACGGCCGTGCCGAAAGCCCCTACAACGCATCGTTTCTCACCGCGCCGTTCGGCTCCGGCTCGTCGAACGGCTCCGGCACCGCGACGGCGGCGTCGTTCTGCGCCTTCGGCATCGGCGAGGAGACGTGGTCGTCGGGACGCGGGCCCGCGTCGAACAACGCCCTGTGCGCCTACACCCCGTCGCGGGGCGTCATCTCGACACGCGGCGGGTGGCCGCTGGTTCCGACGATGGACGTCGTCGTGCCGCACACCCGCTCGATGCCCGATCTGCTCGAGGTGCTCGACGTGCTGGTCGCCGCCGACTCCGACACCCGCGGTGATTTCTGGCGGGCCCAGCCGTGGCTGTCGATCCCGGCAGTCGACGACGTGCGGCCGGCGTCGTACCCGGCGCTCGCGTCTGGGCCGGAAGTGTTGTCGGGCAAGCGGTTCGGCGTGCCCCGGATGTACGTCAACGCCGACGCGGACGCGGGTGTGGGCGCGACCGGCATCGGCGGACCGACGGGTCAGCGCATCGAGACGCGGCCGTCGGTGCTCGACCTGTTCGAGGACTCCAGGGCCGACCTGCGCGCCGCGGGGGCCGAGGTCGTCGACGTCGACTTCCCGGTCGTGACCAACTACGAGGGTGACCGCGCGGGTGCGCCGACGCTCGCGACGCGGGGCTGGGTGACGCCGGAGTACCTGCGGCGCGAACTCGTCGACCTCTCCGCCTGGGCGTGGGACGACTTCCTCGCCGCCAACGGCGATCCCGCACTGAACCGGCTCGCCGACGTCGACGGCGCCACTATCTTCCCGCATCCGCCCGGCGCGCTGCCCGACCGCTACACCGGATTCGACGACGACATCGCCGGTTACCCGGCGTTCGTCCGGGCCCATCCGCGGTCGTCCTTCGTCGACATCCCCGACCTGGCAGCGGGATTGACGGCGCTGGAGCGAACCCGGCGCGCCGACCTCGAGGACTGGATGGACGAACTGCGGCTCGACGCGGTGATCTTCCCCGCGGTGGCCGACGTCGGGCCCGCCGACATGGACGTCAACCCGGCGTCAGCGGACCTGGGCTGGCGCAACGGCGTCTGGGTCGCGAACGGCAACTTGGCGATTCGGCACCTCGGCATCCCCACCGTCACGGTCCCCATGGGCACGATGGCCGATACCGGCATGCCGGTCGGGCTGACCTTCGCGGGCCGCGCCTACGACGACAACACCCTGCTGACCTACGGCACCGCCTTCGAGGCGCTCGGCAGCCGCCGCACCGCACCGGCGCGCACACCACCCCTGTGATCAGAGGACGATGTTCACCATGCGTCCGGCGACGACGATGATCTTCTTCGGGGTCTTGCCGTCGACGAACGCCACGACCTTCTCGTCCGCCAGTGCCGCCGCCTCGACCGCGTCGGCGTCCGCGTCGGCCGACACTGTGATTCGGCTGCGGACCTTGCCGTTGATCTGCACCGGGTACTCGACGGTGTCCTCGACGAGGTACGCCGGGTCCGCCACCGGGAACGGGCCGTGCGCCAGCGACGTGTCGTGACCCAGCCGTCGCCACAGCTCCTCGGCCAGGTGCGGCGCCAGCGGCGCGACCATGAGCACCAGCGGTTCGATCGCGGCGCGCGCCGTCACCCCCTCCTTGGTGAGGTGGTTGGTGTACTCGATCAGCTTGGCGGCCGCCGTGTTGTTGCGCAGTGCCGCATAGTCTTCCGAGACTCCGGCGATGGTCTTGTGCAGCTGGCGCAGCGTCTCGTCGGTCGGCGACCCGTGCTCGGCGACGCGCTCCTCGCCGGTCTGCTCGTCGACGACCACGCGCCACACCCGCTGCAGGAAGCGGTGCGCACCGACGACGTCCTTGGTCGCCCACGGTCGCGACGCCTCCAGCGGTCCCATCGACATCTCGTAGACCCGCAGCGTGTCGGCGCCGTACTCGTCGCAGATCTCGTCGGGTGACACCGAGTTCTTCAGGCTCTTGCCGATCTTGCCGAACTCCTGGTTGACCTGAATGTCTCCGGATGATCCTGGTAGATAGAACTTCCCGTCGCGCTCAACGACGTCCGCAGCGGGCACATAGCTGCCGCGCGAATCGGTGTAGGCGAACGCCTGGATGTAGCCCTGGTTCACCAGCCGGCGGTACGGCTCGCGCGACGTGACGTGGCCGAGGTCGAACAGGACCTTGTGCCAGAACCGCGAGTACAGCAGGTGCAGCACCGCGTGTTCGACGCCGCCCACGTACAGGTCGACACCGCCGGGGTCGTCGGGGCCGTGCTCGGCGGGCCGCGGCCCCATCCAGTAGGCCTCGTTCTCCTTGTCGCAGAACGCTTCCGAGTTGTGCGGGTCGGCGTAGCGCAACTCGTACCAGGAACTGCCCGCCCACTGCGGCATCACGTTCGTGTCGCGGGTGTACGGCTTCAGACCGTCACCGAGGTCCAGTTCGACGTTCACCCAGTCGGTGGCCTTCTGCAGCGGCGGCGACGGTTCGGTGTCGGCGTCCTCGGGATCGAACTGCACCGGGGCGTAGTCGGGGATGTCGGGCAGCTCGACCGGCAGCTGCGACTCCGGCAGCCCGTGCGCGCGGCCGTCGGCGTCGTACACGACGGGAAACGCTTCGCCCCAGTACCTTTGGCGGGCGAACAGCCAGTCCCGCAACTTGTACTCGATGCGGGCGCGGCCGTGGCCGTCGGCCTCCAGCCGGGCGATGATCGCCTCCTTGGCCGAGGTGACGCTCAATCCGTCGAGATAGCCGCTGTTGACCATGGTGCCGTCCCCGCCGTAGGCCGCCAGGGAGACGTCGCCACCCGTGACCACCTCGACGATGGGCAGCCCGAACTCGGTCGCGAACTCCCAGTCGCGCTGATCCCCGCTGGGCACCGCCATGATGGCACCGGTGCCGTAGCCGATCAGCACGTAGTCGGCGATGAAGATCGGGATCCGCGCGCCGTTGACCGGGTTGGTGGCGTAGGCGCCGATGAACACGCCGGTCTTCGACTTGTGTTCCTGGCGTTCCAGATCCGTCTTCGCGGCGATCGACGCGCGGTAGGCGGCGACGGCCTCGCCCGGGGTGGCGGCCCCGAACGTCCACCGCTCGTCGGTGCCGTCGGGCCACCGCGCGGCGACCAGGGTGTCGACCAGCTCGTGCTCGGGCGCCAGCACCATGTACGTCGCGCCGAACAGCGTGTCGGGCCGAGTGGTGAACACCTCGATGTCCGAGGCGTCGGTGCCGAACCGGACCTCGGCACCCGTCGAGCGGCCGATCCAGTTGCGCTGCATGGCCTTGACCTTGTCCGGCCAGTCCAGCACGTCGAGATCCTCGAGCAGCCTGTCGGAATACGCGGTGATGCGCATCATCCACTGCCGCAACCGCTTCCGGAACACCGGGAAGTTGCCGCGATCGCTGCGCCCCTCCGAGGTCACCTCCTCGTTCGCGAGCACGGTGCCCAGGCCGGGACACCAGTTCACCATCGAGTCCGACCGGTAGACCAGCCGGTAGCCGTCGATCAGATCGGCGCGCTGCCCCGCCGACAGCTCCGCCCAGACACTGCCGTCGGCCGGGGTGCGGGCACCCGAGGAGAACTCGTCGATCAGCTCGTCGATGCGGCGGGCGCGGTTGAGCTCGGGATCGAACCAGGCGTTGTAGATCTGCAGGAAGATCCACTGTGTCCACTTGTAGAAGTCCACGTCCGTGGTGGCGAAGCTACGCCGCGAGTCGTGGCCCAGCCCCAGCCTGCCGAGCTGGCGACGGAAGTTGACGATGTTGGCCTCGGTGCGCGTGCGCGGATGCGTACCGGTCTGCACGGCGTACTGCTCGGCGGGGAGACCGAACGCATCGAACCCCAAGGCGTGCAGGACGTTGCGCCCCGTCATCCGGAAGTACCTGGCGTAGACGTCGGTCGCGATGTAGCCGAGAGGGTGCCCGACGTGCAGTCCCTCACCCGACGGGTACGGGAACATGTCCTGGACGAACATCTTGTCGGCGGGCACCGCGGACGGGTCGTCGGGCGCCAGCGAGCCGACGGGGTTGGGCACGTGGAAGGTACCGAGGTCGGCCCAGGCCTCCTGCCAGGTCCGCTCGATCTCGCCCGCTAGCGCCGCGCTGTAGCGGTACGGCGGTGTGTCCTGCCCAGCGTCTTGCCCGTCTGTCACGCGATCAGGGTAGTCAACGGCGTTGGTATCGGTTCCATTGCAGACCGGTCAGAGCATGGTTGCAGGTCCGGTGCGCACCTAGTGACGGGCGGTTCGGCCTGGTTACAGTCGGCGCCTGACCTTGGGTACGCGTGCCCGTGTAGACCGTGGAGAGCTCGGAAGGACCGCCACCAGATGTTCGAGAACCCCCGCCGATGGCGACTAGTGGCAGGCGGAGTCGCAGCCGGGCTGGCGGGCGTCGTCGGCTTCGCGGGCACCACGGCCTCGGCCGAACCGGTCGCGCCACAACCCCCGCTGCCCGCCCCCGCGACGGTCACGCAGACGGTGACCGTGCAGGCCGCGGCCCCCGGCCTCAGCCCGCAGCAGCCGGCGGCGACCCCGGCCTCGCTCCCGGCGGCCGGCGCGCTGACCCCGGCGGCACCGGCGGCCCCCGCCGCCCCGACGATCGTGCCCGCGACGTCGCAGTCCATCGCCGAGTTCCTGCGGAGTAAGAACGTCGCCATGGAGCCGCAGAAGGCCCCCGGCTTCACGGCGCTGAACATCGTGCTGCCCATGCCCACCGGCTGGAGCCACGTCCCCGACCCGAACGTGCCGGACGCCTTCGCCGTGATCGCCGATCGCGTCGGCGGCGACGGCCTCTACACGTCCAACGCCGCGCTGGTCGTCTACAAACTGGTCGGCGATTTCGACCCCAAGGAAGCCATCAGCCACGGCTTCATCGACAGCCAGCAGCAGCCGGCCTGGCGCGCCACCGACGGCTCGCTCGCCGATTTCTACTCGATGCCGTCGGCGATCATCGAGGGCACCTATCGCCAGAACAACATGACGCTGAACTCCTCGCGCCGCCACGTGATCGCGCAGTCCGGCCCGGACCGGTACCTCGTCACCCTCACGGTGACCACCAGCGCGCAGGTGTCGGTCGCCTCCGGTGACGCCACCGACGCGATCGTGCGCGGCTTCCGCGTCGGCTCGCCCACCGCGGCGCCACCCGCCGCGCCGCCGGCCGCCGCACCGGTGCCGGCAGCCCCCGCCGCGTCGACGGCCCCCTCGCCGGGGCTCGGTGCACAGCCCGTCAACCGGCTTTTGGGGCTGCCCAACTAGGTCTCGTATTCTGAGGCCATGCTGATCGCCGCGCTGTTGACCCTCTGCGCATCCGTGGCGACCGCCGCTGCAGCGCTGTGGTCGCTGGCGCGCATCCCGGCGGACAGTCCGGACAGGCAGGTGCTGCGGGCCGTCGCTCCCACCCAGCTCGCCGCCGCCGTGATGCTGGCTGCGGGCGGCGCGGTGGCGTTGGCCGCGCCGGTGCACATCGGCGTCATGATGCTGGTGATGTGCGTCGTCGGCGCCGTCGGCACGGTCGCCGCGGGCTGCTATCAGAGCGCCAAGACGGTGGCCCGGCGCGAGATCGCCGAGTCCTGCGCGGGCGCCTGCGCGTCGTGCACGCTGTCGTGCAAGTGATCCGAAGCGGCTAGTTGCGGCTGACGTCGATGGGATGGGTCGCCAGCATCGACAGCGGAAGCGGCTGACGACGCAGCACCCGTGCCCACAGGTCGACGCGCGGCTCAACCAGCACGTCGGAAGGCAACGCCGACAACACGATCCAGTCGTCGCGCTCGATCTCGCCGTCGAGTTGGCCGATGGTCCACCCCGAGTAGCCCGCGTAGATGCGGACGCCCTCGACGGCGGGCGCGATCGAGTCCGGATCGGCGTCGAGGTCGACCATCGCGATCCGGCCCTGGACCGGCCGCAGCCCCGGAATCCCGCTCGCGTCGATCCCGACGCGCACGGTCGCCAGGCACAGCGCGGCGTCGCGTTTGACCGGACCGCCGATGAACATCGTCTTGGGCTTCGTCGCGAGCTTGGTCCACTGCGGCAGCACGTTGTAGACGGCGGTTTCGCTCGATCGGTTCAGCACCACACCGAGGGTGCCGCCGTCGTTGTGCTCGACGATGTAGATGACACTGCGCCGGAACGTCGGCTCCAGCAGATCGGTGTTGGCGAGCAGCAGGGTGCCCGCGCGCACCCGGTGCGCGGCGGGGGCGAGATAGTCCTCCGGGTCTTCTGACTGCGCCACCCGTCCATCATGGCACCAGCGCACATCGGTTGCCGCGAACGGGCGCAGGCACGTCGGGATTGTTACGAAATCATTTGTAGGCTGGATCGGGTTCCCCCGAGATCGGATTCATCAGTGGCCGCCGCCAGTGCACCCGTCGCCCTGTGGCGCACGGTCAGCGCGTTACCGGAATTCCGCCGCCTACTCGAGCTCCGCGCGGTGAGCGGCTTCGGCGACGGCGTGTTCCAGGGTGGTCTCGTCGGTGCCCTGCTGTTCGATCCGGAGAGCGCCGCGAACCCCTGGGAGATCGCCGGATCCTTCGCCGCACTGTTCCTGCCCTACTCGCTGCTCGGCCCGTTCGCCGGAGCGCTCCTCGACCGATGGGACCGGCGCGGTGTCCTCATCGTCGCCAACCTCGCCCGAGTGGTGTTCATGGTCGTGGTCGCGCTGCTGCTCGCGTTCCACGCCAACCAGCTCTGGATTCTGTTGGGCGCGTTGATCGTCAACGGCTTCACGCGGTTCGTGACCTCCGGACTGTCCGCCGCGCTGCCGCACGTCGTGCCCCGTGAGCAGGTGTTGACGATGAACTCCGTCGCCACGGCCGTCAGCGCGATCACGCTGTTCCTCGGGGCGATCTTCATGCTCGTGCCGCGATCGCTGCTGGGGGCGGGCGCAGCCAGTTCCGCGGCCGCCGTCTTCCTCGCCGCGGCGGCCGTGTCGGTGGCGCTCTACCTCTCGGTCCGCTTCCAGCCGCACGTGCTGGGTCCCGACGACTCGGCCCGCGCCGTCCACGGCTCCGTCGTGTACGCGGTGGCAACGGGATGGGTGTACGGCGTGCGCACCGCGGTCGCCGTGCCGAGCGTGGCCGCGACGCTGTCCGGCGTCGTCGCGCACCGCATCGCGTTCGGCATCAACACGCTGCTGGTATTGGTGATCGTGCGCCACACCGGCTCCGTGAGCGTCGCGGGCCTCGGCGTCGCGGTGCTGTTCGCCTCCGTCACCGGACTCGGCTCGTTCCTCGCGAACATGCTCGCGCCCGTCGTCGTTCGGCGGTGGAGCCGGTACACGGCGGGCAACCTCGCACTGGCCGCCGCCGCGGTGATTCAGCTGAGCGCCGTGGGACTTCACCTGCCGGTGATGATGGTCTGCGGGTTCCTGCTGGGGATGGCCGGCCAGATCGTGAAACTGTGCGGCGATTCCGCGATGCAGGTCGACGTCGACGACGCTCTGCGCGGCCACGTGTTCACCGTGCAGGACGCGCTGTTCTGGGTCGCGTTCGTCACCTCGATCACCGTGTGCGCGTCGATCGTGCCGGTCGACGGACACTCGCCCTGGCTGGTCGTCGCCGGTGCCGCGGTCTACCTCGCGGGACTCGCCGTTCACGCCACCGTGGGGCGCAACCGCCGCGGGCGCGCCATCCCCGGCGAGTTACTGTGACGGCATGGCAGGCGCTGACGCGGTGGTGGCCGACCTCAGGGCGGAAAGCGACCAACTCGACGCGCTGGTCGCGGGGCTGACCCCGGAGGGTTGGGCCACCGACACCCCGGCTCCCGGCTGGACCATCGCCCACCAGATCGCGCACCTGTGGTGGACCGATCGGGTCGCCGTCGTCGCGGTCACCGACGAGGCCGGCTTCGGTGCGCTGCTCGCCGAGGCGGCGAAGAACCCGACCGGTTTCGTCGACGCGGGCGCGGAGGAGTTGGCGGCCACACCGCCCGCCGAGCTGCTCGCCGAGTGGCGCTCGACGCGCGCCCGGCTGCACGACGAGCTGGTGCGCGTCGAGGACGGCCGCAAGCTGCCGTGGTTCGGGCCGCCGATGAGCGCCACCTCGATGGCCACCGCCCGGCTGATGGAGACCTGGGCGCACGGTCTCGACGTCGCCGACACGCTCGGAGTCACGCTTCCCGCCACGGCGCGGCTGAAGTCCATCGCCCACATCGGCGTTCGGACAAGGGATTTCGCGTTCACCGTGCACGGGCTCGCGGTACCCGCCGAGCCCTTCCACGTCGAGTTGCGCGCGCCCGACGGGTCGACGTGGTCGTGGGGGCCTGCGGACGCCGCGCAGCGCGTCACCGGCTCGGCCCTCGACTTCTGCGAGCTGGTCACCCAGCGGCGGCCGCGCGCTGACCTCGACGTCACGGCCGTCGGTGCCGACGCCGAGACGTGGCTGACGATCGCGCAGGCGTTCGCGGGCCCGCCGGGCGCCGGCCGCGGCTAATCGGCGTGCTCAGCGAGGCCGTCCCCGTCGGTGTCGCTGAGCGTGACGTCCCACCGTCCGTCGCCATCGGTGTCGACGTAGGCGCGCTCACCGGCGAGCACCCGATCGGCGGTGCCGTCACGGTCGCCGTCGAGCAGTCGATCGAGTGCGCCGTCGCCGTCCACGTCGACGACCGGGCCACCCGTCGCCTCCACCCCGTCCAGGCCGAAGAACCTCAGCTGACCGCCCCGCTCGACGCTGACCGCCCACGTACCCGACCCGTCGTCGGTGAACGCCGCCTCCCCGTCGGCGCCGACGTCGAACACGACGTGGTCCGCCAGACCGTCCCCGTCGAAGTCGGCGATGGCGTCGTCGAGGTGGTTGTCGGCGTCGAAGTCCAGCGCGATGCCGTCGAGAACACCGTCACCGTTGACGTCGAGATCGGGTTCGGCCGACCAGACGCCCGCCATGCCGTCGCCGTTTCCCAAGCAGTAGTCCATGACAGTTGGACGCACCGCTAGCCCGTGGCGTTCCACCACTTCAGAAGTTCGGCCGTGGCCTCGTCGCGGCTCAGCGGACCGCGCTCCAGCCGCAGCTCCTTGAGGAACGTCCACGCCCGCCCCACCTGAGGCCCCGCGGGGATGCCGAGGAGCTCCATGATCTCGTTGCCGTCGAGGTCGGGCCGGACCCGCTGCAGGTCCTCCTTCGCCGCGAGCTCGGCGATGCGGTGCTCGAGGTCGTCGTAGTCGGCCTGCAATCGGGCCGCGCGCCGCTTGTTGCGCGTCGTGCAGTCGGCCCGGACCAGCTTGTGCAGCCGGGAGAGCAGCGGGCCGGCGTCGGTGACGTAGCGCCGGACCGCCGAATCGGTCCACTTGCCGTCGCCGTAACCGTGGAAGCGCAGATGCAGGAACACCAACTGCGAGACGTCGGACACCATCTGCTTCGAGTACTTCAGCGCCCGCATCCGGTGCCGGGTCATCTTGGCGCCGACCACCTCGTGGTGGTGGAAGCTGACGCCGCCGTCCGGCTCGTGCTTGCGGGTCGACGGCTTTCCGATGTCGTGCAGCAGCGCGGCCCACCGCAGGACCAGGTCGGGGCCGTCGTCCTCCAGGTCGATCGCCTGTCGGAGCACGGTCAACGAATGCTGGTACACGTCCTTGTGCTGGTGGTGCTCGTCGATCGCCATCCGCATGCCGCCGACCTCGGGCAGCACCACCTCGCCGAGGCCGGTGTCCACCATCAGCTCGACGCCCGCGACGGGATTGCGGCCGAGCAGCGTCTTGTCGAGTTCGGCGGCCACCCGCTCGGCGGTGATCCGGCTGAGCTCCGGCGCCATCCGCTCGAGCGCCTCTCGGACGCGCGGCGACACCGTCACGCCCTCGAGCTGGGCGACGAACCGCGCCGCCCGCAGCATGCGCAGCGGGTCGTCGCCGAACGACACCTCGGGCTCGGCCGGCGTGTCCAGCACCATCGCCCGGACGTCGGCTAAGCCGTTGAGCGGGTCGACGAATTCGCCTGCGCCACTGGGGATCACGCGGACAGCCATCGCGTTCATCCTGAAGTCGCGACGGACCAGATCGCCTTCCAGGGTGTCGCCGAACCGCACCTCCGGGTTGCGCGTCACGCCGTCGTAGGTGTCGGCCCGGTAGGTGGTGAACTCGAACTGGTTGCCGCCCTTGGCCGCGCTGATGGTGCCGAACGCGATGCCGGTATCCCACAGCGTGTCCGCCCAGGCGCCGATGATCTGCTGAATCCGTTCCGGCCGGGCGTCGGTGGTGAAGTCGAGATCCATGTTCAGCCGCCCGAGCAGGGCGTCGCGGACGGTACCTCCGACGAGGAACAGGTCGTGGCCGGCGTCGGCGAACAACCGCCCCAGCTCGCCGAGCACGACGGAGTGCCGGTTGAGGGCGACTGCCGCCGCTGCGAGCAGTTCGGCGTCGGTGGACGTGTCGTTCGGCACGCCTGGTGATCTTTCCATCCCCGTCCAAGCGGCTTCGCACACTGCTCACAGCACCGTAACGACTCTGCATAGGTAGCGCGTCGCGGTCGGCGCGAGTGCAGTGGAAACGCGAGTGGCAGCTACTCTGGCTTGGGTGTCGGAGGGCGAACGAGCCAAACCAAGACGGCGCCGTGGGCGGCGTCGCGGCCGACGCTCCGCCGGTCCGGCCGATCCCGCTCAGCAGGCCGGCTCCCCCACCCCGGCAGCACCCAACGGCGACCGCGCCAAGGCCGGTCCGACCCCCGGCGAACCCAAACCGCGACCACGACCCAACCGGCAACCGCAGGTTCGACTGCGCACCGTGCACGAGACGTCCGCGGGCGGACTGGTCATCGACGGCCTCGACGGACCCAAGGACGGTCAGGTGGCCGCCCTCATCGGTCGCATCGACCGCCGCGGCCGTACGCTCTGGTCACTGCCGAAAGGGCACATCGAGATCGGGGAAACCGCAGAACAGACCGCCATTCGCGAAGTCGCCGAGGAGACCGGCGTCCGGGGTGACGTCCTCGCGGCACTCGGCAGCATCGACTACTGGTTCGTGACCGAGGGCCGGCGCGTGCACAAGACGGTGCACCATTACCTGATGCGATTCCTCGGCGGTGAACTCTGCGACGACGACGTCGAGGTCAGCGAGGTGGCCTGGGTACCGCTGGCGGACCTGCCGTCGCGGCTGGCCTACGCCGACGAACGCAAGCTCGCCGAGGTGGCCGGCGAGCTCATCGACAAACTTCACGAAGGCGGCCCCAGCGCCCTTCCGCCGCTGCCGCACTCCTCACCCCGGCGTCGGCCCCAGACGCACTCGCACACACGCAACCGTCGCCCCGACGACTCCACTCAGCCCCAACCCGGCCGACGGGCGAACGGCTGCGGCCAGGGACCATGACGCGCCAGGGCGCAGCCTCGGTGCTGGCGCGCCTGCTCGCCGCCGTCGCGCTGGTGACTCTCGTCGTCCTACCCGCCGTAGTGCCGCGTGCCGCCGCCGGAGAACCCGGTTCAGGCTCCTTCGTTCAGATCCGCATCGACGACGTGACCCCCGACGTCGTCAGCACCACCAGCGACCCCGTCGTGACCGTCGTCGGCACGGTGACCAACGTCGGGGACCGACCGGTCCGCGACGTGATGGTGCGCCTCGAGCACGCCGCCGCCGTCACCGCGTCTCCGGGACTGCGCACGAACCTCGCGGGTTCCGTCGAGCAGTACGAGGCGGTCAGCGACTTCATCACCGTCGCGCCCGAACTCCAGCAGGGCCAGCGCGCGTCGTTCACGCTGTCCTACCCCGTGCAGTCGGCCGACCTGCCGTCGCTCAACATCGAGGAGCCGGGCGTCTACCCCGCGCTGGTCAACGTCAACGGCACCCCCGACTACGGCGAGCCGGCCCGGCTCGACGACGCCCGCTTCCTGCTCCCGGTGCTCGGAGTGCCCCGCGATCCGGCGGCGCCCGCGGGTGACTCGCTGTCGGCGGTGACGCCACCGGATACGTCTCGTCCCGTGCGGATGACCGTGCTCTGGCCGCTGGCGGACAAACCCCGGCTGGCTGCCGGCGTGCCGGGTGGCACCACCCCCGTGCGGCTCGCCGACGACGACCTCGCCACGTCGCTGGCCAGCGGCGGCCGGCTCGAGACGCTGCTCGGGGCCGCGGAGTTCGCGACCAGCGACCCGGTCGACCCCGGTGGGCAGTTGCGCAGCTCCCTGTGTCTGGCCGTCGATCCGGACCTGCTGGTCACGGTCAACGCGATGACGGTCGGCTACGTCGTCAACGAGAACCCGTTCGGCGGTATCGGGTCACCCACCCGGCCCGGTACGGGCCAGGCCGCCGCCGCCGAGTGGCTCGACCGGCTCAAGGCGCTGGCACAGCGGGTGTGCATCGCACCGACGGTGTACGCGCAGGCCGACCTCGGCGCACTTCGTCGAGTGGGCGACGCGGGGCTCACCGCCACCGCCGTCACCGAGCCGAACGACATCGTCGATCAGATCCTCGGGGTCACGTCGGTGCGCGGCGCGACCCTGCTCGGGGACGGGGCGCTGACCGGGTCGGTGGTCGGGCTGCTGTCGGACGCCACCCCGGTGGGTCAGACCGTCGCCGTGTCGGCCGCCGCGCCCAGCCCGCAGGACGCCGCGAGCGACGTGGTGCCGCCCGTCGACGTGACACCCCGCCGCTACTCCCCTCAGGTGGTCGCCGCGCCGTTCGATCCCGCGCTCGGTGCCGCGCTCGCCGGGGCGGGCGCCGAACCGCGCACGCCGTCCTACCTCGACTCGGAGCTCGCCGTCCCGGTGCGACAGGACTCGGAGGTCGCCCGCCGCCAGGATGCCCTGGCCGCGCTGCTCTGGCGCGGGCTGCGACCCGACGCCGAGCCCCGCACGCAGATCGTCATGCCGCCGCTGACGTGGAACCTCAGCGCCGTGGACGCGCAGGCGATGCTGACGACCGCCGCCACGGCCATCCGCTCGGGCCTCGCCGTGCCGCGACCGCTGACGGCCGTGATCGCCGAGACGGCCGCGCTGCCCCCGGCGGCCGCTCCCCCGCCGGAGGAGCCCGCGGGCAACCCGAATGCGCGCTTCTCCGATGGAGTCATCGGCGCGATCGGCGGAACCACCGGCCGGCTGTGGGGGTTGACGGCCGCGCTGACCGTCGACGAGCGCACCGGCCTGACCGGCCCGCAGTACACCGCCCCGCTGCGTGAGGACATGCTGCGCGCGCTGAGCGAGTCGGTGCCGCAGAACGCCCGCAACGGCCTGGCCGAACAGCGGGTGCGCACGGTCACCGACACCGTCGACGACCTCTTCGGCGCCGTCACCGTCGTCAACCCCGGCGGTTCCTACACCCTCGCCACCGAGCGCAGCCCGCTTCCGCTCGCCTTGCGCAACGACCTGCCGGTGCCGATCCGGGTGCGGCTCGACATCGACGCGCCGCCCGGCATGACCGTCGACGACATGGGCGTGATCGAACTGCCGCCGGGGTTCCTGCCGCTGCGCGTGCCGATCGAAGTCCACTTCACCCAGCGGGTCGCCGTCGACGTGTCGCTTCGGACGGCCGACGGGTTGCCGCTCGGCGAATCGGTCCGGCTCTCCGTGCACTCCAACGCGTACGGCAAGGTGCTGTTCTTCATCACCCTGTCCGCCGGTGCCGTTCTGTTCCTGCTGGCGGGCCGCAGGCTGTGGCACCGCTTCCGCGGCCAGCCCGACCGTGCCGATCTGGACCGGCCCAGCCGGCGTCCCGATCCGGTCGACACGGCGCTCGCCCACAGCCCGGACGATCCGTGACGGCCACCCCCTCCGAGCGCAGGAGGCCGCAGGAACTGTCCGACGCCGCAGTGGTCTCCCGATCTTGGGGAATGGCGGTCGCGACGCTCGTCAGCCGAATCACCGGCTTCGTCCGCATCGTGCTGCTCGCGGCCATCCTGGGCGCCGCGCTGTCGAGCGCGTTCTCGGTGGCCAATCAGCTCCCCAACCTGATCGCCGCACTGGTGCTCGAAGCGACGTTCACGGCGATCTTCGTGCCGGTCCTCGCCAGGGCCGAACGCGACGACCCCGACGGCGGCACGGCCTTCGTGCGCCGCCTCGTCACGCTGGCCACCGCGCTGCTGCTGGTCGCGACCGTGCTGTCGGTGGCGGCCGCACCGCTTCTCGTCCACCTGATGCTCGGCGACGACCCGCAGGTGAACGAGCCGCTCACCACGGCGTTCGCGTATCTGCTTCTGCCACAGGTGATCTTCTACGGGCTGTCGTCGGTGTTCATGGCGATCCTCAACACCCGCAACATCTTCGGGCCGCCGGCGTGGGCGCCCGTCGTGAACAACGTGGTCGCCATCGCGACGCTGCTGGTGTACCTCGTCGTGCCGGGCGAGCTGTCGCTGGATCCGGTCGAGATGGGTAACGCCAAGCTGCTCGTCCTGGGCATCGGCACGACCCTCGGCGTGTTCGCGCAATCCGTCGTGCTGCTCGTCGCGATCCGCCGGGAGCGGGTCAGCCTGCGCCCGCTCTGGGGTCTCGACGAGCGGTTGAAGAAGTTCGGGACCATGGCCGCCGCGATGGTCCTCTACGTGTTGATCAGCCAGGTGGGCCTGGTCGTCGGCAACCAGATCGCGAGCACCGCGGCGGCGTCCGGGCCGGCCATCTACAACTACACGTGGCTGGTGCTGCAGCTGCCGTTCGGGATGATCGGCGTGACGGTGCTGACGGTCGTCATGCCCCGGCTGTCCCGCAACGCCGCGGCGAACGACGTCCCCGCGGTGCTCGCGGACCTGTCCCTGGCCACCCGGTTGACGATGGTGACGCTGATCCCCGTCGTGGCGTTCATGACCGTCGGCGGCCCCGCGATCGGCAGCGCGCTGTTCGCCTACGGCAATTTCGGCGACACCGACGCCGGCTACCTCGGGATGGCGATCACGCTGTCGGCGTTCACGCTGATCCCGTACGCGCTGGTGCTGCTTCAGCTGCGCGTGTTCTACGCGCGTGAGCAACCGTGGACGCCGATCCTGCTGATCGTCGTGATCACCGCGGTGAAGATCGTCGCCTCGCTGTTCGCCCCGCACCTCACCGACGACCGCGAACTCGTCGCCGGCTACCTGGGGCTGGCCAACGGACTCGGCTTCCTGGCGGGTGCGACGGTCGGCTACCTCCTGCTGCGGAACAACCTCAAGCCGCCCGGCGGCAAGCTCATCGGCCTGCAGGTGGTGCGCACGATCCTCGTCACGATCTCCGCGTCACTCGTCGCCGGGCTCGTTGCGCACGTGATCGACCAGCTGCTCGGGCTGGAGGAGCTGACCACGCGCTTCGGCGGGCTCGGCTCACTCCTGCGACTGATGATCCTGGGCGTGATCATGGTGCCGATCATCGTGGGCGTGCTGTGGGCGGCGCGCGTCCCCGACGCCCACGCCGCCGTCGAGGCGGTGCGACGACGGTTCAACCGACGTGGCACACCCGCCGCCACCACGGCCAAGACGAGCATGGCGGCACCCACCGCACACTCCGTCACGCACGCCGACCGGCCTCCCGGGCTGGTGCCCCTGCCGTACGCTGATGACATCACGCGCCCGCTGTACCTGCGGCCTTACCTCGGGACCGACGGGCGAGTACCTCCGGCAGAAGCTGCCGGAGGCCCTACTCGGAGAGGACGGCCGGTGACCGACGACTCCGCGGGCGTGCCAGGCTCCGAGAGCGGTGCCACGACGCGCATCCCCGTGCCCTCTGCTGACGACTTCCAGCCCGACGTGCCCGACGAGCCGTCGTTCCCCGACCGCGCGCCCTCCGACTACACCGGCGGCTCGCGTCGCGAGGCCCTGCCGTTCGAGGCGCCGCACGACGCCGCACACGACGACGACCCCCACCTGATTCCCGGCGCCACCATCGCGGGCGGCAGGTATCGCCTGCTGGTGTTCCACGGCGGCCCACCGCACCTGCAGTTCTGGCACGCCATGGACATCGGTCACGACCGTCAGGTCGCGCTCACCTTCGTTGACCCCGAGGGTGCGCTGCCCGACCGCGAGGTGTCCGAGATCCTCTCCCGGACCATGCGGCTGAGCCGGATCGATCACCCAGGTATCGCCAAGGTGCTGGACGTCGCCCAGACGGGTACCGGCGGGCTGGTGGTGTCCGAGTGGATTCGCGGCGGCTCCCTCGCCGAGGTCGCCGACACCCAGCCGTCCGCCATCGGCGGTGCCAGGGCCATCCAGTCGCTCGCCGCCGCCGCCGACGAGGCGCACCGGTCCGGCGTGGCGCTGTCGATCGATCACCCCGGACGCGTCCGAGTCAGCATCGACGGCGACGTCGCGCTCGCGTTCCCCGCCACGCTCGCGTCGGCGTCGCCCGAAGACGACATCCGCGGGATCGGCGCGGCGCTGTACGCCCTGCTCATCAACCGCTGGCCGCTCGCCGAGTCGGGGGTGCGCAGCGGAATGGAGGCCGCGGACCTCGACCCGGCCGGACAGCCCGTCGAACCGCGCTCCGTCGACCGGTCGATTCCGTTCCAGATCTCGGCCGCGGCCGCGCGCGCCGTGCAGGAGAACGGCGGCATCCGCAGTGCGCCGACGCTGCTGAACCTGTTGCAGCAGGCGACCGCCGTCGCCGATCGCACCGAGATCATCGAGCCCGTCGACGAACCCGAGGACCAACCGCGCGCCCGGTATCGCGACGACCCGCCGTCCGAGCATCCACCCGTGCGGCGCAAGGGGCTCCTCATCGGCATCGCCGCGGGTGCGGTGGTGCTGGTAATCGCCCTCGTCGTGCTGGCGTCGGTGCTGAAGGGGATCTTCAGCGACGTCGGCGGCGGTCTCGAGGAGGGCCTCGGGCTCAACGACTCCGACAGCAGCGAGACCTCGCCGGCCGAGAACACCTCCGTCGTGAAACCCGTTCGCGCAACGGTGTTCTCGCCCGGCGGCGAGGCTGACAACCCGCAGGACGCCGGCCTCGCCATCGACGGCAATCCCAGCACCGGCTGGACCACGGACACCTACACCGACGCGGTGCCGTTCCCCAACTTCAAGAGCGGCGTCGGGCTGCTGCTGCAGCTGCCCTCGCCCACCACGGTCGGCGAGGTGACCTTCGACCTCAACAGCACCGGCACGTCGGTCCAGCTGCGCTCCGCGCAGTCGGCGACGCCCGCGTCGCTCGAGGAGACGACCGAGCTCACGCCGCCTCAGCCGATGAAGACCGGCGCCAACACGATCACGGTGGCCAATCCGACGTCGACGACCTACCTGCTGGTGTGGATCACCACACTCGGCTCCGTCGACGGCCGCAGTGAGGCGATGATCTCCGACATCACCGTCACGAAGGCCGGCTGACACCGTTCATCCCCAGGCGGTGAAGCACGTTGCCGCAGGCCAGTCGGCCGCGCGAAAACTGGTGTCGGGACGCCCGCCCCGGCCTCGTTAACGTTCGGCCGTGGGGAGCTTCGGGGGCGTCGACCAACCTGGACCGTCGGATGAGGAGTTACTCGACGCGCACATCGCGGGCGATCCCTACGCCTTCGAGGCGCTGCTGCACCGCCACCGTCGGCATCTGTCCCGACTCGCCAGGGTCACCAGCTGCAACCCGGACGACGCGGACGACGCACTGCAGGACGCGCTGCTGTCGGCGCACCGCAACGCCACCCGGTTCCGACGAGACTCCTCGGTGAGCAGCTGGCTGTACCGCATCGTCGTCAACGCGTGCCTGGATCGTCGGCGCCGCAACAGGTTTCACTCGACGGCCGCACTCGAGGACGACGTGCACACCGACGGCGACCCGACCGCGGGCATCGACACCGCCCTGGCCGTCGAACGCGCCCTGCGGGGGCTGCCCGAGGACCAGCGGGCGGCCGTCGTCGCCGTGGACATGCAGGGCTACTCGGTGGCCGAGGCCGCGCTGCTGCTCGGGGTTCCCGAGGGCACCGTGAAGAGCCGCCGCGCGCGGGCGCGCAGCAAGCTGGCGCAGGCGCTGGACCACCAGTCCTGACCGCGTCTTCGGCTGCCCGCTGCACTCACTCGCTCCCACCCAGCCGCCCGCAGGGAACAGCTACACCTACGCTGGTGTTATACGCGTGCCGGAGAAGCGCCGTAGAACGGAGAAAGGTAGGTCATGACTCTCAGCGAGACCGTCCATGACGTGATCATCATCGGTTCCGGACCGGCCGGTTACACGGCGGCGGTGTACGCGGCCCGTGCCCAGCTCAAGCCCCTCGTCTTCGAGGGTGTGCAGTTCGGTGGCGCGTTGATGACCACCACGGAGGTGGAGAACTACCCCGGCTTCCGCGAAGGCATCACCGGACCCGAGCTCATGGACCAGATGCGGGAACAGGCCCTGCGATTCGGCGCCGACCTGCGCATGGAGGACGTCGACGAGGTGTCCCTCGAAGGCCCGATCAAGACCGTCACCGTCGGCGACGAGACCTTCCAGGCCCGCGCGATCATCCTCGCGATGGGTGCGGCCGCGCGCCACCTGGGCATCCCAGGTGAAGAGGAGCGCATCGGTACCGGTGTCAGCACCTGCGCGACGTGTGACGGCTTCTTCTTCCGCGACCAGGACATCGCCGTGGTCGGTGGTGGCGACTCCGCGATGGAGGAGGCCACGTTCCTCACCCGCTTCGCCAGGAGTGTGACGTTGATCCACCGGCGCGAGGAGTTCCGCGCGTCGAAGATCATGCTCGAGCGCGCCCAGGCCAACGAGAAGATCACCATTCTCACCAACACCGTTCCCACCGAAGTGGAGGGTGCGCCCACCGTGTCGGGGCTACGGCTCAAGGACTCCGTGACGGGCGAGGAGTCGAAGCTCGCCGTCACCGGCGTCTTCGTCGCGATCGGCCACGACCCCCGTTCGGAGCTGGTGCGCGGACAGATCGAGCTCGACGACGAGGGTTACGTCAAGGTCCAGGGCCGCAGCACCGCGACGTCGATCGACGGCGTGTTCGCCGCGGGCGACCTCGTCGATCACACGTACCGCCAGGCCATCACCGCGGCCGGCAGTGGCTGTGCCGCGGCGATCGACACCGAGCGTTGGCTCGCGGACCACGAATAGCGATCCACCTCAACGCTTTTCAGCTACGACAAAGGAGCAACAGATGAGTGAGACAGGTGCGACGGTTGCCGTCACCGACGATTCCTTCAGCGACGACGTCCTGACCAGTTCGACCCCGGTACTGGTCGACTTCTGGGCAACCTGGTGCGGGCCGTGCAAGATGATCGCTCCGGTGCTCGAGGAGATCGCCACCGAGAAAGCCGGCGAGCTCACCGTCGCCAAGATCGACGTGGACGCCAACCCCGGCACTGCGCGCGACTTCCAGGTCGTGTCGATCCCGACGCTCATCCTGTTCAAGAACGGCGAGCCGGTGAAGCGGATCGTGGGCACGAAGGGCAAGGCCGCGCTGCTGCGCGAGCTCGCTGACCACCTGTAACGGCGTTACGAGGCGGCATATCGCGGATCGCCCGCTGTCCTGGAGTTTTCCGGATTCGCGCCGACGTCTGCGACAATACAGACGAGTTTCTGTCCTGCCACTGACGTCGCCGTGGCACCCCCACGGCGTGGATCACCGAGAGGCCTGGTTATGTCGTTGCTGCGTCGCGGTGACCGCGGGGGTGCGGTCACCGAGATACGGGCGGCACTTGCAGCGCTCGGGCTGATCGGCAGCGCCGACGACGACATCGTCACCGGCAGGCACGTCGCGCTGGACGCCTTCGACGACGAGCTCGACCACGCTGTCCGCGCATTTCAGCAGCACCGCGGTCTCCTGGTCGACGGCATCGTCGGCGAAGCCACGTACCGCGCCCTGAAAGAGGCCTCCTACCGGCTCGGTGCGCGCACGCTCGCCCACCAGTTCGGCGCCCCCATGTACGGCGACGACGTCGCGACGCTGCAGGCCCGGCTTCAGGATCTCGGTTTCTACACCGGTCTCGTCGACGGCCACTTCGGACTGCAGACGCACAACGGGTTGATGTCCTACCAGCGCGAGTACGGGCTGTACCCCGACGGGATCTGCGGCCCGGAGACCCTGCGCTCGCTGTACTTCCTCGGCTCGCGTGTCACCGGCGGCTCACCTCACGCCATCCGCGAAGAGGAACTGGTGCGCCGGTCCGGTCCGCGCCTGTCCGGGAAGCGGGTCATCATCGATCCGGGCCGCGGCGGTGACGACCACGGACTCATCGTCAACGGCCCCGGCGGTCCGATCAGTGAAGCGGACATGTTGTGGGACTTGGGTAGTCGCCTCGAAGGCCGGATGACCGCGATCGGCATGGAGACGTTCCTGTCGCGCCCGGTCGGGCGTAGCCCGTCGGACGCCGAGCGAGCGGCCACCGCGAACACCGTTGGCGCGGATCTGATGATCAGCCTGCGGTTCGCGAGCCTGCCCGGCGAATCGGCCAACGGCGTCGCCTCGTTCCACTTCGGCAACTCGCACGGCTCGGTGTCGACCATCGGCCGCAATCTCGCCGACTTCATCCAACGGGAAGTGGTGGCCCGCACCGGTTTACGTGACTGTCGGACGCACGGCCGCACCTGGGATCTGCTTCGGCTGACCAGGATGCCCACCGTCCAGGTCGACGTCGGCTACATCACCAACCCCCACGACCGCGAGCTCATAGTGTCACCGCAGGCGCGCGACTCGATCGCCGAGGGCATTCTCGCCGCGGTCAAGCGTCTCTACCTGCTCGGCAAGAACGACCGCCCCACCGGGACGTTCACGTTCGCCGAACTGCTGGCCCACGAGCGGACCGTCGAAGCCGCACGCGGCCAGGCGTAATCCGCTCTCACGCACAGGACGCGGCGCCGGCACCCACCGGCCGCAACTGAGCACTCTCCAAGAGCCGCTCGAGCGCAGCCTCGACATCGGCCTTCCAGCCGAGCCCCTGCTCCAGCTCCAGCCGCAGTCGGGGGAAGTACGGATCCGGGGCCACCACCACGAAGCCGGCATCGAGAAGGAAATCGGAATCGATGACGCACTGCTCCACCGAGCAGTCGCCGAGTGCCACGACCGCGGGCCGCAGTCCCGGCGACACCACCAACGGGTCCGACAGCTCAGCGGCATCGGCGGTGCGCCCGAACGCTTCGAGCGCGCGCACCCCGCGGCGCACCAGATCGCCGACGACCGCCGCCATCAACTGTCGGGTCAGCCCGTCGGCCTCCGCCGGCGCCTCGACTCCCAATGACGTCAACAGCACGGCGTCGGCGCTGACGGGCGCCGTCGGGAAGAGCGTCGCGCGCGGCACGGCCCGCGGCGGTGCGTAGAACGCATATCCAAGGCAGGGCGCGTCGGTGGAGACCGCGGCGTCGTCGGCTCCACACTCCACGGCCAACTGGCCGCACGACCCCCACTCGAGCATGACCATCGACAGCCACGCTTCCTTCTCGAACTCGGGGTCGGCGAGGTGATCCCCGCGTGGGAGCGTCGACGGATCCAGTTCCCAGAACACACAGCGCCGCGCGTGCTTGGGCAGCTGCTCGAAAGACTCGAGCCGGAGCGGCGTGATTCGAGCTGGCACTACGTACTCCGGTCTTCGGTGGGTTCCGCCGTCGATGGCACCTCCAGAATAGGAGAGCGCGACGCATCAAGCCCGTTTTCGGACGACGGTGCCACTTTCATCACCGCGACTTTCGAAACATGTTGATACACAAGCGGATTCCTTCAGGAGAGCGCGTCGCGGTGCGGGTGTGTCACAGTGACGTAATTACCTCGTGTGGTTGGTCACGGCTTCGCAGCGTTCATAAGGTCGACTATGCGTTGTAGGTCGTCGACGGACCCGAACTCGACGACGATCTTGCCTTTTCGTTTGCCCACGCTCACGGTGACCCTGGTGTCGAACGCCGTCGAGAGCTTCTCAGCAACGTCCTGCAGGCCCGGCATCTGAATCGGCTTACGGCGCGGAGCGGTGGGACCCGTCGACCCGGAGTCGTTCCGGTTAGCCAGCGTGACGGCCTCTTCGGTGGCCCGCACCGAGAGCCCCTCGGCGACGATCCGCGCCGCCAGTTCCTCCTGCTTGTCCGACCCGCCCTCCAGGGAGAGCAGTGCCCGCGCGTGCCCGGCCGACAACACACCGGCGGCGACACGGCGCTGCACCGGAACCGGCAGGCGCAGCAGGCGGATCATGTTGGTGATCACCGGACGCGAGCGCCCGATTCGCGCTGCGAGTTCATCGTGGGTAACCCCGAACTCGTCGAGCAGCTGCTGATAGGCCGCCGCCTCTTCCAAGGGGTTCAGCTGTGCCCGATGGATGTTCTCGAGCAGTGCGTCGCGCAGCATGCTCTCGTCCGCGGTCTCGCGGACGATCGCGGGAATGGTGGCCAGCCCCGCCTCCTGCGCGGCCCGCCACCTCCGCTCCCCCATCACCAGTTGGTAGCGGGATCCGGAATCGGCTCCCGAGAGTGCACGGACGACGATCGGTTGCATGAGCCCGAACTCGCGGATGGAGTGCACGAGTTCCGCGAGCGCATCCCCGTCGAACACCTGGCGCGGCTGCTTCGGATTCGGCTCGATGGCCGTCGGATCGATCTCGCGGTAGACCGCGCCGACGTCTGACGCCGGCGGGATGACGGCCGCGGGCGTGCTGCCCCCGAGCACCACATCGGCGGCGGCGTCGCCCATTCGCGGACCCATCTGACCCGCGCCGGACTCACCCTCTCCCGGTCCGGTCGGGATGAGCGAGGCGAGACCGCGACCCAATCCGCTGCGCTTCTTCTGGGGCTGCGTCACGACTGATTCCTTCCGCGCTCGGCCAACTCGCGGCTCGCGTCCAAGTAACTGAGCGCACCACGGGAGCCGGGGTCGTAGTTCAAGATGGTCATTCCATAGCCCGGCGCCTCGGACACCTTCACGCTGCGCGGAATCACGGTGCGCAACACCTTCTCACCGAAGTGCGCGCGAACGTCCTCCGCCACCTGATCCGCGAGCCGGGTGCGTCCGTCGTACATGGTCAGGATGACGGTCGTGACGTCGAGTAGAGGATTGAGGTGCGCCTTCACCATCTCGATGTTGCGGATCAGCTGACCCACCCCCTCCAGCGCGTAGTACTCGCACTGAATCGGGATCAGCACTTCGGGCGCCGCAACAAGTGCGTTGATGGTGAGCAGCCCGAGAGACGGCGGGCAGTCGATGAACACGTAGTCGAAGTCGTAGGCGTGCAACGAGGCGAGCGCGTTCCGCAGCCTGCCTTCGCGCGCCACCATGCTCACCAACTCGATCTCGGCACCGGCCAGATCGATGGTGGCCGGAACGCAGAAGAGCCGCTCGCTGTGGGGGCTCTGCTGCAGAGCCTCCTCGAGGGTCATCTCCCCGATCAGCACTTCGTACGAGGACGGGGTGCCGGGGCGGTGTTCGATGCCGAGGGCGGTGCTGGCGTTGCCCTGGGGGTCGAGATCGATGACGAGCGTCTTCAAGCCCTGGAGCGCCAGCGCCGCTGCGATGTTCACCGCCGTCGTCGTCTTGCCGACGCCGCCCTTCTGGTTGGCGATGGTGAACACGCGTTGCTGTGCCGGCTTCGGTAGTTCGCGACCCTTGGCGCCGTGCAGAATGCGAACCGCCCGCTCGGCCTCCGCCCCGATGGGAGTGTCCGCGGCTGGGTCCGGCCAAGCCGGCTCGGCGGCACCGGCCGGCCATGTTTCACGTGAAACATCGGGTGTGGGTGATGGGGAACCCATCGGTGTTTCAGGGCCGTCCTGAGGTGGCGGCATCATCCCGACTTCCTCCGTGACCGTGAGGCCCGGTTGGTTGTATCCGACCGTCTCGCGCGATGCGCTACGACCACGGTTACGGGTGGAGTCAAATAGTCCACGCCACATTTCACCACCTTCACGTCGACTGCACCTAACGAGCTGAGCGCCCTCTGGTGTTCGACGATTTCCTCCGCGGCACGCTCACCTTTGAGGGCCAACATCCGTCCGCCGTCCCGCAGGAGCGGCATCGACCATTTCGTCAACTTGTCCAGCGCGGCGACCGCCCGGGACGTCACTGCGTCCACCGCTCCGACCTCAGCCCGCACGGCGCGATCCTCCGCCCGGCCGCGAACGACCGTGATCGGCAGGTCCAACTCGGCGACCGCTTCGCGCAGGAATTCAGCACGGCGCAACAGCGGCTCGACCAGAATCACGCGGACGTCCGGTCGGACGAGCGCCAGCGGGATGCCCGGCAGCCCGGCTCCACTCCCGACGTCGGCGACGGACTCGCCCTCCTCGACGAGTTCGCCGAGTGCCGCGCAGTTGAGGAGGTGGCGCTCCCAGAGTCGGGGCACCTCCCCCGGTCCGATCAGACCGCGCTCGATACCAACACCGGCGAGAAGCGCGGCGTATCGCTGTGCCTTCTCGAAGCCGTCGCCAAAAACTCCGGCGGCTGCCGGGGGTGGCTCCGGAGCCTCGTCATGTTTCACGTGAAACATTCCTCCGAATCCACGACCCGGCAGCCGCCGGAACTACATGGGTGTAACTCGGTGCTGACGATCAGTCCGCCAACACGACGACGCGGCGCGACGGCTCAGCGCCCTCGCTCTCACTCCGGACGCCGTCGACGGCCGCGACCGCGTCGTGCACGATCTTCCGCTCGAACGGTGTCATCGGCTGCAGCTCTTCCCGTTCACCGCTCTCGAGGACGCGACGGGCCACCTTCTCACCGAGCGCCGCCAGTTCGTCCCGACGACGACGACGCCACTTCGCGATGTCCAACATCAGCCGGCTTCGCTCACCCGTCTTCTGGTGCACGGCCAACCGGGTCAGCTCCTGCAGCGCGTCGAGCACCTCGCCCTTGCGGCCGACCAGCTTGGTGAGGTCGTCGCCTCCGTCGATGCTCACGATGGCGCGGTCCCCTTCGACGTCCAGATCGATGTCGCCGTCGAAGTCGAGGAGATCCAACAGCTCCTCCAGGTAATCGCCGGCGATCTCGCCCTCGGCAACCAAGCGATCCTCGGGGTCCTCCCCCTTCGACACCTCGGTGTCGCGCTCGGCGGTATCTGCGTCAGTCATGGTTGTTCGTCCTTCCTAGTGATGCACCTGCATCTCGGCGGATGGCCGCCTCAGCGGCGTCCGCGGGGTTCTGAGGCGAAGCGCTGCACCCTGGCTAGGGCTTTCGCTTTCCCTTGCTCGGTCGGTTGTTCCGACGCGGGGCGTTCTTCGCGGGCGCCGAACGACTACCTGCCGCCTTAGCCGCGGGCTTGGCCGGAGTCGCGGGCTTGGCCGGAGTCGCGGTCGACTCCTCGGCGGTGCTCTCGGTGATCTCCTTCGCCAACGACGGCGTCTTGCTCGCAGCCCCGTCGGCCGCCGCTGTCGGCTTCACGCCGGGCTTCGGCTTGCGCGCCGGCTTCTTGCCCGGTGCCGGAGCGTTGGCCGCACGTCGGGCCAGTTCCTCTTCCTTCTTCTGCTCTTCGCGCTTCTCGATCTTGCCGAAGACGTAGTGCTGCTGACCGAAGGTCCAGATGTTGTTGGCCACCCAGTAGAGGATGATCGCCAGCGGCAGGAACGGACCACCGACGACGACGCCGAGCGGGAAGACGTACAGCGCGAGCTTGTTCATCATCGCGGTCTGCGGGTTGGCCGCGGCCTCCGGACTCTGACGAGCCACCGACGCACGGCTGTTGAAGTAGGTGGCGATACCCGCGAGGATCATCAGCGGCACGCCCACCCCGATGATCGCGGCGCGGCTCACGTCGAACCCGATGAAGGCCTGCCAGCTGCTCTCCGACTGAATCATCGTCGCGCCCAGCGGGGCGCCGAAGAAGTTCGCCTGGAGGAAGTGCTGTACGTCCGCAGCGCTGAAGACGTAGTTCGGCAGTTCCTTGTTCAGCTCGACGTTCAGTCCGAGCTCACCGAAGTTGTTCCCGGTCCGGTTGAAGGACCGAAGGACGTGGAACAGGCCGAGGAACACCGGCACCTGCGCGAGCATCGGCAGGCAGCCCAGGATCGGGTTGAACCCGTGTTCCTTCTGCAGCTTCTGCATCTCCAGGGCGAGCTTCTGCCGGTCCTTGCCGTACTTCTTCTGCAGCGCCTTGATCTGCGGCTGCAACTCCTGCATCTGGCGCGTCGTCTCGATCTGACGGACGAACGGGCGGTACAGGATGGCACGCAGGGTGAACACCAGGAACACCACCGACAGTGCCCACGCGAAGAAGTTGGTCGGGCCGAGAATGAAGGCGAAGAGCTTGTACCAAACCCACATGATCGCGGAGACCGGGTAATAGATGTAGTCGAGACTCAACGGATTAAACAAGCGAATCGCTCCTCATGTCGGGGTCGCTGTCGATCCCCCGGGTCTCTTGCCGGATCGCCGTCCGATCCGGAATGGGATCCCATCCACCACGATGCCAGGGACCGCACTTGGCCAACCGCACGATCGCCAGCCACGACCCGCGGAACATCCCGTACTCCTGCAGCGCGTCGACGGCGTACTCGCTGCACGTCGGCATGAACCGGCACGAGGCGGGCCGAAACGGCGAGATCATGTTGCGGTACAGCTGCACGACGAACACCATCGCGCGAACGACGGCCCGCGGCCGGTTGGCTGTGCTCATCGTCGGCTCGTCTCAACCTCGGTGACGCGGCGCAGTGCGGAACGCAACTGCTGCTCCAGGCGCGCTGAGATCGCGCGGGTGCTGCCCGGCAGCGCCCTGATGACGATCCGGTCACCGGGTCGCAGCTCCGACAGAACCGTGCGTGCGACGTGCCGGAGCTTCCTCGACACCGCGTGACGTTGCACCGAGGAGCCGACGGACTTGGAGACGACGAGCCCGATCTTGGGCGCGCTCGACACGTCGTCCGGCGTACGCAACGCATGGACGACCAGATCGGGTTGGGCGGCTCGGACTCCTCGGTTGACCGTGAGGCCGAAGTCTGCGGACCGCGTCATCCGGTATTGAGCCGGAAGCACCTCGCTAGTCCTGCGTCAGATCACGCAGTGAGCGAGCGACGGCCCTTGCTGCGGCGGCTCGACACGATGGCGCGACCAGCACGCGTGCGCATCCTCAGCCGAAAGCCGTGCACACGTGCGCGACGCCGGTTGTTCGGCTGGAAGGTCCGCTTGCCCTTGGCCACGGCAGTATCTCCTCATTCACACCATGCGGCCGAGTCCAACACCAACGCGCGGTGCAGACACGGCCACGGATAGGCTCGTTCGTCTTGCTTGCTAGCCCCGGCGCGGTGCCCCGGAACCCCGGGTCGCTGCCGTATCGCCACGTGCGGGCGACTGTTCGAGGGTACTGACGAGATTTCCCTAGGTCAAACCCACATCGGGAGGCAGGCGAGCGACCACACCAGTCACATCGTTCACCCTCGATCAGCCGCTGTCGAGCGCCGTCCAGATGATCACCGGAGAATGTTGCAGAACTGTTGGCACCCGGCTGGAAACCTGTTAGCTTCTGGCAGTGCCGATTCGGAGACGAAGCGGCGATAGACAACACAGCGAGGATGGACACCCAACCGCGAGCCCGCAGAACACTGTGACGAGCCCCGGGGCGTGACCGCCGCGCACGTACCATTGACGACGCGAAGACGACCGTCCGCTATCCACAGACTGTGGATAACCATGTGGACACTTCGTCTTCGGCTATTCGGCCATTGACCGATCCGGCCGCGAGGGGGTCCTGTTGGCAACGGACCCCGACCCACCATTCGTGGCGATCTGGGACCAGGTCGTCGCTGAGCTCAACGGCGATCTGCCGCTCAACGGTCACGACGGAACCACCCTCACTCCGCAGCAAAGAGCATGGCTCAAGCTCGTCAAACCCCTGGTCATCACCGAGGGATTCGCCCTGCTCTCGGTTCCCACCGCCTTCGTGCAGAACGAGATCGAACGTCACCTCCGCGAGCCCATCGTCAACAGTCTCAGCCGCCACCTCGGACAGCGTGTCGAGCTGGGCGTCCGCATCGCGTCGCCCGAGCCGACGGCCGAGTCCGACGCTCCGCAGGCCGACGTGCTTCCGGACCCCGATGAGGTCGACGAGGACGAGGAGGCCCTCGCCAGCGCTGAGGCCGCCTGGCCGAGCCACTTCACCAACCGTCCGCAGAAGGACTCCACCGACGACGTCAGTCTGAATCGGCGCTACACCTTCGACACGTTCGTCATCGGCTCGTCGAACCGCTTCGCTCACGCGGCGACCCTGGCGATCGCCGAGGCGCCGGCGCGGGCGTACAACCCGCTCTTCATCTGGGGTGAATCCGGACTCGGAAAGACACACCTGCTGCATGCGGCGGGCAATTACGCTCAGCGCCTCTTTCCGGGGATGCGGGTGAAGTACGTCTCCACCGAAGAGTTCATGAACGACTTCATCAACTCGCTGCGCGACGACCGCAAGGCCACGTTCAAGCGCAGCTATCGCGACATCGACGTGCTCCTCGTCGACGACATCCAGTTCATCGAGGGCAAGGAAAGCACTCAGGAGGAGTTCTTCCACACCTTCAACACGCTGCACAACGCGAACAAGCAGATCGTCATCTCCTCCGACCGGCCGCCCAAACAGCTCGCGACCCTCGAGGACCGGCTGCGCACGCGCTTCGAGTGGGGCCTGATCACCGACGTCCAGCCGCCCGAACTCGAGACCCGAATCGCGATTCTGCGCAAGAAGGCTCAGGTCGACCGGCTCAACGTGCCCGACGACGTGCTGGAGCTGATCGCCAGCAGCATCGAACGCAACATCCGCGAGCTCGAGGGCGCGCTGATCCGCGTCACGGCGTTCGCGTCGTTGAACAAGAGCGCGATCGACCGGTCGCTGGCCGAAATCGTGTTACGCGATCTGATCTCGGATTCCAGCACCATGCAGATCAGCATCGCGACCATCATGGCCGCCACCGCCGAGTACTTCGAAACCACCATCGAGGAACTCCGCGGCCCTGGAAAGACCAGAGCGCTGGCGCAGTCCCGGCAGATCGCGATGTACCTGTGCCGCGAGCTGACGGATCTGTCCCTGCCCAAGATCGGCCAGGCGTTCGGGCGCGATCACACCACGGTGATGTACGCCGAGCGCAAGATCCGCGGCGAGATGGCGGAGCGCCGTGAGGTTTTCGATCACGTCAAGGAACTCACGACGCGCATCCGGCAGCGCTCCAAGCGCTGAACCGCGCTCGGTTACCGCCCGCTTCGTCCGGCAATCGCGAAAAACTTCAGTCGCGTTCGCACCACTGGTCACACTCCAACGCTGTGGATCACTCGTGTACAACCGGTGGGCAACGACCCGCAGGAATTCCCCGTCGATGCACGAGCGGCGACCTGTGCACAGTCATCCGCAGTCGGCCCCCGAATACTCCACAGCTGACTCACACCCTTTCACCGCGCCTCACCTGCCAACCAGCACGTCCATCCCCGGGTTGCACAGCCCCTATTACTGTTACTTCCTTCATCACTAGATATCTCTTACAGAAGAACAGGCCCGGGGAAGGACTGAAGCAAGCGGTCAGAGCCACCCTCGGCCGCCGAATGTCTGCTCGATCGATTAGCTTTCAAGTTGGAGCGGAAGGCTCTACGGTGGTTCTTCGGCAGCCAGTGCGGTCATCGAATCGAGGCGCGGTGAGACACCCGTAGTTCGCTGCTCCGGGGTTGAGAGTTTGGTGTTTCACCGAAGGGACGCTATGGACGTGGTGACGACGACTGTCGGTCTCACCGATTTGAAGTTTCGCCTGGTGCGAGAGGACTTCGCCGAAGCGGTGGCGTGGGTGGCCCGCATCCTGCCGAGCCGGCCGACGGTCCCGGTGTTGTCGGGCGTCTTGCTGACCGGCTCCGAGGACGGGCTGACGATCTCGGGCTACGACTACGAGGTGTCGGCCGAGGTTCGCGTGGCAGCTGAAATCGCTTCTCCCGGAAGCGTTCTGGTGTCCGGACGGTTGCTGTCGGACATCACCAGGGCACTGCCCGCGAAGCCCGTCGACGTCAGCGTTGAGGGCACCAGGGTCGCGCTGAGCTGCGGGAGTGCACGTTTCTCGCTGCCGACCATGGCGGTTGAGGACTACCCGACGTTGCCGGCACTGCCGGATGACACCGGCGTCGTCGGTTCCGAGGTTTTCTCGCAGGCGATCAGCCAGGTCGCCGTCGCCGCAGGGCGCGACGACACGCTGCCGATGCTGACGGGCATCCGCGTCGAGATCTCCGGTGAGAAGGTCGTGCTGGCCGCGACCGACAGGTTCCGCCTCGCCGTGCGGGAGCTCACCTGGTCCACCGAGGCGGCGGGGGTGGAGGCGGCCGTGCTGGCGCCGGCCAAGACCCTCGCGGAGGCCGCGAAGGCCGCCACCGACGGCGGTGACGTGCATCTTTCGTTGGGGTCCGGGGAATCCGTCGGCAAGGACGGACTGCTGGGCATCCGCAGCGGGGGCAAGCGCACGACGAGCCGTCTGCTCGACGCCGAGTTCCCGAAGTTCCGTCAGCTGCTTCCGGCGGAGCACACCGCGATCGCGACGATCGGCGTCGCCGAACTCACCGAGGCGATCAAGCGCGTCGCCCTGGTGGCAGACCGCGGCGCCCAGGTCAGGATGGAGTTCTCCGAGGACGCCCTGCGCCTGTCGGCGGGTGCCGACGACGTGGGTCGCGCGGAGGAGGACCTGCCCGTCGAGTTCTACGGCGAGCCGCTCACCATCGCGTTCAATCCGACGTATCTCACCGACGGGCTGGGCTCGCTGCATTCGGAGAAGGTGACGTTCGGCTTCACGACACCCAGCCGTCCCGCAGTGTTGCGCCCGACGGGAGATGATGATGGTCAGGTCGGCTCGAGTGGTCCGTTCCCGGCCGCTCAAACCGACTACGTATATCTGTTGATGCCGGTTCGGCTCCCCGGCTGACCGGCCGATCTCCACGGGAGAGGCGCACATGCAACTGGGCTTGGTCGGACTCGGCAAAATGGGTTTCAACATGCGCGAGCGGTTGCGTCAGGGCGGTCACGAGGTCGTCGGGTACGACCCTCGCCCCGAAGTCACCGACGTCCCGGACCTCGCAGGGCTGGCGGCCGCGCTGTCGGCGCCCAGGGTGGTGTGGGTGATGGTGCCGTCCGGCGACGTCACGCACGACACGATCGTGTCGCTGTCCGAGGTGCTGTCCGAGGGTGATCTCGTCGTCGACGGCGGCAACTCGCGGTACACCGAAGACGGACCGCACGCGGAACTGTTGGGAGCCAAGGGAATAGGCTTCGTCGACGCCGGCGTGTCCGGTGGTATCTGGGGCCTGACGGAGGGGTACGGCCTCATGGTCGGTGGGTCGGACGCGGACATCGCGACGGTCATGCCGATCTTCGACACGCTGCGACCGCCGGGGCCCGTGGAGGACGGCTTCGTGCACGCCGGTGACGTCGGTGCCGGGCACTTCACCAAGATGGTGCACAACGGTGTCGAGTACGCGCTGATGACGGCCTACGCCGAGGGTTACGAGATGCTGTCCGCCGAACCGCTCGTCAAGAGTCCCCAGGCGGTGTACCAGGCGTGGACCAACGGCACTGTGGTGCGGTCGTGGTTGCAGACCCTGCTGGCGAAGGCCCTCAAGGAGGACCCCGACCTCGCGGAGATCAGCGGTTACACCGACGACTCCGGTGAGGGACGCTGGACGGTCGAGGAGGCCATCCGGTTGCGCGTGCCGGTGCCGGGCATCGCCGCTTCGCTGTTCGCGAGATTCCTGTCGCGACAAGAAGATTCGCCGACGATGAAGGCCGTCGCGGCGCTGCGGAACCAATTCGGTGGGCACGCGGTCCAGCGGGTAAGTAAGTCGGGATAGTTGTACGTTCGGCATCTCGGACTGACCGACTTCCGGTCGTGGCCACGCGTCGACGTGGAACTGTCGCCTGGGCGCACGGTCTTCGTCGGCTCCAACGGCTACGGGAAGACGAATCTCGTTGAAGCGCTGTGGTATTCGGCGACACTCGGATCGCATCGAGTGGGGACCGACGCTCCCCTGATCCGGGAGGGCGCCGACCGGGCGGTGGTGTCCACGATCGTGGTCAACGAGGGCCGGGAGCTGGCGGTCGATCTCGAGATCGTCGCGGGGCGGGCGAACAAGGCGCGGTTGAACAGGTCGCCGGTGCGCAGCGCGCGGGAGATCCTCGGCGCGATCCGCGCGGTGCTGTTCGCACCGGAGGATCTGGCGCTGGTTCGCGGCGACCCCGGCGAACGCCGCCGATATCTCGATGAACTCGCCACGACGCGGCGTCCGTCGATCGCCGGGGTCCGCGCCGATTACGACAAGGTACTCAAGCAGCGCACCGCACTGCTGAAGTCGGCATCCGGTGCCCGATTCCGCAGTGATTCAAGCGCATTGGACACTCTCGACGTGTGGGACCGCTATCTGGCGGCCCACGGGTCGCGGTTGATCGCCGCGCGGGTCGAGCTGGTGCACGCGCTGGCGCCCGAAGTCGAGAAGGCCTATCAGACGCTGGCACCGGCGTCGCGGTCTGCCGGTATCCGGTACCGGAGCGGAGTCGAGGCCGTCGAAGCCGACGCCGCGGCCGGTGGTGTGGACAGCGAGCGCTACGAGGCCGCGTTGCTCGACGAACTCGCGCGCAAGCGCACCGCCGAACTCGAACGCGGGGTCTGCCTCGTCGGGCCCCATCGCGACGATCTGGAACTGCGGCTCGGCGATCAGCCGGCGAAAGGCTTCGCGAGTCACGGGGAATCGTGGTCGATGGCGTTGGCACTGCGACTCGGCGCCTACGAGCTGCTGCGGTCCGACGGCGGGGACCCGGTGCTGCTGCTCGACGACGTGTTCGCCGAACTGGACGTCTCGCGTCGCCGCGCCCTGGTGACGGCTGCCGAGTCCGCCGAGCAGGTACTGGTGACGGCGGCGGTGGCCGATGACGTCCCCGGCGACTGGGATGCGCGCAGAATAGAGATCGGCATGCGCGACGGAGACTCCGGACGCTACTCGGAGGTGATCGGGTGACATCCCAGGACGACGACGATCCGACCCCGATCGGGCCACCGGATTCACTGGCCGGACTGCACGGGATGGACCTGGTCCGTCGGACCCTCGAGGAAGCCCGCGGCGCCGCCCGCAGCCAGGGCAAGGACGTCGGGCGGGGTCGCGCGTCGCAACCCCGTGCGAGGAATCCCGTGCAGGGAAAGCGCCGCAGGTGGTCCGGCCCCGGACCGGACGCCAGGGATCCCGAGCTGCTGGGTTCGGCGACGATGGGCCTGGCACACACCCGGGGCTGGACGACCAAGGTCGCCGAGGGCTCGGTGTTCGGACAGTGGGAGTCCGTGGTCGGCGAACAGATCGCCGAGCACGCGATGCCCGCTTCGCTGACCGACGGGGTGCTGACCATCGAGGCGGAGTCGACCGCGTGGGCGACCCAGTTGCGGATGGTGCAGGCGCAGGTTCTCGCGAAGATCGCGGCCGCGGTGGGCGACGGTGTGGTGACATCGGTGAGGATCGTGGGGCCGAAGGCGCCGAATTGGCGCAAGGGGAAGTTGCACATCTCCGGTCGCGGGCCACGGGACACCTACGGATAGTCGTTTCCCTACCACTGGCTGAGAGCGCCGACAAGGGTTTGTCCACAGTTCTCAAGCGTCGCCACGCACCGATCACCGAGAAATTCCGCGCACGGCTCAAATAGGTATCTGGAAACGCAACCTCAGAGTCAGTCCTGACGGTACCGAGCGGTAGACTGGCCTGTGATCCGCGCGAGGCCGTCGCCCCGTGCTTGCGAAACCCCAAGGAGACGCGTCCAACGTGGCTGCCCAGAAGAACAGCGCTTCGAATGAGTACGGCGCCGAATCGATCACCATTCTCGAGGGTTTGGAAGCCGTCCGCAAACGCCCGGGAATGTACATCGGCTCCACGGGGGAGCGCGGTCTACACCACCTGGTGTGGGAAGTCGTGGACAACGCCATCGACGAGGCCATGGCCGGCTACGCCACCAGGGTCGATGTCAAGATCCTGGGTGACGGCAGCGTCCAGGTCGCCGACGACGGCCGCGGTATCCCGGTCGCCATGCACGCCACCGGTGTCCCGACCATCGACGTCGTGATGACGCAACTGCACGCAGGCGGCAAGTTCGGCGGCGAAAACAGCGGGTACAACGTCAGCGGTGGCCTGCACGGTGTCGGTGTCTCGGTCGTCAACGCCCTGTCGACTCGGTTGGAGGCGACGGTTCTGCGGGATGGTTCGGAGTGGTTCCAATACTACGACCGTTCGGTGCCCGGCACCCTGAAGCAGGGTGGTCCAACGAAGAAGACCGGAACCACGATCAGGTTCTGGGCCGACCCGGACATCTTCGAAACCACGGACTACGACTTCGAGACCGTCGCGCGGCGCCTGCAGGAGATGGCCTTCCTCAACAAGGGCCTGACCATCGATCTGATCGACGAGAGGGTCACGGCGGAGGAGGTCGTGGACGAGGTCGTCAGCGATACCGCGGAGGCGCCGAAGTCCGCCGACGAGAAGGAAGCCGAAGCCAAGGGCCCGCACAAGGTCAAGCACCGCACCTTCCACTACCCCGGCGGCCTGGTCGACTACGTCAAGCACATCAACCGCACCAAGACCCCGATCCAGCAGAGCATCATCGACTTCGACGGCAAGGGTCCCGGCCACGAGGTCGAGATCGCGATGCAGTGGAACGCCGGCTACTCCGAGTCGGTGCACACCTTCGCCAACACGATCAACACCCACGAGGGCGGCACGCACGAAGAGGGTTTCCGCTCGGCGCTCACCACGGTGGTCAACAAGTACGCCAAGGACAAGAAGCTGCTGAAGGAGAAGGACCCCAACCTCACCGGCGACGACATCCGCGAGGGACTCGCCGCGGTCATCTCGGTGAAGGTCAGCGACCCGCAGTTCGAGGGCCAGACCAAGACGAAGCTCGGCAACACCGAGGTGAAGTCATTCGTGCAGAAGATCTGCAACGAGCAACTGCAGCACTGGTTCGAGGCGAACCCGGCCGAAGCCAAAACCGTAGTCAACAAGGCGGTCTCGTCGGCGCAGGCTCGGCTGGCCGCGCGCAAGGCACGAGAGTTGGTGCGCCGCAAGAGCGCAACCGATATCGGGGGGCTCCCCGGCAAGCTCGCGGACTGCCGCTCCACCGACCCGGTTCTGTCGGAGGTCTATGTGGTGGAGGGCGACTCGGCCGGTGGCTCGGCGAAGAGCGGTCGCGACTCGATGTATCAGGCGATCCTTCCCCTGCGCGGCAAGATCATCAACGTCGAGAAGGCGCGTATCGACCGCGTTCTGAAGAACACCGAAGTCCAGGCGATCATCACGGCGCTCGGAACCGGTATCCACGACGAGTTCGACATCACGAAACTGCGGTATCACAAGATCGTGCTGATGGCTGACGCCGACGTCGACGGCCAGCACATCTCCACGCTGCTGCTGACCCTACTGTTCCGATTCATGAAGCCGCTCATCGAGAACGGGCACGTTTTCCTGGCACAGCCCCCGCTGTACAAGTTGAAGTGGCAGCGCAGCGAGCCCGAGTTCGCCTACTCCGATCGCGAGCGTGACGGACTGCTCGAGGCGGGCAAAGCCGCGGGCCGAAAGATCAACACCGAAGACGGTATCCAGCGTTACAAGGGCCTCGGCGAGATGGACGCCAAAGAGCTGTGGGAAACCACAATGGATCCCACCGCGCGAGTGCTCCGTCGGATCACCCTCGACGACGCCGCCGCAGCCGACGAACTGTTCTCGATTCTGATGGGCGAGGACGTCGAAGCCCGTCGAAGCTTCATCACCAGGAACGCGAGAGACGTTCGCTTCCTGGATGTTTAGTCTTCCCAACCGATTTCAAGCTGCTCATAGACGAGCGAGGAGCACATGACAGACACCACTCTGCCCCCCGGCGGCGAGGACGGCACGACCACCGATCGCATCGAACCGGTCGATATCCAGCAGGAGATGCAGCGCAGCTACATCGACTACGCGATGAGCGTCATCGTCGGGCGCGCCCTACCCGAGGTGCGCGACGGCCTCAAGCCCGTACACCGCCGCGTGCTCTACGCCATGTACGACTCCGGCTTTCGACCTGACCGCGGACACGCGAAATCCGCACGCTCCGTTGCCGAGACGATGGGTAACTACCATCCCCACGGCGATTCGTCGATCTACGACACCCTGGTCCGGATGGCGCAGCCGTGGTCGCTGCGTTACCCACTCGTGGACGGGCAGGGGAACTTCGGCTCGCCGGGAAACGATCCGCCGGCGGCCATGAGGTACACCGAGGCACGCCTCACGCCCCTCGCGATGGAGATGCTGCGCGAAATCGACGAGGAGACAGTCGATTTCATCCCGAACTACGACGGTCGGGTGCAGGAGCCGACAGTCCTGCCCAGCCGGTTCCCCAACCTGCTGGCCAACGGCTCCGGCGGCATCGCAGTCGGCATGGCCACCAACATGCCGCCGCACAACCTGCGCGAGCTCGCGGAGGCCGTCTTCTGGTGCCTGGACAACCACGAGGCCGATGAGGAGACCACGCTCGCCGCGGTCACCGAGCGGGTCAAGGGTCCGGACTTCCCCACCTACGGTCTCATCGTCGGTTCGCAGGGCATCCACGACGCCTACACGACGGGCCGCGGCTCCATCCGCATGCGGGGTGTGGTCGAGGTCGAGGAGGACTCGCGGGGCCGCACGCTGCTGGTTATCACCGAGCTCCCCTACCAGGTGAACCACGACAACTTCATCACCTCGATCGCCGACCAGGTGCGTGACGGCAAGCTCGCGGGCATCTCGAACATCGAGGACCAGTCCAGTGATCGTGTCGGACTGCGGATCGTCGTCGAGGTCAAGCGCGATGCCGTGGCGAAGGTGGTGCTGAACAACCTCTACAAGCACACCCAGCTGCAGACCAGCTTCGGGGCGAACATGCTGTCGATCGTCGACGGTGTCCCCCGCACCCTCCGCATCGATCAGCTGATCCGCCTCTACGTCGTCCATCAGTTGGACGTCATCGTGCGGCGCACCACCTACCGGTTGCGCAAGGCGAACGAGCGGGCCCACATCCTGCGCGGACTGGTCAAGGCGCTCGATGCGCTCGACGAGGTCATCGCGTTGATCCGGGCGTCGCAGACCGTGGACATCGCCCGTGCCGGCCTGATCGACCTGCTCGACATCGACGACATCCAGGCCCAGGCGATCCTCGACATGCAGTTGCGGCGCCTCGCGGCCCTGGAACGTCAGCGCATCGTCGACGACCTCGCGAAGATCGAGGCCGAGATCGCGGACCTTGAGGACATCCTCGCCAAGCCGGAACGTCAGCGCGCCATCGTCCGCGACGAACTCGCGGAGCTCGCCGAGAAGTACGGCGACGACCGGCGCACCCGGATCATCCCGGCCGATGGCGACGTCGCGGACGAGGATCTGATCGCGCGCGAGGACGTGGTGGTCACGATCACCGAGACCGGCTACGCCAAGCGCACCAAGACCGACCTGTACCGCAGCCAGAAGCGCGGCGGCAAGGGTGTTCAGGGCGCCGGCCTCAAGCAGGACGACATCGTCAACCACTTCTTCGTGTGCTCGACCCACGACTGGATCCTGTTCTTCACCACGCAGGGCCGGGTCTACCGGGCGAAGGCCTACGAGCTGCCGGAGGCGTCCCGCACGGCGCGCGGTCAGCACGTCGCCAACCTTCTGGCGTTCCAGCCCGAGGAGCGGATCGCCCAGGTCATCCAGCTCAAGAGCTACGAGGACGCGCCGTACCTGGTGCTGGCCACGCGCAACGGTCTGGTGAAGAAGTCCAAGCTGACCGACTTCGACTCCAACCGCTCCGGCGGCATCGTCGCGGTGAACCTTCGCGACGGCGACGAACTGGTCGGCGCTGTGCTGTGCTCGGCGGACGAGGACCTGCTGCTGGTGTCCGAGAAGGGCCAGTCGATCCGGTTCTCCGCGACCGACGAGGCGCTTCGGCCGATGGGTCGCGCCACCTCCGGTGTGCAGGGCATGCGGTTCAACGAAGAGGACAAGCTGCTCTCGCTGAACGTCGTACGTGAGGGCACGTATCTGCTGGTCGCGACGGCGGGCGGGTACGCCAAGCGCACCGCGATCGAGGAGTACACGGTCCAGGGCCGCGGCGGCAAGGGAATCCTCACGATCCAGTACGACCGCAAACGTGGCACTCTGGTCGGAGCGTTGATCGTGGACGACGAGACCGAGCTCTACGCCATCACCTCCGGTGGCGGCGTAATCCGGACGGCCGCACGTCAGGTACGGAAGGCCGGAAGGCAGACTAAGGGCGTGCGCTTGATGAACCTCGGTGAGGGCGCAACACTGATTGCCATTGCGCGCAACGCCGACGAGGACGCCGGTGAAGATCTCGACGGCGACGAATCGGACGCGACGTAGTGCGACCCCGGCTGCCGCACGCAGTCGGCCCGAAGTTAAGGAGCCGTAGGTGACTTCACCGAACGACCAGGGACCAGCGCGTCCCGGCGACGGACCCGGCGGCACCAACGGCTCGAACGGTGCCGCCGACGTTCCGACTCGCTCGGGTCCGGTGGGTACGCCCGAGTCGGGTGGCGAGGTACCGCCGTGGCAGCGGGGGGCGGCGCGCAGCCGGCCGCCGCAGCCGCCGCGCGCCACCGACACCCCGGCCGACGGTGGCCGGGTCGGCACCTCGGCGGGGCACTCCCCCACGGCGGACGCGGCGCGGCTGAACAGGTTCATCTCGGGCCAGGGCGGCGGAAGCACACCGCCCCGCGAGGCGGAGGCCGCGCCGGCCGCGACGCGAGCGGAGCCCGGTAGGCCCGAGGCGAACCGGCCCGAACCCAGTAGGCCGGAACCGAGCCGGACGTCGGAGACCTACGCCAGCGAGCTCCCCGACCTCTCCGGCGGTGCCCCGCGTCCCGTGACCCGCAAGCCGACCGAGCGGACCACCCCGGAGCCCGCGACGCGCACGGCGCGGTCCTCGGTCGCGAACCGCACGCAGGGTCCCGTGCGCGCGAGCATGCAGGTGCGGCGCTTCGATCCGTGGAGCGTGCTCAAGGTCTCGCTGGTGCTGTCGGTCGCGTTGTTCTTCGTGTGGATGATCGCCGTCGCGTTCCTGTATCTCGTGCTTGGCGGCATGGGCGTGTGGGCGAAGCTGAACAGCAACGTCGGCGATCTGCTCACCAGTGCGAGCGGTAGCGGCGGGGAACTGGTGTCGAGCGGCACGATCTTCGGCGGCGCGGCCCTGGTCGGCTTGGTCAACATCGTGCTGTTGACCGCGATGGCTACCTGCGGCGCGTTCATTTACAACCTCACCACCGACCTCGTCGGGGGCATCGAGGTGACCCTTGCGGATCGCGACTGACTAACGGTTTGGGCGCAGGGCTGCGCTTACGGTAATCTCGTCGCTCGGTCCACAAGGATGTACGGGCCTGTAGCTCAGGTGGTTAGAGCGCTTCGCTGATAACGAAGAGGTCGGAGGTTCGAGTCCTCCCAGGCCCACGGTGTGCCTTTCGAAGGAAGGTGTCCAGTGAGGTTGTTCGTGGTACTGGCCGTCCTAGTGGCGGGCGTGTTGGTCATTCGATCGCGCACTCGCGTCGAGGTATGGCACGTGGCCGCCGACCAACCCAGCTGACCGCCACCGAAGGGGCCTTAGCTCAGTTGGTAGAGCGCTGCCTTTGCAAGGCAGATGTCAGGAGTTCGAATCTCCTAGGCTCCACAAGCATTTCGATTCATCGCGGACTCTGACAACTAACACTGAGCACCTACAGCGCTTCCTCGCGATACAGCCCGAGCGACTGCAGGATCGGCCGATCCGACATCTCCAGCAGGTTCGAGACCTCGGTGGGACTGTGTCGCAGCGGGAGCCACGACGGCACCACGAAGATGTCGCCCGCCGACCACTCGAACTCCTTGTGCCCGACCGTGGTCGAACCGCGACCGTTGAACACCACGAAGATCGAGTTGCCGGTCTTGCGCGTGGCGGCGGCCCGAAGGAGCGGTCCCATCCGGTGCATCCAGCAGTCGAAGGTCAGCGCGATGACACCACCGGTGATGGGGTCGGTGAACTGAACACTCGCGACGGTCGTCGGATCCCTGTAGAGCTCCGCGAGCATCCGGTCGGTGTCGGCCCACGGCCGGTGCAGCGGGCTCGAGCCGCTTCTGCTCGGCACCTTCACCGAGGGACCGCCGTCGAACACCGCCGACTCCAACCGGGCGGCCACCGGGAAGTCGAGGCCGTCGAACCAGACCATCGGGCTGTCGGAACTGTTCTCGTACTCGTGCCAACTCCAGTTCGGCGTCAGGATCAGGTCGCCCGCCGCCAGCGGGTGGTCGCTACCGTCCGCGGTGCGGTAGGAGCCGTTGCCGGACAGGATGAATCGCATCGCCGAGGGGGTGTGCCGATTGGCGGGCACGGCGGCGCCTCCCGGCAGTGACTGGACCGCGCCCTGCAGCGTGGTCGTCGTGAAGGGGCTCGGACTCAGTGCCGGGTTGGTGAGCAGCAGCGCGCGACGGTCGTCGGCCACCTTGATCCGGCCGGCTTCGTGGGCCAGCGGCTGCACGTCGTCACCGCGCCAGTGCCACGCCTCCGTCACCGGCGTAGGGGTGGTGGGGATCGCGTCGGGTGGGAGCTGCCAGAGCCCGCGCAAGTGCAGTCGGGCCAGCATGTCGTGCAAACCGGGGGGCGTCATGACGTCGGGGCCGTTCATCGCTTCGACCGAGCGACACCCGACGCGCGGGCGGTGAGTGCGTTCACACCTGAATCGTGTGACGCACGCAACCCGCGGGCACGCGTAGTGCGCTACTCGTCTGCGGCAGCGCGGCTACGTGATCGTCAGGGCTTGGGCGTGACCTCGACGCTGGGTGGCAGCGGCGACGGTTCGGGCTGGGTCGACCGCCGCACGATCGAGAAGGTGACTGCGCCGACGCCCAGCACGGCGACACCGGCGACGGCCAGCACCCACGGCCGCGGGCGGCGCTTGGTGCGGCGGGCGTCCTTGATCGTGGCGGGCAGCGCGGCCACCGCTTCCTGGGCCGCTGTCACTTCGGTGAGGAGCGCCTCCTGCGCGGCGGCGAGGTCCTCACGCAGCTGGCTGGCGATGCGACCGCGGCGGTACCGGTTGCGCACCCACGAGGCCGAGGACTGCACGGAGCCGAGCCCGACGCCGAGCGCTCCCCTCGTCACGTCGACCGGTCCGACCGCGGAGTACTTCAGCCCCCGTGCCAGCCGTGCACTCGACGTCAACCGGTCTTCCCTCGTCCTCGAGCTCATGGCGCCAACCCTATGACAGGCCCCTTGCGAGGGGGTCCGACTTGGCCGTGAACCCACAAATGGCACACTGAAATCCGTGACGAGCCCCATTCAGACAGCGACCGCGACCCTGCACACCAATCGTGGCGACATCAAGATCGCACTCTTCGGCAATCACGCACCCAAGACGGTCGACAACTTCGTCGGGCTGGCTCAGGGCACCAAGGACTACAGCACCCAGAACGCAACCGGGGGTTCGTCGGGACCGTTCTACGACGGCGCCGTGTTCCACCGCGTCATCGACGGCTTCATGATTCAGGGCGGCGACCCGACGGGAACCGGCCGCGGCGGACCCGGCTACCAGTTCGGCGACGAGTTCCATCCCGAGCTGCAGTTCGACAAGCCGTACCTGCTGGCGATGGCCAATGCGGGCCCCGGCACCAACGGCTCGCAGTTCTTCATCACCGTCGGCAAGACGCCGCACCTCAACCGTAAGCACACCATCTTCGGCGAGGTCGTCGACCCGGACTCGCAGCGCGTGGTCGATGCGATCGCCACCACGGCGACCGGACCCGGTGACCGTCCGACCGACGCCGTGGTCATCGAGTCGATCACCGTCTCCTAGACACCCACGACACCTCGCCGAGTGTTGGCTTCTGCCACGCCTCGGCGCGGTTTCGCGTGGCGGTAACCAACGTTCGGCCGTGGTCAGCGGCCGGCGTATCCGGCGTCCGTGAGGGCGTCGAGGACGTTCAGCGGGTCGGTGCCCAGATCCCATCGGGTGAACACCAGCAGGCTGTCGTCGGCCGTGTCGATCTCCAGCAGCCGGACTTTGCGCGCCAGTCTGCGGAACTCGGTGATGCGGATCGCGGCGATGTCGGGTCGCGTCAGCACCCTGGTGCCGAACCAGCCGCGGACGGCGAGACCGTCGTCGGTAATTGCCAGTTTGGGGCGTGCGCGCCACGACACCGTTGCAAACGCCAGCAGTCCGATTGCGGCAATGCCGGCCAGCGCACGTCCCGGCACGTCTGTGACCACGGTCACAGCACCTATAGCCATGGTCAGCCCGATAGCTGCGCAGATCGCGATACCCGCAGTCGGCGGGCTCCACTGAGTTTGCTGCATCTGGTCGACGTACCCTCTACGCGTGACGGATGGGGTTATCCACAGGTGCTATCCCCAATGGGGATGAATCACATTGATGTGATTGGGTGACACGCAGGTGGCGCAGCGGGAAACGCGCGGCGTCCACTTTGAATTCATCTGGACGCGGATCCGGGTTACCGCCACCGCATGGTGAGCAAAAGTCCGGTGATCATGAAGGCAAACGCAATCGCGTAGTTCCACTGCGCGAGGTTGGCCATCCAGTTCAGGAAGCTCGGCGCGTCCACCGGGTTGGTCGCGGCCAGCTGGAAGACGAGCAGCCACAGCAGGCCGATCAGCATCAGTCCGATGAACAGCACGACGAACCACATGCTCGAAGGGCCGGCCTTCACCTTCACCGGGGTCCTGCTGACCGGGTTGATGGTGAAGTCGTTCTTCTTGCGAACCTTTGACTTGGGCATGGGTACCTTCGTAGCTGCTGGCGATGGTGCAATTGCTTCCGAAAGACTAACCCAGTGCGGGGAGGAGACCCGAATGGCGAGGCAGCGTTCCGCCTGGCGCTTCGGCGTTCCGGCCGTCTGCCTGTGCGCGGGTCTCCTGCTCGCGACCACGCACACCGTGTCCGGAGGCGACGAGATCCGCCGCAGCGACGCCCCGCGGCTCGTCGACCTGGTGCGCGAGGCACAGCAGTCCGCCGACCGCCTCACCGCACGCAGGGACGCGCTCGCGGGCGAGCTCGAGACACACCACGGCGGTGCGGTCGACGACGGCGCCGTCACCGGCATCACCCAGCGGGCGGACGAACTCGCGGTGGCCGCCGGGATGTCGCCCATGCGCGGCCCCGGCCTCGTGGTGACGTTGACCGACGCGCAGCGCGACGCCGAGGGCCGCTTCCCCGGTGACGCGTCACCGGACGATCTCGTGGTGCACCAGCAGGACGTCGAGGCGGTTCTGAACGCCATGTGGAACGCCGGCGCCGAGGCGATCCAGATGCAGGATCAACGCATCGTCGCGACGTCGGCCCCGCGCTGCGTCGGAAACACGCTGCTGCTCAACGGCCGCACCTACAGCCCGCCGTACGTCATCACCGCCATCGGCGACGTGCCCGCCATGCAGGCCGCGCTGGCGGCGGCGCCGCTGGTCGTGTTGTACAAGCAGTACGTGGTGCGGTTCGGCCTCGGCTACACCGAGGAGGTCCGCAGCGACGTCGAGGTGGTCGGCCACCCGACGCCACGGCTGCGGTTCGCCCAGCCGGCGGGCCCGCTCGGTTACTGAGGCGACGGCGCCCCCTGCCACTCGGTAGCCTGTGCCGATGCGGGTTCTGGTCGTCGACAACTACGACAGCTTCGTGTTCAACCTGGTCCAGTACCTGGGCCAGCTGGGCGTGCACGCGGCTGTCTGGCGCAACGACGACGAGCGGCTGTCGGACGCGGATGCCGTCGCGGCCGGTTTCGACGGGATCCTGTTGAGCCCCGGCCCCGGCACCCCCGAGCGTGCCGGGGCGTCCATCCCCCTGGTGCGCGCGTGCGCGGCCAGCGCCACTCCCCTGCTCGGCGTCTGCCTCGGCCACCAGGCCATCGGCGTCGCCTTCGGTGGCACGGTGGACCGCGCGCCCGAGCTGCTGCACGGCAAGACCAGCCGAGTCCACCACGCGAACATCGGTGTGCTGAAAGGACTTCCGGATCCGTTCACCGCGACGCGCTACCACTCGCTGACGATCCTGCCCGAGACCGTGCCCGCCGAGCTCGAGGTCACGGCCCGCACCGAGGGCGGCGTCATCATGGGCGTGCAGCACCGCGAGCTGCCCGTCCACGGTGTGCAGTTCCACCCCGAGTCGATCCTCACCGAGGGCGGGCACCGGATGCTCGCCAACTGGCTGGCCGTGTGTGGCGAGCCGCCCGCGGAGAACCTGGTCCGTCAGCTCGAGACCGAGGTCGCCGACACCGTGCGCGCCGCTACCAGCGGTGCCGCCGCGGTCTGACGGCTACCGGGCGAAGGTCAGCGTGATCGTGGCGTCGGTGCGGATCGCCGTCCCGGTGGGTGGATCCTGAATCAGGACGCTGGCCGACTTCGCCCCGTTGCCCTCGACATCGGGCAGCTTGTTCAGCGTCCCCGTCCAACCCATCGCCGCGAGACGCGGGTAGGCGTCGTCCCAGACCTGACCGACGAGATTCGGCATCGTGAACTGATTTCCGCGCGAAACCTGAAGAGTGACAGGGGTGTCCACGGCGACGGGCTCGTTCGGATTCGCGGCGGGTACCGATCCGACGACCTGGCCCTCCGTGCCGCGGAGCCCGTCGACCTCGACCACGATCGGCGGCACGGTGAATCCGTTGCCGACCAGGATCCGGGTGGCGTCCTCGGGGGTGAGGCCCTTCACGTCGGGAAGCGGCTTGCTGTCGGGGCCGGAGCCGACCACGATGATGATCTGGTTGGTGATCGCCGTCGTGGAGTTCGCCGTCGGGTTGGTCTCGATCACCTTGTCCTTCTGCTCCGGTGTCGACGCTGACGGCGATATCCGGCTGTTGTCGAAGCCGGCGGCCTTGAGCCTGCGCTGAGCCTCGGTCGGGATCAGCCCCTTGACGTCGGGAACCTCCCGCTGCTCGGGGCCGCTGGAGACGTTGATGGTGATCTCGTCGCCCGCCGACACCGACGACTCGGCCGCGGGGTCGGTGTTGATGACCTTTCCGGGTTCGATCTCCGAGTCCGACTGGTTGTTCCTGCGGGTCTTGAACCCCAGGTTCTGCAGCATCGCCGTGGCGTCGTCGAAGCTCTGGCCCTGCACGTCGGGCACCTGCACGTCGCGGGGACTGCCGCTGATCATGTTGATGCCGACGGTGACCACGACGGTCAGGATCGCGAGGATCGCGACCGCGATGACCCACCGGCCGATCGCGACCCGGCGTTCGGGCTCGGGCTGGTGAGTGCGGTGCGCCGTCGGAATGCGGTCGGCGTGATTGGGCCGAACCCCCGGCACGGGCGCCGAGGTGAGCGACGTGCGCTCGGCGTCGGTGAACACCTTCGGAGCGTCCGGCGCCTCGCCGCTGTGCACGCGGATCAGGTCGGCGCGCATCTCGGCGGCGCTCTGGTACCGGTTCTCGGGGTTCTTCGTCAGCGCCTTGAGCACGACCGCGTCGAGTTCCGGCGAGATGCCCCGGTGCCGGGTCGACGGCGGCGTCGGGTCCTCCCGGACGTGCTGGTAGGCCACCGCCACGGGCGAGTCGCCGACGAAAGGGGGCTCCCCCGTGAGGATCTCGTAGAGCACGCAGCCCAGCGAGTAGACGTCCGAGCGCGCGTCGACGGTTTCGCCGCGGGCCTGCTCGGGCGAGAGGTACTGCGCGGTGCCGATCACCGCGGCGGTCTGCGTGACGCTGTTGCCCGCGTCGGCGAGCGCCTTCGCGATGCCGAAGTCCATCACCTTCACGGCGCCGGTCTTGCTGATCATGATGTTGGCGGGCTTGACGTCGCGGTGGATGGTGCCGTGCTGATGGCTGAAGTTCAGGGCCTGACACGCGTCGGCGATGATCTCGATCGCCCGTCGCGGCTCGATCGGACCGTCGGTGTGCACGATGTCGCGCAACGTGACGCCGTCGACGTACTCCATCACGATGTACGGCAGCGGCCCGGTGGGCGTCTCCGCCTCACCGGTGTCGTAGACCGCGACGATCGCCGGGTGGTTCAGTGCGGCGGCGTTCTGCGCTTCACGCCGGAAGCGAAGGTAGAAACTCGGGTCCCTGGCCAGGTCCGCGCGCAGCACCTTGACCGCGACGTCGCGGTGCAGCCGCACGTCGCGGGCGAGGTGGACTTCGGACATCCCGCCGAACCCGAGGATCTCTCCGAGCTCGTAACGGTCTGACAGGTGCTGGGGGGTGGTCATCTGTTCGTCTGTCTCATGGGGTCTCACTGGGCGGCGGCGCATCCGCAGGCGACGGCGGCACGGTGACCACCGACGTACTGGTGTTCGTCGGCCGCTGTTCCAGCTGCTTGTCCTTGTTGTCCTGGGCGCTGAGCACCAGCATGATCGCGATGATGATGGCCAGCGAGCCGAGCACGCCCGCCGCCCACAGCAGCGCGCGCTGACCCGACGAGAACGTCCGGCGCGGTGGCGGGGGCCGGTGGTTGCCGGTCGCGGGCCGCTGGCGCGTCGGCGGCGCCTGCTGCGGCTTGGCGTAGGTCGCCGCGGGCCGCATGGCGGTCGCGCCGGGAATCGCGGCGGGGGTGGCCCGGGTGCCGCCGATGGTCGGCGCCTGGTTCGGCCGGGGTGGCCTACGCCCCGAGCGGACCGCGGCGACGGCGTCGGCGAAGGCGCCGCCGGTGCGGTAGCGCAGCCCCGGCTCCTTCTGCAGCGCGATCTCGATGAGCTCGCGCACGTTGGGTGGCACGTTGCCGGGCAGCGCCGGAGGCTGCTCCTTGATGTGCTTCATCGCGACGGTCAGCGCACCGTCACCCGTGAAAGGCCTTCGGCCCGCGACGGATTCGTAGCCCACGACGCCCAGCGAGTACACGTCACTCGCGGCGGTGGCGTCACGGCCGAGCGCCTGCTCCGGGGCGATGTACTGGGCGGTGCCCATCACCATGCCGGTCTGCGTCACGGGAGCGGCGTCGACGGCCTTGGCGATGCCGAAGTCGGTGAGCTTCACCTGGCCCGTCGGCGTGATCAGGATGTTGCCGGGCTTGACGTCGCGGTGCACCAGGCCGGCGTTGTGCGCGACCTGCAGGGCGCGGCCGGTCTGCTCCAGCATGTCGAGCGCGTGCCGCAGCGACAGGCTGCCGGTGCGCTTCAGCACGGTGTTCAGCGGTTCGCCGTTGATCATCTCCATGACGAGGTACGCCGTGCGGCCCTCACCGTCGATGTCGGTCTCGCCGTAGTCGTAGACGCTCGCGATGCCGGGGTGGTTCAGCATGGCCACCGTGCGGGCCTCGGCGCGGAACCGCTCGATGAACTCGGGATCCGACGAGAACTCCTGCTTCAGCACCTTGACGGCCACCTGGCGGCCCAGTCGCGTGTCCAACCCCTCCCACACCTGGCCCATGCCGCCCGTGGCGATGTGCCGTTGCAGTCGGTATCGGTCGGACAGCGTCGTCCCGACGCGCGTGCTCATGATCCCTCCCGCAGCGCAGCGGCAATGGTTGCCCGTCCGATCGGCGCGGCGAGCGCACCGCCGGTGGCGGACAGTCGGTCGCCCCCATTCTCCACTAGGACGGCGATGGCCACCTTGGGTGCCTTGGCCGGGGCGAATGCGATGTACCACGCGTGGGGCGGGGTGTTGCGCGGATCGGTGCCGTGCTCGGCCGTTCCCGTCTTCGATGCGATCTGGACGCCGGGAATCGTCCCCTTCTGCTGGGCCGCCGCCTCCGCGTCAATCATCAGGTCCGTCAGTGTAGTTGCGACCTGCGAAGACACTGTGCGACGTAGCTCGCGCGGCGCCGTCGTCTCGATGGTCGACAGGTCGGGCCCCTTCAGGTCCTCGACGAGATACGGCTGCATCGCGACGCCGCCGTTGGCGATGGAGGCCGCGACCAGCGCGTTCTGCAAAGGGGTCAACGCGACGTCCTTCTGGCCGATGCTGGTCATACCGAGGGCGGCGTCGTCCGCGATCGGTCCGATGGTCGACTCCGCGACGGGTAGCGGAGTCGGGGGCAGTGGCGAGTCCAGCCCGAACGCCTCGCCCGCCTTGCGCATCGCATCGGCGCCGGTGTCGACGCCCAGTTCGACGAACGCCGTGTTGCACGACCGGGCGAACGCCTCGCGCAGCGTGGTCGTCGGACCGGAGCCGCAGGACGACCCGCCGTAGTTCTCCAGCGTTGCGGTGCTGTTGGGCAGCGGCACCCTGGCCGCCGCCGTGACCGGGGTCGACGGGGTGGCACCCGCCTCCAGCGCGGCCGCGGTGGTGACGACCTTGAACGTGGAGCCGGGCGGGTAGGTCTCCGAGATCGCCCGATTGAGCAGCGGCGCATCGGGGTTGTCCTGCAACCGCCGCCACGCGTCGGTCTGGATCGTGCCGTCGTGGGACGCCAGCAGGTTGGGGTCGTACGACGGTGACGACACCATCGCGAGGATCTTGCCCGTCGACGGTTCGAGCGCGACCACGGCGCCCTTGCACGGTCCGGCGTTGCAACCCTGCTCCATCGCGTCCCAGGCCGCCTTCTGCACCTGCGGGTTGATGGTCGTCGCCACGTTGCCGCCGCGAGGGTCGCGGCCGGTGAAGAAGTCGGCGATCCGCCGCCCGAACAGCCGCTCGTCGGAACCGTTGAGGATGGAGTCCTCGGCGTTCTCGAGGCCCGAGCTGGAGTACTGCAGCGAGTAGAAGCCCGTCACCGGCGCGTACTCCTCCGGGCTCTGATAGACGCGCAGAAAGCGGAAGTGGCCGTTGGTCGATGTCGAGTACGCCAGCAGCTGGCCGCCGGCCGTGATCTGGCCACGCTGCCGCGAGTACTCGTCGAGGAGAACGCGCTGATTGCGGGGATCGGAGCGCAATCCGTCGGCGGTGAAGACCTGGGTGATCGTCGCGTTGGCGAGGAGCAGCACGATGAGAGCCATGATCGCGGTGGCGACGCGGCGCAGCGAGGTGTTCATACCTTCGAGATCACCTCCGTGCTCGCGCTCGCGATCGGGGTCGCGTTCACGGGTTTGGTGGTGAGCGGGCGCCGCGCGGCGTGCGAGATGTGCAGCAGAATCGCCAGCAGCACGTAGTTGGCGAGCAACGACGAACCCCCGTAGGACATCCACGGCGTCGTCAGTCCGGTCAGCGGAATCAGTTTGGTGACACCGCCGACGACGATGAAGAGCTGGATGGCCAGCGTGGCCGCCAGCCCGGCGGCCAGCAGCTTGCCGAAGCTGTCGCGGATGGCGATGGCGGTGCGCAGGCCGCGGATGATCAGGATCGTGTACAGCATGAGCACGCCGGCGACGCCGACGAGTCCGAGCTCCTCACCGATGGCCGCGACGATGAAATCGGTCGACGCGGCGGGCACCGTCCCCGGCTGGCCGTTACCGAGGCCGGTGCCGAAGACACCGCCGGTGGCGAAGCTGAACAGCGACTGCACCATCTGATACCCGGCGCCGTCGGGGTCGGCGAAGGGGTCGAGCCAGTTCTGCACGCGAACCTGGACGTGGGAGAAGGTGTGGTAGGCGATGACGCTGCCGATGGCGAAGAGCGACAAGCCGATCAGCACCCAGCTGATGCGGTCGGTCGCGACGTAGAGCAGCACCAGGAACGTCGCGTACAGCAGCAGGGAGGTGCCGAGATCCTTCTCGAACACCATGACCCCGACCGACGCGATCCACGCGACCAGTAGCGGCGCGAGGTCCCGCGGCCGCGGCAGATTGAGTCCGAGGACGTGCTTGCCCGCGCTGGTGAACAGGCTGCGCTTGGACACCAGGACCGAGGCGAAGAAGATGAGCAGCAGGATCTTGGACAACTCGGCCGGCTGAATCGAGAAGCCCGGCAGGCGAATCCAGATCTTCGCACCGTTCGACTCCGAGATGGAGCTCGGCAGCACCGCGGGGATGATCAGCAGGATCAGCCCGGTCAGGCCGCACACGTAGCCGTACCGCGCCAGGATCCGGTAGTCCTTGAGGAACACGATGACGAGCGTGAACGCCGCCACCCCGACGAGCGTCCACAGCGTCTGCTGGTTGGCTCCCGGGCCGCCGGAGTTGTCGGCGATGGGTCCCACCGCGAGGTCGAGGCGGTGAATCATCACCAGCCCCAACCCGTTCAGCAGAGCGGCGAGTGGAAGCAGGAGCGGATCGGCGTACGGGGCGAACCGGCGCACCGCCACGTGCGCGGTCCCGAACAGCGCCAGATACGCGAGGGTGTACCGGGCCAGATCCCAACTGAGTCCCTGCTCCTGGTTGGCCTCGACGATCAACAGCGCGAGCGTGGTGATCAGGGCCGCGAAGCCGAGCAGGAACAGTTCGGCGTTGCGCCGGTTGGGCAGGGGCGGGGTGACGGCGACAGCGGCTTGGGGTTGCGTCGTCATGAGGCCGCTCGGCAGTTGATGCCCAACTCCTGCTTCGGCGTCAGCGTCGGTGGGGGCGGCGGAGGTGGCGGGGCGGAGGTCGTGGCGGGCGGTGCCGGTGAGGTGACGGTCCGCGGCACCTCGGGACCGCCGGATTCCGTTGGGCCAGCGGATGGTTGGCTGGACTCACCGGTGGTCGCGTCCGGCTCGCCCGACGCCGACGTCGTGGTGCTCGGCGGCGGGGGCGGCGGAGTGCTCGGCGGAGGCGGCGGAGCGGGCGGCAGGCAGACGGGCATCCGCTTGGCGGCCAGTTCCATCAGCTGGGCCATGGCGTTGTCTTCGCTGCCCGTGGGAAGACCGGCGGCGACCGAGTTGCGCGCGTCGGGGAACAGGTCGTCGACCTTCAGCGGCTGACATCTGCCGCGCGGTTCGTCGGCGGCGATGATCGACACCGCACCGCGGTCGTCGACGCAGCCGAGGCGATAGGGCTCGTTGAGCGGGACGCCCGGCACGCTGCCGGGGAGTCCGCGCATGACGTACACCTCGCCGTCGCGTTCGGCGACGTAGAAGTTCGTCCGGATGAAGTAGTAGCCCACCCCCAGGGCCGCCAGCAGCACGAGCACGATCAACAGGACGACCAGGATGATGTTGCGCCTCGAACGGGGTTTACGGGCAGGCGGTTCCGGCTCGACGGCCGGTCGCTTGGCGGCGGCGGCCGCGGCGCGCTTCGGGTTGAACGCCGACGCGCGCCCGGCGGCGGTGTTCGGCGGCGCGCTCTGATCGTCGTCACCGGAGACGGCGCCCGCGAGGATCGGCTGAGTCTGCCCGACGCCGTAGTCGACGACATCGGCGACGACCACGGTGACGTTGTCCGGACCGCCGCCGCGCAAGGCCAATTCGATGAGCCTGTCCGCACTTTCGGCGACATCGGGGATCTGCAGCGCTTCCGCGATGGTCTCCTGACTGACCGGATCGGACAGGCCGTCGGAGCACAGCAGGTAGCGGTCGCCCACACGCGCCTCGCGCATGATGAGCGTCGGCTCCACCTCGTGGCCCGTGAGTGCGCGCATGATCAGCGACCGCTGCGGGTGGCTGTGCGCTTCCTCCGCCGTGATGCGCCCCTCGTCGACGAGTGTCTGAACGAAGGTGTCGTCCTTGGTGATCTGGGCCAGCTCGCCGTCGCGCATGAGGTAGCCGCGGGAGTCGCCGATATGGACGAGGCCAAGGCGATTGCCCGCGAACAGGATTGCGGTGAGCGTCGTGCCCATGCCCTCGAGTTCGGGGTCCTCTTCGACGTGCGCCGCGATGGCGGAGTTGCCGTCGTGGACGGCGACGTTGAGCGCGCTGAGCAGATCCCCGCCGGGTTCGTCGTCGTCGAGGTGGGCCAGCGCGGCGATGACGAGTTGCGAGGCCACCTCACCCGCGGCGTGGCCGCCCATGCCGTCGGCGAGCGCGAGCAGCCGCGCCCCGGCGTAGACGGAGTCCTCGTTGTTGGCGCGAACCAGACCGCGGTCGCTGCGCGCCGCATACCGCAGCACGAGTGTCATATCGCTCCTCGCGTGGGCGGCGTCACGGCCGTAACTCGATTACCGTCTTGCCGACCCGTACGGGCGTGCCCATCGGAACCCTTACCGCCGTCGTCACCTTCGCCCTGTCGAGGTATGTGCCGTTGGTCGATCCTAGATCCTCGACGTACCACTCGGAGCCTCGCGGCGACAGGCGGGCGTGCCGTGTCGAGGCGTAGTCGTCGGTCAGCACCAGGGTGGAGTCGTCCGCACGGCCGATGAGGACCGGCTGCGTGCCCAGCGTGATCCGGGTCCCCTTCAGGGCGCCCTCCGTGACGATCAACTGGCGGGCCGCGCCGCGCTGCTGCCTGCTCGGCAGGAGGGTGCCGCGCAAGGCCAGCCCGCGCCGCACCATGACGGCACCCGTGGGGGCGTACAGGTCCGTTCGGAGGATGCGCAGCACGGACCAGATGAACAGCCACAGCAGGAGGAGGAATCCGACGCGCGTCAGCTGCAGCACTAGTCCCTGCATCCGACGTCCTCTCCGTCACCGTCCCATTGTCGCCGCGGTCGCACCTTCGCCGATCCGGTTGGGAAGTCGGCTACCTCCGGCAACGTCACGATACTTGGGCGGACAACGGCGTGAGGGCGAAGCGAACAGCTTCTCCCCGACCGTGACCGACCCGTGTTCGCGAGGTCAGTGCACCCGGACGATGATCTCGGAGTGGCCCAGCCGGATGACGTCACCGTCGGCCAGCTGCCATTCCTGCACCGGCGCGTTGTTGACCGTCGTGCCGTTCGTCGAGTTCAGATCGGCGAGCAGCGCCATCTGGCCGTCCCATCGGATCTCCAGGTGACGGCGTGAGACGCCGGTGTCGGGCAGCCGGAACTGGGCGTCCTGGCCGCGGCCGATCACGTTGGCGCCCTCACGCAGCTGGTAGGTGCGCCCGCTGCCGTCGTCGAGCTGCAGGGTGACGGTGGCGCCCCCGGCGTAGCCCTGGCCGTAGCCCGGCTGGGCGGGCTGCTGGCCGTAGTCGTACGCACCGGGAGCGGCGGCCGCGCCGTAGCCCGCGTCGCCGTATCCGGCCGGCTGAGCCGGTGCGGCCGGCTCCGCGTAACCCTGGCCGTAGCCCGGCTGGGAGTACCCCTGAGCGCCATAGCCCTGGTCGTAGCCGGCCGGCTGAGCGCCGTAGCCACCCTGATCGGCGTAGCCCTGGTCGCCGTAGCCCTGCTGGCCGCCGTAGCCGCCCTGGTCGGGGTAACCGCCCTGGGCCGGGTAGCCACCCTGGGCGGGTTGACCGTAGTCGGGCTGCGGGGGTGCGGCCGGTGCCCGGCCGTAGTCGTAGTCGGCCGCGGGAGCGCCGTAGCCGCCGCCGGCCGGAGCGGGCGGAGCGGGCGGCTGGCCGTATCCGCCGGGAGCCTGCCCGTACCCCTGCTCGGGGTAGCCGCCCTGCTGGGTCGGGTAGCCGCCCTGGTCGGGGTATCCACCCTGGGCCGGGTAGCCGCCCTGGTCGGGGTAACCGCCCTGCGCCGGGTAGCCGCCCTGCGGCGGGTAACCGGGCGCGGGCGCGCCCTGCGGCGGGTAGCCGCCCTGCTCGGGGTAGCCGCCCTGGTCGTAACCCGGCTGGCGGGGCGGCGGGTAGCCCGGCGGCTGCGAGCCCTGGGGCGGGTAGCCGCCCGGCTCGGGCGGGTAACCGCCGCGGTCGTCAGCGGGACGGTTGTAGTCGTAGTACTCGTCGCCGGGTTGCCCCTGGCCCTGGCCGCCGCGGTAATTCGGATCGTTGGTCATCGGTGGTACTCCTGGTTCTGCGGTGTCCGTGCGGTCTCGTGGTACCGGGGCGGGTTCGCTCGCGGTTGAGTCTGGGTTGACCGCTCCACGTGTGCGGAACTGGCCTGTGTGTAAGTTAGGTGCGGCCTCGAATTTGACGACCACCTCACCATACGTTTGCCACCCTTGGTCACGGATGTATCCCTCCAGGTATCTGGCAAAAGTGGTCGGTGTGAGGTCTGGATCGGCGCTCACCTTCTGATAGTCGGGCACACTGAGGGTAATGACGTAGTCGTTGGAGGCCAAAATACGGCCGCCGCCGACCTGCCGTGCGCTTGAGTCGGCTTCCCGCTGCAACATCGCTTCAACCTCGGCGGGCACGATCGATCCGCCGAACACGCGCGCGAAGGCGTCACCAACCGTGGATTCGAGCTTGCGCTCGAACCGGTTGACAAGACCCATGTCACGCACCTGCCTCGCTGTCAGTCGTCGCGGGGTGCGCTGCGGCGACGCGCGTGTCGCGCGCCTGATCACCCCGGTACGCATGGTATCGGCCCTCCCCGGCGCAGCGCGCACGCCAACGGTCCAAGGAAACACTGAGAATCGGATCGCGGCAGGTCAGCGCTCGATGCCGAGGTGGGCTCAAACGGTTTGGGGAACGAGCGGGCGTGCTGATAACCTTGCCCGGTTGTTGGGGCGAGTGGCGGAATGGCAGACGCGCTGGCTTCAGGTGCCAGTGTCCTTCGGGACGTGGGGGTTCAAGTCCCCCTTCGCCCACAACGAGCGGTTCTACGCAACCGCGGCGTAAAGGTCACGATCCAGAAATGGGTCGTGACCTTTGTGTTTGTACGCCCAGCATGGGCATTCGCTTGGAGGTGTGAGTCCTCTGGAGGTGAAGGTGGTTTAACTCCTAGTTGATGGCAACTGCGTCACTGTGAGGTGGGGTGGGAAGGAAGCCGGAGACGAAAGTCTGCACTGAGGAACACGAATCGCATATGAGGCATGCCGGTCGGGGTGAGCCAGCAAGAGATGGCGAAGCCCGTTCCACCGAAGCGGTCGGTGTGTAAATGCGGCAGCGGCAGACGGACAGTGAATGTTCTTATCTGGGGAGATCTGTCCCAGTGCGTCGACCGGTGTGTCGGCGCGGCGTCGTCCGTGAGGGCGGTGCTGATGGGGCAGAAGTCAGCAGAGGTCGTAGTACCAGCGGGAATTGTGAGTGCTGGGAAGGGCTGAACGCTGGGAATTGATGTGTTGACGTGGCACTACTCGTGGAGATCGCGGTGATCGCAGCCAACCCACCTCTGGTGGGGCAGTCCGATGGGAGGTACCGGTGAATCCGGAAGGGCCCTCGGCTGTGCGTAGTGATCTCTCGGCGGGTGCCGTGAAGGACATCAGGGGCGATCAGGATTTGTGGGAGCAGGTGTTTGCTCCGTCGAACTTGGTCGTCGCGCTGGAACGTGTCGAACGTAACCGGGGCGCGGCGGGTGTGGATGGCATGACGACGCAGCAACTGCGTGGGTGGTGTCGTGAGCATTGGGCTGGTGTCCGGGCGGCGTTGGATGCGGGTACGTACCGTCCGTCGCCGGTGCGTCAGGTGATGATTCCCAAACCTGATGGTGGGCAACGGAAGTTGGGGGTGCCGACGGTGTTGGATCGGTTGATCCAGCAGGCGGTCGCGCAAGTGCTGGTCCCGGTGTTCGATCCGGGGTTTGTGCCGGTGTCCTATGGGTTCCGGCCGGGCAAGAGCGCCCATGATGCTGTGAAGGTCGCGCGGTTGGTGATCGAGCAGGGGTATCGGTGGGTGGTCGAGGTGGATCTGGATGCGTTCTTTGATCGGGTCCACCATGACGTGTTGATGGCCCGGGTTGCGCGGAAGGTGAAGGACAAACAGCTGCTGAAGCTGATCCGCCGCTACTTGGAGGCGGGGATCATGGCTGATGGGGTACGGCAGGCGGTATCGGAGGGGACCCCGCAGGGGTCGCCGTTGTCGCCGTTGCTGTCCAACATCATGCTCGACGATTTCGATCAGGAGTTCTGGGCTCGCGGGCACCGGTTTGTTCGGTATGCCGACGATATCCGGGTCTTCGTGAAGTCGAAACGGGCGGCGCAGCGGGTGCTCGAGCAGAGCACCGGGCTGCTGGAGCAGCGGTTGAAGTTGAGGGTGAACAGGGCCAAGTCCTCGATCAATCCGGCGACGACAGCTGTGTTGCTGGGTTTCGGGTTCTACTTCACCACGGCGGGGGTCAGGATTCGGGTCGCGCCGAAGGCGTGGCAGCGGATGAAAACCCGTCTCCGGGAGTTGACCTCGCGGCGGTGGAGTGTGGCCATGGGCTACCGCATCATGCGGTTGAACCAGTACGTCCGAGGATGGATGGGGTATTTCCGCCTGGCGGACACCCCCCGGAAGTTCCGGGATCTCGATGAATGGTTCCGCTGCCGGTTGCGCCAAGTCCGTTGGAAGGAATGGAAACGCCCCCGAACCCGGGTCGCGAATCTGCGTGCCCTCGATATCCGGGCCGATCTGGCCTGGCAGTGGGGTATGAGCAGTCGCGGCTATTGGCGGATCGCGGGCTCTCCGATCTTGCAGCGGGCGCTTCCCAATCTCTACTGGGAGCAGTTAGGCCTCATCTACTTTCACCACGCCTGGACTCGATTCCAAGCGACCTAGCGAACCGCCGGATGCGAGGCCCGCACGTCCGGTGGTGTGAGAGGGGGCCGGTCAACCCGGCCCCCTACTCGATTGTGGGTACGCGGTCAGGCTCTCCGTCAACTGGCGGTGACCGGGGATCTGTTGACGCAAGTCCCCATCACGGGCAACTCGGGTCGCGATCTACCGCGTGTCGCCGCACAATTCCGATCGAACTACTACATACATTCGCGCATGTACTTCTACACCGGCCGGATGCGATCGCCGTAGCGTGCGGATTCTTCGCCGGCATTGCCCCGGCAACATGCGACGATGCTTCCGGACGGACTCACATCGAAACCCCGACGAGGAGGCGCGTTTTGGCCGCTATATGCAGTTACGCAGAGGTGGTTCAGCTGGAGTCTTCAGACGCAGTCGGACCGCGGTAACTCTTTGATGCTCGGGAATGGAACGCTTGGATGGTGAGAAGTGAGCACCAACAGCGCCTTCTGCGTGTAAGTACGGCGCCGAAGAAGACGCTGGATCTGCTGTCCGAAGGAGTATCTCTAACTGCGACATTCGGACAACCAATCGAGGATCTCGTTCAGCAAGCTGCGGCGGACCGCCTGAAGCTTGGCTTGCGCTTTCTTCGAGTGGGAATGCGGATGAGTGCCACCACTCGTCCAGACTGGCGGTCGGTAATCGGGCGGTTCTATTACGCGATGTATCACTCGATGCGAGCGGTGTCATATTACTCGCACAATGGTGATGATCACCAGGAACACAATAAACTGCCTGGAGCTTTACCAAACGACTTTCCAAATCGCGACATCAGATCAAACGACTTGAAAGATGCAAGAGTTCGTCGGAATGAAGCCGACTACGACCCCTATCCGAACGATAGCGCCTACTTCAGGGAAGACAGCAAGAGACCTAACACCAGTGGCGACAATATTTGTGTCGGACTGCCGCGATTATCTAGGGCAAAGAGGATGTAAGTTCCTATGACAATGTCGAGTTCAGATCTGGGGTTAAAGCTAGTCCGCAACGTGCTTGAAGCCGTAGGTGTAAGAGTAGAAGACATTCAGGTACGCGAGTACCCAGGGGAGAAGAACTACCTAGTATTCGTGCCCAAGGAATCTGTTCCAGAGGCGGCGAAGCATTCCAGTGACTTGGAATCCCGGTTAGCTGTCGACGGTAGTGAAGTTTACGTCATCATCCGTCCGTATGCGGACCCGAAGGGTCCAGCGAAGGTGAAGCAACCAGCCCTGACCAGTCTCGCGGATAAGCGAGTCACGGAACTAGTAGCCCTTGTTAGCGCGCGATCCCGGGTATCCGCAGCGGAGCCAAGCTTGATTTATGTGCCGAATGCCCGCGGCAGCCTATCCGCTGTAACCGCAGCACGGCACCACTTAATATTTGGTCGGCGGGGTGCGGGAAAGACTGCTCTACTTGTAGAGGCGAGACGTAGTGTTGAGACAGGCGGGGCTGCAGCAGCATGGGTCAATATCCAGACTTACCGACGTGAGCCGGGGCCCAGAGTTGTGCTCTACACTTTGAGCAAGATCTTCGAAGGAGTCCTGTCGGGTGAGGACATACTTCCTCCGAGTCATTCAGCGAGTATCGCTATTTCTAATTGCTACAGCCTAGTTCAAGCCATGCTGACCAAAGAGGTCAATACAGAACTTGAAGTTACTCAATTAGTACCGAAGGCTCAAGGGGCACTGCAAAGATACCTTGAGCTAACAAATATGACTGTCTATGCGTTCCTTGACGACTTCTACTATGTACCCCGAGCAGATCAACCGGCAATACTTGACATGTTGCATGGCGTTACGCGTGACTCGAAAATCTGGCTAAAAATCGCATCGATAAAGCACCTCACGAGGTGGTGGGTTAGTTCCCCGCCCACTGGGTTACAGACGGGGCAGGACGCTGAGGTCGTCGATCTTGACGTGACTTTGCAGGACCCGAGGCAAGCAGGAGAATTTCTAGAAGCGGTTCTTGACGGCTATGCAAAAACAGTCGGTATTTCGTCGCTGTCGAGGATTTTTAGCCGCGGCGCATTAGACCGATTGGTTCTAGCATCTGGAGGAGTTCCGCGAGACTATATGGTGCTCGCCGCAAGCGCGGTGACGAGAGCTCAGCAACGTCCAGGTGCGAGGCAGGCCGGGGTACAAGAGGTTAATCAGGCTGCGGGCGACGCCGCGGCGGCCAAAATTAACGAATTGGAAGAGGACATGGCTTCAAATCCAGGTTCTGCGGATAAGACCGTTGAGACACTAAAGATTGTGAGGCGGTTCTGCCTCGAAGATTCTGGATATACCTATTTTCTAGTTAGCTTTCGCGACAAAGAAGACCACCCGCTTTGGTACAGCCTGCTTACGGATTTGATGGACGCCCGGATGGTCCACTTGATTGATGAGGGAGTATCGGACCCACATTCAGCAGGGCACCGTTCGGAGGCGTTTATGTTGGACTTAAGCCAGTACTCGGGCGCGCGCCTCAAACAACGAATCCATGTACTCGATTTCGTTGGTGGAAACTATGTTGCAAGGCAAACGCGCGGCAGTGAGAAGGCAAGAATTGGCTCCACCTCAAGACAGTTAACGGCGATCCTGCGGAGCGCGCCCAGGTTGAAGCTCGAGGCCTTCAGCGGCGTTTCCTAGCGAAGGCAACCAGAGAACCCTTCGTAGTCGGTCGCGAACTGTCGATGAGCGTGGCGCCTAGGTGCATAGGTACGGTTGCTGTGAGCACCGACATCGTGCGTCGTGGACATCAGCCTCGGCGCGCCGAACTCCCTAACATTGTCGCGTCCGCGAGTATGTTTGCCGCAAGAGCTCGGGGTTCATGCTGGCTTCCGCGGTCGAGTTTGCCGCAGTTCGCCGGGTGTGGGGCTATACCGCGGCAATGATGGCTAGCGTTGACGACGGCGATAGATTCGAGGGGGCCTGTGGACGTCTTTCGCGTGCATCGGGAGTTGATCGACGACTACCGCTCGTTCACGACCAGCGAAGTCGTTCCGCTCGACCCGCGAATCCACCAGCACGTTCAGGAGGAACTGGCCGAGGGCAAGCAGTGGCCGGAGCCGTGGCTGTCGCTGAACCCGATGTTCGCTTCCGGGGGATCGATCAACGACCTCATCGCCGAGGGTCTCCTCGACCAAGAGTGCTCGACGATCTTTCGCCCGAAGCGGCGGATGGACGACGCCGGCGCACAGCCGATTACCCTGCACCGCCATCAGCGCGAGGCGGTGGAGATTGCCCGGTCGGGCAAGAGCTATGTCCTGACCACCGGTACCGGTTCGGGCAAATCGCTGGCCTACATCGTGCCCATCGTCGATCGGGTGTTGCGCCAAGAACCCCGCGAGCGGGGCGTGAAGGCAATCATCGTCTATCCGATGAATGCGCTCGCCAACAGCCAGGTCGGTGAGCTGGAGAAGTTCCTGCGCTTCGGCTACGGCGAGGGCAACGAGCCCGTGACCTTCGCCCGCTATACGGGTCAAGAACAGGGCGAAGAGCGCGAAGCCATCCTGCGCAACCCGCCGGACATCCTGCTCACCAACTACGTCATGTTGGAGTTGATGCTCACCCGGCCCGAAGAGCGCCGCAAACTGGTCGAAGCCGCCAAGGGCCTGCACTTCCTGGTGCTCGACGAACTGCACACCTATCGCGGTCGCCAGGGCGCCGACGTCGCGATGCTGGTCCGACGGGTGCGCGATGCCTGCCAGTCACCGGACCTGCAATGCGTGGGCACCTCGGCGACCATGGCCAGCGCAGGGACAGCCAAGGACCAACGCCGAGTGGTGGCCGAGGTCGCATCAGCCCTCTTCGGCGCCGAGGTCACCGCTGAACGCGTTATCGGAGAAACGCTCGACCGTGCGACCGCCGGCGATCCGGACGACACCGACGGGTTGCGCCGCGAAGTCCGCCAGGGTGGCGCCACCGGTGACTACAACACGCTCGCCAAGTCCCCGCTGGCCACCTGGATCGAGATCAAATTCGGGCTGGCCACCGAGAAAGAAACGGGCCGCATCATCCGGGAAGCTCCCGCCAAGGTCCGCGACACCGCGGCCCGGCTCGCAGACTTGACCGGGACGACGGTCGACGAGTGCGAGCAGGCGATTCGCGCCACGCTGCTGGCCGGCTCGGCGGCCAAGCATCCGGTCACCAACCGTCCGCTGTTTGCATTCCGGCTGCACCAGTTCCTGTCCAAGGGCGACACCGTGTACGTCTCGATTGAACGCGAGGCACGGCGCCATATCACCTCCCAGTACCAGGTCACCGTGCCTGACCGCCCCGCCGATCTTCTTATGCCCCTGGCGTTCTGCCGGGAATGCGGACAGGAGTACCTGGTGGTCGCGAAAACCACTGAAGGATCAACGGTTTCCTACCGTCCGCGCCGGGACCGCGACGCCAGCGGCGGCGACCAGGCCAACGGCTACCTCTACATCTCGACAGCTCAGCCATGGCCCGTCGACCCGTTGCCGGAAGGACGGCTGCCCGATTCGTGGCTCGTCGACGGAACCGTCGCGGACCGTCGCCGCCCGTACCTGCCCCACCGTGTCCGTGTCGACACCACCGGCACCGAAGTGACATCCGGCGGGACCGACGCGGCCTTCGTTCCGGCCCCGTTCCGGTTCTGCCTGCGCTGCAAGGTGTCCTACGAGCAGGCCCGCGGCAGCGACTTTGCCAAGCTCGCCACCTTAGATGCCGAAGGGCGAAGCTCCGCCGTCTCAGTCCTCAGCACCTCAATAGTGCGTGCCCTCAACAAAATTCCCGAAGCCGAGCTGACCGCCTCCAGCCGCAAGCTGCTGACATTCGTCGACAACCGGCAGGACGCCAGCCTGCAGGCCGGGCACTTCAACGACTTCGTACAAATGACACAGCTGCGCGGCGCGTTGAACCAGGCCGTGCAGCGCAGCGCGTTGCGGCACGATGACGCCGCCGAACGTGTCGTGGACAGTCTCGGTCTGCAGTTCGAGGATTACGCGGCCAACCCCGAAGCGGTCTACGGGGCGAGAAGTTCGGCGCAACGGGCGTTCAAGGAGTTCATCGAATACCGCCTGTACACCGACCTGCAGCGAGGCTGGCGGGTCACCATGCCCAACCTTGAACAGACCGGTCTGCTGCGCATCGGCTACGAGTCACTGACCGAGATAGCCGCCGACACCGCGCTGTGGTCATCGGCGTACCCACCGCTTCGCGACGCGCGGGCAGGTGAACGAGAAGAACTGTGCCGCATCGTGCTTGACGAGTTTCGCCGGGAACTCGCGGTGGATGTCGAGTGCCTGACGGACGACGGGTTCGACCGGATCAGGAGGCAGTCAGACCAGCACCTGAGCGGACTATGGGCGATCCCGCCGCGTGAGCCGCGACCGCGACCCGGTGTGGTGTCCACGCAGTCCGGAGCTCCGGGACGGCCTCGCGCAGACGTCCGACTCACCGGGCGTTCGGCGTTAGGTCGATACATCCGGGAAGCGAGCGGGTTGACCGTCGCCGGCGACCCACTGGACGCCGGCGACGCGCAGAAGGTGATCGAAGATGTGCTGGCCACCCTCGAAAAAGCTGGACTGTTGACCGCGATCGAGCTGCCCCGGCTGCCCGGACCCAACTACCGACTCAAGGCGTCCGCGGTTATTTGGCATCCCGGCGACGGTGTGTCAGGGGCTCCCGACCCGCTCCGGAAGGGCTTCGATCCCGAACAAGGCACCCGGGTCAACCCGTTCTTCCTAGACCTGTATCGAAATATCGCGCCCCAGCTGACCGGAATGTACGCCCGCGAGCACACCGCCCAGGTGTCACCGCTGGACCGCGAGGAACGCGAAAAGCAGTTCCGCCGAGGCGATCTCAAGGTGATGTACTGCTCACCGACGATGGAGCTGGGCGTGGATATCGCCAGCCTCAACGCCGTCGGACTGCGCAATGTGCCGCCCACGCCGGCCAACTATGCCCAGCGCAGCGGCCGAGCCGGTCGCTCAGGCCAGCCCGCCCTGGTCACCACGTACTGCGCCACCGGAAACGCCCACGACCAGTACTACTTCCGGCGGTCCGCCGACATGGTCGCCGGCTCGGTAGCGGCACCCCGGCTGGATCTCACCAACGAAGCATTGCTGGCCTCGCATTTGCATGCGCTGTGGCTGTCGGAGACCGGGGCAAACCTGCGGTCCCGCATGCCTGACCTGCTCGACATCGACCAACCCGGAATGCCGTTGACCGGTGACCTGAAGAAGGCGCTCGACAATCCCGATGCGGTGCGCCGTGCTACCGGGCGGGCCCGCCAACTCATCGCCGAACTCATCGAAGAACTAGGCACTACCGCGTGGTGGCACGACGAGTGGTCAGACGCCATCATCGGCAGCGCCCCACAGGCTTTCGACGACGCCTGCAACAGATGGCGCGAGCTCTACCAGTCGGCCCTCGATGACCAGCAGGAACAAAACCGCATCGTGCTCGACGTCTCGGTCAACCGCCGATCGCGCGACGCCGCGGAAGCGAGACGCCGGGAAGCCGAAGGTCAGCTTCGGTTGCTCCGCAACGAGGACACCGACCGAATGCACTCCGACTTCTACACCTACCGATACTTCGCATCCGAAGGTTTCCTACCGGGCTACAGCTTCCCGCGTCTGCCGCTGGCCGCATACATCCCCGGCGTGCGCAGCGTCGCGGGCCGCGGGGATGGCGGCGACTACCTGCAGCGGCCAAGGTTTTTAGCGATCAGCGAGTTTGGGCCCGGCGCGATCATCTACCACGAGGGCGCCCGCTACGTGGTCAAGCGGATCCAGGTGCCGATGGCATCGGGCGGCATCGGCACCGTAGAAACCCAGGACGCCTATCGGTGCGAGTCGTGCGGTTACCACCATGTGCGGCGGGCGGGCCTGGACGTCTGCGAGCACTGCGGCGGTGCGCTGGGCGTACCCCAGTACGGGTTGATGCGGATGCAGACGGTGTTCACCCGGCGCCGCGAACGCATCTCCAGCGACGAGGAGGAACGGCGCCGGGCAGGCTTTGAACTGCACACGTCCTACCGGTTCAGCCAGCACGGCCCCCGCACCGGCCGCCTCGACGCCATCGTCGGGTCCGGCGCCGGCAAGGATGCGACGGCCTTGGCGACAGTGAGTTACGGCGACACCGCGACAGTTCGGGTGACCAACGTCGGCCGGCGCCGACGCAAGCATCCCGGGGATCTCGGCTACTGGCTCGACACCGTGAAGGGGGAGTGGCTTTCCGAGAGGGAAGCCGGGGACGTCACTCCGCAGGAGGATGAGCTGCAGGATGCGGCCGACGCGCCGTCGAAGCAAAAGGTGATCCCGTACGTCGAGGACACCCGCAACATCCTGGTGTTCCGGCTGGCCCGGCCGGTCAGCGATGAGGTGGCAGCGACCCTGCGCTATGCGCTGGAACGCGGCGTGGAAGCCGAGTTCCAGCTGGAGGATTCGGAGTTGTCCAGCGAAGCGCTACCGGATAACGACGGGCGGGCTCGGATGTTGTTCACCGAGTCAGCGGAGGGCGGAGCCGGTGTGCTCCGCCGGCTCCATTCCGAGCCGGGCGCGCTGGCGCAGGCAGCCCGAAAGGCCCTCTACATCGCCCATTTCCACCCCGATGGCACGGACGCCGGCCAGGCTGATGGGGCGCGGGAGCGCTGCGAGAAAGCGTGCTACGACTGTGTGCTGTCGTACGGCAACCAGACCGACCATCAGTACATCGACCGTCACGCGATCCGCGACCTACTGATGGAACTCGCGGCGGCGACCACGTCGCCGACTGTCGCAGCAGCCCCCGCGGGTGAGCGCATCGACCAGATCCACGCTCAGACCGAATCGCAACTGGAACGCGACTTCATCGATCTGCTGGTCGAACACGACTTCGCCCTACCCGACGGGATCCGGGAGCCGATCGAGTCCACCACTGTGCGGCCGGACTTCATCTACCGCTCTGCCGATGCCGCATTGGCGGTATTCGTCGAGGAGGAGACCCCGGCCGACGCCGGGGACGTGGAGGATGCCCTGATCGACATCGGGTGGTCAGTACTGCGGTTGAAAGCCGGCGAGGACTGGGTGGCCCAGATCCGCCAGCATGCCTACGCATTCGGTGAAGGGAGATAGCGGGCAATGGGTTTCGCACCGGGCAATCTGGTGACAGCGCGGGGACGCGAGTGGGTGGTGCTGCCCGACAGCACCGACGACTTCCTGGTCCTGCGGCCCCTCGGGGGCATCGACGACGACATCGCCGGCGTCCTCATCAGCGAGGGTGTGACCGCTGCGACCTTCCCTCCGCCGGTGCCCGACGACATCGGCGATCACCTGAGCGCATCGATGCTGCGCAGCGCGCTGCGGATCGGATTCCGCTCCACCGCAGGGCCGTTCCGCAGCCTGGCTTCCATCGCCGTCGAACCACGCGCCTACCAACTGGTGCCGCTCATGATGGCACTACGCCAGGACGTCGTTCGGCTGTTGATCGCCGACGACGTCGGCATCGGCAAGACCGTCGAAGCTGCGCTCATCGCCGCCGAACTGCTACAAGTGGGTGACGCACGCGGCCTGGCCGTGCTGTGCAGCCCCGCGCTAGCCGAGCAATGGCAAAGCGAACTGCGCGAAAAGTTCGGGTTCGAAGCCGAACTGGTGTTGCCCAGCACCGTGAAACGACTCGAACGCGGGCTGGTCGGCGCCGAGTCGATTTTCGAGCGCTACCCGATCACCGTCATCTCCACCGACTTCATCAAAAGCACCCGGCGCCGCCACGAGTTCCTGCGCACCTGCCCCGACTTGGTGATCGTCGACGAAGTGCACACCTGCGTCGCCGATTCCACCTCGTCGGGATCCGGACGCACCCAGCGCTACGAGCTGATGCGCGACCTCGCCGCCGACCGGACCCGGCACCTGATCCTGGCCAGCGCCACTCCGCACAGCGGCAAGGAAGAAGCGTTCCGCAACCTTCTGGGCCTGCTCGACCCGCAACTGGCCACCGTCGACCTCGAAGACCGCCGCGGCCGCGAAACCCTGGCCAAACATTTCGTCCAGCGCCGCCGCGCGGACATTCGTCGCTACCTCGACGAGGACACGCCGTTCCCGAAGGACCGTCTCACCACCGAAGTGCCCTACACCCTCAGCCGTGAATACGACGCCCTGTTCACCAAGGTGCTGGACTACGCCCGAGAAACAGTGCGCAGCGGTGACGGCGGGCTGGCCCGGCGGGTGAACTGGTGGTCGGCACTGGCGCTGCTGCGCGCGCTGGCCTCCTCACCGCGCGCCGCCGCCCAGACGCTGCGCACCCGCGCCGCGGCCGCGGCCGCGGACTCGCAAGAGGAAGCCGACGCCATCGGCCGCGCCATCGTGCTCGACCAACCCGAAGACGAAGCACTGGAAGCCGCCGACACCACACCCGGCGCAGACCCCAGCTCCGGGCCGACCGACGCGAAGTCGCGACGGCTACGCGGGTTCCTCGCCGACGCGCAGAAGCTGGAAGGCAGGCCCGACAACAAGATCGCCGCACTGGTCAAGATCGTCAAAGAAGTCCAGGCCGACGGCTGCGACCCGATCGTGTTCTGCCGCTTCATCGACACCGCCGAATACGTCGCCGAACACCTCGACTCCGCACTCGGCAAGAACGTCACCGTGCGTGCGGTGACCGGCAGCCTGCCAGCGGACGAACGCATCACCAGGATCGAGGAACTCGCCGCAACACCGGGCCGCCACGTCCTGGTCGCCACCGACTGCCTGTCCGAAGGGGTGAACCTGCAGGAGAACTTCCAGGCTGTCATCCACTACGACCTGGCGTGGAACCCCACCCGCCACGAACAACGCGAAGGCCGCGTCGACCGCTTCGGACAACGCGCCCAAACCGTGCGCGCGGTAACTCTCTACGGCCGCGACAACCAGATCGACGGTATCGTCCTGGAAGTCCTCTTGCGCAAACACGAAGCGATCCGCAAGGCGACCGGCGTGTCCGTGCCGGTCCCCGACAGCACCGACGTGGTGGTTGAGGCCCTGATGGAAGGACTGCTGCTACGCGGCCGCGACGCCGAACAACTCGGCCTCGAACTCGACATTCAGGACAAGCAGAACAACCTCTACACCCAATGGGATTCGGCCGCCGAACGGGAACGCGTCGCCCAGACCAAATACGCTCAACACGGGATCAAGCCCGAGGAAGTTTCCGCCGAACTGCGCGAGTCCCGGGCTGCCCTGGGGACTGGTACCGAAGTCGCCGACTTCGTCCAGCACACCTTGAGGTCGCTGCGATCCACCTGCACCACAACGGAATCCGGGTTCACCGCAACGCTGACGCCGCTGCCACTCGGCCTACGCGACACCCTTCCACCTTTCCGGCGCGACCCACTGGTGTTCGCCTCAGATCTGCCGGTGGCCCGCGGCGAGGCCGTGCTCAACCGCACCGACGCCAGCGTCGAGGCCATCGCCAACTACGTTCTGGAATCCGCGCTGGACACCGAACTTCCCGCCGAACAACGGCCGGCACGTCGCTGCGCCGTGGTCCGGACGCGCGCGGTGGCCACCCGGACGACATTGTTGTTGGTGCGTTATCGCTTTCACCTCGAACTGCCGTCCCGCTCGGGTGCCCGGCAACTGGTGGCAGAGGACGTCGCCACCCTGGCGTTCGAAGGCGCACCCGCACAGGCGAACTGGCTCGAACCCGAATCGGTCGCCCCACTGCTGGACGCCATTCCCTCGGGCAACGTGCCACACCCACAGGCACAACAGTTCCTCAGCCGAAGCCTCGACGGACTCGACGACGTGCGCGCCCATCTCGAAGGCCACGGTGAACTGCTGGCCAAACGACTCCTCAAATCGCACCGCAGGGTGCGCCAAGCCTCCGCCGACGTCATTCGTGGGCTCAAGGTCACCGTCGAACCGGTCGCCGACATCCTCGGCGTCTTCGTCTTCGTCCCCCCGACGGGAGGTACCAAATGAGCACCGAGGCGGCAGCGACATTCGTCGGCATCCGCATCCAGGGCGGGCTGCTGCCCGCCGACCTGCTCGCCAAACTGGCCACCGGCACCGACCTGCCGGGACTGACCTCCGCGGACTATCACCTGCCAGCGGGTGAATCCGTCCGAGAGGCCGCCAACCGGGTCTGGGCCTACCTGCGCGGCGCATGGGCGACATACCGCCAAGCCCTCAATAACCTGCCTGAGGACGAATCGGCGACGTCGTTGACCCGGGAGCGGTTCCTGCTGGTGGTGCTGGATCAACTCGGCTACGGCCGCGTCCCCACCACCGGCAAGGGTGGCATCATCGTCGGCGAGCAGCATTACCCGGTCTCCCATGTCTGGGGCAGTGTGCCGATCCATCTGCTGGGCCGCGTGCCGTTGGACACGCGCAGCAAGGGCGTCGCCGGGGCGGCCGGTGCCTCGCCGCAGTCCTTAGTGCAGGAGCTGCTGAACCGCTCCGATGAGCATCTGTGGGCGATCCTGGCCAACGCCACCACTTTGCGCCTGCTGCGCGACTCGACCTCGTTGGTCGGCGCTGCCTATGTCGAGTTCGACCTGGAAGCCATCTTCGACGGCGACCTGTTCGCTGACTTCCTACTGCTGTACACGCTGTGCCATGTGTCCCGCGTGGAACCCCGCGACCCTGAGGTCGGGCCGGCATCGTGCTGGCTCGAACAATGGCGCCAAGAAGCGGTCGAAACCGGTTCGCGTGCCCTGAACCTGTTGCGCGACGGCGTCGTCGAAGCTCTGCAGACCCTCGGCGCAGGATTCCTCACCCACCCCGACAACGCGGCACTGCGCGAGGATTTGGCAGAGGGGCGACTGTCGGTCGACGATGTCCACCACGCATTGTTGCGGGTGGCCTATCGCATGTTGTTCACCTTCGTCGCCGAGGACCGTGGGGCGCTGCTCGACCCGCACGCCACACCCGAGGCCCGTCAGCGCTACACCACCTACTTCTCCACCGACCGACTGCGGCGCACATCGCGGCGCCGGCGCGGCGGACGCTACGGCGACAAATGGCAAGCGCTGGCGCTGATCTGGCGGGCACTGGGCAGCGTCGACGGACTACCAGAACTGGGCCTGCCCGGCATCGGCGGATTGTTCGAAAAGGGGGAACTGGACTTTCTTTCCGACTGCGCGCTGAGCAACCAGGCACTGCAATCGGCGGTGCGCTCGCTGTCGGTGGTCCGCGAACCCAGGTCGAACGTCCTGCGCGTCGTCGACTACCGCAACCTCGGCGCCGAGGAACTCGGCAGCATCTATGAGGCCCTGCTGGAATTCGTGCCGGCCTGGGACGCTGCGATTAAGACCTACACCCTGTCCATTGCGTCGGGCAACCAGCGCAAAGACACCGGCTCCTACTACACCCCCACCTCGCTGGTCGAGTCGCTATTGGACACCGCCCTAGACCCGGTGCTCGACGACGCGGAGAAATCCTCCGACGACGCGATCGAGGCACTGCTGAGCGTCACTGTCTGCGACCCGGCCTGTGGCAGCGGCCATTTCCTCGTCGGCGCGGCCCGGCGCATCGCGAAGCGAGTCGCCGCCCTGCGGACCGGTGACCCCGAGCCCACCCCGGAGTCAGTGCGCTCGGCGATGCGCGATGTCGCCGGCCGCTGCATCTATGGCGTCGACGTCAACCCCTTGGCCGCCGAACTCGCCAAAGTATCGTTGTGGATGGAGGCCCTCGAACCCGGGCGCCCGCTGACCTTCCTCGACGCGCAGATCAAAGTAGGCAACGCCCTGGTCGGCACCACGCCGAGCCTGCTAGCCGAGGGCCTGCCCGATGACGCGTTCAAGCCCATCGAGGGCGACGACAAGAAGATCACCAGCACGTTGGCGAAGCAGAATAAGGCCGAGCGCAGCGCGCAGGGCAGCCTGTTCGACGTCGACATGGTGGCCGCCAACACCAAACTCGGTGAACAGGTGCTGGATGTGGTGGCCGCGCCGGCGCTGTCCCTGGCCGATGTCCACGTTCAGCAGCAACGGCTCCGGGCCTACGCCGAGTCCGAGGACTACCGCCGCCAACGACTGGCTGCTGATGCCTGGTGCGCCGCCTTCGTCTGGCAGAAGACAGCAGGTGCGCCCAAGGCGATCACCCACCGCACCATCACCAGGCTCACTGATGGCGAGGACCCGCTCGACGAACGCAGCTGTACCGAGATCGAACGGCTCGCCGCCGAATACCGGTTCTTCCATTGGCACTTGGAGTTTCCGCATATCTTCCCGACCGCACCGAGCAAGGGCGATACCGTCAATCCCGTCGCCGGTTGGGCGGGCGGCTTCTCGGCGGTGACCGGCAACCCGCCCTGGGAGCGAGTCAAGCTGCAAGAGCAGGAGTTCTTCGCAGCGCGTGACCCGGAGATTGCGACGGCACCCAACGCGGCCGCACGCAAGCGTCTCATCGCGAAGCTTCCCGAGACTAACGAACCGCTGCACTTGGCGTTCGTCGCCGAGAAGCGCCGGGCGGAAGGGATTTCGCACCTTATGCGCACCTCGGGCCGTTACCCGCTGACCGGCCGGGGCGATATCAACACCTATGCAGTGTTTGCGGAAGCGGACCGCAACTTGCTCGCCGGTAGTGGGCGTCTCGGGGTGATCCTGCCGACCGGCATCGCAACCGACGCGACAACCCAGTACTACTTCAAGGATCTTGTGGAGAACGGATCCATTTCGAGCCTGTACGACTTTGAAAACCGCAAACCATTGTTCGAGGCGGTGGACAGCAGGTTCAAGTTCTGCCTGCTTACTCTCGTGGGCCGCGACATGAGAGAACCCGAAGCCAGCTTCGCCTTCTTCGCCCACGACCCCACCGACCTGCAGCGCGCCGGCGTGACCTTCGTGCTGACCCCCGAAGAGATCACGCTACTGAATCCCAACACAGGAACCTGTCCGGTGTTCCGCAGCCGCCGCGACGCGGAGATCACCCTCGGCATCTACAAACGAGTGCCCATCCTCATGCGCGAGGACGATCCCGACGGCAACCCCTGGGGCATCAAGTTCATGACGATGTTCCACATGTCCAACGACTCGCACCTCTTCCGCACCCGCGACGAATTGGAAGATGGCGGCTGGGAACTCAATGGCAACGTCTTTGAGCGCGGTGATAAGCGGATGCTGCCGTTGTACGAAGCCAAGATGATTCATCATTATGATCACCGCTGGGCTACTTACGAGCGGGACGGAACCGTCCGCGACGTGACGTTGGAGGAGAAGCAAGACCCGGATTTCCTTGCGGTTCCGCGATACTGGGTCGAAGAGCAACAAGTCGACACAAAGCTGCGGGGGCAGGATGGCGAATGGCTATTGGGCTGGCGAGACATTAGCCGCAGCACCGATGAACGCACGCTTATCGGAAGCGTATTCCCCCGCGCCGCGGTTGGTAATCAGCTGCCTGTCGCCCTAGTCAACGGTGCAACGTCTGAGGGCCAATTTGATCTGCAGGCGTGTATGTCTGCCTTCGTCGTTGATTTTGTTGCACGGCAAAAGCAGAGTTCGACGCACATGAACTTTTTCATCTTTATGCAGCTACCGCTGATCACCCCGCAGTTGCTTGTCGACAGTGCTCTACCGGGTGTCGAAGGCGAGACGACCACATGGATCGCCAGCCGTGCAGAGGCACTGCGATATCAGTTCGACCCGATCTTACGACAGTGGAGAAAGGCTGAACTCGACGCCGCGTTCTTCCACCTGTACGGCATCGAACGTGACGACGTCGACTACATCATGGAGACGTTCCCGATCGTTAAGCGCAAAGACATTGCCGCACAAGGCGAGTACCGGACGAAGCGGATGATCTTGGAGATCTACGACGCGATGGCCGAAGCCGAAGAGACCGGTGTGCCGTACGAATCGCAGTTCGACGATCTGGCGGCGCAAGGATAAGGGGCACGACACATGAGTGATGTCGAAGTGGGGACATTTGCCCGTGAGGCTGCGCCGAGAATCGAGGCGATCGGCCGGCGGCTCATCGATTGCGTGTTGGGCAAAGACGATTCACTGCTGACGCCCGGAGAGCCGGTTTGGAGCCTCGAGAATCTCGAGCAGCTCAAAAGAGAGTATGTCGATAAGCCCGACATGGGTGCCGGAGACTTCTTTGAGAAGCTGAGGCACCAACTCGCCGAAACTTCGCCTGCGGCGACCCAGTTGTTCGCTGAAGTGCTCATCCTCAACGTGCTACCGATCCTCAACATGGGTGGCTTGCTGAAGGTGAAGCAGATCACGAACGTTCTGGATATGAGCAGCGTGCATGTGGCGATACCGGCCGATGTGGAGGAAGCCTTGCTCGGTGGCGGCGTCTTCAACGGCGGCCAGGCGTTCACCTCCTACAAGTGGGCACAGATCGGTTACCTCATCGAGGTCGCGCGCCACTTCAAATCGCTACCTGACGACCGACGCGCCGGGGCCCTCGCCGACCCGCTGAGATTCCGCGAGGAGATCGACACGGTGCCGACCGGCCAAGCAGCACAACGACAGTCACTGCTCTATCTGGCCTTTCCGCACTTCTTCCTGCCGGTGGTCAGCAACGCCCACCGCACCACGATGCGCGACGGACTGGCCGCCGACTACCTCGACAGTCCATCCGGCGACGTCGACATCGACCTGGCCCACATCTATGAAGCGCTGATCGACGCCGAGGGCGGCCACGTCGACCTCTACTCACCCGAATGGAAAGCGAAGTGGGAGAAAGGCACGCCCCCGAAGCCCGAACCGACACCGGATGTTCAGCACGCCTGGAAGGTGCACGGCTCCAACGTCAAAGGCCAGGACATGATCCCGGTCTGGCGCGAGAAGCAGTCGCTGTCATTGGCGGCGAGCCTGCTGCGACCGGTCGACCCCGACGTCACTCGGGAAGAACTCAAGGCATTCGTCGACGAAGACTACCGATCGTCCGGGTATGCGGCACGGCAGGAGAAATTCGACGAGTTCTACGCATTCCTGAAACGAATGCACCCCGGCGACCTCGTCGTCACGATCAGTCAGGGCGACGTCCACTTCGGCACCATCACCGGTGACCCCTATTCCGTGACTAGCAGCGACGGACGTTCCAACCTCCGCCGCTCGGTGAAGTGGTACCAGCACCCCTGCCGGGTGTCGGATCTGCCCGGCGACGTCGCCGTCCGTCTCAACGCTCAAGGCGAAGTTCTCGACTTGAGCCAACACCTGGAGACACTGACCGCCCTGGCCGAGCGTCGGCCGCCGAGGCCGAAGCACGGCGACGTGCATCTGCCTGACGCCTCCGCCGAACTGGCGCAACAACTCCACGTGGGAATCGATTGGCTACAAGATTGCGTGGAACTGCTCCGTGACCGCCGCCAACTCATCTTCTACGGCCCGCCGGGCACCGGGAAGACCTACATCGCCCAGAAGCTGGCTCGCCACATCACCGACGAAGCGAACATCAAGTTCGTACAGTTCCACCCCGCCTACTCCTACGAGGACTTCTTCGAGGGCTTCCGCCCCCAGGGCGAGGCCGGCGGCCAGATCGGATTCACACTGAAAGCCGGACCGCTGCGGTCCCTGGTCGACAAGGCCGTCGACAACCCCGACGCAGTGTTCGTCCTCATCATCGACGAAATCAACCGCGGAAACCTACCGAAGATCTTCGGCGAACTGTACTTCCTGCTCGAATACCGAGACCAGGCCATCGATTTGATGTACTCCTCGGACAGCGCAGAACCGTTCTCGCTGCCCAAGAACATCTACGTCATCGGCACCATGAATACCGCCGACCGCTCCATCGCGCTAGTGGACGCGGCCCTGCGACGCCGGTTCGCGTTCCTGCCGCTGCACCCGTCGGAAGCCCCGACCAACGGGATCTTGCGCAGTTGGCTGGCCGCCAAGGGGTTCCCGATGACACTCGCTGACCTGCACGACGAACTGAACAACCGCATCAGCGACTCCGACTTCAAGATCGGACCGTCCTATTTCATGAGGGACCGGCTCGCTGGCGACCTCACCGGCGCAGCTCTGAAGCTCATGTGGCGCACCGATATTCTTCCCCTACTCGAAGAACACCACTACGGCGAACGCACCGTTGATGTCCACAGCCGCTACGGTCTGGACGCGCTGACCAAGAGCCTGGCCTCGACAGCGGCGGCCACCGATGGCGACGGCTTAGTACTGGATACCGAACCGGGCGACGATGAGTCCAGCACCGCTGATCCTTACTGAGGGCGGCCCCGCCCTTTCGGTGTCCCTGAGCGGCACGGAGTATCGCGCGTTGACCGCGCTGGGGATCGTGACGGTCACCCTGACACCCACCGAAGGCATCTACGAGGTTGCAGCCGGTCGAAAAGTGGGCGCAGTGGTTATCGGGGATCGCCCGCTGATCGTGCGGCCAAAGATCACCGACCTGAACCGTCTGCTGTTCCTGCTCGGTTACGCCCATAACCCGGCGATCTGGCGCGATGACCCTATCGGTCTGGCCGGCGCCGACGAACTCCTTCCGGGCGTCGCTGAGGCCTTTGCCCGATTGGCCACCCGCGCCGTCGAGCAGGGGTTACTACAGGGATACCGCAGGATCGCCGACGTGCTGCCGGTGCTGCGTGGGCGAGTCCTGGCCGGTGAGCAGATGAGCCGGCTCTACGGGCTTCCCGTCCCGCTGGCAGTGGAGTACGACGACTTCACCGTCGACATCCCCGAGAACCAGCTGCTCGCGATGGCGACGATGCGGCTGCTGAGAGTGCCACGTGTCAGCGAGCCCGCGCGGCTGCTGCTGCTGCGACTGCGGCGCACCCTGGCTGACGTCTCGGTGCCGACACGTGGCTCCGCCCTGCCGGCCTGGCAGCCCAGCCGCCTCAACGCCCGCTACCAGACGGCGCTGCGGTTGGCTGAGATCGTCTTGGCCGCCGAATCGTTCGAGCACCATCTGGGCGGCGTTACTGTCACGGGCTACATGTTCGACATGTGGCGGATCTTCGAAGACTTCGTCACCACTGCACTGAACGAATCCCTCACTGGCCGGGGCTGGCGATGCACGACACAAGCGGCGTTGCATCTCGACGAACAACGCGAAGTCGACATGCGGCCCGACCTGCTCTGTCGCCGCAACGGGGCGGTGCGCGCGGTCGTCGACGCCAAATACAAGGCCGAGCGCCCCGACGGATTCCCCAACGCCGACCTTTACCAAATGCTGGCCTACTGCACCGTTCTCGGACTTGACGACGGACACCTCGTCTATGCCAAAGGCAACGAACCGGTGAGCATCCACTCCGTGCAACGCAGTGCCGTGACGATGCACTGTCACGCCCTCGATTTGGCTTTGCCCCCGGCGGCGTTGCTGCAGCAAGTCGACGAACTCGCTCTGGTGATCGCCGGCGCACGATGACGCGTCTAGGAACTGGGCGCCACAACGATGAGGAGAGGTTGACCATTGCCAGAAGGAACCAGCACCAGGCTTGACACCGTCGACACCGCGGTCGTCTCAGGATGGCACGTGGACTCGACAGACGAGTCCGACGTCTTCAGCAAGAGCCACATCAGAATTGAAGTCCGCTACTCCGGCGACGACACGATAGACAGCGCCACCAAACAGGGCGAACACGGTGACCTCGACACGATCGGCAACCACATGGAAGCGAAGGTCGACCACCTTCGCTCCTGGCTCACCGGCCGACCAGTGAGTACTGGCGCTCCTGTCCGCTACCCGGAGGCTGACTCCACGGCCGAGCCCGGCGGATGGACCCGGCGGGAGTTCGTCGCGGCCATCGACGACGCGGGTGACAGAGCATTCCTTCAGAGGTTCCTCCAACTGATGGACGCCAACGGCCAACGCCGATGCGAGGGAACGCATGCTCGGCTGACATTCGGCAAGAAGCCGGGAGGTGCGCTGTTCGTGTACCCCTTCGGCAGGAGATTTCCGCCCTTCAAGTTCTCGGTGAAGAACGGGCAACTGATGATCGCGGGCTGCTGGAAGGGCAACTTCAAAGCTGCGGGCCACTCCGGATTTGGCGAGATCGCATCCCTGTTGGGCCAGAACGAATCCGGGCCAGCCAAAGCGGTACCGGTCGCGGGACTCGATCCCGACGAGCTATGGGCCGTGGGGGACAGAGTTTCCCGCGCAGTCAACCAGTAAGGGCATCGGCGGCTGGTCGGGAAGTCGACGGGCCCAACTTGTCGGCAGCAGCGCCTATCGTCACCGGGACAGGCAGAGGTCAGCGGCTGACGGCGGTGCGGAGCGAGCAAAGGCACGGCAGATTGGAGGAGGGTCTGTATGAACAATTCCGAGGCGATCGCGGCGATCGCGGCGGTCGCGGCCGAGCGTGGGCTGGGCCCGCACTGCTACACGGCCCACCAGGCTCCGGCCGGATCGATGCACGACGGCCTCTGGTACGTCAGCGAGTGCGATCCCGAAGAAATGCCCATTGACGACTGCGTCTGGATCGTGTTCTCAGACGGCTGCGTCACCCGGGGGATCCCCGTCGGCAACCCGATCAACTCGCCGACGCCACCAGAGAGTCTCCGTGTTCGCCCGTGAACTGGCAGCGGGTGGGACAGCCAGCCTCCCGTAGATGCCCGAAGGGACCAAAAAGGCGCCGTGAGAATTAGGTTAGGAGACGAGATGGCCAAGCGACGCTCTCAGCGTGCGAAGTGCGTCGAGTGCGGCAACCGCGTTACGGTTCGCGACGACGGGACGCTCGGGCCGCACTATCGAGGTGAAGGCGGCCGCATCCGGTGGAACAACGAGCGTCGGTGCCCTGGCGGATTCAACCCGGGCGGCGGTGGCGCGATCCGGCCCGTCGGGCAGGCCAATAAGACGTACGCGGCGCCGCCGCCCAGTGAGGGCGAGTACAGCGTGCGCACCGTCAGCGGTGGCCTGCCTTCATCAGGGCGTAGGCACCGTTAGCTGAAACTCGTCCTCTCGGTGGACCCCGCGTTGTCGGAAGGGCAATCGACGTGCAGGACGTCTGTCTACTTGCTGCCGGACCCTAGGCCGCCTTGCACGACCCGGATCGGTTTCCGCTTCTCCGCAAATTGCTTCTCCGCGCGTCGATCGGACTTCTTCTTCTCGCGAAGGTTTTTCCGAGCTTCCGGGCTGCGGAGCAACCACTGGCAGCGCGGGCACGTCTCGACGTTGTGTGCTGGGTTCTTCAGATTGCAGAGACGTGGTGTGCGTCCGGGCTTGCTCACCGCTATGACGGTATCCGATGAGTCTCAGGGCTGCCGCACAACAGCATCAAACATGCACGTGCCAGACGATCATCGCAAACGTGCTGGCGCTGTCACCATCCAGTGAACCAACAAGGTCTTCGGTGCGCACTTCATCATCGAGTATGGGACGAGCGGGGGATCGTCGTGATCAGAAAGGGGCTCGATCGGGTTCGGCTTCGCTATCGGCGCTCGATCGGGTTCGGCTTCGCTATCGGCGGAGGGGCAATACGGTGAATGCTCGCGGAGTCGTCAAGACCGCCAAGATGGTATGCGATTCGGCGGACGCCGTGAATCAGGACGATTCGACTGGAAGAGACGCAATTGACCGGCGTGACTAGGGAAGTCGCACCTCGCGAGTATCGGCACTCCCCCGCTGCCGCCGTCCCCGCTGGTCCACACCCCCGTTCTTCACCATGCCCTGCACAAGCTTCGATACCGTGGCTGTTTGTAGGTCAAACGCTGCAGCTACGCGGTCGGTGATGTCGCAGCATCGGTGCCAGTGGCCGTCAGCGAGGATGGCGAGGATCATGCGACAGGCTGGCGCAATACGGCCGGGCGCATCCCAGGAGAAGCCGGGCCATGGGATCGGGTCTGGACGCGTGGACGAGCGCGTACTGGTTGCGCTTAGCGGCGGCGGGCATGCACCGGCCGTCCACGGGCATAGGGACGGTTCGTAACGCCTCTCGCGGATGTGATTTGTGTAGGTCCACCCTGGATAGCCACCACGGGGATCCAGCCACCGTGCGACGGCCATTACCGACACGATCTGCGCCCCAGCTTGTTTGAGCGCAGTGGCGACAGACGCTGCGTGTCCGCCAGTCGTCCAGGTGTCATCGATGACCACTACGTGGCTTCCGTCCGGGACCAGACTATGCACGTCGTAGAAGTCTGGCCGTACTTCCCGCCGCTGCGCATCAGCGGCAAATCGGGAGGCCATACTCGCAGAGATCTCGATTTCGTCATCGCCATCGAGAACCGAAAGTAAGATCTCGCGGAAACGATGCGCTGCACCAGTAGTTTTCAGCGATGGGACCGTCGCCCAGTATCGCGTTGCGCTTCCCACAAGCGCGTCTGCGCAGCTGCGGTGCTGCAACCCTATGGCCGTCACCATGGCCACGATCTGAATGTCGGTCGGTGTTGCCTGAGGTCGCTTGTAGCGATGCATCAATGCGCCGCTCTCCAAACCTCTGCAGCCGTAGATCATCGAGCCGACAAGATCAACCGTTGCGGATCCAGTAGTAGAAGCGCAACGGTCACAGCGTGCTGTTCTTCCGTTCAAAAGTCCGCCGCGGCACACCTCACAAGTACGCCGTGGGATGTGAATAGTGTTGTGAAACTCATGGGCTGCCGCTTGGGCAAGAAACATTGCGAGTGGGTCATTTGCGTCGTGTTGCCCGATCACTTGGCATCGCCTGGGTCTGGCTCCCTGCGCGTGCCTGGCGTGATCTGTTGAACTATCTCCGCGAGCTCTGCCAGGCTGGCAGCCCTGTACACACCGGAAGCCGACAGTAGTTGCTGTGCCCAATCATTGGCGTCGGCGACAAGATCGGTGAGGATCAGCGGCCGACCTAAGTCGACGGCATGCCGTGCGAGGTTGCGAGCGCCACTGTGCTCTCCGGCTTCGACGATTATTGCCGCCGATGCGTACTGTGCGATGGAGTTGTTGCGCAGCAGAAAGTTTGTCTTCTGGGGTGGGGCTTCCGGCCAGAACTGCGACAGGAGCAGGCCGCGTTCGCCGATCGCGTGCTGAGTCGCGCGATTTGCCGCCGGATAGCTTTTGGTAATGCCCGTGGCGATGAATGCCACGGTGCGTCCTCCGGTGTGCAGCGCAGTCTCGTGTACAGCGGAATCTATTCCAGCTGCCAAGCCGGAAACGACAGTAAGAGACTGCGCTACAAGGTATTCAGCGATTGCCGTCGCCAGCTGAATTCCACGCACGGAAGCGTCCCGCGAACCAACGACCGCAATGGCGGGATCATGGTCTTTCAAGCTTCCCTGGGCGAACAGGAATGGCGGAGTGTTGGCGGTACCGACCATTGACGGTGGAAAGCTGACGTCTATCGCGCTGAGGAATTGCAGGCCGGTCCGCTCCCACGCTCGAAGGTCTGCCTCTGCATCTGCCAGGAAAGCCCCCTCCGTGCTGATGGGGAGCAAACCATCAGGATGGTACTTGCGCCAGACTTCGACAGCGCTGCCACATGAGAGGACCTGTGCGGTGAGCTTTCGCCACGTGAGGTTGCCTGGCCTGGCGCGCAGAAGGGCGACAAGCGCCGCGTGTTCTGCGAACGACTCCAATGGAGGCCCCTCCTGCGATCAGCCTCGGCATACCTGACGAGAACACTCGTTGTGGGCGGTCTCGTGATGTCCGTCCCCCGAGAGTCTAGGTCGCCAACGTGCCGTTCAATGCCTCGCCGACGACCAGCCACTGCTGTGCGCCGTCTTGGTCGACGTATCGAAAGACCTGCTCGAACGCAAAGACCGGCTTCAGCGTCACCTGGGTCTTCCCTGGTTGGGTGTCGACGCCGTTCTCCTCGGTCATCGGCGTCCACCTCCGCCGTTATCGGGGTCATCGGCCACAAGCTGCTCGACGACCTTGATGATGCCGCGCAGCGCCTCGTCCTCGGTGGGTGCCAACCAGGACAGTGAGGGGAACTCGGCGACCAGGCCCACGAACTCGTTGTCCGCCGGCGACCACTCGACCCGGTAGGCGTAGTCCGAGCAAGCGGTGGCCTCGGCGGTCCGCGTGTGCCGCAGATGGTTGCGGATGGTGGTGACGATGAACGCCGCCCGCTCCCGGGGGCTCTGCCCATATCCGGGGGCGGTGATTGTGCCGGTGGCGATGCGCTCTCCCCGGGTGATGGCGGGCTGCTGCTCGTGCAGGTCCAGTTCGATGTCCCAGTCCCCGCCCCGTTCGCGGAAGTAGAAGCTGTGCCCGTCGACCTGGCCCTCCCACTGCTCGGGCACCTGCCCGCCGTGGCGGCCCACGACGACGCCCGACTGATCGTCCAACCAAGCCTGCAGGTCGGCCTCGGAGGCCTGTTGATCGGCCTGAAGCTGCTGGCCCTGCGGTGAACGCCGGAACTCCTCCATGTGGTCGAGAAACCCCTGGAAGGTCTGTGCTGATCGCCACCGCCGGTCCTCGGGCGCTTTCTCCATATCGTCGGGCATCAGACAATCACTTCTGCGGCGGGTCGAGCAGGGCGCGGGCGTCTTTGATCAACAGCAGCAGGTGCAGCGGGTCGGTCGGTGAGGGTTCGAAATCGAAGTGGGCGTAGAACGCTCGGGCCTGCTCGTGCAGCGCGTGTACCAGCAGTGCCCGCACACCGATGATCTCCGCAGCGGCCACCGCGCGAGTAATCGCGTCGCGCAGCAGCTGGGCGCCCAATCCCTTGCTCTGTTCCTTGCGGTCGATCGCCAGCCGCGACAACAGGATCACCGGCACCGGATCGGGCATGTTGCGCCGCACCCGCCCGGGTGTTCCCCTGCGCTCCACCGCCGCCGAGGCCAGCGCGTAGAACCCGACGACACGGCCGTCGCGGCACGTCACGAAGCACCGGGAGGCACCTTCGACGTGGTTGGCCAGGGCGCGGCCTCTCAGGTACTCATCCAGGGTGGGCTCGCCGCTGTCGAAGTCGGCGACCACATCGTGCTCGCCGATCGGCCGGGGCGCGCTATAGCCGCTCACTCGTCGAAGATCGAGGGCTCCGCGAACAACTTCTCCAGCCGCGGCTTCTGCGACACCGGCCGGTCCAGCACCGACACGAACTCCGACCAGGCCGACGCGTCGAGCATGAACAGCCGCCGATCGGCGAGCACCTCGCGGGCATGAGCCAGCGTCGCGGTCACCGTGAAGTTGGTCAGATCGGTCCCCTCCACTTCGGCGGCACGACGAATCAGGGCGTCCTGCTCAGCAGTCAGGCGCACCGCGAACCGCTCCGTCTTCGTGGCCATGCCAATCATTGTGTGCCTATCAGGCACACAATGCAACGGGGTTTCGTTTATGCCGCTGACCAGCATTGATGCACTTCGCACCTGCAAAGCATGCTCTGACTCACAGGAAGTTATGCCGGGGCCAGTCGGGTCGCGGTGGGACGGCCACGGCTGTCTCGTCGCTTTCAACCCCTGTGAGGGGGAGGCATGTCTTCTCATCTGCTGACCGCGCTCAAGCTTCTGCTGATCACGGTAGTCGTCATCGTCGCGTTTTGGCTGGCGGTGTGCATCGTCGCGATGTTCACCGGCCACACCGATGTTCTGCCCGCCATCGGTGCGGTGCTGGTCGACCTGATCGAAGCGCTCGTCACAAGCCCTTTGCACGACCTGGCCACTATGGCGTCCTAGTCGTGGACGGGGACGTCCTCGATACCCTTGACCGTCATCGTGCGCCCGGGGCGGCCAACCCAGTCCCACTGCACCTGCACGGTGATCTGACCGCGCTTACCGGCGTGGAAAGGTCGCCGATCACCGTGATCCCGGGCGGCGGCATTCTCACTGATCCCGGCGCGCCGCGGCCGGCTTGAGACCAGCACGGCCCATAGCCGCCTGGCGGTGGGCGCGGCCTGGTCGACCCCTTGTGGTGTGGTGCCGAGGTGCTCCTCGCCCGTCTCGCATACCTGTCACTGCTGCAGGCGAGACTGGCGTGTATGACGGATACCGAACGACAGTGGCGGCATATCTGCGAAGTGTGCGGGGTGGAGGAGATCCTGACTCCGAGCGATGCGTTTGATCTCGGGTGGGACTACCCGCCGCGCATGGGCAAGTTCGGCGTCGTCGGCCCCCGATGTTGTCCTCGATGTCCCAACGTGAGAACGGTGTGGTGGGCTCTCGTGATCGATGGCTATACCGAGGACATGCTGACCGTAGTGCAGCAGGAGACTGTAAGACGGATCGTCGGTGAACCAGACTCCGTTGCCGTGGTTGATGATTGAGCGGAACCATCGGATTTGGCGACGAGCGAAGCTGCATCTCCCGTGTCCCGTCCGGACTCTCGCCGCTGTCGATGTGTCAGCGCCGGCGACACGCGCGCAGAATGCTGTTTGCGAAGAGTTCTCCGAAGCTGTAGCTGGATGTTTCGAATTGCATTGTCGCGTCCCGTGCGCAGGAACTAACGGCGGTCGTCGAGTTTGATCAATCATGAGGCGTTGCTTGCTCTCAAGACCTCGAAATATGTTGTTCAGCAACGGGTATGTGCACAGAGCGCGTATATCGAGTGGAACCGTGACCTGAACAAGAACCATCTTCGCCGCTACGGCGCCTGGCTTTCGAAGTTCTCCACATACGGTAAAAGCTCACACCGTCTCTTGCGATAAGCCCTCAACAGCAACGTATTCAGCGTGACATGTCGGTTAATCTACGGCCGGGAATCTCTCGACAAATCTCCGGGACTCGATGGGAGCTGCGATGGGCAGGCCACGGAACAGGCGCCTTTCACGGGTGCGAGTCGAGTTCAGCTTGCCGCCGGCAATCGCCGACGCCGTATACACGTACGCGGACTGCGCCGACATCACGTTGTCGCAGGCCGGCAGTGAACTCCTGAAGCTGGCGCTGAGCCAGCGGGGAGTCGATCGTGGGGAGTCGATCAAGAATCGACTGAATCCTGTTGCTCCCGAACGGAATTTGGGAGGTGCACCGAACACCTAGTTTGAGTGCGGTAACGGTACTTCCCGCGGCATGTGCCGCCCAAGAAATGCCGAAAGCCGGGTTGCAGCCCGGCTTCCAGACAAACAAAGAGTTCTGAGGCTCTTCAACCCTCCAAGGAGGACTGTGTTCATTTCAGCGTGCCCACGCACGATTGTCAACCGTCCACGCCGTGTGGTCGGTGGTGGTCGCTGATGGCCCGATTCAAGGGTTTCACCGCGGCGGATGCGTCGGTGAGTGTTCCTGACGGGGCACCGCCCGAGCCGCTACTGGAAGCGGCATCGGCGTTCATGCAACGCGCTGCCCTGACGCCGGTGCCGGAGCCGGGTCCCGATCTCGAAGAGCGCATGGCCATGCTTACCGCGATCTCTATCCGCTACCCGGACCCCGAGATCGCCAGGGAAGCGGTTCTGGAGGCCGCGAAAGTCCAGTGCATGACCGAGTTCACCACCGCAGCGACCGACAAGAAGTCGTGCGCTGAGGTGGCCAGGCATCTGGCCTGGGCCGCCGTCGGTGGCGTCGTCGACGCCAAGAGAGCTCTCAAACGCGGACCTGTCGACGAGCGACTGGAGGTCACCGGAGCGCAGAGCCCCCGGGGTCATCGGCAAGTCCGTCACATCCTCTACACCGCGGGACGCTTGTTCCATCCCCGGGAGTACCCGCCAGAGCGGGTAACGCCGGTGGCGCGGACGAAGCGGAAGGCAGCCAGTTACGAGGAGATCCGCTCTTTCTACAGGGTCGTCTGGGAACTGCCCACCCCGCTGGGGATGCGAGCCCTGGCGTTGGCGGATCTGAGCTACGGCGTCGGTGCCCGCGCGTCCGACTTCAAGGTCCTGCGAGGAACGGCGATCACCACCGTGCGCTCACATGGCCGCGCGATCTGCGTCGTCGCCCTGCCCAACGCCGCCGGCGGTGCGCGGCAGGTACCGGTCCTGGAACCCGGCATCAACTCCCGGCTCATCGAATTGGCGGCCCGAGTCGGCGACGGCCTGGTGCTGGCCCCCAACGCCGAGTTCGCTGAACGCAACATCGTGAACCGCATCAGCGAAAAGCTGACCAACAAGGGATATCCACCCGTCAGGGCGGCGGCGCTGCGCAACCGGTGGATTCTCGACATGGCCGAACGACGCATACCAACCGCGCTGCTGTTGCAGCTTGCGGACGTTGCAGACCTGAGGGTGTTGAGCGATCTACGAAAAGAATTGCCACACTTCAAAATCCGGCACGCTATCACCATTCAGCAGGAGAGCCTGCGATGATCGCCGCACGCAAACCGGAGTGCATCATCGCCGACGACCTCTTCAACTACGCCCGCCACCTGGTGTGGGAATCCGGGGTAGCCGAACTCATCGACGATCAACACCCTCATCGTCGAGAGGCCGTCGGGCGACGCCCACAGGGCATCGCCTATACGACCACCGCAGTTCTGGTATCGCTTCTCATCAGAGTCATTATGAAACGCCCTCCCACACTGACGGGCATCCTGCAGACGATTGCGGAGCTCACCCCGGCCCAACTGACCGCAGTCGGCATGCACGACCAGGATTGCTCGCGGATCTGGCGACAACACCATGCGGAGTACAAGCGCTTCACCGCCCGGTGGACACGCAGACTCAGGCCTTTCGATTCCTGGGCTGACCTGCCGGCCCGGCGCATGACCAATGCCCAATATCTCGCCCGTCTCGAAAAGCGCACCGATGAAGAACGCGAGCATGCTGAACGCGCCGCACGACTTGTGCACCTGGCCATCAACCGCCTCGTTGCGGCGTCCGTGGAGGTCAAGAACCCAGAAGGCTGCCGGGGAGACCTCGTCGTCGACGGCACCCTGTACCTCGTCGCCAAACAAGACGGCACGATCGGCGTCGCCGACGACAAGATGCGCGGCGCCGTACCGAGTGCGAACTACCACGTGCGCGACCGCAAGTCTGCGGCCGGCGACGGCACGGGCACCACCCGCCAGATCACCTATGCGGGGATGACCCTGGAAATGACCGCACTGACCCGCATCGGCAAGCCCACCGCGATGCACGCCGTGGCCCCGGTCTTCGTCGGCATCGCCATCCACTACGGCACCTCAGGAAGCCCGGAAGGCATGGCTGATGCGCTCGAACAAGCCGAGGCCAACGATCTGACCGGACGTCCCGAAAGCCTCCGGGCCAAGTGGCCGTTCATGACATCGGACATGGCGTACAACACGAAGGACAAAACTGCCGACATCCTGCTCGAACGTCGCTACAACTTCGTCGGCCGGTTCCCCAAGGGCTGGGGGATCGAATGCCCCTCAACGAAACCTGCCGGAGCGCCCGCCTCCGAGCTCGAGCCAGGCGCTCTCCAATGGGCCGGGGCGTTCTTCTGCCCCGCAGTCCTGGCGAAAATCAAAGGCCACAGTGCACCGAAGATGGAGCACCTCCTAAGCAACGATCAGTTCCGCCTCCACGACAAGCGGTTGCGGCGCATCCTGCCCTACCTCATGGGCTACAACTCACGGCCCTTCTACGCACAAAGCGGGCACGGCAGGCCCGTTCTGGGTCGCTCACGCAAGCAAGTGGTGAAGGTCAAACTGGTCTGTCCGGCGGCGCTGGGGAACGTCATCTGTCCACTCAAACCCGAATCCATGCAGTACGGCCGTCGCGGAGTCCCGGTCGCGGAGCCGACCTGGAAGGCCCACGAACGTGGGTGCTGCGCCAAGTCCAGCGTCATGGTCACCCTCACTCCGGATCAGTTCAAACGCGCGCAATGGGATCTGGTACCCGGGAGCTGGGAACACGCGGTGTACTTCGAGGCAGCTCGCGCGCTCACCGAGCAGCGGTTCAACCACCTCAAGTCGGCCCACGTGACGGGGCTGAGCAAACTCACCGATGGGCCGCGACGCGACCCGATGATCAAGCTGACCCTGGCCATGGCAGTCGTCGCCTCCAACCGGGAAAGCCAAGCAAACTTCGACCCCGCCAAGGTCAGAGAAGAATCCATCGACATTCGGATGCGTCAGCTCGCCGCCGACCTCGGCCACGAACCTGCCCGCACACCCCCAAGAACCTAGAAGCATCTCCGCACGATGGACCGCGCCCAACCGGCGCGGTCCATCGCCATGTCTGCACCCGGAAAAGTCGGTGGAATGAAACGGCACAACTTCACCGAACCGCTACAGAACGCACGCTGCCAGCGGAAACGCCAGGCTCACACTTTGCTCCGAGGAACGCTGACGAAACCAGACGCGACCGAACGAAGGCCAGAGCGGCACCACCGAAGTTGTTCTCTGATCCTGGATAAAGTCGGTGGAAAAATCGCAAAAAGTCGGTGGAATCAACCGCCGTATTCGCACCCTGACCTGCATTTGAGATCCACACACAACGAGCGGTTCTACGAACTGCGGGCATAAAGGTCACGAACCAGAAATGGGTCGTGGCCTTTGTGTTTGGCGGGGTGGCCGGGCCCGCAAAGGAGTTGGACCGCTGCTCAGCCCGTTGTTGATTTCCGTGTGATGACCGGCGGGTTGCGCGGGATGTCGTCGCGTCGCAGATTGCCCGGATAGCAGGGTGACGCGGCGATGATGCTGGGTGGGTAGGTCGGAGGATAGCTGGCGGTGATCTGGAGGACGTAGCCGTCCGGGGCGTATCCGAAGCGATTCGGCTTCTCGTATCCGTCGCGCTCGATCACTTGCCAGCCCCAGCTTCTCCACAGGTCACCGACCTCACTGACGAGCTCGGTGAAGTCCGTCTGGGCTGGCGTCTGGATGTCGCGCCAGTCCGAGAATCGGACGGGTGCATCAGGCCCGCTTGGATCATCGTCGCAATGGCGTGTGTCACCGCCGGCGACGTAACGGGTCCCGTCCAGACTGCTGCCCGGCGGCAGTGCGTTCACGGTGTCCTGCAGATACCGCAGCACAGTATCCTGCGCTTCCTGTTGGCTCGCAGGAACTTTCGGCGATGGGACGGCAGGCGTAGCTTCCAAGGGTCCTCCAGGGATGGGGGTAACGCCGGAACTTTCCGGAACGGACGGTGCCTCTGCTGGGTTACTCGGCGTACACGCAGCCAGCGAGACGCCGACGAGAACGGCGGCGAGGAATGCCTTCTGATACGTCCGAGGGGATTTCACGGTGGCGTCACGTCCGTTCTACCGGCGATGATACGGCCGAAGTTGATCAGGGCTGGATTGTTCATGTTGTCCCAGTAACTGCTGTGCGCCTCGACTGAGGGCAGGCCCAACGGCCAAGCCCTCCCCGGTGCTGCTTCGAACGCGATCGCACCGAACGTCCCCGACACCGGGTCCGGGCCCAGCGTCATGCCCGTGGCGAGCGTGATGATGTCGTTTTCGGCGCGGGTGGCGAAGACGTTGGCGCCGTCAGGAAGATTCAGCTCGCCCGCGTTGCCGGCCAGGATCCCCGGACTACCCACAGCGACAACGTTATTGGCATCCAGGTAACCGTCAACCCCGGCGGCCCCCATCAGGGTTGATCCGTAGCTGTGGCCAATGACCGTGTTGGTCGACGGTGCCAAGGCTCCGTCATGGGTGACGCGGAGGCCGGATTGGAAATCCTGCAGCGCTTCAGCACCGTTGTGGGCGTAACTCGGTGACGCTGCGTCCCACAACTTCATAGGTCGGTCGTAATCCATCCAGGTCGTGACCGAGACATCTCCCTGGCGCAGAGAACGGTCGGCGCTCATCGTCGCCTCGTACATGGCACGGGACTTCTCGGCGCTGAACTCGAAGCGCGAGAGGTCTTGACCGGTGCCCGGTACGAAGGTCGCATGGCGTACTGCCTCATCCGGGTTGTTGATGGACACCGCAGCATGCCCCTGGTCGTCGAGGATGCCCAGATAGCGGGGCAAACCGTCGGGCGACTCGAGTCCCTTCTGCACCTGACCATATTGCTGGCTGACCCCGGTCGCCTCGTCTAACCGCTGCTTCCACTCCCGATAAGCCGGCGGATTCGGATTGGGCGCCGCCGGCGGCCCCGAAGCCCACTGCGGATGTTCTGCTGCGATGCGGTCAACCTCGGCTTGCGCTGAGCGCGACAGCTCGTCCAGATGCATCCGGTTGTAGTGATCCTTGTCCTCGAACGGCATGCCGGGGTGGTTACCGATGAAGGGGTCCTGCTCATACAGCCAGTCCTTCTGCTCATCGGACAGCTGTTCCCACGCGTCCTGAAACCTCCGGGGGTCCTCCGGCGGGTCCGTCAGAATCTCCTGCACTGCAGGATCATTCGTGTGGGGACCCTCCGGGATGGGTTCAGCGCCCGTAGCCATGGCGATGGCACTGGCGAGTTCCTGGTCGACCTGAGCGGCGTCGGCCAGTAACGCGACCAGCCGGGTCTGCAACTCCTGGCGCATCGCCTCGGCGGCGAGCGCTCCGACCATGTTGGCTTCCAGCGCAGGACCCAGCACCACGACGTTGCCGATCGGGTTGATCTCGAAGCCTGCGCTCACGGCATCGGCCCGCAGCTGCGCCAGGCTGGACTTCACCGCGTCGATGTCATCAGCGGCCTTGCGGGCTGCCTGCGCCACCGCCAATGCCTCGTTGCCATGTGCGTCCAGATCTCTGCGGGTCTGCCCTATCGATTCTCGGGCAGCGTCGGCGGCGTCGCCGCCCCACGTGCCGAAGGCCGGCAGTTCCGCGATTCCGTCGGATGCCTCGAACGCTGCTTCGGCCCTGCTACGCGAGGCATTGAAAACCTCCCGGACGTCGCCGGAATCCCAGCGGTCGATGTCCTCGATGGAGACGGTCACGCGCTGGTCAGAGGTCCACCTCCGGACGGATCTGATTGCCCACCGCGTTGACCGCAGCCCCGCTCTGAGTGTCGGTGGACACGTAGGCCACCGCACTTGTCCGCAGACCAGTGCTGTGGTCGACCATTCTCGCGAAGATCGCCGTGCTGTCGGCCTGCCATCTGGCGACGGTGCTGGTCAACATCGCTGCGGAGCCCGCCGGGAGTCCCCGCTGCGCACCCTCGATCCGATAGTCGGCGCGAGCGTGCGTCACGCGGACGGAGTCGGCATGCATGTCGACGGTCGCAGCGGACAGATGTAAATCCTCTGGCACTACGTGGACGTTCTTGGGCACAGACCCTCCTTCTGTACGACAACAACGGCTCGTCCGACGCTACCGCGGCCTCACAGCCCGCTCGCGCACCAAAAGACGAGCGAGCAGCTCTCAGAACACACCAGACGGTCACCACACCCGACCTGTCGGTGGCGGCGTTCATCATGGGCGGTGTCACGGGGGGAGCGCTCGACATGAGCAAGAAGGATTCGTCGGAAGGCGGCGCGGGGGTCATCGGCTTCCTCGTCCTCTTCGTCATCGGTCTGTTGATGAAGATCCCGCCGGAGGTCTGGATCGGACTCGGCGTCATCGTCGGGGTGATCGCCGTCATCGGACTTCTCGTCTGGGTTCAGAACGCCGCGGAGGGACACCGCGCGGCTGCGGAGATGCGCGCGGCCGGCGAGCGCGCGGCCCGCGCCGCCGCCGAGAGGAAACGCCGCATCGAGACGCTCGGCCGGGACAACGCCTCGCTCGTCGAATCCGCGCTGGCGTCGGTGCACCGGGTGACCGAGTCGGACGCCGCCCGCGAAGGTTGGCTCGGCGACGTCGATTTCGCCGCTGATCTGGGGGGCGTCGTCGACGGCTTCCGAAGGGCGCACGAACTGCGCGCCGTCACAGACAAGCTCTCCGCGCTGCGGAAGCCGAGCCCCGACGATCGCCGGCTGCTCGCCGAGGCACGGACCACCGTCGCCAATCTGGAACGCGCGGCGATCGAGCGCGTCGAGTTGATCGGCAAGTGTGCGAAGGAGGCCGACCTCATCGACACGTCCCTGCGTGCCGAGCGCGAGGACGCACGGGTCGCAGGTCAGCGTGCAGAGTTGCACGCCGAGTTGAGCGCGATGCTCTACGGCATCGATGCGACGCCGGACGTCACGCCGACGACGTCCGCAGCGGACGCGGTGCTGGCGAGGGTCCAGGCGTACCGGGAGCTCAAGGAATCGATTCGCGCGCGATGAGCCGCGTGAGCACAATGCGCAGAACCAACCGAATCGTGGCTAATACCGGGTAGCGAGCACAAGCACGACACCGCGTCACGCGATCCATAGCGTCGGATGCACGACGTCATCTCCGAACTCACCGGATGACCGAAACCGCAAGGAGCATCACGATGTTGAACACCCATAACACCGAGCAGTGGTGGGAGGACCGCACGCAGGCCGCGCCCGCGTGCACGGACCCGACGACGGCCAACGAGACGATGGCGGCCCCGTCGCGCGCCTTCGCCTGGTCGGCCGAGCCTGCCGCGATCACCTATCCGGAGCCGACCCGGCGCTGGCCGCGGGTGGCCGCGCTGGCCTCAGCGGGCGCCGTCGCCGCGGCGGCGGCGATCGCCGGCCTGGTCCTCGCGTTCAGCGGATCCGACGCGCAGACCGCGACGCCCAACACGTCGCCGGTCGTCGCGAGCACGCCCGCACCCGCACCGACGCCGGCGCCCGCTCCCCCGGCCGCACCGGCCGCTCCCCCCGCTGCACCGTCGGCACCGAAGCAGGCGACCTACAGTCGGTCCACGACGTCGACGCCGGTCACCCACACCTCGTCGTCGCAGCCGTCGAGCTCCTGGCACCCGTCGACGTCCGACGATGACTCGTACCGCGACTCCACGTCTCACCAGCAGTGGCACAACTCGTCGTCGAATCAGTGGAACTTCCTGCGGCCGTATTTCGACCGCTCCGAGCACCGTCGCAGTGACGACGACTCGTTCACCACCCACCACCGCAGCGACGACGACTCGTCGTCGCACGGCCACGGCCACAGCGACGATGACCGCTCATGACGACGATGACGGTCGCCGCACCGGCGACGCGTAACGACGTCGGCAGCCAACTCGACGCGCTGCCAGTCGGCCGGGTGCACCGCAAGGTGGTGATCGCGATCGGGCTCGGACTGTTCTTCGAGGTCTACGAGATCTTCGTGTCCAGCTCGATCGCGACGGCGCTGAAGACCGAGTACCACCTCGGCGGCACGACGCTGTCGCTGCTGATGGCGTCGTCGTTCATCGGGATGTTCATCGGCGCAGCGGCATTCGGTCGGATCGCCGACCGGATCGGCAGGCGTCGGGCGTTTCTTCTGAACCTGGTGTGGTTCTCGGTGTGCAGCCTGCTGGCCGCGATCGCCCCCACGCCGGCACTACTGGTGGCGGCGCGCTTCCTGGCCGGCATCGGCATCGGCGCCGAGTATCCGGTGGCCGATTCCTACCTCTCCGACGTGCTGCCCAAGGATCATCGCGGGCGGCTCGCGGCGTGGGCCTACACCTGTTCCTTCCTCGCCGTCCCCGCGCTGGGCTTCCTGACGCTGGGGCTGTCCGGCCGCACCGTGTTCGGCATGGAGGGCTGGCGGGTGCTGCTGCTGATCGGCGCCGTCGGTGCGGTGTTCGTCATGTTCCTTAGGCGCGGACTGCCGGAGTCGCCGCGGTGGTTGGTGGCGCAGGGCCGGACGCGGGAGGCGCAGGACGCCCTGCAGGAGCTCGCGGACGGCTCCCCCGTCGCGCCGATCAGCGCCGAACCGGCGTGCGTGACCGCGAATCCCGTTGCCCGGCTGCGGCAAAGGCCGTATCGGGCTCGGGTGGGGATGTTGGCTGTCTTCCACCTGTTCCAGCCGTTCGGCTACTACGGTTTCGGCACGCTGGCCGGCCTGGTGCTGCTGGCCCGCGGCTTCGACGTGAGCGCCTCGTTGCTGTTCACCGCGCTGTCCTTCTTCGGCTACCCGCTGGGGTCGTTGCTCTCGATCCCGCTGTTGGCGCGTGTCGAACGCAAGTACCTGGTGCTGGCCAGCGCGGCGGCGATGGCGGGCTGCGGGATAGCCTTCGCGACCGTGAGCGACCCCGCGCTCATCGTCCTGTTCGGGGTGCTGACCACCACGGCGGCCAACGTCTTCTCGAACGTTTACCACGTCTACCAGGCGGAGATCTTCCCGAGCGACGTGCGCGCCACGGCGGTGGGCTGGACCTACTCGCTGTCCCGACTGTCCAGTGCGGCAATGCCGTTCGTCCTCATCCCGGTGCTCGACCACTACGGCGCCACCGCGATGTTCTCGGTCGTCGTCGCGGCACTGGTGATCGCGATCGCCGTGCTGATGCCGCTGGGTCCGCGGACCACGGGCCGGAGCCTCGAGGAGATCAACCCCGTCTAGGCCGCCCCGCGGGTAGGCTTGCGGGCCATGGCCTTCAGGGTCCGCATCGACCCGCGGCTCGCGACTCAGGTGCTGGTGCTGCAGATCGCAGTCGTCGCGATGACCATGGTCATCGCGTTCGGCATGTTCGCGTTCTTCAGCCACCAGCGGCTGGCCTACGAGTACGGTGTCCGGGCCCTCGACATCGCCCGCGTACTGGCCGCCGCGCCCGCCGTCAGGACCGGCGTCGCCGGGTACGACGACCAGACCGGTGCGCTGTCCGCCGACGCACTGGCGAGGGGTCCGCTGCAGCTGATCGCCACCGAGGTCCGCAAGCGCACCGACGTACTGTTCGTCGTCATCACCAACGACCGCGGGCTCCGGCTGACCCACCCGGACCCGGCCGAGCTCGGCAAGCCGACGAGCACGGACCCCGCGATGGCGCTGGCCGGTCGTGAGGAGGTCGTTCACGAAACTGGCACGCTGGGCCCGTCGGTGCGAGCGAAAGTCCCTGTGTTCGCACCGGATTCGCAGCGAGTGATCGGCGAGGTCAGCGTGGGGGTCTCCACCAGGGCCGTCCACGAACAGCTGTGGAGCAATCTGCGGTGGGCCGCTCTCCTCGGCGGCGGGGCCCTGCTGATCGGCACCGTCGGTTCGGTCCTGCTGGCGCGCCGGTGGCGTGCGCTGACCCTCGGCCTACGCCCGGCGGAGATGGCCGAGATGGTCCGCGGTCAGGCGGCGGTGTTGCACGGCATCGGGGAGGGTGTGCTCGCCGCCGATGCGGACTGGCGGACGACCTTCGTCAACGACGAGGCGTGCCGCCTGCTGGGGATCACCGCGGAGGCGGGCCGCCCAGTCGACGACATCGGGTTGACGCCACGTGTGCTCGCGGTGTTCCGCGCGGCGGACCCGACACCGACGCTGGCGACGGTCGACGAGCGGATCGTGGTGGTGTCGGCACGGCCGGTCTCCCGCGACGGGCGCGACCTCGGCACGGTGCTGGTGGTGCGCGACCGCACCGACGTGGAATCGTTGACACGACAACTCGACGCCGTGCAGCTGATGAGCACGGCGCTGCGGGCACAGCGCCACGAGTTCGCCAACCGTCTGCACCTGCTGAACGGGTTGTTGCACGTTGGGCACACCGAGGAGGCGGCACAGTACGTCGAGGACCTCCTCGGCGCCGGTCCGCTGGGATCGACGGTCCCCGGCATCGACACGGTGCGCGACCCGTACCTGCAGGCCTTCCTGGCGGCGAAGGCCGCGGCCGCGCGCGAGGCGGGGGTCACGTTGACGGTCGGCGCGAACACCTGGGTGGCGGGCCGGTTGGCGCTCCCCGTGGACGTCACGACGGTCCTCGGCAACCTGCTGGACAACGCGATCGACGCGACCAGGGGTACAACCGGTGACCTCAAAGAGGTGGAAGTCGAACTGCTGCAGGAGAACTCGACGCTGTACATCACCGTGGCGGACAGCGGCACCGGGGTACGACCCGAGTTCGTCAACCAGCTCTTCGTCGAGGGGACGACGACCAAACCGGATTCCGGTATCCCCGGTGGGCGCGGCATCGGTCTCGCGCTGTCCCGCCAGCTGTGCCGTGGGCTCGGCGGCGACCTGCGGCTGTCGAGTGCCGGTGACGCGGAGAGCCGGCTGCACGGCGCGGAGTTCATCGCGCGGCTACCGGGTGTCATGATCGAGGAGGAGGCACAGTGGACGGCTCGGAGCTGACGGTACTCGTGGTCGACGACGATTTCCGCGTGGCGAACATGCACGCCGAGATCGTCAGGGCGCTACCGGGTTTCACCGTGACCGGTACGGCGAACACGCTGGCCGCCGCACGTGCGGCGGCGCCGGTCGACCTTGCCCTCGTCGACGTGTACCTGCCGGACGGCTCGGGCGTCGACTTCGTCCGCGAGTTCTCGGGTGACGCGATGATGCTGACCGCGGCCACCGAACCGCAGACGGTGCGGGCGGCAGTCGCCGCGGGCGCGCTCGGCTATCTGGTCAAGCCCTTCCAGCCGCCCGAACTCGCCGCCAGGCTCGCCGGTTACGCCCGGTATCGCAGGATTCTTGCGACGCCGTCCCTCAGTGCCACCGCCATCGACGCCGCACTGGATGCGTTGCGCCCCAAGCTCGCTCCCCCACCCAACTCGCCGTCCGCGGCGCCGTCACCCACCAGGAAGCTGGTGCTGGAAGCGCTCGCCGCCGCCGAACACCCCCTGTCGGCCGCCGAGGTGGCGGAGGCGACGGGGGTGTCCAGGGCGACGGCGCAGCGCTACCTGGCGACGCTCGCCGGTGCGGGCGAGGTGACCGTCGGGTTGAGGTACGGCACCACCGGACGACCGGAGCAGGAGTTCACGGCCGCTCCCCCGGCCCGGCCCCGGCGCTGAGACAGCCAGCCGACCAGTTTGGGGATCATGCCCGCCGCGACGACCATCGTGATGAGCCGCAGCACCTGAAGCGTCACGACGATCGGACCCGAGTGCACCTCGTTGGCGATGGCCAGGACGCCGTAGATGCCGCCGGGCGTGGTCGCCAGGTACGCGTCGCTGAGCGACACCCCGGCCCAGTGGCTCACGATGACGGCGACGCCGAAGCAGGAGCCGATCGTCAGCGCGATGAAGCCCAGTGTCAGCGGGATCAACCGGACGAACCGGCGCAGCACGTCGACCGCGAACCCGCCGCCGGCCTGCCACCCGATCACCACGTAGGCGACGTCGGTGATCACCGTGGTCGGGCTGACGAGCGTCGCGAGGGACGGGTCGGCGACGGCCAGCGCCGCGGTGACCACCAGCGGGCCGAGCAGAAATGGGGCGGGCAGCCTGATCAGCTTGGCGCCTCGACCGGCGGCCACGATCAGGGCGGCCATCGCCACCAGGCCCACGACGCTCCAATGGTCATGCGCGGCAACCAGCTCGGGGGCGGTGTCGCGGGTGCCGAGGGCGCTCAGCACCACCGGCATCGTCAGCACGACGATGGTCAGGCGAAGGTACTGCGAGAGCGCGACGTACCGTTCGTCGGCGCCCAGTTCCTTCGCCATGCTCGAGATCGTGCTCGCGCCACCCGCGATCAGGGACAGGTTCGCGGTGGCCGCACCCAGGTCCTTGGCCAGCCGCGCCAGCAGCAGGCCGAGCACCACGCTCAGCGTCAGCGTGACGCTGACCGAGAAGGCCGCGCAGCCGGCGAAGTGGACGAGGTCGGACGGGGTCAGCTTCGTCAGCGGTTCCACCGCGACGACGCCGATGACGCCCTGCGCCGCGGACATCGCCTTGGCGGGCGGGGTGAGTTCGCGGCGGGACAGCAGCGCGACGCTCGCCGCGCCGAGCATTCCGGCGATCAGCCAGCCCGCCGGTAGGTCCAGGTAGGTGAACAGGGCGCCGAGCGCGATGACGACAACCGCCGCCGAGATCCATCGGGAGTAGTTCGTCACGGTGATCACCGGATCTCCACGAACGCGGTGCCGTCGAACAGCTTGCGGGCGGTCGAGGTGATGGTGGCGCCGACGGGCGCATCGCCGTCCAGGGTGACCGCCAGCTCGAGCACACCACCGGGGTGCTCGATGCCGATGGCGGAACCCGTTGTGGTGCTGTGGAACTCGTCGGCCACCGTGCCGTGGATCGACAGCGTGGACGCGAGATTGATCGCGCCGGACACGGCGTGTGCGGGGTGGCATGACGTCGGCACCAGGTAGCGCGAACGGATGTCGGCGGTGTCCGACGCGGAGATCAGCATGACCTTCGGAACGACGCGGCCGGTGACGTCGCCCAGCCCCATGAGCTCACCGGCCTTGCGACGGATGCGTTCGACGCGGTCGAGCAGGGCCGAGTCGGCGTTGATCTCCGCCGGGCTCTCGCCACCGGTGATGCCGAGGTCGGTCGCCCGCATGACGATCGCGCATACACCGGCGTCGACGCAGCTGACCTCGACGCCGTCGATGTGGTCGATGCGATGCCCCGTCGGGAACAGGGTCCCCGCGGTGCCGCCCGCGAAGTCGGTGAACGTCAGCTCCACGGGGGCGGCGCTGCCGCTCACGCCGGCCAGGGTGGTGTCGCCCGAGTAGTCGACGGCACCGTCGGGCGTGCGCACGGTGGCGACCACCCTCGCGCCGGTGTTGACCAGCCGGATGCGGACGACGGTGGTGTCGCCGCTGACGGGCACCAGGCCTCGTTCGATGGCGAAGGGCCCGACGCCGGCCAGGATGTTGCCGCAGGTGGGCGTCCGGTCGACCCGCCCGGTCTTCGGGTCCACCTGGACGAAGAGGTAGTCGACGTCGACGTCGTCCTCGATGGACGGGCTGACGACGGCCACCTTGCTGGTGGTCGTGGCGTCGCCGCCCAGACCGTCCAGCTGGCGGGGTGCGCCGCCCATGAGCGCCGACAGCACGGCGTCGAGTGGGTAGCGGGCGAGGTCGTCGCCCAGCAGGTACACGCCCTTGGACGTGCCTCCGCGAATCTGCATGGCCGGCAACGTGATCAACATGCCGTAACTCCGTCTTTGGTAGGTTCCCCGAGGGGCTCTACCTGCGAAATTACGAAGTCGCGGCGCTGAAGTCGCGCTTGTGCGCACTACCCGCGCAACGGGCGATTACCGCCTTCTGCGCATTGTGCTCATGCACCTACTCGACGATGAAAACCGGGATCTGCCGCGTCGTCTTGGTCTGGTACTCGGCGTACGGGGGATAGGCCTCGACGGCGAGCTTCCACCAGTGCTCGCGCTCGTCGCCCTCGATCTCCCTGGCGGTGCCGGTGGACACCTTCTCGCCGTCCTGGACCGTCACCTCGGGGTGGGCCTTGACGTTGAAGTACCAGCTCGGGTGCTTGGGATCGCCGCCCTTGGACGCCACCATGGCGTACTTGCCGTTCTCCTCCACCCGCATGAGCGGCACGTACCGCTTCTTGCCGGATTGAGCGCCGGTGGTGGTGAAGAGGACGATCGCGCGGTCGAGGACCTCGACGCCGTCGGTGGTGCCCTGCGCGATGATGCGGGCGGTCTGGTCGCGAACCCAGTCGGTGGGGCTCAGTTCGGGTTGGTCGGTCACGGACACGCCAACGCGGCAACCCAGCGGGCTATTCCAAGCGCGAAACGGCCCGCCACCCCTCGGGGCGACGGGCCGCTCTCACGCCGTGTGTCAGCCGGCCATGAAGGTGGTGTAGGCCGCCGCGAGATCCGGCGGCAGCACCTGCACGTCGCACGTCCGCTGCGTGTCGCCGATGGGCGACAGGATGCCGCGCAGTTCGTAGTACTCCTGCGGGTTGGCGGTGAAGTACCCGCGCAGGTTGGCCTCCGCGTCCGGCCGCGACTGACTCTTGGCGGCGGTGACCGCCTGATTCGCGCCGGGGTGGGCGTTCAGGTAGTCACGGGCCTCACCCGACACCGTGCTGACGGTGTTCGCCACACCGCTGGCAGTGCAGTCGGGTGCCGCCGTCGCCACGGGTGCCACGACGAGTGTCGCCGCGGCGAGTCCGCCGAGTAGCCCGGCCGCTGAGATAGCGCTGAATTTCATGATCACGTTCTCCTTCCCAAGCGATCGGATCGCCTGTCGTACCCCGAACCGGTACCCACGGTAGGTGCACGGAAACAGTGCGGCGCCGATCGTCTGCGGCCGAGAAACACGATGCTCAGGGCGTTACGCCTGCGGACCGTGAGTTAGCTCTCAGTTCGCGCTGATTCGCTGAGAACAACGGCGAATCGCTTAGAACGCAGCGCGAATCCTTAAGTGATCGTGATCTGAGACGTTACGAAATCGTTGCCTGGCGGGCGGGCTACTTGAACCGTGCGGAGCAGAGGTCCTCGTCGCCGCTGAGTCCGGAGCGGTAGGCCACGATGCGGGTGAAGCCCGCAGGCACGGTGTCACCGTTGACGTTGCTGGCCACCAGACCATTCGTCAGCAGGCCCGCGACGGCCTCGTCGAGGTCGCCGGCGGACAGCGTCAGGTCGCCCTCCTGTGACATCGCGGCCTGTGCGACGCCGGTCAGGCACGCGGTGCGCAGCGCGGCGGTCGGGGTGTCGAGCGACTCGCCGCGTTCGTGCTGGACGGCGAGCGCATAGCGCGACGTGAGCACCGACAGCGCGGTGTTGTCACCCTGGATCAGGACGTTGTTCTGCTCGCTGGCGGGCTCACCGAGCTCCTGCATCGCCGACAGGTCGACCGAGATGGTGTTGGTGGCCGGGCAGTACGACGCTGGGGGACTCGGCGTGGCGTCGGCGCACTCCTCCTCGTTGAACGACAGCGTCGGCGGGTCGTTCGGCTGGTAGATCGTGCCGAGCACGTCCATCAGCAGCTGGAGGCTCTCCTCGGTGATCTCCATGTCACCGCTCGCCACGCCTCCGGTGCTGCTGTCGTAGGGCAGCGCCATCGGCAGATCGCCGCGCCGCTGCTCGATGTCGTCCATGTCGATCGCCGCGCAGTCGGACGGACTGCCCGAGAACCCGATCTGGAACGCGCTCACCCGGTCCAGCGCGGTACCGTGGCCCTCTTCGAGCATCTCGGCGTCGCCGGGCTCGAGAATCGGGTCGCGCAGGGTAATCGCCGCTGCCAGAACGTGATTGAGCCCATCACCGGTGCTCAGCTTGAATCGCGGGGACTTGCCCTCCGCGACCCAGCGGATGTAGCTGCCCGCGAAGCAGTCGGCCTGCTGCTCGCTCACCACGGTCGGCGTCGACCGATCGACCAGGTTGGCCATGTGCTGGACCGCGTGCCCGTACTCGTGGCCGAGCAGAGCCGCCACAGACACGTCGCCGAAGTACTTCATGCCGGTGGGCACGAGGACCCCGCGGTCCCAGGCCATGCTCTCGTCGGGGATGCAGTACAGGGCGTTGGGGACGTCGTAGGTCTCCATGCCGCAGATCTCGGGCGAACTCGGGTCGTTCGCGTCCCACGACTGGAGTATCTCGATGGGCTGGAAGCTGCCGTCGAGGTCGCCGTAGTTCTCCTGCCAGTACTCCTCGACGTCGTCGACCGCCTGCGCGGCCATGCGGTCGATCGGGCCGTCGTCGGTGAACTCGACCTCTCGCTGGGGATCCGGGGCGTCGTCGCGCACGCCGCTGTCACCGTCCTCCGCGGGCAGTCCGCCGACCCGGAACGGGTCGTATACCGGGGAGACGGCCTGACCCTGGGTCACGCCGCCACAACCGGCGAGCAGCAGCGCCGCGAATGCGAGCGCCATCGACGTCTTCAATGCCGTGGACCGTTGCCTCATGTCCTGCTTTCGGGAGTGAGGGGGTGCGCTGGATACGCGGTGAGGTTATACCGAATGCTAATAGCGCGAGAGCACTCCGCGAAGCACGAGTTGCGTGAGCTCGGCTGCCGCCCGATCGACGTCGCCGACCCGGCGCACGCAGACCGCGTACCAGGCGCCGCCTGCGATGACGTCCATCAGGGTGTCGGGATCCACCGCGCGCGCCGTACCCGCTGCGACGGCGCCGTCCAGTCGGGTCGCGAGCTCACCGCGGGCCGCCGCCTCGAGCCGGTCGCGGAGCACCACCCGCAGCGGCCGGTTGGCGCGCAGATCGGTGAGCAGGCCGGGGATCGCCTCGCGCACCGCGGGGTCGCTGTACATGCGGATCGCGCCGTGGCACAGCCGGGTGATCTCGGCGGTGAAGTCATCCCGAGGCGAGTCCGGTCCGAGGTCGGGGAACACCGCCTCGTGCACCAGGTGGGCCTTCGACTCCCAGCGCCGGTAGACCGCGGGTCGGCTGACTCCTGCGGTGGTGGCGATGAGGTCGATGCTGGTGGCCGCGTAGCCGCGCTCGACGAGGAGCCGACGGGTGGCGGCGAGCACCGCCGTGTCGATGGCCGGGTCCTTGTGCGGGCCGAGGCGTCGGTGCCGCGACGTCGCCGTCCGTTCCATTCGCGTCCCCTCCGGCCGACCAGTCGATACAGTGTGTCACGACAACTCCGCCGACGAGGAGGTCTCCCATGGCGGACGGCCGGCACCTGTACACCTGCCCGCTGTGCGAGGCGATGTGCGGCCTCGAGATCGAGGTCGCCAACGGCCGCGTCGCGAGCATTCGGGGCAACCGCGACGACGAGTGGAGTCACGGCCACCTCTGCCCCAAGGGCGCGACGCTCGGCGCGGTGCACCACGACCCGGATCGCATTCGCGCGCCCATGATCAAGGTCGACGGCCAGTGGCGCGAGGTCGGCTGGAACGAGGCCTTCCGGCGATGCACCGAGATCCTCGCCCCGGTGATCGAGAAGCACGGCATCGGCGCGGTGACCGCGTACGTGGGCAACCCGCTGGCGCACTCGTTCTCGTTGGCGCGGTATTCCGGTGTGCTGCTGGGGATGTCGGGGATGCCGATCACGTACTCGCCCGGCACCGTCGACCAGTGGCCGAAGAACCTGAGCTCGCATCTGATGTACGGCGGCTGGTGGACGTTCGGAGTTCCCGACATCCAACGCACCGACCTGTTCGTCGTGATGGGGGCGAACCCCGCGGCCTCGCAGGGCTCGCTGCTCGCCGCGCCGGACGTGATGGGCATCATCGACGGAATCCGCAAGCGCGGCAAAGTGATCGTCGTCGACCCGGTGCGCACGGCCACCGCGGCGCGCGCCGACGAGTGGCTGCCGATCACCCCCGGCACCGACGCGGCCTTCCTGATGGCCGTCGTGCACACGCTGTTCGACGAGGGGCTGGTCGCGCTCGGCCACGTCGAGCCGTATCTCGACGGGCTGGACCGTATGCGCGAGGTCGCCGCGGAGTGGTCACCAGACCGCGTCGAGCCTGCGACGGGGATTCCCGCCGAGCGCATCCGCGACCTGGCGCGCGAGCTCGCCGGGACGCCGCGCGCGGTCCTCTACGGCCGAATCGGGTTGTGCAATCAGGAGTTCGGCAGCCTGGCCAGCTGGCTGGTCGACGTCGTGAACATCTTGACCGCGCACTTCGACACGCCGGGCGGGCTGATGTTCGCGCGGCCAGCGGCGTGGTCAATCACCGTGCAGCCCCAGCCGGGTCTCGAGGACGGGCTCGCTCAGTTCGGCCGCTTCCAGACCAGGGTGCGCGGCGCCAAGGAGGTGCTCGGCCAGGTGCCGGTGTCGTGCATGGTCGAGGAGATCGCCACGCCGGGCGACGGCCAGTTGAAGGCGCTCATCACGGTCGCCGGCAACCCCGTGTTGTCGACGCCGGCCGGGCACAAGCTCGACGAGGTGCTGCCGATGCTCGACGCGATGATCTCGGTGGACCTGTGGCTCAACGAGACGACGCGGCACGCCGACGTCATCCTGCCAGGGCTGTCGCCGCTGGAGCAGGCGCACCACGACGACCTCATTCTCAACTTCGCCGTCAACAGCATCGCCAACTACTCCCCGCCCGTGTTCGCGCCCGAGGATCCCGATCGGCCCGAGGAGTGGGAGATCCTGATCCGACTCACGGGACTGTGCACCGGCGTGCCCGCGGAGGACGTCGACGTCGCCGCCATCGACGACGGGTTCTTCGACTACATGGCGTTCACCCAGGGGCTCGACGGGGCGGAAGTACGACGACGCTACGACGGGTGCGATCTGACGGGCGGACCCGAGCGGGTGCTCGACCTGACGCTGCGCACCGGGCCGTTCGGTGACCGGTACGGCGAGAACCCGGGCGGCCTGACGCTCGAGAAACTCAAGCAGCACCCCAACGGCATCAACTTCGGGCCGATGGTGCCGCAGCTGCCCGACATCCTCGGCACTGCCGACCGGAAGGTCCGGCTGGCACCGCAGTACCTGCTCGACGACCTGCCCCGACTGGCGGCCCGGCTCGAGCGCGCGCCGGACGCGCTGGTGCTCGTCAGCCGCCGGCACCTGCGGTCCAACAACTCCTGGCTGCACAACGTCGCGCCGCTGATGAAGGGCAGGGACAGGTGCACCCTCGTGATGCACCGCGAGGACGCGGCGAATCGGGGAATCACCGACGGTGCCACCGTCACGGTGACGTCGTCGGCGGGCAGCCTCGAGGTCCCCGTCGAACTGACCGACGCGATCAAGCCCGGAGTGGTGTCGATGCCGCACGGGTGGGGCCACGGCAAGGCCGGTACCCGGATGTCGGTGGCCAACGGCTCCCCCGGCGTGAACACCAACGTGCTGTCGCCGCCGGACTTCCTCGACGAGCCGTCGGGTAACGGCGCACTCAACGGGATCCCGGTGACCGTCACCGCGGCGGGTGCCTGATAGGCATTGCTGATGGGACAGAACCAACGCGCGGCCATCGCGATGACCGACGACGAGATCGCGCAGTTCATCGAGCGCAGCCGCACCGCCACCATGGCCACGGTGCTCCCGAATGGGCGCCCGCACCTCGTCGCCATGTGGTACGCCCTGATCGACGGGGAGATCTGGTTCGAGACCAAGGCCAAGTCGCAGAAGGCGGTCAACCTGCGTCGCGACCCGACCATCACGGTGATGATCGAAGACGGCCGGACCTACCCGACCCTGCGCGGCGTGTCGATCGACGGCACGGCCGAGATCGTCGACAGCGACGCCGATCTTCTGCACCGGGTCGGTGTCAGCGTGTGGGAGCGCTACACCGGGCCCTACACCGACGAGATGAAGCCGTTCGTCGACCAGATGATGAACAACCGCATCGCCGTCCGCGTCGTGCCCTCGCGGCTGCGCAGCTGGGACCATCGCAAGCTGGGCATGGGTGACATGCCGGTGTCCGGGTCGACGGCGCAGTACCTGAGCTGACGGGTCCACCCGCGGAGCGGTCCTGATGACTGCTGCCATTTGTTTGCCAGAACTGCCAACACGGGGCGCTGGGCGGCGCTGAAAGCGCCCCGCAGGATTCAACGCCGCAGCTAGCGCAGATTGCCGAACCGGCCATGGAAACGGCGTTGAGGACGCACTCGACTGTGCTGTTTCAAGATTGCTGTGTAAATTCTGATCTTGAGACCGGGCCGCTGACGGGTGAGGAGATTCACGTGACATCCGTGCCACCGGAATGCCGTGTCGACGGCCCGATGGCATCCGCCGACGCGATGTGGCTCTGGTTCTCGGCCCGCTTCCCAACCGACCAGGCGCTGGTGTTCGCCTTCCGGGGAGTTCCGGCGTCGGTGCCCGAGGCGGTGGCCGCCACGTTGACGCGGGCCCGCGAGATCCCCTATCTCGCCGTTCGGATCCGCGAGGACCCTGCCGGGTGGCGCCACCCCACGTGGGTGCCCGCCGCTGTGGCACCGGAGCAGGCCGTTGTGCACGAGTTGCCGACGTCCACCTGGGACGCCTGCCTGGATGCGGTCAGCGCAGTGCTGCGGCAGCAGCTGGATCCACGGGTGAGGGCCTGGCGACTGCACGTGTTCACCCCGGTGCACGGCGTGCCCGGCACATCGGGAGCGGCCACGGTCGTCGTGCTTCAGATCGACCACACGCTGGGCGGTGGGGGCAGGACCGCCGCGTTGGCCGGGGCGCTCTTCGGGCGGCCCGCACTGCCCGACCCGATTCAGCGGGCCACGTGGGTGCGGCCGCTGCGCAGCGTGACAGCCAAGGCGCGCGCCAAGCGCACGTTGGCCGCCGACACCGCAGCGGGCAGGCTGCCCGCGGTGAAGGCGCCGGTGCGCTCGCTCAGCGTCAACGCAACGCCGTCGGGCACCCGGGTGCTGCGAACTCTGACATGCGACAGGGACCGCCTGTCCGGCCCGACGGTGACGGTCGGGGCGATGACCGCGATCTCCGACGCGATGACGGGCTACCTGACGGCCCGTGGCGAGGACCCCGCCCAACTGACGGCGGCCGTCCCCGTCGCCAAACGCGGAGTTGCCAAGTCCTACAACCACTTCGACCAAACCTGGATCGGCTTCCATCCCGACGCACCGACGCGCGACGAGCAGATTCGCCGCATCACCGACGACTTCGCGGCGTGGCACAGGCGTACGCAGCACCCGAGCTACGACATCGCGTCCGCCCCCTCCGAGGCGATCCCCGCTGCAGTACGCAGGCTGGCGATCAAGCTGGCCCGAATCGACGGCGGACGGGAGCTGGTGCCCGCGCACACGACCGTGTCCAGCGTCGACCGCGGGCCGGCCGACCTGTCGTTCGGCGGGTGTTCCGTCGCCTTCACCACCGGGTTTCCCGCCCTCGTCCCGATCTCCAGCCTGAGCCACGGCGTCCACGTCATCGGGCGCACCGTGGCCATCGGCGTGCACGCGTCAGCCCCGCAGGTCGACGTCGACGACTACCTCGACAGGCTCGACGCGGCGCTCACGCGGTAGCCGCGGCGTCACGCCGCGATCGAGGGTGCCAGCACGACGGCCGAGTTGTGTCCGCCCATCCCGAGCGACGTCTTCAGCGTCAGGCCCGCGTCCATCGGGGTCGCGCCGTCGAGAAGTCGGGGATGCCCCGGTGCGACGGTCGGCGGCGCGGGGATGACGCCGTGCTCGTAGCCGAGTGCCGCGGCCGCGATCTCGACCGCAGCCGCCGCGCCCTGGCAGTGCCCGGCGAGCGGCTTGACGGAGTAGATCTGGGGCCTGCCGCCGAAGATGTCGTCGAGCACGCCCGCCTCGGCCGCATCGCACTGGGCGGTGCCGGGGCCGTGCGCGTTGATGTACCGGATGTCGCCCGACTCAACCCGCGCCGCGCTCAAGGCATCTCGCACGCACGCGTCGACGTGGGTGCGTGCCGGATCGACGGAGGTGAGGTGGAAGGCGTCGTGGCTCATCGCTCCGCCCAGCATCGACGTGTACGAAGCACCCGCCCGTTTCGACAGCACGAAACTGATCGACGCCTCGCCGCCGGGGAAACCGCGGCTCCCCTCCTGGAACGGGCGGCATCCGTCCAGCGGTTCCACGTCGACAACGGCGACACCCAACTTGACGAAATGCTCGACGTGCTCCGGAGTCAGCGACAGGTCGGTCGCGATGAACAGCACGTCGTCGACCATGTCGGCGTCCAGCCACATCTTCGCGGTGATCAGCGCGGCGTTCCCGGAGGCGCACATCGCCGAGACGTTCATGGCCGGACCGTGAAAGTCGAACTCCCGCATGATCAACGACACCGGAGTGGACGGCATCATCCCCAGGTAGTCGCGCACCCGGCGGTTGGACTTGTCGTTGAGGTAGAAGCGCCGCCACTCCTCGACTTCGGGGACCACCACGGCGTGCAGCAGGCCCACCCGCCGGCCGGGGGTCCAGCCCCGTGCCACAGCGTCGGCGATCGCCTCACGGGCGGCCGCGCGCATCGCGCGGGCGGACCGACTGATCCCGTCCTGCGGGTCGCCGCCCGGGGGAACCATGGCCAGCCAGGCACTGCCACCGCCGCCGTATCCCTCGTACAGGTCGGCGGCGGGCTTACCGCTGAGCAGTCCCGTCCACAGGGCATCCGCGCCCCAGCCGTAGCCTGTCACCGCTCCCAGCCCGAGGATGTGCGCGCCCGACGCAGATGTGAGTGTCATTGACGTCTCCGTTAATTGTGTTGTGGCGTGGCCGGTTTGGCCTCCATTGATTTACCCTCAGCCGAGCCGTATTGACCAGTCCGACGATTCAGACGTTGGCCGAGGTAAGCGATCGATTCGGTGTTACTTTTGACGCGACTAGCCAAGGGGAAGTAGCTGTGACTGTGGGGGACGGCGACTACGAGGCCGAGGATGTCAGCGCGACCGACGACACCTCGGCCGACTTGATCGCGGCCCGCAGCGAGTCCGCCGACGACCGGTACCAGCGGTTGCTGGAGCACAGTCCCGACGCCATCTGCGTGCACCAGGGCGGACGCGTCGTCTACGTGAACAAGGCCGGGTTGCGGTGGATGGCGGTGCCGCCCGGCGAGGACCTCGTCGGCACCGTCATCACGCAGTTCGTGCACGCCTCGTCGATCCCCGCGATGCTCGAACGGATCGGGTCGCTGCGCAAGCAGGGCGACATCTCCGAACCGTCCGAGGCGATCATGCTGACGTTCGACGGAAGGGAGGTCGACGTCGAGGCGGTGTCGGTGCTCACCGTGTGGAACGGCGAACCTGCGTACCAGGTGATCTTCCGGGACATGACGGGGCACAAGGTCGCTCAGGCCGCGCTGCGTTTCCAGGCAGCCCTCGTCGACCATGTCAGCGATGCGATCATCGCGACCACCGATGCCGGGCTGATCACCTCGTGGAATCCCGCCGCGGAGGCGATCTACCACCGCTCCGCCCCGGAGGTGCTGGGTTTGCCGGTGAGCGAAGCCGTTGGGGCGCAACTGGATCCGGCGGCAGTCATCGCCGCCGGTGGCCGCGTCAGCGTCGCACACCGGTCGGCCGACGGGGTGGCGCTCTCGGTGCGCGTCTCCGCGGCGGCCATGACCGACGGGTACGTCCTGCTGTGCACCGATCAGTCCGCGCTGCGACGGGCCGAACAGCACTTCCAGACCGTGGTGAGTTCGCTGGAGGAGGGCGTCGTGGTGCTCGACCACGCCGGCCGCCTGCTCTCGGTGAACCCCGCGGTGGCCCGAGTGCTCCGGCTCACCGAGGAGGACCACCGGCTGTCCTACGTCGAGGTGGCGCAGCGGTGGAAGCTCGACCCCGACGCGGCTCAGATCTCGGGCAGGCCCGTGCTGGACACGTTGACGACGGGAACCCCGTTCAGCGGCGAGGTGTACAACGACGGACCGACCGGGGAACGCCGGTGGCTGTCGATCAGCTCCCGCAGGCTGAACCCCGAAGACGGCCGCCGCTCAGCGGTGTTGATCACCTTCCACGACATCACCGCGGTGCGCACCGCGACCGAACGTTTCGCCCACCTCGCCCTGCACGATCCGCTCACCGGACTACCCAACCGCGCACATCTGGTCGCGCACCTGGATCGGCTGCTCGCCGACGGCACTCTCGGCGCCGTGCTGTTCGTCGACCTCGACGATCTGAAGACCATCAACGACTCGCTCGGCCACGACACAGGTGATGAAGTGATTCAGCTTGCAGGACAACGGATCAGGGAGTCGGTTCGGAGAACCGACAGCGCCTATCGGCTGGCGGGTGACGAGTTCGTCGTATTGATGACCGGCCCACTCGAGGGCGCCGCTCTCGACGAGGTCACCGGGCGGATCAACGCCAAGTTGGAAGAGCCGATGAGTGTGGCCGGACTGACCATCACCGTAGGAGGCAGCATCGGCGTCGTCGACGTTCGCCCCGACGAGGCCCGTGGCGGTGCGGCCCTGCTGCGGCAGGCCGATCGGGCGATGTACGCCGCGAAGGCGCGCGCCCGCCGGGCCGCGACCTACGTCATCGACTCGGACGCCGGCGTGGACGATCAGGCATCGCCGACGCCGCTGACGCGCAGGCGCTCGTAGAGGTCCCGCATCGCGTCCAACGACGCCGTGTCGGGAATGCGCGCCGACGTGATCGCGACGCCCGCGCCCAGTTCCTCGTCGAACATGCCGAGGATCACCAACACCGTCATCGAGTCGAGGAAGCCGTCGCCCATCAGGTCGGTCGACGCGGCGACGTCGTCGGCGGTGTGCGCGTAGAAGACCCTGGTCAGCAGTCGGGCGCGCACCTCCTCCCACGGCGCGGGCGCGGCGGTCACAGCTTTCCCGATTCCGGTAGCGAAGCCGGGTCGAGAACCTCGACGACGGCGGCGGCTGCAGCGTGACCGATGTTGTCGGACAACGCGATTCGCACCGCTCGCTCCGCCGCGTCGCGGTTGGCCCTGGACGGGATGAGGACCCGGAGGTGGGGGCACTCACCGAAGGCCTGATGCCGCACGGCGGACACCCGGACGTCGAGCACGCCGTCGACGTCCCGCACGATCTGCCGGAGGTGATCGAGGCCGATACGACCTCCGAGGAAGTTGATGTCGGACGCGGCTCTCCCCGTGATCAACACGGTGCCGTCGGCGCCGACGCGTCCGACGTCACCGGTGGGCCACCAGTCGGCCGACGCATCCGCAGGCACGGGTTCGCCCGCAGCGGTCACGTAGGACTCCATCCGATACGGACTGCGCACCGAGATGCGACCCTGCGGATCCGCCCGCACATCGACCCCCGGCAGCGGTCGGCCCACGTCGCCTTCGCGGAACGCCGTGATGGCGGACCGCCCGATGGAGATGCGCGGGCCGAGCTCCGCCTGGCCGTACATGTTCGTCACCGTGGCGTTGGGAAAGCAGCGCCCTAGTGCGTCGACCATCGACTGCCGTAGTGGACCGCCTGCGAACACCAGCTCGATCGGTGCGTTGAAGCGCCAGTGCGGATCCTGCGCCAGCAGAAACGAGTGATGCGGCGCCAGGTAGATCGTCGAGTCGGGCCGCAGCGACTCGCGGACGTCCGCCCACTCGGCGAGCGTGGTCGGGGGCTTCGCGAAGCGCACGGGAGTCCCTGCGAGGTGGTGGCTGTGCAGCACCGACAGCCCGTACGCGAACCGCGGATTGATCAGGGCGATGTAATCGCGGGCGGCCTCGAGTTCCAGCATCCGGGCGATCGCCGTCGCGCAGTCCCGGATGACCTGTTTGCGATAGCGGACCAGTTTCGGGTCCCCGGTCGTCCCGGAGGATTCGAAGACGAGCTCGTCCGTCCGTTGGCGGGCGGTGCCGACGAACTGCGCCGAGCAGTCGGTGACGTGCCACCCGGCGAAAACCGCCGATGATGCCGCGCCGGCAACCCTGCCGGGCGCCACGACGACGACGGACGTGAGGTCGGAGAACGCGCGAAGGTACCGTTGCAGGACCTCCGACGCGTTGCCCAGCCGACCCGACGGTGCCGACGGCTTCATCAACGTTTGCCCGACCTCCCCCGCTGTGCATCGTTGCGCCGGCCGGCGACGCTTTTGATCATGAAACGATGCTGGCAGAGGTTCGGTTCACCGTCCACTCGTACAACTCGGCGACCGAGGTCAGAAGAATGCTGAACTCACGATCACGGCATGGAAACCTTTCAGGCGGGGTCGACGAGATCGGCGTACGCGCCGCTCTTCTCGATGTATTCGGCGACCATCCAGCACGGCGCGACGATCCGAAGACCGTCGGCGCGGGTGGCCTCCAGCGCGTGGGCGACGAGGATGGTGGCCAAACCGCGGCCCTGAAACCGTCGGTCGACGACGGTGTGGAAGAACGAACGGCGGCCCGCCGACTCCGAGAACTCGGCGAATCCGACTTCGCGGCCCTCGACGGAGATCGTGAAGCGATCGGACTCTCGCCCGACGGTGGTCGGGGCACCGGTCCTATCGGTCTGCTGGGCGGTCATCGGGCCTCCTGGTCGGTGGATTGCCACGGGGACGCAGAGCGCCGTTCGGCAGTGGGGGAGCGGACAGTCGGTTGCCGGGATAGCCGACGACGGAACCGAATCGGGCGTCGTGGTCCTGCCACCGGCGGCGGTACTCGACGATGTCGGAGTGGCTGCGGCCCACGAAGTTCCACCACATCACCAGCTCCTCGCCGAAGGGCGGGCCACCGAGGACCAGCAGCCGCGCGGGCTCGGCGCCGGTGTTGACGAGGGCGAGCCGGCGGTGCCCTGGAGACTGATACCAGAGGTCGCCTCGGGCGAGCGCGGTACCGCCCGCCGAGACCGCGCCCGCGTCGAGGAGCACGCCGTGCTCGAAGTCGGGCGACACCTCGAACGACGCGGTGCCGCCGGGCGCGATGTCGACCTGTGCGCCCAGCAGCGGGGTGAAGGTCGGCACGGGCGAGGTGGCTCCTGCCAGCGTGCCGAGGAACACCCGGACGTCGACGCCGTCATGATCGCGAGCCGGGGGAGCGAAGTGGTGGAAGTCGCGCGCCGTGTCGCGATGCGCGTCGGGAAGGGCGACCCAGAGCTGTACGCCGTGCAACACGGTGGTGTCCGGCAGCGACACCTCCGAGTGGCAGATGCCCGCGCCCGCCGTCATCAGATTCAGCTCGCCGGGCCGGACCACGGCGTGAACGCCCGCGCTGTCGCGGTGCTCGATCTCGCCGCGGAACAACCAGCTGACGGTCTGCAGGCCGGTGTGCGGGTGCGGCGGTACGTCCATGCCCGGACCTGCACCGACGTCGTCGGGACCGTAGTGGTCGACGAAGCACCACGCGCCGATCAGCGAGCGTTCCCGCTGCGGCAGCGTGCGGCGCACCCGCAGGGCGCGGGGGCCACCCAGCGGAACGTCGCGGGGGTGCAGCACGCCGGCGAATGACGATGCACCGCAAGCGACTTCGTCAGGGCCGGGCTCGACGTTGCTCACCCGACCACAGTAACCTCCGCCGAGTCGGCCGTCATGGCGGTGCGAATCACCTCGAAGTCGTGCTCGCTGATCGCGAAGACGCCGGTCCGGAAGCGGTAGCCCCACCGCGACGGATCCACGATGAAGTCGAGCCGATCCAGCAGCGGCCTGATCGGCGTCTCGGTACACGGCAGGAATTCGACTGCGCGTCGCCACGGCTGGAACTGCGGATCGAGGTCCTCCTGATACACCTCGTCGTCGGCGACCTGACCGATCGCGGTGAACGCCTGCAGCGGCGGACCGTCCGGGTAGTCGGTCTTGGGGGAGTAGAAGTCGATCCAGTCGCCGCGGGCCATCCGCTTGAGCATGTGCGGCTTGCCGTGATTGGCCTGAGTGAATCCGCCGGCGACGCCGCGCAGCACGTGTCCCCGGCTCACCGTGTTAATCCAGTACGTCATGTCCACCACGCTAGGAACCCGCCCCGACATTCCGCCGAATTCATCCACAGGCCCCCCGGCACCCCCGGTTCTCCTTAGGTGGCGCTGACGCCGGGTATCCGACCCGCCCTGAAGGCCTCCACGAAGTGGCGGTGGTCCTCCCGAACGACCGCGGAGTACGTCAGGCCGAACTCGACCATGTCGGCCACGAACCCGGCCTCGTCGTCGCCGATCACCGAGACGATCGCGTCCTCGGTCTGGAAGTCGACGAGTGACTGGTCACTGTCGGTGTCGCTGACGCAGTGCACCTTGGCGACCGCTTGGCCGAGTTGTTCGACGACTTCGGCCAACGCGTCCGGCTCGGTGAGCTCGCTCCAGTCCAGATCGGCCTCATACGGCGAGAGCTCGCTCACGACGAAGCCGACCCCGTCGATATCGGTGTAGCCGAGCAGCGGGTCGGCGTGCGCCTGCAGTGCCCGCTGGGAAACGGCGGTGCGGTGGCCGTGGTGCATGAAGTACTCGTGCACCTGCGGGTCGTCGACGACCCTGCTCGGCGCCGCGACGTTGCCCTGTTTCATCGACAGCACCACGTCGTTGTCAAGCGCCTGATTGAAGCCCTCGATCAGGACGGTGTAGGACGGCAGGCCGGCGCTGCCGATGCCGAACCCGGTCTTCGCGATGACATCCTTGACGTCGTAGGCGATTCCGCGAAATCGCTGGGTGCGGGGGATCGTGTCGAGATAACGCGCGAAGGCCGACTCCACCCGTCCCCGCTCGTCGTCGTCGAGTCGGACGACACCGGAGGCGTCCCGGAACCGACGGTCGTACTCGTCGACGAAGGTGATGCGGTCGAGCATCTCGGCGCGGGTGGACAGCCGGGCCGACTGCAGTGCGGTCAACACCGCGCCACGGGCGGTGAGCAGGTTGAGCGAGAAGCTGGAGTCGTCCTCCACGTCGACGAACCACCGCACCTGCCTCACGTACGCGCGGGTGAACGTCTCGATCAGCATCGCGATCGACTCGTCGGAAAGCGCCTTCTGCCAACACATCAGCGCGATGCTCGCGACGAATCTCTGCACGTCCCAGGTGAAGTGACCAACGTACGCCTCGTCGAAGTCGTTGACGTCGAAGATCAGCACGCCGGCGCCGTCCATGTAGGTGCCGAAGTTCTCCGCGTGCAGGTCACCCTGAATACAGATCCGGCTGGTGCGCTCGTCCGCCCACCTGTCGTCGAGAGCGGACACGTCGGCGTAGAAGAGGCAGGCGCTCCCGCGGAAGAACGCGAACGGATCGGCGGCCATCTTGCGGAACTTGGTTCGGAACGCATCCGGGTCCGACTTCATCAGTTCGGAGAACGCGTCGACCAGGGTGGCCACGATGAACGACTCGCGTTCGTCGGGCTCGGATGCACTCATCCGGTGCGAATGCCCGGCCCGCAGCCGACTCAACCGCGGGTACATCGGATTCGCACACGTCAGCGCGGGTACCCGGTCCGAACCCGACGAAGTGGAGAAATCTCATGAGCTCGCCCGACCACGCGGAGAACACCGGCGACAACCTGCGCCATGCGGCCGAGGTTCAGGAACAGGCGCGTGACGACGACAACGGCACCGAGGTGCCACCCGAAGAGCAGGCGCCGGAAACCCCGTTGCCGGACTTCAACAGCTAGCTTCGGTAGGCTGACGGCTTGTTACTCCTCTTCGGTTTCGGCACCAAGCAGAAGCTCCTCGGCGCGGGCGACACACGCACCTGCCCGCGCTGCCACAACACCACGCAGTGGACCCGCGTGCGTGAATTCAAGCAGTTCACGCTGTTCTTCATCCCCGTCGCGAGGTGGCGGCGACGGGTGTTCGAAGTGTGCGGAATCTGCGGAGCCGCAGTCTAATCGCGCGTCGCCCGTCCGATCGCCAGCGGGTGCACGACCGCGGGCATCCCGCGCCACACGGCCGCCGACACTTCGACGGTGAAGCCGGCCGCCCACATCAGGTCCACAGTCGGGCGATTGCACACGCAGCCACCGGCGAAGCCGCGCCACGGTCGCAGCATCAGGTCCTGGCATCTAGCGAGGAGCGATGCACTCGAGCGCACTGCTCGATGAACAGCAGTTGGCCGCCGGGCCGCAGCACCCGTGCGATCTCACGCAGCACGAGCGCGGGATCGGTGACGGTGCACAGGACGAGCGTCGACACCACGGTGTCCACCGACGCGTCCTCGACCGGTAGCCGCTCCGCGAGCGCGGCGACGATCCGGGCCTCTCGCGCGGTGCGCCGCTCGAGTTTGCGACGCATCCCCGGTTCGGGCTCGGTGAGCACCAGTTCGTCCACGGCCTCGGGGTAGTACGCCACGTTCAGCCCTGTGCCGGCGCCGATTTCGATGACGCGGCCGCGCGCTGCGGCCACCAGGTCACGCCGCCTGCGTCGCATGCCGAACAGCTCACCCAGCCAGAGCACCGGGTCGTAGACGACGGCGAAGATCCGCAACCACGTTGTTGACGGGGTGTGCGGCGGGGCCGCGCAGGTTTCAGCCATGGCGTGAAACTACGAGCGCGACGTCGACGCGCGCATCGCCCGAATCGGCCATTGCGCCGAGAATGGCCCGTTGCGGCTACAGCAGCCCGAGGCGCGCGGCCTCGGCGACGGCGGCCGTCCGCGACGGGCTGCCGAGCTTGCGGCGGATGTTCGCGACGTGCCGGTGCACGGTATGCGGGCTCAGCACCAACTGCCGGGCGATCTCGCGATCAGCCAACCCGCGCGCGACGCACGCGAGAATCTCCCGCTCGCGGCCGGACAGCAGCTCCGATTCGATCTCGGCACGGGGGACTCGCGTGCCCAGTGCACTGCGGATCGCCCGGACCACCGAGTCGACGTCACCGTGCCACGGAAAATGCGAACTCCCCTGCAGTGGAATCAGCGTCGCACCCGCAATCGCGGCGGCGACCTCGCGTCCGAGCGCATACGGCACGGCGCTGTCGGCGCGCCGGTGCACGACCGTCGTCGGCACGCGGACGAGCGGAAGCAGCGACCGGACGTCGAGCCGATACACCAGCCGCAACACAGCGGCCGCCACCTCGGCGGTAGCGGACTCCCGCTGCAGTCGTCCGAACGCAGCCTGTTCCGCGGCGTCGGCGCCACCGAGGAAGACATCGGCGAGCAGCCGCGCGCCTAATCCCCAATGTGCTTGTACCGCAGCCACTATCGCGTCCGCCACGCCCGGCGGCGTCAATGCGGCGCCGTACGAGTAGGACCCGTACAGCACCAGCTGCTCGACGCGCTCCGGGTGGGTAGCCGCGAATGCGACGGCGGTGCAGCTGCCTGATGAACCGCCGACGAGAGCGACGCGTTCGAGGCCGAGTTCGTCGAGCAACGCGTGCAGCGTGGCGACCTCGCCCTCGAGGGTCAGATCGGCATCCGAGACGGCCCGGTCCGACATGCCGACGCCGAGTCGGTCGTAGCGCACCAGGGTGCGACCCTGCGCCGCGCCTAGCCAGAGCCGGCGCACACCGCTGTTCTCCCAGTCGAGTTCGAGGTGGCTCACCCACCACGCGGGAGCGACGAGCGCCGGCCCGGCACCGCGCACCTCGTACGCCACGCGCCGGGCACCGAGCGGGAGGAACCGGATCTCGGACTCGTCGAGCATCGCTTCAGAGCGTACGACTCCCTCCGCGGGCTACGTGGCGCGAATGCTGCGCAGGCCCGCCACCGCGGCGCCCAGACAGGCCGCCGCCACGACGCCCGCGAACCACGGGAACACCGCGGCCAGCTCCCACTCCGTCGCCGCCCAGCCCGCGATCAGCGTGGGCACCGCCATCGCCGAGTACGCCAGCAGGTAGAACGCCGACATCGTCTCGCCGCGCCGCCCGGCGGGCACCACGTCGGACAGGTGCCGCAGCGAGCCGCCGAAGCCGAGCCCGAACGTCGCCCCCAGCAGTGCGGCGGCCACGAAGACGAGCTGCCACTGATGGGTCAGCAGCACCGGAATCGTCAGAACCAGCGCGACTGCCATGCCGGCGTCGCCGATGATCGCCGAGTAGCGGGCGGGGACGCGGGTCGCGGCCAGTTGGGCCAGCGCGGCGGCGAACGCCGTGGTGGCGACGACGACGGCGCCGCCGAAGACCAGGTTGTCGATGTGGGTCTGACGCGCGGCCAGCGACGGATACAGCGACAGCAGCACGCCGAGTACCGACCACGACGCCATCGCACCTAGCGCGGAGAATCAGAAGTCGCCGCGGATCTCGGCGGGCACCGCGGGCTTCGCGATGCGAATCGGGCCGTCCGAGCGGGCGGTGTGCGGCTCGTCCAGGGCGAGCACGCCGACGCCCACGATCAGACAGATCACCGCGACGACGGCGTACGGCGTCCGCAGGGGGTGCGGGGCGTACTGGGCCAGCAGCGCCGACCCGAAGATGGCCACGGTCATGCCGACGTTGAACGCGACGCCGCTGTGCTGGCCGGCGCGGACGCCGTGGTCGGGCCGCAGATCCAGCAGCGCCGCCGCACCCGCGACCACGATCGAACCCACCGCGGCGCCGTGGATGGCGCGCGCGAGCAGGAGCAGCGCCATGTTGTCGGCGATCAGGAAAACGCCGAGGCCGATCAGCAGCGCCACCAGCGCGGCCAGCAGTACCGGCTTGCGCCCCACGACGTCGGAGATCCGGCCGGACACGAGGACCGCCGCGAGTGCGGCGACGGCGTACACCGCGAAGACGACGGTGGTCGCCAGGGGCGACAGATTCCAGGTGGTCTCGTAGATCCCGTAGAGGGGGGCGGGTACGCCCGACACGCCGAGCGCGACGCCGCTGAGCACGAGGAGCAACGAGTACGCCCAGCGCTGTCCGCCGTCGAGCGCACCGTCGAATGCCACCACCTGGTTACCCAACAGCGTCGGGGGGAGGATATTCCCGCACGCGTGCGCCGCGCCGACGATAGGGTTTGCCGATGCGGATAATCACCAGGGCATGTGTAGTGGCGGCGATTGCCGGGTCGGCATGGGCCGGTACGGCGGCGACCGCGGGCGCCGACCCCGGGTGCGACCACTTCGGGTTCCTGCACCCGATGTGCGCCGGTGGTGCGTGGGACGAATCCGCCAGCCAGGAGTTCGGCCCCGACGCGAGCACCGAGGCGGGCCTCGAAGCGGCGCAGGAACCGTCGATGGTGCCGAACATCGACGGCGGGCTGAGCACGCCGGGTTCGCCGGGTGCCATCTAGGGGACGAGCCGGACGAAGCGCTTGAGCTTCCCGCTGGCCTCGTTCCGGTCGATGGTGTCGACGCCGCGTACCCGCACCGTCGGGTGGGTGACGCCGTAGCGCTGCATCGCCTCGACCAACGCCGCACCGAGCGCTCGCACGTCGGAGTCCGCGACCACGAGGACGTCCGCTCCGCGCTCCGTTTGACGCACCTGGTATTCGACGATGCGCGGATCGGTCCCGAGCACGTGCCGGAAGGCGCTGGCGGGCACCGTGTTCGGCCCGTAGGCGAAGTCGTCGTCGTGCCGTCCACTGACGTCGGCGACCCGCGCGAAGGCGCTCCCGCACGCACACGGCTCCTGCAACATCGTGATCTCGTCCCCGAGGTCGTACCGGATGAAGGGGAACGTGCGGTTCGACAAGCCGGTGGCCAAGGTCCGAGCCGCCGGTTCGTCGTCCGGCACCGGCCCGCCGCTGGCGTCGACACGTTCGAGGATCACCTCGTCCTCGCAGATGTGCAGGCCGGACCCGCGGCCGCAGCCAACCGCCTGAACGCCGAGTTCCGTTGATCCCCAGAGGTTGTGCAGCGGGCAGTTCCAGGCCCCGACGATCGCATCACGGTCCTCGGGAAGCAGCGGTTCCGAGTTGGTGCTGACCCGCACGGGTCGGATCCCGAGGTCGCCGGCCAGCGCGGCGCGAGCCAGTCGCCCGATGACGCTGGGATAGCCCACCAGGTGGGTGGGGTCGTACGCGGCTACGGCGGCGAGGACGTCGTCGAAGGGCGCGCCCGCTTCGATGACCGCGATGTCCATACCGCGACTGGTCGGTACCGCGAACAACGGTGTGCTGGCGTGCGGTGGCACGCCGGCCGTCAGCACCGCCAGTCGCGCGTTCGGCACGGCGCCACCGCGCTCGGCGCCCGCCTGCACACGCCACGCGAGGCATGCGGCGGTGATGAAGAAATCCCAATCCCACACGTACACGCCGCGAACGCCGCTGGAACCACCCGAGCTGAACACCTGCTGGTCGCCGGGCGTGTACGAGAACCAATCCTGTTCGGACAGAATGCGTTCCGCACCTGCGCGATCTAGACCCGGCGTCGTGACGATCGCGTCCCAGTCGCCCTGCGCCTCGGCCTTCGTGAGCATCGGAATCGATCCCAGGTCGGCGACGGTCACCGCGTCGACGTCGATACCGCGCAAGCGCTCTCGGTAGAACATGGAGCGTTCGCGGGCGTAGCCGAGCAACGAGCGCAACCGCGAGTCGCGGTGCTCGCGGATCCGCTCCGCGGACCAGTCGAGGCGGTTCACATGATCGTCCAGAGCCCCCTGCACGGCGCTGAGGTGAGCGGCGCGAAGGCGGTCGTACTCGGCTGTGCTCATCCCGGCTCCGTTCCTCACCTGTAAATCGGCAGCGACCGGTCGAACGCCATGATATGCGGGCCTCGTGCCGTTGTCGTCGGTACATCCGCAGGGGGAGTGTTCATGGCCGATGTCGTCCGTCCCGCAGTGACTGCCGGGATCATCGCGGTCGGAGTCGGTCTGTGGGTGGGAGCACTCGCCGAACCCGCCTCGTCCCCAACGGTTCGCCTGGCCTCCACGGATTCGGAACTCGAGAGTCCCGCGCCGTGCGTCGACCTTCTGTGCACCGGACTGCACGGGTCGTCCAGTTCTGGTCTCACACCGCCCAAACTGAGTGCGGCGCAGCTCTCGTCGACGATTGCCGGACCGAGCGCGATCGCCGCCCCCGGCGGTCCCGACCTCATCAGCGCGCTCATCGCCGTCTTCGTCAGCAACGGGACCGCCGAACATCCCGACGCCGGATTGCTGATCGGCAACGGCGCACAGGGCGCGGCGGGCCGCGATGGCGGCCGGGCGGGCCTCCTGCTGGGCAATGGCGGTGCCGGGGGTACCGGCGCGCCGGGGCAGAACGGCGGCAACGGCGGCCGCGCGGGATTGATCGGCAACGGCGGAGACGGTGGCGCGGGCGGCGACGCGCTCGGCGTCGACGGGGCGGCGCTAGCGGGCTCGGGCGGACGGGGCGGCGGCGCTCTGCTGATCGGCAACGGCGGAGCCGGCGGCAGGGGTGGCGGCGCCAGCGCGGCGAGCGGCGACGCGACTACCCCGGTGCGATCCGGCGATGGCGGTGACGGCGGTAACGGCGGCCTGCTGGTGGGGAACGGCGGTCTCGGTGGTAGCGGTCAGTTCGCCGCCGGCGGTAACGGACCCGCGGTGGGCGGGGACGGCGGCGACGGCGGCAACGCGGGCTTCTTCGGTGAGGCGGGCAACGGCGGCAGCGCGTCGATCGTGCAGGCGAACGGTTCCGCGACCGGCGGGAACGGGGGCTCCGGAGGCAGTGTGCTCGGCCTCGGTACCGGTGGCGACGGCGGTACCGGCGGGCTCGCCGGAAGCGGAGGCGACGCACGGGGCGGCAGCGGTGGCAGCGGAGGCAGCGGGGGACTGGCAGGCGGCGACGGTGGCGACGGCGGAGCGGGCGGCCGGGCCACGTCGAATACGGGGCTGGCGACCGCGGGCGACGGCGGCGCCGGCGGCAACGCGATCAACGGTGACGGGGGCAGCGGCGGTGCGGGCGAGGTGGCCTCAGCCCCGGCGGGCGCCGTGTCCGGGTCGGGTGGCGACGGTGGAAACACGTTGTCGGGCAACGGCGGTGCGGGTGGTGACGCCGGCATCGCCACCGGCGACGGCGGCGTGACGGCGGGTGACGGCGGAACCGGCGGGTCGGTGGCGCTGACAGGCGACGGCGGTGCGGGCGGCAGAGGGGGCGGAGCATCGGCCGCATCCGAGGCGGGCACCGGCACGGTCCAGTCGGGGCTCGGCGGCGACGGCGGCAACGGCGGCGTGCTCTCCGGAAACGGCGGCGACGGCGGCACCGGCCAGTTCGCTGCGGGCGCGAACGGATCCGCACTCGGTGGCGATGGCGGTGACGGCGGCAACGCCGGCCTGTACGGGACCGGTGGCGCCGGGGGTGGCGGTTCGATCGCCCAGTCGAACGGCGGTCAGGTCGTGGGCGGCGCCGGTGGCCGCGGCGGCGACGTGCTGGGTGTCGGTGACGGCGGCGATGGGGGTGCCGGTGGCCTGGCTGGTGGCGGCGATACCGCGCTGGGAGGCGACGGCGGCGACGGTGGCAACGGCGGACTGGCCGCGGGGAACGGCGGCGACGGGGGATCCGGGGGACCGGCGGCCTCGAACGGACCGGCCACCGGTGGATCCGGCGGCGACGGCGGGAGCCCCGGAGGGGCTAGCGGGTCGGACGCCTGAGCACTAGCGGAAGCGCACGTTCAGCGTCGCGAGCCCGAAGATCTTCTTGCCCTCGGACTTCGCGCCCACGATGACGACACCGGAGCGGGTCGCCGGGTCCAGCGACTTGATCTTGCCGCTGAATTCGATGTCCGCGCCACCCTTGGCCGACACGATCGCGGGTGCGCTCAGCCGGATCGTGTACCGGGTCGCAGCGCCGGGGTCGCCGGACCACGCCGACGCGAAACCGGCGCCGAGGCCCATCGTCAGCATGCCGTGGGCGATCACGTCGGGGAGGCCGGCCAGCTTGGCGATGTCCTCGTCCCAGTGGATCGGGTTGGCGTCGCCCGCCACGCCCGCGTAGTTCACCAGGTCGCCCCTGGACAGCGTGGTGTGGCGCACCGCCAGCTCGTCACCGACCTTGACGTCGTCGAACGACGGCGTTCCCGGCGTCCTCGTCAGACCGCCGTCGGCGATGCGGATCTCGCCGGCGGGGCGGACCTCCTTCTCGTACGCCCCGTCCGAGCCGGGGATGTCGAGGATGTTCATGTCGTGCATCATCGCGGCCTGCACGGCCGTCTTGACTCCGGCGTCGATGTCCTCCGCGGTGACGCCGACGACGGTGGTGTGCAGGGTGTGCACCCGCTCGCCCGCGGTGTCGGTGAAGGTGTTGGTGACGGTGATGAAGTCGCGGCCCGCCGTCCGGCGCACCGCGGTCAGTTCGACGTCGATGAGCAACTCGTCGCCCGCCACGATCGGCCGGTGCTGCTCGAAGACCTCCTCGGTCTGCAGGTACGTGTCGTAGCCGACGACGATCGACTCGAACATCCGGCGGTTGCACTGCATGCCGGGGGTCGAGGTGAACGTCAACGGCGCGACGACGTCCGAATAGCCCAACTCAGCGGCGGCGGCGACGTCCCAGTGCGCGGGGTGGTAGTCCTGCACGGCGCGGGCGTACTCGCGCAGCTTCTCGCGGCCGACGAGGTAGGTGCCGTCCATCCGGTAGTAATGGCCGACCCGTGCTTCGAGCGGCGACGAGTCTCCTGGTTCGGTCACCCCAGCACAGTAACGGGTGGGGTCGGGCACGCCCCCACGACGCAGGCGCGCAGCTAAGGTCGCAGCCATGACGCTGATCGCACTCGAGGAGCATTACGCCTGGGATCCGGCCAGTGCCGACAACGTCGTGGCCACGTGGCTGCGCACCCACAACCCCGTCGGCTACGACAGGTTGTACGACCGGGGGCCGCTCCGTCTCGAGCAGATGGACGCCGCAGGCATCGACTTCCAGATCCTGTCGTTGTTCGATCCGGGGGTGCAGGAGGAGTCCGACACCGCGCTGGCGGTCGACTTGGCCCGCCGGGCCAACGACGACCTGGCCGAGACGGTGCGCGCGAACCCGCGCCGATTCGGGGGGTTCGCCACCCTGGCGACGCAGGACCCCGACGCGGCGGCGGCCGAACTCGAGCGCGCGGTCACCGAACTGGGGCTGGTCGGCGCCCTGATCAACGGGCACTCTCAGGGCCGCTACCTCGACGACCCGGCGTACGAGCCCCTCTTCGCGATCGCCGAGGCGACGTCCGCGCCGATCTACCTGCATCCGACGACGCCGCATCCAGCGGTGATGGACGCGTGGTTCGCGCCGTACGTGGACGACGGCCTGCACCTCGCCTCGTGGGGGTTCGCCGCCGAAGCGGGCACTCACGTTCTGCGGCTCATCTACTCCGGAGTGTTCGACAGGTTCCCCGGACTGCAGCTCATCATCGGCCACCTCGGCGAGATGTTGCCGTTCGCCGCGTACCGGATCGACCGGTACTACGGGCTCGGCGGCAGCGGCGCTTCGAGCAGGGGGCTGAAGCACCTGCCGTCGGAGTATCTGAAGAGCAACGTGCACGTCACGACTAGCGGCAACTTCTGCCCGCCGGCGTTCGCGTGCACGCTCGAGGTGATGGGCGCGGATCGGGTGATGTTCTCGGTCGACTACCCGATGGACGACAACGGGACCGGCGCGGAGTTCATGGCGTCCTATCCGATGGACGACGCAACGCGTCGAAAAGTGGCCTCCGAGAACGCGATTCATCTCTTCGGTGCGCGGATCCCGGACGTGATCGGCCGCTAGAGTTCGAACACCTGACCGTCGCGGGCCACCGTGAGCCGCCCCGAGTAGTTCTGGCCGATGGCCTTCTGCCATTCCGAGTCGGGCAGGTCCGTGGGCTCGTAGTGGCTCAGGATCACCTGCCCGGCATTGGCCGCCGCGGCGACCTCGCCGACCTGCACAGCCGACGTGTGCGACCTGACCAGGTAACCGGGCGGGAACCTGTTGCCGTAGTAAGCGTCGTCGAGACTGAACTGCGCCTCGTGCACCAGGATGTCGGTGTCCTTCGCCAGCGCGATCAGGTTGTCGGATTTCGTCGTATCGCCCGAGAACGTCACGGAGACACCGGATTTCTTCAGATCGAACCGGAAAGCGAATGCCGGGTAGACGTCGTAGTGGGATACCAGTGTCGCCGTGACGGTGACGTTGTCGTCCGCCGTCACGGGGAAGGGCGCGGTCGCCGGTGCCCGGTCGAGGTAGCTCGAGCCCGGCGGCACCGCGATCTCCACGACGTCGATCAGTCCTTCGATGTCGTCGGTGCCCATGTCGCGAATGAAGATGTTGTTGGTGTAGGCGAACGCCTGCTGCAGCGCCCGAGTGGTCGCGGCCAAGCCGGGGGTGGGGGCGGCGGGGTCGATGGTCGCGGGATCGGTGCCGCCCACCCGACTCGGCGGCAGCCCCCCCGCGGAACCCGGACCGAACACGCTGACGGGTGCCTTGCCCTTCGCGGCGGTGTAGCCACCGGACAGGAAGAAGCTCCAGTAGTCGACCATGTGATCGGTGTGCAGGTGGGTGATGAACATGCTCTTGAGGCCGTCGAACGTGAAGCCCGCGTTGGCGAAGGCGTTGAGCGAACCCAGGCCGCAGTCGATCTGATAGAGATCACCGCCGATCTTCAACGTCGACGAGATGCCCGTGCGGTGGGGCACCGGCGGGGGTCCGGCCTGCACCCCGAGCGTGACCAGAGCGTTCTCCGGCAGCGGTCGCGGCATCGTCGGGTCGGCGGAGCCGGCGGGCGCCGCGGCCAGTGCCGCTCCTCCGGCGACAGCGGCCACGGACGCCGTCAACAGTGACCGCCGCGACAACCCGCCCTCACCGGGGCAACTGCAATGCACGTCGACAGGCTAACCGACCCAGCGTTTGCTGCAGTGCAACGGATCACACTGTGCCTAGCTCGCCGGAAATCGGGCATTTTGCTGCCAACAGCAAGCGTTGTGCTTGCAGAAGCTAGCGAATTAAGGAGAAGCCATGTCGATCCTCGAGGCGGGCTACCAGCTCGGCGGCGGCATCGCTGACCAGGTGTTGACCAGATTCAGCCCGGTTGCGACCGCACTGCTGGCAACGGTGGGCGCGAAACCGGCAACCCACGTCCGCCCATACGACGTGGTGATCGTGGACAGGGAACTGACGCGGTGTTAGTCACCACCTGCTGAACGACGACGTCCGCCCCCTGCCGAAAGCAGGGGGCGGACGCTGTTGGATGCGTATCCGGGTTAGCCGCCCGTTCCGACGCAGATGCCGCCGGCGCACGCCTCGGCGCCGCCGGGGCCCGCACCTGCACTGGCGCCGGGCACGCCCGCGCTCGCCCCGCCGGGGCCCGCGCCCGCGCCGCCGCCGGGCACCTCTGCGCTGGCACCGCCGGGTCCTGCGCCGGCACCGGTGTCCGCGCCGGGCACCGATGCGCTGGCACCGCCCTCACCGGCACCCGCACCCGGTGCGCCCGTGGTCGCCGGCGCAGGTGCCGGCGCGGGCGTGGTGGCACTGGTGGTCATCGGTGCCGTCGTCGAGGTCGTCGTACTGGTGCTGGAACTCGACGGGTCTTCGGAGCTCTCGCTTCCGCCGCACGCCGCGGTCAGGGTGCTCAGCGCGATAACGGCAGCGATTCCTACCGTCGCGGACAGTCGGCGGTGCTTCTGGACGTCCATCGTGTCCTCGATTCGTGTCGGTGTTGCTGTGAACAGAAACTTTCGACGACGCGCATACCCGGTCTGACGAAAATGAAGCCCGCGACGACATGCGATTGGCGCTCACTGCCGCGTTTCACTAATTTCTGTGAGGTGACGTCCTCAGCTGCTCATGCAGTCGCACGGTTCATCGCCCCCTTCCTGACGGTCGCGGCCGTCGTCGGCGCCGGAGTCGTGATCACCCCGGCTCAGGCGCTCGCCGCCGACGGCAATCCGCTGGCCGGGCAGAACTTCTACGTCAACCCCGACTCGAAGGCCAAGCGCGCCGCGGCGGGCGCGGGGAGTCCGCAGCTGGACGCCATCGCGAACACGCCGACGGCGTACTGGATGGACAACCGCTCCACACCTGCGGTCGACGCCAAGTACATCGCCACCGCGCAGGCCGCCGGGACCGTGCCGATTCTCGCGCTCTACAGCCTCCCGCATCGGGACTGCGGCAGCTTCGCTGCTGGTGGGTTCGGCTCCGGCGACGCCTACCGGGGCTGGATCGACGGCGTCGCCGCGGCGATCGGTGGCGGTCCGGCCGCGGTCATCCTCGAACCCGATGCGCTCGCCATGGCCGACTGCCTGTCGGCTGATCAGCGCCAGGAGCGCTTCGACCTGATGAGCTACGCCGTCGACACGCTCACCCGCAACCCGGCCACCGCCGTGTACGTCGACGCGGGCCATTCGCGTTGGGTCGCCGCCGACGAGATGGCCAACCGGCTGAACCAGGTCGGCGTCGCCAAGGCGCGGGGCTTCAGCCTCAACACGGCGAACTTCTTCACCACCCAGGAGTCGATGGGATACGGCGACGCCATCTCGGGAATGACGGGCGGCAAGCCCTACGTCATCGACACCTCGCGCAACGGCGCCGGGCCCGCGGACGGCGAGTACTACTGGTGCAACCCCAGCGGCCGCGCCCTCGGTGTGGCGCCGACCGCCGCCACCGGCAACGGCAACGTCGACGCGTTCCTGTGGGTGAAGCGCCCCGGTGAGTCCGACGGCTCCTGCGGAGCGGGCGAGGCGTCCGCGGGCACCTTCGTCAACTCGTACGCGATCGAACTCGCGCAGAACGCGGGCTGGTAGACCTGACCGCCACGCTCGTCGCCAAGGGCCTGGCAGGCGGCTACGCCCACCGCACCCTGTTCGAGAACCTCGACGTCACGGTGGCGCCGGGCGACGTGATCGGCGTCGTCGGCGCCAACGGCGCGGGCAAGAGCACCCTGCTGCGGATCCTGGGCGGTGAGCTCGCGCCGCTCGACGGCACGGTCAGCCTCGCGCCCGCCGACGCGTTCGTGGGATGGCTACCGCAGGAACACGAACGCGTGCCCGGCGAGACGGTCGCAGGCTACGTTGCGCGCCGCACCGGTTGCGCGCAGGCCACGCAGGCGATGGAAACGGCGGCCGAGGCGCTGACCGAATCGGAGTCGAGCGCGAACGCCTACGCCGTCGCGCTCGATCACTGGCTGGCGACCGGCGCGGCGGACCTCGACGAACGGCTACCGGCGGTGCTCGCCGACCTCGGCACCGACTCGCTGCAGCCGGAGTCCACCATGATGACCGACCTCTCCGGTGGGCAGGCGGCGCGGGTGGGGCTGGCTGCCCTGGTCCTGTCGCGCTTCGACATCGTGCTGCTCGACGAGCCGACCAACGATCTCGACCTCGACGGCCTCGCGCGGCTGGAACGCCTCGTGCGGGAACTCCGCGGCGGTGTGGTGCTGGTGAGCCACGATCGAGAGTTCCTCGCGCGCACCGTGACCCGGGTGCTCGAGCTGGATCTCGCACAGCACACCACCACCGTGTTCGGCGGCGGCTACGAGAGCTACCTCGAGGAGCGCGCGGTCAACCGCCGCCATCGACGGGAGCAGTACGACGAGTTCGCCGAGAAGAAGGCCGACCTGGTCGCCCGCGCCCGCACCCAGCGGGAGTGGTCGAGCCAGGGAGTCCGCAACGCGATGCGCAAGGCTCCCGACAACGACAAGAACCGGCGCCGAGCGCAATCGGAATCGAGCGAGAAGCAGGCGCAGAAGGTGCGCCAGATGGAGAGCCGGATCGCTCGGCTCGAAGAGGTCGAGGAACCGCGCAAGGAGTGGACGCTGCAGTTCACCATCGGCGCGGCCCCGCGGTCGAGCGCTGTCGTGGCCGCGCTGGACAACGCCGTTGTGCGCCGAGGTGATTTCACCCTGGGGCCGGTGTCGCTGCAAGTCGACGCCGGCGAGCGAATCGGCATCACCGGCCCCAACGGCGCGGGCAAGTCGACGCTGCTGCGGCTGCTGCTGGGCCGGACGCAGCCCGATGACGGCCGGGCGAGTCTCGGCGCCAACGTCGCCATCGGCGAAATCGACCAGGCGCGTGCGGAATTCGCGGGCTCGGATCGCCTAGTCGACCGCTTCGAACTGCACGTGCCGGACTGGCCGACCGCCGACGTGCGCACCCTGCTCGCGAAGTTCGGCTTGACCGCCGACCACGTCGAGCGCGCCGTCGACGACCTCTCGCCGGGGGAGCGCACGCGCGCCGGCCTCGCGTTGCTGCAGGCCTGCGGCACCAACGTGCTGGTGCTGGACGAGCCGACGAACCACCTCGACCTCGCGGCCATCGAACAGCTGGAGCAGGCGCTGGACACCTACGACGGTGCGCTGCTGCTGGTCACACACGACCGCAGGATGCTGCAGAATGTCCGATTGGACCGCACCTGGCTAGTGGACGCAGGACGGGTCGTGGAACTGTGAGGCGACCGCGGTCGCGCGGCCTCGGAAAACGGGCGTGGCTGCTGACGTGGTCGATTCGCCTGGTCCTCTGGACGCTCGGCTTCACCCGCGTCGTCCGCACCGAGATCGTGAACGGTGACGTCGTGCCCGACAAGGGGGCGGTGATCCTGGCCGCCAATCACACCTCGATGATCGACGTGTTCTTCATCCTCGGGGCCATTCGCAGGCAGGCGATCGCCATGGCGATGGCGGAGCTGTGGAAGTCGCCGTTCACCCGGTGGCTCGTCGAGGTGCTGGGTCAGATCCCGGTGGTCCGCGGCGACTCCGAGTCCGGCAGGCGGGCGATGGAGAGCGCCGAACACGCGCTGAAGGACGGGGCGCTGGTCGGCATCTTCCCCGAGGGCAGATGCGTGAAGCCCGGCGAGACAGCCCAATACAGGCCCGGCGTCGCGGTGCTGTCCAAGGACACCGGGGTGCCGATCATTCCGGTCCGGATCATCAACGCCAACAGGGTGCTTCCGCTCGACCGGAGATTTCCGTCGCTCGGCCACGACGTCAAGGTCGTGTTCGGTGAACCCATAGAGCCCGACGGGTTCGACTCGGTCGACGAGCTTCTCGGTGAGGTTCAGCGGCGCATCACGTCGCTGGCGTGAGCGGCCCTCGCGACCGGCGGGTGGCCTAATCGTGATGAACACTTGACCGAGTTGTCGACGTGTGCGGCGAGGCCTACGGGCGGCCCGTCCCTAGTATGGCAGTGAGCACGAAAACGTCGTCATATCAACGAAATCGGATTGATGCGCACAGTAACTCATTCGGTTCTCGCGGTGGTCGTCGTCGGTACCACCGTCTTCTGGGGTACCGGCGGCGTGGACAACGCCGCCGTCACCCTGCCGCTCGGTTCGGACATCGATTCGATCGCCCCGAATCCCACCGATGTGGTGGGTGTGGCACACCCGCTGATCGTGAAGTTCCACCACGCCGTGGCCAATCGCACGGCCGTCGAGCGGGATCTCGCGATCACGTCAGTGCCCTCGATGACGGGGCGCTTCGAGTGGTTGGCCGACGACGCCGTCCAGTGGATTCCCGACCGGTTCTGGCCGGCGCACAGCACGGTGCTGCTCTCCGTGGGTGGCCTCAAGACCGAAATCCAGACGGGCCCAGCGCTTGTCGGCGTCGCGGACATCTCCGATCACACGTTCACCGTGACCATCGACGGGCAGTCGCCGGATTGGCTGCCCGCACCTCACCATTCACCGCACGCCGGCGAGCCGGGTGTTCTGCTGGCCAGCATGGGGCGACCGGAGTACCCCACCCCACCCGGTACCTACCCGGTGTTGGGCAAGGAACGCGACGTGCTCATGGACTCCAGCAGTGTCGGCATCCCCGTCGACGCTCCGGACGGATACCTGATGGACGTGGAGTACGCGGTCCGCATCACGCGCCGCGGCCTTTTCGTCCACTCAGCGCCCTGGGCGGTCAACTCGATCGGGTACGAGAACGTCAGCCACGGCTGCATCAGCCTGATCCCGGCGGCCGCGGAGTGGTACTTCAACACCGTCAACGAGGGCGATCCGGTCATCGTGCAGGAGTAGCCGGCGACCAGCAGTCGTCGCCGGAATTCGGTTGTCCCCCAACGACGGAGGACGGACCCCCGTAAGGGCCCGTCCTCGTGCGCGTCGATCAGTTCTGGGGGCCCGCCGGCGTCGGGACGCCGTCGGTCCCGGCGGGAGCACCCACCGGATCACCCTTACCCGCAACGCCGCCCATCTCGAGCAGCGGCGCTCCCGCCACCGGAGCGGCGGCCGGGATGATCGGAGCCGCCGCCGGAATGATCGGCGCGGCGGGCACCACCGGAGCGGCGGGGACCACCGGGATGGGCGGCGCCATCGGAATCGGGGGTATGAGGGGCGGCGCGGCCGGCACCACCGGAACGATCGGCACGGGTGCCGCCGCCGGGATGATCGGTGCGGCTGCCTGCGCGATGGGGGCCGCGCACGGCGCGGCAGCACCGGCCGCACCCGCCGCGCCGGCGGCACCCGCCGCGCCTGCAGCGCCCGCGGTGCCCGCGGCGCTGTCGACGCACGCGTAGCCGCCTCCCTGGACGAACGGCGTCGCCGTCGCCGGGGGCGTCAATGCCACTGCAACAGCGCATAATCCAGCGCTGGCTATCCCCGCGATGGTGATGCGATCGAGGATGGTCGTCACCGGTGCCTCCCATGACCCAAGCGTAAATTTTCTGACGAGTTAATTACTCCTGAACCGTATGACAAGCGTGTAAGACGTGTCCATGCGCGATGCGGATCGTTGTCGGGTTGATACAAGATCACGCGAAACCGTGACCCAGCCGTTTCGAGAAGCCTCTACCGCAGCAACGATCGGTGCGCTAGAACTCCTGGTGACCGAGTCACACCACCGATAGCGTGGTAGGTGTGGCGCTGAGTCCGAACATCGTTGGGATGACGTACGAGTATCCGGATCACTACGTGGTCGACCGGGAGATGGTGCGCCGCTATGCGCTCGCGGTGAAGAACCCCGACCTCGCCTTCTACGACGACGACGCTGCGTCCGAACTGGGACACGAGTCCCGCCCGGTACCTCTGACCTTCGTCGCGATCTTCGGACTGCAGGCCCAATTGGCGTTCTTCGAGCACGCCGGTATCCCGATCGAGGACGAGAAGATCGTTCAGGCCGAGCAGGGGCTGACGATGCTGCGGCCGATTTTCGTCGATGACGAGCTGCGCTGCAGCATCCGCCTCGACTCACTGCGTAAAGCGTTCGGGGCCGATGTACTGACGATTCGGAGCACGATCACCAACCAGCACGGCGACGTCGTCCAGGAGGACTACACCGTCATGGCCGGCCGGAGTGAGCCTGAAGCGGGCGACCCGATCGTGTAAACGGCCTGTGAACATCGCCGCGACCACGCGTGTTCCACCGCGCGGAAACGGCGACCCCACGGTTAGCTGAGCCATGGCGATACATCACATCAGTGCATGCGCCGACCCTCGAACCGAGGGCAGCGCTGCTTTCGAACAGCAACTGCGCGAGGATATTCGACTGCGGCACCCGACGCTGCGCTCGCGGACGATACGAATCTGCGGCTACCGAACGAGACTGTGCCGCGCCATCGACCTACCTCATCTCAGGGAGTACACGGTGCAGGTGGTGGCCGATCACGGCATCCCCGAAGCCAACTCGGCCTGAGTCGCTCACCGCCTTCGCAACGTCAGGATCGTGACGTCGTCGTCGGTGTCACCCGACGCCATCGCCGTCGAAATGTCCTCTGCGGTCGGAGCTCCGGCGGCCTCGAGGCTGATCGCCAGTCGTTCGATCCCGTCGTCGATGGTGGAGTCGCGCCGCTCGACGAGTCCGTCGGAGAACAGCACCAGGCCCTGCCCGCGCTCGATCGTGAAGGTGCTGGGGCGGTAGGTGATCCCCTGGACGCCGATGGGCGGTGACAGCCGGATGGGCGCTTGCACGGGCCGCGCCGCCGAGCCCGTCAGGAACGGCATCAAGTGCCCGGCCGATGCGGCCTCCACCCGTCCCGTGCCGAGATCCACCCGTGCCGCGATGACCGTCGCGAACGCCCGCGACACCAGGTGCAGGCTGAAGGCGTTGAGTTCGGTCAGTGCTTCGGCGGGCGTGACGCCCGAGAACAGCTGCGCCCTGAGCGCGTTGCGCAGTTGGGCCATCGTGCCCGCAGCCGTAAGGCCGTGTCCCGCAACGTCACCCAGCAGGACGATCATGCGACCGTCACGGAGCTCGAAGGCGTCGTACCAGTCGCCGCCGACCCGGCCGCCCACCGCGGGCTCGTAATGAGCGGTGAGCTGCCACCCCTCGGGCGCCGGAATGGACTCCGGCAGCAGGCTGCGCTGTAGCGTCTCGGCCACCTGCAAGGCCCCCCTGGTGCGGCGGTACAGCGACTCCACCAGGTTCCGCCGCAGGGCCTCCGCCGCTTCGGTCTCGACGACCGACCAGGGCTCGCTGCACTCCGCGACAATCTCGCGCCAGCGATCGAAGGACTTGCGCGGGCTGATCCGGACGTCGTCGCCCTCACCGACGGCGATGGCCTTGTTGTGGGGGTCGCCGCCCCAGTCCACCGAGCGCAGCACCTCGCGGCGGAACCAGACGGCGTACTGCCCGTCGGGAAGGGTGATCGCCAAAGCCCCGGAGGCAACCTGCGGATCGACGCCGATCGCGGGCAGTTGAGCCGACAGGCACCGGGTCATCGCGATGTCCTCGCCCGCCTCGCGCGCCCAGTCGACGACGGCCGACACCGCATGCGGCGAGGGCACCGTGCCGAGGGTGCGACGCTCGTCGCCGATGTCGACGACGACGCCGTCGGCGGGGACGAGGTCGAGCAGGCTGGGTGCCCCGAGCAGTGCCGTCACGAGGGATTCACCGTGATCGAGAGTCGCAGCGGTCAGCTTGCCGAGCACGGCCTGGCTGTCCAGCCGCCGCCGCAGTTCATCGCCGTCCGCCTGGTCGACGAGCCGGAGCGACAGCGTCGAGCCCAGGAACTCGGCAGCCGCCCGTGCCCCGTACGGCGGTAGGTGCGGGCCCGCGTAGTGATGGCAGGCGATCAACCCCCACAGCCGGCCGTGTCGTAGCAGCGATATCGACATCGACGCGCGTACGCCCATGTTCGTCAGGTACTCGATGTGGATCGGGGACACGCTGCGCAACGTCGCGTGCGTGAGATCCAGCGGTGCTGCGGTTGCGGGCAACAGCGGAACGGGGGTGTAGCCGACGTCCGAGATCAACCGCAGCCAGCTCTTCTCGTACAAAGCGCGGGCCTGAGCGGGGATGTCCGAGGCCGGGTAGTGCAGGCCGAGGAAGGAGTTGAGGTCGTCGCGCTTTGCCTCCGCGACGACCTCGCCGTTGTACTCCTCGTCGTAGCGGTACACCATCACCCGGTCGAAACCGGTCAGCTCGCGAACGGCGCGCGCGGTGGTGTCGTAGAGCTCGGTGAGCGCGGACGCGCGATTCAGCTGCTCGACCGAGCTGCGCACCGCCTGGTAGGTGTTCGGGAATGAGAAGGGTCGCGCCCCGTACGCGATCTCGAGCTCGAGAAGCAGGACACCGCCGGGCTCACGGTGCAGGATCGCGTCGAACAGCCGGCGCCGCCCCCCGATGTCCACATTGCACTCGAGCGGGTTGCGCTGGTGCAGGTCCCCGAAGACCGCGGCCGCGTGCTCGATCGCCGCGGCCTGCTCGACGCCGATCAGAGCGGATAGGTGCTTATCCAGGACGTCGTCGACAGATCGACCGAGGAGATCGTCGACGTTGGCGCTGACCTGCCGCACCGTGAAGTCGGGTTCGCGCACCACGGCGAGCACGCCGCGGGGCTGGACGCTGCCGGGGATGTGGATCGGCTCGCGGGCGCAGTTGTCCAGGTCGATGGGCGTGCCGGGGGGGACGAAGTCGTTCGCCGGATCGATGTTCAAGCACGTCCTCACGGTTGGCCGATGGGCGTTCGCGAGACTGTGCACTCAATCCCTACCGCGCCGCGACGGGCAACGCTCGGGCAGCGATCCTACTCCGCCGGAGCGTCACGCCCATCTCGCGATGGCCCACTTCTCGAACAGGCCGAGCAGCGAGTCGGTCAACTTGCCGAGCAGCGCCAACGAGATGATCGCCAGGAAGATGCGGTCGATGCGTCCGTTCTGGCCCGAGTCGAGCAGCAGGAAGCCCAGCCCCATGGAGCTCGCGATCAACTCCGCGGCCACCAGGAACAGCCAGGACTGCGCGAGCGCGAGTCGAAGTGCCGAGATGGTCGACGGGACGACCGCTGGCAGCTGGACCGTGGTGAACAGCCGCATGCCGCGCAGACCGAAGGCACGGCCGGCCTCGAGCAGGTGCGTGTCGACGTGTCGGAGTGCCGCGCCCACGATCGTGTAGACGGGGAAGAACGCGCCGATCGCGATCAGGATGATCTTCGATTGCTCGCCGATCCCGAACCAGAGGATGAGCAGCGGCACCCAGGCGAGCGAGGGGACGGCGCGCACGCCTGCGAAGGTCGGCGCGAGCAGGATGTCGGCGAACGTCGACAGACCGACGACGGCACCGAGCGCGAGTCCGATGGCGGCGCCCACTGCGAACCCGACCAGGACCCGCTGCGTGGAGATCGCGACGTAGTGTCCGTAGAGACCGCGCTGGGCGAGGTCGACCGCGGCCTGCCACACCATCCACGGCGAGGGCAGCACCGAGACCGATATCAGGCCGTTGGTCGAAACCCCCTGCCACACAACGACTATCAGGATCGGAATGACGAGGCCGCCGGCAACCCGCAGATATCTCCGCGACGCGACGGTTTCGGTGACCGGCGTCGTGACGGTCACGCGTTCTGCGTGAAGCGCGCCGCGTCGGCCCGCTTCGCGAACGTGTCGTTGACGATCGAGCCCAGAGCGTCGTCGACCTGCTGCTGGTCGGGTACGTCACCGAGTTCGACGAAGATCGGGCCGATCTTCTCGAGCACCGCGAGCTGCGCCGGTCCAGGGGTCTGGTCGACGTCGAGATTGGAGCGCTCGCCGATCACGCGTTCGGCTACGGGGGTGTCGATGCCGGCGGTCTCGGCGAGGATCTCCGCGGTCTGCTCGGGGTTCTCCGCGGCCCAGTCGGCGGCCGCGGCGTAGGCGTCGACGACGAGCTGAGCGACGTCCGGTTCGGCCTGCAGGAAGTCCTCCCGCGCGTTCAGGACGCCGAAGCTGTTGAAGTCGACATTGCGGTAGAAGAGCGTGGCGCCGGTCTGCTCGGCACCGGCCATGATCGGGTCGAGACCGGCCCACGCGTCGACCGAACCGTTCTGCAGGGCGGCCCACCCGTCCGCGTGCTGCAGGTTCTGCACGGTGACGTCCTGCGCCGTCAGGCCGTTCGCTTCGAGGGCCTGCAGGAGGAAGAAGTAGGGGTCGGTGCCCTTCGTCGCGGCGACGTTCTTGCCGCGCAGCTGTCCGACGCTGGTGATCGGGCTGCCCTTCGGAGCGACGAGTGCCGCCCACTCGGGTTGGGAGTAGACGGCTATGACCTGGATCGGCGACCCGTTCGATCGCGCGAGCAACGCAGCGGACCCGGCGGTCGAGCCGATGTCGATGGCACCCGCACGTAGGGCCTCGTTGGCCTTGTTGGAACCGGCGGACTGCACCCAGTTGACCTTCAGCCCCTGCGCTTCGAGCCAGCCCTGCTTCTTGATGATCAGGCTCAGCGGGTTGTATGTGGCGAAGTCGATGTCGAGTTCCCGGCCCGCCACCGCGCTGTCACCGTCCGAACCTCGATCACCGCCTTCGCCGGAGACGCAACCGCTGAGAAGCATTGCGGTAACGGCGAATACCGCGCAGAAGGCCCTGCTGAGTTTCATGTGTCGCTTTCCTGATCGGTGCGGATGATGTGAGTGCTTTCGACGCCGAGTCCGCGCAGCAGCCGTGCCCGTAGCTCGGCCAGTTGAGGGGAGCCGCGATCCCGCGGTCGGTCGCCGGGAACGGTCAGCGTCTGGCGGATCGACGCGCCGGGAGTGTCGCCGTCGTAACCCAGCAGGAGAACGCGGTCCGCCAGGTACAGCGCCTCGTCGACGTCGTGGGTGACCAGCAGGACGGTCGCCGGCGTCGCGGCGTGCACGTCGAGTAGGAGGTCCTGCATTCTCAGCCGGGTCAGCGCGTCGAGCGCGCCGAACGGCTCGTCGAGCAGCAGTACTCCGGGCGTGCGGGCCAGCGCCCGCGCCAGCGACGTGCGCTGGGCCATTCCGCCGGACACCTCGCGGGGCCGGTGGCCGGCGAACTCCGTCAGGCCGACGAGTTCGAGCAGTTTCGCCACGGTGCGCCGACCGGCCTCCGCCGGGGTGTTCGGCGGCAGACCCAGTGCGACGTTTCGGGTGATCGAGCGCCACGGCAGCAGCCGCGGCTCCTGGAAGGCGAACGCGCACCGGGAGTCGTAGTCCCGCACGGGGCTGCCGTCGATGCGCACCCTGCCTGCCGAGGGCACGTCGAGACCCGCGGCGATCCGCAGCAGCGTCGACTTGCCGCATCCACTCGGCCCGAGGATCGCGACGATCTCGTGCGGCTCCACGTCGAAGGTGAGTTCGCGCAGCACGGACCGTCGTTCGCCGTCGCCCGCGGTGAAATCCCGGCCCAGTCCGTCGAAGGTCAGCCCGAATGCGGTGGAGACGACGGGGTCCCGCACAACCGGGGCACTCGCGGGCATCCCCGCATGGTTGCCCGCGGGTCACGGGACGTCACGGGTTTACGCCAGCGCGGTTGGAACCGTTGCCCTACTGCTCGGAGGCGTCGTCTCCGTCGACCCCGTCGTCCTCGGTGCTGGGTAGGGCCTGCGCTCCAGGGGTGGCGGGGGTCGACAACACTTCGTCGACGGCGACATCGTCGTTCTCGGGCTGCGTCATCGTGCACTCGTACCCCGCGCGCCGCGGCCGAATCACGTTCGATGACGCAGGTGCAGCAGCGTCCCCACCACGGTGCAGGAACCGATGAGGTCGCCCATCTTCTTCGACTGCTGTTCGGCCAACTGCCAAGCCGGGTGATCCCGGTACCGCGACTCCAGCTCGGCTGCCACGCGGTCGGTGCGCTCCTGCCAGTCCGCGGAACCCGCGCCGAGGTCGACCGCCGGGCACTCGTCGACCTTCTGCAGGTTCGCGCCGCGCACCAGAGTGTCGAGCGTCTCGGTGCTGGGAAACGAATTGCCCTCGGGCTGTCGATCTTTCGGCACGTCGGTGGTGGCGGTGTAGACCAGTAGACCGATTCCTCCGCCGGGTCGCACCACCCTCGACAGCTCACGCAGCAGTCCGAGCTGGTCGGCCATGGTGCAGAGCACTCCCAGCGACCACACCGCGTCGGCGCTGCCGTCTGCGAGCGGTACCGCCGACCCCGACGCCTGCACCACGGGTAGGCCGAAGAGCACCTCGGCGGCACGGCACGCGCCCATTTCGGGCTCGACGAGTACGGGCGCTGCGCCGCGCTGCCGTGCCGCGTACGCGGCCGGACCGCCGATCCCGGCGCCGATGTCGACGAGGACGTCACCGCTGCTCATGTCGACGGCGTCGCACAGCCAGTCGATGGCGGGCGGACTGCCGCTGCCGCGGCACGCCGCGGGTAACGCGTACTCGGGCCCCAGCGCGGTCGCCACCTCCGCGGTCCACGTCGCCACCGTGTCGAACTCGGCCTCCATCGCCCCACTCACGGCAGCGCCCTGATTCGGGCTGCTACCTCGGCCTTGATCGTCGCCCCGACACCCGTGCCGGAGGCCGACGCCGACCCCGACAGGTTCACCCCCTCGACTCCGTCGATCGACAGCAGCGCGCGGGCCTCGTCGACCGCCGCCGTGATACCCGCTTCGATCGGATCCGGCGCGTCGAGCACCGCCGCCACCACGGCGGGGTCGAGTTCGAGACCGGGAAGGCCCTGCAGCACCGCCGCGGAAGGAGCGTCGCTGAACACGGCGACGGCGGCGAGCACGGGGATGCTCAGCCCCGCCGACTGCGCGGCACTCATGAACTCCGCCACCGCCGCGGGCGACGTCACGTGATTGAGCACGGCGATACGCGCGCCCGCTCGTTGTTTCTGCACCAGTCTGATCGGCCTGGCGTGCTGCGGCGGGGCGGTCGGCGTCTCGGGAACCGCCGCGACCATGCCGAGGGATGAGGCGAGCGCGACCAGCCGCGGTCCGTCGAGGTCGAACGTCTGCGTCACGTCGGGCCGTACGTCGTATCCACGGCCGTCGCCCGTCACGCAGAACACCGTCCGCACCCCGATCAGATCCAGGCCCCGCAACTCCTGTTCGAGCACGATGCGGTTGCGGTCCCGGCAGGACAGGGTGATCCACGGCGTGGCTCCGCTGTCGAGGAGCATCCGGCCGATCAGCGTCGGCGGGAAGTCGGGGCGGTTCTGATGTTCGCCCACCAGCACCGCGTCACATGCCGGCGCGAGCGTGGCGGCGACGGAGGCGGCGTCGACCGGGTCCCACGGTGCGCAGCTGAAGTCACTCAGGACGAGCGGGGCGCTCACCGCCGGCGTGTCGGGTGCGGGGGTCGGCCAGGGCACCGCGTCGGGAAAGACACAGGGGCCGGGACGCATCTCACACGCGCCGTCCTGTCTCACCCCACCGCACGGTCCGAACTGCATTCGCTTGGGACAGCCGTCGCTCACACCCGTCCGACTTCCCCCACTGCGGCGGTTCACGCGGGCCGGAGCCCGCTTTCTCGGGGGCGGATGACGCCGCTACCGCCGGTTGCGGCGCCAGATGTCGGTCGTCATCACCGTCGCGAACGCGCACCACAGCGGGTACGGCGCCAGGGCGGCGCCGCTCGCCGGACTGACCTTCGCGGTCCGGCGGGCCAGGTCGGCGCTGCTGGCTGTCAGCGCGGCGGCGGCCACGGCCGAGGCACCGAGCTTGTGCGCCTTGAAGAACAGCCAGCTCCAGCCGGCGTTGAGCACCAGGTTCGTGGCGAGCGCGGCGGTGTAGGAGCGAGCGGCCTGCTCGTCCCCGCGTGCACCCAGGGTGTCGATCGTCTTGCCGCTGGTCACCGCGATGTCGGTGTACAGCGTCGTCCACGCGATCGGGAACACCGCATTCGGCGGGACGTAGGGCGGCTTGTCGATGGTGCGGTACCAGGTGTCGATCGCCGATCGGCTGGCGAGGCTGCCGACGACGGCGGCTGCCGCCGTTCCCAACGAGGTTCCGACCAGTGCACGCATGGGCTCCACCGTAGCCCGCACCAAAGCGCTACACGGTGACGCGTGGCGTGGTTTCGCGCGTGGGGAGAGTCGCGGCGTCGTCGCGGCGCACCTGGCGACGCCCGTCCCTGGTGATCCGGCGAGTGAGAACGCGCTCGTCGCGTTTCGAGACGGAGTGATTTCGCTCGGCGAGCAGGTCGAGCTGCTGCCAGCTGAGTCCGTCGAGTTCACCGTCGGAGTCGTGGGTGGCGATGACGACACCGCCGCGGAGCAACGGCACCGACTTCGCTGCGAAGGAGGTCGTCGCGAGCAGCAGCTCGGTTGCCGGGCGGTTGACCCGCCGCTGGCACTTCCGCGTCGACGGGCTGAACCAGAAGTCGAACTGGCCGTCGGCGCTGGTGAGGCACTGCAGCCCCTGGCTGTGGACTAGCTGGTCGATATCGGCCTTGGTGTAGGCGCGGGTCTCATAAATGGCGCCGTTGGCGCTGCAGTAGAGGACGGTGTTCATGCATCTGATCCATTCGGCTCTTTCGTCGCTGATAGGGCTGCGCCGGCTTGCCAGCGCTGTTACCTGAGTTACCCATGTGACATTTGGGACAAACCTTGATAACGAAGCCGATATTCCCGTTTGAGTCCGTGAAACAGCACGAGATCAGCTGAGAAACGTCGAATAGTCCTGGTGAAAGCGGTTCTCTAGCGGCCGCGCCACTCCGGTTTGCGCTTCTCCCGCCGCGCCTGGAAGCCCTCGACGACGTCCTCGGTCGCGCCCGCGACCTTGCGCATCGTCTCGCCGAACCGCACCGACTCGATCCAGCCCATGGTGGCGGTGCGCCACGCCACCTCCTTGGTGGCCCGCTGCGCCAGCGGTGCGGCTTCGGTCAGCGTGCGCGCCCATTCGCGGGCCGACGCCTGCAGGTCGTCGGGCTCGACCAGCCGCCACACCAGACCGGTCTCCTTGGCGCGCTCGGCGGTGATCGGCTTGCCGGTCAGCAGCAGTTCCATGGCGTCGGCCCAGCGCACCCGCATCGGCAGCCGGATCGCGCCGACGATCGTCGGCACGCCGAGCGACACCTCGGGAAACGCGAACGTGGCAGCGGTGCTCGCAATGACGAAGTCGCAGAACAGAACTCCCGTCACCCCGTAACCTATGCAGGGCCCGTTCACGGCGGCGATCGTCGGCTTGAACAGTTCCATCCCACTCTCGAACGAGTTGATGGTCGGCTTCTCCCAGAACGTGCCGCCGAAGGTTCCCACCGACCCCTCGCCGTCCTTCAGGTCGCCGCCCGCGCAGAACACGTCACCGTTGGCGGTGAGGATTCCGACCCACGCGTCCTCGTCGTCGCGGAAGCGCTCCCACGCGGCGTTGAGGTCGCGGCGCATCTCGCCGTTGATCGCGTTGCGCGCGTCGGGCCGATTCAGGGTGATCGTGGCGACGTGCTCGTCCAGCTCGTAAGTGACCAGGGGCATGTGGCCGATTGTGCGCCTACGCCGTCATCAGGTACTGGGCGCTGCCGACGTAGACGACGCCCGACGGATTCGGGGTGGTCGCCGCCGTGACGATCGCCGCCGCGAAGCCGCCGTCGACCGCGTCGCCCGAGACCACGGTGAACCGGATGCCGGCGCGGCTGAACTCCGAGCGCATCCCGTAGAGCGCGGTCTCGCCTGCGCGCATGCGGGCGGCGTCGGCCGCGTACCCCTTCGGAACCGCCTTGTGCGGGTAGAAGTGCGCCTGATGGCTGGTGACGAAGACGATGTGGCCGCCGATCGGCATCAGGCGCACGGCCCGCTGGGCGAACTCGCGCAACTCGGCGCGGTCGAGCCGCGTCGCCGAGGCGTTCAGCACCAGCGTGTCGAGGCGACCGAACCGGGCCGCGACGTCGTCGATCAGCGCCGCCGCGTCGGAGTCGCCGGCGATGACATGGCTGTGGGTGTCGTCCAGTTGGGCGACGACGTCGGCGCCGACGCCCTGCGACGCACCGGTCACCAGCACGATCCTGGGTTCGTCAACTGTCTGCATGTCGGTTCCTCTCGTCACTGACGGAGCCAACGGTACACGCAACTCTAAGAAAAGTGAGCGCTTCTTAAGGTAACGATAAGAGCACAAGTGAGCTGCGTCACAGCGACGGTAGCGCCCCGGTGAGGTTCGACGGCCGGCACCACAGGGCCACCGCGAGGCCGACGACGGCCGCGACCCCGAAGGCCGCCTGCACGTTGACAAGGTCCGCGGTGCCACCGAGGACGGCCGCCGCGATGGGCCGGGAGCCGAGGAAGCCGACCAGCCACAGCGCCATGATGCGGCCGCGCAGCTCCTCGGGGGCGCGCTCCTGCACGACCGTGCTCAATCCCGTGAGCGCCCAACCGAATCCGAGGCCCGTGACGACGAAACCGACGACCGCGACCGGGGTGACCGACGCGGCCGCCAGCACCACACAGCCCAGCGCCATGCCCCAGAGCCCCACCGCCGACACCACCGCCGACGCGATGCGGCCACCGAGCAGCGCCAGCACCGCCATCCCGACCGCGGCGCCGACGCCGAACGTCGCCGACAGGATGCCGACGAGACCGGCACCGCCACCGAGTTCGTCGGCCATCGACGGAGTCAGCGTGATCGACGGATCGGACACGATGCCGACCGTCGTGACGGCGATGAGCGCGAGCAGCAGAGGACGGTCCCGCCACACGTAGCGGAGCGCCGTCCGCACCCGGTAGTCGGCGCCGAGCCGACGTACCGGAGGCGGTGGGAACCGCACCAAGACCAGGAAGATCGCGAAGACGGCGTGCAGCCCTGCGCTGACGGCGAAGCCGACGGCCGAGCCGAAGTGGGCCGCCAGATAGGCACCCGCCGCGGGCCCGACGATGCGGCCGATCGTCATGGGCATGCTGTTGAGCGCCATCGCCGTGGAGAGTTCGCCGTCCCGGATCAGGTTCGGCACGATCGATTGCATCGCGGGCCCGCCGACGACGAAACCGAACCCGACGAGAAGGGACCCGAGGAGCACCGGCACCGCGGGCGACACGCTCTCGCCCGGATCGGCGAACAGCCACACCGCCACGAAGCCGGACCCCGCGATGCACAGCAGCCGGCCGAGCAGGATTTGCCGCGTCGGATTGCCGGTGTCCGCCCACTTGCCGCTGGTGGGGCTCAGAATCAGCTGCGGCGCGAACTGCGCGACGCCGACCAGCCCGACCATCAGAGCGGACTGGGTCGCGTCGTACATCACGATCGCCGCCACGATGCCGTGCGTCCACACCGCGACGACCGAGAAGATCTTTCCCCAGAAGAGCGCCCCGAACACCGGGTCGAAGATCAACCCGAGCGCACCACGAGGCGGCGTCACGGTCGTCGACTCGAGGGACTGGGCCACGCCTAAATGCATAGTACGTCGATGTTTCATCGATGTCCGTAGCGGTTGCCACCCCGCGCCGGACTACGGGTTTTCCGTGATTCGCGCGCGCTACCGGCGGTGCGACGGTCGTGATGCACGACTTACCACGATTCCGAGAGGCACCCCGATGAACGACGAAGTGCTCCAGAAGCTGATGACCGCGATGACTGTGATCCAGAGCGTGAAGCCCCCGGTGATCCCCGCGGACGCCGACGTGATGACCTCCGTCATCGAGTGGGGGCCGGGTGACACGGGTGCGCCTCCGCACCGGCACCCCGGTGGTCCGTGCTTCGGCTACGTCCTCGAGGGCGAGATGCTCTTCGAACTCGAAGGGGAGGCGCCCAGGGTGCTGAAGGCGGGCGAAGCTTTCTGGGAGCCGGGCGGCGACGTCATCCACTACTCCGACGGCAACAACCGCGACGACGTCCCGCTGCGCTTTCTGGTCATCATGATGTGCACGCCGGGCGAGCAGATGTTCGTGATCGTGGACGAGGACGAGCTCGAAGCACGCCGCGACCGCCGGGTGAGTGCGGCGTGAGAGTCGTCGTCGCCGGTGCGACCGGCACCATCGGGCGGCACGTGCGCCGCACAGCCGTGCGCCGCGGCCACGACGTCGTCGCCCTGTCCCGCGCGTCGGGCCAGGACGTCACGACCGGTGCGGGACTCGTCGAGGCGATGGCCGGAGCCGACGTCGTCATCGACGTCTCCAGCCAGATGACGATGAGCACGCGGAAGGCGAGGGCGTTCTTCACCGCGGCCACTGAAAACCTTCTCGCCGCGGAACGGGCCGCCGGTGTCGGGCACCACGTCGCGCTGTCGATCGTCGGCATCGACGACATCGACACCGGCTACTACGCCGGAAAGCTCGCCCAGGAGCGTGTGGTGGCGTGCGGACCCGTGCCCTGGACGATCCTGCGCGCCACCCAGGTCCACGAGTTCGTCGACCAGGCGGTACAGCAGGGCACCGTCGGCCCGGTGACCGTGGTTCCCACCATGCCGGTCCGGCCGGTCGCCGCGAGCGAGGTGGCCGAGCGTCTGCTCGACATCGCCGAGAGCGGACCCGCCGGCCGGGTGCGGGATCTGGTGGGTCCGCGCGACGAGACGCTGATCGATCTCGTTCGTCGGAGGTTCGCCCACGACGGCACGACCCGACGGGCGATCGGAATATCACTGCCCGGCAGATACTTCCGGTCCTGTGCCTCCGGGGTGCTGCGGGGATCCGACGACAGCGTCCACGGTCGAATGACGTTCGATCAGTGGCTCGGGTCCGAGGCGGTATCACGATGAAGGTCACCGTGGTGGGGGCCACAGGCCAGATCGGGACTCAGCTCGTCCCGCTGCTGACCCGAACCGGTCATCGGGTGGTCGCCGCGTCCCGCGCCTCGGGGGTCGACGCCGCGATCGGCACCGGCCTCGGCGAAGCGTTGCGAGACGCCGACGTGCTCGTCGACGTGCTGAACGCGCCGAGTACGGAGGACGACGCGGCACTGTCGTTCTTCACGGGGACCTCGGCGAACCTCTCCGGTGCGGCGAGGGCGGCCGGGGTGCAGCACTACGTGCTGCTGTCGATCGTGGGCGTCGGGGAACTGCCCGGCGGCTACATGCGGGGCAAGCTCGTCCAGGAACAGACGGTCGCCGCCTCGGGCGTCCCGTACACGGTCGTACGGGCCACGCAGTTCCACCAGCTCACCGACGCGATCGCCGGTTCGCTGATCGTCGACGGGGAGGTCCGCGTGCCCGACGCGATGATCGAGCCGATCGCCTCGGCCGACGTCGTCTCCGTGCTCGCCCGCCTCGCCGGCGAACCCGCCGCCGACGGTGTGCTGGAAGTGGGTGGGCCCGAGCGGATGTCGTTCGCGGACATGGCCGCAGCGGTACTCGCAAGCCGAGGCGAGGAGCTCCCGATCGTCGTGGACCCGGATGCGACGTACTTCGGTATCCCGATTCGGCGGGACAGCCTGGTCACCGGCCCGGACGCGGAACACGGTGCGACGTCACTGCGCGAACATCTTGCGCAGTTCGCGACGTGACCGGATACCCTTCTTCGCGAACACTTTTCGCAGGTGGTACTCGACGGTGTGCGCGCTGATGAAGAGCTGGCCCGCGATCTCCTGGTTCGTCATGCCGCTGCCTGCGAGCTGCGCGATCTGATGCTCCTGTGGGCTGAGGGCGTCTCCCGCCGCGGTCGCACGCTTGCGCGTCTTGGCGCCCGCGGCGAGCAGTTCGCGGCGCGCGCGTTCGGCGAACGCCGCCGAACCCATCCCCGCCAAGGCGTCGTGCGCCGCGCGGAGGTGCTCACGGGCTCTGGTCGTGGCGCGCTGCCTGCGCAACCACTCGCCGTAGATCAACTGTGCGCGCGCCAGATGCGTTGCCTGCTGGGTCCTTCGGAAGTGGTCGATCGCCTCGAGGTAGAGCGTCTCGGCCTGTTCTCCCTCGGCGCGCAGAGCCCGAGACCGGGCCAGAGAGCCGAGGGCGCGATGCGTGCCGCTCGCGAGCGTGCGCTCCGCGAGTCGCGCCAGTGCTGCATCGGCGGTCTCGTGGTCGTCGCAGCGCGCCGCCGCTTCGATCAGCTCGATCAGCAGCTCACTGAAGAAGCCGAGGTCTTCGTACTGGAACGCGGTGCGCGCCGCGTCGAGTGCGGTCCGGTATTCACCCAGACCGTTGTGCAGGATGGCGGCGCCGTAGTTGGCCAGCCCCGCGATCCGGCCCTCGGCACGGGCGGCGCCGGCCTTGAGCGCCGCGGCGATGAGGCGAGTGGCCTCGGCCTCCTCGCCGCACCACGCCGACAGCACCAGCCGGTGGTACTTGAGCGGTGCGTAACCGGTGGCGACCGCCATGTCGTTGGCCTCGGCGACGAACGTTCGCGCACTGTCGAACTCGCCCTTCTCCATGTGCGCGCCCGCCTTGGACAGCAACGCCGAGGGCAGCAACGCGAGTGCGCCGCGTTCGGCGGCGAGCCGGTGGGCGTGCGCCGAGACCACCTCCCAGCCGTCGTCGTCCCACACCTCGTGCACCAGCGACTCGTGGACGATCGGGAACGCGAGCCAGAACCACTGTGCGGCGGCGCCTTCTCCCGCGGTCTTCAGTGAGGCGAGGGCGCGTTGCATCGCGGGCATCGCGGGTGCAGCGCCCAACGCCAGTCGGTCGGCGAGCGCGTGCGCGAGCTCGTCCAGCGGACGGACCGGTGGGGCGACGCTGAATGCGCGGCGGGCGGCGACCGCGATCTCCGTCGCGCGCGACCCCGCGGACCGGCCCACGTACATGGCCGCGGCCATCGCCTCCAGGTAGGCCTCCGTGGCCGACGCGCTGTCGAGAGTCTCCAATCGCCATGCTGTCGAGGCGAAGTCGTCGATCGCCGCGACCAACGCGTCCGCGTCACCGCTCACCCGCGCCGAGACGAAGGCCAACCGTGTCCGCAACTGGTGCAGCCGGGTGCGCTGCACCTCGGTCAGCGGTGCGAGCTCCGCCGTCGCGAGTAGGCTTCGCGCCGAGTCGAAGGATGCGACCTCGCGGTGCGCCTCCGCTGCGTCCAGCGCGCGGGCGGCGCGTCTGGCCGGGTCCGGCGTCAGCTCGACCGCGCGGGTGAGGAAGGCGGCGGCGGCTGCTGTGCCGCCGCGTTGCCGGGCCCGACGTGCCGAGCTCTCGAGCTCGTCGGCGACGACCTCGTCGACCGTCTCGGCGGCGAGCGCGCGATGCCAGGCGCGGCGGTCGGGGTCGACGTCTGGATCGGTGCTCGCCGCCAGCGCCGCATGCGCCGCACGGCGCTCCTCCACGCCGCCCGAGCGGTAGGCGACGCTGCGAGCGAGCGGATGGTGGAACTGCACCCTGGTGTCGATCGTGATCAGCCCGGCTTCTTCGGCGGGGGTGACCGCGGTCGGTGTGAGCCCCAGCCGATCCATCGCCCTGTACAGCAGCGTCGGATCCCCGACCGGCTCCGAGGCCGCCAGGACGAGGAACCGGCGCGACTCCGGGGGGAGCGCCTGCAGCGTGCGCTGGTAGTGCTCCTCGATGTCCGCGACCACCGGACGCCTGTCGGGCCGTTGGTATCCACCCGCGAGATCGACGGCGCTCAGCCCCTTCGGGATGGCCAGCAGCGCAAGCGGATTCCCGCGTGCCTCCGAGACGATGCGGTCTCGCACCGCAGCGTCGAGGCGGCCGGGGTACGCCGACTGCAGCAGGGCGGACGCGTGGTCGTCGGTCAGGCCGCCGACCACGAGAGCCGGTAGGCCGGCGACACCGTCGATCGGGGTGCGCAGGGCGAGCACCAGGCCGACGGGTTCGGCGAGTAGGCGACGCGCCACGAAGCTGAGCGTCTGCGCGGAGACGGTGTCGAGCCACTGCACGTCGTCGACGACGCAGAGCACGGGACGTTCCCGCGACGCCGCGGCGAACAGCCCGACGATGGACAGGCCGACGAGGAACCGATCGGGGGTCGGGGCGGCATCACCGAGTCCGAAGGCGCTCTCGAGTGCCTCGCGCTGCGGTCGCGGGAGCTCGTCGCGCAGCGGGAGAATCGGCGCGCACACCTGATGCAGGCCCGCGTAGGCGAGTTCCATGTCCGACTCGATGCCGACGGCTCCGAGCTGCAGACAATCCGTTGCCGACTCGCGCAGGTAGCCCAGTAGCGCGGTCTTCCCGATGCCGGCCTCGCCGAGGAGGACCTTCACCGCACTGTGGCCCGATCGCACGGTGCCCAAGAGCTCCCGCAGGACCCGGCACTCGGCGCTGCGCCCGGGCAGATCGGTCATCGTGGGCAGTCTTTCACGACGCCACCTACCCTGGGGTGCCCAACATCGGAGGACTGATTCATGCAGCGGCGTGCCGCACCCAGCGCGACTCTGATCATCTCGCTGCTCGTCGGATCGGCGTTCGTCATGATCCTCAACGAGACGATCATGAGCGTCGCCCTGCCCGCGCTGATCCTCGACCTGAACGTGTCGGCGAGCACCGCGCAGTGGCTGACGAGCGGCTTCCTGCTCACGATGGCCGTGGTGATCCCGATGACCGGCGCGCTGCTCGAGCGCTTCCCGGCGCGCGGCGTCTATCTCGCATCGATGATCCTGTTCTGCAGCGGAACCCTGATCGCGGCGCTCGCGCCGGGATTCGGCGTGCTGCTCGGGGCCCGGATCGTGCAGGCGTGCGGGACCGCCGTCATGATCCCGCTGCTGATGACCACGATCATGACGCTGGTTCCCGTCGCTCGCCGCGGGCAGACGATGGGCACGATCTCGATCGTCATCGCCGTCGCCCCGGCCGTCGGTCCCACGCTGTCGGGCTTGATCCTCGGTTCGCTGAGCTGGCGCTGGATGTTCTGGCTGGTGCTACCGGTCGCCCTGACCGCGCTCGCCGCCGGGTTCCGCTGGCTGCACGTGTCCACCGAGCGGACGCGGGTCACGCCGATCGACGCGGTGTCCGTACCGCTGTCGGCCGTCGCGTTCGCCGGGTTGGTGCTCGGGCTCTCGCTGATGGGGGAGGCGGCGCACGGCGGCTCCAGCGTCCCGGCGTGGATACCGGCAGGGGTCGGTGCGGTCGCCCTGCTGGTGTTCGGGTGCCGGCAGCTGCACCTGCAGCGCCGCGATCGCGCCTTGCTCGATCTGCGGCCGTTCACCTACCGCCGCTTCTCGGTGTCGCTGCTGCTGGTGATCCTCGGCTTCATGGCGTTGTTCGGCGCCATCATCGTGCTTCCGCTGTACGTGCAGGACGTGCTGGGGCGCAGCGCGCTGGTGGCCGGACTGCTCAGCTTCCCCGGCGGGATCCTGATGGGCGTCATGGGCCCGTTCGTCGGGCGCATCTACGACCGCCGCGGCGCGCGGGTGCTGGTGATCCCCGGATCCGTGCTGCTCTGCGCGGCGCTGTGGGGTTACGCGACGCTCGGTGGGCAATCGCCGATCTGGGAGATCGTCGTCCTGCAGACCCTGATGATGGCGGGCCTGTCGCTGATGTTCACCCCGCTCATGACCGACGCGCTCGGCGTCCTGCCCGAATCGCTCTACTCGCACGGCAGCGCGATCCTCACGACGCTGCAGCAGGTCGCGGGGGCGGCGGGAACAGCGCTGTTCATCACCGTGATGACCAACGCCTCGGCATCCGGTGGCGCTCCCGATCTCGCCGGCGTGCGCGCCGCCTTCACCGTCGCCGCGGTGATCGCCGTCGTCGCGGTGGCGGCGGCGTTTCTCACGGGTCGCCAACCCGCGCCTGCGGCCGATGTCGAGAACCTCGAAGTGGCTCCGTCCCAGGGGTGAGCGACCAACTAGGGTCGCGAACCGAAGGGAGAACCCGATGGCGAAGTACCTGTTCCTGAAGCACTACCGAGGCGCGCCCGCATCAGTGAACGACGTGCCGATGGACCAGTGGACGCCCGCCGAGATCGACGCCCACATGAAGTACATGGACGATTTCGCGGACCGTCTGAAGGAGAGCGGCGAGTACGTCGCCAGCCAGGCGCTGGCCTACGAGGGCGCCTGGGTGCGGTACGGCGGCGAGGGTGAGCCCGCGATCACCGACGGCCCGTTCGCCGAGACCAAGGACCTCATCGCCGGCTTCATGATCGTCGACGTCGACTCCTACGAACGCGCCGTCGAGTTGGCGGGCGAGCTGTCCGCGGCGCCCGGTGCGGGCGGACGTCCGATCCACGAGTGGCTCGAACTGCGTCCCTTCATGGGGTCTCCGACGACCGTCACCGAGTAGTGCACGAAGCGCGGCTGCGGGAGCTGATCCCCGGCGTATTGGCCGCCCTCGTCCGCCGCGGTGCGGATTTCGCCACCGCGGAGGACGCGGTGCAGGAGGCGTTGCTCCGCGCGGTCGAGAAGCCGGGGGTCTGGTCCGACGTCGACGACCTCAAGGGCTGGCTGATCACCGCGGCGTGGCGGCGTTTCCTGGACCTGGCTCGAGCCGATGCGTCCCGGCGGGACCGCGAAGACCGCGTGGCCGACGAGCCGCCGGCCGGACCCGTGCAGCCGACCGATGACACGTTGGCGCTCTACTTCCTCTGCGCTCATCCGCGTTTGACGCCGACATCGGCGGTTGCGTTGACGCTGCGCGCGGTCGGCGGGCTGACGACTAAGCAGATCGCACAGGCGTATCTAGTGCCGGAATCGACTATGGCGCAACGGATCAGCCGGGCCAAGCGCACTGTCGGCGATGTTCGGTTCGACAGTCCGGGTGATCTGCGAACCGTGCTGAAGGTGCTCTACCTGGTGTTCAACGAGGGATACAGCGGCGACGTCGACCTCGCCGCCGAGGCGATCCGGCTGGCGCGCCAACTCGCGGCGTCGACCGACGACGAGGAGGTGGCCGGACTGCTCGCGCTGTTCCTCCTGCACCACGCGCGCAGGCCCGCCCGCACCCGCGCCGACGGCAGCCTGGTGCCACTCGCCGAGCAGGTCCGTGGGCTGTGGCGACGCGAGCTGATCGCCGAGGGGGTTGACGTGCTGCAGGCTGCACTGGCGCGGGATCGGTTGGGGGAGTATCAGGCTCAGGCCGCGATCGCCGCCCTGCACGCCGACGCCCAGACCGCTGACGAGACCGACTGGGTGCAGATCGTCGAGTGGTACGACGAACTCGTCGCCCTCACCGGGAGTCCGGTGGTGCGCCTCAATCGGGCGGTCGCGGTGGGTGAGGCCGACGGTCCTCGGGCGGGCCTCGCTGCGCTGGCCGACCTCGATCCGACACTGCCGCGGCACACCGCCGCAGCGGCCTACCTCCACGAGCGGGCCGGTGACGTCGCGTTGGCCGCGGACCTCTACGCGCGGGCTGCCGCTGCGGCGCAGAACGTCGCGGAGCGCAACCACCTGATCCGCCGCGCCGCGACGTTGCGGTTCGGTTAGGGGCGCTGCAACTCGAAGACCGGGATCACCCGAGTCGTCTTGTTCTGGTATTCGCCGAACTGCGGCTCGACGGCGACCTGCTTGGCGTACACGGTGTCGCGCTCGTCTCCGCTGAGAAGACGGGCGTTCGCGGTGTAGGTCTCGGTCCCGAACTCGATCGTGATGGTCGGGTTGGCGACCAGGTTGTGGTACCAGTCCGGATTGGTGTCGGCGCCGCCCTTGCTGGCGAAGATGTAGATGCGACCGTCGTCGAGCAGGGGCACCAGCGGCGCAATTCGCTCCGTCCCCGACTTGGCGCCGATGTGGTGGACGAGGACGAGGGGCTTGCCCTCGAATATTCCGCCCGCCTTACCGCCGGTCTGGCGGAACTCGGCGATGACGGGACGGTTCATGGCATCGAAGTCGATGGGTTCGGACATGGTTGGGTCAGCGGGGCGGGGGCGGGAGGTATTCCCGAATCAGAGGACGCGGTGCTGAGCGACCGCTTAGCATCGACGGTATGGCCACCACGACGAAGCCGGGCATCTGTCGCATCTGCTCGGCGCACTGCGGTGTCATCGCGACGGTGACCGACGGCAAGCTGACGAAGGTCACCGGTGATCCCGACAACCCGATGTTCCAGGGTTACAGCTGCGCCAAGGGCCGGGCGTTGCCCGAGATCCACAACAATCCGCATCGGCTCCTGCGTAGTCGGAAGCGCGCCCCGGACGGCAGCTACGCGGACATCGAGGCGGAACGGGCGATGGACGAGATCGCCGCCAAGCTTCAGGAGTTGATCGCCACCCACGGGCCGCGGTCGGTGGCGATGTACCTCGGAACGAACGGGCTGCCCTACCCGGCGTCGGCGTTGATGGGCAACGCGTTCATGCGGGGCATCGAGTCGCCGATGTTCTTCACCGCCAACACGATCGACCAGCCGGGTAAGCAGATCGCCCTCGCTGCGCACGGACACTGGCTCGGTGGCGATGTGAACTTCCACGAGGCTGACAGCTGGCTGCTGGTCGGCACGAATCCGTTGGTGTCCAAGGCGATCGGCATTCCAGGGCAGAATCCAGGGCAGGGGCTGCGCACGGCGATCGCCCGCGGCATGAAGCTGATCGTGATCGATCCGCGGCGTTCGCAGACCGCGGCCAAGGCGGCGATACACCTGCAGCCGCGGCCAGGTCAGGACGTCGCGATCCTGGCCGGGATGATCAACCTCGTCATCACCGAGGGTCTGTTCGACGATCGGTTCATCACCGAGCACGTCGCCGGCTTCGACGAACTCGCGCGAGCGGTGGCCCCGTTCACGCCCGCGTACGTGGCCGCCCGAGCCGATCTCATCCAGCAGGAGTTCGTCGACGCGGCCAGGCTGTTCGCGACGCACGGCGACCGCCCCGGCATGGTCAACGCGGGCACCGGCGCCAACTTCGCGCGGCACGGCAGCCTGCTCGAGTACCTGTGCCTGTGTCTCACCACGATCTGCGGCCGGTGGCAGCGCGCGGGCGAACCGGTCACGCGGCCCAACGCGATGATGCCGGCCTACACGGCCAAAGCTCAGGCGCACCCGCCCTACGAGGGCTGGGGCTACGGCGAGCAGTTGCGCGTTCGCGGCCTCACCGATGCGGTGTGTGGGATGCCGACCGCCGCGCTGGCCGACGAGATCCTGCTCGAGGGCGAGGGGCAGGTGAAGGCGCTGATCTGCATCGGCGGTAATCCGATGGCGGCGTGGCCGGATCAGCGCAAGACCCTGCGCGCTCTGGAGTCGCTCGAGCTACTCGTCACTCTCGACACCGAGATGTCGCTCACCTCGCGCCTCGCCGACTACGTCATCGCCCCGATGATGCAGATGGAGACGCCGGCGATGACGATGGGCAGCGAGCTTATCAAGTACTACACCAGCGGCACCGGCATCCCTGCGCCGTACGCGCAGTACACCGAGCGCGTTCTCGAGCCGCCGCCGGACTCGGACCTGACCGAGGAGTGGCTGTTCTTCCTGGGCCTGGCCAAGCGGATGGGGTTGGAGTTGTGGTTCGTCAACTTCTTCGGCGGTGGCGGAGGCCGCTTCATGGAGTCCCCGCCGATCGTGCTGCCGATGAACGCCGCCACCGAGCTCACCACCGAAGAGCTCTTCGCGCAGATGTGCTCGACGTCGCGGATCCCGTTCGACGAGGTGCGACGGCATCCGCACGGCAGGATCTACGACGTGCACGAGGTGGTCGAGGAGCGCGACGCGGACTGCACCGCCCGCCTCGACGTCGGCAATGCCGGCCTGCTCGCTGAGCTCGACGAGGTACTCGAAGAGGACGCGTCGGAGGTGCTCGACCCCGACTTCCCGTTCCGCATGATCTCCCGCAGGCACAACAACTACATGAACTCGTCCGGCACCAATCTGGCTGCGCTGCATCGGGGTAAGCCGTACAACCCGGTGTACATGCATCCGGATGCGATGGCCGAACTCGGGCTTCAGTCCGGCGAGTTGGTGACCGTCCGGTCTCCGCACGATTTCATTCCGAGTGTCGTCGAGGCCGACGACTCACTGCGGCCGGACGTCGTCGCGATGCACCACGCCTTCGGTGGCCTGCCCAGCGAGGACGGCGAAGTGCGCGAGCGGGGCAGCAACATCGGAAGGCTGATCCCCACCGACATCGAGTACGACCGGATCACCGGGTTGCCCCGGCAGAGCAACATTCCCGTTGCCGTCACGGCCGGTGTGCGCGACTGATGGGCGCCTGCGACGGCAAGGTGGCTCTGGTCACCGGAAGCAGCCGGGGGCTGGGCAAGGCGATCGCGCAGCGGTTGGCCGCCGAGGGCGCGACCGTGGCGCTCACCGCCCGCACCCTGGAACCCGACGCCAGGTACGAGGGCTCGCTGAGCCAGACCCTCGACGAGATCGTCGAGGCCGGGGGCCGGGCCATCGCCGTGCAGGCCGACCTGTCGTCCAGCGAGGAACGGGAGCGGCTGTTCGCGGAGGTGGTCGAGGCCGTCGGCGCGCCGGACATCCTGGTCAACAACGCGGCCGTCACGTTCCTGAGGCCGCTCGACGGATTCCCGGAGAAGCGGGTCAAACTCATGCTGGAGATGCACGTCGTGGGCCCACTTCATCTGAGCCAGTTGGCGATTCCCGCCATGCGCGAGCGTGGCCGCGGTTGGATCCTGAACCTGACGTCCGTCGGCGGCGACCTGCCGGGCGGTCCGCCGTTCGACGAGTTCGACAGCTCCGCCGGATTCGGCGTCTACGGCACGGCGAAGGCCGCGCTCAACCGACTGACCAAGAGCCTGGCCGCCGAGCTGTACGCGGACGGTATCGCGGTGAACGCCGCAGCGCCCTCGAACCCGGTCGCCACGCCCGGAGCCGGCACGCTGGACCTCGCCAAGACCGACACCGAGGACATCTCACTCATCGTGGAGACGGCCCTCACGCTGTGCACCGGCGATCCCGCGATCCTGACCGGACGTATCGCACACACAAGCGAGTTCCTTCGCGACATCGGTTGGCTGCGTGACTGATTCCGACCTCGACGCGCTACGAAGCCGGCTCGCCGGACACGGTGTGGTCGATGTCGTCCCGTTGGCGGGTGGAGCGTCCAGCCTGACCTACCGGGGTGATCGTGACGGAGCGCCCGTCGTCGTCAAGGTCGCGCCACCGGGTCACGCGCCGGTCGGGCATCGCGACGTGCTGCGGCAGGCGCGCATCCTAGATGAGCTCAGTAAGTCCGACGTTCCCGTGCCGGTGGTGCTCGCGCGCGATGAGGGTTCGCCGCCGTTATTCGTGATGACGCTGGTCGAGGGCGACGCGTTCGAGCCGCTGTTCGACCGGCCTCAGGTGTTCGATCCCGATGTGCCGCAACGCTATCGAGAGGCGACGCGCGTCATGGCGGCGCTTCACAGGGTGCGTCCACCGCTATCCGAGCCGGTGGTCGACGCCACCGCCGAGGTCGACCGCTGGTGCGCGACGCTCGGCACCGTCGATGCGGCACTGGTTCCGGGGTGGACGAACACCGCCGACGCGCTGCGGTCGTCGGTGCCCGCAGCACTGGAGCCGTCGATCGTGCACGGCGACTTCCGGCTGGGCAACCTGCTGGCCGAGGGTGCGCGCATTAAGGCCGTGATCGACTGGGAGATCTGGTCTCTCGGCGATTCGCGTATCGATCTGGGCTGGTTCCTGATCAACGCAAACCCCGCCACCTACCAGCGGCCGTCACCGTACACCGACGCGGTGCCGACCCGTGCGGAGCTGCTGGAGTGCTACGGGAACGCGCCCGACATCGAGTGGTTCATGGCGCTGGCGTGCTTCAAATCCGCGGCGACGTGGTCGCTGATCGTGAAACACAACCGTCGGCGGGCGACGCCGCGACCCGAGCTGGAGGCGATGGCGCCGGTGCTGACGGGGCTGCTGCGGCAAGCGGATGAGCTGCTCGCCTAGCATACGGGTGTGACACGAATCGTGTTGCAGGCCTGAGTCATCCACAGTCCGGGTTTCATCCACAGGTCGAATGTGCACCGTGGCGAGAGGTCCTCGACGTCCGGATAATCGAATGTATGTGCGAAGCGTTTCGGGATCCGGCGGGGATGGACGATGCCGCGCTGAACCTCGCGATCACCGGCTACGCCCGCGCCGAGGCCGCGACCGCCGGACACCGCCTGGCCCTGATCGCGGAACTGGTCGACCGGCGGCTGGGTACCGAGTTGGCGCTCTCGCGGGAGCGCTCGGCCTGCGACGCGTGGGATTGCTGTGCCGCCGAGATCGCCGCCGACCTGATCGTCAGCCACCGCACGGCCTCGGGGTTGATGTATCGGGCCCTGGACCTGCGCGACCGGATCCCTTTGACCGGGGACCTGCTGCGCCGCGGCGACATCACCCTGAAGGTGGCGGCCACCGCGTCCTGGCGCACCCAGCTGATCGTCGACCCCGACGCCCTGGCCCGGGTGGACGCCGACCTCGCCGCGGTGGCCACCCGGTGGGGCGGCTACTCCGAGCAGAAACTCGCCGACGCCATCGACGCCGCGATCGAACGCCACGACCCCGACGCGGTGCGCCGGTTCCGGACCGCGCAGCGCTCGTTGAACATCGCGTTCGGTAAACCCGACGACGCCACCGGCACCCGCTCCATCTACGGGCGGGTCAGTGCCCTGGACGCCGAACTGACCGACCGCCGCCTCGACGCCATGGCCACATCGGTGTGTCCCGAGGATCCGCGCACCCACGGCGAACGTCGTGTCGCGGCCCTCGGGATCATCAACGCCGGCGGGGATCACCTGCCGTGTCTGTGCGGATCCCCGGACTGCCCCGCCACCGGGCCCGACGCCCGCGGTAAGCAATTCGAGATCCTCGTCCTCACCGACAACCCCAACCCCGCCGCCGACGGCCGGAGCGACGGTCCCGGACCAGACAACGGCCCCGACGACGATGACGACGGGCCGCGCTACGACCGCGACTACGACTGGGAACAACACTGGACCGACGAAGCGCCACCCGAGGACGAGGAAGAGCCCGAACTGCTGCCCGGCGACGGGGAACCGGACCGAGACGTCGACCCCACGCGTGACGACGGTCTAGGGGACGACCCGGACGTCAACTGGGAACACCATCGGCCGGGTGCCGACGACGAACCCGACGATCAGGACCTCGAACCGCCACCCGAGGACGAGCAGGCGCCCGATCCCCCGTCCGAGGGTGAATCCTGTGGAACCCCAGCCACACCCGCCCCGTGTGGCTACACCGCGATCATCGCCGGCGGAAGCGTCCTGCCCGCGGCGCTGCTGGCCGACCTGTGCCGGATGGGCGCCTCGGTGCGCACCGTCGCACAACCCGAGGACCTGAGCGCCGAGGTGCGCTACCGGCCCTCCATCGCGACCCAACGCCTCGTACGGGCCCGCGACATGACGTGCCGGTTCCTCGGCTGCGATCACCCGGCCGAATACGCCGACCTCGACCACACCGTCCCGTACGGCCGCCCCGGCGGGCTGACCCATCCGGGCAACATCGCCACGCTGTGCCGAAAACATCACCTGCTCAAAACGTTCTGGGTCGGCGACGGCGGCTGGTCCGAACTACAACTCGACGACGGCACCATCGTCTGGACGAGCCCATCCGGCCTCAAACACCGCGCCCCACCGGGCAGTCGCATCTACTTCCCGAACTGGGACCCCACCACACCACTACCCGACACCCCGACACCGGTGGTCACCGAACCGCCCCCCGGCCGCGACCTGCGCATGCCACAACGAAGACGCACCCGCGCCCAACAACGCGCCGCCACCATCGCCGCCGAACGCCGACGCAACCACGAAGACCGCCTCGCCGAATGCACCGCACCGTTCTGACGCAGCGGATCGATGCGGTCAATCGGCGAAGTAGAGCGTGTAGTGGCCCGGCCCGGTTTCGTAGCAGTACGAGTAGCCGGTACCGGAAGCATTCGCTTGCTTGGCCGCACTTCTGCACGCTGCCTGATGTGTTCCGAAGTCGACGTATTCGTCGGCATGGGCCGCGCTCGCACTAGCTATGGATACTGCCGAATGGTCATGAACTAGCCCTCCCAGTCACCGGCTCCGCGGAATCCCGGCCAGCTTGTCGGCGAACTTGGCCTCAGCGGCTTCGCGGAGCCTCAGCAGATGCCCGGAGGGGAACGCGTCGGGCGCCGGCTCGACGTCCTTGAGTAACAGCCGGGCCAGCGTGACCTTGTGCACTTCGGTGGGCCCGTCGGCCAGACCGAGCACGAAGGACTCCGTCAGGTACTGCACGAACGGCATCTCGTGCGACGTGCCCAGCGAGCCGTGCAGTTGCAACGCCCGCGCCGATACGTCGTGGAGCACCTTCTGCATCATCGCCTTGACCGCGGAGATATCGCCGCGCACCGCCTTGTAGTCGTTGTACTTGTCTATCTTCCAAGCGGTTTGGAGGGTCAGTAGCCGGAACGCCTCGATCTCCATCCACGAGTCGGCGATCATCTCCTGCACCATCTGCTTGTTCGCCAGCGGCTCGCCCTGCGTGTAGCGCGACACCGCACGTTCGGCGAGCATGTCGAAGATCCGCCGCACCAATCCGACCGTGCGCATCGCGTGGTGAATGCGCCCGCCGCCGAGCCGTGTCTGCGCGACGACGAACGCACCGCCCCGCGGTCCCAGCATGTGATCATCGGGAACGCGGACGTTCTCGTAGCGGACGTACCCCTCCCGGCCGCCACCACCGAGCGGCTGATAGCCGAGCCCGACATCGCGCAGCACGTTGATGCCCGGCGTGTCACCGGGTACGACGAACATCGAATACCGTTGGTACGGCGGCGCGTCCGGGTCGGTCATCGCCATCACGATGAGGAACGAGGCCATCGACGCGAACGAGGAGTACCACTTCTCGCCGTTGATCAGCCAGTGGTCGCCGTCCTGAACGGCGCTGGTGGTGAACACCTTCGGGTCAGCGCCGCCCTGCGGTTCGGTCATCGAGAAACACGACACGATCCGGTTGTCCAGCAGCGGCTCCAGGTAGCGGGCCTTGAGTTCCGGGGTCCCGTAGTGGGCCAGGATCTCGCTGTTACCGGAGTCCGGTGCCTGCGAGCCGAATACGATCGGCGCGCACTCCGAGCGGCCGAGAATCTCGTTCAGGAGCGCGAGCTTCATCTGGCCGTAGCCGGGCCCGCCGAGATGCGCGCCCAAGTGGGTGGCCCACAGCCCGCGCTCCTTGACGATCTCCTGCAACGGCGGGATGAGCGCCTGCCGCACCGGATCGTTGAGATCGTGCGACTCCTTGACGATGTAGTCGATGGGCTCGCATTCGGTGCGAACGAAATCCTCGACCCAGGCCAGCTGTTCGGCGTATTCGGGATCGGTGGCGAAGTCCCACGACACGGCTAGCTCCTCTCCCGTGCTGCGTCGGCGTGACTGAGCACTTGGTTGCGATTCTCGAGTTCGAGCGCGGCGGCGAGCGACGCGTCGGTATTGGCCTGAAGCGCTCGCTTGGTCAACTGGACTCCCAGCGGCGACAGGCCGGCGACACCGGCGGCGAGTTCCAGGGCGCGGGCGTCGAGGTGGTCGGGTTCGACGAGCTCGCTCACCAGACCCCGACGGTCGGCTTCGGCGGCGCTCACCGTGCGTCCGGTGAGCATCCAGTCGGCGGCGATACTGGTTCCGACGATGCGCGGCAGGTGATAGCTCATCCCCATCTCACCGCCCGACAGCCCGAGCAGTATCGCCCCGTTGCCGAATGACGCTGCCGTCGAGCAGATTCGGATGTCGGCGGCCAGGCACAGTGCGAATCCCGCACCGACACAGGGCCCGTTGACCGCGGCGATCACGGGTTGCGGCAACGCGCGAATGGCCTCGGGCAACGCCACCATCGACTCCTGAAACCGCAGCCGGTCGGCGGCCGGATCGGTTGCCGTCGGAATGCCGTCGCCGAAGTTTCGCGTATCCAGCCCCGAGCAGAAGCCGCGCCCTGCGCCGGTCAGGACGACGACGCGCACGGCCTCGTCGCGCCCCAGTTCCGCCAGCGTGGCGACCAGGTCATCGCGCATCGTCTCGTTGATCGCGTTGAGCTGCTTCGGCCGGTTGAGCCGCAGCAGCGCGACGCCCTCGCGCCTTTCGAGTTCGAGCGTCACTTATGCGCGGCGGGCACGACGGCGCGCGGCAGATTCAGCGGCAGGTCGTTGTAGGTCGCGATACCCGGTGCGGCGGCGACGACGGCGGGGATCGCGTGGATCGGCGGCATCGCGGTCATGATGTGGCCGAGTTCGAAGAAGTCCTCGATCGACGTCGCCGTGGCGATCATGTCGGGCGGCGGAAGGAAGCCGACCTGCATGTTGACCGTCGGCCGCCCGTCGATGGTGATCTTCCAGCCGTCGGCGTCGAGCTGCCAGTCGGGCTCCAGCGTCTGCCCTTTCTTCCACCGCACGTTGATGTCGATCACGGTCTCGCCGTTGACGATTCCCTGCCAGCTGGCGAACACCCCCGCCACGTGGCCGGCCTTGATGGTCCACGACGCCATCGGCAGGTCCTCGGTGGTCTTGGCGTACTCGGAGACGCACCTGATCTCGTCGAGCTCGACGCCGATCGCATCGGCGACCAATTGAACCGCCTCGGCGAACACCGCGGTGCCCTGCTCGGCCATCGGCGGCAGGTCGGGATCGTCGATGTGCTTGTCGAAGCCGACCGGCCGCTCGGTGTCGGGGGAGTCGTACAGCGTGGTGTCGGCGGACTCCGCGATGGTGATCTTGTCGATCCGGTCGCACGCGGTCGCGGCGACGATGGCGAGCAGTTCGGCGAAGCCGGGGCTGACGCCGGACCCGAACAGGGTGGCTCCGCCCAACTGGGCGGCGTCCTCGAGCTTCTGCCGACCGTCGCCGAGGTTGCGGCCGGTGATGAAGGACGCCGACGCGACGACGTTGACGCCCGCGGACAGGATGCGCGCGAGCTCGTCGACGTCGTTCCACATCGGGTTGTAGACGACGCAGTCCGGCTTGAGGGCCAGCAGGGCGTCGACGTCGTTGGTGGCCTGGACGCCGAGCGGCTCGATGCCGACCAGCTCGCCGACGTCACGGCCGACCTTGTCCTCCGACCAGGCGAAGAGGCCGACGAGTTCGTAGTGGGGATTGGCGGCGATCGCCCGAACGGAGCTCTTGCCGACGTTGCCGGTCGTCCACTGGACGACGCGATAAGGGGTGTTGGGCACACGCTCAGCTTAGGGAACTGCGACGCGGTTCGGAAGGACTTTTTCCCGACCGGTGATAAATCGTCGATTCGCACTACTGTGTACCCCGTGACCGAAGCCGAGGTGCGCAGGCCGCGTGGCCGACCACCGCGGATCAGCCGCGAGCAGATCGTCGCCGCCGCACGTGCCCTGCCCGCGCGCGACCTGACCATGCAGGCGGTCGCCGACGCGCTCGGCGTGAGCCGCAAGGCGCTGCACTACTACGTCGGAGACCGCCAGGGCCTGCTGTCCCTCGTCGTCGTCGATCGCTTCGAAACCGAACTCGGCGGCGTCGAACTGCCTGTGCACGGCGACTGGCAGGCGGTGCTGCGCAGTTACGCGCACGCCTTCCGCGAGGGGCTCGTTCAGGTGGGCATCGCCGTCGACCACACCCCGTTGCGCGGGGCGGGCGCGACGGCGGCCCTGGCCATGGCCGAGCGGGTCCTGGACGTGATGCTGACGGCCGGGTTCGCGCCCGACGACGCCCGCCGCGGGCTGACCGCGCTGGCCAACATCGCGCAGACGGCGGCGCAGGGCACGATCCGCGCATCCGCGGGCCAGCACGACTACGGCGCGGAAACCGTTGCGGCTCTTGAAGACATCGGTTACGACGACTACCCGGCGCTGCGTCGCGCGCTGACGGACGCGCCGTCGCCGGACGCGGGTCAGTTCGACTTCGAACTGGACATCGTCATCGCCGGACTGGCTCACCGCTTGGGCTAGGACCCGGCTGGCACGCCGGACACCACCACGTCCGCCGCCGCTCCGGGTCGTTGGCGACCTCGGCGACCACCCGCACGCGCGTTCCGCAGCGCAGACACGGCCGATGCGCCCGGCCCGCCACCCAGTGCTGTTCCCCTTTTCGGCGAACGCCCGTCGTCACCTGCATGGCACCCGGCACCGTGGCCGAATGCCGGAGGGCCCGCGCGCCGAGCGTCAGGAGCGCGTCGACGTCGACGTCGGCCACCGGCGTCCACGGACTGTGTCCGCGAAGGAAACACAGTTCGTTCGCCCACAGGTTGCCGAAGCCGGCGACGCACCGCTGATCGAGCAGCGCCGCGACGAGCGGCCGCTGCGGGTCGCCGGCGATCCTTCGCGCCGCCTCCGCGGCGTCCCAGTCGGTGCGCAGCGGATCGGGTCCCAGATGCCCGACGACGTCGGCCTCGTCACCGGTGGCGAGCAGATCGACCACCGGCAGTCGCACTCCGTAGGCCGCCGGTCCGTCGGTGCGAAGCACGACTCGGACGTCCGGCATCACCGTTCGGGGCAGCCACCGCCCGGCGCTCGACACGGTCCACGACCCGGACATCCGCAGGTGCGTGTGCAGAGTGACGCCACCCGAGAGTCGGGTGAGCAGGTGCTTTCCGTGGGTGTCGTGCTCCAGCACGATCAGGCCGGCCAGGTCTTCGGTGGCGTGGGCGGGCACGCGCAGTTCGCCGTGTGTCAGAACGCGATTGCACAGCGCGGCGTCGAGTCGGCGCGCCAGCGCGTAGACGGTGTCACCCTCGGGCACGTCTCCATGGTGCCCCTGTGTGAGCCGTGGCTCCGCGGGTACGCGGGCGACACCAACGATGAGGAGTGAAGGACATGGCAAGTGGCGTCGCGACAGTGTGGTTACCCGTGGAGGACATGGGACGTGCGGTGAAGTTCTACGGCGAAACCCTGGGCCTCACCGTCAAATCCGAGGGCGATGACTGGTCGGAGCTGACAACGGACGGCCTGACGATCGGCCTGAACGGGCGGGAGGACACCCACGACGGCGCCACCGGCGGAGCCGTCATCACCTTCGAGCCGGACATCGATCTCTACGACGAGATCGTGCGGCTGACGGACGCCGGCGTCGAGTTCGTCGGCGAGGTCTCGAATAATCCGTGGGGCCGCATCGCGACGTTCAAGGACTCCGAAGGCAACGACCTTCAGCTGTTCGAGCCGCCGCCCTCGTAGCGCTGGGCCACGGATTCGTCGACACCGCTCGGCGGCGCGGTCAGGTGCTCGAGCACGCCGGTGAGGTCGAGGATGCGCTCGAAGTGTGGGGGCATGTCGTCGAGATGCAGCTGAATCCCCGCGGACGACGTGCGCCGATGGATCTGAATGAAGCCGGACAATCCCGCGGAGTCGCAGAAGGACATCCCGGTCAGTTCGAAGCGCAGGTCGCGCAACGCGGGTGCCGTGGCGAGCAGGTCCGTCACGGTCGCGACGAGTGTGGCGGTCGTCAGGTAGTCGACGTCGCCCACTACGTGCACGGTGATCGACTCGGGAGACGTGGACTGGGTGGCGATGTCGAGATTCATGCGATCCGTTCGGTGAGAGCGGTACGAGCCGACTGCAACAGGCGTCGGCTGCGCGGGTAGTCCCGCAGTTGGGTGTCGAGTACGTCGAGTGCCGGATGCAGCGAGGCGGCGGGAACGCCGCGCGCGGACAGGATCTCACCGGTCCACACGATGAACCCGACGAACAGGTCGTCGTCGTCCGTGTAGAGCGCGGCGCCCAGGAAGTCGACGATGTGGGCGATGTCCTCAATGGTGTTCTGGCGCTGCGATTCCGAATACGACGCCATCGCCGGGTGACGCTTCGCCACGCCGAGCACCGTCGCCTCGACCAACTGCGGCGCCGCGGTGCGCACGTAGGTGTACTCCTGGTCGGCGAGATGCGGCAGGTCGTCGACGGGCTGATGAATGGTGGTGTGGCGGCGCTGCACACCCGCCGACATGAGTTCGGCTGCCGAGCGGGCGTCGGGGGCCCAGGCGTCGGCGCCCAGCAGTCGCGCGTACCGCCCGTCGGGTCCGAAGGCGGCGCCGCCGGCCAACACGGCCACGCCGGCCGCCTGACACGCGGTGATCGCCGCGTGGGCCGTCGGCAATCGCGTCGGAATCGAGCACGACAGCGCGACGACGTCCGGCACGTGCTGGTGCAGGTAGCCGATCAGGTGCGGCGTGGGCACCTGGGCGCCGAGAAAGTCGACCTGCCAGCCGCGCAACCGCAGCACCTCGGCGAGCAGGCGCGCGGGCAGCGCGTGCCACTCACCGTCGACGCAGGCCACCGTGACCCGCCCGACCGTTGCGTCCCGGCGCGCGGCGGGGTGGTGCGCCAGTGCGGCGATGACGCGGTCGTTGATCGCCGTCGCGGAATGCTCCTGAGCCACCGAGATCCGGTTGGCCGCCCACTCGGTCCCGATCCTGCGCTGCACCGGGGCGATCACCTCGAGCAGGACGTCCTCCGGGGGCATACCCGCCTCCACGGCGGCGAAGATCGTTGCGCCCGCGGCGTATTCGTCGCCGTCGAGCACGGCTCCCCACAGGCGCTCGCGAGTCAGCGCGTCATCGGTGGGGGCCTCGGTGTCCGATCCGCTCACGCGGTGTACCTGCCGGCGGTGTGCCCGTCGACGGCACTGAGGTGGGTGCGCCGCGGCGCCGTGATCGCGACGACGGCCATGTCGTCGTGCGAGCGGTGGTTCACCCACTGCGTGGCGAGCATCATGATGCGCTCGACGACGGCCTCGGCCGGCATGCCCGCACACTCCGCGAGCGCCGACGACAGCCGCTGCTCGCCGAACTGGCCCATGCCCATCGGCCCGCCGCGGGCTTCGGTCACGCCGTCGGTGAACAGCAGGCAGGTCTCTCCCGGCGCGAGTGCGGTCTCGAACGACCGCGCCTTGAACTGGGGCAGCGCGCCGACCAGGGTGCCGCGGGTGTCGGCCGCCTCGACCCGTCCGTCGTCGCGCACGATCAGCGGCGCCGGGTGTCCGGCACAGGTCAGGCGCAGACGGACCTGGCCGTCGCGGCGCGCGACCGAGGCGAGCACCACCGTGGCGAACCGGCTGTTGTCGGGCGACAGCAGCGCGCTGTTCAGCAGGTTGAGGACACCTTCGTGGTGGTCTGCCAGCGGAGCCAACGCCTGCAGCGTGTTGCGGATCTTGCCCGTCAGCACGGCGGCCTCGAGCCCTTTGCCGCACACGTCGCCGAGCACGACCAGCGTCTCGTCCTCCGGCTTACTCGAGGGGTGGACGTCGTAGAAGTCGCCGCCGACCAGCTCGTGGTCCTCCGATGCGCGGTAACCGCCTGCGAGTTCGACACCGTGCAGCCGGGTCAGGCGGGGCGGCAGGAGTTCCCGCATCAGCGTGCGGGTGATGGCCGACTGTTCGGCGTACAGCCGGGCCGCGGACAGCGCCGCCCCCGCCCGCGCGGCGAACAGCCGGGCGAAGAGTTCCTCGCCTTCGGTGAACGCGGTGTGGGACGTGCGGCGCAGCAGCACCAGCGCTCCGGCGGGAACGCCGTGTCCGGGCAGCGGGGTGATGACGACCGAGCCGACCGGCCCGGCGAAGTCCTTGGGCACCAGCCAGCCCGGCACGGCGGCCGGGTCGATCCAGCGCGACGGCACGGGCGGGAAGCCGCGCAGTGCTTCGCCGAGGCCGCCCACCTCGGCGGGGTCGGCGTCGACGCTGCGCAGCTCGACTGCACCGTTGGACGCGGAGCACACGACGGGGATCTTCCCGTCGGAGATCGGGGCGACGACCACCGCCGCGTCGGCGAGGTGGCGGGCCGCCATCTCGACGGTGGCCTCCATGCACCTGTCGAAGTTCAGGGACGCCATCAGCACCGCCGACGCCTCGTCCAGGAACTCGGCGCGCTCCCGCTCACGGGCCAGCGCGCGCTGCGCGTCGTGCAGGGTCAGGTCGGTCTGGTCGAAGAGCCACCACGCCATGTCGCCGCCGGGCAGCGCGGTCGGGCGCCCGGTGAGGGCGCGGCCGTCGACATCGGCCGCCGCGTCGGTGCCCGCGAGCCACGACGGCGCCGCGCTGCCGGGGACGGCGCCGGGCAACAGCGACCGGGCCGAGTGGCTCGACGCGGTGACCAGGCCGGCGTCGTCGACCACGACGACGGGGTGGGGTACGGAAGTCCAGGCGGTATCCGGTGCGACACCGACGGGCGTCTCGTCGAGCATGCGCCTCCTCAACGGGCGGAGCGTCGCACCATCGGGAGGTTTCGGCGGCCACATTTCTCGGGTCCGCTTCCCTCGAACCGGCGTCGTTGTTCGACACGGTGAGGGTGAGATCGCCTAATCGCACCTTAGTACGCATTGCAAATATGCAACACCCTGCCGAAATGGACCCCGCCGCGGACAACTGCGCGTTGTAGAGTGCCTGCGTCCCACGGACTCGGCGCTGGTGAGGTGAACGCACCGTTGAAGCTCATCCTTGATCTGCTGCGCCCCTACCGGTGGATGGTGGCCGGGATCTTCGCCGTGTTGCTCGTGCAGATCGCCATGGGACTCGCGGCGCCGTGGCCTCTGAAGATCGTCCTCGACAGCGTCGTCGGCGACCACCCGCTGCCGGGTTGGCTGCACGGGATGCTGCAACCGATCCTGGGCGGCGAGGGCAAGATGCACGTCGCAGGGCTGGCGGCGATCATCGTGATCGTCATCGCCGTGGTCGCGGCGATCGCGACCTACGTCGCCAACTACCTGACCGAGACGGTGGGCCAGCGCGTCGGCAACGACCTGCGCACCCGCGCCTACCACCACCTCCAGCAGCTGTCGCTGAACTACTTCGACACCCACCGCGTCGGACCCATCCTCAGCACGCTCACCGACGACGTCGACACGATTCAGGACTTCGCGTCGGCGTCGACGCTCGGCATCGTGACCGATCTGCTGACGATCGTCGGAATGCTGTCGCTGATGCTATGGCTGCAGTTCGACTTCACGTTGGTGGCTCTCGCGGTGGCCCCGCTGCTGCTGCTGTTCGTGTCCCGCATCCGCAAGGCCGTGAAGGCCGCGACGCACGAGGTGCGACGACGTGAATCGGACATCGTGGCCGTCGCCGAGGAGGGTCTGCAGTCGATCCGCGTCGTCAAGGCGTTCGATCGCGAGGAGCAGCAGGAGCGCCAGCTGGCCGAAGCCGGGCAGCAGGCGGTCGACGCCGCGCTGAACGCCCGGAAGGTGAAGTCGGTGGTGTCGCCGATCGTCGCGGTCGTGGTCGCCGCCTGCACGGCGCTGGTGCTGTGGCGCGGATCGGCGCTCATCCTGGCCGGCGCGATGACCGCGGGCACGCTCACGGTGTTCATCTCCTACCTGGCCTCGTTCTTCAAGCCGGTGCAGGATCTCGCGAAGCTCACCAACACCATCGCGATGGCCTCGGTCGGCGTGGAACGCGTCAGCGCGCTGCTCGAGGCACAGACGACGGTGGAGGAGAAGCCGGACGCGGTCGAGCCCGATCGGATCGCGGGGGCGCTGAGCTTCGAGAAGGTCGCGTTCAGCTACGACGGTGAGACGCCGGTCCTGCGGGACGTCACCTTCGAGGTCGAAGCGGGCCAGGTCGTCGGCATCGTCGGGCACACCGGCAGCGGCAAGTCCAGCCTCGTCAGCCTGATCCCGCGGTTCTACGACCCGAGCGTCGGCACGGTCCGCGTCGACGGGGTGGATCTGCGTGATTACAAGCTGCACGAGCTGCGCAGGCAGATCGGCTACGTGCTGCAGGACACCGTGCTGTTCCGCGGCACCGTCCGCGACAACATAGCCTTCGGCAGGCCCGACGCCGACCACGACGAGATCGTCGAGATCGCGAAGCTGGCCAACGCCCACGAGTTCATCTCCGAGATGCCGCAGGGCTACGACAGCGCGGTCGGTGAACGCGGGCTCACTCTGTCGGGCGGCCAGCGCCAGCGCATCGGCATCGCCCGCGCGTTGATCCGGAACAGTCCGATCCTCATCCTCGACGAGCCGACGGCGGCTCTGGATGCGGAGTCGGAGCACTTGGTGATGTCGGCACTGCAGCGGCTGATGAAGGGCCGTACCGTGATCACGATCGCCCATCGGCTCAGCACGATCCGCGACGCCGACAAGATCGTGGTGCTCGAGGAGGGCCGCGTCGTGGAAGAGGGCACGCACGGGAAGCTGCTGGCGATCGGCGGTAGGTACGCCGAGTTGCACCGCATTCAGTACGAGGGAGAGACACCGTGACGCGCTCTCTGATCATCCTGCCCGACGACTCGGCCAAGCCGGTGCTCGACGCGATCGACGGGGCCAAGCACACGGTGCGCATCAAGATGTTCGCCTTCAGCCATCAGCCGCTGCTGGACGCTGTCGTGGCCGCGCACCGTCGTGGCGTGCACGTCAAGGTGATGCTGAACCCCGAGCGGCGCGACGGTGCCACGGACAACGATGTTGCGCGGGACATGTTGCAGCAGTTCGGCATCGAGGTGCGGGCCAGCAATCCGGCCTTCGATCTGACGCATGAGAAGTCGATGGTGATCGACGGTGAGATCGCCTTCGTCGAGTCGTTGAACTGGACCGACGAGAACTTCACCGAAACCCGCGACTACGCCGTGGTGACGCCGAGCCCGCACGAGATCGCCGAGATCGTCGAGTGTTTCGAAGCCGATTGGCACCGCGAGGATTTCGATCCGGCCGGCGGATCGCACCTGATCTGGTGTCCGACCAACGGCAGGCACCGGCTCGCGGATTTCATCGACGGTGCCCAGAAGACCCTGTTCGTCCAGAACGAGCGCTACCAGGACCCGGTGATCCTCGAACGCCTCGTGCGGGCGGCGCGCCGCGGGGTCAAGGTGCACGTGATGGCGCGCGCTGCACACCACCTGAAGGCGGACAAGTTGCTAGAGGGTGTCAGCGGACTGCGGTTACTCGACGACGTGGGCATCAAGATCCACCGTCTCAAGCACCTGAAGCTGCACGCCAAGATGATCCTGGCCGATCACAGCCGCGCCGTCGTCGGCTCCATCAACTTCTCGCCGGGGAGTTTCGATCACCGGCGCGAGCTGGCCATCGGTGTGGACGACGGCGACCACGACCTGCTGAAGCGCATGAACGAAGTGGCGCATCATGATTGGAAGCACTCCGAGCCGATGGACCTGACGGACAAGGGCCTGCTGGCCGACCTTGCGAAGCGGGATCCGCGCGAGGTCGACCAGCTGGCGTTGCACGACGACGGCGAGGAACTCTAGCTCCGCGGCGAGGACAGCCCGGCCTTGACGGTGCGGGTGAGCTCGTCGGCGAGGATCTCGGGCGCATCGGCGAAGAGCCCGTCGAGAGCCTGCTTCGCGACGACGCCGGGATCGGTCTTCTGGTCGGCAGGAATGTAACTCACCATGTCGGTGTCCATGTAGCCCACGTGTAGGGCCGCGACGTGAATACCCTTGGGCGCCAGCTCCTCACGGACGGCGTCGGTCATCGCCCACGATGCCGCCTTGGCGGCCGCGTAGGCACCGCTGGACTGCGGGTGTACCCACGACAGCACGGACAGCACGTTGAGGATCCGGCCGCCGCCGTTGCGTTCGATGACGGGAGCGAAGGCGCGGAGCACCTGGAGCGTGCCGAAGTAGTGGGTCTCCATTTCGAGGCGGATGTCGTCGAGTGCGCCGTCGAGCAGTCCCGCCCGTGTGGAGACACCCGCGTTGTTGATGAGGACGTTGACGTCGTCCGCCACCTCCGCCGCGCGGCGGACGGATTCCGGGTCGGTGATGTCGAGTTGGACGGGTACGACGCCGGGGATGTCGACGGACTCGGGATTGCGCGCGGCGCCGTAGACCTTCGCGCCGCGGGCGACGAGTTCCTCGGCGAATCGGCGGCCCAGACCGCGGTTCGCGCCGGTGACGAGTGCGGTGATCTGTTCGGTGCTCATGGCGTGCCTCCTGAAGTGGATTACACCCGGCCGGTGCTGGGTCTACCGAGGTGAACACAGGTCGGGTCGGCTTCGTTCCCGATCGGAGCGAATTGGCGGCTAGCCGGAAGACGTTCGGCGGCCAGCCGGAAGGCTCAGCGGCCGGTTGAGCCGTCACGATGTCCTCCAGGGTCGTTCGTTGCGTTCGCGCCGAGCGATCTCATCCCCGCGGTCCTCGGACCAGTAGTTCTTGAAGCGCTCACCGAGCCACGCCGGCGCGACCGATGGCTCGTACTGAGGCACGACGAAGCTCAGTGCGGCGAGCGTCTTGAGCACGACGAACACGCCGAAGAACGACGCGGGCGCATCGGTGAGCGCGATCGCGACCAACCCGAAGATGAGCGTCAAGTGCACGACGACGACCCGGCTGAGTCCCCGGTTGGCGAGCCGCTCGAGCCGCCAGAACGACCACCGGCGCAGGCTGAACAGGTCGACGGTGATGTCGACGAGCAGGAAGACGAGGACCGTTAGGCAACCGAAACCAACGCTGCGCCAGTCGATGTCGACAAGTGCGCTCTGCTTGTTCTGGTGCAGCAGCAGGAGCACGATCCCGAGGAACACGGCGTGCACCGCACAGAACGACACGCTGATGAGGGTGAACCAGCCGACGAAGGACGACCGCTTGGGGCCACGGCGACTGGTCTCCGCCGCGGCTTCGTATCGGAAGTGGCCGCGCCTGGGCGTCCAGTGCTGGTGCATTAAGGCTCGTACGGACACCAGCAGGCAGGATGCGACGGTTTCGAACCAATACACCGCCAGCGTCGTCGCGCTGGACCAGCCTCCGGCGAACCACCCGATGACCGGCACGGCGATGACTGCCAGCGCGATGAGTACGTGGACGATGCGGGACACGGCCCGGCAAAGCTACCGCGTGAACGGGCTCGTGCGTGACTAACTAGCCGAGCTACCTATACGGTCGGCGTATGACGCGCGTAACGGTGATCACGGGTGGGGCAGGCGGCATGGGTCAGGCGACTGCCAAGGTCGTCGGACGCGACCACGCCGTGGTACTCGCCGACGTGCGGCAGGACCGGCTCGACGACGCGATCGTCGCGTGCAAGGCCGCCGGCATCGAGGCCACCGCCGTCGACTGTGACGTCACCGACCGGGACGCGGTCGACGCGCTGCTCGAGACCGCGGCCGGCCTCGGCACCATCACCGCGGTGATCCACACCGCGGGCGTGAGCCCCAGCATGGGCGACGCACCGTACGTCGTGACCACGAACGCCATCGGCACCGTCCACGTCAACGAGGCCTTTCTCGGTGCGGGAGCCGAGGGATCGGCCATCGTCAACGTCGCGTCGATGGCGGCGCACATGCTGCCCGACGAACTGATCCCGACGGCCAAGTTCCCCCTCGCGCTGCAGGATCTCGACGCCTTCACCGCCGAACTGCTCGCCGCGTGCGAGATCGTGCCGGAGGAAGCGCGCTCGGGCATCGCCTATGCGGTCAGCAAGAGCTTCGTGAAGTGGTACAGCTCATCGCAGGCGGAACGTTTCACCGCCAAGGGAATTCGCATCGTCTCCGTGTCTCCCGGCTCGATCGAGACCGAGATGGGCCTGCTCGAGGCCGACGCGGGTGCCGGCGCGATGGTCGCGGACGCCGCCGTTCCCCGGTGGGGCAAGCCCGAGGAGATGGCCGAGTTGCTCGCGTTCTGCGCCGGCGACAAGGCGGGTTACCTCACCGGCACCGACATCCTCAACGACGGCGGAGTGATCGCGTCGATCAGGGAGCGCGCACGGCTTGGATCTGGATGAGGTTGCCGCACGTGTCGTCCAGCACCGCCGTCGTCACGGGACCCATCTCGGTCGGCGGTTGGGTGAACGTCACACCTAGTGCGCTCAGTCGCTCGTACTCGGCCTGTACGTCGTCGACCTCGAAGGCGGTGTACGGAATGCCGTCGGCGACCAGGGCCGCCTTGAACGGCTTGGCCGCGGGGTGACCGTCCCGTTCGAGGACCAACTCGGTGCCCTCCGGGAGGTCGGGTGACACGACCGTGATCCACCGCGCCTCGCCCATCGGGATGTCGTGCTTGACCTGGAAGCCGAGCACCTCGGTGTAGAACGTCAGCGCCCTGTCCTGATCGTCGACCATCATGCTGGCCATGGTGATTCTCATGCGGATCCCTTCCGGTCGGTGCTCAGCCATCGCTCGACGATCGACTCCAGAGGCGTGATGTTGAGGTGGTGGAACTTGTAGCGGCCTTCGCGGCGGGTCTCCACGAGGCCCGCATCCGCGAGTACGTCGAGATGCTGCGAGATGGCCTGCCGTGACGAACTGAGGCCGTGGCGCGTGGCCAGTCGTGCGCAGATCTCGAACAGCGTCTGCCCATCGTGCTCGGTCAGTTCGTCGAGGATGGTGCGGCGTGTGGGATCCGCCAGCGCTTTGAAGACGTCGCCCACGAACACACCATAGGCAAGTGAATACTTGCCTGTCAGTCGATGGTTCAAGATCGCCGAAAGTCGTTGTCCCTGCTCGTTTTCGGATGAGATCAAACTGTGACCGAGTGGTGTCCTGTGGACCACTGTGGCACGTTGCCGAGCACCGCGTAGTCGTATACGTTGGCAAGCTCCAGACCGGTTTCGGGGGTCGGGCCCGCGGCGGACAACTTCGAAATTTGAGGGATCCCAACTTGATACGCGACCAGGGGGTGAATCGCCGCGCGGTCCTGAAGCTGCCGCTGGCCGTGGCTGCGGGCGCGGCGCTCACACGCGTTCCCGTCGCCTCCGCAGCCGAGCCGGTGCGCTGGACGGTCGAGTCGGCGAACACGTGGTACCGCACGCAGGGCTGGGTCGTCGGATGCAACTTCATCACGTCGAACGCGGTCAACCAGCTCGAGATGTGGCAGGCCGCCACGTACGACCCGCGCCGTATCGACAGCGAACTGAACGCCTGTAGGCTCATCGGCTTCAACACGGTGCGGGTGTTCCTGCACGATCAGCTGTGGGCGCAGGATCGGCTCGGCTTTCAACGGAGGCTGGCGCAGTTCGTGGCGATCGCCGCGAGTCGGGGTATCAAGCCGCTGTTCGTGTTCTTCGACTCCTGCTGGGATCCGTTCCCGAAGGCGGGGCCACAGCGCGCCCCGACGCCGGGCGTGCACAACTCGGCGTGGGTGCAGAGCCCCGGTGCCGCGCAGCTCGACAACCAGCAGTACCGCCGCGTCCTGCGCGACTACGTGGTCGGCGTGATGAGCCAATTCCGCACGGATCCTCGCGTCCTGGGCTGGGATCTGTGGAACGAGCCGGACAACCCCGCGCCGCAGTACAAGGACGTCGAGCGTGAGGACAAGCTGGATCGCGTGGCCGCGCTGCTACCGCAGGTGTTCCAGTGGGCGCGTTCGGTGAACGCCCTGCAGCCGCTGACGAGCGGGGTGTGGGACGGCAAGCGCGGCGACTGGACGGATCCGGCCCGGCGCAAGGTCATCCCCGGCATCCAGCTCGACAACTCCGACATCATCACCTTCCACAGCTACGGAAAGCCCGAGGACTTCGAAGCCTGCATCGACGAGCTGGCGCCGATGAACCGGCCGATCATGTGCACGGAATGGCTGGCTCGCCCCGAGGGCAGCACGGTCGACGGGTGCCTGCCGATCGCCAAGCGGCGCAACGTCGGGATGTTCAACTGGGGCCTGGTGGCGGGCAAGACTCAGACCTTCTTCCCGTGGGACTCCTGGGAGAAGCCGTATCAGGAGGCGCCGACGCAGTGGTTCCACGACCTGCTGCTGCCCGACGGCCGCCCCTACCGGGCCAGGGAGATCCAGGCGATCCGAGATCTCACCGGTACGGTCATGCCCGCCTGAGTACGCCGTCCAGGAACGTCCGCAGGTAGCTTTCGAACAGCTCGTCCGCGGTGGTGCCCTCGATGGTGTCGAGGGCCCTGCGCAATTCGGGGTGGGACTCCGTATCGGGACTCGGCCCCTGGCCGCTGTCCGCGTAGTCGGCGGCGTTCTCGACCAGGATCGCGGCACCCATGGTGAGCGCGGTCAGGCCGTCGACGATGTGCACGTGCAGCGCCGCGGGCACCCCGGACGCGGCGAGGAACCGGCACATCTGCTCGTACTCGCCGAACATGTTGTCGCGCGGCATGAAACGGATCAGCAGCGGCCCGCAGTGCGGATGCGCGACGATCGCCCGGCGCAGCGCCACGGACTGGCCGATCAGGTAGTCGGTCCAATCCCCGCCGTCGGGTACCGCGGGAGGCGCGTCGGGTGTCGCCACCGTGCGCGCGACCGCTTCGAGTAGCGCGTCTCTATTGGCGAAGTAGTGGTAGATCGACGGCGTCCGGACATCGAGGGCCGCCGCGAGCTTCGGCATGCTGAACCCCTCGAGGCCGTGCTCGCCGATCAGCTCGATCGCGGTCTGGACCACCGCCTCGGCGGTGAGGGACGCGGTCTTCGGTCTCGCCAATCACGCTTCCAGACGTGCGCGGACCGCCGAGAGCCGCTGCGCCAGTTCGGCTTCGGTGATCACACCGCGATTGAGCAGCGAGTGTGCCAGCGACATCAGCTGGTTCTCGGGGTAGGGGAGGTCGGCGTAGACGGTCGCCGACAGCTCGTCCTCCTCGTCGCGACGCTCCTTGAAGTCGGGCACGTCGGCGTCGCAGGCGGTTCGGTCGAGCGCGTCGCACAGGCCGTCGAGGCTGGTCTTCCACGGCGGGACGGGGTTCTCCACGCCGTACTTCGCGGCCATCCTCGACCACACCTGATTGCGCTCGACGATTCCCGCCAACGCGTCGGGCGGGGTGTTCACGCGCCGCTCGGATGGATTGCGGGGCGGGTCTCGACGACGACGTTCGTCGTCACGCCGGCCTTGGGCAGCGCGACACCGATCAGGCAGTCGCGGGTGACGATCTCGGCCAGCTGATCCTCGGTCCAGCCGTCGGTGCCCGCCGGGCGCAGCGGCATGACCATGAAACGGTGCTTCTGATTCGAATCCTGAACGCGCACTTCGACGTCGTCGCCGAGGTAGAGGCCGAACTCGGAGAGCACCTGCCGCGGCCACCGGACCAGCCGACGCCGGTAGTTGGGCGTGCGATACCACTCGGGGGAGTTGCCGAGGATCGGTCGCGGGTAGCAGGAGCACAGCGCGCACACGATGACGTGGTGCACGGTCGGGGTGTCGGCCAGGATCTCGAATGCGGTGAAGTCGCTGGGCGTGCCGAACCCGGTGGGCTCCATCCAGTCGACGCCGACCTCCTTGCTGGCGGTCATCGGCTCGGACAGTGCCAGCGCTTTGAAATCGGGGTCGAGCCACGCCCGTGCCACCAGCCGCGCCGCGGGCGTCGGCCCGATCTGTTCGGCGAACTCGGTGAAGCGGCGATGCTCCTCGGCGGTGAAGATGCCCTTCTCGATGCACAGTTCGCGCAGGGCGATCTCCAGCACCTCGAAGTCGGTGATCTCGTCGACCATCGGCTTGACAGTGCGGTCGTGATCGTGGTCGTGGTCGTGCATTATGCTCCTCGCAGCCAGTGTTCCGGGATCTCGGTTCGCAGTGTGTCCGTTGGGGATCCGGTGTAGTCGTCCCACAGGTCGGCCATCCGGAACTGCACGACGTAGAACCACTCCGGCTTGGCATCGGCCCGAGCCCACGTCTCGTCCTCGGCGGCTGGGCTCTCGTAGGCGACGACGGCGATCTCGCCCTCGGCGCCCCGGCAGTACTCGGGGGTGCGGGTGTAGAACAGCACGGGCAACTCGTCGCGCACCACCACGCGATCACCGACCGCGAACGCGGCCTCGCCCGCCTGGCCGGCGTAGACCTGAGGGTCGCCCTTGCCGACGGCGTGGATGTGATGCTCGTTGCGGGCGACCTGCGATCCGTCGCCCTCGGACTTCGGCTCGGCCTTGAGTTGCCTGCCCGCCAGCCCGTCGGCGTAGCGGTCCCGGACCTCGATCATCCGTTCGGTGAGTTCGGTGAGCCCGATGTGGTGCTTCTCAACCAGTACGCGCGCGACCGAGAGCAACCAGCGGCCGTAGTACGGAAAGCCCTGATACACAGCACGTCCCACGTCGACGTTGCCGATCCTGCGGCGTTCCTCGGACAGCCAGATACCCCGCCAGGCGAGCACTTCGCAGATGACGTACGTCATGTGCTCCCAGTACTCGTAGTCCTTGTTGACGTACTTCATCGGTGCGTCGGGTTCGCCGCCGACGTCGTGCACCGGCTTGGTGAGCGCGACGATCCGGCCGTGGTCCATCAGGTCCGGATAGGGCGCGTCGGGGATCTCGGGAAAGGCCGATTTCAAGCGGCCGACGAGATCGAGTTGGCGTGCGCGTTCAGCCGCTGTGCTCATCAAGTCCCCTTCGAGAGCTCTCTAAGGGCTTTAGGTTAAAGGTTGCGGGCGCCCTCGCGCATTGTTTTCGAAGGAGATCAATTCGGAACGTCTAACTCATCGGGTGAGCACCGACTTCAACGACGCGTCCAGGATGTCGAGCCCGGATTCGAGTTCGTCGTCGGTCACCGTGAGCGGCGGCGCGATGCGGAAGATCCCGCCCATGCCGGGCAGTTGCACGATGTTCATGTGCAGCCCCCGCTCGAGGCATTCCGCGGTGACGCGGGCGCCCGTGCTGTCGGCCGGGGTCCTCGACTCCTTGTCCGTCACCAGCTCGAGCCCCTGGAGCAGGCCGCGACCGCGCACGTCGCCGACCTCCTCGTAGCGGTCCTGCAGGTCGAGCAGCCGTGCCGAGAGCCGCTCACCGAGCTGCGCTGCTCGTGCGACGAGACCTTCACGTGCGACGACGTCGAGCACCGTCACCGCCACCGCCGCGGCGAGCGGATCGGATACGTGAGTGGTGAAGAACAGGAAACCCCGCTCGTGGCAGCGGCTTTCGATCTCGTCACTGGTGACGACGGCCGCGACGGGTAGTCCCGCGCCGAGCGTCTTCGACAACGTCAGCAGGTCGGGAGTGACGCCGTCGCGTTCGAACGCGTACATCGTGCCGGTGCGCCCGACGCCGGTCTGCGCCTCGTCCAGGATCAGCAGCATTCCGCGCTCGGAGCAGAGTTCGCTGAGTCGCCGGAGATAGCCCTCGGGCAGCTCGATGATCCCGCCCGACGAGAGGATCGGCTCGACCAGGCACGCGGCGAGGCTGCCCGACGACTGCGCGTCCACCATCGCGAACCCGTACTCGAGTTCGGTCAGCCAGTCGTGGGAGCCGTCGGCGTTCCGGAACGGCGAGCGGTACGCGTTGGGCGTCGGCAGGGTGAGGTTTCCCGGCATCGGCGGCCCGTAGCCGCGCCTGCCCGCGCTGAAGGTCGCCGAGGCCGCACCGGACGTCATCCCGTGCCAGGACCGATCGAACGACACCACCTCGTAGCGGCCGGTGTAGAGCTTGGCCATCTTGATGGCCGCCTCGTTGGATTCGGCCCCGGTGGTCAGTAGCAGCGTCCGGCTCAGCGACGGGGGCAGCGTGGCCGAGAGCGTGGTCGCCAGGGTGACGACGGGCTCGCTGAGCATGCCGCTGTAGAGGTGGTCCAGCGTGTCGACGGATCGGGCGACCGTGGCGACGATGTCGGGATGGCCGTGTCCGAGGACGGCGCTCATCTGGCCCGACGTGAAGTCCAGGATCGCGGTGCCGTCCTGGTCGTAGACGTAACTACCCTTGGCGCGCTTGATGATTCGCGGGACGAACGACGAGCCGTACCGAACCAGGTGGCGGTCGGCGTCGCTCCAGAACTGCTGGCTGTCCATGCGAACGACCGTATCAGCGGCGGGCGCGCAGCCTTATCATCCCGGCGGGGGCATCGCGGGCGGCGTCGCGTGCGGCCAACTGCGTCAGCTCGACGACCTTCACGGCCAGCGGCGACATCGTGCCGGCGCTGAGCGCGTGGATCTCCCGAGGCTCCAGGGCCGGGGTCAGGGGGTGAGTGGTGACGGTCGACGGGAGCAGCGTCGAGACGGCGAGCCAGGGCATGATCGCCCATCCGAGTCCCGCGTTGACCATGCTCACCACGGCGGTGTTGTCCGCCGTGCGGAACACGAACTGCGGGAACACGCCCATGGCGTCGAGGGCCGCCTCGACCCGGCGCTGGTCGCAGATCGGCGGCTGCGCCACCATCGCCGCGCCGTTCAGTCGGGTGATGTCGACCGGTCCCGGTTCGAGATCGCCTGCGGCAGCGAGCAGGACGAGCGAATCCCGCAGGATCAGGGTGGAGTCGACGTCCGGCGGGGCCGGGCCGTCGACGAACAACACGTCCAGGCCCTCGAGTTGCGGCACCTCGGCGTCGTCTTCGAAGAGTTTGATCTCGCAGTCCGGATGAACGTCCCTCAGCTGTCGGACCACCCGCGGCAGCAGCGTGTTCGTCACCGTTTGGAACGTGCCGATGTCGACCCGTCCGGACCCCGCCTGGAAGCGATCGATCGCGTCGGACACCGCTTCCGCAGCAGCGAGGAGGTCACGACCGTGCTCGAGCACCAGGCGTCCGAGCGGAGTGAGCTGGGCCGGACGAGGCCCGCCCGTGCGATCGAAAAGCTTTCCACCGACGGCCTTCTCGAGGGACGCGACCTGCTGGCTCAGGGTGGATTGGGAGTAGCCGAGCGCGGTCGCCGCCTTGCCGAACGAGCCCGCTGATGCAATCGCATCCAGCGCGGCGAGATGTCGCAATTCGAACACGAGTAATGATCGTAATCGGCGATGAACAGTGTCGAGGACGATCGCTTTTCAGAACGGTGGGGGTTCCTCGTCGTGGATGTTCTTGGCGCGCTCGGCGTTGATGCGTTGGGCCTTGGCTTGGGCGCGGGTGCGTTGTCGGCGGGGCATCATCATCGAGCGGTACGGGCTGGGCGGTGGTGGCCGGGTGGGTCGGGGTGCGGGGGTGGTGACGTCGGCGTCCGGGAACAACAGCGTGATTCCCGGCTTGGTGGTGTAGGTGTGCCCGGTGGGCGTGGTCGTGATGACGGTCCCGTCGGGAAGTTGGTCCTCGGACCAGCCGGCGTGGAACGTCTTGATCAGGTGATGTTTTCGGCAATCGCACTTGAGGCCACCGGCATGCGTCGGCCCGGCCGGATACGGCACGGTGTGGTCGATGTCGGTGAATTCGGCGAGCCGGTCGCAGCCCGGTGCCCGGCAGGTGAGGTCGCGCAGGCGGACGAAGTGATCGGTGGCCGCCGAGGGGCGGTAGCGCGGTTCGGCGTCCTCGCGGGGGCTGGTGATAGGTCGGATCGTGGCGCCGCGGGCGATGAGGTCGGCCAGCAGGGGCGGGGGGACGACGCCGTGGCCGGGGATGATCGCCAGAGGCCGTGACTCGGGCCCGGGGTCGGGGACGGGCGGTTCCTCGACGTGGTCGTCGGTGCGGGTGTCGGCGTCGTGCTGGGCGTCCTCCTCGACCTCGTCGATGATCTCGTCGAGTTCGCCCTCCACGGTGCGGGGGCCGTGCAGATCGGACTCGGCCGCGCCACCGGTGGCCAGGGCGGTGTCGAGGGTGGCCCGATCGGTGATGACGTGGATGCTCACACTGCTGGCCGCGGCGTCGGTGACGGTGGCGGCGGCGCAGTCCGGGTTGCCGCATCGACACGCCAGGACGGTGGATCCGGCCATCAGCGCGGCGTGCGCGTCACCACGGCGCTGTTTGAGGGTGCGGGGGTCGTCGGGGCACACGCTGCGCGCCATCCGCCGGATCTGCGTGACGGCGATCGCGGCGTCGGGTCCGGTCATCCGGCCCCAGTAGGCCACGGTGCCCGAGCCGTCGTGGCGGCCGACGACGAAGTCGCGGTCGCGGACCTGTTCGCGGACCCGGTGCACCGCGGCGGGGTCGATGCGGGCGATCTCGGCGTCGAGGAGTTGTTCGAACTTCCACTCCGAGAGCGGACCCCACCCGAGGATCCGGTCGGCGAGCACCCGATCCAACTGCGCCATCACGTCCGGATCGACGACGAGATCGGTGCGCTTCGCCAGGATCCAGACCCGCCGCCCGGTGACCACGCCCTGCAGGAACAGGGCGTTCACGCGCGGGAACGTGTCGCGCAACATGGTCGCGATGTCGATCTCGCCGAGCGCGCGGCCGTGACCGATGTTCAACGCGGCCGAGATCTCCGCGGCCGCCCCGTCGACGGCATCGGCGGCGGCGTCCTCGAGCTCCACGCCGTCGCGCAGCCGGCGCCGCGCCAACTCCGCGATCGCCGCGTACCTCTCCGCATCCGCAACCGCACTGGACCGAGCACGCGCGGTGATCACGTCGACCAACTCCCGCGCACTCAAGCCTTCGAACATGTGTTCGATTCTACCCCGTACTTGTGACAAGAATCGGGGTTGTCGGTGGCCGGCCTCAAGCTGATTCCAAACGGTCGACAAGGGAGTTGGAATATGTGCGACAAGTGCCTCAATGAGCTGCGTGCAGGGATGACAGAGCATCACGGATGGGTGGTTCAGTACGTACATCACGAGAGGCGGCCGTTCGCGTACACCATCGGTCTACACAACCGCGGCGTTCCCGAGTTGTTGGTCACGGGACTCGACGGCCATGTGTCTAACAGGGTGTTGAAGTCGATCGGGCACATGATCGTCGATGACGGCGCGACCGTGGCCCCCGCGATGCTGATCGACTACGAGGACAGGTTCCTGATGGAAGTCGTTGCGGTCGCGCACCCTGATGTGCACCTGAAGTACGCCGCACGAATCTGCGGCAAAGACGTTCGCGCGTTGCAGTTGGTGTGGGCTGACGACAAAGGCCGATGGCCGTGGGAGAAAGGCTGGAACGACGAGCGAGGCGTGCAGCCGGTTCTCGGCGTGCGGAGCCCGTGGCCGCCCCCGTAACGACGGTCGCACACACTTGGACCGAATCGTCCACATACGGTCTACAGTTGACGGATGCCGCCTCCATCGAGCGGCCCGCCGAAGCCGAAGCTGACGTCGCGCGGCGCCGCTACCCGCACTCGCATCGTGCTTGCGGCGGCCGAACTGATGCACGCCAAAGGGGTGGCTGCTACCACCATCGACGAGGTACTCGCCGCCAGCGTGACCAGCAAATCGCAGTTCTATCAACACTTCAGGGACAAGACTGAGCTGGTCTACGAGGTCATCACGCTGCGTGCCGATGAGATCCTGTCCTGGCAGCGCATCAGGCTGGAGAAGGTGGACTCGTTCCGCGGGCTTCACCAGTGGCGCACCGCGATGGTGCAGCGCTGTACCTTGCGCCGCGGCCTGTGGGGATGTGAACTCGGCTCGCTCGCTGCGGAATTGTCGGACACCGATGACAAGGCGCGCATGTCCCTGGCCGAGCACTTCGCGGAATGGCGGGGGCTGTTGGCCGCAACCCTGGAGCGCATGCGTGACAGTGGGCGGTTGCGGGCCGACGTCGACGCACCGACGTTGGCGACCGGACTGCTCGCCGCCGTGGAGGGTGGATATCTGCTGTCGCAAACCGCGCACGATCCGCGGCTCATGCAGACCGCCCTGGATTCGGCCATCGCACACATCAGGTCCTTCGCGCCCGCCGGAGCCGTGGACGCCGACTAGCGACAGAAAAGTTGGGGCAGTTCGGAATCGAACTGCCCCAAACTTTTTCAGACGATCAGTTGTCGCCGGGAACCGCGGTGGGTGCGGGCGGCGCCTTCACCGACGGGGTGAACAGGTTGCCACCCGTGGGGTTGATGCTCTTCTCGGTGGGCGACACCGACGGCGTCGTCGTCGAGGTCTCAGTGCTCGGCGCCGGCTCTTCCTTGTCGGTGCCGCATGCGGTCAGGGCGCCGCCGAGGATCGCGGCGGAGATGCCGACGGTCGCGGCGATTCGGCGGGTTGTGTGCTTCTTCATCGTGCAGTCCTATCCAGGGCTTCAGGTTCTCGGTGTCAACGCGAACTGAACTATATCGTCCATTAATGCCCCTGGTCAAGGCGGGAAATGCACGTTTAACAGCGGATTCGCGCTAGAGCAACGGACTATTGCGTCCAGGTACGGCATGATTTGAGGATTGTTTGAGGTACCTGCGGTGAACTGGCGGGGTGATCAGAACGCTCGCCGCGGTTGCCGCACTGGTGGTGGCGGTACCTGTCGCCGCCTGCACGGATAGGGAGTCGGGCGCCCCCGCAGCTCCTGTGACTCGGCTGTCGTGCACCGTCGCCGAACCGCCGGCGTGGACGGCGGCGATCGCGGGCAGCGGCGTCGACACCGGCGGGGTGTCGACGACGGCCCGCGCTGTCGCGCCCGGCGGTGAGGTGCTCGCGGTTCGAGACAACGGCAGCACTCGCGATCTGATTCTGATCGGGACCGACAAGAGCGTGCGTGACATCTACGCGGTTCCGGACCCCGACACGTTCGACATCGGCTACGCGGCAATCGACGATCGCTGGATCGTCTTAGCGCTCGATCGCATCCCGCGCGCATCCAACGGCGTACTCCCGACGATCAAGCGCATCGAGATCATGGACCGCGCCGACGGTTCGATCCGCACCGTAGCTGCGCAATCAGCGGCCGACGGCGCAGCCGTTCCCGAACGCAACGCGCTCGATTCCGTCGCCCTGCGCGACGGCAAGGTGTTCTGGCTGACCCTCGACACGTACGCATCCGAGCGCGGCACCGTGCGATCGTTCGATCCGGCCACCGGCGTCACGACCGACGTCGAGTCGGGGCCGGGGGTTGACCTGGTGACGCTGCCCGGTCAACTGCCCGAACCGCTGGCCGATATCGACGCGGCGGACCGGGCGTCGTTGGGCACCGACGGCACCGCGTTCGGCTGGATCGTCGACGTCGAGAACGGTGGCACCGGGGTGGCGTACTGGTCGCCCGACAGCGGAGTCGTCACGGTCACCGGGCTCAACCTGAAAACCGATGGCGTCGTACCCGACCTGTTCGTCTACGGACGTTTCGTGATGCTGGACAAGGGTTTCGGCGGAGACAGCGACAACTACGCAATCGTGGTCGACAGCCGGACGGGTGCGGTCACCGGACTGGAGCGTCGGCGCGATGTGCAGTACGACCGCGTCGTCGACGCGCACGACGGCGTGTTGGCGCTGAACCTGTGGTCCGGGCCGGGCAAGGGCGACTACCGGGTGGGCGTGCTGACGCGCGATGCCCTGTCACCGCTGACCTGCTGACGCCTCAATCCAGTCGCCCCGCAGTGACGACGCGAAGCACCGCCGCCCCCTCCTCGTCGGACGCTTCCAGATCGACCTCGACGTCGAAGCCCCAGTCGCGGTCGCCCGCGGGGTCGTCGAGGATCTGACGCACCCGCCACTCGCCGGGCCGGCGATCGAAGATCAGCATCGCAGGGCCGCGCGCATCGGGACCGGTGCCGACGGAGTCGTGGTCGTCGAAGTAGTCCAGGCCGACGTCCTGCCAGCGATCGGCGTTCCAGCCCGAATCCGCGTCCAACTCACCCAATTCGTGCCAGCGCCGACGGGCGAACAGTTCGACTCGGCGGAACAGCGCGTTGCGCACCATCGCGGTGAACGCCCGCTCGTTGCCCGTCAGCGGACGCGGGCGGGCCGGCACCGCGAGATGGGCGGACGGATCGACCGAGTCCTCAGCGGGGTTGGTCAGCTGCTCCCACTCGTCGAGCAGGCTCGAATCCACCTGTCGCACCAGCTCACCCAGCCACTCGACGATGTCGGTGAAGTCCTCGGTCCGCGCCGATGCGGGGACGCCCGAACGCAGTGCCTTGAACGCGTCGGACAGGTAGCGCAGCACCGCGCCCTCGGAGCGGGTCAGCCCGTAGAGGCTGACGAACTCGCGGAACGTCAGTCCGCGCTCCCACATCTCGCGCACGATCGCCTTCGGCGACGGATGCCCGTCGGCGGCCCACGGGTTCGTTCGGCAGTAGACCGTGAACGCGTGCTCGAGCACGTCGTCGAGCGGCTTGGGGTAGGTGACGTCGTCGAGGAGTTCGATGCGCTGCTCGTACTCGATGCCGTCGGCCTTCATCTGCGCGACGGCCTCCCCGCGCGCCTTGTCCAGCTGTGCGGCGAGGATGCGGCGAGGATCCTCCAGGGTCGCCTCGATCACCGAAACCACGTCCAGGGCGAAGGTTTCCGAGTCGGCGTCGAGCAGGTCGACGGCCGCCAGGGCGAACGTCGACAGCGGTTGGTTGAGCGCGAAGTCGGGTGGCAGGTCGACGGTCAGCCGATACTGCACACCGTCGGCGTCCGACACCCGCTCCAGCACACCGGCCTGCAGCAACGAGCGCGCGATCCCGATCGCCTCGCGAATGTGCCGCAACTGCCGCTTGCGCGGTTCGTGGTTCTCCTCGAGCAGCCTGCGCATCGCCGAACACGGGTCACCCGGTCGATCGATCACGTCGAGGATCATCGCCGTCGACACCCGCATGTTGCTCGTCAGCGGTTCGGGGGTGGCGGACTCCAGCCGCGTCAGCGTGGACTCACTCCAGGGCACCATCCCCTCGGGAACCTTGCGGCGCACTAGCTTTCGGCGCTTCTTCGGATCGTCGGCGACCTTGGCGAACTGTTTGAGGTTCTCCACCTCGTGATCCGGCGCCTGTACGACGACGGTGCCCGCGGTGTCGAACCCCGCCCTGCCTGCGCGGCCAGCGATCTGGTGGAACTCACGCGCACTGAGCAATCGAGTGCGAACACCGTCGTACTTCGACAGCGCGGAGAACAGCACGGTGCGGATCGGCACGTTGATACCGACGCCGAGAGTGTCGGTGCCGCAGATGACCTTGAGCAGGCCGGCCTGCGCCAGTTGCTCCACCAGCCGTCGGTACTTGGGCAGCATCCCGGCGTGGTGCACCCCGATGCCGTGCCGGACGAGCCGCGACAGCGTGGAGCCGAAGGTCGTCGTGAACCGGAAGCCGCCGATCGTCTCGGCGATGGCGGCCTTCTCGTCCTTGCTGCACACGTTGATACTCATCAGCGCCTGCGCCCGCTCGAGCGCCGAGGCCTGCGTGAAGTGCACGATGTAGATCGGCGCCTGCTTCGTGTCGAGCAACTCGGCGATGGTTTCGTGCATCGGCGTCGTCGCGTACGAGAAGTACAGCGGCACAGGGCGTTCCGCATTGGCCACCAGCGCCGTCGAGCGCCCGGTGCGCCGGGTGAGGTCCTCAGCCAGGTTCGTCACGTCACCGAGCGTCGCCGACATCAACAGGAACTGCGCCTTCGGCAGTTCCAGCAGCGGCACCTGCCAGGCCCACCCGCGATCCGGGTCGCCGTAGAAGTGGAACTCGTCCATCACCACCAGGCCGATGTCCGCGTCGGCGCCTTCGCGCAGCGCGATGTTGGCCAGGATCTCGGCGGTGCACGCGATGATCGGCGCGTCGCCGTTGACCGACGCGTCCCCGGTCAGCATGCCGACGTTGGCCGCGCCGAACACGTCGCACAGGGCGAAGAACTTCTCGCTCACCAGTGCCTTGATCGGTGCGGTGTAGAAGCTGGTTCGGTCCGCCGCCAGCGCCGCGTACACCGCCCCCGTCGCGACCAGTGACTTGCCCGACCCGGTCGGCGTCGCCAGAATCACGTTCGCGCCGCTGACCAGTTCGATCAGCGCCTCCTCCTGCGCCGGGTAGAGCGTCGTGCCGCTCTCCTCGGCCCAGACCGCGAACGACGTGAACAGGTCGTCGGGGTCGGCGCCCTCGGGCGGCAGGGGGAGGGTCACGGCTACCAGCGTGCCCTAGGGCGCGACAACCACGTCCGGCGGCCTGCGAGGTCCGTACGATCAGCCGGTGACCACGCCCGACCTGCTGCGCAGTTCGCCACTCGCCGAGGAGATCCTCGAGTCGCACCGTCACCACGCCCGCGGTGACGACGTCGGCTTCGACGCCTACAAGGCACACGTGTACCGGATCCTGAACTACGCGCGGGCGTTCAGCCCGGATGGGCCCGATCGCGATGACAAGCTGGCCGTCGCCGCGGCGTTCCACGACCTCGCGGCCTTCGACACGCTCGACTACCTGGTGCCGTCGATCGAGGCTCAGGACGCGTGGCTGCGACGGACCGGTCGCGAGAACTGGTCCGACGAGCTGGCGCTGATCGTCGCCGAGCATCACCGGATGCTGATGTACGGCCCGGAACGCCCTCACGCGCCGCTGGTGGAAGCGCTACGCAAGGCCGATCTCGTCGACGTCAGCCAGGGCGTGATCCGCTTCGGCCTACCCCGCGCGTACGTCAGGGAGGTACGTGCCGCCTTCGACGCGAGCGTCTTCTTCAGGCGCGTCATCCCCTCCGGAGCGCTGCGGGCACTGCGTCAGCGTCAGCGGCCGGGCTTCCTGCAACCGGGGAACGCCCTGCTCCGCTCGGGTCACGCTGGCTCCGATCGCTGACCGCTCAGCGCACGTCCTTGACGAAGAACACCCGATCGAAACCCTCGTCGGTGCGACGGTCCACTTCGACGTAGCCCAGGCGCGGATACATCGCGAGGTTCTCCGTCATCGCGGCATTGGTGTACAGCCGGGTCTGGGTCAACCCGAGCTCCCGCGCGCGAGACTCGGCGTCCGCCAGCAGCATTCGGCCGTAACCGCGTCCGGTCTCGGCAGGCGCCACCGCAACGCTGTCGACGAATACGTGGTCGGATTCCACCACCGCGGCGAGGACTCCGATTATCCGGTCACCGTCGACCAGTACCCTGCTGTGCGCCACGGCATCCGCGTAATCGGCGTCCATCGGCGCCGGCCGCCGCCCGATTCGCTCGACGTACGGCGCGTAGGCGTCCTGCACGATCCGCTCGATGGCCGGCACGTCCGCGGCCGTCGCGGCCCGGACCCGAACGCTCCCGAGGCCGGCCAGCGAGGCGGGCAGCGGCCCTCGGTGCAGGACGCCGAGCCGTTGGGTGGCGCGGGTCAGCGCGACGTAGAGTTCGGCGGCCCCGCGTGTCCCCTCGGCGAGAATCCGTTCCGGCTCGACGACCAGCACCGCGTCGAACTCCAGCCCCTTCGTCTCGGCGGGCGTCACGGTGCCGGGCACATCCGGCGGGCCGATCACCACACTCGTCCCGACGCGGGCCGCCTCCTCGCCGACGAACTCCGCGATGGCCGTGGGCAGTTCGTCACCGTCGACGAGCCGCGCCCACGGCGCCACGCCGCTGGCGCGCACGGAATCCGGTGGCTGGACGTCCGGGGCGAACTTGGCGAGCACCGAGGCGGCCACGGCCATGATCTCGGCGGGGGTCCGATAATTCACCGACAGCGCGCGATATACCCAGCGGCCGGGGACGTAGGGCTTCAACACGTCTCCCCATGACGTCGCGCCAGCCGCCGACCGGCGCTGCGCGAGATCGCCGACCACCGTGAAGGACTTCGCGGGGCAGCGCCGCATCAGCAGCCGCCAGTCCATCTCGGAGAGTTCCTGGGCCTCGTCGATGACGACGTGCCGGTACGTCCAATCACGATCCGCGGCAGCGCGTTCCACGAGTTCGCGAGTATCGCGCTCCTCGAAGCGCTCCGCGAGGTCCTCGGCGTAGACCATGTCGGTGGCGAGCAGTTGGTCCTCGTCGTCCATGAGGTCCTCACGGCTCACCATCAGGTCCAGCACCCCGGCGGCGTAGGCGGCCTCCTCCGCACGCTCCCGTTCGGCGGCCAGGTCGGTGGGGCCGTGCCTGCCGAGCAGGTCGACCAACTCGTCGAGCAGTGGCACGTCGGACACCGTCCACGCCTCGCCGTTCTCGCGCCACAGCGACGGATCGGCGCCCGCGGCCCGTAACCGCTCGGGCGACTCGTACAGCGTGGCGAGGAGCGCCTCGGGGGTCAGCAGCGGCCACAGTTCGTCGAGGGTGGCCGCGAAGCCGGCGTGATCGTCGAGGTCGCCGATCACGCCGGCTTTGATCTGATCCCACGCGGCCTTGTCGTCGCGCGTCAGCCAGCCCTTCCCGATTCGCGACGTGGCCCGCTCGCTCAGGACGTAGGTGATGACGTCGCGGAAGGTGGTCCGCGCCTCGTTGTGCGGCAGCCCGGTATCGCGCGCCTCCTGCCTGGCCCACTCGGCGGTCGCGGCGTCGATGCGAACCTCCGTGTCCGACAACACGATCGACACCGGCTCATCCGGCAGCCGCTGTCTGTCGGCGATCGCCCCCGCGAGCACGTCGAGCATTCCCAGCGAGCCCTTGAAGCGCGCCGCGTCGTCGCCGTCCTCGGCGGTGACGTGCAGACCGGGGACGAAGCCGCCGGGGGTGGTGAACACGACGTCGGACTCGCCGAGCGACGGCAGCACGCGGCCGATGTGGTTGAGGAACGTCTCGTTGGGGCCGACGACGAGGACGCCGTGGCGCTCCATCTGCTTGCGCTGGGTGTAGAGCAGATAGGCCACCCGGTGCAGGGCCACCACGGTCTTGCCGGTGCCGGGTCCGCCCTCGATGACCAGCACGCCGGGGTGATCGAGCCGGATGACGTCGTCCTGCTCGGCCTGGATGGTGGCGACGATGTCGCGCATCCCGTCGCCGCGCGGCGCGTTAACCGCGGCCAGCAGTGCGGCGTCGCCGAGGCTGCCCTCGCCGTCCCGCGCAGGATGGTCCGGTCTGCCGAGGACGTCGTCGGTGAAGCCGCGCAACCGCCGCCCTCGGGTGTGGAACTGGCGGCGGCGGCGCATGCCCTCCGGGTGTGCCGCGGTGGCGACGTAGAACGCCCGCGCCGCGGGTGCGCGCCAGTCCAGCAGCAGCGACTCGTAACCGGCGTCGTCGTCGAGCAGGCCGATCCGCCCGATGTACAGAACCTCGGACTCGTCGGAGTCGAGCCGACCGAAGCACAGTCCGTCATCGGCGACGTCGAGCCGTTTCATCTGCTTGGCCTGTGCGCGGACTTCGACGTCGCGGTCGACGAGGGTCTCGCCCCTGTCGCGCAGCGCCGCGTGGTACCGCCCCTGTGCCTTCGCGCGCTCCGCCTCGAGTCGCGTGTAGAGCCCGTCGACGTACTCCTGCTCCGCCCGCAGTTCCTCTTCGTATGCCATCGCCTCCGATGGTCCCAGGCGCCGCGTCTACATTCGAACGGTGATCGCCTACGACGACGCGCTGCGCGACCGGATTCACACCAATCTGATCGCGCACTCGCGTCGGACCGTGACCGACGACACCAAGCGGCACGCAGCCGTGGCCGTGGTGCTCGCCGACTCCGACGTCGGCGAGGACCGGGTGGATCCCGCCCCCGTCGACGACTGGATCGACGGCCGGCCGATGGAACCCGGCCTCGACGGCCGGATGATCGACGTCTCGGGTGGCGCCGCCTTCCTGCTGTGCCGTCGGACCTCGCGGTTGTCGTCGCACGCCGCGCAGTGGGCCCTGCCCGGCGGTCGGCTCGATGCGGGGGAGACGGTCGTCGACGCCGCCCTGCGGGAGACCGAAGAGGAGGTGGGCGTGCGGTTGCCGGAGACGTCCGTCCTGGGCCTGCTCGACGACTACCCGACGCGCTCGGGCTACGTCATCACCCCGGTGGTCATCTGGGGCGGCGGCAGGCTGGACCTGCGGCCCTCGCCCGACGAGGTCGTCGCCGTCTACCGGGTCGGCCTGCACCAGCTGCAGCGCGACGACTCCCCGCGCTTCATCGAGATTCCCGAGAGCCCGCGACCGGTGGTGCAGATTCCGCTGGGCAACGACCTGATCCACGCCCCGACCGGCGCAGTGCTGCTGCAGCTGCGATGGCTCGGCCTGGAGGGGCGCGGCGATCCGGTCGACGAGCTGGAACAACCGGTCTTCGCCTGGCAGTGATGAGTTAGGTCACTTCTGTAACACCCGGCCGCCCGTCGAACGAAGTACCCGTCAGAAGTCAGGGTCGGAGGGTTTGTTCATGTCTCGTCGTGTTGCGCTGGCCGTGTTGGCCACCGGATTGGGTCTCGCCGGGCTGGTCACCGGCACCGGCACCGCCGCCGCCGTTCCCGGCTGTGGCGATTACCACTGGATCGGTGCCGCGGGCTCGGGCCAGCGGGATGCCGCGGGCCTGCAGGCCAACGGCGGAATGGGCCCGGTGGTCTTCGAGTCCTACCAGCAGCTGAGCACCGCGTTGGCGAGCCAGGGCAAGACCATCACCGCCGAGGCCGTGCAGTACCCGGCCGTCCCGGTGCCGGTCGACGGTGGGCTGGGCGGCTGGATGGGCTTCATGGACAGCGTGGAAGCCGGCGAGGAGGCCACCGCCGACCAGTTCGCGGCCTTCACCGAGCGCTGCCCCGCCACCAAGGTGGTGCTGGCCGGCTACTCGCAGGGCGCCATGGCCATCCACCGCAATCTGCACGACCTCGCCGACAACCCCAACGTCGCCGCCGCGCTGCTGATCGCCGACGGCGACCGGCTGCCCGGCGACACCACCGTCAACCTGGGCTCCGCGGCCGTCGTGCCCGGACCCGGTAAGGGCGTCGCACAGGAGCACTCGTTCCTAGCCTCCGCCCCGACCGATCCGCTGCCGGTCTCGATCGGCTCGCGCACCATCAGCGTCTGCGACGTCGGCGACCCGGTCTGCGACTACGACCCCGACACCGCCGGCGACGACGCCACCACCAACGCCGCGGGTATCGCGATCCACACGTCGTACGCGCCCGCCACCACGGGTGCCCACGCGTGGGGTGCACCGCTCTACCGGGCGGTCGTGAGCTCGGCCCCGCTGCAGGACGCCACTCCGCTGGATCCGACCCTTCAGGGCCCGCTGCCCGGTCCTGCGCAGGATCCGTCGGTGTCGCTCGCCGCCACCCACGGCTGAGCGGCGTCAGTCGGCGACGTTGAACGCCTTGACGATCTTGGTCGGTGCCACCCGCACGATCAGCTCGCCTGGTACGCCATTGCGCCGCCCGTAGTCCGCGGCCTGCTCGGCGCCCACGTAGCGGCTTGCGATGCGCGTCGCGGTGTCGATCAGTGCGGCCGGGTCCTCGCTCAGCTCCACGACGCCCTGCACCTGGACGAACGAGAACGGCGGATGCGGATCGTCGACCGTGAGCACGACGCGTGGATCACGTTGTAGCGCGCGGCCTTTCGCGGTGTCCTTCCCGGTGTTGAAGACCAGGTGCCCGTCGTCGACGATGAACCACACCGGCGCGACCAGTGGTCGGCCGTCGCGTGCGAGGTAGCCCAGCATTCCGGTGCGGGTTCCGGTGGAGAGGAATTCGACGACGTCGGGTGTCAGGTCGGCCATGCGAGCGAGCCTAGGGAAAGAATCCGGCCAGTAGGCTCGGGTGAGCATGTTCTTCGTCATTCTCAGCTCCGTCCTCACGCTGATGCACCTGTACGTCTGGAAGCGGGTGGCGCGCGACACCACGCGGCCGGGGCGCGCCAGGTGGGCGCTCACCGGAGTGGTGGTCGGCCTCGGGGTGCTCCTGGTGGCGACGCTGATACTGCCGAGAGCTCTCGACACCCCCGAGCCCCGGTGGCTGGCGTGGCTCGGCTACGTCTGGTTCGGCGCCGTCGTGTACCTGGTGCTCGCGCTGCTGGTGCTGGAACCGGTCCGGCTGGCGCTGCGGCGCTGGGTCCGTCGCGAGCCGCCCGCCCAGGAGGCTCCCGTGGTCAACCGCCGGCTGTTCCTCGCGCGTGCGAGCGCCGCGGCGGCGGGCGCTACGGCGTTGGGCGTCACGGGCTTCGGCGTGCACACCGCGCTGTCGGCGCCGGACGTACTGCGGGTGCCGGTGACGCTTCGACGTCTGGGCGCCGGGTTCGACGGTTACCGGATCGCGGTGGTGTCCGACATCCACCTCGGCGCACTGCTGGGCCGTGCGCACACCGAGCGGATCGTGCGGATGATCAACGAGACCGAGCCCGACCTGGTGGCGATCGTCGGCGACCTGGTGGACGGCTCGGTCGACGAGTTGGGCTACGCCGCGGAACCGTTGCGCGATCTGGTGTCCCGTGACGGCGCCTTCTTCGTCACCGGGAACCACGAGTACTTCGTCAACGACCCGCCGTCGTGGATTCGGGAACTCGACCGGCTGGGTGTGCGGTCGCTGCAGAACGAGAGCACGGTGATCCGCCGCGGCGATGCGGCCTTCGATCTCGCCGGAGTCAACGACATCGGCGGTGCCCGGTTCGACGAACCACCGGACTTCGACCGTGCCCTCGCCGCGGCGGATCCCGCGCGCCCGACCGTGCTGCTGGCACACCAGCCCGTGCTGGTCGACGAGGCCGCTGCACGCGGTGTCGACCTTCAGCTGTCGGGGCACACGCACGGTGGCCAGACGTGGCCGTTCCACTACGCGGTGCGACTGGTCCAACCGTCACTCGCGGGGCTGTCGACGTTCGACGACACGCAGTTGTACGTGACCCGCGGCGCCGGGTTCTGGGGCCCGCCGCTGCGGGTCGGCGCGCCGCCCGACATCAGCGTCCTCACGCTGCAGGGTGAGTAACCGGGAGCAGAAAGTGATACACCTCCTCCATGGCCGAACGCGTTGGATTCCCGAGCACCACCGGACCCCTGCTGGCCGGCGTGATCGAACGCCCCGCGGGTGAGGTGCGCGGCTGGGGGGTGTTCTCCCACGGCTTCACCCTCGGCAAGGACTGACCCGCCGCCTCGCGGATCTGCAAGCAGCTGGCGTCGGACGGCATCGGCATGCTGCGCTTCGACGCGCTCGGTCTCGGTGACTCCGAAGGGGATTGGGGCGACGGCTCGTTCACCCACAAGGTCGACGACGTCGTGCGGGCGTGCGAGTTCATGGCGGCGGAGGGCATGTCGCCCGACATCCTGATCGGGCATTCGTTCGGAGGCGCCGCGGTGCTGGCGGCGGCCCGGCGGGCCCCAGGGGTGAAGGCGGTCGTGACGGTGGCCGCGCCGATCGACCCGTCGCACGCCGAGAAGCAGTACGACGCCGTCGTCGATCAGGCGCTGGCCGAAGGCAGCGCGCAGTGGATGGTCGGCGGCCGCACGCTGACGCTCAAGCGGCACTTCGTCGAGGACGTCCGCGCCGCGCGTCTGCACGACAAGATCAAGGCCCTGCGGCTGCCGCTGCTCATCCTGCACTCGCCGACCGACAACACCGTCGGCATCTCGAACGCCAGCGAGATCTTCCGCACGGCACGGCACCCGCGCAGCTTCGTGTCGCTGGAGGGCTCGCAGCACCTGCTCACCGGGCCCGGTCAGGCGCACCGGGCCGGCCGCATCATCGGCGCGTGGGCCGACGCGTACCTGGACGCCGCGGACTGACGCCGGGAATCGAGACGCGCATCACGCGGTTGGTCCAGTCATGCCGAAGATGACCAGTTCCGAGCGCGAGGCCTATCTCGCGGAGTTGCACGTCGCCGTCATCGCCGTCGAACGGCCCGACCGCGCACCCCTGTCGGTGCCGGTGTGGTACTCCTACGAACCCGGCGGGGACGTCCTGCTCTCGACCCTCACCGGGTCGGTGAAGGAGCGTTTCATCACCGCGGCGCGGCGCTTCTCCCTGACCGTGCAGGACGAGACGTTCCCGTACCGCTACGTCACCGCCGAGGGCCCCGTCACCGCGATCGAGCAGGCCGACGACGCGACGGTGCGCGCGATCGCCGTGCGCTACCTCGGCGAGGATGCGGGCAACGCGTTCACCGACGCCAACCCCGCCTCGGAGTCCGTCCTGGTGCGGATGCGACCCGAGAAGTGGCTCAGCACCGACTACTCCAAGGAGTAGCTAGTACTGTCGCGGCTCGTCCGGGTCGTGGATGCGCGTCACCAGGTGGAATTCGTCGCCGTGGGTGCAGGCGCCTTCGACGACCGCCTCTTCGACGAGTTGGGTGCTGCGCCTGTCGACCTGGACGATGCGGTCGGTCCGAAGGTCCTTGTAGAGCGCCACGCACAGCAGCACCATCACGAGCACGAACGGCACCGCCGCGATGATCGTCAGGTTCTGCAGTCCGGTCAGCGCCGTGTCGTCGCCGCCTCCGATGATCAGCATGATGGCGGCGACCGCTCCGGTGAGCGCACCCCAGAACACCACGGTCGCGCGACGTGGATCGTGCGAACCCTTCTCGGACAGCGACCCCATCACGATCGACGCCGCGTCAGCGCCCGACACGAAGAAAATCGCCACCAGCACCATGACGAGCACGGTGGTCACGCCGGCGATGGGCATGGTGTCGAGCAACCGGAACAGCGCGCCGGTGCTGTTCACCGAACCGTCCGCGTCCACCATGTCGCCGACCGTGCGTTGCCGCTCGATGCCCGCGCCGCCGAAGATCGCAAACCACAGCAGGCTGACGACCGTGGGTACCAGCAGCACGCCGGTGACGAACTGCCGGATGGTGCGCCCGCGACTGATGCGGGCGATGAACATGCCGACGAACGGCGTCCACGATACCCACCACGCCCAGTAGAAGATCGTCCACCCGGACAGCCAACCCGCAAGCGCCGCATCACCGTTGGCGTCGGTGCGCGCGCTCATCGCGACGAACTCGCGGACGTAGTCACCGAGCGCACTCGGAATCAGGTTGAGGATCAACAGCGTGGGGCCCGCGACGAAGACGAACAGGGCGAGCGCCAGGGCCAGCACCATGTTGATGTTGGACAGCCACTGAATCCCGCGTGCGATACCGGATACGGCCGAGGCGATGAACGCGACGGTGAGCACCGCGATGATCGTGACGAGGATCGGCGTGCCGACGGTGCCGACCCAGCCGTTGAACTCGAGGCCGTCACCGATCTGCAGGGCGCCGAGGCCCAGCGACGCGGCGGACCCGAACAGCGTCGCGAAGATGGCGAGGATGTCGATCACCTTGCCCGCCGGACCGTTGGCCCGGTCACCGAAGAGCGACGTGAACGCCGCCGACAGCAGACCCGAGCGGCCCTTGCGGTACATGCCGTAGCCGATCGCGAGGCCGACCACCGCGTAGATGGCCCACGGGTGCAGGCCCCAGTGGAACATCGTCGTCGCCATCGCGGTCTGGAACGCCTCGTCGGACTGCGCCTGGGTGGTTCCCGGCGGCGGCGTGACGAAGTGGGTCAGCGGTTCGGCGACGCCCCAGAACATCAGGCCGATGCCCATACCCGCGCTGAACATCATGGCGATCCACGACGTCGTGCGGAACTCCGGCTGCTCGTCGTCGGCGCCGAGTGGAATGCGCCCGTACTTGCTGGCCGCCAGCCACAACACGTAGATGACGAAGAAGCTCGCGGCGAGTACGAAGAACCAGCCGAGGCCCTTGATGGCGGCGTCCTTCGTGCCTGCGGACACCGTGGAGAGGCTCTCGGTGTCCAGCAGTCCCCATGCGACGAAGGCGATCGAGATGACGCCGGTGACGCCGAAGACGACCCAGTCCCGACCGGGGTGGGCGTCGGCGGGTGCGACGGCGGTGATCGGGGCGAGCGGGTGTCGTCCGGTGTCCGCACCGTCGCCGGGGTCGGCGGATTCAGGCGCAGTGGGGGTGTCGAGTGACATGACGGGTATCCCTTGGGTCGTGTTGCGTAGTGCACACTCGTTGCGTATTAGACAACAGTTCTTCACTGCGTGCGCGCCAAACGTTCACAACAGCCCTAACAAGGAAGCGTGCCTCGGGTCAACATTCGACGACGTTGAGCGCCAGTCCGCCCAGCGACGTCTCCTTGTACTTCTCGGCCATGTCAGCGCCTGTATCGCGCATGGTCTTGATCGCGGTGTCCAGTCCGACGTGGTGACTACCGTCACCCCACAGCGCGATCCGCGCCGCGGTGATGGCCTTCACCGACGCGACGGCGTTGCGCTCGATGCACGGGATCTGCACCAGGCCGCCGACGGGGTCGCACGTCAGGCCCAGGTTGTGCTCGATGCCGATCTCGGCGGCGTTCTCCACCTGCTCCGGCGTGCCGCGCATCAACTCCACCAGTCCTGCGGCGGCCATCGCGCACGCCGAGCCGACCTCGCCCTGGCAGCCGACTTCCGCCCCGGAGATGGAGGCGTTGGTCTTGCACAGCACGCCGATCGCGCTGGCGGCGAGTAGGAATCGAACCACGGCGTCGTCGTCGAAGCCGGGCACGAAGTCCCGGCAGTAGTGCAGCACGGCGGGCACGATCCCCGCCGCGCCGTTGGTGGGAGCGGTCACCACCCGTCCGCCCGCGGCGTTCTCCTCGTTCACCGAAAGTGCGTACAGTGCAACCCAATCCATGGCGACCAACGGGTCCCGGTCGTCGGACTCGACGTCGAGCTTCGCCCGCAGTGCCGCCGCCCGACGACGCACCCGGAGCCCGCCGGGTAGCACGCCGGTGCCCGCCATGCCCCGGCGCACGCACTGCTGCATCGCCTGCCAGATCGTCATCAGGTCCGCCTGCACGTCGCGGCCGGGGTGCAGCGCGCGCTCGTTGGCCAGCACCAGTTCGCTGACCGACAGCCCGGTGCTCGCGGCGAGAGCCAGCAGCTCGGTGGCGGTGGTGAACGGGTACGGCACCGGAACCGCGTGGCCGGGTCCAGCGGTGCCGATCTCGTCCTCGTCGAGGACGAATCCGCCTCCGACGGAGTAGTACTCGCGCTCGAGCAGCGTGGCGCCGTTCGCGCCGAGCGCATGGAAGCGCATGCCGTTCGAGTGGTGGGGAAGCGTCACTCCGATGTGGAGCACCACGTCGGCGTCGGCGGAGAAGGGCACCGGATGACGACCGCCGAGCGTCAGCCTGCCGCTGTCGGCGACCTCGGCGAGCGTCGCGGGCACCGTGTCGGGGTCGACGGTGTCGGGTTGGGCCCCGAGCAGTCCGAGCACCACCGCGTCGACGGTGCCGTGGCCGCGTCCGGTGGCGCCGAGCGAGCCGAACAACTCCACCCGCACGGTGTGCGTGTCCTCGAGCAGGCCGTCGTCGGTCAGTCGGGTGACGAACGCCGCCGCGGCGCGCATCGGACCCACGGTGTGCGAACTCGACGGTCCGATACCGACTTTGAAGAGATCGAAGACGCTGATCACGGTGCAGCCTTTCGTCGGCCCAGCTCAGCCGGTGTGGCCGAGCCTGCGGCTGATCGCGGCCGCGGCGGCGATCGTCATCTCCGCGACGACCTCGTAGCGCGCCGGTTGGAGACGGTAGGCGGGCCCGGAAACGCTCAGTGCGGCAATGACTCTGCCGGTGCTGTCGTGGACCGGCGCGGCCACGGCGTTGAGCCCGACCTCGAGTTCCTCACTAACGCTGGCCCAGCCGTTCTCGCGTACTCGAGCGAGCTCGGCGGCGAGCTGGGATGCCGAGGCGACGGTGTTCTCGGTGAACGTCGGCAGCGGGTCGCCCATCCGCTTCAGTACGGCGTCGGGTGGCAGGTCGGCGAGCAGCGCCTTGCCGCTCGACGTGGCGTGGGCGGGGCAGTTCTGGCCCACCCAGCTGCGCAGCGTGATCTCCGCCGGGCCGTGTGCCTCGACGATGTTGATGATCCGGTTCTCTTCGAGGATCGCGACGTTCGTCGTCTCACCGCTCTGCTGCGACAGTCGGTCGCAGATGGCCTGGCTCTCCTTGGCGAGATCCATCTGCGCACTGGTGGATCCGGCGAGCCGCACGATCGCGAAGCCGAGGCGGTACTTGCCGCGGTCCGACAGCTGTTCGACGAAGCCACGCGACTCGAGTACGGCGATCAATCGGGACACCGTCGACTTGTGCACGCCGAGCTCGGTGGCGATCTCGGTGACACCGGCGGTGCCCAGCTTGCCGACGATCTCGAGCACCGTCAGCGCGCGGTCCACCGACTGCACCGCCGCGACGGACTTCTCCGGACCGGTACTCACGTCAGCCTCGAGACGATCCAATCGTGGAACTCGCCGATGTGGTGCTCGGACGGGACCAGCACGCCACCCGCCCGGTACCCGCGCGACGACATCGCGGGCTGGGTGCGCTCGCAGGCGTCGAAGTCCTGCATGTTCACCCGGTGGAACAGCTCAACCGACCGCTTGAGGTCCATGTCCTGCTCGACGACCTCGGGCACGTAGAGCCAGTCGCACTCGACGACGGTGCGGTCGGCGGCCATCGGGTACATCCGGTGGATGATCACGTGGTCGGGGACCAGGTTGACGAAGACGTTCGGCCGGACGGTGATCGCGTAGTAGCGGCGGTCCTGCTCGGGGGTGATGCCGGGAATGGAAGGGACCCCTGCGCCGCCGTCGATCGTGAAGCCCTGCACCTGCTCACCGAACTGCGCCCCGTGTCCGACGAAGTACTGGGCGGCCAGCCCGTCGGCGAACTCGGGAAGCACCTCGGTGAGTTCCGGGTGGATCGTCGCGCAGTGGTAGCACTCCATGAAGTTCTCGATGATGAGCTTCCAGTTGGCCGCCACGTCGTAGACGATGCGCCTGCCCACGGCCAGATCGGACACGCCGTAGCGTTCGACGGCCTCGGGGTCGCCGAGGCGCATCGTCACCGACCCGACGACGTCGGTCTCGAACGACGGCGGGTCGTCCGCGAGGCACACCCACGCGTAGCCGAGCCATTCCCGCAGCGCGACCTTGATGAGCCCGTACTCGACGCGGTCGATGCGCTGGCCGTTCGCATCGGTGAGCGACCCCAGATTGGGTGCGGCGAACAGCTTTCCGTCCAACGCGTACGTCCACGCGTGGTAGGGGCACTTCAGGTGACGCTTGACGGTGCCGGACTCCTCCGTGCAGATCATGGCGCCGCGGTGCCTGCAGACGTTGAGGAAGGCGTTGAGTGCGCCGTCCCTGCCGCGGACCACGAGCACGCTCTCGCGGCCCACCTGCACCCTCCGGAACGCGCCGGGCTCGGGCAGGTCGGCGCTGCGCACCGCGCAGAACCACATCTGCTCGAAGATGCGCTCCTGCTCGGTCGCGAAAACATCCGCGCTGCAGTAGTAGTCGCCGGACAGCGTCGGCATCAGCGAGCCACCGGTCGGCGGCGTCACGGGGTCTTCGAGCGTCGTCATCGGACCGTCACCTCCGGATCAGCGTCATATCGGGATCGACGACCGGTTCGGCGTGCACGGTCGCGGTGTGGGAGGTGGTCAGGTAGGCCACGTTGACGGCGTCGCCGACGCCGACACCGGCGGGCAGCCACGCGTAGGCGATGGTGCGCCCGATGGTGGCCGAGTAGCCGGCACTCGTCACGTAGCCGACGACGACTCCGTCGACACTCACCGGTTCCTTGCCGAGCACGACCGCGTCCGGCGCATCGAACACGATGCTGCGCAACACCTTCGACGGCTCAGCGGCGCCGTCAAGCGCGGCCTTGCCGAGGAAGTCGGCCTTCTTCTTCGATACGGCGAACCCGACGCCTGCCGGGCCGGGATGGTGTTCGGCGGTCATGTCGGTGCCCCAGGAGCGGTAGCCCTTCTCCAGCCTGAGGCTGTTGAAGGCGATCCGGCCCGCGGCGATGGCACGGTGCTCGCGGCCGGCCTCGAACAGCAGGTCCCAGAGTTTGGCACCGTGCTCGGCGGACGCGTAGATCTCCCAGCCCAGTTCGCCGACGTAGGAGACGCGCATCATCGTCACCGGCACCGACCCGATGAACGTGCGGATGGCGCGGAAGTAGCCGAACGCCCCGTGCGAGATGTCGGCCGCGCACACAGGTGCCACCAGGTCGCGGGCGCGCGGTCCCCACACTCCGATGCAGCAGGTGCCGCCGGTGATGTCGCGCAGCGTCACCCCGGACTCGGGCAGGTGCCGAGTCAGCCAGTCCATGTCGAGCGGGCCGTTGGCGCCGACCTGGTACAGGTCGGCGGCCAGCCGGGCGACCGTGAGATCGCTTCGCACGCCCCCGGTTTCGTCGAGCAGCAGGGTGTAGGTGACCGAGCCGACGCTCTTGTCGACGTTGTTCGTCGTCATCCGCTGCAGGAACTCGCACGCACCGGGTCCGCTGACCTCGTAGCGCGTCAGCGGAGTCATGTCGTAGAGCGCCACGTGCTGACGTGTCCACCGCGCCTCGGCGATCGAGATGGGCGAGTAGAACCGGTTCGACCAGTCGTCGCGCTCGGGGAAGGCCACGCCGTCGGCGGACAGTTCCGCGATGAGAGGGGCGTTCGCCTCGTACCAGGCCGGGCGCTCCCAGCACCCGCCCTCGAAGAAGAAGGCACCCAGTTCGCGTTGCCGCGCGTGGAACGGACTGACGCGCAGATCGCGCGGCTCCCTGCGGTATTCGTGCGGGTGGATGATGTCGTACACCTCGACGAACGCCTGCGAGCTGGTGGTGAGGATGAACTCGGGGCTCTTGGCGGGCTCCTCGAACCGGTACAGGTCGCACTCGTGCACGTCGACGCTCGGGGCGCCGTCCAGAATCCACTCGGCCATGGCCTTGGCCACACCGGCCGAATGCGTGACCCAGACCGCCTCCGCCACCCAGAAGCCGGGCAGGTCACGGTGTTCGCCCATGATCGACATCCCGTCTGGGGTGAAGGAGAAGATGCCGTTGAAGCCCTCTTCGACCTTCGAATCACCCAGTGCGGGAAGCAGATCGGTGCTGGCGGTCCAGGCGGGTGCGAAGTCGTCCTCGGTGAACGGGAGCATCGACGGCATCGCCTCGCCTGCGGTGTCGGTCAGCAGCGTCGCCATGTCGACCGGCATGGGACGGTGGCCGTAGTAGCCGATGCCGAGCCGATCTCCGTACTCGCGGTAGTAGAGGTCCTTGTCCTGGTATCGCAGTATCGGCAGCACGGCGGCGTCCGGGGCCTGGCCGTCGCGGCGCAACTCCGCCAGCTGTCCGGTCTTCGCGAACTGGTGTGCCATCGGCACCAGCGGCACCGTCAGTCCGACGGTGGCACCCAGTTGCGCGCCCCAGAACCCGGCGGCGGACACCACGACGTCGGCCGCGAACTCGTCGCCGGCCGCCGTGCGCACTCCCGTGACACGGCCGCCCCGCTGCAGCACCTCGACGACCTCCTGGTCGCCGAGGAACCGCGCGCCGAGCGATGTCGCGCGGTCGGCCTGGGCGGTGGCGGCAAGCACGGCCTTGGCCAGCCCGTCGGTGGGGGTGTGGAAACCGCCGAGCACCCGGTCGACGTCCAGCAGGGGGTGCAGCTCCCGGCACTGCGCGGGGTTGACGAGCTCGCCGGGGATGCCCCACGACTGCGCCCAGCCCAGCCTGCGGTGCAGGTCGGTCAGCCGGGCCTCGGTGGTGGCGATCTCGAGTCCGCCCAGCTGGTTGAACGCGCCCAGACCGACGAACTTCTCGACCGTGTAGCGCGCGAACTCGCTCATGGTCTTGGACCCGTTGGTCTGGAACACCAGGCCGGGGGCGTGCGAGGTCGACCCGCCGGTGGTGAACATCGAGCCGCGGTCGAGAACCGTGACGTCGGTGCATCCGCGTGTGGTCAGTTCGTCGGCCAGCGAGGTGCCGACGATGCCGGCGCCGATGATGACGACCTTGGGCTGGGTCATGGGCGGTCCTCGGGGCATGCGACGGGAACATGCGTTGCGTATCAAGCAACTAATGCGTACTGCGCAACAGTATGGGCGTTGTGGCAGGCACCCGCAACCGTGTCGGGCGGCTACCGCGACGTGGGTTTCGGCGCGGCCTTCGAGGTGGTGGGATCGCTCGCCTTCACATGCTTGGCGATCCACTCCGCGGCGGTCTTCACCAGCCCCGACTTCTGGTAGGTGACGTGCGAGTTCCAGTCTCGACCCAGAGAGCAGATCGGGTCGGCCTTATTGCACAGATCGGCGGTCTTGGGTCCGAAGTCCGGGCTCATCTTGGTCAGCGGTTGGCCGAGGCGCGCCGACGGATTGCCGAACACCACCACGGCGGCGACGTGTGGCACGACCGCTCGTGGCAGTGGAGCGGTGTAGCCGAGACCCGCGATCGGTGAGGTCGCCACCACATCGACCACCGCAGCGCCCTGCGAGTAGCCGCCGAGGACGATCTTCGTCTCCGGGCAGTTCGCGACCGTCGCCTGGACGTGCTTGCTCATGTCGGTCGCCCCCGCCGCGACCTCGAGGAAGTCGTAGGAGGCGGGGTAGTCCACGGCGTAGGTGCTGATCGACGAGCCCTTGAGCATCGGCTTCAGCGTGTCGACGAGCGCCTTGCCGACGGCCCCGATGCCCGCCGGTTCGTCGGTGCCGCGGGCGAAGACGACCTCGACGTCGGAGCACTCGGGCGCGGCCGTCGCGGGGGCAGTGCTGCCGAGCATCGCGCCGACGGACGCGACTACCAGAGCGGCCATTCCCAGGGCACCGCCGACGCGCACTGTGTCTCCTAAGTAGAGGAATCGATCTTGACCTGTCCAGCATCTACCCAATCGTCACTTCCGTCACTCCCGCCACGCCCGTGCTGTGATCAAGCCGATACATCGTGCCCTAACAATTAGGCTACGATTCAACTTGTGGCCAACCGCACGGATGTCGACCCCCTCGCGCTGGAGCAGCAGGTGTGCTTCGCGCTCGCCGTCACCAACCGCGCCGTGCTGTCGATCTACCGGCCGCTGCTCGAACCGCTGGGGCTCACCCATCCGCAGTACCTGGTGATGCTGGCGCTATGGGATCGCCGGAAAGCGGGTGAGCCTCCGATGTCCGTCAAGCAGATCGCCGCAGCGCTGCAGTTCGATTCGGCCACGCTGTCGCCGATGCTCAAGCGACTCGAGGCGCTCGGTCTCGTCACCCGCACTCGCAACGCCGCCGACGAACGGTCGACGCACATCGAACTCACCGACGCGGGCGTGCAGCTGCGCCGGCGCGCACTCGAGATCCCTCCCGCCGTCGTCGCCAAACTCGGCGTCGACCTCGACGAGCTCGACGACCTGCGCCGGGTGCTCACCCGCGTCAACGCCGCCGCCCGCGCCGCCGGCGCACTCGAATCCGAAGGAGCCTGATGTCCGACCCGACTAACGCCGACCGGCCCACCCCGCTGCAGAAGCTCACGTACGCCTACGGGCGCCGGCTGCCGGCGTCGATGAACCGCTGGGTCGCCGAGGATCTCGCAGGCCAGGGCGCGGTGCGTCGGCACATGATCCGGATGGCGATCCCACCGCTTCTGGTGCTCGCTCCCGTGTGGCTGATCCCCGCCTCGTTCTACGTGCACCTCGAGATGACCGCGCCGATCTACATCTGGGCGCTGCTGATGGCACTGGCCCTCAACAAGGTGTGGCGGCGGCACCGGTTGGCCCAGCACGGGCTCGACCCGAATCTCGTCGACGTCATCAAGCGCAAGCGCGACGCCCACATTCACGATGACTACGCGCGCCGCTTCGGGCCGAGGCCCGACGAGGCCAAGTGGCAGTCGAACAGCAGCCCGTTCTAGCGTTCGGTAGTCGAGCGCGGTCGCGGATACGATCGTCACCGTCGGAACACGGGGAACGGACGCGGCGGTGCCATGGCGAGCGGAGGCGAGCAGCTACGGCTGCGCGGCCGGGACGGGGAGAGCCGCAGACTGCGCGACCTGATTGGCGCGGCTAAGGGCGGCAGCAGCGGAGTCGTGGTGCTGCGGGGCGAAGCCGGTGTCGGCAAGACGTCTCTGCTCGACTACGCCGCCACCGTCGACCCGGCGTTCCGGGTGGTGCACGTCGCGGGTGTGGAATCCGATATGGAGCTCGCGTTCGCGGGTCTGCAACAGCTCTGCGCACCGCTGCTGGAGTACGCCGACGGTCTTCCGGCGCCCCAGCGCGATGCGTTGAACGTGGCGTTCGGCCTCGGTGCGGGGCCCGTTCCCGACCGCTTCCTGGTGGGGTTGGCGGTGCTGTCGCTGATGGCGGCGGCTGCTCAGCGACGGCCCCTGCTGTGCATCGTCGACGACGCCCAGTGGCTCGACGAGGTCTCGGTGCAGACGCTGGGGTTCGTCGCTCGCAGGCTGGCCGCGGAGCCGATCGCGATGGTGTTCGCCGTCCGAGAGCGTGCCGACGTGCTCGCCGGCCTGCCCGAGCTGCTCATCGAGGGCTTATCGGATCGGGATGCGCGAGAGTTGTTGGACGACGTGATGATCGGCGGAATCGATCCCCGAGTGCGCGACCGCATCGTGGCCGAAACCCGCGGCGTGCCGCTCGCGATACTCGAAGTGCCGCGCACCGTGTCGCCGACCGAACTCGCGGGAGGCTTCTGGATATCGGGAAAGCGCTCGTCGACCGCCGCACTCGAGGCGGAGTTCGTGCGCCGAGTTCAGGCGCTACCCCGGCAGACTCAGCTGCTGCTGCTCGTCGCAGCCGCCGAACCCATCGGCGACTCGGCCCTGTTCCTTGCGGCCGCAGCACGTCTTGAGATCGCCGTGGACTCCTTGGGGCCCGCTGAAGCCGAGGGGCTGATCGAGTTCGGCCCGCGGATGCGCTTCCACCATCCGCTGATTCGCTCCGCCGCGTACCGCGCGTCGGACCTCGGTGACCGCCGGTCGGTGCACGGTGCGCTCGCCGCCGTCACCGATCCCGAGTCCGACCCGGACCGCCGCGCGTGGCACCGCGCTCACGCCGTTGCGGGACCGGACGACGACGTCGCCGCCGAACTCGAGGCCTCGGCTAGCCGGGCACAGGCCCGCGGCGGGATCGCCGCAGCGGCGAAGTTTCTGGAACGTGCGACGGCGCTCACCGCCGATCCGGCCATGCGCGGGCCACGGGCCATCGCCGCCGCACAGGCCAAGTGCGACGCGGCCGCGCCGGACGAGGCGCGCAATCTGCTGGGCATCGCGACTCTCGCGCCGCTCGATCCGTTGGAGCAGGCCACCGTGGCGCGCATGTACGCGCAGATGGATTTCGCGAGCAGCCGGGCCGGTGTGGCCGGTGCGCCGCGAATGAGCGAGGCCGCCCTGCGATTGCTTGCTGCCGCGCAGGCGCTCGAATCGCTCGACGCCGAACTGGCACGGGCCACCCACCTCGAAGCGCTGGCCGCGGCCATGTACGCGGGCCGGCTCGGGGATGCCGCAACGCTGCCGGAGGTGGCCGCCGCCGGCCGTGCCGCACTGGCCGGTCCCGCCGAGATCAGCACACCGGGCGATCTTCTGCTCAGCGGGATGACGTCCAGGGTGCTCGACGGACCGGGAGCGGGCGCTGAGCAGCTGCGTGTGGGCCTCGAGCTCTCCAACGCGGACACTTTCGGCGGCGACGGACCCGTGACGCAGTGGCCGTTCCCGATCGTGCAGGAATCGGCCGCCCACGAACTGTGGGACGACGCCGTGCTCCAGCGCATCGCCACCGACATGGTGCGCAAGGCGCGTGACACGGGTGCGTTGGCAGTCCTGCCGCCCGCGCTGGCATATCGTGCGGGTGTCCACGTCTACACGGGTGAGTTCGCCTCCGCCGCAACGCTGATCGCGGAAGCGAATGCGATCACGGCCTCGATCGGCAACATGCCGGTCAAGTACCACTCGCTGACACTGGCCGCCTGGCGCGGCGACCCCGAGAACGCGGTCGGTCCCATCGAGGAGGCGACGACGGACGCCGCCGCGCGCGGAGAGGGCAGGCTCGTCGGTCTCAGTGGCTATCTCTTCGCCGTCCTCTACAACGGGCTCGGTCGCTACGAGGAGGCGCTGGCCGCGGCGCGCAACTCCTGCGAATACGAGGATCTGGGCTTCTACAGCTGGAGCCTCTGCGAGTTGGTGGAAGCCGCGGTGCACACCGGGGACCGGGCGGAGGCACTCCGGGTGCTGCCGCTGCTGGAGGAACGCGCGGGCCGGAGCGACACAGACTGGGGCTCGGGCGTGGTGGCCGCCGCAAGCGCTCTGCTCGCAGATGCGAAGGAGGCCGAGGCCCACTTCGTGGCGGCGATCGAGCTCCTCGAGCGTGCGGGCATCACCCCGCAGGTCGCGCGCACGCGGCTGTCGTACGGCGAGTGGCTGCGCCGCGCGGGTAGGCGCAACGACGCCCGCGATCAGCTCAGCCGAGCGCACGACGTGTTCCGCCGGATGGGTGCCGACGCGTTCGCGGAACGAGCCCGTCGCGAGTTGACCGCCGTAGGTGAGAAAGTGCGGCGGCAGGCGATCACCACCGGCGACGAGCTCACGGCGCAGGAAGCGCAGATCGCGAGTCTGGCGGGCGACGGGTTGACGAACCAGGAGATCGGCGCGCAGCTGTTCATCAGCGCGCACACCGTCGAGTGGCATCTGCGCAAGGTGTTCGCCAAACTCGGCATCACCTCGCGCAGACAACTGCGGACCACCAGCAGGGCCACCGCGACGTAGCAGCGGGGAACTACGGATTCTCAAGGGCTCGCCCGGCGCACGCCCTGGTGACCATGAACTCGTGGACGTATACGAAGCGGTTAAGACCAGGCGTGCAGTGCGGGGTTTCACCGATCGGCCGGTGCCGGATGACGCGCTGCGGCGCGTGCTGGCCGCCGCCGCATGGGCGCCGTCGGGTTCCAACATCCAGCCGTGGCGGGTGTACGTCCTGACCGGCGAACCGCTGAAACAGCTCAAGAAGGCGGCGGTGGAACGCGTGACCGCGGGCGACCCCTGGGACGAGCGGCAGTTCCAGATGTACCCGCCGGAGTTGAAGTCGCCCTACGGGGAGCGCCGGTCGGCTTTCGGCATCCAGCGCTACACCGCACTGGGCGTCGCGCGTGAGGATTGGGAGGCACGGCAGCGCGCCGCCCTCGGCAACTGGGACTGCTTCGGTGCCCCCACTGCACTGTTCTGCTATATCGACCGAGACCTCGGGATGCCGCAGTGGGCGGATATGGGGATGTACCTGCAGACCGTCATGCTGCTGCTGCGCGCGGAGGGCCTGCACAGCTGCCCGCAGATGGCGTGGTCTCAGGTTCGCGAGACCGTCGCGGACGCGGTGTCACCGCCGGACGACCTGATCCTCTTCTGCGGCATGTCCATCGGCTACGAGGACCCGTCGGTGAGCGTCGCGCGCACCGGTCGCGCGCCTCTCGGCGACACGGTGTCGTTCGTCAGCTGACCACGGGGTCACCACGGTCGGACTACGGACTTCCAAGGGTTCGCTACGGACTCGATGCGACGAATCTGATCTCAACGGGCCAACCGGCCCCGTCATCAGCAGAGATCACGGAGATTCATCATGAAGGTGACCACCGACTCGGAGCTCGCATCGCGGTTCACCCGTGATGCGGGGCCCCTGTTGGATGCGCTCAGCCGCCGCGCCCGCCGGTTGACGACGTGCGACGCCGACGCCGAGGATCTGCTGCAGGACACGCTGCTGCACGCCTATCGGGGCTTCCGGTCCTTTCGGGAGGGTTCCAACCTCAAGGCCTGGATGTTCCGGATCATGCACAACCGGTGGGTCAGTGCGCACAGGTACAAGCAGTGCAGGCCCGCGGAGGTGGCCGTGGACGACCTCGGCGAATGGGAGCCGACCGACGGTCACTGCGTGGAGGCGGGCGTCCTCGAGTCGCTGTCCGACAGCGAGGTCAAAACCGCGCTCGCCACCCTGCCGGAGGGGGTTCGCGCGGTCATGTACTACGCGGGGGTGCAGGGCTACACCTACGCGGAAACCGCTGCGCTGATGAACATTCCGGTGGGCACGGTGATGTCGCGGGTGTCCCGCGGCAGGCAACGGCTGCGCGTCGTACTGGCACATCTCGACCACAGCGCCGACCTCGCCGCCTGAGCAACCGAACATCAAGGGAGACAACATGTCCGCGAACAATTACGACCCGGCATGGGAGAGCGCGCTGGTGGTGCTGCAGGAGGTGCAGCCGCCGTTCCTTCCGCAGGACCCCCATGCGATGACGGTCAGCATCACCTATCCACCCGGCAGCGCGGGCGCTCCGCCGCACCGACACCCCGGCGGGCCGGCCTTCGGCTTGGTGTTGGAGGGCGAGATGCTCTTCGAGTTGGAGGGTGAGTCGCCGCGCGTGGTGCGCGCCGGCGAGGCGTTCTGGGAACCGGGCGGCGACGTCATCCACTACTCGGACGGCAACAACCGCGACGACGCGCCGCTGCGCTTCACGGTGACGATGATCTGCGACCCGAACCAGCCGATGCTGACGCTGATCTCCGACGCCGAACTGGCTGCGCGGCAGCACCTTCGGGTGCGCGTCGAGGGGGCGTAGCCGATGTCCAGAATCCTGCTTCAGACGACGATCACCGACCATCCCGACGACTGGGGGATCGAGCGCTTCTCGCTGCTGACCGCCGAACTCCGCGCTGCCGGGCACACGGTGATCGCGCGGAACCGGGCGGACGGTGCGGGGGACGACCCGGTACTGAGCCATGTTGATCAGCTCGGCGTCGACCAGCTGTGGCTGATGGCGGTGGACGTCGGCACAGGGCTCACCGTCGCCGAGGCCGACGCCATTACCCGCTTCCGCCACCACGGCGGTGGCGTGCTGACCGCGCGCGACCACGAACAGCTCGGCAGCTGCCTGAGGCACCTCGGCTCGCTGGGCGCCGTCAACCGGTTCCACGACGCGAGCATCGACCCCGAGTCGATGCTCGACGACCGCGACACCCCCGAGATCTCCTGGCCCAACTTCCATTCCGGGTCGAACGGCGACTATCAGCCGGTCCTCGTCGACGGCCCGGTGCACGAACTCCTGCGGACCCCGCGTACCGCGAGCGGCCGGATCGAGTGGTTCCCGGCACATCCCCACGAGGGGCTGGTGGTGGCGGACGTGCCGGGGGCGACGGTCCTGGCGCAGGGCCGAAGTACGGCGACGGGAAGGCGCTTCAACCTGGCGGTCGTCCTCGACGGCGAGCGTGCGCCCGACGGACGGCCGATGGGTCGGGCAGTGGCCGAGTCCACGTTCCACCACTTCGCCGACTACAACTGGGATGTCAGCTGTAGCGCGCCGTCCTTCGTCAGTGAGCCACCGGGCAGCCAGATCGCCGACGATCCAGCGCGCCTCGAGCCGTTCAAGGACTACGTGCGCAACATCGCCGCCTGGTTGGACCAGTCCGGCGGGGACCGGAGCGTCGCCAATGCCAGGCTGCTCAGGCCCATCAAGACGATGGTCAGGACGAGGAACGGCGGGTAGCCGCCGAATCGGTCGAACGTCGCGCCGGCGGCGAGTGGACCGAACGCGGTCCCGAGCGGCAGCGCGGCGACCATGCCGCCGAACAGACCGCCGAAGTTCTTGAGCCCGAAGTAGCGCGATGCGAGATAGGCGATGACGTCGACCTCGGCGCCCAGCGTCAGACCGAACAACGCCGCCGCGATGCTCTGGCTGAGCGGATTGGCGCCGTCGACCAGCAGCAGCGCCGCGCCCGCTATCGGCTCGAGGTAGGCGCAGGCGCCGACGATGCGGCCGGGGAACCGGTCCAGGAGGAACCCGACGCCCAACCTGCCGACGATCGAGAACACACCCACCAGGGCGGCGGTACTCGCAGCGGCCAGCGGCGCGGCGCCCGCGCCCCGCAGGATCGGCACCAGGTGCACCACCACCCCCAGTGTGGTGAACGCGAACAGGCCTGCGGCGGTGAGGAGTTGGTAGAACGTGATGGACCGCAGCCCCTCGGCGAGCGTGACGCCGGGGAGGTCGGCGGCGGCGGGCGCCGGGGAGCTGGAAGTGGCCGGCGTGTTCGCGGTCCGGTCGTCCTGCGCGCCGCGGAAGAACAGCACGACCGCGATGAGGACGAGCGTGCCCCACCCCGCGGCGAGCGCCACGAAGGCGCCGCGCCAGGCGAATTCGCCGATGAGGGCGGTCGCCAGCGGAGGCAGCACCGCGGCCGCGAGCGACCCGCCGGACAGCGTCACCGCGAGAGCCAGCCCGCGTGACGTCTCGAACCGGCTGGCCACCGCGCTGGTCCACACCGTCGTCTGCACCCAGAAGCTGGCGAAGGCCAGCACACTCCAGAGCAGAATCCAGTTGGTCAGCGATCCCGTCGCGGTGCTCAACAGACCGAACGCGACCGCCATCAACACGACGCCGGTGAGCCCGACGCGACGTGGGCCGAGGCGGTCGACGGCGAGGCCGATCGGAAGGGCGGCGACGGCGCTGGCCATGCCGACGATCGTGAGCCCGAGTGAGGTATCGGCACGCGACCAACCGAACGCCTGTTGCAGGGGCTCGAAAAACGCGCCGAGTGAGTAGACGTGGATGACGCCGATCGAGTAGCCCAGCCCCGCGGCGACGGGCAGTGTGCCGTAGCGCCGCCACTCGGAAAGACCGTCCGTGTTCGCAGCCGTCACCACGTGTCCACGAATCGATGCGGTCGCTGCGGCCGAGGCGGCACCGCAGCCAGTGTGTTGACGATCAGGGCTCGCGTCTCCGCGGGGTCGATGACGTCGTCGATCTCGAAAAGCGCTGCGGCGTTGAGGGCACGGGCGTGATCCTGAGCGGCGGCGGTGGCCTGCCGGACGCGCTCCTCGCGTTCCTCCGCGTCCGCGATGGCCTCCAACTCCTTGCGCATGCCCAGTCGCACGGCGCCCTCGAGGCCCATCGGGCCGAGGTGCGCCCCGGACCACGCGACGGTCAGCACCGGTTCGTGCAGGCTGCCTCCCGACATGGCCTGCGCGCCGAGGCCGTAGCCACGGCGCAGCACGACGGCGATCAGCGGAACCGTCAGCGCCGCACCCGCGACGAGCATGCGGGAGGCGCGTCGCACCAGACCCTCGGCCTCGGCGGCGGGGCCGACCATGTAGCCGGGGCAGTCGATGAGCGACAGTACGGGCAGGCCGAACGCCTCGCACAGTTGCAGGAAGCGCGCCGCCTTGTCCGCGGCGCCCGCGGTGATCGCGCCCGCCATCACGCGGGTGTTGTTGGCGATGACGCCGACGGGCCGACCCGCGACGCGTCCGAGTGCCGTCACCATCTCCGGCGCGAACCGCTCGCGCAGGAACGTGACGGAGCCGGTGTCGCAGAGGGTTTCGATGATGGGGTTGACGAAGTAGGCGCGCCTCGCCCGCTCCGGAATCAGGGTTCGGAGCGCGGTCTGGTCGGCGGCGGCCCCGGCCGGGACCTCGCCCTGGAAGTAGCCGAGGAGTTTCTTCGTCGCCGCGACGGCGGCGGCCTCGTCGGGCACCACGACGTCGACGACCCCGTTGGGGGCCTGCATCGCGATGGGCCCGACGTCGTCAGCCGGTACGTCGCCGAGACCGCCGCCTGCGATCATCGCGGGGCCGCCCATGCCGATCGACGCGTCTTCGGTGGCCACGATCAGGTCGGAGCAGCCCGCGATGACGGCGTTGCCCGCGAAGCACCTCCCCTTGACCACCGCGAGGCGGGGAACCAGGCCGGACAGGCCCGCCCACAACGCGAACGCGCGGGTGTCGAGCATCGACACCGCCGGGTAATCGGTGTCGCCGGGGCGACCACCGCCGCCCTCGGCGAAGAAGACCGTGGGGAGTCGCAGGCGTTCGATGAGCTCGAAGAGCCGATCCTTCTTGCGGTGTCCGAGCGCACCCTGGGTACCGGCGAGCACGGTGTAGTCGTAGGACAGCACCGCGGCCGGGTGGCCGTTGATGCGCGCGGTGCCGCCGATGAGGCCGTCGGCGGGCGTGCGGGCGATGAGGTCGTCGACCTCGCGCCGGGCCCGCTGCGCCGCGATCGCGAACCGCCCGTACTCGACGAACGAGTCGGGGTCGACGAGATCGTCGAGGTTCTCGCGTGCCGTGCGGCCACCCCGGTCGTGCCGACGGGCCACGGCGTCGGGACGTGCGGCGTCCTCGGTGAGCGCGCGCCGCTCGAGCAGGTGGCGAAGATCCTCGCGCATGTCGTCCGTCACGCCGTCCTCCCTCACAGGGCCGCCTGCGCCGCGAGGAGGCGGTGCCGCCACCAGGCGAGCCGCTCGGGGTCGGTCACCGCGTACTCGGCGAGCCGGGTGGGGTCCGGGCCGGGGGGCATCGGTGCCACCGGGAGATGGCCGTCGTGCGGCACCAGGGTGCGCCCGTCGGCCACGACGTCACCGAGCAGCCAGGCCGGCCGCCCTATCGGGCACGCGTACGGCAGCGCGGGCAGCGCACCGGCCAGCGCGGCCGCAGCGGACATCCCGACACTCGTCTCGAGGCCCGAGCCCGCCACACAGGGCAAGCCGGATGCCTCGGCGACGCGCAGCGCCCTGCGCACGCCGCCGAGAGTGCCCGGCACCAGCACCAGGACATCGGCGGTAGCCGCGAGATCGGCGGCTCCGGCCCGCACGAGGACGGCGATCGGCACGTCCGTCCGCAGCCGCAGCTGGGTGGATTCCGTTGCTGTTGAACAGGGTTCGACGACGTACTGCAATCCGCCCGCCGCCGCGGCCAGCCGGCTGACAGCGGAGGCGGCGGTGTCGGCGTCCCAGGCGCCGCCGGCGTCGCAGCGGATCGCCCCGCGGGGGCCGAGGGCGTCGCGGACCGCCTCGACCCGCGCCACGTCGTCACCGATACGGCCCGCGCCGACCGCGACATCGGCCGTGCCACAGCCCGACTCGACAACCAGTCGGTGGGCGTCGGCGGGCGCCACCGCGGGCACCCGCACGGCGACAGGCACCCGGCCGCGCACGGGATCGGGCCACCCGACGGTGCCCGGTTCGACGGCCGCGGTGAGCCACCGCACCGTCGCATCGTGGCCGGCGTTACGCGGTGGGCTGAACTCGCCCCAGCCCTGTGGTCCCTCGAGGAGCATGCACTCGCGAGCGCCGTCCTCGCCGAAACCGCTGGCGACGGGCACCGCGACGATCGCTGCGCCGTCGAAATCGATCAAAGTCTTCACTGAGGGACCACGCTAACGGGCAGGTACCCTCGGGCTGATGCCGGACCGCCATTCCGTGAGCACCGAACCGCGTGCGCGTGCGCGCGCCCGATGGGTCCGCCTGGTCCCCGTCTTCGTCATCGAGTCGATTCTGCTCGGCGTGCCGTGGTGGACCCTGTTCGGCTCCGGAGCGCTGTGGCCGTCTCCCGTCGTCGTCACGGGCACCGCGGTGCTCGCCGGCGCGTTCGTGGCGCTGCCGCTGCTGATGATGGTCGGGCACGGCCGCAGGCACCGCGACGGGGCGGCGATCGCCGGTGACGCCCTGCTCGGCGTGATGTGGGTGCTGTTCGTCTGGTCGGTCATCGGTCAGCTGCTCGGCCTCGGGTTGCTCGTCGCGGGTGTCGAGAACCCGACGCGGGCGCGCATCGTGGCGGGCGCAGTTGTCGCCGTCGTAGCCCTCCTGCTCGCCTGGGGCTACACCGAGGCCATGCGGGTGCCGCGGCTGCGCCACGTCGACATCGCGATCCCCCGGCTGGGCCGCGGTCTGGACGGGTTGCGGGTGGCCGTCGTCACCGATACGCACTTCGGTCCGATCGACCGATCTCGTTGGACCGCAGGCGTTGTCGAGCGCGTCAACTCGCTCAGGGCCGACGTCGTGTGCCTGGTGGGCGACATCGCCGACGGCACGGCCGAGGTACGTGAGCCGCAGGCGCGCCCGCTGGCCGACGTCCGGGCGAGCATGGCTCGGGTGTACGTGACGGGCAATCACGAGTACATCAGCGAGGCACAGGGCTGGCTGGCGTACATGGAGAACATCGGGTGGGACACCCTGCACAACCGCCATCTGGTGGTCGAGCGCGACGGGGCGGAACTGGTGGTCGCGGGCGTCGACGACGCCACCGCGCGCGGGTCCGGGGTCGACGGGCACGGTGCGGACCTGGACGCGGCGCTCGACGGTGCCGACCGCGCGACGCCGGTGCTGCTACTGGCGCATCAGCCCAAGCAGGTCGGTGACGCGGTGGCGGCGGGCGTGGATCTGCAGATCTCCGGGCACACGCACGGCGGGCAGATCTGGCCGTTCAACTTCCTGGTGCGGCTCGATCAGCCGGTGGTGCACGGGTTGAGCGCGCACGGGGAGCGGACGCAGCTGTACACCAGCCGCGGAACGGGCTTCTGGGGGCCGCCCTTCCGGGTGTTCGCCCCAAGCGAAATCACGGTGCTGACGCTGCGCTGCCCGTGACATAGCGGAATTTCCCTGCATCGAGCCGGCGTTCGACAGAGCACCAGCACGACACGATTCGCAGGGAGCCCATCATGATCGACCCGTACGCCGCCAGTGAGAGCGACGGTCGTCGTGCGCTCCGTCTGCTGATGATGCTCGCGACCGTGATCGTCGCGGCCGCCGGACTCGCCGCGGTCGCCGCGCCGACGGCCCGCGCCGCCGAGGCGTGCAGCGACGTGGAGGTGGTGTTCGCCCGCGGTACCGGTGAGCCCGCGGGCCTCGGCCGCGTCGGCGACGCCTTCGTCGACGAACTGCGCGACGACCTGAGCGGACAGACCGTTTCCGCCTACGCCGTGAACTACCCCGCGTCCTACGACTTCCTCAAGGCGGCCGAGGGCGCCAACGACGCCAGTGCGCGCGTGCAGGCGACCGCGGCGGCGTGCCCCGACACCAAGATCGTGCTGGGTGGCTTCTCGCAGGGTGCCGCGGTGGTCGACTTCCTCACCGCCGCACCGGGTCCGGTCTTCGGCTTCACCAACGTGCTGCCTGCACCGGTCAGCGATCACGTCGCCGCCGTCGCGGTGTTCGGCAACCCGTCCAACAAGATCGGTCACGCGCTGTCCGCGTGGAGCCCGCTCTACGGGGTTAAGACGATCGACCTGTGCAACGGTGCCGATCCGGTGTGCTCGCCGGGTAACGACCGCCCCGCCCACAGCCTGTACGTCGAGGCCGGATTGACCGATCAGGCAGCCGATTTCGTGGCCGCCCGCATCAACACGCCCGCCAGCGGCGTGGTCGACCAACTGACCGCGCAGGGCTGATCAGACGCTGAGCTTGCGGTACCGCTGGAGGCGGCGCACCCCCGCTGCGGGCGATGGCCCGTCGTGGGGACGGAGCGCCGCCTCCATGCGTGCGCGCACGTCCCCGACGTCGAGGTGCGTGCCGATCGCGACCAGGCGGTTGACGGGCGCCGTCGGCGGTGCGGCCGCGACGTGCACCGACGGGCCGACGACGTTCACCAGATAGCGGCGCTCGCGCTCCCGATAGCGCACGGCGACAGTGCCTTTCATGCGATACACGCCGGTGGGCGGCTCCTCGAGCAGGTCGAGGAGGGCGCCGATGTCGACGCACCCCGCGCCGGTGACGGTCACCGAGTCGGCGTGCACGTGGGCGTGCGCGTCGGCCGGGGTCGCGGGTCCGGGATCGGGGGCCGCGTCGAGCAGCAGCTCGCGAAACGACAGCTGCCCGCCGACGTCACCGCTCTCGTCGGCGTCGGACACGTCGTAGAGCAGCGTCGGATCCACCCTGGCGCCGATCGCCCCGACGATGTGCGCGTGCGGATTGCGTTCCCGCACCCGGTTTTCCACTCGTTCCAGGGTGGCAGTGCGGTCGGCTTCGGCTACCTGGTCGAGCTTGTTGACCACCACCAGCGACGCCGCGCCGTACCGCGCGAGCGGAAGACCGCCGGTGTCGACGGTCTCGAAGTGCGTGGCGATGTCGATGACGTCCACGACGCCGCCGGGCCGTACCCGCTCGACTCCGCTGTAGCGGATCAGCCGCGACACCGCGATGGGGTCGGCGAGTCCGCTGGCCTCCACGATGATGGCGTCAAGCGCGAGGCGCGGGTCGGTCAGCTTCTCGAGCGCGCCGTCGAGACCCTCCTCGTCGGAGAGACAGCAGATGCACCCGCCGGTGATCGACGCCGGCTCGTCGACCTGGCCGGTGACCAGTGAGGCGTCGACGTTGACATCGCCGAAGTCGTTGACCACGACGCCGATTCGCGCGCCGGGTGCCCGCAACACGTGATTCAGCAGGCTCGTCTTGCCCGCGCCGAGATACCCGGTGAGCGCGATGACGGGGATCGCCGTCGCACCGCTCACAGGTCGGAGATGTCGTCGGGTACGTCGACGGCGTAGTCCGCGAGCACCTCGATCGACACCAGGTCGAGCGTGCGTTCGTGCGTCGCGGCGAGTACCACCGGGCATGCGAAGCCGTCCTCGTGCGCCCGCAGCCAGTTCACCGCGGTCACGCACCAGCGGTCGCCGGGCGTCAGGCCGGGGAACCGGTACTCCGGCCGGGGCGTGGAGAGGTCGTTGCCTATCGACCGCTGATGGTCCAGGAACTCGGATGTGACGACGCCGCAGATGGTGTGCCTGCCCGCGTCCTCTTCGCCGGTGCTGCAGCAGCCGTCGCGGTAGAAGCCGGTCATCGGCTCCGTTCCGCACGGCTCCAGTGTTTCGCCGAGCACGTTGCGTTCCGCCATGAGCACAAGTATTGCGAACGTGCCGGGGCCGCCGGAGGACGGCACTAAGTCCTCAGCCGTTGACATGCCCGAGGGGTGGGCTTAGTGTGCCAAGTCACCAAGTGTTGACATAGCTTCCGGCATCGAATGGAGCCACCCTTGAGACGCATCGCGCAGCTCGCTATCGCGGCTCCCCGCCGCCTGCTCGTCCTCGCCCTCCTGATCGCCGCGGCGGCGAGTGTCTTCGGGGTGCCCGTCGCGAAGAGCCTGTGCGCCTGCGGATTCGAGGATCCGACCTCGGAGTCCGCCGCCGCACGGCAACTGCTCACCAGCACGTTCGACATCGGCGACGTACAGCTGCTGCTCCTCGTCAGCGGGCCGGGCGGCGTCGACGGTCCGCAGGTCGGCCCGGTCGGCAGGCAACTCGCCGCCGCCCTGACCGGCTCGCCGCACGTCGTCTCGGTGAGCTCGCCGTGGACGTCGCCGCCACCGCAGCGCGCCCCGCTCGTCGGCCGGGACGGCTCGGCGGGTCTGATCGTCGTCGGGATCGCCGGCGACGAGAGCGTCACCCAGCAGTACGCCGCGGATCTGGCCGACCGCTTCGCCCGCGACCGCGACGGCGTCACCGTGCAGGCGGGCGGCGACGCCATGGTCAACGTGGAGATCACCCGACAGTCCCAGCGCGACCTCCTGCTGATGGAGTCGATCGCGATCCCCATCAGCTTCCTGATACTCGTCTGGGTCTTCGGCGGCGTGCTCGCCGCGGCGGTTCCACTCGCCGTCGGCGGGATGGCGATTCTCGGCTCGCTGGCCGTGCTGCGCGGCGTCACCACCTTCGCCGACGTGTCGATCTTCGCGCTCAACCTCAGCGCCGCGATGGGCCTGGCGCTGGCCATCGACTACACGCTGCTCATCATCAGCCGGTATCGCGACGAACTCGCCGACGGCGTGTCCCGCGACGACGCGCTGACCACCACCATGGCCACCGCCGGCCGGACCGTCGTGTTCTCGGCCACCATCGTCGCGCTGTCGATGGCGGTGATGGTGATCTTCCCGATGGCCTTCCTGAAGTCGTTCGCGTATGCGGGCGTCGCCACCGTCGCCTTCGCCGCGTTGGCGGCGCTCGTCGTCACGCCGGCCGCGCTGGTGCTGCTGGGAGATCGGCTGCAGGCGGCCGACGCCCAGCCGGTCGAGCGGCGGTTCCTCCACCGGTGGACCAGGGCCGTCATGCGGCGCGCGCTGCCCGCGGGCCTCGCCGTCGTGACGCTGCTGCTTCTGCTCGGCGCGCCGTTCCTCGGGGTGAAGTGGGGTTTCCCGGACGACAGGGTGCTGCCGACGACGGCATCGGCGCACACCGTCGGCGACACCCTGCGCGACGACTTCGCCGACGACGCCGCCGCCGCGGTGAGCGTCGTGATCCCCGACGCGGCCGGACTCGTCGCCGCCGAGTTCGATCGCTATCGCGACGATCTGGCCCGCGTCGCCGACGTCTCCGCCGTCTCCCCGGTGCGCACGGCCGACGGCAGGGCCACGCTGACGGTGCAGAGCACAGCGCCGCTGTTCTCCGACGCCTCGGAGCGACAGCTCGACGCGCTGCACGCCGTCACCGGTCCCGGCGGTCGCGAGGTGCTGTTCGCCGGCACCGCACAGGTCAACCGCGACAGCGTCGCCGCCGTCACGTCGCGGCTGCCGGTCGTCCTGAGCAGCATCGCGATCATCATGTTCGTCGTGCTGTTCCTGCTCACCGGCAGCGTGCTGATCCCGCTGAAGGCGTTGCTACTCAACGTGTTATCGCTGTCGGCTGCGTTCGGCGCGATGGTGTGGATCTTCCAGGACGGGCATCTGGGCGGCCTGGGCACGACGTCCACCGGCGTCCTCGTCGCCAACATCCCGGTGTTGCTGTTCTGCATCGCGTTCGGCTTGTCGATGGACTACGAGGTGTTCCTGGTGTCCCGGATCCGGGAGTTCTGGCTGACGACCCGCAACAGCGACGAGGCCGTCGCGCTCGGCATCGCCCGCACCGGTCGCGTCGTCACCGCCGCCGCCCTCGTCATGTCGATCTCCTTCGCCGCGCTGATCGCCGCCGAGGTGTCGTTCATGCGGATGTTCGGACTCGGTCTGACGCTCGCGATCCTCGTGGACGCGACGCTGGTCCGAATGGTGTTGCTACCCGCCGTCATGCACGCGATGGGCGAGTGGAACCGGTGGGCCCCGAAATGGCTGACGAGGCTGCACAACCGCTTCGGGATCTCCGAAGATGAAGTGAACCCCATGGGCCCGGACATCGTGCCCATCACCAGGAGGTGTGTGTCGTGACCGTGATCGCCGCCGTACGAGGAGAGCTGCCCCGGAGGCGCTATACCCAAGCCGAGGTGACCGAGGCGCTGATCGGGATGCCGGGGTTCACCGAGCACGCCGACTTCATCAGGGCCGTGCACCGCAGCGCCAAGGTCGAGAGCAGGCACATGGTCGTGCCGCTCGAGGAGTACGTGACGCTCACCGACTTCGGTGCCGCGAACGACGTCTTCATCGAGAACGCCGTGGCGCTCGGCTGCGCCGCGGTGACGGGCGCGCTGGAGGAGGCCGGCCTGCAGCCAGAGGACGTCGACGTCATCTTCACCACCACCGTGACCGGGCTGGCGGTGCCGACCATCGACGCCCGGATCGCCGGCCTGATCGGGCTGCGGCCCGACGTCAAGCGAGTCCCGCTGTTCGGCCTCGGCTGCGTCGCAGGTGCCGCGGGGACCGCGCGGATGCACGACTACCTGCGCGGCGATCCCGACGGCGTCGCCGTGCTGCTTGCGGTCGAGCTGTGCTCGCTGACCCCCAAGACCGATCCGTCGCTGGCGACGCTCGTCGGCAGCAGCCTGTTCGGCGACGGTGCCGCCGCCGTCGTCGCGGTGGGCGACCGCAGGGCCGAGGCGATCGACGCCTCCGGACCCGAGGTGCTCGACTCGCGCAGTCACCTGTACCCGGACTCGCTGCGCACCATGGGGTGGGACGTCGGGCCGACCGGCTTCCGGCTGGTGCTGTCGCCCGACGTGCCCGCGGTCGTCGAGAAGTACCTGGCCGACGACGTCACCGGCTTCCTCGCCTCGCACGGCCTCACCACCGCCGACGTCGGCGCGTGGGTGAGCCACCCCGGCGGTCCGAAGGTGATCGAGGCGATCGTCTCGAGCCTCGACCTGCCCGATGATGCGCTGGAACTGACCTGGCGGTCGCTCGCCGAGGTGGGCAACCTGTCGTCGGCCTCGGTGCTGCACGTGCTGCGGGACACGATGGCCAAGCGGCCACCCGCGGGCAGTCCCGGCGTGCTGATGGCGATGGGGCCGGGCTTCTGCTCGGAGCTCGTCCTGCTGAAGTGGCGCTGAGCATGCTCGCCTACGTGGCGCTCATCGCCGCGGTCGCCGTCGAGCGGGTCGCCGAACTGGTGGTGTCGAAGCGGAACCTGGAGTGGAGCCGGGAGCGCGGCGGCACCGAGTTCGGGGCGGGCCACTACCCGGTGATGGTGGTGCTGCACACCGCGCTGCTGGTCGGTTGCGTCGTGGAAGTCGTTGCGCTGCATCGGCCGTTCATCCCGGCGCTCGGCTGGCCGATGCTCGCGGTCGTGGTGGCCACGCAGGTTCTGCGGTGGTGGTGCATCAGCACGTTGGGGCACCACTGGAACACCCGCGTCGTCGTGATCCCCGGTGCCCAGCGCGTGACGGGCGGACCGTACCGCTTCATCCCGCACCCGAACTACGTCGTCGTCGTGATCGAGGGCGTCGCGCTGCCGCTGGTGCATTCGGCGTGGCTCACCGCGATGGTCTTCACGGTGCTCAACGCCGCGCTGCTGCGGACTCGGCTGAGGGTCGAGAACACGGCGCTGGCGAGCCTGTCGTGATCGACCTGCTGGTGGCGGGCGGCGGACCCGCGGGCCTGGCGACCGCGCTGTACGGGGCGAAAGCGGGCCTCGAGGTGGTCGTCGTCGAACGCCGGTCCGGTGTCCTGGACAAGGCGTGCGGCGAGGGCATGATGCCGCACACCGTCGCCCATCTCGAGGGCCTCGGCATCGATCCGGCGGGCAGGCCGCTGCGGGGGATCCGCTACGTGGCGGGTGAGCGCCGCGTCGACGCGACGTTCCGGGCCGGCAAGGGGCGCGGCGTGCGCAGGACGGTGCTGCACGAGGCGCTGCTGGACGCCGCGCAGCTGGCGGGCGTACGGGTCGTCACCGAATCGGTGGGTGACGTCGTACAGGACGGGGAGTCGGTGCGCGCCTGCGGGTTACGGGCCCGCTACCTGGCGGCCGCCGACGGCCTGCACTCGCCGATCCGGCGCGATCTCGGGCTGGCCCGGCCCGCCGCCGGACCGCGGCGCTGGGGGATCCGCAGGCACGTCGAGATGCCGCCGTGGACGGACTCGGTGGAGGTGCACTGGGCTCGCGGCCCCGAGGCCGGGGAGGCGTACGTGACGCCGGTCGGCGACGACCTGGTCGGTGTCGCGATCCTGAGCTCGGCCACGGGCGGTTTCGACGCGCACGTCGCGGACTTCCCCGAGTTACGCGATCGGATGGCGGGTTTCGCGCACGGCCCGGATCGTGCAGCGGGGCCGCTTCGGCAGCGGGTCGGCAACCGGACCGCGGGCCGGGTGCTGCTCGTCGGCGATGCGGCCGGCTACATCGACGCGCTCACCGGGGAGGGCATGGGCCTGGCGTTCGGTGCGGCCGAGCTGCTGGTCGACTCGATCGTCACGGACCGCGTCGGCGACTACGACCGGCGCTGGCGTCAGCTGACGCGCCGCTACCGGTTCCTCACGGCGGCGCTGGTGCGGGCCGGGACCGTGGCGCCGCTGCGGCGCGGCATCGTGCCCGCCGCCGCGGCGCTGCCCGGGGTGTTCGAGGGCGTCGTCAACCAGCTGGCCGCCTGACCCGGCGGTACTCTCGGTGCAATGACCCAGGCGTCACCGCCGCTCGACGCACTGCTGGCACGGGCGGGCGGCATTCGAGGACTCGTCTACTCCGGGCTGCCGGTCACGGCCTACGCGCTGACGTCGTCGCTGGCCGGTGTCACGCCCGCGATCATCGTGGCGGTCAGTGCGGCAGCGCTCATTCTGGCCTGGCAACTGGTGCGCAGGGAATCCCCTCGGCCCGCGCTGTTCGGCTTCGTGGGTGTCGCGGTCTGCGCGGGCTTCGCGCTGGTGACCGGGCAGGCGAAGGACTTCTACCTGCCCGGTATCTGGAGCTATCTGGCGGCCGCGATGGTGTTGACGGCGTCGCTGCTGATCCGCAGGCCGCTCGTCGGGATGGGCTGGGCGTGGATCACCGGCCGCGACAACGCCTGGCGCCGGGTGCCGCGGGTGCGCCTGCTGTTCGACATCGCGACCGCCGCGATGGCCGTCGCGTCGTGGGCGCGCTTCTCCGTCCAGTACTACCTCTACGACACCAATCAGGCCGAGCTGCTCGCCGTCGCCAGGATCGCGATGGGCTGGCCGGTGTTCCTGGTGACCTCGACGATGATCTACTTCGCCGTCCGAACGGCGATCCGCGCACTGCCGAGAGACGCCGAATCCACGGGTTGATGCGCTCCGGTGGGTAGGTTCTGCACACCGGGGCGACGACGGGAGAGACGGTGCGGGGTATTCGGATAGCCGGAGCGTGTCTGGCGAGCGCACTGCTGATCGGCGCCTGCGGCGGACAGGGCACCGGCCCGACGAACTCGGCCGGTGGTTCCAGCGCCGCCAGCACCTCCCAGACGACGCCCCCCGTCAGCCCCGACAAGCTGAACCCCGGCCGCTACTCGACGAAACCGCTTGCGCCGATGGGCAAGGCGGGCACGCCGGAGCGCGGCGCGGTGCTGCAGGCGCAGCAGATGGCCGACTACGTCGTCGGCCCGTGGGAGGTCGACAAGGCGATGATCGACCCGTACCTGGACACCTACTACGTGATGAGCGGACCCGCGCAGCTGTCCAGCCTCGGGCCGCAGGCCACGGCGGACGCGGCGACGACGCACGGGATGGTGAACGGATTCGGCTCGGCGCGGGAGGATCCCGACAAGGCGGCGATGCTGAACGCGGTGCTGCGCTTCCCCGATCCCGCGTCGGCCGCCGCGGCGAGCAGGGACATGAACGTCGCCGCGTCGGCCCAGCCGATCTCGGGTGCCCAGCCGGAACCCGTTGCCATACCGGGGCATCAGGACGCGGCCGCGTCGACCTACACCTACACGCCGCGCGACTCGGACCGGCCGCGGACCTTCGTGCGCGCGTACACCCCGCACGGTCAGTTCGTCCTGATGCAGTTCGCGCAGTCGGTCGACGGGGTGGGGGGCGCGTCGGCGCTGGTGGCCAAGGCCATCGACCTTCAGGCCAAACTCATCGACGGATTCACGCCCGCCGACGTCTCGGCGCTGGCCGACGTCGAGGTCGATCCCACCGGTCTGCTGGCGGAGACGCTGCCGTTGCCGACGGCGGAGGCCAGCCCGATCAAGAACGCCGTGTACGGGCCACGGGGGGCGTCGCACTTCCAGAGCAACCCCGTCGCGTCGACGACGCTTTTCGACGACACCAGGGTCACCGCGGTGTCGATGGCGGGCGCGAACGTCTATGAGGCGCACGACAACCCGTCGGCTCGCATGATCATCAACTCGTTCAACCAGGAGGTGTCCGGGATGGCGGGCGCGACCCAGGCCGCGCCGGTACCCGAGATCCCCGAAAGCCACTGCATGGCGTTCCCGCAGGCGTTCTACTGCGTGGCGCCCGCGGACAAGTACGCGATCGAGATCCGGGGCGCGAAGTTCGAGGACGTCCAGCAGCAGATCGCCGCGCAGTACATCATCCTGACGGCGAAGTAGCGCGAAGATCAAGTGCCGCAGAAGGTTTGATAGCGGCCGAAGTCATCGGGCGCCGGCTCCGCGTAGCGCTCGAAGCCCGGTCGCTCGTCGAACGGCTGCGACACGGCCGCCAGCAGCCGGGTGACCGGTGCGAGGTCACCGTCGGTGGCCGCGGTGAGCGCCTCCTCGACGAGGTGGTTGCGCGGCACGTAGACGGGGTTGACCCGGTCCATCAGGTCGGCGTCGGGTTCCAGCGCCGACCAGCGTGCCGCCCACGAGTCGAACCGGGCGAGATCGGGGAACAGACCGCGCGCCGGCTCGCGGTCGCCGCGCGCGTGCCGGGCCAGGGCGCGGAAGAACGACGTGAAGTCGATGTGGTTGTCGCGCAACAGCTCCAACAGGTCGTCGACGACGTCTTCGGCAGGCTCGGTGAGCCCGATCTTCGCGGCGAGCCCCGCCGACCACACGTGAGAGAACGCGGGCCCGAACCCGTTGAGCGCTTCGGTCGCGACGGCGATGGCCCGATCCTGATCATCGGCGAGCAGCGGTAGCAGCGCCTCGGCGAAGCGCGCGAGATTCCACGCGGCGATCGCGGGCTGGTTGCCGTAGGCGTAGCGGCCGCCGTGGTCGATCGAGCTGAACACCGTCGCCGGGTCGAACACGTCCATGAACGCACACGGCCCGTAGTCGATGGTCTCGCCCGAGATGGTCATGTTGTCGGTGTTCATCACTCCGTGGATGAAGCCGACGAGCATCCAATGCGCGATAAGCGACGCCTGCCGCTGCGCCACCGCCTCGAAGAGCGCGAGGTAGGGCTGCTCGGCTCCCGCCGCGGCCGGGTAGTGCCTGGCGATCGCGTAGTCGGCGAGCCTGCGCAGGAGATCGGGCGACTCGAGATTCGCCGCGTACTGGAAGGTGCCCACGCGCAGATGGCTGGCGGCGACGCGGGCGAGGACGGCGCCGGGCAGCGGCTGGTCGCGGTAGACGGGCTGCCCCGTGGCCACCACCGCCAGCGCGCGGGTGGTCGGGATGCCCAGCGCGTGCATCGCCTCGCTGATGACGTATTCGCGCAGCATCGGGCCCGCGGCGGCGAATCCGTCGCCGCCTCGGGAGAACGGCGTCGCACCGGACCCCTTGAGGTGCAGATCGCGGCGCGTCCCGTCGGAGCCGACGAGTTCGCCGAGGAGCAGCGCGCGGCCGTCGCCGAGGCGCGGGCTGTAGTTGCCGAACTGGTGTCCGGCGTAGCCCTGCGCGACCGGAATGGCGCCGTCGGGCACCACGTTGCCGAGCAGGAACGCCAGGCCGTCGGAGGTGCGCAGCCAGCCCGCGTCGAGGCCCAACTCCGAGGCCAGGGCCTCGTTGAGGGCGAGCAGGGCCGGTTCGGGAGCCGCGGCGGCCCGCCACTCGACTGCGAGCTCGGGCAGTGCGCGGGCGAAACCGGCCTCGAGGACGACGGTGGTTTCAGGTGCGCTGGTCACGCTCCCAGCGTACGTACCGAGTGCCTCGACAGCCTGGTTCGGTAAGCTCAGGGCTTTGCGGAGGGCGAACCCCGTCCCGTGGACGCCGACATGGTGGTCGGCCGCCCGTACCAACACGCATCACCTGGAGCAGTCCGTTGAGCCTCAACACCATCGCCCTGGAACTCGTCCCGCCGAACCTGGAGCAGGGTCGGGAGCGGGCGATCGAGGAGGCGCAGAAGGTCCTGAAGAGTTCGCTGGAGGCCGGCCTCGAAGGCCGCATCAAGCACGTGATGATCCCCGGCATGATCGAGGAGGACGGCGACCGTCCCATCGAGATGAAGCCGAAGATGGACGTTCTCGACTTCTGGTCGATCATCAAGCCGGAACTGCCGGGGGTGAACGGGCTGTGCACCCAGGTCACCGCGTTCTCCGACGAGGCGACGCTGCGCGACCGGCTAACCACCCTGCGCGAGACGGGGATCGACGGCATCGCGTTCGTCGGCGTGCCGCGCACCATGAGCGACGGCGAGGGCGCCGGTGTCGCGCCGACCGATGCGCTCGGCATCTTCGACACCCTCGTCGACAACCGCGGTGTGATCCTCATCCCGACGCGCGACGCCGAGCACGGCCGCTTCGAGTTCAAGTGCAAGCAGGGCGCTACCTACGGGATGACGCAGCTGCTGTACTCCGATGCGATCGTCGACTTCCTCACCGGTTTCGCCAAGGGCACCGAGCACCGGCCCGAGATCCTGCTGTCGTTCGGTTTCGTGCCGAAGCTCGAGACCAAGGTCGGCTTGATCCAGTGGCTGATCCAGGACCCCGGCAATGCGGCGGTGGCCGCCGAGCAGGAGTTCGTCAGGCAGCTGGCCGCGACCGAGCCCGAGCAGCGGCGCCGGCTGATGGTCGACCTCTACAAGCGCGTCATCGACGGTGTCGGCGAGCTCGGCTTCCCCATGAGCGTGCACTTCGAACCGGTGTACGGCGTGAACACCCCGTCATTCGAGACCTTCGCCGCGATGCTCGACTACTGGTCACCGCTTACCGCTTACCGCTAGCCGGTAGCGGCGGGTGGCGGGTGGCCGCGATGACCGGGCGGTGCGGTCGGCGCAGAGTGTTCTCATGACCACACCTGACACCGGCATTCGTCCGCTGTTCACCACCGTCGACGACGTCCGCATCCGGTACGCGGAGGGCGGGTCCGGGCCCGTCGACGCGATCCTGCTCAGCCCCTGGCCGGAGACGATCTACGCGTACGACCGGATGTGGCCGACGCTGACCGGGCATGCGCACGTGGTCGTGGTCGACCCGCCCGGCTTCGGCGCCTCCGGGGGCCGGCCCGAACTGCTGAACCCGAAAGCGCTGGGGGACTTCGTCGTCCGCATCGCGGACGCCTTCGGGATGGCGCGACCGCATCTGGTCGGGCCCGACGTCGGCACGTCGGCGTCACTGTTCGCGGCGGCGGCGCAACCGGGCCGATTCGCGTCGGTGGTGGTGGGTTCCGGTGGCGCCGCGGTGCCGATCGCCGTCGCAGGACCGCTCGAGGAGTGGGTCTTCGCGTCCGACCTGCAGCCGTATCGCGACATCGGCGGTGCCGCGATCGTCGACGTGGCCCTCGGCACCATCGCCGGCTACACCCCGCCGGAGCACATCCGCGCCGACTACCTCGCGAGCTATGCGGGCGACCGATTCGCCGAGACGATCCCGTACGCGCAGAGCTATCGGACCTGGCTGCCGGTGCTCGCCGAGCTGCTGCCGTCGATCGAGACACCGGTGCGCATCGTGGCGGGCGGCGCCGACCAGGTGGTCCCGTCGATCAACGCCACGTTCCTCGACGATCGCCTGCCGAACTCCCGCGTCGACCTCATCGACGGCGCAGGCCACTTTGCCTGGGAGGAACGGCCCGCCGAGTACGCCGACCTCGTCACCGGGTGGTGGGCGGAGCACTCTCGCTGAGATGCTGCCAACCGCCGATCAATTACCGCCACCGGAATTAACCCGCTGAGCACTGCGTTATGGCTGGCAGACCGGATCGGAAACCTCCGAAAAGGTGAAGACAAGGTTTGGACCGCGACACCAGCGCCACGGCTCGAACACGAAAGGGAAGGTTCATCATGAAGAAGTTCGGATTTGCCAGCGTCATCGCCACCGGATTCGCCGCCGCCCTGTTCGGCTTGGCTGCCCCCGCGTCCGCGGACGTCACCCATCACCAGTGGGTGCAGGACATCCAGCAGCAGGCCACCGTCGGCTCGGCTCAGGCCACCGTGGGCAACGGCCGCTGACACGACTCACGCCGAAGGGGCACCCGGAACCGGGTGCCCCTTCTTCGTGTTCGGGTCGCGCGGGGCGTGGAACCTTCCTAGGCTCTCCCTAATCGCACCGCCGCGATGAATTCCGCATTCCGTAGGCGTCTACTCGTGTGGACCCCCGAGCGGAAGGCGGAACGTCGTGAATCAACCCCGGATCGTGACGGCTGATGAGTGGACGCGTGCCCGCGACGAGCTGCTGGTGCAGGAGAAGAAGGTCACCAGGGTGCTCGACGAGTTGGCCGCCAAGCGCCGACGCATGCCGTGGTTGGCGGTGGAGAAGGACTACGCGTTCGACGGGCCCGACGGCAGGGTGAGCCTGCTGGATCTGTTCGCGGGCCGGCGTCAGCTCATCGTGTACCGCGCGTTCTTCGAACCCGGCGTGCACGGCTGGCCCGACCGCGCGTGCACCGGCTGCTCGCTGGTCGCCGATCAGCAGGCCCATCCGGCACATCTCAACGCCCGCGACGTCACCCTGGTGTTCGCGTCGCGCGGGTCGCAGCCGAACATCAACCGGCTGAAGGCCCGAATGGGCTGGGAAATCCCGTGGTTCACGATCGTGGGCGAGGAGGGCGCCGAGTTCGACGTCGACTTCGGCGTCGACGAATGGCACGGCACCAACGTCTTCATCCGCGAGGGTGACCGCATCTTCCGCACGTACTTCCTCGACAACCGCGGCGACGAGAAGCTGGGCGGAACCTGGTCCTATCTCGACATCACACCGCTGGGCCGCCAGGAGGAGTGGGAGGACTCGCCGCAGGGCTACCCGCAGGAACCGCCCTACCAGTGGTGGCGGTGGCACGACGACTACGACAGCCTGCCGACGTGAGGCTCGCCTGTCGGGTCGGTGCCCTGTTCGCCGTCGGTTCGGCTGTGCTGCACGGCTTCTCGCTCGGCGGTGGGCACTCCGTCGCCATGGCGGTGCTGACCCTCGCGATGGTCGCCGCATGTCTGTACTGCGCCGCGGACCTGTGGACGCGCGGGACCGAGCGCGCCTGGGTGCTGGTCGCCGTGATGAACCTGGCGATGATCGGCGTGCACCTGCCGATGTCCGCCCATCACCACGGCGCGGTGAGCGCAGCGGCACCGACGTCGGTGGCGATGACGGCGGCCACGCTGCTCGCCGTCGTCGAGGTGGTGCTCGCGACCGTGGTGCTCGGCGTGCGATCGCGGCGTTACGAGCCGGGCCTGCCCGACGTCACGTAGTCGGCAAGCGCCGTGCCGAAGGCGTTGGCGCCCTTCCCGTTGGGGTGCAACGGTGCCGCGGGGTTGACGGGCCGGAAGCCCTCGAAGTAGCGCTCGGCGGGGTCGGCGCACAGATCGCGGCCGGCGGACAGGGGCCGCGGATCGAAGTAGTCGACGCCCGCATCGGAGGCCAGCTGCTGCTGCCGGGAATCCAGTTCGTCGAGCTTTGCCGCGAAGTACGTCGCGTCGACGGGGTTGATCGGCTCGTCCGGGAAGCAGCCCTGCGGCCTGATGTACGAGCCGTAGCCGACGAGCACGATCCGCGCGTCAGGGGCCTTGGCCCGCACCGCACCGATCAGGTCCGCCCACTCGGCGGCGCCGGCCTCGATCGCCTCCGACACGGTGTCGACACCGTCGGCGACGAAACCCGCGGAGCATGGCTCGCCGCCGGGGGAGCGGCGCAGGCACGACGCCGCCTTCGCCGACAGGTCGACGTCGTTGCCGCCGACGGTGATCGTCACCAGCCGGGTGTCGGCCCGCACGGCGTCGAGTTGCGGCGGCACCGGGCCGGAGTGGGTCGGCTGCGACCGCGACAGGAGATCCTCGGTCCTGGCGCCGCTGCACGTGACGTCGGTGAAGGAGACGGCGCCGATCCGCCGGGCGAGCACCGACGGGTAGTTGTTGGTGGACTTCAGGCAGCCCGTCGGCGTGCCCTGGCTGGGTACCAGCGGGGCTGCGGCCGCCGAGTCGCCCATCGCGACGTACGACGGACCCGTGGCCGCCGGAGCGGGCGTCGGGGGCGGAGCGGGCGGCGTGGGGGCGGGGCCGGGGGCGCACGCCGTGAGCGTCGCGACAGCCGCGAGGCCCGAGATGATTCGTGTGCGCATCCCACCGTCTATACCGGAGCCGACGCGGGGCGTGCCATCGTGGAGAGCATGGCCACACCCGTCGGACGCCTCGGCGCGACGTCGATCGACTGTCCTGACCCGGCTGTTCTCGCCGACTTCTACGGCGCGCTGCTGGGTATGCACCGGGTCGTCGAAACGCCCGACGGCGGCGTGATCGCGATCACCGACGGTGCCGCGACGCTCGCGCTGATGCGCGTGACCGACTACGCGCCGCCGACGTGGCCGGAGCCGGGACAGTTGCAGCAGATGCACCTCGACGTGTCGGTGACCGACCTCGACGCCGGAGTCCGGCAGGCGGTGGCGCTGGGCGCCCGTGAGGCTTCGCTGCAGCCTCAGCCCTCGCTGTGGCGGGTGCTGATCGACCCGGCCGGCCATCCGTTCTGTCTGACCACGGTCGGCGCGGACTGACCCGACCCGCCTATCCTGACCCGAGTGTCCGATCGTGAACAGGTGCGCGCGCTTCGCGCCCGGCTCGACGATCTGACCTTCCGCGACGCCTCCCGGCTCGGTCGCAGGCTCAAGCAGCTGCGCGACGCGACGCCCGAGCAGGTCGCGAAGCTCACCGAGCAGTTCGCCGCGGCCGAGGCGCTGGTGGCCACCCGGCGAGCCGCGGTCCCGGACATCACGTATCCGGATCTGCCGGTCTCCGACCGTCGCGACGACATCGCCAAGGCGATCGCCGAGAACCAGGTCGTCGTCGTCGCGGGCGCGACGGGCTCCGGCAAGACGACGCAGCTGCCCAAGATCTGCCTCGAGCTGGGCCGCGGGATCCGCGGCACCATCGGTCACACCCAGCCGCGGCGGTTGGCGGCGCGGACCGTCGCGCAGCGGATCGCCGACGAGGTGGGCACCCCGCTGGGTGAGGCGATCGGCTACACGGTGCGGTTCACCGACCAGGCCGGCGACCGCACGCTGGTGAAGCTGATGACCGACGGCATCCTGCTCGCCGAGATCCAGCGCGACCGCAGGCTGCTGCGGTACGACACGCTGATCCTCGACGAGGCGCACGAGCGCAGCCTCAACATCGACTTCCTGCTCGGCTATCTGCGCGAGCTGCTGCCGAAGCGGCCGGACCTGAAGGTGATCGTCACCTCGGCGACCATCGAGCCGGAGCGGTTCGCTGCGCACTTCTCCGGCGCGCCGATCGTCGAGGTGTCGGGGCGCACCTATCCGGTCGAGATCCGTTACCGGCCTCTGGAAGTCAGCGTCACGGCGGGGTCACGGTCTTCGCGCGAGCGCTCATCCGAAGATGACGAGAGCCCCGACGATCCGGACCACGAGATCGTCCGTACCGAACTGCGTGACCCGACCGACGCCATCGTCGACGCCGTGCACGAACTCGAGGTCGAGCCGCCGGGCGACGTGCTGGTGTTCCTGAGCGGCGAGCGCGAGATCCGCGACACCGCGGAGGCCCTGCGGGCGGCGCTGTCCGATACCACCGAGGTGCTGCCGCTGTACGCCCGGCTGTCGACCGCCGAGCAGCAGAGGGTGTTCCAGCGCAGCCGGGCGCTGCGTCGAATCGTGTTGGCCACCAACGTCGCCGAGACGTCGCTGACCGTGCCGGGCATCCGGTACGTGGTCGATCCCGGCACCGCCCGCATCTCCCGCTACAGCAGGCGCACCAAGGTGCAGCGACTGCCGATCGAGCCGGTCTCGCAGGCCTCCGCCGCGCAGCGGGCGGGTCGCTGCGGACGCACCGCACCGGGGGTCTGCATCAGGCTGTACTCGGAGCCCGACTTCGAATCACGGCCCCGCTACACGGATCCGGAGATCCTGCGGACCAACCTCGCCGCCGTCATTCTGCAGATGGCGGCGCTGGGACTCGGTGACATCGAGCACTTCCCGTTCCTCGACCCACCCGATGACCGCAGCGTGCGCGACGGCGTGGCACTGCTGCGCGAACTCGGTGCCTTCGACTCCCGCGGCGCGCTCACCGACGTCGGCCGGCGCCTGGCGCAGCTGCCGGTCGATCCCCGCATCGGCCGCATGATCCTGGCGGCCGAGGCGGAGAACTGCGTCCGCGAGGTGCTGGTGCTCGCCGCGGCGCTCTCGATCCCCGACCCTCGCGAGCGGCCCGCCGACCGCGAGGAGGCGGCGCGACAGAAGCACGCCCGGTTCGCCGACGAGTCCAGCGACTTCATCTCCTACCTCAACCTGTGGCGGTATCTGCGAGAGCAGCGAAAGGAGCGCTCCGGCAGCGCGTTTCGCCGGATGTGCCGCGAGGAGTTCCTGCACTACCTGCGCATCCGCGAGTGGCAGGACCTCAACGGCCAGCTCCGCGACATCGCGAAGGGCCTCGGCATCCGCGAATCGAACGAGCCGGCCGAACCCGCCGCCGTGCACGCCGCGCTGACCGCCGGGTTGCTGTCGCACATCGGGTTTCGCGGCTCCGACGGCGGCAGGGAGTACGCGGGCGCCCGCAACACCCGCTTCGTGCTGGCGCCGGGGTCGGTGCTGTCGAAGAAGCCGCCCGCCTGGGTGGTCGTCGCCGACCTGGTGGAGACCAGCAGACTGTTCGGCCGGACCGCGGCGCGGATCGACCCACTCGCCGTGGAGCGTGTTGCCGCGCATGTGGTGCAGCGCAGCTACAGCGAGCCGCACTGGAGCGCCAAGCGCGGTGAGGTCTCGGCGTACGAGCGGGTGACGTTGTACGGGCTGACCCTGGTGGCCCAGCGCCGCGTCGGGTACGCCCAGCACGACCCCGTGCTGGCACGAGAGCTGTTCATCCGGCACGCGCTCGTCGAGGGCGACTGGCAGACCCGGCATCACTTCGTCCGCGACAACGCCCGCCTGATCGCGGAGTTGGAGGAACTCGAGGAGCGCGCGCGCCGGCGCGATCTGCTGGTCGGCGATGACGAGATCTACGCGCTGTACGACGCGCGCATACCCGCCGATGTCGTGTCCGCGCGGCACTTCGACGCGTGGTGGAAGAAGCAGCGGCACCGCACGCCGGACCTGCTCACGTTCACGCGCGACGACCTGCTGCGGGCCGACGACGCCGACGACCGACCCGACACCTGGCAGGCCGGTGACGCGGCGCTGCCGCTGAGCTACCGCTTCGACCCGACGGCCACTGACGACGGCGTGACGGTGCACATCCCCGTTGACGTGCTGGCGCGCCTCGGCGGTGACGAGTTCGCCTGGCACGTGCCCGCGCTGCGCGAGGAGTTGGTGACCGAACTGATCCGGGCGCTGCCGAAGCAGTTGCGCCGCAACTTCGTTCCCGCTCCGGACACCGCCCGCGCCGTGCTGCCCGAGCTGGACCCGGACAACGAACCGCTGCTCGAGGGGCTGCAGCGCGCGCTGTTGCGCCGAACCGGTGTGCGGGTGCCCATCGAGGAGTTCGACGTCGGCAAGCTGCCCGCCCACCTGCGCGTCACGTTCGTAGTGGAGAACACCGACGGAGGAGAACTCGGCCGCGGCAAGGACCTCGAGACGCTGCAGGAGCGGCTGGCGACCCGGACCCGCGAGGCCGTCGCGGACGCCGTCGCCGACGGATTGCAGCACACCGGGCTGACGGCCTGGCCCGACGACCTCGCCGACGTGCCGCGCAGCGTCGAACGCCGCGTCGGGGGGCGGACCGTCCGCGGTTACCCGGCGCTCGTCGACGCGGGCGGCGCCGTCGACGTCCGGGTCTTCCCGACCGAGGCCGAGCAGGGTGCGGCGATGGCGAAGGGAACCCGGCGGCTGCTGCGGCTCGCGGTCCCGTCGCCGGTGAAAGCCGTTGAGCGGTCGCTGGATACGCGGACCAGGCTGGTCCTCGGTAGCAATCCGGACGGGTCGCTCGCCGCACTGATCGACGACTGCGCCGACGCGGCGACCGACGTGATCGCCACCGCGCCCGCGTGGTCGCGTGCCGACTTCGACGCCTTGCGTGCCCGTGTCGCGGGCACGCTGACCGCCACCACCGTCGACGTCGTCGGCCGGGTCGGGCGGGTGCTCGAGGCGGCGCAGAACGTGCAGCTGCTGCTGCCAGCGAAACCGGTTGCGGCGCATAGCGAGGCGATCGCCGACATCCGCATCCAGTACGACCGGCTGCTGCCCGCGGGGTTCGTCACCCGGACCGGCGCCGCTAGGTTGACCGACGTGGCGCGCTACCTCACCGCGATCGCGCGCCGGCTCGAGCGGCTGCCGCAGGGCGTCGCCGCGGACACCGAACGCATGCTCCGGGTGCACGCTGTGGAGGACGCCTACGACGACCTGGTGGCTGCGTTGCCGAGGGGCCGGGCCGACGCCGCCGACGTCCGCGAGATCGCCTGGCAGATCGAGGAGTTGCGGGTCAGCCTGTGGGCGCAACAGCTCGGCACGCCGCGGCCGGTCAGCGAGCAGCGGATCTACAGGGCCATCGACGCCATCACCTGAACCGACGCCTGAGTCCCTTGGTGATGAAGTGGCTGTAGTCGACCGTCGTCTGCAGGATGGGCCGGACCTCCAGCGAGCTGACCAGCAGGTCGACGGTGCCGAACGGCATCGCCGTGACCACGGGCCCGCGGCCGAACTCGAAATGCCATGAGCCCGAGGCGATCTCCATGTTGCGCACCTCGCCTTTGGGCAGTGTGACGAGGTCACCCGCTTCGAATACCTCGGGTTCGATCTGCGCGGTCTCGGGGTTGTAGGTGGTGTAGCGGCCGGCGAGCACGAACTTCTGGATCTGCACGCGCTTGTACCGGCCGGAGAAGCCGTAGGTCGCCACCGGTGCGCCGAAGAGCAGCAGGTACTCGTTCATGCTGGCGTGCAGGAAGTTGATCTTGCCGACGATGCCGCCGGCCTTCGTGAAGATCCACCGCTCTCGAGTCGGATCGACGAGGTCCGGATACAGGTCGGCGACACGCTGCACAGCCGCCGTCAGACGATCCTCGAGGGGGAGGTCCAGGAGGTCGCGGCACGCGTCGGCGATAGCCTCGGGGTCCATCCGGTAACCATTACCGTATCGACCTACTACAGTCACGGGAATGGATGGTTCCGTCACCGTGCACATGGCCGCCCCCGCCGAGCGGATCTGGGAGCTGGTCGCCGACGTGCGCAACACCGGCCGCTTCTCGCCGGAGGTGATGGCGGCCGAGTGGCTGGACGGCGCCGAGGGCCCGGCGGTCGGCGCGCGGTTCCGCGGGCACGTCAAGCGCAACGAGATCGGCCCCGTGTACTGGACGACGTGCCGCGTCACCGCCTGCGAACCCGGCCGCGAGTTCGGCTTCGACGTGCTGATCGGCGACCGCGCGGTCAACACCTGGCACTACCGCTTCACCCCCCGCGCTGACGGCACCGACGTGACGGAGTCGTTCCGGGTGCCGGTGCCCGGATGGACGAAGGTGCTCGCGCCGCTGGGCTTCCTGCGCAGGCGCCGCAACATCCGCGACATGGGAAAGACGTTGGCGCGCATCAAGGACGTGGTGGAGGCCGACACCTAAGGTGGAGCCGTGGCGGACGACGCGGACCGGTTGAGTCCCGACGACGCCCGCATCCTCTCCGTCGAATCCCCCGTGGTCATGGGCCACACCCTGAAACTCAACGTGCTGGAACCCGGCACGCCCCTGGACCTCGACGCGCTGCGGGAGGCGGTCGCCGCGCGGCTGCCCGCGGCGCGGCGCGCCACCCAGCGGGTCGACACCGACGCGCCGGAGCCGCGCTGGGTCGACGCGGCGGACTTCGACATCCGAGATCACGTGCGCCGTCACCGGTCTGACCGGACGATGACCCGCGACGACCTGTGGCGCAGCGTCGGCGGCCTGATGTCCGAACACCTCGATCGGGCCAAACCGCTGTGGACGTTCGACCTTCTCGGCCCGTTCGAGGACGGTCGCGAGGCGATCGCCGTGCGCATCCACCACGCGATGGCCGACGGTATCGCCGCGGTGCACTTCCTCGACGCGCTGCTGTGGGACGCGCACGCCGACCGACCTCCAAGAACGCGGACGGCGGAACCCGCCGAGCACTCCGAACTCGCCCGGCTCCCCGGCGCACTACTGCGCGAGTTCGGCCACCGTGCGTCCCGCACGCCGTTCGACCGTCCGCTGACGGCGGCGCGTGAGTTGGCGTTCGCCGTCGCGCCCCTGGCCGACCTGAAGGCGATCGGCGCCGCCCGCCCTGACCGCGCCACGGTCAACGACGTCCTGCTCGCGATCATCGCGGGCGGGCTGCGCGAGTGGCTCGACATCAGTGGGGCGTCGTCGCGTCACCTGAGGGCGCAGGTGCCGGTGAGCCTGCACGCCCGCGACGAGGATGGCGCGCTCGGCAACCACGACTCGTTCATGAACGTCGATCTGCCGCTAGGAGATGCCGATCCCGTCGACCGGCTCGACCGGATCCGCGCGGAGACCAACGTTCGCAAGAAGTTCGACGACGCCGACGAGATCTACGACCTGATGCACGCACTCGGCCGCGTCAAGCACGTCGGGCACGCGGCACGGCGGCTCACCGACAACCCGCGCGAGTTCAGCGTGAGCATCTCAAACGTGCCGGGGCCCCGCAATCCGGTGAGCGTGGCGGGCCGGGGCGTGCGGCTGTTCACGTCGTCGGAGCCCGCGCTGCACCACGCGCTGCGCATCTCGGCCATCTCCTGCGCGGGCGAGATCAGCGTCGGCCTCTGCACCGATCCGCAGGCGCTCTCCGACATCGCACGCCTCGCCGCGGCGATCGAACGGGCGTTCGCCGACCTGCGGGCCGCCACCAGCTGACCGCTGGCAGTATCTATCGAAGCAGCAATATCCTGCCACCCACCGCACAATCACTGCCATCGGAAATTACCCACTGACCTGCGCGTTATACCTGTCAGAACGGATCGGAAAGCTCCGAACCGCACGACAGAGACAACGACAGAGGAAGTGTTCGAGATGAAGAAGTTCACCGTTTCCAGCGCCATCGCCACCGGTTTCGCCGCCGTCGTCCTGGGCCTGGCCGCCCCGGCCAGCGCGGACGTCGCCCACCACGACTGGGTGCACGACATCCAGCAGCAGGCGACCGTCGGCTCCGCTCAGTCCACCGTGGGCAACGGCCGCTGACACACCGCGATCGCAAAGGGGCACCCCGGCTGGGGTGCCCCTTTCGCGTGGTCAGACCTTCGCGCGTTTACGCGCTTTCCGCTTGAGTTCCTCGGGCAGCGCGTCGGCCACCAGAATTGACGGCAGCAGGTCGGGCTCGGTCATCATGGCGCGAAACACCGTTCCGATGGTGACGTCGTGGTCGGGCCGGTCGACGACCTCGACGGGGTCGCCACCGCGCAGCGGACCGGGTTCGATCACCCGCAGGTACGCACCGGGTGCGCCGCCGTCGGTGAACGTCTTCATCCAGCCCTCGATACCCATCTGCATCACGAACGTCTTGCACGGCGTCCGCGGCCGGGTGACCTCGAGCAGGAGGCCGCCCGATCCGACGCGCCACCGCTCGCCGATCACCGCACCCGTGACGTCGACGCCGGAGGTGGTGATGTTCTCGCCGAACAGCCCGTTGGTGAGTTCGCGACCGAGCCGCTCCTGCCAGCTGTCGAGATCCTCTCGGGCGTAGGCGTAGACGGCCTGGTCGTCGCCACCGTGGAACTTCGAGTTACCGATGACGTCGCCGACCAGACCGCTGCCCAAGCCGCCCTTCATCGGTCCGGGTGCGCGAACCTCGACGGTGCCGTCGAACGGGTGCTTGTCGATGCCGGTGGTCTTGGCGCGGACGCCTGCTCGGACGTGTGCGGAGTTGACGGTCAATACGCTGGCCACCCGACGAGATTACGGTCCTCCGCGGACCGACGCCGAGTCGCCGAGGATCTGTCGCAGCTTGTCGAGCGGGTCACCCGCTCCGGGGTTGAGCCGCCGTGTCTCGGGTGAGCCACGGCCGGTCTGCCCCGCCCCGGGCGGCGGAGGAGGTGGCGGCGCGCCCGCGGCGGGGGGCGGTGGCGGCGGTGCCAGCGGGCGCTCGAGGACCGCGAGCTTGCGCTGCAGGCGCGGCACCGCGTCGGCGAGCACGGCCCGCCGCTCGGCGTCCGGATCGGCGTTGCCGCCGAAACACTCGGCGGGTGCGCCCTGCGCGGTGTCCAGGGCGTCGCGGTAGCGCTCGATCGCCAGCGGACCGTCGGCCGCCCCGACGGCGTCGTCGCCCATCGTCTCGCGGACCAGAACCAGGTTGGCCACCGCCGGACAGCCGTCGCCCGCGGTGGCGAACTGCCGCTCGGCTTCGTCGAGCCTGCCGTCGAGCACGGCGAGGCCGCCGGCTGCCAACGCGCTACCCGCCGGATCGACGACGTCGAGGATCGACAGGATCGACACGTCGGTGCGCAGCGATTCGACGTCGCCTTCGGCGTAGGCGGCCGCGGCGGACCGGCTCGCGACGACCCATGTGGTCACCGCGACGATGACGGCGACCAGCAGCAGGGCTACGGGAGCCGACCACAGCAGCAGCCGTCGCCGCGTCACGTCGACTCCCGTAGCGGCGTCGGGCGGGTGCGGCGGATGTCGCGCAGCACGAGGAACGCCTCGATCAGGATGAGGACGGCGGCGAGAAGCGCTGGGATCCAGTACGTCTCGGTGGCCCACGCCGACGCCGTGGGCGGCGGGGCGTCGCCGGGTGGGGCATCGGCGCCGTCCAATGCGTCCGCATCGGCCGCCGCGGTGCGCGCCACGTACGGCACGCCGATCTGGTCCGCGACCGCCCGCAGTGCGGGCTCGCCAACCCTGCCGTAACCGAACACGGCGCCGCCGTCGACCGAGTTCTCCGCGAGGACGAAATCCCTTGGCGGCGAATCGGCCCCGGCTATCCCCGAGCCGTAGTAGAAGACCAGATTGCGCGCCCGCGGGAACTGTTGACGCGCGGAGATGAGCTGATACCGCAGGGTGTTGCTCGCGGCCGCGGGATTCGCGCGGTCGACGGTGTCGGCGGTGGCGCCGTAGGGCCGTAGCTCCGCGAGGGCGGGACGCAGCGCCCAGGTGTCCTGAGACAGCGGCCAGTCGACCGCCGATGTCGAGGCGAACGCGATCAGGGCGATGCGAGCCCGAGGGTAGCGGTCGACGACGGCCGTGACGTCGTCGCGCACGGCGTCCATCCGCGCGCCGTCCATGGTCGGGGAGCGGTCGACCAGTAGGAAGACGTTGGGCTCGCTGTCCGCGGCACCGGCCGGGAGGGTCCGCGTGCTCTCGCCGAGTACCGGCCGGACGGCCGCGACGACGAGCAACAGCGCCGCCAGGGTGAGACCTGCCAACCGCCACATGGCCTTTCGGTCTCGGCCGGTGCTCCGCCAGCGATACCAGGCCGCGCCGGCCACTCCGAGGATCGACAGCGCCAGGATCGTCAGCAGGACCGGTGGGAGCGCCGGGTGCAGGCTCATCGGCGCACCACCAGGGGCAGCGTGAGCAGCGCTCCGACGGCGAACAGCGCCAACACGATCGGCAGTTCGGGCGTCTCCGGTGCCGCCGACCGAGCGGCCGGGCCGACGGCCGCCGTGGGCGGCGGCGGATTGTCGCGGATGCTCTCCAGCGACGCGTCGACATTCGAGTTGGGTGCGACGTAGCGGCCGCCGGTCTCGCTCGCCAGGCGTTCGAGCAGACCGCTGTCGGAGTCGGTCATGACGGCGTTCACCTGGACGCCCGCTGCCGCGGCCAGCTCGCGCACGGCGGCCACGTCGAACAGCGGGCGCTGGCTCGACTGCCCGCCGCCGATGTAGATGACCGAACGGCGCTGCGGCTCGATCCGATCGAACGAGGGGAAGCCGGTGATGCACAGTGCGAGCACGTCCTCGACGGTGGGCGAGTAGTCCGAGTACCGCACCGGCGGCGTCGCGGCGGTCCGCCCGTAGTCGGCGAAACGTGTTGCGGCGTACTGATGGTCACGGGTAAGGGGGATCACCCGGCGGTCGGGCACGGTGAGGCCGATGCGCTGGGTGTCGTAGCCGGGAACGCGTGCGGCGAAGTACCGCAGCGCTGCGGCCATCGGCGCCTCGTCCGTCGGTGCCCCGGCGCACACCATGATGTCCTCGGGCTGTGCGGCCGCGGTGTCGCGAGCCGGGCCGGGCAGTCCGGTGGGGCGCGCGGCCGACACCACGGCGCCGCCGAACGCGACGGCCAGCAGCGCCAGCATCGCCACGGTGAGCAGCGTCCGGCGTCGCATGGCGCGCACGTAGGCGGGCAGCTTCGTCAGCCGGTCCACGTTCGCCAGCGGGCGAAGCCTGCGGGTGTTCTCGGCACGCGGGCCCAGCGCCGCCACGATGACCACGGCCAGCGCCGCGCACGCGACGATCACGACCCACCACCACGTCACGTCCACGAGGCGATCACCTCCTCGGCCGCCGCGCCGAGCTCGGTGACGTCCTGGTCCGACCGGGCGTTGAACCGGACGTCGTCGAGTCGCGTGAACAGCTCTGCGGTGCCGGCGAGTTGACTCTGGGCGAGTGCGGTGACCTGCATGTACTCGACGGGGGTTCCCGTTGCGCGCTGGAGGAACTCGCGCAGCGTCCGGTTGAGCGCCGCGCTCGCCGAGACGGCGTCGACGTCACCGGTCGCCAAGCGCGCTCTGATCCGCCTGACCTCGCCGAGGAAGCGCCTGCGTGCGAGGGCGTCGCGAGTCCGCTGCACGACCCCGTCGCCGTTCCGCGGTGCCGTGATCGCGAATACCGTGACGTACCAACCGATCAGCAGTAGGCCCAGGACGGCGGGCAGCCACAGCCACGCCAGCGCGGACGGCGCTGGGCCGGTGACGAATCGGAGCAGGTCATCCGGCACGGGCGTACACCCCGGTCAGCCAGACGAGGCCCTCGCGGATTCCGCTGCTGCCCGTGATCAGCGCGTGCGGTATCGCGTGCGACGTCATGAACTCCGACAGTTCCTCCCGGCGCAGCCGTTCGGACTCGACGTACGCGGCGACAACCTGCGGGCCGAGCTCGGCACCGCTGAGCACGGTCGCGCCGCCGACCACGTCCTGTCCCAGCGCATCGTCGGCGTCGTCGGCCGCCGGGTGGTCGGCCACCATCGCCCACAGCACGTCGTGGCGGGCCCGAATCCTGGTGAGCACGTCGGCGAGTCGATCGTCGACCTCGGGTTCGTCGGACACCACGACCAGCAGGTGCGGTCGGCGGTAGTGCTCGGCCACCCACTCCAGTTGGGTGACGACGTCGCTTCGCCCCGGCCGTTTCCGGATGTGATCGTGGAAGTGCGACAGCAGGTACTCGACGTGGGTCTCGCCGCGGCGCAGCCGGATGTCGAGGCAGCCGCGCGCGTCGCCGAAGACCATCCCGATCTCGTCGGAGCGACGCAGGGTGACCAGGCCCACCGAGCCGATGACGTTGGCCGCGACGGTGTACTTGCGCTCACCGGTTGGGCTCTCGCCCAACATGTTCCGGCCGGCGTCGGCGACGACGAGGATCTTGTGGTGGCGCTCGGACACGAAGCGTTTGATGAGCACGTCGCCGGAGCGGGCCGAGGCCTTCCAGTCGATGTCGCGCACGTCGTCGCCGCGTACGTAGGGCCGCAGGTCGTCGAACTCGAGGCTGCGGGTGTGGATCAGCGCGTAGCGGCCGCCGTCGAGGAAGCCCGAGGTGTCGCGGCCGAGGAACGGCCGTGCGCGGTCGAGATACCTACCCACCTCACGGCACCCGCACCGCGCCGAGCACGGCGTCGATCACGGCGTCGGGGGTGACGCGGGCCGTCGCCGCCTCGAACCCGAGGATCAGTCGATGCCGCAGCACGCGGTGGGCGACGGCGGCGATGTCGTCGGGTACCACGTGATCGCGGCCGCTGAGTACCGCGACGGCGCGGGCGGTCCGGCAGAAGGCGATGGTGGCGCGCGGGCTGGCGCCGTACTCGATGAGCCGAGCCATCGCGGGCGGCAGCAACCCGTCGGGGAACCGGGTGACCTCGACGAGTTGGCTGGCGTACTGAATCAGCGTCCGATCCATGTACACGGCGGCGGTCACCCGCTGGGCGTGTCGGACCTCATCGAGGTCGACGACGGCCGCGGCGCGGTGGGCCCGGTCGTACAGGCCGGCGTCCATGCGGGTGATGACTTCGACTTCGTCGTCGGCCGACGGGTAGCCGACGACCTCCTTGATCATGAAGCGGTCGGTCTGCGCCTCCGACAGGGGGTAGGTGCCCTCCTGGTCGACGGGATTCTGGGTGGCGATGACGAGGAACGGCTCGGGGATCGCGTACTCGACGCCCGCGATAGTGGTCTGCCGCTCCTCCATCGCCTCGAGCATGGCGCTCTGGGTCTTGGCGCTCGACCGGTTGATCTCGTCGAGCAGCACGATGTTGGCGTGCACGGGACCGAGTTGCGTCACGAAGGAGTTGGTCGCCGACTCGTAGATCTGCGTCCCGACGATGTCGCTCGGCAGCAGGTCGGGGGTGCACTGGATGCGCCGGAAGCCGCCGTGGATCGACTCGGCGACCACGCGCGCGGCCGTCGTCTTGGCCAGCCCTGGCACGCTCTCGAGCAGCAGGTGCCCGCCGGAGAGCAACGCCACCAGCAGGGATTCCCGCAGGTGTAGCTGGCCGACGACCTTCTGGGAGAAGGCGGTCGCGACGGCGTCCACGGTGTGGCGGGCGGCATCGAGGTCGCGTCGCTCGAGCTGCGGGGGTGCTGCGGTCATGGGTGTGCGGGATACCCCGCCGCTTCGATTTCATGCCCGAGCGCGCGGACCCGTAGGTTCTGACACGTCATGCCGACTCTGATCCTGCCCCTCGCCGGGTTCGCGTTCCTGGACTCGCTCAACGTGCTGAACCTGGGCGTGACGACGGCGGTTGTCTACGACAGCCGGCTGAGTCGCCGGTCGCCGCTTCCCGCGGGGCTCAGCTATCTGGCGGGCGTCTATGTGGCGACCACCACGTTCGGGGTGGCCGCTGTACTGGGGCTGACGTTCCTCACCAACCGGGTGGACGTCGACGTGACGCCGACGGTGCGGTACTGGGGCCAGCTGCTGATCGGGCTGGTGCTGATCGCGGTCGCGGCGCTGCCGTCGCGAGCCGGCCCGAAGCCGCCCAAGTGGGCGCTCGACAAGGCCCGGCGCAACCCGTGGCTGTTCGGCGTCGTCGGGCTGGCGGTCGGGTTCGGGCAGGCGGCGACGTCGGTGCCGTACCTCTCGGCGGTGGCGATGGTGTCGGCGCTGAACCCGCTACCCCTGGCGTGGCCGACGATTCTGCTCGCCTACTGCGCGGCGACCCTACTGCCCGCCGCGCTGGTGCTCGGACTCTCGCTACGAACGACGATGCGCTCCAGGCGGATTCAGCATCACCTGGTTCGCGCGCTGCGCAAGTACGGTCCGCTCGTGGTGCGGACGCTGTTCATCGGCATCGGAGCCGTGCTCGTCGGGGACGCCGTGATGCACTACGACGCGCTGTGGTGACCTGCGCCGAACGTCGAGAAATGCTCGAGATTCACGCGAGATCTCGAACATTCCTTCACGTTCGAGCCGTCAGGCGGGCAACCCGTCGGCGACGCGCGGGACCCGATCGGCCGCGGCGTCGTCGAGCACCAGCGCGGCCACCCGGTCGCGGTGCTGTTCGGCGCTGCCCAGCAGGACGGCGTCGGTCGACGCGCGCTTGAAGTACAGGTGCGCCAGGTGCTCCCACGTGAAGCCGATGCCGCCGTGCACCTGGATGGTGTCCGTTGCGACACGCGACAGGGCCGCCGAGCACACCGCCTGGGCGATGCTCGTCGCCAGCGCAGGATCGTCCGACCCGTCGGATAGCGCCCAGATGGCATGGTAGGCAGCCGATCTGGCGTGCTCGACCTCCACCAGGTCGTCGGCCAGCCGGTGCTTGACCGCCTGGAACGAGCCGATCGGCCTGCCGAACTGCAGCCGCGACTTGGCGTACTCGACCGACAGGTCCAGCAGATGCTTGGCCGCGCCGACCTGCTCCACGGCGAGCAGCGCCGCGCCGACCTGCAGCGCGTGGGTGATGACGCGCTCCGCCGCGGCGGGGCCCGCGATCAGCCGGCCGGGCGTGCCGGACAGCGTGACGTTCGCCTCGGACCGCGTGAGGTCCAGCGTCTGCAGTGCGGTGACGTCGGCGTCGGCGGCCGCCACGGCGTACAGCGCGACGCCGTCGTCCCCCTTGGCCGCGACCAGCAGTTCGTCGGCGATCGGGCCGTCGACCACCTGTGACACCGTGCCGGTCAGCGCGTCGCCCGACACGGTCACCGTGACCGCCTCGGGGTCGAAGACGCCCGCGCGATCGAGCACGGCGAAGGCGGCGGTGCGCCGGCCTTCGATCAGCTCGGCCAGCAACTCGTCGCGCGCAGTACCGGCCGGCGCCGCGACGAGCGCGGGGATCGCCAGGTAGACCGTGCCGAAGATGGGCCCGGTCGCCAGCCGCGCCGCGAGTTCCTCGACCGCAACGGCCTGGTCGACCAGCGTGCCGCCGACGCCGCCCTCGGCTTCCGGCACGGACAGGCCGAGCACGCCGAGTTCGCCGCCGAGGCGGGTCCACACCTTCGGGTCGAACGGCGGATCGGACGCCATCAGCTCGCGCACCTTCGGTTCGTCGAAGTTCTCGGCGCTGAACTTGCGGACCGCCTTGCGCAGCTCGCCCTGCTCTTCGGTGAACACGTACTCAGCCACGGGGGACGTCCTTCCAAGCCATTCCGGAATCGGCGCGAAGATCGCCGGGCAGGCCCAGGATCCGCTCGCCGAGGATGTTGCGCATCACCTCGGAGGTGCCGCCTTCGATGGTGTTGGCGCGACTGCGCAGGAACCGCTGCTGTATCGGCCCCTGCCAGTCCTTGTCGCCGGTCCGCGGGCCGTCGCCGTAGCCGTGATACAGAAGTCCTTCCGGCCCAAGGAAATCCATGCACCACTGGTAGATGTGCTGATTGAGCTCGGCACCGACCAGCTTGCCGATCGACCCCTCGGGTCCGGGGCCGCCGACGGTGGCCGCCGCGCGCGAGCGCTCGGAGGTGAGGCGCTGCGCTTCGGACTTGAGCCACAGCTGCGTCAAGCGGTCACGCAGCACCGGGGTCCGGTTCTCCGGCCGCGACGCCCACAGTCCGGTCGCGTCGGCGATGGTGCCCGCACCGCGCCTGCTGCCGCTGCCGCCGAGGGCGGTGCGCTCGTTCATCAGCGTCGTCATCGCGACGTTCCAGCCGTTGCCGACGGCACCCAGCCGGTGCGCGTCCGGGATGCGCGCGTCGGTGAAGTAGACCTCGTTGAACTCGGCCTGACCGGTCAGCTGGCGCAGCGGCCGCGTCTCGACGCCGGGACCGTGCATGTCGATGACGAAGTAGGTGAGGTCCTTGTGCTTGGCCTGGTCGGGATCGGTGCGCGCGAGCAGCAGGCCCCAGCGGGCGCGGTGGGCCAGGCTCGTCCACACCTTCTGCCCGTTGATGACCCAGTCGTCCCCGTCCTTCACGGCCGACGTGGCCAGTCCGGCCAGGTCGGAACCCGCGCCCGGTTCGGAGAACAGCTGGCACCAGAGGTCCTCGGTGGTGGCCAGCGGCCGCAGCCACTGGTGCTTCACGTCCTCGGTCTGCGCGTGCTCGCGGATCGTCGGCGCGGCCATGCCGAACCCCATCGGATTCAGGCCGAGGGCGACGGGACCGCCTGCGCCCTGCAGGATCCGGTCGGCGACCGCCTGCAGTCCACGCGACACCCCGAGCCCGCCGAGGCCCTCGGGGAAGTGCACCCACGCCAGCCCGGCGTCATACACCGCGGCGAGGTACTCCTGGACGGGGACGGTCTTGGGGTCGTGCTCGGCCACGACCCCCCGCGCGAGTTCGGCGACCCGTTCGGCATCAGCGTCATTGCTCATGCCTGCACGATACGAACTCGACACCCGTCAAGAACCGGCGGGGTGTGATCTCGATCTCCGCCGAACGTTGGTTACCGATACGCCTCCGCGAAAAAAGCGTGGCGGTAACCAACGTTCGCGCGGAATAGGGGTGGCGCGCGACGTGGTTGGCATCACGCATGACGACTCCCTTCGATCCCCGCGCCCTGCTCGCCGAGAGCCGCCTCGGGGTGCTCGCCACCATCAAGGCCAACGGGCTGCCCCAGTTGTCCCCGGTCACGCCGTTCTACGACCGCGCAGCCGACGTGATCCACGTGTCGATGACCGAGGGCCGGGCCAAGACCGCCAACCTGCGCCGCGATCCGAGGGCCGCCCTCGAGGTGACGAGCGGCGACGGCTGGGCCTGGGCCACCGCTGAGGGCACCGTCACGCTCGTCGGGCCCGGGACGGATCCGCACGGGCCGGAGGTCGAAGCACTCGTCGACTACTACCGCGCGGCCGCGGGCGAACACCCCGACTGGGACGAGTACCGCTCGGTGATGGTGTCCGATCGCCGGGTGCTGATGTCCCTGGCCGTCGCCAAGGTGTACGGGGAACGGCTTCGTTAGACCTTCCCGCCGGTGAGCGCGAGCAGGGTTCAGCATGACGTCGAGGCGGCGGTCGTCGAGTGTTGGGTTGGGTGACACCATGCCGCGATTTCGCGTGGCGGTAACCAACGTTCGGCGCGGTGAGGTCAGCGGGTGCGGGGTACCGCCGCCGCGATGGCGTCCAGCAGTGCCGGGTAGCGCTTGGCCTCGGAGTGGCCGCCCGGCTTGCCGCTGCTCACGACGGCCGCGGCCAGGTCGCGTTCCGGGTCGGCCCACATCGCGATGTTGACCAGCCCGGTGTGCCCGAACGCCGCGGGCGCGTCCAGGCCGAACGGCCCGAAACGCTTGGAGCCCAACATGAATCCGGTGCCCCAGCGCAGCGGTACCAGACCGGTTGCGACGTCGGGGCGCAGCCGCCTGCGTTCCACGGTCGCCTCGCGCAGCGTCTCCGGCGACATCACCCGGACGCCGTCGAGCTCGCCGCCGCGCCGCCAGATCTCGGCGAATCGGGACAGTTCCACGGCGTTGGAGACCGTGCTCGACGACGGCACCACGCTGGTGAGAAACGCCCGAGTGTTGGTGAACGGGATGAGCCGCTGCGTCGTTCCGCCGATCGCGAGCTTGAACGCCCGCGCGATCGGGGGCGGCAGCGGCTTGCCGGTGACGTGGCTGGGTGCGACCAGCGGCACGTCGTCCTCGGACACCCCGAAGTTCGTCCAGCGGAAGCCGAGCGGGTCGAGGATCTCGGTCGCGAGGATCTCGCGGATGTCCCGGCCGGTCGCGGCCGAGACGATCTCCCGCATCAGCGGTCCCCAGGTCACCGCGTGGTAGATGTGCACCAGGCCCGGCCGGTAGATGGGTTTGAGGTTGCCCAGCATCTCGCGGGCGTACTCGCTGTCGTTCATCCGCCGCAGGTCGGGCTTCGGCCCGGTGGCGAACGGGACGCCCGCGCTGTGGGTCATGACGTGCCGGATGGTGGTGCGGTCCTTGCCGTGGCTGGTGTACGTCGGCAGGTAGTCGCACACCCGGTCGTCGAGCGAGAAGGCGCCGCGCTCGACGAGCATGTGCACCACCGTGGTCGTGATGCCCTTGGCGGTGGAGTACACGCAGAACGGGGTGTCGGTGGTGACCGGCACCCGCTCGGCGTCCGCGGGATCGTCCGGCCCGTTGCCCCAGCCGTGGCCGATCGCCCGGTTCAGCACCACCTCGCCGCGGTGGCGGACGCACACCTGGATCGCGGGGTGCATGCCAGCGGCGTACCAGTGTCGCGCGGCGTCCCAGATGCGCTCGACCCCGACGTCGCCGTCCTTCTCGACGCCGACCGAGGTCACCGCGTCCAGGTCGGACGGGACGCGAATCCGGCCCTCGTCGTTCATGCGCGATCCCGCTTCGCTTCTCGCTCGTCGCTCATGCGCGATCCCGCTTCGCTTCTCGCTCGTCGCTCACGACGGCTTCCTGTGCAGTGTCGCCGACAGATGGTGCTGCAGCGGCTGGCCTACCGCGCCCATCCGCACCGTGTAGGTCAGGGTGTCGCCGAGTAGCCGGAACGAACGGCCAAGGGCGGACACGTCCTTCGCGGAGGCGCTGCGGCCGATGACCGTTGCGGCGAGTTCCATGACGAGGGCGCCGTCGACGACCGTCAGCGTGCCCTCCAGAATCTCGGTGATGCCCGTCGGATGCGCGAGGATCCACTCCACGTGGCCGGGGGACGGCACCCGGAGGTAGCCGGTCTCGGCGTGCAGCGGGCGTCCGTCGTCGACGGACTTCGTGCGCTGGCTGTAGGAGAGGAACGGCTTGCCGACGTGGCCGAACGTGATCTCCTCGGTGTAGTCGAACGAGTCGATCGTCGGGTAGTCACCCGACCCTCGGCCTGTCCACGTGCCCAGCAGTGGGGCGAGCACGGCGACGTCGGCGTGAAGGTCGGGCATGTCCTCAGCCTACGGCGACCCCCGGAAACGGCCCGTTTCGGCCAACTAGAACGTGTTACCGTTTTTCGATATGAGTGGGCGCCGATCATGAGCTCAGCCAGATCCAAGGGCGCCTCGCTCGCGATCGTCACGGTCGCCTACGTCATCGCCGTCGCGGTGGGGCTGGCGTGGCTGATCTGGGGTCCGACCACCGAGAGGCTGTGGCTCGACACCCTGATCGCCGACCTGCTCGCGACGCTGGTGATCTTCGCCTTCAGCCGGGCCTATCGGAACTCCAGCTTCTACGACGCGTACTGGAGCGTGATCCCGCCGCTGCTGCTCTTCTACTGGTGGTGGGAGTCGGCCCCCTACATCGACGCGCTGCGCTGCACGCTGGTCACCGTCGTCGTGATGCTGTGGGCGATTCGGTTGACCGGCAACTGGATTCGCGGCTTCCCCGGCCTGCACCACGAGGACTGGCGCTACCCGATGTTCCGGGAGCGTGCGGGCAGGTTCGAGTTCGTCGCCGACCTGGTGGCGATCCACGTCATCCCGACGCTGCAGGTGTTCCTCGGCATGGTCCCGGTCTACGTCGCGGTGACTCGGCCGAACACGGGACTCGTGTGGCTGGCCTGGATCGCGACGGCGATCGGCGTCGCGGCGGTAGTCCTCGAGTACGTCGCCGATCAGCAGATGTACGACTTCGCGAAGACCCGCTCGCCGGGTGAGGCGATGGCGCGCGGGCTGTGGGGGTGGTCGCGGCATCCGAACTACTTCGGGGAGTTCAGCTTCTGGCTGTCGCTCGGACTATTCGGCGTCGCCACGTCTCCCGCCGACTGGTGGTGGCTGCTGGCGGGCGCCGCGCTGATGCTCGCGCTGTTCCTCGGAGCGAGCATCCCGATGATGGAGGAGCGCAGCCTGGCCCGCAGGCCCGAGTATCAGCGCGTGATCGACCGGGTGTCGAAGTTCGTGCCCTGGCCGCCGTCGAAGGCGACGTCGTGAAGCGCGTCGTCGTCGCGGGCCTCGGTGACAGCGGGTTGCTCACCGCGATCAAGCTCGCCAAGGCCGAAGATGTTGAGGTGGTGGGCATTTCGTCTAAGCCGGGGTTGGTGAGCGGCCAGGAGCTGGGCTGGCGGTTGAGCAGGCCGGGCCACTGGGCGAAGCACAACTGGATCACGTTCGACCGATACCGCGGCCTCGACCGGGTGCGCACCGTCCACGGTGAGCTCACCGCCGCCGACCTCGCAGGCGCCACCGTGACGGTGCGCGGTGCCGACGGCAGCGAGCGCACCGAGGAGTTCGACGCGCTGGTCATCTCGACCGGCGTGAGCAACGGGTTCTGGCGGCAGCCGACGATGCAGACGGCCGCCGAGATCGACGCCGACCTCGGGAAGGCGCACGACCGGTTGGCCGCGGCGTCGTCGGTGATCGTGGTCGGCGGAGGCGCGGCCGCCGTCAGCAGTGCCGCGAACATCGCCCTGACCTGGCCGGACACCCGCGTCGACCTGTACTTTCCAGGGGCGCGCGCGCTGACCGGACACCACCCGCGCGCGTGGGCGAGGGTGGCGCAGCGGCTGGCCGACGCCGGCGTGACCCTGCACCCCGGCCACCGCGCCGTGCTGCCTCCAGGATTCACGGGCGCCGAGATCACCTCGGATCCCGTCGAGTGGAGCACCGGACAGCCGCCCGCGTCGGCCGACGCCGTGCTGTGGACGGTCGGGCTGGTGCGGCCGAACACCGGCTGGCTGCCCGCGGACGTCCTCGACGACGACGGCTTCGTGCGCGTGACGCCCGAGCTGCGCGTGCCGGGACACGATCGGGTGTTCGCGATCGGCGACGTCGCCGCGACGGATCCACTGCGCAGCTCCGCGCGCAACCGCGCCGATGGGCTGCTGGCGCACAACGTCGTCGCGGGTTTCACGGGCAAGCCGCTGAAGTCGTACCGGCCGCCGCGCAGTCGGTGGGGCTCTGTACTGGGAATTCAGCGCGACGGACTCGAGGTCTTCGCGCCGAACGGCCGGGCCTTCCGGTTTCCCGCCTGGTCGTTCGAGCGGGTGCTGATGCCGTGGATCGTGCGGCGTGGGATATACCGCGGAATCCGCAGCGCGCCAAGGGTATCTTCTGTGCATTGACACTCAACCCGTTCACCGATGACAGGGCCGAACGCGAACCCGGCGCTGCCCGGTCGCCGCATCTCGCTCCTGCTGGTCGAGGACGACCGCGCTGACGCACTGCTCGTCGAGGAGTTGATCGCCGACGCCAACGCCGACATCGAGATGATGGTCGCGGGCACGATGGCCGAGGCCGAGGAGCTGTTGACGCTGACGCGGCCGGATTGCGTACTGCTCGATCTCAACCTGCCCGACTCCAACGGCATCTACGCGGTGGACCGGATCACCAGGAAGAACGACCGGCTGCCGATCGTGGTGCTCACCGGACTCTCCGACGAGCACTTCGGCGTCGGTGCCGTCGCCGCCGGCGCGCAGGACTACTTGGTTAAGGGGCGCGTCGAGCCCGAAATGCTCAGGCGTGCAGTTCTCTACGCGATCGAACGCAAACGCGGCGAGTTGACGGCCGTCGAACTGCACGCCAGCCAGCTGCAGGCCCAGGAGAACGCCAGGCTCGCCAGGGGGCTGCTGCCCACACCGCTGCTGTTGGACTCGCCGGGCGTCGACATCATCGCCGAGTACCGGCCCAGCCACCAGAGCCAGATGCTCGGCGGCGACTTCTACGACTTCGTGCAGACTCCCGATCGAACCGTGCACGTGATGGTCGGCGACGTCGCAGGCCACGGACCGGATGCGGCGGCGCTCGGCGTGGCACTGCGCATCGGCTGGCGGGCGCTGACCTTCGCCGGACTGCGCGGCAACGAGCGGATGCTGCAGATGGAGCGGATCCTGCGCGCCGAGAGTCCGGTCAGCAGCGGCATCTTCGCGACGGTGCTCAGCCTCGCGTTCGCCCCCGACAGCAGGCGGTTCACCGCGGTGCGGGCGGGTCATCCCGGAATGCTGGTGCACGGCCCCAGCACCGTGGAATGGCTCGAGCCGCCCGCCGGACCGGCGCTCGGCCTGAACGGAACGCAGTGGCCGCCCAACGAGTTGGAGCTGCCCGAGGGCCATGGCATCGTTCTGCTGACCGACGGGATCTTCGAGGGCCACTCGGGGGTGGGCAACGCCCGGCTCGGCGAGGAGGGCCTGCTGACGATGGCGAGGTCGATGTCCGGCCTGCCGGCTGCCGAGTTCGTCAAGACGCTGATCGACGGTGCCGAACGACGCGCGGAGGCACACGGCGGGATCGCCGACGACATCGCGGTGGTGCGAGTGGAGCGGACGTGGTGACCGAGAAGGAACGCAGCGCCGGGCGCAGGCTCACGGTGCAGGGGTGGCAGACGCTGGTGCTCGTCGTCATGGGCGGCGTGGTGCTGGCCGGAGCGGTCGCGGGCGCCGTGCTGGTGCAGCGCGCCGACGACGCGACGCAGGAGTGGACCGACGAGATCGGGCCCGCCCGCATCGCCTCCTACCAGCTGCAGGCGGCGTTGCGTGATCAGGAGACGGCGACCAGGGGCTATGCGATCAGTGCGGATCGGCAGTTCCTCGACCCGTACTACGACGGCCAGCGGGACGAGCGCGCTGCGGTGGACGCGATGCGGAACCTGCTCGGCGGCAGGCTCGAGCAGGTGGCGGACCTCGAGGCGATCGAGGAGGCCGTGGCCACGTGGCGCTCGGCGTACGCCGAGCCGCTCATCGCGAGCGTCACACCAGGCAATCCGAGGACCGTCGACCCCGCCCTGGTCGCCACGGGCAAGAACGAGTTCGACGAGATCCGTCGCCTTTTCACCGTCCAGACCGACAATCTGCAAACCGTCCGTGACGCCTACGCCGATCAGCTCGTCGATATGCGCAGCTGGCGGGACTGGGTGCTGATCGTCATGATCGTCGCGTTCTTCGTGACGGCGATCCTGCTGGCGATCGTCTCGCACCGCGCCATCAACCGGCCGCTGGCCATGCTGGCCGAGCAGTGCAGGCGGATCACCGAGGGCGATTTCAGCGAGAAGATCGTGCCGCGCGGCCCGAAGGACATCCGGGCCATGGCGGCCGACGTCGAGAACATGCGGCAGCGCGTCGTCGCGGAACTCGAGACCTCGAGAGCGGCTTCGGCTCTGCTGGACGAGCAGACCATCGAGCTGCGACGTTCCAACGCCGAGCTCGAGCAGTTCGCCTACGTGGCGTCGCACGATCTGCAGGAGCCGCTGCGCAAGGTCGCGTCGTTCTGCCAGCTGTTGGAGAAGCGCTACGGCGACCAACTCGACGGCCGCGGCACCGAGTACATCGGCTACGCCGTCGACGGCGCCAAGCGGATGCAGGTCCTGATCAACGACCTGCTGACGTTCTCGCGCGTCGGCAGGCTGAACGCCGCGTCCGCCGACGTCCCGCTGGACGACGAGCTGGACGACGCGCTGGGCAACCTGTCGGCCGCGATCGAGGAGTCGGGCGCCGAGATCGTCCGCACCGGACCACTGCCGACGGTCGAGGGTGACCCGACGCTGCTCACGATGCTGTGGCAGAACCTGGTGGGCAACGCGATCAAGTTCCGCAAGCCCGAGGTGGCACCGCGGGTCGTCATCGACTGCGCGGCGGGCACCGAGGAGCGCGAGGGGCTGTGGGTGTTCACGGTCTCGGATAACGGCATCGGCATCAGCGAGGAGTTCTCCGACAAGGTCTTCGTCATCTTCCAACGGCTGCACGCCAGGGAGGTGTACAGCGGGACTGGCATCGGACTGGCACTCTGTAAGAAGATCGTTGAGCACCACGGTGGAAGCATCTGGATCGACAACGACTACACCGCCGGTACTCAGTTCACGTTCACCCTGCCCGTCAAGCCTCTGGCGACCGCAGACGACCGCGCCGAGGCGGATGACGCCCCGGCGGCAGCTCTGGAAGGACCGCCTGCATGACCTCTGACGCCCGAGTGATCGACATCCTGTTGGTCGAAGACGATCCCGGTGACGAACTGATCACCCGTGAGGCCTTCGAACACAACAAGATCAAGAACACGCTGCACGTGGCGCGCGACGGCGAGGAGGGCCTCGACTTCCTCTACCAGCGCGGCGCGTACGAGAACGCGCCCCGCCCGGAGCTGATTCTGCTCGACCTCAACCTGCCGAAGTACGACGGCCGCCAGTTGCTCGAGCAGATCAAGTCCGACGCCGACCTCTGCCACATCCCGGTCGTCGTGCTCACGACGTCGTCGGCCGAGGAGGACATCCTCAAGAGCTACAAGCTGCACGCCAACGCCTACGTGACCAAGCCCGTCGACGTGGATCAGTTCATGAGCGCGGTCCGCCAGATCGACGAGTTCTTCGTCCAGGTGGTCCGGCTGCCGCAGTTCTGAACGACCGACCTACAGCGGGATGAACCGCTCGCTGTTCAACTCGCGCCACCATCGGCGGCAGGCGGCCTTGAGTCCGCGCAGCAGCGGGGCCTCGGCCAGGTGGTCGATCAGCTGGTCGTCGCTGATGACGTAGCCGCCGTAGCCGCTCCCGGCACGGTGCCACACACCGGCGAGACACAGTTCCGCCGCGGCGAGCGTGGTGACCGGGCCGGGCGCGATGGCGTCGAGGCCGGTGTCGGCGATGAACGCGGGGTTCGCGCCGCGCACGCACCGCGCCACGGCGCGGACGTGGATCTCGAGCGCCAGCGGTGACACGTAACGGAACTCGTCGCGGCACAGCAGTGCTTCGACCTCGGTGAACACCGTCTTCGTGCGCATGGCGCCAGCATACGTGTAACACGGCCGTAACACGGAATCATTTTCCCGTAACAAGCAACCGAAGCCCGGCCATCTACCCTCGGTCGCGTGACCTCAGCATGGACGCCGGCTCGCCTCGGCGACTTGACCGGCAAGCACATCGTCGTGACGGGTGCGACCAACGGCGTCGGCCTCGGAACCGCGCAGGCCCTCGCTCGCGCCGGCGCCCACGTGATCATGGCCGTCCGCAACACCGAGCTCGGCGCGCAACGAGCGCGGGAGATCGGCGGCACCACCTCGGTGCTCAGGCTCGATCTCGCCGACCAGGCGTCGGTGCGGGCGTTCCCGGCCCTGCTGGACGAGGTGTGCTCGGGCATCGACATCCTCGTCAACAACGCGGGCGCGCTGTCGCAGCACCGGGCCGACACCGTCGACGGGTTCGAGATGACGATCGGGACCAACTTCCTGGGCCCGTTCGCGCTGACGAACCTGATCTTCGACCGAATCCGGACGCAGATCGTCAACGTCGGATCGGACGCGCACAAGTCGGCCCGACTGCGCCTCGACGACCTGCACCTGCGCAGCACCAAGTACAACGTCATGGGCGCCTACGCGCGGTCGAAGCTCGCGGTGATGCTGTGGGGCCTGGAGCTCGACCGTCGGCTGCGGGAGGCGAAATCGCCTGTGGTGAGCCAACTCACGCATCCCGGCTGGGTGGCGTCGAACCTCTCCCACGTCTCGGATAAGCCGCTGATGTCGGTCCTGCACCGCGGCGTGCAGGCAGTCGGCGGACTACTCGCCAACGACATCAGCGAGGGCGCCGGACCGACGCTGTACTGCATCAGCGAACCGATCCCGCCGGGAAGCTACGTCGGCGTCGACGGAGTGCGGGGCCTGCGCGGCTCCCCGGTGCTGATCGGCCGTTCCACCCTGGCCTGCGACTACGACGTCGCGGGTCGCCTCTGGGAGTTCGCCGAGCGCGAGACGGGAACCACCCTTCCCACGCTCGGGTAGGGTCCGTCGAGAATTCGGGGAACCACCGACTCCTGGAGGCGTAATGACGGGCCGGACCTTCTCGTTTCAGCTCAGACGCACCAGCACCGCACCGCCCGCCACGCTGTTCCGGATGGAGACCGACGGACCGAGTTGGGCGAAGTGGGGCAAGCCGCTCATCCTGCAGGCCAGCTGGGACCGGGAGGGCGTCCCGGCACCCGCAGGAGTCGGCGCCATCCGCAAGGTGGGGATGTGGCCGGTTCTGATGCGTGAGGAGACCCTCGTGTACGAGCCGGACCGCAAGCACGTGTACACCTTCGCCGGCTCGGGCCCCGCGAAGGACTACCGCGCCGAGGTCCTGTTCACCCCCAACGCCTCCGGCGGCACCGAGTTGATCTGGTCGGGGTCGTTCACCGAGGGTCTGCGTGGCACGGGGCCAGCCGTTCGGGCCGCCCTCCGCGGCGCGCTGGTCCTGCTCTCCCGGCAGCTCGTCGCAGCGGCGGAACGCGAAACCTCTTCGGGCGCAACGGCTTGATCCGACGGATCGCGCTGGGCGCGCTGACGGCGATACTCGCTGCGCTCGGCGTCGGCGTCCTCGGCACGTTTCTCTCGGGCGTGCCGGTGCTGGGCCTCGCCACCGGTTTCGTGCCGCCCGTGATAACCTGGGTGGTGTTGGTGGCGGTGGCCTGCGGGCTGGCCGCCTTCGCGATCCGGTGGCGCCACCGCGGGCGGTACGCGAGTGTCCTCGTCGCCGTGGCGCTCGCGATCGCGGTGGGCGGGACCGCCGTCACGGCCCGGATGGTGTCGGCGGTGGAGAACGCGGGTGCGGACATCGACATCGCCGAGACGCTGCGGGTGTTCACCGACGCCGGCTCGGTACCCGATGCGCAGCTGGCCTACTCGACGTTCGACGGCGAACCGCTGAACGTCAGCGTGTACCGGCCCCCCGCAGGGGGCGGTCGGGCACCCGTCCTCGTCTACATACACGGCGGTGGGTGGGTCGCCGGGGCCCGCGACGCGAAGAGCGCCGACATGAGGTGGTTCGCGGATCGCGGATGGCTCACCATCACCGTCGACTACTCGCTGTCGTCGGCCGACCGGCACCTGTGGAACGTCGTGCAGAGCCAGCTCGGCTGCGCGCTGGTCTGGGTCGCGAACAACGCCGCGGCCTACGGCGGGGACCCGACTCGGCTGTCGCTGTCCGGCGACTCGGCCGGAGGCAACCTGGCCATCAACACGGCGTATCTCAGGGCCCGCGACGAGCTCCAATCCTCCTGTGGTGGAGACATTCCCGCCGTGTCAGCCGTCACCGCCCTGTACCCGGCCGTCGACCCGGCCGACTTCTACGTCAACTCGGACGCGATCCTCGGCGACACCTCACGTGGCATGGCGGGCGCCTACACCGGTGGCACCCCCGCCGAGCACCCGGACCGCTACGCGGCGATCGCGTCGGCGACGCATCTGGGCCCCACGGCGCCGCCGACGTTGATCCTCGTCGGCGCGGCCGACCACCTGGTGCCCGTCGGCGCGACCCATCGGTTCGTCGATGCGGCGCGACGCGCGGGGGTCGACGCGCAACTCGTCTCGGTGCCCTACGCCGACCACGTATTCGATGCCAGGACCGGCAGCATCGGCCAGCAGGCGTACCGCCAGCTCACCGCCACGTGGTTGCGTGACCACGGCCAGGGGCCGCTCTAGTATCGAGGAGTCAGCACGGAGGTCGCCGATGACCGACAGGTCCGCCCGATCGATGCTGGCGCTCGCGGCGCTGACGATCATCGCGGCGGTGGCGTTGCGCGGCACCGTGCCGGGCGCTGAGCGGAAGCCGCGCGAGCCGGTGCCCGACAACCCCGCGTCCCTCGTCGTGGTCCTCGTCATGCTGTTCGCCGCCGTTGCCGTGGTGATGCTCGCCGTCATCGTGCGGTCGCGGCAGCGCACGGCGGCCCGCGCCGAGGAGAGCAGTACCCCGACGTGGCTGCGTGGCGACGCCGGACGGCTGACGTGGCGGTCCGCGCTCGTCGCGTTCCTCGTCGTGCTGGTGTGGCTGACGCTATCCGTCGTGCTGAGCAGGCTCGGCGGTGGTGACGCGCTGGACCCGCCGGGTTCCGCACCGGGCACCGCGCGCGACGTCGCTCCGGGCGCGCCCACGGCGCCGCAGGCTCCGGAGCCACCGGAGCCGGCACCGAACGGGCCGAACCCACTGGGCTACTTCTACGCCGCCACCGTGGTGTTCCTGCTCGTGCTCGCGGTGGGCACCGTCGTCGCCGCGCGCCGCTCGCCGCGGAGTGCGGTCACCGCCGCGCCCGAAGCGCCGAGTGCGCACACCGACGGAGCGGGTGACTCCGAAAGCCTAGCTCGCGCAGCCGAAGTCGGGCTTGCCGAGGTGGGGGACCTGAACCGGGAGCCGCGGATGGCGATCATCGCGTGCTACGTCGCCATGGAACGCGAACTCGCTCGTGTTCCCGGCGCCGCGCCGCAGGACTTCGACACCGCGTCGGAGGTGCTGGCCCGCGCCGTCGAACAGCACGCGCTCCGACCCGGCGCCGCAACCCGACTCGTGCACCTGTTCGAGGAGGCCCGGTTCAGCCCGCACGTGATGAACGAGAGCCACCGGGCGACGGCCGTCGACGTACTCAACCAGGTGCTCGCCGAGATGCGGAGCCCCGCGTGAAGCTCTACGTCGTCCTGGCCGTCGCACTCATCGCGCTGACCGAGCTGACGATGCTGCTGACTCCGGAACGCGAGGCCGTGCTGATCGCCGCCGGGGTGATGGCGGCGACCGGGGTGCTCGGCGTTCGCTGGGCCATGACGCGGAGACAGGACGGCTACGACGATTCGCACGCCCGTGACCCGGCGGAGTCGCTGCGCCGCTGGCTGGTGCGCACCGAGACGCTGATCGCGCGGGCGGAGACGACGCGCACCGACTGGGACAAGCATCTGCGACCGATGCTGGCCCGTCAGTTCGAGCTCGCCACCGGGCAGCGTAAGAGCAAGGACGCCAACGCTTTCGAGGCCACCGCCGAGATGGTCTTCGGGACCGAACTGTGGCAGTGGGTCGATCCCGACAACGTATCCCGCACCGGAAATCACGAGCCGGGACCCGGCCGAGAGGTGCTCGATGAACTGCTGCAACGGTTGGAGCGAATATGACGGCACCGACGACCGCCGCGCGCTGTGACGCCGTGCTCGACGAGATTCAGCGGGTGGTCGTCGGCAGACGCGCCGCCCTCACGCTGATCCTCACCGCGGTGCTCGCGCGTGGGCACGTCCTCATCGAGGATCTGCCCGGCCTGGGGAAGACCCTCATCGCCCGTTCGTTCGCCAGCGCTCTGGGGCTGAACTTCACGCGTGTGCAGTTCACCCCCGACCTGTTGCCCGCCGACCTCCTCGGCTCGACCATCTACGACATGCAGTCCGGGCGCTTCGAGTTCCGGCGCGGCCCGGTGTTCGGCAACCTGCTGCTGGCCGACGAGGTGAACCGCACGCCGCCCAAGACACAGGCCGCGCTGCTGGAGGCGATGGCGGAGCGGCAGGTCAGCATCGACGGCACGACGCATCCGCTGCCGGACCCGTTCATCGTGTTGGCGACCGACAACCCAATCGAGTACGAGGGCACCTACCCGCTACCGGAGGCGCAACTCGACCGCTTCACGGTGCGGCTGGAACTCCGGTATCTGTCTGAGGCGGAGGAGGTTTCGATGCTGCAGCGCCGTCTCGAACGGGGCGTCCCGGAGCAGGCCGTCGACCAGGTCGTCGACGCGCGCGACGTGATCGCCATGCGTCAGGCCGTGGAGGACGTCACGGTGCACGACGACATCCTGCAGTACGTGGTGTCGCTGGCCGTCGCGAGCAGACAGCACCCGCAGGTGGCGGTCGGAGCGAGTCCGCGCGCTGAGCTCGACCTGGTTCAGCTGGCCCGCGCCCGTGCGCTGCTCCTGGGTCGCGACTACGTCATCCCCGAGGACGTCAAGGCGTTGGCCGGACCCGCGATGGCGCACCGCATCAGCCTGCGCCCGGAGATGTGGGTGCGTCAGGTGCGCAGCCGCGACGTGATCGACGAGCTGCTGCGCCGGGTTCCGGTACCGCGCACCCGCGGAGCGACGTGATCGACGAGCGGTCGGTGGATGTCGAGATCACCTGGCGCACATCGTCGCTCACCCGTGCGCTCGCGACGTGCGCCGGTATCGCACTCGCGGTCGCGGTGGTCACCTCGCAGTGGCAGTTGATCGCCTTCGCCGCACCGATGCTCGGACTGCTCGCATCGATCCGCTGGCAGCCGCCACCGCGGGCGGTCTTGGTGCACGCCACGCCGGGTGTGCTCCGCTGCTTCGAGACCGAACGGGTGACGCTCACGGTGCGGGCCGAGAACGCGGACCTGACGATCGAGCCCTGCGCCGGGATGGACATCGAGAGTGACACGCGGACAACCGAACTCACGGTATCGGCGCAGCGGTGGGGACGCTATCCCGTGCGGGCGCGGTGCAGGGTCTCCGCCCGCGGCGGGCTGCTCACCGGAACCGGCACCGTCGACGCCGCCGAGTTGTTCGTGTTCCCGGTCGCTCCGCCACAGGTGACCCCGCTGCCGCGCACCGAGTTGCTCGACCGGCTGGGCACGCACCTCACGGCCTACGTCGGCAGGGGCGTCGAGTACGGCAACATCAGAGCCTACGTGCCCGGCGATCAACTGCGCAGCGTGAACTGGCCGGTGAGCGCGCGGCGGGGCAGCCTGCACGTCACCGAGCGGTTGAGTGAGCGCGCCGCCGACGTCGTCGTACTCGTCGACACCTACGACCAGCCCGCCGGCCCCGCCACTGCGGCGACCGAACGTACGGTGCGGGGAGCCGTGCAGGTGGTGCAGACGGCGCTGCGCAACGGTGACCGCGCGGGCGTCGTCGCCCTCGGCGCCCAACCGCGTTGGCTGGGAGCCGATATCGGCAGGCGCCAGTTCTACCGGGTGCTCGACGCCGTGCTCGCGGCCGGTGCGGACTACGAGGTGACGTCCGGCACGCTGGCCCCGCGTGCGGCTCTGCCCGCCGGTGCCATCGTCATCGCGTTCTCCACGCTGCTGGACACCGACTTCGCGCTCGCCCTGATCGAACTGTGCAGGCGCGGGCACGTCGTGGTCGCGGTCGACGTGCTGTCGCGCGCGCCGTTCGCCGACGATCAGGACCCGCTGATCCACCGGATGTGGGCGATGCAGCGCTCGTTCATGTACCGCGATATGCGCACGATCGGCGTCGACGTGGTGCCGTGGCCCGACGACCAGCCTCTCGACCAGGTCATGCAGTTGGTGCCCGACCATCGCAGAGTCGGAAGGCCCTGAGGTGCTGCTGATTCCGATGCGGGTGCTGGCCACGGCCTTCGGGTTGATGATGGTGGCGGCGGTGGCCCTGCAGGCCGACGCACCGGGACTCGGCTGTGCCGTCGTCGCGGCGGTTGCCGTCGTCGGGTCGGTGTGGTTCGCACCCCTGGCGGGAGCGGCGGTGGTGCTGGCGATAGCGGCGCTCGCCCTGTCCGACGCCGCGCCGCTGCTCGCGGCGCTCGCCGGCTTGAGTGCCACCTGCTACCTGGCCGTCCGCCACGCCGACCGGGGGGAGGCCGTCACCCTGCCGACGCTGGTCGCGGTCTTCGGGGCGTCGGCGCTCGGCGTGCTCGCGACGGCCGTGCCGATCGAACTGCCGTGGGCGCCGCTCGTCGCGCCCTTCGCCGTGCTCGGTGCGTTCGCCATCGCGGTGCGCGGGCTGTCGGACGTCGCCTGACCCGTGCGGTTAGGGTTACCCGCGACATGACGGGTAGTTGGATCGCGCGGTTGCTGGACTTCGAACGCCGGGGTGACCTGTTCATCGCGCACAACGTCCGTCGCGGCTCGGGCGACAGGCTGTTCGGCGGATTGATCGGTGCGCAGGCACTGGCCGCGGCGGGTGCGACCGTCGATCCGGAGAAGCTGCCGCAGTCACTGCACCTCTACTTCGTCCGCGGCGGTGAGTACAACGTCGACGTCGAACTCGAGGTCGAGCGCACGCGCGACGGCCGCTCCTTCGACACTCGGCGCGTCACCGCGGTTCAGCACGGCAAGACGATCCTCGAGATGATCGCCTCGTTCCACCGTCCCGAGCCCGCCGCCGACTGGCAGGCGCCGCGAGCCACCGTGTTGGACTTCGACACCGCCGTGCCCAAGGACGTGGATCTCGGTTTCGCGGGCCGCTTCGACATCAGGGTCACTCCCGGCGACGATTCGATGTTCGCGGTGCCGCCGTTCTGGATCAGGACCCGCGACGCCGTCGAAGACGACGCGTTGACGCGCGCCTGCATGCTGACCTTCATGTCGGACTTCGGGCCGGTGCCGGTGGCGAGGCCGCCCGGCGCTTCGCCGGACGAGGAGTCCGGCTTCGCCGCGAGCCTCGACCACGCAGTGTGGTTTCACCGCCCGTTCACCCCGGATGCGTGGCATCTGTACGACGTGCGTCCGCTGAACACCGCCGATTCGCGCGGACTCGTCGTCGGATCGCTGTACGACAGGTCCGGCGCGTTGGTGGCGAGCACCACCCAGGAGGCGCTTTGGCGCCTTTAGCTGGAAGAGTGGACGTGTGAGTTTCCCGAACCCGCCGGCGTCGCCACCGGAAGCGCCGAGCTGCTACCGCCATCCAGGGCGCGCCACCTACGTGCAGTGCACGCGGTGCCGGCGGTACATCTGCGGCGACTGCATGCGGTCGGCGGCCGTCGGGCACCAGTGCGTGGACTGCGTCAACGAGGGTGCCAAGTCGGTACGGCAGGCGACGACGACGTTCGGCGGTAGGCCGACCGGCAAGCCCTGGGTCACTTACGCGCTCATCGCGATCAGCGTGGTGATGTTCGTCGTGCAGAAGGCGGTACCCGGCGTCTACGAGGAACTCGTTCTGTGGCCCAGGGGTATCGCGCTGTACGACGAGCAGTATCGGCTCGTGTCGTCCGCGTTCCTGCACGTCGACCTGATGCACATCGTCTTCAACATGTGGGCTCTCTACGTGACGGGCCCGGCCCTCGAGCACTGGCTCGGCCGCAGCCGGTTTCTGGGCCTCTACCTGGTGAGCGCGCTCGGCGGCTCGGTCCTCGTCTACCAGCTCACCCCGGTCGACACCGGGACACTCGGGGCGTCGGGCGCGATCTTCGGGCTCTTCGGCGCGACCCTGGTGCTGGCTCGCAAGCTGAACTTCGACGTCAAGTGGATCATCGGGCTCATCGCGATCAACCTGGTGATCACCTTCGTGGTGCCGTCGATCAGCTGGCAGGGCCACGTCGGTGGGCTGCTGACCGGTGTCGCCGTGGGCTTCGCCTACGGCTACGCACCGCGCGCGCACCGCACCCTGATCCACGTGGCGGTCATCGTCGGACTGCTCGTCGTGTTCGCCGCAGCGGTGTGGCTGCGGACTGCGAGCCTGATGACCGGAGCGGTGTACGCCTAGGGGCTGGGCGGTGCGGCGCAGCGTTCCTTGAGGTCCACCAGCGGCTGGCGGATACCGGTCATCTCGGCCTGCTCCTGCGGGTGCTGCGCCAGCCAGGCCTTCGTCTTCGCGGCGGTCTCGTCGCGCGACAGCCCCTGCAGGCTGCTCATGTAGGCGTTGAGGTCGGGGTGGCTGAACAGGTACGCGGAGGTGGAGGCGTCGACACCGGCGCGCACCCCTTCGAGGTCGGCGGCGCTGCAGTTGGGCGGGTTGGCGGCCGGGTCCTCGTTGGCGAATGCGGACGGGACGCCCCCGAAAAGCGCTGTGGCGCCAAGGGCACCTGCGACGAGGCCGCCGCCTGCGATGAGCCGGACTGCCCGGGTGTGAAAGGTCATGGTGTTGCTCCTCACTGTGTTGGGCCTGAGTCTGCCGTGTGGACACCCGCAGAAGCTTGTCGTACAAGCCGATTCACAGGTGCTTCACGAACCGCTCCCGGGTGGGTGGCGACGGCCCGGGCGCCTCCGATCGCATAAGGATCGCGAAACGCCCTGATAACGAGGCGATTACGGCCCGCATGGGCTACCGGGTGTCGGGCACCCCGCTGTTAGCTTCCGAACAACACACGCGCGAGCAGATGGAGTCACACCAGTGCTGGGGACCTACGTACGCAGGCTGACCACGGTGGCCGCCGCCGTCGCGCTGACGATCGGCCTGGTGGGTACGCCGACCGCCGGGGCCTACTCTCGCGAGGGTCTGCCCATCGAACTGCTGAACGTGCCGTCACCGGCGATGGGACGCGACATCAAGGTGCAGTTCGAGGGCGGGGGCCCGCACGCGGTCTACCTGCTCGACGGACTGCGCGCCCAGGAGGACGCCAACGGCTGGGACATCAACACCGCCGCGTTCGAGTGGTTCAACAACTCCGGGGTGTCGGTGGTGATGCCCGTCGGCGGTCAGTCGAGCTTCTACACCGACTGGTACCGGCCGGCCAAGGGCAGCGCGGGCACCACGACCTATAAGTGGGAGACCTTCCTCACCAGGGAGTTGCCCGCGTACCTCGCCGCGAACAAGGGCGTCGCGCCGACCGGCAACGCAGTCGTCGGACTGTCGATGTCCGGTGGCACCGCCTTGAACCTGGCAGCCTACTACCCCACGCAGTTCATCTTCGCGGCGTCGCTCTCCGGCTTCCTGAACCCGTCACAGGGCTTGTGGCCCACCATGATCGGGTTCGCCATGAAGGACGCGGGCGGCTTCAACTCGACCGACATGTGGGGCGTCGCGAGCGATCCGGCGTGGCGGCGCAACGATCCGATGGTCAACATCCCCACCCTGGTGGCGAACAACACCGCGATCTGGGTGTACTGCGGCAACGGCAGGGCGTCCGACCTCGACGCCCCCGGCGACTTCGGTGTGCAGTACAGCGCGCAGTTCCTGGAGAACGTCACCGTGAACACCAACAAGGAGTTCCAGCAGAAGTACGTCGCGGCGGGCGGGCGCAATGCGGTGTTCCAGTTCCCGGCCAACGGGACGCACAGCTGGGGGTACTGGGGCTCGCAACTGCAGGCGATGAAGCCCGACCTGCTCCGGGTGCTCGGGGTCGGCGTACCCGCGCCGGCACCTGCGCCAGCTCCCGCACCCGCACCGGCTGCGCCGGGGCTTCCCGCCGCAGCCCTGATCGTCCCCGGCGTCACACTCCCTGCTTAACCGCCCGAAGTTGGGTACTAAGAGACCCATGGCGAACGTCGACGTGTCGGTTTCCTCGAAGCTGTCCCCCGAACAGGCCTGGAAGCTGGCATCGGACCTGCATCGATTCGATGAGTGGCTGACGATCTTCGGCGGGTGGCGCAGTCCGGTGCCCGACACCGTCGAGCTGGGCACCAGGGTGTCGGCGTTGATCAAGGTCAAGGGCTTCCGCAACACCATCCACTGGGAGGTCACCGAGTACGACGCGCCGCGCCGCATCCAGCTCCGTGGCCAGGGTTTCGGCGGGGTGCGGATCACCCTGACGATGTCGGTCGAGGAGTCCGACCCCGGTACCCGCTTCGGGGTGCTCGCCGAGTTGGGCGGCGGACTGCTCAGCGGACCGGTCGGCGGACTCGTCGCACGGGTGATCCGCTCGGACGTCGAGAAGTCGGTCAACAACCTGGCGTCGCTGGGCCGCTAGACGCGGCAGCTGAGCTCCATGCTGTCGCTGTCGCGGGCGAGGAAGTTCACGCTGACGTAGCCGTTGGCCGGATCGCGGACGTAATCGAGGTACGGCTGGGTGTCGGGCATGTTCGTGTTGTCGGCGACGACGATCGCACCGGCGGACAGTCGCGGCTCCAGCAGGTGGAGCACCGGCAGGTAGAACTCCTTCCAGCCGTCGAGCAGGACGAAACCGACCGGACCCTCCAGCGCGGCAAGGGTTTGCAGCGCGTCACCCTCGAGGACGTCGACGACGTCGGCCAGGCCGGCGTCGGTGAAGTTCCGCTTGGCGGTGGCGATCTTCGCGGCGCTCATCTCGGTGGTGACGACGCGGCCGGTGCCGTTGTCGCGCACGGCAGCGGCTAGATGCAGTCCGGACAACCCGAGCGACATGCCGAACTCGACCACGGTGGCGGGTCGGCTGGCACGCACCAGCGAGTAGAGCAGTCGACCGGCCTCCGGCGTGACCGGCATGTAGATGTCGCTCAGCGCGTCGGCGCGCTCCTGGGCACTGGCGCCCTCGAGCTTCTGCCAGCGCGCAGGGTCGTGAAGCGCCTCGCGCTGCGCCTTCGACTCGGCGTACATGCGGTCAAGGGCGGAAGCGACTTTCGTGTCGGTGAGCGTGCTCATAGGGCCGACGGTACGCTCGCGAGCCGCTAAGCGGAACGCTCAATCACGTTCTGCGCCAGACGGAAACACGTCTGACTATCGTGTGGCGGCATGCCAGCCGAATCCACCGCCGTCCGCAGGGCCGTCACCGGGGCGTCCATCGGCAACGCCGTGGAGTGGTTCGACTTCGCGATCTACGGCTTCCTCGCGACGATCATCGCCACCAACTTCTTCCCCAGGGGTGAAGAGACCGCGGCGCTGCTGAGCGTGTTCGCGATCTTCGCGGCGGCGTTCTTCGTCCGACCGCTCGGGGGGCTGGTGTTCGGACCGCTCGGCGATCGCATCGGCAGGCAGAAGGTACTGGCCGTCGTCATCCTGCTGATGTCGGGCGCCACGCTGGTGATCGGGCTGCTGCCGACCTACGAGTCGATCGGCATCGCTGCGCCGATCCTGCTGCTGGTTTGCCGTTGCCTGCAAGGGTTTTCGGCCGGTGGTGAATACGGCGGCGGCGCCGTCTACCTCGCCGAGTTCGCGCCCGACCGGCGGCGCGGCGTCATCGTCACGTTCATGGTGTGGTCGGGCCTGCTCGGCTTCCTGCTGGGGTCGGTCACCGTGACGCTGCTGCAGGCACTGCTGCCCGCCGACGCGATGGAGAGCTACGGCTGGCGGATCCCGTTCCTGCTCGCGGCGCCGCTCGGACTCATCGGCCTCTACATCCGGCTGCGTCTCGACGACACCCCCGAATTCACCGAACTGCGCAGGGAGGACAACGTCGCGCGACGGCCGCTGCGCGACGCGATCACCACGTCGTGGCCGTCGATCCTGCAGGTGTTCGGGTTGTTCCTCATCTTCAACGTCGGCTACTACGTGGTGTTCACGTTCGTTCCGAACTACCTCATCAAGCCGCTGGGCTTCGGTCGTACCGAGTCGTTCACGTCGATCACCCTCGCGAGCCTGACGGCGCTGATCCTGACGCTGCCGTTCGCCGCGCTGTCCGACCGGGTGGGTCGGCGCCCGATGCTGATCGCGGGCACCGCGCTGTTCGTCGTGTTCGCCTATCCGCTGTTCCTGATGATCACGTCGGGCTCGCTGCCGGCGGTGTTGACGGCGCACTGTCTGCTGGCCGCGATCGAGGCGGTGTACATCTCCGCCGCGGTGACCGCGGGCGTCGAACTGTTCGCGACCAGGGTGCGCTACAGCGGGTTCTCGATCGGCTACAACATCGCGGTGGCCGGCTTCGGCGGTACCACCCCGTACGTCCTGACCTGGCTCACGGCGCGGACCGGCAACGTCATGGTGCCCGCGTTCTATCTGATGGCGGCCGCCGCGGTGTCGCTGGCGGCGGTGCTGGTGATGAAGGAGACCGCGGGCCGCTCGCTTTCTGCTGTGACGGCGGACGTGCCACGATGATGCCGTGGCAACCAGAGGTGCGGCGCGGCCGACCAAGGCCGACGTGGCCCGCCTCGCCAACGTCTCGACCGCGACCGTCAGTTACGTGCTCAACAACGTGTCCGGGCAGACGATCTCGGCGCAGACGCGGGCCACCGTCCACGCTGCTGCCGAAAAGCTGGGCTACCGGCCGAATCTCGCCGCCCGAAACCTCGCGAGCGGGGGCAGCGGCGTCGTCCTGTACGTCGTGCCGCGCACCGATATGGGTGAGTTGCCGCTCGCGGTCGGCAGCCACATGACGACGGCTCTCGCCAGGCACGGCATCGTGCTGTCACTTCAACTCGAGACCGACGACGGGCAGAACATCGTCGACGCCGTCGCCGACCTCAACCCGATGGCCGTCACCGGAGTGTTCCCGCTGACCGGCGCCGCCGCCGCTGCCGTCGAGAAGGCGGGCATCCCGCAGATCTACCTCGGCAGCGAGAAGTTGCAGGCGCTCGGCTCACTGCACGTGACGGTCGGCGAGATGCGAATCGACCATCTCGTCTCCCGCGGGCACTCGCGGCTGGCGTTCGCCTACAACGGCGCCGAGGTGCTGCGCCCGCTCGGCGACTACTGGCTGGCGGGCCTGCGCGAGGTCGCGCAGCGTCGCGGTCTGCCCGAGATCACGGCCGGCACGGTCGCGCCGGACGGGTCGGACGCCGCCGATGCGGTGCGCGCCTGGGTGGCCGACGATCGCACCGCGGTGTGCGCCCAGAGCGACGAGACGGCGTTCGTCGTCCTGCACGGCATCCGCTCGGCGGGTCTGCGGTGTCCCGACGATCTGGCGGTGATGGGCGTCGACGCCATCCCGCTCGGAGCCGTAAGCGGACCGCCGCTGACCTCGGTGGGCTTCGACGCCAAGACCATCGTCGACACCGCCGTGCCCGCCATGATGGCCGAACTCGGCTATCCCACCGACGCGGACCTGAGCCGCACCGACGCCGCGACGCTGATCGTCCGCGCCTCCACCTGAGCCGCCCGCGGCCTTGTCGGGCGGTTGCTCAGCCGTGTAACTTACGCGGGTAAGCAGTTGTCGCAGCCCCGAGAACTGCAGAGAGGCGGACCCGTGACCGACACGCTCGACACCACGAAGGACGGCGTCTACTTCGACCCGTACAGCGTGGAGATCAACGCCGACCCGTACCCGGTGTTCAAGCGACTCCGTGAGGAGGCGCCGCTGTACTACAACTCCCAGCACGACTTCTACGCCGTGAGCCGCTACGAGGACGTCAACAGGGGCATCGTCGACCACGGCACGTATAGCTCGGCCAAGGGCGCCATCCTGGAACTCATCAGAGCCGACTTCCCGATCCCCTCCGGTGTGCTCATCTTCGAGGATCCGCCGGTGCACGACATCCACCGCAAGCTGCTGGCGCGCATGTTCACCCCGCGCAAGATCGCGCTGCTGGAGGAGAAGATCCGAAACTACTGCGTCGAGGCGCTCGACCCTCTCATCGGCACCGGCAGGTTCGACTTCGTCACCGACCTCGGTGCGGTCATGCCGATGAAGACGATCAGCGCGCTCATCGGGATCCCCGAGGGGGACCAGGAGAAGATCCGCGATCACGTCACCAGTCAGATGAAAACCGAGGCGGGAAAGCCGATGAAGGCCGCCGAGGAGGGTCTGGTGAGCGGCGACATCTTCGCCGACTACATCGACTGGCGCGTCGACAACCCGTCCGACGACATCATGACCGAACTGCTCAACGTCGAGTTCGTGGACGAGTTCGGCGTGACCCGCAAGCTCACCCGCGACGAGCTGCTCATCTACATCAACGTGGTGGCGGGCGCGGGTAACGACACCACGACACGGCTGATCGGTTGGGCCGGAAAGGTTCTCGCAGAGCATCCGGATCAGCGCCGCCAGCTGGTCGAGGACCCGACGCTGATTCCGAAGGCCGTCGAGGAACTCGTCCGCTTCGAGCCGCCCGCCCCGCACGTGGCGCGCTACGTCACGCGCGACACGACGCTCTACGGGCAGACGGTGCCGCAGGGGGCGGTGATGATGATGCTCATCGGCGCCGCCAACCGCGACCACCGGCAGTTCCCGCCCGACGGCGACGCGTTCGACATCAACCGCGAGGTCCACGCGCACCTCGGGTTCAGCGTCGGCGCGCACTACTGCCTGGGGTCGTCGTTGGCGCGCCTCGAGGGTCGGATCGCGCTGGAGGAGATCCTCAAGCGCTTCCCGGAGTGGGACGTCGACCTCGACAACGCGGTGTTCTCGACGACGTCGACCATCCGCGGCTGGGACTCGATGCCGGCATCCGTCTGATGACGCTCACCGTCCCGAAGGACTGGGCCGAGCTCACTCCGGAGTGGATGACGACGGCGTTGGACCTGGCCGGCGTCGTCGTCGATTCGGTGACCGTCGAGATGCGCGACGACGGCACCAACCGTCGCGCGCGGCTGTCGCTGGGCTACTCGTCCGGGGACGGCCCGGACACCGTGTTCGTCAAGGCCGTCGACCCGGACCACAAGTTCCTGATCAAGCTCACCAGCGGTCTGCTGCACGAGCCACGGCTGTTCACTTCGAAAGTGCCTCTGCCGCTGGAGCATCCGCTGGTGTACGCGGCGGTGATCGACGAAACCGACGAGGACTTCCTGCTCGTCATGGAGGACCTCACCGCACGCGGTGCCGACCCGCGGGACGCCGTCCGGCCGCTGTCGGTCGACCAGGCCGCCAACGGTCTGCGTGGCCTGGCCCGCATGCACGGCCGGTACTGGGGCCACCGCGTCGAACGCCCCGAACTGACCTGGCTCGAGCCGTTCGTCCCCTGGGAGGGCATGGGTGCGGCGCCACTGCAGGCCGCGCTGGACCGGCTCGGTGACGACGCGCCGGCGTCCGTGCACGCGCTGTCCATCGAGCAGCTCATCGAGAACGTCTGGAAGCCCTACATCCGCACGCTGACCGTCGGCCCGCCCACGCTGCTGCACGGGGACGCGCACGTCGGGAACACCTACGTGCTGCCGGACGGCGAACTGGGTTTCCTCGACTGGCAGGTCGCCAGGCGCGGCAACTTCTCTCTGGACCTCGGTTACTTCCTGCAGGGCGCCGTCACCACCGAGGACCGCCGCCAACACGAGCGCGAGCTGCTGGCGGTCTACCGCGGCGGGCTGGGCCTGCCGGCCGACGAGCTGCCGACAGCCGACGAGATCTGGCTGCGCTACCGGGCATCGGTGGCCCACGGTCTGACGCTGTGGCTGTGCACCGCCAGTGCCGGGGAGCTGTGGCAGCGCCCGGATATCGCACTGGCGCTGGCCCAGCGGTACTCGGCGGCGTACGAGGATCTTCAGACCGCGCAGGCTCTGGCCGATCTGACTGCCGCGGCGCGCTGAACTACTCTGGCGGCATGCGGCTCAAGGTACTGCCCTACGTCACCGTTGAGGTCGACGATCACGTGCGGCTGCGACTGCGTTCGGTCGCGGAGCGGCTCCGGCTGAGCGTGCGAGCGCACCTGCTCAGTGCCGCCGACGACGTCGACACGGCGGGGGAGCGGGTGCGCGATCGGTTCGGCGCTGCGGTCGAGCGCGTCGACGATGCGGTCGGTCGGGTGGCCGACAGGCTGGGGCCCGACACGCGTGCCGATAAGGCCGACGCGGGTGACCGCGTCGAAGCCGGCTGACCGTTGCTCGGACACGGCCTCACCATTGTTCTGGCGCTCTGCGCCGCGATCTTCATGGCCATCGGCATCGTCGTGCGGCAGCGCGCGACGATGGACGTCCCCAGCGAAGACGGCGTCAGCACCAGGATGCTCGCCACGCTGCTGCGCAGGCCGCTCTGGTGGGCGGGCACCGGTGCCGCGGTCCTCGGGTTCGTGTTCCAGGCGCTGGCGCTCATCAAGGGCTCGCTGATCGTCGTCCAGCCCATCCTGGTGTCGGCGCTGCTGTTCACCCTGCCGTTGAGCGCGCGCCTGTCGGGCAGGCGGGTGACCCGCACCGAGTGGCTGTGGGCAGGCCTTCTCACGGTGGGTCTGGCGGTGTTCGTCCTGCTCGCCAAACCGGGACCGCAGGAGACGCCGTCGTCGATGACGCTGGCCGTGATCGTCTCGGTGGCGTGCGTCGTACTGGTGCTGGCTTGTGTGGTCGTCGCCGTGCGGTTCCCCGCGGGGTGGCAGCGCGCCGTGCTACTGGCGGTGGCGGTCGGTTTCCTGTTCGGCATGGTCGCGATGGTCACCAAGATCGTCATGCACATGGGTGCCGACCGCGGACTGCTCGGCGTGCTGGCCACCCCGGCGCCGTACGCCCTCGTCGCGCTCGGTGTCTTCGCAACGCTGTTGCAGCAGTCGGCCTTTCACGCGGGTGCACTGCAGACGTCGGTGCCGACGATGCTCGTGCTGGAACCCGTCGTCGCGATCCTGCTCGGCGCCGTCGTGCTCGGCGAGGAACTCGACGCGGGTGGCGCCGCAGCCATCGCCCTGACGATCGCGCTCGCGGCGATGACGGTGGCCACGGTCGCACTCGCCAGGGAAGAGGGCGCCTACGAGGCCGAACTCGAACTCAAGGCCGCGCGCGACCCCGCGTAGCTCAGCGCCGGTGCGACGTCGTGTACTGCACGTCGGCCATCGAGGCCGCCCCATCCACCTGAGGCATTGCGGGATAGCCCTTTTCGGTCAGTAGGGCACTCATCGAGATCGCGTCGGTCCGCCATCCGCGGGCGTCGAGGTACTCGGCGACGTCGTGCCGCTCGCCCTCGAACGTCAGTTCCGCGAAGTCGAGATCGAAGCCGAAATCGCGCCATTTCTCGGTGGCCTCCCGCATCTTCTCGCGGGCCTCGGCGTAGTCGGCGTCCGGATTGTGCGGTACCGCTTCGACGCCGATCATGCTTCCGGGTGCGCTGAGTTCGGTGACGGCGTCGAGCAGCTTGTCCTGCGCCTCGGGCGGCAGGTAGCCGAAGAGTCCCTCGGCGATCCAGGCCGACGGCTGGTTCGGATCGAAGCCGGCGTCGGTGAGTGCGGACACCCAGTCGTCGCGCAGATCGACGGCCAGCGACTTGAGGTCGGTGGTGGGGAAGGCGCCGAACCGGCTGAGCGTGGTCCGCTTGAACGCGATCACCTGGGGCTGGTCGATCTCGTAGACCGTGGTGCCCGCCGGCCACTCGAGCCGGTACGCGCGGGAGTCCAGTCCCGAGGCGAGGATCACGGCCTGGCGGATGCCCCGTTCGGCGGCGTCGGCGAAGAACGCGTCGAAGAACTGGGTGCGCGCGGCCATCGCGTACGGCATGTAGCGCAGCCCCCAGCCGGCGGCGTCGTCTTCGAACTGGTCGGGATCCATCTCGCCGCTGGCCCACTTGGTCAGGAAGTCGACGCCGACGGCGCGTACCAGCGGTTCGGCGAACTGGTCGTTGATCAGGGGCTCGTCGGCGTTGGTGGCAATCGCGCGGGCCGCGGCCACCATCGTCGCGGTGGCGCCGACGCTGGTCGCCAGATCCCAGGTGTCGTTGTCGGTTCTCGTCATGGCCGTCTCCTTCGAATGTCCGCCTCCAATACTTAGCCGCATTAACCAACGGCGCCACGTGATGGTCCTCACACAGGAAACTGGCAGGTCAGGAACGCGGGAACAACCTTTAGTTTTGCTAACGTTGTTTCGGTTGGACGCGAAGATGCGCCGCGATAACAGCGTTAGTACTAAGGACTCCGATGACCACCGATACCCACGATGAACGGCTGCAACGCCGCATCCAGAACCTCTACGACACCGATGAGCAGTTCGCGGCAGCAAAGCCCGACCAGACGGTGAGCGAGGCCGCCGACCAGCCCGGTCTACGGCTGCCCGGCGTCGTCGCCGCCGTGTTGGACGGCTACGCCGACCGGCCCGCTCTCGGCTACCGCGCCGTCGAACTCGTCACCGACGCCGGCGGCCGCACCACGACCAAGCTGCTACCGCGGTTCGACACGATCCGCTACGGCGACCTGGGCGACCGGGTGCGCGCCACTGCCGCCGCGCTGCACGGAACCCCGGTCGACGCAGGCGATCGGATCGCCATCCTCGGCTTCACCAGCCCCGACTACGTCGTCGTGGACACCGCGGCAGCACTGCTCGGAGCGGTGTCCGTCCCGCTGCAGACCAGCGCCCCGCACGCGGCGCTGCAGCCGATCATCGCCGAGACCGAGCCGAGCCTGATCGCGTCGAGTATCGACTACGTGGCCGACGCCGTGTCCCTCATCGCCGCCGGTCCCGCGCCGCAGCGCCTGGTCGTGTTCGACTACCGGCCCGAGGTCGACGCCCAGCGCGCGGCCTACGAGGAGACGGTGGCCTCGCTCGCCGGAACCGGTGTCGTGGTCGAGACGCTCGCGGACGTGATCGCCCGCGGCGCCGACCTGCCCGTCGTGTCCGCGGTGGCGGATGGCGACGATCCGATCGCGCTGCTGATCTACACCTCCGGCAGCACCGGTGCCCCGAAGGGCGCGATCTACCCGGAGAGCAAGGTCGCCTCGCTGTGGCGGTCCGACGCCAACCGGCACTGGGACGAGCAGCAGGGTCTGGTGCCCGCGATCACGCTGAACTTCATGCCGATGAGCCACGTGATGGGACGCGGTGGGCTGTACGGCACGCTCGCCGCAGGCGGCACCGCGTACTTCTCGGCCCGCAGCGATCTGTCGACGTTCCTCGAGGACCTCGCGCTGGTGCGACCCACGCAGATGAACTTCGTGCCACGCGTCTGGGACATGCTGCACCAGGACTACGAGAGCCGAATCGCGCGCGGTGAAGAGCCGGAGCGAATCAGGACCGACATGCTCGGCGACCGCTACGTGTCGGTGCTGACCGGCTCCGCGCCCATCTCGGCCGAGCTCAAGGCGTGGGTCGAGGACTTCCTCGGCGTTCACCTCACCGAGGGGTACGGCTCGACGGAGGCCGGCGCGGTGTTCGTCGACGGCGTGATCCGTCGGCCCCCGGTCCTCGACTACAAGCTCGTCGACGTCCCCGAACTGGGGTACTTCGGCAGCGACGTTCCGCACCCGCGCGGCGAGCTGCTGGTGAAGTCGGACCAACTGTTCCCCGGCTACTACAAGCGGCCCGAGGTCACGGCCGAGGTGTTCGACGCCGACGGCTACTACCGAACCGGTGACATCGTCGCCGAGCTCGGCCCCGATCAGGTGCGCTACGTCGACCGCCGCAACAACGTGCTGAAGCTGTCGCAGGGCGAGTTCGTCACGGTGTCCAAACTCGAGGCGGCCTTCGGCAACAGCCCTCTGGTGCAACAGATCTTCGTCTACGGCAACAGCGCCCGGCCCTACCTGTTGGCCGTGGTGGTGCCCAGCGACGATACCGTCGACAAGGCCGCAATCGCCGCGTCGCTCAAGGACGTGGCACACGCCGCGAATCTCCAGTCTTTCGAAGTTCCTCGCGACTTTCTGATCGAAACCACACCTTTCACGTTGGAGAACGGTCTGCTGACCGGCATTCGCAAGCTGGCGTGGCCGCGCTTGAAGGCGACCTACGGCCCGCAGCTCGAGCAGCTCTACGCCGAACTGGCCGACGGCCAGGAAGGCGAGCTGCGAGACCTGCGCCGCACGGGCGCCGACCGGCCCACCCTCGAAACGGTGCGGCGGGCCGCCGGCGCACTGCTGGGCGCTGCGTCCGCCGATGTGACCGGAGATGCGCAGTTCACCGATCTCGGCGGCGATTCGCTATCGGCGCTGACGTTCTCGAACCTGCTGCAGGACATCTTCGGTATCGAGGTTCCGGTCGGCGTCATCGTCAGCCCCGCAAGCGATCTCGCGTCGATCGCCGATTACGTGGACGCCGAGCGCAGCTCCGGCGCGAAGCGGCCGACGTTCGCCTCTGTACACGGGCGTGACGCCGTCGAAGTGCGTGCCGCCGACCTCACCCTGGAGAAGTTCTTCGACGAGGCCACGCTGGCCGCCGCCGGCGAGCTGCCGGGGCCGGCCGCCGAGGTGCGGACGGTTCTGTTGACCGGCGCAACCGGATTCCTGGGCCGCTACCTGGCGCTGGAGTGGCTGGAGCGGATGGACCTCGTCGGCGGCAAGGTGATCGCCCTGGTCCGGGCCAAGGACGACGCAGCGGCTCGCGCGCGGCTGGACGCCACGTTCGATTCGGGCGATCCGAAGCTGTTGGCGCACTACCGCGAACTGGCCGCCGACCATCTCGAGGTGTTCGCCGGTGACAAGGGCGAGGCGAACCTCGGGCTGGACGACGCGACGTGGCTGCGACTGGCCGACACCGTCGACCTGATCGTCGACCCGGCCGCGCTGGTGAACCACGTGCTGCCGTACAGCCAGCTGTTCGGACCGAACGTGGTCGGCACCGCCGAGTTGCTCCGCATCGCGCTCACCACGCGGATCAAGCCGTTCGTCTACGTGTCGACCATGGCGGTGGGCGCGGGGATAGCTGACAGCCGCGACTTCGAAGAGGACGCCGACGTGCGGGTGGTCAGTGCGACCCGGCGCATCGACGACAGCTACGCCAACGGCTACGGCAACAGCAAGTGGGCGGGCGAAGTGCTGCTGCGCGAGGCGCACGACCGGTTCGGGCTGCCCGCGTCGGTGTTCCGCTGCGACATGATCCTCGCCGACACCACGTACGCCGGACAGCTCAACCTGCCCGACATGTTCACCCGCATGATGCTGTCGCTCGTCACCACGGGTGTGGCCCCGAAGTCGTTCTACGAGTTGGACTCCGAGGGCGAGCCGCAGCGCGCCCACTACGACGGGCTACCCGTCGAGTTCATCGCGGAGGCGATCTCCACGCTGGGCGTCGCTGTCGCCGACGGGTTCGAGACCTACCACGTGATGAACCCGCACGACGACGGCGTCGACATGGACACCTTCGTCGGCTGGTTGATCGACGCGGGCTACCCGATCCAGCGCGTCGACGAGTACAGCGCCTGGCTCGAGCGGTTCGAAACGACGTTGCGGGCACTGCCGGAGCGGCAGCGCAACGCGTCGCTGCTCCCGCTGCTGCACAACTACCAGAAGCCGGAGCATCCGGTGAACGGTGCGGTGGCGTCGACCGAGCGGTTCCGCTCGGCGGTGCAGGACGCGAAAATCGGCCCGGAGAAGGACATCCCGCACGTGACCGCGCCGGTGATCGTCAAGTACATCACCGACCTGAAACTGCTGGGTCTCCTGTGATTTGTGCACCCGGAGGAGCGCTCACCGCTCCTCCGGGTGCACGAATCACTAAAGGTCTCTGGCGTCGTTCTCGTCGATGACCTCTTCGACCACGCCGAGCGCGGGCTTCGGCGTCCAGTCCTCGCGGTAGAGGCCGAAGGAGTTCTCCAGATCGGTGTATCCCACGCCGTCCCTGGTGGTGTACAGGTAGGCGGGCCCGGCGTAGGGGATCTCGCGCCACGTGCGCAGGAAGTCGGCGAGGAACTCGGCCTGCCGAGCCTCGCCGCCGATCAACGTGGGCTGCCCGTATTCCGTTGCCCAGATCACCTTCTCGCCGTCGCCGTTGGCGACCATCAGCTGATGGATCTGCTCCAGCTGCGCCCGCGGGTAGATCTGCTCGGGATCCTCGACCGACAACGGTGACCAGTAGTGGTACGGGTGGAACGCGAGGGCGTCGAAACTTCCTGCGGCGCCGTTCTCGTACATCTCCCTGACGAAGCGGACGGCGTCGATGGTCTCGCCGGGGTTGTCCTCGATGAAGCCCACGGAACCCGCCACGACCGTGGCGTTGGGATCTGCTGCCTTGATCGCCGCGTAAGCCACCTTCAGGAGCGCGGTGTACTGCGCGGGGCTCGGCTCAGGGCCCCAGAAGATCTTCGCGTTCGGCTCATTCCAGACCTCGTAGGCGGAGACGCGGCCCGCGTACCTCGCCGCGACGACACCCGCGAAGTCGGCGTACGTCTGCGGGTCCGCGGGCGCCCCGCTCAGCGGCGGCTGGCCGGGCGTGACGGCCCACTCCGGCGTGTGGTTCAGGGTGGCGACCACCGTGATGTTCCTGGCGCGCGCCGAGTCGACCATCCGATCGACCCGCGACCAGTCGTAGACGTCGTCTTCGACTTCGACGCCGGCCCATGGCACGTGAATGCGCACGGTGTCGACGCCGGCGGCCTGCAGCCGGTCGAGGATCTCGTCGGTTTCCTCCTGCGAGGCGTAGTAAAGATAGGGATCCGTGATGCCGACGGACGTCGGCCGCTGGTCGATGGCGTGTGCGTCGTACCCCGCGATCGGCACGGCGCTCACCGTCGTCGAGACGGAGGCGCCGTATGCGTCGGACACCGTGACGGTGAACGAGTCGACGACCTGTCCCGGCGGTCGCACGGTGGCGTCGTATCGCGCCCTGGTGGTGGGCGTGTAGGTGAACGCACCGGTGCCGGTGTCGATGCTCACGCTGCCCTTCGTCGGGCCGGAGGTCACCCGGTAGGTCAGCGCGTCGCCCTCCGGATCGATCGCCGTGACCGTGCCCTGGACGGCGCCGATCGCGGAATTCGGTTGGCCCACAGAGCTGCTCACCTGGGTGAGCGGACTGTTGGCGCCGTACGGGGTGACCGCGACGGTGAGCACCGTCTGGGCGGATCCGCCGTGACCGTCGGCCAGGGTGATGGTGAACGTGTCCAGCTTGGCCGCCGGCGTCGCATTGGCAGCGGACGCGGCCTGCCGGGCGGCGGCTGTGGGGGTGTAGGTGAATGCGCCGCTGGTACCGATGGACAACGCCCCCTTGGTCGAGGTGGTCGACTTGTAGGTGAAGCCGTCGCCGTCGGCGTCCGACGCGGTGATCGCTCCCGTGACCACGCCGGTGCGCAGATGCGTATTCGACACGATTGCAACGGCATTGGTCGGTGCGGTGTTCTTGGGGATGATGGTGAGGGTGACGGGGATGTTGGTGGTGCCGCCGTAGCCGTCGCTGACGGTGAGGGTGATGGTGTCCTGTTTGGCTGAGGCGGGCGCGCCGATCGCGGCGGCGGCGTGTCGGGCGGCGGTGGTGGGGGTGTAGGTCCAGGCGCCGGTGGTGGTGACGGTGACGGTGCCCTTGGTGGTGTTGGCGGCGCTGTAGCGCAGGGCGTCGTAGTCGGCGTCG
>NZ_JANDBD010000009.1:0-40506 GCF_024320865.1 Mycolicibacterium arenosum | reverse complement strand
GGGCACGCGGTAGGTGACGGTGTCGCCGTCCGGGTCGGTGCTGACGGCGGTGCCGGTGACGACGCCGGTCGACGCGTTCGGGTTGTTCACCGTCACAACCGGAGTCGTCGGCGGTTGGTTCGCTCGCGGTGCGACGGTGACGGTGACGGCCTTGGTGGTGCTGCCGCCGTGGCCGTCGGTGATGGTGACGGTGAACGTGTCGGTCTTCGCTGACGCCGGGGCGTTGACTGCCGCGGCGGCCCGGCGGGCGGCGGCGGTGGGGGTGTAGGTGAAGTCGCCAGTGCCGGTGATGGTCACCGCGCCCTTCGAGGTGGCCGCCGGGGTGGTATAGGACAGCGTGTCGCCGTCGGCATCGGTGGCACGTACCGTGCCGGTGACCACGCCCGTCGCCGGGTTCGGATTGCCAACGGTGGCAATCGGATTGGTCGGTGCGGTGTTCTTGGGGATGATGGTGAGGGTGACGGGGATGTTGGTGGTGCCGCCGTAGCCGTCGCTGACGGTGAGGGTGATGGTGTCCTGTTTGGCTGAGGCGGGCGCGCCGATTGCGGCGGCGGCGTGTCGGGCGGCGGTGGTGGGGGTGTAGGTCCAGGCGCCGGTGGTGGTGACGGTGACGGTGCCCTTGGTGGTGTTGGCGGCGCTGTAGCGCAGGGCGTCGTAGTCGGCGTCGCTGGCGGAGATGGTGCCGGTGGTGACGCCGGTGGTGGTGTTGGGCCAGCCGACGTTGGCCCAGCCGCCGGGGGCGGTGTTGCGGCCCAGGATGTTCACGGTGACCGGGGCGGTGGTGGTGCCGCCGTAGCCGTCGCTGACGGTGACGGTGAAGGTGTCCTGTTTGTCTGAGGCGGGGGCGGTGATCGCGGCGGCGGCGTGTCGGGCGGCTGCGGTGGGGGTGTAGGTGAACGCGCCTGCGGCGGTGATCGTCACCGCTCCCTTGGTCGTGGTCGCGGGCACGCGGTAGGTGACGGTGTCGCCGTCCGGGTCGGTGCTGACGGCGGTGCCGGTGACGACGCCGGTCGACGCGTTCGGGTTGTTCACCGTCACAACCGGAGTCGTCGGCGGTTGGTTCGCGGCTCCGGCCAGCGCCGTCGTGCGGGCGAACGCGACGTCTCCGACCTCGCGGCGTGCCGCGGCGGCCAGAACCCAGGACAGTGGCGTCTGACTCGGTGTCTTCGGACCGGGGCCGCTGCCGAAGATGGCGGCCAGCGCGTTCCAGACGGGGTGCACCGCCGTCGACACCACCGCGGTGCGTGGTTCGGCGGCGAGCCCTGGCGGCGAGGTGACCACCTCCGCCACCGCCGTCGACACCACGGCGGGCGCGGAAACCTCGGCGACCTTCGGCGCGACCGCGCGTTCGGTGCTCGACTCCGCGGGGGCCGGCGGCGACGCCGTGGTGGATGCCGGCGCTGCCTTCACGGTGTTCGGCTTGTTCGAATTCTTAGGCGGTGCATCGTTGTTCGACGCCGATCCGTACGTCGAGTCCTGCGCGCCGCCCGAGTGGGCGACGACTACACCGGGCACCACCTCGACGCGAGACTGCGTGGTCTCCTCCGCGGGCACTGAGGTGGGCGGCGCTGTGAGGTCGGCCGTTGGCCCGGCTGTCTCGGGCTGCGGTGTCGGCTCAGCCGTCACCGCATCCGCCACCGGGTTGTCCGCGGTCTGCGCCGGGTCCGAGTCGGTGGCCGCCGACGTCGCGGCCTTCTCGGCCGGCTCCGCCCAGGCAGTACCAGCCGAGCCGGCGATCGCCGTGCCCACCCCCAGTGCCACAGCCAGCGCGCCGACTCGGCCTACGTGTTTCGCGTACCCCATCGATGTCCCCCCAGGCGTCAGCAATGACGCCTGGGGGAAGGCTAGCCCCCCGGAACGCCCGAGGCAATGGCCAGGGGATTCGCTGCCCGAACCGTTGCGCCGCGACCGGTCCCGCGATTTCGCATGTCAACGGGATCGGCCGAACGGGCACGCCGTCGGCTCACGTGTTGCCGAAGCCGATGAGGCTGCGAACCGCGGGTAGGTCGGCGATCGTCGCGAAACCCGGTGCCGCCGCGCAGACGGCCGGTACCGCGTTGACGACCTGCATGGCCGTGGCCACGTTGGCCGAATTCACGTGCTCGAGCATCGACGCCTCGCGCTCGAAACTGGCCAGCGACATGAAGTGGGCCTGCATCGACGGGTCTCCCTCGATGGTCAGCGTCCACCCGTGCCGGGGCTTGGGCCAGTGCCGCGGATACTCGTTGCCCACCGTCCACAGTGTCTCGATCTCGACCAGCGGTTCGCCCTCCCGACGTCCGACCCAGTTCCACCGCTGGCCAGCCGTGGTGCCGGCGCGCAGCACGTGGTCGAAGATCTCGTGATCATGTTGCGCGGCAACGGCTTCGACGTCGGCGGTGACCTCGTCGATGCCGGCGCGCAGTGCGTCCGCCAGCAGCCACACCTGCTCGGTGAAGATCGCACTGTTGAACGCCAGGAAATCGTTGGCGGTGACGCTGATCTCCTCGACGGGAGCACCGAAGCGCATGTTGTCGAACGTGATCGCCGTGCTGTCGTACACCGACCAGTCCGCGCGCTCCTGCAGGGTGAGCTTCTCGATGGTGCGGCTCATGCCGGACAGCGCCAGCGGCAACGCACCCGACAGGTTGCCGGGATTCAGTCCGCAGCCGTGCACGCTCGCTCCGCCGGCGAGCGCCGCCGCGAGGACCCGGTCGCGGTCGACCGGTGCGATGCGCTGGGGGTGGAACAGGAACGCCGTCGTCACCACGTTCTTACCCGACTCGAGGATCGCGCAGACCTCGTCGATCGACGTCAGACGCGGTGTGTACACCACGCAGTCCGCATCGAGGGCGAGCACGGTGTCGATGTCCGCGGAGGCGGCCACCCCCATGGCCTCCCGATCGAGCAGCGCGCCTGCGTCGACGCCGTCCTTGGCATCGGAATACACACGTACGCCGACTAATTCGAGACCGCTACGGGAGTCGAGGACCGCGCGCAGCGCCTCTCGTCCGACCGCTCCGGTACCCCATCCGATGATGCGCAGCGCCATCGGTCCACCATTCACTGCGGCGTGGCTCGACACAAGGGGCATCAGACGACGGCAGGGGCGCCCCGTGCCGGAGCGCCCCTGCCGAGTTGCGTCGTGTTACTTGACGTCCACGTACACCGTCTTGCCGGTCACCTGGGTGAGCAGGTCGTCGCCGGGGTTGCCCGAATCGGTACGGGTGTAGGTCTGGCCGGGCCGCACGGCGACCACGGTGGCCTGATCCAGCGGCGTGTTGCCGACGTGGTTGACGATGACCTCGTAGCCCTGCGATTCGAGCTTGCTGATGGTGGCCTGGGCTCCGCCGGGACCGCTCGGCGCGGCAACGGCGGGTGCGGCGAATCCGAGAACGGCGGCGGCGAGACCGCTGGCGGCAATGGTGGTGAGTCCGAGTTTCTTCATGGTGGTGCTTCCTCTTCTGCGTCGTCGGATCGCCACAAGCCCCGATGCGTGGCGATCCACTGGAGGGAACCGGCCGCTGACGAGGTTTAATTCCGTTGGCAGGAATTGATCGACGGTTGGCAGAAATTGTGCTGCGGCGTTGCGCCGCAAGGATTTCGGGTGTGCCGACCGAAGGGGGCGCAGCGGCTCACGCGTGCCAGGACGCCCAGTGGTCGATCTCGACCGTGACGACGGGCCCGTTGAGGGCGATCCGCTCGTACTGCGGGTACTTGCGGCGCAACAGCGCGTAACCGGTCGCCATGGCGTCGCCGTGCTCGTGGACAGCGGCCGCGCCGTCGGCGCGAACCCACCACAGCTGCTCCCAGTCGACGTCGTAGTGGTCGGCGAGCATGCTCACGCGCGGGTTCGCCGCGATGTTCGCGAGCCTGCGCAGCTTGTGCGTGCTCTTGCGCTTGGCGTCCACCGCGGTGTACACCGTGACGCCGTCGGGGTGAACGCGCACCGCGAACACGACCGGCACGGTGTGCGGGGCGCCGTCGGCGCCGACGGTGGCGAGCACCGCGACCGGTGCCGCGGCGAACGCGTCCACCGCATCGAAGGCGCCGGGCACGGTCATCCCTGGCCGCGCGGTTGCGGGCGCACGCTGATCGGCTTGCGGGTGACGTTGATCTCCGGCTTCTTCGTGGGCCGGGTGCCGACGGGACCACCACCGCCACCGCCACCCCCTGCGGGTGCCGATACCGGCGGCGGCGGGGGCGGCGGAGGTGGTGGTGGCAGCGCGCTGCTGGTCGCGGTGACGGTCGTCGGAGTCGCGGTGGCGGGCGTCGTCGACGTGCGGGGGGCGGGCACGTCGTCGTCCGCCGGCTGACGGAAGGCCAGCAGCACGACCGCGACGACGAGAGCGACGAGGGCGATCGCCACCGCCGTGATCCCGACGACCGCGGGTCGCGTCCGATACCAGGGCACCGGCGCCGGTTTGAACCGCCACGTGCTCGCATTGAACGCGTCGAAGGGCGTGAAGCTCGGGTCCTCGGGAACCGGCGGCTGCGGGCTCGCCGTGTCTGACTCGGGTTCGGGCTCCCGCTCGGGCGTACCGAGCAGGTAGTCGAACTCGTCGTCGGGCTCCGGGGTGGGCGGCTCCTGGACACTCAACTGGTCGGTATCGACCGGGTCGTCCAGCACCGACTCTCCCGAGCCCTCGCTTTCGGGCACGGGGTAGATGCTAGGTGGATCGGGCCACGATCGTGCGTTCGGGAGCGAATCGGGCCGGCCGCGTCGTGAACCACGGGCGTCGAGGTGTGCCCCCGGGTAATGTCCCTGGCGATGTTCACACGTTCACTGGTGCGTCCCGCACCAGTCACTCCGACGTCGGGTCTGCGTCACCGTCACGCATCCCGCCCGTACGAAGGTTCGGCCATGAATAGTTCTCGGCTCGCCGCCGCCGCAAGCGCCCTGATCCTCGTCGCCGCCGGCGTGGCCGGGTGCGCACCGCCGGAGAAGGAGGCCGACGGTGCGGTCACGTCGTCGGGTGTGAAGGCCGGAGAGGCCACGTCGGCCGCGGACTTCGGTGGGATGGACGGGCTCGTCGCAGCCGCCAAGGAGGAGGGCGCACTGAACGTCATCGCGCTGCCGCCGGACTGGGCGAACTACGGCGCCATCATCAAGGCGTTCTCCGAGAAGTACGGCATCATGGTCAATTCGGCTCAGCCCGACGCCGCCAGTCAGGACGAGATCAACGCGGCGAACCAGCAGAAGGGCAAGAGCACCGCGCCCGACGTGTTCGACCTCGGACAGTCGGTGGCACTGGCCAACACCGCGATGTTCGCGCCGTATCGGGTGGAGAAGTTCGACGAGATCTCAGATTCGTTCAAGGACCCGGATGGCAAGTGGGTCAACGACTACGGCGGCTTCATGTCGATCGGCTACGACTCCTCCCAAGTGCCCGACATCACCTCGGTCGACGATCTGATGAAGCCGGAGTTCCGGGGCAGGGTCGCGCTCAACGGCGACCCGACCCAGGCCGGCGCCGCGTTCTCCGGCGTGATGATGGCCGCGCTGAGTCAGGGCGGTTCACCCGACGACATCGCGCCCGGTGTCGAGTTCTTCCGAAAGCTCAACGAGGCGGGCAACTTCCTGCCCGTCGACCCGACGCCCGCGACCATCGAATCGGGTCAGACGCCGGTGGTGATCGACTGGGATTACCTCAACGTCGTCGAGACGAAGAAGCTGCCGTCGTGGAAGGTGTACATACCGAACAACGCGGTGCTCGCCGGGTACTACTTCCAGGCCATCAACGCCGACGCGCCGCACCCCGCCGCCGCACGACTGTGGCAGGAGTTCCTGTTCAGCGACGAGGGCCAGAACCTCTACCTGCGGGGTGGCGCCCGCCCGGTGCGCGCCAACTCGATGGTGACCGCGGGCACGATCGACATGGAGGCCTACCGCGTGCTGCCGCCGGTAGACGGATCGTCGCAGTTCGTTTCGGAGGCGCAGAACGACGCCGCCAAGAAGTACCTGGAAGCCAACTGGGCGAAGGCGATCAGCTGAGTACGGCAGGCCTCGTCCGTCGCGGTAGGGACACGCTGCCCCTGCTGCCGTTCTTCGCGATCGTCACGATCTTCCTGATCGTTCCGACCGTCACGGTGGTGGTGAGTGCGTTCGTCGACGAGAGCGGGTTCTCGACCGCGCGCATCAGCGCGCTGTTCAGCGAGACGGCGCTGTCCGCGCTCGGGCGCAGCGTGCTGCTGTCCGCCAGCACCGCACTGCTCGGTGCGGTGTTCGGGGCGCTGCTGGCGTGGCTGATCGTGTCGCGTCCCCCGTCGTCGATGATCCGCCGCGCGGTGCTGGCGCTGTGCAGCGTGCTGGCCCAGTTCGGCGGTGTGGCACTGGCTTTCGCGTTCCTCGCGACCATCGGATTGAACGGCGTGCTGACCCTGTGGGCGCAGGAGTACCTAGGCTGGAACCTCGCGGGGTCGGGGTGGCTGTACGGGCTGCCGGGTCTCGTCGTGGTGTACACGTACTTCCAGATCCCGCTCATGGTCATCGTGTTCCTGCCCGCTCTCGAGGGCCTGCGCGACCAGTGGCGCGAGGCGGCGCTGAACCTCGGCGCGTCGACGTGGCAGTACTGGCGTCAGGTCGCCATCCCACTGCTCACGCCGGCCTTCCTCGGGGCCGCACTGCTGTTGTTCGCCAACGCATTCGCGGCCTACGCCACCGCGGCGGCCCTCGTCAGTCAGGGCAGCCCGATCGTGCCGCTGCTCATCCGGTCCGCGCTCACCAGCGAGGTGGTGCTCGGGCAGGCCGGGTTCGCCTACGCGCTGGCGCTGGAGATGATCGTCGTCGTGGCGGTCGTCATGGTGGCCTACGCCGCGATGGTCAAACGCACTGCGCGGTGGCTGCGATGACCCGCTCGATACGCGTCGCGCTGTGGGTGCTGTTCGGCCTCTTCTTCCTGTTCCCGCTCTACGCGATGGCGGACTTCTCCACCCGGAACCTGTTCGTGGCGGGTGGCCGAACCATGGGGGCGTGGGCGAACCTCGTCACTGACGAGGCGCTCTACCAGTCGATCATCACCTCGCTGTTGCTCGCCGTGCTGACGGTGGTCGCGATGCTCGCGATCCTGGTTCCGACGATGATCTGGGTGCGACTGCGTACACCGTGGGCCAAGGGTGCCATCGAGTTTCTCTGCCTGCTGCCCTTGACCATTCCCGCGCTCGTCGTGGTGGTGGGGTTGAAGAACGTCTACCTGTGGGTGACGTACCTGCTCGGTGAATCGGCGCTGACGCTGACGTTCGTCTATGTCGTCGTGGTGCTGCCGTTCGCCTACCGGTCGATCGACGCGGCCCTGTCGGCGATCGACCTGCGCACGCTGACCGAAGCCGCGCGCTCGCTCGGGGCCGGCTGGGCGACGACGATCACCCGCGTCGTCGTGCCCAACATCGGCTCCGGCATCCTGTCGGCGGCGTTCATCTCCGTGGCGGTCGTGCTCGGCGAGTACACCATCGCGTCGCTGTCCGGCTTCCAGACGCTGCCGGTGCAGATCGTGGCGATCGGCAAGAGCGACGGACCCACCTCGGTGGCCGCGTCGCTGGCGACGCTCCTGTTCGGTTTCGTTCTGCTGCTGGCACTCTCTCTGGCCACCCGAAGGAGGCGACGCGCGTGAGCGCCACTGTCGACACCACCGGCGTCCGCGTCGAGCTGACGGACCTGACCAGGGTCTACGGGTCGGTCAAGGCCCTCGACGGGCTGACGCTGCGCATCGAACCCGGGGAGTTCGTCGCCCTGCTGGGGCCGTCGGGCTGCGGCAAGACGACCGCGATGCGCATCCTCGCCGGCCTGGACGAAGCCACCTCCGGGTCGGTCACCGTCGACGGCCGCGACGTCACGTCGGTACCCGCCAACAAGCGCGACATGGGAATGGTCTTCCAGGCCTACAGCCTGTTCCCGCACCTGACCGCGCTCGAGAACGTCGAGTTCGGGCTGAAGGTGCGGGGAAAGGGCAAGGGGGAGCGCAGTTCCCGTGCCGGCGACATGCTCGACCTCGTCGGCCTGTCGGCGCACAAGGCCAAGTACGCCTCCGAACTGTCCGGCGGCCAGCAGCAGCGGGTGGCGCTCGCGCGGGCGCTGGCCATCCAGCCGCGCGTGCTGCTGCTCGACGAACCGCTGTCCGCGCTGGACGCCAAGGTGCGCACGCAGTTGCGCGACGAGATCCGTCGGGTGCAGCTCGAAGTGGGCACCACGACACTGTTCGTCACGCACGACCAGGAGGAGGCGCTGGCCGTCGCGGACCGGGTCGGCGTGATGAGCCAGGGCCGCCTCGAGCAGCTCGCTCCGCCCGCGGACGTGTACGAGAACCCCGCGACTCCGTTCGTCGCCGAGTTCGTCGGGCTGAACAACCGGGTGCCCGCACGGGTGGTGGACGGCACCGCGGAACTCCTCGGGAGTCGGGTGCCCACGCTGCCGGGATCGATCGAAAGCGGTTCCGGCACTGCGCTGTTGCGTCCCGAGTCCGTCAGTGTGACGGCGTCGGGTGAGGCGACGGTCAAGTCGATCGCCTTCCTCGGTGCGATCTCGCGGGTGTACGTCGAACTGGCGGACGGAGCGGTGATCCACGCCCAGATGTCGACCGCGCAGGCGCAGCACTTCGCGCCGGGGGCACCGGTGTCCGTCGGGGTCGAGCAGACCAGGGTGCTGGTGGTGCCGGGTTAGACGTCCTTGACCGGTTCGATGCCGAGGTCGCGGTAGGTGACCAGGGCGGCGAACGGCACCTTGCGTTTCGCGAAGCGGCCGGCGGCGACGTCGCCGCGATCCACCATCGGGATGACGCCGGTGACCGTGACGCCCAGCGGCGCGATGCGCTCCAGCGCCAGTTCGGTCGAACCGCCGGTGCTGATGACGTCGTCGACAAGCAGCACCCGCATGCCGGGTTCGAGCCTGGTGCCCTCGACCCACTGCTCGCGGCCGCGCTTCTTCTGTTCCTTGCGCACCGAGAACCAGGCGCAGCCGGTGACCATCGCGACGCCGTGGGCGAGTGGGTCCGCGCCCATGGTGAGGCCGCCGACGGCGTCGAATTCGATACCGTGGATGGCGGCGAGATCAGCGACCGCGCGGCTGACGATCGTCAGGCGTTCGCCGTTGTCGATCGCGTACTTGCCGTCGATGTAGTCGTGGCTGAGCTGACCGCTGGCCAGGGTGAACGGCTCCTCGCGTCGCTCGTAACCACGGGTCCGGACCAGGTCGAACGCGGCCTGCCAGCTGTCGGGTCGTGCGGTCTCAGCAGCCATGCGCGCAATCGTATCGGGCGTCTCGTCGTGGTATCAGCCCTGGCGGGCGCGATGCGTCAATTCGACTGCGGCCTTGCGTAATTCACCCAATGAGTCGATGGGTGCGGCGTACCCCACTCGGGTATAGGCGATTCCGCGTTCGGCGGTCACCTTGAGGTCCAGTCCGTAGCGATCGGCTCCGGTGCACAGCGCCGAGACGGTGTCGGGGTAGCCGCCGAGCGTGCGTGCCATGGCGGCCAGCGCGTCGGCGTGGTCGGCGTTCAGGTGCTCGACCGCGCCCGCCGATGAGGGTTTGACCGGATCCGGCTCCGCGGCGGCGTAGTCCTGCGCGGTCGCGGAGTCCATCCGGCCGTAGCCGCCCACCCAGCGCACACGCTGCACGCGAAGCACCCACAGGGTGAAGTCGCTGTAGTCGACGTAGTACTTGGCGGCGGGCACGGCGTCGAGGTGAGCCTGGCGCGCGGCGGCCAACTCGTCGCCGGAGGGCTGTTCCACCTCGCCGGCGAGGGTGATGCGGCTGTTGGCCAGCGGGTCGCTCTCGGTAGCGGGGGCGACGATCGCGATGCTCGCGCGCGGGTCGCCCGCCAGGTTGCGACCGTGCTCGGCGAGGTTGGAGACGCACAGCACGGGCGCACCACCGAGCAGGCCGTAGGTGATGAACGACGCCCAGGGATCGCCCGTCGCGGTCAGCGAGGCGAGCGTCCCGGTGTTGGTGGACGCCGCGATGGTCCGCGCTTCCTCAGCCGCCGACGGCCGGGTGTCGTCGACTACCGGAGTGAGGGGAGGCGGGGCCGACGGGGCATCGCCGGGGTCGCCGTGATCGCGGGTCGCCACGAAGGGAACCCTACCCCGCTGGCTGGCTATTCGAATTTTGACTGACGTGGTGATTGATATGCGACAATCAGCTAACACTTGGCTTTACTCTGCGTCCGAACAAGCTGAAGCGAGAGGGTTGTGCCGACCCCCGTAACACGCTGTGCCCTTGCTGTCGCCGCCGTCATGACGGTGCTGGCATTCGGCGGCGTGGGTGCTGGTGTCGCACTGGCGGACCCGGACGAACAGAGCAACACCACCGAACCGACGGGAAGCACCGAACCTAGCAACGTCGTGGAGCCCCCGACGACGCCGACTCCGACCGTCCCGACGACGGTGCGGAGTCTGCCCGAGCAACTGCGTGACTTCCTGCATAAGCCGCTGAGCGTCTTCGGGAACGGACGCGTGCCCGGCGAGGTGCCCACCACCTCGACGACACCGGATAGCGCAGCCGGAGCGAAGAACGCTGAAGATCAGACCGACACCATCGAGGGCGTGCTCCCGCGCAAGGACGAGAAGCCCGAAGCCCCGGCGCCTCCCAAACCCGAGGTTCCAGCGCCGGTCGTGATCAAGAAGCCGGTGGGGTCGACGGCCGAGGTGCGACTTCCGTTCGTCGCGCCGTTCAGCGTGCCGGTGCCCTCGGTACCCGGTACCCGCGACATGCAGTGGTCGATCAACCTGACCGATCCCGTGTCCACCTACGCCACTATCGAGCAGACGTTCGCGACGTTCAACTCGCTCATCGCCGACGCGTACGCGCCGTACGACCCGTGGCCGAAGCCGGCGCCCGCACCGGCGTTGCGCACCTTCCAGGAAGGTCCCGTGCTGGAGGTCGACGGATCACCGGGCGGCGGTGGCGGCGTCACTCCGGTGTCGGCGGGACCCGGCGGTGACCTTCCGATTGTGGCGGCACCGCCGGTGGTGGTGCCGCGGGCCGTGCCGCCGAGCGTGTCGAACCGACCCGTGCGCGGCGTGTCACCTGTACCCGAGGTGCTCGCGGGCGGGTCCGCGGGCGCGCATACGCCGGGCCTCCGCGGGTCGGTCGCGTCCACCGGAACGGTGGCCGTCGAACCCGTGCCCGCGGCGCCGGCGGGCACGTCGCCCATGGGCACCCCCGCCGTACGCCAGGGCTACGCGCAGAGTCTGCGCATCGCGCGGATGGGCGAGATCGCCGTGGTCGCCGTGCCGGGCGCCGCCGGCCTGCTGGCGCTCACCTTCAGCGGTGGCGTCATCGGCTATCGCCAGGCGAACTCGGGCAGGTACCTGCGCCAGGAGGCCGTGCGCTTCGTGCGCTGATCTCGCGACTTCCACAGCTCCGTTGTGGGTGTCGTCCGGAAATACAGGGAAACCCCCGATTCACCGTCGGCCGATCTCGACCAGAATCGATCGCATGTTCATCGCTGCCGACCCAGCCCGAGGGGAGCTGGGTCGGGAGCGTCGCTTCCTTGCGGAGTGGTACCGACCCGAGGTCACCGGCGCAACGGTGGACGACGTCGTCGGCAGGCTGAGGCGGGGCGCTGCCGAGGTGGCCGCCGTGCGGCTGGTGATGGCGCTGTCGGTGCCGAGCGACGAGGTCTTCTACTGCCTGTACGCCGCCGAGTCCGCGGATGACGTGCTGGCCGCCAGCACGTGTGCGGGCATCCCCGCCGAGCGGATCACCGCCGACGTCGACGCGCGCATCGACGGCTGACCCGAGGCGCCGCACCCGTCGGCGGCGTGATTCGAACCGGGTGGCGCTGGGTAGGTTCCAGAACTGATGGCTTCCCTCGACTACTCCGAATGGTTGACGCGACAGCGGTGGTACGCGGGCCGCGGCCGCGTGCTGACCGGCGTGCACACCACCCTGTCGGTACCGCTGACCGGCGACGTGGACCTGGTGCTGCTCGACGCCAACTACGCCGACGCCACCACCGATCGGTACCAGGTGCTGATCGGCTGGGCGTCGACCGGCACCGACGCGCACGTCATCGGCGTGGACGGTGCACACGTCGCGCATGACGCGCTGTTCGACCCGACCGCGACGCAGCACCTCCTCGCGCTCGTCGACCGCTCGGCGGTGGTCGACCAGCTGCGCTTCGAACGCGAGCCGGGCGCCTCCCTGCCCGTGACGGCCGCCCCGCGGGTGATCGGCGCCGAGCAGAGCAACACCAGCGTCGTCTTCGACGATCGGGCCATCTTCAAGGTATTCCGCCGAGCGACGCCGGGGATCAACCCGGACATCGAACTGAACCGTGAGCTGGCACGTGCGAACAACCCGCACGTCGCCAAGCTGCTCGGCTCGTACGGCACCGAGATCGACGGCGAGCCCTACGCGCTGGGCATGGTCACCGAATTCGCGGGCGGTTCCACCGAGGGGTGGGAGATGGCGACGACCGACGCGGGCACCGACTTCGCGGCCGAGGCGCGGGCGCTCGGTGAGGCCGTCGCGTCAGTGCACGCGACGCTCGCCGAGGCGCTGGGGCAGGCCCCCGAACCGTTCCCCGCCGACGTGCTCACCGCCCGGCTGCGATCGGTCGCGGCCGCCGTGCCCGCCCTCGAGCCGTACGCGGCGCCGATCGAGGAGCGTTACCGCAAGCTCGCCGAGGACCGCGTCGTGGTGCAGCGGGTGCACGGCGACCTGCACCTCGGTCAGGTGTTGCGCACGCCCGAGACGTGGCTGGTGATCGACTTCGAAGGCGAGCCCGGCCAACCGCTGAGCGAACGTCGCGCTCCCGATTCACCGCTGCGCGACGTCGCGGGAATGCTCCGGTCCTTCGACTACGCGGCACATCAGCGGCAGCTGTCCGGCGGCGGAGGCGGTCGCGAGTGGGTCGAGGCCAACACCTCGGCGTTCTGCGCGGGCTACGCGGCGGTGGCAGGAGCCGATCCACGCGACGAGGCCGACGTGCTCGCCGCCTACGAGCTGGACAAGGCCGTCTACGAGGCCGGGTACGAAGCCCGCTATCGACCGTCGTGGCTGCCGATCCCGCTCGCCTCGATCGAACGGCTGGTGCGGTAGGCCCGCCTTACGTGAGCGCTGCGACCGCCGCCTGCGCGGGCTTCGGGGTCCAGTCCGAGCGGTACACGCCGAGGGTGTCGACGTCCGCACCGCTTCCGGTGTTGCGGTCGCGGGTGGTGTAGATGTACGCCGGTCCCGCGAAGGGCAGCGTGCGCCAGGTGGTCAGGAAGTCGGTGAGGTAGGCGGCCTGGGTGGCCTCGTCGGATGCGGAGGTGGGCTGACCGTACTCGGTGGCCCACACCTTCTTGCCGCCGTCGCCGTAGTTCGCCATCACCCCGTGGATCGCCTCAGCCTGGCTGAAGGGCGTGTTCGGGGTGCCGCGGCCCTGGGAGAACTCGTTGTTGTAGAGGTACGGGTGGAACGAGACCGCGTCCAGCGAGCCCTTGGCCCCCGCCGCGTACATCTGCTCGACGAACGTCACCGGGTCCATCGTCAGCGCGAAGAACTGCACGACGGCGCCGACGACCCCGCCGATGACGAGGGCCGACGGATCAGCGCCCTTGATCTTCGGATACGCGGCCTTGAGCATCTCGGCGTAGCGCGCGGGCTCGGGTCCCTGCGGCCCCGAGGACCAGGACATGACGGCGTTGGGCTCGTTCCAGATCTCGTACGCCGCAACCCGGCCGCGGTAGTGCGCGGCGGCGGCACCGGCGAAGTCGCCGTACGTGGCGGCGGAGGCGGGTGGGCTCGACACGGGCAGGAGACCGGGCTCGACCGCCCAGCCCGGTGACGACACCAGCGTGCCGAGCACCGACATGCCGCGGGCGTTCGCGGCGTCCACGATCAAGTCGACCTTGCCCCAGTCGTACTGACCGGGGTTGGGCTCCATGCCCGCCCACGGCATCATCACGCGCACCGTCCGCACACCGGTGGCGGTCATCAGGTCGAGGGTGCGGTTCACATCAGCCGGCGACATCCCCCAGAGGTCGGAGTCGGCGAAGCCGATCGTGGCGGACGACGTGTTGATCGCGGCGGCCTCCTGCACCGGGATCGAGCGCGTCGGCGGCGTCGACGACGTCGGAGTGAGCACGTGCACGGCCGTGGCCGAGACGACGGCGACGGCGGCGATGACGGCCGCAACCTTGCTGATCTTGACGATATTCGGCACTACTTCCCCGATCTTCGGAGTCCAGTTCGCGGGCTTCGACAGTCTTGAAACTAGCAAAGTCGCTGCAAGAAGGCCGAATCGCGAGTCACCTGCATGTCGTCGTGGACCCGCCCCGGCGTTACCGGGCGATGGGTGCGGAGCCGGACTCGAAGCAGCCTCGCGGCCGGTTCACAGGTTGCCACAATGTCGCGATGCCTCACTTGTCGGTGTGACGACGCCTCTGGGAACGCGGGACATCGAGGATCAGCCGCCGCCGACGGCGCCGCTCGCCGTGCCGCCGGACGCGGGCGCCGGAAGTCGGTGGCGTCCCGCCTACCTGGTGGTTCTGCTGTTCGCGACGGCGGTGCTCTACCTCTGGAACATCACGATCAACGGCATGGGCAACCAGTTCTACGCCGCGGCCGCCCAGGCCGGTTCGCGGAGCTGGAAGGCGTTGCTGTTCGGGTCGCTCGACGCACAGAACTTCATCACGGTGGACAAGCCGCCGCTCTCGCAGTGGGTGATGGGGCTGTCCGGCAGGCTCTTCGGCTTCAGCAGCGCGAGCATGCTGGTGCCGGAGGCGGTGATGGCGGTCGGCGCGGTGGCGCTGCTGTACGCGGCGGTGGCCCGCCTCGGTGGGCGCTGGGCCGGCCTGCTCGCAGGCGCGGCACTGGCCCTCACACCGGTCGCGGTGCTGATGTTCCGCTTCAACAACCCCGACGCCGCGATGGTGCTGCTGATGACCGCCGCCGCGTACTGCACGGTCCGGGCGCTGCAGTCCCACGGCGGGCGGTGGATGGCGCTGGCAGGCGGAGCGGTCGGACTGGCGTTCCTGGCCAAGATGCTCGAGGGCGTCATGGTTGCCCCCGCACTCGCGGCCGCGTACCTACTGGCCGCACCCGTGTCGATGCGGCGCCGGTGGCTTCACCTGGCGGGTAGCGCGGCCGCGTTCGTCGCGTCCGCGGGCTGGTTCGTGGTGCTGACACTGCTGTGGCCGGCCTCGGCGCGGCCCTATCTCGCCGGGTCGACGGACGACAACTTCATGAACCTGGTGCTGGGCTACAACGGGTTCGCGCGCGTGCTCGGGCACAACCATCCCGGTGCGCTCGATGTGCAGGCGAACCCCTTCCCGTCGAAGATGCTCGGGTCGCCGACGCCGACGTTCCTGCGCCTGGTGTCCGGGGAGTTCGGCTACGAGATCGGCTGGCTGCTGCCGACGGCGCTGGTCGCCGCGGTGCTGGTGGTGCTGGCGCGGGGCCGGGCGCCGCGGACCGACCCGGCCAGGGCGGGCGCCGTGCTCTTCGGTGGGTGGCTGGTGGTCGACGCACTCGTGCTGACGCTGATGCACGGCATGGTGCACCCGTACTACAGCCTGTCGATCGCCCCGCCGATCGCGGCGCTCGTCGCGCTCGGCGGGCACGAGCTGTGGGCGCATCGCGAATCCGTTTGGTACCGAGCCGCATTCGCAGCAGTGGTCGCGTCGACCGGCGTGTTCGGCTGGTGGATTCTCAGCCGCAACGCGCACTGGCTGCCCGAACTGCGCTGGGCGATTCCGGCGGTGACGGTCGTCGCCGCGGCCCTGCTGGTGCTCAGCGGCCGGGCGCTGCGGGGCAGGACCGCCGGGGCGGTGCTCGGACTGGCGGTGGCCGGCGTGCTGGCCGGCCCCGCGGCGTACTCCCTGGCCACCGTCGACGTCGCGCACCGCGGCGGCGGGCCCTCGGTGGGGCCGGTGCTGGCCGGGCACGAGACCCACGGGCTGTGGAACCTCAGCGTCGAGAGCCCCGAACTCGACGCCGTGCTCGAGGGCACCACCACCGAGTGGTCGGCCGCGATCGATCGGTCGGCGAATGCGGCGAGCCTCGAATTGGCCACCGGCACATCGGTGATGGCGATCGGCGGCTTCACCGGGACCGACCCGACACCGACGCTCCAGCAGTTCCAGTCCGATGTCGCCGCGCACCGGGTCGGCTATTACGTGAGCAGCGTCCAGTCCGGGCACGAGCCGGGATGGAACGGCCGCACCCACGCCGACATCGCGCGGTGGGTGGCGGCGACCTTCCCGGCGCGACACGTCGGCAAGGCCACCGTGTACGACCTGTCGACGCCGCTGAGCGCTACCTGACGAGGCGGCGCAGCAGCGACGACGCGGTGAAGACTCCGAGGACGGCGGCGACCAGGAGTACGCCGACGTCGAGCAGGGTGTTGCCCGGCGTACCCAGCAGCAGTGCCCGCAGCGCGTTCACCTCATAGGACAGCGGGTTGACCGCGGACAGCCAGCGCAGCCACTCCGGCATGACGTCGACCGGGTACAGCGCGTTGGAGGCGAAGAACAGGGGCATGGTGATGGCCTGCCCGATGCCCATCAGCCTGTCGCGGTTGCGCACCAGCCCGGCCAGAGTCATTGACAGACAGGCGAAGAACGCGGCTCCGAGGACGACGATGACCATCGCGGCCAGGATCCGCAGCGGGTTGACGGTCAGGCCGATGCCCATCAGGTACGCGATCGCGAGCACGCCGACCACCTGGGCGACCGACCGCACACCCGCAGCGAACGACTTGCCGGTGATCAGCGCCGCCGCGGGCGCGGGGGTGACCATCAGCTTGGCCAGGATGCCCGCGTCGCGATCCCACACGATCTGGATGCCGTAGAAGATCGAGATGAACAGCGCGGACTGCGCGATGATCCCCGGCGCGAGGAACGCGAGATAGGGCACCCCGCCGGTGTCGATGACGCCCAGCCGGGAGAACGTCGTGCCGAAGATCAGCAGCCACAGCGCCGGTTGCACCATGCGGGTGAGCAGCTCACTGCGATCGTGGGCGAGCTTCTGAAGTTCGACGAGGCCGAACGCGCCCATGCGGCGCAGCAGTCCACCGACTCGACGGACCCCGCGCGGAGCCCGGACCAGGGTCGGGGTGATCACGTCAACCGGCACGGCGTGCCACCCTTCGACTGGATCGGATCTCCTTCAGCCCGCGGCGCGTGCTGTCCTCGGCGAGGTCGGACCCGGCGTGGTGTCGGAACACGTCCTCCAGCGTCGGTTCCGGAGCCTGCTCCGTGGCCAGCTCCGCCTTGAGATCGGTTGGGCTGCCCACCGTTTGGAGCACCCCGTGGTGCATGAGCGCGACGCGGTCACACAGCGCGTCGGCCTCCTCCATGTAGTGCGTGGTGAGCAGTACGGTCATGCCGTACTCGGCCTGCATGTCGGCGACCCTGGTCCACACGCTGTCGCGTGCGATCGGATCGAGACCGACGGTGGGCTCGTCGAGGATCAGCAGCGACGGCCGGTTCACCAGCGCCTGGGCCAGTTCCAGTCGGCGCACCATCCCGCCGGAGTACGTCCCCGCGAGCGCGTCGGCGACGTCGAGCAACTGCATGGCCTCCAGCGCCTCGTCGACCCTGGCCCGGCGCCGCCGCCGCGGCACGTCGTACAGACGCGCGAACAGGTCTACGTTCTGCCTGCCGGTCAGCGCCGCCTCGATGGAAAGCTGTTGCGGCACATAGCCGATGTTGTGGCGGATGTCCATCGTCTCGCGACGGCTGTCCATGCCGAAGATCCGGACGTCGCCGCTCTGCGGCGGCGTGAGCGTCGTCAGGACCTTCACCACCGTCGTCTTTCCGGCGCCGTTGGGCCCGAGGAGGCCGACGGTTTCGCCCGCCGCGACGGTGAGCGTCAGGTCGTCGACGGCGGTGAAATCGCCGTAGCGGTGCGACAGGTTGCGGCACTCGATGGCGTCGATCACGAATTCTCCTCTCGTAACAGCCGAGTCACTTCGGTCAACACCTCGAGCCCGCCGGCGAGGCGATCCAGTTGGTCCGCGTCGAGCCGGTCGAGCGCCGCGTTGAGCGCGGCGCGCCGCGCGGCCCTGGACTCGTCGGCGAGGCGCTGCGCCGACTCCGTCAGTTGCAGCCTGCCGACGCGGCGGTCGTCGGGGTCGACGGTGCGCATCAGCAGTCCGTCGGCCGACAGTCGGGAGACCAGGGTGGACGCGGTGTTGGCGGCCAGGCCGAGTTCGTCGGCGGCCTGACGCACCGAGATGCCCGGTTGACGGCCGATCAGGCGCAACAGTTCGGCGTGCGACTCCGGCAGGCCGGTGTCAATGGCCGGACCAGCAGTGCGCTTGACCTGGCGGCGGAACCGGCCCACGGTGCCGAACAGCTCGGCCGCGAGCTGAGTGCGGGTGTCCACTCGTCTGACATTACCTCTGCTACAGAGGTAATTACCAGCGGACGATTTGTCGAGCCCGTCGTTTACCGGTAGGTCGCGTCGGGCACCATGGCGCACATGAGCGATCAAGACGACTTCCCGCTGAGCCAGTCCGAGGAACTCGATTCCGACGAGATCCGCAACGATGACGGCGACGACGTCGCCGATCCGCCGGAGCGCTGGATCGAGGCGAAGGACGACGAGACGCTCGACGAGAGGCTGGCGGAGGAGGAGCCCGACGTCGCGGACGACGGCGTCGACACCCCGACCGAGGCCCACGACTCCGACCAGGGCGGTGGGCTGACGCTGGAGAGCAACGCCGAACTCGACGACGTCGATCCCGAGCAACACGGTCGCACCCGAGGCCAGATCGACGGCACGCCCGAGGACGGCGACTCGTTCTTCAACGTCGTCGAGTAACCAGCGGTCAGTCGGGGTCGACCGCCTGCCACACCACCGTGGCCCGCGCGTCGACCGTGACGGACCCTCCCGCGGCGGCCTCGGTGCCCTTCTCGACGCCGTCGGTGCTGAGCACCACGGTCCACGCCTTCCCGAACTCGGCTGGGGGAAGGGTGAATTCGAGCGGCTCGTAGTGCGCGTTGAAGAACAGCACGAACGAGTCGTCGATGACGGGCTGGCCGCGGGTGTCGCGGTCGGGGATACCGTGCCCGTTCAGGTACACGGTGACCGACCTCGCGAAGCCGGAACCCCAGTCCTCGCCGGTCATCTCCGTACCCTCCGGAGTGAACCAGGCGATATCGGGCAGGCCCGCCTCGCCGCGCCTGCCGACCGGCTTGCCGCTGAAGAACCGGCGCCTGCGGAACACCGGGTGCGCAGCGCGCAGCGCTGACACCTCCCTGGTGAAGTCGAGCAGTTCGGTGTCGGCGGCGGCCCAGTCGATCCAGGTGATCTCGTTGTCCTGGCAGTAGCCGTTGTTGTTACCGCCCTGGGTGCGGCCGAGTTCGTCGCCGTGACAGATCATCGGAACACCCTGGGAGAGAAGCAGAGTGGTCAGGAAGTTCCGTTCCTGACGGCTGCGCAGCTTCAGGATCTCGGGATCGTCGGTGGGGCCTTCGACGCCGCAGTTCCACGACCGGTTATGGCTCTCGCCGTCGTTGTTGTCCTCGCCGTTGGCGTCGTTGTGCTTCTCGTTGTAGGACACCAGGTCCCGCAGCGTGAAGCCGTCGTGGGCGATGACGAAGTTGATCGACGCCACCGGCCGCCGTGCGGTGTTCTCGTAGAGATCGGCCGAACCCGTCAGCCGATAGGCGAACTCGTCGAGGGTGGCCGGCTCGCTGCGCCAGAAGTCGCGGACGGTGTCGCGGTATTTCCCGTTCCACTCCGTCCACTGCGGAGGGAAGTTCCCGACCTGGTACCCGCCGGGGCCGACGTCCCACGGTTCGGCGATCAGCTTCACCTGGCTGACCGTCGGATCCTGTTGCACCAGTTCGAAGAACGTCGACAGCTTGTCGACGTCGTAGAACTCGCGGGCCAGCGTCGACGCCAAGTCGAAGCGGAAGCCGTCGACGTGCATCTCGGTGACCCAGTAGCGCAGCGAGTCCATGATGAGCTGCAGCGAGTGCGGGTGGCCGACGTTGAGGCTGTTGCCGGTGCCCGTGTAGTCCATGTAATAGCGCTTGTCGTCATCCACCAGGCGGTAGTAGGCGGCGTTGTCGATACCGCGCATGGAGACCGTCGGGCCCATGTGGTTGCCCTCCGCGGTGTGGTTGTAGACCACGTCGAGGATCACCTCGATGCCCGCCTCGTGCAGGCTGCGGACCATCGCCTTGAACTCCTGCACCTGACCGCCGGGCGTGCCGCTGCTGCTGTACTTCGGATCCGGGGCGAAGAAGCCGATCGTGTTGTAGCCCCAGTAGTTCGACAGTCCCTTGTCGATCAGGGTGGAGTCGTTGGCGAAGTGGTGCACCGGCATCAACTCGATCGCCGTGATGCCCAGCGACTTGAGGTGCTCGATGATCGCCGGGTGGGCGACCGCGGCGTACGTGCCGCGCATGCCGTCGGGAATGTCCGGGTGCGTCTCGGTGAGGCCCTTGATGTGGGCCTCGTAGATCACCGAGTCGGCGTACTCGTGGTTCGGCGGGCGATCGGTGCCCCAGTCGAAGAACGGGTTGATGACGACCGACTTGGGCATGCTCGCCGCGGAATCGTCGTCGTTGCGGCTGTCCTCGTCGCCGAAGGTGTAGCCGAACAGCGACTGATTCCAGTCGAAGACGCCGTCGATGGCCTTCGAGTAGGGGTCGAGCAGGAGCTTGTTCGGATTGCAGCGGTGGCCCGCGGCGGGATCGTTGGGGCCGTGGACCCGGTATCCGTAGCGCTGCCCCGGCTCGATGTTGGGCAGGAAGCCGTGCCAGACGAAGCCGTCGACTTCGGGCAGCGTCATCCGGGTCTCGGTGCCGTCCACGTCGAACAGGCAGAGCTCCACACGTTCGGCGACCTCGCTGAACAGCGCGAAGTTGGTGCCGGAGCCGTCGTAGGAGGCTCCGAGCGGGTAGGCCTTGCCCCGCCAGATCTCCTGGGGGACGGCGTTCGGACTCGAGGCGACTTGCGTCAAGGGGCAACCTTCTAATTCGGCGGAAAGCGATCAAGGCGACCATACGACGCCACGGGGTGCGGGAGCATGGCGGGCGAACCGACCGCATCGGAGCCAACAGCGTCGTTTGCCCGTGATGAACTGCCCGTTTGTCGCACCCTGCAAACAGGCTCCGAGGACGGTGTGGGCACTCTCACCCCTAGCCGACCAGCACGCCGACGTCGCGCAGGGCCGCGATGGCCTCGGCGGTCGTCGTCGGGGAGACCCCCGCGGTGAGGTCCACCAGAACCCGGGTGTTGAAGCCGGCGGCGACGGCATCGGCGGCGGTGGCCTTCACGCAGTAGTCGGTCGCGATGCCGACCACGTCGACCTCGTCGACTCCTCGTGCGCGCAGCCAGTCCTCCAGCGACGTGTCGTCGTCGGCGTGCTTCCCCTCGAAGCCGCTGTAGGCCGCCGAGTACTGCCCCTTGTGGAACACCGCCTCCGCGACGGCGGGGTTGAACGCGGGGTGGAAGTCGACGCCCGCCGTGCCGACCACGCAGTGCGGCGGCCAGGAGTCGCGGTAGTCGGGGTTGTCGGAGAAGTGGGCGCCGGGGTCGATGTGGTAGTCCTTCGTGGCCACGACGTGTGCGTAGTCGTGCTCGATCAGCAGGTCGGTGATCCTCTGGGCCACCTCGGCTCCGCCGTCGACCGCCAGCGAGCCGCCTTCGCAGAAGTCCTTCTGTACGTCGACGACGATCAGTGCGCGCATGGTGCGAAACTACCCGCCGAAGAGCAGGTACAACCCGGTGAAGGTGTAGCCGACCATCACCAGCATCATCGCCAGCTGGCCGGTCACCCGGTGCCGTTTCGGCAGCAGGCGAAGCGCGCGGTCGTGCGCCGCGATGACACCCGCGATGTGCCCGCCGACCACGAAGCCGACCTTCAGCGTGGCGAGCAGCGAAGGGTGAACGGACAGAAAGTAATTCACCTCGGTGGCGCCCAGCCAGCCGGTGCCGAACGGGTCGGCGAGCCGGAAGATCGTCTGCTGTCCGCGCTCGACGAGGTAGGTCAGGTAGTGCGCGAAGATGTAACCGACGACGATCGGGATCAGCGAATGCGCCATGGCGCCCGGCAGTGCGCGCCGCTGCTCGCGGGTGACCCCACCGGTGGCGCGGGCCGCGGCCCAGAACGTCACGCCGACCACGCCTGCGAACAGCAGCAGGCCGAGGGTGCGGATCAGCACGCCGCCGAACGGCACCGCGTCGGAGTGCTCGTCGACGAACGCGCGGAACTGCGGCATCGCCGAGAAGCTGTCGAACGCCGTCGACCCCAGCAGGATGGCCAGCACCGCGACGGTGCCCGCCCGCACCGGCAGCGACGGCAGGTGGTCGAACGGATTACCGATGGCGATCCGCCCGTCGGGGTTGCGCCGCATCGGCGACAGCCGCGATACCGCGACGCCGTACACCTCGAACGGATCGGCGTTGGCGGGCCAGCGCAGCCCGCAGACGATCGTGCCGACCATCGTGATCAGGAGGTACAGCAGCAACCACGTCGTCACCGCGGGCAGGGAACCCGGATCGGGACTGGCCAACTCGAGCCAGACGAACGCGAACAGGCCGAGCGCGGCCGGCCAGTACCCCCACGCCGACGGATACGCCACCGGTGCCGGTCTGTCGTGCAGTGGCGTGAGGGCGTACAGCGCGCGCACGGGCGAGATGGCCCGCCACACCGGGCCGATCGCGAGTGACACGGCCACCAGGCCCACCCACAGCAGAACGTAGAAGACGCCCTGGAGTGCGTTGCTGCCGTCCTGCGGGCCCGCCACCGCCGCGACGGCGACCCACAGCGCGAGCAGTACTCCGAGGATGCCCATCGCGTACCGGGTGGCCGGTGCGTCGACGACGTCGGTAACCCGTTGCGGCAGAGGGCGTCCCGGTTTGGCGGCGTCGAACCGGGGCGTGCGCCACGCCAGCGCGACGACGGCGAACGTGAACGTCAGCGCCCAGGCCGCGCCGATCAGCGCGTACGAGTAGGGGATCGGAAGGTCAGCGGACCCGCCCAGCCCGTGGGCGAGTAACTCCGTCGTCCGATCCAACGGTCACTGCACCGTGATCGTCGCGACGGTCTTACCGAGGTCGTGCAGTTCCACGTCGATCCTGCCGGGCACGGTCGGGGTGAACTGGAACTGCTGAGCTTCGCCCCTGGCGTCGATCGCGAACGTGTGCTCGGGGTTGGAGTGCACGTGCAACTCGTCCTTCGCGTCGCTCATCACCCGGAACACGACGGACTCGTTCAGGCCGGACTGCAGCGACTCGTTGGTCGGCGTCACCTGGCCGCCCTTGATCGTCACGTCGACGACGAGGCGGGTCGGGGGTGCCTGCTGATCGGTGAAATCGGGTGCCGCCGTCTGCGACGGCGTGCTGGCGGCAGCGCCCGACGAGGACGCCGGCGCCTCATCCGACCCGCCGCAGCCGGCGACGAGCAACGCGGCGGCGGTCAGGGGCAGCAGGGTTCGAAAGATGTGGGTTCTACGGGTTGTCACGGTGCCCCATCTTGGTCTGCCCCACCTGACCGATCACTGTGAGCCTCGTCTCCGTCCTCGCCGTCGTCTTCGCCGCCGCGCCGATCGCGCATGGCGACGAACACCACCACGCCGACCACCAGGACAGCGGGCGCGAAAGCCGGGAGCGCCAGCAGCAGCGAGTGGTCGGCGAGGTGGGTGACCGTCATCAGGTTTGCGTCACCGGGTTCTTCGGCTCCGACTTGGCGTCGGTGCGGGTGTCGCGGTCGTTGATCCGCCCGGCACCCCACGTCAGTGCGGCGATCAGCACCAGCGTGCAGAACAGGACCACCAGCGACGCGACGGTGAACAACCAGTCCGGATGGTTCTGGTTGCGTTCGCGCTGCAGGATCGAGAGTTCCTCGACGAACGGCCGCTGGAACGACGCGAGGGCGGGCGTCTCCTCCGCGCCGATGCCGGGGTCGGCGGCCAGGTAGATCGGGACGCCAGCCATCGTGTTGCCGTCCTGCACGCGGATCAGCGTCTTCCACTGACCCCACACCGGGATCGGCTTCGTCGACTCGTAGTAGCCGGGGCCGATCCTCTTGAGGTTGTCGATGATGAGGCCGCGGTCGTTGGCCAGGCCGCCCTGCCACGCCAGGATCGTCACCCACTCCGGGTCGTCGCCGATGAGGTTCTCGGGGTCGATCTGGACGCGCGCCGACACCATTCGCTTGCCGGGGTCACCGGGCAGATCGGTCAGCACGACCGATGCGAGGGCGTTCTGCGGCACTTCGGTGCGCAGCCCGTTGGCGACAGCGCCGCCGATCGCGAGCACGGTGATCACGACGACGGTGATGCCGACCGCCGGCCGGGGCAGCTTCTGCCCCGTGAGCACCATGCCGAGTAGCGCGCCGCACACGCCCATGCCGATCGCGACCGGGATCGCCATGCCGAGCGCTTCCGGCCACATGCTCGTCGGCCACGGGTACTGGTAGACGGCGTCGATCCAGAAGGACTCGAGCCAGAGACCGACGGTGGCGACCCCGAGACCGGCGACCGCGCCGAACAGGATGGGGCGCTTGACCAGTGCGGTCAGGGCGATCAGCTCGACGACGAGGGCGGGGCCGAGGTACAGCGCCCACCAGCTCAGCGGACCGCCGAGAACCGGACCGACGATCAGGGACACGCCCCCGCGCAGCACGATGGCGAGCGCCGCCGCGATCAGCGCGCCGCCGCGGCCGAGTACCAGCCGGGCCGCGACGGCGGCCATGGCGGCCGCCCCCGCGATCATCATCGGCTGCAGCACCAACCGGAACTGCTCGACGCCGAAGTCGTACTCGATCTGGAACACCGACAGGCCGATGAACAGGCCGGCGAACGACAGGTAGCGCAGCAGCTTGAGGTACCAGGTGTCGTCATCCACGTCCCCGTCGGGCATCGCGCGCCTGCCCTCGTACTCGAGCAGCAGCACCGCGATCAGGGACAGTCCCGCACCGCCGATCAGCATCAAGTGGGTGGGGCCCCAGAGGGTGACGTCCTGACCGAAGATCCGGTGCCAGACGTCGTCGAGCGGGAACCCGATGAGCGCGTACAGGCCGCAGATCGCCATCAGCACGCCGCCGACCGGTGCGAACCACGTCCTGGTGATGCGGATCGCCGCGGCGCCGGGCTTGTCGTACGGCTGCACGATGGCCAGCGTTCCCGCGATGAAGAGCAGGAACAGTCCGAACAGGATGAAGTAGTGCGCGGGGTTCGCCAGCGGACCGGCATCACGGCCCTTGCCGATGTGCAGGCTCACGTCCCAGATGAACCCGAACAGCGCGGCGATGATCGTGGCCGTGAAGAGGAACACCTGCAGCGCCACCCACGGTGGCCGCTTGAACTTGGTGCCCAATCGCTCGGCGAGGTTCTTCAGCCACGTGATGCGGCGCTGTCGATGCAGGTAGCCGATCCACAGCAGGCCCGCGGAGACGATCGCCGCGACGACCGACATTCCGATGACCTGGTCGAGCGCGGCGCCGCCACCTTCGCCGCCGGGTGCGGCGATGAGGGTGATGTCAGGAGAGTTTGCAGACCACACTGTCTTTTCCACCTGTCGAGTAGTTCGGACCGGATGACCCTACTGGCCGGTAATGTTGCCAGACGTCGGTATGCGTGACCAGAGGTACCGCCGACAAAGCACGCGATTTTGTCAAAGTCGTGGTGTCAGCGGCGCGGCGGGCGCAACACCTTCATCGCGAGATTCATCACGGGCCCCGGCACCTTGTCCCTCGCATCGAGAGCCGCGTTGGCGACCCGCGTTCGGGCCGGCGTGCCGCGGCCGAACCAGGCGTTGAGTGGACCGCCGGTCGGTTCCAGGTCGACGTGCATCGGCGGCTTACCGTCGGCGGCACCGAGCGCGTTGGAGATCACGATGCGCTGGATCTCGCTGGTGCCTTCGAAGATGGTGTACAGCTTGGCATCTCGGTACCACTTCTCCACCGGATGATCGGTGATGTAGCCCCACCCGCCCATCGTCTGGATGGCGCGTTCGGTCGTGTCGACGGCGACCTCGCTGGCGGCCAGCTTGCACATCGAGCCTTCGCCGCGGTCGAACGGGACGCCGGTGGCCGCCATCCACGACGCCCGCCAGGTCAGCAGCCGGGCGGCGTCGATGCGGGTGGCCAGGTCGGCGAGCGGGAAGGAGATGCCCTGGTTGTCGATGATCGGGGCACCGAACGCCTCCCGGCGGTTGGCGTACTCGGTGACGTACTCCAGTGCCGCCCTGGCGATTCCGAGCGCCTGCGCGGCGACCATCGGCCGGGTCTGCTCGAACGTGCCGAGCGTTGCCGAACCGGAGCGCCGCCCGCCCTCGACGATCTCGCGGGCCTTCGCGAGCTTGTGTTCGAGCTTGTCGTCGCCGCCGAGCAGGTTCGCGGCGGGCACGCGCACGCCGGTGAACTTCAGCTCCGCGGTGTGCGACGCCCGGCAGCCCAGCTTGTCGAGTTTGCGCACCAGTTCCAGGCCGGGTGTGCCGCCGGGGACCACGAACAGCGCCTGCCCGCGGTGGCCGAGTTCCTGGTCGACGACGGCGTTGACGACGTGGACGTTGGCGATGCCGCCGTTGCCGATCCACATCTTGTGTCCGTCGATGATCCAGTCGGAACCGTCACGGCGCGCCGTCGTTCGCAGGTTGCGCACGTCGCTGCCGCCCTCGGGCTCCGAGATCGCGAGCGCGGCGAGCTTGAGGTCGCCGGGCGAGCCGAAGCACTCCGGCGCCCAGGTCAGCATCTGCTCGGGCGTGGCCGCCTGGCCGATCGCGGACAGCGCCAGCGCGGGCATCACGACCGCGAGCCCGATACCTGCGCAGCCCCAGAACAACTCCTCCATGAACATCGGCAGCGACAGTCCGGTCGGATCGCCGATCAAGTCGCGGTAGAACAGCGGGCTGTAGAAACCGCGTTCGGCGGCCTCCTCGAGGACCGGCCAGGGGAACTCCTGGCGGGCGTCGTAATCGGCGGCGACGGGCCGAACGACCTGCTCGGCGAACTCGTGTGCGCGCTTGGCCAGGTCGTGCTGGGCGATGGTGGGAGTCAGGTCGAAGCTCATAGCGCTCCCCGAACTTCAGTGGACATGTGTTCACTGATACCCGGTCACTTCGCCGGGAAACCTTCGAGGGTCACTTGCTCCACGTTCCGGGCGGAGGCGGACAGGCGTCGTGGTCCTGCAGATCCTCGCCGTGGCCGCCGCCGCCGTCGGCCGCGCTGTTCGCGAGCAGGACGAAGCCGGGACCGCCGTCGGCGAGGTGGGTGCCCACCGCGACCAGCGTCTCGGCGCCCATGTCGGGGACGTCGTTCGCGAGCAGGCGGAACGGGTCGACCCCGTCGAGGTTCTCGCCGGCGACGACCATCGCCTCGTAGCGTTGCCCGACTAGCGGTTCGGGGAACGTCGTCCACTCGGGGCCCACCGCGGAGATGTTGCGGCCCAGCGCTTCTCGGACGTCCGTGCGCACGCAGTCGACGTGGATGTGCAGCTGGTTCTGGGTCCGCGCCGCTGCCGAGTTGATCGCCAGGCTGATCAGGTCCCGCGGGAGCGGTTGGCCCGCCCGCTGCTCGACGAACGTGCGCGCCCGCCAGGCCGCCGCGAAGTAGTCGGGGGCATCGGGGGCCAGGACGGCGGGATCCTCGATGCCGCTGATTCTGGCGGTCGGGATGAGCAGGAACTGCGTCGCGCCGACGAGGTCCTTGAGCACCGCGTAGCCGCCCTGCAGGTCGACCTCGGCACAGGGGGCGGGGGCGCCGTGCTGCTGCTGGTTCGGTACGCACTGGTCGTGCACGATCGTCCACAGCGCGTTCGGATCGGCGTGCGCGGGAGCGGGGGCGAGCGCGAAGACGGTGACGAGCGCCGCCGCCGCCAGTCGGCTCGCGCGCATCAGCAACGACATCCCAGGAGCGTATGCCTAACCTGGCTGGATGGACTTCGCCGCGTTGCGCCTGACCCAGCGCGACGGCGTGACGTGCGGGCCGTCGGTCGCGGTGGTCGCGAGCGCGATCCTGAATCCCGCGTACGGCGAGAGCCTCAGCGGCCGGGCGTGGTTCGACGCCGAGCAGGGTCGGGTGCACGACGCCGTCAACCGGATCTGGCCGCAGCGCTACGGCACGACGCCGATGGGGGTGGCGCGGGCGATCAGCGAGCGCAGCGGAGTGCGTTACCGGTGGCGGCTGTGGTGGGGCGGGCGGGACCGGTTGACCGACGTGCTCGCCGCGGTGGACGCGGGCAGGCCGGTGGCGATGCTGGTGGGGCGGATCGTGCCGCGGCACTGGGTGCTGCTGGTTGGCCGCGACCGCGTTCGCGCGCCCGGCGTGCTGGCCTGTTACGAGCCGTCGTCGGGCCGGGTGCGCGGGGTGGAACTGGAGGCGATCAGGACGGCGACGCTGACGAACGTCGGGTTTCCGCGGCCCTACGCGTTCGTGTTGCCGTCGGGGTCGAGTGCGGTAACCCGTTGAGCGACAGCCCGCGACATCTGCGAACACCTCGTAGTTCCACGTCGGCGAGCGGAGGCTATACCCGGCCTTGATTCGAACATATGATCGAACAGTGGGCGAGTTCAAGTCGATAGGCCATCACGGTCAGCCCACGCCGCAGGCGTTCCGGCGAGTCGATCCGCCGGTGCCGGTGCTCGTCGACCTCTCCGCGGTGTTCCCGCGCGAACCGCACAGGGCGGGCGGCTACCACCCGGCGGGACTGCAGATGCACGCCGTCGTCGAAGGCCGGCTGTCGTGCTGGGGGATGTGCGAGCAGGGCTTCTGGTGGGGCTGGGTCACCTACGAGGTCGCCTACGGCGCGCAGTGCCGATCGGTGACGCACTGGATTCCGGCCTGGACGCTCAAGCGTCGCTAGGTTGGAGTGCATGGCTCGCAAGCTCGCCACTAGGTTGGACTGATGGCTCGCAAGCTCGCCACCGCGGACTCAGTCGCTCTGCCCGAACTCCTCGACTTCGTCCGGCCCCGGCACCGCATGGTGCTGACGACGTTCCGGCGCGACGGCTCGCCGCAGAGTTCGCCGGTCACCGGGGGCGTCGACGAGCAGGGCCGAATCGTCATCTCGAGCTACCCGCAGCGCGCCAAGTCGGCCAACCTGCGGCGTGATCCACGGGCCAGCGTGACGGTGCTGTCCGACGAGTTCAACGACGCCTACGTCCAGGTCGACGGCGACGCCGAGGTCATCGCGCTGCCCGATGCGATCGAGCCGCTCGTCGACTACTACCGGGCCATCGCGGGCGAGCATCCGGACTGGTCGGAGTACCGGCAGGCGATGGCCGACCAGGGCAAATGCCTGATCCGGATCACCCCGAGGAGTTGGGGTCCGGTGGCCACCGGGGGCTTTCCGCCCGCGTAGCCCCGACCGGCCGCGTTGCGGAGCATAGGTGGTCAAACTATAGTCTGGACACATGTCCAGAGACCGTTTCCCGACTCTGGTCGTGGTGATCTGACCATGCGCATCGCCCTGCTGTCGTACCGAAGCAAGACGCATTGTGGTGGCCAGGGTGTGTACGTCCGACACCTCAGCCGTGGTCTCGTCGAACTGGGCCACGACGTCGAGGTGTTCTCCGGCCCGCCCTATCCCGGCGGCCTCGACCCTCGCGTCACGCTCACGGAGGTGCCGAGCCTCGACCTCTACCGCGAACCCGATCCGTTCCGCATCCCGCGGCCCAGCGAGATCCACGACCGCATCGATCTCCTGGAACTGCTGGGCACCTGGACGGCCGCGTTCCCCGAGCCCAAGACGTTCTGCATGCGCATGGCGCGAATCCTCGCCGAGCGCCGTGACGACTTCGACGTCGTGCACGACAACCAGAGCCTCGGAACGGGTCTGCTCGACATCGCGGCGGTCGGGCTGCCCGTGGTCGCCACGGTGCATCACCCGATCACCCGTGACAAGGTGCTGGACGTCGCCGCGGCCAAGTGGTGGCGGAAGCCGTTGGTGCGCAGGTGGTACGGATTCGCCGAGATGCAGAAAGACGTCGCGCGCCGGATCCCGGAGCTGCTGACCGTCTCGTCGACGTCCGCCGCCGACATCGCCGACGACTTCGCCGTGTCACCCGACCAGTTGCACGTCGTCCCGCTGGGCGTGGACACGGAACTGTTCAAGCCGGCGGGGGATCGGGTACGCAACCGCGTGATCGCGATCGCCAGCGCCGACGTGCCGCTCAAGGGGGTCAACCACCTGCTGCACGCGGTGGCGCGGCTGCGCGTGGAGCGCGATCTCGACGTTCAGCTGATCTCGAAGCTCGAACCGAACGGGCCGACCGAGAAACTCATCGCCGAATTGGGTATCTCCGACATCGTGCACATCTCCAGCGGTATCAGCGACGGCGAACTGGCCGAGTTACTGGCGTCCTCCGAGGTCGCCTGCATCCCGTCGCTGTACGAGGGGTTCTCGCTGCCCGCGGTGGAGGCCATGGCCAGTGGCACCCCGATCGTCGCCAGCCGGGCCGGCGCCCTGCCGGAAGTGGTCGGCGTCGACGGCGAGTGCGCGCGGTTGGTCACGCCGGGTGACGTCGACGATCTGACCCGCGTACTGGGCGACCTGCTCGACTCGCCGCTGGAGTTGCGTCGACTCGGTGCCGCGGGCCGGCGCCGCGCCGTCGACGTGTTCAGCTGGGAATCGGTTGCCGCGCAGACCGTTTCGGTCTACGAGATGGCGCGTGAACGTGTGAGGAAACAGCATGCTGACCGTTGATTTCGACCGGCTGGGCGTGGGCGCGGGTACCTCCGTGATCGACGTCGGGTGCGGCGCGGGCCGCCATTCGTTCGAGGCCTATCGCCGTGGCGCCGACGTCGTCGCCTTCGACCAGAGCGTCGAGGACCTCAACGACGTCGACGCGATCCTGCAGGCGATGGCCGAGCAGGGCGAGGCGCCCGCGGGCGCCAAGGCCGAGGCGGTCAAGGGCGACGCCCTCGATCTGCCCTACGAGGACGGCACGTTCGACTGCGTGATCGCCTCGGAGATCCTGGAGCACGTTCCCGCCGACGACAGTGCCATCGACGAACTGGTCCGGGTGCTCAAGCCCGGCGGTCGACTCGCCGTCACGGTGCCGCGCTGGCTGCCCGAACGGATCTGCTGGCTGCTGTCCGACGAGTACCACGCCAACGAGGGCGGCCACATCCGGATCTACCGGGCCGACGAGTTGCACGACAAGATCGCGGCGCGCGGGCTGGTCCTCGACCACCGGCATCACGCGCACGCGCTGCACTCGCCGTTCTGGTGGCTGAAATGCGCTGTCGGCGTGGAGAAGCCGAATCACCCCGTCGTCGCCGCGTACCACAAGCTGCTGGTGTGGGACATGATGTCGGCGCCGTGGCAGACGAGACGGGCCGAGGCACTGCTCAACCCGCTGATCGGTAAGAGCGTCGCCCTGTACTTCACCAAGCCGGCGGTCGCCTAGTGCCGTTCCGACCCGAGGTTCCCGGTGTTCCCGGCGTGCTGACGCCTGCTCGGGTTCGTCAGACCGCGGAATCGATTGCGGCGACTCAGGAGTCGTCGGGTGCGCTGCCGTGGTTCGTCGGCGGTCACACGGACCCGTGGGACCACGTCGAGAACGCGATGGCACTGACGGTCGGCGGACTGTGGGACGAGGCCAGGGCCGGCTTCCACTGGTGCCGTGACACCCAGCGTGCTGACGGGTCGTGGCCGATCCAGTTCCGCAACGGGGTGATCGAGGACGCCAACAGCGACAGCAACTTCTGCGCCTACGTGGCGACCGGCGTGTGGCACTACGTGCTGATCACCGGCGACCGACGGTTCGCCGAGGACATGTGGCCCGTCGTCAGCAGGGCGATCGACTTCGTGCTGACGATGCAACTCAGCGGCGGCGAGATCGCCTGGGCCAGAAGCGATGCCGGAATCCTCCAGGAGGCGCTGCTCACCGGCAGTGCCAGCATCTACCACAGCATGCGCTGCGCGCTGGCGCTCGCCAACTTCCTCGATGAACCGCAGCCGGAATGGGAGGTCGCAGTGGGTCAGTTGGGCCACGCGATCGCCGAGCATCCGGAGGCGTTCAACGCCAAGGACTCCCACGCCATGGAGTGGTACTACCCGGTGCTCGGCGGTGCAGTGCGCGGCGATGCGGCCAGGACGCGCATCGACGCCCGCTGGGACGAGTTCGTCGTTCCGGGTCTCGGCATCCGGTGCGTCGACCACCGGCCGTGGGTCACCGGCGCGGAAACCTGTGAGCTCGTCATGACGCTCGACGCGATGGGCGACGGCGCCCGGGCCCGTGAACAGTTCGCGGCCATGCACCACCTGCGCGAACGCGACGGATCCTATTGGACCGGACTGGTTTTCGCCGATGGCAAGCGCTGGCCCGAGGAGCGGACCACGTGGACGGGCGCGGCCATGGTGTTGGCCGCCGATGCGCTGTCCCGGACCACACCCGGCAACGGCATCTTCCGCGGTGCCGACCTGCCGCGCGGCCTCGAGCGCGAGTTCGACTGCGCCTGCGCCTGAATCAGGCCGGCGCGGTGACCCTTTCGAGCACCCGCAGCGTGCCGGTGGCGGAGACCTCGCGGAATTCGCCGGAGTCCAGTGCCCGCCGATAGATGTGGAACGGTGCCTGCCCGCCCTCGTCGGGATTCGGGAACACGTCGTGGATGACGAGGCCGCCGCCGACGGTCACCCACGGCGCCCAGCCCGCGAAGTCGCGCTGGGCCGCCTCCTCGGTGTGCCCGCCGTCGATGAAGAGGAACTGCACCGGGGTGCGCCACGACCGGGCCACCACGTGGGACTTGCCGACGACGGCGACGACGTGGTCGTCGAGGCCCGCGGCGTCGAGGGTGTGCCGCAGCGTGGGCAGCGTGTCGAACAGGCCGGTGACGGGGTCGACCATCGTGGTGTCGTGGTACTCCCAGCCGACCTGATGCTCCTCGGAGCCGTGATGGTGGTCGACGGTGTAGAGGGTGCCGCCGGTCTGCTGGGCCGCCGCACCGAGCATCACCGTCGACTTGCCGCAGTACGTGCCGATCTCGACGCCGGTGCCGTCGCCGAGGTACCGCACGGCCGCGTCGTAGAGGGCACGTCCCTCGTCGGCGGGCATGAATCCGGTGACCCGTTCCGCGAGGTCGAACAGGCGCGCGGCGGACGGCGGAAGGGTCGTGTCGCATGCGCTCATGCGGCCAACTTACCGTTGCCGGTGACAGGGTGTTGTAGTAGCGTCCAGACACGTGTCCGATCCGACTTTGGAGTCGACTCGGCGCCGTCTGACCGCGAAGCAGGCCGACACCGTCGATCGCCTTTCCCACGCCGCGGTTGACCTCCTGAATCGCGAGGGATTCGCCGGTCTCACCGTGCGCCGCGTCGCCGCGGAGGCGGGTGTCGGGGCGGCCACGGCGTACACGTACTTCTCCTCCAAGGAGCACCTCGTCGCCGAGGTCTTCTGGCGTCGACTGGCCGCGGCACCGCCCGCCCCGCATGATTCCGGCGATCCGGCCACCAGGGTCGTCGACGTGCTGCGGCACATCGCGATGCTGATGGCCGACGAACCCGAGTTCGCGGGCGCGGTGACGTCGGCGCTGCTCGGTCGCGATCCCGACGTCGACGTGCTCAGGCAGCGGATCGGCCGGGACATCAGGGAGCGGTTGGCCTCGGCGCTGGGCCCCGGCACCGATCCCGATGTCATCGACTCGCTCGAGATGCTCTACTCCGGAGCACTGGTGCGCGCGGGCATGGGCTACGCGTCGTACGGAGACATCGCTGCGCGCCTGGAGAAGTCGGCGCGCCTGATGCTCAGCTAGGCGACCAGCCCGAGCATCGCGATGGTGGCGGCCTCCGACGCCTCGGCGATACCGCGGACGTCGCGCCCGTCCTCCACGTAGGAGGCGGTGAGCTCGCGCAGCCCGCCCAGCAGGATCAGCGCCAGCTCACGGGAAACCGGTGCGAGCCCGGCCTTTTGAAAACCGGGGCTGGTGCTGATGGCCACCAGCATGTCCGAGAGGTGATCCATCGCTAGGCGATGCAGTGCCCGCGCGGATTCGCCGAGTGCCGGGGCCTCGCGAATCCAGCTCAGCGTGATCGCCGGCCGCGACGAGATGTGGTCGATGTACGCGCCGAGCGCGGCGTGCACCTGCTCGGGCGGCGTGGAGTCGGGATCGACCGCATCCCGGATGCCGACGATCATGTCGGTGTTGTTGGTGCGCAGCAGGTCGATAAAGCACTCCTCCTTGCTGGCGAACTGGTCGTAGAACGTGCGCTTGCTGGTCTTCGCGTGGCGCACGATGTCGGCGACCGTCGTCTCGCGGTAGCCGCGCTCCACGATCGACTGCGCGAGGCCCTCGAGGAGGCGGGTGCGGAAGACGTCACCCGACGCGGTTCGCGCGGCATCGCCGACTGCGGTCGTCACCACGTCACCTCACAACCCTTGCGCTCGTCCGGTACCACCCGGTACCGTACCGGATGAAGCTGTGGTACATCGCAGTACCAAACCTACCGCTGGAGCGCGCCGTGACAGAAACGCTGAATGCCGAACCATCGTCCGATGCGCCCGCCGCACCCGCGCCGCATCCGCTGAAGACGCCGCCCGCGCCGCGGATCCCGAAGTTCCTCCAGGGCGTGGGGTTCGCCGTGAACCGGCAGTGGCTCACGTGGTACGCCGCCCGGCGGTTCGGGAGCGTGTTCACCCTGCACATGCCGGTGTTCGGGCCCACGGTGTTCGTCACCGACCCCCAGTTGGTGAAACAACTCTTCACCGCGAACACCGCCGACGTCGGCAACATCCAGCCGAACCTCAGCCGCATCCTGGGGCCCGGTTCGGTGTTCGCGCTCGACGGCGTCGAGCACAAGCGCCGACGCCGTCTGCTGACCCCGCCGTTTCACGGCAAGAGCATCAAGAACTACGAGCGCATCTTCGAGGAGGAGACGCTGCGGGAGTCGGCGTCGTGGCCCGAGGGGCGCGAGTTCGAAACCCTGGACCCGATGATGCGGGTCACGCTCAACACCATCCTGCGCGCGGTGTTCGGTGCCGACGGCGAGCAACTCGACGAACTGCGCCGCATCATCCCGCCGTGGGTGACGCTCGGGTCGCGGCTGGCGGTGCTGCCCTCGCCGTCGCGGACGTACGGCCGCTTCAGCCCGTGGGGCAAGCTCGCGCGCTATCGGCGCACGTACGACGAGACGATCGACCGGCTGATCGCAAAGGTCAAGGCGGACCCCGACTTCGAGTCGCGTGACGACGTCCTGACCCTGCTGTTGCGCAGCACCTACGAGGACGGATCGACGATGTCCAACCGCGACATCGGCGACGAGTTGCTGACGCTGCTCGCAGCGGGACACGAGACCACCGCAGCGACGCTGGCGTGGGCCTTCGAGCGCGTCACCCGCCACCCCGAGGTGCTCGCGAAGCTCGTCGCCGAGGCGGGCACTGACGACAACGAGTACCGCCAGGCGGTGATCCTCGAAGTGCAGCGGTCACGCACCGTGATCGACTTCGCGGGCAGGCACGTCTACGCAGATGAGTTCCAGCTCGGCGAGTGGACGGTGCCGCGCGGATACTCGATGGTCGTCCCGATCAACCAGTTGCACAGCGGTGCAGATGCTTTCGAGCACCCCGAGCGATTCGACCCGCAGCGCTTCATCGACAACAAACCGTCGGCGCTGTCGTTCATGCCGTACGGCGGCGGCACCAGGCGCTGTGTCGGCGCGGTGTTCGCCAACGTCGAGATGGACGTCGTGCTGCGAACGGTGTTGCGCCACTTCGTGCTCGACACGACCACCGCGCCCGACGAGAAGCTGTTCAACCGTGGCGTCGCCTACCAGCCGAAGGCCGGCGGCAGAGTGGTGCTCCGCCGCCGGACGACGGTGCTGGGCGGCTAGCCCGAGAATTGGTGCGCGGCTCCGCCGTTACGGCGACTTAGCCTTGACCGAGACCTACCGGCGTGAGCTGCCGCGGCGCTCGGAGAGGGAGCGCCGCGGCAGTTCGATCAGACCTCGGCGCGCTTGGGCAGCTTCCAGCCGGGCCGCGGGAAGTGGCAGGTGTACCCGTTGGGGATGCGCAGCAGGTAGTCCTGATGCTCGGGTTCCGCCTCCCAGAAGTCGCTCGCCGGCGTCACCTCGGTGACGACCTTGCCCGGCCACAGGCCCGACGCGTCGACGTCGGCGATGGTGTCCAGCGCGACCTGCTTCTGCTCGTCGTCGACGTAGAAGATCGCCGATCGGTAGCTCGACCCGCGATCGTTGCCCTGCCGATCCTTAGTGCTCGGATCGTGGATCTGGAAGAAGAACTCCAGCAGGGCGCGGAAGTCGGTCTGCGCGGGGTCGTAGGTGATCTCGATCGCCTCGGCGTGACCCGGATGATTCCGGTACGTGGCGTTGGCGTTCTGGCCGCCGGTGTAGCCGACTCGCGTGTCGACCACGCCGGGCTGCCTGCGGATCAGATCCTGCATGCCCCAGAAGCAACCGCCGGCCAGGATCGCCTTCTTGTTCTCGCTCATGCCTGAGCCTCCTTCTTGAAGAGCTTGGTGTACTCGCCGTACCCCTGTGACTCGAGGTCGTCGAGGTGGATGAACTTCAGCGAAGCCGAGTTGATGCAGTAGCGCAAGCCTCCCGCTTCGCGGGGCCCGTCCTTGAAGACGTGTCCGAGGTGGCTGTCGCCGTTGGCGGAGCGCACCTCGGTGCGGACCATCAGGTGACTGAAGTCGCGCTTGGAGATCACGTTCGCAGGTTCGATGGGCCGGGTGAAGCTCGGCCAGCCGCTACCGCTTTCGAACTTGTCGGTCGAGGCGAACAGCGGTTCCCCCGAGACCACGTCGACGTAGATGCCGGGCTCGTGGTTGTCCCAGTACTCGCCGGTGAACGGACGCTCGGTGCCGCTCTCCTGCGTCACGTGGTACTGCTCGGGCGAGAGCGCGTTCACGGCCGCTGGATTCTTGATGTACTCCCTTGCCACTGGTCCTCCTAAGGTTGGCATCTCTACAACCTGGAGTGGCATCGGGTTAGTTCCCGTTACGGACCTCGTCGACGACCGTCACGATTTCGTCAGCAACCGCCTGTGGCTGGTACAGCATCTGGTTGTGCCCGGTGGCCGGAACGATCACGTTCGTGGTGCCGAGAGCAGCGGCCAGCATGTCGTTGGCCTGGTGGATCTGCGCCTGGGTGTAGTTGTCCGGCTTGAGGATCGCCGGGTCCGCGAACTTGTCGGCGCTGAGCACGATCGCGGGAACCCGTGGCAGCGGGGGCGCCGTCGCGAGGGTCGCGAACGCGTCCTCGGCGAGGATCGCCTCCTCGCCCGGCGAGCCGGCCTGTCCGTCCACGTTGAACGCCGTGTTCTGGTCGGGTCGGCCGAGGCGCCAGAGGAATTCGGACGTCGGCTCGGTGAACACCAGACCGCTGACGAGCTCCGGGTGTTGGCGGGCCAGCAGGTCCAGCACCAAGCCGCCGTAGGAGTGTGCGACGAACACCATCGGCGTCGTCAGCCCCGCGGCGTCGATCAGTCTCACCACGTCGTCGACGTCGGATTGGACGGTGTGCGGCTGCGCCACCGGAGTCGACTGATCGGCACCGTCGGGCCGGGTGTTCGGCCGGTCGTAGACGCAGATGCGGGTCGTCTTCGCGACGAGCGGCTGAGCGGCGGTGGGGCTCGGCTCGATGGTGGCCCGCTCGATGGCGTCGTAGGGCAGCGAGCGGACGGGGTCGTCGGGAACGACCGCCGCGTTCCAGGCCTCCGCGTAGCTGCCCTTGCCGGGGATGACGAACACCGTGGGTGAGCCGGTTCCCTGACAGTCGAGGAACAGACTGCGGCCGCCGCCGATGTCGACGAGGCCGGCCGTGTCCTCGGCATTGGCGACCGGCGCGCTCACCATGGCCGCCGCGGCGCCGACGGCGAGCACGCGCACGATATTCACGCGAGTGACAATACGACTGCTCGACAAGGTCGGGTAGAACGTGTTCTAGTTCTGGGTGTGACGGGTAGCACTTTCAGCCACGACGAGCTGGTCGAGGCATTCGCGCGGTTCGAGCGGACGGTCGACGATGCCGCCCGCACCAGGGACTGGGATCCGTGGGTTGACCAGTACACGGACGACGTCCTCTACATCGAGCACGCCGCGGGCACGATGCGCGGCCGCGAGCAGGTGCGACCGTGGATCTGGCAGACCATGGAGACGTTCCCCGGCAGCTACATGACGTCGTTCCCGTCGCGCTGGTCGGTGATCGACGCGCCGACGGGACGGATCATCTGCGAACTCGACAACCCGATGCGCGACCCCGGTGACGGCACGATCATCAGCGCCACCAACATCTCGATCATCACCTACGCCGGCGACGGGAAGTGGAAACAGCAGGAGGACGTCTACAACCCGCTGCGCTTCGTGAAGGCGACGATCAAATGGTGCCGAAAGGCCGAGGAACTCGGCAACCTGCCCGATGTCGCGGCCGAGTGGATGGCGAAGTTCGGTGGGACGTCTGGGGGAACCAGGTGACCTCGCGCCCCGTCCTCGTGATCGGCGCCAACGGCTACCTCGGCTCGCACGTCACGCGGCAGTTGGTGAACGACGGGCACGACGTCCGCGTCATGGTGCGCGACGGCGCCGGCACGATCGGCATCGACGACCTGAAGGTCACGCGGTTCGTCGGCGACATCTGGAACGACGATGTGCTGCGCGATGCGATGGCCGGCTGCGGCGACGTCTACTACTGCGTCGTCGACACCAGGGGCTGGCTGAAGGACCCGGCGCCGCTGTTCCACACCAACGTCGCGGGCACCCGCAACGTGCTCGACATCGCGAAAGATGCCGGCCTGCATCGGTTCGTCTTCACCAGCAGCTACGTCACCGTCGGACGCAAGCGGGGAAGGGTGGCGACCGAGGAGGACGTGATCACCGACCTCGCACCGCTCACGCCGTACGTGCGGTCGCGGGTGCAGGCCGAGAACCTCGTTATGGACTACGTCCGCGAGCACGGCCTGCCCGCCGTCGCCCTGTGTGTGTCGACGACGTACGGCGCGGGGGACTGGGGACGGACCCCGCACGGCGCGATCATCGCGGGTGCCGCATTCGGCAAGTTGCCGTTCGTGATGGCGGGCATCGAACTGGAGGCGGTCGGCATCGACGACGCCGCGCGGGCCATGATCCTGGCCGCCGAGAAGGGCCGCGTCGGGGAGCGGTACCTGATCTCGGAGCGGATGATCAGCAACGCCGACGTCGTCCGGATCGCCGCTGAGGCCGCGGGGGTGCCCGCCCCCACCAAGTCGATGCCACTGCCGGTGTCCTGGACCATGGCGGCGTTGGGCAGCCTCAAAGCCAGGCTGACGGGCACCGACGAACAGTTGTCGCTGGGATCACTGCGGCTGATGCGGGCGGAGGCACCGGTCGACTGCAGCAAGGCGCGCCGCGAACTCGGTTGGGAGCCAAGGCCCGTCGAGGATTCGATCCGCGAGGCGGCCGCCTTCTGGGTGGGCCTTCGGGAGGCGAAGCGCAAGAGCAAGCAGGCCGGCTGAGCAGCTTTAGAACGGTGGGATGGTGTCGCGGAGGTACTGCTCGGCCCGGGGGGCGTTGCGTTCGCGTTCGTCGTCGATGCGCTTGTCGCGGGCCTGTTTTCGGGTGATCGCGCGTGTGGGCATGGTCAGGCCCGCGGTGTGTTTCGGTGGTGGGGTCCCGCGGGTGGCGGCCGGTGCGGTGGGGTCGCAGAGTTCACCGAAGAGCAGTCGGCTGCCCGGGTAGCTGGTGGAGCTCTGTGCGTCGGGGTCGGTGAACACGATCCGCCCGTCGGGGTACTGCACGCTCGACCAGCCGGGGAAGAACGTCTTGAGCAGATGGTGCTCGCGGCAGAACCCGGCCAGGTTCGACGCGCACGTCGGCCCCCACGGGTAGGGGATGGTGTGGTCGAGGTCGTCGATGTCGCGGGTGCAGCCGGGCTGACGGCACCTCAGATCCCGCGCCTTGACGAAGTCGGCGAGTTGTCGGGAGGGCCGGTAGCGCGGTTCGGGTGGGGCGTGACCCGGATGGATCAGGTCCGTGACGGTGGCGTGCATCGCCAGCCGCGCGATCACCGGTGCCGGCAGCACCGGGCCGCCCAGGATCACCCCCGGTGAGGCGGGGCAGTGCTGGCCGCGGTCGGCGCTGACCTCGTCGACGAGTTCGGTGATGGTGTACTCGCGCAACGGTTTGGACAGCATCCGCGGCTGCTCACCGACCAGGCCGCGGCGCTGAGCGGTCAGATCCCCGGCGGGAACGTCGGCGGGTGGTTCGGGTTCGGGGTCCGGGGGTGGTTGATCGGTGGTGCCGTGGAGGGTGTCGCGGCGGGTGATGACGTGGATGACGACCCCGCCGACGGCCGGTCGGCTCGCCGCGGCGCAGCCGTCGGTCTCGCACAGGCAGGGCAGCCGGTCCCAGCCGAAGCCCATCGCCCCGACCGCGGCCGCGCGGCGTTGATCGGCGGTGCGGGGGTCGCGGTCGCACACGGTGCGGGCCAGCAGCTCGACGCGCCGCTCGAACGCCGCCCCGTCGGTCGCCTCGACCGTGGCCTCGATGCGGGACACCCCGGTGGCCTTCTCGGTGTCCACGCTGACGCCGGTGGAACGCACGACGTCCTGCACGCGGCGCACCGCGTGCGGGTCGTGACGCAGGATCAGGGCGTCGATGTCGGCGTCGGTCTGATCCAGTGACTTCGCACCCCAGCCCCTGAGTT
>NZ_JANDBD010000008.1 GCF_024320865.1 Mycolicibacterium arenosum | reverse complement strand
TCGGGTGCGCGGATCACGCTGCACGCGGCGTTGGAGTTGGCGCGCCGGGGCTCGGGCTACGCGGTGGCCGCGCTGTGCGGCGCCGGCGGACAGGGCGACGCCCTCATCCTGCGCAGGCCCTGAGACCGCGGCATGACCTTCACGGGCGACGTCGCCCTGGTCACCGGTTCGACACGGGGGATCGGCGCGGCCACGGCGATGCTTCTCGCCGAGCGCGGCGCGCACGTCCTGGTCACCGGTCGCGACGCGCGCCGCGGGATGGCCGTGGTGGATACGATTCGAACCGCCGGTGGGACAGCGGAATTCATCGCCGCCGTGCTGGGCACCGCCGACCAGTGCGCGACGCTGGCCAACTACGCACTCGTAGTCGCGGGCCACGTCGACATCCTGGTCAACAACGCGGCCATCGCGTCGTTCGGACCGAGCGCGACCGTCCCGGAGGACGAGTTCGACGCGGGCTTCGCCGTCAACGTCAAGTCGCCGTACTACCTGGTAGGTGAGCTGGCGCCGCCGATGGCGGAGCGCGGGCGCGGGGTCATCGTGAACGTCACGACCACGGTGGCGTCACGGGGCACGGCGCAGTCAGCGGTGTACGCGTCCAGCAAGGCCGCGCTGAATCACCTAACCCGTTGCTGGGCAGCCGAATACGGGCCGTGCGGCGTGCGGGTCAACGCGGTGGCGCCGGGGCCGACGCTGACCGTTGACGCCCTGGACGTGGAGGACCTCAGCGCAGTGCGGGGCCGCGTTCCCGTGCGGCGACTCGCCCAGCCGTTCGAAATCGCCCGCACCATCGCCTATCTCGCGAGCGACGAGGCGAGCTTCATCAACGGTGCGATCCTGCCTGCGGACGGTGGCCGCACCGCGGTGTAGCTCTCAGTGCTCGGTTGGCGGCTAACCACCTGGCGCGGCGTACGGCGCCGAGACGAACCATCCCGTGACACCGCGGATCGCATGACGGACCGAGCCGTCAGTGGTGTCGCGTACGACGGCCGTTGTTCCCACCACCGGTGGTACGGCGAAATCCGCGTCGACCGCCGTCCGTTTTCCGGCACCCGAGAGCACCTTGGTCGCGACACCCTCGGTACCGATCACGGCGGGGAGTATCGACGGGGTGTCGAGTGCCAACAGCAGCGTGGACGAGCCTCTGCTCGCGTTCAGTACGCCCTGCGGTTGCACCCGACCGTCGGTGTCGATGAAGCGGTCGACGTCGTAACCGGCGCTGCTGTTGACGATCAGCGTGCCCGAATCCGCGGACTGCTCGATCGCCGTCCCGTAGGTCGTCCAGCGCGATCCGGTGAACGTGACCGAATCGCCGCGCAGGAATCGAACCGACACCGGACCCTTGGTGACGCGCAGGAAGCGGCAGCCGTGAAAGCCGATCGCCGCCGGCCCGGTGTCACCGTCGCCGATCACCACGTCCTCACCGCGGATGCGCTCGAAGTTCAGGCCGTGCAACGAGATCGATCGCGTGTCGTTGCCGGACAGCAGCAGCCCCCGGCCGCAGATCGAGAAGTCGCCGCCGACCCATTCGAGCGCCTCGACGGCGTTCTCGATGACCGCGCCGGTCTCGCATCCCACGGCGCTGCAGTTGCGCAGCCCCAGCGGTGCCGAGGGGGCGTAGTCGGTGCGGGGGAACAGCCATCCCGTCGTGGACTCGGTGACGCTGATGTCCTCGTATCCGCCATCCCACGCCGACTCGTGCCGGATGCCGATGTCGTGACCGATGACCGTGACGTCGCTGACGGTGAAGCGGTGAGCGAGTGTCACGCTCAACCCGACCGTGCCCTTCCGGCGATCGGCACCGGCCAGCGTCACGCCGGACACCGACCAGTCGGCCATCCAGCTGCTGCCTCCCGGCTCGCCGTGAGCGGTGATCGAGGCGTTCGCGCCCTCGTTGCGCAGCACCGTGACACCCCGCCCGGCGCCGCGGATCGCAACACCGCCGCCGCTGGGCAGCGTCATACCGAGGAAGCCGAACTCGCCGCCGGGCAGCACGACGTCGGCGCCCGCGGTGGCGGACTCCGAAATCGACGTGTTGAGCACGTCGGTGTTGGCCTGCGCGGATGCTGCCGTCGACAGGTCCGGCTGCACACTGCGCGCACTCACCTGAATCTCGACAGGGCGTGACTTCGGGAGTGCGGTGGCGGCTGCGGCGACACCCGCACCTGCCGCGGCGGCGGCGGACACGACCAGCAACCCACGGCGACCGCGGTTGGGCCTGGCGTCGTCGGAAGCTGCTGGACGTGGCGTGTCGCCGTCAGGGGTGGTCATGTCTCTCCGGATGTCGGGACGCACGGCGCAGGCCTCGACGTCGTCGCCAGTCTAGCGATCCGGACTCTTCTGGTTCGTGTCAGTAATCCCAGGTGGCGGGTACGCACCGGAAGACGTCGCCGTGGGGCGCCACGCGGCAGACCGACGGGAACGGCAGGTGGGTGGCCACCAGTGATTCGCCGGTCGCCGCCAGTTCGCGAAGCAGGGCGATCCGGACGCGGGCCGCCTCGACGGGATCGTGCTCGAAGCCGTTCTGCCACTCGGGGTTGTCGAAGCCCGGCGCGAAGACGGCGTCGCCGGCGAACGTCAACGCATCTGCGCCGGACGCCAACCGGACGATGCTGTGGCCGGGAGTGTGGCCGCCGGTGCGGGCGATGAGCACGCCCGGTGCCACCTCGTACTCCGTCTCGAACGTCCGCAGCTGGCCGTGGTACTGGTCCAGGAACTGGGTGGCGACGCGCCGCAGCGTGGGCGGCACCGGTGCGGGCATGTCCGTGTGGGTGAAGTCCGGTGCCCGCCAGAACTCCGCCTCGCGGGTCGCGGCGTGGATGCGCAGGTCCGGGCGCAGCCGTTCCTTCAGCCCACTGGTGAGCAGGCCGCCCACGTGATCCATGTGCATGTGCGTGATGACCACGTCGGTGATGGCCGCAGGGTCGATGCCCGCGGCCTCGAGTCGGTGCACCGTCTGTCCGGCCTTCGGGAAGTCCGGAAACTCCACCCCCAGACCGGCGTCGACCAGGATCGTGCGGTCGCCGCTGCGCACCACGACCACGTTGAGCGGCCAGTCGAGCACGTCGTGCGGGAGGAACCTGTCATCGAGCCACTGCCCGTACTCGTCTGCGTCGGCGTTGGTCGCCTGCGTCCTGGCGGTGATCGGCAGCACGCCGTCGCTGATCACCAGCACCTCGATGTCGCCGACCTGAACGGCGTACCGCGACGGAACCAACTCGTCGAGACCCCGAGCCCCGAGTGCAACGCTGTCCACGCTCATGATTTCTCCTCCTGTTGAGTGACACTCCTGCCCGGTCGAACGCGCCGCGCATCGGAAAGTCATCCAGGGGATGAGCTACGCGGTCGGCATCGCCGGGGTGATCCAGCGCTCCGCGAGTTCCGCCACCCACTCGGTGGCCGAACCCGGATCCTCGGGCGGGCTCTCCACGATCACGAGTTCGTCGACACCCAGGTCGGCGAGCGCCGCCACGTCGCTCACCGATGGTGACTGCAACGCGACCGCACAGTGCAGGTCGGCGATGCTTCGGTCGACGTGATCGCACTGTCGGGTCAGTTCCGCGATGCGGTCGGCGACCTCCGCGACGCCGTCGAGGTTGAAGCCGTACCAGCCGTCGCCCGACCGGGCGACACGCCGCAGCGCGGCGTCGCCGTTGCCCCCGACGATCACAGGAATCGTCCCGGCGGCGGGCTTGGGATGCACTCTGACCGAATCGAATTCGACGAACTCCCCGTCGAAGCTCGCGACGTCGTCACGCCACAGCGTGCGCAGCGCCGCAACGTACTCGTCGGTGCGTGCTCCGCGCCGGGAGAAGGGCACCCCGAGGGCGTCGAACTCCTCGCGGGACCAGCCGACGCCGATACCGAGGTGCAGCCGACCGTCGGAGAGGCGGTCGAGCGAGGCGGCCTGCTTCGCCACGATCACCGGGTTGTGCTCGGGCAGCAGTAGCACCCCCGTGGCGATGCCGATGGTCGATGTCGCGGCGGCCGCGAAGCTCAGCGCGATCATCGGGTCGAGCCAGTCGGCGTCGGCGGGCACGGCGATGCGGCCGTCCTCCGAGTACGGGTACCGCGATGCCTGCCGGTCGACCATGACGACGTGCTCACCGCACCACAGTGTGCCGAAGCCGCCGTGTTCGGCGGCCGCAGCCACCGCGTCGATGACGGGGCGGCGCGCACCCGCGCCGATGCCGAGTGCATGCAAGCCGATCTTCATCGACTAGGCCTAACACGCCGAGACGGTTCAGCGCACGCACGGGGTCGTGTCGCCGGACATCTCGGTGAGATCGGTCGGCATCGGTGCCCGCGTTCCGGCGGCCGTGGCGTCCACTGCGGTCACCTCGGCGGGAGCGGGCGTCGTGGTGGTGATCGCCATTCCGCCGCCGTACTCGTCGGCGGGGTAGTCCGAACCGACGGTGACGAGCACGGTGTTGAGCGGAACCGTGTCGGACGCCTCGGCGGTCACCGCGATCGGCAACTCGTCGGCGACCGCGGCAGCCGCCTGGTCCGCGCCCGGCCCGTACTCGACGACGGTGTCCTCGGACAGGGCGTCGGCCGTGCCCACGTCGCCGCGGGTGAAGCCGCGCGTGCTGAGGTGATCGGACACCGCCGTGGCGAGACCCTCGTGCCCGGTGGCGTTGACGACGTTCACGATCGCCGGCTCGGCGGCCGGGGGCGGGGCGGGGGCCGCGGACGCCGGCGGGTTGGGCGACCCGGTCGCGAACAGGTTGCGCACGATCGACCGGATCGTCGGGACGTCGACGATGTTCACGTCCTGCCCCAGCGGATCGCGCCCGAACTCGCCGATGGGCAACGTGTACAACGACATCCGCTTATTGCTCAGTGCCGACGCCTGATCGACGAACGTCATCACGTCGAAACCGGCGTCCACGGCGACGTTCTGCTTGGCGACCTGGGCGAGGTGACGTAAGGCGGCGGGATTCGACAGCGCACCACCGTCGCGCATCGCCTTCACCAGCGAGACGATGAACGCCTGCTGGCGTCGGGTGCGGTCCAGGTCGGTGAACAGGTCGTTGTTGAGGTCGCGGCGCTGGCGGACGAAGGCCATCGCCTGCGCGGCGTCGATCTGCTGCACACCGCGGTGGAAGTCGGCGCCCGAGAAGTCGTCGGCCGTGTCGTCGTTGAAGCACACCGTAATCGGTTGGACCACTTCGGCGATCTGGAAGAACGCGCCGAGCGTCACCTCGATGAAATGGTCGACGGGCACCCGGAGTAGATCGCTGATCGTGCTGATCTCGGCCTTACGGCCCGCTTCCCGCGCGACCTGCTCGCCGGCCGCGGGGTCGCCGGCCATGGTCTCCTGATAGGCCAGACCGTAAGCCTGCTTGATCTTGCCCTGACACTCGCCGCTTGGGCAGCCGTGCAGAGGGACGTAGTCGTCGCGCGGAATCGACACCGCCGTGACCGGGCCGTCGCCTCCCGGCACGTGCAGGAGGATCAGCACGTTCGCGTTGTATCCGCCCACGGTCTCGTCGCCCGCGTGCAGAGCGTCGTAGACGTCCTGGGGGAGTGGGTTGCCGTGCTGGTCGAGGCGGCTGTCGAGACCCATGATGAGGATGTTCTGGTCGCCGCCCACCGACGTCGTGGCCCCGGTGAGCGCGTCCGATGTGGTGATGCCGCCGGTGAGGTTGCGGAACGTCGACCACCCGATGCCGGTCGCCGCCACGACGAGCACCGCGATCAGTGCGACCGCAACGCGGCCGCACAGCAGGGCGCGTCGGGGTCGCCGGGGCGGTGGCAGGCGGTGACGCGGGCCCCCGACCTGCGGCAGCACCTCCGTGACCGGCTCGTCGGGCGGGCGTGGTGTCATGACGTTCGGAATTATCCGTCCGCTTGCTGAGAACCGCCTGACGAGCGACTCGGTGGGAATAGCCTCACCGGAAGGCGACGTTGGCAGCGACTAGGACCGGACGCTAAGGGGAACCTCGTGAAGATCGGCATCTCGACGTTCGTGAACGACGACACGATCGACGCGGTCACGCTCGCCCGTGCGATCGAGGAGCGGGGTTTCGACTCGCTGTCGATCGCCGAGCACACCCACATCCCCGCCAGCCGCGAGTCGGCCTACCCGATGGGTGGAGAACTGCCCGACATGTACTACCGCACGCTGGACCCGTTCGTCACGTTGGCGGCCGCCGCGGCGGTCACCTCGAGGATCGACCTGGTGACCGGCATCGCCTTGCTGATCCAGCGCGATCCGATCATCACGGCCAAGGAAGCCGCCAGTATCGATCTGATCTCCAACGGCCGCTTCGTATTCGGGGTCGGCGCCGGGTGGAATCTCGAAGAGATGCGCAATCACGGCACCGATCCGAAGACCAGAGGCGCACGGCTCGACGAGCAGATCGAGGCGATCAAGGCGCTGTGGACCGAGGAACCGGCCGAATACCACGGCAAGTACGTCGATTTCGACGCGTCCTACCTGCGGCCGAAGCCGGTGCGCAAGCCGCATCCGCCGATTCTGATCGGCGGCGCGTCGCCGGCGACCGTCCGGCGGGTCATCCGGCACGACGCCGGCTGGATTTCCAACCCGCTGCCCGTCGAGTATCTGGGGAAGTTCGTCGGCGAGATGCGCGACGGACTCGGTCACGACCTGCCGCTCGCGCAGTTCGGCACTCCGGTCGACCCCGAGTACTGGCGCGCGTCGGAGGAACTCGGGTTCGACGACATCGCGCTGCTGTTGCCGACGGCTCCGAAGGACGAATCGCTGCGACTGCTCGACGAGTACGCCGCGGCGGTCGCGACGTACCGGGGCTAGATCACACTCGTCGCGTGGTTGGCCCGCTCCGGCGTGGGTACTTCGTGGTGGCTGCCAGCGCGCGAGGCTCGATCCGATCGCCGTCGAAGCTGCGGTACACAGTCAACGGTGAGATAGAGGAGCAGTGTCATGTCCAAGCGCGAATTCGGAGCGGATGTCGAAGTGGCGGTCCTAGCGCCGGCCATTCTGGAGTTTCAGATCGCCGTGGCCCAGCAGACCGGAGCTGACGTCACGGAGGCGCTGAGCTTCGAGCTGAACGGCAAGCCCGTGGAGCCCGAACTCATCATCGGCGACCTCGGCACCCGCATCCACCGGTTCGCGGCCGACGAGGGCACGGTCACCGCGTCGTATCGCGCCACCGTGATCGGGCAATCCGATCCGTCGCCCGTCACCAGCTTCGACCTGGCGAACTACCTGCGTCCCAGTCGCTATGCGGAGTCGGACAAGTTCTTCGGTTTCGCGGCAACGGAATTCGGCGAGTACGCCGACTCGGTGACGGTGCTGGAGAAGGTGTCGTCGTGGGTGGGTACCCGGCTGAACTACGTGCCGGGGTCCAGCGATCCGATCGACGGTGCCGTCGACACGCTGCTCGCGGGGGCGGGGGTGTGCCGCGACTACGCCCACCTGGTGGTGGCGCTGCTGCGCGCGGTGAAGGTGCCCGCGCGGCTGGTCTCGGTGTACGCGCCGGGCTGCGAGCCGATGGACTTCCACGCGGTGGCGGAGGCGTTGGTCGACGGGGTCTGGCGGGTGGTGGACGCGACGTGCCTGGCACCGCGCCAGTCGATGATGCGCATCGCCACCGGTCGTGACGCGGCCGACACCGCGTGGCTCGACAACCACGGCGGGTCGATCTCGCTGAAGAACATGGAGGTCACCGCCGTGGTCGACGGCGATCTTCCGCAGGACTCGGTGACGGACCTGGTGTCGCTGCGCTGAGAAGCGTCAGCCGTCCTTCTGATCTACGAGCACCGCGCCGTCCGGCCGGTTGCCGAGGGTCTGCAGCGCGATCTCCTCGCCCGAGGCGGTGACGCGGATGATCGTCGCCAGGTCGGCGGGCGCGTCGCACTGCACGTAGTGGTCGGCGCCGGGGATCACCCAGTACCGGCTGCGGCCCGGCATGTCACGCAGGTACGCCTGCCAGACGTGGTTGGCGACCCGCAATGGGGCGACGCCGTCGTGCAGGCCCCACACCAGGCTGATGTCGACGTCGATCCCGCGCAACGCCTCGAGCCACCCCGTCTCGTCGGCGGCGCGCTCGCGCAGATACCGGACGGTGTCGGGCAGCACGCTGATCCCGTCGTTGCAGGCGAACGTCTTCGCGAGCGCGGCGATCTCCGGGTCGGTCGGGTCGCGGCGCGGCATGAACGTGGTCGCGCCGAGACCCGCGGCCAGCAGTTCGGGTGTGGTCGCCGCCGCCGTCGCGCGCCCGGTGGTGTCGTCGAGCAGCGCCGTCTGGAAGGCCGTCAGATTCGCCAGCGGTAGATAGACGTTCGCGTTGGTGAGAAAGACGTCCTTCGGCGGGCGGGTGGGCGCCAGCATGCCGAGGGCGATCATCCCGATGCTGCTGCCGCGGTCATGGGTCACCATGCGGTAGTCGGTCAGGCCCCAGTGCTCGGTGATGGCGTGCACCAGGAGTCGGGCGTCGTCGTAGAGGGAGTACACGTAGGGCGCGGCGGGCTTGTCCGACAGTCCGTAGCCGGGGAAGTCGAGCGTGAGGATCTCGAAGTCGGTCGCGAGTTCACTTGTCAGGGCGTGGAAGTCGATGCTCGAGGTCGGGAAGCCGTGCACGCAGACCAGCGCCGGAGCGCCGGGTGTCCCACCGCGTCGCACGAACACCTCGACGGACCGCCCGTCGTTCGCGGCGGTGGTGGATGCCCAGGTGAGCGTCGTCGCGCCCTGCCGCCAGTCGTCGAGGATGTCCACCGGCTCATGGTGTCACCTCGCAGCCGCCCCGGTAAGCCAACCCTTGCGTTTGAGAACCGCAGCGCAGGGAAATCCGGACAAGCCGTGCCCTGCAGATTCCTGCACAGCCCCGGCCCGGCGAAACGAAGGAGAACTCCATGGCGATCAACGACGACGACATCACGACCTCGGGCTCCGGTGGCGAGGGTCCGGCCGACGGCGGCTCGAACCCCGAGGGTCACGACGGTGGCGCCGACGGCACCGCGGGCGGTGAGGGTCCCGCTGACGGCGGCTCGAACCCCGAGGGTCACGACGGTGGCGCCGACGGCACCGCGGGCGGTGAGGGTCCCGCTGACGGCGGCTCGAACGCCGAGGGCCACGACGGCGGGGCGGACGGTACCGCCTAGCCACGGCCGTGCTCTCCAGATGCATCGGCACCGACCCCGGTGAGTTCGCGCGAACTCACTGGGGCCGGACGCCCCTACTGACTCGCCGGGACGCGCTACCCCGCGACTTCGGCGATCTGCTCGCCCCGGATACCGTCGACGAGCTTCTCGCGGAACGCGGCGTACGTGCGCCGTTCATCCGGGTGGCCAAGGACGGAAGCCTGCTGGCGCGCGAAACCTTCCTCGGTGCAGGTGGTTTCGGTGCGGAGGTGACGGACCAGGTCGACTCGGCGAAGGTCCTGGCGCAGTTCTCGGCGGGTGCCTCGATCGTGCTTCAGGGACTTCACCGCCTGTGGCCGCCGCTGATCGACTTCGTCCGGGTGATGGTCGACGATCTCGGTCATCCCGTGCAGGCGAACGCGTACGTCACCCCGCCGGGCGGGCAGGGCTTCGACCCCCACTACGACGTTCACGACGTGTTCGTGCTGCAGGTGTCCGGTCACAAGCACTGGACCGTCCACGCACCCGTGCACCAGGACCCCCTCGCATCGCAACCGTGGACGGACTACCGCAGCGAGATCGGTGACCGGGTTCGCGGCGCTCCCGTCATCGACACCGTGCTCGCGCCTGGGGACGCGCTCTACCTTCCGCGGGGCTGGCTGCACTCGGCGCGGGCACTCGACGACGTGTCGATCCATCTGACCATCGGCGTCGCCACCCTCACCCGGATGGACGTCATCCGCGCGGTCGTCGACGGACTGTCCGACGTCGACGAGTTCAGAGCCTCGTTGCCGATGGGCGTCGATCCTTCGGATCGCGATGAGATGAGCACGGCGACAACGAAGTTGATCGCGCAGTTGACCGAGGTGCTGCGTGACCGAACGGCCTCGCTGGCCGACGACGCCGCGCAGCGTCTGATGAAGCGGCACGCCGACCGGACCCGGCCGGTCGCAGTACGGCCCCTGGCGATGCACGCCGCCGCTGCGAACGCGGCCACCGTGAAGGTGCGATGGCGGCACGGCCTCGTCGCCACCGTGGAGCATCGCGCGGGCCGGGTGGTGCTGAGGCTGCCCGATCGCACGATCGACTTCCCCGGCGAGTGCGCCGCCGCCATCGCCGCCCTTCACCGCGGCGAGGTCGTCGGTGCCGGTGAAGTGCCCGGACTGGACGCTGCCGACGGTGAGGTGGTCATCCGGCGGCTCCTCCGCGAAGCGGTGGTGGTCCCGGTGTCGCCGCCGAATCGGGCCGAATGACGATGGGCGCCAAACGAACACCGTGCAGCGATCAGTCGCTGGCGCGCGCGGACCCGATGTTCGGCACCGCGTCCGCGGGTTCGACCTGGCTGATGTTGGAACTCGAGGGACCGTGGGGTCCGTCCGCGTTCCTGCAGTCGCCCACGGTCATCGATCCCACCCTGGGACGCGCGATCGTCCGACGTGCCGAGGCGGCGAAGATGCGCATCGCCGCGATCCGGCGTCACGGGCGTCGCTCCGGTGACCCGCGGTGGCGCTGGTATGTAGCGCAGTCCGATCCGGGCGGTGAAGCGCTATACCACGGCGAGGTCGACGACCCGCGCGATTACCTGGAGGTGGCGCTGGACGGCTCGGACGGCGAACGCGTCGACGGACCGCTCGTGGCGGTGTGCGCGCACGGCAAGCACGATCAGTGCTGCGCGGTGCGCGGTCGTGCCGCTGTGGCGGCCATCGCCGCCGAGTATCCCGAATCGACCTGGGAGTGTTCGCATCTGGGCGGCGACAGGTTCGCCGCGACCATGCTGGTACTACCGGTCGGCCTGTGCTACGGCCGAGTCGACAGCGCGGATGCGGTCGATCTGATCCGGCGATATCACGACGGTCGGCTGAACGACGAGTTCCTGCGCGGACGGACCTCGCTCCCGCACGCCGTCCAGGCGGCGCAGCACTTCGCGCGAGAGAAGTGGGGAGACGACCGCATCGACGCCTGGGCTCCGGCGGACGTCGCGACGCGCGACGGGTCGACGCGCGTCACCCTCCGAGACGGAGCCCGAACGGCCGTGGTCACCGTCGCCGAGCGGATGTCCGCACCGCTGCTCTCGCAGTGCGCTGCGACCACCGAGGGGCGGGTTCGCACGTTCGTCCTCGAATCGCTCAGCAGGAGCGGGTGATCAACGCTCCGCAAGCGTCTTCAGCGCGATGAGATCCCTGGTCACCGCCGCGGCATCCGCATCGAACTGCTCTGCGGTCTGGTCCGCCCGTTGGCGCAGCGTGAACACGATCTCGCACGCGCCGGGGGTGTCCGCCCGAATGATTCGCATCGGGTTGAACACCTCCGCCCCGTTCGGCATGCGGACCACGTGGTCGAGGACGCCGTAGGGGTTGGTGGCCGCGAACTCGGTCACCTCCAGCCCCAGTTCCGGATCGGCAAGGCCGGCAGCCCATTCGGCGAGCCGGTCTTTGTCCGAGGCGACGCCGTAGACGCGCTCCCAATCGGCGTCCACCCACACGCTGAGGTGTCGTGACAAGTCGGTCATGCGTCCTGTCTACATCCTCGGCAGCCGGCGTCGTGAACGAATCGGACAGGCTCAGCACGGGCTGCCGGATGACGACGAGGCTCGCAACATCGACGTGGGCCGCGTTACGAGCGGGCCGTGCGGGAATGATGGTGGCCGTGACGAGCCATCCTCGCGTCGGTTGCGTGTTCCGCCCTCAGTTCGCCCCCGAGCGTCTCGCGGGGGCCGCCCGCGCGGCCGACGCCGCCGGCCTCGACGAACTGTGGCTCTGGGAGGACTGCTTCCTGGCGGGTGGGATCTCCGCCGCGGCCATCGCGCTGTCGCACAGTGACCGACTCACCGTCGGGGTGGGCGTGCTTCCGGTGCCGATGCGCAACGTCGCGGCCGCCGCCATGGAGATCGCGACGCTCGCTCGTGCGTTCCCCGGTCGTGTCCGGATCGGACTGGGGCACGGGGTGCTGGAGTGGATGGGGTGGATCGGTGCCCGCGTCGAGTCGCCGATGACGCTGTTGCGCGAGTACCTCGTCTGCCTGTCGGCGCTGCTGCGCGGCGAGCGGGTGACGTTCGACGGTCGCTACGTCCGCCTCGAGGACGTCGCGCTGGACTGGCCACCCACCGAACCCGTCGAACTGCTCGCGGGCGGGGTGGGGCCGAAGACGTTGCGGCTCACCGGGGAACTGGCGTCCGGAACCGTGATCACCGGCGGGACGACGCCGGACGGTCTGCGGACAGCGCTCGGCCACGTGCGCGACGGCGCCGGAGAGTCGACGCGCGCGGTGGTGGCCTATCTGCTGTGCACGACGGGTCCGACCGCGCAGGCCGATCTCCGCGCCGAGGCCGAGTTCTGGAAGCTCGACCCCACCGACGACGTCGGCGTGTTCGGCGACGCGGCCCGGATCGCCGGGGGCGCGCGGCGCTGGGTCGATGCCGGTGCGGACACCGTGGTGCTGCAGCCGACGGCGTCGGTCGATGTCGAGGAGTTCGTCCGGTTCATCGGCGCCGAGGTGCAGCCGCTGCTGCAGCGCTAGGGACTTCCGCGGCACGGTCAGCCGGCCTGCGGGCCATGCGATGCTGAACGCGTGGCCGGGTTGCGGGAGCAGAAGAAGGCGGAGACGCGGGAGGCCATCAGCCTCGCCGCTGCCCGGCTCGCCGGCGAGCGCGGACTGGACTGCGTGACGGTCGACGACATCGCCGAGGCCGCGCGCGTCGCACGCCGGACGTTCCGGAACTACTTCCCCAACAAGGAGTCCGCGATCCTGCATGCGGTCGACGTGTTCGTTGCGCACTACGTCCGGTTCCTCGTCGGTCGGGCCGACGCGGAGCCGCTGCTGGTGAGTCTCGAGGAGGCCGCCGTCGCCCTCGTCGGGTCACCGCACCCGGTCGACCGGGTGCTCACGGTGCGGCGGTTGTCTGTGGACGCTCCCGCACTGCGGGTGCGGTGGGCGGGGACGGACCGGGAGGCGCGCCTGGTGCCGCTCACCGCGGTGATCGCGGAGCGCACCGGCACCGATCCCGCCGTGGACGTGTATCCCCGTGTCGTCGCCCACGCCGCGTGGGGAGTGCTGGTGTCGGCCCTGGATATGCACTCGGGTGCCGACGACGATTCCGGTCGGTTGATCGAGCGCCTTCGCGCCGGCTTCGCCACGCTCGCGAGCGGGATGTCGCCGACTTGGGATCGGTAGCCGTGCGGATCGCGTGTACTCGTCACATGACTTCGAACAAGACATTCCAGCGCGCGCTTGCCGCAGTGATGATGTCGGGCGTCGGCGCAGCCGCGGCCGTGTGCTTCGCCGGCACCGCGCACGCGACCTATGGCGCCGGTGAGGGCCCGATCGACGCGTGGAGCAACTACGAGTGGTGCCCCGGTGACCCGATCCCGCAGTCGGACAACCCCCTTCCGTTCGACACGAACGGGTGTCACTTCTGGCACTACCAGTCCGTCCGCGACGGCGCTCCGACGCTGTACTGGATCGTCGAGGGCATCCGGCCGAGCCAGTGCCCGCCCATCGCCTACATGTGCCCCTGAGTGCGCAGCTCGCGCGGGCTATCGTCGAGCGGTGCACCTGGACGATCTGCGCTGGTTCGTCGTGCTCGCCGACACCGAACACGTCACCGATGCCGCCGCGGAGCTCGGCGTCAGCCAGCCGACGCTGTCCCGTGCGCTCGCGAGGTTCGAGGAACGGGCGGGCGTTGCGCTGTTCGACCGGGTGAATCGCCGGATGCGGCTCAACGAGTACGGACGCATCGTGCTGGAGCACGCCAGACGCGGGCTCGCCGAGATGGAACTCGCAGGAGAGCGGATCGCCGCGCTGCGTGACCCCGACTCCGGTCGAGTCCGGCTGGCCTTCCTGCACTCCCTGGCCAGTTGGTATGTGCCCGAACGACTGCGACGGTTCCGGCAAGCCGCGCCCGCCGTCGCGTTCGACCTCTTCCAGGGTCCCGCCCACGAGATCACCGAGCGGGTACTCACCGGCCAGTCCGATCTCGCGATCACCTCGCCGCGACCGGAGGCCGCCGAACTGGCCTGGCGGCGCCTGCACGTCGAGCGACTCTGCCTCGCGGTGCCGCGCGACCATCCGCTGGCCGCCAAGTCGCGGATGCGGCTGTCGGCAGCCGCGGGGGAGCCCTTCGTCGCGCTCGAGCAGCCCTTCGGGTTGCGGCTGCTGATGGACGACCTGTGGGCCGAGGACGGCCTCGAACCCGAGATCGTGTTCGAGGCCACCGAGATCCCGACCATGGAGGGCCTCGTCGCCGCGGGCTTCGGCGTCGCCATCGTCCCGGTGCCGCGCGACGGCGGTGACCCGAAAGTGGTGCACGTCCCGCTGACCAACGCGCGCGCCAAGCGGGAGGTCGGCGTGGTGTGGGTACGGGACCGCATCCTGCCGCCGCCCGCCGAGCGTTTCGCGGATTCCCTGCAACCCGAATAGCCGCGACGGGTAGACGCACCTGTGATCATGCGTTCAGCGCATCAACTAGCTGATATCCATACATTGGACACATGGGGAGGAGGCTCGTAGCGTCGCGCCGGTGACGATCGATCAGGGCACCGAACGGGCGTGGACGGGCCACGCCCCCGGCTCATCCGATTACCTGCGTCTGCTGGCTGCGCTGTTCTGTGCGGGTGTCGCGACGTTCGCCCAGCTCTATTCGCCACAGGCGGTCCTCCCGCTGATCTCGGCGGACCTCGGGATCGGCGCGGCGCAGGCCGCGCTGACCATCTCGGCGTCCACCGTCGGCCTGGCCGTCGGCGTGATCCCGTGGTCGTCGATCGCCGACCGCATCGGCCGCGTCAGGGCGATATCGCTGTCGGTGACCGGTGCGACCGCCGTCGGACTCCTGGTGCCCTTCGCGCCGACCTTCGAACTGCTGCTCGCCGGCCGCTTCGTCGAAGGGCTCGCGGTGGGGGGTGTCCCCGCGATCGCGGTCGCCTACCTCACCGAGGAGGTGCACCGCGGACACGCCGCGCGCGCCGCGGGCACGTTCGTCGCCGGGACGACCATCGGCGGGCTGCTGGGCCGACTCGTCGCGAGCCCCGTGGCCGAGGCCGCCGGCTGGCGGGCGGGGGTGTTCACGGTGGCGGCGCTGTGCGGCCTCGCGGCGATCAGCTTCGTCAGACTCGCACCGCGATCGCGCGGCTTCACGCCGTCGCGCCAGGAGAACCCCGAGGGCGGCCTGGCCCATCGGCTGGCGGTCAATCTGCGCACCCCGCGCCAACTGATCCTGTTCGCGCAGGCCTTCCTGTTGATGGGCGGATTCGTGGCGCTCTACAACTTCCTCGGGTTCCGGTTGACCGGACCGCCGTTCCTCTTGGCGCCCTCGGTGGTCAGTCTGGTGTTCGTCGCCTACCTCGCGGGTACCTGGGCGTCGACGCGGGCGGGCCGCGAGGCGTCGCGGTTCGGCCGCCGGCCCGTCCTGCTGGTGTCGATCGCGGTCATGGCGACCGGGGTGGCGATCACGTTGAGCGACAACCTGTTCGTCGTGCTCGCCGGACTCGTCGTCGCGACCGCCGGCTTCTTCGGCGCGCACTCGATCGCCTCCGGATGGGCCGGACACGCGGCGCCGGCGGGCAGGGCCCAGGCGTCGTCGCTGTACAACCTCTTCTACTACGGCGGGTCGAGCGTCATCGGCTGGTTCGGCGGCGTGGCGTTCGACGGCTGGGGCTGGACCGCGGTGGCGGTGACGGTGCTGGTGCTCGCGGCCGTCGCGGCGGCCGCGGCGGCGTTCCTGCGTGACTGACAGTTTCGTCAATTGACCGTGTACGGTCCTGGGGCATGACCGCTGTTTCGCAGCGCACCGTCAGCTCAGCTACCGATCGCGACGTCGCTCGATCGGAGCGCTGGTGAACCCGCTGGCGTCCGCGCTCACCGAGAGCCTGACCACCACCACGAGCGACCTCGCGGTGCTCGCCGACGGCGAGTGGGCCCGCCATCCGTGGGCAGAGGTGTACGCGAGAGCCGAGAACGTCGCCGAGTGGCTGGGCAACGAGCAGGTGACCGCGCTGGGACTGGTGGGCGAGCCGACCGTCGAGTTCGTCGCGGCGGTGATCGGGGCGTTCCTCGCCGATGCGGCGGTGTCGATCCGGCCCGGTGCGCGGCGCCGACACCGAACACTGGGCGCTCACCACGCTGGATCGCTTCTCCGGCATCGGCATTCGGAACGTGCTGAGCCAGGGCGTCTACCTCGAGCGCTTGACCTCCGTCGAGAGTGCCGTCGCCGTCGCCGACACGACCCCGCACGCCACGGCGGCGCGCAGCACGACCTACGTAGCGCCCTCTGCGCCCGCCACCACGGCGATCCTGCAGGGCACCGCGGGGTCGACGGGCACGCCGCGCACCGTGTCGCTGTCGCCGGACGCCGTGCTGGCCAACATCTCCGGGCTGAACGCGCGCATCGGCGTCACGCCGGACGACGTCGGCTGCTCGTGGCTGCCGCTGTATCACGACATGGGATTGAGTTTCCTGCTGTCCGGCGCGCTGGGCGGAACGCACGTGTGGCAAGCACCGACCTCCGCATTCCAGGCCTCCCCGTTCCGCTGGCTGAACTGGCTGACCGAGAGCGGCGGCACCATCACGGCCGCGCCGAACATGGCCTACGGGCTCATCGGCAAGTACTCGCGACGCGTCACCGACGTCGACCTCGGGCCACTGCGGTTCGCGCTCAACGGCGGTGAACCCGTCGACTGCGACCTCACGGGCCGGTTCGCCACCGAGATGGCCCGGTTCGGGTTCTCGGCGGGAGCGCTGGCCCCGTCCTACGGGCTGGCCGAATCGACCTGCGCCGTAACCGTTCCGGCGACGGGTCGCGGGTTGGCCGTCGACGACACGGTCGTGCACACGTCGGATGGCGCCGCGCCGCGCCGCAACGCCGTTCTCGGCGAGCCCGTTCCGGGGATGGAGGTGCGCATCGAGGGGCGTGCCGACACCGCGTCGGAGTACACCGACCGCGAGGTGGGCGAGGTACTGATCCGCGGCACGTCGATGATGTCGGGTTATCTCGGCGACACCCCGCGTAGCGCCGACGAGTGGTTCGCCACGGGCGATCTGGGTTACGTGGTCGACGGCGGCCTGGTGGTGTGCGGCCGGGTCAAGGAACTCATCACGGTGGCGGGGCGCAACGTGTTCCCCGCCGAGGTCGAGCGGGTGGCCGCGGGAGTGCAGGGTGTCCGGGAGGGTGCGGTGGTGGCGGTCGGTGTCGGCGAACGCTCGATTCGGCCCGGCCTGGTCGTCGTTGCGGAGTTCCGCGGGCCCAACGAGGCGACGGCGCGCGCCGACCTGATCCAGCGGGTGGCGTCCGAGTGCGGCCTGGTGCCGGCCGACGTGTCGTTCGTCCGGCCCGGATCGCTGCCCAGGACGTCGTCGGGCAAACTGCGGCGGCTCGAGGTGAAACGCGAGGTCGAATTGCGACGGTGACTGGCGGTGGCCCTAAGGTGTCTAGCTGTGCCGCAGATTGATCGCCGGTGACGGGCGCCCCGCTGACCCGACTGGCCCAGCGAGTCATGTCGGCACGCGCCGGGCTCGAGCCCGAGACCTCGCGCTACCGGGTGTCGCGCGGTCTCGTCGTCCCGATGCGCGACGGCGTGAACCTGATCGCGGACCACTACCGGCCGCTGACCGACACCCCCGCCGGCACACTGCTGATGCGCGGTCCCTACGCCCGTGACTCGCTCGCGGCCAGGGCGACCATGGGCCTCTACGCGGCGCGGGGCTACCACGTGCTGCTGCAGAGCACGCGTGGCAGCTTCGGGTCCGGCGGTTCGTTCGACCCCGGCGTCAACGAGACCGCCGACGGCGTCGACACCGTCGAATGGCTACGGCAGCAGCCGTGGTTCACCGGGTCGTTCGCGACCGTGGGTGCGTCCTATCTCGGGTTCACCGGCTGGGCGCTGATGGCCGACCCGCCGCCCGAGCTGACCGGTTCGGTGATCATCATGGCGCCGCACCACATCGGCCGGGCAGCCTGGGGCAGAGGCACTTTCGCACTGATCGACTTCCTCACCTGGGGCTACCAGGTGACCTGGCACGAGCGCGGCGGCTGGATCCGGCAGCTGATCCGCAACGCGCTGATGCCGCGCAAACTGCAGCCCGTGCTCGAGACCCTGCCGCTGGAGGATGCGGCCGGCAGCGTGCTGGGCGGCGCCTCGCCGTTCTACGAGCCCTGGCTGCACAACTCGGAACCGGACGGCGACTACTGGATTCAGCGGTCCGCGTCGATCGACGTCGTGCAGACCCCGGTGCTGCTCATCGGCGGGTGGCAGGACATCTTCTTCGACCAGACCGTCGAACAGTTCATCTCACTCCACGCGAGGGGCGTCGACGTCACGCTGATGATCGGTGCGTGGACACACGGCCAAGGCGGCACCGCCGCCATCCGGGAGTCGCTCGAGTGGCTCGGCGGGCAGCGCAGAACCACTCCGGTGCGCGTCGAGGTCACCACCGACGCGGGTTGGCGCGACCTGCCGACCTGGCCCCCGGAGGCGCGGGAGATCGCGTTGTGCCCGCAGCCCGATGGCGCCCTGGCCGACCAACCCGCTTCGGGCACAGCGACGTTCGTCTATGATCCCGCCGAGCCGACGCCGACCCTTGGCGGCCGGCTGCTTGCTCTGTCGGGTGCCGGGTACGTCGACGACTCCGCACTGGCGCAACGCTCGGACGTGTTGACGTACACCGGACCCGTGCTCGCCGCCGATCTCGAGGTCATCGGGGTGCCGCGCGTCGAACTGACCCACTCGGCGGACACCGTCGGCGCCGACGTGATGGTGCGGCTCAGCGACGTCGACGCAGAGGGCCGGTCCCGCAACGTGTCGGACGGCTACGTGAGCCTCGCGTCCGGCGCGCAGGCGGCGCTGCGCGTCGACCTGGACTCGGTGGCGCACAGGTTCCCGGCCGGGCACCGCATCCGGTTGTCCGTCGGCGGTGGATCCTTCCCGCGGTACGCCCGCAACCCCGGCACCGGGGTGCCCGTCGCGACCGCCACCGAACTCATCCCGTCCACACACGTCGTCGAGTTCGACGGGTTCCGGCTGGTCCTGCCCACTGCGTGGATCGAGGCCCCGAGCGACGTGTCGGCGGTCGCTACCGGACGGTGACGACGACCTTGCCGGTGGCGGTGCGCTCCTCGAGCGACGCGATGGCGTCCGCGGCGCGCTCCAACGGGTAGACGACCGGTTCCGGGGCCGACACCGCGCCGGAGGCCAGCAGCGGCTCGAGCTCGGCCCACTGCTCGGCCAGATAGCCCGGATGGGTGCCCGCCCAGGCGCCCCAGCCGACGCCCACCGCGTCGACGTTGTTGAGCAGCAGTCGATTCACCTTCACGGTCGGAATGTCGCCGCCGGTGAATCCGACGACCAGCAGCCGGCCGCCGGGGTTCAGCGTGCGCAACGAGTCGGTGAAGCGGTCACCGCCGACGGGGTCGACGACGACGTCCACGCCGCGGCCGTCCATCAGCTCCCTGACCGCGTCCTTGAATCCGTCGGCGAGCACCACGTGGGTGGCGCCCGCATCCCTGGCGACGTCGGCTTTCGCCTCGCTGCTGACCACCGCGATGGTGCGCCGTGCGCCGAACGCCGGTGCCAGTCGCAGCGTCGACGTGCCGATGCCGCCCGCCGCCCCGTGCACCAGGACCGTCTCCCCGGAGGCGAGCCTGCCGCGCGTGCGCAGCGCGCAGTGCACGGTCAAGTCGTTGAAGAGGATGCCCGCGCCCGCCTCGAACGACACGTTGTCGGGCAGCTTGAACACCCGATCCGCGGGTAGCGCAACGACTTCCGCCATCGCCCCGGTGAGCATCGTCAGCGCGGCGACACGGTCACCCGCCTGCACGTGTGCGTCGGCGGGCGCGCTCCGCACCACCCCCGCGACCTCGGCGCCCGGAATGTAGGGCAACTCGGCCTTGTGCTGATAGAGCCCGCGGCTCTGCAGGGCGTCCGGGAAGGCGACACCCGCCGCGTGCACGTCGATGACCACCCAGTCCTGGCCGTCGGGTGCGGTGGGTTCGTCAACCTCCACCAGTTCCGCGGCGTGCGGTCCGTCGAGCCGGGGGATGTGAATGGCGCGCATTCGGTCCATTTAACATCCCGGAGTGATCGATGCACGCGCCGCTGTCGTATTCGCGGAGGGGGCCGACCCCGAGTTGGCCGACGTCCAGGTCAGGCCGCCTGCGGACGACGAGGTGCTGGTGCGTATCGAGGCGACCGGCATCTGCCACACCGACGTGTCGGTTTCGGCGAGGTGGCCCGCCAGGAAGCTGCCGATGGTGTTCGGCCACGAGGGCGTGGGCATCGTCGTCGAGGCCGCGCCCGGCGCCCGCGCCGCCGTCGGTGACCGGGTGGTGCTCACCTTCGCCAGCTGCGGCGGGTGCGCGAACTGCCTCCGGGGCCGGCCGGCCTACTGCGCGCAGTCGACGACGCTCAACATGCGCGGGGACACCGGCGGCGCCCTCAGCATCCGGGGAAACCCGTTGCGCGGCGGCTTCTTCGGACAGTCCAGCTTCGCCACCCACGTGCTGGCCCGGCCTGCCAACACCGTGGTCGTCGGGTCCGACGTCGACCCCGCGTTGGCCGCCCCACTCGGGTGCAGCGTGCAGACCGGCGTCGGCACGGTGCTCAATGCGATGTCGGTGGGTGCCGACGACGCCCTGGTCGTCTTCGGCGCGGGAGCCGTCGGGCTGTCCGCGGTGATGGGTGCGGTGATCGCGGGGTGCGCGCACATCGTCGCCGTCGACCCGATCGCCGAACGGCGGGCGCTGGCAACCGAACTCGGGGCCACGGCGGTGATCGACCCGGCGGTCGACGACGCTGCGGCGGTGCTCGCCGCGCTGCCGGGCGGCGGTCCGACCGCGGCGATCGACACGACGGCCCTGGCTCCCGTGATCGCGGGCGCGCTGGCCGCACTGCAGGCGTGCGGCACGCTCGCGCTGGTCGGCCTCGGGGCGCTCACCGCGGAGTTGCCCGTCGGCCTGGTCATGGCCAAGGGCCTGCGGGTGCGCGGCGTCGTCGAGGGGGACGGCGACCCGCACGTGTTCATCCCGCGGTTGGCCGAGTTGTGGCGTCGCGGCGAGCTGCCTCTGGAGAAGCTGGTGACGCGCTTCGAGTTCACCGATTTCGACCGGGCGTGGTCGGCGGCGAAGGGTGGCCGTGCGGTCAAGCCGGTGCTGATCCTGCCGCGCTGACATTCCCGTAATGTCACCGGGCGTGGACGTCCAGGTGATCGTCGTCGGTGCTGGACCGGTGGGCCTCTCGGCCGCTGTCGAGCTGCGCCGCCGCGGCGTTGACGTGCTGATCGTCGACAAGCGCGACGGCGTCGCGCCGTGGGCCAAGGCGGTGGGTATCCAGCCGCGCACGCTCGAGATCTGGGACCAGGTGGGCGTCATCGAACGTGCGCTGAGCGCGTCGCAGTCGATGCTCGGGCAGGTGATGTACGTCAACGGCCAGCAGGTCGGCGAGGTGCGGTTCGACGTGCCCGAGCAGGTGCCCTACGGGTTCATCAGCCTGCCGCAGTACGCGACCGAGGAGATCCTCGGGGCGCATCTCGCCGACCTCGGGACATCGGTGCATCGCGGACTCGAGTTGGTCGCGGTGCGGCAGGACGACGACGGGGTCACCGCGACCCTTCGCGACGCCGATGGGCAGCGCGAGGTGAACGCGGAGTACCTGGTGGCCGCCGAGGGGGCGCACAGCCTGGTGCGCAGGTCGCTGGGGCTGACGTTCGACGGCGACGCGTTTCCCGAGGAGTACATGCTCGCCGACGTCGAACTCGACTGGAGTGTGCAGCCGGGGATGTCGGTGCGCAGTTCGCATGTCACCGACGGAGTGGTGGACGACGTGCTGGTGTGCATCCCGCTGCCCGGACGGTGTCGCTACCGCATCTCGATGCTGGTTCCCGAGGAGCTGTCCGCGGCCGCCGACGACAGGGACGGCGTGGCGCACGGGCTCTCCTCCGAGGGGCCGAAACCCGAGTTGCGCCACGTGCAGGCGGTGCTCGATCGACTGGCACCGGAGCCGACGACCGCGAGCGCGATGCGCTGGTCATCGGTGTTCCGGATCAGCCACCGGCTGGTGAACCGCTACCAGCAGGGCCGGGTGTTTCTGGCGGGCGACTCCGCGCACATCCATCCGCCGACGGGCGCGCAGGGCATGAACACCGGCGTGCAGGACGCGTACAACCTCGGCTGGAAGCTGGCGCTCGCGGTGCGGGGCGAGGCGGCGCCGGGGCTGCTGGACAGCTACCACGCCGAACGTCATCCGGTGGGCGAAGAGGTCGTCGGCCGGACGGTGCGCGCGGCGCGTGAAGGCATCGGCGCGGGCGACGACCTGCAGACGGCCGTGCTGCGGACGGCGCAGTTGCTGGTGCACTACGCGGACAGCCCGATCGTCGCCGGTGACGCGGGCGGGGCGGGGCCGATTCCCGGTGAGCGCGCCCCCGATGCGACCGGCCTGCGGCGCAGCGCGGTGACCGGCCCGCTGCGCTTCCACGAGACCCTTCGCCACACCGGTCACACGCTGCTGCTGTGGGCGACGACCGAGCAGCTGTGGCGGCGGGCGCAGGACGTCGCCGCGCAGGTATCGGCGGCCACGCGGGGCCACGTGCACGCAGTGATCGCGGTGCCGGCGTCGCTCGAGGTGGCGGCCGTGGCCGGTGACACGCTGCGCGACGGACACGGAAACCTCTCCGCAGCATACGGTTTCGGCGACCCGGTGGATTCTCCTCAGGCGGTGCTGATCCGGCCCGACGGCTACCTGTCCTACCGGTCGGCCACCGCCGACGCGACGCGGCTGCTCGCCCACCTCGCCGCGACCACCCTGCGCCTCTAGTCCGGTCCCGATGACCTCGCGCGGTTCACTTAGTTAGACTTCTCCCGCCGCGGCAACGGTGCCCGGCAGATCGGAGCAAACGGATGGCTCTTCGACTACGGCGTTACGCCCCCGTCGACGCGATGCCCGAGGGTCGCAGCGTGGAGGTCCGGTCACCGGACGGCACGCGCATCCACACCGAGGTGTTCGGCCCCGAGGACGGCTACCCGATCGTGCTGGCGCACGGCATCACCTGTGCCATCCGGGTGTGGGCCAACCAGATCGCCGATCTGTCGCGCGATCACCGGGTGATCGCCTACGACCACCGCGGACACGGCCGCAGCGACGTACCGAAGCGACGCGGCAACTACGGCTTGGACTATCTCGCCGCCGACCTCGACGCGGTGCTCGATGCGACGCTCGCACCGGGGGAGCGTGCCGTCATCGGCGGCCATTCGATGGGTGGCATCGCGATCACGTCGTGGTCGCAGCGCTACCCGGCCAGGGTGCGCCAGTGCGCCGACGCCGTCGCCCTCATCAACACGACGACCGGTGACCTGCTGCGCGACGTGCAACTCGTTCCGGTGCCGCGCCCGTTGGCGGGTAGCAGGGTGCGGGCGGCGGGTGCGCTGCTCAAGCAACTCGGTGCCGCGCCGCTGGTGCCGGGCTCGATTCAGCAGAGCCGACGCTTGGTGGCGCAGCTCGCCGTGGGCCGTGACGCCGAACCGGCAATCGCCGATTTCGTGTTCGAGCTCTTCGCCTCGACGCCCCCGGCCGGTCGCGGCGGGTGGGCCCGCGCGCTGGTCGACTCGGTCGGGTCCACGCACATCTCGCTGCGCAACCTGGTGGTGCCGACGCTGGTGATCGGCAGCCGCAAGGACCGGCTGCTGCCGATCAAGGCGTCGCGCCGGATCGCCGCCGACGCACCGAATCTCGCTGCCTTCGTGGAGCTTTCGGGTGGCCACTGCGCGAACTTGGAACGGCCGGGCGAGGTCAACGCCCAGCTGCGGTCGCTCGTCGAATCAGTCCGCGGCGAGAACCGCAGCATCTCCTAGGACTTGAGGAAGTCGGCGACCTCGCCCGCCGCGCGCTGCCCCGATCGGACCGCGCCGTCGAGGAAGCCCGTCCACGCGTCGGCGGTTTCGGTGCCGGCCCAGAAGATGCCGTCGATCGGCGTGCGCAACCAGCGCCCGTAGCGCGTCCAGGACCCCGGCGGCACCGCGGCCGTCGGCCCGCCGGGCGCGAATTCCTCAGCGCCCCAGCAGTGGTCGACGTAGTCGATCGGCTCCCGCGCGCGCTCGCCGAACAGGCCGGCGAAGCTCTCCAGCGCCTTGGTCCGGCGTTCGGCGGGTGGTAGCGGATCGAACGTCCGCGAATCGGTGAAGCCCAGCAGCACGCCCGGTCCGTCGTCGGGACTGACGTCGAACGTGATGAACACCGGGCCCTCGTCGGACAGCGCCTCGCCCGAACACCCGGCGGCGCGCCAGAACGGCGTGTCGTAGGCCGCGTACGCCTTGCTCAGATTGCCCAGCGGCCAGTGCTCGGCCAGCCGGCGGTAGTCGTCGGGCAGGCCGGGTTCGAACGTGATGGCGCTGCGGTGCTGCGGCGGTATCGCGATGACGGCGGCGCGGGCCCGCACCGCGCCGGCGTCGGTGTGCGCGGTGACGCCGCCGTCGCCGTGGGTGACGCGGGTGACGATCCGGCCGAGCCGAACCCGATCGCCGAGCGCGTCGGCCACGCGCAGCGCGATCGGCTGGGTGCCGTCGGGGAAGCGATCCTGCTGCGCCCCGCCCTTGACGTCGAGCATCGGCCCGATGCCGCCTGCGGCCTTCACGTAACGCACCGCGTGCAGCATCGACACCTCGTCGGGCTCGCAGCCCCATGTCACCCGCGCCATGATCGCCATCAGGTCGCGGGTCGAGGCGCCCGCGTGCACCGAGCGCAGCCACCCGTCCAGCGTGATCGCGTCGAGCTTGGGCGCGACCGACGCCGTCCACGGGTCGGCGAGCGGGACGTGCTTGCTCAGCCGCTCGAATCGCCACTGGATGCGGGACACGTCGACCAGTTCGATCATCGAGAGCTTGGGAATGGTGCTGCGGTACGCGCGCACCCGGCCGCGCCAGCGGATCAGGTTCCTGCCCTGGGTGTACGTCGGGACGGTCGGGCATCCGACGTCGGCCGCGAGCTTGTTCACCTCGGTCTGGGTGGGGCCGACGAACGTGGCCCCGAGGTCGATCGGCGCGCCGGCGATGGTCGTCGTGTGCGAGCGGCCGCCGACGCGGTCGCGGCCCTCGAGGACGACGACGTCGTGGCCCCTGCGGTCCAGTTCGCGGGCCGCGGTCAGACCGGCGAAACCCGCACCCACGACTACGACGTCCACAGACTCCACCCCACTAGGCTCTCACGCTGTGAAGGTCATGACAGCGTTGTTCGGCCCTGTGGATGCGATCGATCGGACCCGCGCCCTGCGCGATGCGGGTGCCAGCGGGGTGTTCACCTTCGAGGGCCCGCACGACGTGTTCGCGCCACTGACCCTGGCGTCGACGGTCGGCGGCCTGGATCTGATGACCAATGTGGCGATCGCGTTCCCACGCAACCCGATTCAGCTCGCGCACCAGGCGATCGACCACCAGATCCTGTCGCAGGGTCGCTTCACGCTCGGCCTCGGCACGCAGATCCGCACCCAGATCGAGAAGCGGTACGGCACCGACTTCGACAGGCCCGTCGCCCGGATGGTCGAGCTCGTCGGTGCGCTGCGGGCGATCTTCGCGACGTGGGAGAGCAACGGACTGGACCGCTTGAACTTCAAAGGTGAGTTCTACCGGCACACCCTGATGACCCCGACGTTCACGCCTCGCGACAACCCGTACGGGCCGCCGCCGATCTACGTCGGAGCGCTCGGGCCGCGGCTCACCCGCGCGACCGCCGAGGTGGCCGACGGGCTGCTGATCATGCCGTTCGGCTCGAAGCGCTTCCTGCAGGAGGCCACGCTGCCGATCGTCGACGAGGGGCTGGCCGCGTCGGGCCGGGATCGCGACTCGTTCGCGATCGTCCCGGAGATCATCGTGTCGGTCGGAGACGACCACACGGCCACTCGACAGCTGCTCGCGTTCTACGGCTCGACACCGGCGTATCGCCCGGTGCTCGAGGTGCACGGCTGGGGTGACCTGCAACCCGAGCTCAACGCGCTGTCGAAGCAGGGCCGCTGGCAGGAGATGGGGTCGCTCATCGACGACGACGTGCTGCACACCATCGCCGCCTGCGGCACACCCGCCGAGGTGGCCGACCACATCCGGGACCGGGTCGCCGACGTCGCCGATCAGGTGTGTGTCTACCAGCCCGGACCCATCGCGATCGATTCGCTCGCGCAGATCGTTGACGCACTGCGGACCTGAGCGCTTAGGGTGGGGCGGTACGCGACGGGACCAAGGAGCTTGCGGATTGGTCCGAGCGCTCAGCCAAGGAGGTTTCCATGGGCGAGTTTGAGCCCGAATTCACCGACGTCATCATCATCGGAGCGGGCATCTCGGGACTGGGTGCGGCGTACCGCATCCACGAGCGCAATCCGCGGCTGACCTACGCCATCCTGGAGCGTCGAGAGCGTATCGGCGGCACCTGGGACCTCTTCCGCTACCCCGGCATCCGCTCCGACAGCGACATCTTCACGCTGAGCTTCCCGTACGAACCGTGGACGCGGTCGGAGAACGTCGCGGAGGGCGCGAACATCCGCGAGTACCTCGACGCGACGGCGAGTAAGTACGGTCTCGACCGGCACATCCGGTTCGGCACGCACGTGACGTCCGCGGAGTGGGATTCGAGCACCGACACCTGGACCGTGCACACCGAGCAGGACGGTGCCCCGAAGTCGTATCGGAGCCGCTTCCTGTTCTTCGGCACCGGTTACTACAACTACGACGACGCGTACACCCCGGAGTTCCCCGGCATCGAGAACTTCACCGGCGACGTCGTCCACCCGCAGTTCTGGCCCGAGGAACTGGACTACGCCGGCAAGAAGATGGTGGTGATCGGCAGCGGCGCGACCGCCATCAGCCTGATCCCCGCGCTGGCGAAGACCGCGTCGAAGGTCACCATGCTGCAGCGCTCGCCGACGTACATGATGTCGATGCCGCAGCACGACCCGATGGTTCAGTTCATCCGGAAGATCATGCCGCGCAAGCTGTCTCACGCGGTGGTGCGCTTCCGCAACGCGTTCATCCACATCCTGACCTACGTGATGTTCCGTAAGCTGCCGAAGTTCGGCCGCTGGCTGGTGCGCAACCGCACGATCGCGGCGCTGCCCAGGGGCTACGACGTCGACGTGCACTTCAAGCCGAAGTACAACCCGTGGGATCAGCGCATGTGCCTGGTGCTCGACGGGGACATCTTCGCCGAGATCAGCTCCGGTCGCGCCGAGGTGGTGACGGGCCACATCGACCACGTCGACGCGACGGGCGTCGTGCTGACCTCGGGTGAACGCGTCGATGCCGACGTGATCGTCACGGCCACCGGGTTGCAGCTGCAGGCGCTCGGGGGGATCAAGATCGTCGTGGACGGTGAGGACGTCGATCCGACCGACCGGTTCGTCTACAAGGAGTTCCTCATCGAGGACGTGCCGAACATGGCGTGGTGCATCGGCTACACCAATGCGTCGTGGACGTTGCGCGCCGATATGACGGCCCGTGCGTTCGCGAAGTTGCTGGCGCACATGGACGCTCACGGCTACACGCACGCCTACCCGCATCTCGGTGGCGCGCCGATGAAGGAGAAGCCGACCTTCAACCTGGAGTCCGGATACGTGAAGCGGGCACCGCACGCGTTGCCGAAGTCCGGTGTGCACCGGCCGTGGCACGTCCGGCACAACTACGTGCTGGACGTCATCGATCACCGCTTCGACCGCATCGAGGAGTCCATGGTCTTCGGCCGGGTGAAGGCGCCCCTCGCCGAGGCGCCGCAGGAGCAGACCCAGACCGCCTAGTTGTAGTCGGTCAGCGGAATCCGCGCGACCTCCACCAGTTCACCCGACCCGCGCGGCTGTTCGAACACGACCTCGGCGCGGCGGCCCTGGAGGTTCAGCGCGGCGATGGTGTTCCCGAACAGCGGCCCGTTGAGGTTGCGCCAGCTGATCGGCAGCTCGGGGGAGCCGCGTCGCCGGGCCCACCGACGGGTCAGCCGCGCCGCCCGGGGTGACCACCCGAGCTTGAACACCGGTTTGACGAAACCCGGCACGTAGTTGTGCACCGGTGAGCAGACGAGTTGGTGGATGCGCGCGGTGTGGCGTCCGGGCACCTCGGCGCGCGCCGCGTAGCTGTGGTGCACGTCGCCGGACAACACGGTCACGGTCGCGGGGCCGTTGGCCGGCTCCGACGCGACGGCGACGATGAGCTCGGTCAGCCGCAGAAACGACTTCATGAACGCCGCCCAGTGCTCGAGATCGGCGGCCTGGCGCACCTTCTCGGCCAACGAGCCGCGCAGCCCCGATCGGTTGGCGGCGATCTCGTTGACCGTCTGGACGTCCCCGATCGCGGGTGGCAGCAGCCACGGCAGGCTGGAACCGAGGACGACGTGATCCAACTCGGTCACGTCACCGAGTTGATCCTCCAGCCAGCCGAACTCGCGCTCGCCGAGCATCATCCGTTCACCGCTGTCCAGGATGCGCGCGTTGCGCGAGTCGACCATGATGAACCGGCTGCGGCCCAGATCCCAGCGGAAGCTGAACCGCAGGCCCTTGTCGCCGTCGACCTCGCTGTCGGCGCGATCGGCCAGTTCGGCGAGGTGCGGCCAGCTGTCCCCGCCGGCGTCTCTGACCCGCCGGTAGTCGGGATCGTCAGCGAGTTCGGTCGGGCTGAGGTTGCCCAGGTGCTGGTAGACCCAGTAGGAGGCGAGCCCCGCCCGGATGCGGTCCCGCCACCACGGCTTCTCGTTGATCTCGGCGCGCCACACCGCCGAGGTGTTCCAGTCGTCGCGGATGTCGTGGTCGTCGAAGATCATCGCCGTCGGCAGCGTCGACAGGATCCAGCGAATCTCGGGGTCGCCCCAGGAGTGCCGGTAGAGCCCCTCGTACTCGGAGAAGCTGACGACCTCGTCGGGTGGACGCTGGCCGTGGCGGTTGCGGCGGCGGCCCGCGAGATGGCGGCGTACCTCCGGGGTCAACTCGTCGGCGTACACCTGGTCGCCGAGCAGGATGAGCGCGTCGGGCCACTCGGCGACGGGCAGATGGGTGAGACGGTCGGCGTAACAGTCGAGCGCGTCGAGGCCCAGCTTGTCGTCGATCTTCGCGTCGCCGGTCTTGGGGTAGCGGCAGGAGCCGAAGATGACGCGGTGCCGGTCGACCGAGGACGGCCCGCGGGTCTTGATGACGCTCGGCGGAAACGGCGAATCCGGTTCGGGCCACGCCCTGACGCCGTCGAGGTGAACCTGGTACTCGGTTGCGGTGTCCGGCTCGAGTCCGGCGACGGCGACGATCGCGTAGTGAAAGCCCTGCACCTCGAATGTCGTTGCCGAGCAGCCGAGGATCTCGACGGTGCCCGCGCTCTCGGTCTGCACCCAGACCTGTGCCGTTGTATCGCCGACGTGCCGCAGGACGGGACCGAGAACCAGACTCACCTTGTCGAGCCTAGGTCCGGGGGTGCCGGACCGCCCGACCGTTCACGGAATGCGGACGGTCACGCCGGTCGCCAGTAGCCGCGACGCGGTCAGCCCGAATGTCGCCTTGAACGAGTCCGACAGGTGGCTGGGGCTGGCGAAACCCGCATCGGCGGCCGCGGTGGTGAGGCTCTCGCCCGCACCGATCGCCGAGCCGGCGTGGATGAGCCGTACCCACAGGCGATAGCGGCGCAGGCTGGTCCCGACCTCGTGCCGGAACAGATGCAGGAAGCGGGATTCCGAGAGTCCGGCGTGCCCGGCCAGGACCGACGCCGGCACGCCGGCGGCTGGATCCGCGCGAATCAGCGTGGTCGCCCCGGCGATCCGCGGGTCGATCAGGTGCGAGGAGGCGGGCGCCGCCAGATTCAACCAGGCCTGCGCGGATTCGTCGTCGACGGGCGGCGTCGTCAGCGCGGCCCGGTGGTCGACGAGCAGTTCGCTGCGGGTCTCCCGGCACGCGTCGCGGCAGTTCGCCGCCCGGTCCGAGGTGGGGTCCAGGTAGCAGGAGACCAGCCGGCCGCCGTGCGTCGTCAGGTGGTGGGTCAGCCGCGGCGGGATCAGGACGCTGCGCGCCTCGACGCGGTCGGTGCCCGCGGTCACGGTCAGCGGCCCGTCGACGCCGACGGCCAGACACCACACCGAACCCGAGTGCGGCTCGAGCTCGAGGGCAGGCCCGCTGTACATCGCCTGGCCCGGCCACAGCCAGACCGCGGGGTAGCAGGTTCGTGGAAGCGCGGCGGCCGCGGACCGTGTCATGGTGACCTCCTACGTCGCCGAACTGGAGGTTAGCGTGCTCGTCATCATCGTCGCCGCGGTGTTCTTCGCGGCTATGGGGCTCTACGGCCTGGCCGCGCCCGCCCGGCTGGTCGCGCCGTTCGGCACCAGGCTCGACGGCGCCGCGGGCCGATCCGAGGTGCGTGCCGTGTACGGCGGCTTCGGCCTGGCCATCGCCGCGGTGCTGGGGTACGCGGCCGTCGACCCCGAGGTGCGCGCGGGCGTGCTGCTCACCGTCGCAGCGGCGCTCGCGGGGATGGCGGCCGGACGTCTGGCGTCGGCGTTCGACGGTCCGACGGCCTTCTACCCCAACTGGTTCTACTTCCTGGTCGAGGCGGTCGCGGCGGCGGCGCTGTTCGCTACGGCGCGACTGTGAGCCAGTCGGCGAAGCCCGACGGGTCGTGTCTACCGAGCGCACCGTGTTCGAACAGGCCCCAGCCCTCCGACGTCGTCGCGCCCTCGGTGCAGACCGCCCGGCCGACGTGGTCGATGACGCCGAAGGCCGCCCGCCCGATGATGGCCGGATCGGTCATGTCGTAGGTGAGCCGCTCGGTGAACTTCTCGCCCTTCCACATGCCGTGGATCCAGTCGGAGTCGCCACCGTAGCCGCCGCCGACGTGAATCGGCACGGGCAGTTTGGATTCCACGTCGAACCTGACGGGGGTGCCGTCCTGGGCGGTCGCCTCGATCGTCGCGCCGGTGGGGATGCGGGTGCCCGACGTGTAGTGGATCTTGACGCGCGGCCAGCCCATCTGCTCGACGCGACCGTCCTTCCAGATGCGCGTCACGTCGTTGAGCGAGCGGAAGCCGCTGGGCTCCTCCTGGATGATGAGCACGATCGAGAAGTCGTCGAACGCCATCGGGACGTACAGCCACCACATGCCCTCGAAGGGCGGATCCGCAGGCCGCCCTGCGGGTTCCGCCTCGCCGATGGGCCGGATCCCCCAGGACCGGTCACGCGATCCGATCCACACCGAGGGGTCGACGGTGATCTCCTCGCCGTCGATGCCGATGTGCCCGCTCCACGAACCGAGTTGCGCGAATCGCTGGGCGTCGAGCGTGATTCGGGTGCCGGTGCGCAGGAAGTGCCGCTGCTCCTGTACCACGTCGAACAGCCCGTTCCACGTGAGATCAAGTGCCACACCGTCGGTTTCGTCCATCATGATGCGCAGCGAGTGCAACGGATGGATGACCTCGACCCGGTAGTTCAGCACGTTCTGGTTGAGCCGGTCCTGATCGATGGCGTCCGACAGGTGCACGGCCGTCTGCACGTCTCCGCGCCGGACCAGGACGAAGGCGTCCTTGACGCCGAGGTTCGGGTAGTAGCCGATCCCCGAGATCAGGAAGATGTTCCCGGTGCGGTCGTGCGCGTTGAAGTAGGACCGGTCGTAGAAGTTGCGGTCCGACGATCCCGGCCACGCGATCGGGTGGGGGAGTTGGTGAACGGGGAACTCGTCCATCGGTCCGAGCATCAGCTGTCCTCTCCGAGCAGTCTCTTCAACAGGGTGGCGTGATAGAACAGCGTCTCGACGTCGTCGGGCTGCTCGACTTCGCCGAAGCGCACGCGGCGGGCCCCGGTGCGCATGAACACGCAGCACCAGATCACGCCGGAGTAGACGTAGAACCACCTCAGGTCGCCGAGGCGGACCCCGCTGAGCCGCTCGTAGGTCGCCCTGACGTCCTCTTCACGCATGACGTCGGGTAACCCCGGCATTCCGGCCAGGCCGGCCAGTTCCTGGAACACCATGTGAGCGAACACGATCCACGCGACGTCGAGTTCGCGGGGTCCGACGGTGGCCATCTCCCAGTCGAGCACCGCGACCGGCCGGAAATCTCGATACAGCACGTTGCCGATGCGCGAGTCGCCCCACGCCAGTACCGGTTCTCCTGCCGCGACGTCCTCGGGGAAGTTGTCCTCCAACCAGGCCAGCGCCCGTTCCACCAGGGGAGACCGGCCGATGTCGGGCACCGCGAAGTCGTACCAGTTCTTCAGCCAGCCGAAGTGCCTGTGCAGCGGGGTGGGCCCCTCCGGATCGATCTCCGAGAGGAATCCGAAGGTCTGCTGCGCGTTGGGGATCGCATGAAGTCGGGCCAGTATCTCGACGGTGGCGTCCTGCAGTTCGCGCTGCTTCTCCGCGGGAGCGTCGGCGAACCAGTTGTCGCCGAAGGTGTACGGCATGACATCGGGCGGCACGATGCCGTCGACGTGGTCCATGAGGAAGAACGGGGTGCCGAGCACCGTGCCGTCGTTGTCGATCCAGCGGACCAGGGGTACGGGCACCTCGGTCATCTCACCGACGAGGCGGATGACCTCGAACTGGTGGTCCAGTCGGTAGTGGTCGAAGACCGGCACGTCGGCTTCGGTGGGGGCGACTCGGGCCACCCACTTCTGCTCGACGGCCTCACCGTCCTGCTGCCAGCGGCCCGTGAGAACGATGGTCTCCGAGGACATTCCGTTGGAGTCGATACCGCTCTCCACCGTGATCTCAGGGGCGACGCCGCCCGGCATCACGGTCGACAGCCACGCCGAGATGGCCGCGGGCACGCTGGCCATGTCCCGGCTCGACCGCTGCATGTGGTCGACACTCTCGACGGCGGCTTCTCCTACGGATTCGTTCGCCAATGAACCGTTCCTTCCAGCGACGATTACGCTACTGTCGGTAGCGTTATGAAAGCAGACCGGCGCGACGAGCACAAGGGCACCTCCGGTGCCGGCCGGCCACGTGATCCACGCATCGACGCTGCCATAGTGGAGGCGGTCGCGGATCTGCTTGTCGGAATCGGGTATTCGAACCTGACGATGGCGGCCGTGGCCGAACGCGCGGGCACCACCAAGACCGCGCTCTACCGACGCTGGTCCAGCAAGGCCGAACTCGTCCACGAGGCGGCGTTTCCGGCCGCGCCCACCGCACTCGCGGCGCCGGAGGGTGACATCGGCGGCGATGTCCGGGCGATGATCGCGGCCGCACGCGACGTCTTCACCAGCCCCGTCGTCCGTGCCGCCCTACCGGGGCTGCTTGCCGACATGGCCGCCGACGCCGACCTCAACGCGCGGGTGATGGGCCGCTTCGCCGACGTGTTCGCTGCGCTGCGCGTACGACTCGAGCACGCGGTCGCGCGCGGTGAGGTGCACGCCGACGTCGACCCGGAACGGCTCATCGAGATCATCGGCGGCGCTACGCTGCTGAGGATGCTGCTGGCGCCGGACTCCGAACTCGACGAGACGTGGGTCGACCAGACCACGGCGATCATCGTGCACGGGGTGCGGGCGTGACACTGCAGCCGTTCCCCGACGACTGGGCGACCGCGCTGGTGCTGGTGCCCCACCCCGACGACCCCGAGTACGGTGTCGCCGCCGCCGTCGCGAAGTGGACGGCGGCGGGTCGCACCGTGGTCTACGCGCTCGCGAGCAGCGGTGAGCGCGGCATCGAGGGGATGGATCCGGAGCGGGCCGGACCACTTCGCGAGAGTGAACAGCGCCGGTCGGCTGTCATCGTCGGCGTCGACGACGTCCGATTCTGGGGCTTCCCCGACAGCGACATCCGCAATACCCCCGAACTGCGCGCCAGCATCGTCGCAACGCTCACCGAGTTGGCGCCCGATGTGGTCGTGTGCATCTACGGCGGGCCGGAATGGTCTCCGGGACAACCGAATCAGCGTGACCACGTGGAGTTCGCGGCGGCCGTGCTCGAGGCGTACGACGGTATGCCCGACCGCCGTGGTGGCTGTTCGAGTTCGGTCCCGACGCCACGCACGGCGAGCCGGTCGACGGGTTCGTCGACGCCGCGGTCGCGTCGCTGTCGGCGCACCGGGTGTACCTCGAAGTGCTCGATCCCGACACCCCGGTGCAGAAGCAGGCGCGAGCTCAGGTCGACGCGTCCACGGAGCCGCATCCCGACTTCGGCGGGCGGCGCACCGTCCAGTTCACCCTGTTACGCGCACGCTAGGTCAGCTGACTCCTGTTGCGCGCCGACACCTCGCCGAAGCGGGCGCCCAGGCCGGCCAGGTCGTGGGGCTGGTTGCCTGCGATGTCGTCCTCCGCGGCCAGTGCCGGATCGACCACCGTCGCCGAGCCGCGCACGTAGATCTCCTTGAGCCCCAGCATGATCGGGCCCGGTACCTCGGCGATCGCCGTCGCCAACTCCAGCGCGCGATGGTGCAGCCGGTCGTGCGGCACCACCTCGGTCACCAGCCCGATCCGTTCGGCGCGGGCGGCGTCGACGACCTCACCGGTCATGGACAGCCGGCGTGCCATGGCGGCGCCTACGACGTGCGGCAGCCGGGCCGTCATTCCGCCACCGGGCAGGATGCCCACGCGGGCGTGGGTGTCGGCGAACACGGCGCGCTCGGACGCGATCAGGAAGTCGCAGCCCAGTGCGATCTCCAGGCCGCCGGTGAACGTGGCACCGTTTATCGCGCCGATGATCGGCGTCCTCATCTCCGCGACGGCGGCGATGCAGCTGCCGTCTGTGAACTCCGCGAAGTACTTCAGCCCGTCGCGGGCCGCCTCCTTGAGGTCGACGCCCGCGCAGAACGCGGGATCGGCACCGGTCAGCACGACGGCGCGCACGGCTTCGTCGGCGTCGGCTTCCTTGAGGGCAGCGTAGAGGGCGCGAATCAAACTGCGGTTGAGGGCATTCCGCGACTCCGGTCGATTGAGCGTCAGCACCCGAACCGACCCGAGATCAGCTGTCAACACCACGTCGTCGCTCATGACCGCACGTTAGCGTACGAACACGTCGGCGTGATTCGCCAGGTCGAGCAGCGGTTGCGGCAGCGCGCCGAGTGCGAGCGTGATCGCCGCGGTCAGCGTGACGGTGGCCGTGCTCAACGCGGTCGGCACGATGACGGTCGGCGCGTCCTCCGGTGGATCGGTGAAGAACATCAGCACGATGACCCGCACGTAGAAGTACGCCGCCACGGCACTGGCGATCACGCCGACGATCACCAGTGGCGTGGCACCGCCCTCGGCCGCGGCCTTGAACACCGCGAACTTGCTCACGAACCCACTCGTCAGCGGAATGCCCGCGAAGGCGAGCAGGAACAGTGCGAACACCACTCCCACGAGGGGATGCCTGCGGCCCAGACCCGCCCAGCGCCGCATGTCGGTTTCCTCGTCGCCGTCGGCGTTGCGCACGACGCTCACGACGGCGAACGCCCCGAGCGTGCTGAAGCCGTAGGCGAACAGGTAGAACAGCGTCGCCGACAGGCCGCTCTCGTTGAGCGCGATGACACCGGTGAGGATGAACCCCGCGTGCGCGACCGACGAGTACGCCAGCATGCGCTTGACGTCGGTCTGCGACACGGCGGTGATCGTGCCGACGGCCATCGTGATGATCGCGATCGCCCACATCAGCGGACGCCAGTCGTGCGCGAGACCGGGCAGTGCGACGTAGAAGATCCGCAGCGCCGCGCCGAACGCCGCGATCTTGGTGGCCGCCGCCATGAACGCCGTCACCGGTGTGGGCGCCCCCTGGTACACGTCCGGAATCCACGAATGGAACGGCACCGCACCGACTTTGAACAGCACGCCGACCGACAGCAGGCCCACCCCGACCAGCGCCAGCGACGGGTTGCCCGCACCCGAGTCCACGGCGTCGGCGATGGCGGGCAGGCTCAGGCTTCCGGCGTAGCCGTACAGCAGTGCCATGCCGTACAGGAAGAACGCCGACGAGAACGCGCCGAGCAGGAAGTACTTGAGCGACGCCTCCTGAGACAGCAGCCTGCGCCTGCGCGCCAGCCCGCACATCAGGTAGAGCGGCAGCGAGAAGACCTCCAGCGCGATGAACATCGTCAGCAGGTCGTTGGCCGCGCCGAAGAGCATCATCCCGGCGACGGCGAACATCGTCAGCGGGAAGATCTCGGTCTGCGCGATACCCGCCTTGGTCGCGATCTTCTCGGCGACGCTGCCGGGGACGGCCGACGCCTGCGGGGTGAACGCCGCCAACCCGCCCGTCGACTCGTCGGCGGTCTCGGGGATCCGGCGCTCGGCCATCAGCAGGGTGCCCAGCAAGCCGACCAACAGCACCGTCGCCTGGAGGAACAGCGCGGGCCTGTCGACGGCGATCGAGCCCATGACGACGATCTCGCCGTTGGACTCATTCAGGCCGATCCACTCGCCGACGGTCGCCACCAGCGCGGCGGCCTGACCGCCGAGTGCCAGCACCAACTGCGTCGAATAGCGGGCCTTCCTGGGCAGGAACGCTTCGACGAGCACACCGAGGACGGCTGCGCCCAGCACGATGAGCATGGGGGAGACCAGACCGTATTCGACCGTCGGCGGCGTGATGTTCACTTCGCGGGTCCTCCGAACTGCTCGTCGCCGTCCGCGATTCGGGGCGCGGGATCCTGCACGCCGATCGTGGTGAGGGTGTGGTCGACCGACGGGTTGATGACGTCGAGCGCGGGCTTCGGGTAGACGCCGAGCACCAGCAGCAGGCCGATGAGCGGTGCGACGACCAGGAGTTCGCGGGGCACCAGGTCGCGCAGCTTGTCGTTCCCCGCGGTGACCGGTCCCGTCATCATGCGCTGGTAGGCCCACAGGATGTAGAGCGCCGACAGCACCAGGGCCAGTGCCGCGAACACGGCGAACGCCGGGTACCGAGTGAATGTTCCGATCAGGACCAGGAATTCGCTGATGAACGGCGCGAGGCCGGGGAGCGACAGCGTGGCGAGCCCGGCCACCAGGAACGTCCCGGCGAGCACCGGTGCCACCTTCTGCACGCCGCCGTAGTCGGCGATCATCCGGCTTCCCCTGCGCGACACCAGGAATCCGGCGATGAGGAACAGCGCCGCGGTCGAGATGCCGTGGTTCACCATGTACAGCGTCGATCCGGACTGGCCCTGGCTGGTCATGACGAAGATGCCGAGGATGATGAAGCCGAAGTGCGAGATCGACGTGTAGCTGATCAGCCGCATGACGTCGGTCTGACCGATCGCGACGATCGCGCCGTACACGATGCCGATGACCGCCAGCGTGATGATCAACGGCTGGAAGGTCTGCGACGCCTCGGGGAACAGTTGCAGGCAGTAGCGCAGCATGCCGAACGTGCCGACCTTGTCGACGACGGCCATCATCAGCACGGCGGTGGCGGGGGTGGATTCCACCGCCGCGTCGGGCAGCCAGCGGTGGAACGGCCAGAGCGGCGCCTTGATGGCGAACGCCAGCATGAAGCCGCCGAACAGCGCGTTGAGCACCGCCGGGCTGGCTCCGAGTTCACCTCCGGCGACGGCGTCGACGATGGCGCGGAAGTCGAAGGTGCCCGCCGTGAACGCGTCGCTCTGTGCCGTCACCACGTACAGGCCGATCACGGCGGCGAGCATGATCAGGCCGCCGAACAGGTTGTACAGCAGGAACTTCACCGCCGCCGCCGAACGGTTCCGTGCGTCCGACGATCCATACCCGCCTATGAGGAAGTACATCGGGATGAGCATGGCCTCGAAGAACACGTAGAACAGCAGGATGTCGAGCGCCACCAGTGAGATCAGCACCATGCCCTCGACCGCGAGCATCAGCGCGAAATACGTGTGCGTGGACCGTGGTTCGTCACCGCCGTCGTTCCAGCCCGCGACCAGCAGCAGCGGTACGAGCACCGCAGTCAGGACGACGAGCGCGAGCGCGATTCCGTCGAGACCGAGGATGTAGCCGGTCCCGAACGACGGGATCCAGTCGTGGTCCTCGACGAACTGGTACTGCTCGCCCCCGGGATCGAAGCCGACGGCGAGTCCGATCGTGATGGCGAGCACCGCCAGGGACAGCGCGAGTGCGAGGTACTTGGCGAGACCGCGCGCCGCCGAGGGCAGCAGGATCACCACGGCCGCGCCGACCATCGGCACCGCCCAGAGGATCGTCAACCACGGAGTAGTCACCAGAACCTCACCGCCAGGATCGCCGCCACCACGGCCGCCGCGCCGCCGAGCATCGACAGCGCGTACGAGCGCGCGAAGCCGGTCTGCAACAGGCCCAACCGATTCGACGCCGCACCCACGGCCGCGCCGAGGCCCCGCGAGACGCCGTCGACGGCGTCGTCGTCGATCTCGATCAGCCCGGCGGTGAGGGTCCGGCCCGGCCGCATCAACACGTCCTCGTTGAAGGCGTCACCGTAGAGGTCGCGGCGGGCGGCGACCGTGAGCGCGGACACGTTCTCCGGCGCGGTCTCCGGTACGGGCCGAGTGGCGTACATGCGGTACGCGATAACGACCCCCACCGCGATGACGGCCATGGTGATCGCCGTCATCACCCAGACCGGGATCGCGTGGTGGGCCTCCTCGTGCGTGCCGACGACCGGTTCCAGCCAGGTGGTCAGCGTGCCGCCGATCGCCAACGCACCACCGGCGCCGACGGATCCGATCGCCAGCACGATCATCGGCCACGTCATCACCGCGGGCGACTCGTGCGGATGCGGCTCTATCAGTTCTCCCGTCGCTTCGCTCGCCCTGGCCTTCCAGCGTTTCTCACCGAAGAACGTCAACAGCATCACCCTGGTCATGTAGAACGCGGTGATGCCCGCACCGAGCAGTGCCGCACCGCCGAGCAGTACGCCGCGGACTCCGCCTGCGGCGAAGGCGGTTTCGATGATCGGGTCCTTCGAGAAGAATCCCGACAGCGGGGGGACGCCGATGATCGCGAGGTAGCCGAGACCGAACGTCGCGAACGTGACGGGCATGTACGTGCGGAGGCCGCCGTAGCGCCGCATGTCGGTCTCGTCGTTCATGCCGTGCATCACCGACCCGGCACCGAGGAACAGGCCGGCCTTGAAGAAGCCGTGGGTGATCAGGTGCAGGATCGCGATCGCGTACCCCGCGGGCCCGAGGCCCGCGGCCAGCACCATGTAGCCGATCTGGCTCATCGTGGATGCGGCCAGCGCCTTCTTGATGTCGTCCTTCGCGCAACCGATCACGGCACCGAACAGCAGCGTCACAGCGCCGACGACGACGACGCCGGTGCGGGCATTCGGTGCGAGGTCGTAGATCGGACCGGAGCGCACGATCAGGTAGACACCCGCGGTGACCATGGTGGCGGCGTGGATGAGCGCCGACACGGGCGTCGGACCCTCCATCGCGTCGCCGAGCCAGGATTGCAGCGGCACCTGGGCGGACTTGCCGCACGCCGCGAGGAGCAGCAGCAGCCCGATCGCGGTGAGCGCGCTGTTCGACAGCTCACCCGCGGCGCCGAACACGCCCGCGTACGAGACGGTTCCGGTCTCGGCGAACATCACCATCAGCGCCAGCGCCAGGCCGATGTCGCCGACGCGGTTGACGACGAACGCCTTCTTGGCGGCGACGGCGGCCGACGGCTTGTGCGACCAGAAACCGATGAGCAGGTAGGACGCCAGTCCGACGCCCTCCCAGCCGACGTACAGCCCGAGGTAGTTGTCGGCGAGCACCAGCAGCAGCATCGCGGCGACGAAGAGGTTCAGGTAGGCGAAAAAACGGCGGCGACCGCTGTCCTCACGCATGTAACCCACCGAGTACACGTGGATCAGCGATCCGACCCCGGTGATCAGTAGCACGAAGCACACGGAGAGCGCGTCGAGTTGCAGGCCGAAGTCGAGTTGCAGGCTCCCGACCGGCACCCAGGAGAACAGCGTCTCGTGCAGGACGCGCTCCTCGGCGCCGCGGCCGAGCAGTCCGACGAACAGGACGACGGCGACGGCGAACGACGCGATGGCCGTGGCACAGCCGAGCAGGTGGCCCCACGCGTCGGTGGCGCGGCCGCCGAGCAGCAGCACGACGGCGCCGAGCAGGGGCAGGGCGATGAGCAACCACACGGGAAGATCCATGTCTCAGTGCTTCAGCAGGTTCGCCGCGTCGACCGAGGCCGACTGCCGGGCACGGAAGATGGTCATGATGATCGCCAATCCGATCACCACTTCGCAGGCCGCCACCACCATCGTGAAGAAGGCCACGACCTGTCCGTCGAGGTGGCCGTGCATCCGCGAGAAGGTGACGAACGCCAGGTTCGCCGCGTTGAGCATCAGTTCGACGCACATGAACATGACGATGGCGTTGCGCCGCAGCAGCACTCCCGCCGCTCCGATCGTGAAGAGCAGCGCGGACAGGTACAGGTAGTTGTCGGGATTAATCGTTCGCCCCGTTCTCGTTCGCCCCGTTCTTCGAGCCGTTACCGTGCACTGCCGTTGCGGTACGGCGCGGCAGGATCGCGCTCACCGAGACGTCGGCATCGGAGCCGTCGGGTAGCCGTGCGGGCACGTCGACGGCGTTGTGCCGTGCGTACACACCGGGATTCGGCAGCGGGGTGGGGTGCCCACCCGGCGCGAAGCGCTCGATGGCGAGTTCGCGCTGAGACTTGCGACGGTCGAAGCGCTCCCGGTGGGCCAGCACCATGGCGCCCAGCGCGGCGGTGATCAGCAGTGCGCTGGTGAGCTCGAACGCCCACAGGTAGCGGGTGAAGATCAGTGCCGCGATGCCCTCGACGTTGCCGCCGCTGTTCGCGTCGGTGAGTCCGGTGAAGCCGCTGGTGGAGACCGATCCGATGCCCGCGATGAGTAGGATGCCGAACGCCAGCCCCGCGCCGATCGCCGCGAACCGTTGTCCGCGAATGGTTTCCACCAGTGAGTCGGCCGAGTCGACGCCGATGAGCATCAGCACGAACAGGAACAGCATCATGACCGCGCCGGTGTAGACGACGATCTGGACGACACCCAGGAACACCGCGTCCTGGGCGATGTAGAGCATCGCCAGGCTGATCATCGTGGAGGCCAGGAACATCGCCGAGTACACCGCTTTCGGCGCGGCCACCATGCCGACGGCTCCCGCGACCGAGACGACGGCCAGCACCCAGAACAGCACCGCTTCGGTGGTCATGTCTCGACTCCTTCTCGTTCCGGTCCTCGCTCGTTCCTCGCTGCGATCCTCACTCGTCGTCGTCCTCGGTGGTCACCGTGCCGGCACCTTCGGGATGCCCAGTCCGGTGGCGGTGATGTTGCCCCGGTAGTAGTCCTCGTCGGTGCTGCCCTCGGCCATGGCGTGCGGCGGCGCTGTCATATCGGCCAGCAGCGGCGCGAGCAGCTTGTCCTTGCCGTAGATCAGATCCGACCGGTTGTCGTCGGCCATCTCGTAGTCGTTGGTCATCGTCAGCGCTCGGGTGGGGCAGGCCTCGATGCACAGCCCGCAGCCGATGCAGCGCAGGTAGTTGATCTGGTACACCCGGCCGTAGCGTTCGCCGGGCGAGAAGCGTTCGGCTTCGGTGTTATCCGCGCCCTCGACGAAGATCGCGTCGGCGGGGCACGCCCACGCGCACAGCTCGCAGCCGATGCACTTCTCCAGGCCGTCGGCGTAGCGGTTGAGCTGATGTCTCCCGTGATAGCGCAGCGCCGTGGGGCCCGGTTTCTCCGGATACTCCTCGGTGACGCGCTTCTTGAACATCGTCGAGAAGGTCACACCGAATCCGGCGATGGCGTCGAGGAACTTAGGCATGGGTGGTGTCCTTCGCGGGGATCGGCGGAATGGGGAACGCGCCCGTATCGGCTTGGGGAAGGTCCAGGCGGATCTGCTTGCGGCGCAACGTTCGCCAGAGGTAGAAGACCAGCGTGGCCCCCACTGCCGCGCTGGCGATGACGAGGAACGCCGCCCAGCCGCTGTAGCCCTCGGTGCGGAGCGTTCGCACCACGGCGACCGTCATGATCCAGGCCAGCGAGATCGGGATGAGTACCTTCCACCCGAGTCCCATGAACTGGTCGTAGCGCATCCGCGGCAGCGTGGCGCGCAGCCACATGAAGAAGAACAGGAACATCCACACCTTCGCCACAAACCAAAGAAGGGTCCACCAGCCGGAGTTGGAGGGTTCCCACAGGCTGATCGGCCACGGCGCCTGCCAGCCACCCAGGAACAGGGTGGTGGCCAGCGCCGACACGGTCGTCATGTTGACGTACTCCGCCAGCATGAAGATCGCGAAGCCCAGCGACGAGTACTCGGTGTGGAAGCCGCCGACGAGTTCGCCCTCTGCCTCGGGCAGATCGAATGGCGCCCGATTGGTTTCGCCGACCATCGACGTCACGTAGATCAGGAACGACGGAAGCAGCAGGAAGATGTACCAGAGGTCCTGCTGCTTGGCGACGATCTCGGATGTCGACATCGTGCCGGCGTACAGGAAGACCGCGGCGAAGCACAGCGCCATCGCGATCTCGTAGGAGATCACCTGGGCGCTCGAGCGCAGCCCGCCGAGCAGCGGATAGGTGGAACCGGACGCCCAGCCCGCCAGCACGATCCCGTAGACGCCGATGGACGTCACCGCGAGGATGTACAGCACGGCGACGGGGAGATCGGTCAGCTGCAGCGGCGTCTCGTGGCCGAACACGCTGACCATGCCGCCCATCGGGATCACCGCGAACGCCATGATCGCGGGGACCACCGAGATGATCGGCGCGAGAAGGTAGATGGGCTTGTCGACGCCCGCGGGGATCAGTCCCTCCTTGAGTGCCAGCTTGACGCCGTCGGCCAGGCTCTGCAGGAGTCCCCAGGGACCCACCCGGTTGGGTCCCGGCCGGAACTGCATCCAGCCGAGCACCTTTCGCTCGACCAGGATCGCCACCAGCACGGTGAGGAGGAGGAACACGAAGATGAACAGCGACTTGGCCAGCACCAGCCACCACGGGTCGTGACCGAAGTCCGTCAGGCTCGGGTAGGTCATGCGCGATCACCCGCTTCAATGGCGACCACGTCGCCGACCGACGCTCGCAGCGTGGCGTGCACCTGCGAGCCGGGGGAGTTCAGCGGCAGCCAGACGACGCGATCGGGCATGTCGGTCACCTCGAGTGGCAGCGTGATCGAGCCGTTCGGCGTGCGCACCGTGACGGGTTCGCCGTCGGCGGTGCCGATCTCGGCGGCCGTGCTCGCCGAGAGCCGGGCGATGACGGGTCGCGCCGTGCCCGCCAGGTGCGGCTCACCATCCTGCAGGCGACCCGAGTCGAGCAGCATCCGCCACCCCGCCAGCACCGCCTGGCCCGCTGCGGGGCTCGCGGGTTCCGGTGCGGCGACATCGGGTGCGGTGGCCGGAGCACCGCGCCACCCGCCGAGGCGGGCGTGCTCGCTACGCACCGTGGCCGCGTCGCGCAGCGCGACGTCGATGCCGAGTTCGTCGGCGAGAGCGGCCAGGACGCGGACGTCGGCGGTGGCGGTGGGAGGTAGTGCGGGTTCGAACGGGCGAACGCGCCCCTCCCAGTTGACGAACGTGCCCGCTTTCTCCGCCACCGGGGCGACGGGGAACACGACGTCGGCGCGTTCGGTCACGGCGCTGTGGCGCAGTTCGAGGCTCACCACGAAGCCGGCGGCGTCGAGCGCGGCGAGCGCACCGGCGGGGTCGGGCAGGTCGTCGATCTCCACTCCGCCGACGAGCAGTGCGCCGAGCGAGCCGTCGGCAGCCGCGGCGAGGATGCCCGAGGTGTCGCGTCCCGGTGTCGACGGCACGTCGTCGACATGCCAGGCCCGTGCGACCTCGGCCCGCGCCTCGGCGTCGTCGAGTGGACGCCCGCCGGGTAGGAGATTCGGCAGTGCACCGGCTTCCAGCGCACCCCGGTCGCCCGCACGCCGCGGCACCCAGCCGATTCTCGCTTCGGTCCGCGCCGCCAGCCGGAGTACGGCGGAGTACGCGCCGGGCGAGGTGGCCAGCCGCTCACCGACGAGGACGATCGTGCCCGGTGCGATGTCGTCGGCGTCGATCCCGTCGAGGGCGGCGGCCTCGCCACCGGGTGCTACCGGGACGAGGGTGCCGCCCAGCTTCGTGAGCCCGCGGCTGGCGAACGGCGCGAGAGAGCTGATCGGCAGCCCGCGCTTGCGGAACGTCTTGCGCAGGCGCAGGAAGACGATCGGCGATTCCTCCTCGGGCTCGAAGCCGATGAGCAGGACCGCGGGCGCCGTTTCCAGATCGGCGTAGGTGACCTCGAGCGCACGCCCGGCGACGGTGGCGGCGAGGAAGGCGGACTCCTCCTCGGAGTGCGGGCGACTGCGGAAGTCGATGTCGTTGGTGCCCAGCACGATCCGGGCGAACTTCGCGTAGGCGTAGGCGTCCTCGAGGGTGACGCGACCACCCACCAGGACGCCGGCCGTCGTGTCGGACCCGGTGAGGCCGCGCACGGCGACGGCGACGGCCTCCGACCAGGAGGCGGGCCGCTGGGTGCCGTCGGGGTCGCGCACAAGCGGTGTCGCGATGCGATCGCCCCTACTGCCGTACGCGAACGCCCAGCGACCCTTGTCGCAGTTCCACTCCTCGTTGACCTCGGGATCGTCACCGGCCAAGCGCCGCAGCACTTTTCCGCGGCGGTGATCGGTGCGCTGCGCACACCCCGACGCGCAGTGCTCGCAGACGCTCGGCGAGGACACCAGGTCGAACGGCCTGGCGCGGAAGCGGTAGGCGGTCCCGGTGAGGGCGCCGACCGGACAGATCTGCACGGTGTTGCCCGAGAAGTACGAGTCGAACGGGGTATCGGTGGCGATGCCGACCTGTTGCAGCGCACCGCGTTCCAGCAACTCGATGAACGGATCGCCGGCGATCTGGTTGGAGAAGCGCGTGCAGCGTGCGCACAGCACGCAGCGTTCGCGGTCCAGCAGCACCTGGGCGGAGAGGTTGATGGGCTTGGGGAAGGTCCGCTTGACGTCCTCGAACCGGGTTTCCGCCCGCCCGTTGGACATCGCCTGGTTCTGCAGCGGGCACTCGCCGCCCTTGTCGCACACCGGGCAGTCCAGCGGGTGGTTGATCAGCAGCAGTTCCATCACGCCGTGCTGCGCCTTGTCGGCGGACTCCGACGTGTGCTGGGTGCGCACCACCATGTCGGGGGTGACGGTGATGGTGCAGGACGCCATCGGTTTGCGCTGGCCTTCCACCTCGACGAGGCACTGCCTGCACGCGCCGACGGGGTCGAGCAGCGGGTGATCGCAGAACCTGGGGATCTGGATGCCCATCAGCTCGGCGGCGCGAATCACCAACGTGCCCTTCGGAACACTGATCCGATGGTCGTCGATGGTGAGCGACACCATCTCGACGTCGACCGGCGCCTGCTTGTCGGCCTTGTCTGCTCTGTCCTCCGCCGTGGTCACGCCATGGCCTCCTCAGCCGCGAACAGGGTCGACGCATGCGGGTCGAACGGGCAGCCGCCGTCGAGGTGGGCGAGATACTCGTCCCGGAAGTGCTTGATGGAGGACAGGATCGGGCTCGCGGCACCGTCGCCGAGTGCGCAGAACGACTTGCCGAAGATCGAGTCCGAGATGTCGAGCAGTTTCTGCACGTCGGCCTCGGCGGCGTTGCCCTCCTCGAGGCGGGCGTAGATCTGCGCCAGCCAGTAGGTGCCCTCGCGACACGGCGTGCACTTGCCGCACGATTCGTGCGCGTAGAACTGAGTCCAGCGGCGCACCGCACGTACGACGCAGGTGGTCTCGTCGAAGATCTGCAGCGCCTTGGTGCCCAGCATGGAGCCGACCTTGGCCATATTCTCGTAATCCAATGGCACATCGAGGTGTTCGGCGGTCAGCAGGGGTGTCGACGACCCGCCGGGCGTCCAGAACTTGAGCTCGTGGCCGGCCCGGACGCCGCCCGCGAGTTCGAGGAGTTCGCGCAGCGTGACGCCCAGCGGCGCCTCGTACTGGCCCGGCGTGGTGACGTGGCCCGACAGCGAGTACAGCGTGAAGCCCGGTGACTTCTCCGAACCCATCGACTTGAACCAGTCGATGCCGCCGCGCACCACCGCGGGCACGCTGGCGATCGATTCGACGTTGTTCACGACCGTGGGGCACGCGTAGAGACCGGCGACCGCGGGAAACGGCGGTCGCAGTCGAGGCTGGCCCCGCCTGCCCTCCAGCGAGTCCAGCAGCGCGGTCTCCTCGCCGCAGATGTAAGCGCCCGCCCCGGCGTGCACCACCAGGTCGACGCCGTTGCCGAGGTATCCGGCTTCGTACGCCTCGGCGACGGCGCCCTGGAGCCGGCGCAGCACCGGCACCACCTCGCCACGCACGTAGATGAACGCGTGCTTGGCCCGAATCGCGTAGGCGGCGATGATCGCACCCTCGACCAGCACGTGCGGATTAGCCATCATCAGCGGAATGTCCTTGCACGTACCGGGTTCCGACTCATCGGCGTTGATCACCAGGTACTTCGGCTTCGCCCCCGGCCCGTCGCCACCCTGCGGAATGAACGACCACTTCTGTCCGGTCGGAAAGCCCGCGCCGCCGCGCCCGCGCAGTCCGGAGTCCTTCACCAGGGCGATCAGATCGTCGGGGGTCATCGCGAGCGCCGCCTGCAGGGCCTGGTAGCCGCCGTGCCGCCGATAGCCGTCCAGCGTCCAGGAGTCGGCGTCGTCCCAGTGGGCGCTCAGGACGGGGGTCAGGGTCACGCGCGGTCCCCGTTCTTCGGAGGCAGGTCGGCCGACGGTGCCGGCGCGGGTTCGTTGCGGAGGGTCTCCTCGGTGATCTTCTCGTCGTCGGGGCCCGGTACTTCGGCCTGCTGTCCGACGTCCGGCGCGGTCATGCCGCGCTCGCGAGCGATCCGCAGACCCGCGAGCGTCGCATCGCCGGGCACCCCGTCGTTGGCGCCGGGGCGCTCGTCCGGGAAGCCGGCGAGGATCCGCGCGGTCTGCTTGAACGTGCACAGCGGCGCACCCCTGGTGGGTGTCACCGTCGCCCCTTCGCGCAATTCGTCGACGAGTTCCCTTGCGGTCGAGGGCGTCTGGTTGTCGAAGAACTCCCAGTTGACCATCACCACCGGCGCGTAGTCGCAGGCGGCGTTGCACTCGACGTGCTCGAGGGTGACCGTGCCGTCGGACGTGGTCCCGCCGGCGTGCACACCGAGGTGCTCCTCGAGCACCTCCAGGATGGCGTCGCCGCCCATGACCGCGCACAGCGTGTTGGTGCAGACCCCGACGAGGTACTCGCCGGTCGGCGTACGCCGGTACATCGAGTAGAACGTCGCGACGGCGGTGACCTCCGCGGGACTGAGGTTCAACTGCTCTGCGCAGAAGGCGATTCCGGCCGGGGTGAGGTAGCCGTCCTCGGACTGCACCAGGTGCAGCAGCGGCAGAAGTGCCGATCGCGCCTCCGGGTAGCGCGCGACGACGACGGCGGCGTCGGCAGCCAGTCGCGCTGATACGTCGGCCGGATACGACTGCGGGCCGGCACTGATGGGCGGCCCCGGTTCGTCCGGGCGAGGCCCCAGCCGCAGTTCAACCACAGTCACCTGTGCACTCTCCTCTTCGCGCAAGCGCTCATCGGTCAACGCCTCCCATCACCGGGTCGATCGACGCGATCGCGGAGATCGCATCGGCCACCATCGCGCCCTCGCACATGGCCGCCACCGCCTGCAGATTCGTGAACGACGGATCGCGGTAGTGCACGCGGTACGGCCGCGTGCCGCCGTCACTGACCATGTGCACGCCGAGTTCGCCTCGCGGCGACTCCACCGCGGTGTACACCTGCCCTGCGGGTACCCGGATGCCCTCGGTCACCAGTTTGAAGTGGTGGATCAGCGCCTCCATCGACGAACCCATGATCTTGGCGATGTGTTCGGGGGAGTTTCCCAGCCCGTCGGGGCCCAGCTTGAGGTCGGCGGGCCAGGCCAGCTTCTTGTCGGTGATCATCACCGGCCCCGGCCGCAGCCTGTCCATGCACTGCTCGACGATCTTCAGCGACTCCCTCATCTCGCCGACCCGGATCAGGTAGCGACCGTAGGCGTCACACTGATCGTCGGTGACGACGTCGAACTCGTAGTGCTCGTACCCGCAGTACGGTTGGGCCCGCCGCAGATCGTGCGGCAACCCCGTCGACCGCAGCACCGGACCGGTGATCCCGAGTGCCATGCACCCCGTCAGATCCAGGTAGCCGACGCCGACGGTGCGGGCCTTCCAGATGTAGTTCTCCCTGAGCAGCGACTCGAGGTCGTCGAGCTTCGTCGGCATGGTGCGCAGCAGTTCGCGCAGCAGCGGCATCGCCTCGTCGGGCAAGTCGGCCGCCAACCCGCCGGGCCGGATGTACGCGTGGTTCATCCGCAGCCCGGTGATGGTCTCGAACACCGAAAGAATCTGCTCGCGGCCCAGGAAGCCGAAGAACATCGCCGACATCGCGCCGAGTTCCATTCCGCCGGTGGCCAATGCGACGAGATGGCTGGAGATCCGGTTGAGCTCCATGAGCAGGACGCGGATGACGCTGGCGCGCTCGGGGATCTCGTCGGTGACGCCGAGCAGTTTCTCGACACCCAGGCAGTAGGCGGTCTCGTTGAAGAACGGCGACAGGTAGTCCATCCGGGTGACGAACGTGACGCCCTGAGTCCACGTCCGGTATTCGAGGTTCTTCTCGATTCCGGTGTGCAGATAGCCGATTCCGCAGCGGGCCTCGGTGATGGTCTCGCCCTCGATCTCGAGGATCAAGCGCAGCACGCCGTGCGTGGACGGGTGCTGCGGGCCCATGTTGACGACGATGCGCTCACCCGCGACGGAACTGTCCTGTGCGGCCTTGACCACGTCGTTCCAGTCCTCCCCGCCGACGGTTATCACGGTCTCGGGGGAGTGTTCCTGTCCGGTCATCAGTTGTAGGCCCTCCGCTCGTCGGGCGGCGGGATCTCGGCGCCGTGGTACGTCACCGGGATGCCGCCCAACGGATAGTCCTTGCGCTGCGGGTGTCCGACCCAGTCGTCAGGCATCTCGATCCGGGTGAGTGCGGGATGACCGTCGAAGAGGATGCCGAAGAAGTCGTAGGTCTCGCGCTCGTGCCAGTCGGTGGTGGGGTAGACCCGGAACAGCGAGGGGATGTGCGGGTCCGCATCGGGGACGGCGACCTCGACGCGAATCCGGCGGTTGTGGGTGATCGACATCAACGGGTAGACGGCGTGCAGTTCGCGACCGGCGTCAGTGGGATAGTGCACGCCCGAAACCCCGAGGCACAGTTCGAATCTCAGGGCGGGGTCGTCGCGCAACGTCTGGGCGACGGAGACGAGGTGCTCGCGGCGGACCTCGAGCGTCAGCTCGTCGCGGAAGACCACGACGCGCTCGACCGCCGCGGTGTAGGCGTCCTCACCCAGTGCGGTGATCATCGCGTCGACGACGTCGTCGAAGTAGCCGCCGTAGGGTCTCGGTGAGCTGCCGGGCAGTGAGACCTCGCGGACCAGCCTGCCGTAGCCGGACGTGTCACCGCTGCCGGTGACGCCGAACATGCCGCGGCGCGTACCGATCACTTCGCGGCCGGTGCCGTTGGCGCCGTTGCCGTTTCCGTTGCCGTCCGTCATGACCGCAGCAGCCCCTTGAGTTCGATCGTGGTGGGTGCGGCGAGGGCGGCCTGCTCGGCGGCGGCGATGGCCTCGGCGCGGTTGACGCCCAGCGGCATCTCCTGGATCTTGGCGTGCAGCTTCAGGATCGCGTTGAGGAGCATCTCCGGACGCGGCGGGCAGCCGGGCAGGTAGATGTCCACCGGGACGACGTGGTCGACGCCCTGTACGACGGCGTAGTTGTTGAACATTCCGCCCGAGGAGGCGCAGACGCCCATGGCCAGAACCCATTTCGGTTCCGCCATCTGGTCGTAGACCTGACGCAGCACCGGGGCCATCTTCTGGCTGACGCGACCCGCGACGATCATCAGGTCGGCCTGGCGCGGCGTTGCGGAGAACCGCTCCATGCCGAACCGCGCGATGTCGAAACGCGGCCCCGCCGTTGCCATCATCTCGATCGCGCAGCACGCCAGCCCGAACGTGGCGGGCCACAGCGAGCCCTTCCTGACGTATCCCGCGACCTTCTCGACCGTGGACAGCAGGATGCCGCCGGGCAACTGTTCTTCCAGTCCCATTCGTTCAGTCCCAACTCAGCCCGCCGCGCCGCCACACGTAGGCGTACGCGACGAAGACCGTCAGCATGAAGAGCACCATCTCGATCACGGCGAACAAGCCGAGCGAGTCGAAGGCGACAGCCCACGGGTAGAGGAACACGATCTCGATGTCGAACACGATGAACAGCATCGCCGTGAGGTAGTACTTCACCGGGAACCGCTGGCCGGTCGACTCGTGGCCGGCCGCCCCCATGGGTTCGATACCGCACTCGTAGGCCTCGAGCTTCGCGTGGTTGTACCGGCGCGGACCGATGAGCACGGCGATGCCCACCGAACCCACCGCGAACGCCGCCGCGATGATCCCGATGACCAGGATGGGTGTGTACGCGTTCATAGCTCCCTCGTTGGGCTGTCGATGTGAGCTATGACACAGCTTAGTCTTGTTAACCGTTCGGGTCACACTTTTCGATAGGATCGAAGACGTTATCTGGGCGTCAGTGCATCCCGTTCCGCAGCACGCGAAGAATGAACGGCCCCAGACGAATTCGTCTTGCTTAAGGCATTTCTAGTCGACCGCTGCGCGCAGCAGTCCCGCGACCGCCTCGCCGAGCGCGATGGGGTCGATCGGGTGCGGCACGGCGGCCTCGGCGCGTGACCACGACGCCAGCCAGGCGTCGTCGGGCCTGCCGGTCAGCACCAGGATCGGGGGGCACGTCGCGACCTCGTCCTTGAGTTGCTTGGCCAGCCCCATTCCGCCGGTCGGAGTGGCCTCGCCGTCGAGGATCGCCAGGTCGATGCCGCCCTCGTCGATTGTGGTCACGACGACGGGCGCGGTGGCGACGTCGAGATACGACAGCTCGGGCAGGTCGGGGTGGACGCGTTTGCCGAGCGCTGACCGGACCTTCTCGCGGGTGCGCGCGTTGTCGCTGTACACCAGGATCTTCAGGGGGTCGGCTGCCACGCAGCCGATGCTACGACTGCTTGACGAACACCGCGGTCGCTTCGACGTCGGTCGTGTCGGCCATCATTCCCAGCAGATTCCCGTCGACACCGAAGTCGCGGCGGTTCAGCCTGGTCGACGTCGCCAGTCGAACGGCGCCGTCGTCGAGGGTCGTCACCCGCACGGGCAGGTCGAGCAGTTTCGGCACCCCCTTGATCGTGACCTGAACGTGCAGGTGCACCGTGTCGGTGTCGCTGAGGCCGGCCGACGTGACGTCCACGGTGATGACGGGGTGCTCGCCGACGTCGAAGAAGTCAGCGGACCGCAGGTGCTCGTCGCGCTTCCCGATGCCGGTGCTGATGGACGCCGCCGTAATCTCGAGGTGGCCGCTGATCTGATTCGCCGCCGCCGCCTCGCCCGTTCCCTCGACCTCGCCGAACCGGCCCTTGACCTTAGCCAGCCCCCAGAAGGTGGGGCTGCGAAACGTCACGTCGGTGCGTTTCGGATCCAACGTCCAGTTGCCGAGCCAGTCCTGCACTGCCATCGCGCGCTCCTCACGTCATCAGGGGAGCCATGTCGGCCGGGTCGAAGTACTCGTCGATCCGGGTGATCTTGTCGTCGGCTCCCACCTTGATCACAATGCATACCCGCAAGGCGATCGATTCACCTGACGTTCCGTCGGCGTGCAGGATGTGCTGCTGCACGAACCCGCCGTCGAAGGCCTGGCGGTCGAGGATCTCGTAGCGCCGCGTGGTGGTCCTGCGCATGAACCATCGGATCACCTTGAGGGCTCGTACGCGGTCGTTGTCCTCCGCGTCTCCGGAGTGCCACACCAGCACGTCGTCCGCCCACATGGCGGCGACGGTGTCGTAATCGCCGGCCTCGATGGACGTGAACAGCCGTTCTGCGACGTCGTTACTCACTCGATCCTCCTCGGGTTGACCTCAAGTCGACTTCAGGTTGCACACTGGCGACATGACTACTCCACCTCGCGAACGGTTCAACCAGGCGTACGAAACACACACCGCCCCTTGGGTGATCGGCGAACCGCAGCCGGCGGTGATCGCTCTCGAGCGGACCGGCCGGATTCGCGGCAGGGTGCTGGACGCGGGCTGCGGACTGGGTGAGCACACGATCATGCTCGCCGGGCTCGGCTACGACGTCCTCGGAATCGACTACGCGCCCAGTGCCGTCGAGCAGGCCCGCGAGAACGCCGCAGCGAAGGGCGTGGCGGCCCGGTTCGGGGTCGCCGACGCCACGGACCTGCCCGCCGACGGTGGCTACGACACGGTGCTGGACAGCGCGCTGTTCCACGTCTTCGGCGACGACGACCGGCCGCGGTACGTGGCGAGCCTGCACGGTGCGCTGACGCCGGGTGGCTACGCGCACGTGCTCGCGCTGTCCGACGCGGGCCGCGGATTCGGGCCCGAGGTGAGCGAGGCGCAGGTGCGTGCGGCGTTCGCCGACGGTTGGGAACTCGAGGCGCTCGACACCGTGACGTACCGGGGCGTCGTCACGCCGACGGTGGCCGACGGTGTGGGCCTGGAGGTGGGCACGGTGGTCGACGAACCCGCCTGGTTGGCGCGCGCCAGGCGGTTGTGAGCCGCTACTCGCGCTCATAGCCGGGGTGCGAGACCGCGAGCCGGTGCAGCACGATGCCGCGCAGCACGGGCAGGACGTCGGACTCCCGGTCGTCGAACTCACCGCGTCGGATCGCGGCGGCGAGGCCGGCCTCGTCGGGGTAGCCCAGCAGGTCGGGGTCGGCGCGGTCGTCGAGCAGCTCGCGCTCGACGGTGCGCAGCACGTTGGCGGCGACGCGGGAGTGGAAGTTGACCGCACCGATCGTGCCGGCTTTGACGTCGGTTTCCAGGAACTCGGCGACGGCGGCGACGAGTTCGGCCGCGGTGGGGCGTCCGTAGGTCATCGCGCCCCCTCCAGCAGAGTGAGCAGGTCGAATTCGGTCTCGTGCACGCGCCGTCCGATCGCGGCGAGCTCGACCGACCGGGTCTGCCCCGACAGGTGTCGCTCGGCCTGATAGCGGCAGATGACGCCCCAGCGCAGCGTGGAGAGCACCAGCCACCAGTGCATCGCCGCTCGGTCCAGGGTCAGTCCCGACGCCGACTCGTAGGCGCGCAGGAAATCCTCGATGGAGCCCAGCGCGCCGGCTCCCAGAGCGGGCTGCGCGCCGAATCTCCACGCCCTGATGCAGAACCAGGACAGGTCCTCGTACACCTCGCCGGCGTGGGTGAGTTCCCAGTCCAGCACCGCGGCCAGTTTCGCGGGGTGCGAATCGGTGTCGATGATCAGGTTGCCCATCCGGAAGTCACCGTGCACCAGCACATTCGGCGAGGGAGCGGGGCGGTTGGCCGCCAGCCAGCGGAACGCCCACTCGAAGGTCGCCGTGGTGTCACCCATCTCGTCGAGTTGGGCGTGCCACTCGTCGAGCGGCTCGGAGCGGGGGAGTCCGATGCCGTCGGGATCGGCCCGGTGGATCGCGGCCAGCGCCTGGGCGCACTGGGTCAGCAGGCTGGCCCGCGATTCGTCGTCGAGTGCGCGCAGGATCCTGCGGACGATGGTCTCGCCGGCGATGAAGTCGCAGACCAGGAACGGGTTGCCCAGGGCGGCAACTGAATCCTGTGCGACCAGCACACGCGGAACCGGGGCCCCGGTCGCCGCGGCACGGGTCAGGGCAGCGGCCTCCAACTCCATCGAGGCGTGGATCTCATCGGGCGGGCCGATGCGCAGGATCAGTGCGTGGGCGTCCGCGTCGAACGCCCACGTCTGCCTGCTGGCGCCGCCGGTGAGCACCCGGAGGTTCTCGACGCGCGTGGCGCCGATGACGGTCGCGAGCGCCTCGGCGTCGATCATTTTCGCGACCCGAACTTCAGCATCCGCTGCGCCACCCGGCGAATCTGAATCTCCTCGGCGCCCTCGGTGATCCGGTACCGGCGGTGGTGCCGGTAGATGTGTTCGAAGGGCTGGTGCCTGCTGTACCCCAGACCACCGTGGATCTGCATGGCCCGGTCGGCGGCCTCGCACACCAACCGGTTCGCCCGGTAGTTGGCCATCGACACCTTGTCGCTGACCTCCATGTGGTGATCACGGTCCAGATGCCAGGCGGCGTAGTACACCAGCAGCCGCACCATCTGCGCCTCGGTCTGCAATTCGGCCAGCGGCCACTGCACCGCCTGGTTGACCGACAGCGGTTTGCCGAAGACGATGCGCGCGCCCGCGTACTCGGCGGCCCGGTCGATGCAGAACTGGGCGGCGCCGAGGCTGCTGGCCGCCTGCCGAATCCTGTTCTCGTGCAGGAACGTCTGGCCGACCTCCAGGCCGTGGTCGACCTCGCCGAGCACCGCGTCGGACGGCACGCGGACGTCGGAGAGTTCGACCTCGCCGTGGTCGGTCGGCATGTTGAAGGTCCACCAGTAGAACGGGACCGTGAAGCCGGGGGCGTCACACGGCACCAGGAAGGCGGTGATGCCGGTGGCCGACCCGGCATCGCCCGAGGTGCGGGCGAACACCAGGTCGTGGGTGGCGCGATGCACGCCGGTGTTCCAGCGCTTCGTCCCGTTGATCACCCAGTCGTCCCCGTCGCGAACGGCTGTGGTCTCCAGCCAGGTCGCGTCGGAGCCGTGATCGGGTTCGGACAACCCGAAGGCCATCGACCGCGTGCCGGTGAGCATGGCCTCGATCCACTCGGCCTTCTGCGCCTCGGTGCCGAACCGCTCCATCATGATGACCTGGGGAAAGTTCCCCACGATGGACGACTCGTCCTGCAGGTCGTTGTGCAGCCCGAGGCCCTTGTGCGCCAGGTGTTCCCGGATGACGGCCATGTCGAGGTTGGTGCCGCCGCGCCCGCCGAACCGCGTCGGCAGACCGTACCGCAGCCAGCCCGCCGCGTCGGCGCGTCGGCGCATCTCGTCGAGCAACTCCTCCCAGGCGTGTTGCGGAACCCCACCGTTCTCCCAGTCGGTGCGGGCGTATTCGCGTCGGTGGTCGAAGTACTGCATGTGTTCGGCTTCCAGCGGCTTGATCTCCGCCTCGATGAACGCGTCCATCTCGGCGAGCAGGCCCGGAAGGTGTTCGGGCAGAGCGAAATCCACGGTGATTCCTCTTCCTATTTGTCAGTACCCGTACAGCGTTTTCTTCCAGATGGTGGACAGTGTGGCGATGGCGTCCGCGTCGTCGATCGCCAGGTCCAGGCCCGAGGGCCGCAGGAGCACGGCGGTGAAGTTCTCGAACAGCAGCGCGATCGCCGCCCCGGTGTGCGCCGGATTGAGGTCCGTGCCGTAACCCTGCTCCTGAGCGCGCCGCACCGACGCTGCGACGATGTCCATCCCGAACCGCCGGAACTCGTTCTGTACCTCGGCGAAGCGGGGCTTGGTGTCGGCGAGTTGACCCACGGCCACCATGATGCCGATGTTCTGTTTGAACATGTTCCAGTACCCCGTCACCACCGAGGTGAAGAACTGGGTGTCGTCCGGCGACTCCGGCAGGTGCACGCTCAGGCCCGACGGCATCACGACCTCGTGCAGGAACGACTCCGCCAGGGTGGCCAGCAGGTCCTCCTTATCGCTGTAGTAGCGGTAGAAGACGGCCGGTGATCTTCCCGCGGCCGACGTGATGTCCGACAGGGTGGTGCCGTGGAAACCTCGCTCGGCGAACAGCTTCCGCGCGGCCAGCTCGATGGATTCGCGCGTCTGCCTGCCCTTGGCGGTGAGGCCTGTCGACGTGTCGGCGGACATGGCGGTCAGGCCAGCAGGCGATCGCCGGCGCGCAGGAGTGCGCTCGGCAGTTCGTGGCCGACGGCCTTCTGGGCCACGCCCGCTGCGTGGATCGCGGCCTGGAGGTCGACGTCGACGTCGACGTCGCTGTCGCGCAGCAGGTACACCAGATCCTCGGTGGCGATGTTGCCGCTCGCGCCGGGGGCGAAGGGGCAGCCGCCGAGTCCGCCGACCGAGGAGTCGAGGCGAGTGACTCCGGCGACGACCGCGGCGTAGGCGCTGGCCAAGCCGGTGCCCCTGGTGTTGTGGAAGTGCGCGCCGAGCGGGAGGTCGCCGATGACCGGTCGGACTCGGTTGACGAGGCCGGTGACGCGGCCCGGCGTCGTGGTGCCTATGGTGTCGGCGATCGCGATGCGGTCCGCGCCGAGTTCGTATGCAGCGGTGGCGATGTCCACGACACGGCCGGGATCGGTCGGCCCGTCGAACGGGCAGTCCCACGCGGTCGCGATGATGACCTCGATGGACGCGTCGTTCTCGTGGGCGATGCGGGTGATGTCGGCGATCAGGTGTGTGGAGTCGGCGGTGGATCGGCCGACGTTGGCGTGGCTGTGCCCGTCGGCGGCGGACACGACGTACTCCAGCGAGCTCATGCCCGCTGCAACGGCGCGACCTGCGCCGCCGGGCCCCGCGACCAGCGCGGAGAACTCCACGCCGTGCGCCTCCCGGAACCGGGGGAGTTCCGCGGCGAGCGCTGCCGCGTCGGCGAGTGCCGGCACCTTGGACGGTGAGACGAACGCGGTGGCCTCGACCTCGCGCACCCCGGTCGCGACCACGGCCTCCAGCAGTTCGAGCTTGGCGGACAACGGGATCGGATCCTCGATCTGAAGGCCGTCGCGCAGGCAGACCTCGCGAATCGTCACGTGGGTCACAGGACTCCCTCCTGGCGTAGCACGTCCAATTCCTCGGCGCTGCGGCCGAGCAGGTCGCTGTACACCTCGCCGTTGTGCTGACCCGGCGCCGCCGAGCCGGCGTAGCGGATGGTGCCGGGCGTCTCCGAGAGCACGGGCACGACGCCGGGCCCCTTCACGTTCCGTTCGATCCGGTCGTCCCAGTGATCGGCGATCATGCCGCGGGCGATCAGCTGCGGATCGGTGACGACCTCGGCGACGGTGTTGATGGGCCCGCTGATCACACCCGCCTCCGAGAGCGTCGAGATGATGTCGGCAGGCTGACGTTCGGCGGCCCAATCGCCGATGATCTTGTCGATCTCATCCTGATTACGGCCACGAGCAACGTGATTCACGAACCGCTCGTCGGTGGCGAGCTCCGGCTGCCCCATCGCGGCGCACAGCCTGCGGAACACCGTGTCCTGATTCGCTGCGATGACGACCCAGCTGCCGTCGGCGGTCGGGTAGATGTTCGAGGGGGCGATGCCCTCGAGCCGGGTGCCGGAGGGGCCGCGTACGACGCCGGCCACGTCGTAGTCCGGAATCGTGGACTCCTGCACCGCCAGACACGATTCGGTGAGCGCCGCGTCGACGATCTGCCCGTCGCCGGTCACCGTTCGGCGGTACAGCGCCGCCAGCGCACCCTGCGCGGCGAACATCCCCGCCAGGCTGTCGCCCAGTGACAGCGCCAGCCGCGGCGGAGGGCCACCCGGAAAGCCGTTCATGTGCCGCAGCCCGCTGGCCGCTTCGGCGACCGAGGCGTAGCCGGCCTTGTGCGCCTCCGGCCCCGTCTGGCCGTAGCCGGAGACGCGCACCAGAATGATGCCCCGATTGCGTTCGCGCAGCACGTCGTAACCGAGGTCCCACTTCTCGAGGGTGCCCGGCCGGAAGTTCTCGACGATGATGTCGGACCGGGCGACGAGGTCCAGGAACAGCTCGCGGCCCTTGGCCTCGCGCAGGTTGAGCGTCACCGCCTTCTTGTTGCGCGCGTGCACGGTCCAGAAGAAGTGGTGCCCGTCGAGTTCGGCCTGCCCCCAGGTGCGCAGCGGGTCGGGCGCACCCGGCGGCTCGATCTTGATCACCTCGGCGCCCATGTCGCCGAGCAGTCGGCCCGCGAACGGTCCCGAGATCAGCGTGCCGACCTCGATGACCCGAATGCCGTCGAGCGGGCCGGACACCTTCCCCGTCATACCGACAACCCGTGCCGGTGCAGCCAGTCCGTCACCACACCCACCGCCGCCCGCAGCGTGTCCCGCTGGTCCGGGCCCGCGTAGTAGTGATTCGCGCCGGGGATCTCGTGCATCTCCTTGTCGGGATGCCCGATGGCCTCGAACAGCCTGCGGGTGTGGCTCGGGGTGCAGGCGTCGTCGGCGAGGTTGCCGATCACCAGGGCGGGTACGGCGATGTCCGGGCCCGCCTTGACGGCGTCGCCGTTGGCGTCGTCGTAGCTCCACTGCGACAGCCAACTGCGCAGCGTGCAGAACCGTGCCAGCCCGACCGGGGAGTTGTTCACCACCTGCGGGTCACCCAGATAGCAGGTGCCGGGGGCACGGTCGTTGGGGTCGACCGTCGGGTCGAGCCAGCGCGGGTCGGCCATGGTGCCGTGCACGACGAAGGCGTACTCGTCATCGGGTCGCCCCGCGTCCTTCAACTCGGCCAGTTTGTCCTTGACCCAGGCGGTGATTCGGCGGTTCCGAGCGATCTGGGCCTGGTGGTAGCGCTCCAGGTACTCGGGCGTGTACGGCGGCTGGTTGGGGTTGTCGGGGTTGTACAGATCCAACTCGGGATCGCGCTTCGACGGATCGTTCTCGTCGAGGATCGACGCGTCCATCCACTCCGTCATCGTGCCGTGCCTGCTGATGTGTGCGGCGAGCAGCATGATGGCGTCGGCGGGGATGAGGCCGAGCTTGGTCAGGTCGGGACCGTCGCCCGACGGGCTCGCGGTCACGGTCGGGTGCTGCGCCTGCTGCTGGTAGAACACCGACAGCGAGCCGCCGCCGCTCCACCCGGCGAGCACCACCTTCGAGTAGCCGAGCCGGTTCTTGGCGTCCTTGATGCACTCGCCGAGATCCTCGACGACCTTCTCCATCAGCAGCGCCGAGTCGGTTCCGCGAAATCGGCTGTTGCAGTAGATGACGTGATGGCCCGCGCGTGCGAGGCCGTTGATCATCGGCAGGTAGGCGCCGCCGCCGATGGGGTGCATGAAGACCAGCACGGTATCGCCGGGCTTGTCCTTCGGCTTGAGCAGGTAGCTCTCCAGCACCACGAGCTCGGCCACGCCGCCGTAGACGTCGCGCACACTCGAGGTGTTCTGATAGGCAACGAGATACGGGATGCGCTCGTAGTCGAATTTCACGGGCTTCTCAGTGGTGGTCATCTCTAGTGCTGCCCCAGATCGTTCGCGAGGATGTCGGCCGACGGCACCAGCCGCCGCCGCGTGTCGATGGCGATGACCGACCAGTCCACTCGGTCGTAGTCGTCGAACTTGCGGCGAGCCCGTTCCCGCGCCTTCTCCGGTGCGCCGTGGTGAACCCCTTGCGGCGCATGGGAAACCAGGCCGGGTGGCATCGGGATCCCGTACAGCGAACCCGAGTGGAAGAAGGCTATCTCGTCGAAGTCGACGTTGCGGTGATACCACGGGGTGCGCTCGGTACCCGGTACGCTCTCGGCGGGCTTGGGCAGGAAGTTCATCACGTAGACACCGGTCGCCTGCATGAAGAGGTGCACGGTCGGCGGCAGGTGCACGCTCTCCGAGGTGATGACCGTGTAGTCCTCGATGTTGAAGGTGAACGGGAAGTTGTCGCCGCGCCAGCCCTCCACGTCAAGCGGATTGTGTTCGTAGAACAAAGATGTGGAGCCCGCCCCCTGAATCTCCGAGTGGATGAGGCGGACCTCGTACTCGGCCCTGCCGTCGTCGTCGATCGGTGCCGGTTCGGGAATCGTCACCTGCGCCGGATCGAACGGGAAGTGCCTGCCCAGAATGCCGGCGGGCGGGACGCGGAAGTCGTCGGTCGACTGGATCATCAGCCACGTGCTCTCGTGATCGGGCACCTGGCGGAACGTGCACGCCTTCGGAAGATAGATCCAGTCGCCTTCGCGGTAGCGCAGCGGACCGAATTCCGTCTCCAGGAGGCCGGCGCCCTTGTGTACGAAGATCAGCAGATCCCCGTCGACGTAGCGCACGAAGAAGGGCATCTCCTCGGTCCGTCGGGACAGCAGGACCAGGCAGTCGTCGTTGGAGAACATGAGCAGCGGTCCGCCGTGCGCGTCGGTGGCGTCGCTCGGTTTGAGCTCGGAGGACAGCACGTCCGTCGGCCGCAGTGGTCCGACGGTGCGGTACGCGGTCGGATCGTTTCGCCGGTACATGTTCGCCGTGCGGCCGACGAATCCGCCGCGGCCGAGTTCGTCGTCTTTGAGCCCGTCGAGATCGGCGTGCACGCGCTTCGGGGTCCTGCCTTTGCGCAGGTGGACGAACGACTCCATGGGTTGACCTCTTTCCCGAACTCGAACTGAAAGTGACATTAGTTTTACTTTTCGACGGGTGTCAAGAGGATCGCGCCGGGAGAACCGTCAGCTGTCCAGGTCCACCCGAATGGTCAGCAGGTCGGTCCCGAACGTCCGCACCCCGAAGCTGTTGAACCGGGGGAGTCGTCGAAGGCGTGCGTGTGGGTCGTCGTCGGGCACCAGGTGCGCGGTTCCGCTGCGCCAGCGTCCGCGCAGCCGCACCCGCACCCGCGGATCGGCGTGGATGTTGCGCACGTACTGGGACGACTCGCCGAACTCCGAGACGAACCAGAACTCGTCGCCGATGAGCTTGCCGCCCAACGGAGTACGGCGCGGAACGCCGGACTTGCGCCCGGTGGTTTCCAGAAGCGTCTGAAACGGCATCCGCCGCACGAGCGGATTGGCGATCCGCTTCTGGAAGAACTCGGTCACTGCCGGCCTGGCCATGGGTGTCATTCCATCAGACCATCGCCGTCCTGGGGATCTTCATGCCCAGCGCCAACGCGCCCGCGAGTTCGCGCGCGGTGTCGTAGTCGAACACCACGTGGCCCGAGAGCACGTCGACATCGCGCTTGAACCGCTGCATCGGGCTGTCGAGGAAGTGCACGCTGGCCCCGGACGCCTCGAACAGCAGGCCGATGACGGCACGGGATTCGGCGACGATGTGCGCCGCCGCGAGCCGGGCTTCGCCGCGCGCTGCGCGGGTGACCTCGTCGCCGGCGGCCACGACACCCTGGATCTCGTCGACGGTGTCCGCCAGCAGACCGTGTAGGGCCCGCAACCGAACGCGCGCCTCTGCGAGCCGCGCCTGGGCGATGGGCTTGTCCTTCTGCATCACGCCCTCGTAGGCCAGCAGTCTGCCCGCCAATCGGTCGGCGTAGAGCTCGGTGACGCGTTCGGCACTGCCGAGGGCGGGCATGGCCGCGAGCAGCGCCAGCGCGGGGACCATCGGCCACCGGTAGGTCGCCGCGTCGTGCAGGGCGGCGCCCGGCGCCGTGCCGCCGTAGATGTCGGTGACGCGCACCAGGCGGTGCTCGGGCACGAAGGCGTCGGTGATGACCACGTCGTTGGAGCCGGTGGCCCGCATGCCGTCGGTGTGCCACACGTCGACGATCTCGATGTCGTCGGCGGGCAACAGCGCCAGCGCCGGATAGAGCTTCTCGTCCGAGCCGCAGAGCGCGCCGACGATGATCCAGTTGCCGTCCATCACGCCGGTGGCCCAGGACCAGCGCCCGGTCAGCCGGATGCCGCCGTCGGCGGGCATGCCGCGACCGGTCGGGGCCAGCGGGGCGGGCGCGAGGAACGGCCGCGTGCCGAACGCCTCCTGCTGCGCCTGCTCGCCGAAGAGAGCCAGCATCCAGTTGTGCAGTGCGTAGAAGCCGATGGTCCACGCGCTCGACGTGCAGCCGTGCGCCATCCGCCGCACCGGGTCCAGCAGCGCCGGGAAGTCCGCCTGCTCACCGCCGAAGCGGGCGGGCACCAGAAGCTCGGTGAATCCCGAGGCGGCGAGGTCGGCGACGGTCGCATCGGGCAGTCGGCGGATGTTCTCAGCGGTGGCCGCGCGGTCGGCGAGGGCCGCCACGAACTCGTCGGTGATGCCCGGTATCGCTGTGAGAGACGGCATGCGGGCGACGCTACCATACTTTTTAGTATGGAAATCTAGCGGGCCAGCATCAACTCAAGGAAGCGGTCGCCGCGAGCGGCCTCCCGTGGGCTCGGTGTGGGGCCGGAGAGGTGGAGGAAGCCGATTCCCGCCGCGAACGTCGCGTTCGCACGCAGATCGGCCTCCTCGGTGTCGAAGCCGTAGTCGAGGAACGCCTGCCGAACGGCGGCCACGACACGCCGATCGGATTCCCGGACACTGTCCTCGACGGCGGGGTCCGATCGCGCCCACTCGCGCATGGCCCGCTCGAGCGTCCAGTGCCGGGGGCTCATCAGCGACGACATCATTGCCGCCAGCCTTTCGCGCGGCGACAGGTCGCCCATGTCGTCGAAATCGAGTCGATCCTCGTCACGCAGGTCCGCCCAGGCGGCGATGAGGGCCGACCGATAACTCGGCATCCCGTCGAAGTGCCAGTAGAAGCTGCCCTTCGTCACGCCCAGGCGCTCGCAAAGGCGGTCGATCTTGAGCGCCTTGATGCCCTCCTCGGCGAGAATCGCGTAGCCCGCCCGGATCCAGTCGTCGACGCCGACACGGTGTGAGATTCGTTTGCCGGCGGAACCGCGGGTGCTCGCCATACCCGGCAGCCTACGGGGCCGCGGACCTGGGCCGATGGCGACGTCCGCGGTTTCGGCGAGTGTGAGTAAACGGTGAATTCGGCTGCTCTCGGGTTTCTCCCGGGCGCGTGACCGTGTTTTACTCACCGGTGAAACAACTGAATCTCTGGTCCGCCCAAACGTCGGGGTGTCGGGCGGGCGTGGTTGGATGGTGCATACCGTCCGCCGCATGTGCGATCACCGATCGTGGACGTGACAAGGGATACGTAACCGGAACTGAATGGGATTTTGATTGATGTTCGTTGACAGAATTCGCGGCCGCTGGGCGCGCCGAATCATGGGTGCGACGCTGGCGACGCTCCTGCTGCCGGGCCTTATCGGCCTGTTCGGCGGAAGTGCGACCGCGGGGGCGTTCTCTCGCCCCGGTCTGCCGGTCGAGTATCTGATGGTGCCGTCGCCCTCCATGGGCCGTGACATCAAGGTGCAGTTCCAGAGCGGCGGCCCCGACTCGCCCGCCGTCTACCTGCTCGACGGCCTCCGGGCCCGCGACGACTTCAACGGCTGGGACATCGAGACCCAGGCGTTCGAGTGGTACCTCGACTCGGGCCTGTCCGTCGTGATGCCCGTCGGTGGCCAGTCCAGCTTCTACGCCAACTGGTACAAGCCGGCATGCGGCAAGGCCGGCTGCCTCACCTACAACTGGGAGACCTTCCTGACTCAGGAACTCCCGAGCTACCTGGCGGCCAACAACGGCGTCAAGTCCACGGGCAGCGCCGCCATCGGTCTGTCGATGGCCGGCGGCTCGGCGCTGACGCTGGCGGCACACCACCCCGGTCAGTTCATCTACGCGGGCTCCATGTCCGGCTTCCTCAACCCCTCCGAGGGTTGGTGGCCCTTCCTGATCAACATCTCGATGGGTGACGCCGGTGGCTACAAGGCCAACGACATGTGGGGCCCGGCCGAGACCGACCCGGCGTGGAAGTACAACGACGCCATGGTCCAGATCCCGCAGCTGGTCGCCAACAACACCCGCCTCTGGGTGTACTGCGGTAACGGCAAGCCCAGCGAACTCGGTGGCGGCGACGTCCCGGCCAAGTTCCTCGAGGGCCTGACCATCCGCACCAACCGGACGTTCCAGGACAACTACATCGCCGCTGGTGGTAAGAACGGCGTGTTCAACTTCCCGGACAACGGAACCCACGCGTGGGCCTACTGGGGCGCTCAGCTCCAGCAGATGAAGCCCGACCTGCAGCGGGTTCTGATCGGCTAGTAGCGGCTGCACCAACATGCACCGCATAGGAGCCCCCGACACCCCGGTGTCGGGGGCTTCTGCCGTCCTGCCCTAGAACCCGCCGGCGACGCGGACCACGGCGCGGCCGTGGTAGTTGCCCGCCCGCACCTCGTCGATCACCGATGCGACGTCCTTGACGTCGACGTCGTGGATCACGCTGCCGAGTCGCTTGGGGCGCATCGGTCCTGCGAGTTCGCTCCACAGCGCGCGCCGCCGCTCGATGGGCAGCAGTACCGAGTCCATGCCCAGCAGGCCCACCCCGCGCAGGATGAACGGCATCACCGTGGTCTGCAGTGCGACCCCACCCGTGAGACCGCTCGCCGCCACCGCACCGCCGTAGTGGAGCGTGCTGAGCACGTCGGCCAGCGTCGCCCCGCCGACGCAGTCGATCGCCGCCGCCCAGCGGGACCTGCCCAGCGGCCGCGGCGTGGCGTCGGGATCCTCGGGCAGTCGGCCGATGACGTCGCGCGCGCCCAGCGCCCTGAGCGCCTCGGCGACGTGCGCCTTACCGGTCGAGGCGACGGCGAGGTAGCCGGCGGCGTCCAGCAGGTCGATGCTCGCCGACCCGACGCCACCGGTGGCCCCCGTGACCACGATGGGGCCGTCGTCGGGCTGAACGCCCCAGTCCAGCAACGCCTTAACGCTCATGGCCGCGGTGAACCCGGCGGTGCCGATGCCCATGGCGTCGCGCGTGCTGAGCGAGCCCGCGGCAACCACCTGATCGGACGGTAGGCGCGCGTACTCGGCGTAGCCGCCGTGTTTACCCGTGCCGATGTCGTAGCCGTGTGCGATGACCTTGTCGCCCACCGCGAAGTCCGGCGAACTCGACTCGACGACCTCACCGGCCAGGTCGATGCCGGGCACGATCGGGTAGTCGCGCACGACGCCGCCCTTCGGCGTGACCGCGAGCGCGTCCTTGTAGTTGACGCTCGAGTACTCGACGCGGACCGTCACGTCGCCGGGCGGCAGGTCCGAAGCACGCAGTGTCTCCACGGCGGTGGTGATGCCGTCGTCGTGCCGTCGTGCGACCAGTGCCTGAAAGGAGTCCATGTCCCGACGCTAGCGCGTCGGGAAGCGTCGGTGCCCTACTTCAGCTCGGCTGAGGACAGACCCAGCAGGCGGCGTGCGATGACGAGTTGCTGAATCTGCTGCGTGCCCTCGAAGATGTCGAGGATCTTGCTGTCGCGGGCCCACTTCTCCAGCAGCGTGTTCTCGGAATAGCCGGTGGTACCGGCGATCTCGACGGCTTTGAGCGTGATGTCGCTGGCGACTCTGGCCGCCTTGGCCTTGCCCATCGACGCTTCCTTGGAGTTGGGGATCTTGTTGTCCGACTGCCACGCCGAGCGCACCGTCAGAAGGTAGCTCGACTCCCAGTCGGCCTCCATGCGCAGGAACTCCGCGGCCGGGGCGCTCTGGGCGTGAGCGGGTTTGTCGTAGGAGATCTCGATGCCGGCGTCGGTGAGGATGGTGCGCAGTTCCTCGAGCGCGGCGCGAGCCACGCCCACGGCCATCCCGGCGACGAGCGGCCGGGTGTTGTCGAACGTCTGCATGACGCCCGCGAAGCCCTTGTCGGTCTGGATCTCCGGGCTACCGAGCAGATTCTCCTTGGGAATCCGGACGTTGTCGAAGCGGATGGCCGCGGTGTCGGAGGCCTTGATGCCGAGCTTGTGCTCGAGGCGCTCGATGGTGACGCCGGGGTGCTCGCGCGGCACCACGAAGGACTTGATGGCCGCCCGCCCCTGCGCCTTGTCCAGCGTCGCCCACACCACGATGTGAGTGGCCCGCGAACCGGCGGTGACGTAGATCTTCTCGCCGTTGATGACGTACTCGTCGCCCTCCAGCTTGGCCGTGGTGGACACCGCTGCCGAGTCGGAGCCGAAGCCGGGCTCGGTGATCGCCATGGCGGCCCACACCTTGCCGAACCGCTCGAGCTGCTCCTTGGTGGCGACACTCGAGATGGCCGCGTTGCCCAACCCCTGATAGGGGACCGACAGCAGGAGCGCGACGTCACCCCAGCTGATCTCGACCGCGTTCAGCAGCGCGGACATGTTGGAGCCGTTGACATTCGACTTCTTGTCGTTGTCGTCGCCGCCGTGGAAGGCGTCGGCCCCGGCGAACGAGATCGTCTTGGCCTCCGAGATGCCCTCGAACAGGGTGGACAGCGTGTCGAGTTCGACGGGGTAGGCGTGCTCGGCCAGGTCGTACTTGCGCGATATCGGCCGGATCATCTCGGCCGCGCCCTGGTGGCCCTTCTCGATGACGGCCTGCAGCTTCTTGGGTATTTCCAGATTGATTGCCATGACTGGGTTTTCCGTTCTCAGAAGTATTCGGCGGGTTCGTGGACGCCGTTAGAGGACGACGACGCCTTCGGCGACGCCGAGCGCGCGCAGATCGCGGTACCAGCGTTCGACGGGGTGTTCCTTGGTGTAGCCGTGGCCGCCGACCAACTGCACGCCGTCGAGGCCGATGCGCATGCCCTTGTCGGAGGCCAGCCGCTTGGCCAGCGCGGCCTCGCGGGCGAACGTCAAGCCCTGCTCGGCGCGCGCGGCGCCGCGCCAGGTGACCAGGCGCAGGCCGTCGAGTTCGGTGGCGATATCGGCGCACATGAACGCGACGGCCTGGCGACGGGCCACCGGCTCGCCGAACGCCTCGCGCTCCTTGACGTACGGGACGACGTAGTCGAGCACTGCGTGCGCCGTGCCGACAGCCATTGCGGCCCAACCCAATCGGGCCAGGGCGATGGCTTCCGAATAATCCAGGTCGGTGGCCTCGTCCTCGCCGAGCCGGTTGTGCAGCGGCACCGCGACGTTGTCGAACGTGACGCGGCCGAGCGCGGCGGCGCGGATGCCCATGCTGGGATCGGCGGTGACGGAGATGCCCTCGGAAGCGGACTCGACGATGAACAGCGCCGGTTTCCCGTTGAGTTGTGCTGCGACGACGAAGATCTCGGCGTCCGCGGCGGCCGGCACCAGGGACTTCTCACCGGTGATGCGGTAGCCGCTCGGCGTGCGCACGGCGGTGGTGCGCAGAGCGGTCGGGTCGAACAGCGCGTGCGGTTCGGCGATCGCGACGCAGGCCTGGGGGACCCGTTCGCTCGCGAAGGCGGGCAGGTAGGTGGCCTGCTGGCTCGCGCTGCCCCAGTGGGTGAGCGCGGAGGCGACGCCGCCGGGCGCGAGGATCGGCAGCGCCAGGCCCATGTCGCCGTACGCGACTGCCTCGGCGACGAGGGCGTTGGTGACCGTCGAACGGTGTTCGGCGATGCCGTCGAAGTCCTCGGGGACGTTGATGGCGGTGATGCCGAGTTCCGCGGCCTTGCCGATCAGGTCGGGGGAGTAGGTCGCCTCGTTGTCGGCGTCGTGGGCGGCCGGTCGCAGGATCTCCTCGGCGAACTCCTCGACGGTCTCGACGATCATCTTCTGGTCGTCGTCGGGCGTCAGGTCGAAGTAGTCGGCTCCGCTGGCCTTGAGTCGGGTGGCGGGCTTGCCGAGGCTCTGCACGCGCTTGAACTGACGCGTGGTGGCGCCCACGGTGGAGAACGCCGTCTTGACGCCGTAGCGCAGGCCCTTGTTCAGCGGGTCGCGCAGGCCGTAGCGGTCGAGGAACTCCTGGCCGACGATGGGCGTGATCAGCGCCAAACCGATGTCGGTCGCCGTCCGCTTGTGCTTCTGCAGTCCGACGGCGCTCTCGTGTCCGGAGCGTCGCGGGCGCCGCGTCGATTCGTTCTTCGACGGCAGGGTGTTGGTCATGTTCGCAGCCTCGAGTCGTTGGGGCAGTGCCTCACGACCGTATCTTACTCTGGAGTAAGGTTCTGCGATCCTGTTGCGAACGTCACATTCGCGTTACGCGCGCTACTACGCCAGACGGGCCAGCACCGCGTCGTGCAGCAAACCGTTCGTGGCCACCGCGTTACCGCCGTGTGGGCCGGGTTCGCCCGCCAGGTTGGTGAACCGGCCGCCCGCCTCGCGCACCAGGACGTCGAGCGGGGCCATGTCCCACACCTTCAGTTCGGGCTCGACGGCGATGTCGACGGCGCCCTCTGCGACGAGGCAGTAGGACCAGAACTCCCCGTACGCGCGCACCCGCCAGACGGCGTCGGTGAGGTCGAGGAACGCATCGCGGCGGTCGTCCCACCCAGTGGTCAGGTCGGCGAAAGACAAGCTGGCGGAACCGAGTTCGTTTACCGCGGAAACGGAGATGCGCCGGGTCGACCCGCCGAACGACGTGAACGCACCCTCGCCGTTTCCAGCCCACCACCGGCGGCCGAGCGCGGGCGCGCTGACGACGCCGACCCGGGGGACGCCGTCGTCGAGTAAGGCGATGAGCGTGGCCCACACCGGAACGCCGCGCACGAAGTTCTTCGTGCCGTCGATGGGGTCGAGCACCCACTGCCGGCCGGCGAAAACGGCTGAGCCACCGAACTCCTCGCCCAGCAACGCGTCGCCCGGCCGATGCTCCGACAGGGTGGTGCGCAGCGCGTCCTCGGTGGCCTGGTCGGCGTCCGTGACCGGGGTCAGGTCCGGCTTCGTTTCGACGCGCAGGTCCAGGGCGCCGTACCGCTCCATCGTGACGGCATCGGCCTGGTCGGCGAGTCGCAGGGCAAGCGCTAGATCGTCGGAGACGGGGGTGCTCATGGCCCAATCTCTACCATGGACTGCGTGGAGTTCTTCTTGGTGTTGCTGCTCGTCGGTGGCCTGGTCCTGCTGCTTGCCCCGCGGTTCCGAAAGGGCGGTCCCCGTGGCGAACGCGCACAGGGCACGTTGTTGATCACCGGCATCAGCCCCAAGCCCGACGAGGTGGGCGAGCAGTTCGTCACGATCAGCGGCGTCATCACCGGGCCGACGGTCAACGAGCACCACGTCTACGCGCGGATGGCGATCGACGTCAGTCAGTGGCCGTCGATGGGCGATCTGATTCCCGTCGTCTACTCGCCGAAGAACCCCGACAACTGGAACTTCGCGCCGCCCGAAGCGCCCCCGATGGACGCTCCGCCGCCACCCCCGCCGCCGTACTCGTAACCCGGCGCGAGCGTAGACGGGCCGTCAGCCGTGGCCGATCCGCAATAGCTCCGCCACGCTGGTCAACTTCACGCGTGGACGACCGTGCGGCTCGCCGGTCGACCGTTCGTGCGCGTCGATCAGCTTCCAGTGGTCGTCGGTGACCAGCTTGGGCTGACGGGACAGCAGCCACTCGACCAGTGCCTCCGAGTGGTAGTCGGCCAGGTCGACGAGCTCGCGTCCCTCGAGGTCCGCGAGCAGCGTGGCGACGGTGTCGGCCGAGTCCTTCTTGTTGCTGCCGATCACGCCCGACGGTCCGCGTTTGATCCAGCCGACGACGTACTCGTTGGCGCTGCCCTCGACGCGCCCGTCGGTGTGCGGGATGGTGCCCGACCGGTCGTCGAACGGCAGACCCGGCGTCGGGATGCCCCGGTAGCCGACGGCCCGCACGATCAGCTGGGCGGGCAGCTCCTCGCGCTCGCCGGTGTCCTTGGCGACGATGCGGCCGCCGTCGTCGACGAGTTCGTTGCGGCCGAGCACCACCGACTCGACACGCCCGTCGCCCTTGATCTCCACCGGAGAGGTCTGAAAGCGGAACACGATGCGGCGCTTGGCTCCTCGCGGTTCCGTCTCCGCATAGCCGCGCATCACCTTGACGTTCTGCTTCACCGTCTTGCCCGCGGCGTCGAGCTGTTCGTCGGTGATGGCGTCGAAGTCCGCGCGGTCGACGACGACGTCGACGTCCGCCATGGCCTCGAGGTCGCCCAACTCGCGCAGTTCGAGCGTGGTGAACGTGGCCTGCAGCGGTCCGCGGCGGCCGATCACGACGACCTCTTCAACCCCCTCTGAGTGCAGGGCCTCCAATGCGTGGTTCGCGATGTCGGACTTCGCGAGTTCGCGGGGATCGCTGACGAGGATGCGCGCGACGTCCAGGGCGACGTTGCCGTTGCCCACCACGATGGCGCGGCCGGTCGACAGGTCGGGCGCCATCTCCTCGAAGTGCGGGTGCGCGTTGTACCAACCGACGAAGTCGACGGCGGCGACGCTGCCGTCGAGATCCTCGCCGGGTATGCCGAGCGGGCGGTCCGACTGCGCGCCGATCGCGTACACCACGGCGTCGTAGCGCTGCGCCAGTTCCTCGGCCTGCACGTGCTCGCCGATCCGGATGTTGCCGAAGAACCGGAACCGGTCATCGTGCGAGATCTTGTCGAACTGCGCGCTGATGGTCTTGATCTTCGGATGGTCGGGGGCCACGCCGGACCGCACCAGACCCCACGGAGTCGGCAGCATCTCCAGCATGTCGATGCGAACGTCGCGGCCCCCTTCGGAATCCGCGTGTTTGAGCAACGATGCCGCTGCGAAGTAGCCAGAAGGGCCGGAACCGACGATCGCCACGTGATATGGGCGCAATTGATTCGCTTTCTGTCGCTGCCCGGCCACGCGCAAGGGGCTGTCGCGACGAGATCCGGGCTGTTTAACAAGCCGATGCTAGACCGCTCAGGCGGAGCCGAGCATGGGATTCCGTGGCTGTCGGTAACCTGAACTCCCGTGGATCCCGACCTGCAAGCCGACATCGCCGCCCTCGACACCACCCTGACGACAGTGGAGCGGGTGCTGGACATCGATGCCCTGCGGGAGAAGATCGGCACGCTGGAGCAGGAGGCGTCCGATCCCAAGCTCTGGGACGACCAGGCCAACGCCCAGAAGGTCACCAGCTCCCTGTCGCACGCCCAGAACGAACTGCGTCGCGTCGAGGAGTTGCGCCAGCGGCTCGACGACCTTCCGGTGCTCTACGAGATGGCCGCCGAGGAGGACGGAGCCGGCGGGGACGAGGCCAAGGCCGAGGCCGACGCCGAGCGGGCCAAACTGCGCGAGGACATCGAGGCGATGGAGGTCCGGACCCTCCTGTCGGGGGAGTACGACGAGCGGGAGGCCGTCGTCACCATCCGGTCCGGCGCGGGCGGGGTGGACGCCGCCGACTGGGCGGAGATGCTCATGCGGATGTACATCCGGTGGGCCGAGCAGCACGACTACGGCGTCGAGGTGTTCGACACCTCCTACGCCGAGGAGGCGGGGATCAAGAGCGCGACGTTCGCCGTCCACGCGCCGTACGCCTACGGCACGCTGTCGGTCGAGCAGGGCACCCACCGGCTGGTGCGCATCAGCCCCTTCGACAACCAGAGCCGACGACAGACGTCGTTCGCCGACGTCGAGGTGCTGCCCGTCGTCGAGACCGTCGACCACATCGAGATCCCGGAGGGCGATCTGCGCGTCGACGTCTACCGGTCGAGCGGTCCCGGTGGGCAGTCGGTCAACACGACCGACTCCGCGGTGCGGCTCACGCACATCCCGACGGGCATCGTGGTGACGTGCCAGAACGAGAAGTCGCAGCTGCAGAACAAGGTGTCCGCGATGCGCGTGCTGCAGGCCAAGCTGCTCGAGCGCAAACGGCAGGAGGAGCGCGCTGAGCTCGACGCCCTGAAGGGAGACGGGGGCAGCTCGTGGGGCAATCAGATGCGCTCCTACGTGCTGCACCCGTATCAGATGGTGAAGGATCTGCGGAACGACTACGAAGTCGGCAATCCGACCGCTGTCCTCGACGGAGACATCGACGGCTTCCTGGAAGCGGGAATCCGTTGGCGTAATAGGAAAGATGACGAGTAACACGACGAAGTACGTGGCCATCGAGTGGGCACAGGGCTGGCACGACTTCTGGCGCGGTGACATCGGCGAGTGGATCATCACCCGCGGACTGCGCATCGTCATGCTCATTCTGGGCGCGATGCTGGTGGCGCGCTTCATCAACTGGGCTGCGCAGCGGATCACCCGGCGCATCGACGCGGAGTACCGCGAGAGCGATCAGCTGGTGCGCAGTGAGAGCACCAAACACCGCCAGGCGGTGGCGTCGGTCATCTCCTGGGTGTCCATCGCGGTGCTGTTCGTCGTCGTGATCGTGGAGATCACCGACATCATCGCGATCCCCGTCGGGTCGCTCGTCGCGCCCGCGGCGGTGCTCGGCGCCGCACTCGGCTTCGGTGCGCAGCGCATCGTGCAGGACCTGCTTGCCGGCTTCTTCATCATCACCGAGAAGCAGTACGGCTTCGGCGATCTGGTGGCGCTGACGGTGGCGGGCATCGCCGCTCCCGCCGAGGGGACGGTCGAGGACGTCACGCTGCGCGTGACGAAGTTGCGCTCGAGCGAGGGCGAGGTCTTCACGATCCCCAACGGGCAGATCGTCAAGACGGTCAACCTGTCCAAGGACTGGGCGCGCGCCGTCGTCGACATCCCCGTGCCGTCGGCGGCGGATCTGAACAAGGTCAACGACCTGCTGCACGAGGTGTGCGACCACGCGATGGACGATCCGCAGATGAGTGCGCTGCTGTTGGACGCGCCGCAGCTGATGGGTGTCGAGTCCATCGAACTCGACACGGTGAACCTGCGGATGGTGGCGCGCACCCTGCCGGGCAAGCAGTTCGAGGTCGGCAGGCGCCTGCGCATTCTCGTCATCCGAGCGCTGCGGCGTGCGGGCATCGTGGCGCCCGGTGAGTCGATCCCCACGGTCAACGCGCTGCCGCGCTCAGGCGAGACGACCAGCGGCCCCGAGTCACCCGAGCAGGGGAGCGACAAGTGAAGTTCACCCTGCGCCGAGAGGGCGAGAACCGCGGCTGGCCGCAGTACCTGTTCTGGGGCCGCATGCGCACCTCGACGGTGGCGCTCATCGTCGCGTTCTTCGCGGTGTGGTGGCTCTACGCGACGTATCAGCCGCCGCCGGTGGTTACCCCCGCCGATCAACCGGGCCAGGTCGTGCCACCCGGTTACGTGCCGGACCCCGAGTACACCTGGGTGCCGCGGACAAACGTTCAGGAGACGACGCGCACGACGCCCACCACGACGACGACCACCACGACGACCACGACGCCGGACGACGGCGCGACGACGACCACGACGCCGGACGACGGTTTGCCGACGACGGTCGTCGATCCGGACGGGCCGGGTCCGATCCCGCCGAGCACGGTGTCCCCGTCGCCGACGACGACGCCCGGCCAGACGCCGACCACGCTCCCGACGACGCCGACGACGACCGTGCCGGGGCCGCTCGCGCCCCTGCGGTAGCCGGTTTGCGGGGTCGATCCGGCTACACTGGCGTGCCGTGATGATCACCCTCGACCACGTGAGCAAGCAGTACAAGTCATCGGCTCGCCCCGCGTTGGACAACATCTCGCTCAAGATCGACAAGGGTGAGTTCGTCTTCCTCATCGGACCGTCCGGTTCGGGCAAGTCGACGTTCATGCGTCTGCTGCTCGCGGAGGAGCAGCCCACGCACGGCGATATCCGGGTGTCGAAGTTCCACGTCAACAAGCTCGCCAATCGACACATCCCGAGCCTGCGACAGGTGCTGGGGTGCGTGTTCCAGGACTTCCGGTTGCTGCAGCAGAAGACCGTGTTCGAGAACGTGGCCTTCGCGCTCGAGGTCATCGGCAAGCGCGCGGACGTCATCAACCGCGTGGTACCCGACGTGCTGGAGATGGTCGGGCTCTCCGGGAAGGCCAACCGGCTGCCCTCCGAGCTCTCCGGTGGGGAGCAGCAGCGCGTCGCCATCGCGCGTGCGTTCGTCAACCGGCCGCTTCTGCTGCTGGCCGACGAGCCGACCGGAAACCTCGATCCGGACACCAGTAGGGACATCATGGATCTGCTCGAGCGCATCAATCGCACGGGAACGACGGTGCTGATGGCGACCCACGACCATCACATCGTCGACTCGATGCGCCAGCGCGTCCTCGAACTCGAACTCGGCCGCCTCATTCGCGATGAGCAGCGCGGCATCTATGGAATGGATCGATAAGTGCGCTTCGGCTTTCTGGTCAACGAGGTCCTCACGGGCCTGCGTCGCAACGTCACGATGACGGTGGCGATGATCTTGACGACCGCCATCTCGTTGGGCCTGCTGGGCGGCGGTCTGCTGGTGGTGCGCCTGGCGGATCAATCCCGGCAGATCTATCTGGACCGGGTGGAGAGTCAGGTCTTCCTGACCGACGACGTCTCGGCCAACGATCCGACGTGCGACGGCGACGCGTGCAAGGCGCTGCGTCAGATCCTCGACGACCGCGACGACGTGAAGTCGGTGACGTTCCTGAACCGGGAGGACGCCTACAACGACGCGATCCGCAAGGTCCCGCAGTTCAAGGACGTCGCGACCAAGGACGCGTTCCCGGCCTCGTTCGTGGTCAAGCTCGCAGACCCCGAAGGTCACCAGGCATTCGACGACGCCCTGCGCGGGCAACCCGGCGTGCTGAACGTGACGAACCAGAAGGACCTCGTCGACCGGTTGTTCGCGGTCCTCGACGGATTGCGCAACGCCGCCTTCGCGGTGGCCCTGGTGCAGGCGGTCGGCGCGATCCTGTTGATCGCCAACATGGTTCAAGTCGCGGCGTACACCCGGCGCACCGAAGTGGGCATCATGCGACTGGTGGGTGCCAGTCGCTGGTACACCCAGTTGCCGTTCCTGGTGGAGGCCATGCTCGCCGCGCTGATCGGTGTGCTGATATCGATCCTCGGGTTGATCGTGGTGCGGGCGTTCATTCTCGAGGACGCGCTGGATCAGTTCTATTCGGCGAACCTGATCGCCAAGGTCGACTACGCGGACATCCTCGTCTTCATCGCTCCGGTACTGCTGTTCGTCGGCGTGGCGATGGCCGGTGTCACGGCGTACGCGACGCTGCGCCTGTACGTACGGCGTTAACGGTGGCCAAGAAGAAAGAGGACGAGGCGGTTCGTCGCAACAACCAGACGGTTGCGACGAATCGTAAAGCGCGCCACAACTATTCGATTCTCGAGACGTTCGAGGCCGGGGTGGCGCTGATGGGCACCGAGGTCAAGAGTCTGCGCGACGGCACCGCTTCGCTCGCCGACGCCTTCGCCACGGTCGACGACGGTGAGATCTGGCTGCGCAACCTGCACATCCCCGAGTATCACCACGGCAGCTGGACGAACCACGCGCCGCGACGCAACCGCAAGCTGCTGCTGCATCGCAGTCAGATCGACACGCTGATCGGCAAGCTGCGCGACGGCAACATGACGCTGGTGCCGCTGAAGCTGTACTTCGTCGACGGCAAGGTCAAGGTGGAGTTGGCCCTGGCGCGCGGCAAGGAGGCCCGCGACAAACGCCAGGACCTCGCCCGGCGGGATGCCGACCGGGAGATCGCCAGAGAGATGGGTCGGCGCGCCAAGGGCAGGACCTGAGCTAGGTCGGAATTTGCCGGGACGTCGTGGGGCCGGCCGATTCGTCGCCTGATGATTGGTTCTTGCTGGGATTAAGCAGGTAAAGTGCGGTTCCATGATCCTTCGCTGGATCGCACGGGGGACGGTGATCCGGGGCGATCGCGTGCACGTCGCGTTGCTCGCGGCGATCGCGTCTGCGGTCGCGCTGAACGCACTGCGCCCGCTGGGGTCGACGCACTCCGCATGGGCTGACCCCGCTCTGCAATCGGCCGCGGCCGCCGTCGCGATCTGCTGTGGGACGTACTTCGCGTCGAGGGAGGCCGGCCCGGCCCGAGTCTGGCGCCTGCTGGTCGTCGTCGCGACGGGGTGCTGGGTGGCTGCGCCGCTTGCCCGGTGGTACGCCACGCTGGTGTCGCCCGGCGAATCGACCCCGCGCTGGATCGACACCGGCGACTCGGCGTTCGCGCTGCTGGCGTCGGCCGCCCTGGTGGTGCTGGCGTGGTCGGGACGGACCGACCCGGCGGAGCACGACCGAGCGCCGCGCACTCCCACCTCGATCACCGTGCCGATTCTCGACGCCCTGGTCGCGGCCGCGTCATTCGCGGTTCTGGTGTGGACATCCGGCACCGGCGGCGACAGCGTGTTCCACCTGATCGCGGTGCTCATCCTGGTGGCGGTGGCGGTATCGCTCTCGGTCGCATACGGCGCCGCTCGTCGGTTCCGGGCCAACTTTCAACTGCTCGCCGCGGGCGTCCTCACCGTCATCGCGTCCGACCGGCTCGTCGCCTATCTGACCGGAGTGGAGATGTACGACGCAACCCTCTGGGTCAGCGGGGGTTTCGTTCTCGGTCTGATCCTGATCGCCTACGCCACCGCCGGTCTGCGCGACGTTCCGTCCGGCCGGCGGACCGAACAGCTCATGGCGTGGTCGCAGCTGCTCATGCCGCACATCGCCGCGTGTGGGATGACGCTGTTCCTGGCTTTCCACGTCATCGCGGGCCAACCCGTGGACACCGTGCAGGTCGGATTCAGCGTCAGCATCGTGCTCCTGTTGATCACGCGCCAGGTGGTGGCCATTCGCGAGAACCGCCTGCTGATGAACCGTGTGCTGACCGCGCAGCGTCGGCTGATCCACCAGATCAACCACGACGTCCTGACCGGTCTCCCGAACCGCCTGCTGTTCGCCGAACGGCTGGACGCGGCGGTGAGCAGCGGCGAGCCGTTCATCCTGGTCTACGTCGACCTGGATGACTTCAAGGACGTCAACGACCAGTACGGTCACGCGGCCGGGGACCGACTGCTCCGGACCGTGGGGCACCGGCTCAGCGGCTGTACGCGCGCCACCGACACCGTCGCGCGCATCGGCGGCGACGAGTTCGGCATGCTCGTCATGGGCGAGCTCGGCCCGCCCGAGGAGTTCGCCGACCGAGTTCGCGATGCGCTCCGGCCGCCGTTCGCGGTGCACGGCCATTCCGTGCAGATGCACGCCAGCATGGGTTTGGTCACCCCGGATTCGACGACGCCGCGAGCATCGGCCGACGAGTTCCTGCGCCGCGCCGACTTCTCGATGTACGAGGGCAAGCGACAGGGCAAGAACTCGGCGGTCGTGTATCGGCAGTCGGCAACCGCGGCGGTGGACTTCGCCACGGCGCTGCGGGTCGCAGACGGCACCCTCCCGCGGGATTTTCGCATCGTCTATCAGCCGATCGTCCGCCTGCCCGACGCGACGCCCGTGGCGCTCGAGGCGCTCGCGAGGTGGACCGCGCCGAACGGCGCCCAGATCTCACCGGAGACGTTCGTCGCGACTGCTGAGGCGGCGGGCCTCGGCACCTCGTTCGACCTTCTGGTCCTGGACCACGTGTGCTCCGAAATCGCTTCGGCGGAAATCGATCTGGCGATCCATGTGAACATCGGCGCCGCGCGACTGGGTGACCGGACATTCGAACGCTGCGTCGCCGAGACCCTGCGGACTCACGGCATCGCGCCCAACCAGGTGGTGCTCGAGATCACCGAGTCGTTGCCCATCGTCGACCTCGCGGACGGCGCGGCCGCGATCGAACGGCTGAAAGCCGACGGGGTGAGGGTGGCGCTCGACGACTTCGGCGCGGGGTACAACACGCTCACCTACCTGCACGCTTTGCCGGTCGACGTCGTCAAACTCGACCGCGGGCTGACGATCGGGATCGAACCCGGACACGACGCGGTGCTCTACCGGTCGGTGGTCGGCATCTGCGAGCAGCTCGGGCTGGATGTGATCGCCGAGGGAATCGAGACCGCCGCGCAGGCCGACACGATCCTGTCGGCGGGTTGCACTGTCGCGCAGGGCTACCGATTCGGCAGGCCGGTGCCGATCGCAGAGGTACGGTCTCAGCGTGACCAGCCCATCACGTCCGCTAACGCTGCTCGATAAGGCCACGGTCCTCGACGGGCTGTTCGCCTCCTGGGACGACATCGACCGTCTGCTCGGCGCGCTGCCCGAGGAGTCCTGGACGGCGGCGACGCCGCTGCCGGGGTGGTGCGTCGGCGATGTCGTCGCCCACATCATCGGCACCGAGTCGATGCTGCAGGGCGTGCCGACGCCCGAGGGTGACGTTTCGGGACTCGACCACGTGCGCAACCCGATCGGTGAGATGAACGAGTGCTGGATCCGATCGATGCGCGGCGAGTCGACCGCCGCCGTGCTGGAGCGCTACCGCGGGATCACCGCCGAGCGCCGCGCGGTGCTGTCGGCGATGGGCGACGACGAGTGGAATGCGCAGAGTGTCACGCCGGCGGGCCCTGACACCTACGGCCGTTTCATGCGCATCAGGACCTTCGACTGCTGGATGCACGAGCAGGACATCCGCGATGCACTGTCCCAACCCCCGACCGATGCCGACCTGCGCGGTCCCGCGGCCGGTCTGGCGCTCGACGAGATGACCACCAGCATGGGTTTCGTGGTCGGCAAGAAGGGTGGGGCGCCCGAGGGGTCGCGTGTCGCGATCGAGCTGACGGGCCCGCTGGACCGCGTCATCCGCGATGCGGTGGACGGCCGGGCGGCGGTGGTCGACGACTTCGGCGGTGCCGAACCGACGACGGTGATCCGCCTCGACGGGCTGCAGTTCACCAAGCTGGCCGGCGGCCGGGCGTCCGCATCGGCCGAGGTCGAGTACGCGGGCGACGCCGAAGTGGGCAGGCGCATCGTCGACAATCTGGCCTACGTGATCTGACCGGAATAACCAATGGCTGGTCTTTGTCGTATACCTCGGTAAACTAGGAGATCCTGCCGAAGGTCGGCGGGGGTGCGAGGGGCTGAACGGCTTCGACATCGCGCATCGAATCCAGGGAAGCGTGCCGGTGCAGGCAAGAGACCACCGTAAGCGTCGTTGCAACCAATTAAGCGCCGATTCCAATCAGCGCGACTACGCTCTCGCTGCCTAAGCGACAGCTGGTCCGTTAGCCCGGGAGCGCCCTCGGCCCGGTTCCTAACGTCATCTAGAGGGACCCACCCATACGTCCGGTCGCGGGATGTACGGGGACATCAAACAGCGACTGGGATCGTCATCCTGACTTGTTCGCGTGATCAGGAGATCCGAGTAGAGGCCTAGCGAACTGCGCACGGAGAAGCCTAGAGGGAATGCCGTTGGACCCGGGTTCGATTCCCGGCAGCTCCACCGGATTGAGAGCGGGCCAGAGTGACAGCTCTGGCCCGCTTCTCGTTTCTCTGGGTGCGCGGTTCTCGAACTTCGCTGGAAAGTTCATGATCTGTCGCCGATGGTGCATTTCTCCTGGCGAAGAGATAGATTCGGCTCATGCTTCCTCAATGCGGGCGTAGCTCGCAGGCGACGAACAGGCGGTCGGCGGGTCGCTGGGTCGGCCGCAGCGCTGCCGTGCTGACCATCGTCGCCGTTCAGCTCGTGACTCCGAACGCGGTGCCGGTCGCGTCCGCCGCCGACTGCGCCGACGCCGAGGTGATTTTCGCGCGCGGCACGGACGAACCCGAGGGGATGGGGGCGGTCGGCGACGCCTTCGCGGACTCACTGCGTAAGCAGGCCGTCGGCCTGAACATCGCGACCTACGCGGTGGACTACGACGCGGGCAAGCTGCAGCTGGGCAGCGGAGACGGCGCCAAGGACGCGATCAAGCGCATCAAGGCAACCGCGGCGTCGTGCCCGGAGACCAAGATCGTGTTGGGCGGATACTCGCAGGGCGCGAACGTCGTCAACATCGTCGCAGGCAATCCCATCGTCGGAATCGCATGGGGCGCGTCTCTGCCTTCGTCGTTCGCCGCCAATGTGGCGGCGATCGCCACCTTCGGGAACGTCGCGAACCGCTCGGGTACCAAGCTGCCTTCGCAGTCCGCGATGTTCGCCGGGAAGGGGATCGACCTCTGCAACCCCGCCGATCCGATCTGTCATGCGGGGCCCGGCAACGAATGGAGCGGGCACACCGACGGCTACGTCCCCTCGTACACCACGCAGGCAGCCGCTTTCGTGGCCTCCAAGTTGTCGGCGGGCACGGGCCAGGCGGTGCCCGGCGTAGGGCCGTCGACGGGTTACGGACAGCTGCCGGGGCCCGCTTCTGAGGCGCCTGTCTACGCCTCGCCGCCGCTGGGCTCCGATCACATGCCGCCGGGGTGGGACGCGTCGGCGTCGACTCGTGGTTCACAGGCGCCGGGGTACGGGCAGCCGCCCGGCTCCGCCGCCGGCCAGGGGATCGACCCGTCGATCTTGACCGGCCTGCCGTGAGTTCGGCGTGGTGAGACCTCGCTTCGAGGAACTCGACTGGTCCGAAACGCCCATGGGGGTCATCAGCCTGCGCAGGCGCGTCGAGCCGACCCTGAAGATCGACGTGTACGAGGTCAAGCTCGGCGATGAGTTCCTGATGTCGAGCCTGTTCACCGCGGGCGAGGTGGCGCTCGCGCGGCTGGGCCTGGCCAGGGCCGCCGGTGCCGACCTGGACGTCGTCGTCGGGGGACTGGGGCTCGGCTACACCGCGCAGGCGGCGCTCGGCGACCCCCGCGTGCAGTCGCTCGTCGTGGTGGAGGCGCTCGGCGAGGTGATCGGCTGGCATGAACGCGAGTTGCTTCCCGATACCGCCGAACTGGCCTCGGATCCGCGAGTCCGCTTGCAGCAGGGCGACTTCTTCGCGATGACCGCCAGCGACACCGGCTTCGACCCGCAGGCACCGGGCCGGCGCTTCGACGTCGTCCTCCTCGACATCGACCACACCCCCCGACACCACCTGCACGCGAGCCACGGCGGCTTCTACACGCCTGCGGGTCTCGAGACGCTGCGCAGGCACCTGCATCCCGGCGGCGTCTTCGCGCTGTGGTCCGATGATCCACCCGACGCCGACTTCGAGGCCGTCCTCGCCGGGGTGTTCGACCGATCCGAGGCGTCCGTCGTCCGATTCCCGAACCCGCTGACCGGCGGGCACTCGACCAACACGATCTACGTCGCGAGCTAGGGCGGTCGGCCGGCGTCGCTCGTTTCGTATCGGCGTCCCCCTCGCCGTACTCTGCCTGCGTGAACGCGATCGACCCGGAGAAGCTCGACACGTGCCTGCAGGTGCTGGCCGAGATCGAGTCGTTGCCGCCCGAACATCCCGATGCCGTCGCCGTGCGGCGAGCCACCGCGGGCATCTTCAAGTCGGTCAAGAAGGCCCGCCGCACCGCCAAGCGCGACGCGGTGGCCGCTGCCGACCGTGCCGTCATCGCCGCCACCGCCACCGGCGCACCCGGACGCATCGACGACGAGACGGCGGGCCTGCCGCTGGTGTCCAACGCGGTCGGGGCCAGTGCGGGCACGCTGCTCCGGTCGCGGGCGTGCTACATCTGCAAGAAGCACCACACGGTGGTCGACGCCTTCTACCACCAACTCTGCCCGGAGTGCGCCGCCTTCAACCGGGCCAAGCGCGACGCCCGGACGGACCTCACCGGCAGGACCGCCCTGCTCACCGGAGGCCGCGCCAAGATCGGCATGTACATCGCGCTGCGACTGCTGCGCGACGGCGCGCACACGACCATCACGACCCGGTTTCCGAACGACGCCGTACGCCGCTTCGCCGCCATGGACGACAGCGCCGACTGGCTGCACCGGCTTCGCATCGTGGGCATCGACCTGCGCGACCCGGCTCAGGTCGTCGCGCTCGCGGACAACGTCGCCGCGCAGGGTCCGCTGGACATCCTGATCAACAACGCCGCCCAGACCGTGCGCCGCGCGCCGGGCTCCTACGCCGCGCTCGTCGAGGGGGAGCGCACCCCGCCACCCGAGTTGGTCGACGTCGTTACCTTCGACCGCGTCAGCGACGCGCATCCGGCAGCGCTCGCGGGGAGCCTGTCGCAGCACCCCGATCCGCACGCGGTGACATCGCTCGCGCTCACCGCCCGCAGCGCGTCCCCGGACCGGATCGAAGCGGGAACGGCGATCGACGCCGGCGGCCTGCTACCCGACACGGCGTCGGTGAACAGCTGGACCCAGCGGGTGGACGAGGTCGACGCGATGGAACTGCTCGAGGTTCAGCTGTGCAATCAGACCGCGCCGTTCATCCTGGTGAGCCGGCTGCGCCCGGCGATGGCGGCGGCATCCGCGCGCCGCAAGTACGTCGTGAACGTGTCGGCGATGGAGGGCCAGTTCAGCCGCGCGTACAAGGGGCCGGGCCATCCGCACACCAACATGGCGAAGGCCGCGCTGAACATGCTCACGCGGACCAGTGCCGCCGAGATGCTGGCGCAGGACGGCATTCTCATGACCGCCGTCGACACCGGCTGGATCACCGACGAGCGACCGCACCCGACGAAGCTGCGGCTCGCCGACGAGGGTTTCCACGCGCCGCTCGACCTCGTCGACGGCGCCGCCCGCGTGTACGACCCGATCGTTCGCGGGGAGTCGGGCGAGGATCTGCACGGTTGCTTCCTGAAGGACTACTCGCCGAGCAACTGGTAGCTCAGGCCGCTGAGCGCTTCAGAATGTGCACTCCGCACGCCGAGCCCAGCCCGATCACGTGCGCGAGGCCCACCGTCGCGCCCTCGATCTGCCGGTCGCCCGCCTCACCGCGCAGGTGGTGACAGACCTCCCAGATGTTGGCGATCCCCGTGGCGGCGATCGGGTGTCCCTTCGACTCCAGCCCACCCGAGACGTTCACCGGCGTCGTGCCGTCCCGCCACGTCGCGCCGGAGTTGAAGAAGTCTGCGGCGCCGCCGGTTTCACACAGCATGAGGTTGTCGTAGTGCACCAGTTCGGCCGTCGCGAAGCAGTCGTGGAGCTCGACCAGGTCCAGGTCGCCGGGGCCCACGCCGGCCTGGTCGTAGGCGATGGCGGCCGCCTTGCGTGTGAGCGTGTTGACGTTCGGCAGGACCTGGCAGCCCTCCTCGTAGGGATCGGTCGTGAGCACCGACGCGGACACCTTCACCGCGCGTCGTCGTTGTTCGAGTGACAGCGATTTGAGCGTCTCGCCGTTGCACACCACGGCGGCGGCGGCACCGTCGCAGTTGGCGGAGCACATCGGTCGCGTGTTGGGGTAGGCGATCATGACGTCGTTCATGATCTGCTCCAGGGTGAATCTCTTCTGGTACGACGCAAGGGGATTCAGGGTGGAGTGGGCGTGGTTCTTCTCGCTGATCCTGGCGAACAACTCGAAGCTGGTGCCGCCGTACTTGTGGCCGTACTCCATGCCGATCTGGGCGAACACCCCCGGCATGGTCTCAGTGCCGATGCGTCCGTCGATCGGTGCGACCGCGCCGTACCGGCCGGCTGGCGTCCAGGTGTCGGTGTCCTTCTTCCTCGAGCCTCCCGCGAGAAGGCCCGCGCCCGAGAGCTTCTCGACTCCGACGGCCAGTCCGTAGTCGACCTCGCCGGCCTTCACCGCCATGATCGCGGTCCGCAGTGCGGTGGCCCCGGTCGCACACGCGTTGGCGACGTTGTAGACCGGTATGCCGGTCTGGCCGATCTGCTTCTGAAGCTGTTGTCCGATACCGGCACTCGCGTTCATGAGATTCCCCGCCGCGAGCACGCCGATGTCGGCCATCGTGACGCCCGCATCCGACAGCGCACCGGTGGCGGCCTGCGCCGCGAGATCGACGGTGTCCAAGTCCGGGTGCTTGCCGAACCTGGTCATCTGAATTCCGAGGATCCAGACCTCGTCGCTCGCGCTCATCGCCGGTCCTCCTTCGTCAGGGGCTCGAAGCCGAACCCCATCGCCTCCGTGCCCTCGGTGTCGGTTCCGATCGACTGGGTGGTGAGCCGCACCCTCATCCCGTCGTGGACGTGCTCGGGGTCCGGTTCGACGTTGACCAGGTTGGCGCGCACCTGGGTTCCGCCGCAGTCGACGACGGCCGCCACGAACGGCGTGGGAATACCCGGTGCCGCGAAGGCGACGATCGTGAACGCGCGCACGGTGCCCTCGGTCGGGATGGGCACGGTGGTGAACTCACTCGCGAAACAGTTCGCGCACGCGTTGCGGCGGTCGAAGAACCGGGCGCTGCAGTTCGTGCACTCCTGCGCGACCAGATGCGGTTCGTCACCGTCGAGCACCAGATAGTCGACCAGGGGAATGCGCCCGGCCATGTGCACCTCCTTGTTAACCCGGCTCGGCGGTTGCCCCGGGAGCGTGGCGCGCGACGGTCGCGTCCATCGCGGCGCGCAGCGCGGGTATCTCGTCCAGCAGGCGGTTGAGGTCGTCCCGCGTCACGTGCAGCACCTCGGCCCGTCCGGTGGTCGTCACCGTCGCACTGCGCAGCTTGCCGCGAAGCAGTGCCGATTCGCCGATCACCTCGCCCGGTCCCACCAGCGCGACGCGGTCCTGTCCGACGTACACCCCGACCTCCCCGCTCAGCAGGATGTAGCAGGAGTCCGACGGTGTCTGCTCCCGGATCAGCGGCCACGGCCCCGATGTCGAGGTCCGATGAGCCGCTTGCACCAGGCGCTTCAGGTCCTCGTCGGAGAACTCCGCGAAGGTGGGGAAATCCCGTAGCCGGCGGGCGTCCTCCTCGATCTCCAGGGCTCGGGCGGCCTCCGCCTCACGCGCGTACTTGCGGTTGTCCATGGCTCGGCTCCCGACTCCGTGTTGTGATCCCGACGTCGTGGAGCGTAGCGGGGGCGCTCGCCGGAACGTCCGGATCAGTGGGATTCGTGCCGTGGTCATCACGTCCATCGGGTATCACTGCACTATGAACGGCAACTCGGCGGCCGGCGTGCACACCGTGCTCGCCGACGCCGACGGGCAGACCTATCGTTCGCTGCGGCAACGCCCGGTCACCCGTGCGGAGCGCTACGCGCTGGGTAAGGGGCTGCGCAAGAAGGTGCCCCGTAAGTCGTTGGCCGACTGGACGGCACCGGCTGGTCGTCCCGACCCGGTGGATCTCATCAACGCCAGCCACAAGGGCCGCGTGGACCGGCTGATCCCCATCCGGGTGGGCCGAATGGTCGAGTCGCCGTACGGTTTCCTGCGCGGCACCGCGGTGGTGATGGCCGAGGACGTCGCGCATCTGCCCGCCACCGGCATCACGCCCGTTGTCTGCGGCGACTCGCATTTCGGCAACTTCGGGTTCTACGCGTCGCCCGAGCGCGATCTGGTGATCGACCTCAACGACTTCGACGAGGCGCATCCCGGAAGCTGGGAGTGGGACCTGCGCCGGCTGGTCGCGAGCATCTGGGTCGCGGGGCGGCACAACGGCGCGTCGGAGACGCACTGCGCGCGGGCGGTGCGGTCGTGTGTCGCGTCGTACCGGTACGAACTGCGACGGCTGGCGGATCTGCCGCTGTTCACCCGTTCGTTCATCCGCCTGGACGTCGACCGCCTGGCCGAGGAGACCGCCGGTCCGCTGCAGGCGGAGGTCGCGCGCTCGGCGGAACGGGCGCGGCACCGCACGGGCGACCGCGCACTGCCGCGGTTCACCCACGAGGTGGACGGCGTGCGGAAGATCGTCGAGGAGCCGCCGCTGATCACGCGACTGCCTGCGCGCGAAGCGGATTCGCTGGCCGAAGCGCTCGACGACTACCTCGAGACGCTGCCCTCGTACTGGCGACGCGTGCTCGGCGGCTACACCCTCGTCGACGTAGCGCACAAGGTCGTCGGCGTCGGGAGCGTGGGGCTGCGGGCGTACGTCGCGCTGCTCGAGGGTTCGTCGCCCGAAGACGTCGTGTTCCTGCAACTCAAGCAGGCCCGCCGGTCGGTCCTCGCACGGCACGTGCACGGCGAGTCGGCCTGGCACGCACACCAGGGGCAGCGGGTCGTCGAGTACCAGCAGTCGCTGCAGACCGTCAGCGATCCGCTGCTGGGTTGGACGTCGATGGACGGGCTCCAGTACTACGTGCGGCAGTTCCGGAACATGAAGGGCCGAATTCCGTTGGACGCCATCGACGCAGCCGCGCTCACCGACTACGCGGGTGTGGTCGGGCAGCTCCTGGCCAAGGGCCACGCACGCACCAGTGGTGCCTCGATGATCGCGGGGTACATGGGCGGATCGGATCGCGTCGACAAGGCGCTCTGCACGTTCGCCCGCCGCTACGCGGATCAGACCGAGGCCGACCACGCCGCGCTCGTCTCGGCCGTCGACCGGGGTCTGCTCCCCGTCGAGCTCGGGGTCTGAGTAGGGTCCGACGATGACCGTTGAACTGCCCGCCACGGCACTGGAACTGCGATCGCTGGTCACCGCGGACGGGATGTTGGAGCTGTCGCTCCACGACGTGCCGGTGCCGACTCCCGGTGTCGACGAGGTGCTGGTCCGCGTGGAAGCGGCACCCATCAACCCGTCGGACCTCGGCCTGCTGGTCGCCAGCGCGGACATGGCCGCTGCGACCGTGACGGGCACGGCGGAGCGTCCGGTCGTCACCGCGCCGCTGGCCGCAGGCAGCGTGGAGCGGTTGTCTGCGCGCATCGGGGAGTCACTGCCGGTCGGCAACGAGGGGGCGGGCACGGTGGTCGCCGCGGGTGCTTCGGCTGCGGCTCAGGGCCTGCTCGGGAGAACCGTCGCGATCGCGGGCGGTGCGATGTACGCCCAGTACCGGTTGGTGGCCGCCGCGGCCTGCCTGGTCCTGCCCGACGGGGCGACAGCGCGGGACGGTGCGTCGTCCTTCGTCAATCCGCTGACCGCGCTGGGGATGGTGGAAACCATGCGCAGCGAAGGGCATTCAGCACTGGTGCACACCGCCGCGGCGTCGAATCTCGGCCAGATGCTCGTCAAGATCTGCCTCGCGGACGGGATTCCGCTCGTCAACATCGTCCGCAAGAGTGAACAGGAGGAGATCCTCCGCTCGCTCGGCGCGGTGCACGTGTGCAACTCGGCATCGCCGTCGTTCGAGGCGGATCTCGTCGACGCGCTCACGGCGACGTCGGCGACGCTGGCGTTCGATGCCACGGGCGGTGGCACGCTGGCGAGCCAGATCCTCAACGGTATGGAGGACGCGGCCGCCGCATCGCCGACCGCAACGTACTCGCGGTACGGGTCGTCCGTGCACAAGCAGGTGTACATCTACGGCGCACTCGACACGGGACCGACGGTGCTCATCAGGAACTTCGGGATGGCGTGGGGAATCGGCGGGTGGCTGCTCACCCCGTTCCTGCAGCGTTCGGGCGCCGAGACGATCGGGCGTCTTCAAGCGAGAGTCGCCGCCGAACTCACGACGACGTTCGCGAGCACCTACACCCGTGAGGTGTCGCTGCAGGGCATGCTCGCACCGGACGCGTTCAACGCCTACAACCGGCGCGCGACGGGGGAGAAGTTCCTCGTCACGCCCTGAATCGACAGTCGCTCGTCGAGCAGTGCGTCGGCCACGTCGGTCGCCGGTCTGGTCGCGAGTTCCCGGTCCACGGAGTCGATTCCGCGCGGGCCGTCGGCGTCGCGAAGGTGCTGTTCGGCGCCGTCGATCAGCTGGCGTCGCATGCGTCGCCAGCGGTTGTCGAAGAGCACTGTGAATGTCAGAGCAGCCGTCAGCGCGGCGACGATGCAGCGAACCACGATCCCCCCAAGGTCAGGAGCTCCCCCGAGCTACACCGGGAGCATATCCGCAGCCCGCACTTCGTGTCGTCGAGTTGCGCGGTTCTCGGACGGCACTCAGTCGCGGTCACCGAGAGGACCGCGCCAGGCCGAGCGGACTGGCGCGTCTCACATGCTGCACGAACGCCTGCAAGGTCTTTGGCCGACGACGCCTGCCGCCGAAGATCGTCGCGGCCGTCCACCCGGCGGAGAAGCCGAGGACGAAGAACCTGCGCGCCCGGCGTCTCTTCGCCTGCGCGATGACCGACGCCGTGTGGATCCAGATGGCGGCGACGATGGCGATCGCGACGAGCAGGATCATCAGATGGGTCGGTTCAAGCCATCCCACTTCGCACCCTCAGACCTGTCGCGGCGACATTCGTCCCGATCAAACCATCGCCGGTCGGGAATCGCGGCCGTCGAGCACGGTTCGTGACCGAAGCGAGTGCTAAGCGTTAGCTCTAGACGGGGTTCGGGGGCCCTTCTGCCAGCGGCTGTTTCGCGCGTGCCCGCTCCCACGGCCACGTCATCAGCGCCCACACGCCGATGACGACGGTGACCTCGATGAGCGCGTACACCGGCCACGGCCCGAGCAGATCCAGCACCGACGCCGCGGCGGGCTTGGCGTTGAGATAGCCGTAGTTGGTGTTCGCGATGATGTTGAACGTGAAGGTCAGCGCCACCCAGATCATGGTGATCGCGACGGTGAAGCGGAAGGTGCGCCAGGTGGGACGCTGTCGGAGTCCCCACGTCACGTAGATGGCCGCCCAGACGACCAGCACGTGCAGCGCGAAGAACGTGACGAAGAGATGGTGCGGGAAATCCGGCGCGCCCTCCGCCGGCGTGCCGATGTCCGGTGTCAGCAGCGCCTGTGAACTCAGGAAGAGCCCCCAGTAGTAGGTCACCGCGCAGGCCCAGTGCCGCTGCGTCCACAGCGCGTAGGCCGCCATCAACTCCGCGATGTCGCACAGCTGAATCGGGATCGAGGTCTGGATGTCGGGCCGGATCAGCTTGTAGACGAGCGCCACGCAGAACATGGTCACCAGCGCGACCGCGAGCACGCGACCCAGGAGCCTGGCCCTCTCGTCGGTCTGCGTACGCCCGGCCCAGACCAGGAGGACGGCGCCGACGACGAAGATCGCGAGGACGATCAGGTGCGACACCCCGTACGCCGAGAACTCCTGTTGTGCAGCTGAGAACTCCATCGGTCACGCGACCGGTCGCAGCACCACGATGCCTGGCACGGTTTGAAGGTAGCCGAGGAACGGCTGATCGACCACCTGGCCGTACTGGCTGAGCGACGACGCGTTGCGGAAAACGGGCCCATCGGGTCCGTTGACGAAGACGCCGACGTGCGTGACGTCGAGGCCGCCGTCCGCTGCGTACGCCCCGACGTAGTCACCGTCGCGCAGCCGGCTCAGCACGCTCGCGTCGACGCTTTCACTGGGAATGTAGGTGACCGCCCGCGGAACGACCGGCAGGCCGGGCAGGTACGTCCCGCCGACGTCCTTGGCGTTGAGGTTCTTTCCCGTCTGGATCGCGGCCGGGCTCAGGCTGGCGGTGACGTCGGTGGCGAGTTCGGGCGCGACCGCCGCCCAGTCGGTGAAGAAGTGCTTCCTGTTGGTGAACGACACGATGCCGTCGCGGTAGCGCACGGCGGTCAGGGCCGCGATGAACTCGTCGCGGGTGCCCGCTCGTTTGAGTGCCTCCACGTAGTCGGCGTAGGTGAAGCAGTCGACGCTGTCGAGGTCGACGACTAGCTCCTCGGGCACGCTCTCGGTGCCGATGAGAGTGTTTGCGCCGTAGGGAATTCCGAGGAACTGGCGGGAGAGCAGCTCGGATCGCCGCGACGTTTCGGCGGTGGAATCGGCGTTGCGCGCGGCGAGCATCCGGTCGAGCGTCGCCTCGCTCTGCGGAGAGATCCGCGCCGCGGCGGGGGACATCGCATTCCGTCCGAGGTAGTCCGCCACGGGGACCTCGGCGGCTTCGGAGTAGCCGACCGGCAGCAGGATGTCACCCATGGTGGTGTGGAAGTAGACCTGCCACCGGTGATAGGCCGGGAAGGCGGTCGCGTCGGCGGCCATCGCCGTCGCGTAGTCGTCGACGGCGCGCACGTAGTGGTCCGAGTTGTTGTAGCGGAACAACGCGCTACCGCGATTCTCGGCGAAGCCGTTCGCGGCCAGCAGTCTTCCCGCGGCCATGATGCTGTCGCGCGGCGCGGTGATGTCTCCGCCGTCGCCGTACTGGGCGAACGTTCCCGGCAGGAACTGCATGGGCCCCTGCGCTCCGGCCGGGCTCACGCCGACGATGCGGCCGAAGGCGGTTTCGACGAAGTTGATGGCCGCCAGGTAGTTCCACGCGACGCCCGTCGCGGCCTCGGCCTCCCGGTAGTAACCGAGAAGCTCGTCGGCGGGTGGGGGTGAGACGATCTGCCACGCGGGTACGACATCGCGCGCGGTGCTCAGGGCCTCGAGCTGGCGACGCGCGTCGACGTTGCGGTCGTAGGCCTCGATCAGGGGCGGCGGAATGCGCGGCCGCACGACGGCATCCCACTCGGGGTGCTCCCCGATGGCGCGATACGCCGCCTGCTGACGGTGGGCCGCCGCTGTCAGCAGTTCGTCGGACGCCGCCGGGTCGCGCAGCACGTTCTCGTCGGCGATCAGGTCGTCGGCGAGGCGGCTCGGGTCGGAGGAGAGCTCACGGGGTGCGACTACGGGTGGCGGGGAGGCTGCGGTCGAGGTCGACGGCGCGCTCGTGGCCACGGGCGGGCTCCCGCCGTCGGAGCAGCCGACAACCAGCAGCGCGATCACGGCGAAGACTGCGCCGACGCGGCCGAGCGCGCCGACGTGCACATCTGGGCTCACGTGTAGCGATCCTCCCCGTGAACGCCGAGGCCCGCACGCATTCGTGGAGAACGCCTGGCTAGCGGGACAGCAACGGTTCGATCAGCGCCAGTTCCGCCTTGCTCACCCAGGACGGATTCGCCTGTTGCGGCGACCGGAACACCTCCATCGACCTCAGTTCGGGGAGCGCGAGCAGATCGATGGCCGAAAAGGGCTCGGCAAAGAGGGGAATGCTCACCGGCACCTGCAGCCCACCGCCCTCGACGAAGACGTCACCGGTCACCCGGCCCGCTCCCCAGATGCCTCGGCGGGGATGCGCTGACACCCAGAACAGCACCCGCTGACCGGGTGCGACCAGTCGCGCACGGTAGTTGGAGGCCACGCACCACCGGGCCTTAGCCTCACCGGCTGCGAGCATGGGCTCGACGGATGTCGTACGCGGATTGCACTTGATCACCCAGGCCCCCAGGTTGTCGGGGGTGATACGTCGGTGCACGGCAACGCCTTCAGTCTCGAGGTGAGGGCGGTCAGCGACGGCTGCCCGCGCCCACGAACCGGTGCCGCCGCGATACCCGAGGAGATGCGGTGCAAACTCGACGGCGGAAAGCGGAAACCGAAAACAGGCCAGGGCGAATACCCTGGCCTGTCTTCGGACTACAGATGGTTACTCCGAGCCGCCCGAGTCGCCACCACCCGAGTCGCCGCCCGAGTCCGTGCCGGAGTCGCCGCCGGCACCGGTCGTCGCGCCACCAGTGGTGCCAGCGGCCGAATCGTCGTCGTCACCGTCGTTCGACTCACCGGAGGTGTTGCCGCCGGTGCTGCTGCCGCCGCTGGTGGAGGTGTCCTCGTCCTGGTCCTCCTCCTGGTCCTCGTCTTCGTCCTCGGCGGTCGGCGCGGCGGTCGGCGCGGTGGTGCTCCCGGTGCTCGCCGAGTCGTCGACCACCGGCGTGGTGGCGGCGGGTTCGGCCGCGGGCTCAGTGGACTCCGGGCTGGCCGACAGCGAAACCGCCTCGGGTGCAGTCGATTCGACCGCCACCAGGGTGGTGGTCGCCGAGGAGAGGCCGAGGTCGGTCGGCTCGGACGCCGCCACCTTCGCCGTCGTCACGACCGGGGGAGCCTGCGGCGTGGCGTTCAGTGCGGTCGCGATCGCGTTCGGCACGTCGACGAGGAAGTAGTCGAAGAAGCCGTTCGGGCTGAGCAACCCCGCGAACGGTGACCGGCTCGGGAAGTCCGGCACGTACCCGTTGAGGAACGCGTCGACGAACCCGATCGGAGCGCTCAGCAGCTCGCTGAGGGCGCCCTCGACGTCACCGGCCTTGAAGGAGGCCTGCACGTGGTCGAGCGTCTCCGCGACGAACAGCGTCGCGGTGATGGGGGCGACGAGCAGCGCCCTGGTGAGGCCGGTGGCGATGCCGCGGGTGAACACCGCATCGGCCAGGTTCGCGAGCACCCCGCCGCCGGGAATGGCCGCGAGGGTGTCACCGGGGATGGAGAAGATCGGGAACAGCGGGCCGCCCGGCCGCTCCAGCAGCTGCACGAGGAAGTAGATGTTGACCTCGCTGAAGGCCTCGACGAACTGACCGGTCTGCAGATAGCCCAGGGTGTTCTGCAGGATGGTCGGGAAGTTCTGCAGGTTGGTGTTGAGGATGGCCGTCGAGCTCGCCAGGGCATCGGTGATACGGCCTATGGGGAAGCTCTGCAGGACCGACAGCAGCGCCTGCGGGTTGGTCGCATTCGCCGTGATGAGCTCGGCGAACTCGGCGTAGATCGCCGAGTTGCCCAGCCCCTCGAGCAGCGAGGTCGACGCGGCCGGAATGCCGGTGCCCAGCAGATTCAGGTTGGTCAGCGTCTTGGTGAGCGTCTCCTGCAGCACGACGAGCGGGTTGACGACCGCGTTCAGCTCGACGGCGCGGTGCGTGATCTCCGCTGCCAGAGGGGTGGGCGTCGGCGTGACGGGGTTGATCGCCAAGACGCCGGCGGTCGCCGCCGCGATGCCGGCCACCACGAATGTGGTGCTACGGCTCGGCGACGAGGAACGGGCCGACGGGATGTCCACATCCATGTCGGCGCTAAGGGCTTGCTGCACGGTTTCTCCTGTGGTGCGGTGCGGGATGCCAATTGGCAGTCGAACATTAGCTGAGGCTTACCTGATGAACAATAGGTATGCCTAACCTAGATAGAGCGCGGAGACGGCGGTTTCAGTGACGCCTCTCAAACTCGCCCGCACGGCGATTTGCCAGGTGAGAGGACCTGCTTCGCGTTGCTGAGAACCCGGTGGTGCAAAGCGGGAGAAAATTTGCGCCGGTGTCAAGGTCTCAGCCGGTAGACAGCGCACGTTCGAAAACGGGTCCGCACACCCGGCGCTAGGGCCCGGGCCGCGCGCGTTTGCCGAATCGTGCGCCGATTCAGTAGGGCCGTGGGATGAACAGGCCCCAGCACCGCCGCTACGCGCCGGGTCGTCGTGGCCGGATCCGCCACCGCGCCAACGCCGCGTAGAACACGCCGAGCACCGCCAGCATCGCGATGTCGAGTAGCCACGCCGATGCGGTGTGCAGCCAGAGGTCGTCCCTCGCGATCTTCGGCACGACGGTCGTCAGGTCCGCGGTTGACGCCGTCGCCGCCAGCCCCCACCGGGACGGGCTGAGCCAGGACAGCGGCTCGATCAGCCGATCGGTCATCGACACCATGCCGCCCGCGAACACGATCTGCGCCATGAGCACCGCCACCGTCAGCGGCAACACCTGGTGACCGGTCCGCGCGACAGTGGACACCAGCAGGCCGAGGACCATGGAGGTCACGCATGTCGCTGAGAGCGCCACGAACAGTTCCACCGTCGGGTCGCCGAGCACGCTCGCACCCGGAGGCGAGCCCCGCACCGCGGTGACGATCGCCACCAGGACCGCCGATTGCAGCACGCCGATCACGCCGAGTACCAGGATCTTCGATGCGAGGTAGGCCGTCGTCGACAACCCGGTGGCCTGTTCGTGCCGGAAGATCGGACGCTCGCCGACGAGTTCGCGAACCGACAGCGACGTGCCCATGAAGAACGCGCAGAGGTTCATGAAGCCGAGGATCTGTTTCGTCTCGAAACCTCCCGTCCCGCCGGGCTGCGACGCCCTCAAACCGGTGTCTCCGGCGATGGCGAGCGGCAGCAGCCCGATCACAAACGGAAGCGCGACGAGGAAGGCGAGGTGTCCGCGGTTGGCGACGATCAGCTGCAGATGCCTGCGAGCCAGCACGGCAACCTGGCGCCGGACGGGCGGTCGGGTGCGTCGGTCCGTGACGACGGCCGCAGCGGGAGCGGTGCGCGCCGCCGGGTGTTCGGTGCGGGCGAAGTACCGCCGCTGGGCGCCGTCGGGATCCGCGCTGACGGCGGCGTAGATGTCCGCCCAGTCGGTGGCGCCCATCGTCTCGCCGACCTGACCGGGCGAGCCCCGGTACGCCAGCCTTCCGCCGGGAGCGAGCAACAGCACCTGGTCGCATGCGTCGAGACACATCAGCGAGTGGGTCACCACGATGACGACTCGGCCGGCGTCGGCGAGTTCGCGCAGCATCGACATGACCTGTTGGTCCAGCGCGGGATCCAGGCCGGTCGTCGGTTCATCGAGCACCAGCAGCGACGGGCCGGTCAACAGTTCGATGCCGATGCCGACGCGCGTACGCTGCCCGCCCGAGAGCATGTCGACGCGGGTATCGGCGTGCGGTGTCAGCCGGAGTTCCTCGAGTACCTGTGAAATCGCCTGTTGCCGTTCGGATTCAGTGGTGTCCGGCGGCATCCGCAGTTGTGCTGCGTAATCCAGCGCCTGCCTGACGGTCAGCAGTCCATGCACGACGTCGTCCTGCGGAACGATGCCGACCCGTCCGCGCAGCGAGGCGTACTCGGCGTGCAGATCGCGGCCCTCGAACGACACGGAACCCGCCAACGGCCGCGCGAGCCCGACGACCACGTTCGCGAGCGTGGACTTCCCGGAACCCGACGGGCCGATCACCGCTGTCAGCGTGCCCGCAGCGGCGGAGAACGAGACGCGGTCCAGCAGTGTCTTGTCGCCCGCGACGGTCAGGCTCACGTCGCGCACGTCGAGACCGCTGGTCGCGGCCGCCGGCTCCACCTTCCGCGTGAGTTGTCCACCGGCGTAGACGAAGTCGACATTTCCTATCGTCACGACGTCGTGGTCCTGCAGTGGAGCGTCGCGCACGGGTGCGCCGTTGACGAACGTCCCGGTGAAGCGGTCGGCCTGCTGGATGCGGGGGCCCCGTGCGGTCAGGACCACCGTGGCGTGGTGGCTGGAGGCCAGCACGTCCGGCACGACGATGTCGTTGTCGGATCCGCGGCCGATCCGGATCGTGGCGCCGTCCACGGGTTTGGTCGTGATCACCGTCGGCCGGTCGTCGGGTTCCGCGGTCACGTCGAAGCTCAGCCGGGGTCCGTCGGGGTCGCCGATGTTGATGGTCTCGCCGCCGCGGATGTCCACCGTCTGGACGCGCTGACCGCCGACGTACACACCGTTGAAGCTGTTGTCGTCGAAAGCCGTCCAGTGGCCGTCGCGGCAGCGCAGGATGAGGTGCGACCGCGACACCCCCGGATGGGGAATGCGGATGTCGGCGCGCACGTCGCGCCCGATCACCACGTCTCGGCCCGGTGGAAAGGTGCGCTGCCATCCGCCGACGCGGACGGTCACGGCGGGCCATGTCGAATCACTCATCCGGGTACCGCTAATCGCCTGTGCGCGTTAAGGTCTCGGTGTACGTCATATCGACCGCGCAACTGCCCGTCTGCACCCACCTGCCGGTGCCACTGAGCGCTGCGATGGGGTTCTGCGGAGGTTCGGGGAGCGGGAAGGAGATGTCGGTGGTCAACTGCGAGATGTCGCCGCTCGGGCAGGGCCCCTCGGTGCGGTCGGTGACCGTCCACTTCCCGCTGTCGAAAACGAGCGGGAGATCGCCCGATGCGAGCACGAAGTACGTCATGCACGAATCGCCCGTGCGAAGGCAGTACGTGACCGCCGACGAGTCATCCTGCAGCGCGGGGATACTCGGGATCGAATAGGTGCGGGTCAAGTGGTAGCGGCCTCTCAGCGCCTCGGCGGGGGACACCACTCGAGCCGGGAGTTCGGCGGGGTCGGGTAAGCCGAAGAAGTCGGCGGTGACGTCGACATCGCCGGTGCGAGTGAAGGTGACGTCGCGCTTCTCGGCGCACTGGTTGAGCGTCATCCTGATGTGCTCACCGGCGAGTGTGCCGTCGGGGCGGGGTGTCAGCCGGAACACCTGCCAGGTGTCGGTCGTGACGCCCCGGCAGATCCCGGGCGCGACGGTCACGGCCAGCCAGTGGTCGCCCACTTCGTCGAATACCACTGACGGCGCGAGGAACTCGGCGCCGTTCCGCATTGACGAGGTGGCGACGCAGCCGTTGTCCGCGCATACCGAGCGGACACCGAAGGTGCCCGTCGAGGGTCCGCCGCCGGGTGGCACGGCACCGTCGAGATTGGTGGCGCGGGCGAAGTCGGCGCGATACACCCCCGTGAACGGCCCGGTGTTCGGCGGCGGACCGGTGACGCTCGGTGGCTGCGCGCCACTCGGCGGGGACGTCGCGGTGACGGGTTCGTCGGAGTTCCCGGTCAGCGTCAGCGCGGCGAACACGGCGGCGGCCACCAGGAGCACGGCGCCGACCACCGCGCCCATGACGAGCAGCGGTCGCTTCGACGGCGCTCCCGGCCGGACGTCTGCGAGCGCGGTGGGCGCCTCGCTACTGGACTGCCAGGGCTGCGTCAACGGCGCGGGAGCCGGCCGCCGCGGTCCCGTGTCGGGATACGGCAGCACAGCCGGCGTCGGCGAGATTCCCGGATCGGTCGGTCGCTCCACGGCTCGCTGCGCGGCCGCCGCCAGTTCCACCGCGGAGCCGTAGCGGTCGGAGGGTTGTTTGGCCAAACCCGTCGCGATGACGTCGTCGAGCGCCGTCGGGACGGTGTCGTGTTCCTGCGATGGACTCGGCGGCGGTGCCACCATGTGCCCGACCGCGACCTGTTCCAGTGTGGTTCCGGGGAACGGTACGTCGCCCGTCAAGCACTGGTAGAGCACGCATGCGAGCGCGTACACGTCCGCACTCGGGTGGGTCTCCGCGGAGCTGAAGCGTTCCGGAGCCATGTAGGCCCAGGTGCCGATGGTGGTGTCGGCGGCGGTCAGCACGGTGTCGGTCGTGCTGCGGGCGATGCCGAAGTCGATGAGATACGCGAAATCGGCGCCGGAACCGGAGTCGGTGACGAGGATGTTGGACGGTTTGACGTCGCGGTGCACAAGTCCGTTCCGATGCGCGTGATGCAGTGCCGATGCGATCTGGTCGATGATCCGTACGGCGCGAACGGGTTCCAGCGGACCGTCGGCGAGTATGGCCTGCAGATCCCGGCCCTTGATGAGGCGCATCGTCACGTAGAGACGTCCGTCGATCTCGCCGACGTCGTAGATCGGCACGATGTGCGGATCGTCGAGTCGCGCGGCGGCGCGGGCCTCGCGGCGGAATCGCGTCTCGAATTCGGGATCCTGCGCGTAGTGGGGGAGCAACATCTTGATGGCCACCACGCGGTCGATGGTGGTGTCGTGAGCCCGCCAGACTTCGCCCATGCCGCCGCGTCCCAGCAGTTCGATCAGCTGGTAGCGGCCGAATGAGGAGCCCTCCACCGGCTCACCATAACGATCGCTGCGAGGGTGCGTAGTCAATCAATCACCGGTCCGCGTCATCGTTTCGGTGAACTCGACCTCGGCGGCACACGGCGCGGACTGATCCTGTCGCCCGGAGCCGTTGAGTTCCGGAATCGGTGTCTGCGCCGGGGCGGGCAGCGGGTACCGGCCGGTCTTCTTGACGTGCATCGTCGCGCCACGGCACACGACGTCGGTCTCGGTGAACAGCGCCCACGCGTCCTTGTCGAACACCAGTGGGTTGGCCTCACCGTTCGGACCCCACATGAAGCTGATGCAGCGGTCGCCGGTACGCACGCAGTGGGTGTTCACGCGATAGGTGGCCTGCTGCTGCTGGCCGACCCGCGGGAACGTCCGCGTCTGCAGGTACTCGCCCCACAGGCCTTCGGCGGGCGAGCGCACCCGCGGCGCGAGCGACGCCGGATCCGGCAGGCTCTCGACATCGACATCGCCTGTGCGGGTGAGCGTTACGGTGCGCTTCATCAGGCAGTCGTTGCCTGTCAGCGACATGAACTCGCCCGCCAGTCTGCCGTCGGGTTGTGGTCGCAGTGACATCACCTCCCAGGCTTCGGTGGCCTGATCGGTCTTGCACGGCACCGCGCTGAGGCCGACGGCGAACCAGCGGTCGCCGATCCGGTCGAGGACGAACGGTTTCGCGTAGGCCACGGTGCCTTCGAGTCGGGTCGCGTTCGCAACGCATCCCGTCGGCAGGCACGTCGAGCGGATCGCGAACCTGTCCGAGGCTTTGGACGGATCGGGTCCCGGCACGTCGTTGAGGTGGGTGATCGGACCGAAATCGGCCCGGTACAGGCCGGTCAGCGGACCGGTGTTCGGCGGCGGCCCGGTGGGTGTCGGTGCCGGCAGCGCAGCCGATTGTTCAGTGGCGGTGGTGGTTCGGCTCTCCTCGGAGGGTCTCGCGGCGATGAAGACGCCGCCCGCGATCAGAGCGGTGACCGCGAGCAGTGCACCGATCAGGATTGCGGTCCGCCGGCGGGATCGGCCGGCGACCACGGTCGGCGGATCCGTCGCAGCGGGCCCGCCCGAGGGCGACCAGGTCTGCGCGTACGCCGGGTCCGGACGAGCGATCGGCGCGGTGATGGCTCGCTGCGCCGCGCTGGCGAGGTCGACGGTGGTCGGATACCGGTCGGCGGGTCGCTTGGCCAGACCGACGGCGACGACGTCGTCGAGCGCGGTCGGAATGGCGACGTGGCCGTGCGACGGTCTCGGCGGCGGCACCACCATGTGCGCTCCCGCGACCTGCTCGAGCGTGTCGCCGGGGAACGGCACTCCGCCGGTGAGGCACTGGTAGAGCACGCAGGCCAGGGCGTAGACGTCGGAACTCGGCGCGATGTCACCGGTGCTGAAGCGTTCCGGCGCCATGTAGGCCCACGTGCCGACGGCGGAACTCGCCGACGTCAACGCCGAGTCACCCGCGGAGCGCGCGATGCCGAAGTCGATGAGATACGCGAAGTCGTTCTCGCCCACCAGGATGTTCGACGGTTTCACGTCGCGGTGTACCAGGCCCTCCTGGTGCGCGTGGTGCAGGGCCGAGGCGATCTGCTCGACGATCCGCACCGCGCGCGCCGGCTCCAGGGGGCCCGCGCTCAGCAGGCTGAGGAGGTCCCGGCCCGAGATCAACCGCATCATCACGTAGAGGCGTCCGTCGATCTCGCCGACGTCGTAGATCGGCACGATGTGCGGATCGTCGAGCCGTGCGGCCGCGCGTGCTTCACGGCGGAACCGTTCGGTGAAATCGGGGTCCTGTGCGTAGTGCGGCAGCAGCGTCTTGATGGCGACTTCGCGGTCGATGGCGGTGTCGTGGGCCCGCCAGACTTCGCCCATGCCGCCGCGTCCCAGCAGTTCGATCAGCTGGTAGCGGCCGAACGCCGTCCCCTCCACGGGCTCACGATCACCCACCGCACTCACCCTCTTCCGGCCGCTGCTGGTGTCAGGGCTGCTTGTAGCGGCGCAGGAAGACGAACGCGTTGACCGCGGCGAGCCCACCGATGACGAGCGTCCACACCAGCGAGAAGATCAGCGAGAACGCCGACAGGCCGTAGCTCGAGAACGCGATCGCCGAGTAGGCCAGCCAGAACAGGCGCCACACCACCCAGAGCAGCGTCACACCGGACAGGATGCCGATGACGAGCGCGTAGTTCTTGTCCATCCGGTTGACCTGCTCCTGGTAACGGCTGAGGACGTTCATGGGTGTTCCTTTCGTCATGCACCACGCGTTCGGTGGTGTCATGACGAGAACCTCATCGCGCCGGACCGGCTACCGATCCCAAGAACCCGGTCACGGTGCGGCCTGTCTGGCCTCCCGCTCGGCGGCGTGGTCGTCGATCGCCTTGCCGATCGCGTGCGCAGCCCGGTCGACGAACTGCGTGCCGCTCCCGACGACCCAGTCGTGCGACGTGGCCGGGCCGGCCAGCTGACCAGTGAAGTGGGGCAGCACGTACTCGGCGAACAGTTCGTAGCTGCGGAGCTTGGCGTCGGGCCTGGCCCAGTCCTGATCGAACAGGAGGAACGCGCCGAAGCCCCCGTTACTCGCCTCGACGAGTTCGGAGATCTTCTCGATCGCGTCCTGCGGTGTGCCGATCACCGCGAAGCCGTGATCGCGATTGTTGGCCACGATCTCGGCGGGGGTGTCGCCCTGCACCGGACCCGCGGGCAGGATGTGTTTGAAGTAGCGGGAGAACTGCGCGATGCCGTACTCGACGTCGCGCGCCGCCTCCTCCCTGGTTTCGGCGAGATGCATCGGCCCCACCAGACGCCACTTCGAGCGGTCGGCGACGTGGCCGTGCTCGGCGGCCACCTCCTCCCAGGTCGCCCAGTGGTGGGCCAGCATGTCCATACCCTGCTTCGCGGTGGCCGCGATCGACAGCATGCCGACGCCGTGCTTGCCCGCGCCGCGCGGTCCGGTGGGGGAGAAGGACGCCGCGACCGCGACGTCGAAAAGCGGGTCGCTGTAGGGCTTCAGCTGGAGACACGCGTCCTGCAGGGTGAAGCCGTCCGTCGTCATGGTGACCGTCTCACCGCGCAGCAGCCGCATGATGGCCTCGAGGCACTGCTCCATTCGCGGCCGCTGCTCGTCGGCGGGGATGCCCAGCATGTGCGCGTCCGACGTCAGCTGGCCGGGGCCGCAGCCGAGCATCACCCTCCCCCGGCTGAGGTGATCGAGCAGCACCATCCGGTCGGCCAGCATCAGAGGGTTGTGATACGGCAGCGAACTGACCCCGGTGCCGAGCTTGATGTGCTTGGTGCGCTCGGCGGCGACGGCGATGAACACCTCGGGCGAGGCGATGATCTCGAACCCGGCCGAGTGGTGCTCGCCGATCCAGGCCTCGTGGAAGCCGAGCCGGTCCATCGCGACGATCAGGTCGAGATCCCGCTCGAGGGCGAGGGTCGGATTCTGGCCGACGGGGTGGAAGGGGGCCATGAAGTTTCCGAAGCGCATGCGGCCATTCTGACCCGGCGTGCTCATCGTGCGTGGCGAACCAGGAACTCCACCACCGCGTCGGCGAACAGGTCGTTTCGATCGCCCGCGACCATGTGCCCCGCGCCGCCGACATCGACGAACTCGACGGCGGGGAAGCGGGCGAGGAACGCCTGCGCACGATCCTCGGTCACCAGGTCGCTCATCTGGCCGCGCACCAGCAGCATCGGCACCCCGTCGCGCAGGATGGCGTCCACGGCGGCGTGGCAGCGGTCGACCTCGGTCACCTCGACGGGCGGCAGCGCCGACGTGCCGTCGATGAACTTCGGGTCCCAGTGCCAGAAGAACCGGCCGTCGCGCTCGCGCAGGTTCGCGCGCAGCCCGTCGAGGTCGGTGGGCCTCGGACGATGCGGGTTGTAGGCCTGCACGGCGTCGGCCACCTCGTCGAGGGAGCCGAAGCCCGACGTCATCCGGTCGTGCATGAAGTCGTGAATCCGCGACGCCCCCGACGGGTCCATGTCGGGAACGATGTCGACCAGCACCACGGCGCGCACCGTGTTCGGCGCCAGCTCACCGGCGAGCAGCATCGACGTGAAGCCGCCTAGCGAGGCGCCGACGAGAACGGGTCGCGGCGGGAGGGCGGACAACACGTCGATGACGTCGGCGGCGAACGTGGTGACCCGGTAGTCGCCCTCGTCGGACCAGTCCGATTCGCCGTGCCCGCGGAAGTCGACGGTGACCGCCTGCCAGTCGCGCGCCGCCACCGCGGCGGCCGCCTTTCCCCAGGAGCGCCGGGTCTGCCCGCCGCCGTGCAGGAACACCACCGCGGGCGCGTCCGGATCGCCGAGCCGATCGGACACGATCCGAACGCCGTCGTCGCGAACGGTGCTGAACGGCGTAGGTGCCACACTCATCGGAACAGCATGCGCGATGCGCAGCCGAACACGAGAGGGGATGGCCGATGCCCGTCGGTGTCACCGATGAACAGCGGGAGCTCGCCGAGGCGGTGGCGGCGTTCGCGTCGCGCCACGCACCGCTCGACAAGACCCGCGCGTCGCTCGATGCGCTCGCGGCCGGTGAGCTGCCGCAGTGGTGGGACGAGTTCGTCGCGAACGGGTTCCACGCCGTGCACCTCGCAGACGACGTCGGCGGCCAGGGCGGCACCCTCGCGGACACCGCGTGCGTCGTCGAGGCCGCCGCGACGGCGCTGCTGCCCGGTGTCGTCACCGCGACGGTCGTCGCAGGCGCGGTGGCGACGCTCGCCGACGACACCCCGGCCGCGCGGCGGGTCCTCGGCCGACTCGCGGCGGGGACGCCTGCGGCGGTGGTGCACACCGACGGGTTCGAGCTGACCGACGGCGTGCTCAGCGGCGCCTCCACGCCGACGCTCAGCGTGTGCGCGGCGGGCCTGCTGCTGGTCGCCGCGCACGACGGCGACGCCGTCGTCTGGTGTGTCGTCGACCCGGCGGACCCCGCGGTCACCGTCGACCCCCGGCGCGGCACGGACCTGACCACCGACGTGGGCGTCGTCCGGGTCGCGGGGCTCACCGTCACCGAACTCCTGACCGGCATCGGCGAGGCGCGCGCCCGATGCGTCTCGACGGCGCTGCATGCGAGCGCCGCCTCCGGCCTGCTCCGGTGGTGCGTCGACGCCGTGACCGAGCACCTCCGCACCCGTGAACAGTTCGGCAAGCCGATCGGCACGTTCCAGGCACTGCAGCATCAAGCGGCGATGCTGCTCGTCAACAGCGAGCTCGCCACGTCGGCCGCCTGGGACGCCGTCCGGGCGCTCGACGAGTCGCCGACACAGCAGCGCATCGCGGCCGCCGGTGCCGCCCTCGTCGCGGTGGCGCCCGCCGCGGAACTGGTGCTCGACGCGCTCACGATGTTCGGGGCGATCGGCTTCACCTGGGAGCACGACCTGCACCTGTACTGGCGGCGGGCGATCAGCCTCGGTGCGTCGCTGGGTCCGGCGAACCGGATCGCCACCGAGTTGGGCGATCTCACCCGCGGCGAGAGTCGGGACGCGGCAATGAAACTCGGCGACGTCGAGCCCGAGTTCCGCGCGCGAGTGGCCGCGGTGCTCGACGAGGCGCTCACCCTGGAGAACGACGGTGTGGCGAAGCAGGGTGACTACGCCAACCTCGCCACCGGCCCCCAGCGCACGCTGATCGCCGAGGCCGGTCTGATCCAGCCGCACTGGCCGGCGCCGTGGGGCGTCGACGCAACCCCCGTGCAGCAACTCATCATCGACGAGGAGTTCGAGAAGCGCCCGAGCCTGGTGCGACCGTCGCTGAACATCGCCGAGTGGGTGCTGCCGACGCTGCTGTCGGGCGCCTCGCAGGACGTTCAGGCCCGGTTGGTCCCGTCGACGATGCGCGGCGAAACGCTGTGGTGTCAGCTGTTCAGCGAGCCGGGTGCCGGCTCCGACCTCGCGTCGCTGACGACCAGGGCGAGCCGCGTCGACGGTGGCTGGCGGGTCAACGGACACAAGATCTGGACGTCGTCAGCCCAGTGGGCCGACTTCGGTGCACTGCTGGCGCGCACCGATCCCGACGCGCCGAAACACCGCGGCATCGGCTACTTCGTCGTCGACATGCGCTCCGAAGGCGTTGAGCTGGAACCGATTCGGACCGCGACCGGCGATGCGCACTTCAACGAGGTGTTCCTCCGCGACGTCTTCGTACCCGACGAGATGCTGCTCGGCGGGCCGACGGACGGCTGGAGCCTGGCCATCGCCACCATGGCCCAGGAGCGCGTCGCCATCAGCGGCTACGTCAATTTCGATCGGTCGCCGGATCTACGCAGACTCGCCAATTCCGAAGGCGTCGAGCATGATCCGGTGTGTCGTGCGCTCGGTGAACTCGACGCCTACGGCAACGCGATCAAGGCGCTCGCCGTGCGCGAAGTGACTCGGCTCATCGACGGCCAGGCGGCGGGACCGGCCTCCAGCATCGCCAAGGTGGCGATGAACGTCATGCTGCGTCGCGCCGCAACGGCGACGCTCGCGCTCACCGCGCCGATGGCACTGGTCGACGACGACTCCTCTGAAGTGGTCGAGCACTACCTGCACCTGCCCGCCGAACTCATCGGCGGCGGTACCAAAGAGATTCAGCTCAACATCATCGCCCAGATGATTCTGGGCCTGCCGCGCAAGTAAGCGGTGCGTGAAGCGCCCGGCAGCGGGTAGCCCGCCCGCATGACCGATCCGAAGAACGACGACCACGACGACACGACCGCCGACGACCCGCCGCCCGGACCGACGGACCAGGGCCGAACGGGCGGGATGGCCACCCGCGAGGTTGCGCCCGATGTGGCGACCAGTGGCGAGGAGCCGCCGGACTGACGGATCAGTGCTTGGAGGCGACCAGGAACGCCGCGGTGTCGTAGTACGTGCGGAAGGCGTCGATCGTGTCACCTCGTGCCTCAAGCACGCTCACGCCCTCGTACTGGAAGTCGGCACCGTCCCGCAGCGACCCCTTCGACGTCCACTCCAGATACGCCAGCCCGTCGCCCGTCGTCTGATGCCGGAACTCGGCCTCGATGTCGTTGAACACATCGCGGTACTGCTGCCAGAAGAGGCGAGCGCCGTCTTGGCCGCGCTCACCGTGTGGTACTCCGGCCTTGTCGAGCGTCGCGTCATCGGAAAACAGCTCGACGAGCGGTTCGACGTCCCGATCACGGTGTAGTTGCTCGAGTGCGGTCACGAAGCGCTGCGTCAGATCGTCCATATCCCACCGGTACCCGGCACGCACCGGATCACACGTTGAACGGCGATGAATAGCAGGCGGCAGACGGGGTACCGCGCCGCGATGACTTCGGATGCGGCGGTGCGCGAACCGGCTGCCGAGAAGCTGAGCCGGCGCATTACCGGACCACTGCTGTTCCTCTTCATTCTCGGAGATGTGCTCGGTGCCGGCGTGTACGCGTTGATGGGGGAGCTCTCGAACGACGTCGGCGGCGCGCTGTGGGCACCCCTACTGGTGGCTCTCCTGCTCGCATTGCTCACGGCGGGCTCGTACGCCGAGTTGGTGACGAAGTATCCGGAAGCGGGCGGCGCCGCGGTGTTCGCCGAGCGGGCGTTCCGACACCCCATCGTGTCCTTCCTGGTCGGGTTCTGCATGCTGGCCGCCGGGGTGACGAGCGCTGCAGGGCTCGCGATCGCCTTCGCGGGCGATTACCTGACGACGTTCATCGACGTTCCGGCGGTACCCGCCGCCATGGTGTTCCTCCTGCTGGTCGCCGCGTTGAACGCCAGGGGGATCAGCGAGTCGGTCAAGAGCAACGTCGTGATGACCGTCATCGAACTCACCGGACTCATCATCGTGATCGTGGCGGTGGCGTTCATGGTCGGGGCGGGCCGCGGTGACGTGGGCCGAGTCGTCGAACTCCCAGACGGCAGCACCCCCGCGCTGGCGGTTCTCGGCGGTGCCATCGTGGCGTACTACTCGTTCGTGGGTTTCGAGACCTCCGCGAACGTCGCCGAGGAGATTCGCGAACCGAGCAGGATCTATCCGAGGGCGCTGTTCGGCGCGCTGCTCACCGCTGGCGTGGTGTACGCGTTGGTGGGGATCGCAAGCGCCATCGCACTGCCGTCCGAGGACCTGTCCGCGTCCTCCGGGCCGCTGCTGTCGGTCGTGGCCGCCTCCGGATTCGGGGTGCCGGATCGGGTGTTCAGCGCGATCGCCCTCATCGCCGTCGCCAACGGCGCGCTCCTCACCATGATCATGGCGAGCCGACTCGCCTATGGAATGGCCGAACACGGCCTGCTTCCGGGTGCACTGAGCAGAGTGCTGCCTGGACGGCGCACGCCGTGGGTGGCGATCGTCGCGACGACCGGGGTCGCCGTACTCCTGACCCTCGTCGGCGATCTCTCGACGCTCGCGGAGACCGTCGTCCTCCTGTTGCTGTTCGTCTTCATCTCCACCAACACGGCCGTGCTGGTGCTGCGCCGAGACCGCGTGGAGCACAGTCACTTCCGCGTGTGGTCCGCGGTGCCGCTGCTGGGGGTGCTGTCCTGCGTGCTGCTGCTGTCTCAGCAGACCGCGAAAGTGTGGCTGTTCGCCGCAGCCCTGTTGGCACTCGGGGTGCTGCTGTACCTGCCTGCCAGGCTGGTGGCGCGAAAGGACTCAGCGGCAGATGAACTTGGCGATCAGCACCGCGACGTCCGAGGCGACGGCTAGCGTCGCCTCGTCGTCGGCGTACTCGTAGCGATCCTCGGATGCGTCGTAGCGCGCACCGGCGATCGCACCGTGGTCGGTGTCGATGTCGACGATGCTGACCGGCCAACTCGCCTGCTCCAGCGCAGACGCGAAACCGCTGCTCACATCGGCGGACACCACATCGTCGAGGCGTCCGTGCAGCAGCGTGAAGACACCGTCGGCACGCGAGGTGGCGGCAGCCTCACCGACCAACCCGCCGGTGATCGGGCCCGGCACGGTGAAAGCCCCTGCGAGACAGACGGTGTGCGAGACGGCTACGCCGAAGTCGGTCGCGTGAATCGTCAGATCGGCCGCCGCGAGACCGCCCATCGACCAGCCGACGAGGACGATGCCGGAGGGGTCGGCACGGACCTGCGCGAACGCCGCGGACTGCAGCAGATCCGCCCGGCCGCCGTCGCAGGCGTGGGAGTCCCAGTCCGGAACCACGACGTCGAGTCCGTGTCGGGCCAGCGCCTCGGCGAGCCGGCGGACCGATGCGCGCGCGTTGGATTGCATGCCGTGCCACAGCAGAACGGTCTCACCCGTCGGGTCGCCGTAGAGGTCGACGCCACGGCCCGGTGCGTACTCCAGATTCGCCATCTTCCCGGTGTTCCCGAAAACGTAGGCGATCACCCCATATCTCGGTACGTCTTTCCGCCATAGCGTCCTAACCGAAGTACCAGCACACGGGGAATTCAGGGGTGGGGTCATGCGTCCAGTCAGCGAACGCCGGCAGTTCCGCGTCAAGGCCGTGGAATGGATGCGACGGTATCTGTGCAACGAGATCGCGGGGACGACGGTTGAAATGGTCGGCGCGACCGTCGCCTACCTCGTCACCGACTCGTTGGCCGCTGCAGCGATCGTCGCGTCGATCGGAGCGTCGGTCGGCTACTACGCCGCCGCCTACGTGGCCGCTGTGCGGCTGTCGTTCCGAGCGCAATGCGCCCGTCCGCGTGCGGAACGCCTGGCCGTCGCGAACCTGCTGGCGCTGCGCAGCGTGCTCGTCGAGTTCGGTCCCGCCGAACTGCTCGACAGCATCTTCGTGCGGCCGTTGGCCTTCTACCTCGGCCCGCAGATGTTCGGCAACGTGGCCGCGGGCTGGGTTTTCGGCAAGCTGGTGTCCGACCTCGCCTTCTACGCCGCGGCGATCTTCAGCTACGAGCGCTTCACCAGCCTGCTCGTCGTCGACCGCTCGGCGGCGTGCGACACGGAACCGGCGGAAGTCCCCGTCAGGTCAGCCGATTACGCAATCTCGTGAGCGGGTTCTTCGGCATCCGGATCGCGGCCAGCACCGCGCTCATCGGAGACGCCACCGACGTGACCCGCACCGGCTCCTCGGCGGGCGGGACCGGCGTCTCGCCCTCCCACCAGATCGGCTCCAGCAGCGCACTGGTGACCGGGATCGCGCGGTCCACGCTGCGGTGGCCCCAGCGGCAGGCCCGGTCGATCGCGCTGACCGACGGCGCGAGATTGACGGGCGACAGCGTCGGCTCGAAGCGCACCAGATGGTCGGCGTAGGGCGCGTTTCGGCGCATCTGCAGGCGGATCGCCTGGGTGATCGGCACCAGCCACAGGTGTCGCGGATCCCAGTGTGGATGGAAGCAGTCGAACGCGAGATAGCACGCGTTGCGCGTGCCCAGCCTGCCACCGCGGACCCGCTTCCACGCCAATTCGACCGGCACGTTGCTCGCCGCGCCACCGTCGACGAGCGCCGCGACCCCCCGGTCGTCGCACAACGCGTCGAGGATGCCGTGCATGTCGTCGTCGCTCGACTCATGGTGCAGCACACCGGGAATGGCCGATGAGAACGAGGCGGCGTCGACGATGTTGACGTCGCGCGTGAGGTCGTCGTCACCGATCACGATCGGCTTCACCACGCGGACGTCGATGAACGCCGCGACCTGCCACATCCGGCCCGCGACGCGCGGCCCCACCCCGATCGGCAGGAAGGGCAGCGATCGCAGCGCGGCCACTTCGGGGTGACGGAACCGGAACGGCAGCGCCGCATACGGTTGTCGGCGGACGCCGGCTACCACGGCGTCGAACGGAATCGCGCTGTCGCGCATGCGCATCGGCGCACCGTCCGCCCTGGTGAACAGCGCGCTGGCGAACTCGTTGAACCGCAGCGAGAACAGCCCCGCCAGCCCGTGCCTGCGACGCAGCCGCTCGGGCCCGAGGATCGCGCGATACGACACGGTCTTGGCCCAGGCGACGTACTCCTCGATCGGCACCGGCAGTGCACGGCTGACGACGCTGCCCATGATCGAGCCGAACGACGAGCCGATCATGTAGTCGGGCACGTGGCCGGACTCGAGCAGTCGCTGCATGCCGCCGATGTAGACGAAACCCGCGCCGCCGCCACCGCCGAGCACCGTGACGAGCTTCTTGTAGCCGACTTCGGCGTCGAGTTCGCGCGCCGAGAAGTCGGCGCCGTGACGCTCGATCAGCAGGGCGCGCCGCTCGTCCTGCTCCGCGTCGAGCGCCGCCAGCACGTCGCGGGCACCGGTCAGTGCGGTGACGGCATCACGCTCCTCGCGCAGCGGACCAACGAACCCGTCGACCACCCGATCCCGCCATGCCGACAACTCCGCGCCCACCGACACGTCGCCTCGCCCGCGGTGTCCGGCGGGGCCGGCCGCTCCCGGTTCGAAATCGTCGAGCCGCGCGAAGTTGAGCAGGTAGCGGACCTTGCGCAGTTGGTCGGAGCTGAGCACGTCGGGATGGGCGAGGTGGTGCCGGACGAGCCGGTTCTCCATGCGCTGCAACAGCAGAACCGGATTTGCCCGCACCGGATCCGCGGTGGTCGCGGGCAGCGCCGCGGCGTCTCCCGTTTCGTCGAGGCCGTCGAACTCCTCGAAGCGGGAGTCGCTGTCGGACACCCGGACTACGGACTGGAGTCGATGGTCACGCGCGGTGTCGGCTGCGGTCCCGCGGCCGCCTGGTCTTCGGCCAAGCCGATGCACGCACCGCTATCGCCGCCGGTGCACGGATCGCCGTCGATTTCGGAGATGTCTGGATTCGCCCCCGTCGACGTGAAGCCCTGCGGTGACGGCGAGTTGGGCACCAGGAGCGGCGTGCACGTGGTGGTGAAGGTGTCCATCTCCTCGCCGCTGCTGCAGTCGGCGAGTGCGCGCTCCGGGGTGGCCGCGACCATCGCGGCGGGCGCGCCGAACGCGGCGAGCGCGAGTGCCGCACCGATGACGAATCGCTTGGATGTGTGGGTCATTCGTCGGATTCTAAAGATCGGCGGCGCGAAACAGGCCAGGACGCGACGTCCTGGCCTGTTCCGGTTGCGCTCGGTTAACGCACTCGGTTAATGCGAGACGGCCTTCTCGGCGCCGACGCCGGTCAGCGCACGCACCTCGAACTCCGCGTTGACGACGTCGTCACCGCGATCCGACGACGACAGCGTGCCGACGATGCCGAGGATGAACGCAAGCGGGATCGACACGATGCCGGGGTTGGCCAGCGGGAACCAGGCGAAGTCCAGGCTCGGCAGCATCGCCGTCTTGCTGCCCGACACCGCGGGCGAGAAGACGATCAGCACGATGCACGAGATCAGCCCGCCGTACATGCTGAACAGCGCGCCGCGGGTGTTGAAGCGGCGCCAGTACAGCGAGTACACGATGGTCGGCAGGTTGGCCGACGCGGCGACGGCGAATGCCAGCGCCACCAGGAACGCGACGTTCTGGCCGTTGGCCAGGATGCCCAGGGCGATCGACACGACGCCCAGCACGACCGCGGTGATGCGGGAGATCCTCACCTGCTCGTCCTCCGTCACCTTGCCCGGCTTCAGCACGCTGGCGTAGATATCGTGCGCAAACGACGCCGACGCCGTGATCGTGAGGCCGGCGACCACAGCGAGGATGGTCGCGAACGCCACCGCCGAGATGATGCCGAGCAGCACCACGCCGCCGAGTTCGAAAGCCAGCAGCGGTGCCGCGGAGTTGACGCCACCGGCTGCCGCCAGGATCTTGTCCGGACCGACCAGTGCCGCGGCGCCGTAGCCGAGCACCAGCGTGAACAGGTAGAAGGCGCCGATCAGGGCGATCGCCCAGACCACCGACCGACGGGCCTCCTTGGCGGTGGGCACGGTGTAGAAGCGCATCAGCACGTGTGGCAGGCCCGCGGTGCCGAGCACCAGTGCGATGGCCAGCGAGATGAAGTTGATCTGCGACGTCAGCGAGCCACCGTACTGAGCGCCGGGCGCCAGCACGTCGCGCGCCGCAACCGCCTCGGTCGCCGATCCGGCGACGGCGGTCTGAGCCGCTCCGAGAATCTCCGAGAAGTTGAGCCCGAACTTGGCCAGCACCATGATCGTCATGACGCCGGCGCCGACGATCAGCAGGACCGCCTTGATGATCTGCACCCAGGTGGTGCCCTTCATGCCGCCGACGAGTACGTAGACGATCATCAGAACGCCGACCACGGCGATCACGATCGCCTGGCCACTCTTGCTGTTGATGTCGAGCAGCAGGGCGACGAGGCCGCCCGCGCCCGCCATCTGCGCCAGTAGGTAGAAGAGCGACACCGTCAGCGTCGAGGTGGCGGCGGCGACCCGGACGGGTCGCTGCTTGAGGCGGAAGCTCAGCACGTCGGCCATCGTGAATCGGCCTGTGTTACGGAGCAATTCGGCGACCAGCAGCAGCGCGACGAGCCACGCCACCAGGAAGCCGATGGAGTAGAGGAAGCCGTCGTAACCGTAGACGGCGATGGCTCCGGCGATGCCGAGGAAGCTCGCGGCGGACAGGTAGTCGCCCGCGATCGCGATGCCGTTCTGCGGTCCGGAGAAGCCGCGGCCGCCGGTGAAGAACTCGTCGGCGGTGGCGTTCTTCTTACTGGCCCGGATCACCACCACCATCGTGACGATGACGAATGCCGCGAAGATGCCGATGTTGGCCAGCGGGTTGCCCACGGTTTCGCTGGCCGCCAGCAGTGTGCCCGTCATCGGTTCGCCCCTTCCAGCTCGTTGCGGATCGCCGCGGCGCGGGGGTCGAGTTCACGGTTGGCGAACCGCACGTACAGGCCGGTGATGACGAACGTGGTCAGGAACTGACCGAGGCCGATCAGCAGTCCGACGTTGACGTTGCCGAATACCGGAGTGGCCATGAAGTCGTGCGCGAACGCGCCCAGGGCGACGTAGATGCCGTACCAGACCAGGAAGAACGCCGTCATGGGGAACACGAACTTGCGCAGTCTGGTGCGCAGTTCCTGGAACTCGGGGCTCTGTTGGGTTTCGATGAACGGCTGCCCGTACGCCATCGAGGGCGCGGTAAGCGGTGGTGGTTCTGTCTTGGACACAGGGCTCCTACCTTGACTGTGACCCGGCTCAAGCCGGCGGCTACCTGAGACCCTGCTCACAATCGGCGACGGTGTCGACGGGCACACGGTCAAGGCGTCGAGGCGTGCGGTGAACGGTCGATCGACGACGACGAGCGGTCAGGCCTCGGCCACCGGGTTGTCCCGCACTCGCTCGTCGGTCGGCACCCGTTCGATGCTCATCCCCAGCCGTTCGGGCAGGTGCATGCGCGCGAAGATGCGCGCGGTGTCAGCCGATGCCGTGGTGAACCTGCTGACCACCACCATCGTGACGAACGCCAGCGGCACGCTCACCGCGGCGGGATATCCGGTGAGCACGCCGAGCCACCCGCCCAGCGCGTGCTCGTCGACTCCGCCCGCGAGGGTGAGCGCCGCGGCGGTGCCGGACGCCAGCCCTCCGGTCAGCAGGCCGCTCATCGCCCCGGCGACCGTGAGCCCGCGCCACCAGATCCCCAGCACCAGAAGCGGGCACAGTGTCGACGCGGCGACCGCGAACACCAGGCCGACGTTGCGGGACAGCTCCAGCGTCGAGGCCGCCATCGCCAGCGGCAGGGGCAACAGCCCACCGAGCACCGCGGCGATCCGGAAGTCTCGGACCCGACCGCGCAGCACGTCGGTCGCCAGCGCGCCCGCGATGCTGACGAGCAGGCCGGACGACGTGGCCAGGAACGCGGCGATCGCCCCGGCCGCGGCCAGCGCGGCGAGCAGCTGACCGAACGAGCCGGCGAACGCCGCCTGCGGCATGAGCACGACGGCCGCGTCAGCGGTGTCGGTGATCAGCAGCTGCGGCACGTACAACCGGGCGAAAACGCCCATCAGCGTGGGGAACGCGTAGAACAGCGTCAGCAGCGCGATCACCGCCAGCGCCGTGCGCCGGGCGGCTCGCCCGTCGGGATTCGTGTAGAAGCGCACCATCACGTGTGGGAGGCCCATCGTGCCGAGGAACGTCGCCACGATGATCGACAGCACCTGGAACAGCGGATGGGCGCCGCCGAGTCCGCCGCCGGAGCCGACCCACTCCTCGCCGGTGCTCGGCGCGCCCGCCACGACGGGGGTGAGCGAACCGGCCTCGAGCACCAGCGTCGTGCCGGCACTCAGCTGGTACTCGCCCGGAGCAGGCACTGCGACCCCGTTCATCGACACGCCCGCCGGCGAGTCGATCTGCACCAGCACCGGCGTTTCGATCGCGACGGTGGTGCGTTCGGCGATCGTCGGCGGCAGCGGTTCGGTGAGCGGTGCGGGGTTGCTCGCGAACAACGCCAGCAGTGCCAGCGCGGGAACGGCGATGGCCGTGAGCTTGAGCCAGTACTGGAACGCCTGCACGAAGGTGATGGAGCGCATCCCACCGCCGACGACGTTGGCGATGACGATGACCGCGACGGCGACCGGGCCGACCCAGAACGGCAGACCGAGAAGGATTTTCAGCGTCAGACCGGCACCCTGGTACTGAGGCACGAGGTACAGCACGCAGATCACGACGACGAAGACCATCGTGAGGGTCCGCAGGCGTCGCGAGCCCAGCCGGAACTCGGTGAAATCGGGCACGGTGTACGCACCGGAGCGGCGCAGCGGGGCGGCGACGAACAGCAGCAGGCCGAGGTAACCCGCGGTGAAACCGATGGGGTACCACAGCGCGTCGGCGCCGTACTTGGCGACCAGGCCGGCGACACCGAGAAACGATGCCGCGGAAAGGTATTCACCCGATATCGCCGCGGCGTTCCAGCGTGGGCCGACGGTTCGCGACGCCACCAGGAAGTCGGAGGTGGTCCGCGACAACCGTCCGCCGTACACCCCGACGGCGACCGTCGCGAACGCGGCGGCCATCAACGCGAGCGCGGTGAGGGCCTCGGAGCCGGTCACGGTTCCTCGTCGACCACGCGCACGAAGTCCTTCTCGCTCTGTTCGGCCAGCCGCACGAACAGCCAGCCGACGCCGTACAGCAACGGGCACAGCAGCGCGAGCACCAGCCAGTTCAATCGGATGCCGAACACCGACGTCGTGACGAGGACCGGGAACACGATGCCGCTCAACGGGATCGCGACGACGACGACCATCACCACCGCCGCGAGCCGCAGCGCCAGGCCGAGCTGCGCCCGCACCAGCCCCCGGACCAGGGCGTCGCCGACCGCGGTCTGCTCCTGAACCTCGACCCGCGTGCGCACCACGCGAGCGCCGCGGCGGTCCGCCAGCACCACGCGCTGGCGGCCGGGCTTCGGACTACTCATCGCCGCGCGCCGAGCGGTACTCGCGCATCGGGTCGCGCACCAGCCGGTCGCGCAGTTCCCGGACCTGTCTGCGGCTGACCGGCAGTTCGACGGCGGGGGAGTTGCCGTTGGTGGCCAGGCGCACGGTGACGGCGCCGTTCGAGGTGCGCATGCCCGTCACCATTCGCAACGCCACCAGGTAGGACCGGTGTACCCGTTGGAAACCCGCATCGGCCCAACGGGTTTCCAGGGTGGTGAGCGGTATGCGCACCAGATAGCTGCCCGTCGACGCGTGCAGGCGGGCGTAGTCGCCCTCGGCTTCGACCCAGCCGATCGAGTTCCGGTGGATCAGGTGGGTGACGCCGCCCACCTCGGCGGGCACGACGTCGGGCGCGTGGTCGTCGGCCGTCGGTGCGGGCTCGGGTGTCCGCGCCGCGGCGACCCGGCGCACCGCCTCGTCCAGTCGGTCCCGGCGGATCGGCTTGAGCAGATAGTCCACGGCGCCGACGTCGAACGCCGCCACCGCCTTGTCGTCGTGTGCGGTGACGAAGACGACCGTCGGCGGATCGGCGAAGTTGGCGAGCACCGCGGCGAGTTCTAGGCCGGACAGGCCCGGCATGTTGATGTCGAGGAAGACCGCGTCGACCTGGTCCTCGTGCAGCCGGCGCAACGCCGCGGTGGCATCCGGGGCGCTGCGCACGCGGCCGATCGCGGGGTGTTGCTCGAGAAGGTAGACCAGTTCATCCAGCGCGGGCGCCTCGTCGTCGACCGCGAGCACCGTGAGCGTGGTCATGCGCGATCCGCTCCGCTTCTCGCCGGCCTCAACTCAACCCACCTCCGTCGGCGCGGACGCCGTCGCGGAACTTCGGCACCCGCATGACGACCTTGGTGCCGGCGCCGATCGCCGTCTCGACCACCAGACCGTAGTCGTTGCCGAAGGCCGCACGCAGCCGATGATCGACATTCGTGAGCCCGACGTGGGCGGACCGTGACGTGCCGTCCTCCGCAAGGGCGTCGGCGTGGCCCGAGCGCAGCGTGTCGGGGTCCATGCCGATTCCGTCGTCCTCGACGGTGATGACGCAGTCCGCTCCTTCGTCGCGCGCGATGATCTCGACCGATCCGCCGCCCCGGCCCGCCAGGCCGTGCCGCACGGCGTTCTCGACGAGCGGTTGCAGCGCCAGGAACGGCACTACGACGGGCAGCACCTCGGGCGCCACGTGCAGCTTCACCTGCAGCGCGGTGCCGAACCGGGCCCGCTCCAGGCCGAGGTAGCGGTCGATGTTGTGCAGTTCCTCGGACAGCGTGGTGAACTGGCCCGCGGCGCGGAACGAGTAGCGGGTGAAGTCCGCGAAGTCGAGCACCAGATCGCGGGCGCGGTCCGGGTCGGTGCGGACGAACGAGGCGATGGTGTTCAGGGCGTTGTAGATGAAGTGCGGGCTGATCTGCGCCCGAAGCGCGAGCACCTCGGCACGGTCGAGGCGCGCGCGCGAGGCGTCGAGTTCGGCGAGTTCGATCTGGCTCGCCGCGTAGCGGGCGACTTCGCCGACGGCGCCGAGCATGCCGGGTCCCGGCGTCCGCGTCGTCACCACGGCCAGCACGCCGATGACCCCGGAGTCGTCCGCGAGCAGCGGCTGAGCGATCACCGTCGGTTGCCCGCCGGACATCACCCGGCGCTGTCCCGACACCGAATCGGCGGCAGCGCGTTCGCATTCGGCGCTGAGGGCGTCGGACCAGACGGTGCCGTCGTCGGGTTCGACGGTCAGCAGCCCGCCGTCGGCGTCGAACAGTGCGACGCCCTCCGCACCGGTGAGCGCGCGCAGGGGCGGCGCGGCGGCGCGCGCGGACTCCGCGTCCAGCCCGCGACGCAGCGCCCGCGCGGCGAGCGACGCGGTGTGCAGCGCCTCGTGCACGGCGCGTTCGGTCGGGGTGGCGACCACCCGGCGGGTGCGGACCAGATAGGCCGCCGCCGCCAACCCCGCGACGCCGAGGACCGCGAGGAGAACCGTCACTACCGCGCCGGACATCTCACCTCGCCAAGCCGACCGCTGGGCCGGTCTGATCGACCGGTCGGCGCGGCGTTCGCACCGCTCGCAGACTGGTGTGACGCACGCCTGGTCAGGGCCCATTCAGTGACTACGCTCACACCGCATGACTCAGACATACAGCGAGCCAAGGGCGTCGTACGCCCCCTCAGACGACTTCGCGGCGCAGGCCAACGGCACCGTCGAACTGTACCGGCAGGCGGAGGACGATCGGCTCGAATTCTGGTCGCAGCAGGCCGACCGGCTGGCGTGGGCCACTCCGTTCACCGAGGTGCTCGACTGGTCGAACGCCCCGTTCGCGAAGTGGTTCGTGGGCGGGCGCCTCAATGTGGCTTACAACTGCGTCGACCGCCACGTCGAGGCGGGGAACGGTGACCGGGTTGCCATCCACTGGGTCGGCGAACCCGTCGACGACGCCCGCTCGATCACCTACGCCGAACTTCAGGACGAGGTGTGCAGGGCGGCCAACGCGCTCACCGATCTCGGTGTCGTCGCAGGCGATCGCGTGGCGATCTACATGCCGATGGTGCCCGAGGCGATCGTCGCGATGCTCGCGTGTGCGCGTCTCGGGGCCATGCACTCGGTGGTGTTCGCGGGCTTCTCCGCCAGCGCGCTCAGGGCCCGGATCGAGGACGCGCAGACGAAGGTCGTCGTGACCACGGACGGGCAGTACCGCCGCGGACAGGCCGTGCCGTTGAAACCGGCCGTGGACGACGCGGTCGCGGGACTGGGGGAGACCAATCCCGTTGAACACGTTCTGGTCGTGCGCCGCACCGGGATCGACACGCCGTGGACCGAGGGGCGCGACCTGTGGTGGGACGAGGTGGTGGACTCGGCGTCGACCGAGCACACGCCCGACGCGTTCGACGCCGAGCAACCGCTGTTCCTGCTCTACACCTCGGGGACGACGGGCAAGCCGAAGGGCATCGTGCACACCTCGGGTGGCTACCTGACTCAGGCGTCGTACACGCACCACTACGTCTTCGATCTCAAACCGGAGCGCGACGTGTACTGGTGCACAGCCGATATCGGCTGGGTCACCGGACACAGCTACATCGTCTACGGGCCGCTGTCGAACGGCGCCACGCAGGTGGTGTACGAGGGCACGCCCGCGTCGCCGGACGAGCACCGGCACTTCCAGATCATCGAGAAGTACGGTGTCACAATCTATTACACCGCGCCGACGCTGGTCCGGACGTTCATGAAGTGGGGCCGCGAGATCGCCTTCGCACACGACCTGTCCAGCCTCCGACTGCTCGGCTCCGTCGGCGAGCCCATCAACCCGGAGGCGTGGCGCTGGTACCGACTGGTGTTCGGCGGTGACGCCACCCCGATCGTCGACACGTGGTGGCAGACCGAGACCGGTGCGGCGATGATCGCTCCGCTTCCCGGCGTCACCGCGTGCAAGCCGGGCTCGGCGATGGGCGCGCTACCGGGCATCTCGGCCAAGATCGTCGACGACGACGGCAACCAGCTCGAGCCGGGCACCGAACACGGCGAGCAGCCCAGCGGCTATCTGGTGCTGGACAAGCCGTGGCCCGCGATGCTGCGCGGGATCTGGGGCGACCCGGAGCGTTTCAAGGAGACCTACTGGTCGCGGTTCGCCGAGCAGGGGTGGTACTTCGCGGGTGACGGCGCCCGCTACGGCCACGACGGTGAGATCTGGGTGCTGGGCCGCATCGACGACGTGATGAACGTGTCGGGACATCGCATTTCGACGGCCGAGGTGGAGTCGGCGCTCGTCGGCCACGCCGGGGTGGCGGAGGCGGCCGTCGTCGGCGCGTCCGATGAGAGCACCGGTCAGGCGATCTGCGCCTTCGTCATTCTGAAGGCGCATCACACCGACCTGTCGCACGAGCAGATGGTCGAAGAGCTGCGCGCCGAGGTCGCCAAGGAGATCTCCCCGATCGCCAAGCCGCGCGAGATCCACGTCGTGCCCGAACTGCCGAAGACGCGCAGCGGCAAGATCATGCGCCGGCTGCTCCGCGACGTCGCCGAGGGCCGCGAACTCGGCGACACCTCGACGCTGATGGATCCCGGTGTCTTCGAGGCGATCCGCGCGGCGCGGTAGCTACTGCTCGCCGAGGCCCATCAACTCGGTGACACCGTGGTCGCGCCCCGCGGTGTAACCACCGTCCACGGCGATGGCCTGACCGCTGACGAAGCTGGCGTCCCTGGAGAGCAGGAACGTCGCGACGGCGGCGACCTCCTCGGCTCGGCCGAAGCGGCGCAGCTTGTGCTCGTGTCGCAGGCCTTCGCGCGCACCCTCCATGCCGGGGATCCCGACCACCGACTCGAACAGCGGCGTCTCGATGAAGCCGGGGCAGATCGCGTTGGCGCGAATTCCACTGGGCCCGTAGTCGATCGCGGTGTTCTTAGTGAGCAGGACGACCCCGCCCTTCGAGGCGTTGTAGGAACTGCCGCCGGCGGTGCCCTCGAGGCCCTCGATGCTGGAGAGGTTCACGATGGAGCCGCGTTCACCGTCGACGCGGTCCTGCTTCATCATCTGGTTGAGCGCCGCGCGGGTGACCCTGAACGTGCCCGTCAGATTGACGCCGATGACGCGATCCCACTCCTCGTCGGGGACCAGGTGCACGGGTCCGCCGCCCGCCACCCCGGCGGAGTGCACGACGCCGTCGAGTCGGCCCGCCACATCGACGACGGCGTCGACGGCGGCGCCCACCGCGCCGGAGTCCGTGACATCGGCGCGCAGGTACGCGCTCAACCCGTCGGGCGGGTCCTGCGCCACATCGACACCTACCACGGTGGCGCCCTCGGCGAGCAGTCGCTCGACCGTCGCCCGGCCGATGCCCGATGCCGCGCCCGTCACCAGTACGCCCTTGCCCGCGATGCCGTTCATCCGGTCATCATGGCGCAGATCGCCTGGCGTCATCCGGCGTTCGCATGCGCCCGGATACTGGCCGAGTGCCTGTGATCCGCGGCTTCGCCGCCAGCGTCGTCGTCGTCGTGCTGGCGCTCGTCGGCTCGGTGTCCGCGTCCGCGCTGCCGGGCGGTGACGCACCCGGCCGGCTGGCGTTCGGCGGTGAGCAGCGCACGTATCTGGTTCACGTCCCGCCGGGACCGCCCACCGGGCTGGTGCTGAACCTGCACGGCGCGGGTATGAACGGCGCTGCGCAGATGGCGGCCACCGGTTACGACGCCGTCGCCGATCAGCACGGCTTCGTGGTCGCCTACCCCGACGGCATCGATTTCAGCTGGGCCGACGGCCGCGGCGCCTCGGTACCCGACCAGCGGGGTGTGGACGACGTGGGCTACCTCGTCGCCCTCGTCGACCAACTCACCGCGCAGTACGGCATTCCGCGCGGCCGGGTGTTCGCCACCGGCATGTCGGCGGGCGCGTTCATGGCCACCCGGCTGGGCTGCCAGCGCGCCGACGTGTTCGCCGCGATCGCACCGGTGGCGGGGACGCTGGCCAGTGGCTATCCGTGTTCTCCAGCGCAGCCGGTGTCGGTCCTCCAAACGCACGGCAGCGTGGATCCCGTGGTGCCGTTCACCGGCGGCCCGATGGTCGGACGCGGCGGCTCGAGTGATGTCGTCGCCGCTCCCGCCATGGCGCAGCGCTGGCGGACCGTCGACGGTTGCCCGCCGCCGGTCACGCAGCAGGGGCCGGGCGTGCTGCGCTACACCGCCGCCGGTTGCGCGGAGGGCACCGAGGTGACATTCGTTCAGATCGACGGCGGCGGGCACGTGTGGCCGGGTGACGCGTCGCAGGCCATCGGGCGGTTCTTCGCAGCGCACGGCAGGTGACGATCGATTCGCCGGAGTAAACCTCGACGAGACCCGGCAAGGCTCGGCATACTGGCCCACGTGTTTGCAGGCGGTGCGGTTCGAGGGGTCGCGGGTGCGGTGGCTCGGCGTTGGGCTGCAGTCGCCGCGGTGGCGGCGGTCCTGCTCACGGTGTCGGCGTTACGCGCGCCGAGTGCGTCCGCGTTTCCGGGCGCACTCGATTTCGGCGGTATGCAGCGAACGTATCTGGTGCACGTGCCCGCGGGTGTCGACCGCCCGTCGGGCCTGGTGCTCAACCTGCACGGCGGCGGCCAGAACGGCGGGCAGCAGATGGCGTTGAGCAATTACAACGTCGCCGCCGACCGGCAGGGTTTCCTCGTCGCCTACCCCGACGGCATCGACATGAGTTGGGCCGATGGCCGCGGCGCGTCGGTGCCCGACCGGACCGGGGTCGACGACGTCGGGTTCCTCGTCGCGCTGGCCGGTCAACTGGCCGATCAGTACGGCATCGACCGCGCCAACGTGTTCGCCACCGGGATGTCGGCGGGCGGTTTCATGACCACGCGACTGGGCTGCGAGCGCCCCGACGTCTTCGCCGCCATCGCGCCGATGGCCGCGACGTACACCAGCGCCTTCCCGTGCACACCGTCACAGCCGGTGTCGGTGATCGGGGCGCACGGCAACGCCGATCCGGTGGTGCCGTTCAACGGTGGCCCGATGATCGGGCGCGGCGGTCCGAGTGAGATCGTCCCGGCGCCGGTGATGGCGCAACGCTGGTTCGATGTCAACGGGTGCCCACCGCCCGTCGTCGAGCCTGGACCGGGGGTGCTGATCCGCACCGCCACCGGTTGCGCGGACGGCGCCGAGGTCGAGTTCGTCCAGATCGAGGGCGGCGATCACCGCTGGCCCACCGGGGTGTTCGACGCGTCGCAGGCGGGCGCGCAGTTCTTCGCCGAGCACTAGCCTCGCGCTGAAACCCGTTCGGCGAGAGCGTAAGTTCCCAATACACAGCGGACGCCCAGGCGGCGGCTTAACGTTGCGGCCATATGAACCGCAGCTCGTCGACGGAGCCCGGCGACCCGCAGACGGTGGTCGTCGCCGACACACCCGCAGCGCCCGACGACCCGGACCGGGACGCCGCGCTCGCCGCGCAGGTCGACGATCAGGAGCGGCCGGGACGTCCGCTCACGGGCTGGCCGAACCGGGTGGTCGCGGTCGTGGCGTTCGCCGTCGCCCTGCTGACCATCTGGCAGGTGTTCCGCCCGCTGGCGCAGGGCAGCCAGTTCTACCTGATCGTGTTCCTCGCCGGGTCGCTTCCGCTGGTGTTCCTGGTCTACCGGTCGGGCTGGGGTCGACTCGACCCGGATGACCGACCGGGTCCCGTGGACTGGGCGCTGGCCGTGGTCACGCTGCTGGTCTGCCTGTATCCGATCCTGCCGGTGCCGATCGGCTCCGCGGGCGGCGGCTACAACGCGTTCCTCGATCGGCAGGGCCTGCTCGATCCGGTGGACGTCGCGATGGGTGCGCTGCTCCTGGTGCTGATCCTGGAGGCGTGCAGGCGCACCACCGGTTGGGCGCTGCCCATCGTGTGCGGGGTGTTCCTGGCCTACGGCTACTACGGGGGCCTGCTGCCGCAGGGGTGGACGATCGCGCACGCGGGCTTGAACTTCGACCAGATCGTCGACGCCCTGTACAACTCGGGCAGCGGGTTCTTCGGCACGCCGCTCGACGTCGCGGCCACCTACATCGTGCTGTTCACGATCTACGGCGCCGTCCTCGAACTGTCCGGTGGGGCACGGTTCTTCGTCGAGCTGTCGGTGGCCGCGTTCCGGCGGTCGCGCAGCGCGGCGGGCCGTACCGCGGTGGCGTCGGGCTTTCTGCTGGGCACCGTGTCGGGGTCCGGGACGGCGACGGCCGTCAGCGTCGGCGCGGTGACCTGGCCGATCATGCGCAGGGCCGGCTACACACCGGAACGGGCGGGCGGTGTACTCGCGGCTGCGGGTGTCGGCGCGCTGCTGTCGCCGCCGACGCTCGGCGCCGCGGCCTTCATCGTCGCGGAGTACCTCGAGGTCTCGTACCTGACGGTGCTCGGCTGGGCGATGATCCCGACGGTGCTGTACTACCTCGGCATCCTGCTCGCCGTCGAGATCGACGCCAGGCGATACGGCATGACCCCGGCCCGGCTCGAGTCGGAGTCGGCGTGGAAACTGCTGGGCCGCTTCGGGTATCACTTCTCGTCGCTGATCGCGATCGTGGTCCTGCTGGCGATGGGGATGTCCGCTACGCGGGCGGTGGTGTACGCGACGGTGCTGGCCTTCGCGCTGTCGTTCCTCGACCGGCGCTACCGGTTCACGCCGCAGCGGCTGTTCGAGGCGCTCAGTGCCGGCGTGCGCGGGGTGCTGCCGGTCGTCGCGGTCTGCGCCGCCGCCGGTGTGATCACCGCGACGACGACGAAAACCGGTTTGGGAGCGCAGTTCTCGTCGCTGCTGGTCGGGGGAGTCGACGCGATCACCGACAACCGCACCGCAATGCTGGCGCTGACCGCCGTGTTCGCCGCCGTGGCCCTGGCGCTGCTGGGTCTCGCGATCCCGGTGACGGCGTCGTTCGTCATCGGCTGGGTGATCATCGGACCCGCGCTGCTTGCGCTCGACGTGCCCGCCCCCGCCGCGGCGATGTTCGTCTTCTACTACTCGGTGCTCTCCGAGGTGACGCCGCCCACCGCGCTGGCCGCGGTTGGCGCGTCCGCCGTCACCGGCGGCAGGGCCATCCCGACGATGTGGCACGCGCTGCGATACGCGGCGCCGGCGTTCCTCGTTCCGATCGCGTTCGTGCTGACCGCACCGGGTGAGTACCTGTTGGCGCGGGGGCCGGTACTGGGGGTGATCTGGGTTGCCGCCGTCGCGTGCCTGGGCATCGTCGCGCTGTCGTTCGCCGCGGGCGGTTGGGTGCTGGGCGTCGGGGAGGCCCGCCTCGTTCCCCGCGTCCTCACCGGCGCTGCGGCGCTGCTGCTGCTGTTCCTTAATCCCGCCACCATCGTGGCGGGTTCGGCGTGTCTGCTCGCCGCGGTCGCGCTGACGTTCATCGACAAGAGGAGACGAACATGAGACGAGTAATGACGGTGGTCGCGGCAGTGGTGCTCACCGGGACCGCCGCGACCGGGTGCGGTGGCAGGCAGGACGCGCCGACGGCGGACTCGGGCGGCGAGCTCACGTGCGAACTCGCGGGCGAGACTCGCGTCAGCATTGCGACCGGTAACGCGACGGGGGTGTACTTCTCACTGGGAAACGCTTACGCCGAACAGGTTTCGACGTCGACGGACGGGAAGGTGAAGGCCTCGGCCGCGGAAACCGGGGCCTCGGTGCAGAACATCCAGCAGTTGGTCGCCGGAACCTACGAGGTGGCGTTCTCGCTGGCGGATACCGCTGCCGACGCGGTCGAGGGTAAGGCCGCGTTCGATGGCGAGAAGCAACCGGTGCAGGCGCTCTCGCGCATCTACCCGAACTACACGCAGGTGATCGCGCGCAAGAGTGCGGGCATCACCACGGTCGCCGACATGCGCGGCAAGCGGGTGTCAACGGGGTCGCCGGGGTCGGGGACCGAGGTGATCGCCAACCGCATCCTGGAATCCGCCGGACTGAACCCGGCCTCCGACGTCTCCGCGCAGCGCTTGGACCTCACCAAGACGGTGGACGGGATGAAGGACGGGTCGATCGACGCGCTGTTCTGGTCGGGTGGACTGCCGACCCCCGGCATCACCGACCTGCTCACCACCTCGCGCAACGACGTCGACTTCGTCGACATCACACCGGAGTTCGCGAAGATGGCCGAGATCAGCCCCGCCTACGAGGAGGGCGTCATCCCGGCGGCGACCTACGGTCTGGCCGCCGACGTGAAGACCATCGTGGTGCCCAACGTGCTGCTGGTGCGCGACACCGTCGACGCGAATCTCGCCTGCGTCCTGACCAAGACGCTGTTCGACCGGCTGCCGCAACTCCAGCAGGTGGTGGGAGCGGCGAAGGGGATCACGCTCGAGGATGCGCGCAACACGGACCCGGTGCCGCTGAATCGCGGTGCGGAGCGCGCCCTCGACGATCTCGGCGCGCCGAAGTAGTGCCTAGAGCACCTCGTTGATGTCGTTCTTGAGTGCTTCGGACTGCGTGCCGAACACCGCCTGCACGCTGTTGCCGACCTCGATGACACCTGCTGCGCCAAGGCTTTTCAGGCGGGCCTGATCGACCTTGCTCTTGTCGGCGACCTCCATCCGCAACCGCGTGATGCAGGCGTCGACGTTGACGAGGTTCTCCCGGCCGCCGAACGCCTCGATCAACTGCTCGGCCGTGCTGGTGGCCGGCGCGGTCACGGTCGCCGTGGACCCGGACTCCGCCGCCACCGAGGTCACGGACGCCGTCGCCTCTTCGAGGTTGGCCTGCTCTTCGGCCTCGAACTCCGCCTCCGGTTCGCGGCCGGGGGTGCGCAGGTTCCACTTGACGATCGCGAAGCGGAACAGCAGGTAGTAGACGACGAAGAACACGACGCCCATGCCGATCAGCAGTGGAATGTTCTTCGCGGCGGGCGCTCCGCCGTAGAGCAGGAGGTCGATCAAACCGGCGGAGAACGAGAAGCCGAGATGGATGTCGAGTAGGTACGCGATCGCCAGCGACAGTCCCGTCAGCAACGCGTGAATCACGTACAGCGGGAAAGCGACGAACATGAAGGCGAATTCGAGCGGTTCCGTGACGCCGGTGAGGAACGCCGTCAGCGCAGCGGCCGACAGGATGCCGACGGCGACCTTGCGCTGCTTCTTGTTCGCGACGTGGATCATCGCCAGTGCGGCGGCGGGTAGCCCGAACATCAGGATCGGGTAGAAGCCCGACGTCAGGTGGCCACCGGTCGGGTCGCCCGCGGCGAAGCGGGTGAGCTCACCGGTGACCACGCCGTCCGGGGTCTCGTAGTCGCCGTAGAGGAACCAGATGTACGAGTTGGGGATGTGGTGCAGGCCGATCGGGATCAGCATGCGGTTGGCGAACCCGTAGACGAACGCGCCGATTGCGCCCGCGCCGCCGATGAACTCGCCGAGGCTGGTGAGCCCCGCGTCGAAGATCGGGTAGAAGTAGCTCATCGCGAAGGCGATGAACAGGCTCGCCAGGGACACCACGATCGGGACGAACCTTCTGCCGCCGAAGAATCCGATGTACGAGGGGAGTTGGATCGTGTGATAGCGATCGAAGAGCCACGCGGTGAGTAGACCGATGACGATACCGCCGAACACGCTGTAGTTGATCTGAGCTTGTTCGCCCGCCTTGTCGAGTACGCCGGCGAGCACGAACGGCGACATCGTCTCGAACACCTTGTCCATCACCAGGTAGCCGACGACAGCGGCCAGTGCGGTGGACCCGTCGGCCTTCTTGGCGAAGCCGATCGCAACGCCGACCGCGAACAACAGGGCGAGGTTGTCGAACAGCGCACCGCCCGCGGCGCTCATCGCCTGGAAGAACGGTCCGATGACCGGCGCCTCGATGCGACCCAGCAGGTCGGGCTGTCCCAGTCGCAGGAGGATGCCTGCGGCGGGCAGCACCGCAATGGGCAGCATGAGGCTCTTGCCGAGCCTCTGCAGTAGCGCGAAGCCGGGTATCCTCAGTCCCGATTTCTTCTGTGGTCCACCGGTTTTCGTCGCATCGGTCATCGTTGAGGCCCTCCTGCTTCGCCACGGTCGAGCACCGCTGAAGTTGTGCGAAAGCCTAGACGAGAACCGATGAACCCGCGGCCGTCTTTCCGTACAGTCATGTCCGTGAGCACAACGCAGGTCCTCGCGCCCGTGGGCGGACGCGCCGTCGCCCTAGCCGATGTTCCCGATCCGGTGTTCTCGGCCGGCATGGTGGGCTTCGGCGCCGCCGTCGACCCGCCGCGTGAGGTGGTGCAGGCCGTCGCCCCGGTCAGCGGCAAGCTGCTTAAACTCATGCCGCACGCGTACGTGGTGCTGACCGCCGACGGTGTCGGCGTTCTGGTTCACCTCGGACTCGACACCGTTGCGCTGAACGGCGAGGGATTCACCACGCACGTCGCCCAGGGTGACGACGTGACGCACGGCCAACTGATCATCACCTACGACGTACCCGCCATCGAGGCGAAGGGGCTCAATCCCATCGTCCCCGTCGTGGTGATGGACGAACGCGAGGCGGCCAACGTGGCGCCCTCGGCGGCGGTGCTGACTGGTAACCAGATCGCTTCCGGGGCAGGTCTTTTCACGGCGAACAAGTAATGGAGGTCATCATCCTTCCGGGTGCCGTCGACATCGGCGCCGTTGGAGCCGACGCGGTGGAGGCGCTGCTGGCCCGTACACCGAATCCGGTGCTGGGGCTCGCGACCGGGTCGTCGCCGCTGTCGATCTACGACGAGCTGGTCCGCCGATACGCCGAGGGGCGACTGACGTTCGCCGGGGCTCGCGGCTTCACCCTCGACGAGTACGTCGGGCTGCCCGCGAACCACCCCGAGCGCTACGGCAACGTGATCGACCGGGTGTTCGTCTCGCGGGTCGACTTCGCGCCGGGCGCGGTCACCGGTCCCGACGGACTCGCGGCGGACATCCCCGCGGCGTGTGCCGCCTACGAGGACGCGATCCGCGCCGCAGGCGGCGTCGACCTGCAGATCCTCGGGATCGGGACCGACGGGCACATCGCGTTCAACGAGCCCGGCTCGTCGTTGGCGTCGCGCACCAGGATCAAGACCCTGACTCGGCAGACCCGAATCGACAACGCGCGCTTCTTCGACGACGACGTCGACGCGGTCCCCACGCACTGTCTGACGCAGGGGCTCGCCACGATCATGGAGGCGCGGCACATCGTGCTGGTGGCGTCCGGACGCAGCAAGGCCGAGGCCGTCCATCAGCTCGTCGAGGGCGCGGTGAGCGCGATGTGGCCCGCCACCGTGTTGCAGCTGCATCCGCACGTGTCGGTGCTTCTGGACGACGCCGCCAGTCGCCGACTCCAGTTGGTCGATTACTACCGCGAGACCTATCGGTCGAAGCCGGACTGGCAGGGCATCTAGGTGCTCGTCACCGCCGACACCGTCGTCACGGGCGCCGAGGTGCTGCGGCCTGGTTGGATCGAGGTGTCCGGCGCCAGGATCGTCGCGGTGGGCGCAGGGCCTCGGGGTGATGTGGACGTCGTACTCGGTGCGGTCACGGTGGTGCCGGGATTCGTCGACAGCCATGTGCACGGCGGTGGCGGGGCGAACTTCACGGCGGCGACGGCGGAGCAGACGGCCACCGCGGTCGAGTTGCACCGCAGGCACGGCACCACCTCGTTGGTCGCCTCGCTCGTCACCGCGAGCCCGGAGGATGTGCTGCATCAGGTCCGGGGTTTGGCGGCGGACGTGCGCGCGGGCGTCATCGACGGCATCCACCTGGAGGGGCCGTGGCTGTCGACGCTGAGGTGCGGGGCGCACCAGCCGGGCCTGATGCGCGACCCCGACCCGGCGGAGATCGCGCGGATCCTCGACGCGGCCGACGGTGCGGTGCGGATGGTGACCGTCGCCCCGGAACGCGACGGCGCGCTCGAGGCCATCGCGCAGTTCGTAGTCGCCGAAGTCGTTGTAGCCGTTGGTCATACGGAGGCGACCTACGAGCAGACGGTGGCGGCGATCGATGCGGGCGCGACGGTGGGCACCCACCTGTTCAACGCGATGCGTCCGATCGACCGGCGTGAGCCGGGGCCGGTTGTCGCGCTGCTGGAGGACGACCGGGTCACGGTCGAGATCATCACCGACGGTGTCCACGTCGACCCGGCGGTCTACCGGCTCGTGACGCGGACGGCGGGGCCGGACCGGGTGTCGCTGATCACCGACGCGATGGCGGCGACCGGCGTGTCGGACGGCGTCTACCGCCTCGGGCCGTTGGACGTCGAGGTCGTCGAGGGAGTGGCGAGGGTGGCGGGCACGGACACCATCGCGGGCAGCACCGCGACCATGGACCGGGTGTTCCGCTTCGCCGTCACGCACAGCGGGCTGCCCCGCGACGACGCTCTCCTGGCGGCGGTGCGGCAGGCGTCGTCGAACCCCGCACGCGCGCTTCGTCTCCCGAGCGTCGGGCTGGTTTCGGGTGCGTTCGCAGACCTTGTCGTGCTGGATGCCGACCTCGCCGTCAGGGGTGTGCTGCGGCGAGGGGAGTGGATTGTCGGTGAGCTCGCCTAGAGTTCGGCGCATCGAGAAGGGGGAGAGAATGAAACGTCGTTTCGTCGCCGCGGTGGTCGGCGCGTTGGCAGCAGTGGGTGGTGTGGTCAGTCCGGTGGCCTACGCCGACTCCTGGCGGATGCCGGACGTGATCGGCATGGATCTGCAGGGCGCCCAGGACATGGTGCAGTCGGCGACCGGTGGCGAGGTGTGGTTCAGCAGCTCAACGGATCTGACAGGTCAAGGCCGGGCGCAAGTCAGCGATCGCAACTGGCAGGTGTGCACATCGACCCCGCCTGCGGGCAGTGTCATCACCGTGTCGAGCGATATCGATTTCGGTGTGGTGCGCATCGACACCGAGAGCTGTCCGTAGTCGGCACACCTAGTCGCGCGCGCGGGCGCGCCAGTGCCGGAAGCCGCGATGGGCCGCGAATGCGCCGATGACGGCCGTCACGATCCAGACCGCGAGTGCGGCGTAACCCAGTGGCGAGTTGAGGTCGTTGATCGACGCGCCGAGTGCGGTGTAGACGAATGCCCGCGGCGCTGACCCGATGAACGCGCCGACTGCCATCTGCCACAACGGAACTCCGAAGGCGCCGAAGGTGTACGACGCGAGGGCGTCGGATATGCCGGGGATGAAACGCTGCCCGACGACGGCCCACAACCCGTAGCGCTCGATCCGAGCGTCGATGCGGTCGGCCCGGTCGGCGCCCAGCAGCGCGCGTGCACTGTCGCGACCCGCACGCCTGCCGATGAGGCTCGCGATGACGGCGGTGCCGACCGTTGCGCCGAGCGTGACGAACACGCCGATGACGGGCCCGAAGAGGACGCCGCTGCCTGCGGCCAGGATCGGGCCCGGCACCAGGATCGCGCCGAGCAGTGCCGATACGACGATGTAGGCCAGCGGCGCCGCAGGCCCGGCCGCCGCGACCGCGCTGCGGACTGTCTCGACGTCGACGACGCGCGCGACGGTGAAGAGGTAGAACAGCGCACCCAGGAACGCCACCAACACCAGTAGCCGGACGACATGGCGTCGTTGGGATTCGGGTTCGGGATTCTCGGTGTCGGTCATGCCGACGTCGATTGTCCAGCACGAGCTCATAGCACGTGGGTCCGACAGCTTCTGGTACGCGGGTGCCGGTTGTGCACAGTCCGGGATTCATCCACAGCTCGGGCTCTGTGCTGGAGTTTTTCCTGATCGGTGGTCTGATGGCCGGGGATAATCGAATGTATGTGCGAGACCGTCGATCCAGCGTTGTTGGATGACGCTGCGCTGAATCTGTCGATCACCGGGTACGCGCGGATCGAGGCCGCCGCTGCCGGGCATCGCCTGGCCCTGATCGCGGAACTGGTCGACCGGCGGCTGGGCACCGACCTGGCCCGCAGCCGCGAGCGCTCGGCCTGCGACGCCTGGGATTGCTGTGCCGCCGAGATCGCCGCCGACCTGATCGTCAGCCACCGCACGGCCTCGGGGTTGATGTATCAGGCCCTGGACCTGCGCGACCGGATCCCCCTGACCGGGGACCTGCTGCGCCTCGGCGACATCACCCCGAAGGTCGCGACCACCGCGTCGTGGCGCACCCAGCTCGTCGACCCCGACGCGCTGGCCCGGGTGGACGCCGACCTCGCCGCAGTGGCCACCCGATGGGGCGGCTACTCCGAGCAGAAACTCGCCGACGCGATCGACGCCGCGATCGAACGCCACGACCCCGACGCGGTGCGCCGGTTCCGCACCGCGCAGAGATCGTTGAACATCGCGTTCGGCAAACCCGACGACGCCACCGGCACCCGATCCATCTACGGGCGGGTCAGTGCCCTGGACGCCGAGCTGACCGACCGCCGCCTGGACGCCATGGCCACATCGGTGTGTCCCGAGGATCCGCGCACCCACGGCGAGCGTCGCGTGGCGGCCCTCGGGATCATCAACGCCGGCGGCGATCACCTGCCGTGTCTGTGCGGATCGGCGGACTGCCCGGCCACCGGGCCCGACGCCCGCGGTAAGCACTTCGAGATCCTCGTCCTCACCGACAACCCCCACCCCGCCGACGGCCCGGCACCCGAGGCACCCGACGACGGCCCGGATGACGGGCCCGATGACGGTGGGCCGCGCTACGACCCGGACTACGACTGGGAACAACACTGGACCGACGAAGCGCCACCCGGGGATGAGGAAGAGCCCGAACTGCCGCCCGGCGACGGGGAACCGGACCGAGACGTCGACCCCACTCGTGACGACGGTGTAGGTGACGACCCGGTCGTCAACTGGGAACACCATCGGCCCGCCGAAGACGAGCCCGACGATCAGCACCCGGAGCCGCCACTCGACGAGGAATCCGCGCCCGAACGTATGGATTCCGTCGCCGAGCTCGAGAGTGCCGAATCCGCAGCAACGACTTCCGAACCCACACCGGCCCCGTGCAGCTACACCGCGATCGTCGCCGGCGGTGGCGTCCTGCCCGCGGCGCTGCTGGCCGACCTGTGCCGGATGGGCGCCTCCATCCGCACCATCGCCACCCCGGAGGACCTGACCGCCGAGGTGCGCTACCGGCCCTCCATCGCGACCCGACGCCTCGTACGGGCCCGCGACATGACGTGTCGGTTCCTCGGCTGCGATCACCCGGCCGAGTACGCCGACCTCGACCACACCGTCCCCTACGGCCGTCCCGGCGGGCTGACCCATCCGGGCAACATCGCCACGCTGTGCCGAAAACATCACCTGCTCAAGACGTTCTGGGTCGGGGAGGGCGGCTGGTCCGAGGACCAGCTCGCCGACGGCACCATCGTGTGGACGAGCCCGTCCGGACTGAAACACCGGGCGCCGCCGGGCAGTCGGATCTACTTCCCCAACTGGGACCCCACCACACCACTACCGGACACCCCGGCACCGGTCACCGAACCGCCCCCCGGCCGCGACCTCCGGATGCCACAACGAAGACGCACCCGCGCCCAACAACGCGCCGCCGCCATTGCCGCCGAGCGCCGACGCAACCGCGAAGACCGGCTCACCGAATGCACCGCACCGTTCTGACCGACTTAGGAAGCGGCGAAGGCGCCCTTGGGTATCGTCAGCGGCAGCTCCACCGAGCTCACCAGGCCCGGCTCTGCGGCCATGACGTAGGGGACGGCGTTGAGGACGCGCATGGCCGTGGCGACCATTGCGCCAGCGCCCGAGGTCATTCCGCCGATGCCCGCCCCCGCCGGATCCCGCAGGGTGGCGGCCAGTGTGCAGTCGATATCGGGTACGCCCGTGATGTTCACCCGGTAGGACAGGTCGCCGATTCCCCGCGGCCAGTCGGGGGCGACGTCATGAGCCAGGCGGGTGACGTGCTCGATGATGATCGCCTCGCGGCCGTCGACGACGCCGATGGCCTGCATCCGCAACGCCCCGCACGTGCCCGCCTCGACCCTCCCCATCGCGACGTCGAGGGTGCGTTCCGTGATGGCGCGATCGAATGTCTCACGGACCTCCTCGATCTCGACGCCAAGCGCCTCGGCGACGAGGCGCAGCTGGCCCTGCCATTCGCCGGCGATCGCGCCGGGGAAGCTGATCCACGGCTCGTACTCGAGGGGTCGGCCGAAGCCCAGTGCGTCGGACATGATGTCGGGCACGCCGTAGTCGTCGTACAGGCCCATCTCGTAGCAGTGGATCGTCTCGATTTGCGACGACTGCGTGGACAGCACGAGCGGCAGGTAGTCGGCGGCGAAGCCGGGCTCGATGCCCGAGGCGTACAACGTCACCTGTCCCTGCTTCGCCGCAGCGGCAAGCTGGTCCCGCCATTCCGCGGGCTCGTAGTTGTGTGGATTGACCAGACGGGTGGTGCTGGTGGTCACGACGTTCAGGCCGGCCGACAGTAACTTCACGTAGTCCGGGATGTGTCCGGCATCCCGTTCGGGGCCGCTGGCCGCGTAGATGACGCAGTCCGGTCGCAAGGCGATCAGCGCGTCCGCGTCGTTGGTCGCCGCGACGCCGATCGGATCGCCCCCCGCTAGCACTCCCGCGTCCGTGCCGACCTTGTCCTCGGAATGCACCCACACGCCCACGAGTTCGAGATCGGGGCGATGCTGAATGGCGCGGATGGCGATCGCGCCGATCCCGCCTGTCGCCCAGACGACTACGCGCTGCTGACTCATATCGCTCTCCTCCGTTGGTTACCGATAGAACGGGCCCGGCTTGCCCGCGCGCTCCAGATCGCCGTACGGGTCGTAGACCTTCACGGCGGGGTAGGGGTACTCGTCGTAGGACGGCGTGGCGAAGCCGCCGACGCGCAGCAGGCTGAACACCGCGATCGGCACCGCGACGGCGGTCATCAGCACGGCGATCGCCACCGCCAGCAGTCGAGGGGTGGTCGGCGGTCCTCCGACGATGGGGAGGCGTTGGGCGACACGCGCGACGAACGCGGGCCGACCGCGGTCGTCGGGCACGCAGAGGACGGCCACCACGGCGAACAGGAAGCTGTCGTAGATCACCATGTACAGCGGCAGCTGCCTGCCTGCGACGTCGAGCACCGGTCCGGCGGCTTGCGTGTAGACGAACAGGTCGACCTTCAGCCACAGGAACTGCATGAGCGCGTTGACGGGCAGGCCGACCACGAACCCGGTGGCGAACACCGCGAGACGGCGATGCCCGCCCGGCTTCACGTGCGGCTCCACGACGCGCCGGTATATCGACAGCAGGCCGACACCGGTCAGGACGTAGTAGCTGGCGTATCCGCCGAGAAACGACAGGGTGGGGTTCGAGTAGTGGCGAGATGTTGAAATACGGCCACGACAGCGGAAAGTGGGCGACGCGGGCGTCGAAGACCGCGAACGTGGCCCAGTTGGCCAGCGGGTCGAGAGCTCCCGCGCACAGTCCGGCGATGCCGACGATCAACGCCCAGTGCGCCCTGCGTTCGCGGACGGACCACCAGCCCACCACCCCGAAGAAGCCGATGGTGACGGCCACCGACATCGCACTCGTGACCAGAGGCCAGTTGGTGACACCGAGGAAGCCGGGGCGCTGTGCGTACTGCGGGTCGGGGTTGACGGTCCGGGGATCGCCGTGCAGCCCGGTCTCCATGTTCAGTAGCGCGACGATGGCGAACACGCCGAAAGCGGCTGCGAGCGCGACCCATCCGACACGCCCGCGCCGTTGGCGGGTGTCCGTCGCCGATGCAGTGGTCAACCTCGTACCTAATGTTTGATCCGCAAGCTAGCAGGGAGCCCGCTAAGCGGTCAAGGGGTGCAGTGCGGACGTGTCGGCCCTTTCCACATCGAAGAACAAACGTTAGGTTGAGGGCGTGCTGACGCTGCGGTTCGACATGCGTGCCCCCGACTGGGCTGGACCCGCTGCCGACCTGTACGCGGCGGCGATCGACATGTGCGGATGGGCGGAGTCCAGGGGCGCGGTGCTGACGGTGCTGTCCGAGCACCACGGCACCGAGGACGGCCACCTGCCCACGCCGTTGATACTGGCCTCGGCGATCGCCGCAAGGACAACGTCGCTCGCGATACTTATTGCCGCGGTGCCGATTCCGCTGTGTGATCCGGTGCGACTTGCCGAGGAGATCAACGTGCTGGATCTGATCAGCCGCGGTCGGGTGTCCTACGCGTTCGGGGTTGGCCACCGCCCGGAGGAGTACGAACACGGCGGCGTCGACTTCAGCGAGCGCGGGCGCATCGCGGACGAATACATCGCGGCCGTGCTCGCACTGACCCGAGGCGAACCCGCCGACGTTGCCGGCCGTCGGGTGCGCGTGACCCCACAGGGCACGTCGAGCGCCGGGCCGCCGATGATGATCGCCGGCGGCAGTCGGCCGGGGGTGCGCCGGGCCGCGACGCACGGCCTCGGCTTCATCTCGCAGATCGATCGGCCGGACCTCAAGGACTATTACGACGAGCGGTGCCGCGCCGCAGGTAGGGAGCCGGGTTTCGTCCAGTTCCCCGTACCGGGCGCTCCCACAGCGGTATTCGTCGCCGACGACGTCGGTGCTGCCTGGGACGAACTCGGGCCGCATCTACTGCACGACGCGCGGATGGCGGCGGCCTACCGACACGGCGACGATTCGATTGCGAGCATCACGCGGGCCGACGACGTGCCGGCACTGCGGGCGGCCGACGGACCGTACCGCATCCTGACGCCGGCCGACGCGGCCGACGTCGTCCGCGCCGGCCGCCCGCTGCCCCTGCATCCGCTGTGCGGGGGGATCGACCCGGCCGTTGCGTGGCGGTACCTCGACACCGCAGTCTCCGCAGTCGCCGCAGTCGAACAGTCCCGAACCTGAGAGGAACATACGTGGCAACACCCGCCCGAGTGATCGTCTGGTCGACCGGAGGCGTCGGCTCCATCGCGATCGACGCGGTACACCGACGTCCCGATCTCGAACTCGTTGGTGTCTGGGTTCATTCGCCGGACAAGGTCGGTAGGGATGCGGGTGAGTTGGCGGGAATCGAGGCGATCGGGATCACCGCGACCAACGACGCCGACGCCCTCATCGCCCTCGCACCGGATGCCGTGGTGTACGCCGCGAGCGGCCCGGAACGCGACGCGGGCGCGGTTCCCGACTACCTGAAGCTGCTGGGGGCCGGCATCAACGTCCTGTCCACGTCGACCACCAGCCTGGTGTACCCGCCGTCGTACTTCGCCACGGAGTGGCGGGATCAGCTCGACGCGGCGGCCCGCGCAGGCGACGCGTCGTTCTACGCCTCGGGCATCTTCCCCGGCTTCGCATCCGACCAGCTCGCCCTGCTGATGACGACGCAGTCGAAGAACATCCGCACCGTGACCGCCACCGAGATCGCACTCAACGACCACTACCCGGTGGCCGACGTGATGATGGACGGGATGGGTTTCGCCAGGCCGCTCGACTTCGAGCCGATGCTGAAGACGCCCGGCTTCATCGAAATGGCCTGGAAGGCACCGATTCACCTCATCGCGAAGGGGCTCGGTGTGCAGATCGAGGAGATCAACGGAACACTCGATCGCGAGGTGACGCATCGCGACATCGAGGTGGCGTTCGGCACCATCCCGGCCGGGACCTGCGGCGCGGTGCGCACCAGGGCGGCCGGGGTGGTGAACGGTCGCGAGGCCATCGTCATCGAGCACATCATCCGGATGTCTCGAGACGTCGCGCCGAACTGGCTCACCTCGGACTGCGACGCGACCTATCGTGTCGACATCGAAGGTGAACCCGACATCCACTGCGCCATGACGATGGGAGCGGCCGAGGGCCACGCGGCGGGGCACGCGGCGATGGCCGCCACGGCGATGCGGGCGGTCAATGCGGTGCCCTACGTCGTCGACGCCCCGGCGGGTCTGCTCAGTTCGCTGGACATTCCGACGACACTGCCGCGACACGCGTTCGAGTAGGGGGAATCGACGTGACGGACCCGAAAACCGTTGACCTGTATTACGATCCGTTCGACTTCGTGATCGACGACGATCCGTACCCGGTGTGGCGGCGGATGCGTGAGGAGGCGCCGCTGTACTACAACGAGCGCCACGACTTCTACGCGCTGAGTCGTTACGACGACGTCGCGCGCGAGTTGCCGAACTGGCAGACCTACCGGTCCGGCCGTGGCACGACGATGGACGTCATCAAGAGCGGCTTCGCCGTGCCACCGGGCGTCATCCTCTTCGAGGACCCGCCGCTGCACGACCTGCACCGGCGGCTGCTGTCGAAGGTGTTCACCCCGCGTCGGATGGCGGCCATCGAGCCGTTGACCCGCCAGTTCTGCGTGCGGGCGCTCGATCCGCTGGTGGGGGCGGGCGGATTCGACGTCATCGCCGACCTCGGCGCGCTGATCCCGATGCGCACCATCGGGTACCTGCTCGGCATTCCCGAGCAGGGGCAGCAGTTGATTCGGGACACCACGAACTCCGCCATCGATCTGAAGGAGGGGGAGTACGTCGTCGCCGAGGGGTCGTTCGAGCAGGCGTATCAGCTGTTCGCCGACTACATCGACTGGCGCGCCGATCACCCGTCCGACGACCTGATGACCCAGCTGCTCAACGCGGAGATCGAGGACGACGACGGACTGCGCAAGCTCACGCGCACCGAGGTATTGACCTACACCAGCATGGTCGCGGGTGCCGGTAACGAGACGACGACGCGGCTGATCGGGTTCGCGTGTCAGCTGCTGGCCGAACACCCGGATCAGCGCCGCGAGCTGGTGGCCGACCCGGAGCTGATCCCCGGCGCCGTCGAGGAGGTGCTGCGCTTCGAGGCACCGTCACCGGTACAGGCGCGCTACGTCGCCCACGACACCGAGTGCCTCGGCCAGTCCATCGCCGAGGGCTCGATCATGTTGCTGCTCAACGGATCCGCCAACCGCGACGAATCCCACTTCCCGGGCGGCGAGAGGTTCGACATCCACCGCAGGGGCGGCCATCTCAGCTTCGGGCAGGGTCTGCACTTCTGTCTCGGCTCGTCGCTGGCCCGCATGCAGGCGCGCGTCGCGTTGGAGGAGCTTCTGAGGCGATGGCCGGAGTGGGACGTCGACTACGCCGGGGCGGCCAAGGCGCACACGGCCAGCGTGCGAGGGTGGGCGACGCTGCCGATCACGACGCGATAGAACCCGCGACAACCCCGCGTAGCAGAGTGTCGCGGACGTGGACGAGCGCCGCGCGGGCCCCGACCTCGCGCAGGATGTTCTCCGGGATCCACTGCAAGCCGATGACGCAGCGCGCCAGCATCTCGGTCGGGACATCGTCGACCTTGATCGCGCCCGCCTTGATCTCCTTGGCGAGCAGGCTCCTGGTCTGCTTGAGCCGAACGGGGAAGTCGACGCTGGGATTGGGTGCGTCGGGCGGGATCTGGCGCATCCACGCCAGTTGGATGCGGAACTCGTCGCCGAACCGGTCGAGTGCGTTGATGTTGAGCCAGCTCAGTGCGTCGAGTTTTTCGAGCGCTGTCGAATCCGTCCGCAGCACCTGGCGGGAGCCCGCCTCGACCTTCTCGCCGAACGAGTTCACCACGGACGCCAGGAGTTCGTCCTTGGACCCGATGAGGCGGAACACCGTGCCGTGGCCGATGCCCGCGGCGGCGGCGATGTCCCGCACCGTGGTTCCCTCGTAGCCGCGGCGGCCGAACTCCTTGCGCGCGACCGCGCGAATACGGGCGACCTTGTCGTTCTCCGGCTCGTCGTCCTCGGTCCAGCCTGTGATGGCTGCGTCGGCCGCCCGGAACGCCGCCGATGAGTCCAGTTCGGTGTCGGACGGTCGGTCGGTGGCCAAGCCCTCCAGGATGATTCGGCAGGACAGCGTGGCGATCTGCTCGGTGGCGGCGTTGTGCCGCATGACGTCGAGGCCGGTCCGCAGCATCGTCTGGCAGATGCGGTCGGCCAGCACGCGCAGATCGATGTCGGGTTTCAGATAGCCGGCCCAGCGCGCCGCCCGCAGCGTCTGGTACATCGCTTCGAGTATGGCGGCGGGCCGACGCTGGGTCCATTCGATCAGCTCGGGATTGCTGCTCGGCGTCTCGTACATCGAGATCTGAATGGCGGCACGATGTGTCACGGCGCAATGCGCGATCTCGCCGCCCAACGCTGCGATCCGGGCGAAACCCGGCCGTGCAGCGGGGTCGTCGAGGGTGGCGAGGGTGCGTTCGGCCAACCGGTCGAGATCCGTGTGGTAGCCCCGCAGCAACTCGACGAGAAGTGCTTCCTTGCTGTCGAAGTGGTGATACAGGCTGCCGGTCTGAATGCCGGCCGCTCCGGCGATGTCGTGCATCGACGTGCGGAGTCCGGAGGTGGCGATGAGGGACGCGGCGATCTCGAGCACCTCGGCCCTGCGGGTGGTGTCGTCGGCGGCCACGCTCTTGCCAGCGGACACCGTCATCGCGCTCCCGTCCAGCCGAACCAAGGTTTGGTCAACGCTAGCAGGTCGAAGCGGGTGGGACACTGCGTCTCCGGCTGTCAGGGGTGTCGATCTCGCCGGAGAAGCAGCGTCTGCCGTCACAGTAGCAGAACAAACGTTAGGTTTGTTAGCCTGTGCCGTGGAGGAGGCGCCATGACCGAGCCGACGACGGCCGATGAGTTGTCGCAGGAGGTGAAGGACGCCCAGGCGAAGTTCGATGCGGGCATGGGCGCCGACGGTGACGCGTCGCCGTACCCGATGTTCGCGGAACTTCGCGCCGCCGCCCCGGTGCATCCGGGTTGGCGGGAGATGGGCATCCTCGAGAACGCGGCCGAGGGGCAGCAGTTCTTCTCGGCCTACACCTTCGAGGCCGTCAAGGCGGTGTTCACCGACAACCGGACGTTCAGCACCAAGTGCTACGAGGCCATCGTGCGGCCGCTGCAGGGCCCGACGATCCTCGAGATGCAGGACCCCGAGCACGCGGTCTATCGACGGCTGCACGAGTTCGCCTTCGCGCGGTCGTCGATGCGGCGGTGGGAATCCGAACTCGTCCGGCCGCTGGTCGAGCGGACCGTCGACAGGCTCCGTGACCGGAGGTCCGCGGACCTGGTCGAGGACGTGTTCATGCCGATCCCTGTCCGCGTGATCGCCGCGCTGATCGGGCTGCCGGAGTCGGACATCCCCATGTTCCACCGCCTGGCGATCGACCTGCTGGGTTTCCACTCCGACATGGAATCGGCGATGACAGCCTCGGCAAAGCTCAAGGAGTACTTCGTCGGCATCCTGGCGGATCGCCGCCGCGCGCCGCAGGACGACATGGTGACCGTGCTCGCCGAGGCCGACATCGACGGCGTCCGGATGTCGGACGAGCAGATCTACGGATTCATGCGCAACCTGCTGCCCGCGGGCGCGGAGACCACGTCGCGGTCGACGGCGAGCCTGGCGTTCGGGCTGCTGAGCCATCCCGAGCAGCTGGCGGCGGTGACCGCCGACCGTGAGCTGCTGCCGCAGGCCATCGAGGAGGGCATCCGCTGGGAGACACCGCTGTTGAACTTCATGCGCGAGACGACCGCCGACATCGAGTTCTTCGGCGTACCGATTCCCGCCGGCTCGACGATAGCCGTGAACCTCGGCAGCGCCAACCACGACGATGCCAGATGGGACCGCCCCGAGGAGTTCGACGTCTTCCGGGATCGCAAGCCGCACATCGGATTCGGTCACGGTGCACACGTCTGCCTCGGCATGCACCTGGCGCGGCTGGAGAGCACGATGATCTTCAACACGCTGTTCGATCGGCTGCCCGGCCTCCGGCTCGATCCCGATGCGCCCCCGCCCTTCGTCTCGGGCACCTACTTCCGCTCACCGCAGCATCTGAGGGTCGTGTGGGACTGAAAGGCTGACGGGCGTCCCTAGGCTCGGCGAGCCTCGAGGAAGGCCCGCAACCGGGCGTCGTCGGTCGTGAAGCGGGCGGCCTCCTCGCCGCCGTCGCAGCGCAACAGCGCGACCGTCACACCCCGTGCCGTTGTGGCGAGCACTTCCCACGTCGCACCGGAGTCCTCCCACCGCGTCAACTCCTCGACGTAGTCGCGGTCGGCTTCCTGGTCCATGCGTCTAGGATTCCACTCGATGAGAGCCAGGCGAGCGTGAACGGCATCGCGGTAGCCGCGTCGGCGACGTTCGTCTGGCTGGGTATGGTGCTGGCCATCTCGTTCCTCGAGGCCCCCCTGAAGTTCCGCGCGCCAGGGGTGACGACGACAATCGGGCTGGGCATCGGACGCCTGGTCTTCCGCGCGCTCAACGTCTGCGAGCTGGTCTTCGCAGTGGTTATCGCCGCCGCGCTGTTCGCGACGTCGCACGGGTTCGGGATCGACGTGGCGTTCACCGTCGCCATCGCCGCGCTGTTCTTCCAGACCGTCGTCGTGCGACCACTGCTCGCGCGGCGCACGGCGGAGGTGCTGGCGGGTGACGAGGGGACGCGCTCCCGTGCTCACTTCGCGTACGTCGCCCTCGAGGTGGTGAAGGTCATCGCCCTGATCGTCGGCGGAATCGCGCTCCTGTCGGCCTGACTCGAACGGGCGCAAGGTAGGCAAACCTACCCTTACTCGGTCCGGTAGGCTCTGCGCCAAATGACGGATCTCGAAGAGGCGCTGCCCGTTCTGCCGCGTGAGCTGACCACCATCACCGACGAGGTACGCGCCGTACCCGCCCCGCCCAGTCCGGTACTGGCCGAGCCCTACTCGCTGCGACCGGTGGACGCCGAGACCGACGCCGACCTGCTCTCCGAGTGGATGAATCGGCCACACCTGGTCGAGGCGTGGGAGTACCCGCATCCGCCACGCTGGTGGCGCGGTTACCTGGGCGCCCAACTGGCGGGGGACTACTCGCGCCCGTTCATCGGCAGCTTCCGCGGCAAGGACGTCGCTTACCTCGAGGTGTACCGCGCCTCGAAGGACTCGATCGCGCCGCGATACGCAGCCGAACCGCACGACCTCGGCTTCCACGCGGCCATCGCGGATCTCCGCTTCGTCAATCGGGGTATCGGGCCGATCCTGTTCCCCCGGGTGGCCGCCAGCCTTTTCGAGCTCGAACCCGACTGCCGCCGAATCATGTTCGACCCGGACTACCGGAATACCGGCGCCCGCGCAGTGTGCGAATGGGCGGGTTGCACGTTCCTCGGCGAGCACGACATGGCGAACCGACGGATGGCTCTTTACGCGCTGCCGCGGACCCCGGAGGACGTGCCCAAGCCGCTGGGCTAATGCCTAGGGCTCCTGATCGAACTCGGCGTAGCCGTCGTAGTCGGGCTTCATCGCGGCGGCGACGAGCTCCCAGAGCACCTCGTCGGTGCCGCCGCCGACTCGCGCGAGTTTCATGTCACGCCACCACTTTCCGAGCGGCGTCTCGTCGACGAGGTAACCCGAGCCGCCGAAGATGTGCATGCACTCGTTCATCACCTCTTCGCCGAGGCGGGCGGCGGTGACCTTCATGGCGGCGGCGGCGCGCAGGTCCAGCTTCCCGGCCGCGGCGATGCCGTCCAGTGCGTAACGGAGCATGTCGACCCGCGCCTGCAGGTCGGCGACGCGTAGCCGCAGCGCCTGATGCTCGTAGAGCGAGTGCCCGAACTGGCGTCGGGTCATCATGCGCGCCAACGTGATCCCGAGGACGCGCTGAGCCGACGTCGACACCAGGCCCGCCACCGACATGCGTTCCTGCGCCAAGCCCCATGAGATCGCCGCGAGGCCGATACCGGCGCGGGCCACCAGGGCGTCGGCGGGGACGACGGTGTCGATGTGCACGGCGGCGGTGTCCAACGGGCCGGCGCCGACCTTGCGGTACGGCGTCTGGATCTCGCACTGCGCCAGCGGAACGGCGACGACGACCACGCTGCCGTGCTTGCTCGTCGGATCGTGGTCGACGCTGCGCGCCACCGCCATCACGTGATCGGCGATGGGGGACAGGGAGACGAACTTCTTTATGCCCGTGACGTGCAGGCCGTCGGCGACGGTGCGCACCTCGGTGCCCACGATCTGCAGGTCGGAGCCGCCCGACTGCTCCGAGGCGCCGATGCACAGCACCGCATCGCCGCGGATCGCCTGCTCGGCGATGTCCCTCAGGTAGTCCGACTTGCCGAACCGGCGCAGGATGGCGATCGCCGAATCGTGCAGACCCACACCGACCCCGATACCCGCCGAGCCCAACCGGCCCAGCCTGCGGGCCAGCTCGATGACCTTCGCGACGTCCGACTGCTGCTGGCCGGGTGGCCACTTCGCCGCGAAAACGCCCGACTCACCGAGGTATTCGATCAGCTCGCGGGGAAACTGCTCGGCCTCTTCGGCTTTCTCGGTCCACGCCATCACGCGATCGTCGAAGACGCCGTCGAGCAGGTCGCGGTAGTCCTCGAGTGACGTGGCGTCCGTCATCGGCCGGCCCCCTCCAGATTGCGTTTGACCTCGAGGCGGCGCAACTTGCCCGACGACGTTCGCGGCAGCGAGCCGGGTGTCATGAACACGACGTCGGCGGGGACCACGCCGCACTCCGAGGCGATCCGTGTGACGAGCTCGCTGCGTGCGGCGGGTTCGTCGGAGCCCTTGAACTCGGCGGCGATCACCAGACCGGGCCGCGCCGACGATTCGCCGGTGCCGACTGCGACGACGCCACCTTCGCGCACCCCGTCGACCTGCGCTGCGATGCGCTCGATCTCGGCGGGGAAGACGTTTCGCCCGGCGACGGTGATGAGCTCCTTCGCCCTGCCGCACACGACGAGTTCCCCGTCGACGAGGTATCCGATGTCGCCGGTGGGCAGCCAGGCGCGCGGATCGATGTCGGATTCGCCGACGTAGCCGGTCATCAGGGAGGTGCCCCGCACCTCGACCTCGCCGACGTCGCGGCCGGTGACGTCGGTGTCGTGGCGGGCCTCGGTGTTCAGGCGGATCTCCATGCCGGGGATGGCCGCACCGAGGATCGCGTACTGCCGAAGGACGCGGTGATCGCCCGTCGCGATCTCCAGCTCGTCGACTCGCAGTCCGGTGAACGGCTCGGGAACCGTTACCGCGCAAGTGGATTCGGCTAGACCGTACGACGGGGCCAGTGCGGTCGGGTCGAAACCGAACCGGGCCATCTCGGTGGCGAAGCGCGCGGTGCCCACGCAGTCGACGGGCTCGCCGCCGTTGAGGGCGAAGCCGATGGTGCTCAGGTCGACGTCGTCACCGACGATCCCGGCGTACTTGCCGATGATGTTGTAGGCCATGTTCGGTGCGGCGGTCATCGTGGCCCGGCTCTCCGTGAGCCACTTCAGCCAACTGAAGGGGGACGCGGCGAATGCGGGTGTCGGCGCCTGCCAGACCTCGGCGCCTCCCAACAGCGTCGTCAGCAGGAAGGCCAGTCCCATGTCGTGGTAGATCGGCAGCCAACTCTGGGCCCGCACCCGGCTGTCGACGTTGACGCGCGCGACGAGGCCGCGGAGATTGGCCAGCGACGCCTCGGGCGAGATCCGGGCGGTGCGAGGCGTGCCGGTGGATCCGGCGGTGCCCTGCAGGATCACTGGATTGTCGCTGTCGCCGACGCCATGTGCGGCGAACGTCGTCGACCGCCCGCTGTGCCCGAACGCGGTGACGTCGAGCACCGTGACGGCGTCGTCGCGTCCGCGGAGTTTCTGCAGCAACTCGCCGTGGCTGAAGACCGTGCTCACCCCGATGCTGCGGAACCGCGCGATCGTGGCGTCGGCCCAGTGCTCCGGGTCGGCGCCGCGAACCGGGCCGGGCAGGATCGACAGCGCCGCACCGGCGAAGAAGGTGCCGGGGATGGCGGCGAGGAACTCGACGGTCGGGTCGCCGACGAGGCCGACGGCTCGGGCACCGGAGTCGCCGACGCGTTCGGCGATGTTCTCCGCCCGTGCGTGCACCTCCTGCCACGGATGGTGCGACCACTCGCCGGATTCCGTGTCGAGTACGTGCAGACTCGTCGTCGCGGCGGTCATCGCGGCCGAGAGCGCCGCGGCGAGCTGATTCACGAGTTCGACTGCGCGGCAGGCACCTTCGCCAGAATGGCCGCTTCCAGTTCGCCGACGGTGTCACAGCTCAGGAGGTCCTCCTCCGTCAGTGCCACACCGAGTCGATCCTCGATGGCGACCATGCCGACCGCGAACGCGACCGAGTCCAGGCCGACGTCGTCGATCAGTCGGGAATCGGGGGTGACGCGACTGATGTCGACGTTCATGTCGTCGCGCAGGATCTCTGACAGCGCGGTGTGGACCGCTTCCGGTGTTGATTCAGTCACGGCGTGCGACGGTACACCGACAGCTTAGCCAAGGCTAGGCTTACCTACAGCGCGCGCCGGGCGGCGGTAGAGTCCGGCCGTGGCCGACGATCCGCACCTCGAACTGCCGGTCGATCCCGACGTCCCCGGCCGACCGCTGCACCTGCGGCCGTCGTCGCTGGCCTGGGTGTTCGCCGGCGGCGTCGTCGGCACGGCACTGCGGTACTGGGTCGAACTCGCGATTCCCCACGACGGCGCGGCGTGGCCGTGGGGGACGTTCCTGATCAACCTCGGTGGCGCGTTCATCCTCGGCGCGCTGCTGGAGGGTCTGGCGCGCCTGGGCGACGACGCCGGATGGCGCCTGCGGGCCCGCCTGTGCGCGGGCACCGGCGGGTGCGGGGCGTTCACCACCTACAGCACGCTCGCGCTGGAGGCGTCGTTGCTCGGTAGGAACGGGCACGTGGGAACCGCGGTGAGCTACGGAGTCGTCAGCGTCGTCGCCGGCATCGTCACCGCGTGGCTCGGCATCGTGGTCGCGTCCAGCCTGCGCAAGAGCGGGGCACCCGCGTGATCGTCGTTCTCACCCTGGTCGCCGGAGCGTTCGGGGCGGTGACCCGCTTCGTGCTCGACTCGTCGATCAAGCAGCGCTGGACGTCGTCGTTTCCGCTGGCGACCGTCGTCATCAACGTGACCGGTTCGCTGCTGCTCGGCGTCCTCGCCGGCCTGGTGCTGTTCCACGGTCAACCGAGCGCGTGGCAGACGATCGTGGGCACCGGATTCTGCGGCGGTTACACGACCTTCAGCACCGCGAGCTTCGAAACCGTTCGACTGGTCCAACTGGGCAGGCGCGGCTTCGCATTGCTCAACGCGCTCGGCTCGCTCGTGCTGTCGGTTGCTGCGTGTGCCGCCGGGCTCGCCGGAATGTGGTCGCTCAGCTGAATTCTCGGCGACGCGGCGGTGCGGCACGCCACGAGAGAGCAGAATCGGTTGGCATGGCTGCCAATCCTCGCGCCGGGCAACCGGCGGAACCCGATGACCTGATCGACGTGGCGCAGGTGGTGACGGCGTATTACACCGTCGCGCCCGATCCCGACAACGTGGACCAGCAGGTGGCCTTCGGCACGTCGGGGCACCGCGGCTCGAGCCTCGACGCGGCGTTCAACGAGGCGCACATCCTGGCCACCACGCAGGCGATCGCCGAGTACCGCAAGGCGCAGGGCACCACCGGGCCGCTGTTCATCGGCCGCGACACGCACGCGCTGTCCGAACCCGCGTGGGCATCGGCGCTCGAGGTGCTCGCCGCCAACGACGTCGTCGCGATGATCGACGGTGCCGACCGGTACACGCCGACCCCCGCGGTGAGCCACGCGATCCTGAAGTTCAACAGGGGGCGCGACAGCGATCTGGCAGACGGAATCGTCGTCACCCCGTCGCACAACCCACCGCGCGACGGCGGCTTCAAGTACAACCCGCCCAACGGCGGTCCCGCCGACACCGACGCCACCGGGGTGATCGCCAAGCGCGCCAACGAGATCCTGCGCGGCGGACTCGCCGACGTGAAGCGCATCCCGCTTGCGCGGGCGCTCACCGTCGCCGAACGGCACGACTACATGAGCGCCTACGTCGAGGACCTGCCGAACGTCGTCGACATCCACGCGATCCGGGCCGAGGGCGTGCGGATCGGCGCCGACCCGCTCGGCGGTGCCAGCGTCGACTACTGGGCGGCGATCGCCGAGACGCATCAACTGGATCTGACCGTGGTCAATCCGCTGGTGGACGCCACCTGGCGGTTCATGACGCTCGACACCGACGGCAAGATCAGGATGGACTGCAGTTCGCCGAACGCGATGGCGTCGTTGATTCACAAGATCGGCGACTACCAGATCGCGACGGGCAACGACGCCGACTCCGATCGGCACGGCGTCGTCACTCCCGACGGCGGGTTGATGAACCCCAACCACTACCTTGCCGTGGCCATCGACTACCTCTACTCCAACCGCCCCGACTGGCCGGGCTCGACGGCCGTAGGGAAGACGGCGGTGAGCAGTTCGATCATCGACCGCGTCGTGGCGGGGCTGGGTCGCAAGCTGGTCGAGGTGCCCGTCGGCTTCAAGTGGTTCGTCGACGGGTTGATCGGCGGCACAATCGGTTTCGGTGGCGAAGAGAGCGCGGGAGCGTCGTTCCTGCGCACCGACGGATCGGTGTGGACGACGGACAAGGACGGCATCATCCTCGCGCTGCTGGCATCGGAGATCCTGGCGAAAACCGGGTCGACGCCATCACAGCGGTACGCCGAGCTCGCCGACAAGTACGGTGCCCCGACCTACGCCAGGATCGACGCACCGGCCAACCGCGAGCAGAAGGCGCGGCTGGCGAAGCTGTCGGCGGACCAGGTGAGCGCCACCGAACTGGCGGGGGAGTCGATCACCGCCAAGCTGACGACCGCTCCCGGCAACGGGGCGCCGCTGGGCGGGCTCAAGGTCACCACCGAGAACGCCTGGTTCGCAGCGCGGCCGTCGGGCACCGAGGACGTCTACAAGATCTACGCCGAGTCGTTCCAGGGTCCCGAGCACCTCGCGCAGGTGCAGGAGGCGGCCAAGGAAGTGGTCAACGCGGTGATCGCTTAAAGTCCGATGAGTGAGTTCTGATGCGGAGGCCGACTGTCTGACCGACGCCTCCGATAACCCCAAACCGAAGCTGCCCACCGAGGTCTGGGTGCTGGTCAGTGCCAACGCGGTCATCGCCATCGGCTACGGCGTGGTGGCGCCGGTGCTGCCGCAGTACGCGCGCAACTTCGGGGTCAGCATCGCGGCGGCGACGTTCGTCGTCACGGCGTTCGCGATCATGCGGTTGGTGGGCGCACCGCCCGCGGGTCTGCTGATCCAGAGGTTCGGAGAGCGCCGGATCTACATCAGCGGCCTGCTGATCGTCGCGCTCTCAACGGCCGCGTGCGCGTTCGCCGAGACTTATTGGCAGCTCCTGGTGTTCCGGTCGCTCGGCGGTCTCGGTTCCGCGATGTTCTCGGTGTCGTCGTTCGGGCTGATGATCCGGATCTCGCCCCCCGATGCGCGTGGCCGCGTGTCGGGTCTGTTCACGTCGGCCTTCCTCGTCGGATCGGTGAGCGGCCCCGTGCTCGGAGCGCTCACCGTCGGTCTGGGGCTCGCGATGCCGTTCATCATCTACGGCGTCGCGTTGCTCGTCGCCGCGACGGTGATTTTCATCAGCCTGCGGCACTCGGCGCTGGCCACCCCCGACATCGCGGCGGAGCAGGCGATCTCGGTGGGCACGGCGCTGCGCAATCGCGCGTACCGGGCGGCGCTTCTGTCGAACTTCGCCACGGGCTGGTCGGCCTTCGGGCTTCGCATCTCGCTGGTCCCGCTGTTCATCGTGGAGGTGCTCGACCGCGGCCCCGGCTGGGCCGGCCTCGCGCTGGCGACGTTCGCCGTCGGCAACGTGGCGGTCGTCATTCCCAGCGGTTACCTCTCCGATCGTGTCGGCAGGCGGATCCCGCTGCTGATCGGGCTGCCGGTCGCAGCCGCGGCCACGGTGCTCGTCGGCTTCACGTCGTCGCTGCCGCTGTTCCTCGTCGCGGCGTTGATCACGGGCGCCGCGACGGGCATCTTCATCTCGCCACAGCAGGCCGCAGTGGCCGACATCGTGGGCAGCAATGCCCGCGGCGGCACCGCGGTCGCGACGTTCCAGATGATGTCGGACTTCGGTGCGATTCTCGGCTCGCTGGCCGTCGGGCAGATCGCCGAGCACCTGTCCTATGGCGCCGCCTTCGCGGTGAGCGGAGCAATCCTGCTCAGCGCCGCTGTCGCCTGGCTGTTCGCGCAGGAGACCCGGCCGAAGATGGAAACCGCGCACACCGCCGCCCGACCACTGGGTCCGGAGGCGTGCGGAGAGGCGTCGTGACCAGCGGTTTTGAGCGGCCGTTGCGGGTGGTGTAGCGTAGCCGGGCACGACATTTAGGGGCTATGGCGCAGTTGGTAGCGCACCACACTGGCAGTGTGGGGGTCAGGGGTTCGAATCCCCTTAGCTCCACTTAGAACACGCAGATCGCGACGTCGCCAACGACTAGCTCATCGGCCCGAACGTGCGCATCGCACGCTTCACCTGATCCAGGTACTCCGGACAACCACCCTCCACCGACTCCCAGGTGATGTCGCCGGCGGACTCCAGATCCCAGCCCTGGTCCCGCAACCCGTTGATCACTGCGAGCGCATCGTCGGTGCCGACCGGCGGATGCTGTTCGGCGGCTTCGTCGAGAGCGACGCACACCCTCCAACCGTTCGCCTGGATTTCGTGGTTCTCGTCGGGCGTCAGGAGGCCGTAGACGTTCGGTTCGGCAGCGGCTGGCGCGGCCAACGTCAACGCCACCGCTAGCGGCAGAGTCAGAATCCCCGAAAATCTCCCCATGCGGTTAGTCCGGTCAGCAGTCCAGGTATCGAGCTGACGCGATCGTGACGTCGATGGCTACGGACGGGGTCACGTCGAGGTCGTCGGACACCATGTTCGACACGGCCGATGTGGGACTTCCCGCGCGGAGCATGCTGCACACCCTGTCTGCTTCCGTCAGCAGCTGTTCGCTCGTCAGGAACGGGAATCGGGTGAGTAGCGGACGCAGGAAGTCGTCCTGATCGGTGGCAGCCGCCGGTGGGGCAACAGCTACCGCTGCGGCCAGCGCGACGAATGTGAGCCCGGCGATGCGACGCTTGTTCATGAGTAGTGTTCTACCCGCGTTCGAGCGAGTCCGAGTGCCAATCGCCGCGGACCGTAGCTCGGCCTCGTTTTTGCCGCCATCTCGGGGGATGCCGGAGTGCGAGACTGGCCGGGTGGATGTCGTTCTTCGAGCGGGTGTGCTGGAAGACCTGCCGGCACGGGAGTTCCTCGTCTCGCCCGGCTTCGCCGGGATCGCGGCGTTGCTGGCCGCGATCATCGCCGCGGGTGCGGTGCTCTACGCATCGCGACGAGCCCGGCAGCGGTTCGACCTGCATCGTGAGCAGGAGGAACGCGGTCGACAACTGGGTCGAGACGACACAGCGAAGGCGCTGGCGTGGGAGCGGTGGCAGTGGGTGGTCGACAAGGCCGGTGTAGAGCCCGCGGTGAGTGAGGGCGCCACTCTGGGTCTCGGCCCTGCCGTGGCCCTGGAACTCCTGCGCGGCCTGCTCCGTGACGCCGAGGCGCTCGGCGACGACACGCTCGCCAAGGCGATCGCGGTGTATCAGGAGCAACTGCTGCTCGTGCTGGCGCAGCAGGGCGGCCCCGTCGCCGGACTCGCGGGCGTTCCCACGGCGGACGCGCCCGACGATGGAAAACCCCGATGACCACCACCCGGCAGCACATCGAGGACCTCGACGTCGAGACGTGGGCGACGCTGACGCGACGCGCCGCGAAGGACGCCGTCGCGGCCGCCGAGCGGCTGGGCATCCAACCGCGCGCCGAATCGGTCGCGATGGCCGAGATGAGTGAGCGCGAACTCGTCGAGCACCGCGAACGCAACGACCCTCCCGTGCCCCACCGGTCGCTGGCGATGCAACTCGTGGAGGCCGACCATCTGCGTCATGCGGCCGAAGACCGGGCCCGCGACGCACACCAGGGCAGGCTGGACGCCGAATCGGCGGCCTCGCTTGCACGCGGTGAAGCCGCTGAGTCCGCGGCTGCGGCGACGGCGGCTGATGAGCGTGCCCGCGCCGCCGAGGCCGAGGCCGCGCAGGCGAAGGCCGAGATCGCACGGATCCGCGCCGCCGCAGCGGCCGACGTGGCGGCGGCCGACGAGCGGGCTCGGGCTGCCGAGGAACGAGCCGACCAGCGCAGCACGGAACGGGCGACCGAGCGGGCGGCCGGGGAGAAGGCCGTGCAGCAGTTGCAGGCCGAGATCGCGCGGGTGCGCGCCGCCGCAGCGGCCGACGTGGCGGCGGCCGAGGAGAAGGTCCGGGCTGCCGAGGAACGAGCCGACCAGCGCAGCACGGAGCGGGCGACCGAGCGGGCGGCGGGGGAGGAGACCGTCCAGCGGATTCAGCTCGAGCTCGAGAAGGTGCGCTCCGATGCCGCAGCCGAAGTGGCTGCGGCACAGGGGAAGGCGAGCGGTGTCGTCGCCGCCGCGCGGGAAGCCGCAGACGCCGAGATCGCCGCCGCGCGGGAAGCCGCAACGGCCGAGATCGCCAACTGGAGGGCCCATTCCGCGAACATGGAGCGCTGGGCGCGGGGCGAGGTGGCCAAGCAACTGCTGACGATCCCCATCCCGCCGCGGGAACTGCGCAATCGGATCGGCACCGTCGAGATCACCATCGACGCGCTGTACCAGATCGACTACGTGCTCGAGGTGGGTCTGGACGAGGACGCGGACACTCGGTTCGCGCCCGATCTCGAATTCACCCGAAGCCTCGCGCTGAGGGTGCAGCAGCAGGCCAGGGATCTCACAACGGAACTGGCCAATCTGCCCTCGCGCTTCCTCGACCCGCCACAGGTGGAGATCGCCACCGGCTACGCGGTTGCCGCCGGCGATGCCTACCGCGCGATCCTTCAGCGCATCGACGGCGCGCTCGCGCGGATCGGACGTCGCTTCCACAGTCCGGACGCCGAGATCATCGCCGCGGTCACCGCAATGCTCGACGACCTCCGGGCACAGGGCCTCACCTAGCGGGACGGCGAAAACGGTGTTGCCCGAGGCGTTTCCGTCGCCTAGCGTTGCGCGTCCATCAGCCGGTTGGCCGTGTCGAACTGCTTCTGCGCGTCGGCCATCAACGACGTGAACCGCTCCACGTCGGCTGTGCTGGCTCCCGCGAGGGTGAAATCACCGCAAAGTCTCACCGCCGATTCGACGTCGTCCACCATGGCCTGCAGCGCCCCGGTCACCCCGGGGTCGGGGCTCGGAAGTGCCGCGCGCAGCGGATCGGCGTCGCGGTCCAACACCGCGCACGCCTCCTGGAGGGTGCCCAGGTTCTGGGATTCGATCGCATCGACGATGCCCCCCATCGAGGCCGTCAGATCGGAGAAGACGTCGCTGTGGGCGGCCCGCCACGCGGCGACCGCCTGCTGCGGCTGCGGTGTGACGCCTCCCGCGGTTTCCGTGGGTGTCAGGGGAGAGGCCGTCGCCGACCGGATCGACGTGATCGGCGGCGGCACCGGTGGCTTGGTCGCCTCGTCCGGCTCGTCGCTGCACCCCGCCACCGCGATCGAGAGCGCGATGAGAATTGCCGGGGTGCTCCTCACTTAGCAAAGCCTAGCGAGACGCAGTCAAGATCGCCCTGCGACACACTCGGTGCGGGGCGACGACGTGGCAGGAGACCGCGGGTCAGATGATCAGCCGCCCTGCGGCACCACGTAGGTGGGTTGGTAGGGATTCTGGCCCGCGTCAATGGCTTTGGACCGCAAGTAGTCCTCGACCGACGGATACCCCGAGATCTCAGCCGCCTGCTGCAGCGCCCGCTGCCTGGCCAGTTCGGTCTGCGCCTGCGCCGTGGCGATCTCTGCTTCCGCAGCGGCCTTCTTTGCGTTGGCCTCGGCGATGCCCTTCGCCTCGGTGGCCCGGCCGTCTGCGATCGCCTTCTGTTCGGCGATGATGGCCTCCTTGAGACCCTCGTCGCGGGGCTCCGGCTTGAGTACCGTCACCTGGAAGTTGCTGAAGTAGTCCTGCCCGTTGGTGCGGGCCTTGCTGGCGTTCGGCAGCTCCTGCCGCAGGGCGTTCTGGAACTCGACGCGGATCGCCTCGTCATTCCAGATCTGCTGCCACGTGTACTTCTGCGATACCCGGATGAGCGTCTGCTCCAGCGGTTGTCCGACAACGTAATTGAGCAGTTGTATCCAGCCGTCACTGGGCAGACCGTCCTCGTTCAGCCAACCCTGGTACTTCGTCCCGAACTCGCGGTGGAACGACTTGAGCTTCTCGCAGTCGGTGGTGAGGTCGAACGTCACCGATACGGGCACCAGCAGTTCGGCGGGTGCCTTCGCGTTGGACACCACCACATACGGTTCGCGTTCCGCTCCGGTGTCGAAGGTGGCGTCCCAGGAGATCTGACGCGCCGGATAGCGGTAGACGTCGACGCTGCCGTAGATCTCCGACGTCTCCTCCTGCAGACACTCGATGATCGCCGGGTCGGTGGGGATCAGAACGTAGTTGTCGACGATGATGGCGGTCTGGCCCGCGGTCACCCGTGCCGTCGTGCACGCGGACAACCCGAACACCGTGCCGAGGACCGCCACCGCCGCGACGCCGGCGATACCCCACTTGCTCACCTTCAAGGGCCAGCTCCCCTCCGTGCGCAGCCGGACAGCCGCGGAACGAAGTCATTATTGACCTTGATCCGCGAATTCGTCGCGGTTGTGCGATCAGCGCGGTGGCGCGGGTGGCGCGGGCGCTGGCACCGGCAGGCCGCCGCCACCGGGGAGCTCGGGGATCTGAGGTGCGGGCGGTGCCGGCGGCGCGGTGGTCAGATTGCCGGGGTTCCAGTCGGTGTTACCGAACAGCAGGTCCCAGTTCACGGTGTGCAGCACAGCCCAGCCCATCACGCCCGCATAGATCAGGCCGAGTACGGCTACGACGCCGACCAGCCACCACACGGCGAACTCTGCTCTCTGCGTCACTGCGGTAACCCCATTTCGACGATGAATGTGGTTCGAGGGTAGCCATGGGCGCCGCGTGGCCGGGCGAGGGAGCCGCGATTGGCAGCCGACTCCCACGTAATCACGTCGCCGCCGTACCGTCGATCTTGATGACAGCAAACTAATCAATATCCGACGTTTCGTCGGTTTTGCGCCTATCGTGGTGGTCGACCGCACCTTTTACAGCGCAGCGCGGTGCCGGCGTCTGCGCAGGGAAGGAGAGGGCGAATGTCGACGATCGGATCGTTCCTGGTCGACACCGACGACATCGGTGAGGCCGAAGCCGCGTTGAGCGAGAACTTCGGCCGGATCAACATCGGCGTCGTCCCCGACGGATTGCCGACGAGGACGCGCATCTGGCGCAACGAGATCGGCAAGTTGACCCTCGACGACGCCGAGTACACCTATTCGATGGAGTACTCGATGCAACCGCCGGAGCACATCCTGCTGTGTCGGGTGAGATCGGGTGTCATCGAGGAACGCACCGGCTCCGGCGATCCGGCGGTGTACGGACCGGGATCGGCCGCCGCTTTCGGCGCCGTCGCGAACACACCGTTCCGGGGCAGGGTCCATTCGGCGGTCTACGACCTCTTCGTCATCGACAGGCAGTGGCTGAACGACGTCAGCGGGCGATCGGATCGCCCGGTCGAACTCGGCTCGTCCCAACCTCTCTCCGCATCGGCGAATCAGCTGATCGTGGACGCCCTCGACTACGTTCGGCACGGGGTGATGGCGAACGCGCACGCCCCCGCGGAGCCTCTGCTGGCGGGCGCCTTGACCAACTACCTCGCGTCGGCGGTGATCTCGGCATTCCCCGTCGACGCGCCGGATGCGGACGTGCCGACCCGGCTCCCGCGGAGCACCGAGGTGCTCGTCCGGCGCGCCACCACCTTCATCGACGAGAACGCCCACACCGACATCACGCCCGCCGATATCGCGGCCGCCGCGAACCTGACACCTCAGGTGCTGGACATGATGTTCGTCCATCACCACGGCTGCTCGCCGACGCAGTACGTGCGCCGCGTCCGGCTCGACCACGCACACCACGATCTCGCTGCTGCGGACCCGGCCACGACGACGGTCGCCGACGTCTCCAGGCGGTGGGGGTTCGGCAGCGTCAGACGTTTCGCGATTTCATATCGCCTGGCCTACGGACGGTCCCCGAACGCCACATTGCAGGCCTCGTCACCGTCCGCCCGCCTCTGATCGTCGCGCGAACTCGCGCACCGCCGCCTTCGACACCTTGCCGTTCGTCGTCACCGGCAGCGCATCGACGAACAGCACGCGCCGCGGTCGCTTGAAGCCCGCGAGGTGGGCACGCGAATGGGCGATCAGCTCGTCGATCGAGGGCGCGCTGCCGGACCGCTGCACCACGACGGCGCATATCGCCTCACCCCAGTAGTCGTCCGGCACACCCACCACCGCCACGGCATCGACGTCCGGATGCGTCGACAGCACGTCCTCGACCTCGCGCGACGACACGTTCTCTCCGCCGGTGATGATGACGTCCTTCAGTCGGTCGGTGACGACGAGCCGGCCCGAGTCGTCGAGCCGTCCGACGTCGCCGGTGCGGAACCACCCATCCGACTCGACCAGCGCGGGAGCGAATTGCGCTCCCCGGAGCTGGATCTCACCGGAGTCAGCTGCGAACCGCACGTCCACCTCGGCGTGCGGTCGCCCCGCGCTCCGCAGCGCTGCGGCGTCACCCGCCGCACCTGCGCGGTGCTCGTCGGGGCCGAGGAACGTGACGTTTCCGCCGGCTTCGGTCATCCCGTAGCCCTGGTGGAAGTCGACGTTCAGCCGCTCGATCGCTCGACGCAACAGATCGGCGGGTATCGCCGCCGAGCCGTAGGCGATCTCGCGCAGCGTCGGCAGGCGGACGTCGGTGCCGGCGAGATACTCGAGCAGGCTGTGCAGCATCGTCGGCGCGAGCGAGCACGAGGTCACTCCATGGGTGTTCACGGCCTCGACGAACGACTCGGGGCGAAACGCCGGCACGGGTAGCACCGTCGAGAACGCGGCGTGCTGGACGAGCATGTTGTAGCCCGCGATGTGGCACATCGGAAACGGGAGCAGGTACACGCCACCGGAGCGCACCGATCGGCCCGACACCGTGCCCCGAACCGCGGTGGAGATCGAACGGTGAGTGTGGACAACGGGTTTCGGTGCGCCGGTCGAGCCGCTGGTGAACAACCACCACGCGGGATCTTCAGCGGATACGTCTGGACGATCGGGCCGGTGCTCCAGCGCGCGTGACCATTCGGCGTCGGTGAACGCGACGGTCGGCCCGGCGTGGCGGAGCGGGTCGAGATAGCGCTGGTCGCCGAGCACGACCGCGGGCCGTGTCGCTGCGAGTTGTGCGACCTGCTCGTCGACGCTGAGCCGCTGATTGACGAGCACGAGAACGCGACCGGCCGCGGGCACGCCGTAGTACAGCCGGGCGTAGTCGGCACCGTTGTCGGCGATGACCGCAACCCGACCGCCGCGGTCCGTCACCTGCGAAACCCAGCCGGCTACTGAGCGCACGTCACGATCGAGCTGAGCGAACGTCGTCGAGGTGCCGTCCGGGCTGACCAGAGCCAGGCGGTCCGGTACCGCGGCCGCAGCCGCCGACACCAGGTCGTGGATGCGGTCGATCCGGTGCGGCATGCGCTCGACCTTAAGCGCGATGCCGAGGAAATCGGGACGCGGCTAGTTCGCGTGCCGTTCGGCCAGCGACCGCAGTTGGCGCAGGGCGAACTGCCGGCCGCGGCCCCCCTGGGGGATGAGGATGCCCGCCCAGACGCCCTCGGCACCGGGTGTCGTGCACGCGTCCCTGGCGCATCGCCAGCGGTGTGAACAGCGTCGGCAGAGTGCCTTGGCGCCCTCGTCGGCGGCCGTGGTCCACCGATCGGGGTCGCGTTCACACGGGAACGCCACGTCCAGCTGGATAACGGTCGAACTCACCCTCGCTCCTCCCGACACGCGACGCCACGACAATACATGTGTATCGGCCGGACGATACAGTTGTATTGCTAGTATCGCCACGTGACAGTGACCGCCGACGCGATCCGCGACGAGCGCACGACCATCGAGCGCATTCGCGCCGCCGCCATGAAGAGCTTCGCGGAGCAGGGGTCGGCCGCCACGACGATGCGCGGCGTCGCCGCCGCGGCAGGCGTGTCCCTCGGGTTGGTGCAACACCACTTCACGACGAAGGCCGGGCTCATCAAGGCCGTTGACGACTACGTCCTGAGTCTGGTGATCGCGTCGATGTCGCAGCCGCTGTCCGACGGGCCCGGCGATTCGATCTCCGAGATCGGCGGCAGGATCAACGCGCTGATCGCGGCGCAACCGGACGTGGCCCGCTATCTCGGACGCGTGCTGGTCGACGGAAGTCCGTTCGGCGCCACCGTCTTCGACACCCTGCTCGCGCTGGGAACGGCGCGGTGGCATCACCGCGTCGAGATGGGCGAGGTGCGCTCCGACGTCGACATCACCTGGGCGGCGATCAACGGCCTGGTGCTCGCCCTCGGCGCCATCAGTCTGCGAACACACCTCGACCGGCACCTGCCTGAGCCGTTGACGAGCCCCGGTCAGCTCGCACGATGGCAGGCCGCTACGGACGCGCTCCTACGCGAAGGGCTGTTGCGGCACTAGGTCGAACTCGTTCGTCGGCCACCCGTTTGCGATAGGCGCTCGGTGTCTCGCCGCAGAACTGAGTGAACGCACGACTGAACGAACTGAGGCTGTCGAAGCCGACCGAGCTGGACGTCTCCTGCACGGACTGCTCGGGTGCGGCGAGCAGCGCCATCGCCCGGAGCATGCGCGCGTGGAGGAGATACGTCCGCCACGGCATTCCGATGGTGTCGGCGAAGAGTCGCCGCAGCGTCCGCTCGGACACCGCGACCTCTCGCGCCACGTCGTCGGTGGTCACGGCGTCGAGGTGCGCCTTCGTGTACGCCAGCGCCGCCGCCACGATGGGGTGATCGGATGTCGGAAGGCTCAGCGGCGCTTCGTGATCCAGGGCTTCGGATACCAGCGCGGCCAGCGTGCGGAAGAAGTCGTCGGACGTGCGGTCGCCGTGTGCGCGGTCGATGGGCCACCGCAGCGCGTACAGCATCATCTCGCGAATGAGCGGCGACACCGCGATGATGCGGGCGCGCCCGTCGGCCTGCGGGATGAGCGTCGGATCGAACATCACCGCGACGGTCTTCACGTCGGGGTTCATCACGGCCTGATGCTCGAGGCCGGCGGGGATCCACGCAGCCTGCTGCGGGGGGAGCAGGTAGTGCGCGGTGTCGGTCTCCACCTCGACGACACCGTGCACGGCGTACTCGATCTGATGGACCTCGTGCGAGTGCCAGCCCGTGATGAGCGCTTCGCCTTCGTAGAGGTAGCTGCCGCCGAGGGCGCGGCCACCGCGGCGCAGTTCGATGACCCGCCTGGCCAGGTTGGCCGATTGGGGCAAAAGTCTGTCCGAAGTCGCAGAGCCGGTCACGGGATCTGACGGTACTACTGGGATATGCAGACCGACGACCTGATCCTGGTGAGCATCGACGACCACGTGGTCGAGCCGCCCGACATGTTCCTCAACCACGTACCCGCGAAGTACAAGGCGGAGGCGCCGATCGTCGTGACGGACGACAAGGGCGTCGATCAGTGGATGTATCAGGGCAGGCCGCAGGGTGTCAGTGGACTCAACGCCGTGGTGTCGTGGCCCGCAGAGGAATGGGGGCGCGACCCGGCGGGTTTCGCCGAGATGCGACCCGGCGTGTACGACGTCCACGAGCGGGTGCGCGACATGAACCGCAACGGCATCCTCGCGTCGATGAACTTCCCGACCTTCACCGGCTTCTCCGCGCGACACCTCAACATGCACCGCGAAGAGGTCACGCTCGTGATGGTGTCGGCCTACAACGACTGGCACATCGACGAGTGGGCGGGCAGCTACCCGGACCGCTTCATCTCGATCGCAGTCCTGCCGACCTGGAATCCCGAGGCGATGTGCAAGGAGATCCGCCGCGTCGCCGCGAAGGGCTGCCGCGCGGTCACCATGCCGGAGCTGCCGCACCTCGAGGGGCTGCCGAGCTACCACGACGACGAGTACTGGGGCCCGGTGTTCCAGACGCTCTCGGACGAGAACGTGGTGATGTGTCTGCACATCGGCACCGGCTTCGGCGCGATCAGCATGGCGCCCAACGCCCCGATCGACAACCTCATCATCCTGGCCACCCAGGTGTCGGCGATGTGTGCGCAGGACCTGCTCTGGGGCCCGGCCATGCGCAAGTACCCGGACCTGAAGTTCGCGTTCTCCGAAGGTGGAATCGGTTGGATCCCGTTCTATCTGGATCGCAGCGATCGGCACTACACCAATCAGAAGTGGCTGCGCCGCGACTTCGGCGACAAGCTACCCAGCGACGTGTTCCGCGAGCACTCGCTGGCCTGCTACGTCACCGACAAGACGTCCCTGAAACTGCGCCACGAGATCGGCATCGACAACATCGCATGGGAGTGCGACTACCCGCACTCGGATTGCTTCTGGCCCGACGCGCCGGAGCAGGTGCACGCCGAACTGCTGGCCGCAGGCGCCGACGACACCGACATCAACAAGATCACCTGGGAGAACTCCTGCCGCTTCTTCGGTTGGGACCCGTTCAAGCTGACGCCGAAGGAGCAGGCGACCGTCGGGGCGTTGCGCGCCAAGGCAACCGACGTGGACGTGTCGATCCGGCCGCGCAGGGAGTGGGCGCAGCTGTACGCGGAGAAGCAGCTCGCCAAGGCGTGAGCTGTGAATGAACCTCCGACTGTGGACAACTCGCGGTACTCGGGCTGATTCGTCGGACCGGGCCCCGAGACTCGTCGCAACATCGATTTGCGAGGAGTTCGGGCATGGGCAACAGGGCCAACATGGTGGTCGTCGAGAACGGCGACTGGACGCTGCATTACGCGCATTGGGCGGGCTGCCGCATGCTCGATGCTCTGGCGTTCGGACCGGAGCACGCGGTGCGGTACATCCGAGCTCACGAGCTGTGGCCCACCGAGCGGTGGTGAGGAGCTCGCGGCGTCGATGAACGAGCGGAGAGCGATGCTCGGCCTCCTCCCGCTGATTTGGCCCGGCTACGAGGTCGGGTGGGCGTACGGCGGAACCGACGAACTGGTGGATTACCTAGGTGCTGGACGGCATTGGGATCTCGGCCGACCGGGCGTGGAGTTGGAGCTCGCGAATGCGCGTTCCGGCCTGTGCCACCTCGTGTCAGTTGTCGATGGGGACGGTCGTCTTCGAATGTGGCCGCTCCAGTGGGGGTACAGCGCCGCGTGGCAGGGTCCGTCGATGCTGGACACGCTGCCCGGCAAAGGCGTAGCCCGCATGAGCAGGACCGAGATTCCGGAAAGCGGTGTGCACGTCGACGTGGCGGATCGGACAGTCGGTGTCTGGATCACCTCAGAAGCCAGAGGGATCTTCGACCTGATGCCCGAGCGATGGCCCGAATGGCGGACGGAATGCTGGGACGATCGCTACGAGGAGCAACTGCTGCGCTGCGGCGGTGCGTTGCGCTTGCCGGTAACCGATCTCCGCGCAGGCATCGATGAAGTACGAGATTGGCTGCGCAAGAGAGTCTTCCAGAGCTTCGAGGACAGCCCGGCGGGTGCCATTGTCAAGATGGCGGGCCTGCTGACAGATGCAGGACTGCCCGAGCCGACCATCCGTGCGAGTGCTGTGGCGAGCTCGCCCTTTCGACCCGACCGCGACGCGTGGAACCGCTTCGCGGCGGCATGCGAGGCGCAGCACCTGCTGTATACCGAGAGCGCGTGAGGCTCTGGATGTCGAACACCGCGCAGTCGCTCAGGCGGGCTCGTAGCGCAGCATCGTCACACCGGCGTCGGGGTAGTCGGTGAACACCGGTCGCACGCGCATGCCGACCCGGAGGTCCTCTGTTGCGGCGTTCACGATCTCGGTGGAGAACCGCGGTCCCTCGTCCCACTCCACAACGGCGAGAACCTGGGGGACGTCGTCGGTGAAATGCGGTGACACCGCGCGATAGCAGACGGTGAACGTGTACAGCGTTCCGGCGCCGCTGATCTCACGCCATTCCAGGTCGTCGGCCAGCGTGCCCGGCGCGAGCACCCGAGGGTAGAAGATCCAGCGCTTCGATGACGGCGAGTACTGGATCCGAATCCTGTGCTCTGCCAGGGCGTCCCAGAACGGTTGGCTCGTCGGGGTGGGAATCGGCATGGGTTTCGCCATGGGTTTCGCCATGGCGGTCATGTCAGTCGCCCTCCAGAACCAGCGTGGTCTGCTCGGACAGGATGCCGCCGTTGCCCGACACGAACGCGCGGTGGCAGTCGGCGACCTGGGTGGCACCCGCCCGGCCCATGATCTGCCGGGTGGCGTCACATACGTGATGCATACCGCCTGCGATGCCGGGTTGGCCGTATCCCAGTTGTCCGCCCGCCGTGTTCATCGGGAAGTCGCCACGGAACGTCATGTCGTGCTCGGCGATGAACTGAAGACCCTTGCCCTTCTGGCAGAAGCCGGCGTCCTCCAGGCTCATCAGCACCGTGATGGTGTAGCAGTCGTAGATCGACACCACATCCATGTCCGACGGGCTCAAACCCGCCATGCCGAAGGCGGATTCGGCGGCCTTGATCATCGGCGTGTCGAGCAGTCGTTCGGCGTAGGTGGGGGTCTTGTACGGCACCCGTTCGCCGAAGCCCTTGACCCACACCGGCCGGTGGCGGCCGCGGCGGGCCAGTTCCGCGTCGGTGACCAGCACAGCGGAGCCGCCGAGCACGGGCATGACGATCTCGAGCATGTGCAGCGGCGCGGCGATGACCGGGCTGGCGAGCACGTCGTCGACCGTGAGCGGAGTGTCCTTGAAGATGGCGCCCGGAGTGTGGTTGGCGTTCACCCGCTGGTCGACGCTGATCTTGGCCATCGCGCGTTCGTCGTAGCCGTAGGTCGCCGCGTACAGCGTGGCGACCTGACCGTAGGGACCGTTCTGGCCGAGATTGCCGTAGGGGATCTCGAACTCGGCCTGCGGCGAACCGTAGCGGTTGCTCGAGGCGCCGAAGTAGAGCATGTCGCCGAAGTCGAGCGGCTTGGCCGCCGACATCGGGGTCAGCGGCGTCGCGGGGATGACGCAGAGCACGGCCCGGCACAGCCCGAGTTCGACGGCAGCCGCTGCGCGCCACACCATGGCGGCGGCACTTGCTCCGCCGAGGTCGACGATCTCGGCGAAATTCGCTCGGATACCGAGGTATTCGATGATCGTCGAGGGGACGAAGATCTGCGACTCCTGCAGGTGCCCGGTACAGATGCCGTCGACGTCCGACGCGCTGAGTCCCGCGTCGTCGAGTGCGGCGGCCGCCAGCCGGGCCCACTGCTCGATGGTGAATTCGAGCGGTCCCGTCGGCTTCTTCGTCGCGGGCAATTCGGTGTAACCGACGATCGCCGCCTCGCCACGCAGTCCCATCAATTCTCCTCGGGAAGGACGAGGGCCAGCATGGTGTCGAGGCGGGTGGCCATCACGCGGTAGCTGACCGCACCGGATTCAACCTGCAGCAGTGCTCCCCAGAACAGCGTCTCGAGGGTCTCGAGCACCTCGGGCCATGCGCCCATGCCCATCGCGGCGGCGATGCGGCGCCGCACCTCCGCGGCGATGCGCGTGCGGGCTTCGGCGACCGCCGCGTCGTCGTTGCGCAGCAGCGCGCCGGTACAGGCGACGGCGAGCCGCGGTTCATCGGCGACGACGAGGGTGACGGCGCGCAGCTGCTCACTGACCCTGGCCCGCGGGCTCGCCGTCGGATCGACGTCGAGGGGGAGCTCGGTGACCCTGGCGAGATACAGCTCGGCGAACATCGCGTCGAGGGACGGGAAGTGCGTTCGCAACGCGGATGGCGCGATGCGGGCGCGCTGCGCGAGCGCGGGCACGGACACGTCGGGTCCCGCGGACTCGTCGAGCATTGCCGCGGCCGCACCGAACACCCGTCGGCACGTGAGCGTGCGCTGGGCGTGAGGATCGCGCAGACGGGTGACGCGAGCCACCGCTGAGCTGGACATGTGTCCAGGTTAGCCAAGTCCTCCTGGCTGTGCAATCCCGTCCTGTGTCGCCGCTGACGGGATGTCGGAGGTCGCCTAGTCGGACACCTGTCCACTGCGCTCTCCGGACCGCCGTGTCGCGAGCACCGATCCGGCGAGGATCAAGCCGAGTCCGGCGAGGTGGGCGGCCGTCACGTGCTCGTCGAGGATCAGCACCCCGGCGGCCAGCGCGACGGCGGGGTTGACGTAGGTGAAGACCAGCGCTCGCGTGGCGCCGACCTCCCGGATCAACGCGAAGAACACGATGAACGCCAGGGCGGTGCACAGGACGGCGAGACCACCGATCGCGAAAAGCACTTGTGCAGAGGGAATTTCGGATGGCCAGGTCGCCGCGGCGGGGACCGCGTAGATCAGCGCCGCCACCGCGAGGCACGCCGTGGTCAACTGCATCGCCGGGACGTCACCGAGATACCGCGCGGCGATGAGCGGGGCGATGGCGTAGCAGGTGGCCACCAGCAGCACCTCGAGCACCGGCCAGGTGGAGCCGCCACCCAGCTCCGGGCCCGCAAGCGCGGCCACGCCCCCGAAACCGATGGCCAGTCCGGCGATTCGCTTCGCGCCCAGGCGTCGTTCACCACCGGTGACGCGGTCGAGCGCGGCGGCGATGATCGGCGACGCCGCGATCAGGAGTCCGGTCAGCGAGCTGGTCAAGTGGCGTTCGGCATCCGACAGCAACAGCCAGGCCGCGATCACCTCGAAGAACGCGAACGCCAGCGCGGGCTTCCAGTGCCGGAGTACCAGCGCCCACGCCGGTCGGGAGAGGCTGAGCGGCAACAGGACTGCGGCACCGATCGCGGTGCGGGCCAGAACCAGCACGGGCACCGATACGCCCTCGACCGCCACCTTGATCATCAGGTAGGGCACACCCCAGATGACGCTCATCGCGGCGAACAGCGTCCACCCGCGCAGGCTCACGTCGTGGTCAACCTCGCATACCGTGCGACGTGGTGGTCGGTGGTTCCGAACTCGTACTGGACGGCGGTCAGCCGTTTGAAGTAGTGACCGATCGCGAGTTCCTCGGTCATGCCCATGCCGCCGTGTAACTGCACCGCGTTCTGTCCGATGAATCGCGCCGCGCGCCCGATCGTCGCCTTGGCCGCCGACACCGCCTTCGCGCGCACGGCGGGCTCGGCCTCCAGGTTCAGGATCGCGAGATACACTGCGGCAATCGACTGTTCGAGTTCCATGTGCATGTCGACCATGCGGTGCTGGAGTGCCTGGAACCCGCCGATGGGCTGGCCGAACTGCCGGCGTTGCTTGGCGTACTCGACGGTGTCGGCGAGCACCTTGCGCATGCACCCCACGGCCTCGGCGCACACCGCCGCGGCACCCTCGTCGCGCGCCGTCTCGATCGACGGCCACGCCCGACCCTCGTCACCGAGCAGCGCGTCCGCGTTCAGTCGCACGCCGTCGAGGACGACGTCGGCGGCTCGCCGGTCGTCCACGGTTCGGTAGGCGTGCAGGGTCAGCCCCGATGGCTCCTCACCGAGGTCGACGAGGAACAGCGACTGACCGCCGGGGGTCTTGGCCGTGACGATCAGGTGGGTCGCCAGTGGGGCTGCGACGGCCATCGTCTTGGCGCCCGTGAGCACCCAGTCGGATCCGTCCCGCGTCGCGGTCGTGCCGATATCGCGCCAGTTGTCACCGCATTCCGCCTCCGCGGCGGCCAACGCCACGATCGCGGTTCCCTCGCAGATGCCCTCGAGCACCTCGCGTCCGGCCGTGGACTCCGCGCGGAGCAGCAGCCCGGCCGCGACCACCGCGGCGTCGACGTACGGTTCGACGACGAGCGCGTGACCGAGGGCCTCGGCGATCACCATCACCTCGACGGGTCCGCCACCGATGCCGCCGACCTCCTCGGGAAGGGCCGCGCCGAGGATCCCCAGCTCGTCGGCGAAGGCCCTCCAGATCTCGGGTTGCCAGCCGGCGCCCGTCTTGACCGCCGTCCGGCTCTTCTCGAGCTCGTAGCGCGTCGCCAGGAACTTGTTGAGGCCGTCGCGCAGCAGTTCCTGTTCGTGCGAGAGGGTGAAGTCCATCTACAGTCCCAGTTCCGCTTTGGCGAGGATGTTTCGTTGAATCTCGTTGCTGCCGGCGTAGATCGAGCCGGCGCGGTCGTTGAAGTAGCGCAGTGACGCGACCGCCTGCCACGGCTCACCGCTGACGTAGCCGTCGGCGGGCGGTTCGTATCCGGCGACGGGACCGCCGGGGAAGGTGGCGTGCGGTTGATAGGCGCGGCCCCTCGGCCCGGCGGCTTCCATCGACAGTTCGGTGAGAGTCTGGCTCAGCTCGGTCGACAGGATCTTGAGCATCGACGATGCGGAACCGGGGTGTCCGCCTCCGGCGAGCGCGGCGAGCACTCGGTATTCCAGGACTTCGAGTACTTCGGTGCGGATGCGCGCCTCGGCGAGTCGCCTGCTGAATGCGGGATCGTCGATCAGCCGGCCGCCGTCCGGGCCGGGCTGGGACGCCGCCGCCGCTGCGACCTCGTCGGCCAGCACCTGCAGGGCCGGGGCGTTCGCACCGCCGCCGCGTTCGAACTCCAGCAGGTACTTGGCGACGGTCCACCCGTCGTCGACGCTGCCGATGACGTTGCGCTTCGGGACGCGTACGTCGTCGAAGAACACCTGGTTCTGGATCTCCTCGCCGGAGGTCATGACGAGCGGACGGATCTGAATGCCGGGGGAGGTCATGTCGATCAGCACGAACGTGATTCCCTGCTGCTTCTTGCCCGTCCGCGACGTTCGGACGAGGGCGAACATCCAGTTCGCCTCCTGCGCGTGCGTGGTCCAGATCTTGCTGCCCGTGCAGACGAGGTCGTCGCCGTCGTCCACTGCGGCCATCGAGAGCGCGGCCAGGTCGGATCCGGCCTCCGGCTCCGAGTACCCCTGGCAGAAGAACACCTCGCCGGTCAGGATGCGCGGCAGGAAGTAGCCCTTCTGCTCGTCGGTGCCGAACGCGACGATCGCGTGGGCGACCATGCGAATACCCATCGGAGACAGGGAGGGCGCGCCGGCGAGTGTCGATTCGCGACTGAAGATGTAGTGCTGCGTCAGGCTCCAGTCGCACCCACCGTGCTCGACTGGCCACGCGGGAGCCGCCCAGCCGCGCTCGTGCAGGATCGCCTGCCACGCCATGCTCGCTTCGTGATCGCTGTAGACGCTGGTCTGCAGCCGTCCCGCCTGCTGAAGTTCCGGAGTCAACCGGTCCCGGATGAACGCCCGCACCTCATCACGGAACGCGATGTCCTTCTCCGACCACGTCACATCCACTTGTGTAACCTAGCAACAGATGTGCTGCCCCGGAACGCCCTAGGGCCTGTCCTTGTCCCGTGAGCGAGTGGACTGGCGGGCCAGGAACTCCCGGTAATACCCCACGGAGTCCGGTGCCACGATGGCGGGCAGCAGCACCTCCCAGGTGGTGACGAAGTGCTTGCCCAGCTCCTTACCGTCGTCTAGGGATGCGGACAGCAGTTCCGAGCCGAGCATGCTGCCGAAGATCGTTCGGCCGACGGCCTCGGCGTCGAGGTCTGCGCGCACGTCTCCCTCGGCGATGGCGGCCTTGACGCGACCGGTCATCTCGGCGAGGAACTCCCCGTAGGTGCGTTTGGCCGCGGGGTTGAACCCGCCGAATGTGCGCAGCAGGCGGGAGGCGGCCTGTGCGAGCTTGTCGTTGCGGATGGTGTCGGCGACCATGAAGACGCCGTGGATGACGTTCTCCAGGGCCGGCGAGCCCGTTCTCCCTGCGGCTCGGAACGCACCGATCACCCGATTGCCGCCGTCGTCGATGATGGCGGTGGCGAGCACTTCCTTCGAGTCGAAGTGGTAGTACAAGGCGCCCTTGGTCATTTCGGCGCGGTCGATGATGTCGGCGAGCCCGGCTGCCGGGTAACCGATCTCGTTGATCAGGTCGACGGCCGAGTCGATGATCTTCTGCCGCGTGGCTTCCGAACGGGCTTGACGGACCACTCTGCGATTACCTCAGTCAATTCATCCGATGCGACGTACGTTCCGGGGAATCATAGATTGCCATGGACCAATGGCGCTGTATTCCTGATGGCGAGTGCGGATCGGCGTTGGATGAAGCCGTGTAGATAGTCGAGCCGTCCCGGTTCGGCGAACCCGGGAAGGATCAGGAGCAAGGTCGCTTCGAGGTCGCCGATCAAGGTCTTCGGCTCGTCCAGATCGCTGGTCTGGCGCAGGCCCAGGTACATCGACACGATCGTGCGAGCAACCGCCTCGGGGTCGACCGCGGGCAGCACATCCTCTTGCTCTTGCGCCTGTCGCACCAACTCAGCGAAGCCGCCGACCCAGACGTCCACGACCTTCGCCTGCAGTCCGTCGAAGCGGCCGACCGACTCGAGCAGATTCAGTCCGGCCCTGGCCATCTCCTCACCGCAATCGGAGACCGCGATGAGGTACGTCACGTCGACGAGCGTTTCGAGCGCCGAGGACGATGGCGTGGTGAGGTCGGCCACCTGCTGCCGCGTGAGCTTGGTGCGCTCCTCGATGACCGCCATCGCCAGCTCGTGCTTCGACCTGAAATGCGTGTAAAGCGCGCCCTTGGTGACGTCTGCTCCCAGGAGGACGTCGTCGAGGTTGACCCGGGTGTACGGCTTGAGTGCGAACTCGTGCGCGGCGGCGTGGATGATGTGCAGGCGGGTCGCGGCGGGTCCGGAGTCGGCGGCTTCGGTCACCAGATCGCACCCCCGTCGCCGTCTGCGTCGGCCCGGTCTCGCGCGACCGCGGTGGTTCTCAGCGTGACCACATTCTGGTTGTCGACGTACCCGATTTTGCTACAGACTCGCGGTCATCTCCAGTGGTGCAGAACATTCCATTGGTATGTAAAGTAGGAGGGGTGAAGACTGGTGGTCTGAAGCCGGGGATGGGTCTGCGGGGGCCCGAACCGTCGGAGATCTGCACGTCGGAGGCGGTATCGCGCTTTCGTCTGCCCTCCCGCGCTGGTGGGTTCAGCGCGTTGCCACAGTCCGCACAGGCAAACTCCTTCGAATCCCCGCGCGGACCGTGGCAACGTCGTTTCCGCGGTCAGTGGCCAAACTCAAAGATGGTTTCGGCGTGCCGTGTCGATGCCTTTGAAGTGCAGCCGATGCCCCATCGCGGACGGGTCCCGACGTTTACGTCGAGCGTCCCAGCCGGTCGGTGGAAATTGACCGCAGTATCGAAAAGGCAACGTAAAGGTAAATAACGTCGATGTGGGATATCGAAGTTGACGTGGCATGTGTGGGAGCTGGACCGAGCGCGTTGGCAGGCGCTGTGGCCACCGCCGATATGGGGGCGACGGTGTTACTCGCCACCCCGTTGGCCGACCGCGGACCAGCCCGCTCGAACGTCGCCCTGCAACAGCGAGTCGGGGGATTTCTCGGTAGCTGGGCGCGCCTCGACATGGACGAGGAGACCGACCACTATCTGACCGCGCTCGTCGAGGACTACTGTGCGCCCGGAGATTTCTCGGGTGATTCGCGGATGACGGTGCGCGCCGTCAGTGCGATGCCCAGCGGTGGCTCCGCCGCCGCGTTCATCGGTTCGCGGCTGGGCAAGTGGAACGCGACGTGTCTCGCGTCTCCCTACGGACTGCTCTTCTCGAGTGTGTCCGGCTGGCGCACGTCGAAGATGCGGACCGAGGACGGGCAGTCGATCGAGGTGCAAGCCCTCGGGACCGTCAGCTCGGGCGACCTCGCCGCCGGATTCGATGCCACGTGGTGGCTGCGGTCCGAGGCGCGCGCCCGCGGGGTCGAGGAGCATCGCTTCACCGAACTGAGGCGCATCGTGTTCGACGACGGACGCATCGTGGGCATCGAACTCGACACCGCCGACGGCGTGTTGGCGGTCGGCATCCGGCGCGGGCTGGCGCTGTCGTCGGGTAGTGCACCGGCGGGGCAACTTCCCCGGACGGTGCACTCGGCAGGGGGCGAGGACCTGCAACTGTGCATCGTCGGACAGCCTGCAAGCCGTTTCCTTCGCGTCGAATTGCTCGGCACCGTGGTGCCGGAACGGCCCCTCTGCACGGCCTCCGGCAAGCGGCTGCGGGACGCCCTACGTGATACGAGGTCGCTGCCGTCACTCGCCGGCCGGTGCGGAAAACCGCGCTGACACATGGCCCTTCGTAAGGAGGGCGGCGAGGTCGGTGGCGCTGATAGGCGGCGACAGCAGGAATCCCTGTGCGCGGTGGCAGCCGTGGCGGAGCAGCGTGATGGCTGCGGCTTCGGTCTCCACACCCTCTGCGACGAGTTGCAGACCGAACGCCTCGGCCAGGGCGATGGTCGCCCGCACGATGGCCAGGTCGTCGGGATTGGACCCGAGGTCCGTCACGAAGCTGCGGTCGATCTTGAGGACGTCCACCGGTAGCGCCTTCAGGTGGGACAGCACGCTGTAGCCGGTTCCGAAGTCGTCGATGGCGATCTGCACGCCGGCGGCCTTGAGTCCGTTGAGCGTGATGCTGGTGGTTTCGATGTCCTGTACGACGACGCTCTCGGTGATCTCCAAGCAGATCGACCCCGGTTCCAGGCCGAACTCGCGCATGGTGGCGGCGACGGATTCGGCGAAACCGGCGCTGACGAGCTGCACCGGAGACACGTTGATCCGCAACACCGTGCCGATCCCGATGCCCGCGGCCCGGAAGCTCGCGAACTCGGAACAGGCGGTTCTGATCACCCATCGGCCCAATTCGCCTGCCAGATTGATGGATTCGGCCACCGGGATGAAGTCCGCCGGTGAGATGGCCCCACGCGTCGGGTGGTCCCACCGCACCAGGGCTTCGGCAGCCAGCACCTCACCGGTGCGCATGTCCACTTCCGGCAGGTACCGCAGGTACAGCGCGCCGTCCTCGATCACGCTGCCGAGGTGCAATTCGATGTCGGTGCGGTACTCGGCTTCCTGCGACATCTCGTCGGTGAACATGGCGACTTGATTACCGCCTGCGGCCTTGGCGTTGAGCAGCGCGAGGTCGGCGCGGCGTAGCAGGTCCGACGTGGTGTCGCGGCCGGGAACGCCCTGAGCGACTCCGACGCTGACGGTGCGCGCGAGCACCTCGCCGTCAAGCGACACCCGCTCGCTGATCGCATCCAGGAGTTCGCCGCCCATCTTCTCCGCGGCCACCGCGGTGAGCCTGCTCGCGGGCACGACGACGAACTCGTCGCCGCCGAGTCGGGCGATGACCGTCTTCGGCTTGGTGCGCTCCTGCAATCGTTCGGCGAGGACCTTCAGGAACCGGTCACCGGCGGTGTGTCCGAGATAGTCGTTGATCGTCTTGAGCCGGTCGAGGTCGAAGAACAGCGCGGTCACCGGGCCCGAACGGCCTGCGGCGAGCCGCTTCTCGAGATGTGCGAGCAGCGCGCGCCGGTTGTAGACCCCGGTGAGGTCGTCACGATCGGCGAGATAGCGCAACTGCTCCTCGGCCTTCACCCTGGCTTGAACCTGGGCGAAGAGCGAGCCGATGGCCTCCAGCGCGTTGAGCTCGTCCTCGCGCCACTCCCTGTCGCCGATCTTGACGAAGCCGAGCACGCCGGTCGTGACATCCCCGGACACCAGGGGTGCCGCCGCAAGCGAGGTTTGAGGGATGTTGCGGCCCTGTTCGATGCGCTTCTGGTAGTCCGCGTCGTCGGGCCGGAACACCGCGGGCTTCTTGAAGTGCTCCGCGTACTTGAACACCGGATCGGCGTTCTCGAAGTAGACGACGCCGATGGGGTCGGGGTCGGGAACATCGGTGCGGACGGGCCATTCGGCGATGAGGATCGACGCGTGAATGCTGTGGTCGTTGTGCCGGAGGAAGCTGACGTCGACGGCGAAGTAGTCCACCAGCAGCTCGAGCATGTCCTGGCTCACCTGGGCGGCGGTCGCGGCGTTGGCCGCCATCAACCGGGCAGCGACGGTGACGACCAATCGCTCCAGGCTGAACGGCGCACTATCCGCGAACATTCACGGATTTTAGCCGTCGCGTCGGTTTCACGGGTGCGGGCCCGGTGGGGTTATCTGAGGGATCCCTGGCGAATCGCGCACAGGTTGGGAATTCCAGCAACTTTCGACGGCCACGCGAACGGTCGCAAAGCCTGGGTGGACCATTGTCGGGGGCGCGTTTGCCCGGTCGTCGCCGCCCGGTACCGGCCCGCAGCTATTGCCAATTAGCTGAAATTGCACACTTTCGCATTACTACTAGCGAGTTTGACGCGTGTCGGCGTCGAAATTTCGCGGTGGAGGCAAATTGACTGCCATTTGCCAATGGCGGCCGATCGAGAGGTTGCTCCTCGACACGGCGCACGGCGTTTCGGATCTGGCTACCGTCCATCACTTTGTCGGTATCGCATGGCGGCTGTCCGAGCCGCGGCGTCCGGCAGCCGCAGATCGAAGGAACTACCAGGCAGGGAGCCCTGTTGCCAGTGCCTGGCGCGGATTGAGAGGGCGGATATCGTCAGCTTCTCATCGTGGTGAGTGCGCTGTCGGGATTCGTGAAAACGGCGGCCGTGGAAATCGACGGATACGGTGATTCTGTTTACTAAAGCGATCATGGCAAGCGCTAGTCGGATAGGCTTTCGAATGGGAGGGGAAGCGAAATGCCTGGCTGGCTTCGCAATTAATTGCCAGCCGCGTGATAGGGACAGGAGCGGATGCTCGTGAGCATTGGCAATCCCCAAGTGGACGTCCGTACGGCTATCGAGTTGCCCGTTCACCGCTGGCGCGACCAGGCGTCCGGCTGCTCGATGCTTGCCGCGACGCCGGCGGCACTTCCCGACCTCTGGGAGGAGTTCCTCGACGGAGCACTTGGCAGCTATCGCAGGCACGGTGTCGAATGCGCATTGGATGTCGCCGCGATCGCCGACGGCCGCGATACGGCCCTGTTCTTCGTCGCTCTCGACCGGCGCGAAAGGGTCGTCGCCGGGGTTCGCGCGAAGGGCCCGTACGGTTCGCCGGACGAATCGCACGCCGTGGTCGAGTGGGCGGGTGAACCCGCCATGGTGGACGTCCGCGCGATGATCGCCGATCGGATCGGCGCCGGTGTCGCGGAGGTGAAGTCGGCGTGGGTGGGTGACGGCTCATCCAACGGTCGGACTCTGACCCGCGTACTAGCTCGCTCTCCGCTTTACACGATGGCGCTCTTGAACATTCAGCACGTCATGGCGACATCCGCCACCCACGTCCTGGAACAGTGGCGGTCATCGGGCGGCGTGATCGCCAGGCACATCGCGCCCGCGCCGTATCCCGATGCCCGTTACGAGACCAGCATGATCTGGTGGGACCGAGCCACGGTGATGCGGCACGCCGAGCCCGACCAGGCGGTCAAGATCGCGTTCGAGACCGCGGCCCTGCGGCGCGGCGACTTCCAGTACGACGCCCGTCCTTCGGGCGGCGACGATTACCGCGAGTCCGCGGCGGCGTGACGACGCGGTAGCGCGGTGTGCCGACTGGGGGAGCGAAACGCATCCTTCCGCAAGTAATGTCGGACGGTGGTGGGGAGCGGCCGGACGGCAGAGGGGCGAGACGGGATGCGGATGGTCACTTTCGACGACGGCGTGTGTTCGGCGGCCGTTCTGAACCCTTCTCTTCCCGACGACGCCGACGCACTGGCGGGACTCCGCACCGACCCTCGGCTCGACGTGCAGGATCGGCGTGCCGAACAACTCGACCAGTTGCGGGGATTGCGTCCCGCCGTCGACGCCGCCGTCCTCGAGGAATCGGGGCGGTGGGCCTACTTTCCGTGGCGCCGCGCTCTGGTTTCCCTCCTCGGCCCTGTCGGCTACCGCAGGCTTCGGCTGGACAGGAACCGCAACCTGATCACGGACGCCGAGCAGGATCGATTGCACGCGTTGCGCATCGGTGTCGTCGGACTCAGTGTCGGGCACGTCATCGCACACACGCTCGCCGCCGAGGGGCTGTGCGGTGCCCTGCGGCTCGCCGACTTCGACACCCTTGAGCTCTCAAACCTGAACCGTGTTCCCGTAACGCTTTTCGATCTCGGTATCAACAAGGCGACGGCGGCGGCGCGACGGATCGCAGAGGTCGACCCCTACCTGCCGGTCGAGGTCATGACCAGCGGGTTGACCCCGGACAACATCGAGGAGTTCCTCGACGACCTGGACATCGTCGTCGAGGAATGCGACTCGCTGGACGTGAAGGTGGCGCTGCGCGAAGCGGCCCGGTCGCGCCGGCTGCCGGTGCTGATGTCCACGTCGGACCGCGGACTGGTGGACGTCGAACGTTTCGACGAGGAGCCGCGCAGGGCGGTGATGCACGGTCTGCTTGGCGACGCCGATGCGGCGTCGCTCGCTGGAATGTCCAGTCGGGACAAGGTGCCCCACGTGTTGACCTATCTCGACGGGAGGCGACTGTCCGCGCGGATGGCCGCGTCACTCGTCGAGGTCGACCGGTCGATCTCCACATGGCCGCAACTGGCTGGCGAGGTGACGCTGGGTGCTGCCGCGATCGCGGAGGCGGTACGCCGCATCGGGCTGGGCGAGCCGTTGCATTCGGGCCGGGTCCGCGTCGACATCGGAGCAGCGCTGGACTCCCTGATCGATCCGATATCCGAGGCCGCACAGACGCTTCCGGAGTCCGCGGTGCGAGCCGCTGAGAGTGTGGACTCGACTGACGTCGCTCGGTTGGTCGTCGATGCCGCCATGCGCGCCCCGTCGGGCGGCAACGTGCAACCCTGGGCGGTCGAAGGTGGCCGCGACGAGGTCCGGCTCACGCTGGCACGTGAGCACACGTCGACGATGGACGTCGCACTGCGCGGCAGCGCGGTGGCACTGGGTGCGGCGGTGTTCAACGCGAAGGTGGCCGCGGCCGCACACGATCGGCTGGGTCCGGTTCAGTTCACGGTCGACGGCGACGGGTGTCCGCTGTCCGTCACCGTCGCACTGGGGGACGGCGCTGACGCCGTGTTGGCATCGCAGTACCCGGCGATGCTGGCGCGCGAGACCAACCGGCGGCTCGGGCGGCCGGGCACCCTCGCAGCGGCCACGATCGACGAGCTGAAGGCCGCCGCCGAGCGCGAGGGCGCCACCCTCTCGGTCCTCACCGACCCGCACCAGATCGACTCGGCCGCAGCGATTCTCGCGGCCGCCGATCGTGTGCGATATCTCACGCCGCGGCTGCACGCCGACATGATCTCCGAGTTGCGCTGGCCCGGCGATCCCGATCCCGATGCCGGTATCGACGTGCACTGTCTCGAGTTGGCACCCGACGAGTACGCGGTTCTGAGCATCCTGCGCCGTGGCGAGGTGATGGCCGCGCTGTCCGAGTGGAATGCGGGCGAGGCGCTCGGCGACCTGACGGGTGACCGGGTGCGGTCGTCGTGCGGGCTCGCGGTCGTCCGCGTCGACGGATCGTCGCTGACCGACTTCGCGCGCGGGGGAGCAGCGGCCGAGGCGGCGTGGATCTGCGCCGAGCGCAACGGGGTGGCCGTGCAGCCGATCTCGCCCGCCTTCCTGTACGCGCGCACGCCCGCCGACTTCGCCGAGTTGTCGAGCCCGTTCAGCGGCGAACTGGCTCGGCTCCGGTCGGAGTTCTCGGACCTGCTGGACATCGGTGATCGCGACGAGCTGGTCCTGATACTCCGGTTGGCGCTGGCGGAGCGGGCATCGGTACGCAGCCGCCGCAGCTCCGATCGGCTCAGAGCGATGGCGTAGATTCGCCACGTCAACGGTGAAAAGGAGAAGCGGTGAAGGTTTTCGGCGATCTGGACGAACTCGTCTCGGCGCAGGGCAGTGAGCTGGGGCCGACCGAGTGGATGGAGATCACCCAGGAACGGGTGAACGTCTTCGCCGACGCCACCGACGATCATCAGTGGATTCACGTCGATGCCGCGAAGGCGGCCGACGGTCCGTTCGGCGGGACCATCGCCCACGGATTGCTGACACTGGCCCTGGTGCCGCACTTCTCGCACCAGCTGTACTCGGTGAAGGGCATCTCGCTGGCGGTGAACTACGGCTACGACAAGGTGCGCTTCATCACCCCGGTCAAGGTCGGGGCGAGGATCCGCGCACGCGCCGTGCTCTCGTCGGTCAAGCAGCTCGAGGGTGCCGCTCAGGCGACCATGACGGTGACGGTCGAGATCGAGGGAGTCGACAAGCCGGCCGCGGTGGTCGAGCAGATCATCCGCTACATCGCGTAAACCCCGGTCACCTGGCGCGCTGCGCGGCTTTCACCAGCCCGCCGCCGATGATGAGGCGCTGGATCTCGCTGGTGCCCTCGTACAGGCGCAGCAGTCGCACGTCGCGGTAGATGCGCTCGACCGGCACGTCGCGCATGTATCCGGCACCCCCGTGCACCTGAACGGCCAGATCGGCGACCTTGCCGACCATCTCGGTGCAGAACAGCTTGGCGGTCGACGGCGCGATGCGGCGGTCCTCACCGGACACCCACATCCGGGCGGCGTCGCGGACGAGCGCCCGGCCCGCCATCACCCCGGTCTGCATGTCGGCGATCATCGCCTGCACCAGTTGGAAGCTGCCGATCGGCGTACCGCCCTGCGTCGCGGTCGCCGCATACGCGACGGCCTCGTCGAGGGCCCGCTGCGCGGTGCCGACCGACAGCGCGGCGATGTGGATGCGACCCCGCGCCAGCGATGTCATCGCGGCCCGGTACCCGATGTCTTCCGCGCCGCCGATCAGGGTGTCGTGGCCGACACGGACGCCGTCGAAGTTCACGTCGGAGGTCCACGCGCCCTCCTGGCCCATCTTGGCGTCCTTGGCGCCGATCTCGACACCGTCGGCGTCGGCCGGGACCAGGAACACGGCGATGCCGGGGCCGTCGGTGTCCGCGGGCCGGGTTCGCGCGAACGTGATGAAGAGGTTGGCCGTCGGCGCGTTGGTGATGTACTGCTTGCGCCCGGTTATGACCCAGTCGTCGCCGTCGCGAACGGCCTTGGTGCGCAAGCCCGCCGGGTTCGATCCGGCACCCGGCTCGGTCAACGCGAAGGACGCGACGACGTCGCCTGAGGCGATGCCCTCGAGCCACCGCGCCTTCTGTTCGTCGGTGCCGAAGCCGACCAGCACCTGTCCGGCGATCCCGTTGTTGGTGCCGAACATCGAGCGCAGCGCCAGCGTGGTGTACCCGAGTTCCATCGCGAGTTCGACGTCCTGCACCAAGGTCAGGCCGAGACCACCCCACTCCTGCGGGATGGCGTAGCCGAACAGGCCCATCTTCTTCGTCTCGTCGCGGATGTCGTCCGGGACGCGGTTGTCGTTGGCGATCTCCAGCTCGCGCGGCATGACGACCGTTCGGACGAAGTCACGAGTCGCGTCGAGGATGTCCTGGAAGTCCTGTTCGCCGACTTCCGCGTCGGTCTGATCGGCCATGCGTGGGCACTCCTGGGGCGGGGTCGGGTCGAAGTTTGATCGAGCTGAGAAATATCATATTTTATGTTGCAGATCGATCGACGTTCGGGAAGGACGGCAGCACCCATGGCATTGCTTGAGGGAAAAACCGCGGTGGTCACAGGCGGGGCGCAGGGGATCGGCTTCGCGATCGCCGAGCGCTTCATCGCGGAAGGTGCACGGGTGGTCCTCGGCGACCTCGACCCGGAGGCGACCGAGGCGGCGGTGCAGAAGCTCGGCGGTGCCGACGTCGCGCGGGCGGTCACCTGCGATGTGACGTCCGCTGCTGATGTCGAGGCGCTGGTGAACGCCGCCGTGACCGAATTCGGCGCGCTGGACGTGATGATCAACAACGCGGGCATCACCCGCGACGCGACGATGCGCAAGATGACCGAGGATCAGTTCGACCAGGTCATCGCCGTCCACCTCAAGGGCACGTGGAACGGCACTCGGCTCGCGGCCGGCATCATGCGCGAAGCGGGCGGCGGCGCGATCATCAACATCTCGTCGATCTCGGGCAAGGTCGGCCTGATGGGGCAGACCAACTACTCGGCGGCGAAGGCGGGCATCGTCGGTATGACGAAGGCCGCGGCCAAGGAGGTCGCGCATCTCGGGGTGCGCATCAACGCGATTCAGCCCGGTCTGATCCGATCGGCGATGACCGAGGCGATGCCGCAACGCATCTGGGATGCCAAGCTCGCCGAGGTGCCGATGGGCCGCGCGGGCGAGCCGGGCGAGATCGCCTCGGTCGCGGTGTTCCTCGCGAGCGACCTGTCGTCGTACATGACGGGCACGGTGCTCGAAGTGACCGGCGGGCGGTACATGTGATGCGACAGGCCGTCATCTGCGAACCCGTGCGCACGCCGATCGGCCGGTACGGCGGAATGTTCAAGACGCTCACGGCGGTCGAGCTCGGCGTCACGGCGCTCAAGGGTCTGCTCGAGCGCACCGGAGTCGCTCCCGACCAGGTGGAGGACGTGATCCTCGGGCACTGCTATCCGAGCATGGAGGCACCGGCGATCGGCCGCGTCGTCGCGCTGGACGCGGGCCTTCCGGTCACGGTGCCCGGCATGCAGCTGGACCGCCGCTGCGGCTCGGGACTGCAATCCGTCGTTCAGGCCTGCATGCAGGTGGGCGCCGGGCAGAACGAGCTCGTCGTCGCCGGTGGTGCCGACTCGATGAGCAATGTCGTGTTTCACTCCACCGACATGCGCTGGGGCGGTGCCAGAGGCGGAATCACGGTGCACGACGCGTTGAATCGCGGCCGCACCACCGCCGGCGGGCGCGACTACCCGGTGCCGGGCGGCATGATCGAGACCGCTGAGAATCTTCGGCGGCAGTACGGGATTCCCCGTGAAGAGCAGGACGAGTTGGCAGTGGCGTCGCACCGGAAGGCCGTCGCCGCGCAGCAGGCCGGGGCGTTGACCGATCAGATCATTCCGGTCACGGTGACGAGCCGCGCGGGTGACGAGGTGATCGACACCGACGAGCATCCGCGAGCCGACACCTCGGTCGAGTCACTGAGCCGGCTGAAACCGATGCTGCTGAAACAGGATCCGGAGGCCACCGTCACCCCCGGCAATTCGAGTGGGCAGAATGACGCCGCGTCGATGTGCATCGTCACCACCCCGGAGAAGGCCGCCGAGCTGGGTCTCACCCCGCTGGTCGCGCTGGTGTCGTGGGGGGTCGCGGGAGTGCCGCCCAACGTCATGGGCATCGGTCCGGTGCCCGCCACGGAAGCGGCACTCGGGCGTGCGGGGCTGGCGCTATCCGACATCGACCTCATCGAACTCAACGAGGCGTTCGCCGCTCAGGCGTTGGCCGTCATGCGCGAGTGGAAGTTCACCCCATCCGATCTCGAGCGCACCAACGTGCAGGGGTCGGGAATCTCGCTCGGACATCCGGTCGGCGCCACCGGCGGTCGCATGCTGGCGACGCTGGCTCGCGAAATGCACCGGCGCGACGCACGATACGGGCTGGAGACGATGTGCATCGGCGGCGGCCAGGGCCTCGCTGCGGTGTTCGAGAGGGTGACATGACACGCATTGCACAGACGCTCGGGCTGACCGACGTGCAGACCGAGATCCTCGCCAGCGTCCGCGAATTCGTGGACAAGGAGGTCATCCCGAACGCGCAGGAACTCGAGCACGCCGACGAGTACCCGCAGCACATCGTCGACCAGATGAAGGAACTCGGGTTGTTCGGGCTGATGATCCCTGAGGAGTTCGGCGGGCTCGGGGAGTCCCTGCTCACGTACGCGTTGTGCGTGGAGGAACTGGCCCGTGGCTGGATGAGCGTGTCGGGGGTGATCAACACCCATTTCATCGTCGCGTACATGCTCCGACAGCACGGCACCGATGAGCAGAAGCAGCGGTTCCTGCCGCGGATGGCCACCGGCGAGGTGCGCGGGGCGTTCTCGATGTCGGAGCCCGAACTCGGTTCCGACGTCGCCGCCATCCGCACCAGGGGCGTGCGCGACCCCGACGGCGGTTACCTCATCACCGGACAGAAGATGTGGCTGACCAACGGCGGTAGTTCGACTCTCGTTGCGGCGCTGGTGAAGACGGACGAAGGCGCGGACAAGCCGCACCGCAACCTCACGGCGTTCCTCATCGAGAAGCCGCAGGGCTTCGGCGAGGTGATGCCGGGGCTGACCATCCCCGGCAAGCTCGACAAGCTGGGTTACAAGGGCATCGACACCACCGAGTTGATCTTCGACGGATACGCGGCCGCCGACGCCGACGTCCTGGGCAACGCGCCGGGGCAGGGCTTCTTCCAGATGATGGACGGAGTCGAGGTCGGACGAGTCAACGTCGCGGCCAGGGCCTGTGGGGTCGGGCTGAGAGCTTTCGAACTCGCGGCGCGTTACGCCCAGCAGCGCAGTACGTTCGGCAAGCCCATCGCCGATCACCAGGCGATCGCGTTCCAGCTGGCGGAGATGGCGACCAAGGTCGAGGCGGCGCATCTGATGATGGTCAACGCGGCACGGCTGAAGGACTCGGGTGAGCGCAACGACGTCGCGGCCGGGATGGCGAAATACCTCGCCAGCGAGTTCTGTTCGGAGGTAACGCAACAGGCCTTTCGCATCCACGGTGGCTACGGCTACTCCAAGGAGTACGAGATCGAGCGGCTCATGCGCGACGCGCCGTTCCTGCTCATCGGCGAGGGCACCAGCGAGATCCAGAAGACGATCATCAGCAAGAGCTTGCTCAATGAGTACCGCATCTGATCCCTTCGTGGTTCGGCCACAACTCTCCGACGACGTCGCGCGCTACGTGCGTCGACGGATCTTCAACGGCACCTACCCCGCAGGCGAGTACCTGCGGCTCGATCAGCTGGCGGCCGACGTCGGGATCAGCGTCACCCCGGTACGCGAGGCGCTGCTGAACCTGCGGGCGGAGGGACTCCTGGAACAGCATCCACGCCGGGGGTTCATGGTCCTCGAGGTGACGGCGCGCGACATCGCCGACGTCGCGCGGGTGCAGGCGTTCATCGGCGGCGAGCTGGCGGCCCGCGCCGCCGAGTCCGCGACCCCCGCTCAGCTCGCCGAGCTGAAGTCCATTCAAGACGAGCTCGAGAGCGCTTACGAGCACACCGATCTCGACCGGATGGTGCGGCTCAACCACGAATTCCATCGCACGATCAACGTCGCCGCCGACTCGCCGAAGCTGACGCAGTTCATGTCGGGCATCACCAGGTACGCGCCGGAGTCGGTGTTCCCCACGCTGCCGGGTTGGCCCGAGCAGTCCATCTCCGATCACCGCGCCGTCATCGCGGCGTTGGACACCGGCGACGCCGAAGCCGCACGCGCCGCCATGGCCGAGCACTTCACCGTCGGCGTGGGACCGCTCACCGCACACCTCACGGAACGCGGTGTGATCGGGCGGTAGCAGGTTTGACACTTGTCAGAATTCATTGACGTACGTCAAAACGCCTTGTTATGGTCCTGACGTGAACCAGGCGCGCCCGCGCACCGCCGTGATCGGTGCGGGTATGAGCGGATTGACCGCTGGCAAGATGCTGAAGGACTACGGCGTCCCCTATACGACCTTCGAGTCGTCGGACCGAATCGGCGGGAACTGGGCGTTCGGCAACCCCAACGGGCACAGCAGCGCCTATCGCTCGCTGCACATCGACACATCGCGGGACACGTTGTCGTTCAAGGACTTCCCGATGCCAGCGCATTACCCCGAGTTCCCTCATCACGCCGAGATCAAGGCCTATCTCGACGAGTACGCGGCGACGTTCGGACTGCTCGACCACATCGAGTTCGGCAACGGCGTCGCTCACGCCCGGCGCGGTGCCGCCGGCGGGTGGACGATCGTCGACCAGGCCGGGGTGACCAGGGAGTTCGACCTGCTGGTCGTCGCCAACGGACACCACTGGGACGCGCGGCTGCCGGATTTCCCCGGCACGTTCGCCGGACAGTCCATCCACTCGCACCATTACATCGATCCCGGTGATCCACTGGAGCTGACGGGAAAGCGGATCCTCGTCGTCGGCATCGGCAACAGCGCTGCCGACATCACCGTGGAGTTGTCGTCGAAGGCCCTGCGCAACGAGGTCACTCTGTCGACGCGGTCGAGTGCCTGGATCGTGCCGAAGTACATCGCGGGCAGGCCCGGTGACACGCTCTGGCGGACCTCGCCGTACCTCCCGCTGTCGTGGCAGCGCAAGGCGGTCCAGGTGTTCGGCTCGATGATGGGTGCCAACCCCACGCTGTACGGACTTCCCGAGCCGAATCACAAACTGTTCGAAGCGCATCCGACGCAGTCGGTCGAGCTGCCCCTGCGACTCGGGTCGGGTGACGTGACACCCAAGCCGAACATCTCGCGGCTCGACGGCGACACCGTGCACTTCGTCGACGGCACCAGCGACGACTTCGACGTGATCATCTACGCGACCGGGTACAACATCACGTTCCCGTTCTTCGACCGGGACTTCATCAGCGCACCCGACAACCGAATCCGGTTGTACAAGCGCATCTTCAAGCCCGGTATCGAGGATCTAGCGTTCATGGGGTTCGCGCAGGCCGTACCGACGCTGTTCCCGTTCGTGGAGTGCCAGGCGAGGGTGCTCGCCGCGTACGCCGTCGGCCGCTACGCGCTTCCGTCGGCCGCCGAGATGGAACAGACCATCGACGAGGATCAGCAGCTCTACACCGGGCACTGCACCGACCGCGCCAGGCACACCCAGCAGGTGGACTACTTCCACTACGAGCACGACATCCGGACGCGCGAGCTGCCTGCGGGCGCCAAGCGCGCCGCGGCCCGGACGCCGGTGTTCGCGTGAGATCTCAGACCGACCGCAGGCCGCCGCAGCGCAGTGACGACCGGCGCGAAGCCATCCTCGGAGCGTTGGATAGCTGGCTGCAGGAGTCCAGCCTGGAGGCGATCAACATCGCCGAGATCTCCAAGCAGGCTGGTGTCACCCGCAGCGCGTTCTACTTCTACTTCGAGAACAAGGGCGCCGCGGTGGCCGCGCTGATGGAACGCATGGTCGACGAGACCTTCGCGGTCAACGAGCTCTTCACCACGGGTTCGGAGAACCCGAGGGTGCGGATCCGCACGATGCTCACCGGCCTCTTCGCCATGTGGGATCGCCATCAGCACCTGTTCAAGGCGATGCTCGAGGTGCGCGGTTCGAGCCCTTCCGTGCGCGAGATCTGGGATACCGCACGGGAATCCTTCGTCGACTCGATCGCCGACATGATCCGATCCGAACGCGCCGGCGGCTCGGCACCTCCCGGCGTCGACGCCGACGTGCTGGCCACCGTCCTCCTGGAGTTCAACGGGCAACTGCTGGAACGACTTACGCTCGGGGGGCCGCTTACCCCCGAACAACTGATGGACGGTGCGACGGCGGTCTGGCTGGGCTCCGTGTACGGCATCACCGACGTCACCAACCGCGGGCAGGAGGCGTCATGACGTTCACCGAAGTCGAGTTCACCTCCGACGGTGTGCAGTGCAGCGCATGGCACTTCCGCGCCGCGTCCGATGCGTTGACGGGTCCGGCCGGACGCCCGGTGGTGGTGATGGCGCACGGGTTCGGCGGCACCAAGGACTCGGGCCTCGCCCCGTTCGCCGAGCGGTTCGCCGCCGCCGGTGCCGACGCGTTCGCGTTCGACTACCGCGGCTTCGGAGCATCGGAAGGCGCACCGCGACAGACGATCTCCATCAGGCGGCAGGAGCAGGACTACGCGGCCGCGATCGAGGCCGCCAAGCGACTGCCGGACGTCGACCAGGGTCGGATCGCGATCTGGGGGTCGTCGATGTCGGGCAGTCACGTGTTCCACGTCGGCGCGGACCGCGACGACGTGGCCGCCGTCATCGCGATGACACCGCTCACCAGCGGACTGGCTGCGGGGCGGGCGGCGGTGGCGCAGACCGGCGTGCTGAAGGCGCTGTCGGTGACGGCGGCGGGCCTGAGCAGTCGTGTCGCCCAGGCCAAGGGAGGGGCGCAGAAGTTCATGCCGGTGGTGTCCCGCCCCGGTGAGGGTGGCGCGCTCGCACTCGAAGGAGCCTACGAGAGTTACACGGCCCTGGCCGGACCGACGTGGCGCAACGAGATCGACACGTCGGTCGGCTTGGAAATGGGTTCCATTCGTACCATTCCCGCGGCGAAGCGGTTGACGGCGCGCCTGCTGGTCCAGATCGCCGACTTCGACCGGTACGTGCCCGCGCACTCGGTAGCCAAGACCGCGGAGGCGGGCCGCGCTGAGGTGCACCACTACCCGTGTGACCACTTCGACGTCTGGCCCGGCCACGCCTGGTTCGACAAGGCCAGCGGCGATCAGGTGGCGTTCCTGCGCCGCGCCTTCAGCAGACCGGCGGTGGTGGCCGGTACGGCGCGGCCGCCTCGACCGGCCTGACCTTAATCCCTCGCTGCGAACGGTTCTCCGGCCATCAGTACTGGGTGGTGCCGCCGTCGACCGGAATGGCCGCCGCCGTCACGAACTTCGACTCGTCGCTGGCCAGCCACAGCACCGCGTCGGCGATGTCGCCGGCCTCGCAGATGCCCATCGGGAGGAAGCCGAGCAGCATGCTGCCCAGTTGCGGGTACGTCTCGATGGTGCGGCCGATGTCGGCGGCCATCGTGCCCGAGCCCATGTCGGTGAAGACGGGGCCGGGATGCACGCTGTTGACCCGGATCGAGTGCTTTCCCAGTTCCGCGGCGAACGCGCGTGCCATGCCGGTGACCGCGTGCTTGCTGGTGGTGTAGTGCACCATGAACGGCTGCATCTTGAGCCCCGCTGCGGAGCTGATCAGGATGATCGAGCCGCCGCGGCCGCCGTCGACGATGTGCCGGGCGCCGGCCATCACGGCGTTCCACGTGCCGGTCACGTTGATGTCCAGAACGTCGCGCCACGATTCGGGAGTGATCTCGTCCCACGTCTGCGGTGCCGCGATGCCGGCGTTTGCGACGATGACGTCGAGCCGTCCGAGCTCGGCGACGCCGTCGGCCACCGTCTGCGCCAGCTGGGCGTGGTCGCGGGTGTCGACGACCGTGGCCAGGACACGTCGACCCGTCGCCTCCACCAGCCGGACGGTCTCCTCGAGGTCGTCCGGGGTGGCGCTGTCGTACGTCACCGACGGCGGGAGCTGGCCCGCGATGTCGACGCAGATGATGTCGGCGCCCTCCTCGGCCATCCGCACCGCGTGTGCGCGCCCCTGGCCGCGGGCGGCCCCGGTGATGAATGCGACTCTGCCGTCGAGCTTTCCCGTCACGGTGTACCCTCTCGTTGCATGAGTCTGACCGTCTGCGTCATCGGCGATCCGCCTCGGTGTAGCGGATGACACCGCGGATGTTGCGACCCTCCAGCATGTCCCGGTAACCGTCGTTGATCTGCTCGAGTGAGTACGTTCGCGTGACCATGTCGTCGAGGTTGAGCTGACCCAGCCGATAGGCCGTCAGAAGTTCGGGGATGTCGAACTGCGGGTTGCCGCCTCCGAAGATGCTGCCGCGCAGGCTCTTCTGAAGGAGCGTCAGCCCGGCGAGGTTCAGCGTGGTGTCGCTGGCCAGGACGTCGCCCATGGCGGTGAGCACGCACGTGCCGCCCTTGGCGGTGAGACCGAGCCACGATTCCACGTCGGCGCCGTCGGCCCGTCCCACGGTCACGACCACCTTGCCGCACATGGCCCCGCGCGTCGCCTCGGCGATCCCCGCCACTGCGCTCTCCACGTCGGCGAAGGTGTGGGTGGCGCCGAAACCGGTGGCACGTTCGCGCTTCCACGGCACGGGGTCGATCGCGAATATCCTCCTGGCACCGGCGATCCGGGCACCCTGCAGTGCGGCGGTGCCGACGCCGCCGATGCCGACGATCGCCACGTCGTCACCGGGTGTGACCCCTGCCGTGCGGACGGCGGAACCGTACCCGGTGGTGACACCGCAGCCGACCAGGCACGCCACCTCGAAGGGGATGTCCTCGTCGATCTTCACCACCGAGTACTGGTGCACCACGGCGTACGGGGCGAAGGTGCCCACCAGCGACATGGCGACGACGTCGCGACCCGCGGGCGTGTGGATGCGAAACGACCCGTCCGACACCGATGCGCCGGCGAGCAGTCCCATTCCGAGGTCGCAGAGGTTGCGCATCCCGGCCTGGCACGCGGGGCATCGCCCGCACGCCGGGATGAAGGACATGACCACGTGATCGCCGACCGCCAGATTCTCCACGTCCGGACCGACCTCGGTGATGACGCCCGCGCCCTCGTGGCCGCCCAGGATGGGGAAGTCGGCCGCCGGGATGTCCCCGGTCATCAGGTGGTGGTCCGAGTGGCACAGCCCCGCTGCCCGCATCTCGACCTTGACCTCGCCCCGGCGCGGATCGCCGATCTCGATCTCCTCGACAACCCACGGCTGGTTGACGTCCCACACCAGCGCGCCCTTGGTCTTCATCGCGTCTCCCCATCGGTAGTTGCCGTCAGTAGCATGTCACGAAGTCGTGAGATGTCGACCTTGCCCGTCGTGCCTCGGGGCACGGCGTCGCGGGACCGCGCCAGGAGCCAGACCGTCGGTACCTTGTACGCGCTCAGCACGTTTCGCGCGGCGGTGGTGAGCGCTTCGGTCGTGAGCGACGGGGCGCACACCACCAACGCGCCCACTCGGTCACCGGTCGGGCCCGGCACGTTGGTGACGAATGCGGCGTCGACGTCGTCAAGCGTCCTGATTCCGGCCTCGACCTCGCTCGGGTAGACGGTCGCCCCGCTGACCTTGAACATGTCGTCGGTACGCCCGTGGTAGAACATGAACCCGTCCGCGTCGAGGTGCCCGAGATCCCCGGTGGGGTAGTACCCGTCCTCGGTGAAGATCTCCTCGCGTGCGCGTCGGCAGATGCCTCGCAGCGTGTGCGGACCGCGCACCTGGAGCTCGCCGACCCTCCCCGTCTCCACGGGTTCGCGTGTGTCCACGTCCACGACGCGAACCTCCATGCCCGCGAACGGCTTACCGCAGCTTCCGTGAGCCGATGCGGGCATGTCGGTGTCCGCCGCGAAGCCGCAGTACGGGCCGAACGACTCCGTCATGCCGAACAGTCGGGCCCGTGCGCCGGGGGCCGCACGCTGTGCCGGTGGCAACAGCGCCTCGAGGCTGCCCTGTCGCAGCGCTGACAGATCCGCCGAATCCGCCTGCCGCGCCAGTGCTTCGGCCTGATCCGGCCAACCGCGGAACAGGGTCACCCGCTCGCGCTCCAGCAGGCGCAGCGTCGACTCCGGGGTGGGGATCGGCTCGGTGACCAGCGTGGCTCCGGCGAGCAGTGCCGACAGGACGCCGCCGCCGAAGCCGCCCACCCAGAAGAACGGCATGGGCAGGTACAGCCGGGTGTCGGAGTCGATGCAGCGCGGCTGCAGGCTCGCCCGCACCGCGCCCAGTGCGCTGCCGTGGGAGTGCTTGACGCCCTTCGGTGTTCCGCTGCTGCCGGAGGTGAACATCACGACCATGTCGTCACTCGGGTCGACCGAGGCCGCGAGCGCGTCGGCGGTGTCGGCGTCGCCGGAAGCGGGCAGCGAATCCGGATGCCAGACATCGCGCAGCGCCGGTAGGTTTTCGAGGCACACCGGTCCCTCTCCGAGGCCGGGAGCGGAGAGTTCTGCGCGCAGCGCGTCGAGGTAGCGGTGGCCGCGGAACTCGTCGACGGCGACGAGGTGGCGAACGCCGGCGACGCGCAGCTGGGAGACCAGTTCGCGCGGAGCCAGCAGCGTGCTCAGCGGAACCAGCACGGCCCCGATGCGCAGGAGCGCCAGCGCGGTGCGCACCCACGACACCCCGTTCGGCATTACGAGTCCGACGTGCGAGCCCTTGCCCACCCCCGCTGTGACGAACGATGTGGCCAGGAAACGGGTTTCGGCGTCGAGTTCGGCGTAGCTGATGCGGTCGACCGGATCGACGATGGCGTCCTTGGCCGCGCTGGCGCGAACGGTGAGCAGCGAATCGACGGTGTCAATCATCGAACAACTCCGGCAGGGCACGGCCGTCGACCTTTCCGCTGGAGAGCAGCGGGATGCGTGCGGCGGGCAGTCCGATCATGCGCCGCGGCACCTTGTACGACGAGAGTTCCGCCTTCAGCGCGGCGCGCACGGCCGCGTCGTCGAAGGGCCGCTCGTCGGGCAGCGCGACGACCGCGGCGACGAGTTGGCCGCGGTCGGCGTCGGGCAGGCCGAGCACGTAGGCGTTGCAACCGGTCACGCGGGTGATCGCGTTGGCGACCTCGACGGGGGAGACGTTGGCGCCCGCGGTCTTGATCATCGCGCCGCTTCGGCCGAGGTAGTGGTAGAAGCCCTCGGCGTCGACGCGCACCAGATCGCCGGTGTGGAACCAGCCGTCGGCGTCGAAGCACTGCTCGCGACTGCGCCGGTGGTAGCGCTGCATGAGGTACGGCCCGCGGATGCAGAGCTCCCCGTCGGGTTCGACCCGCGTGGCGAATCCCGGCGCGGGCATGCCGTACGAACCCCGCTGGGCTTCGGGTTGATCCGCTTCGTCACCGCTGAGCAGGTAGGTGCCGCCGGCTTCGGTCATGCCGAGCATGTTGTGCCGCAGTTCGGGATCGGCCGGGCGTGCGTCCGGCGCCATGATCGGGTACAGGTTGCCGCGGCGCATCGACGACAGGTCACGGTCGCCGAGGCCGGGATGCCGGGCCAGGTGAGCGACGCCCGCGGCGAAACCGTTGGTGAGGGTGGGACGTTCGGTCTCCAGTAGGTCGAGGGTGTCGCTCGTGTCGACCGCGTTGGAGCAGATCAGGGTGGCGCCGGCGACCAGGGTCGCGAGGAGCCCGAAGCCGAAGCCGCCGATCCAGAAGAACGGTGAGTTGCAGAACAGCCGGTCGTCGGCGGTCAGCCCGCGAATCCCGTTGAGGTTGCGCTGGTGTGCGATTAGCGAGGCGTGCGTGTGAATGGCGCCCTTGGGTCGGCTCGTCGATCCGGAGGTGTAGATGATGGACAGTGGATCCGCGCCGTCGACGTCGTCCTCGACGGCGCGCAGATACGTCTCGGATACTCCTCGGGCGTCCGGGTCGTCCTCGAACAGCACGTGACGCAGGCTCGGCAGTAGCGCTCCCTCGCGGGCCTCGGCCAGCCGGGTCACGTAGTCGTGACCACGGAAGCCCCTGACGGACAGCAGGATCGCGACATCTGCGTCGGCGAGTTGTTCGCGGAGCTCGCGTGCGGTGGAGAACGTCGTGAACGGCACCACGACGGCGCCGATCCGGGCGGCCGCCAGCATCCTGCAGACGAACCCGGAGCCGTTCGGCGCGAGCAGTCCGATCCGGGTGCCCTTCCCCGCTCCGAGGCTGATGAGTCCGCGGGCCAGCAGCGCCGAACGCCGTTCGGCGGCGGCGTACGTCAACCTGTCGGCGTCACAGACGAGCAGGTCGTGCTCGCCGCGGGTCCGTGCGCGCTCCCGCAGTACTGACGCCACCGTGGTCTCATGCACGGGCGTCCTGCTCGAAGTGCCTGCGTACCTCGGTGAGGTCCGCCTTGCCCGAGGGTGTTCTGGGGATCTCGGCGACGACGGCGATCTCGGCGGGCACCTCGTAGCGGGCCAGCCGACCACTCAGATAATCGATGAGTTCCCGGTCCGTCGCAGTGGCGCTCGGCTTCAACTCGACCATTGCAACCGGGATCTCGCCGAGGCGCTCGTCGGACCGACCGACCACCGATGCGCCCTGCACGGCGGGATGGGATTCGAGTGCGGCGCGCACGTCGTCGGGGAGCACCTTGAACCCGCCGCGGATGATGGCCTGATCCGCCCTGCCGAGGATCCACAGGAAGCCGTCGACGTCGATGCGGGCGAGGTCGGTGGTGCGGATCCAGGCGGTATCGGGCCCCAGTTGTCCGGGCTTGACCTCCAGCAGGCCGGCCCGGTCGGCGGGCAGCGGCTGTCCGTCGTCGTCGACCACGCGCAGTCGTGCGCCGAGGGTGGCCCGGCCGACGCTCCCGCGCTTGGCAGTCCAGAACTCCTGATGGTCGGCCAGTGACCACCCGGCTACACCGCCGCCGAATTCCGTCGCCGCATAGGAGGTCAGCACGGGAACGCCGAACTTCTCGGTGAAGGCGTCGGCGTCGTCGGCCGACAGGGGTGCAGTGCCCGAGGTGACCGCCCGGACGCTGGCGAGGTCGTCGCGGGTGAGGTCGGAGTGCAGCACCGTCCTGAGTGCGGCGGGGACCAGGGACACGGCGCGCGGCCGATGGGTTCTGACCGCGGCCGCCCACGTCCGCAGGTCGAAACGGTCGAGCAGAACGAACGGTCTGGCCTCGCACACGCACTGCAGGACCCTGTACACGCCGCCGATGTGGACCAGTGGGGCGTTGACGATCGCCACCCCACCGCGGACTGCGGCCGGGACGTCGCCGAGCACGCTCTTGGCCAGCATGTCGTACGTCAGGTCGACGCGTTTAGGCGGACCCGTGGTCCCGCTCGTCAGCATCCGAACCGCGACTCCCGGCTGTGCCGCAGTGTGTTTCGGCACGGCCGCCGGTCCGGCCACCGGTGGCTGGTCGAGTCCGCGGATCGTGATCGTCGTCGTGTGCGGGGAGGGATCGGCGAGCGTCGAAAGGTCGTCGGGTGCGCCGATGAGCACCGGCAGGTCGAGCGCGGCGATGTCCGCCCTGGTCCGCGCCTCCCCGCGGGACGGGTTGATCACCACCAGGGTGGCCCCCGCCAGCAGCAGGCCCAGCAGGGTGGCCACGTGCTGCGGCCGATTCCGCAGCAGCACACCGACGTGCTGTCCCGCAGTGGCGTGCGCGCCGATCCGCTGCGCGAACGCCGCCAGCTCACCCCAGGTGCACCAGTGGCCGTCGAACTCGAGCGCGTGAGCATCGGGCTGCAGTGCCAGCACCCGCTCGATGCGCTCGGTGAGTGGGTGGGCCATCACCTGATCCGGGGGGAACGCGATGTGCGGTTCGGATCCAGTTCGGCCTTGCCGATCGCGTTACCGAGTCGGGTGTAGATGAGGCCCTGGTCGAGCGCGGCGCGGTACGGCTTGTCCAGTGACTCCCAGATGGCTTTCACCGTGCCCTGCGTCGCGGTGGTGGGGTGCGCGGCAATGAGCGCGGCGATGTCGTGCGCGCGTGTCCACAGATCGTCGGGGGTGGTGATCTCGGTGACGAGGCCGATGCGCAGCGCGGTCTGCGCGCTCACGCGTTCGTCGTTGCCGGTCAGCGCGATTCGCAGCGTCTCGCCGAGGCCGATGCGCCGCATCAGCCCGATCGGCTCGAGCGCCGACACCAGACCGCCGGTCACATGCGAATCGAAGAACGTGGCGTCCGTCGAGCAGATGACCACATCGGACTCGTTGACGAAGTAGAACGCCCCCGCGGTGCACATCCCCTGAACGGCGCACACCACCGGCTTCCACATCTTCTGCCACTTCGGCGACAGGAACTCGCCGGGATCCTCGTGGTTCCACACCACACGGGGCTGCTCGTACGGTGATTTGACGTCGAGGCCCGCGGAGAAGGCCCGGTCACCCGCGGCGCGCAGCACCACGGCGTTGACCCGGTCGTCGAGTTTCACGGTGCGCCAAAGGTCGGCCATCTCGTGGCACATCGTCTTGTCGAAGGAGTTCAGCCGGTCGGGGCGATTGAGCGTGACCGTCGCGACGCGCGCGTCCTCGTCCACGTCGAGGAGAATCGTCTCGAACATCATCACCGGCACTGCCAGTTCGGCGCGCGCTTCTCCATGAACGCCCTGGGCCCCTCCTGTGCGTCGTCGGTGCGGACGACGCGCTCGCGAAACGTCTCGGCGAGGATCTCCCCTTCGTGCAGTGGCAGATCGAGTGTCTTGTGGATCGCCAGGCGAGTGCCCCGCACCGCAAGCGGCGCATTGGAATTCACGATGGCGGCGATCTCGTGTGCCCGCTCGAGCAGTCGGTCGTGCTCGACGACCTCGCTGATCAGCCCGAGGTCGTAGGCGCGCTGCGCGTCCATGCGTTCGTGCTTGCCGACGAGTGCCATGCGCAGGGCGATGTTGCGCGGCAGCACGCGTGCCAGCCTGACCATCTCCCGGCCCGCAACCAAGCCGATCGACACGTGCGGATCGAAGAACGTGGCCCTGTCCGATGCGATGGCGATGTCGCCGGTGGTGAGCCAGTCGAGTCCCGCCCCGCAGCACAGCCCGTTGACTGCGGTGAGAACGGGTTTGGCCATCCGGCGAAAGGGGGGTGTGCCCTCCTGCGGGGCCTCCCACTGGTCGTAGGTGGACAGGTAGGGACGTTCGTAGATAACCCTGCCGTCTTCGGGGATCTCGCCGACGTCGGCGCCGGTGCAGAACGCCCGCCCGGTGCCGGTGACGACGAGAATCCACACCGCGTCGTCGTTCTCGGCCTCGTCGTAGGCCGCTCTGAGTTCGGTGACCATGTGCGGGCTGAGCGCGTTGAGCGCCTGCGGTCGGTTCAGCGTGATCGTCGCGGTGTGTCCGTCGACGTCGTAGCGGATGTCGTCATACGCCCGCATCGGGATGTCCTCTCATCGGCCCTGGAAGTCCGGTGCTCTCCGCTCGCGGAACGCCGCGAGCCCCTCTTTGAAATCCGCCGTCCGGCAGGAGAGTTCGAGATCGAACAGCTCCTGGCGCATAGCCTGGTCCAACGTGCCGTGTGCGCCCGCGTTGATCGATCGCTTCGCCAGGCCCAGCGCGACCGTCGGTCCGGCGGCGAGCCGGCCCAGCAGCTCGTCGGCGACGGCGTCCACGTCGGCGGGGGCGGCGGCCTGATGGATCAGCCCCCAGTCGGCGGCGTCGGTGCCGCTGACCTTCTCGCCGAGCAGTAGCATCCGGCGCGCGCGTGCGACGCCCGCCAGGCGCGGCAGCAGCCACGTCGAACCGGAGTCGGGGGAGAAGCCGCGGCTGACGAACGGCTCCCAGAGCACGGCGTCGTCGGCGGCGACGGTGAAGTCGGCGGCCAGTGCCAGGTTGCAGCCGAGGCCGACCGCCCATCCACGCACCGTGCACACCACGGGCAGCGCGATGGCGTGGACGAGTTCGACCGCGCGGTTGGCGGTCAGGGGTATCCGGCGGGTCAGGTCGCCGGTACGGGGACGCTCGCCACCCGCGTTGGTGGCGACCCAGTCGGCACCGGAACAGAAGTCGCTCCCCGCACCGCGCAGGTGCACCGCGCGCAGCCGATCGTCGGTGGCCGCCTCGGTCAGAACTGCGACGAGGGTGTCGATCATGCTGTGGCTGAGTGAGTTTCGGTGGTCCGGTCGATTCATTTCGATACGCAGAATGGCGTCGTCGGGCCCGCTCCGGGTGGCGGTGACGACGCCGTCGGTGTTATCCGCGTTGCTATCGATAGACCAACAGTAGTGCTATCTTGTACAACTTAGCAAGGAAAGAAGGGGGTCCGATCGTGAGTGCACCGCGCGTGCGGGCCCCGCGAGTCGCCGAACTGGTGGCCTCCAGGCTGCGTGACGACATCCTGTCGGGGCGGCTGAAAGAGGGTGACGTACTGCCCGCCCAGGAGACGCTGTTCGCCGAGTTCGGGGTCAGCCCGCCTGCGCTGCGCGAGGCGATCCACATCCTGGAGTCGGACGGGTTGATCACGGTGCGCCGCGGAAACGTCGGTGGGGCCGTCGTCAACCAGCCGTCGTCGGAGCGCACGGCGCACATGATCAGCATGGTGCTGCAGACCCGAAGCGCGTCGCCCGCGGACGTCAGCGAGGCGCTGCTGCACATGGAACCGGTGTGCGCCGGACTGTGCGCCGCGCGCGAGGACCGGCTGACCGAGGTCGTCCCGTTTCTCGAAGCCGAACTCGCCACGCAGACAGCGCAGTTCGATGACGTCGCGAAGTACGTGCCGAACGCGCGGCGCTTCCACGAGACGCTGGTGGCGCGGTGCGGGAACGAGTCGATGATCCTGCTGATCGGATCGCTCGAGGTGATCTGGTCGGCGCACGAGTCCGCGGTCTGGCGAAGCGAGGACGACGCCGCACTGGCCACCACACGGCGTGCTGCGCTGCGCGACCACCAGCGGTTGGTCGACGCCATCCGCGACGGCAATCAGGGGCGCGCGGTCAAGCTCGCCACCGACCACCTCGCCGCGGCCCGGCGCAACACGCTCGGCCTGGACAGAACCATCGAGGCTCGCCTCATTCCCCAGGCGTGAGGGGACGGCACGGACGATGACCGGAAGGACGGCATGACTCTCGACAGCGGTGACGATCGAGTGCTCTTCGAGGTCGATCGCGACCTGCGGATCGCGACGATCACGTTCAACAATCCCACTCAGCGCAACAGCTATGACGCGACGATGCGAGACGCCGTCGGGCGCTGTCTGGACGTCGTCGCCGAAGACGACGACATCACGGTCGTGCTGCTGCGCGGTGCGGAGGGGGTGTTCTCGACCGGCGCCGACATGAACAACGCGTACGGCTGGTACGGCGATGAGAAGGGCGAGAGGTCCAAGAAGAGCCGACCGAGCCAGCGTCGCCGACTCACGTTGGACCGCAAGAGCTTCGGCTTCTACCACAACCTGATGGGCTTTCCGAAGGTCACGGTCGGCGAGGTCAGTGGATACGCGCTCGGCGGCGGGTTCGAGATGGCCCTGATGACCGACATCTCGGTGATCGCGCGCGACGCCAGGATCGGCATGCCCGCCACCCGGTTCCTGGGCCCCGCGCTGGGCAGCCTGCACATGTTCTTCCACCGGCTGGGCCCGGTGCTGGCCCGGCGCATGCTGCTGACCGGCGACATCATCGAGGCGGGTGAGGTCGAGCACCTCGGTGTCTTCACCGAGACCTGCGCGCCGGACGCCGTGACCGCGCGGGCGTGGTACTGGGCGCAGAAGGCCGCGAAGATGCCCGCGGACGGCGTCGTCATCGCCAAGGAGGCCTTCCGGCTCGTCGAGCAGAGCCAGGCCTACCAGGGCGAGGAGGTGGCCAGCTACCTGTTCCACGCCTACGGCACCAACCTGCAGTTCGCCGAGGGCGAGTTCAACTTCGTCAAGACCCGCGCCCAGCACGGCACCAGGGAGGCGTTCCGGCTGCGTGACGAGCACTTCCACGTGCCGGAGCCGCAGTAACCCGCGATACAGTATCTGCCAATTGTGTAAAGTCATCGCGTAACGTCACGTTCTTGATCGAAAGCCGAGGTTGGTGCCCATGTCCACTCCCGTCATCGTCGGAGCCGTCCGGACCGCGATCGGTCGCTCGTTCAAGGGCACGCTCGTCAACACGCCGCCCGAGACCCTGATCACCGCCGTGCTGCCCGAGGTGGTGCGGCGTTCCGGCATCGATCCCAAGGACATCGACGACCTGATCTTCGCCGAATCCCACTACGGTGGCGGGGATCTCGCCCGCTACGCAGCCGACGCCACTGGGCTGCAGCACGTGCCGGGCCAGTCCGTGAACCGGCATTGCGCGGGCAGCCTGACCGCCATCGGCAACGCGTCGGCACAGATCGGGTCGGGCATGGAGCGCGCGCTGATCGCCGGTGGCGTGCAGTCGTTGTCGATGACGCCGCTGGTGAACTGGCGGATTCCCGGCCCCGAATTGAAGTTCGAGGAGCGGTGGATGCCGCCGACCCACGTGGAAACCCCGGACGCGCCGACCAAGGACATGTCGATCACCGTCGGCTGGAACACGGCTCAGTCCGCGGGAATCAGCCGCGAGGAGATGGACGCCTGGGCGGCCCGCAGCCACCAGCGCGCCGTGGCGGCACAGGATGCCGGCAAGTTCGCCGACGAGATCCTGCCGCTGAAGATCACGCAGTTCGACGGGTCCGTGACCGAGTTCGCGGTCGACGAGCACCCGCGCCGCGACACGACCGCCGAGAAACTGGCCGGCCTCAAGGTGCTGCATCCCGAGATCGAGGGCTTCTCGATCACCGCGGGCAACAGCAGTGGCACCAACGACGCCTGTGCCGCCGTGGCGCTGACCGAGGCCGGCTACGCGGCCGCGAACGGCCTCGACGTGTTGGCCACGGTGAGGGCCTGGGGTTCGGCGGGCGTCGCACCGCGCGATACCGGACTCGGTGCGGTCACGGTCATCGGCAAGGTGCTCGACAGGGCCGGCCTCACGCCGTCCGACATCGCGCTGTGGGAGATCAACGAGGCGTTCGCCTCGGTGCCGATCGCGGCGGTCAAGGAGTACGGCCTCGACGAGGAGTTGGTGAACTTCTCGGGCAGCGGGTGCTCGCTGGGCCATCCGATCGCCGCGTCCGGTGCGCGCATGATCACGACGTTGATCTACGAACTCCGCAGGCGCGGTGGGGGTATCGGGATGGCGGCGATGTGCGCGGGCGGCGGCCAGGGCGGCGCCGTCATCGTGGAGGTCTGAGGACACGCGTGGCTCGCCGATGACGGGGGTGCTCGACGGCATTCGAGTGCTCGACTACGGGCGCTTCATCGCCGCGCCGTGGTGCAGTGCACTGCTCGCCGACATGGGCGCCGACGTGTTGCGCGTCGAGAAGCGCGAGGGCGGTGAGGATCGTTGGGTCCAGTCCGTCACCGAAGGCGGTGAGGGCGGCACCTTCCTGCAGTGCAACCGCAACAAGCGGTCGCTCACGTTGAACTCCGTCACGCCTGAGGGGGCGGAGATCACCCGCAGGCTGGTGCAGCGATCCGACGTGGTGATCGCGAACATGCCCCTGGCTGGGATGCAGGCGAGCGGGTTGGACTACCCGACGCTTCGGGACATCAAGACGGACATCATCCTCGCGAGCGCCACGGCGTTCGGCGAGGGTGGGCCGTACAGCGACCGGATCGGTTTCGACGGCGCGGGCCAGGTGATGTCCGGTGCGGTGTACCGGCAGGGACTGCCGGACCTGCCGATTCGAACGGTGGTGCCGCAGGCCGATTTCGGCACCGCGCTGACCATGACGATCGGCGTGATGATGGCGCTGTTCCATCGCGCCCAGACGGGGGAGGGGCAGCACGTCGAGGCGGCGCTGCTGCCGACGGCGCTGATGCTGTCCAACGCGTTCCTGATCGAGCGTCATCTCCTCGGAACCGACAAGCCGCGAATGGGCAATCGAGGTGCGTCGGTGGCGCCGTGCGACCTGTACCGGGTGACGGACGGCTGGGTGCTGCTGCAGGTGGCTGGCCAACCGATGTTCAGGCGCTGGTGCCGGCTGATCGGCAGGGCCGACCTGGTCGACGATCCGCGCTTCGCCGACGACGACTCGCGCTGGGCGCACGGGGATTTCCTGAACGATCTGATGCAGGAGTGGTGCGAGGGCAAGACCAAGGCCGAGGTGCTGGCGGCACTCGACGCGGCGAAACTGCCGGCCGCACCGCTGCACTCCACCCAGGACGTACTCGACGACCCGCACGTACAGGCGATGGGTTATCTGAAGCCGGTGGCGTTTCCGGGGGCATCTCGCGACGTGCCGATCATCGAGACGCCGTTCCGGATGTCGCGGACACCGGGCACGATCAGGCGGCGGGCACCGCTGCTCGGCGAGCACACCGACGAGGTGCTCTCCGAAATCGGCTACAGCGCAGCGGAAACCGCTGACCTGCGCGACCGCGGGGTCGTCTGAGCGGCTAGCGCGCGGCGGCCTTCCTACGCGGCGTGGCCTTCGTCGGCTTGGACTGTTCGATCAGGCGTGCGGCGTGCTCGAGGATGCAGTTCAGGCCGTACTCGAAGTTCTTGTCATCCGAGGCGCCGATGCGGTGTCCCTCCGCGGAGGCCTCCGCCAACAGTGGCGCGGTGTCGGGATCGATGACCATGGTCTCCTCGAAATCGCCGGGTGCGCCGTCGGTGGAGCGGTTCTTGTCGTAAAGACGTTGCAGGACAACGGATCCGCGCACGTGCACCGAGATCGCGGAGTAGGTGTCGAACGCGTCCGTCGGTGACAGCCCCGCCTCGGCGAGGCTCTCGATCGCCCGCTCCACGGCAACCACGCCGGTCTTCGCGGCCCGCGGGCTGAGCGCCGATCGGATGAGAATCAGGTCGCACAGGATCGGATTGCCCAGGAACGTCTTTCGCATGGTGCGGGCGTGGTTGCCCAGCGTCTCGCGCCAGTCCTTGGCCTCGACGTAGGGGGTCGCGAACACGTACTGCTTGAGCGCGCGGTCCGTCATCGCGTTGAGCAGGTCGTCCTTCTTGCGGAAGTACCAGTAGATGCTGGTGACCCCGACGCCGAGGTGCCTGCCGAGCAGCGGCATGGAGAGGTTGTCGATGCCGACCTGCTCCGCCAGTTCGAAGGCGCCGTTGATGATGTCGTCGGGGTTGATGGAGCCGCGTTCACGGCGCTGCCGCTTGTCGGTGGTCGCCTGCTTGGCCACGCGTGGCTCCTCCGGTAGTCGTATCGCGATCCCGAACAGCTTACCGGTAGCCATACGGTTGAGGGTGCGTAGGACCGTTTGGGTAGGCGCGTCCGCCGCACTCTTCATGCTGGTCCCTGCTGGTTCCCGGCTACTGAAACTCCTATAGTAAGTTTCACTGCGCACGTGGAATCCGATTACCGACGAACGAATGGGGCAACGTGGCCGACGAAGTTCTGACAGAGCGCCGGGGGCGCACGCTCGTCATCACCATCAACCGACCCGAGGCGCGGAACGCGTTCAATCTCGCGGTGGCCCAGGGTCTTGCCGACGCGATGGACGAACTGGACGACAGCCCGGAGTTGTCGGTGTCGATCATCACCGGTGCGGGCGGTAACTTCTGCGCGGGCATGGATCTCAAGGCGTTCATGGCCGGCGAGGTTCCCGCTATCCCCGGTCGCGGTATCGGGTTCACGGAGCGCCCGCCGCGCAAACCGGTGATCGCCGCCGTCGAGGGTTATGCGTTGGCGGGCGGTACCGAGATCGTGCTGGCCACCGACCTCATCGTGGCCGCCAAGGACGCCAAGTTCGGCATCCCCGAGGTCAAACGCGGACTGGTCGCCGCGGGTGGCGGTCTACTGCGACTGCCGCACCGCATCCCCTACCAGAAGGCGCTCGAACTGGCGCTGACGGGCGATAGCTTCACCGCCGAGGAGGCCTCGCAGTGGGGCTTCGTCAACGTGCTCACCGAATCGGGCGGAGCGCTCGAGGGTGCGCTCGCACTGGCCGAGCGCATCACCGCTAACGGTCCCCTCGCGGTCGCCGCCACCAAGGAGGTCATCGTCAAGTCCGCGGGCTGGAGCGAGGACGAGATGTGGAAGAAGCAGGGCGAGATCATCATGCCGGTCTTCTCCTCCAAGGACGCCATGGAGGGTGCCACCGCCTTCGCCGAGAAGCGCAAGCCGAACTGGACGGGGTCCTGACGGCTCGCCCGTGGACCTCGGGTTCTCCCAAGCGACCGCCGTCATCGTCGGCGGTGGACGCGGCATGGGCTTCGCGACGGCCCGCTGCCTTGCCGAGGACGGCGCGCGCGTCGCGCTGATGGGCCGGTCGCCTGACGTCCTCGAGCAGGCGGCGGCCGCGCTCGTCGAGTTCGGCAGCCCGGATGCCGTTGGCGTCGTGGTGGACACCGCCGATGTCGGGCAGGTCGAAGCGGCGTTCGCCGAGGTCGGTGAACGCTGGAACGACGGCCTCAACGTGCTGATCAACACCGTCGGGCCCGACGCCGTCGGCGGCTTCGAGGATCTGACGGACGAGCAGTGGCTCGCCGCGGTGGACGGCGGCGTCATGGGCATGGTGCGCTGCGTGCGTGCGGCACTGCCGCTGCTGCGACGCGCGGAATGGGCGCGCATCGTGAACTTCTCGGCGCATTCGACGCAGCGCCAGAGCGAGATCCTGCCCGCGTACACGGCCGCCAAGGCGATGGTGAACAGCGTTTCGAAGAACCTGTCACTGTCGCTGGCCAAGGACGAGATCCTGGTCAACGTCGTCTCTCCGGGGAGTATCGCGTCGGAGGCCCTGGTCGGCTGGGCGGATTCGGTGGGCGTGGACGGCAGCGATCCCTACCGTCTGATGGAGGCCATCGACGAGCACTTCGGCCATCCCGCGCACCTGCCCCGCGCCGGGTTGCCCGAGGAGATCGCCCCGGTGGCGGCGTTTCTCGCGTCGCGCCGCAACTCGTACATGACCGGGGCCAACGTGAACGTGGACGGCGGCAGCGTCTTCACCTGAGACCTCACCGGATTGAAAGGAGCGCGACATGGCAAGGGCGAAAGAGGCGCGCGACTGGGCGCACGGCGCAATTCGCGGGATCGGGGATTCGCTCTACACCCCGTTCAGCGGTGACGCGGGCGACGACATCGACTGGGACGCCTACCGGACGCTGGTGCGCTACTGCGTCGGTGACATGGGACGCCAGATGCTCTGGTGTGTAAGCGGTCTCGCGGAGTTCTGGGCGCTGACCGTGGATGAGCGCAAACGCCTGCTCGAGGTGGCCGTCACAGAGGCGCGGGCCATCAACCCGGACGTCGTCATCCAGGCGTGCACGTCGGCGACCGCGGCGAAGGACTGCCTCGAACTCACCCGGCACGCGCAGGACGTCGGCGCCGATATCGTCTACATCCAGACGCCGGTGATGGAGACCCACGGCGGCGAGGGGGTCCTGAACTTCTTCCGATACATCGCCGACCGCACGGACATCGCGCTCGGCATGTTCAACTCGCCGTCGTCGGGATACGTCCTCACGGCGGAGGAGAGTGCGCGCATCGCGGAGGAGATCCCTGCGGTGTGTGCCACCAAGGAGGGCGCCTTCCGGCCCGCCAACAGCAGGCGATTGCACGAACTGGCGCCCGAACTGTTGATCTGGGAGTGCGACACCACCGTGTACCGGGCGGGCTGGCTGCGCGACGGCATCGTGTGCTCGGCCCAATCGGGCACGGCGGGTTACCTATTCGAGACTCCGCAGCGCCGCCTGTTCACCGAGTACTGGAACCTCGTCTGGGAGGGCAAGCTCATCGAGGCGATGGACTACGCGCGCACCACGGGGATGGACCGGTTCGAGCTCGATCGCGGGAACTGGTACACCTGCTATCCCGGCCGGCCGGAGTACTTCACGCACTGGGGCGGGGCGTTCAAGTACGCCGCCTCGGTGCTCGGCTTGCCGGTGGGCTCCCACCCGGAATCGCGTCCACCGCAGGCGGTCCTTCCGGAGGCGGCCAAGGTACAGATTCGGGAGGCGTACGAGCGGCTCGGGCTCATCGACGGCTGACCCGGTCACTCGTCACCGCCGGCGGAGTCGCCTCCAGAGTCGCCGCCGCTCGTGCTGCTGGCTGCCGAGGTAGTCGACCCCTTCGAGGCGCCGGCCGACGCGGTGCTGGCCGATTCGGAGCCGCCGGCCTCGTCGGCGTCGTGCGCGTCGGTCGTGCTGCTCGGCGAGGTCTTCGACGTGCTCTTGGGTGTGCTAGTGACGTCGACGCCATCCTCATCCGATGAGGTCGTGCTCGCGGTCGAAACCCCCGACGGCTCAGGCGTTTCGGTGGAACCGGACACGGCCGGCGTTCCGGCGGTCTCGGGCTGGGGCTCGGGCGCGGGTTCCGGCGTCGCGGCGGGAGCCGGGACGTCCACCGTGAGCAGCTGGGCGTCGTCAGTGCCGGGAAGTGCGCTCGGTGACTCCGATTCCGCCGCAACGCGTGCGGCTGAGGGTGCGCCCGCCGGCGCCACTGCCGGAGCCGGTCGCGGGACCTGGAGGGCCGCGGCGATCTCCGCCGGGATCTGACGGAAGATGAAATCGAAACTGCCCGTCGGGCCGATCAGGCCGGGAAAGGTCTGTCCAGGCCCCGGCGGGATCGGACTGTTCGGATCGGTGACGAAGGCGGGCACGTACCCGTTCACGAAGGCGTTGACGATCTTGATCGGGGCGTTGACCAGTTCGCTGACCGCGGTTTCGAGGTCGCCGGTCTGCAGCGCGCCCCTGACCGCGTCCATGATCTCCACGGTCTGGAAGACCGCGGTGACCGGCGGGCCGAGCACGGCCCTGCCGAAGTTGCCTGCGATGCCGCGCGACAGCAGGCCACGTCCGAAGCCGGGGCCGTTGGTGCCCTCGTCCATCCACGACGTGCCGAGGATGCGCGCGAGTGGCTCGAGCCCGATCGAGTCCAGGAAATCACCGGGTACCCGGAGCGCGTCCAGCGCGGACCCCCGCAGGTCGGACAGCCCCGCCGTCAGGAACCAGAGGTTGATCTCGGCGAAGGACTCGAGGAACTTGCCTTCGGCGAGGAAGCCCGCGGAAACCTGCAGCACGCCCGGAAGCAATGAGATCGCCTCTTGGAACTGCGAAGACGAGCCGGCCTGCGCGGCGGCGAGGCGCTGCGCGTAACCGGGCAGCTCCGAGAGCGCACCCAGGATGCGGGTCGGGTCCGTCGCGGCGGTCAGGATGCCGGTGAACTGCGCCTGCACCGCGGGGTTGCTCAGCGCCGTCGCGAGCGCGGTTGCGGACGTCGTGGCGTTGGTGTTCAACGCGGTCAGGTTCGTGAACGTGTTGGTGAAGGTGGTCTGCAGCGTCGTGAGCGGGTTCGTGACGGCCGAGAGTTCGACGGCGGCCTTGCGGCTCTCCTCGATGGCGGGTGCAGTCATCACCGGGTGCAGGGCGAGGACACCGACACTCGCGACCGCGACGCCGGCAACCAGCATCTTGGTGCGGCTGGGCGCTACGTCCGGATATGTGGCGTCGCATCCCGGCGCGGCGGATGGAAGAGCTGGTTGCACGGGGTTCTCCTGTGATCGACACGGTTTCGCCTGTGGGGCGCCTGAAACGTAACCGTGACCTCTCTGTTGCACAAGAGGTAAGGCTTACCTCATTCTCAGTGGTTTCTCAGCGGTGCGCCGATGGAGGTTCCGGTTTGCTGATGGCACGCGCAGCGGACACCTGTGAGCGGAGATACTGATAGATGTACAGTATGGACAACCATTCGCACTGCCGTCGCTGAGGAGTCGATCATCCGATGAGGTCGTCGAAGTGACCACGACCAGCACGGGCCCGGTGCTGTTCGACGTCCGCGACAGTGGCGTCGCCGTCGTCACCCTCAACCGTCCCGAGCGGATGAACGCCTGGGGTGGCGGGTTGGCCGCGGCGTTCTACCGGTGCATGGACCGGGCCGAGGCGGACCCGGATGTCCGCGTCATCGTGATCACCGGGAACGGACGTGCCTTCTGCGCAGGGGCCGACATGGGCGACTTGGACACCATCGGAGGCGCCGATACGAACGGCGACACCGACGTGACGAAACTGGTGGGTGAGCGGCACCCGCATTTCGTCACCGAACTCCGCAAACCGGTCATCGCCGCGATCAACGGAGCATGCGCGGGTATCGGTCTGACCCAGGCGTTGATGTGCGACATCCGTTATGCCGCAGCGGGTGCGAAGTTCACCACCGCGTTCGCCAGGCGGGGACTGATCGCGGAATACGGCATCTCCTGGATTCTCCCGCGCGTCGTGGGGTGGAGCGCGTCGCTCGATCTGCTGATGTCGGGTCGGACGTTCTACGCCGAGGAGGCCAAGGAACTCGGCCTCGTCTCCGACGTGTTCCCTCCCGAGGAGTTGCTGCCCGAGGTGCTGGCGTACGCCGAGGACATGGCGAAGCACTGCGCGCCGAGTTCGATGGCGGTCATCAAACGTCAAGTGCACGACGACGTCTTGCGAAACGTCCGCGACGCCAGTGCCACAGCGGAGAAACTGATGCACGAGTCGATGCAACGGCCCGACTTCATCGAGGGCATCACCGCCTTCTTCGAGAAGCGTCAGCCGAACTTCCCGCCACTCAAGGAGGAGGACTGAATGTCCGATCAGCCACTGGATTATCAGGCGATCGACGTCGACAACCACTACTACGAGACGATCGACTCCTGCACCCGGCATCTGCCGAAGGAGTTCAAGCGTCGCGGCGTGCAGATGCTCACCGAGGGCAAGCGCACCTTCGCGGTCATGGGCGGCGTCGTCAACCAGTTCATTCCCAACCCCACGTTCGACCCCATCATCGAGCCGGGCTGCCTGGACCTGCTGTTCCGCGGTGAGATCCCGGAGGGTGTCGACCCCGCGTCGTTGATGAAGGTCGATCGCCTCGCCGACCATCCCGAGTATCAGAACCGCGATGCGCGCGTGAAGATCCTGGATACGCAGAATCTCGAAACCGCCTTCATGCTGCCGACGTTCGCGTGCGGGGTCGAGGAGGCGCTCAAGCACGACATCGAGGCCACGATGGCGACGGTCCACGCGTTCAACCTCTGGCTCGACGAGGACTGGGGATTCGACCGGCCGGACCACCGGTTCCTGTCGGCGCCGATCATCTCGCTGGCCGACCCCGACAAAGCCGTCGAGGAAGTCGATTTCGTACTCGGACGCGGGGCCAAGATCGTCTGCGTGCGACCCGCCCCCGTACCCGGTGTCGTCAAGCCCCGCTCGCTCGGCGACCCACTGCACGACCCGGTCTGGGCGCGACTGGCCGAGGCGGGCGTTCCCGTCGTCTTCCACCTGTCCGACAGCGGCTACCTCGCGATCGCCGCGCTGTGGGGCGGTAAGGCGACATTCGAGGGGTTCGGCAAGAAGGACCCGCTCGACCAGGTCCTCCTCGACGACCGCGCGATTCACGACGCGATGGCGTCGATGATCGTGCACCAGGTCTTCACCAGGCACCCGACGCTCAAGGTGGCGAGTATCGAGAACGGCTCGTACTTCGTCTACCGATTGATCAAGCGACTGAAGAAGTCGGCGAACAACGCGCCCTATCACTACAGGGAGGACCCCGTCGAGCAACTGAGGAACAACGTGTGGATCGCGCCGTACTACGAGGACGACGTGCAGCTGCTCGCCGACACGATCGGCGTCGACAAGATCCTGTTCGGGTCCGACTGGCCGCACGGCGAGGGGCTCGCCGACCCGATGACCTTCACCGCCGACATCCCGCAGTTCCCCCAGTTCAGCTACGAGGACACCCGGAAGGTGATGCGCGACAACGCGCTTGCCCTGGTCGGCACCCACGTCACGACCGCCTGACCATGGGGGAGTGGACTATCGGCGACGTCGTCGACGCCATCGCCGACGTGATCCCCGACCGCACGATGACGGTGTGCGGGGATCGCCGGACCGGTTACGGCGAGATGGCGGACCGAACGCGCCGCTTCGGCAACTTCCTCGCCGACTCCGGCCTCGGCGCCCACGTGGATCGGGCGGGGCTGCGGAACTGGGAGTGCGGGCAGGACCGCGTCGCCCTGGTGATGTACAACGACCGCTATCCCGAGGTGGTTCTCGGCTGCCTGAAGGCACGCGCGGTACCGGTCAACGTCAACCACCACTACACCCCGCGCGAGGTCGCCGAACTGCTCGCCTACGTCAAGCCTCGCGTCGTCGTCTACCACCGTGCGCTGGGGGCGAAGTTCGCCGACGTGCTCCCCGAGACGGGTGCCGAGCTGCTCGTCGCCGTCGACGACGGCAGCGACGCACCGCCACTACCCGGCTCCGTGTCGCTGGACGACGCCATAGCGCAGGGACATTCGGAACGCCGCATCGCCGGATCACCCGATGACGTCATCATGTACTGCACGGGTGGTACCACCGGCAGGCCCAAGGGGGTGCTGTGGCGACAGAGCGACACCTACGTGTCGTCGATGGTCGGCGCCGACCACGCGACGGTTGACGAGATCCACGACAAGGTGCGGCGCAACGTGGGCCCGCCGTGGTTCGCGGTGTCACCCCTCATGCACGCGGCGGGGCTGTGGACGGTGTTCTCCGGATCCCTGGCCGGGCTGCCCGTCATCGTGTACGACGACCGCGCCAAGTTCGATCCGGCGGCGGTGCTGAGCACGGCGGAGCGCGAGAAGGTCGGGCTGATGACGATGGTCGGCGACGCGTACGCGGCCCCGCTGATCGAGGAACTGGGACGCACCGACTACGACCTCACATCGCTGTACGCCATCGGAACGGGCGGCGCGGCAACCAATCCGAAGCACGTCGCCGCCATTCTGGAGAAGCTGCCGCAGGTGACGATCATCAACGGCTACGGGTCCTCGGAGACCGGCAACATGGGCTTCGGGCACAACCAGCGTGGTTCGCACCGCGAGACGTTCGACCTGCGCGAGGGCGGCATGGTGGTGTCGGACGACCTCACCCGCTTCGTCGCACCCGGTGAGGACGAGGTCGGCTGGGTGGTGCGGACCGGCCGAATCCCGTTGGGCTACTTCGACGACGAGGCCGCCACGGGCACGACGTTCCCCGTTGTCGAGGGTCGGCGCGTCGTGGTCTCCGGGGACCGGGCGTCGTTGGAGGCAGACGGAACGCTGAGACTCTTCGGCAGGGACTCGCTGGTGATCAACACCGGCGGCGAGAAGGTCTTCGTCGAGGAGGTCGAGGCCGTCATCCGCGCACACGCCGGCGTTGCCGACGCTCTGGTGGTCGGTCGGGAGAGCGAGCGGTGGGGCCAGGAGGTCGTCGCGCTCGTCGAACGGCGGCCCGACACCGCCGTCGACGCCGAGGCCCTGCACGCGGTCTGCGTCGAGCACCTGGCGAGGTTCAAGGCGCCCAAGGAGTTCCTGTTCGTCGAGAGGGTTCGCCGGCTGGGCAACGGCAAGGCCGACTACCGCTGGGCGAAGGCGGAGGCACAGGCGGTGTCGAGGTGACGGCAAACCGCGTCAACCGTGTCATTGACTGCCTGGTCAACGTGCACTTCGGCGAGACGGCCAAGCAACCCGAGTTCATGCTGAAGGTGCGCGACGACTACTTCAAGGGTCCGGCGTCGCTGTACGACCAGGTCGAGATGCCGGAACTGCTCGACGAGATGGACGAGCACGGCGTCGCACGGGCGGTGTTGATGGACAACCTGGTGAATCCGTCGGTCACCGCACGGAAGTTCGCGCAGGAGCGGCCGGACCGGTTCAGCCTCGCGATCGGCGGGATCAACCTGCTGCGTCCGGTGCCCGCACTGCGTGATCTGACGGCACTGCGTAACGATCTTCCGATCACGTACGTCGCTGTCGGGCCCAGCTTCTGGGGCGACGGCATGTACCCGCCGAGTGACGCCGTGTACTACCCGCTGTACGCCAAATGCGCTGAACTCGAGCTTCCGCTGTGCATCAACACCGGATTGCCCGGCCCGCCGATTCCCGGTGAGGCCCAGAATCCGATCCACCTCGACCGGGTGTGCGTCCGGTTCCCCGAGCTCAAGCTCTGCATGATCCACGGTGCCGACCCGTGGTGGGACGTCGCGATCCGACTGCTGATCAAGTATCGGAACCTGCGCATCATGACGTCGGCGTGGTCGCCGAAACGGTTGCCGGAGAGCCTGCTTCACTTCATGCGAACCCGCGGCAAGGACAAGGTGATCTTCGCGTCCGACTGGCCGGTGCTGCGGCAGAGCCGGGTCGTGCCGGAGGCGCTGGCGCTCGATCTCCCACCGGACGTACTCGACAACTACCTCTACAACAACGCCGCAGAATTCTTCTTCGGAGAGGAAGCGTGATGGATCGCTACGAATTGCGCAGGGTGGATTACAGCCTGACCGAGGACCACGTCGCCCTCCAGTCGGCGTACCGCGAGTTCGTCACGGCGAACTGCTCGATCGACGTCGTGCGCGCCGCCGAGGCCGCCGGCTTCGACAAGGGACTGTGGGAGAAGTTGTGCGCCACCGGAGCGACGACGATGGCGCTACCGGAATCCGTTGGCGGAGACGGTGCAACGCTGGTCGACCTGACACTGGTGGCAGAGGAGCTCGGGAGGTCGCTGGCACCGGTGCCGTGGATCGACCACGTCTGCGCCGCACGCCTGCTGGACAGGCTCGGAGCGCTAGGCGGCGAACTCGCGGGAGCCGCGTCCGGTGAACGGATCCTGACGCTGGACCTCCGCGAGACCGACACCGCGGGGCCGCGTTTGATCGCCAGCGGGGCGATCGCCGACCACATCGTCGTGCGCGACGGCGACGACGTCGTCCTCCTGGCGTTCGCCACCCGCCCTGCCGCCGTCGCGAATCTGGGCAAGCTGCCGATGGCGTGGATCGATCCGTCGGCCGCGGACACGCGGACTGTGCTGGGGAGCGGTGCGCAAGCGCTCGCCGATTACCAACTCGCCCTTGATGAATGGCGGCTGCTGACCGCGTCCGCGTTGGCCGGACTGATCGAGGAGACCATGACGATCGCCGCGGAGTTCGCGAAGACCCGCTACACGCTCGGCGTGCCGATCGCGACACTGCAGGCGATCTCACATCCGCTCGCCAACATGGCGATCACCGTGCAGGGCATCCGTGCGTTGGCCCGGCGCGCCGCGTGGTACCTGGACAACGAGCCCGGCGAACGCCCCGAGTTGGGTCCGGCGGCGTTCGTCTTCGCGGCGGAGGAGGCGGCGAAGGCCGCGACCGTGGCCGTGCACATCCAGGGCGGGCTGGGCGTGTCCGAGGAGGCCGCGGCGAGCGCGTACCTGGTGCGCGCGCGAGGCTGGCCCCTGGCGGCGGGCGATCCCGGAGAGACCACCAAGCGCATCGGGCGGCTCGTCGCTGCTCGAGAAACGTCAGCCGCGCGGGAAAGTGCATAGGAGACAACGGCGATGGACTTCTCACGCGTACAGCTGTCCGATGACGACCGGGCCTTCCTCGAGGAGGCCCGCGCCTTCCTCGCCGAGCACGTCACCGACGACGTCATCCGGCGCGACCGGGAGACCGGGGACAACTTCGACGAGGGCGTGCATCTGGCGCTCGGCGAGGCCGGTTACCTGCACGGGGAGTGGAAGAGCGAGGACGAGGGCGGCTTTCCCCGCGTCCGACGGCGGCTGTGGGAGTTGGAGAAGCGCCGCTACCACGTCCCCTGGGTGACCATGGGCACCACCGTCATGGTCTCCAGGGCCGTCGCCGCGTTCGGCTCACCCGAACTGCGCGACGAGGTGCTGCCGAAGGTGTTCAGCGGTGAAGCGCGACTGTGCCTCGGCTACACCGAGCCCGAGGGCGGCTCGGACATCGCGACCTGCAAGACCAGAGCGGTTCGCGACGGCGACGAGTGGGTGATCAACGGCTCCAAGATGTTCACCACCGGCGCGCACAACTGCCAGTACGTCTTCCTGATCACCAACACCGACCCCGATGCGCAGAAGCACAAGAGCATCACCATGTTCCTGGTGCCGCTGGACACCCCTGGAATCGAGATCCAGGGCATCCGCACCGTCGACGGCGACCGCACGAACATCGTCTACTACAGCGACGTTCGGGTACCGGACAGGTACCGGCTAGGCGAGGTCAACGGCGGCTGGACGGTGCTGCGGGGTCCACTGGACGCCGAGCACGGCGCCACCGCCACTGAGCCGGACGGGCTGCAGGACGTGGCGATCATGATGCATCAGGGCGAGTTCATGGTGAAGGCCTGCGACGTGGCGGGACGCGTGGTCGGTACGCCGGACGCCAACGGGCGCAAGGCGATCGACGACGATTCGGTGGCCTACCGGCTGGGTCGGAGTGTGGCTCGGATGGAGGTGGCGGTGAGTACGCCGAGCATCTTCGGCCGGGTCGCGCTGGCGCAGTCGATGCGCGATGTCGCGCCGGACCTGATGGACATCCTCGGCACGGCGTCGACGCTGCCCGTCGGCACCGAGGGAGCCGCCGACGACGGTGCGGCCGAGTACGTCTACCGGTTCGCGCCGCTGGTCGGGATCTACGGCGGGACGCTGGAGGTGTTCCGCAACATGATCGCCCAGCACGTGCTGGGGCTGGGCAAGCCGAACTACTCGCCACCGAAGAAGGCGTCGTGAGCGATAAGTACCGCGTCGTTCAGTGGACGACGGGCAACGTCGGCAAGCAGTCGGTGTCGTCGATCTCCACCCACCCCGATCTCGAACTCGTCGGGTGCTTCGCGTGGTCGGCGGACAAGGTCGGGCGCGACGCCGGCGTGCTGTGCGGCCTGGCGCCGGTCGGGGTCGAGGCCACCGACGACGTCGACGCGTTGTTGGCGCTCAAGCCCGACTGCATCGTCTACAACCCGATGTGGATCGATGTCGACGAGTTGGAGCGCATCCTCGAATCGGGTGCCAACGTCGTGACGACCGCCGCGTTCATCACCGGACATTCGCTGGGTACGGAGCGCAGGCAGCGCCTCGTCGACGCGTCTGAGCGGGGCGGTTCCTCGATCTTCGGTTCCGGCACCAACCCCGGCTTCGTCGACTTGCTGGCCGTCGTCGCGGCCGGCGGGTCCGAGCGCGTCGACAAGGTCACCGTCATCGAGGAAGCCGACATCAGCGGCTACGACTCACCGGCCACCGAGATCCCGGTCGGCTTCTCGCATCCCATCGATCACCCCGGCCTGCTGGCCATGACTACCAAGGCGACCGACGTCTTCATCGACGCCGTCCATCTGCTGGGTGACGTGCTCGGGGTCGAGTTCGACGAGGTCGTCTGCGAGGCGGAGTACGCCAAGACCACCGAGGACGTCGACCTGGGGTCGTGGACCATTGCGGCCGGCTGCGTGGCGGGTATCTCGTTCAGCTGGCACGGCAAGGTCGCCGGCCGCAGCGTCGTCGAGTTGAGGTTCGTCTGGCGCAAGGGTCAGACGCTCGAGCCGGACTGGCCGATCGACACCGGCCACCGCATCAAAGTCGCCGGGTGCCCGAACATCGATCTGCGCATGGACATCTCGCCGCCGCCGGACTTCCAGGGCACCACTCTCAACGACTTCATGCGGTTGCCGATGATCCTCACGGCGATGCCCGCCGTCAACGCGATCCCGAAGGTGGTGGCGGCGCCGCCGGGCATCGTCACCTACGCCGACATCCTGCCGCTGCCGCGGGGATTGGTTGCCCTGTGAGCCGGACCGCGCTGGTGATGGGCGCCTCGGGCTTCGTGGGCTCGCACGTCACCCGTAAGCTCGTCGAGCGCGGCGACGACGTGCGCGTCTACCTCCGTCGGACCAGCCTGACCACGGCGATCGACGACCTCGACGTCGACCGCCACTACGGGGATCTCGGCGATGTCGACGCGCTGCGATCGGCGATGGAGGGCGCCCGGGTGGTCTTCTACTGCGTCGTGGACACGCGGTTCAACCTTCGGGATCCGGCACCGCTGTTCGCCACCAACGTCGAGAGCCTGCGCCGTGTGCTCGACGTCGCGGTGACCGCGGGCTTGGAGAAGTTCGTGTTCTGCAGCACGATCGGCACGATCGCGATCGCACCGGACGGAGAGTCGGCGACCGAGGACATGCCCTTCAACTGGCCGGACAAGGGTGGCGCGTACATCGAGTCCCGGCGCAGGGCCGAGGATCTGGTCTTGGGCTACGCTCGTGACCGCGGACTGCCCGCCGTCGCGATGTGCGTGTCGAATCCCTATGGGCCGCTGGACTTCCAGCCGCACCAGGGCCTGATGGTGAAGATGGCCGCGCTCGGGAGGGTGCCCGCCTATCTGATCGGCGTGTCGACGGAGGTCGTCGGCATCGAGGATGTCGCCGAGGCGTTCCTGCTCGCGGATGAGCGCGGCCGGATCGGCGAGCGATACATCATCTCCGAGAGCTTCATGTCGATGCGGGACATGCTGGCCACCGCGGCGTCTGCGGTCGGTGCGAGGCCACCGCGAGTCGGCGTGCCGCTCGGCGTGGCCTACGCGTTCGCCGCCGTACTCGAAGGGGCGTGCCGGTTGCTGCGGCGCGACCCGCCCATCAACGTCACGGGAATCCGCCTGCTGCACATCATGTCGCCCGCCGACCACGGAAAGGCCACCCGCGAACTCGGGTGGCGTCCGCGCCCGACGGCTGAGGCCATCGAGCGCGCGGCGAGGTTCCACCTCGAGCGGGAGCGGGCCTAGCTATCCGCCTACTCGCGCGGTTACGGCTAGCGCGACACCACCGTGGCGCCGGAGGTTCCCGGTGCGCCGTAGAGCTGGGCGAAGCCGACGCGTGGAGCGCCGGGCACCTGCCGGTCGCCCGCCTCGCCGCGCAGCTGCCTGACGAGCTCGTGGATCTGACGCAGCCCCGAAGCGCCGATGGGTTCGCCGTTGGCGATCAGCCCGCCGTCGGTGTTGACGGGCAGTGCGCCGCCGATCTCGGTGGCACCGTCCGCCAGCAGCTTCTCCTGGTCACCGTCGGCGCAGAAGCCGGCTTCGGCCATGTGGATGACCTCCGCGCCCGCATCGGTGTCCTGCAGCTGTATCACGTCGACGTCCTCGGGTCCGATGCCCGCACGCTCGAACGCGGCACGCGAGGCGTACACCGTCGGCGAGACGTCCTCCTCGACGGGCGCACACGTGGTGTTGACCTCGTAGGCGCCGTAGCTGCGCGTCCGGACTTCGACGGCGCGCAGGTAGATCGGCTTGTCGGTGTAGCGGTGCGCGATGTCGGCGCGACAGAGCACCGCGGCGGCCGCACCCTCGTCGGGTGCGCAGAACATGTACTGCGTCAGCGGGTAGTTGAGCATGGGCGAATCGAGGATGTCGTCCTCGGCCATCGGCTTACGGCGGAACGCATTCGGATTCAACGCTCCGTTGCGGAAGTTCTTGGCGGCCACCTTGGCCAGCGTCCGCTGCGAGATGCCGTGGTCGTGCAGGTAGCGGTTGGCCTTCATCCCGAAGAACTGGGTGGTGAGGTACTGGCCGTTCTCGGCGTACCAGCGGGGCATGCCGACGAGTGCGGGGTCCTCCGTGAAGGCGCCGCGCGGGTGCTTGTCGAGGCCGATCGCGATGCCGATGTCGTAGTCGCCGAGCCGGATGCCGTCGGCACACGTCTTCAGCGCGCTCGCCGCGGTCGCGCACGCGTTGAACACATTCGTGAAGGGGATCCCCGACAGGCCGACCATGCCGACGATGGCATCGGGGTTGGCGACCGTCCAGCTGCCGCCCGTCGCCGCCTGCACGTCGCCCCACTCGACCCCGGCGTCGGCAACCGCGGCGAAGATCGCGTCGACGCCCATCGCCATGGCCGACTTGCCCTCGAAACGGCCGAAGGGGTGCAGGCCCACACCGATGATCGCCACGTCGTTCATGTGCGTTCACGCTCGCTTTCGCGGATCGGGCCATCTCAACTGTAACCGTTACAGTAACCTAGTACCGGTGATCGATCACAAGCCCACCTTCTGCCGCATCTGCGAGCCGCTGTGCGGCATGGTGGCGACCGTCGAGGACGGCAGGCTCGTCGCGTTGCGGCCCGACAGGGAGCACCCGCTCTCGGCGGGCTTCGCGTGCCAGAAGGGCATCGCGTTCACCGAGGTGGTCAACGACCCGGACCGCGTCACCACGCCGTTGCGCCGCACCGGAACGGGTTTTCAGCCGGTGTCGTGGGACGATGCGCTCGACGACATCGCTACACGCTGCACCGACATCCTGCGCCGTCACGGATCGGGCGCGTTCGGCTGGTACATGGGCAATCCCGCGGCGTTCAGCTACTCACACCTATTCGCGGTGATGGCGTTCATCAAGGGCATCGGGAGGCGGAGCCACTACTTCACGTCCTCCACGCAGGACACCAGCAGCCGACTGCTGGCCAGCCAGTTCCTCTACGGCACAACGATGTCGGTGCCGATCCCGGATCTCACCCGTACCGACCTGCTGGTGCTGATGGGGGCCAACCCCGTTGTCTCTCATGGCAGCTTCCTGACCGCCCCGCGGATCAAGGACCGGATGCACGACGTCGTGAAGCGCGGCGGTCGCGTCGTGGTCATCGATCCGCGCCGCTCGGAGACGGCCGCGCAGTTCGAGTGGCTGGGTCTCGTCCCGGACAGCGACGCCTACCTGCTGCTGTCACTGCTGTCGGTGATGTTCAGCGAGGGGCTGGTCGACATCCAGGCCGTCGTCTCGCGGGCCGACGGCCTGGATTGGCTTGCCGCGCAGGCCGCGTCGTTCTCGCCCGAGCGCACGGAACGGCACACCGGCGTAGCGCCGGACGAGGTGCGCGCGCTGGCTCGCGATCTGGTGCGCACACCGAGGGCGGCGATCTACGGGCGGCTCGGCACGTGCGTGGGGCGGCAGGGCACGCTCACCTGCTATCTCATCGACGCTGTGAACCTGATGGCGGGCAACCTCGACCGGCCCGGCGGCAGCGTGTTCAGCACGCTCGGCATCGCCGGGCAGCGCTGGGGAATCGCGGCGACGGGAGCGGTGCTGCGCAGGTCGTACCGGCGTAAGCGCACGCGCGTCGGCGGGTTCCGGTCGGTCATCGCCTCCGAGCCGGCGGCGCTGATGGCCAAGGAGATGTCGACCCCGGGCAGGAATCGGATCAGGGCGCTGTTCGTCAGCGCGGGCAACCCGGTGCTGTCGGTGCCGAACGGTCTGGAACTCGAGGAGGCGCTCGCGGGGGTCGACCTCGCGGTCGGACTGGACTTCTACGTCACCGAGACCACCGCGCACTGCGACTACATCCTGCCCGTGACGACCATGTACGAGCGCGACGACTTCGCGCTGACGTTCCAGCAATTCCAGGCGACACCGTTCCGACAGACCACCGAGGCCGTCGTCGAGGCACCCGGTGAGGCCCGCACCGAATGGGACATCGTCGACGACCTGACGGCGCGAATCGGCCCGCGCACCGCGGTGTTCGCCGCGCTCGCGGGCATGCGGAGGGTGCTCGGAGTATTCGGTCGCAGGCTGAATCCACGCGCCCTGGCCGACGGCATGATCCGGCTGTCCGACGGCGGCGACAGGTACGGGCTGCGGCGCGGCGGCCTGACGTTCAGCCGGTTGTCGCGCAGTCTTCCGCACGGAGTGGTGGTGGCGCCCCACATCCGCACTGGCGTGCTCGACGAGGTCGTGGTGTATCGCGGCAGCCGAATCAAGCTGGAGCACAGCGAGATCGCCGCCGAGCTGACGGCGATGGTGCGCCGCGGCCAGCCGGCCGGCTATCCGTTGCGGATGATCGGCATGCGCGAGGCGCGCTCGGAGAACTCCTGGATGCACAATTCGCCGTTGCTCATGCGGGGAGAGCGAGTGCACCGCGCGCTGATGCACACCGACGACGCGCAGGCGCGCGGCATAGCGGACGGCGACGTGGTGGAGGTCAGCTCGCCGCACGGGTGCATCGCGCTGCCCGTGGCGCTGACCACGGACCTCGTCCGCGGCACCGTCGCGATACCGCACGGCTGGGGACACAAGGGCACCGGCGGCTGGCGGGTGGCCAACCGAGCGGGCGGCGTCAACGTGAATCAGCTGATGTCGAGTGACCCCGGCGACGTGGAGGCGCTGGCCGGTATGTCGTGGTTGACGGGGGTGCCGGTACAGGTGGCGGGTGCCGTCGAACGGGTGGGCGGAACCCCGTGAGCAGCGTCGAGGTCGGTCGGCGCGCGGCGGAGCGTGCTGAGACGCGAATGCTGATCGACGGCGAGTTGGTGACCGCCGAGGGCTCCTTCGACAACGTCTGCCCCGCAACGGGTTCGGTGCTGGGCAGCACGTCGGCGGCGAACGCCGTGGACGTGGCGCGCGCCATCGGCGCCGCGCGGCGCGCGTTCGACGACGGCGACTGGGCGACCAACCCCGCGCTAAGGCGGCGCTGCCTCGGCCAATTGCAGGACGCGATCACGGCCGAACGCGACGACCTGCGCGACGAGCTGATCGCCGAGGCCGGCTGCCCGGACATGACGATCGGCATGGCGCAGCTGGACTGGCCGCTGGCCGATGCGCTGCGCTACCCGGCCGGGCTGATCGACACCTTCGAGTGGGAGCGGGTCCTCGACGGCGGCGGGCTGTTCGGTGAGCGCAACGTGCGCACCGTCGTCAAGGAGCCCGTCGGTGTGGTCGGTGCGATCACACCGTCGAACTTTCCGATCGAGGTCATCCTCAACAAGCTCGGGCCCGCGTTGGCGACGGGCAATACCGTTGTGCTCAAACCGGATCCGCACACGCCGTGGAACGCCACCCGGCTCGGCAGGCTCATCGCCGAACACACCGACATCCCGGCGGGCGTGGTGAACGTCGTACCGACACAGGACAACGCCGTCGCCGAACTGCTCGTTACGGATCCGCGGGTCGACATGGTGTCGTTCACCGGGTCGACGGCGGTCGGCAAGCTGATCGCCCGGCTCGGGGTCGAGACCATGAAGCGGACGTTCCTCGAACTAGGCGGCAAGTCCGCGCTCATCGTCACCGACGACGTCGACCCCGCCAAGGTCGTGCCCGGTGCGGTCGGGGTGTGCGTACACGCGGGGCAGGCATGCGGGATGAACACCAGGCTGCTGGTCCACCGTTCGCGGTACGACGACGTCGTGACAGGTGTGACGGCGGCGTTCGGCATGGTGCCGGTGGGCGATCCCGCCTCGCCGCAGACCCTGGTTGGCCCGGTCATCAGCGCAGCGCAGCAGCACCGCGTCCTGTCGGCGATCGACGGCGCCCGGCGTGACGGCGGGGAGATCACCACCGGCGGCGCGGCTTTCGACCCGCCGGGTGCGCTGGCCGGCGGCTACTACGTGCAGCCGACCGTCGTCGTCGGGGTCGACAACGGCGCCGCGATAGCGAGGGACGAGATCTTCGGTCCGGTGCTGGTGATCATCCCGTTCGAGGACGACGACGCGGCGGTCCGGATCGCGAATGACAGCGTCTACGGTCTGGCCGGTGCGGTGATGTCGGGTTCGCTCGAGCGGGGTCGGGCCATCGCGCGTCGCGTCCGCACCGGCGCGATCGGCGTCAACGGCGGCATGTACTACGGTGCCGACGCCCCGTTCGGCGGCTACAAGAGCAGCGGTGTCGGTCGCCAGTGCGGTATCGAGGGTTTCGAGCAGTACCTGGAGACCAAGACGATCGCCCACCGGGCCCCACGAACGGGCTGATTCCATCCGCGAGCGTGCGTGTCTGTACCCCCGACACTCCGTGCGGGGCGTACATTCCACGCCCGCCCACCCTGAAACGTCTCAGCACGAGAGTGCGCAGACTGACGGAAGATTCGGCGTGTCGGGGTACAGACACGCACGCTCGCGGAAGGACGTCAGGCCGCGCGGAAGGTGACCGGGAGGACGTTGGGGGAGCGGAACGGCTGGCCGTGGATGTGCGGGTCACCGTCGTCGCGCAACTCGAGGTCGGTGACGCGGTCGAGCAGGCACTCGAGCGCAACCCTGGTCTCCATCCGAGCGAGGTGCAGGCCCATGCAGGTGTGCTCGCCTGCGGCGAACGAGATGTGCGGCAAGCGCTTTCGGAAGATGTCGAACGTCTCGGGGTCGTCCCAGCGCTGCTCGTCCCGGTTGGCGGAGCCGATGCAGACGTCGATGATCGCGCCTTCGGGGATGGCGACGCCGTCGAGTTCGGTGGCCGCGGTCGCCGCGCGCTGCACGGTGGTCAGCGGGGTCTCGAACCGGAGACCCTCCTCGATGGCGGGCCCGATGAGTTCGCGGTCCCGCTGCACCGCGGCCAGCTGGTCGGGATTGCTGAGCAGCAGGTAGAGCAGATTGCCCGACGACCGGTACGTGGTCTCCAGGCCTGCGGGCAGCAGGAGCCGCAGGAACGAGTAGATGGCCTCGTCGGTGAGCTTCTCGCCGTCGATCTCCGCGGTGACGAGATCGCCGATGATGTCCTCGGTCGGCGCCGAGCGGCGCAGGTCGATCTGTGTCATGAAGTAGTCCTTGAGCGCCGCGGAGGCCTCGAAGGCGCGCTTGTACTTCACGTGATAGCTGATGAGCTCGACGGCCCGCTTACGGAACCACGACAGGTCCTCTTCGGGCAGGCCGAGCAGCTTGGAGATGACGCGGGTGGGGAACTCGAAGGTGAAGTCGCGCACCAGATCCGCCTTGCCAGTCTCGATGAACTCGTCGACGAGCGCGTTGACGACGGGCCGGACGATCTCCGGCTCCCAGCGGGCCAGCGACCGGGTCTTGAACGCCGCGGACACCAGGTTGCGGTGATCCCGGTGCACCTTTCCCTCCATGGCGAGGATCGACGGGCCGATGAACAGGCCGATGGTGTTGTCGTAGATGTTCGAGTCGAAGACCTTGCCGTCGCGGAACACCCGGTTGACGGCGTCGAACGACACCGCGGCGTAGAGGTTGTCGGGCATCGCCTCCGGGTACTTCGACCAGTCCATGACGCTGCCGTAGAACACCCCCGACTCGCGACGTCGCCGGGCGAACATGGGGTACGGATCGCGGAGGGTGTCAATCGAGTCGTCGGGGGTGACGTCCTGCAGCTGGCCATCCATACTGTAAATATTACAGTATGTTATCCGTGCTGCCCAGAGGTGCTAACGTGAGGCTCGATGACCACCGCTGAACAGCTGCAGGACACCCTGGATCGGCAGCGCCGCGCCTTCGTCGCGGCAGGCCCGCCCGACCCGGCCATGCGGCGCAATCGGATCGACCGACTGCTGGCACTGGTGCTCGACAACACCGACGCCTTCGTCGACGCGATGGCCGCGGATTTCGGCACCCGCTCGCGCGCCGCCACCCTGTTCACCGAGGTCGTCGGGATGATCCCGGTCATCGAGCACACCAGAGCGCACCTCGCGCAGTGGATGTCGGCGACCAAGCTGATGCGCGCGGCCCGCACCGTCGGGTTGCGCGCCGAAGTCGAGTCGGCGCCATTGGGCGTCGTCGGCATCATCGGGCCGTGGAACTTCCCGCTCAACCTCGTCGTCCTGCCGGCGTCGGCGGCGTTTGCGGCCGGCAACCGAGTGATGATCAAGATGTCCGAGATCACCTCGCACACAGCGGAACTCATGATGCGCACCGCGCCGCGCTATTTCAACGCCGACGAACTGGCGGTCGTCACAGGCGGCCCCGACGTCGCCGCGGAGTTCTCCCGGCTGCCGTTCGATCACCTGTTCTTCACCGGCTCACCGTCGGTCGGCGCCCACGTGCAGCGCGCGGCTGCCGACCACCTGGTGCCCGTGACGCTGGAGCTGGGTGGCAAGAATCCGGTCGTCGTAGCGCCCGACGCCGACGTCCGTCGATCGGCCACCCGAATCGCGCAGGCGCGCATGGTGAACGGCGGCCAGGTGTGCGTCTGCCCGGATTACGTCTTCGTGCCCGATGAGCGAGTGGACACGTTCGTGGACATCGCCCGCGACACCCTGCGCGGCATGTTCCCGACGATCCTCGGTAACGGCGACTACTGCTCCTCGGTCAACGAGGCCAACTTCGACCGGGTGGTGGGGCTGATCGACGACGCCCGCGCTCACGGCGCCCGCGTCGAATCGATTGCACCGGTGGGCGAGACGCTGCCCGACCGCACTTCTCGCAAGATCGCTCCGACCATCGTCCGCGATGTCGACGACCGGATGCGGATCGCCAGCGAGGAGGTGTTCGGTCCGGTGCTCGTGGTGCAGGGGTACTCGGCGGTCGACGACGCGATCCGCTACATCAACGCCCGGCCGGCCCCGCTGGTGGCCTACTGGTACGGCCCCGACGGTGACGCGTTCCGGAACTTCGTCCGCAACACCCGCAGCGGCGGGGTGGCGCGCAACGACTTCGCCGCGCAGATGATTCCGTCGGCCGCGCCGTTCGGCGGGGTGGGGCGCAGCGGGATGGGCGCCTACCACGGCAAGGCCGGCTTCGACACGTTCAGCCACCAGCGTTCCGTGGTCGGCACCGACCTGCCGTTCAGCATGACCGGATCCGCCGCGCCGCCGTTCACCACGCCGATGAAGCTGTACGCCGACATGTCGCTGCGCATGGCGCGCAACCGAACTCGGCGGAGGCTGCGAAAAAGCTAGGCGCCCGGTCCGATTCACGGCTGGTGGGGCAGGAGCTTGATCATGAGTCCGGTGGCCTCCGACAGCACGGTGCCGTCGGGGTCGGTCATGGTTGCGGTGAGGAACGCCTTGCGGCCGTCGAGGCGCTCGATGCGACCACGGCTGATCAGCGGGGTGTCGATGGGCGTCACCGCGCGGTACTCCACATGCAGGTACGCGGTGCGGCTGATGGGCCGTCCCGCGGCCGACACGACCATGCCGAAATGCCAGTCGTAGAACAGCGGGATCACGCCGCCGTGCACCGCCATGTTGCCGCCGACGTGGAAGCGACGGAACTCGCCCTCCATCGTGACGCCGTCCGCGCCGTACGCCGTGACCGTCCACGGTGGCAGCAGCGGGCTACCGAGGCCGGCCAGTTTCGTCGCCCGGCCGGCGGGCGCGTGGACATCCGCCACCACGTGCTGCTCGAGTTCGGCGCACGCGCGTTCGATCTGCTCGGTCGCGGCGATCCAGGTGTCCCCTGGGGGATTCGTCGAGACGGCGAGATCCTGCAGCCGGCGAACCGCGGACACGAACCGGTCGAGTTCCGGTGGTGCGTCAACGGGTTTGAGTTCGGGGAAGCCGCGCGTCTCGGGTTCGGTCATCGGGCCCACGTCGCCAGGAGTTCTTCGGTGGTGGTGACGGTCGACAGCAGCGACAGGCTGTTGGCGATGACGGCCTCGCCGTACTCGGCCGGGTACCCGGCGACCGCATCGCGGGGGAGGACGACGGTGTACGCGGCGTTCACGGCGTCCATGACGAGGTTGGGTAGCGCGATGTTGAGCGACACTCCGACTGCGACGATGGTCGAGACTCCGAGGTTGCGCAGCACCGCGTCGAGGTCCGTGCCACCCATGGGCCCGACACCGTGCCAGCGCGTCAGCGTGACGTCGCCCGGTTCCGGTCCGAGTTCGGGCAGCAGCGTCGCGCCCTCGCTACCGGGCGTGATGTCGACCCCCCTGCCGGCACCGGAGAACAGTCGCGCGTTGTGGTTGGAGCCGAGTCCGTCGGGGCGGCGCTGGACGAGACAGTGCACGATCCGCACCCCCGCAGATCGAGCCGCGGGCAGGAGTCGGACGATGTTGGGCAGCGCCTCGCGGCGAGCCTCGGCGGCCAGCACCGCGAGGCCCGCGTTCGGCCCCATCACCGCGCCCTGACACTCCTGGGTGACGATCGCGGTGTGCTCCGGTGCGATCAGGGTCGCTAGGTCGGGCTTCACGCCGGCTCTGCAGCGGGTGGTCGGGTGGGGGGTGCATCGTAGAACTGCTGGGCCCACTTACGCAGTGCCATATAGGGTTTGGCGTCCACCCTGGACAGGGCGGGATGCTCGACGTATTTCTGGTAACGCCAGATCTCGAGGTCGTCCCAGACCGTGCCGAGAAACTGCTTCTCGATCCGCTTACGGACGGACTCCGGGGGGACGTCGGACTCGTCGCCGGGCAGTCGTGGCTCCCAGATCGAGTAGAACATGGTGGAGTACCCGTCATCGACCGGTGTGCAGGCGAAGATCAGCCGGTGGTTCGACTGGCCGGCGAACACGCTGATCGCGCCGCCGAGGCCGAACATGTTGCTGTGAATCCGCAGCGCCATCTCGTCGGGATCGTCGCCGTCTGCGACCGGCCACCCTGTCAGGAAGCGCCACTCCCTGTCGACGACGTTCCACTCCAACAGTTTCGGGGTGACCGTGGCGCGGTGCACGTACTGGAAGTGGGCGCTGTCGGGGCCGTTCTCCGCCACGATCTGCGGGTGTACCGGCTCGCGCTCGGCGATCTGCGAGAACTCCGGGTACGGCCGGTAGTAGGCCTTCGGATCGGTCTCGTACTGCGGGAACGCCGTGAAGATGTCGGGCATCTCCCACTGGGGTTCCGCGCCGTCGGGGTGGTACCAGGCGAAGACGCAGTCGTACTGCTCCTTGACCGGGTAGACGCGCAGTGTGAGGCCGCGGTTGGGCTTGTCCGGCTGATAGGGGATGTAGCGGTTGGTGCCGTCCGGACCCCACCGCCAGCCGTGGAATGGGCACTCCACGCAATCGCCGACGACCGTGCCGCCGTGGCCGAGATGGGCGCCGAGGTGCTTGCAGTGCGCTTCCATGAGGTGCAGCTCACCGGATTCGGCGCGGTAGGCGACGAGGTCCTCACCGAAGTAGTGCAGCGGGCGGACCTCGCCTGTGACGAACTCGGGAGACCAGCCGACCATGAACCAGCCGGTGACCTTCCAGGTGAACGGCACCTCCACTGCAGGCCCCTTCCATCGCTGCTCGACTCAACGGAATACATTACAGTAGAGGCTTCGGCAAACTCGAGGAAGGGCGAGACGTGGCGGTCAGCCGGAGATCCACCACCAGCGGCACGGTCCAGGGCTTCATCCGCGACGGGGTCGCGCGGTGGCGTTCGATCCCCTATGCACGGCCGCCCATGGGCCCGTTGCGGTTTCGCGCGCCGGTGCCGCCGCTGCCGTGGCGCGGCGTCCGGTTCTGCGACGAGTTCTCCTACTGCGCACCGCAGGATCCGCGGTACACCTACGTCGGCCGGGCGGGCAGGCAGCAGATGAGCGAGGACTGTCTGACGCTCAACGTCGTCGCACCCGAAGGGCAGGACGGCCCGCTGCCGGTGATGTTCTTCATCCACGGCGGCGGGTACATGTTCGGCACGTCGGCCATCTCGGTGTACGACGGCGCGGCCATCGCCAGGCGCGGCGCGGTCTACGTGTCGGCGAACTACCGCCTCGGCGCTCTCGGCTGCCTCGACCTGTCGTCGCTGTCCACGCCGGAACACCCACTGCAGGACAACCTGTTCCTGCGCGATCTCGTCATGGCGCTGCGCTGGGTCCGCGACAACATCGCCGAGTTCGGCGGTGATCCCGACAACGTGACGATTTTCGGCGAGAGCGCCGGCGCTCACGCGGTCGCCACCCTGATGGCGGTACCCGACGCCGAAGGGCTGTTCCGGCAGGCGATCTCGGAGAGTCCGCCGGGCGGCCTCAGCCACGCGAGTGAATACTCCGCGGAGATCGCCCGACGATTCGTCGCGGGCCTCGGGGTACCCGTCTCCGACGCCGCCCGCGCGGTGATGACACTGCGACCGTCGCAGTTGGTGCGCGCGCTCGAGAACGTCATGACCGACACCATCAAGGACACCCCGGACTCCTTCGCGATCGGTGCGGCGTTCGGCGGCGAGTACCTGCCGCGCACGCACGTCGACGCGATGGCGCGCGGCGAGGCGCATCGGGTTCCGCTGATCGTCGGCAGCAATGCCACCGAGGCGACCCTGTTCGCGCGTTTCATGGATCACCTGCCCACCAACGAGCCCGTCATCGAGCGGTTCCTCGCGAACGCGGAGCCCGAAGTGGCCCAACGACTGCGAGTGGCATATCCCGGCTATCCGAGCAGGCGGGCCTGTATGACGTTCGGCAGCGACTTCACGTTCGGGGCGCGGGCGTGGGAGCTGGCCGAGGCGCACAGCGTGCACGCCCCCACCTACCACTACCGCTACGACTACGCGCCGCGCCCGCTGCAGTGGTCCGGCTTCGGGGCGACGCACGGCACCGAACTGCTCGCGGTGTTCGACGTCTACGAGACCCGGCTCGGGGGACTGCTCACGGCGGCCGGTGACCGTGGATCGGCGCGTAGGGTCAGCCGGGATCTGCAGCGCCGCTGGCGGTCGTTCAGCCGCACCGGCGTGCCCGGTGCCGACTGGCCGCGTTACACCGACGCGCAACGGGCCACGATGATCTTCGACCGACGGTCGAGGGTCGAGTTCGATCCGGTGCCGGAGCGGCGCGAGGCGTGGGCGGCGCTCAGCGCTTCCGACGCCTAGGGCCGTAGTCCCGGACGATTCGCTCCCGCGCGAACGCCAGTTCGCGGTCCAACTCGTACCGCTCGCCCAGCACGATCCAGTGGAACGCGAGGCCGAAACCCGCGGCACTGATGTCGTTGACCGCGCGATCGATGTCGATGTCGGGTCGCACCGACCCGTCGGTCATGCCCAGGCGCAAGCCCGCGTCCACGGCCTCGACACCGCGCTCGAACCACTTGTGCAGCAGCACCCGGACCGGCGAGGTGGCCTTCACCGCTTCGAAGGTCATCACGAACATCGCGCGCAGGAACACCGGGTCGTGCCGGTACATCTCCTCGATGCGGAGGAAGTGCGCCACGGCGTTCTCCATGCCGGTGGCCTCCGGCACGGGTGCCGGCAGCAGTCGCTGGACGTCGCCGTCAGCGAGCATCGTCTCGAGGATGGCGTCCTTGCTCCCGTACCGCGCATGCACCATCGCACGGCTGTATCCGGCCCGTCTGCCGATCTCCGCGGCTGTGGTTGCCTCCCAGCCCTTTTCGGTGATCAATTCGGCGGCCGCCTGGACGAGTCGACGGTTGGACAGCTCGACTCGCTCGGGTTGGGTGAGGCCGCGAGCGGGGGAGGGCACCCTTGCATATTAGACGCTCGACAACTATGTTAGTTGCGCTCCGTCAAATAATGAGGAACTCAATGGTGAGTGCGATCCCCGCGGGCATCGAGGACATCGACGCGCTGTGGTTGTCGGATGCGCTCGGCTCCCGTGTCACCGGTGTTCACGCCCAGCGGATCGCCCAGGACAACGGGTTCTCGTCGCTGCTGTACCGGCTGCATCTGAGCGGTGAGGGGGTGCCGGCCACGCTCATCGCGAAACTGCCCGCGGTGTCGGAGGCGCGGGGCGCCATGGATCTCATGGGCGGCTATCGGCGTGAGGTCGCGTTCTACCGCGACGTCGCGGGGCGATCGCCCATGGCGACGCCGCACGCGCACGTCGCTCGGATCGACGACAACGGCGTCGACTTCGTCCTGCTCCTGGAGGACCTCCTCGACTGGGACAACGCCGACCACCTGGCCGGACTTCCGATCGATCGGGCTCGTACCTGCCTCGAATCGCTGGCGGGCCTGCACGCGTGGTCGTGCCGACCCGGTAACCACGCTGTCGTGCAACAGTTTCCGAGCATCGACAATCCCACCGTTCGGGACGTCATGGTGCCCGCTTTCGGCTACGGCTGGCGGATGTACCTCGAGCGCGGACACAGCGTCGTACCGCCGGGCATCGCCGACTTCTTCGAGCGATACGCAGACCACAGCCCCCTGGCCCTCGCCGCGCTCACCGAACGGGAGATGCTGCTGCACGGCGACATTCGCGCCGACAACCTCTTCTTCGACGATGACGCCATGAAGGTCGTGGACTTCCAGTTCGCGGCGCGAGGATGCGGCGTCGCCGATGTCGCGTATCTCCTGACCCAGGGACTCACTGCGCAGGATCGGGCCGGGCGAGACGAGGAACTGCTCCGCGAGTACCTCGACCACCTGACCGGCCACGGCGTCGACTACGGCTTCGACGACGCCTGGCGTCAGTACCGGGCTGCAGCGGTCTACCTGGTGTTGATGCCGGTCGTCGCGTTGCTCACGTGGGACGTGGTACCGGAGCGGTCCCGCCGCCTGTGTCTCACGCTGACCGACCGCGCGGTGGCGGCGATCGAGGAAACCGCGGCTCTGGAGGTGTTCGCATGACGCGGACGGCACGCGAGGTCGTCGAGCTCTACAACCTGGTGGTCTGGAACCAGCGCGATTTCGCGCTCGCCGAGGAGTTGCTGGGCGACACCGTGATCCGCCACGACGTGGGGGAGGTGACGATGCTGACCCACGACGAGGCGGTCAGTCGCGTCACCGATCACTGGGAGATGTTCGAGACGATCCGGTTCGACCTGAACCTGGTGGTGGCAGGCGACGACGGCGAGCACGTCGCGATCGTCTACCAGTCGCCGATGACGCTGAAGGACGGCACCGAGGTGTGCGTCGGCAGCATGGAGATCTTTCGCGTCGTCGACGGCAGAATCGTCGAGGTGTGGAATTGCGGCTACAAGCAAGGAGTTTGGGCGTGACGGATTCGGCGGGCAGGAGCGGAGCGACATGGGGATGAACCGGACGTTGGATGAACTCGGGTACTACCTGCTGGCGGGTGCGGGTGGTGAGGGCCCGGCCACGCTGATGGACGAGGCTCGGCGCGGTGAGGAACTGGGCTTCGGCACCGGCTTCATCTCGGAGCGCTGGAACGTCAAGGAGGCGTCGTCTCTGACGGGGGCGGCGCTCGCGGTGACCACCCGGATGCAGATCGCCACCGCGGCGACGAATCACAACACCCGGCATCCGCTGATCACCGGATCGTGGGCCACGACCATGCACCGCCTCTCGGGCGGCCGATTCACGCTGGGCCTCGGGCGCGGCATCGCGGCGATGTACGGCGCGTTCGGCGTGCCACCCGTGACCACCGCGCAGATGGAGGACTTCGCGCAGGTGATGCGCCGACTGTGGCACGGGGAGCTGATCTTCAACCACGACGGTCCGATCGGGAAGTACCAACTGCTGTTCCTGGATCCGGATTTCCGCGAGGACATCCGGTTGGCGATCGTGGCGTTCGGTCCGCAGACGCTGGCGTTGGGCGGGCGCGAGTTCGACGACGTCATCCTGCACACCTACTTCACCCCGGAGACGCTGGAGCGCGCGGTGAAGACCGTTAAGGACGCGGCCGAGAAGGCCGGCCGCAACCCCGACGACGTGAAGGTCTGGTCGTGTTTCGCCACCGTCGGTGACCACCTGCCCGAGGAGTTGCGGCTCAAGAAGACCGTCGCGAGGCTGGCGACCTACCTGCAGGGCTACGGCGAGCTCTTGATCACCACCAACAACTGGGATCCGTCGGTGCTGCAACGCTTCCGGGACGACGCGGTGGTGCAGTCGATCGGTGGCGGTATCGACCACAAGGCGACCGCCGAGCAGATCGAGCACATCGCGACGCTGATTCCCGATGAGTGGCTGGAGCCGTCGGCGACGGGCTCGGCGCAACAGTGTGTCGACCGGGTGCGCAAGGAGTTCGACTACGGCGCCGACGCCGTCATCATGCACGGCGCGACTCCCGACGAGCTCGAGCCGATCGTCGCGGCCTACCGGGCCTCCGTGGGCTGAACCGCCGGTGTCGGCTCGTCCTCGGTCGTGGGCCGCATGACCGCGGGGCGCCGGTGGTCCGGGAGTGCGCGCAGCGCCACCGCAAGGGCGGCGACGATCCCGAGCGCGATGGCACCGATGACCGCGACCGGCAGCGCCGGGAAGAAGCTCTCCAACAGCATGTAGGCGCCGAAGAGCACGAACAGCGCGGCCGCACCCAGCTGGATGGCGCGCTCGGGCAGGTGCTTGCCCGCGACGGCCCCGACGATGATCGCCAGGCCGTCGGCGGCGACCATGCCGATAGTGGAGCCGATCCAGACACCCAGCCAGTTGTTGTCGGCGGCCAGCGTGATCGTCGCGAGCATGGTCTTGTCGCCCAGTTCGGCGAGGATGAACGCCGACGTCACGACGAAGAACGCGGGCGCCGTCGCCTTGGCGGTCTTGGACTTCTCCTCCTCGGAGAGGGTGTCGCCGCGCAGCGTCCAGAGCCCGAAGAACACGAACATCGCGCCGGCGATGATGCCGAGCAGGTGTGTCGGGAGGGCGGCGCCGACGTAGTGCCCGATGGCGACCGACAGCACGTGCACGGCGGTGGTGGCCACGGTGATGGCGGACAGGACGACCCACCAGCGGTATCGCAGCGCGAACATCATCGCGACGAGCTGGGTTTTGTCACCCAGTTCCGCGATGAAGATGACGGCGAAGCTCAAGGCTAGAGCGGCGAACACGACGACTCCTCGGTCGATGGCTGCCGGTCCGGGGGATCGTGTCGACGCCTCCGGCCGACAGCCCGGTTACGGTCTGTACGGCCGAAGGTCTCGCCCACCGAGTCGTTCGATTCGGTTCGCGTGACCGGGCCTTGCGGCCAGTATGTCGATCACCCGATTGGGGGCTACTCCCCTTCGCTTCGACCACCATACGCGGAACGCGGTTACCGTCGCAACTCGTGTGATCGAAATCCCTTTGCGGACAGTAAGTTTGAGGGACCTGCCAGAAGTGTTCGGGGACCCTCACAATCGGAATGGGCCGCCCGGACGGCTACAACGTGCCGTCGAGCTGACCGAGGCGTTCCGTGAGCTGCAGGTTCTCCGAGTAGTCGACCGGGCAGGCGATGATGGACACGCCGTCGGACGCCAACGCCTCGCGCAACGTCGGAAGCAACTCGTCGGCGGCTTCGATGCGATAACCCTTGGCACCGAAGCTCTCCGCGTACTTCACCACGTCGGGGTTGGTGAACCCGACGTGGTAGTGGTCGCCGAGTTCCATGTCCATCTTCCACTCGATCAGTCCGTAGCCGTTGTCCTCCCACACCAGGACGATCAGCGGAATACGTTCGCGCACAGCGGTTTCGATCTCCTGACTGTTCATCAGGAACGCGCCGTCACCCATCACCGCGAGCACCTTCGCCTCGGGTCTGGCCAGCTTGACGCCGAGGGCGCCCGGCAGTGAGAAGGCCATGGTGGACAACCCGTTGGAGATGAGGCAGGTGTTGCGCTCGTAGGTGGGATACAGCCGCGCCATCCACATCTTCGCGGCGCCGGTGTCGACGAGGACGACGTCGCTACGGCCCAGCGCCGCCCTGGTGTCGGCGACGACGCGCTGCGGGGCCAGTGGAAAGCGCGAATCGGCCTGGCCGCCGGCGAACTCCTCGGCGAGCAGCTCCGCGCCCGGTGCCGACGTCATCTCGTAGCGGTGGCCCGACATCGAGGTCGTCAGCGCATCCAGGGAGGCGCTGATGTCGCCGATGATGCCGACGTCGACCGAGTAGTGCGCGTCGACCTCGGCGGGGAAGCGGTGGATGTGGACGATCCGCTTGTCACCGCGTGGGTTGATCCGGACCGGGTCGAACTCCTGCAGTTCGTATCCCACGGCGATGATGAGGTCCGCGTCGTCGAATCCGAAGTTCACGTAGTCGTGCCGCATGAACCCGATGGTGCCCATGCTGTTGGCGTGGTCGTCGGGCATCACGCCCTTGCCGTGGAAGGTGTTGGCGACCCGGATGCCGAGCCCCTCCGACATCCGGAGCAGGGCCGCGGTCGCATCGGCCCGCGCCGCCCCGTGGCCCGCGAGGATCACCGGACGCTGCGCTGCCCGGAGCAGGTCGGCGGCCCTGGCGACCTGACTCGGTGACGGGGCCTCGGCGCGAACCACGTTGCGGGGCAGGGGAGCCAGGTCGTATGAGGTGTCGTCGGCGTCGATGTTCTCGGGGACGGCGAGGTAGACCGCCGCCGGGCGCTCGGTCTCGGCGAGCTTGAACGCCTTGCGGAACATCTCCGGAATCGCCAGTGGTGTCGGCACACCGTCGGCCCAGCGGGTGATCGGTGCGAACATCGCCACCAGGTCGACGTACTGATGGGATTCCTTGTACTCGCGGTTCTGCCCCACCTGCGCCGAGATGGCCACCATCGGAGTGCTGTTGGTGGTGGCGTCGGCGACACCGAGTTGCAGGTTGATCGCGCCGGGGCCGAGCGTCGCCGACACGACGGCGGGCTGGCCCGTGACGCGCCCGTACATCTCGGCCATGAACGACGCCCCCTGCTCGTGGCGGGCCAGGATGTAGCGGATCCGGGACGAGCCGGCCAGCGCGCGCGTGAAGCGGATGTTCTCCTCGCCGGGAATGCCGAAGACCAGCGTGACGCCCTCGGATTCCAGGCACTCGACCATCAGTTCGGCAGGAGTCGGCATGCTGCCACGCTACGGCAGGATCACCGTCCGGCTCACGGGTTCCGCGGCGGCCTGCCTGCTGAACAACCCGCGTTGCAGCCCGGCCAGCAGTGCGTCACGGGTCTCGCGGGGATCGATCAGCTCGTCGAAGCCGAGGTTCTCCGCGGAGCGGTACGACGCCTGCAGCTCGGCGTCGCGCAGCACGGCGCTGAGGTCGTCCTCGGCATGCGTGGCGCGGCTCAGTGCGGCGGCGCTCATCGCCCCCATCGTGGCGCCGGGGAAGGCGTACGTGGCGCTCTGGTTGTCGAAGCCGAGGATCGCCATCACCATCGAACCGAACCCGTAGGCCTTGCGCAGCGTGACTTGGAGCTTCAGCGTAGTCGCCGCCGTCTGCGCCGCGAACATCCTTGCGCCCGCGCGCAATACGCCGCTGCGCTCCGAGCGGCTGCCCGGAAGCATGCCGGGGTTGTCGGCGAGGAACACGATCGGCAGGTGGAACGAATCGGCCACCATGATGAAGTGCGACGCCTTGTCGGCGGCGTCGGCGTCGATCGAGCCCGCCAGCACCTGCGGCTGATTCGCGACCACGGCGACGGGGTGGCCGCCGAGATGGGCCAGTGCGCAGACGATGGCGCGTCCGAACTTCGGCTGCACCTCGAACCAGTCCGGCCGGTCGAAGACGACGTCGAGCACCTTGCGGATGTCGTACACGCGCTTGTTGTCCCGCGACACGATGTCGAGCAGTTCCGGGGTGGGCCGTGGCGCGCACGTCTCGTCGGGGGTGAGCTGCTGGGGGTACGACCAGGCGCTCGGCGGGAAGTACGACAGGTAGCGCTTCACGTCGTCGATGACCGTCTCGTCGTCCTCGCCGAGATTGTGGACGACACCGCTGGCCAGCGCGACCCCCGGACCGCCCAGCTCCTCCTTGGTGATCTCCTCGCCCGTGGACTCCTTCACCACCGGCGGGCCCGCCGTGAAGATCGCGCCCTGGTTGCTCATGATGCGGAAGTCGCACACCGGCGCCACCAGCGCACCGTGCCCCGCGGACGGGCCGAGGATCGCCGCCACCGTCGGCACCTTGCCCGAGCAGCGCGCCTGGGACAGCAGGTCGGTCGGCGTGCGGCCGTAGTGGCCGCCCGTCGGCCGGAAGCCCGCCCCCTCGAGCAGCATCACCAGCGGAATGCGGTCGCGCAGAGCGAGTTCCGCGATCCGGTAGCGCTTGGAGTTGCCGCCCGGCCCGATGCTGCCCGCCAGCGTGGTGAAGTCCTCGGCGCCGACCATGACCGGTGTGCCGTTGATCGCGCCGGAGCCGACGACGATGCCGTCGGCCGCGATCTCACCGCCGACGAGGGTGCCGATCTCCCGGAACGTCCCCTCGTCGACGAGTCGGTCGATGCGGGCGCGGGCATCCAGTTTGCCCTTGCCGTGGTGCTTGGCCAGTCGCTCGTCGCCGCCCATCGCGCGCGTGCGCCGGCGTCGCTGTTCGAGGTCGTCGAGCGTGTCCTGCCAGGCTTCTCGACCAGTTCGGCCAGTGCTCATCGTGCCCTTTCGTCGTGCGCGGTCCGTCGCGGCGTTGACCATACTGAAGTGCTTACTGTAGCGTCTGCCGCATGGCTGGCGGTGATGAGGCTGCGCCCGTCCGGCTGAAGGTCGACCGGGGCATTCCCAGCGACCTGTCCCGAGTACCCGGTGTCGCGAGTGTGCTTGAGCGCCAGGGCTACGACGGTTGCTGGACCGGCGAAATCGACCACGACCCGTTCTTCCCCCTCCTGCTCGCCGCCGAACACACGTCGCGGCTGGAGATCGGCACCAGCATCGCCGTCGCGTTCGCGCGTAATCCGATGACGGTAGCCAACATCGGCTGGGATCTGCAGGCGTACTCGCGGGGCCGGTTCAACCTCGGCCTCGGCTCGCAGATCCAGCCGCACATCGAGCGCCGGTTCAGCATGCCGTGGAGTCACCCCGTGCGCCGGATGCGCGAGTTCATCGAGGCGACGCGCGCGATCTGGACCTGCTGGCGCGACGGCGGGCGACTCTCCTTCGAGGGGGACTTCTACACCCACACGCTGATGACGCCGATGTTCACTCCCGCACCCATGCCGTACGGCTTCCCGAAGGTGTTCGTCGCCGCCGTCGGTGAGGCGATGACGCGACTGTGCGGGGAGGTCGCCGACGGCGTGATCGCCCACGCGTTCACCACCAAGCGCTACGCCGACGAGGTGACGACCCCGGCGCTGCTCGCGGGCGTGACGAAGGCGGGGCGCAGCCGAGCGGACCTCGAGGTGTCGTGCCCGGTGTTCGTCGTCACCGGCGACACCGAGGAGAGCATGGCGGTGTCGGCCGTCGGCGTGCGCAAGCAGCTGGCGTTCTACGGCTCGACCCCGGCGTATCGCGGGGTGCTGGAGTTGCACGGCTGGGGTGACCTGCACACCGAACTGCACCGGATGTCGAAGCAGGGCCGGTGGGACGAGATGGGCGGTCTGCTGGACGACGACGTGCTGGCGGCGTTCGCGGTCGTCGCGCCGGTGTCCGAACTGGCGGCGGCGCTGCGGCAGCGCTGCGACGGCGCGATCGACCGCGTCCTGCCGGCCTTCCCCGCCGACCTGCCGGAGGACGTCGTCGCCGCGGTGCTCGACCAGGTCCGCAATGGGTAAGCGCGACCGGATCGCCGGCCGGACCGTCGTCATCACCGCCCTGGAATCGGCGGTCACCGGGTTGGCCGAGCTCGGCGGGTTCCTCGACCAGACCGACGAGGCGATTCGCACGTCGATCGAGGTCAACTTCTGCGGCGTCCTGACCGGTTGCCGGCTGGCACTTCCGCAGATGGTGCGCAGGCGCAGCGGGCACATCGTCAACGTGGCGTCACTGGCGGGGGTGATGGCGGTGCCGGCTCGAGGTGTCAGTGGTCATGCCGCCGTTCACGAACACCGAACTGATCAGCGGGACCAGACCGGTGCCCGGCGCGGTCCGCGTGCCGCTGGGCGTGATCGCGGTACTCGGCCCACGGGCCAGGCGCTGGGTGCAGCGCCGCACCGGCAGCGACCGGGTGTTCCTGGATTTCGATCCGGCGCAGCGCCGGTCCTACGAGGACCGCGCGCAACACGCGACGGGCCTGACAGGTGAAGGGAGTAGTTGATGGGCACGCCGATCCTCGATGGGAAGGTCCTGGCGGACCCGCTGGCCTACACCGACGACGCGAGGCTGCACGCCGCGCTGAGCCACCTGCGCGCACACGCTCCGGTGTCCTGGGTGGACGTCGAGAACTACGCGCCGTTCTGGGCGATCACCAAGCACGCCGACATCATGGAGATCGAGCGCGCCAACGACGTGTTCACCAACTCGCCGCGGCCGGTGCTGGTCACCAGGGAGGGTGACGAGCAGCAGGCCGCCGTCGGGATCAAGACGCTGATCCACATGGACGACCCGCAACACCGCGACTTCCGGGCGATCGGGGCGAACTGGTTCCGGCCGAAAGCCATGCGCGCACTGAAGGATCGGGCCGACGAGCTGGCGGTGCGTTTCGTCGACAAGATGGCGGCCGAGGGGCCGGAGATCGACTTCGTGCAGCAGGTGGCGGTGAACTACCCGCTGTACATGATCATGACGCTGCTCGGGGTTCCCGAGGCCGACTTCGCGTCGATGCTGCTGTGGACACAGGAGCTGTTCGGCGCCGACGACGAGGAGTTCCAGCGCGGAAAGTCCATGGAGGAGCGCGCGATGGCGCTGCTGGAGATGTTCCAGTACTTCACCCAGCTCACGGCCGACCGCCGCGCCAACCCGACCGAGGACCTGGGCTCGACGATCGCCAACGCCACGATCAACGGCGAACCGCTGTCCGATATCGAGACCGTGTCGTACTTCGCGATCATCGCCGCGGCCGGCCACGACACGTCGAGCGCCAGCATCTCCGGCGGAATGGGTGCGCTACTGCAGCACCCGGATCAGCTCGCCCGGCTGCAGAACGACATGAGCCTGATGCCCCTCGCCGTCGAGGAGATGGTCCGCTGGACGACGCCGGTCAAGGAGTTCATGCGGACGGCCCAGCAGGACTACGTGATTCGCGGAGTCCCGATCGCGGCGGGGGAGTCGGTCGTGCTGTCCTACGTGTCCGGCAATCGCGACGAGGAGATCTTCGCCGACCCGTTCAGGTTCGACGTCGGCCGAGAACCCAACAGGCACATCGCCTTCGGCTACGGCGTGCACTTCTGCCTCGGCGCCGCACTGGCCCGGCTCGAGATCAACAGCTTCTTCTCGGCGCTGCTGCCGCGGCTGAAATCCGTCGAGCAGACGGGCCCCGCGGCGCACGTCGCGACGACGTTCGTCGGCGGCCTCAAGCACCTGCCGATCCGCTACGAACTCACCTGAGATACCAGCAGAAGTCGCAGGTGTCCTCTTTCGGACCCCCGTCCCAGTGCAAGTGGACACGGCGCGGGGTGTTACCGATCCCAACTTTCGTGCCGCGGGGGACGTCAGCAGCAGCGGGACTGCGGGTTGGCCTCGGTGGCGGCGTGGCGCATGCGCCAGTACTCGGCCTCGGTGGGCACCGGCTCTCCGGGATGGGTGCGGGCCCGCAGGTCGAGGTAGCGCCGATAGTGGTTGTCGCCCATCAATGACCCCCAGTACCAACGGATCTTGCGCGCGAATTCGGCAAAGCGTCCCACTGCTTCTGCACCTCCTTCTCGGCCTTCGTCGCGATCAGCCCGGACGGCGCGAAGATCCGCGAGGGCACGGGTTCGTCCTCCGACAGCGTCGCGGTGTCGCCACGTCGGATGGCGCGCACCGACATCACCACGCCCGCCGCGAACACGACGACGACGAGCACGGCGAAGATGATCGACAGCGTGCCCTGCACGAACGTGTTGTAGATGACGTTGTCGATCTGACTCGGATCCTTGGCGGCGCCGAACGCGGTCTTGCCCGCCTCCTTGGCATCGACGTACTGAGCTCGCTGCGCCCAATACCCGACCTTGGGATCGGCGGAGAAGATCTTCTGCCACGACGCGGTCATCGTGACGATCAGGTCCCACATCAGCGGAACTCCGGGAATCCACGCCCATTTCAGCAGGCCGCGTTTGATGACGACGACGGTGACCACGGTCAGCGCGATCGCCGCGAGCAGCTGGTTGGCGATGCCGAACAGCGGGAACAGCGTGTTGATGCCGCCCTGCGGGGCCGTCACGCCGATCAGCAGGAAGTAACCCCACGCGGCCACCACGACGACGCTGCAGATCCACGCACCGACTCGCCAGCTCGGGTTCTGCAGCTTGCGCAGCGGCCCGCCCAGGTTGCCCAGCGCGTCCGACAGCATGAAACGCGCGACACGAGTGCCCGCGTCGACCGTCGTGAGGATGAACAGCGCCTCGAACATGATCGCGAAGTGGTACCAGAACGCCTTCAAGCTCTGGCCGCCGAAGACCTGATGCAGCACCTCGGACATGCCGAACGCCAGCGTCGGTGCACCACCGGTCTTCGACACGATCGAGTTCTCGCCGACACCTTCTGCCGCGGCCGCGATCTCGTCCCCGGTGATCGGCGCGCCCGACAGGCCGAGGCCGTTCACGAAGTCCGCCGCGGTGTTCACGTCGGTGCCGGTTGAGGCGGCAGGCGAGTTCATCACGAAGTAGAGGTGCTGATTCAGGATCGCCGCGGTGATGAGCGCCATGATCGCGACGAACGACTCGGTCAGCATGCCGCCGTAGCCGATCAGCCGCATCTGACTTTCCTTCTCGAGCAGCTTCGGTGTGGTGCCCGAGGAGATCAGCGAGTGGAACCCGGATAGCGCTCCACAAGCGATCGTGATGAACAGGAACGGGAACAGCGAGCCCGCGAACACCGGCCCGGTGCCGCTCGACGCGAACGACGACACCGCGGGCGCCTGCATCACCGGCTGGGCGATGAGGATGCCGATCGCGAGCAGCACGATGGTGCCGACCTTCATGAACGTCGACAGGTAGTCCCGGGGCGCCAGCAGCAGCCACACCGGCAGCACCGACGCAGCCAGCCCGTAGATGATGATGCACCAGGACAGCGTCACCTTCGACAGCGTGAACCACTCGGTACCCCAGTCGGTTTCGGCCACCCAGCCGCCACTCGCCACGGCGAGGAGCAGCAGGACGACGCCGATCAGCGAGACCTCGGACACCCGGCCCGGCCGCAGGAACCTCAGGTACAGGCCCATGAAGATGGCGATCGGAATGGTCATCGCGATCGAGAACACGCCCCACGGGCTCTCCGAGAGCGCGTTGACGACGACGAGCGCCAGTACAGCCAGCAGGATCACCATGATGATCAGCACGCCGACGATGGCCGCGGCACCGCCGATGGTGCCGAGTTCGTCCTTGGCCATCTGGCCCAGTGAGCGGCCGCGGCGCCGCGTCGAGATCGACAGCACCAGGTAGTCCTGGACGCACCCCGCGAAGACCGCGCCGACGATGATCCAGATGGTCCCCGGCAGGTAGCCCATCTGCATCGCCAGCACCGGGCCGACCAGCGGACCCGCTCCCGCGATCGCGGCGAAGTGGTGCCCGAAGAGCACCCGCCGGTCGGTCGGCATGTAGTCGGTGGCGTTCTCGAAAACCTCTGCCGGAGTGGCGTTGTCGTCACGCGGCTTGACGATCTTCATCTCGATCAGACGCGCGTAGAAGCGATAGCCGATGACGTAGGTGCAGACCGCGGCGATCACGAACCAGACGGCGTTGACGGTCTCACCGCGGAAGAACGCGATGATGGCCCACGCGACCGCACCGACCAGTGCGATGACGCCGAAGATGATCTTGTGCTTGGTGGTGATGGGGGAGCGGTCGACGATCGCCACCGGCGGATCATCGGAATCCGTCCTGATGTAGGTGATGTCGCCGTCGGTTTCCTCGGTGCGCTCCGATGGTGGTGCAGACATGGGTTCGATCCTGTCAAAGGGTGAGACGAGATTGGGCGGAACGCGACTAACGCTCGTAAAGCGCTCGCACGGTCTCGACGGTATCCGCCTCCCCTGGCGTCTTGTCGTCGCGGTAGCGCACGACACGGGCGAAGCGCAGCGCCATGCCGCCCGGATACCGGCTGGAGCCCTGCACGCCGTCGAGGGCGATCTCCACGACCTGTTCGGGGCGCACCCTGACGACGTAACCGTCGGTGGGGCCGTCCGCGATCTCGAGGAAGCGCTCGGTCTGCCACGCCAGCATCTCGTCGGTCATGCCCTTGAAGGTCTTGCCGAGCATGACGAATCCGCCGGTTGCGGGATCGCGGGCGCCGAGGTGGATGTTCGACAGCTTGCCCGTGCGGCGACCCGAGCCCCACTCGATCGCCAGCACCACGAGATCGAGGGTGTGCACCGGCTTCACCTTGAGCCAGCCCGCGCCGCGGCGGCCGGCCTCGTAGGGCGCGGTGGGCGACTTCGCCATCACGCCCTCGTGGCCCGCGGCGAGTGTCCGGTCCAGGAACGCCTGCGCTGCGGTCGCGTCGGCGGTCTGCAGTCGGTCGACGCGCTGGTCGCCGGGCACGATCGCGTCGAGCAGCGCGGACCGTTCGGCGGCGGGCAGGTCCAGCACGTCGGTGCCGTCGACGTGCAGCAGGTCGAAGAAGAACACCGACAGCGGGGCGGCGCCCGTGTCGCGGCCCGCGCGCTTGCCGAACCGCGACGCCGTGACCTGGAACCGGTCCGGCCTGCCGTCGGGGCGCAGCGCGATGGCCTCGCCGTCGGCGATCAACGTCGTGACGGGCAGCGCACGGGTCGCGTCGACGACCTCCGGCAGCCGATCGGTCACGTCGTCGAGGCTGCGCGTGTACACCGAGATCCGATCCCCGTCGCGGTGGATCTGCACACGGGCGCCATCCAGCTTCGCCTCGAAAACCGCTGTGCCGCCCAGTTTCTCGAGAGCGGCATCGACGCCGGTGGCGGTCTGGGCGAGCATCGGGCCGACCGGCGTTCCGACCGTCAGCCGGAACTGCGCGAGCGCGTCGGCGCCGCCGGTGAGCGCGGCCGCGGCGACGGCGGGCAGCGCACCGCCCAGCATGGCGGCCCGACGCACCTCGGGTGCGGGCAGCCCGGACGCGGCGGCGACGGCGTCGGCCATCACCCCCACGAGGGCGCCCTGGCGCAGTTCGCCGCCGAGCAGGCGACGCAGGAACGTCTGTTCCGCCTCGGTGGCGGCACCGAACGTCGCGCCGAGCAGTTCCGCCCGCCGGGTCTGCGAGCCCTTACCCGCGACCGCGCCGATCTCGGTGAACACCGCGTCGACGCCGTGCACCGTCAGCGACGGCTGATCCGCCGGCTCCGGCAGCGCGCGAAGCGACGCCCACCCCACGCCGATCTGGCGCTGCGGCAGTTCACCCGAGAGCCACGACACGATCACGGCGACGAGGGCGGCGTCGTCCCCGGCGCGCTCCAGCAGGTCGGAGATCAGCCGGGTCTTGGCGGACCGCGCGGAGACGGCGCCCACCTCCGCGGAGGCTCGTGCGACGTCGACGAGGAGCATGAGCCCACCCTGGCACGGGGGTCGGACACGGTGTGTCGGTGGGGACTGGCATGCTCGCGATCCGTCAGTTCGGGGAACAGGTTCGGGGGGAACGACATGACCGTTGGAAAGGGTCGCAAAGCGCATCGTCCGTGCGGCAGGCACCGCAGGCACGTGCCGCGCACGCTGCATCTGATCGATCTGGAGAACCTGTGCCGGGTCACGCCGCGGTCGGTGAGTAGGGCATGGCGGCTCTACACCGCCAGCGTGGGGGTCTACAACGACGACGGGGTGATGGTCGCCGTCGACGTGTCGCGGGCGTTCACCGTCGCGGATGCGCTGCCCAGCGGTATCCGCTTGCTCACCGGTCGGGGCCGCAACGGCGCCGATCGGGCGCTACTTCAGGCAGTCGACATCGCCTGGGCGAAGCGCTGTTTCGAGCGAGTGGTGGTGGCTTCGGGGGATCACGTGTTCGCGCCGACCGTGCGTGAGTGCCTGGCCGCCGACATGGCGGTCGAAGTGGTGACCGGCGGCGGGGTGGCTCGCGTGCTCACCGAGACCGGGGTGACGGTGCACCGACTGACGGCGGCGTGAGGCTTCAGGTGACCGCGAACGCCACCGTGTGCCAACCGGTGGCCCCGTCGGGAACCACGTCGGCCAGGTCAGCGGTCTGCACGACGCCGTCGCCGTCGGTGGCCCGCACCCGGATCTCGTGCGGTCCCTCGCCGCGGGCGTCCCACTGGTAGCTCCACAGTCGCCAGGTCTCGTTCGAGTACTGCTCGCCCAGTTCCGCGGGTATCCACTCGCCGTCGTCGATGCTGACCTCGACGGCGCGCACGCCGCGGTTCTGCGCCCACGCCACCCCGCCGAACGTCACCGGACCCGGCCGCACGTCCTGCCCGCTGCGCGGCACGTCGATCCGCGATTGAGTCTTGATCGGCCCGCGTGCCGACCAGCCCAGTCGCGTCCAGTACGCCTGCGCGCGGTCGAACCGGGTCAGCTCGAGGTCGACGACCCACTTGGTCGCCGACACGTAGCCGTACAGACCGGGAACGACGAGCCGCGCCGGATAACCGTGCTCGGTGGGCAGCGGCGCGCCGTTCATCGCGACGGCCAGCAGTGCGTCCCGGTCGTCGGTGAGCGCCTCGGTGGGAGTGCCCGCGGTGAAGCCGTCGATGGACGTGGACATGACCATGTCGGCGTCGGCGTGAACACCGGCCTGAGCCAGCAGATCCCGCACCCGGTAGCCGGTCCAGGTGGCGTTCGAGATGAGGTCGCCGCCGACGGGATTCGAGACACACGTCAGCGTGACGACCTTCTCGATCACCTCGAAGCGGTCCAGAGCGGCGAAGTCGAGCTCCACCTCGCGGTCGACCATGCCGTGGATCCGCAGTCGCCACGCGTCGCGGCTGAGCTGGGGGACCGACAGCGCGGTGTCGATGCGGTAGAAGTCCGCGTTGGGAGTGACGAACGGGGGCAGGGTCACGCCTTTCGGCTGCACCCCCGGCGGAATCGGTGCGGCCTCGACCGCGGGGGTCGGCAGCTGGAAGGCGGTGCGATCGCCGGAGACCGAGGTCCTGGCGCGGGTCCACACCGCGCCCGCTACGCCGGCCACCGCGCCGCCTGCCAGGAACCCCAGCGTGATCAGCGACAATCGGCGACCTCGGTCGGGTGCGTCCGCTGCGGGGTCGGCGGCGGGGCTCGCGTCGGTGAATCGGCCCGACACCAGCAGCCGCAGGGTCGCGACGCCGCAGACGGCCCCGGCGAGCGTGGGCAGGACGTCGTACCAGGCGGAGCCCGCCCGGCTGAGCACGGCGGCACTGCCCGCGATCCCGGCCAGCACGATCGCGATGCTGCCCAGTGGTACTCGGCTGGTCTCCAGGGTGGACGTGAGCGCTGCGATGACCGCGATGACGCCGAGCACCAGGATCGACAGCGCCAACTTGTCGGCGGTGCCGAACAGCTGAATCGCCCACTCCTTGACCGGCCCCGGCGTCAGGTCGATGACGGCGGACCCCACCGCGGTCCGCGAATCGGCCTGCGCTCCGAATGGCACCGCCGCGAGTTGGGCGACGCCGATCGCGACCGCTGCTGTGGCGACGCCGACGAGTCCGCTGGGGCGGGCGACCGCTGTGGGCATGTCGCCCAAGGTACCGAGTCCGGGTGCCGAAAGGCTTACCGTAAAGTGACCTCGCCAGGTGCGTTACACACTGAGCTGAATGTGGAAAGGGAGTTGGATGGAGATCTCGGGCAAGAAGGCGATCGTCGTCGGGGGTGCGTCGGGCTTCGGCAGGTCCACGGCGGAGACTCTCGTCAAGCGTGGGGCCAGCGTGGCGATCCTCGATCGGCCGCAGTCGGAGGGCAAGGACGTCGCCGCCGAGATCGGGGCGAGCTTCTTCGAAGTGGACGTCACCGACTTCGCGGGCACCGAGACCGTCCTCAACGAGGCCATCGAGGCGCTCGGCGGCCTGCACATCATCGTCACGACCGCGGGCGGCGGCATCGGCGAGCGCACCATCAAGAAGGACGGGCCGCACAGCCTGGATTCGTTCCGGCAGACCGTCGACCTGAACCTCATCGGCTCGTTCAACATCAGCAGGCTCGCCGCCTGGCAGATGAGCAAGCAGGAGCCCGTCGACGACGAGGCCGAAGAGCGCGGCGTCATCATCAACACCGCCTCGATCGCCGCGTTCGAAGGCCAGATCGGACAGGTCGCCTACACCGCGTCCAAGGCCGCCATCGCCGGCATGTGTCTGACCATGGCCCGCGACCTCGGCAGCCTGGGCATCCGGGTGCTCGCCATCGCCCCGAGCCTGTTCGCGACCGGACTGACCAAGGGGATTCCCGACGAGTTCGCCACCGCGCTCACCAAGGACGCGGCGTTCCCGAAGCGTCTCGGCAAGCCCGAGGAGTACGCGAAGCTCGTCACCGCGATCGTCGACAACCCGATGCTGAACGGCCAGTGCATCCGCCTCGACGCCGGGCAGCGCTTCGCCCCCAAGTAAGTAGAGTGATCTCGGCGTGAAAACGTTCGCCCAGCGATCGTTTTCACGCCGAAATCACGATTACGGGAGGCGCGGATGGCCACGGTTGCTGCTCAACTGATCGAGGCACTCACCCGCAGCGGCGTGCGCCGCGTCTACGGCCTCCCCGGCGACAGCCTCAACGGCTTCACCGACGCCATCCGGCGCTCCGGCGACGTCAGCTGGGAGCACGTCCGGCACGAGGAGAACGCCGCGTTCGCGGCTGCGGCCGACGCGGCACTCACCGGGCAGCTGGCGGTCTGCGCGGGCAGTTGCGGGCCGGGCAACCTGCACCTGATCAACGGCCTGTACGACGCTCAGCGCAGTCGGGTGCCGGTGCTGGCGATCGCCGCCCACATCCCGCGCAGTGAGATCGGATCGGAGTACTTCCAGGAGACGCGCCCGCAGGATCTGTTCCGCGAGTGCAGCGTGTTCTGCGAACTCGTCGGCACGCCCGAGATGGCGCCGCGCATCATCGAGATGGCGATGCGCGCCGCGGTCGAGGAGAACGGCGTAGCGGTCGTCGTCATCCCCGGCGAGATCTTCCTGTCGCAGGGCCCCGACACCGGCTGGTTGACCCGGCCGATAGCACCCACCCGGTCGGTCGTGCGCCCCGACGACGCGTCGCTGCGCCGGGCCGCGGACATCCTGAACGCCGCCGAGCGCGTCACGATCCTCGGTGGCGCAGGGGCGGCGGGCGCCCACGACCAACTGATCCGGCTGGCGGGCACCCTCAAGGCGCCTGTCGTGCACGCCCTGCGCGGCAAGGAGTTCATCGAGTACGACAACCCGTACGACGTCGGAATGACCGGGCTGCTCGGCTTCCACTCCGGGTACAAGGCGATCAAGGAATCCGACGCTCTGCTGATGCTCGGCACCGACTTCCCCTACGGGCAGTTCTATCCCGATCACGGCCGGGTCATCCAGGTCGACGTGCGGGGCCGCAACCTCGGCAGGCGCACCCCGATCGAACTCGGTCTGGTCGGGACGGTCGCCGATACCCTCGACGCGCTGCAGCCGATGCTCGTGGACAAACTGGACGCCACGCACCTGGATCGCTCGCTCAAGCACTATCGCAAGACTCGCAAGACCCTGGACTCGCTTGCGGTCAACGACCGTGACAAGCAGCCGATCCGCCCGGAATACCTTGCCGGACTGGTGGATCGGCTGGCCGCCGACGACGCTGTGTTCACCGTGGACGTCGGTTCGCCCGTGGTGTGGGCGGCGCGTTACCTGACCATGAACGGCAGGCGCAGGCTCGTCGGCTCCTTCAACCACGGGACGATGGCGTGCGCGCTGCCGCTCGCGATCGGAGCGCAGACCGCGTTTCCACGGCGCCAGGTGGTGGCGTTCGCGGGCGACGGCGGCCTCACGATGTCGTTCGGTGAACTGATCACGTTGAGCCAGAACGGGTTACCCGTCAAGGTGGTGCTCTTCAACAACTCGTCGCTGAACTTCGTCGAGCTCGAGATGAAGGCCGCGGGCATCGTCAACTTCGGAACCGATCTCGTCAACCCGGACTTCGCCGCGGTGGCTCGCGCGATGGGGTTGTACGGCCGACGTGTCGAGGCGCCGGGCGATCTGGAGGGCGCGCTCGCCGAGGCCTTCGCGCACGATGGCCCCGCGGTCGTCGACGTCGTGACCGCCCGCCAGGAGCTCTCGATCCCGCCGGCGATCACCGCCGAACAGGCGAAGGGATTCTCGCTGTACGCGATCCGGACCATCCTCGCCGGCCGGGGTGACGAACTGCTCGATCTGGTGACCACCAACGTCGCGCGCCGGCTGCTCGACTGACGGCGAGCTGTTCCCAGGAGAACCAGCGTCGGCATTCCGCCACGAGGATCGCGGGGTCCCCGCCACGATGTAGCACATGGTCGTCGACGCCCCCGCCGTAACGAATCCCACTTCCCTCGCCCGTGGCCTGCGTGAGCTGGTCCGCGCGGAAGCCGCCGAGTCCGAGCGACTGCGCACGCTGGCGCCCGCGATCGTCGAGGGGATGTGGGCGTCCGGGCTGATGGCCTCCTTCAATCCGGTCGCGGCGGGCGGGGTCGAGCCGAGCTTCACGGAGATGATCGAGACCTGGATCGAAATGGCCTGGCAGGACGGCTCCTTCGGGTGGATCGGGATCGCCAACCTGCCCTCGTCGTTCGCCGCCGCGGCCTACCTGCCCGATGACGGATTCGCGGAGGTGTTCACCGCCAACGCCAACCGGGTCACCATGGGCGGCCAGTTCTTCCCGAACGGGACCGGCGAGGCGGGCGACGGCGGCTTCCGGCTCACCGGGGCGTGGAGCTTCGGGTCCGGCACCGGCCACGCCGAGTACGTCGCCGCGGGGTTCATGCCGACCGACGACGGGCAGCCCCGCCTGCTCGCCGAGGGCGTGCCGGACATGCGCGTCGCGATCGTGCCCCGCGACGAGGTGATCTTCGAGGACGGCTGGCATGTGCAGGGGCTCAAGGGCACCGGCTCCTACGACTACGCGATTCAGGACGTGTTCGTGCCGGAGTCCCGGACCTTCGAACTCTTCGCCCGCACCCCGGTGCGCGGTGCTTCGCCCGCCACCCGAATGGGTCTCATGCCGGTGACCGCGGCGGGCCACGCGTCGTGGGCGCTGGGCGTGGCCAAGAGCATGCTCGATGACGTGCAGGAGCTCGCCGCCACGAAGTTCCGGATGAGCGACATGGCCTCCCTGGCGAGCAGGCCGACGTTCCAGAAGGGCCTCGCCCATCACGTCGCGGCGTGGCGTGCCGCGCGACTGCTGGTGCTCGACGCGTTCACGTGCGCCGAAGCCGCCGTCGCCGCGGGCGGGGAGCTGACGCCGGTTCTGCGCGCCGACATGCGCGTCGCCGCCGTGTACGCGACCGACGTGGCGCGCGCGTGCGCGGAGTGGGCGCATCTGGCGGCCGGTACCAGTTCGATCCGCGAGGGCAGCAGGCTCGAGCGCGCCTTCCGCGATATCTACACCGGCACGCAGCACGCCTTCATCAGCGAGAAGGTCGCCATCGACGCGGCGCAGATCTGGCTCGGCGTCATCGACGACCAGTTCGGGCTCTGAGCGTGGTCGATGACGCGAGCGCGCTGCCGACGCTCGATGACGCCGATCGCGATGCGGTGCAGGCGTGGGTTCGCAAGCAGGGCCTCGGTTCCGACGTCACCGACGTCGCCCCACTGACCGGAGGCACCCAGAACATCGTGGTGCACCTGCGCATCGACGGCAGGCCGATGGTGTTGCGCAGACCGCCCCTGCACCCGCGGCCGACGAGCGACAAGACGATGCTGCGTGAGATCGCGGTGCTCCGCACCTTGGCAGGCACCGACGTCCCCCATCCCGGCTTCATCGCCGGATGCGACGACCTCGACGTGCTCGGCGTCGTGTTCTACCTCATGGAGGAGGTCGACGGGTTCAACCCCGGCAACGAGGTTGCGGCGCCGTACGTCTCGCACCCCGAGATGCGCCATCGGGTCGGGTTGTCGTACGCGGCCAGCCTGGCCCGGCTCGGCGACGTGGCCTGGGAGGGCAGTCCGCTGGCCGCCATCCGCAAGCCGGGATCCTTTCTCGAGCGCCAGGTTCCGCAGTTCCTCGGCCTGCTCGAGAGCTACCGCCACGACGGCTACGACCCCGCGACCATGCCCGCAGACGAGCTGGCGCGGTGGCTGAACGACAACCGGCCCGCCGACGGCGAACCGGGCATCATGCACGGCGACGCTCACCTGAACAACGTCCTGCTCCATCGTGAGCGACCCGAGTTGGCGGCGTTCATCGACTGGGAGATGTGCACCGTCGGCGATCCGCTGCTGGACCTCGGCTGGATGATGGTGTGCTGGCCGAGCGGGATCAACACGATCAACGCCGGCGCCGAACTGGCCTCGCTCGGCGGACTGGCAACACGCGCCGAGCTTCTCGACGCCTACCTCGCCGCGAGCGGGCGAACCGCCGACGCGCTCGACTGGTACGTCGCGCTCGCGTGCTTCAAGCTCGGCATCGTCATCGAGGGCACGTGGTCGCGGTACCTGGCGGGCCGGGCCAATCGCGAAGCGGGGGAGCGTCTGCACGAGTCCGCCGTCGGCCTCCTGGAGCTCGGGACACGGGTGGCCAAGGGCGACAACCCGTTCGAGTGAGCCTCAGCGGTAGGTGTCGAACCCGAGCTTGATCGCCAGCGCGAGTGCCGCGGCGGCGATCACCAGCCGCATCGGCCCCGCAGGTGCCCGGCGGACCACCACGGGCCCCAGCCGCGCCCCGAGCAGGCATCCCAGCGCCATCGGCACCACCGCGGTCCAGGCGACCGGCGACAACACGATGAAGATCACCGCGGCCACCAGGTTTGCGACGCCCAGCACGACGTTCTTGGTCGCGTTGGCGTCGGCCAGCGTGCGGGCGCCGACGCGCAGGAAGAGCGCGAGCATGAGTACACCGGCCGCCGCGCCGAAGAAGCCTCCGTATACGCAGATCCCGAACAGGGCCGCACCGATCAGAACCGTCCGCGCGGTGGTCGGTGGCGCGGGCTCGGCGTCCTTGCGATGCGGGAGCGCGATGACGAGTGCCGAGGAGGCCAGCAGGATCGGCACGGCGTTCTCGAAGCCCTCGGCGGGAATGGTCAACAGCAGGGCCGCGCCCGCCGCTCCGCCCGCGACGCCGATCGGCACGAACCTCCTGAGCAGGTCCCGCTGATCGCGGAGTTCGGGCAGCGACCCCGACACCGAACCGACGCCGTTGAACACCAGCGCGACGGTGTTGGTGACGTTGGCGGTGACCGGCGGCAGGCCGATCAGCAGCAGGGCGGGATAGGTGGACACCGAGGCCAGGCCCGCGATGCTGCCCGCCAGGCCGCCACCGATGCCCGCCGCGAAGAGCAGGAACCACTCGGCGACCGTCACAGCCGCAGAACCCTAGCCGAAAAGGTGTTTGCGCCACCTGTGCGACGAGGTCTACTGTCGCTTCCGTGCGTCACATCCTCGTAGTAGCTCCCCACAGCGGGGTCTGATCTCGGACCGACCCCCCGCTGTGGGTCGGAAGCTACTGCCAGTCGGTCACTCGTCAACGAGAGAAGACCGACGCCATGACCGCTCCACCACAACCCCAGTCGCGTTTCGCGGAGTTGTTCGACGCGCCTCTGCCGCGCGGCCTGCGTGAGGAGGTCGCCGAGATGGATTGGACCCGAGTCATCGCCAGCCACAGTCCCGCCGGCGGGCCGGTGCGACTACGTCAATGGGAGTGCACCGATGCGCAGCGGCCGGCGAGCAGGCTGGGGCCGCAAGCCCGCAACTACCGCGCCACCATCGCCGTCGGCGACTCCATCAGCACCTGCACCGCCGCCGGGAGCGGTCCCGTCGCCGCCCTGACGGTCATGCTGCACGCCCGTGGGGTTCCCGTGGAACTGCTGAGGTTCCACCAGCTCGATTCGGCCGCCGGCATCACGACGTTCGTGCGGGGCACCGACGGCGCGCACGCCGAGTGGGGCATGGGCGTGTCGGACGACGCCACCGAGTCGGCGCTGAGCGCCGTCGTGGCGTGCGCGAACAGGCTCGCCTGCTAGCGGCCGCCCCTGGTCAGCGCCCAGGCGCCGAAACCGACTGCCGCAGCGGGCACTCCGATCATCGCGGCCGCGCTGATCGGCTTCACGTCCGCCCTGCCCAGCGTGCCCGCCGCGCCATCGGCGACATCGCACGCGAGGCCGACCGCCGCCCAGCTTCTGCGCCGGTCGCCGCGGGACGTCACCGTGCCCAGTCCGACGACGACGTCACGGACGCCGAACAGCCGCCACGCGTAGCGCGCCTGGCCGTCGGGTTCGGAGAAGCCGAACAGTCTCGCGGTCAGGTCCGGCTTGGCCCACGCCATGGCGCCGATGCCGATCCGCATCGCGGCCAGCGAGACGATGCCCGCGGTCGCCAATCCGTCTCGCCGAGTTGACGATTCGTTCGGCACGTCAGCGCAGCGGTCGCAGGACGATGTGCATCCCGTCCTTGGGCACCGGCATGCCGCCGTAGTCCCACTCGGTGGTGTAACCGGAGTGCGGCAGTTCCAGCCGGTACTTACGCAGCAGTCGGTGCAGGATCGTCTTCACCTCGAACTGGCCGAAGGCCATGCCGATGCACTTGTGCGCGCCGCCGCCGAACGGGGAGAACGCGTAGCGGTGCTGCTTGTGCTCGTTGCGCGGCTCGGTGAAGCGCAGCGGGTCGAACTTCATCGGGTCCGGGTAGAACTCCTCGAGCCGGTGGTTCATGCCCGGGTACGCGATGACGTTGGTGCCCTTGGGCAGGTAGTGGCCGAGGAGCTCGGTGTCGCGCACCGTCTGGCGCATCGCCCACTGCACCGGCGTCACCAGCCGGATCGACTCGTTCATCACCAGATCCAGAGACTCGAGCTTGTCGAGCGATTCGATGTCCGCGGGACCGTCACCGAGACGGTCGGACTCGTCGCGGCAGCGTTCCTGCCACTCCGGATTCTTCGCCAGGTGGTAGATCATCGTGGTGGCCGTGGACGTCGACGTGTCGTGCGCGGCCATCATCAGGAAGATCATGTGGTTGACGATGTCGTCGTCGGAGAACTTGTTGCCGTCCTCGTCCTCGGTCTGGCACAACACCGTCAGCAGGTCCGAGCCCTCCTTGCCGCGGCGCTCGGCGACACGGGCGCGGAAGTAGTCCTCGAGCAGTTCGCGTGCCTTCAGGCCGCGCCACCACGTGAACGGCGGGACACCGGTGCGGATGATCGCGTTGCCCGCACGGGTGGTGGTGGTGAACGCCTTGTTGACCTTCGTCACGAGTTCGTGGTCGGAGCCCGGCTCGTGGCCCATGAACACCATCGACGCGATGTCGAGCGTGAGTTCCTTCATCGCGGGATACATCAGGAACCGCGAGTCGTTCGTGACCCAGTCGTTGGCGATGACCTGGGTGACGACCTGGTCGACCTGCTCCTGGTATCCGACCAGCCGGGTGCGGACGAACGCCTCCTGCATGATCCGCCGGTGGTACATGTGCTCGTCGAAGTCGAGGAGCATCAGGCCGCGGTGGAAGAACGGGCCGATCACCGGCACCCAGCCCTGCTGCGAGAAGTCCTTGTTGCGATTCGAGTAGACGGCCTGCGCGGCGTCGGGGCCGAGTGCGGCGACCGCGGCGAGCGCGGGGGAGTCGGCGTAGTAGAGCGGGCCGTACTTGCGGTAGAGGTGCAGCAGGTAGTCGGGGCCGCCGCGGAACATCTCGACCATGTGGCCGACGACCGGCAGCCCCGCGTCGCCCATGATCGTCTTCAGGTCGCTGCCGGGCGGCGGGGTCGCCATCGGCTTCTGCGGGAAGTCGGTCTGCAACAGCCTGCGCTCGAGTGCGCCCATGCCGGGGAAGTTGGTGATCGACGGTGTGAACCGCCGCTTGGCCTTGTCGAGCAAATACTCGGGGGTGCTGATCGTCGCCATCGGCAATCTCCTAGGGCTGGGACATTCGGCGAGGTGATGTGTGCGATCTCACTCGCCAGCACCATCCTGTAGGGCAGACTTGACGCATGTCAAGTTTTGATGGAGCGCGTCGCGGATGCAAAGGTTGTTGCCCATGACCGCCGACCCGGCTCCATCACCGCAGGCTCGCCGCAGCCGCGGCGACCGGCAGCGGGAGGCGATCGTCGCCGCGGTGCGTGAGCTGCTCGAGGACCACGCGTTCGCCGACCTCTCCGTCAGCACCATCAGTGAGAAGGCCGGCGTCGCGCGATCGGGGTTCTACTTCTACTTCGACTCCAAGTACGACGTCCTCGCGTTCATCGTCAAGGACGCCCTCGCCGAGCTCGACGACCTCACTCACGACTTCGCACCCCGCGATCCCGAGGAGTCGCCGCAGGCCTTCGCCAAGCGCATGGTCGGCAGCGCCGCCGCGGTTTTCGCGAGCAACGACCCGATCATGGCCGCCAGCACCATCGCGCAGAACACGGACTCGCAGATCCGCGAGATGATGAACGACTTCGAGGACGCCCTGATCGAGAAGATCGTGACGGTCGTCAAGCAGGACTCCGGCGCCCGGCCGATCTCCGACGACGTCGCGGGCCTCGTCCGGATGCTGACCGCGACGACGGCGATGACGCTGTCCCGCGACAGCGCCTTCGTCGGCAGGCGCGGCGATGCCGGCCGCGCCGTCGCCGTCCTCGAGGCGCTGTGGCTCAACGCGCTGTGGGGCGGCGGTCACGTCTGATCCCGCGGGCTGATCGGTAGGGTCACGGCATGACGGTCAAGGACTTCGCGGGTAAGCGGTGCCTCCTCACCGGTGCGGCCAGCGGGATCGGCCGGGCGACGGCGCTCGTGCTCGCGGCCGAGGGCGCCGAACTGTTCCTCACGGACCGCAACGGCGAGGGGTTGGCGGAAACGGTCGCCGACTGTCGAGCCCTGGGCGCCGAGGTCACCGCGCACCGAGTGCTCGACGTCTCCGATCACGACCAGGTGGCCGCGTTCGCCGCGGACATCCACGAGGCCATCGGAGGCGCCGCCCCCGCAGTGGACGTGGTGATGAACATCGCCGGGGTGTCAGCGTGGGGGACGGTCAGCACGCTCGACCATCGACACTGGGAGTCGATGGTCAACATCAACCTGATGGGCCCCATTCACGTCATCGAGAACTTCGTGCCGCCGATGGTGAAGGCCGGCCGCGGCGGGCACCTGGTGAACGTGTCGTCGGCGGCGGGCCTGGTGGCACTGCCGTGGCACGCGGCCTACAGCGCCAGCAAGTACGGTCTACAAGGCGTCAGCGAGGTGCTGCGCTTCGACCTGGCACGCCACAAGATCGGCGTGTCGCTCGTCGTCCCCGGTGCCGTGAAAACCCCGCTGGTCCAGACCGTGGAGATCGCGGGTGTGGATCGCGACCATCCGCAGGTGCGTAAGTGGGTGGACCGGTTCGGCGGCCACGCGGTCACTCCCGAGCACGTCGCGGACCGCATTCTGGTCGGCGTTCGCCGCAACCGCTACCTGGTCTACACGTCTCCCGACATTCGCGCGCTCTACCTGTTCAAGCGGCTGGCGTGGTGGCCCTACAGCGTCGCGATGCGGCAGGTGAACGTCATCTTCACCCGCGCCCTGCGGCCCACCAAAACACGGTGAGCCCTAGCGCTTCCCCCAGTCCCACGGCGGGGCGGTCAGCTGCGTCTGGCCAACCAATCGCGTTTCGCCCCACTCCTTGACGAGTTCGAGTTCGAGCGCGTCCACCGCCGCGAGCCGTTCGCGCATGGTCTGCGAGTGCGTCACGACGACCACCTGCGTGGTCCGCGCCGCGGTTGCGATCATCGCCGCCAGCGGCGGAACCAGGTCGGGGTGCAGCGAGGTCTCCGGCTCGTTGAGCACCATGAGCGACGGCGGGCTGGGGCTCAGCAGCGCGGCGCCCCACAGCAGGAAACGCAAAGTGCCATCGGATAATTCGGCGGCACGCAGCGGCCGAAGCATGCCGCGCTGGTGAAGTTGGAGCTCGAAGAGGCCGTCGGTGACCGCGATCGACAGGGTCGCACCGTCGAAGGCGTCCGCGACCGCCCGCTCGAGATCCTCGAAACCCGCTTCGACGATGGTCTGCACCGCCGCGGCCAGGTCACCGCCGTCATCGGACAGCACCGGCGTCCGGGTGCCGACCCGCGGCGCTCGCGCGGGCGCGGCCGCATCGACGCGGAAGCCGTCGTAGAAACGCCAGCCCCGCAACCGGTCTCGTACCGCGGCTAGCTCGGGCAGCGCGCCGGCGTGCTCGGCCAACACGCTGCGGTAGGCGGGCAGCGCACGGGTCAACTCCGTGAAGCCGCGCCCGGACTCGTCGGCCACCTCGACGTAGTCGCGACCGCGCCGCACCAGCGTGGAAGCGGGTCGCATCCGGTCACCCGCGAACACGATCTCGCGTTTGAGTTCGGGATCGCGCGCGAACAACGAGCCCGGCCCGGCGTACTGCGGCAGCCCGAGATCGACGAGATAGCCGAAATCATCTGAGGCGAAGCCGAGTTCGAGTGCCACCGGCCTGGTGCGGGTGGTGCCCTGCGTCGATCCCGTTCGGCGGGCGCCGCCGGTCGTCTCGGGGCCGGCCCACAACACCGACTCGAGTCCGCCTTCGCGCGCGAGCGATCCGACGACGTCCCCTCGCCCGCAATCTGCGAGCAGGCGCAGCGAGCGGTACACCGACGACTTGCCGGTGCCGTTCGCCCCCGTCACGACGGTCAGCGCCGCGAAGGGCACGACGAGTTCGCGCAGCGATCGGTAGCCCCGGACGGCGATGGTCTGCAGCACGACTCGACGGTAGTACGGGCTACCGACCGGTTTCGGTGGGCACGGCGAGTTCGAGTCGCACGCCGAGCAGTCGGATCGGGCGGTCGAGTTCGAACTGGTGCAGGAGGTCCAGGGCGGTGCCGACGATCGGGTCGGCGTCGTTGCCCGCGTGCGCCAGCTTGCGGATCTTGGTTCGGGTGTAGAACGTCTTGGTGCGCACCGTCACGGCGACCCTGGTGACGGTGCGCCCCGCGGCGTCGACTTCGGCGAGGGTGCGGCGGGCCAGATCAGTGACGGCGGAGTCCATTTCCGCGAGGTCGGTGAGATCGCGCGGGAACGTGACGACGTGGCTGCGCGACCGCGGCACCCACGGCTCGGAACTGACGGCCGCATCGCCGCCGCCCTTCGCCAGCAGCAGGATCCAGAGTCCCGTGGTCGGACCGAACGTCGCCGTGAGCAGGCTCGCATCGGTCGCGGCGAGATCGGCGACGGTCGTAACACCTAGTGCGGCAAGGCGTTTGGCGGTCTTGGGTCCGACGCCCCAGAGTGCGTCGACACCGAGGTCGCCCATCGTCGTCATCCAGTTCTCGTCCGTCAGCCGGAACACCCCCGCGGGCTTGCCGAAACCCGTCGCCACCTTGGCGCGCTGCTTGTTGTCGCTGATGCCGACCGAACACGACAAGCCGGTCTCGGCCTCGATCAGGGTTCTGATGCCGTTCGCGAGTTCGACCGGGTCGGTGGTGTCGTCGTCGAAGCCGAGGTAGGCCTCGTCCCAGCCCCACACCTCGAGCGGATGTCCCAGATCGCGCAGCAGGCCCATGACCCGATCCGACGCCTCGTCGTACGCCGCGGGGTCCGACGGCAGGAACGTGGCGTCTGGGCACTTCCTGGCCGCGGTGCGCAACGGCATGCCCGCGTGCACGCCGAACTCGCGGGCCTCGTACGAGGCGCAGGTGACGACCTTGCGGGGTTCGAGGGGATCGCCGTTGCCGCCGACGATCACCGGAAGGCCCCTGAGATCAGGGTGGCGCTGCAGTTCCACCGACGCGAGGAACTGGTCGAGGTCGACGTGCAGGACCCAGCGCACGGCTCACTGCCCGCAGAGTTTGCGCGCCACGCTCTCCCACGCGTCGCCCTGCTCGCGGAGGCTGCGGCCGAGGTCGACGAACCGATGCGTCACGTAATCGGCGTCGAGCAGAGCGACGAGCGCGTCGGCCTGGGCATCGAGATCGCCCGAGGTGTCCGCGGCCGCAAGTAGTGAGCGCACATGCGTGCGGTGCAGGGTGGCGGGGGAGTTGAAGCGCGTCTGCGGATCGCGAGTCGCGTCGGACAGCAGCGCCCGGTGATCCCAGACGAACTGCAGCCGCTCCCTGCCGTAGGCGAGCAGTCGCTCGAGCGGCGGAGCGCCGGGCCCGAACGGCGGCGGCCCGAACATGAAGGCCTGCTGCTGAATCTTCTCGTCCTCGTCGAGCAGCACCAGCATCAGCCCGGCCCTGCTTCCGAATCGCCGGAACAGCGTTCCCTTGCCGACACCCGCCGCCGCGGCGACGTCGTCCATCGTGACGGCTTCGGCGCCGCGCTCGGCGACGAGTAGGCGCGCGGCATCGAGCAGGAGGGCACGGTTGCGCGCCGCGTCGCCGCGTTCGACGGGAACCGAATTCGTCAGCGGCAGTGGCGACGTGCCGGCCGTGCCGTTACCGACGCTCATGACTGCACTTTACGTGGCCGAACGGCCACGAGCGGCACTGCTCGCTCGGGCCGGTTCGCGCACGGGCCTACGCTGTCGAGCATGTCCGGCAGCCGTGCGTTGATGCGAACGCTCGCCTGGCTCGTGCACGTCTGCGTGCTCAGCGCGGTACTCCTGGCCGCCGCGGCCTTCCCGATCGTCGGCAGCGTGGGATTGGTGGTGGGGCAGGCATCCGACGTGGTGGTCCAGGACTCCGCGGACATCCTCGAAGGCGAGGTGCCGAGCGTCTCGACGATGGTGGACGCCGCGGGGACTCCCATCGCGTGGCTGTACACCCAGCGCCGCTGGCAGGTGCCCAGCGAGAAGATCGCCGACACGATGAAACTGGCGATCGTCTCGATCGAGGACAAGCGATTCGCGGAGCACAACGGGGTGGATCTGCCGGGCACGCTGACGGGCCTGGCCGGTTACCTGCAGGGCGACGAGAGCACGCGCGGCGGATCGACCATCGAGCAGCAGTACATCAAGAACTACAACTTCCTCGTCAGCGCGCAGACCGACGCGGAACGCCGCGCGGCCATCGAGTCCACTCCGGTCCGCAAGCTGCGCGAGATGCGGATGGCGCTCGAACTGAACAAGGCGCTCACCAAACCGGACATCCTGACGCGGTACCTGAACCTGGTGTCGTTCGGCAACGGCGCCTTCGGCGTACAGGACGCGGCGAAAACCTACTTCGGCGTCGACGCACGGCAGCTGAACTGGCAGCAGGCCGCGCTGCTGGCCGGGCTGGTGCAGTCCACCAGCACGCTCAACCCGTACACGAATCCCGACGGTGCACTGGCCCGCCGCAACCTGGTGCTCGACACCTTGATCACCAACCTGCCCGAACGGGCCGACGAACTGCGCGCCGCGAGGGCCGAGCCATTGGGTGTGTTGTCGCGGCCCAACACGCTGCCCCAGGGGTGCATCGGTGCGGGTGATCGAGCGTTCTTCTGCGAGTACGCGCTGCAGTACCTGACCCAGGCCGGTATCACCAGGGAGCAACTGGCCCGCGACGGCTACCTGATCCGCACCACGCTCGACCCCAAGGTCCAAGCCAGCGTCAAGTCGGCGGTCGACAAGGTGGCGAAACCCACCGAGGAGGGCGTCGCCAGCGTGATGAGCGTCGTCAAGCCCGGCAAGGACGCACACCGGATACTCGCGATGGCGGACAACCGCACCTACGGACTCGACCTCGACGCCGGACAGACCGTGCAACCGCAGCCCTTCTCCCTCGTTGGCGACGGCGGAGGCTCGACCTTCAAGATCTTCACCACGGCTGCGGCACTCGAGTTGGGCATGGGCATCAACGCGCAACTGGACGTCCCACAGAAGTTCGAGGGCACGGGCCTCGGCAGCAGCAACACCCCCGGTTGTCCGCCTCAGACGTGGTGCGTGAAGAACGCCGGCGGCTACGGCGGCAAGATGAGCGTGACCGACGCGCTGGCCCAGTCGCCGAACACCGCTTTCGCCAACCTGATTCGGCAGGTCGGAGTGCCCCGCGTGGTGGACATGGCGGTCAAGTTGGGTTTGCGGTCGTATGCCGCTCCGAACACGGCCCGAGCCTACGATCCGGACAACGACGAGAGCCTCGCGAACTACATCAAGCGGCAGAACATCGGTTCCTTCACGCTGGGCCCGTTCGAGCTCAACGCTCTCGAGATGTCCAACGTCGCGGCCACACTGGCCTCGGGGGGCACGTGGTGCCCGCCCAGTCCCATCGACAAGGTGTTCGACCGCCGTGGTCGCGAAGTGGCCCTGGCGACGGCGCCGTGCGAACAGGTGGTCCCGGAAGGGCTGGCCAACACGCTCGCCAACGCGTTGGCCAAGGACACCATCAGCGGCACGGGCGCCGCTGCGGCCGGCTCCGTCGGATGGAATCTGCCGATGTCGGGCAAGACGGGAACCACGGAGTCGCACCGGTCGTCGGCGTTCCTGGGTTTCACCAATCAGTACGCCGCCGTCAACTACGTCTTCGACGACTCCACGAGTCCATCGGGGCTGTGCTCGTACCCGTTGCGAAAGTGCGGCGACGGGACCCTCTTCGGCGGTAACGAGCCGGCGCGCACCTGGTTCCTCGCCATGGATCCGATTGCGGACGACCTCGGTCCGGTGAGCCTGCCGCCCACCGATCCGCGCTACGTCAACGGCAACCCCGGTAGCGAGGTGCCCAGCGTGACCGGCCTGAAGCTCGACGCGGCGATCAAGCGAGTGCGAGATGCCGGCTTCCAGGTGCCCGATCAGCCCGCGCCGGTGGACAGCTATCTGTCCAAGGGCGCCGTCGCGGGCACCACGCCGAAGGGCAAGACGATCCCCGGTTCCATCGTCGTCATCAACACCAGTAACGGGATCGCGCCGCCGCAGCAGTACTTCCCACCCGCTCCGCCCCCGGATGCGCCGCCGCCGCCCGAGGCGCCGCCGCCCCCACCGCCGCCGAACGTGATCATGATTCCCGGGTTGCCCCCGATCACCCTGGGCCCCCCGCCACCGCCTCCACCCCCGCCACCTCCACCACCCCCGCCACCGCCCGACCCTGGCGCGCCGCCGCCGTAGCGGGCGCCGTTAAACTCAGCGGGAAATAAACCGGACCAAGGTCCGGTTGGATGAACGAGCATCACGACGAACGTTCACGCACTCGAGGAGGAAACGGGCACATGTCGGTCAAGGTCTTGGTTCTGGTGGGAAGTCTGCGCGCCGCGTCGGTCAACCGGCAGCTGGCGGAACTGGCAGCGGAGGTGGCGCCCGAGGGGGTGACGCTGGTGCCGTTCGACCGCCTGGGCGAGTTGCCGTTCTACAACGAGGACATTGACAACGAGTCCGTCGCTCAGAGCGTCGCCGACCTGCGCGCCGCGGCCGCCGACGCCGACGCGGCGCTGGTGGTCACCCCCGAGTACAACGGCGGCACTCCCGGCGTGCTGAAGAACGCCATCGACTGGCTCTCCCGCCCGTTCGGCGACGGTGCGTTGAAGGGCAAGCCGGCGGCGGTGGTCGGTGGATCGTTCGGGCAGTACGGCGGGGTCTGGGCGCACGACGAGGTCCGCAAGTCGCTGGGGATCGCCGGTCCTCGCATCGTCGAGGACCTGAAGCTGTCGGTGCCGTTCAAGACCCTGGACGGCAAGCATCCTCGGGAGAACGCCGAGGTGGCCGCTCAACTGGGCGACATCGTCGCCAAGCTCGCCGCCGAGGTGGGCTGACACCTCACCGCAGTCGCACCGAGCCGCCGCCGAATCCGATTCGGCGGCGGCTTTGCTGTCGGCGTGTTCGCCGACGCCGGTTGTCGGTGCCCGCTGGTAAACAGGGGGGCGTCGCCCGGCACGCCGGTCGATGTGACGTGCGACACGCCGGAAGAAACGCCGCGCGTCGGCTTACGACCAGGGAATTTCACGAATGTTGTTCAGAACATCTTGTATCTCTTCTGAATGTCGGACACTAGGTGTAGTGTCTTGCAGACCGACAGACCCCCACGGTTCCCAAGCTTTCACGGGTCGGCCGGAGCGCAGATTCCGGCAGTATCGGTGCCCCGAACCGCCTCACTCTGAGCCTCGGACGGCCGGAATTTCAGGGGTCCGGAGGCTGCTTTACCAGAGTGAGAAGCACTACCCCAGCAGTTGCCAGTCACGTGTGGTCCACGTTTAGTTCTTGCCCGAGGAGCCGATCCAGATGACTCAGTCCGTCACCGTCTACACGAAGCCCGCCTGTGTCCAGTGCAACGCGACCTACAAGGCGCTCGACAAGCTGGGCGTCGCCTACAACATCGTCGACATCAGCCTCGACGACGAGGCGCGCGACTACGTCATGGCGCTGGGCTACCTGCAGGCCCCCGTCGTGGTGGTCGGCAACGAGCACTGGTCGGGTTTCCGGCCGGACCGCATCAAGGCCCTCGGCGCGTCGGTCGCAGTCACGGCATAGCGGGTACACGGCGGGCGGAGAGGAGAACGCGATGAGCAACCTCGTCTACTTCTCCAGCGTCTCGGAGAACACCCACCGGTTCGTCGAGAAGCTGGAACTGCCCGCGATCCGCATCCCGCTGCGCGAGCGCATCGAGGTGCACGAGCCATACGTTCTGGTGCTGCCCACCTACGGCGGTGGTCATGCCAACGGTCCTGATCCCGACGCTGGGGGATACGTCCCCAAGCAGGTGATCGCCTTCCTCAACAACGAGATCAACCGGTCGTTGATCCGCGGTGTCATAGCCGCGGGCAACACCAATTTCGGCGCCGAATTCGGATACGCCGGGGTCGTCGTCTCCCGCAAGTGCGGCGTCCCATTCCTCTACCGCTTCGAACTGATGGGCACCACGGACGACGTCTTCGCCGTCCGCGAGGGGCTTGCCGACTTCTGGAAGGACCAGACGTGTCACCAACCGTCACTGCAGAACCTGTAACCACCGCTCCGAACGCGCTGCCGGGCGAGACGGACTATCACGCGCTCAACGCGATGCTCAATCTGTACGACGCCGACGGCAAGATCCAGTTCGACAAGGATCGCGAAGCGGCGAACCAGTACTTCCTGCAGCACGTCAACCAGAACACGGTGTTCTTCCACAATCAGGACGAGAAACTCGACTACCTCGTCAAGGAGAACTACTACGAGCGCGAGGTGCTCGACCAGTACTCGCGCAACTTCGTGAAGACGCTGATCGACCGGGCCTTCGCCAAGAAGTTCCGCTTCCCCACGTTCCTCGGGGCGTTCAAGTACTACACCTCCTACACGTTGAAGACGTTCGACGGGAAGCGCTATCTCGAGCGCTTCGAGGATCGCGTCGTGATGGTGGCCCTCACGCTGGCCGCGGGTGACACGACGCTGGCGGAGAAGCTCGTCGACGAGATCATCGACGGCAGGTTCCAGCCGGCCACCCCGACGTTCCTCAACTCCGGCAAGAAGCAACGCGGCGAACCGGTGTCGTGCTTCCTGCTGCGCATCGAGGACAACATGGAGTCCATCGGGCGCTCCATCAACTCGGCGCTGCAGCTGTCCAAGCGCGGTGGCGGAGTCGCGTTGCTGCTGTCCAACATTCGCGAGCACGGCGCGCCGATCAAGAACATCGAGAACCAGAGCTCGGGCGTCATCCCGATCATGAAGCTGCTCGAGGACTCGTTCTCCTACGCCAACCAGCTCGGCGCCCGTCAGGGTGCCGGCGCGGTGTATCTGCAGGCGCACCACCCCGACATCTACCGGTTCCTCGACACCAAGCGCGAGAACGCCGACGAGAAGATCCGCATCAAGACGCTGTCGCTCGGCGTGGTGATCCCGGACATCACGTTCGAACTCGCCAAGAAGAACGAGGACATGTACCTGTTCTCGCCGTACGACGTCGAGCGGGTCTACGGCGTGCCGTTCGCCGACATCTCGATCACCGAGAAGTACTACGAGATGGTCGACGACGCGCGCATCCGCAAGACGAAGATCAAGGCGCGCGAGTTCTTCCAGACGCTGGCCGAGCTGCAGTTCGAGTCCGGCTACCCGTACATCATGTACGAGGACACGGTGAACCGGTCCAACCCGATCGAAGGCAAGATCACGCACAGCAACCTGTGCTCGGAGATTCTGCAGGTGTCGACGCCGTCGCTGTTCAACGAGGACCTCACCTACGCCAAGGTGGGCAAGGACATCTCGTGCAACCTCGGGTCGCTCAACATCGCCAAGGCCATGGACTCGCCGGACTTCGCGCAGACCATCGAGGTCTCCATCCGTGCGCTCACCGCGGTGAGCGACCAGACCCACATCTGGTCGGTGCCGTCGATCGAGCAGGGCAACAATCAGTCTCACGCCATCGGCCTCGGCCAGATGAACCTGCACGGCTACCTGGCTCGCGAGCGGATCCTGTACGGCTCCGAAGAGGGCGTCGACTTCACGAACATGTACTTCTACACCGTGCTCTACCACGCGCTGCGGGCGAGCAATCGGATTGCGATCGAACGGGGTACGGCGTTCGGCGGCTTCGAGCGCTCGAAGTACAAGTCGGGGGAGTTCTTCGACAAGTACACCGATCAGGTGTGGGAGCCGGCCACCGCCAGGGTCCGGGAGCTCTTCGCCGATGCGGGCATTCGAATTCCGACGCAAGAGGATTGGCTGCGACTCAAGGAGTCGGTGCAGACGCACGGCATCTACAACCAGAACCTGCAGGCGGTTCCGCCGACCGGCTCGATCTCCTACATCAACCACTCGACGTCGTCGATCCACCCGGTCGCGTCGAAGATCGAGATCCGCAAGGAAGGCAAGATCGGCCGCGTCTACTACCCGGCGCCGTACCTCACGAACGACAACCTGGAGTACTACCAGGACGCGTACGAGATCGGCTACGAGAAGATCATCGACACGTACGCCGCGGCGACGCAGCACGTGGATCAGGGCCTGAGCCTGACGCTGTTCTTCAAGGACACCGCCACCACGCGCGACGTTAACAAGGCGCAGATCTACGCCTGGCGCAAGGGAATCAAGACGCTGTACTACATCCGGCTCCGTCAGATGGCCCTGGAGGGCACCGAGGTGGAGGGTTGCGTCAGCTGCATGTTGTGACGCGCGAACGGCCAGTTAGCACACGCTTTTCCGCGATTTGCGTACGCTAACTGGCCATTTGGCGTTTGGGGTGACTAGCCTTCGCGGGCCTGCTCCGCGCGCACTGCCTTGAGGCGGCGCTGTTCGATCAGCACCGCCTGGAAGCTCTCGCGCTCGGCGACCAACCACTCGGGTTTCTCCTCCAGCAGCGCGTCGATCTGCTCAGTGGTGAGCGCCTCGGTGACGCCACCACGCGAGAGACCCGCGATCGAGACGCCCAGCTTGGCGGCCACCAGGTTCTTCGGGTGCGGTCCGTTCTTGCGGAGATCCTTGAGCCACTGCGGTGGGTCCTCCTGCAGGGCGGCGAGTTCCGCGCGGGTGATCGCGTTCGCCTGAAACTCGGCGGGCGTCGCGGGTAGGTAGACGTCCAGCTTCTTCGCCGCCGTGGCGGGTTTCATGGACTGCGCGTTCGGCCTGCTCATGGCTCGAGCTTATCGACGGGGCGCAGCGGTAGCCTGATGCGGTGACCCAGCACCGTCTCACCGTCGGGTACGTCCCCGGTGTGACGCCCGCGAAGTGGGCCCGGACCTGGGCGGAACGCCACCCGACGGTGTCGCTGCAGTTGCGCACCGTCCCCGCGGCTGAGGCGGCCGATGCGTTGCGGAACGGCATCGTCGACGCGGCGCTGCTCCGGCCGCCGGCCGACTCGTCCGGCCTGGCCCTCATCGCGCTCTACGAGGAGACGACGGTCGCGATGGTGCCGACCGACCACCTGCTCACCGCGGCGGACTCGGTGACCGCCGCGGATCTCGACGGCGAGCCGATCCTGCTGCCCCTCGACGACGTCGTCGCCTGGGCGGATACTCCCGGCGCCCCCGTGGAGCACAGGCCCGAAACCACTTGGGACGCAGTGGAACTCGTCGCCGCGGGGATGGGTGCGCTGATCGTTCCGCAGTCGCTGGCGCGGCTGTACCACCGCAGGGATCTGACGTACCGGCCCATCACCGATGCGCCGGTGTGCCCTGTCGCGCTGGCCTTCCCGGAAGGGCCGCAGTCGGCGCTGGTCGAGGAGTTCGTCGGGATCGTGCGGGGTCGCAAGCCGGGATCGTCGCGGGGCCGGGCCGAGCCGGCGCCGAAACGCACCGCACGGGAGAAGACCCTTGCCAAGCAGGCCGCCCGCGCCGCCGCGGGCAAGGCGGCTCGCAAGCCTCGCCGCGCTACATGACCTTGTGCTGAGGGCCCTGCTCCTTCTTGTACAGCGACTTGAGCAGCCGATCACGCAGGAAGGGGTTGTCGATCAGCTTGATCCCGGTGTTGGCGACCCGCGGTATGCCGGCCAGCTTGTGGAAGTAGCGGCCCCGCTTGTACTCCCGGCCCCACGCCGCTTCCATCCGCAGCGCGTAGTTGGTGAAGTCGTCGGGGCCGCCGTTCTGCAGTGCCGCGATGGCGCATTCGCCTGCGGCCAAGCCGGATTCGAGCGCCTTGGAGATACCCGCGCCCGACGCCGGCTTACCCGCGCCGAGCGAGTCTCCGGTGAACAGCACGCCGGGACGCCACGGTGGCCACGCGGTGAAGCCCATCGGCAGTCGCCAGGCGCGCACGCTCTTGTTCTTCTTCAGCTCCTCGATCGCCGGGACCTCCCAGTCGCGGGGCAGCGTGCGGAGGAACTCGCCGAGGAACTGGGTCGCGTTGATCGACTGCCAGTTCTTGTAGCTGTTGACGTAGCCGAGGCCGATGTTGAAGACCCCGTTGCCCATCGGGAACACCCAGCCGTAGCCGGGCAGTTGGTCGCCCTGGAACGCCAGCTTGAGGTAGATGTCGAGGCTGTCCGAGTCGGGCCTGCTGAGGTGCATCTCGGAGCGGATCGCGATCGCGGAGTAGCCGTTGTACTCCGAATCGATCTTCAGCGCCCTCTTGATGGGGGAGTAGGCGCCGTCGGCCGCGATGACCGCGTCGCCGTAGACCTTCTCGCCGCCCTTGAGGACCACGCCGATGACCCGCCCGTTCGCGTCCAGCTCGGGACCGGTGACCTCGGCGCCCTGGCGCACCTGCGCGCCCGCCGACTCCGCGTGCTTGAGCAGCACGGTGTCGAGGTGCTCGCGGCTGACGGTGTGGCCGTGGTCGGGCATGCCGGGACGCTTGGGGAACGACAGCTCCCAGGCGCTCGGGCTGAACACCGTGACGCGATTCACTCGGTGGTAGGTGGCGACCTCGCCGGCGAGGCCCATCTTCTGCAGGTAGCTCACGGCCCTGGCGGTCAGCCCGTCGCCGCACGGCTTCGCTCGCGGGAACTCGGCCTTGTCCAGGACGATCACCTTGGCACCGGTCTGCGCAGCCTGCCACGCCGCCGCCGCACCGGACGGACCTCCACCGGCGATGACCAGGTCGTATCGCTGCGTCATGAAACTCGTCTCGCTTACTCGGTCGGATTAACGTGGCGAATCGTACCCAAGCCGGTGCGACGCAGCCGACCACCAGAGAGCCGCTGCCCGGCGCACCGGGCGGTCTGGGCAGGTCAGGCGGTACCAGCGGTTATAGTAATCCGGTGCGCAGACCGTCCATCCCCCGTCCGGGTCCCCAGCCCGGCGTGAAGGTCGACGCACGCAGCGAGCGGTGGCGCGAGCACCGCAAGAAGGTGCGCGCGGAGATCGTCGACGCGGCCTTCCGCGCCATCGACCGGTTGGGCCCGGAGCTGAGCCTGCGGGAGATCGCCGAGGAGGCGGGCACCGCCAAGCCGAAGATCTACCGCCACTTCACCGACAAGTCCGATCTCTTCCAGGCCATCGGCGAGCGCATGCGCGACATGCTGTGGGGGGCGATCTTCCCGGTCATCGACATCCAGGCCGACTCGGCCCGTGAGGTGATCCGGCGCAGCGTCGAGCAGTACGTGCGGCTCGTCGACGAGCACCCGAACGTGTGCCGCTTCCTGATCCAGGGGCGCTTCGCCGAGCAGAGCGAGTCGACGATGCGCGCGCTCAACGAGGGCCGCGAGGTCACCCTCGCGATGGCGAACATGTTCAGCAACGAACTTCGGGATATGGAACTCGACCCCACCGCCATCGAACTGGCGGCGTACACGACGTTCGGTTCCGCGGCCGCGGCGACGGACTGGTGGCTCGGCCCCGAACTCGGCAGCCCGCGCCGGATGCCGCCGGAGGTGTTCGTCGATCACATGACCACGATCATGCTGGGCTCGATCAACGGGACCTGCGAGCTGCTGGGCATCAAGATCGATCGCGATCTGCCGCTCGGCGAGGGCGTTCAGCGCCGCGAACCCGTGAGTTGAGGCGTCTGCCCCATGTGAGGGCCGACCCCGCTCGGCCACGATCGACGGCATGACAAACAACACACCCGCCGCCATCGTCGCGGCGCTCAACGAACGACCCGAACTGCCCACCGGGGACGACGAACGCTTCGCCGGCTTCGGCATCATGGGGCTGCCCTTCGCCAGCGGCCACTACCTGGGGCTGCGCCAGTTCCCGGCGGCGACCTTCGCGCCCGCCTACGCCTCGGTGTGGCACCGGGATCCGGTCGGCCGGTGGACGTTCTACGCCACCACCCCCGGCGAGCAGAGCTGCGCGAGGTACTTCAGTTCGTCGACCTCAAACGACGCGGTGCAGTGCGATATCGGCGTCACCTGGGACGCGCCGTGGTCGCTGTCGATCACGATTCCGGGACTGCTCGACTGGACCGTGACCCTGGGTGAGTCCCGTGCGACCCGGCTGATGACCGACATCGGCGGTCGGCTACCCGAGTGGGCCTGGACGAATCCCCGTGCGCTGGCGACGATCAGCCGCGCGGCGGGCCGGGTCCTCGGCGTCGGGGAGATGCGCCTGGCGGGGACCGCCTCGAACGGCCAGACGTTCATGGTGGCACCGCGGAAGGTGTGGACCGTCACGGGGACGCGTGCGGTGCTGCGCGGGACCGACCTCGGTGAGTCCGCGCCGCTCGCGATCCAGGCTCGGCTCGGGGATTTCCGGCTACCGCAACGCGGCATCGCCGTCGTCGCCAACGGGCACTTCGAGAATTTCGATCCGACGAGGCACCGGCGGTCGATGCGCACCGTGGCGCTGGCGTGATCAGTCACAATCAGCCGATGAGCCCGCTCGCCGCCAGCAGTTCCGCGCCGTCGCGCGCGGAACTGCTGGCCGCGCTGTCGGTCGCGGTGGACCTGGGACTGGGCCAGCCCGCCGAGCACATGCTGCGGTCGGCGGTGATCGCCGGTCGCATCGCGGACCGGCTCGGGCTCAGTCGCCGGGACCGCGACTGCGTGTACTACGCGACGCTGATCATGTGGATCGGCTGCCACGCCGACTCTCACGAGTACGCACAGTGGTTCGGCGACGACATCGCGGTGCGGCACGACTCGTATCTGGTCGACTGGGCGGGGCTGCCGTACCTGCGCTTCCTGATGGGCAACGTCGCCAAGGGCAGACCACTGCTGAACCGGATCAACGCGATGGCGGCCCTCGTCGCCAATGCGCGCGGCCAGATCTCGCGAATGATCCACTCCCACTGCGCTTCCGCCAGCCTGCTCGCTGATCGGCTCGGGGTCGATGGGGCCGTTCGCGATGTGCTGGCCTTCACCTTCGAGCGGTACGACGGCGGCGGGTTGCCCGGTGGGGTTGCCGGCGAGGCGATTCCGATCGCGATGCGGGTCGCGCAACTCGCCGACATGGTGGAGGTGCACCAGCGCACCTACGGCGTCGAGGGAGCCGTCGCGATGGCGCGCAGTCGGCGCGGTGGCCAGTTCGATCCGGCGGTGGTCGACGCGTTCATCGCCGACGCGGCCGAGATCCTCGCGGGCCCGCCGGTCGGGGACGCCTGGGCGGCGGCCGTGGCCGAGGCGCCCGACCGCGACGAACGGCTCAGCGCAGACGAATTGGACAGCCTGCTCGTCGCTCTCGGCGACTTCGTCGATCTGAAGTGCCCCTTCACCCTCGGCCACTCCCAGGCGGTGGCCCGACTCGCGTCCGCCGCCGCGACGGCCGCCGGCTGCAGTGCCGACGTCGTCACCACCGTGCGGCGCGCGGCGCACGTACACGACGTCGGACGGATCGGCATCTCGAATCAGATCTGGTCGAAGCCCGGTCCCCTGATGTCGGCCGAGGCGGAGCGCGTGCGGCTTCATCCGTATCTGACCGTGCGGATCCTGTCTCAGGTCGGCGGGCTCAAGCAGATCGCCGACCTGGCGGGCAACCATCACGAGCGGCTCGACGGTTCGGGCTATCCGCGCGGGTTGTCGGGTGCGACGCTCGGGATGCCCGACCGCATCCTGGCCGCAGCGGTGCACTATCAGTCGGCCCGCGAACCGCGGCCCTACCGCGCCGCGCTCACCGCGGCGCAGGCGGAGCGCCGACTGCGCGACGGTGTCCGGGCGGGAACGCTCGACACGGTCGCCGTCGAAGCGGTGCTGCAGGCCGCGGGTCACACGGGCGAACGGCGGATGGTGCGGCCGGATGGGCTGACGCCGCGCGAACTGGAAGTGCTCGGCCTGGTGGCGCGCGGCGCGTCGAACAAGGACATTGCCGCCAGACTGGTGATCTCGGAGAAGACCGCCCGTAATCACGTCGAGCGGATCTACGCGAAGATCGGCGCGTCCAATCGCATCGGGGCCAGCATGTACGCGCTCGATCACGGGCTGGTGCAGGCCGAATCGGCCTGACACGCCGCGACACGCACAACACAAGCTGTTGTGTTGCGCCCGGTTGTCGTACCCCAGGGGTAGTGTCGGCACCAGCCGGCCGGGCTGGTCGGGCTGAACAACCTTCGCAGGTGAAATGGGGTCTGACGTGTCGGATGGAATGAAGCTGATCGACCGGGTTTCGGCCATCAACTGGAATCGTCTCCAGGACGACAAGGACGCCGAAGTGTGGGAGCGCCTGACGGGCAATTTCTGGTTGCCGGAGAAGGTGCCGGTGTCCAACGACATCCCGTCGTGGGGCACGCTCAACGCGCACGAGAAGCAGCTGACGATGCGGGTGTTCACGGGCTTGACCCTGCTCGACACCATCCAGGGCACCGTCGGCGCGGTCAGCCTGATCCCCGATGCGCTGACACCGCACGAGGAGGCGGTGTACACCAACATCGCGTTCATGGAGTCGGTGCACGCCAAGAGCTACAGCAACATCTTCTCGACGCTGTGCTCGACGGTCGAGATCGACGAGGCGTTCCGCTGGTCGGAGGAGAACCCCAACCTCCAGCGCAAGGCCGAGATCGTCATGAACTTCTACAAGGGTGACGACCCGCTGAAGCGCAAGGTCGCCTCCACGCTGCTCGAGAGCTTCCTGTTCTACTCGGGCTTCTACCTGCCCATGTACTGGTCGTCGCGCGCCAAGCTCACCAACACCGCCGACATGATCCGGCTGATCATCCGCGACGAGGCCGTGCACGGGTACTACATCGGCTACAAGTTCCAGAAGGGTCTCGCGCTCGAGAACGAGGCGCGCAAGCAGGAACTCAAGGACTACACCTACGAGTTGCTGTTCGAGCTGTACGACAACGAGGTCGAGTACACCCAGGACCTGTACGACGAGGTCGGGCTCACCGAGGATGTGAAGAAGTTCCTGCGCTACAACGCCAACAAGGCGCTGATGAACCTCGGCTACGAGGCGCTGTTCCCCAAGGACGAGACCGACGTGAACCCCGCCATCCTGTCGGCGCTGTCGCCGAACGCCGACGAGAACCACGACTTCTTCTCGGGCTCGGGTTCGAGCTACGTCATCGGCAAGGCCGTCGTCACCACGGACGAGGACTGGGACTTCTGATTTTGCCTGCTCAGCGAACTAGTAGTCGCTGATACTTCGGCCTACCGGCACGAGTGACCGTAAAGCTCGCCAGCGACGACGGACGCGCGTGGTCGCCATGGCCGTGCACGAAGCATGTGCATCGAGTGGTCGCCTATCGCCGATACGGTGATCAACATGGGTGTGCCGACGCACGTGATGCAGTTCAGCAGCGGCGGGGCGGCGGTGAAGGACGGCGGATCGAGTCTGTTGCAGTTCGTCAGTCCGCTGCGCCAGCTGGACGGAGCTGAACGCTGGTTCATCACCTTTTACGCGCTACCCGAGGGGCGGAGTTTCGAGGAGGTACGCGGCCAAGCCACCGAGCAGTTCCTTCAGGCCGCCGGACGATCCGACGCCATGACCGTCGAGATCCGCAAGCTCGCCGCCGGTCAGTCGCGGGTCGGATGGGTTCGATACACCGTCGGACACGAACACGACGGCACCCTTCCTCTGGACGTCGCGATCCCGTTGCCCACGACATCCCGTCCGGATACACGATGCGCCCCGTCGAGGGGTACACCGCAGACGGAGACATAGTCGACTTGCAAGGCACCGCTCAATAGGGGTCGGAGCGGACCATGTGGCCGACCAGTACGAAGCGCCCGGTGGTAGGCGGTAGTAGGACCGGCTCGCGGCGGCGGGCCGGAAGGCCGGCGACGTTTAGAGCGTCGAGTTGTCGATGACGAAGCGGTAGCGCACGTCGCTGGCGAGCATCCGCTCGTAAGCCTCGTTGACGTAGGACGCCTCGATGACCTCGATCTCGGGGGTGACGTCGTGCTCGGCGCAGAAGTCCAGCATCTCCTGGGTCTCCTTGATGCCGCCGATCAACGAGCCGGACAGCCGACGACGGCCGAAGATCAGCACGCCGGCCGGGATCGGCATCGGGTTCTCGGGCATGCCGAGTTCGACGAGCGTGCCGTCGAGCCTGAGCAGGCCGAGGTAGTCCTCCATATTCAGGTTCGCCGACACGGTGTTGAGGATGAGGTCGAACGAGCCCCTGAGCTTCTTGAAGGTGTCGGGATCGCTGGTGGCGAAGTACTCGTCGGCACCGAGGCGCAGCCCGTCCTCCATCTTCTTCAGCGACTGGCTGAGCACGGTGACGTGCGCGCCGAGCGCGTGCGCGAGCTTCACGCCCATGTGGCCGAGCCCGCCGAGTCCGATGACGGCGACGCGCTTGCCGGGACCGGCGTCCCAGTGGCGCAGCGGGGAGTACAGCGTGATGCCCGCGCACAGCAGGGGAGCGGCCTTGTCCAGGGCGATGGAATCGGGGATCCGGAGCACATAGTTCTCGTCGACGACGATCGCGTCGCTGTAGCCGCCCTGGGTGGGCTTGCCATCCCGGCCGGTGCCGTTGTAGGTGCCGATCATGCCGGGGTTGTTGCAGTACTGCTCCTCGCCGGCTTGGCAGAACTCGCACTCGCGACAGGAGTCGACGAAACAGCCGACGCCGACGCGGTCGCCGACGGCGTACCTGGTCACGTCCGAGCCCACCTCGGTGACGATGCCCGCGATCTCGTGGCCGGGGGTCATCGGGAAGGTGACGTCACCCCATTCGCCGCTGACGGTGTGCAGGTCGGAGTGGCAGATGCCGGCGAACTTGATGTCGATCGCGACGTCGTTCGGGCCGACGTCGCGGCGCTCGACGGTGGTCTTGGTCAGTGGGGCCGAGCTGCCCCAGGGCTGGGTCGCGGCGTAGGCGTTAACGGTCGTGGTCATGATTTCTACGTGCCTCTTTGTGTCGTGTCGCAAACGGTGTTCGCTTAAAGATTAGCGAAGGTAACGAGTCGGGTGCAGCGTTGCACCCGGTGGAGCAACGGGGGGCCGAGTCCGGATGATTCCCGGTGTGACGTGAATCAGTCGGAGGTCACAGGCCCGGCGCATGGGCTCCGCCCGTGAAGCTTAAGCGCGAATAGCTCACCAGGCCCGCTAGTTCACCGGCCCGTTCAACGTCCTGAGGTCGTCGAGCATCCCGCGCGCGGCGACCACCCCCTGACCGGTCTGCCATACCTCGTTGTTGACGATGAACACCCGGTTGTCTCGCGCCGCGGACAGCGCGCGCCATGCGTCGCTGTCCAGCACCGCGGCCGCGCGGTCCTTCGCGGCCGGGTCGCTGAACGAGACGTACACGATGTCGCCCTCGGCGGGGGAGAAGTCCGCTTCGTCCAGCTCGGTGGTGCCGATCTCCTGGTAGGGCTTGTCGGTGAAGCGTTGCGCCGCAGGGCGATCCACGCCCACGGCGGCGAGCACGCTACCGGGGAAGTCGGCGGCCCCGTACACGCGCATGGTGTCCTCGGTGAACTGCACGACGGACGCCTGGTAGTGGGTGGCGTCGTTCTCGCTGCCCGTCCGATCGGCGTCGCGTTCGAAGCCGTCGACGATGCCGTTGGCGGCCTCGGCCCGACCCGTCGCGGCGCCGACGGTGCGCAGCGTGTCCCGCCACTCGGGTCCCGGTGGGCCGGTGAAGACCGTGGGCGCGATGTTGGTGAGCGCGCGGTAGCTCTCCGGCGTGAGGGCCTCCGAGCCGAGGATGAGGTCGGGTTTGGCGGCCGTGACGGCGGCGAGGTCGGGATCGCTGCGGGTGCCCGCCGGCGGCGCGTCGTGCACGGCGGTGCCGAGGTAGGAGGGCTGGGCGTCGGTGTCGTCGGGGGTTGCGGCCGCGACGATTCGGCCCTGCAGTCCGAGGGCGCATAGCGCGTCCAGTTGGTCACCCGACAGCACCACGATGCGCTGCGGGTCGCCGCGGAGTTCGGTCTCGCCGGCGGCGTGGCGCACGATGCGCTGCTCGAATCCGGGGTCGGGTGCCGCGGGTTCGGGGGCGCACGACTCGTCGGGCCTGCGCTGATTTCCGAGGACACCGGCGCCGGCGATCTTCGTCGTGCTGGTGACCGGCGCGTTCGACGCGTTGGTCGCCGGTCCCGATTCGTCACCGCACCCGCTGACGAGCGTCACCGCGACCGCGATGGAGACCGCAATAGCGGCCGCGACTGGGCCCGTTCGTCGGCTCGTCGGCAGCACGCGCCGACCGTAACATCCGCGCCGCTCGGAGTGTTTTGTGACAAAGTACGACGGTTTGTAGGACCCATAGCGCTGATCGTCTCGGCGAGAGTTAGGATTCAACTCGAGCACGCGGGCAGCGCGTCCGTCGACTCGCCGCAGTCAGATGACCCAGGAGGATCTGTTGGTAGCCGAAGCGCCCCCAATCGGAGAACTCGAGGCACGTCGCCCGTTCCCTGCGCGGCTTGGCCCCAAGGGCAACCTGATCTACAAGCTGGTGACCACGACCGATCACAAGCTGATCGGCATCATGTACTGCGTCGCCTGCTTCGTGTTCTTCTTCATCGGCGGCCTGATGGCGCTGTTCATGCGCGCCGAACTGGCGCTGCCGGGGCTGCAGTTCCTGTCCAACGAGCAGTACAACCAGCTGTTCACCATGCACGGCACCGTGATGCTGCTGTTCTACGCGACGCCGATCGTCTTCGGCTTCGCGAACCTGGTGCTTCCGCTGCAGATCGGCGCGCCCGACGTGGCGTTCCCGCGTCTGAACGCCTTCTCGTTCTGGCTCTTCCTCTTCGGCGCGACGATCGCGATCGCGGGCTTCATCACCCCCGGCGGCGCCGCCGACTTCGGCTGGACCGCGTACTCGCCGCTCACCGACGCCATCCACTCGCCCGGTGCGGGCGGTGACCTCTGGATCATGGGTCTGGCCGTCGGCGGTCTCGGCACGATCCTGGGCGGCGTCAACATGATCACCACGGTCGTGTGCATGCGCGCGCCCGGCATGACCATGTTCCGGATGCCGATCTTCACCTGGAACATCCTGGTGACGTCGATCCTGGTGCTGCTCGCGTTCCCGCTGCTCACCGCCGCGCTCTTCGGGTTGGCCGCCGACCGCCACCTCGGCGCTCACATCTACGACCCGGCCAACGGCGGCGTGCTGCTGTGGCAACACCTGTTCTGGTTCTTTGGACACCCCGAGGTGTACATCATCGCGCTGCCGTTCTTCGGCATCGTGAGTGAGATCTTCCCGGTGTTCTCCCGCAAGCCGATCTTCGGATACACCACGCTGATCTACGCGACGCTGGCGATCGCGGCGCTGTCGGTGGCCGTGTGGGCGCACCACATGTACGCCACCGGTGCGGTGCTGCTGCCGTTCTTCAGCTTCATGACGTTCCTCATCGCGGTGCCGACCGGGATCAAGTTCTTCAACTGGATAGGCACGATGTGGAAGGGGCAGTTGACGTTCGAGACACCGATGCTGTTCTCGGTCGGCTTCCTCGTCACGTTCCTGCTCGGTGGCCTGTCCGGCGTCCTGCTGGCCAGCCCGCCGCTGGACTTCCACGTCACGGACAGCTACTTCGTGATCGCCCACTTCCACTACGTGCTCTTCGGCACCATCGTGTTCGCCACCTACGCGGGCATCTACTTCTGGTTCCCGAAGATGACCGGCCGGCTTCTCGACGAGCGGCTGGGCAAGCTGCACTTCTGGCTGACGTTCATCGGCTTCCACACCACCTTCCTGGTGCAGCACTGGGTCGGTGACGAGGGCATGCCGCGCCGCTACGCGGACTACCTGCCGTCGGACGGCTTCACCACGCTGAACGTGGTCTCGACGATCGGCGCGTTCATCCTCGGCGTCTCGACGCTGCCGTTCGCGTGGAACGTGTTCAAGAGCTGGCGTTACGGCGAACCCGTCGTGGTCGACGACCCGTGGGGTTACGGCAACTCGCTGGAGTGGGCCACCTCGTGCCCGCCGCCTCGGCACAACTTCACCGAACTGCCCCGAATCCGTTCGGAGCGGCCGGCATTCGAGCTGCACTACCCGCACATGGTCGAACGCATGCGCGCGGAAGCTCACGTCGGACGTGCGCACGGACCCGCAGACGGCGATGTGACGCGCATCGACGACGTCGACGTCCGCACCTGACGATCGGTTACCCGTAGGCGTGACCGCACCCACAATTCAAGACGGGTCCCGTTCCAGCCTGCTGATCACGGTCACCGGTCGCGATCAGCCCGGCGTCACCTCGGCGCTGTTCGAGGTCCTCGCGCGACGCCAGGTGGAATTGCTCAACGTCGAACAGGTGGTGGTCCGCGGCAGGCTCACCCTCGGGGTGCTGGTCGTCGCACCGCCGGACAGCAGCGATCTCCGCGACGAGGTTCAGAAGGCGATCTGGAAGGTCGGGCTGGACGTCACCATCGAGCGCAGCGACGACCTCCCCGTCCTCAGCCAACCGTCGACCCATTCGATCGTGGTGCTCGGCAGGCCCATCACCGCGCAGGCGTTCGGCGTCGTGGCCAGGGAGACCGCGGCGCTAGGCGTCAACATCGACACCATTCGCGGTGTCTCCGACTACCCGGTGACGGGTCTGGAACTGCGCGTGTCGGTGCCCGCCGGTGCGGCCTACGGCCAATTGCAGCAGGCGCTGGCCGACGTGTCCGTGGCCGAGAGCGTCGACATCGCACTGGAGGACTACAGCCTGTCGCGACGGGCCAAGCGACTCATCGTGTTCGACGTCGACTCGACGCTGATTCAGGGCGAGGTCATCGAGATGCTCGCCGACCGGGCGGGTGCGCTGGCAGCCGTCGCCGAGGTCACCGAGGCCGCGATGCGCGGTGAGCTGGACTTCGCCGAGTCGCTGCACAAGCGCGTCGCCACGCTCGCGGGACTGCCCGCCGAGGTCCTCGACGACGTCGCCGACCAGATCGAGCTGACGCCGGGTGCGCGCACCACGATCCGGACACTGCGCCGCCTGGGGTACCACTGCGGCATCGTGTCCGGTGGTTTCCGGCAGGTGATCGAACCGCTCGCCCACGAGCTGATGATGGACTTCGTCGCCGCCAACGAACTTGAGATCGTCGACGGCAAGCTGACCGGGCGCGTCGTCGGGACGATCGTCGATCGGCCCGGAAAAGCCAAGGCGCTCAGGGACTTCGCGCAGCAGGCCGGGGTGCCGATGGAGCAGACCGTCGCGGTGGGTGACGGTGCCAACGACATCGACATGCTGGCCGCCGCGGGTCTGGGTGTGGCGTTCAACGCCAAGCCGGCGCTGCGCGAGGTCGCCGACGCATCGCTGAGCCACCCGTACCTGGACACCGTGCTGTTCATCCTCGGCGTCACCCGCAGCGAGATCGAGGCCGCCGACGCGTCCGACGGCACCTACCGCCGGGTCGACATCCCCGACGAGGGCTAGCCCTACACCACCACGGCGTAGGGTTCCGAACCGGTTGCGCCCGTGACGCTTCGCCACGCTCTGGCGAGGACCTCGACCGCTTCGGTGAGTTGGTCGTCGGGCAGCGTGTAGGGGAGTCGAATGTACCGTTCCAGGCTGCCGTCGACGCCGAACCGCGGGCCCGGTGGGATCTCCAGTCCCATCCGCGAGGCGGCCGCGGACAACGCCGTACTCATCGGCACCGGCAGCCGTACCCACATCGACAGTCCACCCGTGCCGGGCAGCGGGTGCCAGTCCGGCAGGTGCTCGTCGAGCAGTGTGAACAACAGCGCCCGTCGGCCCCGGAGTATCTCGCGGCGCTCGGGCAGCACCTCGTCCTCGTACCCGAGAAGCCTTGCCGCGGCGAGCTGTTCGACGATGGCGGTGCCCATGTCGATGGACGGTCGCAACGCGGCGATGGTGGCCAGGGTGGCGCGCTCGGCGCGAATCCAGCCGATGCGGAGGCCACCCCAGAACGACTTCGACATCGAACCGACCGTCAGCACCAGATCGCGACGGGACGTCATAGCGGCCGCAAACGGGGCGGGGACCTGTTCGTCGAGCCACATGTCGGTGATGGTCTCGTCGATGATCGTGCGGGTCCTGGTATCGGAGATGATCTGCGCCAACCTGTTTCGGCCCTCGGGCGGCAGCGTCAGGCCGGTCGGGTTGTGGTTGTCGGGAATGAAGTACGCGAGGGTGGGTGCCAGTTGGCGGACGGCGGCGTCGACCGCGTCGAGTTCCCATCCGTCCGGGGTCATCCCGACCGGCACCGGTCGGACGCCCCGGCTCGCCATCGCCGACAGCGCACCGTGGTAGGTCGGCTGTTCGACGAGCGCGCGATCACCGGGCTGGGTGTAGGTCGCGAGGATCAGGCCGATGGCGTGCAGTGCGCCGGTGGTGACCAGGATCTCATCGGGATGAGTGGGAAGTCCTCTGGCGGAGTACCTTTCGGCTAGGGCCTCGCGCAGCGGCGGAACGCCGACGAGCTCGACGCCGATGTCGTGCAGATAGGGCGTCACCTCGGCGGCGGCTTCGGCGAAGGCTCGCGAGGTCACGGCGGCCGGGGCGGACAGGGTGGCGGCCGCCAGGTTGACGGTGACCGGACCGGGTTCGAAGCCCACCGGTGACGTCGTCGGAATCGCCGTGGTGCTGCGTGCGCCCCGACGGGCGTGTAGATAGCCGTCCTCGCTCATCTGGTTGTACGCCGCGGTGACGGTGGTGCGCGATACCCGCAGGGCGTCGGCGAGGGCGCGTTCGCTCGGCAACTGCGCCCCGATGGGGATCCGCCCGTCGACGATCAGCATCCGCAGTCCGTCGGCGAGACCCTGATAGGCCGGACCACTGGCACTGGACGTGCGCCAGTTGCCGAGTTCGCGGACCAGTAGGTCCACACTGAGCCTTCGGCCCGCCAACTCGTCGATCATTGAAGCCACTTTGCCCCAACTGGCTATTGAATGCAACCGTTTGGCGAGCCAATATCGAGCCATGACGCAGAACTGGACCTCTAAACTGGCCCGCTCGACGCGCAAGCTGGGGCTGGTCTTTCGCACCGAGTCGTATCCGCGCCGCAGCGCGGACATCGACGCGGACACCCGTCGGATGCGGCACGAGCTCGACGCCATCCGCGCCCGCTTCCCAGATCACGCGTGAAGCGGGGCTTCGCCCGAGGGTCGGCCCTGCTCGTCGGACTGGCCGGCTACGGCTTCTCGATGGCGGTGATGATTCGCGCCGGCCTCGGACTGGACCCCTGGGACGTGTTCCATCAGGGGCTGGCCGGACGGACCGGCCTGAGTTTCGGCGTGGTCACCGCGCTCGTCGGGGTGGCGGTGCTGCTGGCCTGGATTCCGCTGCGGAATCGCCCCGGCATCGGCACCGTTGCCAACGTCATCGTGATCGCGGTGACGGTCGACGCCGGCCTGGCACTGCTGCCCGCGCCGTCGGAGTTGCCGATCCGCATCGCGATGATGCTCGGTGCCGTCGTTCTCAACGCCGTCAGCACCGTGCTCTACATCGGTGCCGGCCTCGGCCCCGGCCCGCGTGACGGACTGATGACGGGTCTCGTTGCGCGCACGGGACTCTCGGTCCGGCTGGTGCGGACCTCGATCGAGGTCGCCGTGCTCAGCATCGGATGGCTGCTCGGCGGCACCGTCGGAGTCGGCACGGTCGTCTACGCGTTCGGCATCGGCCCGCTCGTTCAGCTCTTCGTCCGATTGACCCCGCAGCGGTGGCTGGCCGCCAGTGGCTGGGCGTTCACCGATCCGCGCCTGACTACGATGGTCGAGTGCCAGGAGAAGCAGCCGACCCCGACCTGCTGATCGACTTCGCGAGGGTCACGCTGCGACGAGGTGGCAAGACCCTGGTCGGTCCGGTCACCTGGGCCGTCGAACTCGACGAGCGCTGGGTGGTCCTCGGACCCAACGGCGCGGGCAAGACGTCGCTGCTGCGGTTGGCCGCGGCGCTCGAGCATCCGTCGACGGGTACCGCGTACGTCCTCGGGGAGCGCCTCGGCAAGACGGACATGTCGGAGCTGCGGTCACGCGTCGGCCTGTCGAGTTCGGCGCTGTCGCAGCGCGTTCCCGACGGGGAGATCGTGCGCGATCTGGTGGTGTCGGCCGGTTACGCCGTACTGGGGCGCTGGCGGGAGAAGTACGACGACTACGACTACGAGCAGGCGATCGACATGCTCGAGAGCGTGGGCGCCGAGCACCTCGCCGATCGCACGTACGGCACGCTGTCGGAGGGTGAACGCAAGCGGGTGCTGATCGCTCGCTCCATGATGACCGACCCCGAACTGCTGCTGCTCGACGAACCCGCTGCCGGTCTCGACCTAGGCGGCCGCGAGGAACTCGTCGCCCGGCTCGCCGATCTCGCCGCCGATCCCGATGCGCCCGCCACCGTGTTGGTCACCCACCACGTGGAGGAGATCCCGCAGGGCTTCAGCCACTGCCTGCTGCTGTCCGAGGGCAAGGTCGTCAAGGCGGGTCTGCTCACCGACGTGCTGACGTCGGAGAACCTGTCCGCGGCGTTCGGCCAGGCGATCACGCTCGAGTACATCGACGGGCGGTACTTCGCGCGGCGCACCCGCACCCGCGCGGCACACAGGAGGGCCAAATGACCGACCCCGATCCGCTCGTCCCGCGACCGGCGTCGACCGTGATGCTGGTGCGTGACACCCCCGAGGGCATCAAGACCTTCATCATGAGGCGGCACGCCCGGATGGAGTTCGTCGCGGGCGTCATGGTCTTTCCCGGCGGCGGCGTCGACGACCGCGATCGCGGTGCGCACATCCCGTTCTACGGCCCCGAACCCGAGTGGTGGGCGCAGCGCTTCGGCGTCGACGTGGAGTTGGCCGAAGCACTGGTCAGCGCCGCTGCGCGGGAGACCTTCGAGGAGTCGGGCGTGTTGTTCGCCGGCTCGGCGGACGATTCCGACGTGCTCGTCGACGACGCGTCGGTGTACCGCGACGAGCGGGCCGCGCTGGCCAACCACTCGCTGTCGTTCGCCGACTTCCTGCGCACCGAGAAACTCGTGCTGCGTGCCGACCTGCTGCGCCCGTGGGCGAACTGGGTGACGCCGAAGGAGGAGCGGACCCGCCGCTACGACACGTACTTCTTCGTCGGGGCGATCCCGGACGGGCAGCGGGCCGATGGTGAGAACACCGAGACCGACCAGGCGTTCTGGACCACACCGCAGGCCGCTCTCACCGAGTTCGAGAAGGGCAGGACGTTCCTGCTGCCGCCGACCTGGACACAGCTCGACTCGCTGAACGGCCGTACCGTCGCCGAGGTGCTCGCGGTCGAGCGCAAGATCGTGACGATCGAGCCGAATCTCACTACCGGCGAGAACAACTGGGAGATCGAGTTCTTCAACAGCGATCGCTACAACGCGGCCCGCGAGGGTCGCTCACCCGACGGTTATCGGTGAGCGAGTTCGTCAGCGTCCACGTCGCGGACAGTGACGCGCCCGCCGTGGCGACGCTGCTGATCTCGCGGCCGCCGACTAACGCGCTGAGCAGGCAGCTGTGCCGTGAACTCGCCGCCGCCGCGGCCGACCTGGGTGACAGGGACGACGTCACCGCCGTCATCCTGTTCGGCGGTCACGAGATCTTCTCCGTGGGCGCCGACGTGGGGGAGGCGCGGACATTGGACACCGCTGAGGCGGCAGGGGCCGCGGAGGTGTGCCGGGGCGCCGTCGAGGCTGTCGCCGCCATCCCGAAACCGACCGTTGCCGCGATCACCGGGTACGCGCTGGGCAGCGGGCTGACGCTGGCGCTGGCCGCGGACTGGCGGGTCAGTGGCGACAACGTCAAGCTCGGCTCGACCGAGATCCTGGACGGCCTTGCGCCCGCCCCCGGCGGGCCCGCCCGGTTGGCCCGCGTGGTGGGTGACAGCCGGGCCAGGGACCTGGTGTTCACCGGGCGGTTCGCCGGTGCCGAGGAAGCGCTGGCCATGGGCCTCGTCGACGAGCTGTCGGCGCCCGATCACGTGTACGACGACGCGCGCACCTGGGCGCTGCGGTTCGCCGGTTCGTCGGTGGAAGCTCTGGCGGCGGCCAAACGCGCGTTCGCCACCCGTTAGGCTGCCCTTCATGACGAGCATGGACCCCGCTCCGAACCCGCACGCCTCCGCCGAAGAGGTCGAGGCCGCCCGCCACGACAGCAAGCTCGCCCAGGTGCTCTACCACGACTGGGAGGCCGAGAGCTACGACGACAAGTGGTCGATCAGCTACGACCAGCGCTGCATCGACTACGCGCGCGGTCGCTTCGACGCCATCGTGCCCGACGAGGTGCAGCGTGAACTGCCCTACGATCGTGCGCTCGAGCTCGGCTGCGGCACCGGGTTCTTCCTGCTGAATCTCATTCAGGCCGGTGTCGCGCGCCGCGGCTCGGTGACCGATCTGTCGCCCGGCATGGTCAAGGTCGCAACCCGCAACGGCCAGGGCCTCGGGCTCGACGTCGACGGCCGCGTCGCTGACGCCGAGGGCATCCCGTACGAGGACGAAACGTTCGACCTCGTCGTCGGGCACGCCGTGCTGCACCACATTCCCGACGTCGAACTGTCGTTGCGCGAGGTCGTCCGCGTGCTCAAGCCGGGTGGCCGGTTCGTGTTCGCGGGAGAGCCGACCGCCAAGGGCAACGTCTACGCGCGCAACCTGTCGACGCTGACGTGGCACGTGTCCACGAACGTCACCAAGCTGCCCGGTCTGGAGTCCTGGCGGCGGCCGCAGACCGAACTCGACGAGTCGTCACGCGCTGCGGCGCTCGAGGCGATCGTCGACCTGCACACGTTCGAGCCCGAGGACCTGGAGCGGATGGCGACCAACGCCGGCGCGGTCGAGGTCGCCACCGCCAGCGAGGAGTTCACCGCGGCGATGCTGGGCTGGCCGGTCCGCACCTTCGAGGCGTCGGTGCCACCCGGTCGGCTGGGCTGGGGCTGGGCGAAGTTCGCGTTCAACAGCTGGATGGGGTTGAGCTGGGTCGACGCCAACGTCTGGCGGCACGTCGTGCCCAAGGGCTGGTTCTACAACGTCATGGTGACCGGGGTAAAGCCCTCCTGAGCCTGTTCTCCGTCGAGGACGTCGACTACCTCACCGGAGACGTCGGCCGCGCCGCGCTCGACGAGGTCGCCGGTTATCCGCTGACCGCTGCGACCAGGGTCGCGGATATCGCTTCGGCGCGTACCCGTTTCGGGGCCCGCGCCCCGGTGTTGATCGAGACCGTGCTGCTGCGACGGCGGGCGGTGGCCAAGTTCGCCGATCCGGGCAGGTGGCTGTTCACCGACGAGGCGCTGCAGCAGTCCACCGCTGCCGCGGTCGCCCAGCACCGGGCGCGTCGACTGGCGGGCGCGGCCGTGCACGACGTGACCTGTTCGATCGGTGGTGAGCTTGCCGCACTGCGTGATTCGGCCTCCTACGTGGTGGGAAGCGACCTTGATCCGGTGCGCCTGGCGATGGCACGGCACAACCTGGGTGACGTCGAACTGTGCCGCGCCGACGCGCTGACGCCGGTCACCCGCGACACCGTGATCGTCGCGGATCCGGGGCGGCGGACAGGGGGCGCCCGACGCTTCGATCCGCGCGCGTACACGCCGCCGCTGGACCGTTTGTTCGAGGTGTACGCGGGTCGCGACATGGTCGTGAAGTGCGCTCCCGGGATCGATTTCGCTGCCGTGCGGCAGCTCGGGTGGATGGGAGAGATCGAGGTCACGTCGCTCGGCGGCGGAGTTCGCGAAGCGTGTCTGTGGACCGGCGGCCTGGCCGACGCGGGTGTGCAGCGGCGCGCGACGATCCTTGATCGCGGCGAGCAGATCACCGACGCCGACCCCGACGACTGCGATACGGGCCCGCCGGGCCGCTGGATCGTCGACCCCGACGGTGCCGTGGTCCGCGCCGGGCTGGTGCGGCAGTACGCGGCGCGCTACGGGTTGTGGCAGTTGGACCCCGAGATCGCCTACCTCACCGGCGACGCCCTGCCCGACGGCGTGCGCGGCTTCGAGGTCATCGACACCGTCGACTACCGCGAGCGGGTGCTGCGCCAGGCCGTCGCCGCACACGACGCCGGTTCGCTGGAGATCCTCGTCCGCGGTGTCGACGTCGACCCCGACGCGCTGCGCACCCGGCTGCGGCCGCGCGGCTCACAGCGTCTTGCGCTGGTCATCACCCGTATCGGTGCCGGCCGGGCGAGCCGAGCGGTGGCCTACGTGTGCAGAGCCTCGCGCTGAGGCCACGTATTGTTGCTGGAGCGGCGACAGTGCCGCCTGCTTTCGGTGAAGGGTGTCAGATGCGCATTGTCTCCTTGGCGCTGACCGCTGTCGCGGCAGCGACGGTCGCGGTCTCGAACGTCGGTGTGAGTCATGCGGCGCCACCGAAGTGCGCGGACCTGTCCGGAGTGCTCGACGGCAGCGGAATGTGCCGCATCTCGGCGACCGACCCCGCGTACACGCTGAACATCACCTACCCCGTCGACTACCCCGATCAGGACGGCGTCGTCGACTACATCAAGCAGACGCGCGACGGGTTCCTGAACGTGGCCAAGGCACCTGGTCCGCATGAGATGCCCTACGAGCTCGAGACCACGGCCACCGAGTACAACTCGGCGCTGCCGCCGCGGGGGTCGCAGTCCGTGGTGTTCAAGACGTACCAGGGCGTCGGCGGGGCGCACCCGCTGACGTTCTACAAGGCCTTCAACTGGGACCAGACGTTCCGCAAGCCGATCACGGCCGCCGGGCTGTTCCGCGAGGGCACGCAGCCGTATCCGCTCATCTACCCGGTGGTGGTCGCCGAGCTGACCAAGCAACTGGGTCAACCCGTCGACATCCCCCCGGGCGTGGGGCTCGACCCGTCGAAGTACGAGAACTTCGCGATCACCAACGACGCGATCATCTTCTTCTTCGACCAGGGCGAGATCCTGCCGGAAGCCGCAGGAGCGCTGGAGGTCTCGGTTCCGCGCGGCCCCATCGACTCGATGATCACCTAGCCGGAGCGTCAGAACGGCGCTGTGCAGTCGGCATCCGCATCTCTCGGCCGGTGGGTTCGGTGTCGGGGTGTCCGGCGGCGCCAGGTGCTTCAACCCGGCCCGACTCGTCCACACGATTGGTGTCGTCGGCGAGCTGCTCGTCGGACCAGCCGCCCTTGCCGACCGAGAAGGTTTTGAGCAGGTGATGGCGGCGAACGGCTGAAAACGCTCCGTGTCGTAGCGCCATGCCGAAGCGTGGCGGCCGCGTGTGCTACACGTCGGTCAGCCCTCGCCTAGCCAGTGGGTCCTCCGCCGGGGCCGCCGCTGCATCCGGGACCGTCTGGTCCGGGGCCGTCGGCGATCGGAGTATCGACGCAGCCGCCGTTCGATTGGCCGCGGACGATGGACGTGACCGCGTTGCTCGCGGCGGTGCCGATGAGGATCTGGCTGTTGGTGCCCGCCGTGCCGACGAGTTGGCCGAGGTTGGTGCCGACGGTGCCGACGAATCGGTTGGCATTGGTGCCGACTGTGCCGATCCACTGCCCAGTGTGGTTGATGAAACCGGGGAGTGAGTAGTCGGGGCCGGTGCTGGGTCCGCCGGGTCCGCCGGGGTTGGCTCCCCCGCCGGGGCCGCCGCCGCTACCGCCATCATCGGGGCCGCCGCCGGGACCACCGCTTCCACCGCCCGTGTCGGGGCCGCCGGGGCTGGGAGGCGGTGCCCCGAACGCCATCCCTGCCGGTCCCGTCAGCAGTAGCCCGCTCGCGAGCAAGCCTGCCGCGATAGCCGATGACGCCGTGCGCCCCGTTGTCTTTCGATGTTGCCCCATGTTTGTCCCCCTCGACAGGTTGTTGCCCCGCTACTCACAGCAAGTTAACGGCCTACAGCGAACTGTCGAATCAGGGAAAACCCTTGTGATTCCCAGCAGAACCCCATGACCACAGCGGCATCGGCGAGGCAGAGGCGATCGGCCCTCGCAAGCGGGCACCGCTTATCAGAACGGTGCGGTGCATTGTGCGAGGCGGTCTTCGTGGTTGCGTCGGCGTTCGGCGGCGATGGTGGCGGCGCGTTGTTGGGCGCGGGTGCGTCGGCGGGTGGGCATGCGCAGGTCGCGGCCGGGGGTCGGTTCGGTGACCGGTGTCGGGGTGTCCGGTAGTGGTGTGGTGGGGTCCCAGTTCGGGAAGTAGATCCGACTGCCCGGTGGGGCGCGGTGTTTGAGGCCGGATGGGCTCGTCCAGACGATGGTGCCGTCGTCGAGTTGTAGTTCCGACCAGCCGCCCTCGCCGACCCAGAACGTCTTGAGCAGGTGATGTTTTCGGCACAGCGTGGCGATGTTGCCCGGATGGGTCAGCCCGCCGGGGCGGCCGTAGGGGACGGTGTGGTCGAGGTCGGCGTATTCGGCCGGGTGATCGCAGCCGAGGAACCGGCACGTCATGTCGCGGGCCCGTACGAGACGCTGCGCGGCGATGGAGGGCCGGTAGCGGATCTCGGCGGTCAGGTCTTCGGGTGTGGCGATGGTGCGGATGGAGGCGCCCATCCGGCACAGGTCGGCCAGCAGCGCCGCGGGCAGGACGCCACCGCCGGCGATGATCGCGGTATAGCTGCACGGGGCGGGTGTGGGTTCGGAAGTCGTTGCGGATTCGGCACTCTCGGGCTGGGTGACGGAATCCGCTTATTCGGGCGCGGATTCCTCGTCCTCGGGTGGTGGTTCGGGCGCCTCGGCATCCTCGGGTGGCGCTTCACCGGTCCAGTGGTGTTCCCAGTCGTAGTCGCGGTCGTAGCGCGGCCCACCGTCGTCCGGCCCGTCGTTCGGCCCGTCGTCTGGGCCGTCGTCGGGTGCCGGGCCGTCGGCGGGATTGGGGTTGTCGGTGAGGACGAGGATCTCGAAGTGCTTACCGCGCGCGTCGGGCCCGGTGGCCGGGCAGTCGGCCGATCCGCACAGGCACGGCAGGTGGTCGCCGCCGGCGTTGATGATCCCGTGGGCGGCCACGCGACGCTCACCGTGGGTGCGCGGATCCTCGGGACACACCGATGTCGCCATGGCGTCGAGGCGGCGGTCGGTCAGTTCGGCGTCCAGGGCACTGACCCGCCCGTAGATGGAGCGGGTGCCGGTGGCGTCGTCGGGTTTACCGAACGCGATGTTCAACGAGCGCTGCGCGGTCCGGAACCGGCGCACCGCGTCGGGGTCGTGGCGTTCGATCGCGGCGTCGATGGCGTCGCAGAGTTTCTGCTCGGAGTAGCCGCCCCACCGGGTGGCCACCGCGGCGAGGTCGGCGTCCACCCGCGCCAGCGCGTCGGGGTCGACGATCAGCTGGGTGCGCCACGACGCGGTGGCCGCCACCTTCAGGGTGATGTCGCCGCGGCGCAGCAGGTCCCCGGTCAAAGGGATCCGGTCGCGCAGGTCCAGGGCCTGATACATCAACCCCGAGGCCGTGCGGTGGCTGACGATCAGGTCGGCGGCGATCTCGGCGGCACAGCAATCCCACGCGTCGCAGGCCGAGCGCTCGCGGCTGCGGGCCAGGTCGGTGCCCAGCCGCCGGTCGACCAGTTCCGCGATCAGGGCCAGGCGATGCCCGGCGGTCGCGGCCTCGGCGCGGGCGTAGCCGGTGATCGACAGATTCAGCGCGGCATCGTCCATCCCCGCCGGATCCCGAAACGCTTCGCACATACATTCGATTATCCGGACGTCGAGGACCTCTCGCCACGGTGCACATTCGACCTGTGGATGAAACCCGGACTGTGGATGACTCAGGCCTGCAACACGATTCGTGTCACACCCGTGTGCTAGCCCCGCGAGAACCCGTAGATCTGGCCGTCGCTCGTCGCGGCGACCACTCGCCCGTCGGCGCCCACCGAAACCCCGACCGGGAACCCGGTGGCGCCGGGCAGCGGGTAGGAGTTGACGGTTTCACCGTCCGACGGGTGGAAGACGAGGAGGGCTTCACCCTCTCCGTCGCGCACTACGGTGTAAGCGACGTCCGCGCCCGCGCGACTGGAGGTTGACAGCGCTTCGACGTCATCGCGCGTCCACGCCACCTCGCCCTTGTCGCCGTTGTCCCTGATGCCGGTCAGCTTGGCTTCGGGTCCGCCGCCCGCGACGATCACCCCGTCCGGACTGACCGACGGCGGCGTCTGCGGCTGATAGTCCAGCGGCACGGACCACTTCGCCTTGCCATTGGTGGTGTCCAGTGCCCACAGTTTCCTGTCGCGGCCGTTGACGTACACCGTCGTGCCGTCCGCCGACAGCACGGGGCTGGCGAGCGGGCCGCCACCGACGTCGGTGCTCTGCCACTCACGGGACAGCAGCGGCGTCTGGCCGGGCCGGTAGCGCAACCCCACGACAACGGGGGCGTCGGTGTCCGGTTCCCACAGCGTCACGACGACGATGTCGCTGGCGGGCGAGTAGGCCGGCGCGGCCGCGACGGGGCAGCGGGACCTGCCCTGCGCACAGTCGGCGAGCCCGCGCTGCGCGTCGGTGGGGTCGACGCCTTCGACGAGGTCGAGCGAGGTGCCCTCGACTTCACCGCGGTGGGCGTCGAAGACGAGCACCTGCCCGAGATGCGTGACCACCAGGAGTTCGCCGGGGTCCAGGAGGCGCGGCGTCAGCGGCAGCCCGATCACCGGCTTCCGCCAGCGGATCCACTGCGTGGGCGGGAACGACATCACCGCGCCGGGTTGGCCGACGTACAGGTTGTCGAATCCGTCGATGAGAGGACTCGAGAGACCGCCGCCCTGCCACAGCCTGGTGCACCAGCGCTGGCGGCCGTGGTTGTCCGACTCCCACACCATCAGGGAGCAGCCGCCCGCGGTCTGGGCGTTGGCGGCGAGGTACTTGGTGGCGCCCGTGGAACCCAGCGCCACCTGCGCGCCGAGGTCGCCCTTGACCGACCGCGTCCAGTCGAGTCGCAGCGCTTCGGACCCCGCCACCTCGGTGTAACTGCTGTTCGCGGCGTCACCGTACTGCGCGGGCCAGCCACCTGCCGGGTGCGCCTCGACCCAGGAGTCGGTGTTGCCGCAGGAGGTCGCCAGGAGCGTCACGACGGCGAGGGCCGCCAGCAGCCGTGCGGTCGTTCGTCGAGCGGTCATCGAGGATCGAGACTAGTCGGGCTCACCCGGCTGCTCGCGTAGGCTGTCCGGCCATGACGACGATGTGGGGTGCACCGATTCACGTTCGCTGGCGCGGATCACGGTTGCGCGACCCGCGTCAGGCTCAGTTCCTCACCAGGGCGTCGCTGAAATGGGTGCTCGCGAACAAGGCGTACACCCCCTGGTACCTGGTGCGTTACTGGCGGCTGCTGAAGTTCAAGCTCGCCAACCCGCACATCATCACCAGGGGCATGGTCTTCCTCGGCAAGGGCGTGGAGATCCAGGCGACTCCCGAGTTGTCGACGATGGAGATCGGCCGCTGGGTGCACATCGGCGACAAGAACACCATCCGCTGCCACGAGGGCTCGCTGCGCTTCGGTGACAAGGTCGTGCTCGGCCGCGACAACGTCATCAACACCTACCTGGACATCGAGATCGGCGACTCGGTGTTGATGGCCGACTGGTGCTACATCTGCGACTTCGACCACAAGATGGACAGCATCGACCTGCCGATCAAGGACCAGGGCATCATCAAGGGCCCGGTCCGCATCGGCCCCGACACCTGGGTCGCCACCAAGGTCACGGTGCTGCGCGGGACCTCGATCGGCAAGGGTTGCGTGCTCGGCTCGCACGCCGTGGTGAAGGGCGAGATCCCGGACTACTCGATCGCCGTCGGCGCACCGGCGAAGGTGGTCAAGAACCGCAAGGTCGCGTGGGACGCCTCCGCCGCACAGCGCGCCGAACTGGCGGCGAACCTCGCCGATATCGAGCGCAAGAAGGCGGCTCGCTAACCCCGGTCGGGAAGTGCCTGCTCGACGATCAGCCGGCGCCGGTGTGGTTCGCGCTCACCGCGTTTCGCGGCCAGGTAGACCTGCGCGGTCTCCGCGGCCACGGTGCCCCAGTCGAAGTCGGCGGTGAGGCGGGTGCGCGCAGCGATCGCCATTCGTTGCGCCGCGGCGGGATCGTCGAGCACGGTCCGCACCGCCCGTGCGAGGGCGGCTACGTCGCGTGGCGGGAACGAGACTCCGGTCTCGCCGTCGATGACGGCCTCGCCGAGTCCGCCGACGTTCGACGTCACCAGCGGCGCACCCGTCGCGGCCGCCTCGAGGGCGACGATGCCGAACGGCTCGTAGTGGCTCGGTAGCACCGCGGCGTCGGTGTCGTGCAACAACGTGACCAGACGGTCGTGATCGACGCGGCCGACGAACTCGATCGCCTTGAGCACCTTGTGCTTTCGCGCCTGCTCGGTGAGCCAGTCCTGCTGCGTGCCGTCGCCGGCGATGGTGAGCGTGGTGCCGGGATGACTGCGGCGGATCCGGGGCAGCGCGGCGATGGCCTCGTGCACGCCCTTCTCGTATTCCAACCGGCCCAGGTACAGCAGCCGAGGCGGGCCGCTGCGCGGCGCACGTTCGGCGAACGGCCAGAGTGCGGCGTCGATGCCGTTGCGGATGACGCGGGTCTCGGCGAGGCCGGGTCCGAAGAGCTCGGTGATCTCGTCGCTCATCGAATGCGAACAGGTGATGAGCGAATCGGATTCGTGCACCAGCCACGATTCGAGGGCGTGCACTTGCCTGCTGATGGGGCCGGACACCCAGCCGGAGTGCCTACCCGCCTCGGTGGCGTGCACCGTGGAAACCAGTGGTACGTCGAAGTATTCGGCAAGCGTGATGGCCGGGTGCGCGACCAGCCAGTCGTGGGCGTGCACGACGTCGGGCCGCCACGGCTTGCCCGCCCGCCTGCCGTTCGTCTTGATCGCCAGACCGGAGCGCACCATCGCGTGGCCCATCGCGAGGACCCACGCCATCATGTCGGTGCCGAAGTCGAATTCGTGCGGGTCCTGCGCGGCGGCGATCACCCGAACGCCCTCGCTGACCTCGTCGGTCGACGGGTGCGTGCTCGGGTCGGTGCCCGTCGGTCGCCTGCTGAGGACGACGACCTCGTGGCCGGCTTCGGCGAGCGCGACCGCGAGGTGGTGGACGTGTCTGCCGAGGCCCCCGACCACGACCGGCGGGTACTCCCACGACACCATCAGGATTCTCACCGCGGCAGCCTCCTGGCGTCCAGCGCCCCGAACAGGCCGTCGGCGCGGTTCCAGCCGTCGGCGAGCCGCTCGGCCTGCTCGCGGCGGCCGGCCGCCAGCGCATCGGCGATCTCGCGGGTGGCGTGCGCGTGCAGGTGGGCGCGGTAGCGGGCGTAGTCGGCGGCGGTGTCCTTGCTGACCATGAACGGCCAGTCGCTCGACACCGTGAGCAGCGCCTCGCGCAGGATCTGGTCGGCGACCCTGTCGCGGGGGGTGGGCGCGCCGACCGCGGCGTTCTGGTCGAGCGCCTTGTCGACGCATGCCAGTGCGACGTCGACGACCTCGGTGTTCAGTTGCACGAAGTCCGAGACCTGCTCGCCCGACCACACCTGCCAGTCCTTACCGGAACCCCATGAGCTGGGCGGTAATTCGACGGGGGCGCCGACGAAACCGTCGGCGGCGGCATCGGCCAGCGTGCCGACCCGCACGCCTGCCGCGGGCAGCGCGCGCAGGACCCGCTCCAGCCAGATCGGACCCTCGTGCCACCAGTGTCCGAACAGTTCGGTGTCGAACGCTGCGATGACGTGCGCCGGCCGGCCGAGGCGGTCGCTCTCGGCGGCCAGTCGGTTGCGCACCACGTCGACGAAATCGGCCACGTGCTGGTCGACGGTGTGGCTGGCGCGCTCGGCGTCGTAGGGCGCCTTGTCCTGCGACGGCACGGAGCGCCCGGTGACCCTGGCGGGTTTGAGGCCGGTGACGTGGTCGTAGGTGTGGAAGTCGCGGTAGGCGGCGTGGCCGGGGTAGCCCGACTTCGGCGACCACACCCGGTAGCTCACCTGAAGGTCGCGTCCGAACGCGATGACGTCGGAATCCGCGACGGGCCTGCCCAGTGCGGTGTCGCCGCGGAGCGAGGGGCCGTCGACCATGAAATGCGTCACTCCCGCTGCGGCGTAACCGTTCTCCATGCCGGGGGCGTACGCGCACTCGGGTGCCCAGATGCCCCGCGGGGTGTGCGCGAATCGCTGGTGGGCGTCGGCGAGACCCTCGCGCAGCGCGAACTCGCGCAGTCGTGGGTTCAGCAGCGGCTGGAACGGGTGCGAGAGTGGGCCGCCGAGCAGTTCGATGGTCTCGGCGTCGATCAGTTGCCGTAGCAGTGGACTTCCGCCGTGGCGCCACTCGACGGCCATCTCCTCGAGCGCGCGGCCCGCCTCGTCGTACTCGCGAATGCCGAACGCGCGCATGGCCTCCGGTGCGGCGTAGGGACCTTCGTCGGCCGTGCAGGCCAGTCGCGTGGTCGCCTCCCGTGCACGCAGCTGCCAGTTGGCGACCCAGTGCGACATGCCCTCGAGGCAGTACGGGTCGTCGAGCTGAGCGGTCACGACCGGCGTCATGCCGAGCGTCACCAGGTGGCCGCGGCCCTCTGCGGCGAGCGTGCGCAGCACCCGCATCAAGGGCAGGTAGGCCGCTGCCCACGACTGGTACAGCCACTCCTCGCCGACCGGCCAGCGACCGTGGTGAGCGAGCCAGGGCAGGTGGGTGTGCAGGACGAGGGTGAACATGCCCGGCACCGGGGGTGGCGCGGGCTGCTCGCTCATCTGCGCACCGCGATCGCCACCAGGTCGAGGCTGTCGTCGATGTTCCTGGACGAGGCGTCGACCAGCTCGAAGTCGTCGGTCGCGATCCCGGCCACATCGGTCAGCAGGTCGTCGGGCCAGGGAGCGTCGGCGACGGCGCGCTCGATCTGCGCGTCGATGATGGAGCCGCCGTACTTGCGGTCCAGGGCGACCAGTCCCGGACCGTGGAAGACGCCGAGTACCGCGTCCACGCTCAGACCGGCGTCGGTCAGCAGCTCGCGTAGCTCCTGGGCGTTGAGCTCGCGGGTGTGGAACGGGTTGAGCGGGGTATCGCGGCCCGGGGAGAAGGTGATGCGGTTGGGCGTCGACACGAGCAGTACGCCGCCGGGACGCAGCACCCGACGGCACTCGGCCACGAATTGGCCCTGGTCCCAAAGGTGTTCGATGACCTGGAAGTTCACCACGACGTCGACCGACTCGTCGGGCAGCGGCAGGTTCGCGAGATTGCCGTGGTGCATCTCGATGCGCGGGTAGCGGGCGCGCACGTGCGCGACGGTGGCCTCGTCGTAGTCGAGCCCGATGACCCGGTTGGCGACGCCGGCGATGAGGTCGGCGCCGTAACCCTCACCGCAACCCGCCTCCAGGACGTCGCGATCCGCGCAGCGCGGAGCGAAGTGCCGATAGACGACCTCGTGTCTGCGGAACCAGTAGTTCTCCTCGGCCAGGCCCGGCACGGTGCGCTCGCCGGTGAGAGGGAGGTCTGCTGAATATGCGCTCATTGCACAGGCAGGCTAACGCAGTAGTGGCGTTTATCACCCGCTCGGCAACTGTTCACGGGCTGTTCGGTGAGTCAAGATGCGAAAGGGGACCGGTTATGGTGACTCTGCGTTAGCACTGCAGTTACCGACGAGTAACATGCTGGTCATAGCGAGAATCGTGACATTTCAGGCCGCCTAACGGCCTCAACGAGGAGGACGAAGCACACCCATGACGAACATCGTGGTCCTGATCAAGCAGGTCCCAGACTACGAGAATCGCCAACTCTCGGATGACTTCACGCTGGATCGGGCCGGTAGCGACCCCGTTCTGGATGAGATCAACGAGAAGGCGATCGAGGTCGCGCTGCAGCTCAAGGAGGCCGGAAAGGCGGACAACGTCACCGTCCTGACCGCCGGACCTGCAGCCGCCGAATCGGCCATCCGCCGCGCGCTGTCGATGGGCGCGGACAACGCCTACCACCTCGTGGACGACGACATGCACGGCTCGGACGCCATCCAGACCGGCTGGGCGCTCGCCTCGGCGGTCGGCCAGATCGAGGGCGTCGACCTGCTCATCGCGGGCAACGAGTCCAGCGACGGCGTCGGCGGCGCGATCCCCGCGATCCTGTCGCACTTCCTGGGTCTGCCGCAGCTCACCCATATGCGCACCATCGAGATCGACGGAACGACGATCACCGGCGAGCGGGAGACCGACGACGGTGTGTTCGGCGTCGAGGCGTCGCTGCCCGCGGTCGTCAGCGTCTCCGAGAAGATCGTCGAGCAGCCGCGGTTCCCGTCCTTCAAGGGCATCATGGCCGCCAAGAAGAAGCCGGTCGAACAGCTCACGCTGTCCGGGATCGGGGTCGACGGCGAGGAAGTCGGCAAGGACGACTCCTACTCCGTGGTCGAGTCCGCAACGCCCAAGCCGCCGAAGCAGGCCGGCGAGAAGGTGACCGACGAGGGTGAGGGCGGCCAGCAGATCGCGCAGTACCTCGTCGCCCAGAAGCTCGTCTAATCCACCCGACTCACCCGATTTCATTCACGCGAAAGTAGCGAAGACATGGCAGAAGTACTCGTGCTCGTCGAGCACGCAGACGGCAAGTTGAAGACCATCACCAGCGAGCTGATCACCGCGGCGCGGACGCTCGGCGAGCCGTCGGCGGTCGTCGTGGCGGCCCCCGGCACCGCGGAGACCCTCAGCGACGCGCTCAAGGCCGCCGGCGCCGCGAAGATCTACGCCGCCGAAGGCGATGCGGCTGAGCAGTACCTGGTCACCCCGAAGGTGACCGTGCTGGAGTCGCTGATCGAATCGGCCTCGCCCGCAGCCGTTTTCGTGGCGTCCACCGCCGAGGGCAAGGAGGTCGCGGGCCGGCTCGCGGCCGCGACCTACTCCGGCGTGCTGTGGGACGTCGTCGGTGTCAAGGAGGGCGGCGTGTTCGTGCACTCCGTGTTCGGCGGCGCCTACACGGTCGAGGCCAAGGCCAACACCGATGTCGCGATCGTCGCGCTCCGCCCCGGCTCGATCGAGGCCGAGCCGTCCGACGGCGCGGGGGAACTCGTCAGCGTCGACATCCCGGAGCAGCCGGAGGGCGCCGCGAAGATCACCTCGCGCCAGCCCGCGCAGAAGAGCGCTCGCCCGGAACTGACCGAGGCCAAGATCGTCGTCGCAGGCGGTCGCGGTGTCGGCAGCAAGGACAACTTCGGTGTCGTCGAGGAGCTGGCCGACGCGTTCGGCGCCGCCGTGGGTGCGTCCCGCGCGGCCGTCGACTCGGGCTACTACGAGGGCCAGTTCCAGGTCGGCCAGACCGGCAAGACCGTGTCCCCGCAGCTGTACATCGCGCTCGGCATCTCCGGTGCGATCCAGCACAAGGCCGGAATGCAGACGTCCAAGACGATCGTCGCGGTCAACAAGGACGAGGAGGCGCCGATCTTCGACATCGCGGACTACGGCATCGTCGGCGACCTGTTCAAGGTCACGCCCCAGCTGACCGACGCGGTGAAGGCCCGCAAGGCCTGATTCCTCGCCACTGAGCGCAGTGAGACCCCGGCACTTCGGTGCCGGGGTCTTCGCGTTCGTGGGCAACCGTGGCGGGGGTGAGACTACGGACTTTCCAGGGTTCGCCCCGACGTCTCCGGTGCCAGTGTTGATCTCGTAACCACTTGGCGCACGCACTACGGAAGGTGTCGGAAATGAAAGTCACGGTTGTCGGAGCCACCGGCCAGATCGGATCCAGGGTGGTCGAACTGCTCACGTCGGCGGGTCACGACGTCGTCGCCGCGTCGCTGTCGACCGGTGCCAACGTCCTGACCGGCGAGGGCCTCGACGACGCCGTCGCCGGTGCGGATGTCCTCGTCGACGTCGTGAACTCGCCGTCCTTCGAGGACGGTCCGGTGCTGGACTTCTTCACGACGTCGACGGCCAACCTCGTCGCCGCGGCGGCGAAAGCCGGCGTCGGGCACTACGTCGCGCTGTCGATCGTGGGCGCGGACGGGCTGCCCGACAGCGGCTACATGCGCGCCAAGGTGGCGCAGGAGAAGGCGATCGTCGCCTCGGGGCTCCCGTACTCGATCGTGCGGGCGACGCAGTTCCACGAGTTCGCCGAGATGATCATCGGATCGCTACTCGTCGACGGGGTCGCGCACGCCCCCGACGGACGGATCCAGCCGATCGCCGTCGCCGAGGTGTCCGCCGCGGTCGCTCGGGTGGCGTCGAACGCCCCCGTCGACGGCATCGTGAACGTCGGTGGCCCGGAGAAGATGTCGTTCGCGGATCTGGCCCGTGCGGTGCTGGGTGCCGACGCGAACGTGGTCGTCGATAGCGCCGCCACGTACTTCGGTACCGCGGTGGACGATTCGAGCCTGGTGACCGGTGCGGGTGCCGAGCTCGCCCCGACGCGGTTCGCCGACTGGCAGGCCGCCCGGTGACACGTGAGCTCTCGGGTGTGCGCGCACTGGTCACCGGGGGAACCGCCGGGATCGGGCTGGCATCGGCGCGGCTTTTGGCGCTGGCAGGCGCGGAAGTCGTGATCAGCGGCCGTGATGCTGCGCGAGGTGCCGCGGCTGCGGCCGCCCTGGGCGGCGCCGTGCGATTCGCGGCGGCGGACCTGGCCGACCTCGATTCAGTACGGCGGCTCGCCGACACCAGCGGTGACGTCGACATTCTGGTGAACAACGCAGCGACCTTTCCCGGCGCCATGACGGTCGACCAGGATGTGACGTCGTTCGAGCGGACCTTCGACACCAACGTGCGCGGCGCGTACTTCCTCGTCGCCGCCCTGGTGCCGGGCATGGTCCGTCGCGGCGTGGGCAGCATCGTGAACGTGACGTCGATGGTGGCGTCACGAGGCGTGCCGGGTGCGTCGACCTATAGTGCGTCGAAGGCCGCACTCGAGTCGTTGACGCGCAGCTGGGCGGCGGAATTCGGAGGATCCGGTGTCCGGGTGAACGCGGTCGCACCAGGACCGACGGCGACCGAGGGCGTCGTCGCGGAGTGGGGCGACACGAACGACGATCTCGGGCGGGCGCTGCCGCTGGGGCGCACCGCGGACCCCGCTGAGATCGCAGAAGCGGTGCTGTTCCTGGCTTCGCCGAGGGCGAGTTTCATCACGGGCTCGACGCTGCACGTCGACGGCGGCGGGGTGGCGGCGTGACACTCGAGGACGTCGTCCGTGCGCGTCGATCGACACGGAAGTTCCTGTCGGACAGGCCCGTTCCACGTCACCTGCTGGACGAGGCACTCGAGCTGGCGATGCGGGCACCGTCGAACTCCAACACCCAGCCGTGGCACCTCTACCTGGCCACCGGAGCCCGGCGCGATCGGCTGGCGACGGCGTTGCTCGCCGCAGTGGACGAGAACCCGCCCGTGATCCGGTCGGCCGGGCTGCCGCCGAGATTCGCCGATCGGCGTGCCGAGAGCGGCGCATTGGTCTACGGCGCCATGGGTATCGCACGCGACGACGCCGTGGGCCGGTGGGCGGCTCAGCGGCGCAACTGGGAGTTCTTCGGGGCACCGGTGGCCGGCGTGGTCTGCATGCATCGCGAGTTCGCGGACGTCGATGCTCTCGGCGTCGGAATGTTCCTGCAGACCCTGCTGCTGGCGCTGACCGACCGCGGTCTCGGAAGCTGCGTCCAGGTGTCCATCGCCCTGTACCCGGACGTGCTGCGCGCCCAACTCGGCATTCCGGATGAACTGAGGGTGTTGTGCGGGTTGTCGATCGGTTACGCCGATCCCGCGTTTCCAGCCAATCACCTCGACGTTCCCCGGAACCCGGTCGTCGAGAACGTGGTGTCGCTAGAGAGTTGACCGGGCCGATCGGCGTCCACAACTCGTCACCCACCGTGCACGGACGCGACACGCAACCGTTGCAGTCCCGATCACCGGCTCAACGACCGTGCTGGCTATGAGCACCGCATCAGTACTCATAGCCGCCGACGAGACCGGTAGCGCGACCGCGGGAACCTCCGGACCGCGCTACACCCTGTTGCTGTCCACCGACTCCGCGCTCGTCGACGCCGCGCAGCGCCTTCGTCACGACGTGTTCACCAGCGAGCCCGGTTTCGGCCTGGAGAAGGCGGGCGACGGACGGGACGCCGACCGCTTCGACGAGTTCTGCGACCACCTCCTGGTCCGCGACGACACCACGGGGGAACTGGTGGGCTGCTACCGGATGCTGCCGCCGCCAGGCGCCATCGCCGCCGGCGGTCTCTACACCGCAACCGAATTCGAGGTCAGCGCGCTCGACGAGCTGCGCCCCTCGCTGGTGGAGATGGGCCGTGCCGTGGTGCGCGCCGATCATCGCCACGGCGGGGTGGTGCTCCTGATGTGGGCGGGCATCCTGGCCTATCTCGATCGCTGCGGCTACGACTACGTGACCGGCTGCGTCTCGGTGCCCGTGCAGGGCGGTGACGGCGAAGCGCCCGGTGCGCAATTGCGCGGCGTCCGCGACTTCGTGCGCAGGCGGCACGCGTCGGACTACGCGGTGTACCCGTACCGCCCGGTCGAGATCGACGGCAGGGGGCTCGACGACATCGCGCCGCCGGCCCGGCTGTCGGTGCCTCCGCTCATGCGCGGCTATCTCCGGTTGGGGGCCAAGGTCTGCGGCGAACCCGCTCACGACCCGGACTTCGGCGTCGGCGACTTCCCGGCACTGCTGGACAAGCGGAACGCCGACGTGCGCTACCTGAACCGGCTCCGCTCGGCGGCGCAGGCATGAGCAGCCACCAGCACGTCGACAACGTCTGGCTGCCGCGGGCGTCCTGCGGTTCCCACTGTCACGCCGCCGATCTGGCCCACGCGTCGCGTCCCGCCGTCGTCGCCCTGCGGGCGGCGGTCCGGATGTGCTGTGTCGTGACGCTGATGGCCGCGGTGCCCCTGCTGGCGGTGCCGCTGCCCGGCAAGTCGCGCGTTCAGCGGATGTACTGCCGGATCATGCTGCGCTGCCTCGGCGTGCGAATCACGGTGTCCGACGGTCCGATTCGGAACCTGCGCGGTGTGCTGGTGGTCAGCGGACACGTGTCCTGGGTCGACATCTTCGTGATCGGCGCGGTGCTCCCCGGCTCGTTCGTCGCCAGGGCCGATTTGATCGAATGGCCCGCACTCGGCTTCCTGGCCCGGCTGATGAAGGTGATCCCGATCGAGCGGACGAACCTGCGCAGGCTGCCCGACGTCGTGCGCACGATCGCCGACCGGTTGCGCGCCGGACAGACCGTGGTCGCGTTCCCCGAGGGCACCACGTGGTGCGGGGTGGGGTACGGCAGCTTCCGGCCGGCGATGTTCCAGGGCGCCGTGGACGCCGCACGACCCGTGCAGCCGCTGCGCCTGACCTACCACCACCGCAACGGCGCACCGTCGACGGTGCCCGCCTTCATCGGCGACGACACGCTGATGGACTCTGTGCGGCGGGTCATCACGGCCCGGCTCACGGTGTGCCATGTCGCCGTCCAGTCGCTGCAGCTGCCGGGAGGCGATCGTCGGGACCTCGCGGCCCGCTGCGAGGCGGCGGTGCGCGGAACGGACAACAGGCAGGCGGGCGACCACGCGCTGGTGGCGTGACAGGCGTGCGACCACGGCGCTAGCCGCCGGATTCGCCGCGGACCGTATCCTGGTTGGGCCATGCACGCCGCCTACCTCGATCACGCCGCCACCACCCCGATGCACCCCGCTGCCGTCGAGGCGATGACGGACGTCCTGACGACGGTCGGCAACGCGTCGTCGCTGCACACCGCAGGTCGCGCCGCACGCAGGCGCATGGAGGAGGCCAGGGAGGCGCTGGCCGCTCTGCTGGGCGCCCGGCCGTCGGAGGTCGTCTTCACCGCGGGTGGCACCGAGAGCGACAACCTGGCGGTCAAGGGCATCTACTGGGCCCGGCGCGACGCCGACCCGCGGCGCAGGCGAATCGTGACGTCGCCCGTCGAGCACCACGCCGTCCTGGACGCCGTGCAGTGGCTCGTCGAGCACGAGGACGCCGAGGTGACGTGGCTGCCCGTCGACGACACCGGCGCGGTGTCGGCCTCCGCGTTGCGGGACGCGCTCCAGGCGCACGATGACGTCGCCGTGGTCACCGTGATGTGGGCCAACAACGAGGTCGGCACGATCATGCCGATCGACGACCTGGCGGCGGTCGCCGCCGAGTTCGACGTGCCGATGCACAGCGACGCGATTCAAGCGGTGGGCCAGGTCCCGGTGAACTTCGCGAAGAGCGGGTTGTCCGCTATGAGCATCGCCGCGCACAAGTTCGGCGGCCCCACGGGGGTGGGTGCGCTGCTGCTGCGCCGGGACACCGCGTGTGTACCGCTACTGCACGGCGGAGGCCAGGAGCGCGACGTGCGATCCGGTACGCCGGACGTCGCGGGGGCCGTCGCGATGGCCGCCGCCGCCGAGGTCGCCGTCGCCGGACTCGAGTTCTACCGGGCACGGGTCATCGCGCTGCGGGACAGGCTCATCGGCGGTGTCCTCGCCGCGATCGACGACGTCGACCTGAACGGTGCCGTCGGCGACGCCCGGTTGCCCGGCAACACGCATTTCACGTTCCGCGGCTGCGAGGGCGACGCGCTACTCATGCTCTTGGACGCCAAGGGTGTCGAGTGTTCGACCGGTTCGGCCTGCACCGCGGGGGTGGCCCAGCCGTCACACGTGCTCCTCGCGATGGGCGCCGATGCGGCGACGGCGCGCGGCTCGTTGCGACTCTCGTTGGGGCACACCAGCACCGACGCCGACGTCGACGCCGCACTCGAGGTGCTGCCCGCCGCGGTCGAGCGTGCCAGGCATGCCGCCCTCGCCAGCGCGGGGCACGGGAAGTAATCATGCGTGTCCTGGTCGCGATGAGCGGCGGGGTCGACTCGTCGGTCGCCGCCGCACGCATGGTCGACGCCGGCCACGACGTCGTCGGCGTGCACCTCGCGCTCTCGTCGGCGCCGGGCACGCTGCGCACCGGGTCGCGCGGGTGCTGCTCGAAGGAGGACGCCGGGGATGCCCGTCGCGTCGCCGACATCCTCGACATCCCCTTCTACGTATGGGATTTCGCCGACCGCTTCAAGGAAGACGTCATCGACGACTTCGTCGCGTCCTACGCGCGGGGCGAGACCCCCAACCCGTGCGTGCGATGCAACGAGAAGATCAAGTTCTCCGCACTGGCCGCGCGGGCACTCGCTCTGGGGTTCGACGCCGTGGCGACCGGCCACTACGCCCGGCTGAGCGACGGTCGGCTGCGGCGCGCGGTAGACGCCGACAAGGATCAGTCCTACGTGCTCGCGGTGCTGACCGCAGATCAGTTGCGGCACGCCATCTTCCCGATCGGCGACACCCCCAAGCCGCAGATCCGCGAGGAGGCGGCACGGCGCGGACTGGCCGTCGCCGACAAACCCGACAGCCACGACATCTGTTTCATTCCGAGTGGCGACACGCGGACGTTCCTGGGCTCACGCATCGGGATGCGTCGCGGCCGCGTCGTCGACTCGGCGGGCGCGGTGCTCGCCGAGCACGACGGGGTGCACGGGTTCACGATCGGGCAGCGCAAGGGCCTGGGTATCGCGGGGCCCGGCCCCGAGGGCACCCCGCGCTACGTGACCGCCATCGACGCCGACAGCGGCACCGTGCGAGTGGGTGACGCCAGTGAGCTCGACGTGTGGACGCTGACGGGTGAACGCCCGGTGTTCACCTCGGGGTCGGCCTTCTCCCGCCCGGTCGAGGGCGAGGTTCAGGTGCGCGCGCACGGCGGCCTGGCGGCCGGTGTGGCGGAGCTGCGCGGCGAGCAGCTGGTGGTGCAGCTGCGGTCGGCGATACGCGGTGTCGCGGCGGGGCAGACGATGGTGCTCTACCGCCCCGACGCCGACGGCGACGAAGTCCTCGCCAGCGCGACCATCCGGTCGGCCGACTAGCCGGGGATCTGCTCGAGCAGGTTCGCCATGACGATGTCCGGCACCGAATCCGGGTAGCGGCAGTACGTCACCTCCACGAGGACCACGGACTTGACCCGATAGTCGCGGCCGCAGTCGCCGGCTCTGGTCTGCACGGCGTCGACGGTGCCGGTCGCCTCGCCCAGCAGCACCCGTCCCGATGTCGACTCCAGACACCGCTCGATCCGGTCGACGACGCCGTCGAACGCGCGTCGGGCCGTCGCCGGGTCGCGGTAACCGGCGGCGCCCTGAGATATCAGCGCACCGTCGGGAGGGTCCTGGTAGGTGGTTTTGTGGAACTCCTCGACGTCGGGGCCGAAGGTGTCGGTTTCGGCGAAGTACCAGCGGCACGGCGGTGCGACCGACTCGGCGAGCGCGTCGATGTCGACGGGCTGTTTGCCGTCCATGGTCGGAATCACCGTGAGATCGTCACCGCCGCCCGTGATCGCCCGCATACGGGACTGCTCGAGCAGGACGGCGTCGACGTCGACGGGGGAGCGGGAGTCGTCGTCGATACCGGGTGCGGCCTTCACCGCCACCCCGGTCACCGTGCTGGAACACGCGGCGACGACTATCGCCGCACAGGCCGTGACCAGTGTGAACCGCGCGCGCCACGCGGTTCCTCCCGACGCTGCGGCCATGGTTGAGAGTATCGCGGCCGCATCGCATACTGTGGCCGCGTGACTGACTTCGCCGGGGCGACCGGGGTGGGCTCGTGGCCGGGTAACGCCGCACGGGAGGCCGCCGCGGTGGTGGTCGGCGAACTGCATCAGCTCTCGCATCTGGTGGAACTGCCCGCTCGCGGCGTAGGCGCCGACATGATCGGCCGGGCTGGCGCGCTGCTGGTGGACATCGGCATCGACACCGTGCCGCGCGGATATCGCATCGCGCCGGGCCGGAGCTCCGTCGCCCGGCGCGCCGTGAGCCTGCTCGGCGAGGATGTCGACGCGCTCGAGGAGGCGTGGGAGAACGCGGGACTGCGCGGTAGCGGCCGCCCGGTCAAAGTCCAGGCACCGGGCCCGATCACGCTGGCCGCGCAGCTCGAACTCGGTAGCGGGCACCGCGCGATCACCGACGCCGGTGCGCTGCGCGACCTGACCGAGAGCCTGGCCGAGGGGGTCGCGCTGCATCGCGCCGACGTCGCGCGGCGGCTCGAGACGCAGGTGCTGGTCCAGTTCGACGAGCCGCTGCTGCCCGCCGCACTGGCCGGCCGGCTGACGGGTGTGACGGGCATGTCCTCGGTGCACCCCGTCGACGAGCCCGTCGCGACCAACCTGCTCGACCAGTGCGTCGGGCGCGTCGGCGGCGCGGTGGCGCTGCACAGCTGCGCACCTGAATTGCCATGGAAGGCGTTGCAGCGCAGTGCTCTTCGTGCGGTGTCCGTCGACGTGGCCACGCTGACGCCTGCGGACCTCGACGGCATCGGCGAGTTCGTCGACTCGGGTCGGGTGGTGCTTCTCGGCGTGGTGCCGGCCGCGGCGCCCGAGCGGCACCCCTCGGTGGACGAGGTCGCCAAGGCCGTCTCGTCGCTCACCGACCGGTTGGGGTTCGAGCGCTCGGTGCTCCAGAACCGGATCGGTGTCACCCCGGCGTGTGGACTTTCGGGCGCCACACCGGAGTGGGCGCGCGCCGCCGTGGAGTTGGCGCAGAAGGTTGCCGACCGTTTCGCGCAAGATCCCGACGGGTAATCGCCCAAACAGTCAACGTGCGGCCGTCGGCGGCTATCCTGCTACTGGCGACACGAGTGGGACAGGAAGTGGCGCGTATGCGCAGGCGCGTGGCGGCGGGGACCGTCCTGGTGGCCGCGGTGGTGACCATCGGCGGTCCGGGGATCGCCGTTGCCTCAGCTGATCCCGGACACGGGCACTCGCGCGGCGATCGAGGTCACCACGGACGTGACCGCGGTGGACACGAGGATCGTCGCGACCGCGATCACTCCCGCGACGACTCCAGATCCGGTGACAACCGAGGCCGACACGACCGCGGCGGCGACGACGACGGGTCGACGGACACCGATCGGTTCCGGATCGCCGAGGACGACAGCGGTTCGGAGCGGATCGACGCGAACGACTCGACCAGCGGGGGCATCACCAGTGGCGTGACTGCCACTCGAACCGCGACCGCGGAGTCCGACTCGGCGGGTGTGCAGTCGGTCGGTCCCGTTGACGCGCCGGCGGTACCCGGAACCGCCACCGCGGAACCGGTTGTCCCGGTAAGCGGCGGCGGGGCGGCGCTCGCGGAAGTGCCGATCAAGCGGCCGACGGTCGTCGTCGGCAACGGTCGGACGCCGGGCGTGCCGTCGATCGGGCCGGCCGGTGCCGAAGCTCCCGTTGCCACGCCGGTGCAGGTGACCGAGGCGCCCGCAGCGCCCCTGCCGCCCGTCGTGATCGCACCGATCCCGGCTGCGTCGATCCCCGACCCCGACGCACCGCTTCCGTGGGTGACCTCCGAGATCTGGAGCCCCATCGGACCGGGTGGCAACGACAACGCGCTGTTCGGTCTCGCGGGGCTGGTGCTCATTCCGCTCGCCGGGGTGTGGCTGGGCTACCGCCAGGCGCTCGCCGCACGCGCGGCGGCGGCGCTGGCCAGTCGATAGCGCTCCAGGGGGCCTCATGGTGTCGTTCCCGCTCGTGCTGGCATCGGTCTTCGTGGTGAATCCGATTGCGGCACTGGCGTTCACGCCCAGTGCGCACGCGGAGCCCGATCCCGACCAGCAGTTCGTGACGACGGAGTCGCGCAAGGTGCGGTGCATCGTGCAACCCGACAACGTCGGGTGCCAGAGCAACAGCGTCGACGGCTTCATGAACGCCCCGGTCGAGCACGGATACCGCGACAACAACGTATGGGTCGACGCCGGCGGAGGCCCGCTGCGCTGGAATCAGTCCAACATGCCGTCGACCGACTACGCCGCCCCGCAGAACGACTTGGTGCTCACCTACGGACAGGTGTTCCACCTGAAGGGGTGGACCGTCGAACCCAACTCGACCGGGACGCGATTCACCAATGACGTTAGCGGTCACGGCATGTTCGTCAGCGTGGCGGCCGTGACGGCCTTCTAAGCGCCGCGCAGATCCTTGCGAAGGATCTTGCCGGAGGCGGACTTCGGGATCGCGTCGATGAACGCCACCTGCCGAACCTTCTTGTAGGGGGCGACGTTCTCGGCGACGAAGCGCATGACGTCGTCCTCCGACAGGTCACCGTCCGCCTGCTTGACCACGAACGCCTTCGGCACCTCCTCGCCGGATTCGGTGTCCACCACGCCGATGACGGCGGCGTCGGCGATCTGCGGATGGGTCAGCAGCACGGCCTCGAGTTCCGCGGGCGGCACCTGGTAGCCCTTGTACTTGATGAGCTCCTTGAGCCGATCGACGATGTAGACGCAGCCCGTCGAGTCGACGCGCGCGAGGTCGCCGGTGTGCAGGAACCCGTCGGCGTCGATCGTCTCCGCGGTGGCCGAATCGTTGTTCAGGTAGCCGGCCATGACGTTCGGCCCCTTGAACCACAGCTCGCCGGTGTCGCTGAGACCCGAAGCGGGAGGATCGATCTCGGCCCCGGTCTCGGAGTCGATGATCTTGCTGACGGCGTTGGGCACCGTCCAGCCGCACGAGCTCTTCGGTGCCACCTTGCCGATCAGTTCGTGGCCGCCGTCGAACGGTGTCACGTGGCTGACCGGGCTCAGTTCGCTCATGCCGTAGCCCTGAACCAGCTTGCAGTTCAACCGCTTCGCGACCGTTTCGGCCAGATCCTCGTCCAGCGGCGCAGCACCCGACATGATGCCCGTGATCGTCGACAGGTTGTACTGCTCGACCAGCGGGTGCTTGGCCAGTGCCACCGCGACCGGCGGCGCGATGAACGCGAAGGTGCACTTGTGGTCGGCGATGCTGCCGAGGAACTTGGCGAGGTCGAAGCTCGGCATGATGATCAGCCGCGCCCGCGCGTGCAGGGCCGCGTTCAGCAGCACCGTCATTCCGTAGATGTGGAAGAACGGTAGGACGGCCAGAATGCGGTCGTCGGCGGTCATGCCCTGGATCGGCCTGATCTGGGCGACGTTCGACGCCAGGTTCCGGTGAGTCAGCATGACTCCCTTGGGATTCCCGGTGGTACCGGAGCTGTACGGCAGGGCCGCGAGGTGCGTTTCCGGGTCGATGGCGACTTCGGGGGCCGGGTGCGCCGGGCCCAGCAGGTCGGCGGCGTTCGGGTGCCCGTCAGCTGACTGGCCGGGTCCGTCCAGGACGACGATGCGGTCCTTGGTCAGCCCGACGGATTCGGCGCCCTCCAGTGCCTGTGGCAGCAGCGCTGTCACGGTCACCAGCAGGGTGGCGCGCGAATCGGTCAGCTGTTTGGCGATGTCCTTGGCGGTGAACAGCGCGTTGACCGTGGTGGCGGTGGCGCCCGCACGCAGGATGCCGTGAAAGGCGATGGCGAACGCCGAACTGTTCGGTGCGTGCAACCCGACCACGTCGCCGACGCCGATACCGCGCTGCGCCAACGCCCCCGCGAGCGCGTTGATGGACGCGATCATCTCGCGGTAGGTGGTCTCGGCGCCGGTGTGCGTGTCGACAAGGGCGACGCGATCGGCGTCCTCGTCGGTGATATCGGCGAACAGGTAGTCGTAGAGGCTCGTCGTGGGGATCTGGACCTGGGGGTACGGGCTTGCGAAACTCATCGAGACGATCGAACCATGCGAACGCGGGTGTCGGGTCAGGCTTCGTCGAGGAGCTTGATCAGTTTCCGCGACGCGACCAGTCGATACGACGCGTCGACCAGTTCGCGCACCTCGGCCCAGTCGACCTCGGCGACCGAGAAGTCCAGCCCGAGCCAGCCCGACGGGCCCAGGTAGGCGGGGTGGAAGAAGCGCTCGTCCTGCTGCAACGCCGAGCGCTCGGCCTCCTCGACCTTGACCATGACGCAGTGCGGCACGGCGCGCATGATCCCGGTCTCCTTCGTGGACCCGCCGTACATGGCGAACATCTTCGAGACGAAGAAACCGGGCCGGCCGTGCGACACCTTCTCGTACGCCTCGGGGTAGCTCAGCGCGATGTCCCGCAGTTCACGCAGGCCGGGGTCGTCGTCGCCGAACATGATCGGATGCGGCACGGAACGCACTTTATCGTCCCGCGCAGATGAGCGAGATGCGACGATCTTGATGTGCTGGGCCGTCGCGGATTCCTCAAGGTGACGGCGGTCGGCGCGGTTGCGGGCGTCACAGGGGCCTGTTCGACCCGCGCCGGCGAGACGCCCGCCGTGGACCGGACGGGCGCGCCCGCCGTCGTCGTCACGATGACGCCCGCGGAGGCGGATGTCGATCTCGGCGGCCTGGCCGTCCGCACGTGGACCTACACCGGCACCGTCCCCGCCACGGAGATTCGCCTCCGCAAAGGCGCCCTGCTCGACGCCACGGTAACCAACCGGCTCCCGCAGGAGACCACGGTGCACTGGCACGGGCTGGCGATTCCCAACGACATGGACGGGGTGCCGGTGCTCACCCAACCGGCGATCGCACCCGGCGACACGTTCCGCTACCGGTTCACGGTGCCCGACGCCGGCACCTACTACCTGCACAGCCACGTCGGCACCCAACTGGACCGAGGCATGTACGGGCCGCTGATCGTCGAGGACCCCGACGACGGATCGGATTACGACGACGAACTGGTGATCGTGCTCGACGACTGGATCGACGGCACCGGCACCGATCCGGATGCGGTGTTCGCGAACCTGCGGCGGACGGGGATGAAACCGATGGCGAGCGGCGGTCCGCCGCTCAGTCCGACGCTGCCCCTCGGCGAGGACGGAGGTGACGTCACCTATCCCTACTTCCTCGTCAACGGACGCACCACCAGGGATCCACAGCGTCGCGATTACCGAGCGGGACAACGTATTCGGCTGCGCATCGTCAACGCGGGCGCGGACACCGCGTTCCGTGTCGGCGTGCCCGGCGTCCCACTCTCCATCACCCACACCGACGGCTACCCGGTGGTGCCACAGCGGGCGGACTCGGTGATCCTCGGCATGGGGGAGCGCGCCGACGCCGTCGTCACGATCACCGGTTCGGTGCCGGTCGTCGCCGCCCCCGAGGGCAAGGACGGGTTCGCGATGATGAGCCTGCGCGTCGACGCGAAACCCGCCGCGACCGACGTCCCGGCGTTCGTGGCGTCGCTGCGCGCCGGCGCCCCGGTCAACACATCCACGCTGACACCGTTGCCGGATGTGGTTCTCCCGCAACGAAATCCGGACACAACCGTCGATTTGAAGCTCGCGGGTCCGTTGGCCGGGTACACGTGGCCCATCAACGGCGCGCTCTACGACCCGCCGAACGGCGGCATCGAGTTGGCGCGGGGCCAGCGGGTTCGGCTCCGGTACGTCAACACGTCGATGATGTTCCACCCGATGCACCTGCACGGGCACACCTTCCAGGTGCAGGGCCCGGCGGGGCCGGGGCCGCGCAAGGACACCGTGCTGGTACCGCCGCGCGAGACCGTGACGGTGGACTTCGACACCGACAACCCCGGCAGGTGGATCGTGCATTGTCACAACGACTACCACCTCAACGGCGGAATGGCGACGTTCGTCGAATACCGCGGATGAGCCGGCCGCCTCGTCGGTGCCCTTCGCTAGCCTTTCCCCGTGAGCACGCCCGACCTGCCCGAGGATTCCGTCGCCCCCGATGTCCGTCGGCGCTGGCAGGAACTCGCCGACGAGGTTCGCGGCCATCAGTTCCGCTACTACGTCAAAGACGCGCCGATCGTCTCCGATGGCGAGTTCGACACCCTGCTGGGCGAGCTCACCGCACTCGAGGAGACGTACCCCGAGCTGCGCACTCCGGACTCGCCGACGCAGTTGGTCGGGGGTGCCGGCTTCGCCACCGACTTCACCTCCGCCGACCACCTCGAGCGGATGCTCTCGCTGGACAACGTGTTCGACTCCGACGAGCTCACGGCCTGGGCGGCGCGCCTGACGGGTGAGATCGGCGACGACCCCGACTTCCTGTGCGAGCTCAAGATCGACGGCGTCGCACTGGCGCTGGTGTACCGCGACGGCAGGCTGGAACGGGCCGCCACCCGTGGCGACGGGCGCACGGGCGAGGACGTCACGCTCAACGCCCGCACCATCGAGGACATCCCCGAAACGCTGACCGCCAGCGCGGAGTACCCCGTTCCCGCGGTGCTCGAGGTGCGTGGGGAGGTGTTCTTCCGCCTGACGGACTTCGAGGCGCTCAACGCCAGCCTGGTGGAGGAGGGCAAGCCGCCGTTCGCCAACCCGCGAAACAGCGCCGCGGGCTCGCTGCGCCAGAAGAACCCGGCCGTCACCGCGCGCCGCAGGCTGCACATGATCTGCCACGGCCTGGGCCGATCCGAGGGCTTCAACCCGCCCACCCTCCACGACGCCTATCTGGCGCTGGCGGCGTGGGGCCTGCCGGTGTCCACGCACACGGTCAAGGTGAAGGGCATCAAGGCCGTGGCCGACCGCGTCGCCTACTGGGGCGAGCACCGGCACGACGTCGAGCACGAGATCGACGGCCTGGTGACGAAGGTGGACGACGTCGCCCTGCAGCGCAGGCTCGGCGCGACGTCACGCGCGCCGCGGTGGGCGATCGCCTACAAGTACCCGCCGGAGGAGGCCACCACCAGGCTGCTCGACATCAAGGTCAACGTCGGCAGGACCGGGCGCGTGACCCCCTTCGCGTTCATGGAGCCGGTCAAGGTGGCGGGATCCACGGTCAGTCAGGCCACGCTGCACAACGGGTCCGAGGTGAAGCGCAAGGGGGTGCTGATCGGGGACACCATCGTCATCCGCAAGGCCGGCGACGTCATCCCCGAGGTGCTGGGCCCGGTCGTCGACGCGCGCGACGGCACGGAACGCGAATTCGTGATGCCGACGCAGTGCCCCGAGTGCGGCACCACGCTGGCACCGGCGAAGGAGGGCGACGCCGACATCCGATGCCCGAACTCACGGTCGTGCCCAGCGCAGTTGCGGGAGCGCGTGTTCCACGTCGCGGGCCGGGGTGCGTTCGATATCGAGGGCCTCGGCTACGAGGCCGCAACTGCGCTGCTGGTGTCCGGCGTCATCACCGACGAGGGCGACCTGTTCTCGCTCACCGCAGACGATCTGCTGCGCACCGACCTGTTCCGGGTCAAGGCCGGCGAGCTGAGCGCCAACGGCAAACGGCTGCTCGCCAATCTGGGCAGGGCCAAGTCGCAGCAGCTGTGGCGGGTGCTCGTCGCGCTGTCGATCCGGCACGTGGGGCCCACCGCCGCACGCGCCCTGGCGCAGGAGTTCGGCAGCCTCGACGCCATCGAGGCCGCCAGCGAGGAGCAGTTGGCGGCGGCGGAGGGTGTCGGCCCGACCATCGCCGACGCCGTCATCGACTGGTTCACGGTCGACTGGCACAGGGCGATCGTCGACAAGTGGCGGGCGGCCGGCGTCCGGATGGCCGACGAACGCGACGCCAGCATCGAGCGCACGCTCGAGGGTCTGTCGATCGTCGTCACCGGATCGCTCACCGGGTTCTCCCGCGACGAGGCCAAGGAGGCCATTCTGGTGCGCGGAGGCAAGGCCGCCGGTTCGGTGTCGAAGAAGACCGCCTACGTCGTGGCGGGCGATTCGCCGGGGTCCAAGTACGACAAGGCGATTGAACTCGGAGTGCCGGTGCTCGACGAGGACGGCTTCCGTCAGTTGTTGGCAGCGGGACCGCAGAGCGCCGACGAGTCGGACTGAGTCGGGTACTGCACGAAGCGGCGTAAGCGGGGGCGGATGACGGCGAGACCGACGACCGCGATCGCGAACATCACGATCGCCGCGGAGGCCAGTTCGCCGATCACGAAAGCGGCCAGCACAGCCATCGTCACCGCGAGTACCACCAGCGTGACATCCACGGTCCGCAGATAGGACGCCGCCGTGGACGGCTCGCGGGCCGCGCTGTCGACGACGAGAGCGACGATCACCGAGAGCGGCACGCCGACGATGAGGCCGCAGATCGCGCCGATCATCGCGCCGATCATCGTGCCGATCACGGGAAACACCGCGGTCCCGCCACCCCCTCCGGTGGCCAGGCCGATCATGACACCCCAGACAAAGGTCCGGCTGAAAACAGTGCTTCGACCCCTCGACGGGGAGTGGGGCCTCGGAACTGCCCACTGTCTGCCGTTCCACCGGCGTATGTGCGCCGGGTCGTCCGGGTCGAGGTACCAGCCGGCTCGCGCTCCCCTGGTGGGCATGGCCTCGATTCTTTCACCGCGATGGCCCCTGTTCGGACGCCAATGGGCGCAGCCGTGGACGCCTGATTGCCGCTAGCGGATGATCGTGGCCACGATTCCCGCGAGGTAGCCGAGCCGCGCGACTTCCGAGGGCCGGAACAGCGGGCCGCCGGGGCGCCCCAGCATGACCGCGATGTGCGCGTCACCGAGCGGCGCCGCCGCCAGTGTCGTGTCCATGTCCCGCCACACCTGCGGCACCCAGTCCGCGGAGCCGTCCAGCGCCTCGGCGTGCTCGAGCGGCAGCCACGGAACGGTACCGGGTTGGGTCTCGGGAGCGCCGGGACTGCCTGCGACCTGGTGCAGGCCGGGCTCGGCGAGGCTCAGCACCGTGCACCAGCCGACGCGCAGCACTCGCGGAGCCTCGTCGACGAGGACCTGGAGCCGATCCTCCCTGGTGCCGCCCGCGGCGACGTGGTCGATGAGCTCGAGTTCGCGATGGGCTTCGAGCAATCCGGTGTGCGGTCGGATGCTGTCGACGTAGACGCCCTCCAACCGCTCCGCGGCGGTGATCAGCGTGTCGGGCATGGCGCCGGCGGGCAACTCCACGACGAGGTCGTCGATGGCGTAACCCGACCAGCGTTCGACCACGTCGAGGGACAGGATGTCGGCGCCCACCGAGCCCAGCGCCACGGCCAGCGAGCCCAGGCTGCCGGGTCGGTCCTCCAGCTGGACCCGCAGCAGATATGACGGCACGGGCAACACTGTCGCATGGGGTGGGTGGCTCAGCGACTCGGCAGCCGGCCGCTCACGGTCCATCGCCACGTCCGATGCGGCCCGCCGGGCGCGCGTGACTAGGGTTATTCGACGTGTCTCAGATCTCCAGGGATGACGTCGCCCACCTGGCGCGGCTGGCCCGACTCGCACTGACAGACGACGAGCTCGACGGGTTCGCCGGCCAGCTCGACGCGATCCTCGCCCACGTCGGTGCGATCCAGGCCGTCGACGTGACCGGTGTCGAAGCCACAGACAACCCGCTGAAGGACGTCAACGTGACCCGGCCCGACAACGTCGAACCGTGCCTGACCCAGGACGAGGCGCTGGCGGCGGCGCCGAAGGCCGAAGACGGCCGGTTCGCGGTGCCGCGGATTCTGGGGGAATCGGAATGAGCAGGCATGACGACGAATTGATCAAGCTCTCGGCCGCCGAGTTGGGCGCGAAGATCGCCGCCAAGGAGGTGTCCTCGACCGAGGTCACGCAGGCGTGCCTCGATCAGATCGCCGCCACCGACGACACCTACCGCGCGTTCCTGCACGTCGGCGCGGATGAGGCGCTGGCCGCGGCGGGCCGGATCGACGCGGCGGTGGCGGCCGGAGACGCGCTCCCCTCGCCGCTGGCCGGGGTGCCGCTGGCGCTGAAGGACGTCTTCACCACCACCGACGCCCCCACGACGTGCGGGTCGAAGATCCTCGAGGGCTGGCGCTCGCCGTACGACGCGACGGTGACCGCGAAGCTGCGTGCGGCGGGGACGCCGATTCTCGGCAAGACCAACATGGACGAGTTCGCGATGGGGTCGTCGACCGAGAACTCCGCGTACGGGCCCACGCGCAATCCGTGGAACGTCGAGCGGGTGCCCGGCGGGTCGGGCGGCGGCAGCGCGGCGGCGCTGGCGGCGTTCCAGGCGCCGCTGGCCATCGGCTCCGACACGGGCGGGTCGATCCGCCAGCCCGCGGCGCTCACCGCCACGGTCGGCGTGAAGCCGACCTACGGCACGGTGTCGCGGTACGGGCTGATCGCGTGTGCTTCGTCACTCGACCAGGGCGGCCCGTGCGCGCGCACCGTGCTCGACACCGCGCTGCTGCACCAGGTGATCGCCGGGCACGATCCGCGTGACTCGACGAGCGTCGACGTCGCCGTTCCGGACGTGGTCGGCGCGGCCAGGGCGGGTGCCGCGGGCGACCTGAAGGGCGTGCGCGTCGGGGTGGTGAAGCAACTGCGCGGTGACGGCTACCAGGCCGGGGTGCTGGCGTCGTTCAACGCCGCGGTCGAACAGCTGACCGCGCTCGGCGCCGAGGTGTCCGAAGTCGACTGCCCGCATTTCGACCACTCGCTCGCGGCGTACTACCTGATCCTGCCGTCGGAGGTGTCGAGCAACCTCGCGCGGTTCGATGCCATGCGCTACGGACTGCGGGTCGGCGACGACGGCACGCACAGCGCCGAGGAGGTGATGGCGCTGACCCGTGCGGCCGGGTTCGGCCCGGAAGTCAAGCGCCGCATCATGATCGGCACTTACGCGCTGTCGGCGGGCTACTACGACGCGTATTACAACCAGGCGCAGAAGGTCCGCACACTCATCGCCCGAGATCTCGACGAGGCGTATCGATCCGTCGACGTGCTGGTGTCGCCCGCCACGCCGACGACGGCGTTCCCGCTCGGGGAGAAGGTGGACGATCCGCTGGCGATGTACCTCTTCGACCTGTGCACGCTGCCGCTGAACCTCGCGGGCCACTGCGGAATGTCGGTGCCATCGGGACTGTCGGAGGACGACGGGCTGCCCGTCGGTCTGCAGATCATGGCGCCCGCACTCGCCGACGACCGGCTCTACCGGGTCGGTGCCGCCTACGAGGCCGCGCGCGGATCGCTGCCGACCGCGCTGTAACCGGGTTAGATACACACCATGCGTATCGGAGTACTCACCGGCGGCGGTGACTGTCCAGGCCTGAACGCCGTGATCAGGGCGGTGGTGCGGACGTGCGACCAGCGCTACGGGTCGTCGGTCGTCGGCTTCCTCGACGGCTGGCGCGGTCTCATGGAGGACCGCCGCATCCAGTTGGCGAACGACGATCGCAACGACCGGCTGCTGGCCAAGGGCGGCACGATGCTCGGCACGGCGCGGGTGAATCCCGAGATCCTTCGGGCGGGTCTGGACCAGATCAAGCAGACGATGGAGGACAACGGCATCGACGTGCTGATTCCCATCGGCGGTGAGGGCACGCTGACCGCGGCGCACTGGCTGTCCGAGGAGAACGTGCCCGTCGTCGGCGTTCCGAAGACCATCGACAACGACATCGACTGCACGGACGTCACTTTCGGGCACGACACCGCGTTGCAGGTGGCCACCGAGGCGATCGACCGGCTGCACAGCACCGCGGAATCCCACCAGCGAGTCATGCTCGTCGAGGTGATGGGCCGGCACGCGGGCTGGATCGCGCTGAACGCCGGAATCGCCTCCGGCGCGCACATGACACTGATCCCCGAGCAGCCCTTCGACGTGGAGGAGGTGTGCCGGCTGGTCAAGAAGCGCTTCCAGCACGGCTCGTCGCACTTCATCTGCGTCGTCGCCGAGGGCGCCAAACCGGCCGAGGGCACCATGCAGCTGCGTCAGGGCGGAATGGACGAGTTCGGCCACGAGAAGTTCACCGGGGTGTCCCAGCAGCTGGCCATCGAGGTGGAGAAGCGGATCAAGAAGGAAGTCCGGGTGACCGTGCTCGGACACGTGCAGCGGGGCGGTACTCCGACGGCGTACGACCGCGTGCTCGCCACCCGATTCGGCGTGAACGCCGCGGACGCCGCCCATTCCGGTGAGTTCGGGATGATGGTGTCGCTGCGCGGCCAGGACATCGGCCGGGTTCCGCTGGCCGACGCGGTCAAGCAACTCAAGCTGGTGCCCCAGACCCGCTACGACGACGCCGCGGAGTTCTTCGGATAGCGCGTTCTCCTCACGCGGCCGCGGTGCCGTGCACCCGAAGCTCGTCGAGAGCTGAACACTAGGATCGTCCCCATGTCCGTCACGACCGCCGAACTGCTCGACTACGACGAGGTCATCGCGCGCTACGAGCCCGTCATGGGCATGGAAGTGCACGTCGAGCTGTCCACGGCAACCAAGATGTTCTGCGGCTGCGCCAACCGCTTCGGCGGCGAGCCGAACACCCAGGTCTGTCCCGTCTGCCTGGGCCTGCCGGGGTCGCTACCGGTGCTCAACCAGGCCGCGGTCGAGTCGGCGATCCGGATCGGTCTGGCGCTTAACTGCGATATCGCACCCTGGGGCCGGTTCGCCAGGAAGAACTACTTCTACCCCGACCAGCCGAAGAACTACCAGATCAGCCAGTACGACGAACCGATCGCCGTCGACGGTTACCTCGACGTGCCGCTCGACGACGGCACCACGTGGCGGGTGGAGATCGAGCGCGCCCACATGGAGGAGGACACCGGCAAGCTGACGCACCTCGGCAGCGACACCGGTCGCATCGAGGGCGCCACCACGTCGCTGCTCGACTACAACCGTGCGGGCGTACCGCTCATCGAGATCGTCACAAGGCCGATCGAGGGCACCGGCGAACGCGCGCCGGAGATCGCCCGAGCCTACGTCACCGCGCTGCGGGATCTGTTGCGGGCGTTGGGAGTCTCCGACGTCCGGATGGACCAGGGCTCCATGCGGTGCGACTCGAATCTGAGCCTCAAGCCGATTGGGGCCACCGAGTTCGGCACACGCACCGAGACGAAGAACGTCAACTCGCTCAGGAGCGTGGAAGTCGCGGTCCGCTACGAGATGCGGCGGCAGGCGGCGATTCTCGAGGCGGGCGGCCGAATCGTCCAGGAAACGCGGCACTTTCACGAGGACGGCCACACGACCGCCGGTCGTAGCAAGGAGACCGCCCAGGACTACCGGTACTTCCCGGAACCCGACCTCGAGCCGGTCGCGCCGAGCACCGAGGTGATCGAGCGGCTGCGGCAGACCATCCCCGAACTTCCGTGGCTGACGCGCAACCGGATTCAGGAGGAGTGGGGCATCTCCGACGAGGTGATGCGCGACCTGGTGAACAACGGTGCCATCGACCTCGTCGCGGCGACTGTCGGCCACGGCGCGCCGAGCGAGGCGGCCCGAGCGTGGTGGGGCAACTTCCTGGTGCAGAAGGCGAACGAGGCGGGGGTCGAACTCGACGCGCTCGCGATCACACCCGCGCAGGTCGCCTCGGTGATCGCGCTGGTCGACGAGGGCAAGCTGTCGAACAAACTCGCCCGCCAGGTGATCGAGGGCGTGCTGGCCGGTGAGGGCGAACCCGACCAGGTGATGACCGACCGCGGGCTCGCCGTCGTGCGCGACGACTCCGTGATCAAGGCGGCCGTCGACGAGGCGCTGGCGGCCAGTCCGGACATCGTCGAGAAGATCCGCGGCGGCAAGGTGGCTGCAGCCGGCGCGATCGTCGGCGCGGTGATGAAGGCGACGAAGGGTCAGGCCGACGCCGCGCTGGTCCGCGAGATGGTCATCGCGGCCTGTAGCTGACTGATCCTCCGATGAAGTCGCCCCAGGACATCGCGTACCGCCTGCTACGGCAGCCGCTGCGCCTGCTGTCGTTGCGGTCGATCGTCATCATCTCCCAGCTGGGCGTCATCATTCTCGTTCTGACACTGGGTGTGTGGGTGTGGGTCGGCGTGACCAACGACCAGTACGACCAGTTGGACCGCAGGCTCGACTCACTGTCGAGCCTCGGTGACGTCAACACCCTGCTGCGCAGTGCGCAGGACGGCGTCGGCCCCGAACCCACCGAGGGCGGGCTGGTGCGCACGGCACGCATCGGCAATACGACCGTGTCGATTCCGTCCGACATCGTCCTGCCCGAACTCGGCACGGGATACTCCGACGCCGAGATCAACGGCGTGGAGTACCGGGTCCGCACCATCAACACCGGAAGCGCGTTCGTCGCACTCGGCGCTCCACTCGCGGACACTCAGGCGCGCATCGACTCGCTGCACTGGCGGGTGTTCTGGATCTGCAGCAGCGTCATCCTCGGCACGCTCCTCGTCGGGTGGGTCATCGCCCTGGTCATGGTGAATCCGTTCCGGTTGTTGGCCAAACAGGCACGCGCCATCAACGCGCAGTCCAACCCGGACGAGGTCCAGGTGCGCGGGGTGTGGGAGGCCGTCGAGATATCCGAAGCCGTCGAGGGCATGCTCGGCCGCATCGGCGACGAACAGCAACGCACCCGTGCGGCACTGGAATCGGCGCGCGACTTCGCCGCGGTCGCCTCCCACGAACTGCGCACCCCGCTGACCGCGATGCGGACCAACCTCGAGGTCCTCGCCACCCTGGACATGACGGCCGAGCAGCGCAAGGAGGTCATCGCCGACGTCATGCGGACCGAGGGCAGGATCGAAGCGACGCTCGGGGCGCTCGAGCGACTCGCGCAGGGGGAGTTGACCACCGTCGACGACTTCGTGCCCGTCGACGTCGTCGAACTGCTCGACCGTGCCGCGCACGACGCCGTGCACAACTACCCCGACCTGGACGTCTCGATGGGGTCGTCGACGACCGTCCTGATGCTCGGGATGCCCGCCGGGCTGCGCCTGGTAGTCGACAACGCGATCGCCAACGCCGTGAAACACGGTGGTGCGACGCAGGTTCGGCTCAGCGTCGTGAGCTCGGCCGCCGGTGTCGAGATCGCGATCGACGACGACGGCTCGGGGGTGCCCGCCGAGGAGCGCGCCGCGGTGTTCGAGCGCTTCCACCGCGGAACGACGGCGTCGCGCTCGGGTTCGGGTCTCGGCCTCGCCCTGGTCGCCCAGCAGGCCGAGATCCACGGTGGCACAGCCGCGCTCGAGGTCAGCCCGCTGGGCGGCACCCGGCTCATGCTGCGGCTACCCGGTCCGGGGCCGGGGCCGGGACCGGGCTAGCGCACCGTCACACCCGCGGGCTCGTGTCTGCCGATGGTGCTCACCCCGACGACACACGCCAAAGCCGCGGTGAAACACGCCGCGACGTAACCGAAGTTGCCCGTCGGCGTGCCGGTGCTGGTGATCCCGTCGATCGCGCCGGCGAACTCGGGCAGCGCACTGATCCACAGGACGGCGAACACCGCGAGATACAGTGCGCCGTAGAACCGCACGTAAGTGCTCGGATACTCGGTACCGCCTTCGTGCCGGGTGCGCCGCCACTGCTGGAACAACACCGGGACGGAAACAACGGCGAACACCACGATTTCGATGCCGAGCACCAGGGCTTGAACGACGTCACGGCTCTCGAAGATCGAGACGGGCAGACTCAGCGCCACCATCGCCACCGGAACCAGCGCCCCGATCAGCACGGTGCGCCAGGTCACCGCCCAGGGCCCGAACCGCCGGCCGCGTGCCGCCGGTCCACCGACGAGTACGTAGCCGACGAACGCCAGCGCCGCGGGGCCCAGCATCGCGAAGAGCACGGTGCTGGTCAGCGGCACCGAGTTCATCATCGGGTGGTTGAGTTCGCTGTCGGTGTTCCACGCCCACCACTGTTGTTGCGGCCCAAGGTGATCGAACACCTCGTAGAAGCACGCGTTGACGAATCCCACGCACACCGCGCCGACGAGCGCGCCACGGCGTTCGAACACGCCCACGGATCGCACGATGTCGAATGCGAGCGTGATCGTCGCGGGGTACACCGCGACGATGTACAGCGGCAACCGGTCGTACGCGAGGTCGATCGTGAACACGTTGTGCGCGAACACGGTTCCCAGTTGCGGCGCCTCGATGATCAGCAGGTAGACGATCGATGCGATCCACAGCGTGAGCGTCGTCGGGTCACCGTCGCGGCGCAGTCGGCGAATCGCGAGCCACAGCGCCAGCACCGCACCGAGCACCATCAACGCTTCCACGACGGGCAGCGTCCAGTTGGCGAGCGCGAGGGGATTGCGCACGGTCACGAACGACCGGGCACCGTCGCAGGCGAAACCGAGTTCGCCGGACAGTCGGGCGAAGTCGGGCTGACAGGACACGACGGGTGCGTCGCCTACATCTTGTCGTCGTTGGCCCGCGGGAACCCACCGCTCGGGAACAGCGGGAACACGACGTCGTCGAGTTGGGCGGCGTCGCCGACGGTCTTGTTCACCGTCGCGCCCCACACGTTGCCGTCGGGGGAGAACTGCAGCGCCCACACGTGGCCGTGCTCGTCCTGCCGGAGCACCTCGGGATCGCCGGTGACCGCGCCGGTGTCCGGCGCCAGACGCACGGCCACGGTCTGCTTGGTGTTGACGAGGTTCACCAGGACGGTGCCCTCCTGCGCGGCGCAGCCCGCGATACCGGGTTTGTCGGGCCACGACCACACCGTCGACACCGTCGAGTCCTTGGTGATGCGCTGCAGGCGGTCACCCGTCGGGGTCCGATCGGTGACGTACAGCGATCCGTCGGCACCGTCGACGCACAGCCCGCCCGCCGAACCGATGCCGGACAGCGCCGTGGTCGGGGGTGCCTGGTTGACCGTCGTCGGCTGCTCGATCCGCAGCAGCTTGCCCGCCAGCGAGCCCGGGTCACCGGCCTGGGCGGGGTTGCCCGCGTCGCCGGTGAGCACCATGAGCGTCGTCGGGCTGGTGAACACCAGGGCGCCCATGTTCCCGGTCGGCCCCTTCGGAATGCCGGTCAGGATCGGCTTGGGCACGTCGCCGTCGGCGATGCGGATGACGCGGTTGTCGGTCGGCGTGCTGACGTAGGCGAACATCAGCCGGTCCTGGCTGTAGGTGGGCGACAGCACGATGTCCATCAGCCCGCCGTCACCGGCCGCGTCGACCGGGATGACGACCTTGACCTTGGGTTCCGCGCTCAGCGAGATCTCCTTCACCGCGCCGGTCTGGCGTTCGGCGACCAGGGCGGTCTTGCTGTCGGAGCCCATGATCAACCCGCTGGTGCTGTCGAGGCAGCCCTGCATGACGTTCGGCGCGGGGCACTCCTTCGGGAAGGGGCGGCCGGGCAGGGGTGGCGGCGGCTTGGGCTTGGAGCTGGGCTCCATCGCGATCTCGGGCGCTGTCGTGAACGGCTCGGACTGCGCTTCGTCGAAGCGCGCGCAGCCCGATCCGAGGAGTGCAACGCACAGCACCGCGGCTCCGAGCGTCGAGGGGCGCAGTCTCATGCAGGCCAGGTTACGGATCGATGGGTGGGGTCCGCCACGTACCGGGGAGTGTCACGGTGGGAAGGAGCGCAGCGACCGGGGAGTGTCACGGTGGGCAGGAGCATGGCGACCGGGGAGTGTCACGGTACGGATACGGGTCGAATGGGGCCGCGCCAATCCGCGATTCGCAGGTGAATAGCACTTACGCTGGCTTTCATGACCAGTACCTCTCACGACCCGCGCGCGTGGAAACGTCCTGAGGACGAGCTCGCCGCGCGGTCCTCGTCGGCGCACCTGGTCGACCCCGAGGACGACCTACCCTCGTCGACGTACGCGGGCGACTTCGAAACGACGGCGATCCCGCGCTACGACTCGACGTCCGGTGAGCACTCCGGTGGCTTCCCCCTGCTCGGCGATCCGGAGCCGCTGCCCTACGTGCAACCGGCCGGCCGGCATTCCGCATCCGCCGCCGAACCGACCGAGATCGAACCCGACGAGCTGGACGCGCGGTCGGGCGACGCGCGCCGCGGCACGCAGGACTTGGGGCTGATGCTGTTGCGCGTCGGGCTCGGCGCCCTGCTGATCGCCCACGGCCTGCACACCGCGTTCGGCTGGTGGGGCGGTTCGGGGCTCAGCGGCTTCCGGGAGTCGCTGGTCGACCTCGGCTTCCAGCACGCGACGATCCTGAGCTACGCCGGGATCGGAGTGCAGATCGGCGCGGGCGTGCTGCTGGTGCTCGGGCTGTTCACCCCGGTGGCCGCGGCAGCCGCCGTCGGATACCTGATCAACGCGCTGCTGGCCGCTGTCGCCGCGCAGCCGGATGCGGGCTACTTTCCGTTCTTCCTGCCCGACGGGCACGAGTACGAGGTCGTGCTGCTCGTGGTGGCGGTCGCGCTGGTTCTCAGCGGGCCCGGCCGCTACGGCTTCGACGCGGGCCGCGGGTGGGCGCGCCGGCCGTTCATCGGATCGATCGCCGCCCTGGTTCTCGGCATCGCCGCCGGTGTGGCCGTGTGGGTGTTCCTCAACGGCGCCAACCCGCTCGCCTAATCGCCGTCCGGTTGCGTTTCGGTGTCCGGCTTGACGGCATAGGGATTGGGCACGACGCCGGCCGTCACCGCCGTCAGCGTGGGCAGCGTCGCGAACGTCACGGCGGGCAACCGCACCTCGGCGCCGTCCTTGAGGACTGCCAGCGCCCACGAGCTGCGGTCGAACTTCAGGCCGTCGACGTCCTCCCAGGCGGCCGATGTACTGCCGATGAGCGTGCGCGCGGTGAAGCCGTCGCGGTCGGCGGTCGTGCGGTAACGGACGATCGCCACCGATGCCAGCACGGGCAGGACCAGCAGCGGAGCGAACCAGCCGGGGGCGGCGAACACCACCGCGAGCAGGCCGAGGAACAGGAACCCGGCTGCGAAATGCGCCATTGGGGAGATCTTGATGACGACGGGTCTCAGGGGCTCAGTCGCGGGCGTGCTCACTCGGCCATCTTCGCATCGCCTAACGGAATTTGACCTTTGACCTGTGCTGAGGCTACCGTCGACAGCTATGCAGACCGCTCGAATTCTCGTAGTACTCGGTTGGCGCGTTGGTGCGTAACCAGGCCTGAGCCTACGAGCATCGACGCGCAACCCTCGTGCAGCAGACGCTGACGGGGGTTTTTTGTTGCCTTGGATCACCACTACATCGAGACCGACCGAACGAACACAGACAGGACAGAGATCGTGAGCGCACCCACCACGCGACCACCCCAGCCGGCGCAGCGTGCCAACGGAACGTCCGCAGGCGCCGCTAGCGCGAAGGCGCCGAGCGTGCAGCCCAGAACCGTTGCGCCGCATCAGCTCACCGGCGCACAGGCGGTCATCCGCGCGCTCGAGGAACTCGACGTCGACGTGATCTTCGGCATCCCCGGCGGTGCCGTGCTGCCCGTCTACGATCCGCTGTTCGATTCGGTGAAGCTGCGCCACGTGCTCGTCAGGCACGAGCAGGGCGCCGGGCACGCCGCCAGTGGGTACGCCCACGCGACCGGCAAGGTCGGCGTGATGATGGCGACGTCGGGCCCCGGCGCCACCAACCTGGTGACGCCGCTCGCCGACGCCCAGATGGACTCCATCCCCGTCGTCGCCATCACCGGCCAGGTCGGTCGCGCCCTCATCGGCACCGATGCCTTCCAGGAGGCCGACATCTCCGGCATCACGATGCCGATCACCAAGCACAACTTCCTGGTTCGCAACGGTGACGAGATCGCCCAGGTGATGGCCGAGGCGTTCCACATCGCGCGCAGCGGGCGACCGGGTGCCGTGCTCGTCGACATCCCGAAGGACGTCCTGCAGGCCCAGTGCACCTTCAGCTGGCCGCCGCAGATCGACCTGCCCGGCTACAAGCCGAACACCAAGCCGCACAGCAGGCAGGTGCGGGAGGCGGCCAAACTCATTGCCGCGGCGCGCAAGCCGGTGCTCTACGTCGGCGGCGGCATCATCCGCGGTGAGGCCAGCGCCGAGTTGCTCGACCTCGCCGAGCTGACGGGCATCCCCGTCGTCACCACGCTGATGGCCCGCGGCGCCTTCCCGGACAGCCACCCGCAGAACCTCGGCATGCCCGGCATGCACGGCACCGTCGCCGCGGTGGCCGCACTGCAGAAGAGCGACCTGCTGATCGCACTCGGCACCCGCTTCGACGACCGCGTGACGGGCCAGCTGTCGTCGTTCGCCCCCGAGGCCAAGGTGATTCACGCCGACATCGACCCCGCGGAGATCGGCAAGAACCGCAACGCCGACGTGCCGATCGTGGGTGACGTGAAGAACGTCATCACCGATCTGCTGGAGGCGCTGCGCAAGGACGGCACCACCGCCGCGAACCTGGATCTGGACGAGTGGTGGAAGTACCTCAGCAACGTGAGGGAGACCTACCCGCTGAGTTACGGCCCGCAGAGCGACGGCAGCCTGAGCCCGGAGTTCGTCATCGAGAAGCTGGGCCAGATCGCCGGTCCGGACGCGGTGTACGTGGCCGGCGTCGGGCAGCACCAGATGTGGGCGGCGCAGTTCATCAAGTACGAGAACCCCAAGACGTGGCTGAACTCCGGCGGCCTGGGCACCATGGGATACGCGGTCCCCGCCGCGATGGGGGCGAAGTTCGGCAGGCCCGAGGCCGAGGTGTGGGCGATCGACGGTGACGGCTGCTTCCAGATGACCAACCAGGAACTCGCCACCTGTGCGGTCGAGGGTGCGCCGATCAAGGTCGCGCTGATCAACAACGGCAACCTGGGGATGGTTCGGCAGTGGCAGACGCTCTTCTACGGGGAGCGCTACAGCCAGACGGACCTGTCCACCCACAGTCACCGCATCCCCGATTTCCTGAAGTTGGCCGAGGCGCTCGGCTGCGTCGGATTGCGTTGTGAGCGTGCAGAAGACGTCGAGGACGTCATCAATCAGGCGCGCGCGATCAACGACCGTCCGGTGGTGATCGACTTCATCGTGGGCGCGGACGCGCAGGTGTGGCCGATGGTGGCGGCAGGCATGAGCAACGACGAGATCCAGGCGGCCCGCGGAATCCGGCCGCTGTTCGACGACCAGGGCAACGAGGGACACGCATGACCACCACGACTCACACCCTGTCGGTGCTCGTCGAGGACAAGCCCGGTGTCCTGGCCCGCGTGGCGTCCCTGTTCTCGCGGCGCGGCTTCAACATCCAGTCGCTGGCCGTCGGCGCCACCGAGCAGAAGCACCTCTCCCGCATGACGATCGTCGTCGCCGTCGAGGACTTCCCGCTCGAGCAGATCACCAAGCAGCTCAACAAGCTGATCAACGTCATCAAGATCGTCGAGCAGGACGAGGACAACTCGGTCTCCCGTGAGCTCGCGCTGATCAAGGTGCGGGCCGACGCGGCGACGCGCGGCCAGATCATCGAAGCCGTCAACCTGTTCCGCGCCAAGGTCGTTGACGTGTCGGCGGAGTCGCTGGTCGTGGAGGCCACCGGTACGCCCGGCAAGCTGACGGCACTGTTGAATCTGTTGGAGCCGTACGGCATTCGCGAGATCGCCCAGTCCGGCATGGTGACGCTGGCCCGCGGTCCCCGCGGCATCGTCAGCTCGAAGTGACCCTGCAGACCCAGAAGAGAGAGAAGGAAGAAGCAAGTGGCAGTTGAGATGTACTACGACGACGATGCAGACCTGTCGATCATCCAGGGCCGCAAGGTCGGCGTCATCGGGTACGGCAGCCAGGGACACGCGCACTCGCTGAGCCTGCGCGACTCCGGCGTCGAGGTGAAGGTCGGTCTGCGCGAGGGCTCGAAGAGCCGCGACAAGGTCGAGGAGCAGGGCCTGGGCGTCGACACCCCGGCCGAGGTCGCCAAGTGGGCCGACGTCATCATGCTGCTGGCGCCCGACACCGCGCAGGCGGAGATCTTCAAGAACGAGATCGAGCCCCACCTGGAGGACGGCAACGCGCTGTTCTTCGGCCACGGCCTGAACATCCACTTCGGCCTGATCAAGCCGCCCGCCAACGTCACCATCGGCATGGTCGCTCCGAAGGGCCCCGGCCACCTGGTGCGTCGTCAGTTCGTCGACGGCAAGGGCGTGCCGTGCCTGATCGCGGTCGACCAGGACCCCAAGGGTGAGGGCGAGGCGCTCGCGCTGTCGTACGCCAAGGGCATCGGCGGCACCCGCGCGGGCGTCATCAAGACCGACTTCAAGGAGGAGACCGAGACCGATCTCTTCGGTGAGCAGGCCGTGCTGTGCGGCGGCACCGAGGAACTGGTCAAGGCCGGCTTCGACATCATGGTCGAGGCGGGATACGCCCCCGAGATGGCCTACTTCGAGGTGTTGCACGAGCTCAAGCTGATCGTCGACCTGATGTACGAGGGTGGCATCGCCCGGATGAACTACTCGGTGTCCGACACCGCTGAGTTCGGCGGCTACATCTCCGGTCCCCGCGTCATCGACGAGGGCACCAAGGAGCGGATGCGCGGCATCCTCAAGGACATTCAGGACGGCACCTTCGTCAAGCGTCTCGTCGCCAACGTCGAGGGCGGCAACAAGGAGCTCGAGGGCCTGCGCAAGCAGAACGCCGAGCACCCCATCGAGGTCACCGGCAAGAAGCTGCGCGACCTGATGAGCTGGGTCGACCGCCCGATCACCGAGACCGCGTAGCACTAGAGTTCGGCGTGCTCGGTTGCGATCAGCGCAACCGAGCACGCCGAATTCGCGTCTAGGGGGCGAGGTTCGGCAACGTCTTGATGCCGAACTCCCGTTTGAGCACCGTGCGCGCGGCGTAGAAGCCGGCCATGCCGTGCACGCCGCCACCGGGCGGGGTGGCCGACGAGCACAGGTACGCCTTGGGGATCGGCGTGGTCCACGGGTTGAGGCGCAGTGCGGGCCCCGTGAGAGCGCTGAACATGTTGTTGCCGCCCACGCCGATGTCGCCGCCGACCAGGTTGGCGTTGTGGTCGGCGAGTCGCGAGGCGGGCACGCTGCGCACCGCCACCACGACGTCGCGGAAACCGGGGGCGAAACGCTCGAACACCTCGGTGACGGCCTCGGCCATGTCGACGGTCGATCCGGAGGGGACGTGCGCGTAGGTCCACAGCGGGCGACGGCCGGCGTCGTCGATGCGGCCGGGATCGGCGATGTGGGGGAGCGCGGCCAGCACCATCGGCCACTGGGCGTGCCTGCCCGCCGCGATCTCGGCCTCCGCCAGAGCCATCTGCGCGCGCGTGCCACCGAGGTGCAGAGTCGGGGCCTGCGCGAGACGTGAGTCACGCCAGGGGATCTCGCCTGACAGCACGAAATCGACCTTGGCGACGCCGGGGCCGAACCGGTAGTCGCGCAGCGTCTTCGCGTACCTCGCCGGCACCGCGTCGCCGTAGATGCGCAGCAGCGCGGGCGGCGCGACGTCGTAGAGCACGACGCCCTCGGGTGGGCGGGTGACCTCCTCGCCGACGACGAGTTCGCCGCCGTGGGCTCGCAGATCGGCGATCAGGGCGTCGGGGATCGCCTGCGAGCCGCCGACCGGGATCGGCCATCCCACCGCATGGCCGAGCGTCGCCAGCATCAGTCCGGCGCCCGATGCGACCAGCGACGGCATGCGTGAGATCGTATGTGCGGCAACGCCGGTGAACAGTGCGCGGGCGTCGTCTCCGGAGAGCGAACGCCACAGCGGCGTGCCCTGCTCCAGCAGGCGGGGCGCGACCCGCAGCGCCGCGGGGATCGACGGCGGTATCGAGCGCTTGTCGCCGAGCAGCAGCCCGACGACGCCGTCGACGTCTGCGGCCAGCGGCCCCAGCAGGCGACGCCACGAGGCGCCGTCGTCGAGTTCGGCGCAGGTGCGCTCGATGTCGACGTAACCGATCGCGGCCGGTCGGTCCTCGAGGGGATTGCCGTACGCGATCTCCGGTACGGCCAGCTGCACCCCGCGGGCCCGCAGGTCGAACGCGGCGAAGAACGGCGACGCCAGGGCCAGTGGGTGCACCGCCGAGCAGATGTCGTGGCCGACGCCGGGAAACTCGGGGTCGGGCAGGGTGCGCGCACCGCCGCCCGGCGTCGACTGGGCCTCCACAACCCGCACGGACAACCCTGCCCTGGCCAGGATCACAGCGGCGCTCAGGCCGTTGGGTCCGCTACCGACGACGGTGACGTTCACGTCGCTATTACAGCCCATTAGGCTGACCGCGTGAGCCTGCCCGTTGTTTTGATCGCCGACAAACTCGCCGAATCGACCGTCGCCGCCCTGGGAGACCAGGTCGACGTCCGATGGGTGGACGGCCCTGATCGTGAGAAGCTGCTGGCCGCGGTGCCGGAAGCGGACGCCCTGCTGGTGCGATCGGCGACGACCGTCGACGCCGAGGTGCTCGCCGCGGCGACCAAGCTGAAGATCGTCGCCCGCGCCGGCGTGGGCCTGGACAACGTCGACGTCGACGCCGCCACCGCCAGGGGCGTCCTGGTGGTCAACGCCCCGACGTCGAACATCCACAGCGCCGCCGAGCACGCCATCGCCCTCCTGCTGGCCGCGGCGCGGCAGATTCCGGCCGCCGACGCCACGCTGCGCGAGCACACTTGGAAGCGGTCGTCGTTCAACGGCACCGAGATCTTCGGCAAGATCGTCGGCGTCGTGGGCCTGGGCCGGATCGGCCAGCTGGTGGCACAGCGGCTGGCCGCGTTCGGCACCCACATCGTGGCGTACGACCCCTACGTGTCGCAGGCGCGCGCCGCGCAGTTGGGTATCGAGCTGCTGACGCTCGACGAGCTGCTGACCGTCGCCGACTTCATCTCGGTCCACCTGCCAAAGACGAAGGAGACGGCGGGCCTGATCGGCACCGAAGCGCTCGCGAAGACGAAGCCGGGCGTCATCATCGTCAACGCCGCGCGCGGCGGCCTGATCGACGAGCACGCGTTGGCCGACGCGATCCGCAGCGGGCACGTGGGCGGCGCGGGCCTCGACGTCTTCTCCACCGAACCGTGCACCGACAGCCCGCTGTTCGAACTGCCCCAGGTCGTGGTGACGCCGCACCTCGGAGCGTCGACCGCCGAGGCGCAGGACCGGGCGGGCACCGATGTCGCCGCCAGCGTGCGGCTGGCGCTGGCGGGCGAGTTCGTCCCCGACGCCGTCAACGTCGGCGGCGGCGTCGTGGGCGAGGAGGTCGCGCCGTGGCTCGACCTGGTGCGCAAGCTCGGCCTGCTGGTCGGGGCGCTCTCGACTGAGCTGCCGACCAATCTGTGCGTCCAGGTGCGCGGCGAGCTGGCCTCCGAAGAGGTTGACATACTGCGGCTTTCGGCTCTTCGCGGACTGTTCTCCGCGGTCATCGAAGACCAGGTGACGTTCGTCAACGCTCCCTCGCTCGCCGCTGAACGCGGTGTCGAGGCCAGCATCGCCACCGAAACGGAGAGCCCCAACCACCGCAGCGTGGTCGACGTGCGCGCCGTCGCCGCCGACGGCTCGACCGTGAACGTCGCGGGCACGCTGTCCGGCCCGCAGCAGGTGCAGAAGGTCGTGCAGGTCAACGGCCGCAACCTCGACCTGCGCGCCGAGGGCGTCAACCTGATCATCAACTACGGCGACCAGCCGGGCGCGCTCGGCAAGATCGGCACGCTGCTGGGCACGGCGGGCGTCAACATCCTGGCGGCGCAGCTCTCGCAGGACGCCGATGGCGAGGGCGCCACGATCATGCTGCGACTGGACCAACCGGTGGGCGCCGACGTCCTGGACACCATCGGCACCGATGTGGGCGCTGTGACACTGGAATTGGTGGATCTGGCATGAGACTGGCTGTCATCGCCGGCGACGGCATCGGGCCCGAGGTCATCGATCAGGCGCTGAAGATCCTCGACGTCGTGCTGCCGGGGGTCGAGCGCACCGAGTACGACCTGGGCGCCCGCCGCTACCACGCGACGGGGGAGACCCTGCCCGACGGCATCGTCGACGAACTGCGGGGCTACGACGCGATCCTGTTGGGCGCCATCGGCGATCCATCGGTGCCCAGCGGTGTGCTCGAGCGCGGCCTGCTGCTGAATCTGCGGTTCGCGCTCGACCACCACGTGAACCTGCGGCCGTCGAAGTTGTACCCCGGCGTCGACAGTCCGCTGGCCGGTAACCCGGCGATCGACTTCGTCGTCGTGCGCGAGGGCACCGAGGGGCCGTACACCGGCACCGGCGGCGCCATTCGCGCGGGCACGCCGCACGAGGTCGCCACCGAGGTGAGCCTCAACACTGCATTCGGGGTGGAGCGCGTGGTCCGCGACGCGTTCACCCGTGCCTCGCAGCGGCGCAACCACCTGACCCTGGTGCACAAGACGAACGTGCTGAGTTTCGCCGGGAAGCTGTGGGCCCGCGTGGTCGAGGCCGTCGGCGCGGAGTTCCCGGACGTCGAGGTGGCCTACCAGCACATCGACGCCGCGACCATCCACATGGTCACCGACCCCGGACGTTTCGACGTGATCGTCACCGACAACCTGTTCGGCGACATCATCACCGATCTCGCGGCAGCGGTGTCGGGTGGAATCGGGTTGGCGGCCAGCGGCAACATCGACGCCACGCGTACGAATCCCTCGATGTTCGAACCCGTGCACGGCAGCGCACCCGACATCGCGGGCCGGGGGATCGCCGATCCGACGGCCGCCGTCATGTCGGTGGCACTGCTGCTGGCGCACGTCGGTGAGCACGACGCCGCCGCGCGCGTCGACAGGGCGGTCGCCGAGCATCTGGCCACCCGCGGCGACGCGACGCTGTCCACCGCCGAGGTCGGTGATCGGATCTCGGCCCTGCTGTAGTGGCCGGGCCGTGGCGGATGCGCCTTCGCGATGCCGTCACCGTCACCCATCAGTGTTGGCTTTTCGCCATCGGTTCGACGTTCTTCGCAGTCGCGACGGCGCCGGGAGCCGTCGAGAGTGCCGGCACGGCGAATCTGCTGTGCTTCATCGGTTCCTGGTTCTTCACCAGCGCCGCGTGGATTCAGCTGGTGCGCTCCGGCCCGGAGGGCACCGTTCAATGGTTCTCGGCGGCGACGCAATTCGCGGGTACGGTGCTGTTCAACGTCAGCACCGGTGCCGCCGTTACGGCACATGCAGTGCTGACCGAGCGGCGCCTGGTCTGGACACCCGACGCGGTCGGCTCACTGGCGTTCCTGGTCAGCGGCGTCCTCGCCATCGCCGCGGTCAAGCGCTGGCCGCCGAACTCCGTTGACTGGTGGGCGAATTGGGTCAACATGATCGGCTGCGTGGCGTTCGGCGTCAGCGCGTTGGCCGCCTTCGTGCGTATGTCAGGTGCAGTCGTCGACGAATCCGTCGCCGACGTCGGCACATTCGTCGGTGCGCTGTGCTTCCTGGTGGCGGCGGTGCTGGCGCTGCCGCGGAGGCCTAGGACGGCTCGTCGTCGACCTTGATGTCGAAGTTGACGTTGGTGCCGTTGACCTTGGTGACGGTCACCGTCACGCCGTAGGTGTCACCGCTGTCGATGAGTGCACACCGCATCTCGGTGCCGACCACACCCTCGAGCGGTCCAGGACACGTGACGGTTTCGGGAGCGACACCGATCCGCTGCGCGAGCTGGTCGGAGACCTGTTGCGCTACAGCTTCGGCGGGAACGACCGGGATCCCATCGACACCGACCTCGAAGTCGATGCCGTCGATCTCGGTGATGGTCACGTTCACGGGATAGGACACACCGGCATCGACGTACTCACATCGAGTGGTCACGCCCTTCTTGCGGTCGACGTCTTCGACGCAGCTGACGGACTCCGGCGTGAACTCGGCGTCCTCCTCTATCCGGGCCGAGACCTTCTCGGCGATCTGCTGTTCGTCGATCGTCTTCGGAAGCTCCGGTTCGATGTCGAACAGAACCTGGCTGCCGTCGACCTCTGTCACCGTCGCGGTGACCGAGTAGGTCTCGCCGTCCTCGGTGAACTCGCAGGTGGCCTTCTGGCCGACTTCGCCCTTCAGATCCCCTGGGCACGTTACCGACTCGGGCGCGCGATCCCACTGACCGGCGAGCTGCTTCGAGATCTCGTCGGACAGGCTCTGTTTGTCGACGGTGGTGCCACCGATCGAGAACGAACACCCCGCCGCCACGACTGCCGCGAAGCTGATCAGCGCCAGGCTGATTCGTCGATTCATTCGTCCCCCTAGGACGGCTCGTCGTCGACCTTGATGTCGAACTTGACGTTTGTGCCGTCGACCTTGGTGACCGTCGCGGTGACCCCGTAGGTGTCGCCGCCGTCCTGAAGGTCGCAGCGCAGCGTCGCGCCGACTTCACCCTTGAGGTCCGACGGGCAGGTGACGGATTCGGGCGCGCGGCCGACCTCCTGCTTCAACTGGTTGGAGATCTCCGTGGCGACGTCGTCTTTGGCGACAGTGACGCCGCCGGTGGAGAACGAGCACCCCGCTGCGGTGGCGACCGCCGCGAAGCCCAGCAACATCGACCCGATGAGTCGCCGCATAGTCCTTACCTCCGTGTGCTCGGGCGTGCGAGAGAACTCTAAGGTGTCGCCGCCCGCGGAGCGACCACATCGGGGCGGAATTCATCGAGAGTGTCGGCTGGAGGGATGTGGTGCTCGAGCGACGGACTGGGCGAACGTAGCGTGGTGGCGTAGCCGGTCACCGCTTGTTCGAATTGCCCGACGGTACGGATGCCGGCGCGAACCCCGCAGCCCACCGGTTGGGCGCCCGTCGAAACCTTCCGGCCTTAACTGTGATCTTCTCGGATTGAGCGAAACGCGGGTGTGAGTAGACGCCAGCACGGTCTACGGAGGGTCGTCGTCTTCTTCGGGTGTCAGGAGGCGTTCGGGGTGGTGCAGTTCGTTGAGGTGCGCTCTGCCGGTGACCGGGTCGATCCACTCGAAACGTCCATCGGGCCTTTTGCGCGTGACCCAGCCGGTGTCCTCGATCATCTGATTGCCCAGCGTGCAGGCCAGGGTCAGGTCGTCGATGTTGGTCTGGCCGTCGTTTTTCCAGTCCGCGACACCGTGGTGGGCCTGGGCTCGATAGAAGTCGACGGTGCAGCCAGGGCAGGTGCAGCCGCGCTCGCGGCCGAACAGCATCAACTTCTGCGCTCCGGTCGCACAGCGTTGCGTGCGGCCGAGGTAAAGCGCTTGGCCGGTGTGATCGTCGAACACCGCGAGGTAGTGGTAGGCGTTGGCCGCCTGGGCGATCAGGTCCCGCATGGGCAGGCGTGATCCGCCGCCGGTGACGGCGTAGCCGGCGCCGCGCAGCAGTTCCTGCAACGTGGTGGTCACCACGACGGTGGTCGGCAATCCGTTGAGCCGGCCGAGGGTGCCCGAGCGCAGCAGCAGATCGAACGCGGCTCCGACGGCGTCGTGGAGATGTTGCGATTTGGTGCGCCACTGGTGGTCGAGGACGGGTTCGGGTCGTGGCAGCGGGGGATCGTCGGGATGCGCTGAGAACGGATTGTCCTCGGCGGCAACTTCATCGGTGGACGCGGTCGCCGGCGCGGACTCCTGGTCGACGAGTGTTCGGTCCTCGACGGTCTCGTCGTCGGGCGTGCTGTGGCGGTTGCGTTCGGCGAACTTGGCGGCGACCGGTTCGATCAGCGCCCGAAGCTTCGGCGAAATCCACCCCGACAGGTAGCTGGTGCCGTCGGGTTGCTGGTTACCGAGAGTGAGCCCGACCTTGCGGGCCACCTCTTCAACGGGCGCCTCCCCGTCCGGGTGCAATAGCGCCAGCAGGTGTATCGCAGCGGTCGTCAACCCGCTCGGATCCAGCCGGGTTGCGACTTCGGCCAGTGTCTGTTCGGCCTGGGCACGGGTGAGCGGATCGACCCGCGACGGCAGGGCGGTGAAGAACTTGCGGATCACCTCGACGTGTTCGTCGCCGATCGTCCCACGGGACAGTGCAGCGGCGGTGTGCTCCCATTCGGGTGCCAACACCTCACCCTGCATCGTGCGCGATCCGATCAGGGCGCGGGCACGAGCGATCCGTGTGACCGCCTGTCCCTTGCTCATCCGGGTTCGCAGTTTCAGTAACTGCCACAGCGAGGTGGCCCCCAGCGCGCGGGCGTCGGCCTCGCGATCCAGTCGGGCCACGATCGCGTACCCGGCCATCGGAACCCGACGCGATCCGGTCTCGATCGCGGCGAACGCGGCGACGAGATCGTGGTGCGACGGCGTGTCGACGTCGGCGGCCAGCAGCGCGTCCACACCCGTGTTGTAGGCGGCGACCGCGTCGGCCAACGGCAATCCCATGACTCGAACATACGTGCTACCACCGACAGGAAATCACGCAATGTGAATACTGAAACTCAAGTGGCAGAAGAGTTTTAACGAATCCGCGAGTGTGCACTTCTTGCACGCGACACGCCGACAAACACGTACAAAGACGCACGCTCGCAGATGCCGCTACGCGTTCTCCATCGGATCGGCGTGCACCGGCACCAGGGGAAGCGCGATCAGCGGCATGATCGCGCAGATCGCGAACGCCACCGGGTAGCCGGCGGTCGCGATCAGCGCACCGAACATCGGCGGCACGATTCCGGCGGTGAACAACTGGCTGGTGTTCTGGGTGCCCAGGGCGCGCCCGCTCCAGAACGGGCCCGCGATCTCGGCGATCGCGGTGAACGCCAATCCGTTATCCGTCACGGTGACAACGGAAGCCACCACGATCAATGCGATGCTCAGCGGCGAGCCGAACGCGTCGGTGATCGCGAGCAGAGCCATCGACAGCGCTGCCGCTACCGCGATCGTGCGGACCGGACGCAGCCGCGAGCCGACCCGGTCGGACCACCGGCCCGCCGCGATCCGGCCTGCGGCACCCAGCACCTGCGCACCGGTGACCAGGGCACCGGCCGACGCCGCCGACCACCCACGGTCGGTCATCAGCCAGACCAGCGTGAACGTCCAGACCACGCACTGCGGAACGACCAGCAGTACCGACACCGCGTGGATTCGCCACAGGGTCGAGTCGCCGCGGTAGGGGTTGGCCAGGTCCTCGGCCGGCGCTTCCGTCCGCGGCGGCCTCGGCGGGTCCTGCACCCCGAGAACGCTGAGCACCGCGGCGACCGCGCACACCACGGCGGGGAACAGCAGTGCCGCGGACACCCCGCCGTGCTCGGCCAAGCGCGGAATCACCAACGCCCCCAGGCCGACTCCCAGCGGTTGCGCGGTCTGCCTGATCCCCATCGTCAGGCCCCGCTGATGCGGTGGGAACCACCCGACGACCAGTCGACCGCTGGCCGAGTTACTGCTCGCGGCGGCCATCCCGCCCAGGAACAGGAACACGCCGACGCTGAACAGCGAGTCGACCGAGGCGGCGGCGAACGCCGCCGCGGCGGTGAGCGCCGACCCGATCGTCAGCACGAAGCGCTCGCCGAAGCGATCGACCACCCATCCCCACGCGATGAGTGTGACCACCATGCCGAAGCTGGGAAGCGACGACATCAGGCCGGCCTCGGCCAGATCGAGACCGAGGTCGGAGTGCAGAGTCGGGATCAGGAATGCGACTCCGTTGATGAAGACGTTGGCGCACAAGGTCGACGTCAGGGCGATCACCAACATCGACCAGCGCCGCGCGGTGCCGATGGACTGCGTGCTCATGCCGCCATCGTCCCACGCGCATCCCATGATGTTGAACCAGAATCTCAATATATAGGAAACGATTCCATCGGACCCGGTGCGTTCGCCCGCGGCGCGCCAACTAGGGTGATGGCATGCGTTTAGGTCGTATCGCCAGCCCAGATGGTGTCGCGTTCGTGTCCGTGGAAGGCGAGGGGGACGCGGCCATCGTCCGCGAGATCTCCGAGCACCCCTTCGGGACGCCGGAGTTCACCGGCCGATCGTGGCCGCTCGCCGATGTGCGGCTGCTGGCCCCCATCCTCGCCAGCAAGGTCATCTGCATGGGCAAGAACTACGCCGCCCACGCCGAGGAGATGGGCGGAGTCGCACCCGAGGATCCGGTGATCTTCCTCAAGCCCAACACCGCGATCATCGGACCCAACGTCGCGATCCAACTGCCCGCCGACGCGCACCCGGTGCACCACGAGGGCGAGCTGGCCATCGTGATCGGCAGGCCGTGCAAGGACGTGCCCGCCTCGCGCGCGGCCGAGAACATCCTGGGCTACACGATCGCCAACGACGTCTCGGCCCGCGATCAGCAGAAGAAGGACGGGCAGTGGATGCGCGCCAAGGGGCACGACACCTTCTGTCCGGTCGGCCCGTGGATCGACACGACGGTGGACCCCTCCGATCTCGAGTTGCGCACCGAGGTGAACGGGCAGGTGCGCCAACTGAGCCGAACCTCGTTGATGATCCACGACATCGGTGCCATCGTGGAGTGGGCCTCGGCGGTCATGACGCTGCTGCCGGGTGACCTCATCCTGACGGGGACGCCGGAGGGCGTCGGTCCGATCGAGGACGGCGATACGGTCAGCATCACCGTCGAGGGTATTGGCACGTTGACCAATCCCGTTGTGCGCAAGGGGAAGTGATGACCACAGAGACGTTCGGCGAGGATCCCGTCCGAGTCAGGTTCTGCCCGTCGCCCACCGGCACGCCGCACGTCGGACTGGTTCGCACCGCGCTGTTCAACTGGGCGTACGCCCGACACACCGGCGGTACGTTCGTCTTCCGTATCGAGGACACCGACGCCGCACGCGACAGTGCGGAGAGCTACGCGGCCATTCTCGACGCGCTGCGCTGGCTCGGCCTGGACTGGGACGAGGGCCCCGAGGTAGGAGGTCCGCACGCTCCCTACCGGCAGTCCGAGCGCGGTGAGATCTACCGCGACGTCATCGCGCGCCTCCTCGACGCCGGCGAGGTGTACGCGGCCTACTCCACTCCGGAGGAGGTCGAAGCGCGCCATGTCGCGGCGGGCCGCAACCCGAAACTCGGCTACGACAACTACGACCGCGACCTCACGGACGAGCAGCGCAACCTCTTCGTCGCCGAGGGGCGCAGGCCGGTGTTGCGGCTGCGGATGCCCGACGAGGACCTCAGCTGGAACGACCTGGTGCGCGGGCCGGTCAGCTTTCCGGCGGGCAGCGTGCCCGACTTCGCGATCACGCGAGCGAGCGGAGATCCGTTGTACACGTTGGTCAATCCCGTCGACGACGCCATGATGCGGATCACCCATGTGCTACGCGGTGAGGACATCATGCCCTCGACGCCGCGCCAGATCGCGCTGTACCGGGCGCTCATGCGCATCGGGGTGGCGCAGCGCGTACCGGAATTCGCCCACCTGCCCAGCGTTCTCGGCGACGGGAACAAGAAGCTGTCCAAGCGCGACCCGCAGTCCAACCTGTTCCTGCACCGGGATCGCGGGTTCATCCCCGAGGGGCTGCTGAACTACCTGGCGCTACTCGGGTGGGGGATCGCCGACGACCACGACGTGTTCAGCCTCACGGAGATGGTGGCGGCCTTCGACGTCCGCAACGTGAACTCCAATCCCGCGCGGTTCGACCAGAAGAAGGCCGACGCGATCAACGCCGAGCACATCCGGCTGCTCTCGGAGCGGGAGTTCACGGCCCGACTCCGCGGTTATCTCGACGCGCACGGGCACGACACCGGCTTGGACGACGCCGGCTTCGCGGAGGCGGCGAGGCTGGTGCAGACCCGCATCGTCGTTCTCGGCGACGCCTGGGATCTACTCAAGTTCCTTAACGACGACGCCTTCGTGCTCGACGAGAAGTCCGCGGCCAAGGAGTTGCGCGCCGAGGCGGTGCCGGTGCTCGACGCGACGGTGGCTGCGCTCGAGGCCGTGCAGAACTGGACCACCGCGGACATCGAGGCGGCGTTGAAGACGTCGCTCATCGAGGGGCTGGAGCTCAAGCCGCGCAAGGCGTTCGGCCCCATCCGGGTGGCGGCCACGGGCGCGTCGATCAGCCCGCCGCTGTTCGAGTCGCTGCAACTGCTCGGCCGGGAACGCAGTCTGGCCCGGTTGCGGGCCGGGCGCAGCCACGCGGCCCAGCGGTGACCCCTCTGACCGGATGGGTGAGAATCGGCGCCCGAAATCTTTGGTAGTCTGCTCGTCGGCCCGAGAACAGCGCGCAGCAGTGGCAACCGCAACGACTGAGCTCGGGAACAGCCTGTGACCAGCGGTGATGGGCGAACTTTGGGGTATGGTGTAATTGGCAACACAGCGGTTTCTGGTACCGCCATTCTAGGTTCGAGTCCTGGTACCCCAGCCAACTGACACTGTTTTGGTCAGCATTCCGCTCTGAGCTATGCTGGCCGACGCAGAAAGTTCTAGCCCCCGTCGTCTAGCGGCCTAGGACGCCGCCCTCTCACGGCGGTAGCGTGGGTTCGAATCCCATCGGGGGTACCAGTGTTGTTGAGCGAACGGCTACCGGGAGTGCCGGTGGTCGTCGAGAAGAACCCGGCGTGCGGCCTCGGTCCGTGAAGCCACTCCGAGCTTCCGGTAGACGTTGTAAAGGTGGTTGGCCACCGTCTTGCCGCTGACGTTCAGGCTTTTCGCGATCTGCTTATTGGTCAAACCCTCTGCGACCCGGTTGAGGACGCGGCGTTCCGATTCGGTCAGGCCACTGAGGCCCACCGGATCTCGGGTGGACAACCTGGCGGCCCACGGCGTGGCCCCAAGTCTCCGAAAGGTATGCAGCGCTTCCCGTCGCGCTTCCTCGCGGCCGTTGTGAGTCGGATCCAACGTTGATATCGACATGAACACCCTGGCTCGGTCAAAGCGGTCGAACTCCGGGTGGAAGATCATCGCCGCTTCTTTCAGCTGAGCCAGGGCGGCAGCCGGATCACTGTCCGCCATGATGCACGCGCGCGCCCGGCACGCCGTCGCCTTGGTCCATCGAGTCGATCCCGGACGCGTGGCGACGTGGACGAGGTGGCCGACGAGCGGTTCGGCCTCGGCGTGCCTGCCCGCCTCCACGTACGCGTCGACCAGATCGGCGTGCCAGCGGGCGAGTTGTGGCGCGAGCAATGCCGTGGCCTGCTCGAAAGCCCAGCATTCGGCAAGGTAACCCACGGCGTCGTCGATCCGCTTCGCGCTCAGCGCCACCAACCCCGCGTTCGCTAGCAGGAAATAGCGTGCGCCGAAAGTGGACTGGCTGTCGGAGATGTCGAATCCCAGGCTGAGGTCCGCTTCCGATTCGACGTCGTCACCACGGATCGCGTGAACGCGTGCGCGTAACGCCAACCAGAACGGCGCGAACGCCCGCTGACCGGTTGCCAGGCTGAGCGCGATAGCCTCATCGAGGCACGCCATCGCCTCATCGAAACGTGAAGCGCGTACGTGTGTTTCGCCCAACGCCCCGAATGTCATGGCAAGCGAGGTCCGGGCGCCTTCGCCTCGCGACATCGCTATCAGCTCGAGCAACGCGGCAGCCGCACCCTCGTAGTCCTCGGCGATCGACAGCACTCGTCCGATGTGCAGGCCGAGCATGGGATCCTGCTGCACGGCGGCCGCCATGTCCAGATCCGCTAGCAGGCCGTTGGATCGATCCCGTACGCCATCCTCATTCAGCGCGCTCCTGGCGTGGGCGAGGACCACCTTCGCGATCGCGGACTCGGTTGAGTCGGGCTTGCTGTTCTCGACGGCGAGTTCCGCGCTGTCGGCGATTTGGGTGACCAGTCCCAGCATGCCGAGAGGGACCGCCATCCGTGCGTGTACGACTCCCGACTCGGAGGGACCGGCGGTTGCCGCGCACTGCACAAGGCGCTGCCACGCTCTGGCCGGTGCGCCGTCGAGCGCTTCCAGCGTGGCGAGGGTGACGGTGGCGGCGATGTGCAGATCCCTCGCCGAGGGGTCGCCGAGGACCGCCTCGAGTCGGTGCCGTGCTGCCGGGGCCACGCCCGCTGCGGCAAGCAACTCGGCCGCCTCCATGCGAAGTCGAGCTCTGCGGGAGTCGTTGCCAGTGAGCTCGACCGCACGATCGAGCATGCGCGCAGCCGCATCCGTGCCTCCCCGCAAGCGGAGCAGCCGTGCGGCGTCGACGATCTCGTCCACCAGGCGGTCGTCGGGTCCGACCGCAGCATGCGCGCGATGAGCGAGCCGGACCTCGGCGGTGAGTGAGGGCGCTGCTGCGAGCTCCAGATTGAGCTGGCGCAGCCGTTGGAGGGGCATCGGGTGGAGGACGGCCGCACGCAGCAGCGGGTGGCGAAGCGTCAGTCGCCCGGCGCTCACGTTCGCCAGTCCGGATTCCTCGAGAACCGCGAGCGCACCGTCGGCAGTGGTCGGGCGCAGTGCCTTCAGGATCGCCCAGGACCCGTCGGCCGACACCGCCGCAAGCTCCAACAGGTCCCTGGCCGAGGTCCCCGGTTGAGGCAGCTCCCTGGTGAACACCGTGCGAAGATCACCGACTATCGGAATGTCGTCGGGGAGCAGGTGTGCACCTGAGAGTTGTTCTGAAGAAAGCGATTTCGGCAAGTACGTCAACGCGAGCGGATTTCCATCGGCCAGAGTAAGTAGTCGTTCGACGACGGGCTCGGCGATGGGGGCTGTGGTAGCACCGTTGAGTACTTCTCGCGCTGCCGCAGGTTCCAGGCGGTCCAGCTCGCAGAGGTCGAAGCCTTCTGAGAATGCGAGCGCCGCTGACACCCGGCGGCCGGTCACCACCACCAGGACGCCACCCAAGAGGGCCTGCCTCAGCGCCAGGTTCAGCGCCGTTCGGCTCGACGGATCCGCATCGTGGATATCGTCGATCAACAGGGCCATCGCATCCGAATGCTCCAGCCGGTGTCGAAGGATCGCGGCAGCCTTCAGGGGATCAACCTCGAGGCCGATGTCGTCCTCGGTATCGCCAACCGACAGGGCGGCGACGAGTTCGGCCGCCGTCGCCATGGGTGTCCCGAGATCACCGCCGTGGCAGGAAATGATGCGCGCGGCGCCACCCACGTGATCAGCCAGCCAGGACAACGTAGTCGTCTTTCCGACCCCCGGATCTCCGAGCAACACGATGACCCGGCCGCGACCATGTCGGGCTTGCAGCCACCAGTTCGCGAGCCGGTGGCCCAACTCCGTTCGACCCGCAAGTTGCACCATTCATCGGAAGGCTATCGCAGGCGGGCCTTCCGATGGCGGCGTGATTCGCCCGTCGCTAGTCGACGATCTCCCACTCGTCCTCGCTGTCGGGCCCGCCCGCGGTCAACCTGACGGTCCGGGTGTCGCCGCGTCGATCGGCCGCAGAGCACTCGAAAGACTCGCCATCGGGAACCACCTTGAGCCCTTCGCCGCAGTCAACGGTGACGTCGAAGCCGTACTCCGCGGACACGTCACGCGTCAAGGAGCGTCCGGTGGTTTCGAGGTCGAACAGGGTGTCGATGGTTTGGAACGACACGTTGTCTCCGTCCTCGACCGTGACCTCCACGCGGACCTTCTGGTTCTCCACGCCGGCTTCACAGAGAAACACGTCGCCGGTCTTCGGACGGTCCTGCTGGCGCGGGCATTCGACTCCGGAGACCTCTTGGGTGATCGCCGAGTACTGGGAGTTGAGTTCGTCGGCGATGCCGTTCTCGAGTTTCTCGTAGTCCGGCCCGCCGGCGGAGAACGAGAAGGAACAGCTTGCCAGCACGGGTGCCAGTACCAATGCGGGAGATGATCTGAAAGCAGCCACGCGTCAACGCTATGGCCTACCGTCTTTCGTTTCCATGGGAAGAATTACTCATTCTCGCTCCTCAGAGCCTGCGCGCGAGGGCGTCCGCGGCTGCCAGCAGATCAGCCGCCCAGCGCGCGCCGGGACGCCGGCCCATCCGGTCGATCGGACCCGAGACGGACACCGCAGCGATCACGGCGCCGCGTCCGTCGCGCACGGGCGCGGAGATGCTCGCCACACCCGGTTCACGTTCGGCGGCGCTCTGCGCCCAGCCGCGCTTGCGCACCTCGGCGAGCGTGCGATCGGTGAACTTGGCGCCTGGCAGCACGGCCTGCTGGGTGGCGGCGTCGCTGTAGGCCAGCAGCACCTTGGCGCCGGAGCCCGCGGTCATCGGCAGGCGGGTTCCCACGGGCACGGTGTCGCGCAGTCCCGCCGGCGGTTCCAGCGAGGCGACGCACACGCGCGAGGTGCCCTCCCGTCGATACAGTTGCACGCTCTCACCGGTGATCTCGCGCAGCCGGGGCAGCACCGTGGCGCCCGCGATCAGCAGGGGATCGTTGACGTGCCCGGCCAGTTCGGTGAGGGCGGGCCCGAGGCGCCAGCGGCCGTCCGCTTCCCGCGCCAGCAGGCGGTGCACCTCGAGGCCCGCGGCCAGGCGATGGGCCGTCGCTCGTGGAAGTCCGGTGCGCTCGCACAGTTCGGCCAGGCCGCACGGGGACTCCGCCACCGTGTGAAGCACACCCACCGCTTTGTCGAGGACGCCGATGCCGCTATCCTGTCTCACAGGGAGATACTAGCGTCCCGAATAGTGGGATGGCTAGCCCGAACGTCCGCGACAGCCCCGCGGAGCGCCCGAAGGAATGAACAACTCATGACGAACAAGCCACTCACGATGGCCGAGAAGGTCTGGGCCGACCACGTCGTCTCGCACGGCGCCGGTGAAGGCGAGGCCCGTGAACCGGATCTCATCTACATCGATCTGCACCTCGTCCACGAGGTCACCAGCCCGCAGGCCTTCGACGGCCTGCGGCTTGCGGGCCGCCCCGTGCGCCGGCCCGATCTCACGATCGCCACCGAGGACCACAACGTGCCGACGGTCGACATCGACAAACCGATCGCCGATCCCGTGTCACGCACTCAGGTGGAGACGCTGCGTCGCAACTGCGAGGAGTTCGGCATCCGGTTGCATCCCATGGGCGATGTCGAGCAGGGCATCGTGCACATCATCGGACCGCAACTCGGCCTCACCCAGCCGGGGACCACGGTGGTGTGCGGAGACAGCCACACGTCGACCCACGGCGCATTCGGCGCCATCGCGATGGGCATCGGCACGTCGGAGGTCGAACACGTCCTCGCGACGCAGACGCTGCCGCTGCGGCCGTTCAAGACCATGGCCGTGAACGTCGACGGCGTGCTGCCGGACGGAGTCAGCGCCAAGGACGTCATCCTCGCCGTCATCGCCAAGATCGGGACGGGCGGCGGGCAGGGGTACGTCATCGAATACCGCGGCAGTGCCATCGAATCCCTGTCGATGGAGGGTCGCATGACGATCTGCAACATGAGCATCGAAGCCGGGGCGCGGGCCGGCATGGTCGCGCCGGACGAGACCACCTTCGAGTTCCTGAAGGGACGCCCGCACGCCCCGCAGGGCGCCGACTGGGACGCCGCGGTCGACGCGTGGAGCCGGTTGCGCACCGATGACGGAGCCGAATTCGACACCGAGGTCCACCTCGACGCGGCCACGTTGAGCCCCTTCGTCACCTGGGGCACGAATCCAGGGCAGGGTGTCCCGCTCGGCGGTTCGGTTCCCGACCCCGAGTTGATGTTCGACGAGGGCGAGCGACAGGCCGCCGAGAAGGCGTTGGCCTACATGGACTTATCAGCGGGCCAGCCGATGCGCGAGGTGAGGGTCGACACGGTGTTCGTCGGATCGTGCACGAACGGGCGGATCGAGGATCTGCGCGTGGTCGCCGACATCCTGCGCGGCCGTAGGGTCGCCGAGGGCATGCGGATGCTGGTGGTGCCCGGCTCGATGCGGGTGCGCGCGCAGGCTGAAGCGGAAGGGCTCGGCGACGTCTTCACCGCCGCCGGCGCCGAGTGGCGGCAGGCGGGCTGCTCGATGTGTCTGGGCATGAATCCGGATCAGCTCGCCCCCGGCGAGCGCTGCGCGTCGACGTCGAACCGGAATTTCGAAGGCCGCCAGGGCAAGGGCGGACGCACGCACCTGGTCTCGCCCGCCGTCGCCGCCGCCACCGCGGTGCGCGGCACCCTGTCCAGCCCGGCCGATCTGGCCCCGGCAGCGAATCACTAGGAGTACTCATGGAAGCCTTCGACACCCACACGGGAATCGGTGTCCCGCTGCGCCGGTCGAATGTCGACACCGACCAGATCATTCCGGCCGTCTATCTGAAGCGGGTCACCCGAACGGGTTTCGAGGACGGCCTCTTCGCCGCCTGGCGCAACGATCCGTCCTTCGTCCTGAACCTGCCGCCGTTCGACAGGGGCTCGGTTCTGGTCGCCGGCCCCGATTTCGGCACCGGCTCGTCACGCGAGCACGCGGTCTGGGCGCTCATGGATTTCGGATTCCGGGTCGTCATCTCGTCCCGCTTCGCCGACATCTTCCGGGGCAACGCGGGCAAGGCCGGCCTCCTGGCGGCCCAAGTTCGACAAGATGACGTCGAATTGTTGTGGAAGCTCATCGAGCAGTCCCCTGGACTGGAAATCACTGTGAATCTGAAGGATCGGAACCTCACCGCCGGAACGGTGGTGCTGCCGTTCACGATTGACGACTACACCGCGTGGCGACTGCTCGAGGGTCTCGACGATATAGGCCTTACGCTGCGGAAACAGGATGACATCACCGCCTTCGAGAAGCGTCGGCCGAGCTGGAAACCGCGGACTCTGCCCGCCTGAGCGGACCCGTCCGAGACCGAAAAACCGCCCCAGCAACGCGGTTCTAGGACTCCCGTACCACACCCTGTGTGGGGCAACCTGATTGCCGATTTCACCCCTAGCTACGCCTGAATTCCGGCGTGGCTCTTGGAAATCAGCAGCGTAAAGGTTTACCGTGTCCACTAGTCGGTCCAAAGAGGACCACTGGTTTCGGAGGTTTTGCATGAATAAGGCAGAGCTCATTGACGTCCTCACGGACAAATTGGGCACTGATCGTCGCCAGGCGACGGCGGCTGTTGAGAACGTCGTCGACACCATCGTGCGTGCGGTCCACAAGGGTGACAGCGTCACCATCACCGGCTTCGGCGTCTTCGAGCAGCGCAAGCGCGCTGCCCGTGTCGCCCGCAACCCGCGCACCGGTGAGACGGTCAAGGTGAAGCCCACGTCCGTCCCGGCGTTCCGTCCGGGCGCTCAGTTCAAGGCGGTTGTGTCTGGCGCACAGCGTCTCCCGGCGGAAGGACCTGCAGTGAAGCGTGGAGCAACGGCGGCGCCTGCTCGTAAGGCTGCCGCGAAGAAGGCCCCGGCCAAGAAGGCCGCGGTCAAGAAGGCCGCGCCCGCTAAGAAGGCCGCGCCCGCGAAGAAGGCTCCGGCCAAGAAGGCCGCAGTCAAGAAGGCCGCGCCCGCTAAGAAGGCCGCGCCTGCCAAGAAGGCTCCGGCGAAGAAGGCTCCGGTCAAGAAGGCCGCAGTGAAGAAGGCCGCGCCCGCTAAGAAGGCCGCGCCTGCCAAGAAGGCTCCGGTCAAGAAGGCGGCCACCAAGGCGCCCGCCAAGAAGGCTCCGGCCAAGAAGGCTCCGGCCAAGAAGGGCCGTCGCTAACGACAGCACCGGAATCAGTTCCGGTACGCAGACGCGCCGTGGATCCCAGTGGATCCACGGCGCGTTCGTCTGTGAGGCCTCAGCCGTCGGCGGCCAGGGGGCTGCCGATGTGGTCGGCGGCCACCAGCTTTCCGCCGCTCAGCGACAGCACCCACGTACTGCCCTTGCGGTTGCGCGATTTGTCCGGCCGCACCCCGTCCCGGTCACACCACCAGGCGATGAGTTCGGGGATGACCTTGCCCTGCGTGCAGATCACCGGCGTGGCATGACTGTTCGCACTGAGCTTCGCGATATCGAGCACCCGGTGCCGCGCCGACCGCTTGTCATCGGCGAACGCCTCCTCGGTCAGCGTCGGCTCATCGGTGATCTCGACCCCGAGTTCCTCGGCGAGCGGTCCGACGGTCTGATGACAGCGCACCCGCGGGGCGGCGTACACCGTGGTCGCACCGAAAGCCAGCAGCTGGCCCACGAGCGATTCGGCCTGCGCGCGTCCGTGCTTGTCCAGCGGTCGTTTCCGGTCGTCGCCCTTGTACCGTGACTTCCTGCCCGCCGTCCCGTGCCGCACGATCAACACGGTGCTGGTGTCGGCGGGAACCTTCGCGAAGCGCCGGATGATCTTCCGGTCATCCGGGTACTGAAGGCGTTTGATCGCCTGCTTGACCGTGAGCCACTCCAGCTCGTCGACTTCGGAGTTGGCGGTGAACTCCCCGCCGAGCGTGCGCGCCGCCCAGTAGACCACCCGCTTCGTGTGATCGCCGACCGGATAGCTCACCGCCGCGAGCCGGCGGCCGAGCTCGCACGCGTAGCCGGTCTCCTCTTCGACTTCACGTACGGCCGTGACGGGTTGGGTCTCGCCGGGATCCACCTTGCCCTTGGGCAGCGACCAGTCGTCGTAGCGCGGCCGATGCACCACCGCCACCAGCGAGTCGGCTGACCCCGGCTCCACGGGGCGCCACAGGACCGTCCCGGCAGCGAATATCGCATCGGGAGCTTGCTTCGGCACCTCAACTCCTGCAGGTCATTCGGGCAGGATTCCCATCAAACGCCCGATCACGGATGCCGATGACTCTCCATCAACGACACCTGGTGGTCGCGCACCTTGTGGCCTTCCTGGGGTGACGCCGTCCAGTAACCGTCGGGACCGAGTTCCCAGCAGCGGGTCGCGGGATCGAGGGCGGACTCGAACACGTCGTTGAGCTGTTCGGTCAGCCTGCGATCCTTGACCTGCGCCATGACCTCGACCCGGCGATCGAGATTACGATGCATCATGTCGGCACTGCCGATCCAGAACTCGTTGGTTGCGCGAAAGTGAATTATTCGCGAGTGCTCGAGGAAGCGGCCGAGGATGGACCGCACGGTGATGTTCTCGGAGACGCCGGGCACACCGGGCCGCAGCGCGCAGATCCCGCGCACCACCACGTCGACGGGGACCCCGGCCTGCGATGCCCGGTACAGCGCGTCGATCACCTGCTCGTCCACCAGTGCGTTGGCCTTCATGCGGATTCCGGCTTCGGCGCCGTCGCGCTTGGCCGCGATCTCGCGATCGATCCGCTCGATGATGCCCTTGCGCACGCCGTGCGGAGCGACGAGCAGGTTGCGGTAGGACACCTTGCGGGAGTAGCCCGTTAGCGAGTTGAACAGGTCGGTGAGGTCGGCACCGATGTCGGGCGACGCCGTCAGCAGCCCCACGTCCTCGTACAGCCGGGAGGTTTTGGGGTTGTAGTTGCCGGTCCCGATGTGGCAGTAGCGGCGGATCGTCGAACCCTCACGCCGGACGACCAGACACGTCTTGCAGTGGGTCTTCAGCCCGATGAGCCCGTAGACGACGTGGACTCCCGCCTGCTCCAGTGCGCGGGCCCACTTGATGTTGGCCTGTTCGTCGAAGCGGGCCTTGATCTCGACCAGGGCCACCACCTGCTTGCCGGCCTCGGCGGCGTCGATCAGGGCGCTGACGATCGGCGAGTCACCGGAGGTCCGGTAGAGCGTCTGCTTGATGGCCAACACGTTCGGATCGGCGGCGGCCTGCTCGATGAAGCGCTGCACCGTCGTGGAGAACGAGTCGTACGGATGGTGCACCAGCACGTCGCCATCGCGCAGATGCGCGAAAATGCTCTTCGGCGTTTCCCGTTCGCCGAACGCGGGCGGCGTCGCGGGTACGAACGTCGGGTCCTTCAGGGCCGGCCGGTCGACGCCGTAGATCTGCCAGAGCGACGACAGGTCGAGCAGGCCCGGCACTTCGATGACGTCGCCGGGATCGACGTCCAGTTCGTTCTGCAGCAACTCGAGCGTGTTCTCGGTCATGTCGTCGGCGACTTCGAGGCGGACCGGGGAACCGAAGCGCCGCCGGGCCAATTCGCGTTCGAGTGCCTTCAGGAGGTCCTCGTCGCGATCCTCCTCGACCTCCATGTCCGCGTTGCGGGTGATGCGGAACGCGTGGTGTTCGACGATCTCGAGGCCGGGGAACAGCACGCCGAGGAACGCGGCGATGAGTTCCTCCATCGGTAGGAATCGCACCCTGGTGTCGTCGTCGCGGGGCTTCAACTCGACGAACCTGTCGACGTTGTCCGGCACCTTGATACGGGCGAAGTGCTGTGTGCCGTCGTCGGGTTGGCGGACGGTGATGGCGAGGTTGAGGCTCAGCCCGCTCACGAACGGGAACGGGTGCGCCGGATCCACGGCGAGCGGTGTCAGCACCGGGAAGACCTGCTCGTGGAACAACGTCGACAGGCGACCCCGTTCGTCCTCGTCCAGTTCGCCCCAGGTGACGATGACTATGCCCTGCTCGGCGAGAGCCGGCCGGACGAGTTCGCCGAACACCGTCGCGTGGCGCGTCGCGATCTGCTGCGTGCGCTCACCGATGCGGCGCAACTGCTCGCGCGGCGAGAGGCCGTCGGCGGACCGCACCGACAGGCCCATCTCGTCGCGCCGTTTCAGACCCGCGACGCGGACCATGTAGAACTCATCGAGATTCGACGCGAAGATCGCGAGGAACTTGGCGCGCTCCAGCAGCGGCAGTGACGGGTCCGCGGCCAGGGCGAGGACGCGGGCGTTGAAGTCCAGCCAGCTCAGCTCGCGATTGAGATAGCGGTCCTCGGGCAGGGCTTCGGGCAGCGCCGGGTCGACCGCATCCGCCGTCGCGGCGGGCGGCGCCTCGGGTGCGGAGTCGGACGCCACCCATTCGGAATCGGTCGGTCGGGTGTCGGCTTCAGTCACGGTTCCGATCATCCCCCATCGACGGTGCCGTGGGCTAGGCAACCGCCATCACGCGTGGAAGTCCGGGATCTCCATGTCCGCGACGGTGCGCTTGGTGGTGGTCCCGACGCCCAGGCGCAGTGCCGCCGCGAGGTCATCGGGGGTGTCGATGTCGCAGCGCAGCCCCGGCCAGCTGCCGGTCAGGGCCACCGCTCCCGAATCGGCATGCCGCACAGCCGAATCGGTGCCGAAGCTCGCGTCCAACGCGGTGCCGAACGCGAACAGCGCCGCGGTACCGGTGCCGTGCCGATCGCCGACGAAGCTGCGCGGATGGGCCCGCGCCGCCGATACCGCCTGAGCGAGTTCGCGTGCCTGCAGCGCAGGCAGATCGCCCTGCAGCACCGCGACGTTCGGGCCCGAGGCGCGCACGCTCGACTCGGCTCGGCGCAACGCCTCGTTCAGCGGATCGGGATGCCCGGCGGGGGTCTGGTCGACGAGCACCGCCGCCCCGTGTGCGCGGGCGGCGTCGGCCGCTCGGGGATCCGGCGTCACGACGGTGATGCTGCTAACCGCGGGCACGGCCTGGGCCGCGATGACGGTGTCGACGAGCATCGCGAGCACCAGGTCCTCCCTGGCGCCGGGTTCCGTCGAGGTGAAGAGCGGAGCGAGTCGGGTCTTCGCCGCACCGAGGCGTTTGACCGCGATGATCAGGCCGACGGTCGGGCGTCCGCCGGCGGAGGTGCCGCTCATGACTGCCATCCTGCCAGTTGCGGCTGCCAGGCTAGATTTGAACGGTGGTAGAGGCGGCGGTCATGGGTGCGGGCGCGTGGGGCACCGCGTTGGCGAAGGTGCTCGCGGACGCGGGCAACACCGTCACGCTGTGGACCCGACGGGCGGAGTTGGCGGACGAGATCAACGAGACGCACCGCAATTGCAACTACCTCGGCGACGTGGAACTTCCCGAATCGATCCGCGCGACGTCCGACGCCGCCGCCGCACTGGACGGCGCCTGCACCGTGCTTCTCGCCGTGCCGTCGCAGAAACTGCGCGGCAACCTCGAGCAGTGGCGGCCGGATATCGGTCCGGACGCCACTCTGGTGAGCGTCGCCAAGGGCATCGAACTGAACACGCTGATGCGGATGAGCCAGGTCATCATCCAGGTCACGGGGGCCGATCCGGCCCGCGTCGCGGTGGTCACCGGTCCGAATCTCGCCAGCGAGGTCGCCGTCCGGCAACCCGCGGCGACCGTCGTCGCGTGTTCCGACTCGGGTCGGGCGGTGGCGCTGCAGCGGGCGTTCTCGACACCGTACTTCCGGCCCTACACGAACGCCGACGTGATCGGCGCCGAGGTGGGCGGAGCGTGCAAGAACGTCATCGCGCTCGCCTGCGGGATGGCCGTCGGCATGGGGTTGGGGGAGAACACCAGGGCGGCGATCATCACCCGCGGACTCGCGGAGATCATGCGACTCGGTATCGCGCTGGGGGCCAAGGGCGCGACGCTGGCCGGCCTGGCGGGGGTCGGCGACCTCGTTGCCACGTGCACGTCGGCGCATTCCCGCAACCGGTCGTTCGGAGAGCGTCTCGGACTGGGCGGCACCATGGACTCCGCGATGGCCGCTGCCAGTGGGCACGTCGCCGAGGGCGTCACGTCGTGTCAGTCGGTGCTCGCGCTCGCGAACTCCTATGACGTCGAGATGCCGTTGACCGAGGCGGTTTACCGGGTGTGCCACAAGGGCTCGTCGGCTATCGAGGCGATGGCGTCGCTGCTGGGACGCAGCACCAAACCGGAGTGATGTGATGGACGGCCAGTACGGCGATTCGACCCGCAGTGTGACGGCATCTGCGACGCTCGGTATCGCGGGGGCGCCGGTGTCGACGCCACCGGTGCCCGCATCGGCGTACCACCTCTCCGCCGACGAATCCGCACCGCAGGACGTCTACGGCCGCAGTTCGAATCCGACGTGGCGGCACCTGGAGTCGGCGCTCGCCACGCTCGAGGGTGCGACGGCGGCGCTGTCCTTCTCGTCGGGCATGGCCGCGATCACCTCGGTACTGCGGGTGCTCGCCACGCCGGGTAAGCGGCTGGTGGTGCCCGCGGACGGCTACTACCAGGTCCGCGCCTACGCGTTGGAAAGCCTTGTGCCGCAAGGAGTCGAGGTCGTCACCGCATCCGCGTCGGAGATGTGCGATGCCGCCGAGCACGCCGACGTGGTGTTGGCGGAGACGCCCGTCAACCCGACACTGGACGTGGTCGACCTGCATCGGCTGGCGCTCACCTGCAGGTCGCGCGGCGCCACGCTCGTCGTCGACAACACCACCCCCACTCCCTTTGGGCAGCAACCTCTTTCGCTCGGTGCCGATCTCGTCGTCGCAAGCGCCACCAAGGCACTCGCCGGTCACGGCGACGTCCTCGCGGGCTACGCGGCGGGTTGCCACGCCGATCTGATGGCGGCCGTCGAACGCGAACGGCTGCTGTCCGGCGCGATTCTGGGACCGTTCGAAGCCTGGCTGGTGTTGCGCAGCCTCGGCAGCGCCGGGCTCCGGTTCGAGCGGCAGTGTCACAACGCGCTCGCGGTCGCGGTGATGCTCCGCGCGCACCCCGCCGTGCGGTCGGTGCGGTATCCGGGGCTGCCCGAGGACCCGTCGCACGAAGTCGCCAGCCGTCAGATGCGGCGCTTCGGCGGGCTGGTGTCGATCGAACTCGCCGACGCGGCCGCCGTCCACGACCTCGCGTCGCGCAGTGCGTTGCTGGTGGCCGCGACCAGCTTCGGCGGCATCCACTCGTCGGTGGACCGGCGGGCGCGCTGGGGCGATCCGGTGAGTGATGGATTCGCCCGGCTCTCGCTCGGCATCGAGGACACCGACGACCTGGTCGCGGATATCGACCACGCCCTGCAGAGGGCATCAAGGTAGCCTCTTAAGACTGTGACCGCCCGCAAGCGCGTCGCCGTCGTCTACGGTGGCCGCAGCTCCGAACACGCTATTTCGTGCGTTTCCGCTGGCAGCATCCTGCGCAATCTCGACCCCGAGCAGTTCGAGGTCGTCGCGGTGGGGATCACGCCCGAGGGGTCGTGGGTGCTCACCGACGGCCGTCCTGAGGCGTTGGCCATCACCGACGGCAAGCTGCCCGGCGTCACCGGCGCCTCGGGGTCCGCGCTCACCCTCACTGCCGACCCGGCCCACCGCGGCGAACTCCTGTCGATCGGTGAGGGCGCGGGCCGGATCCTCGGTTCGGTGGACGTGGTTTTCCCGGTGCTGCACGGGCCCTACGGCGAGGACGGCACCATCCAGGGCCTTCTCGAACTCGCGGGCGTGCCGTACGTCGGGGCGGGGGTACTGGCCAGCGCGGCGGGGATGGACAAGGAGTTCACCAAGAAGCTGCTCGTCTCGGACGGACTGCCCGTCGGCCCGTACGTCGTGCTCCGGCCGAACGACGACACGCTGTCGCTCGAGAACAGGGAGCGACTGGGGCTGCCCGTCTTCGTGAAGCCCGCGCGCGGCGGCTCGTCGATCGGCGTGAGCCGGGTGGCCGCGTGGGATGAACTCGACGCCGCGATCGAGTACGCCCGCAGGCACGACCCCAAGGTGATCGTCGAAGCGGCCGTGCCCGGACGCGAAATCGAGTGCGGCGTACTGGAATTCCCCGATGGCAGGGTTGAGGCCAGCACGCTGGGCGAGATCCGGGTGGCGGGGGTGCGGGGTCGCGAGGACGGTTTCTACGACTTCGCGACCAAGTACCTCGAAGACGCCGCCGAACTCGACGTCCCCGCCAAGGTCGACGACGAGATCGCAGTGGCGGTGCGGCAACTGGCCATCCGAGCGTTTCGCGCCATCGACTGCCAGGGCCTGGCGCGTGTCGACTTCTTCCTCAACGACGACGGTGCGACAGTGAACGAGATCAACACCATGCCGGGTTTCACCACCATCTCGATGTATCCGCGGATGTGGGCGGCCAGCGGCGTCGACTACCCGACGCTGCTCGCGACGATGGTCGAAACGGCGCTCGCGCGGGGCACCGGCCTGCGCTAGCGCGGCGGCCCGGTCTCGACCGGCCGTGCGGGCATGGTGTCCGAAATCGCCTTGGTGACCGACTGAATCGGGATCGACCCGGATCCATCGGGCAGGGTGAGCGCGACGTAGACCGGCCGGTCGACCGCGATCCACGTGGTGCGCCCGGTGTCGGCGATGCGGAACCACGCCACGTCGTTGACCATCTGCACCGGAGTGCCCGCGACGAAGTCGACCGGGCGATCGAGGCCGCAGCGCAGAATCACCGCGTCACCGCCGTCAGCCGGCCGCCACGCCGCCGCGCCGGCGGGTGCCGGATTCGCGAGGTCGGCCCGCTGGTAGTCGCCCAACTCGGCGGGGAGCGCGGCCAGCAGCGCCCTGCACTCGTCGCTCTCCGCCTGCGGGGCCGGGATCGCGACGACCGCGACGGGACTCGGGGGCGGTGCGTCACGACTGAGCGCCGCCACGACCAGGACGCCGATGACGGCCAGGCCGGCGACGGCGATCGCTGCGAGCACGACTGCGCGGGGCGGGCCGTCACGTTCCTCCGGGATGGTCACCCTGGCGACTTTAAGACCCGTCGGCGATCGGGCACACAAGGGTCCGGGTGATCCCGGCCTGCCTAGACTCCGCAGGGGAAGGAGGTGCCATGTCGGAGCGGGAATCGACCGAGAGTCTGGCCGATCTCGGCGAGTTCGCCGTCATCGACAGGCTGGTGGCCGACCGCGAGCAACCCCCGGCAGTGGAACTCGGACCCGGCGACGACGCGGCCGTGCTGCGGGCACCCGACGGGCGCACCGTGGTGACGACCGACATGCTCGTCGAAGGGCGGCACTTCCGGTTGGACTGGTCGTCACCTGGTGACGTGGGGCGAAAGGCGATCGCGGCGAACGCCGCCGACATCGAGGCGATGGGGGCCGTGCCGACGGCGTTCGTCGTCGCCTTCGGTGCGCCCGAGGACACGGCGGCCGCCGATGCCGTCGCACTGTCCGACGGGATGTGGGCGGAGGCGCGCACCGTCGCCGCGGGCGTTGCGGGTGGCGATCTCGTCAGCGCACCGCAGTGGGTGATCTCGGTGACCGCGCTCGGGGATCTGCAGGGGCGCGAACCGGTGACGCTCGACGGCGCGCAGCCGGGTGACACCGTTGCGGTCGCCGGTGAGCTCGGCCGGTCGGCAGCGGGATACGCGGTGCTGCTCAGCGGCGTCGACGGCTTCGACGACCTGCGTCGCAGGCACCTGGTGCCCCGGCCGCCCTACGGCCAGGGACGTGCCGCCGCAACCGCGGGCGCGACGTCGATGACCGACGTCTCCGACGGACTGATCGCCGATCTCGGTCACATCGCCACGGCGTCCGGCGTCGGTATCGACCTGTCGTGGCAGGCGCTGCGCCCCGATCGCGACGCGCTGGCGGCGGTAGCCGACGCGCTGCGAACGGATCCGTGGGCGTGGGTCCTCGCCGGCGGCGAGGATCATCCGCTCGTCGCGACGTTCCCCGGCCCGCTGCCCGACGGCTGGCGGGCGATCGGCCGCGTGCTCGACGGGCCGCCGAGGGTGCTGCTCGAAGGGGAGCAGTGGCACGGGGACACGGGGTGGCGGTCGTACTGAGCGTCGGCACGATAGGTTGACCGATCGTGACCGCACGCCCGCTGAACGAACTCGTCGACGAAGGTTGGGCGCGTGCTCTCGCGCCGGTGGAGGACCAGGTGGCCCGGATGGGCGAGTTCCTGCGCGCCGAGTTGGCGTCGGGTGGAAGCTACCTGCCAGCCGGTCGGAATGTGCTGCGCGCCTTCACGTTTCCCTTCGACGACGTACGCGTGCTGATCGTCGGCCAGGATCCGTATCCGACGCCGGGGCACGCGGTCGGCCTGAGCTTCTCCGTCGCACCCGATGTGCGCCCGCTACCGCGCAGCCTCGACAACATCTTCAAGGAGTACGCCAGCGATCTCGGCCATCCGGCGCCGAGCACCGGTGATCTGACTCCGTGGTCGCAGCAGGGCGTGATGCTCCTCAACCGAGTGCTCACGGTGCGGCCGGGAACTCCCGCCTCACATCGCGGAAAGGGCTGGGAGGCGATCACCGAATGCGCCATCCGCGCGCTGGCCGCGCGGAACACGCCGCTGGTGGCCGTGCTGTGGGGACGCGACGCGGGCACGCTGAAGCCCATGCTCACCGGGGAGCACTGCACGACGATCGAATCGGTCCACCCGTCGCCGCTGTCGGCGTCGCGCGGATTCTTCGGGTCGCGGCCGTTCAGCCGCGCCAACGAACTGCTGGCCGGGCTCGGAGCCGAGCCCATCGACTGGCGGCTGCCCTAGGGGGCCGCGGGCCGATCAGCCGCGCGAGACCTTGCCCGCCTTGATGCAGGACGTGCAGGCGTTGACGCGCTTCTTGTTGCCGCCGGGGCGGTCGGTGGCGCGCACCGTCTGGATGTTCGGATCCCAGCGACGGCTGGTCCGGCGATGGGAGTGGGAGACCTGCTTGCCGAAGCCAGGTCCCTTTCCGCAGATATCGCAGACGGCAGCCATGTGGAACTCCTCGATCGGTAACTTTGGGGGTCCGGATCGCGCACCGTGACGCGCACGGCTCGACCCGACAACCCGATCAGACTACCGGGAGTGTCCAGCTATCGCCAAAACGGCGTCCACCACTGTGTATGCCTCAACGCCTGTCAGCCTGGCTCGCTAGGCTTGCGTGGCACGTCGGGACCAGAGGGCGAGCGCAGCGACGGGGGACAATCCGGTTGGAGGTGGGGTGGACGTCGAGATGGTGCCGCGTCGCCTCGACGCGATCGCGCTGCGTGACTGGGTGCACCGGTCCGTCGACGAGCTCATCGCGCACACCGACGAGATCAACCGCCTCAACGTCTTCCCGGTGGCCGACGCCGATACCGGCACCAACATGCTCTTCACCATGCGTTCGGGGTGCGCGAGCACCGACTCCGCCGCCGGATCGGACGTCGTCACCGTCGCCGCGGCACTCGCCGAGGGTGCGCTGACCGGCGCACGCGGCAACTCGGGGATCATCCTGTCGCAGATCCTGCGCGGTCTCGCCGACGTCATCGCCGGCGCCGCGGCCGAACGCGAGCAGCTCACCGAGATCGACGGCGCGGTCTTCGCCTCGGCGCTGCGGCACGCGGTGGCCCTGGTCGTGACCTCGATCGGGGAGAACGTGGAAGGCACCATCACCTCGGTGCTGCAGGCCGCGGCCACCGCCGCCGAGGACGCCGCCGACGCCGGGCACGACCTGGCGGGCGTGGTGGCCTGCGGCGCCGACGCGGCGGCCGCCGCGCTGGAGGACACCACGCGCCAACTCGACGTGCTCGCCGAAGCGGGCGTCGTCGACGCCGGTGGCCGCGGCCTGCTCGTCCTCCTCGACGCGATGACGACCACCGTCACCGGCCGGGTCACCGAACGACGGACCTACCTGCCGGCCGAGCGCACGTCGGGCCCGGCCGCGACGGCATCCGCAGCCCCGCAGTTCGAGGTGATGTACCTGCTCCGCGGATGCGACCACGCCGGGGTCGAGGCACTGCGCGAACGGCTGGCGACGCTCGGCGACTCGATCGTCATCGCCGCGTCCGGCGGTGGCGACCACTACTCCGTGCACGTGCACACCGATGACGCGGGCGCCGCCGTGGAGGCGGCCCTGGATCTCGGCGCGCCCAGCCGGATCCAGATCACCTCGCTCGCCGGTGGGGCGGCTCGGCCGGCCGCCGGCTGGAGCCGGGACCGCGCGGTGCTCGCGATCGTCGACGGGGACGGGGCCGAGGAACTGTTCGCCGGTGAGGGCGCCCGCGTGCTCAGGCGACACGGCGACACGGCGATCAGCGCGAAGCACCTGCTGCGCGCGTTCGTCGACACCGGCGCCGCCCGGGTGATGGTGCTGCCGAACGGATTCGTCGCCGCGGAGGAACTGGTGGCCGGATGCACCGCCGCGACGGGCTGGGGCATCGACGTCGTGCCCGTGCCCACCGGATCGATGGTGCAGGGGTTGGCGGCCCTCGCCGTACACGACGCGGGCAGGCAGGCCGTCGACGACGGCTACACCATGGCGCGGGCGGCCGCGTCGGCCCGGCACGGGTCGGTCCGGGTGGCCACCGAGGAGGCGCTGACGTGGGCGGGCATGTGCAAGCCCGGCGACGGCCTCGGCATCGCGGGTGACGAGGTGCTGCTCGTCGGTGACGACGTCGCCGCCGCGGGTGCCGGCCTCATCGATCTGCTCCTGACGTCCGGGGGCGAGCTGATCACCGTGCTCACCGGGGCGGGCGTCGACGACTCCGTCGGCGAGGCGCTGCAGGACCACGTGCACCGCGAGCACCTCGGCGCTGAGTTGGTGACCTATCACACCGGACACCTCGGCGACGCGCTGCTGATCGGGGTGGAGTAGCCGTGGTTGCGCTGTCCGACAAGCTCGTTCACGTGCTTGGCGCCAAGACTGCCAAGAAGCTCGACGAGCACTTCGGCATGGTCACCGTCGACGACCTGTTGCGGCACTACCCGCGCAAGTACAGCGACGGGATGGCCGTCCGTGAAGAGGGTGCTGAACTCGACATGGAGGAGGGCCAGCACGTCACCTTCGTCGACACCATCACCGACGTCGACGTGAGGCAGATGAGGCCGCAACCGGGTAAGCGGCCCCGCAAGTACCTCGTCGTCACGCTCGGCCGTCACAATCCGAAGGTGACGGCGACGTTCTTCAACGCCGACTGGATGATCAGGGAACTCGAAGAGGGCACCAGGGTCATGCTCTCCGGCGAGGTGTCGTTCTTCCGCAGAACCATGCAGTTGACCCACCCGGCCTTCCTGGTGCTGGAATCGGCTAGCGGCCGGAACATCGGCACCAAGGCGATGAAGGCCATCGCGGGGGATGCGGTGGATCCCGCCGAGATGCTGTCCCTCTTCCAGCGCGACTTCTTCCCGATCTATCCCGCGAACGCGAAGGTGCAGAGCTGGGATCTCTACGCCTGCATTCGGCAGGCGCTCGACGTGCTGGATCCCATCGACGACCCACTGCCGGAAAGCATTCGGCGGCAATGGGATCTGTGCTCGGAAGACGAGGCACTTCGCGGTATCCACCTCGCCGAACGGGTCGAGGACCGCGAGCGTGCCACCGCCAGGCTCACCGTCGACGAGGCGGTCGGTCTGCAGTGGGCGCTGGTGGCGCGCCGGTACGGGGCGCAGAGCGAGACCGGCCCACCCGCGCCGCAGCGCGCCGACGGACTACGCGCCGCGCTCGAGACGCGGTTGCCGTTCGCGCTGACCGCCGGTCAGGTCGCCGTGCTCGACACGATCTCCGGTGAGCTCGCCGAGAAGCGGCCGATGCACCGCATGCTGCAGGGTGAGGTGGGCTCGGGCAAGACCATCGTCTCGGTGCTCGCGATGACGCAGCTGGTCGACGCCGGCTACCAGTGTGCGCTGCTGGCGCCGACGGAGGTGCTCGCCACCCAGCACGCCCGCTCGATCCGCGACGTGCTCGGACCGCTGGGGCAGGCGGGTGAGCTCGGCGGCGTCGAGGGCGCCACCAGGGTCGCGTTGCTCACCGGATCGATGACGGCACCGCAGAAGCGCGAGGTGCGCGACGAGATCGCCTCCGGCGCAGCGGGAATCGTGGTGGGAACGCACGCGCTGATTCAGGACACGGTGGACTTCCACAACCTCGGCCTCGTCGTCGTCGACGAACAGCACCGGTTCGGCGTCGAACAGCGAGACCGGTTGCGCGCGAAGGCCTCCGACGGTGTCACCCCGCACCTGCTGGTGATGACCGCAACCCCGATTCCGCGAACGGTGGCACTGACCGTGTACGGCGATCTCGAGACCTCGGTGCTGCGCGAGCTGCCACGGGGCAGGCAGCCCATCACCTCCAACGTGATCTTCCTGCGCGAAGACCGGAATCGTACGAAGCCGTGGATCGACCGGGCCTGGCAGCGCATCCGCGAGGAGGTCGAGGCGGGCCGCCAGGCGTACGTCGTCGCCTCGCGAATCGACGAGTCGGACAAGGAATCCGGGGAGCAGGCCGGACCGCCCGCGAAGACCGTCATCGAGATGCTCGAGTACCTGCGAAGCGGGCCGCTGACGGGGCTGCGGATCGGCCTGATGCACGGCAGGCTGTCGGGCGACGAGAAGGACGCCGTCATGACGTCGTTCCGCGGCGGTGAGATCGACGTGCTGGTGTGCACGACTGTCATCGAGGTCGGCGTCGACGTCCCCAACGCCACGGTGATGTTCGTGATGGACGCCGATCGGTTCGGCATCAGCCAGCTGCACCAGCTGCGCGGCCGGATCGGTCGCGGCCAGCACCCGAGCCTCTGCCTGCTCGCCACCAACATGTCGGAGGATTCGCGGGCGGGGGAGCGGCTGAAGGCGGTGGCCGGCACCCTGGACGGTTTCGAGCTCGCCGATCTGGACCTGCAGGAGCGCCGTGAGGGCGATGTGCTGGGGCTGAGTCAGAGCGGTCGCCCCATCACGCTGCGGCTGCTGTCGCTCGCCGAGCACCGCGAGATCATCGAAGCGGCGCGCGAATTCGCGGATGCGCTGTACGCCGAGGATCCGACGCTGGTCCGCAATCCGGGCATCGCGACGCTGGCCGCGCCGTTCAGCGACACCGACCGCGTCGAGTACCTGGACAAGGCGTGACGCGAGATCGGGGGTGGCTGTTCGCAGGTGTCGTGTTGGCGGTCGTCATCGCGATCCAGGTCGCCGTCGTCAGCCAGCGCACGCCGCAGTACATCGCACGCGCGGACGTGCCGACGATCGCGCCGGGGGCCGACGTACTCGCGGGCGTCCCGGAGATTCCGGAGCGCATCCGCGGAAACGACTATCGCAGAGCCGCTTTCGGAGAGTCCTGGACCGACGACACCAGCGCACCCGGCGGCCGCAACGGCTGCGACACCCGCAACGACATCCTGGACCGCGATCTGGTCGACAAGGTCTACGTCGCGATCACCCGCTGCCCGACGGCGGTGCAGACCGGCGTGCTCTACGACCCGTACACCAATGTCGTGGTCAACTTCACCAGGGGCAACCAGGTGGGCGCCGCGGTGCAGATCGACCACATCGTGCCGCTGGCTCTGGCGTGGGATCTGGGTGCCCGACTCTGGCCCGACGACCTCCGGGCGCGGTTCGCCAACGACCCGGCGAACCTGATCGCGGTGTCGGGGCCGGCCAACCAAAACAAGGGTGATTCGCCACCGGGAGACTGGATGCCGCCCAACCGCGCGTTCTGGTGTCAGTACGCCGTGCAGTTCGTCGCGGTGCTGCGAGGCTACGGGCTGCCGATCGACCAGCGGTCGGGCATCGTCCTTCGCGACGCCGCCGCGACCTGCCCGGTGGGATGACGTCGGTTGTTCGCCGCGCGGCCATCCCAGCTCCCGGCGTGCATTCGATTCACGCGGACAGCGCGCACACCTGGGTGACGACAAGCGCGATCACCGCGGTGAATCCGACGACCACCGCCGGCATGGCGAACCGCGCGATCGGGTTCCGTCCGGATCGAACCGCGCCCACGATGCGGCGGTAGCGCGCCGGCACCACGGCGAGAAGCGCCAGGCCCGCACCCGCCGTCAACACGACGGCGGGCCAAACGGGCAGGTGCTCGACCAGACTCCAGCGGCACAGAAGGGCGCCATTGGCCAGGAGCCCGATCGCGGTGCGCTGCCACGCGAGAGCCGTCCGCTCGGCCTGCGCCCCGACGTCGAACAGCCCGGCCTCGGTCACAGCCCGCTCTCCGCCAGGAACACCAGTACGGCGGCTGCGATGACGACAATGGCCGCCCCCGCAACGATCAGCTTCGGGAGTGGGTCGCGGGGCAGTGAGCGGTTCTCCCGAAGAGCGCGCTCGGTGCGATCCCAGCGGACGTAGGCGCCCACCACCACGGTCAAGGACAACACCAACAGGATGACGATGATCGTCATGCGCATCGGCCGCGGACCGAAGTCGTGTACCAGACTGGCTAAGGCGATGGCACCGGCGAGCAGCGCGAGTCCGGTTCTGAACCACGCCAGGAACGTTCGCTCGTTGGCCAGCGTGAAGCGGTAATCGGGGTCGGTGCCGACCTCGTGGGTCGGCCGTCGGTCACGCCACGACATCGATCTCCTCATTCGCCGACCGAATCGCCCCAGCACCGCGCCGACGGTGCGAGCCCGAATCGTGGCTAGGTGCCCGTGTAGGTAGCCGGATCCGGACGGAACCGGGTGCCGTCGTCGAGGGCGTTGAGCGCGTCCATGTGCTCGGCCGCCAGCTCGAACTCGAAGACGTCGGCGTTCTGCGCGATCCGCTCCGGCGACGACGACCGCGGGATCACGACGTTGCCCAGCTGCAGGCTCCAGCGGATCAGCACCTGCGCGGGGGTCTTGCCGTACTCGCCTGCCACGGAGGTGACGGTCGGGTTCTCCAACAGCGCGCCGACGCCCAGCGGCCCGTAGGCCTCGGTGACGATCCCGTGCTCGGCGTTAACCGCCCGCAGCTCAGCCTGATTCAGCAACGGGTGCAGTTCGATCTGGTTCACCGCGGGCACGAAGTAGGCCAGATCGATGATGTTCGACAGATCCTCGGCCTGGAAGTTGCACACGCCGATCGACTTGACGGTTCCGACGTCCTTCTGCCGCATCATGCCGCCGAAGCTGTCGATGTACTTGTCGGGATTGCCCGCCGGCCAGTGGATCAGGTACAGGTCGACGTAGTCGAGGCCGAGCCGCTCGAGGCTCGCGCCGATCGCGTCCTGGGTGGCCTTGAAGCCCTGATCCTCGGTGGCCAGCTTCGTCGTCACGAAGATCTCGGCGCGGGGGACACCCGACTCGCGGATCGCCTTACCGACGATCGCCTCGTTGCCGTAGGCGGCGGCGGTGTCGATCAGCCGGATGCCGATCTCGAGTGCCGCGGCGACCGCGCGCTCGGTGTCGGCGTCCGAGAGCTCACCGACGCCGATGCCGAGCGCAGGGATGGAATTCTCATCGTTGAGCGCGACATTGGGAATAGCAGCCGGGGAGGTCATGTCCACCTACTTGTTGAAGTTGACGTGCGGGACCTGACGATATTACCGACGCTTACGAGCTACCTAATCTTCCGCATCTCCCGCTGCGCGCGCTAGCGTCACTGATCATGAGCCAAGCTGCCGTCCGTGAGATTCCGCACGCCGTGGCGGGCCGGCCGAGCCGTGCCAGGCTCGCCGCGCTCAACGCGGTCAGCGGCGTCGCACTGCGGGCCCTCCCGCGCATCCCCGATCCCGTCAAGCGCGTGCTCCTCGGTCGCCGCAGAGTCAGCGTCGACGGCAACACGCTCGACACCACGCTGCAGCTGATGCTCACCATGCAGAAGGCGTCCGGACTGAGCGGGCTGGTCGCCAGCGATGACATCGCCGTCGCGCGCAACCAACTCCGTTCGCTCGCCGGCGCGATCGACGCCCCGATCATCGTGGCCAGCAACGACATCACGGTGACCGGCGCGGCCGGCCCCCTGCGCGCCAGGCACTACGCCCCCGCGGCCCCGGACGGCGCGCCGCTGCTGGTCTTCTATCACGGCGGCGGTTTCACGGTGGGCGACATCACCACTCACGACGCGCTGTGTCGTCTCCTGTGCCGCGACGGTGCCGCACACGTCATCTCGGTGGACTACCGGCTGGCGCCCGAGCACGAGGCGCCCGCCGCGGTGGACGACGCGTACGCCGCCTACCGCTGGGCCCTCGACCACGCCGCCGACCTGGGTGCCGACCCGCTCCGGGTGGCGGTCGGCGGCGACAGTGCCGGTGGCAACCTCGCCGCCGTCGTCTCGATGCTGGCTCGCGACGACCGCGCGCAGCTACCCGCGCTGCAACTGCTGTTCTATCCGGTCGTCTACTCGTTCCACGGCGACACCCGCTCCAAGGGGCTGTTCTCCGACGGGTTCTTCCTCACCAGATCCGATATGGACTGGTTCGAGCGCCTCTATCTCGACGGTGCGTCGATCGACACCGCCGACCCGCGGATCTCGCCGCTGCTCGCCGACGACCTCTCCGGCCTGCCACCCGCGCTCGTCGTCACCGCGGGTTTCGACCCGCTGCGCGACGAGGGGGACAGCTACGCGGAGGCACTGGTCGCGGCCGGTGTCGCGGTCGACCACCGGCGCTACGGCACCCTCGTCCACGGGTTCGCGAACTTCTTCCCCCTGGGCGGTGACAGTGAGACCGCGACCCTCGAGGTGGTTTCCGCTGTTCGCGCACATCTGACCCGAGCCTGAGAGCGGCTCCGAAGCGGGTCGGGGACGCCGGTACATTAGTGCCGTGGCTCAAAAACCCAAGAAGACCGCGGCCTACGACCTCAAGGCCGCCGACCGCAAGCGGAGCATGCTGATTCGGATCGCGCTCACCGCGACGGTCATCGTCATCGCGGCGGCGCTGTTCGGGTACATCGTGCTGTACGGCAAGAAGCCCGCCGACGGTGAGGCGAAGGCGATCCGGGTGGCGACGAGCAACGTCATCACCAAGGACGGCACCAGCGAGCCCAAGGCCGTCATCTCGATGTACGAGGACTTCCTGTGCCCGGTGTGCCGTCGATTCGAGGGCGAGTACGGCCCCACGATCACGCAGCTCATCAACAGCGGAGCCGTCGCCGTCGACTACTACATGGTGGCGATTCTCGACTCCCCGGCCACGCAGAACTACTCGTCGCGGGCGGGCGCAGCAGCGTACTGCGTGGCGGACGAGGACAAGACCCCGAACAAAGAGGTCTTCAGCCGCTTCCACGCCGCGCTGTACGCCCAGCAGCCCAGCGAGACCGGCACGGTGTTCCCCGACGACGCGGCGCTCGTCGAGACGGCCCGCCAGGCCGGTGCGGTGGGCGACGTGCCCAACTGCATCAACAGCGGTCGCTACACCGACATGGTGAGCGACCTGGCGGGCAACACCGGAACCAGGGCCACGCCGACCGTGAAGATCAACGGCGAGGACTACCAGTACTCGACGCCGGACGCCCTGGTCGCCAAGATCAAGGAGATCGTCGGCGACGTGCCCGGTCTGACGGCCGCGCCGTCGCAGCCGGTGCCCCCGCCGCCGCCGTCCATGCCCGCTCCCGCGCCGGCGCCGTGACCGTCACCGCGCCGGAGGAGACCCGCACCGGGGTGCGGGTCCCGCACGCGAGTGCGGTCTGGGTGCTCGTCGCGGGTGCCATCGGGCTGGCCGCGGCGACCGCCCTGACGATCGAGAAGGTCGAACTTCTCATCGATCCGGCGTACGTGCCGTCGTGCAGCATCAACCCGGTGCTGTCCTGCGGTTCGGTGATGGTCACCCCGCAGGCGTCGGCGTTCGGTTTCCCCAACTCGCTGGTCGGCATCGTCGCGTTCACCGTGGTGCTCGTGACCGGTGTGCTCGCCGTGTCGAAGGTGCAACTGCCGCAGTGGTATTGGCAGGGTCTCGCGGTCGGCACGCTGCTCGGCACGGTGTTCGTGCACTGGCTGATCTTCCAGAGTCTGTATCGCATCGACGCGCTCTGCCCGTACTGCATGGTGGTGTGGACGGTGACGATCCCCTTGCTGGCGGTCGTGACGTCGATCGCCCTGCAACCGCTCGCGGGCAATCCGATCGCCAGGTTCCTCTACCAGTGGCGCTGGTCGCTGGTCGCCCTGTGGTTCACCGCGGTGGTGCTGATGATCCTCGCCCAGTTCTGGGATTACTGGTCCACCCTCATCTAGGGTTTACGGCGTGATCTGCCGTGATTTCTAAGCTGCTCGTCGCCAACCGTGGAGAGATCGCGATCCGCGCTTTTCGCGCCGCGTACGAGATGGATATCGCCACGGTGGCGGTGTACGCATTCGAGGACCGCAATTCGCCGCACCGGTTGAAGGCCGACGAGTCGTATCAGATCGGCGACGAGGGTCACCCGGTCCGGGCGTACCTGTCCGTGGACGAGATCATCCGGGTGGCGCGCCATTCCGGGGCCGACGCGGTGTATCCGGGTTACGGGTTCCTCTCGGAGAACCCGGAGTTGGCGAGCGCGTGCGCGGAGGCCGGGATCACGTTCGTCGGTCCCGGTGCCCACGTGCTGGAGTTGACGGGTAACAAGGCGCGCGCGATCGCCGCGGCGCGTGATGCGGGACTGCCGGTGCTGGCGTCCGCGGCGCCGTCGGCGTCGGTGGACGAATTGGTCGCGGCTGCCGAGGGCATGACGTTTCCCCTCTTCGTCAAGGCGGTCTCGGGCGGTGGGGGGCGCGGGATGCGCCACGTCGCCGAGCGTTCGGCGCTGCCCGAGGCGATCGAGGCCGCGAGCCGGGAGGCGGAGTCGGCGTTCGGTGATCCGACGGTGTACCTCGAGCAGGCGGTGATCAACCCGCGCCACATCGAGGTGCAGATCCTGGCCGACGCCCGCGGCGAGGTGATCCATCTCTTCGAGCGGGACTGCAGTGTCCAGCGCCGCCATCAGAAGGTGATCGAGCTCGCTCCCGCGCCGAATCTGCCTGCGGAGTTGCGGGACCGGATGTGCGCCGACGCGGTGGCGTTCGCCCGGCAGATCGGGTACTTCTGCGCGGGCACGGTCGAGTTCCTGCTCGATGAGCGGGGCAATCACGTGTTCATCGAGTGCAATCCACGGATTCAGGTGGAGCACACGGTGACCGAGGAGATCACCGATGTGGACCTGGTGTCCTCGCAGTTGCGGATCGCCGCGGGGGAGACCCTGGACGATCTCGGTCTGAGTCAGGACAGCCTGCAGATCCGTGGTGCGGCGATGCAGTGCCGGATCACCACCGAGGATCCGGCGAAGGGTTTCCGTCCCGACACCGGCCGGATCACCGGCTACCGGTCACCGGGCGGAGCGGGGATCCGCCTCGACGGCGGCACCAATCTGGGGGCCGAGATCTCCGCGCACTTCGATTCGATGCTGGTGAAGCTGACGTGCCGCGGCCGGGATTTCTCGATCGCGGCGGCGCGGGCGAAGCGGGCGCTGGCGGAGTTCCGCATTCGCGGCGTCAGCACCAACATCCCGTTCCTGCAGGCCGTGCTCGACGACCCGGATTTCCGGGCGGGCCGGGTGACGACGTCGTTCATCGACGATCGGCCGCAGTTGCTGACCGCGCACATCCCCGCCGACCGCGGCACCAAGATGCTCACCTACCTGGCCGAGGTCACGGTCAACTCGCCGTATCGCGACCGGGAGCGCGTCTACCCCCAGGACAAGCTGCCCGAGATCGACGTGGACGCGCCACCGCCCGCCGGTTCCAAGCAGCGCCTCGTCGAACTCGGGCCCGAGGGTTTCGCCCGGTGGCTCAGGGACTCTCCCGCGGTCGGTGTCACCGACACCACGTTCCGCGATGCCCATCAGTCGCTGCTGGCGACGCGGGTGCGCTCGTCGGGGCTGCTGGCGGTGGCGCCGTACGTGGCCAGGATGACCCCGCAACTGCTGTCGATCGAGTGTTGGGGTGGGGCGACTTACGATGTGGCGCTGCGGTTCCTGAAGGAGGACCCGTGGGAACGGCTCGCGTCGTTGCGCGAGGCGATCCCGAACATCTGCCTGCAGATGCTGCTGCGCGGCCGTAACACCGTCGGCTACACCCCCTACCCCGAACTGGTCACGCACGCGTTCGTCGACGAGGCCACCCGCACCGGAGTCGACATCTTCCGGATCTTCGACGCGCTGAACAACGTCGACTCGATGCGCCCGGCGATCGACGCGGTGCGCGAGACCGGCACCGCGGTCGCGGAAGTGGCGATGTCCTACACCGGCGACCTGTCCAACCCGAACGAGACGCTCTACACGCTGGACTACTGGCTGCGTCTCGCCGAACGGATCGTCGACGCCGGCGCTCACGTGCTGGCCATCAAGGACATGGCGGGGCTGCTGCGGCCACCGGCGGCCACCACCCTGGTCACCGCGCTACGCAGCCGTTTTGATCTGCCCGTGCACGTGCACACCCATGACACCCCCGGCGGTCAGTTGGCCACCTATCTCGCGGCGTGGCAGGCCGGCGCGTCCGCGGTCGACGGCGCCGCCGCCCCGCTGGCGGGCACCACCAGCCAGCCCGCACTGTCCTCGATCGTGGCCGCCGCGGCGCACAGCGACCGTGACACCGGCATCGATCTCGACGCCGTCTGCGCGTTGGAGCCGTACTGGGAGGCGCTGCGCCGGGTCTACGAACCGTTCGAATCCGGGTTGCCTGCCCCCACCGGGCGGGTCTACACCCACGAGATCCCTGGCGGGCAGTTGAGCAACCTGCGCCAGCAGGCCATCGCGCTGGGACTGGGCGGACGCTTCGAGCAGATCGAGGAGGCCTACGCCGGTGCCGACCGGATCCTCGGCCGACTGGTCAAGGTCACGCCGTCGAGCAAGGTCGTCGGCGACCTCGCGCTGGCCCTGGTGGGCGCGGGCACCACGGCCGACGAGTTCGCGGCCGACCCCGCGCACTACGACATCCCCGACTCCGTCATCGGATTCCTGCGCGGCGAACTCGGCGACCCGCCCGGCGGCTGGCCCGAACCCCTGCGCACCAAGGCCCTCGAGGGTCGTGCCGAACCGAAACCGTTGCAGGAGTTGGCCGCCGACGACGAGAAGCTGCTCGCCGAGCCCGGCCCGCAGCGTCAGGCGACGTTGAACCGACTCCTGTTCCCCGGTCCCACCAAGGAATTCGAGTCGCATCGCGAGATCTACGGCGACACCTCGAGGTTGAGCGCCAACCAGTTCTTCTTCGGTCTGCGCCACGGTGACGAGCACCGCATCCAGATCGACAAGGGCGTCGACCTCATCGTCGGCCTGGAGGCCATCTCCGAACCCGACGAGCGCGGCATGCGCACCGTCATGTGCATCATCAACGGCCAGTTGCGGCCGGTTCTGGTGCGTGACGAGTCCGTGGCCAGCGAAGTGCCCGCTGCGGAGAAGGCCGACAAGACCAACCCCGACCACGTCGCCGCGCCGTTCGCGGGCGTCGTCACCGTCACCGCCAGGGCCGGCGACGCCGTCGAGGCGGGTCAGACGATCGCGACCATCGAGGCCATGAAGATGGAGGCGGCGATCACCGCGCCCAAGGCGGGCACCGTCGCTCGGGTGGCGGTGGCGGAGACCGCGCAGGTCGAGGGTGGGGACCTGCTGGTGGTCGTCGGTCCGGCGGGCAGGAGCGAAGCGACCGGGGAATCGACCGGGGGTTCAACCTGACCCGGATCATCGGTGGGAGGTTCGGCGGGCGTCGACTCACGGTGCCCCCCGGATCCGGCACCAGGCCCACCACCGATCGGGTCAGGGAGTCGCTGTTCAACGTGCTCGCCGCACACCTCGACTTCGACGGCCTCGCCGTACTGGACCTCTACGCCGGCTCCGGCGCCCTTGGACTGGAGGCGCTTTCGCGCGGTGCCGCGTCCGCGACATTCGTCGAGTCCGACCGACGGGCGGCGACGGTCATCGCCGACAACGTGAGGAGTCTCGGAGCGACGGGCGCGGTGGTGCGCGACGTTCCGGTGGTCACGCTGCTGACCGGCCGACCGCCACAGCCCGCCGATCTGGTGTTCGCCGATCCGCCCTACGAGGTGTCGGCGACGGACGTCCAGGCCGTGCTCAGTGCGCTGGTCACGGCTGAGTGGGTGGCCGACGGCACGGTCGCCGTGGTCGAGCGCGCCGCCGCGGGTCCCGAGTTGGCCTGGCCTGGCCGGTGGACGGCGTGGCAGACACGGCGCTACGGCGACACCCGGCTCGAGTTCGGCGAGTTCGCGTAGCCTGCTTCACCATGAGCGGAGCGGTGTGCCCAGGATCCTTCGACCCGATCACGCTCGGGCACGTCGACGTCTTCGAGCGTGCTGCCGCCCAGTTCGACGAGATCGTCGTCGCCGTCCTGGTGAACCCGAACAAGACCGGCATGTTCACCGCGGAGGAGCGCATCGAGTTGATCCGCCAGTCCACCGCCCACCTGCCGAATCTGCGCGTCGAGTCGGGCTCCGGGCTCGTCGTGGACTTCGCGAAGTCGCGCGGTCTGACTGCGATCGTCAAGGGCCTGCGCACCGGCACGGACTTCGAGTACGAACTGCAGATGGCGCAGATGAACAAACACGTCGCGGGCGTCGACACGTTCTTCGTCGCGACCACCCCGCGCTACTCGTTCGTGTCGTCATCGCTCGCCAAGGAGGTCGCGACCCTGGGCGGCGACGTGTCGGAACTGCTGCCCGAGCCGGTCAACGTGGCCCTGCGAGCGAAGCTGCGTTAGCGACACACCGGCGTGGCACATCAGTCACACGAGTAACACCAGGCACACTGGTACCAACGACCAGACCTGGAGGGTGTTGCCGTGTACCGAGTATTTGAGGCGCTCGACGAGCTCGGCGCGATCGTGGAAGAGGCCCGCGGTGTGCCGATGACCGCGGGCTGCATGGTGCCGCGCGGCGACGTGCTCGAACTGATCGACGACATCAAGGACGCCATCCCCGGCGAACTCGACGACGCCCAGGACGTGCTCGACGCGCGCGACGGCATGCTGCGCGACGCCAAGGAGCACGCCGACACCATGGTGGGTAACGCCACTGCGGAGGCGGATTCGCTGCTCAACCACTCCCGGACGGAAGCCGACCGCATCCTGTCCGAGGCCAAGGGGCAGGCGGACCGGATGGTCGCCGAGGCGCGCCAGCACAGCGAACGCATGGTCGGCGAGGCGCGTGACGAGGCCAGCCGCATCGCCGCCACCGCGAAGCGCGAGTACGAATCCAGCACCGGGCGGGCCAAGGCGGAGGCGGATCGGCTCATCGAGAGCGGAAACCTCGCCTACGAGAAGGCCGTTCAGGAGGGCATCAAGGAGCAGCAGCGCCTGGTGTCCCAGACCGAGATCGTGCAGACGGCGACGAACGAGGCGACCCGACTCATCGACGCCGCCCACGCCGAGGCGGATCGCCTTCGCGGGGAATGCGACATCTACGTCGACAGCAAGCTCGCCGAATTCGAGGATTACCTCAACGGCACGCTGCGCTCGGTCGGCCGCGGTCGGCATCAGCTGCGTACGGCGGCGGGCACACACGACTACGCCCAGCGTTAGCGCCTGATGGGTTAGCGCCTGACGGGTTCGTCAGTCGCCGGTCGTCGGTACGGCGGGCAGGAGCGAAGCGACTCGGGGATATTCTTGGCGCCATGGCGAAACCCGGTGCACAGCGCGGCCCTCGATCGCCCCTCGTGATCGACATCGCCCGCTTGGGGCGGCGGCCGGGTTCGATGAACACGCTGCAGGAAACGGTGCCCGCGCCCCGGCGGATGGGCGTCGAGGTCATCGGCATCGCCGAGGGGGCACCGCTCGAGCTGGACCTCACCCTCCAGTCGGTGTCGGAGGGTGTGCTGGTCACCGGCACGGTGTCGGCGCCCACGGAGGGGGAGTGCTCGCGGTGCCTCACGCCCATCGAGTCCGACCTCGAGATCGACATCACCGAACTGTTCGCGTACCCCGGCAGTGAGACCGCGGCCACCACGGAGGACGACGAGGTCGGCCACGTCGTCGACGACACCATCGACCTCGAGCAGACGATCGTCGACGCCGTCGGCCTCCTGCTGCCGTTCTCGCCGCTGTGCACTGAGGACTGTCCGGGGCTGTGCCCGGACTGCGGGACGCCGCTGGCGACCGCCGGCGCGGACCACCACCACGACAAGATCGATCCGCGCTGGGCCAAGCTCGCGTCGATGCGGCCGCCGGAGGACGCCGAATGACACAGGATCGGGGCCCGCTGCTCGCGGCGCTGGGCGTGGTGCTGCCCGACGAACTGCTGACGGTCGCGCTCACGCACCGCAGCTACGCCTACGAGAACGGCGGGCTACCCACTAACGAGCGGCTCGAGTTCCTCGGCGACGCCGTGCTCGGCCTGGTGATCACCGCAGAGATCTACGACAAGTACCCGGACCGCAGCGAGGGCGAACTGGCCAAGTTGAAATCGGCCGTCGTCAACACGCAGGCCCTCGCGCAGATCGCACGCGGCATGGCCGGCGACGGGCTGGGCGCGTACCTGCTGCTCGGTCGCGGCGAAGTCGCCAGCGGAGGATCGCAGAAGGCCAACCTGCTCGCCGACGGGCTCGAATCGCTGCTCGGCGCGACGTACGTCCAGCACGGCCACGAGGTCGCACGCGAGGTCATCATCACGCTGTTCAGCGACCTCCTGCACACCGCCGCGGCGCTGGGAGCGGGCCTGGACTGGAAGACCAGCCTGCAGGAACTCGCCGCCGCGAGGCGACTCGGCGTGCCGTCGTACGCCGTCAGTTCCACTGGGCCCGAACACGATAAGGAGTTCACGGCCCGCGCGGTGGTCAACGGCGTCGACTACGGCGAAGGCACCGGCCGCACCAAGAAAGAGGCCGAACAGGGGGCTGCCGCCGCCGCGTACGCCGCTCTGGACGCCATGCCCGACGTGGAGTCCTGACGCCCGATGCCCGAACTTCCCGAGGTCGAGGTCGTGCGCCGGGGATTGGACCGCCACGTCGTCGGCCGCACCATCAGCGCGGTGCGGGTGCACCATCCGCGGGCGGTGCGCAGGCACGAGGCGGGTGCGGCCGATCTCACCGCGCGCCTACTCGACAGCCGGATCACCGGGACCGGCCGCCGCGGGAAGTACCTGTGGCTCACCGTCGACGACGGCGAGGCGCTCGTCGTGCATCTCGGGATGAGCGGGCAGATGCTGCTCGGTCCGATCCAGAAGTCCGAACATCTGCGCATCGCAACGCTTCTCGATGACGGCACCGCCATGAGCTTCGTGGACCAGCGCACGTTCGGCGGCTGGATGCTGACCGATCTGGTCACGGTCGACGGCACCGAGGTGCCCGCCCCGGTCGCCCACATCGCCCGCGACCCCCTCGACCCCCGCTTCGACCGTGCCGCCGTGGTGAAGGTGTTGCGCGGCAAGCACTCCGAGATCAAGCGGCAACTGCTGGATCAGACCGTGGTGTCCGGCATCGGCAACATCTACGCCGACGAATCGCTGTGGCGGGCGAAGGTCAACGGAGCACGAATCGCCGAAACGCTCACCAAGCCGACGCTCACGTCCATCCTCGACCACGCGACCGACGTGATGACCGACGCTCTCGGCCAGGGCGGCACCTCGTTCGACTCCCTGTACGTCAACGTCAACGGCGAGTCCGGATACTTCGACCGCTCACTCGACGCGTACGGCCGTGAGGGGGAACCGTGCAGGCGCTGCGGTGCGGTCATGCGGCGCGACAAGTTCATGAACCGCTCGTCGTTCTTTTGTCCACGGTGTCAACCGAAGCCGCGTCAACCACGCCCGCGCGCTGTCTAACGAATGGAATGCACACATGACCGAACTCTGGGTGGAGCGCACGGGTGTGCGCCGCTACACCGGCCGCAGCACCAGGGGCGCCGAAGTGCTCGTCGGGTCCGAGGACGTCGACGGTGTCTTCACACCCGGTGAGCTGATGAAGATCGCGCTCGCGGCCTGCAGCGGGATGTCCAGCGATCACTCGCTGCGCAGCCGTCTCGGCGACGACTACTCGGCCACGATCAAGGTGTCCGGCGCAGCGGACCGGGAGCGCGAGGTCTACCCGCACCTCGACGAACGCCTCGAGGTCGACCTCAGCGCGCTCAGTGACGAGGACAAGGTGAAGCTGCTGACGATCGTCCGCCGCTCCATCGACAAGGTCTGCACCGTCGGGCGGACGCTCAAGGAGGGCACCGAGGTGAACCTCACGGTGACCGACGTTGGCTGAGGTCCGGCTGTCGGCGTGGGTGCACGGTCACGTGCAGGGCGTCGGGTTCCGCTGGTGGACGCGCGCGCGTGCGCTCGAGCTCGGCCTGACCGGGTTCGCCGCCAACAAACCCGACGGCCGGGTGCACGTCCTGGCACAGGGCCCACGGGAGGCGTGTGAACAGCTGCTCGACCTGCTGCGCAGCGACGCCACGCCCGGCCGGGTCGAGAAGGTCATCGAGGACTGGAGCGACGCCGGCGAACCGATGACCGGATTCGCCGAAAGGTAGAGCCTGGCAGCAGGTGGCGAAAGGTAAGGTGGCACGCCATGCACCTCAAGAGTCTGACGCTGAAGGGCTTCAAATCCTTCGCCTCGCCGACGACTCTGCGCTTCGAACCGGGCATCACCTGTGTGGTCGGGCCCAACGGCTCGGGCAAGTCCAACGTCGTCGACGCCCTGACCTGGGTGATGGGTGAGCAGGGTGCCAAGACCCTGCGCGGCGGCAAGATGGAGGACGTCATCTTCGCGGGCACGTCGTCGCGTGCGCCGCTCGGCCGCGCCGAGGTGACGCTGACGATCGACAACTCCGACAACGCGCTGCCGATCGAGTACTCCGAGGTCTCGATCACGCGGCGGATGTTCCGCGACGGCGCAGGCGAATACGAGATCAACGGCAGCAGTTGCCGTTTGATGGACGTGCAGGAACTGCTCAGTGACTCCGGCATCGGCCGGGAGATGCACGTCATCGTCGGCCAGGGCAAGCTCTCGGAGATCCTGGAGTCCCGCCCCGAGGACCGACGGGCGTTCATCGAAGAGGCCGCGGGCGTGCTCAAGCACCGCAAGCGCAAGGAGAAGGCGGTCCGCAAGCTCGACTCGATGTCGGCGAACCTGAACCGTCTGACCGACCTCACCACCGAACTGCGGCGCCAGCTCAAACCGCTTGGCAGGCAGGCAGAGATGGCGCGCCGCGCCGCGACCATCCAGGCGGACCTGCGCGACGCCCGCCTCCGGCTGGCGGCCGACGACCTGGTGACCAGGCAGTCGGAGTACAACAACACCAATCAGACCGAGTTCACGCTGCGCCGCGAGCACGACGAACTCGCCGCCCGGATGGACGAGGCGGCCATCGAGCTCACCGCGCACGAGTCGGCGGTCACGGGGCTGTCCGGGCGCGCCGAAGCCGCGCAGCAGACGTGGTTCCGGCTGTCGGCGCTCGCCGAGCGAGTCGGCGCGACCGTGCGCATCGCCTCCGAGCGCACCCAGCTGCTCGACGTCGAGGTCGAAACCTCGCCCGGTGCCGATCCCGACGCGATGGAACGCGAGGCCGACGAGATGGCCGCGCGGGAGCAGGAACTGCACACCGAACTCGAGTTCGCACGGGCCACCCAGGAGGCCACGCGCGCCGAACTCGCCGAGCGCGAACAGCAGGCGGCGGAGGCCGAGCAGGCCCACCTCGCGGCGGTGCGCGCCGAGGCCGACCGCCGTGAGGGACTCGCCCGGTTGGCGGGCCAGGTGGACACCATGCGAACCCGCGTCGAGTCGATCGACGAGGGCGTCGCGCGTCTGACGGCGGCCATCGAGGAGGCCGCCGCCCGAGCGCAGCAGGCGCACGCCGAATTCGAGACCGTGCAGGGCAGGGTGGGTGAGCTCGACGCCGGCGAGGCCGGACTCGACGAGCATCACGATCGGACCGTTGCCGCGCTTCGTCTCGCCGACGAGCGAGTCGCCGAGCTCCAGGCGGGGGAGCGTAATGCCGAGCGGCAGGTGGCGTCCATGCGCGCCCGCATCGATGCGCTGGCAGTCGGCCTGGACCGCCGCGACGGCGCGGCCTGGCTGCAGAAGAACCACACCGGCACAGGACTTTTCGGCACCGTCGCGAAGCTGGTGCGGGTCCGGCCGGGCTACGAGGTGGCGATCGCGGCGGCGCTGGGGTCGGCGGCGGACGCGGTGGCCGCCGAGGACTTCGGCGTCGCGCGAGCCGCGGTGGCGGCGCTGAAGGCGGCCGATGGCGGCCGGGCTGCGATCGTGCTCGGGGACTGGCCGCAGAAGGCTGCGGCACAACGCGATTCGCTGCCCGACGGCGCCGAGTGGGCGCTCGATCTCGTCGAGATGCCCGACCGGCTGCACGGTGCGATGGACGCGTTGCTGCACGACGTGGTGGTGGTCCGGGATCTGGCCGCCGCACTGGACCTGGTGTCGGCCCGCAGACAGTGCCGGGCCGTCACCGTCGACGGCGACCTCGTCGGATCCGGCTGGATCAACGGCGGCTCCGATCGCAAACCGAGCACGCTCGAGATCACCTCCGAGATCGAGAAGGCCCGCTCGGCGCTGCTCACCGCGGAACGCCAGGTGAGTGAGATGGGTGCTGCCCTCTCGGGGGCGCTCAGCGAGCAGACCGCTCGGCACGACGCGGCGGAGCAGGCGCTCGCCGCGCTGAACGAGTCGGACGCCGCGATCTCGTCGATCTACGAACAGCTGGGCCGCCTCGGCCAGGACGCCCGCGCCGCCGATGAGGAGTACGACCGGCTCGTCCGGCAGCGCGTCGAACTCGAAGCCAATCGGACGGGCACCGTCGAGGAGCTCACCGCGCTTGAGACCCGGCTGCACAACGCGCAGCAGGAACCACTGTTCGACGCCGAGCCGGAGGATCGCCAGGAGATCGTGTCGGCCGCCGAAACCGCTCGCGCTGCCGAAATCGAGGCTCGCCTCGCCGTGCGTACAGCCGAGGAGCGCGCGAATGCCGTTCGCGGACGGGCTGATTCGCTGCGCCGGGCCGCCGCCGCCGAGCGTGAGGCGCGAGTGCGCGCCCAACGCGCGAGGGAGGCCCGCGAGCATGCGGCCGCGGTGGCCGCTGCGGTCACCGAGGGGGGCCGGCTCGTCGCGGAACGGCTGGCCGGAGCCGTTGCCGTGGCCTCGCGCAACCGGGACGAGCTGTCCGCCGAGCGCACGGCGCGCACCGAGGCGCTCGCCAAGGTCCGTGAAGAGGTCAACGAACTGTCGACGCGGATCACCGCGCTCACCGACGCCCTGCACCGTGACGAGGTCGCCAAGGCGCAGGCGGCGCTGCGGATCGAGCAGCTCGAGCAGCAGGCGCTCGAACAGTTCGGCATGGCGGCCGCCGACCTGATCGCCGAGTACGGCCCCGACGTCGAGTTGCCGCCGACTGAGCTCGAGATGGCCGAGTACGAGCAGGCCAGGGAGCGCGGTGAACAGGTCACCGCACCCGCGCCGCTGCGTTTCGACCGGCCGACGCAGGAGCGGCGCGCGAAGAAGGCCGAACGCGAGCTCAACGAGCTGGGCAGGGTGAACCCGTTGGCGCTGGAGGAGTTCGCCGCGCTCGAGGAGCGGTACAACTTCCTCTCGACACAGCTCGAGGACGTCAAGGCCGCCCGCAAGGACCTGCTCGACGTCATCGCCGATGTCGACGACCGCATCCTGCAGGTGTTCGCCGAGGCGTACGCCGATGTGGAGCGCGAGTTCACTCAGGTGTTCTCCAAGCTGTTCCCCGGCGGGGAGGGCAGGCTGCTGCTCACCAACCCCGACGACATGCTCACCACCGGCATCGAGGTGGAGGCGCGGCCGCCGGGTAAGAAGATCAAGCGGCTGTCGCTGCTGTCCGGTGGCGAGAAGTCGCTGACGGCGGTCGCCATGCTGGTGGCGATCTTCCGGGCCCGCCCCTCGCCGTTCTACGTGATGGACGAGGTGGAGGCCGCGCTCGACGACGTGAACCTGCGTCGCCTCATCGGTCTGTTCGAGCAGCTTCGAGAGCGCTCCCAGCTGATCGTCATCACCCATCAGAAGCCGACGATGGAGGTCGCCGACGCGCTGTACGGCGTCACGATGCGCGACGACGGCATCACGACGGTCATCTCGCAGCGCATGCGGGGCCAGGAGGTTCCGGCGGGGCAGGAGCCGGTGGCGTCGGCCGCCAACTAGCCGAGTCGTTCCTCCTGAGACAATGACCGCGTGCTCGAACTTCCCGCAGGTGTGTGGATCGCCGTAGCGGTCATCGCCGTCCTCGTTGTCGCCGCGCTCGTCGTCGGGCTGGTGCGATATCGGAAACGGCAGATCAGCCTGTCCAAGCCGGACACCGCGACGCCGATCGACAAGTCGGGTGGTTACACCGCGTCGTCGACCATCAGCTTCACGCAGTCCACCACGCTGCCCACCGTCGGGGACGACGCCGAGGTGCCGCGCGACGCACCGAAACGGACGATCTCCAACGTCGCACTGCCCGAACCGACGGTCGAACCCGAACCGGTGCCGGAACCGGTAGCCGAACCGCTGCCGGAACCGGTAGTCGAACCGGAACTCGAACCATCGACGCCCGCGATCGACGAGATCGCCCCGACGTCGGGACGGCTGGAACGTCTGCGCGGTCGGCTGTCCAAGTCGCAGAACACCCTCGGTCGCAGCGTGCTCGGCCTGCTGGGCGGCGGCGATCTCGACGAGGCGTCGTGGGAGGAGATCGAGGACACGCTCCTGATCGCCGACCTCGGTCCGGTGGTGACGGAGTCCGTGCTCAGCGCGCTGAGGGCGGGCATGGCCAGCAGCACCGTGCGCACCGAGGCCGACGCCCGAACGGTGCTGCGCGACGTCCTCATCGCCGAACTGAAACCGGGGCTGGAGCGTTCGATCAAGGCGCTGCCGCACGACGACAAGCCGTCGGTGCTGCTCGTGGTCGGGGTGAACGGCACCGGCAAGACCACCACCGTGGGCAAGCTGGCGCGCGTGCTGGTCGCCGACGGCCGCCGCGTCGTCCTCGGTGCGGCCGACACGTTCCGCGCCGCCGCCGCCGATCAGCTGCAGAGCTGGGCCTCGCGAGTGGGTGCCGACGTCGTCCGCGGACCAGAGGGCGCCGACCCGGCATCCGTCGCGTTCGACGCCGTGGACAAGGGCATCGCCTCCGGCGCCGACGTCGTCGTCATCGACACCGCGGGTCGGCTGCACACCAAAACCGGCCTGATGGACGAGCTGGGCAAGGTGAAGCGCGTCGTCAGCAAGCGCGCGGACGTGGATGAGGTGTTGCTGGTGCTCGACGCCACGATCGGTCAGAACAGCCTGCCGCAGGCGCGGGTTTTCGCGGAGGTCGTGGAGATCACCGGCGTGGTGCTCACGAAGCTCGATGGAACGGCCAAGGGCGGGATCGTCTTTCGCGTGCAACAGGAACTCGGTGTGCCGGTGAAGCTCGTCGGACTGGGTGAGGGGCCGGATGACCTGGCGCCGTTCGAGCCCGCTGCGTTCGTCGATGCGCTGCTTGGCTAGGTGTACTGACCACGGACGTTGGTGACGGCGTGGTGAGGTGACAAGACGAAGACCTCCGGGTGAAGTGCGAGCTGTCTAGGAACGCACCAACTCACCTCGGAGGTCTTCGTGGTTCACCGTAATG
>NZ_JANDBD010000007.1 GCF_024320865.1 Mycolicibacterium arenosum | reverse complement strand
AACGCACGCGTATCCATCGCCGTCACCTTCTGGGCCATGAACCACTCTGGATCCACCCAGCCCGATCAGGTGTACGCGATGTCCCGAGACATACCCCTGTACGCGATGTCCTGAGACTTCACACCGGACTGAGATCCGAATAGCACGCCGAAATCGCGAGTTGGCCGACGTGCAAGGATGGCGTACGTGCGCGTTGCCGTCTTGTCCGTCCACACCTCGCCGCTGGCTCAACCCGGTACCGGCGACGCCGGCGGGATGAACGTCTACGTGCTGCAGACCGCACTGGAGCTGGCGCGCCGCGGCGTCGACGTCGAGATCTTCACCAGGGCGACGACGTCGGCGGACGAACCCGTCGTCCAGGTGGCGCCCGGCGTGCTGGTGCGCAACATCGTGGCGGGCCCCTTCGAGGGGCTCGACAAGAACGACCTGCCGACGCAGCTGTGCGCGTTCACCGCGGGCGTGCTGCGGGCCGAGGCGACGCACGAGCCCGGCTACTACGACGTCGTCCACTCGCACTACTGGTTGTCCGGTCAGGTCGGCTGGCTGGCGCGCGACCGCTGGGCGGTGCCGCTGGTGCACACCGCACACACCCTCGCCGCCGTTAAGAACGCGTCGCTGGCCGAGGGGGACCCGCCTGAGCCACCGCTGCGGTCGGTCGGCGAGCAGCAGGTCGTCGACGAGGCCGACCGGCTGATCGTCAACACCGAATACGAAGCGCACCAACTGGTTTCGCTGCATCGCGCCGACGCGGAGCGCATCGACGTCGCGCACCCGGGCGTCGACCTCGAGACGTTCACCCCCGGCGACCGAACGGCCGCGCGACGGGCCCTCGGGCTCGACCCCGGCGAGCAGGTGGTGGCGTTCATCGGGCGCATCCAACCGCTCAAGGCGCCCGATGTGCTCCTGCGTGCCGCGGCGAAGTTGCCCGACGTGCGGGTCGTGATCGCGGGTGGCCCGTCGGGCAGCGGGCTGGCCAATCCCGACGCGCTTGTTCGACTCGCCGACGATCTGGGTATCAGCGACCGCGTGACGTTCCTACCGCCCCAGACCCGCGACCAGTTGGTGCAGGTCTACCGAGCCGCCGATGTCGTCGCGGTGCCGAGTTACGCGGAGTCCTTCGGGCTGGTCGCGGTGGAGGCGCAGGCGTGCGGCACGCCCGTCGTGGCCGCCGCGGTGGGCGGCTTGCCGGTCGCGGTGAAGGACGGTGTCAGCGGCGTCCTCGTCGACGGACACGATCCCGACGACTGGGCGGCGGCGATCGCCGGAGTGTTCGAGCGCGGCCCGCAGACCATGAGCGCCGCGGCCCATGCGCACGCCGCGACGTTCTCCTGGGCGCACACCGTCGACGCGCTACTCGCGAGCTACGCCCACGCAATCACCGACTACCGCGCCCGCCACCAGCGCGCCGACGTGCCACCGCGCCGGGCTCGCAGGTTCTCGCTGCGGCGGGGAGTGCGCGCGTGATCTCCAGCGAGGAGCCGAAGGCGGATCGCGCATGATCTCCGCGGCCGCCGAGGAGGCGCACCGGCTCATCGAAAGCGCTGTCAAGGAAGCGGAACTCGATTACGCCCTGCACGACAGCGAGCGCAACGGGCTTCCGGGCATCGTCGTCGCGGTGCCCGCCGAGCGCCGGTTCATCACCAACACCGTCTTCACCGTCAGCGTGCACGGGGTGCGCATCGAGGGGTTCGTCTGCCGCAACCCCGAGGAGAACCACGAGGGTGTCTACCGCTACCTGCTGAGGCGCAACCGCAAGCTGTACGGGCTCGCCTACACGCTGGACAACCTCGGCGACATCTACCTGATCGGCCGGATGTCGCTGGAGTCGGTCACGGCAGACGAACTGGACCGCATCTTCGGCCAGGTCGTCGACGCCGTCGACCGGGATTTCAACGCGCTGCTGGAACTCGGTTTCCGCTCGTCCATCCAGAAGGAGTGGAAGTGGCGGGTGAAGCGCGGCGAGTCGCTCAAGAACCTGCAGGCGTTCCAGCACCTCGTCGAGGACGAACAGGACTGAGCCGGAGCACGAAGAAGGGGCACCCGTTTCCGGGTGCCCCTTCTTCGTGGGGTGCGTCAGCGGCCGTTGCCGAAGGTCGACTGGGCCGAGCCGACCGTCGCCTGCTGCTGGATGTCGCTGATCCACTGGTGGTGGGTGACGTCCGCGTTGGCCGGGGCGGCGAGGCCGAACAGGGCGGCCGCGAAACCGGTGGCGATGGCGGTGGTGATTCCGAACTTCTTCATGATGGTCCTCTTTCCTTGCGACTGTTTGTCGTTGTCTGGTGGTGTAAGCAAGCAGGTCAGGCGTTACATTTCCGTCGGCAGCAATTGAGCGACGGCTGGCAGTATCGGCTCGGTTCGACGTTGCCCCGCACCCGTTCGGACGCCGTGAAAGGATGGGCTCATGGCGACGCTGGTGCTGCTCCGTCACGGCGAGAGCGAATGGAACGCGCTGAATCTGTTCACGGGTTGGGTGGACGTCGACCTCACCGACAAGGGCAGGGCGGAAGCCGCCCGCGGCGGTGTGCTGCTCAAGGAGCAGGGCGTGCTGCCCGACGTGCTGTACACGTCGCTGCTGCGCAGGGCGATCAACACCGCGAACCTGGCACTCGACAAGGCCGACCGGCACTGGATCCCGGTGCATCGCGACTGGCGTCTCAACGAGCGGCACTACGGCGCGCTGCAGGGCCTGGACAAGGCCGCCACCAAGGAGAAGTACGGCGAGGAGCAGTTCATGGCGTGGCGTCGCAGCTACGACACCCCGCCGCCGCCCATCGAGAAGGGCAGTGAGTTCAGCCAGGACACCGATCCGCGCTACGCCGACATCGGCGGCGGCCCGCTCACCGAGTGCCTCGCCGACGTCGTCGCGCGGTTCGTCCCCTACTTCGAGCAGACGATCGTTCCCGACCTGGCCGCGGGCAAGACCGTGATGATCGCCGCGCACGGCAACTCGCTGCGCGCTCTGGTCAAGTACCTCGACGGGATGTCCGACGAGGACGTGGTGGGGCTGAACATCCCGACGGGGATCCCGCTCCAGTACGACCTCGACGCGGACCTGAAGCCCACGGTGCCCGGTGGGGTCTACCTCGACCCCGATGCCGCGGCCACGGGCGCCGCTGCTGTGGCCGCCCAGGGCACCAAGCACTGAGACGGGATATGTCCCTGCAGCGAGCGAAGCGACGGGACATGCCCCCGCATAGACGAACAGCGGGTGAACTCCGGTGAACACGGACCAAACTCCTGTGTTTGGATGTGTGACTTGTACCGAAATGGCCGCACGCTGCTGGGATGACGTTCACCGGAAACGTACGATTCGCCCGTGAGTGTGTGGTCCGCACTGCTGCTGACGGCAGTCGTGGCGATTCTCGCGCTGGCGCTCGGCGTCGCCGCTGGAATCGTGCTCAGCCCGCGCCTCACCGAGAGACGTCAGCGCCGCTCCGTCGAGCAGGACGGCATCACGATCTCGCAGATGCTGCAACACGTCGTGTCGCTGTCGCCGGTGGGCATCGCCGTGGTCGACACCTTCCGTGACGTCGTCTACCTCAACGACCGGGCGCGCGAGCTGGGTCTGGTCGGTGACAGGTTGCTCGACGACCGCGCCTGGGCCGCTGCGCAGCGCACGCTGAACACCGGTGCGGACTCCGAATTCGACCTGGTGCCGACGCGGCCGGGGCGCTCCGGGCGGTCCGGCATCTCGGTGCGCGGCCACGTTCGACTGCTCACCGAGGAGGACGGCCGCTTCGCGGTGCTCTTCGTCGACGACCAGTCCGAGCACGCCCGGATGGAGGCCACCCGACGGGACTTCGTCGCGAACGTGAGCCACGAGCTCAAGACGCCGGTCGGCGCCATGGGCGTGCTCGCAGAGGCGCTGCAGGCGTCGACCGACGACCCGGAGACCGTCAGCCGCTTCGCCGACAAGATGCTGATCGAGTCGAAGCGACTCGCGAACATGGTGGGCGAGCTCATCGAGCTGTCCCGGCTGCAGGGCGCCGAGCCGCTGCCCGACCTCGAGGCCGTCGACGTCGACACCGTGGTGGCCGAGGCGCTGTCGCGCTACAAGGTGGCCGCCGACAACGCCGACATCGGCATCACGACCGACGCGCCGACGGGCTACCGCGTCCTCGGCGACCAGTCACTGCTCGTCACCGCGCTGGCCAACCTGGTGGCCAACGCAATCGCCTACTCGCCCAACGGTTCCCCGGTGTCGATCAGCAGACGGCGCCGGGGCGACAACATCGAGATCGCGGTCACCGACCGCGGTATCGGCATCGCCCGCGCCGACCAGGAGCGGGTGTTCGAGCGGTTTTTCCGCGCCGATAAGGCGCGCTCCCGAGCCACCGGCGGCACGGGACTCGGATTGGCCATCGTCAAGCACGTCGCGGCCAATCACAACGGGACCATCCGGCTGTGGAGTCAGCCGGGCACCGGGTCGACCTTCACACTGTCGATCCCGGCTTATCCGGATACCGATGACGAATCGGACTACAAGGAGGCAACCCCTCAATGACCAGTGTGCTGATCGTCGAAGACGAGGAATCCCTCGCGGACCCTCTCGCCTTCCTGCTGCGCAAGGAGGGTTTCGAGGCCACGGTCGTCGCCGACGGCCCCTCGGCACTCGCGGAGTTCGAGCGCGCCGGCGCCGACATCGTCCTGCTCGACCTGATGCTCCCCGGAATGAGCGGAACCGACGTCTGCAAACAGTTGCGGTCTCGTTCGAGCGTGCCTGTGATCATGGTCACGGCGCGGGACAGTGAGATCGACAAGGTGGTCGGCCTGGAGCTCGGCGCCGACGACTACGTCACCAAGCCCTACTCGGCGCGCGAGCTCATCGCTCGCATCCGTGCGGTGCTGCGCCGCGGCGCGGACAACGACGACGCGAACATCGCGGACGGGGTGCTCGAGGCCGGGCCGGTTCGGATGGACGTCGAACGACACATCGTTTCCGTCAACGGTGAGCAGATTACGTTGCCGCTCAAGGAGTTCGACCTCCTGGAGTACCTGATGCGCAACAGCGGGCGGGTCCTGACGCGCGGCCAGCTGATCGATCGGGTGTGGGGGGCGGACTACGTCGGCGACACCAAGACGCTGGACGTTCACGTCAAGCGACTGCGCAGCAAGATCGAAGCCGACCCCGCCAATCCCGTTCATCTCGTCACCGTGCGCGGGTTGGGCTACAAGCTGGAGGGCTGACTCGAAAAAGTTCCTGAGAGTGCAAATCTAGCAACTCTCGCGAACTTAGCCAGAACTTGTTAGTCTGACCGCGCAGCTACGCGTGCAGGCTTCTGTGTTGGCAGTTCCGGCCGCGTGCTCTCGCGTGGACCGTGCCGGTGTCCGCGTTCGTGGACAACGGGAAAGAGCCCGCCGATGCCGTGCCGTGTGTGTGAATCCGACCGCCTGGTGAGCGTGCTGGACCTCGGGGCCACCCCACCCTGCGAGAAGGTCCTGACCGCCGAGGCATTGGACCTGGTAGAACCCACGTATCCACTGCATCTTCGGGTCTGCGAGGAATGCCTGCTGCTGCAGATTCCGGCGCTCATCACGCCGGAGGAGACGTTCACCGAGTACGCCTACTTCTCGTCGTTCTCCGACAGTTGGGTGAAGCACGCTGGCGACTTCGTCACCGACGCCGTCGACCGGCTCGGCCTCGGCGGTAACTCGTTTGTCGTCGAAGTCGCCAGCAACGACGGTTACCTTCTCAAGCACGTCACCGACGCCGGCATCCGCTGCCTGGGCATCGAGCCCTCGGTCAACGTGGGCGCCGCGGCGCGGGAGCGGGGCGTACCGACGCTGACCGCGTTCCTCGACGAGGAGACCGCCGCCGCCGTGCGCGCCGAGCACGGCCCCGCCGATCTGGTCGTCGCCAACAACGTCTACGCCCACATCCCCGACGTGCTCGGGTTCACCAGGGGGCTGCGCGGGCTGGTGGCGGACGACGGCTGGGTGTCGATCGAGGTGCATCACGCGCTGAACCTGATTGAACTCGCCCAGTTCGACACGGTCTACCACGAGCACTTCCAGTACTACACCGTCGCGTCGGCGGCGACGGCGCTGGCGACCGCGGGGCTCAAGGTGGTCGACGTCGAACTGCTCGACACGCACGGCGGGTCGATCCGCGTGTGGGCCCGACCGGAGGCCGTCGCAGGCGTGCCCACCGCGCGCCTCGTCGACACGCTGGCCGCGGAGTCCGACGCCGGGTTGCACGACGTCACCGGCTACGTCGGCATGCAGGCCAGGGTCGACCGTCGGCGCCGCGATCTGCTGCGCTTCCTGCTCGACTGCCGCGCCGAGGGCAAGCGGGTCGTCGGCTACGGGGCGCCGGGCAAGGGCAACACGCTGCTGAACTACTGCGGTATCCGCACCGACCTCATCGAGTACCTCGTCGACCGGAATCCGTACAAGCACGGCATGTTCACGCCGGGCGTCCGCCTGCCGATCCATCCGGTGGACCGGCTCGACAAGGACCGGCCCGACGTCATCGTCGTCCTGCCGTGGAATCTCGAAACCGAGATCACCGAACAGCTGGCCTACACAGCGGAGTGGGGCGCCCAGCTGGCCTACCCGCTCCCCGAACTACACGTCATCCGTCCAGGCGACGGCAATCCGGGTGAAGGGAAGATCCGATGAAGGTCGTATTGTTCTGCGGCGGTTACGGAATGCGCATGCGCAACGGGGACGACGACACGATCCCCAAGCCCATGCAGATGATCGGGTCGCGGCCGTTGATCTGGCACGTGATGCGCTACTACGCGCACTTCGGACACAAGGACTTCATCCTCTGCCTCGGCTACGGCGCCACGCACATCAAGAACTACTTCCTGAACTACCAGGAGTCGGCGTCCAACGACTTCGTGATCCGCGGCGGTCAGGTGGAAATGCTGCAGACCGACATCAGCGACTGGTCGATCACGTTCGTCGACACCGGTCCCGAGTCGCCGATCGGCGAGCGCCTGCGCCGGGTCAAGCAGTACGTCGAAGGCGAGGAGTACTTCCTGGCCAACTACTCCGACGTGCTGACCGACGCCCCGATGAACGACATCATCGACGAGGTCAGGGAATCCGGCGCGAAGGCCTCGATGCTGATCGTGCCGCCGCAGTCGTCGTTTCACTGCGTGGACATCGAGGACTCCGGCAACGTCACGGGCATCACGCCGGTGTCGCATCTGCCCATCTGGGAGAACGGCGGCTACTTCGTGCTGTCGGGCGACGTGCTCGACATGCTCACCGAGGACTGCGATCTGGTCGAGGACGTCTGCGGCAAGCTGGCGAGCCAGGGCAAGCTCCACGGGCACAAGCACCTCGGGTTCTGGAAGCCGGCGGACACGTTCAAGGAGCGCGCGGACATCGAGAACGCGTACAAGCGCGGCGACCGGCCGTGGATGCTGTGGGAGCACGCCAAGGAACCGGTCGCCGACCCATCCCCCGTCGCTTCGCTCGCCTCGTCGTGATCGGGTTGCGTACCGGCGATCTCACCGAGATCGCCGTGCTGGGTGCGCACTGCGACGACATCGCGATCGGGATGGGCGGCACGCTGCTGACGCTGTGCCGGCGCAGGCGCGGACTGCGGGTGCACGCGCTGGTGCTCAGTGGCGGTGGCACGCCGCGGGAGGCCGAGGAGCGAAGCGCGCTGGCGGCGTTCTGCCCGGACGCCGAATTGGCCGTCACGGTCGGTGATCTGCCCGATGGCCGTGCACCGCAGCACTGGGATCGAATCAAGGACGCGCTGAGGACGTTTCGCGCAACCTGCGACCCCGACGTGGTGTTCACCACGCAGCCCCGCGACGCCCACCAGGATCATCGAACGCTGGCCGAGTTGGTGCCCACCGAGTTCCGCGATCACCTGACGCTTGGTTACGAGATCCTCAAGTGGGAGACCGACACCCCGGTGCCGAACGTGTACTCCCCGCTGGACGCGGCCACCGCGGAGGAGAAGGTCAAGCTGCTGCACACGCACTACCCGTCGCAACTGGGGCGCGACTGGTTCGACGACCTGTCGTTCCTCGGGTTGTCCAGGCTTCGCGGTGTCCAGTGCCGCAGTCCGCACGCCGAGGCGTTCGTCGCGGACAAGATGGTCATGAGTTTCGGAGGTGGAGATGAGTAAACGCGTTCTGGTCACCGGTCATCTGGGCTATCTCGGCACCGTGATGGTGCCGATGCTGCGGGAAGCCGGTCACGACGTGGTCGGCTTGGACAACGGCTACTTCGCCGACTGCGTGCTGGGCCCCACCCCCGACGACCCGCCCAACCTGGGCGTCGACCTGCGCGACGTGACGGTCGAGCAGTTGTGCGGATTCGACGCGGTGATCCACCTCGCGGCGTTGTCGAACGACCCGCTGGGAGCGCTGGCGCCCGACCTCACGTTCGACATCAACCACCACGCGTCGGTTCGGCTGGCGAGGCTGGCCAAGGAGGCCGGCGTCTCCCGATTCCTGTACGCGTCGACGTGTTCGGTGTACGGCGCAGCGGGTGACGGACTGGTCGACGAGGACGCCGAGCTGCACCCGATCACGCCGTACGCGATCAGCAAGGTGCGCGTCGAGGGGGACGTGGCCGAGCTGGCCGACGCCGGTTTCGTGCCCGTGTTCCTGCGCAACGCAACGGCCTTCGGCTATTCGCCGCGACTGCGCGCCGACATCGTGCTCAACAACCTGGTGGGTCACGCGGTCCTCACCGGCGTGGTGCGCGTGTTGTCCGACGGCACGCCGTGGCGCCCGCTGGTGCACGCCATCGACATCGCCCGCGCATTCACCGTGTGTCTGGATGCCCCCGCCGAGATCGTGTCGTGCCGGGCGTACAACATCGGCAGCGAGACCAACAACCTCACGGTGGCGCAGATCGCCGACGCGGTCTGTTCGACCGTACCGGGTGTCGAACTGCTCATCACCGGGGAGAGCGGAGCGGACCCGAGGTCCTATCGCGTCGACTTCGCCAGGGCGCGTGCCGAACTCGGCTTCGAGGCCATCTGGACGGTGCCCGAGGGCGCGGCTGAACTATACGCCGGGTACACGGCACTCGGATTGAGCCGCAGCGACTTCGAGCAGCGCTTCACCCGACTGGCCCGGCTCGAGGCACTGCGGTCCTCGGGCGCTTTGGACGAGACGATGCGCCGTGTCAGCGCAACCGTGTGAGAAGGTCCGCCCAACTGCCCGCCGCGCTGTCCCGCGCGGACACCACGCCCGCGGGCAACGGCCAGTCGATGCCCACGTCGGGGTCGTCGTACCGGACGGCGAGATCCTCGCTGGCGTCGTGCGGACGGTCGATGCGGTAGCAGACGTCCGCGGTGTCGGTGAGCGCCTGGAAACCGTGCAGCAGCCCCGGCGGCACGTACAGATGCCGAAAGGCGTTGTCGTCGAGGGTGAACGCCTCGTGCTCACCGAACGTCGGCGACCCCGGCCGCGCGTCGACGAGAACGTCGAGCACGGCGCCGTGAGCGCACCGCACCAGCTTCGCCTCACCGCGGCCGCCCCGGCCGTGCATGCCGCGGATCACCGCTTTCGCCGAACGCGACTGGGAGTCCTGGACGAACGACGCCGACGTGCCGGGAACGCCGATCCACTCGTCGAAGAGGTTCGCGTCGAACGTCCGCGTGAACAGCCCGCGATCGTCGCGGAACGGTTCGGGCGTCAGCACCGCGACGCCGGCCAGCCTGGCCTGCTCGATACGCATCAGGAGATGGTCCCATGACGTGCCGCGCCTGCGGAGCCGCCACCCTGCACCGGGCGCTGGACCTCGGGGCGGTGCCCGCCGCCGACTACTTCCCGCCCGCCGAGCAGCCGGTGCACGCCGACGAGTCGACCCACCCGCTGGCGATGGACCTCTGCGGGACATGCGGTCTGGCCCAGCTCGCCGACGACGACACGGTGACCGAGGAGCCGCGCGGTGTCGAACCGCAGGCGCTCAAGGACCAGGCACGTGACGCCGTCGCCCGCGTCGCCGCGTCGGGCTGGCTGACCGGCGAGACGGTGCGGGAGTTCGGCAGCCCGCACGGCGGCAGCTGGCTGGAGCTTCTGGAACAGTGCGACGTGACGACCGACCGCACGACCGCCGATTCCGGCCAGCTCGTCGCCTCCGCCGACATCGTGCTCGACTGCTTCGGCATCATGCACGAGCCCGATCAGCGAGCCGCATTCGCGGCGCGGGCGGAGGCGACTGCGCGGGGCGGTGTCCTGCTTCTGCAGTATCACTCGTTGGCCGCCATCGTCGAGCAGGGGCAGTGGAACGCGTTGCGGCACGGTCACTTCGCCTACTACTCGCTACCGGCGCTGCAACGGCTGCTGGCGGATGCCGGGATGCGCGCCGCGACGGCGTGGCAGTTCGACCTGTATGGGGGCACGACGCTGGTGGCGGCCGTTCACGCCGACGACCCGCGGCCCACCGAGGCCGTGATCGAGCAGATGTGCGCGGACGACGCCGCGATGACCGAGCCGGCGACGGTGGCGCAGCTGCAGGCCGCCGCGGACGGGCAGGCCGCGGCCCTGCGGTCGTATCTGGAGAGGCAGAGCGCCTCCGGCTTAAGGGTTTTCGCGTACGGTGCCGCGTCGCGGGCGGTTGCGCTCTTCGCGCTGGCGGGGCTTGATCACCGCCTGGTCGGGGCCGTCGCGGACGCGTCGGCTGCCAAACAGGGCAGGCGCATGCCGGGCACCGATATCTCGATCATCTCGCCCGACGAGCTGGTCGCCGCCGGACCCGATCGAGTCGTGCTTACGCTGTCCGACCTGTTGCCGGAGGTGTCTGCCCGGTTGCCGGCGCTTGCGGGTCGCTGGGTGACCGACGACTGGATCGCCACGCCGACCGGCTGATCACGACGCTGCGGCGGGCCTGCATCGTCACCGCGCCGACCCAGCCGATCATGACGTCGGCCCACCCGACCCGCCAACCGCTCTCGCGAACGATCCGCCTGCTGAGCTCGACCTGCTGGCCGAACTGCGATTTGGCCGACGTCAGCGCGGTCGCCGTCTCGGCGCTGATGCGGAAGGCCGCCAGCTGATCCGGCATCCCGACGAAGTCGCCCTTCTGCAGCAGACGTGTCCACAGTTCGAGTTCCATCGGATACAGCAGATCGCCGCGGAACCCGCCGACGGCCTGAAAGTCCTTGCGGCGGAACGTGACCGCCGCGGAAGGGCCGATCGGGTTGCCGCCGCTGCGGACGACGTGCCGGACCACGGTGCGGCCGCTGTGCCTCCCGGTCAGCCTGCGCAGACCCGTCGACCTGCGCAGCGGCTTGCCGACGTCGTCGATCAGATCGGTCTTGCACGACACCAGCGCGACGTCCTGATTGCTCTCCAGGATCTTCACCTGATCGGCGACGCAGTTCTCGTCGATCAGATCGTCGGCGCACAGCAGCTTGACCAACGGTGCGCGGCACATCTCGACGACGCGGTTCCAGTTGTCCGGCATCGAGAGCGTTTCGTCGTTGCGCTCGACGCGTAGCCGCGGGTCGTCGGCCTCCTCCAGGATGCGCCGCGTTCCGTCGGTCGTGTTGTTGTCGAGAACGACTATCTCCATGTCCTCATAGGTCTGCGCGAACGCCGCGTTCAGCGTCTCGCGCAGGTGCTTCTCAGCCTGGTAGGCCGGGATGCACAGCGACACAGCGGGTGTGCCTCGTGCAGGCCTCTCCATCAGAATCCCCCTCCTCATGGCAATCTCATTTACCGGCACCGGTCTTGATCCGTGCCGCGCGTCGGCGGGTGGTCAGGATGGCACCGAGCACGTGGGCGCCGGTGCCGCGCAGCGTGCTGAGCGACTTCTCGACGTCGTCCTTCGCGGTTCCCCCCGCTTCGACCACGAGCAGTGCACCGTCCGAGGCGGCGCTGACGATCGCGGCGTCGGCGGCCTTCAGCACCGGAGCGGCGTACACCACGACGAGGTCGAACTCGCCACGAAGCGACTCGAGCACCTTCGGCAGGTGGCCCGATGCCAGCAGCGCGGTCGCGGTGGTACCGGCCGGCACGACGCCCGCGCCCAGGATGTGGATCGCCGGGCTGTTCCAGGTGGGCAGCCGTTCGGCGATCGAGATCGTCGTCTCCGGTTCGCGCAGCAGGTCGGCCAGTCCGTGGTGGCTCGACGGCACCGTGCCGAAGGTCTGCCCGGTCCGCATGTCGGCGTTCACCAGCAGCAGCCTGCTCCCCGCCTCACCCGCGGCGCGGCTGAGATCGACGGCCGCCGAGAACGCCGCCTCCTGGGAGTCGACTCCGACGACGGTGAGCACGCTGCCGGGTCCGCCGACCGACATGCGCAGTCGGCGGAACGCCTCGACGCGGTCGTCGCCGTCCACCCACGCGGTGGTCGCGCGGTTCGGCGGCTCGCAGAGCACCGGAACGCCTGCGCCTTCGACGTCGTCCGGGGTGTGCACCGTGGAGTCGAGGCGATCGCGCACGATGGCGCCGAGCACGCCGATGACGAGGCCGGCGAACGCACCGAACAGCAGGTTCACCGGGGTGCTCGAGCCGGTCTTGGATGCCTCCTTGGCGGCCTCGACGACGGTGAGGTTGGTGAACGGGTTGTTGGTCTGTCCGGTGTTGCGCAGCTCGACCTCGGCGACCATCTGGACGAACTGGCGCGCTGCGGAGTCGGCCATCCGGCGAGCCTCGTCGGGACTGCGGTCGGTGACCGTGATCTCGATGAGCGCGGTCTCCGGCTCGGCGGTCGCGGTGATCTTGCTGGCGACCTCGCCGGCCGGCTGACCCAGCTGAAGGTCGTCGACCACCCGCTGGGCGAGGACGTCGCTCGTCACCAGGGCCGCGTACGACAGTGCGCGGTCCTTGGTGAACATGCCGCACTGGTAGGCCTGTTCGATCGACCCCTCCGCGCACGTCCCGACGAGAACCCTTGTGGAGCTGCGGTATTCGGGCGGCGTGGCCGCTGACACCGCGCCCGCGCCGAGTAGGCCCAGCAGCATGGCGGCGATGATGACGGGCCAACGACGGGCCACCAGTCGAGCGAAGTCGACGAGACCGGCCTGACTGGTTCCGTCGTCGCCGAGTGAGGTCGGCGACGGCGGGACGAGTTGGCGGTCCCTACTTTCTTCCTTGGCGTGCATGGTCATCTTCGGCACTCTTCCTAATCAATCCGCCGACGCCCTGGTGGGCGTCAGCTCGGCACCACCGAGGCCGTCGAGGTCGACGATCTCGGGCGGATCTTCCAGTCGTAGAACCCTGACTACGAGGGGCACACAGTTGAGGGCCATCGCGGTACAGCCACCGATGGCGGCACCGACGGACCCGTAGAGGTGACCGCCGACTCCGATGGCGGACACGAAGACGACGGCGAAACCGACGCCCACCTTGGCGACGAACTGCTCGCCTCCCTGCGCCTGCAGGATCGCGCCGAGGGCGGCGGCCAGCACGGCGAAGGGGATTCCGATGAAGAGCACCGTCAGCGTCAGGCCCGCGGGGCGGTACTCGGGTCCGTAGAGCAGCTGGCACAGCGGCTCGGCGACGAAGTAGCCGACGGGGCCCGCCAGCAGCAGGATCGCAGGCACCAGCAGGATCAGCCGGACGCCGACGCGGCGGGCCTGGCTCGCGGTCGCCCGTGCCGCCGGGGGCAGCACGGTCGAGGCCAGGGTGCCGGGGATGAGGATCAGCGGGCTGGTGACGCGGGAGGCCGCGGCGTACAACCCGGCACTGTGCGCACCCGAGAACACCGACACCAGGAACGTGTCGAGGGTGGAGATCTGTGCGGTCACGCTGTTGACGAAGAACGCGTACGAGTTCTTCAGCACCGTCCGCCACGGCAGCCGGTTCTCGACCTTCACGACCCTGGTTCGCAGGAAGTACGTGCTCTGCAGGTACCCGACCAGCGCGCCGAGAAGCTGCGCCAGCGCGTACGCCCAGAGCGCCGCGACGCCGGCGATGACGAACCCGACGAACACGATGAACTGGACCCCGCGCCGCAGCAGAATCGACGATGCCGGAACGGCTTTCGACTCGGCCGCGATGGGGACCGACAGTCGGTACTCGACGCAGCGGTCAACGGCCACCGAGAGGATCAGTGCGGTCATCGACAGGGGAATCAGGTGCAGGGCCGACAGCCCGAGCCCGACGCCGAGCGCCGACAGCCCGAACACCCACGTCGTGATGGTGGTCCAGCGCAGTGCCGACGCCACCATGACGTGGTCCTCGCGGGCGTACGACTTGGAGATGAGCGTCGACAGCCCGAAGTCGGTGATCGTGAAGAGCACCATGCAGAACCCGATGATCGCCGACGTCATGCCGATGTCGGAGGGCGAGACCGCCCGCGCGAGCACGATGACGTTGATCGCCTGCAGCACGTTCGCGAGGATGCGCGCCGACAGGATCGAGGCGAACTGCGCGTTCACGTCGTGTGCGCAGCCTGCCTGAGCCGTCGAACCGCGAAGGGCGGCCAACTGGCCGCGGCACCGGCCAGTAGTACGGATTTGGCGACCTTGTTCGAGGCGCCTGCGAGAAGGGACTTGCGGTAGAGGCCGAGGCTGAGGCTCTCGGCGCGGATCTTCATGCGCGTGGGCATGGTGAGGTCGTTGACGAACGCCTGCGGCTCGAGGGTGTCGAGTCCGCACGTGCGCCGGTAGTGATTGCGCACGGCGAGCGCGATGTTCACGCGCAGGGTGATCATGCTCGTCGCGTTGATGCCGCTGTCGGCGAAGGTGTAGTCGAGGACGTGCTGATCGAGGTTCGCGAGCTTGCCGACCTCGGCCATGCGCAGGTACATGTCCCAGTCCTCACCGACCCCGTAATCCCAGTACCCGCCGACGAGGTCGAGCGCGGAGCGCCGGATCACGACGGTGGGATGGCAGATCGCGTGCTGACCCCGCAGGAGAGCGGTGACGATGTCGTCGTGCTCGAGCGGGAGTTGGGACGTGGATTCGGCCTGCCCGTTGATGACCCGGCGGATCTGCCCGCCGACCATGACGACGTCGGGGTGGTCGGCGAGGAACGCCAGCTGCGCCTCGAATCGGTCCGGCATGCTGATGTCGTCGGCGTCCATCCGCGCGATGAACGGAGCCGACGCGTAGGCGATGGCCTCGTTGAGCGACGCGGACAGCCCCTTGTTCGGACGCGAGATGACGCGCACCCGCGGGTCCGCTGCGAGGTCGACGACGGCAGCACGGGTGCCGTCCGTGCTGCCGTCGTCGACGATGATGAGCTCTAGCGCGGCAGAAGTGCCGTTGAGCACGCTTTCCGCAGCGGCACGGACGGTGCCCGCTGCGTTGTAGGCGGGCAGCAGAACACTGAGAACCGGCGATCCCCAAGACGTTTCACGTCCCTGATCGCGATCAGTGTCCACGCAGCACCGCCAGGATGAACCTCGCATTGCCGAACAGGTAGCGGCGCCACAGCCGCTTCGGCTCGGAGCAGAGCCGGTAGAACCACTCGAAGCCGGATCTCTGCACCCACGCCGGGGCCTCGCGAACCGAGCCCGCCACGAAGTCGAATGCCGCGCCCACCCCGATGTAAACGCCGGGGAGCCGCTCGGCGAGCCTTGCCGCGGCGAAGTCCTGCTTGGGGGTGCCCATCCCGATCCAGACGATGTCGGGCCTGGCCTTGGCGATCCGATCGACGCACGCGTCGTCGATGGTCTCCTCGACGGGGCCGAACGGCGGAGCGTAGGAGTCGACGATGTGCAGACCGGGGTAACGCTGGCCGGCCTCGTCGGCGAGCTTGGTGAGGGTGTCGTCGGTGGCGCCGAGCATGAAGTGTCGCAGGCCGGCCTCGCGGCCGCGGTCGAGTACCTCGACGAAGAACGACGGCCCGCGGACGCGGCCGGTCTTCTCGGGATCACGTGCCCGGCTGCGCATGGCCCAGGCCACCGGCGCACCGTCGGGGAAGGTCAGTCCGGGCCCCTGGAAGAGGCTGCGGTACTCGGCGTCTTTGCTGGCCAATGCGACGCAGTAGGCGTTGGACAGCCGCACGGTCAAGCTCGAGCTGACGGGCGCGCTGGCCACGGCGATGACGTCGTCAACCGCCCTGTCCATGTCGGTTACCTCGAAGGGCAGCCCGCCGATGAGGACGCACTCCCGTGCGGTGGCGAGGTCGCCGAGGCTCGGCTCTTTGAAGTCTGTCACGTCTGTATCCAGTGATCCCATTTGCTGCATTATTTACCTGCAAATTAATTCAGAGTGTGAAGTGGTGTACCGCTTCAGAGCCTCGGCCGGGGCGCCAGTGACGCCGTTTGACTGTGTCTTGGAAGATCCCATGGCTTGAATCCCTCCGGTTCGGGCCACTTCGCAGTGCATCTAACGGATCTTTCTACACCATCCCGCACGTTCCGTAAATCGGGGGAAGAGTATTTTTCTTGTGATCCAGCCCACCGGAGTGGTCTCGTACTTCCGCTGGCATACGTGTTTCTAGCAAACTTTTGATATGGTGCGGAAACAGTTCTTCAGAAATCTGGTGCCGTGCCGGGCGCTGGGCAGCACGAAATCCGCCCCGGTCCATGTCAGGAGAGGGGTGGGAGGTGACCGTTGACTATCTGCGGCGTCTCTCGCCCGGCGACTGCGGTTGCCGCACCGCGTCAGCGACGCGGGGAAGGCGGCGGCGTCGGTGGCGTGTACGGCGCGGACACGAACCAGCCGGTCACGCCCCGAATCGCGTGCCGAACGGATCCGTCCGTCGTATCGCGCAGTACCGCGGTGCTGCCGACGACCGGCGGAATCGCGAAGTCGCGGTCACTCGCGCTGCGCCTGCCGGGTCCGGAGAGCACCTTGGTGGCGACCCCCTCGGCGCCGACGATCGCGGGCAGCACCGACGGCTCGTCGAGGGCGAGCGCCAGGGAGAACTGGCCCTTGCTCGCGTTGAACACACCCTCGGGTTGGGTTCGGCCCGCCGAGGTGATGAATCGGTCGACCTCGAAGCCGGAACTGGCGTTGACGACGAGCCTGCCGGAATCCGGCCCCTGCTCGACCGCGGTCCCGTACTGCGTCCACCGGGAACTGGTGAAGGTCAGGCCGTCGCCGCGTACGAAGCGGACCGACACCGGTCCCTTCGCCGTCCGCAGGAACCGGCAGCCGCTGAACGTGATCGCCGCGGGTCCCGTCTTCGCATCACCGACCACGATGTCCTCGCCGCGGATCCGCTCGAAGTTCACCCCGTGAAACGACAGCGACCTGCTGTCGTTGCCGAACAGCAGCACCCCCCGGCCGCACTGCGAGAAATCGCCGCCGACCCACTCCATGGTCTCGAGCGCGTTGTCGACGAGCACCGCGACGTCACACTCGACCGCGCTGCAGTTGCGCAGGCCGACCGGCGACGACGGGGCGAAATCGGTAGTGGGGAACCGCCAGCCGGTTCCGCACTCCGTGACGCTGACGCCGTCGTAGCCGCAGTCCCAGCCCGACTCGTGTCGCACGCCGATGCCGTATCCCGTGACGGTCACATCACGCACCGAGAAGCGGTGCGCGAGTGTGACGCTGAGCGCGACCTGATCCGGCTGACGCCTCGCACTGGTGATGCTGAGGCCGGTCAGCTCCCAGTCCGCCATCCACTCGGTGCCGCCGGGCACGCCGTGCGCCGTCACCGCCGGGTCACCGCTCTCGTTGCGCAGCACCGTGACGCCGCGACCCGCGCCGCGCACGCTCACGCCGCCCGCGGTGGGCAGGGTCATGCCGTTGAAGCCGAACTCGCCACCGGGGAGCACCACGTCGGCTCCCGTCTTCGTCGACTCGGTGATGGCGTTGTCGAGTGCGTCGGTGTTGGCTTTCGCGTCGGCCGAGCCCGACAGTTCGGGCTGAATGCTGCGGGCGCTGACGGAGACCTGAACCGTGGCCGGCTTCTGACAGGCGGTGGCCGTAGCCGCGACACCCGCGCCGACGACCGCCGCGGTGAGCAGGCCGCGACGTCGGAGCGACGTGCGCTGCGGGGCGTCGTCCCGGCGCGACGGATCGGCGTCGGAGGAGGCTTCGGTCACGCGGGTTCCTTCGGTCTCGTGTCGAATCCGAACACGCTGTGGGCGCGCCGATCGGCACCGGGCACGACGCCCGTGTCACCAGAGCGACATGTTAACGGCTGGGACGCCCCCAGCCGGATGAACCGGGGTTGGGTGGCGATTTGATACGCATTCGTAGTGTGATTCCAGCGGCTCTGGCCGTCGGGTTGGCAGTGGGTGTCGGTGCGGCGGTCGCCGTGGATCCGCGGTTCCTCGCGGTCGTGGCAGTGCTGGCGTTGACGTTGGTCGCGGTGCTGTTCCCGAACGGCAGGTGGCAGCTCGCCCCACTGCTGGTGATCGTGGTCTCGCCGTCGATATTCGTTGACGCTCTTGGTAATCCGCTGCCGAACGGCGACGCCGTGCAGAAGACCCTGCTGCTGTTGGCGCTGATGTGCCTGGCGATCACGGCGGGTCTGCGCTGGTCGGCGATCGGCGGCATCGCGCTCGCGGCAATCTCAGCGGCGGGCCTGGTGTCGATCCTGAACATCGGCGGTGCGATCGACGTCACCGATGAGTTGGCCCTGCGCGCGCTGCTCGGGTACGCGCTGCCCTGGCTGTTCCTGTTCGTCGACTGGCGCCGCATCGGGCTGTCGCGCGGCCTGGGGTTCCTCGGCACGCTGCCGCTGTGGTGCGTGGGTGCCGGTGTCGTCCTCCAGATCGCCGGGATCTCGACGGTGCTGCGCGTCGACGAGGACAGCGGGGTGCCGCGCCTGCAGGGTGCGTCGATCCCCGCGCACCTGGCGATGCTCGCGCTCGTCGGCATCGCTTCGGGGCTCTGCCTGGTGAGCATGCGGGGGGTGGATCGCAATCCCCGCACCTACCTGTGGGTCGGACTGAACCTGGTGATCCTGGTCGCCACCGCGACCCGAGGCGCACTCGTCGTGGGCGCCGCCATGGTGCTGGCCTTCATCGTGCACGCCCTGCTGGTGAATCGCAGGGTCTCCCGACGCGCCCGCAGCACGGCGTGGCTGCTGTCGGGGATCGGCATCGTCGCGATGGTGGTGGCGCTGCCCGAACTGATCCGGCGCAGTATGGGAAACAGCTACGAGGGCGCGTTCAACACGTCCGGCCGGGACCAGGCGTGGGAGTTCTTCTTTCGCTTGGCGAGCCAGAACCCGTACACCGGAAAGGGTTTGGGCTTCGCCACCGTGGCCGTCGAGTTGTACGCACCTCCGCATGTGCAGAAGCAGTTCGTGGCACCGCACAACGAGTACATTCACCTGGTGCTGGATGGCGGGATATTCCTCCTGATCGGACTGCTCGTGGCGATGCTCGCCGCGTTCTACGCGGCGGCGCGTGCGCAGCGCGGCACGGTGCGGTGGGTCATCGCGGCCTTCGGCGCCGCATTCGTCTTCTGGTCCTCGATCGACAACACCTTCTCCACGCCCCAGTTCACCGTGCTGCTGGTGATCACCCTCGGACTGCTCGCGGCTCATCCGGCGCAGGCGCCGCCGCGCGCGACGCCTCTCGAGGCGCACGGGGAGCGGGTCCTCGTTCCGGCGGGCGCACCGTGACGGAGCCGTCGTTCGAGCGGTCCCGCGAACTGCAGAACCGTCTGCACGAGGTGGTGCCCGGTGGGGCGCACACCTACGCCCGAGGTGCCGACCAGTATCCGGAGTTCATGCCCCCGGTCATCGCACGCGGCAGCGGCTGCCGGGTGTGGGACGTCGACGGCAACGTCTACGTCGAGTACGGCATGGGGCTGCGTTCGGTCACGCTGGGGCACGGCTACGGTCCGGTGATCGACGCGGTCACCCGCACGATCGTCGACGGTGTCAACTTCAGCAGGCCGTCGGCGCTGGAACTCGCTGCGGCAGAGGACTTCCTGGGGCTGGTGCCCGCCGCCGACATGGTGAAGTTCGCCAAGAACGGCTCCGACGTCACCACCGCCGCGGTGAAGCTGGCTCGCGCGGTCACCGGTCGCGAGAAGGTCGCAGCCTGCCGGCAGCCGTTCTTCTCCACCGACGACTGGTTCATCGGCACGACCGAGATGAACAGCGGCATTCCCGCGTCGGCCGTCGCCTCGACCGTGCGCTTCACCTACAACGACCTCGACTCGGTGCGAGCCGCGCTGGCGGCCGACGACGTCGCGTGTGTGATCTTGGAGGCCGCCACCGGCACCGCCGAACCCGCGCCCGGATTCCTGGAAGGCGTTCGCGCGCTGTGCGATTCGCACGGGACGCTGCTGGTGTTCGACGAGATGATCACGGGCTTCCGATGGTCGTCGGGCGGGGCGCAGGCGGTGTACGGCGTGGCGCCGGACCTGTCCTGCTGGGGCAAGGCGATGGCCAACGGCTTCCCACTGTCGGCACTCGCGGGAAAGCGCGAGTACATGGAACTCGGCGGGTTGCGAACCGACCGCGACCGCGTCTTCCTGCTGTCGACGACGCACGGCCCGGAGACGGCGTCGCTCGCGGCGTTCCGCGCCGTCGTGCACGCGTATCGCACCGGCGATCCCGTCGGCCGGATGGAGCACGCGGGCCGGCTGCTCGCACACGGCGTCGGCGAGGTCGTCGCCGAGGCGGGGATGGGAGACTTCGTCGACGTCACGGGCCGCGCGTCGTGCATGGTGTTCAGCACCCGCGGGCCGGATCGCCAACCGTCTCAGGCCTATCGGACGCTGTTCCTGCAGGAGCTGCTGCGCCGGGGCGTGCTTGGCCAGTCGTTCGTCACCTCGGCCGCACACGGAGCCGTCGACGTCGACCTGACCGTGGCCGCCGTCCGCGACGCGATGCCGATCTACCGCAGGGCAATCGAGCAGGGCTCGGTCGACGGGCTGCTCGAGGGTCGGCCCGTCGCGCCCGCGATCCGACGCGCTGCGGACCCGCGGTTCATCCTGCCGGTCTCGAGCTGAGCCGGTTACTGCGCCGCGCGGGTCGCGGGGTGGATGGCGATGAGCCCCAGCGAGCTGCGTTGCCTGCACAGTGCGGCGAGTTCGGCGTAGGCCTTCTCGCCGAGGAGTTCGGTGAGCTCCGGTCCGTACGACTGCCACACCTGACGCGCCCCGATGTGCGTCGCCGGATCGCCGGTGCAGTACCAGTGCAGGTCGGCGCCGCCCTCACCCCAGCCGCGCCGGTCGTACTCGGTGATCACCGTGCGCAGGATCTGGGTGTCGTCCGGCCGGGTGACCCACTCCTGGGTCCGGCGGATCGGCAGCTGCCAGCACACCTCGGGTTTCATGGTCAGCGGCTCGACGCCGAGCTTGAGCGCCTTGCTGTGAAGTGCGCACCCGATGCCGCCGGCGAACCCCGGACGGTTCAGGAAGATGCACGCGCCCTTGTACTTCCGGGTCCGGTAGTTCGGCTTGCCGTCGTACTCGTCCATCTCGAGGTAGCCCTTGCGGCCGAGGCCCTTCTCGCGATACTGCCAGTCCTCGTCGGTGAGCTGCTTGACCGAGTCGTCGAGCTTCGCGATGTCGTCGTCGTCCGACATGAACGCGCCGTGGCTGCAGCAGCCGTCGTCGGGTCTGTTCTCGACGGTGCCCTGGCAGGCGGGCGTACCGAATACGCACGTCCACCGCGACAGCAGCCACGTCATGTCCGCCGCGATCAGGTGCTCGGGGTTCTCGGGGTCGTAGAACTCGACCCATTCGCGCGCGAAGTCGAGTTCCACTTCGCCAGGGTGCGATGCGCTCACGGAAGACAACGGTAGACCCGTTACCGTGGGTTGCGTGCGATTGGGCGTGCTCGATGTGGGCAGCAACACGGTGCATCTACTTGTGGTGGATGCGCGGCGTGGCGGTCATCCGACTCCGATGAGTTCGACCAAGGCGTCCCTGCGCCTCGCCGAGGCGATCGACGGCTCCGGAAAGCTGACCCGCAAGGGTGCCGACAAACTGGTCGACACCGTGGACGAGTTCGCCAAGATCGCCACCAGTTCGGGCTGCGCCGAGTTGATGGCGTTCGCTACGTCGGCCGTTCGCGACGCGACCAACTCCGAGGACGTGCTGGCCAGAGTGAAGTCGGAGACCGGCGTGGCGCTGCGCGTGCTGTCCGGGGTCGACGAATCGCGGCTCACGTTCCTGGCCGTGCGGCGGTGGTACGGCTGGAGTGCGGGCCGCATCATCAACATCGACATCGGCGGCGGATCGCTGGAGCTGTCCAGCGGCGTCGACGAGGAGCCCGAGGTGGCGCTGTCGCTGCCGCTCGGCGCGGGCAGGCTCACCAGGGAATGGCTGCCCGAGGACCCGCCGGGACGGCGTCGTGTCGCGATGCTGCGGGACTGGCTGGCCACCGAGATGGCGGATGCGGGCAAGAAGGTGCTGGATGCGGGTGCCCCGGACCTGACCGTCGCGACGTCGAAGACGTTCCGGTCGCTGGCGCGACTCACCGGTGCGGCGCCTTCCGGCGCTGGACCCCGTGTGAAGAGGACACTGACAGCTGCGGGTCTAAGGCAGCTCATAGCCTTCATCTCTAGGATGACCGCGGCGGACCGAGCCGAGTTGGAAGGGGTGAGCGCTGAGCGGGCGCCACAGATCGTGGCGGGCGCCTTGGTAGCTGAAGCGAGTATGAAAGCCCTCTCCATCGATACCGTGGACATTTGCCCATGGGCGTTGCGGGAGGGGTTGATTTTGCGGAAACTCGACAGTGAGGCCGACGGAACCGCGTTGGTTCAGGCATCGGCCGGCTTGCCAAGGGCCAGAGGCAACAGACCATGACAGATTCAGAAGACCACACCAGCACACGGCCGATCTCGGTCGCCGAATTGCTCGCCCGCAACGGCAGCATCGGCGCTCCGCCCGTCGGCGGCCGACGCCGTCGCCGCCGCGGCAACACCGACTCGGTGACCGTCGCCGAACTCACCGGCGAGATCCCGATCATCACCGATGACACGCCCGCGCCCAAAGCGGAGCCGGCGCCCGAGCCCGAGCCTGAACCCGAGCCGGAGCCCGCGACGAACGGCGTTGCGCCGCAAGCCGATACCGTCGAGTCGATCGAGCAGGAAGACGAGGCCGAGCAGGTAGACGAGGCCGAGTCGGTTGACGAGGCCGAGTCGGTTGACGAGGCCGAGCCGCCCGTCGCCGAGGCCGAGGAGGTCGCCGAGGCCGAGGAGCAGGTCGTAACCGCCGAACCGGTGACCGCCGCCGAGGACGACTACGAGGCCTTCCTCGAGTTGCGCGACGCCGACGACGCACCCGTGGAGTTCGCGCCGCCGCCGCCGCGTCGGCCCAAGGCGGCGTCGCCCCCCGGCTTCTCCGCGCCCGCCGGCGGTGCCGAGGGCATGAGCCCCGACCCGCTCGGCGACGTGGACGACGACCGACCCGAACTCGATCTCAACTCGCTGGACTTCGACACGGAGGCCGACGACGAGGCGCTGGACGAGTCGGACACGTCCGGCGTCCCGTCGTATCTGCATTCGAGTGCCGACACGCTGTTCGGCGGCGGCCAGTCGATGGCCGACGATCTGGCCCGTCGGAAGGCCGCTCCCACGCCGGAGGACATCGACCTCGGTGAGGACCCGCGGCGCGACGGCGACGACATCGACACCGAGGCGCACACCGGATCGGCGTTCCTGCGCGGCGTCTGGGTGGTCGTGCAGTGCATCCTCGCCGTGGCCTTCGGCGCCGGCCTCTTCATCGCCTTCGACCTGCTGTGGAAGTGGAACACGATCGTGGCTCTGGTACTGGCCGTGCTCGTCATCCTCGGCCTGGTCGCGGGGGTGCGGGTGGTGCGCAGGACCGAGGACATCGCCAGCACGCTGATCGCGGTGGCGGTCGGGGCGCTGGTCGCGTTCGGACCCCTGGCGCTGCTGCAGTCGCACTGACGCGCCAAGATATCTCCTCAGTGCGCCCTGCTATCAAGGTCGGTCTGTCGACGGCCTCGGTCTATCCCCTGCGGACCGAGGCTGCTTTCGAGTACGCGGCGCGCCTCGGGTACGACGGCGTCGAGCTGATGGTGTGGGCCGAAGCGGCCAGCCAGGACGTCAAGGCCATCGCGAAGCTGTCGGCCGACTACGACGTGCCGGTGCTCAGCGTGCACGCGCCCTGCCTGCTGATCTCGCAGCGCGTGTGGGGCGCCAACCCCATCCCCAAGCTGGAGCGCAGCGTGCGCGCCGCCGAGGAACTGGGCGCCCAGACCGTCGTCGTGCATCCGCCGTTCCGGTGGCAGCGCCGGTACGCGGAGGGGTTCGGCGATCAAGTGGCCGAGCTCGAGTCGAGCAGCGACGTCATGGTCGCCGTGGAGAACATGTTCCCGTTCCGCGCGGACCGGATCTGGGGCACCGGGCAGCCGTCGATCGAGCGGATGCGGAAACGCGGCGGCAGCCCCGGCCCGGCCATCTCGGCGTTCGCGCCGTCGTACGACCCGCTCGACGGCGGGCACGCGCACTACACCCTCGACCTGTCGCATTCGGCGACCGCGGGCACCGACGCCATCGAGATGGCGCAGCGGATGGGCGACGGGTTGGTGCACCTGCACCTGTGCGACGGCAGCGGCGCGTCCACCGACGAACACCTGGTGCCCGGCCGCGGCTCGCAGCCGGCCGTCGAGATCTGTCAGATGCTGGCCGCCAGCGATTTCGCGGGCCACGTGATCCTGGAGGTCACCACCTCGCGGGCGCGCAACGCCGCCGAACGCGAGGAACTGCTCGTCGAATCGCTCGAGTTCGCTCGAGCCCACCTGTTGCGTTAGTGGCGAAATCACGGAGGGGAGCTATGAACTCGACCCGATTCGACGACGCGATGGCGCTGACCGAGGTGTCGGCCGAGGAGCGGGACGGTACCACGTACGCGGTCTTCGAAGGCGTCCTCAACGAGCACTGGACCATCGGCGAGAAGGTGCACGGCGGCGCGATGCTGGCGCTGATGGCGAAGGCGGCCAGAGCGTCGCTCGGCGGGCAGGAGCGCAGCGACCGGGGGATCGATGGAGCTCAGCCCGGCGTCGAACCGATCGCGGTGTCGGGCAGCTTCCTGTGGGCGCCCGACCCCGGCGCCCTGCGGGTGGTCTGCACGGTCCGCAAGCGAGGCCGCCGGGTGAACCTGGTCGACGTCGAACTCAACCAGCGTGAGAAGACCGCCGTCCGCGCGGTGATCACGCTCGCGCAACCCGAGGGCCACACGGATCCGCTGCTATCGGTCAACCCGGTGATCAACCTCATGACGCCGGATCCGCCGCCCGGCCTGGAGCCGATCGGGCCGGGGCATCCGATGGCCGACATCGTGCACCTGGCCCACGGCTGTGACATCCGGCCGTCGCTGTCGACCATGGCGCCCAGGGCCGACGGTGGGCCGCCGATGATCGAGTACTGGGTCCGGCCGAGGGAGGGCGCCCCGGACGTGCTGTTCGCACTGCTGTGCGGCGACGTGTCGGCTCCGGTGACGTTCGGGGTGAACAGGTTCGGGTGGGCGCCCACGGTGCAGCTGACGGCGTATCTACGCGGCATTCCGGCCGACGGGTGGCTGCGGGTGATCGCGACGACGACACAGATCGGCCAGGAGTGGTTCGACGAGGATCACGTCGTCGTGGACTGTGAGGGTCGCATCATCGTGCAGTCGCGGCAGTTGGCGTTGGTGCCCGCCCCCGCCTGACGCCCGAGGCGTCGATTCAACCGGAGCCGCCCGTCCGAACCGGAGCCGTCGTGCAATGCTTGGCGCGTGGCGAGAATCGCGATCATCGGTGGTGGAAGCATCGGGGAGGCACTGCTTTCCGGGCTCCTGCGAGCGGGGCGGCAGGCGAAGGACATCGCCGTCGCCGAGAAGAACCCGGAGCGGGCGAGGTTCCTGTCGGAGAAGTACTCGGTGCTGCAGACGTCGGTCGCCGACGCGGCGGAGAACGCGACCTACATCGTGATCGCCGTCAAGCCGTCGGACGTGGCGACGGCCCTGGTCGACATCGCCGAGGGCGCGACGCAGGCCGAGAACAACAGCGCCGAGCAGGTTTTCGTCTCCGTGGCCGCCGGCGTCAGCACGGCCTACTACGAGGCGAAGCTGCCCGCCGGTGCGCCGGTGGTTCGGGTGATGCCGAATACGCCCGCGCTGGTCGGTGCGGGCGTGAGCGCGATGGCCCCCGGCAGGTTCGCGACCCCCGAGCAGGTCAAGGAGGTGGCCGCGATATTCAAGGCCGTCGGCGGCGTGCTCGAGGTTCCGGAGAGTCAGATGGACGTCGTGACCGCGGTATCGGGGTCCGGGCCCGCGTACTTCTTCCTGATGATCGAGGCGCTCGTCGACGCCGGCGTAGCCGAGGGTCTGCCTCGCGAGGTCGCCACCGATCTGGTGGTCCAGACGATGGACGGCTCGGCCGCGATGCTGCTGCAGCGCATGGACGCGCAGAAGCAGGGCGACGACACCGTGGTCGACACCAGCGCGGCGCAGCTGCGAGCACAGGTCACGTCGCCTGGCGGAACCACTGCCGCTGGGCTGCGGGAACTGGAGCGCGGGGGGCTGCGCGCGGCGGTCGCGGATGCGGTGTCAGCTGCGAAAACACGCTCTGAGCAGCTAGGAATTACATCAGAGTAGTTAATGAATTTCCAACGGATTCGTCCACACCCGTCGCAATAACCCCACCTGCCACGCTATTCTCCTCGTGTATGCACGCTTCTGCGTCAGCGGTGGGGAAGCCGCTGACGTCGGCGTGCCTGATGGATTGGGTTGCGATGACGTCTATGAACGGGCCATCGGGGCGCGATTCCGGTAAGCCGGCGCGTGACGCCGCTGCCGGCGGAGCTGGCGAAGGCCAGGCCCCCCGAGCTCAATTTCTCACCGTCGCCGAGGTGGCCAGCCTCATGCGGGTGAGCAAGATGACCGTTTATCGACTGGTCCACAACGGCGAACTGCCCGCGGTGCGGGTGGGGCGGTCGTTCCGCGTGCACGCCAAGGCGGTTCACGACCTGCTGGAGACGTCGTACTTCGACGCGGGCTGACAGCCGCCCCGTCGGGTGGGCGGGTCGGGCCATTTCAGTCCGTGGCCCGTCCTCCGGTAGGGTGGCCGGGTTAAGTCGTGTCAAGCAACGTGCTGAGAACGCGTCAGTATCGCGTCTCGCCGTGCAGTCGGTAGGTAGGTAGCGGAGTACATGGGTTCAGTCATCAAGAAGCGTCGCAAGCGCATGTCGAAGAAGAAGCACCGCAAGCTGCTTCGTCGCACGCGGGTGCAGCGCAGAAAACTCGGCAAGTAACCTCGCGCCACTGCCGCTAGGCTGTCCCGATGGATGCAGACGGGCGCTCGGGGGTTCGGCCACCGCAGGGCTCGAATGCCGGCGGTGCGAACGATTCTCAGGACACCGTGCACTACCCGAAGGTGGTGCTGGTCACCGGCGCGTGCCGGTTCCTCGGCGGCTACCTGACGGCTCGGCTGGCGCAGGACCCGCTGATCAACCACGTCATCGCGGTCGATGCCATCGCGCCGAGCAAGGACCTGCTCCGGCGAATGGGCCGGGCCGAGTTCGTGCGTGCGGACATCCGGAATCCGTTCATCGCCAAGGTGATTCGCAACGGCGACGTCGACACGGTGGTGCACGCGTCGGCGGCCTCCTACGCGCCGCGGTCCGGCGGACGGGCCGCGCTCAAGGAACTCAACGTGATGGGCGCGATGCAGTTGTTCGCCGCCTGTCAGAAGGCGCCGTCGGTACGCCGGGTGGTGTTGAAGTCCACGTCGGAGGTCTACGGCTCCAGCGCTCGCGACCCCGTGCTGTTCACCGAGGACGGGTCGTCGCGGCGGCCGCCGGGTGAGGGTTTCGCCCGCGACAGCATCGACATCGAGGGATACGCGCGCGGCCTGGCGCGCCGCCGGCCGGATATCGCGGTGACGATCCTGCGGCTCGCCAACATGATCGGGCCGGGGATGGACACGGCGCTGTCGCGCTACCTCTCGGGTCCGGTGGTGCCGTCGGTGCTCGGGCACGACGCGCGGCTGCAGCTGCTGCACGAGCAGGACGCCCTCGGCGCTCTGGCACGGGCCACCGTCGCGGGTCGCGCGGGCACGTTCAACATCGGCGCCTCGGGCGTGATCATGATGTCGCAGGCGATCCGGCGATCGGGTCGGATCCAGCTGCCGGTGCCGGGTCCGGCGCTGTCCGCCGTGGATTCGCTGAGGCGTGCAACGAAGTACACTGAACTCGATCGCGAGCAGTTGAACTACCTGAGCTACGGCCGAGTGATGGACACCGCGAGGATGCGGAAGGACCTCGGTTATAGCCCGAAGTGGACGACTGCGGAGGCTTTCGACGATTACGTGCGTGGTCGTGGATTGACGCCGATCATCGACCCGAAATGGGTACGCTCACTGGAGAGCCGCGCCGTCGCGGCGGCGCAGCGCTGGGGACGGTAGTCCGGTTGTGGTCGGGGTGGAGGAAGGTGGCGACGTGGCGGGTGAGTCGAAGGCGAAAGTCATTCCACTGCACTCGAATTCGAGCCGAGGTTCGGCTCAGCGGCGGGCCGCCGCGCGGGCCGAGAGTTCACGCAGGCACCCGTCGGTCCTCGCCGATCCGGGAACCAGGGCGTCGGCCGATCAGATCGCGGCCGTCGTCCGCGAGATCGACCAGGCGCGCGCCGGCGGTGGCCTCGGCGGCGCCGCCGACGACGACCCGAACGAACTCGCGCAGCGGATCGCCGCGGTCGCCGAGTTCGTGCGCAAGCGGATGGCCGGCGACTACACCGTCGACGAATTCGGCTTCGACCAACACCTCAACGAGTCGATCTTCCTGCCTTTGCTGAGAGGCCTCTTCCGGCACTGGTTCCGGGTCGAGGTCAGCGGCATCGAGAACCTTCCCGTCGAGGGCGCGGGGCTCGTCGTGGCGAACCACGCCGGGGTCCTGCCGATCGACGGTCTGATGACTCAGGTCGCCGTGCACGACGAGCATCCGGCGCACCGGAACCTGCGTCTGCTCGCCGCGGATCTGGTGTTCGACATGCCGGTGCTCGGGCAGGCGGCACGCAAGGCCGGACACACGATGGCGTGCACGGCCGACGCCCACCGGCTGCTCGGAGCGGGCGAGCTCACGGCGGTGTTCCCCGAGGGTTACAAGGGCCTCGGCAAGCAGTTCCGCGACCGCTACAAGCTGCAGCGGTTCGGCCGTGGCGGGTTCGTCGCCGCGGCGTTGCAGGCAAAGGCGCCGATCATCCCGTGCTCGATCGTCGGCTCCGAGGAGATCTACCCGATGATCGCCGACGTGAAGCTGCTGGCGAGATTGCTGGGGCTGCCGTACTTCCCGGTGACGCCGCTGTTCCCGCTCGCAGGCCCGGCGGGTCTGATCCCGCTGCCGTCGAAGTGGCACATCCAGTTCGGCGAGCCGATCCCCACCGACGGCTACGACGAGTACGCCGCCGAGGATCCGATGGTGACGTTCGAGCTGACCGACCAGGTCCGCGAGACCATCCAGCAGACGCTCTACCAGCTGCTGGCCAACCGCCGGAACATGTTCCTCGGCTAGCGACTTCGGGCCTAGTTCTTCTGCTTCTCGACCATCCGCTTGATCGCGGCGTCGCGCGCCGCGGCGATCTGGGCTGACATCTCGTCGACCTCACCCTCGTGCTCGGCCTCGCCCATCACGGTGACGATGCTGGTGAGCACCGGTTCGCCGTTGTCGTCGGTGACCTCGCCGCGGATCTCGGTGAGGATCGCGCCGTGCGACTCGATGACCGAGTCCAGGTACGAGTCGAACCAGAGTTTGTCCCCGGCGAGGATCGGGCGGTGGAAGACCAGCTTCTGGTCGCGATGCAGCACCCGCTCCATGTTGATCGGCACGTCGAACTGATTGAAGATCTCGGCCTGCACGCGACGGCCCGCGACCGCGACGAACGTCAGCGACGCCACGATCGCGTCGTAGCCGACCTCCTTGGCGGCGTCTTCGGAGTAGTGCGCGGGATGCTCGTCCTTGACGGCCTTCGCGAACTCCCGGATCTTCTCCCGGTCGACCTCGAAGTAGTCCGGGTACCGGTAGTGGGTTCCCACGATGTTGTCGGCGATGCCCATTGCGTGCCTTACTCCCCGATCACTGTCTCAAGCTGTTGGCGGGCGAGCCTACCCGCCGCTCTGCCGCCGAGAAACCACGGCCGCGAGCGCTCCACCTGCGGCGCCGAGCGCCAGCGCCGACGGAACGCCGATGCGCGCGGCCTTGCGGGCGGTGCGGAAGTCGCGGATCTCCCAGCCGCGATCACGGGCGACGTTGCGCAGCGCGGCATCCGGATTGATCGCCACCGCGGTGCCGACGAGCGACAGCATCGGCACGTCGTTGAAGCTGTCGGAGTACGCGGTGCAGCGTCGGAGGTTGAGCCCCTCGCGGATCGCCAGCGAGCGCACTGCGTGCGCCTTTCCGACGCCGTGCAGGATGTCGCCGACCAGGCGGCCGGTGAAGACGCCGTCGACGGATTCGGCGACGGTGCCCAGCGCGCCGGTCAGGCCGAGCTTGCTCGCGATGGTGGCCGCGAGTTCGTATGGGGTTGCTGTGACGAGCCACACCTGCTGGCCGGCGTCGAGGTGCATCTGCGTCAGCGCGCGGGTGCCCTGCCAGATCTTGTCGGCGATGATCTCGTCGTAGATCTCCTCGCCCAGTGTGGCCAGCTCCGACGTCGGCCTGCCCTCGATGAAGGAGAGCGCCTTGCGCCTGCCCGCGGCGACGTCGTCGCTGTTCTCCTTGCCGGTGAGCTGGAACTTGGCCTGCGCGTAGCCGAATCGCAGCAGGTCGCCGTAGGTGAAGTAGTTGCGCGCCGCCAGCCCGCGGGCGAAGTGCACCAGGGAGGACCCCTGCACCAGCGTGTTGTCGACGTCGAAGAACGCCGCGGCGGTCAGATCGGGTGGGGGCGGCGGAGACGGGGTCGCCTCCGCGATGACGCCGTGCTCGTCTGCGAGCTGATCAGCCTCGGCACCGGACTCGGACACGTATCAACATTAGGTCACGGGATACTCGTCACCGTGCGCCACGAGGTGATGTTGCTAACCCGAGCCGGATGCAGCCTGTGCGAGAAGGCGAGAGCGCAGCTGGCTGGCCTCGCCGACGAGCTCGGCTTCGACCTGTCGACCACCGACGTGGACGCCGCCGCGGAGGCGGGCGACGCCGGGCTGCGCGTCGAGTACGGCGATCGGCTGCCGGTGGTGCTCCTGGACGGCCGCGAACACAGCTACTGGGAGGTCGACGAAGGGCGGCTGCGGGCCGATGTGAGTGCTGGGTGAGTGCATCCGGGGCGAGCGAAGCGACGGGGAAAGGCCTGCACATCGCACCGGCGGAATTTGGTAGGCGGGCTGGTGAGCGGCTACCTTAGCCAGGTGGTGATGATGCCGTGAGCGTGTTGCTCTTCGGGGTTTCGCACCGCAGTGCGCCGGTGTCCGTGCTCGAGCAGTTGAGCACCGACGAGTCCGAGCAAGCCAAGATCATCCACGAGATCCTGCAGTCGTCGCTGGTGACCGAGGCCATGGTGCTGTCGACGTGCAACCGCGTCGAGGTCTACGCCGTGGTCGAGGCGTTCCACGGCGCCCTCTCCGTCATCGGCTCGGTGCTCTCGGAGCACTCCGGGATGTCGCTGGGCGACCTCACGAAGTACGCCTACGTGCGCTACGCCGAGGCCGCCGTCGAGCACCTGTTCTCCGTGACCGGCGGACTGGATTCGCTGGTGATCGGCGAGCAGCAGGTGCTCGGCCAGGTGCGCCGGGCGTACGCGTCGGCCGAAGCCCATCACACCGTGGGCCGCACCCTGCACGAACTCGCGCAGCGCTCCCTCGCCGTCGGCAAGCGCGTGCACGCCGAGACCGGGATCGATGCCGCGGGGGCGTCGGTGGTGTCGGTGGCGCTGGAGATGGCGGCACCCAAGGTCGACGGGCTGGCCGGCCGCACCGCGGTCGTGATCGGCGCCGGTTCGATGGGAGCGCTGGCCGCCTCGCATCTGGTGCGGGCGGGAATCGGCCGCGTCCACGTCGTGAACCGCTCGCTGCCGCGTGCGGAGCGCCTGGTCCAGAACCTGCGCGAGCAGGGCGTCGACGCCCACGCGTTCCCGTTCGACCACCTGCCGCCCGTGCTGACCGACGCCGACGTCGTGGTGTCCTGCACCGGGGCCGTCCGCCCGGTCGTGTCGCTCGCGGACGTGCACCGCGGTCTGGCGCACGGCGAGCAGACCAAGCAGCTGGTGATCTGCGATCTGGGCATGCCGCGTGACGTCGACCCCGCCGTGGCAGGGCTGCCCGGCGTCTACGTCGTCGACATGGAGCGCATTCAGCGCGAACCCGCCGCCAGGGCCGCGGCGTCCGACGCCGATGCCGCACGGGCCATCGTCGCAGCAGAGGTCGCCAACTACCTGGCGGGCCAGCGCATGGCCGAGGTCACCCCGACGGTGACGGCGTTGCGGCAGCGTGCCGCCGACGTCGTGGAGGCCGAGCTGCTGCGACTGGACAACCGGTTGCCCACGCTGGACGCCACGCATCGCGACGAGGTCGCCCGCACGGTCCGGCGCGTCGTCGACAAGCTGCTGCACGCCCCGACGGTGCGGGTCAAGCAGCTGGCGAGTGCACCGGGTGGGGACAGCTACGCCGAGGCGCTTCGCGAGCTGTTCGAACTCGACCAGCAGGCCGTCGACGCCGTCGCGGGAAGCGAATTGCCTTACACCGCAACGGATTCTGACGGGACCGATTAGCTCTGTCGAAAAGTGATATCGGTTCGGTGATCCGCATCGGCACCAGGGGCAGTCTGCTGGCCACCACCCAGGCGGGCGTCATCAGGGACGCGCTGAACGCCAACGGACACGCCGCCGAACTCGTCATCGTCAGCACCGACGGGGATCGGTCCGACGCCCCGATCGCCGAAATCGGCGTCGGCGTGTTCACCGCGGCACTGCGCGAGGCCATCGCCGACGGTTCCGTGGACATGGCCGTGCACTCGTACAAGGATTTGCCGACCGCACCGGACCCGAGGTTCGTTATCGCCGCGATTCCCCGACGCGAGGACTCCCGCGACGCGCTCGTCGCCCGCGACGGTCTGGTGCTGGGGGAGTTGCCGACGGGTTCGGTGCTCGGCACGTCGAGCCCGCGGCGGGCGGCGCAGCTTAGAGCACTGGGTCTCGGTTTGGAAATCCGCCCCCTACGAGGCAACCTAGACACCAGGTTGAACAGGGTGAGCAACGGTGATCTCGACGGTGTCGTCGTCGCTCGGGCGGGCTTGGCTCGCATCGGGCGTCTCGGCGATATCACCGAGACTCTGGAGCCGGTGCAGATGTTGCCAGCACCGGCACAGGGAGCTCTCGCGGTCGAGTGCCGCGCGAGTGACACGGAGCTCGCGGCGCTGCTGGCGGAGATGGACGACGCCGACACCCGCGCCGCAGTCACCGCGGAGCGCATCCTGCTCGCCGAGCTCGAGGCGGGGTGCTCCGCGCCGGTGGGAGCGATCGCGGAAGTGGTCGAGTCCATCGACGAGGAGGGCAACATCTTCGAGGAGCTGTCGCTACGCGGTTGCGTGGCGGCACTGGACGGATCCGACGTGATCCGTGCGTCCGGAATCGGGACTCCCGACCGTGCCGCAGAGCTGGGGCTCTCGGTCGCGGCGGAGTTGTTCGAACTGGGAGCGCGGGAATTACTGGTGGATTCCAAAGCGGGACCGACAGAGCGGGAGTGAAGGATGACGACCCGAGTGCGTAAGCACAAGCCCGGCCGCATCACGTTCATCGGCGCGGGCCCTGGTGATCCAGGCCTGCTGACGACACGGGCGCGTGCGGTGCTGTCGCACGCCGCCCTGGTGTTCACCGATGCCGATGTGCCCGAGGCTGTACTGGCCATCGCCGGTTCGGAGCTGCCGCCCCCGTCGGGGCCGACCGAGCCCGCGAAGCCGACCGCCGTCGGCGGCGACACCGCCGACGAGAAGGCACCCGCAACGCAGCTGCCCGCAGGCGCCGAGATCAGGCCCGCCCTCGGCGAGCCCACCGAGGTGGCGAGGCTGCTCGTCAACGAGGCGAAGACCGGAGTCGACGTCGTGCGACTGGTCGCGGGTGACCCGCTGTCCGACGACGCCGTGATCACCGAGGTGTCGGCTGTCGCCCGCGCGCACGGGCAGTTCGAGATCGTGCCGGGTCTGCCCGCGGGCACGGCGGTGCCCACCTACGCGGGTCTGCCGCTGGGCTCGTCGCACACCGTCGCCGACGTGCGCGGCGACGTCGACTGGGGCGCGCTGGCCGCGGCTCCGGGTCCGTTGATCCTGCACGCGACCGCATCGCATCTGCCCGACGCGGCCCGCACGCTCGTCGAGTACGGACTGACGGACACGACGCCGTGTGTGATCACCGCCAACGGCACCACCTGCCAGCAGCGGTCGGTCGAGTCCACCCTCGCGGGACTGCTGGACAAGGCGACGCTCGCAGGCAGCGAGCCGGCGGGTCCGCTGGCCGGTCCGCTGGTCGTGACCATCGGCAAGACGGTTGCCAACCGCGCCAAGCTGAACTGGTGGGAGAGCCGTTCGCTGTACGGCTGGACCGTGCTGGTGCCGCGGACCAAGGACCAGGCCGGCGAGATGAGCGACCGGCTGGTGAGCCACGGTGCGCTGCCCGTCGAGGTGCCGACCATCGCCGTCGAGCCGCCGCGCAGCCCCGCCCAGATGGAGCGGGCGGTCAAGGGCCTGGTCGACGGACGCTTCCAGTGGGTCGTGTTCACGTCGACCAACGCGGTGCGCGCGGTGTGGGAGAAGTTCAACGAGTTCGGTCTCGACGCCCGCGCGTTCTCGGGTGTGAAGATCGCGTGCGTCGGGCAGGCGACCGCGGATGCGGTGCGCGCCTTCGGAATCAACCCGGAGCTGGTTCCCAGCGGCGAACAGAGCTCGCTGGGGCTGCTCGACGAGTTCCCGCCGTACGACGACATCTTCGACCCGGTGAACCGGGTGCTGCTGCCTCGCGCCGACATCGCCACCGAGACGCTGGCCGAGGGGCTGCGCGAACGCGGTTGGGAGATCGAGGACGTCACGGCGTACCGCACGGTGCGCGCCGCGCCGCCGCCCGCGCAGACCCGCGAGATGATCAAGACCGGCGGGTTCGACGCGGTCTGCTTCACCTCGAGCTCGACGGTGCGCAACCTCGTCGGCATCGCCGGTAAGCCGCACGCGCGGACCATCGTCGCGTGCATCGGGCCGAAAACCGCCGAGACCGCAGCGGAATTCGGGCTGCGGGTCGATGTTCAGCCGGAGACCGCTCAGGTGGGTCCGCTGGTCGAGGCGCTCGCCGAGCACGCCGCCCGGCTGCGTGCCGAGGGGGCCCTACCGCCGCCGCGCAAGAAGAGCCGTCGTCGCTAGGCTGGCGACGTGTCCTTCCCCCAGCACCGGCCGCGCCGTCTGCGGACCACCCCGGCGATGCGTCGGCTGGTCGCGGAAACCTCCTTGGAGCCAAGGCATCTGGTGCTGCCGATGTTCATCGCAGACGGCTTGACGGAACCTCGAGCCATCACCTCGATGCCGGGCGTCGTCCAGCACACGCGGGAGTCGTTGCGGCGGGCCGCCGTTGCGGCCGTCGATGCCGGGGTGGGCGGGCTCATGCTGTTCGGGGTGCCGCGCGACGACGACAAGGACGCCACGGGCTCGGTCGGGATCGCCGATGACGGCGTGCTCAACGTGGCGCTGCGCGACCTGGCCGCTGAGCTCGGCGACGCCACCGTCCTGATGGCCGACACGTGCCTCGACGAGTTCACCGATCACGGTCACTGCGGCGTGCTCGACGACGAGGGCCGGGTCGACAACGACGCGACCAACGCGCGCTATGTGGAACTCGCCGTGGCACAGGCGAATTCCGGTGCCCACGTCATCGGGCCCAGCGGCATGATGGACGGACAGGTCACTGCAATCCGCGACGGCCTCGACGCCGCGGGTCACCAGGACGTCGCCGTCCTGGCCTATGCGGCGAAGTTCGCGTCGGGCTTCTACGGGCCGTTCCGCGAGGCGGTGGCCTCGAGCCTGGAGGGCGATCGCCGCACCTACCAACAGGATCCGGGCAACGCGCGGGAGGCGCTGCACGAGATCGAACTGGACATCGCCGAGGGTGCCGACATGGTGATGGTCAAGCCCGCGATGGCGTACCTCGACGTGGTGCGCGCTGCCGCCGACATCTCACCCGTACCCGTCGCGGCGTACCAGGTGTCCGGCGAGTACGCGATGATCAGCGCCGCCGCGGCCAACGGGTGGATCGACATGCGGACCGTGGCGCTCGAAACGCTGACGGGGATCCGGCGTGCGGGCGCCGACATCGTGTTGACCTACTGGGCGGCCGACGTCGCCGGCTGGCTGGCGTGAGCGCGGCGTTGCCACACCAGGAACCCGGCAGCGCGCCGACCGGTAGCCCCGACGCGAGGCCCGAGGACGTCGTCACCGGGTTCTGGTTGTGGGCCGTCGCGCTACCGCTGATGGTGACGGGCTACGTGACCGCGAGCCTCAACGCTCCCGACCCGGCCCCGTCGTGGATCGTCCTCACCTCGACCGCCGTCGTCGCCGTCAACCTCACCGCGGTCGTCATCACCCTGTTGGTCCTGCTGCGCGAGGGCTATCGGTGGGCGCGCACGCTGCTGACCGGAGGCGGTGCCGCGTCGGTGGTGTACGCGGTGACCGGAGTGCTCGGTTACGAGGGGCCCGACGCCGCCGCCGTGGTCCTCGCGATCACGTCGATCGTCGGATCCGTGCTGATCGCGGGCGGCATCTACCTGCTACACCGCAAGGACGCCGGTGAATTCTTCACCCGTTAGGCTGACCCGACGATGACCGACAACGCGCTGCCCACCGGTCGGCCCCGTACCGTCGCCGCCGCCTACTACAGCTGGATGGTGGCCGCGATCGTGATCGCGGCGATGGGCCTGCTGATGCTCACGTACCCGGTGCTGGCCTACAAGCTCGTCGGGGTGCTGCTGCTCGCCGTCGGCCTGGGTCTCGGGTTCCTGGCGGGGCGGGCGCGCAAACGCGATCCGCGCTTCGGCCGCGCCGCCATGGCGCTCGCGATGGCCTCCGTCGCGTTCCTCGGTCTGCTCGTGCTGTTCCTGCCGGTCCCGATCGGGGTGCTTGGGTTGATGGTCATCGCCGTCGTCGCGTTGATCGCCGGTTCCGCGCTCAATCAGCGGCCGGCGTCGATCTCCTGGTACTACCCGGATGGTGACAAGTGACGGCACCGCAGCCGGAGATCCTGTTCCACGAGCCAGGCGCGACCTGGTGGTGGGCGCTCGCGGGTCCCGTAGCAGCCGGCGCGATGGCGGCGATCCAGATCTCCACCGGCTACGGCTTCCAGCCGATCGTGCCCGGCATCTTCCTGGTGTTGGTGACCGGCTTCCTGGCGATTCAGATCAAGGCTGCGCGCATCCACACGTCGGTCGAGCTGACCGCGGTGGCGCTGCGGCAGGGCGCCGAGACCATCCGGATCGAGGAGATCGTCAGGATCTTCCCGCCCGCGAGCGGTCCCGAGGTGCCCAGGTGGCAGTCCTATCGCGCGCTCGGCGAGTTGACCGGGGTGCCGCGCGGCCGAACCGGGATCGGGCTCAAGCTGACCGCCGACCGGTCGGCGCAGGCCTGGGCGCGCAAGCACGCGAAACTGCGGGAGGCGCTGACCGCTCTGGTCGACGGTGCCGAGTCGTGACCGACCGCAGGCTCGGACTGGCCCAGCTCGTCGTCGCCGCCGCGGCGCTGGTGGGAGCCGTGCTGAGCTGGTTGGCGTCGGCGTCGATCGCGGTGGTGCCGCCGGTCGTCGACGGTGAGCCCGCCATGTCCTCAACGGTCTACGACCCGTCGCTGGTCCTGTTGGCGCTGGTGCTCGGCGCGGTGGCGGGGACGGCCGCGGTGGCCGGCGTGGCCCGGTTGCGTCGCTGAGTTCCCCCACGTCCTCCCGCGAGCAGACGCAGAATCCCCTCAATTGCGTGGATCGAGGGGATTTCGCGTCTGCTCGCGCGTTGGGGTGACCCCGCTCACAGGGCTATTGGTACAAAGTGCGAAATCTGTAACACTGTGTCCATGACGGAACTGGCGGAGAACCCTCAGCAGGTCGACGCACTGCCCCTGGGCCCGGAATCGCTGGTGTGGAAGTACTTCGGCGACAACCGGATGTACCTCATCGGACCGCGGCCGGCGGTGCTGCAGAACATGCTCGCCGAACTGGGGCAGGGCGTGCTCGACCACTCGGTGTTCTTCTCCGACACCGCCGCCAGGGTCAAGCGGTCGCTGCCGCCGATCTTCATGACGGTTTACGGTTCGGATGACGACAACCGCGGCATCCAGGTCCGCGACTTCCACAAGGACATAAAAGGGGACATGCCGGACGGGCAGCGCTATCACGCGCTCGACCCGGAGACCTACTTCTGGGCGCACGCCACGTTCGTCGAGCAGGTGCTCTACTTCGCCGACACGTTCGTGAAGCGGCTGACCGAGGCGGAGAAGGAGCAGATCTACCTCGAGTCGAAGACGTGGTACCGGCGCTACGGCGTCAGCGATCGGGTCATGCCCGCCGATTACGCGGAGTTCCAACGCTATTGGGATCGCATGATGGACGAGATCGTCGTCGCGCATCCGACCGCCAAGTACGGCGTCGGATACGTCACCAAGGGCTTCCCCTGCCCCAAGGGGGTGCCGCCGCTGGCGTGGAAGCTCATCGCCCCGCTGTTCAACCCGATGGCAGCGTTCCTGACCACCGGTGGAATGCCGCCCCGCGGGCGTGACCTGCTCGGCCTGCCGTGGAGCGACCGCAAGGAGAAGGCCTATCAGGCGTTCGCGGCGCTGTGGCGGACCAAGCCGGTGAACTGGGCGTGGGATCGGCTACCGATGTCGGTGCGTTACAACACCTTTGCGCAGCAGGGCTATGCCCGCGGCTGATCACGCCACGGAGGCGATCCTCGACGCCGCGCTGGTCGAGTTCGAGCGGCACGGTGTGCACCGCGTCGCGCTCGACGACGTGGCGCGGCGCGCAGGCGTCAGCCGCACCACGATCTACCGCCGCTTCGCCAACCGCGACGAACTGGTCGAGGCCGTCATCGAGCGCGAGAACGTCGCCCTGTTCGCCGATATCGCCGAGGAGCTGAAGAACGCGGGGCCGCAGGCGAATTACTACGTCGAGGCGTTCACGCTGTCGATCCTGCGGTTCCGCCGTCACCGGGTGCTCGACCAGATGATCACCGAGGAGCCGGCGGTGGTGCTAGCCCAGGCCAAGCGGCACTACCCGAAGGCGATCGAGCGGATGGCGGAGGCGCTGCACGTGATCTTCCCCGCGGGCTTCGCCGAACGCATCGGTGAGGAGGCCGTCACCGAGCTGGCGGACACCATCCTGCGCTACGTGGCGATGGCGCTGATGCTGCCGAGCACGCAGCCGCTCGACACCGCCGACGAGATCCGCGCGTTCGCCGAACGGCACTTCCTTCCGAGCCTGCCGGCGGCGCTGCGGGTGCCCGTCCGGGCCTGACGCACCTGAGATTCGTGTTTCGTAGGTCACACTTTCGGGCACGCCGTCGGGCATGGCAGACAACGAGCAGGGAACCATTCCGAAGCCGGAAGTGACCGACGAGCACCGCGAGAAGGCCAAGGAGATGGCTAAGACCATCGACGAGGACCGGCCCACCGTGGCGATGCCGGGGACGAGCAACACGGTGACCGGCACGGCCGTGAACGACTGGCTCGACGACGACGGCACCCCGAAGTTCGGCGAGGTCGCCGAGGGCGGAATCAAGCGCGAGGACGTCATGGGCGAGCGACACAACACGATGAGCGAGGACGAAACCGACGCCGAGACGAAGTAGCCGCCTAGGCTGGCCGGGTGACATCGCTCGATCGCATCGCCCCGGCGTTCGTCGACATGGCCCACTCGATCGTGTGGGCCTCGGTGACGACCGTCGACCGCGACGGGAAGCCGCGCAGCCGAATCCTGCATCCGATCTGGGAGTGGGACGGTGTCGACCTGGTGGGCTGGGTCGCCACCGTTCCCACGCCGGTGAAGCGCGCTCACCTCGACGCCAATCCCGAAGTTGCCGTGAGCTACTGGACCACGAACCAGGACACCTGCAGTGCCGAGTGCACCGCGCAGTGGTACACCGACGACGACACTCGCAAAGCCGTGTGGGACAAGTTCGCCAACGGACCGGAACCCGTGGGTTACGACCCGTACATCATCCCGATGTGGGCCGACGGGCCGACGTCCGAGCAGTTCGCGGCACTGCGGTTGACGCCGTATCGCCTGCGCGTGATGGCGGGCACGGTGATGACCAAGGGCGAGGGGGCACCGCTGACTTGGCACCACGAGGACGCCGCGGGCCTGCGTCCGCCGAGCTAGCCTCCGGCGGAGTCGCTGAGTGGCTTCCGAGACGCGCTCGATGAATCGCGCGAACCGTTGCGGTGCCCGCACGGGCCGATCAAACTCGTACTTGATGGCCTACCTCAAACCCCCGTGGTTCACCGCCCGCGTGTTCAACCGGTTGGCGATGTCATTCGGTATCGGCGGTTGTCGAACGCTGACCGTCACTACGCGCAGCACCAAGCGCGAACAGCGGATTCCCGTCGTCGTCCCGGAGATCGACGGCGTCGCCTACCTGGTCTCCACTCGAGGTGAGTCGGAGTGGGTGCGCAACGTGCGCGCCGATCCGAATGTGACGCTGGACGACCGCCGATACGTGGCGACCGAGCTCCCCACCGCCGACCGTGCGCCCGTCATCGCGGCGTATCGGCCGTTGGCGGGCAAGGTGGTCGAGGCGTACTGGCGGCAGCTTCCCGACGACGCGGACCATCCGGTGTTCGCGCTGACCCCAGCCCCGTAGGCCATGGTCGATTCCACGACTACCACGCGCAACGTCCGCGATCTGCCGCTCGTCCCGCGCAATCCGCTACCGATCCTGCGGCTCATCCAGGCGGTGCGCACGCTGGACACCGGGCAGGAGGTCATCCGGGCGGCGGGGGGTTCGGTCACCCGCGTCAGCTTCGGACCGTCGTGGTTGGTGCCGTCGCTGGTGTCGGTGATGTCACCCGATGCCATTCGCGACGTGCTGGGCCGCAACGACGCCCTCGCGGAGCGCTGCATCGTGCACGACGAGGTGCGCCACCTGGCGGGCGACAGCCTCTTCGTCCTGCCCAACGAACCCTGGCGGCCCAGAAAGCGCGCACTGGCGCCGGTGTTCACCAAGGTCAACGTGCGCAAGTACAGCGGCCACATGTCGCGGGCGGCGCAGGCGTTCGCCGATCAGTGGCGCGACGGCGGCGACGTCGACCTCGATGCCGCGTGCCGCACGGTGACCATGCGCTCGCTGGGCCGGTCGGTGCTCGGCATCGATCTGAACGACAGCGCCGCCGCGATCGCCGAGCACATGCACGTCGCGTCGGGCTACACCGCGGACCGGGCGCTGCGGCCGCTGCGCGCACCGCGGTGGTTGCCGACGCCAGCCCGTCGCCGGGCTCGAGCCGCCGTCGCGGCCATGCTCGAGGTCACAGCCGGCATCCTGACCGCGTGCCGCGCCGACCAGGGGATCGACGCGCCGCTGGTGCACGCGCTGATCGGCGCGACGGACCCGGAGACGGGAAAACCGTTGTCGGACAGCGATATCTGCAACGACCTGCTGATCTTCATGCTGGCCGGTCACGACACCACCGCGACGGCGCTGACCTACGCGCTGTGGGCGCTCGGCCACCATCCCGAGGTGCAGGACCGCGTCGCCGCCGAAGCCGCTGCGCTCGGTGACCGGGAGCTGACGGCCGAGGACGTGGCCCACCTGGGCTACACCACCCAGGTGCTGCGCGAGGGGCTTCGGCTGTGCCCGCCCGCCGCGGGCGTCGGCCGGCTGGCGCTGCGCGACATCGAGGTCGACGGGTACCGGGTGAAGAAGGGCACGCTGATCGCGGTCGGCATCTACGCCCTGCATCGCGACCCGCAGCTGTGGCCGGATCCGACGGCGTTCGACCCCGACCGGTTCACGCCCGAGCGCATGCGGGCCCGTGAGCGCTGGCAGTTCCTCCCGTTCGCGGGCGGTGCGCGGTCGTGCATCGGCGAGCACTTCGCGATGCTCGAGACGACGCTGGCCCTCGCGACGATCGTGCGGGCGATCCGGCTGCGCTCCCGCGACGACGAGTTCCCCGTCGACGTGCCGTTCACGACCGTGGCGCGCGGACCGATCACGGCGCACGTCGAGGCCAGGTAGCGCCCTTCTCGCCGGAATAGCATTCCTGGTCGTCAACGCGCGCGAGTGACAGCCGGGAACGCCGTTCCGGCGAAGTGGGGTGCGACCACTACACCCTGTAGTTGACGCATCGGGGGCGGCTGGGACACTGGGGCCATGCGGGTAGACAAGTCGGGAGCTGCGGGCCGGAGCGCAGCGACCAGGGAATCAGCACGGCTGTTCGCCGAGGCGTCGCGTGTGATTCCCGGCGGGGTGAACTCGCCGGTCCGCGCCTTCAACTCGGTGGGCGGTACGCCGCGCTTCATCACTAAGGCCTCGGGCTACCTGCTGACCGACGCCGACGCCAACACCTACGTCGACCTGGTGTGCTCCTGGGGGCCGATGCTGCTGGGGCACGCGCACCCGGCGATCGTCGAAGCGGTCCAGCGGGTCGCCGCCGACGGGCTGAGCTTCGGCGCCCCGACGCCCGCCGAGACGGAGTTGGCGCGCGAGATCATCGACCGCGTCGCGCCCGTGGAGTTGCTGCGCTTCGTGAACTCCGGCACCGAGGCCACCATGAGCGCGATCAGGCTGGCCCGCGGCTTCACCGGACGACCGAAGATCGTGAAGTTCTCCGGCTGCTACCACGGTCACAGCGACGCGCTGCTCGCCGACGCCGGCTCCGGTGTCGCGACGCTCGGCCTGCCGTCGTCGCCCGGTGTCACCGGCGCCGCGGCGGCCGACACCATCGTGCTGCCCTTCAACGACGTGGCCGCCGTCGAAGCGCTGTTCGCCGAACACGGCGACCAGATCGCCTGCGTCATCAGCGAGGCCGCCGCAGGCAACATGGGTACGGTCGCGCCGGCGCCCGGCTACAACGCGGCGCTGCGCCGCATCACCGCCGAGCACGGCGCGCTGCTGATCCTCGACGAGGTCATGACGGGCTTCCGGGTCAGCAGGTCCGGGTGGTTCGGGGTCGACGGTGTCGCAGCCGACCTGGTGACGTTCGGCAAGGTGATGAGCGGCGGCCTGCCAGCCGCCGCGTTCGGAGGCCGGGCCGAGGTCATGCAACGGCTCGCCCCGCTCGGCCCGGTGTATCAAGCGGGCACCCTGTCGGGTAACCCCGTTGCGATGGCCGCCGGGCTGGCCACGCTGCGCGCCGCCGACGACGCGGCGTACGCCACCGTCGACGCGAACGCCGACAAGCTGGCCGACCTGCTCACCTCCGCGCTCACCGAAGCATCGGTGGCGCACCGGGTTTCGCGAGCGGGCAACATGCTCAGCGTCTTCTTCTCGGATGCACCGGTCACCGATTACGCGTCGGCGAAGGCCACCGACACGTGGCGCTTCCCGCCGTTCTTCCACGCCCTGCTCGCCGCCGGGGTCTACCCGCCGTGCAGCGCCTACGAGACGTGGTTCGTCTCGGCCGCGTTGGACGACAACGCGTTCGACCGGATCGCCGCCGCCCTGCCCGCCGCTGCGAAGGCGGCCGCCGAAGCCGAGAAGCTCGCATGACCGACACGACGACCGTGCACGTGATGCGGCACGGCGAGGTGCACAACCCCGAGGGGGTGCTCTACGGCCGGCTGCCCGACTACCACCTGTCCGACCGGGGCCGGTTGCAGGCGCAGTCGGCGGCGGAGTGGTTGGCGCACAACGACATCGTCTACGTGGTGGCCTCGCCGCTGGAACGCGCGCAGGAGACGGCCGCACCCATGGCGGCGTCGCACGGCCTCGCCGTCGACACCGACCGCGATCTCATCGAGTCGTGGAACGAGTTCGAGGGCGAGAAGGTCGCCCCCGGTGACGGCGCGCTGCGCGATCCGCGGAACTGGCCCAAGCTGCGCAACCCGCGCAAGCCGTCATGGGGCGAGCCGTACGACGAGGTCGCGGAGCGGATGACCGCCGCGTTGCACCGGGCCCGGCTCAAGGCGGTCGGCCACGAGGCCGTCTGCGTGAGCCACCAGTTGCCGGTGGAAACCCTGCGCCGGGCGATGACGGGCCGCAAGCTGGCTCATCTTCCGTTGCCGCACAGCAGGTTGTGCAATCTGTCGTCGATCACGTCGTTCACGTTCGCCGGCGATCAGCTGGTGCGATGGGGCTACTCCGAGCCCTGGGGCGTGTAGTGAAACCGGTCGCGGTGAAACACGGTGTCGCTCGGCTGCTCTCGGTGGCGCTTCTCGTGCTGCTCGCCGGCTGCTCCACCGGTAAGGACGCGGTCGCCCAGGGCGGCACGTTCGAATTCGTCGCGCCCGGCGGTAAGACCGACATCCTCTACGATCCGCCCGACACCCGCGGCAAGCCCGGCCCGATCTCCGGTCCCGACCTCATGGATCCCGACAGGACGCTGTCGCTCGACGACTACGCGAACAAGGTCGTCGTCATCAACGTGTGGGGGCAGTGGTGCGGGCCCTGCCGCACCGAGATCAGCGAGCTGCAGAAGGTGTACGAGGCAACCAGGTCGCAGGGCGTCCAGTTCCTCGGCATCGACGTGCGCGACAACAATCGGGACGCCGCAGTCGATTTCATCGTGGATCGCAAGATCACCTTCCCGTCGATCTACGACCCGCCGATGCGCACCCTGATCGCGTTCGGCGGCCGCTATCCGACGACGGTGGTCCCGTCGACGGTGGTGCTGGACCGTCAGCACCGCGTCGCCGCGGTGTTCCTTCGCGAACTGCTGGCCGACGATCTGCGCCCCGTCGTCGAACGGCTGGCCTCCGAAGAGGCGCAGGCGAAATGATCATCGCGGCAACCCTGGACGAGGTCGATCAGTTGATGTCGACGGGGCCGCTGGCGCTCGCGGTGCTGGTGGCCATCGCCGCCGGATTCATCTCGTTCGCGTCGCCGTGTGTCGTGCCGCTGGTGCCCGGTTACCTGTCCTACCTCGCCGCGGTCGTCGGCGTCGACGATCGGAACCCCGACGGCGCGGTGGCCGTCAAAGCCGCCCGGTTGCGAGTCGCCGGTGCCGCCGCGCTCTTCGTGGCCGGCTTCACCGTGGTCTTCGTCGTCGGCACCGTCGCGGTGCTCGGGCTCACCACCGCGCTGATCGCCAATCAGCTTCTGCTGCAACGGATCGGCGGGGTGATCACCATCGCCATGGGCCTGGTCTTCATCGGTCTCATCCCCGCGCTGCAGCGCGAGGTGCGGTTCGCACCGCGCCTCCTCTCGACGCTGGGCGGTGCGCCGCTGCTGGGTGCGGTGTTCGCGCTGGGCTGGACGCCGTGCCTCGGCCCGACGCTGACGGCCGTCATCGCGGTGGCGTCGGCGACGGACGGGGGGACCGTCGTTCGCGGTGTGGTTCTGGTGATCGCCTACTGCCTCGGACTCGGAATCCCGTTCGTGCTGTTGGCGTTCGGTTCCGCCAAGGCGGTTCGGGGCCTGGACTGGTTGCGTCGCAACACCCGTGCCATTCAGTTGTTCGGCGGTGCGCTGATGATCCTGGTCGGCGTCGCACTCGTCACCGGGCTGTGGAACGAGTTCATCTCCTGGGTGCGCGACGCCTTCGTGAGCGACTACCGGTTGCCGCTGTGAAGCTCATCGCATACGCGCGCAACACCTGGCGCACGCTGACGTCGATGGGGACGGCGCTGGTGCTGCTCTTCCTGCTGGCGCTCGCCGCGATCCCCGGAGCCCTGCTGCCGCAACGCAGTCTGAACGAGTCGAAGGTCGACCAGTACCTCGCCGAACACCCGGTGCTCGGCCCGTGGCTCGACCGCCTGCAGGCCTTCGACGTGTTCGCCAGCTTCTGGTTCACCGCGATCTACATCCTGCTGTTCATCTCGCTGGTGGGCTGCCTGACGCCTCGCCTGCTCGAGCACGTCCGCAGCATGCGTGCGACGCCGGTTCCGGCTCCCCGCAACCTGTCCCGGCTGCCCAAGCACCACGAGGCCGAATGCGCGGGTGACGCAGCGCAATTCGCCGAGCAGGTCACCGGCCGGCTGAAGGGCTGGCGCACGGTCACGCGGCTGAACGGCGACACCGCCGGAGCCGCCCCGGCGGCGACATCCAGCTACGAGATCTCGGCCGAGAAGGGCTATCTGCGCGAGTTCGGCAACATCGTCTTCCACTTCTCGCTGCTCGGACTGCTCGTCGCCATCGCCGTCGGCAAGCTCTTCGGGTACGAGGGCAACGTCATCGTCGTCGCCGACGGCGGGCCGGGGTTCTGCTCGGCGTCGCCTGCGGCGTTCGACTCGTTCCGGGCCGGCAACACCGTGGACGGCACGTCGCTCAATCCGATCTGTGTGAAGGTCGACGACTTCAGCGCGGACTACCTGCCGTCCGGGCAGGCGCTGTCGTTCGCCGCGAACATCCAGTACCAGTCCGGCGAGGACCTGGTGACGAACACGTGGCGCGACTACCTGCTGCGGGTCAACCACCCGCTGCGCCTCGGCGGTGACCGGATCTATCTGCAGGGCCACGGTTACGCGCCGACGTTCACCGTCAGGTTCCCCGATGGGAAGATCCGGACGCAGACCGTGCAGTTCCAACCCGAGGTGCTGGAGACGCTGCTGTCGTCGGGCGTCGTGCGGATCGACCCGCCGGGCGGCACCTATCCCGACGAGGCGCAGCGGCGGAAGAACCAGCTCGCGATCGTCGGTCTGTTCGCCCCGACGAAGCAACTCGACGGCACGCTGCTGTCGTCCAGCTTCCCCGCGCTCAACGACCCGGCGGTCGCCGTCGACATCTACCGGGGCGACGCCGGCCTCGACTCCGGGCGGCCGCAGTCGATCTTCGCGCTCGACGAGCGGCTCATCGGCCAAGGCCGGCTGACCAAGGAGGTCAGGGTCAACCTGGCGGCGGGGGAGTCGACGCGGCTGGCGGACGGGACGACGGTGACGTTCGACGGCGCCGTGCCGTTCGTCAACCTGCAGGTGTCGCACGACCCGGCGCAGGTGTGGGTGCTCATCTGGTCGCTGACGATGATGGGCGGGCTGCTGGTGTCGTTGGTGGTGCGCAGACGGCGCGTTTGGGTTCGTGTCAGCCCCGCGGCGGCGGGTACCGTGAGCGTCGAACTGGGTGGCCTCGCCCGCACCGACAACTCGGGGTGGGGCGACGAGTTCGAACGGCTGACCGCGCGGCTCCTGGATGCCGATCACGCGGGAGAGAAGGGCTAGATGAACCCGAACATTGATCTGAGCCTCGCGAGTTACTCGGACTGGGCGTTCACGACGTCCGTCGTGGTGCTCGTCGGCGCGCTGCTGCTGCTCGCGGTCGAACTCGCGTACTCCCGCAGCCGCCGCGTCGAGAGCCGCGAGACCGTCAGCGCGGGCGTGGCCGCCGGCGACGGCAGGCCGGGTCTGGTGGTGGACGCGCCGCGGTCGTTCGACGAGCGGGTCGGCGGCGCCGGGCTGGCGATGGTCTACGTCGGCATCGCGACGCTGTTGGTGTCCATCGTGCTGCGCGGTCTGGCCACCTCACGGGTTCCGTGGGGCAACATGTACGAGTTCATCAACCTGACGAGTTTCTGCGGCCTCGTCGCGGCGGCGATCGTGTTGCGCAAGCCGCAGTACCGGGCGTTGTGGGTGTTCGTGCTCACGCCGGTGCTGATCCTGCTGACGGTGTCGGGGAAGTGGCTGTACACGCACGCCGCGCCGGTGATGCCCGCGCTGCAGTCGTACTGGCTGCCGATCCACGTGTCGGTCGTCAGCCTCGGTTCGGGGGTGTTCCTGGTCGCCGGCGTCGCGAGCCTGCTGTTCCTGCTGAAGATGTCGAAGTTCGGGTCGGCCGAGGGGGACGGTGTGGTGGCCCGCGTGATTCAGCGGCTGCCCGACGCGCAGACCCTGGACCGCATCGCCTACCGCACCACGATCTTCGCGTTCCCGATCTTCGGCTTCGGCGTCATCTTCGGCGCGATCTGGGCCGAGGAGGCGTGGGGCCGCTACTGGGGCTGGGATCCGAAGGAGACGGTGTCCTTCATCGCGTGGGTCGTCTACGCCGCCTACCTGCACGCCCGCTCGACCGCGGGGTGGCGCGACAAGAAGGCTGCGTGGATCAACGTCGTGGGCTTCGTCGCGATGGTCTTCAACCTGTTCTTCATCAACCTGGTGACCGTCGGCCTGCACTCCTATGCAGGGGTGGGCTGAGGTTGGTGCGCCCTCCGGCAGCTGAGGGACCGTCCTCGTTCCGATCGCAGCAGCGGTTCAGCGATCCCGCGCAGTCGATACCCCCGGAGTGGACCGCGCCGACGCCGCCGCACGGCATCCCCGTGGTGAACCCGGATACGACCGGCCCGATCGCGGTCCTCGAGCAGCCGTACCTGGACCTGTCCACGGTGGCGCTGCTCGGGCAGCCGAAGCGCAAGCCGACGAAGGGCTGGCGGCGGCTGGTGTACCTGTCGTCGGGCACGCTGGTGAACCTCGGCGACGGGGCGAAGGCCGCGCGGCGCGACACCCTGACGGCGCAGGTGAACCGGCCGCTGCGGGGCTGCTACCGCATCGCGGTGCTGTCGCTCAAGGGCGGCGTCGGCAAGACGACGATCACCGCGACGGTCGGTGCGACGCTGGCGTCGTTGCGCGGTGACCGGGTCATCGCCGTCGACGCCAACCCGGATCGCGGGACGCTGAGCCAGAAGGTGCCGCTCGAAACCCCCGCCACCGTTCGGCACCTGCTGCGCGACGCCGAGGGCATCGCGAGTTACAGCGACGTCCGGCACTACACGTCCCAGGGTCCCAGCCGCCTGGAAGTGCTTGCCTCCGAGAGTGATCCGGCGGTGTCCGAGGCGTACAGCTCGGAGGACTATCGGCGCACCCTCGAGGTGCTCGAACGGTTCTACAGCCTGGTGCTGACCGACTGCGGGACGGGCATGCTGCACTCCGCGATGTCGGCGGTGCTCAAGAAGGCGGACCTACTGGTGATCGTCAGCTCGGGGTCGGTCGACGGTGCGCGCAGCGCCTCGGCGACGCTCGACTGGCTGGACGCGCACGGTCACCGGGATCTGGTGCGGACGTCGGTCGCGGTCGTCAACGCGGTGCGGCCGCGGTCGGGCAAGGTCGACTTGAAGAAGGTCGACGATCACTTCGCGCGACGGTGCCGGGCGGTGCTGCACGTGCCGTTCGATCCGCACCTCGAGGAGGGCGCCGAGATCAGCCTGGACCGGTTGAAGACGCCGACGCGCGACGCGCTGCTGGAGTTGGCGGCCGTCGTCGCGACCGGGTTCCCCGCGACGCGCTAGCGCGGGTCGGTGTCGGGGTTTCCGATGCGGCGGAGGAAGTCGGGATCGTCGTCGGGGCCGATCATCCGGGTCTGCGGACGGGTGCCCACGGTCCGCGTCAACCGCCAGACCGCGTAGGCCAATCCCGCCAAGATGAGGACGAGGAGCAGATACTGCACGAAAACCTCCTTGCTCCGAGCATACGCGCCGTCGGTAGGCTCGGGCCGTGACTGAAGCCGACGACAACGCCGACGCGTCGCCCGAACCGGCTGCTGGACAGGCCTCGACGCTGGTACGGGACGTGCTCGCCTACCTGGTGGCCCGGCTGCTGCTGGCGGCGGCCCTCGCGGCGGTGGTCTACGTCGTGGGGCATCTCCTGAGCCCGGACTTCCCGATCACGGTGGCGGTCCTGTTCGCCATCGTGCTGGCGTTCCCGCTGGGCATCGTGGTGTTCGCGCCGCTGCGGCATCGCGCGACGGCGAGCATCGCGGCGTACGACGAGCGCAGGCGGACCGACCGCGCGCAGTTGCAGGCGCGGCTGCGCGGCGACGAGCCCACTGAGCGGTGACCGGAGTGCGTTCGGCGTTCGGCGCCGAATTCCCCGGAGCCCCAGGGTTTCTCAACTCGGCGACGTACGGCCTGCCCCCGTCGTTCCTGTCCGAGGCGTTGACGGCCAGCCTGGCCGAGTGGCAGGCGGGCACCATGCACGCGCCGTCGTTCGACGAGCCGGTGCGCCGTGGCCGCGAGGCGTACGCCGCGCTGATCGGCACCTCAGCCGAGTCGGTGGCGATGGGCGGCAGCGTGTCGGCGCTGCTCGGTCTGGTGGCCGCGGCGGTGCCCGACGGCGCCCGGTTCGCGACGCTGACGGGCGAGTTCACCAGCACGACGTTCCCGTTCGCAGCGCAGGCCGCCCGCGGGGTCACGGTGGTCGAGCTGAGTCCTGACGAGTTGGTGACGTCGGCGACCGATTACGACGGTGTCGTCGCCAGCGTCGTGCAGTCGTCCAACGGCGCAGTGCTCGACGTCGACGCGCTACGCGACGCGGTGGCGGGCACGGACACGGTGACGGTGCTGGACGCAACGCAGGCCGTCGGCTGGAAGAAGCTCGATCTGGGTTGGGCGGACGTGACCGTCGCGGCGGTTTACAAATGGCTGCTGGCGCCGCGGGGTACGGCGTGGATGTCGTTGAGCCCCCGCATCTCCGGGGCGATGGTGCCACACGCCGCGAACTGGTACGGCGGCGAGGATCCGTGGTCGACGATCTACGGGCTGCCGCTGCGCCTGGCCGTCGACGCGCGACGCTTCGACACCTCGCCTGCGTGGTTCGGCGCGCTGGGTGCCGGCGTGACGCTGCCGTGGTTGGCCGGGCTGGACGCCGCCGAGGTCGAGGCGCACTGCGTCGGGCTGGCGAATCGGCTGTGCGCTGAACTGTCGCTACCGCAAGCGGATTCGGCGATCGTGTCGCTTCCCATCAGCGGCGCCGCGGACAGGTTGGCGGCCGCGGGCATCCGGGCCTCGGTGCGGGCGGGCGCGGTGCGGGTCGGCTTCCACGTCTACAACACCGACGACGACCTCGACCACCTCCTCTCGGTGATTTCGGCGCGCTAACCGGTCGTTGGTGACCCGAAGCCGCGCCGAGATCACTCGAAGAGGTCGGGCTGCTCGCGGGTGATGCGGTCGTACAGCGGCTGGAAGCTGAACCACCCGGCGAAGTGCGTACCGACCTGACCGGACGTCAGCTTGGCCATGTCGGGGTCGATGAGGATCGGCTTGCCGACGGCCTCGGCCATCAGCTGCGCCTGGCACGACCGCTCCATGGTGATGAACCACCAGGCCGCCTCCTCGACGGAGTGCCCGACGGTGAGCAGGCCGTGGTTGCGCAGGATCGCCGCCTTGCGGCCGCCGAGTTCGTGGGCGATGCGCTTGCCCTCCTCGAGGTCGAGCACCACCCCCGAGTACTGGTCGAACAGGGCGTGGTCGTCGTAGAACGCACACGCGTCCTGGGTGATCGGATCGAGCAGCCGACCGAGCGTCGACCAGGTCTTGCCGTACACCGAGTGCGAGTGGGCGGCGCCGATGACGTCGGGACGCGCCGCGTGCACCTGCGAGTGGATCGCGAAGGCGGCCTGATTCAGCGGCCGGTCGCCCTCGACGATGGTGCCGTCGTGCCGGACCAGCAGCAGGTCGCTGACCCGGATGTGCCCGAAGTGCATGCCGAACGGATTGACCCAGAAGTGGTCGGTCAGCTCCGGGTCGCGAGCGGTGATGTGGCCGGCCACGCCCTCGTCGAAGCCGAACTTGCTGAACAGCCGGAATGACGCGGCGAGCCGCTGCTTGCGGTGCAGGCGCTCCTCGTCGATGGTGCGCTCCTGCGGCATCAGCGCCGCGGTGTTGCCACCTGCCAGTCGGGCGGCCTGTTCGGCTTCGTTCTCGGACATGGGTTCAGGGTAGGCCGCTTACCTCCGCCGAACGTTGGTTACCGACACGCGAAACCGCGCGGGACCGTGGCGGTAACCAACGTTCGCGCGGAACTAGGAGCCGAAGATCAGCGCCAGCGTCACCGCGACCGACCACACCAGCATCGTCAGGCCGGTGTCGCGCAGCACCGGAATCAGGTCCTTGCCGCCGAGTCCCCTGCGCACTGGGCCCGCGGCGCGCACCGCGAGCGGCAGCGCCATTAGTCCGGCCAGGCACCACGGCGTCGCGACCGCCAGCACCAGCGTCAGCACGAAGGCCACCGCGATCAACACCTGATACAGCAGCCGCGTCCTCTTATCGCCCAACCGCACCGCGAGGGTGATCTTGCCCGACTCCTTGTCGGTCGGTATGTCGCGAAGGTTGTTGGCCACCAGCACCGCCGACGACAGCGCACCGGTCGCCACGGCCAGCGCCGCGCCCACCCAGTCGACGCGCAACGCCTGGGTGTACTGGGTACCGAGCACCGCGACCAGGCCGAAGAACACGAACACCGCGACCTCGCCGAGCCCGCTGTAGCCGTACGGCTTCGCCCCGCCGGTGTACAGCCAGGCGCCCGCGATGCACGCAGCGCCGACCGCGACCAGCCACGGTTGGCTCACCAGCGCCAGTGCCAGGCCCGCCGCGGCGCCGACCCCGAGACTGATGAGCGCCGCCGTCAACACCGCCTTCGGGGATGCCACGCGGGACCCGACGAGTCGCAGCGGCCCGGCCCGCACGTCGTCGGTCCCGCGGATGCCGTCGGAGTAGTCGTTGGCGTAGTTCACGCCGACGATCAGCGCCAGCGCGACGACCAAGGCCAGCAGCGCTTTCCACCACACCGCACCGTCGAGGTACGCAGCGGCCCCGGTGCCCGCGAGCACCGGGGCGACGGCGTTCGGCAGCGTGCGCGGACGTGCGCCTTCGATCCACTGCGCGACGGTGGCCATGGGCGTCATCGTCGCACGCGTCGCGTCACGGCCGTTCGGGTGGCTGGGCGGGTGTGCCGCCCGCGCCCGCGACGACGTCGCGCTCGATCGTGACGTCGTAGCGGTCGCGGCCCACCGTCGCCGACCACACCCGCACGGAGCCCCAGTCGATCTCGGGGTGTCCGACCAACCGGGTCGCCACCTCCTGCAGTTCGCCGAGTTCGGCCACCCCCGCGAAGGAGCCGCCGATGGTCGGGTCCCGGTCCTCGGTGAAGAACGGCCGCGGCGACTCGATCACGGTGTCGGGGGTCTCTGCCAAGCCGGTGGAGACGACGGGGATGTCGGTGACGCACGGGAAGAGGAACGACTGCGGCCACGCGACGAGAACCGGTCCCCGAGTGGCGAGGAAGTCGCCGAGACCCACGATCGACCTCGACCGCGGACCGGTGACGGCGAGCCAGCCCAGGTCGTCGGTCCGGCCGTCGACCGCGCGGATGCGCACCCGGTCGGCGGAAGCGGGTGCCGACTCCGCGTCCACACCGACCGTGCGCCACAGCGGATGGTCGGGATCCTCGTCGACCGCCACTCGATCGACGGGCGCGACCTCGCCCACCGGCACGACGCCTCGTGCAGTGTCGCGGCCGTACTCGAGGACCAGCGCGTTGCCCTCGCCGAGGCGCCCCGATACCGACACCGCCACCCCGGTGCCGGGTCGCTGCGGCGGCAACGCGAACCAGCGGCTGACGAGCCGCCCGGCGGTCTCCGGGCTCGCGACCCGGCTGCCCCACACGAACGCCGACGCGCCCGTTCCCGGCGGATCCGGTGGCGGTGCGCCTGGGTAGAACCCCGATCCGGTGCCGAATCCCTCGGTGAGGTCGTCGTCGTCGGACGGCGCGAGGGGCGGGCCGTCGGGGAGTACCTGGATGTCGTCGGCCAACCCGCAGTCCCGCGCATCGTGCAACCGGTTCAGGTTGGCCAACGCCAGGGACCCCTCGGGCCGCCGCAGCGGGGCCGCGACGAAGGAGCCGACGAGCAGCAGCACCGACGTGGTGGCCGCGACGACCGCGACCGGAGCCGGGGAGATGCGGACGACGACGCCGGGGTGTCGTCGCGCCACCGCGAGAGCCGCGATCGCCGCCACCGCGAACCACAGCAGCGGGTTGGTCAACGGCAGTCCGAGGGGTTGGACCGGACCCTCCGACCACGGCACGTCGTAGGCCGCCGACAACCACCATGCGTTCGGCCCCGTGAACGCGACGGCGGCGGCGACGGCGCTCAGCGCGGCCGTGAGCACCCCGGCGACGACTCCGTACCCACCCGGTGCGCGCACCCGCTCCGAGACCAGCACCACCGCCACGGTCGAGAACGCCGCGAGCAGCGCTGCGGTCGCGCCGAGGTGATAGGACCATTTCGACGGGACGGCGGCCAGTGCGGCCAGGCTGATCACGACCATCGCCGCGAGACGCAGTGCCGCGGTGTCGAGTCGCCTACGCCGCCGGGCGAACGCGACGACGGCGGGCACCATGACCGCGGCGATCAGCACGGGTGCGCGCTTGGCGAAGCTGCCCTGTTGGTCCCGGCCCAGCAGATAGTGATAGCGGTCCGGTTCGGACGACCACGGCAGCGTCGGGCCGAAGAACGTGTGCCACCCCGTGGCCGTGCGCAGTGCGTCCCAGGTCTGATCGCAGAACACCACCGTGAGGACCGTCGCGGCCAGGCACGCGATGGCCGCGAATCGCAGTGCGAGGTCCAGACGGTCGCGCGCACCGCGGCGCGCGACGGCGAGCGCCCGCGGTGCCATGACGACCACGGGACCGGCGAGCAGGACGGCGGTCGGCGACACGGCGACCGTCAGCGCCGCGGTCAGTGCCGCGAGCCCGATGCCGAAGGCCGAGCGGGACCGCCACATCAACGCGAGCACCGTCGCAACACCGGCTGCCACATAGGATTCCGGTCGCGTCCCGAGGTTGAACGGCAACCACGCAGCGAGGAAGAACACCGCCGCGAGCAGGCGCACTCCGACCGCTCGGCCGCGTACCGGCAGGGCCGCGGCCAGGATCCCCCTGGACAGCACCAACCACGTCGCGATGCCTAGCAGCGTGCTGGGAAGCCGCAGCCACAGCGGCGCCAGGCTCACCGCGGTGAAGTGCGACAGCACCTCCTGACTCAACGCGAACGGCACTTCCGAGGCGTTCCACCACCGGTAGAAGTTGCCGGGCGACCCGGTATCGGCGACGGTCCGCGCGATCGTCGTCGCCCACCCGTCGTCCACCGCCAGCGGGCCGACGACAGCCCACCCGCCCAGGAGGACGACGACACCGGCGTCGATCCACCACACGCGGCGCGGCCGCAGGCGAGCCCGCCGCACGGAGCGCCGCCAGCGCGATCCCCACCCGAGTGCGACCAAGGAGGCTGCCGCACAGAGCAATTGAACGGCGATCAGAACCGACTTCGTCATGGTCGGACTCGTCGCGAACGGCGACCGGGTCTGTGCTGTAACCGAGATTCCCTTAGCCGCAACGGGACTCAGATCGGTGAGGAAGGCGAACACCCGCGGTACGGGCTGTCCGTCCAAAACGACCGGCTCACCCGCTCCCGACACCGACATCCCCGTCGCGTCGGCGGCGACGGTCACCGCACAGTCCGGTGCGTTGCGGGCCACCGGGACGTCGATCCGCGCGTCGTCGGAGTCGATGCGGATGCCGGTCGCGGTGGTGCGCACCGTCAGGCCCTCGCCGGGTGCGCCGGTGGCCAGCACCGTCGACGGGGCGCCGTTCCACCGCAACGCCGGACACCGCAGTTCCGCGGTGAGCGTCGCGGGGCGGTAGGGGACCAACAGTGCCGACGTCGGCGCGGCCGGTCCGGTTGCGGCCGGCCACGTCACGGTGGCCGACTGCGCGAACACGGGTGCGAACGGCAGCAGGCACGCGGTCAGCAACCCGCCGACGGCGATGACGAGCGCGACGATGCGCGACGTTGACGAGGTGGCGAGCAGGGTGGCCTTTCGGGTTGCGACCGGTCGCGGTAGCGGGCAGTGGGCTCCGGACGAGCCTGTCAGCCGTCCTAGGTCCACGTCGTGAAATCGGCCGCCTCGTCACCCGCCCGTCACGCGTCGCCGGCGGGGCATGCACCACAATGGGGACGATGATCGGAGTAATCGGAGGTAGCGGCTTCTACTCGTTCTTCGGAGACGACGCGCGCAGCGTCACCCCCGACACCCCCTACGGCGCCCCCAGTGCGCCGATCACCATCGGCGTCGTCGGGGACCACGAGGTGGCGTTCCTGCCGCGCCACGGCGTCAGCCACGAGTTCTCGCCGCACACCGTCCCGTACCGCGCCAACATGTGGGCGCTGCGCGCGCTCGGCGTGCGTCGCGTGTTCGGGCCCTGCGCCGTCGGCAGCCTGACCCCGGACCACGGGCCGGGCGCGATGGTGGTGCCGGACCAACTGGTCGACCGCACCCGCTCGCGCGAGGACACCTACTTCGACTCCGGCGGCATCCACGTCGACTTCGCCGACCCCTACTGCCCGTCGCTGCGGGCGGCGGTGACGGGTCGGCCCGGCGTCGTCGACGGGGGCGCCATGGTCGTGATCCAGGGGCCGCGGTTCTCGACGCGCGCGGAGAGCAAGTGGTTCGCGAACCAGGGCTTCACGCTGGTCAACATGACGGGGTACCCCGAGGCGGTGCTAGCCCGTGAGCTTGAGATGTGTTATGCGGCAATCGCATTGGTCACCGACCTGGATGCGGGCATCGAGACCGGCGGCGGCGTCAAAGCCGTTGACGTGTTCGCCGAGTTCGAGCGGAACCTGGTGCCGTTCAAGCAGCTGGTACACGACGCGATCACCGCGGTGGACGTGGAGCGGACCTGTACGCACTGCCAGCCGCACGAGGGGATGACCCTTCCGATCGAGTTGCCGTGAGGGTTCTCGTCACCGGCGCGGCGGGCTTCATCGGCTCGCGGGTCTGCGCGACCCTCACCGCCGCCGGTCACGACGTCGTCGGCGTCGACGTCATGCTGGCGGCCGCACACGGCACCTCGCAGCCACCCGACGGGGTCGACGCGCTCGACGTCCGCGACGCCGTCGGTGTCGCCGCCGCGCTCGAGGGCGTCGACGTGGTGTGTCATCAGGCCGCGATGGTCGGCGCGGGCGTCGACGCCTCCGACGCCCCGGCCTACGGCAGCCACAACGACTACGGCACCACGGTGCTGCTCGCGGAGATGTTCGCAGCGGGCGTGCAGCGCCTGGTGCTGGCGTCGTCCATGGTCGTCTACGGCCAGGGCCGGTTCGCGTGCGACGAGCACGGCGACGTCGACCCACTCCCGCGTACCAGGCAGGACCTCGATGCCGGGGTGTTCGAGCACCGCTGCCCGGTGGGCGGCGAGCAACTCGGGTGGCGGCTCGTCGGCGAGGATGCGCCGCTGCGGCCGCGCAGCCTGTACGCCGCGAGCAAGACCGCGCAGGAGCACTACGCGCTGGCCTGGGCCGAGGCGACGGGCGGCAGCGTGACGGCCCTGCGCTATCACAACGTGTACGGGCCGAACATGCCGCGCGACACCCCGTACGCCGGGGTCGCGGCGATCTTCCGGTCCGTCCTCGAGCGGGGCGGCGTGCCGCGGGTGTTCGAGGACGGCGGCCAGATGCGCGACTTCATCCACGTCGACGACATCGCGGCGGCCAACGCGGCGGCGGTCGAGGCCGAGCTCGGAGGTTTCGCGGCCTTCAACGTGTGCTCGGGACAACCGGTTTCGATCCTGGATGTGGCGACGGCACTGACGCGAGCCCGCGACGGGTCGACACCCGAGGTGACGGGGGAGTACCGCAGCGGCGACGTCCGGCACATCGTGGCGGATCCCGCGCGCGCTGCCGAGGTGCTCGGTTTCCGGGCCGCGATCAGTCCCGACGACGGGCTGAGGGAGTTCGCGTTCGCGCCGCTGCGTGCGTGAGCTTTACCGGACGTCGGGGCGAGCGGAGCGACGGCATACTGGCACTGTGAAACTCGACATCTGTCAACAATTCGGCATCGACTTTCCGCTGTTCGCGTTCAGCCACTGCCGCGACGTGGTGGCTGCGGTGACGAACGCCGGCGGATTCGGCGTGCTGGGCGCGACGGCGTACACGCCCGAGCAGCTCGACCGGGAACTGGCGTGGATCGACGATCACGTCAACGGCAAGCCGTACGGCGCCGACATCATCGTGCCCGCCAAGTTCGAGGGCAAGGGTGAGGCGCTCGCCAAGGGCGACCTCGCCGCGCGAATCCCGGACGGCCACAAGGACTTCGTCGCGAACCTGTTGACCGAGCACGGGATCGAGCCGGAGGCCACGCCGCGGCTCGGCGGCACCATGCTCTCGGGCGACACCGGCCACGAGCTGCTGGACGTGGCGATGAGCCATCCCATCAAGCTGATCGCCAACGCGCTGGGCGTGCCGCCCGATTACATGATCGAGGCGGGCCGCGCCAACGGGGTGCCGGTCGCGGCGCTGGTCGGCGCGCGGGAGCACGCGCTCAAGCAGGCCGCGGCGGGCGTCGACCTCATCGTCGCGCAGGGCACCGAGGCGGGCGGGCACTGCGGCGAGGTGAGCACGCTGGTGCTGATCCCCGAGGTACTGGAGGCGCTGGAGGCGATCGGCAGCGACATCCCGGTGCTCGCGGCGGGCGGCATCGTCAAGGGCAGGCAGATGGCGGCGATGGTCGCGATGGGCGCCGCGGGCGCGTGGACGGGATCGGTGTGGCTGACGACGGAGGAGGCCGAGACCGCGCCGCACACCGTGCAGAAGTTCCTCGCGGCCACCTCGCGGGACACCGTGCGTTCGGCGGGCCGGACGGGAAAGCCGTCGCGCCAACTGGTTTCGGACTGGACCGACGCGTGGCTGCCCAACGAGAAGGGGCAGAAGCCGCTGCCCCTGCCACTGCAGTCGATGCTTAGCGAGCCGGTGCTGCGCCGCATCGACACGCTCGCCGAGCAGGGCCACGAGGGCGCCCAGAAACTGGCGACCTACTTCGTGGGGCAGGGCGTCGGGATGATGAACAAGGTGAAACCCGCCCGCGACGTGGTGCTCGAGTTCATCGAGGACTACCTGGCCGCGGCGCAACGCCTCGGCGAATCCATCCCGGACTGACCGGACGCTACTCCTCGCCGGCCAAGGGCAGGCGCACCTCGAAGCGCGCCCCGGTATCGCGGTTGTAGGCGGCCAGCGAGCCGTGGTGGGCTGCGACCAGACCCGCGGCGATCGCCAGGCCCAGCCCCGACCCGCTGGGCAGCGAGGCGTCATCGCGCGGCACCCGGCCGTTCGATCCGCGGTAGGCGACGTCGAAGACGCGCGCCAGGTCGGCCTCGTCGATCCCCACGCCGGTGTCGTCGACCCGTGCCCAGGCGCCCCGGTCGTCGGCGCCGACGGCGAGTGCGACGGTGCCGCCCTCCGGCGTGTGCGCGATCGCGTTGGCGACGAGGTTGGACAGCACCCGCACCAGCGCGCGATCGCTGCCGATGACCCGCACCGGTCGCTCGGGCAACTCGGTGCGCAACACGACGCCGGCCCGTTCGGCGGCGATCCGGTGCGCGGCCATGACGTCGTCGACGACCTCGTCCAGCGCCACCTTGTCGTAGGCCGGTTGGACGGCGCCCGCGTTGATCTTCGACATCTCGAAAAGGTCGTCGACCATCTCGGAGAGGCGAACGGTCTCGTGCTCGATGTGCTTGGCGTGCTTGCTCACCTCGTCGTTGGACAGCACCCCGTCGGCGATGGCCTCCGCCACCGCGCGGATCCCGGCCAGCGGCGTGCGCAGATCGTGGCTGACGAACGCGACGAGTTGCCTGCGAGACTGCTCGGCGGCCTGCTCCGACTCGCGGATCTCCTGCTCCCACACCGTCCGCCGGGCCTGATATCGGGCCAGCATGACCGCAGCCGGGATGGTCACGATCGAGACGATGACGAGCACCACCACGATCCGTTCGAAGCGGAGCGTGGCCATGAACCCGCTGGCGCCGAGCACCCCGGTGAACGTCGCCAGGGTCGGGATGAGAACCAGCACGACCATGCTGACCGCCAAGGACCACGACCGCGCGAAGCGGATCACGACGGCGCCCAGGAGGACGACGGGGACCGAGCACGCCAGCGCCAGGCCGACGAGTTCGGCGAATTCAGCCAGGCGCATCGGGGCCGCCGCTCCACATGTAGCCGCGCCCCCATACCGTCTGCACGCGGTGCTGGTCGCCGAGCTTGGATCGCAGCCGCTTCACATGCACGGTCACCGTCGACAGGTCACCGAAATCCCACTGCCACACCCGTTTCAACAGCTCCTCCCGGCTGAACACCACATCGGCGTGGGTCACCAGGAACAGCAGCAGGTCGAACTCCCGGTTGGTCAGGCTTACCGGCCTCCCGTTGACGGTCACCGAGCGGGCGGCGGCCGACACCACCAGGCCGCCCGACGTGACGGTCGCCGTCGACGCGTCGGTGCTCGTGGTCGGGCCGCGACGCAGCACCGACCGCACGCGCAGGGTGAGCTCGCGTGGGCTGAACGGCTTGGTCACGTAGTCGTCGGCGCCGACTTCCAGACCGGCGATCCGGTCGGCTTCCTCGGTGAGCGCCGTCAGCAGGATCACCAGGACGCGAAACCCGCTGCGTTCGCGCAGCGTGCGGCAGATCTCCAGGCCGTCGGGGCCGGGCATCATCACGTCCAGAATCGCGAGGTCGATGCGCTCGGAGTCGAGCAGTTGCAGCGCCTCGTTGCCGTCCCGGGCGGTCGACACGTCGTGCCCATCGCGTTCCAGATAGCGGCGCAGCATGTCGCGCACGACGTTGTCGTCGTCGGCCACCAGCACTCGCGTCACATGGCCGAGGTTAGCCCCAGGCCGCAGAATGAATCCTCATGTCATCGTTTCGTCAGGTCCGTAAGGGTTTGCTTCAGCGTGATCGGGATAAAACTGCACTGTGAACGACGGTCCCGTCACGGTAGTTCTGCCGTGTCTGAATGAGGCGTCGTCACTGCCCGGCGTGCTCGACGCGCTTCCGGCGGGCTATGAGGCGCTCGTCGTGGACAACAACAGCACCGACGGCACCGCCGACGTGGCCCGCGCTCACGGCGCCCGCGTTGTCGCCGAATCCGCGCCGGGCTATGGAGCCGCAGTTCACGCGGGGATCGTGGCCGCACCGCCGGGAATCGTGGCGGTGCTCGACGGGGACGGGTCGATGGACCCCCGCGAACTGCCGCCGCTCGTTCGCGAACTGGAGGCGGGAGCCGACATGGCCGTCGGGCGCAGGCGCCCGGTGCCCGGCCTGCGGTGGCCCTGGCACGCGCGTCTAGGGACCTCGGCGGTGAGTTGGCGGCTACGCGCCAAGCACGGGCTGCCGGTGCACGACATCGCGCCGATGCGGGTCGCGCGCCGCGACGCGGTCCTCGCGCTCGGAGTCACCGACCGCAGGTCGGGCTATCCGGTCGAACTGCTGATGCGGGCCGCCGCCGCCGGGTGGCGGGTGGTCGAGTGCGACGTCAGCTACGGGCCGCGGACAGGCGGGCAGTCGAAGGTCAGCGGATCGTTGCGCGGGAGCTTCCACGCGACTGTCGACTTCCTGCGGACCATCTCGTGATCCCCGTCGCCGCTCTGGTCGTGGCCAAGGCGCCGGTGCCCGGTCTGGCCAAGACGCGCCTCGCCGCGTCGATAGGCGCCGAGGCGGCCGCCGATTTCGCCGCCGCGGCGCTGCTCGACACCCTGGACGCGGTGGCCGCCACCCCCGTCGCGAGCCGGGTGGTCGCCCTCACCGGCGATCTCGCCGCCGCCGCGCGGTCAGACGACCTACGCGTCCGACTCGCCGACTTCACCGTCGTACCCCAGCGGGGCGACGGTTTCGCCGAACGGCTGGTGCACGCCCACGCCGACGCGTCGGAGGCCGCCGGTGGCCTGCCCGTGCTGCAGATCGGGATGGACACGCCGCAGGTCACCGCTGAACTGCTCGCCGACTGCGCCACCGCGCTGACCGGTGCCGACGCCGTACTCGGCATGGCCCTCGACGGCGGTTGGTGGGTGCTCGGCATCCGGAACGCGCGCAGCGCCGAATGCCTTGGTGAGGTCCCGATGTCGCGAGCCGACACCGGTGCTGTAACGCTTGCCGCTCTGCGCGGCACTGGTATCGAGGTGCGTCTGGTGTCCGAACTGGGCGACGTCGACACCATCGGTGACATCGACGTCGTCGGCCGAGCCTGCGCGCCCGGCACTCGTTTTCATCGATTGGCAGCGGCAGAAGGAGCTTGGCGTGCTGGGTAATCTCTACGACCGCGCACTGACTGGGGAACGATGTTGGATCCGCAGGGACGACGGCACCGTGTCCGGGCTGCCCGTCCACAGTTGGCTGCGCACCCTCGCTGCGGATGCGGGCTTCGATCGCGCCATGGTGGGCCTGTGTGCGGGGCCCACGATCGACTTGGGTTGCGGCCCAGGCAGATTCGTCGCCGACCTGGTGCAGCAGGGGGTTCCCGCGCTCGGTGTCGACCAGTCGGCGACCGCGGTCGCGATGGCCCGCCGCCGGGGGGCGCCGGCACTGCGCCGTGACCTCTTCGAGCCGCTGCCGGGGACCGGACGCTGGTCGACGGTGCTGCTGGCCGACGGCAACGTCGGCATCGGCGGCGACCCGCTGCGCGTACTGCGCCGAGCGGCCGAACTGCTGGGGTCGAAGGGCCAGTGCGTGATCGAGGTAGACGCCGCGACCAAGGACGTGCAGTCGCACTGGGTGCGGTTGGAGTCGGCGGTGACGGTCGGACCGTGGTTCCGCTGGGCCACCGTCGGGGCCGAGGGCCTGCGCGGCCTCGCCGACGCAGTCGGGTTGGCGGTCACCGCGATCGAGTCGATGGACAATCGGGTGTTGGCGACGCTGTCGGCCGCATGACGACGGCCACCGCACGCGGTCCCGCCGTCACGGCGCGCGTCGGCGCAGCACTGGGCATCGCCGTCGTGGTGTGCTTCGGCACCGGACTGATCAGCCACTTCATCCAGCACCCGCAGCCGTGGTTCTGGTGGCCGACGCGACCGGTCTGGCTGTACCGCGTCACGCAGGGTCTGCACGTGGTCTCGGGGATCGCCGCGATCCCGCTGCTCGTCGTGAAGCTGTGGTCGGTGTGGCCCAAGCTGTTCGAACGTCCGATCCTCGGCGGCCCCGTCCGGCAACTCGAGCGGCTGTCGATTCTCGTCCTGGTCGCATCGATGCTGTTCCAGCTGAGCACCGGTCTGCTGAACACCGCGCAGTGGTACGCCTTTTCGTTCTACTTCCCAACCAGTCATTACGCGATGGCCTGGGTGGCCATGGGTGCGGTGCTGGTGCACATCGGCGTGAAGCTGCCCGTGATCCGGCGTGCGCTGGGCGAACCCCTTGGAGACGTCGCGTCCGGTGGTGCCGTGGGCCCGTCGCGCCGCACGGTGCTGGTCGGTGCGGGCGTGGCGACGGCGCTGGCCACCCTGGCCACCGCCGGGCAGACGGTCCCGTGGCTGCGGCGGGTGTCGGTGCTCGCGCCGCGCTCGGGTGAGGGGCCGCAGGGGGTTCCGATCAATCGATCCGCGGCCGCCGCCGGCGTGCTGCGAAGTGCCCGCTCCCCGGACTATCGCCTGACCGTCGTCAACGGAGCGACGACACGGGTGCTGACGATCGCCGACCTCGCGGCCATGCCGCAGGCCACCAGGGAACTGCCGATCGCCTGCGTGGAGGGCTGGAGCGCCAACGCCGAGTGGACGGGTGTCGTGCTGGCCGACCTCGTCGCCCTCGTCGGCGGCTCGCCGGATTCCGATGTCCGGATGATCTCCCTCGAGCCGCCGGGGCCGTACTCGCGCACGACGCTGCCCGCCGGGCACGCCCGCGATTCGGCCACGTTGATCGCGCTTCGAATCAACGGGGAGGTGCTCAACCTGGACCACGGCTATCCGTGTCGGCTGATCGCACCGACGAGACCCGGTGTGCTGCAGACCAAGTGGCTGACCCGGATCGAGGTGCTGCCGTGAGGGCGGTATTGATCCTGGCCGGGCTGGCCATGGCGGGTTACGGGGCGCTGCTGCTGTGGGACAACCCGTGGGAGGTGATCCTGAACATCGGGATCTGGGCGGCCGCGGGAGTGGTGTTGCACGACTTCGTCTTCGCGCCGCTGTGCGCTGCCGCGGGGTGGGCCGCGCGCCCCCTGGTCCGCGGTCGGCTGTGGCGGCCGGTCGTGGTGGCCGCGACGTGTTCGGTCGTGCTGGTGCTGCTGGCCGTCCCCGTCTACAGCAGACCCGGTGCACGCGCCGACAACGCGACGGTGCTCGATCGCAACTATCCACTGGGGCTGTGGGTTTCGCTGGCCGTCGTGTGGGCGTGCGTGCCGATCTACTATCTGATCGTCCGGCTGCTACCAGTTCGTGAAGATGAAGTGGTTGATCAGCAGCGCGCCGACGACGTTCAGAGCGAGCCACCAACGGTGTGATCGAGGCGGCGTCAGCGCGGCGGCGGCCACCAGCCACACGGTGAACGGCAGCCAGATGCGTTCCGTCTCGGCCTTGCTCAGCATGCTGAGGTCCGCGCACAGGATCGCCAGCAGTGCGCCGAGCACCACCAGGTGCAGGCCGGACCTGCTCTTCAGCGCCGCGATGTCGAACGTCCGCGCCAGCCCCGCCACGGTGCCCAACCCGACCGCGCACACGGTCGACGCGAGGTTGGCCCACGACCAGTACTGGAACGGCCGGTCCAGCGCGATCCCCTGCCAGTACCGATCCTGCACCAGGTGATAGCCGTCGAACCACCAGAACCCGGCCAGCCAGAACACGGCGACGACGGCGAGAGCGGCGAGTACGGCGGGCAGTAGTACCCGCAGGGCCGCGCGCAGGTTCTCCGCGGACACCAGCACCGCCACGGCCGGGATGGCCATCAGGCCCACGCCGTAGTTCAGGAAGATCGCCCAGCCCAACAGAAGTCCGCCAGCGGCCGCGTAGAGCACGGGAAGGCGGGGGTTCCCGCGCGTCGCGATGGCCAGCAGCGCGATACCCCACGCCGCGACACCCGCGAAATACCCGTCGGCGGACACCGCGACCCAGATCGCGGTCGGGGCGACTGCGACGAACGGGGCCACCAGGCGCGCGGTCTGCTCGTCGGCCAGGACCCGCGCGGCGACGACGATCGCGGCCGCCGCACTGGAGCCGGCGAGCAGGCAGAGCAGGCCGGCCCACGCGCCGCCGCCGAGGCCGATGCGGTCCAGCCAGACGAACGTCAGCAGCGCACCCGGTGGATGTCCGGACACGTGGGTGATCCACGAATTCGGTTGGAAATCCAGGATTCTGCTTGAGAAGGTGCGCACGGCTTCGGGGATGTCGGTGATCGTCGGCACCTGGCGCAGGTACTCGTGCCGGGCGGTCAGCCGACCGGCGAAGCCGCGCTGCCAGCCGTCGATCATCGCCAGCGAGAACGCCCACGCGCACGCCGTCGCCCACGTCACCCACGGCACCGCGGGCCACGGCAGCCTGCGGGCCACCGCCTGCCCCCACAGCACCGCGGCGACACCGATGACGATGGCGGGCAGTGTGCCCCAGCCGACGTGTGCCTCCCACCACCCGAATATCGGTGCGGTGTCCGCGAAGTCCCTCAGACGTTGCGGGGTCGCGTTGACGAGCGGGCGGACGATACCGAGGTCGAGGTACTTCGCCGAGAACGCCGCCGCCACCAGAAGCACCGCGACGACGACCGCGATCAGCTCACGGCGGATGGACCTCACGTCCACCCACATTAGGTGGGCCCGGCGGGCTATCCGGCGGCGGACTGCAGCAGTGCGACGACCGCCGCGTCGAGCCGTTCGGCCGCCGCGGTGGCCGGTGCGTCCCCGTAACCGGCGATCGCGCTGGCCACGCGGTCATAGGAGAGCGTGACGCCGCCGTCGCGTTCGACGATCAGGATGGTCACCGGAGCGTAAGAACCGGCGTCGGGAACCGACGTCGCCATGGTGCTCATCGTGACGGGGTTGCCCGCGATGATGCGCAGCATCCGGCGGCCGCGTTCGGGCGTGCGAATCGTGATCGCGGAGCCGAGGTCGAGGGACAGGAACTCGATCAGGCCGCTGGTACCGGCGGCCTCGGCGACGATCGCGTCGTACTCCGCCCGGTTCGCCGCCGTGTTGGAGCGGCTCAGCAGGCCGGCCAGGTCCGCCCGGCCGAGGCCGGCGTACACGCCGTCGACGACGTCGTCGAACGGCCGCTCGGTACGGACCGTGACGCGCTGCAACGGCACGGTGGTTTCGGTGGACTCGGCCATGACGCGGTGAACGTCCAACTCCGTACCGGGTATTCCGCACAGTGCGTAACCTTGGCGAATGGCACGGCCGCGCACGTTCGACGAGGCGGCGGTGGTGCATGCGGCGCGGGCGGTGTTCTGGGACCGCGGCTACGCGGCCACGTCCGTCGACGATCTGTCGAAGGCGACGGGGCTGGGCAGGGGCAGCCTCTACAGCGCGTTCGGGGACAAGCACGCGCTGTTCGTACGTGCACTCGAGGAGTACTGCGCGTCCGCACTGGACCGAGTCACCAGGCAGCTTCAGCAGACGGGCGTGCCCGCCTTCGAGCGGCTCTCCGGACACCTCCGCAGAATGGCCGTCGGCGCCGCCGCGGACACGGCCCGGCGCGGCTGCATGACGGCCAAGTGCGCCGCTGAACTGGGCGGCAGCGATGCCGACGTCGACCGCATCGTCGGCGACACCCTCCGGCGCTGGCGCGGTGAACTCATCGACTGCGTCATCGAGGCGCAGTCGGACGGGGTCATCGCATCCGACGTCGATCCGGAGTCGCTGGCAACCGTGCTACTGGCGCAGGTGCGCGGCTTCGAGAGCCTCCACCGGGCGGGCGTCGCTCAGGAGCAGTTGGTGGTCGCCGCCGAGCAACTGCTCGTGCTGGCGGCGGCGCGGACCTGATTCGCATCCCGTCTACGGTTGGCCGGCGATCTCGAGCCGATCGGCGAGGAAGAGGAACGCCGCGGCGAAGTCGTTGTCGCCGGTGGCGGAGCGCACCGACGTCCAGTCGATCTGTTCGCGCACGGCACGCGCCGCGGGGAGCAGGCGCGCGTAGTCGCAGTGGTGTTCGTTGAGCGATTTCAGCTTCTGCACGAACACCGTGGTCGCCGACAGCACCGGCATGGGCACCGCCAACACCTCGTGAACGGTTGCCGCGCCGATCATCTCGCGGTCGACGACGCTGCCGTTGACCCGGTGCAGGACGTCGACGAGCGCGGTGCCGAGTACGGCCTTGAACAACCAGTTCTCCGGTGGCCGTTCGATCCGGAAGCCGGCGCCGCGCAACGTCGTCACCGCCTGCTCGACGTCGGATTCCGCGACGACGAGATCCACGTCGTGCACCGGTTCGGGCCCGCCGTGCACCCACAGGGCGTAGCTGCCCGCGAGCGCGAACGACATTCCGTCAGCCGAGAGCGCTGATGCGGCGACCTTCAGAGCGTTGCGCAGTGGTGATCCGTCATCCGTCATGGTGGGTATGAAGTACCCATGCGAGTGGCCACGTTCAACATCCTGCACGGCCGCGACCTCCGGCGGGACGTCGTCGACATCGACGCGTTCGCCGACTGCATCCGCGACATCGACGCCGACGTGCTGGCGCTGCAGGAGGTCGACGTCGACCAACCACGCTCGGGGATGGCCGATCTCACCGCGGTTGCGGGTGCGGCGATGGGCGCGGTGAGCCAGCGGTTCGTCGCCGCTATCTCGGGCACCCCTGGCGCCACCTGGATGGCGGCCACCGGGACGACGCAGCCGGGCACCGCGGCCTACGGAATAGCGCTGCTGTCGCGGTTTCCCGTCAGTTCGTGGCAGGTGATCCGACTTCCCCACATCCGGGCGCGCTTCCCGATGTACCTGCCCGGAGCGCGGAAGGTGCTGATCGTCCACGAGGAACCGCGTGCCGCGGTGATCGCGCGCCTAGAAACCCCCGAGGGGAGTGTGACGGTGGCGAACACGCACCTGTCGTTCGTCCCAGGGTGGAATCGCACCCAGCTGCGACGGATCACACGCGATCTGCGCCTTCTGCCCGGCCCGCGGGTGCTGGTCGGCGACCTGAACATGACCCCCACCGCCGTCCGCCGCTGGTCGGGCATGCGAGCCCTCGGCGGCGCGGCCACGTTCCCCGTGGACCGGCCGGACCGCCAACTCGACCACATCCTCACCGACGACACGGGCCTGCGCGCCACCGCGGTCGATGCTCCCGCGCTGCCGATCTCCGACCATCGACCGCTGATCGTCGACGTGACACGCGACGGTTAGCGGCGGCGCCGGCGCCTACTTCGGCGGGCTCTCCCGCGTCACCGCGCGGTAGCCCTTGGCGCTCGCCCGGTTCACCGCCCCTCGGACCAGGCCGAAGACCAGGCCCTGCAGCGCTGCGGCAGCCAGCGTCGACCGCGTCGACTTGGTCAGGTCGTCGGGGTCGGGCGGCGGATCATCCGAGCTGTTGACCGCCTTCCACAGCTGGTTGAACACCGCTCCGGCCAGTAACCCGACCGCAACGCTCGCCGCGAGCGAGAGCGGTTGGTACAGCACCTTGGTCGTTCGGCTCATAGCGTTGCCTCCATCGCCGCCTCGTAATCCGTCCGCTCCGGTGTCTCGCCGGTCGCCTCGAAGACGATTCGCCGCGCGATCTCGACGGCGTGGTCGGCGAAGCGTTCGTAGAATCGGCCCAGCAGTGCGACGTCGACCGCAGCCGCGGCGCCGTGCGTCCACGTCGCATCGGAGACGAGGGTGAACAAGCGGCGGTGCAGATCGTTCATCTCACGGTCCGCCGGACCGACCTCGCGTGCTTTGTCGGCGTCGAAGTCGGCCAGTGCGTGGTGAGCGCGATTCGCGAGTTCGACTGCCACTCTGCCCATTTCAGCGAAGTGTGCGGTGGTGTCCGAGGGTATCGCGGGTGCAGGGTGGTTTCGTTGGGCGACCTTGGCGACGTTGGCCGCCAGCCCACCCATGCGGTCGGCGTCGCCTGCGATCCGGATGGCCGACACCACGAATCGCAGCTCGCGCGCAACGGGTGCCTGGCGTGCCAGCACCGTCAGGGTGCGGTCCTGCACCCGTTGGTTCAGCGCGCTGAGATGGGAGAGCTCGCTCCACACCCGGTCCGCGGCGTTCATGTCGCCGTAAACCACAGCGGCGGTGGCGCTCGACATGATCGAACCCGCCGTGGCGCACATCGCGCCGAGCTCGGCGGCCAGCCGGTCCAGCTCGGCGTGGAACGTGGTGCGCATGTCACACCCCCTGTCATCTTGCGGCGACGTACCCGCTGACGCGAGCGTTAAACGTCGGCGTTGATTGACGCGCGCGAATGCTCAGGGCAGGCGCGAAACGTGTTCGTGGGGCTGGTTTCAGCGTGGTGGCCGAGGGTAGAGCGAGCAGTCGACACGCACGCGATACGACCGAGGAGGTCAGATGAAGGCGGTTACCTGGCAGGGCAAGCGCGACGTACGGGTGGAGACCGTCCCGGATCCGAAGATCGAGAACGACACCGACGCGATCATCGAGGTGACGTCCACCAACATCTGCGGGTCGGATCTGCACCTGTACGAGATCCTGGGCTCGTACATGACACCCGGCGACATCCTGGGGCACGAGCCGATGGGCGTCGTTCGCGAGGTCGGACCGGGGGTGCCGAACCTGTCGCAGGGTGATCGGGTGGTCATACCGTTCCAGATTTCCTGCGGCAGTTGCTTCATGTGCGACCGCCGGCTGTACACCCAGTGCGAGACGACTCAGGTTCGGGAGCAGGGAATGGGTGCGGCGCTGTTCGGCTACTCGCAGCTGTACGGCTCGGTGCCGGGTGGACAGGCCGAGTACCTGAGGGTGCCGCAAGCGCAGTTCACCCACATCAAAGTGCCTGACGGACCGCCTGATTCGCGGTTCGTCTATCTCTCCGACGTGCTGCCGACGGCATGGCAGTCGGTGGAGTACGCGGAGATCCCCGACGGCGGATCGGTCACGGTCCTCGGTTTGGGGCCCATCGGCGACATGGCCGCGCGCATCGCCCACCACCTCGGCTACCGGGTCATCGGAGTCGACCTGGTGCCCGAGCGACTCGCGCGCACCGCGGCGTTCGGGATCGACGTCGTCGACCTGAACACCGTCGACGGTTCCGTCGCGGACGTCATCAGGGACATGACCGACGGCCGAGGCACCGATTCGGTGATCGACGCGGTCGGGATGGAGGCACACGGGTCGCCGGTCGCCAAGATCGCCCAGCAGGCGACGTCGTTCCTTCCCGACGCGCTGGCGCGGCCGCTGCTCGAGAAGGCGGGTGTGGACCGGTTGGCCGCACTGCACTCGGCGATCGACATCGTCCGCCGCGGCGGCACGATCTCGCTCATCGGGGTGTACGGGGGAATGGCCGACCCGATGCCCATGCTGACGCTGTTCGACAAGCAGGTGCGGATGCGGATGGGACAGGCGAACGTGAAGCGCTGGGTGGACGACATCATGCCGTTGCTCACCGACGCCGATCCGCTGGGCGTCGACACGTTCGCCACCCACGTGGTTTCGCTGGACGAAGCGCCGCACGCGTACGAGATCTTCCAGAAGAAGCAGGACGGCGCGGTGAAGGTGATCCTGAAACCCTGATCGCGATACTGGTCACCGCCGTTTCGGCGGAGCCACGGCGGGTACCGGATCTCGGTGACATACGCAGCGACCAACCTCGAGCCCGCACTTCCGACCGCGGTCGGGCCGGTGTCGGGGGCGATACTGGAGCACCTGAGCGGCCGGGCGCCGCGTCGGTTCTATGTACCGGTGGAGGCGCCGGTCGGCGATTCCCATCCGTGCGGGCTCGACGTCCAGCTCGCGCTCTACATCTGCTACGAGCTGCACTACCGCGGCTTCGCGGGCGTGGACTCGCGTTGGGAGTGGGATCCGGGTGTGCTGCAGTTCCGAGGTCGCCTCGAGCAGACCTTCCTCAATCTCATGCGCGACGAGATCGGTGACATCGCCGGCGTCACGGCCGCCGACGAACTCGCGCGCCTGTCGGTGGAGCCGGCCGACGGCGACGGTCCGTCGTACCACCTCGGCGACACCGGCACGTGGCAGCAGATGCGGGAGTACTTCGTGCACCGGTCGGTGTACCACCTTAAGGAGGGCGATCCCCACGCCTGGGCGATTCCGCGGTTGACCGGCACGGCCAAGGCGGCGTTCGTCGCGGTCGAGTTCGACGAGTTCGGCGGCGGTCGAGCGGACCACGGTCACCAACACCTCTTCGCCGAGCTGCTGGCGGCTGCGGATCTCGATCCGACCTATCTCCACTACCTCGACGACGTGACGGCCGAAGCGCTCGCCGCCGTGAACCTCATGTCGATGTTCGGGCTGCACCGTGACCTGCGCGGTGCCGCGGTGGGACACTTCGCCGCCACCGAGACCACGTCGTCGCCGGGCTCACGTCGGCTGGTGGACGCGCTGACCCGCATGGGTGCACCCGAACCGTGCCTGCGCTTCTACCGTGAACACGTCGAGGCCGACGCCGTGCACGAACAGGTGGTGAAGACCGACGTCGTCGGCGACCTGGTGAGCCGCGAGCCGCAGCTGGAAAGCGATGTGGTGCTGGGGATCCGGGCGTTCGAGTGGATCGAGGACCGGCTGGCCGAGCATCTGATGACGTGTTGGCGCGACGGCCGGAGCTCACTCCGGCGCGGGCTCGACTGACGTCTTCTTCGCCGCTTTGCGGCGGTGACTCGTATCGCACAGCGGATACGTCTTGCTGCGTCGGCACGTGCAGATCGCGACCTGAAAGCGGTCCGATTCGACCACCGTGCCGTCGGGTGCCTCCACGCGTACCGGGCCCTCGACGAGCACGGGTCCGCCTTTGACGATGCGGACGAGCCGCACCTGCTCGCTCTCCGTCACGGAACGTCGGCTCGGATCACGATGAGCTGCTCGGTGCGCCTGCCCACCGGCAACCGCCCCGTGCTCTCGAGCCAGCGGGCCCGTGCGGTGAGCACCGGACCGAACGGAATCCACTGGCGCGCAATGACGGAGGCCTTCAGGCCCGTGGCGCGCAGGGACCGCAGCGATGCGTCGATACCGCACAGCTCCGATTGCACTAGGAGCAGCGTGCCCTCGTCTCCGAGGAGGTCGGGCGCCGCCGCGCAGAGCGGGTCGAGGACGAGCCGACCGTCGGGACCCGCGTCGTACGCGAGGGCCGGACCGATGTTCGCGGGAACGGGGGCGACCTCGGGATCCTCCGGACACGGGACGTAAGGGGGGTTGCACAGGACGAGGTCGAAGGGGCCACTGAGCGCCGCGGTCCGGAAGGACTCCTGCCGGACGTCCACGACGACACCCGCTGCGGCGGCGTTCGTCCGCGCGCATGCGACCGCTTCCCCGGACAGGTCGAAGGCTGTCACGGATTCCGCGCCGAGACGGGCGGCTTCGATGGCCAGCACGCCGCTACCGGTGCACAGATCGGCCACCCGGTTGCCCGGTGCCAGCCCGGTGGTGGCCATGGTGGCTGCCATCAGCCGCGAATCCTCCTGCGGCCGATACACACTGCGGACCCGATCGACGGCGATGTCGATGTCGTACGTTGCGGTCACGGAATCCTCTTCCGGTTGATGCGATTTGCAGGCTGATACCCGACCTGTGAGGTTTCAAGCGAAAGGCACTGCGTCGCAACATGTGGCACAGCGGCAACGACGAACCCGGCGACCGTATGCGGTCGCCGGGCTCGTCGTCGATGAATCAGTTCTGGTGCGCCTCTTGACGCTTCTCGGCTGCGGAGGCGCCGGCGCGGGCCGCGTCGGCCTCGGCTTCCTTCTTGGCGACGTCGCGCTGCGCGTCCGCCTTGTCCTGCTGGGCCTTGCCCTCTTCGGACAGGTTCTCGTTACCGGTCACGGCTCCCACCGCTTCCTTGGCCTTGCCCTTGACGTCTTCCACGACGCCCTTGGCGCCTTCTGCGGGACCGCTCTTGTCGTCAGCCATGGTGGCTCCTCTCGAGATCGTGCGGGTCGCCCGAATAAGCAACCCGTGACGAACGCATGCCCGTCATTCGACGCCTCAAACAGCCGGGCGAGCATTTCTCGTGCTCGACGGGCAGCGAGGTCAGCGGACGGGTGTCGGAGCGGGCCCGCCCTCGACGATGAGCCGTCCCCCGAGGTCGTAGTCGTCGTCGGCGTTGTGGGTGAGCACGCCGACGAGTACGCCGTCGCGCTCGTACCACACGGTGAAGCCGTCGTCGTGGTCCACGATTCGGCTGTGCTCGTAGCCGTCGCCCCACGCGCTGTACTTCAGCGTCGCATCGCCGATGTCGGACCAGAATCCCGGCGCACCCGACCACGACACGGTTCGGCCCGCCGCGCGTGCCCCCGCGACCTCACCCTGATCCGCCGCATCCTGCCAGTGCTCGACGGCGATCGCACGGCCGGCATCGGCGTTGTGCGCCAACGCGATATCGCCCGCGGCGTAGACGTCGTCGGCGGAGGTGCGCATGTGCCCGTCGACGACGATGAGCGAGTTCTCGACGCGTAGTCCGGCAGCCCGTGCGAGGTCGCTGTTGGGCGTGACGCCGGTGGCGGCGAGCACCAGGTCGGCCTCGATAGTCCGTTCGTCGTCCAGAAGCACCGAGTGCGAACCGATCTCGCGTACCGAGGTGTTGCCGACGTAGCGCACACCCGTCGCGGTCACCAGGTCGGTGATGCGGTGCCCGGCGTCGGAACCCAGCCGCTTCTCCTGGGGGAGTGTGTCGGGTGCCACCAGATGGACGGTGATTCCGCGCATCGCCAACGACGCCGCCGCCTCGCATCCGATGAACCCCGCACCGATGACGACCGCCGTCTTCGCACCGGTGGCCGCCTCGCGCAACCGACGGGCGTCGGTCAGCGACCGCAGTGACAGCGCGCGCTCACCGCCGGGAACGAGCAACGGCCGAGGTGCCGCTCCGGTGGCCAGCACCAGGGCGTCGTAGGCCATCCGGTCGTCGCCGAGCAGGATGGCGTGGTCGGTGACGTCGAGTTCGGTGACGGTCCCGCGGTGCAGTTCGATGGATCGCTCGGCGAACCAGTCAGCGGGGTGAAGGGCCACGTCGTCGGTCGTCCCGCGCAGGTACTCCTTGCTCAGCGGTGGACGTTCGTACGGCGGATCGGGGTCTTCGGTCATGATCCGCACGGGTGCGTCGGCGTCGTGTTCGCGAAAGGCTTCAGCCGCCGCGACGCCGGCGGGGCCGCTTCCGATGATGACCAATCCTGCTGCACTCATGCACGGTGCGTACCCGCTTCGGCACCGGCGACACGGCAGGGCGGGTTGCGACGGCTCGTTTCGGGTATCGCGCCGGGTCTGACCTTGTAGAGGAGTGGTGGGCCGTGATCGTCGTGCTGGTGCTCGTCCTTGCGACGGTGGTGCTGGCTCCGCTCGCGCAACGCGTCTCCGTGCCGTATCCCGCGGTGCTGTTGGCGTTCGGGATGCTGCTCGCCGCGGTGCCCGGCCTGCCGATCCCCGAACCGAACCCGGAGTGGATCCTGCCGCTGGTGCTGCCGCCTCTTCTGTTCGCCGCGGCCAGGCGGACGTCGTGGCGGCAGTTCCTCGACAACCGGCGTGCCATCGGCCTTCTCGCGGTGGCGCTGGTGGCGGTGACCGCCTTCGTGGTCGGCGTGGTGTTGAGCGCGGTGGTGCCGGGTCTGCCGCTGCTCGCGGGAGTGGCCGTCGCCGCGGCCATCGCGCCACCCGATCCGGTGGCCGCTACCGCGGTGGCTCAGAAGCTGCGGCTACCGCGTCGCTTGCGCACCATTCTCGAGGGCGAAGGACTGTCGAACGACGCGACGGCGCTGGTCCTCTACGACGTCGCGATCGCCGCGACGCTGACGGGTGCGTTCTCGGCGGGACACGCGGCGACCGAACTCGGGCTGGCCGTGGTGATCGGAGTCGCCGTCGGGGTGGCGATGGCGTTCGTCGCCCGCCGGTTGCTCACTGCGTTGCCCGCACATCCGGCGGGCAGCGCGCTGGTCCTGGTGGTTCCGTTCGCCGCGTACGCGGCGGCCGACGTCGCGCACGGCAGCGGCGTGCTCGCGGTGGTCACGGTCGCGCTCGGACTCAGTCGCTACGGTGACGTGGAGTCGTCCCAGACCCGCCTGGCTACCGGCGCCACCTGGGAGATCCTCGAATTGCTCATCACGGGAGTGGCTTTCGCCTTCGTCGGCTTGGAGATCCGCAGCGTCGCGTCGAATGTGACCGGGCCGTTGAGCACGGCGCTCGTGCAGGCCCTCGTCGTCACGGCGGTGGTGATCGTGCTGCGCTTCGCCTGGATCTTCCCGGTCGCCGCGGTGGACGAGCGACTGCGCCGCCGCAAGGGCGTCGGCGCCGAACCGGTGGGCTGGCGCGAGATGACGGTGGCGTCCTGGTCCGGGATGCGCGGTGTGGTCACGCTCGCCGCGGTGCTCGCGCTGCCGGTGGCGCCGACTCCCTTCCCGGAGCGGGAGCGCCTGATCTTCATCGCGTTCGTGGTGATCGCCGTGACCATGCTGGTGCAGGGGATGACGCTGCCGCTGGTCGTGAAGTGGTTGGGCGTCAAGGCTTCCGACGACGAGATCGCCGGTGAGGAGCAGGACCTGATCCGCCGCGCGCGGCAGGCGGGTAACGAACGTCTGGACGAGTTGCGCGACGCGGGGGACATCCCCGCCGACGTCATCGACCACGCCGACGAGAACGCCGACCGGATGTGGCACTCGCTGGGTTTCAAGCCCGAGGAGCACTCGGCCGAGGAGGCCGAGCGGACGGTCGACCACGCGTTCACCGCGAATGCGGTGAAGGACCAGATGCTCGCCGCTGCGCGCGAGGAGATCGTCACCGCCAGAACGGAGTCGGGTGTTGATCCCGTGCTCGTCGACGTCGTGTTGCGTCGTCTCGACGCGCGCGGCACCCAGCCCGAGTGACTCAGCCGGTGTCGTCGGTTGTCGCGTCGATCAGCGGACCGTCGTCCCGCTTCAGCTCCACCGACGCCGCCTCGGGTTCCTCGGCGCCCAGCACGCGGACGAAGCTGTTGGCGAACGCGATGAGAGGCACCGCGAGCAGAGCGCCGATGACACCGGCCAGCACGTAGCCGGTGGTGATGCCGAGAACGACGGCCAGTGGGTGCAGCGACACCGCGCGCCCCATCACGAGTGGTTGCAGCACATGGGCTTCCAGCTGCATGACGGCGATGATCAGTACCAGGGTGATGAGCGCGTAGACCAGTCCCTTCGCGAACAGCGCCACGATGACCGCCAGGAACCCGGTGACCAGGGCGCCGACCACCGGGACGAACGCGCCGATGAAGATCAGCGAGGCGAGTGGCAACGCCAGCGGGATTCCCATGATCGCCAGCCCGCTGCCGATGGCGACGGCGTCGACGAGAGCGACGAGCGAGGTGGCGCGGGCGTAACCGGCCAGCGAGTGGAAACCGGCCGCACCCGCCTCGCGGACGCGATCCCGCTGCGGTGCGGGAACGGCCTTGGTGACGAACTGCCAGATGCCGCGCCCGCCGAGTAGGAAGAAGATCACCGCGAAGAGCGTCAGCAGTGCGCCGGTGAGGATTTCGGCGATGGTGCCCGCGGTGGACAACGCGCCGGTCGTGAGCTGGGTTTGATTGTTGCGCAAGGCGTCGATGATCGAGTCGCCCGCGCGGGTCAACTGGTCGCTGCTCAGATGCAGCGGTCCGGTGGCGAGCCAATCCCTGGCGCCCTCGATGCTGCGGGTGATCTCGTCGACGAGTTGGGGTGCGCCGTCGACGAATTGGTTGACGACGAACGACAGGATCGCGACCAGAGCGGACAGTCCGAGGATCACCACGAACGCGACGGCACCGCCCCGTGCCGCACCGTAGCGATCGAGTGCGTCGACCGCGGGCAGCAGTAGAGCGGCGAGCATCAGGGCCAGAGCGACTGGCACGACGACGAAACCGAGCCTGCGCAAGACCTCCAGAAGTACGACGGCCGCGGCGAAGATGACGAGTAATCGCCATGACCACGCCGCGGCCCGTCGAACCAGGGGGCTTACCGACTCCTCATGGGAGTCGGTCACCTACAACCAGACTTTTCGGCCTCCGACGGGCCGTCCGACCGCGCCCAGGATCCAGAAGACCACGCCGACGACGAGAAGAATGCCGCCGATCGTATACAGGATCGAGAGGCCAGTGAAGTAGCCGATCAGCAGCAGCACTACACCGAGAATGATCATCGTTCTATTCCGATCTGTTCGAGGGGTTGTTCCCTGGCACAGGGAATTGCCCGTTCCGTCAAAACCAAACCGGCGAAAGTGAATCAATTCGGTGACGATCGCTGTCTAGTAGAGCACCTTCCGCATGTTGTCTTCTGCGTAGTACCTCTCCAGATCGGCGTCGGACATGTCGGGTTTGATGGCTTTGGCCAGCTGCGCCACCGTCGGCACGGCGGTGGGGTCCCAGGTGTCCGGCCGCCACGCGTTGGATCGCAGGAACGCCTTGGCGCAGTGGAAGAACACCTCCTCGACGGCGATCTCCAGAGCCAGGATGGGCCGCTTGCCGTCGACGATCATCGCGTCGAAGTAGTCGGCGTCGGAGAGGACGGTGCCGGTGCCGTTGATCCGCAGCGTGTCACCGCGGCCGGGAATCAGGAACACGGTGCCGACGTGCGGGCGCTGCAGCAGGTTGAGGAACCCGTCGACGCGCTTGTTGCCGGGGCGTTCGGGGATGGCGATGGTGCGTTCGTCGATGATGTGGACGAAGCCCGGCGGGTCGCCCTTGGGGGAGACGTCGACGCGGCCGTCGGCGTCGGTGGTGGCGACGAATCCCAGCGGGGAGGCGGACAACCAGGTCTGCTGGTCCTCCGAGAGACGGTCGGTGACCTTCTTCGCCACGGCCGGATTGGGTTCACCGATGATGGCCCGGAGGGCGTCGACCGACGTGACTTCAGCGCGCATCACTCCATCATGCGCCCGCACCGAACCTGACGGTCAGCTCCCTTCGGTCCAGCTTGCCGATGCCGCGGCGGGGGAGCGTGTCGAGCACGTGCAGCTCGCGTGGTGCCGCCGTGGGGTCCAGGTCGCGGGCGACGTGATCGCGCAGTTCGGCGACGGTCGGCGCGGTGTGCCCCGGTGTCAGCACGACGGCCGCCACCACACGCTGGCCCAGCCGCTCGTCGGCCACGCCGAACACCCCGCTGTCCGCGATGGCGGGATGGGTCGCGAGCGCGGCCTCGACCAGCTGGGGGAACACCGTCAGCCCGCCCGTGCTGATCGCGTCGTCCACCCGGCCGAGGATGCGCAGCGCACCCGAATCATCAAGTGTGCCAACGTCATCGGTGCGGAACCAGCCCGGCTCCGAGAACGGGTCCGGCGTCGCGGGATTGCGGTATCCGGTGGCGACGGTCGGGCCGCCGAGCACCACCCGACCGTCGGCGATCCGGATGCGCACGCCGTCCAGCGGGTGACCGTCGTACACGCAGCCGCCCGCGGTCTCGCTCATGCCGTAGGTCCGGACGACGCGCACGCCGGCCGCCGCCGCCCGCTCGGCGACGGTCGGGGGCATCGGGCCGCCGCCGATCAGCACCGCGTCCAACTCGGCCAGCGCCGCAGCCGCCGCGCGGTCGCGCAGCGCCTTGTCCAGCTGCACCGCCACCAGCGAGGCGTAGCGTCGGCTCGAGCCCAAACGCGCTATCGCCGTTGGCAGTTCGGCGACCTCGAAGCTGGCGGGCAGCGCGACCGGGGTGGTGCCCGCCACCGTGCTGCGCACCAGCACCTGCAGGCCGGCCACGTGGTGGGCGGGCAGCGCCAGCAGCCAGCGGCCGGGCCCGCCGAGTCGGACGTGCGTCGCCGTGGCACTCGCGGTCAATGCGGCCGCGGACAGCATGGCGCCCTTGGGAATTCCCGTCGTCCCCGAGGTGGACACCACGACGGCGACGTCGTCGTCGATGTGCTCGCCCGCGCGCAGCGACGTGGTGAGGAGGTCGGTCTCGCGCTCGTCGCCGACGGGCACGGGCAGGACCGCGTCACCGCCGATCAGGGCGGTTTCGAGAGCCGGGAGGATCGCCAGCGCGGCCTCGCCGGCGCCGACCGGAAGTGCGCGCAGGACGGCTATGCCGGGCCCTCCGCGTCCTCGTCGGCGGACTCGTCGCTCTCGCGCGGATCGTCCAGCGGCCACCCTTTGGCGGCGAGTCGCGCGCGCACCCGTTCGACGTCCTCCTCGCGCGGCAGTTCGTCGGTGAGTTGGGTGATCAGCACACCGATGTCGATGTGGTCGAACTCGCCTTGCTCGATGAGGGTTCGCGCAACGGTCTTCACCTCGTCGTCGGTCAGACGACGGGTCAGCAGGGCCATCAGCGGCACCCGGTCGGGTCCGGGCACCCCCTCGGGGTAACCGGCGGTAATCCACGCGACGATCTTCGACAGAAATGCGTTCACAACGACAACTCCCCGAGGGTGTGCGGACACGACGAATGCTAGTGCCGATCGGACGACGAGAACCCCCCGACGCAACCCTGTGAAGTTGCTGGCAGCGTGTCTGTGAACACCCTGTAAGGCGGTGCGGCAGAACGTGGGTGAACACTCGGTGAACAACTTTGCGGAAACGGAAAACTCGCAGCTCAGCGGGTGCAAAGGTCGGTGAGTCCGGCTAGGTGAATCACCGCGGATGGCCGCACAATTACCGCCATGAGCGCAGAGCTGATCATCCTGGTGCTGTTGATTGCCACGGCACTGGCTTTCGACTTCACCAACGGGTTCCACGACACCGGAAACGCCATGGCGACCTCGATCGCCACCAAGGCCTTGAAGCCGAAGACCGCCGTCATCCTGGCGGGCATCTTGAACCTCGTCGGCGCCTTCCTATCCGTCGAGGTGGCCGTCACCGTCACCACGTCGGTGCTGAAGATCCAGGACGGTAAGACGGGTTCCCTGGTCTCCGGAATCGACGCCTCGACCGGCCTGACGATCATCTTCGCCGGTCTCATCGGCGGGATCCTGTGGAACCTCCTCACGTGGCTGTTCGGCATCCCGTCGAGCTCGTCGCACGCACTGTTCGGCGGGCTCATCGGAGCCGGCCTCGCCGCGCTCGGTCTGGCGGGCGTCAACTGGAGCGGCGTGCTGGGCAAGGTCATCATCCCGGCCCTCGCAGCGCCGTTCATCGCCGGTCTGGTCGCCGCCTGCGGCACCTGGATGGTCTACCGGATCACGCGCAACGTCATGAAGAAGCGTCGTGAGGACGGCTTCCGCTGGGGCCAGATCGCGACGGCCTCGCTGGTCGCCCTGTCGCACGGCACCAACGACGCCCAGAAGACGATGGGCGTCATCGCGCTCGCCCTCATCACCACCGGCCACCTCACCGGCGACGTCAAGGAGAACGGTCTGCCGTTCTGGGTCATCGCGTCCTGTGCGCTCGCCATCGGCCTCGGCACCTACATCGGCGGCTGGCGCGTGATCCGCACGCTCGGAAAGGGTCTCGTCGAGATCGAGTCGCCGCAGGGGCTGGCCGCCGAGGCGTCCTCGGCGGCGATCATCCTGAGCTCGAGTGCCGCGGGCATGGCGCTGTCGACGACGCACGTGGCCACCGGCTCGATCCTCGGCAGCGGCGTCGGCAAGCCGGGTGCGCAGGTGCGCTGGGCGGTCGCGGGCCGCATGGCCGCAGCGTGGCTGATCACCCTGCCCGCCGCCGCTCTCGTTGGGGCGCTGTCGTTCTGGCTGTCGCACGGCGTGGAGGCACTCACCGGGTCCGGTCTGGCGGGCGACGGGCTCATCTTCGTGATCCTGGTCGGCCTGTCGGGCTACATGTACTGGCGCGCGCAGCAGCAGAAGGTCGATCACAACAACGTCAACGCCGATTGGGACGAGTCGAGCAACTCGGTGGTCCCGGCGGAGGTGCGCGACGCGAGCAAGGACGCTCCGGCCCAGCCCACGGCGTCGGTCTAGCCCGAGTCCACTGAGAATCAAAGGAATCTGAGATGACTTATCTCGAAGCCATCGGCAAGGTGCTCGTCATCGGCCTGGTCCTCGGCGCCGGACTGCCCGCGTTGTTCGCGGTTGGGCTGGTGGCCTTCTCGAACGGATCAGGTGGAACGCACGAGGACGGCACCACCGTCGCACCGAACCCGGTGCTGAAGGTCCTCGGGCTGTTGCTGTTCGCCTTGGTCTCGGCCGTCATCGTGATCGCGATCCTGTGGATCACGAAGGCCACCATTCAGCACCACTTCGGCTTCAACCCCGTCCCCTTCCTTCCGGGAAAGTGAGCTAGCCCATGACCGAGACGAATCACTCCCACTCGTTCGACAGCGTCGTGAACTGGCTGCGCGCGGGCTACCCGGACGGCGTGCCGCCGAAGGACTACTTCCCGCTGCTGGCGCTGCTGAAGCGCTCGCTGACCGAGGACGAGGTGGTCCGGGCGGCGCAGGCGGTGCTGAAGTCGAACACCGGCGACACCGTCACCGAGGACGAGATCCGCACCGCCGTCGCGGCGATCATCGACAAGGAGCCGAACCCCGAGGAGATCCACCAGGTCGCCTCGCGGCTGGCGTCGGTGGGTTGGCCGCTGGCGGCGACCGCCCGCTGACCGTCCGCCGGCCCGCCCGCCACCCCTCCCGCCGGAATAGCGTTCCTGGCTGTCAATCCGCGAGCTAGACAGCTGGGAATGCTGTTCCGGCGAATCAGTTTCGGGTGTCGCGCCGCAGCGGGTGCTGCTCGGGCACCTGGACGAAGATCAGCGTCACCCCGTCGGGATCGGTGACGTGCATTTCGTGTAGCCCCCACGGCTCCTGCCTCGCCGCGCGCGCGATCTCGACGCCGCGGCCCTCGAGCTCGGCCTGCGTCACGTAGACGTCGCGCACCTGCAGCCACAGTGCACCGGGAAACGGCGGCGCGCCCGCTGCCTGCCCGCCGTGGCCGGCGAGTTCGATCAGCGACTGCCCCGCGTAGAACACCGTGCCCGCGCCGTACTCGCGGGCGATCGCCAAGCCGATGGCGTCGCGGTAGAACGCGACCGATCGTTCGTAGTCCGCCGGCCGGAACAGCACACGGCTGGCGAGTATCTCCATGCCTCTGTGTCTAACACACCGCCTCTCAATCCCGCGAACGTTGGTTACCGCCACGCTGAATCGCGATTTCGCGTGTCGGTAACCAACGTTCGGCGGCGCTCAGGCGGACGTTCGGCGGCGCTCAGGCGGACGTTCGGCGGGGCTCAGGCGGACTTTCGGCGGGGCTCAGGCGGACGATTCGGCGGCCAGGCGATAGCCGCGGACGGCCATCGGGCCGAACACCGCGAACAGTCCGACGACCCACGCCAGCGACTGCAGCGCCGGCCACAGCACCGGGCCGCCCTCGGCGAGGCCGCGCATCGTCTCGATGGCGGGCGACATCGGCTGCGCGCGAACGATAGGCTCCAGCCAGCCGGGGAAGACGTCGACGGGCACCATGCCGGAGTTGAAGAACAGCAGCAGGAAGCACACCGTCGATAAGCCGGTGATGATGTTCTTGCCGTTCGCCTGCACCCCGAACGCGACGATAACCGTCGAGAAGCCGATCACCATCAGCACCGGGATCAGCACGAAACCGACTGCTCCGAGCCAACTCTGGAAGCGCAGCCCCATCGCCACGCCGACGGCGGTGATCGCGACGGCGCCGACGAACGCCCGGCCCGCCTCGGCGAGCAGTCGGCCGACCAGCGCGCTCGCGCGATGCACCGGCAGCGTCCACAACCGGCTCAACAACCCGGATTCGCGCTCGTCGGGCAGGGCGGCGCCCGCGCCGATGGCGCCGAACATCGCGCCGACGATCGCGCACATCGGCACCAGCCCGTACAGGCTGCTGCTGCCCGTGAGGTGGCGGATCGATTCGCCGATCACCAGGTGGTACACGACGAGCAGGAACGTCGGGAAGATCAGCGCCTGTATGAGGACGACGGGCTCGCGGGTCCACCCGCGCAGCAACCGGCCGGCCTGCACTCGACTCTGTACGACCAAGGTCATCGGGCCCGCCTCTGCATCCGCACCGCGATCGCGCCGAACACCACCAGCAGCCCGGCGCACCACGCCACGCTGATGGTCAGGTTCGTCGGGTCGACGCGGCCGATCGTCAGGCCGCGCAGTGTCTCCGCGATCTGCGACACCGGTTGATTGCGCACGAACGGGCCGAGCCAGTCCGGGAACGCGTCCGCGGGCGCGATGCCCGTCGACAGCATGACGAGCAGCAACTGGGGAATCAGCAGCGTCTGCCCCGCGGCCTCGGCGTTGGTGGCCACCGATCCCATGGCGTCGGCGCCCAGCGACAGTGCCAGCGACAGAACCAGGGCGATGGCCCCGAACGCCGCGATGTGCCCGGCGTGGCCGTCGAACCCGAAGCCGAAGGCGTAGCCGATCGCGACCGACGCCACCAAAGCCGCGGTCGCGCGGATCAGCGCCGACAGCATGCGCGCGCTCACCGGGACGAACGCCGACATCGGTAGCGTCCGTAGTCGAACACCCATGCCGCTCAGGTGATCTCGCGCCGCACGGTCGGCCGTCGTCATCGCGGTGAAGATCATCGCCTGCACGACGATGACGGGCAGGATGTACTGCGGGTACGACGAGGTGCCCGTGCCTTCAACATCCACGACCATCCGCAGCGTCAGGTTGAAGCACAGGAAGAACGCGACCGGCCCGCCGATCGCGAAGACCAGATCGCCGTCGCGCAGCGTGCCGAGCACCGACCGCTCGGTCAGCGCGCCGAGCGCGGTCACGACGTCTCCGCGGGTACTGATCCCCGAGTCGCTTCGCTCCTGCCCGCCGGTACTGATCCCCGAGTCGCTTCGCTCCTGCCCGCCGGTACTGATCCCCGAGTCGCTTCGCTCCTGCCCGCCGGCGCCCCGGTGAGCGCGAAGAACACCTCGTCGAGCGACGGCTTGCGCAGCGAGATGTCGGTGAGCTCGACACCGAGATCGCCCACGCGACGGAACACCTCGGACAGCGTCGCGATGCCGTCGGGCGCCGGGACCGACACCGTGCCCGCGTCGGCGTCGATCTCCAGTCCGTTGAGTCCGGCCAACGCCTCCGCCACCCGATCCACGTCACCCGCGTGCAGCGGCGTCACCTCGCAGTAGCTGCCGCCGATTCGTCGCTTGAGCTGCTCGGCGGTGCCGTCGGCGATCACCTCGCCGCGGTCGATCACGACCATCGAGTCCGACAGCGCGTCCGCCTCCTCGAGGTACTGCGTGGTGAGCAGCGTCGTGATGCCCTGTCCGGCAAGCGAACCCACCAGGTCCCAGACTTCGCGCCTGCTGCGCGGGTCGAGCCCGGTCGTCGGCTCGTCGAGGAACACGACCCGAGGCGGCGCGACGAGCCCGCATGCGATGTCGACACGGCGCCGCATGCCGCCGGAGTACGTGGAGACGCGCCGGTCCCCGGCGTCGGTGAGGCTGAACGTTTCGAGCATCTCGTCGGCTCTGGCGCGTGCGGCTCGGCGCGACAGCCCGCGCAGCCGGCCGAACAGGACGAGGTTCTCGCGCCCGGTGAGCAGCCCGTCGATCGCCGCGTACTGACCGGTGAGGCCGATGCTCGCGCGGACGTCAGCCGCCTGCTCGACGACGTCGAAGCCCGCGACGGTGGCGCGGCCGGTCGTCGGCCTGAGCAGCGTCGAGAGGATGTTGATCGTGGTCGTCTTGCCCGCGCCGTTGGGGCCGAGGACGCCGAGCACGGAGCCGGCGGCCGCGGTGAACGTCACGCCGCGCAACGCCTCGCTGTCGCCGAACGTCTTGGTGACCGCGTCGCACTCGATGGCAGGTTCAGGCACGCCCGCGAGTATGGCATGCCTAACCTAACTAACTAGCCGCCGGGTTGGATGCGCTGGCGCTTCATGACGGCGTTGACGGCGGCGGGCGCGAAGCTGTTGACGGTGTGCGCGGCGACCGCCATCCGCGGCGCGATCCGGATGGGCCGCGTGCGCGCCGCGGTCACCATCCAGTCGGCCGCCTCGTCGGCGGACAGTCCCGGCAACCCGTCGTAGGCACGCGTCGGAGCGATCATCGGCGTCTTCACCAACGGGTAGTACAGCGTCGTCGAGTGCACGCCGTCGCGGTCCCACTCCGTCTCGATGACGCGGCTCACCGCCGTCAGCGCGGCCTTGCTCGCGTTGTAGACCGAGAACAGCGGCGAGGACTCGCTCAGCACGCCCCATGTCGAGACGTTGATGATGTGGCCGTCGCCGCGGGCGCGCATACCCGGCGCGAATCCGCGGATCAGCCGCAGCGGCGAGTAGTAGTTGAGCGTCATCGTGCGCTCGACGTCGTGCCAGCGGTCCAGCGACTCGGCCAGGGGGCGGCGAATCGACTTGCCCGCGTTGTTGATCAGCACGTCGACGCCGCCGAGGTCGCGTTCCACATCGGCCACCAGCGCGTCGACCGCGTCCAGGTCCGAGAGGTCGCACGGAACGGCTCTCGCCTCGCCGCCGGCGTCGATGATGCGATCGACGACACCGTCCAGCAGCTCCTGCCTGCGCGCTGCGACCACCACCACGGCACCCTCGCGGGCGAGCTTCACCGCACCCGCCTCGCCGATCCCGGACGACGCGCCGGTCACCAGGATGCGTTTACCGCGGAGGTCGACGGGCTCGCGCCGCGGCCGCACGCTGACGAGCTGATCGAACAACGGCGGCCGCATGCTGGCCAGCAGCAGGCTGTCGGACAGTCGGCGCAACGGGCTCTTGCTCACGGGTGGAGCTTAGGTGGCCGCGAATTCGCGAAGGTTGACGACTGCGAGCGTCTGCTCGGCACCGAACTCGTCGAAGCGCATGGCCGGCGTGAACCCGAGCCGACGGGCCAGCCGCAGTGACCGTTCGTTGTCGCTCTGCGTCACGACGATGACGGCCTCGTCGGGCATGTCGGCGGCCGCGCGCCGCAGCAGCGCGGTGGCGGCCCGGTACGCGAAGCCGCGGCCCCAGTCGCTGCGGCAGAGCGTGTACGCGAGCTCGAGTTCCTCGCCCTCCGGCGTGAGGTGACCGGGGTGGTGGGCACCGCGTCGGGTCAGCGAGATGGTGCCGAGGAAGTCATCGGTGGCCTTGTCCGCGATGACGTAGGCGCCCGGCGCGTCCGTGACCGCGGTGACGCCCGAGCGGTCGAGGTCGCGTTCGACCGCGGCACGTTCCTGCGGACCGCCGAGGTGGGCGCGCACCTCGGCGTCCGTGACGTGGGCGATGATCGCGTTCCGGTCGTCGGCGCGGGCTTTACGCAGGACGACGTCACCGGCGTCGATGCGCTGCGTCGTGAGCATCGGGGTGGGCACTCCACCAGAGTGCCAGACGTTCCCGGTCACGCCTCGGCGCGCGGGGCGGCACGTAACACGCAGCGCGCGTAGCCAATCCAACAGACGAGGGTCGCGACCAGCGTGACGGCGATGACCAGCACCGGCCCCATCGCCACCGAGATGCCCACCGCTTCGCCTCCGGGCAGGCTGCGGGTGGCCGCGGGCATCAGCATGAACGGCAGGACGCCGCCGGCGAAGGCGGCCATCGCGCCGATGACAGCGACCCCGAATGCCCCGCGTATCGCACCCCACAGCATCGCCGCGGCGGGCAGGTAGACCAGGATCGCCAGCGGTAGAGGTCGCAGGCCGGCGTCGACGGTGCCGGTGGTGGTCCACAGTCCCCACCCCGCCATCTCCGCGGAGCCGTGTACGGCGTGGGCCGAGAACCAGGGCAGCAGGGACGCGGCCGCGACGATCAGGACACCGAGGACGACGATCGTCCACTTGGTGATGGCGGCTTCGATGGCGCGGCTCCCGTTTCGCGTGAGGTCCCCGACAGCCTAGCGAGCGCCCGCACAGCGACTCGTGCACCCGCGGGAGCGGTGAGCGCTCTCGCGGGTGCACGAATCGTGGCTGTTAGACGGCGAGCAATCGGTCGAAGAAGTCGCGGTAGCGCCGCAGGGCGACGCGGAGATCCTCGGTGGAGGCATCCTCGCGGCGGGCCCACTGCGCTTCGAGCCCGGAGCGCGCCTGCGCGAAGCTGTTCGTCAACTGGTCGACGACGTCAGTCACCAGGCCGTCGGCCTTCTGCACGCACTCGCGGGGATCGTCGACGAAGCTGGCCTGGACGTGATCCCAGCGTGCTCGCAATCCGGTGAGCTGGTCCTCGGCGATCAGCGTCGAGTCCGTCGTGGCGTCGGTCGGCGGAGCGACCTGCTCACGGGCCTGCTCCCCGTGGACGTCGCGCTCGGGCGAACCGTCCTGATCGCGCCGGACGTCGGCGACCGAGTCGGGCTGCAGGTGCGCCGGCTCCGGCTCCCGGAGATCCTGCGTCTCGGCGGTCCAATCGCCTTGTGCGATGGACGGATCCAGGACGTTGTCGCCCTGACGCGGAGGTGCGGGCTCGTGGGTCTGCTCGGGCGTGCGGTCGAATTCGGTGTGGTGATCGTGGGTGGTCATGCGCTTGCCTCCTGAGTGTTGGTTTCGGCTTCGAGCAGCTTCTCGAAGAGTGCGCGGTAGTGGACGAACGCCTGGCGTTGCTGCTCGGTGCCGACGTCGCCGTGCTGCTGTGCGAGGTGGATGTCGTGCGCCGCGCGGTAGTTCTCCACGACTTTGGGGTGGTCGACGGAGATGTCGGCGGACTGCCGCTCGAAATCGTCGACGGGATAGCCGCGTTCGCGCATCACCTCGGTGACGAGCACGTCAGCCTCGCCGACCGCGCTGGCAGGGTGGTCGACGAAAGCGATTTGCACGGCCCGCCAGCGGTTGGCGTAGCCGTCCAACGCGGCCGGGGACAGCGGGCGGATGTCGAGCTTCGCACGCTGGCGTTCACGCTCTGCGAGTTCCTTCGCGGCGGCCTTCTCGTCGCCCGCGCGGGACACGGTCCGTTCGTACTCGGGGCCGTAGTGTTCCTTGAGCCGTTCGGTTTTCCGCTTGTTCGAACCGCTCAACGTCACGATGGCAACGACGACGGCTATCGCCGCGACCGCCAACAGAATCCATACCCAAACAGGCATTTTCGGTACCTCCTCATCCTCTGAGGAGACGAGTACCCAGGCCGTTCCTACGGAAACGTCAATATCCCGGTTCTCCGTGATTTCACCCTTTGGGGTGACTGGGTCGACGCTGAAATATCTGCCCTAGAAGTAGCGGGGGAACTTCGACCAATCCGGATCGCGCTTCTCCAGGAACGCGTCCCGGCCCTCGACGGCCTCGTCGGTCATGTAGGCCAGTCGCGTCGCCTCGCCGGCGAACACCTGCTGGCCGACCAGCCCGTCGTCGAGCAGGTTGAACGCGAACTTGAGCATCCGGATGGCCTGCGGCGACTTGCCGTTGATCTCGGTAGCCCATTGCAGCGCAACGTTTTCCAGTTCCGCGTGGTCGACGACCTCGTTGACGGCCCCCATCGCGAACATCTGCTCGGCGGTATAGGGCCTGCCGAGGAAGAAGATCTCGCGGGCGAACTTCTGACCGGTCTGCCGCGCCAGGTACGCGGACCCGTAGCCGCCGTCGAACGACCCCACGTCGGCGTCGGTCTGCTTGAAGCGGGCGTGCTCGCGCGACGCCAACGTAAGGTCGCACACCACGTGCAGCGAGTGGCCGCCGCCGGCCGCCCACCCGTTGACCAGGCAGATCACCGGCTTCGGCATGAAGCGGATCAGCCGCTGCACCTCGAGGATGTGTAGCCGCCCGGCCTGCGCGGGATCCACGGTCTCGGCCGTCTCGCCCGCGGCGTACTGGTAGCCGGTGCGGCCGCGGATGCGCTGGTCACCGCCCGAGCAGAACGCCCAGCCGCCGTCCTTCGGCGAGGGCCCGTTGCCGGTGAGCAGCACAACGCCGACGTCGGGGGACATCCTGGCGTGGTCGAGAACGCGGTACAGCTCGTCGACGGTGTGCGGCCGGAACGCGTTGCGCACCTCCGGGCGGTCGAACGCCACCCTGACGGTCGGCTGCGGCTTTCCGTCGACGACGTGGCGGTGGTAGGTGATGTCGGTCAGCTCGAAGCCCGCGACGGGCTGCCAGAGTGACGCGTCGAACGGATTGCTCACGGCTCGACTCTAGAGCGCGGCCTGTTTCACAGCTATCGGCCAGGGGTACTGAGTGGCCCGAGCGCGCGGTTCGCCGCCATGACGAGAGAGGGCCACGATGAAGCGGTCAGCGGGAGTATTGGTGTCGGGATTGGTCGCGGGCTTCATGCTCGCCGGCTGTTCGCCGTCCATTCAGGGTGGCGACACGCCGTGCAAGGACTTCCTGGAATCCGACGAGAAGACGCAGACCGAAGCGGTCTCCAAGATGCTCAAGGACGAGAAGGGCGCTGACGCAGCGCAACTCGAGATCACCGGGACGCGGTTGGCTGTTCAGACCTACTGCCAGACGGCGGGTACGCCCGACACGAAGATCAGTCAGGCACCGCACCTGTAATCACGCGGGGTCGAATCTGAAGACGGCGCAACGCCCGGCGAGTGCTTCGAACTCGTCGGGCGTTCCGTCTGTCACCAGCCCCGACCGCTTCATGAACGAGACGCCCGTGGGCACCAGCTCGGGGAACCGTCGCAGCAGCGGTCGCGCCTCGTCGGCGGACAGTTCGACCATGCGCACCAGCTCGGAGTTCCGGCCCGAGGACAGCGTCGCCGTGTCCGCGGCGCGGGCGTTCTTCTCCCAGTCCGCACCGGGGAAACCGGCGACGACGTAGCGCACTCCGTCGACGTACATCGGGGTGATGGGCGTCGACCGCGGCTGCCCCGTCTTGCGGCCCGGCACGGTCAGCACGAGGGGGCCCTCCTTGCCGGAGATCGGCAGGCCGAGTCGCATCATCAGCATGAACACCTTGTTCATCGGTTTGAGCCACCACGGCGGGGTCGGTTTCTTGTCGGCCATGATTCGAGCCTAGAGCGGTTCTACACCCTCGTCCTAGACGACGATGCCCTCGGCGGCCAGCGCGCGGACCAATCCGTCGGGCCTGCTGTCCGTCGGTAGCGGGTCGACGAGCGCGAACCCGCAACCGATGGCGCGGGCGCCGCCGTCGGCCTCCTCGCTGTCGCCGACCATGAGTGCGTCGGCGGGGTCGACGCCGAGGCGCTGCAGGGCGATCCGGAAGATCTCCGGATTCGGTTTCACCGCACCGACTTCGAACGACAGGATGTACTCGTCGACGTCGTCGTAGGCGCCGAGGGTGCGGAACGCCGACCGCACGTCGAACGCGATGTTCGACACCACGGCGGTCTTGCGTCCCTGGCGGGTCAGCCCCGCCAGTACCCGCGCCGTGTCCGGGTAGGGCGTCCAGTTCGCCGGGTCGATCAGCTTGTCGTACAGCGCCTCGGCATGGTGTTGTGCGACACCGGATTCGCGCAGCACGTGCAGGTAGGCCTCGCGGTGCAGATGCGGTTCGAGGTCGCGGTTCACCCAGTTGCGGTACTGCTCGTCGTTCATCTCGACCGAGCGCCCCGTGGGGGCGGTGAGCCTGCGCATGAGTTCGGCCTGCACGTGGACGTCGACGGACTTCTCGTCGACCTCGATCTCCGAGAACCAGCTGTCGTCCTCCTCGAGCCGGAACAAGGTCCCCGAGTAGTCGAACAGCACTGCGCGGTAGTTCTTCCCGTCGCTTCGCTCGCCGGGGTTGGCGCTCATGTCATCTTCTCCGTGATCGCGTCGATGAGGTTGGGGGTCGGATCGGGGCCGTCGCCCGCGCACGCCTGTACGTCGAGGATCACGTTGGCGCGCAGGGCGATAGCGCGATGGCACAGCCAGTCGTGATCGTCGAGTCCCGACGCCAGGGTGGCGCCCTGCTCGATCGCGCCGACGTCGCGGGTGCGCCAGACGTTGTCGAAGCTGCCGGTGTCGACGGTGACCGTGGTACCTGCGCACCGCTTCAGATCGTTGGTCAGCCTCGACAGTTGCCGTTGCGCCTCGGCCGTCATGTCGTAGGCGATGACGGCCTCGGTGAGTCGCGGGATGTTCATGGCGTCGCGCATCGTCACCCCGTGCACGGTGCGCGGGCCGCTGTCGGCGTAGGCGCTCGCCATCACCGGGTAGACCGCCTCCGCGCAGCCTCGGGGTTGGTCGCGCATTCCGTCGCCGGATTCGAAGTCGGAGAACGGCTGTGCCACCAAGCCGACCTTGGCGATGATCGACTGCGCCTCCGCGGGCGTCAGCAGGATCCGCTCCAGATCGGCGGGGGCGACGGTGGCGCTCGGCAGGGGTGGCCGAGGCGGTGGGATCTCGGGCGCGGCCGAGCACGCGGACAGTGCGACCGCGGAAAGCGCCAGGAGGACTCTCATGTGCGCGCCCGAGCCGCCTTGTCCAACAGCACGTCTCGCTCCGCGCCGTTGGTGGTCAGCGCTGCGGCCGCATCGAACTCGCGGGCGGCCTCGGCGTGTCTGCCGAGACGTGCCAGCAGTTCGCCGCGCACGCTGGGCAGCAGATAGGAACCCGTCAGCCCGTCGATCGCGTCGATGACGGCCAGCCCGGCCGCGGGCCCGTCGCGCATCGCGATGGCGATGGCGCGGTTGAGTTCGACGACGGGCGACGGCGCCGCCTGGACCAGCCCGTCGTAGAGCGTGACGATGCGCGCCCAATCGGTGTCGGCGGCGGTGGGTGCGACGGCGTGACACTCGGCGAGTGCGGCCTGCAGCGCGTACGGTCCCCAGCCGGTACCCCTGCGCTGTACCGCCTGTGCCGCCCGCTCGAGCGCGGCGACGCCCCTGCCGATCTGTGCGCGATCCCATCGGGTGCGGTCCTGGTCCTCCAGCAGCACCGCCCGCCCGTCGGCGTCGGTGCGGGCCGCGAACCGTGAGGACTGGAACTCCATCAGCGCCACCAGTCCGTGCACCTCGGCCTGCTCCGGCAGCAGCGCGGCCAGCACGCGGCCCAATCGCAGTGCCTCCGTGCAGAGTTCGTCGCGAATCCAGCGCTCACCGGACGACGCGGAGTAGCCCTCGTTGTAGATGAGGTAGAGCACGCTCAGCACCGACGACAGCCGCGTCGGGTACTCGGCGGGTTCCGGCACGACGAACGGGACGCCCGCGTCGCCGAGCGTCTTCTTGGCACGGGTGATGCGCGCCGCGACCGTCGCCTTCGAGGTCAGGAAGGCCCTGGCGATCTCCTCGGTGGTCAGGCCGCCGACCACGCGCAGCGTCAGCGCGATCCGCCCCTCGCGAGCCAGCACCGGATGCGTCGAGATGAAGATCAGCCGCAGCACGTCGTCGTCGATGCGCTCCGGATCCCACGACTCGTCGACGTGGTGCTCGAGTTCGCGCGCCAGCACCGCGTACTTGTCGTCGAGCCGGTCCAGCCGGCGCCAGTGGTCGATCGCCTTGCGTTTCGCGACCGTCGTCAGCCACGCGCCGGGGTTGCGCGGAACGCCCGCCTCGGGCCACTGCTGCAGCGCCTCGATCAGGGCGTCGGAGGCCAGGTCCTCGGCGAGGCCGACGTCTCCGACCGACCGGGTCAGGGTCGCGACGATCTTCGCCGCCTCCATGCGCCACACCGCGTCGACGGTCTGCTGCAGGTCGGCCACCACGGTCTCCACCGTAGTCAGACGTAACGGTCGCGGCCCGCCGCCGCCCCGGCGACGATCTGGACGGCGTACACGACGAGGAACATGATGAACGGCACCGTCCAGCCGTGCGAGACGTCGTGCAGCAGACCGAACAGGAACGGCCCGGTGCTCGCGATCAGATAGCCGAAACCCTGTGCCATGCCGGACAGTTGCGCGGTGTCCTCGGCGTCGCGGGCGCGCAGCGCGATAACCGCGAGCGCCAGCGAGAACGCGCTCATGCCCACGCCGATCAGCACGCTCCACACCCACGGGGCGGCCGCGGGATCGACGAGCATCCCGACGACACCCGCCGCCCCGACGACGCCGAGCGCGACGATCCACCGGCTCTGCCCCGCGCTGCGGGCCGCGAGCGGGGTGATGACGAGCGCGACCGGCACGCCCATCAGCGAGATGAGCCCGACGAGTGTGCCCGCTTCGAGCTTGCCGATGCCGTTGTCGATGAAAACCTGTGGCAGCCAGCCCATCACGATGTAGGCGACGAAGCCCTGGCAGCCGAAGAACAGCGTGACCGACCACGCCAGCCGGTTGCGCAGCAGCGAGCGTCGGCCCGTGCTCCGACTGAGTTCGGAGTTCCAGGTGGCGCGGTGCCGCCGCGACGCCGGAATCCAGATCAGCAGCGCGACGAACGCGAGCACCGCCCACACCGCGAGGGCCTGCCGCCATCCGCCCAGCACGTCCTCGGTGGCAGGCGCCACCGCCGACCCGAGGGCGCCACCGCCCTGCAGCGCCGCGGTGTAGATGCCCGTCATCAGACCGATGCGGGCCGGGAACGAACCCTTGATGACGACGGGGATGAGCACGTTGGCCAACGCGATGCCCGCGCACGCGGCGAGCGTGGCGCCGAGCATCAGGTACGGCCCGTCGACGGCGCGCACGGCCAGCCCCGCGGTGAGCAGGACCAGCGCCACCGAGATCGTCCGGCCCAGGCCGATCCGCTCACACAGTCGCGGCGCGGCCAGTCCCGCGGCGGCGAAGCACAGCGGCGGGAGCGACGTCAGGACGCCCGCCCAGGTGGCCGACGTGCCGAGGGTGTCGCGCATCTCGCCGAGCAGCGGCGCGACGCTGGTGACGGCGGGCCGCAGGTTGAGCGCCGCGGCGGCCACGGCGATCGCGAGAAGGGCGCCACCCGCGACGACCGTGGTGCGTTCGTCGAGACGGTTGTCGGCCATTCCGTTCACTGTGCCAGCCGCCGTCGGCCGCTCACGCATTCGGTGGTCGGCGGTCGTGATTCCGTCCGCAATCCGTGATGCGGCTCGGCGCCGCCGGTCAGCAGACTGAACGCGTGTGACGACGCTTCGCCGACTGCAGGCCGCGGCGTTCGTCAGCTCCTACGACCGGTTCATCACGCCGGTTCTGCTGCTGCCCATCGCCGCCGGCTTCGACGTCTCGCTGGTGGTGATGAGCTCGGCCGCGACGCTGTACTACCTGCTGTACGGGCTGATGCAGCCGGTGTGGGCGATGATCTCCGATCGGCTGGGGCGTATCGCGGTCGTGCGGCTGGCGCTGGCGGTGGCGGCCGTCGCGGGCGCGGTCTGTGCGGCGGCGCCCGGCCCCGATGTGGTGATCGCCGCCCGCGCCGTGTCGGGGGCGGTGCTGGCGGGCGTCATCCCCGCGTCCCTGGTGTGGGTCGGCGAGGCACTTCCGGGTGACGAACGGCGCGGCACGTCGAGCCTGATGGGCGGCATCTACCTGGGCACGCTGGTGGCGAGCGTCGCGGGCGCCGCCGCCGCGCACGTCGACATGTGGCGCGCGGCCGTGGTGGCGTCGGCGGCGGTGTCCGCGGTGCTGGCGGTCGCGCTGCTGCGCACGACGACGCCCGCGCCACCGGGCCGACCGCGGGTGTTCGACGCGGTGCGGCACGCGATGACGCCGTCGGTCGCGCTGGTCGTGGTGCTCGCCGTCGTCGAGGGGGGGCGTCGTGCACGGCTCGCTGACGTACTTCCCGGCCGCGCTCGAGCGCCTCGGCACCGGGTACGCCGTCGCGGGATTGTCCGTCGGGGTGTTCGGCCTCGGCGTCGTCGTCGCGAGTCGGTGGGTGCAGACCAGCGGTTGGTCCCGCCGCCGCATGATGGTGGTCGGCGGCGCGGCGCTGACCGGCGCCCTGACGATCGCGGCCGTCGAGCCGGGGATCCCCGGCATGTTGATCGCTGCAGTGCTGCTCGGCGCGGGCTTCGCCGCCACGCATGCGCCGCTGCAGGCGTGGGCCACCAGCGTCGCCCCGCAGGGCCGCACCATCGCGGTGGCGTTCTTCGTCGGTGGCGCACTCGCCGGGGCCGCAGCCGTCACCGCGCTGGGTTCGGCGAGTGCGTCGGCGGGGGACTTCGGGGTGCTGTTCGGCGTCGCGGCGGTGGTTGCCCTGGCGTTCACCCTCGCCCTCACTCGCCGAACGTGAAGGTATGCGCGAGTTTCCGACGAATTCTCGCGCATACCTCGACGTTGGCGGCTACCCGATCGCGCGGTCGCTGCCCTCCCAGAACTGCTTGCGCACGGCCTTCTTGTCGGGCTTGCCGAGCGCGGTCACCGGCACCGAGTCGACGACGATCACCTGCTTGGGGGACTGCACCGACCCCTTGCGCTCCTTGACCGCGGCCTGGATCTCGGCGGTCATCGTCGCGACCGCGGCCTCGGACGAATCAGCGTCGGGCCGCAGCACGACGACGGCGGTCACGGCCTCGCCCCACTTCTCGTCGGGGGTGCCGATGACGCACACCTGCGCGATCGAAGGATGTTCGGCGACAACGTCTTCCACCTCGCGCGGGAAGACGTTGAACCCGCCGGTGACGATCATGTCCTTGGTCCGGTCGACGATGTACCAGAAGCCGTCCTCGTCTTCGCGGGCCACGTCGCCGGTGTGCATCCAGCCGTCGCGGAACGTCTCGGCCGTCGCCTCGGGCTTGTTCCAGTAGCCGCCGGACACCAGCGGACCGGACACGCAGATCTCGCCCACCTCGCCCTGCGCGACCTGCTTGCCGTTCTCGTCGAGCAGCGCCGTCCGCGCGAACACCGTCGGACGCCCGCACGAGGTGAGCCGCTTCTCGTCATGATCGCCCTTGGCCAGGTAGGTGATGACCATCGGCGCCTCGGACTGCCCGTAGTACTGCGCGAAGATCGGGCCGAAGCGGGCGATGGCCTCCTTCAGTCGCACCGGGTTCATCGCCGAGGCGCCGTAGTACACCGTTTCCAGCGACGACAGGTCACGGGTGTGCGAATCCGGGTGGTCCATCAGCGCGTAGATCATCGACGGCACCAGCATCGTGGCGGTGATCTTCTGCTCCTCGATCACCCGCAGCACCTCGGCCGGGTCGAACTTCGTCAGCACGACGAGTTCGCCGCCCTTGATGAGCGTCGGCACGAAGAACGCCGCCCCCGCGTGTGACAGCGGTGTGCACATCAGGAACTTCGGATGCTCCGGCCACTCCCACTCGCAGAGCTGGATCGTCGTCATGGTGGTGATCGACTGCACGGTGCCGATGACGCCCTTCGGCTTGCCGGTCGTCCCGCCGGTGTAGGCCATGCCGCCGATGTGATCCGGCGGCAGGTCCGCGGCCACCAGAGGTTTCGGCGTGTACTTGGCGGCCTCGGCGTTCAGGTCGACCGCAACGTCGGCCAACTCCGAGGGGACCGGGCCGATCGTCAGCACCTGCTTGAGGCCGGGCACCTTCTCGAGCAGCCCCAGCGCGCGCTCGACGAACATCGGGTTCGGATCGATGATCAGCGACGTGACGCCCGCGTCGTTCAGCACGTAGGCGTGGTCGTCGAGTGAGCCGAGAGGGTGTAGTGCCGTGCGCCGGTAACCCTGCGTCTGGCCCGCGCCGATGATCATCAGCACCTCGGGCCGGTTCAGCGACAGCAGGCCGGTCGCACTCCCGCTGCCCGCGCCCAGCGCCTCGAAGGCCTGAATGTACTGGCTGATGCGTTCGGCCAGCTCGCCACCGGTCAGCGTGGTGTCGCCGAGGAACAGCACCGGCCTGTCCTTGTTGCGCTTCAGCGCGCCGACCGTGAGGTGTCCGGAGTGGATGGGATGGCGCAGCAGGTCGTCACTCATAACCTCAGATTAGAACGTGTTACAGAAACGGTTTCAAGGGCCGTCGCAGCGGGCTTCCCTGGACTCGTGAGCGAGGACCGTCTGAAGGCCGTGATCCTGGACCTCGCCAGGCAGCGCGGACCTGCGAAGTCGATCTGCCCATCGGACGCCGCGCGGGCCATCGGCGGTGACGACTGGCGCGACCTGATGGACGACGCGCGCGCCGCCGCCCGCGACCTCGCGCGGGCCGGCGAGGTCGAGATCACGCAGAGGGGTGAGGTGCTGGACCCGGACGCGACGTGGCGCGGACCCATCCGGATCCGCGCCACGTAGCGATTCGGGCGCGCTACTCCGAGCCGAGGCCGGACAAGCGCGCTGAAATCACAGGAGCCTGTCCGCCTCGGCCCGAGCCTGCACCGCGATCTTCTCGGCGAGCTCGGCACGCCACTGGATCTCCTTCTTTATCCACGGGTTGTCCATCGGGAAGTCGGCGGAGTCGGAGACCTTCCGCACCTCGAGCTTCACGCCCGGACCGAGCGGCACCTTGCGCGCCCACTGCTTGGCCTCCTCCTTGGAGGACACCTCCAGCAGCCAGAAGCCGTTGAACAGCTCCTTGGCCTCGGTGTACGGGCCGTCGGTGACGACGGGCGGGTCCTGGTTGAAGTCGACGACGAAGCCGTCCTCCGGCCCGGTCAGTCCCTCGCCGGCCAGCATGACGCCGGCCTTGATGAGCTCCTCGTTGAACCGGCCCATCGACTCGATGATCTCGTCGAAGTCGATCTCCTGCTCCGCCATCAGGGCCTCGGCCTCGGGGGTGGACCGCATGATCAGCATGTAACGCGCCATTTCCATCTCCTTCGGGTGTGCGGGAGGGGCTCTTCCCCATCCTGCCTTCGCAATGACGTCGAACGGCAACCCCCCGAAATCGACACGGGCCGCGAACTTTTCTTGAAAGAATTTCCCCGTGCCTGCTGACCTGGTGATTTTCGGAACCGTTCTGACCGTCGACGATGCCCAACCCACCGCTGAAGCGCTGGCGGTGACCGACGGCCGCATCGTCGCCGTCGGATCCAGGGCCGACGTGGAGCCGCACCGCGGCCCCGACACCGACGTCGTTGAACTCGGCGACGGCTGCGTGATGCCCGGTTTCGTCGAGGCGCACGGCCACCCGCTGATGGAGGCGATCGTGCTGGCCCAGCGCATCGTCGACATCCGGCCCGTCACGATGCGAAGCTCCGGTGAGGTGCTGGCCGCCATCCGGGCCGAGGTGCGCAACCGCGGGGCGGAGGGCGCCTATCTCAACGGGTGGGATCCGCTGCTGCAGCTCGGGCTGCCCGAGCCGACGCTGGCGTGGCTCGACGCGCAGGCGCCGAAGACCCCGCTGGTGATCATCCACAATTCGGGCCACAAGGCGTACTTCAACACCGCCGCCGCACACGCGAACGGGCTGACCCGTGACACCCCGGACCCGAAGGGCGCCAAGTACGGCCGCGCCGCCGACGGCGAGTTGGACGGGACGGCCGAGGAGACCGGCGCGGTGTTCTCGTTGATCGGCGGTGCGATCGATCCGAACGGCTACCCGGCGATGCTGCTCGCCGAATGTGCACGGCTGAACCGGGCCGGGTTGACGACGTGCTCGGAGATGGCGTTCGACCCGTCGTTCCAGCCGGCCCTCGACGCGCTGCGCCCCGAGCTGACCGTCCGGTTGCGCACCTACGAGATGTCGACGGCGGCGCTGTCCACCGATTCCAGCCTCGACAACGGCGACGATGTCGTGAAGCAGGTCGGCATCAAGATCTGGGTCGACGGATCACCCTGGATCGGCAACATCGACCTCACGTTCCCCTACCTCGACACCGAGGCGACCCGCGCCATCGGCGTCACGCCGGGCTCGTGCGGCCACGCCAACTACACGCGTGAGCAGCTGCACGAGATCGTCGAAGCGTACCTGCCGCTGGGTTGGCAGATGGCGTGCCACGTGCAGGGCGACAACGGGGTCGACACCATCCTCGACGTGTACGAGCAAGCGCTGCAGGCACATCCGCGGCCCGATCACCGGCTGCGGCTCGAGCACGTCGGTGCCATCTCGCCGGAGCAGCTGCAGCGCGCCCACGATCTCGGGGTCACCTGCAGCATCTTCGTCGACCAGATCCACTACTGGGGTGACGTCCTCGTCGACGGGCTGTTCGGTCCCGAGCACGGCTCGCGCTGGATGCCCGCCGGGTCGGCCGTGAAGACCGGCATGAAGATCTCGTTGCACAACGACCCGCCGGTGACGCCGGAGGAGCCGCTGCGGAACATGTCGGTCGCGGTGACCAGGACGGCGCCCAGCGGCCGCGTGCTGGCACCCGACGAGCGGCTGACCGTCGAGCAGGCGATTCGCGCGCAGACCATCGACGCGGCGTGGCAGTTGTTCGCCGACGACGTCATCGGCTCGCTGGAGGTCGGCAAGTACGCGGACCTGGTCGTGCTGTCGGCCGATCCGCGGGCGGTCCCGCCGGATACCATCGCCGACCTCGACGTCCTCGCGACGTACCTGGCGGGCAAGCGGGTTTACGCGAAAGCGAGTTGACAACCGGTGTTGTCATGACAGGCTTTGCGTCATGTCAGCGTTGCCCGAACCCCGTTTCCTCGACGAGCGAACCGCCCACTGGGCGAAGACCAAACCCGATGCCGAGGCCATCACCTTCCTGGAACGCACCTGGACGTGGTCGCAGTGGTACGACCGCATCCGCCACCTCGCGGGCGCCCTCGCCGACCGGGGTGTCGGCCGCGGCGACGTCATCGCGTTCCTCGACAAGAATCACCCGGCGTGCGCCGAAACGGTGCTGGCCGCAGCCTCTTTGGGGGCGGCGACCGCGATCATCAACTTCCGCCTCGCCGCCGATGAGATGGACTACGTACTGAACGACTGCGGCGCCAAGCTGCTGATCGTCGGCACCGAGCTGAAGCCCGGCATCGAGAAGATCCGCGACAAGCTGCCGAACGTCGAGCACCTCATCGAACTGACGCCCGACGGCAAGGACGGTGACGAGTACGAGGCGATGCTCGCGGCGGCGACACCGGTGGACCGCTCGCCCGACGTGGAACCCGACGACGTCTGCATCATCATGTACTCGTCGGGGACCACCGGCAGGCCCAAGGGCGTCTCGCTCACCCAGGCCAACCTCATCGCGCACACCGTCAACGCGTTCGACGGCTGGGAGATGGACGCGGACGACAAGAACCTCGTCGCCATGCCGCTGTTCCACGTCGGCGGCACGTCGTACATGCAGCTCGGTCTGCACGAGGGCATCGCCAGCTACATGACGCGCGACGTCGACGGGGCGCAGCTCGCCGCAGGCATCCTGGCGGGTGCCAACCGGACCTTCCTGGTGCCCGCGGTGCTGGCCAAGGTGCTCGAGATCGGGCCCGACGCGGTCAAGCTGTTCAGCGCGTTGAAGACCTACGGGTACGGCGCCTCGCCCATGCCGCTGCCACTGCTGCGCCAGGCGCTCGAGGCGTGGCCGGACACCGACTTCATCCAGGCCTACGGGCTGACCGAGGTCGGCGGCGTCATCAGCCTGCTCGCGCCCGAGGACCATCGAAACGGCAACGAGGAGCGGATGGTCAGCGCCGGCCGGCTGGTGCCGGGGGCCGAGGTGCGGGTGGTGGACCCGGACACCCTCGAGGACGTCAAGCAGGGCGAGCAGGGTGAATTGTGGTTCCGCACAAAGCAGTTGATGAAGGGCTACCACAACAAGCCCGAAGCGACCGCCGAGGCCATCACCGAGGACGGCTGGTTCCGCACCGGCGACATCGGCCGCGTCGACGAGGACGGTTACATCTTCGTCGAGGACCGGTTGAAGGACATGATCATCACCGGCGGGGAGAACGTCTACTCGATCGAGGTCGAGCGCGTACTGGCCGAACACCCGGCGATCGCCGAGGTCGCGGTCATCGGCATTCCCGACGAGAAGTGGGGTGAGGCCGTGAAAGCCGTTGTCGCGCTGGAGGGTGACGCCACCGAAGCGGACATCATCGCGTTCGCCCGCGAGCGGCTGGCCGGCTACAAGTGCCCGAAGACCGTCGACATCCTCGACGAGTTGCCGCGCAACCCCACCGGCAAGATCCTCAAGAAGGACCTGCGTCAGCCGCACTGGGAGAACGCCGGCCGCAAGGTCTAGCCGAGTTGGAATCTGACGACGCGAAAGCGCCTTTTCCGTCGTCAGATTCCGAGTCGCGGGCAGACTGGGGACGTGCCGACGCTCGACGACCTCCTCGACCGCCTGCACGTGGTCGCGCTGCCGATGCGGGTGCGCTTCCGCGGCATCGACGTCCGCGAGGTGGCGCTGTTCCAGGGACCCGCCGGCTGGGGGGAGTTCGGGGCGTTCCCCGAGTACGGACCCGCCGAGGCGGCGCACTGGCTGGCCGCGGGTATCGAGGCCGCCTACGAGCCGTCGCCGCCGGCGGTGCGCGATGCCATCCCGATCAACGCCACGGTGCCCGCCGTCGAGGCCGAGCGGGTGCCCGACGTGCTGGCGCGGTTCCCCGGCGCGCGGACCGCCAAGGTCAAGGTGGCGGAGAGGGGGCAGACCCTCGCCGACGACGTCGCACGGGTGAACGCGGTGCGCGCGCTGGTGCCCACGGTTCGGGTCGACGCCAACGGCGGGTGGACGGTGCCCGAGGCCGTCGCGGCCGCCACGGCGCTGACCGCCGACGGCCCGCTGGAGTACCTCGAGCAGCCGTGTGCGACCGTGCCCGAGCTCGCCGAGTTGCGCGCGAAGATCGACGTTCGCGTCGCCGCCGACGAGAGCATCCGCAAGGCCGACGACCCGCTGTACGTCGTGCGATCCCGCGCCGCCGACGTCGCGGTGGTGAAGGTGGCACCGCTCGGCGGGGTGACGCCGTTGCTGCACATCGCCTCTCAGATCGACGTGCCGATCGTCGTGTCGAGCGCGCTGGACTCCGCGGTCGGCATGTCGCGCGGACTGCTCGCCGCGGCGTGCCTACCCGAGCTGCGGCACGCGTGCGGTCTGGGCACCGGCGGGTTGTTCGTCGAGGACGTCGCCGATCCGCTGGTGCTCGTCGACGGCGCGCTTCCGGTCCGGCCCGTCGTCCCCGATCCGGCGCGGCTGGCCGCACTGGCCGCGCCCGCCGACCGCAGGCGGTGGTGGATCGAGCGCATCGCGGCGTGCCTCCCCTTGACACGTTGACACAAAGGCCTAGTCTTTGTGCCAACGCTGGGAGGCGCCCATGGTCACTGTCGATCGAGTTCACTCCGAGGTCGCCGTGCGGCCCCGCGTCATGGCCGAGTTCCGCAAGCACACCGGCAGCACCCTCGGCGGATTCTTCGGTGCCGCGGCGTTCGACGAGGTCGCCCTGGTCCCCGTCGCCGCCGCGGTCGACAGGACCGGCCGGTTCGAGGCCAACTTCGCCGATCGCGGTGTGCGCAGCGGCTTGTCGACGTTCCTCGCGATCTGGGGCGACGCGGAGGACCGCGCCGCCGAGGGGAACCGGCTCAGGACGCTGCACCGCGACGTCCGGGGCCGGGGTAAGGGCGAGTTCGCCGACGTCCGCTACAGCGCGCTGGATCCGAAGCTGTGGAACTGGATCGCGGTCAGCGGCCTGTTCCTGGTGCTGAACTCCTTCACCCCGTGCACGGGTATCACGATGACCGATCCCGAGCGCGACGCCGCCTACGAGCAACTGCTCGAGGCGTTCCGCGCGCTGGAACTGCCGGGGCGCAACGCCAAACTCCCCGCCACCCACGACGAGGCCGTCGCCTACTACGACGACATGGTCGCCACCGAACTCGCCGCCAACCCGTTCCTGCGCAAGGTGACTCGGGATCTGACGCGGCTGCCACTGCCCACCCTGATGCTGCCGCCGACGCTGCGCCGCGCGCTGGCCCCACCGTGGCTGCTGCTGCGGCCCGTCGCAGGCCGCGTCGTCAAGGTGTGCTCGTTCGGCATCCTGCACCCCGGCGTCCGCGATCTGACGGGATTCCGCTGGGAGGCGCGCCACGACCGCGAGTTCGAGCTGTACTGCAGGCTCCTGCAGCTGGCGTGGCGCACGTTGCCGGACCGGTTGCTGCTGATTCCGTTGGCTCGCAACCGCATCGAGTACGAGAAGCTGGTGCGCCTGCACCGTTCGGTGGCGCTGGAGTCCTTCGCGCCCCCGCCGGGGTGCCCGGCCCGGTGAAGCGGACCAGCGCCAGCCGCAGTGAGCAGGAGACGGCGATCCTCAAGGCCGCCGCCGAGGAGGTGGCGCTCGTCGGGATCGGCCGAGCCGGCATGGACGTCATCGCGCGACAGGCGGGCGTCAGCCGCAGCACGCTCTACCGCCGATTCCCCAGCCGCGAGGCGCTGATCGCCGAACTGGGCCGCCAGACACTGGAATTCGCGTTCGAGCGACTGCAGACCGTGAGCATCGACGACGGTCCGCAGGAGGCGTCGGTCGCCGCCTTCCGCGAGGGGGTGCGCCTGCTGGCGAGCGACCCCGTCATGCGTCGGTTCCTGCAGCTCGACCCCGACTTCACCGCCACCGCGGACATGGTCGACGAGGCTCGCCAGTTCCTGGTCCACGCGTCGAAGGCCATGGCGAAGGCGATGCGCGCCGCGGGTGCCCGCATGCCCGACGCCGACCTTCTCGCGGTGTGCGAGTTGCACATTCGCATGGCCACGTCACTGGTGCAGGTGCGCACGGGCGTGCTGGACGTCGACGACGACGACGCCGTGGCGCGGTACGCGCGCATGCACCTCGCCCCGCTGGTGCGCTGACCTACTCGCCGATCACCTTGTCGAGCCAGGCGGGATCGTCGAGGTCGACCTCGGCTTCGGCCTCGAGGTCGTAGACGGTCGGCGTGCTGGTGGAGCCGAACTGGTCCATGGTCTCGAGGTTGGCGTCGCTCATCTCCACCGGGTCGAGCGCGGGTTCGGCGGCGGCGACGCGATTCACGGTGTCGGCCGACGCTCCGACGTCGTTCGCGATCTGCGCGATGTCGTCGTCGGTCGGCTCCACCTCGGTCCGCAACATGTTCTCGAACAGCTGCGCGACGAAGGCCATGACGAGCGCGGGGCTCGCGCCGTCCTCCTCGGCCACCAGGAAGATCGCGTTGCTCGCACGAGCCGAGTAGTCGATGACGCCGTCGTCGAGGAAGGTGACAGGGCGCAGCGTGAGGGTCAACTCCCCGTCGTTGATGTGGTCGTTCAGCTGCTCGACGTACTCGCCGAAGAACTCGCCGCAGTGCGGACACTGGGGCTCGAGGAAGAACTCGATCCGGGCGTCGCGCGAGGTCCCCAGTTCGACGCCGAATCCGTCCCGGCTCAGCCCCACTCCGGTACCCGGCTCATCACCCGCGACGGCCCTGCCGTCGATCACGGACGCGCATCCGGCGGTCAGCAGCGCCAGAGTCGCGATAACCGCTCCCAACCTGCGCATCCTCATAGCGCGAGACTTTAGTGCGTCACACGCCGTCAGGGCGATGTCCTGATCTGTGGGGCCCATGGCATAGACGACACGGCCGTCGATCGCCAACACTGGGGGAGTGCTGAGATCCGTGGTCGTCGTGGGGTTCGAGGGTGTGCAGGCCCTCGACCTCGTCGGCCCGTTCGACGTGTTCACCGGCGCGACGGCGCTGCTGGCCGGGCACGGTCGACCCGCCGACGGCTACGACGTGACGCTGGCGTCCGTCGACGGCGCCCCGGTGGCGACCGGCACCGGGTTGGAACTGGTCGCCCGCCCGCTCCCTGATTCGGCGGGTCCGTTCGACACCGTCGTGCTGCCCGGCGGCTTCGGCACCGACTCCGCTCGACGCGACCGGCGGCTCGTCGACTGGGTCGTGGCCGCAGCGGCGAACTCCCGTCGGGTGATCAGCGTGTGCAATGGCGCCATGCTCGCGGCCGAGGCCGGTCTGCTCGACGGCTGCCCCGCGACGACGCACTGGGCCTACGCCGCCGCGATGGCCGCCGAGTACCCGGCCGTGCGCGTCGACCCCGAGCCGATCTTCGTGCGCAGCTCGGAGAAGGTGTGGACGGCTGCGGGGGTGACGTCCGGCATCGACCTGGCCCTGGCCCTGGTGGAGGACGACTTCGGGTCCGAGGTCGCGCAGACGGTGGCGCGCTGGCTGGTGATGTACCTGCGGAGGCCGGGCGGCCAGACGCAGTTCGCCGCGCCGGTGTGGATGCCGCGCGCGAAACGCGAGCCGATCCGCGACGTGCAGGAGGCCATCGAGTCGCATCCCGGCGGCGGTCACAGCGTCACCGAACTCGCTAAACGGGCCGCGATGAGCCCCCGCCACTTCACGCGGGTGTTCACCGACGAGGTCGGCGAGGCTCCGGGTGCCTACGTCGAACGCGTCCGCACCGAGGCCGCCCGCCGTCAGCTCGAGGAGACCGACGACACGGTCACCGTCATCGCGATGCGCTGCGGCTTCGGCACCGCGGAGACCATGCGACGCAACTTCGTTCGGCGCGTGGGTGTTTCGCCCGATCAGTACCGCAAGTCGTTCGCCTACACATCCGCCTGAGAGGAACACCGCCATGCAGATCGCCGTCGTGCTCTATCCCGGTTTCACCGCCCTGGACTTCATCGGTCCCTACGAGTCGCTGCGGAACATCCCCGACGCCGAGGTGCGCTTCGTCTGGCACGAGGCGGGCCCGATCGCCGCCGACTCCGGTGTGCTGCTCGTCGGGGCGACCCACTCGTTCGACGAAACCCCTTCGCCCGACATCATTCTGGTGCCGGGTGGGCCCGCCACGATGGAGCACGCCCGCGACGAGGTGGTGCTCGAGTGGCTGCGCCGCGCACACGAGACGTCGACGTGGACGACGTCGGTCTGCTCGGGTTCGGTGCTGCTGGCCGCGGCGGGCATCCTCGAGGGCCGGCGCGCCACGTCGCACTGGATGTGTCTGCCGATGCTCAAGCCGTTCGGGGTCACGGCGGTGAGCGATCAGCGGATCGTGCACGAGGGAAAGATCGTCACCGCCGCCGGAGTGTCCGCGGGCTTGGACATGGGGCTGTGGCTGACCGGGCAGATCGTCGGCGAGGCCAAGGCCAAGGCCATCCAGCTGGTGATCGAGTACGACCCGCAGCCGCCGTTCGACTCCGGCCACATGTCCAAGGCCTCGGCGTCGACCAAGGCGCTGGCCACGGCGGCGCTGTCGGCCGACATGGTCAAGACCGGCCAGCTCGGCGCCCCGGTCAAGCTGCTGTGGGACCGCGCCATCCACATCGCCCGCAGCGGTCGCAGGACCGCGTGATTCGTGCACGCGAAAGAGCGCTCACCGCGCCTCAGCGTGCACGAATCGCAGTGGGTAGGGTCGGCCGGGTGAATTTGGCGTACGACGACCGCGGCTCCGGGGATCCGGTCCTCTTCATCGCGGGGCGCGGGGGAGCGGGCCGGACGTGGCACCTGCATCAGGTGCCCGCCTTCCAACGCGCCGGCTACCGCGTCATCACGTTCGACAACCGGGGCATCGGTGCGACGGAGAACGCGTCGGGCTTCACCACCGAGCAGATGGTCGGCGACACCGCCCGGCTGATCGAGAAGATCGACGCCGGGCCGGTGCGCATCGTGGCGGTGTCGATGGGCGCGTTCATCGCCCAGGAGCTCATGGTCGCGCGGCCGGACCTGGTGTCGGCGGCGGTGCTGATGGCCACCCGCGGCCGCGAGGACCGCACCAGGGCCTTCGGTCGCGAGGCGGAGCGCGAGTTGCAGGCCTCGGGTATCGAGCTGCCGCCGAAGTACGACGCGAAGCTGCGGCTCATCGAGAACTTCTCGCCGACCACGCTCAACGACGACGCCGCGGTGCGCGACTGGATCGACATGTTCACCATGTGGCCCACCAAGCCGACGCCGGGCCTGCTCGCCCAGGTCGACGTCGCACCCACCGGCAACCGGCTGCCGGTGTACCGGAGCATCGAGGCGGCCGTGCTGGTGATCGGTTTCGCCGACGATCTGCTGCTGCCGCCGCACCTGGGCCGCGAGGTCGCCGACGCCATCCCCGGCGCCCGCTACCTGCAGATACCCGACGCCGGACACCTCGGCTTCATCGAGCGGCCCGACGCCGTGAACGCCTCGGTTCTGGAGTTCTTCGGGTCCGGCGTCTAGTGACGGCACGGTGACCCCGGATTCGCCGCCGAGGCGTCCCCGACGGGGTGTGACACGCTGTAGTAATGGCTAACCCTTCGACGACGCAGGCCCGCATCGTCGTCGACGAACTGATTCGCGGCGGCGTCCGCGACGTGGTGCTGTGTCCCGGTTCGCGCAACGCACCGCTGGCCTTCGCACTGGCCGACGCCGACCGTGCGGGACGGCTGAGGCTGCACGTCCGCATCGACGAGCGGACGGCCGGCTTCCTGGCGATCGGCCTGGCTTTGGGGGACGGGATGCGGCCGGTTCCGATCGCGATGACGTCGGGTACCGCGGTGGCCAACCTGGGCCCCGCCGTCGTCGAGGCAAACTACGCGCGCGTGCCGCTCATCGTGCTCAGCGCCAACCGGCCCTACGAGTTGCTGGGCACCGGCGCGAACCAGACCATGGAGCAACTCGGCTACTTCGGCACGCAGGTGCGGGAGACGATCAGCCTCGGCCTCGCGGAGGGCGCCGTCGACCGGATCGAGGCCCTGAACGCGCAGTGGCGCTCGGCGACGTGTCGGGTTCTGGTGGCGGCCAAGGGTTCTCGCAGCGCCAACGCAGGTCCGGTGCAGTTCGACATCCCGCTGCGCGAGCCGTTGGTGCCCGACGTCGGTGAAGATGAGGCTCATGGCTCCCCGTATCCCGGACGTCCCGACGGCAAGCCGTGGACCTACACGCCCGCGGTGACGTTCGACCAGCCGCTCGACATCGACCTGACGCCTGACACCGTCGTCATCGCCGGCCACGGTGCGGGTGTGCATCGAAACCTCAGTGACCTGCCGACGGTCGCCGAGCCGACGGCGCCGCCGGCGCTCAACCCGCTGCATCCGCTGGCGTTGCCCTCGGTGCGGCCCAAGCAGGTGATCATGCTGGGCCGGCCCACGCTGCACCGGCCGGTGTCGGCGCTGCTGGCCGACCCGTCACTGCCGGTATTCGCGCTGACGACCGGCCCGCGGTGGCCCGACGTATCGGGGAACTCGCAGGCCACCGGGACGCGCGCGGTGCTCAGCGGCACCCCCGACCCGGACTGGCTCGCCCGGTGCGGACAGGCCAACGCGCGCGCCGTCGAGACCGTGCGGGCGCAGCTGCACGCGCATCCGCTCACGACGGGACTGCACGTGGCGGCGGCCGTCGCCGAGGGGCTGCGACCGGGTGACCAGCTGGTGCTCGGCGCCTCGAACCCCGTGCGCGACGCGGCCCTGGTCGGCCTGAGTGCGCACGGCGTGCGGGTGCGCTCGAACCGCGGGGTCGCCGGGATCGACGGCACCGTGTCGACGGCGATCGGCGCCGCGTTGGCCCACGACCCGACCGGCGGCCGCACGATCGCGCTGATCGGCGACCTGACGTTCGTACACGACAGCTCGGGCCTGTTGATCGGGCCCACCGAACCGTCGCCGAAGAGCCTGACCATCGTCGTGTCCAACGACAACGGCGGCGGCATCTTCGAGCTCCTCGAGCAGGGCGACCCGCGGTTCTCGGATGTGTCCTCACGCATCTTCGGAACCCCGCACGACGTCGACGTCGGCGGACTCTGCCGGGCGTATCACGTGGACTTCGCTCAAGTGGAGGCCGAGGGTCTGGCCGACGCGCTCGCCGAGCCGTTCGAGGGTATGCGGGTGCTCGAGGTGAAGGCCGACCGGTCCTCACTGCGGTCGCTGCACGCGTCGATCCGGGCGGCCCTGTGATCAGAGCGGTTAAGTTGCGTCTCAGCAGGATTCGACGCGTCGTGCTCCCGCATCTGATCGGTGATCCGGGCGAGTCGAGAGCGCAGCGCGTCATCCGGCGGATCCGTGTCGGTGTCGTCATCGCGGCGTGTCTGGTGACGTTGCAGTCGCTGCTGCTCGTCGTCGGCGCGTGGCGCAACGACCGCCAGATCGAGCGTCACATGGGGGTCGCCGCCGCCGAGGTGCTCGACGCGGGCCCGCGGCGGTCGACCATCGAGTTCGTCACCCCCGACCGTGTCACGTATCGGCCGGAACTCGGCGTGCTGTATCCGTCGGAGTTGGAGAACGGCATGCGGATCTACGTCGAGTACGACAGGACGAATCCGGATCTGGTTCGGGTACAGGACCGTAACGCGTCGCTGGCGATCATCCCGGCCGGATCCATCGCCGTCGTCGGCTGGCTGGCCGCCGCCGCGATCCTGCTGGTACTCGGAGTGCTGGAGAGGCGGGCCCGTCAGGACTCCATGACCGTGGACAGCCAGTTGTCGTCGTAGACGTCGAGTCTCCTGTCCTTGTCGAGGTCGTAGACGTAGGGCATCGCGGTGTCGAGCGGATCCAGCATGTAGAGGAACTCGAAGTTGACGTTGGTCGTATCGGTGGTGTCGACCGCCGGCTGCACCGACTCGATTCTGGCGACCTGCTCCTCGGGAATGCCTGCGCCACGGGCGAATCCGGCCATCTCCTCGACCGTCGGCTCGTTGGGCCCACCGTCCCACGTCGTCCACAGGGCGGCGACGAAGCGCTGGAACGCCGGCCCGGTGGTGGTCACGGTGTCGCTGGCGGCGCCCGGCGTGACGGCCGCGAACATCGCGTTGGCCACCCGCTCGGAGTGCTTGCCGTTGTCCTTGTCCAGCAACACCATCGGGCGATACGTGATGGCGAGCCTGCCGATCGCCACGTAATAGGCCAGTCGGTCACCGAAGTCGGCCTGCACGTCGGCGCACTGCCTGCACTGCGGTTCGGTGTAGAACTCCAACTGAATCGGGGCGTCGGCCACGCCGATCGTGATCCCCGACCCGTCCTCGGACAGCACCGCCGGGACGGGGGTCGGGTCGCGTTGCGCGGTGCCGGTGGCGACGCTCGAGCAGCCGGTCACAAGCAGCGTCAGCGCCAGCACCCACGCGATCGCGACCCGCATCACACAAGTATGTCCGCCCTGAGGCTTCGCGTGTCGTATCCCCGCACGCAACCTTCTGGACAGACTGCTGCGTCACTCTCGGTGACGTGCGCGTTGCGATCGTCGCAGAGAGTTTCCTCCCGAATGTCAACGGTGTCACCAACTCGGTGCTTCGGGTGATCGAGCATCTCCGTCGCACCGGACACGAAGTGCTCGTCATCGCCCCGGACACGCCGCGGGGTGAGGCGCCCGCCGACCGCGTTCACGACGGGGTGCGGGTGCACCGGGTGCCGTCGTACATGTTCCCGAAGATCACCTCGTTGCCGCTGGGCGTCCCGTGGCCGCGGATCGTCGCGGTACTGCGCGGTTTCGAACCCGATGTGGTCCACCTGGCGTCGCCGGCGCTGCTCGGCTGGGGTGGCGTGCACGCCGCCCGTCGGCTCGGGGTGCCGTCGGTCGCGGTGTTCCAAACGGACGTCGCGGGATTCGCCGAGAGCTACGGCATGGGCCTCATGTCGCACGCCGCCTGGGCGTGGACACGTCGCCTGCACAGCAAGGCCGACCGCACGCTGGCGCCGTCGACGTCGGCGATGGAGAACCTGATGGCGCATCGCATTCCGCGCGTGCACCACTGGGGCCGCGGCGTCGACGTCACGGGATTCGTGCCGTCCGCACGCGACGAGGAACTGCGCGCGCAGTGGTCACCCGACGGCAGGCCGATCGTCGGCTTCGTGGGACGGCTGGCGCCGGAGAAGCACGTGGAACGCCTCGCAGGTGTGGCCGCGCGGGGGGATCGGCAGGTCGTGATCGTCGGCGACGGCGTCGACCGGGCCAAGCTCGAGAAGGTCATGCCGACCGCGGTGTTCACCGGCGCGCTGTACGGAGCCGACCTCGCGAGGGCCTACGCCAGCATGGACGTGTTCGTTCATCCCGGCGAGCACGAGACGTTCTGCCAGGCGGTGCAGGAGGCGATGGCGTCGGGGCTGCCGGTGGTGGCCCCCGACGCCGGCGGCCCCCGGGACCTGGTGACGCCGATGCACACCGGCCTGCTGCTCGGCGTGCCCGAGTTCGAGGCCAGGCTGCCGACCGCCGTGGATCACCTGCTGGCCGAGCGTCAGCGCTACTCGGTGGCCGCACGCCGCAGCGTGTTGGCGCGGACGTGGCCCAAGGTGTGCGAGCAGCTCGTCGCCCACTACGAAGAGGTCCTGGGTCAACGCCGCTGCCAAGCCGCCTAGCCCTGCGCCAGTTCGGCGACGGGCTGCCACTCCTCCCACAGCTTGATGCGGCTCTCGTAGTCCGCCTTCGCCAGCGAGAGCGGCTTCTCGCCGAAGAACACCCGCAACGGCGGCGGGGACGCGTCGACGACCTTCAGGATCGCCTTCGCCGACGCCGTCGGATTGCCGGGCGTGGGCATGCGCTGGGCGCGCTTGCGGTTCGCGTCCTCGTGCACCTCGGCGTACGCCTCGAGTTCGGTCGCCCGCTTGGACGACGGGCCCGCCCAGTCGGTCGAGAACCCGCCCGGCTCGATGAGCGTGACGTGGATGCCGAACGACTCGACCTCCTGCGCCAGCGCCTGCGAGAAGCCCTCGAGCGCCCACTTGGACGCGTGGTAGATGCCGACGTTCTGGAACGCGGTGATGCCGCCGATCGACGACACCTGCACGATGTGCCCGCTGCGCTGCGCCCGCAGGAACGGCAGCGCGGCCTGTGTCACCCACAGTGCGCCGAACACGTTGGTCTCGATCTGATCGCGCGCCTCGGCCTCGGTCAGTTCCTCGATGAAGCCGAACTGGCCGTAGCCGGCGTTGTTGACGACGATGTCGAGCCGCCCGAAGTGGTCGTGGGCCTGCGCGACGGCTGCGAAGTCCGCCTCGCGGTCGGTGACGTCGAGCTTCAGCGGCAGCAGCGCGTCACCGTACTGGGCGACCAGGTCGTCGAGCGTCGACGTGTCGCGGGCCGTCGCCGCCACCTTGTCGCCGCGTTCGAGCGCCGCGATCGACCACTCGCGCCCGAAGCCGCGCGAGGCGCCCGTGATGAACCACACCTTCTCAGCCATATCCGTTCCCTTTCTCTCGCTGCTCGCCGTAGAACAGCAACGCCACCACGGGCCACCCATTCCCGGAACGGATGCATTCACAGGTAGCGTTGAGCCGTGAGCCGCGCGTCGCTGGAGAAGAATCCGCACGAGGTCGCGTCGATGTTCGACGCCGTGGCCAAGCGCTACGACATCACCAACACGGTGCTCTCGATGGGCCAGGACCGGTCCTGGCGACGCGCCACCAGGGCCGCCCTGCAGATCGGCCCCAACGACAAGGTGCTCGACCTGGCCGCGGGCACCGCGGTGTCGACGGTTGAGCTCGCGAAGTCGGGCGCCTGGTGCCTGGCCTGCGACTTCTCGGTCGGCATGCTGAAAGCCGGCGCGGGACGCACGGTGTCGAAGGTCGCGGGTGACGCGACGAAACTGCCGTTCGACGACGGCGTGTTCGACGCGGTGACCATCAGCTTCGGGCTGCGCAACGTCAACCCGCACGTCGAGGGCCTGCGCGAGATGGCCCGCGTGACCCGGCCGGGCGGCAGGCTGGTGGTGTGCGAGTTCTCGACGCCGACCAACCGCGCCTTCTCGTTCGCGTACAAGGAGTACCTGATGCAGGCTCTCCCGCGGATGGCGGGCTTGGTCTCCAGCGACCCGGAGTCGTATCAGTACCTGGCCGAGTCGATTCGGGCCTGGCCGACGCAACCCCAACTCGCACAGGACATCTCGTCGGCGGGCTGGTCGGCGGTGCGGTGGCGCAACCTGTCGGGTGGCATCGTTGCGCTGCACTCGGCGACGAAGCCCTAAGCCGCGAACTCCTCGAACGATCGCGGCGCTCTGCCCGTCAATCGCAGCACCTCGTCGGTGACCCGGTCCTCGGCCCCGGTGGCGATCGCCGCGTCCATAGCTGCCAGCGCCGTCGCGTACTCCGTTGGCATGCCGCCGGATTCGAAGATCTCGGCGAGGCGGTCGGCTGTGACGCCGACGTGCCTGACGGGCCGGCCCGACGCCCGACTGAGAATCGCGGCCACGTCGTCGTAGCTCAGTGCCTGCGGCCCGGTGAGGATCGTCTCCCGGTTCATCGCGACGTCGGACGTCAGCGCCGCGGTTGCGACTCGCGCGATGTCGCGCGCGTCGATGAAGCCCACCCGCCCGCTGCCCGTGGCGGAGACGATCTCACCGCGTGTGCGGATCGACTCGCCCTGCACGTGCGTGCCCGAGAAGTTCTGCATGAACCAACTCGGCCGCAGCACCGCCCACTCCGGGAACGTCTCGGCCACCGCCGCATGCACGCGACCCAAGCCGGGATCACCCTCCTCGACGGGCGAACCACTCTGTAGCACAGCACGTTTCACCCCCGAATCGCGCGCGGCCGACAGGAAGGGCCGCATCGCCGCCACGGGATCGGAGTCGTCCGCGGGGGCGATCAGGTACATCCGGTCGACCCCGTCGAGCGCGGTGTCCCAGGTGCCCCGGTCGTACCAGTCGAATCGAACCGCGCCGTGGCGCGCGGCCGCCAACACCCGTTCGCCTGACGCCGACAGGTACTCGACGACGAACGCGCCGACCGTTCCGGTGGCGCCGATGACGAGCGTGGTCACGACAGCGTCTCCGCGAGCACCAGCGGATTCCAGTAGTCGCGGTACTCCTTCATGAGTCCGTCGGTGAGCGTCAGGACCACCACGTACGCCATCTCGTAGGGCGCGCCGGTGGCCTTGATGCGCCCCTTCGCCGACCACTCGACGATCGCGGTGTCGGGATCGACCGTCTGATGCACGTCGAGGTGAGTCACCTCCTCGAAGTCGATCTGCGCGGGGACGGCCCGTAGGTACTCGCCGGCGGCCTGCTTGCCCTCGACGCGCGTCGGGCTGCCCGGCGGCGCATAGGGGAACTCGAGCACGATGTCGTCGTGCGCGCGGGCCAGCCAGCCGTCGATGTCGCCGCGGCTGAACGCCGTCGTGGCGGCCGTGAACACCGCTTCCGGGGTGGTTTCGGTCATCGGGGTCTCCCTGTCGGATACGATTCGGACCGTCGGTCCGCTTGGTTCCACCATACGGACTGACGGTCCGTTTACGCAAGGGGTGTGATGAGCGAACGCGCTGACGCCGCGCGCAACCGGCAGGCCGTGCTCGACGCGGCGGGCCGGCTGTTCGACGACGCCGCCGATCCGGGCACGGTCTCGATGGACGACGTCGCGCGTGCCGCGGGCGTCGGCAAGGGCACGCTGTTCCGCCGGTTCGGCGACCGGGTGACGCTGTTGGGCGCCGTGTACGACGCCCGGCTCGCCGATCTGAGCGCGGCCGTCGACGGCGGGCCGCCTCCGCTCGGTCCCGGCCCCCCCGCCCGTGAGCGCATCCCCGCCCTGCTCGACGCGATGGTCGACTTCAAGCTCGACAATCGCCGGTTGGCGATGGCACTCGAGCAGAACAGTTCGTCGACGCTGTACCGGTCGCCGAGTTACGTGGCTACGCACCAACTGCTTTCGCAACTGCTGGCCCAGGTGATCGACCCGGACGAAGCGGACTGGACGGCGTACGCGCTACTCGCCGCCACGCGCATCGACCTGGTGGATCACCTCGCCACCGAACTCACCCGCGACGAGATCCGCGTGGCGCTGAGGCGTTACGTGGAACGGGTGCTGGGCTGACTCGCGCACGAGATGGAAACTGGCGACGTTCACCCGCCGTTTTCGTCGTCAGATTTTATCTCGCGGGCCGCGAGCCGTCAGTCGCAGTAGCCGCAACGCCCGCTGGGCAACAACTCCAGCCGGCACGACGCGCACACCTTCGGGGCCACGGCGTCCACCCGGAGTCGTTGCCGCACCGGCGAACGCACGGGGGCGGGCCGCGGCGTTGCGACGCGGCCCGTGAGCTTCGTCTTGTCCCACCCTCGGGCCTCGCGCCGGGAGAAGTGGTCGTAGCACGCTGAGCGCATCTCGGCCGCGGCGCGCTGCAGGTTGCGCGGAAGCGGTTGTCCGATAAGCGAGTACGCCGACGCGTAGCCGTCGCTCACCTCGAGGGTGTCAGTCTCGACCACCAGTGCGGTCAGCGCGGGCTCGCCGTTGCGCAGACACATCTCGGCCACCAGCGTCAGCGAGGTGTCGACCCACTCCATCAGCGGAATCGCGGTGCGGATGCCGGTGCCGGACTGCACCGTGTCGGCGATGTCGGGATAGGTGATGCGGCCCTGCGCTTCACGGGCGACGCCGACCAGCACGTCGTAGCCGTGGTGCGCCCACTCGAACTTGGCGTCGTCCAGGGCAACCGGCGTCCCGTCGCGGGTGACCGCGTTCATGCCCACACGATATCGCCGCGCGCACAGCACCTTCCACGCCGACGGGCCGACTTCGCCGAGGGTTCACCCAGGCGTCGCCGGCCCGTCAGCTGCGTCGTGGGATCAGGCGCCCAGCGTCCGGAGGATGTCGGGCTTCATGTTGTCCAGCTGCTGGCTCCAGTACGCCCAGTTGTGGGTGCCGCTGGCCGGGAAGTTGAACGTCCCGTTGCTGCCACCCGCGGCGGTGTAGGCGTTCTGGAACGCGACGTTGCTGTCCTTCGTGAGACCTTCCAGGAAGGTGGCGGGCAGGTCGCCGCCGCCCAGCTCGCTCGGTTTGCCGTTGCCGGTGTAGACGTAGATGCGCGTGCCGTTGGCGGCGATCCTGCCCGCCTGCAGCGTCGGGTCGTTGCGCTGCCAGGTGGGTCCGCCGCCGGGCCCCCACATCGCCGTGGCGTCGAAGCCACCGGCGTCGCGCATCGAGAAGCCCACCAGTGTCGGCCAGATGCCCTCGGACAGGTTCTCGAAGCCCGACAGCGATCCCGCATACGAGAAGGTGCCGGGGTGGTACGCCGACAGGATCAGCGCGGCACTGCCCGACATCGAGAGGCCGACGACGGCGTTGCCGGACGGTGAGATGCCCTTGTTGGCGGACAGGTAGGCGGGCAGCTCCGAGGTGAGGAACGTCTCCCAGTTGTAGGTCTGTGTGGTGCCGTTGCCGACCGCCGGCGAGTTCCAGTTGGTGTAGAAGCTGGACATCCCGCCGACCGGCATGACGACGGAAACCCCTGAGCCGGCGAACTTCTCGAATGCGTTGGTCTCGATGTCCCAGCCGCTGTTGTCGTCGCGGGCGCGCAGGCCGTCGAGCAGGTAGACGGCGCGGCTGCCACCGGGCTGGAATCGCACCAGCACGTCGCGGCCCATCGCCGCCGACGGGACCATAAGGTCTTCGACGGGAAGGCCCGGCCTCGAGTAGGCCCCCGCGGGTGCGGTGCCGCCTGTGACCGCTATCAGTGCGGGCAGCAGGAGCGCGACAAGCACACCGGCCCACAAGCGACGCAGTCGACCATTGAAAGCAACCATGAGTGTGAACGTCCTTCGTCACCGTGTTGAGACACACGGGGAATGGGAGGGGGAGTCGGACGCAGTCTGCTTCGCGTCTCTGGTGTCTCATCGCCGCGCCGCAGATGCCCGTTACCCGAATCGGCAATCCTTACGGATACGTCACAGACTCGCGTACTCGTCCCATATGGCCTGCGATTCGGCCGCCACCCTTGTGTCGTGCGTCCGCTGGAAGTTGCGGCCGCCCCGCGCGAACGTGGCGAGTACGGCGGCGGGAACGCGGTGTTCCGGAACGGGTCGGGACCACCGGCACGGTCGGACGTGCACCAGGTCGACCGCGGCGCCGCCCTCGTCGTAGCGGTACGGACCGTCGATCCGGCCGACCCGGTAGAAGCCCGAGGCATCTCGGGTCCAGACGAACGCACCGTCGTCGACGTCGGCGAACCGCTCGACACGGCGCTCGTTGCCGTCGATGTCACCGACGCCGACGAGTCCGAGCGCGAATGCACGCTCAATTGTTGCGGCCCAGTCGATGTCGTCACTGCGCGATCGCATCGGCGCCCGGTACACCGCGGTCATCAGCTGAACGGCGGACGTGCGTCCAATCGACGCGAGCCGGCACCCGCGCGCCGCCAGATCCGCGCGACCCAGTCGGCGTCCTCATCGGTGACGAGGTTGCCCATCACCCGCACCGCGATGCCCATGAGGAAGTGCGATCGCATCGCGATCGGTCCCGTCGCCGGTAGGAATCGCGGGATGGTCAGCAGCAACCCCAGCCGCCGGGCCACGGAGAAACCGCGGGCGTAGTGTCGCTGCAACTCGGCGGGCCAGGCCACGCCGAGGTCGGCGGCTCCGAGCATCTCGACCGCCAGCCGCCCGGTTTCCAGTCCGTAGTCGATGCCCTCGCCGTTGAGCGGGTTGACGCACGCCGCGGCGTCGCCGATCAGCATCCAGTTGCGGCCCGCGACACCGGATACCGCGCCGCCCATCGGCAGCAGTGCGGACAGGCCGGCGCGGGGTTCCCCCTCGAAGCCCCACTCCTCGCGGCGCAGGTTCGTGTAGTGAGCGAGCAGCGGGCGCAGCGCGGCGTCGGCGGGCCGCTTCGCGGTGGCCAGCGCCCCGACGCCGATGTTCACCTCGCCGTTGCCCAGCGGGAAGATCCAGCCGTAGCCGGGTAGCACGTCGCCTTCGGGGGAGCGCAGTTCGAGGTGCGACGTGATCCACGGCTCGTCGGCGCGCGGCGTGGAGATGTAGGCGCGGATCGCGGTGCCGTACACCGTCTCCCGGTGCCACTGCCTGCCGAGCACCCGCCCGAGCGTGGAGCGCACGCCGTCGGCGACGATCAGGTGCTCGCAGCCGACCTCGCGGCCGTCGTTGAGCACAACAGCGGTCACGCGTCCGGAATCACGAACGACGTCAACGGCTTTGGTACCCAGCAGCATCTCGGCGCCGTCGTCAGCGGCGACCATGCGGATGCGGTCGTCGAGTTCGGTGCGGGGGACCGCGCTGCTGGTCGGTGGGAAGGACGGTCCGGGCCACCGCACTTCGACGTCGGCGCCGAAACCCGACATGCGCAGCCCGTGATGGCGGACTCGGCCGTCGAGCCACGGTCCGAGGCCCAGCAGCTCCAGCTCGGCGACGGCGCGGGGAGTGAGACCGTCCCCGCACGCCTTGTCGCGGGGGAACTCCGCGGAGTCGATGACCAGCACGTCACGCCCGGCCCGTGCGGCCCACGCCGCAGCGGACGAACCGGCCGGACCGGCACCGATCACCACCACGTCAGATCTGAGCTGCACACCTCACAGTATGTTGGAGCAATGAAGACACCAGCGACGGTGGTGGCGGGCGTTGACCTGGGTGACGCCGACTTCGCCGCTCGGGTGCGCGAAGGAGTGGCGCGCGTCGAAGAGCTGATGTCCGTTGAACTGGGCAAAGCCGACGAGTTGATGGCCGAGGCCGTCACCCATCTGTTCCAGGCCGGCGGCAAGCGCTTCCGGCCGCTGTTCACCGTGCTGTCAGCGCAGCTGGGGCCGGATCCCGACAGCTGGCAGGTGACCTACGCGGGCGCCGTCATCGAGCTGGTGCACCTGGCCACGCTCTACCACGACGACGTCATGGACGAGGCGCAGGTGCGGCGGGGCGCCGACAGCGCCAACGCGCGCTGGGGTAACAACATCGCGATCCTCGCGGGCGACTACCTGTTCGCGACGGCCTCGCGGCTGGTGTCGAAGCTGGGGCCCGACGCGGTGCGGGTCATCGCGGACACGTTCGCCCAGCTCGTCACCGGACAGATGCGCGAGACGCGGGGCGCCGCCGATCACGTCGACTCCGTCGATCACTACCTCAAGGTGGTCTACGAGAAGACCGCCTGCCTGATCGAGGCGTCGGGCACGTTCGGTGCGACGTTCTCCGGGGCCGACGAGGAGCAGATCGCGCGGTTGGGCAGGCTGGGCGGCATCGTCGGAACGGCCTTCCAGATCTCCGACGACATCATCGACATCGAGGCCGACCCCGACGAGTCGGGCAAGCTGCCGGGCACCGACCTGCGTGAGGGCGTGTACACCCTGCCGGTGCTGTACGCGCTGCGCGAAACGGGTCCGAATGCCGATCGGCTGCGCGAGCTGCTCACCGGACCGGTCGAGCGGGACGAGGACGTGGCCGAGGCGCTGAGCCTGTTGCGAAGCTCACAGGGCATCGCCGCAGCCAGGGAGAAGGTGGCGCGGTACGCGGAAGGCGCACGTGAGGAGCTCGAGAAGCTTCCGGACCTGCCGGGCAGGCAGGCGCTGACGACGCTTCTGGACTTCACGGTCAATCGGCACGGCTGAGGATTTCGGAAACTTAACCCGGCGTCCCGAGCGTTCAAGTCAGCGAACCACTTCTTAAGGAAGGAAGCTGATGACCTGGCATCCGCACGCGAACCGGCTCAAGACCTTCGTGTTGCTGGCGCTCTTCTCGGGCCTGATCGTCGCGGTCGGCGCGATGTTCGGCCGCAACATCATGTTCCTGGCGGTGCTCTTCGCCATCGGCATGAACGTGTACGTCTACTTCAACAGCGACAAGCTGGCGTTGCGGGCGATGCACGCCCAGCCGGTCAACGAGCTGCAGGCGCCGGCGATGTACCGCATCGTCCGCGAACTGGCGACGACGGCGCACCAGCCGATGCCACGGCTCTACATCAGCGACACCGACGCGCCCAACGCGTTCGCGACCGGCCGCAACCCGCGCAACGCCGCGGTGTGCTGCACGACGGGGATCCTGCGCATCCTCGATGAGCGCGAACTGCGCGCCGTGCTCGGCCACGAGCTGTCGCACGTCTACAACCGCGACATCCTGATCTCCTGTGTCGCCGGCGCGATGGCGTCGGTCATCACGGCGCTGGCCAACCTCGCGTTCTTCGCGAGCATGTTCGGCGGTAACCGCGAAGGTGGCACCAATCCCTTTGCGATCCTTCTGGTTTCGCTGCTCGGCCCGATCGCCGCGACGGTGATCCGGATGGCCGTGTCGCGGTCGCGGGAGTACCAGGCCGATCAGTCCGGCGCTGAGCTGACGGGCGACCCGCTGTCGCTGGCGAGCGCGCTGCGCAAGATCAGCCGAGGGGTTGAGCAGGCGCCGCTGCCGCCGGAGCCGCAGCTGGCCGACCAGGCGCACCTGATGATCGCCAACCCGTTCCGGGCGGGCGAGAAGATCGGCAAGCTGTTCTCGACGCACCCGCCGATCGAGGAGCGCATCGCGCGGCTCGAGGCGATGGCCGGGCGCGGCCCCGGCCAGTACTAGGGCCAAGGTGGTGCACTTGGCCACCGCAACCCTTATGGTGATCGGGTGCTGAGCAGAATCCTGATCGGCCTGGTTGCTGCGGGGGCAGCTGTGTTCGGTGTGCCCGGAGTCGCGGGTGCCGAACCGGAACCAGCGCCGGCGCCGCCCCCGCCCAATGCCAACGTCTTCACGCCCGTCTCTCCTGCGGACTTCGCGCAGCAGAACGGCGAGATCTACGCCTTCGCCGTGCCCGGTGACCTCGCCTGCGTCATGAGCCGCGGCTCCGGCAGCTACGGCTGCAGCGGTGCCATTCCGGCCGCCCCGAACGGCGCCAACGTCGTCACGGGTTCGCAGCAGGGCCCGGCCGGGTTCGCCAACGCCGATCGCCCGATCTACCTCTTCGAGACGCTGCCGAAGCGGCTCGAGCCGGGCACGCGGATCAGCTTCCGCAACGTCACCTGCGGCACCGACGGCACCTCGACGATCTGCACCAACAACTACGACGGCGGCGGCTTCGTGATCAGCCCCGCGGCGAGCTACATCATCGAGCCGAACAACCCGCTGCTGCAAGACGGCGGCGGCCGCAACCCGTACTTCAACTGATTCGCGAGCGTCAGAAGCCCGAGCCGTGCACCTCGTGGCCCGGTTTCTCGGCGGCCAGCCCGCGGTAGGCGTCCTCGACCGTCGCGCCGTGGTTGATGACGGCGTCGACCTCGCGGGCGATCGGCATGGTGATGCCGTACTTCTCGGCGAACTCCATGATGACGCTGGCGGCCTTGACGCCCTCGGCCACCTGGTTCATGGCGGCGATGATCTCCTCGATGTTCTTGCCCGAGCCGAGTTGCTCGCCGACGTGACGGTTGCGGCTGCGCTGGCTGGTGCAGGTGACGATCAGGTCGCCCATTCCGGCGAGGCCCGCGAAGGTCTCGCGCTTGCCGCCCATCGCCTCGCCGAGCTTGGACATCTCGTTGACGGCCCGCGCCATCACCAGGGCACGGGTGTTCTCGCCGATCCCCAGCGCGTAGCCCATCCCGACCGCGATGGCGTACACGTTCTTCAGCGCACCGGCCATCTCGACGCCGACGACGTCGTCGGTGGTGTAGGTGCGGAAGCGCTTGGTGCGGAACAGCTTTCCCAGGTCGGCGGCGAGCTTCGTGTCGGGCATCGCGAGCACCGCAGCTGCGGCGTAACCCTCACCGACCTCGCGCGCGATGTTCGGCCCGGCCAGGATCCCCGCGGGATGGCCGGGCAGCACCTCGTCGACGATCTGACTCATCCTCATGTTGGTGCCCTGCTCGAGGCCCTTCACCAGCGACACCACCGGCACCCACGGCCGCAACTCCTTGGCCAGGTGTTCGAGCACGCCGCGGAAGCCGTGCGACGGAACCCCCATGACGATGACGTCGGCGCACTCGGCGGCCTCGGAGAAGTCGTTGGTGGCCTGCAGGGTGGGCGACAGTTCGACCTCGTCGCCGAGGTATTTGGAATTGCGGTGGTTCTTGTTGATGTCGTCGGCGGTCTCCTCCGAACGCACCCACTGCAGCGTCGGCCCGCGCCGCGCGCAGATGGACGCCACTGTGGTGCCCCAGGAGCCTCCACCGAGGACGACGACTTTGGGTTCGCGTTGACCGGTTGCCATGCCGCTCAGCGTATTGCCGAGGCGGTGGCGGGGAGGCCGCTTTCGATGCGGCTGGTTACCAGCCCCAGCCGCCGCCCTTGTTGTCGCCGGGCGTCGCGGAGTTGTTGTCGGGCTTCTTCTTGACCGTGGGCGAGGCGCTGATCGGCGTCCTGGTGACGCCGATCTCGGGCTTCTTCGTCGTGGGCGGGTCGTAGCGCGGGTAGTACTGCTGCTGCTGTTGCGGCGGTGGCGCTGACTCCGGCGGCGCTGGCGGTGGCGGCGGGGGAGGTGGTGGCAGCAGCACCGACGGCGGGGCGGGAGGCGACAGCGACGCGCTGGGCGTGGGTGTCGCGCTCGGGGAGGGGGCGGGCGCGGTCGTCGTCCCGGTGTCCAGCGGTGCGGGTGACGAGCTCGGCCACAGCAGCACGACGATCGACGCCGCGGCCGCGACCAACGCGAGCGCGACGAGCACCAGCTTGGCCGCATTGGTGCGATACCAGGGCGTCTTTCGCAGCCGGAACTGCAGCTGCGTGGACGTCGGCCGCGAAAGCGGGTGCGGCGCATAGGTGGTCGCGTAGCCGGTGTCGAGCGCGTCGCCGTTGGTGCGAACGGGCCTACCCGCGAAGCCCGGCGGCAGGTCGTCGCGACGCCGGTCGTGGGGCTCGAACGGGAGCAGCGGCATCCGCAACCGGGTGTCGGTCAGCGCCTCTTCGGCGGAACGGCGAATCTGCCGCCGCTCCGTCATGCGATCAACCGGGCCCACCGATCGAGCTTAACCCCGTTCCGGACTACCGGTAATTCACGAACTGCAGCGCGATGTCCAGGTCGGCGCCCCGCAGCAGCGCCTGGACGGCCTGCAGGTCGTCGCGCTTCTTGGAGCTGACGCGGATCTCCTCGCCCTGGATCTGCGCCTTGACGCCCTTGGGTCCCTCGTCGCGGATGAGCTTGGTGACCTTCTTGGCGTCCTCGCTCGAGATGCCCTGCTTGATGCTGCCGATCACCTTGTACGTCTTGCCCGACGGCTGCGGGTCGCCCGCGTCGAAGGCCTTCATCGAGATGTCCCGACGGATCAGCTTCTCCTTGAAGACGTCGACGGCGGCCTTCACCCGCTCCTCGGTGGAGGAGACGAGGATGATGCCCTCCTCGCCCTGCCACTCGATGGTGGTGTCGGTGCCGCGGAAGTCGAATCGGGTGGCCAGCTCCTTGGCCGCCTGGTTCAGGGCGTTGTCGACCTCCTGCCGGTCGACCTTGCTCACGACGTCGAACGATGAATCCGCCATTGGATGCGCTCCTCTTCCCTCCGGGTGCGTTTTCGTCTTAGGCCCATCTTCGTTGTACCCTGCTACTCGCACCAAACCCGGTTCGGCTTTGGAGCGACTAGGCAGGTTGCCCGAGCGGCCAATGGGAGCGGACTGTAAATCCGTCGGCTAACGCCTACGCAGGTTCGAATCCTGCACCTGCCACACACGTCAGGCCCCCTTTCGAGGGGGCCTGATTTGGTTTGGTCAGCCCCTCGCCACCCCGGCAGTCACTTAGGCGTCGCTGGGAAACCACCGGCCCTCGAACACCGTGCCGAGCACCGCGATCTGGTTGAGGTGATCAGGTGCGACGGCGTAGGGGTCGTCGCCGAGCACGGTGAAGTTGGCGAGTTTCCCCGCGGCGATGCTGCCGAGCTCGTGTTCCATCCGCCACGAATAGGCGGCTTCGATCGTCACGGCCCGCAACGCATCGTGGACCGAGATCCGCTGATCCGGACCCGCGACGCGGCCGCTGGGGGTGATGCGGTTGACCGCGCACCACGCCAGGGTCAGCGGATCCGACGGGCCCATCGGCAGGTCCGAGTGGAACGACAACGGGATACCTCGGTTCAACACCGACGCGGACCGGACCATCGCGTCGGCCCTGGCCGCTCCGAGGCCGTGCGCAGCGTACTTGTCCGCGAACCCGACGGGGTAGTACGAGTTGGCCGAGACGATGGCGCCCAGCTGCGCAATGCGGTCGATCTGCTCCTCGGTCGAGTTGGCGAAGTGGACGAGCACGGTGCGGTGGTCGGCACGCGGATGGTCTGCCATGCACTCCTCGATGGTGTCGAGCACCAGGTCGAGCGCCGCGTCACCGTTGACGTGAATGTGCAACTGCCACTCGGCATTCCAGTAGACCCTCGCGAACGCGCGAAACACGTCCGGCTGCATCATCCACTCACCGTGATGACACGGATCGGGCTGGCCGTCGCCATCGAGGTACGGGTCGCGCATCTGCATGAGCTGACTGATGATCGCGCCGTCGGCGAACAACTTCACCTGTTTCGGCAGCAGCCGGACCTTGCCCGAGCAATGACGTTCCACCTGCCGGTGGGCGTCGGCGACCGCGTCCGCGGGGTCCATACCGCTGTCGGCCTGACTGCGCGCATCGACCAGAAACGTCGAGAGTAACGGGGTCTCGGGCGCCCCGAGGATGTCCTGATAGAGCTCCCAAGGTTCGAGGTCCCATATGATTCCGGGCTCGTTGAACGCTGTGACGCCGTTGTGGTGCAGGTAGTCGACCATCAGCCGCAGGCCGGTGGCGATGCGCTCATCGGTCATGAAGTGTGGCGCCAACGACGGCAGAAGCAGGTTCATGCCGGATTCCCACCAGTGGCCGGCGAGGACGTCCACCATCGCGCTCGCCGGCCCGCGATCGGCCATGTCGGCTGGTGTGATGCCGAGCGCTGTGATGGCCGTGGTGTTCAGGAAGAATTCGTGACAACTGCGCTGCCACACGGCAATCGGCCGCGAGCGGCTGACGCCGTCGAGCACGGCGCGGTCGAGGTGGCCGTGCCAGAGCCGGTGATAACCCCAGGAGAAGAGCCACGTGTCGGGATCGGGCAGTGCCCGCTCTGCCTCCTGCAGCCGTTGTCTGTACTGCTGCTCGGACGTCGCGGCCGGGCACATCCGACCGGGCAGCACCCAGTCCTCCGTCGCGATGACCTCGGTGACCAGGGTGGTCGCGCCGAGCACCGGGTGCAGATGCTGGTCGATCAGGCCGGGCACGAGCACCGCGTCGGCGAAGCGCTCGTCCACTGCGCTGTGACCGCGGACGTCCTCGATGTCCCCGACGGCGGTGATTCGGTCACCGAGCACCGCGACGGCCGTGGCGTCGGGCAGGTCGGGATTCATGGTGACGACCCGGCGCGCCGGAAACACGATCCCCCGCGCCGGAGGCGAGCTCGCGTCCACCGCTTCGGGGTCGCGGAATCGGGAGTCAGCCGTCATCGCGTTGATACTCCCCCATCCCGCGCGCGATGTTCCGGAAAGCACGGATGTCACTCGAGCGCCGCGATAACCCCGATCGAACGACAAACCGAAATGCTGCCATCGGCGTGCGGGACACTGAAGAAGCTCTGGGCTTGCTGGCCGGCATGCCCGGGACTACGTCGCCGCCGAGATCACCGCCGCGGGCGCCGATTTCAGGGGAGCAACGGCAACTCGAGGATGTCGGCATTCAACGACTCACTGCCGACTTTCCACGTCGTGGCGAGCTCATCGATCTGTGCGTGCGCACCGTCGCGGGTGCGGTGCGCGGTGATGAGTTGGTTGCCGACGGCAGGATTGATCACCATGGCGATGTAGACGTGCTCAGGGCTTCCGACAACTGTGGCTGGTTCGATGATGTCCGGTTCGGTGCTGCTACTGGTGACGTCGGTCATCGGGCGAATGCTATCGGCCGAGAACGACCGGCGCGTAGCCGAGCTACGCGAAGTGGCTCTTGGATATCTGCGCATGGACGCCGACCGTCTTGTCCACCACCTGGCTGACGGAGAAGTTGGCTGCAGCGGAGAGGTAGGCGTACGCGGTGGCACGGTCCATGCCGCGGTCGCGCTCGAGGAAGTTCAGGGCGTTGACGACCGCGCGTCTCATGGCGATGTTGAGCTCGCTGCCCTGACCGTTGGCCGCCCCGTCCGGATCGGACAACCCGATCGGAATCCACGAATCCTGGTTCTCGGCAAAGGGATACATGTACGCAACCGACGGTGCATCGGCGCTGCCCTGCTTGCAGACCGTCAACCGGAAGGTGCCGCGCAACGCCCCCTCCATGGCGGTGAATGCGACTTCGCCGTCACCCATCGCCATGTGCGGATCGCCCACGTAGAACAGTGCACCGTCGGCGAACACGGGCAGGTAGAAGGTCGAGCCGGGGCCGAGCAGGCCGATGTCGATGTTGCCGCCGCCGAGAGTCGGTGGGATCGAGTTGGCGTTCGGCGACGTCAGACCGGGAGCGCTCGCGTAGGCGACGCCCATCATGCCCATGAACGGTCGGAGCGGAAAGCGCACGGCCGCATCGCCGAAGGGCATGACACCGTGGCCGTCCTCGACGGCGGTGAACGTGGAGACGTTGCCGTACTTCGTCGGATCCTTCGTAACCCGGCCATCGGTGGCCGGGGGCGGCATCACCTCGTCCAGGCCGATACCCGCCGGTGGCAACTTGTCGGCGCTGAGTCCGAGAGCGCCCTTGCCGTGGCGGCTCGACACCACTCCGTAGGGGACGCGCGGGACGGCCTCGACTGTTTCGATCTTCAGGACGTCTCCCGGCTGGGCCCCCTCGACTAAAATAGGGCCGGTGACGACGTGGGGGCCGTCGACGTCGAAGTTGCGGGGTGTCCGGCTGTATCCCGATGCGATGTTCACCGCATCCTGCAAGACGTCCGACTCGGCGACGCCATGAGACCCGAAGTACTCGACGGGATTTCGGCCCTGATCCTCCAGGATTCCCTCATGTGACACGGTGTCGGTGGTGACGGTCTGCCCCGATGCCATGCGTAGCACCGACTGCGACTCGACAGTCGGGACGTAGCCCCACAACACTTGATCGGGCTCGGAACTCAGGTAGTGGTCACCCGGTCTGGTCTCGGTGCCCGGCTGCAGGATGGGACCCCCGCTACCCGACCGGCCCGACGACGTCTCAGGACCTGAGCGCTCTCCCGACGACGAACACGCTGCGGTGCCGACGACGCCGACACCTGCGACCAATCCGGCGACCGCCTGCGCGAACCCCCTTCGTCCGATACCGCGGGAGATGGTTGCAGCGGCCTGCTCGGCTAGCGGATGAGTCATGGAAGGGGGATTCCCCGCCCCGATTTCCGACAGATTGCTGGGACGTAACGACCTCAGTGGGTGGTTAGCCGACTACGGCCAGCGGGAACAAGACGACATGTCCTCCTTCCACTCGTCTCGTGCAGAGACAACGCCGGAAGTGGAGTCGGGCTCGGTCCGCCAGGCGGTTGTCGGCGCCGGCATCGGCAACACCGTCGAGTGGTACGACTTCGCGATCTACGGCTTCCTCGCCACCTACATCGCCCAGGAGTTCTTTCCCTCCGCCGACGGCACGGCCGCCGTGCTCAGTACGTTCGCCGTCTTCGCCGTGGCGTTCTTCATGCGTCCCCTCGGCGGGTTCTTCTTCGGCCCGCTCGGTGACCGCATCGGTCGCAAGCGGGTGCTCGCGATCGTCGTCGTCCTGATGTCGCTGTCGACGCTGGGTATCGGCCTGGTTCCCGGTTACGACGTCATCGGTGTCGGCGCGCCGACCCTGCTCGTGCTACTCCGCTGAGTACAGGGCTTCTCCGCCGGCGGCGAGTACGGAAGCGGCGCGTGCTTTCTGGCCGAGTTCGCGCCGACGAGGCACCGCGGACTCGTCGTCGCGTTTCTGGTGTGGTCGGTGGTGATCGGCTTCCTGCTGGGATCGGTGACGGTCACACTGCTGGAGACGATCCTGTCCGAGGATGCGATGAACTCCTACGGGTGGCGCATCCCGTTCCTCATCGCGGGTGCACTGGGCGTCGTCGGGCTCTACATCCGGTTGCGCCTCCGCGACACCCCCGAGTTCGAGGCTCTGCAGGAGAGCGGCGAGGTGTCCGAGGCGCCGCTGAGGGAAGCGGTGCGCACGGCGTGGCGCCCGATCCTGCAGATCGGCGGCCTCGTGGTCATCCACAACGTCGGCTTCTACGTCGTGTTCACCTACCTGCCCACGTACTTCACCAAGACGCTCGAATTCACCAAGACCGACGCGTTCATCTCCATCACCGTGGCCAGCGTGGTGGCGTTGTTGTTGATACTCCCGCTCGCCGCGCTGTCGGACCGAATCGGTCGCAAGCCGGTGCTGATGGCCGGCGCCATAGGTTTCGGGGTCTTCTCCTACCCGCTGTTCCTGCTGTTGAATTCCGGGTCACTGGTCGCCGCGATCGGTGCGCACGCAGGACTGGCCGCCATCGAGGCGGTCTTCGTCTCGGCGTCCTTGGCGGCCGGCGCCGAGCTGTTCGCGACACGCGTGCGGTCGACCGGGTACTCGATCGGCTACAACGTGTCGGTTGCCCTATTCGGCGGTACCGCTCCCTATGTGGCCACCTGGTTGACGGATCGCACCGGCAACGAGATCGCCCCGGCGTACTACGTGATCGTCGCCGCGGTGGTGAGCCTGGCGACAGTGCTCACCATGCGGGAGACGGCCGGCAAGCCACTACAGGGAGTCGATGCGAAGGTTCAGTGAGCCGGCTTGACGAGCCACATTGGTGGGCGTCGCGATGAGCCTTGCCGTCCGGTGCAGTCTGAACTGCATGGGCACACTCATCTACGGCTTCAACGTGTCGGTGGACGGCTACATCGCCGACGCGCAGGGCAACATCGACTGGTCCGATCCGAGCGACGAACTGCACCAGTACTGGAACGACTTCGAGCGGGGGACCGCCCTGTCCTTCTACGGGCGGCGACTCTACGAACTGATGTCGGCGTACTGGCCGACCGCCGACGAGGCCGCCGACGCCACCCCGATGATCGTGGACTACGCGCGCGTCTGGCGTGCCATGCCCAAGGTCGTGTTCTCGCGCACGCTGGAGTCCGTCGACTGGAACTCCCGCCTGGAACGCGGCGACCCGGTCGAGGTGGTGACGAAGTTGAAGGCCGAGACCGACGGCAATCTGGAAGTGGCCGGCGCGACGTTGGCCGCACCGATCGTGCAGGCCGGACTGGTGGACGAGTTCCGGATCGTGGTCGCGCCCGTCGCCGTGGGCGGCGGCACGCCGTTCTTCCCGTCACTGCCGTCGTGGATCTCGCTGCGGCTGGTGGAGAACCGCACCTTCCCGTGCGGCACCGTCCTGCTGCGCTACGCGGCCAACCGCGACTGATCTCCCGGTAGCTGTCAGCTCATGGACTCGATGATCAGATCGGCAAGCGAATGCAGCGCGATCTGCGGATCCCTGACGCGGTGCGCCTCGCCGGCGCCATCTAGCCAGGTGATGGCGCGGTTCGTCTGCGTCGTGGAGAAGTGGATCGCGACCTCGACGTTGTTGATCTGCGTATGACACACCCGCTCGGTCTCTCCTCGACTGACGTGAGCAGGGATACCGCGACGTTCGAGTTCGGCGGCGAGAGTGGAGGCGGCGGCCATGTCGTATCCGTTACCCACCCAGCGAACTTTTATGCGGCGCACTCGTGATCCGGGCGCATCGTCAGCCGGGCCCTACCCCGACCGACGCTCCCGCCACACGTGGCAGGCGCGGCCGGGGTGTTTGGGCGCCGCCGCCGCGGGCAGTAGTCGATCATGAGCGACGAAGACGATGAGGCGGTGTACGCCGAGTTCAACGACGCCGTCAACATGACGGCCAATCAGCTCGAGGAGTGGCTCGACACCGACGACTCGAAGGCGGTCGGGCAGAAATCGGGCGGCGGTGAGTCGACGGGGCACATTAGCGGGCGGCACATCGTGAAGATCCTCCGGACGAAGAAGGACGACCTCTCCAAGGATGATGTCGCCCATATGCGCAAGGTCAACGGATACGTCAAACGTCATCTGGCGCAACGGCCGTCGGGAGACGTCGGGGATTCACCATGGCGGTACTCGCTGATGAACTGGGGCCACGACCCGACGAAGTGACGAAGCCACGGGCAAGCCGTGAACGAGTCCCGCTACACCGCCACCGTGCTCGTCTCGGCGGCGGGTTGGCGGGTGCGGATGATCAGCCGTTTGACGCCCTTGACCGAGGCCCGGTCCAACAGCTCCTGGTAGAGCTCCTCGGAGACGGTGCGGGTTCGGCTGAGCAGGAAGCCGCTGAGGCCGCGGGAGTCGCTCACGATCGCCCAGCTGTAGTCCGGTGCCAGGTCGACGATCCAGTAGTTGCCCGGCGGGGTGGCCGAGACCGGTCCGAAGAACGCCACGTTCAGCTTGTTGTTGTCGGGATCGACCGGCAGTGCGGCGCCCACGATGGTGATCTTCGGGCCGTTGTTGACGAAGTAGTTGCCCGAGTTCTCAACCCGGATGGATCCGTCCGGGTTGAGGGTGTACTCGGCTGTCGTGTTCACCAGGCCGATCGAGAAGAACTGCCGCACGCTGCCCAGTTCGTACCAGGTGCCGAGGTAGCGGTTCACGTCGACCACCGGAGGCGGGCCGAGCACCACCGCCGCCGCCTCCCCGAGCACGATGTACTGATCCGGTGCGCCGTAGATGCCGTAGAGCGGATCGGCCGGGCCGCGGCCCGCGTACATGTCGTTGACCCAGCCGGTCGCGAACGTGTAGACGGCATCGGTGTTCCCCGGCGGGGAGCGTTTGACGAAGAGCTGGCTGAAGAAGTCGATGATCGGAGAGCCGCCGATCAACGAGTCGACGTGTGAGCCGTCGGCGAGCACGACACCGACGAACTGGCCGGGACTCAGCGTCACCAGGTCGTCTGTCGTCTGGCCGTTGGCGTTCCACGCCTGTGGTGGTGCCGCGATCTGGTAGAGCGGGATGCCCGCCGCCCTCAGGCTGGCCAGGGCGGGCGCGAAGGTGCCGTTCGACGAAACACCGTCGTACATGACCACGCCGAGGAGGCTGTTTTCGGTTGGCGCCACGGCGTCGGTGTAGAAGCCGCCCGCCGCCGCTGCCAGCGCCCCGCCCGCCGAGTGCCCGGTCAGGATGAACTTGTCCGGCAGCACGCCCTGATAACCCGCGGCGCCTGCACTGTTGGTCAGCGACACCCGGTTCGGGTCGGCGAACAGGTCGGCGACGCCCTGCTGCATCGCGACGGTGTTGAGGCTGCAGCCGGCGCAGGAGAAGAAGCCGAAGGACGGGATGTTGGGAACCACCACGACGCTGTTGGTCTCCTGAGCCAACTGCCGGGCCAGCGCCGAATACCACGACTTGCTGCCCAGGAAGCCGTGCTGCAGCCACATCACGCCCTGCGCCTGCACCGTGCCGTCGGCCTGCGTGGGGAAGTACCAGTCGGCCGCGCCGGTGTAGGTCGCGGAGCCGACCGGGATCTGAACGTCCGAACGGCCCACCTTGACGCCGGTCACGCCGAGGTTGGACGACGCGCCCGGAATCGGCTGAGCCGGAACGCCGACGACGTTGGCGGGTACCGCGGGAGCCGATGGGAGCAGGCCGAAGGCGGACAGCAAACTGAACACCACCGTGGCCAGCGGTCCCGGCGGGCGTACTGAGCGCTCGACCGGCGCGGCCGCGCTGCGCAGCGTGGCGGCCTCGGGGGCGACGGCCTCGGCGGGCTCGAGATCGGACGACAACGTGGCCTCGACCGCGGTCGGCGTCGCCGGTGCTTCGACCGCGGGTTGTTCAGTGGCGGCGACCGGTTCAACGGCCTCCGCCACGGGCTCGGCCTTGGGCTCGGGCTCGGGCTCGACCGCGCTTGCAGGCTCGGATTCGGGTGCTGTCACCTGCTTGACGGGCGTCGACGACTCCGTGGCCACCTCGTCGACGGTTTCGTCGCGCCGCACGGTCACCGTGGAGGCGCTCACCGTGGTCGTCGGCCTGTCGAGGTCCTTCGGCGGGCTACCCGTCGAATCCTTCTCGGTGGCTTGCTCATTCGCGTCCGCCGTCGCGGACTCCGACACCGAGGCGGTGTCCGACGGCGACTCCGGGGAAGACTGCGACTCGGGGGAGGACTGCGACGATTCCGAGGTCGCGGACGCACCGCCGCCCGACGGCTCCGTCTCGGCGGCGGCCGCCCCGTGGCCGGCCCCGAGCGCGATGCCCGCGCCGACGATGCCGATTCCGATTCTGAGCAGCAGGCGGTTCGTCGACACGGCCGGACTGTAACCGGACCCGCCCGCTGACGGGAATCGAATTGTCGTAGACGTCAGGAATTCGATATCAGCGCTGGACGTACCCCGTGACGTCACCGACACGTCGACCGCAGGGCGCCCGCCGGAAAGCTCGGCAGCGCATGTTTCGACGTGTCTCACCTCAACCGCCGCACGGTGCTCAAGGGCGCTGCGGTGGTCGCCACCCTGCCTCTGATCGCCTGGACTCCGCCGATGCGGCTCGCCGGCGACCCGTTCACGCTCGGCGTCGCGTCCGGTGAACCGACCGCCGACGGCGTCGTGCTCTGGACCCGGCTGGCCCCGGATCCGCTCGCCGAGGACGGCCGCGGAGGCATGCCGAATCGCACGGTCGACGTCGATTGGCAGCTCGCCCACGACGAAGGATTCACTCGGATCGTCCAGACCGGAACGGTGTCGGCCGCGGTTGACTCCGCCCATAGCGTGCACGTCGAGCTGAGCGGCCTGCAGCCGGGCGCGGACTATCACTACCGATTCCGCGCCGAAGGCCACCTGTCACCGGCGGGTCGAACGCGGACCGCTCCGGCTGCGGGCTCGCTGGCGCCGCTGACGATGTGCGTCGCGTCGTGCTCGCACTTCGAGCAGGGCTGGTTCACGGCGTATCGCAGGCTGGCCGAGGACTCTCCGGATCTCGTTCTTCACCTCGGCGACTACCTGTACGAGTACGCCGCCGGTAGGAGTCCCCGGCGCGTTCGCGACCACGCCGGTCCGGAGACCGTGACGCTCGCGGACTACCGGCGCCGCCACGCGCAGTACAAGACCGATCCCGACCTGCGGGCCGCGCACGCCGTCGCGCCCTGGCTCGTGGTGTTCGACGACCACGAGGTGGCCGACAACTGGGCCGACGACACCCCCTCCGCACCGGACGCGAACTTCCCCGCGCGGCGTGCGGCGGCGTTGCAGGCGTACTACGAGAACATGCCGCTGCGGTCCACCGCCCGCCCGTCCGGCGTGGACATGACGCTCCACCGGCGGGTGAACTGGGGTGCGCTGGCCACGTTCCACATGCTCGACACCCGGCAGTACCGGACCGATCAGCCCTGTGGTGACACGTTCGCCTCGGACTGCGTGCAGCGCTTCGATCCCACCGCGACGCTCACGGGTGCAGCCCAGGAGCGGTGGCTCCTGGACGGGTTCGCGCAGTCGGCCACCCGCTGGGACGTGCTGGGCCAGCAGGTGTTCTTCGGCCGGGTCGACGTCGTGTCGGGTCCCGGTGGCGGTTACAACCCCGACGGGTGGGACGGCTACGTCGCCAATCGGCAGCGGATCATCAACGGCATCGAGAACTCTCCGGTGCGCAACGCGGTGGTGCTCACCGGCGACGTCCACTCGCACTGGGCTGCCGAGGTGCACGAACGACCGGGGGATGTGGAGTCACCGGTTGTGGCAACGGAACTCGTCACGAGCTCGATCAGCTCGGGGGGCGACGGATCGGAGACCCGCGCGGAGATCGAGGCCGTGCTGCCGGAGAACCCGCACATCCGCTACTTCAGCAATCGTCGCGGCTACGTGCGGACGCGGATCACCCCCGACGAGTTGCGCGCCGACTTCCGGACCGTGCCGTTCGTCGAGCAGCCCGGCGCGCCGGTCGGCACCGGTGCGACGTTCGTCGTGACCGACCGCGACGCGGTGCTGCGCAGGCTCTGAGCGCCTAGCGTGGGTGGGGCTCTGACGCCGGGCACCCGTCCGTCCGGTCACCGACGTCGACCACGAGACAGTCCCGCCCGTTCCGCTTGGCGGCGTACAGGGCCCTGTCTGCACGCGACAACAACTCGGAGATGACCGAGTCCGGATCGTCGGACGCCGTTCCGGTAGCCGGCGCCAACCCGGCCGACACGGTGACCGGCCCACCCTGCCCGTCGGCAGTCTGCGGCCCGGTCGCCAAGGATCGGATCCTGGCGGCTTCCTCTGCGGCCGTGGGACCGCCGGGCATGACGACGGCGAACTCCTCGCCGCCGAGACGGGCCGCCATGCCGCCGCACGCGGCGGCCGCGACGCGCAGTTGTTCACCGACCGCTACCAGGCACCCGTCGCCTGCCAGGTGGCCGAACCGATCGTTGTACGCCTTGAAGTGGTCGACGTCGACGAGCAGCAGTGCGGGTTCCCTTGACTCGGCGAGCATCTCGCGGAGATGGGCGAGGACCGCGCGCCTGTTCGGTAGGCGGGTGAGCGGATCGGTCAGACTCTGTATCTCGAGGAGCTTCGAACGGCTCCAGTCCAGACGTCGAGACCGCTCCAGTTGGTAGGCGAATCGCACGGTCACGAACGCCATGACCACCGCGGTGGACATGGCCAGCGCCTGATACCCGCTGAGCGGAATCGTCAGGGCCTCGAACACGATGATGCCCGTCAACATCACCACCATCGAGGGCATCAGGATGTTGTAGGCGATCTGGACGACGCACAGGCTCAGTAGAACCGAGATCGGCATGAGGAACGGCACGACGTCGAAGCCTCGTGACATCAAGATGGCGCGCTCGACCATCTGAGCCGTGAGGATCACCCCGACCGCGCCGACGTAGATGGGCGCCGACCAGCGCCGGAGGCGACGTGCGGAGGCTCCTACAGCGGCCACGATCGCTGCCGGCATCAACCCGATGACCAATGTCAGACGCCCGAAAGTCGCCGCCTCCGGAGGGATCTTGAGCAGCGGACCTTGAAAGAAGAAGATGAACGCGCACACCGCCAGGAGACCGATCATGATGAAACGTCTTGTGCGGCGGCCCAACTCCTCGTCTGAGTCCCGGAATTCGGCTTCGTCCTCAGGGGCGGCGAAGCGGAGGGTCGTGGCGGTCGCGTGTAACCGTGGTCCGAAGTCGTCGCGCGACGTCGGGGCGACGATGAGGGACGGCGGCTTCTCCCGGTCGGCGTAGGAGATCGTCGAGAGGTCGTGCACGGATCTGTCACGGCCCGCGGCCTTGGCTCGATAGAGCGCGCGGTCAGCCCGGTTCATCATGGTGTACAACAGATCCGATGCATCGGTTGCCGTCAGCGCGGCGGTGTCATTCGGTGGCAGGTACAGCTCTGCGGTGCCGGCGGAGGCGGTCAACGGACCGTTTCCGTCGGGCCGCGTGATGCCGATTTCTCCGATCGATGCGCGCAGGTGCTCGGCACGCGCTAGTGCAGTTTCGGGCGCGGTGTTCCGCCACACCACGGCGAACTCCTCGCCCGCGTAGCGGGCTGCCGATTCGTGCTCGTCGTCCAGCTGACGTCGAAGGTGCTCTCCGATCGATCGAAGGCATTCGTCACCGGCGGGGTGGCCGAAGTGATCGTTGAACGCCTTGAAATCGTCGATATCGAAGATGGCCAGCGTCACCGATCCGCCGGCCGAAATGATCTCGTATAGCCGTTGATCGAGGAATCGGCGGTTCGGTAGGCCGGTGAGACTGTCGATGCGCGTGAGCTCGTCGAGTGCCCGCGCGCGCATCCATGCGGCTCGGCTGCTGGCCTCCAGCTCGTATGCCGACGCCAACGACACGGCGACGATCCCCGCGGACGCCGCCATGTCGAACAGCGACCCCGTGGTGACCTGGTGCACGCTCAGTTCGGCGACGATGATGCCGACGAGTCCCAACAGAATCGCCGACGCCAGGTAGGCGAACCTGATCTGTGCGATCACCAGGCTCATCAAGATGGCGACCGGCACGACGATCGGCAGCGTCGGGGCGCCCTGCTGCAAGCCGGCGACGCGGATCACCATCAAGCACGCGACGTCCAGATACGTCGCGAGCACGAAGAGTGCTTGCGACCACCTGTTCCACGGGCTGTGCGAGCCGCTCAGCCATCGCAGCACGGCGGGCAACCCCACCCCGATCAAGAGCAGGGGAACCCAGGATAGCAGCGCCGAAGGCACGTCGAGCAGGTACTCGTGGAAGATGACGACCACGGCGACCCACACCAGTATGAGCAACCAGAGCTCCGATCGCGGACCGCGCCCGCCACGATCGAAGACCTCCTCAAACTCGCGTTCGAGAGCGGGACTCAATCGGCGTCCACGGTTGCTGAAGAGCCCCGTACGGTGCCCATCCGCGGTCGTCGCCACGATGCAACAATACTTAAGCCGAGGTCTTCACCGGTACTAACGCGATTTGCTGGCCAACACTCCGCACGGATCGCGCGAGCGTGGGTGAGGTGTGTGAGCGTTGCCGAACCCTTTGCTCGACGCGCTCCGCGGCGTCGCTAGACCATACGTGACCGCCTACGGTGGACCCGGTGGACCACTTCCAGGATCAAGCGACTCCGTGGGAACCACCGCTGGCGGGCACCGAGGTCGCGCATCTCGTCGGTGCCCTCGAGCGGCTGCGGACGACGTTCCGCTGGAAGGCCGACGACCTCGACGCGGCCGGCCTGTCCACCGGGGTCGGCGCGTCCGCGCTGACACTCGGCGGCCTGCTCAAGCATCTGGCCTTCGCCGAGGACTTCATGTTCACCGTGAAGCTGTCCGGAGCTCCGCTCGGCGAGCCGTGGGAGTCCCAGTGGGACGGTGACGACTGGGACTTCCGGTCGGCGGCCGACGATGCGCCTGACAGTCTCTACGCGGGCTGGGACGACGCCGTCGCCCGGTCGCGAACCCGCCTGGATGCGGCACTCGCCAACGGAGGCCTCGACCAGCTGGTGCACGTCGCCTCGGAGGAGGGCGAACACGCCAGCCTGCGCCGACTGGTGTGCGACCTTATCGAGGAGTACGGCAGGCACACCGGTCACGCCGACTTGCTCCGCGAGGTCGTCGACGGCCGCGTCGGCGAGGACCCGCCGCCGGGCTGGAAGCCGCTGTCAGGCAGCTGAACTACTCGTTGTCGCCGCCGGTCGACAGCGTCGCGGCGACGCCCGATCCGAACGACGCGCCGTGCGCCGCTGGCCAGGCCCAGTCCTTGACCTCGGGGATGTCGTCGCCGTGCTCGCGGGTGTACTCGCGCGCGGCGATCCGCTTGTCGACCATCTGCTGACGGAGCGTGGCGCACGTCGAGCCGAGGAACGGCACCCTGTCGATGACGTCGATCACCAGGTGATAGCGATCCAGGTCGTTGAGCATCACCATGTCGAACGGCGTCGTGGTGGTGCCCTCCTCCTTGTATCCGCGCACGTGCAGGTTCTCGTTGCCGGCGCGGCGGTAGGTCAGTCGGTGGATCAGCCACGGGTAGCCGTGATAGGCGAAGATCACCGGCTTATCGGTCGTGAAGATCATGTCGAACGCGCGGTCCGACAGTCCGTGCGGGTGTTCCCTCTCGTCTTGCAGGCGCATCAGGTCGACGACGTTGACGAACCGGATCTTCAACTCCGGCAGGTGTTGTCGCAGCAGGTCGACCGCCGCCAGCCCCTCCAGAGTCGGCACGTCACCGCACGTCGCGATCACGACGTCGGGATCCTCGCCCAGTGTCTCGGTGCCAGCCCACTCCCAGATCCCGAGACCGCGCGTGCAGTGGGCGATCGCCTGCTCCATGGTCAGGAAGTTGGGGCTCGGCTGCTTACCCGCGACGACGACGTTGACGTACTGCCGCGAGCGCAGGCAGTGATCGTAGGTGGACAGCAGCGTGTTGGCGTCCGGCGGCAGGTAGACGCGCACCACCTCGGCGCGCTTGTTGACCACGTGGTCGATGAAGCCGGGATCCTGGTGGCTGAAGCCGTTGTGGTCCTGACGCCAGACATGGCTGGAGAGAAGGTAGTTCAGGCTGGCGACGGGCCGCCGCCACGGGATGTGGTTGGTGACCTTCAGCCACTTGGCATGCTGGTTGAACATCGAGTCGATGATGTGGATGAACGCCTCGTAGCAGTTGAACAGCCCGTGCCGACCGGTGAGCAGGTAGCCCTCGAGCCAGCCCTGGCACTGGTGCTCGGAGAGCATCTCGACGACACGACCCGCGCGTGCCAGGTGCTCGTCGACTTCGGGGCCGAAGTACTCCGCGTTCCACTGCTTGTCGGTCGCGTCGAAGACGCCCTGCAACCTGTTCGACGCGGTCTCGTCGGGTCCGAAGATGCGGAAGTTGTTCGGATTGCGCCGTACGACGTCGGTGAGCCAGGTACCGAGCACCCTCGTCGATTCCGCGATGGTCGCACCCGGTGCGGGCACGTCGACGGCGTAGGCGCGAAAGTCGGGGAGCCGCAGGTCCTTCAGCAGCGCACCGCCGTTGGCGTGCGGGTTGGCGCTCATCCGCAGCGCGCCGGGTGGCGCGAGCGCGGCCAGGTCCTCCCGGAGGGTGCCGTCGTCGTCGAACAGTTCCGCGGGCCGATAGGACGCCAGCCAGTCGGCGAGCACCTGCAGGTGCTCGGGGGTATCGCGGGCGTTGGCCAGCGGTACCTGGTGGGCCCGCCACGACCCGGTGGTCTTCTTGCCGTCGATGTACGCGGGACCGGTCCAGCCCTTCGGCGTCCGGAACACGATCATCGGCCAGCGCGCGGGCGATTCGTTGTCGGAATCGGCTTTGAGTTCGGCGATCTCGTTGAGCACGGTGTCGAGCAGCAGGGCGAAGTCGCGGTGCGCGGTCGCGTGGTCGGTGTCCTCGTCTACCTCGAAGAAGTACGGGTTGTGCCCGTATCCGATCATCAGGCTGCGCAGGTCGTCGGTCGGAATACGATCCAGCACAGTGGGATTCGCGATCTTGTATCCGTTGAGATGCAGGATCGGCAGCACGACGCCGTCGTGCACGCGGTTGGTGAACTTGTTCGAATGCCAGCTGGTCGCCAGCGCGCCCGTCTCGGCTTCGCCGTCGCCGACGACCGCCGCCACCAGCAGGTCGGGGTTGTCGAACGCGGCACCGTATGCGTGCGACAGCGCGTAGCCGAGCTCACCGCCCTCGTGGATCGAACCGGGCGTCTCCGGGGCCACGTGCGACGGGATGCCGCCGGGGAAGGAGAACTGCCTGAACAGTCGCCGCATGCCTTCGAGGTCGGGGGTGATGTCGGAGTAGATCTCCGAGTACGTGCCGTCGAGGTAGGCGTTGGCCACCAGGCCGGGACCGCCGTGTCCCGGTCCGGTGATGTACAGCGTGGACTGCCGACGCTCGGCGATCGCCCGGTTGAGATGCGCGTAGAGGAAGTTCAGGCCGGGCGTGGTGCCCCAGTGGCCGAGCAGGCGCGGCTTGACGTCGTCGCGCGCCAGCGGCGTACGCAGCAGCGGATTGTTCAGGAGGTAGATCTGGCCCACCGAGAGGTAGTTCGCCGCCCGCCACCAGCCGTCCAGCTGGGCTACCGCCTCGTCGCTCAGCGGGCGGACGTCGGCGGGTTGCCAGTTCGTCGTCGCGATTGCGGTCATGTGAACCTCCAGATGCTCGGACTAGGTCAATACAACCCCCGAACCACGCCGCGCGCAGAACGGTCCTCGCGGAGTTCCCCGGCCGGACACCGCCTATTCGGCGGGCCGTCCGCAGCGTTCGTCGCAGGAGTGCCTCTTCCGGTACTTCTGATAGGCGTTGCCGCCGGCCATGTCGAGCGCGTCGCCGATGCGCGTCCAGCCGACGCCGACGTCGCGGGCCGCGTCGACGGCCAGTTGGAGGAGCTCCCTGGACTCGGGGGTTCGCGCGTGAGTGGCCTGTCGCGCCGCCGAGGCGAGCCGCTCGAGGGCGACCTCCTGCTCCGCGGTCCACGTGCGGCGTGCGCGCTTGCTCGCTGGCTGGTGATTCACGGGTACTCCTGAGAAGTCGGGGGCACACCTGGTGGGGTAGGCGAGACCGCCGCAGCGGTGAGGGGCTTGAGTGGTTCGGCTACGCCGTGAGGCCGACTGAGTCAGCGGACACTGCGGGCGGGTCCGGCAGGTACGGCGTGAACCATCGACCGCCGATGCGGTCGGGACTGGTGACGCGGCACATCGACTCCTCCGGGGGCTGCCGTCTGCATGGATGCAGGGATCGCGCATATGATCGCCGAGTTGCTGGCGCGCGATCTTGATCGATTCCGCCAGATTTTTGACTTTTCCCGCCACACTCGTCACGTGGCGAGTCTCATCCAGGCGACCGCGCTGTGGGGCTACCGCGAGGTGGTGCATCGGCTCGGCGGCGATCCGAGCGTCTACCTCGCGCGTTTCGGTATGCCGCGCGGAGTCGACGAGCGCGAGGACGAGTTCATCTCGTTCACCGCGTTCGCTGCCATGCTCGAGGCAACGGCCGACGAACTGAAGTGCCCGGATCTGGGCCTCCGGCTATCGCAATGGCAGGGCCTCGACGTCCTGGGCCCGGTCGCCGTGGTCGCCCGCAACGCGCGAACGCTGCTGAGCGCCGTTGACATCGTGGCGCACTACCTCTTCGTGCATTCGCCGGCGATGACGTTGAAGCGTGCGCCGTGGCCGGCGGACCCCGACATCGCGTTCGTGTTCGAGGTGACCGATTCGGACGTGACGTCGGCGATCCAGAGCTACGAGCTCAGCATGGGGATCGCGGTGCAGATCGTGCACCTGCTCGCCGGGCCCGACGTCCTGCCCGCCTACATCGCCTTCGCGCATCCCCAGCAGGGTTCGGACGACGCGTACCGAGAGGTGCTGGGGTGTCCGGTGCAGTTCAACCGGGCCTGGTGCGGCTGGGCGCTCTCCGCGGCGACCGCCGAACTCCCGATCGCCGGCGCGGACACCGCGACCCGCCGGCTGGCCCGCAAGTACCTCGATTCGCGCTACATCCCGCCGTCGGCGAGGCTGTCCGAGCGCGTGGCCGACCTGGCCCGCAACCTGCTGCCGACGGGGCGGTGCAGCGTCGAGGCGATTGCTTGCGAACTGGCTGTCCCGACCCGCACCCTGCAGCGGCGCCTCGCCGCCGAGGGCACCCGCTGCCAGGACGTCATCGAACGTGAACGACGCGGCCTCGCGGCCCGCTACCTCGCCAACCGGGACGTGGAGCTGAGTCACGTCGCCAGCCTCGTCGGCTACACCGAGCAGAGTGCGCTCAACCGGTCCTGCAAGCGCTGGTTCGACATGACGCCGCGGCAGTACCGGGCCGCGCAGCGATAGCCGGTTCGGCCTTGGGGTAACGGCAGCCACTCCCACGGGGCTGATGTGGCGACGATTACTCCGAAAGCAGCCGTTTGACAGGGTCGCCGCACTGCGCGCTTAAGTTCCTCTCAGGGACGCGCGTTACGTTCGCATCGGTGCTTCCCCCCAAGCACTCAACTGATCGGCCCCGCCACCTCATCCCCCCCCTTGGTGGCGGGGCCGTCTTGGTCTCTACTCACTGCTCCAGATTGCGCACGAACTGCTCGACCCCGTCGAACTCCGGGGCGTCGCTGCTCGGGTCGTCCCACCGCGTCAGCACGTAATTCGCCGCGCCCTTCAGAATGCGCAGGAACTCGGTGGTGTCGCCCGCATCCGCCTCCCGCAACCGGGACGCGATCGCGGGCGCGATGGGTTCGAGGGCGGTCGCCACGCTCATCCCGCTGTCCGAACCCGGCGCCGCCGAGATGAGCGCGACGATCTCCTCGAAATCGGTTCGCGCCAGATCCGAGTACTCGGCACTCAGGTCCTCGAGTACCTCGTCGACGTCGTTCACAGGCAACCGTCCTTTCGCTAAGAGATTTCGTCCGGTGCAAGGTGCCCGCAACGTCGGAAGTGAAAACCGACCACCGCGGGGGCGCGCACCGGGCGGAAGGTGTGCCCATCGCCGGCGCTTACCGGTACCCGCGGTTCCGACCGTCCGGTTGGTGGATATCGTCGAAGGCGTGAAGCTGACCCTGAGCGACGAGGACGCCGCCTTCCGCGACGAGCTGCGGCGGTTCTACTCCGAGGAGATCCCCGCGGACCTGCGCGAGCGGGTGGCCTCCGGGCACCCCAAGTGGCCCGACGACATGGTGACCACCCAGCGCATCCTCAACGCCAACGGCCTGGCGGTGCCGAACTGGCCCGTCGAGTGGGGCGGCAAGGACTGGTCGACGCTGCGGCAGCAGATCTGGCTCGACGAGATGCAGCTGGCCGGGGTTCCCGAACCGCTGGCGTTCAACGCCAAGATGGTCGGCCCCGTGATCGCGCAGTTCGGCTCGCAGGAGCTGAAGGAGCGGTTCCTGCCGCCGACCGCCAACCTCGACATCTGGTGGTGTCAGGGCTTCTCCGAACCCGAGGCGGGTTCCGACCTGGCGTCGCTGCGGACCACCGCGGTCCGCGACGGCGACGACTACGTCATCAACGGCCAGAAGACGTGGACGACCCTCGGCCAGTACGCCGACTGGATCTTCCTGCTGGCCCGCACCAACCCGGAGGCGCCCAAGAAGCAGGCGGGCATCTCGTTCCTGCTCGCCGAGATGTCCACGCCGGGAATCACGTTGCGACCCATCAAGCTGATCGACGGCGGCTACGAGGTGAACGAGGTGTTCTTCGAGGACGTCCGCGTGCCCGCGAACCAGCTCGTCGGCGAGGAGAACCAGGGCTGGACCTACGCGAAGTTCCTCCTCGGCAACGAGCGTTCGGGCATCGCGCGGATCGGGCTCACCAAGTCGTGGATGTCTCAGGTCAAGGAGCGTGCCGCGCAGGTCGACATCAACGGGGTTGCGCTGCTTGATGATCCGATCTTCGCCGCTCGCGTCGCCGAGATCGAGACCGGTCTGCTGGCGTTGGAGCTGACGCAGCTGCGCGTCAGCGGTTCGGATGCCGACGGCAAGCCGAATCCGGCGTCGTCGATCCTGAAGCTGCGCGGCAGCCAGCTGCAGCAGGCTGCGAGCGAGCTACTCGTCGAGGTGGCCGGACCCGAGGCGCTGCCGTTCAACGCCGGCTCCGACCTCGATGCGCCGGACTGGGCGCAGGACGCCGCGCCGCGCTATCTCAACTACCGCAAGACGTCCATCTACGGCGGTACCAACGAGGTCCAGCGGACCATCATCGCCTCGACCATCCTCGGATTGTGAGCTGCTGACATGGATTTCGACCTCACCGAAGAACAGCAGATGCTGCGCGACGTCACGCGCGAACTGCTCACCCGCAGCTACGACATCACGAAGCTGAACGAGACCGTCGACGCCGAGAAGGGCTGGAGCGCCGACGTGTGGGGCCAGCTGGCCGAGACCGGCATCCTCGGCCTCGGCTTCGATCCCGACGAGGCCGGCCACCTCGAGATCGTCACCGTCATGACGGAGATCGGCAGGCGGCTGGCACCCGAACCGGTGGCGCCGGGCGCGCTGATCCCCGGTGGCCTGATCGCCGAACTCGGCACCGACGAGCAGAGGAAACTGCTCGACGACGTCGCGGCCGGCGAGAAGCTGCTGGCCTTCGCGCACGGTGAGCCCGGCCAGCGGCTGCCCACGGCCGATGTGACGACGACGGCGACGGATGGCAGAATCAGCGGCCGCAAGCAGCCCGTGCTAGCGGGCGACTCCGCGGATGTGCTCGTCGTGACCGCGGCCCTGCCCGACGGCGGCGTCGGGTTGTTCCTCGTCGATGCCGCTGCGACGCAACGGCATTCGTATCGCACGTTCGACGGCAGGCGCGGCGCGCAGATCGACCTCGACGCCGTCGCGGCCGAACCGCTCGGGGCCGGTGGCGACGCGACCGAGCACGTCGTCCGCACCATCGTCCGTGCGCAGTCGGTGCTGTGCGCCGAAGCCGTCGGCGCGATGGAGGAGTCGCTGCGGCTGACCACCGAGTACCTCACCAGCCGCAAGCAGTTCGGGGTTCCGCTGCGCAATTTCCAGACGCTGACGCAGCGCGCCGCCGACATGTACGTCTCGCTGGAGCTGGCGCGCAGCATGAACCTCTACGCCGCGATCTCCGTAGCCGACGGGGTCTTCGATCCGGTCATCGCCGCCAGGTCCAAGCTGCAGATCGGTCGCTCCGCCCGGCACATCTCGCAGGAGGCGATCCAGCTGCACGGCGGCATCGGCATGACCGCCGAGTACCCGGTGGCGCACTACGCCGCCCGGCTCACCGCGATCGACAACACGCTGGGCACCGCAGACGACCAACTGCGCACGCTGATCTCGCACGTCGGCGAGTACGGCGTGGTCACGCTGTAGCGCGCCGAAACAACACACGATGACGGGAATCTGGCGAATTCCGTCATCTTGTGGATTCTCGAAGAGTGATTTCGCGCGCAGCACAAGCAAACCCGCGACCCCGAAATGGCTGGTAGCGTTTCACTCGATTCAGTCGCATGTCGAAAGGCCGATGCAATGCGCGTGACCACCAAGCTGACTGTCTGCTTCGGCGGACTGCTTCTCGCCGCGGGCGCCGGAGCCGGTATCGCCAGCGCGGAGCCGGACGTCGAGGCCATCGTCAACTCGCCGTGTAACTACTCGCAGGTGGTCGCCGCGCTGAAAGCGCAGGATCCGGCCGCCGCGAGCCAACTCCTCGGCAACCCGATCGCCAACGGCTATCTGCAGCAGCTGGTCGCGGCCCCGCCGGACGGCCGTCGCGGCCTGATCGCGCAGCTGCAGAAGTACCCCCAGCTGGCGGCGTACACCGGCACCATCAACGCGACCGCCGCCACCTGCAGCCAGTACTGAGCAAAATCCGCCCGCTTACCGAAGGGTTACGGTCGCGCACGACGTCCGCGGCCCGACTCGGTCCGCGGTAGGCACGTCACATGAGCGACAACAGTGGTGCCGAGGACTGCGACGTTCTGGTCATCGGCGCCGGCCTCGCAGGACTGCGCTGCGCGGGTGTCCTGGCGCGGAGCGGTCACGACGTCGTCGTCTGGGAGGCACAGGACCGGGTCGGCGGGCGAGTGCGAACAGACGTCGTCGACGGCTTCCGGTGTGACCGCGGCTTCCAGGTGCTCAATCCGGCGTACCCCGCGTTGCGGCGAGCGGTGGACGTCGCTGAGCTGCGATTGCAGGCGTTCGACGCCGGGGTGGTCGTCCGACGAGATCACGACCGCGTCACGTGGGTGCACCCGCTGCGCGAGTTCCGCGCGGTCCCGAAGATGCTCGTGCGCGGCGGGCTGACCCCGCCGGAGGTGTTCGCTCTCGTTCGCTGGGCGTTACCCGCGCTCCGGCCCGGCGCTCTGACGGCGGCACGCGACGACACGACCCTTCGAGAAGCACTGGAGCGCAGCAACGTTCACGGCTTGACTCGTCGCGTGATCGATCGCTTCCTGGCGGGCGTGCTGCTCGATGACACGGGATCGACGTCGAACGCCTTCGCGCTCCTGCTGGTGCGGATGTTCGCACTCGGGGCTCCCGGGTTGCCGGCCGACGGCATGGGCGCGTTACCCGCGTTACTGGCACGTCCAGTCGTCGATCGAATTCGCCTGCAGCGCAAGGCTGTTCGTCTCGTTCGCGCCGGCGTCGACTGGGAGGTGTCCGACGGCGACGCGACGGTACGCGCGCGGGAGGTGGTCGTGGCCGTCGACGGACCCGCGGCCGCCGTGCTCACCGGTGCGGCAGTACCGGCGATGAAGGGTGTGGTGACCGACTGGTGGGCCGCCGATGACGTACCGCCGGGCCCGGCGATGCTGTGCGTCGACGGACGCGCCGATCCGCCGGGTCCGGTGGTCAACACCGCGGTCATCAGTGCGGCCGCACCGACGTACGCACCGCCGGGCCGACACCTCGTCGCCGCGTCGGCACTCATCGGGCCCGACCGCCGAACGCCCTCGGAGTCGGTGATGCGCCGACACGCGAGCGACATCCTCGGGATCGACGCGTCCGGATGGACGTCGGTGATCCGGCACGAGGTCGCCGACGCACTCCCCGTCCAACCCGCACCGCTGATCGTTCGGCGCCCGGCGCGCAATCCGGACGGACTGTGGTTGTGCGGCGACCATCGTGACACGGCGTCGATTCAGGGTGCCCTGGTGAGCGGTCGCAGAGTGGCTGAGGCGATTTCGGCGGAGCGTTGCGCGCGAACGTCGACCTCGACGCCACCGCCGGGGCGCTCTGAGTAGTCGCCTCCGCGCTGCTGCCCGCAGCCCCAGTACTGAGTTAATCGGTGCTCATCAGCGCCGACAGTCGGTCGTTGGTCGCCGCCATGGCGGCGGTGAGGGCGGTGACCGTCGCCTCGCGGGTGTCCTCTGAGGCGAGTTCGGGGAACACCCCGCGCACCGCGTTGAGCCGTGCCGATTCGAGCCATGCCGTCAGACCCGGGTCCTGAAGCCAGCGGGCCTGAGCGAGGTTGTCCGACAATGTGATGCGTAACCAGTCCAGCGGCACGTCGGGGTGCGGCACCGGTGCGCACAGCGCGTTGCGGGCGTCGTCGTCGGGGTAACCGGTCTCGACGCGGGCGATCAGGGCGGAACTGAACACCTGCTGGCATCCGCGCAGGCTCTGCAGGGTGATCCGCTCACCGTCGAAGACCGGCACCGCAGGCGGTCGGGATAGTCCCGCCGCAGTGCAGTCGACGTACAGCGTGTCAGCGGTAGTGGCAATGTCGCCGTCCTGCAACGTCATTCGATCCGCTTCCACCATGAGCACCCGGCCCATCCGCACCACGTCGCGGATCCGGCGAAGATGCTCCAGTTCGCGCAGCGAGACGATGGCGCAGTGGTACATCGTCGGCACGACCGACGGATCGACGCGAAGTAGGTTGTCCTTCGCCTCCAGGCGCAGGAGGAGGTCGTCGAGCGAGTTCGCTTCGAACACGGCCTGCGTGGCCGTGACGAGTGAGGTGCGGAATCCAGGGCCCGGTTGGACGCCGGCGCGGTTCATCAGCCACGCGTCGCGCGGCACGATCCACCGCAGGCGCTCGGGGGCGACGCCGAGTCGCAGCAACCAGAGGCAGACGTCGATGCCGGTCTTGCCCGCTCCGACGATCGTGAAGCGCTCGTGTCCGGGCGCGTGGCGGGGCAGGTCGTTGGGCGCCACCACGTGCACACCGCTGCCGACGGCGAAAGGCGGCGGCCGCATCGCGGGCACCTCGGTCCGCAGATACGTCGCGTCGACCACCCGACGTCGCGCGACGACGGAGTGCTCGGTGCCGTCCAGCGTGCGAAACCTGTTGTGGCCCAGGTATCGAGCCATCGGCAGGTAGGTGAGGCGGTCGGTCGGCAGCAGGTGGTGGTGAAGCACCTGCTCGTAGTACGAGCAGACCTCGTTGCCGGTCGCCAGTTCGAGGAACCCCGCGTTCCACCCGGTGGTGTCGACGAGGTCGTCGCCCAGTGGCCGCGAATTCACCCCGTAGTAGGCCGACGGCTGGTGCAACCGGACGAAGGGGTACGACCGATTCCAGTGCCCGCCGGGCTGGTGGCCGTCGTCGATGAGCGTGACGGTGGTGTCGGTGTCCGCCGTCTCGGTCAGCAGGGTGTCGACGAACGCCATCCCCATCGCGCCTGCGCCGACGACCAGGTAGTCCGTTTCGAAAGTGGTCACTGGCGCCGACGTTACCGGCGAGGGCCGCACGCACCGGTGACGATGCGCTGACGTTCCTCGCGTCCTGTTAGCGTCCTGGATGCACACACCCCTATCGAAGGAGCGGCCGCGTGGCCCGCAGACTCGTACTGTCGACGACGATCGCCGTGGCGGCGTTGACCTGGACCTCCGGGATCGCCGCCGCCGATCCGCAGCCCGAGCAGACCGTGTACGCGATCGGCAAGTGCGTGACCGCCCAGCAGCCGGCGCAGGCCAGGCCCGAGCGCTTCGACTACAACTGCGACAACACCGGCGTCCTCGAGGGCATGACGTGGACGGAGTGGGGTTACGACGGGGCGAGGGGCACCGGCGACGACAGCTCCGTGGAGTGCCAGCCCAATTGCGCGCAGGGTCGCACGCTGACCAATCCCGTCGTCGTGCACGCGTGGAACCCCAGGCAGGAGAGGAACTCCGACTGTCCGCCGGGGGTGGCGTTCTACCGCGACATGACGATCGCCTACCCCGACGGCGTGCCGCCGTGGATCACACCGGACACCAACTGGGACGAGGGCACCGACTTCGTGACGGTCGACGGCATGCCCGCGGTGCACTTCTCGAACATGAATCCGTGGTGCCGGGTCTTCTAGTTATTGACACCACCCTGGCAACGATTGTGCTATGCGTTGTGTCCACACTTCGCCAGCAACTGTTCGCAATCGCGCTTTGCGCAGGTAACAACGGTAATCAAGATCGTTGAACCCCGTCGCCAGAATAGCGCTTTGGGGCTTGCCGCATTATTGACGGGCTACTAGCATTTGGCATTGTCTGACAGATGTGCCGCCGGGAGCGCCGTGGTTGGTGCAAACGGATCTGTCGGTTGGGGGCGCGTGCGAGCGCGTCTTTCGGTTGGAGGGGGCCCGGAAGGCGCGCTCGCCTTGCGCCAGCGGATTTGGTGCGGCAGGCGCGCGCCGGACGCTTCTAGGCTCGATTCATGCGATCGCTGCACCTCGGGCTCCTGACCAGATGCTCCGCGGAACGGCGTGCCCGCCCGCTGGGTCGGCCGGTGCTGTGGTGTCCGATGCCGCGAACGCCGCGGCCGTACGGAAATTGACGCAGCCTGACGAGACTTCGGGCATCCCCGGCAAACGTGAGGTAGCTTCAGACGACACACCGATAGGCCGCAGCCGAGGAGTTCACGGTGGATGCGACACAATTCGGTCCCTACCAGTTGCGAAAGCTGCTGGGCAGAGGCGGCATGGGCGAGGTCTACGAGGCCTTCGACACCCGCACCGATCGCGTCGTCGCACTCAAGGTCCTGCCGCATCACATGGCCGCCGACGAGACCTTCCAGCAGCGGTTTCGTCGGGAATCACAGGCCGCGGCCGGCGTCAGCGACCCGCACGTCGTCCCGATTCACGGCTTCGGCGAGATCGACGGCCGGCTCTACCTCGACATGCGCCTCATCGAAGGCCAGACGGTGGGGGAGTTGCTGGCCGATCGGAAGCGACCGCTGTCGCCGACGCTGGCGGTGTCCGTCGTCGAGCAGGTCGCCAACGCGCTGGACGCCGCGCACGCGTCGGGGCTGATCCACCGCGACGTGAAGCCGTCGAACATCCTGCTGACCGTGCGGGAGTTCGCCTACCTCATCGATTTCGGACTGGCGCGCACCGCGAGTGAGAAGGGCCTGACGACGGCGGGCAACACGCTGGGCACGTTGGGGTACATGGCACCCGAGCGCTTCGAAGCGGGCCCGATCGACGGCCGCGCCGACATCTACGCGCTGGCCTGCGTGCTCTACGAGTGTCTGACCGGCGTGCGGCCGTATCAGGCGGACAGCCTCGAGCAGCAGATCGCCGGGCACATGATGTCGCCCCCGCCGCGGCCGTCGGACACCGATCCCAAGCTCGCCGCGTTCGACGAGGTCGTCGCCAAGGGCATGGCGAAGAAACCGGGCAAGCGCTATCAGACCGCAGCCGAACTGGGTGCCGCCGCGCGACGTGCGCTGACGGCGCCGGTCCCGCGGGGCGGACGAACGTCGGGTCGACACTCCGCCCGCCGCTCCGTGAAGTCCACGGGCACAGGTCTTTCGAAGAAGGCGATGTGGATCTCGGCCGCGTCGATCGCGGTGGTCGCCGTGTGTACGGTCGGGGCGTGGCAGCTCTGGGGCGGAACCCGAAGCGGTGACACAAGGCCTGCCAGCGTCGCCGAAAGCACCGTTCCCCCTTCGGTTTCCGGCGGGGCGATACCCGAGATCGCGGCGTTGGTGCCCGAGAACATCCGCTCGACCGGCCGCCTGATAGTCGGCGTCAACGTGCCATACGCGCCCAACGAGTTCAAGGATCCGTCGGGCAAGATCGTCGGTTTCGACGTCGACCTCATGAACGCCGTCACCCGCGTGCTGGGCCTCACGGCGGACTACCGGGAGACGGCGTTCGAGAGCATCATCGGATCGGTCAGCAGCGGCAGCTTCAACGCCGGGATGTCCTCGTTCACCGACACTCTGGAGCGCGAACAACTGGTCGACTTCGTGACGTACTTCCAGGCGGGTACGCAGTGGGCGCGGCGCACGGGGACCACGGTGTCCCCGGATGCCGCGTGCGGCCTGCGGATCGGTGTCACGTTCGCGTCGATCCAGGAGACCACCGAGGTGCCCGCGAAGAGTTCGGCATGCGAGGCGGCGGGTCTGTCGCCGATCGACATGGTCACCTACACGCGTCAGGACGACCTGACCGCCGCGCTGGTCAACGGCGACGTCGACGCCATGTCGGCGGACTCACCGGTCACGGGTTTCACGGTGAAACTCAGTGCGGGAGCGCTGGAGACGACGGGCGACGTGTTCGACCTCGCACCGTACGGCTGGCCGGTGGCCCAGGACTCCAAGCTCGGGCAGGCGATGAAGCAGGCCCTCGAGTACCTCATCGCGAGCGGTGAGTACCGGACCATCGCGACCAAGTGGGGCGTGGAGGAGGGCCTCATCGACAAGCCGGTGATCAACGGGGCTACGGGCTAGGGCCGGGCACGGTCCATGCAGCCGTCGCCCCCGCCGGACCCCGCCTACGCCGACCAGTATCCGGCCCAGCCGGTGGCGCCGCCGCAGTACCCGGCACCGCAAACCCTGGCAGGGTCCTCCGAATCACCATGCACCCGTTGGCTACCCGTACCAGTCGCCTGCGCCCGCGCCGAGCATCGCCACGGCGATCATCGCCGGTGTGCTGGCGATCCTGCTCGGCCTGTACCAGGGCTTCCAGGCCGTCGTCTACGTCCTCATGGCGAGTATCACCACGTCGGTCGCGAACCAGACCGACCAGGGCGACCTCTACCTCGGTGACCTCGGTGAGCTCGCCTGGCTGCACACGTTCCTGATCGCCATGGGCGTCGGCAGCGCCGTCAGCGCCGTCGCGCTACTGGTGGGTGCGGTTCTGCTGCTGGTCCGAAAGCTGTTCTCGCGGTGGCTGATCGCGCTGGGGTGCTTCATCAGCATCGTCGTCACCGCGGTGCCCGTGATCCTCGTGCAGCTCTTCCTCACCGCACTGTCATCGCACTTCGACGAGGACTTCTCGCTCTTCTCCGGAACGGGCGGCTGGTTCGCGGCGTTCACGGTCCTGCTGTCCGTCGGCGTTCCGCTGGCGACCGCGGTCCTGGCCTTCCTGCCGTCCACCCGGCGGTACTGCGTCGCTCGTCGCTAGTCCTGCACGGCTTTCGCCAGCGTGACGAACCGCGTCAGGTCGGCGGGCCCGGCCGATAACGCGTCGACAGCGGCGCGGACCACCCGGATGATCACCCAACCGCGGCTGCGATCCTCGTCGAACCCCGCCGCGTCGACGAGCGCGAAGAAGCGACGCTGTACTCCCCAGCGGACGCTGTCGGCCACCTCGTCCCAGCGGTTCCAGAGCATGGGAGCGATCTCGAAGGCCGGGTCGCCGTTGACCGGTGTCGGTGCGATGGCCAGCCACGGCTCGCGGTCGGCGGCGAGCACGTTGGCGAAGTGCAGATCGCCGTGCAGAACGTGGCCGGCGGGTTCGGCGCCCAGGTCGCGGCACAGCGTGACGGCCTGCTCCACCAGGCGGTGCGGGATCGGCGCGCTGCGGGGCAACTCTGCGAAGTCCGCGGCCCACTGAGCGAGAAGTGTTGTCAGCGAGGGCAACTGCGGCATCGCGGGAACGTGTAGCCGTGGGTACAGTGCCGCGACCACCTCACACGCGGCGGCGTCGTCGAGGGCGTGCAGACTTTCCGGGCGGGCTCGCTCGAGCAGCAGTGCGCGACGGTGGGGGTCCGCTCGCAGCAGGCGTACCGCACCGCCGCCGTTCCACCGACGCAGCACCAGGTGAGCGTGTTCGTCGGCGCCCACCATCAGGACGGCAGGCGCGCCATCGCTGCGGACGGTCCGGGCGCGCGGGCTCAGCTCCGGACCGTCCACCGTGAGATTCCACTCGGCGACGAGGTCGTCGAGGGTGTTCACGTCTCCAGCATGTCAGAGGGATGCGAGAGTGATGGGGTGTCCACCTCCACTGAGCACCTGATGCACGCCAACCTTCTCGAGGTCTTCAACGAGCGTGACGAGGCCCTGCGCCGCGCCGCGATCGACCGCACCTACGCCGCCGACGTCCGCTGGATCGACGCGGAGGGCGAGACCGTCGGCCGGGAAGCGCTCGACGCGAAATGCGTTGCCCTGCAGGACGGCCTGGGACCGCTGCAGTTCGAGGCCGTCGGCCCGGTGCACGCGCTGCAGGGATTCGGGTACCTCGCCTGGCGGCTCGTCGGCCCCGACGGGCAGCAGGCGATGGCCGGGCTCGACGTCGCGCTGATCGAGGAGGGCGTGATTCAGGTGCTGTACACCGTGCTGACACCGCCGAGCGCGTGACGAGCCGGCGCGCGCGGTTCCTGCAGTCGATCCGCAAGGAGGTCCCGCAGGCGCTGACGTCGGGGGCCCACGACGACGACGCCGAGGTCGCGGCGATGCTGCGCGAGGTGGGCATCGCGCTGATCGAGTGCGAGCAGCCGACGCATCTGGTCGCGGCGCGGCTGCAGGCGATCGCCGCGAACTACACGCAGCAACAGGTCCGCGTCGTGGTGTTGCCGACGGCGCTGGTGGTGCAGGTGGGCTCGGTGGCCTACGAGGTCGAAACCGTCATTCAGCAGACGACGCAGCTGAACCTCGCCAGTCGGATCGACGCGGTCGCCGAGCTCGCCGAGGTCGGGGCGATCACCCCGGCCGACGCGGCGCGGGAAGCGGCCGAGGCGCGGACGACGCCGCCGCGGTTCGGTCCCGTCATCACGGTGATCGGCTACACGATCACGACCGTCGGCTTCGGCATGGTGATCAACCCGACGTGGGCGTCGCTGTGGGGCTACGTGTTCCTCGGGGCGGTCGTCGGCGCGATCGTCATGCTGGGCAGGCCGTTCCCCACGCTGAACGCGGTGTTGCCGGTGCTGGCCGCGGCGGTGGTCACGCTGCTGGCGAGCTGGTTCGTCGCGGATGCGGCCAACGACGGGCTGCTGCGGGTCGTGAGCCCGCCGCTGGTGGCGGTGTTACCGGGGCTGGCGCTGACGATCGCCGCGATGGAGCTGGCGAGCGCGCAGATCATCAGCGGCGCCACCCGGCTGATCTACGGTGTGACGCAACTGATGCTGCTCGTCTTCGGCGTCGGGCTGGGCGTGCACCTCGGTGACGCGGATCTCGAGCCGGTTCAGCCGTCGGCCCAGATGGGCAGCTGGTCGCTGTACGTCGCGGTGATCGTGGTGTCGGTCGGGCTGTACATCTACCTGTCGGCGCCGAAGGGATCACTGCTGTGGCTGATGCTCGCGGTCGGCGTCGCGTTGATCGGTCAGAAGGTGGGCGGGCTGTTCATGTCGCCGGTGCACGCCGGTGCGCTCGGCGCGTTTCTGGTGGTGCCGTTCGCGATGCTCGGGGCGCGGATCAAGACGTCGCCGCCGGCGATCGTCATGATGCTGGCGGCGTTCTGGGCGCTGGTACCCGGCGCGTTGAGCTTCGAGTCGCTCAGCGAGACGGCGGCCGGCCAGGGCGGCGTCATGGCGCTCGGCACGACGGTCGCGGCCATCTTCTCGATCGCCCTCGGCACGCTGGTGGGCTGGAGCGTGCTGGCCACGATCAACGCCCGGCTGCGTCGGGTCGCATCATGACGGTCGCCCCGCTGATGCTGCCCGTTCCTTCCCCGCCGAACGTTGGTTACCGCCACGCGAAACCGCGATTCGGCGTGGCGGTAACCAACGTTCGGCGCGTGGGGGCACCGGCTCGGGTTGCCCGGAGAAACTCGTGAAGGTCGCCCCGCTGAGCCTCGCGTGGCTCGCGATCCTGTTCGTGACGACGCGTCGCCAGCAGCGGGCCGGGGAGCGCGGCGCGCGACAGCTGCAGCGCAGGCACTCCACCAACCTGCGGCGGCTGGATCGCGAGCCGTCGCGGGTGCTCGTCTCGAGCCTGTTCTGGCTGGACGACCGCGTCTGGTGGCCGTATGTCCCGCTGTTCACCGGTGTCGTCGCGCCCGCGGAGCGACGGCTCGGCTGGTGGCGCTGGCTCGCGATCGGCTCGACGGCACACGTGGTGGCGACCTACGCGTCGCAGAGTCTGCTCGCCCGGTCGATCCGCAAGGGCACGGTGCCGACGAAGCTGACCAACGCGCGCGACGTCGGGGTGAGCTACTTCGTCCTGGGTGTGGCGGGCGCGCTATCCGGCTACGTCGAAAGGCGTTGGCGCGTCAGGTCGCAAGTCGTCGCGACCTCCGGTCTGGTGGTCAACGCCGCCGTGCGGCCGACGTTCACCGAGTTCGGTCACCTGACGGCGTTCGTCGTCGGGGTCGCCGTCAGCCCGCTGCTGCCCGATCGCGACGACAGGCCGTATCCCGCGTTCAGCGCGCGCTGAACACGATCGCCGACACGTCGAGCCGCTGCACGGCGTCGACCCAGTCGGCGAGCGTCGGCAGGGCGCCGTCGCCGAAGGTGAACCCCATGGCGCGCTGCGCCTTCTTGGCGCCGTAGCCGGATGCCACCCGAAACGCGATGTCGGCGACCGTGGCGGGGTCCTTGATGAGCCGGCCCGTCATCGGCGTGGTCTTACCCGCGTGCACGACGTCGACGGCCAGTCCGTCGGTGAAGTTGTACTTCCAGCCGGCTGACATCATCGCGTAGAGGTCGCCGTCGAGGTGATGGGCACTAACGGGGACGGCGAACGCCTTGCCGGATTTGCGGCCGGTGAACTTCAGGACCATGAAGTCCTTGAACGTCGAGCCGAGGACCGGTACTCCGGCGACGCTGCGCAGCAGGGTGTTGAGGACGCGCATCACCGCGTCCGGCGGGTGGGAGGCTTCGATGGCGGTCATGTGCTCACCGTAGGTGTGGCGTGACGCCCGCGCGGTGGATTGCCGTGACGGGCGTCACGACCGGACCGACGCAGGTGCGACGTGTAAGGTGGCATGCGAGCAATTGGCTTGTGCTGCTTCGACTTCGGTGTCGTCGCAGGTTACCCGCTTCGGGGAGCGGGTTAAGCGCACCTACATGCGGGAATACCGTCGACGACGACATGGCGACCTGCGACGTCAGCATGCCACGCGTAGAAGTGATCGGAAGGAACGCAGATGGGCTCCCCGGGTGTCGGCTCGCGTCTCGGCACGAGGTTCGGGAACTACGAGCTGCAGTCCGTCATCGGCATCGGTGGCATGGGTGAGGTGTACCGCGCCTTCGACACCGTGCGCGAACGGACTGTGGCGCTGAAGCTGCTGCGCACCGACGTCGCCGCCGACCCCAGCTATCGGGATCGGTTCAAGCGCGAGTCGCGGATCGCGGCGCGGCTGCACGAACCGCACGTCATCCCCGTGCACGATTTCGGCGAGATCGACGGCGTGCTCTACATCGACATGCGCCTGGTCGAGGGCGCCAGTGTCAAGGAGGAGCTGCGGGCCAACGGCGTGCTGCCGGCGGCACGGGCGGTCTCGATCATCACGCAGGTCGCGTCCGCGCTGGATGCGGCGCACGCGGCCGGGCTGGTGCACCGCGACATCAAGCCCGAGAACGTGCTGCTCACGCCCGAGGACTTCGCCTACCTGGTCGACTTCGGCATCGCCTACGGCGGCGGCGAGGCCACGGTGACGAAAACCGGGCTGATCATCGGGTCGTGCGCCTACATGGCCACCGAGCGGCTGAGCGGCAAGGCGGGTGGGCCGGCCTCGGACGTCTACTCGCTGACGTGCCTGCTCTACGAGTGCCTGACCGGCCGGGCGCCGTTCGAGGCCGGCGATCTCCGCCAGGTGATGAGCGCGCACATGTTCTCGCCCCCACCCCGGCCCAGCGCGATGCGCCCGGCGATCAACCCCGCGTTCGACGAGGTCATCGCCAGGGGCATGGCCAAGAACCCCGACGAGCGGTACGCCTCGGCCGGCGACTTGGCCAGGGCCGCCGCAGCCGCGATGACCGGTCGCGCTGCGCCCGCCGCTCCGCCGTCCCGGCCGATGCCGCCGCAGACCCGGCAGTTCCCGGCGCCCGCGTACACGCCGTACCCGGTGGCACCGTCGGCGCCGGTCAGGAAGGCGCGATTCAGCAGGACGCAGGTGGCGCTGCTCGTCGCGACGCTCGGGATGTTCGCGCTCGCGGCCGTGCTGGCCACGGTGGTGGTGTCCAGCGGCGGCGGGCAGAGCACCGAGGCGCGCACGACGCTGGCCCCGCCGCCCGCGCAGTCGAGCGAGGCACCCGCGCCGTCCCCGTCGGCGTCCGAGGAGACGACGACGACATCGACCACCCCGTCCACGACCACCGCGACGACGACGCCGTCGACGACCACGTCCAGCTCAGCGCCGAGCGGCAGCGGGTTGGCCGGCGTCTCGGGGATGGATTCGCAGGGCTTCACCGGTCACTCGGCGCGGTGCGACGAGGGCAGCACCCCGGCCGCGGCGATCCGAACGGCCAACTCGCTGGCGATCATCTGCGACCAGGGTTCGGGCAGCTACTACTACCGCGGCGAGCGGCTGCGCGACGGCGCCCAGCTGCAGCTTGCCAACGCCGTGCCCGCGGGCGGCGGCTTCGACGCGATCAATCCCGCCGACGGCGCGCGCTATCAGGTACGGCCCGATCAGCTGACGATCACGAGCAGCCGCGGCTCGGAGACGGACCCGGCGCTGGAGTACGGCTCCGACTAGCCACGTCCTCCCGCGAACGTGCGTGTCTGTACCCCCGACACGCCGAGCCGAGCCGCGAGTTCGCGCACGCTCGTCGCGGTCAGACGAGCGACGGCTCCGGCGCGGAGTCCAGCGTCTCGAGCTGCGGCAGGTTCTGCGCGCCGCACACCCGCAGCACCTTGCGCACCGCGGGGCTGGAGAGCAGCCGCCACCGCGAACCGCGTTGCGCGTACTGGTGTTCGATGCGACGTAGGACCGCCACCCCGGCGGTCGAGCAGAACGTGACATCGCGAAGGTCGACGTACAGGTCGTCGGTCGCGGCGCTGTGCTGTTCGACGTAGCGGGCCAGGTCGTGCGCATTGCTCGCGTCGAGCTCGCCCGCGATGGTGACGACGATCGAATTCGGCGTCACGGTCGCGGATGCGGATGCGTGTCGCCACGTTTCGGATTGCCCGAGTCTGGACGGATCCGGCCGGTAGCAGCGCAGTGTTCCCATATCGGTCATGGCGCCTCCTAGATGGCGGTGAGACCAGGTGGTGAGAGGCACGGTACTACGGATTTCGTCGAGGAAACCAGGATGTGAACGACTCTTAGAAAAACTGCTACACCTGCACAAATGGCATTTTTGCCAGGTACGGGAGTGGATTCGATCGGGCGGCCGGCCGGGAGTGCGACGGAATCGGTTGCGACGGCCGACCTCCGCAACGCGAGCCGTCCTCGACACCTGCGATTTTTCCCCGGCGAGCGACGCCCCGGAAGGTCGCCGACGCGGGATCAGGCGAGGATCGATTCGAGGTCGGCTCGCGGGACGGACACCTCGCGCGGACCGGCGGCTGAGAACGCCCACACCCCCTGGCCGAAGAAGAAGACGACGGCGTCGTCGGTCAGTGCGAAGGCCCGGTACATGTCCAGTCCGATCGGATTGGGTCCGATGTCGGCGCCGTCGAGCAGTTGCCGGAAATCGTCCTGCACGATCGGGTCCAGGGTGGCCGTCGGATCGCTGCCGGGCTTGAACAGGGTGTCGACGGTGATCGGCGTCTGCTGTGCGAGGTTGTAGGTCAGCGCGTCGTAGTTGGTCGTCGGGTGGGCGCCACCGACGTTGACGTACTCCTCGAAGACGACGCTGACGGTGCCCGACTCGGCGTCGCCGGATCGGTAGTCCTTGCCGGTGATGTCGAGCGCGTACGGATTGGGCGGGCCGGGACGGTCGGAGATGAGGTCGAGGAAACCGTCGCGTTGCCGGGTCAGCACGTCGACCATCGACGCTTGGTCGGGATAGTCGGCGGGGAACGCCATGTCGATGGTGTAGTCGCCCGCCTCCTCGTGCACGGTGCACGTCCCGTCGGCGACGGCGCCCTTCAGTTCGTCGCAGGCGGTGCCCGCGGCGGCGGGCATCGACGTCACGGCGGGTGTCGACGTCGTGGAAGTCGTTGTGGCGGTGACGGTTCGGGTCTCGGTCGCGGTGGGCGTGTCGGAGGTGCCGCACGCCGCGGTGGCGACGGCGGCGGCACCCAGCAGCGCGATCAGCTGAAATCTCATGGCGCGATTGTCGTTCAGCCGATCAGGTACTTCTCCCGCGACACGGAGAAGTAGTGCCCGGAATCGTTGTCGGTGCACCGGATTCCCGCGGACTCGCTGCTGCAGCTGATCGAGCCGAGAACCTGGATCTGGCCGTACTCGAGCGTGTGGGTGGCCGGCGGCATCTCCTGGCCGTAGCACCCGAAGCGCGCGGCCGAGCCGGCTTCGAGGTCGATCCGGCTGCCCCAGTTCGCGCCGCAGTTCTCGGGCTTGGGGGCCAGCCAGTCGTGGTCGGCGACCGCGCAGATGGCCGTGGCGAGGCCGTCGGTCGACGTGTACATCGAGCAGCGGATGTTGCCCGAAGGCGACTGGAACGGACCCGCGATCTCGTTGACGACGGGCTTCGGCGGCGCAGGCGGCGGGACCGTCACCGTCGCAGGCGGGGCCACGGTGATCGTCGTGTTCGGCGCGGGTGCCGTTGCGGTGGGCGCGTTCTGCGTCGGCGCCACCGTCGGCGTGACGGTGACGGTGGTGGTGGCAACGGGTTCGGTGTCCGGTGCCGAGCAGCCCACCACGGTGAGTGCGGCGAGGGCGGCGAGGCCCAGCGGCGCGAGGATGCGTCGGTTCCGCTCGTTGTGGGCGGCCATGGTCGTGTCCTTTCGTGCGTTCAGCGTCAGCCGGTCGGCTGAGCACCCGAATCATGCGGCCGGGCGCTTGGAGGAAACTTGTGATCTTGACGTCTGGAAGTTTCCTGCGACTGGAGAGCCGCATTCGGTTATCGTCATCGCTGACGAAGCGTGGGGAGGTCGAATGGCGCAGCTCTATCAGACATCCAGCAAGGTGATCGAAGCTCACCTGAACAACACGTCCATCAAAGCCCTGACCGGTTCGATGGTTGCCTACGAGGGCAACATCACGTTCAAGTCGGCGGGGTTCGGTGGCGGCTCGGGCATCATGGCCGGGCTCAAGCAACGCGCGACGGGTGAAGCGTTGTCGCTCATGGAGTGCCAGGGGACCGGGCGGGTCCTGCTCGCGGTGAACGCCCAGCACGTGACGATCATCGACGTGAACAACGAGCAACTCAAGGTGGAGTCCCGGCAGCTGCTCGCCATGGCGGGCAACCTCCAGACCAACGTGACCTTCGCCGGGCTCCGGGGAGCGTCGTCGGGGCAGGGCCTGTTCACCACCGTCGTCTCCGGGCAGGGCCAGGTTGCGCTGTTGTCCGCGGGCGGTCCGCTCATCCATCTCGAGGTGTCGCCGCAGTACCCGTTGGTCGTCGATCCGGACGCCTTCGTCTGCGCGAAGGGGAACATGCAGCAGAGCTTCATCACCGACGTGTCGTGGCGCACGGCCGTCGGCCAGGGCAGCGGTGAAGCCTTCTCGCTGCGGTGGGACGGCACCGGCCTCGTCTCGATACAGCCGGCAGAGCGCTAGGCGGACAACAATGTTCACGAAGGTCAATTCGAAGGTCGTCAAGGTCAACGTCGGTCAGGCCGGAGGCGTGATCGCACGCACCGGCGCGATGCTCTTCTACACCGGCCAGGTCTCGTTCGCGCCGCATCAGGTCCCCGGTGCAGCGCAGATGGGCGGCATGGGCGGCCTCATGGGCATGGCGGGCCGCATGATGCAGGGCGAGCACGAGCGCACCATGATCGCGCAGGGCAACGGCGAGGTGCACTACGGATACGCCGGTCTCGAGGTTCACGTCGTCGAGGTCTCCGGGGGCGGGACGCTCCGCGTGGAAGCGTCTCGCCTGCTTGCCAACACCGCCGGACTGCAGAGTTCGGTGGTGTCGGTGACCAGCAGCAGTGGCGGAAGCGGCGGCGGCGGGGGAGGTGGACTCAAGGGAATGCTGCGCGGCGCGGCGTCCGCGGCGCTGACCGGTCAGGGCCTGTTCACCACCCAACTGGCCGGGCAGGGCAGCGCCGTACTCCTAGCGCACGGCGGCGTGATTGAGTTGCAGGTCGGTGGAGCAAACCCCGTCGTCGTCGACCCGCAGGCCTTCGTCGGGGTCTACGGCAACGTGCAGACCGAACTGAAGACCGCAGGCAGTTGGCGTGACGCCGTCGGACGCGGAGCGGGCGAAGCGATGCAATTGAACTGTGTCGGACAGGGAACCGTGTTCGTGCAGGCCTCGGAGGAGAAACTGTGACTCAGCCACTGAACCCCATGACCCTGCCGGACGACGACAACATCCCGGACAACCACTACGCGTTCAACATCAACCTGGTCACACCGTGGTTCATCCGCAAGGGCGCGATGATCGCGTATTACGGCCAGATGGAGTTTCGCGCCCTGACGCACGGCCTCCACGGCGGCCTGCTGCACATGGTGGCCCAACAGTTCTCCGCGCCAATGTATTTCGGTGACTATGCGGTGGCCGAGGGGCAGGGCAAGCTGATCATCGGCGACCGCGGTTACGACATCAACGCCTACGATCTCGACGACGGCAACCTCACGATCCGGGCGGCGAACCTGCTCGCGTTCGAGCCGGGGCTGGCGATGAATCAGTCGATCGTGCCGGGATTCGTCACGCTGCTCGGGACGGGCAAGTTCCTCGCGTCGTCGAACGGTCCGGTCATCTTCATCGAGCCGCCGGCGCGGGTGGATCCCGAGGCGCTGGTCGGGTGGGCCGACTGCCCCGCTCCGAGTCACCACTACGACCACGGCTGGGTCAGCAGCATGATGGCCGCCGGTGCGGCGCGGTTCGGCGTCAACAGCGGCGAGGAGCGGCAGTTCGACTTCACCGGCGCCGGAACGATTCTCGTCCAGTCCAGCGAGAAGGTGCTCAGCGACTCGGCGATCGTGCGCACCATCGAGGGGCAGCTGTACGGACTGACGTCAGTCGGCCTGACGCATCTGAACGGGGTGATCTCGCAGCAGTTGGCGAGTCAGCAGCAGATGCGCTAGTCCTTGCTGCCCGTCGTCCACTGCATGCCCCACCCGTAGGCGGCGTCGAGGTCGCGCTGGCTGCCGTTGATGTAGCGGACCTCGCGGCTGACGTGGACGCCGCCCTCGGCGTAGTACACCTGGGCGATCGCGCAGATCCGCGCGCCTTCGACCGCGGAGTCCAGGCGCACCTCGATGGGTGCTCCCACCGTCGGGTACATCGTGACGACGCCGTCGACCGCGGCCCAGTTGGCGGCACCGGAGTAGATCATCGCGAAGATCAGGATCCGCCGGAACCGTTCGGGCTGAGCGAGATTGATGCGCATGTTCTCGCCGCCGGTGTTCGAGCCCGAGCGGTCGTCGCCGTCGAGCAGGATGAACGGCGGCGAGTTCTCCGACCCGTAGCGGTTGCCGAGGGCCTGGATGACGCTCTTACTTCCGTCGGACAGCTCGTAGAGGCATCCGAGATCCAGGTCGACGCCCTGGGCGTTCGCACTCCAGTTCAGATTGACGCGCATCACGCCCTGCTGCGCACCGTCTTTGGACAGGCTGATCCGCGGGGCGTCCTTGGTCAGGCTGATCTTCGAGAGGTTCACCGGCGGGGCCTGCGGCGGGGTCGACGCGCTCGGCCTCTTCGTGTAGTCGATGGCCATGGGTGAACCGCCTTCCGAACTAACTGACAGGAGTTGACTTCTCGACTTCAGCGTCGGCCTCTGGTGCCAATCGCTTGTTGCGCACGAGGCTGGAGATGAACGCGGCGGCGATCAGCACGACGCCGATCAGGCCGGTGATGATCTCGTTGACGTGCCACTTGAGCGAGACCAGCAGGATCACCGCGAGCGCGCCGATGGCCCAGTGCGCGCCGTGCTCCAGGTACACGTAGTCGTCCAGAGTTCCCTTGCGTACCAGGAAGATCGTGATCGACCGGACGAACATCGCACCGATGAAGCCGAGACCCAGGGCGATGATGATCGGGTCGGACGTGATCGCGAACGCCCCGATGACGCCGTCGAACGAGAACGACGCGTCGAGCACCTCGAGGTAGAGGAACAGGAAGAACCCGGCCTTGCCGGTGACGACCGCCAGCTGTGACGGGCCGCCGCCACTGGACGCCGCCGCCTCGTCGATGTCGTCCTCGTCGACTTCGAACATCGACCCCAGACCGTCCACCGCGATGTAGGTGACGATGCCCAGCAGGCCCGCCAGCAGCACGGTGGAGCGGTTCGCCTCGTCGGTCAGGAACTCGGCCGCCACGATCAGCGAGATACTGGCGACGACCACGGCGAGCTGATCGAGCTTGCCCGCCCTGCCGAGGGGCCGCTCCAGCCAGGACAGCCAGGTGATCTCACGTTGCGAGAAGATGAAGTTGAGGAACAGCATCATCAGGAACATGCCGCCGAACGAGGCGATCTGCGGGTGCGCGGCGGTCAGCGCCGTCTCGTAACTCGGTGAGCCGTCGGGGAAGAACTCGCCGCCGTCGGCCGGCGGGTTGAGCGCGACGTCGAGCGCCTTGACCGGGTTCAGCCCGGCGGTGATCCACACGACCGCCAGTGGGAACACCAAGCGCATGCCGAAGACGGCGATCAGGATGCCGATCGTCAGGAACATCTTCTGCCAGAACTCGCTCATCCTTCGCAACACCGTCGCGTTGATGACGGCGTTGTCGAAGGACAGCGAGACCTCGAAGATGCCCAGGATCGCGCAGAGGATCAGCGCCTCGACGCCTCCATAGAGGTACGCCACTACCAGCGAAATCACGGTGACGACGATTGAGATACCGAAAATGCGTACGACCACGCTGGTAGGACCGTTCCCCTCGGAGTTCAGACGAAGTGTGCAAATCGCCCGGGCATTACCCGGGTAAGACTAAACGTTCACTCCGTAATCGCGCGCGATGCCCGCGAGCCCCGAGGCGTAGCCCTGGCCGATGGCACGGAACTTCCACTCGTCGCCGGCCCGGTACAGCTCGCCGAACACCATCGCGGTCTCGGTGGAGGCGTCCTCGGACAGGTCGTAGCGGGCCAGCTCGGAACCGTTGGCCTGGTCGACGACCCGGATGTAGGCGTTCTGCACCTGGCCGAAGGACTGGCCGCGCGAGTCGGCTTCGTGGATCGACACCGGGAAGAAGATGTTGGTGATGGTGGGCGGGGTCCCGGCCAGGTCGACCTTGATGACCTCGTCGTCGCCCTCGCCCTCGCCGGTCTTGTTGTCACCGGTGTGCTCGATCGAGCCCTCCGGCGAGCGCAGGTTGTTGAAGAACACGAAGTGGCTGTCGGACAGCACCTTCTTGGTCTCGCCGGTGGCCAGCGCGCTGGCGTCGAGGTCGAAGTCGGTGCCGGTGGTTGTCCGGATGTCCCAACCCAGGCCGACGAGAACCGCGGTGAGGTTCGGGGCCTGCTTCGTCAACGAAACGTTTCCACCCTTGCTCAGACTGACACCCATTCGATCGCCCTTTCCGAAGCTCGTGAAGTTGATTCCGAGGGGCTTTGCTGTGAATCCCCCGGCTTGATCAACCGTAGTCGATTCGCCCGCGTTGTCGAGGAAAGTTCTCGCGAGGCAGCCGACGACGCGCGGCTAGGATTGCCGAGTGGCCAGCAGGTGGCTGAGGTGGTCTCGCCGCCCGTCCGACGAAGCACAGGACGCGGCCGCGTTGAGCCAGCTCACCAGTACGTTCCTCGACATGGACCGGCGGCAGAGCATCGCCGAGTCCGCGGTGGACGCTGCGGCGGCCTTTTCGCCGAGGGCGGATCTGCAGCGGGAGTGGGACGCGGTCCAGAACGCCTGCTACGAAGCGTCCGCGGTGTACCTCGGTGTCGCCGGCCGGTCGTCGTCGGACCCGGAGGGCGGACCCCCGGCCACGGGTGCGGAGATCGCGCACGCGGCCGCCATGCTGGAGAGCGCTCGGGCCGGGTTGGACGCGTTCTACGACCGCCACCGCTCTGTGCTGGACTCGGCGACGAACAAAGTGCTTGCGCTGACGTCGGACGTCGATGCGGCGATCCGGTCCGCCCACGACGCGCGTCAGAGGCAGTCCGCCGCCGAGCCGCAGCTGCAGGACTACCCGTCGGTGCGGCACGCACGCGACCAGCTGGATGCGGCGACGGCGCGTCTCCAGGACGCGCGTGACCGAACCGACCTGGCGGCGACGAGGAAGGCCGTCGAGCAGCTGCGCCTCACGTCGGCCGCGCTGCTCCGGGTGCTCGATGAGGCCCCGCAGCGCGGGGAACAGGCTCGCCGCACCGTCGCGTCGGTCGGAACCCGGCTCGACGCGGTACGCACCAGAGCCGCGGGCGTACCGCCGCTCATCTCGTCGCTGCTGAGGGAGTTCAACGCCAAGAGCTCCGCCGACCTGGTCGACACCGAGAAGGTGAGTCGCGGCCACATCGAACGCGCCGAGGCGCTGTACCGGCAGGCAGTCGCCGCGCGCGACGCGCATCGCCCCGAGGACGCACTCGACTTCGCCAAGCAGGCGCGCACGGAGCTCGCGGCGGCCGAGCGGCACGTCGACGACGTCGCCGACCGGTTGGCTGAACTGCGGGCCATCCGCGCCGAGCCGGAGCAGCGGGCCCGCGACGTCCGATTCCGGTTGCGCGACGCTCAACGGTTGGCGGTCGACCGCGGTGTGGTGCCGGAATGGGGCAGCGTGCTTGACGCTCAGGCGGCCAGGATCGATCGTATCGTCGACGACATCGGCGGCACCCACCCCGACTACTGGGCGTATCAGCGCTCATTGGGTGAGGTCTCCGAGTTCATCGCGAACGTAGTCAGTCGCATTCGACAGGGGGCCGCTCGATGACTGCTGCAACGCCGCAGACCAGCACGAAGTCGATCAAACACTTCCGGCATCTCGCGCCGGACGAGGTGGATCGGCTCTTCCACCTCGAGCCCGAACAGTTGACCGAGCACTCCGATCCGCGGCTGCTCGCGCTGTCGCTGGGCGCGACGCTGTACGTGCCCGCCGATCGCGTCGACCTGGCCGCCGCCGTTGCGCGGCGTATCTCGGAGGGCGTCTGCGCGATCGTGCTCGACCTCGAGGACGCCATCGGCGATCACGCCGCGAGCGCCGCGCTGGAGAACGCGGTCGACGCCCTCGACACCCTGGCACGCACGGGCGCCGCTCGGGAGAGCCAGCTGTTCGTACGCGTGCGGACACTGGACTGCCTCGGCCGCATCTGCGAGGGCCTGACGTCCGGTGCGGAAGCCCTGTCCGGCTTCGTCTTCCCCAAGTTCACCGCACGCGTCGGCGAGACCTACCTGCGCGCCGTCGCCGAGGCGGGTGACCGCCTGGGCCGGCGGCTGTACTGCATGCCGGTTCTCGAAACGGGCGAGGTGATCCACCGGCCGGGACGCGACGTCGAACTCACTGCGCTGCAACAGCTTCTGGACCGCTACCGCAGCATCGTGCTGGCCGTGCGCGTCGGCGCCACCGACCTGTGCGGCACGTACGGAATCCGGCGCGACCGCGACCTGACCATCTACGACGTCGGCGTGGTCGCCAGTGCCATCGGCGACATCGTCAACTACCTCGGACGTGCCGACGGCAGCGGTCACGTCATCACCGGTCCGGTGTGGGAGTACTTCGCCGATCACGAGCGGCTGTTCCGATCACAGCTGCGCACAACGCCGTTCGAGGAGCAGGACGCCGTGCGCTTCCGCGAGCACCTGGTCAGCCGCGACCTCGACGGCCTGCTGCGGGAGCTCATCCTCGACCGGGCCAACGGGCTGTCCGGCAAGACCGTCATCCACCCCACGCACATCGCCGCCGTGCACGCGCTGGCCGTCGTCACCCTCGAGGAGTACCGCGACGCCACCGACGTGCTGGCGGAGACGGCGGGCGGGGTCCGCGCCTCGGAGTTCCGCAACAAGATGAACGAGGCCCGCCCGCACCGGGTGTGGGCGGAGAACGTCGTCCGGCGCGCACGGGTCTTCGGCGTCGCCGCGGAGGGCGTCACCTTCGTCGACCTCCTCACGGCGTTGGCGGCCCGGTGACCGCCGTCCGGAATGCCTGGGCCACCCAGGTTTTCGGCTTCGAGATCATCGACGTCGGAGGTTCGGAACCGGCCACCGACCTGGTGCTGCCGGGGCTGCGACGGAACCCGCGGCGAGCGCATCTGCTGGTGTCGACCGTGCTCGGCAAGCACATCGCCGTCCCACCCGCAGCCGTGGTCGACGCCGGACACCGGTTGGCCGCCTGCACGCGAGAGGTGCTGTCCGACACGGCCGCCGACGTCGACGTGCTCGGCATGGCGGAGACCGCGACGAGCCTGGGGCACTGCGTCGCCGACGGTCTCGACGCCGCCACGTACATACACACGACCCGCCGCGACGCCACCCCCGACCGCGTGTACGCGGCGTTCCAGGAGGGGCACTCCCACGCGACCGACCACACGGTGCAGCCGTCGGGCGCCGACGTCTTCGACGGTGCTCGCCCCCTCGTCATCGTCGACGACGAGATCTCCACCGGCACTACGGCACTCGCGGCCATCGCGGCGCTGCACGACGTGCTCCCGCGACCGCACTACGTGGTGTCCTCGCTGGTCGACCTGCGCACCGACGCCCATCGCGACCGGGTTCGCGATGCGGCCGCCGAACTCGGGGTGCCCATCGACTTCGTCAGCCTCGGCACCGGCCGCGTCGTGCTCCCCGAGGGCATGACCGCGGCGGTCAACGAGCTCGCGGCGCCGGCGCTCAATCCCACCGGCGCACGGCGCGGGCGCCACCGCCGGATCGCGGCGGACTGGCCGGCCACCGTGCCCGAGGGCGGCAGGCACGGCTTCCTGCGCACCGATCGCGCGCCGTTCGACGCGGCCGTCGACGAGCTCGCCGTCCGAGTCGGCGACGCGCTGACGCCGGGTCAACCCGTCCTGGTGATCGGCCACGAGGAGCTGATGTATCTGCCGCTGCGGCTTGCCGATTCGCTCACCGGACGCGGGTTCGACACGCGGTTCCAGACCAGCACCCGTTCGCCGGCGTACGTCCACGACGCCCCCGGCTACCCGCTGCGCACCGGCTTCACGTTCCACCCCTGCGAGCGCGGTGAGGACGGGTCGCGCTACATGTACAACGGCTGGCCCGGCGCGCAGGCGGTGCTCGTCGTGGACGCGGTGGCGGCCACCGACCGGGTCGAGGCCGACGGCGGAATCGTCGACGCGCTGACCGCGGCGGGCTACGACGTCCTGGTCGTCGTGGTCGGCGGCCCGGATGCCGACGCGCTGGCGCGGTCACGATGACTCCACTTGTCGGTCCGGACTTCGGCTCGTACGCCCCCGACGAGGTGCGGTGGTTGCTCACCGACCTGTCGGATGTGCCGTTGGAGGCGCCGACCGAGGAACGTGAGCGGGCGATCCAGCACGGGCGGGCGCATTACGCGGAGTCGCTGCCCATCGAGTACCAGCCGGACGCCACCTATCGGGCGCTGTTCGCGGAGGTGCTCGCGCAGACGTCGGCCCGGTTGGCGACGGCCGTCGGTGTGGTCACGGAACTCGTTCTCGCCGAACGGGGTAGCGACGTCGTGCTGGTGTCACTGGCCCGTGCCGGCACGCCGATCGGCATCCTGATGCGCCGGTGGGCGATGCACCGTCACGGTCTGACACTGCCGCACTACGCGGTGTCCATCGTGCGCGACAGGGGCATCGACTTCGCCGCGCTGGACTACCTGGCCGCGCACCACGATCCCGCGCAGGTGGTCTTCGTGGACGGCTGGACCGGAAAGGGCGCCATCACCAAGGAGTTGAGCGAGGCCCTCGTCGAGTACGAGAAGGCGTCGGGCGTCCGCTTCAACCCGGACCTTGCCGTGCTGGCCGACCCCGGATCGTGTGTCCGCACCTTCGGCACCCGCGACGACTTCCTGATCGCCTCCGCCTGCCTCAACTCGACGGTGTCGGGACTGGTGTCGCGCACCGTGCTGAACGCCCGTCTCATCGCCCCCGGTCAGTTCCACGGCGCGAAGTTCTACCGGGAGCTGGCCGACGACGACCAGTCCGCGACCTTCCTGGACGCCGTCACCCAGCAGTTCGACGCCGTCGCCGACGCGGTGCAGACCGAACTGGCGGCGTTGGCGGCGGCGGACCGGACGCCGACCTGGGCCGGGTGGGAGACCGTCGAGCGGATCCGGCAGGAGTACGGGATCGGCACCGCGAACTTCGTCAAGCCGGGCATCGGCGAGACGACGCGGGTGCTGTTGCGCCGGGTACCGTGGTTGATCGTGTTGCGCGACATGGACTCCGACGATCATCGGCACATCCGGATGCTCGCCGAGTCCCGTGGCGTGCAGGTGGTCGAGGACCCGTCGCTGGCGTACGCGTGCGTCGGGCTCATCAAGGACGTGACGGAATGAGAGCGACGACCGCGCTGCTTGCCAGCGACCTGGATCGCACGCTGATCTACTCGCGGCGGTTCGTCACCGACCCCGCGACCGCGGTGTGCGTGGAGATCTACCGGGGCGAGCCCATCTCGTTCATGACGCCCGGTGCGGTCGAGCGGCTGACCGCGCTCGCCGCCACGCATCACGTCATCCCCGCGACCACCCGCACCGTCGAGCAGTTCACCAGGATCACGCTGCCGGGGGCGCCGTTTCGGTACGCCGTGACGAGCAACGGCGGAACCATCCTCTGCGACGGGGTGGCCGATCGGGCGTGGACCGCGGCGGTGTTCCAGCGGATCAACGACACCAGCACGCCGCTGACGGACGTCGTCGCCGCGCTGCGGGCACGGGTGAGCGACGCGTGGGTGAGGAACTTCCGCATCGCCGAGGACCTGTTCTGCTATCTGGTCGTCGACGAGGAGCTGTTGCCCGCGGACTTCCTCGAGGCGTGGCGGGAGTGGTGCGCGCCGCGGGGCTGGATCGTGTCGCGTCAGGGCCGCAAGATCTACTCCGTGCCGATCTCGCTGTGCAAGTCGCACGCGGTGGCCGAGGTGCGGCGCCGGCTCGTCGACGCCGGCGCGCTCGACGCGTCGGCACCGCTGCTGGCCGCCGGCGACGGTGCGCTCGACGCCGAACTCCTCGAATCCGCCGACGCCGCCATGCGGCCGTCGCACGGCGAGCTGCACGCCCAGGGCTGGACCATCCCGACGCTGACCGTGACGGACACGGCGGGAGCGGCCGCCGCGAAGGCGATCTTGGACTGGTTCGCGCACTCGGTCGCGGAGAAGCCGGCCCGCGAGCAACGAGCACTGCAATAAGGTTGGGCCACAGACACGTCGAGAAGGGGTTTTCCGTTGACCGATCAACTGGCCAAGGGTCAGAACGCGGCGCTCACGTCGGCGGACGTGGTCATCTCGGTCCAGCTGTCGGCACCGGCGGATTTGTCGGCGCTGCTGGTGACCGACACCGGGAAGGTGCGGTCCGACGCGGACTTCGTCTTCTTCAACCAGCCGACCGGGCCGGGGGTTCGCCTGCAACCGGGTGCCGGCGGCCAGCCCGCCAGCGTCGCGGTGTCGCTGAGCGCCGTGCCCGCCGACATCGCCAAGGTGCGCGCCGTCATCACCCTCGAGAACGCGAGCAGCAACTTCGGCGCGTCGGCTCCGCCGGTGGCCAGCATCGCCGACGGCACGGGACGACCGCTCTACGAGTACCGCATCGACGGCCTGTCCTCGGAATCCGTGGTGATCGCGCTCGAGCTGTACCGCCGGGCCGACGCGTGGAAAGTCCGCGCCGTCGGGCAGGGGTACGCGGGTGGGTTCGCGGATCTGGTGAAGGACCACGGGGTGTCGGTCGACGACGCTCCCGCGCCGCCACCGCCGCCGGTCACGCCGCCGTCGGCGTACCCGCCACCCGCCACGCCTCCTCCGCCGCCACCACCCCCACCGCCGCCCCCGCCACCGACGCCTGCCGCGCCGCCACCGCCTCCTCCACCTCCACCACCGCCGCCCTCACAGCCCGGCGAGGTCAGCCTGGTGAAGGGTCGGACCGTCAGCCTCGCCAAAGGGCAGCAGGTATCGCTCAAGAAGGACGGCGGCGTCGCGCTGACGTCCGTGCGGATGGGCCTCGGCTGGGATCCGATCAAGAAGGGCGGCATGTTCGGCAACCGCACGCCCGACATCGACCTGGACGCGTCGGCGATCCTGTTCGCCGACCACCAGGTCGTCGACGTCGCCTACTACGGGCAGCTGGTGTCGAAGGACGGCTCGGTGCGCCACATGGGGGACAACCTCACCGGTGAGGGCGAGGGTGACGACGAGGTCATCGTCGTCGACCTGAATCGGATCCCGGCACACGTCACGCAGGTGATGTTCATCGTCACCTCGTACAGCGGCCACACGTTCGACATGCTGAGCAACGCCTTCTGCCGGCTGGTCGACGCCACCACCAACTCCGAGCTGGCCCGCTACACGTTGACCGGCCCGAAGATGAAGACCACCGCGATGGTGATGGCCAAGTTCTTCCGCGCCGGATCCGACTGGAAGCTGCAGGCGATCGGCGACGGTTTCCAGGCGAAGCATCCGGGCGAGGCGGCCCCGCAGCTCAGCCGCTGGGTCTGACGGGGTCTCGCCATGGGGGCACTGGTCGCGGGGCAGAACGTCGAGTGGGGTTCGCGGTCGGTCGAGTTCCGTGCGCCCGCAGGCGTCGACGGCGTCGCCGCGCTGGCGGTGAACGAGCAGGGCCGGGCCGACGCCCCGGAACGCCTGATCGTCACGGGGCGTCCCATTGGGGGCGGAATAGCCCTGCGGGACAACGTGATCCACGTTGACCTCGATGTCGTCGACGACGCGGTGCAGCGGGTGCTGTGCATCGCCTACACCGGTGGCCCGCGGCCCGGTGCGTTCGACTGCGCGATCGGTGACGTCACCTTCGCGGTGTCCGACCCGTTCCCGGCGACGGTCTGCTTCGAGGTGTACCGCCGCGGCCCGACGTGGAAGCTGCGCGCAGTGGGCCAGGGGTACGCCGGCGGACTGCCCGAACTGCTGGCGGCACACGGGCTCACGGGTAGCGCGATACCCACCGCCGCAGCGCCACCCGCCGTCGAACCCGACCAGCCACCGCAACCGTCGCCCGGTCCGACCGTCGAACCGCTGCAACGGATCTGGATGATCTACGAGGACGCGGCGCGGATCAGCGCGGCGTTCCTGTCGGCACGCGAGTACGCGACGTCACGGCTCGACGACGAGCTGTCGGCGGCCATCGCGGATCCCGCGACCAGGAACACCCCCGCGGCGACGGCGGCGTCGAACTCCGCGCACCAGCGGCACGACGAGCTGATCGCGCGGGCCAGAGCCGACTACGACAGGGATTCGACGTATCTGGTCAACGAACTGCGCGAGGTCGACGACACCCTGCCGCCGTCGATGGCGAGCTGGAAGTCCCCCGCGTGGCGCCGTCGCCCGGAAGCCGGTGACGCCGTGCGCATCGGCTCGCTGTCGAACGCCGAGCTCGGCCCGCTGAGCATCCCGTTCTGCGTGCCTGCCCCGCTGCGCCGGCCGATGTGGATCGAGACCGTCGAGTCCAGCGCCGCCGTTCCGGTGCTGACGGCCCTGGTGCTGCGCCTGCTGGCAGCGTCACCGCATCCGGCGCCGACGCTCGACGTGATCGACCTGGCGGGCGGGCTGCACGCGCTGAGCCACCCACTGGCCCACCGGATGGTCCGACCCGTCGTCAGCGACTCCGCCGACATCGCGCCACGGCTCAAAGAGCTCGTCGACGCCGCGGACCTGGCGGAGATGCGACTGGGCGTGGACGGTCAGCGGTCACCGGCGTCGGTGGTGGTGTTCGCCGACTTCGGATTCGGGCTGCCGCCCGAGGCGCTCGGCGACGTGATCGCCCTCGCGGCCAAGTCGGGTCTCGGTTCGTCACTGCTCATCGTGGGCGAGAACAACTGGGACGGAACCGATTCACGGATGCGCGAGCTGTCCGAGTACAGCCAGCACATCGTGATCACCGACGGCGTGATGCTGGACCCGTGGACGCGCAACCCCTGGACGTTCGTGCCGGACACCGCCCCCGAACCGGGCCGAACGGTGAGCGACCTGCTGGCGGGGATGTCGGCGCTGCAGCCGTTCGAGTGACGGTCAGCCGATGTTGACGCCGTAGTCGCGGGCGATCCCCGCGAGACCCGACGCGTAGCCCTGCCCGATGGCGCGGAACTTCCACTCGCCGTCGCGGCGGTACAGCTCACCGAACACCATCGCGGTCTCGGTGGACGCGTCCTCGGCGAGGTCGTAGCGGGCCAGTTCGCTGCCGGTGTTCTTGTCGACGACCCGGATGTAGGCGTTCTGGACCTGGCCGAACGTCTGGCGCCTGACGTCGGCGTCGTGGATCGACACCGGGAACACGATGCTCGCGATGTTCGGGGGCACGGCGACGAGGTCGACGTCGATGTACTCGTCGTCACCGTCGCCCTCGCCGGTCAGGTTGTCCGGCCCGCACTCGATCGATCCGTCCGGCGACCTCGGGTTGTTGTAGAAGATGAAGTGGCTGTCGGAGAGCACCTTCTTGTTCTCCCCGCAGGCGAGCGCGCTGGCGTCGAGGTCGTAATCGGCCCCGGTGGTACTGCGAACGTCCCACCCCAGGCCGACCATCACGGCGGTGAGGTTCGGCGCCGCCTTGGACAGCGAGACGTTTCCGCCCTTTTGGAGAGTGACGCTCATTGACAGCCCTTTCCCAGTGTCGCGTGGTGAGCCCGCTTGATCGCACCGGCCGGTCTCCAGCTCATCGGGCTCGACGCTTCCACCGTAGCGCGCACCGAATCCCGCCGTCGGTCGGACGGATGAAATCGTTTGCTACTACGGCGCACAACGTCGGTGGGTGATGCCAGGATGGGTGACGTCGTGGTAGACCGTCGACGCGGAGGGGGCAGCGTGGGTTCACCGTTGCATGCGCTCCGGTGGCTGGCGTGCCTCGCGTTCGCGTGCGCGGCGTGCTCGAGTGCGGCGCCGTCGGCCGAGCGGTTCTTCGTCACCGCGACGCCGCCCAGCGCGCAGCCGGTGACCACCGCGCCGAGCCCGCCGACCATCGCCCCGTCCGGTGAGATCGGGCAGTTGCTCACCCGCATCCCGGTCGTTCCGGCGCTGCCGAACGTCTCCGGCTACGACCGCAGTTGCAGTCCCGGCAGGGGATGCGTGTTCGGGCCGGCGTGGAAGGACGTCGAGCGCACCGGATGCGACACCCGCAACCGGGTGCTGGCCGACCAGCTGCGGCGGGTGGAGTTCAAGCCCGGCACGGGGGACTGCAAGGTGGTCTCGGGCCTGCTGGACGATCCGTACAGCGGGACGACGATCCCCTTCACCTCCGCGGACCCGCGGGCCGTCGAGATCGACCACGTGTTCGCGCTGGGGCGGGCGTGGGACGCCGGGGCGGCGGCCTGGCCGGTGGACAAACGCGTCCTGTTCGCCAACGACACCGAGAACCTGCTGGCGGTGTCGGGCGACCTCAACCAGTCCAAGTCGGACTCGGGCCCCGGCACCTGGCTTCCCCCGAACGCGTCGTTCGCGTGCCCGTTCGTCATGAGGTACCTGCGGGTTGCGGCCAAGTGGCAGTTGAGGATCAGTGCCGACGACCGCGCTGTGGCGATGTCCACCTGTGCCTAGTCGACGGCCTTCGCATCCTCGTGGCTACCGGTCAGCGAACCGGCGTGCGCCTTGGCGGTCGGGTCGCGCCGGGTCTTGATCAGGCTCGCCACGGTCACGATGGCGAGGATGACCACGATGACGACCAGGCTCAGGTAGGTGTTGACCTCGGGGATCCGCGGGTCGATGTCGACGTGGCCCCAGTGCAGCACCAGCTTCACGCCGATGAACGCCAGGATGATCGACAGGCCCGTCGACAGGTACACCAGCCGGTCCAGCAGACCCTTGACCAGGAAGAACAGTGCCCGCAGGCCCAGCAGCGCGAAGGCGTTGGCGGTGAACACGATGAACGGCTCCTCGGTGACGCCGAACACCGCCGGAATCGAGTCGAGCGCGAACAGCAGGTCGACGCAGCCGATGGCGATGAGGACCGCCAGCAGCGGCGTCACCATTCGGCGTCCGTTCTTGCGGGTGAACAGCTTGCCGCCGTCGTAGTCGTCGCTGACGGGCAGGAAGCGACGGGTCGCCTTGATCACGAAGTTGTTCTCGACGTCGGGGTCCTCGTCGCGGTGTCGGAACAGCTGAACAGCGGTGTAAATCAACAGGATTCCGAACAGCAGGAACATGAACGAGAACATCGAGAGCAGGGTGGCGCCGACGACGATGAAGATCCCCCGCATGATCAGCGCCAGGATGATGCCGAAGGTGAGCACCTTGTGCTGGTGTTCCTCGGGCACCGCGAAGGTGCCCATGATGATCACGAAGACGAAGAGGTTGTCGACCGACAGGCTCTTCTCGACGATGTAGCCGGCGAAGTACTGGGTTCCGTAGTCGCCGCCGTAGGCCATGGTGAACCAGACCCCGAAGCCGATCGCGACCAGGATGTAGAACACCGACCACGCGCTCGCTTCGCGGAATCCGACGCGGTGGGGGCGAAGCGCCGCCAGAGTGAGGTCGATGGCCAGGAGCGCGATGATCAAGCCGATCGTCACTACCCACGTCGTCGTGCTCAATTCGAGCATGCTGCAGTCGTCCTCGTTCTCGTCGGTTCGTCGATGATTCTCCAGACCGGGGCATCGCCGCAACGCTGCGCCCCTGGTGACAACGGTACGGTCCGGTCGGGAGACGTCCTGAGTGTTCTCTCAGCTGCGCGCGGTGAGACGCTATGGCGATGAGCCCCCTGACCCTCGGCGTGCTGGCCCGCACCCGCAAGGAGAACGAGCAGCGCCTGCCCATACACCCGCTTCACCTCGACCGGCTCGACCGGGGCGTGGCGAAGCGCGTGTTCCTCGAGACGGGGTACGGCTCCGACTTCGGGGTCTCGGACGAGGATTTGGCGCGCCACGTCGGCGGCGTGAGGTCCCGCGCGGACCTCATCGCCGAGTGCGACGTCATCCTGCTGCTGAAGCCGGATCCGGCCGACCTCGCCGAGCTGCGCGACGGCCAGGTGCTGTGGGGCTGGCCGCACTGTGTGCAGGATCGGGAGCTGACGCAGCAGGCGATCGATCGCAAGCTGACGCTGCTCGCCTTCGAGGCGATGAACCTGTGGCGCAGCGACGGCTCGTTCAAACTGCACGTCTTCCACAAGAACAACGAGCTCGCCGGCTACGCCTCGGTGCAGCACGCGCTGCAGCTGATCGGGTCGACGGGCATGTACGGCCGTCGGCTGCGCGCGGTGGTGCTCGGCTTCGGTTCGACCGGCCGCGGTGCGGTGACGGGCCTGAACGCGCTCGGTGTCAACGAGATTCAGATCCTCACCAATCGGCCGGTGAACGAGGTGTCGTCCCCGATCCACTCCGCGGAGATGCTGCAGTTCGACGGCGAGGCCGGGATGGTGCAGACCGACGACGGCACCGTGCCGCTGGCCGGGTTCCTGGCCGAGGCAGATGTCGTCGTCAACTGCGTGCTGCAGGATCCGAACGCGCCCCTGGTGTTTCTGAACGACGACGACCTCGCGGCGTTCCGGCCGGGCAGCCTCATCGTCGACGTATCGTGCGACGAGGGAATGGGTTTCAGCTGGGCGCGCCCGACCACGTTCACCGACCCGACGTTCACGGTCGGCGACAACATCACCTACTACGCGGTCGATCACAGCCCGTCGTACCTGTGGAACGCGGCGACGTGGGAGATCAGCGAGGCGCTGCTGCCGTACCTGAGTGACGCGCTGGACGGGCCCGACGCGTGGGAGAAGGACCCGACCCTCAAGCGCGCCATCGAGATTCAGGACGGACGCATTCTGAACCCCGATATCCTGGCGTTCCAGAACCGTTCTCCCGAGTATCCGCACGCATCCTCCTGAGGGACCAGTGGGGACCGGGCCGCAATGCGCGACCCGGTCCCGCAGGGTGAGCTTTAGGTCAGCTTGTCCTTGATGTTCTCGCCGACCTTCTTGACGCCCGAGACGCCCTGATCCTTCTGGCCCTCGGCCTTCAGCTCGTCGTTGTTGGTGACGTCACCGACGACCTCCTTGACCTTGCCGACGGCGTCCTCGGCGGCGTTCTTGGCCTTGTCGACGATTCCCATGGTGATTCCTCCTTGTGTGGGTATCGGCAGCCGGTCGGCTGTCGACGGGTGGGGCGGCGGCGTCGAACCGCCGCGGGATCAGGACTTCAGAGCTGAGAAGCTGGCCTTGGCGACCCTCGCCGCACGGCGGGTGCGGTCGCGGCGCTGCGCCGCCGAGCGGATGCGGAGTCCGACGTACACGGCGACACCGGCGACCGCGACGACGGCGAACACCGCGGGGGCCGGGGTCTTGTCGGCGACGGCGGTCTTCACCTGTTCGGTCTTCTCGGTCACGGTGTCGACGGCCTGGCGCGCCGTGTCCTTCACGTCCTCGGCGACGTCTTCGGCTTTGTCCGCGACGGCGTCCTTGACCTCATCGGCCTTCTCGGCCGCGGTGTCCACGGCCTGCTTCACCTGGGCCTTGGCCTGCTGGCCCGCGCCGTCGGCCTTGAGGTCGTCGTTGTCGGTCAGGTCGCCGGCGGCTTCCTTCGCCCGGCCGGCCAGTTCCTCGGCCTTGTTGGTCAACTCGCTCATGTCACTCTCCTCCTCGGCCGCCTCAGCGCGGCGCTTCGTGCTTCTGTGGAGGTGGACGGCGCGACGACGCGAAACCGAACGTCGAATGGACGTGATCTACGCGACGTTTCGACGACGAAACGCCGGCCCCGAAGGACCGGCGTTTCGGTGTCGATGTCGGGTCAGCTCACTGCGCGGTCGCCTTGTCGATCGCCGCGAACTCGGCGTCGGTGAGCTCGATGCCCGCTGCCGCGACGTTCGGTTCGAGGTGGTCGACGCGCGAGGTGCCGGGGATGGGCACGATCACCGGTGAGCGCTTGAGCAGCCAGGCCAACGCCAGCTGCGACGGGCTGGCGCCGTGGTCGGACGCCAACGAGCCGAGTGGGCCGTCGGTCTCCGCCAGCGGTCCGGCCGCCAGCGGGAACCACGGGATGAACGCGATGCCCTGCTCCTCGGTTTCCTCGAGCAGCGGCTCCGCGGTGCGGGTGGTCAGGTTGTAGAGGTTCTGCACGGACACGATGTGCGCGACCTTCTGTGCGGCCCTCAACTGGTCGGCGTCGATCTCGGACAGTCCGATGTGCCGGATCTTGCCCTCCTCCTTGAGCTTCGCGAGCTCGCCGACCTGGTCCTCCAGCGGGAAGTTCGGGTCGATGCGGTGCAGCTGGTGCAGGTCGATGGTGTCGACGCCCAGCCGACGCAGGCTCATCTCGACCTCCTGGCGCAAGTACGCGGGATTGCCCAGCGGGACCCAGACGTCCGGTCCGGTGCGCAGCAGCCCCGCCTTGGTCGCGATCACCAGGTCGTCGGCGTACGGGTGCAGGGCTTCGCGGATGAGATCCTCGGCGACGTACGGGCCGTAGGAGTCGGCGGTGTCGATGAAGTTGACGCCGAGTTCGACGGCGCGACGCAGCACCCGGATCGACTCGTCGTGATCGTCGGGCGGTCCCCAGACGCCCTTGCCCGTCAGCCGCATCGAGCCGAAGCCCAGCCGATTCACGGTCAGATCGCCGATGGTGATCGTGCCGGCAGCGGCGGCGGTCGTCGAATCCGTCATGGTGCTCCTCGAAGGTGTCGCGTGATGTGCACTTCGAGCCTGTCACGGCGGGACGACGCGTGGGGACCGGGCCGCGAGGCGCGCGGCCCGGTCCCGGTCAACGCGGCCTAGTAGTAGTGCCGGCGGCCGCCGACTGCCCGGCCGGTGCGTCCGACGAGCGCCAGCACGATGCCGACGATCAGCAGGATCACCCCGACGACGACGAGCAGGTGCGCGAAGGCGAAGGTGGGTACGAGGGCGGGCAGGATGAGCCCGAGGACGATGAGCACGATTCCGAGAATGATCACGGGGGTTCCCCTTTGGTCAGTGGTCGAGCGGCGCCCGACTCTGGTGTCAATCGTTGACCCTTTGGGGTGGTCCGACTACACCCCTAGGGCGGTAATCTCTACCCGTGCCCACGTCGCCGAGTAAGCCGATCACCGTGGCGCTCGTCGACGACTACGACGTGGTGCTGATCGGCGTGGCGAACATGTTCGACAAGTACCGCGACCGGGTGATCGTCGCGGAGATCGACTCGACGATGGGTGTGCAGGACCCCGTCGACATCGTGCTGTACGACTCGTTCGCGCAGCCGGAGTCCGACCACGAGGAGATCGGCCACCTGGTCGCCAACCCCGCCGCGCGTCGAGTCGTGGTGTACACGTGGAACTTCCATCCCGAGCTCATCGAGAGTGCGAAGGCGCACGGCGCGCACGGTTACCTGTCGAAGACGCTGCCGGCTAGTGAGTTGGTCGCCGCTCTCGAGGCGGTGCACGCCGGCGAGGTGGTGTTCAGCGATCCGCCGAGCGGCACGCGCTCGCCCGTCGGGCAGGACTGGCCGGGCCGCGGGGAGGGCCTCAGCGACCGCGAGTCGGAGATCCTGGCGCTGATCACCCAGGGCAAGAGCAACGCCGACGTGGCCCGGCTGACCTACCTCAGCCCCAACACGGTTAAGTCGTACATCCGCAGCGCCTACCGCAAGATCGGCGTCAGCAGTCGCACTCAGGCCGTGCTGTGGGGCGTCGAGCACGGGTTCACGCCGGACCACCATCGGATCGAGCACTGGAAGGGCGGGCCCTAGCGCGACGCCAGGCCGACCACGCTCCGGTGCACCACAGCGCCCAGACGACCAGCACCGGCTGGAACAGCAGCCGGATCCCGCGGGCGGTGTCGGTGTCGAGGCCGAAAGCATCGGTGTGCGTGATGAACTGGGAGATGTTGCCGGGGAAGACGGCGACGAAGAACGCGGCCAGCACCCACCCGACCGCGACGCGGCGCCGGGTCCACAGCAGCAGTGCCGCCCCCAGGGCCAGCTCCACCACCCCCGAGGCGATGACGACGAAGTCGGCGTTGAGCGGCAGCCACGGCGGCACCTGGGCGTAGAAGGTGGTGCGCGAGAAGAAGTGCGCGGCGCCGGCGAAGAGCATGAACGCGGCGAGGATGACGCGGGCGACGGTGGCGATCATCCGAGTCGCTCCGCCAGCGCCGTTCCGAGCCGATGCCCCGACAGGTACGCCGACTCGACCCGCGGCGCGCCGGACGGACACCAGGTGTCCCCGCACGCACCGAGCGGCCGGCCCTGGTGCGTAACCAGGCCGAACTCGGAATCCCCGTGCGTGTTCACGGGTTTGGCGAAGGTCCAGCGGTGGACGTGGGTCCACTCCGGTTCGGCGTCGACGCCCAGCACGCGGCCGACGGCGGCCAGCACGGGTGCGATCGCACCGTCCGGCGCGTCGAGGTGGGCGCGGGCCAGGTCGGCGGTGGTGTGGGCGACCAGCACGGCGGCGCCGTCCCCGCGGCGCGAGCCGTCGTCGGCGATCAGCGTCAGGTCGGGGTCGTCGTTGACGAACGCGGCGTCGGCGACCGGCCAGCGGCGCTGCGACCAGCCCGCGGCGACGGCGATCACCGGTTCGTACTCGACCCAGTCGAACGCGTCGGGAGCCAGCCGCGCCGCCTGGGGATCGGGCATCGCGAGCACGACGGCGTCGTGGTCCAGTTCGGCGAGCGCGCCGATCTCGTTCTGGGAGCGGACGTCGGTCGGCAGCGAGCCGGTGACGAGGCTGCGCAGGCCGTCGGGAGCGGCGTAGCGGATCGGTCCCGTCGAGCGGCTGTGGCCGTCGGGGGAGTAGACGTCGAGCGTGTCGGTCCACTCCCGCACCGCGCCGAGCTCGTTCCAGTGCTTCACCGCCGCAACGAAATCGGGCTCCTTGGCGGTGAAGTACGCCGCACCGATGTCGACCCGGCGGTCGTGCACCCGCGGGGAGGCCAGCCGTCCGCCGGGGGCGCGCCCGCGGTCGATCAGTTCCACCTCGACCCCGCGGTCGAGCAGGGCGCGCGCGCAAGTGACTCCCGAGATCCCGGCTCCGACGATGGCGACTCTCACGAGTCCACGTTAGAGGTACGGCCGTGGGTTCGTCGAGGCGTCTACCAGCAGTGATGCAATATCGCATGTTATAGTGCACTTATGCCTAAGACCGTGCAAATTCGCGACATCGACGACGATGTATATGCGGGCCTGCTGAGGCGGGCCGGCGAGGAGGGGATTACCGTTCCCGAGCTGCTGCGCCGCGAAGCGACGCGAATCGCCGCGCGGCCATCCATCGCAGAATGGTTGCGCCGTACTGACCGCCGTCCGTCGAGGATCGCTACGACCGATGTACTGGCGAATCTCGACGAGTGGCGTGGTGAGTGGCCCGATGCTGGTCGTTGACGCGTCGTGCTTGTTCGAGGTTGTAGCGGACACCCCTCGGTCCGCTGAGATCGCGGCGCGACTAGCTGTTGAGCCGGATCAGGCTGCCCCTGAAGTCGTCGATGTCGAGGTGCTCGGCGTGATTCGCGCGCAGTACATGCGCGGCGCTCTCGACGGAACGGCAGCTGGACAGGCGGTGGCCGACCTACGCGACTGGCCCGGTGAGCGGCACTCCCATCGGTGGATGCTGGAGCGGGTGTGGCAGTTGCGGGACTCGGTCCGTGGGTGGGACGCGTTTTACGTGACGCTGGCCGAGGCACTCGACGCCACGTTGGTGACGTTAGATGGCAGGCTAGCGCGTGCGCACGGGCCGAAGTGCCGTATCGAAGTGCTTGGTAGTCAGGGCTAGTCGCACAGTGACGGTGCGGGGCGCTAACCTCGCACCCGGCATGAAAGGGAGGTTCATGTGGCCGCGCTTCCGATAAAGCACAACCTGGGTTTCGGCAATGGCAAGATCCTTGAGTTTCCGGACGGTACCGCCGCGTATGTGAAGTCGATGGAGTTTACCCAAGCATTCCGCGTGCACATCTCGGACGTCACCGGCTTCTCAGTGACGAAGGAAGGCAAGATGCTGGAGCGCCGACTCCACATTCTCGGCAACGGGTCGACGCTGGCCTTCGTCGATGTCGCCCATGGCACCTCGGAACTCATCGAGAACTGGTTTCGGGCACACAAGCTGTTCCACGGCAACGTCGTTCGGTCCGCGCCAACCCCGACGGGTCCGCCCGCGACAGCCAGCCCCGGGTCGCCGTTGATCGCCGACGAACTGCGTAAGCTTGCGGAACTCCGAAACGAGGGCATCCTGTCGGACGCGGAGTTCCAGTCCCAGAAGGCCAAGTTGTTGGCACGTTAGCGCCCGGCCCCTACCCGCCGAGCAGCTTGTCGCACGTGATCGGCAGGTCGCGCACCCGCACCCCGGTCGCGTGGAACACGGCGTTGGCGATGGCCGCCGCCGAGCCGACGATGCCGATCTCACCGGCGCCGCGCGAGCCCATCGGGTTCGCGTGCTCGTCGAAATCGTCGAGGGCGACCGCCTCCATGTCGGGGATGTCGGCGTGGCAGCTGATGTGGTAGCTCGCGAAGTCCTGCGTGACGATGTGGCCGAACCGGTGATCGCGCACGCTTTCCTCGTGCAGCGCCATCGACAGGCCCATCGTCATGCCGCCGAGCAGTTGCGAGCGCAGCGTCGCCGGGTTGATGACCGTGCCGACGGAGAAGACGCCGAGCATCCGGGACACCCGGACCTCACCGGTGAACCGGTTGACGCGGGCCTCGGCGAAGTGCGCGCCGAACGAGTACATGCCGAAGTTCTCGGCGTCGGAGTTCTCGGGCTGCTCGGCGGTGGTCGACGCGCCGGGTATGGGGCTGTCGCTGTGCTCGTCGCGGAACGCCTGTGCCGCAGCGTGAATGGTGGCACCCCAGGAGCTGATGCCCGACGAGCCGCCCTCCACCGACGCCGACGGCAGATCGGTGTCGCCGATCTGCAGGTCGATCTCGTCGGCGGGGCAGTCCAGCGCGTCCGCGGCGATCTGCGTCAGCGTGGTCCACGTACCCGTGCCGATGTCGACGGCGCCGATCTGCACGACGTAGCGGGCGTCGGCGGTGTACTCGATGCGGACGGAGTTGCCCGACATCGTCATCGCCGGGTAGACCGCGGAGGCGACGCCGGTGCCGACGAGCCACTCGCCGTCGGTGCGGCCGCGCGGCTCGGGGTCGCGATCGGCCCACCCGAAGCGCTCCGCCCCGGTACGCAGGCACTCGACGAGCCGACGGTTGGACCAGGGGTTGCCGGTCGCGGGTTCGACGGCTGGCTCGTTGCGGACGCGCAGCTCGATCGGGTCCAGGCCGCACGCGACCGCCAACTCGTCCATCGCGCTCTCGAGTGCGAACATGCCGGGGCACTCGCCGGGGGCGCGCATCCAGAACGGCACGGCCACATCGAGTGTCGCCAACCGGTGGCTGGTTTCGCGGGTCTCGCTCGCGTACATCATCCGCGCCGACACGGCGGTCTGCTCGGCGTACTCCTTGACGCTGGCGGTCTGCTCGACGACGGCGTGGCTGAGCGCGGTGAGCCTGCCGTCGCGGTCCGCGCCGAGGCGCAGGTGCTGGATGGTGGGCGTGCGGTAGCCGACGATCGCGAACATCTGCTGGCGGGTCAGCGCCAACTTGACGGGCCGACCGGCGACGCGCTGGGCGGCCATCACGGCGAGCACGTTGTGCGAGTGCGGCGCACCCTTGGACCCGAAGCCGCCGCCGACGTTCTTCGCGATGACGCGGATCCGCTCCTCGTCGATGCCGAACAGCGTGGCGATCTGCTGGCGCACGACGTGGACGCCCTGGGTGGAGTCGTAGAGCGTCAGCCGCGGGCCGTCGTGATCCCAGATCGCGATGGTGGCGTGGGGTTCCATCGGGCTGTTGTGCTCGTGCGGTGTCGTGTAGGTCTCGTCGACGAGCACCGCGGCGTTCTCCAGCGCGGCCTCGACGTCGCCGTCCGAGGTGTCGGTGTCGTAGTCCGGGTTGACGGTCTCGGGCCTGTAGAGGCCGGGGTGATCGGCGCGGATCTCGGTGTCGTGCCCGGACTCGTCGTACTCGACGACGACGAGACCGGCTGCCTGGCGGGCGATTTCAGCGCTGTCGGCGATGACGCCGCCGATCAGCTGGCCGCGGTAGTGCACCAGTTCGTCCTGCAGGACGGTGAGGTCGCCGTCGGAGGTGTCGGCCAGCGTGGGGGCGTCGAACGGGGTGATGACCGAGTGCACGCCGTCGAGCGCCTCGGCCGCCGAGGTGTCCATCGTGGACACCCAGCCGCGTGCGACGGTGGCCTGCAGCGGGTGCAGGTAGAGCGCGTCGCCGATCGGGTACTCGAACGCGTACCACGCCGTCCCCCTGACCTTGGCCGGGCCGTCGAGACGGGTGAGCGGTGTGCCGACGGCGGTCATCGGGTGGTGCCTTCCTCGAGTGACGTCAGGGTGGCGACGATCGCGCGGCGGGTCAGGTCGACCTTGAACTCGTTGCCGGGCAACGGTTCCGCGATCTCCATCTCGACGTCGGCGGCGCGCCGGAAGACGTCGCCGGTGGCCCACTCGCCGACGAGGACGGACTCGGCGCGGTAGGCGCGCCAGGGTTTGTGCGCGACCCCGCCGAGCGCGATGCGGGCCGACGTGATGCGGCCGCCGTCGGTGGCGAGCTCGGCGGCGACCGAGGTCAGCGCGAACGCGTAGGAGGCGCGGTCGCGGACCTTGCGGTAGGTGGACCGGGCGCCCTCGGGTGCGGGCGGGATCTCGACGGCGGTGATCAGGGCGCCGCGGGGGAGGTTGGTGTCGCGGTCCGGCTCGTCGTCGGGCAGCCGGTGCACGTCGGTGAGCGGTAGGCGGTGCTCCCCGTCGGCGTCCACGTAGATCACGACGGCGTCCAGCGCGGCCATCGCGACGGCCATGTCGGAGGGGTGCACGGCGACACAGTGTCGGGAGGCCCCGAAGATGGCGTGGTAGCGGGTGTAGCCGCCGATCGCCGAGCAGCCGGAGCCGGGCGTGCGCTTGTTGCACGGCGTGGTGACGTCCTGGAAGTAGACGCAGCGGGTGCGCTGCAGCAGGTTGCCCGCGGTGGTGGCGAGGTTGCGCAGCTGGCCGGAGGCGCCCGACAGCAGCGCGCGGGCCAGGACGGGGAAGCGGCTGCGGACGATCGGGTCCGCGGCGAGGTCGCTGTTGCGGACGTCGGCGCCGATGCGCAGGGTGCCGTCGTGGAGCAGCGTCAGCTCGGTGAGGGGCAGCAGATGGCCGACGTCGACCAGGAGCGAGGGTTCGGCGACGCCGAGCTTCATGTGGTCGACGAGGTTGGTGCCGCCGGCGAGGTAGGCCGCGTCGGGGCGGTCGGCGAGCGTGGCGACGGCGTCCTGCACCGAGGTGGCGCGGTGGTAGTCGAAGGGGATCATCGGGCGGCCTCGTTGATCGCGGCCAGGATGTTGGGGTAGGCGGCGCAGCGACAGAGGTTGCCGCTCATGCGTTCTCGGATCTCGGCGTCGGTGAGGTCGATGTCGCCCTCGAGGTCGTCGGTGACGTGGCTCGGGGCGCCCCGCTTGTGTTCGTCGAGCATGCCGACGGCCGAGCAGATCTGGCCGGGAGTGCAGTAGCCGCACTGGAATCCGTCGTGCGCGAGGAACGCCTCGGCGACCGGGTGCAGGTTGTCCGACTCGCCCATCCCGGCGGCGGTCTGGATGTCGGCGCCGTCGTGCGCGACGGCGAACGCGAGGCAGGTGGTGGCCCGGCGGCCGTCGAGCAGCACCGTGCAGGAGCCGCACTGGCCGTGGTCGCAGCCCTTCTTCGGCGCGGTGACGCCGAGGTGCTCGCGCAGCAGGTCGAGCAGCGTGACGCGGTTGTCGATACATCGCTGGTGCTCGATGCCGTCGACGCGCACGGTGATGTCGGTGAAGCGGGCTGACTCCATGGTCGGGCGGTACCCGCCGGTGGGGTGGCGAAACGCGGGCCGGGTTCAGCGCCGCCGGAACGGGTAGGGCGGTGTCATGCAACCCGATGGGCTGGAGGAGGCGTTCGACGTACTGGTGGTGGGTGGCGGCAACGCGGGGCTGAGCGTCGCGGCCCGGCTGCTGCGGCGAGGCGTGTCGCGGGTGGCGGTCATCGAACCGCTGGCGGTGCACACCTACCGGCCGCTGCTGTCGTACGTCGGCGCTGGGCAGGTGGCGCAGAGCAGCGCGGAGCGCACGCAGGAGTCGGTTACCCCGCGCGGCTGCATCTGGCTGCAGGACGCGGCGGTCTCGGTGCACACCGACACGAGGACGGTGCAGGGTCGGTCGGGTCGCGCGTACCGGTACAACGCGCTGGTGCTCGCGACGGGACTGGTACCCGACGAGGAGGCCCTGCCGGGGATCGACGAGGCGATCAACTCACCGGCGGTGGCGAGCAACTACCTCGATCACGCGGAGAAGACGTGGGAGCTGGTGCGGTCGCTGTCGGACGGCGGGCGTGCGGTGTTCACGGTGCCGCGGCCGCCGGTGAGTTGCACGGGTACGACGTACAAGCCGCTGTTCCTGGCGGCCGCGCACTGGTGGACCCGGATGGTCGACGTCGACATCACGCTCGTCGTGGACCGGCCGAGCCTGCTCGGCGTGCCCGAGATCGACGACCGACTGCAGGAGCACCTCGACGGGATCGGAGTCCACGTGCTGTACGACGCGACGGTGACGGCCGTGAAGCCGGACGGTGTCGAGGTGTTGCGCGACAACGCATCTCAGACGGTGCCGTTCGACTTCCTGCATCTGGTGCCGCCGTTCCGCGGGCCGCGCTGGCTCGAGGAGTGCGGGCTGACGGCAGCGGACTCGCCCGGTCTGGTCGACGTCGACTCGCGCACGTTCCGCCACCGCAGGTACCGCGACGTGTGGGCGGTCGGGGACGCCGCGACCGTCGACACCGACCCGTCCGGCGGTGCGCTGCGCAAGCAGACCGCGATCCTGGTGGACAACATGGAGGCAGCCCGCGACGGTGGCCCGATGACGGAGTACGACGGCTACACCGTGGCGCCGATCGCGACCGACGCGCACCGCCTGATGTTCGGCGAGTTCGATCGGTCGGGCGTGACGGGGTCACTACCGCTCGGGATCGATCCGCTGACACCGCGGCGGGCGGCGTGGGCGTTCGACCGCTACGCGCTGCCGCAGATGTACTGGAACCTGATCCTGAAGGGTCTGATCTGAGGCGCTCAGTCCACCGAGACCAAGCCCTCTTTCACCAGCCAGTCCCTCGCGACCAGCGCCGGATCCTCGCCGTCGTTGTCGACCCTGGCGTTGAGTGCGAGCATCACGTCGTTGGTGATCTTCGGATTGAGCTGGCCGAAGATCTCGGTGAGTTCGGGGTGGGCGTCGAGCAGTTCGGTGGCCACGACCTCGGTGAGGTTGTAGAGCGGGAAGAACTGCCTGTCGTCCTCCAGCACGCGGAGGTCGAGCGCCGGGATGCGGCCGTCGGTGGTGAAGACCTCACCGAAGTTGCACTCGCCGTCCGCTGTTGCGGTGTAGATGACGCCGGTGTCGAGGTTGGTCACCTGGCCGAGCTGAGGGCGCGAGAGGCCGTACGTCTTCAGCATCGGTTCGAAACCGTCGTTGCGGCTGGCGAATTCGCTCTCGACGCAGAACGTCAACTCGGACCGGTCCAGCCTGGCCAGATCGGAGAGCTTGGTGACGCCGAGGCGTTCGCCCTCGGACTCGCGGATCGCGAAGGCGTAGGTGTTGTTCATCGGCGACGGCTCGAGCCAGGTCAGGCCGTTGGCACGGTCCTGCTCGTCGACCGCCTTCCACTGACCGATGGGGTCCTTGATCGGATCCTCGTGACCCATGTAGTTGATCCACCCGGTGCCGGTGTACTCGGGTGAGACGTTGGCGGTGCCCGACAGCATGGCCTGCCGGACGCCGAAACTGCCGGGCGTGTTGCTCATGTTGGTGACGTCGGCGCCGGCCACCTCGAGGATGATCGACAGCATGTTCCCGAGGATCAACTGCTCGGTGAAGTCCTTGGCGGCCACGGTGATCGGCACGCCGGCGAGCGAGTCGTAGCGCTCGATGGACCCGGGCTGCGCCTTGAGCACGGTGCCGCTGGCCGGCTCCAGACCGCAACTCGACACGACCAGCGCGGTGACGAGGGCGATGACGGCGGTGCGCATCACATCCCCTTCGGCGAGGCGAGCATCTCGACGACACGCGCCAGCCAGTCGATGAACAGCGCGAGTGCGGCGACCAGCACGGCGCCGACGACGAGCGTGACGGTCTGCTGCAGCTTGATGCCGGTGGTGATCAGCTGACCCAGGCCGCCCGCGCCGGTGAAGGACGCCAGCGCGGCGGTACCCACGATCAGCACCAGGGCGGTGCGGACGCCCGCGATGATCACGGGCAGAGCCAGGGGTAGCTCCACCTTGAGAAGTGTTGCCCTGCTGGACATTCCCATCCCGCGGCCGGCTTCCACCAGCCGGGCGTCGACGCCGTCGAGACCGGTGACGGTGTTCGCGACGATCGGCAGCGCGCCGTACACGGTCAGGGCGACGATGGCGCCGACCTGGCCGATGCCGAAGAGCACCGCGCCGAGGGCGATCAAGCCGATCGCGGGCGCCGCTTGACCGAATCCGGCGACCGTGATGATCGGTTTCGAGAAGCGTCGCATGGGTCCCCGCGTCAGGGCGATACCGAGCGGAATGCCGACGGCGCACGTCAACACGGTGGCCGCGAGGCTCACGACCATGTGCTGACGCAGCAGGTCCAGCAGGCTCTGCACGCCGAGTGATCGCTGCTCGGACTCGGAGACGTCGGCGATCTGCACGTACGCCAGGCAGGCCGCCACCGCCGCCACACACGCCAACGGCTGGAGGACCCAGCGCGCGAGACTCATTCGGCGGGAACGGCCGTCGAAGCTCGCGTCGGCGACGACCGGGTCGATGACGACGGCCGTCACGGTGCGGGCTCCGCGGCGGGCGTTGTCGAGCGGATGCCGGACATGGCGTCCATGATGGTCTCTACCCGGACCACGCCCTGGTAGGTGTTGCGCCTGCCGGTGACCACCACGACGCCGTGTGACGACGTCAGCATCTCGTCGAGCGCGTCGTTGAGCGTCGATGCGAGGTTCACGCACTCGAGTTCCTCGTCGCGCGTGACGTCGTCGAGCGAGTGCGGGTCGGCGAGTTCGTCCAGGGAGAGCCAGCGCTGCGGCCGCTCCTGCGCGTCCAGGACGATCACGTGCTCGCGATTGATGGCGCGTGCGGCCCGAACGGCGGCCGCGGGATCGTCGCCGACGTGCGCGACGGCCGCCTCGTGCAGGTCGACGTCGCGAACCCGGTTGAGGCTGAGCTGTTTCAGGGCGGCCCCGGCGCCGACGAAGTCCCTGACGAAGTCGTCGGCCGGGTTGTTCAGGATCTGCTCGGGGGTGTCGTACTGGACGATCTCGGACCCGACCTGCAGGATCGCGATCCGATCGCCGAGCTTGACGGCCTCGTCGAAGTCGTGGGTGACGAACACGATGGTCTTGCGGAGTTCCTCCTGCAGGCGCAGCAGCTCGTCCTGCAGGCGCTGCCGGGTGATGGGGTCGACGGCGCCGAACGGCTCGTCCATGAGAAGCACGGGCGGGTCGGCGGCGAGCGCGCGGGCGACGCCGACGCGCTGCTGTTGGCCGCCGGAGAGCTCGCGCGGATAGCGGTCGCGGTACTGCGCGGGGTCGAGACTCACCAGGTCCAGCAGTTCGTCGACACGGGCGGCGATGCGGTCCTTGTCCCACTTGAGCAGTTTCGGCACGATCGCGATGTTGTCGCCGACGGTGTAGTGCGGGAACAGGCCCGCACCCTGGATGACGTAGCCGATGTGGCGGCGCAGTTCGTCCGGGTTCCTGCGTGTGACGTCGTCGTCGCCGATGAGGATGCGCCCGCTGGTCGGCTCGATCAGCCGGTTGATCATCTTCATCGTGGTGGTCTTGCCGCAGCCCGATGGGCCGACCAGCATGACGATCTCGCCCGCGGGAATCTCCATCGTGATGTTGTCGACGGCGGGCTTCGACGAGTTGCCGTATCTCTTGGTGACACCGTCGAGCAGGATGCGCGCCCCGCCGGTTCTCCGCTCGGGCTGGTCGGCGCCGGCCGAGTCGATGGTGGCCGATTCAGACACGGATCCCCCTAGGGGTGGTGAGGCGGGTGACGACGTTCAACACGGTGTCGAGGACGACGGCGAGGATGAGGATGCCGATGGTGGCGGCGAGGATCGAGTTCGTCGCGTTGGCGCCGCCCATCCGGGAGATGCCGGAGAAGATGTAGCCGCCGAGGCCGGGACCCAGCGCATAGGCGGCGATGGCCGCGATGCCCATCAGCATCTGCGCGGACACCCGGACACCGGTCATGATCACCGGCCAGGCCAGCGGCAGTTCGAGCCGCCACAGCGTGGTGAGCCGGCTCATGCCCATACCGCGCGCCGACTCGACGAGCGTCTTGTCGACGCCGCGAAGCCCGACCACGACGTTGCGCAGGATCGGGAACACGCCGAAGAAAGCGAGCATGATCACCGACGGCAGCACACCGAGGCCGACGACGCCGACGAGCACTCCGAGCAGTGCGTAGGAGGGGATCGTCAAGCCGACGGCGGCTACCGTGTTGCCGAGCGCCGAGCCCCAGTTGGAGCGGTAGATGAGCACGCCGACCAGCAGGGCGAGCACCGTGGACACAGCAAGGGTCTGCACAACCAGACTCATGTGCTGGTAGGCGAGGAACGACAGGACAGACCAGCGGTCCACGACGAACTCTGTGAAATTCATGGCGGGTCTGCGTTACCCATTTTGACGCGCGGCAAACACCGGACCCGGTTCGTCGGTATCCCGCCTTCGGGATTTGCTAGCCGGTCATCGGGGCGGATGCGGTGCGGCTGACGGCGTACTGAGCTGCCTCACCGGTCATCCCGTTGAAGCCGTACGAGATGTGCGCGAAGCCGGGCTGACCGTTGGGGGTGCCGTCGCAGATGGCGTCGCCCTGCGCGCAGAGCTTGAGGGTCTTGGCGGCGTAGTTCGGTCCGATGGTCAGCTGAGGCGCGTCGTAGCTCGCCAGGAACTCGGGTGACGGGGTGCCGAACAGCGTGACCGCCGCGACCTTGTCGGCGACGCTCGCGGGGAGTGGCGCGGGCGCCGCGGACGCGGGCACCCCGAGCGGAGCCTCGTTGGCGGTGACGTAGCCGGCGACGATCGCGCCCTGCGAGTAGCCGCCGAGCACGATCTTGGTGTCCGGGCAGTTGGTCGCGGTGGCCTGCACGTGTGCCCCGGCGTCCCGGACGCCGTCGATGACCGTTTGGGCGAACGCGTCGCGGTTGTTGAAGTCGTCGCTGGCGGCGTAGTTCACCGGGTAGACGTTGAGGGTCTTCGCGCCCAGCTGTGCGCGCAGAGCGTCGGCGTAGGACTGGCCGATGCCGCCGACGCCGGGGGCCTCGCCGGTGCCGCGGGCGAAGACGAGTTCCGCGTCGGGGCAGGGTGCGGCTACTGCGGGGGCGGCGGTGGTGACGCTGAGGATCGCTCCGGCGGAGACGACGGCTGCGCCCAGGAGTCGTGGCAGGTGAGTCATGCAAGCGTGGTACCCGAGGGGTGGTGTGGCAAACCACGGGCGTGCGTCGGCCCAGCAGCCGGACGGTTGCCGAGGTCCGTATTCACGGACCGGGGCGATTTCGAATTCGCATCACTTACTCGTTTGCGCGTGAATTCTGATCGCTGTCGATACTGTCCTGTGAATGCCGCGTCGTTCACACCGAGGATTGCGCATGGTGTCGGCCCTCGTGTTGGCTTTCCTGACCGCCGGGACTTTCACCCCGCAAACTGCACTCGCTGAGCCCGCTGAAAGCGGCGTGCCTGCCGAGTCGCCCATCCTCGGGTTGCGGGATCTGGGGGCGAATTCGACCATCGCCTTTTACGGAGCGCAGGGTACCGAGACGTTGACGATTCCGGTTCCGCAGGGTCTGGTGCCCGCCGAACTGACTGCCATCGTGGAGATTCCGATCAACCTGCAGGCGGGGATGCTGACCGCGACGCAGGGCGAGCGGACTATTTCGCGGGTGCCACTACCCCTGGGCGATCGGGTGCCCGTGGTGATTCCCCTGGATGGCGTTTCCGTTGTCGACAATGCGGTGACACTGATCCTCCGCAGCTATCTCGTTCCGTTGGAGGGTTATTGCCTTGACCCCACGAATCCGCTACGGCTCACCGATTCCGCTATTCGATACGACGGAGCGGAAATACCGCCGGCGACTGTGGCGGATTTCCTTCCGCCGATACTTCGCAAGCTGACCATCTTCATTCCGGCGCAACCGCTGTACGTCGAATCCGAAGCCGCAGGCCGACTGGCGACGGCGGTGGTGGCGCGCTACGGCAAGCAGAACACCGAGATCGTGGTGTCGCCGCTGGCCGATGGGCAAGCCGGCCCAGCTGAGCCGTCGGCACCCATGGAACGACAGATCGTCATCCGCGAGGGTCCCGAGGTCGCGGTGGCACTGCGCGCCGCCGACGGCGTCCCCTCGCTACTGATCAGCGGGCCGCCCGATCAGCTGATCAACCAGGCGCGGCTGCTGTCCAGCGACGTGTCCCGGTTGGCCGTGAGTTCACGAGCCGTGGTCGGTCCGCTGAAGACCGTGCCTCAGCTACCCGCTGATATGACGACCATCCGGCAACTCGGCCAACCCGGCGTGAACGCCACGGCGCTGAATCCGCAGGTATCGATCGGACTGGATCAGACCCGGTTGGGCCGATCCGTGCAGAACGTGCGGGTGCATCTGCGCGGTACCTACACCCCGCTGCCGACCACCATCGGCGGCAGTGTGGTGGTCGCGATCAACGGCGAGACGATCGACCAGTGGCCCGTCGACAGCGCGGGCGTGATCGATCGCTGGGTGGACATTCCGGATGGGCTGATGCAGCGGTACACCAACCTCGGGGTGGCGATCAACATCTCCGGAAACACCGGAAGGTGCGGTGAGTTTCAGCCGATCACGCTGACGATCGACGGGGACAGCCCGGTACAGACCAGCCGTGCCGACCCGCCCCTGACGGCGGGCTTCCAATCGATGCCCCAGGCGCTGATGCCCCGCATCGAGGTCGGCCTCGGCGAGGACGCGTTCGCCGACACCCGACGTGCGGTGTCGATTCTCGTGGGCCTGCAGCGGATGAGTGCGCTGCCGATCGACATCGCGGTCATGCCGCTGCAGCAGGCCATCGACTCACCCAACCCCGCCCTGCTCATCTCGTCCGGTGGCTGGTCGGATCAGCGGATCGAGTTACCGGTCAGTGCAGACGATTCCGGAGAGCTCACGGTTGCGGACGCCGACGGCGGCACCGACGCGACCACCCTGACGCTGGATCCGGAGCAGCGATTCGGCTCCCTTCAGACGGTGTTCGACGGCCGCCGAACGTTGTTGATCGCGACCTCGAACGGAGCGCCCGAGCAATTGGATGCGTTGTTGGGTTGGTTGGACGCGGACCCGGTGCGCTGGACCCGGTTGACCGGAACCGCGGTTCTTGCGCCGACCGGGCGCGATCCGGTGACCTTCGGTGCGGTCGTTCCCCAGCAGTCCGACACGCCCGGCGCGGGCGGTGATGGCCTGCCCTACTGGTGGTTCGGCGCAGGCATCGTCGCATTGGTTGCTGCCGGGGCCGGGCTGATCTGGCGGCGGACGAGGCGGAAAGGCGCCGAGCGGTCGACATGACGGCATCCACCGACGTCGGGTCTCGCCGGGCCGGGCAGAAGCTGGCTGACTGGTATCACGGCCTGCATCCGGGCTATCGCCTACCGCTGCGCTGGGGCCTCATCGGGACGATGACGGTGATCGCCTTCTTCGACAGCATCGCCAGTCTGGTGCAGACCACTCGCAGTGGCGGACTGGGCGGCTTCGTGTGGACCGTCCTGGTGGTCGGGACGTTGGTGGCGATTGGCGTGTCCCGTTGGCACCGAACCGAATTGCCCATTCACGATCGCCAGACCGACGTGATCGTCGGGACGATGGCCCTGGTGCTCGCGTTGTTGATCAACGGGGTTCTGTTGGGGCGCTACGCGCTGTACTTCCATCTGCTGCGGCTCGATCTGGTGGCGATGTGGCTCTACGCGTTGAGTGCGAGCATCGTGCTGTTCGGGCTGCGACCCGTCATGCGCTTCGCGTGGGTATGGGGCATGGTGCTGCTGCTGACGTTCCCGCTGCCCTACTACCTCACGGTCGTCGCCCTGGGGGGCGGGAAAGTGGCGGCGGGTGCGGCGACGCTGCTCGTCTCGGGGGTGGGCACGGGGATTGCGCTGGGCCGAACGTTTCGGCGGGGATTGATCGGGTCCCTGGTGTCGTGGGCCTTCGGCGGTCTGATCCTGCTGGTGATGGCGCTCCTCTTCGACGATGCGCCGCTGCTGGCCTTTCAGCTGATTCCGGCGGTGAGCACGATGTGCGTGGTGGGCGGCGGGTTCTTTCTGTACGCGCGTCGCGGAGCACCCAAGCGCATTCTGGACCGCAAGGTGGAGCCGCTCGCCGCTCGCCAGGTGTGGGCGGGCGTGCCGGTCGTGGTCGCGGTCGGGATCGCGCTCGCGTTCGTGCGCCTCCCGCCGACGGTCAGCGTCGTCCCCGTCATCCCCCTGGCCCCCGGTGCTCTGCGTCAGGGCCAGCCGGTGGCGGTGCCCCCCGGCTGGCACCTCACCTCGATGCGCACCTACGACTGGGTGCATCGCATCTACGGCAGCGGTGCCGACCTGATCCGCCAGCAGGTCACGGCCGACGACGTCAACCCGGATTGGGACACGCTGGGGCGGCCACGGACCGTGATGATCGACAGCGTGACGAGTGAGCGGCCGTTCTCGTTCAACGTCTTTCCTGCCAGGGTCCTCTACGACGTGGCCGGAGCCCGGCTCAGCGCACCGCGCTTAGTCGACCTCGGTTCGGGCGTCGAAGGCCAGTTGGTCTCGGTGGTCGACGACACCCTTCTGGTCACGTGGAATGCGCTGCAGATCACCTGGGGTGACAGCGAAATCGCTCAGCGTGTGCTCCTGTTGGCGGTCGACAACCACGACCCGGAGGCCCCGTTTCCCGAGCCCTCCGGTGGTGTGGTGCCGACCTTGGGCACGTTGATCACGATCCTGCTCCGCGGCAACGCCGCCGACACGGACCGCGCGCCGGCGTTTAAGGACGCCGGGATGCTCACCCAGCTGGGTCGCGAAATCGTTACGGCGCAGCGCATTCCGGTGGGCGGCGCCCGGTGAGCGCCGGGGTCGACCGGCCGGCGCCCGACACCTGTTCCGAGGCGGACCGCGAACTGGCGCTGTACCGGGCCATCAACGGCCTACGCGAGGACGATCCGCTGAACTCCGCGTCGACCCCGCTGGTGGGCTGGCAGCGGCCCGTCCTGTGGGCGCTGCTGCTCATCCTCGTGGGCTGCGTGATCGCGGCGCCGATGGCGACCGCCGTGGCGTTGATCGGCATCTGCACCCTCGGTTACGTGGTGACCATGCTCGATCGGGTGATGATCTTCCGCCAGGGTCTCGCGTCCAGGGCGATCGTGATCAGCGACGAGGAAGCACTGGCGATCCGTGACGAGGACCTGCCCCGCTACACCATCCTGGTGCCCGCCTACAACGAGCCGGAAGTGGTCGGCGACCTGATCGGTGCGATGGCCCGGCTGAGGTATCCGCCGGAGAAGTTACAGGTCCTGCTGTTGCTGGAGGCCGACGACGACGTGACCATCGCGGCCGCGCGTGCCAGCGGCGAATCCGACATCATCACGATCGTCCTCGTGCCGCCCGCCGAGCCGCGAACCAAGCCGAAGGCCTGCAACTACGGTCTCCACTTCACCACGGGCGACATCGTCACGATCTACGATGCCGAGGACCTACCCGAGCCGCTGCAGTTGCGCCGCGTGGTGGCCACCTTCGCGCAGTTGCCCGACGACGTCGTATGCGTGCAGGCCAAGCTGAAATACCACAACGGGCACCAGAACCTGCTGACCGGCTGGTTCACCGCCGAGTACGGTCTGTGGTTCGGCTACCTGCTGCCGGGCATGATGCGCACGACGGCCCCAATCCCGTTGGGCGGCACGTCCAACCACCTCTTGAGGTCCGTGCTGGACGAAATCGGCGCCTGGGATCCGTTCAACGTCACCGAGGACGCCGACCTCGGTCTGCGCATCGCCGCCTCGGGCTATCGCACAGCGGTCGTCGACTCCGAGACCCTCGAGGAAGCCAACAGCGACCCGATCAACTGGATCCGACAGCGCTCGCGCTGGTACAAGGGATACCTGCAGACCTGGTTGGTGCACATTCGGCGACCTCGACAACTGTTGCGCACCATCGGTCTTCGCAGCTTCGTCAGGTTCAACCTGGTGCTGGCGGGAACGCCGATCATCGCGGTGCTCAACCTCGTGTTCTGGTTCATCACCATGACCTGGTTCCTCGGGCAGCCGGCGCTCGTCGGCGCCGTGTTTCCGCCGTACATCTACTTTCCCGCACTGGTCGCGCTGATCCTCGGCAACGGCGCCACCCTCTACATGAACCTGATCGCACTACGCGAGGACGATCGGTCCGACCTGTTGGTGGCGGGCCTGACGGTGCCGCTGTTCTGGGTGATGATGAGTGTGGCCGCGGCCAAGGGCTGCTACCAGCTGGTCCGCAGTCCGTCATACTGGGAGAAGACCTTTCACGGCTTGTCACAGCGGCCCGTGCTCGAGGACGAGCCGGCTGCCCCGTGACCGAGAAGCTCCGGGTGTCCGACCGCCGATTGAAGTTCGCCGTCTTCCTGGTGGCGCTGGCGGTGTACCTGGCGGTCGGATACTGGCTGCAGGTACGTCACGGATTCATCCTCGGGGATGCGCTGTCCAGGGTGTCGGCAGCGCAGAGCGCACTGTTCAGCCGCGATCCGCACCTGGCCGCCATCGGGTTCATCTTCACCCCGCTGACCGCGATGGTGCAGATCCCCGCGGTCCTGCTGAGCCCGCTGTGGCCGGAGATGACCGAACGGGCCTTCTCGGGAACCATCATGTCCGCCGTGTTCATGGCGGGCGGCGTGGTCCAGATCCTCGGCATGGGTACCGATCGTGGGTTGCCCCGCGGCTACGTCCTCGCCATCACGGCGCTGTTCGCCTTCAATCCGATGATCGTCTTCTACGGTTCCAACGGCATGAGTGAGGCACCGTTCATCTTCTTCATGTCGTGGGCGGTGCGGCGCCTCATCATGTGGATGGTGGACGACGACGTCCATCATCTGGTCGCCGCGGGCGGCATCGCGATGGGGTTGGCCTACCTGACCCGGTACGACGCGGTGGCGTGCGTGGCCGCCGCGGGACTGCTGGTGGGAGCAACCACCTATCTGCGGGCCAAGCCGGAACCGCGATTCCGGCGCGCCTTGCTGGACACTCTCCTGGTGAGTGGGCCCGGCTTCGCCGCGTTCGTGGGCTGGGCGGCAGCCAGCTGGTTGATCACCGGAGAAGCGTTCGCGCAGTTCACCTCTCAGTACGGCAACGCCGCGATCCTCGCCCAGTCCGGTCAGCCGACGGAGACCTTCACCGCGGGTATGACGTTCGCGCTGGTCTGCATCACCTTCCTGGCGCCGACCCTGGCCCCGCTTGCACTGTGCTGCGGAATCCGGCGGTACGGTCGCCCGAACTGGTCGGTGCTGCTAGTGCCGCTGTTCGTCTACGGCGCGGCGCTGGCCTTCCAGACGTTCAGCTACGCCACCGGATCGACGTTCCCGTTCCTGCGGTTCTACATCGTGGCCATCCCGCTGTCGGCGTGCCTGGCGATGTTGGCGGTCCCGGACGGCGTGTTGATCCCTGCTACGCGGCGCGGCAGATACGCTCCGCCACAGCCCGATCCAGGGCAGGAGCCCCGCCGCCGGTCCGTGGTCTATCCGCTGGTTGCCGCCCTTTTCGCCGTGGCGGTACCGGTCACCGCATGGGCGATGGGGCAGCCGAGGTACGCCCCGCAGGAATACGCCCTCGGTGCCGTGCTGGCGCCGGATCCGGATGACGTCAGCGTCCGCAAGGCGACCGAACACAGCATCGCCGCGTCCTTCGGCACCGAACGCCAGATCGCGAGGTATCTGGAGGGACTCAACCTGCCGGAGAGCTCGGTGATCACCGACACCGTCTACGGATTCGCGGTCACCGCCGCGTCGAGTCAACCCGAGACGTTCGTGGTGCCCTCGGATTCGGACTTCGTCGCCCTGCTCAACGACCCGGAGAACAACGGCGTCGAATACCTGCTGGCCGTTCCGCCGACCGGCCGAGGCATCTCCGACGCGCTCAACGTGCGGTATCCGACGCTCTACGAGACCGGTGCCGACATCGCCACGCTGGAGTTGGAGATCCCCAATGACGGCGACAGCCAGCCGACCTGGCGGCTCTACCGGGTGAACGAACCCATGGCGCCACGTTAGCGACGAGCTTGGGATGCGTTGAGCGCTGGGATACGCGCTACGGGACAACGTGTTTGCAGGTGGTCGTAATTCGCATCTCAGCCGTCATTAGTGACCTGATCAACGCGGGCGGTGAGCAGTTCGCGCAGCTCTTCGGCGTAGGCGAGGTGCTTGGTGAGCGTCTTCGGAGGGCACGGTATTCCGTTCGCTTGCGAAGGACTGAGGCAGTCGCGTCGTCGCGAAGCGGGCGGGCGCGAGTTCCCAGGGAGTTCCCAGGGTGGCACCCCGATAAAGCGGCTATACGGAACCAATGTCTGAACGACGTCGATCGAGCGTGCGCGCATGACCGCAACGATCACCGGACCGCCGCAACCCCCGGCTCCGCCGGCTGAGGTCGAGGTGGCGGCGCCGAAGCGGAACCTCATCTTCTCGGCCGTGCTGCTCGGGATGCTGCTGGCCGCGCTGGACCAGACGATCGTGGCGACGGCGCTGCCGACGGTGGTGGCCGATCTGGGTGGCGCCGGGCACCAGGCGTGGGTGGTGACGAGCTACCTGCTGGCGTCGACGGTGGCGACGGCGATCGTCGGCAAGTTGGGCGACCTGTTCGGCCGCAAGCCGGTGTTCATCGTGGCGGTGCTGTTCTTCATGGGCGGCTCGGTGCTGTGCGGGCTAGCGGGATCGCTACCGATGCTGGTCGCCGCGCGGGCGCTGCAGGGCATCGGTGGCGGCGCGATCATGGTGACCGCGACCGCCGTCATCGGCGAGGTGATCCCGCTGCGCGAACGGGGCAAGTACCAGGGCGCGCTCGGCGCAGTCTTCGGGGTGACGACGGTGATCGGCCCACTGCTCGGCGGATTCTTCACCGACCACTTGAGTTGGCGCTGGGCGTTCTGGATCAACGTGCCGATCGCCGTCGTGGTGATCATCGTCGCGATCGTCGCGATCCCGAACCTGGGCAGAACGGCGCGTCCGGTCATCGACTACGCGGGCATCGTGCTGGTCGGCTTGGGCGCCTCGGGGCTGACGCTGGCAACCAGCTGGGGCGGCACCACCTACGCGTGGGGCTCCGCGATGATCATCGGGTTGTTCCTCGGTTCCATTGCCGCGCTGTGCGCGTTCGTGGCGGTGGAACTGCGCACGCCGGAACCGATCTTGCCGATGCGGTTGTTCAAGCAGCCGGTGTTCGCCGTCAGTTGCGCGCTGTCGTTCGTCGTCGGTTTCGCAATGCTCGGTGCGCTGACGTTCCTGCCGACGTTCATGCAGTTCGTCGACGGGGTCTCGGCGACCGAGTCCGGGCTGCACACGCTACCGATGGTGGCCGGGCTGTTGACGATGTCGATGAGCAGCGGCGTGATCGTCGGTCGGACGGGCAAGTACAAGATCTTCCCCGTCGTCGGAACCGCCACCATGGCAGTGGGTTTCGTGCTGCTGTCGACGATGGGTCCGGATACGTCGACGCTGCTGCAGTCGCTATACCTGGTGGTGCTGGGCGCCGGAATCGGCATGTGCATGCAGGTGCTGGTGCTGATCGTGCAGAACACCGTCGACTTCGCCGACCTGGGCGTCGCGACGTCGGGTGTGACGTTCTTCCGAACCATCGGAAGTTCTTTCGGTGCAGCAGTTTTCGGCTCGCTGTTCGGCAACTTCCTGAAGGAGCCGCTGGCCTCCGCGGTGGTGTCGAGTGGCGCGCCGCCCGAGGCGGCGCAGTCACCGGATGCGCTGCACGCGTTGGCGCCGGAGGTGGCGGCCCCGATCGCCGCGGCGTACGCCGACGCGTTGGATCAGGTGTTCCTGTACGCAGCGCCGGTGGCGATCGTCGGCTTCGTGTTGGCGCTGATGCTCAAGCAGGTCCCGCTGCGCAGCAACGACGTGAGCATCGCCGCCGACCTCGGGGAGGGGTTCGCGATGCCGACGACCTCGTCACCGGATCAGTTGCTGGAGAACGCGGTTGGCCGACTGATCAAGCAGGGCTCCGGCATGCAGTTGCGCACGCTCGCCGAGCGGCCGGACAGCAAGCTGGACATCAGCCGGTTGTGGGCGCTGTTGCAGGTGTACCGGTTCGGGCAGGCCAACGGTGAGGCCCGATTGGCTGACGTCGCCGAACACGTGCGGGTGCCGAGCGAGATCCTGGAACCGCCATTCGACCGTCTGTGTGCCACGGGCTACGCGCTGCGGCGCGGCGACGTGTTCTGGCTTACGCCGGCGGGCGCGCATCAGATCGATCTGTTCCGCACGGAGACGGTGGAGTGGCTGACGCGGCGGCTGGTGCAGACGTCGGGGATGGAGGCCCCACCGGATCGCGGTGCGGTACACGAGGCGTTGGAGCGGATCTCGCAGAACGTTCTGGTGCAACGGGATTGGAGCGAGGACGCGACGAAGGCGATGCGGTTGCGTCCGCCGCGACGGGCGGTGGTGTCAGCGCCGGCGGCGCCGATTCCGCCACGCCGGCCCCCGGCGCCGCCGCGGGGTGGTCAGCCCCCGCGAGCGCGGGGTGGTGAGCCGCCGACGACACGGCTGCGGCCGCCGGGTCCGCCAGTGGGTCCGCCGGTGGGTCCGCCGCCGCGAGGGCCGAGGCCGCCGCAGAGGTGAGGGCGCCCGTCAGTCGGTAGAGACCCGCTTCTGGAACGCGGCACGGGTCGCGGCAGCCGTCGACGTGTAATAGTCCGGTGGCTCGATGAATCCCCACTCGTCGAACGTCACGCCGTCGTTGATCGCACGTCGGTAGCCGAAGCAGACGAGATAGAGCGTCCGGATGTACATCACGTCGGCGAGCCGGTCGAGTTCTTCGTCGGTCGGCTCGATGTGCCGACGGTAGGCGGACACCGCGGCGTCGATGCACTGCTCGTCGGGGCGACGGGGGCTCCACGCGCCGGTACCCCAGATCAAATAGGCGAAGTCGGCGAGGCGCGGTCCGCGACCGGCCGCCTTCCAGTTGATCGCGACGGGACCCTCTGCGCTCAGCACCGCGTGCTCGGGGGCGTGGAGGAGATTTCCGTGCAGTAGCGCTTCCGGGAGGCCGGCTCCGTCGTCGGCGGAGCGGACTTGGCCTCTGAGCCGCTCGAATTGTTGTCGCTCCGCCGCAGGCACTTTCGTGTCGACGGCGTCGAGTAACGCCAGCGCGGCCAGCAGGTCCTGCCGCGGTGCGCCTTCGTGGCGTGGGTCCTCGCCGCTCGCTCCGCCGGGTCGACTGACGGAATGGTCGGCCGGCAGCGCATGGAGGCGACCGAGCAGGTCGCCCATCATGGCGAACTTCGCGGCGCCGTCCGGAAGTGGCCCGCCGTCGACGAATCGGGTGACGAGCACCGCGCTTCCGTCGAGATCCGAGACGTCGGCCGCCAGGCGCTCGGCGGGATACCCGTGCCGTTCCAGAAACCGCAGGATCGCGGCGTCACCCTCGACGCGGGTGCGGGGTCGCGCGGGAGGGAACGCCCGAGCGATCCACGGGCTGCCGTCATTTCGGTCGATCCGGAAGACGTAGGTCTTGTGCACACTGAGCTTCGTCGCGGTGGTTGCGTCGATGCCGAAGCGATCGCGGAGGTGGACAAGCAGCCGATCGCCTTCGGGCTGGTGCTCCATCCGAGAACCCATCCCCTCGAGCTCACCCAGCGATGCGGTGTAGCGCTGACCGGTCTCCTCGGCGTGGCGGCGGACGACCTTCTTGAAGTTCGCGTCCTTGGTCATGGACAAGCCTCCTCACAACACCCTCGTCCTCCAGCGACGCGGTGTCTGAAGACGGCCTGCGGCAGTCACGACCGAGGGGGCGGATCCCCTTCGCCACTGGAACTCCGGCTGGAGCGGAGGTTCCGAGGCTCGGCGACCGGTCGGCGCCGTAGCCCATCCTCCCGAGAGGGACGACGCGTCGTCAAGATGCGGTCGCGTCAGAGTCCCCGTCCGACGAGCCAACCGTCGATGTGCTCGGCGACGTCCCGCCAACCGGGCTCCAACATCACGTCGTGGCCCATCGGAAACATGACGGCCTCGGTCCCGTACGCGGCGGCCGTCACGTGGACCTCGTCGGTGGAGAAGCAGCCGTCGTACTCAGCACCGACGACCAGCAGCGACGCCTTTATCAGTGCGGGCTTCGGCAGGTTGAGTCCTAGCGAGTCGACGCTGATGCGTGCGCTCTCCTCGCAGAGTCGGCTGGCGTACCGCACTACGTCCGCCTCGGGGGTGGTCGGCGAGAAGAAGAAGGTGCGCACGGTATCGAGCGAGTCGAAGTACTGCAGAGACTTTCCCGTCGTCAACGCCCGGACGGCCCGCCCCGCACGCCGTTGGAACATCCGTGGGATGAATCGGCGCGCTCCGTGGGGAGGCATCGACGCGACCAGGATGCCTGCGGGGGCGTCGTGCGACTCCAGGTACGTCTGGACGATGAATCCGCCCATCGAATGCCCGATGACCACCGGTCGGGTGGGCAGGCCCGAGGCGATGGACTCCACGTCGTCGACGTAGTCGTTGATCGAGGCGAAGCGCACCGCCTTCGCGTCGGGGGTGGATCCGTGGCCGCGAAGGCTGAGGGCTACGGCGCGATATCCCCTGTCCGCGAAGAAGTCCAGGAAGTGCTCGTCCCAGCACCAGGCGCCGTGCCACGCGCCGTGGATGAACAGCAGTGGCGTGGGATGGGCGTCGCTTGCCGCCCCCTTGTCGATGACTTCGAGCATGCGATCCCCCGATCACGGTCTTCTGGTCGAGCGTCGCACAGTTCACTAAGCTGCACAATCGTGCGGACGACGCGGCTCGACACCGCTCGGATCCACGAGGCGCGCGGGCTCATCGACCCCCTCTTCCTCGACACCCCGCTCTACCCCTGCGAGGCAATGGATCTCGGCTGCAGTGTGAGCATCAAACTCGAAACGGCGAACCCGGTGCGCAGTTTCAAGGGGCGCGGCACCGAGGTGGTGGTGAGCCGACTCGATGGCGGCGCCGCCGTGTGCGCCAGCGCCGGCAATCTGGGCCAGGCGCTCGCGTGGTCCGGTACTGCAATGCTGTTCTCTCATCATCTTGCAGCACGTCGTCCATCCGAAAGCCAGGGCGATCTGGAGTTCTGGTGGTCGATGCAGCGAGGTCAACTGTTAGTGCAAGAGATCAGGGCACGGTCGGACCACCGAGTGGCAGCCAGTTCGCTGATGAGAATTGCGGCTTTTCGGATTGCGACAAAATCCTAACACCGGACCATAGGGTGTCGATCATGGGGGATTCAGTCAACGATCTTCACGAAGAGTGGGTCAATCGCGTAGTCGAGCAGCACGGACCAGTAATTCGCGCGCGTTATAACCCAGCCAATCAGCAGCGCATGAGACCGAACGTAGGAGCTTGGCTGCGTTGGAACCCAGGCGATGGCGATGTCCGGTGGGCACTCGACCACTATCGCGAGGGAGTAAATCGCAACGACCTTAAGGGGCTTTCCAGTGATCTAGGCACAAACTCAACGCGACGTCGCGCCTTTGTGGTCACCCTGCTGTGGGGCGTCGGCCCGACAAACCGCTACTACGGTCGCCACGCCGAGGCCCTTGCCCATGGCGATCTAGACGCGATGTTGAAAAAGTCCGCGATCGCAGCCCAGCGCGGTGACCTAGCAGGCGGGTGGTCGGCGATTTACGGTCTGCCAGGCCTGGGTTTTCGATTTTTCACGAAGTGGCTTTGGGTCGCAGGCATGAACGCTGAACTCGCGACGCCACCGCTTGTCTTCGACCAACGAGTCATAGATTCACTTCGCAGGACGCGGTGGCCATTCCAGCTGGGTGAGATGAATTTTAAACAGCGATGGCTGAACTACTGCGCAGACGCGGCCGCAGTTGGCAATGAATTGGGCGTCACCGGGGAGTGGGTAGAGCACTGGCTATTCAATCGCGCGCCGATTGCTTGACCTCATCGCCCTACCCGGCCTATCCCCCAACCACTCACCGCCCGAACGTAAGCCGATCAATCACGTCAACGTCCCACCCGGTCTTCAGCCTAGGCCCCGACGTCGCGTGCACATGCCCGTCGGACCCGGTTCGCGGCACGTCGACGACCCGTGCTCGATCGGCTCCACCCGCACCGCCTGCTCGAAGAATGTGGTCCGCCGAACGTCAACGTCGTCTGAAGATCCACCGCCTGAATGACTTTGTGCCCGTCGTGATCAGCTCCACCTTCAAGCCCGCGTCAGCGGCAACCGAGAACAACCGCGTCGCCGGTGTCGGCCCACGCACGAACGGCACGTCGAACCACACCGCGCTGAACGGTTCGAAGTTCAGCACGTGCGCCAACAGCTCCGACTGCCACAGCGCTACCCGCGGGAAGGATTGACAGCGAACTGAACTCGTCGCGCAGACGCCGACCGCAGCGCGTACAGCAGCGACGCGTCCCGCCCCGGTGCAACCCCACGTATGCAACTTCACTGCGCTGTAATCACTCTCGACGAACCCGGCCAACGCGTCGCGGTACGCGGTCTCGTCATCCAGTAGCGGCGCCGAGGCGGCGTGCCCTGGCAACGACGACGGACACGACCCGCCCAACAACTCTCGCAATGGAACCCGGGACCACGGCCCTCAGCGCTGCCCGGTGTGCGGGCAGGGTGACCTCGGCGCGGACTGGGCGGTGGCGGCGCGCGCGGCATTGGAGCAGGACCAGCTGGCGGTGCAGGCGCTGACCGCGGCCCGCGCGGCGACGGCCCAGGCGAGAAGTGCTGTCATGACCGTGGTTCGTGAGGTCGAGGCGCCGCCGCTCACCGACGAGGATCTGACAACGCTGCCCGCGGCGCGGGCGGCGTTCGAGGCGTTCACGAAACTGCCCGCTGACGGGCACCGGGCGCTGGCAGATCATGTGGAGGAGACGCTGCCGGTGCTGCGCGCCGCGTACGAATCACTTCGCGAGGAGGCCACGACGCTGATTCAGCAGCGTGAGGATGTCTGGGCGCCGGTAGCCCTGCCGGTGGCGGAGTGGATCACGCGGACGGAGGGTGCGCTGGCGGCCGAGCCGAAGTGAGTGGTGGCGAGCGAGGCGCTGAAGTGGTTGCATGACAACGCAAGCGAGTTGCGGAACGAGCGCATCGCGCCGCTGGCGGATCGAGCGCGGAAGATCTGGTCGACGCTGCGGCAGGAGAGCAACGTCGATCTGGGGGCCATCCGGCTGATGGGCCAGAAGACGACGCGGCGGGTGGTGCTCGAGGCCGATGTGGACGGCACCGACACCGAGGCGCTGGGGGTGATGAGTCAGGGTGAGCTGCAGGCGCTCGCGCTGGCGATCTTCATCCCGCGGGCGACGGCGGAGCAGAGCCCGTTCCGTTTCCTCGTGCTCGACGATCCGATCCAGGCGATGGACCCCAGCAAGATCGACGGCTTCCTCGACGTGCTGACGACGATCGCGCAGCACCGGCAGGTTATCGTGTTAACCCACGACGACCGGCTGCCCGCAGCGATTCGGAGATCGCGTGCGCCGGCGCGGATCGTCGAGGTGGCGCGGGGCGCGAACTCCGTTGTGACGGTGACGGAGTCGAGTAGGCCGGCCAAGCGGCTGCTCGACGATGCCTTCGCTATCGGCGCGGACGAGGCGGTACCGGCGGCGGTGAAACGCGCCCGCTGTGCCGATGCTGTGCCGGATGGCGTTAGAGGCGACGGCGTGGGAGGTGTTCAGCGCCAGGCGCTGACGAACGGGGATGCGCCGCACGACGTCGACGCGGAGTGGGAGAAGGCGACGACTACGCGGACGCGCCTCGGCCTGGCGGTGGATCGCGCGGATCCCGACGCCCTGGGGAAGTGGCTGGCGGGAGGGGCGCGTGCTCACGCGCTGAAGGTTGCGGCCAAGGGCGGTCATTCCGACATCACGGACTTCAAGGCAGCGGTGAACTCGACACGGCTAGCAGTCGGCGACCTCGCGAAGCTGGCCTCGTGACTGAGCGGCGTGAACTGCTCGACTACGCGAGCAAGGTGTTAGACGGCGACTACGGGTTGGGCGTGCGCGCGACGCGGACGGCAGCGCTGTTAGCGCGCCGGGCATTCGAGGACTGGCTGGACGAGAAGTGCGCGGACTGGTCCACGGATGTGAATTCCGATCGGCCGCCTGCGACGACCTCCAAGCTCGTCGCGCTGGGCGCTCTCCACGGTGAGGAGTTGGGGGAGCGGGCGAAAGTGGTGTGGCATGGGCTGAGTCGCGCGGTGCATCTCCATGCGTACGAGTTGGCGCCGTCGGTGGCGGAGGTGCGACTACTCGTGTCGCGGGTTGAACAGTTGGCGGGCTGAGCCGCAGACACTTCCCAAAGCAGGGCTGAACCGTCCTATTCGACTTGCGCAACAGGGCACCCGATGGATGGGTGTAGCCGTATCGCCGGACGATTCTCGAGGTGATTCACTCACCGCGCGGATGGAGTTTGCAGCAGGCGCAGGAGATGTACTTTCTGGCGGCGCGGGAGTCGCAGGTGGAGGTCGCGATTCCCGACGGTGCTCGATCGGTCGCTGGCGCCTGAGAGTAAGCATGTCGCGATGACCGACCTGAACTCGCAACGGTTCCATTTGCGTGGGGAAGTCGTGGGACGAGACGGACGTGGGCTGACGAGACGATTGTGCACCTGGAGAGTCACTTCCCGGTGTTAAGGCCGGACCGAGCATCGACAGGTGTTGGGCAGACATGGCGAGACCGAGAAATTGGCGGATGGGTGTGCGGTGGCAGGGCGAAAAGTCCTCGTATCGGACGCCTTTCAATGTGGCCGGTGTGGGAACGGGCGAGGGCGAGTCGCGGACTCGGAACCTCGCCTGTGCGGTGTCGGCACGCATCCGGATGTTGAGGGTGCGAACGGGCGGAATACTGCGCCGGAAGTGTGGCAGAAGGCGCGAGGTATCCGATTAGGGGTCGGGCAGGCGGTTACGTGGGGTCACGATGTCATCTGCTGCGGGAGGGTGTCAGATAGTTTGTGTGAGGCGCGGTCGCTGACAGCAGGCCTTGTTTCTGTCTTGGAACGCAACGGCCTCAGGACTTCCATCAGGTGGTTACGAACACGATCGGAGACTCGCGAAGCGAGTGGAACTCGCGATTGGACGCACTGGCGCCCGACCTTGGCGTCCCGTCGAGCAACCGGGTCGGCGTAGCAGGACCCGACTGCCGCTAGCCTGAACTAGGGGAGCGACGTTTCGGTTGCCCCGGCAGGATCAATGCATTCGAACGAAAGGACTCTAGGCATGCGCGAGTACCTGTTGGCAAACCTTTCCGACGAGGAGAGGGCGTATGCTGCCTCCCTTCGGGAGGGTCAGACTGTTACACAGGACCAGTTCACTCGCCAGGTGTTCAGTAATCTCAAAGACCCCCTCCTATCTGCTTCGGACCTTGCCGAACTCTGGGGACCCGGTGCAAGCGAACAGGGCTTCGTTGATGCGCTTGTGACTTTGGTAGACGAAGGCGTATTGGATACGTCGAATAAGACGCAACGACCCTTTGATGAGCAGGGGGTCAAATTATTTAGGCGCGCGTCTGGCGAATTCGAATATCTAATTCTGAACGCCATCGAATCGCAATCACCCGACGGTGTTAGTCGCTACCAGTTCTCGATAGAAGGTCGGTTAATTCGCCATTTTGCGCGAATTGATAGGCTTGACGCTCTTGCGGGCTCCGGTAACCAACGGGCGGAGATAAAAGCGCACGTTTTGCGAATAAGGGATTCTGTTCTGAGTGGTTCGCATATTCCAAACTCAGTGCTACTCGTGCTGGCAAGCTCTGCGACACAATTCGTTGACCCAGGAGATGAGATTCCGCCAGATCTCCCCGCTTCCTTCGTTGTGGTTCGAGCCCTTGAAGACTTTCAAGAGGTAGCCCTCGGTCAGGGCGACCTGGTGCAACGCGCGAGGGTAGTCGAACTTCGCATCCCTTGGCGCGGAGCTTCGTTCGATGAGGAAAAGAGCATTCTGCTGGTAGACGGTCAACAACGAACTGCAGCAGTCAGTTTGATATCACCGGATGAGATTCCGTTTATTGACATCGGGGTGTCTGCACTAGTAAGTACCGAAGAAGAGGCCAAACGTGTATTTCAAGTTGCAAATGAGACCGTCAAGATATCGACCGACTTCTCAAAGGCCCTCCTCGCTTCGATGTCTGATGCTCCTGGCTATTTGAAAGATGAGCAAGTTACTGCGGAAATCGTGCGGCGACTCTCTTTGGAAGATAAGGAGTCGCCGTTATATCAGTTGGTAAAATATCCAAACACAAAAGTGGATTCGCCAATAATTGCGTATAACAGTATGTTTGGTGTAGCGAAAATATTCAGATCGTCGTTGCCGGAAGACATAGCTAATGATCCTGCACAGCTAACTCCCGTAATTGCGCGGGCATTCGTGACCGTAAGAGATGTGTGGCCTACTGCATGGGGCAAGAAACCCAAGGACTCTCGGCTCATGCACGGCGCGGGATTGCGTGCCATAACTCAAGTCGTGATCGATAAACTGCAAAACTACTTGTCAGACGGGTACGAACTGTCCGGTGATGAGGTTTGGTCGAAATTAGAGATCAGTCTTCGTCGACTGGCCGAGAAAGTAATTTGGGCACAGGAAGAGTTCACCCAGGGTACCTCGACCCAGAAGACTATCTATATCGACGAGATCTCCAAGCGTCAAAATACAAGCCAAGATATCTCAGCTTTAACAGCGTTCTTGACAAGGACGAGCGTCGATCTTGATATGAAGGCTGCTCGTAAAAAATGACCGACGCAGATGATGGCGTCCAAGCAATGGAGTCCGTGGCGGCTGAAATTGGAATGTCGGCGTTAGACGCCGTGTCGGAAAAATTGGATGAGTTGCGAGCAAGAAATTTCTTGCGCTTGTTTCCGAGTGGCATACTTTCCTTGCGGCAACGGCGTGACTACCTAGAACTTGTGTTAGGCAGGGAACCGACCGACTCAGAACTAGAGGGGACGCTCCGTTCTTACCGGGAACTGAAGTTGGATGAGGCGGAACGCTTAGAACTCGAGGATCGTCAAAACTCGCGATGCGCTCTGTGCGGGGCACTGTTGACAACTCTGACCAATCCGCACGTCGACCATGTTGTCCCGATCGCCCTCGGAGGTTCGGATACCATGTCGAATCTGCAACTCCTTTGCCAGGCGTGCAATCTAGGGAAGGGTAAACTGCCAAGCTGGCACCTCGGCGTTCCATATTTCGAACACAGGCTTACTCCAAAGTTGAGATATTGCGTGCTCGCGCGAGCGAAGGGCAGATGTTACGCCCGCCTCTGCGATTCGACTGCTCGCTACGGCGAATTGGTCGTGATGCAATCAATACCAAGCCGGTTCGGCGGAGGTTGGCAGTTCGACAATCTGATCGCTGTGTGCTTGGCGCACGCTCAGGAATTGCAGGCTCTTCGCGAGCCGAAGTCCTTTGGGGTCGTACGCCAACGTCACATGATTGTTCGTCGATGATCAACTGTATAGCGTGACGTGTAGCCCAATCTTATTTAAGAGCGACGCATGTTAGTAGGTTAGTCAAAAGCTTGATGTCGTTAGGCGTATTTTGAAGCGTGTTCCAACGACGGTGATCATCTGGCGCCAGCTCCCACGTGCCACTTGTCCATGAAGTAACTTCGCATAGCGCAGATAACCGACGATCAATCCCAATATCTGGCAAGGTATCTGTACTATAGCCTTCGGTAATCGCGTCCATGACGTAGCCCAAGGACTGGATCCCTACGCCGTGTGTCAACCGCGATTTCCTTGGAATGAGTTTCCACTCGATCGGCCAAGTGGCCTCGACGAGGTTCCAAAAGATCTTCAGGTGCAACACCATTTCTTCGATGTCGCCTGACCCGTCCTCTGGGTCCCGGTACTGGTACAGCGCACCGTCGTACAGGCTGTTCTCGATCATCTTGAGGACACTGTTGTCCTTAATGTACCCGTCCGGCGAAGTTGGCGTGGCTATTGCTCCGCGGAACGGACTGTCCGTGTCCAAGTTCAGTCTTACCATCACCTGGGCCGGCAGTTGGCGCCGCGCGTACTTTGGTGGCAGGTGCCCTGTGGCATCGGGCAGCAGTTCGTGGATGAGCCCTTTGGGCAGGGGTTTGGTGTTGTTCACCAGGATGAACTGTGAGCGCTGCTCCTCAGACCCGGATGCGATGAAAGCGACTGCTGCAACTGGGAATTCGGCGACATCGGCATCCCGAATCGCGGCCGTACGCTGCTGGCCGTCTACCAGAAGCGCTGGCTTTTCGGACTCGGGAAGCGACTCGTCCACGGGGATCACGAGCTCGCCCATTACCGAGTAGTCAACGGGACTCTTTCGCCGCGCTGGCACAAAGCGCACGCGCGGATCGAACGCCAAGACGACGGCGTTCGGCAGCATCGCCTCGGGCGACTCGATGTATCGCCGGATAGCCCGAATGTGGCTCATGACCTCTGGGCGCTGATAGCCATCGAGACTGCCCTCGTCGGTTCGCTTTACACGCGAAACGGCTGTGAAGTCGAGCAGACGCTTCCCGTCGACCGCGAAGCAATAAATGCGTCGCTCGCCCTGCCGCACCTCGAGAGCGGGAACCTTGATCTCGTATCTATCAGCCACTGACTGTCCTTTCGAGAACCGGAATCGTCGCCGGCTTGAGCTTCTTCATCTTCTTCGCCAGTACCGACAAGTTGTGGAAGCCTCGCCGCTTGTTGCGTTCGCTCGCACGAAAAATGACCATCTCCACACCGTGCTTCTCACAGAGTCCGCACTCGCACTTGCGCCAAGGGGCGGCCCGCAATGTCTCGAGATATAGATCGCGGTATGACCTCTTCACACCGACGACATCTTCGTAAGCGATCACTGCGTTCAAGGTTTCGTCGAGGGTGCACTCTCCGCGATCGAACGAGCGGAGCGCCTGAAGGCTGTCACGCTCCGCGAGCACTGCTTCACGTTGAGACACTTTCCCCGACAGAATCGCTCGTTTGAGCGACACGTTGCCATCGACCTGGGGCACTTTGATCGCCGCGTAGTGCTTCTCTAACGTGTGATAGTTATCGCGGTCGTCCATGAACGACTGACGGAAGGCCGATGTGCTGTCGAAGCTTGCAACGCCGAGTGTTTCGAACTCGGCCATCGCCTCGATGCGAGTGATTCCTAAGAGGTGTAAGCGGGTCTCGGGGTGGCGAACTCGGTCAATCGCGAACAGGCAGGCCAGGATGTCGGTTGTCTTCAACGAGACCATGCCGCCGAGTGCGATGTGGTCGTAGCCCATGTCTTGCAACTGGCGCACGCTGTCGGCGTAGCTTGCCGGATCCCAACCCTGCGCAGCTCCGTAGGGGACGAGATTGGTGCCCCGATCGTCCGCCGCGGCTTTGAACTTCTCTGCGTAGGTCAGCGATATCGACCGACGCTCCTTCCACTCATCCGGCGCCTCACTGAGGTCCCTTCGGAATCCCAAGATGATGTGGTCGACGCTCACGCCCGCGTCGAAACCACACTGCTCGTAGAAGTCGAGGACTTCATGGACGGTGTAGGGAGGTTCGGGTTCGTTGACGTAGTTGAACGCACCGCAGTCACCCAGTGTGGCAACACCGTCCGGAAGCCGAAGGAATCCACGAACCCCCAGTCGGTACATCCGTTGTCGTTGGGGCATCGAGTACTTGCCAACCCCTTTGATCGATCCGTCGACAATCGCCTTAGACACCAGCACGCCGTTGTAAGCCTGGGCAGTAAGCACTTCGTGGGCGTAACGGTCGTCGCGCTGGCGGACACGCAGTGGTGAGTGCTCGTCGTGGATGAAGTCGTACGTCGGACTGACTTGATCTTGGCTGTCCGGAAAGTAGAACCTCACTTGCGCTCCTTGCGAGCGCCGACGTAGACGCGTGCGAGGTAGTTCGAGATCGCGGCGATGTGCTTCGGGACATTCTGGACTTCATCCCACGGCAAGCCAAGTTCCTCCCACACGCCACTCGTCCAGCAGCAGTGGTCGGCGATGAGCATGATCTCTTGTCTCGCAGCTTTTTCCGCACCTGCATCGGAGAGGTCCACGTGCACCATGACGCGGTCCATCAGGCGACTCATGGCACGAATGCCTACACCACCCATGAGACGGGATTCGGTCGCGGGTCGACCCCATGCATCGGGGAAGGTTGCTCGGACGGCCTTCCAGTAGACGAGCAGTATGCGTCTAATTCCGTCAGTGTCAGTAGATCCGGTGGCGATGTTGCGGAAGGGGAACAAGACGCCCGACGGCGACTCGAGCGACTCCTTGATCGCTTCCACAAGACTGTTGTCCGTTACGACCGCAACGCGTCGTTCATCTGGGTCGGTGGATGCCCTCTTGATCAGTCCGAAGAAGGGGGACTCGGGGTCGCGGTTCAGCACGTCGACGAGAGCCGACGGCATTTTGCGCTGTGACAGCCGCGGCGACGGCGCCGATACAACCTCCGGCAGTAGTTCTGTGACGAGGTTGCTTGGAAGCGGAGCGACGGTGTTCACGCGGAGGAACTGGTCGCGTTGAAGTTCCAATGACGATGCGACGAAGCCGGCCACCGGAACCGCAAGTTTGGAGTTACTTGTCCGTGCTAACGCGAGACTCCGCTGCTGACCATCGACGATCCACGCCGGGCGCGGGTCGGAATCGTTGGTGGGAAGCGGGATCTCGAGAGTGCCGGCTGTGGCGAGGCCGTCGGTGGTCGCCGGTCCGCGACTGGACCGGAATCGCACTGTGTCGGGAAGCGCAAGGATGAGACCATTCGGGAACACCACCTCGCCCGAGTTGAGGTAGTCCAGGATCTGCTTGACATGGTTCCTGCGTTCTCCGCGTTGGTAGCCGATCAACTTGCCCGCTTCGTCTCGCGAAATCCGCGCGACGTCCGCGACGAGACCGACCTCGTCTGCTGCAAGCGCGAAGAGATACAACGGAGTGTGGCTGTTCTGCTCGATTCGCAGTGCTCGCCGTTCGAGCATCGGTTCGTGTGGGTCGGTCACTCGACGCTAGCCAATCCTCGGAACAGGCCACCGAATCTCTTTTGCTCGCAAGCCATTCCGCGATCTCTGACCATGCGAAGTGCACGCGTAGCCGAGAGATTCGGATCGTCGCGCAGTAGGCCTCCAATCAACTCGATGAGTTCATCGTCGGTCAATGGAGCGCGCTGATACTGCTCTGATCGGCGAACGCGTCGAGCCCATCTCATCCACCGGCGTTCATCCTGTTCCGAGCACAGCGCTGTGCCAGTCCGACTCGCCATCCACTTGCGCGCCATCCGCAGGCTGAGGCTCGATACCGTACCGCCCAGGGCGTGGCGAAGATCGCGGTCGGCGCGCAACCGCGGCAGACCCTCGATCGACCGCCATCCACCAACTAGGAGGTAGTCGCCTCCGCGTTGCGACAGTTCAACGAGGTCGGTGTCCATGGCCCGTGCGTAACTCTCGGACATGACGAGGAGTATCGGCCCGTCACCCACTTGCGAAAGGGACGTCGTGTTCGGCATCCCACTGAGTCGACTCCACCACTCCGAGGTGCGCTTGACGTCGTCGGAGACGGAGTCTGCATGGCCACTCGAGAACGTCGCCGCATACGACGGGGCGCGTTCTGCCACATCTTTGAGTCCGAGGCCCGCTGATGCGACGAGCATCCGAACGTTCGCACCGCTAGACCGGGCATCTTGTGCGAGTCCTTTGGCCTGAAGCCACGCCTCGCCCTGATAGAGGTCCAGCAAGTCGACGCTCGCGGTGGCCCTCTCAACCCGCGAACGCCACGCACCGAAGCGCTGATCTGCGTCTCCGGGTGGCAGTGACCGAACTCGCAGGTCGGAACCGGGTACCACCGATTTCCTGTCAGTGCAGTTCACTACGATCGTGAGTTTCTGCATGGCACCTCCCTCCGACTCGCCCAAAACTACACTCTAAATGTGTCGGCTCGCCGGTGTAGTTTTGGCTACTATAACCGCACAGCCCGACAAATCAGTGGAGGTTTCTATGGGAACGCCAGCCGTAGTTTTGCTCAGTGGAGGTCTGGACTCCACGACCGTTCTGGCGATCGCGAAGGACCGGGGGTTCGACCCGTACGCACTCTCCTTTCGGTACGGTCAACGGCACGTCGTCGAACTCGAAGCTGCCCGGCGTGTGGCCGACACGCAGGGCGTGAAACGCCACGTGGTCGCCGACATCGACTTGAGAGTCTTCGGAGGTTCGTCGCTCACTGCCGACATCGACGTACCTAAGCACGACAGCGCGGCCGAGCTAACGGACCACGACATCCCCAGCACCTATGTGCCAGCTCGCAATACGATCTTTCTGTCGTTTGCGCTCGCCTATGCTGAAACCGTTGGCGCACAGGACATCTTCATCGGTGTGAACGCCCTCGACTACTCGGGCTACCCCGACTGCCGGCCAGAGTACATCGCCGCGTTCGAGACGATGGCCAACTTGGCGACGAAGGCCGGGGTGGGAGGCTCAAGCCTGAAGATCCACACGCCGCTGATCGAGATGACCAAGGCGCAGATCGTGCGAGCCGGGACCGCTCTCGGAGTGGACTACGGTTTGACTTCGTCCTGCTACGACCCGAGCGCCTCCGGTGAACCGTGTGGACGCTGCGACTCCTGCCTACTCCGCCTGAAGGGCTTTGAAGAAGCAGGCCTCAACGACCCCCTTGCCTATCAGGCGGCCTAATGCCCTACAACGTCAAGGAGATCTTCTACACCTTGCAAGGCGAGGGTTTCCACACTGGTCGCCCTGCAGTTTTCTGCAGATTCACCAGTTGCAACCTGTGGACCGGACGAGAACGTGATCGGGCGCGGGCGATCTGCAAGTTCTGTGACACCGACTTCGTCGGCACGGACGGTGTCGGCGGAGGCCGGTTCACCAACGCACGGGACCTCGCGGCCGCGGTGGCGAGAACCTGGCCCGAAGCGGGGCACGCGGACCGCATGGTTGTCTGCACGGGTGGCGAGCCCTTGTTGCAACTCGATGCGGAACTGGTCAACGCCCTCCACGCTGAAGGTTTCTACGTAGCCATCGAGACCAACGGCACGCAGACGGCACCGCCGGGGCTCGACTGGATCTGTGTCAGTCCGAAGATCGGCGCGCCACTGGCGCTTACGTCAGGTGACGAATTGAAGTTGGTGTATCCGCAGGAAGGTGGTGACCCCGCTCAATTTGAAGACCTCGACTTCGGGTCCTTCCGTCTGTCGCCGATGGACGGCCCCGCCCTGCGCGAGAACACGGCCGCCGCCGTCGAGTACTGCTTGAAGCGTCCGAAGTGGCGCCTGAACCTGCAAACCCACAAGTTCCTAGGAATCCCATGACCGACACTATGGAAATCTTCTACGAGTTCAAATTCGAAGCGGCGCATCGTCTTCCGAACGTCCCGAGCGATCATAAGTGTTCGCGCCTGCATGGGCACTCGTACCAGGTGCAGGTCCACGTCAAGGGCCCGATAGGCGAGCAGTCGGGGTGGGTGGTCGACTTCGGGAACATCAAGGGTGCGTGCAAGCCGGTGATCGATCGGCTCGATCACTACTACCTCAACGAGATCGATGGCCTGGAGAATCCGACGAGCGAGCGTCTCGCGGCGTGGATCTGGAATGAGCTCGCGTCGTCGTTGCCGATGATGTCGGCGGTGCAAGTCCGAGAAACTTGCACCTCGGGGTGCGTGTATCGAGGTCCGAGCGCAGAATGACAAACGGCCTGCCTGACGTACAGAGCGCGCCCGACATACGCGATATCCCGATCGACGAGGTTGGAGTATGCGGCCTGCGCTACCCCGTGACGTTCGATGACGGAGTCATCGAGCAGTCGGGCATCGCCGAAGTCGAGATGACCGTCGGACTGCCGGCGGATCGCCGGGGCACCCATATGAGTCGAATGGTCCAAGCCGTTGAGGTGCACTTTGGCACAGTCAATCCGTACGAACTTCATACGGCCTTCAAGGCCGTAGCACTTCTTCTTGACACCACTGATCTGCGGATTTCAATGGCGATGCCGGTGGCTACGCGAGTCGATTCACCGGCCACTCAGAACTCGGGGTACCAGGTCCACGATCTCGCGTTGCGCGGTCGTTTGATCAACGACGAGTTCTACCTGACGAGCGCCGTGACCACCGATGTCACCACGCTGTGCCCGTGCAGCAAAGCGATCAGCGACTATGGCGCGCACAACCAGCGCAGCAGGGTGTCGCTATCTACCCACGGCTCGAACGATTCGCCGTATCCGGTTCCGGTGGTCGATCTTGTCCGCCTCATCCGCGCCGCGTCGTCGTGCCCCGTGTACCCGGTGGTGAAGCGTCCAGATGAACGCGCAATCACCATGGCCGCGTACGACAATCCGAAGTTCGTCGAAGATCTGATCCGTGACTTGACGATTAGCTGCCGTGAGCTTCGAGTGCCCCATGACATCGTGGCGCGCAATATTGAGAGCATTCACAGTCACGACGCGGTCGCGAGATTGTGCTGGAGTACGGTCGACTAGGCGTCCGGCGTACCGCGGCCGAGCGATTGCCAGAATGTAGCCACGCATTGTCCGACTCTGCCGTTAGTGTGGGGTACATGGGGAGATACATCGGGGCGCCTCTCAACGTCGGGTCCGTCGAACGAACCCGTCGATCGGAGGGGGCGTCGGTCGGTGTCGTCTAAGGTAGTGAGGCCGACCTCGTACTACGCCGGTAGGTGGTTGCGGGCCAAACCGTTTCTCGAACTCGGGTTCGGCTTCTGCAAGGGTGACCGAAGTGGCAAACTTGTGCTGTCCTACGTTGACGTGCCGAACGTTGTCGAACAAGAAATACTGGTCACGCGCGACGAGATTGTCGATAGACCGATGCCAAAGGGCACCCGCGTGTGGGTTCCGGCGAAACCGTATGGGTGGCATGCCGGAGTAATCGATCGCCATCTGAGCGGAAATCGATATCGTGTCGCACTGGTCGGTAGGGGGGCGCCAGTTCAGCTTTCGGAGAGCCAGTTCAAAGTCCGGTGGGAGCGTGCACTCGAGAATCCGGCCGTCGCAGTTGGCCACGGTTTGGTCGAAGCTCCGACCTACTACGACGCCCGTTCCGCTTTGCTTGACGAACTCAACCAACAGAGGCGTGTGTCCCGAGGGCTAACTGCAGCGATCTCGGCGCCGATCGAACTATTCCAGCATCAGATCGATACTGCGGTAAGGATCTTGGGAGATCCGGTGATGAGGTATCTGCTGGCGGACGAGGTTGGTCTCGGAAAGACAATCGAGGCCGGAATCGTCATCCGGCAATTGCTGATTGATGATCCAGCGGCCAACATCCTGGTGCTTTGCCCGGAGAGCCTTCAGGGACAGTGGACGTCTGAACTTCGTAACCGCTTGCACCTCGGTCAGTCGTTGAAAGATCGCGCCCTTCGGGTGGAGTCGCATTCGCGCTTAAATGGGTGTGCTGCGGAATTCACTGATGGACTACATCATTTCGACTTGATCGTGGTCGATGAGGCCCACAACCTCCTCGAGTACATCGCACCAGGTTCAGAGACGGAGCATCAACTTGGACAGGTCGATGGTCTCCTGGCGTTGTCAGCGACACCCATGCGCGGCGCGCTCGACACCTACCGTCGTCTGCTGGCTCTTGTCGACCCTGTCGCATTCCGCGACTCGACCCTAGAAGACTTTCAAACGCGCGTCGATGAGCGTGAGCGAAGCGCGGTCGACGTTCAGGTGCTCTCATCTCGCCGGGCGAGCATCAGACAGAAGACTGATGTGTTGAGAAGCATCGAGGCGGACTTCTCAAGCGACAGGACTGTTTCTGCGTTGGTTGCGTCCTGCCGCGCTTCCGACGATCCGCTTGCAACTGCTTGGACGGATCTCGCTAACTATGTGCGCGAGATATACCGACTCAGTCGTCGCATGATTCGTCATCGCCGCTCTGGCCAACTCACAGAGACCTACTCTGTTGCCGGGCGTGCGCCGTACTACATTGACATCGCTGATCCCGCGCGTGTCGCGATCGATGATTTCCTTGAGACCTATCGGCACCGGCTAGCGCATCGACGCGACGCCGCAGCGGACTATGCGAGCGCTGTTTTGCACGCAATTGCTGGACCCACCGCCATGATGGACTATCTCGCACACCCGTCGTCGGACGACGATCGTGTCATGTTTGAGATGGCTTCTGCACGTGTGGAAATGGCGGGCACGCTGCATCGACTACAAGCCGCCGCCGATTTAGTCGCTGACAGGGTTGCGAAACGCCACCGGGTAGTGGTGGCGTCAACGTTCCCGCCGGTCCTCGAGCAGTTCGAATCGATCATCAGCGGGATGGTCGAGAAGCACACAGTCCACCGTCATCTGTACTCAATGACTGCCGAGCAACGAGATCGCGAAGTCGAACTGTTTGTCGGCGCATATCGAGGGAGCATCCTTGTCTCAGATTCGTCGGTCGACGAGGGTCGGAACCTCCAAGCTGCCGAAGTGCTGGTCAATCTCGATCTACCGCTCGACATAAACCAATTGGAACAGCGAATCGGGCGACTTGACCGCTATGCGGTCAGGCCTGAACGCGCCGAGGTTGTGGTGTTCACGGAATCGGCCAGTGACTGGGTGAGTGCTCACATCGGCCTGCTGCGCGACGGTATCGGTGTCTTCGACGCATCCGTGTCGACGGTTCAGCGACTGCTTGCTGCAATCCTCGGTGATATTGAGGCCAACCTTGTCAAAAGAGGTGTGGAAGCACTCAAGCTTGATGTATCTGAGCTACGCGAGCGTGTAGAAGCCGAACAGGATGACATCGACCTCCTCGAGGAATTGGAGTCGGTCGAGTCGGCCACGGTGTTTACCGACGAAGCGTTAGACGATCTGCTCGACTACGAATCGAAGACCGACGAACTTCGGACTTCAGTTCGTCGCCTGACAATCGGTGTGGGTGCACTAGCGCTGAAACCAGATGAGGATCATCTCGGAATCGTCCGGTTCGGTAACGCGCGGGGAATCGGCCTCCCTGATGATGAGGCCAACGCGTTAGAAGTGTTACTCACGCCGAAGGCGTTCGATCGGGCCGTAACTCTTGAAAACGCGGGTGTGGCGCCGTTCCGTGTGGGTGATCCGCTGGTCGAGTGGCTTCACCAACACTTGGTGATTGATGAACGTGGTAGGGCGTCGGCAATCGCGCGCCCTAAACGTATTACAGCGCCGGCACTTTGGCTGCACTGTGAGTTTCTGATCGAGTTTGACGCGCAACAGGATGGTCTCCTTGACGGGCCGCAGGCACGGCGGTTGGCGCGTCGTGGCGAAGCACACCTGCAACCGATTCGGCTGGATACCTGGACCGATCCGTCGGGGCCTGCCCCTAGCGACCTGGTTATTGAGGACCTCGACCGAACGTTTGACAAAGATCGAGATGCAATCCTCCGGGGAGGAAGTTGGGGGCTGATTCTCGAGGAGATGCCGGCGTGGGCAACCCTCTGCGAACGGAGCGCCGCCACAGCTTGGGCAGAGGTCAGGACTTCTCAGTCCGTTGCGTCATCGCTGGAGACTGCCTTGGTGAGCGCTGAACGGGACAGCGCGCGGCGGATTGCGATCCTAGAAGCTCGAGCGCTGCGACTGCGAACCGAGCAGGAGCGAGATTCGGCCGAGCAAGAATTAGGCCTGGAGCGGGCTGCTGCTCTCGCGCTGAGTGCCGGCATCCGCGAACCGAAGATTCGCATGGTGGCGTGTGGGGCATGCGTACTCTGCCCTGAGGAGTACTTCGCATGAACGAAGAGCAAGAAGAGGCACAAGTACTTTCACTTCTTGGCACCGGGAGCACCGAGTTTTTGTTCTCAGACGACTTGCATCGCCGACTGTCAAGCGCATTCGCAGGTCGGGCCGCTAGTGATGTGGACAAAGGAGTGCTTGTACGCCAACTGCTTCGGCGATGGTCTCTTCGCGACGGGCGCGATGTGCCGATTGAAGTGGACGGTGTGATCTCGCATGCCCTGCGCAGGGTTTCCGACCGCGTCGGACTGCGAGAACGCTCTGACGGGATGTGGATAGCCGACTCTTGGCGTCCAGACTGGTTGGCGCTCGACGGAGTTCCAGATATAGCGGCCCTTGCGGGGACCTCTGATGGAGAGCGGTTTCACTCGGCACCATTGTCCGCGGACCCCTTCTTCGTCAGCAGCACAGGTTTTGACACCTACCGAACCCCAGGACAGCGCGCCGCTTGCCGCGCAGTGATGTCGGCGCCGGAGGCCTCCACTTTAATCGCGATGCTGCCCACCGGGTCTGGCAAGACGGAGATTGCGCTATGCCTTGCCGATAAGTCCAAGCGAGGCCTCACCGCAATCGTGGTTCCGACAGTTGCTCTCGCCTACGATTTCGAACGACGCTTTCGCGAGCACTTCGTACGACGAAATCCGAAGCTCAATCCGGCCAAACTCCCCATCGCATGGACTGCCGGTACCAGTGATGCGGTGCGAGACGAGTTGAAGTTGGCGATCAGTAACGGGCAGCAACCACTTCTCGTCACGTCGCCAGAGTCGATGACGCGTGCTCTACGTCAGACGCTTCTCGATGCTGCGTCAATCGGGCGTTTGAAGGGGTTTGTTATCGATGAAGCACATTTGGTCACTCAGTGGGGTCGAAGTTTCCGGCCGGAGTTCAGGACGTTAGCCGACTTTCGGCGCGAACTTCTCAATGCCGCCGAGACAAGTGGGCATCCCCGGCCTGTCACGCTGCTTCTGAGCGCCACGCTAGGCGAAGCCGAAATAAGCGATCTCGTAACCTACTTCGGAAAGCCCGGTCCCTGCAGTCCGATCGTCGCCAATGCGTTACGCAGCGAACCTGAAATCTGGGTCGCACATGCGCTTGACACTACTGAGCGCGATGCGCGGGTGCGCGACACGATCGATCACTGCGCGCGTCCTGCGATCCTCTATGTCACTAGCCCAACGAAAGCCGAAGAGTGGCTTAACGATCTTCGAGGTTCGGGTTACTCCAGGATCGCGATGGTAACCGGGAATAGCACAGCAACCGAGCGTGCCGAGGTGCTTGAGGGTATTCGGGCCTCGTCCGACGAAGGAGCGTCGATTGATCTTGTTGTCGCAACGTCTGCCTTCGGACTCGGAATTGACTACCAGCACATCAGAACCGTAGTCCACTCATGTCTTCCAGAGACTGTCGATCGTTGGTATCAGGAGATGGGGCGTGGAGGACGTGACGGAGACGTCTGTGGGGCATTTCTCGTGACCGCAGCAGGTGACGAAAAGGAAGCCGCCAGCCTGGGCGTCACGGTCCTGACTCCCGAGGTGGCCGAAAAGCGGTGGCGAGATCTTTGGGGACACCGCACCACAGTGAACGAGCGAATCTTCATAGACCTTGAAGGTTCCCGAGGTGTGGGACGAGGCGATTACAACCGCCGGTGGAACGCGCAATTGATTCAGGGCTTGGTCGAGCTAGGCGAGTTGAAGAGGGATCAGTTCGTTGTAGACGACCTCCGCGAGCTTCTACGCGACGATGCGGTCGAGATGTCCGACTGGACGTCGATCATCCGGCATGGTGCTGGGCTTGGTATGGATATCTTCTGGAACGACGTGTGGGCGCCCTGGCAGCAGGAGGAGACGAAACGTTCCCGCAACTCGCTGAATCGCATGCGTGCCGTTTCATGCATGGACCTGGGCGCGTGTACTGGAATCGCCGAAGCCTATGCGCCAACTTCGGAGTTGTTGGACCAGTGGGGTACTCGACTCGAGCACATGGAGCCTGTCGGACGCTGTGGCCGGTGCCCCGATTGCCGTCGATTGCGAATACCCATGAACGAGGATCCCGCTCCAGATCCTGCCCAGGTGTGGGCTGTCGCGGCTCAGGAGGACTTAGACTTGGAAGCGTTTGTCACTGCTGCACGAGGCGAGAACGGCCTTGCGATACTGACTTACCGTCAAGAGAACGAGCGACTCGTCCTGAGGATCGCCGAAGGCTTGGTTCGACTCGGGGTGCGGCACTTGGGCGGCCTCATCAATGCATGCCCGAAGGCTCCGCCGGGCGAGGTTCTCTTCACTGACACATTGCCGCTCACCCCCAACAGCGTGACCCCGCTGTCCACTTTGTCGTATTTTTCTCCTAAACAACAGGTTTCGCGCTTTTGGAATGCCCGTCGGCAACGCGCGAGGCTCAACCTTGCAGGTTTCGCAGTGTTCGATGTCCTGCTTGTACCTGCAGGCGTAAACGTCGGGCTTAAGGAGGTTGGCAGGGACATACCAGCTATGCCATTCGAGACTGCCGCCGAACTTCTACAAGGGAGTTGGTCGTGAACTACTTGCGCGGAAACGCAACCGCCAGTGCCGTCGGCTTGTATGTCATATGCCGCTACCTGAGCAACTTCGCTGACGGATTGTCCATTGCCGAGTTGCAGAAAGCGCTTGAGATGCTTCGTTCGTTGGATTCGGCCAAGACCGCGAAAAGCGCTGTGCTGACAGCGAGCCTCAATGTCGGCGAGGGCCTGGATCTTCTCGTCCAGGATAAACAATCCTCGATTTGGACCGTCGATGCAAGGATCGCCGCGGAGATGCGTACCGACGCGGATCAGTGGCTGTGGTTTCGGGGAGAGTTGGCCCACCGAATGATGCAACACGCGTTGAGCAACAGTGAGGGCACGGTGCCAGACCTCGTCCTCGGGCTAACGTGGTTCCTTCAGACCAACCCTCTGTCTCCCCTCCAGACAGCATGGCGTCCGACCGAAAAGGTAGTACGGGATCTCGGACTCGAGGCGGTGGCGAGGAGTGAACAGTGGTTGCCATTCCAGAGATGGGCGTTAGCTCTCGGATTCGCTCGACGCTCCGATCAACCCAGCGCGCGGGTATTGATTCCTGACGTAAGCACTGCAATCAGTGACCAACTCAGGCATCTTCCTCAATCGAGTTCTGCGCGCGAGTGGGTTGACGCTATGCAGAAACGACTTCCCGTTACTGGGGTTACCGCACTTACGGACAATCTCCCTCAGGGAGGTGATGGATGGTCTCCCCTCCCGCAAAGCGTCATGTTGGGATTGCTGAAACTGGAAACTGCCGGTGCGCTCACACTCGATCCTTCCGATGACGCACGCGATGTGGTCGCAATCGGTCTCGGCGCAACGTCGAAACAGGTAGGCCGGATCTCAGTGCGGAGAGTCGCGTGACCACAGATTCGATGAAAGAGTTCCGTTGTTGGAGTGCCTCCAATGTCGCACAGACCGTCTTCTCAGACATCGGTGCTCTTACCGGAGACGCGGATTCGGTTTTCCTCGCGGCCCATACGCCGACAGCCCTCGACCATCGCACTGGAGCGGAACTGGGCGGAGGTAGGTCAGGTGAGCAGAAGGTACTCGAGGCACTCACTGGTCGGATTGGCGACCTCGAACGCAACACACTCGTCGCTGTAACTGGAAGTTCGGGAAGCGGCAAGAGCCACGTAGTGCGCTGGGTGCACGCGCATCTGCCCGAAGATCCCAGGTACAGGGTGCTTTACGTGCCACGGGCTGTGCAGACGCTTCGTGAACTGCTGCGCAAGGTCATCGAGGGACTGCCTGGGGTCCAGAGCGGTGATCTTATTAAGCGCGTCGATGCGGCGTTCGCGGGGGTCAAGCCCGGTGAGTTGCAGGAACGTCTTGTCTCCGAGATGAAGATTGCGCTCAATTGGACACTCGATGATCGCGCGTCGTTTGACGGTGAGACCGCCGACCAAGCCGCCAAGCGCGAAGACCGCAACAATATGCTGGGAGTTCGAGACGCCGAACGCGGTCGACGCGACGGATTAGCCGAACTAATTGATCTTGCCGCGTTCAAAGAGTCCCTGCTGCGACCCGAGGGCGCATTGGGCCAACTCGTTCAGTCGTACTACACGAAGACGTCCAGGAGAGATGACAACGAAGAGATCTTCTCGGCCGACGACCTGCCACTTCGGGCGCGCGGGATACGTACTGAAATTCGCTCGCGCACGGAACTCTACGAGCTATGGCAGATCATCGTCCGCAATCCCGAGGATGCCACGAAGTTGCTCGCGGAAGCACTCCGCGTCGCACTGCCTAAGGCAGTCGGACTAAGACTCCCGGGCGGGGAGACACTCGACTCGCTGTTCCGCGCATCGCGAAAAGCGCTGCGGGATCAAGAGCAAGAGTTGATCTTGATCTTCGAGGATCTTGCGCAGTTCGGCCTTGTCGATGGTGAACTTTACGATCAGTTTGTCACGCAACCGGGGGATGAGTTGGCGCCGCTTCGGGTCATCTTCGCGATCACAGACGGCCCCTATGGCGACCTCGAAAGGACGGTGCTGACCCGAATTGAGCATGAGTTTCACGTAGGCGGCTATGCACTCGCTCGACCTGCGGAGTTCGTGGCCAGGTATTTGAACCTCACGCGCATCGGCCGCGATGAGACGCACCGTCTTTGGACCACTGATGGGCGCGAATCCGAGTCGAATTGGATGGCAAACGCATGCGACACGAGAGAGAACGGTTTGCCGTGCCGGCACCGTGACACCTGTCACACTGCGTTCGGTGCTGTCACCGTCGAAGGACTCGGCCAAGTGGGCCTGTACCCCTACAACGAGGAAGCCCTTAAGAGAGCGTTGAAGCGAGTTGGCAGAACCCCCACCCCGCGCAAGGTTCTCGATCACTGCGTTTCTGAGATCCTCACGGAGGCTGATGTTCATATCGGCAATCGGAGCTATCCGCATGAACGCACTTGGAATCAGTTCGATCACAGTGTGCAGATGCAGCGAGATGTACTGCTGGCAGAGTTCCCTTCAACGGATCCCGAGCGCAATTATCGAGCATTAGTGCTTTGGGGTAACGAATCGCCCTTGGCGGTAGGAGTTCTCGATGCTTTCGCGCTAGAGAGTGCTATCCCGCGAAAGTCGGGGGAACGGGACCGGCAATCGACGAGACAGTCCAGTGGAGAAGAAGCCCGAGGCGGTTTCGAGACATCTCTCGAGAACAAGCTTTATCCGGTTTATCAGTGGCAGAACGGCGAGGAGCTTCCCGAAGACGACGTGAATGCCATTCGGACAGCGCTGTACGCATTGACACTCGATCGACTGAACCTCGATCAATGGCGCATCCACACCTACGACGGTCGTGGGCGAGAGTTTCTCAACAAACTGTTTAACATCACGTCGTTTGATATCGAGGGGGCGCGGGGTGCAACGGCTGGTAGCGACTCCATAAGGTTCACCGTCACACGCGGACCTGAAGATGTTCGTGTCCTGGTCGCTGCGCGGTGGTTCCGCGATCACGGGCATTTCGATCCCAATCAGGCGAAATGGCAATGGCCGCAAGGTAGCGATCCCGGTGAGTTGATGGTCGAGTTGGAAGCCCGACTCGACGAGTGGGCGAACATTGTTCGCACGCAATTCCTACAGCGTTCGGGCGGGAGTCGACTCGCGCAGGACGCCGTCGGAATACGTGCCGTCGCACTGGCAGCTTCGGGGCGACGCATCGACACGATCGCCGGAGCAGCACCTGTTCTCGCGAAACCCGCAGAAGCGCCTAAGCTGCCGAGCGCGCACTGGGCAGAAGCGCATACGACCGCGGAGCGCATCATCCACTCGCTCTCTGTACGGAATTACGTAGGTGAGTTTGCTGCTGTGCGTCAAGGTGAAGATGGCGACCCACAGTTGGTCGACCCCCGTGAATTGGATGGCGCTGTACAACGATTCCTGGCGAATCCCGTGTCATCGCTTGAGGAAGTTGGTCGGTCGAACAGTGATGAAGTACTGATGCGAGACGCACTTCAGTTGCTGCAAGCGTGTACCGCGGCAGCACCGTCCGAAGCGGAGGCATCCGCAATCGCGGTTGCTGCTATCGACTCACTTCTGGAGGGCCAGAGACCGGCGGATGTCGGACGTTATGCGGAAGCGGTAGGAGAGGCGGCGAGTATCGCTGGCTTCTTCCGTCCGCGAGACCAACTAGGAACATTCCGGCGACATGTCGCGGAAGTCTCGGCCACTGACGAGGTAGCGCTACTGACTCTTCCGGAGGGGGACGTTGGCGCAGTGGTCCGCTCACAGTTCGCCGTGCGGGAGATCGCCACACTCGCTCACTCGCTCGAGTTAGTACGAAGATCGATGGATCTGACCATCGAAGAATGCAGACGATCGGGTGGAGGTGCTGGGGACTTGCAGGCCCTTAGCCTCGAGGTGAGATCGAAAGTGCAACGTTTGGAGGCGGTCGTGAGAAGTCTTGAGCCACAAGGAGGGGCATGAACCTGAGTGCCGGAAGAGTGTCCTGGATCGCTGACACTGAGGATGCTCTCAATCTCGCCAATAACGCGAGTGAGGCCCAGAGAGAGTTCTCGAATCTCCAGGACCTCGACGCGAGCTTTGCCGCGCTTCTCGACGATTTCAACGAACTCGAGGCTGGCGCAGATGTCGTCAGGCCGTTGGGTTGGAACGGTCGGTACCCCCCACCTGAACTGAAAGCCGATCTCAGCCAGGCCGCCAGTGGCCTTGGCTCACGACCGCTTACCCGTTCAGTCCGTTCCCTCGAGCGCTGGGGTGCCGAAGTCAAGGCGAATCTGACTGATTTCTGGCGTGAGTACGCCGCGGAACGCATGGGTGACCTTGCGGAACTTCAAGTCTTAGCTGCCACGCTTCGCGCGGTGTCTGGCATCGCCGAATCATCCGTGCGCCTAGAGGAGGCGCTTGGCGAGTTGGCTCGCAACCAAAGCAACTTCCCCAGTGAGCAATCGGCTGAGCTTCTCCAGAAGGCAGAGTTAGCACTCCGACAAGTTGAGGATTCTCTGCAACCCGAGTCAGTGCGTCGTTTCCTGTCAGCCGCTACTCGTGGTGGTGCCTCGCTGGCGATGATGACTGACGATGTCCTCGATTGGCTGCGGGCGCAGGGTGCTCTGCGCAGTTTCAAGGTGATCGCCGGCGCGCCGATCGACGATGCGGATGTCTGATGAGCTTCAACAAGCGCTGACGGCCATCGAACTTCGGGAGGCTGAACTCCTCGCCTGGGGCGCCGTCGGCGCAGAATGGCGTCGAGACGAACTTATTCGGCTGCTCAGCGCTCACGGTGACGCAGAAGATCTCCTCCGTGAGATGCTCGATCTGGCTCTCGTTGTCCAGACGCCAAACGGCGGCTACCGATCGAGAAGCGCTGAGACTGTTCGACTTCTAGCCACCATGCGGCAGGCGTTTCGAAATGAAGCCATTGGCGAGGGGCGACGACTCGTCCTTGATTATCGGTATCTCCAACGCCCCCGCCGCCGCCCATGCCGTGACGTCTCCGCAGTCGAATTAGAACTGTCGGTTGGTGGTGGTCTCGGGCAACGGGGACTCGGCGCACTCCGCGTCTTGGCACCACCGATGGTATCGGCGTTTCAAGTGAGAGCGACTGGCCGGATCCTCGCTGCTCTTGGAGACAAGAATGCTGGCGGCGTTGTGGTGACCGCCGGAACCGGCAGCGGAAAGACATTGGCGTTCTATATGCCGATGCTGGCGTGGATCTGTGATCACGCGGATCAGGGCCAAGGCGTGCGGGCCCTTGCCCTGTACCCGCGGAACGAGTTGCTCAAGGACCAACTCCGCACGTTAGTGTCTTACGCATTGCGGCTGAAAGACTCTGTTGGAGTTGTGAATCCGATCTCACTCGGCACCTGGTTCGGCCCGACTCCGCACGCTGCGCGTTGGGTGCGCGATGAGATGCTGGAAGCGTGGCGCAAGGTAACGAGCGGATTTGTCTGTCCGTTTTTGCGATGCCCCGAAGCCGACTGCGATGGTGATCTCATATGGCCAAATCAGGCGCTCAAAGCGGGTACCGAACTCCTCCGATGCGAAAGTTGCGGTCTGGAGATTCCTGGGAGTGTGCTTCGTCTGACGCGCGAATCCGCTCGTGCTGACCCTCCATCAGTAATGTTGAGTACGACGGAGTCCTTGAATCGACAGTTGTCGTCGCCTGGAAATCTGCGGGCGTTCGGTGTTGTGAATCCTGGTCTCAGGGCAGTACTTCTCGACGAGGTGCATATATACGAGGGCACGACCGGTGCTCAGAACGCATACCTCCTGCGTCGCCTTCGCAAGGCACTTGGGTATGAACCGCTGTGGACCGGCCTCTCGGCAACCCTTACCAACGCCGGCGAGTTCTTCGGCCGGCTTGTCGGTCTCGACGCGGGGTGTATCACGAACGTCGAACCTGACTTAACCGAATTGGAAGAGTCCGGGGCGGAGTACCTGTTGGCACTCCGGCACAATCCTCACGGCAACACGGGAACCCTATCGACGACCATTCAGGCTGCAATGACACTCTCCCGTTCGCTAGATGTGTTGAACGGGAACATGTTCGACCCTCCAGTCGATTCCGGCAACGTGGTCGGCAGTCGCTTGTTCGCGTTCACGGATAAGCTGGACAGCACAAATCGTCTGTATTGGGACCTTCTGGATGCAGAGGGCTGGGCTTGGCCGGGAACTCTCAAGCGCGGGGCAGATCCGCTAACCCTTGCGCATCTGAGGTCTCGTGACCAGGCGCGACTGTCGGAGGGGAAGCGAGAGGATCCACCGCTGCGTGATGCTGACGGCCAATACTGGTGGTTGGCAGAAGAATTGGGTCACGAAGTGGATGGGGACGTTCAGAAGAGAGTTGGCCGTACCAGCTCGCAGGATACGGGTGTGTCAGCTGATGCCGACATCATCGTCGCCACCGCAAGTCTAGAGGTCGGTTTCGACGACGACCGGGTCGGTGCTGTTTTGCAGCACAAGGCGCCTCACGATGCCGCTCAGTTCCTGCAGCGGAAGGGACGTGCGGGTCGCGACATGCGAACGCGTCCATGGACTGTCGTGATTCTCAGCGACTGGGGGCGTGACCGCGATGCATGGATGGCCTACGACGCACTGTTCAGCCCCATGGTGCCTGAGAGGTCGTTGCCTCTGGCGAACCTGTACGTCCTGAGGATTCAGGCGGTGTATAGCCTGCTCGATTGGCTTTCTCGCGAATTGAGCTACGGTACCGACTCCTCATGGGCGGACGCCTCAGGGCCCGCGGAACGACTCACCAAGGATCCCAAATGGGTGGGAAACTACCGGTCCCGGCAGTCGAGAATGGCGGATCTCCTAACTTCACTATTACGAGACGGCGCCGAGCGTGGTTCGTTGGTCCGACATCTACGAAAGAGTTTGGCCCTCGGCGACGGGGCAGCCTCGGACGTCGTGGTGAATAAGCTGCTTTGGGAAGCACCTAGACCACTCCTCGGTGCCGTGGTCCCGACGCTTCGCCGGCGCCTTCGGGACCAATGGGGTGGAGAGATGCCCGCCGAAGACGACAGCGGGGTCCGCACGCGTACTCCGCTTCGAGACTTTGTTCCTGGCAACCTCTTCGACGATCTGTTGGTACCCGACGTTGAGATGCGCGTTCCTTGGACGCGTGGCGAAGTGCGAGTCGAGCACCTCCCGGCGCTCAGGTCGATTCGTGAGTTCCTGCCCGGCAATGTCTCACGACACTTCGGAGTAATGGCAGCAAGCAAGCGTCATTGGTTGGCACCACCTATTCAGACCGACACTGACGGGACTTACCTGCTCGACGTTGCGGACGTTCGTGGGGTCGCGATCGATGATGTAAGCACATCGCAGGGCATGGTCCGCGTGTTCTCACCGACCGTTGTCAGCTTGGACAGCGTCCCCAACGAGGTGAGCGATGCCTCTTCAATGCGCGCCGACTGGGTTTTCAGCGCTACTCCACTCGGTGTTGGAGCGCCGTTGCCCACTCAGGGCGCGACGGCGAGATTCTTCGACGGACTGACCGTGCACCTACACAGTCAAGGTGGCGGAGTCCGGGTCGTCCGCTACGCAAAGACAGCACAAGGTCTCCTGTGGATGAACGGTCAGGCGACCCCGAAGAAGGTTCGATTCCAGACCCGAGACGTTGACATGATTCGAGAAGCGGCACTCGGTGTAGAGGTCCATGCTGACGCGATTCAGGGGCGCGTCACATTGCCAGCGTTCGATGCTCCGCCTACTCCGAGCGAACGGTCTGACAGGCTGCGCGAACTCGTCCTGACTGACCCGGGCCTGCCCGAAGCGATGTCGGTGTTCGACCGAAATTCGATGGCCGACACGGTTGAGGCGTTTGCCGCGATGTGGGACTGGTCTACCGAGGGCCCAAACGATCGGCAGTTCGCCGACGGAATGCAGAGCGCGGCGGCCCGCTTAGACGTCTTCGACCCGACCAACCCCGGTTCGTTCTCGAACTGGATCGGAGACCCCGAAGTCCTCGACGCAGTCCGGGAGCACCTCGCCGCCGCGCGCGCGTCGGAGCGAACTACCGACTGGCTCGAATCGCTGCGGCGAAGGTTCACGTTGTCTGCTGCTGAGACACTCCTCGCGGCACTCTCCGATGTAGACGCGGATGACCTTGCGGTCGACCTGGATCTCGATCAGACCGGGACGTTCTACATCTCCGAGCAGTCTCCAGGAGGTACGGGACATATTGAAGCGCTCGTCATGGACTTGCTCGAACAACCAGAACGCCTTCCTGTCGCTATTGCCGATGTGTTGGTTCCGGGCGACCTGGAGTTGCTCGACGTGCAACTCCGGTCGGTGATCGACTCCGGAAACAACCTGGTACGAACGGCGATCGAAACTCTGGTTCGTAGTTGGCCGAACGGGCATCAGGCGGTAGAAGATGCGACCAACGCACTCGACACCGCGCTTGAGGCTGCGGGAATCGCCCTCAGCCATGCGTCGCGAACAGCGCTGACCACCCGCCTAGCTGGACCCGGCGCCTCGGAGACATTCTTCGATGAAGTGCGCAGTTGGCTGGTCGCGCGCGACGATGCGGAACGATCATGCGGTATGAATGTGGGCCCAAGGGCGCTCGCTGCGCTCCTCGCTGACAGGGCGGAGGTCGACCCATTCCTTCACTTAGATCACGACGTGACGGAGCGAAGGCGGTCACGAGCGGTATCAAACGTGCTGTGGCCATGGGGGACTGATGTGCAGTCGAGCGGGTATTTCAATCCGTATGTGGACCGCGCCGGACGGTCGATCGAAGCATTAAGACGACACTGGCAAGCGTCGACACCGACACACAACATCTCGGAGTGGAGCGACGACGCCAGGCGTGAAGTGCACGACAACCTGCGGGCTAACGGCGAACTCGTTCTGCGGGTGCCGATCGCATCGCGTCGAGAGCTGCGGACGGCACTGCTCGATCTGAGTGCGTCCCCGGTCGAGGTTGGTCCGCTCTGGTGCTATCCCGAGGTTCTCGGTGTGCATGAACGTGGGCAGTGTCTTGATGCGAGAGTGGTACTGCGGGAGGTGTGGTGAACCGCGTCATTCGGAAGTCGAAGAGTGCAAGCGCAACCGAGGCCGCCGACTTGCTGGCGGGTATCTTCACCGCGGAACTGGTTCATCCGAGCAAATGCTTGTGGCTGGTATCGCCGTGGATATCTGATGTAGAAGTCGTCGACAACAGTGCCGGAGGCTTCGACGCTTTGAGCCGATTCGGCAAACGGCGAATCCGACTCGTCGAAATACTGGTCTCCCTCGCATCACACGGCAGTCGCATTGTCGTGGGGACCACGACCGACCCTCACAACACCCGCTTTCTGCAACGACTTCAGACGACCGCAGAGGATCTTCGACTAGGCGACCGGTTCACGCTATCTGTCGATCCCTCCGAGAATCTCCACACCAAGGCACTAACCGGCGACGATTACGCACTCGCCGGCAGTATGAACATCACGTTCAACGGCATCCAAATAAGGGAGGAACTCATCGATCTGAGGATCGATGATGCGTTTGTCGCTCAGGCCCGCATGGACGCGTACGACAGGTTCGGTGGTGTCCTGTGACGATCGAAGCGGCGGTGACTGACATAGTCGGCGATCTGTCTCGATTCGAGACCAGGTCTGACCGTGTGGAAGGTTTGATCGAGTCGCAAGCGTCTCGGTACAGTCCGCACTCCAGTGAATGGATTGTTCTCCCTTGGCGTGACGGCTTCTACCTCTTCAGTGAGGACAGCGAGGGGCAACGGCGCGGTCGAGAGACCCTCGTCGCGTTTCTTGGGCCTAGCGTGGTGTCGGTCGAAACAGTGTCCACGACGCGAATGCAACGGGAGATTCCTGACGCCGCGAAGTCAGCTGGGTTGAATCACGCGTCCTATCTCCGACGCGTGATGCCAGGTGCAGTCGGTGCAGACGAGATGTTGGTACGCCTGGAAGACATGGTGGCCACACTGTCCGGTCGGGTCTGGCGCCCGCTCGAGTTGAAGCCAACGCATACAGACTTGCTTCGGGACTTTCGACTGGCCTTACTCGCGATGGACAGCGATTCTGCGAGTCGACTTCTCGAAAGTCTCCTGCTGAACGGTCATCTCAGTGCGGAGAACCATCGCTTCCTGCGAATCGAGTACCTCGCTACCTTCGGCCGGTGGACTGACCTGCGGGCGTTGCCGCACATCGAGGCACTGCTTAAATCCCGTAAAACGCAAGCGATTTCAGAGATCCTCCTCCAGATGGTCTGGTGGACCGAACTCGCCGGAACAGCCGACCAAAGGATGGCGACCGAGTTCGATGAACGGGGTGTTCTGCAGACATTCGCGTCATTGCTCCGTGGTGTGCGTGTGCCCGCTACGTGGGAAGGGCGACTCGTTGCCCTGCTGACGGCACTCGCTGACGGCGACCTTGTTAGGCAACAGGCAATATGCGCGAGTGCAGACGGTGCAGTCGAGGAGGGGCGTCTTCAGGAGTTGATCTCGCAGCACGGTCCGCCGGCGCGGGAGAATACCAGCGTCGACTCAGCGGAGGATGCGATTGTCACCGCCTTCGAGGACCGACGCTTCGATGAAGTCGTAAACCGGTTCGTTCAGGAACCGTCGGCCGAGGCCGCGGCAATTGCTGTCCAGGCCGTCCTCGAAACAAGTCTCACTGCCGAAGCGTCGCGAGTCCTTGCCCTGGTCCGTGAGTTTGATGCGACCGGCACCCTGAACTTCAGTCGACGAGACCGACGCGACCTCGAAGAACTGGAGCAGTTGGCGGGTAACGTCTGCGATGGATGGGTGAGTTGGTCGAAACGTATTGCCGGGCAGGCGCGATGGGCAGACGCTGGCGCTACACTGCGAGACCGTCGCGGTTCGTGGACGAAGATGAGCGATCTCAGTGCAGATGAGACCGCCGCAGTGAGCGACTGGCTCATTGAAGCGGTCAGCGGTACGAATGACGATCAGCTTCGGGCTAGCCTCGACGTACTTTGCAGCGAGGCCGCGACCCTACTCGTGCGCGGGTCGGTGAACGACTTCTGCCAGACGGTGCTCCTCCTGCTTTCTGAGCAGGACAATTTCAGCGAGATGGTGCGAGTCGCCTACCTCGAACTCCTAACTGCGTGGCTCGATGTGGGACCGAGCAGTGGGGAGTACCGCAAAGTCTTGGAGCAGACAAGCGACATCTGGATCGCGATCGCCTCGCCTATTGCTGTGTCCTGGGCGGTCGGAGTCCTTGAGGCGACGGCAGATTCGCCATGCCCCGACGACGCCGCGCGAACAGCCTTTGCGGCGACCATGATTCACCGGGTTCGACAACTCTATGGGCGGGCTAGTCTGCGGGAGCGTGTTGAGATCGAATCGCTAGCGGACGATCTGCGATTGCCTTCCTTCGACGTCGATGTCCCGGATGTCGAACGAGATGTTTGGTCGAGGCTCGATGGGAAGACTCTCGGTCTTTATTCACTACTTCCACGCGCCGCGTCGCTTCTAGGCAGTCGTCTGGCGCGACTGTGTGCCGTTCAAGTAAGAGGCAACGATGACAAGGTCGCGACTCCTGGCCTCCGCACATTGGCTGAGCGGGCTGACTACTTCATCGTGGACACATGGCACGCCGCACATCAAGCCACCGCGGCGATCGACGCAGTACGTCCGAGACACCAGCAGATTCTGCCTCAGCAGCGAGGCGTTACAGGCTTTATGAGAGCAGTGGAGTCGTGCCTTGCTGGCTAGCTGCGAGGAAGGTGGCTTAGAGGAATGAACATCATCTACGTCGCGTCGTTACTAACTTACGACGGAATCGAGCACGTTGGTCGGTCACTCGCGCGCCATCTGGCAGGTGAGCACAATCTGCAGGTTTGCGGCGCTATAGTCCCGCCGGGTTCGGACCTGCTTGAGTCGCGTGTCGGCAACTGGGTAGTCAGCGCCGACCAACTAAGTGAGGTTGACGTCGTCTACATGGAGGGCGGCTGGACCGACGGAAGTGGCGGAGCGACGGAGCGATTTCCACCGGCGTTGGCCGAGTCGTTCGCGTTCGAGGGCGGCCAGTTGGTTGTCGCCGACGTCGACCGAAACTCAGCGCGCAAGCACCAAGCGACGTTGGATGACGCCGCTCAGATGTTTGGCGCCAGGGTCAGCTTTCCTAATCGGCAAGGGAAGGGCCGAACGCGTTACTTATACGATGCGGGCGCCCAGGAGAGGTACGGTACGAGATACTTTGCCAGCCAGATGGTCGTGGGTGAGCGAATGATTCCGGCTTTGGAGGGAATCGATTCGTTACTCGTTGAAGGCGCTGTCCACCTCAGCGTGTCGAACAGTGAAATTGCTGCAACCGGCAATCAAGCCTCGACACAGACTCTGGAAGATGACCTCTACGTAGACGCCGGAGGCTTGTCGCCCTGGGCGACCGTGAACGACTTCGGAAGAGGGCACGCTGCCCTGATTGCGGGTTGGTTATCCCACGATCTCAACGTCGACGAGTGTCCGGACAACGCGCGATGGGTCAGCAACCTCATCTCGCTAATGGTCGACAGAAGCCACGAATCTGCGGCCTGGCAAGTGCGGCGGCAACGCAACTCCAGCCTGAGCGAGATTGCGACTCTGCTCGATAAACATGAGAATCAAAGGCTGGAACGCAAATCTTCGTTCCTTGTCCCAGTCGGGGAAGTTAAGACGATACCCACTGAGCAAATGCAACTTCAGGTTGGCAAATCGATTGCAGCCCTTGCTAATACTGACGGTGGCCATGTCATCATTGGGCAGGACGACGAACGGATCTTGCTTGGGTTGGGGCGCGACTTCGCCAGCCTCAAAAGCGGTGACCGAGATGGATTCGAACAAAAAATAGCTGAGTACACCGACAATTATTTGTTTCCCAGATGGGAGACGTTGGGCCTACGCGTGCACTGGATCACGAAGGATGGTGTTGAGGTCGCGATCATCGAGGTGCCCGCGCAACCGGCGGGTACGGTGGTCACCCTGAAACAGAAGGGCGGCCAAGAAGCGTTCTACGTCAGACGTGGCACGCGCACAGATGCGCTTACGGGCCAGGCGCTTGTCTTGTGGTTAGCGGCACGCCAGCGCCGATAGACTCGCACTCACGCGCTTTCCGTTGGCAACGAGACCTGAGTACCAGGGTGTGCTGGAGACACGGTCTTCCAGTCGCATGCAACGCATGTGGAGTTGTCGGAAGAATTTGTCGGCCACTCCGTCAGGATGTGTGGCGACTGCCGTTCCCGTGCGTGAGCGATCTCGATGTCCCGAACCACTCCGTCGAACTTCCGGGCGGCGACGCGTTGCGACTCGGGACTGATTGGCACAACGCGGAGCGCTCTGGCGAGTCGGTAGTCGAATGAGAGGTCGGGAGCTACGCCTTGTTGGTCGTTCGCAAGGAACTGGGCGTCGTTGCTTCTTTTCGCGGGACGAACATCCGTCGTTCCCGCGCGGAGTTCCCGCTTGAGGGTATCGATGTCACCCTTCGACGGCCGAAGTTCGTTGAGGTAGATGAGGATTCCCGCAACGACCGGGCGAGCGTCCGCTTGGACGGACCGAAGCTGAGCGTACGTCTGGAGTTGCCATTCGTAGATGTTCCAATAGTCGGGTGCGTTGGTGCGGTCCTTCATCGGCGGCCTGCGCATCCCCTTGTAGTCGACGATGACTTCGAATCGGCTCGGTAGCGATGCCGGCAGAGCCTTCGATACAGCGGCCACGATCTTGTTGTCCTGAAGAGACGGATCGTCGAGTGTCACGTCGGTGATGACGTCGACGATGCCTGCCATCTCGTACCGATCGGACTCTCGTCGCGGAAGCGACTTCGGCCAGTCTTTCTGAAGCATGGGGCGAGTACCGTTCAAGGGGACCTCGGCCTCGCTGATGATCGGAAACAACTCCGGGCCGAGTTTGTGGACAGCGACGCGAGCGCGATCTCGCCCAATTGTCTCTAGGTCTCGATTTCGTGGTCTCAATCCGTTGGCAGCCAGGCGACGCGTGATGAGGTCCATGACCTCCTCGAGTTCCGGCCTTGCGATGATCGTGCCGTCCGCCGACGCTCCGTATCGCCTAAACGCCTCTTCGAGGACTCCGTGGATGAACTGACCGAACCACATTTGAACGGGTCGCGTCGATGGCAGGTGACCGATGCCGTTGTATCTGTACTGCAGGCCACACCGCATGAAGCTGAGCAGGTCTCCGGTCAAACTGTAGGAGGGGATCAAGTACGGCGGCTTTCGAACGCTCAGTTCCATCGCTTTACCTCAGATCTCTACGTATGGCGGATCGGCTGCCCAGGTTGAGGTTCCGTCCCGGCACCAACCCATCGCTACATTGGCGATCGCACCGTCAGGGCGTGCCGCGTTGAGTGCCACGAGAAGGAGGACGTCTCTAGCGCGACTGAACGCGACGAAATATTGGCGATAGAGGTCGTCGAATGCCCGATCGACACCGGAGCGTTGAGGTGCGCCGAGTGGGGTGTACGGGCGGAAGTGGTCCTCCATGGCCTGAGCCGATGTGGGACTGATTGGGAAGCGTTTGAACCGGTGGCCCTGGTGGTTGCTCTTGAACGAGGAACCGACGTCGACGATCGTCAGCGGAAACTCGAGTCCTTTCGCTTGATGAATAGACAAGACGGGCAGGCGGTTCCGTGGAAAGTCCTCGATGAGGTCTTCGTTGACGTCGACCGCGCCCGCGGCGATCGGTCCCAGAAAATGTTGGAGGAGATCGCGGACGCTGTGGTCCGCCATACTCAAACCCTTCGCGTCCGTGTTGCCGTCGGATGATGTCAGGACACGACCGCCGAAGTTACTCACTTGCTCGCAGGCGGATAGCTGTCTCGCAAACGCCTCTAGGTATACCTGGCCCTCCGGGTCATCGCGAAGGTCGGGAAGAAATGCCGAAAGTGAGTACAGCAATTCTAGGGCGGACACGCGCTCCGGCCATTTCCTTGAGCGGTCTCTTGCCTCCCATCCCTTGATGATTTGCCCTGCGTTCTTCTGAAATGTCTTGGCTTCTCGTGTCGCCTGTCGCCAGCACTGGAACGTGGAACGCGTTGGATTAGTAAGGAATACAGCGGTTTCGATCCGCTGATCTGGGTCGAGGCAGGTTAGTAATGCTCCGCCGAGGATCGCCACCACGTCGACATCATGGAGTGCCTGACCGCGCGGGTTGAAGGTCTTGATCCGGTGATCTCGGCTTAACGATGTTCGGAGCAGTCCAGGCAGCGCCGGAGTGCCATTGCGAGTCTCGCGCGGGCTCGAACAGAGCAGGGCGGCATCGCCCACGCTTCCCGCATTTCGGTCGCGCCGAATACGGCCAAATCCGGGGATCGACAACCCCTCGCCGTCAAACACCTCGTTAATGACCCCGGCGAGGTCTTCTGCTAGTTCTTCCGTTGTATCTCGGAACATCGCGAGTACTGGTGGACCCGCGCCCGCTGACATCGGAGTCTTCAACGGCGGCTTACTCTTTGCGCGGACAGTCTGATATTGAGCATCCATTCGCGCATATCGGTCGACGAAGCGAACCACCCGTTCAGAAGACCGGTAATTTGTCTGGAGGAAGATCGGCTTCGCTATCCAGCCTTCGCCGCTGGTGCGTTCCCCGAACCTGCTAAATAGTTCGACGGTCGCGCCACGGAACCGGTAGAGGCTCTGGTCGTCGTCACCGACGACGGTCAACGCGCCGCCGCAGGCCTTCGCAAGTTGGAAGTAGATCTGTTCTTGAACGAGGTTGGTGTCCTGATACTCGTCAACTAAGACGGCGCGAACCCTTTTTAGGAACGTTGAAAGACCACCGGCTTCCAGCCTGGTGAGTGCTTCCTGCTCTACGCGCGGGTAATCCAGCATCATACGTTCACCTAGGTTCGTGGCATACGACCTGACAGCGGACAGCAGCTTGTCGCGCTTGTATTTCTCGTCGATCGAGCGCACACCTGAGTACTTCTTCGTGTCCACGCGGTCATGGATGATGCGGTCTGCAGCGGCGGAAAGAATGTCAGCCTTGGTGCCGACGTTCCAACCGAACCTGGTCGCCCGAGCACCGAGTCTCATCAGCAGTTCGTCGAATCGGTTGCTCTTGTATCGACCGTCTTCGAACAGACCGTTGCGCAGCAGCAGTGTTTTAGCGACGAACTCATCGACGACTACGGGTGGTTGGTTTCCAGGATCCCGGTAGCGCAACAGCATGTCCTGGCAGAGGCTGTCGATCGTGCCAGTCACTACCTGGTTGATGTCAAGCGATGATGCTGCAGCGCGTTTGGCCTTGCTTAACCGCTTGTCGTCGGCCAGTTGACCGGTCATCCGGAACCCCCAGTCCAAGACTCGGGACCTCAACTCGGCGGCAGCCTTGGTGGTGAACGTGGTCGCGACGATCCCGTCGGGCGGCACATCGTCGACGAGCATGAGTTTCAAGATGCGCGCGGCAAGGCATGCAGTTTTTCCGGTGCCCGGGCCTGCGACCACATACAAGGTCGCGTCGGCGGACGCCGCAATCGCGCCGTGCTTTTCCTTGTCGGGAGCGAAACCAAGTGCCTCCTGATGACAACGAAAAAACTCCGTGCGCGTGATCACTTGCGCCGGGCTTCACAGCAACTGATCGGGTTCGACCCAGTGGCGTCAATCTTGCAGGTTGTGATGACATTGCGTTGAGCGTCAGACGGCACCTGGCGGGTCCCCCTTGTAGTACCGGAGTGCGGTCATGTCAAACATTAGAACCTTTGCGGAACAGCGGAGCGTGGTTCGGCAATCCAGACATAATCGAAGTGTGTCCACCTCACCACTGCTCCACGTTGACCGACCCGGAAGTCGCCAGCGCTTGCGCCGTCTTCAGGCATACGTGGAGCGGAACCTCCTAGGAGAAGGGAATTTTCGATGTACCGACCTGCGGGCGTGCCGAGCTTCTCGCGACCGTAGGGCAGGCCACGTTTTCCTTGAGGGGACGATGAGCCACGTGGGGCGGAGTTTCGATCTGACGCGCGGAGACAAACCCTTCCGGATCGTGGTTATCGGCCAGGAAGCGGACGGCCAGAGGGTCACTATGGCGGATCGATACCGCCACGTGCACGATGGATCGGGAATCGACTGCCGATATTATGCCGACGCCACGCACAAAGCGCGAAACCCTCACATGCGCGGTACTACATCGGCGCTGCGGTTACTGTTCGGCCACGGGTTGGGATCGGACTACGAGGGTGAGTGGGTCTACCCTGCGAACGGCAAACCGTTCCATATCTTTGACGGTTTTGCGCTGGTAAATCGCCTGCTATGTTTTGCCGGCCCCGCCAACAGTCGTCAAGGGCGTGCGACGCAGACCATGGTAGGGAACTGCAGTCGACATTTAGCCGCAACGTTGGAGATTCTCGAACCGACAATTCTTGTCATGCAGGGTAAGAGCGTACGCGCCTGGACCGAGTCGGTCATGACGCCTGGTCGCGTCTACTCACCGAATTTGAGCGAAGGCTTTCTAGGAGACCGTCGAGTGCTGGTGTGTTCGTTCTCGCATCCGTCTGCGCGGGGCGAACTTCGGTGGGGAGCCAGTCTTAATGCTTCATATCTAACTGACATCGTCCGACCGACACTGCGATCCGCACTGCGACGAGCTTGATGATCATAATCGGCCTGTCGCGTGCAGATATGTCGGCATCCGGATTAGGGCCACAGGGGATCAACAGCAGCGATGTAGATGGGGAGAGTTTTGAAGCTAACCAAGATTGAAGTAAAGATCTTCCGATCGTTCTTCGATCCAGCGGCCATCTCTATCTCCGAGGGCATGAATGCACTGGTCGGGCCCAACAATAGTGGCAAATCCAATCTGATCAGGGCTCTACGTATGGCGTTGGATCCGAATTACGAGTTCAACCCGTTCGAGGACGTACCCAATCAGCGCCTGTTTGCATATCCTCGGACGACACTGACATTCCAGTGCTCCGGCGATACGGCTAAGGAGCGTACGTTATTAAAATATTTAGATGAGTATGAAAAGTCCGTGTTGGCCGGTAACAGCAATACTTCTGCATCCAAGGGGATTGTGCGGTTAGTGGTGACTTATCGGGGCAACCAGCAGACGATCACCAGGCAGGAATACTTCGCTGCGCGCGGGGGTGGTGATCGACGTGAGACCCGGAATTGAATATCAAAGCGCTTACGCAATTTCGCAAGATTGTCAAGTTTGTTGCAATTGAAAGTGGTCAAAGTCAACAAGAATTGTTGGCAGGCAAGTTTCGAGAGATATTGTCTCAAGTGCTCCAGGAGGAGCTGCGTAGTAAGTTCAGCGACTCTGAGTAAGCAAGACATGCCTATATAGAGACCCTCAAGACTGATCTGCTCGGTCCGATGAGGTCTCGAGTTTTGCAAATAACCGGCAGGCTGTTTCCCGAACTCCGCGATGTCGTACTGGTCCCTGCTGTAGCCGATTTGGGTGAGGCGCTGTCGAACGTGTCGATTTTTGTAAAAGACTCAGTGGAAACCGCTCTCTAAAGAATAAAGGAACTGGTGTTGCGGGAGGAGTTTTGGTAGCCCTTTTGCGCTACTTAACGGACACCACCAAGGAGTCACTTGTGTTCGCACTCGAGGAACCCGAGTCTTTCTTGCATCCCGCGGCGCAAGAACACCTACGCGGAGATTTGGAGGAGTTGACACAGCGAAAAGGGGTCAATCTCTTGGTGACTACTCACTCGCCGTAGATCATCTCACGATCGCCTCGGGCGCAGGTGGTGGCGGTCAAGAAGGATACGGATGGGTTCTCCCACGTAGCCGATACGGCGGCAGGTAACGAGAACCACGCCAAAGCGATTAGTGGATTGTTTAGGGATAACGTGATACCCCATCTATTGGATCGGTACAGCACAATTCCTAGTTCAGCAGGCGCGCTTCTTTTGGTTGAAGGTGAATCAGATGAAAGATTTCTGGAACTTGCGATGGCAGGGTTGGGCTACGACGAGAAACTGAGAGACCTACACGTCATTCACAGCACAGGTGTTGATTCGCTTGTGGCTCAAGCCGTCTTGTTAGGCGTGGAAGCCAGTCAACCTGTGTGGGCCCTTTTTGATTCGGACGAGAACGGCCGCAAGGGGCGCGATGTGTTGAAAAGATTCAACTTCGAGAATGACGATATACTGGAGTACGGAAAGTTTGTTTCTGGCTCGTACACGCAGGATGCTGAGGCTGAGTGGTTGTTTGCGTCATCATTGATGCAACGCTTTGTAGATGACCTCGGTGAGGAGATAGTGCTTAAGTCGAAGGCGTTCAAGTTCAAGGACTGGCGCTACGATTTCACGCCGATCGGAAAAGAGCATTTTCCGCTGTGGTTGGAAAAGCATGCGAAAGCAAAGGACTACGCCGGTTGGACGCCTGTGTTGGAGGCCCTATCCAACAAACTGTCTACGGCGTAGTCGGTCAGACTGGAATGATTCAGATTTGATAATGAGAGCGTCTCCCGTCCCGAAATTGCCGCTCACTCTTTGAATTTGACTCCCAGCCTCGACTCGAGTTCGCCCGACAGCGGCGTCATCAGCCGAAACGTCACCAGCATCGGGCGAGAGCCCTTGTGGCTGAGCGGCGCTACTCTGCCGAGGTAGGAGAACGGATGCGTGCTCTTCTGGCGCATCCACAGCTCGATCGGCTTACCCGTCTCCAATGACTCCAGGATCTCCCGGCCCTTCTTGCCGTCGGCAGCCGTGGACGCCTGCGAACTCCATTCGAAGACATCGCGAGCCTCGAACCGCCCGAGGTACTGGCTCCGGTCGGCTCTCGGCTCCAGCGTGACCAGCAGGACGGCGTACTCGTCGAGCGACACGTGACCCTGCTGCCAATTGCCAGGGTTGTGCACTAGCCCGTACAGCGGTGGGACTTGAGTCGACTTGCACTGCTCGCCGATCCGATCCTGCAGCGGATTGACTTCGGCCTGGTCGAGCTTCGCCATGAGCCGTGCGATCGGCTGCACGCCGGAAAGGGCAACCGCGCTCCGATCCATCACCTTCAGAAACCCCGCGCCGGGATCGTCCGCGCCGCCAACGAGCACGGTCTCACCGATCAGTTCCGGCGTCGCGTCGCCGCTGAGCCACTCGAAAAGCAGCGGATCGCCGCGACGAATCCGTTGACCCGATTCGTCGGTTGAGTCGTGAGTCGCGAAACACACGAAGTGCTTCGCAGGACTTAAGTCTCGGCCCGATGATCGACGAATCGGGATCTCCGTCGAAGCGTGCCCATGCCACGACTGCTGTGCCCCTGGACGGAATGCCACGTCGTAGTTCGAGAACAGCGGCACCTGATCAACCGCGCCGTCTCCCGATTCCGAGTCGGCAGCCGGGCGAAGGAGCAGTGTGCCGTCGACACGCTCGAACTCGACTGCGTCATGCGTGTGCGAATGGCCCGCGGTGCGTCCGAACCAGTCGCGAAGGAGTTCGGGCAGCGCGTTGTCGGTCGAACCCTCGCGGCTACCGAACGCAACGACGCCCCTGTCGAAGGACAACTCGTAACCGATGCCATCGGCGACAACGTCCACACGGCCGGTCGGCAAGTCCGTGTGTACGCGCCTGTCCAGTCGGACCACCGGCTCGCCATCGGCATGGGCCAATCGACACCGCCACAACTGCGTGGTCGACTTCTCCTTGTTCAGAACGTAATTCGCGAGCCGGTAGTCGATGATCTCGGCGACCATCGATTCGAACACCTCGGCTGATTCGTCATCAACATCGAACGTCGGCTCGATTCGATCGCCGCTGATCCGAAATAGCGCGTTCGGTCGGGGCGCGCTGTCGCCGGTACCGGTTAGGTGGGAGATCGGCCACTTCCGCCAGTACGTCGCCCACTTGTTGGCCGGTGCGTCGGCAAGGTGAGGGAACTCCTTGACGGGAACGTCACGTGCCAGACGAGGATCGGCCAAGAGGAACTCGCGCGAGGTTTCGGCGTTGCGGGTGATGTCCACCCCTGTTCGCAACGCATCGTCGTGAATCAACGATCGGACCGTGACCAGCTTGTAGCTCTTGGTGACGCTCTCCGTCTGGAAGCCGCGGAGAACCTCGCCGTAACGGTCGAATGCGGCTGCCTCGCGTCGGCCGAGCAGATCGACTGCCCTGAGGAATCCGAACCAGCTTCCGTACTTCGCCGTAACCGCCGATGGGTCGTGCCCGGCGCGGAACGCCTGCGCCGCGGTTGGGCGGAGGCCTTCATCTTCGAAATGCGACCGGCAGTACTCCTCGATCGCATCCCGTGCGGTGCTTCTCGTCAACTCTCGAAGCATGTCGACGACGCCGAGTTCGTAGTCGATGGAACACCCTGGCGGTAGGTCGAACTCCTTATTGGTCATCGCTGTGAAAACCTGGAGCATCGTTGGCGTCTCCCCGCGGGCCAAGCTCAGCAATGTGCGGGGCTTCATGAGGAACGAGCGGTGATTGCCGATGAAGTCGATGACCGTCAGCCCGTCCTTACCCTCGCGGGTCCGCAGGCCACGACCCAGCTGCTGAAGGAAGATGATCGACGACTCGGTGGGCCGCAACATCAAGACGGTGTCGATGTCCGGGACGTCGAGTCCCTCGTTGAACAGGTCGACGGTGAAGATCACGTCCAGATCGCCCGCGCGCAACTCGTCGAGAGATTCATGGCGTGGCGCGCTACTCGGTCCGCTATGCACGGATACGGCTCGCACGCCGCGCTCACGAAAGAACTCGGCGGTGAAGTCGGCGTGATGCATCGACGCGCAGAACGCCAACGTCCTCGATCCTCGGCGTGACAACCATTCGTCGTAGGAAGCCTGGGCGCGTTCCTGCGTTGCAACGGCGGCTTCCAAGGCTGCCGGATCGAATCTGCCACCGCGCCAGGGGATCGGCTCGAAGTCGACCGGATCGGCAACGCCCCAGTAGTGGAACGGCACCAACTCCTGCCGCCGGATGCCCTCGACGAGGTCGCACTGGTACACGAGGTTGTCGGCGCACAGCGCGAGCAGGTCGGCGCCGTCCATGCGGTCGGGTGTGGCGGTGAGACCGAGCAGGAAGCGTGGCGTGAAGTGGTCCAGCACCTTGCGGTAGGACGTGGCGGCCGCGTGATGGAATTCGTCGACGACGATGTAGTCGAAGGCGTCGGGCGCGAAGACGCCGAGGTGGCGCGACAACGTCTGGACCGACGCGAAGACGATGTCGGCATCGGGACGCTTCTCCTCGCCGTAGTACAGCCCCAGTGTCGCCGTCGGCATGACCAGGCGGAACACGTCGCGGCTCTGCTTCAAGATCTCCTCGCGGTGGGCGACGAACAGCACGCGGTGGAACTCGGGTCGCGCGACGTCGAAGGCAGCGAGCCAGGTCTTGCCCAATCCGGTTGCCATGGTGACCATTCCGGCGCGGAAGTCATCGTTCCTCGTCTGAACGAGTGCATCGAGCGCCTCGCGCTGGATCGGTCGTGGCTCCGGCGGCAGCGCGGGTTGCTCGATGACCTCGACCACTGCGGGGACGTGCGGCGGTGCGGGTTGGTAGGCGGCGATGAGAGCATCGGTCAGCGGCAGGCTGCGTCGGTCGAGCCAGAGCACGAGGAAGCGGTCCTTCACCTCGCCGATCGAGCCGACGAGCAGGTTCCACTCGATCCCGCCGGCGAGTCCCGATCCGCTGAGGTTGCTGCTACCGACGAACGCCGCCTCTGCCCCGCCACGCGAGGAGTAGAACAGGTAGGCCTTCGGGTGGAAGCTGACTTCCGGGTCGTGGAACACCCGGACACCCAGCTTGTCGGGGTAGTCGGCCTCGAGGTCGTGCAGACGCGCGAGCGCTGCCGGTTCGGTCAAGCCGAGGTAGTCGGTGGTGAGTATCCGCACCTGAGCGCCGCGTTCGAGCGCGTCCAGCAGTGCCCCGTCGATCTGGGTGAGGCCGCTTTGCTTGATGAAGCTGACTACGATGTCGATGTGGTCGAACTCGACTGTGCGGAGGTGCTGCACCAACTCGGGGAGCAGCATTCGCACTTGGCCGTCGACGAGAATTGGTGCGCTCGAGGCGATATCCGTTCCCGCCGATGGCGCGAGGTAGTTACCCCGCTCGGGGATCACGTGCCGGACGCCGCCACGCGGTTCGGTCACGTCGCCGATGTAGCGAGGTATGACGTGAATGTGTAGATGGTCGATGGTCTGCCCGGCGGCTTGTCCGGCGTTGAAGCCGACGTTGAAGCCACCGGGTTGATGCACGCCGAGGATCGCGGTACGGACGTCGTCGACGAGTGCGAGCAGGTCGGCTCGTTCGTCGGGTGTTGCCTCCCACCAGTCGCTGATCTGTCGGCGAGTGATCACCAGCGCGTGGCCTGGGCTGACGGGGTAGGCGTCCCAGATCGCGAAAGCCGATCGGTTGGCCGCGATCCATTCGCTGCGCGGCACGTCGAAGAACGGCGATTCGGGTGGGAGCATTCAGGACCTTTCGTTGCGCGGTTTGCCTAGCCGCCCGCCGACATGAGGAGATTTGGTCGAGGCTGGCTCGCTCGATCAGGCTTCAACGGCCTTCTTCTCTCCGTCGGTGATCTCCTTGGGCGACAGACCCTTCTCAATCATGAAGCGCAGCAATGCCGCGACCGCTACCTGAGCAGCGGTGAGGTGGACAATCTTGGCCGACTTCGGATCATCGAAGGCCTTGAGTCGGTTGATCACCGCTGAGATCTGGCCCTCGAAGTCTGTCAGCTGATACCACAGCGAGGGATCGAACGGCAGGTCCAACTTCTTGCGCGCGTACTCGGTCGAGACGCGGATGATCAACTTCTGCAGGTTCGGAACAGCCCCGGCTTCACCGCCTCCTCCGGCCACAGCGGCGGCAGTCGTCGCCGCGCCCGCACCCGCGAGTCCGCCCAGCATGGCCAACCCGCCGACCATCCCGCCCGGACCGAATGCGGCCAAGCCCCCGGTGATCGCGGCGGCACCGAATGCGCCAGCCGGCGCCGCTACTGCAAGGCCCACCGGACCTGCCGCGAGCAACGCGAGTCCGGCTGCGGCGGTGAGCACTTGACCCCACGGTACGCCACCCCCACCTTTTAACCGACCACTGACTTCCCTGATCGCCTCCACGACTGCGACGCCCCTGCTTCGGGTGAAGCCCATAGACACCGCGATATCACCCACCGCCAGCATCTGAGCCTCGGCCGCGTCGATCTCATAGGGCGCAACACAATTGGTCATCGCCAACACGACGAGCTCACCGACGGCTTCGTGAATCTCCCATCGGTGGGGAAGTTCAGGCACCTTGCCGTTCATCATGTCGTGCATCTCAGGCGACAACAGCTGGCCCGACGCAGCCGACTGACGGAGTTCGTCGGCGAGTTCGTCGCGCTGTATTCGCAGCGCTGCGCGGAACCGGCCGGCCTTGTCGGCATCCTTGATGTTGCGTGCGACGGCGCGAGCGAAGTGCTGCAGCAGCAGCATGGAGGCTTCTGGATCGCTCATCCTCACGGCGACTCCAGCGCCAGCCGGGACGAGGTCCTTAGGGGGATATAGCGAGTGCGCTATCAACGAGGCGACTGCGGGATCACCCAGGTACAGGTCGGCATCGTGACCTGCCACGCTGGTGAGCTCGAAATCCTGGGCGCCGGGGAAGGTGCGGGACAGCCCGCGTCCCCCAGTGACGATGTCGCGGACGCTGATGAAGTTGGACCAGTCGTCGACTCGCCCGTACGGGAACTTCTTGAGGAGTCGCTCACTGCCGTCGTGCAGCGCCCGGATGTTCGCCGGACTGCCGATCGTGATGAATCTGCGAATGTGGAGATCGGTCGACAGGTGGTCGAGCAGATCGATTGCCACTACCGAGCCGAGGCTGTGGCCGATCAACATAATCTCGCCGTGGTTGGGCAGGTGGTCGAGGATGTCGGTCATTACGGCCGCGCGTACCTTCTCCTCACGGACGTACCGTCGCACCTGGTCAAGATCCATTAGCGATAGGCGGTTGTAGACCTGTTGTGGCACGGTCGCCCAGATCAATTCCGGGATCATGTTGAATCCATATGCCCGCACCCCGTCTTTCAGGCGCAGTCGCCTGTAGACGCGAGCCTGCCTGCGCTCGAATTCTCGCCGGGAAACGTGCTCGTCCTTCGGACGGTAGGTGATCGGTGGCAGCTTCGCACCGTCATGCTCGTCGGACTTCAGGATTCTGCTGTACTTCGGCGCGATGACCTGGTCGCGCTCGATGATCGGGTGTCCCGCCTGCTCCAGTCCGCGGTTCAGCCCGTCGAGCCATGTGTAGTCGGGGTCGCCGTCGCCGATACCGTGCAGAAAAACGACCTTCACCACTGCCCCCTAATTTCATGCCTCGGTAGTACCAGCACGTGAGTATGACCGCCGGTTCCGACATGTAGCGCCTCATACCTATCAAAGCGACTTGGTTGCTGTGACCAGAATCGTGATGTCCTTCGTCCGGTTTCGGATGGCCAGTCGGTGCCAGCGTCTAGCCGCCCAACCGTCGCGCCATTGCATTCACCGATGTGTCGATGGGTAGCGGTCAATTCGTCTGACATGTCGACAATTGACACCTCGGCGAGGGGGTGGTGCCGACTTGAGGACCTTCGTAATCGTCCCGACGTTGTGCGGAGGTCGCTGTCGTCGTCCCCGAAGGCGTGCCGAAGCCTTCAGCGCTGGGGGATTTTGCTCCTGGCTCAATCCGCCGTTATCACCGACTACTGCGTCTTGAGGATCTTGATCGTTTCCAGATCGCGCCTAGCGCCGTAGAACTTGCGCAGGACCGCGACGAAATCCTTCTTGTCGTCGGCGACTGCGGCGAACAGTTTCACTGACAACTTCAGCTTCTCTGTATCCACGTCGCCCTTCAATGTGGGCTCGCTTAGGGGTGACTGTTACTCCAGATCCGATAGCTGTCACCCATATTCGCCGCCGCCTGCTTCTCCGACCGCCGTCGTTCCGTCTCGCCGGACGCCGCCGCCGACCAGAACGTGATCTCGTCACTTCCCGTCGTTAAGTCCCAACCCTGACCGGGCATGGCTGCAACCGGATCCAACCCCACCGCCGTCAACTCAGCACGCAGTCCCTCGCGCGCGGCACGCCACTCAGCTGCGCCTGCCGCGTCGGCCGCGCCCCGCACATACGCCACCGCGGCGACCTCACCCCCGTTCGCGGTGGTGACTGCCACCGCCGCTTCAGCGGCCGCCACCTCACCCGGCGTCGGCGCTCCCGCACCGTCAAGGCTGGTGAAGAGGTCTGCACTCACCTTCAACCGATCACCGCTGCCGTCCACGGCGTACTTATCGAAGGCCGACGGGTTCCCGTCGACGACGTCGATCGTGCTGACGAGCACATAGTCCTTATCGGATCGGTTGTCGCACAGCACGATCCCCCGCTTGAGCGACGACCCGAGATCGTGGTCGATAGCCTCGGCCAGCGCCGACACCAGTGGGTGCCCCGGCGCCAGCAACTCCGGCGGGTCGGCGCTGAAGATCCGGCTCTCCGCATGCTCGAAGGCCGCTCTGTCGTAGCGGGCCATCAGCGACGAGCCGAATAAGTCGCGAAGCCTCGTCGGCACGTATGAAACCCGCCAGGTGTCAACCCATTCCGCGATCTCGACATGGAGGAGCGGCGCCGCGCGCAACACGAACTCGCGGGACACATCCGGCTGAAAGCTCATCGCCTTCGCGATCTCCATCTCACGACGTAGCACAGCGAGTTCCTCGGGGGTGAGCGTGCTCACCGATGCCGCGCGTTTCTCGACCGCGGACTTCAGGCGAGAAGTCACCGTGTCGAGCTCGGATTCGATGTCGCCGGAGGCTACCTCCCCGTTGACGGCCCGAGTCAGGAGCTGGCTGAGGCTCATGTCCGTCAGCACTTCACCGAGGACGTCGAACACCTGATCACCGAGAGCCTCACGCTGCACCTCGAGTTTCTCGAGCAGCGTGCGGAACACATCACCTTCCCGCGTGTCGGACGCCACCAGATTCCAGAGGTGGCAGACGTGCCGCTGGCCGATCCGGTGGATACGACCGAACCGCTGCTCGAGCCGATTGGGGTTCCATGGAACGTCGTAATTGACCATCAGATGCGCCACCTGAAGATTGACACCCTCACCAGCCGCATCCGTCGCGATCAGCACGGAGCTGCTCGGCTCGTCGATAAACCGTACCTGCGACTCGCGGCGGTCCGGCCACGACATGGCGCCGTGGATCACCCGGACGTCGACGGACTTCGGAAGGAGTTCGGCGAGACGGTCCTCCAGGTAGTCGAGTGTGTCGCGATTCTCCGAGAAGATGATGATCTTGCGGCGTTGTCCCTCGTCGTCGTACATGGCGTCGGTGGTGAGCAACTCGGCGAGCGCCTCCCACTTCGCATCGACGCTGGCGGCGTGGACCGCATCGGCCTTCTTGACGAGACGGTCGAGTACCAGGATCTCCGTCTCGAGTTCCGCCAGCGTCCGCGCGTTGGTGGCGACGTTGACGACCTCGTCCTGATAGGTCTCCGCCCGCGTGCTGGTCATGTCATCGGGATCTTCTGAGGCGATCCCGAGCGTGGCTGCCAGCTTGGCGGCGAGGTCGTCCTCAGCTCCCTGCGCCTGGTCGGCCTGCGCGCGTAGCCGGTCGCGCCGACGGGTGAGTGACCGCAGAATCGCCCGCGGGGAGGACGCCAATCGTCGCTGCAGAACGACCAGCGCGAAGCCCACGCTGCGTTTGGTGTCGTCGTCGGCGACCTTGTTCATCTCCTCGCGGACATACTCGCTGACGTCCTCGTAGAGGTCGTGCTCCTTCGGGCTGAGCTTGTACGGCACCGTGCTCGCGCGGCGCTCCGGGAACAGCGGCGAGCCGTCCAGGTGGACGAGCTGTTCCTTGACGAGTCGGCGCATCAGTCCGTCGTTCGCCGGGTCGTCGACGGCGGGCTGATCGGCCGATCGCAGGAGGGTGAGGAACGCCCGGTAGTCGGCGTCCTTGCCGTTGTGCGGAGTGGCCGTCATGAGCAATGTGCTGGGGACGGCGTCCCGGATCGCTTCGGCGAGGAGGAATCGCTTGGTCTTTTTGTCGCCCCACGCGTTCACCGAGAGTTTATGGGCTTCGTCGAAGATCGCGAGGTCGTAGTCGCCGTCGACCGCCAGCGCGGTGAGGTCCTTACTCCGGCTGAACTGGTCGAGGCGGGCGATCAGGAAGGGGAACTCGACCAGCGACTGAGCCGGCGGATCACCCAGGAGCGCTCTGTCGAAGATCTCGAAATGGAGCGCGAACTTCTCCTTCAACTCGTTCTGCCACTGCTCGACGAGACTGCCGGGTACCACGATCAGACACCGTCGGGCCCATCCCCGCGCGAGTGCCTCCTTGATGAAAAGGCCTGCCATGATGGTCTTTCCGGCGCCGGGGTCGTCGGCGAGAAGAAATCGCTTTGGGTGTCCGGTGAGCATGCAGTCGTAGACGGCCTGCACCTGGTGCGGCAGCGCCTCGACATTGGACGACGATACGGCGAGCAGCGGGTTGATCAGTGCGGCGTTCCGCAGGCGAAGCGCTTCGATGGCGAGCCAGAACTGATCGGGGTTGGCGTCGAGCGTGGGGCCGCCACCGCTGACCGCTTGGGCATCGTTCAACGCCTCAGTGGAGAACAGGCGCTGTTCGTCGATGCCGTACTCGTCGCGGAACTTCACGAATGCGCCGGAGCCGGTCTGCGTGATCTCGATGATCTCCACGACCGTATCGGCGACCAATCCCTCGACCTTGGCTCCCGCCGTGAGGTGAGCGAAACCGTCCGTCATCGCGGTCTCCAATCTTCCGAGATGGCTCTCCGCATGATAGACAGCAAACGGGAGGGTTTTCGGGCCGTGGACGTCATGATTGTGCGAGGAGTGCGCCTCGATCACGCGTGGACCGACCTCGGCGCCTCGTTCGGTACCGCGTTGCGCACGTGGTCCCGGCAGGCCCTGGCACTCGTCGTCCAGCAGGCTAACGACCGAGGCGTGCGCGTCCTGCTGATTGCCGGCGATCTCTTCGATCGCTCGTACGCGTCGCGCGCCACGGTCGACTACGCGTCGCAGATCCTCGGAACGTTCAGCGGCGACGTCGTCATCGTCCCCGGCCGGTCCGACTGGATCGACGACACCAGCCTTTACAACACCCATGCCTGGGCGGCGAACACGTCCATCTGCGCGTCCCCGGAATACGAACCGTGTAGAGCCGCGGCGTCGGTGTGGGCGAGTGCGTGGACGTCGCCGGGCGGGGCCGCTCCGCGGGTCCCGGCCGCGGGGGAGCCTCGGGTCCTCATTCGCGCGGGAACGGACGACGGTGCACTCGGCGTGCCCGATCTGGTTCACGACCCCCGCGAACCAGGTGGGTGCGTCGTGCTGATCGACAGCGCGGAACCGCAGAAGCCTGCCGAACGCATCGACCTGCCCGATCAACCCGGATCGCTGGTGGACGTCGACGTCACGGATGCGGCGACCACCGAAGAACTCGACGCTGCACTCGAGGCCGGACTGACGGGTGGCCCTTTGCTGTTACGCCTGCGCGGCACCTTGGCACCCGCCGTGCTGTTGCCGGGTTTCGGAGGGCCGGATCGCAATCTCCCGTCGGAGGTGGTGCTTGACCTCGACGGCCTCAGCTTCGCGATGCCGACTGTCGACCCAACGGATCGCAGTGCCCGCGCGGAGTTTCTCCACGCGATGGCGTACGCCAACACGCCCGAGCTGCAACGTCATCAGACCATCGCGCTCGGGCTTGCCGCACTCGACGCCTCCGCTCAGGGGGCCTGAGACGTGCGCATCACCAGGGTGGTCGGGGCCGCGTTCGGGCCCCTGCGCGCCGAGAGTCTGGACTTCGCAGAGGGACTCAACGTCGTCCATGGAATCAACGAGGCGGGCAAGTCCAGTTGGTTCAATGCCACCTACGCAGCTCTCGCAGGCCGCCGGAAGTACAAGGGCAAGGGCTCTTCTGCCGAGACCGAGTACAAGAACCGGCACAAGCCGTGGTCTGGCTCCAAATGGGCCGTCGACCTCGCCATTACGCTCGACGACGGCCGCGTGCTGGCGATTGAACAGGATTTGGCCAAGAGTGAATGGCGGATCGTCGATGCGTCGACAGGTCAGGCGGTGTCCGATGCAGACTTGCTCACGGATAACAGCCTCGACGCCACTCGACTACTGGGCCTGAACCGTCACTCGGCGCGAGCGACCATCTTCACCGGGCAGGCCGACATCCTCCGTGTGCTCGAGGACGCGTACGCGCTGCAAGACCTGCTGGCGAAAGCGGCTGCGACTGGAACGGCCGATGCCACCGCCGACGCGGCGGTGAATCGGCTCGACGACTGGCGCAAGGAATGGGTGGGCGTTCCACATGGGGTCAAGCCGCTCGGGACCGCACTGAAGGCTTTGGATACCTCGGAAAGGTTCGCGGGGACGCGACGGGACGCTTTCGGAGACCTTCTCGAAGCGATCGGTAACCGTAAGAGGCTCGCCGCCGCTCTGGTCGATGCACGTGCGAAAGTCGCGCTGGCCGAACGCTTCACCAAATGGAAGAGCGTGCACGACTTGCGCGGCCGGGTGGATAAGGCCGCCGAGCTATCGGCAGCGCTCGCTGAGACCAACGAGTCGGACCTGACGGTCGACGGAGAGAAGCTGTCGGCCGCGACCAACGTTCTCGCCGTGTACGACGGTGGAACCGATGTGGCACCGCTCGCTGATGGACCGACGGCGGCCGACCTGCAGGCCGAGATCGATGCGCTGCCCTCGGCTCCCGACGGGGACCTGATACCGCGCGTGGAGGTCGTGGAGGCGCATAGCGAGCTCGTTAAAGCGCAGACCGCTCTGGACACCCACATGCAGACGGCGCCGTCCGCGGTCGCACCGCCGTCGACCACCCTGGCCGCAGACGAGTTGCGCACTCTCGCCGATGTTCTTGCGTCGACGCCTCCCGAGGTGGACGCTGTCGCCGTCGCGGAGTTCGAGCAGGCACGCGACGTACGGGTGGCGCGAATCGCGACGCTGCATGACGAGGTCGAGCAGAAGGACATCGCCTACCGGGAGGCCAAAGCCGCGTACGACGCGGCCGCGCTCGGCGGAGCGCAGGCGTCCGAACTCGCGGTGCTCCACAGCGCTGAGCGGTCGGCCGCTGACGAGCTCATTGCTGTCACCCTCGAGCAGTCCGATTTCCTCCTCGCAGCGCTCGGGGCGCAGGAGGCGCAAGCTGACGTCATGGCGCAAGAGGTTGCGCTACGCCGACATCGAGAACTGGTCGATGCTGCCCGGCAGAGGGTGCTCGCCGAAGCCCTCGACCCGAACCCGGACGCTCTTAAAGGGGTCGCCCGCGAGATCGATGACGCCCGTGCCGCCCAGACGCAGATGGCGCAGCACATGGAGCGCGCCGCCGAGTTCCGTCTTTCGCGCGAGAACCATGCCAGAGTCCTCGGCCGTCTGCTCGGCCACGCCGCTCATGCAGAGGTCACGGACGATCATGTGGTGGCGACACTTCGAGGCTTTGCCGACTACGTCGAGGCCTGCACCGAGCGCACTGAGATCGCACAGCAGGCCGCCCGCCGCCCAGATCTGATGGCCGCCCACACGCAGCGGCAGCAGCTCGAAGCGAGCCACCGCGAGGCACTCGCTGCGCGAGAGGGCCAGAGGCGCGGTGTTATTGAAGTCGCAGCAGCTCTCGGTCTCAACGTCGAGCCGGATGTGGTTACCGACGAGCTGCGCCAGTGGGTGGTGGAACAGGAATCGAAGCTGGAGGCGTCGGCCGCGCGGAAGACCGACGTCGCCCTGCTCGCGCAGTTGCTCGGCGGGCGGGAATTCGCCGATCTGACGGCCGAGCTCCAGGCGCTTACGGCGAGCGCCGGACCTGAGCCGACTGAACCGATGCCGCCCGATCTCAACGCGTTTGCCGAGCAAGCGAAGGTTCGGCTGGATAAGTTGAAAGACGGGGACGGGCAGCTCAAAGGCCAGATCTCGACACTCGAGAACGACCTCGGGTCGGTCGCAGAGGCTGTGGAAGCCGAGGCCGATGCAACGCAAGAGGTTGCCAGGGTGAAGCTGCTGGCTTCTTGTCTAGACGCGGCGACCGCCGAGCTCGAGGCCGCGAAGGAGCGGGCCAACGCCTCTATCGCGCCGGCACTGGCGGCGCGGATGAAGCCCTGGCTTCCGCGGGTGACCAACGGTCGCTATCGCGAGGCGGTAGTGGATCCCAGTGATCTCAAGATCGAGGTGACCGAGGCTACCGGCCAAGTGCGCCAGGCGCATCGGCTCTCGTTGGGCACCACGGAGCAGATCTACCTACTGCTGCGGGTCACACTTTCGCAAGTGCTCTCCGGCGGCGACGAGACCGCTCCGCTAATCTTCGACGACGTCACCACCCAGTCCGACGGCGCGCGCACGGTCGCTATCTTGGAATTACTCCACGAGCTCAGCACTGAACACCAGGTCATCCTCTTCACTCAGGAGGATGAGGTTGTCGAGTGGGCGCAGGAGAACGTAGATCCGGACCGAGACAAGATCATCGCGCTGGCAGCGCCTTCAACAGGTAGGTAGTTTCCGGCGCCGCCCTCGATCCGCGAATCAGCGGCCTAGCAGTCGGTCGAACGCGTCGCGGGATGCTTGCCTACCCGGCGGCCAGTCCCGCTGCCACGTGGTGAGCGGGATGTCGGCGAGCGGGTCGTACCTGCTCGCCAGCCGTCGATACTCGCGAACTCGCCAGGCGCGGATGTCGCTGTCGCCCTTCCTGAACTCGTCGAGATGCTCGAGTGCTGCGACCCGTTGCTCGGGGCCCAACCCGCCGCGCACCCCGATGCCGTTCATAACACTGTGTCGACCCAATTCGAACGGCTTGAAACCCCAGCGCTTTCCGATGTCATCGTTAATGGCGCGGCAGTCGGTGCACGCCGTCCACGCCCAGCGTGACGGCCCGCCGGCGTTGCCGCGAAGGCAGATGGTGCAGAGGTCAACCATGCGGGAGACGTCCGCGCCCTCCCACTTCACTGGCAGTTCCTCGTCGCGGCAGGACTGCCATCGGATCGGCAGGTTCGGGTACGCGCGGCTCGGCTGCTGAATCGGTCCACGGATGCCCCCACAGGCGATGTGCACCGAGAGTTCGGTGATGCGTTCTCGCACTGCGGTATCGAGTGAGCTCGGGTCATCGTCGGTCATAGTGCAGCCTTCTGGCGGCGCCGCGATCGGACGCCCACCTCTTGCACGCGAGGCGTGCCCGCTCTTCCCCTGGGGCACCGTGCGGTGGTGGCGCGGTTGCCGGGACGGCGGGCCAGGTAACCGAACTGCCGTCCGCTCGAGAGCTGCCGTCAGCGTAGGCACGCATACCGACACGGGAATGAAGTCGGCGCGCCCGCCGTTGATCCAATCGCTTCACGAGTTGCCATCGACAAGCTCCGACTTGATGGCACGCCAACCCCACGCTCGAGGGTGGCTCGGATGACGAAGCGGCCGACATCGACCGGTGTCGGCAAGAGCGCCTCCGGGGGTGGAGGCCGGCCGTGATGGGGGCGGGCGATGACGCAGAACAAATGGCAGATGCTGAAGCCGGGTGACTACGCGATGACGACGTGGGACGGTGACGCGCGACTGACCTACCGTGCGAAACACGCCGAGTCGGGATGGGTACTTTCCCGGAAGGTGGCAGGTGCCCGCGAGACGCTCGAGCTGGCTGTCCGGCCGACCTTGCAGGAACTGATCGACATCGCGAGAATCGATGCAGCACAGGGGTTGTAGGTGGTGGCTTCTAAGTTGTGGACAGAACGATTGGTCCTAGGGCACGGTGTAGAGATGGACGATCCGTTCGACCTCGAGCGCTTCGTCGTCGCGCAGGATCGCGACGGTGTCTACGACCAGGCAGTCAAGGAACTGCGCGCTGGACGGAAGCGGACGCACTGGATGTGGTACGTGTTTCCGCAGTTGCAGGGGCTGGGTTATACCGACACTGCTCGGTTCTTCGGTATTGGATCCGCAGAGGAAGCAAAGGCGTGTCTGGAGCATGAGGTGCTCGGTCCTCGTCTGCGCCGGTGTGCGCAACTGGTCGCGAGGTCGAGTGCGGCGACGCCGATCTTGATGGGACGGGACGTGGTGAAACTCAAGTCGTCAATGACACTTTTTGCCGCCGTCACCGAAGACAACGAGGACTTTCTCGCAGTGCTGCGCAACCATTTTCATGGCGGCAAGGATCTGAAGACGCTTCAGATCCTGAAAGCAGAGCGGGCAAAGTCGAAGGCTGAGGATGTGGTTCCGAAGCCGGCCCGTCGACAATGGGTCCGTTGGCGGCGACAGTAGACCGCTGGTGTATGCCGCCTGAGCGTAGGCTCAACGACCGTATGGCATTATTCCCGCTCATGACCAGACAGTTTCAAGTCGAAGACGTAGCGCGAGGACGGGTTGTCGCCACCGGTGTGATCGATTCGACGACGTTGTCACCTGGACTGGAACCGAGCCCAGCGTGAGCGAGGAAGCCGCCGACCTGGCTCGGGAGATTCAGCAGCACATCGCCGCCGGCTACAGCGGTGGTCAGTTGCGACGCCCCCCTTGAGTGGTTCGAGCTCTAGACCTCGCTGTCATGCGGGCGCTTGCTGCCCGACGGATGCGAGGGCCGACTGCCGGGATGCCTGCCACTGGTCGCGGATCTCGGCGTGATCGTCATACCGCGGAAGTATCGATCGCGCATGTCACGGCCCGCTGCGAACGATCTCGGAGAAGTGCACCCGGTTTCCGTCGGGGTCCTGAGTCGTCAGGCGTCGCGGGCCGGGGGTCTCGAAGTCGGCGCCGATCTCCGTGAGTGCGCTTACTAGGATGCCGATGTCGGTGACGCGGAATCCCAACTGCACACTGCTGACCGGTTTCACCACTGCGGGATACAGCTGCAGCGCGGTCACGCCGATACCGCCGTCGACGTGGAAGCGCATACCGTCTTCGCGGTCGAACAGCGGAATCCCTGCAGCCCGATAGAATGCGGCCGAGCGTCTGACGTCGGCGACGTAGAGCGTCACCTCCAAGAAGGATTCAGTCGACATCGCGCTCGATCCTCCTGAAGTCTTTGATGTCTGGATCCCATTTTACAATCGGAGCGCGAGACGGATCGAAGTGCGGCTGTAGGTCGCCCCACGGGTCGAGTCCGCAAGCGCCGTAGAACCATTCGTAGCAGAAGGTCGGGTCATCCCGCTTTACGTGGTCGGCTACCTTGCGAGCGATGGCGGCGATCCGCTCGCGGCTCGCTGCGCCGCATTCGGCGTCATTCAGACGAGCGTGAATGATCGCAGCGATCTCGCTGTGGAATCCGATATCTCGCGCACCGCAGCTCGCCACGTCGGCGATCGTGGCACAGGGGTCCGACACCCGCGGCTCTGAGCCCCCATGATCGCGGCATCTGCCATCGCTGACGTCGTTGATGACTCGGATCGTGTTCAGATCGTTGTGCATCTTGTTCGCGGAGGTGCGGCGGAGTGCAGCCGCTCGCCAGATCACCCCGGTTTGTCGGGTGATGCGGCTAATGTCAAGTCATGGGTAGGGGCGAGAGCCGGGGATCGGCCGACAGGCGATTGACCACGCAGTACTGCGTGGGCTGCAAGTCGCGAAAGTCGATGAGGAGCTTCGATATCGGGCGAGGACTGTGTGCGGAGTGCAAAGCCGCACACAGTCAAGTATCCCCGGCGGCTGTGAAAGAAACGCCGCCGCGGCCGAACGGGCCGACGTCGTGGAAGTGCCCGAACTGTCTGCGACGAGTCGAAGTCGACAGGGCTCGCGTCGCGCTCGTCCGCCACCAGAACAGCCGGGGTGAACGCTGCGTCGGCTCCGGGTTCCAGGTTCCCCAGCGGAGTTCTGATGCGCTGGACTATCGAGTGGGAGGAAGCTTCGAAGGGGGCCGCCGTTAGCGGTGAGTGCGGCATCGGCGGTAACGTCGCTTCCGTCGCCGAAGCCCTCGCAAATTCCTGATCGAATCCGGTCTAATTGGAGTCTTCGGTTTCGTCTGCCTGTGCCTGGCGCCGCACCTTGCTCTTCTCACGCGCCCGTCCGAAGTAGCCGCTGATCTTGTCGATGCCTTCGCTCGCAGCGCCGAGAGCGAGTGTTGCAGGCCGCGCCGCCTGCGGCCTCCCAGCCCTTCGCGGCCGTCTCCCCGACGAGTTCGATTGCGGCACTCGCCCCTTCGAGGGCTGTCGGCGCCTTGAAATCAGACCATCCGTGCAGCTGTGCCCGTCGCGACTTCGCGAACCGATCAAGATCCTCGCGTAGCGCCGGCAGGCTGCGGTCCAGATCGCTTACCGACCAGAACCGCAAGCCGTCGATGGCCTCGGTCTTCGCGACTGACTCGAAGATCTCTCAAGCGCGTTGAATCATCGCGTCGTCTTCGGCAAGCTGTCGTGCAAGCAATTCACGGGCGTCATCGAGCACCTGCTGGAGGTGGTCGGGCTGTGTAGCTTCGACACGCGCAATGCGAATTCGCTGCCAGTTGAACAAAGACTCCTGCGCGATCACAGGAGGCTGAGTGTCTCGCCGAGCTGGTTGCTCTCGACCACGTTGACGATGCCTAACGGTCGTCGATGGTTCCGACGGAGTCGTCGCAGAAGTGACTAGCCTTATGCGCCCCGACGTCGCCCAGATCAACCACCACCGGTACGTGGTCGGACAGTGGCGGTGTCTCATCCACAGCCTTTCGGGGCGCCGGCCCGCGTGGTCGGGGCGCCGTCGACGACGCGGGGATAGTCGATCGCGAGGGCGGGCGGGCTACACGGCGATAGGAACGTATGATCGAGCCTGAATCCGTTGCCCGTCATGGGTTCCCACCATGAGGACGGTGGTCGAACGTTCGGATGGAGGGCGTGCCACACGTCCATCCATCCGGCTTCCCGAAGCGCCATCATGTGCTCTGAGCATCTCAGCGTCGCGCCGGTTTCGTCGATACGGTGCAGTCCGGTGTTGAGGTCGCCGATGAGCAGCGTCGGCCGTCGAGCAGCCAGCGGAGCGAACTCCGAGACGACGAAATCCCAGAACTGCTCCTTCCGATGCGGGTGGTCGCGGTTGTGTCCCGGAATGAGCGCGCCCGCCACGGCCCAGCCCGAATCGGCCACTTCCACATGAGCCCAACGCGGCGAACACTGCGCATCGGGATACTGAGGATCGAGGTTTCGAAGCGCACGGCGTGATGCGATCAGGACGGCGGCGTATCCACCAGACGGGTCGGCCAAGCCGATCTGATGGATCCACCCGCGCTCGTTGAGCGCGCTCGCCAGCGGGCCCGTTGCGCGGTGCTCGGACAGCACGAGCACGTCGGGGTTGAGCGCTACCAACGCGGCGATGATCCGCGCGACGCGTGAGCCCCCGCCATGCTGCACGTTCCACGCGACTACCCGCACGGGGTGCAATGTAGGACACCTGTCGGTGGCGAGTGGTACTTATCAGGCCAGTCCATCGATCGGGAGGCATTTGTGACGAGCACGGCGCACGTAGAAATCGTCGGGGACCGTTTGATCCTGGGCTCGGTGAGCGTCGACTTTCAGCGGACGCTGCGAATCCCCGAGACCGGTTTGCATCCGCTGCCACCAGGCCTTGGCCGGTTTCCGCTGCGTCGAGTGGCCGACTATCCCGACACCGCGCCTGCCGAGTGGCTGAATCGCGGCGGCGTGATGCTGCCGATCTATCAACGCGAGGCGATGTGGCTGTCGTTCCACTCGGCCGAACCGGCCGCGTTGCAGGTCGGCGTGGGCAAGGTGTGCGCTGTCAGCGGCCTGCCCTGGATCGATCACCTCGTCGGAGATCCGCAGAACTACGTCGCGCTGCCGGATCAGCCGTGGCTTGACGGCATCAACGCCGGCGATGGGTTCATCCGTCAGTTCGTTGCCGTGCCAATGGGTTCCGGAGCCACGGTCGAAGGCCAGGTCACCGGGCAGGAGACTCACGGCGGAGTCCAGCTTCGCGCCGTCGGCCTTAACGAGGAAGCGCTGGCGGCGTGGCGCGCCGTCGAAGAGGTGCCGGAGGTGTGCGAAGAAGGCATGGTCGCTTGCATGGCAGCCCCCGCTGGAGCTGACATGGGCCTGGGTGCCGGCGGGCGGATGCGGCAGGAGGTCTACGCCGATGATCGCCCACTGACCGACTACGACCAGAGCTGTGCGCTCCGCGTGTTCGTTCATCTGTGCTCGGCCGCCCAGTGGACTGCCATCACAGGGGAGGTGCCGCCGCCGTCACCGGTCGATCGGGACGCCTACGTGGAAGCCGGCCTGCCCTGGTTCGACTACTACGACGCCGACGCCAGTGATCTGGCTCCCTCCGATGTCCTGTCGAAGGTCAAGAGCGTCGGCCACATGCTCGGTGTCCATGAGAAGCCCTTCGTGCCGGTCGATTCGAAGACGGTGATCGCGCTCGGTGGTGTCGGCGCCGACTCGGTGACCGACGGCGCCTGGTAGCAGATTGTCGTCGAGACCTTCGGCCTGGCAGCGGCTTCTAGTCGGCCTCCTGGCTTTTCGCGCTCCACACAGCAAGCCTTCCTCCAGGGGTACTGACGACAAGTGCCCCGTCGGGACCGGAGACGTTCCACGCCTCGTACGCCGGGTCCGGTTCGACTCTCAGTCGTGCGCCGCCATCGAACGCCACGCACAGCGCCCCGCCCTCAGTGGCGGAGGACTCTGTGACGTTTTGACCCACCAAATCCCTTACAGATGAGAGGCGCTCGTCCGAATCGTCCTCGGGCGACAGCGCAACGGTCTCGCCTCGCAGTTCGACGGTGAACGGTGACTCGATCACGACGAAGTACGCGCCGGAGAACTCCATCCTCAACGCGTACTCGATCAGCACCGATCGCAGTCGCTTCCCGTTCAGCCCTAGATCCATCACGGCCAGCCTTTCGGGACGGGGTACGGACGGGTGTGCTTCACCGGGCCTCACCGTAGAGGCGGTCATAGGCCGCTTGCGCCCGCTCTCGCAGTTCCTCGCCGCTTATACCGCCCGTGTCCTGCCTGATGACCGGATCGTCAACGTACTCGTCGATGTCGGCGAACAATCGATCGAGGACGTCGAACTCGTCGCCGACAATCTGATTCGGATCGCTCTTGAAGTGCTTCATGTAGTCGCGTTCGAACACATCTGCCGAAATCTCGCCGCTGATGAAGCGTTCGATCAGATCTCGATAGCCCTGGAGCATCAGCGCCACATGCTCGCGGTGTTCAGCCATCAGTCCCCTCCGAGCTCGCCGACTTCCAGTACAGGGTGCTCCGCCGTGTGAGGCAAAGCAATCCGTGGAGACGGCGAGAACTCACGGCCACTCTTCTAGAACGCCAACATTGAATTGTGCGAGAACGTCGTTCACTTGCAAGCCGTACGGTGTCGGTTCCCACTCGTCGTCGAGATTGTCTGTGAACTCGGCGCCAAGGATGGACATGATCTCGTCGGCATCGAATCGGGACAGCGACTTCGCGTGCTGGACTCGCTCAAGTAAGGACGGGTCGCGGCGCAGGAGAATCTGGCGGAGTAATTCGGCTTGCGCGGTCGTCAGGAAAGAGAAGTGGCTATCCACTCGCGCCGCCGAGCGCCCCGCCGCTGTTCGTCGCCCAGCCGGTAACAACCCTGACCTGTTCGTTCGTCATTACAGTTACATCCTCGCCGGGTTCAATACGGGGGAAACACAGCACCGCAAGTCAGACTCCGACCGCGAACTGCGGTGGATCACTGACTACTCGAACCTTCCCCCAGTCACCTTCAACGACGAAGACCTGCCCGTCGACCGCGAGGACGTCCACGTTGCCGAGGTCCTGCTCGCCGGACGCGTCCGTGAAGCGGTGCTCGGACCGCGTGACCCACTCGATGCTGACGACATTCGGGAAGATCAGCTGACCGTTGGCGTAGCAGTACTGCTCCCCAGGTCGTGGCGCCTGGTAGGCCGGACTTTCCGGCGTCAGCACCGCGTCGAGTTCGAACGTGAGTTGACCCGCCGCCTCGGATATCGACAACACGTAGCTGTCCTCGAGATAGACGCCGGCCAGGCCGGGGAACTGAACGTAGTCGATCATCACCAGTCCCATTCGATCGGCGTGTGATTGCCTTCGCTGCGCCTCGTCACCGGATTCCCATTCGGGTCGATCCGCTGCCCCGTGCCGTCCCGGAGTTCGACATGAGGGCCCTCGCTACCAGGCGTCCGAGGGCTGCCCTCTTTGGTAGTCATGCGCACGATACCGTTCTCATCGACGTACTTCGGCGGTCCTCCAGGTGTTTGGGTCTTAGTCCACCCTTGCGACCCGGCGTACTCCTCCAGCTCGCTTGCCTTTGGCACGCGATCCCTGAACAGATCGTCGAGCTTTCGCACAGGCGGCGGAATGTCCTCCGGCTTCCCTTTCCGCCCTAGATTCTCCAGCCGCTCCAGCTTCTGACGCGCGCTCGCGATATCCCGCGCCCGTCTAACGCCTTTACTGACGTTCTTCGAGATCTTCCACGCGGCAACGGCTTCGGCGATGATCCGCGCGAACTTGGTAATCGACTGCGCAGCCTTGGCCGTGCCCGCGACGGCACCGGCACCGAACGAGATGAACGATGCTGCGACGGCCACCGCCGCCGTGACCGCGAGTTCGATCGCCAGGTCCTGCAGGATGACCTCGAGCTGGTTGCGAAGGTCGTCGAGTGCCGAGCGGTACTCCCGGCAGGACTCGGCCAATTCGGCGCACCCGTCCAACACCGCAGCCGTTGCGTCGCGAAGCTCTTCAAGGTCCCGAACGAGATACTCGACCTCGGGTGAAAGAGTGTCTCGGAACGCGCGAGCGTCGACCTCGAGACCGTCTGCGATCGTCGTCGTCTGATACACCGTCGCCAGTCGGTCCCACGCGTCGGCGGCTGTCGACACCTTGTCGGTGTCGCCGTCGGGCACGGGAACGCCGACCTGCTGCATCAGACCGATCGCGTCGATCAGGCCTCTGCCGGGTCCGCCTGCCGAAGGCGGCGCGGTCAGGACGCCTGCCGCGCTGGCGGGCTCGGGTGGCTTCGTCGGCGGGGTGCCCCGGTCGCCCTGGGTGGCGTTGTATTCGGCAACCGCGTGGTTGTAGCCGGCCTGGATGATCACGCCGCCGTAGTTCTCCATGGCCCGCGTCAGATCGTTGACCGCACCCAACACCTCGGCGGCCCGCTCGTCATACGACGTCGCCCACGCCGTTCCGGCGTCGTCTGTGCCCGACATCGCGGCGGTGTCGCCGAGGACGCGCACATTGACGGCGAACGCGTCGTAGAGCTTGGCCGCCTTCTCGAACAAGCCCCCGCCGATGGCGTAGTACGTGGCGGGATCGACGTCCTGAACAGTCAACTCAACATGTCCACGTTGTGTTGCGCGGCCTCGGTGTAGTTGCGGTTCGCGTTATCCGCGGCCTCGCGGAGTTCCGCCAGCGCGTCGCGCATCTCAACCGCACCCGCCATCCACCTGTCGTGCTGGGCACGATGTGCCTCGGCGGCGTCACCGGACCAGGCCGTATGCAAGCAAGCGACTTGTCCGTCGATACGGGACGCGAGGGCTTCGGCCCGGAGTACGAACGACTGAAGCTGATCGATGAACGACACCAGTTCCCCGAGTTCCACCCGGTAGCGCATCAGAGCCTCGTCCCGATTGCAGTCGAATCGAGGTGTGCTGCTGAATCCGTGTCGGTCTCGCCGTACCCGACGGCGGCGGCACCGAGATCGTGCGACGAATCGGCGAGTGCGTTGACCAGAGCGGTGGCACCCTCGAGCCATTCGACCCAGATCTTCGAGTACGCCGACGACGCAGCGCCCAACCACTCGCGCGACAGGTTATCCCAATCACGTTGCAGTCCAACGAGTTCATCCCGAAGTTCCTCCGCATCGTTGCCGATGGCATGCGAGGTGGCGTAGACCTCGTCCACATCTACTTGAAGCCGATTCACCGCTGTGCCCTCCTCGTGTGAAGCCTAAGGGCGCTGGACGAGGCGTCTCGACACCAGTTTTATTCCCCGACGAAGCGGCCCTAGGCTACGACGATCGTGGGCTGCCGTCCTGAGGGTGATAGACACCTCGGCCCCCGTCGCCATGCTGACTGACGAAGCCGATGCAGGGCTCACCGGGTCGTCGACGTCGCGTCGGCTACCCCGACGCTGCGGCGACCTGGAACTGGTTCGCGAGGATACGCAAAGCGTCGGCATCGCGGGGTCGCAGCCGTTCCAGGGCGCCGAAGGCGAGATGGTCGGCGATCATCATGCGGCGGACGTGACACTCGCCGAGTTCGCCGGTCAGCGGTTCTGACGGCAGGGTTTCGACGAGCGCGAACGTCACATCGACGACGAGTGAGCCCACTGCTGGCGGCCTCGAGCGCGGATCGCCGAGGGCGAGGATTCCGCCCGCGGCCGATCGGGCCGCAGTGCTACCTGTTACCGAGTGGTGCGGCGACGCATCCAACAGCCTGTGCATCGCTGCATCGGCCGACCAGCTCACTCGCTTGAGCATCGCGGTCCACCGAGCACTGGAGACGGAGGCCAGCACCGCCGCCGCGAGTCGCCGCGGTCGCCGGTGGGGTTCGGGTGCCCCGACGGCCGCGCACAAGGTCGCGGCGGTCGTGATGGTCATGTAGGCGATCGCCACCCTGGCGCCGAGACTGCGGATGCACGGGCCGAGCCGGGCCAGCAGGACGATGCCGCCCAGCGCGGGGACCAACACGCGTTGCATCGCCGCCAGGGTCACCTCATCACGGTCGCCGGTGCCGTCGAGCACACGCTCGCCGTCCCGCACCTCGTCGGCCAACTGAGCAATCACGCCGACGCATCCGGCCAGCTCGCTCAAATCCGTCTCGGCGCAAGCATCTTCGGCGACCAGCGAGCACGCGTACAGCACCACCGGCCCGAGGGTGCCCTCGCCGTAGGCGGTCCGCGGCAGCGGGCAATCCAGGTTGAGCGCCATCACCCGGCCGACATCGGCCAACACACGGCCGACCCGTTGCCGGCCCTCCGAGGGCAGTTCCGACAGCAGCTCCCGCACGTCACGGATGCGCTCGGCCAGCACCAGGTCGACGGCTTCGCCGTCGCAGACGGCGATCGCGGGCAGCGGCGGTGGCAGTGCGTCGGCTTCGCCGTTCAGGTAGGCCACGGCGGTGCCGACCGAGTCGGCCGCCAGCGGGCGGGCGCTGAGCCGTTCGTAGGCCTTGAGCACCCGGCAGGCCAGCAGGGCGGCGGTGGCCTCGGACCGCAGGTTCGCCGGCAGGAAACCATTTGCGATGCCGAGGTTTCGGGCTGCCGGGATTAGTGCCAGTCGGGCCAACTCGGCCGGCGACCGGGCCGCCCGCATGGCAGCGGAGTCCGGAGTACGGTGCCGGTGCCACAGGCCGATGACCAGGGCGCCGAGTCGCCCCGCGCTCATCGGGGCACCACCCGAACCGCGAGTTCGCGCAACTGATCACGCGCGGGGGAGGGCGCGAACGCGTCGGTCGCCCGGCACGCCGCCTCGACGGCTCGCACGGCGACGGCACGGGCAGCCCGGTTGGCCCCGCTGCGTACCAGGTCGTCCTGCAGGTCGGCCGTGGATGTCATTCGGGAGAGCCACATTCCACGGGACCCGGGCCGCGTGGCCAGCCATTCGATCACCGGCCAGGTCGGCACCCGTCGGTCGAGATCGCCTGCGGCCTCCTTGCCCAGCGCGGGACCGCCCTCGACGTCGCGGACGTCGTCCATGATCTGAAAGGCCAGCGCGATGTGATCCGCGTATCGCATCAGATCGCACAGCTGACCGTAGTCCAGGCCGCCGGCCGTGCCGCCGTACGAGCAGGCCAGCCTGAACAGCGTGCCGGTCTTCGCCCTGGCCACGAGTTCGTAGTGCCTGCGCATGGCGGCGTCGTCGACCGGCGGTGGCAGGCTCTCGACGAGCTGCCCGAACGACAAGTCCGAGATGCGGTCGAGGTAGGTGACGTCGGAGGCCTCATCGAGCCGCGCGAACGCCACCGGGTTGTCGGCCAACACCTGTGCGAGTACCTCCAAGGCCTTGCCGACCAGGTGAAATCCCGCTCGTGCGGCGGTGCGGACGCCGAACGCGGCCGCTACCGACGGCGCATCGCGCCGCAGGAGCGATCCGTCGCAGATGTCGTCGTGAATGAGCGACGCCTCGTGGATCATCTCGATCGCGCAGCCCACGTCGACGGCGTCGCTCGGCGGCACCGCGGCAGCCGACGGCAGCAGACGGGCGCAGGCCAGCACCATCGCGGACCGGATCCGCTTACCCGGAACCTGAAGGATGTGTCGATAGATCGCATCGAAATCGCCACCATTGACGAGGATTTCGCGCAGACGTCCGGCGACCAGGGGTGACTGGTCGGCTGGGCCGGGCAGCGAAGGATGTCGGCTTCGGTCGCCGGATACGACCAGTGCGCTGTCCCCAACCATCGTCATCACAAGGGGAATCGTCGCTCCCGTTCGGTGCGGTGACCGCAGTAGTGCACCACTGAAATATCCGCCGACGCGAGCGTCGATTGCCGTAGGGCACTACTGAGGGCCACCTCCTGGATCCGGGTGACGATTCCCAATGCAGCGGATCGACGGCGGCGCACACGGCGGAGGAGGCGACGATGCAGGTACTTGCACCGAGTGCGACGCGGGTGATCCGCGGACGCACGATCGACACGCTGGACCCTGGGCCCACCGGAGGTGTTCATCGCGGGTTCATCCGCGTGGATCCTCACGACCCCGTGTTCTTCGACCATCCGCTGGATCACGTGCCCGGAATGCTGCAGGTGGTGGCCGGCCTGGAACTGGCTGAGCACGCCGCCTTGCTACGGCCGGCCAATGTGAGTTTCCGTCTCACGTTCACCAGGTTCTGCGAGCTCGACGCCCCGGTTGAGGTGAGTGCGACCCGCGAAACCGGCGGGAACGCCTTCGAATTCATCCAATCGGGCCGCAGCATAGCGACGGGACTGCTGGGTCGGCGCGAGACCGCGCTGCCTGCGGAGCTCGCCGTGGCGCCGGCACTCGGGAACGGTTCGATGCCGGGTGAACTGGTGCACAGGGCCGACCCCGACAATGTCGCAGTCGGCCCGCTCACAGTCAACGCCGGACGTGTCTGGGTCCGCGTGCACGAGCGGGCCGCCATCGGCGGAGTACCGTCGCGGGTCAGCGCGGTCGCCTCCGCCATCGAGGCCGCCCGCCAGTTCGTCATCGCGATTCTTCACCTGTGGGGTCGGCATCCGATGGGGACGAAGATGATATTCGTCGGGCTCACCGCAGACGTGCCCACACAGGTGCCGCCGGCCGAGATGACGCGGGCGTTGTCGTGGCAGCCCACTCCACCCGAACAGACGCGCAAACTCCACATCGACGTGCACGCCGTGGGCGACCGAGCGACCACAGTCGGCTCGATCGTCATCGCGAGCCGGTGCGTCGACGACGTCGAGTACGCCCAACTGCGCGCGGGCTAGGCGCTGATCGGACGGAGGCTGGGATGACTGATCGACTCGCCGTGTACGTTCTTCGTATTCTGTTGGCACTCAGTGCCGTCGGTCTCGGCATCGGGATCGCGGCACACCTCGCCGACGGGCAGCCGTATGCAGCGGCCTTCGTCGCCGCCTACCTGGTGTGGATGCTGTCCGAAGCGCGCATCACCGTCGGGACACCGACACAGTCGGCCGCGGAGACTCGCACCCTCGTTCCCTATGCGGTGGCGCGGGTCGCGACGGCACTCACGGCCGCGTACTCCGCGCCCGCGGCGCCCGGCACGTTCGGTGCCGTGCTGGCGGGGGTCTTCGGTGCTGGGGTGATACTGCGCGCGTGGGCGATTCGCGAACTCGGCGTCCACTATTCGCACCGAGTGGTACGGATCGCGGAGGATGGCCTCGTGTCCTCCGGGCCGTACAGGTTGCTGCGCCATCCCGCGTATGCGGGGATGGTGCTCGCGAACATCGGATTCGTCGGCTACTTCGCCAGTCCGGCGAGCATCGCGGCACTGACCCCCCTCGTCGCCGCGATTCTCTGGCGCATCAGGATCGAGGAGAACGTCCTCGCTGAATCAGCCCGATATCGCGTGTTCGCCGCCACGCGATGCCGGATCGTGCCGGGGGTGTGGTGATGATCAAAATCATCGACGCACCCGCAGAACTGGCGGACGCCAGCGTGGTTGGGCACAAGTTCGCGCGTCAGCAACGGTTGCGCGATGCCGGAGTCTCCGTCCCACCGTTCTTCTGCATCGTCCGGGAAACTCCGTGGACGGCCATCGCCGATGTGGTCGGCCCCTTTCCGGGCGTCGGCGCCGGTGTGCACGACCTGACCGCCTGGGCCGAATCGGCTCGCAACGCCGCCGAACACATGCGTCTCCTGCCGGAGACGGAAGCCGAGATCCGGGACAGATACGCCGCCCTCGGCTCACCCGACGTCGCCGTCCGAGCATGCGTGGTCGGCCGCGACGCGCAGCCGGGCGAAGATGACGCCGCCGACCCGTTCGCGGGCCTCACGGACAGTCATCTGTACGTCGGTGCCGACGCGCTGTTCGATGCCGTTTCCTCCTGTCTCGCCTCGCTTTTCAGTGTCCGATCGGTCCTGTATCGCGCGCGGCGGGGAATCGACCCCCGCGGCTTGAGCATCTGCGTGGGAATTCAGCAGATGGTGGATGGCGAGCGGTCGTTTGTCGCGTTCACCCACGATCCCGCCACCGGAGCCCGAGAAACCGTGGTGGCCGGGGTCTACGGCATCGGCGAAGGTGTGGTGGCCGAACGTGCCGACATCGACCACTTCTTCGTACGCCGGGGCGGTATCGCGCGGCTCGTCTCGCACAAGCGGAGAATGCTCCGCCGAGCACCGGGCGGCGGCGTCGCCGAACATCGGGTGCCCGATGGACTCGCCGATGTGCCGGTCTTCTCCGATGCGCAGATCAGTCAGATCGCCGCCCTGGCGGAGACCGCCGAGCAGCTGCTGTCCGGGCCCCAGGACATCGAGGGCGTCGTCACGGCCGACTCGAAGATTCACCTGGTGCAGGCACGGCCCGCCACGTCGCCCCAGACGCCGGCGACCACGATCGAATGGACCAATCACAATCTCACCGAGAGCTTTCCCGGTGTCACCACCGCGATGACGTACTCGCACGCGCGAGTCTTCTACCGCATGAGCTTCCGCAACTTCTATCGCATCGTCGGCGTCCCCGAGAGCCAACTGCGGAGTAGCGAGCATCACCTACGTCGCATGATCGGATACCTCGACGGCCGGGCCTACTACCGCCTGGACGCGTGGTACGCACTGCACAGCCGGCTCCCCGGATGGGACGCGCTTCGTCCGATGTGGGAGCGGTCGCTCGGACTCACAGAACGACATGCCAACCCGGGCCGACCGCCCGACCGCCACGCCATCACACGCATCGTCGCGCGTTCACCGCGACTGATATGGGCCGCTGTGAGTTTTCCCCGTAACGTGCGGAGATTCCTGGCCTGGTGGGATGTGCAGCACATCCTCGGGACAGACGTGTCGCAGAGGCCGGTCGAAGAAGTAATCGAAATGTACCGCCGAGTGTGGTCGGAAGCTGAGTCACGCTGGGGGATAACGATTCTAGCCAGCTATCTCTCTCTGGTCGGATATGTGGCGGCGGGCGCCCTGGTGCAGCGGTGGATCGACTCCCCTGAGGTGGACCTCACTGTGCTGTTGCCCGGCGGTCCGCCGAACCGAACGTTGCAGTCGGTGCACTCCACGGTGGCGCTCGCTGAGCAGATCAACGCGAACCCCGCGTTGGCGGAGCGAGTGCTGACTGGCGACGCACGCGACACCTGGGACCGGATTGCACGAGGCGCCTACGGCGGCAAGCTGGAGTCCGATGCCCTCACGCACCTGAGGGAATTCGGCGATCGCGCCATGCACGATCTCAAGATCGAGGAGCTGACGCCGCGACAGCGACCAGAGATGATCATCGACGCCGTTCGGCCGTTCGTCGCGGCCGGAGCGACGATTCGGCAGACGCGGGTTCAGGAATCCACCGCGGCCACCGCCGCAGTCGATGAACTGCGACGGATCTGCCCGTCACGATGGCGACGCGCCGTTCTTCGCGCCGCGTTGCGGGCGGGTGGGTTCCTGGTCAAAGCACGCGAGGACACCAGGTTCTGCCGCACCCAGTTGTACGGATTCTCGCGGGAGGTCATGCGCCGACTGGGATCCGACCTCGCCGCGGCAGGGTGTCTGGACTCACCCGAGGACTATGTGCATCTGGAGGCGGAGGAGGTGTTGGGAGCGTTCGACGGCACCTGCACACACGCCGACCTACGGCTGCTGGCACGAACCCGAAAACACGCATATCAACGATCGTGCGGTCGGCCCGCCCTGGCAGCCGATCTCACAACCGCCCCGCCGCCGATCACCACCGCGGACCTTCGTCGCAGTGTCGCGTCTTCGGCGACCGCGGGTTCCAGCACCGAACTATCCGGTCTTCCATCCTGCGCCGGGATCGCCCGTGGTCGCGCGAAATTGGTTCTACAACCGGATGTTCCGCCGAGTGACTGCGCTGGGCGGATCCTGATCGCCCGCGAAACCGATCCCGGTTGGCTACCGCTGATGCTCAGCGCAACGGGACTCGTCGCCGAACGCGGCAGCATGGTCTCCCACACCGCGATAACGGGACGGATGCTCGGTATCCCGACAGTGGTGGCGGTTGCCGGCGCGACGTCCAAGATCGCCGACGGCGACGAAGTCGAGATCGACGGTAGGTCGGGCAGCATCCGCATCGTCCGCCCCCACTCGCAGAGGCCACGGTGACAGCATGCAATTGCCGCTAGCGAACTGTCCGGGTACGTCGCTCCCGCAACATCACGTCGATCTCTTCCGCAGCAGACCGACCCTTGACATCACGTTGGCTGACGGCACGGCGGCGATCGCCGTAACCCGGCAGCGCGACGTCCGAACCGTGTTGAGTGACAACCGCTTCAGTCGGGAACGATTCCACATGCCCATCGTCGGCGCGGGCGGCGAAGTGCCTCTGGCACTGGTCACCTCCGATCCGCCAACCCACACACGTCGGCGCCAGGCCGTCCGAGGATGGTTTACGAAGCGACGGGCTGAGAACGCTCGGCCGCTCATCGGCCGCCTCGCCGAGCAACTCGTCGACGACCTGATCGCGGCGGGACCACCGGCCGACATCTTGACGCGGTTCTGCCAGCCGTTTCCGAACCTCGTGCACATGGCCCTCCTCGGTCTGGACTCCGCCGATCTGCCTTATCTGCTGCCGCGACTGACAGTCGCATGGTCGGTTGGCCACCACCCACTCGACGAGGTCACGAAAGCAAACCGCGACCTACACGACTACCTCGAAAGTCGAGTCGATCGAGCGCGTAGCCGGACGACAGCGGGCGGGCTGATCGATGCCCTGGTTCAGGACGAATCCTCGAACGGATTGACCCACGCGGAGATCGTCATGCTCGCCAAGGGGCTGCTCTTGTCGGGCGCGGAGACGACCGCGAGTCACCTCGCACTGAGTCTCATCGAACTACTTCAGCACCCCGGACTGGTGGATTCGCTTCGCCGATCTCCCGAGCAGATTCCCTGCGCGGTAGAAGAACTGCTGCGCTGGGTGTGGTTCGGCGGCACGATCGCTGGTACGACGGGGTGCCCGCACGTCGCGACAGCTGACGTGACGCTGCGGGACCGTCTGATTGCACAGGGCGAGATCGTCGTGCCCGTAATCGATGTCGCCAACCGCGATCGCGATGTGTTCGCGGACGCTGACGGGTTCTATCCTCGGCGAAGTCCGAACCCGCACCTGACATTCGGCTACGGCCGGCACCAGTGCGTCGGAATGGCCTTCGCTCGCCTGGAACTGCAGGTCGGCCTGCACACCGTGCTGACCCGCCTGGGCGGACTGACTCTCATGACCGCGTCCGAGATCGATTGGTGCACCCAGATGTTCACCAGGGGGGTGTCGAGCCTGCCGGTGACGTGGCGAGGAGGCGGACAATGACTGCGGCGGTCGGTATCTCGAACTTCGTTCGCACCAGGTATCCACCCGTTCTGTCAGGCGTGTATGCCCTGGCCTTGGGCGCCGGAGGAATCGGTCTGTTCGCGGCGCTGGCTGGAGACCGCGTCACGACCAGTGCGATTCCTCTGTTGGGGACAGTCGTTGTCACCCTGTGGGCCGACTTGCTGATCATGCGGGTGATCGACGACATCCGAGACCAGGATTACGACCGGGTCGCGGACCCACAGCGCCCGGTGGCGTCCGGAGCGATTCAGCTCCGGGAACTCTCCACACTCACCGCCGCGTGCGTGACGGTCATCGTCGCCGCCAACCTGTTCTTCCACGCCGGAATGGTCGTCATCGTCGGTCAGCTTCTCTACGCCGCCGCGGTGTTGGCGGTCGGACGACGATGTCCCGCCACGCGAGGTGACAACCTGATCGTGAACCTGCTCATCGGCGTCCCGGTTCAGCTGCTGCTGTTCGTGTACCTGTTCGCGGCGTTCACCCAGATCCAGCACGAGGCGCCGGACCCGTACGTCGGCGCTCTGGGAATCGTGATCCTGACACTGTGCGCCGGCCAGCTCGAATTCGGGAAGAAGCTGGCCCGCAGGCCCGCAATCGGGGAACGCAGCTATACCAATTCCCTGGGCTACCCGACGACCTCGTTGCTCACCATCGGCTCCGGACCGCTCGCCGCGGTTCTGTTCGTCGTCGCCGCGCCTGCTTCACCGCTCGCCAAGGCTTTCGTCGCGTTGCCGGCGATCGGTGTCACCGCATTCGGCATCAAGTACCTCCGCCAGAAGGGCAACCGATGGCCGGCGGCGGTATCGGCACTCGGCCTACTGGGCACGCTGGTCGCCTTCGCCGTCGTCGGAGCGGTCGGCTAGAGAGGGCAGGCACGCTGGGTGCAGAGCCAGGTGATCGCCCACCTCTGCTCCTGCCGTTCAAGCTGCCAGACCAGCGCGCCGGAGTATCGTGCGCCTGAGTATGGTGCTTTGTTTTCGGTGGCCAACGCCATGACGTCGGCAGTAGCCGTGTGCGGCGCGTGCCGGACTGAACTGCGGGCGACAGCCAAGTTCTGTGATGAGTGCGGTGCCCCGACCGCCGTCCCGATCGACAGTGCCCAGTACAAGCAGGTGACGGTGCTGTTCGCCGACGTGGTGCGGTCGTCCGACATCGCGGCCGCTGTGGATGTGGAGCGGCTGCGCGAGATCATGACCGAGCTCCTTGAGCGAGCGGCCGCCGTAGTCCGTCGTTACGGCGGGACCGTGGACCACACCGGCGACGGCGTGATGGCGCTGTTCGGTGCGCCAATCGCGTTGGAGGATCACGCCTTTCGAGCGTGCATTTCGGCCCTCACGATCCAGGACGAGGCGAATAAGCTGGCGGTCGAGGTGCAGAGCCGCGACGGCGTGGCCTTGCGATTACGGGTCGGTCTGAACTCGGGTCGGGTGATTGCGGGCGACATCGGTTCGGGATCGCTCGGCTATGCCGCGACGGGCGCTGCGGTGGGTTTCGCCCAGCGGATGGAATCGGCTGCTCCTCCGGGAGGCGTGATGCTCTCGGAGTCGACGGCGCAGCTCGTCGAGCACGTCGCGATGCTGGCCGAACCGGAGTGGGTGCGGATCAAGGGCGCCGACGAACCGGTGCCCGCGCGACGGCTGCTGGCAATCCACCCGCCCGAGGGCACGGTTAGACGCGCCGAGGCGGCCCTGGTCGGGCGTCGCTGGGAAGTGCAGGCCCTCGAGGCGACGATCGGACGCGCTGTCGACGGCCGCGGCGCGGTGGTGAATGTGGTGGGACCGCCGGGCATCGGCAAGAGCCGGGTAGCCAGGGAGGCCGCCACGGTGGCAGCCGCCCGCGGGGTCGAGGTGTTCTGGGCCTACTGCGAATCCCACACCAGCGACGTCCCTTTCGGCGTGGTGACGCGGCTCCTGCGGGCGGGCAGCGGGGTGGCGGAACTCCACGGTGACGCGGCGCGAGCGCAGGTCCGCGAATACGTCGCGGGGGCCGACCCGCAGGACCTTCTGCTGCTCGACGATCTGCTCGGTATCGCCGACCCCGACGTGGCGCTGCCTCAGATCGACCCGGATGCGCGACGGCGCAGGCTCACCGCCTTGATCAACACCGCGACGTTGGCCCGCACCGAACCCGCGCTGTTCATCGTCGAGGACGCGCACTGGATCGACGCGGTCAGTGAATCGATGCTGGCCGACTTCCTCACCGTCGTTCCCCGCACCCCGACGATGGTACTGGTCACATCGCGCCCCGAATACGCGGGAGCTCTGACGCGAGTACCGGGTAACCAGACGATAGTGCTGGCCCCCCTTGATGATTCGGACACCGCGGCACTGATCCGCGACTTCGTGGGTGATGATCCCTCGGTGGGCGAGCTGACGGCGATCATCACCGATCGAGCCGCGGGAAATCCGTTCTTCGCAGAGGAGATGGTGCGCGGATTCGAGCAGCGCGGGGTGCTGCGCGGTGAGTACGGCAGCTATGTCTGTCGGGTGGATGTGGCTGAGGTGAGCGTGCCCGCCACCGTGGAGGCCGCCATCGAGGCGCGCATCGACCGGCTGACCATGCCGGCCAAGCAGACGCTGAACGCGGCGGCGGTGACCGGCGCCCGCTTCGGGGCCGACGTGATCGCCGCGCTTGGCATCGACGCGGTATTCGACGAGCTGCTGACCGCCGAGCTGATCGACCAGATGCGGTTCGCCCCCAGCGCCGAATACGCCTTCAGGCACCCGCTGATCCGCGCGGTGGCCTACGAATCACAGCTGAAATCCGACCGTGCCGTCCTGCATCGGCGCGTCGCCGCCGCCATCGAATCACGTGACCCGGCAGCGGCCGACGAGAATGCCGCCCTGATTGCCGAACACCTGGAGGCGGCCGGTGATCGGCACGCCGCGTACCAATGGCACATGCGCGCCGCCACGTGGGCGACCTACCGCGACATCGCCGCGACCCAAAGGAGTTGGCAGCGCGCCGAAGCGATCGCCGACGCAATGGCTGACGACGACCCCGACCGGGCGACGATGCGGATCGCACCCAAGACGATGCTGTGCGGAATCGCCTGGCGGGTGGGTATCAACGTGGCGGGTCGCTTCGAGGAGTTACGGCAGTTGTGCACGGCTGCAGGAGATAAGGCGTCGCTGGCCATCGCCATGGCCGGATTGGTGATCGATCACGGATTTCGGGGCCGGCTCCGCGAGGCGTCGCGGCTGGCGTCCGAAGCCTGGGCCCTCGTCGAGTCGATCGGCGATCCGACGCTGACGGTGGGGCTGTCCTTCCCCGTGATCTACGCCAAAGCTCACAGCGGCGAGTGGTCTGACACTCTGCAATGGTCAGAACGGACGATCGACCTAGCCGACGGTGATCCGGCTAAAGGCAACTTCATGATCGGCTCTCCGTTGGCGCTGGCGTTGACGACGCGGGCTATGGGCAGGTACTGCCTGGGTCGTCCCGGATGGTCGGAAGACTTGCGGCAGGGCCTGGCCATGGTCCGCAGCGCCGACCCGTTGTCGTATGCCATCGTCGTCGCCTATGTCTATCTCCCTGCAATACCGTTGGGCGCGCTGGCCGCCGATGATTCGGCCGTGCGCGAGATCGAGGATGCGAAGCGGATCGCCGAACGATCCAGCGATGACATGGCGGTGGTTTTCGCCGGTGCCATACCGGGTCTCGCACTGGTACACCGCCATACGGATGCGGAGCGTGATCGTGGGCGGAGGCTCTTGGAGGAGGTCGGCGACCTGATTGAGCGTCGCGGACATAACCTGAGCGAGTTACGCCTCATCAACGCTTATGTGGCCAAGGAGATTGCGCGCTGCGGCGGGCGCGACGAGGCGATACCGCTCATCCGCGCCGTCGTCGAGGAACTGGATCGCGAGGGACAGCTGCCCTGCTGGGGCATGCCTGCTATCGGTGTGCTGGTGGAGACACTGCTCGACCGTGACGCTGACGGCGATGTCGCTGAAGCCGAGGCCGCGATCGAGCGGTTGGCCGCTGCGCCGGCGGATGACGGGCTGATTGTGCGCGACACGTGGATCCTGCGGCTACGCGCGCTGCTGGCTCGCGCCCGCGGCGACGATGTCGGCTTCCGGGGCTATCAGAAACGTTATCGAGCGATGGCGGAATCGTATGGCTTCGAGGGACACATCGCCTGGGCCGAGGCGATGATCGCCCCCTAGGCCCCCGCGTCACCGGAGTTGAAACTGCGGATAGTGGGAAATGGTCTCGTCGATGAGGGCGCTCAGATCCGTGACGCACTGCGGGTCACCACCGAGCGACGCGAGCGCCTCGCGGGTGGCACGGACGATGGGCTGGATCGAGTCCGCGTAACCGGACACGACATCCGCGGCCAGCATCGCCCGCCTCAGTTCCGTCCGCGCGTCCTCCGACGTGCCCGCGTGCCGGTGAAGGTCGATCAATTCCGCGCGTCGCGCAGTCGACACGGAGCCGAGGAGATGAACCAGCAGGTAGGTCGCGGTGCCGTTGCGCAGATCCTCGTCACGTTCGGTGACCAGGTCGCGCTGATCGTTGACCAGTTGACGAAGCACTCCTAGCGCTCTACCGAACGAGCGCCAGGCCTCGACCCGGTCGGCATCGCGATCCGCGAGGTGCGCGGCGAGCGCGGCGGACATCCCGTACGGTGCGCCCGTCTTGCTCTCGTAGTTGCGCAGGACGTCGTCGGGAGTTGCGGTCTCCGCGTTGAGAGCCAGGTCGGTCAGCTGCCCGCTCAGTGCGGCGATACACCCGTTGCCGTACTCGGTGATCAGACGAACTCGAACGGCGTCGGATACGGTCAGATCGCCGAAAACCCTGAGCGGCAGGTAATTACCCACCGCAATTGCGGTCATAACTCCCCGGTTGAAGTCCGCGGGATCAGACCGGGCGAGTTGCGGATCGTCGATCATGTCGTCCAGATATCGCGCCGCCGCCCACCACAGCGTGTGGATGAGCGCTACGGGTGTCGCGCCCATCGGCGCAGCGGTTTCGGCGCCGAACACGAGCACGGGAAGCATGACGATGCCGTTGATGCTGGCCGCGGAGCCGTCCAGGGGAATCATGGTGAAGAACGTGTCGACGAACGTCCCCATCGCGCGATCGCCGGTCGAATCGCTGGCAAGCAGCCGTTCGGTCAACGCCGAGGATCGTGTTGCGATATCGGCCAGAACCCGTTGCTGCGCAGTCGTTTCCGACGCATCGCCTGATCGGGATCGCATGTCAGTTCACCGCCGATTGCGCTGTCAACTGGCGAACGGTCAGTTGCTGCGGACTACGGGCCCCGCTCACGAGAAGATGCGCGGGAGGCCGCTGGAGGCCTAGCCAATGAGGCGCCCACCAATTCGCGCGACCCATGAGCCGCATCGCGGCGGGCATGAGTACGGCGCGAATGAGCGTCGCGTCGAACAGGATCGCCAGCGTCAACCCGACCCCCAGCAACTTGACGAACGACACCGACGACGTGGCCATGGCGATGAACACGACCGACATGATCAACGCCGCCGCGGTGACGACGGGGCCTACGCGCTGCAGCCCGGACATCACCGCGAGGTTGGTGTCGCCGTGCGCGCGATACTCCTCGGTGATACGCGACAACAGGAACACTTCGTAGTCCATGGACAGTCCGAACACCAGGCAGATGATGAGAATCGGCACCGGTGCAGGCAGCGTTCCGGTGACGGCGAAATCTCCGACCAGCCACTTGAGGTGGCCCTCCTGAAAGATGAACACCATCGCACCGAGAGTCGCAGACAGGCTGACTGCGTTGAGCAGCAACGCCTTGATCGGTAGAACGACGCTTCGGGTGAACGCGAACAGCACGCTGAACATCGCCAACACCATCAGTGCCGCGGCTAACGGGACTCGTTCGAACAGAGCATCTTTGGTATCGACGCTTTCTGCAGTGAGTCCGCCGACGTGCACGGTGCCTGGAGCCGGTGCTCTGCGTACCTGGTCGAGCAGCTGGTTGGCCGCGTCGCTGTAGGGATCGACGTCTGGGATCACTCGTAGATAGGCGCCGTTCGCGTCGGGCACTGGCTTTTCGCCCATCCGTTGCCCGTCGACATAGCTCGCCAGTCCCAGCTTTACCGCCACGACGTGCGGCAATCGTGACAGCGCGCCGGCATAGCCGTCCAGCTGCTCGGCACTCGCCGAATTCTCGAGGAGCACATCCATCGCCGCGGTCGCCTGTGCCGGGAACTCGGAGCGGATCACGTCGCCGACACTTCGGCTTTCGATCGTCGTCGGCAGCGACCGGTCGTCGGGAAAGTTCAAGCGGATGTTGCCGAACGGTGCCGCAAGCAGCAGAGCAAGGAGCAGAACTGCGCCCCCCATCACGACCGGTCTCCGCATGACCAGTCGTGAACTGCGGAACCAGAACCCGTCCTGCTCCGCCCGCGCTTCGTCCGGTGCGCGGCGCCCGAACAGCTGCGGAATCAGCCGGCGCACGTTGAGTGCGTCGATACGGGACCCCAGAAGTCGCAACGTGGCGGGCATGACGACGAGCGCGCACACCGTCGCGAGCAGCACCACGCCGACACACGCGTAGGCGATCGAACGCAGGAACATCATGGGGAAGGCAAGCAGCGCCAGCACCGACAACGTCACCGTGGTGGCGGAGAATACGACCGTGCGGCCGGCGGTTCGAACCGACTCGATGATGGCGTCGTCGAGGGACTGAGCCCGAGTCCGCTCCTCCCGGAACCTGGTCAGCACCAGGAGGCTGTAGTCGATGGCCAGAGCCAGACCGACGATCGTCGTCACGTTGAGTGCATAGTTGGACACCGGGGTGACATCCGACAACAAGGCCAGCAGGCCGAGTGAACCCGCGATCGACAGCACGCCGATGACGAGCGGCAAGCCGGCGGCCACCAGACTGCCGAACACCAGTGTCATCAGCACGAGGATTACCGGCAACGCGATCGCCTCACTGATCGCCAAGTCGTGGTTGAGCTGATCGGTCACATCGTTGTAGCTGACCGCCTCCCCGCCGAGTTGCAGCTTCAGTGGACCGCGCTCGGTGCCACGGTAGCTCGCGGTGAGATCTCTTGCCGATGCGGCGAACTCGCGCTCATCACCTTCGACGTGCGCCACGATCATCGCCCTCGTCCCGTCATCGCTACGCAGCAGTTCGGACCGGGCGGGCCCCCAGTACGAGCTGACCGTGTCGATACCGGGCGTGGCGGCGAGCTCTCGAGTGAGAGCCTCGCCGGCGGCGACCGCAACGGGGTCGTCGACTGACCCGCCGTCGGTGTGGGTCGCGAGGATCACCAGATTGGGTTTACCGACGTGAAACCGCTGCTCTAGCATGGCAGCTGCGCGCTGCGACTCGGACGAAACGCTGTAGAAGCCGCCCCCTGACAGCCGCTCGGTGATCCCCGACCCGTACGCGAGCGCGGCAACCGCGAGTACCAGGGTCGCGGCGAGCACCGTCTTGGGCCGGGCCACGGCCAGTCGTGCAAGCCGGTCTAGCATCGTGCCTTCTCCTGCGTCGACGGGTACGGCGATGGTGACTCTGATGGTTCGGCCCTGGAGTGTTGCTGTTGTGACAGGTAGATGATCAGTCGCGCTCGGTGCTTCGAGTGCGGTAGCACCCCACTGCAATCTCGCCCGGTTTCGGCCCGCCCTACTGAGCCGAACGAGCATCACCGACATCGCCCGGTGGTGGAATGCGGCATTGAACGGCCGTTACTCGACGTCGGAGTCCTTTAATGTGGATGCCGCAGGATCAACGCGAGCCCGTTGGCATCGTTCAACGGGCACATCGATCGGTGGTGGCGATGACGGCGGCCATGTGTGAGTCCTGCGGGTCCGACCTTCGCCAAGGGGCGCGATTCTGCGACAGGTGCGGCTCGTCGACCCTGGCGGTGCGACACGACGCCGACTACAGGCAGGTGACGGTGCTCTTCGCCGACGTCGTGCGGTCGATGCAGATCGCGTCCTCGGTGGACATCGAGCGGATGCGCGAGATCCTGACCGACGTCCTGGAGAGCGCGGCGGCGGTGGTCCGCCGCTACGGCGGAACCGTTCAGGGTACCGGCGACGGGGTGATGGCGATCTTCGGTGCACCCGTCGCGCACGAGGATCATGCGCTGCGAGGATGCCTTGCAGCCCTGGCTATTCAGGACGAATCGCGTCGGCTGGCGGCCGACGTCGCGCGCCGTGATCACATCGAGCTCCGTTTGCGGGTGGGCCTCGACTCGGGTTTGGTGATCGCCGGCGAACTGGGCTCGGGAGTCCTCGGCTACGCCGCGACGGGACGCCACGTCGGATGGGCGCAGCGGATGGAATCCGTTGCCCCGCCTGGAGAGGTGGTCCTGTCGGAGTCGACGGTGCACTTGGTGGAGCACCTCGTCGTGCTCGCCGAGCCGGAGTGGGCGCGCGTCAAGGGCGTCGACGACCCCGTGCGCGTTCGGCGCCTCTTGGCAATCGGCCATCGACGTGGATCGCCCGGAAGCACGGAGTCGACACTGGTTGGTCGGCACGCGGAGATGGCGGCACTCGTCGCCATGGTGGGTCGTGCCGGCGGCGGCCGCGGCGGCGTAGTGAGCGTCGTCGGGCCGCCGGGTATCGGCAAGAGTCGGGCGGCGCGCGACACCGCCGCGATGGCGGCCGGTCGAGGGATCGAGGTCGTGTGGACCTTCTGCGAATCCCATGCCCGTGAGGTGCCCTTCCACGCCGTGACGAATCTGGTGCGGGCGCTGACTCGCATCGCCGACGGCGACGACGCACGCGCGCGCACCCTTGTGCGGGAGAAGTTCCGCGACGGCGATGCGGACGACGTGCGATTGCTCGACGATCTCCTGGGCATCGGCGCCGCCGACGCGCCGCTGCCCGAGGTCGAACCGGACGCGCGACGGCGGCGGTTGACCGCGTTGCTGAGCTCAGCGCTCGCCACTGACGGTTCGACGCTCCTCATCGTCGAGGACGCACATTGGATCGACTCGGCGAGCGAGTCGATGCTCGCCGAACTCTTCGCCTGCGCGTCGAGTACACCGTCGATCGTGTTGGTCACCTTCCGACCCGAATACACCGGACCGCTGACGCAGATCGCCGACGCGACGACGTTGACGTTCGCGACGCTGAGTGACTCGTCCATCGCCGAATTGCTCGACGAACTCCTCGGAACGGACCCGTCGCTCGTCTCGTTGAAGAGAATCATCACCGAGCGAGCGGCGGGAAACCCGTTCTTCGCCGAGGAGATGGTGCGAGAACTGATGCAGCGCCGCGTACTCGACGGTGAGCGAGGCGCTTGCGTCTGCCTACGGGACGTCGCCGAACTGCGCGTGCCGGCCACTGTGCAGGCGGCGATCGCCGCCCGCATCGACGGCCTGACCGTCCCGGCGAAGCGAATCCTGCAGGCGGCTGCAGTGATCGGATCCCGATTCACCGTGAGCTTGTTGACTGCACTCGGTGTCGAACCGGCATTCGATGAACTCGTGCAGGCGGAGATGGTCGACCGGTTGCACGTCGCGTCGAACGACGAATACGCCTTCCGCCATCCGCTCATTCGTGCCGTGGCCTATGAGTCGCAGCTGAGATCCGACCGGGCGAAGTGGCATCGGCGCGTCGCCGCCGCAATCGAGGAACGTGCCACCGGCGGCGTCGATGAGAGCGCGGCGCTCATCGCTCAGCATCTCGAGCGTGCCGGTGAGATTCACGCGGCCTACGGGTGGCACATGCGGGCCGGCGTCTGGTCGAATACGCGTGCCCTCGACGCCGCCCGACTGAGCTGGGAGCGTGCTCGCCGCCTCGCCGACGCGTTGCCCGCCACCGATGACGCGCGGCTGTCGATGCGCATCGCGCCTCGGACGATGTTGTGTGCCACCGATTTTCACGCCCAAGACATCAAGCAGACTCGGGGGCGCTACGCGGAGTTGCGCGAGCTCTGCGAGCAGGCCGGTGACAAGGTCTCGCTGGCTATCGGTATGACGGGTTTGGCCACCGAACTGGCCTACACCGGCCGATCACCGGAGGGATCGACGTTGGCCTCCGAGCAGATGTCGCTGCTCGAGTCGATAGGCCAGCCCGCCCTGACCATGGCGCTGGCCGTCATCGGCTTCGTCAACTGGGGGGATGCCGGTCGGACCGACGAATTGTTGCGTTGGTCGCATGCCGTCGTCGAACTGGCGGACGGTGATCCCACCAGGGGAGCCGGCTTCGGAGTCGGATCGCCGCTAGCCGCGGCACTCGCGGCGCGCAGTGTTGCGCGGTCGTGGTTGGGCCTGGACGGATGGCGCCAAGACCAGCACGACGCCTTGGCCATGGCGCGGCACCGCGACCCGACGACCGTCGGGTTCGTCGTCGCCTGGACACACGGGCTCGCGATACTCCACGGCATGTTGCAAGCCGATGACGTCGCGGTCCTGGCCGGCGAGGAGGCGGTGCGGATCGCCCGCGATGCGAGCAACGACCATGCGCTGGTCCTGGCCAGTTCCGCGTTGAGCATCGCGCTGATGCACCGGACCTCGACGACCGAGCAGGACCGCGGAGTCGAACAACTCGCGCGGTTGCGCGACACAGTGCTGCGCCAGCACGGCCCCTTCCTCGTACCGATCGCCGACGCGTTCATCGCTCGCGCGACGGCCGAGCGCGGCGACGTCGATGCCGCACTGGGGACGTTGCGGGCGGCCGTCGCGGAACTGCAGGGGGCGGGACGACATTCCGTCGCCGCGGCCAGCATGCTGGTGCAGACGCTCCTCGAGCGCGGCGCTGACGCCGATCTCGTCGAGGCGGAAGAGGCGATCGGCCGTATGACGAGCCGTCACGACGGTTCGGCCGTCGTGGAGATCACCCTGGCGCGGTTGCGCGCACTGCTGGCCGGGGCGCGCGACGATGCGGGGACCTACCGAGACGCGGCGGCGCACTACTACGCATTGGCCGATTCGCTCGACTTCGAGGGGCATCTCTCATGGGCGCGGGACATGATGAACGACGCCGCTCGACGAATTTTCTAGCGAGTCGCCGTGCGTTGCCGCAGCAGTGCGCCCAGCTCGTCGCGGCTGGTGCTGCCGGCTTTCTTCATCGCCCGAAACACATGGCTCTCGACCGTGCGCACTGACAGCGTCAGCCGCTCGGCGATGGCGCGGTTCGTTAGGCCCTCGCCGATGAGCATCGCGATCTCGATCTCGCGATCGGTCAATGGCAACGATTCACTGGCCTGGCGTAGCGCCGGCGTCGAAACTCCGCAACGCTCCGCGAGCGCGTCCGCCCGCGTCGACCACGTGAGGGCCGACCCGCGCCTGTCCTGACTGCGGTAGGCGAGCGCGGTGTGAGCGGCGGCGTCGATGGCGGCGACCAGATCGTCCATCCGCTCGAATTCCTGCGACGCGGTCGCAAGTCCCTCGGCATCCCCGACGGCAAGGGCCGCCGCGAACCGTGCTGCCACCGCGACCCGCGGACCTTCGACCACGGCTGTCAGCTCCAGCAACCGCGCTGCCGCGGTACGGTCGCCGAATTGCACGGCGAGCTGCAGGCAGAACACCTCCGCCGCGAACCTCCCTGTAGCCCGTGCCTTTTCGGCCTCTGCCAACAGAACGGCGCGCGCCTCGGTGACGGCACCCTCGGCCGCCGCAACCCAGGCTCGCGCGAGGCCTCGTTCGTAATCCAGCGATCGGAACCCGCGGTTCACCCTGCCGAGCGCGGCCAGAGCGGTCGCGGCCTCGGTGGTCATCCCGACCGCGGCGAGCGCGGTCACGTAGGGAAATCCGTAGCGGTAACCCCAGCCGATCGGGTGCATGGCCAGCAACGACTCTGCCGCCTGCCGCAGCAGTGGGAGCGCTACGCGCAGATCGCCGGCGGCGAGCGCGGCCCGACCGGCCACCGCGTCGCCCAGCAGGTGCGCGGCCCCTGGAAGGTTCCTCGACTGGTCGCGTACGCGAACGGCGACCTCTCGGGCCTCGCTGATGCGCCCGGCGAGCAGCAGCGCCCCTACTTCGGCGTCGGCGATGTTGAACCTGGTGTGCGGTGCGTCGAGCGAACGCGTCGCCGCGGCGTAGCCGGCGTGCGCGGCCGAGATGGCGCGCGTCGTGCGGCCCGCGTCGGCCGACATCTGCGCCACCGCCCACGCAACCTCCGCGCCCACCACGGGAAGGTCGTTCGGGACGAGGTGTTCGGCGGCCTCGAGTGCCGCCGCCGGCTGATCCACCGCGAACCAGTACACGCTGTGGAACGCGTCGATGTACATGCGCGCGTCTCGGGGTGTCCGACGAGATGCGTCGTCGGCGAGCGCCTTGGCGCGCGCCGGATCACCCAGTGCCCACAGCATGTTGCTGCACTGCAGAAAGGTGAACCTGGCGCGATCGTGGTCGGTCAGGTCATCGTAGGGGACGGCTGCCAGCACCGCGGCAGCGTCCTCCCCGCGGCCCAGCCACGAAAGAGCATGCGCGCGAACCAGGCTCGGCTCGGGTCCGGCTCCCGCCGCGCTGGCCGCTTGGGCGAGCTGATCGGCGAGGGACAGGTCTCCCAGCCACACCGCGCCGCGCGCCGCGTCGACCAGCAGCTGGGGGTCGGGTGCCAGATCGCAGTCGAGGCTCAGCGCGCCGCGACGCACCACGTTGCGCACATCGTCACCGTCGACGTTCGCTCCGAGTTCCGTGACGACCCGTCCGCGCAGTCGCCGCAACCGGGTCCGCGGCGCGAGCGTGCGGCGTGACTCCCCGTAGAGGGGATGCGCCAAGCGCACCTCGACGCCGTTGCCCGCCGGGTGGAGCGTTATCAGCCCGCGGGTCTCCGCCTCTTCGATCGCCTCGGCCTCGGTGAGCCGCGACAGCGTCGCAAGCTCGATGGGTTCCCCGACCGCGAGCGTGTCGACGACGTCTGCGAGCCGCTCGGGCAGTGCGCCGACACGGCACTCGATGAGCTCGACCAGACCTGGCGGCAGGATCGGGTCGCCGATCCATCGCCAGCATCCGTGTTGCTCCACGATCCGGCCGTCGGTGACCTCCTGCTCCACGATGTTCTGCAGGTACAGCGTGTTGCCACGCGTCAACTGCCACAGCCGGAGCGCAGAGTCACCGTCGAACGGGCCTCCGAGCGTCGCCTCCAGCAACGTGCGCGTGTCGTCCAAGGACAGTTCCCGTAGTTCGAGCCGCTCGATGGCGCCGGACCGCCAGATCTCCCTGGTCGCCTCGCCGACGAGCACGTCGTCGCGAACGGTGAGCAGTACGGTTGCCGATCGGCGCAGTACGATCTGGTGCACGACGAAGGTGGACAGATCGTCGAGCAGATGCGCGTCGTCTACGGCGAGAACCGCCTTCGCGGCCGGCGGCGCGCTGGTCAGCGCCTCGATGACGCCGCGAACCAACCCGACGGTGTCGGTTACGCCCGAAGGCGCCCACGCTGTGAAGGCGCCGAGTGGCACATTGCGCGCCGACGAGGTGCCCGCCGCGGTGCGGGTCGCGCATCCCGTCGCCGCGGCGGCCGTCAGCGCCTCGCGGGCGAGTCGGCTCTTCCCGACGCCCTCCGGCCCTCGGATGAGAGCACCGGACGCGTCGACGCCTGAGATCACAGCGGCCAACGTGCGCAGTTCCCCCTGCCTGCCTATTAACGGCCACGACAATCGCATGTGACGAGCCTAGGAGCCGGAGACTCGAAATCCAGCGATTTGGACTCGTCGCCCAATCCAGGGTGGCCGAGCGCGTTACGTGCCGGGACGTTCACCAGCCCACTACTCCGTCCAGCCCGTGTCTCCCAGCGAAGGTGTGGTCCAGACGTTCGGGCCGGGGCAGGTCGCCGAGTGCCGAGCGGTACTCGCGCACAACGAGCTCCCACCAATTCCCGCAACTCCGGCCTGTCCGACCCCGCGGCTAACCTCGGCGGGGTGGAGTCGTTCGCGGTGTCTCGCCAGGATGTGCTCGATCAGGTGTCGCGGATCAACGCCGGGCGGTATGCCAGGACGCGCAACTTCACCGACGGCGGCACTCGGATCTCGCCCTACCTCACGCGCGGGCTGGTCACACTGCCCGAGATCCGGGATCAGATCCTCGCTCGGCACACCCCCAGCCAGGCCTACAAGTTCGTCTTCGAGTTGACGTGGCGCGAGTACTGGCAGCGCGAGTGGACGTTCCTCGGTGACCGCATCTTCAGCGACGTGAAGCGCGAGCAGCATCCTGTCAGTTCACGGCGAATCCCTCGGGCCGTCCTTGACGCCGAGACCGGAGTCGATGCGTTCGACACCGCCATCCACGGTCTCTACGACACCGGCTACATGCACAACCACGAACGAATGTGGTTGGCGGGGTTGATATGCAACCTCGGCCGCACCCACTGGTGGGAGCCCGCCCGGTGGCTCTACTACCACCTGCTCGACGGTGATCCCGCCAGTAACAGCCTGTCCTGGCAGTGGGTGGCGGGCACCAACAGCCACAAGAAGTACGTACCGGCCCAGCAGAACATCAACAAGTACTCACCGCTGCGGCAGCACGGCACCATCATCGATCACGGTTACGGTGTGCTCGCCGAGATGGCGGTGCCCGACCTCCTCGCCGAGCGCGCAGACCTCGACCTGCAGTGGTCGCCGCCGCCGAGCGACGACCCGTCGATCGATCCGGCGAAACCAACGCTGCTCTACCACTCGTTCTGGCTGAACACGGCGTGGCGCGACAACGTCGACGCGAACAGGATCGTCCTACTGGAGCCGAGCTGGTTCGCTCGCTTCCCGGTCTCGCCGATGGTTACCGACTACCTACTGCGCTGCGCACGGGAGATTCCGGGCGCCCGCGTGGTTGTCGCCGATTTCGACGATCTCGACCTCGGGCAGGACGTGACGTTCATGGGCCACCCGTCGGTGTCGCATTGGCGGGGTACCGCCGACGAGATGCCGCTCATGTTCCCCGACGTGCCGAAGAAGTCCTACGCCTCGTTCACCAGTTTCTGGAAGCAGTGCGAGAAGACGTCGCGGTGACGGTGCCGCGCAGTCACCCCACGTCCCGCACCGCCAGGTAGTGCTCCGACACCGCCTCACCGTCGACGAAGCGCTCCACGGCTTCTTCGACGAGCGTCGGCTCGGGCCAGTGCGCCGAATGCGTCAGGTCCAGATCGCTGGTCTTGGCGTGCAACGGCCACCACGGCGACGACAGGCCGCACACCACCAGCAGCCCCGCGCTCGTCAGCAGGCTGACCGAACTGCTTGTGGCCCCGGCGATCACGCCCCACAGCACCGAGCTCAGCGCCTGCCCGCCCATGAAGGTCAGCTGGTACACCGAGAGCCCGCGAGCACGGACCCACGCGGGCAGGCTCAGCTGCATCGACGCGTTGAGCGTCGACAGCGTCAGCAACCAAGATGCCCCGCCCACCACCAGGGCCGCGAACACCGCGGCGAAGCTCGGCACCAGCGCGACCGCCGCCGTCGCCACCACGGCTCCCGCTCCGAGCGCTCCCAGCAGCAGCCCGAACCCCGACGAGGTCAACCCGAGCCGGCAATCTTGTGTCGATCGGACTGGGAAACGTGAGATAGCGTCAAGGTGATTCAGTTAGCTGGTGGGGATTGGGATGTCTTACGAACTGAACGTGAACACAGACGGCCTGAGGATCGCGGCCGCTAACAGTGATGTCATCGCCGAGGAGTTGGCCACGGCCAACTTCGAAGGTGTCTCGGGCGCCCACCCGAGTCAGGCAGGGGTGGCCGCCGTCCTGGCCGCCACCCGGTTAGTGCGTATCCGTCAATCTCAGCGCATCGGCGGCCAGGCTGACGACCTGTCGGCGTGTAGCGCTTGCTACGACACCACCGACTCCGACGGCGCAGCCACCTTGGTGGTCACCGTGTGAGCGCGGCAGTGCCCTCCGGATCGGGCGGCCCTGCGCCCACCCGCTCCGAGGTCGAAGGCTGGCCAATCCAGCACCTCGACGACGTGGCGGCACATTTGCGTAGGTTGGGCGGCCAGTCCGTCAGGGTCTTCGAGCAGCACCGCCAGAACATCGCGGCCCCCGGCGGCACAACGTGGGAGGGTGACGCGAAGGATGCCGCGCTGGACCGCGCGCTTTCAGACATCGCGGTGGTTCGCTTGCAGAGCGATGTTCAGGCCGAGGCGGCCGCCGTAGCGGAGAACGGTGGCCATGACGTGCGAGCCGCCAAAAGGGCTGCCCTGGAAGCCATCTCCGAAGCCGAGGGCGACGGATTTCGTGTCGGTGAAGATCTGTCGGTCAGCGATACCCGCGAGGTCGACCCGGCCACGATGGCCGCCCGGCGGACCGCTGCGATCGAGCACGCCGAGGATATCCGCTGGACCACCGAGCAGCTCGTTCAAACAGACCGCCTCGTCGGCCGACGGCTCCAGAACAAAGCCGTTGAGCTGGAGGGGATTCGGTTCGACGGCGAGCCCTCGGTGCAACTCGTCGACAACGAGATCGGATTCGGTCCCACAGAGAACACGGCCGAAGTAGGCAAATCCGAGCCGGACAGTAAACCCGGCACAACTCAAGGGCAGATTGGGCCGTTCCCGGTGCCCCGTTCGGTGGAAGAAGCGACGAAGACTCCCTACGCCAAACCCGAGGGAATGGCGCCGGGAGCCGGCAGTGTCGGCGGCGGGCTCGAAGATCTGCTGAATCCCGAAGAAGCCCCGCCGGGTGAGCACGGCGACGAAAAGCCTGGCGGGCTTCCCGAAGTCCTCAGCCCGACTCCGCCGCCGAGCGCACTGGATACGATCTTGGCCCAACACACCGGCAACGGAGAGGCCAAGGACGGGCGCTACACCCGTTCACCCTTGGCCGCCCCAATCGTGGGGGCAGACCCATCGGTGCTCGATCGACAGGCCGTGCGAGTGGACGGTGCCCGCCAAACGCTCGACGCCGCCCAGGCCGAGTTGGACGCTGCTGCGGGGCAGACTTACACGCACGGAGCGGGGGCTGGTCCCGGCCACGACGTCACCGACCCGTTGAGCCACGTTGTGTTCGACGCCCGGCGTGAACTGACTGAGCAGAGCGCGATCCTGGACGATCTCAACCAGGCCGCGGCTGAATCCGGTGGCCAACCCTCGCCAATTCCAGCGCTCCCGGAAAATGTTGACGTGCAGTCGTTCCCGCCGGAACCGTCGACATTCGTCGAGGGCAGCCGCGCGCTGAGCGAAGGGAGCCTCGGTTTCATACCCGATGTGGCCAAGGACATCGATGTGTTCACCAATTGGGGCGAGCACTCCGTGGCCGACCGAACGCAAGCGGTGCTCGACGCCGCGGGGATGGTCCCCCTCCCCGGCGTCAAACCTCTCGCCGAAGGTGTGGACTACGGGCTCGATGCCCTTGCCGGCGTATCTCGCCACTTCGACGACGGCCCGACACCACATGCGCAAGTCGAGGACGTTCCGAGCGGCGGGCACGGCGTCACAGACGTAGTACCGCATCACGCTGCAGATGCACCGGGCACCAATCACGTGGGCGGAGACACCGGTTCCGTTGTGCCGTTCGGAATTGAAGACACTGCCGCACTTCTGACCACGAGCGAAAGCGCCGGTGGGCATCTCCTGGAGCGCCACGTCGCCCAAACTCCCGGCGACCTGGCAGCACGCCTGGAGACAACGCGACTTCAGGAGGTATCGACCTTTACGTCGGCCGACGAGGCGGCCTCGGCTGTCAGCACGGCGCTCCAACGCAATCAAGAGGCTATTGATAACTGGTTGACGAACGGAGCCGTCCGTTACCTTGAACTTGATGCGCCTTTCAGCGGCGGAGCGATACTTGAACGCGGCAGCGCGGAGACCGTTGCAGGTACCGGCGTTAGAGTGGTTCTGAAAGGCGACGGACAGGGCGGCTGGTACGTGCTGACAGGATTCCCCAGACCATGAACGACGGCTCGATCTCGGCAGATATGTACCAGTTCTTTGCCGCATACTTCCACCAGGACTGGGATTTGGAAGCTGATGATTGGCAGGGAGTCGTCGACAGTTACATCAACGCGGATCCCGTCGCTCAGCCGCTACGGACGCTCGCCCAGGAGATCGATGATCTACGCGAGGCCCGTCCGGAAGCGGACCTGAGGCAGTTTCTGGTGCGCACGGTTGGCGTCTACTACAGCCCTGAGCCGCTGACCTATAAGGAATGGCTGAGCCAGATCGCGGAACGGTTGCGTCGGCAAGCTGCCACGATCGACGCCCGCGGGGAGTCCTAGCTGGCTGTAGGTCGACTCGAGGAGCGATGCGGCCGCGCCGGATTCGCCGAGCTTCCATAGCAATACGAGAGATGGCAGTGCATTCCTCGGGTGCGCTTCGCCCTGCGCCGACCGAGCCGGTGCACTGCGCGCCGAGTTCGGCTCGGCCGGTCAGTAGACCGGCGGCCGCAGCCTGAGCAGGTTGGCGGTAGCGGGACCACCCGGTACCGGATGTTGGCATTGATGAGCGCCTGCCGAAGCCGACCGCCCTCGCCCGTGGTGGGCAGCGGTTCGGTGCCGCACCACACCACGTTCTGCACGGTGCCCTCGGCGCGCAGCTGGAAGTCCTTGCTTACTTGCGCGATCTTGAAGTCGACCTTCGCCTTCAGATCCGGCACTCCGGTGTTCCACGGCGTGGTGTTGAACTCGTAGAGCGTGCCGGTCTGTGCGTTGTAGTGATCGGCGATGCGGGCGTCCAACTTGCTTCCGGGCACAAGCTCGAATGTCTTCGCGGTCAAGGGCCCTCCTACGACGGACTCACCGTAGCGGTCGTGGATCCAGGTCGCCCTGGCCTCCTGGGTTGTCGGCGCGTTCTTGGCGGAGTCCTCGGGCAGTGCCGGCGCCTTCTTCGCCGGCGGCACCGGGTTGCACTCCTTAGGTGCGGCGGCGGTGTGCTGCGCCGCGGCGGTGCGCGTTTTGGTGACCTTCGGTGCGCGAGTCGGATCGACCAGCTTCGAGTGCAGCTTCCCGCTGCCGCGCCCCAACGTGATGATGTCGGCGGCGACGACGGTCGCCATCTCCAGCCCCGCCAGGCTCGCGTCGACTTAGTGCCCCGCCGCCCCGAGCGTGTCGCCCTCGGCCTTAGCCGACTTGGCCTTGTCGTCGCCCTTGCCGTCCTTAGTGATGTAGCTGACCGCGATGTCGGACAGGCCCCGCGACAGTCCCTTCATGGCGATCGCCCCCGGCCCCATCATGATGGTGGCGTACCGGTTCACCCGATCGAGCTTGCGGTTGACGTCAGCGAGGCTGGGCATCCGGCCGTCGTCGGCGGGTGTCCCCTGGTCTCGTCACTGACACACTGCGACCGCTGGGTGACCGACGGGCCGTCCGGCGCGGTCGGCGTTGACCCTGCTAAAACCTCAGGAGTCCAGCCTCCACGCCGAACTGGTGGAGGCGATCCTGGGCGAACGTGTTTACCTCGAACAGGTACGGATCGACTGGGCCTGGGCTGAGTCGCGAATGACGAACAGCGTTGAACGGTAGCTTAATCGGTGACGGTGCCGCGCAGTCACCCCACGTCGCGCACCGCCAGGTAGTGCTCCGACACCGCATCGCCGTCGACGAGTCGCTCCACGGCTTCTTCGATCAGCCGGTCCTGTCCGGTGAGGCGGGTGTAGTGCTGGTGCATGTGCTCGCCCCACGACCGCACGACGAACGTCTCCACGAAAGTCGACTCGTGCTCGACGCTGCGGAATACCCGCCACTCCGAGGCCCCGGTGCGCTGTCGGGATCTGCCCTGCACCGCCATCGCCTTCAGGAACGCGTCCTCGTTCTCCGGCGGGACGCGGTAGGCGGTGATCACCAGTACCGGACCGTCCAGCGGTTCGGGTTCGAAGATGAGCGTCGGCTCGGGCCAGTGCGACGACGGCGTCAGGTCCAAATCGCTGGTCTTCGCGTGCAGCGGCCACCACAGCGAGGACAGGCCGCACAGCACCAGTAGGCCGGCGCTCACCAGCAAGCTGGTGGAACTGGTTGTCGCTGCGGCGATCACGCCCCACACCACCGAGCCGAGTGCTTGGCCGCCCATGAAGATCAGCTGGTACACCGACAGTCCGCGGGCGCGCACCCACGCGGGCAGGCTCAGCTGCATCGACGCGTTGAGCGTCGACAGCGTCAGCAGCCACGACGCGCCGCCCACCACCAGGGCGGCGAACACCGCGCTGAACACGGGCACCCGCGCGACCACCACGGTGGCCACCGCGAACCCGAACGCGCCCGTCGTCAGCAGGGCGTTCTGCCCGAAGCGCGCCCGCAGCCGACCCAGCAGGAACGCGCCGGTCACGGCTCCCGCACCGAGCGCGCCGAGCAGCAACCCGTATCCCGACGACGACAACCCCAGGCTGCCGCTCGCGATCACCGGCAGCAGTCCCCAGATCGCGCTGGCCGGGATGATGAACAGCGCCGCCCGCAGCAGGATGCGCCGCACGATCGGCGAGCTGCGGATGAACCGGCCGCCCGCACTCAACGCCGCCAGCGCCCGCTCGGGCGGGTAGCCGCTCTCGACGGCGGGCCGGCGCCACGCGACGAGCACGACCACGATGCCCACGAACGACACGGCGTTGAGCGCGAACACCAGCGTCGGGCCGGAGACCGCCACCAGCACTCCGGCGATCGCCGGGCCGATCGCCCGAGCGCCGTTGATGCTCATGCTGCCCAACGCGGCCGCCGACGGGATCTGTTCGGCGGGAACGAGATCGGGCTGGATCGCCTGCCACGCCGGGGCGGTGAGCGCCTGCCCGCAGCCGATCACGAACAGCAGCGTCAGCAGCACCGCCGGGGTGGTCAGCCCGAAACCGGTCAACGTCGCGAGCAGACCCACGCCCGCGGCCATCGCCCCCTGGGTGGCGATGAGCAGTCGGCGCCGGTCGATCAGATCCGCCAGCACGCCCGAGGGCAGCGCCAGCAGCATCACCGGCAGCGTCGTCGCGGTCTGCACCAGCGGGACCAGGACCGCGGCGCGGGGATCGTCGACCAGCATCCACTGCGCGCCGACGGTCTGCATCCACGTGCCGAGGTTCGAGACGAGTTGCGCGATCCACAGCATGCGGTAGACCGGGGACCGCAGCGGCGCCCACGTCGATACGGCCCGTGTCGATGTCGATGTCATCCGTGGCGCCGTCGCACACGGGGCGGTGGCGTCAATCGGACGGGTGCCCAACCGAACTGGGCGCTGCCTCTAGGTCTTGAAGACATGCGACGGTCCGGTGCTGCTCGGCGGAAGAGCGGGCCACGGCGTGTCCATCATCCCGACCGCGGCACGCCAGCGTCGGTCGCCATTGGTGACCAGGTCGGCGGCGATCGCGAGTTCCTCCGGGTCGTTGTTCTCGCTGCCGGTCACGCAGTGGCGCAGCGCCTGGTCGTAGTCGTCGAGTGCTTCGCGGAGCGGGGCGTTCAGCCTGACGTCGGGGCTGGGCAGCTCGTCGACCAACGCGCCCGTGAGATCGAGACCGGCACGGCACGCGGTGCTCGTCGCGGCGAAGTCGCTTGCCTTGGCAGCCTCGCCGACGTCGCCGAACACCGATCGCAGCGACGCCATGAGTGGTGCCGCATGGTCCACCCAGGCCTGCAGTTCCGGCACGTCGTTCGTGTCGATGTCCACCGTCGTAGGGCCGGCTTCCCCGAACTCGACGGCGCGGTTGTGCTGCACTCTCAGTAACAACCCGAGGACCATCAACGCGCCGATGATCGTCGCGGGTACGACCCACCGGAGAAAGGCGGGCGGCGCTGAGACTGTCATGACTCCCTCGCCGGGCATGGCGGAATGGTAGTCGTGTTTGCCCGGGGTCGTCGGCTATCAAACCCGGCGGCCGGGTGCCATATGCGCGCCTATCCCGCGCGCAGCGCCTCGGCGACGCTTCGCCCATCGTCGGTCAGGCCCAGCCATATCGAGTAGTCCCACGACGTCGGGTCGCTGTAGTGGTCGATGAAGCGCTCCTTGAGACGATCGAGGGCGACATTGACGGGTTTCCATGCTTGAAAGGGGTTGTCCTGTGCGGGCAACTCGCCGAGGTCCATGAGGCCGTCGTCGAGTAACGTCCCGATCGTTTTGAGTACCAGCTGTTGACGATCCTCGTCGGTGTCGGCGAGTTGGTAGTGGGAGATGATCTGCTGGACCTCGGCCAGCGACACCCAGTCCGACAGTCCGCTGACGAGCAGCTCATGGCGCAACTGTTGAACCGGCGTTTCGTCGGTCATGAACCATCCTTCCTATTGCCCTGGGGGATGAGCGTCCGAACCCAGATCGCCGAGAAACCTCTGCACTTCGTATGCAATCGATCCGGGCTCGGCATCGCGGGTGAGGCGGGACAGGTGGAGTAACGCATCGCGCAAGATTGCTTCGTCGTCGGACAGACTGCTGTAGGTCGGGTCGAGGAAGAACGCCGCCGACGTAGTGGAGAGGAAGCCGACGAGATCGAGAAACACCTCGAGCTCGCGCGCCGCTACCTCGATGTCGACGGTCCGGTCCGCACCGGCCATCATCGGCACCACGTCGAGGTCGTCTGCCCAGATCTCCCGCTCGAGATCGTCGTGGAACAGCGTCAGCACTGTGCCGCGTCGGTTAGCGGCATCGCCGCGGGCCTTTCGCACCTCGTGGATGAGCTCCTGAAAGTCTTCGTCCTGCAACGAGTATCCGACGAACATCATGTGGCGCATCAGCAGCATGCCCTGAACCAAGCCGATGAGCGCACCGTACTGACGCGGCATGTCGAGGTAGTCCGACCGAGTCAACACGATGTGTTCGGGGTGCTCGACTGTGCCGTGCAACTTGAGGAGCCACTGACCGTCGGTGGCTTCGGGGTCCTCAGGCAGGACCGCCATGCGACGACCGCCTGTCCGTGCGGCCGTCTCGAAGAGATCGTCGAAGTTCGTCGTCACGGCCTCGCTACTCCGCAGTGAGGTGAGCAAGCCGTGCTGTAGCGAATATCTGGTTGTGCGCCGGAGCGTGTTCGCCACCTCGGTGCGAAGTTCCTTGCCGATGTTCTGAAGCCGACGTTCGATCAGCGTCGCCTGGTCCCTCGGATCCTTTTTGCCGAGCAACGTCAGTGACTCGTCGCCGAAGCCGGCGGTTTCGGCGACCCCTGAGAGCAGCGTTCCCCACGTCGGTGCTCCCGCGCCAGCACTGACGCCGGCGCCGACGAACAGCACCAGGCGGCTGGTGATGGCTGCGTTTGCAAGGTGTTGCGCCCAACGGTCTAGATCCGGTGACGCCTCGGAATGGAAAGTCCAGCCCGATTGCAGATCAGGTGTGGACAGTTGACGCCGTGCTCGTTGGGTTGCAGCGTAGGACTTCTCGCCGTACGCCACCAGAATCAGGTCGACGTCGTGCGACTCCGCCAGCGCCTCGAGTGCACGGATCAGCAGAGTGAGGAGCTGACCCTTGACGTGGGCGGCCCCACCGTAGCCGGTGCCGATCACGTTGACCGCGAGTCGCGGTTTCGGCCAGCGGTAGATCCGGTCCTGCGCGCCAAGCCGTCGCACTTCCGTGGCGGCGCGCTCAACGAACTCGCGAATCGTCACCTCGAATACCGACGTCTCGACGTCCTGCCCGTGATGCCCCGCGAGATCTCCCAACCAGACGTGAGGCTCCTTGGGACGAGCTGGCAGAGCACGCATCACTCGCGTGTTGAAGCGATTCCCGTACGTCATGCCGTGAAGAAACTGTCGCCACGAGGCGGTGATGTTGACCGCCCCGTCAGTCGGGATGAGCAGGGCGTCGCAGGCGATCTTGGTCAGGTCGCCGTTGACGATGAACAGATGCCCTGGGACGTCCGAGGTTTGACGCGATTGCATAGTCTCAAGTCTTATCGAAAAGGGCCGTGCCCCGATCACCTTTTGCTCACCAGCGGTGCTGCGCGTGCCCGCCCGAGCGCCGTCGCATCCGCTCGAAATGTCATACCCCGCTGGGAGAATCACCTGGTGAAGCATGTTGGGGATCCGCGCCTGCACCTCGTCCAATCCACCGACTGGAAGAAGGCGGTGGTCGCGCTTCTCGAGCCGGGGTCGCCGTATCGGCCGTGGCGGTGCGGCACCACCGAGGCGCAGGAGGGTGACCTCGTCGCCTACGTCCTCGACACCGATCCCGCCTCGGTGCTCACCGTCACCGCCCGCGTCGGTCCGAGCCGCAACCCGTTGGACGCCACGTTCGACCGGCCGCTGTACAAGCCGACGATCGTTGAGTTGTCGACGCTGGCGGCCCTCAGCGGGGTCGACTTCAGCATCGCCGATGCCTGGCACTTCAGCGGCGATGACGCCCTCAGATTCGATCGTGCACTCGACGACTGCCGGTACATCTCGCCGCCGACGAGTCGATTCGGCCACAACTCGATGGCTGCCGCGAGAACGCTTCTGCAGTATTGCCGGCGTTGCGAAGGATGCGATCGGTCCGTCGACCTCGCAGACGCCGGCGCCCGCGACGAACTCGTCGCTCACACCGTCGATCCGTACGTGCGGCCCGCACCGTCAGAGTTCACGCTCCATACCGGCCTCATCGACTGGCCGGCGGCGATCTGCGGTGGCTGCCGCGACCGCATGGCCGCGGAGGGTTTCACGAGATTCGTCGACTTCAAGTTCGTGTTACACCCGTCCTGTCCGCAGTGCGGACGACGGCGTACACGTGAGATGTTCTACGGCGAACCGCTGGACCCGTCGAACATCCGGCCGTGGCAGCAAGCAGCGGGATGCTGTAGGGCCCCGGAGAAGTGGCTCTGCGGCGCATGCGACCACGAATGGTGACGTGGTGATCCGACGGCCCGCCCCTAGTCTGGCCGTGCACCAGTCGCTGGAGAACGCTCAGATGAGTTGGGATGTGGCGCTGGCTTAGCAACAGATTGGTGTCAGGACCCTTGCGCGTGCACCCCTAGGCTTGCCTGGGTGGGGACACTCGAGGTTTGCGACGAGAGGCTGCGCGCACTAGCTGGGCAGTGTGCTCTCAGCGCATCGCAGTTGACCAGCCTCCCTGAGGTGCAGAAGAACTGGACGCTGACACTACCGTGGGTGAACGACTTTGTGCCCATCAACTGATTCCACGCCTGACCAGTTCGCGGCCGGAATTCTGACCGAACTGCTGCATCGCATCGAGGTCGTCAACGCCGACGCGGCTGTCAGTCCGCGACCAGGGCGCCACACGTTCCTGGTTTCCCACGCGTGGACCGACGGTGCATCGATCCGGCTCGTCTACACCGCGCCGCCGTCGGATCGAATCTGGGGAATGGCTCGCGACACCCGAGAATCACTCATCAACCCGTCTGCGTGGAACGACGCCGACAATCCGGCTCTGTACTACTACCTGCTCGATCTCGAGGAGTCGTGGCCCGGAGAGTCGTCTTCTCAGCCCGGTGACGATCGAGATCTCATCCAGTGGTGCGGCGATCCGCTTCCCGATCTTCATCAGCGGGCTTCGGAGCTTCCCGACGCCTATTGGTACACCTCGCCACCGCAGGATCCGTCGTGGATCGACCACACCCCGCCGGTACACATCGAACCGCGGCGCTGCGCGGACCCCGATGGTCCGCTCCCGCGAGGAGCGGACGGCCCTGCAGACTGAGGACCCCGCATTCCGCACGTTACCGCAGCGGCGTTGTCGCCGCAGCGGCAAGTCAACGACTCAATGATTAACCCCCACATAGTTTTCGGGTCGGATCTCCGACTCGCCGTCCCACCGATAGGCGGCCAGCGTACCGGTGTTGACCGCGCTGAAGTCCACACAGGCCGTGCGCTCGGTGAAGTCGACGCCGAGCCTGGGCTCCCCGCTTCGCCAGTAGTGTCCGTAGACGACGGGGACGTCGCCGCAATACGAGAATGACTCCTCGCCCGCGGCCACCTGGTCTTCAGGAAGCACCGGGTAGGCCTCACCAGTGGCGGTCCTGAAGCCGCCGTCCATGACGGCGAGGTCTCGAAGCGTCGATGCGCCGTACTTCCACCACGCGACTCGCGCCCGACTGCGTGCGTGGCCGTCCTTGTCGTAGTACGGCAACTGGCCATGCTTTGTGAGATCGATCTCCGGGCCCTTCAGCAGCACCTCGATGGCCTCGTACAACGGGTCGCGCTTGGCTGTCGCGCGCACGAACTGATCTCGCGACGAGAAGCGGTTCGCCCCCAGAGCCCCCTCGACTTCGCCCATCGACTGCTCATGCCAGCAGGCGTGGACGACGCGAATGTCACCCAGGTCCAACCAGAGCGGGAACGTCATGAACCACTCGAGGTAGGCGGATCGCGTGTCGCTGGTCACCTGATCGAGAAACGCTTGATGTTGCTTGGTGTTCTTCGCGTTCCGTGGCCGCAGGTGCTCGCCGGGCCGATCCGGATGCTCTGTGTCGTAAGCGATCGCGTTGAACTCGTGATTGCCCATCACGACCTGAGCGCTGCCGCAGTCGGCCATGCGCTTCACGGTCTGCAAGACCTCCAGTTGACCGGGTCCCCGGTCGACGAGGTCGCCGACGAAGATCGCCTGGCGGACGGGATGCTCGTATGCACCCGATGCCGTGCTCCTGCGATAACCCAGAGCGTCAAGCAGTGTCGTCAACTCGTTGGCGCAGCCGTGCACATCGCCGATGATGTCGTAACCAGTCATGCGTTGCCCCTCTTCAGAATTCGATGTAGCGGATGCGATAGTGGTGAGTCGGGTCGACGCAGTCGACGGATCGACTCCTGTCGCTCTCGGTGAGTCGTTTGCCGGTACTCCGCTCGGTAACCCGGAGCATCTTGATCAGGAGCTCACCGGACACGGTCGACTCGATGTCGATCACCTCGGCGTGGTCGGGATGCGCCGTGGCCTTTCCCGCCTTGATGAAGTCCCAGAGGACGTACGCCACGTCGGAGGCGGGACCGAACAAGCCGCCGCGTTGACGGAGTCCCCGCCCACCCGAGAGATCCTTGATCCACAGGTCAGTCGTCGTCATGCATACTCCCACTGTCGGCGGGTCGACTGGACCCGCAGGTCACGTTTTGAGGTAGCGCGCGCAATCGTCTCAGCCGGCGAGCCGAGGGCTCGAGCGTTGTCGCTGAACGTCGGGTGACCATGCCTCGCTGAGGACTTAACGTCACCGCTGAAACTCTCAACCGAAGGTTATCGCAGAGGTGTGACACGCTGTCAGCTCTGGAGTCAGGCCGGTACCGCAGTATCGGGTGTCAGGTGGATGCCCGTGGCTTCCCGCACGTCGGATTACCCCGGTGGCACACGGTATTGGTCGGGGATATCCGCTGAGCGTTGAGGGAGCCCTTCGCAGTCGTCCTCGCTGTATGACTGATCACCGTGCCACAGAATGACTTCGGGATCATTACCCGGATGGGGGAGCGAGGTCACTCGATTTTCGACGAGGTCCAAGAGGTAGTAGTACCTGACTGCTTCCTTGAGGGAAGGCAAGGGCGCGGGGTCGATGATTGATTCTCGGGTGTCGCGGACCAGTCCCCACGTGATGGTCGACGGTGGAGTTTGGTAGACCAGATGCATCGTTGGGCCATCGGTCCAAGCGTGTGACACCACGAAGGTGTCGGTCCCTTCGGCGTTCTCTTCGGTGATGTGCACCAGCAGGTCTCGCAGCACGGCGGCCGCGAACTTGCTGCCGCTTTCGGCTTCAGGTGATGGGGACATTGCCACTCACGGCCGGTGGAGCCATCGTCCAGTTCGGCTGCGTGTCAACTACGCCGTGGCCGCCGGGAAGGGGATACATGGTGATCACTCCTTTCTTCCTGCCGTCAGGTACGTCCCAGCGGTTCGGGGTAGCGTCGACCACAATCATCATCTCCAGGCTTTCGCCGGTGTCCTCGCAGTTACATCCGGGGCCGAATAGCTTTGAGTAGCGTGCCCGGTCAACTTTTACCTTATAGATCAGCTCCCCTTCCTTACTGCTTATCGGCCGGCTGTGTGATTTCCGACGGCACCTGGTCGACCCTCGTCAGCAACGCCAGAGGGCAGCTGCTCATCGACGGCCGGCCTCTGGTGCCGCAGTATCGCTTGTCTTCTTATGGTCCCCGGCGAAACGTGGACTTGGAGTTCGCTCGGGCAGTGTGTCTCAAGTGGTCGGCACTGAGGGATTCGGCACGATCCGCGAAGGTTCAAGGCAATCCGCTCGCTTGACCGAAAGAGGCTGGTGCGCTGCAACTCCTGAAGTTGCTTGTCGATTAGCTCTACCCGGCAATCAATGACAGCTACGCCTTTGGACCGCGGTCGCGGGAGAATGCGCAGGGAGTGGGGACAAGGGCCTGGCTCAAATGCACCCGTCAGACCTCGGTGCTCCTTAACGCTTCGACTAGCCAGACCAAGACGGTGGACGATCCGTGAGTTTCATTCGATCTGCAGGGCCGTGCAGCGGTTACGCATCTACTTGTCAGCGTGTGCCTTTAATCTCTGTGTATGGGGGAGTTACGTAGATGGCCGCCGGATCCAACGCCGGAGAAGAACATCAGAGCCATCTTGCGCACCGTTGCCCGTGCCCATGGATGGCAAGTGTCTGGCAGCGACGATGGTCATCCTAGGGACACATACTTACTGCCCGACGACCCCGGCACGGGCATTGAGGTTTTGTGGGCGGCCAGTGGTGGGGTGCTTATGGCGTCGTCTCTACGCGGCGGGGAGTTAGTGAGCCATCTCTACCGCTCCGATCATCCGGTGGCCAAGGTGGAGTGCATCTTGCGTGCCCTTGCACAGCGCACCAACGAGTTCCCAGCTCTCCCCACTGACGATTCAGAGATCATTTTCAGGTCGGCTCCCAGGCTGCTGCTCAAAACTGCCCCGGTGCTCCCGATGCGCTGGTATGCCCGACCCGAGGGTTACGGCCTGGAGTTGAGAGTCGCGCCACGCTTGGCGTCTTGGGAAAAGGCGGAGCACCCTGATCAAGCTCGGCTGCAGGCGTACCTCGACGACACCGAAGCGCTACTTGCCGAGTCACGGATTGGTGGTCCGTGGGCGCTTCGATTCGACGTGGGGCTGCCCCCAGAGCGAGATCTGCTCAACATGGGAGATCTGGATAACTACGCGTACCCGCTGGCAGATCGACTGAAGGACTCCGGGCTGGTGTCGGTCTGGTGCACCAAGCAACTGAACGAGGCGTCTTTCGTACAGATCGAGCCTGCTCGAGACGCGGTCCCACCTGCGACCGATGTGCTAATCGCACGAACGACTGAGTCGTCTTCATCGCGCGCCTTCAAAGAGCAGGTATACACCGCCGTGGTCCACAAGCCAGAGCTACCAGCCGGCCCGGTCAGGCTTGAACTTTCCTTCGTTGTCGGCCCTGGCAGGAACTGGTTGAATTTGTGGAAGCAGACGATCGACTCACTGGATCCGCTGTTAGGGCGTACCCACCCCTACAAGAGCGATTGGCATCCGCTCGACGGCAGGATCGTCGAACTTGGCTTACACGTCTCCCTTGATGCAAGTCTGCGGCACGACGTTCAGGTCGGGATCGCAGCTTCAACAGCATGATCAGCGGACAAGTTGGTCAAGAGGAGGAAATGAATGGGCGCCGGACTTGATGAAGTCATTGCACCTCCATCGAACGTGTGGGCAGAGTTGGCTCGTTACCTGATGGCCGGTGACCACCGGTTGGGACAGGCTGTCGCGTTCCTGGAGGAGGGTGGCACTGACCGGAACGTGTTCGCAGAGAGGTCGGGCATTAAAGCTGACTATGCCGACTTCCTTCTGGCATTCGCCCGCAAAATGAAGCAGGGAATCATTCGCGTCGTAGTTAGCGATAAGAACGATGGCCGCGAGTCTGCCGCTATTCAAGCCCACCACTACCGGTATGTGCTGGACGACCCACTGACATCCGAAACGCGCCAGTACGTAAAGACAGTGATTTCCAGGTTCCGTACGGTGAACGTTGATATCCCCTCGACGGCCGCGAAATCCCAAGGAGCTCAGGACTCGTACGAAACAGCACTCGGGTTCGAGCCGGTCCTCTGCACAAATTCGGGCTGCCAATGGGTTTGGACTCGGCACGCTGGAGAATGCTTATGAACGCGCAAGACTAAGAACACCACACCTCACCCCGCCCACACGTCCTCCACGTAGTGATCCGACGCGACCAACCCCTCGAGCCAGTCCTTCGCCGCGGCGTCGTCCCCACCCGTCCGCGAGCGATAGATCTCCCGGAACGCCGCGCGCACTGCCGGCGCCATCCGGCCACCATCGCCGCAGATGAAGACGTGCGTGTTCTTGGAAGGATCGCCCAGCAGCTCCCACACCTCGTCGGCGTCCGCGGCGATCCGGTCCTGCACGTACTTCACCCCGTCCACCGGTGCCCGCGAGAACGCCGGCCGCATCCGCACGATCCCCTCGCTCTCAGCGGCCTCGAACTCCGCTCGGAAGATGTAGTCCACGTCAGGATCGCGAACACCGAAGAAGCACAACGCCGGTGCGAACGGTTCGCCCGCCTGCTTCGCCGCCAACCTGTCACCCAGGAACCCGCAGAACGGCGCGACGCCAGTACCCGCGCTGACCAGAATGACATTGCGCTCCGGCTCCGCGCCCGCCCGGAACGCCTGTCGCGCCGGATCGATCCTGGCGCGCACAGTTGTCCCCGGAGCGATACCAGCCAGGTGGTTCGACGCCACCCCCTTGAACAGACCGAGGCCCGACCGCGCCGGCGTGTCGAGCACGCTCACGATCAGCGCCACCTCGTGCGCCGACAACCGCGACGACGACGCGATCGAATAGTGCCGCGGCGTCATGGGTTCCAACAGTTCCAGCAGTTCGGCACCCGTCAACGCGCACGCCCGGTACTGGGCGAGACACTCCAGCGGACTCAGCGCACACGGCTCGTCCGACTCCGCCAGCTCCTCGAGCGCCTTCCGCTCCGGGTCGCACGGATTCACCACAGCCAGCCGCTTCAGCTGGCTGCGCGTCGCCGGCTTCCGCAACTCCACGAAGTGGGTCAGCAACTCTCGCACGCTCACCTCACGGTCCAGCGCGATGAGCCGTCGCGACGTCCGCCGGGGGTTGATCGACAGCCGCAGCTCCGGGTCGATCTCCAACAGCTCCAGCACCGTGTCGACCACGTCGGGTGGGTTGTCGGCCAGCACCGTCAAATGGTCACCCGTCGAATATGACATGCCGTCGGGAAGCGCCACCCGGACATAGTGTTTGGCCTGTCCCGGCACGTTCACCAGCTCGTCGTTAAGCGTCACCGTCATCGGCTGCACCGCGAACCGCGCGTCGATCGCCGCAGTCAGCGGGCCTTCGATCAACCGGAGATCGTACAGCGGCTCGTCGTTAGCCGTCAGCGGCACCGCATCCGGATCGCCGTAGTGCTCCGCCAGCGCCGCCCATAACGCCGTCTCGAACTCCTCCAGCGTTCCCGTCAGATCACCCGACGTGTCCGCCGCCGCACGGGGGAGCAGCGCCCGGCCACCGAGCTCGGTCAGCCGCTCGAAGTAGATCTTCGGCACCGCCTGATACGTGTCCGCCCAGTTGTGGTCCCCGACGCCGAGCACCGCGAACAGCGGGTTGCCCTGCAGCACAGCCGAATCCGACTGCAACCACGCATAGAAGTCCCGCGCGTCGTCCGTCGGCTGCCCGTTGTACGACGACGCGATGATCAGCACCGCGTCGACGTCCGGCAGCTTGCCCGCGGCGGTGTCCAATGCCGCCACCGTTGCGACGCAACCGATGTCGGTCGCCTCCTCGGCGAGCTGCTTGGCCAGCGCGCGGCAGGTGCCGAGGTTCGAGCCGTGCAGCACCGCCAGCGTCGTCCCCGCCCGAACCGGCGCCGACGCCGACGCCGCGCCCACAGCAGCCACTGGAGCCGACACCACCACCCGGTCCGCCGACGTCCGCCGCACCAGATCGACGGAGAACCCGACCGGCCGCCGGCTCATCCCCTCCCACTCCAACACGTAATGCGACGAGTCGATCAGCCGGTAGCGGTGCACCAGCCGCGCGATCAGCATCGCCGCCTCGTGCAGCGCGAACTGCCGGCCGATGCACGAACGCTCCCCGGTGCCGAACGGCTTGAACAACGCCGTCGACCGCCCCTCGGCGATACCGGGATCGAACCGCGACGGGTCGAACAGCTCCGGGTTGTCGCCCCACTCCGGCTGCCGGTGCAGCGCCCCGGTCAGGATCGTGACCGCCTCACCCGCCTTGACCGGGTAGGCACCGCCGATCACCGTGTCCTGCAACGCCATCCGATCGAAGTTCAGCACCGGCGGGGACAGCCGCAGGGTCTCGCTGATCACCTGACGTAGATACGCGAGCTTGCCGATGTCGTCGTACGTCGGCACGTAGTCGTCGTCGGGGCCGAACACGGCGTCAACCTCGGCCTGCACGCGGGCCAGCACCGCCGGGTGGTGCACCAGGTTGTAGACGGTGTTCGGCATCAGCTCCGAGGTCGTCAGCTGCCCGGCGATCAGGAACGTCATGATCTGGTTGCGGATGTTGTCCTTGTCGAGAGCCTGCGCCCCCTCCGCGGCGAGCATCACGTACAGCAGATCGCCGGTGCCGCCGCCGGAGTGCCCGGCGATCAGCTCGTCGAAGTAGGCGTGCAGCGTCGACAGCTCCGCCCCGAACGCGGGTGACTCGCCGTTCACGAAGACCTCGGTCAGCGCGTTGGTGAAACTCTGCGGAATCGGGGCCAGGCCCTCGTAGTCGTACGACTCGAAGTGCGCCCCGAACCCCGCCAGCCCGACGGTGTCCATCGCCAGCTTCTGCAGATCGCCGGACACGTCGACCGGGCCCACCCCGACGCGAGCGTCCCACCGCGCCACCAACTGCTGATTGACGGTCAGCATCGCGTCGTGATAGTTGCGCAGCCCGGCGTAGCTGAATCCGGGCAGCAGCACGTCGTGCGCCTTCTGCCAGTTGGGTTCGCCGTGGAAGGCGGTGAACAGCCCGTCCCTGGCCAGTGGGCGCACCCGCGCCAACGAGGCCGTCGGATTCTTGGCGAATCTGCTCTCATCGCACAGCTCCGCGCCGAGCTCCTCGGAGCACGCGTAGAGCTTGCGGGTGCCGCTCCAGTCGCCGTAGAAGATCGGGCCGTACAGCTCGGCGAGAAGGTCGATGGGCAGCGCGTAGGGCCGGCCGGCGAGTGCTGAAGCCTCGGGCAGGGATGCGGTCGGGACGTTGTCCAGCGTCGGCGGCGGCGATGGCGCGTACTCGGGCATTCGCGCAGCATAGAGAGTGCGGGGCCGGGATACTCGGAAATTGTCGGCACCGTCAACGCGTTACGACGTCAGTGCGTTCCGTCGACACCCGGCGCACTCGTCCTCGGACACCGTCGTGACGTTGATCCCGCGGTCGGTCATCGCCACCTGCAGCCGTGTGAAGACTCGCGGGTCGGCGAGTTCCAGATCCTGCAGGCCGCCCGCACGCACGATGCGCACGTCGTCGTCGCAGTCCCACAGCGCGAGCGCGTAGCCGTCGTTGTACGCACTGCGATACCGCACGCCGCGCACCGTCGGGCCCGCCGGCTGATCCTCGTAGACCGCCCGCGCCCACTGCTGCGTCAGCGCGCGGCGTTCGGCTCCCGTGGACAGCGCGGGCAGGGCGCCGATCTGCATCGCCGCGCCGGGGCGCGCGAGGTTGAACATCGTCAGCGGACGCGTCGGCTCGACGATCGACACCCGGTACTGCGGACAGATAGCGGCGATTCCGGCCTCGCCGAACACTTCACACGCCGACGTCGCGAGGTCGGCGCCGACGTACAACACGCGTCGCCCGGTCGGATCGACCGCGGGCGGCGTCGCCTCGTGATGATGATCGAACCGGGCCAGCGGCCCGAACCGCCGAAAGGTGTTGCCATTCGGCGTGTTCGGGCTGCGGTGATAGACGCGGCACCACCACCAGCGCGAGCCCTCCGACCGTGGTTTCCACTGCCACACGTACTTGGCCGCACGCGGCAGCGGGCGATCCGGCGGGTCGAGTGCCCTTACCACCCAGTCGCCGTCAGCGTCCGCGCGAAGTCGAGCACCGCGGCGCTGCCGTACCGCACCATCTGCTCGCGGGCGGTGCGCCCGTCGAACTCCGGTCGGCTCTGCGACATCCACCGCGACAGGCTCACCGCCCCGCCGGGGAACACGTCCTGAAGGGCGTCGAGGTCGGGCAGGACGCCGGTCGCATCGTCGGGATCGAACTGCCACGCCGGCAGCCGCCACTCGCGGCCGACCTTGATGCCGACCAGCTTTCCCGACGTCAGGCGAGCGGTGATGCTCTGCGCCGACACTCCGAGCAGTTCGGCCGCCTCGTCCCGGCTGATGGCGTCGGCCGCGACCTGTCGTCGCTGCGCGAACTGATCGCTCAGATCCTCGAACACCGCCCGCGTCGCGGTGGTGGAGTCGGGGCTCGGACCCCAGAACCGCTCGTCGAGGTCGTCCTTCTCGGAGGTGGCCGCTGCCGTAAGGCGTTCGAGTTGCGCGCCGTCGGCCCCGTCGACCAACGCCGTGACCCTGGCCCGCAGCTGGGCGTCGAGGGGGACGAGGGAGTAGCCCGACTCGCGCAGCACGCCCTCAAGGCGGCCACGGTCCGCAGTGGCCTGCTTGTGGTCGGTGGCGGAGTCGACGAGGAATATGGCGGTCATGGGACACTCCTTCCTCTACGCAGGATACGCAAGTTGTGGCGGGTGTGCAGGCATCGGTATCGGGTGAGGAACAGGCGGACCGCGTCACCGCGACGACAGGCGGATCGGACCGAAGTCGCCTCGTGGTGAACTGTGTCGGACGGGGTATCACGCCCCGAAACGACGGCAGCGAGAGACGGGGTCCGCCATGGTCCAGTGGCTGGACAGGGTGCAGCAGCGCAGCCGGGCAGTCGGCTTCGCCATTGCCGTCGTCTACAAGTACATCGACGATCAGGGCGGTTACCTCGCGGCGCTGATCACCTACTACGCCTTCGTGTCGCTGTTTCCGCTGCTGCTCCTGTTGACCACGACTCTGGGCGTCGTCCTGGCCGGGCATCCGGATCTTCAGCGACAGGTCCTGGACACGGCGCTCAGCCAGCTCCCGGTGATCGGCGATCAACTCGGCGAGCCGCAGCAGCTGTCCGGGGGAACGGTCGCGGTGGTCGTCGGCATCGCCGGTGCGCTCTACGGCGGACTCGGCGTCGGTGTGGCCGTGCAGAACGCCATGGACACCGTGTGGGCCGTGCCGAAGCACCGTCGTCCAGACCCGATTCGCGGCCGTATTCGCAGCCTGGTCCTGCTGCTGGTCCTGGGCACAGCGGCGCTCGCGACGACGGCACTCTCGGCGGTCGGCCAGTCGGCGGACTTCCTCGGATGGTGGGGCAGGGCGGGGTTCGTCGTGGCGGCGGTGGTCATCAACGCCGGCATCTGCCTGGTCGCGTTCCGGGTCACGACGACGCGCAAACTGACTGTCCGACAACTTCTTCCGGGTGCCGCTGTGGCCGCCGTCGTGTGGCAGCTGCTGCAGTGGTTCGGCGCGGGCTACGTCGCCCACTCGGTGTCGACCGCGAGTGCGGTCAACGCCGTGTTCGCCGTCGTACTCGGGCTGCTGGCGTTCCTGTTCCTCGTCTCGATCACGTTGGTCATGTGCGCGGAGATCAACGCGGTCGCGGTCGACAGGCTGTATCCGCGCGCGTTGCTGACGGTCTTCACCGACGACGTCGAACTCACGCCCGCGGACCGCAGGACCTATGCGCGGAAGGCGAAGGCCGAGCAGGCCAAGGGCTTCGAGCGGATCCACGTCAGCTACGACGAGGAGGCGGCCGAGAAGCCGTAACCCCGTGGTTTGGCCGTCGCCGCGGCCGGGTAATTGACGCCCACATCAGTTGGCGCGACACGGGAGTACCGATGAACGAGATCGCCGTTCACCAGTCCAATGTTTCCGTTGACACCGGCTCGGCGCAGTCGGCGTCGGCGCTCAACGGCTTCGGCGGCTACGAACTCTTCGGGCTCGGCTGGAGTCCCGAGTCGTCCTCGGGCGACTACGTCGGGCGGCACCGCAGCGCGGACGCCTGAGTCCGCCCGTACTGACAGTGGCCGGCCCGCGGCGATAACGGGTCGGATTTTGACTGTGCCCTATTCTCTGAACTCGGTGCGAGTCGACTGTCTGGTGGGGGAGGTGCTGTGGAGGGCACCTCATTCGGGCACTACCAACTGCTGGCGTTGCTCGGCCGCGGCGGCATGGGCGAGGTGTGGCGCGCCTATGACACGAACACCGACCGGGTCGTCGCCCTGAAGGTGGTGCACGCGCACCTCTCCCACGACAAGACGTTCCTGCAGCGCTTCCGGCGTGAAGCCCACGCGGCCACACGGCTGAACAACCGACACGTCATCCCGATTCACACCTACGGCGAGATCGACGGCCGCCTGTATCTGGACATGCGGATGGTCCAGGGTCGCGATCTCGACACGCTTCTCCGCGACGGTCCGCTGGAGCCCTCGCGTGCCGTGGGGATCATCGAGCAGGTCGCGTTGGCGCTGCACGCCGCCCACACCGCCGGGATGGTCCACCGCGACGTCAAGCCCTCCAACGTCCTGCTCGAGGACGACGACTTCGCCTACCTGATCGACTTCGGGATCGCCCGCGTCGTCGCCGACACCGACATGACCGGCAGCGGCAACGTCATCGGCACGTGGGGGTACATGGCCCCGGAGCGCTTCACCAACCCGGAGATCGACGCCCGCTCCGATGTCTACGCATTGGCGTGCGTGCTCTACGAATGCCTCACCGGGACAAAGCCGTTCCCCGGTGACAGTCCCGAGCTCCAATTCGGCGGACATCTGGGCGCGCCACCGCCGAGGCCCTCGGTCGACCGTCCGTGGGTGGACGAGCGCTTCGACACCGTCATCGCCAAAGGCATGGCCAAGGCACCCGAGAAGCGCTATCAGACCGCGCTCGAGCTGGCGACCGCCGCACGAGAGGCCGTCAGCGGGTCGGCGGCACCGGATGCGGTCGAACCGGCTCCGACGTCATCCGGTCCCGTCACAGTGTCCACATTCGCATCGGCCGCAGATCAGTCGGATCTCCACTCGGATGTGACGATGCTGCGACCGGCTGCTCCAGCTGTGGCGCGCTCGTCGTGGCGGCGCAAACGCGTACTCGTCCCTGCCGCAGCTGTTGTCGCGATCGTCATCGCGACAGTGGCCACGACCGTGACGCTGAACGGCCCGTCTGCGGAATCGAGCTACGAACCCGCGCCGGCGGCCGCCCTGGGGGTCGACACGCAGCAGGTCGCGGTCGATCCGCCCGACCAGTCGTTGGGCCTCATCCCCGCCGTTGCAACCGCGCGGCCGAGCGTCGTCAAGATCCGGGCCGTGGCATCGTCGTGTCGACAAGTGAACGCGGGCAGTGGATTCGTCGTCGCGCCCAACCGGGTGATGACCACTGCGCGCAACGTCGCCGGATCGGACACCGTCACCGTCGAGGCCGACGGCCGGACGTACGACGCCCACGTGACGTCTTACGACCCGGCCGACGACGTCGCGCTTCTCGACGTACCGGATCTTCCCTCGGCGCCTCTGGCTTTCGACGGCGGCGAGGTCCCCACGGGCGCCGACGCCGTGATCCTGGGCTATCCCGGAGGGGAGGATTTCACCGCCACCCCTGCCCGTATCCGCGAGATCATCCAGCTGAACGGGCCGGACGTCTATCGCACGTCGACGGTCGCCCGCGAGACCTACACGTTCAGGGGCACGGTGCGACAGGGCGACTCCGGCGGGCCGCTGATCGACACCGGCGGCCGCGTGCTGGGCCTCGTCGTCGCCGCTGACGCGAACGACGCCGACACCGGCTACGCCCTGACATCGAGCCAGTTGAACGTCCAGATGATCAAGCTGGGCAACACCGCGAAGGTCCCCACCGGTGCCTGCGTCACGTAGAAGTCGACCGATGCAGCAAATGCAATCCGCCGAGCCTGCGATCTGATACCTTCCCACCGGCGAATCCCGACAACGGGTTTCGGATCAACGGGGACCGGGAGGGCGCAGGTGGGGTTGACGCGTATTGCACTGACGGTAATCGCGGTTGCTGCAACGGCGGTCGGGTGTTCGAGCGGTGGCCAACCCGCCGCGGAATCGTCGTCGTCGTCGACGACGTCCAGCACGCCGACGACGACCACGACATCGCGGACCACTACGACCGCGACGACTACAACGACGACCACGACGACGACCCCGACCACCACGACGTCGGTGTCGGAGACCGCGATCCGTTCAGTGGAGATCGAGCCGGTCGGGCTGTTCTGCATGGACGAGGTCGGCGCCGACCTGTACCAGCTCGAGCCCGAGAACAACTGCTCACGCGGCGCCAACTTCGAACTGGAGTGGGACGCCCGCGGCGAGAACGGCGACGTCGACTCCGACGAGTGCGCCGTCGTCATCGACGTCACGGGGCCGAACGGGCTCGACGAGCGGCGGCGCAGCGGCGACTGCACCGGCGGTGCACGGGGTTACGACAACGCGATCTACATCAAGCACGTCGCCGGGGCCTACACCATCAACATCTCCGTCACGCCGCCCGACGGCGGTGCGCCGGTCACGGCGACGAAGACGATCAACATCATCCCGTTCGGCAGCTAGGGCTCGCCGGGGATCAGTACACGTCGCGGACGTACCGCTTCTCCCGCTTGAGCGAGTTGACGTACTCCGTCGCACCGTCCGCGTCCAGGCCGCCGTGCTCGGCGACGACTACGTGCAGCGCCTTGTCGACGTCCTTGGCCATCCGGGTCGCGTCGCCGCATACGTAGAAGTGCCCGCCCTCCTCGAGCCAGCTGAACAGCTCCTGCCCGTGTTCGAGCATCCGGGTCTGGACGTAGATCTTCTCGGTCTGATCGCGAGAGAAGGCCAGCTCCAATCGATTCAGCACACCCGACTGCTGCCAGCCGGTGATCTCGTCCTCGTAGGCGAAGTCGTGCGCCCGGTGCTGATCGCCGAAGAACAGCCAATTGCGGCCCTTAGCTCCGCGTAGCGCCCGCTCCTGCAGGAACGCCCGGAACGGCGCCACGCCCGTGCCGGGGCCGACCATCACCATCGGGGTGTCGTCATCGACCGGCACCCGGAACGACTTGTTCGGCTGCAGGAAGATCCTCGCCTTCGCGTCGCGGTCGGCCAGGAACGTCGAGCACACGCCGCCGCGCTCCCGGCCGTTCGACTGGTACCGCACCGCCGCCACCGTCAGGTGAATCGAATCGGGATTCGCCAGCGGAGACGATGAGATCGAATACGCCCGGTGCTGAAGCGGTTTCAGCAGCCCGACGAACTCCTCGACGCTCAGACTGTTATCGGCGATGCGCAGGATGTCCAGCACGTCCTTGCCGTACAGCCAGCGCTCCAGCGTCTCCTTCACGCCGCCGCGCAGCACGTGCGACAGCTCCTCGTTGTCGGCGCGGCTCTCCACCTCGCCCAGCAGATCCTTGCTCGGAACGCTGATCTCGTAGCGCTGCCCCAGCAGCTCGCCGAGCGGCTCGTCGTCGACCAGCGTGCCGATCGACACCCGGAAGTGCTCGGCGATCGCATCGACCAGTGCCGGATCGTTCTCCGGGATGACGCCTAGCGCGTCGCCGGCCTCGTACTCGATTCCGCTGTCCGCCAACGCGAACTCGATGTGCCGGATCTCCTTGTCCGACCCCGCCCCCGACAGCAGCCGGTTGGTCGCGACCTCGGCGACGAACGGGTTCTTGCGCGTCCACCCCGACCGGGCGACCGCGCTCGGCGGCGGCGCACTCGGCATGCCGGTCGCACCCGACGTCGGCACCAGCGCCGTCAGCGCGTGCTGAATCCACTCCGCGGCGTCCGTCTCGTAGTCGACGTCGCAGTCGACGCGCTGCAGCACCCGCTGCGCGCCGAGCTGCTCCAGGCGCATGTCGAAGAGCTTGCCCGCCTGACAGAACCCGTCGTACCCGGTGTCGCCCAACGCCAGCACGCCGAACGAGACGCCCTCCATCCGCGGCGCCACGTCGGCCGCCAGCGCCTCCCAGAACAGCTCGGCGTTGTCGGGCATCTCGCCCTCGCCGTAGGTCGACGTCACGATCAGCACGTACTTCAGCCCCGCGAACTCGTCGAGCTCGATCTCGTCGAGCCCGCTGACCGTCACGTCGAAGCCCTGCGTCTTCGCCGCCGCCGCAGCGTCATTCGCGACGCCCTCGGCGTTGCCGGTCTGCGTTCCGTACAGGATCCGCAGCGACGGCCCCGGCTCCACCTGCTCGGCGACGGGCGGCGGCGGGGCGTTGACGTTCATCGCCAGCCGCGAGTGCAATCCCGCTAGGAAGCCCGAGATCCAGGCGCGCTGATCCTCGTTGAACGGCGCGTCCGGCGGGATGTAGGCGATCTTCGTCATGCGCTCTCCAATGACTCGAACGACGCGGCCACGTCCGGCACCGACTGGGCGGCGAACAGCTCCTCGAACGACGGCAGCCGGCCGATCCGCTCCACGTTCCTGGTGTCCTGGTCCAGGATCCAGCCGTACGTGCCGGGACTGTCCATCGACAGCACGTTGCGATGCGCCAGCGCGGTCTTGTAATCGGTGATCCGCTTGTTCGCGATGAACACCGCCAGGTTCTCGTCGGTGAAGCTGTCGACGGCCTCGCGCGCGTACTTCTGCAGCTTCTGGATGAGGAAGAAGTCCTCGGTGAGCACCAGGTTGCGCACCGTCTTGCCGACGGCCGGGTCGGAGACATCGGTGACACCCGGCAGCCGCGAAAGCGCCAGCTGCTGAGCCATGTTCAGCACCGTGTAGGTGTTGAGCAGCACGTACATCTGCTCGGTGTCGGTGACGCCGTACCCCGGCACCGCACCACCCAGCACGTACTCGTCGTCGCGGTAGGACCGCTTGAACTTCGCCACCTGATGCCCCGCCAGCGCGACGGCCAGTTCGTCGAGCAGTTCCTTGCGCGTCTTGGACGACAGGATCGCGTCGGCGTCCTGGTACTGCAGCAGCGCTCGCGGCATCGCGTACACCACGTGCTGGCGCGTCGTCTCCCAATCGGCGAGCAGCTGACTGGCTTTCACCGATCCGGTGGCCGCGACGTGCCACTCCAGCAGCGTGCGCGCCGCCACCTCGTGGAACGGCGCGTCGGTGACCGGGGCCAGCGTGACCGAGTCGGCGCTGACCTTCGACGGCAGGTCGCCGGTCGGGTCGTACTGGTAGAGGAAGCCGCCGCTCATCCCGTTGGCGACACCCTTGCCGAAGCCGCCGATATTGAACACCGCGCCGTTCGTCATGTACTCGCAGAGGAACTCGCCGACGCCCTCGACCACCGCGGTGGCGCCGGAGTTGCGCACCGCGAACCGGTCACCGGCCTCGCCCTCGACGAACAGCCGGCCGCCCGACGCGCCGAACAGCGCGAAGTTGCCGATCAGCACGTTGCCGCCCGGCTGCGTCGACCCGCCGCCGGGGGAGCGCACCGTGATGCTGCCGCCGCACTGGCTCTTACCGACGCCGTCGTTGCAGGTTCCCTGATGCGTCAACGTCATTCCGTCGTTGCAGAACGCGCCGTAGCTCTGGCCCGCGGATCCCGTCGTCGTGATGACGACGCTGTCCGGCAGCAGGTAGCGCCGACCGCGGTGGTCGGTCGCGACCGCGCTACCGGTGGCGACGCCGTCCGGTCCGGGGTGGTTCAGCATCCGCTCGATGTCGATGGCCAGCTGACCGCCGACGCTCTTGTTCATGTTGCCCAGTTCCACCGGATCCATGACCACGCCGTCGAGGTTCAGCTGCGCCAGGAACGCGTCGTCGACCGCGTAGTCCTTCTCCAGGTAGATCGGGTTCTCCGGCACGAAACCCTGCGCGGGAGCCAGCATCGCCCGCAGGTCCAGCCTGCCGATGCTCGACGGGTGGTCCAGAAGATGCAGCAGGTCGGTCCGCCCGCGGGCGTGCCGCAGCGACGGCAGTCCGAGCACCGCCAGGATCTCCCGCACCTCGTGCGAGATGTTCAGCAGGTACTGCGCCAGCGCGCGCGGATCACCTTCGAAGGCCTCGGCGTTGGTGGTCAACCCGGCCGGGCACTTGATGTTGCAGTTCTTGGCCATCACGCACTTGAGCATCATCAGCGCGGTGGTGCCGAACTCGTAGCTGTCCGCGCCCAGCAGCGCCGACTTCACCACGTCGCTGGCCGTCTGGTGCGCGCCCGACGCCCGCAGCACCACCTTCTGCCGAATCCCGTTGGCCACCAGAGCCTGATGCACCTCGGCGACGCCGATCTCCGCCGAGCGCCCGGCGTACTTCAGCGACGTCACCGCGGCCGCGCCGGTGCCACCGGTGTTGCCCGCGACGTTGATGACGTCGGCGCCCGCCTTTGCGACGCCGGCGGCGATGATGCCGATGCCCTCACTGGACACCAGCTTCACGATCACCCGCACGCGTGCGGCCTTGCAGTCGTGGATCAGCTGCGCGAGGTCCTCGATCGAGTAGGTGTCGTGGTGCGGAGGGGGCGAGACGAGCTCGACGCCGGGCGTGCCGCCGCGAGCCGCCGCGATCTGCACCGTCACCTTGGGCGCCGGAAGCTGGCCGCCCTCACCGGGTTTCGCGCCCTGACCGATCTTGATCTCCAGCTCGCGCAGCATCGGGTCGGCCAGGTAGCCGGCCCAGATCCCGAACCGGCCCGACGCGAACTGCTTGATGCGCGAGCCGCGGATGGTGCCGTAGCGGCTGATGTGCTCGCCGCCCTCACCGCAGTTCGACAGGCCGCCCACCATGTTGGTGCCGTGCGCGACGGCCTCATGGGCGTTCGCGACCAGCGCGCCGTGGCTCATCGCGCCCGACGTGAGCGTGGCGGCGATCTCGTCGGCCTGCTGCACCGCCGCAAGCGGGATCGAGTCCGGCGCGGTCCGCAACTCCGCCAGGAAGTGCCGCGCCCTGCCGCGGGCGGTCACCCGCAACCGGTCGCCGGTCACCTCGTAGTCCACGATCGCGTCGCCGAACCGCAGCAGCAGCGAGTCCGCCAGCGCCTGCAGCCGTTCCGGGCCGTGGCTCAGCTTCAGGGTGAACTCGTCCTCGACGCGCGAGATCGTCAGCCCGCGCACCAGGTAGGAGTTGTTGCCGAAGTACGCGAACTGGCCCATCTCGAAACGGAATTCCTCGGCCGTGGTGGCGAAGTTGACGTCGGCGGGGAACGCCAGCACGTCGCGCAGCGCCGCGGGCCGACGCGCCCGCTCGGCGTTGATCGCGAACACGAAGCTGCGGTAGCCCGGCGTGATGTCGAAGCTGTTGATCGCCCGCGGCGTCATCTCCTCGAAGCTGTTGTTGCGGTAGGCCTCGTCGTCCAGGCCGAACGCTCCCTCGAGCTGGTGCAGCGGCAGCGTACGCAGGAACAGCGGGTCGGCCATGTCCGGGTTCTTGGGCCGGGCCTCGTCGCCGAACGCGATGGCCTCCTCGGTCATGTCGACGAAGCCGCGCACCGCCGTCGTCCCGTAGGAGTGTCCGGCGCCCTCCGCCCGCTCCTTGAACAGGCCGAGCAGCGGCAGGTCCTTCTCGCCGCCGACTTCCAGTGCGCGGCCGTGCCATTCGGCGGACGTGTCCGACAGCGTGCGGAAGCCGACGCCGCCGACGACGGAGATCACGTTGGGGAAGTACTTGTCCAGCACCGGCCCGTTGGTGTCGAGGTAGCTCGGCTCGAAGAACTCGCCGCCGATGTAGCTCTCCACCGTGCACAGCCCGACGCGGCCCATGGTCTTCATCAGCGACTTCTCGGCGGCCTTCTTGAACCGCTTGAACGCCGCGACAATCGAGGCCTCGTCGGGGCCGAACTTCTCCTCGGCCCGCATCTGCACGCCGAGGGAGTAGACCGCCGACGCGCCGAACCCGAGCACCGTCGCGACGTGGTGCGACGAGCAGACCTGACCGCTCTCCACGATCACCGACACCCGGCGGCGCAGGCCCTGTTCGATGAGCCGCTGGTTGATGGCCGAGATGACGATGGTCATCGGCATCGCAGCGAGTTCACTGGACACGTGCCGGTCGGAGACGACGGCGATGCCGCCGGTGTCACGGGCGAACGCCTCGACCTCATCGCAGAGGTCGTCGATGCCCTTGATCAACGCAGTGGAGTTGGCCTCGCCGTCGTTGAGCACGACGCGGTACCGGCTGCCGAACCGCTTCACCGGCGTCTGCTTCTGATCGCGGATCTTCAGCATGTCCAGGTGCGTGAGGATCGGCGTCTGGATCATGATCTGCGGGGCCGGTGGCGCACCGCTGTTGGGCTTGGCGCCCAGCGCGACCCGCAGCGTCATCCCGTCGGCCTCGCGGATGCTGTCCAGCGGCGGGTTGGTCACCTGGGCGAACCGCTGCGAGAAGTACCGCGCGATACCGCCCTCGTGATTGGACAGCGCGTTGATCGCGGCGCCGTAGCCCATCGCGGAGATCTTCTCCTGGCCCGTCGCGAGCATCGGGTCCATCAGGAACTTGAAGCTCTCCTGATTCAGCGAGTACGCCACGTAGCGCTGGTAGCGGTTCAGGTCGCCGTTGTAGCGGGCCGGTGACAGCTGACCCTCCGGCGGGACGGCGGGCAGGTCGCCGAGGTTAACGCGGGCCTCGGCCACCATGCTGCGGTAGTCCTGCTGCGCGGCAAGCATTTCCAGCGCCTCGGTGGTGCCGAACGTCCGGCGACGCGAGTGGTCGTAGTACAGCATGCCGCCGGCCTCGATGCGGCCGCGCTTGGTCACCTCCTCGGGCGGGAAGTACAGCTGCCCGGCCTCGGACATGACACCGAGGTACTCCGCGGTCTCAACGGTGCGCAGCGGGCGCAGCCCCAGCCGGTCGAGCCGCGCGCCGATGTAGCGGCCGTCGCCGAAGATCAGCGCCGCGGGGCCGTCGTTCTTCTCCTCGTAGAGGCTGAAGAACTCCAGCATGGCCCGCACCTCGGGCGACAGCGTCGGGTCGTTCTCCCACGCGGGCGGCATCATCGCGACGACGGCGGTGACCAGGTCGAGGTCGTCCTCCAGGACGCGGTTCTGCAGGGTCTGGTCGAGTCGACAGCTGTCGGACTGCCCGTAGGGCCGGATGATCTCGCGGTTGCGGGCCAGCGCGACGGCGTTGTCGGAGAGCCGGTTCTTCTTGTCTGTGTTCAGCTCGCCGTTGTGGGCCATCAACCGAAACGGTTGCGCCATCGTGGCATTGGGTTCGGTGTTGGTGGAGAACCGGGTGTGGAAGAACATCGAGTGCACTTCCATCCGCGGGTCGGACAGATCGCTGAAGTAGGGGACGACCTCGTTGGAGTTGAGCCGGCCCTTGAGCACCTGGGTGCGAGCGCTCAGCGACAGCGGGTACAGGCCCCGCAACTGCGGTCGCGTGTAGGCGACCTCCTCGATCGCCATGAGGGCGTCGTGAATGCTGCGGTCGGACAGCGGGCCGCCGTTGCCCGTCGCGAACACCCACTGGCGGACGGGCAGCTGGTACTTGATCGCGGCGGGCCGGATCGCGGTCTCGTCGACGGGCACGTCGCGCTCCACCAGGATGTCGAAGCCCTGCGCGGCCAGCGCCTCGCGGATGACGGTCTCGGCCTCGGCGTGGAAGGCCGGATCGTTGGGCAGGAAGAAGTTGCCGACGCCGAAGCTGCCGAGGTCGAGGTCGGAGCGCCCGGTGACCTTGCGGAAGAAGCGCAGCGAGAGGTCCAGGTTGACGCCCGCGCCGTCGCCGACGCCCTCCGAGGACATGCCGCCGCGGTGCGGGACGGCGCACAGCGCCTCGTGGAGCTTCTGAATGACCTCGTGGGTCTGGCGGCCGTCCTTGCGGGTCAGGAACCCGACGCCGCAGCTGCTCTTCTCCTGATCAGGGTCGTACAGTCCCGACACTCGACGATTCCCCTTTGCACGTCCTCAGCACACAACACCGCCCTGGGGGCCTCGTCGTTGAGCTTGGGCCAGCGCAAACACCTAAGGTTAACGTAATCGTCACCCGGCGAGAGCGCTCAGCGACGCATCTCACTGCGGGTCAGAGGGGGTCGCGGGGGACGTCAGATCGGCTCGTCGCCGGGTCGGATCAGGCGTAGCCACCGGTAGCCGTAGGCGTCCAGCTCCAACTCGGCGAGGCCCTTGTCCAGCGGGTATTCGGCGAGGCCGTCGAGCAGATCGACGAGGATCGAGCCCGGCGGGGCGTCCTCGAGCTCGATCGACACCAGGCACCCGTCGGCGCCGAAGTTGTGCAGCGCGACCAGCTGCCACCCCGACTCCTCGCGCAGTACGTGCGCCAGCACGGCCCGGTTCGGTTGCTTCAGGATCGTGGCCGTCGACCAGCCGATCTCGGGTTGCTGACGGTAGGTGTAGATCAGGTCGCGGATGAACCACCAGAACGAGCCGTGGTCGTGGCGCTGATCGGCGGCGTTCACGCGCTCCGGTCCGAACAGCCCGTCGGTCACGGGCCGGACGACGCGCCGCTTCGCCGCGGTCGAGAAGCCGCCGTTCGCGCCGCCCGTCCACTGCATCGGTGAGCGGACGGCCAGCCGACCGGGGATCTCGAGGTTCTCGGCCATGCCGATCTCCTCGCCGTAGAACAGCACCGGCGTGCCGGGCAAAGAGAACGCCAGCGAGTACACCATCCGCATGCGGCGCTCGTCGCCGCCGACCATGGCGGGCAGCCGCCGACGCAGCCCGCGGTCGTAGAGCTGCATGTCGGGGTCGGGTCCGAGCGCGTCGAAAACCTCCTGCCGCTCAACGTCACTCAGCTTGTCGAGGGTCAGCTCGTCGTGGTTGCGCACGAAGTTGGCCCACTGGCTGGTCACGTCCAGGCCGGGGCGCTGACGCAGTGCCTTGGCCAGCGGCCGCGCATCGCCGCGCGCGAGCGACAGATAGATGCTCTGCATGCCGATGAAGTCGAACTGCATGTTCAGGCCGTCGCCGTCGGCTCCACCGAAGAACTGCTTCTGGTCCTTGTAGGGGACGTTCACCTCGCCGAGCAGAACCGCGTCGCCGACGCGGCGGGTGACGAAGTTGCGGACGTCGCCGAGGTATTCGAACGGATCGAACGCACCCGGATCGCCGGGCGCGCCGTCCTTCGCGAACAGGAACGGCACCGCGTCGACCCGGAACCCGGACACGCCGAGGGCCAGCCAGAAGCCCAGCGTTCGCGAGATCTCCTCCTGCACTTCGGGATTGGCGATGTTCAGGTCGGGCTGATGCTTGTAGAAGTGGTGCAGGTACCACTCGTTCGTCTTCGGATCGAGCTCCCACAGGCTGTCCTCCTGATCGGGGAACACCACGTCCTTGGACGTGTCCGGGGGCTCGGTGTCGGTCCACACGTAGTAGTCGCGGTAGGGATCGTCCTTACTTCGTCGGGCCGACTTGAACCACGGGTGCGCGTCGGAGGTGTGGTTCATGACGAAGTCGATGATCACCCGGATCCCCATCGACTTGGCCGTGCGCACCAGCTCGACGAAGTCGCCGAGGGTGCCCAGCCGCGGGTCGACGCCGAAGAAGTCGGTGATGTCGTAGCCGTCGTCCCTGCGGGCGGTCGGATAGAACGGCATGAGCCACAGACACGTCACGCCGAGATCGGACAGGTAGTCCAGGCGTTCGGTCATACCGCGGATGTCGCCGGTGCCGTCGCCGTTCCAGTCGTAGAACGTCTCGATGTCGGCGCAGTAGAAGACGGCGTTCTTCCACCACAGGTCGCCGGTCTCGATCCTCCTCATGCGTGCACCGCCGTCGGCGCGAGCTGCGGCAGGACGTGAGCGCCGAAGGCGTCGATGAAGTCGGCCTGGTGCTGGCCGACGAAGTGCAGGTACAGCTCGTCCCAGCCCTGCTCCACGTACTCCGCCAACCACGCCGCGTGCTGACCGAGGTCGGCGGAGATCCGCACCGACTTCGCCACCTGCTCGGACGTCACCGTCTCGCCGATGACGTCGAACGCCTCGACCGTCTCCAGGTCCCAGGACACCGGGGGAGCGAACACGTTGTTGCGCCACTGGTCGTGGGCGATGGCGGTCGCCTCGTCCTCGGTGGGCGCCCAGCTGAGATGGATCTGCAACCGCGCCGGACCGCGACCGCCCGCGTCGCGGTACGCGTCGAGGACCTTCTGCAGCACGTCCGCCGGCTGGTTGACGGTGATCAGACCATCGGCCCACGCGGCGTGCCGCGCGGCGGTCTCCGGCGTGACGGCGGGGCCGACGAGGTCGGGTACCCCGTCGGGCAGCGTCCAGAGTTGCGCCCGGTTGACGTGGACGAGGCCGTCGTGGCTGACCTCCTCACCCCGGAGCAGGCGGCGGATGACGTCGACGCACTCGACGAGGCGCGCGTCGCGGACCTCCTTGCGCGGCCACGCCTCGCCGGTGACGCGTTCGTTGGACGCCTCGCCGGAACCGAGCGCCGCCCAGAACCGGCCGGGGAACATCTCCGCGAGCGTCGCGATCGCCTGGGCGATGATCGCCGGGTGGTACCGCTGTCCCGGCGCGTTGACGACGCCGAACGGCAGGTTGGTCGTGGCGAGCGCCGCGCCGAGGAACGACCAGGCGAAGCCCGATTCGTTGTGCCGCACGCTCCACGGACTCAAGTGGTCCGACGACATCCCCGCGGTGAACCCCGCGCGTTCGGCGTGCTGGACGTCGCGCAGCAACCGTCCGGGGCTGATCTGCTCGTGTGAGCAGTGGAATCCGATGACCGTCATGTCGGGCGCATACCCGTTTTCCCGCGACTGCTGACGCCGGCGTCAGCACTCACCTCTCTCGTCTGCCCGCCGGTCACCGAGCGTTCACCTCCGCACGGAATGCTCGTGCCGCTCACAGCCGACAACCGAAGAGGTGACATGACGGCGAACCTGCGTCGCGCAGCCGTACTGACGACGATCGCGGCCCTGGCCCTGACGGCCTGCGGCACCGAGACCGCGGAACCGGACGGCACTGCCGACACCCCGCGCGCGACCTCGCCGATCGACTTCAACATCCCCGCAGGCGAGCGCTACCACCGGACGGCGACCTTCCCGGTGTATCTGAACCGGCCCAACGCCGCGCCCGCCGACGAGGAGACCGTCGCCGAGATCTCCACCGTCACCCCCGACGGCAACACGCTGATCTACACCGACGCGGCCGCCAAGCGCATCGGCTTCCTCGACATCCGCGATCCCGCGAAACCCCTTGCCAACGGGACACTCCCGCTCACCGAACTCGGCGACGCCGACGACCAGCCCACCTCCGTGGCCGCCGTCGGCGACGTCGTGCTCGTCGTCGTCGACACGACCGGTGGTGACTTCCCCAAACCGTCCGGCCGCCTCGACGTCGTCAACGTCAGGGACCGCACCCGCGTCCAAAGCATCGACCTCGGCGGCCAGCCGGATTCGATCGCGATCAGTAGGGACGGCGGGTTCGCCGCGATCGCCATGGAGAACCAGCGCGACGAGGAGTTCACCCCGCCCGGCAAGGAGGAGGGCGACCTGCCGCAGCCCCCAACGGGATTCGTGCAACTCCTCGACCTCGAGGGGGCGCCGAACACCTGGAAGCCTCGCAGGGTCGATTTCGACGTCGAGGCCGCTCGGGCCGCGGGCCTCGACACCCCTGAGGATCTCGAGCCCGAGTACGTCAGCATCAACTCGCGGGGTCAGGTCGCGGTCACGCTGCAGGAGAACAACGGCGTCGCGATCATCGACGGCCGCAGCGGCGCCGTCGAGAAGATCTTCAGCGCGGGCAGCGTCGCCGTTTCCGGGATCGACGTCGCAGAGGACGGCGCTATCGACCAGACCGGGTCGATCCCCGAGACGCCCCGCGAGCCGGACGCGATCGGCTGGGTCGACGACGACCACCTCGCCACCGCCAACGAGGGGGACTGGAAGGGCGGCACCCGCGGCTGGACGATCTTCGACACCAACGGGCAGGTGGTGTGGGACGCCGGCAACAGCGTCGAGCAACTCGCGGTGCGCACCGGTCTGCACATCGAGAGCCGCGCCGAGTCCAAGGGTCCCGAGCCGGAAGGCCTGGCGATCACGACGATCGGTGGGAAGCCCACCGCGCTGATCGCCTCCGAGCGCTCCAACTTCGTGGCGGTCTACGACGTCAGCGATCCCGCCGCTCCCGTGTTCCGGCAGATCCTGCCGACCACGCCGGGACCCGAGGGCGTGCTGCCGATCCCGGCGCGCAACCTGCTGGTGATCTCCTCGGAGGCCGACGACGCCGAGGCCCGCGTCCGCGCGTCGGTCAGCGTCTACGGCTACGGCGAACCCTTTGCGGCACAGGGCGGTATGCCGCCGTTCCCGTCGATCGTCTCCGGCGATGTGGACGGCGCGCCGATCTCGTGGGGTGCGCTGGGCGCGCTGTCGGCCGACCCCGGCGACGAGAACCGGTTGTTCACCGCCACCGACAACGCCTACGGGCCGGCGCGCATCCTCGGCATTGACCTGACGAAGACGCCGGCGCTGATCGACACCGCCCTGCCGATCACCGAGGACGGCAAGCCCGTGACCCTGGACGTCGAGGGCGTCTCGGCGCGGCCAGGAGCAGGCTGGGTGCTGGCCGTCGAAGGTGAGGAGGGGCCGGGCAACGAGTTGGTGTTCGTCGCCGCCGACGGCGCCATCGAGAACCGCGTGACCCTGCCGGATGACGTCGCAGCGGGGCTCGGCGGTCAGGGCCTGGAGGGCGTCGCGGTCGACGGCGACAACGTCTGGGTGGCGCTGCAGCGTGAGGTCAAGACCGACCGCACGGGAGTGGTGCGGCTCGGCAAGTTCACGCCCGCCGATGACAAGTGGGAGTGGTTCGGCTACCAACTCGAGAAGACCGACGTCGACGGTGACTGGGTGGGACTGTCGGAGATCCAGGTGCACGACGGGTCGCTGCTGGTGCTGGAGCGCGACAAGCTCAACGGACCCGACGCGAAGGTGAAGGCCATCTACCGGGTGCAGATCCCCGCCGGCGGCGAGGCGTTCGAGCCGGACAACACGCCGGTGGTGCTGCCGAAGACGTTGGCCCGCAACCTGCTTCCCGACCTGCAGGCCACCCGCGGGTTCGTGCAGGAGAAGGTGGAGGGCTTCGCGATCGCCGGCAACGGCAGGCTCTACGTCGTGACGGACAACGACGGGGTCGAGGACGCCAACGGCGAGACGGTGTTCCTGGACCTCGGACCGGCGGGCGACGCGTTGGGGTAGGCATCACCCCGACGGCGTCACCGCGGACGGGAAGTTGGCGCCCCCGCCCCGTCCGCTGAGTACGATCCGCGTATGCCGTTGGCTGATGGCACGACGTTCGCCGGCTACACCATCGTGCGGAGGCTCGGAGCAGGGGGGATGGGCGAGGTCTACCTCGGCCAGCATCCCCGCCTGCCCCGGCGCGACGCCATCAAGGTGCTCCGATCCGACGTCTCGGCCGACCCCGGCTACCAGGAGCGGTTCAACCGCGAGGCTGACCTCGCGGCCAAGCTGTGGCACCCGCACATCGTCGGCATCCACGATCGCGGCAAGGACGACGACCGGCTGTGGATCTCCATGGACTTCGTCGACGGCACCGACCTGAGCCAGCTCGTCCGCGAGCGGTATCCCCACGGCATGCCGCCGCAGCACGCCGTCGAGATCGTGAAGGCCATCGCGTCGGCTCTCGACTACGCCCACGGCAGGGGACTGCTGCATCGCGACGTGAAACCGGCGAACATCCTGATCGCCGATATCGACCACTCGGACCGGCGAATCCTGCTGGCGGACTTCGGCGTTGCCCGCGACATGGGCAACGCCGACACGAACCTGACCGGGACGAACATGACCGTCGGCACCGCGGCCTACGCGGCGCCGGAGCAGCTCATGGGACGCCGCGTCGACGCCCGCGCCGACCAGTACGCCCTCGCCGCAACGGCGTATTACCTGCTGACCGGTTCGCAGCCGTTCGTCGACAGCAATCCCGCTGTCGTGATCGGCAAGCACCTCACCGCGCCACCGCCGGCCGTGTCCCGCATCCGGCCCGAGCTCGCCCTCCTCGACGGGGTGATCGCGCGGGGCATGGCCAAGGATCCCGCGGCGCGCTTCCACAGCTGCATGGATTTCGCGCGCGCCCTGGAGCGGCCGCAGCCGATGCGACCCGAACCCGTTGCACCACAGCAGTTCACCGCTCCCGCAACCGCGCTGGCGCCGTCCAGTCCGCCACCGCCGCAGGCTGCGCCCCGCCGGTCGACGGGCCGCATCGTGGGTGTCGCGGTCGGGGCGACGGCGCTCGTCGTCGCGGTGGCACTGGCGGCCTTCTTCCTGCTGCGGCCGGGCGACGAGCCCACGGCGCCGTTCACGCTCGTCGGCACCGTGCACCTGGCGAGCGGCGCCACCACCACCGACGGACTTCCGCGCGGCTACGAGTGCGGCGGCGCAGGCGAATTCGGCGACGTCGGACCGAGGACCGCGATCACCGTCGAGAACGAGGCGGGCACGTTACTCGGCAAGGGCGCGATCACCGAGTCGACGAGTCGGCGCGACGGATGCGAACTGGCCTTCGAGGTGACCGACGTCCCGACGGGCGCGCGCTTCTACCGGGTCCAGGTCGGACGGCACGGCGAGTCGAGTTTCACCGAAGCGGAGGCGAAATCCGGCGTCGCCGTCGAACTCGGCGCCGCGCAGTCGGACGGCCCGACGTCGACCACCCGCACCACCACTACGACGCGGCCGCAGGATCCCGAGCAGGCCGCCCTCGCCCGACTGCAGGACCTCGCCGACGGCGACCGCTCCGACGTCGCCAACGTCCTCGCCGACCGGTGGATACCGCAGATCAGTTCGAAGCGCGTGGGCCTGGTCGCGGAGGGGCGGACGTGGACCAATCAGGCGATCCTCGACGAGCACGACCGACTGCGAGCGATGTATCCCGACGTCAAGCTGCTGTGGTCGGGCGACTGGTCGACGTTCGACGGCCGCGACTTCTGGGTCACCGTCGTCGGCCTGCCGTTCGGCGATCCGAACGACGCGCTCGGCTGGTGCTCCGCGCAGGGCTTCGACCGCGACCACTGCGTCGCCAAACTCGTCAGCACGACGCATCCGATCGCGGGAAGCACGATGTTCAATCCCTGAGCGTCGCCAGCAGACGCAAAGTGCCCTGATCTGCAGGATTTCAGGGCAGTTTGCGTCTGCTCACGCGGCCGTCGCCCCACCGTCGACCGTCACGATGGACCCGTGCATGTTCCCGGCTGCGGCCAGGAACGCCACGGTCGCGGCGACCTCCTCGACGGTGCTCATTCGGTGCGACGGCACTCTGGCCAACACCGGCGCGATCGCATCAGCGAACTCGGCGTTGCGCTCCGTCGCGATCGGACCCGGCGCGACCGCGTTGACGCGCACGCCGCGCGGTCCGAACTCCGCCGCCCAGGCCTTGGTCAGCAGGTGGATGCTCGCCTTGGTCGCGCCGTAGAGCGCCGACCCCTCGGCGCCGATGATGCCGCTGATGGAGCCGACGTTGACGATCGCTCCCTCGCCCCGCTCCGCCATCCCCGGCGCCAGCAACCCCGTCAGCAAGAAGGGCGTCGCGACGTTGACGGCGAACGCCGCTGAGATCTCGGCGGCGGTGACGTCGGAGGTCGGGGCAGGCTGAACCAGGGTGGCGACGTTGTTCACCAGGATGTCTATCCGGCCGACGGAGGCCGCCAGTTCGCTGATCGCCGTGTCCCCCTCCGAGAAGTCGACGGGGATGAAAACGGCTCTACCGTAACCCGATTCGATCCGGCGCACGACCTCCGCGCCGCGGGCCCGGTCGCGGCCGGTGACGACGACGTCCGCGCCGGCGTCGGCCAGCGCGATCGCGATCCCGGCGCCGAGGCCCGACGTCGATCCGGTGACCAGCGCGCGGCGGCCCGCAAGTGCCGCGGTCATCGGCTCACGTCTACGATCGCCTGCGCGAACTGCTCGGGCGCCTCCTGCGGCACGTTGTGCCCGATGCCGTCGAGAACGCGGTGCTCGTAGCGACCGGTGTACAGCGCCCGGTACCCGGCGCCGTCCTTGGCGGCCCCGTCGAAGTCGCTCGCGATGGTGATCGTCGGTACCGCGATCGGCGGGCGCGTCTCCAGGCGGGCTTCGTCAGCGTCGTAGCGCGGGTCACCGGGGGCGAGGCTCAACCGCCACCGGTAGTTGTGGATCACGATGGCGACGTGATCCGGGTTGTCGAACGCGGCGGCCGACAGATCGTAGGCGACGTCGGTGAACGTCCACTTCGGCGACGCCAACTGCCATATCTGCTTGTTGAAGTCGTGCGTGTTGTCGCGGTAGCCGAGTTCGCCTCGGGGAGTGGCGAAGTAGTACTGGTACCACCAGCCGTACTCGGCTTTCGGCGCCAGCGGCTCGAGATTCGTCTTCAGGTTGACGACGATGTAGCCGCTGACGGCGACGAGCCCCTGAACCCGCTGCGGCCACAGTGCGGCGACGACGTTGGCGGTGCGCCCGCCCCAGTCGTAACCGCCGAGGATCGCGCTGGGGATGCGCAGCGCATCCATGAACGCGATCACGTCATGGGCGAGCGCGGCCTGCTGGCCATTGCGAAACGTGTTGTCCGACAGGAATCTGGTGCTACCGAAGCCGCGAAGATGCGGCACCAGGACGCGGTAGCCCTGCTCGGCGAGGCGCGCTGACACGTCGGCGTAGCTGTGGATGTCGTACGGCCAACCGTGCAGCAGGATGACCGGTCGGCCGTCGGCGGGTCCCGCCTCGACGTAGCCGATGCTGAGCTCTCCGGCGTCGATCTGCTTGACCGGCCCCAGCTCGTGCGTCGGGGCGGCGGGCGGGCCGGCGGCGACGGTATCGGGTGCCGACGCGCACGCGGCCAGGGTCGCCGCACCCGCGGTCAGCGTGGCCAGCCGTCCGAAGTCACGTCTGTTCATACCCCCCATCTCACCGCTGCTACATCATCGTGTCCAACGATTGATATTGATACAAGGCATCTATGTGATAGATAGAGTGTGCCGGTGGAATTGCGCCAGATCGAGCACTTCATCGCCGTGGCGACGGAGCTGAGCTTCACGCGTGCGGCCGACCGCGCGCACGTCGTCCAGTCGGCGCTGTCGACCTCGGTCGCGAAGCTGGAACGCGAGCTCGACGTTCAACTGTTCGACCGCACGCGGCAGCGGATCAGGCTGACGTCGGCAGGGGAGACGTTCCTCGGGCGTGCCCACGACGTCGTGCGCGCCACCAGGGCGGCGGCCGAGTCCGTGGCCGAGTATCGCGATACGCTGCTGGGCACCGTCGAGTTCGGCTCGCTGATCTCCTACGGCCCGGTCGACGTCCCGCGCGCGCTCGGTGACTTCCATCGCAGCCACCCGAACGTGCGAATCACGTTGCGGCTCAGTCAGTCCGGTGCATCGTCATACCTGGGCGCACTCATCGAGGGCTCGCTTGACCTGGCGCTGGTATCGGTGCCGGACCGGATGCCGCCGCAGCTCGACATGCGGCTGCTGTTCGAGGAGCCGATGGTGTTCGTCTGCCGCGACGACCATCCGCTGGCCACGCGACGACGCGTCCATCTCACCGACACCGCCGCCGACGACGTCATCGGATTCCCGCCGGAATTCGGGCTGCGCCGCCTGATGGACGGGGCCCTGCAGAACGCCGGCGTCGCACCACGCACGCACTACGAGGTGCCAGGCGGATTCCCGGCGATCGCCGGGCTGGTTGCGAACGGTCTCGGGACGGCGTTCATGCCGCGCTCCGAGGCGGCGCGGTGCCCTGACCTGCGGGCCATCGCGCTCGCGACACCCGTGGTGTGGCAGGTCTACCTGGCCTCGCCACCGGCAGAGCGCATGAGACCGGCCGCCTCGCGCCTGGCCGACGCCATCCGCGCGGCGGCCAGCCGCGAGGTCGCCTCGCCCGGCGCCGAACCGGAAGGGGTGTAGACTAAGGCCAGCTGGCACTCCCAGCAGGTCCGGATTCGCATCAGTTTCTGCGCTGAGCCTCCGAGTCTTCCTTACGCCGGTAGCGCCGGTGGTAATCACCCAGTCGGGATACCTCTTGAATGCACCACCGTTAGTCAATCATTTGAACGCACCCTTTGGGGTGCAACACTTTTCGTATGTGCCGAAGTTCGGCATCCTCAGCACATACGCGCCGACGCCGTGCGGTTTGGCGACGTTCAGCGCCGCTCTCGTCGAGGCGATGCTTCGCAAGGGCGGCAGCGCGACCGTCGTGCGCATCGCCGACGCCGAGGTCTCGAGCGACGTTCACGTCGCGGCGGAACTGGTCAGCGGGTCACCGGATTCGATCGCCGCGGCGGTCGACGAGTTGAACCGCGCCGACGTCGCGCTCATTCAGCACGAGTACGGCGTCTACGGCGGCACTGACGGTGACGAGATCCTCCAGATCATGGCGGGCCTGCGCGTGCCGTCGATCGTCGTCGCGCACACCGTGCTGAAAGATCCGACACCGCATCAACGTTCGGTACTGGAGAGCGTGCTCTCGCTGGCCGACAAGGTCGTGGTCATGTCGAAGGAGGCGCGCCATCGCCTGACCGTCGGCTACGCCGTCGATTCGACCAAGATCGCCACCATCCCGCACGGTGCCATCGTCACGGGTGCCGACACCGCGCCGTCGCCGGGTCGCCCGACCATCCTCACCTGGGGGCTGCTGGGGCCCGGTAAGGGCATCGAGCGTGTCATCGACGCGATGGTGTCGTTGCGCAACCTGCCGAACGCCCCGCGCTATCTGGTCGCCGGCCGCACCCACCCCAAGGTCCTCGTCGCACAGGGCGAGAAGTACCGGGAAGAGCGCTTCGCGCAAGCGAAGAGCCTAGGCGTCTCCGACTCGGTGTCGTTCGACGACGCGTACCGCACCCCCGCGGAACTCGGCGCGCTCATCCAGACGGCCGCCGTCGTCGTTCTGCCCTACGACTCCCGTGACCAGGCCACCTCCGGCGTGCTGGTCGACTCCCTGGCTACCGGCCGCCCCGTCGTGGCCACGGACTTCCCCCACGCGCGGGAACTGCTCGGCCGCGACGCCATCGTCGACCACGACGACCCCGACGCGCTGGTGCACGCGCTGTCGCGAGTCCTCACCGACCGGCAGGCGGCGGGATCGATGAGCTCGCGGGCACGCGAACTGGCACCGTCGATGGCCTGGCCGGTCGTCGCCGACGCCTACGTCCGATTAGCCCAGGGGCTGGTCGTCAATGAGCGGTCCTTCACATGAGCGACATTGCGCCCCAACCGATCTTCATGCATCTGCTGAGCATGACGGACCACCGCGCCACCTTCGAGCACGCCGACATGGCCGAACCCCGTCGCGAGCACGGTTACTGCACCGATGACATGGCGCGTGTCCTCGTGGTCACCACTCGGCAACCGGACTCGTCGGGCCAGGTGAACGGCCTCGCGGGTAAGGCGCTGCAGTTCCTGAACGACGCGCAATCGTACAGCGGCGCGTGTCGCAACCGCCTGGACCGCGCCGGGAACTGGACCGATCAGCCCACCACCGGGGACCACTGGGGCCGATGCCTCCTGGGCCTCGGCACCGCAGCGGCGCACAGCGACGTGTCCATGGTGCGTCGGCTCGCCACCATCCAGTTCGAACGAGCGGCCAAGGCCCGATCGACGTCGCTGCGCGCGATGGCGTTCGCCGCCGTCGGCGCCGCCGAGCTCGTCACCGTCGAACCCGGCAACTCCGCAGCACTGCGCCTGCTCACCGACTACGCCGTGACGGTTGGTCTCGGCGCACTCGATCCCGAATGGCCCTGGCCCGAAGCGCGTCTGACGTACGGCAACGCGATCATCGCCGAGGCGATGATCGCGGCGGGCGTGGCGCTGGAGAGCACGGCGCTGCACCACCGCGGTCTCGATCTGCTGGAGTGGCTGCTCGGCGTCGAAACCCATGACGACCACCTGTCGCCCTCGTCCGTGGATGGACGCGGCCCCGGCGACACGGAGCCGGCGTTCGACCAGCAACCGATCGAGGTGGCAGCGCTCGCCGACGCGTGCGCACGAGCCGCCGCGTCCGATCCCCGGCAGATCTGGCCCGACGGTGTCCGATCAGCCGTCGCGTGGTTCCAGGGCGACAACGACAGCGGGCAGGTCATGTGGGATCCGCTCACCGGCGCCGGGTTCGACGGGTTGCACTCCGACGGGGTCAACCTCAACCGCGGCGCGGAGTCGACACTCGCGGTGATCTCGACGCTGCAACACGCGCAGCGCCTCTCGCCCGTACCGCTGTGACGTTGACTCGCATCGAACTGGCCACCCGCGGGGACCAGCGGCTTCTCGCCGATCCGTCGCGCGTCATCACCCGGCTGTTCGTACCGGGTCAGGAGGGCTTCGAGACGCAGGAGTCCCGCGCGGGCGTCGTCGTGAAACGCATCCTCGCCCTCAGCGAGGACGAGGTCCGAGCGGCGCTCGACGACGTCATCGCCCGGTTCGACGGACGGCACCGCGACCTCAACGGCACGTTCGTTCGGCACGCCCGCGAACTCGCCGACCGGCTGAACCCGAATCAACGCCTGTCAGATGCACGAATGTCGTTGCTGGGGGCCACGTTCACCAGTGAGTACGCCATCGAGGCCGCGGCGCTGTGCAATCCGAGTGTCGTGGCGCACCCCGATCAGACGGATGTCGCCGACGGCGGCCTGCGCTTCGTGATGAGCGTGCGCGGCATCGGTGAAGGTCACCGCTCCTCGATCGGATTCCGTACCGGTGTCGTCGACGCGTCGGGTGCCGTCACCATCGACGAACCGACGCCGTTCAACTCCACCGGGCGCGTCGAACCGGCACTGCTCGAGGCATCGGCGATGCGCGCCGAACTCGAAAGACAAGGTCACGCAGGCGAAGCTGCGAACTATGTCTTCAGTGGTATCGGCGACCTGTTCACCAGATCGGACCTCGACGAGCGACTGGACAGTCTGCTCGCCAATCGCCGTACCCGCGGGCACGCCGAGGATACGGTCGCGCTGATGCGGCGAATCGCATCGCGGTTCTACGCCGTCGAGTTCCCCGGTTACGTGCCGCTCTCCGAGAGAGTGCTGTGGCCCGCCACGGAGGCCGAGGACGCCGGCATGGAAGACGCGCGGTTCGTCCGCTTCGTCGACGACGACGGCTCGGTCACGTATCTCGCCACCTACACCGCCTACAGCGGGTCGCAGATCAGTCAGCAACTGCTGAAGACCAACGATTTCCAGATGTTCACGTCCAGTCCGCTCGTCGGCCGCGCCGCGGCCAACAAGGGGCTGGCCCTGTTCCCGCGACGGATCGGCGGACGCTACGCCGCCATGTCGCGATCGGACCGCGAGACCAATTCCGTCGCGTTCGCGGAAGACCTGTCGGTGTGGCCGACCGCGTCCCGGTGCCAGCAGCCGACCGAGACCTGGGAAGTCCTGCAGCTCGGAAACTGCGGTGCACCAATCGAAACCGACGCCGGCTGGCTGGTGCTCACGCACGGCGTCGGACCGATGCGCACGTACAGCATCGGCGCCATCCTGCTCGACCTCGACGACCCGACCGTCGTCCGGGGCCGACTCCGGCGGCCGCTGCTCAGCCCGACCCCCGACGAGCAGAACGGCTACGTGCCCAACGTCGTGTACTCCTGTGGCGGGCTCGTCCACGCCGACACGCTGGTGATCCCGTACGGGATCGCCGACAGCGCGATCGGAATCGCCACCGTGCCGCTACCCGACCTGCTGGCTGAGCTGGCCGAACAACGCTAGTGAGCGCAGCCGCGTAGGCTGGTACTACACGCGTCGAGCACTCCGGCCGCGGCATTCACACTTCAGTTCCTGGGTCAAGATCAATGCCCATTTCGCTGATCGATCGACCGAGGACTTTGCATGGCCATCACCGATATCGCTGCGTACACCCACCTGAAACCCGCGGACATCGAACGTCTGGGACGCGACATCGACGCGATCCGCCGCGACGTCGAGGACTCGCTCGGCGAGGCGGACAACACCTACATCCGCCGCACGATCAGGTTTCAGCGACTGCTGGACCTGGCGTCACGATTGGTGATCGGCGCGTCCACCACCAGGTTCGGCTGGATCGCCGGGACGCTGGGACTCGCGTACGCCAAGAGCGTCGAGAACATGGAGATCGGGCACAACGTCTCGCACGGTCAATGGGACTGGATGAACGATCCCGAGATCCACTCCGCCACCTGGGAGTGGGACATGGTCGCCGTCTCGTCGCAGTGGATGGCGTCGCACAACTACCGCCACCACGTGTATACCAACGTGATCGGCGAGGACGAAGACCTCGGTTTCGGTGTGATGCGGGTGACCAGTGATCAGCCGTGGAAGCCGATCTATCTGCTTCAGCCACTGCAGAACCTGCTGCTGGCCCTCCTGTTCGAGTGGGGCATCGCGCTGCACGAAGTGGACCTGAGGAAGAACCGATCGGTTCAGGGCAAGCTCCTGCTGAAGAAGATCGGCCGACAGACGCTCAAGGACTACGTCGTCTTCCCGGCGCTCAGCCGCGGCCGGTGGCGCCGCACCCTGGCCGCCAACGTGGTCGCCAATCTGTTGCGCAACCTCTGGACCTACGTCGTCATCTTCTGCGGCCACCTTCCGGACGCCACTCAGAAGTTCGACCCGGACGTGCTGAAAGGCGAAACCAAGGCCGAGTGGTACCTGCGCCAGATGCTCGGCACCGCCAACTTCAAAGCCGGTCGTCTGATGGCGTTTTCGAGCGGCAACCTGTGCTACCAGATCGAGCACCACCTGTTCCCGGATCTGCCGAGCAACCGGCTCGCGGAGATCGCCGTCAGGGTGCGCGCACTCTGCGAGGAGTACCGGCTGCCCTACCTCACCGGCTCGCTCGCCGGGCAGTATCTCTCGGCGTTGCGCGTCGTGCACCGGCTGGCGCTGCCGAACCCCACGCCGCAGCGCTCCGCGCGTCTGAAAGTCGCCGCGTAGTTTGCGCTAGGAGGGTGAGGTCTCGGATCGCTCCGTGCGACCGATGCCCCACGCGTACGGCGGGGGAGTGCCGTTGACCTGAAACGCGCCGAGCACCTTCGCCTTGAAGATGCGCGGGTTGTGCGACGCCACCGTGCGCGCGTTGCGCCAGTGCCGATCGAGTCCCTTGGGGGTCGACGTACCCGATGCGCCGAGCGTGTCGAAGAGGTTCGACGCCGCGTCGATCGCCAGCTGCGACGCCGTCACCTGCGCGGCCGACGACTCCAACTCCACCCGTTCGGACGCCTGCGCCAAGCCCTCGGTGTCGTACGGATCGACGGTCGCCGCGGCATCGGCGGCCTCGGCCACCTTCAGGGCCAGCGCCTCGGTGGTGTACGCCGCAGCCCAGATCTCACCGACACGGGCCAGCACCTGCGGGTCGTCGCGCACGCGAGAGGCGTTGGCGTGACTGAAGTTCCGCTCGCGACCCTGCACCTCGCGGGTCACGTCCGCGAGCACCGCCCTGGTGATACCGGCCAGTGACGCCAGGTGGTTCAGCTGGTACAGCGCCGTCTGGTACGGGTGCCGCCGATGAAACGGGACGAGGTCGTCGACGGCGGCGTTCTCGAACTCCGCGGTGCCCGTACCCGTGCCGCGCTGCCCGAAGCCGTCCCAGTCGTCGTGCACGGTGACGCCGGGCCGACGCGTGTCGACCAATGCGATGACCGGGTCCTCGTCGACCCGAGCGTAGACGTCGGCCCACTCCGCGAAGATCGTGCCCGTCGTGTAGTACTTGCGGCCGTTGACGACCAGCTTGCCGTCGACGGTGGTCACCTCGGTCTGGACGCGGTCGATGCTCGTCGAGCCCGTCTCGGTCCACGCGTTGCCCGCGATCTCGCCTGCGACGAATCGCTCGAACCAGCGCTGTACGTTCTCCCCTCGACGATGCCGGAACAGCACGTCCTCGGCGAAGACGAAGTGTCCGCGCAGTGCCTGCGCCAGGTTGGCGTCCGCGGCGGCCACGTCGATCCAGAGTGCCGTGACGTCGACCCAGTCCAGCCCCCAGCCGCCGAACTCGACCGGCACCCGCAGCGTCCCGAAGCCGGCGCGCTTGAGTGCGTCGACCGCGTCGACGGGCAGCACGCGGTCCAGGTCGCGCTCCCGCGTGCCCTCGGCGATCTCGGCCAAGACGGGGGCGAAGTGAGCACGTGCGCGCTGGAGTGGGTTCTCGACGAGGGTCTCGGTCATGATGCTGGATTCAACCGCGGGATCGCGGCGGGAGCACGGGTTTGATTCTCACAGAGGAGAATGCGGCTTCTGCTCGCGGTACTAGAGCGGCAGCAGGATGTCCTTCACGCTCGGGTCGGTGGCGAGGTACTGCTGCACCGCCGGATCCTTGAACGTCTCCACCAGCTTCCTGATGTTCTCGGTGTCGGCCCACTTGCTGCCGATCGTCAGCTGGCCGGCGAACTCGTCGGGTGCGGGCGGCGCGAAGATCTGCTGCTGGATCGGCACCTTGGCCGCCAGGTAGTACTCCGTATAGCCCACTGCGGCATCGAGATCCGGCAGCGACCGCGACTGCGCGGCGAAGTCGAGCAGCGTGAACTTCAGGTTCTTCGGGTTGCCGACGATGTCCTTCTGCGTCGCCGTCCACTTGTCCTTGGTGGGGTCCAGCGTGATGAGCCCGGCGCGCTCGAGCAGCCACAGCCCCTGGGCCTCGTTGGCCGGATCCGAGTAGAGCGAGACGTTCGCGCCGTCCGGCAGCTGCGCGGGGTCGGTGTACTTGTCCGACCAGATGCCGAAGCCCCAGCGGAACACCGGCGTCGCCGCTTCCTCGCGGAAGTCCGGGTTGGCCTCGAGCACCTGGCCCAGCCACAGCTTGTGCTGATAGATGGTGCCCGCGACCTCGCCGTCGCTGACCGCGCGGTTGATCGTGTTGCTGTCCGACAGGCCGCGGAACGCCACCGTGATCCCGTGCCTCGGCGCGACCTCTCTGGCGATGTACTCGATGAGCGCCTGCTCCGCCGCGTTGCCCTCGTTGGTCGCCACCACCAGCGTCGCGCCGGTGATCTCGTTGGGCGACTGCGTCTTCCCGAAGAAGATGAACCGCGCCCCGACGATCACGACCACCACCACGGCGAGGCTCAGCGCGATCCACAGCCACTTGGGCCGTCGTTTCAACTCGAAACCGTGATCGTCGGTCTCGTCGGGAGTGGTTGTCGTTGCCATGATTTTTCCCCTATGCGGTGACTGCGCGTCTGCGCAGTGGACGGGCCGCGCCGGAACGAGCCCGGCTGTGCGGCGTGGTGACGCGAACGAGTGCGTCGCCGATGAGCTGCACCGCGGCGACGGTGACGACCAGGATCACGATGGTCGCGAGCATGACGCCCTGATCGAAGCGCTGATAACCGTAAGTGACTGCGACGTAGCCGATTCCACCCGCGCCGATGGTTCCGGCGATCGCGGAGTACTCGATCATCGCGATGACGTTGATGGTGAGGCCGCCGAGGATCGACGGCACCGCCTCGGCGAGTTGCGCGGTGCGGATGATCTGCAGAGGCGAGCCACCCGACGCGCGGGCGACCTGCACCACCGACGGCGGCACCGAGCGCAGCGAGTTCTCGACGATCCTGGTGAAGAACGCGGTGCCCGCCAGCGCCATCGGCACCACCGCCGCCGCGATCCCGATGTTCGTGCCCGTGATGAACCGGGTGAACGGCATGATCGCGGCCATCAGGATGAGGAACGGCAGGCTGCGGCCGATGCTGATGATCCAGCTGAGAACCGTGTGCAGCGTCGGGTTCTCGAACAGGCCGCCGGGCGCGAGGTTGTGCACCAGCGCGCCGAGCGGCACGCCCACCACCACGACGATGGTCATCACGACGCCGACCATGATCAGCGTGTCGAGCAGCGCGGGGAAGAGCAGGCCGGGGAGTTCGTCGAACGGCACCTTGGTGTTCGCGAGCAGGGTCCGGGTCACGCGACGCCCTCCAGCTCTTCCACGGCGGGGGTGGTGGTCGTGGTCGCGAGCCCGTAGCGACTGAGCACCTCGGCCGCGCGTGAGCTGAGACGGTCCGGAATACCCAGCGTTGCAGCGCCTATCGTGACGCCACCGACCTGCTGCACCGACGCGCCGAGGACACTCAGCGGTGAACCGAGGTCCGCCGACGCCCGTGCGATCCAGTCCGGGGGCACGTCCGGGGAGTCGTAGACGACGTGCCACACCTGCTCACCCGCCGAGGCGTTTGCGGCCACCCCCTGCGGTCGCAGCGCCGCACCGAGGTGCGAATCGGGATCGGTCAGCAGATCCACCAGCCGACCGGATTCCACGATGCTTCCGTGGTCGAGGGAGGCCACGGAGTCGGCGATCTTCAGCACGGTGTCCATCTCGTGGGTGATGAAGACGATCGACAGGTCCAGGTCGTCGCGCAGTTCGCGCAGCAGGTCGACCACCGATGAGGTGGTCGTCGGATCGAGCCCGGCCGTCGCCTCGTCCGACAGCAGCACCGACGGCCGCAGCGCCAGGGCGCGCGCGATGCCGACGCGCTGCCGCTGGCCTCCGGAGAGCTGGAACGGGTAGTGGTTGGCGCGCGCGGTCAGGCCGACCCGGTCGAGAAGTTCGGCGACTCGATGGCGTGCCTCCGACGCGGTGACGCCGAGGTACTCCAGTGGCAGCGAGACGTTCTCGGCCGCGGTGCGTCGCTCGAACAGTCCCGCCGACTGGAAGACGGTGCCGATCCGCCGACGCGCGACGCGCAGCTTCTGCGTCGACAGCGTGGTGAGGTCCTCGCCGTTGACGACGACGGAACCCGACGTCGGCAGCGTCAGCAGGTTGACGCACTGCGCGAGCGTGCTCTTCCCCGCCCCGCTGGGGCCGACGACGGCGAGGATCTCGCCGGCCTCGACGCGGAAGTTGATACGGTCGAGCACCACGGTGCGGTCGTCACCGTGGCCGTAGATCTTCGTGAGGTCGGTCAGCTCTATCATCGACTGGGGACCGTCTCAGGTTTCCGTTGTCCCCGAAAACCCTTGCGCTCAGGGTGAATCAATACAGTTGAGTCCACCCTGAGCCAAACCATGGGCGAGGTGAGCCGCGACCGCCACACTCCCATGGACATGAGCATCGACGAGTCGGTATCGACCAGCGACGGGCCAGCGCCCCACGGTTTCACCATCGCCAAGCGGCGGAGGTGGCCGTGGATCGTCGCGGTGGTGGCCGTGATCGTCGCGGTCGCCGGCTACGTCGTGGTGCAGCCCACCGCCGGCACCGCGTCACCGAACGAAACCGCCGGAGCCACAGTGGAGGTGGTGTACCTCGACTCGAATCCGGCCGAGAAGGCGATCATCGAGTACATCGCCAGGGAGATCGCACCCGACTACGACGTGAAGGTCGGCGCCGTCGGGCTCGGCGACAGCACGCAGATCAACCAGGCGGTCAGCGACGGGACCTACGCGGGCACGATCTTCCAGCACCGGCACTGGCTGCAGCAGGTGCTCGACGCGAATCCCGGTTTCAAGGAGGAGGCGGCCACCGGCCCGTTCTTCCACTGGGTGTTCGGCATCTGGTCGGACAAGTACAGGACGCCGCAGGATCTTCCCGACGGCGCGACGGTGTCGCTGCTCGCCGACCCCGCCAACAACGCCCAGGGCATCTGGTACCTCGCGCAGGCCGGGCTCATCACGCTGCGACCCGACGCCGACATCACCGCGCTGACGCAGAAGGACATCATCGCGAACCCCAAGAACCTGAAGTTCACCCTGCTCGACTTCGGTGCCCAGCCCCGCGCGCTGCCCGACCTCGACGCCATCGTCGGCTACGCGGAGTCGTTCCTCGCGGCGGGGGTGTCGGAGGACAAGCTGATCTTCGCGCCGAAGTCACCAGACCAGTTCGCCTCCGTGCTGACCGTCGGCAGTGACTACGTCGACACCGAGAACATCCAGAACCTCATCAAGGCGTTCAAGGACCCCCGCGTGCAGACGTTCATCGCGAACGATCCCGAGGTGAAGAAGCTGGCGCTGCCGGGTGATCCGGCGTGACGGACCGCGAGCTGCACCTGGGTGTCAACGTCCTCTCCGACGGGATGCACCCAGCGGCGTGGCAGTACCCGGGTGCGGATCCGAACTGGTTCACCGATCCGGCGTACTGGATCGACGTGGCCCGAACCGCGGAGCGCGGCACCCTCGACGCCCTGTTCCTGGCCGACAGTCCGTCGCTGTTCCAACCCCCGGACCAACCGCTGGACGCGCCGCCGCTGGCGCTCGATCCGATCGTGCTGCTGTCGACCCTCGCGGCGGCGACCACCCATCTGGGGCTGATCGGCACGGTGTCGACGTCGTTCGAGGAGCCGTACAACGTCGCCCGCCGCTTCGCCTCGCTGGACCACCTCAGCCGCGGCCGGGTGGCGTGGAACGTCGTCACCAGTAGTGATCCGTACGCGTGGAACAACTTCGGGCACGGCGACGGACCGTTGGCGCATCCCGATCGAAGCGCTCGCTACCGTCGCGCCGCCGAGTTCGTCGACGTGGTCCGCGCGCTGTGGGATTCGTGGGACGACGACGCCGTGCTGGCGGACAAGCGCACCGGCGCGTTCAGCAGGGCCGGCTCCATCAACACGATCGACCACCGCGGCGAGTTCTTCACCGTGGACGGGCCGTTGACGCTGCCGCGGTCGCCGCAGGGCCACCCGGTGCTGTTCCAGGCGGGCGGGTCGGCCGGTGGTCTGGATCTCGCGGCCCGGTACGCCGACGGCGTGTTCGCCGCGCAGGCGTCGCTGCCGGACGCACTGCGCAACGCGCAGGAGTTGCGCTCCCGCACCGCGGCGTACGGGCGTCCGCGGGACGCGATCCGGATCATGCCGGGGCTGTCGTTCGTTCTCGGCAGTACCGAGGAGGAGGCGCGACGGCGCAACGACGAGCTGAACGAGCTCGCGGGCGAGCGGCGGCTCGCGCATCTGGCCGGCCAGATCTCCGTCGACCCGGCGGAACTCGAGTGGGACAAGCCGCTGCCGCGGTGGTTGCTCGACGGCGCGGTGACCGACACGGGGTCCCAGGGCGCGCGCGACATCGTCGTGAATCTGGCACGCCGCGAGAACCTCACGGTGCGAGAGCTTCTCGATCGAGTGATCACCTGGCACCGGCTGGTGGTCGGGTCGCCCGAGCGGATCGCCGACGCGATCGAGGACTGGTTCACCGCGGAGGCCGTCGACGGGTTCAACCTGATGCCCGACGTGTTCCCGTCGGGTCTGGAGCTGTTCGTCGATCACGTGGTGCCGATCCTGCGCGACCGCGGCCTGTTCCGCCGCGAGTACACCCACACGACGCTGCGCGGCCACCTCGGTCTGCAACGGGTGCCGGACCGGCGCCTCGCGGCGGCGCGCGCCGGTTAGTCGTAGATCACCGCCTTCCCGGTGCGCCGCAGCTCCGCGAGGCCGGCTTCCATGGCCTGGATCTGTTCTGCGGTGTGTCCCTCCCAGTCGACGAGCTCGCCGACGATGCGGACCGGCTGCCGGGAGCGATACGAGCGGGTCGGGTTGCCCGGCAGTTTCTTGTCGGTGACGTTCGGGTCGTCCTCGAGCTCGCCGAGCGGCTCGACGAGGTAGATGCGGCCGGGACCGTCGCCCGGTGCCATCTCGGCGCCCCAGGCGGCGGCGTCCAAGGTCAGCGTGACGTAGATGTGGTTCATGATGCGGCCCGCCTCGAAGTTCGACTCGCGACCCGGTGTGAGCAGGTCACCCACCTTCAGGTCGGCCTTGGTGCCGTGCAGGTAGGCGCCGGATTCGTGGACTTCGAAGGGCTTCGGTGTGGTCATGGCCGACGATTGTGCTGCAGCTACCGGGTCTTGCGGCAAGCCCCACCGTCTGCTTTAAATTGAGAGTGGGAGGACAGGCGCGACTTGGAAACTGACGACGTTTCAGTCGGGTTTTCGTCGCCAGATTCCGTATCGACGAGCGAATCCTCGGTGGTGCGGGCGTAGCTTACGGCCGCAGCCACGCAGGCGGGAAACTGATGTCGAGTCGCTCGCGCTGCCGAAAACCCGACCACGTCGGAACCCCCGTGGGTTGTCCGCGGTAGATGCCGCGAGCGGCAGCAGCGACACGGTCGCGCTGAGTAGGCCATTGCAGACTCGTGGCGATCTGCTCCAAACTGATTGCTCGGTCATCGTCGAGCGCCCTGTCGATGAGGTTGAGCGCCGGGAGGGCGCCGCTCTTATCACCGTTGCAGCGCGCACACGCCAGCACGAGATTCGCGAGACCGTCGATCCCGACGAGGGACCACGGCAGTACATGATCGATGGGATTGTTCGCAGGCAGATGTGTGCGGCAGTAGAAACAGTGCGGGCCGAATGCGTCCTTGAACGGTTCGCGCACCGCTGCGAACCCTGACCGCGACCTACCGAAGAGGTGACCCGCGACGTCGGGTACGTCCTCGTCGAGGAACTTGTTCATGCGTCGGACGTCGTCGACCCACATGACTTCCAGGGCGGGCTTCAGGAGGCCCGATAGTCTGGCCAGAGCATGTGCAACACCCGGATTGAGCACAACGGCGTCCCCGTGTGACCGCAGCGTCCTACGGCTCACCTGGTCGTGGAGGAACGCGTCGTCGTAGAGAAACGGATCGCTGGTTGGACTTCCGGGCAGCTTCTGCAAACGGTGTAGTGGCTGCTGCGCCAGGCATAGGACGACGTCGTCGATGACCTTGCGGTACGCCTCTGGAGCGCGCAGGCGGGCGGTGTCCAGTGAGCTTGCGCCTCTCGACGCGTGCCGAAGCGTCGTTGCGGCGATGAGAATGCGCGCCCGAGACTGTGTGGACTGCCGAAGCTCCCGTCCGTCGAAAGGGCGAACCTGCCGCCAGTAGAGGTCGAGTACGCGATGGGCGAGCTCGGGAATCGGCACGGCGAGCGAATCATGCTCGCGTGCTGGAAGATTCTCGATGCAGTGCTCGACGAGCGCCATGAGGGTGGCCAGCTTGTAGGTCGCGGTCCGCAGGCCCGTCTCGAGGATCGCGACCAGGCGCTGCCCTAGCAGAAGCGGATCGCCGACCGGTTGCACGGTGTCCATACTGCCGCGAACGTGCGCGTTTGCCCGCGCAACCCCGGCGTGTCGCCCGCAGACACGCACGCTCGCGGAAGGACGCGCGGAAGGAACTCGACTAGATCTGGCCGTGGTGCGGGGGCGGCGTCCCCGACAACGTGTATCGCCCGATGTGCTGAAGCTTCCAGCGCGTTGGGTCGTGCAGGGTGTGCGTGCGGGCGTCGCGCCAGTACCGCGACAGGTTGCCCGACGCGGAAGCGCTTCTGGTGCCGCCCAATTCGAACAACACGTTCGCGGCCTCCAGCGACGCCCGCACCGCCGCCACCTTCGCGACGGCGACCGCCACCGACGCCGCCGCCGTCGACTCGGGGGACAGCGACGCCTCCGCCGCATCGACTGCGCGAGCCGCCTCGGCCAGCAGCGCCTGCGCACCGCGCACCGTCACGGTCAGTTCGCCCGCGATGTTCACCAGCGTCGGATCGTCGACAGCGGCCGACACCTCCGCCTCGAAGTGCGGTCGCGCCTTCCCTGCCACGGCCACCCCGGCGGCCAGCGCACCCGTGGCGATGCCGACGTCGATGGCGCTGTGCCACAACTGCGCTCGCGCGCCGTACGTCGTCGGCCCGGAGAAGATCGGGGTGAACGGCACGACCTGAGAGGCCGGTACCACCACGTCGGACAGCGTCACCGTGCCCGACGCCGTCGTGCGCTGGCCCATGCCGTCCCAGTCGTCGACGACCTCGACGCCCGCCGAGTCACGGGCGATGAACGCCAACGCCTTCGGTGTCTGCGGGGTCGGCTCCTCGGCACCGTCACCCAACGACGCCCGGACCACCAACCAGTCCGCGAACAGCGCGCCGGTCGCGTAGAACTTCCGGCCCGATAGCACGTAGCCGCCCGACCCCTGCTCGATCAACAGAGTCGAGTCGATGTTCACCGCGTGCGGGCCGCGTTCGGTCTGTGCGTTGGCCAGCAGCGCTCCGTCGAGCACCAGCGGGTAGAACCAGGCCTTCTGCTCCGGTGTGCCCTGTAGCCGCAGCGCCTCCAGAAACGTGAAGTGCGACTGGAAGATCTGCGCCAGCGACGGGTCGGCGTGCGCGACGAGCCGGAACACCTCGGCGATCACCGACGCCGGCGCCGCCACCCCGCCGTACTCGACGGGCACCGGAAGCGCCAGCAGACCCGACGCCTTCAGCGCCTTCACCTGGTCGTACGGCAGGACCCGGTCCGCGTCGCGCACCGACGCCTCCGCCTCGAAATCGGTGGACAGCCGCGCCGCGACCTGGAGGGCGTCCAGGCTCACCGCCGGGCGCCGACGAACGGAATCGACGCCGGGGCAGCTGAATTCGCCTCACCCTTGAACAGTCCGCGTTCGCGCAGGATCGGCACGACGCCCTCGCCGAACCAGTACAGCTCCTCCAGATGCGGATAGCCGGAGAAGATGAACTCGTCGATGCCGACCTCGACGTACTCGGCGATGCGGTCGGCCACATCGGCGTGGCTGCCAACCAGTGCCGTGCCCGCCCCGCCGCGCACCAGGCCGACGCCGGCCCACAGGTTCGGCGCGATCTCCAGCGACCGCGCGTCGTTCCAGGTGCCGTTGGCGCGGTGCTCCTCGTGCAGTGCGAGCATGCGACGCTGTCCCTCGGATTCGCTGCGGTGCAGGCCCTTCTGCGCGTTGGCGACGGTCTCCTCGTCCAGCGCGGAGATGAACTTGTCGGCCTGGGCCCACGCCTCGTCGGCCGTGTCGCGGGAGATCGTGTGCAGGCGAATGCCGAAGCGGACGTCGCGGCCCTCCTGCTCGGCGAGACCGCGAATCCAGTCGACCTTCTTGCGCACGGCGTCCGGCGGCTCACCCCACGTCAGGTACACGTCGGCGTGTCGAGCCGCAACCGGGCCGGCTGCGCCGGAACTGCCCCCGAAGTACAGCGGCGGAATCGGGTTGGGCGGCAACGCCAGCGCGGCCTCCTCGACGTTGACGTGGTTGCCCTGCAGCGTCACCGTCTCGCCGGCGAACAGTCCGCGTACGACCTCGAGGAACTCGTCGCAGCGGGCGTACCTGTCGTCCTTGCTGAGGTGATCGCCGAACGAGCGCTGCTCGTGCGCCTCGCCGCCGACCACGACGTTCAGCAGGATCCGGCCCGGTGCGTGCCGGGCGAACGTCGCCGCCATCTGCGCCGACAGCGTGGGGCTGACCAGGCCGGGCCGGAACGCGACGAGGAACGCCAGCGACGTCGTCTCCCGCGCCAGGAACGCGGCGGTGACGAACGCGTCCTCGCACCACGCGCCCGTAGGGATCAGCGCGCCCGTGAAGCCGAACGACTCCGCGCCGCGCACGATCGACGCGAGGTAGTCGATCGACGCGTCGCGATCGCTGTGCGCCGAGCCGGCGGGCAGCCCGTGGCCGCCGCCGACGATGAACCGGCTGTCGCCGTAGGTGGGCAGGAACCAGTGCAGTGCAATCGACACGTCAGCGTCCTCTCGTCGGTTGTGCGGACAGCGATGCCGACGAGGACGGCAGCGTCGAGGGCCGGTCGATGATCGTCGACAGTGGCCCTCCCACACGGTACTTGGCGCCGCGGTGCTCGTCGGGCAGCCGGTCGCCGTTGGCGAGCAGCTTGTTGCGCAGCGTTCCCGGCGTGTACTCGGGCTGATAGGCCCCGCGTGCGGTCAGTTCGGGGATGACGTGATCGACGATGTCGGCGAACGATCCCGGTGTGACCGCGTAGGCGAAGTTAAATCCGTCGACGTCGGTCTCCTCGACCCACTCCTGCAGCGAATCCGCCACGCTCGCACCGGATCCCACGAAGCGCGGGCCCAGGCCGCCGATCTTGCCCCACTCGGCGATGTCCTTGATCTGCCACTCGCCGCCGTCGGGGTCGGCCGACTGGAACGCCGCGACCGCTGACAGGATCGCATTGGAGTCGACATTGCCGACCGGCTCGTCGAACCCGTAGCGCGCCAGGTCGACGCCCATCCAGCCGGACATGAACGTCAACGCGCCCTCCGGATCACCGTAGGACAGGTACTCGGCGTGCTTGGCGTGCGCCTCCTCGTCGGTGGCCGCGGTGACGACGGTCGACAGGTTGAAGATCTTCACCCCGTACGGGTCGCGGCCGGCGATCTCGAGTTCGCGCCGGATGGTCGTGACGGTCTCGGCGAGGATCGCCTTCGTCGGCGCGGCGGTGAAGATCGCCTCGGCGTTCTCCGCGGCGAAGCGAACCCCGCGGGGGGACGAGCCGGCCTGGTAGATGACGGGGGTGCGCTGCGGCGACGGCTCGGACAGGTGCACGCCCGGAACGCTGAAATGCGTTCCCTCGTGGCCGATGTGGTGAACCTTGTCCGGATCGGTGAAGACTCCGCGGTCCTTGTCGCGGATGACGGCGTCGTCCTCCCATGAGCCTTCCCACAGCTTGTAGAGGACTTCGAGGTACTCGTCGGCATGGTCGTAGCGGGCGTCGTGGGCGGGCTGGTCGGTCTGGCCCATGTTGCGGGCGGCGGCGGGCAGGTAGCCGGTGACGACGTTCCAGCCGATGCGGCCCTTGGTGAGGTGGTCGAGCGTCGAGAGCCGGCGGGCGAACGGGTAGGGGTGCTCGAAGCCGGTGCCGGTGGTGATGCCGAAGCCGAGGTGCTCGGTGACGAGGGCCATCGCCGAGACGAGAAGGAGCGGGTCGTTGACGGGGATCTGCGCGGCCTGGCGGATCGCGGCCTCGTCACTGGCGCCGTAGACGTCGTAGGTGCCGAGGACGTCGGCGATGAACAGGCCGTCGAAGCGGCCGCGCTCCAGCAGCTTGGCCAGTTCGGTCCAGTACTCGAGGTCCTTGTAGCGCGCCGACTGATCCTCGGGGTGCTTCCACAGGCCGGGGGACTGATGGGCGACGCAGTTCATGTCGAAGGCGTTGAAGCGAATCACACGGGTCACCCCGAAATGCTGCTCGCGGATTCGGCCGAAGTCAGGGGTTGAAGTCAGCGGGAATCTAAGGGGACACCCACCCGGCTCACGTCCAGCCCTCTTGTCTGACCAGAACGCCGTCGCCACCGCCCTGGTCGTCGAAGCTGTAGTGCACCCTGCCCGGCTCGAGCGTCAGCGTCAGGTCGATGGGCGTGATGCAGTGCTCGGTGCCGACGGTGATGGTCTCGACGATCGAGAGCACCTGGCCGCTCAGGTCGGCGTCACCGAGCGTGCCCGCGCACTGGAGTTCCGCGTAGTCGGTGGTGCCGACGACCGTGCCGTCCTCGTACTCGAGGGCGAGGACGACGTTGTACTGCGCGCCCGCCTGGGTGATGGGCCCGGTCCACGCGCCGAGCCAGGCTTCGACGTCTGCGCGCTCGATCTCGACGGAGGGGTTCGTCGCGGGCGCAGGTGCGCCCTCGACAGCCGATGAGCACTGGGTCAGCACGGCCACGGCGACGACCGCGGCGGCGATCGGCAGTACGCGCTTCACGCCATGAAACATAAGCCTTCTGGGAGCTAGAGGCGGTACATCTCGCGGCGCATCGCCGCGCTTTCGATGACCCGCTCGCGACGCGGCGGATAGTGCCGCTTCATGGGTTCCACGGTCGGCGCCTCGACGTGCGCGACGCGCGGTCGGGACAGGTCGGTGAGATGGCGGAGCAGTGCGGTCAGTCGGCGGGGTCCGCCGATGGAGATCAGGGCCATGGGGTCCTCCTGGATAGAGAAGATTTAGAAGTGCACTTCGGAAAAGTAACATAAGATTTAGAAGTACGCACTTGTTAGTGAAGTCGACGTCAAGTTTGTGGAGCGAGGTTTACGATGAGCGGCATGTCGCGACGGAACTACGGCCAGTTCTGCGGTCTGGCGCACGCCCTGGACGTCGTCGGTGAGCGCTGGTCGCTGCTGATCGTTCGGGAACTGGGCACCGGCCCGAAGCGGTACAACCAGCTCGCCGACGCACTCGGCGGCATCGGCACCAGCCTGTTGGCGAGCCGGATGCGGCAGCTGGAGGCCGACGGTGTCGTGGCTCGCAAGCTGCTCCTCGATCAACCGAGTTCTGCGGTCGGCTACGAACTCACCGACGCCGGACGCGAATTGGCCAGGGCGATGGTGCCGTTGGCCGTGTGGGGTGCGCGTCATCAGATGGCCGACGCCGATTGCGCAACCGAGGCGTTCCGTGCCGAATGGGCGCTGAACTTCCTGATCGTCGACAGCGAGGCGCCGGTGTCGGACGTCGACGCCGTCTACGAGTTCCACATCGACGACAGCACGGCCCACCTTCGCGTGCGCAACGGTCGCATGACGGCCCGCGGCGGTGCGGCGCCGGACGGGGCCGAGGCCACCATCCGGACCACCCGCGAGGTGGTGTCGGCCATCGTCGGGCAGCGCACGACAGTCGCGGAGGCGATCGCCGACGGCCGGATCGAGGCCGACGGGGATCCGGACGAGGTGTCGCGGCTGGCGACGATCGTCGACGGGCGCATCCGGAGCCGGCTCTTCTCCTGACGCGGGCCCGCACCGGAGTTTGCCGGCACGGCACGGACGATCGACGGTGCCGGACCCCGAACCCCTGTGCCACGATGGCGGGATGGCTGACGACATGGATTCCGAGCGGGACTTCAACGCGCAGAACATCGCGGAGTTCCGCGCCAACGACGGCAAGGTCGGCGGGCAGTTCGAGGGCTTCCCGTTGCTCATCCTGACGTCCACCGGCGCCAAGAGCGGCACGCAGCGGGAGAACCTCATCGGCTACTTCGACATCGACGGCAAGGTCTACGTCGTCGGTTCGGCGGCTGGCCGGGACGCCAGCCCCGGTTGGGTGTTCAACCTGCGCTCCCAGCCCGCCGTTCAGGTCGAGATCGGGGCGGATCCGAAACGCGACGTCGTCGCCCGCGAACTTCCGCGCGACGAACGCGACCTCGTCTACGCGCAGATCGTGGAGCGCGCGCCCGGCTTCGGGGAGTACGAGAAGCGGACCGACCGGGTGATCCCGGTCTTCGAGTTGGCCTAGTTCCTCCAGCGCACGCACTGCGCCTGCGCCGACCGCACGATGTCGTCGGCCGCGCGGTAGGCGTCGCTCTCGAGGTGCCGATCGTCGACCGGCAGTCCGGCGGCGTGCCGCATCACCAGCACCGCGAGCGGCGACGTGGTGCGGTGCGGCACGACGATGAGCTTCACCGCGGCGTCGCTGCCCATCACCTTCATCACGCGCTGCGGTCGGGTGCGCAGGCCCGGCATGGCGGACACCCCACGCCTGGTCAGCAGGTCGAGGTCGGGCTCGCCGTCGACCGAGGACCAGCTGACCTGAATGTCGACCACCTGGCCCAGCCGGTCGCGCAGCACCTCGGCGAGTCCGGGAAGCTCGGTGGCGATCGACGCGGACCGCGGCCACCACGCTCCGCAGAGGTCGTCGCCGAGAACGGGTGCCAGAATCAAGCGGACCGGAGTGGCGCTTCGTCGTTCAATCACCGTTCGATTCCCATCGTTTCGAGCCAGGCCCGCGTCGACAGACGAAACGGTGTCCTTCGGACCATACAGGGCGGTCGGGACGGGTTCGGCTGCTACAACGTTCGCTGCAGGGCGTAAGGTGGACACATCGGCGGTTCCCCGCACGCGACCGAATTCGGCTCGCGTCATCGCCGATTCGCTTATCGAGCCCTTCGGACGGCTCAGACGGGACCATCCCCATGGCACCGAAGGAATACGGTCTCAACCCCTGCCGCAAGGCATCGACGCGGGGCGGGCAGTGAGCGCGTTTCTGAAGCCGATTGCGATGCCGATCACCCACACGCCCGTGCGGATAGCGATGCTCGCTACCCCGGCACCGGAATCCGCTGCCCTCCAACGGTTCGGGTCCGGACTCCGTCAGGCGCTGAACACCTACGGTGCCGACGTCACCCTCGTCGACGTCGGCGAGGTGGCGCGCCTGAGCGACGGTGACGCCGCGATCCTCCACCACGACTTCCACTTTCACCCCGACGCCGACAAGGTGGTGGACATCCTCGGCGAGGTGTCGGTGCCGTCGATCGTCATCCTGCACACCGTGCCGAAACATCCTACGGCGCAACAGCGTTCGACGATCGAGGCGATCGCCGACGCCGCGAGCCACGTCGTCGTCCTCTCCAGGTCCGCCGCGGGCCAACTGCGCGACGGCTACACCGTGAGCAGCTCCGCCGTGACGACGCTCCCGTTCGGCACGCGGGTGTCCCGCGCCCCGCAACTGAAGCGCCCGAGCCGGCCGACCATCCTCACCTGGGGTTGGCTGGGCCCCGGCGCAGGCATCGAACGGGTCATCGACGCGATGGAGGCGCTGAGGGGCCTTCCCGGCCGGCCTCGCTACGTCATCGCCGGGCCGACCCATCCCGGCGTCCTCGCCGCCGAGGGCGAGGCGTACCGCGAGTCGCTCGTCGAGAGGATCGCGCAGCGCGGCGTCGCCGATTGCGTGACGATCGACGGCGGCGACTACGAGGCCACGCTGACCACCCTATTCCAGCAGGCCTCGGTGATCGCGCTGCCCTACGACTCCACCGACCTCACCGCCGCGCCGGTGCTCGCCGAGGCGATCGCACGGGGTAGGCCCGTCGTCGCGACGGCCTTCCCGCACGCCATCGAACTCCTCGGCACCGGTGCCGGAAGCGTCGTCGTCCACGACGACGCGGACGGCTTCGCGCTGGCCCTGCGAAAGGTTCTCACACAGCCCCGGCTCTCCGGCTCGATGGCGGCCGAAGCCCGCCAGATGGCGCCGGAGATGGACTGGAGCGTGGTGGCCGTCGGATACGTGGGTCTGGTGCGCGATCTACTCGCGCAGCGCCGCATGGTGCGGTGGTAGCGGGGCTTACGCCAGCCCCGGATCCACGGCCAGCGTCCCGACCTCCGCCTCGGCGTCGGCGACCTCGGGCTCCAGCCCGTCGACCGCTTCACGCCTAGCGGGTTCCGGCGCGACCGCGAACGAGATCAGCCTCCGGTCGAGTTCCTGAATCTTGTGCTGGACGGCCACCTGTCGTTCGATGGCGGTGGCGTCGCCCAAGGGCAGCGCCGCCACGGTCTGCGCCAGCCCGATCAGCCGCCGGTGCATCTTCGCCTCCGGGGTGTGCTGGCCCGCCCACTCCAGCGGCGCGCCCGTCGGCATGCCCGGCAGCGCCTCGGTGCCGACGGCCAACTGGCCCCTCGACCGCCTCGCCAGCGCGACCGCGAACAGTGCGCCGCTCGCCACGACGGCCACCACCAGGAGTACTACGAGCCAGGCGAATACGCCCACCGTCAACCGCCCTTCATCGCCATGTAGGCCACCACCACGAGCAGGATCACCAGCACCGCAGCGGTCACCGCGGCGGCGATCTTCACCGTGCTGTACGGCCTGCGGCCCTGCACCTCGCCGGTGAAACCGTTGATACACACCTGAAACGGCGTGCCGTTGTAGATCACCGTCAGCAGCCAGATCGGCAGCAGCACGTGCTTGAACGTCATGTTGAACCACTGCGTCTGCACGGAGTGCACCCGCTGCTCATCGCCGCCGATGTCGCTGCGCACCGTCGATGCGATGGTGCCCTCCATCGAGCTCTTCGCGATCTCGAAGCTCTGCTCGACGGTCCTGTCGTAGGTGCGCGACAGGTGCCCGGCGATGTACTCCGCGGAGAACGGCTTCGCGTACTCCGTCGGCCACGGCTCGAGGTTGTGCACCTTCTGCTCGTCGAGGCCCGTGTTGGCCAACACCGGCAGATCGTCGAAGGTGTTGTTCACCCGCCCGCTGACGTACGTCCAGTCGGTGCGGGTCTCCGTGCGCCGGTTGTCACCCTCGCCGACCGTCACCGTGTAGTGCCTGCCGCGCTCACCGGTGTAGTCGGTGACGGCCTGCGCGTCGTAGGTGAAGTAGGCGACGTAGATGCTGGAGAGCGCGCCCTTGTCGTTGTACTTCTTGAACTCGGTCGGCGCGAACCAGCGGCCGTTGATCCACTTGTCCACCACGCCACGCGCGTTCGGTTCGTCGAGCCGGAACGGCAGCACCGCGTCGACCGGCAGCCGGTCGGGGGCGTCGTGCACGTCGTCGCGCTGAATCGGCGTCGCGCAGTACGGGCACCGCACCGCGGTCAGCGTTCCGGTGAACGTGGTGTGTCCACCGCAGTTCTGGCAGACGATCTCCTTCTGCGCGGCCTGCCCGGAGAAACGCGCCATCGAGCTCGACTGCTGGTTCCACGCCGACCGCAGATCGTGTTCGACGACGCGGCGGCCGGCGTCCTCGACGATCGGCTGAATGTTGCCGCAGTTAGGACATTTCAGCTGCTGCGTGGCGATGTCGAAGTTCAACTGACCGCCGCACTGGTGACACGGGTAGGTCCGCGTCCGCTCCGTGGGTTGCAGCGACGCGCGCTGCGGCGGTAGCGGAGGCGGTGGCCCCGGAGGAGGGGGCGGCCCCTGCGTCACGCCGGCGGGCCGGGAGACGGCGGCGGGGCGGGCGGACCCGGAGGCCGCGGCGGCAGCGGCGGTGGCCCCGGCGGCGGCCCGAACAGCTGCGCCAGCACGGGAACCGACTGTGCGACAACCCAGTTCGGCATTCCCGAGGACCACACGTTCGTATGCGGCGTCACCTGGCCCGCCGCGACGTACGGACGCACCTGGTCGATGGTCAACGGCCCGACGGCCTGCCCGTTGATCTCGGCGTGGAAGGTCTGCTGCGGCGGCAGCGGTGGGGGTGCGTGGCCCTGCTGCGGTGGCCCGTACCCCTGCTGGCCGCCGGCCATCATGTGGCCCATCTGCTGGCCGAGCGCCATGCCCATGCCCGCGCCCATCATCGTGCCCGCACCGCCGCCGGGGTTCTTGGCGGCTTCGACCATCGCCTCGGCGGCCGCACCCTGCTGCAGCCGGTCCATCGGGCCGACGTTGTCCAGGTAGCGCGCCTGCTCCACGCCGCGGGCCACGCCGCGCGTCATCGCCTGCGTGATCTCCTCGGGCAGCGTGATGTTCATCGTCATGCTGTCGACCTTGAGACCGAACTCGTTGTCGACGCGCTCCTGGACGAAGTCGCGCAGTTTGTCGCTCAGCTCGACCTGACGGCCCTGCAGATCGATCGCGCCGAGCCCACTGGCCATGATCATGTCGGAGAACGCCAGCGTGATGACGCGGCGCAGCAGTTCGGCGATCTCCTCGGTGTTCACCGACGAGTCGGTGCCGATGACCTCGCGCAGGAAGACCTCAGGATCGGCGATCCGCAGGACGCACAGCCCGTTCGCGCGGACCTGCACCATGGTGAAGTCGGGGTCGCGCACGGTGACCGGCGACGGCGTACCCCAACGAAGGTCGGTGACCGGGCGGGTGTTGATGAAGTACACCTCGCTGCGGAACGGGCTCTTGAACCCGTGCGGCCAGCCCTGCAGCGTCGACAGGATGGGCAGGTTCTCGGTGACCAGTTGGTAGTGCCCCGGCCCGAACTTATCGGCGATCTGGCCGCGGTACACGAACACGGCCTGCTGCCCCTCGCGGACGATCAGCTCGGCGCCGTTCTTGATCTCGTTCTCGTAGCGGGGGTAGCGCCAGGCGAGGGTGTTGCGAGTGTCGTCGAACCACTCGATGATGTCGACCAGTTCACCCTTGAGCTTGGCGATGATGCCCATGAACCCGCAGTGTAGTGGGGTCGCGAGGCCGGTGAGTCGGCAGTTGATGGAGTTCGCCGATTAGGTGCAGCGTGGGCAGATCGACGTATGCTCCGCTATCAGCGGCTACCGGTGCGCGTGTGATTAACCCGTGCGTAAACGCCGCATAGATCATGATCGAAAGGGCTATACAGCGAATCATGGCAACGCCGAGAACCGGAGACGGACTCACCGACGTCGTCGTCACCGCGATCGCATCGACCACCTCCATCGCGCCCGACGCCGACGAGACCTGGCGCGCCCTGCTCGACGGCGGCAGCGGCATCCGCACCCTGGAACCGCCGTATGTCGACGAGTTCAACCTGCCCGTTCGCATCGGCGGTCAGGTCCGCGAGGATTTCGACACGCGCCTCAACCGCGTCGAGCTGCGTCGGCTGTCGTACCTGCAGAAGGTCGGTCTGGTCCTGAGCCGTCGGCTCTGGGACTCGGCCGGGCTCGGCGAGGACGTCGACACCACCAGGCTGATGGTGTCGATCGGCACCGCGCTGGGCACCACCGAGGAAGCCGTCGCCGCGTACGCCGGCTTCGTCTCCAAGGGCATGCGGGCCGTCTCCCCGCTCGCCGTGCAGATGTTCATGCCCAATGCGCCCGCCGCTGCGATCGGGCTGGAACGTAAAGCGAAGGCGGGCATCATCACTCCGCTGACCGCAGCGTCATCCGGCGCGACCGCGATCGCCGAGGCGTGGCGTCACCTGGCGCTCGGCGAGGCGGACATCGCGCTATGCGGCGGTATCGACGGCGCCATCACCGCGGCGCCCATCGCCGCGTTCTACCAACTCGGTCTGCTGTCGACCAACAACGACGACCCCGCCGGCGCGGCCCGTCCGTTCGACAGGGACCGCGACGGCTTGGTGTTCAGCGAGGGCGGCGCGCTGCTGGTGCTCGAGTCCGAGGAACACGCCACCGCGCGCAACGCGCCGGTTCTCGCCCGGCTGATGGGGTCCGGCATGACCTCGGACAGCTTCGACGTCGCCGAACCCGACCCGAGCGGCGAAGCCGCCGCCGACGCCATCAGCAGGGCGATTGAACTCGCCGGGCTGGAACCGGCCGACATCGACCTCGTCATCGCCGACGCCGCAGGCACCGTGAAGGGCGACCTCGCCGAGGCGACGGCACTGCACCTCGCGCTCGGGGACAACCGGCCCGCGGTGTACGCGCCGAAGGGCGCGCTGGGGCACTCCTGGGGAGCGGCGGGCGCCGTGGACGCGGTGCTGGCGGTGCAGGCGCTGCGGGATCAGGTGGTGCCCGCGACGCGGAATCTCGAGCACCTCGACCCCGCGATCGATCTCGACGTGGTGGCGGGTGCTCCCCGGCCGGGCACGTACCGCTACGCGCTGACCGACAGCTTCGGGTTCAGCGGCAACAACGCGGCCCTGGTGTTCGGCGCGCCCCGAATCAGCTCTTGACGAGGGTGAACTGCCCCAGCTGGCTGATGCCGCGCCGGAAGAAGTCGCTGCACCCGGTCAGGTACTTCATGTAGCGCTCGTAGACCTCCTCCGACGTCGCCGCGACGGCCGCGTCGTGGTTGGCCTCGAGGGCTTCGGCCCAGGTGTCCAGCGTGCGGACGTAGTGCTCGTCGAGCAGCTGCGTGCGCTCCGTCGTCAAGCCGGCCTGGGCGGACAGCCCGGTGATGTCGTCGTCGCAGGGGATCGACCCGCCGGGGAAGATCTCCTTGGCGATGAAGCGCATGAACCGCAGGTCGGTCATCACGATCGGGATGCCCATCTCGGGCCAGCGCTTCAGCGGATGCCCGAGGATCGCCTGAATCACCATGCGGCCACCCTCGGGCAGCAGGCTGGCGCACGACTTGAAGAACGGCGCGTAGCGCTCCTGCGGAAACGCTTCGATGGCCTCGATGCTGATGATCCGGTCGACGGGCTCGTGAAACTCCTCCCACCCGTGCAGCAGCACCCGCCGCGAGCGTTCGGTGTCCAAGCCGTCGAGCAACTTCTGCGCGAACGCATGCTGGTTGCGGCTCAAGGTCAGTCCGATGACGTTGACGTCGTACTTCTCCACGGCCCGCCGCATCACCGAACCCCAACCGCACCCGATGTCGAGCAACGTCATTCCCGGCTGCAGTTCCAACTTGCCCAGTGCCAGATCGATTTTCGCGAGCTGCGCCTCGGCGAGCGTCATGTCGTCGCGCTCGTAGTACGCGCAGCTGTAGGTGCGAGAGGGGTCCTGGAAGAGGCCGAAGAAGTCATCCGACAGGTCGTAATGCGCCTGCACCTCTGCGAAGTGCGGCTCCATGTCCGTTGTCGGCTCGTTCTCGACCACTGCGCTCACGACCATCTCCACTCGGAATAGACCCCGATTGGAATCTACTCGTACCGCCTACTCGTGTTCCTCATTGTCCATTGCAACACGCCGATCGAATCAGCGCTTCTCACAAGTAAATTGAGCGACGTCGGTGTAGCCTTCGCGGAACAGGTCGGCGCACCCGGTCAGGTACTTCAGGAACCTCTCGTAGATTTCCTCGGAGGTGATCTCGATGGCCTCGTCCTTCTTCGCCTCGAGGTTCGCTGCCCACGTATCGAGCGTCTTCACGTAGTGCGGCTGCAGGTGCTGCTCCTGCGTGATGGTCCAGCCCGCCTTGACCGCGTGCTCCTTCACCATCGACCCCAGCGGCAAACGGCCGCCGGGGTAGATCTCGTCCATGATGAACTTGATGAACCGCACCCGCGACATCGTCAGCGGAAGCTTCTTGGCCTTGATCTCGTCGTCCTCCGGAATGATGATGGTGTGCAGCATCATCACGCCGTCATCCGGTAGCCAGCTCGATGTCTTCTTGAAGTAGTCGTCGTACTTGTTGAACCCGAAGTGCTCGAACGCGCCGATCGAGACGATGCGGTCCACCTGCCCGTCGAAATCCTCCCACGGCTGCAGCCGGACCTCCATGCTGCGGCTGGTGTCGATGTTCGGGAACCGGTTGTCCTCGATGTGCTGCTTCTGGTTCTCCGACAGCGTCAGGCCGATGACGTTGACGTCGTACTTCTCGACCGCGCGTGCGATGGTCGAACCCCAGCCGCAGCCGATGTCGAGCAGTGTCATCCCCGGCTGCAGACCGAGCTTGCCCAGCGACAGGTCGACCTTCGCGAGCTGCGCCTGCTCGAGCGTGTAGTCGTCCTTCTCGAAGTACGCACAACTGTAGGTCTGGCTGGGGTCCTGCCAGAGCTTGAAGAAGTCGTTCGAGATGTCGTAGTGGAACTGGACTTCCTTCTTGTCCGACCCACGGGTCTCGGACGCGGACTTGGAGAGCCACTTGGACTCGGCTTTCGATGACATCGTTCGGACGATACCCGTAGCTGCCGCGCACTAATCGTCCGTTCGTCACGGACGCTCGAAGTGTTGATAATCCAGCGGGTTGGTCCAGTTCCCGCCCCAGGCCCACCCGCGATCGGTGAACACGCGGACCGCGGGATCGCCCGCATGCAGCATGCCCGGCAAAGACCGGCTGCGGTCGACGAACTCCCCGGCGTTGGCGGGCTGGGCGGGCTCGCCGCGCGGGACGAACGGGTTCAGCTTCGGATTGACGTCGATCGCCCGGCCGTACGCGTGCCACGACCAGCTCGTGCTGCCGGGGATGCCGCGGCAGTTGAACGCCGACGTGTTGTTGTCGCGCATCGACAGCTCGTCGTCGGCGTCGGGATAGGCCGTGACCGCCTGCATCCGTTCGATGGGAAAACGTTGGCGCTCGAGTTCGGCGAAGATCGCGACGACCTCGTCGGCCAGCTCCCGGTGCACGATCAACTCGCCGCGACGGGTCCGCCCGTCGAACCCGATGTAGTCCAGGTCGACGCGGCGCAGCTCCTCGGGTGGCGTCGGGCAGCCGGGTCGCCAGGACGGCCCGAGCTCCTCAACAGTGACCGGGTGGATGCGGCTCGGCGGGGCGACGGTCGTGGTCGGGGTGACGGTCGTCGTGGTCGTCGTCGTGGTCGTCGTGGTCGTCGTCGTCGTTGTCGACGGCGGCGGTGGTGGTGCGTCAGGCGCGGCGCACTGCGCCAGGACCAGGGTGGCGGCGGCCAGCGCCGCAGCGGTCATGCGGGCCCGTCGGGACATACCCCACGGTAAGCGTCGGGTTGGGTCAGGCGTCGACGCTGCCGAAGCGGCTTTGCAGCCGACAACCGAACTGCTCCGCCGCCCGGCCGACGATCTCGATGGCCAGCATCAGGTCGTGCGGCGACAGCGTGTCGACGACCTCGAGGTCAACCGACGTGACGATCCGGCGCCCGGCGGTGTCGATCACGGTCTTCGCCAGCGGCGTGTGCGCGTTGATGGCGTTGACCGCCTCGTAGAGCTCGGGCGTCAGCGCGGCATCCTCGAGCAGCAGCGTCGACACGGTGACGAACTGTTCATCGCCATCGCCGTATCGGACATGAACAACGTTGTCGCCCAACGGAACCGGAATTCCTCCGGTCTCGTCACGGGCGATGAACGCCAGTCCGAGCCGGTGTCGCAGCGTGAGCTCCAGCCACCGCCCGAGATCGCGGCAGCCCTCGGCGTCCTCGACATCGAAGTCGATCGTGTCCGGGATGCGCTCCAGCAACTCATCCAACTGTGCGCGTTCAGTGTGTATGGACATTCGGATTCCCCCATCCGTGTCGAACCGCTCACCTGCGAACCCCCCCGGTTCCCGAGCTGGGTACATCAAACCACGCGGCGGTGTGGAGCGCCCGAATTGTGAGACGGCGTCGATACCATCGGACACGTCGCAGTGAGGGAGGCCGTCGACGTGACCATTTCGCCCGAGGAGACTCCGCGTCTCGCCAATGACGCGGAGCGCGCCGTGTATCAGGCGCTCATCGAGCAGTTGAAGCCCAACGACGGCGTCATCGCCGGCCAGCGGGTGACCGATCACCTGAAGGACCACGAGCTCGACTTCGTCGTCGCGATCGAGGGCGCCGGGATCGTCTGCGTCGAGGTCAAGGGCGGGCTGGTGTGGCACGACGGCGCCAACTGGCTACAGCGCAAGGGCGGCCGCGATCAGGAGATCCACCCGGTGCGTCAGGTCCGGCAGGCCTGCTACGCGCTGCGGAAGTTCATCGAGGACGACGAACGCTGGACGCAGAACCGGCTGCGCTGGGATCACGTCGTCGTCTTCCCCAACGCGGAGATCGGGCAGGACTTCGCGCTGCCGGAGTGCCCGCGCTGGAAGGTCGTCGACCGCGACGACCTCCCGACACTCGTCGAGAAGCTGCGCGCTGTGCTGCTCGACCAGGAGCAGGACCGCCCACTGCTGACGCTGGAGGGTATCGAGCAGTTGTCGACGGCGTTGTCCGGCAGGGGTTTACCTCAGCGGTCCGTACTGGCTCGCGCGCTGGCCAACGAGGATGCGGCCGACGCGCTGACCGAGCATCAGGCGGTGATCCTCGACGCCATCCGGCTGCTGCACCGCGTCGAGGTCCGCGGCGGCGCGGGCAGCGGCAAGACGTTCCTCGCGATGGAGCAGGCCCGCAGGCTCGCGCAGCGCGGTGAGCGGGTGGCGCTGGTGTGCTACTCGCACGGGTTGGCGTCGTTCCTGGAGCGCGTCTCGGCGACGTGGCCGTGGAAGCAGCGGCCCGCCTACGTCGGCGAGTTCCACGACCTCGGCAAGAAGTGGGGCGCGGCCGAGGGCCCCGACGAGTCGCTGCGCAACGACGACACCGTGAAGTGGTGGGAACAGGACCTGCCGCTGCAGATGGCGCAACTGGCACGGGAACTGGAGCCGGGCCATCGCTTCGATTCGATCGTGGTCGACGAGGCGCAGGACTTCGCCGACGCGTGGTGGGATCCGCTGCTCGCCGCGCTCAAGGACGACGAGACGGGCGGCATCTACGTCTTCAGCGACGAGGGGCAGCGCGTGTTCGATCGGCACGGGTCGCCGCCGGTGCCGCTCGTCCCGCTGATCCTCGATCACAACCTGCGCAATACCCGGCAGATCGCTAACGCGTTCCAGCCGCTCGTCGACCACCCGATGCGCTTCCTCGGCGGAGAGGGACCAGCCGTCACGTTCGTGCCGTGCTCGCGGGACGAGGCGATGGGCGTGGGCGATGATCAGGTCGACGAGTTACTCGAATCCGGTTGGCGCCCAGAGGACGTCGCGCTGCTGACGACGGGGAGCAGGCATCCCGAGCAGATCGAGCGGCAGCGTGCGGGCCACCGGGAGTACTGGGACAGCTTCTGGGACGCCGCCCAGGTGTTCTACGGCCACGTGCTCGGGTTCAAGGGCCTCGAACGCCGCGCCGTCGTGCTGGTGGTCAACGACGAGAGCAAGTTCGAGCGGTCCCGCGAGCGGCTCTACGTCGGATTGTCGCGTGCGCGTGACCAACTCGTCGTGTGCGGCGACCCGGACTTCATCCGCGACGTCGGTGGGCCGGAGTTGGCGAGCCGGCTCAACATCACCTAGGCGTGTTGTCCCGCGAGCAGACGCAAAGTCCCCTCATTTGGCGGGATTCAGGGGCTTTTGCGTCTGCTCGGCGGAGTCGCCCGGCTCGTCGAAGGTGACGTCGACGTTCTGGAAGTCCTTGTTGCGCTGCGCTTCCGCCTGCGCCGTGTAGGCCCGTCGGTCGCCGGGGGTGAGGTCCACGCTGTCGGTGAACAGCGTCAACACCGCGCGGGGATAGAGCTTGTCGACGCGCACGACGTTCACCTCGGCGCACAGCACCACGACGATCGCGGTGGCGTAGAACAGTGCGAGCATGCCGAGGATCAGCGCGAAGACGGCGTTCGTCGCGCTCGCCGAGGTCATCACGTGGCCGATGAACGTGCCGCCGAACGACTGGATCAGCTGCCAGCCGACGGCGGCTGCGACGGCGCCTGGCGCGATCTCGGCGAGGGTGAGCTTGCGTGTGGTCGACACGTGAAACGCGAAGAGGAACGCCAGCGTGTTGACCGCGACGGTGCCGACGGGAACGGCGATTCGCGCGATCGGGCCGGTGATTCCGATGAGGTCGCCGATCTTGGGGAGGACGGCGGCGGCTAGCAGTGCGGTGCCGACGGTGGCCAGGATCAGCAGGCCGCGCGCCCTCGCCGCGAAGGGGTTGGGGCGCTCGTTGCGTGGCACCCCCCATGCGACGTTCATCGCGTTCTGCAGCGCGACCGCGATGCCGAGGCCGCCGTACAGCGCGCCGAGGACACCGATGAGGATGCCGACGACGCCGCCGCTGAGGTGCGTCGGCTGGTTGAGTTGGTCGCCGATGACGGGGAACTGGCTCAGCGCCGAATCGATCACGCGCTGCTGGAGGTCGGGATCGCCGTCGAGGACCCAACTGAGCACCGTCGACCCCAGGAGCAGCAGCGGGAACGTCGACACGAACGCGTAGTAGGCGATGAGCGCGGCGAGATACCCGCCCTGGTCGTCGACGAACTTGTAGATGACGGCCACCGGAAAGCCCAGCCACGGATGGCGGTCCTGCAGGGCGTCGATCCGGTCGGCTATACCCACCGTGGCCGGTTACCCGTTCGGCGCGGCCGTTAACTCCGCCGGATTCGGGGTAGTCCTCAGCCGCTCGGCGGAAAGAACCGCCGACACCGAACCCTTGGAGAGAATCATGATCGGAACCATCATAGGCGCCATCATCGTCGGACTCATCGTGGGCGTACTCGCCCGACTCGTCATGCCGGGCAAGCAGAACATCGGCCTGATCATGACCGTGTTGCTGGGCGCGCTCGGATCGTTCGTCGGCACATGGCTCACCTACCAGCTCGGCTACTCGAACTCCAACGGCGGCTTCGAGATCATCCCGTTCCTGGTGGGGATCATCGTCGCGGTCGTCCTGATCGCCCTGTACCTCGGCATCACGGGCAAGCGGAACCACACCGTCACGCGCTAGTCGGCACGGCCTTCGAGTAGTCGCCGAGCTCGGCCAGGAAGCCCGGCGGAAATCGCAGGGTGCCCTTGCGGGTACGGCTCAGGAAGCCGTTCGCCGCCCGTGCGGACAGCGGCTTGCCGGGGTGCTCGAGGAACTCGGCGAGGCCCGGACGCGGATGCCACTCCGGCCACGGGCCGACGTCCGCCGCGTGCACGACGCCGTCGAAGTCGGCCCACGCGGCTCTGCGTGGCCACTTCGGCGTCGTCCACGGGAGGTCGCACGTGGCGTCGTAGCGGCCGGGAGCTGCGAGCCGTCTGCCTATCCACGCCGCGGCCGGGGCGCTGACCGAGTTGCCGATCATCCGCCAGCGCTCGCCGTGGCGGGCGACCTCCTCGGCGGGCGCGGTCCAGTCGGCGGGAAAGCCCTGTAGCCGTTCGGCGTCCCGTACGTCCGGGGTGATGTACCGGCCCGACGGCAGCCGGATCGCCGGCGGTGACGGCACCCCGACCGACGACCCGCACTTGATCGGCGGCACGCAGTCGACGCCCCACCCGAACGATCGCATGCCCTCGGTCCAGTAGAAGCCGCACGCCACATCGGGGTAATCGACTGCGGGAAGCGGCTTCTCGGTGTCGTCGGCCAGCAGCACGTCACGCGGATCGCCGTCGCGGCTCGCCACCAGGTACCAGCGGTTGCGGCGCTGCGGCAGTCCGAACGCATTGCTGTCGACGACGCGATACGCCCACCGGTAGCCGAGGTCGGTCAGCGTCGTCGTGATGAGCGCGAGTGCGGCGCCCCGTGCGAGCGACATCAGGAACGGCACGTTCTCCAACACCAGCCACGGCACGTCGGACCGAGTGGCCAGCCGGAACACCTCGCCGACGAGACTGCTTCGCGCACCGTCGATTCCGACCTTGCGGCCCACGCTGCTGAGATCCTGGCAGGGGAATCCGGCGACCACGACGTCGGTGCTCCGGGGCAGTGCCACCAGGTCGCGGACGTCGCTCTCGAGCTTGGTGTCCGGGAAGCGACGGCGCAGCACGTGCATCGCGGCGGGGTTGTGTTCGACCAGTAGGTGCGTGTGGTGGCCGCCGGCGGTCATGCCGAGCTCGAGTCCGCCGATGCCCGCGAACAGCCCGGCTACCCTCAACGCAACCATTCCAGAGCCACGGCGTAGCTCAGCCGCGACGGCACCGCGTTGCCGATCATGTGCGCCAGAGCCGTGCGCTGACGCACCCGGTCGAACGAGAACCAGTCCGGAATGTACTGCAGCCGTGCGGCTTCGTGCGCGGTGATGGTGCGGCGGCGGCTCGGGTGGACGTAGCGGCCCATGCACATGCTGTAGAACCCGGTGGTGACGGTCTGCGCGGGGCGGTCCCAGGCGAGCCGGCCGTAGATGGACTTGTAGCTGTGGCTGCCGCCGGCGTGGCACGCGGGGCGCTGGCTGTCGGGGAGGTCGGCCAGCGCGTTGTCGAAGAGGTAGTCGATCCGCCGCCGGGTCGCCGGAGCGGACTGGGCGACGGCGTCGACGAGTCGGGTCCGCGCCGCGTCGGGCATGGTCTCGAGATCCTGGAACGCCCAGGCGATGTCGCGGGGCCGGCGGCGGTGGCGTGCGGTGATCTCGGCGGGGGTGACGCTGTGGGTGAGGCTGGCGAGCAGCAGGAGGCGGCGGCGGCGCTGCGGGACGCCCAGCTCGCTGAGATCGACGACACCGGTCGAGACGCGGTAGCCCAGCTCGTCGAGTGCATCGGCGGTGCGTTGCACGACGGCGCGGCGGTCGTTGACGGCGCCCGGCACGTTCTCGATCAGGATGTGCTGCGGCTCAAGGACTTCAGCAGCGCGCACCATCGTCGAGTAGAGCTCGTTCTTGTGGTCGCGGTGACGGGTCCGGTTGTTGAAGTCGCTGTGCCCCTGGCAGGGCGGTCCGCCGACGAGCACGTCGATGCCGAGATGCTGCTTGGCGAGCGCGCGTTCGACGGACGTGAGCCGCGCGCCGGGGCTGCCCGGCAGCACGTCGCCGACGTCGTCGCAGCGCGCCGCGGCGGACGGGAAGTTGGCGGCGTAGGTCTCGATGGCGGTGCGGTCGACGTCCACGGCCAGTACGGGTTCGAAGGGTCGGTTCAGCGCACGGGCCGCTTCGGCCAGTCCGATCGACAGGCCGCCGCAGCCGGAGAACAGGTCGACCGCGCGCAGTGCGGACCGAGATGCGCCCTGCGGCGGTGGCGTCGCACTCTGCAGCCAGGCGCGCTCGGCTTCACCCGCGGAGGTGGGCCGGGTGTCGCTGCCGGAGTAGCGGGCGAGGACGCTGGTGGTGTGCCGGCCCTCGCGATCGGTGAGGATGCGTTCGTAGCTGCCGTTGCGGGTGCGGAATCGCTCGAAGCCGGTATCGACACCGGGCCGTTCGCCGATTAGAACGCGCGACGGCTCGGGCACGTGGCCATCGTAGTGAGCTCGGTGGGGAAGTCGGCGCAGGTGGGACGGCGTGCCGTCAGTCGATCGACCTGGGCAACCCGAGCGATTTGGCGTGCCACTGAGTGAGCAGCGCCAGCAGGTCGGGCCCGTCCAGTCCGAAGGCGTCGGGGAAGCGAAGGCCGCGGGTGCCCGACATCGCACCGTCCGGTGTGACGAGATCGAAGCCGACGGTGAACTCCTCATCGCCGACCTCGCGGAAGTGCTGCACGTAGTTCCAGGGGACGCTCACCTGCTCCTTGTGATCGCGGAGCTGGAAACCGTTGGCGTTCAGTGTCAGTGAGCACGGTCGACGGAGGTCGCGAACGGCCAGGCCGAGGACGAGTCCACCGACGACGGCCAGGAAGAGTCCGACGGGCGGGCACGCCACGGTGCCGGTGCCGATCTTGTAGCCGACGGCCAACGCACCGAGCGCACCGGCGATATCCGCGTAGCGAATCCACTGCGGTTGGCGCAGCGTCACCGGGCTCGGATAGGACGCCAAAGCCGCGAGGACTTTCATGTCTGACATGACGCCGAGTCTCCGCGCCGGCACTTGGCGGATTCTTGGTTCTCCCCACTCCGCTTCTCGCTCACCGGCTGATCGGGTAGAAAGCAGGAATGTACATGCGTGCCGCCGCGGTCCTGGTCGTCCTCGGGGTGGTGGCTGCGTCACCGGTGGCGTCGGCCGACCCCGCGGTGCCCGTCGTCACGCCGACGGTGATCGCGGAGATCCCGCACGATCCGGCCGCCTACACCGAGGGCCTCGAGCTCGACGGTGACGTGCTTTACGAGGCGACCGGTGAGAACGGCAAGTCGGAGCTGCGGCAGGTCGACCCCGACACCGGTCGGGTGCTGCGCGCGACGCCGCTGCCGAACAACTACTTCGGCGAGGGTTTCGTGGTGCTGGGGGATCGCATCCTGCAGCTCACCTACGACGGTGGGGTCATCATCGAGTGGGATAGGGCGACGCTCACGGTGCGACGGGAGATCCCGTTCCCGAACGCCTGGGGGATCTGCCGCGACGGTGACCGCCTGGTCGTCAGCAACGGCACCGATGATCTGGACTTCTACGACATGGACCTGAGGAAGACCGGCGAGGTGTCGGTCACGCAGAACGGCGAACCGGTCTGGGGGATCGACGAGTTGGAGTGCGTCGGCGGGCAGGTGTGGGGCGCCGTGTGGCCGAGCACCGAGATCGCGAGAATCGATCCGGCGTCCGGCCTGGTGGATCTATCGGTCGACACCAGCTCGCTGTGGCGGTTCGGTGAGCGGTCGAACCGGCAGGTGTTCAGCAGCCTCGCGTGGGCGGGTGGCGACGAGTTCCTGTACGTCGGCAAGGAGTGGCCTGCGATGTTCCGGGTGCGCATCGACGGAGCGTGACGTGGCCGAGTCGTGGGCGTCGAACGCCGGGGTGCGGCGCAGCATGCAGGCGAACAAGCGTCGCGACACGAAGCCGGAGTTGGCGCTGCGCAAGGCCGTTCACGCGCTGGGGCTGCGGTACCGGGTGGATGCCAAGCCGCTGACGCAGATGCGGCGCCGCGCCGACCTGGTGTTCTCGCGAGCGAAGGTCGCGGTGTTCCTCGACGGCTGCTTCTGGCACGGCTGCCCCGAGCATCACACCGTCGCCAAGGCCAACGCGGAGTTCTGGGCGGACAAGGTCTCCGGTAACCGGGCTCGCGACCGGGACACCGATGCGCGGCTGGCGGCGGCGGGGTGGGCGTGCGTCCGGGTGTGGGAGCACGAGGACCCGGCCGCGGCCGCTGAGCGGGTGGCCGACGTCGTGCGGGCGCGGCGGAGCTGACTTTCAAGAATTCCCCAAGTGGGGCGGCGCATCGTACTGCCAACAACACGCCCTACCGACACCAAACTCACGGGGGATCGAAATGGACACGCTCGCCGCATCACAGGAATTCGTCGCATTCGGCACGTCGCATCTGATCACCCTCGGGGTGTTCGTCGTCGGCGCCGTCGCACTCGTCGTCGTCGGACGCCGGCAGACCGAAGAGCAGGCGCACCGCTTCAGCCGCGCCATGGCCCTCGTCATCCTCGCGGCCGTCGCCATCGCGATGGCCTACAAGCTGGTCGATCCCGACATCAACGAGGTCATGCCGCTGCAACTGTGCGACGTCGCCGAACTCACCGCCGCGTACGCGCTCTGGTCGCGCAAACAGTGGGCGTTCGCGCTCGTCTTCTTCTGGGGCCTGGTGCTCAGCTCGCAGGCTCTGATCACACCCGACGTCGGCGGCCCGGACTTCCCGGCCCACGGCTTCATGACGTTCATGGGCCTGCACCTGCTCGTCGTGTGGACGCCGATCTACCTCGCCTGGGGCCGCGGGATGCGCCCGGACTGGAGCAGCTACCGCTTCGCCGTCAAAGCCACCCTCACCTGGGCCGCCGTCACGTTCACGTTCAACGTCCTGGCCGGCACCAACTACGGCTACCTCAACCGCAAGCCCGAAGCCGCCAGCCTGATGGACGTGCTCGGCCCGTGGCCGGTGTACCCGATCGTCGAGATCCTGGTCGTCAGCGGAGTCTGGGCGCTCATGACCCTGGCCTCGCAGCGCGGACGCCGCGAGATCGAGGTCACGCCCGCCCAGCCGGTGGCCGCCGCCGCATAAGCCAGTTCCCTTCCGCCCCGGACTGCGACACCGCGGTCCGGGGCGGAGCCCTGTCGCGACCCGGAACCTGACGACGTATTAGGGCGTCGAGCGTCGTGGGATTCCATATCGCGGCGCCTGTGGATGGATTGAGTGCGCTCCTGCCCGGCGATGCCACCCTCCGATGCGTGGGCGACGTGCGATGGCCGTTCATCGGCGCTGAAGCGCTCGGGGCAGGCGTCATTCCCGAACGGGCGATGCGCAAGGGCTTCGAGGATGTGTATCCGGGTGTCTACGTGCCGAAGGGCCACAAGCCCACGGCGCGCGAGCGTGCGATCGCCGCGTGGCTGTGGTCGAAACGACGAGGTGTCGTTGCGGGTCATTCCGCCGCGGCCATGCACGGTGTGCGATGGGTGGAGGGCCATGAGCCTGCCGAGTTGATTCACGACAACCACAAGTCCCCGAAGAAGCTGATCGTCCGAACGGAGGCGTTGGGAGCCGGCGAATCCTCGATCGTCGGTGATGTCTCCGTAACATCCCCTGCACGAACGGCTTTCGACATAGGTCGGTATACCCGCAACCGCTTGTGCGCGGTGCAGCGAATCGACGCGGTCATGAACGTCACGGGGGTGACGGTGGGCGAGATCGAGGCTGTCGCGGCGGCGCACCCCGGCGTTCGGGGCCTGAAACGTCTGCGCGCGGTATTGCGGTTGGCGGACGGCGGGGCGGAGTCGCCGCACGAAACCGCCGCGAGGCTGGCGCTCATCGACGCAGGACTGCCGGCGCCGACGACTCAGTACCGGGTGTTCGACGACCACGGGCAGTTCATCGGCCGCGTCGACATGGCGTATGAGGACGTCAGGGTTGCGATCGAATACGACGGCGAGCAGCACTGGACGGATCCGGCGATCCGAGCTCGGGACATCGACAAGGGTGTCGCGTACGTCGACGCGCACTGGCACGTCGTCCGGGCGGGAAGCGACCTGCTCTACAAGCGTCGCGCGACCTACATTGCTCGGGTTGAGACACCGTTGCGCGAGCGTGGTCTCGTCTGGTGACCGCGAGACGGAACGTGGCGACGTTTCGGGGCCTTCAACGTCGTCGGATTCCGAGTCGCGGCTCAGTCCCGCTCCATGTGGATGTCGTACTGGGCGATCTTGCGGTACAGCGTGGCCCGGCTCATGCCGAGTTCGGACGCCACCTCCGCCATCGTCAGCCCGTCGAGACCCAGCACGCGCACGATCTCCCCGCGTTCGAACGCCTCGATGCGCGACAGGTGACGGGTGTTGCCCGCCAACACCTCCGGAGGCAACGCCTTCGCGTCGATGACGTCCATCCGGCCCGCGAGCTGACCGACCACCCGTGTCAGCTCGCCGACGTTTCCCGGCCAGTCGTATCCGGACAGCGCCCGCGCGGCCGACGGCGTGAACGTCACCGCGCGGCCGCGCACCCGCATCGCGATGTGGTGCGCCAGGGCCATCGCATCGTCCGGCCGCTCGCGCAGAGACGGCACCGGCACCACCGTGTCGACGAGCGACGCCAGCGCGGTCGGAATGTCCTCGAAGCGCTCCGCCGTCACGGCGAACGGCACGGACCCCTCGGCGCCGCTTCGCAATACGAGATCACGCAACCGCTCGGCCACCCACGGCGGCAGCAGGTCGACGTCGCGCACGATGACCGCGGTGTGCGGCTTGCCCACCTCGGGCGTCCACAGCCCGAGCCAGGTCTGCACATCCGTCGGGGCGGGCGCGCTCGCCGACAGAATGCGATCGCGCGGGAACAGGTGGCGCGCGGCCTGCGCCAACACCGTCGCCCGGCCCGCCCCCGTCTCGCCGACCGCCGCGACGACGCCTCCCGCCCGCATCCCACGCTCCGCGTGGGTGACCGCGGCGTTCCAGGCGTCCGACAGCGAGTGCAGCGTCCCCGAGCCCGGCTCCAGCCTCGGCACCTCGACGCGGAACACCTGGCCGCGCGGCACGTGTCGCGCCGACCGTCCGCTCGAGCGGGCCTGCATCAGCGCCGCGGTGTTCGACGCCGCCGACCGCGCCAGCGCGAGCAGCAGGTCACTCGAGGAGCGCGACCACGTCGTCAGGTTCACGCTGCCCTCGAGCCGGCCCGACGTGGGATCCAGCACCGGTACCGCAGCGCAGGTGAAGGTGCACAGGCTCAGCGAGTAGTGCTGATCGGCGCGCACCAGCGTCGGCACGCGGTCGGCCAATGCGAGGCCCAGTCCGTTGGTGCCGACGTCGCGCTCGGCGTAGCCGAAGCCGGGTGCGAGGTGCACGTCGTCGAGCGCCTGCAGGAGCGACCGGTCACCGGACAGGCGCGACAGCACGACACCTTCGGCGTCGGTGAGCATCATGCTGACGGGCTCGTTGGCCAGCGTCCGGTGCAGATCGGCCAGCACCTCGTTGCCGCACTGGAAGAACAGCGAACTCAGGTCGTCGGTCCCGGTGAACACCGGCTCGACCGCGTCCAGTGGAATCCCGTAGTCCTCGCTGCGCTGCCACGACGCGAGCAACCGGTCCGGCACGTTGCTGTGCTGGAGATCGGCGAAGCCGGCGCGTTCGGGCAGGCCGTCGGGCATGTGATCCACGTTACAAACCCTCGCGCGTCCGCGTCGGGAAAGCACCCCTACCTGCGTCTCAGATTGAGACGGCGACCCCCTCGGCAGCGGTCGTCGGCGCTCATAGGCTCGCCGCAGGCTGTGACAGCAGTCACACGAACAGAGGAACCAGCCCATGTATCAGAAGGACGACAACCGCTTCTTCATCGTCGACGCCCACGTGGCCCTGTGGGATGCGCGGCCGGAGAACCAGCGCAACATCCACGGCAAGCAGTTCATCGACTGCTTCTACGACTACCACCGCAACCTGTCGCCCGAGTCCGAGCTCTGGACCTACGAGGAGTACCTCTACCAGGGCGGCGCCCGGCTGATGAAGGACCTGTTCGAGGACGGGTACGTCGACCATGCGATCTTCCAGCCGGCCTACCTCGGCGAGTTCTACTACAAGGGCTTCGGTCAGACCGACGAGGCGTTCGAGCTCGCGTCCAACAACCCCGACAAGCTGACCTACAACCACCACTTCGATCCCCGTAACGGCGAGGCCGGCCTGTACCAGTTCCGCGAGGACGTCACGAAGTACGGGCTCAAGGGCGTCAAGCTCTACACCGCCGAGTGGCACGGCGAATCGCGCGGCTGGCGGATGGACGACCCGTGGGCCTACCGCTACTTCGAGGCGTGCCGCGAGCTCGGCGTGCGGAACATCCACGTGCACAAGGGTCCGACGATTCGGCCGCTCGATCGCGATGCCTTCGACGTCGCCGACATCGACCACGTCGCGTCCGACTTCACCGACCTCAACTTCGTCGTCGAGCACTGCGGGTTGCCGCGACTGGAGGACTTCTGCTGGATCGCCACGCAGGAGCCCAACGTTCACGCCGGACTGGCGGTCGCGATGCCGTTCATTCACACCCGGCCGAAGTACTTCGGGCAGATCATGGGTGAGCTCCTCTACTGGATCGGGGAGGACCGCATCCAGTTCTCGTCGGACTACGCGCTGTGGACGCCGAAGTGGCTGATCGAGAAGTTCGTCGACTTCCAGATCCCCGAGGAACTCGCCGAGTACGCGCCGATCACGATCGACCAGAAGAAGAAGATCCTCGGGCTCAACGCCGCCAAGATGTACGACATCCCGGTGCCGGCCGAGCTTCAGCTTCCCGAGGCCGACGAAACCAAGACCGGGCCGCGCGGTGCCGACAACCTGGTCGACGCGTGATGAGCCGGCACGAAAGCGCCTACGCCGCACTGGGTTCGGTGCTCGACCCCGAACTCGACGAGCCGATCACCGACCTGGGCTTCGTGCGCTCGCTGGTGGTGTCGCCCAGTGGCAACATCAAGGTGCACCTGCGGCTGCCGACGTCGTTCTGCTCGCCGAACTTCGCCTACCTGATGGCATCCGACGCGAAAGACGTTCTGAAGCAGCTCGACTGGACGCGCAACGTGGTGGTCGAGCTGGACGACCATCACGATTCGCCGATCATCAACGCCGGCCTGGCGGCTGATGCGGGGTATCGTGGCACGTTCCAACACGAGGCCGACGACAGCCTCGACGAGTTGCGCGAGACGTTCCGCCGCAAGGCGCACACCGCGGCCATGGAGCGCTGCCTGACCGCGCTGCTTCGCGCCGGGCGTCCATCCGAGTCGCTGGGGTCGGTGACGCTGGGCGAACTGCCGGACGACGACGCGACCCGCGCGCTACTGCGTCGGCGTGACGCACTCGAACTGCCCACGGCCGGTGAGTCATTGGTGCTCGTCGACCACGAAGGACGGCCGCCGGCCGATCCCGACCTGGCGCTGCGACGCGCCCGGTCGACGCGCATCTCGATCGACGGCAACGCGCACTTCTGCCGTGGGCTGCTGCGTACCCGCTACGGCGACGAGCCGAGTGCATTCATCCCCGTATCCGAACTCATCCACTAAAGGAGATCGACATGAGAGCAGTGCAAGTGGTGGGCTACCACCAGAACCTCGAGATGGCCGACGTGCCCGCACCCACGCCGACCGGGCCGTTCGACGTCATCGTGAAGATCGGCGGCGCCGGGGTGTGCCGCACCGATCTGCACATCCTGGAAGGGCAGTGGGCCGAGAAGTCACAGGTGCAGTTGCCGTACACGATCGGCCACGAGAACGCCGGCTGGGTGTCGGCGATCGGGTCGGCGGTCACCAACGTCGCGGAGGGTGACAAGGTGATCGTGCATCCGCTGATCACCTGCGGGTTGTGCCGGGCGTGCCGGTCCGGGGACGACGTGCACTGTGAGGCCAACGCGTTTCCCGGCATCGACACCAACGGCGGCTACGCGGAGTACCTGAAGACCTCGGCGCGCAGCGTGGTGAAGATCGACGAGTCGTTGGAGCCGTCGGATGTGGCGGCGCTGGCCGATGCCGGGCTGACGGCGTATCACGCGGGGGCCAAGGCGGCGCGCAAGCTGACGCCACGCGACCGCGTCGTGGTCATCGGTGCGGGCGGGTTGGGGCACATCGGGATTCAAGTGCTCAAGGCGCTCTCGCCCGCCGAGCTCATCGTGGTGGACCGTAACCCGGAGGCGCTGAAGCTCGCCGAGGCGATCGGAGCCGATCACGGTGTCGTGGCCGACGGAACGCAGGTTCAGCACGTGCTCGACCTCACCGGGGGCAACGGTGCGGAAGCCGTCGTCGACTTCGTCGGTGAGGGTGGCGCGACGGCCGAGGGGGTGGCGATGCTGCGCGGGGCCGGCGACTACTACGTCGTGGGTTACGGCGAGAACATCAACGTGCCGACCATCGACATCGTCTCCAGCGAGATCAACTTCATCGGCAACCTCGTCGGGTCCTACAACGACCTGTGCGATCTGATGGCACTCGCGGCGCGCGGCGCGGTCAACCTGCACACCCAGAAGTACCAGCTCGACGACTTCCAGTCCGCGATCACCGATCTCGACAACGGCAACGTTCGCGGTCGAGCGATCCTCATCCCCTGATCTAAGGAATGATCTGCTGTGATTTTCATCGTGGTTAAGTGGCTACCCAAGCCCGAGCACGTCGAGAGCTTTCCCGACTTCGTCGCCGACTTCACCAGGGCGACGCGGAACGAGCCGGGCAACCTGTTCTTCGAGTGGTCGCGCAGCCTGGAGAATCCATCGGAATACGTTCTGGTGGAGGGCTTCCGCGACGGGGACGCCGGTGGCGCGCACGTCAACAGCGAGCACTTCAAGACGTTCGTCGCCGCGGCGCCGGACGTGCTGGCGTCGACCCCGCTGATCATCAGCGACTCGGTCGGTGCGGACGGTTGGGGTGAGATGGGCGAGATCAAGGTCGGATAGGACTCGCTAAACCACGTTGACGCCGTAGTCGCGTGCGATTCCGGCGAGGCCCGACGCGTAACCCTGGCCGATGGCGCGGAACTTCCACTCGCCGTTGCGGCGGTAAAGCTCGCCGAACACCATCGCGGTTTCAGTCGAAGCATCTTCGGTCAGGTCGTAGCGGGCGAGTTCATTGCCCGAATTGCTGTCGACTACCCGGATGTAGGCGTTGCCCACTTGACCGAAGGTCTGGTCGCGGAGATCGGCATCGTAGATCGAAACCGTGAAGACGACGTACTTGATCTGGGCGGGAACCGAAGCGAGATTGACCTTTATGGTCTCGTCGTCATCGCTTCCGGTGCCACCGATCAGTTCGTCGCCGGTGTGTTGAATCGAGCCGTCAGGTGACTCGAGATTGTTGAAGAAGATGAAGTGCTCGTCCGACATCACGCGCCTGTCCTCGCCGCATGCGATCGCGCTGGCATCGAGGTCGAAGTCGGCACCGGTGGTCGCACGAACGTTCCATCCGAGCCCTACCGCCACGGCCTTCAAGTCGGGTGCTTCCTTGGTCAGCGAGACGTTCGCACCCTTGGTAAGCGTGACGCTCATAGAACTCATCCTCCTGCGACAATCCTCTGCGGCCGCCCCTTCAACACCGACGGCATCGGGCGTACTCGTTATATCGCGTCGGGATATGAGTCGTCAGGTGGAGTGGTCGGCCATACGAGCGGCGGTGGCGTTCGCCGACGGCACGAGAACCTGCTGGTGGTCATCGCAGCAGCCGGCAACGTTAGCGAGCGAATTTACGCGGCCGGAGATCCGGTCCGGCTTATCTCTGCCGAGCGTTGGGGGATTGGTTAGTATTTCGGCTGGCAGTTCGGCTGGAGACGGCTGGTCGAGTGGGCCGAGGGAGCGTCGGGTCTTGCACCGCCGCTTAGGGAGGGATGATCACGTTGGCAATCGACTACACGCGCCCGGACAGATCGAAGCCGACGCGGCCCGCCACACCCTCCGCGCCTTCCGAGCCCGTGACCGACCGGCCGAAGATCAACTACACGAAACCCGGACGCGCGACTTCTCGGCCACAACAGGAGCCGTCGACGTCGGGGTCCGATGCACCGCCTCCTCGCATCACCCGGCAACCCGCGAGCGGAACGAACCCCCGGCAGGCGCCGCAGACGCAGGTACCGCCGCGCCGTCCGAAGCCGCCCACCCGTACCACCACAACCGCGCTTCAGGCGGCCTCTGCATCACTGCCCTCGGCGGTGAACCAGTGGAACGACATCGCCAGGACTGTCGGTGTCGCTGCGCAAGAGATCAGTAACCGCTTCATCGCGGCTCACGGCGATCTGGGAGAGACGCTGAACGACCTCTCCCGCGCGCAGAACGATCTGAAGGCCGCGTACGAGAAGCGGTTCTCGGGCACGCAGTACTTCTCCACCAGCGGCGGCGGCACCACGGTTCCGAGCGACTGGGTACGGGTCGCGAGGACGACCACCGAGAGGCTGCGGAGCGCCCCGGTCCCGTGGACCGACAAGGGCCGCCGGCAGCTCCAGCAGGAGTTCACCCAGAAGGTGACATCCCTGATGAACACCTACGACAACACGGTGCGGGAGTACGCGCTCGGCGGGTACAGGCAGATGATCGAAGGTGGTACGGGGAACGCGCATCCTGTGCGAGACCACTACACGCGCACGACGCGGGACGCCGAACTTCCTCGACCGCCCATCGGTCCGTACGCCGGACCAATCGATCCAGCGAATCCGCCCGAGGTGGGGCCGGGTCCGTTGAACATCTACATCGGTCGCGCGACCGCCGACCAGGTCTCCTTCTCGTCGAATTCGTACGGCAACTACACAAGCCAATCGCACGCCATCGATCTTCCCGGACTGTCGGTCCCGATCGTGCTCGATCTCGACGTCGCGGGCGCATTCGTGGTCGATGACCGGCGCTGCCTTGAGGGACCCATCCTCAACCTGTTGACGGCGCTGCCCGCCAATCAGTTGTTGATCAGGTTCTTCGATCCCGAGCACGGCGGCAACTCCGCCAAGTTCCTCTTCGGCCTTGGTGATTCGGCGGATCGCGTCATCGGCGAGCGGGTGAAGACCAGCGACCGCGAGCTGACCGAATTGCTCCAGTCCACGGAAGAGCACATCACGTTCGTCACGCAGCGCTTCCTTCAGGGCGAACACAAGTCGCTCACCGAGTACAACCGCGCAGCTGGAGAGGTCGCCGAGCCGTATCGCCTGCTAGTGCTCTACGACTTCCCGTCCGGATTCGTCCGCGGTGGTCACCGGGACGAGGACCAGCTCAGCCGACTCGTGAAGATCATCCGCAACGGGCCGCGGTCCGGCGTCTTCACGATCCTGGTCTCCGACGCCGTCGACGCGGTGACTGAACAGCTGCCACGGTTCTCGGCCGGAGAGCGGCTGAACGACACGACGATCGCCGCTATGAGCGACTGGCCGTCCGGCGTCGCTCTGCCTCGCGCGACGTCGGCTCCGCGGGGTAAGGGCACCACCGCCCAGGTGGGTGCCGGCGCGGTGTCATGGCGTTTCGCTTCCGCTGAACCGCCTTCGACAGCGCTGGTCTCCAGCCAGCTGGACGCGGTGAAGCGCAACCTGCACTCCGCCGAGGACGTCAAGGTCACACCGCACCGTGTGGCAGAACTCGCCGATCAGGAGCAACGCTCGACATCGGCCACGCTCGGTGAATCCCTCAGGTCCACCGTGGCCGATCCGGACCGGCCCGAAACATGGTGGCGTGCTTCGAGTTCACGGGCTATCGCGGCTCACTTCGGCCGGATCGGCGCGCGCCAGGTCGCCGACTTGATCGTGGATTCCGAAGATGACTACGGAGCACTCATCGGCGGCCGACCCGGCTCGGGCAAGTCGGTGCTGATCCACGCCGTCATCATGAGTCTCGCGATGGAGTACTCGCCCGACGAGCTCGAACTGCACTTGATCGACTTCAAGGAGGGCGTCGAGTTCCAGCAATACGCCGACATCGGGCTACCGCACGCGCGTGTGATCGCCATCGAGTCCGAGCGCGACTTCGGCCTCTCGGTACTGCAAGAAGCATCTCGAGCCATCAAGACCCGTGGTGATCTGTTCGGTGCCGCCGGCAACGGCATCGCGAAGCTGCACGATTACCGCGAACGCACCGGACAGCCGTTGAAGCGGATCGTCCTCATCATCGACGAGTTCCAGCAGTTGTTCTACCGCGATGACAAGATCGCCTCTGCCGCTTCGGACGAGCTGGAGCAGATCCTGCGCAAGGGTCGTGCATTCGGCGTGCACGTCCTCCTGGCCTCCCAGTCACTCGCGGGGATGGCGACGCTCGGGAAACACGTGTTGGGGCTCATTCCGGACCGAATCGCGATGCAGAGCAACGACTCCGATTCCCGACTCATCCTCGGTGAGGAGAACCCCGACGCGCAGACCCTGGTCCGTGCCGGCGAGGGCATCCTGAACCGGAGATTCGGGATGAGGGATGCCAACAAGCGCTTCCAGGCGGCGTTCTGGGACGCCGATTTGCGCGAGTCAGTACTGAAACAGCTCGTACATCGCGCCGACTCCCACCGGGTGCAGTACATCACCACCGTCTTCGCCGGTCATGAGCCGGCGAGGATCGAGAAACTGACTGCGGCGTCGCTCGCGCCCGCCGAGACGAAGGCCAACAGCGTTGGTCTGCCGATCGGTCTGCCGCTGACGCTGGACCCGGATCCGACGTTCGCATGGCTGCAGCGCGAAGCCGGCAGCAATCTGCTCGTCGTCGACGAAGCGGGCGACGGGATGCTCGCCGTTGCCCTCGCGGGGCTGCGCCAGCAGGGGGTGGCCGTCGACCTACTCGACTTCGTCGGAGCCGACGAAGCCTGGGGAGCGGTCGCATCGAGTTTCGATGCGCTGGAGGATTTCGCCGTGCACAGGCATCGGAGCGATCTACGAAGGGTGCTGGGCGACTTCACGACCTTGGTGGATGAACGCCTCGCGTTCGACGACGGCAACCTACCGACCCGCGTGCTGGCCATCGCCGGTATGGGCCGGGCACGAGACTTCGATCCCGGTGACTACGACGACGATTCCCCGTTGAAGCTGCTGGGGAAAATTCTGCGCGACGGTCCGGAGGTCGGCGTGCACGTGATCGCGTGGTTCGACCGTCCGGCGGGTCTGGATAAGCGTCTCGACAGGGGCGAGCAGCGCGAGTTCGGCTTGCGGTTGGTGGGGCGTCTGAGCGCCAACGACGCATCGTCGCTCACCGATACCGAGACCGCCGCTGCGCTCAAGGACGGGCAGGGGTTGCTCGCCGACATCGACCGGACCGTCGAGGTCAAGGTCCGGAAGTTCGCGAGGCCGTCCCCTGGCTGGATCACTCAGCAGCTCGGCGGGAGCTGACGTGGCCGATCGCGCGAAGGTCGAACAGAGTGTATTCGACTTTCTGCGGCCGCAACTGAAGCGGTATCGGGAGCAGTCCACCGATCTCACACGCGCTACCGCGTCGTCGATCTCCAAAGTCGCTGCGCGAGCCGACGGGGTCGTGACGGATCGGCGGCGCGCGCTCCGCAGGGCGCAGCAGGATCTCGAAAACTGTCTGTGTCAGGAAGACGCCAACTGCTCGGGATTCGCGCGGCGGGTCCAGGAGTGCGAAGACGCCCTGCAGCGCGCGATTCGCGGGCGCGAACTCATCGAGCTCGGCAGAGCACGCTTCCAGCACGCGCAGAACAAGCACACCGCGCAAGTCGACCAGTTGTTGATTCGCGCGGAGAAGCTCGTCCGGACCGCCGACGAACGAACGACTAACTTTCAGAAGCAATCCACCTACGTTCCGCCCAGCACCGTCAGTGCACCGGGTTACAAATCATCAGGCGGTGGCGGCCTGTCAACCGGTGGCTCGGCGAGGTCGAGCGACGTCGGCGGATTCGGTGGTGGTTCGCCGGGCGGTGGGTCCGGTTCGTCAGCGGGCGGGTCCTGGCGCGACATCCCCGGCGTCAGCGTCCCGGAGTCGTTCCCGGCGGGCTTCGCGCTCATCCCGATATCGAAGATCGCCAACGGCAACCCCGTCACCGGTGTGGCCGATTTCGACAACGGTCAGGACGTCGACGCCCTTCAGTGGTCGAGCAGGGCGCTGGTCGCCGTTGTATTGCCGGCGATGCTGAAGGGCGGGACACCGAGGGAATATCTCGCCGACCGTGATCAGCGTGAGAAGCGTTCCGGCGGGCAGACGTTCGTCGCCTCGTACGACGGTTTCTTCGGTCAACATCCGATGAAGCTCAGCCCGCAATCCGACGGCACCTTCGATCTGATCAACGGCCGGCACCGGCTCTGGCTGTTGGAGAACGCGGGGGCCACCCACGTTCCGGCATGGATCGGTGGTGGCAGATGAGCCTTGTGAGCAGCCAGATCAACACGCATCAGCGCAATCTCGTGGACCGGCACCGCGCGATACAGCACGCGCAGTCGCTGTGGCAGGACTCCGCCGCACGCAGGTTCCTGGACGTGCTCGACGAATTCGATGCCGAGGACCGCGCCTACGGTGCCGCTCTGAGCGAATTGAATGCGACGTTCGATGAAGCCGAAAAACTGTTGGGGCCGTCCTAGGAGGAAGACATGGCAGGAAGAATAGACACCGATCCCGCGGCGCTTGTCGCGATGGCGAGGGAGCTGAAGAACGCGAGCGCGTCGATCGATGGATCGGTTCGCAAGGTGCGGAGCGCGTTGAATTCGAGTCAATGGAATGACAACGTGCGCAAGGACTTCGAGAAGAACCTTGAGGCAATCGCGCGGATGGCCAAGCAGATCGAGCAGGTAAGCGACGAGAGCCAGCGGATGCTCAACCGCAAAGCACAGCAACTCCAGCAGTACCTCGGACGGTAGGGCGGATATGAGTACTTCGCAGACGGGGGTTCAGCTCCGCCAGCGCGGACTGGGCATCGGGCTCGGTGGCCTCGTGGTCCAGCTCATCGGCGTGGCGATGGTGTCGACGTACGCCGCGGGGACTCTCGCGTTCATCCCGCTGACGGCAGGCGCCCTCCTGGTCGTCCTCAGCTACACGAGGGTTAAGGACTCGACTGGCTTAGCCAACTTCGCGGGTGCTGCGACGTTGCTCTTCGGCCTCATCGCGACGAGCGCCGGTTCAGGTGGCTGGACGGGTTTTCTGTTCATCCTGATCGGCGTGGCTGTCGAGGTTTTCGGCAACAAGCAACTCTCGGCAGGCATCCGCTCGTAGAAACACCTTGGGCGTTATCGCTTCTGCATCATCGTGGTGCCGTCGACACCGCGCGACGCGCTGACGATCTTTGCGAAGCAGTGGTCGAAATCCAATCCGGCGGATACGCACCAGTTCAGGGCTGTCGAGGAGTCGGTTGACGGGTCGCCGACGACGGTGACCCACCAGTCGGGCGTGCTGAACGTGGTCCAATCGCCGGACCAGATCAGTCGCACGTCGTCGTAGCGCTGCCGGAGTGCGAGGTGTTCACGGAGAATGTCCGATGGTGTCCACGTGATCCCCTCGGCGACGAGGCCCGGTCGCTTGGAACTGATCTGCGGAATCCAGCGGTCGGTGAGGGATTGCGAGATGTACGAGCGATCCGAGGCGGTGATATCCCGAAGCGCTGAAAGCGCAGCCCCGTCGGGGCTGTCATTGGCGGGCTGCATCGCGGAGGCCGCAATGATGGTCGAGGCCCCGTCGGACGTCGGTCCCGATACCGGCGACCCCGTCGAACTGGGGACGGATCTTGCGACGAGGCCGCCGGCACCGCTCGAGTAGGTCTCCGGGATACGCCAGAACATCCCATCGGGAAACACGAACTCCCGCTGTGCCGTTTCGCCCGGCAGGATCACGATGGGGTCCGACCGTGTATCGAACGTCGCGGCGGCGACGTCGCGCCCGCCGTCCGAGATCGTCAGCCCGAAAGACGGATCGGTGACGACGTCGCCCTCACCGCAATTGGCGGTGAGAAGGGTCGACACGGACAGCCCACTGCTGGTGAGTTGGGCTGACGTCACGGATACGTCGGGCGGAGTGGAGCACGGGACGGCGTCATCGGCACTCGTCGACCGCGAACCGCCGCTATCGGTCGAACTTCTCGTCGAATCCGAGAGCAGTGTGTTGCCGACGAGCACGCCGATCAGAACGACAGCTGCTGCCGCCGCTGTGGCAATCACGAAGGGCTTGACCCTACTTGATGATTCGTGCTGCCGTCCCTGCGGCGATTGGTTCGGGTAACCGTTCGGTGGCCGCTCTACTGAGCCGGGTGGAGGCGCGGGACGCACCGGAGGGGGCAGCGGGGGAGGGGAATCCGGCTTCCGCAGGTTCACCCTGGGTTGCGCGCCGTCGCTGTCTCTCGTCACGCGTTAGCCACCCCCCGTTTGTGGGCCCTCCTCCAGGGCCGTCAACCGACACATCCTCACACGAAAACGTGCTCGGCGCGGCAGTTATTCGACCGATCTCCCCATGCCCTAGCGAGTTGCTGAGCGGCCGCGCTACTTCAGTCTCACCAGCCGCGTCGTCGAGCTCTCGTCCAGCTCGACGACGTCGTCGCGGGCGCGGGCACGCAGGAAATCGCTGAAGCTCCGATAGCCCAACGACTTCTCGCTGAACGACGGGTCCATGCGCTTCATCTGAGCCTTCACCGCCGAGTTGTGCAGCCACTCCGCGTCGTCCTTCTCCAAGCCGATCTGCAGCGCGCGGGACAGCAGCGCGGTGGCGGCGTCCTGCGGATCGGGCTCCTCGTCGGCGTCCCTGCGGGCTTCTCGCTTCGGCGCCGCCTTCCTCGCCGGCGTCGGATCGGGGTCGAGCGCGGGAACCCCTGGCAGCGCGTCGTAGATGACGAACTCATCGCACGCTGACGCCAGCGCGCGACTGGAGGACCCGGCGACGCCGATGCCGACGACGTAGCGGCCCAACCGCTTGCACCGCTGCGCGAGCGCGATGTAGTCGGAATCGCCTGCCACGATCACCACGTGCGTCAGGTCGGGGAGTCGGAACATGTCCTCGACGGTGTCCACCGCCAGCCGGATGTCGGCGCCGTTCTTGCCGTACGCGGCCGCCGGGAAGAGCTGGACGAGATCGACGGCACGGGCGACGAGTTGACCGCGGTAGTCGGCGTTCATGTCCGTCGACCAGTCGGCGTACGCCCGCGTCAGCACCAGCGTCCCGAACGACGACGCGAAGTCGATGATCGCCCCGACGTCCACAGTCGAGGCCGCGAGCTTGTCCCGCTTCAGCCCGCTTGCCTTGTCCTTCTGGTAGGAGCTGCGGCCGTGCACCTGGTCGTATCGCGAGATGACGATGTTGTCGAAGTCGAGATAGACCGCGACGCGGGCGGCGGCGGTGTCGGTCATGACTTCGACTTCAGCTGCGCGATGATCTCGCGGGTCGGTTTGTCGACCACGTCGGCGTACTCGGGATGCTTCTCGACGTAGGCGACGACCGTCGGGCAGATCGGCACGATCCGCAGGCCGTCGGCTTTGGTGCGGGCGAGTGCCTCGCCGATCAGGACCGTCGCGAGGCCGCGACCGCCGTAGGCCTCGTCGACCTCGGTGTGCGGGAAGACGCGCTGCTCGCCGATGTCAACGACCTGCGTGAGGCCCACCTTCTTCCCGTCGACGGCGATGGTGAACTCGCCGGGTTCCTTGGTCACGTCGACGGGTGCGCCGGTCTTGTCGGTCAGAGCCATGACTCCACCCTACGATCAGGCCTCATGCACGATCACGTGAACATCGACAAGCAGACCCCCGCCGCCTACAAGGCACTCGTCGGAGTGTCGACCGCGGTCTACGGCGTTGCGAAGGAGGCCGGGCTGGACCGCGCCCTCGTCGAGCTCGTCAACGTGCGGTGCTCGCAGATCAACGGCTGCCCGACCTGCCTCGAGGTGCACCACCGCAAGGCGCTCACGGTGGGGGTGACCGACACGAAGCTGGCGACGCTGTCGGTGTGGCGCGACGTCGAGTTGTTCGACGACCGCGAGCAGGCCGCGCTGCGGCTCGCCGAACTCACCACCGACCTGCCCGACCACGACACCGCCGAGCGCGAATACGCGCGTGCGCGAGAGGTTCTCACCGACGACGAGCTCTCCGCCATCATCTGGGTGGCCATCGCGATCAACTCGTTCAACCGGGTGTCGATCCTCAGCAGGCACCCGGTGCGGCCCTAGCGCCACCCCTTCAGCTAAGGGCCTTTCGCCTCTAGCGCCGCACCCGCCTGTGAGCGCCTAATGAGCTGCCGGCTACGCGAGTTGCCAAGGGGTGCAACGGCATGCCGGTAAGGAAGGTAGAGGGATCATGACCATCGTGACCGCAGTCGCCATCCATCCGCGAGCGGGTGATGTCTGGGATCAGCTGCAGAAACAACTCTCGAAATCCAAGGACATCATCGAGAAGCACGGCGGGGAGAACGTCACCCTGCTGGCTACGGCGATCGGCGGGCCGCAGACGAACGTGCTGACCATGCTGGTGACGGCCCCGAACTGGACCCGCTTCGGCGAGATTCAGGAGAAGGTCTACAACGACGCCGAAATGCAGGCGTTGCTCGTCGAATCGGGGAAGATCGCCACCTGGGAGATCTCCACCGCGCAGACCGTCGACTTCTGACCGGTGCGGCCCTAGTTACGGCAGCGTCGTCTTCAGCAGCATCACGTTGTACGTCGACCACTGGGAGAGGTTGTAGTACAGGTCCTTGCCCGTCGACCACGGGTGCAGGTACGGCGCGTAGATGCCGCCGGGGATCTCGCTGGAGCGCACCAGGACCTGCTCCGGACTCCACGGGCCCTGCGGCGCAGGCGACGTGCGCATGACGACGTCGTTCGCACCGTTGCAGTACAGCGCCAGATACTGATTCAGGTAGGTGTTGTACTGGGCCGACATCTCGCCGACCGGGCCGGGGATGACGGGTGCGGCGGCCGCGGCGTCGGAGGGCACCCACGCGTTGCCGTTCCAGTACTCCCACTTGGTCAGGTCGGGTACCAGGTTCGGCGCCACTCGCGCGACGTACGCCGAACCCGAACGGCCGGAGGGGGTTCCGAACGAGTAGAGGTACGGATCGCCGGGACCGGGCTTGAGGAACGCGCCCATCTGGAAGTTCTGGTGGCCGCCGCCGACCGGGCGCACGGTGTTCGGGTAGACGCCCCAGTTCTCACCGTTGTCCGACGACACCGCGAGCGCCGAGAAGTTCGTCGACCACGAACCGGGGCTGTCCCAGTTCCTGATCGACATGAAGTTCATGACCTGGCTGCGGCCGATCGCCACACCCGCGGTGGGGATGATCCCGGTCTCCGACGGCGCTCGGTTGATCGTGTTCACGATCTGCTTGGAGATGCCCGGCCGCCACACCGGCGAACCGGAGTACGGATTGCCCACCACGCCGTCCGCCACGGCGACGGTCCGGTCGAGCGCACGATCGGTCGTCCGCATCAACGCGTTGTAGCGCCACTGCTTACCCGGCACGTCGCAGTAGCCGTTCGTGTCACCGAAGGCCATCAGCACCTGGCGGTTGGCGGAATCGCCGTTGTCCCACATGATTCCGAGGTCGGTGCCGGTGATGGCGAACCGCTCGATGGTCTTGTTCGGGCTGTCCGGGCCGGTGACCATCCCGACGACGGACGACGTCAACGGTCCCGCGGGTAAGGGCCTGGGCACGGGGGCCGCCGCGGCAGGCGCGGGCTGGGGGGCCGGAATCTGTTGCTGGGGTGCGGGAGCCGGCTGCGGTACCACGGCGGCCTGTTGCTGGACCTGCCCCGAATTCTGCTTCACCGGCGCGGGTATCAGCGCCTTCATGATCATCAACGGCAACTGGCCCAGTTTGGGCGCCGGGGCGGCTTCGTTCGCGCCCGTCGGCTTGTGACCGATCGGTCGGTTGAGCGGGGCGATGCCAGACGGGTTGGGGATCTCGAACGCCTGATTCGGCAGCGGGCGTGCCGCGGCGGCCGCGCCGGTGCACGGCTCGGCGAGTGCCTGCGGTGGCGGGACGATCGCGAGGCTCGCGCCGACGACCACCGTCGCGACTGTCGCCGAGGTGATTCGAAGACGCGGCGACATGTGACACCTTTCGGGGGGCCGAAGCTAGCTGGCTATCCGAAGTGACGTTAGTGAACGGTGTGACTCATGGGGCTACTGAGTCATCAACAGGTACGCGTTCGTGACCGTGTCGAGATGTGGCTCAGCCCTTCTGGACGGTGTTGTCGATGCCCGACTTGTCGACCTGAGCGTTCGGGTTGTAGTAGGTCACGACGTTGTCGATGCCGCTGACCGAGATCACGTCGGCGTTGTCGATGAAGACCTTGTGTCGCTGACCCGACACCGTGACCTTCAGGCAGTGCCCGGAGATGTTCACCTCGTTGCCGATGCCCGACACGACGATCTCGTCGTCGTTGCAGACGTAGGACTCCTTCGCCTCGATGCCGGAGATCGTCGTCGGCGTGGGTGCGGTCACCGTCACGGTCGACGGCGGCGGTAGCGCGGCTGTGGACGGCGCCGTCGTCAGCGACGGCGTCTCCGACGTGGATTCCGGCGTGGATTCCGGTGTGGACGACGGCGCGGGATCCTCGCTCGTCGGGGTCGTCCGCGTCGTGCTGCTCGCGGTCGGCGTGGAGTCGCTCGACAGCAACCGGGTCACTCCGAACGCGCCGAGCCCCAGGATCAGCACCGCGACCACCGCCACGGGAATCAGCACCGCGGGCCGCATCACCCCCGACGACGACTGGCTCGGCTGCTGATCCCAGTAGTTGGGGGGAGTGCTCGGGGCGGGGTGCGCCTGGAACGGCGGCGGTGTCTGCGGGTACGTCTGCACCGGCGGGGGGTACGCGGGCGGGGCGGACGGCGGTGCGTAGGCCGGTGGGGGAGGTGGCGGCAACGGTGTCGTCGCGTTGCCCTTGGCGACCTGCGACGACAGCGCGTCGGCGAAGTCGCGGCACGTCGCGTACCTGGCGTCGCGGCTCTTCGACATCGCCTTGGCGACCACGCCGTTGAGATGCCCGAGTTCCGGACGCTTCTGCATCAGCGGTGGCGGCGGCACGTTGAGGTGTCCGCTGATCACCACCGCGGGATTCGAGTTCTCGAACGGCGGATTCCCGCTCAGCAGATGGAAAGCCGTTGCGGCGAGGGCGTATTCGTCGGCCCGGCCGTCGAGCTTCTGACCCATGAGCTGCTCCGGCGGCGCGTAGGCCACCGACCCGATCGTGGTGTTGGTCGCGGTGATGCCCGCGATGTCGTCGGTCCGGCGGGCGATGCCGAAGTCGGCGAGCAGGATGCGGCGCCGCTTCGGGTTGGAGTCGTCGATCAGGATGTTCGCCGGCTTCACGTCGCGGTGCAGCAGCTTGCGCTCGTGCGCGTAGTCGAGGGCTTCCGCGACCGCGGTGACGATCTCGGACACCTGCTCCTCGGGCATGCCGAGCGGATAGTGGTCGCGCAGCAGTTGCGCCGCGTCGACGCCCTCGATGTAATCCATCGCGATCCACAGCTGACCCTCGAACTCGCCGCGATCGTGCACGCCGACGATGTGCGGATGCGACAGCTCGGCGGCCAGTTCCGCCTCGCGGCTGAACCGCTTGCGGAAGTCCTGGTCCTCGGTCAGCGACGCCGACAAGGTCTTCAGCGCGTACTGCCGCGGCAGCCGGGGATGCCGGACCAGGTACACGTCCCCCATGCCTCCGGCGCCGAGCTTCCGGATGACCTCATAGCCCGCGAACGTATCGCCGCTGGTCAACGCCATGCGCGGAGTCTACATTCCGCATGATCATGGTCGGGGTTCGCGACATGGAATCTGACGACGTTCGAGGGCCCGCAGCGTCGTCAGATTCCATCTCGCGCATAGGTGCGCGTTCGTCAGGGATGGGTAATGTGATCCAGCTCACAACAGGCGTACGCTGGGGGCATCTCTTCACGAAGGGAGATGCTGATGAAAGGCGCGCATCACGATCCCGTGGATCACGCTCGCACCACTCAACCGCACGCCGGAGAGTCCTTCATCGACACGCTGTGGCTGCCCGGCCTCGGGCTCATCATGCTCGGGACCGTCACCATCGCCGGCTTCATCGCCGCGACGGCGTACGGCAGGACCGAGATGCAACTGCCGCTGGGGTTCATCGCCGGTGCGCTGGTCACCGCGGGGGCGATTCTGATCGCTCTGGAACACCACCGCGTCAAGCGCGTCGAGCAGCGGTGGCTGGCGGAGCATCCGGAGGGCCTGCGCCTGGGTTGACGGTTCGAGTCGCTCAGGGGTCCGCGGCCGGAGCTCAGGCGTTGACGGGCACCACGACTTCGTTGCGGCGCCGGAACGGCAGCGTCCACGGCGGATCGTAGAACCAGGCCGCGACGTCACCCGTGACCTCGATTCCCTTGGCGCGCAACGTCTCGAGCAGCTCCTCGGAGCGCAGGGCGACGGCAGCGGGGCCGCGGTCGCCGGTGAAGCTCAGGACCGCGACCGTTTCGCCGGGTACCTCGGTCAGCCGGACGCGGTCGTCGTCCGGCGTCGGCAGCGTGGCCATGGTGCACTCCGACGGCATGAAGAACTTGATCACGTAGCCCTCGCCGACGTCGGTGGCCTGAGTCGCCTGCGCGACGGGCGCGGTCATCGCGATCTTGTCACCGCTGCCGCCCCGGATGCCCTGCGACACCGGCGCGGTCATGGCGATCTTGTCGTCGCGGTGATTGCGCCCGAAGATGTAACCGGCCAGCCGTCGGAAGCCCTCGTTGCGCGCCGCCTCCTCGCCGGCCGCCACGGTGGTTTCGGCGGCGATCCGCGGGCCGTAGGTGCGGATCTCGACGCGGTCGGTCAGACGCCTGCTGGTGTGTGCCGGCTCCTCGGTGCCGGACCGAATGCCGACGATCGACAGTGCCGAATCCACCACCTGGCCGATGATCGAGGTGATTGTGGACAACATGGCCGAATCCTACCCGCGCAGTCGCGATGCCAACCCGGTCGCTCGCACCGCCCGCCGCTCGATCGCCGACCGCACCTCCTCGGCCGTGCCGACGACCCGCACCTTCGCCTTGGCCCGCGTCACCGCGGTGTAGAACAGCTCCCGCGTCAGCAGCCTCGACTCGACGGGCGGCATGAGCACCGTCACCTCGTCGGCCTGCGAGCCCTGGCTCTTGTGGATCGTCATCGCGTGCATGGTCTCGACGTCCGATAGCCGCCCCGTCGCCAACGACAGCGGCGCCCCGGAGGTCGCGAGCACCGCCCGCAGCCCGTTGCCGTCGTGGACCGTGACCCCGGTGTCACCGTTGTACAGCCCGAGCCCGTAGTCGTTGGCCGTCACCAGGATCGGGCGCCCGGTGTACCACGCCGACCAGATGGCCTCACCGGTCGCCTCGGTCAGCCACCTCTCGACCTGACGGTTCCAGTGCTGCACGCCGTACGGTCCCCGGCGGTGCGCGCACAGCAGCCGGTGCCCGTCGAGGCTTGCCAGCGCGGAGTCGACCGCGTTCACCTGCGCCGCCTGGTACAGCGCCAGGGCGTGCGGCAGCAGCACCGTGCGCAGTTCGACGGTCGGATCGCTCAACTCCAGCCACTCGACGTGCTCGTCGCCCGCCCGCAGCACCTCAAGGGCCCGCTCGGCGTCCCCGTCGCGGATCGCCGCAGCCAGCATGCCGATGGTCTCGCCGAACCGGTGCGGCGTCTTGAGCTCCGCGATGCGCACGTCGTCGTGCCCGCCGAGCCCGTCGACCATGTCCGCGAGCACCGCGCCCGCATCGATCGACGCCAGCTGATCGGGATCGCCGACCAGCAGCAGCCGGGCCTCCGGCCGCACCGCCTCGAGCAGGCGCGCCATCATCGTCAGCGACACCATCGACGTCTCGTCGACGACGATCACATCGTGGGGCAACCGGTTGTTGCGGTTGTGCTTGAACCGCGACGAGTTGTCGGGTCTGCTGCCCAGCAGCCGGTGCATCGTCGTGGCCCGCAGCCCCGAGATGCGTTTGCGGTCAACCGCGTCCAGCTGGTCGATCTGCGCCTGCACCGCTTCGTGCAGCCGCGCGGCCGCCTTACCGGTCGGCGCGGCCAGGGCGATGCGCAGTGGCGGGGCGCCGGCTGCCTCGGCCTGCCCGGCCAGCAGCGCCAGCAGTCGCGCGACCGTCGTCGTCTTGCCCGTGCCGGGCCCACCGGTCAGCACCGTCAGGCGTTGCCGCAGCGCCAGTTCCGCGGCGGCCCGCTGCTCGTCGTACCCGGCGGGGAACAGCCGTGCGACGTCGGTCGTCGCGACGTCGCCGGTGTCCTCGACCATCGCGAGCAGATCCTCGGCGACCTGCTCCTCCTCGCGCCAGTACCGGTCGAGGTAGAGCAGCCCGGCGCGCTCCCGCAGCACGTGCGGTGACGCCAGCAGCGGGCTGGCCCGCACCGCCCCCAACCAGTCGTCGGGCCACGGCAGCTCCGGCCTGTCGACCTGCGCGGCCACCGACGCAAGGTCGACGCACACCGACCCGCCGCGCAACCCGCGCACCACGAACGCGACCGCCAGCGCGACGCGCTCGTCCCCGTCGCCTGCGAGCTCCGTGAGCCGCTGCGCTACAAGCACATCCGGGGTCTCGATCACCCCGGCCTCGTTGAACACCTCGAGCATCCCGGTCGCCCCGGCCGCGCGCCGCCAGTCGGTCGGCTCCAGCACATCCGTCACGCGACCGCGCTCCCCACGTCCAGCAGATCCGACATCTCCACGACGAGCGCTGCAGGCGGCCGCCAGTCGAACACGCCCGCGGGATGCCCGTCGACCACCGGGGTGTCGGGGCCGCACATCCCGCGCACGAACAGGTACAGGATCCCGCCGAGATGCAGCTGCGGGTCGTACCCCGGCTGCCGCCACCGCAGGAACCGATGCAGCACAACGCTGTACAGCAGCGCCTGCAGCGGATAGTCCGAATGCAGCATCGCGGCCACCAGTCGCGGCCGGTCGTAATCGGCGGCGGTCAGCGGGTCGTCGCCGTCACCGAGCCAGTTGGTCTTGTAGTCGACCACCACGTAGCGATGCCCGTCACCGTCTCGTACCCGCAGCACCGCGTCGATCTGCCCGCTGAGGTACCCGCGCAGGGATTGGTTGCCCAGCGCCTCCCCGGTCAGCCGGTCGGCGTAGGAGGCCATCGGGTCGTCGGCCGCGACGTGGTCGCGCAGCAGGTGGCCGACCTCGCGCAGCCGGATGTCGGGGCCCTTCGCGCGCAGGTCGCCGCCGGCGAGCGGAAACTCGAAGTCCAGCTCCCGCAACCGGTCCCGCAGCGGGATCTCGCGCAGTGTCAGGTCGTTCGCCAACGGTCCGAGCGGGGTGTCGTGCATCGGGATGAGGCCGGTGGCCAGGTCCGCGGCGGGCACGTCGACCGGCCACCACACCAGGTGCTTCCGGATGTTGGCCTCCAACTCGGCGCTCAGATCCGCCGCCAGCGGGTCGGCGGTCTCGAGTACCGCGTGTACCAGCGTGCCGAACTTGGCGCCCGTCGGCAGGTCCGCCATCGGCGACGGCACCGTCGGCCCCGACGGCGGTGCGCCGACCGGCACGTCGGCCGCCTCGTCGTCCTTCTCGACGACCTCGGGTTCGCTGCTGACACCGGTGCTTTCGGCCACCCGGATCAGCCCCGAGTACGACGTGCGCCGCCACGTCAGATCGATCGAGCGGTGGAAGTGTCGGGCGTCGAGCCCCTCGGGTGGCGGCGGCGCGGGCACGGCGGGTGCGGGCGTCAGCACCGACTCCTCGAGCACCGGGCCACCCGCGTGCTCCCACGCCCGCAGCCGCTCGAGCGCGTCGGCGTCGGTGATCTTGGCGGGCGCGCAGACGTCGGGCACGACGGGGTGGCCGGGTGCGCGGCCGCGCACGAGGCGCGACAGTCCGCCGAAGCGCTCCTCGTAGGAGGGCGCCCACCAGGCGACCACCTGCGCCTGCGCGCGGGTCATCGCGACGTACGTCAACCGGCTGTCGTCGCCGGCGTTCTCGGCGCGGCCGCGGCGCTGCGCGTCGAGGTAGTCGGGACTGTCGGGCCCGCCGACGTGCAGGCAGCGGGTCTCGCCGTCGTGGAACAGGATGATCTCCGGTTCGGGGACGTGCCGGTTGAACGCGAAGGGCAGGTACACGACCGGGAACTGCAGCCCCTTGCTGACCCACACCGTCATGATCTGCACCGCCGCGGCGTCGCTGTCGAGCCTGCGACTGCGCTCGGTCTTGCCGTCGCCGCGCTTCTCCCGTTCGGCGCGCAGCCAATCCCGCAGCGCGGGAAGCGCGAAGCCCTCGCGATGCGCCACGTCCTGCAGCAGTTGCGTCATGTGTGCGAGGTCGGTCATCAGCCGCTCACCCTCGCGCCAGGACAGCACGCGGTCGCTCATGCCCTGCAGCTGCGCCGCCTCGAAGATGGCCGCCACCCCGCGTTCGCGCGCGTGAGCCGCCCACTCCCGCAGCGTCTCCGCGAGCCGGTCGGTGAGCGCGTCGCCGCCCTCGACGAGGGTCTCGGCGGTGTGGCCGAAGAACATCGTCGCCGCCGCGGCGCGCACCATGCCGGTGCGGTGCGGCTGATCGAACGCCTCGAGCAGGGTCAGCCAGTCAGCGGCCGCATGCGAGTCGAAGATGTCGGAGTCGCCGGTGTACACGCAGGGGATGCCCGCCGCGGTCAGCGCCTGCTGGCACACGCGGGCGTCCCGGTGGGTTTCGACGATCACCGCGAGATCGCGGGCCTCGATCGGCTCGCCGTCGAACGTGGCGCCGCTGGAAAGCAGCGCGCGGATGTCGTTGGCCAGGTCCCTCCCGATGTGCTTGCGGAAGTCGGCGATCGGCACTGTCTGAGTTCCTCTGCGGCCGAACGTCTCCCGCGACACCACGCGCAAACGGAACGGATCGGCCGACGGCGCTCCCGCCAACCGGGTGCCCTGATGCCTGGCCTCCACGTCGTGCACGACGATCCGCGGATCGCCGAGCTGGGCACCGCGCAGAACCGTCTGCAGCCGAGTCACCAGCGCCGCGTCGCTACGCCAGTTCGTGCCCAGCGTCTGCTTCTCGCCCGCGGTGTCGGCGGCCCGCAGGTACGTCACGATGTCGCCACCGCGGAACGCGTAGATCGCCTGCTTCGGATCACCGATGAGGATGACGGTCGACCGGCCGCTGAACGCGCAGTCGATGACCCGCCACTGCACGGGATCGGTGTCCTGGAACTCGTCGACCATGACGACCGACCAGCGCTCCGCCATCCGGGTCCGGGCCGGTGAGTCCTCGGCCTCCAGCGCCCTCGCCAGCCGCGTCAGCAGGTCGTCGTAGCCGAGCACGCCCAGCTGCCGTTTTCGCGTCTCCAGTGCCGCCAACACGTTCCGCGCGAACGAGATGCGAATCGCAGCAGTGGAATCGGGATCGGGGTCGGCCGGGCGCAGCTCGGTCTCGGGGTTGCGCACCACCTCGCGCGCCAGCCGCAGCGCGTCGGGATAGCTGAGCGTCGGATCGTCGCGCTGCTGGCCGAAACTCGCCAGGTACAGATCGCCGACGATCTCGGTCACCAGATCGTCGAGGCTCTCGACGAGAGTCACGCCCGAGTCGGAGTCGCCCGCGACGCCCAGTGACTTCAGCACCAGGTGGCAGAACTGATGGGTGGTGGCGATGGTCGCGGCGTCGAACCCCGCCATGGCGTCGCGCAGACGACGCTGCCGCTCCGCTTTCTCGTCGGGACTGCCCGTGACGAGCTGTTCGACCACCTGGTTGTCGCCGATGAGCGATTCGTCGTCGAAAGCCGCTGCCGCCTGAGTGATCTGGTCACGCACCCGCTCACGGAGCTCCTGGCTGGCGGCGTGCCCGAACGTGATGAGGAGCATCTGGTCGAGCGTCGCGCGCCCCTCGGCGATGTAGCGGGTGACCAGGCCCGCGAGCGCGAACGTCTTGCCGGTGCCCGCGCTGGCCTCCAGCACGGTGGTCGAGTTCTCGACGGGCAGCGGGCCCAGCAGGTCGAAGGTCCTCACTGCGGGTCCTGCTTCGCCCGCAGCAACGGCGCCCAGAGCCGACACGAGTAGGCGCCGAAGCGGTTGGTCTCGCCCTCGTACTCCTCGCCGGGCCGCAGCGGTTGCATCAGCACGTCGAGCCACTTGTTCTCACCCCACGCCTGTACGTGCGCGGGCGCCGCGTCGTCACCGGGGAAGTTCTTCGACTGCCAGCGATAGCGGGCCTCTGACACCGGATCGTCGCCGGTGTGGCGCGCACTCGCCCACGCGTACGACGTCTTGACGGGTAGCGGCAGCGGCTCGCAGCGGCCCGCGTCGTAGATCGCGACGAGATCGCGCAGCAGGTCGGCGGCGGGGCCCTCGGGTCGGCCGAGGCCCTCGGTCATCGGCCGGGTACCCCGCTTGGCCCGGCCGACGCACACGGCCTCCCACTCGGTGCCCGGATCGCGAGCGTACAACGCCAGCAACGGAATCCACGATTCGAGGAACTGCTTGCCGCCGAGTTTCGAGTACGTCACCGTCACCAGGCGGTTGCCGTAGACCGGCGCGACGGTACCCGTCAGCCGGCGTCCCGAACCCAGGTCGACGTCGACGTCGAAGGCCCGCTCGTCGGCGGACCGGAACCGCATGGCCTCGGTGGCCAACAGTTCCGACTGTTCGGAGATCTCGCGGGCCTTGCGCCAGCCCAGTTGGCCGGGTGGCAGCGTGCCGCGTCGCCATTCGGCACCGCGCGCGTCCTTGGCCGTCATGCCGCGCATCATGTCGCCCAGCAGTCGGTCGCCGACGGTCCACTCCTCGAGATTGTCGATGTCGACGGTCATGTCGTCCTCGACGCCGTCGACCTCCCACGGCAGCGTGTAGTCCAGCGCGCGGAAGAACCCCTTCACCGGGTCCCTGAAGAAGGCGACGAGGTCGGCGAGCGAGACGTCGCCGGCGGTCGGCGCGGGCAGCGGACCCGACACGAACGGCGGCTTCTCCGAGCGCTCACCGGCGCTGGACCGGGCGGCGTTCAGCACCGTCGAATCGAAGGTGAACGGCACCGTCGGGACGAGCCGGCCGGGGATCACGTTGCGGATATCGAAGGGCTGCAACGGATGACGGACGACGAGCTGCTGTCGCGCGTCCGTCGACTCCGTCGTCGCGTCGAGCGCGTCGAGGAGTTCGGCCAAGGGGACCGCGGGCGGCTGCGGCTGGCCCGAGTGCGCGTTGGCCCCCGTGTAGGTGATGACGAGCTTCTCGGTGGCCGCGCCGATGGCGTCGAGCAGCAGCTGCCGGTCCTCCGAGCGGCTGTCGCGCTCACCGGTCATCGGGTCGCGACCCAGCACGTCGTCGCCGTCGCGGATGCCGCGGCGCGGGAACACCCCGTCGTCCAGACCGACGAGGCACACGACGCGATGCGGCACCGAGCGCATCGGCACCATGGTGCAGACCGTCATGGTGCCGGTGCGGAAGTTCGCTCGGGTGGGCCGACCCCCGAGCTTGCGTTCCAGCAGCGCCCTGACGTCCGGCAGCCGCAGCAGGGTGCCCGTGCGCGGGCCCGCCGCGGCGAGCACGTCACCGAATTCGCGTTCCAGCTGGGCGAACTGCCATGCGTCGGCATCGGAGACCCGCGTCAGCCGGCTGATGCCCGCGGTGAGCGCGGTGACCCAGCCGTGCAGGGGCTGCACGGTGGTCAGGGACTGCACCGTGCGCTGCAGTCGGTCGACGAACTCGGCGAGCCGGCCCGCCAGCTCGACGCGGTTGCTGCTGACGTCGTCGAGCGGCAGCGTCGACTCGATCCAGGCGTGTGCGTCGTCGGACATCGCGACGCCGGCGAGTACGCGGTCGATACCGAAACGCCATGTGTTGTGGACGAAGTCGACGCCGTACGACTTGCGGCTCTCCTGGTCGAAACCCCATCGGATGTTGGCCTCCCGCACCCAGCGGGTGATGTCCTCGAGGTTGTCGTCGGTGAAGCCGAAGCGGGCGCGCACCGGGGCGGCTTGCGCGAGGTTCAGCACTTCGCTGGCGGTCACGCGGCCGCTCGCCAGCGCGAGCACCCTGGTGGCGACTCCGAGTAGCGGGTTCGTCTGGACCAGTGCGCGGTCGGCGAGCCGCATCCTCAACTGGTGTGCCGGGTGCGCGCCGTGGACGACGTCGCCGAGGCCGAAGTCGGCGTTGATGAGCGGCGCGTAGGTCTCGATGTCCGGGCACATGACGAGGATGTCGCGCGGCTCCAGCGTCTTATCGTCCTCGAGCAGGCCGAGCAGGACCTCGCGCAGCACGTCGACCTGGCGGGCCTCGCCGTGGCAGGCGTGCACCTGCACCGAACGGTCGGCCGCGGTAAGCGTACGGCCCTGCGGCCGAACGGTATTGGCGGCGATGTCGGACTGCAGCCACCCGAGCAGGGTGGCGGGGTGGGTGACACCGGCCAGGTGCTCGTCGGTGGCCGGGTGCGCGGGGAGTCCGCGCTGCAGCTCACGCAGGTCCCGGCCGAGGGTGGCCAGCAGCGGATGGCCGACCGCGCGGTGGCTGGTGTCGTCGCGGCGGGGGATCGCGCCGCGCTCGGCGTTCAGGGCCCGCCACAGGCCATCGCTGGCGTGCGGCAGCCACAGGTGCAGGTCGTGATGGGTGGACAGCGCCTCGATCAGCTCGACCTCGGTGACCGGCAGCCGGGTGTGCCCGAACAGCGACAGCCGGGGTGGCAGGTCGGACGGCGACTCCCGAAGGCGGACAAGCGTTTTCTCATGCCGGACGTGCGGCGGGTCGGCGGCCATCCGGTCGACGAGCGCGCGCCACAGCGGCGGCTGCCAGTCGACGTCCGTCGGGAGGCCGTGATCGGTGCCGTCGAGCCAGCCGGTGAGCAGCTGCGGACGCTGCCGGGCGTACGACGAGAACAGGACGGCGATGCGGCGGGCGACGGCGAAGCGGCGCCCCAGCCGGAGGTCGCGTTCGGCGTCGGACTGCTCGTGCTGGCCGAGGTGGATCGCCAGGGTGCGGCACCAGTCCTCGTCGAGGTTCTCGTCGATGATCTCGAGCAATGGCCAGACCATGGTGTCGGGGGCCCACGGGTCGTCGTCGGCGGTGCCGGTGAGCTCGGCGATGAGCGAGTGCGGATTTCGGAATTCGACGCCGGCGCAGACCCCGTCGGCGCCCGTGCCGCGACCGAGCACGTGCGACAGGCGCTGTGACAACCAGCGTTCCACGCCGCGTGCCGGAACGAGGACCAACTCCATTGCGAACGGGTCGTCGAGGGGCTGCGCCAGGAGCGCTCCGAGACCGTCGGCGAGGACGTCGGTGCGTTCCGCGCGGTGGAGGTGAAGACCCATCGAGGCCAGCGTAGGACGAGGGGCTGACATGTCGTGGGGCTATGGGATGGTGAGGGTGGTTGAGAGAGGCGACGAAAGGGGACGGATGCCGACAGAGACGACGGATCCGAGGCTGGGGGAGCGGTTCGACGAGGCGTTGCGTTACGCGGCGACGCTGCACCGCACGCAGACCCGCAAGGGTGAGGACGGGGTGCCGTACATCGGGCACCTGCTGTCGGTCGCGGGTCTTGTGATCGAGGGCGGCGGCACGGAGACGCAGGCCATCGCGGGGCTGCTGCACGACGCGGTCGAGGATCAGGGCGGTGCGCCGACGCTGGCCGCGATCCGGGAGAAGTTCGGCGACGAGGTCGCGGAGATCGTGTCGGCGTGCAGCGATACCGACGAGGTGCCGAAGCCGCCGTGGCGGGCGCGCAAGGAGAAGTACGTCGGCCACCTCGGCTACGTCTCGGAGGCGACGCTTCTGGTGTCGCTGGCCGACAAGCTCGACAACGCCCGCGCCCTGCTGCGCGATCACCGCAAGGTAGGCGACGAGCTGTGGCAGCGGTTCAGTACGAAGGACCCGCAGGACCACCTCTGGTACTACCGGTCGCTGCTCGAGCAGTTCCAAACTCGGCTCGACGTGTGGCTGGTCGACGAGTTGGAGCGGGTGGTCGACGAGCTCGAGCGGCGCGTCAACGCGTGACTTCGGCGTGAAAACCGTCGCTGAGCGAACTGTGAAGTCTCAGGACATCGCGTACAGGGGTATGTCTCGGGACATCGCGTACACCTGATCGGGCTGGGTGGATCCAGAGTGGTTCATGGCCCAGAAGGTGACGGCGATGGATACGCGTGCGTT
>NZ_JANDBD010000006.1 GCF_024320865.1 Mycolicibacterium arenosum | reverse complement strand
GCGGTCGTGTTCGCCCGAATCCCCTCGTCCTCACCGAACTCGACAGGGTCCCCCTTGCGCTGCGGAATGCTGACCGGCACCACCTCGTCGGCGAACACGCCGTCCTTCCACGCCGCGGCGGCCCTCTGATGCGACTGCGCCGCCAACTCGTCCTGCTCGGCGCGGGTGAACCGATCCTGATCGTTGCGCTGCTCGGTCAACGCGCCCATCGGCTGATCGGTGAACACGTCGTGCAGCCCGTCATAGGCCAGATGATCCACCAGCGTCACATCGCCGTACTTGAACCCCTCCCGGCTCCCGGGCAGCAGATGCGGCGCTCGGCTCATCGACTCCTGACCACCGGCCACCACCACCTCGAACTCCCCGGCCCGGATCAGCTGATCGGCCAGCGCGATCGCGTCGATCCCCGACAGGCACATCTTGTTGATCGTCAACGACGGCACATCCCAGCCGATCCCGGCACCCACCGCGGCCTGCCGCGCCGGCATCTGCCCGGCACCCGCGGTCAACACCTGACCCATGATCACGTACTCGACGGCGTCGGCCGACACCCCGGCCCGCTCCAGAGCGCCCCGGATCGCCACGGCACCGAGATCACTACCCGAGAAGTCCTTCAGCGAACCCATGAGCTTGCCTACCGGAGTCCGCGCCCCAGAAACAATCACCGACGTAATCTTCTGGCTGGTCATCGCACACCTCCCACCGGCTGCTCGGCGCGAGCGTCGACGATGGGCGCCCCGGTGCGCTCGCGGACGTCGTCGACGGTCACATCGGGTGCCAGCTGCCGCACGTGAATCTCGTTGTCCACCAGATCCATCACGGCGAGGTCGGTGATGATCCGATCCACCACACCGGCGCCGGTCAACGGCAGCGAGCACTGCTCGACGATCTTCGCCGAACCGTCCTTGGCGTTGTGCTCGGTGATGACGACGATCCGACGGGTTCCCGCGACGAGATCCATTGCGCCGCCCATGCCCTTGACCAACTTGCCGGGCACCATCCAGTTCGCCAGGTCCCCGTTGGCGGCGACCTGGAGCGCGCCGAGAATCGCGATGTCGACGTGGCCGCCGCGGATCATCCCGAAACTGTCGGCCGAATCGAAGTACGACGCGCCGGGGACGGCGGTGACGGTTTGCTTGCCCGCGTTGATGAGATCGGGGTCGACGTCGGCGTCGAGCGGAAAGGCCCCCATGCCGAGGAGGCCGTTCTCGCTGTGCAGCATGATCCGCATGCCGTCGGGGATGAAGTTGGCCACCAGGGTCGGAATGCCGATACCGAGGTTCACGTAGTCGCCGTCGCTCAGTTCACGCGCCGCCAGCTCGGCCATCTCGTCACGTGTCCACGCCATGTCACACCTCCGCCGGCTGCTGCCGGATCGTCCGTTGTTCGATGAAACCCGTTGGCGCCGTGACCACGACGTGATCGACGTAGATGCCCGGCGTCATCACATCGTCGGGATGCAGGTAGCCGTCGACGACCTCCTCCACCTCGGCGACACAGACCCGCCCGCACGTCGCGGCCAGCGGGTTGAAGTTGCGCGCGGTGAGGCGGTAGCGGAGGTTGCCCTCGACGTCCGCCGACTTCGCATGCACCAGTGCGAGATCCGCGACTATGCCGCGTTCGAGCAGGTACTCCTGACCGTCGAAGACCTCGGTCGGCTTGCCCTCGGCCACCGGGGTGCCGACGCCGGTGCGCGTGTAGAACCCGGCGATGCCCGCACCGCCCGCGCGCATGCGCTCGGCCAGGGTGCCCTGCGGGCAGAACTCGACCTCCAGCACTCCGTCGAGGTACTGCGAGGCGAACAGCTTGTTCTCGCCCACGTACGAGGCGAGCACCTTGGTCACCTGCCGGTTCTCCAGCAGCAGACCCAGACCCTTGCCGTCGACGCCCATGTTGTTGGACACGACGGTCAGATCGCGCACACCGCTGTCACGGACCACCTCGATCAGGCCCTGCGGAATGCCGCAGAGGCCGAACCCTCCGACGGCAATGGTCATCCCGTCGCGCAGCAGGCCGTCCAGCGCCGCGGCCGGGGTGTCCCGTACCTTCATGTCGACTCCTCACTCGCTTAACACGTCCATTGAGCGAACCTGAAGCCACTGTGCCTAATACTGTGACCCACGCCAATAATCGCCGCAGATCCGCTCGATCATCGAGCAGATCACCGAGATATCGTCCACTGAGTGGACGTGAGGGGACGACCATGTCGGAGGTACCCAGCGTCGTCGGTCGAGTCGCGTCCATTCTGCGAGCGCTCTCCGAACACTCCCGCCACGGCATCTCCACCACCGATCTCGCACGGTCGACGGAGATCCCCCGGCCCACCGCCCACCGACTCCTCGAAACGCTGGAAGCGGAGGGGCTGACGGACCGGGACCGCAGGACGGGGTTGTGGTTCCTCGGGCCTGAGGTCTTCGTCCTCGGTGCAGCAGCGGCGCCGCGCTTCGACGTCACCGAGAAGGCGGTCGACTGCGTCCACCGACTCGCCACGGAGACGGGTGAGAGCGCGTTCTTCTCGCTGCGTCGCGGCAACCAGACCGTCGTGATGCTGCGGGAGGACGGTGACTTCCCGATCAGATCGCACGTGCTCTACGAAGGTGCCCGGTTCCCGCTCGGCGTGGTGTCCGCGGGACTCGCCGTCCTGGCGTACCTGCCTGACGCCGACGTGTCCGGATATCTGAAGCGCGCCGACCTCGCGGGGCAGTTCGGCCGCGGCCACACTGCCGCCGCGATCCGGGCGAGGATCGCCCAGACCCGGACCGACGGCTGGGCGCTCAACCCCGGCCTGGTCGTCGAGGGTTCGTGGGGCATGGCGGCAGCCGTCTTCGATTCGCGCGGGATGCCCATCGGCGCGCTGACGCTGACCGGAATCGAGCAGCGCTTCAGCGACGAGCGTCGGCCCCGCCTCGGACATCTGCTGCTCCGGGAGGCGAATCGGTTGAGTCAGTTGATCAGTGGCGGCGACACGGCGTGACCAGGGATGTTGACTCGCCCCGTCGAACATGTGTTCTAATGGCGCTCACCCCGACAACCCAGAGGAGTTCGCCGTGACCCTGACTGTAGACGCTCCAGCCGCCGACGCGCTGACGGACGTGGCACCGCCCGCCGAGGAGAAGCCGGTGAAGGCGCCCGTGAAGAGGTCAGCCGGCAGGAAGGCCAAGACCATCGAGTTGATCCTCACCGTCACCGGCACCGCGGACGGCGAGTGGCGCGCTGAACTGAAGCAGGGCAGTTCCTACCTGGCTCGCGATCTCGCGGTCGCGGCGTCGGCCGTCTCCCGTGCCGCCAGGGAACTGCACGACGACCTCGCGACCCCGATCGACAGCATCATCGAAGAAGCCCGCTCGCAGCAGGCAGCCAAGGTCGCCGCGCTGGAAGCCGAACTCGAGGCCGCCCGTAGGGTTCTCGCCGATCTGGACTGAGGTCGTTCAGGCGGCGTTGCACCAGGCGAGGTGGTCGGCGTAGACGATCTCGATGCGACTCGCGGGCGGCCGCATTCGACCCGGCAGTGGCGGGGCCGCCGAGCGGTGCGTTGCTCCGGTGGGTGTGGTGAGTTCGGAGGTGTGGGTGCCGTCGCGCTCGCGTGCGGTGGTGACTCGCCAGCCGGGGGCTTGTTTGGCGTAGTTGCACGCCTCGCACGTGCCTTCGCCGTTGAGTTCGCTTGTCTGGCCGCCGCTCTGGTGCGGCTGCGCGTGGTCGGTGTGGCGGATCGGGGCGTCGCAGTACGGGGTGCGGCAGGTGTCGTCGCGGAAACCGATCAACCGGGCCAGACCCTTGGGGAACAGCCGGGCTCGCGACTCCATGGCGACCAGCGCCCCGGACGCCGGGTGACGGTAGAGCCGGCGCAGGGTGGCTGTGCAGCGTTCGTCGACGACCGCGTCGCCGGCCAGTCGGCAGGCGATCGCGGCCGGGATCGGACCGTAGCCGGGCACCCGCGCGGGGACGTCGTCACCGCCGAGCAGTGTCTCGTCGGTGATCACCAGGTCCACCGCGATCGGCACCGGGACCTCGGCGGGGCGGCCGGTGATGCGTTCGTAGAGGGTGTCGGCCATCACCTGACCGCGGCCGCGACCGTCGACGCTCAGATCGGCTTCCCGTTTCAGGGCGGCGTAGACCCCGACGCCCTTGGGCATCGGCAGCAGGGCCGTCACGTAGGTCATGTTGTCCGGTGCCGGTCGCACGGTGACGGTGCGTTCGGACTCGGCGCGCACGGCGCGGTCCACGACGGCCTGCGGGTCCAGTTCGTAGGCGATCGCCTTGGCGTCCGCGGCGATCCGCTTGTCGCCCTTGCCTTCCAGAGACGACGGGTCGGCGCACATCCGGCGGTCCAGTTCGCGGCGGTCCTCGACGTCCAGGCACGCCGACTCCCGCACGATCAGGGTGGCCCGCCACTCCGAGAGCGCCCCGGCCCTCAACGCGGCCAGGGTGTGGGGCATCTCGTGGACCAGCGCGCGGGCGAACCCGAGGTGGCGACCGCCCCGGTTCGGGGAGTCGTGGCGCGCGAGGGCGATCTCACTGCCCAGGCCCGTACAGCGGCGACGGGCGGGCACGCCCTCGGCGGCTTCCCGCGCGCGGCGCAGGGTCTCCAGTTCGACGGTCAGTTCGGCCTGCTCGGCGGCAGCGGCGGACTTGCCGAGCTCGAGCGCCTCGATGCGCTCGACCAGCGCAGTTTCACTTCTTTCGAACATGTGTTCGATACTACATCTTCCGGCCGACACGCTGTGTCGTCGCGGATGGCTACGTCGTCATCGTGGCGAGGTTGTGCCACAGGTTGCGCAGGCTGTCCGTACCTCCGAACAGTGTCGTGAAGTGCGTCGAGTCGGTGAGCACGATGTCGCCCGCGCGCTGACCGGCGGGGGGCATCCAGATGAGCGCGTTGAACTCGGTGTTCCCCGAGGCGGTGAACGGGTGCGGGCGATTCGGGTCGACCCGCTGACGCCCGAGCACCCGCAGACCGTCGCTCTCCGGCGCGGTGAGTTGGTAGTGCGGCAGGTGCGGGTGGAAGTTGAGGGTCGTGACGTTGTCCAGCAGTCCCGGAGTATCGAGATCTCGACACCCGTTGAGCGGTGCGATCTCCGTCGTTCCCTCGACGACCGCCGGTCGCAGACCCCAGGTGTTGTGCACCGGCACGTCGAGGGCCTTCATCAGCGACCGGGTGTACTGGCCGAAACGCTGTTGCCGGGGCACCAGGCGGTCGCCGTGGTGTTCGTACTCGACCTGGCGCTGCGCGTAGTCGTCGGTGAAGCCGACGTCGTGATGAGGGGCCAACAGCAGGCAGGTTCCCTCGCGCTGCAGCCACTCGGCGATGGCGGCAACCTCCTCGGGCGCCGCTTCCTGCTCGGAGAGCAGGTGATCCAGGCCGAACACCATGAGCGTGTCGGTGTCGTCGAGAATCCTCTCGTCGATGGGAAGTTTGTAGCCCGCCTGGTCGATTCGCTGGAACACGGCTACCGGGTGCCCGGTGGCCGCCTCGGCCACGGCCTGGAAGTCGAGGGTGGAGCGGTGAAAGAGTTCCAGTGTTCCCGCGATCCCCTGGAGGAAGTTCGCCTCCGCGTACTCCGGTGTCTCGTAGGCCGGCCATGCGACGTTGCGCACTTCGGTGATCGTGGAGAAGCGGTTCTCCATCGACGCCGGACTCCGCTGCGCTTCCCAGGGATAGCTCCACGTCCAGTAGATGCTGACGCGTCGACCGCTGGTGCGCGGTCGGGGGACGTGGCTCTGGTTGTAGGTCCGCGCCCTCGGCAGTGCAGTCATGGTGGATCCTTCACTCGCCTGGTGTGCAGAGGTAGCGGATCGCCCGCAGTCCGGGCAGGAAGAAGTACGCCCCGCCGGTGAGCGTCGTGAAGGCGGGAATGCCCTTGTGCACCTTGCGGATCGGACGCTTGGGCACGGTGAAATCCAGGGTTCCGTCCTGAGTGCCGCAGATCGGATCGTGCTCGTTGCCGAGTTCGTGGAACGCCTTGTCGTTGATCCACACGTTCTGGGCGAACTCGAACTGGCGGACGAGGTCGGCGCAGATGATGAACGCGGCGATGCCTCGAGCGGCGCCGTCGTCCGGTTCACCGTCGGGAAGCGCCGGACCATACGTCGCACCTCGCCGAATCATCCGCCGCCGATTCATGTAGTGCCCGGTGTCCCGCGGATTGAGTCGCCGCGCATGGGCCCCCAGCGGGCACGCGTAACCGTGGGGATCCATCTCCTTGTAGTTGAAATCGTTGTTGCGCAACGGGTCTGCCCCGAGCTCGGGATCGTCGTGCGTGGGCGCGAGCACCAGTGGGGCGCCGCTGCGCCAGCGTCCCATGAACTTCGCGGCGAGCAGTTCCGCGTCCTCAGGCGTGTCGGCCCGTTCATCGAGGTAGTCGCGAAACGACGCGACGTGTTCCTCGAGCCGCCGGTAGGCCATGTAACTTCCGTTGCGCGACAACACCTCGGGCTGGGGCAGACCGGCCACCGGACCGTTCTCGTCGGGATAGCCGAGGATGAACTCGCCCGGCTCCAGGGCCGGGCCGGAGCCGGGCGTCGGCTCCTCGCCGGATCCCTTCATCACCGGTTGCGACAGCCGGTCTCGGAAGCCGAAGTGATCGTGGGCGTAGTTGAACGGCGGCGTCGCGTTCAGGTCGAGATACGACAGGCTGCGAACGCCGTCGATCCTCGCGAGGAGCGCGTCGTGCTCCTGCAGTGAGCGGACACACTGCTCATCGGTGCGGGAGAAGAGGATCGCGATTGCGTGCAGGTCATCGCCCGCCAGCCCACCGACCCAGTGCTCCGGCGCGTTCGCGCCGACATCGCCCAGAATATCGGCCCGAGCGGTCATGCCCTCCCGGAACTCGGCGGGAAACGTCGCCAACGATTCGTCGGGCACGCCGAGTGCGCGCAGCCCGTTCCAGGTGAACGCAACGGTGATCCAGCGATCGGACTCCTCCATCGTCGCGCTCACATCGGCCGCCGACTGCACGAGGTCCGCCAGCTCCGACAGCCACGCCCGGCCGCCCTCGGCGGTATCGAACGTCAGGAATTCATAGCGCCCGGTGATGGCCGGGGTACGGGTCAGCAGGATGTGCTGAATGTCGTCGAGCTCGAGCATTTACTGCATCTGATCGAGCATGTCCGAGAAGGCGGCCTTCAAGCGAAGGGCTTTCTTGATCTCGTCTGCCGTCACGTACGGATACTCGCCGTATTCGAGGAAGCTCGGCACCTGGTGATCCCGAACGAATCTGATGAAGGCCTCGGGATTCTCCTTCCAATCCTCGGGAAAACCTTCGAGCTGGGTGAAGATGGTGGTGATGCCGGTCGCGCTGAACAGCTGAACCGCATCCTCGGTGTACTTGTCGAAGTCGGTGTCGAAGATGCCCATGTACTGGAAGTGCAGACCGGAACCCACGTCGAAGAGATTCCAGCGCAGGTAGTGTAATCGCAACGGCGCCAACGCCTCCGGGCTGGCGGCGATGGTCTCCTCGATGGTCTTCCCGTACGCGCGAACCACGTCCTCGCGACCTTCCTTCACCTTGGCGATGATGGAGAATCCGTGACACGCAGGGGTTCTGGGATACACCGGGCCGTAGCGACCGCGCTCCAGCTCGAAGTAGCCCTCCTTCGGGATGGCCACCGCAGCCGGCTTGCTCCAGTCGGGCTCGTGTGCAGCCATGTCGCGGCCTCCCTCGATGGTCAGGAACACCGGACATTACATTCCGAGTTCAACGAAAACTGCACATTCGACGAGGTGATCCGACCAAGAACGTCGACGTGTCCGCTCGAAAAAAGTGCCGTGAACTTAACTAATTTGCCAGCGCCGCAGTGCTTTCAGGTACGGCGGTTTCACTGGGACCCAGCACCGATCACGAGTTTGCCAATCGCGTCCCCCACCCGCTGAACCGGGGCTAGTATTCGCGAACCGCTGGTCCTGCCGCATCGACAAGATGCCGATGTCCCACAGGGCTCTTCATCCAAGGAGCGACCGTGCGAGTGATACATCGCTATGTGAGCGCAGGGTTGGCGGTGATGGCCGTGCTACCCGTCAGCGTCGTCACCGCGTCACCGGCGGTGGCGGACTGCGTCCAAGCCGGCAATGCGACCGTGTGCAGCAGTACGGGCGAAGTCCGGGGCGGCGGTCCGACTCCCCCGACCGCGGGCCCGTACTACCCCTCCTACTGCGCCGATCCCTGGTACTGCGACGACGGGTGGGACATGGACATCATCATCGGCGGAGGCCGACCCGGACGACCCGGCGGCATCGGCCCGCGCTGAGCACCGCGACCCACCCACCACCCATCGATTGGAGACTCCCGTGTACATCCGCACCCTGATCGGCGCCGGGCTGATTGCCGGCGCGACCCTCGTCGGCACCTCGGCGACCGCCGCCGCCGATCCACCCAACTGCACCGCGGCCGACCTGGCCGGCGTCATGTCCGGCGTGTCCGCCGGCACTTCGGCCTATCTGTTCACCCACCCCGACGTCAACGCCTTCTTCACCGGGCTCAAGGGCAAGTCCAGGGATGAGATGCGCACGGAGATCGAGGCGTACATGCAGGCCAATCCCCAGGTGGCCGACGAGCTCCGAGCGGTCAGACAGGCCGCCACCGACTTCCGGGACCGCTGCAACGCACCTCTTCCCGAGATGCCGATGGGCTGACGTCCGCGCGTTAGTGGATCCGAGCGCTGCCGCCGAGGCCGATCTCGAGGACGCTGCCGGTGACCACGCCGGGGTCGGTGACCAGGTACAGCAGCCCGCGACTGACGTCCTCGGGTTCGATCCACGGCTGCGGAATCGGATTGGCGCGCATCATCCGCTGGACCAGTTCGTCGGGAACATCGTCGGCGTCCACCGGCTGCACCATCGGCGTGTGCACCGTGGTCGGGCAGATGACGTTGACGGTGATGCCCTCCTTGGCGACCTCCAACGCCACCGATTTCGCGAGCCCGATGACGCCCCACTTCGTGGCGTTGTAGGCGCCCAGCTCGGGGATGCCCATCCGGCCGCCCATCGACGACGTCACGACGATCCGGCCGAAGCGCCGGCGGCGCATCACCGGGATCACCGCCCGCAGGACGTGGAACACACCCGTCAGATTGGTGTCGACGAGCTGATGCCAGACCTCGTCGGTCACCTCGTCCAGCGGCCCGGTGCTCACGATTCCAGCGTTGGCCACCAGAATGTCGAGACCACCCAGGCTGCTCACCGTTTCGTCGACGGCGGCGGACACCGCGTCGGGGTCGCGTACGTCCATCGGGATCGGCAGGCAGAGGCCGCCGAACTCCTCGACCTCCTTGGCCGTGGCCCGCAGGTCGTCCTCGGTGCCGAGCGGATAGGTCAGGTTCATCGGGCGGGGCGCGTCGGCGATGACGACGTTCGCCCCTTCCGCGGCGAGCGCGAGGGCGTGGGCACGACCCTGCCCGCGTGCACCGCCCGTGATGAACGCGACTCGACCTTCCAGCGCACCCATCCCCTAACCCTGCGTCGGATCCGCGAAAACCGGCTTCTCCCCTGACATTCCGGCCATGACGGCCGCGATCTGGTTGGGCGATCCGATCAGGCCCGTCTGAAGCTCGGATTCGAGCTTCAGGGCGCCACGGGCGTCGTCGCTCACCCAGGTCTCGTCGTACAGGCGCTTGGCGGCGCGGACGGCATCGGGTGACTTCTGCGCGATCTCCTCGGCGAGCTCGAGCGCCGCAGCCAGCGGATCCCCGCTGTTCCGCGTCACCAACCCGAGCGCGAAAGCGTCACTGCCGGAGACGATTCGGCCGGTGAACGTCAGCTCCTTCGCCACGTCGATCGGCACCAGCCGCGGCAGGGCCTGCGTAATGCCCATGTCGGGAACCAGGCCCCACTTGACCTCCATGACGGACAGTTTCGCATCCGGCGCGGCGATCCGGATGTCGGCGCCCAGCGCGATCTGAAGGCCACCTCCGAAGCAGTTTCCGTGAATCGCGGCGATGACCGGTGCGGGCACCAGCGACCAGTCGTAGCTCACGCTCTGCGCGAGGTTGGCCACGTGATCGCCGTCGCGCTCGAGCAGCACCCCGGTGCCACCCCGGCCGGACATGAAGCTCGCGACGTCGAGGCCCGAGCAGAAGCTCTTCCCCTCGCCGTGCAGCACCACCGCGCGCACCGACGTGTCGGCCGCGACCTGCGCCGCCGCCGCGACCAGGCCCTCGAACATCGCCTGGTCGAGTGCGTTGTGCTTGTCCGCCCGGACCATCGTCACCGTCGCCACACCGCTGTCGCCCATCCGGACGCGAACCCTGTCTTCGCTCATGCCTCGGAACCTACTCCGCCGGCGACCGGATCCGTCATAGTCACGGGCATGCGCGCACGCACCAGGGTCGGGCTCGCCGTCGTGTTCACCGGCTGCGTGGTCGCCGGCGCGTGCGCGGAGCCCGGCCAACCCACAGGCAGCGGCACCGGCAGTGGCGCATCGGCGGCACGCGCGCCGCTCGCCGTCTCGGCGGCGGGCACGACCGAGATCCCGGCGTGCGACTCGTACGTCGACGCGGCCGGGGGCGGCGAGGGAACCTTCTCGACGATCGCCGAAGCCGTCGAGGCCGCGACGAACGGTGCGATCATCTGCGTCGCCGAAGGCATCTATTCGGGCGAGGAGCTCGCGCCGGGCGAGAAGTACTTCACCCTCGCGGGAGGCTTCCAATCCGGTTCGGGCTTCACGGTCCGCGACTCGGCGGCATACGTCTCGAGGGTCGAGGGCGGCGGAACCGGCTCCTTCTATCAGGCGAGTGATCCGGCTCCGAAAGACGACGAGCTCGTCGCCATCGACGGCTTCGACATCAGCGGCTACGCGCAGGCGATCTCACGCTCGACGTACTTCATGGGTCGAATCGACATCACCAACAACACGTTTCACGACAACGCCTGCAACGACCCCGCTCTCATCGGCGCGGCGTTCTCGCTGTCGAACGTCAGGGCGACGATCGAGGGCAACGTGTTCACCAGGAACAGCTGCGGACGCGGCGGAGCGGGCGCACTCGACGACACCCTCGACCGGAACGACGTCACGTTCGCGAACAATCTGGTCACGGAGAACGCCGGCACCGAGCCCGAGAGCTCGCACGGTGGCGCGGTCTACCTGTTCGGCAACACCCTCACCGTCACGTCCAACGTCTTCGCCGACAACGAGGTAACGGGTTGGGGCGCGGGTCTTTACATCGGCGCGAACAACGGCGGCGGCCAGCACACGACGGCGACCCTGGCGTGGAACGTGTATCGCGACAACCGAGCCGGGATCACCGGGGGCGGCTTCTTCTGCGACGACTCCGCCACGTGCAGAGGCGAACACGAGATCTTCGACGGCAACTGCGGCGGGAACCTCTACGTCGACTCGGGTCCGGACGGCGCGGGTCCGACCACCGGCACGTTCGAGTACATGACGATCGTCAACGCCAAGGAGGTCGGCTGCAGCGGACCCGGTGCGGGCCTCACCGTCGACAACGGCAACGGCGCGGCCGACGACTACACGATCGCGAACTCGATCTTCTACGGCAACGAGGAGGGGGCCGACGTCGTCGCCAACTGCGGGGTCGACTCCTGCGACGCCGTGGCGGTCGACGTCTCCCACTCGATGGTGCAGACGGAGTACACCGACAACGGCGTCGCCGTCACATTCGGAGACGGTGTCCTCGCGCCCGCCGATCCGCTGTTCGTCAACGCCGCGAACGGCGACTTCCATCTCCGGTCGGCGAACGGCCACTGGACTCCGACGGGCTACGTGGACGACGACGCCTCGAGCCCCGCTCTCGGCAGGGGCGAGGGCGGTGTCGAACTCGGTGCGTACGGCAACAGCGACGAGGCCTCGCGCAGCTAGCTTTTCGGCAGCGCCCCGGCACGCGCGGGACTGACCGCCCTCGCCGACAGCGCGGCGACGGCGACGCCGATGAGCGGCAGCAGCAGCGCGACGTTGAGGGTGACGAGTTCCGAAAGCCATCCGATGAGGGCGGGTCCGGCGAGCAGTGCGATGTACCCGCCACCGATCACCCGCGAGAACTCCGTTCCCGTGACGCCCGGCACGTTCCCCGCCGCCGAGAACACCAGCGGGACGCCGCCCGACAGTCCGATGCCCAGAATGAGCCACCCCACGATGGTCAACGGCAGCGCGGGAGAGGCCACCACGACGGCTAGACCGATCGCCGACGCGATGCCGCCGTAGCGGAGCACCCACACCGCACCCTTCCTCGCGCTGACGTAGTCGGCGCTGAAGCGTCCGATGGTCATCGCCGTGACGAAGGACGCGAACGTCAGGGCGCCAAGCGCATTCGACGCTCCGAGATGCTCCTGGGCGTGCAGACTGCTCCAATCCATGGCGCTGCCTTCGGCCAGGTACAGCAGGAAGGCCACCGCGGCGAGCAGAATCAGCTTGCGACGCTTGGCCTTCGGCGCGAGTCCCGACCCCGCGTCGACGGGTCGCTCGGGCTGTGTCGGGCGTTCGGCGCCGTCGCCCAGCAGGTTCGGGGCGGTGACCGCCATCAGCAGCAGGCACGCCGTGCACACGACGACACTGCTCACGCCGAGGCTCCACGCAGCCGCCAACATGCCTGCGCCGACAAGTGATCCGACGACGCTGCCCACCGAGAACACGGCGTGGAACGCCGACATGATCGGCTTGCCCGCACGTTGTTCGACGGTCACCGCGCGCGCGTTCATGCCGACGTCGGCGATACCCGACGCGATCCCGAACACGAGCATCGCCGCGGCGAGCAGGATCGGGGTGGGCGCATTGAGCGGCAGTGCCAGCGTCGACGACATCGCCACGCCTCCGACGAGTGCCACGCGCGCGCCGCCCCACCGTGTGACGAGCGGACCGGCGATCTGCATTCCCACCAGCGCCCCCGCCCCCAGTAGAAGCAGCATCGTGCCGAGGGTTCCCGCCGAGATGTCGGTGCGCTCGGCGACCGACGGGATGTGCACGGCCCACGTGGCGATACAGGTGCCGAACACCGCGAACACCAGGAAGACAGCGGTGCGCGACCACGCCTGGCTGTTCGTCGACACGCGGTTGATCATCGCCTCCCCATGAAAACGGCCCCCGGAGAAGTCTCCGGGGGCCGTTCTACCTAGTAGCGGGGACAGGATTCGAACCTGCGACCTCTGGGTTATGAGCCCAGCGAGCTACCGAGCTGCTCCACCCCGCGATGGTGAACGCAAGGTTACCGGGGTCGCGGCTACAGCTCCAAATCGGCTGCTCAGCGAGGCGAATCCGCCGGTCCGGCGAAGTCGATGCTCTCCGCGGCCTCGTAGTCGCTGCGCTCGTAGCGCTCTGCGGCCGCAGCCAGCTTGTCGGCGTAGCCCTGCACGTCGTCGCCCAGTGCGCGGGCCTCGCCGCGCAGCGCACCACCGACGTCGAGACAGGCCGACGACGTCGCAAGCCCGTCCATCCCGCCGGCTCCCGCCGTCACGGCCAATCCCGCCTTTTCGCCGTGGAATTCGATCGCCACGCCCGCCAGACCCGCCGCGGCACCGCGCATCGATCCCGTATCGACTGCCAACGTGCCCGCGCTCATCCGGCCAGCCCCCTGGTGATCTGACGCAACTGATGAGCGGCAGCCCGATCGGCGGCGTCGAACTTCTCCAGCGCGGTCTGAATCGCCGTCTGCAGCGTCAGCCCCCGCAGCCTGACGTCCATCGCGAGCACGGGCGACAGCTTCGCCAGCGTCGCCAGGATCGGCCCCGGCGTCGTCGTGCCGTCATCCGCGATGTGGAACAACGTGGCCTCGACACCGGCTACCAGATCCGCGACTTCGGAGCGCAGATGGACGAGTTCCCCACCCGCCGCGGCCAACTCCCCCTGCAGCGCGTGCAGCGTGTCGCGATAGCGCCGCTGAGCGGCGAGCATGCTCTCGGCGTGATCCAGCGCCGCGGCCGACGCCGTCCCCGTCCACGTCGCCGACAACCCCTCGAGCCGGGACCGCTCCGTCGCGATGCGCTCGTCGACCTCGGCTGCACCCGCGCTGACCTCGCCGGAGGCCGTCACCAGCGAGGCGGGATTCGAGGCGAGCACTAGTGACACCGTCACCGGCATGCACGACCCCCCGTTCCTTCGGCCGCCTCAATTGTCACCCGCCCGCGCGGCACTCGGTGACGGTTTCTCAGCGCAGCACGCCCGCCGGGTCGTAGCGCCGAGCCAACGCGCGCAGCCAGTGCAGCGTGTCCTCCCGATAGACCCTCGTGGGCCGTCCCGGATCGGTCGAGGGCGCGAAGTTGGGTAGCTGACCACCCGTCGACCACGGCGCCACCGAGGCGATGAGCGCCGCCGCGTGCCCGACGACGGCCTCGGCCACCTCGGGCAGCAGCACTCCAATGACCGTCAGCGCGAACGCCGCATCGCGATGGCCGAACGCGCTGCGGTGTCGCGGTTCCCGCGCCAGCGCACCTCCGAGCAGCCGGAGTTCGACGAGCGTCTGCGGCGAGCCCGAATCGTGACCCACCGCGGCCAGGATCGCGTCGACAGCCTCCGGCGTCAGTTCGCGCAGCAGTGCCTGATCCTCGTTGATCGGCATCGGGTCGACCGGATCCGCGTGCACCGCACCGATCGCCGAGTACGGTTGCACGTCCACCGTGTCCATCAGCACCGGCGCGGTCCCCCGCATCGGCGCCAGCAGCCGGCGCGCCTCCTGCACATCGCCGACGGCGGCGTACCGGACGGCCACCGTCATCCGGCCGGCAAGCGGCTCCGGTACGCCGGGCAGCGGTGGCAGCTGCTGTACTGCGACCGACGTGTTGACGGTCTCGGGCAGGTCCGCGCACCAGGTCCGCCACGCGGGCAGCACGTCACCGGCGCTGGATCCGTCGAAGTAGACTGCGCCACCGTAGAATTCGGGGATCTGCGGCAACTCGACGTCGACGCATGTCACGATGCCCAGCATCGCCTTACCGCCCCGGACGCCCCAGAACAGCTCGGCGTGTTGCTCGGGGGTCACCCACAGCACATCCCCGGCACCGGTGACCAACTCGAAGCCCCGCACGTAATCCGACGACAGCCCGACCGTGCGAACCAGCGGCCCGATGCCGCCACCGGTCAGGTAGCCGACGACCCCGACGCCGGGCGCCGACCCGCACGGCGGCGCCAGCCCGTACGGTGTGGCGGCGTCGATCAGCTGCTGCCAGCGCACGCCCGCGCCGACCCGTGCGGTGCGGGCTTTCGCGTCGACGACGCAGGACGTCAGACCGGAGGTCAGCACCAGGATGGTGTCGGCGCCGATCGGCACCGCTCCGTGACCGGTCGCCTGGACCGCGACGCGCAGTCCCCGCGGCGCGGCGAACCGCATGACGTCGGCGATGTCGACGGCTCCGGTGACGACCACCACGGCCGCGGGCCGCACCGGCACGGCCACATTCCACGGCACGGCCCGTTCGTAGACGCGCTCGCCCGGCAGCGCGACGGGAGCGCCGACGTGGTTGCGCAGCGTGCTCACGTCGACCTCGACGGTGTCGGCGGGGCAATCGGTCACGGTCATGGTGTGGTCCTTCCAGCTCGGGTCAACGGTTGGAAGGTTCGTCGAACGCACTTGGTGACGGCTTGGCCGATTCTCCAAGCGCAGGTCAGCTCATGTTCTCGGCCGCTTTCACGACGCCGAGCATGCCCAGCTCAGCGGCGTCGGCGGCCACCCGTACCGCCGCGGCGGCACGCTCGGCGGGATCGTCGGAGAGCTGCGCCGCCACCAGCGCGCACCTCAGCAGCGACGGCGCTCCCCCGGTGCGCGCGGCGAGCGTCGTAGCGATCGCGAGGTCGTCGCGCGCGCCCGCGGTGTCGCCGATCAGCACCCGCAACCGCGCCGTCGCGAGCGCCGCGGGGCCCGCGACGCCGATCTGTCCGATCACCCCGATCCGGTCGACGAACGGCTCGAGGTCGGCCAGCAGCGGCGCGGCGTAGCGCGTCAGGCCGCAGTCCGCGGCGAGGTGGGCCAGCAGCACCGCGTTGCCGAGCGTCGTCCACACGTACGGACGGTCGGGGTCGGCGCACCAGCCGGCGAGCAACGCCTCCGCGGCGGGCACGACGTCCGGGCCGACCGACACCGTGAGCAATGCCGCGTTGACCAGATCGACCATGCCCTGCCCCCCGGTTTCGGGGGTGGCCGCGAGCTCGCGCCAGGCCGGGTCGATCTCGCCGCCCGTCTCCCGCAGCAGCGACACCTCCGCCATCAATCCGCTCCCCGCGCCGTACAACTCGGTCTGCTCGTGCACGTGCGCCGCGATGCCGTGGTGTCGGTGCGCCTCGGCGAAGTCACCACGCCACACCGCGAGCACCGCCTCCATCCAGCGCAGCTGCGCACGCAGCACGGGCAGCTGCAACTCCTCGCTGCCCTCGATCCCCGCACGCAGGTGCGCCTCGGCCCCGCCGACGTCGCCCAGGTCCATCGCCGCCATCGTGCAGACCGAGTGGGCGATCACGCGGTCCTCGCGGAACCTGCTGTGCTGCAATGCGTTCAGCCGTGTCTGCCAGTCGAGGATCTCGCGGCTCCGCGTCGCGACCCCGGAGTACGTGATGAGCCTGCCCATCAGCGCGTCGGCGATGACCTCCTCGTCACCGACAGCCTCCGCGAGGTCCTCCGCCCTGTCGAGATACCGCGCTGCCAGCGACGGATCGGGGTGGTAGCAGTGCCCGACGGCCAGCGCGGCCAGCACCCGCGCGCCCGCACCGCCGTCGGTATCGGCGATCGCGACCGCCCGCTGGAGGTGGATCAGCAGGCCGCCGGGATCGTCTCCCGGTGCCAGCCAGGGCCACCCGCCGCTGGCCCGCAGCAGCGCCGACGCCACCCGCCCCACCGTGGTGGTCCGGCCCGCCCGCATCGCCTCGACGAGAAAGCGCTCCACGGAGCCGAGCACCAGCCTGCCCCGCCCCGCGCGGGAGTACGCCGCGAGCATCGCGACGGCCAGCGCGTCGCGATCATCGTCATCACGCGTCGCCGCGGGTAGCCGGTCGTAGGCGTCGAGTGCCGCCTGCCACCACTGCGCGGCGATGTCCGAACTCCAGCGCTGCGTGGCCTCCTCGGCGGCCCGGCGACAGGCGTCGACCACCACGTCGGGTTCCACGAGGGGCTGGGCGGCGACCAGATGCTGCGCCCTGCGGGTGAGCGCATCGTGGCCCGTCCCGTCGGCGAGCACCTCGGCGACCTTGGCGTGCAACCGTTGTCGGCGCAGCGCCGGCATGCTGGCGAGCAGTTGCTCGCGAAGCAGAGCGTGCGCGAACGCATAGCCGTCGCCGGTGTGCGACGTGACGACGATGCGCTCGTCGGCCGCCTCGTCGAGATAGTCGGCCAACGTGTCGATGTCGAGCCGCGTCGACCGCGCCAGCACCGCAACGTCCACCTCGTCACCGATCACCGCGGCGGTCCGCAACACCTGGAGCACCGCGGGATCCAGGCTGGCGAGCCGACGGTCCAGCACCGACTTCACCGCGACCGGAATCTCGTTGCCCACCCGCTCATCTCGCGGCAGCCGGGCGTACTCGCACACGAAGAACGGGTTGCCGCCGGTGCGCACGGCCAGCGTGGCCGCCTCCGCCGCGGTGATCGCGTCGTCGGCGACGGCGGTCGCGAGGGCGGCGACGTCGCCCGGCGACAGCGCGGGCACCTCGATGTGCCGGTTGCGCGCACCCCGCGCCACGGTGCCGAGCAGCCTGCCCAACTCCGGCGTGTGCTCGCCGTCGCGCACCGTGAGCACGATCGCGAGCGGATGATCGCGCAACGCACCGGCGATGTAGGCCAGGGCACTCGTGGACGCCGAGTCGGCCCACTGCACGTCGTCGATGACGACGGTACGCACCCCGTCGGCCTCCTCGAGAAGCCGCTGAATGCGTTCGTACACCTGGAATCTCGCCGTGTCGGGATCTGCATGCGCGGGGATCTCGAGCACTCGGTCGGCGTCGGCACCGAGGGCGCGCACCAGCTGTCGCATCGGCCACCACGGCGGCGTCGCCCGCTCGTCGGGGCATGCCACCCACACCGTGCCGCCACCACCCGAGGTGCGCTCGACCACCTCCTCGGCGAGCCGGGTCTTCCCGATACCCGGCGGGCCGGACAGCACCAGCCAGCAGGACATCCCCGCGGCGGCGTCGGCGAGAAGTTCCGTCACCGTTGCCAATTCGCGGTCCCGTCCAACCAGCGCCGAACGCGGGGCCGTCACGACCTCGGCGGGCGTCTGGTGCGCGGCCGCGGGTGTCGCGACCTCGACGGCGCCGGTCCACTCCGGCGTCCTCGGCCACGCGGCGAGTTCGGGTGCCTGGTTCAGGATCGCGGTCTGCAGGTCGCGCAGTTCCTCGCCCGGCTGCAGGCCGAGTTCGTCGTCGAGCACTCCTGCGTGCCGGGTGTACACGTCGAGTGCTTCGGCGACCCGACTGGACCGGTACAGCGTCAGCATGTGCAGCCAGCAGCCCCGCTCCGACAGCGGATCCGCGGCGGCGAGCGTCGCCGCCTCAGACAGCGCGGGCGCCGTCCGCCCCAGCGCGAGCAGTGCCGTGATGCGAGCGTCTCGGCACTCCCTGCGCAGTTCCTCGGCGCGCGCGGACTCCGCGGCCACCCACGGCTCGTCGGCGAAGTCGGCGAGCAGCGGTCCGCGCCACAGGGCGAGCGCCGACTCGGCCTCGGTCAGCGCGTCCTCCCAGGCGCCCGTCTCCACGGCGTCGGCCGCCCGCGCGCAGGACGCCGCGAACACCGCCGCGTCGACGTCGTCGGAGGACACGTCGAGGTAGTAGCCGGGCAGCTGGCGCACGATCGGCGACGCCATGCCCGAATCCCGCAGCGCGCGGCGCAGATTCGAGATGTAGGCCTGCAGGCTCGCCAGCGCGCTACCGGGGACGTCGTCACCCCACACCGCGTCGACGAGCCGGTCGACCGACACCACGGCACCCTGCGCGAGCAGCAGCACCGCGAGGACGGCGCGCTGTTTAGGCGGCCCGATGTCGACGGAACCCTCGACGAGCAGAGGGCCCAGTAGGCGGTACCGCACGCCGGTTAGTTGGTGTCCTGGTACTTGCCCATTGCGTCGTTGAGCCGTTGCAGCGCTTCGCCGTACTCGGCGAAGTTGCCGCTCTGCTGCGCATCCTGCGCGGCGGACAGCGCCGTATTGACCTCCTGCAGCGCAGCCGCTTTCGCGGGTGAGAGCTGCACCGGCACACCGTTCGGCGACGCGGCGGGGGTCGGCACCTCGGGGGCGCGGCCCTCCGGCGCGGCTGGCGGCGTCTGGCCCTGCTGATTCTGCGGGTTCGCCGCAGGTGGCGGGGTCTGCCCCTGCTGCCCGGCGGTGGGTGCCGGGCCCGTCGCCGTAGCACCGGCGCCGGGACCGAACAGCTTGGTCAGCGCCTCGCTGACCGTCGGCTCGAACGCGATCTTGTCGTTGTACATCATCGCCACTCGGATGAGACGAGGGTACGACGACGCGGCGTCGCTGCTACCCGGCGAGGCGTACACCGGTTCGACGTAGAGCAGACCGCCGTTGGCGACCGGCAGCGTCAGCAGGTTGCCGAACCGGATGCGGTTCTGATTGTCCCGGCCGATCTGACCCAGATAGGTCGACACCGCCGTATCCGTCGTGATCGCGTTGTTCGCGAGCTTCGGTCCGTTGACCTGACCGGGGATGGTCAGCACGGTGATCTTGCCGTACGTCGCGGGATCGGAACTCGCCGTGATGTAGGAGGCGAGGAAGTCTCTTCGGAACCGGTTCATCGCACTGGTCAACTGGAACGACGGGGAGCCGTCGTTCCGCGCGATGTCCTTCGCGACGATGTAGTACGGCGGCTGGAAACTGCTGGCCGTCGGGTTCGGATCCAGCGGTACGTCCCAGAAGTCCTGAGCCGAGAAGAACACCACCGGGTCGTCCGGCGAGATGTGGTACTTGGCCAGCAGCGCGCGCTGCACCTTGAACATGTCCTCCGGGTAGCGCAGGTGCTCCTGCAGTTCCGGGGTGATGTCGCTCTTGGGCTTCACGGTGCCGGGGAACACCGACATCCACGCCTTGAGCACCGGGTCGCTCTCGTCCTGCGCGTACAGCGTGACCGTGCCGTCGTAGGCGTCAACCGTGGCCTTCACCGAGTTGCGGATGTAGGACACCTGCTTGTCCGGTGCGAGCCGGTTGAGCGCGACCTCGTTCGAGTCCGCCGTCGCCGTCGAGAGCGTCGTCAACTCCGAGTACGGGTAGTTGTCGAGCGTGGTGTAGCCGTCGACGATCCACACCATCCGCTTGTTGACGATCGCCGGGTAGACGTTGGTGTCGGTGGTCAGCCACGGCGCAGCCGCCTCGACGCGCTTCACCGGATCGCGGTTGAACAGGATCTTGCTGTTGTTGCCGATGACGTCGGAGAACAGGAAGTTGCGCTCGGCGAACTTGATGGCGAAAAGGCTCCGGGTGAACCAACTCCCGACGGGCACGCCACCGGTACCGCCGTAGGTGTAGTTGATCGTCTCGGTGTTGGTTTCGTAGTCGTACTCGCGGTCGTTGCCGTTCTTGCCGACGATCGCGTAATCGGCCGCGGTGTTCGCGATGACCGGCCCGAAGTAGATGCGGGGCTGGTCGAGCGGCGCCGGGCCCGGCGACACGACGCTGCCGTTGGCACCCACCACGCTGGCGAGGAACTCGGGGTAGCCGCCGTTCTGATTCGGGTCGTTGGCGACACCGCGGACGGTGTTGGCGGGCGACGCGATGAACCCGTTGCCGTGCGTGTAGACCGTGTGCCGGTTGATCCAGTCCTGCTGGTTGTCGATCAACCGGTCCGGGTTGAGCTCCCGCGCCGCGACGACGTAGTCGCGCAGGTTGCCGTCCGGCCCCTTGTAGCGATCGATCGCCAGCTGGTCGGGGAAGTAGTAGAAGTTCTTACCCTGCTGGAACTGCGTGAAAGCGGGCGCGACGATCGTCGGATCGAGCAACCGGATGTTCGACGTCGTCGCGCGGTCCAGGGCCACCTGCTGCGCGGTGGCCTGCGCGTTGCCGTTGTAGTCGCGGTACGTCACCACGTCGTCGGTCAGCCCGTAGGCCTGCCGTGTCGCCGTGATACTTCGACTGATGTACTCGCTCTCCTTCTGCGCCGCGTTCGGGCGGACACTGATCTGCTCGACGATGAGCGGCCAGCCCGCGCCGATGATCAGCGATGACAGCAGCAGCAGGACGACGCCGATCGCCGGAATCCGCAAGTCCCGCAGCACGATCGCCGAGAACACCGCGGCCGCGCAGATCACCGCGATGGCGAGCAGGATGAGCTTGGCCGGCAGCACCGCGTTGATGTCGGTGTAACCCGCACCGGTGAACGGCTTGCCACTGCGGGTGTGGCTCAGCAGCTCGTACCGGTCGAGCCAGTACGCCGCCGCCTTCAGCAGCACCAGCGTGCCGCCGAGCGTCACCAGCTGGATGCGGGCGGCCTTGCTCAGCGCCCCGGACCGGCCGGCCAGCCGGATCCCACCGAACAGGTAGTGGCCCAGCAGGTTCGCGATGAACGCCAGGAACGTCGCGACGAACAGGTAGCTCAGCACCAGTCGGTAGAACGGCAGGTCGAATGCGTAGAAGCCGAGGTCCAGACCGAACTGCGGATCGGTGACGCCGAAGTCGCCGCCGTGGATGAACAACTGCACGCGCACCCAGTAGGTCTGCGCGACCAGGCCGGCCAGGAAGCCGATGGCGACCGGAACGCTGATGCCGATCAGCCGCAGCCGGGCCATCACCGCGGTGCGGTAGCGCGCCACCGGATCGTTGGGGCCGGCGGTCGGCACGAAGACCGGACGCGACCGGTACGCGAGCGCGATCGCCGCGAACACCACGGCCCCCACGACCAGGCCCACCGCCAGGAAGATGACCAGCCGCGTGACGAGTTGCGTCGTGAACACCGACCGGTAGCCGAGTTCGCCGAACCACAGCCAGTTCACGTACGTGTCGATCAGCTTCGGACCGACCAGTAGGAGCACGACCGCGACGAGCGCGATCCCGATCAGGAACCGACTACGTCTCGTCAGCTTCGGCATCCTCGCCGCGGGGCGCATACCCACTCGTCAACTCCAGTTCCAGGGTGTCCGTGAATTGCCACAACTGTACTTAACCGGCGCCAAGGGGCTCCTCAGCAACGAGGAGGTTCGCCACCGGCGGAATACGTCTTGAGCCCGTCGACCGCTTCGGTGAGGGTGCCGACCTTGATCAACGTGAGGTCGTCGTCGTGCGCGGTGAGGGCTTCCGCGCAGTTCTCGGCGGGCACCAGGAACGCCGTCGCGCCCTCGTCCACGGCGGCTTCCATCTTGTGCGTGATCCCGCCGATGGGTCCCACCTTGCCTTCGAGGTCGATGGTCCCGGTGCCCGCGATGAACTTGCCGCCGTTCAGATCGCCGGTGGTCAGCTTGTCGACGACGGCGAGGCTGAACATCAATCCCGCCGACGGGCCGCCGATGTTGGCGAGGTTGAACTCGATGGTGAACGGCGCCCACGGTGCGTCGACCACGCTGATGCCGAGGTACCCGTAGTCGCGGTCGGGGTTGTCCCCCAGCGTGATCGTCTCGGTGCCGATGTCGCCGCCCTTGCGCCGGTAGTCGACGACCAGTTGGTCCCCCGGTTCGGTGTTCTTCAGGATCGCGGTGAACTCGTCGAGGTTGGCGACGGGCGTGTTGTTCACCATGTCGATGGCGTCCCCGCTCTCGAGCTTGCCCTTCGACGGGCCGGGATCCGTGACGCTGTCCACGGTGACCGCCTCCGGGTAACCCCCCAGGTACGTCAGCGCGGCGTACTCGGCCGCGTCTTCGGAGGTCTTGAAGTCGTTGTTGTTCGCCTCGTCCACCTCGTCCTTGGACTTGTCGGGCGGATAGACCAGGTCGCGGGGCACCAGCTGCTCACTGCCCGACATCCACAGCGCCAGCGCCTGGCCCAGTGTCAGCCCGTCGCTCTGCGCCACCGTGGTCATGTTCAGGTTTCCGGATGTCGGGAACACCTTGGTGCCCTCGATGTCGACGACCTGCTTGCCCTCGACCTCACCGAGCGTGTTGTACGTCGGGCCGGGGCCCAGCGAGACGAACGGCACCGTCACCACCGACAGCAGCAACCCGAACGCCAGAATGGGCACCAGGGCCACCAGGACCGTGAGAATCCGCCTGTTCACGACGTTCAGGGTAGGGGTCCTGGGGTGACATCCCCCGGTCGCTCCGCTCCTGCCCGCCGGAATTCACTCTCAGCGTGACCCGTCGTGCCGCATCCCCGGCACCCGGTGCGTACCGTTGAAGCATGGCTGACCTGCCCTTCGGGTTCTCCGCTGGCGACTCCGGAGACGACCCCGACCCAGACAAGCGCAAGAAGGACCCCGAATCCGGCTCGGGCGCCGACCCGTTCGGCTTCGGTGGCGGACAGTTCGACATGGGGGATCTCGGTCAGATCTTCTCCAAGCTCGGCGAGATGTTCAGCGGCGCGGGGAACGTGATGGGCGGTCAGCACTCCGGCCCGGTGAACTACGACCTGGCGCGTCAGCTGGCCTCCAGCTCGATCGGCTTCGTCAACCCCGTCCCCGAGAAGACCAGCGGCGCCGTCGCCGACGCGGTCCGGCTCGCCGAGACGTGGCTCGACGGCGTGACGCCGCTGCCCGCGGGCACCACCAGGACGGTGGCGTGGACACCCGGCGAGTGGGTCGACAACACCCTCAACACCTGGAAGCGGCTGTGCGACCCCGTCGCCGAGCAGATCTCTAACGTGTGGGTCTCCGCGCTGCCCGAGGAGGCCAAGGGAATGGCCGGCCCGCTGCTCGCGATGATGTCGCAGATGGGCGGCATGGCGTTCGGCTCGCAGCTCGGCCAGGCGCTGGGCAAGCTGTCGAAGGAGGTGCTGACGTCGACCGACATCGGCCTTCCGCTCGGACCCAAGGGCACCGCGGCGCTGATGCCCGACGCCATCGAGGCGCTCGGCGAGGGACTCGAGCACCCGCGCAGCGAGCTGCTGACGTTCCTCGCGGCGCGCGAGGCGGCCCACCACCGCCTGTTCAGCGGCGTGCCGTGGCTGTCGAGCCAGCTGCTCAGCGCCATCGAGGCCTTCGCCAAGGGCATGAAGATCGACATGAGCGGCATCGAGGAGCTCGCGGCCGGCTTCAACCCGGCGGCGCTGGCCGACCCGTCGCAGATGGAACAGATGCTCAGCCAGGGCATGTTCGAACCCAAGGCCACTCCCGAGCAGGAGGCCGCCCTCGAGCGGCTGGAGACCCTGCTCGCCCTCATCGACGGCTGGGTGCAGACCGTCGTCAACGACGCGCTCGGCGATCGGATCCCCGGTGCCGCGGCACTCAGCGAGATGCTGCGCAGACGCCGGGCCACGGGCGGGCCCGCGGAGCAGACGTTCGCGACCCTCGTCGGCCTGGAACTGCGGCCGCGCAAGCTGCGCGAGGCGGCCGATCTGTGGGTGCGCCTCACCGAGGCCGTCGGATCCGACGCGCGCGACGCGGTCTGGCAGCACCCCGACCTGCTGCCGTCGGCCGCCGACCTCGACGAGCCGGCCGGTTTCATCGACCGCATCGTCGGCGGCGACACCAGCGGGATCGACGAGGCGCTGGCCGAGATGGAGAACGACCTCCGGACGAAGGACGACGGTGCCGACGACACCGACCGGGGCACGCCGGGGCCTGTGGATAACTGATTCGCCGGTGGCCCCCGGCGTGGCACAGTCGACACGTGTTGCGCCACACGCTCAACCCCGACCTTCCGGTACTCGTCCGTCCCGACGGGGTCGTCCAAGTGGGCTGGGACCCGCAGCGCGCCAAGCTGATTCGCGTGCCCGACGGTCTCAGCGCACCCGCGCTGGCCGATCTGCTCCGCACCCTGCAGAGCGGACTGACACTGCCGGAACTACAGGCGCTCGCCGGGAACCGCGGCGTCACCGACCTCGACGCCGTCACCGAACTCGTCGAATCCCTGGAGACCGCGGGCCTGGCTACGGCCGTCCGGCCGCGGACCCGCTCCGCGTCGATCCGCATTCACGGACGCGGGCCGCTGTCGGACCTGTTGGCGACCTCGCTGCGGTGCTCGGGCGCACGAGTGCGCAACAGCAATCTCGGGCACGCGTCGGTGACGGCCGCGACGACCGACCTGGTCCTGCTGTCGGATTACCTCGTCGCGGACCCGCACGTCGTGCACGAACTGCACGGCGCCAAGGTGCCCCACCTGCCGGTGCGGGTGCGCGACGGCGCCGGCCTCATCGGCCCGCTTGTCGTCCCCGGCGTCACCAGCTGTCTGCGGTGCGCGGACCTGCACCGCTGTGACCGCGACGCCGACTGGCCCGCCGTCGCGGCCCAACTGCGGGGTGCCGTGGGCAGCGCCGACCGCGCCACCGTGCTGGCCACCGCCGCACTCGCGCTGAACCAGGTTCACCGCGTCATCACCGCCATCGACGACGGCGGGATCGCAGGCCGCCCCCCGCCGACGCTCAACACGACGCTGGAGTTCGACGTCGAGACGGGGACGACCACCGCGCGGACCTGGTCGCACCACCCCGGCTGCGAGTGTCTGCGCTGAGCGATCGTCCGGTGTCGGGCACGTCACGCGGGAGCACACAGGTAGGTCGTGGACAATGGACGGGTGGCAGACATCAGGCGCGGAGGTGCGGCTCGTAATGCGAAGCTGGCGAGTTTGCCGGTGGGCATCGCGGGCCGCGCTGCACTCGGCTTCGGAAAACGGTTGACCGGCAAGTCGAAAGACGACGTCAACGCGGAGTTGATGGAGAAGGCCGCCAACCAGCTGTTCACCGTGCTCGGTGAACTCAAGGGCGGCGCGATGAAGGTCGGGCAGGCGCTCTCGGTGATGGAGGCCGCCGTTCCCGAACAGTTCGGCGAGCCCTACCGCGAGGCGCTCACCAAACTCCAGAAGGACGCGCCGCCGCTTCCGGCGGCGAAGGTGCACCGGGTGCTCGACGCCCAACTCGGCACCAAGTGGCGGGATCGCTTCAGCTCGTTCGACGACACGCCCGTCGCGTCGGCCAGCATCGGCCAGGTGCACAAGGGCGTGTGGGCCGACGGCCGCGACGTCGCCGTCAAGATCCAGTACCCCGGTGCCGACGAGGCCCTGCGCGCCGACCTGAAGACCATGAAGCGCATGGTGTCGATCTTCCGCCAGCTCTCCCCGGGCGCCGACGTCCAGGGCGTGGTCGACGAACTCATCGAGCGCACCGAGATGGAGCTCGACTACCGGCTCGAGGCCGAGAACCAGCGGGCGTTCGCCAAGGCCTACCAGGACCATCCGCACTTCGTGGTGCCCGCCATCGTGGCCAGCGCGCCCAAGGTCGTGATCGCCGAGTGGATGGAGGGCATCCCGCTGGCGAAGATCATCCGCGAGGGCACCGTCGAGCAACGCGATCTGATGGGCTCGCGCCTGTTCGAGCTCACCTACGACGCACCACGCCGGCTCGAGATGATGCACGGCGACGCGCATCCGGGGAACTTCATGCTGCTGCCCGACGACAAGATGGGCGTCATCGACTTCGGCGCCGTCGCTCCGATGCCGGGGGGCATCCCGATCGAGCTCGGCCTGGTGGTGCGCTACGCACTTGAGAAGGACTACGACCGCCTGCTTCCCGCGATGGAGCGCGTGGGCTTCATTCAGAAGGGCGAGAAGGTGTCGACCAGCGAGATCGACGACATGCTCCGGCAGTACGTCGAGCCGCTGGAGGTCGAGGTGTTCCACTACACCCGCAGGTGGCTGCAGAAGATGGCCGCACGCAACATGGATCTCTCGGTGGACCAGATCAAGGCCGCCCGACAGATGGACATCCCCGCCAAGCTCGCGATCCCGATGCGCGTCATCGCGTCGAACGTGGCCATCTCGTGCCAGCTCGATGCGCACATCCCCACCAAAGCGCTTGCCACGGAACTGATTCCGGGCTTCGCCGACGAGGCCGCCTAGCGTCCGACGCGCTAGGCGGCCGTCCCCTCGTTCACGCCGCCCGCTGGGCGTCCTTGCGCGGGCGGCCACGCGGCCGCTTGCGCGCCACGATGGCACCACGCTCGAAGATCTCGCCGCCCCAGACCCCCCACGGCTCTTCGCGCTCGAGTGCCATGGTCAGGCACTCCCGGCGGATGGGGCACTCGGCGCAGAGCGCCTTCGCCTGTTCCAGATCCGTTGGGCTCTCAGCGAACCACAGGTCCGCATCACCGACGTGGCATGGCACCGCCGGCACGGCTGCCCGCTCGCACGTCTCGATAGACATGTCGTCTCTCCTGATTCCTGGTTGATTTCTCGTGTCGGCCATCTGTATTCGATGGATCTGCGACCAGGTTCTTCCAGGTTGGTCCGATATGAACCCCGAAAGAAAATGGCCACGGATCCGGGTTGAGGTCGGGTCCGTGGCCTTTCGGCGTTCGAGGGCTTCTAGGTGAGTCCCCGATTCACGGACGCGACCGACGCGGCGTCGGTGCGGCGCTTGGGCTGCGGAATGGCGTGATGCGTCGGCGCCGCCCCGAGGGCGGCGGATTCTGCGACACGGCGGGTCCGCCAATTGCCTGCGACGCTTACGCCGCTGGCGAACATGGTGATTGCGTTCATGTTGGGGACCCCTCCTTTCGTGTCGTGCGCCTTCTATCGGGCGGTTCCGAGACTAAACGCTAACACGCACATCGGCCAATGATTTTCTGACCAGCGTCTTTGGCACGATTTTTGCGATTGTCGGCAGTTTCACCCGCGGTTGCGGACCAGCTCCAGGACGTCCGGTCCGAACTGCTCGAGCTTGCGCGCCCCGATGCCGGGAATCGCGACCAGAGCGGCCTCGTCGGCGGGCAGCGTCTCGGCGATGGCGATCAGCGTGTTGTCGGTGAAGACCACGTACGCGGGTACGCCCATCTCCTTGGACGTGGCCAGGCGCCACTCCTTGAGGTCGGCGAGCAGCTGCTCGTCGATATCGCTGGGGCAGGTCTCGCAGCGCCGCAACATGATCGACGTCGGCGTGGACAGCGCGCCGTTGCACACCCGGCACCGCGGTGCGGGGCCGCGCTGCCTGCGCGGCTTACTCGGGCCGGCGTCAGTGGCCGACGCCTGCGGCGCCACCCCGTTCAGGAACCGCGACGGCCGCCTGCCCTGCCGACCGCCCGGCGTCCGCGCGAGCGCCCAGCTGAGCGCCAAATACACACGCGCCCTGGTGATTCCGACGTACAGCAGCCGACGCTCCTCCTCCACCGGCTCACTGTCGGCGCCGTGGGTCAGCGCATGCGAGATGGGCAGCGTGCCGTCGGCGAGCCCGACGAGGAACACCGCGTCCCACTCCAGGCCCTTCGCCGCGTGCAGCGACGCCAGCGTCACGCCCTGCACGACGGGTGGGTGCCGGGCGTCGGCGCGCTGCCGCAGTTCTGTCAGCAGCGCCCGCATGTCCAGCTCCGGCCGCACGGCGACCTCTTCGTCGACCAGTTCCGCGAGCGCGCTCAACGCCTCCCAGCGTTCGCGGGCCTTGGTACCGGCGGGCGGCTCCGCCGTCAGACCGAGCGGCTCCAGCACCGCGCGCACCACGTCGGGCAGCGGGTCGTCGGGGCCGGGGTCGGGCGCGCGCTGCAGGGCGACGAGCGACTGCCGGATCTCCTGACGGGTGAAGAAGCCCTCCCCGCCGCGCACCTGATACGCGATGCCGGCTTCGGTGAGCGCCTCCTCGTAGACCTCCGACTGGGCGTTGATGCGATACAGCACGGCGATCTCGGACGGCGGCGTGCCCGCGGCGATCAGCGTGCGGATGGCCTTGGCAACGGCTGCCGCTTCCGCCACCTCGTCGGGATGCTCGCCGAACGTCGGCACCGGACCGGGATCGCGCTGCCCGACGAGCTGCAACCGGCTGCCCGCCATCCGGCCGCGCGCCGCGGCGATCACCCGGTTGGCCAGCGACACCACCTGCGGTGTCGACCGGTAGTCGCGCTCGAGGCGCACGACGGCGGCATCCGGGAAGCGGCGCGAGAAGTCGAGCAGGTAGCCGGGAGTGGCACCCGTGAAGGAGTAGATGGTCTGGTTGGCGTCCCCGACGACGGTCAGATCGTCGCGGTCGCCGAGCCACGCGTTCAGCACGCGCTGCTGCAACGGGGTGACGTCCTGATACTCGTCGACGACGAAACAGCGATAGCGATCGCGGAACTCCGCGGCCACCGCGGGATCGTTCTCGATGGCCGCCGCGGTGTGCAGCAGCAGGTCGTCGAAGTCGAGCAGCGTCGTCCCGTCGCGCCGCGCCTTCGCCGCCTCGTAACCCGCGTACACCGTCGCGATCTTGGCGGCGTCGAGCGGGATGTCGCGGCCCACCTTCGCGACGGCCGCGGCGTACCCCTCCGGGCTGATGAGCGACGACTTGGCCCACTCGATCTCGCCCGCCAGGTCGCGGACGTCGTCGGTGCTGGCCTGTATCGACGCCCGACTGGCCGCCGTCGCGACGACGCCGAACTTGCTGTCGAGCAGTTCCCAGCCGGTGTCGCCGACGACTCGCGGCCAGAAGTAGTGCAGCTGTCTGCGGGCTGCCGCGTGGAACGTCATCGCCTGAACCGCACCCGTGGCGACGCCGAGACCGGCGTCCTGCTCGAGCGAGCGAAGCCGGGCGCGCATCTCGCCCGCGGCTCGCGACGTGAACGTCACCGCCAGCACCTGGCCGGGCGCGACGTGACCCGCGGCGACCAGGTAGGCGATCCGCCGGGTGATCGTGCGGGTCTTGCCGGTGCCCGCGCCCGCCAGCACGCAGACCGGGCCGCGCGGCGCGAGCACCGCTTCGCGCTGCTCGTCGTCGAGGTCGCCGACGAGTGCACTCGTGACGGGGGCCTCAAGGGTCATGGCGTCCATCTTGTCAGCGCCCGGCGACATCCGGCGCTCGGGCGCGGGCATGTCGAGGCGGTCGATTATGTTGTTGCGTCTATGAGCGCTCAACTGACCATGTACACCACGTCGTGGTGTGGCTTCTGCTCCCGGTTGAAGACCGCGCTGCGGTCCGAGGGCATCGCCTGGACCGAAATCGACATCGAGGCCGATCCGGCCGCCGCCGCGTTCGTCGGATCGGTGAACAACGGCAACCACGTCGTGCCGACCGTGAAGTTCGCCGACGGGTCGACGCTGACGAACCCCAGCGCCAAACAGGTCAAGGCCAAGCTCGGCGGCTAAGCGCCCACGGAGCCGCCCCGCCGGCTAAGCGCCCTGCGCGGCCCAGGATTCGATGATCTCCCTGGCGATCGAGATCGACCCCGGCAGCAGCAGCCGCGACGGGGACTCGCTGTCCCAATCGCCTTCTGCGAGCGCCTGACGCACCTCGGCGCGGGTGAACCAGTCCGCCTCGGCGATCTCGCCGTCGCTGAACACGAACTCCTGCTGCGGGTCGCCGAGCGCGTGGAAGCCGACCATCAGCGACCGCGGGAACGGCCACGGCTGACTACCGAGGTAGTGCACGTCGGTGACGGACAGCCCGATCTCCTCGGCGACTTCGCGCACGACGCACGCCTCGAACGACTCGCCCGCTTCGACGAAACCCGCCACCAACGAGAACAGCCGCTGCGGCCACATGGTCTGCCGGGCCAACACCGCCCGGTCGTGGCCGTCGTGGACGAGGCAGATGACCGCCGGGTCGATCCGCGGGAACTCCTCGTGGCCGGTGACCGGGTCGATCCGCGACCACCCGCTCTTCACCGACTTCGTCGGCGCTCCGTCGATCGCGCTGAACCGCGCGCGGTCGTGCCAGTTCAGCAGCGCCGTCGCCGTGGACACCAGCTGAGCACTCGCGTCGTCGAGGATGGGCCCGACGCGGCGCAGATCCAGCACTTCGGACTCGGCGTCGGGATCCTCGGGCCCCTCCAGGGCGGCGCGCACCGCCCAGACGTGGGTGCCGTCTTCGAGCCTGCCGAGGAACACGGCGCGTTCGTCGGGCGTCGCCGACCACTTCGCGGCACTCCCGAGAACGACGGCGCCGCCGGAGATCAGCACCTGATTGCGGTGGTCGACGCGCAGGAGCCGGGCATCCTGCCAGCCCGCGACGGCCGCGTCGATGTCGGTGCGCAGGACGTCGGCGCGGTCGGCGCCGACGCGGGACAGCAGTGGGACGTTTCGCAGTCGGAAGTGGGTCATCGAAGATCAGTCGTTGTCCTCGTCGGAGTTCGCCGTCGTCACGATCAGGAGTTTGTCGCCGAGTTCGACGGCATCGGCCTCCGGCGCGTCGACGTGCAACAGCACGCCGTTGCGCACCACACCCAGGACGATCTTGCGCAGGTGGCTCGGAGAGGCGCCGACGTCCTTCGGCTTGATGTCGACCTCCTTGACCTGGTACCCCTCCTCGGGGGTCAGCAGGTCCTCCATCACCTGCACGACGCTGGGCGTCTTCTTGGCGATGCCGAGCAGCCGGCCAGCCGTCTCCGAGGTGACGACGGTGGTGTCGGCGCCGCCCTGCTCCAGCAGGTGCTGATTCTCGGCCTCCCGGACGGCGGCGATGATCTTGGCGTTCGGCGCGAGCTCACGCGCCGTCAACGTGACGAGGACGGCGACGGAGTCACTGTTCGCCGCGACGATGATCGTGTCGGCGTGCTGGACGCTGGCCAGCCTCAGCACATCGGCCTTGGTGGCGTCACCGCGGACGGTGACGAGCCCGGCGGCTTTGGCACGTTCGAGCGCGTACTCGTTCTCCTCGACGACGACGATCTTGTCGGGGATGATGCCGTCGCTGATCATCGCCGTGACGGCGGTTCTGCCCTTGGTGCCATAGCCGACGACGACGGTGTGTTCGCGCACGGTTCTCCTCCAACGCTGGATCTGAAACGCCTGTCGCGACTGCGTCGTCAGCGTCTCGACCGTCGTACCGATGAGCACGATGAGGAACGCCACCCGCAGCGGGGTGATGACGAGAACGTTTATGAGACGGGCGGATTCGGTGACAGGCGTGATATCGCCGTATCCCGTAGTCGAGAGCGACACCGTCGCGTAGTAGACGCAATCGAGGAACGACAGTGGGTCGCTGGCCTCCACTGTGCTCTCGATGTCCCGGTAACCTTGCCTGTCTAGGTACACGATCAGGACGGTGGCGAACAGGGCGCCGAGCGCGTAGAGCACCCGGATCGCGATCTTGCGCCCCGGACTGACGAAGTCCACGGGGATCGCGATGACGTCGACGAGCGCCGCCTCGTGGCGCGAGGTCAGGTTCTCCTGGTCGAGCCGCCGCAGGCGACGACGCAATTCACCCTTGACCACGAGGGCCCATCATTCGCTCCCGGCGCAGCACAGCACAATGTAACCATGACCTCTCTCACACCATCGGCCGACAGCCCGGCGAGCCAGCGACCCGCCCAGCGCATGGGCGCGATGCTGATCGGCATGGGCGTGCTGCACTTCGTGGCGCCGAAACCGTTCGACTCGCAGATTCCCGCCGAGTTGCCGGGCAGCCCGCGGTTCTACACGCTGGCCTCCGGTGTCGGCGAAGTCGCCACCGGCGCCCTGCTGCTGGCACCCAAGACGCGACGCCTCGGAGCGGCCGCCGCGGTGGCGCTGTACGTCGCGGTCTATCCGGCGAACATCAACATGGTCCGGACGTTCTGGAACAAGGGCTGGCCCGCCCGCATCGGCACGCTGGCCCGGCTGCCGCTGCAGATCCCGATGATCACGTCGGCGCTGAAGATCTACCGCACCGCGCCGCGCTAGGCAGCGGCCGCCAGCAGGTTCGCCAACTCGTCGGCCGTCGGTAGGGCGTCGGGGGTGACCGTGCGCCCGCCTGCCACGTAGTGGAAAGCCGCGCGCACCGACGTGACCGGGACGCCGTGTGTGGCCGCCCAGGCCAACCGGTACACGCCCAGCTGAACCGCGTTGTGCTGCAACGTTTCCGGCGTGCTCGGCGGGGCACCGGTCTTCCAGTCGACCACGGTGAAGCCGCCGTCGTCGTCGGCGAACACCGCGTCGATTCGGCCCCGCACCACCCGGTCGCCGATCATCATGTCGAAGGGCACCTCGACGTCGACGGGCGTGCGCGCCGCCCACGGCGACACCGCGAACGCCGCCTGCAACTCGGCGAGGCGCTCGGCGTCGGCGCGGCCCAGTTCGCCGTCCACCGCCCCCGGCAGGTCGTCGAGGTCGAAGAGCCGCTCGGCGCGGAAGAACCGCTGCACCCAATCGTGAAACGCGGTGCCCAGCAGCGCATGCGGATCCGGGCGCACCGGTAGCCGATACTGCAGTCGCGCGGCCGCACCCTCGGGGTCACGACCCAGTTCGACGACGGCGCTGACCGACAGTTGCGGCGGCAGCGTCACCGGTGCACGCCGCCCGGCGCGCTCACGCTCGGCCAGCAGCGCGTCGACGTCGGCCACCAGGCCCTCGACGTCCACACCATCGGGTGCGGGTCCCGTCATCGCGCGCGCCACCAGCGCCGCCCCACGGAGGGCCGCGTCGTCGACCGCCGCCGGCCACGACCGCTCGACCACCTGTTCGCGGATCGGATTCGCCTCGCCGTCGGCGGGCGCCGCCGCCCAGTGCTCGACCACACCGCAGGGATCATCCGGCTCGTCCTCGAGCACCCGCTTGATCTCGAGCAGGAAATCCGAGGGGCCGCGTGGCTTCAGTTCGGTGGCGCCCCAGTGGTGCCCGGAGAGCAGCAGGGTGTCCTCGGCACGGGTCAGTGCGACGTAGAGCAGCCGGCGCTCCTCGTCGACCTGCCGCTGGTCGAGGCTTCGCTTGTGAGCGTCGAGCTTGTCGGACAACGCTTTCCGGTCGTTGACATCGGACGTGTCGAGCACCGGCACACCGTGCTCTGAGACGGTCGCGCGGTCACCGCGCAGCAGCGGCGGCAGATCGCCGGCGTCGGTGAGCCAGGTTCGGCGCGACGTCGTGGACGGGAACACCCTGGCGCTGAGGTGGGGCACGGCCACGACCTGCCACTCCAGTCCCTTGGCCGCGTGCACGGTGAGGATCTGCACGCGGTCCCCCGCCACCGCGACCGCGGCGGGGGCCAACCCGCCTTCGACCTCCAACGCCGCATCCAGGTACGCCAGCAGTGCGCCGACCGTCGCGGCGGGCCTCGCCGCGAAGTCGGCCACCACGTCGGCGAACGCGTCGAGGTGTTCGGTTCCGGTCCAGCCCGACGACACCGGCTGGGCGGCGCGCACCTCCGCGTCGACGCCGAGCATCCTGCGCACCTCGGCGACTAGGTCGGGCAGCGAGTGCTGCAGCTGTCCGCGCAGCGCGGTCAGCTCACGGCCCAGCGCGACGATGCGCGCCAGCCCCTCGGCGGAGTAGCGGTCGGCCGGGCCGGGATCGCAGACGGCGTCGGCGAGGCACGCCGCGTCCGCATCGGGCGCGGCCGAGGCGACGGCGTGCTCGACGGACCCGCGATCCCCGCCGGGGCCGTCCAGTTCCACGGCGCGTCGCCACAGCGCGGCGATGTCGGACGCGCCGAGCCGCCACCGCGGCCCGGTGAGCACCCGCACCGCCGAAATCCCGGCGGTGGGGTCCGCGGCGAGCCGCAGCATGGCGACGACGTCGGCGACCTCGGGCACCGCGAGCAGGCCGCCGAGGCCGACCACCTCGACCGGTACCCCGCGCGCGGTCAGGGCGTCGGCCATCGGAGCGGAGTCGGCGTTGCGCCGCACCAGTACCGCGGTCGTGGGCACGGGTTCGCCTGCCGCGCAGGCATTCCGGTGACGTTGCGCGATGCGATCGGCGACCCACTCCCGTTCGGCCGCCACGTCGGAGAGCAGCGCACACCGCACATCGCCGGGGTGGGCGCCGGGGCGCGGAAGCAGCTCGCGCACCGCCACCGATCGAGTGCGCGCCTCGGCCGACACGGCGTTCGCCAACCGCAGCGCCCGCGGCGGGTTTCGCCAGCTGGTGCGCAGTTCCAGGGTCGGCGCCGGCGTGCCGTCCGAGAGGCGGAAGTCGGTGGTGAAGCGCGGCAGGTTGGTCGCCGAGGCGCCTCGCCAGCCGTAGATGGACTGGATCGGGTCGCCGACGGCCGTCAGCGCGAGGTCGTCGTCGACTCCGCCACCGAACAGCGACGACAGCGCGATCCGCTGCGCGTGGCCGGTGTCCTGGTACTCGTCGAGCAGCACCACGCGGTAGCGCTGCCGCAGCGCGCTGCCGACCTGCGGGAAACGCGACGCCAGCCGCGCCGCCGCGGCCATCTGCATGCCGAAGTCCATCACGTTGTCGGCGCGCATCCTGGCGTGCAGCGCGTCGACGAGCGGCAGCAGCATCGTGCGCTCCGTCTGACTGTCGAGCACGCCGAGTAACTGCTTGGTGGGCCCGGTGTCACGCTGGCGTGGACCGGGGGGCAGCGTGTGCACCAGACGCTCGAGCTCGGTGTGGGTGTCGCGCAACTGGTCGGTGTCGACGAGGTGTTCGGCGAGCTGACCGGCCAACCTCAGCACCATGCCGGTGACGGTGCCGGGCGTCTTGTCGGTGTCCAGCGTGCCGGGATACTCGCACACCACGCGAAAAGCCAACTGCCACAGCTCGGTTGCACCGATCAGCCGAGTCGAGGGCTCGACGGGCAGCAGCAGGCCGTGCTCGCGCAGCAGGGTGCCCGCGAACGCGTGGTACGTGCCGATGGCGGGCGGCTCGTCGACGGTGGCGACGCCGGGCGCCAACCCGACTCCGGCCAACCGCGCCAGCCGGGTCCTGACTCTCCGCAGTAGCTGGCCGGCGGCCTTCCGGGTGAACGTCAAACCGAGCACCTGGCCGGGGTCGGCGTAACCGTTGGCGACGAGCCACACCACCCGCGCGGCCATGGTCTCGGTCTTGCCCGCGCCCGCGCCGGCGACGACCACCAGCGGCCCCGGCGGCGCCGCGATGACCGCGGCCTGCTCGTCGGTCGGCGGGAACAGGCCCAGCGCGTCGGCCAATTCCGCGGGTCCGTACTGCGCGTTCACGCGCCACCTCCCAGCGCGGCCCGTGCGGGGCACATCGAGCGGACAGGGCAGTGCGCGCAGCCGTCGTTGACGCGCGCGGTGAACTCCGGTCCCCTGCTGTCGGCCGCAGCCCGCCGGACACGTGCGCGCCAGTCGTCGCACGCCTCGGGTGTCAGCGCGTCCTGAGTGCGTTCGGTGGCACCCGCCGCGCCCGTCTTGCCGAGGTAGACCAGCCGCCCCCCGCCGGGTTGCGACCCCTCGGGCACCAACCCCTCGGCGATGGCCAGCTGGTACATCGCCAGCTGGGCGTGGCTCTGAGCGTCGTCCTTGCTGACGGGCGACTTTCCGGTCTTCAGGTCGACGACGACGAGCCTGCCCTCGGCGTCGCGCTCCAGCCGGTCGACCCGACCGCGCACCCGCACGCCCGGCCCGTCGGCGACCGGTGCCAGCACACCGTCGACCTCGATCTCGGAGGCCGCCTCGGTGAGCTCGTACCGGGTCTGCGCCCGCCACTCCGCGAACGTCGCCACCATGGCGCGGTGCCGCTCGAGTTCGTTGAGGGAATGCCACTGCGCATCGAAAGGCAGCTCCGCCCATACCCTTTCGAGCTCAGACACCATCTGCTCCTCGGACGCGGTCGGATCGGCGACGAGCGCGTGCACCACCGACCCGAGCGCGGAGCGGACATCGCGCCCGTCGCGACCGCCGTGGCGTTCCAGCAGCCACCGCAGCGGGCAGTCGACGAGGGTCTGCAGCGTCGACGGCGACATGGTCACCACGTGGTCCTCCCCCGACCACAGCGGCTCTCCGGTGGACGGCACCGTCCCGCAGTGCCACTGCTCCGGCGCGGCACCGACCACTCCCGACGCGGCGAGCCGAGCCAATTGCGCTGCGGCGCAGGCGCGTACGTCGTCGTCGACCTCGTCGTCGGGGGCGCAGACGAGCGCGCGCAGTCGGCCGACCACCGCCGCGGGCGCGAGGACTCGCGGCGCGCGTACGGGTGCCGGCGGCTCGGCGACCTCCCCGCCGGTTGCGAGCGCACTCAACTCGTCGCAGAACGCCGACGGGACGGCGCCGTCGTCGCCGTCGCCGTCGACCGCCGTGACCAGCACACGTGAGCGAGCCCGGCCGAGTGCGGCCACCAAGAGCCTGCGCTCATCGGCGAGCAGCGGAGCGCGGGTGGACACCCCCGTCTCGCCGACACCGTCGAGAACGTCGACGAGGTGCTGGGTGGCGAGCACGCCGCCGCGTGGAACGGTGTTGGGCCACAGGCCCTCCTGCACCCCGGCGAGCACCACGAACTCCCACTCACGGCCCAGCGCTGCATGCGCGGACAACACCGTCACCGCGTCGCCGTCGAGGTGGTCGTCGCGGCGGGTGGTGGGTAGGACCATCGCGCGTAGGTGGTCGACGACACCGCGCAGCGTCGCACCGGTGGTGCGCGCGACGTACTGCTCGACGACGTCGAAGAGCGCCGTGACAGCCTCGAGGTCGCGTCCCGCCTGCACCCCCGCCGCACCGCCGCGCTCGACTGCGGCCAGCCACCGCCGCTGCAGGCCCGAGTGGTGCCACGCCTGCCACAGCGTGAACCGCGGGTCCTCGCCGCCCGCGTGGCTGCGCGCCGCGGCCCGACACACCGCACGGACCCTGCGCAACGGCCGGGCCAGCTGGTCGGGCAGCGTGACGTCATCGCGGTTGAGGGCGCCGACGACGAGGTCGCCGAAGTCCCGCCCGCTGTCGTCGGCCCGGCGCAGCGTGCGCCGCAACTGGCGCAGCGACACGGGGTCGACCCTGCCGATGGGACCGGTCAGCAGCGTGAGCGCCCGCTCTCCGGAGAGTCCGTCCGCGGTGGCGTCCAGCACCGTGAGAAGGGCGGCGACCGAGGGGTGTTCGGCCAGTGGCCCGGCGACTGCAGGCTGTACCACCGGCACACCTGCCGCGGTCAGCGACCTGCTGATCGCGGCGCCCACCTGTGGCACCGAGCGCACCAGCACCGCCATCTGAGACCACGGCACCCCGTCGACGAGGTGGGCGCGGCGCAGGGCGTCGGCGACGACGGCCGCCTCGGCGTGCGGCGACGCCGCGATCCGCACCGTGACCGAGCCCGTCCGGTCCTCCGCGCCGGCGATCTCGGTGACGCCGTCGACCGCGGGCAGCCTGCGCGCGATGCCGTTGACGGCGCGCGCGACGTGGACGCCGCACCGACGGGATTCGGTGAGGACGATCGCGGGATGCACGTCGTCACGCAGCAGCGCCGGGTCCGCACCGCGGTAGGAGAACACCGATTGGCTTGGGTCACCGGCGATCACGGCGAGATCGGCGCCGGCCGCGAGCACGCGCACCAGCAGTGCCGCCTGCGGGTCCAGGTGCTGGGCGTCGTCGACCAGCAGCAGCCGGACCCTCGCCCGCTCGTTCGCGAGCAGATCCGCGTCGGCGGCGAACGCCTCCAGTGCGGCGCCGACGAGTTCGGCGGCGCCGAGGGCGGGCACCGTGGCCTGTGGCGCCGCCATGCCGACAGCCGATCTGAGCAGCATCACCTGCTCGTACACCTGCGCGAACCGGCCGGCGGCCGACCACTCGGGTCGCCCGGCGCGTCGCCCGATGCGTTGCAGCTCAACGGGATCCACGCCGCGTTCGGCGCACCGCGCCAGCAGATCGCGCAGTTCCGCCGCGAAACCGACGGTGCCGAGCGCGGGGCGCAGCTGAGTGGGCCAGCGCACCGACGCGTGGTCGCCGTCCTCGAGATCACCCGCCAGCAGTTCGCGGATGACACCGTCCTGCTCGGCGCTGGTGATCAACCGCGGCGGTGGATCACCGTTGCGCTGCGCCGCCAGCCGCAGCACCGCGAACGCGTACGAGTGCAGGGTGCGGACCAGCGGCTCGCGCACGGCACCGCGGCCGTCACCGAGCACGGCCGACGTGATGGCGGCACGGGTGGTCGTGCCCAGCCTCGACGAACCCGTCAGCAGCAGAACCGATTCCGGATCCAGACCAGCGCTCACGTGGGCCGCAGCGGCCTTCACGAGGAGCGTCGACTTCCCGGTGCCGGGGCCGCCGAGCACGCGGACTGTCCCACGTACGCCGGGGGTGACCAGAGCGTCGGGCGACAGTGCGGTGTGTGGAGCGGCCATGCGGGAATGACACCACGGGGGTCCGACATTCCGGCCCGGAGCGGAACTGGCAGCATCGACGCCATGACCGACGCGCTACACGTCCACCGGTACGGTCCGAAGCGACCCGCTGAGGTGCTGGCGATCCACGGGCTGACCGGACACGGACGACGCTGGGAGACACTGTCGCTCGGCCATCTGCCGGAGACCGCTGTCCTCGCGCCGGATCTCCTGGGTCACGGCCGGTCGTCGTGGGACGCGCCGTGGACGATCGACGCCAACGCGGCGGCCCTCGCCGCACTGCTCGACGGCCCTGCGCTGGTGGTCGGACACTCGTTCGGCGGTGCGGTCGCGCTGCACCTCGCCGCGGCGCACCCCGAACTGGTCACGCAGCTCGTCCTGCTCGACCCCGCGGTGGGTCTCGACGGACGGTGGATGCGCGAGATCGCCGACGAGATGCTCTCCTCCCCCGACTACCCCGACCGCGCCGAGGCCCGCGACGAGAAGGTGAACGGGTCGTGGGGCGAAGTGCCCACCGACGAGCTCGAACGCGAACTGGACGAGCACCTGATCACGCTGCCCACCGGCCGAGTGGGCTGGCGCATCAGCGTTCCCGCGATGATGTCCTACTGGAGCGAACTCGCACGGCCGATCGCGTGGCCAACCGTCCCGGTCACCCTCGTGCGCGCGACGCGAACCGCACCGGCCTACGTCTCCGACGCTCTGGTGAACGGGCTGCGGGACCGGTTGGGCGCCGATTTCACGTTGCTCGACTTCGACTGCGATCACATGGTGGCGCAGGCCATGCCCGTCGAGACGGCAGCGGTGATCCGGGACCGGCTGACCTGACCGTGGCCGCGGTCACCGAGGAACAGGTCGAGGCGGTGCGTGCGCTCGTCTCGTCGATACCGGCGGGCCGAGTGGCGACCTACGGCGACATCGCGGACGCGGCCGGCCTGTCCAGTCCGCGGATCGTGGGGTGGATCATGCGCACCGATTCGTCGGATCTGCCCTGGCACCGGGTGATCACGGCGGCCGGTCGGCCCGCTGCGCACCTCGCCACCCGGCAACTGGCGCGGTTGCGCGCCGAGGGGGTGCTGGCCGCCGACGGTCGGGTGCCGCTGCGCGGCGAGAACTCCGTGCGACACGCATTCTGACGTCTGACAAGATCAATTCGGTAACCCGTTGCGCATTTGCCAGCGCGTTGCCCCCCACAATTTCGCCGATATCCGGGAATTTGGCGGTGAATCCGAGGAATGGCGACCGCCGCACGATGATTTGCTGACGGGCGAAACCGACCGGAGCGCGATCAGCGAACCCGTCCCCCTCGGAACTCCCCTCGCTCCGAACGTTTTCGCCGATCGCCGCCCCGACGCGGTTGGGGCAGACAACCATCTCGAACCCCTCACCGAAATGGCTTTGCCAACGACGATCACGCTAATAGTCCGAGAGAGTGCCTCGATACGGGGAAAACCCTCGCTTTTTCGGGGCGGACCCTGCGTTTAAAGAACGAGACGCACCAGGGCGGCGGTTCTGGCCAGTCCGGGGAACGCCGCAGCGGTGGACCGCGGATGCAGCGCGTGAACGGCCAGTCGGAACATCAGCGCACGTAGAAGCATCTGCGACCACTCCGGCAGCGAACCCCAGCGTTCCACCAGACCGTCGTCGGCGTCGCCCCACGCGAGCGCGTCGACCACCACGACCCCCGCGGCCCAGGAGGCCGGCCGCCAGTAGGGGGTGAGGTCGGTGATCCCCGGCGCGGCGGTACCCGCGAACAGGACGGTGCCGTACAGGTCGCCGTGCACCAACTGACTGGGGCTGCGCGTCGGCTTGCGAAGTGCGGCCAGCTGATTGAGCAGGTCGATGGAGCGGGCGCCGTCCGCCGACCCCGGTGCGACGAGCGCGCCGGGCGGCAGCGCGTGCAGCGGCCGCTCCTCCCACGCCGCCCGGTCGGCTGCGACGAACACGTCGACCTCCGACCACGGCACGCTGGGCGGCTGGGTGAGGAACCGCGGCCGCTCGAGCTTGGCCGTCGCCTCGTGCAGGCGGACCGCCGCGGACACCACCTCGTCGTGCCGCGGTTCGGGCGTACCGGTGACGAACGTGTCTGCGCGCCAGCCGGCTACGACGTACCTGCCGTCGGTGGAGCGGACGGGGCGAGCGAGCCGGACGCCGTCGACGAACAGCGTCTCGCGCACCTTGGCGGACCACGCGGCACGCGCGTGGTCGGCCACCATGGAGACGACGACTTCGCCGCAACGCCAGCCGCCCTCCCAGCTCGATCCGAGGGGAACGGGCCGAAGCCCGGTGAGGCCGAACGCCACCAGAACATGGTCGGGCGGGCGGTCGGCACTCACAGGGGTCAGCCTAAGGCCCGGCCCGGCTGACGAGCCGTCAGTACATGATCATGTCGGGTTCGAGTTGCTTCGCCCAGGCGACGATGCCGCCCTGCAGGTGCAGCGCGTCGGCGAAACCGGCCTTCTTGACGGCGGCCAGCGCCTCGGCCGAGCGCACGCCCGTCTTGCAGTACAGCACCGGCGTCCGGTCCTGCGGCAGCCTCGCCAACCCGTCCCCCGCCTCGAGCGCCGACTTGGGGATCAGCTCGGCGCCGTCGATGCGGTTGATGTCCCACTCGACCTGCTCGCGCACGTCGATGAGCGCGACCTTGCGTCCCGCGTCCAGCATGTCGCGCAGCTCGCGGGGAGTCACCGTCGAATCGGCTGCTGCAGCGGCGGCGTCGTCGGACACCACTCCGCAGAACAACTCGTAGTCGATCAGCTCGGTGATCTTCTCCCGAGCCGGATCCTTGCGGATCTTGATGGTGCGATACGTCATGTCGAGGGCGTCGTAGACCATGAGCCGTCCGAGCAGCGGATCACCGATGCCGGTGATCAGCTTGATGGCCTCGGTACCCATGACCGACGCGATCGAGGCGCACAGGATGCCGAGCACACCACCCTCCGCGCACGACGGCACCATGCCGGGGGGCGGCGGTTCCGGGTACAGGTCGCGGTAGTTCAATCCCAGACCGTCGGGCGCATCCTCCCAGAACACCGACACCTGGCCCTCGAAGCGGTAGATCGAGCCCCAGACGTACGGCTTGCCCGCCAGTACGGCGGCGTCGTTCACCAGATAGCGCGTCGCGAAGTTGTCGGTGCCGTCGAGGATCAGGTCGTACTGCTCGAACAGGTCGACGGCGTTCTCCGGCTCGAGCCGCACCTCGTGCAGCACGACGTTCACCAGCGGGTTGATCTCCAGAATCGAATCCCGCGCGCTCTGCGCCTTGGAGCGGCCGATATCCGACTGGCCGTGAATGATCTGGCGCTGCAGATTCGACTCGTCCACGACGTCGAACTCGACGACTCCGATGGTTCCCACTCCCGCGGCGGCGAGGTACAGCAGCGTCGGCGAGCCCAGCCCGCCGGCACCGATGACGAGCACCTTCGCGTTCTTGAGCCGCTTCTGCCCGTCCAGGCCGAGGTCCGGAATGATCAGATGGCGGCTGTAGCGTGCGACCTCTTCACGCGTGAGCTCTGCGGCCGGTTCGACCAGCGGCGGTAACGGCGACACCTGTTCGCTCCTCGACTAGTGGGCTGTAGCAGCCGTGATCAATCAGACCAGGCACAGTCATTCAACGGCAATCCCGCGGTTTACCTTCCCGGCGGGGGGCGGCTTCACACCGGTCAGGCGATCGGGTACGGCCACGGGTTGAAACGACACGTCTTCCCGTCGGGCTGCACCGACTCCGGATCGAAGCGGGCGTCGTCGTTGTTGTTGGTCGAGAAGGTCTGCTGCATCATGATCGGCGCGAGCGCGCCCTCCTCCGCGCACGGTTCGTGCTGCTGATAGCCGATCGCGTGCCCGACCTCGTGGTTGATCAGGTACTGGCGATACGACCCGACGTCGCCCTGGAACGGCACCGCGCCGCGCACCCAGCGTGCTTCGTTGATGAACACCCGCGGCTGGTCCGTCATGTACGCGGGGTTGTAACAGGACGTCTCGATCGGAATGTCGTAGCCGCAGCCTTCGCGGATGGTCATCGGCGAGGTCAGGGACACCCGGAAGTCCGGGGTCGCCTGCGGGTCGTCGACGCGGGTGAAGGCGAACTGGGTGTTGTGCGTCCAACTCTTCGGATTCGAGAGCGTTTCGGACACCATCCGGGCGAACGCCTCGTCGCCGCCGAACGGCGCGGTGTCGATACCGTCCTCGACCTCGACGGTGTAGGTGAAGTTCTTCAACGAGCCCTGCCCCACCTGCGGCGACGACCCCGGCACGATGTGCCACGTCTTAGCGCCCGCCTCGGTGAACGGCCCGCCGTCGGGCAGGATGCCCGCGGGCAGGTTGGCGTCGAACTGCGTCATGCCCTTCGGCGGGGCGCCGACGATCGCCGTGCTCGCCGCCTGGATGGTCGGCGGCCCCTGGATGGGCCCCTCGGCGTCGACGGTGTCCGTCGCTCCGGTACCGGTGATGGTCTGGTAGATCACGACGCCGGTGATCACGGCGAGGATCGGCAGGGCGTACGCGCGCCAGCCGTAGGTGGACACGAAGCGACCGAGCCACGACTGCTTGCGCACCTGCTGGTGCTCGTCGCGGTTGGCGCGCATCCGGCCCTGCTCGCCTGCGAGCGGGTCGCGCTGCGCACGCAGCGGTTCGCGGTACTCGTTGCGCAGCACCGGTACCCGCCCACCGCCTCTGTATTCCGCGTCGCTGCGCTCGCCCCTTCGACGTCCGGGGTCGTAGGTCACCGCACCAGAATGGCACAGGGCGACGCGCGGGCGCTGCTCCGGCGCGCCACCCGACACAACCCCCGGTCGCTCCGCTCCTGCCCGCCGACACAACCCCCGGTCGCTCCGCTCCTGCCCGCCGACACAACCCCCGGTCGCTCCGCTCCTGCCCGCCGCCGCCAGCAGCGGGTAGTAGTGTCGGTCCGATGAGCGAGCTGGCCAATACCGCCGAGAGGAGAGGTGGAAAGTCGTCGAGCAGCGACGCATCCCCCGGTGGTAACAGGCGCGGCAACAGGTTGCCCCGCGACGAGCGACGCGGCCAACTGCTGATCGCGGCCAGCGAGGTGTTCGTCGACCGCGGCTACCACGCGGCCGGCATGGACGAGATCGCCGACCGCGCCGGCGTCAGCAAGCCGGTGCTCTACCAACACTTCTCGAGCAAGCTCGAGCTCTATCTCGCGGTGCTGGCGCGGCACGTCGACAACCTGGTCTCCGGGGTCCGCTCGGCACTGCGGACGACGACCGACAACCGGCAGCGCCTCACCGCCGCCGTGGCGGCGTTCTTCGACTTCATCGAGCACGACGGCCAGGGTTACCGGCTGATCTTCGAGAACGACTACGTGACCGAACCCCAGGTGTCGGCTCAGGTGAAAGTCGCCACCGAAGCCTGCACCGACGCCGTGTTCGACCTGATCAGCAGCGATTCGGGCCTCGAGGCGCACCGCGCCAGGATGATCGCGGTCGGCCTGGTGTCGATCAGCGTCGACTGCGCCAGATACTGGCTGGACAGCGACCGCCCCATCACGAAGGCAGACGCCGTCGCCGGCACCGTCCAGTTCGCGTGGGGCGGCCTGTCACACGTACCGCTCACCCGGTCTTAACGGACTCCGCACCAACGGCTCCGACACCGAAGCCGACCCTGCGGCTGTCCGCGGCGCCGATCTCGACGTAGGCGATGCGTGCCGTCTGCACCAGGAACCGCCTGCTCTTGTCGTCGGTGAGGGCGAGGACACCGGAGTCGCCCTTCAGCGCGTCGGTGATCAGCTCCTCGACCTCGGCGGGTGACTGCGTGCTGTTGAAAGCCAGCTCGCGGGGACTGTCGACGATGCCGATCTTGACCTCCACACCGGGCCCTTTCATTTCGAGTTGTCGTACGGATGAAGGCTAGTTGACGCGCACTCGATGGGATGGGGTGGGCGCTACGCCAGAAGCCGAATCGCGCGGCATGCAAGTGTGTCCGGACCGTGATCAAAAGCGCAGCGCGTCAACCTCACCCGTCACTCCAGTCTCGATAGCATCAGCTCACCAACAGTCCTACCAACCTCTGGAAAGACGATGAACAGGCCTTACCCGACGTACTCCACCAACCCGCGTCGCACCGACGGGTACCGCAGCCACGCCACCGAAGTCATCGAGGACTACGACGCCTACGCCGACGACCAGTCCAACGACTATCTCGACGACGACGTCTACTCGTACGTCGAGCCGATGGACCGGCGCTGGATCTGGGTCGCGGGAGTCGCCGGGGCGATCCTGCTCGTCGCCGTGATCTGCACCGTTGTGATCCTCGGCGGCGGAGACAGCGGATCCGTGACCGCCACGGTCGTACCGCCGGCGCCCACCACGTCGGCGCCCGCGGCGACGACGTCCGCGCCGCCGGCCCCGTCGACCTCGGCGGCGCCGCCGTCGGCACCGCTGCCCGCGGAGACCGTCACCACCGTGTCGCCGTCTCCGACCGCCGAGGTCACCCCGACGGTCGCTCCGCCTCCCGAAGCGGCCCCGGTGTCACCGCGCACCGTCACCTACCGCGTGACCGGCACCCGCCAGCTGTTCGACCTCGTCACGGTCATCTACACGGACAATCAGGGCGCGCTGCAGACCGACGTCAACGTCGCGCTGCCGTGGACCAAGCAGATCGTGCTGGATCCCGGCGTCGAACTGAAGTCGGTGACGGCCACCAGCGTGACCGGTCAGCTGAACTGCTCGATCGCCAACGCCTCGGGTGTTCTGGTCGCCGCGCAGAACAACAACACGCTGATCACCACCTGCACCCAGTAGCGCCGAAAGTCGGTGCCGGCTAAGCCAATCCGAGCTCGCGAATGCGCGTGCTGTGGGTGGTCTGGAGCCGCTCGAAGAAGTCGGTGAGCTGGGTCAGCCCACCACCGCCGGACAGCACCAGATCGACCAGGTCGTCGCGATCGGCCAGCACGAACTGCGCCTGCGTGATCGCCTCACCCAGGAGCCTGCGCGACCACAGCGCCAAGCGGTGCCGCTGCCTGTCGCTCGCGGTCACCGCCGCCTTCACCTCGGCGACCACGAACTGCGAGTGGCCGGTCTCCGAGAGCACCGCGCGCACGACGTCGGCAGCCTCGTCGGGCAGCGCGTCGGCGATCTCCAGATAGAAGTCCGCGGCGAGCGCGTCACCGATGTAGGTCTTCACCAGCGCCTCGAGCCAGGTGCTGGGGGTGGTGAGCCGGTGGTAGTTCTCCAGCGCCGAGGCGAACTTCGTCATCGCGGGGACGACGTCGACACCCCGCTTCTCCAGGGCATCGCGGAGGATCTCGTAGTGGTTGATCTCCGCGGCGGCCATGCTGGCCATGTTGATCCGGCCCGCCAGGTTGGGCGCCATCCGCGCCTCGTCGGTGAGCCGGTAGAACGCCGCGACCTCGCCATACGCCAGCAACGCGAACAACTCGACGACGCCGGGATGTTCGGCTGCCACCTCCGCTGTCGCGGTCCGGCCGGCCTGCTCGGGAGTCGAGGACATGCGGTCGACTTTAGACCGCCCCCGCCGCCATGCCCGCTCCGGAACCACGACCAGCTACAATGGTCATCGGTAGCGACCATTCCGTCGCCTCCGAGAAATGTGCGTGCACGTGTCGGCCCGCTATCTGGACTGTTCTGTAGCCGGGGCCCTCTCGCTTCTCTTTCCTCGTGCGCGCGTGACGACAGCGCCTTTAGAGCCACGAGTAGAACTCGACGAGACGCAGACACCGGAAGGTTCATCGACCACGCATGACTGACATCACCACAGATCCCAACACCACTTTCGCCGACCTCGGCGTCCGCGACGAGATCGTCAAGGCGCTCTCCGAGAACGGCATCGAGCACCCGTTCGCCATCCAGGAGTTGACCCTGCCGCTGGCGCTCGCCGGTGACGACCTGATCGGTCAGGCCCGTACCGGCATGGGCAAGACCTTCGCCTTCGGCGTGCCCCTGCTGCACCGCATCACCACGGACCAGACCCGCCCGCTGAACGGCATTCCCCGCGCCCTCATCGTGGTGCCCACCCGTGAGCTGTGTCTGCAGGTGTACGGCGATCTCGCCGCCGCCTCGAAGTACCTGAAGGCGGGCGAGGAGGGCGAGCGCAAGTTCGTCGTCACCTCGATCTACGGCGGGCGCCCCTACGAACCGCAGATCGAAGCACTGCAGAAGGGCGTCGACCTGGTGGTCGGCACGCCCGGCCGACTGCTCGACCTCGCTCAGCAGGGCCATCTTCAGCTCGGCGGGCTCTCGGGACTGGTCCTCGACGAGGCCGACGAGATGCTCGACCTGGGCTTCCTGCCCGATATCGAGCGCATCCTCAAGCAGATCCCCACCGAGCGGCAGGCCATGCTGTTCTCGGCGACCATGCCCGGCCCGATCATCACGCTGGCGCGTACCTTCATGAACCAGCCGACGCACATCCGCGCCGAGGCCCCCATGTCGTCGCAGACGCACGACACCACCAAGCAGCACGCCTACCGCGCGCACGCGCTGGACAAGGTCGAGATGGTCGCCCGCATCCTGCAGGCCAACGGGCGCGGCGCGACGATGATCTTCACCCGCACCAAGCGCACCGCGCAGAAGGTCGCCGACGAACTGGCCGAACGCGGGTTCAAGGTCGGCGCCGTGCACGGCGATCTCGGCCAGGGTGCTCGCGAGAAGGCGCTCAAGGCGTTCCGCACCGGTGAGGTCGACGTGCTCGTGGCCACCGACGTGGCAGCCCGCGGCATCGACATCGACGACATCACGCACGTCATCAACTACCAGATCCCCGAGGACGAGCAGGCCTACGTGCACCGCATCGGCCGCACCGGGCGCGCGGGCAAGACCGGCATCGCCGTCACGCTGGTCGACTGGGATGAGCTGCCTCGCTGGACGATGATCGACAAGGCGCTCGGACTCGACACCCCCGACCCCGTCGAGACCTACTCGAGTTCGGACCACCTTTACGAGGAGTTGGACATCCCCGCCGGCGTGACGGGAACCATCGGCAGGCCCACGCGCACCGCCGACAAGCCGAAGCGCGAACCCCGCGACCGCGGTGACCGCGGTGACCGCGGTGAGCGCGGTGACGGTGGTGAACGCGGTGAGTCCGAGCGGCCCGCCCGGACCCGCTCCCGGCGCCGCACCCGCGGTGGCGAGGCCGCGACCGGTCACGTCGAGGGCGTCGAGTCGACCGACGCGGCAGCGCCGACGTCGGAGGCCGGCGACGCGCCGAGCCCCGCCAGGAAGCGGCGTCGCCGCCGTCGCCCCAACGCCGCGTCGAGCAACGCCGGCTAGCGAGCAGATGGTCGCACCGGAACGCCGCACCAGGGCAGACCTGGTCGCGGCACTGGCCATCGTCGTCGTGGTCGCCGTGGCAGCCGCGCTGCTGTGGTGGACCAGCGACGCGAGGGCGACGATCAGCCGCCCGGCGGCCGAACCGGTACCGGGGCTGAGCGTCGCCCGTGAGGTGCCCACCACGCTGCGGGAACTGTGGTCCGCGCCCAGCCCGAAAACCGACCGGCCGGTCGTGGCGGGCGGCAGCATCGTCACCGGCGACGGCAAACAGGTCGACGGTCGCGACGCCACCAGTGGCGACGTGCTGTGGAGCTACGCACGCGACAGGGACCTGTGCGGCGTCACCTACGTCTACTACGACGCGGTGGCCGTCTACCCCGACGATCGCGGCTGCGGTCAGGTCACGACGCTGAGCGGCAAGGACGGCAAGCGGGGCGCGACCCGCTCCTCCTACTCCGATCCCGAGGTCCGGCTCTCATCGGACGGCACGACCGTCCTGTCCTACGGCGACAGCCGTCTCGAGCAGTGGCGCTCCGACATGGTGCGGATGCTCAGCTGGGGCGCTCTCGACGCACGGATCAAGCCGAAGGTGCCCGCGCAGCCGATCTGCCGCCTGGTGTCGGCCGCCGGGAGCGGGTCGCAGGTGGCGGTCATCGAGTCGTGCCCGCAGGCGTCCGAGCCCCGGCTGACGCTGCTGCGCGCCGACAAGGAGGAGGACGAGCCGCTGACCAAGTCGGTGCCCCTCACCGGTGTGCCGGACGACGACAGCGCTCGGGTGATAGCCGTGTCCGGCACCACCGCCGCGGTCTACGTGCCGACGCCCAAGCCGACGGTCAACGTCATCGACGAGGACGGGAAGACGATCGCGAGCACGCTGATCCCGAAACCGCCCTCCCCCAACGCCGTTGCGTCGGGGAACGACGACGTCGTCACGTGGTGGACCGGCGACAGCGTCATGGTGTTCGACACCAACGGGCTGAAGTACAAGTACACCGTCAGCCCCGTCGGCGGGCAGGCCCCCGTCGGTCCCGCCACCGTCATGGTGGGCAAGCTGCTGGTGCCCGTCACCACCGGTTACGACGTGTTCGACGCCGAAAGCGGCGCCCCGGACCGGCACATCGACGTCGCACGACCGCCGTCGCAGGAGGCCGTGGTCCCCGCGATCGCGGGCAGCACCGTGCTCGAGCAGCGAGGCGACACCCTGGTCGCCCTCGGCTAGACCTCCGGCGTGAAGGTCGGCAGGTCCTTACCCGTCTTCCAGTGCTTGAGAAGCGCCTTCGCGAACTCGCGATACGCGAGGGCGCCCTTGTTCTTCCGGCCCGCCAGCACGGAGGAACCGGACGCGCTGGCCTCGGCGAACCGCACCGTGCGCGGGATCGGCGGCGCGAGCACGGCCAGCCCGTAACGATCGGCCACGTCGAAGATCACGTCCCTGCTGTGCGTGGTCCGCGAGTCGTAGAGCGTCGGGAGCGTGCCCAGCAGCACCAGATCGGAGTTCGTGATCTGCTGCACGTCGGTGACCGTGCGCAGAAACTGCCCGACACCGCGGTGCGCGAGCGTCTCGCACTGCAGCGGCACGACGACCTCGTCCGCGGCGGTCAACCCGTTGAGCGTCAGCACGCCCAGCGACGGCGGGCAGTCGATGATCACCACGTCGAAGCCGTCCGACACCTTGGCCAGCGCCCGTTTCAGCGCGTACTCGCGACCGGCGCGCATCAGCAGCATCGCCTCGGCGCCCGCGAGGTCGATGTTGGCGGGCAGCAGCGTCATGCCTTCGGGGGTGGTCACCAGCGCGGCGTCCGGTTCGACGTCGCCGAGCAGCACCTCGTGGATCGACACCGGCAGCTTGTCGGGGTCGTGGCCCAACGAGAACGTCAACGACCCCTGAGGATCGAGGTCGACGAGCAGTACCCGCATGCCGTTCTCCGCCATGGCCGCACCCACCGAGGCCACGGTCGTCGTCTTGGCGACCCCACCTTTTTGGTTGGCGACCGCAAGTACCCGAGTCACGCGTTCATCCTGGCACGTCCGGAGTCGTGCACCGGGGATGGTGGGGCAGAATCGCGGAGGTGAGTATCCAGAAGCACCGGCTGCTGCTGCTTCGACACGGCGAGACCGAATGGTCGAAGTCCGGCCAGCACACCAGTCGCACGGAGCTCGACCTCACCGATGAGGGCCGCGAGCAGGCCACGCTGGCCGCGGAGGCGATCGCGGACCTGCAGCCGCGCAATCCGCTGGTGGTCAGCAGCCCGCGGCGCCGCGCCCTGATCACCGCCGAACTGGCGGGTCTCACGGTCGACGAGGTGTCCCCGCTGCTGGCCGAGTGGGATTACGGCGACTACGAGGGCACGACCACCGACGACATTCGCAAGGCCGTGCCCGACTGGCTGGTCTGGACCCACGGCTGCCCCGGCGGTGAGGCGGTGGCCCAGGTCAGCGCGCGGGCCGACGAGGCGATCGCCTTGGCGTTGGCCCACATGGAGTCCCGCGACGTGGTGTTCGTCGGACACGGCCACTTCTCCCGGTCCGTGTTGACGCGGTGGATCGAGCAGCCGCTGTACGAGGGCATCCGATTCTCGATGGCTGCGGCGTCGATCGGCGTCTGCGGGTTCGAGCACGGTGTCCGCCAGATCACCGCGCTCGGCCTGTCCGGGCACGTGAACCCGTGCCTGCCCCGGTGATGTCGGAGCCGTCGTTCCTGCTCACCGGCCCCGACGGCGTCGTCATCGCCGAAGGCGTGCACACCGCCTACCCCGGCCTCGAAGACGCGCGCGCCGCCCTGAGCGCCGGCGAGACCCCGATCATCCTGGGCGCGTTGCCTTTCGACGTCGCGGCACCGACCGCCCTGTTCCGACCCGACACCGTGCGGTTCACCGACGCGCTGCCCGAGGAGACCCGGCGGCCGCAGCCCACCGTCCGAATCGCCGGGATGTCGCCAACGCCGGACGAGCACCGGGACCGCGTCGCGACGGCGGTGCGGGCACTCAACGATCCCGCGACCGGATTGCACAAGGTGGTGCTCGCCCGCGCACTGCGACTGCTCGGCGACGGTCCCATCGACGTCGCCGGTGTCATCGCCCGGTTGGCCGAAGATGCCCACGCCAGTACGTATTTCGCCGATCTGAGCCCGGCGGGCGGCGAGCACACCGGCACGGCGCTGGTGGGTGCCAGCCCCGAATTGCTGGTGGCGCGGCGAGGCGACGTCGTCACCTGCCGTCCGTTCGCAGGGTCGGCGCCCCGCGCCGCCGACCCCGACTCAGACCGCGCCAACGGGGCCGCACTGGCCGCGTCGGCCAAGAACCTGCACGAGCACCAACTGGTCGTCGACGAGATGCGAACGGCACTCGAACTGCTGTGCACCGACGTGGTGATCGCACCGCAGCCCGAGCTCAGCAGTACGGCGACGGTGTGGCATCTGAGCACGCCCATCAGCGGACGGGTTCGCGAATCCTCAACCACCGCACTCGATCTCGCGGTTGCGCTGCACCCCACCCCGGCCGTCGGCGGGGTGCCGAAACGCGCGGCCACCGAACTCATCGCCGCGCTCGAGGGTGGCGATCGCGGCTTCTACGCGGGCGCGATCGGCTGGTGCGACGCCGCGGGCGACGGCACCTGGGTGGTGTCGATCCGGTGCGCCGTGCTGGCAGCGGACCGGGGCTCGGCCGTCGCGCGGGCGGGCGGCGGTATCGTCGCCGAATCCGACCCGGACGACGAGGTGGCCGAGACCACCACGAAGTTCCGGGCCATTCTGAACGCGCTGGAGGTGCAGTGACCGTCACCATAAGGCCGGTCCGTCCGGGTGACGAGGCCGACCTGGTCGACATGATCCGCGAACTGGCCGACTTCGAGAACGCCGCCGAGGAGTGCACGGTCACCGAAGCGCAGCTCACCGCAGCGCTTTTCGCAACCCCGCCGACCGCGTGGGCTCACATCGCCGAAGTCGACGGCGCGCCCGCCGCCTGCGCGCTCTGGTACCGCACGTTCTCGACGTGGGACGGCGTCGCGGGCATCTACCTCGAGGACCTGTTCGTGCGCCCGGACTTCCGCAGGCTGGGGCTGGCCAGGGCCCTGCTCGCCACGCTGGCGCGCGAGTGCGTCGACGCGGGCTACACGCGACTGCAGTGGGCGGTACTGGACTGGAACTCGAACGCGATCGCGCTCTACGACGCCGTCGGGGGCAAGCCGCAGAGCGAGTGGATCACCTACCGGGTGTCCGGACCGGAGTTGTCGGAACTCGCGTCGTCCACCCCGTACTGAGCCACCCACTCGAGCGTCGACCGACTGAACAGCAGCGCCAGCGCGATGACCGCGACCACCGCGACGGGCACCCCGTAGCCCCACTGCCCGGACCCGATGGTCATGTAATACGCGACCGGTAGCAGCAGCAGGTTCGCGAATACCGCGATCCCGCGGCCCCAGCGGCGGCCGGTCCACAGCGCCCAGCCCGCGGCCAGCACGGCCGAGCCCATGATCACGAACCACGCCGCCGTTCCGTAGCCGCTGAGCCACACCGGGTCCGTGGTCCCGAAGAGGTGGCGTACGACGAGCACGACGGCCACGACCAGCAGCGCGGCGCCCTCACTCGCGACGACCACACCCGCCTGTCGCACGGCGGCCGGAGAGGGAACGATCACGGGAACCGAGCGTAGCGGTGCCGGCGACACGCTTTAGGCTGGCATCCCGTGCGCGCCGTGCTGATCGTCAACCCCAATGCGACGTCCACCACCCCTGCCGGCCGCGATCTGCTGGCCCACGCGCTGGAGAGCCGCGTCGAACTGTCGGTGGTGCACACCGATCACCGCGGCCACGCCATCGAGATCGGTCGGGACGCGACGCGCGACGGTATCGACGTCGTCATCGTCCACGGCGGCGACGGCACGGTGAACGAGGTCGTGAACGGGATCCTGGGTGACTGCGGCTCCGGGGTACCCGCGGGCCCGGCTCCTGCGGTGGGCATCGTGCCCGGCGGCTCCGCCAACGTCTTCGCACGAGCGCTGGGCATCAGCCCCGATCCGATCGAGGCGACCAACCAGCTCGTCGATCTGCTGGGCGCGTATCGAGCCGGAACGCCCTGGCGCAGAATCGGTTTGATGGACTGCGGCGAGCGCTGGTGCGTCTTCACCGCGGGCCTGGGGGTGGACGGCGACGTGGTGGCCGCCGTCGAGGCGCAGCGCGCGAAGGGACGCAAGGTCACCGCGGGGCGCTATATCCGGGTGGCCATCCGCGAGGTGCTGGCCAGCGCCCGCAAGGCGCCGACCCTGACGCTGCACCTGCCGGACCGGGAGCCGGTCGCCGGGGTGCACTTCGCGTTCGTGTCGAATTCCAGCCCGTGGACGTACGCCAACACCAGGCCCATCTGGACCAACCCCACCACGACCTTCGAAACCGGCATCGGGGTTTTCGCGACCACCAGCATGAACGTGTGGGCGAATCTGGGGCTGGTGCGACAGATGTGGTCCAGGAAGGGGCCCACCGAGGCGCGGCACCTGATTCGCGCCGACGACCTGCCCTGGCTGCGCGTGACGAGCGACACGCCCGTCGCCTGCCAGATCGACGGGGACTACGTCGGGCTGCGCGAAAGTGTGACCTTCACCGCGGTGCCGGACGCGCTGGGCGTGGTGGCACCACCGGCGTAGCCTCCGCAAACTGCCCCCCACCTGTGATTTCGCTATCACTACGATGGATTTAGGGCGTAAGTGGATTCAGTGTAGTACAACCGATTGAGGGGCCCGGGTACCCGGGTCCAACAAGAGGGCACAGTGGGATTGCACACATGTGAACGCGCCGCTATTGACATTTGTTCAGCCTGTGGAAGCATCGGATGCAACAGTGCAGAAACATTCGTGTGCACGCGTTAACAGCCGAAGAAAAGCTCGTGCACTTTGCTGTGCACACAGTGAGGAGTTGTGAACTATGGATTGGCGCCACAAGGCGATCTGTCGTGACGAGGATCCGGAACTGTTCTTCCCCGTGGGAAACAGCGGTCCGGCACTCGCCCAGATCGCCGACGCGAAGCTGGTCTGCAATCGCTGCCCGGTGACCACGGAGTGCCTGAGCTGGGCACTCGACTCCGGCCAGGACGCCGGCGTCTGGGGCGGGATGAGCGAAGACGAGCGTCGCGCACTCAAGCGCCGCAATGCGCGCACCAAGGCACGCACCGGCGTCTAGTACGCACAGAATTTCACCGATCGGCGGCCCCGGAGAATTCCGGGGCCGTCGATTTTTGTGCGCTTAGTCACGCGTGAGCTATTGCGGCAGTCGGGCTTTACGCCCCAGCGGAACGCGCAACACCACGTCCGTGCCGCCGCCCGGTACGTCGTGCATTCCCAGCGAGCCGTCGAGTTCGGCCGCCACCAGAGTGCGCACGATCTGCAGGCCCAGGCGGTCCGACTTCTCCAGGCTGAAATCCGCGGGCAGACCCTTGCCGTCGTCGTGCACCACGACGTCGAGCCAGCGCGCGGACCGCTCGGACCTGATCGTCACGCAGCCCGTGGCGGTGGTCGCGTCGTAGGCGTGTTCGAGGGCGTTCTGTACGAGTTCGGTCACCACCATGATGAGAGCGGTCGCGCGGTCGGCGTCGAGGACCCCCAGGTCACCCTCGCGGACGATGCGGATGGGCGTGTCCACCGAGGCGACGTCGTTCATGATCGGCACGATCCGGTCGACCACCTCGTCGAGGTTCACCTCCTCGTCGACCGACATCGACAGCGCGTCGTGGACCAGCGCGATCGACGACACCCGGCGCACCGACTCGATGAGCGCCTCCCGCCCCTCGGCGTTGTTGGTACGGCGGGCCTGCAACCGCAACAGTGCGGCGACGGTCTGCAGGTTGTTCTTCACCCGGTGGTGGATCTCTCGGATCGTCGCATCCTTGGACAGCAGCGCTCGATCGCGTCGCTTGACCTCGGTGACGTCGCGGATCAGCACCGCGGCACCCGCAGCGGCCCCGTGCACCACCAGCGGCAGCGTGCGCAGCAGCACCGCCGCTCCCCCGGCGTCGACCTCCATGCGCATGCTGGAGCCGCCGGCCAGCGAGTCCCGAACATGGTTGGCGAGCTCCTGCGCCTCGAACGGATCGGAGATCAGCGGCCGGGTGACGGCCACCAGGTTGTGGCCCTCGAGTTCGACGTTGAGGCCCATCCGGTGGTACGCCGAGATGGCGTTGGGGCTGGCGAAGACGACGGCACCCTCGACGTCGAGCCGAATGAACCCGTCACCGACGCGCGGGCTCGAGCGCGACATCGCAAGATCGCCGACGTTCGGGAACGTGCCCTCGGACAGCATGTGCAGCAGGTTGCGCGCACAGTCCAGATAGGCGCGCTCCAGCGGGCTGGCCTTGCGCCGGTCGGCGAGCGCGGTCTGGTGGGTCAACACCGCGACGACGCGATTGCCGTAGCGCACGGGCACCGCTTCGACGTTGAGCCAGCTGCCGTCGTGCGACACCGGGCGTTCCACGTCGCTCTCCCTGCCGATGTGTCCCGACTCGAACGCCGCGGTGACGACGGGCATGACGTCGGCGGCGTTGAGGGTGCCGACGGCGTCGGCGAGCAGCACGGTCGGCGCGGTGTTCGGACGCACCTGCGCCACGCACACCAGCGCGCCCTCGTCTCGGCGCACCCACATCAGGTAGTCGGCGAAGGACAGGTCGGCCAGCAGCTGCCACTCACCCACCACCGCATGCAGGTGATCGACGGCGTTGCCGGGCAGCTCGGTGTGCTCGGCGAGGAGATCACCGAGTGTCGACATGGGGTGTCAGGCTCGCGCGGGTTAGTTGATCACCGCGATGAGATCGCCGGCCTGGATGACGTCGCCGACCGCGACCTTGACCTCGGTGACGGTGCCCGCGACCTCGGCGAGAACGGGGATCTCCATCTTCATCGACTCGAGTAGAACGAGGGTGTCGCCCTCACCGATCTGGTCGCCCTCGCTCACCACGACCTCGAGCACACTGGCCACGATCTCTGCGCGAACATCCTCGGCCATCTTCACTCCACTCATCACTGATCATCACGGCGCGGGTTGACGTCACCTGCACCGCTCATCGAACCACACGACCGGATTTGTCATGCGGTACCAGGGCCGTGAGACACTGGTGAACAAGCTATCGACACAACGGAGGACCATCATGGCCAAGCGTGGCCGCAAGAAGCGTGACCGCAAGCACTCGAAGGCCAACCACGGCAAGCGCCCCAACGCCTGAGTGCTGACGAGAAAACAATCCGCCCGGTTCCTCGAGGAACCGGGCGGTTGTCGTTGATCGGGCCTATCGGCGCTCGGTGACGATGGTCGTGCGGCTGATCTCCACCCGCAACCGGGCGCGCAGGCTGTCGGGCGCCTTCTCGCCGCTGCACTTGGTGGAGATGAGCCGCTTGATCCGGTCCTCGATGCCGTAGTGCTGCAAGCAGGTCGGGCACTCGTCGAGGTGCTGCTTGAGCTTGTCGCGCGTTTCGGCGGTGCACTCACCGTCGAGCAGTGTCCACACCTCGGCGATCACCGACGCGCACTCGGGGTGCTCCGGATCCACCGGGCCAACCGGCGGGCGGAAGTCGTAGCCGTCGGGCCTGCTGAACTCGTTGTCGCTCATGACGAGACCTCCTCGGGCGCGCCTGCCTGCTCACCGCGAATGAACCCGCGATCCTTGGCGACGTCACTCAACAGGTCGCGCAGTTGCTTGCGACCGCGGTGCAGCCGCGACATCACGGTTCCGATCGGCGTGTCCATGATCTCGGCGATCTCCTTGTACGGGAAGCCCTCGACGTCGGCGTAGTACACCGCCATCCGGAACTCCTCGGGAAGTGCTTGCAGCGCCGCCTTGATCTCGGTGTCGGGCAGCGCCTCGAGCGCCTCCACTTCGGCGGACCGCAGACCGGTCGACGTGTGCTCGGCGTTGGCCGCGAGCTGCCAGTCCGTGATCTCCTCGGTGGGATACTCCGCGGGCTGGCGCTGCTTCTTGCGGTAGCTGTTGATGTAGGTGTTCGTCAGGATGCGGTACAGCCACGCCTTGAGGTTCGTGCCCTCGCGGAACGACCGGAAACCCGAGTAGGCCTTCACCATCGTCTCCTGGACGAGGTCCTCGGCATCCGACGGATTGCGGGTCATCCGCAGCGCGCCACCGTAGAGCTGATCGATCAGCGGAATCGCATCGCGTTCGAAACGCGCGGTCAGTTCGGCGTCGGTCTCCGTGCGCTCAGCCGGGGCTTCGGCGGGCGCAACTCCGTCGACGTCGGTCATCTGGCTCGACTCCGTCCGTTCGATTGCGGCTCCGTTGATCACCTCCAGCAACATCACTGGAGTCTCCAAAGTGGCCGTGGGCACTGAGGTCCCCTTCCCGATCCTAGTGGTTGCGGCCGATGCGCCGCCGGGCCATCGCTGACCGCCACGAATAACACCGCAATCCTGCGCGGTTGTTCCCGGCTAGGGTGAGCCGGTGGCCAGGGCAGCGACTCCCGCGATCGCCGCACTGGTAGCGGCGGGCGTGCCGCACGACGTCCTGAAGTACGACCACGACCCGCGGGCCGAGTCGTTCGGCGAGGAGGCCGTCGCCGAGTTGGCAGCGAAGGTGGGGGTCGCACCCGCGCAGATCCTCAAGACGCTGGTCGTCGCGCTGCCGTCGGGTCTCGGCGTCGCCGTGCTGCCCGTTCCTGCCAAACTCTCGCTCAAGGCTGCAGCGGCGGCCCTGAGCGTGCCCAAGGCCGTCATGGCCGAGCGCGCCGCCGCCGAGCGCTCCACCGGCTACGTCGCGGGCGGAATCTCGCCATTGGGCCAGCGCAAGGCCCTGCCGACCGTCGTCGACGCGTCGGCCATGCAGTGGGACCGCGTGCTGTGCAGCGCGGGCAAGCGCGGGCTCGAGATCGCCCTCGCACCGGCCGACCTGGTGCGTCTCGCCAACGCCGTTGTCGGCGACGTACTCGCGTAGTTCTAGGGTGGCCTCATGTCGCTTGCAGGGAAGACCATGTTCATCTCCGGAGCCAGCCGGGGCATCGGGTTGGCCATCGCGAAGAAGGTGGCCGCCGACGGCGCCAACATCGCGTTGATCGCCAAGACCGCCGACCCCCACCCCAAGCTCGAGGGCACCGTCTACACCGCCGCCAAGGAGATCGAGGAGGTCGGCGGGCAGGCCCTGCCGATCGTCGGTGACATCCGCGACGAGGAATCCGTCGCCGCCGCCGTGGCCCAGACCGTCGCTCAGTTCGGCGGCATCGACATCTGCGTCAACAACGCCTCGGCGATCAACCTCGGCTCCATCGAAGAGGTGCCACTCAAGCGCTTCGACCTGATGAACGGCATCCAGGTGCGCGGCACCTACACGGTGACCCAGGCGTGCCTGCCGCACATGAAGGGCCGCGACAATCCCCACGTGCTGACGCTGTCGCCGCCGATCCGATTGGAATCGGAGTGGCTCAAGCCGACGGCGTACATGATGGCGAAGTTCGGAATGACGTTGTGCGCCTTAGGCGTAGCCGAAGAAATGCGGTCGGCGGGCATCGCGTCGAACACGCTGTGGCCGCGCACGCTGGTGGCCACCGCCGCCGTGCAGAACCTGCTGGGCGGCGACGAGGCGATGGCCAGGGCGCGCAAACCCTCGGTGTACGCCGACGCCGCCTACGCGATCCTCACCAAACCGGTCACCTACACCGGGCAGAGCCTGCTGTGCGAGGACGTGCTGCTCGAGTCGGGCGTCACCGATCTGTCGGTCTACGACTGCGTGCCCGGCTCCGACCTGGGCGTCGACCTGTGGGTGGACACCCCCAACCCGCCGGGTTACTCGGCGCCGTGAGCACGCTCTGGGCCTCCGGCCGCTACGAATCCGTCGCCGAGCGCATCGCGGCCATCGCGGTGCAGACCGTCGACGCGGCCGACCGGCGGCGCCCGATCCGCGGCGCCGCGGTGCTCGACCTGGCCACCGGCACCGGCAGCGCCGCCATCGAGGCGGCCGCCCGAGGCGCAATCGTCACCGGCGTCGACCTGACCGCCGAACTGCTCGATCAGGCCGACGTCAAAGCCCGCGCGGCCGGTCACACGCCGACCTGGGTGACCGCCGACGCGTCCGACACCGGTCTGCCCGCGGCGACGTTCGATGCGGTCGTGTCGAACATGGGCATCATCTTCGTCGACCCCGACCGTCAGGCCACCGAGATCGCCAGGCTGCTGAAACCGGCTGGCGTACTTGCCTTCTCATCGTGGGTACGCGACGAACACAACCCGCTCTTCGATCCGATCGTCGCAGTGCTCGGAGCACCGCCCGCCGGGGGCTTCTCGCCCGACCAGTGGGGCGACGCGGACGTCTGCGGGCAGCGGCTGGCCGCCGACTTCACCGACATCGATATTCAGCGCGGGCGGTTCACCTGGGAGTACCCGTCATTGGACGCGGCGCTGCGCTTCCTCACCGACGAGTCGCCGATGCACGTTGCCGTCTTCGCTCAGGTCGAGAGCGCACAGCGGAACCGGTTGGTCGAGGCGTTCCGCGACGCGCTGACGCCGCACGCCGGTGCCTGCGGGGTCAGCTTCGACACCCCGTACGTCGTGGTGACCGCCCAGCGGCGCTAGCCGGCGGCGACCGGCTCGATGAGTTCGGGCCCGTTGTTGCGCACGCTGTTCACCAGCTTCGCCACCTCGCGGATCTCGATGCGGTCCAGGTCGCCGTGCCCCTTCAGCAGGCCCTCGTCGATCGGGGCGTCGGGGTCCAGCCAGCGATCCCAGTCCGCCTCGCTGATGGTCAGCGGCATGCGGTCGTGGATGTCCGACAGCGGGCCCGCGGAGTCGGTGGTGATGATCGTGCAACTCAGCAGCGGCGCAGCGTCTTTCGGACCATCCTTCGGTCGCCACGTCGACCACAGCCCGCCCATGAACAGTTGTTCGCCATCCCCCGCGTACATGTAGAAGGGCGTCTTGTTCCCCTTCTCGCCCTTCCACTCGTACCAGCCGTCCATCGGCACCAGGCACCGCTTTCCCTTCGCCGACGTGCGGAACGCGTTCGACGTCGTCACGGTCTCGGCGCGGGCGTTGATCAGCAACGGCCCCTTCCTGGTATCCGGCCCACCGTCCTCACCGGTCTTCACCCACGGCGGCACCAACCCCCACCGCATCAGCCGGACCCGTCGCGTCGACTCGTCGTCGGGCTCGCTGTGCCGTTTGACCACCGTGGTGATCGTGGTCGTCGGCGCCACGTTGTAGTTCGCGCCGGGGGTTCCCCTGTCACCCCCACCGGGGTCTGCCGGCGTCGCCTCGTCGATGGCCTTGATCTTCTCGGCCAGCAGGGCCGGGTCCGTCGTCACCGCGAATCGCCCACACATGTATCCCATGGTTCCAGACGCGGGCGACAAGGCAGGATGGTCTGCGTGCAGAACTGGCCAGCGCCCCGCGCCGACGCTCCGGTCCGCGCCACCGTCGCGGTGCCCGGTTCGAAGTCCCAGACCAACCGGGCCCTGGTGCTCGCGGCGCTGGCCGCACCTCAGGGCACCTCGACGGTCGACGGCGCACTGCGCAGCCGTGACACCGATCTGATGATCGGCGCGCTGCGCACCCTGGGGTTGACGATCGACGGCGACGGCACCGACCTGTGCGTCGGCGGCTCGGTCGCACCGGCCCCCGCCGCCACCGTCGACTGCGGGCTCGCGGGAACCGTGCTGCGCTTCGTTCCGCCGATCGCCGCGCTGGGCTCGGAAACCGTCACGTTCGACGGTGACGAGCAGGCCCGCGCCCGGCCCATCGCGCCCCTGCTGGAGGCGGCGCGCTCGCTGGGCGTCGACATCGACGGCGATGCGCTCCCGTTCAGGGTCCGCGGCACCGGCGGCGTCGCGGGCGGGCGCGTCGACATCGACGCGTCGGCGTCCTCGCAGTTCGTCTCGGGCCTGTTGCTGTCGGGCGCCACGTTCACCGACGGTCTCACGGTCGTGCACACCGGCGCCGCGGTGCCGTCGGCGCCGCACGTCGAGATGACCGTCACCATGCTGCGGCAGGCCGGCGTCACCGTCGACGACTCCGAGCCGAACCGGTGGCGCGTCGAGCCGGGCCCGGTCGCCGCACGCCACTGGGCCATCGAACCCGACCTGTCCAATGCCGTACCGTTCCTCGCCGCCGCCATCGTCACCGGCGGGCGGGTGGTGATCGCCGGATGGCCGAGGGTCAGCGTGCAGCCGTCCGGCACGATCGTGCAACTGCTCACCAGCATCGGAGCCGTTGTGCGAGAAACGGATTCGGGCCTCGAGGTCAGTGGACCCGACAGCTATCCAGGATTTGAGGTGGACCTCAACGAGGTCGGCGAGCTGGCACCAGCGGTGGCCGCGCTGGCCGCGATGGCCGCGGACGGCTCGGTGTCCCGGCTCACCGGCATCGCACACCTGCGCGGCCACGAGACCGATCGGCTCGCCGCGCTGAGCGCCGAGATCAACGGTCTCGGCGGCCGGTGTGAGGAGATCTCCGACGGACTGGTGATCACTGCCGGGCCGCTGCACGCGGGCCTGTGGCACTCCTACGCCGACCATCGGATGGCGACCGCGGGCGCCATCGTCGGGTTGCGCGCCGAAGGAGTGGACGTCGAGGACATCGCGACGACGAGCAAGACCCTGCCGGACTTTCCCGGCATGTGGGCGGACATGCTCGCCGGAGAGGTACCCGAAAAGCCTTGAGCCCCCGCGAGTACGACGAATCCGATGTCCGGGTGCGCCCCGGCAGGGGTTCGCGGCCGCGAACCAAGACGCGACCCGACCACTCCGACGCCGAATCGGCGATGGTGGTGACCGTCGACCGCGGCAGATGGGGGTGCGCACTCGGCGGCGATCCCCATCGGGTGGTCACTGCGATGCGGGCGCGCGAACTCGGGCGCACCTCGGTGGTCGTGGGCGACGACGTCGACGTCGTCGGCGATCTGTCCGGCCGGCCCGACACCCTGGCGCGCATCGTAAGACGCGGGTCGCGACGAACGGCGTTGCGCCGCACGGCTGACGACACCGACCCCACCGAGCGGGTGGTCGTCGCCAACGCCGACCAGCTGCTGATGGTCGTCGCGCTCGCCGACCCGCCGCCGCGGACCGGCTTCGTCGAGCGGTCCCTGGTCGCGGCGTACGCGGGCGGGCTCGCGCCGATCCTGTGCCTGACGAAGTCGGATCTGGCACCGGCCGCGCCCTTCGCCGCGCAGTTCGCCGGCCTCGACCTGACCGTCGTGACGACGAGCCGCGACGGCGGCATCGACGACGTCGATGAGCTGCTCGAGGGGAAGTCCACGGTGCTGGTCGGCCACTCCGGCGTCGGCAAGTCGACGTTGGTGAACCGGTTGGTGCCCAACGCCGATCGCGCCGTCGGCGTGGTGTCCGGCGTCGGCAAGGGCAGGCACACGTCGACGCAGTCGGTGGCCCTCCCGCTGACCGGTTCCGGATGGGCCATCGACACCCCCGGCATCCGCTCGTTCGGGCTGGCGCACGTGACCGCCGACGACGTCATCCATGCGTTCTCCGACCTGGCCGCCGCCATCGAGAACTGCCCCCGCGGCTGCGGGCATCTGGGGCCGCCCGCCGACCCGGAGTGCGCGCTCGACGAGATGACCGGCGCCGCGGCCGGTCGCGTCGCCGCGGCCCGCCGACTGCTGATCGCACTGAAGAGCGGCTGAATGACCTATCTGGACACGACGCGCGCCGGCTACGACGCCACGGCGAGCGAGTACGCGGCGCGGTTCCACCGTCACCTCGACGACAAGCCGATCGAGTTGGCGATGCTGTCGGCGTTCGCGGGGCTCGTCCGAAAGACGGGGCGCGGTGACGTCCTCGACGTCGGCTGCGGCACCGGTGCGACGACGGCGATCCTGCGCGACCGCGGGCTGATGACCACGGGAATCGACCTGTCCCCCAACATGATCGCCGAAGCACGCCGACTGAACCCGGATCTGCGGTTCGACGTGGGCACCATGACGGCTCTGGAAGCGGACGACGGCTCCGTGGGCGGCCTGTGCGCCTGGTATTCGACGATCCACGTCCCCGATGCCGACCTGCCGACGGTGTTCGCCGAGTTCGCACGGGTCCTCGCGCCGGACGGCGTGCTCCTGTTGGCGTTCCAGGTCGGCGACGTCCCGCGCAGGCTCACCGAGGCGTTCGGCGTGCGGGTCGACCTGGAGTTCCACCGCCGACGGCCCGACGCGGTCGCCGCGATGCTCACCGATGCCGGTCTGGTTCCCTACGCGGAGACGGTGCGGGAACCCGACGGCGGCACCGTCGATTCCACCCCGCAGGCGTTCCTGATCGCGGTGAAGAGCGGCTAGTGGGCAGCTCACAGTTTGTCCCCTCAGCAGAGAGGGCAAGCTGTACGGATGAGCATTGTTCCGAACATCGAACTCAACGACGGCAACACCATTCCCCAGCTCGGCTTCGGCGTGTACCAGGTCCCGCCGGACGAGACCGCGAGCGCTGTGAAGACCGCGCTCGACATCGGCTACCGGCACATCGACACCGCCGAGATGTACCAGAACGAGAAGGGTACCGGGCAGGGCGTCCGCGACTCCGGCCTCAACCGCGCCGACGTGTTCGTGACGAGCAAGCTCAACAACGGCTTCCACGAGCCCGACGACGCCCGTCGCGCCTTCGACTCGACGTTGTCCGAACTCGGTTTCGACTACGTCGACCTGTTCCTCATCCACTGGCCGCTGCCCACGCTGTACGGCGGCGACTACGTGTCGACGTGGAAGGTTCTCGAGGAGTTCAAACGTGACGGCCGGGCGAAGAGCATCGGAGTCTCGAACTTCCAGGTTCCGCATCTGCAGCGGTTAGCCGCCGAGGCGGAGACCGTGCCGGCGGTCAACCAGATCGAGGTGCACCCCTACTTCACCAACGAGGACGTGCGCGCCTACGGGCTCGAGCACGGCATCGCCACCGAGGCGTGGTCGCCCATCGCGCAGGGACAGGTGCTCGACGATCCCGCCATCACCGGTGTCGCCGAAGCGCTCTGCCGCACACCGGCTCAGGTCGTCCTGCGCTGGCACATCCAGCGCGGCGACATCGTGTTCCCGAAATCGGTGACACCGCAACGCGTCAAGGAGAACTACGAGATCTTCGACTTCGAGTTGAGCGCCGACGACATGGTGGCCGTCAGCTCACTGGACAAGGGCGAGCAGGGCCGCACGGGACCCAACCCGGACAGCTTCGACTACGTGCCGGAGTAGCGGGCGGGAGTCTCGTCAGGCGGCCCCGTCGCCCTTCGCCTCCGCGGCCTTCTTCTCGGCTTCCTTCTTGGCCGCGGCGATGGCCGCACGGCCCTCCGGCGAGGCCGCCGAGTTGCCCGCCTGCGTCGCGGACGCTACGCCCGCATCGCAGTTGAGGTACAGCAGCACCGTGTCCGTGACCGGCGCGAAGTCATCGCCCTTGAGCCACGCCGCCTTCTGCGAGTGCGTGACGATGCAGTCGTCGTCGGCGAGTTCGTCACCGAAGCGCGCCGCGATCACGCCCGTCTGCTTGGCATCCCCGAGCGCGGACTGAGCGTCCTTGTAGGTCTTGCCGGAGTAGTCGTCGGCCGCCGCGATTCCCGTGCCGAACGTGGCCGTGGACACCGCTGCGGCGCCGATGCACACCGCACCCAGAACAGTTCTCTTCATGGCAGCACCGTAGAACCGAGAACTGATAGGACGCTGGACCGCCCGTTTGCGAATGCTGGGAGTTGCTTAGGCGGCGAGTTTCCTTGCCAGCAGCCGCTTTTCACGGCGCTTGCTGCGCACGGCGGCGATCGCGGACTTCAGCCCGCGCCGCTCCTCGGGCGCCAGTTCGTCGAACATCCGCTCGCTGCGGGTCTCCGGCGCGTTGTCGCGGGTGTCGGACAGGTACTTGTCCGGAAGCGACAGCTTCGCGATGGTGCGCCACGTCTTGCCGTACTGCACCAGGAAGTTCCCGGTGGTGTAGGGCAGATCGTACTTGTCGCACAGCGCGCGCACCCGGAACGAGATCTCGTGCAGCCGATTGCTCGGCAGATCGGGATACAGGTGGTGCTCGATCTGGTGGCACAGATTGCCGCTCATGAAGCGCAGCAGCCAGCCACCCTCGAAATTCGCACTGCCGAGCATCTGGCGCAGGTACCACTGACCCTTGGTCTCGCCGACCATGTCGGTCTTGGTGAACTTCTCCGCCCCGTCGGGGAAGTGACCGCAGAAGATCACCGCGTTGGCCCACACGTTGCGGATGACGTTGGCGACCGCGTTGGCCTTCATCGTCGACGTGAACGTGGCGCCCGGCGACAGCGAGGTCAGGGCGGGGTAGACCACGTAATCCTTGGCCACCTGGTTGCCCGCCTTGACGCCGAACTCGCGCACCCGGACCAGCGTCGCCTTGCGGTCGTCGCGGCCCTTGAAGATCTTGCCGAGTTCGAGGTGCTGCAGTCCGACGCCCCACTCGAAACCGATCGCGAGCAGCGTGTTGAACAGCAGGTTGCCGTAGAGGTTGAACGGCTTCCACTTCGCGTCGCGGGTCACCCGGATGACGCCGTAGCCCACGTCGTCGTCCATACCGAGGATGTTCGTGTACTTGTGGTGCATGAAGTTGTGGGTGAAACGCCAGTGCTTGGACGACCCGCTCATGTCCCACTCCCACGTCGAGGAGTGAATCTCGGGATCGTTCATCCAATCCCACTGGCCGTGCATGACGTTGTGGCCGATCTCCATGTTCTCGATGATCTTGGCCACGCCCAGGGTCGCGGTGCCCGCCCACCACGCGGAGCGCTTCGAGCTCGCAGTGAGGATCAACCGGCCCGCCACCTCGAGGGCACGCTGGGCGGCGATGGCGCGGCGGATGTAGCGCGCGTCGCTCGCACCGCGGGAATCCTCGATGTCCTGCCGGATGGCGTCGAGTTCGATGCCGAACGCCTCAATGTCGGCGTCCGTCAGATGTGCGAATTCGGGTACGTCTGTGATTGCCACTTGCAACCCTCCTTCCGATACCTACGTTAGCGTAACCTACGGTTCCGTAGGTTACCAGCCAGTAAAGCCTAAACGTCCACTGCGCAATCGCCGGATGCTGCGGAAACGCACGTCTGAATCCGGGTCCCCGGTTCGCGCTCTTCACCCGTCCGCAGATCGCGTACGTTTCCGTCGACCAGGGTGACGACGCACGACTGGCAGATGCCCATCCGGCACCCGAACGGCATCTGCACGCCGGCCTGTTCACCAGCCTCCATCAGTGAGGTCGCCGCGTCGGCGGCGAACGTCTTACCGCTGCGCTCGAACGTCACGGTGCCGCCCGTTCCGCGCGCCGCCCGCGCCGCGGCGAACCGCTCGAGGTGCAGCATGTCCCCGATTCCGGCCGCCGACCACACCCTGTGCGCCTGGTCGAGCATGCCCTCCGGGCCGCAGGCCCAGGTCTGCCGCTCACGCCAGTCGGGAACCTCGTCGGCGAGGCGGTCGAAGTCCAGCCTGCCCTCGGTGCGGGTGGTCCGGATGCGCAGCCGGTAGCCGTCGTGCGCGCGCGCCAGGCCGGCGAGCTCCTCGGCGAAGATGACGTCGGATTCCGTCGGCGCCGAATGCACGTGCACGACGTCGCCGATCTGGCCGTGCCGCTCCAGTGTCCGCAGCATCGACATGACCGGCGTGATGCCCGACCCCGCGGTGACGAAGAGCACCCGCGCCGGTGCCGGGTTCGGCATGACGAAGTTGCCCTGCGGCGCGGCCAGCCGCACGACCGTTCCCGGCTCGAGACCGTCGACCAGATGCGTGGACAGGAAGCCCTCGGGCATGGCCTTCACGGTGATGGCGATCGTCCGCCCGCCTGACCGATCCCCCCGGTCGCTTCGCTCCTGCCCCCTGGGACCGACTGGACTCGACGTCAGCGAGTACGAGCGCCAGCGCCACCGCCCGTCGACCAGGACGCCGATCCCGACGTACTGCCCCGGTTCGTAGTCGAAGGTGAAACCCCAGCCCGGCTTGATCACCAGCGTCGCGGAGTCGACGGTTTCGCGGCGCACCTCCAGCACGCGGCCGCGCAGTTCGCGCGCCGACCACAGCGGGTTGGCGAGCTTCAGATAGTCATCGGGCAGCAGAGGCGTCGTGACGCGCTCCACGATGCGACGCAGCGCGTGCCAGCCCGGACGCTCCTTGGCGCCCGCGATGGTCGGACGCGCGGTATCGACGACGCGTGCCGATACCTTGACGGAGTTCTTGGCCATACAACCTACGGTACCGTAGGTTACGGCCTCGTAGCCATCCCCAACGAGCACATCACAGCAGCTCGAGCAGGAACGGCAGCTCCTGAGTGGCGTACCACGCCAGGTCGTGATCCTGCGCATCGCCGACGGTGAGCTCCGCGTCCTCGTCACCCAGATCGGCGTCGTCGACGACGGCGATCGCCGCCAGCACCGCGGATTCGGCGGCCGCGTTGTCGACGTAGGCGGCCACCACGTCCGCCATGGCGAACGGGCCCGCGAGCCGGACCACCGCGTCGTCGAGGTCGGGTCTCGCCGTCGCGTCGGCCACCTCCACGGCGAGCACCACGCGTCGCGGCGGCAGCTCGGTGTCCTCGGCAGCCAGCAGCCGCAAGGACGCCAGCGCCGCGTCGCGCAGTGCCACCTCGGAGAGCTCGTCCTCGTCGCCCTCGGCGTAGGCCTCGCGCAGCGTCGGCGTCACGGCGAACGCGGTACCGCTGAGCGCGTGCAGCAGTCCGTCGTCGACCATCCGCTGCAGCATGGTCAGGGTTGCCGGAACGAAGACGCGCACCAGGCGACTCTAGTCATCACCGCGCGGCGTCCAGCAGTTCGTCGAGCGATTCGCGCAGCAGGACCGGGAAGACGTCGACGTCGCTCATGCCCTCGCGGTCGGCGTTGATCCCGAAGTAGAGCATGCCGTTGTACGACGTCACGCCGAGTGCGAGCACCTGGTTGTGCAGCAGCGGCGGCACCGCATAGGTCTCCAGCAGCTTGGTGCCCGCGACGTACATCTGCTTCTGCGCGCCGGGCACGTTGGTGATGAGCAGGTTGAACTGGCGCGCCGAGAACGTCGTCGCGACGCGGGTGCCCATCGCGTGCAACGTGGGCGGCGCGAACCCCGACAGCGTCACGATCGTGCGGGCGTCGACGAAGCTGACGGCCGACGATGCGGACTCCGTCGTGTGGGCGATCTGGGACAGCCGAACGACCGCGTTGCCCTCCCCCACCGGTAGGTCCACCAGGAACGGCGACACCTCGCTGATCGCCTGACCCGGCCCCGTCGCGTCCAGATCGGCGTCGGGGTACACCGACATCGGGGCCATCGCGCGCACCGTCGACGTGGACGTGACCGGTTCGCCGCGCGACATCAGCCAGTTCCGCAGTGCCCCCGCGACGACCGCGAGCACGACGTCGTTGACGTCGCAGTCGTAGCGCGCGCGTAGTGCGCGGTAGTCCTCGAGCCGATGGCTGGCCACCGTGAAGCGGCGGTTGCGCGACACCGTCGTGTTCAGCGGACTGCTCGGTGCGGTGCCGCGTGCGAACGTCCTCGCGGCGTCGGCGACCTTGCGCCCGACCTCGAGCAACTGGCCGGTGCTGCTCAGCGTCTCGGCCACCGCGTTGCGAGCGGCGGCCAACTGCACGGTCGGCCGCGCGATCCATTCACCGAGCGCGCCGATGGTCAGCCTGGCGTCGCTCGGCTCGCGGGCCGGGATCCAGATGTCCTCGCCGAACTCGGGCGCCTTCTGGGTGCGGTCCGCGATGACGTGGCCGATCTCAAGCGCCGTCATACCGTTGACGAGTGCCTGGTGCGACTTCGTGTACAGGGCGATGCGGTTCTTGGACAGGCCCTCGACGAGGTACATCTCCCACAGCGGCCGCGTCCGGTCCAGCGGCCGCGACCCGAGGCGCGCCACCAGGTCGTGCAGCTGCGAATCGCTACCCGGTGACGGCAGCGCCGACCGCCGGATGTGATAGGTGATGTCGAAGTCGCGGTCGTCGATCCACACCGGCCGTGCGAGACCGAGCGTGACCTCGCGGACCTTCTGTCGGTAGCGCGGAATCTGCGGCAGCCGCTGTTCCACGGTGGCGAGCAGCGTCTCGTAGCTCAGACCGTTGCGCGGCTTGCGGAGGATGGACAGCGAGCCGACGTACATCGGGGTCGCGGTGTTCTCCAGGTGATAGAACGACGCGTCGGACGCCGACAACCTGGTGACCATGGCGGCGCCGCCCTCCCTCCGTGTATCGAGCCGCTGAACGAACTCCGTCACGGTAGCCGCAGAGCCTCACCCCCCGCATCACGGGTGCATAGGAGTGTCTGTTGGCCGTGCGATCATGAATCCAGTCTGTCCTCTCCAGCAGATCGTGACCGTGTTCGTACCGACACCCGCTGGAGCAGCCGTGGAGATGTCCCCCGCAACCGGCGAGCCCCGCTCGCTGATCTCGCCGATCGTCGACTACGAGCCCGAACCGCTCGCGGTCCCCGCGCCGTGCCGACAGCCCACCCCGGCAGCGCTGCACCGCAGCACCCCGCGGCCCCTGCTCCGGGCCCCGACGACCGACCGGGCGGCGCGCGAACTGCCACCACCTCGAGCGGCCGCCGTCTTCGCCGACGCGGCGGTACGGCGGGTACTGGAGGTCACCGACAGGCGCAGGCCCGTGGCCGCGCTGAAGTCGCTGCTGACACCGGCGCTGGTCGACGCCGTCACGGTGCAGGCGCACACGCCGTCGCGCGGGGGTGCGGCCGTGCTGCGGCGGCTACGCGTGCGAACGGCCGCACAGACCGACGGCGAGGCCACCGCCGCGGAGGTGTTCGGCACCTATTCGCGGGGTCGCCGGGTGCACGCGCTGGCGGGGCGCATCGAGGTCGCCGACGGCCGCTGGCGCATGGTCGCGCTCCAGTTGGGTTAGCCGCGCCGGCCCGGCCCCTTGCTCTTGCGCGCGGCCTCGCGGCGCTCACGCCTCGAGGATCCCGGCGTCGCGGCGTGCCTGCCTCCAGCGGCGCCGTGTCGCTGCACCTCCGCGGAGCCGTCCTCGGACGGTCCGGTGTAGGTCAACGGGCGGCCGTTGTCGTCATCGATGCCCTTGACGCGCAACGCCTTCGGGGCGGCGGCAGCCTGCTCCGGCGCGCGTTCGTCGGTGGCCACCGCGCTGGACTGCTGCGCCTTGGCCGCGGCGTCGGCGGCGAACTTCGCGAGGTCGGGCGGTGCGGCCATCGGCGCCACCGACGGAGCCGCGGCCTGCACCTGGGCGTTGAAGAGCAGGCCGACTGCCTCCTCCTTCAGGGCGTCGCGCATGCCCATGAACATGTCGTAGCCCTCGCGCTGGTACTCGACGAGCGGATCGCGCTGCGCCATGGCCCGCAGCCCGATGCCCTCCTTGAGGTAGTCCATCTCGTAGAGGTGCTCACGCCACTTGCGGTCGATGGTGGTCAGCAGGACGCTGCGCTCCAGTTGCCGCATCGCGTCCTCGCCGCCGATCTCGGCCAGCTGGGCCTCGCGCTCCTTGTACGCGCGGCGGCCGTCCTCCAGCAGCGCGTCGAGAAGCTCCTCGCGGGTGAGCTCGCCGGGCTCGCCGACGGCGCCGGAGTCGATGAGGTCGTGGTGGTCGATGCCGACGGGGTACAGCAGCTTCAACCCCGACCACAGGGTCTCCAGATCCCAATCCTCCGAGTAGCCCTCGGCGGTCGCGCCGTTGACGTAGTCGGTGATCACGTCCTCGACCATCTTGTGCGCCTGATCGGCGACGTTCTCGCCCTCGAGGATCAGCCGGCGCTCGGCGTACACCACCTTGCGCTGCTGGTTCATCACCTCGTCGTACTTGAGGACGTTCTTGCGGACCTCGAAGTTCTGCTGCTCGACCTGCGTCTGCGCGCTCTTGATCGCGCGGGTGACCATCTTGGCCTCGATCGGCACGTCCTCGGGCAGGTTCAGCCGGGTGAGCAGCGACTCGAGCGTCGCGCCGTTGAACCGGCGCATCAACTCATCGCCGAGCGACAGGTAGAACCGGGACTCACCGGGGTCGCCCTGCCGACCGGAGCGGCCGCGCAGCTGGTTGTCGATGCGGCGCGACTCGTGCCGTTCGGTGCCGAGCACGTACAGGCCGCCGGCCTCGATGACCTCCTTGGCCTCCTTCTCGACCTCCGCCTTGATCTGGTGGAGCACGTCGTCCCACGCGGCTTCGTAGTCCTCCGGCGTCTGCACCGGATCGAGGCCGCGTTCGCGCAGCCGCACGTCGGCCAGGAACTCCGCGTTGCCACCGAGGACGATGTCGGTGCCGCGGCCCGCCATGTTGGTGGCGACCGTGATCGCGCCGCGCCTACCGGCCTCGGCGATGATGTTCGCTTCCTTCTCGTGGTACTTCGCGTTGAGCACGTTGTGCGGAATGCGGCGCTTGGTGAACTGCTTGGACAGGTACTCCGAGCGTTCCACGCTGGTGGTGCCGATGAGGACCGGCTGGCCCTTCTCGTAGCGCTCGCTGACGTCATCGACGACGGCGATGTACTTCGCCTCTTCGGTCTTGTAGATCAGGTCGGACTGATCGGTCCGGATCATCGGCTTGTTCGTCGGGATGCTCACCACGCCGAGCTTGTAGATCTCGTGCAGCTCGGCGGCCTCGGTCTGCGCGGTACCGGTCATCCCGGACAGCCTCTTGTAGAGGCGGAAGTAGTTCTGCAGCGTGATCGTCGCGAGCGTCTGATTCTCGTTCTTGATCTCGACGTGCTCCTTGGCCTCGATGGCCTGGTGCATGCCCTCGTTGTAGCGCCTGCCCAGCAGCACGCGGCCGGTGAACTCGTCGACGATCAGGACTTCGCCGTCGCGGACGATGTAGTCCTTGTCGCGCAGGAACAGCTCCTTGGCCTTGACGGCGTTGTTGAGGTAGCTGACCAGCGGCGAGTTCGCGGCCTCGTACAGGTTCTCGATGCCGAGCTGGTCCTCGACGAACTCGACGCCCTTCTCGTGCACGCCGATGGTGCGCTTGCGGATGTCGACCTCGTAGTGGACGTCCTTCTCCATCAACGGCGCGAGCCGCGCGAACTCGGCGTACCAGTTAGACGCCCCGTCGGCCGGACCCGAGATGATCAGCGGCGTCCTGGCCTCGTCGATGAGGATCGAGTCGACCTCGTCGACGACGGCGAAGTTGTGGCCGCGCTGGACCATCTCCGCGGTCGAATGCGCCATGTTGTCGCGCAGGTAGTCGAAGCCGAACTCGTTGTTCGTGCCGTAGGTGATGTCCGCGGCGTACGCGACGCGGCGCTCGTCGGGGGTCATCTGGGAGAGGATGACGCCGACGTCGAGGCCGAGGAAGCGGTGGACGCGGCCCATCATCTCGCGGTCGCGCCTGGCCAGGTAGTCGTTGACGGTGACGATGTGGACGCCCTTGCCCGACAGGGCGTTGAGGTACGCGGGCAGCACGCTGGTCAGGGTCTTGCCCTCACCGGTCTTCATCTCGGCGACGTTGCCGAAGTGCAGCGCGGCGCCGCCCATCACCTGGACGTCGAACGGCCGCTGGCCCAGCACTCGCCACGCGGCCTCACGGGCGACCGCGAACGCCTCGGGCAGCAGGTCGTCGAGGTCCTCGCCGTCGGCGACGCGCTTCTTGAACTCGTCGGTCTTGGCGCGCAGTTCGGCGTCGGACAGCTTCTCGACGTCGTCGGCGAGCGAGTTCACATAGTCGGCGACCTTCTTCAGGCGCTTGACCATGCGGCCTTCACCAACGCGGAGCAACTTCGTCAGCACGCGATTTTCCCCTCATACCTCATATGGATCGATCGGGGTCCATGGTAGGTGACGGACCTGCTCAGCCTCCGAAGCCGCTTCGAGTCCTGGTTCGATCCGCTCATGGCCACGGCCGGGGAGCGCGTGCTCCCCGGCCGTGGCGACTGTCAAGACGAGCGTTACGCGAGCCTGATCAACCCGTAGTCGTAGGCGTGGCGGCGGTAGACGACCGTGGGACGGTCGGTTTCCTTGTCGTGGAAGAGGAAGAAGTCGTGACCGACGAGTTCCATCTCGTAGAGGGCGTCGTCCACGGTCATCGGGTCGGCGGGATGGTCTTTAGTACGGACGATGCGACCCGGTTCGTGGTCGACGGCGGCGCCGTCGACGGTGTGGTCCGACGCGGAATCCGTCGGTTCGGGAAGCGGCGGCAGCGCCGTCGCCTCGTGCAGCGACGTAGGGGTCTTGTCGCCGTAGTGGATCTTGCGCCGGTCCTTACTCCGACGGAGGCGACTCTCCAGTTTGCCGACTGCGGATTCCAGTGCGGCGTAGAAGCTGTCGGCGCACCCCTCTCCGCGGACGACGGGACCCTTACCGCGAGCGGTGATCTCGACGTGCTGACAGTTCTTCCGTTGCCTGCGGTTCTTCTCGTGGTCGAGTTCCACGTCGAACAGGTAGATCGAGCGGTCGAAGCGCTCCAGGCGCGCGAGCTTCTCTTCGATGTAGGTGCGGAAGTGGTCGGGTATCTCGACGTGTCGGCCCTTCACCACCACCTCGGCATGGGGTTCGGCGCGGGGTTCGTCGTCGACGTCCACCATCGCGCTGCGATCGGCGTCCACGGAATTTACTGGCATTCTTGGCAACTCGTTTCTCTTCGCGTCGCACGCGCACGGCGTGCCGGATGGTCGAGGAACGCACCGAGGGGACATGCAAATCTCCGCCCATCGGCGCAAGGGGTCGTTCGCTCACCTCCTCGCGCATTCAGGCGATGTTCGTCCCGACGCTAGTCCGAGTTCACCTCTCCGTGCCACTGATTCGACCGATGATTTTCGACTTCTTCATATCGGTTTGATCGCGCGGAAATCGTCGTCTCGGTCAGGCGTGCGCCACGACGAGGACGGCGACGACCCTGGCACCCGCGGTTTGCAGGACGCGGATCGACTCTCCCGCCGTGGCACCCGTGGTCACCACGTCGTCGACCAGCACGACGTCACCGGCCACCCGAGCTGCGAGCCGGACCCGACCGGCCAGGTTGGCCTGCCGCTGACCGGCCGACAGTCCCACCGAGTCGCGGGTGAACGCCCGCAGCCGCAGCGCCCGCACGACGCCGATGTCCGGTGTGCCCGCCGCCCGCGCCGCCCTGGTCACGGGGTCGCCACCGCGCCTGCGGGCCGCAGTGCGACGGGTGGGCGCGGGCACCACGGTCACCGGCGCCCGCACGATCCCCCACTCGAGGAGGTGCCGCAGTCCCGCCCCCAGGGCGCACCCGAGTGGGCCGATCAGATCGCCGCGGCCACGCTCCTTCACCGCGAGGATCACCTCGCGCCGCACGCCGGAATAGCGGCCCAGCGAGAAGACGGGCACGCCGGGATCCAGCCGCGGAGTGACCAGGAGCGGCTCGCCGGGCCGCACCGCGAGCGCCCCGCGGCACGCGTCGCACCAGCGGGTCGACGGCGCCCCGCAGCCCCCGCACTCGAGCGGCACCACCAGATCGAGCAGCACCGTCGCAGTCTCGCCGCCGACTCCGACACCCGGCGTGCCGAGTCGCTTACAGTTGTGCCCTCAGTACGACGCGGGAAGGACGCGCATGACCTGGACGGGCAAGACCGCGATCGTGACCGGTGCCGGCTCCGGTATCGGGGCGGCGTTCTGTCGCGCGCTCGCGGCAGCGGGTGTCGACGTCGTGTGCACCGACGTCGACGGCGACGCCGCGGCACGTACCGCCGATCCGCTCGGGGTCCGGTCCGCCCGGCTCGACGTCACCGACGCCGGTGCGGTGCAGGCGTGCGTCGACGAGGTCGTCGACCGGGCCGGACGGCTCGACCTGATGTTCAACAACGCCGGCATCACCTGGGGCGGGGACACCGAACTGCTCACGCTGGAGCAGTGGAACGCCATCATCGACGTCAACATCCGCGGCGTCGTGCACGGCGTCGCGGCCGCGTACCCGCTCATGGTGCGGCAGGGACACGGCCACATCGTCAACACCGCGTCGATGGCGGGCCTCGCCGCCGCCGGTCAGATCACCAGCTACGTCATGAGCAAGCACGCCGTCGTCGGACTGTCGCTCGCATTGCGCTCGGAGGCCGCGGGCCGCGGAGTCGGGGTGCTCGCGGTGTGCCCCACCGCGGTGGAGACGCCGATCCTCGACAAGGGCGCCGTCGGCGGCTTCGTCGGCCGCGACTTCTACAAGATGGGCCAGCGCAGCGACACGTTCTCGTCGGCAGACGACCTCGCGCGCGACACGCTGCGCGCGGTGGAGCGCAACCGGGCGCTTCTGGTGTGGCCGCGTCAGGCACGTACGGCGTGGCGCTTCTCCCGGCTGGCTCCCGGTCTGCTGCAACGGATGTCGATCCGATTCGTCAACCAGCAGCGCGCCGCGCAGGGCGCCCGCTAACCCGACAGCACCGGTTCCGCGCCGCCGACCATCAACGGCCGCACCTCGGCCCACATCAGATCGTCCTCGGCGGCCGAGCCGGTGAGCTGCAGCACGCCGCGCGGGTCGGCCACGTAAACGGTCGACGGGTTGGCCGACACCGTCGTCACGGGGATCAGCACGTTACGGCTGGGCCCGTCGGAGTTCACGCCGTCGAGGTTCACGTAGGACACCGGATGCTGGGAGTCGGTGCGGCTCACCACGATGTCATCTCCGGTACGCCACGACAGGGACACCGCGGTGTCCCCGAGGCCGAACCCGAGGCGACGCGGACGCGTCAGCGCGTACTGGCCACCGGTGGTCAGTTCGACACCGGCCATGATGACCTCGCCCTCGATGACCATCGCCGCCCTGGTGCCGTCCCGCGACAGCGCCAGCTCGCTGATGGGCCCGGCGAACCTCGTCTGCACGGCCGTCGCGTCGACCGGGATGCGCGCGGGCTGACCGGACGCGGCCTCCTGTATGACGCGCACGACGTTGTTGCCGTCGACGACCACCCAGATCGCGTCGTCGAGCGACCAACTGGGCCGCGACAGCGTGCGCCCGTCGAGTGCCTGCGCCGCGTCGCCGCCGACCGGCCCGACCCACAGCGACGACGACATGTCGGGGGCTCCCGGCCGCAGCGTCACCACCGACGCCACCTCCTGGCCGCTGCGCGACAGCGACGCCGACGTCTGGTCGGGCATCGTCCCGAACGATCCGGGCACCCGCGGCGCCCGGTCCCCGTCGAGCGACACCAGCGAGCCGCCGACGAGGGCGTGCAGACCCGCGGCCGCGCCGGGGTCGGCGCCGGGATCGGTGGCCGCCACATCGGAGGTGTTCCACCCCTCGGCGAACCGGTCGTCGAGGGCTGCGCCGTCGGCGGTGATGACGTAGGGTCCGTTCACTCCGGCGCGGTTCAGCGTCCAGATGATCTGCGCCGCCAGCAGTTGCCTGCTGTGCGGATCGGTCGTCGACAGGTTCTCGAGATCGACGCGCGCGCCGCCGTAGCCGCGCCCCACCCCGGTCTTGCCGCCGTCGGCGCGGGTCACCGGGCCCCGCAACCCCAGCGGCGCCTCCAGGAGGTTGCGCACGGTGTTCTCCATCTCGGGCCGCGGACCGGAGATCATCTTCGTGATCAGTTCGGTCGCCAACTGGTCGGGATCGGACACCGCGACGTAGCGCGGGTCGGGCACCACGGTCTTACCCGTCGGGTCGACGAAGTACAGCGTGTTGCGCTTGTAGGTCGACTGGAACTGCTGCCAGTCCAGGAACACCCCGTTGGGCAGCTTGTTGATGCGCCAGCCGCCCGGCGTGCGCACCAGTTCGATCGGGCCGGGGTCCGGCAGCGCACCCGAACCGGTTTCGAACACCCCGATATCGGATAGCGATCCGAGGATGTCGGCCCGCATGGTCACCGAAACCCGCTCCGGCCCTCGGGTTTCGACGAAGACCACGCGGTCGATCAGCGTGGCGCTACCCGCGTCGTCCCAGTCCTGTGAGGCCGACTCGGTGAGGAACTGCCGAGCCGCGAGGTGCCGGTTGGCGGGATCCGCGGTGGCCTTCAGGAACTCGCGCAGCAGGATGTCGGGATCCATGCCGGGCGTCGGGGTGGGCAGGCTGGGCGGTGGGGGCCGGTCGACGGTCCCGATCGCCTGCGGCGCAGACGAACTCGGCACTCCCGCGCAACCGGCGAGGGTGAGGGTGAGCACCACCAGGCACAGCACCGACAGCAGCCGTGTCACGCGCGGTCTCCCGCGGGTTGACGCTCCTTGGTGATGCCGCGCGGCGGCCGGTCCGGCCCAATCGGTTTCAGCGGCAGTGGGCTGGTGGTGACCTTGTGGCCGCGCACCAGCGGCAGCGTGAGCCGGAAGCAGGCGCCCTTGCCCGGCTCACCCCAGGCCTCGAGCCGACCCTGATGCAGGCGGGCGTCCTCGATGCTGATGGCGAGGCCGAGGCCGGTGCCGCCCGAGCGCCGCACCCGCGACGGGTCGGAGCGCCAGAACCGGCTGAACACCAGCTTCTCCTCGCCGGGCCGAAGGCCGACGCCGTAGTCGCGCACCGTGACCGCGACGGTGTCCACGTCCGCCGCCATCCGTATCCGCACCGGCTTCTTCTCCGCGTGGTCGATCGCGTTGGCGATCAGGTTGCGCAGGATCCGCTCGACGCGGCGCGGGTCCACTTCGGCGATGACGTCGTCCTCGGGCATCTCCACGATCAGCTCGACGTTCGCGTCGTTGGCGAGGTGACCGACGTTGTCCAGCGCGCTGCCCACCGTGTCCCGGAGATCCACCGACTCGACCGACAGCTCGGCGACGCCCGCGTCGTGGCGCGAGATCTCCAGCAGGTCGGTCAGCAGCGCCTCGAACCTGTCGAGCTCGTTGATCATCAGCTCGGTCGAGCGGCGCAGCGCGGGCTCGAGCTCGTCGCTGTGGTCGTAGATCAGATCGGCGGCCATCCGCACGGTCGTCAGCGGTGTGCGCAGTTCGTGGCTGACGTCGGAGGTGAAGCGGCGCTGCAGGTTTCCGAATTCCTCCAGCTGGGTGATCTGGCGCGACAGGCTCTCGGCCATGTCGTTGAACGACACCGCGAGCCGCGCCATGTCGTCTTCGCCGCGCACCGGCATGCGCTCGGTGAGATGGCCCTCGGCGAACCGCTCGGCGATGCGCGACGCCGACCGCACCGGAAGCACGATCTGGCGGGCGACCAGAAGGGCGATGGCGGCGAGCAGACCGAGCAGCACGATGCCGCCGGTCGCCATCGTGCCGCGCACCAACGCGATGGTGCTCTCCTCGTTGTTCAGCGGGAAGATCAGGTAGAGCTCGAGATTCGTCACCGACGACGACGTCGGGCTGCCGACGATGAGGGCGGGTCCGGAGAACGCGTCGGTGCGCACGGTCGCGTACTGATAGCTGACCTGTCCGGCCTTGACGAAGTCGCGAAGCGTGCCGGGCACCTGTGTCGACGGCCCCGCCGCGGTGGCCGCGCGCGGTCCGTCGCCGGGCACGATGAGCACCGCGTCGAACGCGCCGGCGAGTCCGGCGCCGGAGTCGGCCTTGCGGTCGATCAGGGTGTTGCGCGCCAGCTGCAGACTGCTGTCGAGTGAGCGCGTCTCCTCACCGCCGACGATGCCGCTGACGGTCGTTCGCGCTCGGTCGATCTCCTCGGTGGCCGCGCGCACCTTGACCTCGAGGATGCGATCGGTGATCTGGCTGGTCAGCACGAAGCCGAGCACCATGATGACGGCGAGCGACAGCCCGAGGGTGAGGGTGACGACCCGCAACTGCAGCGAGCGACGCCAGGCGAAGCCCAGCGCGCGGCTCAACGCGCCGAGGCCTCGCAGCATCGGCGCTGAGCGGCTCCGGATACGTCTGCGGGTACCCCAGATCACTGCGGGCTCACGGTGGGCCGGCCTTGTACCCCACTCCTCGAACGGTCAGCACCACCTGCGGGTTCTCCGGATCCTGCTCGACTTTGGCCCGCAGCCGCTGGACGTGCACGTTCACCAGACGGGTGTCAGCGGGATGTCGGTAACCCCACACCTGTTCGAGCAGCACATCCCGAGTAAACACCTGGCGCGGTTTGCGTGCCAGCGCGACCAGCAGGTCGAACTCCAGCGGGGTCAGGGAGATCTGCTCGCCTAGCCGGGTGACCTTGTGGGCGGGTACGTCGATGTCGATGTCGGCTATCGACAGCATCTCGGCGGGACCGTCGTCGTTGCGACGCAGTCGAGCGCGCACGCGGGCGACGAGTTCCTTCTGCTTGAAGGGCTTCATCACGTAGTCGTCGGCACCGGACTCCAGGCCGAGCACCACGTCCACCGTGTCGGTCTTCGCGGTGAGCATGACGATCGGAACGCCCGAATCCGCCCGCAGCACCCGGCACACGTCGATGCCGTTCATGCCGGGCAGCATCAGGTCGAGGAGGACCAGGTCGGGCCGCAGCTCGCGAACGGCCGTCAGCGCCTGGCTGCCGTCGCCGATGACCGCGGTGTCGAATCCCTCGCCGCGCAACACGATGGTGAGCATCTCGGCCAGCGATGGGTCGTCGTCGACGACCAGAATCCTTTGCCTCATGGTGTCCATGGTGACACCGGAACGCGATAAAGCCCGGTTACGACACCCGAGTGAGTTGACGCCGGTCAGCGCCGCAGCGCCGCGGCAAGAGTCTCGGGGGTGGTGTCGGGGCCCGCGCTGATCCACGGGCCGCACCACTGCGCGGCCGCGAGCGCGGCGTAGGCGGCGGAGGTGCGGCGCTGCAGACCGTCGTCGCGCTCGTAGGCGTCCCTGGCGCGGTCGGCCTCGGTGGCGGCCCGATGCTGCGCGCGCTCCGCGGCCAGCTCGGTCGGCACGGCCAGCAGCACCTGCCAGTCGGGGGTCGGCAGCTCCAGGCGGCCGAACTCGAGATCGCGCACCCAGGCCACCACCTCGCCGTCGACGTCCTGATGCAGTCGCGCCGCGCTGTAGGCGGCGTTCGACGCGACGTAGCGGTCGAGGATCACCACGTCGTGCGTGTCGCGCAGCCGGGCGATCTCGTCGCGGGCGCCCGCCCGGTCGAGGGCGAACATCACGGCCATCGCGTACACCGAGTCGGCGAGGTCGCCGTGACCGCCGTGCAGCGCCTCGGCGGCGATGTCGGCGTGGATCGACTGGTGATAGCGCGGGAAGGCGAGCTGCGCGACCGACGCCCCGTCGGCCTCGAGCACCGCCCGTAGTCCACCGGTCAGGGTGCGTTTGCCCGCACCGTCGACGCCCTCGATCACCATGAGCACGGTGACACCTCCCGAGTCGCTTCGCTCCTGCCCGCCGAGCGAGCGTAATTGGTGCGCTGGAGCAGCGTCGACCGCCGATAGGCTTTTTCGCGTGAGTCAGCCTGTCGAAGTCGTGGTTTCCGAACTGCATTCGGCGTCGGCGCGGCTGCAGGACGCCGCGCAGCGCCTGCGGGACGGCCTCGCCGGCGTGAACGACGAGACGACGGACCTGCTGGGCTCGGGCTGGAAGGGCGGCGCCGCGTCGGCCTACGCCCCGCCGTGGCAGCAGTGGAACGAAGGCGCGAAGAAGGTCGTCGAAGGACTGCAACGGATGTCGGAGCTCCTCGACATCGCGGGCAACGAGTACGCCAAGACCGATCAGTCGGCCGCGGCGAGCCTCGGTTCGGCGATGCGGAGTCCGGACGGGACGACGGGCGGCGCGACTGTTTCGCCGTCCGCCGGCGGGGTCGGCAGCCCGACGAGCGCCGGCGCCACCGGAACCGGCGGGTCCGGGTCGGGACCGGGTGCCAGCGTCGGGCAGGCCTTGTCGTCGGCGGCGCAGCTGCCCCAGACCGCGGTGCAACCGCTGTCCCAAGCCGGGCAGGCGGTCGCCGGATTAGTCCAGAGCGCAGCCCAACTGGCGTCCGAGCTGGCGGAGAAGGCCACTGCCGAGGAGGACGGCACGGAAGAGGACAGCGGCGCAGCGCCCGCCGTCGAACGGAAGCAGGAGTAGGGGGCGCACACGATGCTGTTGGTGGAGTTCGCACAGTTGCAGGCCGCGATCGATCACATGGCGCGCTACCAGCAGGACGTCAAGGCCTGCCTGGAGGACATCGACCAGACGATGAAGCGGTTACGCGCGACCTGGCACGGTGACGCATCGGAATCGCAGGCCGATGCGCAGGCGAGGTGGGACGAGGGCGCCGACCAGATGAACAGCGCGTTGGACCAACTGCGCAAGATCGCCCAGCAGGCACTCGCGTTCTACAACGACGCCGTGACGCAGAACAAAGCGATGTGGGGCATGTGAGCCCAGCCAGTCGCGGGTCCGCGACCCACCGCATCGAGGTCGAGCCAGACGTTCTGATCCGTGCGGGTCAACGCCTCACCGCAGTGGGCACGCAGTTGGGCTTGATCGCGGACCTGACCAAGCCGATGCTGGCCAACGGGATCTCCTCCGGCTGGGACCTGCCCGGCATCAACTTCGCACTCGAATACTCCGACACCGCAGGACAGCTCGCAACCGCTCTGGCCGAAGCGGCGAACGGCTGCAAGGGCATGGGGCTCAGGGTGCAGGCCTCCGGACACAACTACAAGAACTCCGACGCTGCATCGACACTGCCCGGCGGCGCACCGATGGGAAGCGTGGCAGAAGCGCCGCCCGACACGGTGGCGGCGTCGGTTCCCGCCTTTCCCAACATGATCGCCGTCCTGCCACCAGGCGCCTGGGTGCCGATCTATCCCGTCGTCCAACTCCTCGGCGGTTTCGGGATGACCTGGCCGCTGGGTGACCCCACGTTCATGCGCGTGCTCGCCGCGCAGTGGGACGTCATCGCCTCGGGAGCGAAGGTCTTCAACGACGACATCGACGCGATCAAGACCGTCGTGTCGATGCAGGACATCCCCGAGCGCGGCAGGATGCTCGAGGACCTCCAACTGGCCGACGACAATCTCGCTGAATTGGCAAGATATGCTTCAGATCTCGCGAAGCGGATCAGGGAATTCGCGCAAACGGTCGAGGATGCGCAGAACGCCATTCGCCGGATCCTCGAGAGGCTGTCGTCGATCGACTCGATCATCGACACCATCACGGGCCTGTTCAGCGGCGAGGCGGAGGACATCGCCCGCGACGTCATCGCGGTTCTGGACAACTCCCAGCGCCAGGTCAAGGCGATCGTGGGACTCCTGGGACAGGCCAAGCAGGCGATCAACGACGCACTGACGGAATTCCAGGAACTGAACCGCGAGGTCCTGGTCGCCACGTTCGGCGACGACGTGGGAAACACGCTGGCCGACGGCTTCGACTACTACTCCGATTTCGAGGTCGGCATCCTGAACGGCGTCATCAACACCGTCTCGGGGACTGTGGCGATGCTCGACGCCGACACCTGGAAGGGCATGTACGACGTCGCCACGATGGTCGCCGACGACCCGTCCATGCTCGACGACGTCCTGCTCAACATGGGCAAGGAGTTCCTGGCGTGGGACGCGTGGTCCGGCGACCACCCGGGCCGGGCCGCAGGCGAAGCCGCGTTCAACATCGCGTCGCTGTTCAACCCGTATGGCGGGGCCCTTCCCAGAACCGGCACCCTGGCAAGGGGATTCAGGTACGGCGGCACGCTGGCGCGCGAGGGCAGACTCCCCCGCTTCAACGACCTGCCGGGTATCGGCAGCCGTCACACGCCCGGTTTCGACGGTAATCCCGGCGCCGGACGCGGCATTCCGGACACGACGTCGTTCACGCCCGGCCGGGTTCCCGACTCCCTCACGCAGGGGCCTGGTACGCCGGGCCGCTTCGATCCACCGGAGACCCCGAACGGATTCGGTGGCCCGTCGGACCCCCCGCAGGGCACCCGCGTCGACGGTGGATCCGGCGGGGGCGGTGGCGACGATCCACCGGGTTCCGGTGGGCGTCCCGTCGGGCCACCGGACACCTCGCCAGGTCAGCCGAGCCACTCCGCGTCGTCGCAGGCGCCGGGTTCCGACTCACCTCGCGGAATCCAGCCGTCGACGTCCTCGGCTCCGGCCCACACGCCGTCGACGGCCGACGCCACGCCAAGCACTCCCGGTGACACCCGAGCACCCTCCGAGAGCGGCTCGCCGCACCGCACCCCGGATTCGACGGGTAACGGTCACTCGAGTCCGGATGCATCGACGAATCACCATCCCGATGCCGACAGCTCCGCTGGCCGGCCGGATGCCACCCACCCGCCCGCCGAACACCGGCTTGCCGACGCGTCCGCGACCGAACACCCCGGCAACTACGAGCAGTCGGCCACCGACGGCCACGTGCGGGATCAACCGCCGGCGCCGACCGACCACCACCAATCCGCCTCCACCGCACCGGGTGTCATGGGTGGCATGCCGATGAGCGGTCACATGGGCGGCACGCACACCCCATCGGCGCCGTCCCCTACTCCAGGCGGGCCCAACCGCATTCCGGAGTGGAAGGGCCCGCAGTCCGGTCCCCCGGAGAATCCTCGCGCTCGAACTCCTGGAGCAACCGGGCCGGAGCCAGGACGCTCGCCGGCGCCTCCGGTGAGATCGACTGCGCCGCCCCCGGTTTCCGAACGCATTGCGGAGCCGCTGCGCCCTGTAGATACGACGGCTCCCCCGCCGTCCGACCGACCCGGTACCCAGCCCGATCCGAACCGCGGCGACGGTCACGGGTCCGACCAGGGCGGCGGCACAAACAGTCCGACCCCGGATCGCCCTGGGCCGGAGGGCAACCCGGCGAACGATCGCATCTACGGGCCGCAGGAGCTGGACGAAGTCGAGGATCCGGCCTACCAAACCGCGATCGAGCACGCGCTGCGCGATGCCGATGGGAACTATCTCCGCCACGCCGACCCGAGAACCAACGATTACGGGCATCTGATCAACGACGGTGGCCCGGACGTTCCAGGACGCGACAACAACTGCCTGGACTGCTCACTGTCGGCGCTGTCGTCGTTCCTGGGCGACCCAACGGTTTCGGTTCCTCGAGCGTTGGACATCTCGAGCGACGGCGCAGTGGATAGGGCAGGGGAAGCCAGCGGGCTGCGCCGCGCTGCCGATTGGCTTGGTAGCGGAATGCTGGAGTTCCCAGGGCGCTCCGTTGCGGAACAGTTCGACGCACTTCACCACTACATCGACAATCTCGGACCAGGTTCCGCGGCGTTGGTTCACAACGGCTGGCACGGCTTCGACGAGTCCACCAACAGCTACCTACATCACGCCGACGGTTCGCCCGAGACACGGGGTTCGCACGCAACAGTCGTCGTGTATCCCGAGGGTGCTAGTGGACCGGTGTGGTGGGATCCGCAGCAGGGCCTCGTCTCCGACCACCCTCCGTCCTGGATGACCGACCACGCGACATTCCTAGAGTTCACCCCGATCGATCCGAATCAAGGAGCACACCATGGCGGAGTTGGACACCAGGGAACAGGCACTGGCCTATCTGGCGGAAATGTCGCCAGCGGAGGCGTTCACGGTGAATCGGTTTCCCCACGGATGGGTGTGCACGCCAGTCCTGAGCCCGGAACAGATCGCCAGGGACCAGGGCCTGGGGATGGCGAAGCTGGTGATCGATTCGGAGACGGGCATCGTCTATCAGTTCCCGAGTTGGTCGACTCCGATGGTGGCGGAGGCGTTTACGGAGTTCAAGCAGACGGGAACCCGGCGAGCGGGCAGACAGATCTACCCGTATCAGTGGAGAATCACGATCCAGCGGACCAGCGAGGACGACCAGACGATCGTCTACCAACTGACGGCGCAATCGTTGACCGATCCGCCGGAGCCGACCCAGCAGCACCCGCTCACGATCCAGAAGCAGACGTTCAGGTCGGATCCGAGAGACCCTCTGTCGAGGATCGCGAAGTCTTACGCGGAGTGGCAGAGCAGACAGAGCAACGGAAAGTGGCCGGAGACGGCCACGACTCAGGTGTAGCTCATGACGCAGCTGGAAACCACGAAGCAGGCAGTGGCGTATCTGGCGGAGATGTCCCCGGACGTCACCTACCGGGTGAATCGGTTCCCGCTGGGATGGGTGTGCGCGAAGGTCCTGAGCCGAGAGGAGACGGCCAGGGACCAGGGCCTGGGCCTGGCGAAGTTGGTGATCGACTCGGAGACGGGGATCGTCTACGTGTACCCGAGCTGGTCGGAGATGATGGTGGCGGAGGCGTTCACGGAGTTCAAGGAGACGGAAGTCGATCGGGCGGGCCGACGGATCTACCCGCATCAGTGGAACATCACGATCCAGCGGACCGCGGAGGACGACCAGACGATCGCCTACCAACTGACGGCGCAGTCACTGACCGATCCACCGGAACCCACCCAACAGTTTCCCCTGACGATCGACAAGCGCACGTACGCAACGGATCCGACGAACCCATTGACGAACGTGGCGTTGTCTCGAGCGGAGGCGGAGAGCCGCCGGAACCAGGGCGTCTGGCCGGAGACGGCCACGATCAGGGTGTAGAGGGCGACGCGCACGGGCACCACGGCGGTCAGGATGAGGGCTCCCCGTGGGACGGCGACGCTGGGCAGCGCGCCGTCCACCTGTTGCCGAGTGACGACTCCGGCTATCGGGTCCAACCCCGTGATTGCGAGTTCCTCGACATCTCGCCCGAAGAGGTCGAAGCATGGGCCACGCGCCGGGCTCCGCTCGGCATGACGCCCGCAGAGTTCACGGAGTTCAACGAATCCATGTTCGGCGCGTTGGTGAGCGAAGGAATAGACACCAACGATCTCGATGTGCGACTGCAGGGCTCATCAGCGAATTTCTTCTCGGGCGAGCACAAGTCGTTGCCGCTTCGATCCGAACTCGCCGACTATCCTGAGGCAGCAGCCCAGATGGACCGTTGGCTCGGCGACGATACCGACCGTCCGCTTCGCCGACCTTTCGACTCAATGCATCGACTCGGTCTGGACGACGAGCCGTCGGACTACGATCTCCAGATCTCGTCCGACTCGATGGTCGATGCATGCCAACGTCATTGGGAAGCGAACGGATCGCACGGGGACCTGGTGAACCCGAAGTACGGGTTCATCAACAAGCGGGTGTTCCAAGATCTTTTTCCAGCATTATGGGCCTGGGCTGACGACTGGAGTGAACGCACAGGACGACCTGTGGTTCCGGCGCTTTTCCCGAGTTCAGGGCCTCCCGACACGTCATCAGCCGGCGTATCGTCGCACTTCCGAGATACGGATTGGCGCCTCCCGAACGAAAGCGACCACTGAATGAGTCTGCTGATCGTGATAGACATCGACGGCGACGTCGATCAGTCGAGTCTGGACCGTCTCCGTAAACATCTAACCCTCGACAGGCGAGGGCGACTCACCGACGACTGGGACCAGGATTTCGGGCATCGCGTCGTCGACGTACCGGGCGGGCCGCGCCTCAACATCGGCCTCTACCGTGAGTTTGACGGATCATGGCTGATCCAGGTTCAGACCCGCGAGACATCTGTTTCCGGTGACGAGATCGCGAAATTACGAGAGGAATTGGTGGCAAGCATCACGGCCGCGGGTTTCGATGCGGCGGTGCGTGCGAAGCCCACCTTCGGGGGGAGGGAGAAGGGCATCTACGAATAGCTCTCAATCGGCACGACAGCCAGCGCGAGGCCGTCGAAACAATGGCTCATGCTCCAAAACCTGGTTGCCCGTGCGCTGCGCGAGGTCGGGCAGTGTGTCGGCTGGACTTGACGAGGTGTCGGTCCGCGAGTGACCGGCGTCGAGGAGAGGGCCGAGGAGCGAACCCGCGGCGCCCTTCCGGCTTCGGCGTCGGAACTCGGGCCTCCCGTGATCAACACCTCTCCAGCCGACACACCACCCCGAAGTGATCCGACGGGAACACCCTCGGCTGGTCCGGCGAGATCGGCTCGGCGCCGAGCAGGTCGATCCGCGTCGGCCGCCACCCGGAGCCCTTCACGAGCACCCGGTCGAACCGGACGTGGCGTTGCTTGCCCGTGCTGTCGAGGCGCATCAAGTTGATCGACGTGTCCTCGGTGTAACCCGGCTCGTCCGGGCGCAGATGCGGCCAGACGTCTTCGAACGGCGCGGTGATGCCGTCGTTCTCGTCGTCGCGCATGTTGAAATCACCGAGCAGGACCACGTCCGAGGAACCGTCGACATCGTCAAAAACTCTGCGCAGCTGACGCTTTCGGAGTTCCGCTGAGGCCTTGCCGCTGTCGAGGTGTACCGATCCAACCACAAGCGATCCGTCTCCAACGTCCACCTCGGCGCGCAGCACACCGCGAGACGCCTGCGTGGGCAGTGGAACGTACACCGCGCGAGTGATCGGAACCCGCGCCAGCATCAAGTGCCCGTAGTTGCCGGTGCGCCATCCCGTCACGGCCGCCCGCCGGTAACCGGCGCGGATCCAGTCCTGACCCAGCAGCACGTCCAGCGCAGGCCGAGTCACCTCCTGAAACACCATGACGTCCGGCGCTTCTCGGGCCAGCACGTCGGCGATCGCCTGATACCGGTCCCGTGCGTACCGGTCGTCGAACCACACGTTGAACGTCGCCAGGGTCAGCGTGTCGCCCACCGGTGCGGCGACGACACCGCCGGAGATCGGCACCGACCGACGGCGGATCCAGGAGAACACCGGTCCAATCTAGGCGGTTAGAACTCCCCGCAGTTCGGTGTGGTCGGCAATCCGTTGAATCGGTCGGAGACCCACTGCATCGCGCGTTCCCCGTCCACCAGCATCGGCAGCGCGTGGTTGATCACCAGCTTGTTGAGGAACGGTGGCTGCTCGTTGGTCCAGAACTGCACGTCGGCACCGCGCGCACACCAGTCCCGGCCCAACTGGTTCGCGGCCGTCCACGGCACCAGCGGGTCGAACCGATTGCTGAGGATCAGCACCGGCGCGTTCGGGGTGAACTTGCCGAGTTTCTGCATGTCGAACAGCGACGCGAACGGCTCCTCGTTCACCGTCGCGAAGATGTCGGTGGTGAAGTACGGCTGCAGGTGTCGGAACATGAACTTGGCGATCGTCTCCGCAATGCACTGATCCTGCACCTTCTGCAGCAGGTCCAATCCGCGCGGCGTCATCTTCGAGCGGATCACGTCGGCGAACTCCGGGTAGCTGGTGATCACCGAGTTCAGCGCGTACCCCACCACCCCCACCAGGGCGCTACCGTCGGCGTAGGGGAACAGCTCCTTCAGATCCGCGGGCGGAGCACCCGCGTACGTGCCGACCACTCGCAGGTCCGGCGCGTACGACGACGCCAGTTCCGCGGCCGACGCCGCCGCTCCCCCGCCCTGCGAGTAGCCCCAGAACGCCACGGGCCCTTGCGGATCCAGCGACGTGCCCGGAAGCCGCATCGCCGCGCGGCCCGCGTCGAGCATCGCGTTGCCCTGCGCCACCCGGTTGACGTAGGTGTGCAGGCCGGGAGTGCCGAGGCCCTGGTAGTCCGTCATGACGATGGCGAAGCCGCGCGCCACCATGGTCGCCACGAACAGTTCCTCGTAGTTGAACGCGATGTCCAGGTACGGCGAGAAGTGGATGCCCTGGTTGAACTGCCGCGACGGCGCGCACTGGTCGCCCTGCCCCTGGGTGCCGGGCCCGTATACGATCAGCGGCCGCGGCCCCTGGCCGGGCCAGGGATTCCACGGCTCGAAGTAGGTCCCCGTGACGGCCATCGGCTGCCCACGGGAATCGCTGCTGCGGTACATGATTCGCGTTCCATTGGCGAAGATCGCACCGAGTTGCCCGGACGGCTCGAGCACCAGCCGCGACGGCTCGCTGCGGAGCACGTCGCCCGGCTGCCCGTCGGGCAGTGGATCCGGCGGCGTGTAGAACGCGGTGTACTCGTCCTCGTTGTACTTCGGATCCCGGAGGTCGTTCGTCGGGTCGGGATCGGCCCACGCGAGCGGCGGCGCGGCGCATACCGCGAGCAGCGTTAGAACAAGGACACTGAGCGCTCGCACAGCACATGTCACGGACGCACCGTAGCAGAACGCTCGGCTCGAGATTCTCAGTGCCCGGAATACCGTTGCGCGCTAACGCAATCCGCTATCACATGCCCGTCGACCTCAGCACCAGGACGTGGGCGGACGGGTCGAGGTACGCGGCGGTGGCAAGCTCCGGTGTCGTGAAGGCGAGATCGAGCCGGGCATCGGTGAGGTACGGCCCGGCAGGCAACTCGGGCCGAAGCAGGTCCTGAACGTCGGGGACCTCACCCTCCGGCACCGGCTGGTGGTCGCGCACCAACGCGTTGACCACGGCCGGCGCGAGCGACACGACGGCGTCGATCCAGTACGTGGTGGGCCCCGGCACTCCCCTGTCGTCGGGGTGGTGCGAGTTCCACGTCACCCAGGAGGCCGCCGACGGCTCACCGAGCGCCGGGAATCGCGTCGTCAGCGGAGCGAGGTCGTGGCGCACCACGGTCGGGGGCGACGGGGTGCGGTCGTCGGGTTCGTCGCCGCACCCGACGAGAAGCGGCCCCAGGCATACCAGAACTACTGCCAGGGGCCGCTTCACGACGCAGTGCTCAGTAGCGGTAGTGCTCGGGCTTGTACGGGCCGTCGACGTCGACGCCGATGTACTCGGCCTGCTCCTTGGTGAGCTTGGTCAGCGAACCGCCGAGGGCCTCGACGTGGATCTTGGCGACCTTCTCGTCGAGGTGCTTGGCGAGCCGGTACACCTCGTTGTCGTACTCGTCGTTCTTGGTCCACAGCTCGATCTGCGCGATGACCTGGTTGGAGAAGCTGTTGCTCATCACGAACGACGGGTGGCCCGTCGCGTTGCCGAGGTTCAGCAGCCGGCCTTCACTCAGCACGATGATCGAATGTCCATCGGGGAAGATGAACTCGTCGACCTGCGGCTTGATGTTGATGCGACGGATGTCCTTGTCGCGCTCCAGCTTCGCCATTTCGATCTCGTCGTCGAAGTGACCGATGTTGCCGAGGATGGCCTGGTGCTTCATCGACCGCATGTGCTCGAGGGTGATGATGCTCTGGTTTCCCGTCGCGGTGATGACGATGTCGGCCCAGCCGATGGCCTCCTCGACCGTCTTCACCTCGAACCCGTCCATCAGCGCCTGCAGCGCGTTGATCGGGTCGATCTCGGTGACCGCGACACGGGCGCCCTGCGCCTTGAGCGCCTCGGCGCAGCCCTTGCCGACGTCGCCGTAACCGCACACCAGCGCGGCCTTGCCGCCGATCAGCACGTCGGTGCCGCGGTTGATGCCGTCGATCAGGGAGTGGCGGGTGCCGTACTTGTTGTCGAACTTGCTCTTGGTGACCGAGTCGTTGACGTTGATGGCCGGGAACGACAGCTCACCGGCAGCGGCGAACTGGTAGAGCCGCAGCACGCCGGTGGTGGTCTCCTCGGTGACGCCCTTGACCGACTCGGCGACCTTGGTCCACTTCGTCTTGTCGGCCTCGATCGAGCGGCGCAGCAGGTTCAGGAACACCTTGTACTCGTCGGAGTGCTCGTCGTCCTCCGGCGGCACGACGCCGGCCTTCTCGAATTCGGCGCCGCGCAGCACCAGCATCGTGGCGTCACCGCCGTCGTCGAGGATCATGTTGGCCGGCTCACCGGGCCAGGTGAGCATCTGCTCGGCGGCCCACCAGTACTCCTCCAGCGTCTCGCCCTTCCACGCGAACACCGGGGTGCCCTTGGGCTCCTCGACGGTTCCGTGCGGGCCGACGACGACCGCCGCGGCGGCGTGATCCTGGGTGGAGAAGATGTTGCACGACGCCCAGCGGACCTCGGCGCCGAGCGAGACCAGCGTCTCGATCAGCACGGCGGTCTGGATCGTCATGTGCAGCGAGCCCGAGATGCGGGCTCCCTTCAGCGGTGCGACGTCGGCGTACTCGCGACGCAGCGCCATCAGGCCGGGCATCTCGTGCTCGGCGAGGCGGATCTCCTTGCGGCCGAATTCGGCCAGCGACAGGTCGGCGACCTTGTAGTCGATGCCGTTGCGTACGTCGACAGTGAGGTTTGGTGCGGTCATGAAAGAGCCCCTAAATTCGTTCGTCAAATGCGTCTAGCGCACCACAGTGCGCTGGGGACACCCTCAGCCTGCGGGCTCGCGGGACAGGCGCACGGCGCACTGCCAGCTAAGGAGTATCCACAACACCGTAGCGTTCGGCGAAGGGCGTCATCAATCTGGCTAGGTCACGCGCCACGTCGTGGTCGGCCTCCGGGGGCATCGACACGTAGCTCATCGCCAGCCGGACGATGGCTCTGGCCAGCACTCCGGCGTCCTCGTCACTGCACCTCACCCAGCTGTGCATGAACGTATCGGTGAGGCGCCCGCTGGCCCGGCTGATGATGGGCGCGCTGTCCGTCGTGATGATCTGAAGCAGGTCGGGCTTGGCCACACCAGTCAGCAGCGAGATGACGAGCGGGTCGGATGCTGACTCGAGGAAGAACGCGCGGAACCCCTCGAGGAACGCCGCGTAGATGTTGCCGACGTTGCCCTCGATCGCGAGTTCGACGGCGTCGACCAGGCGGTCCGCCAGTCGCAGCGCGTAGCCCTCGGCCAACCCCTGCCGGGACCCGAACTCGTTGTAGATCGTCTGACGGCTGATGCCCGCGGCCCTCGCCACGTCCGACAGCGTGATCGACGACCAGTCCCGTGTGAGCAACAGATCGCGCATGCCGTCCAGGATCGAATCCCGCAGGAGCACCCGCGACGCCTCGGCGTACGGCACGCGGGGTGCCGTACGCCGGGGTGGGGTGCTCACACGCGCGACTTTATACATTTCCCGGCGGTTCGCTCGCCCTGTGTCCCGAAGGGGGACGCTCAAGACCGCGCCACTTCCACCATCTCGAAGTCCGACTTGGCGGCACCGCAGTCCGGGCAGCTCCAGTCGTCCGGGATGTCGTCCCATCGGGTGCCCGGCGCGATACCGTCCTCCGGCCAGCCCTTCTCCTCGTCGTATTCGAATCCGCACTGTACGCAGACGAACAGTTTGTAATTCATTTCGTGGCCTCCACGCTTTCGAAATCGATCTTCTCGCGCACCGCGCAGTCGGGGCAGCACCAGTCATCCGGTACCTCACCCCACGGGGTCCCCGCCGGAAAGCCTTCGCGCGGGGCGCCTTCCGCTTCGTCGTACACGTAATCGCAACCGGGGCAGCGGAAGCGGCGGGCAGGAGCGAAGCGACCAGGGGATTGATCGGCGCTCATGCCGTCTGCTCCGCGCCGTACTTCGCGACCACCTTGTCGTGCATCCTCGGATGGATGTTGACCCGGCTGAGGTCGCCGTCGTAGTGCGCGAGCACCCGGTGGTCCATCACCTTGCGCCACAGCGGCGGGAAGTACGTCAGCCCGATCATCGACGCGTAGCCGCTGGGCAGGTTCGGTGCACCGGTCATGCTGCGCAGCGTCTGGTAGCGACGGGTCGGGTTCGCGTGGTGGTCACTGTGCCGCTGCAGGTGGTACAGGAACAGGTTGGTCACCAGATGGTCCGAGTTCCAACTGTGTTCGGGGGCGCAGCGCTCGTAGCGTCCGCTCGCCGTCTTCTGCCGCAGCAGCCCGTAGTGCTCGAGGTAGTTGACGGTTTCCAGCAGGGTGAAACCGAACACCGCCGAGATCACCACGTACGGGATCAGCGCGACGCCGAAGATCGCGATCAGCGCGCCGTACAGCACCACCGACATCGCCCAGGCGTTGAGCACGTCGTTGGACCAGTGCCACGGACTCTTGTCGAGCCTGCGCAGCCGGGCCGCCTCGAGCTCCCACGACGACTTCAGGCTGCCCCAGACGCTGCGCGGCAGGAACTCCCAGAACGTCTCACCGAAGCGCGCCGACGCCGGGTCCTCCGGGGTGGCGACGCGGACGTGGTGGCCGCGGTTGTGCTCGATGAAGAAGTGGCCGTAGCAGGTCTGGGCGAGCGTGATCTTCGAGAGCCAGCGCTCGAGCGAGTCCTTCTTGTGGCCGAGTTCGTGTGCGGTGTTGATCCCGACGCCGCCCATCATGCCGACCGACAGTGCCAGACCGATCTTCGCGGGCCAGCCGAGCGACCCGTCGAAACCGAGCCAGCCGAGATCCGAGGCGGTGAAGAGATACGCGCCGAGGATCACCGTCAGGTACTGGAACGGGATGAAGCTGTACGTGCAGTAGCGGTAGTACTTGTCGTTCTCGAGTCGCTCCATCACCTCGTCGGGCGGGTTCTCCCCGTCCGGCCCGTACCTGCGGTCCAGCAGCGGCAGCACGATGTACACCAGGATCGGGCCGATCCAGAACGGCACCTGGGCGGCGGCGTGCCAACCGAACTGGTTGAGCGCCCAGACGACCGGAAGCATCACCAGCACCGCGGTGGGGACGATCAGCCCCATCAGCCACAAATAGCGCTTCTTGTCCCGCCACTGCCCCGCGGGCAGCTGCGATTCCGTCTGTGTGGTCACAGTCGTTCAACCTCCATGTGAGAGCCATCACCTTCTGACTTTGACTATAGATCGACATTTGTCCGCTGTCTAGACACCAGGGCATGTTTTGTAAAACAACGGCGGTTCCTCGGAGACCACCGTTTCGTCATCTTCGGCAGCGCCTCTTGGTTCGTGCGATCCACGTGGTACCAGGTACCGTCGCCGCCATGGGGAAACTCCTGGGTGATCACGCCGTCGTCATCGGCGCCAGTCTGGGCGGGCTGTGCGCCGCGCGGGTGCTGTCCGACTACTACAGCCGCGTCACCGTCTACGAGCGCGACGAACTGCCCGATGGTCCCGGCAACCGCGCGGCCGTCCCGCAGGGCCGCCACGTGCATCTCCTGATGGCGCGCGGCGCCGCGGAGTTCGAGAAGTTGTTTCCCGGACTGCTCGAGGGCATGGTGGCCGCCGGGGTGCCGATCCTCGAGAACCGGCCCGACTGCATCTCCTTCGGCGCCGCCGGGCACGTCCTCGGCACGGGCACCACGCTGAAGGATCCGTTCACCGCGTACGTGCCCAGCCGGCCGCACCTCGAGTGGCAGATCCGCACCCGCGCGCTCGCGATCCCGAACGTCGAACTGATCCGGCGCGGCGTCGCCGAGCCCTGGTACGAGCCGGCCGAGGAGCGCGTGATCGGGGTGCTCCTCGAGTCCGGCGACGAGTCGAGCGGTGTGGCTGCCGACCTGGTGGTCGACGCGACCGGTCGAGGCACCCGGTTGCCGGTGTGGTTGGAGCAGTGGGGATTCCGCCGGGCCGATGAGGAGTCGTTCGACGTCGGCATCGACTACGCCACCCATCAGGTGCACATCCCCGAGGGACTGCTCAAGGAGAAGGTCGTCGTCGCAGGCGCCTCCCGCACTCAACCGGTCGGCCTCGGCATGCTGTTCTACGAGGACGGCAACTGGGGCGTCACCACGTTCGGCACCGGCAAGGTGCCGCCGCCGCAGAACTTCGCCGAGATCTGTGCGCTGGCCGACGAGATCCTGCCACCGCACGTGGCCGTGGCACTGCGCAAGGGTGAGCCACTCGGCGAGATGGCGTTCCACAAGTACCCGAAGAGCCGATGGCGCCGATACGACAAGATGGACCGCTTCCCCGCGGGCATCATCCCGTTCGGCGACGCCGTCGTCAGCTTCAACCCCACCTACGGGCAGGGCATGACGATGACGTCCCTGCAGGCGGGCAACCTCGCCGCGGTGCTCGCCGACGGTGACGTCGACATCGCGGGCAGGCTCGCGCGCGCCACGAAGAAGACGACGTGGCCGGTGTGGACCATGAACGCCATCGGCGATCTGGCACTGCACAACGCCACCGGCGACGCGCCCTGGTGGTACGTGCGCGTCGGCAACCTGTTCGACCAGTTTCTCGGCGCCGCCGAGACGAACCCCGACCTCGCCGAGTGGTTCCTGCGTCGGTTCAGCCTGCTCGACAGCCTGTACATGGTGCCGTCACCGCGGGTGTTCGCACGCATCGTGCGACACAACATGGGACTGCTGCTTCGCGAGAAGTTCGGTCGCACAAGGAAACTCGACGATCCGGTGCGGACCGGCTAGATCCCGACGGTCGCCCGGAACAGCGTGGTGGGCTGATCGGACACCAGCCGGATCGGCCCGTCGTCGGCGGACACCCAGGCCGCCGCCCCGCGCTTCAGGGTGAGCACACCGGTCTTGGCCCGCACCTCGGCGGATCCCTCGGTGCACAGCAGCACCTGCGGTCCGTCGTGCCGCGCGGGCGCATCGACCTCGTGGCCGAGGAACTGGCCGTCGAGGTTCAGCACCGACACCGCGAACTCGGGAGCCGGTGTGGCGTAGACCATTTCGAATCCGTCGTCGGTGACCTCGGGGCGGATCACCAGGTCCGACGTCGGTGTGAAGTCGAGCACGCGCAGCAGTTCCGGGACGTCGACGTGCTTGGGGGTGAGCCCGCCTCGCAACACGTTGTCCGAGTTGGCCATCACCTCGAAGCCGACGCCGTGCAGATACGCGTGCAGGTTCCCCGCGGGCAGGTAGATGCCCTCGCCGGGTGCCAGGCTGAGCCGGTTCAGCAGCATCGCCGCGAGCACCCCGGCATCGGCCGGGTAGCGTTCCCCGAGCTCCAGCGCCGTCCGGGCCTCGGGCGCGAATTCGGTTGCGCCTGAACGCAGATAGGTGACGGCGCCGTCGAGCACCGCGGGTACCAGCTCGTCGAGGTCCGCCTGCGGAAGCGTGATCCACGTGGTGAACAGGGCGCGCAGACCGTCGGCGTCGGGCTGTCCCGTCAGCAGGTTGACGAAGGGATCGAGGCCCTCGACGGGCAGCGCGCGCAGTAGGGCGATGCTCTGCTCGACGGGCCGGAAGCCGGCCAGCGCCTCGAACGCGCCGAGCGCCACGATCAACTCGGGCTTGTGGCTGGCGTCGCGGTAGTTGCGCGTCGGGCCGGACACCGGAATGCCCATGCGATTCTCACGGGCGAAACCCTCGAGGGCCTGCTGCGCGCTGGGATGCGCCTGCAGGGAGAGCGGCTCGTCCGCCGCGAGCACCTTCGCCAGGAACGGCAGGGTGTCGCCGAAGCGCTCCCTGGTGGTCGTGCCCAGCTGGCCGTCCGGATCGGACTCGATCACGTCGAGCAGCGAGCGGTTCTCCCCGTCGAGGTGGGCCGGATCGCCGGGATGCGCGCCCAACCACAGCTCCGCCTCGGGGTGCGCCGTCGGGCTCGGTCGGCCGGTGAAATCGGCTATCGCGGTGTGGGAACCCCAGGCATAGGTTCGCACCGCTCCCTGTAGCAGGTCCACTCGTCTAACCCCGTGTCAGTCTCAGGTACACCGCCGTCATCTCCAGCCGTACCGCCAGTAGTGCCAACTGCTGTTCCGGCCGACCGCCGACGGAGGGCGCCGCGGCGTCCGGGACGTCCTCGGCACTGACAACGTCGATGTCGTCGAAACCGCTCAACCTAGCGACGAGCGCTGGACGTTCGTCGCCGATGGATAACACAACTGTACGCAACCTCGCCGGCAAAGGTCCGTCCAGATCCTCGTCGTGGAACAGCGCGGTCTCGTAATCAACTGTCCCGCCAGCCATTCCGCTCCCGATTGCCACCAGGACGTCGGACAACCCGGCCGCCGAGACAGCCGTCAGGCCAACTCGCAGCATGATGGTGGCGACGTGGGCTGCCAGCGTCGTCGTCGCGGCGTTGTCCCCCGCGAACACGACCTGCCGCCCGGCCATCCGGTCGGCCAGCGTCTTGGCCGGATTGGTGAAGAGGTCACGACCCGCGCTGTTGCGCAGCGCCTCGGCGTCTAGATCGTCGGCCAGTGCGGCGAGGTCGACCTGCATGCCCGCATCGACGACCCGCAGTGTCGCCAGGCCCGCGCCCAGATAGCGGGTCAGGCTGAAGTCGACGGGCACCTGCAGGCGCGGGCTCAGCACCACCGCCCGGCCGGCCGCCACCTCGCGAAGCGGCCCCTCGTCGGGAGCGGCGATCACCACCCGCGCACCCCGCCGGACACCGGTCGCCGCGGCGGCGACGAGGGCGGGATCAGCGGCGTCGTCACCGGCCACCACGAGCACATCGAGCGCGCCGATCCACGGCGGGACCTCGGAGCCGACGACCATAGGCGCCGCCATCGACCCGCCGAGCGCCGCCACCAGCAGGTGGCCCGCCGCCTCGGCAGGACCTCCGGTCGCGACCCAACTCACCGTGCGGGGTGGCTGATCGGACCGGAGGCCGTCCAGCACACCCTCATCGAGAGCGGCGGCGGTGGCGCGCATCTGCGCCCCCGCCATCGCGGCCGCCCGCAGCAGCCCCTCGCGGTCCGCGGCCAGCAGACCGTCGACGTCGTCGAGGTTCGCGTTCGCCATCGGCCGAGTGCTCACGCCGACGACTCCGAGCGCGACGCTATCTGCGCCGCAACGTGTTCCACGATCTCCTTCACCTCGGCGGAGGTGCGGGCCTCGACGTTCAACCGGAGCAGCGGCTCGGTGTTCGACGTCCGCAGGTTGAACCAGCTGCCCTCACCCAGGTCGACGGTGACCCCGTCGAGGTGGTCCAGCGACTGAATGCGCGACCCGAACGACTTGAGCACGGTGTCGACGCAGTCGGGGGCGTCGGCGACGGTGAAGTTGATCTCGCCGGATTCCTCGTACCTCTGGTAGTCGGCCATCAGCGCCGACAGCGGGCGGTCCTGCTCCCCGAGTGCGGCCAGCACGTGCAGCGCCGCCAGCATGCCGGAGTCGGCACCCCAGAAGTCGCGGAAGTAGTAGTGCGCCGAGTGCTCGCCGCCGAAGATCGCACCCGTCTCGGCCATCAACCCCTTGATGTAGGAGTGCCCCACGCGCGAGCGCAGCGCGGTGCCGCCGCGCTCGACGATCAGCTCGGGCACCGCTCGCGACGTGATCAGGTTGTGGATGACGGTGGCGCCGATCTCACGCGCGAGTTCGCGGCCGGCGACGAGCGCCGTCACCGCGGACGGGGTGACGGCGTGGCCGAGTTCGTCGACCACGAAACAGCGGTCGGCGTCCCCGTCGAACGCCAGGCCGATGTCGGCCTCGGTCTCGACGACATGGCGCTGTAGATCGACCAGGTTCGCCGGGTCCAGCGGGTTGGCCTCGTGGTTCGGGAACGTGCCGTCGAGTTCGAAGAACAGTGGCAGCAGCGTGACCGACGACAACGTCCCCAGTACCGCGGGCGTGGTGTGCCCACCCATGCCGTTGCCCGCGTCGACGGCGACGCGCAGCGGGCGCAGCGCCGAGATGTCGACCAGTGAGCGAAGGAAATCGCCGTAGTCGGCCAGGACGTCGCGGTCCTCGATCGCGCCCGTCGGTCCGTCGTAGGCGGGCACCCCGGCGATGACCTCGTCACTGATGGTGGTCAGCCCCGAGTCCTTGCCGATCGGCTTCGCGCCGGCCCGGCACAGCTTGATGCCGTTGTAGGCGGCGGGGTTGTGGCTTGCGGTGAACATCGCGCCGGGGCAGTCCAGCAGGCCGGACCCGAAGTACAGCTGGTCGGTCGACGCGAGGCCGATGCGCGTGACGTCGAGGCCCTGCGCCGTCACTCCGTCGGCGAACGCCGCCGACAGCGCGGGCGAACTGGCCCTCATGTCGTGGCCGATCACCACGCGGCCGGCGCCCTCGGCGCGCATCAACCGCGCAAAGGCTCCCGCGACATCGAAGACGAACTGCTCGTCGATCTCCGAGCCGACCAAACCTCGCACGTCATAAGCCTTGATGACGCGGTGAACAGCCGCAGCGGGCCGGGACATAGCTCTCCTCACAAGGCGAAATACAGATGCCAGCCTATCGGCTCCCGAATCACCACGCCGACGGTCCGAGCGGCTTGGCGCGAATCACCCTGGCGATCAGTCGGTGGGGTCCGGCAAAACCCGCAGATGTCCGCGTCGGCGGCCGTTGTGCTCGGACCGTCGCACGGGCGGCGCGATCACCGCACCCCCCACCGGATCCGAGAATCCCGCGGTGGCGCCGGGGTGGTGGACCACGCCTTCGCGACCTTCTCGCACCGCGTCGGCCAGCGCCACCAGGTCGTCGTCGTCGCTGTGCGACGGCAGCGGTCCCGCGTGCCGAACGAGCTCCCACCCGCGCGGCGCGGTGATCCGGCCGGCGTGCAACACGCAGAGGTCCCAGGAGTGGGGCTCGGACACGGTGGCCAACGGCCCGACGACGGCAGTCGAGTCGGAGTAGACGAAGGTCAGCGTCGCCACGGCATAGTGCGGGCACCCGGGCCTGCAGCAGCGACGGGGAACGTTCACGGGCGAAAGGCTATCGCGGCACACGCGCCCGAGGCATCGGACACGCGCAGCGCGGGGTGCGCCGATCTCCAACCGTTACCGAGGCCGTTACAGTCAGCGGATGCCCGACCCGCGTTCACGACGTGGCAGCGACATGCGAGGACCACTGCTTCCGCCGACTGTGCCGGGATGGCGCAGCCGTGCGGAGCGATTCGACATGGCGGTGCTCGAGGCCTACGAGCCGATCGAGCGCCGGTGGGCCGACCGGCTCAACAGCCTGGATGTCGCCGTCGACGAGATTCCGAGGATCGCCCCCAAGGACCCGGAGAACGTGTCGTGGCCGCCCGAGGTCATCGCCGACGGGCCGATCGCACTGGCCCGGTTGATCCCGGCGGGTGTCGACACGCGGGGTAACTCAACACGAGCGCGAATAGTCTTGTTCCGCAAGCCGATTGAGCGGCGAGCGAAGGACGCAGATGATCTTGCCGATCTACTGCACGAGGTTCTGGTCGCCCAGGTGGCGACCTATCTGGGCGTCGAACCGTCCGTCATCGACCCGACGATCGACGACGACGAGTAACCGCCGCTAGATGATGCCGCGCTTGAGGCGACGGCGCTCACGCTCGGACAGTCCGCCCCAGATGCCGAAGCGCTCGTCGTTGGCGAGTGCGTACTCCAGGCACTTGTCACGAACGTCGCAACCGAGGCAGATGCGCTTGGCCTCGCGGGTCGATCCGCCCTTCTCGGGGAAGAACGCCTCCGGGTCGGTCTGGGCGCACAGAGCGTTCTCCTGCCACTGGTCGTCCTCCTCCGTTGCCGGGAAGGAGTCGAGTGGCTCCGGCACCAGACTCAGCTGGGGCCGCCCTGTCGGGACGACCGGCGCCGGTCCGGTATTGGTGTGCGGGATGTTGCCTACTGAGCCGAGCATCCGGCTGTCGAACTGGATCACGCCATCGAAATCGACACGCTCATAAGACATCTTCCGCCTCCTCACCTGTTGTCGTAGTTCCCTGTGTCGAGCCGTACCGGGGTCGGCCAGCTCCGCCAATTCGAACAAGTGATCGAATCTCGGTCTGCGACACCGGAACCGCGCCCCCAACCGGGAAATGACACTGATGTGATTAGACACGGGTTAGCTGCACCGGTCAAGCGCTAGAACGGATTTTCATACCATCTCGTGACCAAACTTCGGCGCGTCGGTTATCTGGCGTGTCGCTCACAGCACCCCCACGGTGTCCCCCGACCCTGGCCGAACGCCTACTCTCGATCGATGTGAAGGTCACCGTTCTGGTCGGCGGCGTCGGCGGAGCCCGTTTTCTCCTCGGCGTCCAGCAGTTCCTCGGGCTCGGCCAGTTTGCCGGGGCCGCTACAGGTCCCAGCGGCGAGCACGAGCTCACGGCCGTGATCAACGTCGGCGATGACGCCTGGATGCACGGTGTCCGGATCTGTCCGGATCTCGACACCTGCATGTACACCTTAGGTGGAGGTATAGACCCCGAGCGTGGCTGGGGTCACCGAAACGAAACCTGGCACGCCAAGGAGGAACTCGCCGCCTACGGCGTGCAGCCCGACTGGTTCGGCCTCGGTGACCGCGACCTCGGCACGCACCTGGTGCGCAGCCAGATGCTGCGCGCGGGCTATCCGCTGTCTCAGGTGACCGAGGCGCTGTGCGTCCGGTGGGCGCCCGGCGCTCGGCTGCTGCCCGCGAGCGACGACCGGTGTGAGACGCACGTCGTCGTCGACGATCCGACCGACGGTGCCCGGCGCGCGATCCACTTCCAGGAGTGGTGGGTTCGCTACCGCGCTCGAATCCCCACCCACGACTTCGCTTTCGTCGGCTCCGAGAAAGCTACCGCAGGACCCGGCGTCGCGGACGCCATCGCGGGCGCCGACGTCGTCTTCATCGCCCCCTCGAACCCGGTCGTGAGCATCGGCGCCATCCTCGCGGTGCCCGGAATCCGCGGTGCGCTGCGCTCGACGCCGGCACCGGTCATCGGCTACTCCCCGATCGTCGCGGGAAAGGCGTTGCGCGGGATGGCCGATGAATGCCTGTCCGTCATCGGAGTGGAGACCAGTTCTCAGGCCGTCGGCACACACTTCGGTGCGCGGTCCGCCGTGGGCATCCTCGACGGCTGGCTCATCGACGAGGGCGACGAGGCGGCGATCGACGGCATCGACGTCCGGGCCATTCCGCTGCTGATGACCGACCCGGCCGCGACCGCCGAGATGGTCCGGTCCGGAATCGCGATGGCGGGTGTGGCATGACCGAGCACGGTTCGGCGGCGGCCGTCGAGATCCTTCCCGTCACAGGGCTTCCCGAGTTCCGGCCCGGCGACGACGTCGCAGCGGCACTCGCGAGCGCCGCGCCCTGGCTGCGCGACGACGACGTCCTCGTCGTCACCAGCAAGGTGCTGTCCAAGGCCGAAGGCCGGATCGTCCCCGCGCCCACCGATCCCGAGGAACGGGATGCTCTGCGGCGCAGGCTCATCGACGATGAAGCGGTACGGGTGCTGGCCCGCAAGGGCAAGACCCTGATCACCGAGAACGCCATCGGTCTGGTGCAGGCCGCAGCAGGTGTCGACGGCTCGAACGTCGACGCGGCCGAGCTGGCGCTGCTCCCAGTCGATCCCGACGGCAGTGCGGCCTCGTTGCGCGCCCGGCTGCACGAGTTGCTCGGCGTCACCGTCGCAGTCGTCGTCACCGACACGATGGGGCGCGCGTGGCGCAACGGCCAGACCGATGTCGCGATCGGGGCCGCGGGGCTGAGCGTGCTGCACGCCTACGCGGGCGCCGAGGACAAGCACGGCAACGAACTGCTCGTCACCGAGGTCGCGGTCGCCGACGAACTCGCCGCCGCCGCGGATCTGGTGAAGGGCAAGCTCACCGGGATCCCCGTCGCCGTTGTCCGGGGCCTGCGTCCCGTTGACGACGGCTCCAACGGCCACACCCTGGTGCGCTCCGGCGAGAACGATCTGTTCTGGCTCGGCACGCAGGAGGCCCTCGAAATGGGTCGACGCCAGGCGCAGCTGCTGCGGCGTTCCGTGCGGCGCTTCGCCTCCGACGACGTCGACCCCGAGCTCGTGGAAGCCGCGGTCGGCGAGGCGCTCACGGCACCCGCGCCGCACCACACCCGGCCGGTCCGATTCGTCTGGATTCGGGACGGCACCGTCCGCCGCACGCTGCTGGACCGGATGGCCGACCGCTGGCGCGCCGACCTGACCCGCGACGGCAGGCCAGCCGATTCGGTGGAGCGGCGCGTCGACCGCGGCCGCATCCTCTACGACGCCCCCGAACTCGTCATCCCGTTCATGGTCCCCGACGGCGCGCACTCGTACCCGGACGCAGCGCGGACGGCGGCCGAGCACACCATGTTCACCGTCGCCGTCGGTGCCGCGGTGCAGGGGCTGCTGGTCGCCCTCGCGGCGCGGGGCGTGGGCAGCTGCTGGATCGGCTCGACGATCTTCGCCGCCGACCTGGTGCGCGACGAGCTCGATCTCCCGTCTGACTGGGAACCGCTGGGCGCCATCGCGATCGGATACCCCGAAGCCGATTCCGTGCCGTCCGGGCCGAAGGAACCCGTCCCCGTCGAGGGTCTGCTGGTGATCAAGTGAGCCTGCACGCCTCGGTCGTCGACACGCTGACCGATTGGCGGCCAACGGATCCCGCCCAGGACGCGTTGCGACTCGCGGTGCTGGCCTTCGTGCTGGCTCGGCCCGATGCGTGCAAGCGCGCTTGCGTACCCGGCCACATCACCGCGTCGACCCTGCTGCTGGATCACGCCGGGCGGCGCGCGGCGCTCACGCTGCACCCCCGGTTGCAGCGGTGGGTACAGCTCGGCGGCCACTGCGAGGACGACGACCCCGACATCGCGGCGGCCGCGCTGCGCGAGGCCACCGAGGAATCCGGTATCGACGGCGTGACGGTCGACCCGGTGCCCGCGGCGATCCACGTGCACGCGCTGACGTGTTCGCTCGGCCAGTCGACGCACCACCTCGACCTGCAGTTCGTCGCCCGTGCACCCGAGGGCGCCGACCTGGTCGTCAGCGACGAGTCGTTGGATCTGCGGTGGTGGCCGCTCAACGGGTTACCCGACGGTGTGGACTTCGGGCTTCGCCAGTTGGTGGGAGCGGCTAGCAGACGGGTCTGACACGAATCGTGTTGCGGGCCTGAGTTATCCACAGTCCGGGATTCATCCACAGGTCGAGTTCGCACCGTGGCGAGGAGGGCTTGACTGGCGGATAATCGAATGTATGTGCGAAGCGTTTCGGAATCCGGCGGGGATGGACGATGCTGCGCTGAACCTGTCGATCACCGGCTACGCCCGCGCCGAGGCCGCGACCGCCGGGCATCGCCTGGCTGCGATCGCCGAACTGGTCGACCGGCGGCTGGGTACCGAGTTGGCGCGGTCGCGGGAACGGTCGGCCTGCGACGCGTGGGATTGCTGTGCCGCCGAGATCGCCGCCGACCTGACGATCAGCCACCGCACGGCCTCGGGGTTGATGTATCAGGCCCTGGACCTGCGCGACCGGATCCCTTTGACCGGGGACCTGCTGCGCCTCGGCGACATCACCCTGAAGGTCGCGGCCACCGCGTCGTGGCGCACCCAGCTGATCGTCGACCCCGACGCGCTGGCCCGGGTGGACGCCGACCTCGCCGCGGTGGCCACCCGGTGGGGCGGCTACTCCGAGCAGAAACTCTGCGATGCGATCGACGCCGCGATCGAGCGCCACGACCCGGATGCGGTGCGCCGGTTCCGGACCGCGCAGCGCTCGTTGAACATCGCGTTCGGTAAACCCGACGACGCCACCGGCACCCGCTCCATCTACGGACGGGTCAGCGCCCTGGACGCCGAACTGACCGACCGCCGCCTGGACGCCATGGCGACATCGGTGTGTCCCGAGGATCCGCGCACCCACGGTGAGCGTCGCGTGGCGGCCCTCGGGATCATCAACGCCGGCGGGGATCACCTGCCGTGTCTGTGCGGATCGGCGGACTGCCCCGCCACCGGGCCCGACGCCCGCGGTAAGCACTTCGAGATCCTCGTCCTGACCGACAACCCCAATCCCGCCGACGGCCCGGCACCCGAGGCACCCGACCCCGACGACGGCCCCGATGACGGTGGGCCGCGCTACGACCCGGACTACGACTGGGAACACCACTGGACCGACGAAGCGCCACCCGGCGACGAGGCGCCCGAACCACCACCCGAGGACGAGGAATCCGCGCCCGAACAAGCGGATTCCGTCGCCGAGCCCGAGAACGCCGACTCCGCAACGACTTCCGAACCCACACCCGCCCCGTGTGGCTACACCGCGATCGTCGCCGGCGGTGGCGTCCTGCCCGCGGCGCTGCTGGCCGACCTGTGCCGGATGGGCACCTCGGTGCGCACCATCGCCACCCCTGAGGAGGTGACCGCCGAGGTGCGCTACCGGCCCTCGATCGCGACCCGACACCTCGTACGGGCCCGCGATATGACGTGTCGGTTCCTCGGCTGCGATCACCCGGCCGAGTACGCCGACCTCGACCACACCGTCCCCTACGGCCGCCCCGGCGGGCTGACCCATCCGGGCAACATCGCCACGCTGTGCCGAAAACATCACCTGCTCAAAACGTTCTGGGTCGGCGAGGGCGGCTGGTCGGAGAACCAGCTCGACGACGGCACCATCGTCTGGACGAGCCCATCCGGCCTCAAACACCGCGCCCCACCGGGCAGTCGCATCTACTTCCCGAACTGGGACCCCACCACCCCACTACCGGACACCCCGACACCGGTGGTCACCGAACCCACCCCCGGCCGCGACCTGCGCATGCCCACCCGCCGACGCACCCGCGCCCAACAACGCGCCGCCACCATCGCCGCCGAACGCCGACGCAACCACGAAGACCGCCTCACCGACTGCACCGCACCGTTCTGAGTGGACCCGATCGACGCACGCGTCAATTGGCAAGTCTCTCTGCGTCTTTCAGGTGCACTCGTCGCGCCTGTGCGACGATGCCGGTATGAACAGGACGAACATCGTGCTGGCGGCAGCACTGCTCGGCACGGCTGCGATGGCCAACGCGGCTCCCGCCTACGCCTGGCCGAAGGCCGATGAGCCCAACTGCATGGTCGCGCCCTACATGTCGGACTGCACCGGCCAGCCGTTCGGAACGCCCACCAGCCCGTCGGACCCCTCCTGCGCGATGGACCCCGCCGACGCGGTGTGCGCGGGCGGTCCGTTCTCGGCGCCGACGACGCCGCCACTGATCGGCAGCGGTCAGCCGGGCAGCATCAACGCCGACGGACTCCCCGTCGGTGCGCCGCCGATAGCGACCACGATCACCCCGCCGGGCGGCATCCCCGGGATGCCGGGCACCGCCTGACAGCTATACGTCGGTCGAGTACCGGATCCCCACGTCGGGAATCGTCACGCCAGGCCACACCCGTGCACCGCGCAGCAGTTCGCAGCGCGCCCCGATGTTGGCGCCGTCGCCGATCACGCCGTCGCGAATCAGCGCACGCGGACCGATGCGGGCGCCGAAGCCGATGATCGAGCGTTCGATCACGGCGCCGGCCTCGACGTGAGCACCGTCGAAGATCACCGCACCGTCGAGCCGCACTCCCGGCCCGATCTCCGCTCCCCGACCGACCACCGAGCCGCCGATGATCAGCGCACCCGGCCCGATGGAGGCGCCGTCGTGGACCAGCTGTTCGCCCCGATGGCCCTTCAGCGCCGGCGACGGCGCGATGCCGCGCACCAGGTCGGCCGACCCGCGGACGAAATCCTCGGGCGTTCCCATGTCGCGCCAGTACGTGGCGTCGACGTACCCGCACACCTTGAGCCCGTCGGACAGCAGGCCGGGGAACACCTCGCGCTCCACCGACACCTCACGCCCCGTGGGGATGCGGTCGATGACGTCGCGGTTGAACACGTAGCAACCCGCGTTGATCTGGTCGGTCGGCGGATCCTGCGTCTTCTCCAGGAAGGCCGTCACGCCGCCGTCGGAATCCGTTGGGACGCAACCGAAGGCACGCGGATCTCCGACCCGGACCAGATGCAGCGACACGTCGGCCTGGCGTTCCTCGTGGCTGCTCAGCAGAGCGTTCAGATCGCACCCCGACAGCACGTCGCCGTTGAAGATCAACGCGGTGTCGTAGCGCAGCTTGGACGCGACGTTGGCGATGCCGCCACCGGTACCGCGCGGTTGCTCCTCGAAGACGTACTCGATGTCGAGACCGAGCGCCGAGCCGTCGCCGAACTCCTTCTCGAACACCTCGGCCTTGTACGACGTGCCGAGCACGACGTGCTTCACCCCGGCGTCCGCGATGCGCGACAGCAGATGCGTCAGGAACGGAAGACCCGCCGTCGGGAGCATCGGCTTGGGCGCCGACAGCGTCAGCGGACGCAGTCGGGTGCCCTTCCCGCCGACGAGGATCGCGGCGTCGACCTCAGCGGCGTTCACCTGCCCTGGCCCGTTCGTGCCTGGTGCGCAACTGGAGTCACGTCCGTCGTCCTTTCGCGAGCTTCCGCCGGGAGTTGCCGACTACTAGTCCTGCGCGCACCGAGAGAGCGGACTTGATCGCCCACCGCAGCGGTGCCTGCCACCGGCGGGGATGCCGATCAGCGAGGAAAGTGTAGGTGCTGTCGTGATGGGCGGCCAAGTTGCGGGCGGGGTCGCGGCCGGTGGCGTGCCCCTTGTCGTGCAGGATCTCCGCGGTCGGCACGTACACGTTCTGCCAGCCCGCCCGGATCAGCCGGTCCCCCAGGTCAACGTCCTCCATGTACATGAAATAGCGCTCGTCGAAGCCACCGATGCCGTCGAAGGCGGCGCGCCGCAGCAGCAGGCACGAGCCGGAGAGCCACCCGACGGGGCGTTCGCTGGGCGCCATCCGCTCCTGGCGGTAGGCGGCCGTCCACGGATTCGCCTTCCAGACCGGGCCGACGACGGCGTGCATTCCGCCGCGCACCAGGCTGGGCTGATGCCGCGCGGACGGGTAGACGGTGCCGTCGGGGTCGCGGATCAGCGGTCCCAGCGATCCGGCGACCGGCCACCGCTGTGCGGCTTCGAGCATGAGGTCGATGCTGCGCGGCCCCCACTGCACGTCGGGGTTCGCCACCACGAAGAACTCGGAGTCGTCGTCGGCCAGGTATTCGGTGACGGCGCGGTTGACGGCGGTGCCGTACCCCAGGTTCCCGCCGGTCCGCAGCAACCGCACGTTCGGATACCGCTCGAGCGCCTCCTCGGGTGCGCCGTCGGTCGAGCCGTTGTCGGCCATGACCACCGTCACCGGCAGGTCCGTCGCGTGCGCAAGCGAGGCGAGGAAGCGATCGAGGTGCGGTCCCGGTGAGTAGGTCACGGTAACGACCGTCAATTGCTCCGTCACGGCGTAGAGGTTAGCGCCGCGGCCAGCGCGTCCCGCCACGGCCGCAGCGGCGTCAGGCCCGCCGCGGTCGACGCGGCCTGCGAAAGCACCGAGTAGGCGGGCCGGGGCGCAGGGCGCGGGTGACGGTCCGTGCCGACCGGTCGGACCCGCTCGGGATCGGCGCCCAGCACCTCGAACACCGCCCTGGCCTGCTCGTAACGGCTGGCGCTGCCACCGTTGGCGGCGTGCAGGACGGGCGCGGAGATCGCATCCGCGTCGGCCAGCTGCAGCAGCGCAGCGGCCAGGTCGCCGACGAAGGTGGGGGTGCCGACCTGGTCGGCGACGACGTCCACCGTGTCCTCAGCGGCCGCCTTAGCCCGCATCGCGGCGACGAAATCGGAACCGTCGCCGCCGGAGAATATCCACGCGGTGCGCACCACGTGCGCGTGCGGCAGCGCCGCGTGCACGGCGAGTTCACCGTCGAGTTTCGTGCGTCCGTACACGCTCAGGGGGCCCGTCTCGTCATCGACGTCGTACGGCCGCGGCTCCGCGGTCCCGAAGTCACCGCTGAACACGTAGTCGGTCGACACGTGGATGAGCCGAGCCTCCACCCGTGCACACGCCCGCGCGACGTTCCCCGCACCCGTCGCGTTGACGGCGTGCGCGCCCGCCTCGTCACGTTCGGCGTCGTCCACCCTGGTGTAGGCGGCGCAGTTGACCACGACATCGTCGGTACGCACCGCGCGCTCGACCGCCGCGGGGTCGGTGATATCGCAGTCCGCCGAGGTCAAAGCCATGACGTCGTGGCCGCGGGAGCGCGCGGCGGCCGCCAGGGTGCGCCCCAGCAGCCCGCCCGCGCCGGTGATCACGATTCGGTGCGACATGAATCCGAGTCTGGCACGCGGCCCGTCGCTACCCGATCTTCGGTCGACTCGCCAGTAGCCTGGGCTGATGCCCACCCGCGCCACCCGGATCGTCGCCGTCCTGGCTGCGTCCATCGTCGTCATCGGCACGGGGGTGGCCTGGGGCAAGATCCGCTCGTTCGAGTCGGGCATCAATCACGTCAGCTCGATAGCGCTCGGGGAGGGCGGCGAGGACGGCGCGATCGACATCCTCCTGGTCGGCATGGACAGCCGCACCGACGCGCACGGCAACCCGCTGTCGTCCGAGGAGTTGGCGACGTTGCGCGCCGGCGACGACGTCGCCACCAACACCGACACGATCATCCTGGTCCGCATCCCCAACAACGGGAAGTCCGCGACGGCGATCTCGATTCCCCGTGACTCCTACGTCACCGCACCCGGCTTCGGTAAGACGAAGATCAACGGGGTGTTCGGCGAGGTGAAGCTCGAGAGGATGAAGGAACTCGTCGAGGAGCAGGGGATGGAGCCCGCCGTCGCCGAACCTGAGGCCAACGAGGCCGGCCGGGAAGCGCTCATCAAGACCGTGGCCCACCTGACGGGAGTCACCGTCGACCACTACGCGGAGATCGGCCTGCTGGGTTTCGCGCTCATCACCGACGCCCTCGGCGGCGTCGACGTGTGCCTGAACAACGCGGTGTACGAACCGCTTTCGGGCGCCGACTTCCCCGCGGGCTGGCAGAAGCTCGACGGACCGCGCGCGCTGAGCTTCGTGCGCCAGCGGCACGACCTGCCGCGCGGCGACCTCGACCGCGTCACGCGCCAGCAGTCCGTGATGGCCTCGCTGGCCCATCAGGTGATCTCGAGTAAGACGTTGACGAGCCCGGCGACGCTGAACCGCCTCGAGGAGGCCGTGCAGCGATCGGTCGTGCTGTCCGACGGCTGGGACATCATGGACTTCGTCGAGCAACTCCAGAAGCTCGCCGCAGGCAGCGTCGCCTTCGCCACCATCCCGGTGCTGCAGGAGGACGGTTGGAGCGACGACGGGATGCAGAGCGTCGTCCGGGTCGACGAGACTCAGGTCAAGGACTGGGTCGAAGGCCTTCTCAAGGAGCAGGACGAGGGCAAGACCGAGGAGATCTCCTACTCCCCCGACAAGACCACCGCCGACGTCGTCAACGCCACCGACATCGGCGGTCTGGCGGCCGCGGTGTCGGACGTGCTGTCGAGCCAGGGCTTCAAGCCCGGCGAGGTCGGCAACCACGAGGGACCGCCGATCGCCGGCAGCCAGGTGCGCGCCCCCAAGACCGACGACCTCGGTGCCGTCGCGGTGGCGAAGGCGCTCGGCAACCTGCCCGTGGTCGAGGACGGCTCGCTCGGCGCGGGCGAGGTCAGCGTCGTGCTCGCCAACGACTACACCGGGCCGGGATCCGGCCTGGGCACCGAGGATCCGACCCTGGACACGACTGCCGATCCGGTCGCCAACGACGCCGAGCTACCGCCGCCGCCGCCCCCGGTTCTGACGGCCGGTTCCGACGATCCCGCGTGCGTGAACTAGCCGTCAGTTGCCCGTGCGGGTGTGCGACAGGATGACGTCGACCACCGGCTTGGCGCTGCCGTCCGACCGGTAGGCGCCGAGGGTGTCCTCGTCGCGGGGGCTGCCGGTCCGCCTGTCCCGCATCGTGTACAGGTAGACGGGTCCCGCGTAGGTGATCCTGCGCCAGGCGGTCAGCATGTCGTCGACGTATCGCGCCTGCAGCTTGTCGCCGCCCTCGGAGGACGGCAACCCGTACTCGGTGATCCAGATCTTCTTCGCCTCATCGCCGTTGGCGAGCATGGCCGCACGGATTCCGGCGACCTGGTTGATCGGCGAATCGGGGTGGTAGCCGCCCTCGGAGAACATGGTCGTGTACTGGTACGGGTGATAGCCGATCCCGTCGAAGTAGCCCTTCGCGCCCGCGGCGTACATGCCCTTGACGAACTTGACCGCGTCGATCGTCAGCGTGGTGTGGTCCACGAGCGCGCCGAGGCCACCGGTCACGACGACGGCGTGGGGGTCGGCGGCCTTGATGGCCGGGTACGCGGCTTTCAGCAGCGCGACGTAACCGGCAGCGTCGGGGCGGGGTGTGTAGAAGGTCACCGCGTTCTGCTCGTTCCAGATCTCGTATGCGGTGATCCTGCCGCGATATCTGTCGGCCGCGGCGGCAGCGAACTCTCCGTACTCCGCGGGAGACCGCGGTCTGCCGCTCAGGATCGGCGTACCGGGGGTGACCGCCCACGACGGCGTCGCGTTCAGCGTCGCCAGCACCGACAGCCCGTGCCTGGCCGCGCCGTCCACCATTCGGTCGATCAACTGCCAGTCGTAGACGCCCTTCGCGGGCTGCACACCCGCCCACGGGACCATGAGGCGGACGGACGTGACGCCGAGGTCCCGCATCGTCTGGAACGCCCGGTCGACCGCGGGGGCCGGCTGCGCGTAGAGGTCCGAGTCGGCCATTCCGATGGTCGTCGGCACTTCCTCGATGGGGGGTGCGACGCGTACCCCGGCCGGCTGAATGGTCAGCGGCGGACCGGGTGCCTCCGCGTTGGCGGCGCAACCCGAGAGGAGGGTGGCGATACCCAGGGCGAGCACTACGGCCCGTCTGCGCACGCGCCTCATTCGAGTCTCCCGTTCTGATGGTCGGGATCACAATATGGCACCCGACCATCGAGCACGGCGCTTCGCCCCGGAGTCACCCGGAGCTGACGTGGTGGCGCTACTTCAGCAGTGCGCGTGACATCACCACGCGCTGAATCTGATTGGTGCCCTCGTAGATCTGGGTGATCTTGGCGTCGCGCATGAACCGCTCGACCGGGAAGTCCACCGTGTAGCCGTACCCGCCGAACAACTGCACGGCGTTGGTGGTGACCTCCATGGCCACATCGGAGGCGAAGCACTTCGACGCCGACGAGATGAACCCCAGCGCCGGCTCACCGCGTTCGGCGCGCGCCGCTGCCGAGTACACCATCAGCCGGGCGGCCTCGATCTTCATCGCCATGTCGGCCAGCATGAACTGGGTGTTCTGGAAGTCGCTGATGGACTTGCCGAACTGCTTGCGCTCCTTGGTGTACGCGATCGACGCCTCCAACGCGCCCTGCGCGATACCGACGGCCTGCGCCCCGATCGTGGGCCGGGTGTGGTCCAGCGTCGCCAACGCGGTCTTGAACCCCGTGCCGGGCTCGCCGATGATCCGATCACCGGGAATCCGGCAGTCCTCGAAGTACAACTCCGTGGTCGGCGAACCCTTGATGCCCAGCTTGCGCTCCTTGGGCCCGACGGTGAAGCCGGGATCGTCCTCGTGCACCACGAAGGCCGAGATGCCGTTGGCGCCCTTCTCGGGATCGGTCACCGCCATCACCGTGTACCACTGCGAATGACCGCCGTTGGAGATCCAGCACTTCGACCCGTTGAGCACCCAGGAGTCCCCGTCGGCCTTCGCGCGGGTGCGCATGGCTGCGGCGTCACTGCCCGCCTCGCGCTCACTGAGGGCGTACGACGCGGTCGCCTCGCCCCCGCCGATCGAGGGCAGCACCTGCTTCTTGAGTTCCTCGGAGCCGTTCATCAACAGCCCCATCGTGCCCAGCTTGTTGCAGATCGGGATCAGCGAGGACGACGCACAGACGCGGGCCACCTCCTCGATCACGATGCACGCGGTGATCGAATCGCCACCCTGCCCGCCGTACTCCTCCGGGATGTGGATCGCCGAGAAGCCCGACGAGTTCAACGCCGCCAACGCCTCATCGGTGTAGCGGGCCTTCTCGTCGACATCGGCCGCGTACGGCGCGATCTCCTTGTCGCACACCTCGCGCACCACCGTGCGCAGTTCCTCGTGCTCGTCGGACAGTTTGAAAACGTCGAACGAGGGGTTACCGATCGCCATGCTGGCCTCCTTGCTACTCGTCGGTAACTTTACCTGCGAGGCCGCGCGTGGCCGCTACCGACCCGGCGTGCCCTTACCGGTCACCAGCTGAAGGCCCTGGACGACGCCCTTGTAGGCACCGCGGTAGATCGACCGCGCCGTTTCACTCTTGCGGGCGATGTCGACGGCGGTCATCGGGGCGAGGTAGGTGACGTCGTGTCCGTCGAAGACGGTGTCCTCGAACTGGATTCGCATGCTGCCGGTGAAGGCGGTGGCCAGTTCGTTGCGGTAGTAGTCGCTGTAATCCGGCTGGGCGAAGAACACCTTGTTGAACCCGATCGCGAACGGCACCAGCTTCGCGCCGTCGGCCAGGTACTTGAGCGTGCCGACCGCCACGCCGGGCCACTGCTGGTTGAAGATGTCGTCGGCGATGACCACGCCGCCGTCGACGAGGGTCGCCTCCGCGAGCTGCATGTCGCTGTACACGATCTCCGCGGTGTGACCGCCGTCCACGCTGAAGAAGCGGATCGGCCCACCGGCCTTGTCCCGCAGCACCTCCGGAGCGAGCTTCGTCGAGTCACCCTGCTGGATGACGACGTCGTCCATCGACGACCAGAGCTTGACGTTGTTCTCGAACCGGTCGTAGTCGCCACGGCCCGAGTTGTCGATGTTCATGGCCTGGTCACCGAAGAGGTCGATGGCCACCGACTTCTCACCCGGCCGCTGCAGGAGGGACAGGCCGATGAACAACCTGCCGTGGTGCACTCCGATCTCGGCGACCGCGCCGCCGACCTGCCGGGCCCGCTGCGCGCGGTCCAGCACCTCGGCGATGGCGAGCACCCCCGATTCCATGAAGCCGTTCACCAGCTTGTTGCCGAAGTTCCGGTACCTACCGAAGGAGCGTTTCATCGTTAGCCAGCTTAGCCGCCGAGCAGCCGATCACGCAGCGCCGCGTCCTTCTGCAGGACGAGCGATTCCAGTTCGGCCTGAAAACGTTCCATACGTGCGCGCAGGTCGGTGTCGGCCGCACCGAGGATGCGGACGGCCAGCAGACCGGCGTTGCGGGCCCCGCCGATCGACACCGTCGCCACCGGAACGCCCGCGGGCATCTGCACGATCGACAGCAGCGAATCCAGGCCGTCGAGCCGGGCCAGCGGCACCGGCACTCCGATCACCGGAAGCGGCGTGGCCGACGCCACCATGCCGGGCAGGTGGGCGGCGCCGCCCGCCCCCGCGATGATGACCTCGATGCCGCGGTCCGCCGCCGTCCTGGCGTAGTCGAGCATCCGGCCGGGCGTGCGGTGCGCCGAGACGACGCCCACTTCGAACGGCACCTCGAACTCGACCAGCGCGGTGACCGCGTCCTCCATCACCGACCAGTCGCTGTCGCTGCCCATGATGACGCCGACCCGCGCCTTGTCAGCCATGCCCACTCCATCCGTCCGTCCACTCCGCGTGGGACAACCAGTGTGCCGCTCGCACGGCGCGCTCACGCACATCGGCGACGTACGCGTCGTCCGACAGCGACCCGCCGGCCGCCCCGAGCACGTTCACGTGCCCGATCTTGCGGCCGGGCCGTTCCGACTTGCCGTACAGGTGGACCTTCGCCTCCGGCAGCCTGCCGAACAGGTGGTGCAGCCGCTCGTCCATCGCCATGTCGGGGAGTTCCTGTGCGCCAAGCACATTCGCCATCACCGTGACGGGCGCGACCGGCTCGGTGGCCCCGAGCGGATAGTCGAGGACCGCGCGGAGGTGCTGCTCGAACTGGCTGGTGCGAGCGCCGTCCATCGTCCAGTGCCCCGAATTGTGCGGGCGCATCGCCAGCTCGTTGACCAGCAGCGCACCGGACGTCGTCTCGAACAGCTCCACGGCCAGGACGCCGACGACGCCCAACTCGCTCGCCACTCGCAGCCCCAGGTGCTCGGCCTCGCCGCCGACCTCGGGATCCAGGCCCGCCGCCGGGGCGATGACCTCGACGCAGATGCCGTCGCGCTGCACGGTCTGCACGACGGGCCAGGCGGCGCCCTGCCCGAACGGCGACCGGGCCACCAGCGCGGCGAGTTCGCGTTTCAGGGCGACCCGCTCCTCGAGCAGCACGGCCATCCCGTCGGCGAGGTAGCGCTCGGTGACGTCGCGGGCCTCGGCGAGGTCACGCGCCAACGTGACGCCGCGGCCGTCGTACCCGCCGCGGGCCGCCTTCACGACGACGGGCCCGCCGATGCGCTGAGCGAACGCGTCGACGTCGTCTGCCGACGTCGCCTCGGCGAACTGCGGGATCGGCGCGCCGAGGTCCGCCAGCTTGCGCCGCATCACCAGCTTGTCCTGCGCGTGGATGAGGGCCTGCGGCGGTGGCGCGACGTTGACCCCCTCGGCCACCAGGGCGTCCAGCAGCGCCCCCGGCACGTGTTCGTGGTCGAACGTCAGCGCAGCGGCGCCTGCGGCCACGCGCCGCAGCGCGTCCAGATCCGTGTGCTCACCGATGACGACGTCGGGTGTGACCTGCGCCGCAGGTTCGCCGTCCGCGGTCGCCAGCACCCGCAGCGTCTGGCCGAGCGCGATAGCGGACTGGTGGGTCATCCTGGCGAGCTGGCCGCCTCCGATCATGGCGACGACTGGGGGTGCACTCACGCTGTTATGTTGTCACGGGCCCGGCCGGCCGCCGACCGGCCCCACCTGCACGGGTACGCGTTGACAACCTTGTTTCCGTACACTCGCTCCTTATGTCTTTCACCGATGCCACCATCGCGCGGCTCCCCCGTGTGATCCGGCCCTTCGCCGAGCGGCATCACGAGCTGATCAAGTTCGCGATCGTTGGCGGTACCACGTTCATCATCGATTCGGCGATCTTCTTCACGCTGAAGCTGACGATCCTGGAGCCCAAGCCGGTCACCGCGAAGATCATCGCCGGCGTGGTCGCCGTCATCGCCTCCTACATCCTGAATCGGGAGTGGAGCTTCCGCGACCGCGGTGGACGTGAGCGACATCACGAGGCTCTGCTGTTCTTCGGTGTCAGCGGCGTCGGCGTCGTGCTCGCGATGGCCCCGCTGTGGATCTCCAGTTACGTGCTGATGCTGCGCGTCCCCGAGGTGTCGCTGCTCACCGAGAACGTCGCCGACTTCGTGTCGGCCTACATCATCGGCAACCTGCTGCAGATGGGGTTCCGCTTCTGGGCGTTCCGCCGCTGGGTGTTCCCCGACGAGTTCGGCCGGAACCCGGAGAAGGCCGTCGAGGCCACGCTGACCGCGGGCGGCATCGCCGAGGTGCTCGAGGACGAGCACGAGGTGGGGCTTGCGGAGGGTCGGGGCCGCGGCACCGTCACCAGGATGCGCTCCTGGCGGTCGGAGCAGTCCGATCAGCTCGGCGATTCCTCGGAACCCAGGGTGTCGAAGACTTCGTGATACAGCAGCGAGTGCACGCGTTCCACTAGCGGGATGTCGTGGAACTCGAGGGGATCCTGGCTCGCGGACTCGATGATCAGCGTGCCGGTGCGCAACAGCCGGTCCAGCAGACCGTGCCGGAACTCGACGCTGTTGATGCGTGCCAGCGGGATGTCGATGCCCGCGCGGGTCAGAAAGCCGTGCCGGAACATCACCCGGCGGTCGGTGATCACGAAATGCGTTGAGCGCCAATTCAGGAACGGCCACACGGTCAGCCATCCGATGATGACCAGCCAGACGACGGCGATGACGCCCAGCACCACGTTGGTCGCGACCGGGCTCCAATCCGCGTGGTAGACGACGGCCGCCCCGAACGCGGCGAGCGCGGTCGCGATCAGCAGCACCAGGACCGGGCCGATGAGCCGCTTCCAATGCGGATGACGATGCAGTACCACCCGCTCATCGGCGGCCAGGACGTTCTCCGGATACCCCACGGTGCGACTCTAACCGGCGCTGGTCAGCGCACGGGGCGAAGATGCACGATGTCCCCCGCCGACACCACGACGGTCTCGCCCGCGCTGTCGATGCACAGTCGGCCCTGGTCGTCGACACCCGTCGCCAGCCCCACGACCTCCCGGTTCCCGGGCAGGGTGGCCCGCACGGTCGATCCGATGGTCAGACTGGCGGCGGCGTAGCGCGCGACCAGGGTGTCGCCCGCTCCCCCGGCCAGCGCCGCGATCCCGCGGCCGAGCCCCCCGAGCAGAGCAGCCGCCAGCGCGGTCCGGTCGACCCCCTCGGCGCCCAGCAGCCCGAGCGACGTGGCCTCCGCGGTGGGCAGTTCGTCGGCGGCCAGCGACACGTTGAGCCCGACCCCGACCACGACCACCGACGCCGGGGACGCCACCTCGGCGAGGATGCCCGCGAGCTTGCCCTGCTGCGGCCCGGCGAGCACGTCGTTGGGCCACTTCAGACCCGCGCGGACGCCGGTGACGTCGGCGACCGCGTCGATCACCGCCAGACCGGTGAGCAGCGGGATCCAGCCCCACGCCGCAACGGGGACGGCGCGCACGTCCACCGCCGCCGACACGGTGAGTTGCGCGTGCGGCACCGCCGACCAGGTGCGACCGTTGCGGCCGCGGCCGGCGCTCTGGTGCTCGGCGATGAGCACGGCCCCTGCGATGTCCTCGCCCGCCGCGGCGCGCGCGATGAGATCGGCGTTGGTGGAACCGGTTTCGTCGACGACGTCGACGCGCCGCCAGACGGCGGGGTCCAGGGCGGACCGCAACCCGTCGGCGTCGACGGGACGTCTGGAGGGATCAGCAGTCATTGCGGACGGGTTTCCCCTCGAAGCGATCGGTCATCCACCTGACGAGTTCCTCGGCGTCGGGCGGGTTGTGGCCCCCATCGGGTTCGTAGTCGATGGTGATCTCGCCGCCGAGCGCGCACGCTCGGGCCAGTGCCTCCCGCGTCCACTCCGCGTCGATGAACGGGTCCTTGCCGCCGTACCAGACGTAGAGCGGCGCCGACAGCGGTTTCTGCGGTAACGCCCACTGTGTCAACAACTCGCGTAGCTGATCGGCGGCCTCCGGGGTCTTCGGTGTGAAGTCGCGAGGGCCGACCTGGGTCAGGGCGTTCGCGCGGTCGTAGGCCACGTCGGCCGTGCACCCGTTCAGCACGTTCCAGTAGCGGGCCGCCGCACCCTTCCGGAAGTCGTCGCGGTTGAGGTCGGGGTGCAGGCGGGCCAGCGATTCGATGACGGCCTGCAGCACCGCACGCTCTTCGCTGGTGAGCGACCCGTTCACCGCCTTGTCCACCAGACCCGACATATCCGGGCCCGGCGACGCGGCGAACCCGCCGAGCAGCTTCAACTCCGGCGCATAGGACCCGGCCTGCTCGGTCGCCGCCCAGGCCGCCCCGCCACCCTGCGAGTCCCCGATGGCCACCCACCGATCCGAGGCGTCGGGGAACGTGCTGCGCAGCGCTCGGACGGCGTCGATCATGTTCAGCCCCGCGGTGCGCGAGTCCGTGTACGGGTGAACCCCTTCCGCACCGAGACCCTGGAAGTCGGCAAGCGCCACCGCGTAACCGAGCTCGACGAGCACCCGGACGTATTTGAGGTGTCCGTACAGACTGTCCGAAAGCGATGGTGCGCAAGCGTTCTCGATGCCGATCGTGCCGTGCCCGAAGGACACCACCGGCCAACCGCCCGTCGGTGGCTGGCCCTTGGGCACGAAGACCGACCCGGATACCACGGTCGGGCTGTTGTCGTCGCCGTTGGTCGAGCGGTAGACCACGCGAGCTGCGTTGAGCCCCTGGGCATCCCACTTGCGACTCACGTACGGCACGGTGATCGCGGAGACCAGGCTGCCGGGTGTGTCGCCCCCGATGCGGGCTCCCTCGACCCGACTCGGCGGATCACCGGGGCCCGCGAGGGTGTCGTACACCAACCCGGCGAGGAGCGGGGCGACGGGCTTGAGCGCCGACAGGACGGCGATCTGAACGATCACCACGACGGCCACGAAGCCGTAGATCAGCAGGCGTTTCACGGGCAGTTCCCCGTCGTGGGCGTCCCGGCGAATCTGTCGGCCAGCCATTGCACGCGGGCGACCACGTCGACGTCGCCGTGCCCCTTGTCCGGTTGCAGGTCGGCCTCGACGTTTCCACCGAGCGCGCACGCGCGCGCGACGGCCCCGGTTGTCCAATCGGGATCGATGAACGTGTCCTTTCCCGCGTAGACGACGAGCAACGGCGCCGCCAGTTTCCGGTTGCCCACGGCCCAGCCGCTCAGGAGTTGGCGGACCCGTTGCGCCGCCTCAGGATTCGCGGGTGTCGAATCCGCGGGCTGCAGCTGCTTCGCGGCGCCGTCGCGCTCCGCCGCCAGCGGACCGGAGCACGCGGTCAGCGAATCCCAGTGGGCTGCGGCGGTTCCCCGCCTGAAGTCGTCGCGGTTCACGTCGCCGTGCAGGCGTGCCAGCGACTCCACGATGCCGAAGAACGCCAGCTGCTGATCGCTCGTCATCGTCCCTGCCTGCGCCTTGTCGACGATGCCCGTCACGTCGGCGGAGGGCACGAAGGCCACCGCACCGACCAGATCGAGATCGGGCGCGTAATCCGCTGCCTGCTCGTCGACCGCCCAGGCAGCGCCGCCGCCCTGCGAGCCGCCGACCGCGGCGAACCTGTTCGACACGTCGGGAAAAGTGCGGCGCAGCGCGCGAACCGCGTCGATCATGTTCAGCGCGGCCGTGCGTGAATCGGTGTAAGGGTGCACGCCCGGTGCACCGAGGCCCTGATAATCGGCCAGCGCGACCGCGTAGCCGGCGTGGGACAGGCCCACCACCAGCGACGCCCCGCCCAGCAGCGTGTCCGAGAGCGACGGCGCACACGCCTCGTCGATGCCGGTCGTGCCGTGGCCGAAGGCGATGACGGGCCAGCCGCCCGGCGGCGGCGTCCCGGTCGGGGTGAACACCGAGCCGGACACCACGGTCTGCTGCCCCGAGTCGCCGTTGCTGGAGCGGTAGGTGACGCGGGCCGCCCTGACCGTGTCGGCCCCCTCGGTCGCCGAGAACGCGGGCATGGTCATCGCGCTGAGCAGCGACCCGTTACCCGAGCCGGAGAGGTCCGCCGTCGCGACGGGCTCCGGGTCGCCGATCGTCGGCGGCGTGTCGAAGTGGCGGAGCAGTGCCGGCCAAGTGATCGCCAGGGTGATCGCCGCGGCGATCACCAGCGCGACGATCACCCCGAGGACGAGGTAGCGGCGGCGGCGGGTGGGACGCTCGGAGGGTGCGGTGTCCAATGAGCTCATGGTCAAGCGGGCGTCGGCGCGATCGGCTCGGCGACGATGCGATCGAGTTGCCCCCTCCCGAGCACCCTGCCCCTCACCAGCACGTAGCCGATCACCAGGACGACCGACAGTCCGAGCCCGAGCGCAGCGCCCTGGAGGATGGTCGACCACATCGAGCCCACCCTCTTCGGCGGGCTGGCCTGGTCGATCTGCATCAGTTCGGCTCCCCCGCCGTCGACGGTGGCCATCTGGCGGGTCAGTGCGACGAGGTTGACGGTGACGGCCTGCGCGACCTCCTGGGTCTGCGTCGGGTCGCTACCGGTCACGATGACGTCGAAGACGGGCGACGACGTCGGAGGAACGATGATCCGGCCCGCCAGCGCGCCGGTCGAGTCCGTGAGGCCGAGCTGTTCGATGGTCGGCGACGTGACCTGCGTGCTCCTGGCGAGGGTCTGATAGGTCAGGATGCGGGAGACCGAGTTGAGCTGACCGTAGAAGGCGTCGAACGACGTCGCCGCGCCGGGGCTCGTCACCATCACCCTGGTGTGGGACTGATAGGTCGGGGTCATCGTCAGCCAGGACACCCAGCCGACCACGCCGGACAGCACCGTCGCGATGGCGAGCACGATCGACCAGCGCGCCGCGATGAGCGCGTAGTCGCGGAGCTTCGGTGCGCCGACGGGGACTCTCAACGGACGTCGATCCGACGAGTAGTGGCCGGCTCGAGCCGCCTGAATCGCATCGTCACAAGTCGTCCCCTCGAGAAATTCCGCTGTGCGGAGAGTTTACTGTCCGAACCCGATTGTGACGGCGGCGGGACACGGCCTTTGAGGTCAGTTGAGCTTAGCTGACAAAGCTGACACCATGCTGTCGTGGATACCCGTCGCGACCTCACCCGCAATATCCTGGTGACCGTCGCGGTTCTGGTCGTCGTACTGCCCTCGGTGTGGTTGGGAACGTCCTTCGGCAAACTCGCATTATTCGGCGTCATCGGCGTCGCCGCGGTCATCGTCGCGGTATACGTCGGCTTTCGGCATCCGCTGTGGTACTTCTGGGGCCTCGCGCTGACGATGTCCATATTGCCATTCGGACGTGTGCCCGGAATCGGTTTGCCGCTCTGGTACGGATTCGCTTTCGGCGCCATCGTGGCGGCATTCGTTCATCCGCGTTTCGCGCGATCAACGCACCCAATTGAATTTGCGGGTTGGGTCATGTACCTCACCTGCGCCCTTTCGCTCGTCGTGACGTTCGAATCGATCAGGGACGCGTCGCTCTTCGTACGGTGGAGCCTCGGCGCCCTGTTCCTCTTCGCGCTCGCCCGGTTGGCACCGGAACACGCGGTCAGATTCGGTCGGATCTTCTCGGTGGGAATGGCGGTCAACGGCCTTTACGGCATGTTCGTCATCGCGTTCGACCCCGGCTATTCGACGCTCGCCTATCTGCGGACGTTCGGCTACGCGCCGGAGGCCCTGGTGGCTCGAGTGGCGTACGCCGGCGAGAACGTTGCGACGACCATCCGTCTCGGCGGCACCTGGCTCGAACCCAACGGATTCGGCCTCTTCACGGCCCTCGCGCTGGGAATCACCTTCCTGGTGTGGGCCGGGTGGAAACGCTGGACCCTGGTGATCATCCTGTCGGTCGCGATGGTGCTGACGTTGAGCCGTGCCGCCACCTTCACGGTGGTCGCGGGCGTGCTCATCGTGCTGGCGTTCACCCACATGCGCGGACGCACGCGCGGTTCCGTGCTCGCCGTCATGGCGATAGGCGCGGTGGCCGCGCTGTCGGCCGAACCCGTGCGACGCCGGATCTTCTCGTCGTTCGGTGCTGGGGACGCGGGGTCCGCCGCGCGCGCGGACGCTCTCAGGGTCTTTCCCGGCCAGATGTCGGGATACTGGGGTTTCGGGCACGGCTGGGGCGGCCGCGAATTCTACGACTCCGCATACGCCTACGTGCTGAACCTGCCCTCGAACGCGACGCTGATGGTGCTCTACCGCAGCGGCTTCATCGCCTTCATCGCGTGGATCGCCCTGACCGTCATCGCCTGCGTGTACGCCTATCGCAGCGTCCGATCGGACTCCCTCCCGCGGGCGCTCTACGGCGGCATCTTCATCGGCCTGTGCGTCGTCCAGATGCAGTTGGACCACCCGCTGTCCGACACTCCGAACGGAGCACTCTGCTTCTCGATGTTCCTCGCCTTCCTGGTCCACGCCGACCGTGCCCGCGCCGCGCAGCAACTGCTGGGCACCGCATCGACCGAGGATCCCGATTCGCTTGTCGTGCACGATGTTCCGCCACCGCGTCAGCCGACGATGTCGCCGGTGGCGGGATCGACTCGGTAAACCCGTAGCTCATAGTTCTCTCCCTGAGCGGCCGCCAACACGGGCTTCGCGCAGATCGTCTTAGCCATCCGGGGCGCCCTCGGTGACGACTGTTCGAAGTTCGGCTCGGTGACGAAGACGCACGAACCGCCCGCCCCCTCGAAGCGGACGGTGACGTAGTAGTCGACGTCGTAGGCCCGGAAGACCGAGCCGAGCGGGTCTCGGTCGCGGATCCGGTCGAGGAACTCCGCGGACATCATCAGCCCCTCGAGATGGACCACCGGTTGTCGCATCTGCCAGGCCGGCGTACCTGCCGCGTCACCCATCGCGTACACGCCCGGATGATCCGCGGCGAACGCCTTGAGCCTCTCAGCTATGGCGGCGATATCGACCTGCCACTGGTCCGGAGTGACGCTGCCGAGGACCAGTCGCACGCCCATCAGCAGGAGCGCCGCCAGTGCCAGCGGCAGCGCGACCTTCCGACGGCGGTCACCGGCGCGCAACCGTGCGACCACCAGCGCCGTGGCCAGCCCGCACCCCATGCCGAAGAGGTAGAAGTACCACGGGAACAGCGCCCACCCGCTTCCCACCGCCTGCGCCCCGAGTTGCAGTAGCGGTGCGACGGCAAGAGCCGCGCAGACTCGTCGCAGGCACGTCCGGTCGTCACCGCGCACGAGCACCACGATCGCGGCCGCCACCAGGACGACCGCGGTCACGATGACCAGCCCCAGTAACGGTGAGGGATGCGAGAGGAACCAGATGTTCGGCGGCCAGTACAGGGTGAGCGTCTTCGCCGCCATCGACGACGTCGCGACGTGACCGTACGTGACGACGTTGAACACCATGTAGACGCCGACCGGTAGCGCGCCCACGCCGAGCGCGCCGCGCCTGCGCCAGTCCAGCGACGGCATGACCACGATCGCGATCAACGCGAACAGAACCAGCGAATCGAGACGGGACAGCACCATGAAGGCGCCGAGCAGGCCGGCTATCAGCGCGTCGCGATCCGTCATCGCGGACACCGGCTTGCGGGCAATAAACGCGAGCAGGAGCGCGGCGGAGAACACCGCCAGGGCAGTCTCGACTCCCGCCGTGGCGAGCGAGGACAGCCCGACAGCCGAGATCGATGCCCCGACGACCGCCGCGACACGGTCGCGCGTCACAGCGTGCAGGAACCGCTCGAAGCAGAAGAAGAACCCGATGAGCAGAGCGAGTATCGATAGATCCACCGCCGCGAAGTACACGGATCCACGCCCGGTCAGAAGGGCGAGGAGCGCCAGCCAGAGGAACCACAGCGGGTGGTAACCATTGGTGGCCTCGCCGGGAAAGAACGACGATCCGTTGCCGTCCACCCAGTTCGTCGACGGCACGACATAGTAGAAGAAGTCGTCGCTGAATCGGATCTCCGGCGGTACCGCGCCATGTGCTCGCCAGATGTACACACCCGCCAGTACGACCGGCACGACAACGCGCAGTGTCGTTACCGATCGACGACTTTTTACATCCCCCGAAACCAACCCCACCATGTCCCCCGACATGGCGCGCTAATCGTTATCCCCCGATAACCGATGCGCACCGCAAACCGGACGCTACCAGTCGATCTTGATCGAGACGACGGGGCGATGTTCTCGAACAGTCGAACGCAACGAAAAACGTTGCCTCTACTCGTAGTTGAAATGCCCGCCGGGAAAACCCGGCCGCACGTCTGCGGGGCGTGATCTCGCGTCCCGCATAATCGGCTGTACCGCCACTGCGGGGCACAACGGGTATGCTCGTATCCCAGCAACACCATTTTGATTTCGACGCGAAAGCGAGCACATGGCAATCGAGGACCTCGTACAGACCGTCAAAAACGGTAGTGGCCAAGTCGTTTACACGACTATCGAGGACCTTTGGGAGAACTACGAGGATCTCCTAATCCGGCTCGCAACCGACATCAATGCGAAGGACATCGCCGAACTCGGCGGCGGAGCAAACCCGATCGTCGGCAATTCGGAGCGTTGGGGCTTCGCGAATCACCGCACGGTCATCGACATCTCGGCGTCCGAGCTGGAGAAGGCCGAGACGACCGTCGAGACCAGGGTTGCCGACCTATGCCAGCCCATCACCGACAACCTGGAAGCCTACGACTTCGTGTTCTCACAGATGCTGTGCGAACACCTGCCCAATCCCGAGGCGTTCCACCGCAACTGCTTCAACCTGCTGCGCCCCGGCGGCCTGGCCGTGCACTTCTTTCCGACCCTCTACACGCTGCCGTACGTGATCAACAAGATCATTCCGGAGGAGACCGCCCGGTCGATCCTGCGCAGGGCCCAGCCGGGCCGGCTCGACGACCCCAAGCGGGAGAAGTTCCCGGCGTTCTACCGGTGGACGACCGGGCCCACGCCGAAGTCCCGGAAGAAGTTCGAAAGCATCGGTTTCGAGATCAGCGGCTGGCAGGCGTGCTTCGGCCACCGCTACTACGAGGTGATCCCGCCGCTGCACAAACTCGAGCTCGCCAAGTCCAACTACCTGCTGAAGCACCCGGTTCCCGCGCTGACGAGCTTCGGCGTGGTCATCCTGCGCAAGCCCTGAGCGATCGGCTCAGTAGGCGCCTGCGCCGGTGGCGATCGTGCGGATCGTCTTCACCGCGATCAGCACGTCGTTGGTGATCGACCAGTTCTCCACGTAGGACAGATCGAGGCGCACCGAGTCCTCCCACGACAGGTCGGAGCGGCCGCTCACCTGCCAGAGGCCCGTGATGCCCGGTAGCACCAGCAGTCGGCGGCGTACCTGATCGTTGTAGGTGTCCACCTCACGGCGCAGCGGCGGCCGCGGTCCGACCACGCTCATGTCGCGACGCAGCACGTTGAAGAACTGCGGAAGCTCGTCGATGCTGTACTTGCGCAACAGCTTTCCGACCGGCGTGATCCGCGGATCCTGTTTGATCTTGAACAGGATCCCGCCCTCGCTCTCGTTCAATTGCGCGAGGCCGGCGACCTGCTTGTCCGCGCCGTCCACCATCGTCCGGAACTTGATCATCTGGAACGGCTGGCCCTCCAGGCCGATGCGCTCCGACCGGTAGAACACCGGCCCCTTACTCGTCAGCTTGATCGCGATCGCGGCGGCGATCATCACCGGCCCGGCGGCCAGCAGCGCCGATATCGACACGAAGTAGTCGAACGCGCGCTTCTGCACCTTCTTGGTACCGCTGTACTGCGGCTTCTCCACGTGGATCAGCGGAAGACCCGCCACCGGCCGGATGGTCAGGCGGGGACCCGCGACGTCGACGACGCCGGGGGTGACCACCAGGTCGACACCCAGCTTGTGGAGATCCCAGGACAGTTCCCGAACACCTTCGGGACCGAGGTGGTCGGTGGTCGTCAGAGCTACGGTGTCGGCGTTCGTCTTGAGGATCGCGTCGTGCACCTTGCCCTCGTCGCCGAGCACCGGAACCGTGCCGACGCCGGGGATGTCGAGAGTCCCGCCGGAACTGCGACCCGTCAGGCAGACGCCGACGACGGCGTACCCGTAGGGCCACCCGCGGGTGAGTGACTGCACCAGGCTGCGGACCGCTCGCACATCGCCGACCGCGAGCACCGACACGACGCAGCGCCCGCGCCTGCGAGCGCGCACCAGAAGCTGTCGCGACAGTTGACGGCTGAGCAGCAGCAGGGCCAGCCCCAGGGGGAATGCCACGGCGAGATATCCGCGCGCGTACTCCGGGCGGAAGATCATCAAAAGCACGGCGACGACGCCGATCGTCGCGAGAGACGCCGACATCACCCGCCGGTACTCCTCCACTCCCGCCCCGACGATGCGCGGCGAGCGCGTGCGGTAGGCGGCCAGGAGCGCGACCCAGATACCGCCCACGAAAAGCGAGAGGAACGAGAAGTAGATTTGCAGGGGGTCGAGCGCGGTGATCGGCGTACCCAGCTTGATCATCTGCGCGCAGGCCATTGCGGCGGTCACGACGAGCACGTCGGTAACCACTAACGCCCTGATGTACCGCCGCTGCCAGCGCGGCCCTTCCCCAGCGCGCACCGCCCGCAGGGGGGAGTCGGTACCGACCGCTGCGCCTTCAACCAACGACATTGACGACGATCCTCTCGTTTGCTGCCAGCTAACGAGCAACCCCCCGGCGCTCAAGCTCCGTAACACTATGACACTGTTTGCCAGCATGCGCTACTAGAACAGTGAATACGCAGATCAAGCGCATTCGCCCTGCATGAAGGCTTTCGCGAGCCCGCCCCATTGATAGGCGTAGAGGAACTCCCACGTCAAAGGCGAGAATTGGTAGCGCTTGGGCATCGCGTGCATGATCACGGCCCCCGGCGCGTCGGAGAAACACTGCTTGAAAATGAAGCGGGCGCGCGGCAGGTGATATCGCCAGCTGACGACGATTACCCGGTCCCACGAGCGTTCCGCGGCGAGTTCCCTCGTCATCAGCGCCTCGCCGCGCGTCGTCAGCGGATCGGGTACGGGGCAGAGCACGTCGATCCGACCGCGCGCGCCCTCGGTGTCGTGACAGGCGCGCTCCATGACGTCGTCGTATTCGCCGTACGGATTCGACAGCACGACGGTGTTCGCCCACCCCTGTTCGGCGAGCGCGATCCCGTATTCCTCCCGACCATCGTGTTCCCCGCCCAGCACGATGATCGCGTCCGCTTGCTGTAACGGATCATCGTTCACGCGCTGGAACAGGAAGTATCCGCTGATCCACATGTCGACGAGCACGATGACGACAACGAGGGTGACGGCCTGCAGCGCCGTGGCGATGCGCCTACCCGTCGACATGCCCCACCGGAGCGTCGCCGTTCAGTTCGCAGTAGCTCGTCCACATCGCGTGACCCATCGCGCGCAGTCCCGCGGCGTTGTAGTGCCGGTCCTGTTCGCTGTTCGTACATCCCCGTTCGCCAGCGACGAAGGCGGTTCGGGGTTTGCGATTCGGGGTGTCAATGTGAATCGCGTTGATGACCGAATAGTCCTTGTGACTGAGTTCCATTTCCTCGGGCACCATTTGACCGATAATGAAGGGGAATTCGCTTCCGTACCGGTTCCGGAGATCGTCGATCACCGAATCGAGATAGCCGCGGTAATCGGATCCCGACGTCAGCGGCACATCGGATTCGCCCTGGTGCCAGAGTACTGCCGTGACTTTGCTGCGCGGATGCTGTGCCAGCGCGTCGTCGATGGCGCGGACGGCGTTCCGGTACAGGTTGACCCTGGTCCGCGTGTCGGCCGGATTCCAGGTGTACCCGTTCTTCGGCGTGAACGACGTGTCGCCGCGCGCGCCGGGCACCAGCAGGACGTGCCGGTTCGTCGCGTCGGCGAGTCGCTTCGCGAAGGTCAACCCGAACCCGACGCGCCCGAGGGGGATCTCGTGCAGGAGCGGTTCGGTGGCGAGCACCACGCGGCGCCGATCGGGCCCGCTCATGCCGTACTGATGCACCCTCGGATGCGGGCGGTCCAGACCCTCGGCGTCGAGTCCGAAGCCCATGCCGTACGCGTTCGACTGACCGAGCACGGGCACGATGAGGTAGCCCTCGGCCGGCGACTCGACCGGAGTCCCGCGCTTGACCAGGCGGCGCTTGACCGCGGATTTGGCCTCGAACGCCAGCAGTCGCCACAGCGCGACATCGCCATCGGGGTCCCTACGGGCACGCATTCGTCGCCTCCTTGCCCGCGAATCTGTCTGCCAGCCAAGTGAATTGACGTTCGATATCGATATCGCCATGGCCCTTCGCGGGTTGCATCTCGTAGTCGATGGTGCCACCCAGCCTGCACGCCCGCGCAATCGCGTCGGTCGTCCACTGCGAGTCGATGTACGTGTCATCAGCCCCGTAGATCACCGAGAGCGGCGCGGACAGCTTGCGGTGCGGAAGCGCCCACCGCTGCAGAACGTCCCGCACCCGGTCGGCTGCGGCGGGGGTGGCGGGGGCCAGATCGCCCTTCGTCAACAGCTTGACCGCCGAGGCGCGGTCGTGGACGTCCATACCCGAACAGGAGGACAGGATGTCCCAGTACTGCGCGGCGGCGCCCCTGCGGTAGTCGTCCCGATCGATGCCGGGGTGCAGCCGGGCCAGCGATTCGATGAGCGCCTGGAAACCGGGGATCTGATCCTCGGTGAGAGTGCCGGCACGCGCCTTGTCGATCAGCCCGGAGACGTCGGCCGCAGGCGAGTTGGCGACGGCCCCGACCAACGTCAACTCGGGTGCGTAGCCGCTCGCCTCCTCGTCCGCCGCCCACGCGGCTCCGCCGCCCTGCGAGCCGCCGAACGCCAGCCACCGGTTGGACACTCCCGTGAACGTGTGGCGCAGCGCTCGCACCGCGTCGATCATGTTGAGGCCCGCCGTTCTGGCGTCCATGTACGGGTGCACACCCGGCGCGCCGAGGCCCTCGTAGTCGGCGACTGCCACCGCATAGCCCTGCTTGACGAATGCCGAGACGGGCTCGGCCAACGTGAGCAGCGACGCCGACAGCGACGGAGCGCAGGCCTGGTCGATGCCGCTGGTTCCGTGGCCGAGCGCGATCACCGGCCAACCGCCGTCGGGCGGGGTGCCCTCGGGTGCGAACACCGCGCCCGACACCACCGTCTCGGCGCCGGTGTCGCCGTTGGTGGACCGGTACTCGACGCGGGCGGCCTGCATGTATCTGCCGTAGCCGGTCCGGGAGAAGTTCGGCATCGTCGAAGCGGTCACCAACGTGCCGGGGCCGTCGCCGCTCAGGTCGGCGGTCGCGATGGGTTGCGGCCGGGTCCCGTCGGACGCCTGCTCACCACCCAGCAGACTCCGGCCCGCGGGGAACGCCGCGATGACGGCGACGGCGACGAGCACCCCCGCCAGCCCGATCGCGATCCACTTCAGGCGCCGGCGTGTCAGGTCCACCGGTGTCGGTACCGCTTCGCCGCTTCCATGATCGGTTCCTCGACCAGGCGGTACGTCACGGCGGACACCACGAGCGTGACCGCGAGCACGACGACGGTGTTCTGCAGCATGCCGACGAGCGTGTCGCCCGCCATCAGGCCGAACCGCCCCAGGAACAACATCAGCGGGTAGTGCCAGAGGTACGCGGACAGCGACACCTTGCCGACGAAGCGAATGGGCCGGATGTCCAGCAGGCGCGCCAGCGGGGAGTCCTCACCGCGCGCCAGCGGGGCGACGATCACCATGATGCCCAGCGCACAGGCGGCGCCGAGCGCGCTGGTGCCGTACGGGCTCCTCAGTGCGATCAGCAGCGCGGTGAGCGCCAGCACGGGCAGCACCGACAGGGCGCTGATCATCCGGATGCGACGGCTCCAGGCCTCGCTCATCGTGCGCTGTTCCATCGCCACGAAGGCGACGGCCGCGAGCATGCCCACCGCGAAGTTGTCGGCGTTGGTGAGCAGCGTCCGCGAGTAGACGGCACCCCAGTTCGGTCCCCAGTCGAGCAGTCCGGGATCGGTGATGCCCATCTTGGCGTTGACGACCGGGATGAAGAGCCTGCCGATGAAGCCGAGCGCGACGAGAGCAAGCGACCCGACGATCGCGATCGTCAGCGGCTGCATCGCCGTGCGCTTGCGCAGCGCGAATAGGCCCACGCACAGGATCGGCAGCACCGCGTAGAAGGCGTACTCGAGCGTCAGCGACCAGGAGGTGTTGATGCCGGTCTGGAAGTAGGCCGGGATGTAGGACTGGGTCAGCGTCAGGTTGGCGATCAACTGTCCGGGGTCGGTGATCATCCCGACGCCCTCGTCCGTGCCGGGAGTCTGTAGCGCGGGGTTCTCGACGAACGCGGTCTGCAGGACGAAGTTCACCAGCAGGAAGATGACGATGTAGCCGGGCAGGATGCGGGCGATCCGGTGCAGCGCGAAGTTCTTGGTGCTGGGCAACGCGGCGTCGGTGCGCGGGGCAGTCAGATTGCGGATGTACGGCAGGAACAGCAGGAAGCCGCTGAGCACGTAGAAGAAGATCAGCGACATCCCGACGATGTTCGTCTTGTACGTTGCCGCGGTGTCCGGCGAGTAGTGCGCCGTGACGTGCATGACCGCGACCCCGAGGCACGACAGGCCACGGGCGCCGTCGAGCCCGATGATGCGGGCTCGAACACCGGTGGTGGGCGGTGCAGGCGCCACTGCGGTGCGCGCCTGCCGGGGGTCGCTCGTCATTCGCCCTCGTCTTCTGTTACCTCGCCGGTGACCGGCGCCGTGACCTCCGCAGGAGACACGAACGACGGACAACTGTCGGGGGCGGGCACGCCGGCAAAGCGGTCCGCCACCCAGGGCAGGGTGCTGCTGACGTCGATGTCGGCGTGACCCTTGTCGGCCTGCAGGTTGATGTCCACGACGTCGCCCATGTCACAGGCCCTCTGCAACGCTGCATCAGTCCACACGGGAGCTATGAGCGTGTCCTGACCACCATAGATTACCAACGCCGGTGCAGTCGTCTGCGTTCGTGGCAAAGTGGACGCCAGGAGCTGGTCGCGGATGGCGTTCGTGCTCTCGACATCCGCGGGCCTGAGGTCGTCGGGGCCCACCTCATCCAGTGCGTCCGACCTCTCCTGCGAGGTCGCGTACTCGCACTGCAGCATCAGGTCCCAGTCCTGCGTGACGACGCCCCGGCGGAACCGGTCGAGGTCGACGGTCGGGTCCTCCTCCGCCCACGTCGCGAGCAGCGCGATGTAGGCGGGCCGCTGCTCGGGGCTCAGCGTGCCCTCGGCGGCCAGATCGGCCAGCGGGCTCACGTCGAGCGGCGGCGAGAGGCTCACGGAGCCGACCAGATTCAGACCCGATCCGTACTGCCCGGCGAGTTCGTTGGCAGCCCAGGACGCCTGCGCGCCCTGCGACATGCCGAACGCGAGCCACCGGTCGGAGGTCTCCGGCACGATCTTGCGCACCGCCCGCACCGAGTCGATCAGGTTGTAGGCGGCGGTGGTGGCGTCGAGGTACGGATGGTAGTAGCCGTCCCTGCCGAGGCCCTGGAAGTCGGACATCGTGACGACGTAGCCGGCTTTGACGAAGTAGAGGATCGTCGACGAGAGGTTCATCAGCGTCGGCGAGAGCGACGGACCACACTCCGGACGAATCCCCGTGGTCGGATGACCGAACGCGATGATCGGCCAGCCGCCCTCCGGAGCTTTACCGGTCGGGGCGAATACGGTGCCGGTCACCTCTGTCGGCTCGTTGGTGACGCCGGACGTGGAGGCGTACGTGATGCGGGCCAGTTGCGACGTAACGGCCTTGAGCCGCCGATCGACCAGCGGCAGCGACGTGGCGTCGATGAGCGTGCCGGGACCCGCGCCGCCGAAATCACCCGGCAGCGCGACGCCGGCGTCCGGCGACGGCGTGGCGTTCGGGGCCGCACGGTCGCCGCAGCCGGCCAGCAGCAGCACGACCACCGCCACCAGCGCACTCGCCGCGGCTACGCGCCTCAAGTGACACCCACGCAGGGGTCGGCGAGCGCCTGGCCGTCGAAGCGCTGTTCCAGCCACCCGAGCGACAGTTGGGTGACCAGGTCGTTGCTCGTGTTCGCGTCGCCGACTCGGCGGTTCACCTCCACCGGGTTGCCCCGCTGGCACGCGGTGCGCGCGGCGTCCGCGATGGACTGCGCCGATACCGACGGATCTTCGGTGGCGTAGACGACGAGGACCGGTGCCGCAGGACCGGATGTGGCCAACGGCACTGCGGATGAGCCGATCTGGTCGCGGAACTGAGCGACTGCCGCGTCGCTGCGAGGCCGGATGTCGGCCGGACTCAGCGCGGCCGCGGCGTCGGCGAGCGACTTCACGTCCAGCGGTGCGCACTTACCCGTCACGTCGACCGACTCGCGGGCGAACGGGGTGGTGTACTCGCTGATGTCGAACTGCGGCGGCGCATTCGAAAGGCTCTGCAGCACCGACAGATACAGGTAGTACTGCTCACGCGGCAGCGTCTCGGCGGCCGCGGCTTCGGCCATGCCGGACATGTTCGCGTACGGCGACAGCGCCACCGCCCCGACCATCTGCGTACCCTCGCCGTACGTCGACGCGAGGTCGGCGGCGGCCCATGCCGCCAGTCCGCCCTCACCGATGCCGTACGCCGCCCAGCGATCGCTCGCGGTGGGCACGATGCGCCGGGCCGCGCGCACCGAGTCGATGAGGTTGTTGCCCAGCGTCGCGGCCTGCAGCGGCAGATGCTGAAGCCCGTCGACTCCCAGTCCCTCGTAGTCCGACATCGCGACGACGTAACCCTTGGAGGCGAACACCGACAGGATCGAGGCGTAGCCGCCCAGCTCCGCCGCCAGCGATGGTGCGCACTGCGGGATGATGCCGGTGAGGATGTGCCCGACCGCGAGCACGGGCCACCCGCCACGCGGAGGTGGGCCCGCTGGCACCACGACGACACCGGACACCTCGGTCGGCCGGCCGTCCAGACCCGACGTCGAACGGTAGGTCATCTTCACCGCCGCCGCGCTGATCTGGTCGAAGGACTCCATGAACTGCAGCGGCTGGGCGTCGACCAGGGTGCCGGGGCCGTCCCCCGACATATCGGCGGGCGGAAGCGCGGGCACCCCGTCGAACACCGGTTCCAGGGTGCGCGGTGGCCGATCCTGCTGCGCTTCGGTGACCTGATCGCCGGCGCACCCGGAGAGCAGCAGCAGCAAGCCCGCTAATGCAAGAGCCAGCGCACCGCGCAGTCCCGCATCAGCGGTTTTCGCCGTTGCCATGACTCGATTTCACCTTCGGCATGACCAGCTGGGGATTCTCGACCTCGGCGGTCGGCGCATCCGGCGTGCGGGCCGGCGGCGTGGACTCGGTACCGCGGTCCTTGCCGTGCCTGCGGCGCGCCGCCGAGCTGACCGGGTCGAATGTCGCCACCGTGCCGATCACGTGCACGTTGGAGGCCTTGAACGTGCGCAGTGCCCGACGCAGCGCCGAGGCCTTCGTCGTTCGGATCCGGGCCAGCAGGATCGCGCCGTCGCTGAGCACGGCGATGTTGGCACCGTCGCTGTATTCGCCGAGCGGCGGGGTGTCGACGATGACGTAGTCGAAGTTGCGCGACAGCTCGGCGAACACCGCGGCCGCTCGATCCTGCGCCCACAGCTGCCCCGGACGCGGCGGCACCGGGCCGGCGGGCAGCACGGACACGGCGTTCCCGTCGACCGTCACATCGCCGATCACGCCCTCGGCCAGCCTGTGCTCGCCGGACAGCACCGTGCTCAGGCCGCTGCGCTGGGCACGCGACTGCTGCGCGGAGTCGAGGGGCAGCACCGAGGCGACGTTGGGAGCGTAGAGGTCACCGTCGACGACGATGACCGACCGCCCGGCTTCGGCTAGCGCCAGAGCCAGGTCCACGGCGACGCTGGTCCGCCCCTCCTCCTTCGACGGGCTCGTGATCGCGATGACCTTCGGCGGGTTGCCGTCGGCGGAGGTCGCGAATCGCACGTTGTTCCTCAACTCGCGCAACCACTCGGCGTAGATGCCACCGCCCTCGAGATCGACGTAACCGGCGGACCGGCGGACGGAATCGATCGGCAGGGAGCCGAGCAGCAGCGAGTCGGACGCCTCCTCGATCGAGTCGCGGCCCCGCAGTCGCTTGTCGAGCACCCCGGCCAGAATCGCGAGCAGGAATCCGACGACCAGGCCGGCAACGGCACCGATGGTGGTCTTCATCACCCAACTCAGGCCAACCGGAGTGGTGGGGTAGTCGGCGTCGTCGACGACGACCGCTCCAGCGGCGGGTGACCCACCGCGCCGCGACGTCTCGAGCTCCGCGATGAGGTTCACCAGCTGATCGGACACCGCGCCGGCGTACGCCTGCGCCTGCGCCGGGTCGGTGTCCTCGACCGCGACGCGCAGCATCACGGTCTTCTCCTGCGGCACCGCGGTGATCTTGGCGCGCAGGTCGTCGGGCGAGATGGGCGCCTTGAGCTGATCGACCGCCCGCGCGGCGACCTGCTCACTGGTAGCCAGTGAGGCGTAGGAAATGACCCGCTCCTGCGAGAAAAGATTGTTCTGATACGCCTCAGCAACCGATGTCCCGTTTTGGGTAGCGACGAACAACGTGGCCGTCGACTGATATTGCGGAGTCGAGTAGTAACTGGCCCCGTAGCCTGCGGCTGCACCGATCAACGTTGCAACGACGATGATCGGCCAGTATCTACGCAGAATGCGCAGATATTCCACTACAGACAATGCTCGGTCCTCCTCGATAGCGACATCGCGAACTGTTCGTAGGGTAGCTCCCAACGGACGTCGCCGATAGTGCGGGGTTCGGGTTGCGGGGTTTGCCAGGAGCAACGTGCAGCGCCGTGGTGCATGGTCACCGACACAAAGGCATCCGACACGGTATGCGCTGCGTGCCGCTTGATCAATCGCACGTGCTGACCAATTCCTGACGTTCGTTCAGTGGTGCTGATAAAGATTGCCCATCACCACATCCGCGAGCCGGATCGACCGATGTTCGACACGCTGCAGCTAAGACCGCTCGAGTGTACCCGTGGAACCCAGGCAAACCATTCATGCGACGCGGAGAGTTTGCAGATCCGAAATGTGACCGCGACGACATCGGCTCACCGGCAACCCGCACTCAATGGGCACAGGCTGCGGCGTTCACCGCGCGGAATGCGAAATCGTCACGGTGACGATGAATTCCCTACGCCCGCACCCAGTGCGCGGTATGTCGACGACCACCTCACCGTTACGACACGCCGTCGAGATGTTAGGGCTTCAGCAAACTTCGGTTCAGACTGTCTGTCGGTCGTACCGCGCCCGGGTGACCGAACTGCCCGCCCGATCGATTGGACCATCACACCCCATGCGACGTCACCGTTTTCGATGGCTTGGGCGGGTGGCGACGCTGAGCGCCGCGACCGCGCTGATCTGCGCGGTCGCGATCAGTTCGGACTCCGCGTCGCGGAGCCCGCGCGAGGTCATCGCGATCTCCGCCGCCGCCATCGACACCTCGCCGACAACCGTCGCGATCGCGGACTCCGACACGTTCGGCATGTCGCAGGCCGACGTCGACACGACCATGAACGCGATACGGAACTCGAACGTCCGGGCCGTTCGGCTGTTCATTCCCTGGGCCGGAGTGGAAGCCCAGCAGGGCCGATACGACTGGACCGCGATCGACAAGACGGTCGATTCCGCCGCCGCGCGTGGCCTGGCGGTCGTCGGCATCGTGAACTCGACCCCGAGTTGGGCGGTGGCGCCGGGCGGACAACCGCTCAGCGGCCGCCCCGCCTCGGCTGCCGTCTACGCCGACTTCGTCGGTGCCGTCGCAACGCGCTACGCAGGCAAGATCTCGGCGCTCGAGATCTGGAACGAGCCCAACGCCGTCACCTTCTACTCGCCCAAGCCCGACGCCGCGGGATACGTCGACCTGTTGCGCGCGGCCTATCCGAAGATCAAGTCCATCGATCCGTCGATCACGGTGATCGGCGGCGTCCTCGGGTCGATCGTCGATTTCGGCGATCTCGCGATCAATCCGGTCACCTACACCCAGCAGATGTACGCCGCGGGCGCGAAGGGGTACTTCGACGCGTTCAGCTTCCATCCCTACCACTACTCGTTGAAGTTCTCCGACGGCGTGACGGTTGCCAACTCGCCGGTTCAGCAACTCATTCAGATACACCTGATCATGGTGGCCAACGGTGACGGCGCCAAGCGGATCTGGTCGACCGAGTACGGCCAGCCCGCGTCGGCCGGGGGCGAGGCGCAGCAGAACGCGTACCTCACCGACATGCTCACCAAGTGGCAGGAACTCCCCTACGTCGGTCCGATGTTCGTGTACACGACGCGCGACCGGAACACCGGTGGCGTGGGAGCCGAGGACACGCTCGGCATCTACCGCACCAATTGGACACCCAAACCGGTCCAGCAGGTGGTCGCCAGCGCGGCGGCGGGAGGACTGGCGAAAGCGCCCGAGTACGAACGGTTCTCCGCGGTGAGCGATCCGGCTCTGGGTACCGTGCTGAGCCCGGTCTACCGGGCCACCCCGAAGGTGTGGGCGCAGATCCGCACCGTCCGGACGATCTACGAGACCCCGACGGGATTCATCACGTCGCCGAACCCGGTCGCGGACAAGGCCAGGGCGTACGGGGCCGTTCCGAAAGGCGAGTTCGTCGACGGCTCACAGGAGTTCGACCACCAGTACGGGCTGCGCATCTGGTACTCGCCGCAGACCTGCGCACGCGCGGCGGGCGGCGGCATCGCCAACGCGTGGACGCCGGACCTCGGCCTCGCGGTGTCCGACGAGGTATCGGGCCCCGGCGGGTCGCGGATGAACTTCGAGCACGGCACCATCGACTGGTCGGCCGTAGCCGGCGCGCGCGTCACGCGTGTCGAGAATCCAGTGCCGGCTAACTGTCAGAACACGGGGGGTGGGACACCGGGAGGTGGGAACCCCGGTGGGGGCTATCCGGGTCCCGACCCAGGATTAGCGTCGCCACTTCTCGCCGTCCTCGAGCTTCTCGCCAATATTCTGAGTTTGCCCGGTAGGTTGCTCGCCCCGCAGTGACCGCGGCGTCGACGTCCAGAAGCATCCGTCGGCACTGCGCGACGAAGGCGTCGTCGTCGTCGAAGACCCCGAGGTCGAAGACGCGGTTCAGCGAGCCGACCGCGGCGGCGGTGCCCACGACGGGAAGCCCCATCCGGATGGCGTCGAGCAGTTTCACCCGCACCCCGCCGCCCGTGCGGATCGGCGCGATCATCGCGCGGCACGTCGTCAGGAAGGCCTCCAGGTCGTCGACGAATCCGAGGTCGCGCACCCCGTCGGGCAGTGCCACCTCCGCGGCGCCGGGCTTCTTGGCGCCGATGATGCACAGCTCCGCGCCGTCGATCCCGTCGGCGATCGCCGGCCACAGCCGAATCGCGTGCAGGAACGCCTCCTGATTCGGTGGCCAGTCGCGCGTTCCCATCAGCACCAGCCTGCGCGGCGTCGCCGCGATGTCGACCTGCGGAACCGGCGGTAGCCGAAGGTCCAGCCACCGGGCGTCGGCAACGCCCTGCGCCCGCAGCTCGGCCGCTTCGTCGGCGTCGAAGGTCGCGACGGCGTCGGCGCTGCGCGCCACCCGTAACTCGTCGCGCTTGAGCCGTGGCACCTCGAGCCGACCCAGCGCACCTCGGGTCGCCCGCCACACCAGCGCCTCGGGCACGTGCGTGTTGACCACCAGCCGTCGGTGACCGAAACGCGTACTGCGCAGGAACGACTCGGCCATGTAGCTGTGCTCGGCGACGTAGGTCTGCGCGTCGGTCGCGTCGATCGCCGAGACGAGTTCCGGACAGTCGAACCTGACGTGCACCAGGCTGCGGCGCGCGCGAACTGCGCCGAACAGCAGCTTCGCGGGGTTGATCTCCGGCTTGCGCACCCTGATCAGCGGGATGGTCGCGTCATCGAGTTCGAATGCGGCAGTGCCGGATTCGCGTGACAGGCACACTGCCGACACGTCGAAGTCGTGCGCGGCGAGGCCGACGATGAGCCGGAACATCGCGACGTCTCCACCGTGTTCGAGGACGGGATCCTTCGACAGCAGAAAGCACACCGTCGGCCGGGTCACTCCGTGGGCGCCTTCCGCTTGAAGAAGAAGATCGCGTACGTGAAGACCGCCAACAGTGCGGCGTCGGCGACCGTGGTCGCGACGGCGGCGCCGATCGCGCCCCAGCCGAGCCACACCAGCACTGCGAGGAACATGAACTTGAACGGGATCAGCCCGAGCGCGGCGACGAACCGCAAGCGGTCGCGGTGCTGCGCGTACAGGATCACCTGGAACACGGAGATGACGGTGCGGATGGCACCGAAGCCGGCCATGATCAGCATGACCCACCCGACGACGGGCGGGGCGGGTGACAGCAGGATTCCGAAGGCGACGAGCACGACGACGACGCCGACGATGAGGCCGAGGAGCACGACGGTGCGTATCTTCGGCCCCGCGGCGAGGTCGCCGCCGCTCTGCCGGAGCGGTTCGTGGTAGGTCATCACGAACGACTGGCCGACCGCGGCCAGTGCGCTCGTCAGCATCAGCGCGATGTTGTAGTAGCCGACGGTCTCGGTGCTCGTCAGCCAGCCGAGCAGCAGCACGTCGCCCTGCAGGTACAGCGTCGTGCCGAAGAGCATCTCCCCCTGCAGGATCAGCATGAGGCGCAGCGGTCCCGGCAGTCCGGGCCGGTGCCCGCGCACCACCAGGCCCGCGAGGACCACCATCACCAGGTACGGCGCGCAGTACAGCAGGCACGCTCCGAGCAGGGTGGGATTCGGTACGGCGAAGAGGTAGACGCACGCCATGCCCACGCCGACGAACTGGCGCCCGGCGCCCCACTTGTAGACGAGGTCGGGATGTCCGTCGCGGCCGTAGCGGCTGATGTAGCTGTTGAACGTCATCTCACCGCCGGCGACGACGAGTCCCAGGAAGCCGATGAACGTGAACGGGATGAGCGCGATGCCCGCGGCCATCAGCGTGATGCCGACGAGGTAGCGGCTGGCGCGCTCGCGATTGAACCGCTCCTCGGACTCCCGCATCGCCCGAACGCTCCACGGGTTGTCGAGTGTCGGCCCGAGGATGGTCGCGAACGCGAACGCCATCGCGTAGAGCCCGTAGTCGGAGATGCCCAGCTTGCCGATGAGCGCGAACGTCCACAGCAGGCCGACGCCGCGACCGCCGTACATCCAGGCGATCCCGATCAGGGTCTTGAACAGGTTCCGCTTCTGGTCGTCGGTCTTCTCCGCGTCCGGCAGGATCTCCTGCTCGGGAGCGGCGGCACCCAGCGGGTCGACACTCCTCCCCGTCGCTTCGCTCGCCTGGACGGGGTCGCGGGGCTCAGCCATCGAGGCCCAGCGTCTCCGTCCACGCCGCCGCGAACGCCTCCCCGGTGCGCGCCGCCGATCGCTGCTGCCGCGTGCGAGCGGAGTTGGCGCTCAGTTCGGCCATCCGCGCGTCGTCGTCGAGCAACCCCGTGATCGCCGACGCGAGGGCGTTCGTCACGGTGTCCGAATCGGCCGGGGCGCCAGCCTGATTCACGCGGGCCACCACAGCGCCTGCCGCCTCGTCGAGTTCGACGAGCGCCGCGTAGTCCGTGCAGATCTGCGGCGTGCAGTACGCGGTCGCGTGCGCCACGACACCCGACGCCGCGAAGCTGTCGGCGTAGAAGTGGCGCTTGCCGTAGGGGACGACGATGGCGCGCACCGACGCGAAGAAGGCGTCCTCGGCGGCGCCGTCGACGGGACCGAGGATCTCGACACCCGCGATCGCGGGGAGGTCCTCGGTACCACGGCCCGCGACTCGGATGCCGATGTCGGCGGGAAGCAGCGCGCGCAGCCTCTCGATCTGCTCGAAACCCTTGCCGCGGTAGACGTGCCCGAAGAATCCGACGGCCCTGGGTCGTTCGTGGGCGGGCGTGATGTCGGGTCGGTCGCGCACGACGTGCGGGATGTAGCGGGTGTGGGTCGACGGGTACACCCGCGCAATCGACTGCCTGCCCGTCTCGGTCAGGGCGAACAGCGTGCGGTCCCGGTACACCGCGCCCTCGAGCTTGCGGCTCAGCGGCCGGGCCGGGTAGTGGATGCCGTGGTTGAGCAGGCGCGACTTCGCGACGAACCGCGTCCGCGCGGGCATCCAGACGCCCTGCGGCGGGTCGTGCACGGTGCCGGTCACCGGTACGCCGCGCAGGCCTGCGGTGGCCCAGAACGGCGAGATGGCGGCGGTCGACAGTTCGGCGTGGACGAGCACCCGGCCGGCGGGCGCATCGGCGATCAGCTGCGCGACGGCGCGGCGGTGTCTGCGCGCGTCGGCGAGGGTGTCCTCCCCCGGTCCGCCCGTCCGCACCTGAGCGACGTCGCCGAAGTAGGGGCGCACCGCGGTGACGATGTCCTCGGCGTAGTCGCCCACCGCGGAGTGCCCGAGCATCGGACCCACGAACACCAATCGGTAGTCCTGGAGAGTCGCACCCATCAGCAGAACAGCGGGCGGTAGCCGCCCCTGTACTTGAGTGCGTCCGGATTGCGCTTGCCGATCACCTTGGCAGGCACCCCGCCGACGATGGTGCACTCGTCGATGTCCTTGTTCACCACCGCCTGCGCGGCGACCACCGCGCCGCGCTGGATGTGGGACGGCAACACCATGGCGCGGCTGGCGATCCAGACGTAGTCCTCGATGACCGTCGGATCGGGCACCGGAAGGAAGTCGGGATGGTTGACGTCGTGTCCGCCGCCGATGATCTGGACGTCGCTGGCGATGGTCACGTCGTTGCCGATGTAGAGACCGGCGCGCGCATCGAGCAGGCACCGCGAGCCGATCGACGTGTTGTCCCCGACGGTGAGGAACTCGATGTCGAGGATGGACGTGCCCAGCATGATGCAGGAGTTCTTGCCGATCGTGACACCGAAGAGCTTCAGGTAGCCCTGCCGGATGAAGTGGAACGGGATGTGGGTGATGACCAGGTTCCAGAGGACCTGCCCGATCCTGTTGCGCAGCTTGCGCTTCAGGCCCATGCTCTGCATGCGGTAGTTGGCCACCCTGCCGTCCGGAAGCAGGTCGTACGACGGTTCCGGCGGCAGCTTGAGCCCCGGCGCCGCGGCGACCTTCTTGGCTACTTTCACTGGATCCGCTTTCGCGGGTTCGAGGCTCACCGTCTCGCTCCTACATCTATCCAATTCAGGGGAATTCGTCGCGCTCATGAGGGCCCGATCGCTCGGTGAGCGTACTCTCACCGTCTCGCGGCGATGGGCTGCGCCGCGAGTTCGTCGACCGCGGTGTGGAGCTTCTCCGCGAAGGACTGCTGGCTGAACTGCTCGACGTGGCCGCGCACTTTGTCCCGGTCGAACTTCATCGACTCGAAGCGGTCCAGCGCGGCGGCGATAGAACGCGGCGTCGGCTCGTCGAAGTACAGCCCGCTGACGTCCTCGTGAATGGTGTCGAGGAAGCCGCCGAAGCGCAGGGCGATCGCGGGCTTGCCCCAGGCCCCCGCCTCCAGCGGCGTGAGGCCGTAGTCCTCGTAACTGGCCGCGATGATCGCCCGGCAGTTCCGATACAGCCACGCGAGGGCGCCGTCGGACAGATGCGACAGCATCACCACGTTGTCGGTCTTGAGCTGCCGGAGATGATCCGCCTGAGGGCCGTGGCCGACCACCACGAGCTTTCTGTCGGTGCCCGCGAACGCCCGCACGATGGCGTCGACGTTCTTGTAAGGCAGCAGCCTCGAGACGACGAGGTAGAACGCGTCGTCGGGTCCGGCGCCGCGCAGCCAGTCGGACACCTCGGCGATGGGCTCCACGTCCTCGGCGGGCGGTCGGGAGACCGGTGGGAAGACGATGCTGGCGTCGATGCCGTATGCGTCGGCGATGCGTCCCCTGATCTCCGTCGAGTTCGCCAGATAGCGGTCGCTCGACCGCGCCGCGTTACGGTCCCACGCTTTCAAATACGACGACGCGGCGCGGAGACCGAATCGCGCGAGTGCGTTGCCGTCGTCGCCGAGATACGTCCGGGGTTGGTAAAGCCAGCGCGCAGGGGAATGGCAGTAGACGAGTTTGCGGCCATTCGTTCGGAAGCCGTGGGCCCATCCGCTGCTGCTGCTCAAAACGACGTCCGCGTCAATGAAAATCGACTGTGCGACCAGTGGAAGCACGGGCAGCGCGGCCCGGTGGTTTTTCCGAAAGGGCTTGATTCTGTTGAACAACGGGACTCGTACATCGAGATCCCTGAATTCGGGAAACGTCGCGTCCGGGTCGTACAGCATTGTGTAAATCGGGGCGTCAGGAAAAGCCCTGCTCATATTGAGCACGGTCTTCTCGGCGCCACCGAGTTGAGTGAGGTAATCGTGCGCTATCGCCACTCTCGGAGCTGCCGAGGCCCTGATTTGCTGTGCAGGCTGCACGGTCAATGTCCTCTACATGTGGGGGAGCATGCGGCGACGTGACGACACCACATCGCACGGCACACTGTACACGCGCAAACAGTGCCGCGCCCGCCGGTTGCGCCCCGCGTGGCAAACAAAACGGCAACGATTTCGCGTCAGAAGAACGGGACGCGGTACTTCCCGCTGTACTTGAGCGCGTCGGGATTGCGCTGGCCAACCACCTTCGCGGGTACCCCACCGACGATGGCGAACGGGGGCACCTCCTTGTTCACGACCGCGTGCACCGCCACCACGGCACCGCGTCCGATCAGGCACGGGAGGATCGTGACACGACTACCGACCCACACGTGGTCGTCGATGACCACGGGGTCGGGCGGGTTGGGTGCCGGAACGAAGTTCGGATGGTTGAAGTCGTGGCCGCCCGCGATGATGTGGGTGTCGCTCGCGATCACCGTGTCGTCGCCGATCGCAATCCCCGCCCTGGCGTCGAGCAAACACCGAAATCCGATCGCAACGCGTTCGCCGATGACGATGTAGGGAATCGACCAGACGCTGGTTCCGCGATTGATCGCCGACCCCTTGCCTATCGTCGCACCGAACATTCTCAGGTAGCCGAGTCGGATGAAATGGAAGGGTATGTGGGTCACGATCGAGTTGTAGAACAGCGCGGCGTACACGTGCAGGATGCGTTGGAATAGCGACTCACCCGCGAGTTTGTAATCGAGAATGTTGCCGTCGTCGTCGGTTACCCACTCCATGCGCGGGGGGATTCGCACATTGGGGTTGACGGCGATCTTGCGAGCGATGACTTCCGGATCCGACGCCTGCGGTTCGACGAACATGAGTTTGCTCCTGTCACGAATTCGCGACCCACCATAACGTCAGGACGCCGCTGTGGCCCGGTCCGACCCGGCTAATCCCACAGCCTGGCCCGTCTCGCACCGGCATTCCCCCGCGGCGACGCGTTCACCCAATCTAAGGGCTGCTTAAGAGCGTGGGCGCTGCCGACGCTAACATCAACGTCCATGACGAGCGTTACGGATCCCTCAGCACCCGCGGCTCCCCACGAAACCGACATCCACACCACCGCGGGCAAGCTGGCGGACCTCCGCAAACGCGCCGAGGAGACGCTGCACCCCGTCGGTGAGGATGCCGTCGAGAAGACCCATGCGAAGGGCAAACTGACTGCGCGCGAACGCGTTCTGGCACTGCTCGACGAGGGGTCCTTCGTCGAACTCGATGCGCTCGCCAAGCACCGCAGCACCAACTTCGGGCTCGGGGAGAAGCGCCCCGTCGGTGACGGCGTCGTGACCGGCTACGGCACGGTCGACGGCCGCGACGTCTGTGTGTTCAGCCAGGACGCCACGGTGTTCGGCGGGAGCCTCGGCGAGGTCTACGGCGAGAAGATCGTCAAGGTCCAGGAGCTGGCCATCAAGACCGGCCGTCCGCTCATCGGCATCAACGACGGCGCCGGGGCGCGCATCCAGGAGGGCGTCGTCTCGCTCGGTCTGTACAGCCGCATCTTCCGCAACAACATCCTGGCGTCGGGCGTCATCCCGCAGATCTCGCTCATCATGGGCGCCGCCGCCGGTGGCCACGTCTACTCCCCCGCGCTGACCGACTTCGTCATCATGGTCGACCAGACCAGCCAGATGTTCATCACCGGCCCCGACGTCATCAAGACCGTCACCGGCGAGGACGTCACCATGGAGGAACTGGGCGGCGCCCACACCCACATGGCCAAGTCCGGCACCGTGCACTACGTCGCCTCCGGCGAGCAGGACGCCCTGGACTACGTGCGCGACCTGCTGGCCTATCTGCCGCCGAACAACTACGCGGAGCCGCCGCGCTACCCCGCCCCGCCGCATCCCGGCGCTATCGAGGACAACCTGACCGACGAGGACCTCGAGCTGGACACGCTCATCCCGGACTCGCCGAATCAGCCGTACGACATGCACGAGGTCATCACCCGGATCCTCGACGACGACGAGTTCCTGGAGGTGCAGGCCGGTTACGCGGGCAACATCGTCGTCGGCTTCGGCCGCGTCGACGGCCGCCCGGTCGGCATCGTCGCCAACCAGCCGACGCAGTTCGCCGGCTGCCTCGACATCAACGCCTCGGAGAAGGCCGCGCGGTTCATCCGCACCTGCGACTGCTTCAACATCCCGATCGTCCTGCTCGTCGACGTGCCGGGCTTCCTGCCGGGCACCGATCAGGAGTACAACGGCATCATCCGGCGCGGTGCGAAGCTGCTGTACGCCTACGGCGAGGCCACGGTCGCCAAGGTCACCGTCATCACCCGCAAGAGCTACGGCGGCGCGTACTGCGTCATGGGGTCCAAGGACATGGGCGCCGACGTGGTCGTGGCCTGGCCGACGGCCCAGATCGCCGTCATGGGCGCCTCCGGCGCGGTGGGCTTCGTCTACCGCCAGCAGCTCAAGGACGCGGCCAAGGAGGGACAGGATGTCGACGCGCTGCGCCTCGAGTTGCAGCAGGAGTACGAGGACACGCTGGTGAATCCGTACATCGCCGCCGAGCGCGGGTACGTGGACGCGGTCATCCCGCCGTCGCACACCCGCGGGTACGTCGCGACGGCGCTGCGGTTGCTGGAGCGCAAGGTCGTCCAGGTCCCGCCGAAGAAGCACGGCAACATCCCGCTCTGACCGGCGCTCGAAGGAGACTCCAGATGGATCACAACGCCGACATCATCGAGGTCAGCGACCCCAGGGACATGACCATCGACGTACCGCCGGACACGTCGGTACCCGAGATCCGGGTGCTCAAGGGAAAGCCCACCGACGACGAACTCGCAGCGCTGGTCACCGTGCTCAGCGCCGCGAGCGGCGGCCATCCCGAGCCCGGACCGCAGGAGCTCAACCCCTGGGGCCATCCGGTCGACAAGCTGCGCTACTCGCACTTCAGCTGGCAGATGGTCACGCTGGTCGAGCGGACCCACATGCGCAGGTGACCAGGGTCGTCCTGGGGTCGGCCTCGGCGGGCCGGCTGTCGGTCCTGCGGAAGGCGGGCATCGACCCGCTCGTCGTCGTCTCCGGCGTCGACGAGGACGCCGTCGTCGCGGCGCTGCCCCCGGACGCGGGTCCCGCTGCCACCACGACGGCGCTGGCGGTCGCGAAGGCACGTGCTGTGGTCGAGGGGGCGCCCGCCGACGTCGCCGCCGACTGCGTCGTCATCGGGTGCGATTCGATGCTCTGGCGCGACGGCGTGCTGCGGGGCAAACCGGTCACCGCTGAGGACGCCCGCCTCGGCTGGACGCAGATGGCGGGCACGTCCGGCGAACTGTTCACCGGGCACTGCGTCATCCGCGTGCTGGACGGCACGGTGCTCGGCGAGTTCGCGGCCGACTCCCGCACGACGGTGCACTTCGGCACGCCCTCGTCCGCCGATCTGGACGCCTACGTCCGCAGCGGTGAACCGCAGGCCGTGGCCGGCGGCTTCACCATCGACGGCCGGGGCGGCTGGTTCGTCGACGGTGTGACGGGCGACCCGTCGGCGGTCATCGGCATCGGTCTTCCGCTGATGAGGACGCTCTTCGAGCGGGCGGGACTGTCGCTGGCCGAGCTCTGGGTGGCCAACCCCAGCTGACCCGAACCTTCGCGAGGGCAAATTTTGATGACTTCCCCGGTTATGTTCTGACGGGCCCGACAGGCCGTTCGCGGGCTCCCCCGAACGAGTGATCTCCGCCACGATGAAGCTCTGTCAACTGGTGAAACAACCCCGGAACACCGTCTAGGTTCACGAACGCGGAGACATTTGCCATAATCCCACTTAGTGTACTTTTGGCAAACCCACTGAGTGTCGCAGAACGAGGTTATCGATGAAGAGAGCGCTGATTACCGGGATCACCGGGCAGGACGGGTCGTACCTGGCCGAACTGCTCCTGGCCAAGGGCTACGAGGTCCACGGCCTGATCCGCCGCTCGTCGACGTTCAACACCCATCGGATCGACCACCTGTACATCGACCCGCACGAGCCCGGCGCGCGGTTCTTCCTGCACTACGGCGACCTCTCCGACGGTGCCCGGCTCGTCACCCTACTGGCGCGCATCAATCCGGACGAGGTCTACAACCTCGCCGCCCAGTCGCATGTGCGGGTGAGCTTCGACGAACCCGAGCACACTGCGGACACCACCGGTTCGGGTACGGTCCGGCTCCTCGAGGCGCTGCGCATCGCCAACGTCGACTGCCGCTTCTACCAGGCGTCGAGTTCCGAGATGTTCGGCGCATCGCCGCCGCCGCAGGACGAGAACACCCCGTTCTACCCCCGCTCCCCCTACGGCGCCGCGAAGGTCTACTCGTACTGGATCACCAAGAACTACCGCGAGGCGTACGACATGTTCGCCTGCAACGGCATCCTGTTCAACCACGAATCCCCGCGCCGCGGTGAGACTTTCGTGACGCGCAAGATCACAAGGGCGGCCGCGCGCATCAAGGCGGGCATCGAGCAGCACGTGTACCTCGGAAACCTGGACGCGGTCCGCGATTGGGGTTACGCCCCGGAGTACGTCGAGGGCATGTGGCGCATGCTGCAGGCCGACGAGCCGGACGACTTCGTCCTGGCCACGGGCGGCAACTTCACGGTGCGCGACTTCCTGGAGGCGGCGTTCACCCACGCCGGCCTGGATTGGCGGGAGCACGTCCGCTTCGACGACCGCTACCTGCGCCCCACCGAGGTCGACGCGCTGGTCGGCGATGCGTCGAAGGCGGAGGCGAAGTTGGGCTGGCGCGCCCGTGTCCAGACGCCCGAGTTGGCTCGCATCATGGTCGAGGCCGACATCGCCGCACTCGAATGCCAGGGCAAGCCCTGGATTGACACGCCGCTCGTCGAGGCGTGGAGTTGACGTCGATGGAGACAGTGGATTTCACGCCGGGCCCCCTCGACCGCACCGCGCCGGTGTTCGTCGCGGGGCACCGGGGCATGGTCGGTTCCGCAATTCACCGCAGGCTGATCGCCGAGGGATTCGACCAACTGCTGGTGCGTCCGCGCAGCGAGCTCGACCTCACCGACCGCCCCGCGGTGTTCGAGTTCTTCGGCACGCACCGTCCCCAAGTGGTGGTGCTGGCGGCCGCTCGGGTCGGCGGCATCCTGGCCAACAGCACTCGTCCCGTGGACTTCATCTCGGAGAACCTGCAGATCCAGGTCAACGTGCTCGACGCTGCGCTGCACACCGGCGTCCGCAGGCTGTTGTTCCTCGGCTCGTCGTGCATCTACCCCAAGTTCGCCTCTCAGCCGATCACCGAGGACGCCCTGCTCACCGGCGCCCTGGAACCCACCAACGACGCCTACGCGATCGCGAAGATCGCGGGCATCCTGCAGGTACAGGCGGTGCGGCGGCAGTACGGCCTGCCGTGGATCTCGGCCATGCCCACCAACCTCTACGGTCCCGGCGACAACTTCTCCCCCACCTCCAGCCACGTGCTGCCCGCCTTGATCCGTCGGTACGACGAGGCCCAGTCCGCCGGCGACCCCGTCGTGACGAACTGGGGCAGCGGCAAGCCGCTTCGTGAACTTCTCCACGTCGACGATCTCGCCGACGCCTGCCTGCACCTGCTCGAGCACTTCGACGGCCCGCGACAGGTCAACGTGGGCACCGGTGTCGACCACACCATCGCCGACATCGCCGACGTGGTGGCGACCGCAATCGGCTACACCGGCGAAACCCGTTGGGACACAACGAAGCCCGATGGCACTCCGCGCAAGCTGCTGGACATCGGCACACTGCGCGACAGTGGCTGGGAGCCGAGCGTCTCGCTCATCCAGGGCATCGTCGACACGGTGTCGTGGTATCGCAGCAACCAGGCCTCGCTGCGGACCTGATCCATCCGCACGCGACCGCGCACAGCCAGTAGGCTGCACGATGTGTCGCTTCCCGCAGACCCGCACCCGTCCCTTGCCGCCTACGCCCACCCCGAACGGCTGGTCACGTCCGACTGGCTGGCGGGCAATCTGGGCCGACCGGGGCTCGCCATCGTCGAGTCCGACGAGGACGTCCTGCTGTACGACACTGGTCACATCCCCGGAGCCGTCAAGATCGACTGGCACACCGACCTCAACGACCCCCATGTCCGCGACTACATCGACGGCGCGCAGTTCGCCGCGCTGATGGACCGCAAGGGCATCTCGCGTGACGACACCGTCGTGATCTACGGCGACAAGAGCAACTGGTGGGCCGCGTACGCGCTGTGGGTGTTCACCCTGTTCGGCCACCCCGACGTCCGACTGCTCGACGGCGGACGTCAACTGTGGGTCAACGACGGCAGGGACACCAACCTGGACGTGCCGTCGAAGCAGACCACCGGCTATCCGGTCGTGGAGCGCAACGACGCACCCATTCGCGCGTTCAAGGACGACGTGCTCGCGGTTCTCGGCACCCAGCCGTTGATCGACGTGCGGTCGCCTCAGGAGTACACGGGTGAGCGCACCCACATGCCGGACTACCCCGAAGAGGGCGCGTTGCGCGGTGGACACATTCCCACGGCTCGCTCGATCCCATGGGGCAAGGCCGCCAAGGACAACGGTCAGTTCCGCAGCCGTGCGGAACTCGACGAGCTGTACGGCTTCCTCGACGCAAGCGACGACCCGAAGACCATCGTGTACTGCCGCATCGGTGAGCGCTCGAGCCACACCTGGTTCGTGCTGACGCATCTGCTGGGCAGGGAGGGTGTGCGCAACTACGACGGGTCGTGGACCGAGTGGGGTAACGCGGTCCGGGTTCCCGTGGCCGCCGGGGAAGAGCCCGGCGAAGCGCCGTGACGGCGCCGTCCGGCATGCCGGCGGCACTAGCCGAGGTCGTCTCCGAGTTCGCCGAGATGCAGGGCCAGGACAAGCTGCAGCTGCTGTTGGAGTTCGCAAGCGAATTGCCGCCGCTGCCAAGCGATCTCGACGAGGCGGCGATGGAGCCGGTGCCGGAGTGCCAGTCGCCGCTGTTCCTCCACGTCGATGACACCGACCGCGAGCACGTCCGGCTGCACTTCAGTGCGCCGGCAGAGGCGCCGACGACGCGGGGCTTCGCCGCGATTCTGGCGGCGGGTCTCGACGACCACTCCGCCGACGAGATCCTCGCGGTGCCCGACGACTTCTACGCCGATCTGGGCCTCGCGGCCCTCATCAGCCCACTGCGCTTGCGCGGGATGTCGGCGATGTTGACCCGCATCAAGCGCCGCCTTCGTTAGGGGCGTTTCGGGGCCGCCCGGACTTACCCGCGAGTAACCGGACCGGCTCGCCGACGCGGAAAGTGCGCCCCTTAAACTTCGCGGGATACATTCTTAAAGACGTTTCTTAGAGATGCCACTACCAGGAGGCACAGTGCCCAGTCACGCCAGCTCGAAGATCTCCAAGGTGCTCGTCGCCAACCGCGGTGAGATCGCCGTCCGGGTGATCCGGGCCGCCAAGGACGCCGGGCTGACCAGTGTGGCCGTGTATGCGGAGCCGGACGCCGACGCTCCGCACGTGCGCCTCGCCGACGAGGCGTTCGCACTGGGCGGTCAGACGTCGGCCGAGTCCTACCTGGTGTTCGAGAAGCTGCTCGACGCCGCCGCCAAGTCGGGCGCCAACGCGATCCACCCCGGCTACGGATTCCTCTCGGAGAACGCCGACTTCGCGCAGGCCGTCCTGGACGCCGGGCTGATCTGGATCGGCCCCAGCCCTCAGTCGATCCGCGATCTCGGCGACAAGGTGACCGCACGCCACATCGCCGCGCGCGCAGAGGCCCCGCTGGTGCCCGGCACCCCGGACCCGGTCAAGGACGCCGACGAGGTCGTCGCGTTCGCGAAGGAGTACGGCGTGCCCGTCGCCATCAAGGCGGCGTTCGGCGGTGGCGGCCGCGGCATGAAGGTCGCGCGCACCATCGAGGAGATCCCCGAACTGTTCGAGTCGGCGACCCGTGAGGCCGTGGCCGCCTTCGGCCGCGGCGAGTGCTTCGTCGAGCGCTACCTGGACAAGCCCCGCCACGTCGAGGCTCAGGTCATCGCCGACACCCACGGCAACGTCGTCGTCGCCGGCACTCGCGACTGCTCGCTGCAGCGCCGCTTCCAGAAGCTCGTCGAGGAGGCGCCCGCGCCGTTCCTCACCGACGCGCAGCGCAAGGAGATCCACGAGTCCGCCAAGCGCATCTGCAAGGAGGCCGGCTACTACGGTGCGGGCACCGTCGAGTACCTGGTCGGCCAGGACGGCCTGATCAGCTTCCTCGAGGTGAACACCCGCCTGCAGGTGGAACACCCGGTCACGGAGGAGACCTCGGGTATCGACCTGGTGCAGCAGCAGTTCAAGATCGCCAACGGCGAGGCGTTGGACATCACCGAGGATCCGACGCCGCGCGGCCACTCGTTCGAGTTCCGCATCAACGGCGAGGACGCCGGCCGCGGCTTCCTGCCCGCGCCCGGCCCGGTCAGTAAGTTCGAACCGCCCACCGGCCCCGGCGTGCGCCTGGACTCGGGCGTCGAGACCGGTTCGGTCATCGGCGGCCAGTTCGACTCGATGCTCGCCAAGCTCATCGTCAGCGGCGCCACGCGCGCCGAGGCGCTGGCCCGGTCCCGCCGTGCGCTGGCCGAGTTCACCGTCGAGGGCCTCGCCACCGTCATCCCGTTCCACCGCGCCGTGGTCGCCGACCCGGCGTTCATCGGTGACGAGAACGGCTTCACCGTCCACACCCGCTGGATCGAGACCGAGTGGGACAACACCGTCGAGCCGTTCACCGGCGGCGACCCGATCGAGGAAGAGGACACGCTGCCGCGGCAGACGGTCGTCGTCGAGATCGGCGGACGTCGCGTCGAGGTGTCGCTGCCCGGCGATCTCGCGGTCGGTGGCGGCGGTGCCGCCAGCCCCAGCGGCGCGATCCGCAAGAAGCCGAAGCCGCGCAAGCGCGGCGCGTCGGCCGGCGCGAAGGCGTCGGGCGATTCCGTGACGGCGCCCATGCAGGGCACGGTCGTCAAGGTCGCCGTCGAGGAGGGCCAGACGGTCGCCGCGGGCGATCTGGTGGTCGTGCTCGAGGCGATGAAGATGGAGAACCCGGTCACCGCGCACAAGGACGGCACCATCACCGGCCTGTCGGTCGAGGCCGGCGCCGCGGTCACGCAGGGCACTGTCGTCTGCGAGATCAAGGACTAGAGCGGCGTATACCTGAACCAGTCCACGACCATCGCCGCGGGCAGTTCGGTCGTCGCGTCGGGCTGTCCGAACGGGCTGCCGACCGACAGGTTGAGGATCGCGTACATCGACCGGTTGTTGTACGTCCACGGACTGCCCGGCGGGAGTGAGTCCGGCGTGAACGTCGCCAAGGTGACGCCGTCGACGCCGGTGGTGATCTTGTTCGGCTCCCAACGCACCCAGTACTCGTGGAATGCGGCGCTCAGATCACCGGTGATCGCCGTCGACAAGTCGTAGCCGGCCCCGTGCATCGACGAGCCCTGGAACGTACCCGTATTGGCGACCTCCATGACGTCGATTTCACCTGCGAGTGGCCAGCCAACGGTTTCCGTGTCGGACGCCAGCATCCAGAATGCGGGTAACAGCCCCTGCTCGGCGGGGAACTTGATGCGCGCGGCCACGGTGCCGTAGGTGAACTCGAGCTTGTCCTGAGTGGACAGGAAGGCGCTGCTGTAGTCGAACGTGCCGTAGCCGGGCACGGTGATCGGCTCCTTGATCGCCCGGATGACGAGGTTGCCGTTGCCGTCCAGAGACGCATTGCGCGCCGAGTCGGTGTAGGCGGCGAGTTCGCCGGTCGCGCCACCGGCGGCCAGATACGGACTCCACAGCGCTGAGTCCGGCTTGGTGCCTGCGGCGCCGGTGAAGTTGTCGACGACAGCAGGGGCGGCGCTGCCGGGATTCGACGGCGGTGGGTCGAAATGCACGAGTGACGTTGTGCGGTAGGTGGTTCCGCCCGCGAACGTGGTGTAAACGGTGTTCCCGTCGGGGCTGACGGCCACCATGCTGCCCAGCGTGGACTCGATGCGCAGGGTGCCGGTCACCTTCGTGTTGGTCGCCGTGTTGATGACCGACATAGTGGAGTCGCCGTTGACTACGTAGCCGAGACTGCCGTCGCGGCTGAGCACCATGCCGAAGGGTTGATCCCCGACGGTGATCGTGGCGACGCGCGCACCGCTGGACGTGTTGATCACCGTGACGTTGTCACTGCCGACGTTCGTGACGTACAACCGGGTACCCGCCGAGTTGAGTACCACCGACTGCGGTGTCGTGCCGACCGAATACGTCGCCGCGACGGTGTTGGTCGCGGTCTGGATGGCGGAGACGGTGTTGGCCCCGCGGTTCGCGATGTAGACGCGCGCACCGTCCGCGCTGATCGCGACGCCGGTGGGCGCAGCGCCGACCTTGATGGTGCTCACCGTCTGCCGGGTCGCTGCGTTCAACACCGTCACGCTGTTGCTCGCGGTGTTGGTTACGTAGATCCGTGTGCCTGCCGGGTTCACCGCCAGCCCCTGCGGGGAACCGCCCACCGCCATGGTGGCCAGTGTCGCGCCGGTCACCGTGCTGATCGCCGACACCGTGTTGGACCCGCTGTTGGCGACGTAGAGCACCGAACCATCGGGGCTGACCGCGACGTGGGTTGGCGCTTTACCCACCGGCACGCTGGCGATCACCGCATTGGTGCGCGCGTCGATCGCGGTGATGGTGTTGCTCGACGTGTTCGCGGTGTAGATCCGGTCGCCGTGGGTCACGATGCCCGACGGCGACAAGCCGACCTGGGTCGCCTTACCGGCCGACAACTGGCCCGAGTGGACGGGTACGTCCACGGTGACGGACGTCGACGCTGAGCCGTCGGTGACCGACACGACGAAGCGGTCGGTGTCCGGGGCCAGCGTCGCGCCGGCGAGGAGTCGGGTGGCCTGTGAGGGGGTGTACCGGAACGTGCCGTTGGCAGCGACCGTCACCGTCCCGCCCGGTGGCGCGGTTTTGACCGTGTAGGTGAGCGGATCGCCGTTCGGGTCCGTGACGTTCAGCGCGCCCGACACCGCGCCGGTGACGGGATCGGGGGTGCCGAACGTTGGAGGCGACGCCGAGGGCGCGGCGTTGCTCACTGCGGTCACCCGCAACGCCGTCGGCATCGGCGTCGCCACCGTGCTGATCGAACGGGATAGCGCAGCAAGGGAATTCGAGATGTCACGCACGATGGAGCGCATGAACTCCTCGGCCTGACGCGTCGCCGTGGCGAGGACGGACCAGACGGCGATCGCCCGTGCCGGCGCCTTCGGTGTGTCGACGGAGTCGGCCGCGACGGCTCTCAGCGCGGCGGGCGCTGCCGCGGTGGCGGCCACGGCAGTCGGCGTGACGTGGGCGGTGGAGGCGGTCGGAGTGGCGTCGCTGTCAACGGCCTCAGCGCGTCGCGCCGAGGGCTGCGTCCCTGCGGCGGCTGCGGCCGGCGCACGCTCCGGTTGTTTAGCCGCGGGGGTGCTCGACGTGCGGTCCGACGACCGATGTCGCGTGGACTTCTTGGTGGGCGCCGCCGTTTCGTCGTCGGCCTTCGCGGTGGAGTCGGCAGAGGCGGCGCTCGACTCCGATGTCGAGTCCGACTGCTCCGCCGTAGGGCTTTTCGTGTCAGTCGAGCCCTTGACGGCCTTGTCGGCGGCCTCGTCATTGGAACTCGAGGGCGAACCGGAACCGGAATCCGTCGAGCTCGAGCTCGAGCTCGACGATGCGCCGCCGGTGGTGTCGGAATCAGCGGACGCCGTGGGTGCGCCTGTCAGCCCCGCAATGGACAGCCCCACCCCCAATGCGATCGCGAGGCCGCCGACGCGGCCGATGTATCGGGCGTGGTGCGAGGCGTCCGGTAAGGAGTTCCGGTTGTCTGTCACGAGTGCACTCCCGGTTGCTGGTCGCCAAGAAATTCAATCGGATATGGCTCGGAACGTACTCGCAAACAGCCGTTATTGTTTTGCTTTATCTGAGTTGCAATTCCTTCCAGCATTTGCCCCGATATGCCGACCGTTTCATTCTCTTGGTCTTTTCTTGCCCGAAAGGGGTGCAGCCAACATTGCCCGCGATGCGGTTCGGCATTAGCCAGGTGTTTCGCACACGTAACCCTGAACGGCAACATCACCAGACGTCGCTCCTTTGCCGTCTGGGTTGCCCACGCCTGCTCGTGACACGCTGTTCGCGTGGAACCCGTGGAGATCAACAACGGTCAGTGGTACCTGCGCGCGCTGCGCTGTGACGACCGAATGGATGACCGCCCCGCGCTCGCCGACCTCGGGGAGACCGATGGCGAGTACATCGACGACGCCGAGGACGGTTGGGCCGATGACACCCGCTACACCTGGGCGGTGTGCGAGCCGACCACCGGTGAACTGCTCGCCGAGGTGACGCTCGACCCGGCCGCGAAGTTCATGGCCAGCCGCGCGCGACCCGGATTCGAGGATGCCGCCGCGATCTCCGAGGACACCGTCCGGCGTTGGGCGTCGGCCGTTCTGGGCATCGTGGTGCACACGTGAGCGCCCGCCCGAGGGTCGTCACCGTCACCGGCGCCGCCGGCCAGATCGGCTACGCCGCGCTCTTCCGCATCGGGGCGGGCGCACTGCTCGGTCGCGGAGTGCCGGTGACGCTGCGGCTGCTCGAGTTGCCGTCGGCCGTGCGCGCCGCCGAGGGCGTCGTGATGGAACTCGTCGACAGCGCCTTCGAACTCCTCGCGGGCATCGAGATCCACGACGATCCGGTACGGGCGTTCGACGGCGTGGATGTGGCACTGCTGATCGGCGCCAAACCCCGCAGTAAGGGCATGGAGCGCGCCGACCTGCTGGCCGCCAACGCCGCCATCTTCGCCGACGCGGGACGGGCACTCAACGCCGGCGCGTCATCCGACGTGCGTATCGCGGTCGTCGGCAACCCGGCGAACACCAACGCCCTGGTGGCGTCGGCACACGCACCCGACATCCCCGCCGAGCGGTTCACCGCGCTGACGCGGCTCGATCACAATCGGGCCGTCGCGGCCCTGGCCGCCCACGCGGGTGTGCACGTCGCCGAGGTGTCCAAGGTGACGGTGTGGGGCAACCACTCCCCCACGATGTACCCCGATGTCTTCCAGGCCGATGTCGCAGGCCGCCCCGGCGCGGAGTTCGCCGCCGACACCGATTGGCTGACAACGGATTTCATTCCGACCGTGGCCAAGCGCGGCACCGCGATCATCGAGGCGCGCGGCACATCGTCGGCGGCCTCGGCGGCCAACGCCGCCATCGACCACGTCCGGGACTGGGTCGACGGCACCGACGTCGACGACTGGACGTCGGTGGCGCTCCCCTCGCCGGGGGTGTACGGCATCCCGGAGGGCGTGGTGGCCTCGCTGCCCGTACGCGCAGTCGACGGCGCCTGGCAGATCGTGGAGGGACTCGAGATCAACGCGTTCTCCCGCGCCCGCATCGACGCGTCGATCGCCGAACTCGCCGAGGAGCGAGCGGCCGTCGAGAAACTCGGGCTGCTCTAACCTCGATCGGGATCGACGTCGACGTCGACACCGGTAGCCAGGTCCCCGCACTCGACCAGCACCAGATCGGTCCGGCCGGCCAGGAAGGCCCGTGCACCCCGGTCACCGCGCAGCGTGGCGACCAGTTCCGGCCAGTGCGTGCGCCCGATCACCACGGGGTGACCCGGTCTGCCGCCGTAGGTGGCCCGCGCGAGGTCGGCCTCGGCGGCCAGCATGCGGCGAATCACCTCGGCCGTGACGTCGGGCGTGTCGACCAGGTGGATCACCGCGGAGTCGGCGGCGGCGACCGCCGCCAGGCCGGTACGCAGCGACGCGCCCATCCCGGACGCCCAGTCGTCGGCGATCACGGCACGGGCCGGGGCGGGGACGTCGACGATCGCGGCCCCGAGCACCACGACCACGTCATCGCAGCCGCCGTCGGCCAGTGCGGTCACCGCCGACCGCAGCCAAACCCCATCCGCAGCAAGCACTTTCGGCATCCCGTACCGTGTGCCCGCGCCACCGGCGAGCAGCACCCCGGCAATCGACATCATGTCAGTGTGCACCGCGGCGAGTCACCAGCGCGATTGTGGTCGCCCCCCCATCAGGCGTAGGCTCGTCAGCAGGTTGAGTTAGCAGCCATTGGAAGCGTCATCACGGCTTTGAGGCGCAGGGCCCTTCAACTTTTGACGTGAACCCATCGTCAGAATGTCATTCGACTGATGGAGTCACAGTGCTCACCACCATTACCAACGGGTCGGCGACCTTCACCACCCGTCTCAACGCTCCGTCCGACGTGATTCTGTCCGTCGACGGCGAACTCGACATGACGAACGTCTCCGACTTCCTCGACACCGCCGTCCTCGCCGCCGAGGACCGCTCGCGCGTGGTGATCGATCTCAGCGGTGTGAAGTTCTTCGGCACGGCGGGCGTCTCCGCGCTACACGCACTCGGCGACCGCTACACCGCCGGGGATACGCCGTGGGCGGTCGTCCCGAGCAGGAACGTGGACCGCGTCATGCGGATCTGCGACACCGACGCGATCGTTCCGCTGAAGGCGACCGTGGACGCGGCGTTCGCGTCGATGTGACCGTCCGTCACTCCAGCTGATCACGCAGGCGCGCAAGGGATTTTGCGAGTAGTCGCGACACGTGCATCTGCGAGATTCCGACCCGCTCGGCGATCTGGGTCTGCGTCATGGACTCGAAGAAGCGCAGCAACAGGACGGTGCGCTCCCGTTCGGGCAGGCTGGCCAGCAGCGGCCGCAACGCCTCCCGATTCTCGATGCGGTCGAGATTGAGGTCGACGTCGCCGAGCGTGTCGGCGATCGCGGGCGCTTCCTCGGTGCCGCTGCTGCTTCCGCCGTCGATCGACAGCGTGTTGTACGAGCTGCCCGCGACGAGACCCTCCACGATCTCGTCGCGGTCGATCTCGAGTTCCTCGGCGAGCTCGGACGGTGTCGGCGCGCGGCCCAGCCGCTGCGACAGTTCGGCAGTCGCCGCGCCGAGCCGCAGGTGCAGTTCCTTGAGCCGCCGGGGGACCTTCACCGACCAGCTGTTGTCGCGGAAGTGCCTGCGGACCTCGCCCATGATGGTCGGCACCGCGAACGACACGAAGTCCGAGCCCGCGTCGACGTCGAACCGGATGACGGCGTTCACCAACCCGACGCGTGCCACCTGGACCAGGTCGTCGCGGGGCTCGCCGCGACCGTCGAAACGGCGTGCGATGTGGTCGGCGAGCGGCAGACACCTCTCGACGATCGCGTCGCGGTGACGCTGGAACTCGGCCGAACCCTCGGGCAGCTCCTTGAGTTTCCGGAACTTGTCCACGACATCGGCGTATTCGGAGTTCGATCGCGCCGATGAACCCTTCGAGGATGCCGGACTCACCGCAGCGAGCTCACTCGCCTCGTCGTCATCGAGATACCGAATACACCACCGTCGGACTGCGCGCCGTCGTGGAACGTGTTGACCTCGTCGGTGAGCGAACTCAGCACGTGCCAGCTGAAGCTACCGGGCGCCATGATGTCCGACGTCGTACACGCTGTCGCGGCGTCGATCCTGACGTCGTTCTCGGTCGAACGCACGGTGACGACGAGCGTCGCGTCCGCAACCGCCGACCTGATGAGCCGCGTGCACGCCTCGTCGACAGCGAGCCGGAGATCGGCGACGGTGTCCATGTCGAGGTCCTCGAAGGTCGCCACGGCCGCGACGAGCGTGCGCAGCACGGCCAGGTTCTCCAGCTTCGCCGCGACTCGGAACTCGACTGCGTTGTCCACGCGCCCTCCTGTTGATCTCGAGGCGACCATACCCTCGGTGGAATCCCAGCTAACCACGGACATTCCGCTGGTTGGATTCGGAGCGCTGATCGTTTGCGCGCAAGTGCCTACCTCCTGAGCAGTCGCTGCAGGAGTGCCCAAAGAACGCGAGGTCAAACCTACCGCCCGCGGCGCGGGCGCGGCCCTCGTCTCGTGACGTCAGTCGGGCTGCTCGGCGATCCTCTTGATCGCGTCCAGCCGCCTGTCCCAACTCCTTCCGATGGCGTCGAGCGCGTCGGCGAGGGCGGTCATCTGCGCCCCGACCGCCCGGTACCGCAGCTCCCGGCCGGCCCGGACGGATTCGACCAGGCCGGCCTCGGCGAGCACCGCGATGTGTTTGGCGATCGCCTGCCTGCTCACCGGCAGGCGGGCTGCAAGGGCGCTCGCCGACTGATCCGAGCGCCCCAGCTCGGACAGGATGCGCCAGCGGGTCTCGTCGGCCAGCACCGAACACACCGCAGGCACGTCCGTGCGCGGCCCGTCGTCGGTCACGCGCGCTCCACGAACTCCACCAGCTCGGCCAGTTCGGCCGTCCAGCCACCCGTGTTGTCCGCGCGCGCGGACTCGGGATCGGGCAGGTCGTCGAAGCCGGTTTCGACCAGGTTCAGCCGGGTGCCGCCGTCGATCTCGGTGAGGTCGAAGCGGACCAGTGTGGAGTTGCCCTGCACCGGATCGACGCCGGACTCCCTGGCCCATCGGTAGACGAGTGTCTTCGGCTTATCGACGTGTTCGACGACGACGCGGAAATCGGCCCCGTGCGCGGTCCAGCCGAAACGGCCGGCGCCACCGGGGGTGGGGTCGAGTTCGCAGGTGTCGCCGAACCACTGGGAGATCAGGTCGGACTCGGTCAGGGCGGCCCAGACCTTCTCCGGGGCGGCCTTGATGTCGATCGTGCGGGTGATGTCGAGGGTTGCCATCGGTGTACTCCAGGTTCTTCGGTGGGTTTTAAGTGCAACCACAGAATTGCACATCATGTGGCCGTTGTGCAACCCCACAGTTGCACATATGCGGCGCTGTGTCGGTGCGGCCACCTAGGGTGCAGCGCGTGTGGAAGGTCTACGCCGTCGTCGCCGTCGCGGCGTTCGGCGTCGCGTACAGCCTCGGCGTCGGCCTGCCGTGGAGCGCTCTGCTCGGCGTGCTCGCGCCACTGCTGCCCGCGTTCCTCCGCGGCGTCCTGCTCGGCGCGCGCACCCCGTCCGCCCGCGAGGATCCCGCCAACGAGGTGATGTCGGGCACCGAGTTCGAAGACCACGTCGCCCGGATCGCGCGGACGACCAGGGCCCCGGTCATGATGACGCCTGTGACGGGCGACTTCGGCGTCGACCTGATCGTCGGACGCAGGCCTAATCGCCTTGCGGTGCAGTGCAAACGGCAGGCGCGGCCGGTCGGCGCAGGAGCGGTGCAGGAGGTGGTCGCCGGCGCCGCCGTCCACGACTGCGCGCACACCATGGTCGTGACGAACCACGGCTTCACCCCGGCCGCGCGCAAGCTCGCCGAACTGCACGGCTGCGTGCTCGTCGGCGGTGCGGAGATGACGCGTCTCGCGTCGACCATCCGACGGCTGGTGACGCCGGATTAGGGCTTGGCCAGCATCAGGACGGGTTGGTCCCGGTACAGCTGCGGGAACTGCGCCTTCAGCGCCTCCACCTTGGGCGCGTCGTTGATCGCGATGTAGGGATGCGTCGGGTTCGAGTTCAGGAAGTCCTGGTGGTACTGCTCGGCGGGGTAGAACTCGGCCTTCGGCGACACGACCGTGACGATCGGGCCCGAGAAGACGCCCGCCTCGTCGAGCTGCGCGATGTACGCCTGCGCGACGCGCTGCTGCGCGTCGTCCTGGGCGAAGATCTCGGTCCGGTACTGGGTCCCGTAGTCGGGTCCCTGCCGGTTGAGCTGCGTGGGGTCGGCCACCACAGAGAAGAAGATCTGCAGCAGTTGGCCGTACGTCACCCGGCCGGGGTCGTAGGAGATGCGGACGGATTCCGCGTGCCCGGTGCCGCCACTGCTGACCGTCTCGTAGTCCGCGGTCTCCCGGTCCCCGCCCACATAGCCGGATTCGGCTGCGGTGACGCCGTTTACATGTTGGAAGACGCCCTGGACACCCCAGAAGCAGCCGCCGGCGAACACCGCGGTGCGGGTGGCGTCGGCGGCGGGCGTGTCGAGCGTCGGCGCGGGGACGGCGGTGGACTGCGCGGACGCCTCACCCGAGAACACCGGCAGCTGCACGACGGTAAGGGCCGCGACGGCGATCGCTGCGAGGACCGCGCCCAAGGCCAGGCGTGTGCGATTGCTGTGGGTCACCCTGAAAGTGTCCTCCCGGATCGGCGGGTTCCACCCGACCGTCACGGATCGGTAAGGCCGATGGACGGCAACCGGTCGTACCGTCGAAGCATGGCCAATCGGGCGCTGTCGCGGCGCAGCGTGCTGTTCGGCGCCCTCGTGGTGGGCGTCGCCGGGTGCACTCAGTGGCGCGATGTCGCCGCCGCCGACCCGCCGGAACCGTCCGCGGAGACGTTCGAGGTGAGCCGCACCGATGCGCAGTGGCGCCAACAGTTGACGCCGGAGCAGTACCGGATCCTCCGCCAGGCGGGCACCGAGACGCCCTACAGCAGTGCGCTGAACGACGAGCACCGCACCGGCGTGTTCAGCTGCGCCGGGTGCGCGCTGGACCTGTTCTCGTCCAGCACGAAGTTCGACAGCGGCACCGGCTGGCCGAGTTTCTTTGCGGCATTGGACAACTCGGTGATCGAGCGGTCCGACAGCACGCTCGGCATGACGCGCACCGAGGTGCTCTGCCGACGCTGCGGTGGGCACCTCGGCCACGTCTTCGACGACGGGCCCGAGCCAACGGGCCTGCGCTACTGCATGAACGGCGACGCGCTGAGCTTCCGCGCGGCCTAGCCGGCTACCGCAGGGCGGTGCGCACCGCGTCGACGGCCGCGTCGATCTCCGCCGCTGAGACCGTCAGCGCGGGGCGGAACCGCACGCTGTCGGGCCCGCTGGCCAGCATGATGACCCGGTGGTCCCAGAGCCTGCGGACCAGGGCGTCGCGCTGCTCGGCGGTCGGCATGCTGAACGCGCACATCAGGCCGCGGCCGCGCGGATCGAGAACCTGTTCGGGGAACTCGATCGCCAACTCGCGGAGTTTGCCGAGCAGGTAGCGCCCGGTGTCGGCGGCGTTGGCGATGAGCCCGTCGCTCTCGATGACCTCCAGGATGCGCCGCGAGCGCACCATGTCGGTGAGGCTGCCACCCCAGGTCGAGTTGATACGGGAGCTGACTGCGAAGACGTTGTCGGCGACCTCGTCGACGCGGCCGCCCGCCATGACACCGCACACCTGCGTCTTCTTGCCGAAGGCGAGGACGTCCGGCGTAGTGCCCAATTGCTGGAAGGCCCAAGGGGTTCCGGTCATACCGCACCCGGTCTGCACCTCGTCGAAGATCAGCAGGGCGTCGAACTCGTCGCACAGCTCGCGCATCGCGGCGAAGAACTGCGGCCGGAAGTGACGGTCGCCGCCCTCGCCCTGAATGGGCTCGGCGATGAAGCACGCGATGTCGTGCGGGCTGGCCTCGAACGCGGCGCGGGCCTGGCGGAGCGACTCGGCTTCGAGCGCGTCCATGGCGTCGTCGTCCAGGCCGGCTCGAGCCCACGGGGCGTCGATCCGCGGCCAGTCGAACTTCGGGAACCGCGCGACCTTGTTCGGATCGGTGTTGGTGAGCGACATCGTGTAGCCGCTGCGGCCGTGGAACGCACCGCGCAGGTGCAGCACCTTCGTGCCGAGCGCGGGATCGATGCCGCGCGACTCGTTGAGCCGGCTCTTCCAGTCGAACGCCACCTTGAGCGCGTTCTCCACGGCCAGTGCGCCGCCGTCGACGAAGAACAGGTGCGGCAGCGCCGCGTCGCCGAGCACCCGCGCGAAGGCGTCGACGAAGCGCGCCATCGGCACGCTGTAGACGTCGGAGTTGCTCGGCTTGTTCACTGCTGCGGCGGCGAGTTCGGCGCGGAACTCCTCGTCGTCGGCCAGCGCCGGGTGGTTCATGCCCAGCGCCGACGAGGCGAAGAACGTGAACATGTCCAGGAACGTCGCGCCGGTACGGGCGTCGACCAGCGTCGATCCGTGCGAGCGTTCGACGTCGAGGACGAGGTCGAGGCCGTCGGCCAGGATGCTGCGGCGCAGGACCGCGTGCACGTCGTCGGGGCCGATGGAGCCGACGTCGTGGATGCGGTCGGCGCGATGCGAGAGGACTGCGGTCATGCCGGCAATCCTAACGCATTATTTACGGTCTATCGACACCTGGACAGGATTTTCTACGGTACGAAGTCGCGTCCATCGTAAAAAGTCTGTAATATGATGGTGCTTCGGGTGCGGACGTTGGCCGCCGTCCGGATCTGTTGCAACAGGTCTTCCAGCGCTCGCGCGGACGGCACGCGCACCAGCAGGACGTAGCTCTCGTCCCCGGCCACGGAGTGGCACGACTCGATCTCCTTGATGTGCTCGAGCCGTGCGGGCGAATCATCGGGTTGAGACGGATCGAGAGGGGTGATGGCGACGAACGCCGACAGCATGTGTCCCACGGCCTCGGGGTTGATCCGTGCGCGGTATCCGGTCACCACGCCGCGTGACTCCAGCTTGCGCACCCGCGACTGGACCGCCGACACCGACAGGCCGACGCTTTTCGCGAGTTCGGCGAGCGTCGCGCGCCCGTCGGCCACCAACGCGCGGGCGAGCGCGCGATCGATGTCGTCGAGTTCGTCGGAGTCGGTCATGGCCGGAGACTATCCGTTGCGAGGGACGCGATGAGTGCACACGTTCACACCTGGGAGTTGCGCGCTCGATTCGCCGCCGCACTCTCGGACATCTACGGCGCCGAGGTGCCGGCCTACACGACGCTCGTCGAGGTGAGCGCCGCGGTGAACCGCGACTGCGCCGCCGCCGGCGGGCTGGGCTCGCTCGACCGCGTGACCGCCGAGCGACACGGCGCGATCCGGGTGGGCAGTGCCCGCGAACTCGCCGATGTGGCAGACCTGTTCGCGGCGTTCGGCATGTATCCGGTGGGCTATTACGACCTGCGGGAGGCGGCCGCACCGGTTCCGGTCGTGTCGACGGCGTTCCGGCCCGTCGACGCGCACGATCTGGAGCGCAACCCGTTTCGGGTCTTCACCTCGATGCTCACCACCGCCGACGCGCGGTTCTTCTCCCCCGATCTGCGCGCCAGGGTCAACCGCTTCATCGACGGCAGGACGCTGTTCGACCCGGCGCTGATCGCCGACGCCCGCCGGATCACCGCGAACGGCGGCGCGTCGCCCGCCGAGGCCGACGCGTTCATCGCGACGGCGACCGCGGCGTTCGCGCTGTCGCGTGAGCCCATCGACCGGGCCTGGTACGAGGAGCTGACCGCCGTGTCGGCGGTCGCCGCCGACATCGCGGGCGTGCGCTCCACCCACATCAACCACCTCACCCCGCGGGTGCTCGACATCGATGAGCTGTATCGCCGCATGTCCGATCGCGGCATCACGATGACCGACGCGATCCAGGGCCCGCCACCGTGGGACGGCCCCGACGTGCTTCTGCGGCAGACGTCGTTCCGGGCGCTGTCGGAGCCGCGCCGGTTCCGCGACGTCGACGGCGGGGTCACCGACGGATCGCTGCGGGTGCGGTTCGGCGAAGTGGAGGCGCGCGGCGTTGCCCTCACACCCGCGGGCCGCGACCGGTACGACGCGGCCATGGCCCAGCCGGATCCGGCGGCGACGTGGGGCGAGTACTTCCCCGCCACCCATACCGAGATGGCGACGCGTGGACTGGCCTACTACCGCGGCGGCGACCCAGCCGAACCCGTTGTGTACGAGGACTTCCTACCCGCCTCGGCCGCCGGCATCTTCCGCTCGAACCTCGACCAGGATGCGGCGGCAGCCGACGTGGACGACGAGTCGGACTACAGCCTCGACTGGATGGCGGGCGCCATCGGCCACCACATTCACGATCCTTACGACCTCTACGAGAAAGCAGCACGATAATGACGACGATGCAGACCACTCTCCCGACAGCCGACGACATCCGCGACCGAGTTCGCGTCGCGCTGCAGGCCATCGGCGCCGACGTCCCGCTCGGTGAGCCCGGCCAGCCCGGCCTGCAGGCGAGCACCCCGATCACCGGCGACGTCCTGTTCACCGTCGCCGAGAACACCGCCGAGGAGGCCGACGCGGCCATCGCGGCCGCCGCCGAGGCATTCACCGCGTGGCGCACCACCCCGGCCCCGGTGCGCGGCGCGCTGGTCGCCCGGCTGGGCGAGCTGTTGATCGAGCACAAGGCCGATCTCGCGACGCTCGTCACGGTCGAGGCGGGCAAGATCACCTCCGAGGCCCTCGGCGAGGTGCAGGAGATGATCGACATCTGCCAGTTCGCCGTCGGGTTGTCGCGTCAGCTGTACGGCAAGACCATCGCCTCCGAGCGGCCGGGCCACCGGCTGATGGAGACCTGGCACCCGCTCGGCGTGGTCGGCGTCATCACCGCCTTCAACTTCCCCGTCGCCGTGTGGGCGTGGAACACGGCGGTGGCCCTGGTGTGCGGCGACACCGTCGTGTGGAAGCCCTCCGAGTTGACCCCGCTCACCGCCGTCGCGTGCCAGGCCCTGATCGAGCGCGCCGCACACGACGTCGGGGCGCCCGGCACCGTCAGCCGCCTCATCCAGGGTGGCCGCGAGATCGGCGAGACGCTGGTCGACGACCCGCGTGTCGCGCTGGTCAGCGCCACCGGTTCGGTGCGGATGGGCCGGCAGGTCGGCCCCCGCGTCGCCGCCCGTTTCGGCAAGGCGCTGCTGGAGCTCGGCGGCAACAACGCCGCGATCGTGACGCCGTCGGCCGATCTCGACCTCGCGGTGCGCGGCATCGTGTTCTCCGCCGCAGGCACCGCGGGCCAGCGCTGCACGACGCTGCGCCGCGTCATCGCTCACCGCTCTGTGGTCGACACCGTCGTCGAGCGGGTGGTCACGGCCTATCGCAGCCTGCCGGTGGGCGATCCGTCGGCTGAGGGCACGCTGGTCGGCCCCCTGATCCACGAGCGCTCCTATCGCGACATGGTCGGCGCGCTGGAGCAGGCGGAGGCCGACGGGGGCGAGGTCATCGGCGGCGAGCACTGTGCCATCGGGGGCGAACTGGGCGCTGGTGCCTACTACGTGCGGCCCGCCGTCGTCCGGATGCCCGCCCAGACCGCGGTGGTGCACGACGAGACGTTCGCGCCGATCGTCTACGTGCTCACCTACGACGATCTCGACGAGGCCATCGCGCTCAACAACGCGGTGCCACAGGGCCTTTCGTCGGCGATCTTCACCACCGACGTGCGCGAAGCCGAGCGTTTCATGGCCGCCGACGGCTCCGACTGCGGCATCGCGAACGTCAACATCGGCACGTCGGGCGCGGAGATCGGCGGCGCGTTCGGCGGCGAGAAGCAGACCGGCGGCGGCCGCGAATCCGGGTCCGATTCGTGGAAGGCCTACATGCGGCGCGCCACCAACACCGTCAACTACTCCTCGGAGCTGCCACTCGCCCAGGGCGTCCAGTTCGGCTGAGGCGATGCTACTAAGATCGCCCGCGTGAGCGAGCAGGTTGAACAGAGGGAATTCCAGGCGGAGGCCCGCCAGCTCTTGCAGCTGATGGTGCACTCCATCTACTCCGACAAGGACTCGTTCCTGCGGGAGCTGGTCTCGAACGCCTCCGACGCGCTGGACAAGCTGCGGCTCGAGGCGTTCCGGAACAAGGACCTCGACGTCGACACCTCCGATCTGCACATCGACATCGACACCGACGCGACCGCGCGCACGCTGACCATCCGCGACAACGGCATCGGCATGACCCGCGACGAGGTGGTCGAGCTGATCGGCACCCTCGCCAAGTCCGGAACCGCGGAGTTGCGGCAGAAGCTGCGGGAGGCGAATCAGGCCGGCGACACCGAGGAGCTGATCGGTCAGTTCGGCATCGGCTTCTACTCGACGTTCATGGTGGCCGACAGGGTCGATCTGGTGACCCGCAAGGCCGGCGAAAGCACTGCCACGCGGTGGGAGTCCAGCGGCGACGGCACCTACACCATCGCCGAGCTGGACGACGCTCCTCAGGGCACCTCGGTCACGCTGCACCTGAAGCCCGAGGACGCCGACGACGAACTGCACGACTACACCGCACCGTGGAAGATCAGGCAACTGGTCAAGAAGTACTCGGACTTCATCTCCTGGCCCATTCGGATGGAGGTGGAGAAGACCGTCCCCGCGGAAGAGGACGGCGGCGAACCCACCGTCACGGTGGAGACCGAGACGATCAACTCGCGGACCGCGCTGTGGGCGCGGCCCAAGAGCGAGGTCTCCGACGAGGAGTACGCGCAGTTCTACAAGCACGTCGCACACGCCTGGGACGAGCCGCTCGAGGTCATCGCGATGAAGGCCGAGGGCACGTTCGAGCACCAGGCGCTGCTGTTCATCCCGTCGCAGGCCCCCTTCGACCTGTTCAATCGCGACGGCCACGCCGGGGTGCAGCTGTACGTGAAGCGCGTCTTCATCATGGGCGACTGCGATGAGCTGATGCCGGAGTACCTGCGGTTCGTCAAGGGTGTCGTCGACGCACAGGACATGTCGCTCAACGTCTCTCGCGAAATCCTGCAGCAGGACCGGCAGATCAAGGTGATCCGTCGCAGCCTCACCAAGAAGGTGCTGTCGGCGATCAAGGACCTGCAGTCCGATCGCCCGGACGACTACACGACCTTCTGGACGCAGTTCGGCCGGGTTTTCAAGGAGGGCCTGCTGTCCGACGCCGACAATCGCGACACCGTCTTGCGGCTGTCGTCGTTCGCGACGACGTTCAGCGACGACGCACCGACCACCCTCGCGGACTACATCGGGCGGATGAAGGACGATCAGGAGCAGATCTACTACGCGACCGGTGAATCCCGCCAACTGCTCGAGCGCTCACCGCATCTCGAGGCGTTCAAGGCCAAGGGCTACGAGGTCCTGCTGCTGACCGATCCCGTCGACGAGGTGTGGGTCGAGTCGGTTCCCGAGTTCGAGGGCAAGGCGCTGCAGTCGGTCGCCAAGGGCGAGGTGGATCTCGGCGCCTCCGACGACGACCAGTCCGAGCAGGGCGATTTCGCCGATCTCCTCACCTGGCTGCAGGAGACGCTCGACGAGCACGTCAAGGAGGTCCGGCTGTCGACGCGGCTGACGTCGTCGCCGGCCTGCCTCATCACCGACACGTTCGGCATCACCCCGCAACTGGCGCGGATGTACCGCGCGTCGGGGCAGGAGGTGCCTGTCGGGAAGCGGATCCTGGAACTCAACCCCGACCATCCCCTGGTCACCGGGTTGCGTGACGCGTTGGCGTCGTCGAAGGACGGGCTGGCCGACACCGCCGAATTGCTCTACGGTGCAGCGCTTCTGGCCGAGGGTGGCGCGCTCGACGATCCGGCGCGGTTCGCGTCGCTACTCGCCGACCGGTTGGCGAAGACCGTCTAGCTCTCCCAGCACCGCGTCGGTGTCCGCGCCCAGTTCGGGCGCGTAGCCGGCGACGCGGCCCGGCGTGCGCGAGAACCAGGTCGGCACACCGGGAAAGCGGACCCTGCCGTGCGGTGTGTCGAGTGTCTCGAACAGCCCGGACGCGTTCAGTTGCGGTGAGTCGAACAGGGAGTCCAGCGTGTTGATCGGCGTCGCGGGGATCTCCAGTTCGGCGAACAGGGTCAGCCACTCGTCGGTGGTGCGTTCCCGCATCGTCTGCGCCACCAGGCCGTAGACCGTGTCGATCTGCTTGGCGCGCATCTCCAGCGTATTAAAGGAATCGCTGTGCTCCGTTATCCATGCGGGCTGTACCGCTTCGATGAAGGCCTTCCAGTGCTTGTCGTTGTAGATCAGCGCGGCGACGTAACCGTCCTTGGTCTCATACGGACGCCTGTTGGGTGCGACCGTCCGCGGGTACACGGCCGGGCCCAGCGGGGGGTCGAACATGGCGCCGTTGGCATGTTCGACCAGCATGAAGGACGCCATGGTCTCGAACATGCTGACCTCGACCTCCTGGCCCTCGCCGGTGCGCTCGCGGTGGAACAGCGCCATCATCGTGGCGTACAGCGCGGTGAGCCCGGTTACCTTGTCCGCCATGATCGTTGCGACGTAGGTGGCGTCGCCGGTCAGTTGCTTCTGTACCGCGGGCAGCCCACATTCCGCCTGAATGGTGTCGTCGTAGGCGGGCCGGTCGGCATCCGGGCCGCGCCTGCTGTACCCGTAGCAGTTCGTGTAGATGATTCGCGGGTTGATGGCCGCCACCGATTCGTAGTCGAAACCGAGGCGTGCGATCGCCTTCGCCCGCATCGAGTGGATGAACACGTCGGCCGTCTCCACCAGTGCGCGTAATGCCGACACCCCCTCCGGGGATCTGAGATCGAGGACGATGCTGCGCTTTCCGCGGTTGACGTTGACGAACACCCCGTTCATCCCCGGCGCGGGCCCCTGGGCGACGTATCGGGTGATGTCGCCCTCCGGCGGTTCCACCTTGATGACGTCGGCGCCCATGTCGGCCATGATCTGCGTGCAGTACGGCCCCATCACCACGGCGGTGACGTCGATGACGCGGATGCCCTGCAACGGGCCGTGGCTCTCAGTCATGTGCCGCTCCGAACGAGTAGCGGATGTGGTCGGTGTGCCCGTCCGGCACCGGCGGGAACACCAGTGGCGCAGTGTCGTCGCGGATCGCCTCGATGACCTCCGCGACGTCCTCGACGGTCCACTCGGCCTTGTACACGCCGGGGGTTTCGGCGATGAACGCCCGCGCGACCCGGCCGGCGATGGCGACGTACAACTCCCCTGTCACCGAACAGGATTCGTGCGCCAGCCAGCCCACCGTCGGGGCGACCAGCGCCGGATCCATCGGCGGATACGCCGAGGTATCCAGGCCCTCGGCCATCCGCGTCAGCGCACCGGGAACGATCGCGTTGCAGATCACGCCTTCGGCAGCGCCCTCGAGGGCGACGACGTTCGTCAGCCCGATGATCCCGGCCTTGGCGGCCGCGTAGTTGGCGACGCCCTGATTGCCGTACAGCCCGCCGATCGACGACGTCAGCACCACTCGGCCGTAACCCGCGGCGCACATCCGCGGGAACGCCGGGCGCACCACGTGGAAGGCGCCGCGCAGATGCACATCGAGCACGGCGTCGAAGTCGTCGTAGGACATCTCCTTGAGCGAGCCGCGGCGCACGTTGCCCGCGTTGTGGATCAGCACGTCGACGCGGCCGTAGTGGTCGAGTGCCGACGCGATGATCGACTCACCGCCGGCGGCGGTGGCCACCGAGTCGGTCGACGCGACCGCTTCGCCTCCCGCGGCGCGGATCTCGTCGACCACCCGGTGCGCGGGGCCCTCGTCGGTCCCGTCGCCGTCCAGCCCGCCGCCGACGTCGTTCACCACGACCCTGGCACCCCGTGCTGCGAGCAGCAGCGCGTATTCGCGGCCCAGGCCGCGGCCGCCGCCGGTGACGACGGCGACGCGTTCGTCGAATCGGAGTTCACTCATGTCAGGCGAACGGTTCCTCGCCGGCCAGCTTCGTGCGCTGCAGCAGTCGGCCGGACGTCGGGTCGTACGGTGTCGCGCGGTGCATGGTCCCGGTGTTGTCCCAGATCACCAGATCCCCGACGGACCACGTGTGGCGGTAGACGAACTGCGGTTGGGTGGCCCATTCCCGCAGCCGGACAAGCAGTTCGATGCTCTTGGCACGGTCCAACCCGACGACGTGGCCCGCGGTGCATCCGAGCACTAGCGACTTGCGGCCCGAGCGGTGCTTCCACACCAGGGGCAGTTCCCGTTCGCCGATCGCCGCCATCTGCTGCAGGGTCGCCAGCGCCGGTTCGGGGTCGTAGTAGAGCAGCGTCGTCCACGTCGAGTGCACGGCCTTGAGGCCCTCGAGTTCGGCCTTGTCGTCGTCGGGCAGGTCGTCGTAGGCGGCGTAGGTGTTGCAGAACTCGGTGTCCCCCTCGCCCGCGTTGCCCAGTGCCTTGCTCGACAGCAGCGACGCCAGGATCGGCACCTCGTTCATCGTGCCGTCGAGATGCCAGTACAGCGATCCCTTCAGGTAGTCCGCCTGCTTGTTCACGGTTCTGTCGAGCGTCACGTTGAAGAGCTTCTCGCCCTTGCGTTCGGTGGCCAGCGTGCCGAGAGTCTCGGTGAACGCCACCTGCTCGTCGTCGCTGAAGCCGATCTTCGGGAACACCAGCACACCGCGCGATTCCAGTAGTTCGCGGATGGTCTCGGCGTGGTCGCCGGACAGCAACACGTCCTTGCCCGCGCGGATCACGGTGCCGATGCGAGGGCTGATCTCGGTGGCGTCCAAGCCGATGGTCGACGTCACGAGTTCAGTTCCAATCCGTCGAGGTCGCCCGCGCTGCGCCACGCCTCCAACAGGTCGTCGAATGCGTAGAAGCCCGGTGCGTAGAAGTCGCCGAGGAACGAGCCGTTGCCCTCCGCGCCGCCCCGGCCCTCGTTATTGTAATACCCTGGAGTACAGGACAATTCGAAGGCAGAGTTGTCGATGGACAGTTCCCGGACGGTGGCGATCCAGTTGTCCTGGCCGTTCTGGCTGGGCTCGACCGTGGTGGCACCGCGGCGCTGCGCCTCGGCGATGAGGTAGGCGATGTGCTTGGCCTGCTGCTCGAACATCGCGGTGGTGTTCGCCGACACACCGCCCTGGATGAAGCCCATGTGGAACTGGTTGGGGAAGCCGCGGCTGGTGATGCCGTGCAACGTCTTGTAGTTGTCCTGCCAGTGGTCGAAGAGCGACAACCCGTCGCGGCCGATGATCGAGTCGATCGCGTACCTGCGGCTGATCTCGGTCGAGATCTCGAAGCCGCTGGCGAAGACGACGCAGTCGACTTCGTACTCGACACCATCGGCGACGATGCCCTTCTCGGTGAGCCGTTCCACGCCCTTGGTGGCCGACACGTCGACGAGGGTCACGTTGGGGCGGTTGAACGAGGCCAGGTAGTGCTCGCTGGACGTCGGTCGCTTGCACATGAATCGGTAGTACGGCTTGAGCGCCTCGGCGGTGTCGGGGTCCTCGACGATCTCGGCGACGCGGCGACGCAGCCGCTCCATGATCCTGTAGTCCTCCTCCTCCCGGAACGCCATGATCTGCTCGATGGTCACCGACGCGGGGTCGTCGAGGCCGCCGATCCGGGCGGTGAGGTTGCGGCCGAGTTCGGTCCAGAAGTCGCACACCAGATCCGGCTCGCCGAAGACCACGCCGACGAACGGCGACCAGTTGTGGAAGTTGCGCTTGCGCTCCTCCTGCCAGCCCGGCTGCAGCGAGGCGGCCCAGTCCCGGTCGGTGTTCGGGTTGGTGCGCTGGTCCACTGACGACGGTGTGCGCTGAAACACCAGCAGCTGCTTGGCGTCCCGGCTGAGGTGCGGGACCAGCTGAATCCCGGTGGCACCGGTACCGACGAGTGCGACCCGCTTGTCGGCGAGCTTGTCGAGACCGCCGTCGGCATCACCCCCGGTGTACTCGTAGTCCCATCGCGCGGAGTGGAAGACGTGGCCCGCGAAGTCCTTTATGCCGGGGATGCCGGGCAGCTTCGGGCGGTTGTAGGAGCCCTGCGCCATGACCACGAAGCGGGCCCGGATGTCGTCACCGCGGTCGGTGCTGATCTGCCAGCGCTGCGCTCCGTCGTCCCAGCGCAGTTCGCGGACCTGAGTCGAGAACAGCGCGCCGTCGTAGAGCCCGAAGTGCTTCCCGATGTTGCGGCAGTGCTGGAAGATCTCGGCACCGTCGGCGAACTTCTTCGACGGCATGAAGTCGAGCTCTTCGAGAAGCGGGATGTAGCAGTACGCGTCGTTGTCGCACTGGATTCCGGGGAACCGGTTCCAGTACCAGACACCGCCGAAGTCGCCGGCCATCTCGATGATGCGGATGCCGTCCACGCCGGCTTTCTTCAGGTACGCGCCGGCGAGCAGGCCTGCGAAGCCGCCGCCGAGCACGACGACGTCGGCGTCCTCGACGATCGGGTCGCGCGCCGTGACCGTAGTGTAGGGGTCGACCTCGTAGAACTCGGCGAGGTCGCCCTCGAGTTCCAGGTACTGCGAGGCGCCTTCGGGCCGCAGCCGCTTGGCCCGCTCGGCGGCGTACTTCTCCCGGAGCGCGGGGATGTCGACGTCGGTCGGGACGTCGGTTGGACCGCAGGGCGTCGTCATTGATTACCTTTCCTGCGATTTGTGCACGCTGGGGAGCGGTCAGCGCTCCTCAGTGTGCACGAATCACTACAGTTCGCGGGGTTCGCCGGTTCCCATGTACTTCGACAGCTGGGTGTGCAGGTTGACGGTGCTGCGTTCGCGGTACGGGTTGGGCAGCGTGCCGGGGAAGCCCGCCGACTTCATGCCCTGCTGCACCGCCGCCATGTTGGAGAAATCCTGGGGCAGCACCGACCGCCAGTTGGGCGAGTCCTTCGGGGTGTACTCCCACTCCGTCTCGGGCTCTTCGTCTTTCGGGTACAGCTCGAACACCGCGACCTCGAAGATGCACTTGTTCGGGTCGTAGCTCGGGTCCGGCCGGGCGGAGTAGCAGAGCGCGCTCGTCAACCCCTGTCCGATCTGGAAATTGGGGAACAGCTGCCACGCGGTTCCGCTCTGACCCAGGATGTCCGGCGGGATCGTCGGCCATTCCACGCCTCGCGCCGCGTCGTCGCGGCGCGCCGAGGCCAACCAGTGCTGCAGCACCTGATCGGCGGGGGTGCCCTCGGGCAGTTCGTCGACGAGGCGTTTCGCGGCGTTCACCAACGTGTTGGTGGTCGTCGCGTTCGTCTCCTCCATCGTGTATATCTGCATCTCCGCAGTCGAGATGCGCGGATCGCCGGTGCCCAACCGGATCTTGGACTTGGTCTCGTCCATGCCCTTCGGGGCGTCGTAGCCGATGTTGCTGTGCCTGCCCTGCGCCTTGGCCCAGCCCTTGAACTCGCCGAACCTGTTGAACTCCGGGTGAGTGGTGAACACGTGGTAGGTCTCGTTGAAGGCCTCCATCGCGACTTTCCAGTTGCAGTCCAAGTTCAGCCACTTGCGCCACTTGTAACGCATGTTCTCAAGCCCGAACGGATCGAGGATCTTCGAGGCCGGGAACAGGTAGTCGGCCAGCGATTCGCACTCGGGGTCCATGTTGACGAACAGCCAGCCGCCCCACGTGTCCACCTGGACGGGCGCCAGGTGCGTGTTGCGCGGGGTGAGCTTGCCCTGCCAGTCGTCCTGCTCGCGGATGTGGGTGCACGCGCCGTCCAGACCGTATGTCCAGCCGTGGAATCCGCACACGAACGACTTCCGCGCCCGGCCGACCGCCTGCTTCGCGCCCTCCGGGGTGTCGACGAGCTTGCGACCGCGGTGCATGCAGACGTTGTGGTGGGCGGCGAAATCTCCGGCCTCCGAACCCGATCCCGTCCGCACCACGATGATCGAGTCGTCGAGGATGTCGTAGGTCAGGTAGCTGCCGACCTCGGGGATCTCCTCGACCCGTCCGACCTGCAGCCACACCTTGCGCCACAGTCGATCCCGCTCGTTGCGCGCGTACTCCGGTGAGGTGTACGCCTCGACCGGGATGGTCATCGGCTCCGACAGGTCCTCGGCGATCGCCCCCGTGGAGTCGTCGGGCGGAGCGTCGACGTCGATCGCGGCGTCGAGGTCGGATCCGGTGTGCGTCATTGGAGGCTCCTAATGGATTCGCGAAACGTGTCGTCCTTGAGGAACAGCGATGTGTTGTCGCCGCCGACGTGGCTCCACCTCAGGTTGATGCCGCCGTCCACCAGCAGCGTCTGGCCCGTCACGTAGGCGGCCAGATCCGACAGCAGGAACAGGATGGCACCCGCCTGCTCCTCGGGTTGACCGCGGCGTCCCATCGCGATAGCCGTCCGATCCCGGTCCGGGTCGGGGTCCACGTAGTCGCGCGACGCCGCCGTATCGGTGACACCGGGCGCCACCGCGTTGACGCGAATTCCACTGGTGGCCAACTCAACCGCCATGGTGCGGGTCATCGCCACCACCCCCGCCTTGGCGGTGCCGTAGGCGATGTGGAACGGGGCGGTGTTCATCCCGCTGATCGACGACACCGACACGATCGACCCCGGCGAGCCCCGGTCGACCAGTTCGGCGGCGACGGCCTGGCTCATGAAGAACGCCGTCTCGAGGTTGGCGGTGAACAGCGCGCGCCAGTCGTCGCGGCTGACCCTGGTGGACGCCATCCACGTGGCGGGGGCCGCGCCGCCCGCGATGTTGACCAGCCCGTACAACCGGGCCCCCGATGTCTCGACGGTGCTGCGCACCCGGTCCATCACGGTGGCGATACCCGCGTCGGTCGACGCGTCAGCCGCCACCGTGATGACCGAGAGACCCTGCTCGGCAAGGGGTCCCACGTGCTCGTCCAGGTTCTCCCGACGACGGCTGACCGCGATGACGGTGGCGCCGGCGCGGGCGGCCATCGCGGTGACCGTGGTGCCGATGCCGCCGCCACCGGCGCCGGAGACGACGACGATGCGACCCGAGAGGTCGAGCGTCGGGGCGAGCGAAGCGACGGACGGTGTTCCTGCCTGCATCTAGTCCGTCCCGTAGCCCAGAATGGACTTCGTCTCGAGGTACTCGTGGAAGCCGATGTCGCTCCACTCGCGGCCGTTACCGCTCTGCTTGTAACCGCCGAAGGCGGACCCGAAGTCGAAGGCGTGGTTGATCGCCACCCACCCCGCGCGGATCCGGCTCGCCACCGCGCGCGCGGTGTCGATGTCCTTGCCCGACACGTAACCCGCCAGTCCGTAGTCGGTGTCGTTCGCGATCTCGACCGCGTCGTCCAGGTCGTCGTAGCCGAGCACGGTGAGCACGGGGCCGAAGATCTCCTCGCGCGCGATCGTCATGTCGTTGGTGACGTCGGCGAACACCGTCGGCTTGACGTAGTACCCGGTCTCCAGCCCGTCGGGCCTGCCGGTGCCACCCGCGACCACCGTGGCGCCCTCGTCGATGCCCTTCTGGATGAGCGCCTGGATCTTCTCGTACTGCGTGCCCGACACCACCGGCCCGACCGTCGCTCCGCTGTTCGGGTCGCCGATCTTCACTCCGGCGGCGGCCGCGGCGGCGATCTCCTTGGCCTCCTCCATACGCTCGGCCGGCACCAGCATGCGCGACGGTGCACTGCACGTCTGGCCGGAGTTGCCGAACATCGTCACGACGCCGGTCGACACGCTCTGGGCGAACGCGTCGTCGTCGAGCACGATGTTCGGGCTCTTGCCGCCGAGTTCCTGGGCGACGCGCTTGACGGTCGGTGCGGCGTTGCGCGCCACCTCGATGCCCGCCCGCGTCGACCCGGTGAACGACACCATGTCGATATCCGGATGGCTGGCCAGCGCCACGCCGACGCCGGGTCCGTCGCCCTGGATCAGGTTGAAGACGCCGGCGGGAACCCCTGCGGTGTGCAGGATCTCGGCGAACAGCTGCGCCGAGAACGGCGCCACCTCCGAGGGCTTGAGCACCGATGTGCAGCCGGTGGCCAGCGCCGGGAACACCTTGACCGCGATCTGGTTCAACGGCCAGTTCCACGGAGTGATGAGGCCGCACACGCCGATCGGCTCCTTGACGATCGTGGTGTTGCCTCGGTGCTCGACGAACGGGAACGACTTCAGCGACTCGATCGCCGTGGTGAGATGACCGAACAGCAAGCCCGTCTGCGGTCCGGACGCCAGCCCCGCGGGCGCACCCATCTCCTCGGTCACGGTTTCGGCCAGTTCACCTGCCCGCTTCTGCGCCTCGGCCAGGATCGCGTTGAGCAGTTCGAGCCGCTCCTCGACGGTGGTCACCGAGTACGTGGCGAAGGCGCGCCGCGCGGCCTTCACCGCGATGTCGACGTCGGCGGCGGACCCGATCGAGATGTGGCCTGCGACCTGCTCGGTGGCGGGATTCTCGATGTCCGCGGTTCGCGGCTCGACCGGATCGACCCACTGGCCGTCGATGTAGAACTTCAGGTACTCACGCATGGACACTCCTCAATACTCGGACGATTCAGACCCGCTCCAGCACCAACTATTGCGTGCCCTCGGCGTACCAGGTCCGGAATTCGTCATAGCTCGGCATCTCCTCCGAGTTGACCTTCGGATCGATGGGCACGTGGATGACGCCGACCTTGCCGCTGGCGTACGCGCGTGCGATAGCCGGGCCGATCTCCGAAGCGTCCTCGACGTACTCGCCGTAGCAGCCGAAGCCCTCGGCGATCTTGTCGAAGCGCACGTCCTTGCCCCAGTGCACGCCGGTTTCCAGCGAACCCTGTCCGAACGTGCGCTTGTACACGCCGACCTCGAGTCCCCACTGGTTGTCGACGCCGACGACGCACACCAGCGGAAGGCCCAGTCGCTGAGCGGTTTCCAGCTCCGCGATCTGGAACATGAACGACGAGTCGCTGGTCAGCAGCATCACGGGGCGCTTGCGTCCCTCGGCCACCGACGCGCCCACGGCGTAGGGAAGGCCGGTGCCGATGTGGCCGAAGTTCTGGTTCCAGACCACGTCGTGCGGCTTGGCCTGCGAGTAGGTCCACTGGAAGATCACCGTGGCGCCGCCGTCGCGAACCATGATGCCGTCGGACGGGAACGCCTTGGTGGCCTCGACGACGAACGTGGCGGTGTGCACCGGGGTGCCCGACGGCGCGTCCTCGGCGAGCTTCGCGATGCGCGCGGCGTCGTCGGAGATCCAGCCCGCCAGTTCGGCGCTGGCCTGCCGCGGCGAATCCTTGAGGGCGTCGACGAGTTGCGGTACGACGGCGCGCAGGTCGCCGACGAGTGGCACGTCGATGCGGCGGTTGACGCCGATGGCCGTCGGGTCCAGCTCGATGCTGATCCACTTGCGGTTGGCCTCGTTGTCCAGCCAGTGCCTGCCCTTGCCGTAGTGGACGGGCTCGCCGAGTTCGGTGCCGATCGACAACACCAGATCGGACTTCACCACGGCGTCGACGGCTGACGGCGAGAAGCCGTAGGGGAACGTGCGGTCCTCGAGGCCCTTGATGAACGACGTGCCGCCCGACGTCTGAATCACCGGGCAGTTCATCAGCTTCGCCAGGGCCTCAACGGATTCCCCTGCGCGGTTGGTGTGCACGGCGTGCCCGACGAGCAGGATCGGCTGCTGTGCCTTGCGGATCAGCTCGACGGCCTTCTCCACCATCTGCGCGCTGGCGCCCTGCTGCACCAGCCGGTACGCGTCCGGCGGCAGCGGGGCGGGAACGTCGAGTTCGGACTGGATGACGTGCGCCGGGTACTCGACGTAGCAGGGTCCCGGCGTGCCGGTCTGCGCGATGCGCAGAGCGTGCCGGATGATCTCGTCGGTCTGGTCGGCGTACTCGATGCTCGCGGAGTACTTGACCGACGCCTCGATCATCGGCGCCTGCTTAACGAACTGGATGCGGCCGCGGCGGACGCGCTGCTCGGTGATGCGCGCGCGCTGGCCGCCGAGGAAGATCACCGGCGAGTTCTCCACCTTGGCGCACTGGATCGCGCCCGCGAGGTTGGCGAGTCCCGGTCCGAGGGTGCCGATGGCGAGGCCCGGCCTGCCGGTCATCCGCGACACGGCCTCGGCCATCATGCCCGCGGCCTCTTCGTGGTGCGGTGCGACGACGCTCCAGCCGCGCTCCTCGGCGGCGTGGAACATGTGCACGAAGTTCGGGTCGGGAATTCCGAACAGCGTGTTGATGCCCTCGGCCTCGAACAACTGCAGGATTCGCTCGTACACCTTTACGGCCACTGTCGGTTCTCTCCCATGTCTCTAACCAATTGTCCGGACAAGACAACGGCGTGCATTACATTGAGAACATAGTTCTCCTACGATCAGCCGCACGTCAAGGCCGCCCCCTGAAACCGTCGGGGTTATTGTCTGGACTAATACGAGTTGCTATCGTCCGACCGGTGGCTCCCATGTCCTCCCCCGAAACCCGCAGCCGCTACCCCGGCAACCCGCAGGCCGAGGTCGCCGACGGCTGGCGGCTCGACCGACTGACCGCGCCCAGCCGACTGTTCGGAGCGAACGGTCTGCGGACCGGCCCGGACGGCCGCATCTACATCGCCCAGGTCACCGGCAGCCAGATCAGCGCGCTCGACGTCGATACCGGGGTCATCGAGACCATCAGCGCCAAGGGCGGCGACATCATCGCTCCCGACGACATCGCGTTCGACTCCCGCGGCAACATGGTCGCGACCGAGGTGATGGAGGGCCGGGTCAGCCTCCGCGACCCGGCCGGCCGCTCCAGGGTGCTGCGCGACGACATCCCGTCGGCCAACGGCATCACGTTCCATCAGGACCGACTGTTCATCAACGAGTGCCGCGACGGCGGTCGCCTCATGGAGTTCGACCTCGACGGCGGACCACCGCGCGTGCTGCTCGAGAACATGCCGTCGCCCAACGCGATGGAGGTGGGCCCCGACGGGATGCTCTACTTCCCCGTGATGACCGCCAACGAGATCTGGCGGATCGATCCCGACGCCGCGGAACCCGCGGTCGACGTCGTCGCCACCGGCCTCGGCGTGCCCGACTCGGTGAAGTTCGACGCCGAGGGACTCATCGTCTCGACCCAGGTGGCCAGCGGCCAGGTCCTTCAGATCGACCCGCGCACCGGTGAACAGCGGGTGATGGCACAGCTCACCCCCGGCCTCGACAACTGCACGTTCGTGGGCGGACGGCTGTTCGTCTCCAACTTCACCGGCGAGATCACCGAGATCGTCGGCGCGGGCCGCACGCGCACGACGCTGCCCGGCGCCCTGAACTGGCCGCTGGATCTCGCCGTGGGCGACGACGGCAGGCTGTACGTCGCCGACGGCACCTACCTCTACACGATCGCCGCCGACGGCTCACTCGAGACCGTCGCGATGCTGTTCTCCCCCGGCTACCCCGGCTTCCTGCGCGGGCTGGTGCCGTCCGGCACACCCGGTGAGTTCGTCGTCACCACGTCCGGCGGTCAGGTCGGCCGGTACCGCCCCGAATCCGGCGAAACCGACTATCTGGCAGACGGTTTCGATCAGCTGTACGGGGTGGCGGTGGGGCCGCGGGGCATCATCGCTGTGGAGCAGGGCACGGGCCGGGTCCTGGGCATCGGCCCCGGCGACGTCGAGGTGCTCGCCACCGGACTCGACACCCCCGTCGGCGTGACCGTCACCCCCGACGGCACCGTGCTCGTCTCGGAAGCCGGCCGGGTGGTGCGGCTCACCGGCTCGGGCACGGAGAGCGTCGTCGACGGACTGATCAGGCCTCAGGGGCTGCTCGCGACCGCTGAGGCGCTGTACATCGTCGACGCGGGCGCACAGGCGGTCCTCGCGGTGGATCCCGTGACGAACACCCGCACCACGCTGGCGTCCGGCCTGCCCATCGGGCCGCCGCCGGGCGTGGACCCCAAGCCGCTCAAGGGCATGCCGCCGTTCTCCGGACCGCAGGGGCCGTTCGCCGGGATCGCCGCGGGGCCGGACGGCACGCTCTACGTGTCCTGCGACGGCGATGGCAGCGTGCAGGCCCTGCGCAGGGTGGGCACGTGACTTCCCAGCGAGAAGCGAAGCGGGATCGCGCATGACCGTCGAGCGGGAGGCTCCCGCCGACCACCGCTATCTGCAGGTGGCGCGCACCCTGCGCAAGGAGATCGTGGAGGGCGTTTACCCGGTGGGCAGCCAACTGCCCACCGAGCACGATCTCTGCGAGCGTTTCGGGGTCAGCCGGTACACCGTGCGCGAGGCGCTGCGCCGGCTGCGCGACGACAACCTGGTCTCGTCGCGGCCGCGGGCGGGCACGCTGGTGGTCGCCCGCACCGCGTCGAATTCGTATGCGCAGGAAGTGATGTCGATCAACGACCTGCTGGCGTTCGCAGCGGGCGCGGAGTTCGCGATCGAGTCCAACACCATGGTGACTCTCGACGAGGACCTCGCCGCGCACACCGGCCTGCCCGCGGGTTCGGAGTGGCTCGTCGTGCGCGGCACCCGCACGGCGGAGGGTTCACCGGAACCCATCTGCCGGACCGAGTACTACGTCAACCGCACGTTCGCCGCGGTCGGCAGGCTCCTGCAGCGTCACAACGGGCCGATCTTCCCCCTGATCGAGGACCTGTTCGGTGTCAGCGTCGTCGAGGTGCACCAGGAGATCGCGGCGGTCGTCGCGTCACCGGGGTTGGCCGCCGACCTCAAGGTCGACGCGGGTACCGCCGCCCTGGAGATGCGTCGCACCTACACGACGTCCGACGGGGAGATCGCACAGGTCACGATCAACACCCACCCGGCGGCGCGGTTTCGCTACTCCATGACCATGCGCCGCGTGAAGGCATAGGCTGCGAGCGTGGATGCGATGACACCGACGACGGAGTCCGGACCGGCTGTCGGCCGGAAAATCGTTGAGGGACGGTCAATCCGGTGGGATGACGACCACGCTGCGGCCGCCTACCACGCCGGCCTGTGGGTCGACACGACGCTCGCCGACGCGTTGCGCGAGGCCGCCCGCGTCGCCCCCGACCGCGTGCTGGTGGTCGACGGCGACGTCGCGCTGACGTGCCGTGAACTGCACGCCCGCGCCACCGCCCTGGCCGCCGCCATGACGTCGCGGATGCCGACGGGCAGCGTCGTGTCGTTCATGCTGCCCAACTGGCACGAGGCCGCCGTCGTCTACCTCGGGGCGACGCTGGCGGGCATGGTGGTCAACCCGATCCTGCCGTCGCTGCGCGACCACGAACTGGGGTTCATCCTCGACGACTGCGACAGCCGGATGGTGTTCATCCCGAACGAGTTCCGCGGGCACGACTACGCCGCGATGCTCGGCAGGGTCACCGCGAACCTCGACACGCCGCCGGAGGTCGTGGTCGTGCGCGGGGAGGCGGGCGGGCACACCGGCTACCACGAACTGTTCGGCACGGCATCGGTACCCGGACCCGACCTGAACCCGGACGCGGTCCGCATGATCATGTACACGTCCGGCACCACCGGGCGCCCGAAGGGTGTTCTGCACAGCCACAATTCGCTGCACGCGCTGATCCGGCAGCTGGGCCAGCACTGGCGCATCGATCCCGGCGACACGTTTCTGGTGGCGTCGCCGATCGCGCACATCGGCGGATCCATCTACACCTTCGAGATCCCACTGCTGCTGGGGGCCCGCGCGGTGTTGATGGAGTCGTGGAACGCGGACGACGCCGTGACGCTGATGGGCGAGCACCGCTGCACCCACATGGCGGGCGCGACCCCGTTCCTGCAGCACCTCCTGGCGGCCGCCGAGCGCGCGGCCACCCGGCTACCCGATCTCAAGGTCTTCATCTGCGGCGGCGCGTCGGTGCCGCCGTCGCTGATCCGCACCGCCAACGACTACTTCGAGCGCGCCGTGGTCTCGCGCGTCTACGGTTCCACCGAGGTCCCCGTGACAACCGTTGGCGCACTTGACGATCCCGAGGCCGCGGCGGACACCGACGGCCGCCCCGGCATCGCCGACGTGTGGCTGGTGGCGCGTGATCCCGGCGGAATGGGCGGCCAGATCGGCGAGGTGTGCGCGCGCGGCGCACAGATGCTGGTCGGGTACCTGCACCCCGAGGACGAGGCCGACAGCTTCGATCGCGACGGGTACTTCCGGTCGGGTGATCTGGCGCGCTGGCAGGCCGGCGCACTGGTGGTGACGGGGCGCGCGAAGGACGTCATCATCCGCAACGGCGAGAACATCTCCCCCAAGGAGATCGAGGACGCGCTCGTCGGCCATCCCGGTATCGCGGAGGTGGCCGTCGTGGGTGTGCCCGACGCGCGCACCGGCGAACGGGCCTGCGCGGTGATCGTGCCCGCGGGTGACGCGGCGCCGGACGTCGCGATGCTGCGCGACTACCTTCAGGCACTCGGCATGGCCGTGTTCAAAGTGCCCGAACGGGTTGAACTGTGGGACGCGCTGCCCAAGAACGACGCGGGCAAGGTGCTGAAGCACCGCATCCGCGCGACACTGACTGACCAGGGCGAGCGAAGCGACGGGGAAGACAGAGGATAGGCAGATGCAGGTAGCGATCGTCACCGGAGCGAGCAGCGGGATCGGCTTCGGCACCGCGTTGAAGCTGGCGGAGGCGGGCATGTCGGTGCTCGGCACCGGACGCGACGAGGCACGCCTGGCCGATCTGGCCGCGCAGCATCCCGCAATCGCAACGCTCGCCGTCGACCTCACCGCCGACGACGGTCCCGCGCGGATCGTGGCCGCCGCTCTCGAGCGCTGGGGCCGGATCGACTTCCTGGTCAACAACGCGGGCATCGGCAGCCCGAAACCGTTGCACGAGACCGACGACGAGACCCTCGACCACTTCCTCGGCATCATGCTGCGGGCGCCGTTCCGGCTCGCGCGGGACGTCATCCCGCACATGCGGTCCGGGTCGGGCATCGTGAACATCACGTCGACGTTCGCCGTCGTCGGCGGTCTGCGCGGCGGCGCGTACTCGGCGGCCAAGGGCGGGCTGACCGCGCTGACGACCCACATCGCCGCGCAGTACGGGCCGCAGGGCATCCGCTGCAACGCGGTGGCGCCGGGGGTCACCGTCACGCCGATGGTCGAGAAGCGTCTCGACGACGACCGGTTCCGCAAGATCAACACCGAGATGACGCCGTATCCGCGACTGGGCCGCGTCGAGGACATCGCGAGCACGATCGCGTTCCTGTGCTCGGACGGCGGCAGTTTCATCAACGGGCAGACCATCGTCGTCGACGGGGGGTGGACCTCCACCAAGTACCTGTCCGATTTCGCGTTGAACTCGGAGTGGGTGCCGCGGTGAACCTCTTCGCGCTGCTGGACCAGGCCGCGAGCAGGCACGCCGACCGCGGCGCGGTGTTCGTCGGCACCCGGCAGTTGCACACGTGGGCGCAGGTGCGGGACCGCGCGCTGGCACTGGCCGCGACCCTGCGGGCCGCACACGAGCCGGGCACCCGCATCGCCGTCGCGAGCGAGAACCGCCCCGAGATCGTCGAGCTGATGTTCGCGACGTGGGCGGCCGAATGCGTCATCGTCCCGATCAATTACAAGCTGCACGCTCTCGAGATGAAGCAGATCCTCGACGACTCAGGTGCGGCAACGGTTTTCGCGTCACCCAAGATCGCGGCGGGGCTCACGGACGTTGCGGTGGAGGTACTGGACTCCGCGGAGTACACGGCACGGCTGGCAGCGGAGCCGTCGGCGCCGCCACGCGACACCGACCCCGACGCCCTCGCGTGGCTGTTCTACACAAGCGGCACCACCGGCAGGTCGAAGGGCGCGATGCTGTCGCACCGCAACCTGATGGCGATGACAGTGTCGCACCTGGCCGACTTCGACGATCCCGACGCCGACTGCAGCCTGGTGCACGGCGCCCCGATGTCACACGGCTCCGGCCTGTACATCGCACCGTACGTGTTACGCGGGGCGCGACAGGTGATTCCGGAGTCGGCGGCGTTCGAGCCCGATGAGTTCCTGGACCTGTGCGAGCAGCATCCGGGCTGCAGCAGCTTCCTGGCGCCGACGATGGTGCAGCGGCTGGTCGCGACCGGACGGCCGAGGCCGGCCAACCTGCGCACCGTGGTCTACGGCGGCGGCCCGATGTACGTCGACTCGCTCAAGAAGGCGATGGCCGCGTTCGGCCCGATCTTCGTGCAGTTGTACGGCCAGGGTGAGGCGCCGATGACGATCACCGGTCTGCGCCGTGCCGACCACCTGAATGCCGACGATGCGACGCTGGGCTCGGTCGGTTACGCACGGTCGGGGGTCGACGTCGCAGTGGTCGACGCCGACGGTGCTCCGGCCGCGGTCGACGAGATCGGCGAGATCGTCTGCCGCGGCGACGTGGTCATGTCGGGGTACTGGCGGAACCCGGACGCCACTGCGGCCACCCTGCGGAAGGGCTGGCTGCGGACCGGCGACATGGGCTCGTTCGACGCGCGTGGGTACCTGACGTTGCGCGACCGGTCCAAGGACGTGGTGATCAGCGGAGGCAGCAACATCTACCCGCGTGAGGTCGAGGAGGTGCTGATCACGCACCCGGAGGTGACCGAGGCGTGCGTCGTGGGGGCGCACGACGAGGAGTGGGGTGAAGTGGTCGTGGCGTTCATCGTGGGTACCGCGGACGCCGCGGAACTCGACGCGCATCTGCTGGAGCGGATCGCCCGGTTCAAGCGACCCAAGCGCTACCACCACGTCGACGAGCTGCCGAAGAACAGCTACGGCAAGGTGCTCAAACGGGCACTGCGGGAGCAGCTGGCCAGGTAGCCACCCCGCTCCATCCGCGAGCGTGCGTGTCTGCACGCCAACACGCGCGAGTTTCCGTCAGTCCACGCACGTTCGCCACCCGATCGGCTCACTCGCTTGGCCCGACTAAGTTCGACCGCATGGACATCGAAGGCAGCATCGCCGTCGTCACGGGCGCGGGTTCGGGAATCGGGCGGGCCCTGGCCACGGCGTTCGCCGCAGCGGGTGCGGCCGTCGTCGCGGGTGACGTCGACCAAGCGGGGCTCGCGGAGACGGTGCGGGGGCTGGACTCCGCGGTGGCGGTCACCACGGATGTCAGCACCACCGACGGCATCACCCGGCTCATCGACGCGGCTCCCGGTCCCGTCGATCTGTACATCGCGAACGCCGGCATCACCGGGGCGCCGGGGCTCGGCGACGACGAGTCCGACTGGGATCGCATCATCGACGTGAACCTGCGCGCGCACGTCCGGGCGGCCAAGCTCCTGGTACCCCAGTGGGAGGCGCGCGGACACGGGTACTTCGTGGCCGTGGCGTCGGCGGCCGGCTTGCTGACGCAGCTCGGCGCCGCGGGCTACGCCGTCACCAAGCACGCGGCGGTCGGCTTCGCCGAATGGTTGTCGATCACCTACGGCGCGAAGGGCATCGGGGTGTCGTGCGTGTGCCCGATGGGGGTGGACACCCCGCTGCTGAACGGCATGGTGTCATCGGACGACCCGGCGACGAAACTCGCGGCTGCCGCGGTTCGGCAGGCCGGCGAGGTGCTCGGTCCGGAGCGGGTGGCCGAGCTGACCGTGGAAGCCGTTCGCGCCGAGCGCTTCCTGGTCCTACCGCACCCGGTCGTGCTCGACATGTACCTGCAGAAGGGCTCCGACTACGAGCGCTGGATCGCGGGGATGCGGCGCTACCAGACCGCACTCGAGGGCTGAACCCGCAAGTGGGTGTCCGTTCGGCGCCGATGAAGGAGAATGGTGTGGTGCCGAATTCACCGCTATCCGAATCAGCCAGGGAAATGCTGAGCAAGGCCAATCCGGCGGTCATCTGCACCGTCCGCAAGGACGGGCAGCCCGTGTCGGCCGCTACCTGGTATCTGCTACGCGGCGACCAGGTGCTCGTCAACATGGACGAGGGCCGCGTCCGCCTGAACCATCTCCGGAACGATCCCCGCGTCTCGCTCACGGTCATCGACGACGGTGACTGGTACACCCATGTGACAGTCATCGGGCGGGTCACCGAGATGTACGACGACGAAGGCCTCGCCGACATCGACGCACTGTCCCGCCAGTACACCGGCGAACCCTACGGCAATCGCGACCGCGCTCGCGTCAGCGCGTTGATCACCGTCGACCGGGTCAGCGGATGGGGCGCGCAGAAGAACAACGACCAGGCGACGGGCCGGCCGACCGACTGACCGCCCTGACATAACCTGAGGGCATGACAGCCGATACGTCGGTCGCCGTCATCGGCCTCGGACCGATGGGGGCACCGATCGCCCGCAACCTCGTCACGGCCGGCTTCGACGTCGCGGTGTGGAACCGAACGCGTTCGGTGGCAACGGCGTTCGAGCCCGACGCCCGCGCGCCGGAACGTCTCGAGGACCTCGACTCGACCGTGATCCTCTCCGTGCTCCCCGACGTCGACCACCTCGAGTCCCTGGCGACGGCCAACGTGCTGACCACGTGGCAGACCGCGGGCACCCGCCGCCTGGCGATCATGAGCACCACCTCGCCGGACAAGGTGAAGCGCTTCGCGTCCACCGCAGCGCCGTACGGGATCGACGTCATCGACGCGCCGATGAGCGGCGGCGACAAGGGCGCTCGCGACGCGACGTTGAGCGTCATGCTCGGCTGTTCGGAGGAGGCCCTGGTTTCGATGGAGCCGATCCTGCGCGCGACGGCGCGGACCATCGAGCGGATGGGGGACGTCGGCGCGGGTGCGGTCGCGAAGCTCTGCAACCAGGTGATCGTCGCGTCGAACCTGGCGGCCATCGGTGAATCCCTGGCGATCGCACGAGCGTACGACCTCGACCTCGATAAGCTCGTGCGGATCTTCGACGGCGGACTCGCCGGAAGCACCGTGCTGACGCAGAAAGCCGACAAGTTCCTCGGGCGCAGCTATGACCTCGGTGGGAGCGCCGAGAACCAGCTCAAGGACCTCGGGTACGCACACAGCGCGGGAGACGCGGTCGGCGTCCGCAGCGACATGCTGGCGGTCGTGCACGACCTCTACGCGGAGGCGGTTCGTGCTGGCTTCGGCGATCGGGACCACTCGGTTGTTCAGGAGCTGTTCCTCGGCGAGTCGACTTAGTCGAGCAGCTCGCCGTCCCTGTCGCACGCATCGGCCCGCTCGATGAGTCGCGCCAGGATCGGCAGCGCCACCTCTGCAGCGAGCCACAGCGCCCTCCCCTCCTCCGGCGGCAACGTGTCGAGGAACTCGTCGAGACGGGCGCGGCGCACGTCCCTGCGGTCGTTGAGCAGGGCGGTTCCCGCGGCACTGACTGCGACGAGTGCCACCCGGCCGTCCTCCGGATCCTCATGGCGCACAACGAGACCCTGACGTTCGAGCCGCTGCACCAGCTGCGTCATCGACGGCTGACTGACGCCCTCCCGCGCGGCCAGCGTGGTGAGGCGGGCCGGGCCTTCGCGGTGCAGCCGGTTCATCGCGTAGGCCGCGGCCGTGCTGAGCCCCGCCCGGTCGGCGAGGTACCGGACGGTCAGGTCCGTCGCGTGATCCAATGCGTCACCGATGCGTTCGACGCGCTCTGAAGGCTTCCTCGTCATAGGTCCTTCAATGTAGGCGGCTACCGCGCGACGGGGGGCGCCGACGGCGACAGGAAGTGGTGGTCGCCGCGCGGATAGACGATCTGCGGCCACCAGAACCACCTGCCCAGCATGGTGGCGATCGAGGGCATCAGCAGCGACCGCACGATGAAGGTGTCGACGAGGAGGCCGATGGCGATGGTCGAGCCCATCTGAGCCAGCACGGTCAGATCGCTGAACATCATGCCCGCCATGGTGGCCGCGAACACCAGGCCTGCGGATGTGACGACACCGCCGGTGCCCGCCATGGATCGGATGTAGCCGGTCTTCAGGCCCGCGTGGATCTCGTCCCGGAACCGCGACACCAGGAGCAGGTTGTAGTCCGAGCCGACGGCCAACAGGATGATGACCGACATCAGCATGACGAGCCACTGCACCTGGATGCCGAGCAGGTCCTGCCAGATCAGCACCGAGATGCCGAACGACGCGGCGATCGAACTCCCGGCGGTGCCGACGATGACCAGCGACGCCACGGCGCTGCGCGTCAGGATCAGCATGATCATGAAGATCAGCGTCAGCGCCGACACCACGGCGATCATCAGGTCGTACCTGGCGCCGTCGGACATGTCCTTGTACGTCGCCGCGACGCCGCCGAGGTGGATCTTGGCGTTCGACAGCGAGGTCATCTTCAAGGCGTCCTGCGCTGCCTTGCGTTCGGACTCGACGCGCGCGATGCCGTCCACGGTCGCGGGGTCCGTCTCGTGGGTGATGAACATGCGCGCCGACTTGCCGTCCGGTGACAGGAACATCTTCAGGCCGCGTTCGAAGTCGGGGTTCGTGAAGGCCTCCGGCGGCAGATAGAACAGGTCGTCGTTCTTGGCGTCGTCGAAGGCCGCGCCCATCGCCAGCGCGGTGTTGTTGGACGCCTCCATCTGGTCGAGGAGCGTCTTCTGCGAGTTGTACGACGCCAGCGACATGTCCCTACTGGTCTTCATCGTCGCGATCGTCTGAGGCAGCAGCGCCGTGAGCTTCGGTGCGAGGTCCGCCAGCTGATCCGTATTCGTCTGCACGCCTTCGGTTTCGTTGGTCACCTCGTCGATGCTGTCGAGGGAGTCGAACAGTGACCGCCCGGCCGCGCACAGGGGGATGTCGAAGCAGTGCGGCTCCCAGTAGAAGTAGTTGCGCATGGGCCGGAACGTGTCGTCGACGTTGGCGATGTTGTCGCGCAACTGCTTCGTCGTCTCCAGCAGCGCCGCCGACTTGGCCGCCGAGTCCTGCGTGAGCTGGGTCTGCTGCAGCGACAGCTGGTACTGCTGCTCCATGATGGCGATCGACTGGTTGGTCGCGTCGATCATCTTGAGCTGAGTTGCCAGCTGATCCCGCTGGAACGGCAGGTTCAGGTTGCTCGTCTGCCCCTGCACGCTCGTCTGAAAGGGAATCGAGCTGTGCTGGATGGGGATTCCGAGCGGCCGCGTGATGTTCTGCACCATGGCGATGCCGTCGGTGTGCATGACGTTGCGTGCGATCGAGTTCAACACCAGCATGTCGCCGGGATTGCGCATGTCGTGGTCGGCCTCGACCATCAGGATGTCGGGATTCATCCGAGCCTGGGAGAAGTGCCGGTCGGCGGCCTCGAATCCGACGTTCACCGGCGCGCTGTCGGGCAGGTAGTAGCGGTCGTTGTAGGCCGGCTTGTAGCCGGGGATCGCCACGATGCCGATCAGCACGATGAACAGACTGGCCACGAAAATCGGTGCGGGCCAACGGACCACGGCGGTGCCGACCTTGCGCCAGAACCTGCTCTGCGGCGGCCGCTTCGATTCGTAGAGGCCGACCTTGCTGCCCAGGTACAGCACCGCGGGGCCGAGCGTGACCGCGATCAGGACCACGACGACCATACCGATCGCGACGGGTGCGCCCATGGTGCTGAAGTACGGCAGCCGGCAGAAGCTGAGGCAGAACGTCGCGCCGGCGATGGTCAGGCCGGAGCCGACGATGACGGGCGCCACGGATGTGAAGGTGGCGTAGTAGGAGTCGTCCCGGTCCAGCCCCATGCCGCGGTCTTCGCGATAACGGCCGAAGAGGAAGATGCCGTAGTCGGTCGCCGCGGCGATCGCGAGCATGGTGAGGATGTTCCCGGCGAACGTGGTGAGGCCGAAGGCGCCGTTCGTGGCCAGCACCGAGACCACGCCGCGTGCGGTGAGCAGCGCCAGGAACGTCAGGAACAGCTGGATCAGCGTCGTGACGATCGAGCGGTAGACCACCAGCAGCATCAGCGCGATCGCGGCCAGGGTGATGATCGTGATCTCGGCCAGGCTCTCGTTGCCGATGACGTGGAGGTCGTCGGTCAGCGCCGCCGGACCGGCGACGTACGCCTGCACGCCCGGTGGGGATGTCGTCTCCGCGATGACCTTGCGGACTGCGTCGACGCCCTCGTTGGCTAGCGTCATGCCCTGCTCGCCTGCCAGGTTGATCATCACGTAGGCGGCTTTGCCGTCGGCGCTCTGCGCTCCGGCCGCGGTCAGCGTGTCACCCCAGAAGTCCTGGATGTGCTGGATGTGTTCGGGGTCCTGATGCAGCTTTCTGATGATCTCGTCGTAGTACCGGTGCGCGTCCGGGCCCAGCGGCTGCTGGCCCTCCACCACGACCATGATCGTGCTGTTGGAGTTGAACTCCTGAAAGTTGCCGCCCATCAACTTCATGGCCTGCATCGACGGCGCGTCCTCGGGAGCCATTGGGGCCGCGTGCAACTCGCCGACGACCTCCAGTTGAGGGGCGACGACGTTGACGACAACGGCGAGGGCGATCCAGAAGATGACGATCGGGATCGACAGGATGCGCAGGAGGTGCGCGAAGTACGGCCGGTGGCCGCGGGCGGAGTCCGGCGCTGCGGTGTGGGTCATGCGGACTTCACCAGGCAGTACGTCTGGGCGTTGACCCCACTGGCCGACTGCTCTTCGCGGACGGTTCCGTTCACGGTGACGCGGCATCCGATCTGGTCACCGTCCGCCCGCGCCATCAGGCTGGCGAAAACGGTGGGCAGCGTGGTGGACACGGTCACCGTCCACGGCAGCGGAGCGCTGACCTCGTGCACCTTGGCGTCCGGGTCGAAGTAGCCGATCTGGGCGGTGTCCCCCTGTGCGCCGTACACCTCGTACGTCACGACTTTGGGGTTGAACTGCACGATCTCGATACCGGCACCGGCGTTGGCGTTGAGGTCCCGGGACGCGAACTCCCCGTGCAGTCGCGACACCACCAGGCCCGCCACCGCCAGCACCACGACGAGCACCAGCGGGATCCAGATCTTCGCGAGACCCGACAGGCCGCGTCCCGCCCATCGCCCCGCGGGCACCGATTTCACCCGCACACCAGGCCTATGCGCACCACGGGGATATCTATATCACTATGGCTATATACATGCCAAGACGGGCGCGCACCACGTCGTTCCCGCCGGAGCCCGCGCAACTCGCCTAATTCACAGCATCTTTCAAGGTTTCATCGAGCAGACTGACGGCCACCGTGCAGCTTCAGTGCATTGGTCGGTTTGTCCCATATGCATAAGCAACCGCATGCGATTGGCTAGCGTCGGCGCAGTGCGAGCCTGAATCCGTCGGGCATCAGGGTCAGCCGTTCGGCGACCTTCAGCTGATATCCGGGGTCGGCGAGCAGGTCGTAGCGGCGCACCAGGACCGCCAGCATGAGGATCGCCTCGTGAATCGCGAACTGCCGCCCGATGCACGACCTCGGACCGGTGCCGAACGGCTTGTACAGTCCGGCCGGCCGGGTGCGGACCCGCTCGGGCTCGAAGCGATCCGGGTCGAACTCGTCGGGATTCGTACCCCAGCGCGGGTCGCGGTGCAGCACCGGGGTCAACGCCAGCGCCCAGTCCCCTTTGCGCATCGGGTACCGGCCCGCCAGCAGGGTGTCCTCGCGGGCGCCGCGGTAGTACCCCGGCACCGTGGGCTGCAGTCGCAGCGCCTCGTCGAACACGCGCCGCACGTATCGCAGCTTCGTCACCTGCTCGAACGACGGCCGGGGCTCGTCACCCCACACGGTGTCGATCTCCGCCCTCGCCTTCTCCACCGCCTCCGGGTGTCGCGACAGGAAGTACAACGCGAACGACATTGCGCCCGAAGTGGTTTCGTGTCCCGCAACGAGGAAGTTCAGCAGCTGGTAGCGGATGTTCGCGAAGTCGAGTTCCGAATCCAGCATCAGATCGAGCAGGTCCGGCTCGGCGGCGTCCCGGCCGCGGGCGCGCTCGCGCAACCGGACGGCGATCACCTCGTCGGCCACCGCGGACATCGCCTGCGCGTGCCGTCGCACCGGAATCTCGGCCAGTCGGGCGAACGCCTTCGGCAGATAACTTCCCCGCAGCGCCCCGAGCCGGTCGCACCCCTTGAGCCCCTTGACCATGTGCCCGACGAAGGGGTGCATCTCACTGCGGGTGAGCGCATCGAAGGAGTACCCCGCCGCGCACCGCCCGATGGTCTCGAGGGTCACCCTGGTCGTGTCGGCGGAGACGTCCACCGTTGCGGTGCCGACGGAGCCGTCCCACAGCGCGGTGAACTCGTCGCCCACGTCGAGCATGGTGGCGTGGTAGCGGCGCATCGCGGATTGGCTGAAGGCGGGCATCAGAAGCTGATGTGCGACATGCCAGTTCGGCTCGTCGTTGTACGCGGTGAACAGACCGTCACCGCCGATGACGCGCAGCGCCTCGATGTCGGTGCCGAGGTGCTTGCAGAACCGCGTCTCGTCGTTGAGGTCGATGACGTACTCGGCGCCGGCGGCGACGACGTACCGAACCCCCAGCGCCTCCAGCTCGAACAGCGGACCGAGTTCGGCGGCCAACGCCACGGCCGATTGCGTCGGCGTGTCGAAGTCGAACGCGAAGAGATCGCCGATTACCGGAACCCGCCCGCGCGGATGAGGCAGCGGCGGACGCGTCGGGGCGCGCATCGTCATGACGCCAGCGTCCGCCCTTATTCCACATGTGTCAAGTAAGTGCGTGCCCCGCCTGAAGCGACCGCGCTCATCGATCCGCGGGGAAGTCGACGGGATACGGTTCGGCGAAGTCAGCCGACCTACCCACCTCGGCCCAGATGCGATCCTCGGCGAGCAGGGATTCGTCCTGGCGGATCGAGCCGTCGACGGCGTTGACGCCGAGCGGGAGGTGGTACGGCAGGTGCGTGCGCCGTGACATGCGGACCAGGATGTCGGCCGCGCGGGCCGGATCACCCGCGGCGACGGCATCGCTCGTCCGCACCGTGTTCATCGCGCCCACCGTGTCGGCGTAGATGTCGGGAACGTCGGCGATCTCCATGGACGAACCCGCCCAGTCGGTGGCGAAGCCACTGGGTTCGACGACGAGGACCCTGATCCCGAACGGCGCCGTCTCGGTTCGCAGGACGCGGGAGAAGCCGTCGATCGCGAACTTCGCCGCTTGGTAGGACGCGATGCCCGCCGATCCCCCGACCCGCCCGCCCATTGAGGAGAACTGAATGATCAAGCCGCCCTGCTGTTCTCGCAGCACGGGAATGGCGGCCTTCGAGACGTTGTAGACGCCCCAGAAGTTGGTCTCGAACTGCGCGCGGAAGTCCTCCTCGTCACCGGTTTCGATCGGCGCGACGTTCGCGTAGCCGGCGTTGTTGACGATGACGTCGATCCGGCCGAAGCGCTCCCGCGCCGCCAGGATCGCCGTACGGGCCGCAGCGGCGTCGGTGACATCGAGCTGCAGCGGCAGGATGAGATCCCCGTAGACGTCGGCCAGGTCCGCGAGCTGATCGGGGCGTCGTGCGGTCGCCGCGACCGCATCGCCCGCCTCCAGCGCGGCTCGGACCAGTTGGCGGCCGAATCCCCTAGTGGACCCCGTGATGAACCACACCTTGCTCATGTTCTCCTCCACTTCACTGTGCGACGGCGCGCTGGTGCGCGGCCGTGTATCGATCCCCGACGATGCGGCCGGGCGCGAACATCGAACTCAGGTAGGCGGTTTCGTCGGCACTGATCGCCACCGACGTGGCGGCGAGGTTCTCCCGGACGTACTCGACGCGCTTGGTCCCCGGAATCGGGACGACGTCCAGCGGCTGAGCCAACAGCCAGGCCAGCGCCAGTTGACCCGGCCGGCAACCCTTCTCGGCCGCCAGTTCGGCGAGCGCCTCGACCGGTTCGAGGTTCGTGGCGAGATTGTCAGCCGAGAACCGCGGATTGGTGGCGCGGAAGTCGTTCGCCGCGAACGTGTCACCGGGCTTGATCGCACCGGTGAGCGCCGAGCGGCTCAAGGGACTGAAAGGGACCAGGGTGATGCCCAGTTCGCGGCACGTGGCGGTGATCCCCTCTTCGACACGTCGTTCCCAGAGCGAGTACTCGCTCTGCAGCGCGGTGATCGGATGGACCGCGTGCGCCCGGCGGATCAGGTCGGACCCGACCTCGCTCAGTCCCAACGCACGCACCTTGCCCGCGGTGACCAGCTCGGCCATCGCCCCCACCGTGTCTTCGATGGGGACACCCGGATCGAGCCGGTGGCAGTAATACAGGTCGATGACGTCGGTGCCCAGGCGGCCCAAACTCGCCTCACACGCCGCACGGATGTACTCGGGGCGCCCGTCGAACGTCACGCCGTCACCACCGGCGTTGACCTTCGCACCGAACTTCGTGGCGAGCACGACGCGGTCACGGCGCCCCTTGATCGCCGTTCCGATCAACCGCTCGTTGTGCCCGAACCCCCGGACGTTGTCCGCCGTGCCGATGTCAGCGGCGCCGTAGACGTCGGAGGTGTCCAGGAAGTCCACGCCGAGGTCGATCGCCTCGCGAATCGTTCCGACGGACTCACGGTCATCGGCATCGCCGTAGAACTGCGACATCCCCATGCAGCCCAGACCGATCGGGCGCACCACCAGATCCGAATGCCCGAGGTGCACCCTGGCCGAGCCGTCGATCGCTGCGGACACCATGTCCACCACCATCCTCTCATAAGTGAGAGTTATACTCTCAGAAGAGTCAACCCGGAGGCGGGGCGCAACATTCCCGCACGCGATGACCAGGAGAAAGCGGGGCGAGGCGATGCGTCGTGATGCCGTGATCAACCGCGAACGGCTCGTCAGTGCCGCTGAAGCCGTGTTCGCCGACCGTGGGCCGGAGGCCACCCTCGACGACGTCGCCAAGGCAGCCGATGTGGCGCCCGCGACGCTCTACCGCCGGTTCGCCAACAAGGACGCCCTGGTTCGGGAAGTCCTCACCGGATTCTTCGGCCGATTGATCGGTGCCGCCGAGACCGCCGCTCTCGCACCGCCGGAAGCCGGCCTGCAGCTATTCCTGGAGACCGTGGGCGTCGAGCTGGCCGAGAAGGGCGGCCTCTCCGCGCCCCGATGGGGCGAACTCGCGCCGCGGCACCTCGTCGAACAGCTGCGAGACCTATCGACTGAGTTGCTCGTTCGCGCCCAGCGGCAAGGGTCGATACGCGACGACGTCACCCCCGACGACATCACCACCGCCGTGTGGGCGCTGCGCGGGGTCATTCACTCCGAACGCTCCGACCCGGAGCGACGCGGACGCGAGTTGTGGAGGCGCCACTTGGAGACGATCATGCGGGGCTTCCGTACCGCATCTCCAGCTGCGCCGACGACGTGACCGGGTGTCGGGATCCGAGCCGCAGATGCTTAGTTGAGGTAACGTTCAGGGGTGAATCTCGGTCCGTGGGGTGATCTCACGATTCTCGCCGCCGTGATGGAGGTCGTGTTCGCCACGTGTGTGTTCGTGTACATCGGTCGGCTGGACAGGCGAACCTCGCACCCGATGGGTGAGCAGGTCGGCGCCCACAAGGCGGTGCTGGCGAAAGTCCGCAGGCGCGAACCGCTTTCGCAGGACGAGTTCGACTACGCGTCGGAACTGGTCGCCGACGCCCGCTCACCACTCGCGTACGCCATCCCGGCGGCGCTGTTCACCATCGGCTTCTTCTACGTGGTCGGCTGCCTCTTCATGCTCCACCTCGACGGCGGCAACCCCTCGTTCCGGACCTTCATCGGCGGCATTCCGATGCTGACCTCGATGAACATGGCCGTCCAGCTGCGCAAGGTCGCCGCCTTGAAGGGCAAGCTGGCGCAGCCCTACCTCTGCGGTACCGGGCGCTGACGGACGTTCAGCGGCCACCAGAACCACCGGCCCATCAGTGCCGCCACCGCCGGGGTCATGAAGGACCGCACGATCAACGTGTCGAACAGCAGGCCGAGGGCGATCGTCGTGCCGATCTGTCCGAGGATCAGCAGGTCGGCGAAGATGAACGACGCCATGGTCGCCGCGAACACCAGACCCGCGGCAGTCACCACCGACCCGGAGCCCGCCATTGCGCGGATGATGCCGGTGTTCAGCCCGGCGCCGATCTCCTCCTTGAATCGGGAGATCAGCAGGAGGTTGTAGTCCGAACCCACCGCCAGTAGCAGGATGATGGCCAGTGCCAACACGATCCAGTACAGGTCGACGCCGATGATCTCCTGCCAGATGAGCACCGACAGCCCGAACGAGGCGCCGAGGGACAACGCCACGGTGCCGACGATGACGATCGCGGCGACGATGCTGCGGGTGATGAACATCATCACCAGAAGGATCAGGCTGAGTGCGGCGATCGCGGCGATCACGAGGTCGTACTCGGCGCCGTCCTGAATGTCCTTGTACGTGGCCGCGGTACCGGCGATGTAGAGCTTCGAGCCGGCGAGCGGCGTGCCCTTGACCGCTTCCTGCGCCGCGTGCCGAATGGGATCGATGTGCGAAATGCCCTCGGGCGTAGCCGGAATGCCCTCGTGGGTGATGATCATGCGCGCGGCCTTGCCGTCCGGCGACATGAACAGCTTGAGGCCGCGCTGGAACTCCGGGTTGGTGAACGCCTCCGGCGGCAGGTAGAACGAGTCGTCGGTCTTCGACGCGTCGTACGCCTGGCCCAGTGCCGTCGAGTTCTGCAGCGCCTTCTCGGTCTGGTCGTCGATCCCCGTCGTGGTGGCGTAGTTGGCCAGCAACAGGTCGCGGTTGACGTTCTGGAACCCCGACTGCGGCGGAATCAGCGCGACCAGCTTGGGTTGCAGCGCATCGAGTTTGGCGAAGGCGTCCGCGACGTTGCTCAGGTTGTCGGTCAGCGCGCTGATGCCGTCGAGGGCGTCGAACAGCGACCGCAGCGCCCAGCACGCCGGGATGTCGAAACAGTGCGGCTCCCAGTAGAAGTAGTTGCGCATCGGCCGGAAGAAGTCGTCGAAGTCGGCGATCTTGTTGCGGAGGTCCTGCGTCGTCGCGACGGTCTCCTGGAACGCCCTGGTCTGCTCGTCGATGACCGTGGCGGACTGCTGTTGCAGTGCCAGCTGCTGCCGCAGGATGTCGACCGAGCTGTTGATCACGTCCACCTGTTTGAGGAGGTCGGCGCCGCGGGCCTGTTGGAACGGCAGATTCTGGATCTGCGACGCGCTGCCCGCGCTGATCTGGAACGGGATCGACGTGTGGTCCAGCGGCGTGCCCAGCGGCCGGGTGATCGACTGCACCTGCGCGATGCCGTCGGTGTGGAAGACCGCCTTGGCGACCCGCTCCAGCAGGATCATGTCGGTGGAGTTGCGCAGATCGTGGTCGGCTTCGATCATCAGCAGTTCCGGGTTCAGCCGCGCCTCCGAGAAGTGGCGTTCGGCGGCCGCGTAGCCCACGTTCGCCGGAGCGCTGGCGGGCATGTAGGGCCTGGTGTCGTAACTGGTCTGGTACGCGGGCAGGGTGAGAAGGCCGATCACCGCGATCCCCACCGTCGCCACCAGGATCGGGCCCGGCCAGCGGACGATGGCGGTGCCGATGCGCCGCCACCCTCGGGTGCGCATCGGCCGGGCGGGCTCGAAGAGACCGAAGTGTCGCCCGATGACGAGCAGCGCCGGCGCCAGGGTGAGCGCCGCGATCACCGCGACGACGATGCCGATTCCGGCGGGCACCCCCAGACTGTTGAAGTACGGCAGCCGGGTGAAGGTCAGGCAGAGCACGGCTCCGGCGATGGTGAGCCCGGAGCCCAGGATGATGTGCGCGGTGCCGTGGTACATCGAGGTGAACGCCGAGACGCGGTCCTGCCCGGTGAGCCGCCCCTCGTGGAAGCGGCCGAGCAGGAAGATCGCATAGTCCGTGCCCGCGGCGATGACGAGCAGTGTCAGCAGGTTCGTCGAGTACGTCGACAGTTCGATGACGCCGGCGTTCGCGAGGACGGCGACGACGCCGCGGGACGCGGTCAGTTCGATCATCACCGTGAAGATCACCAGGAAGACCGTCGTGAGGCGCCGGTACAGCACGAACAGCATCACGGCGATCACCGCTAGTGTGATCAGCGTGGTTTTCAGCGTGCCCTGGCGGCCGACCTCGAACTGATCCGTGACAAGGGGCGCGGCACCGGTGACGTAGGCCCGCACGCCGGGAGGCGGCGGCGAGTCGTTGACGATGGCGCGCACGGAGTCGACGGATTCGTTCGCCAACGACTCACCCTGGTTGCCCGCGAGATACAACTGCACCAGCGCCGCTTTGCCGTCGGGACTTTGCGAGCCCGCGGCCGTCAGCGGATCACCCCAGAAGTTCTGGATGTGCTCGACGTGCGTGGTGTCCTTGGAGAGTCTGTCGACCAGGCCGTCGTAGTAGTGGTGTGCGTCGGCGCCGAGCGGTTCGTCGCCCTCCAGGACGATCATCGCCGAACTGTCGGAGTCGAACTCCTCGAACTTCCGGCCGATGTGCTTGCTGGCCTGCAGCGACGGCGCGTCCTGTGGGCTCAACGACACGTTGTGCGTTTCGGCGACGGTCTCCAACTGCGGCACGAAGACGTTCGTCACGACCGCCAGGCACAGCCAGAACAGCGCGATCAGGACCGCGAACCGCCGGATGACGTCCGGAACGCGGTGCATCCGTGACCCTTTCGTGCGGCGGCGTGCTGACCGAGTCGGCGATCCCGTTAGGAATGCTTATCAACTAGGTTGACGGTACGACACGTCACCCGCCGTCACAACACCGGCCGCTTTGCTGGGAGTCGGCTGTGATGCCAGGGCTCGCTAGCCGCCGCTGGTGATCGAGGAAACGTCCTTGGCCGGGATCGGCGCCGGCTGCCCGAGCTGGTCGACGACGAACTGAGCCGCCTGGTCGGCGGTCCCGTTGCTCGCGTAGGCACTGTGCGCGGCCCGGTTCAGCCCACCGGGCGAGCAGATCGGGTCACCGTCGTCGCACAGTTGGATGGTCTTCGCGGCGTAGGCGGCGCCGACGGTGATCGGCGGAGCGGAGTGATCCAGCAGTCCGAGGATGTAGGGCTGAGGCGTCCCGAACAGGACGACGGCGGCGATGTGTGAACCGACCGCGGCGGGAATCGGGCCCGAGATGCCCTGTGGCAGTGCGTATCCGGCGGGCACGTCGTCGGTGACCGTGTATCCCGCCACGGCGGCGCCCTGCGAGTACCCGCCGAGCACGATCTTGGTGTTCGGGCAACCGGCCGCGATCGACTCCACGCGATCGGTGGCGTCCACGACACCCTGCGCCGCGTCCGGAAACGACAGTGACGCCGGGTAATTCACGCCGTAGACGTCGACGCTCCGCCCCGGTACCCGAGCCTCGAGGGCGTTGACGAACGCCTGCCCGGTGACGCCGACGCCGGGCGCCTCGTTCGTGCCGCGTGCGAAGACCACCTCGATGTCGGAGCACGCCGGCGTCGTGTCGGCCGAGGCCACCCCGACGGCCTGCCATCCCGCGGCGGTCACGGACGCCAGGGCGGCTGTCGCCAGCGCCGCGCGGGTCAGGTTGCGGTTCATGTCGTGCCCCTTAATCGAGTCGTCAACTTGTGGCTCAAGCCTTTCGCGATCAACCCTCGGGCACATCGCTGCGGACCCCCACGGGCGGCTACCGGGTAGCAGGTACGGGCGTCGCGTCTTGACGTGCGCCCTTCGCGAAGCTTAGTGTGACCCCACTCACGAATTGAAACGTTTCAACGCAGGAGGTGGCCATGAGCGTGGCGGCGGGACCGCAGCGGGTGTGCTTCCTGCTGCATCTGCGGCCCGACCGCATCGAGGACTACCTCCGTGCGCACGACGTGGTCTGGCCCGAGATGCTCGACGCTCTGCGGGCCGCGGGCTGGCACAACTACTCGCTGTTCCTCCGACCCGATGACGGCCTGGTCGTCGGGTATCTCGAAACCGACGACTTCGCCGCCGCGCAGCAGCGCATGGCCGCCACCGACGTCAACGACCGCTGGCAGGCGGACATGGCGCAGTACTTCCGCAGCAAAGGCGCCACTCCCGATCAGCTGATGCAGCCGCTTGCCGAGTACTTCCATCTCGACTAGAACCAACCCACCGCTCAAAGGACTGTCATGAAAGTAGGGGCCCGCTCCACGACCGGCTGGCGCGCGACGATCGCGGTCGCCATGTCGAACTACATCGAGGCCGGATCGATCATCGCCATCGCGACCAGTCTGGCGTTCTGGCAGGCCGAATTCGGTCTCGGGAACTTCGCCGTCGGCCTGCTGGCAGCCCTGAGCGCCAACGCTTTCGGCGCGGCGATCGGCGCCATCCTCGGGGGCCCGCTCTGTGACCGCTTCGGCCGCAAGGCGATCTACACCTATGACCTGCTGGTCTACATGGTGGGCGTGCTGCTGGCCACGTTCGCCGTCAACTACACGATGCTGCTCGCGGCGTTCGTCATCACCGGGATCGCCGTCGGTGCCGGCGTCCCGGCGTCGTGGACCTACATCGCTGAGCAGGCGCCGTCGGAGGGACGAGCCAAGCACGTCGGCACCGCCCAGCTGGCCTGGTCGATCGGACCCCTGATCGGTTTCGGGCTCGCCGCCGCCCTGGCGCCGATGGGCCTGCTGGGGTCGCGGCTGATCTTCCTGCACCTGTTCGTCGTCGCCGCCGCGGTGTGGTGGGTCCGCCAGGGCCTGCAGGAATCGCAGATCTGGGCGGACGAGGCGAAGGGGAATGTCGACGTCACGTCCGCGGTCGGCCTGCGCGGCCTGAAAGGCCTGTTCTCCCGCAGGGTCAACATCACCGCGCTGCTGTTCCTCGGCGGCATCTACCTGTTCTGGAACACGGTCGCCGGCCAGGCCGGCATCTTCATGCCCCGCGTGTACGACACCGCAGGCCTGCACAGCCCCGTCGCGCAGAACCTGCTCCAGGTGCTGGTCTGGGGTTGTACCGTCGCGGCGACCTACTTCGGGTTCATGCGCTACGCCGACCGGGTGTCCCAGCGGTGGTTCTACGCGGGCGGCGCCGCGCTCGGCATCGCCGGGTGGGCCGTGCTCGTCGCGTTCACCGACGGCGGCGTCCCGACCATGCTGATCTTCGCCGTGCTGTGGGGCGTCTCCAGCGGCATTGGCGCACAAGCCTTCTACAGCCTGTGGGCCAGCGAGATGTTCGCGACGCCGTACCGGGCCAGCGCGCAGGGCGTCATGTTCTGCGTGGTGCGCACCTTCACCGGCCTGCTCAGCTACTTCTTCCCCACGCTCCTGGTCGCGATCGGCTTGACCGGCGTCGGCTTGCTGCTCATCGGCCTGCTCGCCGTCGCACTGGTGATCGGCGCGGTGTGGGCACCCTCGACGCGGGGAAAGACGCTGCGCCAGATCGAGATCGAGCGCTACGGTGAGACGATCGATTCCGCAGCCGCTCAGTCCAAGGCCGTCGCATGAGCCACTCCCTGCTCGACAATCTCAGGATCGAACTCCCGTCCTGGGCCTTCGGTAACTCGGGCACCCGGTTCAAGGTGTTCGGCACGCCCGGCACGCCGCGGACCGTCGAGGAGAAGATCGCCGACGCCGCCACCGTGCACCGGTTCACCGGCCTGGCGCCCACCGTCGCGCTGCACATCCCGTGGGACAGGGTCGACGACTACGCGGCCCTCGGCACCTACGCCGCCGACCACGGCGTGCGCCTGGGCACCATCAACTCCAACACCTTCCAGGACGACGACTACAAGTTCGGCAGCCTGACGCACACGGACAAGGCGGTGCGCCAGAAGGCGATCGACCACCACCTGGAATGCATCGAGATCATGGGCGCCACGGGATCGCGTGACCTCAAGATCTGGCTCGCCGACGGCACGAACTACCCCGGCCAGGGGGACATCCGCGGTCGGCAGGACCGCCTGGCGGAGTCGCTGGCCGCGATCTATCAGCACATCGGCGAGGGGCAGCGACTCGTCCTGGAGTACAAGTTCTTCGAGCCCGCGATGTACATGACCGACGTGCCGGACTGGGGCACGTCCTACGCCCAGGTCAGCGCCCTCGGTGAACGCGCCGCGGTGTGCCTGGACACCGGCCACCACGCCCCCGGCACCAACATCGAGTTCATCGTCGCTCAGCTGCTGAGGCTCGGGAAGCTCGGCTCGTTCGACTTCAACTCGCGGTTCTACGCCGACGACGACCTCATCGTCGGGGCGGCCGATCCGTTCCAGCTGTTCCGAATCATGTTCGAGGTGATCCGCGGCGGCGGCCTCGACGAGTCATCCGATGTCGCGCTGATGCTCGACCAGTGCCACAACGTCGAGGCCAAGATCCCCGGCCAGATCCGTTCGGTGCTCAACGTGCAGGAGATGACCGCCCGCGCGCTGGCGGTCGACACCGACGCGCTGGCCGTCGCTCAGGAAGCCGGAGACGTGTTGGGCGCCAACGACATCTTCATGAACGCCTTCTACACCGACATCCGCCCCGCGCTGGCGCAGTGGCGCACCGAGCGCGGACTACCGGCCGATCCGATGGCCGCCTTCGCCGCATCGGGATATCAGGACACCGTCAACGCCGAGCGAGTCGGCGGAACTCAATCGTCGTGGGGAGCATGACCGGCATGACCAACAAGACCGTGACCGACCTGATCGCCCGATCGAACCGACTCGGGTCGGATCCGAAGAACACCAACTACGCGGGCGGGAACACCTCGGCCAAGGGCACCGATGTCGACCCGGTGACCGGGAAGCCCGTGGAGTTGTTGTGGGTCAAGGGATCCGGTGGCGACCTCGGCACCCTGACCGAGAGCGGCCTGGCCGTCCTGCGGCTGGACCGGATGCGTTCGCTGGTCGACGTGTACCCCGGCGTCGAACGTGAGGACGAGATGGTCGCCGCGTTCGACTTCTGCCTGCACGGCCGTGGCGGCGCCGCACCGTCGATCGACACCGCGATGCACGGCCTCGTCGACGCCGCGCACGTCGACCACCTGCACCCCGATTCCGGGATCGCGCTCGCCACGTCGGCCGACGGTGAGGCGCTGACCAAGCAGATCTTCGGCGACCGCGTGGTGTGGATCCCGTGGCGACGGCCCGGTTTCCAGCTCGGACTGGACATCGCCGAGATCAAGCGGGGTAACCCGCAGGCCATCGGCACCATCCTCGGCGGCCACGGCATCACCGCATGGGGTGACACCTCCGACGAGGCCGAGGCGCGGTCTCTGGAGATCATCGACACCGCCCAGCGCTACATCGAGGCCAACGGCGCGTCGGCGCCCTTCGGTGCTCCGGTGGCCGGTTACGGCGCACTGCCGGAGGCGCAGCGCGTGAGCAGGGCCGCGGCGCTGGCCCCGTTCGTCCGGGGTCTGGCATCGGCGGACCGGCCACAGGTGGGCCACTTCACCGATGACCCACGTGTGCTCGAATTCCTTGCCTCCGAGAAGCATCCGCGCCTCGCCGCGCTGGGCACCAGCTGCCCCGACCACTTCCTGCGCATCAAGGTCAAGCCCCTGGTCCTGGATCTGCCCGCCGACGCGCCGATCGATGACGTGAAGGCGCGGCTGGCCGAGTTGCATCAGGCGTACCGCGCCGACTACCAGGCGTACTACGACCGGCACGCGAGCCCGGACAGCCCGGCCATTCGCGGCGCCGACCCGGCGATCGTCCTGATCCCCGGCGTCGGCATGTTCAGCTACGGCAAGGACAAGCAGACCGCGCGGGTGGCGGGCGAGTTCTACCTCAACGCCATCAACGTCATGCGCGGCGCCGAGGCCATCTCGACGTACGCACCGATCGAGGAGTCCGAGAAGTTCCGCATCGAGTACTGGGCGCTGGAGGAGGCCAAGCTGGCACGGATGCCCCAGCCCAAGCCGCTGGCGACCCGCATCGCGCTGGTCACGGGCGCCGCCTCCGGTATCGGCAAGGCCATCGCCACGCGCCTGGCGGCCGAGGGCGCGTGCGTCGTGATCGCGGACCTCGATGCCGCCAAAGCCCAGGCGGCTGCCGAGGAGATCGGCTCGACCGACGTCGCCGTCGGGATCGCCGCCGATGTCACCGACGAGCGGGCCGTGCAGGCGGCCGTCGACGCGACCGTACTGGTCTTCGGCGGCATCGACATCGTCGTGAACAACGCCGGACTGTCGCTGTCGAAGTCGCTGCTGGAGACCACGGCCGCCGATTGGGACCTGCAGCACAACGTCATGGCCCGCGGATCCTTCCTGGTGTCCAAGGCGGCCGCGCGGGCGCTGATCGACCAGAAGCTGGGCGGCGACATCATCTACATCTCGTCGAAGAACTCGGTGTTCGCCGGGCCCAACAACATCGCCTATTCGGCGACGAAAGCCGATCAGGCGCACCAGGTTCGGCTGCTGGCCGCCGAGCTCGGCGAACACGGCGTCAAGGTCAACGGCATCAATCCCGACGGCGTGGTCCGTGGGTCGGGCATCTTCGCGGGGGGTTGGGGCGCCAAGCGCGCCGCCGTGTACGGCGTGGACGAGGAGGATCTGGGCGAATTCTACGCGCAGCGCACACTCCTCAAACGCGAAGTGCTGCCGGAGAACATCGCCAACGCCGCGTTCGCGCTGTGCACGTCGGACTTCTCGCACACCACCGGTCTGCACGTGCCGGTCGACGCGGGCGTGGCGGCCGCGTTTCTGCGATGAGGGGTCACCTCGCGGCGGTCGACCTCGGTGCGACGAGCGGACGGGTCGTGGTGGCCGGTGTCGGTCCGGGAGCGCTCGGCATCCGGGCGGTGGCCAGGTTCGCCAACGATCCGGTGTACCTGTGGAACGGCCAGCGCTGCGCGATGCACTGGGATGTGCCGGGGCTGTTTCGCAACGTGTGCTCTGGCCTGGCCGAGGCGACGCGGCAGCATCCCGACCTCGTCGGCATCGGCGTCGACTCGTGGGCCGTCGACTACGGGCTGCTGCGGCGCGGGACGCTGGCGGGGCTCCCCCACCACTATCGCGACGCCCGCTGCGAGCAGAGCGCCGACCGCGTGCACGAGCGGATATCCCATCGGAGCCTGTACGCCCGCAACGGATTACAGTTCCTGCCGTTCAACACCCTCTACCAGTTGGCCGGCGACACCGCGCTGGACGCGGCGGATCAGGCGCTGCTGATCCCCGACCTGATCGGCTACTGGCTCACCGGGCGGGCGGTCACCGAACGGACCAACGCGTCCACCACCGGATTGCTCGGCGTCGACGGCCGCTGGGACGACGAGCTGATGGAGCTGCTCGACATCCCGGCCGGGCTGTTCCCCGGCGTCGTCGATCCCGGCACCGAACTGGGCCCGGTGCTGCCCGACCTCGCCGCGCTGACCGGCATCGCGGGCCGCCCGCACGTCAGCACCGTCGCGTCGCACGACACCGCCTCGGCGGTGGTGGCCGTGCCGATGGCCCCGGAGGCCGGCGTCTATATCTCGTGCGGAACGTGGGGACTCGTCGGCGTCGAACTGGACCGGCCCGTGCTCACCGAGGCGGCGCGGGCGGCCAACTTCACCAACGAGGTCGGCGCAGACGGCCGAATCCGATTCCTGCGCAACACCATGGGCCTGTGGTTGCTGAGCGAGTCGATCAAGTACTGGGAGCGCGACGGTGCCGCCATCGACCTCGCCGCTCTGCTCGAGCAGGCCGCCGCCGGCCCCGCCCCCGGCGACGTCTTCGACACCGACGACCCCGTGTTCGCGGCACCGGGAGACATGCCGGGTCGTATCGCGACGTGGTACACCACCCGCGGCTTGGCACCGCCGAGCACGCAGGTCGAAACGGTGCGCGCGATCATCGAGAGCCTCGCCACCGCCTTCGCCGACCGCGTCGCGACCGCATCGCTGCTGTCGGGCACACCCGCGCGCACCGTGCACATCGTCGGCGGCGGCGCGCAGAACCGATTGCTGTGCCAACTCATCGCCGACCGGGTGGGAGCCCCGGTCATCGCCGGGCCGGTCGAAGCCACCGCCCTCGGGAACGTTCTGCTCCAGGCGCGCACGCACGGGCTGTTGACTGGCAGTCTGGAGGCTCTGCGCGGAAACGTCACCGATGACCTGCTGGTCGGCCGGTACGCGCCTCGCGTGGCGTCGACAGGAAGGGTTCGAACATGAAACGCCGGATGCCGAAGGCCGCCGACCTCGCGCCGCTGATGCAGTTCAAGAAGCCGCAGCTGAACGCCAAGACGCGGCGGCTGGAGAAGGCCCTGACCATCGAGGACCTCCGCCGCATCGCCAGGCGGCGCACGCCCAAGGCGGCGTTCGACTACACCGACGGCTCGGCGGAAGCCGAGCTGTCGATTGCCAGGGCGCGACAGGCGTTCTCCGACATCGAGTTTCAGCCCGCGATTCTGCGCGACGTGTCGACGGTCAGGACCGGCTGGGAGGTGCTCGGCGGACCGGTCGCCCAGCCCTTCGGCATCGCGCCGACCGGATTCACCCGGATGATGCAGACCGAGGGCGAGATCGCCGGTGCGCACGCGGCGGGCCGGGCGGGCATTCCGTTCTCGCTGTCGACCATGGGCACGTCGTCCATCGAGGATGTCGCCGAAGCGAACCCGCAGGGCCGCAACTGGTTCCAGCTCTACATGTGGAAGGACCGGGACCGTTCGATGGCCCTGGTCGAGCGGGCGGCGGCCGCCGGCTTCGACACCCTGCTCGTCACGGTCGACGTCCCCGTGGCGGGAGCGCGGCTGCGGGACAAGCGAAACGGCATGTCGATCCCGCCCGCGCTCACCCTGGGCACCGTCGTCAACGCCCTGCCGCGGCCGCAGTGGTGGATCGACTTCCTGACCACCGAGCCACTGGCCTTCGCCTCGCTGGATCGCTGGTCGGGCACCGTCGCCGAACTGCTCGACACGATGTTCGACCCGACCGTCACCTTCGAGGATCTCAGCTGGATCACCGCGCAGTGGCCGGGCAAGGTCGTGGTCAAGGGCATCCAGACCGTGGCGGATGCGCGCCGGGTCGTCGACCTCGGCGTCGACGGCATCGTGCTGTCCAACCACGGCGGCCGCCAACTCGATCGCGCACCGGTGCCGTTCCACCTGCTGCCCGACGTGGTCGCCGAGGTCGGCAACGACACCGAGGTGCTATTGGACACGGGCATCATGTCGGGTGCCGACATCGTCGCGTCCATCGCGCTCGGAGCCCGGTTCACGCTGATCGGGCGGGCCTACCTGTACGGGCTGATGGCGGGCGGCGAAGCCGGCGTCGACCGGACGATCGCCATCCTCTCCGAACAGGTGGCCAGGACCATGCGACTGCTCGGCGTCACATGCCTCGAGGAGCTCACGCCCCAGCACGTCACCCAGCTCATCCGCCTCGCGCCCCGGCCCCGGCTGGTAAACCATCTGGTGAGATAGGACGCCGGACGAGCAGAGGGGGCGCAGATGGCAGCGGGGATCCGTGACGTCGCCGCCGCCGCGTCGGTATCGGTGGGGACCGTGTCCAACGTCCTGAACGCCCCGCACAAGGTCGCCCCGGCCACCGTCGAGCGCGTGCACGCCGCCATCGACAGGCTGGGCTTCGTCCGCAACGACGCGGCCAGGCAACTCCGGGCGCAACGGTCCCGCTGCGTGGCGCTCATCGTGCTCGACATCGGGAACCCCTTCTTCACCGACGTCGCCCGCGGCGCGGAACGCCGTGCCTCGGAACTCGATCTGACCGTGCTGTTCGGGACGTCCGACGACGACGCCGCGCGCGAACGCTCCTACCTCGACGCCTTCGACGAACAGCGGGTGTTCGGGCTGCTGGTCTCCCCCGTCAGCGAGGACCTGAGCCGGATGATCACGCTGCACGCCCGCGGAACCCCCGTCGTGCTGGTCGACAGGGACGCCGCGGGTACGCCGTTCTCCTCGGTCGCCGTCGACGACGTCGCCGGTGGTCGGCTCGCCGCGGAGCACCTCTGCTCGACGGGCCGGCGCCGACTGGCGTTCGTCGGCGGGCCGCGGACGCTGCGGCAGGTGCGCGATCGGCTGCAGGGCGCTCAGTCGGCGGTCGCCGAGTGCGCGGGCGCGAGCCTCGAGGTCATCGACACCGACGAGCTCAGCGTGCTCGCAGGCCGCTCGGCGGGAGAGGGGCTGCAGGCGCGGGCTCCCGAGGAGCGGCCGGACGCCGTGTTCTGCGCCAACGACCTCCTCGCCATCGGGGTCCTTCAGGCGCTGACGCTGATGGGCGACGTGCACGTGCCGCGCGACATCGCGCTGATCGGTTACGACGACATCGACTTCGCTCGCTCCGCGGTGGTGCCGCTCTCGTCGATTCGGCAGCCGAGCACGCAACTCGGCACGGCGGCAATCGATCTCCTCGCGGCGGTCTCCGAGGGCGCGGAGCCGCAACGCATCGTGTATCAGCCGGAGCTGGTCGTCAGGGCGTCGACGACGGTGCCGTAGCGCCGTTTCAGGTTCGGAGATCGGACGATCTCGTCGCCCCGCCGTTCGACCAGCCCGCGCTCCTCGAAGGCATCCAGCCAGCCGGTCATGGGCCACCTGCCCCACCGCCTGCGGAAGATCGCGGCGTTGCGCACGATCGCGTCGAGGTGTTCGACGGGCGGATCCGACACGGGGTGGTGTTGGTGGTACGCGTACGCGCCGCCGACCCACAGGAACGGGATTCCCGCGGCCGCGGCCGTCGCGGCGAAGTCGGTGTCCTCGGCTCCGTATCCGACGTAGTCCTCGCAGAATCCGCCGATCCGCTGCCACGTGCGGGCTCCGACCGCGAAAGACAGTGACCAGAACAGGTTGTAGTCGTCTGCGGGTAGCAGTGTTCCGGGTTCGGGGTCGGGACGCGCCGGGTGCGGCCGGCCGAGACCGGCCAGCGTCGCGAGCCGGTACCCGGACTCCGGGGCGGGCGGCAGGTAGGTGACGGGTCCGCTCAGGACCGCACCGAACCCGCTGTCGTGGTGGGCATCTCGGTAGCGGCTCAACAGCTCCGGGGCGGGTAGGCAGTCGACGTCGAGGAAGACCAGCAGCTGCGCACCTCGCTGCAGCGCCCAGTCGGCTCCCCTGTTCCGCGCCGCCGCCAGCGGTAGCCCGTCGGCGGTGCCCGCGTGATGCACTACCGCACAGCGGGTTCCGGCGGCCGCGGCTGCGTCCGCGTCGTCGATCGCCACCACGCAGCGCAGTTCGGGAGCGACGGTGGACAGCCGCCACGCCTCGGACTGCAGGGCCAGGTGCTGATGCCGGCCGTGGACGACGGTGATCACCGCCGTGCGCGGAACACTCACGCCGCCAGCACCTCGGCGGCGCGCGCCGCGGCACCGCGCACCTCCATCGACTCCCAGCGCCGGTCCAGGGCGAAGGCGCGTGCGACCACCGCGGGCCAGCGGTCGGCGGCCGGCCACTCGGGCAGCGTGACGGCGAGGCCGGCCCGGCCGATGGCGTCGGCGGTGGCGTGCTGCTCGCCGAACGGGCGGTCCTGAGCGATGACGACGGCGGCGGCCCCCGACAGCGCGACGTCCGCCAGCGCGCTCTGACCGGCATGCGTCACGACGACGTCGGCGGTGCTCAACATCGGCCACACGTCCTCGACCCACGCCGACCCGCCGCCGACGGCCTGCCACCGAAGGTCCGGTGTCGCCTGCCGAAGCTGATCCAGGGCGTCGTCCGGCATATCGGTTCCGCCGGCTCCGGCCAGGAGTAATCCGCCGCCGATCCGCTCCGCGTGGCGAGCGCGTCCGTCGAAGCGGCTGATGCTGCCGACGTAGTGGGTGCGGGTGTCGTGGCGGCTCAGCCAGCGCGGCTCGTACGTGCGCGCCGACCACGGTGCCAGGATCTGGTCGGCGACGTCGTAGCCCAACTGGTGGGCGGCGTCGTCTCGCCGACCGGGTTGCGCCACAACCGTCACCGGGAACCCGGCGAGTCGGCACAGCAGCGTGACCTCGACCGAGCAGTCCACGACAACCCTTCTCGGGGAGTGCTCGGCGAGCGCGTCGAGGATGCGTGACGACCTGTCCGCCAACCCTTTAACGTGCACCGGAGCCCAGTGCAGCCGACCGTTCGCGGTGACGTCGAGCGCGGAGTCGTCGACGTCCATCGGCAGTCGCACCCATCGGTCGACGTCCCTCAGGGCCTCGGGCGGCGGGAGCGAGGAGAGGAACACCACCGGTTCGTCCACCCGTTCGGCGATGGCCATCGCCCGCATCAGATGACCGCGGCCGTGGTGGTGCACGTAGTAGGCGATCACGCCAACTCCCTGCGCATCCGGCGGGCCGCCCACGTGTCGGTGAGTTCGCGGAGGAGTTGCTCGTAGCCGTCGAGCATCTGATTCCAGTGCAGTGTTCGGCGCGCGTGCGCCGCGACGAACGCCCGATCCACTCGCACCGCCTCGTCGACGGCGGCGGCGAGGCCCGCGGTCACGTCGCCGCCGGGGTCGACGAGCCTGCCGCCGGGTCCTGTGACGACCTCGGGCAGGCCGCCGCGGCGGATGCCGGCGACGGGGGTTCCGCACATCTGGGACTCGGCGGCGACCAGACAGAACGGCTCCTCCCAGCGCGGGGTGACCAGGGTAGCCGCACTGCTGCCGTAGAGCGCCGCGACGTCGGGCCCCGCCAGCGGGCCGAGGTAGCGCACGGTTCCGCCCAGCATCGGCCGGATCACGGCGTCGAACCAGTCGGGATCGCTGACGGGACCGGCCAATCGGAGTCCGCGGCCGGCGCGGTGCGCCGCCCGGATCGCCAGGTCGGCGCCCTTCTCGGGAGTGAGTCGCCCGACCCAGGCGAGATCGGGGCCTCCGGTCGACAGCGGCAGCGGCTCGGGGTCGACGCCGTTGAGGATGACGCGACTCGACACCCGGCCGGCCCACTGTGCTCGCAGCGCGTCGCTCACCGCGACGAAGTGGCCGCTGTCGGCGGCCAGCCAGGCGCCGAGTTCCATCCACGGGAACGGTGGCGTGTGCAGCGTGGTGAGCACCGGGACGTCCAGGACGGGACCGAACGCGAGCGGCAGCTGGTGCAGGCTCTCGTTGAGCACCGCGTCGACGTCGTCGCGGCGCACCAGATCGCGCATCGCCGCGAGGTAGACGAACTGGTCGTGCATGAACTGCGGCTCGGGGAGGTTGGGGTCGGCGGACGCCACGTCCGACAGCGGGGGCAGCCGGGGCATCGGGTGGAACCGGTCGGCGATCGACGCGTCGCTGCCCGTCAGGGCGTGCAACTCGACGTGGTGGCCGCGCATGCGCAGACCCCGCGTCAGATCGGCGGTGAAGCGTTCCAGTCCACCGGCGAACGGCTCGACGACGGGATGGTGTGAGGGGCCGAGGATCACGAGGCGCACGATGCGTCTCCTGTGTCGAGCCCCGCGATGTAGCTGGCGAATCCACCGTCCACCCGCGACGCGTCGCGACCCGACGTCGTCACCGACGTCCGATGAGTCGCCACCCACCTCGGGGTGATGGCCCGGACCCGCGTCACGATGTCGAGGTCCTCGTGCACCGCGACGTCCGCGAAGCCGCCTGCGGCCAGGTAGGTACTCAGCCGCAGTCCGAGATTCGCGCCGTGCACGTGCGAATGCCCCTCGCCCAGAACGTGATTGCGGTGCCACCGACTGTCACGGGCGGGATCCAGACCCGCTGGCGTCACGGTGCCGACCACCATGTCGACACCCGCCGCGGCGAAGCCCACCTGACCGGTCAGCCAGGTGTCGGGCACCTCGGTGTCGGCGTCGGTGTTGGCGAGCCACACGTCGCCGGCGGAGATCCCCCGTCGTCGGACGTGCCGGTGAGCCCGCAACGCCCCGAGGCGCCGCGCCGAACCGACCCGGCCCGCATCGCTGCGCAGGGTGGACGCACCGTGCGCCGACGCCACCGCAGCGGTGCCGTCCGTGCAGCGGTCCAGCACCACGAAGACGTCGGCGGTGACGTTCGGGTGATCGCGCTGCAAACGGTGCACCGCCGCGTCCAGACGCTGGAGGCACACCGCGATGGTCCGCTCCTCGTTGCGCGCCGGGACCACCACCGCAACGTGCCTGGGCACCCCGCTCACCGGTGCGCCCCGTACACCGAAACCGGTTGGCCCCACACGTCGATGACGAGGTCGACATCCTCGTAGTGCGCGCGCAGCGGTAGGTCGAGCATGGCCGCGGCCTGCTGCTGCACCGTCTCGCCGTCCAGTGGGATGTTCTCGGTCGGGCCGCGCCAGTTGGCCACGACGAGTTCGCCGTCGGGCCGCAGGCGCCTGCGCAGGGCACGCAGGGTCGTCAGCAGGTCGACGCCGTCGAGGAAGTAGCCGATTTCGGACATCACGATCAGGTCGTAGTCCCCGTCGGGGATGTCCCGTGGTGCGGCACCGAGCACCCAGCGCACGGCGTCGCTGCGCTCCTTCGCCACCCGCAGCGCCGCCGCACTCGCGTCGAGCGCGACGACCTCAGCAGCCCGATCGCACAGCCTTGTCGCCAGCTGACCTGTGGCGCAGCCGATCTCGAGCACGCGTCCGTAGCGTTCGCGTCCAAGGCAGGCCGCGACCAGCTCGAGTCGGCGCCGCTCGTACACCGAGCCGTCGAACTGCCACGGATCGTCGTCGCCGGTGTCGTACATCTCCTCGAAGGGGCGCGCCACCTCGCTTCTGCCCCGGCTCGACTCGGCGACGTCGTCGGCCACGCGGCCGGCCAGTCCGGGCGGAAGCGGGACGATCACGGTTTCGGCGACCCGCCGGGCACGCGCGAGGACGCCGGATCCGACGATGGGATGGCCGTCGGCGGAGACGAGTTGGCTTCGGTGGCAGTCGATCGCGTCGCGCTTGGCCTGCAGCGCTCGCAGTGACGGCGCGAGCGTGCGCAGTCGTGACCAGTCGAGGTCCGCCGGAGTGGCCCAGTGCCACAACCACACCGGATAGAGGAGCAGCGCCGCCGACCGGTCGAGCGCAACGGCCTCGGCGGCACGCGCCACCGCCTCGTGGTCGGAGTGCCCGTCGCACTCCACGGGGGCGAACAGCAGCGTCGACTCGTCCACCAGTTCCGCCAACCCGGCGCGCAACGCGTCCTGCGCGTCGGCCAGCCCGCCGTCGGGAAGATCCCACCAGATCACCTCGATGCGGGTGCTCAGCGTGCGTACCGCCCGGTCGCCCTCGCGGCGGCGCACCGTCCCGCCCGGTGATCCGCCTCCGTGGGTGGCCACCACCACAGTCACCGCGACGCCCGCGTCGGCGAGGTCGGCGAGCGTCGCGCCGAGTGCCAGGCTCTCGTCATCGGGATGTGGCGCGACCAGGACGACGCTGGCGTACCTGCGGAGCAGTGCCGCCGTGTCCAACCGCGGCACGTCGTCCCACTCGGCGCTCATCAGCCACGTCGGTTCATCGGTCCCACCGTCGCGGTGGGTGAACGGTCTGGCGCGCACAACAGCGTCCGGCAACGACGACATGGGACGACTCCGCTGGTCTCGGGTCGGTCACCCGCGGGGCTGGCGGGGGGTCCGAATGGCTTCGTGGTACCCCAGTCGGCGCGCTTGAATCCGCCGGCCGCGGCTGTCGGCTACTCGGCGGGTAGCTCGCCCGTCCCGGCGACGGTCTCGGCGATGTCCACCAACTTGCGGTTGTGCACCTGGGACGCCCGTTTGAGCACGTCGAAGGCCTGCTCGGCGGTGATGTGGTGACGGCACATCAGCACCCCCTTGGCCTGCCCGATCAGGTCCCGGCTCGCGATGGCGCGTTGCATCTGCTCGGCCCGCTGCGCCTCGAGCAGCGCGAGTGCCGCGTGGGTGGCGTACAACTCCGCCAGCCGACGCGCGTTCCCGTCGAACGCCGCGGGCGATCCCGCGTACAGGCTGAGCGATCCCAGCCGCCGCTCATCCACCCACAGCGGCACGCACAGCATGGAGTGGACTCCCAGTTCCACCGCAGCATGCGCGAACTCGGGCCAACGGGTGTCCGTCCGCATGTCGGTCACCTCGATCGTGTCCTGCTCGCGGGAGGCGTCGATACACGGGCCGGTGCCGTTGCGCTGTTGCAGCGCGTCCAGCTTCGGCGGGGCAGCGCCGATGGTGGCCTGCGGCTGAAAGTTTCTTCCTATCAACAGGTTCAGTCCGGCGTGGTCGGCCGCGGGCACGGCCACCGTGGCCGAGGTCAGGATGGCCTCGAGCGTGACGGCCAGGCTCGGATCGTTGACGTGCAGGGCGCGGCACAGCACGTGCAGCGCTCCGAAGGTCACGTCGTCGAGCACGTCGAGACCGTCCAACTCCGACAGCGCGGCGACCATGTGCTGATCCTCGTACTCCATCTGAGTCATCGCCGCCTCACCCGGCGTACAACCGGGCCGGCGGCAACGCCTGCAACCCGCCCCCGCAGTTCGACGCGGCGAATCGCAGAGCGGCGTCCTCGGTCTCATCGCCGAGGATCAGCCGACCGATGTCGGTGAATCGCGAGACCGCGCTGGCGATGAGGAAGTCCACTCGGTCGCCGGACGCCACGTCCGCGTCGGACTCGGCGACGCGCGCCCCGAACACCACCGGTTTCACCCCCGCGAGGTAGAGCCAGAGCGACGAGTACAGCCCGCCCTGCGCCGAGCGGGAGACGACGGCGTGATGCCACGGGATCCCGTCGAGCGAGGACGCCAGCAGGAAGTCCTGGTCCTCGTCGGGACCGTAGGCGTCCGGCACCTTGATCGACACCGTCCGTGCGACGTCCTCGCCAGCGGGCGGCCCGAAGCGGACGAGCGCGGGCACGACGCGGCCGGCCTGCAGCAGCGTGGCGCCACTCGGTACCGGCGCACCCGCGTCGATGACCAGTTCGGCCTCGAACAGGCGTCCCGGACCGCGGAACAGGTCCCCGGTGATTCCGCAGGCGGCCTCTATCGACGATCTCACCGATGACAACACGTTCGCGGCATTCACGGCTTCGGTAGTTCCCAGCCGAGACGAAACCCAATCAGCACCGTCTCGGTGGGGTGAATCTGACCGACTGGTGACGTCACGGCGATTCGCCTGGCACGAGGTGGTGCGGCGCTGTCGTGACGCGCATGCTGGCCATAGGTTTGGAGGAGTAGCCCACATGAGCTCGAGTTCGCCCTCGATCGCGGCCCGCCAGGGCAACGCGATCGACTCCCGGTATCACCCGTCGGCGGCAGTACGTCGACAGCTGAACAAGGTCTTCCCGACGCACTGGTCCTTCCTGCTCGGCGAGGTCGCGCTGTACAGCTTCATCGTGTTGCTGATCACCGGCGTCTACCTGACCCTGTTCTTCGACCCGTCGATGGCCGAGGTCACTTATCACGGTGTCTATCAGCCGCTTAACGGTGTGCAGATGTCGAAGGCCTACGCCTCGACACTCGACATCAGCTTCGAGGTGCGCGGCGGCCTGTTCGTTCGCCAGGTCCACCACTGGGCGGCGCTGCTGTTCGCGGCGTCGATCATGGTGCACCTCGCGCGCATCTTCTTCACCGGCGCGTTCCGACGACCGCGAGAGGCCAACTGGGTCATCGGCTCGCTGCTGCTGATCCTGGCGATGTTCGAGGGCTTCTTCGGCTACTCGCTTCCCGACGACCTGCTGTCGGGCACCGGAATCCGGGCGGCGCTGTCGTCGATCACCCTCGGCATTCCCGTCGTGGGCACGTGGCTGCACTGGGCGCTGTTCGGCGGCGAGTTCCCCTGTGGCGATCTCGGCAACCAGTGCTCCGAAGCGGGTTATCTGATGCCGCGCCTCTACGCGCTGCACATCCTGCTGATCCCCGGGATCATCCTGGCGCTGATCGGCGCACACCTCGCGCTCGTCTGGTTCCAGAAGCACACCCAGTTCCCCGGCCCCGGCCGCACCGAGCACAACGTCGTCGGCGTCCGCGTGATGCCGGTGTTCGCCGTGAAATCGGGTGCCTTCTTCGCGATGACCCTCGGCGTGCTCGGCCTGATGGGCGGCCTGCTCCAGATCAACCCGATCTGGCAGTTGGGTCCGTACAAGCCGTCTCAGGTGTCCGCGGGAAGCCAACCGGACTTCTACATGATGTGGACCGACGGGCTGATCCGGCTGTGGCCGGCGTGGGAGCTCTACATCGGCAACTACACCGTCCCGGCGGCGGTGGCCGTCGCGCTCATCATGGGCCTGGTTTTCACGCTGCTCATCGCGTGGCCGTTCATGGAGAAGAAGTTCACCGGCGACGACGCCCACCACAATCTCCTGCAACGGCCGCGTGACGCACCGGTCAGGACCGGGATCGGCGCCATGGCGATCTCGTTCTACATCGTGCTCACCTTCAGCGCGATGAACGACATCATCGCCTACAAGTTCCACGTGTCCTTGAATGCGACGACCTGGATCGGCCGCATCGGCATGGTGGTGCTGCCCGCGATCGTCTACTACATCACCTACCGGTGGGCTATCGCCCTGCAGCGCAGCGACCGCGCGGTGCTCGAGCACGGCATCGAGACCGGCATTCTGAAGCGGCTGCCGCACGGTGCCTACATCGAGCTGCACCAGCCGCTCGGCCCGGTCGACGAGCACGGCCATCCGATCCCCCTGGACTACCAGGGTGCGGCGCTGCCGAAGCGGATGAACAAGCTGGGCTCAGGCGGTACGACCGGTACCGGCAGCTTCCTGTTCGCCGATCCCGCGACCGAGAGCGATGCGTTGAGTGAGGCCGCGCACGCCGCCGAGCGCAGGGCGATCGTCGCTCTGAAGGAGTATCAGGACGGCGAAAGCTCGAACGGCAACGGGTCCAACGGCAACGGCCACAACGGGAACGGGTCGAACGGGAACAGGTCGAACGGGTCTCACTGACCGCGAGGGAGGGCGGCCTCGGCCACCATGCCGCGATGCATGGTGCGCCGGCCGACCACTCCCGAGTGATCGGCCCTGTGCATGACGCATCTGTTGTCCCACATCACGACGTCACCGGGGGCCCACTTGTGGGCGAGGACGTTGTCGGGACGAGTCGAGTGCTCGAACAGGTAGTGGATCACCGCCCGTGCCTGCCGCTCCCCCAGCCCGCTCACCGACGCACAGCGGTCGGGCGTGGTCAGATACAGCGACGTGCGGCCGGTGATCGGGTGGTCGCGGAACACCGGATGCCGCGCCGACCTCTCGTCGCCGGCGTCCAGCTCGACACCGGTGACGACGTGTTCGATGCACCGACCGACGAGGTCCCGCCAGAGTTCGTCGGACAGCGTGTCGTGCGCCCGGTACTGGTTCGAGAAGAGCGTGCGGCCACCGCGTTCGGGCACCTCCACGGCACGCAACGCCGTGTAGGCCGGCGGTTTTCGGACATAGCTGGTGTCCACGTGGAACGACGACCGCGGAGGTGTCGTGCGGCCGACGTTCGTGACGAGGTTCAGATCCGGATGGCCGTCGACAGGCGTCTCGCCCTTGGTGAAGACGAGATCACCGAAGCTCCGCAGGAATCTGGTGAAGGCCTCGTCGTCGACGTGCTGGCCGCGCATGACGAGCACTCCGTGCTCAGCGAGAAGACACTGCAACTCCCGCACTCGTCGCCGGGGCAACTCGTCGACGGTCACTCCGTCGACGGTCGCACCGAGTGGTTTCAGTGGTGTGACGCGCACGCCGGGGTTCCCTCCTCCGAATCCAGTTCAGCCAGCGCATCGGCGAACAGCCGATCCACCGGAGTTCCTGCCGCCGCAGCCATCACGGCGATGACGCTCGACGCGGAAAACGAGCAGTACAGGCCGGCCTCGAGGAACCACGGGTTCCCCGCCGGGTCGATGCGGAAGTCGAAGAGACTGTAGTGCCTGCACCCGAGCGCGACGTGGCACCTCCGGGCCAACGCCCAGACGCGTTCGGTCACGGGATCGTCGGCAGGGACGATCCACGCGTGCTCGGCGTCCTTGGCGACCAGGTAGAGGTCATCGGCGGCGGAGCGGGCCAGTTTGTCGTCGCGACCGCGAATGGGCTTGGTCGCAGGGTCGATCGCGTACTCCTCCAGCGGCAGGCATATCAGCTCACCGTGCCGAACGACGATGCCGCAACGGACTTCCCGGCCGGCCTCGACGTAGGTTTCGACGAGGGCGGCCGAACTGAAGGCCAACGCGCGTCGAACCGCGTCACCGTACTCCGCGGCATCGCGCACCAGCGAGACGCCGTCGGAGTTGTCGGCGTCCGACGGTTTCACCACGACGGGGTACGGCACGTCGATGGGACGGTCATCGCGAACGGTCCTGCCCGCGGGGACGGGAACGCCTGCCGCAGCGACGATGTCGCGCGTCCTCGCCTTGTCGGCGGTCGCGGCCATCACCGATCCGCGGTTGCCCACGTAGGGGATCTCCAGCGCGTCGAACATCGATCGGTACGTCGTCATCCCCGGCAGACAGAACATCTGCGGCACCACCACGTCGACACCGAGTGCCGCGATCCGCGACATCGCCTCGGACGCGTCCATCGGCGGCGCCGCCGTCAGCGCCGCTGCGGAGAGATCGGCGGGGAATCGCCACTGCCCGTCCGGAGACACGTACGCCACCGTGGTCCGGTAGCGCATCGGATCACGTACTGCGGACAGGCAACCGTCGGCGTACAGCCGAGACAGTTCGGCGTGGAACTCGTCGACGGGAGACCCGACGAGGTGGAGGACGGAACGCAGCCGGGCCGACACGTCAGTCCCCGCCCGACTCGACGAGTTTGCCGATGTTGAAGTCGATTCGCGTCCAAGTGCCGCCGCGCCGCAGGTTGCGCCACAGCAGCGACGGAATCTGCAGATGGTGAACGGCGAGGAACGGCAGCGGATCCCACCGGCTGAAGATCGCGTCGGTGCCGCGCACGATCGTGGCGATCCGGCGGCGCCGGTTCGGCTGCGTCACGAGTCGCCACAGTTCGTGGTAGATCCAGTACGTCGGCCGTGCCGACGGAGTCGGCGTGATCATCCGGTGGCCGTCCTCCAGGTAGGCCGCGGCAACCTCGGGATGGTCGTAGAACATGGTGATCGCGGAGTGCGTTCGCGGATTGCACTCGATCGCGTACGGGTGCCCGTCGTCGCCTTCGATGAAGTCGAACGACAGCTGGCCGGTGACGGGGAAGCCGGCGACGAAACGCTGTACCCAGTCCAGGATCTCGGGCTTGTCGATCTGCTCGTAGTTGATCTGGAACGCCGAGGACTCGCAGCACGCGTAGACCTGCAGCCGACCCTCGCGCACCGTCCCGTGCGTGCAGTACTCCTGGCCGGCGATGAACTCCTGAAGTATCCACGGGTCGTCGGCGGTCATGCCCAGCGTCCGCGCGAACGCGACGTTGCGCTCCGGGGTATCCCTCGACAGCGGGGTCAGGTCCATCCGACCCACCGGGTTGTACGCGATGCGCTTGAGGATGTAGCTTCGCCCTTCTGGGAAGTCGAACTCCTCGATCTGCCTCGGATCGGTGATGCGGTGCGAGTCGGGTACCCGCAGTCCCAATGACCGTGCCATGTCGGAGAACTCGGCCTTGTCGTCGAGCCTGCGAACCGTCGCGGCGTCGACGTGCACCACCTCGCACACCCCGTCCAGGAGCCGGCCGGCGTCGGCGTCGGGCACGCTGGACGCCGGGCTGGAGACGGGCACGTAGACGTTGGCGCGCTCAGCACGCGCGATCTCGAGCAGCGCCTCGCCGTAGCCCGGCGCGGTGGGTTCCGGCACGACGTGGAAGGCGTCGACGGCGCGGGAGAAACGGTGGCCGGTGAACCGGTACTTGGCCGACTCGACGAGGACGACGCGGTGGCCGGCGGAGTGGAACGACCGAGCGAGTTGCAGTGCCTTGGTCATCTTGCCGCCGCTGATGAGCACGGTGCGCCTCGCCGACGGCGCGCGACTCCAGGCGGGCTCCGGTGTCGTGGCCGCCTGTGCGATCGCCACCGCCGCGAGGTTGATCGGGGCGGCGACGCAGAGTCCGGCGAGCGCCAGCAGCGTACGCCCGGCGGCGAGTTTCACGGCGATGCGCGTCGGATCAGCGTGACACCGTCGCGCAGCGGCAACAGGACCTGTTCGACGCGGGGATCGTCGGCGACCGCCGTGTTGAATGCGGCGATGGCCGCGCCGTTTCCCGTTACGCCCTCACCCGTGTACGGCTGCCCCTGCATCAGCGTGTTGTCCACGGCGATCACCGCATCCGGCGCGAGTAACGCGCTGTTCAGCAGCAGGTCGAGATAGCCCGCGTAGCCGGCCTTGTCCGCGTCGATGAAGACGAAGTCGAACGGCGGCGTCTCGGGATCCGACGCCAGCCTGCGCAGCGTGTCCAGTGCCGGGCCGACCTCGATGCGGATGCGGTCACCCGCCGGTGAGTCGTCGAAGCAACCCCGAGCGAACGCCGCAACCTCCGGATCGATCTCGCAGGCCGTCACCGTGCCGCCCTCGGGGACCGCCTCGGCCATGGCCAGTGCGGAGTAGCCGGTGAACATCCCCACCTCGAGGACCCGGCGGGCCCCCGCGAGTCGGATCAGGAACTTCAGCGCCTGACCTTCGACGTGGCCGGACAACATCTCCTGTTCCAGGGTGCCCGACGAGTGCGTGACCCAGTCGGTGTCGCGCGTGCGCTGCGCCAGCCGGGCGAGTGCCGGCGATTCGCTCGTGGTGCACCGATCGAGGTAGGGGTCGAGGCCCCCGGCGAGGTCGCGCGCCCGCCGCAACTTGTCCAGCAGCGTTGCGGGCACACCTCCCCACGCCTCGAGTTCAGCGCAGACGTCGACGAGTTCGGCGGCCACGATGGTCGTCGGCGTCACCGGGCGCGGTGGTGGCAGTCGCGTCGCCTGCCGGCCTGCGGCCTCAGGCATGACCGTCGGCGGGTGTCACGGGAGCGAACACGTCGACGCCGTCACCACCGCGGTCGAATTCGAGACACACCTTCTTGTGCAGTGTCAACGCGTCCGCGAGTTCCTCCACGGTGACGTCGTTGAGGAACCGGCATCGCCCGATGGGATCCGGCACGGCCGCGCGCAGCAGTCCGTCGCGCGTCTTGAGAATGGACGCGGTGGCATCGGCCAGCAGGTCCGCCGTCAGGTAGTCGCTGTCAAGGGACAGCCCGAGTGCGCTCATCACGTTCAGCACCCGATCCCGGTCCCCCACCGACAGCAGCCCGCGCTGCTCGGCGAGCGTCGTCGACAACGCCATGTCGATGCTTATCGCGTGGCCGTGGAAGAACGGCGCGGGCGGGGTCAGCTCCAGCGTCGGACTCCAGGTGTGGCCGAACGCGATGACCCGGTCGAGGTCGATCTCGTGCAGGTTGGGTGACTCGAGCTCGAGCATGGTCGCGATCGCCTGGTACGTCAGCCGGTCCGCGACCCGGCGCAGCTCGTCGGACCCGTCGAGGTGCCCGAACCTGGTCCGCAGCAGATCGGGTCCGTGTGCTTCGAGCAGGCCGAAGATCTCGGAGTTACCGACCACGGCGATCTTGATCAGCTCCGCCATCCCGTTGCGCACCTGATCCTCGGGGAGGGTGCCCAGGAAGGAGAAGTCGAGGAACACCTTCTGCGACGCGTGGTAGGCGCCGAGGCGGTTCTTGTGCTTCCCGTAGTTGACGGCGACCTTGATCGACACGCTGGCGTCGATCAGTCCGATCAACGTGGTGGGGATCCTGATGTACGGAGTGTTCCTGCGGTAGCTCGCACAGGCGTAACCCGCGACGTCCGTGGTCAATCCGCCGCCGACGACGAGGACCGGTTCGGTCCGCACCAGACCGAACGCGTCGAACTCGCCGACGATCCGTTCGAACGTCTCCAGCGACTTCGCGGTCTCGCGAATCTGGATCGGCACCACCGTCAGCGCGATGTCGTGGTGTCGGAAGTAGGCGCGAATCGAGTTGCCGTAGATCTCGTACACGGTCTCGTCGACGACCATCAGGGCTCGTCCGTAGGGTCGGTAGCAGTCGGCGAGTGCGCTTTCGCCGATGTCGAAGATCCCTTCGACATAGAGCAGGTCGTAGTCGATCCTCTCGTACCCCTCGACGTGAAATGCTCTGTCGTACTGGGTCACACGGGCTTGCATGGTGCTCATCGGTGGTCTCCTGGAGGTTCGGGGTCAGGACCGGGACAGCTCGACGACGTGATCGGCGTCGAGTGCCTCGACGGTCTCGACCGCGGCACTGAAGTCGCCGGAGGAGGTGTTCTGGTTCGGGAAGGCGATGCAGGTGATGCCGGCCTCGACCGCTGCCGTCACACCGCCCACGTTGTCCTCGATCGCGACGGCGGTGCCGGCATCCTCTCCGAGTCGCTCGAGCGCGAACAGGTACGAGGCGGGCGCGGGCTTCGGCTCGTCGACCGACGAGCTGTCCACGACGACGTCGAACTCACCGGCGTCGATGTTCAGCGCCGTGAGCAGTGCGGCGACGTTGGCGGTGGACGTCGTGGTGACGAGACCGAGTTTCCCTCCGTCCCGCTTGGCACGCGCCATGGTGTCGACGACCCCCGGCCGGGGCGTGACCCCCTGGTCGGCCAGTAGGTCCTGGAAGATCGCGGACTTGGTGGCGTGGATCTGCGCCGCGTCGACGTCGTCACCGCGGGACGCGGCGAAGTCGGCGACACGCTGCGCGCCGCCGTTTGAGCCGAGCATCTTGGTGTAGTCCGCACGCGACCACTCCCAGTCGAGGCCGTGTGCCGCGAAGGCCTCGTTGAAGGCACGTCGTTGCAGCTCAGAGGTGTCGGCGAGGGTGCTTATGGAGCCGAAGAGGATTGCGGGCACGGGATGACCTTTCGGGAGCGGGGGGCTGGTAGGGCGCCGAATCCCCCGTTCAGTAGTGGTCTAAACGCACATTTTTGCACTTTACTGACACTATTGAACCAGATGTTCATTAGATAACTTCTGATGCGTTGACGGCCCGCGACGGTGAGGAGGTGCCGATGTGACACCTCCCGACCGTTCGGAGGACGCGACAGAGGACGCCCGTGTCGGCCGCACCCGCGCCGACGTGTCACGCGCGGCGTTCCAGATCCTCACCACCGAAGGCGCGGACGCCCTGACGCATGCCCACGTCGCCGAGGTCGCGGGCTACTCCAAGACGACGCTGTACACCCACTGGCCGGCACGGGTGGAACTGCTCATCCTGGCCCTGGACGGCCTCGGCGACATGCCACACCGAGAGCCCACCGGCGACCTGCGCGCCGACTTGATCGGCGAACTGCAGATGTTCCGGCAGGCGGTGACCGAGTTCCGCCTGGACCAGATCCTCTCGGTGATGGCGCAGTGGGCTTCCGTCGACGAGATGGCGCAGATCCGCGACCGCATCAACACCGACGCACAGCGGCCGATTCGCGGCATGCTCAGTACGGCGTTCGCCGGCCCGGAACTGGAGGCCGCCGTCTCCATGCTCGCCGGTTCCGTCGCCTGCCCGACGCTGATGTTCGGGTCGCTTCCGGACGACGACGTCCTCGCCGCCGCGGTGGATGTGCTCTTACGAGGTGTGCCGTCGAAGCGAGGGCGATCCACGCGGCCCGATTCCAAAACCGCCGAGACGTAAGGAATTCGTCATCATTCGGTAGCTCCCCGGTGCGACTTGCGACTCCACTGGCGGTCGCTGGATTGCGTGTTACTTTCAAATCTGAAGGGACTCCTTCGACCTCAGGACGAGGAAGGGCAGGCGCGTGGACGTACGAGCGCAGTTGTCACAGATGGATACCGAGACGCGACAGGCCCTCGCGGAAAGCATCAAGCGCCGCCTGGCCGAATCGACGCCGCCGGAGGTCGCCACCGATCACGACGTCAGCATCGTCGGCGGTGGCGTCGCCGCGATGACCCTCGCGCTGGAACTGCACCGCGCACGCCCCGGCACGCGGATCCAGATCATCGACCCCAATCCCCACCCCGTGGCCGAGGTCACGCACACGGTCGGCGAGTCGACCGTTGAGGTCTCCGCGATGTACCTCGGGGAGCGACTCGGCCTGACCGATCATCTGCAGACTGCCCAGCTCCGCAAAATGGGTCTGCGAATGTTCTTCTCACACAACGGGAATACCGACATCGCCCAGCGGGTGGAGCTCGGGGGCTCGGTGTTCGTCCCCCAGCCCACCTACCAGATCGACCGCGGCAGGTTGGAGAACGAACTGCACCGGCGCTGTGTCGCCGCCGGTGTCGACGTCGTCACCGGACGCGTCAGGTCGGTGGACCTCGGTGCTCGAGACGGCGAGCACACCCTCTCGATTCAGCGCGGGGAGGACGTGACGCACACGACGGCCCGCTGGGTGGTCGACGCGTCCGGCCGGAACCGCACGCTGCCACGCGAACTCGACCTCAAGCGGGCCAACGGCCATGACTGCAATGCCGCCTGGCTACGGATCGCGACCGAGATCGACGTGGGCCGCTGGACCGATGATCCGGCCTGGCACTCGCGTCTGGTCGAGGGCGACCGGGCCTTCTCCACCAATCACCTGATGGGCGAGGGCTACTGGGTGTGGCTCATCCGGCTCGCGTCCGGCGCGACGAGCGTCGGCATCGTCGCCGACCCGAAGTTCCACGCCTTCAACGACTTCAACACTCTGGAACGCGCCAGAGCGTGGCTTCGCAAGCACGAACCGCAGTGCGCCGACGTGCTCGACGCGCACGAGGACCTGATCCGGGACTTCCGGGTCATGAAGCGGTACAGCCACACCGCGGCGCAGGTGTACGACGGCGACCGGCGCTGGTGCGTGACGGGTGATGCGGGCATCTTCCTCGACCCGCTGTACTCCTCCGGGCTGGATCTCGTCGCGATCGGGAACGGACTCATCACCGATCTGGTCATCCGCGACCTCGACGGCGAGAACGTCACCGCCCGTGCCGGAATCAGCGACTCGCTCTTCCGATCGCTGACCGACATGTGGGTCGCCATCTACCGCGACCAGTACGTCCTGATGGGCTCGCCCACGGTCATGTCGGCCAAGGTCATCTGGGACATCGCCTTCTACTGGGGCTTCGTGGGTTTCCTGTACAGCAACGATCGGTTCGTCACCGTCGCCGACGATCCCCAGGTGGTGCCCCACCTGCAGGGACTCATCGACCTCAGCAATCGCATGCAGGCGTTCTTCCGCGAATGGGCCGCGGTCGACGTGGACGACTCCTCGGGTCGTTTCGTCGACCTGTTCGCGCCGCTGAACTTCATGATGACGCTGCACGTCGCGATGATGGGACGGTCGGACACGTTCACCGAGCAGTTCGAGGCGAATGCGCGGCTGTTGCGCCAGATCGCCGGCCAGGTGATCGAGACGGTCCTGGCCGATAAGTCGTCGAACTTCTCAGACGACGACGTCATCCGGCAGGTTCAGGCGTGGCAACGGGATTCGCTGTTGCGGGACCTCCGCTCGATCTACCGCAACGAGCAGTCGACCAATCCCATCACCGAGGATTGGATCCTGAGTCCAGTACCGGCGCAGTGAGTCCGATGACTGGCCGCGAGCCGTTGGCGATCGTCGGTATCGGCTGCCGCCTACCCGGTGACGTCACGTCGGCGGACGACTACTGGGACCTGCTGTGCAGCGCGACCGATGCGACCAGGACGGTCCCCGAAACCCGATGGAATGCCGAACGATTCCACGACCCCGGTGCGAGCAAGGCCGGCAAGATGTCGACTCGTCGCGGCGGATACCTCTCCGAGATCGACACGTTCGACGCGCAGTTCTTCGGCATCTCGCCGCGCGAGGCGAACCTGCTGGACCCACAGCAACGCCTCCTGCTGCACACCACGTGGGAGGCTCTGGAGGACGGCGGCCTGCCCGCCGACGAGCTGGCGGGTACCGAGGTCGGCGTGTTCATCGGCGGCTTCACGCTCGACTACCAACTGTTGCAGAATCAAGGGCGTACGAGTCGTTTCCGGTTCAAGACGCACTCCGCCACCGGAATGATGATGACGATGCTGGCGAATCGCGTCTCGTTCGCCTTCGACTTCCGCGGGCCGAGCATGGCGATCGACACGGCGTGCTCCAGTTCGCTCGTCGCAGTTCACCTGGCCGCACAGAGCATCTGGAACGGCGAGTGCGCGCTGGCGCTGGCGGGCGGGGTGAACGTCATCGTCGGGCCGAACACCGCCATCGCCGAATCCAAGAGCGGGTTCCTCAGCCCCGACGGCCGATGCAAGGCCTTCGACGAATCCGCTGACGGTTACGCCCGCGCGGAAGGCGGCGCCGTCGTCGTCATCAAGCCGGTGTCGCAGGCGCTGCGTGACGGTGATCGGATCTACGCCCAGATTCTGGGCTCGGCGGTGACCCAGGACGGGCACACCGACGGCATCACGGTGCCCAGCGAGGACGCGCAGAAGTCGGCGATCGTCGAGGCGCTGCGAAAGGCCGGGGTGTCCGCGACCGAGGTCGGCTACGTCGAGGCGCACGGCACCGGAACGCCGGTGGGTGACCCGATCGAGGTGCGCGCACTCGCGGGCGCACTGGCGGCCGATCGTCCCGCCACCGCCCCCCTGCTCATCGGGTCGGTGAAGACGAACATCGGTCACCTCGAGGCGGGCGCCGGGGTCGCCGGTCTGATCAAGGCGGCGTTGGTGCTGAAACACGGGCACATCCCCGCGCACCTGAATCTCGAGAACCCCAGCAGCCGAATCCCCTTCGCGGAGCTCAACGTCGACGTCCCGCGCACCGGACGTCCCTTCCCCGGTGTGGGACGTCGGATCGCGGGAGTCAACTCCTTCGGCTTCGGCGGGACCAACGCTCACGTCGTGCTCGCCGAGCCGCCCGCGCCCGCCGAGGGCCCCCGGTCACCGTCCGAGCCGCCGCTCGCGCTCCTGCCCATCTCGGCGCGAAGCGAGGAGGCCCTGGTCGCGGTCGCGCAGCAGCTGGTCGAGCACGTGGGCACCCACGATGAGCTCACCCTCCCCGATCTGGCGTACAACCTCAGCCAGCGTCGCGCGCATCTCAACCACCGGCGCACCCTCGTCGCGACGAGCCTCGACGACGCACGGGAGCAACTCGAATCCCTTGCCGCCGGCGCCGGGCAGGTGTCCGCGGGCCGCTTGACGGGCACCGGCACGAAGCTCGCGTTCGTGTGCACCGGCATGGGCCCGCAGTGGTGGCGGATGTGCCGGGGTCTGCTGGACGCGTATCCAGCCTTCACGGAGAGCATTCAGCGCAGCGATCGCGAGTTGTCCCGCTACGCGGACTGGTCGCTACTCGACGAACTCACCCGCGACGAGGCGAGCTCACGCATGGCGGAAACGGAGATCGCGCAGCCCGCCAACTTCGCCGTCCAGGTCGCGCTGGCCGAGCAGCTGGCGCACTACGGCATCGCCCCCGACGCCGTCATCGGGCACAGCGCGGGCGAGGTGGCCGCACATCACCTGGCCGGACTGCTGACGTTCGAGCAGGCGATTCACGTGATCTACCACCGCAGCCGGCTGCAGCAGCGAACGAGCGGCATGGGACGGATGCTCGCGGTCGGACTCAATTCCGAAACGCTGATGCGGACCATCGACCGCGGATCTCTCGACGAGTTCGGCCGACGGGTGTCCGTCGCGGCGATCAACAGCCCCAACGCGGTGACGATCGCCGGCGACGGCGACGTGCTCGACGACATCGCCCGCCAGTTGGACGAAGCGGACGTCTTCAACCGCTACCTCGTCGGCAAGGTCCCGTACCACACGCACTACATGGATCTCGTGAAGGACGACCTGCACACCGCATTCGCGGGGCTGTCGTCGTCGGCGGCGAAACTCCCGCTGTACTCCACCGTGACCGGTGAGCAGCTGACCGGATACCCCGACGGGGCCGCGTACTGGTGGCAGAACACCCGTGCCACGGTGCTTTTCGAACCCGCTGTCCGCCGGATGCTGGAGGACGGCTACACGCACTTCGTGGAGTTGGGCCCGCATCCCGTACTGGCGCCGTCGATTCTCGAGACCGCCGGCTCGCAGACCGTGACGGTCGTGCCGGCGCAGCGCCGCAACGACGACGACAGCCGCACGCTGCTGAATTGCGTTGGCACATTGCACAGCAACGGGTTCGACGTCGACTGGCGGACGTTGAATCCGCGAACCGAACTGGTCGCGCTCCCGTCGTACCCCTGGCAGGCCAAGCGGTTCTGGAACGAACCGCCCGAGGCGACAGAGGATCTGCACTACCACCCCGTCCATCCGCTGCTGGGGCAACCGGTGAGCGGCGTCCACCTCGCCTGGGAGGTCGAGCTCAGCACGACGGCGATTCCGTTTCTGGCCGACCACCGGGTCCAGGGCAGCGTCGTGGTACCGGGAGCCGTGTTCCTCGAGATGGCCATGGCCGCTGCCACGGAGACCTACGGATCGCGCCACGGTGTCGCCGACCTGGTGCTGCACCGCGCCCTGATCCTCGACGACACCTGCGACCCCATCGTGCGGACCACCCTCAACGAGGACAGGGGCACCGTGGAGTTCGCTGCCTTCACCCCGACGGGTGACGGGGACTTCGCCTGGACGCTGACGGCGACGGCGGAACTGACCACGCTCCCACCGATACCGAACCGGCCCGCCGCTCCGACGGATTCGACGTCAGCGAGTTCGATGCACGGCGAGGACTTCTACAGCCGCACTCGCGACATCGGCTTCGATTACGGTGATGCCTTCCAGACCGTCTCCCGCATCGTCGCCGGAAGCGGTTGGGCGACAGCTGAAATCACCGTTCCCGTCGCGATCGTGGACGACCTCGGCGACTTCGGCTTCCACCCGGCGCTCATCGACGGCGCCTTCCAGACGCTGTTCGGCACGACCTTCACCGACGACGGCGGGGGTGCCGGCACCTACGTGCCCAGCAGGATCCGGCATGTCGCGGTGTACGGCCCGCCCGAGAAGGACATGACCGTCCACGTCACGGTCGGGTCGGCCACCGCGGAGCAGATCGAGTGCGATATCAGCATCGCGAATGAACTCGGCGAACCGCTCGTCATCATCGACGGCTTCACGGTGCAATCGCTGAGCGCCACCTCGGCGCTGTCGACTCAGCGAATCGACAAGGGCCTCTACGAGATGCAGTGGATCAGCCAGCCCGACGTCGAGCGGGAAGCACCCGAGAACGGTGCCGAGAGCCGGGCCTGGCTGGTGCTCGCCGACAGTGCCGGATTCGGCCATCTCGTCGCGACACAGTTGCGCAGCCGCGGCCACCGCGTCGAGGAGGTGACCCACGAGACCGTCGATTCGCCCGGGCCCGAGTGGTTTCGGCATCGGCTCGAGTCGCTCCTGCAGACCGAAGGCGACCTCGCAGGCATCGTCGACTGTTGGCCCCTCGACATCGCCGAAGCCGGGGACCGAGTCGGTGTGTTCGCGATCCTGAACCTGGTCAAGGCGCTCGTCGACCTCGACGCCAAGTCTCGACTGCACCTGGTCACCGCGAACGCGCAACCCGCGCTCGCCACCGAGTCGTGCGCGGCGGACCAGTCCGCCGTATGGGGGCTGGGCCGCGTCATCGGCCATCAGGAGTTCGCCGACTGCTGGGGTGGGCTCATCGACATCGACGGCGCCGACGATCTCGCCCGGACAGCGGACCGCGTCAGCAGACACGTTCTCGACGAGTTCGCCGAGGACCAGATCGCCATCCGCGGCGATGAGACGCTGGTTCCACGCCTCCGGCCGTGCGCGGGCTTGACCAAGGCGTTCCCCACCAAGCTCACCGCCAACGCGACCTACGTCGTAACCGGTGGAACCGGCGCGCTGGGTCGCACGGTCGTCAGCTACCTGGCCGAGCGCGGTGCGCGGAACATCGCGCTCCTGAGCAGGCGCGCCGTACCGCCGAGATCCGAATGGGGACAGCTGGATCCGGCGCACCCGCACTACGCGACCGTGCAGACGATCGAGAGGGCGGAGCGCCTCGGCGCCGACGTCGTCTGCGCCAGTGTCGACGTCACCGACGCCGGGCAGGTCCGGGCCTGGGTGGAGGACCACTCCCGAAACGGGCGTCGCCCGATCCGCGGCGTCATCCACACCGCCGGATCCGTCGACGACCGGCTGCTCCTCAACATGAGCGAGGACGACTTCACCGCGGTGATGGGCCCTAAGATCACCGGCACCCGAGCACTGCACGACGCCCTCGCCGGGCACGCCCTCGAGTTCTTCGTCATGTTCGGGTCCGCCGGGTCGGTCGTCGCCTCGCCCGGCCAGGGCAACTACGCGGCCGCCAACGCCTTCCTCGACGCCTTCGCGCACTACCGTCGCGCGCACGGGCTGCCCGCCCTCACCATCGGGTGGGGTCCGTGGTCCGTCGGCATGGTCGAGGAGCTCAAGCTCGAGCGGATCTACGCGCAGCGGGGAATCGAGCTGATCACGCCCAGCGCGGGCGCGCGGATCCTCGACCGGTTGATCAACCAGAGCACCCCGGCGGTCGTCGCCATCACCGCCGATTGGGGCCGCGCGCGCCAGATGGGGCTGGCCGGCCAGCTGCCGCCGATGTTCTCCGAACTCGAGACCAACGAGGCGGCGGACGGCGGTACCGAATCGGGGACGTCGATACTCGACGCGCTCAGGGCCACTCCGGAAGCGGACAGGCTCGCCGCGATCGCGGGTCACCTGCTCACCACCGTCGCAACGATCTTCGACTGCGCTGTGACCGATGTCGATCCCGACGAGACTCTCGACGACGTCGGTTTGGACTCCCTGATGGCGATGGAGTTCAGGGTGCGGATCAACGCCATGTTCGGCATCGACCTGCCGGTGCTCGAGATCCTCAGGGGGGTCAGCGTCAACTCACTGGCTGCTCGGGTGCTCGCCGAGATCACGCTGCCCGACGAGGACGCGACGGTCGACCCCGAGAGCTCGGCGTTCGACGGCGATGCCGACGTCGACCGACTCATCGAGCAGATGTCGGAGACCGATTTGCGAAAGCTGCTCGCCGAACTCGAGGGACAGTGACGGGCGTACCGCAGTCGGCCGTCCACGTCCGCGGCCTGTGCAAGTCCTACGGACCATTACAGGCTGTTCGCGGGCTGGATCTCGACGTCGGCTACGGCGAGGTCGTCGCGATCCTCGGGCCCAACGGCGCGGGCAAGTCGACGACGATCGAGATCCTGGAGGGACACCGCAGGCGCGACACCGGAGACGTGCACGTCCTGGGCGAGGATCCGGGGACGGCGGACCGCCGATGGCGAGCGAGGATCGGCATCGTGCTGCAGGAGGCCAGCGATTTCGGGATGCTGACGGTGGCCGAGACCGTGCGGATGTTCTCGAAATGCTATGGCAGGACCCGAGACACCGAGCAGCTGCTCGAACTCGTCGGCCTCTCGTCGACGTCCCGTTCGCGGGTGCGCACGCTGTCCGGTGGACAACGCCGACGGCTCGACGTCGCTCTCGGCATCATCGCCGTGCCCGAATTGCTCTTCATGGACGAACCGACCACGGGGTTCGATCCCGAGGCCAGACGGCAGTTCTGGGATCTCATCAGGCTGCTGGCGAACGACGGCACGACGATTCTCCTCACGACGCACTACCTGGACGAGGCAGCCGCGTTGGCCGACCGCGTCGTCGTCATCGCCGATGGCCGAGTGGTGGCCGTGGATTCACCGGAAAGGCTGACCGCACAGGCGGCGTCGGTGGCGACGGTCCGCTGGGTGGAGGGCGGCGAAGCCCACGTGGAGCAGACCGAGCACCCCACCGAGTTGATCAGGCGGCGGTCGGCGGACGGGAGGGAGATGACCGACCTGACGGTCACCCGCCCCACCCTCGAGGATGCCTACCTGCGGCTGATCGGTAGCGCATGATGGCCACCGACGCCGTGGCGGCCCGGCACCGCACCGACTCGTCGGCGCTGCCCTCCGCACTGCGCATCGGGTTGTCGCGGGTGGTCCCCGAACTGAAGATGTTCTATCGGCGACCCGAACAGTTGATCATGACCTTCTCGTTGCCCGCGATCATCTGCATACTGCTCGGGTCGATCTTCTCGGACCGACTCCCCGGTAGTCCCACCAGCACCGGTGCCGTGATCGCGGCGAGCATGCTCGCCTACGGCATCCTCTCCACCTCGTTCATCAACCTCGGCATCAGCGTCGCGGCCGACCGCGAAACCGGTGCGCTGCGGCGCCTTCGGGGCACGCCGGCGACCGCGACGTCCTACTTCGTCGGCAAGATCGCGTTGGTCGCGATCGTCAGCCTCGCCGAGGCGATCCTGCTGCTGGTGGTCGGCGTGTGGATGTTCGATCTGCGGCTGCCCACCGGCGCCTTCGAATGGTGGACGCTCACATGGGTGTTCGCCCTGGGCATCGTGAGCTGCTCGCTGCTGGGCATTCTCATCAGCAACGTCGCGAGCAACGCGGTGTCGGCTGCCGCACTGACCAACGGGCCCGCGGTGGGGCTGCAGTTCGTGTCGGGCACGTACGTGCCGCTCGTGGTGCTGCCGGCCTGGATGCTGGCCATCGGCTCCGTCTTTCCCGTCAAGTGGATGGCTCAGGGGTTCCGATCGGTGTTGTTGCCACCGCAGATGGTGGCGTTCGAACCGGCGGGCAGCTGGGAACACTGGCGGATCTTCCTGGTGCTGTCCGCGTGGATCGTCGGCGGATTGATCGCGTGCCTCAGTGTGTTCCGCTGGTCGGATAGGAGTTGATCCCGTGCCCCCGCTACTCACCATCGCCTACCACTTCTTCCTGCAGATCGCCGTCATCCTGCTGACCTACCGGCTGCTATGGCCGCTGTTCCGCCGGCTCGGTCAGGTGCAGGTGGTCGCGATCATGGTGGCCGGATTCCTGCTCGGCCCTTCGGTTCTGGGCTGGGTCTGGCCCGCCGCGCAGCAGTGGCTGTTCCCGTCGAAGCTGACCATCGGTGCCGAGACGTTCACCCATCCGAACCTCACGGTCATCTACGTCGTCGGCCAACTCGGGCTGGTGCTCTACATGTTCCTCGTCGGCGCCTCGTTCAAGCTCGACATCCTCAGCGCGCACACCCGACAGGCCGGTGCCACCTCGGCGGCGGGTATCGGTATCCCGTTGATCCTCGGCGGTGCCGTCGGATGGTGGATGGTGGGTCTCGGCGGCTACTTCACCGACAAGGTGGAGCACTGGCAGGGCGGGCTGTTCGTCGCGGCCGCCGTCGCGATCACGGCCTTCCCGATGCTGGCGTGGATCGTCTACGACTCCGGGCTGCTCAACACCCGGCTGGGCACGATGTCGCTGTCGTGCGCCGCCGTCGACGACGCGTGCGCCTGGGTGCTGCTGGCGACCGTGGTGGCGACGTCCAAAGGCAGCCTCTTCGGCGCGTTCCTGGCCATCGGCGGCGGACTGATCTACCTGCTGTTCATGGTGTACGTGGGCCGTCGACTGCTCGCGAAGCTGAACACCTGGACACCACGGCGCGCCGATGTCGAACAGACCGGCGGTGTCCCGATCACCCAACTGAGCATCATCCTGCTGGTGGTTCTGACAGCCAGTTGGTTCACCGATCTCGTCGGAATCTATTCGGTCTTCGGTGCTTTCGTGGCCGGCGCGGTGATGCCGCGGGGCGCGCTACTGGATACGATCCGCGATCGTCTCGAACCGTTGACCGCCTACCTGCTGCTGCCGGCGTTCTTCATCTACTCGGGGCTGAACACCCAGCTCAGCCTGATCCTCGACGGGCCGACGCTGGCCATGGCCGCGGTCGTGATGGCCGTGTCGTTCGCGGCGAAGTTCGGCGCCGTCGGGCTGGCGGCGCGCTGGCAGGGCATGAGTTGGTACGAGGCCGGGTCCATGGGTGCACTGGCCAACGCCCGCGGCCTGATGGAACTCATCCTGCTCAACATCGGGCTCGAGGCGGGCCTGATATCGGGGAAGCTCTACACCATCCTCGCGCTGATGGCCATCGTCACGACGTTCGCCGCGACTCCCCTGCAGAGGGCGATTCAGCGCCGGCTCAGGAACACGGGATCGAAGTTCGGGCCGACGGGTGTCGAGCCGCTCGACGACGTCCCCGAGAGGTCGCCGGCGACCTAACCCGCTGCGCCGGACACCAACGTGTCGGCGGCACCGGCCATGTGGTCGAAGACGGCTGCAGCGGCCTTCTGATCGTCGCCGGACTCGATGGCGTCGACGATGTCGTGGTGTCGTTTGGCGTTCATGTTCTTGATGGCCCGGTCGACACCGGCGAACATGATCGACATCCGGATGCTGCCTTCCAGAGACGTCCACTGGTGCAGCAGGGTGACGTTGCCGGTGAGTTGGCACATGGTGCGGTGGAAGCGCAGGTCGGCCTCGATGCGGTCCTCGAGATTGGATGCCGCCCAACGATCCATCTCGTCGACCGCACTTCGCAGCGCGCTGACGACGTCGGCGCGGTCGGGCTTCAACGCCAATTCGCGGGCGGCCAACGACTCCAGGGCGGCACGAACATCGAAGATGTCACGGATCTCCTTGGTGTCGAGGTGCCGCACGGACAGCCGCCCCCGCGCCCCGGCCGAGATGAGGCCCTCCTGCTGCAGTTGGCGCATCGCCTCCCGCAGGGTGCCCCTGCTGATCTGCAAGGCCTCCGACAGCTCCGTTTCGACCAGGTGCGTCCCCGGCCGCAACTGTCCCGAGGTGATGGCTTTGCGCAGCGCGGTCAGGGCCTGCTCGCGGAGGCTCGTCTTCTCCAGTCGCAGCAGCGAGGTCGGCTCGACCGACATGGAGCGCTCCTTGATTGTCGACATTCGCTTGTCAACAGCCAACCCTACAGCCGGTCCAGCACGGTGGCGACGATCCGCGCCGTCGACAGGCCGTAGCGTTCGTGCAGCGTCGGCAGGGCGCCGGCGGCGAGGAACTCGTCGGGAAGCCCGATCGGCGTGATCTGCTTGGCGACTCCGCGTCGCACGGCTGCCGAGGCGACGGTCTCGAACAACCCGCCGACCACCGTGTGGTTCTCGAGTGTCACCACGAGCCGATCCGTATCCACCTGTCCGAGGACGGTTTCCGCGTCGAACGGTTTGATGGTCGGGGTGTGGACGACCGCGACGTCGACGTTGTGCGCGCTCAGCGCGTCGGCGGCCTGCAACGCCCGCATCGTCATCAGGCCCGACGAGATCAGCACGACGTCGTTGCCACCGCGAAGCACCTTGGCCCTGCCGAGTTCGAACGTGTAGTCGTACTCATCAAGAACACAGGGCACCTGCCCTCTGAGTAGGCGGAGGTACGTCGGCCCCGGATGCTCGGCCAACTGCGGGACCGCCTGCTCGATGTCCACCGAATCACACGGGTCGACGATCGTCAGGTTCGGCATGCCTCGGAAGATCGCGAGATCCTCCGTCGCCTGGTGCGACGGTCCGTATCCCGTCGTCAGTCCCGGCAGTCCGCCGACGACGTTCACGTTGAGGTTCGGCTCGGCGATGTCGAGGCAGATGAAGTCGTACGCGCGCCGGGCGGCGAACACCGAGTAGGTGGACGCGAACGGCACCAGGCCGGTTTCGGCCATCCCCGCGGCGGCGCCGAAGAGCAGCTGCTCGGCCATCCCCATCTGGAAGAACCGGTCGGGGAACTCCTTGGCGAAGATGTGCATGTCGGTGTACTTGCCGAGGTCGGCCGTGAGCCCGACGATGCGCGGGTCGGCCTGCGCGGCACTCACCAACGCGTGCCCGAAGGGCGCGGGCGACGTCTTCTGGCCCGGGTCGGCGAACGATGCGATCATCGCCGACGTCTTCAGTGGCGCAACGGATGTCATACCAGTACTCCTTCACGGCCCGCGGTGAGCTGATCGCGACAGATCTGCCACTCGTCGGCGTCGATGCGCATGAAGTGCGCCTTCTCGCGGTTCTCCAACATCGGCACACCCCGACCGACCCTGGTGTCGCACAGGATGACCGACGGCGCACCGACCGGCTCCGAGCACACGTTGTCGAACGCGTCCAGCAGTGCGTCGACGTCGTTGCCGTCGACACGCTGGGTGTGCCAACCGCATGCGGTCCACTTGTCGGCAACGGGCTCGGTGCGCAGCACGCCGACGGTGGGGCCGTCGGCCTGCAGCGCGTTGATGTCGACCATCGCGATCAGGTTGCCCAGCTGATGGTGCGATGCGCCCATGGCCGCCTCCCACGTCGAGCCCTCGTCGAGTTCGCCGTCGGACAGGAAGTTGATGACGCGGGAGCCGGACCCCTGGTGCCGCAAACCGAGGGCCATGCCGACCGCCACCGTCAGGCCGTGACCCAGTGATCCGCCCGAGATCTCCATTCCCGGTGTGTAGCTGGCCATTCCGGACATCGGGAGACGAGACTCGTCGGAGCCGTAGCTGTCCAGTTCGGCCACCTCGATGATGCCGGCTTCGGCCAGCGCGGAATAGAGCGCGATGGCGTAGTGGCCCGTCGACAGAAGGAACCGATCGCGGTCGGCCCAGTGCGGGTCGTCGGCGCGATAGCGCAACTGGTCGGCGTAGACCGCGGCCAGCATGTCGGCCGCACCCAGCGCCTGCCCGACGTAACCCTGCCCCTGCGCCTCACCCATGTTCAGCGCATGGTGGCGCATCCGGTAGGCCGCTGCGGTGACCTTCTCACTGCGCGTCACGCCGCCACCCCGTGCGCCGCAGGGGTTTCGGCCGACGCGCGGTCCGCGAGCTCGCGCTCCCTGGCACCCCAGGTTTCGCGGGTGAGAAGCGCCGCGATCAGACCGATGGCCATGTAGGTGCTGAACAGCAGGGCCGGGCCCCACCATCCGTAGGCCTCGTACAGCAGCGTGGTGATGAAGGGCGTGAATCCCGATGCGATGGCCGAGATCTGGTACGCCAGCGACGCACCCGAGGAACGCGTGTTGGCGTTGAACAGTTCAGGGAACCAACCGCCCTGGGACGCCGCCAGCGCGTTCTGGAACACCCCGTACGCGATGACGAACGTGGCGAGGATGAGGAGGAACACCCCGGTGTTCACCGTGACGAACATCAGCACGCCGAAGGGAATGCCCAGCGCGCACACCCATAGGTACAGCGGGCGACGACCGATCCTGTCCGTGAGCTTGGCCCAGGCGAAGGTGGCGAAGATGCCGATGGCCGATGCGACGCAGAGTGCGCCGATTGTCTGCGACCTGGTCGCCAGCTCGGCGCTCTTCAGGTAGGACAGCATGTAGGTGATGGACACGGCGTAACCGGCGGTCTCGGCGATGCGAAGGCCGATGCCGCGCAGAATGTTTCGCCAATCCGTCTTGACCACCTCGACGATCGGCGATTTGACGATGTTGCCCTGTTCCTTGACGTCCTCGAATACCGGGGACTCGGGCACCTTGGCGCGGATGATCAGACCGACGATGACGAGGACGGCGCTTGCGAGGAAAGGCACCCGCCACGCCCAGTCGCCACCGAGGTGGATGCTGAAGAAGAACACCAGGTTGGCCATGAGCAATCCGACGGGGAAGCCGGCCTGGACGATGCCGGTGTAGCGACCCTTCTTCTTCCACGGGGCGTGCTCGTAGCTCATCAGGATGGCGCCGCCCCACTCGGCGCCGAAGGCGAGACCCTGGATTATGCGCACGGTCACCAGCAGGATCGGCGCTAGCACGCCGACGGTCGCGTAGGTCGGCAGCAGTCCGATGGCGAACGTGGCCAGACCCATGAGGATCAGCGACGCAACCAGGACCGGCTTGCGCCCGACCTTGTCGCCGAGGTGACCGCCGATGACGCCGCCGAGCGGCCGCGCGACGAACCCGACGCCGAGCGTCGCGAAGGCCAGCAGGGTGCCGGTCACCGGACTGGAGTTCGGGAAGAACGCGGTGCCGAAGTAGAGCGCGGCCGCGGTACCGAACCCGATGAAGTCGTACGTCTCGATGACAGCCCCGACACCGGAGCCGATCGCTACTCGCTTGGCGTCCTTGGTGCCGTGCACCGGACCCCGCATCGTCAGAGCGTCGTCGCTCATGGTGGCCATCCTTTCAAATGAGGATCTAGCTGGGCAATCCACATCACTGTCGACGGTTGACAGTGCGTTGCGTCACCCAGTGTGACGCCGCGCACACGCTATGTCAACAGTCGACATCAATTGACCGTTACCCGTTGACTGTTAACAGTCGAATAGTTAATGTGGTCGTCATCACGAGGCGCAAGGGAGGCGAGCGGATGCTGCACTACGACAGCCGACTGGGCTGCTCAACCATCAGCTTCAGACATCAGCCGCTGTCCGAAGCGCTGGCCACGATCGCCGGACTCGGGTTCGCCGAGATCGACCTCGGCGCGCTGCCGGGCGTATGCGACCACGTCCCCTACGTCCTCGACATGCACGCCGTGGAGGACGTTGCGCGCACCGTTGTCGCGTCGGGCCTGCGGGTCCGCTCCATCAACGGCGACATCGGCAACCTCAACGCGAACCTCGCCGACGAGGCTCGCGCCGAGCGTCGTCGCCACCTGGACATGCTGGTCGCGCTTGCCGTCGCCACCGATGCCCGCGCACTGGTTCTTCCGTGCGGCGCGATCGACCACACGCCGTTCGAGACCCTCGAGGCGGACGTGACACGGGTCGCCGACGAGCTCGCTCAAGCAGCAGACGTGGCCGCCTCACGCGGCGTGCGGCTGTGGACCGAGTCGCTGCACCTGCATCGCCTCTGCTGGAATCTCGAGCGCGCGCAGTTACTCACCGACCGTCTCGCCGACGTGGTCGGAATCGTCATGGACTTCAGCCACATCGTCGCCTCCGAAGCCGACCCCGTCGAGTTCGTCACCCGATTCGGACCGCGTATCGAACACGTTCACATCCGTGACGCGGTGCCGGGGAACATCAACCTCTCCGTCGGCCGAGGCACCGTCGACTTCGCCGAGGGGCTGAAGGCACTCGCCGACGACGGATTCGCGGGCCACTTCTCGCTCGAACTCGAGACCCGCGACATCACTCACGAGCAACGGCCCGCAGCGGCCGCCGCAGCCGGCCGGCTGATTTCCTCGCTGATCTAAAAGGAGAACCATGAGCACCACCCGAACCGCCGTCCTGACCGGAGCCACCTCCGATCGCGGTATCGGCATGACCACCGCCCAGCGCTACGCCCGAGAGGGCTGGGCCATCGTGATCCTCGACCTCGACGGCGAGAAGTCGGCGAAGGTCGCCGCCGACATCGGAAACCAGTTCGCCGTGCCGGCTTTCGGTTACGCGCTCGACGTCACGTCCGAGGAGTCGGTCACCGCGGCGCAAACCGCCGTCGCCGCGGAGGTCGCCGCAGGAAATCTGCCCCCGGTCGGTGCACTCGCGAACATCGCGGGCATCACCTCACCGGTGCCGTTCCTCGACACCACCCTCGAGCTCTGGAACACGGTCATGGCGGTCAACGCCACCGGCACCTACCTCGTGACCAAGGCCTTCCTGCCCGCGATGCTGGAGAACGGCTTCGGGCGCATCGTCAACATGTCGTCGGTGTCCGCGCAACGCGGTGGCGGCGTCTTCGGCAAGGTCCCCTACTCGTCGGCGAAGGCCGCCATCCTCGGATTCACGAAGGCGCTGGCGCGCGAGATCGCCGACAGCGGAGTCACCGTCAACGCCATCACTCCCGGCGCGGTCGACACCAACATCAGGGTCGGCGCCACGGCGGAGTCCGAGGCCGCACTGGCGGCGGGTATCCCGATCGGGCGGACCGCCACCACCGAAGAGGTGGCCGCCGTCATCACCTTCCTCTCGAGCGACGACGCGAGCTACCTCACCGGAACGACCGTGGACATCAACGGCGGCAGTCACATGCACTGACTTGTGCGGACTTCTCGTCTCCCGGAGGGGGACCGGACGATGACGAGAAAGGGAAGCAGGCCAGCGATCCGATCACTGGCCTGCTTCTTCTTATGCAGCTGCGCCGACACGAAGCGTGACCGTGCGCGGAACGGGTACTGCAGGCACATGGCCGACATCATCGAACTCGTCTACGCCGACCACGATTGGCTGCGGCGCCAGTTCTTCCTCCTCGACGACGCGAAGACGAGCGTGGAACAGGCAGCGATCTGGGATCAACTCAGCACGCGACTGGACGCCCACGCCGACGCCGAGGAGACCGTCTTCTACCCCGCTCTGCTGAAGCACGGCGGGCGCGACGTTCCCGGTAACCCCGAAGCCGACCCGGAGGACGAGACCGAGGACGCGATCACCGACCACAACGCGATCCGCGACGCGATCCGCCGGTCCCGCCAGCTCGAGCCGGGCAGCGAGCAGTGGTTCGAGGCCGTCATCGAGGCGCGCAAGGAGAACGGCGAGCATCTCGAGGAGGAGGAGCGAGAGGCGTTGCCGGACTTCATCAAGAGCGCGTCGCTGGAACTCCGTCATGAACTGGGCATGCGCTGGTTGCAGTTCTACGCCGAGCACGACACGACCCAGGGCATCGACAACAGGGACAAGGACGCCGAGGACTACATCGAGGAGCACGGCAGCGGCGACTAGGCGGTGAGCGCGTAGAGTCGCATCATCGGGACCAGCCAGGCCCCCTTTACAGTGAGGGCAGGCAATGGCAGACAAGTCGCCTCGTCAGGGTATGACCAAGAAGTCCGGTAAGTCGCTCAAGGAGAAACGCGCCGACAAGCGCGCGGCCGGGAACACCGCCTCGGGCACCGAGACGTTGATGAACGGCAAGAAGAAGCACTAACCGCCACGACTACGGCACCGCCCCGGCCAGGTGGCGGAGACCGCGAAAGACAATCTGGTCGTTGATCCGTGGATCCTGCGGCGGGCTCGCGACGACGGGCACATCCGTTCGGTTCCCGACAACCGCCGCGCGACATCCGATGCGGAATACCCGCCGACGAACTCACGTTGCCGTGGCGAGGGTCGAGAACTCTCACACGGAGGCGATGCATGAAGATCGGAATCATCGGAGCAGGGCAGATCGGTGGAACGCTGACGCGCCGACTACGCGCACTCGGCCACGAGGTGGCCGTGTCGAACTCTCGCTCACCGGAAACACTCTCCGATCTGGTGAAGGAGACCGGCGCAACGGCCGTGTGGGCGAAGGACGCCGCGGCCGATGCCGACCTCGTCATCGTGAGCATCCCGCAGAAGAACGTGCCCGACCTCGCCGACGGGATCGTCGACGCGCGAAAGCCCGACGCCCCGGTGATCGAGACCAACAACTACTACCCGCAGCAGCGGGACGGCGAGATCGCGGGAATCGAAGACGGTCAGGTCGAGAGCGCATGGGTCGCCGAGCAGATCGGCGCACCGGTGTTCAAGGTGTTCAACGGGATCTGGTGGAAGCACCTGCTCGAGAAGGGCACACCGAGCGGCACCCCCGGCCGCATCGCCCTTCCGATCGCCGGGGCGGACGGGCCGGGCCGAGCGCTGGTCAGCGACGTCGTCGACGAACTGGGATTCGAGCCCGTCGACAGCGGACCGATCTCCGAGTCGTGGCGTCAGCAGCCGGGAACGCCCTTGTACGGCAAGGACTTCGACGCGGAGAAGACACGCGAGGCGCTCGCCGAGGCGTCGCCCGAGCGAACAGCGGAATGGACCGCGCGCTCGGCCTAGCCCGCCGCCACTCCCCCATGCGAGCGGGTGATCACTGACCGTCGAGGCCGTCGAGGAGCGGTGACAACGTCTCCCAGTTCTGCCGGGTCGCCTCCGCCGCGGCGTCCGCGTCGCGTCCGCGGCAGAGCTGGATGATCCGTCGGTGCTGCGCTATCGAGTGACGGCCGGAAAGTGAAGAGAAGCGCAGGAACTCGACTCGGCGAAGCACCGGAGTGACCTGTTCGAGAACCACCGGGATCGCGTTGTTCCGGCTGGCCTCGACGGCTACGCCGTGGAACCGATCGTCGGCGCGGATGGCGGATTCGGGGTCGCCCGCGGATAACGCGTCGGCGAACTCCTTGTTCGCCGTCACCATCGCGGCGAAATCGGGCTTACCCATCAGCGGAACCGCGACACGGACCGCCAACGCGTGCATGGCCGCCGCAACGGCCTGCGCGTCGAGTACCGCATCGCGCTCTATGGTCGAGACCACCGTCGAGCGACCGGGCAGGGTGCGCACCAGTCCAGCGGTCTCCAGACGCGCGATCGCCTCCCGGATCGGAGTGCGGCTGATGCCCAGCCACTGCTCGAGTTCGGGGTCGCGCAACGTCTCGCCCGGTGCCAGCGTTCCGTTGACGATGGCATCCCTGATCGACTCGTATGCCTGCTCGCGCAACAGCGATCGTCGATGTCTTCCGCTCTCCTCCGGCACCGGCATGCGGAATATCGTATGTCAGCCGGCGCCTGACCTCGGTCAAAGCGATCGCCCGCGGATGAGGTCGGCGGCGCCTTCTCACCGATCATGATCGTCGCTGCGTTGGTGTTCACGGCGACGATCCTGGGCATGACGGACGCGTCGGCGACCCGTACGCCGGTCAACCCGTGCACCCGCAACTCGGGATCGACCACCGCCTCGAGCCCCGTGCCCATCGCGCAGCTACCGACGGGGTGGTAGTACGTGCCGGTGCTGCGCGCAACGAACGAACGCAACGCCGCGTCGTCCGTGACGCCGGGTCCGGGGAGCACCTCGCGGGCGCGCCATGGCGCGAACGGTGCGGTGGCCGCGATGTCGCGGGCCACGTGGACGCCGTGGATCATTCGTCGCACGTCGGACTCCGCTCCGAGGTAATCGGGATCGATCAGGGGCGGTGTCGACGGGTTCGGCCCGGCGAGGCGGATCGAGCCGCGGGCCTCGGGAACCGCGGCGATCGCGAAGGTGAAGGCGTTGGCCGGGGCCGCCAGGTGCGGCGGGTGGAACGGTACGTGGATGAACATCAACTGCATGTCCGGCCCCGCGAGCGACTCGTCGCTGCACCACAGCATCGACGCTTCGGCCAGATTGGTCCGGCCGGCGGGGATCGGCTGCGCCGCCTCGTAGACCACACCGCACAGCGGGTGATCGTGCAGATTGCGGCCCACGCCGGGCAGGTGGTGCACGACGGCGACGCCGGCCGCTTCGAGCTCCTCGGCAGGACCCACCCCGGACAGGAGCAGGAGCCGGGGTGAGTCCACCGCACCTGCGCTGAGCACCACCTCGGCATCCGCGTACGCGGTCACCGGCACGCCGTCACGCTCGAAATCAACTCCGATGCAACGGGTCCCGTCGATGCGAAGCCTCGCCGCCCTGGACCGGGTGAGGACCGTGAGATTGGGTCGGCGACCGCTTACCGGGTGCAGATAGGCGGCGGCGGTGCTCTGCCGGGTCCCCTGCGAGATCGAGAGGTCGTGCCAACCGGCCCCTTCGCTGCGGGGTCCGTTGAAATCGTCGGTGACCGGGAACCCCGCCGCGGCGGCGCCGTCGAGGAAGACCCTGGACAGGGGGTTGGCGACCTCACTCGACGCGGGAGCGGGGCGCATCGGTCCGTCGCTACCGCGGTAGTGCGGATCCCGGTCGCCGACCGTCTCCATGCGACGGAAGTAGGGCAGCACGGACTCGTAGTCCCAGCCCGTGCAGCCGTCCTTGGCCCAGGTGTCGAAGTCGTTCGGGTGGCCGCGCAGGAACACCATCGCGTTGATGCTGCTGCTGCCGCCGAGCGTGTGGCCGCGAGGCCAGTTGTGCACGAGGCCCACCGTATTCGCCTGCGAGACGGTCACATAGCCGTAGTCGACGTCGGTACCCCACAGCGCCGGCCAGGCGGGTGGCGTGGCGATCTCGGGTGTCGAGTCGGCCGATCCGGACTCGAGCAGCAGCACACGAACGGTCGGATCCTCGGACAGCCGGGCGGCCAGCACACAGCCCGCCGATCCGGCGCCGATGACCACGTAGTCGTAGTTCCGGGTTGTCACGTCGCGCATCTCCTCTTCGCGGTTGGTGGTCAGGTGCGCGTCGCGTCCGCCGCCTGAACGATCAGGTCGGCCACCGCCCCCGGCTGGGAGACGGTGACGGCGTGGGACGCCTCGATCTCCACCGTGTGGGCGTCCGCTCGGTCCCCCATGAAACGCATCGACTCCGCGGGGATGGCGAGATCCTCGGTGGTGACCATGTTCCAGGACGGGATGTTCTTCCACGCGGCCTTGGTGGCCGGTTCCTCCAGTGCGGCAGCGGCGATGGGTCGCTGAGTAGCGGCCATCAGCGCGCTGACGTCCTCGGGCACATCGGCGGCGAACACGCGGTGGAACTCGTCCTGCTTGATGTAGAGGTCGTCTCCCGAGCCGCCGCCCGACAGCGGGAACGACACGGTGTCGAGGGCGGCTCCGAGTTCGGCGCCGGGGAACTTGGCCGCCAGCTGCCCCGTGCTCTCCCCCGACTCGAGAAGGAAGCTGGCGATGTACACCAGGGCCTTGACGTTGGGAAGCCCGTCGACGGCCTGACTCATCACCGAGCCGCCGTAGGAGTGCCCGGCCAGCACCACAGGCCCGGACACTCCGTCCACCACACTGCGCACGTACGCGGCGTCACTGGCAAGGCCCCGCAGTGGATTGGCGACGGCGACCACCGGATACCCGTCGGCCTCCAACTCCTCGATCACGCCGTTCCAGCTCGACGAGTCCGCGAACGCTCCGTGGACGAGAACCACCGTGGGCCGCTCCGCCGCAGTGCGCGGCTCCGCGACCGCACCCGCACAGCCCGCCGAGAGTCCCGCCACGGCAAGGCCCGCCGTCATCGTCGTGAACACAGAGTTGACCATCAGCCACGCCTCCGGATAGGGACGGCGCACCCCTGGGCACCGTCGGATTGTGATACCGCAATATATTGCATATCGAATACCGCGACTGTCAAACGGCGCTCTCGCGACTCGCATTGTCGATGCCGCCGACGCGCTCCTCGGCGCAGCGCACGGCGGCCTGCACAGCGCCGGGATCGGTGACGCCCGGGGGTACGGCGTGGACTCGGGCGCCGCAATCGACTGCCCGGGTGGTCAGCTCCTGCTGATCAATTCGTCATCCACGGCGAACCGGTAGTGCAGGTCGGCCACCCCGCCGGGGAAGTCGCCCTCGAGTCGTTGGAGGACGTCGACGGTGAGCCAGGCCTCGATCTGCTCACGGCCCACGCGGTGGTGGCCCTAGTCGGTGACGAGGGCGTCGATAGCGCATCCCGCGACGTCGGCGTGTTCTTGCTCTGATGAGGTGTCATGACCCCACCGTGCAGTCTCCCGCAGGGGGAGAGTCAAGCGTCCGATCGAGCTAGCCGGTCAGCTCGACATCGATCCGGTCGGCCAGCGACGCCACGCTGGCACCGAACGTCTCGAGCACCCGGACGGCGCCTTCGCCGTCGGGGTCGATCTCGAAGATCGCCTGATCGGTGTAGACGCGGCTGACGCAGCGCAACCCGGTGAGCGGATAGGTGCAGTCGCGGACGAGTTTGGCGGTGCCGTCCTTCGCGAACAGCGTCATCATGACGAACACGCGCTTCGCGCCGATCGCGAGGTCCATGGCACCGCCCACGGCGGGGATCGCGTCGGGTGCGCCGGTATGCCAGTTCGCGAGGTCGCCGCGCCGACTGACCTGGAACGCGCCGAGCACGCAGACGTCGAGGTGGCCGCCGCGCATCATGGCGAAGGAGTCGGCGTGATGGAAGTAGGACGCGCCCGGTGTTTCGGTCACAGGAATCTTGCCGGCGTTGGTGAGGTCCGCGTCGATGGCGTCGCCGACGGCTTCGCCGCCCATCCCGAGCATGCCGTTCTCGGTGTGCAGCACGATCTCGGACTCCGGGCTCAGGTAGTCGGCGACCGTAGTCGGTTGTCCGATACCGAGATTGACGTAGGAGCCGGCCGGGATGTCGCGGGCGATCATGGCGGCCAGTTCGCGTTTGTCGAGCGGTCCCCGATCGACGTGCTCGACGACGGTTCCGCTCGGTGTGCTGAGCGTCATGATGCGGCCTCCGTTCGGGTGGCGGGTCGCGCGGACAGGTCCAGGATGCGGTCGACGAAGATGCCCGGCGTCACGACGTGCTCCGGGTCGATGTGACCGGCGTCGACCACCGACGACACCTCGGCGATGGTGAGTTCGGCCGCGGTGGCCATCACCGGGCCGAAGTTGCGGGCGGTCTTGCGGTACAGCAGATTTCCCGCCCGGTCGCCGACGTGCGCCCCGATGAGCGCGACGTCGCCCCGGATCGGGTACTCGAGCACGTAGTCGCGACCGTCGATGGTGCGAGTCTCCTTGCCCTCGGCCAACGGGGTGCCGACGCCGGTGGGGCAGAAGAACGCGCCGATACCCGCGCCCGCGGCCCTGATCCGTTCGGCCAGGTTGCCCTGCGGGACGACCTCGAGGTCGACCCTGCCCGCTCGGTACAGCTCGTCGAAGACGTAGGAGTCGGCCTGGCGCGGGAACGAGCAGATCACCTTGGCGACACGGCCGGCGGCCAGCAGTGCGGCCAGTCCGGTGTCGCCGTTGCCCGCGTTGTTGCTGACGATGGTCAGGCCCGTAGCGCCCTGGTCGATGAGCGCGTCGATCAGGGCGGTGGGCATCCCGGCCATCCCGAATCCCCCGACCAGAATCGTTGCGCCGTCGGCGATTCCGGACACCGCGGCACCGGCGTCGACGCAGATCGTGGTGCGGCTCACGACGGCGCTCCGCCGTCGTAGTCGGATAGCACGTCGGCGGCGATGCGGAAGGCCGTGTTGGCGTCCGGCACCCCGCAGTAGATGGCGGTCTGCATCAGTAGTTCCTTGATCTCGTCGTTCGTCAGCCCGTTGCGGCGTGCCGCGCGCAGGTGCATGGCGAGTTCCTCGTGGTGACCCCGCGCGACCAGTGCGGTGAGCGTGACGAGCGAGCGGCTGCGCCGGTCCAGGCCGGGGCGCGTCCAGATGGTCCCCCAGGCGTATTCGGTGATCATGTGCTGGAAGTCTTCGGTCAGGTCGGTGGTCGCGGCCACCGCTCGATCGACGTGCGCGTCGCCGAGCACCTCGCGGCGCACGGTCATGCCCGCGGCGTACACCTCGGCGGTGGTGATCGGCTCGGCCGACACGCCGACGTGCTCGCCGATCAGCCGGGCCACGCGGTCCGGCGCCTCGGCGGGGGCCAGGTGGCCGACGCCGTCGAGCACGACGATTCTGCCGTCCTTGACCCCGGACGCGATGCGCTGCAACGACTCCGGCGGGGTCGCGGCGTCGTCGGCACCCGCGACAGCCAGGACCGGCGCGACGATGTCGGCCAGCCGTCCGGTGACGTCGAAGCCCGCCAGTGCCTCGCACGTGCGCGCGTAGGACTCGGCGTCGGCGTGCCGGAGGGCGTCGAAGAGGGCGGCGCTGACACCCGGCCGCCGGTCGGTGAGGCCGGGGGCGAACCAGCGTTGCGCGGCGCCCGCCAGCATGGTCTCGGTACCGCCGGTTCGGACGGTCGCGGCGCGTTCGCGCCAGCCGTCGGGCGTCCCGATCACCGCGCCGGTGCACAGTACGGTGGCCGACGCGACCCGCTGCGGGGCGTCGAGCAGCAGTTGCAGGCCCACGCAGCCGCCGACGGAATCGCCTGCGTAGTGGAATCGTTCGACTCCGAGTCCGTCCGCCAGGGCCAGCACCGCGGCGGCGAGGTCGGCGACGGTGAACGGCTCGGATGGAGCACCCGCACCGTGGCCGGGCAGGTCCCAGCCGACGACCCGAACGCGCTGTGTGAGCCGCTCGGCGACACCGCTCCACAGCGTCGCAGCCGATGTGCCGAGCGACGGGCCGACGAGCAGCAGTGGGCCGTTGGCGGGTCCGCCGAAGTCGACCGGGGCGAGTGCGATCACGGGATCTCCTTGGCGAAGCGGCGGGCCCGCTCGAGCGTGGCGTCGACGAGCCTATCGGCGGCTCCCAGATAGTCGGGACGGGCTGCACGCCCTGTTAATTCGGTCATCGCGCGCTGCTCCGCTCCGAGCCCCTGGGCGGCTGCGAGATTCGCCGCGGCGCGTGCGGTGTCGACCCGCAGCCCCGAGACGAGCTGTGAGCAGTGCGCGGCGGCGACGACGCTCTGCCGGGCCAGGGTGCGCACGGTGGCCCACTCGGCGTGCCAGGCTCCGTCGGAGCGTTCGTCGACGCTGGTGGCCGACGCGGTGTGCAGGGTCGACGCCAGCGGGCCCGCCGTGAGCGCGGCCCGGCGGATCAGCACCGAGCGCACCGGGTTGGCCTTGTGCGGCATGGTCGACGATCCGCCGCCGCTGCCCTCCGCCAGTTCGCCTATCTCCGTGCGGCTTCCGGTCGCCACGTCGGCCGCGAGGTGCCCCCAGGCGTCGCAGCACGTGACCAGCGCATCGCCGATGCGGGTGACGGTCGAGCGGGTGGTGTGCCACGGCGGGGCCGGCGCGAGGCTCAGCGCGGCGGCCAGTGCATCGCTCAGCGCGATCGCGCCGTCGACGGTGCCGGCCAGTTCGGTGCTGGCGGCCAGCGTTCCGACGGCGCCGCCGACCTGCACGGGCAACTGCGCCCGCAGCCCCGCCAGCGGCTCGGCGGCGTCGAGCAGACCGGTGAGCCAGCGGGCGAACTTGACGCCGAGGGTGCTGGGCAGTGCGGCTTGGGTGAGGGTGCGGGCGAGGGCCGGTGCGTTGCGGTGCTTGTCGGTGAGGTCGGTCAGCGCCCGGACCTGGGTGTCGAACTCGGCGCCGAGCCGCACCAGGACGTCGCGGACGCCCAGCATCAGCGCGGTGTCGACGGCGTCCTGACTGGTTAGGCCGCGGTGCAGCCAGCGCGCCGTCGCCTCGGGGGTGCGTTGCCGCAGCAGCGCGACGAGCCACGTGACGGGGTTGCCGTCGGCGTCGGCACCGCGGGCGATCGTCTCCAGGTCACCGTCGGCGAGAAAGCCGGTCAGGTCGGTGGCCGCCCGCGACGGGGCGATGCCCGCGGCGACGAGTCCGTCCAGCCAGGCCTGCTCGACCTCGATCAGCGCGCCGAGGAAGGCCTCGTCGCTCATCAGGGTGCCGGCCAGGTGATCGCCGGGCCAGAACAGGTCCGTCATCGCTGCTGCCCCGGATACCGCAGGAAGACCGTTTCCGGTGTCGTTGGGCTGCTCTGCAATTGGATGTCGAAGCGCAGCCCGTGTTCGTCGGGGGTGGCGATCAACGTCTCGCGGCGCTCGGCGGGCAACGAGGCCAGCAGCGGGTCGGCGGCCAGCGCGTCCGACGGCACGTAGGCGCGGGTGAACACCCGGTTCAGCAGGCCGCGCGCGAACACCGTCACCATGACGAACGCGGCCCGGCCGGGCGCCGTCGGCCCCGGCACGACCGTGGTGAAGCAGTAGTGACCGGCGTCGTCGGTGCCGGCCCGGCCCCACCCCGTGAAGGTCCACCCGTCGCGGCGCAGGGAGCCCGCCGCAGTGGGCACGTTGCCGTCGGCGTCGGCCTGCCAGATCTCCAGCAGCGCATCGGGAACGGGCCGGCCGTCTCCGTCGGCGACGACGCCGGTCAGCCGTATCGCACCCGGTGTGCCGGGCGGGACGAGTTCGTGTCCGCGCTCGAACGGCAGGGCGTAGCCGTAGAACGGGCCGACGGTCTGCCCTGGAGTGGCGGTCAGCAACGTGCTCATCAGTGGTGCGCTCCGTGATCGTCGGACTCGGTCGGGGTACGCGCCGCGCCCGTCAGCACGATGTCCCATCGGTATCCGGTGGCCCACTCGTGCGTGGTGACGTCGTGGTCGTAGGTGGCGACGAGCCGGTCCCGCGCCTTCTGATCGGTGATCGCCTGGTAGATCGGGTCCAGGGCGAACAGCGGATCACCGGGGAAGTACATCTGCGTGACCATTCGCTGCGTGAATTCGGTTCCGAACAGCGAGAAGTGGATGTGCGCGGGACGCCACGCGTTGTGGTGGTTCTTCCACGGGTACGGGCCGGGCTTGATGGTGGTGAAGCGGTAGAGCCCGTCGTCGTCGGTCAGGCACCGGCCGACCCCGGTGAAGTTGGGGTCGATGGGCGACGGGTGCTGGTCGCGCTTGTGAACGTAGCGCCCACCCGCGTTGGCCTGCCAGATCTCGACGAGTTGACGCCGCACCGGCCGCCCGTTGCCGTCGACGATGCGACCGGTCACCACCATCCGCTCCCCGATCGGCGCTCCACCGTGCTGGATGGTCAGATCGGCCTCCAGCGGATGCACGTCGCGCTCGGAGAAGCACGGCGTCCACAGTTCCACCCCCTCGGGATCCGCGTGCACGAGGTCCTTGGTGGGATGGCGCAGCAGGCTGCTGCGGTAGGGCGAGTAGTCCAGCCGCGGTTGCGTCTCCTCGACACCCGCCCGCTGGTAAGCGGATTCGATCGCACCGATCTCGGCGCTGACGGACGCCTGGCTGGCGGCTGCGGCGTCGGGGTTGGTGTCGACTGGCGCTGTCATGGTGTGCCCCTTCATCGCTCAGTGATCGACGAGTTCCCGCGGCGACCTCGGCGAGGCGCCGCCGAGCTCTGCGGTCGGCACGTCCTTCGTCTCCTTCGCCGTCAGCGCGGCCAGTGTCGCGATCACGCAGACGACGGCGGTGAAGACGCTGATGACCACCCATCCGCCGTCCGGCACGCCACCGAGCGCGGTGACGATGGCGGGCGCGAAGCCGGCGACGAGGAAGCCCAGTTGCGTGCCGATCGCCAGGCCCGAGAAGCGCACGCTGGTGGAGAACATCTCGCCGTAGAAGGACGGCCAGACGGCGTTGGCGGCGGCGTATCCGAAGGAGAACGTGGCGATCGCCAGCGCGAACATCAGCACGTCGTTGCCGCTCGTCATCGACAGCAGGTACAGCGGCATCAGCGCAGCTGAGGACAGTGCCCCGTAGATGAACACGGGTTTGCGACCGATGCGGTCGGCGAGCTTGCCGAACAGCGGTTGGGTGCCGAGGGCCACGATGTTCGCGATGACGACGAGCCACAGCGTCTCGTCCGCTTCGAGGCCCATCTTCTTGCCGTAGGCGATGGCCAGGTTGGCGAAGACCGTGGAGACCGCGGCGATGAAGGCGCAGAAGATGACTCGGATCACGTCGCGCCAGTGGTTGCGCATCAGCGGCATCAGCGGCATCCGGGCGATGGTGCCGGTGGCCTTGGCCTCTTCGAACTCGGGCGTCTCGTCGAGCCGGCGACGGATGAAGTAGGCGACGACCACGACGACGGCGCTGAGCCAGAACGGCACCCGCCAACCCCAGGAGTACAGCGCCTCGTCGGGCAGCGCCACGATCGGGATGACGACGAGCGAGGCCAGGATCAGCCCGCCCTGCGTGCCGGTCAGCGTCCACGAGGTGTAGAACGCCCGCTGGTTGTCCGGCGAGTGCTCCAGTGTCAGCGAGCTCGCACCCGCCTGCTCACCCGCGGCCGAGAAGCCCTGCAGGAGGCGGCATGTCACCAGCAGAACGGGGGCCAGCACCCCGACCGCGTCGTACGTCGGCAGGCAGCCGATCGCGAAGGTCGACGCGCCCATGAGGAGCAGCGTGAACATCAGCACGTTGCGGCGCCCGATCCGATCGCCGAAGTGTCCGATCACGAACGCCCCGACCGGGCGGGCGATGTAGGCGACGCCGAGCGTGGCGAACGACTGCGCGAGCGCTACGGTCTCGTCACCGGCGGGGAAGAAGATCTTCGGAAAGACCAGCGCGGCAACGAAGCCGAAGACGAAGAAGTCGTAGTACTCGACGGCGCTGCCCATGAAGCTGGCCAGCGCGGCCTTCTTCGGCGTCCGTGCCGGAGTGGCTGCCGCCCCCCGGTCGGGTGGATTGTTGTCGATGACGCTCATGGGTTCCTCCTAGTGTGCTTCTGACGTGCGTTCTGTGAGTTGAGTTGAGTAAAGGGGCGCGATTTCACCCTGCGAGCGTGCGGAAGTGCCGCGACATGCGGTCGGCGTCCGGGGTGATCCCGGTGATGAGTTCGAATGCGGTGGTGGCCTGGTGCACGGCCATGTGTCCGCCGTCCAGCGTGCGGCAGCCCGCGGTGCGGGCGGCCGCCAGCAGGGCGGTGTTCAGCGGTCGGTAGACGATGTCCGCGACCCACAGTCCGGGATGGAGCAGGGCCGCGTCGAAGGGGATGCCCGGATGGTCCGCCATACCGGTCGGGGTGCAGTGCACGATGCCGTCGCTGCCGGGAAGCAGCACCGACAGCTTGTCGAACGCGCTCGCGTCGACCCGTGCATTGGGATGCCTGCCGGCCAGATCGTGGGCGAGCACGGCCGCGCGGTCCACGTCCAGGTCGACCACGGCCAGGTGCTCGACACCGAGGTCCAGCAGGGCGTGGCCGACGGCGGCGCCCGCTCCCCCGGCACCGAGCAGGACCACGTTGGCGACGTCGGCTCCCGGCAGTCCCTCGGCGAATCCCGTGGCGAAGCCGGGTGCGTCGGTGTTGTAGCCGACCGTCTTGTCAGCCCCGAAGATCACGGTGTTGACCGCGCCCAGCGCCGCAGCGGCGTCGTCCAGGTCGTCGAGGTGCGGGATCACCAACTGCTTGCACGGATGCGTCACGTTCAGTGCGTCATAGCCGAGGGCCCGGGCCCACTCGAGGATCTCCCCGATCCGCTCGGGAGCCACGCCGATGACGTTCAGGTCGATCGTGCGATACAGGTAGTCGAGGCCGTGGGCGCGCCCCTCCGCCATGTGCAGCGCGGGCGTCAGAGACGGGCCGACGCCCTGTCCGACCAGCCCCACCAGATAGGGATTGGATGCCACGCTCCACCGTCCTCGTTAATGTACTAACTAGTACGTACCTGAGAAGTAGAGCACTGTGTCCCAGGTCTCGTCAAGAGGTGGGTGTGAGCCGGTTCGCTTATCGGGTGGTGAGCCAGCCGACGACGACGTCGCCGATCATCCGGCGCATGTGCGCCCGCTGGCCGAGTTCGGTGAAGTCCACGTCGAAGAGAAAGCCGAACGTGTACCGGTTGGCCACCTGGAACACGCAGTACGAACTGATCACGATGTGGACGTCCAGGGCTTCGACGTCGGTCCTGAACACGCCCTTCTCCCGCCCGCGGGCCAGGATCTCGTCGAGCACCGAGGTAGCCGGTCTCGACAGCGTGCGCAGGGAGTCGAGTCGGCCGATGTACTCGCCGCGGTGGATGTTCTCGATCGACACCAGGCGGATGAAGGCCTGGTGGTCGAGGTGATGGTCGAAGGTCAGCTCCGCCAGCCTGCGCATGGCGACGACCGGATCGACGTGGTCGACCTGCAGCCGCTGTTCCGCCTCCCGGATCCCGCGGTAGGCGTTCTCGAGGACGGCCATGTAGAGCTGCTCTTTGCCGCCGAAGTAGTAGTAGATCATCCGCTTGGTGGTCCGGGTGCGCTCGGCGATCTCGTCGACTCGCGCGCCGGAGTAACCGGACTCGGCGAACACCTCCGTGGCCACGGCGAGCAACTCGGCGCGGGTCCGCTCCGCGTCGCGCTGCATGTCGGGACGTGGCTGGGTGGTCACCCCGCTGAGCTTAGTGGCGACGGGCCCGATTCCCGCGCGACTCTTCCGGAATAAGTAACCATTTGGTACATTACCGATCGAAAGGGGGCGCTCATGTTGACGTCCATCGCCACCGTTTCGATCAGTGGAGCCCTCACCGAGAAGCTGCACGCGTGCGCCGCCGCCGGTTTCGACGGAGTCGAGATCTTCGAACCCGACGTCATCGCCAGCGATCACAGCCCGGAGGAGATCCGCGCCCTCGCGCAGCGTCTCGGCCTCTCGCTGGACCTCTACCAACCGCTGCGCGACATCGAGGGCGTCGACGAGCAGACCTTCGCCGAGAACCTGCGCCGCGCGGAGGCGACGTTCAGGACGGCCAGCCGGCTCGGCATCGGGACCATCCTGGTGTGCAGCAACGTCGCGACGGCGACCGTCGACTCCGACGAGGTGTCCGCCGACCAGTTGCGCCGGCTCGGCGACCTGGCGGCGACGTACGACATCCGGGTCGCCTTCGAGGCACTGGCCTGGGGCCGGTTCATCGACGACTACCGCCGGTCCTGGACGATCGTCGAGCGAGCGAATCACCCGAAAGTCGGTCTGTGCTTGGACAGCTTCCACGTCCTGTCCCGCGGCCATGACCCCGCGGCCATCCGGGACATTCCCGGCGACAAGATCTTCTATCTGCAGCTCGCCGACGCACCGGCCCTCACCATGGACGTGCTGTCCTGGAGCCGGCATCACCGGCTGTTCCCCGGCGAGGGCAGCTTCGACCTGGCCGGGTTCGTCGACCATGTGCTGGCCACCGGCTTCGACGGTCCGCTGTCCCTCGAGGTGTTCAACGACACCTTCCGGCAGACCGATCCCGACCGGACCGCGGTGCACGCGCTGCGCTCGCTGGTGTGGTTGCAGGACAAGGTCGCCGCGCTGCAACCGGAACTCGCCCGCGGCCGACTGCATGCGGTGGCGGAGGCCAAGCCGCCCAACGGTTTCGACTTCGTCGAGCTCAAGGCCGAGGACACCAGCGACATCGAGATCCTGCTCGAGCAACTCGGCTTCACGCCCAGCGGACGGCACCGCACGAAGCCGGTGACGCTGTGGGTGGCGGGTGACGCGCGGGTCGTCCTCAACGAGCAGCAGGCTCGCGATCTGCGCCCTCACGTGTCGGCGATCGGCTTCTCGGTGCCCGACGCCGCAGCGACCTCTCACCGTGCGGCGGACCTGATGGCTCCGATCGCCTACCGTCGCACCTACGCAGACGAACAGGAACTCTCGGGCGTGGTGGCCCCTGACGGGACCGAGATGTACTGGGTGACCGCCACGGGAGGTCAGCCGCCAGGGTGGATCGCCGAGTTCCACAACGGCATGCCCGCGGCAGCGTCGCCGGTCCGCGGCATCGACCACGTCAATCTGCTGCAGCCGTGGCAGACGGCCGACGAGGCGGTGCTGTTCCTCACCAGCGTGTTCGGCCTCAGCGCCGACGCGCCCGCCGAGGTTCCGGGTCCCACCGGGCTGGTGCGCAGCCAGGTCATGCGCACCGCCGACGGTTCGATTCGGTTGCCGCTCAACGTCGCTCCACACGTTCTCGACGGCTCGTCCGTACCGCAGCACATCGCCTTCGCGTGCCGCGACGTCGTCGCCCTGGCGCGCGCCGCACGTGCGCGCGGCCTCGACTTCCTACCGGTGCCGGACAACTACTACGACTACGTGGCGGGCCGCTTCGGGGTGGACGCGGACACGGTGGCGGAACTGCGCGAGTTCAACCTCCTGTACGACAGGAGCCCCGAGGGCGAGTTCGTACACTTCTACACCCGGACCGTGGGTTCGGTGTTCTTCGAATTCGTCGAGCGCCGAGGTCATTACGACGGTTACGGTACGGACAACGCGCCGATTCGACTGGCCGCCCAGCGCCAGCGTCAGACCGAGCGGGTCAGATCCCGGGTGGCGGGCCCCTCGAGGAGAGTGCCGTCGGGCGCGAACCTCGAGCCGTGAAGTGGGCACTCCCACGCGTCGTCGGCGTCGTTCCAGTTGACGATGCCGCCCAGGTGCGGGCACACCGGTGACACCACATGCTCCACGCCGCCGACGGTGCTCCTGGCCTGGAGATGCCAGGGCGGCCCGCTGACCACACCGCAGCCTTCGGGAGCGGGGTCGGACGACGCGGCCACCGGAGTCACCCATCCCTTCGCGAGGTTGAAGCCGACCTCGAGATTCGCATGCGCCGCCGTGGCCAGGCCGGAGAGCTCGTGCGGGCTCCAACTGGCGAAGGCGTCGGCCCAGTCCATCCGTCCGCCGAGGATGCGACTGCTCAACGCCAGCGCGGCAGCGGGCCCGTTCGACATCCCCCACTTGTCGAAACCGGTTGCGACGCAGATGCTGTCGAAGCCGGGAAGGATCGGACCCACGTAGGGCAGTCCATCGGCGGGTGAGTAGTCCTGCGCCGACCAGTAGTGCGTTCGAGTCGCGCCGGGATAGTGCAACGTCGCCCACTTCGCGAGTTCTTCGACCGCCGCGGCCGGACTCTTCTCCCGACCCACCGGGTGACCCGCGCCCCCGACGATCAGCACGTCACCGTGGTCGGTCGGCGCATAGCGCACCGATCGGGTTGGCGAGTCGGTCGAGATGTACATCCCCCGCGTGACATCGCCCGGCACGTCGAAGGCCATGCAGTACGACCGCTGCGCTTCGACCCGCGCGAAGAATCCGCCGCGGTCGAGAATCGGAACACCCGTCGCAAGCACGAGTTGCGTTGTCCGAACCGTGATCTCGTCGGTGTCGGCGCCTCGGACTCGCAAGCGCAGCACCCTGCCGAGACGCGAAACGCGCTGGACGCGCGAGTCCTCCCAGATCCGTCCGCCGTGTTCCAGGAGTTCGACGACCAGGCTGTCCAGCAGTGCCATCGGGTCCAGTTGAGCTTGGTCGCGCAACCGCACTCCGCCGCTGAACGGGAAGGGGACGTCCGCCTCGTCGACCCAGTCGACGCCGAGGCCCGCCGACCTGGCCGCGTCGAACTCGCGCCGCGCCGTCTCGACCCCGTCAGCCGACTGCGCATAGGTGAACGCGTCCTCGCGTTGCACGTCGATGCCACGACTCTCGCAATGACGCAACACCCACGCCTGCCCCTCGCGGTTGCCCTCGAGATACTTCGCGGTGAGATCGGGCCCGTGTTTGCCGCCCACCTTGGACAACTTGCTGCCCTGCAGCAGACTCAGCTTGGCGGTGGTGTTGCCCGTGGCCCCCGCTCCGACGAAGCGCGACTCCAGGACTAGAACGTCCTTCCCCGCTCGGGCCAGCAACACGGCCGCGATCAATCCGGTGATACCGGCGCCGACCACCACGACGTCCGCCGACGGTTCGCCGCTGATGGAATGTCGAGAAGTCGGGGTTCGAGCCCTGTCGGCTAGCCACAGTGAGGTCATTTCGCGGCGATACCCTCGCACGATCCGGCAAAACGAACGCCGCCACCGGCCGGCCTCCCACGCCGCTCCAGGCACCTGCTGACGCCTCGCTGACCGCGGCGTCACGTGGTTGCCGATCCGTCGGCGACGTATCAAAATGTGGAACGTGGAAGAGGGAGACCACAGCGACCCACCTGGCGGAGGACGCCTGCACGAAGCGCTCGAACAGCTGGTCAGCCTGCAGCGCGACGGCGTTCAGCCCGAGGACGCGCTTCGCGAACTGATCCACTCGGCGGCCTCGTCGGTACCGGGCTCTCAGTACGCGGGTATCACGCTGGTCGACGACGCAGGCAAGATCACCTCGGTCGCGGCCACGCACGATTACGCGATAGTGCTCGACGAGATCCAGAGCCAGGTGACCGAGGGGCCGTGCCTGTCGGCCGCCTGGGAGAACCACACCATCCTGGTGAACGACCTGGAATCCGACGATCGGTGGCCGCAGTACCGAACGGCGGTCCTCGAACGGACGCCGGTACGAGCGATCGCGTCCTTTCAGCTCCACACCGAGGGCCGGAGTCTGGCGGCGTTGAACTTCTACGCCGAGGCCCCCAACGCCTTCGCTTCGGACGCAGTGGAGATGGGCTTGATCTACGCGGCTCACACGACGGTCGCGTGGAACTCGGTGAGGCGCGAGCAGCAGTTCCGCACCGCGCTGTCCAGTCGCGATGTCATCGGACAGGCGAAGGGCATGCTGATGGAGCGGTTCAACATCGACGCGGTCGCCGCGTTCGAACTGCTCCGGCGACTGTCGCAGGATGCCAACGTCAAGCTCGCGCAGGTCGCTGAGCGCGTGGTCGCGGAGGGAAACGACAGCACGTAGCCGCTGCGCCGACGCATTGCGTCCCTCACACCGTCCGAGCCGGGCGATTAGGCTGGGGCAACCGGCGGGTCCAGCGTTGACCCCGCCCTCTTCCGATTCTGCGCTAGGAGAGTTATGCGTCGGCGGCTGCCGCAATGGGCGATGACGAGTACGGCGATCGTCGGTGTCGCGCTGCTCCTCAACGGGTGTGAGGCACAGGTCTGGGGCGCGCCACCCAGTGCCGAGGCGCCCCCGCAGGCGACGATCGTCGCACCGCAGGCCCCGCTTCCCGCGCCGCCCGAAGCCCCGCCCGGCCGGTCGGCGGCACCGTTCGACGGACTCGACGCCCGGATCCGGCAGGCCACCGCCACCGCGGGCGACTCCGGGGCTGACATCGAGACCGTGGTGATGGATCGCACCACCGGCCAGATCGCGTCCAACGGGGACAACAGGTCCTTCCCCATCGCGTCCGTGGTCAAGCTGTTCATCGCCGACGACCTGCTGCTGCAGGAGTCGGAGGGCAAGACGAAACTCTCCGCCGCCGACCGCCAGTCGCTGGACGTCATGCTGCGTTCCTCCGACGACAGCGCGGCCCAGAACTTCTGGGACCGAAGCGGCGGGAACGCCGTCATCGCCCGCATCAAGGCACGGTACGGCTTGGCGGGTACTACGGCGCCCTACAACAGCCACTGGGACGTAACCACAAGCACCGCAAGCGATCTCGTTCGCTACTACAACATGCTGCTGAACGGCGGCGGAGGCCTGCCGGCCGCACAGGCCAACATCATCATCGGCAACCTCGCGCAGTCCACCCCGACGGGAACCGACGGTTACCCGCAGCGGTTCGGCATCCCCGAGGGCCTGTACGCCGAGCCGGTCGCGGTCAAGCAGGGCTGGTTCTGCTGCTGGAGCGGTGCCAATCAGTTGCACGTGTCCACCGGCATCATCGGACCCGACCGCCGCTACGTGATGGCGATCAGCTCGCTGGACCCCACCGATGACGCCACCGCCCGCGCGAACATCACTGCGGCCGTGAAGACGATGTTCCCCGGCGGCAGGATCTGATCGCCGGTCGGAAATTTGCCGTGGCCGAGCAATATCCTGCTCCAGCTGTTTGACGGGCGGATCGACGAATAGCTAGATTCGACGGTGGGCGACGAGTGGAGCGCTACGGGTCCCACTCCTGAATGCTGAGGCCGAGCGATGTCCGCCAGTACATGCCGAGTGGCCCTGCTGGGGGTCGGGTGCGTCGGCGTCGTCTGGCTCCTCGGCGGATGGGGCGGGCCGCGGGTCACCGAGGTGGTCAGCGCGGGCGCGTTCTTCGTACTCGGAGTCAGCGCCCTCGCGGTATCCGGTGTCGCCGCTCGTCGGTCGCATGGTCGGCGCCGCATCGCGATGGTCCTGCTCGCGGCGGGTCTGGCCGGCTGGGTCATCGGCGACGCGGTGTCGAACTACCAACGCCTGTGGCTGCAGGATGTGCTGCCCTTTCCGTCGCTGGCCGATGCCGGCTACCTCGCCTTGCCGATCGCCGTGGGTGCGGCCGTCCTCGTCCTGCCGATCGGGCACGCCGGCACGTTCCGGACGCGCCTGCTGCTGGACGGCGTGATCGTCGCGGGGTCGGTGTTCCTGGTGTCGTGGGTCGTCGTGCTGCGGCGCGCGGCCGACGGTGAACGGGTCGGCCTGCTCGCCGAAGCCGCCGCACTCGCGTACCCACTGCTGGACGTCGCCGTCGTCACCATCATCATCGTGCTGCTGATCGTCGCCCGACCCGGACGCCGTGCGACGTTGGCCCTCCTTCTCGCCGGCATTCTGCTCATGGCGGCGTCCAACATCGTGCTGTTCTACTTGATGGTGCGGAACGCGTACGAGCGAGGCGATGCGCTCGACGCCGGTTGGGTGGCGTCGCTGGTGTGCTTCGGGCTCGCAGCGACGTACAACTGGGGTCACTCGCCGGCGGATTCCGATGTCCTGGAGGCGCCCTCACGTCTGGGCACCTGGTTGCCGTACGTCCCGCTCGTGCTGGCCGCCGTGGCCGGGTCGGTCTACCTGTTCGATTCCACTGCCGCCGTGGTGCTCGTCGTCGCGTTCGGACTCGTCGCCGCGATCCTCAGTCGACAGTTCCTGGCGCTGAACCAGAACCGGCAACTCGCCACAGCGTTGGCTCAGCAGGTCAGCCGGGACGGCCTGACCGGTCTTCTCAATCGGCGACGGTTGGTGGACCGAATCGACGAAGCGCTCCACGCGAACCGGCGGCCCTCGTCGCTGGCGGTTCTCTCGATCAGCGTGGACCATTTCCGGCTCGTCAACGACGATCTCGGCCGGTCGGTTGGCGACGCGGTACTGATCCAGATCGCCGAGCGGCTGACCTCCTGCGTTCCGGTCGCCGACTGCGTTGCGCGGTTGGACGGTGACGAGTTCGCCGTCTTCGTCGAAGATCTCGGCACCACACCCGATGCCGCGGCGCGAAAAGTGTTGGAGGCCTTCGACTCTCCGTTCACCGTCGGCGATGTCGACGTCACGCTTCGTCCCAGCATCGGCGTGGGCATCGCATCGCAGGCCGGCGATCTCGACGGCGAAGCCCTTCTCAACCGGGCCGACACCGCCATGCGCATCGCGAAGGCGGAGCGAGTCAGTGCGATTCGGATCTGCGACACCGCTTCGGCGTCACCGTCGGGTGATCGACCTCAGCAGGTGGTGGTCGATCAGCCGGGGCCGGAGGGCGACCTCGTACCCGCACAGGCGATCGGACTGCTGCGCAGAGCCATCGAGCAGGACGCTCTCACCGTCGTCTACCAACCCCAGTTCAGCCTGCCGGAGCACCGGATCACCGGCGTGGAGGCCCTGGTGCGCTGGCCCCAACCGGACGGCACCGTACTGCTCCCGGACCGGTTCCTGCCGTTGGCGCGACGACACGGACTGATGTCGGCACTCGGCGACGTCGTCGTCCGACGAGCACTCAACGACGCGGAGCTCTGGCACCGGTTCGGTTTCGACGTACCCGTCGCGGTCAACACTCCGGCGACGTCGCTAACCGATGCCCACTTCGGCTCGCGACTGGCATCGACCGTCGAGGCCCACGGCCTGCCTGCCTCGGCATTCGTCGTCGAACTGACCGAAGACTTCGCACTCACCGACATGGATCGAGTGCACACCGTCCTGAATCTGCTCAGAGACAAGGGCATTCGCGTGTCGATCGACGACTTCGGCACCGCGTACTCCGCGTTGAACTACTTGCGAGATCTTCCGTTCGACGAGCTGAAACTGGACCAGACGTTCATCTCGCCGTTGGTGCGGGAACCGCGTGCCGCCGCCATCGTGGAAGCCGTCATCGCCTTGGCACACCAACTCGGCGTGGCCGTGGTCGCCGAGGGAGTCGAAGACGCCGACACGGCACAGCGCCTCACCGAGTACGGGTGCGACACTGCGCAGGGGTACTTCTTCAGCCCTCCGCTGGGCTTCGACCAGCTCCTCGCGTTCCTCGCCGAGAACAGGCAACTCGCGCGCGACGGCGTCGATCTCGCCACCCCGACTCACTAGCTCGAACGTGTCGTCCCGTCCTGGGCAGCGCCGAGGTCGCCCATCCAGATCGGCTCGGTCAGATCTTCGAACATCAGCACCAGGGTGTCGGATCCGGCACCGAGAACGAGCGGCTGGCTGATGTGGGCATAGGCGAGCGGGGCTGTCGCGTGGGAGATGGCCACGGTGCGACCAGCCAACCGCTGCCACCCCCTCAGCGAGCCCGCGTTCGGGTCGATGTCGTCGAGGATCAGCCAGTCGGCGCGCCGCCCCAGCATCTCGTCCACCGTGAAGCCCGTCATGTCGCTCATCGCCGCGTTGGCCGCCACGATGACACCGGCGACGTCGATGGCCAGAAGTGGCACCGGCAGTTGTTCGAAGAGCGCCGACGCCGGAACGAACCCGAGAAGAGCGTCGGATCGGCGGGCACCTTCGTCGTCGTTCATCTCGCATAACCTCCCTCGCACACCATGTCGGTCGGTGCGAGCCGGGTAAACCGAACGCCGGATCGAGAGGTTTTCTGAAGATGCCGCTACACACACCGGCCCCCACTGGCGGATGCCAGTGGGGGCCGGTGTGGTCGTGTCGGGTACTACTCAGCAGCCTTCTGGCGAGCTTCTGCGGCACTTGCTGCAGCGCGTGACGCCTCCGCCTCGGCTTCCTTCTTGGCGACGTCGCGCTCCGCTTCGGCCTTGTCCTGCTGGGCCTCACCGGCTTCTTTCAGGCCGTCGTTGCCGGTCACGATGCCGGCCACTTCCTTCGCCTTGCCCACGACGTCTTCCACGACGCCCTTGACGGCGTTCTCAGGTCCGCTGTCGCTCATGACGACTCCCTTCACTCATTGGTGGCCTCCAAGTACCCGATGCGCACCCGAGACAACCCCGCAGTGGCGAGCGTCACGCGGTCGGGATCGGCGCTGGCGGTGCGGGCTGCTCGGCGCGACCGCGGTCCGGTCCGGGTCGATCCTGTGGGCCTTCCGGCGCTCCCGGTGCTCCCGGCGGCGCGCCCTCGGCCGGCGGACGGGGGCCGGATCCGGGTCCGCGCTCGCCGGGCGGCGGAGGCGGCCCGGCCGGGCCGGGGCCGCGTTCGCCGTCCCCGTGTTCGTGCGGTGCGGGGGGCGGTGCCGCCCCTGGACCCGGCGACTGCGTGGCGTACGGCGCCGTACCGACGGTCAGCGACATCATCGGGTGGGCGTCGATCGCGATTCCGCCGAGCAGGCCCACCACCAGCCCGACGCCGGCGGCACCGAGCGCAGCTCCGATCGGATGACGCTTCGCGGGTTCGCGCAGCCCGCTCCACCGGCCGCGCCGCAGCTCGGCGTTCGCCGCCGGCGGCTCGGTGGCGTTCAGCGGCTCGGTCGGTGAAGCGGACTCCATCGGCTCCGGTAGGGGTCGTTCTTCTGATGACATCAGGTGCTCCTCGTCGAATGCGGTGTGACCCGGCCGACGCTAAAGCCGCGGCGTGAAGCCAACCTGAAGACGATCGGCGACACTCGTCTTCTTCAGGCCCACTTCAGGGACCGACGGTCAGAATGGGTGGTGTGTCACCGAAGCCGACGATGCAACCCGCCCCGCGGGTGCTGGTGATCGAGGACTCCGACACCATTCGCGAGATGGTTGTCGAGGCCTTGAACGGAGCGGGTTTCGCAGCGGTCGGCCGCGCTGACGGCAGTGCCCTCGAAGACGTCCTGGACGGGCACCGGCCGGACGCCGTCATTCTGGATGTGATGATCCCCGGACGGGACGGGTTCGCTCTCATCGACGTGGTGCGCGCGTGGGGCGACGTCGGTGTCCTCATGCTGACCGCCCGCGACGCCCTGCCGGACCGGCTCCGCGGACTCGACAGCGGGGCAGACGACTACATCGTCAAGCCCTTCGAGATGACCGAGTTGATCTCGCGCATCGGAGCGGTCCTCCGGCGACGCGGACACGTGGCGGCAACCGTCGAGGTCGGTGACCTCCTCGTCGACCGAACCGCGGGCGTCGCAACTCGCGCAGGTCACCAGTTGTCCTTGACCGCAACGGAACTCAAGGTTCTCGATTTCCTCCTCGATCAACGCGGACGAATCGTCAACGCCGCCCAGATCCTCACCGCGGTCTGGGGCTACACGGCGTACGACGACAATCTCGTGCACGTGCACATCAGCAGTCTGCGGCGCAAGCTGGAGGCTCACGGGCCGCGGATCGTGCACACCGTTCGAGGTATCGGATACCGGCTGCAGGCGACTGCGTAGTGAGCGAGAGCACCCCGACGCCGACCCCCTCGCTTCGGCTCCGCGTGGTCGTCGCAGCCGTCGGCCTGCTCGCCGTGTTGCTCGTCGTCCTGGGGGTGGCGATCGATCAGCTGGTCGGCCTGCAGGCTCGCCGCGACCTGCACGACCGCCTCATGGCGACGGCGACCCGTGCCGACGCGCTGGTGACCTCGGGCGAGCCACCGTCGCAGCTGGTGGCCGAGGTCCAAGGTGGTGGCATTCGAGCCCAGGTCATCGATCCCGACGGCATCAGCTACGGCGACGCCACGCTGCCCCCGACACCCCCCGGCGAGGTTCCCCCGCCGCCGTCGCGGCCACCCCGTGACGCCCCGCGTCCAGCCGGTCCACCCGATCCACCGGGTCCGCCGCCCGAAGACGGCCCGGCGCCCCCGCGCCCACCGCCACCGCCGGAACCGACGTCGACGCGGGTCGAGCACCGGCTCCCCGACGGCGGTCGACTCGTTCTCGTCGCCGACACCACCGCGACCACCGCACTGCTGGGACAGTTGCGCACGATTCTGGTGGTGTCCGCCGTGGCGGTGCTGCTGATTGCCACCGTCGGTCTGATCGTGCTGGTTCAGGTCGCGATGAGACCGCTTCGTCGACTTGCCGGTGTAGCGGAATCCATCACGTCCGGAAACCGCGGGCGACGCGTGTGCGCTGATCGGCCCGGCACGGAACTCGGCCGTGCCGCAACGGCATTCGATATGATGCTCGATGCCTTGGAGCATTCGGAGCGTCGCTCTCAGCGCGCCGCCGACGATGCCGAACGCGCCGAGGCCGCAACCAGGAGCTTCCTCGCCGACGCCGCTCACGAACTCCGCACCCCGATCGCGGGCATTCACGCCGGAGCGGAGCAGATCGTCAGCGCCGCATCGCAGCGCTTCGACGATCCGACCGAGCGTGCCCAGCGGCACCGCGCGGAACTCGTCCTCGCCGACGCCCGTCGCGCCGGCCGGCTGGTCGCCGACATGCTCGACCTCAGCCGAATCGACGCGGGCCTTCAGCTGGACACGCTCGCCTGCGATCTGGTGGTGCTCGCCGAATCCGAACGCGAGCGGACCGCGATGCTCGCGCCGTCGCTCGTCGTGACCCGGACGGGTGTCACCGCGTTAACCCTGACCGTCGATCCCGTCCGCATCGGCCAGATCCTGAGCAATCTCGCCGACAACTCACGTCGCCACACCCGCGCCGGTGGGTCGATCAACATCGACGTTCAACGATCGGATACCACCGCCACCCTCGTCGTCACCGATACCGGCGTCGGTGTCCCCGCGGCCCAGCGGGAACGGATCTTCGAACGTCTCGTGCGGCTAGACGACGCGCGCTCCCGCGACCACGGCGGTGCCGGTCTCGGCCTGCCCATCGCCCGAGCGCTGGCCCGCGCGCACTCCGGGGACCTCGTCTGCACCGAATCGGCTACCGGAGCGCGCTTCGTGCTCACGCTGCCCGTCACCGTCCGGTCGGCTGGCGGCAGCCGCTAGACGCACCCGCACGAGTTGCGGTGGTGGAACGTCGTCGGCACCCGAATCCGCTGCGGCGTCGCCTCCTCACCCCTGATGCGGCGCAGTAGCAGCTCCACCGCGGTCGCGCCGATCGTCTCGACGTCCTGCGCCGCGGCGGTGAGCTTGGGCTCGAACAGATCCGACCACTCGAAGTCGTCGTAACACACGAAGGCGACGTCTGCCGGAATGGACAAGCCCAGACTGCGAACAGCTTTGAGCGCTCCGATCGTCATGGCGTTGTTCAACGACACCAGCGCGGTGGGCCGGTCCTCACCCGACATCAGCGCGCGCACCTCGTGTTCCGCCACGTCGGTGTTGGAGTCGCCGTCGAGGACCAGGGCCGCGTCGACGGCGATGCCGCGGTCGGCCAGTGCCGCCACGTAGCCGTCGAATCGCTCGGTGGTGGAGGATATCCCGGCGAGTCCGCGTACCACGCCGATCCGCCGGTGTCCGAGATCGAGAAGGTGCTCGGTCAGCGACCTCGCCGATGCGGAGTTCTCGGGGCCGACCTGGTCGCAGCCGATATCGACGCCGCGGTCGATCAGGACCAGAGGTGTTCGTGTACGGCGGATTTCGGGGAGGGTGGCCCGTTCCGAGCCTGCCGCGGGCGCCACGATCATCCCGTCGACCTTCCGATCGAGCAGCGAGTCCGTGACCCGTTTCTCGGATGTGACGTCGTCGTGGGAGTCTCCGACGATCAGCACGTAGCCGGCGTCCGACAGCGCCCGCTCGACGGCGTGCACGAGGCTGCCGAAGTACGGATTCGTCAACGCGGAGATCGAGAGACCGACGGTGTGCGTGCGTCCGGCGGCGAGCGACCGGGCGACGACGTTGCGGCGATAGCCGGTCTCCTTGATGGCGGCCTCGACACGCGAGCGGGTCGAGGCGTCGACCTTGCGAGTGCCGTTGATGACGTGCGAGACGGTGGACGTGGAGACTCCGGCGATGCGCGCGACGTCGCCCATCGTGGTCACGGGAGACGCACGATCCGGTCCGCGCGACCGGCGGTCGACTCGATGAGCTCGGCGTTGCGCTCATCGGACCCGAGGGCCCAGAACCTCGCCTCCTCCGGCGACCTGCCGTACGCCTCGTGTCGGCTCAGCAACCGGGTGTGGCGAACCTCGTTGTCGGGGGCCAGAAACCAGACCTCGTCGATGGCCGACCGCGCTGCGGGCCACGCCCCGGATTCCAGCAGAAGGTAATTTCCCTCGGTGACGACCAGCGGCACCGTGGGCGGAACGGGGATGGCCGACCCGATCGACTCCTCGATCTCGCGATGGAAGCGCGGAGCGTACACCACCGCGTCGTCCGCGCGCTGCGCCCGAAGGCAGGTGATGAGCCGCGCGTACCCGCCGTCGTCGAACGTGTCGTGGGCCCCTTTGCGATCCCGGCGGCCCAGGTCGATCAGGACGTCGTTGGCCAGATGAAAGCCGTCCATGGGTACCAGCACGGCGGTGTCCGGACCCAGGGCCGTGACGAGTTGCTCTGCGATGGTGGACTTCCCGGCTCCCGGAGCACCCGTGAGACCGATGATGCGGCGCGCGCCCGGAACCACCAGCGCCCTGGCCCACTGGACCAACTGGGCGAGTGTGACGTCCTGCACGTCGCGCTCGATCGTCACCGTTCCCGCCTCTGCTCACTACCGAGTCGGCTCAGCCACGCCCTCGGCCCGACCACCGAACACCGAAGTCCCGCCACGCCGGCGGAGCGTTCGATGCGCTCGGCGACACCACTGCGGTGCCGAGTCGAGAAGTACGAGTATGCACCGTGGAACGCATCGCCGGCCCCCAGAGTGTCCACCACCACCACGGGATCCACCGGGACGGAGCCGGAGTCGCCGTCCGACCACCATTGCACGGGATCGCCGCCGCGCGTCACGACGACGGTGCGGACCCCGCGGTCCATCATCGCTGCGGCCATCCCCCCCGTGCTGTCGGTGCCGGGCATGCGGAAGTCGTTGGAGCACACCATGTCGGTGGCACACGGGATGAGGTCGGTCATCACCGGTTTCCAGCGGCCGGCATCGACGACGAGCGTGGTGGATCGTGCTGCGGCGGACCGGGCCGCGGCACGGGCGATCACCGGGTGGTGGCCGTCGACGAGCACGACGGCGGCATCCGCCATCAGATCGTCGAGATCCCCCGGTGGTGACGCGGTGGAGTGCACCGCGTCCAGCGAGACGACCGATCGGTCGCCCGTGGATTCGAGCACCGACACCGCGGATACGGGGACCTGCGGGCTGGTGCCCGCCGCCGCGTCGACGACGCGGACGCCGAACGCGGCGAGGTCGGCTCGGACGAGGTCGGCAACGGGATCGTCGCCCAGTGCGGTCACCAGGATCGCGTCGCCGCCCAGGGCCGCGAAGGTGACGGCCGCGTTGGCGGCGGGTCCGCCCGCGGCCACGAACTGTGCGGCCGCGGTGCTCTTCTGGTTCGCCCCCGGTACTTCGGCGACGCGGTGGATCACGTCGAGGGTCGCCAACCCGACGAAGACTCCGACCGGAGTCTTCTCAAAGACCGGCGCGTTCCTCATCGGTCGGCTCCTCCGCACCGGTCATCAGCGCCACCACCTCGGACATCGACCGAGTCTTCGGATCGACCACGCCCGCGCGCTGCCCGAGTCGGTGGATGTGGATCCGGTCGGCCACCTCGAACACGTGCGGCATGTCGTGACTGATGAGCACCACCGGGACACCGCGGTCGCGGATGGACCGGATCAAGTCGATCACCTGTCCCGACTCCCGGACGCCGAGAGCAGCGGTCGGCTCATCCATGATGATCACGCCACGGCCGAACGCGGCGGCCCGCGCCACCGCGACGCCCTGCCGCTGCCCACCGGACAGCGTCTCCACCGCCTGGTTCACCGACTTGATGCCGATCTTGAGGTCGGCGAGGTGCTGAGCCGCCTCCTCGCGCATCCTCGGCATGTCCAGCCGGCGGAACAGGCTGCCCGCGATGCCTTTTCGTCGAATCTCGCGACCGAGGTAGAGATTCGACGCGATGTCGAGTGCCGGTACCACGGCGAGGTCCTGGTACACCGTCTCGATTCCGGCCGCCCTGGCGTCTCGAGTGTTCTTGAACGACACCGGCGTTCCGTTCATCAGGATCTCGCCCGAGTCGGGGATCACAGCACCTGCCAATACCTTGATCAGGCTGGACTTCCCGGCGCCGTTGTCACCGATGACCGCCAGCACCTCACCGTCGCGCAACTCGAAGTCGGCCCCGTTGATCGCGGTGACGTTGCCGTACTTCTTGACCAGCCCGCGTGCCTCGAGAACGGGTGCGTCGCTCATCGCGACCTCCTGCGGGTGAACTGATCCACCGCCACCGCGACGATCACCAGGATTCCGGTTGCGATGTTCTGATAGAGGCTGTCGACGCCCGCCTGAGTGAGACCGTTGCGCAGCACGCCGACGATCAGCGTGCCCACCAGCGTTCCGCCGACGCCACCCCGCCCACCGAACAGGCTGGTGCCGCCGATGACCACCGCGGTGATCGTCTCGAGATTGGCGTTCTGGTAGGCGTTCGGGTCGGCGTTCGGGATGCGACCGAGAGCAGCCCACGCCGCGATGGCCGCGATCACCCCCGTGGCGAGGTAGACCGAGAGCAGCACCCGCCCGGACTTGATACCCGACAGATCCGACGCCTGCGGATTCCCACCGACGGCGTAAATGTGTTTGCCCCAGGCTGTTTGGGACAGGGCGTACCACGTCACCAGGTAGACCAGCAGCATCGCGACCACGCCGTAGGTGGTCGAGAACGATCCCACCCGGAACGACGTGCCCAGGAAGGTGAGCGGCCCCTGCTCCACCCGGTAGGTCTCAGAGCCGGCGAGCAGCCGGGTGGCGGCCAGTATCGCGGTGAACGTTCCGAGGGTGACGATGAACGGCGGCAGTCGCAGGACCGTCACCAGCCCGCCGTTGATCGCACCGAACACGACGCACACCAGCAGCGTCAACCCCAGTGCTACAACCGGCCCGTTGGCGCCCGCGCTCTGCGCCATCACGATGGTCCCGAAGACGGCGACCGCGCCGATCGAGAGGTCGATGCCGGAGGTGAGGATGATCAGCGTCTGCCCCACCGCGAGGATGCCGACCACTACCGACTGCTGAAGGATCAGCGACACGTTCTGCGGATTGAGGAACGAATCCGCGATGGAACTGAAGATGATGACGGCGACGACGAGCGCGACCAGCGGGCCGAGCAGCGGTTCACGCAGGAGGTTGCCTACGTTGAGCCGGCTCGACACCGATGGCTTCGCCGTCGACGGCGACGTTGCGGGAGTGCCCGTGGCCATGGAACTAGCTCACCAGCAGTTCTGCTCGCCCCATGCGGTGTCCTTCGACTCGATGCCGGGGAAGGGCTTGTCCGTGACGAGCATCGAACCCGTGTCGTTGAAACCGCTCGGCTTGGTGCCGTCCTTCGCGAACTGAACCACCGCCTGCACTCCCAGCTCCGCCATCTTCGCCGGGAACTGCAGCACTGTGCCGCCGACCTTCCCGGACTTCACGTCCGCGATGCCGGTGCAGCTGCCGTCGATCGAGCCGATGGTGATCTGCGCGGTGCGGTTGGCCGACGAAATCGCCTGGTACGCACCGGCGGCCGCCGGCTCGTTGATCGTGTAGAGCGCGTTGATGCTCGGAGCTCGCGACAGGATGTTCTCCATCGCGGTCTGCGCCTTGGTCTGGTCGCCGTTGGTGTTCTCCTGGCCGACGATCTCCGGCGAGTCGTTCGTGATGCCGAAGCCCTCGAGGAAACCGTCGTGACGGAAGGTGTCGACGGTGCCACCGGGGGTTCCGTCCAGCATCACGACCTGGGGCGGTTTCCCGCCGAGAGCGGCTCTCACCCACTTGCCCTGGCTGACACCCGCGGCCTTGTTGTCGGTCGCGAACGTCGCGTCGACGGCGTCCTCGGGGTCGGTCGCGGTGTCGAGGGCGATGACCACGACACCGGCGTCGCGCGCCTTCTTGATCGCGTCGAGTACGCCGGTGGACGAGTTCGGGGTGATCAGGATGCCCTTCACGCCCTGGCCGACCATGTTCTCGATGGCCGCGACCTGGCCCTCGTTGTCGCCATCAAAAGCTCCTGCAAGCGCCACCAATTCGGCACCGTCCTTGTCGGCCTGAGCCTTGGCGGCCTCGCGGATCTTCACGAAGAACGGATTCGAATCGGTCTTCGTGATCAACCCGACCTTGACGCTGTCCGAACTCGAGCCACCGCAGGCGGTCATGCCGAGCACCACGGAGCCCACCATCAGGATCGCCCCAACCGCTCGGATGCTTGCGCGCTTGTCCAACATCTGGACTCCCTTGTCCCGATGCGACGCCGCTTGCGCCGCGTGTTCTTCGGACACTAGGACCGCGCAAGCGCTTGCGCATGCGCTTTCGCGAAAGAAATCCGAAAGCATGCGTCAGGGTGAACCGATTCACCACCGCACTCAGCTCAGGGCCACGCCCAGCTCCTGGGCGAACACGCGGATCATGTGCTGCACACCGATCTCGTTGCGGCCGATGATCATGTGGTCGTGCTGGCCGCGGCGGACGCCCTCTCCGCACTGCGGCAGCATCACGAAGTCCTCGTCGCGCACCGCAGCGTGGACGGCGTTGAAGATCATGTCGTAGCCGGCGCGGGTGGCATCGTCAGGCGCGGGCACGCGGGCCAACCAGCTGTGCCGCACGGTGCACCGCGTGGGCGAACCGGCGGGCAGGATGTCGATGACCTCGACCCCTACATTGCTGTTGGCCAGCACCAGATTCGGATAGATCCAGTAGATGACGCCCATGTTGTCGCGGACGTCCCAGGAGGCGCTTTCGTCGGACTGCAGATTGGCGATCCAGTTGAACGGAAAGCCCATCCGATGATGCTTGCCGTAGCCGTCGTGGATCGACGTGTTCGCCAGCGCGTTCTGCCCGATCAGGCTCTCGCCGTGAACGAATGGAAAGTGGTAGCTCTCGGCGAAGGCTTCCAGCGCCCCCTTCCAGGACACCTCGGACTCGAACTCCCGGACGTCGTGATAGCCGAACGACGCGTAGTCCAGTGCCGCCAGATCCGGCCCGAGGGGCCCGAGATGTTCGTCGACGTCGATGTCCGCATCGGCGGTCAGCACCGCCCAGATGAACCCGTGCCGCTCCTGATTGGGCAGCTCTACCAGTCCGTAGTCGGCCTTGTCGACCCCCGCGAAACCCGTGGCGCCCGGCACCGTGAACAACGTCCCGTCGTTCCTGTAGGTCCACGCGTGATACGGACACGTGAAACGCGTCGAGTTGCCCGACCCGCACGCCGGCATGGCGCCGCGGTGCCGGCAGTAGTTCAGGAAGACGTGACTCCGACCGTCCTTGTCGCGGGTGACCAGAAGTGAATCGCCCAGCACCGTGCGCACCACGTAGTCGCCTGCGCTGGCGACTTGGGCGCTCGAGACGATCGCCAACGGGGTCCGCCGCAGAATCTGCTGTTCCTCGATCTCGGTGATCTTGGGGTCGCGGTAGTAGTGCAGCGGCACCCTGAGAACGTCATCGGCCATCTCGGTGGTCTTGCCGAGAACCAACTGCAGAGCCCGCCTGGTCAGCTCGATGTCCGCCACTCCCGTTCGCACGGGCCCGTCAATGGTCACTGCCACTCCCTCGTCGCCGCCACACGCTGACCATACACTTGTCACTGTATGGATGGTCGAGATATCCAGTGGTCGGCGACGGTAGCGTTTTGGACCATGCACTCCAGGGATTCCGATCACTGATGCGCACGCACGGGTGGTCGGGGGCCAAGCCGGCTGACGACGAGGAGGCGATCGCACGCATCCTCGCCGCCGCCAAACGCCGAATCGACCGGCAGGGCAAGGAATTCGGCGTCTCCGATGTGGCCAAGGACGTCGGCGTCACCAGGCAGACGGTGTATCGCTACTTCCCCAGCACCGAGGCCCTGCTGTTCGCCACCTCCGTGTCCGAGGTCGGCCCCTTCCTGGACGCGCTGGCCGAACACGTCCGCGGGATCCACGATCCGGCCGACGCCGTCGTGGAGGGCCTCGCCCACACGCTCGAACGACTTCCCCACGAGAAGTACCTGGGGCTGTTGCTGACCCCTGGAAAGGCCAGCGCCTTCTCCGCGGGGGTCACCTCCGACATGGCCATGTCCTTCGGGCGTTCGCTCCTCGAACGGTTCAACGTGGACTGGAGCACGGTCGGCATGGTCGACGACGATCTCGACGGACTCGTCGAGTTCATGCTGCGGATGTTCCAGTCGCTGATCATCGATCCCGGACGCCCGCCACACGAAGGCGAGGAGTTGCGCGCGTTCCTGCACCGCTGGGTTGCGCCCGCGATCTCCGAAGCAGCTGCTGGGACCGCTCAGCGACCGGCGGGCGGACGGTAGGCCCGCCGGCCTGGCGTGGCCCTGCGCCTTTTACGTCAGCGGGTTCCGTTCTTCGCGTACTCGGCGATGGCGTCGATGTTCGACGAGTCGATGAACGCCGGCCCGGTCAGCGTCGGCATACCGCCGCCGATCGTGTTGCGGTTGTTGAGGAACAGCCATAGCGAATCGATGGCGAGGTAGCCCTGCAGGAACGGCTGCTGATCGACTGCCCACTGCACGTCGCCGCCCTTGATCGCATCGACGAGTGCGGCGTTCGTGTCGAAGGTCGCGATCTTTGCGTTGCTTCCCGCGTTGTCCACCGATTCGACGGCGGCGAGCGCGATCGGTGCGCCCAACGTGATGACGGTGTCGACGCTCGGATCCTGCTGGAGTTTGGCGGTGATGGTCGACTGGACCGACGGCATGTCGGTCCCGTTCACGTTCAGGATCTCCATCCCGCTGCCGCCCAATCCGGAAGCAACACCGGCACAGCGTGATTCGAGTGACACGTTGCCCTGGTCCTGGATGACGCAGACGACCTTCTTGGCCCCCTCCGTCGCGAGCCGCTGGCCCGCGGCTTCGCCGGAGATCCGCTCGTCCTGGCCGAAGTACGCCTTGACACCCATCGCCTTCCAGGAGTCGATTCCCGCGTTGAGTCCGACCACCGGGATGCCCGCGTCGACCGCGGCCCGCACGGACGGCTCCATCGCCTCCGGCCGGGCGAGGGTGACCGCTATAGCGGCGACGTCGCTGTCGATTGCGGACTGCACCAGAGTGGACTGCTCCGGCCCGGACAACGCCGACGAGTACTTCAGGTCGATGTTGTCCTTGACCGCGGCGGTTTCCGCACCCTTGCGGATCAGATCCCAGAACGTGTCACCGGGCGGGCCGTGGGTGATCATCGCGACGGTGAACCGGGGAGTGTCGGCCTGGCCGGCGTCCATTCCGCCGCCGGTGCTCCGCGGCTTACCCCCGGTGGCGGAGCACGCCGTCAAAACCAGTAGTGCGCTGACCGCGACCACCGCGATGCGGACACTGCCTCGCGTACGTTGAGTATTCATCTTCGTCTCTTTCGGTTAGCCGACGCTGGCTGAATTGGCGGTCTTGAGTGTTTCGGCGGCGACCTTCAGGCCCTCCAGCGGCCCGAATGCCACGTCCTCGTGCTCGATGTTGACCCACATGTCCGGGTCGACGGCTTCCAGCGCCTGGAGGAAGCGCGCCCAGAACCGAGTGTCGTGTCCCTGGCCGACGGCCACGAAGTCCCACGCGGAGTCCTCGGGCCACTTGTTCACGACGTGCCGTCCACCGAGCCCGGTCGGGTTCTGCTCCAACGGGATTCGGGTGAAGCGGTCGTCGAGCACACCGTAGATCTTGCAGTTGTCGTTGATCCGGGTGTCCTTAGCCGCGGCGTGGAAGACCAGCGGACCCAGCCACTCGATCGCCGCGACGGGGTCGATGCCCTGCCAGAAAAGATGGGACGGATCCATCTCCGCGCCAACGTGCGTTGCTCCCGTCTTCTCGACGAGGCGCTTCATCGTCGGCGGATTGAAGACGAGGTTCTGCGGGTGCATCTCGATGGCGACCTTCACCCCGTTCTCGCGGGCGAGTGCGTCGATCTCGGTCCAGAACGGGACGGCGACGTCGTCCCACTGGTAGTCGAGCGAGTCGAGGTAGCCGGAGTCCCAGGTGTTGACATGCCACGCCGGCCACTGTCCGCCGCGGTGCGCCTGCGGTAGACCGGACATCGTGACCACCCGATCCACCCCGAGCAGGCCTGCGACGCGGATCGCGTTGCGCAGATCGTCGGCGTCCTCGGACCCCACCTCGGGATCGGGGTGCAGCGGGTTGCCATTGCAGTTCAGTCCGGCGATCGAGACCCCGGTGCCGTCGAAGGTCGACAGGTATTGACGCGGCGTGAGCTCACCGGACAGCAGGTCCCTGACCGGCAGATGCGGGGTCGGCAGGAATCCGCCTGCATTGATCTCCGCGCCGGAGAGCCCGAGTGAGGCGATCACCTCCAGGGCTTCACGCAGTGGCTTGTCGTGCAGGATCGCGGTGTAGACACCGAGCTTCATCGTTCTGATTCCTCTCTCGTCAAACGACTTTGACAGTGGCGCCGCCCGACTGGGCGGACTCGGCGATGGCGGCGACGACACGTAGACCGTGCAGTCCGGCGTCGAAGTCGGGCAGTGGACCCATGTCACCGATGCCCGCGATCTGGTCGAGGAAGGCGCGGGTCTGGTACACGAACAGGTCCGCGACCCCGTGTCCGACACCGCCGGCGTCCATCGGCAGGCCTCCGCGGATGTACGGGTGGTCGGGTCCGACGATCACCCGTCGCGGGCCGCCGAGTTCGGCGCGGCCCTCGACGGTGGAGATCTCGAATTCGCCCGGCCGGTGCAGATTCCACGCCGCGGAACCCGTGGAAGCGAATAGTTCGAAGCCCAAGCCGTCGGGGAGGCTGTGCGCGACACGCGATGCCGAGAACGTCCCGACCGCGCCGTTCGCGAACGTCGCCGTGAAGGTCGCCACGTCCTCGTTCTCGACGGGTGCCAACTCGTCGCTCACCGCACCCTTGGTGTGTCCGTACGTGACACCGAGTGGCAACGGCCGCTCCCTGATGACGGTGGCAAACGCCGCACCGCCCACCTCGGTGATCGGTCCGCAGACGAACTCGCCGAGGTCGATCAGGTGACTGCCGACGTCGGCGAGGGCACCGGTGCCGGGCCCACCGCGGTATCGCCAGGTGATCGGCGACGTCGGGTCGAGGGCGTAGTCGCACCAGTAGTGCCCGTTGAAGTGCACCAGTTCGCCGATCGTGCCAGCGGCGAGCTCGCGGCGGATCTGCTCGACAGCCGGCGAGCGCCGGTAGGTGTACCCGACGGCCGTGACCCGGTCGGATCCCTCGGCCGCGGTCACCATGGCCTCCGCGTCGGCGAGTGATCCAGCCAGTGGCTTCTCGCACAGCACGTGCTTGCCGGCGGCGAGCAGTCCTTCGACGATCTCGCGGTGCAGGTGATTGGCGACGACGACGCTGACGGCGTCGATGTCGGACGCCTCGGCGATCGAACGCCAGTCGTACTCGGCTCGCTCGTACCCGTACCGCCGTGCGGTGTCGTCGGCGACGGCCTCGTTGGTATCGGCGATGGCCACCAGTCGGACGTTGGGCCGGTCGGTACCGAAGACGGTGGTGGCGGAACGGTAACCGGCGGCGTGCGCCCGCCCGGCCATTCCTCCACCGATGACGGCGACTCCGATCGATGGCTTTGTCACTCGCACTGCTCCTTGTCATGTCGGGAGGTGAGCCCTTTGTGGACTCCTCCAGCGGATGCGTGTTGTCCGGTCTATTAGACCGGTCTAGTTCCGCTACTATGAGCGCTGTCACACCCGGCTGTCAACCCCCCGCCGGCGTGAACCGGAGGAGGCGCAGGTGCCCAGGAATCGCGATCGGCCGACCATGCAGGACATCGCCGACAAGGTCGGTGTGTCCAAAGCCCTGGTATCGCTGGTGTTCCGCAACGCTTCCGGTCCCAGCGCTGAGACCCGCCAACGCGTCCTGGCGGCTGCGGACGAGCTCGGCTACCGGGTGAATCGGAACGCCGCACTGATGACCGCCCGCCGCACGCACCACATCGGTGTCACGATCAACATTCGCAACAGCTTCCACACCGAGATCGCCGAGCACATCGTCGCTGCCGCCGATCGCGCCGGCTACGAAGTGGTGCTCGGCGCCGTCACTCCTACGCACGGCGAGGCAAAGGTGATCGATACCCTCCTCGACTTCCGTTGCGAGGGAATACTTCTGATCGGAACCGAGCTACCGGCGGGCGAGTTGAACGACCTGGGAGGGAAGGTGCCGTCGGTCGTCATCGGACGACGTATTCGAAGCGACGCACTGGACGTCGTCCGCACCGCGGACGGCCGCGGCATCGCCTCGGTGGTGGACTACCTCGTCGGGCTGGGCCACCGCCGCGTGGTACACGTGTCGGGCGGCTCGGGTGTCATCGCCACCGATCGCCGCACCGGCTACCTGCGCGCGATGCGCAGGCACGGTCTGGAGAACACCGCCGAAGTCATCGACGGCGACTTCACGGAGTCTGCGGGAATGGCCGCAGCGCAACGACTGCTGTCGGGAGACCTCCCCACCGCAGTCGTCTGCGCCAACGACCGGCTCGCGGCCGGCGTTCTGGACGCGCTGCGACGTGCTGGGGTCGACGTCCCCGGACGGGTCTCGATTACCGGGTACGACGACAGCATGCTGGCGCGTCTCGGTCACATCGACTTGACCACGGTCAGCCAGCAGCCCCTGCAGCAGGCCGACCACGCGGTGGCGGCCGTGATCGACCGCCTCGACAGCGAGCGCACGGAACCACGATCCTCAGTCCTCACCCCGGAACTCATCGTGAGAGCCACTACCGCTCCGCCGCGCTGAGTCCTTCGCCGCGACGAGTAGTCAGGATGTTCCAGCGGACTCGGCGAGGTCGTGGAGGTCCGCGTAGTGCTCGTAGAAGGTCGACCGGCTGCGCCCGGCGGCACGGAGGCCGTCGGCGATCGACAGCGTAGCCTTCACCTGTCGGATGGAAGGGGCGTCACTGTGGACATGCCGGATCGCGATCTGACCGCACTGACGGCGCGGGTGCGCCGCCTTGAGGACGAGTCGGCGATCACCCGACTGATCATGTCCTACGGTCCCGCAGCCGACGCCGGGCTGACCGCGTTCGCCGGCCAGCTGTGGACTGAGGACGGCGAATACGACTGGGACGCAAACGGTACGCCCCACCATGGCGGTGCCGGCGTCGATGCGATGCTGCAGAGCGACGGCCACCAGAACCTCATCGCCGCCGGCGTCGCGCACTTCGCCGGACCCCTGCTGATCGATGTGGACGGCGACGCCGCCACCGCACTCAACTATTCGCTGATCATGCGGCGCGACGGTGGTCGCTTCTACCTCTGGCGCGTCAGCGCGGTCCGATGGGACCTCGTCCGGCTGGATACGGGATGGCGGGTGCAGCGTCGCACCAATCGGCTGCTCGACGAGACCGGCGCCGGCCGGGAGTTGTTTTGCCACAGCCTGACCGAGCTCTTCGCCGGGGCGGCGGGGACATGAGTCACGGCCGACTGGCGGGCAAGGTCGCCATCATCACCGGCGCCAGCACGGGACTCGGACCCGTGATGGCGAGGATGTTCGTCCGCGAGGGCGCCCGCGTGCTGCTCGCCGCACGCCGCGAGGAACTGGTGCAGCAGGCTGCGCTCGATGCCGGCGAAGGCGCCATCGCGATGCGCGCCGACGTCACCGACGAGGATGACGTCGCGGCGATGGTCACCCGCGCGATCGACGAGTTCGGCTACGTCGACGTCATGTGCAACAACGCCGCCGCACCGGGTGAGGACCTCTACATCTGGGAGCAGACGCTGGAGAACTGGAACTCCACCATCGCGATCGACGTCACCGCAGCGATGCTCTGCACCCGTGAGGTGGTGAAGCGGTCGATGCTGGAGCGACGCTCCGGGGTCATTCTGAACTTCTCCTCGACCGCGGGCTATCAGGGCGTCCCTCGCAAGACCCACTACGTCACCGCGAAGGCGTCGCTGCGGGCGTTCACCAAGGCCGTCGCACTCGAGGTCGGCGAGTACGGGATCCGGTGCAACTGCATCGTGCCCGGAGGAATCGACACCGAACTGTGGCGCAACTGGGTCAGGCGCACCGCGGCGGAGCGGAACGTCGATTACGAGACGCACCGCGCACACATCCTGAAAGGCGTGGCACTGCGCGACATCTCCACCGCGGAGGACATCGCCAACACGGCGCTGTTCCTCGCCAGCGACGAGAGCCGAACGATCACCGGACAGTCGATACCCGTCGACGCCGGCGGATTCATGCAGGGCTGAGCGCGACGATGGTGAAGCTCTCGATATCGAGTCCCGTCGTCACCCTCAATCCCGGCGCGCACGGACCGTGGGAATTGAACGCCACGATCGACGACCTCGTACGGGTCGCCGAGACCGCCGACCGTCTCGGGTACCACCACCTCACCTGCAGCGAACACGTGGCGCTCCCGGCAGCGGAACTGGATCGCCGGGGGGCCCGCTACTGGGATCCGTTGTCCACGCTCGGTTACCTCGCGGCGCGTACCGAACGCATCCGGCTCGCCACCCACGTCCTGGTGCTCGCCTACCACCACCCGCTGGAGATCGCGAAGCGTTACGGCACTTTGGATCTGATCAGCAACGGCCGTCTGATCCTCGGAGTGGGAGTCGGGACGCTCAAGGAGGAGTTCGACCTCATCGGCGCCCCCTACGACGACCGCGGGCCCCGCGGCGACGATGCGATGCGAGCCCTGCGCGCCTCGCTGTCGCAGCCCCAACCGGCGTATCACGGCGAGTTCTACGATTTCGAGGGCATGGTCGTGGACCCGTGCGCCGTACAGGATCGGGTTCCGATCTGGACCGGCGGACGTACGCTGCGGTCGCTGCGTCGGGCTGCTGCACTCGCCGACGGCTGGACACCGTTCGCGGTGTCACCCGATCAAGCGAACCGATGGCTCGGCCAGGTGGAGCTGCCGGAGCCCTTCGACGTCGTGCTACCGCCCGTTGCGCCACTGGACCCGATCGCGGAACCCGCTCGGGCGCAGGACATCCTGGCGGCTACCGAGAAGGCGGGAGCGACGATCATCTCCGTCGGCCGGGTCCACGACACGCTCGCGGAGTATCTCGAGTACCTCGAGGCGCTCGCGACCGTCGCGTCCGCCTGAGCACCTGCCGCTTTACAATTATCTGATACTTTGTAATGCTGATGCGATTCGGGGCCGTCCCGACCGAGGGAGGTGGACATGTCGCCGGACGTGACGCCGTTCCTCGGCTTGGCCGCACATCTGGGCCGTGGCTTCCGGCGGTTGGCGACCGATACCGTGACCGGCGCCCGTCGGGCGTTCCCGAGACGCGTGGGCGACCTCGACGCGGCGGCACTCTCGAAGGTCATGGGCCGCGCCGTGACGTCGGTGACGGTCCTGGACGGCTCGGCGGGGACGTCGTCGCGTGCCCGGCTCGCCCTCACCGGTGACGACGTCCCCGACTCCGTGTTCGTGAAGATGTCCGCGGAGTCCTCGGCTATCCGAATGCTCGGGGAGCTCGCGAATCTCGGCGAGAACGAAGCACGCTTCTACAGTCAACTGGCGCCGGAGCTCTCCGGGGTTCCCACCGCGTTCGGCTCGGCGTTCGACCCGCTCACCGGACGGTTCGTGATCGTGCTCGAGGACATGGCGAACGACTCGTGCGACTTCTACGACACGCTGCGCCCCATCGACAGGGACGGCGCAGCCCAACTCGTCGAACTGCTCGCCCACGTGCACGGCACCTTCTGGGGTCGCCTGCCCGCCGCGCGAGGGACCGGACCACTGGGGTGGCTGACCGCCACCTCCGATGAGCGCAGTCTCCCGATCTCCCGACCGCTCATGCGGCTCTCGGCGAAGCGTCTCGCGGACAAGACCGACATCCCGATCGAGACCGGCCGGTTCGTCATCGAGAACTACCCGGCGGCCGTGCGACTCATCGACGACGGCCCCCACACCGTCCTGCACGGTGACTCCCATCCCGGAAACGTCTTCTTCCGCGACGGAAGGGCCGGCCTGCTCGACTGGCAGGTGGTCAAGCGCGGTCACCCGACGCGCGATCTCGCCTACAGCCTGGTGACCGGCATGACCACGGAGGAGCGCCGCGCGAATCAGCGTGACCTGCTCGACGTCTACCGCCGGGCGCTCGCAGCCGAAGGGGGTCCCGATCTCGACGGGGACGAGCTGTGGGACCGGTACCGGCAGTCGGCCGTTCAGCCGTTCCTCGCATCGCTGACCACAGCCGGGTTGGGCGGCATGCAGTCGGAGCAGATCGCCTACGAGGGCCTGCGCCGAGCCGTCGACGCGTTCGAGGACCTCGAAACCGTTGCGGTGCTGCAGAAGTCCCTGTGACCTGCCATGTCGACCAACACCGACACCTCGACCAGGGATCGCATCCTGGCAGCCACCGCGGAAGTGCTCAGCCGTAGCGGCTCCAAACTGAGCCTCTCGGAAGTTGCGATGGAGGCGGGACTGTCACGTCCCACGCTCTACCGGTGGTTCGCATCCAAGGAGGAGCTTCTCAGTGCGGTCACAGAGCACGAGCGCACGCTGTTCAGCACCGGCATCAGCAACGTGACAGCCGGCCTTCGAGGAGCCGAAAAGCTCGACGCCGCACTGCAGTTCATAGTCACCTATCAGCAGTCCTACTCGGGTGTGCGGGTTGTGGACGTCGAACCCGAGATCTCGCTGGAACAGCTCTCGAAGGCGATGCCGCCCATGCGCGAAAGCCTGCAGCGCTTGTTACCCGGACCGAACGGCGCCGTGAAGGCGGCCGCTGCCGTCCGGGTGGCGATCTCGCATTACATCGTCCGAAGCGACGACGCCGACCAGTTCCTCGCGCAGCTGCGGCACGCGGTGGGAATCACCTCGGCGCTGGCCACCGATCCGACGTGAAGCGCCCGACTACTTCGCTCGAACGACGTCACCACAGCACGTGGTCGTCCAGCGCGACGCTCCTGGTCATCTGCCAGTAGTCCACCAGTCGCCACGGGCACAGTACGTACACGTTTCCGTCGGCGGCCTTGTACCAGGAGTGCTCTATCGAGGGGTGTCCCCACATCAAGGTCGCGACTTCGGCGAGCAGGTCGTCGCGGTAGCGCTCGTAGGCGGCCGCGGTGGGCTCGATCGAGCGGTGGCCGCCCTCGATCAACGTGCGCAACGCCTCTCCGATGTAACGCATTTCGCATTCGGACATGGCGATCACGCTGCCGGCGTGGGCGAGCCCGGTGCCGGGGCCCGACATGATGAAGAAGTTGGGGAATCCGGCTACCGACACCCCGTTGTAGGCGGCCGGCTTGCCGTCCCACACGTCGGCGATGGACACTCCCCCGCGGCCGACGATCTCCATGGGCCACAACACCTCGCTGGCCCGGAATCCGGTGGCCAACACGATGACATCGGCCTCGAAACGTCTGTCTGCCGTACTCACCGCCGACTCCCCGATGTCGGTGATCCCGTCGGTGACGAGTTGCACGTGTGGACGCTTGAGGCAGCGCAACCAACTTCCGTCGTCCTGCAGCATCCGCTTGGCCATCGGCGGATAGCTCGGGGTGACCTTCGCGATCAACTCCGCGTCGTCTCCGAGTTGACTCTCGATCCACGTAGCGAAAAGCTCTCGGCGCGCTGCACTCTGGGCGTTCGCGGTGCGGGGGAAGTCGTGCCACTCGGGGTCGGCGCGCACCATCTCCAGCAGTTTGTCGCTGGACTGGAACATCAGCATGAAACGGAACCAGCGCGAGTACCCCGGCAGGTTCCTCATCGCCCACCGCTCCCCCTCCTTCAGCGACGCCCGGTAGCGCGGATTCGGGGCCATCCACTGCGGGGTGCGCTGGAACACCGTCAGCGCCGCGACATCGTCGACGATCGCCGGGCCGATCTGAAAACCGCTGGCCCCGGCCCCGATCAGCGCGACGCGCTTACCCTTCAGGTCCACCGAGTGGTCCCACTGCGCGGCGTGAAACACCGGCCCGGCGAACCGATCCAGGTTCGGCAGATCGGGGATGTAGGGGCGGCTGAGGATGCCGACACCGGAGATCACCGCGTTCGCCGAGCGCGTCCGAATCGCGCCGTCCGCGCCGCGCGTCGTGACACGCCACAGCCCGGCGTCCTCATCCCACTGCGCGCGCTGGACCTCCTGCTGCCACGAGACGGACTCACCGATGCCGTGGCGCTCCATGATGTCGCGGAGGTACCGGTACAGCTCGGGCTGCTGGGTGTAGTACTGAGTGAAGTGATCGTTGGGCTCGAACGAGTACGAGTAGTAGTGGCTGGCGACGTCGACCCGGCAGCCGGGATAGCTGTTCTCCAGCCACGTCCCGCCGACGTCGGCGTTCTTCTCCACGATCTCGAACGGAATCCCCGCTTCCTTGAGGCGGATACCCGCGAGCAGCCCGGACTCGCCCAGCCCGATGATCAGAACCGAGAACCGTTCACCGTCAACCGATCTGCGTAGCGGCGGAATGGCACGGGGATTCGAGCGGTCGAGATCCATCTCCTCGACGTACATGGCGGCGTAGTCGTCCGGTATGTGCTCACACGCGATCCAGTCCATCGCCTCGCGCACGACGTCCGTGCTCAGCGGTTGTGGCGGCGGACTTCCCGCATCACGCCACCCGCAGATCGCCTTGAGCGCGTCGCGGCGGAGTTGAGCCTGCTCGTCGGCGTCGAGCGTGCCCTGAAACTCGTTCTGAACGAACTGGCGAGGGCGGATCGGACCCCGGAGGTATGACGCGTCACCGGTGATCTGGACCACCGAGGCGATCAGTGCCGACACCGAAAGATCCTCCAGGGCGAGCGCGATCGTCTCGTCGTCGTCCGTGATCGACGCCGTCTGCGCACGCTCACCGGCCATCGTCGACACCTCCTCGGCCACGCGCCCGTCGCATGACACTCATGAGTGTCATGAATGGCACTCATGAGTGTCAACCGCTAGTCTGATCTTGTGGTGGAGCAGATGCTGAATCCGGTCACCGAGGCGAAACGCCAAGCAGGCATCGACCACATGCTGAAGGCGGCCAGGCGCTTCGTCATGGCCAACGGGCTCGACGCCACGATGGATCAGTTGGCCGAAGCCACCGGCGTCAGCCGCCGCACCTTGTTCCGTCACTTCACCAGTCGTGAGAAACTGCTCGCGGCCGCCTTCGCGACGGGCATGGACGATTACCGCCACCGGTTGCCGGATTATGACGGCGACCTTGACGGCTGGCTGCGCGAGACGTGCCAAGCCGCGCACCGGATGAACGCGGTTATCGGCCCCGGCTTCTTCGAACTCGCCTCACGATCCGACCTGCCGACCGACCTCGCCGACGTCGAGCACCGGCGTCGCCGCGAGTTCCGCGACGCCATGAGCGACATAGCCCGCACAGCCTGGGCGGCCGCGGGCCATCGAGGCAGACCACCGAAATCCTTCACCGGCACCGTCACCGCACACCTGAGCCCGCACTTCACCGCCGCACTCGTCATCGATGCCGGCGAAACATGGCAGACGGCAGCCGAACTCGCCTACGCCGCGATCATCGCGGCGCTCGAGGTGCCAGCGCTCTAGTGATCGGGCGTCGCCAGACCGCGCCCCACAGTTCGCGTAACCCCCTTGGACAGTTCCGCAGCCGAGACGTCGCGGGCCGTTGAGAACGCCATCATCGCGGTGCCCCGCAACAACCCGATGATCCACACCGCTGTCGAATTCGCGTCCACCCTCGGCGCGATCGATCCGTCGGCTATCCCGTCTCGGATGTGCTGCGCGACGAAATCCCGAAACGACGCGTCGCGCTCGGCGAACAACGGGGCCAGTGACGGGCCCGCCCCGCTCGACTCGGACCACAACTTCAGGAACGCCTCCGAGCGCGGCGACCGCCGGTGCATCCCACCCAGGTAGGCCTCGATGAACTGGGTCAGTCGACCCAACCCGGTCGGCGAATCGGTCGGCACGTCGAACTGCTGCGTGTATTTGATGAGTTCTTCGAGCAGTCGCGCCTTACTGCCGAAGTGGTGGTTGACGATGCCGCGGCTGTAACCGGCAGCCTCGCCGACGGCGGCCAGGGAAACCGCGCGCGACCCGTGCGCGGCGACCAGATCGGTCGCGGCGTCGAGTACTCGGCGCCGCGTCTCCGCTCGGCGTTCGACCTGGGTGCGGCGCACCGGCTGCGGGTTGGTCATGGCGGTCATTGTCCTTCGAGGGGGAATTGTCGTTGCGTCCCGCTATGTTGCGTGACGTACAGCAAGTATCCACGAAAGGAACGTCCCATGTCCTTCCTCGATCCCTCCGACCTCGAGCGTTTCGTCGCCGCCGACCCGACCGGACCGGTGGTGATGCTTAATCTGATGAGGTTCGCGCCGGGCGGCGACTCGAAGTACATGCAGTACATCGAGCGCTTCTCCAGTTCGGGGGTCAACGAACGGTACGGGGTGACCATCGTCTACGGCGGAACCGGACACGCGTCGCTCGTCGCAGCGGACGGGGGCGACTGGGACATGGTGGCCCTGGTGAGCTACCCCAGTCGGCGGCACTTCGTCGACATGGTCAACGACCCCGACTATCAGGCGTTCGAGCACCTGCGGGCCGAGGCGGTCGCGACTGCGGTGCTTCAGCCCACCACCCCGGCCATCTGAGCGCGGTTCGCCCGACGACGCGACAACGTCGTCGGGCGAACGGGTCCGCAGATGTCAGCGAACCGCTCGCCGCAAGCGGATTGCCGCGCTGACGATCAGAGCGATCACGGCACCGACAACCGCTGCGCCGAGCAACGAAACACCCTGTGCCAGATCGAAGTTCCACGCAAGGAAGTTGATCGTCGTGTGCACGGTGTTCTGCAGTACGAACACGACCAGGGCCGTGAGGAGAACGATAGCGACGATCAGCGACAACGTGCTGATGAAGCCGCCCGATCGACGGGTCGGGGTGCGGTCGGAGGTCGATTCGGTGATCATGGTCCTGCTTTCTCGAAGAGTGAGTTCGGTAGACGGGTGTCGGTGCCGGCTGGTCATCGGCTGCGCTTCGCGCTCATGATGTGTCCTGCTTTCTGACGCGTACCGATGTGACATCAGGTGGACGCTGGGTTCGCGGGAAACCGCACTCGCGCTTCGAGTGATGTGTCGCACACGGCAATCACGCGCGCGGCGGCGGACGAATTTACCGGCCGTCAACCCTGTTGGGCGTCGGCGGGTTCGTCGTCCGGATCCCACCAGCGCTCGTTCGAACCGTAGGCGTCGACCCCTTTGGCGCACCCGAAGAGAAATCCCTGTGCCCGTTCGAATCCGACATCGGCGAGCACGTGCATCTGCCGGCGGGTTTCCACCCCCTCCACGGTGACGGGCAGCGCTAGCGCCCTCGCCATCGCCGCGACCGCCCGCAGCAGTGCCGGAGTCTCGTCACTCGACGGTCGAACGGAATCCGTGATGGACTTGTCCAGCTTGAGCATGTCGACAGGGAGAGCCTGCAGTCTGCTCAGCGACGAGTAACCCGTGCCGAAATCATCGACCGCGATCCGAACACCCCGAGTTCGCAACCGACGCAGCGTCTCCACGACGGCTCCGCCCCTGAGATCCAACATCTCCTCGGTGATCTCGATCGTGAGTTGCTCTGCAGGCCAGTCGGTGTCGGACAGCGTCGAGTCGATCCTCGCGACGAGGTCGCCGTCCACCAGACTGATCGCCGACAGGTTCACATTCAGCATCAACTCGGCATCGAGCATGCGCTGGATCGCTCCCGCGTCGCGACACGCCCTGCTGAGGACGTAAACGTCCAGCGCAGCAGCCACACCGCTCCGCTCGGCGACGTGCACCGTCTCCGTCGGCGACAGCGCCGGTCGGACCGCGTCGGGCCAACGGAGCAGCGCCTCGATCGCAACCAGCGGATGGCCCGGCACGTTCGCGACGATGGGCTGGTACCCGATCTCCAGAACGCCGTCCGCCAACGCGCGCCTCAGCAGGCTCGCGTCGGAATCGACGTCGGCTACGTCCGCGACGGTACGACCGTTGCCCGCCAGTTTCGCGCGCAACAGTGCCGCTTCGGCTCGAGCGATCAACCGGGCGGCCGAGTCTCCCTCACGCACCGTTGTCAGACCTGCTGCGCAGTCGGCCGTTGTGACCCCGCGCAACCGATCGACGAGCGCGTGCGCCTGGCGGCCGGTCGTCCCCGGCTGGAAAATCGCTATCTGGTCCGCATCGCGTCTACCCAACCTCTCTCCGCTGTTGAGAAAGGGACGCCAGGAGTCGAGCACCGCGATGAGCGTGGCATCGGCATCGATCGACACGCCACGGTCGGCCGGAGTCACCGCGCTGACCAGGATGAGGGCCGTGCCGTCAACCGCCTGCGCGCGGGCGAGCCACGATGCGAGGTGACGGTCGAACCCCCGCCGGTTCGGCAGACCGGTGAGTGCGTCGAATTCGGCTTCGACGGCCATGTCCAGGAACAACTTGTTGATCACGGTCAGTGCGGCGACGAACGAGGCGATCGCCGCACCGGTCTGCCACGGAACGGCGGGATGCGCCGCCATGGCCGTGATCATGCAGATCGCGACGAAACCCACGTGGCCGGCGAGTTGGGGCCAGGCGAAGAAGAACGCTGCGACGGCGACGAACACGGATAGCGTCGCCAGCAGGATGGCCGCGAACGGATCGGTTGCGACGATCGCCTCAGCGGCGATCAGGAGCGTCGCGAACACGAGTAGCCCGTGCAGCAACAACGGCGAGAGCCGCCCTCGACGCAGGACGAGCCACAGCCCGGTCGCGGCCGACGCTGCGGCGAGAGCCACACCGGCGGCGAACGATCCGGGCGAGTCCCCGACCAGCACGACGATGTTCACCGCTCCGCCGAAGAGGAACAGAGTACCGGCCGTTCGGCTCATCAACGCATCCCGCGCCAGCACGGACGACCCGCGGGCACCGACGGCCCGGTCGCGCTTCGATCGCCGCGGCATCACCGTAGAAATGTATCTAGCAAACGCCGGTTGCACGCGAGAACCGGGAATGAACTGCTGCAATACGTGACGCCCACGTGAGAGGTTACGGCGGGTTCATTGCGGGGCGGGTGAGTATCAGCGCGTGACGCCGGGCCGAATGCGGCACGGGACCCCGTTGACGACGTGCGTATTGCTCGGCACGTCAAGGACATTCACGGGATTGAGCAGATTGGAGTTGATCCCCGGATGCGCGTTGGCCACCCCGAGCCGCGTTCCCGGCAGGCCGTGTCCCCAGCCGTGCGGCAGGGAGACCACCCCCGGCATCATCTCGGCGGTGATCTTCACCAGCACGTCGACCGAGCCGGCGTCCGTCTCGACGGTGGCCATCTCCGCGTCGGCCAGACCCAGCGCACCGGCGTCGGCGGGATGGACGAGCAGCGTGCAGCGGTCCCTGCCCCGCATGAGTGTGGGCACGTTGTGCATCCAGGAGTTGTTCGAGCGAAGCTGCCGTCTGCTGGTGAGGAGAAGCGGCTGCGACTCCCGCTCCATCCGCGCGGCGAGCCGTGGAATGTCGGACACGATGTGCGGGTGGATCAACTCGATGCACCCCGACGGCGTCGATACGGCATCGGTCAGCCGCCCCTCCTCCAGGTCGGCCAGCCGGAGACCGTCCGGGTGCCGTCTGACCTCCTCTAGCGTCAATCCCCCTGGGCGAGAGCCCAAGTCGTCACCCCACGGACCCAACCGGATTCCGAGGTCCACCAGGCGCTCGGGCCCGCGACCGGCGAGGGCGGTGAAAGCGGCGCCCGCGTCGCGGCCGGTGAGCGGCGTTCCCTCGGTCGCGCACACGGTGGCGAGCAGGCCCTGCACGTAGAGGTCGTCCATGGCCGTCACGTCGACGTCGGGAACCGGTGTTCCCAGCGCCGCACCGGCGATGCGCAGCAGCAGTTCCCATTCACCTGGCCGGTCGGACGCGCTCGCGAACAGCGGCTCGGACCACTTGATGCACGACGCGATCGCGTACATCCAGTACAGATCGTCGGCGTGCGCCCGCTCCAGCGGTGACAGTCCGGGCAGGATGACGTGGGCGTGCCGGGTCGTCTCGTTGAGCCAGTTGTCGATGCAGATCATCGCGTCCAGTTGCGGCAGCGCCTCGTCCAGTCGCCGCGCTCCGGGGGCGGAGATGACGGGGTTTCCCGCCACCGAGATCAGCGCACTGATCCGGCCCTCTCCCGGCGTGTCGATCTCCTCGGCGAGGCAGCCGAGCGGGAACTGGCTGAGGACTTCCGGTGCTCCGCTGACGCGGCTGCGGAATCGTCCGAACTCCCATCCCGCTCCGGTCTGGTCCGGGGGCTTCATGAACATCGGGGACGACACGGCGGGTTTCGGGAACAGCGCGCCGCCCAGTCGGTCGACGGCGCCGAGCGCGACGTTGACGACGAACACCAACCAGGTCGCCAGGGTGCCGAACTCCTGGGTGCACACGCCGATTCGGCTGTACAGCACGGGATTCCCTGCCGACGCGAGGTCGATGGCGAGCCTGCGGATCGTTGCGGCGTCGATTCCGGTCGCCGCGCTGACCCGTTCCGGGCTGAAGGGCTCCGCGAGGGCGATCGCCTCGTCGAGGCCCAGAACCCTGCCGTCCAAGTGCGCTGGGCGCGAGACCAACCCCTCCTCGGCCAGCGTCCGCAGCAGCGCGAACAGCAACAGGGCGTCCGTTCCCGGCCGGATCGGCACCCACTCCGACGCGCGCGCCGCGGTCTCGGTGCGCCGCGGATCGACCACCACCACCCTGCCGCCCCGCCGCGTGATCGCGGTCAAGCGACCCGTCACGTCCGGAGCCGACAGCATGGAGCCCTGGGAGACCGCCGGATTGGCGCCGAGGATGACGAGGTGATCGGTTCGATCCAGGTCGGGAATCGGCGCGTTCCACATTCCGCCGAACACCAGGGTGCTCACCACGTTCAGTGGCCACTGATCGACGGTGCCCGGTGAGTAGTACGCCTGCATCCCCGCGGCACCGGCCATTCCGACGAGCGCACCGATGTACGAGGCGAGTCCGAGGTTGTGGGCCACCGGATTTCCGACGTACACCGTCATCGCCCCTGCGCCGTGCTGGTCGAGCACCGGGCGCAGCACCCGTTCGACTTCCTCGTAGGCCTCCGTCCAGCTGACCTCCCGGAACGTTCCGTTCGCCGTTCGCACCAACGGCACCCGCAGGCGGTCCGGATCGTCGTGCAGGTGACCGAGCGTGGTGCCCTTCGGGCAGAGGTGACCTTGCGACCACGCATCGTCGGGATTGCCGCGGATACCGGCGACCCGACCCTGCTCGACCGTCACGCGGAGACCGCACATCGCCTCGCACAGCGGGCATGTCACTCGATGCTCGTCGGGGGCACTCACCGAGTCACCCAATCCTGCTCACCGTACCGAATCACGCCACGAATGAGTTTGCCTTCCAACATGTCCCGAAATCCGTCGTTGATCTCGTCCAGCCGGTACTCCCGCGTCACCATGCCGTCGAGATCGAGTTTGCCCGCCAGGTACATCGACGCGAGCAGCGGGATGTCGTGGTGCGGATCACCGCCACCCAGCAGGCTGCCCTGCAGTCGCTTCTGCAACAGGATGTTGATCGCCAGGTTGGCGGTCACGTCGGTGGCGGTCGCGTCACCCAGAGCGGCCAGCACGCACGCACCTCCTTTGGCTGTCAGTATCAACCAGGTGTCGACGTCCTTGCCGTCGACGTGCCCGACGGCCACGACCACCTTGGTCGCCATCAACCCCTGCGTGACATCGGCCATGCCCACCATCGCCGACTGCGTGTCCGGGTACACGTGGGTCGCACCGAAGGTCAGCGCTCTGTCGCGTTTCCACTCGACGGGATCGATCGCGAAGACGTGCCGTGCTCCGGCGCGGGCCGCGCCCTGCACCGCCGACATGCCGACGCCACCGAGACCGATCACGGCGACGTCGTCACCCGGCCGCACCCCCGCTGACCGGGTCGCCGCGCCGTGTCCGGTGAGCACTGCACACCCGAGCAGACACGCGACCGTCGACGGAACGGTCGAATCGACGGTGACCACCGACCTCTCGTTCACCACCGCGAACGGTGCGAAGGTGCCGAGCGGCGGCGGGTAAGCGTTCCCGGACCCACCGGGCGTCAGCACGACGTGGTCTCCAACGGAGACCCTTTCGACGCCCGGACCGACGGCGGTGATGGTCCCCGCGCCCTCGTGACCGCCGAGTACGGGGAAGCCGGCCGACGGCAGGCAGCCCGTCAGCAGATGATGATCGGAACGGCACAGGCCTGCCGCCTCCAACTTCACCGCCACCTCGCCCGTCAGCGGCTCGCCGATCTCGACGTCTTCGACTGACCACGGCCGACCGACGCCCCGCAGCAGAGCACCTCTGGTCCTCACCGGGCGCCTCCACTGCGTCGCAGGCGTCGGCGGAACGCGGTCAGCTGGAGGTCCACCAGTCGGCCGTCCCGACGACCGAAGGGCGGCGCCATCATTCGGGCCAGGCTGACCGGCCACCGGGAGAAGGCCACCCCGCGGGCGTGGGTGAAGGTGTCGAAGCCGGCGCGTCCCCGGTAGGCCCCGGTACCGCTGCGTCCCACTCCGCCGAAAGGCAGCTCACTGCCGATGAAGTTGAGCGTGAAGTCGTTGGCGTTGACCGACCCGGAGCGGGTGGCGTCCTGCAGTCGGTGGAAGCGGTCGTTGTCGGCGCCGTACCAGTAGACGGTGAGCGGATGCGGCGATGCGTTCACGTAATCGACGGCGTCGGACAGCGTCTGGTACGGATGAATCACGAGCACCGGACCGAAGATCTCCTCCCGGTTCACCCTGGCGTCAGACGGAACGCCGGTGAGGATGGTGGGCGCGATCTTGCGGGTCCCGCGGTCCGGAAGTGTCTCACCGTGGGGGATGTGCTGTCTACGTTCGGCGCCGCGGGCGACGGCGTCGTCGACGAGGCCGACGACGTGGTCGAAATGACGTTCACTGATGACCGAGGTGTAGTCACCGTTGTCCACGATCCGCGGAAAGGCACTGCGCCACTGGCTCATCACCTCGTCGACGAAGGTGTCGAGACCCTCCTCCTGCACCAGCACGTAGTCCGGGCACATGCACACCTGTCCGCCGTTGACCATCCGCGACGCGGCGATCCGCGCAGCCGCCTTCGGCAGATCGGCGCTGCGATCCACCACCGCCGGATTCTTGCCGCCCAGTTCCAGCGTCACCGGTACCAGATTGGCACCCGCGGCCTGCGCGACGCGCGCACCGACAGTGGGCGACCCGGTGAAGAACAGGTGGTCGAACGGCTGCGCCGCGAACGTCGGCCCGTCTGCCTGTTCGTCGGTGAGTACCGTGAGCTCTTCGACCGGGAAGTACTGCTTGGCGAGATCGGCCAGCAATGCGGTTGTGACTGCTGTTATCTCGGATGGCCGCACCATCACCCGGTTTCCCGCTGCCAGCGCCGTTCCCGCGGGGAGCATCGTCAGTTGCACCGGGAAGTTCCACGGACCCATCACCCCGACCACGCCGAGCGGGTCGCGCCGGATCTGTTGCCGCAGCCCGGAGCCGCTCAGCAGTCGGCCGCGGGAGCGGGTTCGCATCCAGGACCGCAGATGCTTCTTCTGATACTCCAGATCACCCATGCACCCGATGACGTCGGCGAGCATCGACACCTCGCGCGCCCTGGTACCGAAGTCCTCCGCCAGCGCCGCGACGAGTTCCTCCGCGTGATCGAGCACCATCGCCTGAAGCCGACGGACTCGGTCGATGCGGGTGGCGGCGTCGGGGATGCCGTCCGTGACGAAGGCGGTGCGCTGACTGTCGAGGATCTCCTCCACCGTCGCTCCCGCCACCGTCGTCACGACGAGGTCCCCGACAGCACCGCCGGCGCGTAGGTGGTGCCGCGGTCCTCGCGCGCCCACAGGGCGCCGTCACCACCCGAGACCCCCTCGGTGATCAGAGTGCGCTTGAGCACCTTATTGGTCGCGGTCTGCGGGAGCACGCGGTTGATGCGCACGTATGTGGGCCAGGCCTTCGGGGACAGGTCCGGTTGTGCGGTAAGGAAGTCGGTCAGCTCGGCGGGTGTCAGCGTCTGCCCTGCGTTGAGAACGAGGGCCGCCATCACCTGATCCCCCACCTGTGGATCGGGCACCGCGTACACGGCGGCCTGGTTCAGGCTGTCGTGGCGCAGCAGGATGCGCTCGATCGGGGCCGCAGCGAGGTTCTCGCCGTCGACGCGCATCCAGTCGCTTGTGCGGCCGGCCAGGTAAATCCAGCCGTCGGCGTCGCGGTAGGCGAGGTCTCCCGACCAGTACATGCCGTGGCGCATGCGCTCGTTGGTCGCGTCGGGATCGTTGTAGTAGCCACCGAACGCGCCGCCGCCCGTCGTGTTGACCAGTTCACCGACGGCGTCGTCGAAGTTGGCGAGGGCACCGGTCTCGTCGAACTCCGCTCTGGCGCACTCGGTCAGGGTCTCGGCGTCGTAGACGGCGACACCGTCCCAGCCCTTGCCGATCGAGCCCGGCGGGGTGCCGTCCTCGCGGACGACGATCACCGCGAACTCACTCGAGCCGAATCCGTCCATGACGCGGCAACCGAATCGGCGGGCGAACTCGTCGATGTCGCGGTCGGCGGCCTCGTTGCCGAACGCGACACGCAACGGGTTGTCGGCGTCGCCCTGTTGTTCCGGTGTGCCCAGCACCAACGCCAACGGCTTGCCGACGTAGTTCATGTAGGTCGCTCCGTGGCGCCGGACGTCGTCGAGGAAGCGCGACGCGGAGAACTTCGCGGGCACCATCGTCGCCCCGCTGCAGACGGCGACCGACCAGCCGCCCGCCACACCGTTTGAGTGGAACAGGGGCATCGACAGGTAGCACACGTCGTCCGGGGTGACGTCGAGTTGCAGCACCAGACTGCTTCCGCTGAGCACCGCCATCACGTGCGCGAACGGAACAGCCTTGGGGTTGCCGGTGGTGCCCGAGGTGAAGATCAGCATCAGCGGGTCGGTGGCGACCACCTCGCGGTGCGGCACCAGCGCCTGCGCGGACGTCACCGCCTGGAGATAGCCCGGCGATGTCACGTCCAGCACCGTCACGCCCGAGAGATCGAGCCCGTCCAGCAGCGCTCGATGATCCGGATTGACCAGCAGCAGTTGGCAATCCGAGCGACGGATGTCGGCGAGCAGCCCCGCGCCGCGACGGGTGGTGTTGATGCCGCACAGGACGTAGCCGCCCAGCGCCGCCGCCGCCATGGATCGCAGCATGGCCGGCGTGTTGCCCAGCAGCACGCCGACGTGCAACGGCCTTGTGGGGTCGGCCATCCCGATGAGCGCCGACGCCTCCGCGGCGGCCTCGGCCAGGTGTTCGCGCCAGGTCCACGTCTGGTCGTCGTACCGCACGGCAACGGTGTCGTCGTGTACGCGATCACGCAGGACCTGCTGAATGGTCTCGTGCACCGGGCGCCTCCTTCTGTGTCGATGTGGTCATGCGGTCGCACCGCCGTCGACGACGAACTCCGCGCCGGTGCAGTAACCGGCGGCGTCACCGGCGAGGAATGCGACCACCCGCGCGATCTCCTGCGGCTGAGCGGCACGTGGGATCGGAAGGTGCGAGAGGTCGAGGGCGTCGGCGTCGATCATCGGGGTGTCGACCGCACCGGGTACCACGCAGTTCACCCGGATGCGCGGTGCGAGTTCGATGGCCGCCGACCGGCTGGCACCCCGAAGGCCCCACTTGGACGACGCATACGGCAGCGCTCCGCCGAAACCGCGCATCGCGGCGGTGGAGGCCACGTTCACGATGACTCCGCCGCCGGGCATGACCGGGCTGACGGTCTGCATGCCGAGGATGGGCCCGACGAGGTTGACGTCGAACATCGTGCGGATCTGCTCAGCCGTCCAGTCTTCCAACGGCGCTCGCCGGTAGACGCCGGCGTTGTTGATGAGGACGTCGATCCGACCGTGCTCGGCGACCACCTCGTCGACCACAGCGGCCCAGTTCCGCGACTCGGTGACGTCGAGGTGGCGGTACCGGACGGTGTCGCCGAGCCGGTCGGCGAGTGCGGCGCCATCCGTGTCGAGCACGTCGCACGCGATGACACGGGCGCCCGACTCCGCCATCACCTTCGCTTCTGCTGCGCCCTGGCCGCGCGCCGCGCCGGTGATGAGGACGACCTTGCCGTCGAGGCCGTAGGAAGTCATCTCGACGTGAACACCAGACCCGCGTAGTCGTTCTCGGCCACGTCGTCGCAGTGGGTGCGATAGGTTCCGAACCCGCCGACGTAGGGCATGAACACCCGCTTCTTGCCGTCGATGTTGGCGCCCAGGTACCACGACGAGTCCGCGCGGACGAACAGCGTGTGCTCGGCGACCTCCGCGACGTGCCGGGTCCACGCATCAGCGGCATCCGGGCGCGCCTCGACCTGCGTGGCCCCTTCGGCACGCGCCGCGGCGATGAGCGCGAACACCCAGTCGACCTGAATCTCCGCGTGCAACACCATGTTGGCCAACACCGACGGGCTGCCCGGCCCGCTGAGACTGAACAGGTTCGGCAAGTGGGGGATCATCAGCCCGAGGAAGGTCACGGGGCCGTCCGCCCACAGGTGACTGAGCCGGTCGCCGTCGGGGCCGACGGGATCGATGCGGGTGAGCGCCCCCGTCATCGCGTCGAACCCGGTCGCGAACACCAGTGCATCGCAGGGATACTCGGCAATCGTCGTGCGAACCGAATCGGCGGTGACGCCGATGATCGGCTCGCGGCGCAGGTTAACCAAGCTCACGTGGTCGCGATTGAACGTCTGGTAGTACCCGGTGTCGGTGCAGATGCGCTTAGTGCCGATCGGATGGTCCACCGGGATCAGGTCCTCGGCGACCACCGGATCGACGACCAGTTCCCTGATGCGCGCCTCCGCGAACTCCCGCGCGACGTCGTTGGCGGCCAGATCGGTCAGCTGGTCGGGAAAGGTCTTGCTGAACAGCACGCCACCCTGAGACCATCGCTGCCGCAACGCTTCCGCGCGCTCATGGGGATCGACTTCGGCGGCGGGCTTCGTCTGACTGGTGTGCGGGGTGCCCGCCGGCGCGTAGGCCGATCGGCGGCGGCGCTCCGCGTAGCCGGCCTTGAGCCGTCGGATCTCGTCGTCGGTCCACGGCCGATTCGGCATCGGCACGCTGTAATTCGGCGACCGCTGGAACACGGTCAGCGATGCCGCCGAGTCGGCCAGCAGCGGTGCCACTTGGATGCCGGATGAACCGGTGCCGACGAGTCCGACGTGCTTCCCCGTGAAGTCCGGCGCCTCGTCCGGCCAGGCGGCGGTGTAGTACACCTCGCCCGCGAACTCCTCGATACCCGGCAGGGCAGGCCGGTTGACCGCGGAGAGACAGCCGGTGGCGCACAGCAGGAAGTCCGCCCGATGCCGCATGCCGGTCGAGGTGTGCACCTCCCACGTCCCCGAGTCTGCGTCGAACGCGGCGGAGGTGACCGAGGTGCCGAACGCGTAGTGGCGGCGAAGGTCGAAGCGGTCGGCGACGTGTTCGAGGTAGGCCAGAATCTCGGGCTGCGCCGCGAAGCGCTCGGTCCAGGTCCACTCCCGCTGGAGGTCGTCGTCGAACGAGTAGGAGTAGTCGACGCTTTCGACGTCGCACCGCGCTCCCGGATACCTGTTCCAGTACCAGGTTCCGCCGACGCCGGCCGCGGCGTCGATGCCGAGGACGGTCAGCCCTGCGGTCACGGCGCGATGCATCGCGTACAGGCCCGCGAAGCCCGCACCGATGACGATCACGTCGTGCCGCATCGCCGCCGTCACGACGCCACCGCCGCAGTCCGCGCCGACAGCGCTCGACGCATGTCCGACCACAACAGGTCGCGGACGGTGATCGCGGGCGGAAAGTCGAGCATGGTGAGGAAGCCGTGGAAGAGGCCGCGGACGTCGCGGTGCACGACCGGCACACCATCAGAACGCAGCCGTCGCGCATAGGCCACACCCTCGTCGTGCAGCGGGTCGAGCGTGGCGGTCACGACGATCGCCTGCGGCAGTCCGGCGAGAGTGTCGGCGCGGCACGGCGCGACGAGGTGGGCGGGCTCGGGCAGCTCCGTGCCGCCGAGGTACTGACGCCAATACCATTGCAGCGCCGCGTGGGTGGTGAAGTACCCGGTGGCCCGTCGTCGGTGACTGACGGTGTCGCACGCCGGATCGATCACCGGGTAGAGCAGGATCTGGGCGACCGGCGGGACCGTGCCCCGCTCCCGGCACAGTATCGACGCCACCGCAGCGAGGTTGCCGCCGGCGCTGTCCCCCGCGACCGCGATGCGCTGTGGGTCCACGCCGAGCTCGCCCGCGTTGCGGACGACCCAGTCGAAGGCAGCGTGCGCGTCCTCCGCAGCGGCCGGCGCCGGGTGCTCGGGTGCGAGCCGGTAGCCGACCGAGACGACGACCGAGGACGTGCGCGCCGCCATCCTCCGGCAGAAGCCGTCGTGGCTGTCGATGTCGCACAGCACGAAACCGCCGCCGTGCAGGAACACCACCCCGGGAGCAGCGGTGCCGCCGATCCCGCGGGGCCGATAGACGCGCACGGTGATGGGCCCGACGGCGTTGTCGACGACCCGGTCCTCGGCCGTCGCGTCGTCGAGGTTGGATACGGGCATTCGGCGCGCGGCGACCGCTGCGCGCGCCTCCTGCGCGGCCATCCGCTCGACCGCCGGAAAGGCGTCGTTGAGCGTCTGCAACATCGCCGCTACACCGTCGTCCATGGGCTCCTCGTGGCTGGTGATCTGTTTCTATCAGGAATAGAGACGCGGTCGCACGGTATTGCCGGCATCGAATCCCCGCTGTTCTAGTGTGTCGCCATGGCCGACGATCGAGCGGACCCGCAGACGCGCCTGCGGCCGACGAGCTACGCGGTGCTGGGCTTACTGTCCTTCGGTCAGGAACTGTCCGGGTTCGACATGAAACGCTGGGCGGACTGGAGTCTGAAGTTCTTCTACTGGGCACCGTCGTTCAGTCAGATCTACGGCGAGCTGCACAAGCTGGAGACGCTGGGGCTCGTCGAGTCGCGGTTGGACGAGAACAAGCGCCCGCAGCGCAAGCGGGGCGAGCGCGAGAAGCGGGTCTACCGCATCACCGAAGAGGGTGAGCGGGCGGTGACCGAATGGACCACGGAGGCGGAGCCGGAGCCCGCCGTGCTCAAGCACGGCATCATGCTGCGAACGTGGTTGGGCCACACGGCGGATCCGGCCAAACTACGCGAGATGGTGCTGGCGCACCGCGCGCAGTCGGAACGCATGCGGGTGCTGGCCCTCGATCACGCCGAGGGCGCGGCACCCGTTGAAGAGTGGGCGTATCCCGTCGCGGTGCTGAACTGGTCGGCCCAGTACTACGCCGACGAGTGCGCACGCGCGGACACCCTGCTGGCCGAGCTGGATCGCCTGGGCGCGCAACGCAAGCGGAAGAAGAAGCGCAAGACGTGACAGTCAGGCGGGCCGGTAGCGCAACAGTGTGACGTCTTCGCCCGGCACGTCGTGGAACACGGGGGCGACGCGCATTCCGATGCGGATGTCGTCGGGCGCCACCTCGACCAGTTCGGTGCTCACGCGGGGGCCGACGTCCCACTCGACGACCGCGAGCAACTGGGGCAGCGCCCCGGCCCACGGGGGTCCCGTCGGCCGTTCGGCGACGGTGTAGGTGAACAACGTTCCCGCGCCGTCGATCTCGCGCCATTCCAGATCGTCCGCAAGCGTGCCGGGAGCGAGCGTCCTCGGGTAGAACACGTAGCGTTCCGACGACGGGCTGTACTGGATCTCGATGCGGTGCTGCCGCAGTGCCCGCCAGAACGGTGCGGACACCGGCGTCGGCTCGGGCAGTGGCATGGGTTCGGCTGTCTCAGAGGTCATGTCACTCGCCCTCCAGTACCAGTGCGACTTGCTCGCTCATGATGCCGCCGGTGCCGGTCACGAACGCCACATCGCAGTCGGTTACCTGAGCCGCCGCGGCGCGCCCCATCACCTGGCGGGCGGCGTCGACCACGTGGTGCATGCCGCCGGCCATCCCGGCCTGCCCGAAGGACAGCTGGCCGCCTGCGGTGTTGAGCGGGAAGTCGCCGCCGAAGGTCAGGTCGCGATCGTGGATCCAGGCGGCACCCCCGCCCTTGGGGCAGAAGCCCGCGTCCTCGAGGCTCATCAGGACGGTGATCGTGTAGCAGTCGTAGATGGATGCGACGTCGACGTCGGACGGGGTGAGGCCGGCCATCGCGAACGCACGCGCGGATGACCTCGCGACCGGGGTGACCATCAGATCCTCGGCGTAGGTGGGCGTCTTGAACGAGATGTGCTCCCCGAACCCCTTGACCCGCACCGGACGATGCCGCGACCGGGCCGCCAGGTCGGCGTTCGCGATCAACACGCCCGCGCCGCCCTGCACGCGCATCACGGTCTCCAGCATGTGGATGGGGTCGGCGATCATCGGGCTGGCGAGGACGTCGTCGACGGTCAGCGGCCTGCCGTGGAACACCGCGTCGGGATGGGCGCACGCGTTGGTGCGCTGATCGACGGCGATCTTGGCCAGCGCGCTCGGGTCGTAGCCGTACAGCGCGCCGTACCGCTGGGCGATCTGCGCGTAGGGCGCGTTCTGTCCGACGTTGCCGTACGGGATCTCGTACTCGGCCTGGGGTGAGCCGAACCTGTTGCTCGACGCGCCGTACCACGCAGGCGGTGTCGCAGGTCGGCGCTGCGACTTGGGCAGCGTCGTGGAACCCGGCACGACCGCGAGTACCGCGTTGCAGAGCCCCATTTCGACCGCGACCGCAGCCCGCCACACCATGCCCGCCGACGTCGCGCCGCCGAGATCGACCCGTTCGCCGAAGTCGATCGGCAGGCCGAGGTACTCGCTCAGGGTGGCGGGCGCGAACATCTCGGACTCCGCCACGCCGTGACAGATCAGACCGTCGATCACCGACGCGTCGAGGCCCGCGTCGGCGATCGCCGTCGCGGCGAGCGCGGCGTACTGATCGATGGTGAACAGCGCCGGGCGGGTCTGCTTGCGTTGGGCGGGCAGTTCGGCGATGCCGACGATCGCGGCGGTGCCGCGCAGCGACATCAGGGCACCCGGGTTCGGGTCGGCAGTGCGACCGTCGCGGTCCCCGGCATCAGCACGGTGTCGCCGCGGCGTCCGGCGATATCGACGTCGACCAGCCCGACGCCGTCCTCCATCCGGGTGGCGGTGACCACGCCGGAGAACGTCAGCTCCTCACCGGGGTAGGCCACCGCCCGGTTCTGCACGGAGTATTGGATGAGCCGTCCGCGCCCACCGACCCAGTCGGTGACCGCGCGGGCCAGCAGCGCCGACTGCAGTGGACCCTGCACCAGCACGTCGTCGTACCCCTCCACCGTCGTGGCCCAGTCCTTGTCGTAGTGAATCCGGTGGCCGTTATAGGTGGCGGCGCTGAAGAAGAACATCTGCGTCACGTCGACGGTGACGAGCAGCGGAGGAATCTCGTCGCCGGGGTGCACGTCGTCGTAGTACACCTGCGTGGTCACGGATGCCTCCTCACGGTCGGGCGATCATCGACGTCGTGGCCTCGGCCACTAGCTCAGCGCGCTGATTCCGATAGGTCGTGTGCCACGTCACCAACACGAAACGGCCTGACCTGCCATGCTTCTCGACGATCGAGGAGATGGTGCGCACCATCTCCACCTCGTCGCGGTGATAGGAGGGCAGGTGGAAGGTGGTCGACTCACCACCGGCCATGCGCCGCGGTGCACGCGGGAACGCCAGCCCACCGGACACCGCCCCGGACGAGCCGTCAGGGCGCAGACCCTCCAGCGACGCGACACCGAGCACCGCGTACTGAAGGTAGAGCGGTGGGCAGATCACGTCGTCGTAGTCGCTGGCCCGAGCGTAGTCGGCGTCGAACCAGAGCGGATTGTGATCGCCGACCGCCGCGGCCCAGCGCTGCCACTGGAGTCGATCCACGTCGCCGGTCGCCCTCGCCGCCACACTTCCCACACGGGCGGCGGAGTCGGCGTCGATCAGACTGTCGTCGGTCATCCATCCATCTCCAGCCAGGTCGCGGCGATGTCCGCGCCGCCGCCGAGTGTCGAAAGCACCCGCGCGCGTTCGGAATACCTGTGAAGATCGGTGTCGACCACGTAGCCCATGCCGCCGTGCAGTTGGTGCGCGTCGAGCGTGATCAGCTTCGCGGCGCCGGCCGAGCGCATGCGGGCGACCGCCGTCTCACGCGTTGCGACCTCGCCCGTCTCCAGCACCGACACCGCAGCCCGCGCCGCCAGCCGAGCAGCGGCCAGCGCGATGTGCATGTTCGCGACGAGATGCTGCGCCGCCTGAAACGACGCGATCGGGCGGCCGAACTGCTGGCGCATCACCGTGTAGTCGACCGTCCGCTGCAACGCCGCCTCACCGACCCCGACGAGGTCCAGTGACAGCAGCGTCGTCGCGGTGTTGGCGAGCCACCGCAGCCGTTCGTCGGAAACCCCGTGGTCGGCACCCAGGACGAGGCTCTGGTCGACGGTGACGCCGTCGAAGTGCAGGCGGGCCGCGGTCTGGCCGCCCATCAGGGTGACCGGGTCGGCGCGCAGCCCGCGCGAGTCCGCGGGCACCACGGCCACGAGGTGGTGCCCGGTGGCGGTGTCGCCGGCCGAGACCACGACGGCGTCAGCGCTGTCGGCGTCGAGCACGAAGTCGACGCAGCCGCTGAGCACCCAGGCGGCTCCGGTCGGTTCGGCCCGTAGCGTGGGCGTGATGCGGCTCGCGTCCACCGGCGACCACAGCGCGGTTGTGGCTCTTGACTTTCCGGATGCGAGGGCGGGTAGCAGGTTCGTCCGCTGCTCGGCGGTACCCAGTGCGTCGATGGCCATGCCCGCCTGGATGGTGCCGTGGACCAGCGTCGGGCACAGACCGCGCCCGGCCTCGACGAAGAAGACCCCTAGATCACGGAGACGCCCTCCCGAGCCGCCGTGACACTCCGGCAGTACGAGACCGAGCACGCCGGCCTCGGCCAGGGAGTTCCACACACCCGTGTCGTCCCGGTCGACCGCGAACAACCGGCGCAGGGTCGCCGCGAAGTCTCGCTCGTCGTCGTCGGGCAGCAGTTGCACGGAGGTCACCGCCCGTAGGAGGGCATGCCGTGGCCCCGTCGGGCGATGACGTCGCGGAGGACCTCGTTGGTTCCGCCGCCGAACCTCATCAGCGGAGCGGCGCGGTACAGCCGCTCGAAGACGCCGTCGGCGGGGGCTCCCGTCGACCGGTGCGCCAGCAGACCGTCGGGTCCGAGCAGGTCGATGGCGAGGTCGGCGATCCGCTGCCGCAGTTCGCTGGTGAAGATCTTCTCGACGCTGACCTCCACCGTCGGGACGATTCCCGTGTCGAGCAGCGACGCGGCCTCCACCCCCATCAGCATCGCGACGTCGACGTCGGCCTCGGCCTGTGCGAGGCGACGGGCGAAGGACGGGTTGTCGAGGGGAGCCGAGCCGTCCCGTCGCGACGTCCGGGCCAGGTTCTGCAGTTCGTCGAGCGCGCGCCGCAGATCACCGGCGTTGGTCAGGGCGCCGCGTTCGAGATCCAGCGCTCCGGTGATGTAGGTCCACCCGCGGTTCTCCTCACCGATCAGATTCGTTGCGGGAACACGGACGTCGCGGAAGAACACCTCGTTGGTGCGGTAGCCCGACCACGCCGTCAGCGGGCGGATCTCGATGCCTGCGGACTCCAACGGCACGATGATCACCGAGATGCCGCGGTGGCGTCTGGCGTCGGGATCGGTGCGCACGCAGAGCCATTCGTGGGTGCTCCGCTGCGCGCCGCTGTTCCAGATCTTCGCCCCGTTGATGACCCACTCGTCGCCGTCACGAACCGCACGGGTCCGCAGGCTCGCCAGGTCCGTTCCGGCATCCGGCTCCGAATAGCCGACCGCACAGGTCAACTCACCCGCGGCGATCGGGGGTAGGAACTCTCGCTTGTTCTGTTCGGTACCGTGCCGCATGATCATGGGCGCCACCGACGTGACGGTGAGGTCGGGCCCCGGAACGCCGCGGTATTCGAACTCCCGCGTCAACAGGTGCTGGTGCATCGCACTGAGACCGAGCCCGCCGTACTCCTCGGGCCAGGTGACGCCGAACCAACCCTTCTCGCCCACCCGGCGCCGAAACGCCGACACCTCGCCGCCGATGCGCTCGAGGCCGTGTTCGGCAAGCTCGGCCTCGAGGGCCGGGGTCACGGTGTCAGCCAGGAACGCCCGCACCTCGTCGACCCAGGCCCGTTGAGCCGCGTCGAGACCGACATCCACGAACGCTGAGCTTAATCCCGGCGCCGTACCCGCGGACTATTTCGAAAAGAAAGAGTTCTTGCCGAAAGTCACCACGGCGGGTGCACGGGGATGTGATCCTGTGCGAAGCACGTGCACGAGGAGCTCCGATGGTCGCACCAGAACTGCCTGCGGGTTTCGATTTCACCGACCCCGACATCTACGCCGACCGGTTGCCCGTCGACGAACTCGCCGAGTTGCGGCGCACGGCGCCCGTCTGGTGGAACCGCCAGGCGACCGGTGCCGAGGCGTTCGGAGACGACGGCTACTGGCTGCTCACTCGCCACCGCGACGTGCGTGAAGCGTCGCTGCGCGACGACGTGTTCTCGAGCGCCGCGAACTGCATCGTGCCGCGTTACCCGGACGCGGAGTCGGGCCGCGGCCAGATCGAGGCGGGCCGGTTCTCGATGATCAACATGGACGCACCGCAGCACAGTCGCCTGCGCAAGATCATCTCCCGCGGATTCACACCGCGCGCGGTCGAGCGACTGCGCGACGGACTGCGTGACGCGGCACGTGACATCGTGGCGAGGGCCGCGGCGGCGGGGACCGGCGACTTCGTGCAGCAGGTCGCCTCCGAGCTGCCCATGCACGCCATCACCAATCTGCTCGGCGTCCCCGACGAGGACCGCATGAAGCTGTTTCACTGGACCAACGAGATGGTCGGCGACGAGGATCCGGAGTTCGCGGAATCGCAGGCGCTGATGTCGGCAGGCGAATTGGTGTTCTACGGAATGCGTTTGGCCGCATACAAAGCCGACCACCCTGGCGACGACATCGTCACCAAGCTCATCGAGGCGGACGTCGACGGCCAGAAGCTCTCCGACGAGGAGTTCGGGTTGTTCATGATCACCCTGACCGTGGCCGGTAACGAGACCACCCGGAACTCGATCACTCAGGGCATGATGGCGTTCCTCGATCACCCCGACCAGTGGGAGCTGTTCAAGACGGACCGGCCCCAGACAGCAGCCGACGAGATCATCCGGTGGGCGACTCCGGTCACGTCGTTTCAGCGGACGGCGCTGATCGACGTGGAACTCGGTGGGGTGCAGATCAAGAGGGGCCAGCGAGTCGTGCTCGCCTACCGATCGGCCAACTTCGACGACGAGGTCTTCGTGGATCCGCTCCGGTTCGACATCATGCGAAGCCCCAACCCGCACGTGAGCTTCGGCGGGACCGGTGCGCACTACTGCGTCGGCGCGAGCCTGGCCCGGCTGACCATCAACCTGGTGTTCGCGGCACTGGCCGACGCGGCGCCCGATCTGAAGGCGCTCGCCGAACCGGAGCGGTTGCGGTCGGGCTGGTTGAACGGCATCAAGCACTGGCAGGTCGACTACTCGGGCGGTCTGTGATCTGCGTGTCGCAACCCGCGCTCACCGCGGATTTCGACACGCAGCAGCTAGGAATCCCTCGAATAGATCCGCGCGTCCCAGCCCACGAGGTCGAGGATCGCCGACGTGGAGGTGGTCGGGGTCCCCAGTAGGTTGCCGAGCAGCAGTGCGGACCCGATCCAGTCCGGGCAGATCTCCATGCTGCGGGGTTCGCGTCCGCAGTTGGCGACGACGAGCAACTCCCGCTCCGGGAGGGTTCTCGTGTACACCCAGAGCTGCGGATCGTCCTCCAGCAGCGGGGTGAAGACACCGTCCCGCAGGATGGGCAGGTCGTGTCGAAGCCGGATGAGGTCCCGGTAGTGGGCGAAGACGGAATCCGTTGTCCCGACTTGCTCTTCGGCGTTCAACCAGGTGTGATTCGGATTGACCGGAAGCCACGGCGTACCGGCGCTGAACCCCCCGTTCGGCCCGCCGTCCCACTGCATCGGGGTGCGGGCGTTGTCACGACTCATCGCGGCCAACCCGGCCAGGGCCGCTTGCGCGTCGCCGCTCGCCGCGACGACGTCGTCGTAGTGGTTCACGGCCTCGAGATCCGCGTGATCCTGCGGAGTTCGGAAGGGGTAGTTCGTCATTCCGAGTTCTTCGCCCTGATACACGAACGGGGTGCCGCGCATGCCGTGCAGGATCGTCGCGAGCGCCTTCGCCGAGGCGGCCCAGTACGCCGGGTCGTCGTCGCCGAACCGAGATACGACCCGCGGCTGGTCGTGGTTGTTCCAGTAGAGGCTGTTCCACCCGGTATCGGCGAGTGCGGCCTGCCACCGGTGCAGCGCCTTCTTCAGCACGACGAGATCGAGGCCGCGGTAGTCGAACTTGCCCCCGGCGCCGTGGTCGACGGACACGTGCTCGAACTGGAAGACCATGTCGAGCTCACCGCGTTCCGGGTCGGTGTAGAGCCGGGCCTGTTCGGGCGTCACACCGGGCATCTCGCCGACGGTCATGAAGTCGCCCGCCCGGTTACCGAAGACCGCGAGGGTCGTCTCGGCCAGGTAGTCGTGCACGCGCGGCCCGTCGGCGAACTCCGCGAAGGCGACGACGAAGCGCCTCCCTGGGATCGCCGGCGCGTCCGGCAGTCCCGACGTCTTGGAGATGAAGTTGATGACGTCCATCCGGAAGCCGTCGACACCGCGGTCCAGCCACCAGGACATGATGTCCTGCACTGCCTTTCGCACCGGCGGGTGTTCCCAGTTCAGGTCCGGTTGTTTGCGGTCGAACAGGTGCAGATAGTACTGCTCGGTCGCCTCGTCCCATTCCCACGCCGAGCCGCTGAACAGCGACCCCCAGTTGTTCGGCTCGGCACCGTCGCGGGTGTCTCGCCAGATGTACCAGTCCCGCTTGGGACTGTCGCGCGACGAACGCGATTCGACGAACCAGGGATGTTCATCCGAGGTGTGGTTGACGACGAGGTCCATCACCAGCTTCATCCCGCGGTCGTGCACCTCGGCGAGCAGCGCGTCGAAGTCGGCGAGGGTACCGAACAGCGGATCCACGTCGCGGTAGTCGCTGATGTCGTAGCCGTTGTCGACCTGTGGCGACGGGTAGATCGGCGACAACCAGAGCACGTCCACCCCGAGCGCAGCGAGATGGTCGAGCCGTCCGATGATCCCCCGCAGGTCGCCGATCCCGTCGCCGTCCGCGTCGGCGAAGCTGCGCGGATAGATCTGATACACCACGGCGGACTGCCACCACGGCGGATCATGTTGCGGTGTCATGTATTCCATCCGATGACGTCGCGATACACGTCGACGTACTTGTCGACCATCGCGGAGATCGTGAACCGTTCGCCGGCGATCCCGGCGATCCGGGCCCTGTCCAGCGTGCCGGCGGCGGCGACCGCGGCCACCGCCGAATCGACGTCGTCGACCAGGAATCCGGTCACCCGGTCGTCGATCAACTCGTGCATCGAGCCTCGCGCGTTCGCGATCACCGGCGTGCCGCACGCCATCGCCTCGACGACGCTGTAGCCGAACGGTTCGTCGAAGTCGATCAGGTGCAGCAGCGCGTGCGCACCCCCCAGCACCTCGGCCCGACCCGCGGCGTCGACGGCGCCGAGGTAGCGCACGTGCTCGCCGTCGACGTGCGGCGCCACCTGCTCGCGGAAGTAGTCCTCGTCCTGGATAATCCCGGCGATGTCGAGTCGCCGGCCGCACCGACCGGCGACCTCGATGGCCTGGGCCGTGCCCTTATCGGGGTGGATCCGGCCGAAGAACAGCAGGTGCTCGCCGGGGCTGGGGTGCACCGCGAAACCGGCGACGTCGATCCCGTGGTGGATGGTGGCGGCGTAGTGCAATGCCGGATGCCGGTCCGCGTCGCTGATCGACACGTACGCGGTGCTGCCGTCGTAGCGCTGGTACACGGGCACGATCCGGTCCGACGAGAACCCGTGGATCGTGGTGACCACCGGCGTGGAGACCAGGTCGCTGTACGTCAGTGGCAGGAAATCGAATCCGTTGTGGATGACGTCGAACTCGTCGGCGCGCTCGAACACCGACGCGATGTGCAGGCACTCCGCGACCTTGGGGTCGATGGTCGGGTCCTCCGACCAGCCGCACGGTGCGGTGGCGTGCAGCCGGGCCGCGGTGATCGAGTCCGCGGTGGCGAACAACGTGACGTCGTGGCCGGCCGCGACCAGGCCCTCGGTGAGCAGCGACGCGAACTGCTCCCACGGACCGTAGTGCCGGGGCGGCGTCCTCCACGCGATCGGCGCGAGCACCGCCACGCGGATGGGGGCACCAGCCTGAATGGGAATGAGTTCAGGCTAGCCCGGGCGCGTACGCCGCGGAGCGAGGCGTGTCACGGTTTCAACCACCGCCACTGGCCTGACAGCCACCCGTGCGCGTCGGGCAGTTCGTCGCCTACCGCGGCGACGACACCCGGCCAGATGAGACTGTCGTAGTCGTCGCCGGACAGCCAGCCGCCCGGCCGGACCTTGGGCGCCCACGCCCTGATGTCGTCGACGACGCTGTCGTAGTCGTGCCGGGCGTCCAGGTGCACCCACGCCACGGACTCGTCGGCGAAGAAGCCCGCCGCCCTCGGCGAGGAGCTGATGAGGACGTCGACGACGTCGGCGAACCCGCATGCGATCACGTTGCGGTGCAACAACCCTGCGAACGTCCCGCCGCCGTATTCGACCGCGTGACCGTGTGCGTCCTCGTTCGACAGTCCCTCCGCGCCACTCCCCCGGCACGTGTCGACGCTGACGATCGTGTAGTCCCGCCCCGACGTGCGAACGACGTCGGCGAGTGAACACAGACTGCGGCCCAGATACGAACCGACCTCGACGAACACGCTGCCATCGCCGAACACCGTAACGGCCTCCTCCTGGCCCGCACGCCAGTGAAACCAGCCGGGGATGTCCGACCACTGCGCCACTTCCGCTGAGAACGTCTCCTGCGATGGCGAATTCACCACTCTGCTCCTCTCGTCGTCGCCGGTCACGCGCTCATCTCGTGCGCCTCGCCGACCGAGTCCCCGAGCGCGCAGCGGTACAGCGCGAGCGTCGCGGCGCGCACCCGCCGCCGTTGCTCGACCCGGTGCGCACGCCGGTGCTCGTCCACGGCGGTCGACGCGTCCCGCGCCGACTGGACCGCCGCAGACACGGCGTCGATGAACCCGTCGGCATCGAAACGATCTGTGCCGTAGCCGAACACGGGTAGTGGATGCTGTTCGTGGAAGTATCCGCAGTCGGGGACGACCGCCTGGACGCCCGCGTCGTGGCAGGCCTCGACCCAGCCCGAGTGCGAACCGTGCCGATAGGGCAGTACGAGAACGTCGACGTCGGTGAGGTAGTCGGTGAGTTCGTCGTCGCTGAACGGACGGTGCACGCGGACGTCGACACCCGCTCGACGGTACCGGTCGAGTCGCTCCGGACGGGCCTCGTCCGCGCGGGGGGCGTCCAGCACCTGGTCGTCGAGGTCGAGCCGCAACCGCCAGTCGGTGCCGTGCTGGTCGGCTAGCCGGTCGAGCAGCGGCCACGGGTCGACGTTCGCACGGAGGCTCTTCGCGTGGATGGCGACGACGGGACGGGTTCGTGCCGCTCGCGCCGCACCGATCGCGTCGACCGGCAGAACGTGCGGATGCGGCAGCACTGTCGCCCGTCGGCCCCACCGCCGCTCGATCTCGGCCGCCGCGCCGTCCGTCAGCGTGACGACCGCCGACGCCGCGGCCAGCAGCACGCCGAGCCGTTCCGCGTGGGCGGACTGAGCGGTGAAGTGCGGGTTGTCCAGATCGTGCACCGTCACGATGAGCGGAACGCGGCGCGCGTCGAGTATTTCGGCGACCTCGGCGAGGTCCGTGGGCGTGTTCGTGTCGAAGCCGAAGTGGACGTGCAACAGGTCCAGCCCCGCGACTCGGTGCCGCAGGTAATCCGGTTCGAGCAGCCGCGGCGGCCACCATTGGCCGGGTTGACTCACACAGCGGGGAACGGGGTCGGGGAGCAGCGTGACCGCTCGGGGGTCGACGACCGCACCGACGTAGGGGTGGGCGGCGGGAACGGACGCGACGAACAATACTCACCTGCCTGTCGAAGACGTTGTGGGCAACCGGCATCGCCGGTAGGCGAAAGAGGTTGCGCGCCGCACATACCCGCGATGCCGGCGTCTACGCTCGCGGGAGTGAGTGATTCGGGCCGCATCCGCCACTACGCCGACTTCTACGGACGCGAGGCGGACGCCGCACCGCACCTACCGCTGTGGCTGGTGATCGGCAACTGCCAAGCCGAAGCGCTGCGCAGCGCTTTGGACACGGTCCCCGACTCGCCCTACCGCACCGTCCGCGTGCCGCCCGTGCACGAACTCGAGTCCGCCGACCTGCCCTACCTCGCCGCGCTGCTGAGCCGAACGTCGCTGCTGCTCAGCCAGCCGATCAGGGACGACTACCGCGGGCTGCCGGTCGGCACCGCACAGCTGGCCGAGCGACTGCCGGCCGGAGCCGCGGTGCTGCGCTGGCCGGTGATCAGGTACGCCGGCCTGTACCCCTTCCACGTGATCGTTCGCCGTCCCACCGACCGCTCCGTGGTCCCGCCGGTGGTGCCCTATCACGACCTGCGAACGGTTGCCGCGGCGCTGCACGGATTCTCGCCGCTGGATCCGTGGGACGTCGAGGTCACGCCGGCCGCGTTCCGCGCGGTGGCCGAGTCGAGCATCGCCGCGCTGGCGGAACGGGAGCTCCGCGACTCCGACGTTGCGGTGTCGGACGTGTTCGCGACGGCCGGCCGGGATGCGGCCCACGCGATCAACCATCCCGGCAACACGGTGCTCACCGTCCTCGCCGACCGCATCCTCGAGGCACGCGCGGTTGCGGGCCGCGTCCGGCTCGACGGAACTCCCCTGCTCGGTTCCGTGTACGCCCCGCTCGAGCAACGCGTACTCGACGCGTTGGAGATCGCCGGCGAGGCGCGTGACACGTGGTGTTTCCACGGTGAGTCGATCGACCCCGAACGGGTACATCGCGTGCACATGGAGTGGTATCGACACAACGACGACTTCCCGGTGCTCGCCGTGCAGCGGCACGGCCCGACCTTGGAGCAGCTGGGTTTACCGCGGTGAGCGACCCGATCGCGCACGTCGTGGTGGGGCCGGCGCGGCACGGTGTCGTGCGGTTCGGCGTCGCACTTGATCAACGGCTGCGTAGCAACGGGTTTCCGATCGAGTTGCGTAGCGCTCTGGGCCGTACGGCTCAGGGGCGGGGCGTACACGTGCAGTTCACCGACCGATTGTTCGGCGCCGATGCCGTGCAGGCCGCGGTCGCCGTCTCGGAGTTCGCGGCGATGGTGCACTGCAGTGGGGCGCGGATCTCGGCAACCCTGCACGATCTCCCGCAACCGTCGGACGGTGAGCACTACTCGACCCGCGCACACGCCTACGCCTCACTCGCCTCGACGTTGGACGCCGTCGTCGTGAGCAGCGATCACGAGCGTGAACTGTTGTCGACCATCGGATTTCGCGGTCGGACGTCCGTCATCCCGCTGCCCGTCACCCCACCGGTGCACGGTCCGTCCCCGTCGTCGCACCCACCGTCGGTCGGGATGTTCGGCTTCGTCTATCCGGGCAAGGGCCACGCGGAGGTGCTGGACGCCATGGAGCGCCTGCCGCCCGGAGTCGCCATGACGGTGATCGGCGAACCGTCAGCGGGGCACGAGGACCTCATCGAGCACCTCGCCGCGACGGCCCGCGCGCAAGGGCGGCGATTCGAGGTGACGGGGCACGTGACCGACGGTGCAGTGAACCCACTGCTGCACGGCGTGTCCGTGCCCGTCGTCCATCACCGGCACGTGTCGGCGTCGGGATCGTTGAACTCGTGGCTGACGGCGGGGCGGCGACCGCTGGTGGCGTCCACCAGGTACACCCGCGAGATCGCAATCCGCAATCCCGGTGGACTACTGCTGTACGAGGACGACCCCGACAGCCTGGCCGCGGCGCTGCGGGCGGCCCTCGACGAACCCGAGTCCACCTGGCTGCCGCCCGGCTTCGCGTGCTCGCCGACACCCGACCAGGTCGCACGCTGCTACGCGCGGTTCCTCCGTGGGGTGCACCGGTGAGCGACACCACGCGGGCGTTCCCGCTCACGGACGGTCGGTTCGCGGTTCCGGGCAATCGGTGGGATCTGCTGAATGATGCGGACTTTCGACCTGCTCCTGTCGCCGTTGTCATCCCCCACTACGAGCAGCCGGGTCAGCTGGCGCTGGTGCTGCGCGCCATCGAACTGCAGGATTTCCCCGCCGACCTCGTTGAGGTGGTGGTCGCCGATGACGGTTCGACGGTCGCGCCGGACGTGACGGCCTCGCGACTGAACGTCACCGTGGTGCGGCAGGAGGACAGGGGCTTTCGGGCCGCGGCCGCGCGCAATCTCGGCGCGGCCGCCACCACCGCCGAGGTGCTGTGCTTCCTGGATGCCGACACCGTTCCCGAACCCGGCTACCTCCGCCACCTCACCCGCCTGCCGGCCCGGCTGCCCGACGCCGTCGTCGTCGGCCGTCGCCGCCACGCCGACCTGTCCTGCTGGCGTCCGGACATGCTCGAGGACTGGTGGTTCGGGGCGACGGCGCCGCCCGTGCTGGCCGAGCCGCGCTGGCTGCGAGACGCCTACGATGCCAGTGCGGATCTGCTGCATATCGACCAACGGTCCTACCGCCATGTCATCAGCGCCGTGATGTGTTGTAGCCGAGAGCTGTTCGACGACATCGGGGGGTTCGATGAGTCCTTCCGCGGCTACGGCGGCGAGGACTGGGAGTTCACGCACCGAGCCGTGGTCGGCGGAGCCGTGCTGCACCATGCACGGCAGGCGGTGGCGTGGCACGACGGTCCCGACTGGGCGGACCGTCCGGTCGCCGACCGGCTCGCGGTCAAGAACCGCGAGGCGCTGGCCCTGGCACGGTTGATCCCCGATCCGAACGCGCGCCGGTCGGGACTGCGTTACGCCGTGCCGGCGGTGGTCGTCGAGCTCGATACGAAAGAGCACGACGCCGCCTCCCTGACCACGACGCTCGGCTGCTTCCTTCACGAAGACGTCGGCGTCTGGCTGCACGGGGCGCGCAGTGCGGACCTGCTCGCCGAACTGGGCGTCGACGACCCCCGTGTGCGCGTCGGTCCGGTGCCCGACCTCGTCGCGCGAAGATGCCATTCGACGGTGGTCGGCACCGGGCGTCCCGCGCTGCCCGCGAAGTCCTTCACCGAGTTGCTGCGGCGCTGCGGCGACGACGGCGTGGCCACGGTGCGGGTCGCGGGGACGGGCGCAGGCCTCGTCGTGTGCGCGTCGTGGGCGACGAACCGGCTGCGGCGCTGGACGCGAGGACGTGTCGTGTTCGCGAAACCCGCTGACGCGCAGCGCATCGGGGAGGTGCTCGAGGTTCCGGCGGACTCGGTGGAACTGCGGTGCGTGGAACCCGACGTCGATCTGTCCTGGTGAGGACGGACACCGGTGCGTTTCGGCTCCGCTCGAAGGGGGTAGTGCGGGCGGTTGGACCGATGAGGAGGGCCGATGACCGAACACCCGCCTGAAGCAGACAGCGCCTTGACCGTGAAGCGCGACACCACCGCCACCCGCGCACAGGTGTGGGCCGTGCTGGCCGACGGCTGGACCTACTCGCAGTGGGTGGTCGGCAACAGCCGGATGCGTGCCGTCTCCCCCGACTGGCCGACCGCCGGCGCCACCATTCACCACTCGGTCGGTGTGTGGCCGTTGCTGCTGAACGACGTGACCGTCGTGGACTCCGTTGTGCCACAAGAGCAATTGGTCCTTCTCGCTAAGGGCCGACCCTTCGGAAAGGCCCGAATCACGCTGCGGCTGTTCGACATCGACGACGGCGGCTGCCGAATCGAGATGGCCGAGACACCCGTCGGTGCCCCGATGGGATGGGTACCCGATCGGCTGGCCCTCGCCGCGGCGATCCCCCGCAACCGCGAGTGCACCCTGAGGCTTGCTGCGATAGCCGAACGCCGGGAATCAGAAGGAGCCGAGTAGGCCGGGTGGGCGAGGGCGCATCAGGAGTCCTCACCACGGGTGCGGCGTAATCGGCCGGCCCGCTTGATGTCCTTGGCCTCGGCGGCCTCGTTCTTCTCGATCACTCGCGTATCGCGCGGCGGGAGTTGGAGCTCACGTTCGGCGGGAAGCCCGGCCTGAAGCTGCCGTCCTCGTTCGAGCTCGGCGTCGAGCTCCGCGCCGAACAGCAACGCCAGGTTGGTGATCCAGAGCCACAGCAGGAACACGACCACGCCGGCCAACGCACCGTAAGTCTTGTTGTAGCTGCCGAAGTTCGACACGTAGACCGCGAACCCCACTGAGACGACGATCCACGTGATGATGGCCAGCCCCGCGCCGATGCTGATCCAACGGAACTTCGGCTGCTTGACGTTGGGGGTGGCGTAGTACAGCATCGCTACCGCCAGGACGACGGCCAGCAGGACCAACGGCCAGCGGATCACGTTCCACGCCGTCAATGCGACGTCGCCGAGCCCGATAGCGTCACCGATCGCACTGGCGACGGGACCCGACACCGCCAGCAGGAACGCCACGACGGCGGCGAGGATCAGCCCCACGAAGGTCAGCAGCAGTTGAAGCGGACGCAGTTTCCACACGGGTCTGCCCTCGTCGATCTCGTACATCCGATTCATCGCCCGACCGAAGGCGCCGACGTAACCGGAAGCCGACCACAGTGCGGTGGCCAAGCCGAGCACCAGGGCGAAGCCGGCCGAAGGGGTGTTGACGAGCTGTTCGATCGTGGGTCGCAGCGAATCGACTGCCGATGACGGGGCGACGTCGTCGACTATGTCCAGGACCGCATCGGTGGTGCGCCGCCCCTGCCCGAACACCCCGAGTAGGGACACCATCGCCAGCAGGGCCGGAAAAAGCGACAGAACCGCGTAGTACGTCAACGCGGCGGCGAGGTCGGTGCACTCGTCGCGGCTGAACTCGCGGGCCGTCTTGCGCACCACGAACAGCAGGGACGGTTTCGTGAGGTCGCCCGGCGATTCCGGCTTTCGCGGGTCGTCGGGATCAGGCGCCTGACGCCGGGCGGCGTCGTCCCGATAGTCCGAGAGATCTCCGTCAACGCTCATCATCCAGCCGTACCCTCCGCGGCGACCACGAAACGACGCCGATCGGCAGCGCCGGCAGACGACAACCCCGGCTACGCGCCCGTCTTCGCGTCCTCCACCTTGGCCGGATCTGGGATCGTCTGGGTGTCGCCGTCGAGGGTCGAGGTGATGTAACCCGTCACCGATTGGGTGGGCAGGAGGGTGAACAGGGCGTTGGCGTCCAGGCTGCCCCTGTCGGCTCCGCTGGCGTCGGTGACGTCCACGTCGGCGAGGTAGGTGACACTGAGTTGGCTCGGGCCGTAGATTCCCGTTTCGGTGCCGTTGAGAATCAACCCGTCCTCGTTGACGTAGTTGGTGTACTGCACCGTGCGGGTCGTTTGGAACGTCGCCGGGTTCATCACCTCGGTAACCACTGCGGTGCCACCGCCTACGCCGTTGTACGTTCCGGTCGGCGGCAGCGGGGTCGTCTTGGCGACGTAGGTTCCCAGCGCCGGGAACGCCGACGGATCGATAACCGTCGTCGTATCCCCCACCGGCCCAACGCTCGTCGTGTACTTCAGATTTGCGATGACCAGTCGTGATTGCGTCGGCGCGATTCCGTGCTCGTCGCCGTTACCCGACTCCCAGAACGTGACTGCGGTGCCGTCGGGATTCCAGCTGGGCATGCTTCGGGAAATCCAACCGTCGCCCTCGTCCACCCCTGCGGTGGTCGGGTCGTCCTGAACGAAGAGCGGGATCCCGTTCTCGCGGTTGAGGTCGTCCTCGATGGCGACCGCCCAGTTCTGGTTCGAAATGTTGCGCACCTGCCCGTCCGCGTACTGGTCGTAGATCGCCGCGCCGACGTAGATCGGCAGGAAGTTCTGCCGCACGATGCGGGTCATCGGCGTGAGCGCCTCGAGGCCGCGCGTGCTTCCCACCGTGATCCACTGCATGTTGGGTGACATGTCGATGTCCTCGTCGTAGTCGAGGTTGCCGGTCACTCGAGTGCCGCGGAACGTGCTGCCGGGGTAGAGGTATTCGCCTGTCTGGCCGGACAGGTCGACCACGATGTCGTCGACGTTGCCACCCTCGATGGCGCCGCCCTGGATGATCACACCCTTGCCGTCGGGAGTCCACTGCTTGCTCTCGCCGGTGGGCCAGACGACCCGTGCATCGGTGACGTCGTAGTGATCACCGCTCGGCGTCAACGCGCCCACGATCGGAAGGGCCTGGAAGTTACCGGTTTGACCGAAGACGATACGGGTGAACAACACGTGCGTCCCGTCGGGCGACGGCCTCATCTCACGCTCCCGATTCAGGACTCCGCCGGGGGGCAGGCCGGGCAGGGTCGCGCCGCCGCCGTCGGGGGTGATCACGTTCACGATCCGTGCCGCCGAACCGACGCCGTTGTAGCCGGCGGGCTCGAAGATCGCGTAGCGAGGTTCCGGATTGTTGAGCAGCACCACGATCCGCCCGGTCCCGTCGTAGAACGGAACCGGCTTCTGAATGTTGATCGGCAATGCGGGATTCGTCCCCGCAACGGTGGGGGCGGCGAGGCCGCAGGTGAGGCACTTCGCGTCGGTCCCGTCGATGTCGATCTGATAGATCTCCTGGCGACCACCCGCGGTCGGGGTACCGGCGAACAGAATGGACTGGCCGCCTTCCGCATAGCGCGGATTGACCGGCTTCGTGATCCCGGCGGGCATGTCGAGGATCACGCGCTCGACCGCGGGATTAAGCACGGTGACCTCGGTACTCGCCTGGACGCCGTGCGACACTCCCAACAGACTCAGCAGGTTGGCTTTGCCGTCGGTCACCGATACGGTGAACGAATCGAGTTGTGCGGCATCGTAATCGATGTCATCGGGGGTGTAGGTGAAGTTGCCGGTGGCCTGATCGATCGTCACCGTCCCGCGCTCCGGGCCCCTGGTCACGGTGTAGGTCAACGTGTCGCCCTCGGCGTCCGCCGCGCCGATGTTGCCGGTGACGGTCTGGCCGGTCTGCACCGTGGTGGCGGGGTCGTAGGAGACGGTGGGAGCCTCGTTGAAGAAGTTGCGCCGCACGAACGCCAGGACGGCCCACACCACCGGGGTGAGCGGATCGGGCGTGTTGGGTGCGGGCGCGAGGAACGGGTTAAGCAGGTTCGTGACGACCGCGTTCAGGAATCCCGCCACCCCGGCGATCGGCGACACCGCCTGCGTCGGCGCGACGACCGCCGCGCCGGACTGCGTGGTGTTCGTGGTGCTCGTCGATCGAGCAGAGCTAGCGGAGAAGGTCTGTGGTGCATCCGCACTCGCTGCTGTCGTGGCGGTGGGCGCGGTGGCGACGATCTGCACGGCATCGACCGATGCGACGGGCGCCGCCGGGGCGACGACGGGAGATGACGGTGACGAGTTCGCCTCGGCGGCGGTGATTGTCGGCCGCTCCACCACCGGTGCCGGGCTAGCGGATGGCGCGCTGGTCGAGCCACTTGTCGTCTCGATCGGCTCCGGCGGTTCGGATGCTTCGGCTGGCGCGGACGGCTCCTCCGCGTCGGGCGTCGCGGCGTCGGGCGAGTTCGACTCCGACGTGCTCGTGTGCGCTCCACCGCTGCTGCTGACGGCCACACCGGGCGCGACGTGCTCGGTTGACGACGTCGTGCCTGTCGGCGTGCCCGTCACCTCGGTGCCCGCGTTCACCGAACCGCCACCGGCCGAGGCGGATTCGGGACCATCGGTGTTCGCCGCCGGAGTAGCGGCGTCCGATTCGGCGGACGAGGCATCGGAGGATGCCGTGCTCGACGAGGCCGCAGACGACTCGGACGACGTCCCCGTGGTGTCGGCGGCGGCGCATCCGTAACCCGTGGCGACGGCGGTGATCAACCAGGCCGCCACGGCCATTCCGCCGTAGCCACCGAACTTCACCGCACGGTGGGCGGCCCTGCGGGACGGCGCAGGCACCGCGGAGTTCGTCGGCGTCGCGAGAAGTGGGTTGACGTGGGAACTGCTGGTGGTCATGGCGGGCTCCGATGCCTTCGAGTTGATGTCCGGGTTGGAAGTCGGTATTCAGTTGGTCCTATTCAGTTGTGCTCATTGACTTGAGAACGGCCCGACGATTCCGGGCAGACGAGCAGGCGGCTACTTGAGCATGCTTCCGGCATCCACCGTCATGGTGAGACCGGTGATGTAGCGCGCCTCGTCCGAGGCGAGGAACAACACGGCGTTGCTGATGTCGACGGGCTCCACCCAGCCGACCGGAAGCACGTGCATGAACTGCGCGGCGACGGCGAGGTCGTCCTGGCCCGGACTCTCGAGATCGGGCCGGAACAGTTTCATCGTGCCCTCGTTCATGAACAACGGGGTGTTGACGTTGGTCGGATGCACCGAGTTGACCCGGATGGAGTGCTGCCCGAGTTCGACCGCGAAGGTGCGCATCAGGCCGACCACGCCGTGCTTGGCGGCGATGTAGTGACCGGTGTGCGGATAGGCCTTCAACCCGCCGACCGAACTGGTGAGGATGATCGAGCCACCCTGCCCCTGCGAGATCAGATGCGGGACAGCAGCTTTGACCGTTTTCCACACACCGGAGAGGTTGACGTCGATCATGTCGGTCCAGTCGGCTTCGCTGGTGCGATCCAGCGTCTGGCCGCCGTTGCCGATGCCGGCGTTGGCGCAGATGACGTCCAACCGACCGAGCTGTTCGACTCCGCTGTCGACCGCGGCCTTGAGGGCGTCGTAGTCGCGCACGTCCACCTCGGCGGTGACGATGCGACGGTTCAGTCGCTTGACGAGGTCCGCCGTCTCGAGAAGGTCATCGCGGGTGGCGGGCTCGATCTGAGTATTGCTGCTCACCGGACCGCAGACGTCCACGGCGATGATGTCGGCGCCCTCCTCGGCGAGCCGGACCGCGTGACTGCGGCCCTGTCCGCGCGCCGCCCCGGTGATGAAGGCGACCCTGCCCTCGACCCGTCCTGTCATGGCCACACTCCGTCCGCCGTCGAATTTGATCGATCGATCAGGAACTGTGGCATGCGTCACCCCGGCTGTCAAGGGCGCGCCGCGCGATCGGCTCACGGAACCGGGTCACCGAGACGGCACCGCACCCCGCTGGCGCACTCGGCGTGCGCCGGACCCGGTTCGGCTACGCCTTAGCTGCGGACCGCCGCGGAGGGGTTGGAGAGCAGAGCGAGATGCCGCTCGACGAGGGCGCGGAACTCCTCGTGCCCTTCGGTGACGCCGACCGCGAGCTCGTTGCCCAGACTGCGTGCTGTCTGCGCGATGAGCATGGCGATCGCGACCGGCGGGTAGGCGTCCAGATCGATGCCACTGGCCCGCATCACCATCGTCACCGCGGCCGTCTCGATGTCGCGGACGCGCTCGGCGTAGGCCTTCAGCTCGGCACCGATCACTTTGCGGTGGTTGGCAAGTGCCATGAACTCGGTGTTGAGGACCGTTCTGCGGGGATCGATGTTGATCTGCCAGAGAGCCCGTATCGGGTCGTCCGCGGTCAACGCCTTGCGCATCTGCGCGAGCGCTACATCGGCGCCGACTTTGAGAACCTCGAGGAACAGGTCGTCCATGGTCGGGAAGTAGTAGTAGACCAGCGCCTGCTTGACGCCCGCTTTAGCGGCGATCTGTCTCGACGTGGCAGCGGCGTAGCCGTCGTCGTACATGATCTGCGCCGTCGCCTCGATGAGCCGGCGGCGGGTTCCGCCGTCGTCGGCCTTCGACTTCCTCGGCGTCGCCACTCAGCAGCACCGCCGACGATTGCTTGACCGGTCTTTACGGCGCGTGGTAAGCATGCAGCACCTTACCATTTTGATCGATCGATCAGTTTAGGAGCGCGATGGCCGGCCCCCGAGCGGTGTACGTCGACCCGCGGCTGTGCGAGGCACACGCACTGTGCGTCGAACTGGCCCCCGCGGTCTTCGACCTCGGCGACGACATCGCCACGTGTGACGAGTCGCCGGCCGCGTCGCACCGGGACGACGTCGACGCAGCCATCGCGGCCTGCCCCCGTCAGGCCATCGGCTGGGTCGACGCCCCGCCGACCACCATTCCGAAAGGGTCCATCGCATGACCGAGTTGGCTGAGATCGACTACTTCACCAACTCCGACATCGCGCAGGATCCCTACGCCTATTGGGAGCACCTGCGCAGCCAGGGCCCCGTGACGCGCGAACCCCACTACGGCGTCGTCGCGGTCACCGGCTACCAGGAGGTGCACGCGGCGTTCAAGGACGTCGATGCGTTCTCCGCCGTCAACGCGATCGGCGGACCCTTCCCGCCACTGCCTTTCACGCCCGAGGGCGACGACATCAGCGAGCTGATCGAAGCGCATCGCCACGAGTTCCCCATCTTCGAGCACATGGTCGTGATGGATCCGCCCCACCACGAGAAGGCGCGGTCCCTGCTGGGCCGGCTGCTGACGCCCCGCCGTCTTCAGGAGAACGAGGAGTACATCTGGCGGTTGGCCGACGATCAGTTCGACGAGTTCATCGACAACGGTCGCTGCGAGTTCCTGTCCGAGTTCGCGAAACCCTATGCGACGTTGGCGATCGCGGATCTGCTCGGAGTGCCCGATGAGGACCGCCCGAAGTTGCGACGGAACCTCGGCGCGGGCAGCGCGCCCGACTACCACGTCGGCTCCCTCGATTCGACGCCCGTGGGTAGCAACCCGCTGCGGTACCTGGACGACCTGTTCAGCGGGTACATCGCCGATCGTCGGGAGAACCCGCGCGACGACGTCCTCACCGGCCTGGCCACCGCGACCTATCCCGATGGTTCGACTCCTCCGCTGCTCGAAGTCGTCCGTCCCGCAACGTTTCTCTTCGGCGCCGGCCAGGAGACCGTCGTCAAGCTGCTCAGCTCGGCGATTCAAGTCCTCGGCGACCGGCCGGAACTGCAGGCGACGTTGCGCGCCGACCGATCGCTGATCCCGGCGTTCATCGAGGAGTCGTTGCGGTTCGAGAGCCCGACCAAGGTCGACTTCCGGCTCGCCAGGAAGTCCACCACGCTCGGCGGCGTCCCCATCAAGGCCGGCACCGTTCTCATGCTCTGCCTGGGTGCCGCCAATCGGGACCCGCGGAAGTTCGACAACCCGGACGAGTTCCACCTCGATCGCAGGAACGTGCGCGAGCACATCGCGTTCGGCCGCGGCATCCACACGTGCGCCGGTGCCCCGTTGGCTCGGGTCGAGGGCCGAGTGACGATCAACCGGATGCTGGATCGGCTGAGCGAGATTCGGATCAGCCAGGCCCAGCACGGGCCGCTCGATCGTCGCGACTACCGCTACGAGCCGACGTTCCTGCTGCGCGGGCTGACCGATCTGCACATCGAGTTCGACGCCTCGTCATGACGCAGTCCTCCCGACGCGTCCTTCTGACGACGGGCAGCGCCCTGCTCACGGTGTGGGCGCTGTCGTCGGTACCCACGGCCCATGCGACGGGAATGCGGGTGGGGAACTACGAGGTGATGACGGACCGGTGGAACGACCACTCGTGGGTCTGGTCGGTGACGCACTCCTGCGGGGCGCCCGATTGCGGCACCTGGTTGGTGGACCCCGTCGTGAATCCCGCAACCGACACCCTGAACGTCATCGCCATTCCCCGCCCACCGAAGAGTCAACGCTTCCAGCAGTCCGCGTTCTTCGCCGACGGCAGATACACCTTGACGGTGGACGTACCGGACGGAGTTCGGTGCATCGGTTACAACCTGCCCTCACACGACGTGTACTCCTGGGACGCGGGAACGCTCACCGGCACCGTCGACTCCACGTACGGTGCCGGCTGCTACGGAAGTCCCGGTGGCACGAGCACGTACGCCTTTCGGCTGCAAAGGTTCTGATACCCGAGGAGCGGGCTGTCAGCCCATTCCGATCCGGATGTTCTTGACCCGGGTGAACTCGTGGAGTCCGTCGAGCCCGCCGGTGCGGCCGAACCCGCTGTTCTTGTAACCGCCGTAGGGGCCCTGCGGGGACATCAGGCTGATCTGGTTGATCCACACCGACCCCGCCTCCAGCTGACGGGCGACGCGATGTGCCCGAGTGAGGTCACGGGTGTGGACGAACGCGTTCAGACCGTAGGGCGTGTCGTTGGCGATCCGCATCGCGTCGCCCTCGTCGCGAAACCTGATGAGCGACACCACCGGGCCGAAGGTCTCGACCTGTGCGAGCGCCGATCCGTTGTCGACGTCACCGAACACGGTGGGCTCGACGAAGAAGCCGCCTGCGAGCTCACCTCCGACCCGATTGCCGCCCACCAGCAACTCACCCGCCTGTTGGCTGACCGCGTCGGCGACGACGCCCAGGATCCGGTTCGCGGATTCCTCGCTGATGACGGGACCGAACACCACGGTCGGATCAAGCGGGTCACCGACCGTGGCACCGCCGATGGTGTTCAGGAACTTATCGACGAATGCGTCGTAGACCGATTCGTGCACCAGGACGCGGCTCGCGCAGGCGCAGCTCTGACCCGATTGCATCAGCGGACCCTGATGGGCCGCCATCGCCGCGGCGACATCGAGATCGGCATCCTCGAACACGACGTTGGCGGACTTGCCACCCAGTTCGGCCACCACCGGTGTCAGGTCGAGAGCCGCCGCGGCGAGCACCCGACGAGCGGTGGCCTCGCCTCCGGTGAAGTGGATCTTGCGGATTCCCGTGTGGCGCACCAACGCCTCACCGCCCTCGGCGGCGGCGGGTACGACGTTGACCAGTCCGGGCGGCAGACCCGCCTCGATGCAGAGCTCCCCGAATCTCAAGGCGGCCAACGGTGCCAGTTCCGAGGGCTTGAGGACGACGGCGTTGCCCGCCGCCAGCGCTGGCGCCACACACGACGCTGCGACGGCCAGCGCACCGTTCCACGGCGTGATGACACCGACCACGCCGTACGGTTCCCGCTCGATGAGGTTGACGTCGAACGACGCGTTGACCGGTGAGCTGATCCCGTGCGGCTTGTCGACGTATCCGGCGAAGTGGCGCAGGAACCACTCGAGCATGTGCCCGGTTCCCGCGAAGGAGATCGGCACCGCGTAGTCGTGCACGTTGAGCAGCGCGAGTTCGTCGAGGCGGTCGTGCACGACGTCGGCCAGGTCGATGAGCATGTCGCGTCGACGATCGACCGTCAGCGACATCCAGGCCCGCTGCGCATCTCGGGCGGAGTGGACGGCGTCTTCGATGTCCGATGCACCAGCGAGCGGAACGGTGAAGTCGGGTTGCCCGGTGGCGGGTTGGACGTGCTGATGCAGCCCGCCCGCGGCGCGCGTGGTCAGCTCTCCGCCGATGAGCAGCCCGGCCGACAGTGTCACCGCGGTGCTCACTGGGACGCCTCGGTACGCCACTCGTCGAGCACGCGTTCCTTCTGTCGCCCGATCTCGTCGTTCAACGTCGTCGCCTTCGCACAACCGTAGTACGCCGCGAAATGCAGAGCTAATTCGTCCATTTCGTCGAACGAGACGTCTCGGCTCTTCAACGCCGCGTACACGTGGCTCAGGATCGGATAGGGCGCGTCCTGGAACGCCACGCACGCCACCGTGACGAGACGCCGTTCCTTCATCCCGAGTCCCGGCCGCAGCCACATCTCGCCGAACACGAAGTTGAGGATGCCCGCCCCCGAGTACGGGTTATCGCGCGTCGGAACGTAGGGCACGCAGTTGACATCGCGGAACGCCTGCTCGCCGGTGAGCAGGCGGTCCTCCGGATCGCTGGGGGTGACCAGCGGTAGGAGCGGATCGGGCTCGGGGACCGCCTGGCCGCGCTCGCTCTGGATGCGCTCCCACTGCTCGTCGACCGTCATGTTGAATCGTGACGCCTTGGGCCACCCGCTGTAGACCGCGAAATGCAGTACGGTCTCGCGCATCTCGGTGATCGTCACGTCGCCGCTGTTGAGCGCCGCGTAGACGTGATCCCTCAGCGGCGCCTCCGCGTCGGCCGCCGCAACGCACGGCAGCGTGACGAAGCGCCGGTCGCGGCGGCTGAGCCCCGGCCGCTGCCACACCTCGGCGAAGACGAAGTCGAGGAGCGCGGCGTCGGTCGGGCCGGGGGCCTCCGGGGCCGGGAACGTCATCACATCGGCGAAGGCGCGTCTGCCCTCGGTGGCGCGTTCGCTGTCGATGGCGGTCATCTAGATCCGTTCCCTCTACTCATCGCAGGGTGACGCCTGCGTCGACTTTGAATTCCAGCCCGGTGACGTATCGGGATTCGTCCGACACCAGGAAGAGCACCGCGTTGCTGATGTCGACGGCCTCGGCCATCACGATCGGCATGGCGTTGAGGAAGATCGGCACCAGATCCGGCCGTTGCTCGGCGAGCAGACCGTGCAGTGACGCGGGTTGCATGCCCGTTTCAACGCCGGTGGGATGGACCGTGTTCACCCGAACACTCTGAGCGGCAAGCTCGTTGGCGAGAGCCCGGCTCAATCCCACGACCCCGTGTTTCGACGCGGTGTACGGGGTGTGCAGGGGCGTGCCCTTCAGTCCGGCCGCGGAACTGATGTTGACCAGGCTCCCTCCCCGTTCGACCAGATGGGGCAGCGCGGCGGCGCAGGTGTTCCACGTCCCGATCAGGTTGACGTCGAGCACGGTTCGCCACTGCTCGGGGGTCGTGGTGTCCCAGGTGCCGACCGTCAGCACGCCGGCGTTGGCCACCGACGCGTCCAGCCCACCCAGTTCGGCGACGCCTGCGTCCACCGCGGCGGAAAGCGCGGCAGCATCACGCACGTCGACGACGTGGACGCTCGCGCGCCTGCCGTGTTCCTCCACGAGTCGTGCGGTCTCCGCGAGATCCTCCCGTGAGGCGAGTGGATACTCCACCTCGGGCAGCGACTCGCAGATGTCGACCAGGATCAGGTCGGCACCCTCCTCGGCCAATCGAACGGCGTGGCTACGGCCCATTCCCCGCGCAGCGCCGGTGACGAGGACCCGCTTGCCGGCGGCCCGCCCGACCGATGCGCTCACAGCTTGTTGCAGAAGCCGGCGTCGACCGGGAACGTGACCCCGGTGACGTATCTCCCCGCATCGGAGACCAGGTAGGCGATGGCGGCGCTGACGTCCTCGGGCTCCAGCAGACCCACGGGCATCGGGTTCTGCAGATGCGGCCCGACACCGCCCGGATAGTTCTCCAGGAACGACGTCATGGCCGGGTTGACGGCCATCATGGTGTTCACCGCGGTCGGGTGGACCGTGTTGACCCGGATGCTCTCGGGGGCAAGGGCATTCGCGAGGGTGCGCATCAGCCCGACGATGCCGTGCTTCGACGCGGCGTACGCGAGTCCCCCGCCCTGGAGTCCGCCGAACCCGCGCAGCCCCGCCGTCGAACTGGTGAAGACGATCGAGCCACCGCGCCCGCCTGCCAGCAGGTGCGGGATCGCCGCCTTCGCGGTGTGAAACGCACCGACGAGGTTGACGTCGAGCACGTCGGTCCACTGTTCGAGCTCTTCGTCGATGGTCAGTTCGCGGAACGCCATCGTCGCGATGCCCGCGTTGGCGCAGACGATGTCGAGGCGTCCGAAGTGCTCGACGCCTGCACTCAGTGCCGCGTTCACCGCCGCGAAGTCGCGAACGTCGGCCACCGATCCGAGCATCTTGCCGCCCGCTTGCTCGACCAGCGCAATCGTCTCGTCGAGTTCGGCGCGACTAGCCATGGCATAGCCGTTGGACGGGATGTCGGCGCAGATGTCGACACCGATGACGTCGGCGCCGTCGGCCGCGAGGCGGATCGCATGGCTGCGCCCCTGCCCCCTGGCCACGCCGGTGATGAAGGCGACCTTGCCGTCGAGTGAACCCATCGATCCTCGCTTCGTTGCGCTTGGTCACATTCGTGCGATGCGACCGGAGTAACCGTGTTACTGCCGGTACAGTAACCGTGTTACTGAATCTGGACAAGGGGGTGTGCGTGCTGGCGACCAACGCGAAGACGTCGACCGTCGAGGACCAGCGGCGCGGGCAGGACCGCATCCTCGCCATCGTCGCCGAACTCCTGGAATCAGAGGGCTACGACGCCGTTCAACTCCGGGAAGTCGCCAAGCGCAGCAGGACCTCGCTCGCGACGATCTACAAGCGGTACGCGAACCGTGACGAACTCATCCTCGCGGCCCTACACGAGTGGATGGCCGAGAACCGCTACTCCGGGCTGGCGGATCAGACCGTCGAGCCCGGTGAAACGCTCTACGACGGCATGATGCGCGTCCTGCGCACGATCTTCGAACCGTGGGAGCAACATCCCGCGATGCTGACGGCCTTCTTCCGCGCACGCGCCGCACCCGGCGGGCAGGAGATCTTCCGGCGCGGTCTCGACACCACGGCTCCGGCGTTCATGCAGGTACTCAGCGGTGTCGACGAGACGTTCATCCGCGACCTCGACACCATCCTCAGCACCGTGATCTACGGATTGCTCGGCCGCTTCGCGGCAGGCGAACTCGCGATCAAGGACATCGTTCCCAGCCTCGACCGCACGGTCTACTGGCTGGCCGCCGGCTACGAAGCGGCCGGACGGACGGAGGCACGAGACTAAGCCTCGCGTTCGAGCGCGACCGCGGAAACGATCGCCCGCAAAACCCGTTCGAACCGTTCCGGATCGGCGAGGGTTCGGTCACCCGCCGCGAAACTCGCCAGGGCGACGCCCCGCGCCGCAAACGCTCTGGCCTTCTCGGCGAGTTCGGGATCACGCACGGCCGACAGCACCAACTCCATCCGCGCCCAGTTGAGCAGCAGTCCGTCCCCGTCGGCCTGCATGACGACGAGTTGAGCTGGTCGTGCAAAAGGTGTTCGAGTCCTTGCGGATTCGTCGGCCACCGATTCGATGTTCGCCATGTCGATGTCGGCGACCCGTTGCCCAACGCCCCGCAGCAGCGCCGCCCGCGTGCGGTATCGCGCTTCGTGGTGTGGGGATGGTCAAGAGTCTAGCGATCAGCGCAGGACGGTTCCGCCGTAGGTGTCGGTGGCCGCGGTGATCAGGGCGGCGACCCCATCGGGCTCGGCGCCGTGCTGGCATTCAGATCGGTTGGCGTCGCACACATCCCGGTCGTCGACATCCTGGCAGCTCGGCTCGAGAAGGCGCTGACGATCGGAGCCGACGCGGTCTTCGACTCGTCCACCGACGACGTCGTCGCCCGTCTCATCGAGCTGCACGGTGAGGGCGAGTCGATGTTCGGCGGAAAAGCGGGAACCGACGTCTATTTCGACGCCGCTGGAGCGCGACCCGTGGTCGACACCGCGCTCGCGGCGGGAAAGCGGGGTGCCACGTTCTGCATCGTCGGCGTCCACAAGGAACCGGTGCCGATCGAGTTGGTGTCGGTGATGAGCAACGAGCTCACCATCGTCGGCTCCATGGCTACCCCGACGAGATCTTTGAGGTGACAGCCGATCTCGTCGCGAACTGGGAGAAGTACGCACTCATCGTCAGCCACACCGTCCCCTTCGCCGAGCTCGATGACGCGCTGCGCCTCGCATCCACCCCCGGCGCCGCCGACAAAGTGGTCGTCACGTTCGCCTAGCGACGACTGCGCTCAGTGGTGCAGGGCTCGCCGGATGTGCCGATCGGATGGGACGGGTGGCACCTCGATGTCGGTCGCGGACGACATCAGGCCGGCCAGCCACAGCGAGACCAAACGGGCGCTGGAGCGCGGAGCATCGTCGATGGTGCGGCGGGTGAGGCCGGCGTTCGCGATCAAGAGGACTGCGAGATCGGCTGGGGCGGCGTCGGCACGGATCTTGCCGGTGTGTACCGCACGCTTGAACACCGTGGCGATAGCGCGGTAGTGGCGGGTCCGGAGTTCTTCGACGCGAGGCGACAACGGTTGCAGCGATGCCAGGAGATCGGCCAGACCTCGGTTGGTGGCCTGTAACGCGCAGGTCGCGATGACGCAGTCACGTAGGGCGATGACGGGATCGTCTGATCGCGCCGCCTCTTCGGCAATCGCACAGTAGCGCTCGAGGTGACCCGTGTAGACCTCGGCGAGCAATGCCTCACGGGTTGGAAAGTGCCGGTAGAGAGTCGCGTTGCCGGTCTTCGCGCGACGGGCGATCTCGTTCAGAGACACGTCGACGCCCTGTTCGGCGTACACGACCTCGGCAGCGGCCAGCACGGCCATCCGATTGCGTTGAGCATCGGCACGCATACGGAACCTCCACGGACCGAGGGCGGAATTTCCGGGGATGGTTCCCCGGTTAGACTCTAGACAATCTAACTGGGGATACTTCCCCGAATAGGAGGACATGCCGTGAAGGCAGTCGTTGTCACCGAGTACGGCGGCCCGGAGGTTCTGCAGCAGATGGACATCGAGGAGCCCCATGCCGGGCCCGGCCGACTCCGCATACGGGTGCACGCCGCCACCGTCAATCCCGCCGATGCGCTGCTCCGCGTAGGCGATATCGACGACGCGTTGCGCGCGAGCACGCTGACGCCGCCGTACCGTCCGGGCATGGAGGTCGCCGGCGTTGTCGACGAGATCGGGCCGGACACCTCCACCCACGTCGGGATCGGCGACCGGGTCATTGCGATCATGATGCCGATCGACGACTCCGGCGGCGGGTACGCCGAGTACGTCGTCGTCGATGCGGACCAGGTCGCCGCCGCTCCTGCCGGAAGCAGCCACGCCGAGGCGGCCACGTTGCCGATGAACGGCCTCACCGCTCGGCGGGCGCTCGACGTGTTGAACCTGGCGCCGGGGCAGACCCTCGCCGTCACCGGGTCCGCCGGCGCGGTCGGCGGTTACGTCGTACAGCTGGCCAAAGCCGACGGGCTCCGGGTGGTCGCCGATGCTGCGCCCGCCGACGAGCATCTCGTCTCCGCCCTCGGAGCCGACGAGATCGTCCCGCGCGGACACGATGTGGGAGAACGGATTCGGCGACTGCACCCCGAAGGGGTGGCGGCCGTCGTCGATGCCGCTCTGCAGGGCGACGAGGTACTGCCCGCGTTACGCGACGGCGGTCAGGTCGCCGTCGTTCGTCGGCCCGGCGAGCGGGGCGCCTCCACGCTTCATCCCGAGCGCGGCATCACCATCCGGGACGTGTTCGTGCCCGACTACCTCCACAGGACCGACAAGCTCGACGACCTTCGAGTGCTGGCCGAGGACGGCACGGTGACTTTGCGTGTGGCGCAGACGTTTCGCGCAGCGGATGCCGCCGCGGCGCACCGCGCCATGGAACGGGGCGGTGTTCGCGGTCGCCTCGTCCTCACCTTCGACGAGAAGTAGGAGACCACCGAGATGAAAGTCGCTGGAGCCGGCGGCTAACTGAATGCACGGCTGTACTGCGGTGGATGGTTCAGGGTCGCTCCGAGGTGGTCGGCCGCCTGACGAATCCACGTCGGGTTGCGCAGCAGTTCCCGCGCCAGGAACACCGCATCGGCCTGCTCACCGGCGACGATGTCCTCGGCCTGGTCCGCGTCGGTGATCATTCCCACGGCGGCAGTGGGTATTTCGGCTTCCTTGCGGACCCGTGCGGCGAAGGGCACCTGATAGCCGGGGCCGACGGGAATCCGGGCGTCCGGTGCCGAGCCACCGCTGGAGACGTCCATCAGATCGACGCCACGCGCCTTGAGCCGCGTCGCCAGGTCCACGGTGTCGTCGACGGTCCAGCCGGGACGTTCGTCCTCGGTGTCGCCGCCCAGCCAGTCGGTGGCCGATACGCGGAAGAACAGCGGCAGCTCGTCGGGCCAGCTTCGCCGGACGGCGGTCACCACGTCGAGGGCGAACCGCAGCCTATTCGTCAGCGACCCGCCGTACTCGTCGGTGCGAGTGTTGGAGTGCGGCGACAGGAACTGGTGGATGAGATAGCCGTGCGCACCGTGCAATTCGAGAACTCTGAACCCCGCGGCGGCCGCGCGCTGCGCCGCGGCGGCGAACGCCTCGACGATGAGACCGATCTCGTCGACGCTCAACTCGGCGGGGCTGGGCAGCCGCCCGAACGGCACGGCGCTAGCGCCCACGGTGGCCCAGCTCTCCCCCGGCTCCGCCCAGGGCCGCCCGGTGGACCCCTTGCGGCCGGCGTGCACCAGTTGGATGCCCGGCACCGAGCCCTGCGCGGCGACGAAGTCGGTGATCCGTCGAAACGCTTCCGCCTGGCGGTCATTCCACAGGCCCAGGTCGTGCACGCTGCTCCGACCGATCGGATCGACGGCGGTGGCCTCGACCATCACCAGCGCGGCGCCGGCCACTGCGCGCGACCCGAGGTGCTGCAGATGCCAGTCCGACGGCGAGCCCTCGCTCTCCCCCTCGGAGACGGCGGCGAACTGCATCATCGGCGACATCCAGGCCCGGTGCGCGAACGTGACCTCGCGCAGCGTCAACGGGGAGAACAGGTGAGACATCAGGCCTCCTCTTCGGGCAGGCCGAGATAGGCCAGCGCCGCGGTGATCAGCGCGGCTCGGCCCGGTCCGTGGTCGTCGGCGAAGCGGGCCGGCTCCGACTCCGCCATGTCGAATGGATAGTCACTGCCGCAGACGACCTTGTCGGCACCGGCGAGCTCACACAGGAGCTTGAGCTGATGAGGGTCGTGGGTGACCGTGTCGAAGTAGAGCTCGCCGAACGCTTCCGCCGGTGGCCGGGTGGCCGCGCGTCGGACGTCGGCTCGCATCGTCCAGCCGTGGGTCCAGCGACCGAGAAGTCCCGGTGCGCAGCCGCCGCCGTGAACGAAGCAGATCCGCAGTCCCGGCAGGGCGTCCTTGATGCCGCTGAGGATCAGCGACGCGACGGCGGTGGCGGATTCGACGGGATTGCCGATCAGGTTCGTCAGGTAGTACTCGGACCACTCCGGCCGTGGTAGCTGCATGGGGTGGACCAGCACCGCCAGGTCCAGCCGCGCGGCTTCGCTGAGCACGTGATGCAGCGCCGGACCGTCGAGCGACCGGCCGTTCGCCATCGGCGGGATCGCCACGCCCGCCATGCCCTCGATCTGCGCCAACTCCTCCATCTGGGCGGTCGCCGACGTGGAATCCTCGAGCGTGACCATCCCCAGCCCGAGCAGCGCTCCGTCGGCGTCGGCCACGACGTCCGTCAGCGCGGCGTTGAACGCCCTGACGTAAGCGTCTGCCTCGGAACCGGATTCGAGGGGGAACGCGAACGGCGGGGCGGACAGGACGCGAACCCCGACGTCGGCGCGCGCCATGTCGGCGCGAATGGCCGACACGTCGCTCATCGAACTCGTCGCGATCGACAGCGGGAGGTCCCCGAGATACAGCTCACCATCGCGGTCGTGCATCTCCCCGTGCGGTCCGGTGCCGGGAAGGCCGAAGAGCTCCCTCGGAATCCAGTGCGCGTGGACGTCGATCACGCCGTCGGCCAGCGGGGTTGTGATCACAGCGCCGCATCCCGCGAGATCGGCAGCGGCGCATTGGCACTGTCGAGGTGCTCCACGGTGGTGAAGATCAGCTCGCCAGTGCCGATGTTCTCGATGTCGTGCAGCAGGTATTCGCCTGCACCGAAACGGAAGTGGCGGGTTTCACCAGCCGCGTACGACACCTCCCGCACGGTGCCGTCGTGGGTGTGCTGACGGCTGGTGCCGGCGTTGATCGCGGTCCAGAAGTAGTCCAGCACGTGCCGGTGGGCGTGCCAACGCTCGCCGGGGGCGAGCCGGATCTCCCAGACGCGGACCCGCCCGTCCTCGCTGAGCAGACGCGAGCCGACCTCGCCGTCGAACGCGTGGTCGGTGAACTCGGTTCTGAGCCAGTCCGGCCAGGTGTCGAAGTCGGATGCGACGAGATCGCCGGCCAGTGGCAGGTCGGTCAGGAAGCTGTTGTCGGTCATGATGATTCCTTTCGCACGCGGTGAGTTAGCGGCCCGGTCCGTAGAGGCCGAAGCGGAGGTCGGGATCGCCCGGCGTCCACGTGTTGGTGAACTGGGACCGTTCACCCATCGACACGACGCGCCGCAGGAGCGAGTCGCTCAGTTGCAGCTGCGCCGGCTCCCACTTGGTCAGGGCGGCCCGGATGTCGCCACCGGCATCCCCCAGTGCCGCAGCCAGTGCCCAGCCGTCGGCGGCAGCCTTCGCCGTCCCGGCTGCGGCGTGCGGGCGCGCCGCGCAGGCGGCATCGCCGATCAGCGCGACCCGACCCATGGCCATCCGCGACGACCTGGCATCGGAAACCACCTGCACGTAGGGCGTTTTCGTGGCCGTTACCACCGCGGCCACCGCGGGAGCCAGCAGCTCGGCGGCGTCCCGCTTCATCTCCGCGACGTAGCGGTCCTGGACCTGACCGGGGTGTACGGACACCGAGCCGGGGATTCCCCGCTTGTCGATGCACATCTCGGTGAGTTCGGGGCCGGCGGGGACGTTGCGGTACCAGACGTAGTTCATCAGCTGGTCGTCGAGATCGAGACCACCCTCGCCGGGAATCGGGTACATCGTGATGTGCGAGTTGGGGACGACGTCGTAGGTGATGGCGTCCTGCAGTACCTCGCGCGTCTTCTCGTCGAGGTCGCGTACCGGCAGGGTGCCGCGCCAGCCGATGTAGCCGGAGTAGCGCAGCCCGGCGTCGGCGTCGAACCGCTCCCGCGCCACCGAGGTGACGCCGTCGGCGAACACCACCAGGTCGGCGGATTCCACCCTGCCGCTGACGAACCGCACCGTCGCGGAATCTTCGTATTGATCGAAGCCGCAGGCGTATTCGCCGTAGTGGTAGTGCTCTGTACCGAAGTCGGCGAGCAGGGCCCGGTAGAAGGTCCCCCACGACGTGTAGGTCCACGTGCACTTCTCGCGGAACACCAGGTCGCCGCTGCGGTCGAGGTACTGCACGTAGGAGGTCGACGTGCTCAGGTCGGCCAGGTTCTGCGTGCTGCGCTCGGTGAACCAGCGGACGGTGTCGGGCTGCAGGACGATGCCGCTGCCCCGGCCGTCCAGCGCGGTGGCGGTGCGCTCGTACACGTCCACCGTGAACCCGAGGTCGCGCAGTAACAGCGCCGTGGTGAGGCCTCCGATCGAGCCACCGATGACAATGGCGGATGCTCCTGTGTACTCGGTCATGACTCGCTCTTCTCGGTGCGGTGAACAGTGGGAACTTCGGGATCAGCGGGCATGGGTTCACCGCGTGTTTCGCGGGCGAACGCCAGTCCGACAACGGCGATCAACCCGAGCGCGGTCACCGAGGCGGTGGCCAGTCCGAGGTCGCCGTCGAACCAGGAGGTGGCGATCGCCCCGGCGGCCAGTGGGCCGAGCGCGGTCACGTAGCGGCCGACGCTGTTGCACACCGCGAGAGCGGTCGCCCGCACGCTCGGCGGGAACAATTCAGGGGCGTAGATGAACGTGCCCGACAGCGCGCCGAACAATCCGAAACCGAGGAACGGCAGCGCGATCAGATACTCGGTGTAGCTGCGGTCGAAGGGGAAGACCCACGCCACGGCGACAGCGGATACGGCGAAGCTGAGCAGGAACGCCCTGCGGCGTCCGACGGCGTCGGCGACGAATCCCCAGGAGGCGTAACCGACGATGCCGCCGGCGTTGAACAGCATCGCGGCCACAGCCACTCGATGGTCGGCGATCGCGTTCGGCAGCTCATCTGCCGCGGTGATCTGGCGGATGATCTGGGGGTACCAGGTGGTGACGCTCCAGAAGGCGATCAGAGCACCGGTGGCGAGTGCCGTGCAGATGAGCATCGGCCGCCGCAGCGGAGCTTCGATCAGTCGCCGGAGTGCGAATCGGTCGTGAGCGGCCATGGTGCCCAGCCGTTTCCGCTCACGGCGCGCCTCCAGGTGGGCCGAGATCTCGGGCGGCTCCGGGACGTAACGACGAATGAACCAGACGAGGAGCGCGGGCAACCCGGCCAGCGCCAGCATGAACCGCCAGCCGTGTTCGCCCAGCAGAGCGTATGCGGCGGCGGCCGCGAAGAATCCGAACGCGTACCCGGACATCATGATCCCGCCCGCGCGGGCCCGGAAGCGATTGCGCCAGGTCTCGGCGATCAGTGCGGCGCCGACTGGCGCTTCGACACCGGAGCCGAGTCCGGCGATGAACCGCAGTATGCCCAGTTGCCACCAGGTGTCGGCGAACGCCGCCAGCGCGCTGAAGATCGCGTAGGTCAGGATGCCGACGGAGAGCACCCTAGTGCGTCCGAATCGGTCGGCGAGGACGCCGAACAGGATGCCTCCGGTTGCCCAGCCGATCAGGAACAGCGCCACGGTCATGCCGCCGTAGTAGCCGATGGTCGCGGGGCCGGCTTGCAGACCGCTGTTCGGCAGCAGTTCGCCCATCGCCGGCCCGAGGACCAGGATGTAGAGGCTGCCTGCGAAGCCGTCGAGGCCCCATCCCAGCGTCGTGCCGGCGAGCACCAGCCACTGAGTTCTGGTGATTTCGGCGCGGAAACCGCGGCTGTGCGCCGAATTCCGCGCCGAAGTCGATCTTTCGATACTCATCAGTTCAACCGTCCCTGTTCGCGGCCGCCGTACCAGTCGACGGGCTCGGACGCGGTCCGAGTGACGATGGTCTTGATCCAGGAGAAGTCGTCGAAGGACTCGGAGCCCGCGTCCTTGCCGACACCGGACTCCTTCACCCCGCCCCACGGCAGGGATGGTTCGAGTCGGTGGTGGTCGTTGATCCACACCATGCCGGCGACGATGCGCGCGGCGACGCGGTGCGCGCGGCCGATGTCGGTGGTCCACACCCCTGCACCGAGGCCGTAGCGGTTGTCATTCGCCATCCGGACGGCGTCGTCCTCGTCGTCGAAGGGGATGACGACGGCCACCGGGCCGAAGATCTCCTCCCGCGCCACCGTCATCTCCATGGTGGCGTCGGCGAGCACGGTCGGTTGCAGAAAGAAGCCCGCTCGCAAGGGTTCTGGCAGGTCCGGTTGGCGCCCGCCCGCGGCGAGCCGGGCGCCCTCGGCGATGCCGGTCTCGATGAGCCCGCGCACCTTGTCCCGCTGTCGGGCGCTGATGAGTGGGCCCATCTGGGTGTCGGGCTGGGTCGGATCACCGATGCGGATGTCCCTCGCGCGGGCTGCCAGCGCTGTAACGAACGCGTCGTAGTTGGCCCGCTGCACCAGGAATCGGGAACCGGCGACGCAGGACTGGCCCGCGGCGACGAATGCCGCGAAGGCGGCGCCCTCCGCGGCGGCCACCGGGTCGACGTCGTCGAAGACGAGGACAGGAGTCTTGCCGCCTAGTTCCGCTGTGACCCTGGCGAATCGGGCGGCGGTGGCCAGGGCTGCGGCGCGGCCGGCCTCGGTGCCGCCGGTCAGCGTGATCTTGGCGACGTCGGGGTGCTGGGTCAGCCGGATGCCGGCATCACGGCCTCCGGTCACGACGTTGACGACGCCGTCGGGCAGGCCCGCGCCGCTCATGATGTCCAGCAACGCGAGGGTGGTCAGCGGGGTCAACTCCGAGGGCTTCACAACGACGGTGTTGCCGTTGGCCAGCGCGGCGGACAGGCTGCGCGCCAGGATGAGCAGTGGGTGGTTGAACGGCGTGATGATGCCGCACACGCCGAGGGGCAGGCGCTGCTGATAGGTCAGGTACGGACCATCGCCGGGCAGCACGGACTGACGCTGGGAAGCGAGCAGGCCCGCGTTGTAGCGGAACCACTCCGGCACCCGCGAGAGTTGCGCGCGGGTCTCGGTGATCGGCCGACCGTTGTTGAGGGCTTCGAGCGTGTACAACCGCTCCGAGTCGGCGTCGATCGCGTCGGCGATGCGGAGCAGCAGTCCGGCCCGCTCGCTGCGGACCATCGCCGGCCAGACGCCGCCCTCGAAAGCCGCGAGCGCCGAGGCGACGGCTGTGTCCACGGCGTCCGGTCCCTGCTCGGGAACGGCGTCGATGACGGCGCCGGTGGCGGGATTGACGATGCTGCGACGACCAACTGGTGCGAGCGCTCTCATGTCGGTGGCTGTCTGGGTCATGGATATGAGTGTCGTCACACCGCCGCGCCGCCTCAATGTTCGTGGCCACACTGTTTCCCGCGAAGCATGTCGTCGACGACACCCGTCGTGGGATGGTGAGTGCGTGACGACGGTGGACTCGGGCCGACAGCCAGGGGCGGAGCTCCTCACCTGGCTGAGTGCGTTGCGAGCGTTGAGCTCGGCGGCGACGTCGGCGGCAGACCTCCAGCACGTCCTGGACCAGGTGGCGGATACCGCGCGGACGCTGCTCGGCTTCGACTTCTGCGGCGTGCTCACCCCCGATCCCGCCGGCGAGAGCCTGGTGATCACCGGCTGGAGCGGCCTGTCGGCGGACTACGTCGAGCACGTCAACACCGACCGGCCCGTCCGCCTCGACGGTGGTTCGCCCTCGAAGCAGGCGTTCCAGAGCGGCCGGCCCGTCGCCATCCGCGACATCGCGGGAGAACCCGAGTTCACCCCGTGGGGCGGCGTCGCACGGGAGCAGGGCTACCGCGCGATCGTCTGCGTGCCGTTGATCGCCGGTGCCGAGGTGCTGGGAACACTGAACGGCTACTACACGCCGGTGCACACGTTCACCGACTACGAGATCGAACGCCTCGCGCTCCTGGCCAACCACGCCGCCATCGCGCTGACCTCGGCCAGAAGACTGGACCAGCTCCGTCAGCTCAACGAGTCGCTGCGGGAGCAGCGCGACGCGCTCACCCGGTCGGAGCAGATTCACGAACGCCTACTGGCCGTGACCCTGCGGTCGGGCGGGCTCAGCGGTGTCGCCGCGGTGCTGGCCGAGTTGATCGGCCGGCCGGTGCTGATCGACGACGCCCGCAATGTCGTGCTGGCGATCGCCGGTGACGACGCCGCGTTGCCGAACGCGACGTGGCGCGCCGCGGCCGTCGTCGAGCCGCCGACTTCGTCGGCGCCCGTCCCGGTGACCGGACCCGATGACGACGCGCGGTACTGCGTGTCGATCGCCAGGCTCGGCGACGACGCCACGGCCGCCCGAATCTGGTTCCCCGCAACGGAATCGGAGCTCGACGCCATGAGTGTCCGCGCGGTGGAGCACGCCTCGATGGTCATCTCGCTGGAATTGCTGCGGATGCGCACCGCGGCCGAGGTCGAGCACCGTCTGCGCGGCGAGTTGCTGGCCGATCTCCTGGGCGGTGGTTCGGTGATCTCCGAGCAGGTGCTTCAGCGCGCACAGCGGCTCGGCCACGATCTCACGCGACCCCACGTCTTGATCGTCGGTGCACTCAGCATCGCGGGCGAACCCGCTGAGTCCCGCATCTATCAGAGGTCACTGTCACTCGTCGGAGACCTCGTCCGCCCCTATGCGCCGCGTCCGCTGTCGGCCATGCACCGAGGCAACATCGTCACCATGTGGCCGATCACGGAGGACGAACCGGGCCGGGCGATCGGGTCGGGCGACGCGGCGGCGGCTCTGGTCCAGCGCGCCATGGGCTCGGTGGCGAGGAACGTCGACGCGACCGTCACGGTGTCCGCGGATCCCGTCGACAGCACACCGTCCTACGCCGAGGCGTACCGGACCGCCAAGGGCGCGCTGGACATCGCACTGCGTGCCGGTCGGACGAATACCGTTGTGCAGCTTGCCGATCTGGGCGTCGTCGGACTACTGCTCCAGCTCGAAGACTCGTCGCAACTGGCGGCCTTCGCCCGGCGGACACTGGGCCCGCTGCTCGACTACGACTCATCCCACCACACCGATCTCCTCGACACGCTGCGCACCTACTTCGCGTGCAGGAACGACAGGAATCGGACGGCGAGCGCGCTGCACATCCACCCCAACACGGTGACGCAGCGCCTTCGCCGGGTGGAGCAGCTGTGCGGCGTGGAGTTGGCCGAGCCGTCGACGACCCTGCAGTTCAGTGCCGCCCTGACCGTGCACGACGTGGCCACCGCCGGATAGCGACATGTCCTGGCGGACATTCGATTCGCCGATGTGTGTTCGGCAGGACATTGTGGCGGGTGGTCGCGCGGGGACAAGGTGATGCCTGTCAGTGACAGCGATCACAACCGAAAGCGAGACGAACCTCGTGCGTCCACAACACATGAACCGACCGATGGGTGTGCTGACCGCACTCGTCACCGTCGGTGCGATGCTCGCCGGCGCGACCGGCTGCGCCGCCGGACTGGGCGGTCCCGCATCGTCGCGCGCCGCCCGTGACGGCGTCATCCGCTTCACCTTCGCTCCCGATCCGATCTGGGACTACATGCACGACGAGGGCATCGTCGACGAGTTCGAGCGGGACACGGGCATCAGTATCGAGACGTCCGCGACGTGGGACGAGTTCGGCCTCTTCGCGGGCGGACACGCCGACATCATCTCGTCGGCGTCGTTCGAAGTGCCCGGCCTCGAGGAGCAGACCGAACGCGAGACCGTCGTCATCGGGCGCTACAACACCGAGCGCAGTCGGATCATGGTCCGGGCCGACGACCCCGCCGCGTCCGTCGCCGATCTCGCGGGCAAGAAGATAGGGGTCTTCACCACCGTCTCCGGCACGCTGGTCTGGAGTGCTCTGGTCAAGCAGATGCACGATCTGGATCTGACCGGCGGTCAGGACTTCGACCTGGTCGTCGCCGACATCCAGAACCTGTCCGGACTCCTGGCCCGAAACGAGATCGACGCCTGCATCTGCTATCCCGACCTCTCGGTCAACGAGCTGCGGGCCGGAAGCGTCCGCCCCCTCTACGACGGCAAGTCATCGGCAGACCTGTTCGCCGAACTGAACGCACCGGGCCACGACGGTCCGATGGGCAACGTCTTCGTCGCCCGCAAGGACTGGGCTGAGGCTCATCCCACGGAGGTCTCCGCGTTCCTCGACCTCTGGGATCGCGGGCTGACGGAATGGCGGGCCCACCGCGACGAGATCATCGAGCGCTACCCCCAGCACTTCGCGGTCGCCACACCGGAAGACGTCGACTTCATCAAATCCTATGTCGACGACCACGACTGGGTGGTGGACGACGTCCGCTTCGACCGGAAGTGGGCCGACGACGAGGCGTCCATCTTCGACCTGATGCGACGGACCCACGTCATCGAAGGCGACGTTGCCGACCCGCGCTTCCTACCCGCAGAGAGGGCCGACTCGTGAGCACGAACACCGTTGTGCTACAGGCGCAACCAGCAGTCACGACCCCAGGGCCCCGCAATCGGCGAAACGTCCGGTGGATCATCTCGCTGGGCACGCTGGCCTCGGTCGTGGCGGCGTGGGCGTTGGTGGCAGCCGTGATCGACGACAACATCGTGCCCCGCCCGCTGGAGGTCTTCGCACGAGTAGTCGACATCGTCGCCTCGGGTGAAGCAGCCGGGAACTTCGCGACCACCCTCGCCAAAATCGGCGCCGGCTTCGCACTCGCGGTGGCGGCCGGCCTTCCACTCGGGTTCCTCATGGGTCGCAGCGCATTCATGAACTCCTATCTCTCGCTACCGATGTTCGTCCTCGGCAACGTCCCCGGTCTCACCTACGCCGTGTTCGCTCTGGTGATCTTCGGGGTGGGTCCGGGCGGACCGATCGTCGTGTCCGCATTGGTGGCAGTGCCCTTCATCGCGATCAACGTCGCCGAGGGGGTTCACTCGGTTGACGGAGACCTGCTGCGGATGTGCGAGGCGTTCGAACGCTCGCCCCGAGACGTCCTGCGGCACGTGTACCTTCCGGCCGTCAGCGCCTTCCTCCTGGTCGGCGTGCGGTACGGGTTCGCGATGGCGTGGAAGGTCGAGGCGCTGACCGAGGTCTTCGGCGCCCAGAACGGCGTCGGGTTCATGATCCGCAAGGCCTATCAGGAGTTTCAGGTAGACGACATGCTGTCCTGGACAATGCTTTTCGTCATCGTGATGATCCTGATCGAGCGCGGCCTCGTAGCCCTCGAGCACCGTGTGTTCGCGTGGAGAAAGGAACTGGCATGACCCTCATCACTCCGGAGGTCGCCCAGCCGGCGTGGCGGCGGCAGCTTCAGTCCCAGTTGACCTCCGCCGTCGCGTGGACCGCATCGGTGGTGACCATGCTGGCGGTTTGGCAGCTCGCCGCCGTCTTCGGTCACCGCGTCCCGTCGATGGCGGACACCTTCAGCCGACTCGGCTCCGAAAGTGCCGACGGACAGCTGTGGGCCAACCTCGCGGTGAGCATGAACCGCTTCCTGCTCGGTCTCGCAGCGGCACTGCTGGTCGGCGCGGCTCTCGGCGTCGCGATGGGACTGTCACGGTTCGCTGACTACGCGCTCACCGATGTGACGATGGCGGGACTGGCTATACCGGCCGTCATCTGGGCTCTACTGACCACGATGTGGTTCGGATTCGGTTGGCTCACACCGGTAACCACGGTCTTCCTGTGCGGGCTGCCCTTCGTGGTCGTCAACATCGCCAAGGCCGTCCGAGCGATCCCAGCGGAGACGATGCTGATGGCCCGCGCGTTCGGGGTGGGCCGCATAGAGGTGCTCCGGAACATCATCGCGCCGGCGGTGGCCGGTTCGACGATCGCCGCGGTGCGCTTCGCGATCATGAGCGCCTGGAACGGACTGCTGCTCGCCGAATGGTTCGGCGCGACCTCCGGGGTCGGGTGGCGGGCCCGCTACTGGTACGACGCCAACCAGCTCGACGGCTTCCTCGCCTGGGTGTTGCTGTTCATCGCCTTCCTGATCATCGTCAACCAGGTGCTGGGGTGGGTGGAGAACCGCGTAACCCGCTGGCGCCGAGCCTAATCAGTCCCACCCGATGTCCAACCTCTGAAAGGAATCAACCATGGCCTCCATCGTCATCGACGGGCTCGTCAAGACCTATCACGATCATCGCGGCACCCGGACCCGTGTGCTCGACGGGATCGACCTCACCATCGCCGGCGACCAGTTCGTCTCCATCGTCGGGCCGTCCGGCAGCGGTAAGAGCACCCTGCTCAACATCGTCGCGGGTATCGAATCGCACTCGGGCGGTTCGGTCGCACTGACCGAAGGAGATCGAAAGGCGAAGGTGGGTTACGTCTTCCAGGACCCGCGGCTGCTGCCCTGGCGCACCGTCATGCAGAACCTCGGTTTCGTGCAGCGGGAACGCAGCGGCTGGGAGAAGCGGGCGCTGCACTATCTGGATCTGGTCGGCCTGGCGCACGTGGCCGACCGCTTCCCCTCGCAGCTCTCGGGCGGCCAGCAGCAGCGCATCGGCATCGCCCGCGCCTTCGCCGTCGAACCGGACGTGCTGCTGATGGATGAACCGTTCAGCCATCTCGATGCGATGACCTCGCGCAACCTGCGGGAGCACCTCGAGCGGATCTGGCTCGAGTCGCGGCGCACGGTGATGTTCGTGACCCACGACGTGACCGAGGCGGTCCAGCTGTCCGACCGGATCGTCGTCCTAGCGCCCGGCGGTCGCATCCACGAGACCATCGACGTCGACCTGCCCCGTCCCCGAAGGGCGTCCGACCCGGACGTCGCTCTGCTGCAGGCGCAGGTGCTGGCTCGATTCGAGACGTTGGAGAAGGCGGCGGCGTGAGCTCCCCTCCCGGCACTGCGCTAGTGATCGGCGGTTCGGTCGGCGGGTTGGCCGCCGCCCACGAGCTCATCTCCATCGGCCTGGAGGTGACCGTCTTCGAGCGATCCGTGGATCGCACGCAGCCGCGCGGTGCCGGGATCGTCATGCAACCCGAGGTGGAATCGCTGCTGAGCCGGCTCGGTCGATCGGTGCCGTCGGTCAGCGTGCTGCTTCGCGAGCGTCAACAACTGCCCCGGGACGGCAGTCTCAGCCGCTACGACGCGCCCCAGTGGATGACCGCCTGGGACACCCTGTACGCCGCGCTGCGGAAGCCGCTTCCCGAGGGGTGTTACCGCCTGGACAGCGAGTTGGCGTCGATGCGGGTTCACGGCGACGACGTGACGGTCACGTTCAGCAGCGGGTCCGATGCGGTCGGCAACGTCGTCGTGGGCGCCGACGGGATCGGGTCGACGGTGCGCTCCCTGCTGATGATGCCCGGCGCAGCGGCCTATTCGGGCTACGTCGCCTTCCGCGGGCTCGAACCGGAGGCCGGGCTGCCGTCGCACCTCGTCGAACTGCTGGCCGAGCGCTTCACCATGTTCGCGGTGCCCGGACTGCAGTTGCTGTGCTATCTGGTGCCCGGCGCCGATGGCGAACTCGAGCCGGGATCGCGGCGGATCAACTGGGTCTGGTACGTCAACACCCCGGAGTCCAGCCTGCCGTGGTTACTCACGGGCACGTCCGGGAGGCGGTTCGACCACTTCGTCCCGCCGGGAGAGCTGACCGCAGACGCGATCGGTCGGCTGCAGGCGCTGGGCCGCGAGAAGCTGCCATCCCGGTTCGCCGAGTTGGTCGAGCACTCAACGGTGTTCATGCAGCCGGTGTTCGACGTAGCGCCGGCGGCGATGACGGGTGACCACGCGGTGCTGATCGGCGACGCCGCGGGCACGGTACGGCCGCACACGGCATCGGGGACCTCGAAGGCGTTCGGCGACGCCGCCGACCTGGCGCGCGCACTCGACGGCGCGGACTCCTATGGCGATCCACCACGAATACTGAAACAGTGGGAAGCGCGTCGCCTCGCCCACCTCACCGCGGTGGCGCGACACGGGATCGGGCTCGCGGCCCGCTCCTCGCTCGGTGTCGCCGGGCCACAGTTTCTCTCCGAGAGCCGGAAGGCGGACCTACCATGACGACGGCGACCGACGATGCGGGTCGCTCGGTGAATCGGGTGGAGGGCCGCCAGAAGGTCACCGGTGCAGCGCAATACGCGGCCGACACCGTGATCGCCGGCGTGACCCACGCGACCATCGTGCAGTCGGAGATTCCGCACGGCGTCGTCACCCGCGAATCACTCGAGCTGAGCGCGGCGCGCGCGTCGTCCGCACCGGGTGTGCTCACCGTGCTGACCCCGCTGAACTGCCCGCCACTGCACGCCCCGCCGCACGACCTGACCTACGACCTGCCGCTGGAACGCCGGCCCCCGCTGTCGGACCTGACGGTCCAGCACGTGGGTCAGCACATGGCCGTGGTGGTTGCGGACACCCTGGAGCACGCCGTGTTCGCGGCGTCGCTCTTCGAGCTGGCCTACGAGACGCTGCCGGCTCAGCTGTCCGCGAGCGAGGTGCTGGAGCAACCGGTGCCACCCGACGAGAAGGGCGGCCAGATTTGCCACGGCAGTTATCGGCCGGATCACTTCGTCAAACTCGATGAGGAGAAGCTGCAGGACCGCCGCGGCGCGAAAGACGAACCACTAGGTGCAACAAGAGTTTCCGCGAGGTACACCACACCGGAGAATGCGCACTATCCGATCGAACTGTCGTCGACGCTGACGCACTGGGACGGCGACGTCCTCACCGTGCACGACAGCACCCGGTGGATCACCGGCGAGCGCACCGCACTTGCAGCCTATCTGGGGCTGGCCGAGGAGAACGTGCGCATCCTGGCGCCGCTGGTGGGCGGGGCCTTCGGCTCCAAGAGCTTCCTCTGGATGCACGTCGCGCTCTGCGCCGTTGCGGCCCGCGAGGTGCAACGCCCGGTCAAATTGGTGTTGACCAGGAATCAGATGTTCTCCTCCACTGGCCACCGGCCGCGCACCGAGCAGCACCTGAGCCTGGTGGCCGACGAGGACGCACGGATCGTCAGCACCGAACAGCACACGTTGACCGAGACGTCCACGGTGGCACACTTCTGTGAACCCGTCGGCCTCTCGGCCCGGTTCCTGTACGAGTCGCCGCGGTTGGTGACATCGCATACGGTCGCCCGGATCAACACGCCCACACCGTGTTTCATGCGCGGTCCCGGTGAGGCACCCGGCCTGTTCGCGTTGGAGGTCGCGATGGACGAGCTCGCCTATGCGGCAGACGTCGATCCGCTGGAGCTGCGACTGCGCAACGACCCGGACGTCGACCAGGCCAGCGGCCGAGCCTGGTCGGGCAAGCACCTACGGGAGTGCTATCAGCAGGGCGCGGAGCGGTTCGGCTGGCGCGAACGACCGATGGCGCCGCGCTCGCTGACCCGCGGCGACGTCCGGATCGGGTGGGGCATGGCCACGGCAACGTATCCCGGCCGGCGGATGCCCGCGGGCTGCCGGGTCAGAACCGATGCCACCGGAACGGTCGGATTCGCCTCCGCCACTCACGAAGTCGGCAACGGCGTGCGCACCGTGATGACCCAGGTGGCCGCCGAGTCGGCGGGTCTGCTCCTGGAGCAGGTCACCTTCGACTCCGGTGACTCGCTGTTCCCCGACGCACCGTACAGCGGCGCCTCGCAGACAACGGCGACCGTCGGCTCCGCGGTCTATCAGGCGGCTCTCGAATGGCGGTCACGGTTCCTGGACCTCCTGGTGGAGCAGTCCGAATCGCCCTTCTTCGGAATGAATCCCGCGGCCCTGACGGTATCGGCTGGCCGCGTTTGCGCTGTCGACGGGCCCGCGGAGTCGGTCGCCGACTGCCTGCGGTCGTTGCCTCTCGAGGGTCTCACCTTCACGGTCACCAGCTCCGGCGCTGCCGCCGACGGTCCGGTGTCCCAGTCCTTCGGCGCCCACTTCTGCGAGGTCGAGGTGGACGAGGCCATCGGACGCGCCAGCGTGGTGCGGTGGGTGGCCGTCATGGACTGCGGCCGAGTGCTGAACCCCAAGCTGGCCCGCAACCAGGTGATGGGCGGCATCACGTTCGGCGTGGGAATGGCTCTTCTCGAGCAGGTGCCCTACGACCGGCACACCGCCCAGCTGATCGGCGAGTACTACCTGCCCACCCACGCCGACCGCCCCGAGTTCGACATCGGCTTCGTCGACGTGCCCGACTACGCGCTGGACCCCATGGGCGTGCGCGGCATCGGCGAGATCGGGACCTGCGGGGTACCCGCCGCGATCAGCAATGCGATCTTCCACGCCACCGGTAAACGACTGCGGGACTTGCCGATCACCCTGGAGAACCTGATGGCACCGTTCGACGAGGAGGGCTCCCGATGAGCGAGCACGTCGTCACCCTGCACGTCAACGGGGAGGCCCGCACGGTGACCGCCGATATCCGGTCGACGCTGCTGGATCTCCTGCGCGAGCGACTGCACCTGACCGGCACCAAGAAGGGCTGCGACCACGGGCTGTGCGGCGCGTGCACCGTCTCGGTCGACGGCGAGCGCGTCGTCAGCTGCCTGACGTTGGCGGCCTCGATCGACGGCTGTGAGGTACTGACCATCGAGGGTATCGGCACCGAGGCCGACCTCGACCCCCTGCAGGCGGCGTTCGTCGAGCACGACGGATTCCAGTGCGGCTACTGCACATCCGGGCAGATCTCCTCAGCGCACGCGATGCTGCGGGAACACGCCCGCGGTGACCTGTCGACGGTGTCGTTCGGTTGCGGACGCGAGACCGTGTGCAATGGACCCGCGACGCTGTCCGACGACGAGATTCGAGAACGCATGGCCGGCAACATCTGTCGATGCGGCGCCTACGCCAACATCGTCGAGGCCATCGCCTCCCTAGTGGACGGGGGCACGGCGTGAAGACCTTCGAATTCGCGCACGCCGCCACCGTCGAGGAGGCCATCAGCAGCGTGGTCTCGTCCGGCGGTAAGTACTACGCGGGCGGAACCAATCTGCTGGATCTGATGAAGGGCGGCGTCGAGGCACCACCGGCACTCGTCGACCTCCGCCGGCTGGGCCTGACGAACATCGTCGCGACCGACGCCGGCGGGGTGCTCATCGAATCGGGTGTCAGCAACAGCGCGATCGCCAACCATCCGCTGATACGCACTGGGTATCCGGTGCTGTCGCAGGCGATCCTGTCCGGCGCCACCACTCAGCTGCGGAACATGGCCACCGCCGGCGGGAACCTGCTGCAGCGCACCCGCTGCCCGTACTTCATGGACACCGCCTTCGCACGGTGCAACAAACGGGTTCCCGGTTCGGGGTGTGCAGCGACGGACGGCTTCAACCGCGAGCACGCCCTCTTCGGCGCCAGCGACACCTGTGTCGCGATCCACCCGTCGGACATGGCCGTAGCGTTGGCGATCCTCAACGCGAGCGTCCTCGTGCAGGGACCCGATGGCGCGCGCACGGTTCCCATCGCCGAGTTCTTCCGGTTGCCCGGTGACGAGCCCGAGCGCGACAACACCCTGCATCCCCACGAGCTGATCGTCGGTATCGAACTGCCGCCGTCGCCGTACGCCGAGCACTCCTGGTATCTCAAGGTCCGCGACCGGCACAGTTACGCATTCGCCCTGGTGTCGGTGGCGGCGGGCCTGCACATCGTCGAGGGCGCGATCCGGGCCGCGGCGATCGGTATGGGTGGCGTCGCCGCGATGCCCCGGCGCGTCGCCGAAGCCGAAGACAGCCTGCTCGGCCAGCAGGCAGGCGAGGCGGCGTTCCGACGGGCAGCGCGACTCGCCATGGCAGGGGCGCGACCGTTGAGCCAGAACGGTTTCAAGGTCGACCTCGGGATGCACAGCGTGGTGCGGGCGTTGACGATGGCGAGTAGGTGATCAGTCAACCTCGTTCGCGTCGCCGGGGTGAGGCACGTTGTCCTCGTCCACGTAGGCGGCGTGCTCTGTATCGACGTTCTCGTGGTCGCGTGGACCCTCGTTGGAGCCGTGGGTCTCGACCGCGTCGGCAGCGTCACTGGGCATCGTCATCGGCACGTCCTCGTTGTCATCCGCCGGGCTTGTCCCGACGAGGTGTGAATCGACCTAAGGGTTCCCGTCCTTGTGTTGTTGAATCGGCGTTCGCGCACGAGCCCCTTCCACCTCATTCATCCCGCCTGGAGTTGCGTCAATCTGCAGTGGAGCGGGCATCCATCTCGCGTGTCAGACCTGTCGCAGTGGTTCCTCACGGCCGCCGAGCGCGGAAATCCGCGCTCCCGGCTGCCCGCCTGGTCTGAAGGCAGCCGGGCGGAGCCACTCATTCACGGCGCGACGTACTTCGACCGTCTCTGCACCGAGGTGGAGTCGCTCGACGCGGGCGATCACCTGTTCTTCACCGACTGGCGGGGCGATCCAGATGAGTTGGTACGCGACGGCGGACCGACGATCGCCGAACTGTTCTCTCGTGCTGCCGAACGCGGCGTCGTGGTGCGAGGGCTGATGTGGCGCTCGCACCTCGACAGCATGCAGTACAGCGAGGAGGAGAACCGGCACCTGGGAGAGGCGATCGAGGCTGCCGGTGGACAGGTGCTGCTCGATCAGCGCGTGCGGTTCGGCGGTTCGCACCACCAGAAGTTCGTCGTGCTCCGGCACCGAGGAGCGCCGCAGCGGGACGTGGCGTTCGCAGGCGGAATCGACCTGTGTCATTCGCGCCGCGACGACGAATCCCATCTCGGGGACGGACAGGCAGTGCAGATGGCGAAGCGCTACGGCGAGCACCCGCCGTGGCACGATGCGCAACTACTCCTGCAGAGCCCCGTGGTCGGCGCGCTCGACGCCGCGTTCCGTGAACGCTGGAACGACCCCGCGCCGCTCGACACGTTGAGTCCCATCGCCTGGCTTCGGGACAAACTGCGGCACGCGGACCTCACCCCCGACCCCCTGCCGGAGCAACAGCCGGACCCGCCGGAATGCGGCTCCTGCACTGTTCAGGTGCTGCGCACCTACCCCAACGCGCATTTCGAGTACGACTTCGCACCCGACGGCGAGTACAGCATCGCCCGCGGTTACACGAAGGCGGTGAGACGGGCGCGCCGACTGATCTACTTGGAGGACCAGTATCTATGGTCTGCGGAGGTGGCCGATCTGTTCGCCCGCGCGCTGGCCGACAATCCGGACCTGCATCTGATCGCGGTGGTCCCCCGGTTCCCGGACGTCGACGGCAAGCTCGCACTGCCGCCGAATCTCGTCGGCCGCCGCAAGGCGATCGATGCGTGCCGTGCGACGAGCCCGGACCGCGTGCACATCTTCGACGTCGAGAACCACCGCGGCACACCGGTGTACGTGCACGCCAAGGTGTGCGTGATAGACGACGTCTGGGCCAGTGTCGGCAGCGACAACTTCAACAGGAGGTCCTGGACTCACGACAGCGAACTGTCCTGCGCCGTGCTCGACGCCACTCCCGACCCACGGGAACCGCGCGACCCCGCGGGCGACGGCGATGGCGCCAGGGCGTTTGCACGTCAGCTCCGGCTGCGCCTCATGCGCGAGCACCTCGACCGCGACACGGACGACGGGCTCGTCGACCCCGGCGACGCCGTTCGCCAATTCCGCCGGACCGCGGACCAATTGGACCATTGGCACGCCACCGGCCGACGCGGGCCACGTCCGCCCGGACGGATACGAGAGCACCGGGCGGAGAGACTCGGCTGGGCCACGCGGCTGTGGGCATCCCCCGTGTACCGGATGATCTACGACCCCGATGGCCGGCCCCTACGCGCCCGCTGGAGCGGCACGTGGTGATCATGATGTCCGGACCACCTGCAGCCCTTGCTGATTGACACTGAAGGCGCGGGGCCGCAGGTATGTCCACCGCGGCCCCGCGGGGAAGAACCTACCCAACCCTGAACGCGCGCGCTCGCCGAAGCTCGCGTCGCCGGCCACCCGGCGGCGTGCGGATTGCACCCGTCACCGCCGCGCCCCTTCGAGCAACTCGACGAACTCGGCGTCGGCGTCATAACAGTCGATCCACGCGCGAACCGCGGACGCCGATGCCGCGGACAGAGTCTTACCCTGTGCACCAACGGATTTCAGGACTCGTCTGATGGCCGCGAGATACTCACCGATCCCGAGGTCGACGAAGACCGCCGTGCACTCCTCGGCCGTCAGAAGGTCTCGGTGTTCCTCGACGAGTCGCCAGGCGAGGTCGTCTTCGCGTTGAAGAGCCATGTCGTCCCACCTCACCGCCTGCCGGCCGGGTGCGCTGCCATCGACACCGCCGCGCCACGAACGCACCCCAATACCGCTACTGCAGAACGGGAAGCTGAAGAGTTCATTGTCGACGTCGAATCGGCTCAGGTGGGTATGAGGCTGCTTCTCGCTGGCGTGGTGCTCAACCGGCCGAGAGTCGTGGGACTTCCGTGAGCGTAACCCGCGGCGAGCGCGTTCGCGACACGTGCGACGCCCGTTGTTCTCCGCCACGCGAATACGCTGCGGCCACGGCCGGACGATCCCAGCCGTGGCCGCAGAGGACACCGATCGTCGATTTCTCGACAGTCACTCGTCCTTCGGGGGGCTGCGCTGGACGGCGAGGACGTCGCCGACGGGCGAGGTCCACCGTCGCCGCGTCCTCATCGAGGTCCGACCAGCCGGCCGGGGTCCGCGCAGGACGCACCCGGCCGCTGGTGGCGCCGGTGGCCGACGGGGCGAGCAGGCAGCAGCCGCCGCACACAGGATGGCGTCGACTTCGGCGAACAGCACGGTCACCGAGGGGTCGTCATCCGGCAGCAGCCCGCACTGCTGTCGTGTCGCCTCCTCGGGTGTTTGCGGCGCCGGCGCCGCCACCGTGTAGTGCCTCATCACCGTCCTTCCCTCCGTCAGCTTTCCCGGCCGATCAAGCGTTTCTCACGTGGTGTCGAACCCCTTCGCTCCATTTCTTTTCCCTGTGGTACAGATCATCTATGTCTGATGACATAGTTTTTATAACTCTCGGATAGCATCACCGCAAGCACATCCCGAGAAATTTCCGATCCGGAGGACACACCGCAGATGAGCGATGGCGACGACGGGACGAATCCGACACGGAGCCAGGCCGTCTACGCCATCTCCGTCGCATCCGAACTGTCCGGGGCGGCCATCCAATCCATTCGGCTGTGGGAACGGCACGGACTGCTCAGCCCGGCCCGCACCACGGGAGGTACACGGCGATACAGCGCCGACGACCTCAACCGCATCGCCCGAATCACCGCCCTCGTCGCCGATGGCGTCAACATCGCGGGAATCTCGCGCATCCTCGACCTCGAGGACGACAACACCGCCCTGCGGGCGAAGCATCGGCGATAGCAGCCCGACGCGATCCGGCGCGGCTCGTCGCTGCACCGGTCGACGTCGCGCGCCTGCAGCGACATGAATGTCGTCGAGGTGGGTATGACGCCGACGTGTCGCACCCCGCCGGAGTCGCAATCCGATGACGCTCCCCCCACCGATCCCAGACGATCTGCGCCGGCTGGCCGCCGCCCACGGGGTGGCCACCTCCTACCGGAACGAACGACGCGAGCCGGTGGACGTCGCCGCCGACGTCGTGATCAACGTCCTCGGCCTCCTGGACGTCGATGCCGCCACCGAATCGGCCCGTGGCGCCGAGTTGGCGAAGCTGGCCGAGCGGCAGCGCGCGGGGGTACTCGCGCCGACGATCGCGATCCGGGTGGGTGGACTCCCGCGGCCGGTTCCGGGCGCCGTCGCCCTGGTGGCGGAGAACGGTGAACGCACCGATCTGCGCGACGAACTGCCCGGCGACCTCACCCCCGGCTGGTATCGACTGCGCACCGCGGACGGTCAGCAGGCCACGGTGATCGCGGCCCCACCCCGACTTCCGGTCGCGGCGCCGACGTGGGGATGGATGCTGCAGCTCTACGCGCTGAGGTCGGCGCGCTCGTGGGGCATCGGCGACCTCGGCGATCTGCAGCGGTTCGTGACCTGGACCGCTCGCGAGCACGGTGCCGGAGCGGTGCTGCTCAATCCCCTACACGCTCCGGGGCCCACCCATCCCGTGCAGCCCTCGCCGTACACGCCGTCCAGCCGGCGCTTCGCGAACCCCCTGGCGCTGCGCATCGAGGACGTCGAGGCGTACGGCCGAGCCGACACCGACACCCGCGCCGAGGTCGACGCACTGCGCGTGTCGGCGACCACCGACCGCATCGACCACGATCTGGTGTGGGCCGCCAAACGCGATGCGCTGGAACTGCTCTGGCGTGCGGATGGTCGGCCCGACCCGCTCGCCGATCCGAGTACGCCGGACGCGCTTCGGAACTGGGCGACCTACTGCGCGCTCGCCGAGCGGCACGGCGGCCGGTGGTCGCGGTGGCCCGAACCGCTTCGCGACGTCACCGGTTCGGCCGTCGCGTCCGCGCAGCGGGAACTGGCCCCGCGGATGGCGTTCCACGCCTGGGTGCAGCAGCAGTGCGCGGAGCAGCTCACGGCCGTTCGCGCCGCAGCGCACACCGCCGGCATGTCGCTCGGCGTGCTGCACGACCTCGCCGTCGGCGTCGATGCGGACGGTGCCGACGCGTGGGCGCTGGCCGACGTCCTCGCCTCCGGTGTCAAGGTCGGTGCACCGCCGGACAACTTCACTCCCCGCGGGCAGGACTGGGGTCTGCCACCGTGGCGCCCGGACCGCCTCGCCGCGACGGGTTACGCCGCGCTGCGGGACATGCTGCGCGCGGTCCTCGCCCACGCCGACGGCCTGCGCATCGACCACGTGGCGGGTCTGTGGCGGTTGTGGTGGATCCCGCCGGGTGACACCCCCGACCGCGGAACGTACGTCCACTACGACGCCGAGACGATGCTGGCGGTGCTCGCGGTCGAGGCGCATCGCGCCGGCGCGGTCGTGGTCGGTGAGGATCTCGGCACCGTCGAACCCGAGGTGACCGAAGCTCTCGCCGACAGCGAGATGCTGGGGTGCGCGGTGGGGTGGTTCACTCGCGACGTATCGGCTCCCGGCGAGCCCCTGCTACCTGCGGCCCGGTGGCCGACCCGAGCCGCCGCCAGCCTGTCGACACACGACCTCCCGACGGCGGCGGGATTCCTCCGCGGCGAACACGTGCGGGCGCGTGCCGACTTGGGCCTGCTCGACGACGTCGCCGCGGAGCGGGCCCGCGCGCAGGACGAACGCGCCGAATGGCTGAGCCTGCTGCGCTCGGAGGGTTTCCTGCCCGACGACGGTGTGCAACCGGACGACGCCGCGATCATCCACGCGATGCACCGACTGCTGGCCGCCGCACCAAGCCGGTTGAAGCTGATCTCCCCCTACGACGTCCTGGGCGGAACACGTCAGCCGAACCTGCCCGGCACCGTCGACGAGTACCCGAACTGGCGGCTCCCACTGCCGGTCGGTCTCGAACAGCTGCAGGACGATCCGCGCGTCGCCGCCGTCACCGAGGTGTTTCGCGGTCGTCCCCAATAACGCAGACGATCGCCGGTCCCCGCGAAAACTGGTGCGTCGACGGGGTCCGCGCACCAGGCAAGATGGTCGACGGCAACGCTCGACTCGAGAGGCGGATTTGTGACCTATCCACCGTCGTGGAACTCCGGCCAGGGCTTTCCCCCTCACGGCGGCTACGGTTACCCCCCGCCACCGGGAACGCCTCCGCCGTACGGCAAGCCGCCTCGCGGCAACCTGCCGTGGATTCTCACCTCGGTCGCCGCGATGCTGGTCGTGGTGGTCGCCGTCGGTGTGATCGTGTGGACACTCGTCGGGAGCGACGACGAGCAACAGGCGGCGCCGACCACCACGACGTCCATGACGAAGGCCACCCCGCGCTCGACCACCCCTAGCCGGACCACGTCGACCAGGACGTCCACTCCGGCACCGGCACCGGCGGACTGCGACGGCCGCGTCGGCACCCCCGGTCCGCAGACCCCTGCGGGGTGGAAACAGGTCGTCAGCCCGAGAGGGTTGATCTACGACGTACCGCCCGAATGGGAGGTGCTGACGTGCACCACCCTCGTCGGCTGGGAAAAGGAGTGCCCGGAGTCGCCCGAGAGCCCGTTCGGGGTTTGTCCCATTCGAACCATGAGCGGAGCGGCCGAACTGCCGAACTCCTCCTGCCCGGACGGTAATTCGCTTGCGGTCTCGGGAGTTCCGGGCGCCAAGAGCACCCCCGACATCAACCAGGCCGTCGAGTACGAGACCGCCACCGTCAAGGACATCTACACCTCGGAGAGCGGCGTCGTCCCCGACGTCTCACTGAGCCCTCCCCGCGATCTCACGGTCGCGGGAGCGCCCGCCGTCGAGGTCGTCGCCACCGTCACCGGCATCGCACCCGAGAACTGCAACTCACCGAACGCCCTGCACGTCATGATCGCTACCACCGTTGCAGGACAACCGGGCTCGGTGATGTTCGTCGTGTCGACGGGTTATCGGGGTGCCCCCGACACCGGCGTGATCGACAGGATGGTCGGATCCCTGCGGCTGGCGGGCTAGCGGCGCGGGCGGACGCCCTTCGTCAAGGAAGGATCCTCGTCACCATGAGCCCCATGGGCGGCCGGTGGGGATCCCCCGTCCGCTCGGCGGGGTAGCGAGAACGCCGACACGCGGCGCCGACCAACGACACCGACCCCGGACACCACATGGTCGTCAGCCCCTTACTCGTTCCGACCTGATGACCTGCATGCAGCGCACCCTCATCCTCACGACGTCGGCCGGAGCAGTCCCAGTGGCAACGACGATTGGCCAGGTTCCGCTAGCCGCCGCAAGGGGAAATCATCACGCGCCATCGTCTGCATCGGTCCTTAAATCACACTGGGGACAATGTGATTCGAAGCTGACACAGGTCATCTCGCTCAAGATCCTCGAACTGAAATGGAAGGTCCGTACTTATCCGGACAGGGCATGCGCGCCCTCGGTCAACTTACCGATGCACCCGGAACTACCCGAATGCGCGCTACCGTGATCTCGGTTTGGGAAGGTCTCGGTGACTCCAGCCGCCTGACGTGTGCGTCGATCGAGACGCAAACCCTTCGTGGCCGGCTCCGTCACGGCGTCTCGATCGGCTTGCCGTCAGGGCAGGTGAATTTCCTTCAGTTGTCGGCGGGAGGTGATGCCGAGTTTTCGGAAGATGTTTCTCAAGTGCGCTTCGATCGTGCGCGGGCTCAGGAAGAGCTGTTGCCCGACCTCACGGGAGGTGGCGCCGGTCGCAACGAGTCTCGCGATCGTCAGCTCTTGCGCGGTGAGCGCGTCGCTGGGTCGGGAGGTCCGCTTGCGTGCACGCTCGCCGGTGGCGCGTAGCTCGCGGGCGGCTCGAGCCGCGAAGGCCTCAGCGCCCATGTCGGCTAGCAGCGCGTGAGCGGTGCGGAGTTGTTCACGTGCATCGGTGCGGCGACCTTCCCGGCGTAGCCACTCACCGAACACGAGGTGGGTGCGAGCGAGGAACGCGTCCATTCGGCAGTGCTGCAGCCGCGTGATCGATTCGCGGTAGTGGCCTTCTGCTTCCACACCGGTGCTGGTCAGCGCTCGTGAGCGCGCAGCAATACCGAACGCCCATTCGGTATCGCAGACCATCGCTCTCCGGCTGAGTTCTTCCATTGCGCGAGAGGCCGATTCAGTATCGCCGGCGCGGCTGGCCGCCTCGACGAGCTCGTAAAGCGCCTGCCACTTGATCGCAGGTTCGTACGCGTCACTGGCGTAGGCAGCGGCCTTCTGCGCAACAGGGTAGTTGCCGCTACCGTTGTGACGCACCGCGCTCGCCAACATGGCTATCGTGGCGTCGGCACCCCGCGAGCGTTCCGTCGCCTCGCAGGCACCGCCGTCGTAGCCAGCGGTGGCCTCCGCATCATCTCCACGCCAGGCATCCAACAACGTTCTCGCGTAGCTCAGAGGCATCGCGCCGGACACGTTCGCTATCGCGGCAGCCTCGTCCGCGAACTCGGCGGCGCGCGACAGATCACCGGCGTAGATCCGTGTACACGTCGCAGTGACCAGCGCACCGGGCAGCGCGGCGAGGGCACCGGCGTCGCGTGCTGATCGCACGTAGCGATCAGCCAACACAATGAGCAGCTCGTCGTCGAACAACGCCGACGCCGTCCGCGTAGCCAACCACAGCCAGTTACCCGCATCGCCCGCTCGGACGGTCTCGACCGGGAACACGCCTTCACGGAACGCGTCCAGGGCGTGCTTGAGGATGGGCGCCCCGGATTCGAATCCGGTTGTGTGCACAGCGACCAACCCGTCAAGCAAGTGGTCCGCCGGTCCTGGCGGCTCGGGCGGCGGGGGTGCGGCCCTGACAGCTTCGGCGATCTCCGCCAGGCCGGGTTCGCGACCCGAATCCCCGGTGATGGTCGCCGCGTCGAACGCCTGCAGGTAGGTTTCCCGAGCGAGCGAGGGATCCAGGGGAGCCAACATCCGAGCGGCGCCCAGCAGCATCCTCAGAACCTCGCTGCCCTGGGTGAGGTGGAAGGTGATCTGCGCGCGGAGCAGTTCCAGGCGGGCGCGGTGCAACGCGTCCAGCCGCCCGGCGTCGACACTGTCCAGCAGGGCCAGGGCGGCTTCGGGCGCACCGGCACAGTGCTTGGCGCTGGCGGCATCCAGTGCGCGTCTCGCCCGATGAGCGGGCTCCGGCGTCAAGTCGGTCGCGCGCTCGAGAAACGCAGCCGCGGCACAGAACCCACCGCGGGCCAACGCACGATCGGCCGACCGCTCCAGTTCCGCGGCGGCCTCTTCGTCGGTACCCAGCACCGACTGCGCGCGATGCCACGCGCGGCGGTCCGGCTCGGCCTGTGGGTCGGTGGCGGCAGCCAGGACGTAGTGGGCCCGACGGTGCTCCGGTGCGGTGGCGGCACGGTAAACCGCCGAGCGCACCAGCGGATGACGGAACCGAACTCGGGTGTCGATCTCGAGCAGCCCTGCGGTTTCCGCGGGCGCGGCCGCCTCGCGGTCGATACCCAGGTGATCGGCGGCGCGCCACAGCAGTGCCGCGTCGCCGGTCGGCTCGGAGGCCGCCACCAACAACAGCTGCTGCGTCTCGGCCGGAAGGCTCTTCGAGCGCCGCGCGAAGTTCTCCTCGATTCGGCGCGGGACGCTCGTGGCGTCGGGGAGTCCGAAGCCACCAGCCAACTGCATGCTGGTTGGAAGCTCCAGCAACGCCAACGGGTTACCGCGCGCCTCGGCGACGATGCGGTCGCGGACCCGTTCGTCGAGCGGTGCGCACACAGTCGTGGTCAGCAGCGTCCGAGCATCGCCATCCTCCAGCCCGCTGAGGCGCAACTCGGGTAACCCGGCCAGCGGATCCCCTGCGCTGTTAAGGGGGTCTCGCATTGCGAACATCAGCAGCAGCCGTTCGGCCTCCACCCGCCGCGCCACGAACGCGAGAACCTGCGCGGAGGCCTGGTCCAGCCACTGCGCGTCGTCGATGAGGCACAGCATCGGGCCCGACTCCGCGAGGAGGTTGAGGACGGCCAGCCCGACCAGGAACCGATCCGGCGCGGCGCCGGCCCGGCGGCCCAACGCGACGCCGAGGGCGTTCTGCTGCGGGTCCGGCAACGTGTCGAAGCCGTCGAGTAACGGCGCGCACAGCTGGTGCAGGCCGGCGAAGGCGAACTGGGTCTCGGCTTCGACCCCGACCGAGGACTCGACTCGAAACCCCGATGAGAGTGCGGCGTCGCGGGCGTGCTGCAGCAGCGCAGACTTTCCGATGCCGGCTTCCCCCCGTACGACGAGCACCCCGCTGCGCCCCGCCGACGCCTCGGCCAGGAGGCGGCCGATCGCGGCAGATTCCGCGCGTCGACCGAGCAGCCCCGCGCCTCTCCCCTCAATCCGGAGCCGGACGACTTCGTCTGGATCGACCAGTTCGATGGACACGGGCGCACTTCCCTTCCCGAGGTGGCGCGAATCCGTTCTGACCACTGCGATCAACGCCTCGGTTCGGAGCGCCGCGCCGGCTACCCAGACGAAGTGAAACGACACGCAATGCGTCAATACGAAACGTACCGTATTGATTCGGCATCCGCTCGTCTACGGTGTGCCATGTGCCTGCCAGCCGCAACGAGCAATCTCGCCGCGCCATCCTCGACGCGGCCATCTCGATGATCGGTGAGCTCGGGTACGACCACATCTCGATTGAAGCGATCGCCAGGCAGGCGGGCGTGGGCAAGCAGACGATCTACCGCTGGTGGCCGTCCAAGGGTGCGGTGATCCTCGAAGCCGCGACCGAAAGCCTCAGCGCCGTCGTAGCGCTCCCCGACACCGGCGACTTCGTCGCCGACATCCGGACCCAGCTGGCGGCGATCCTGGAGTTGATCACGACCACCGGCTTCGGCCCGGCATATCGGTGTCTGATCGCCGCCGGCCAATCCGACCCCGACCTCCTGCGCGCTCTCTTCGACCGGATCATCGCACCCAATATCGAGGACTTCCGCGCCCGCACCGCCCGGGCACAGCAGCGCGGTGAGATGCGCGCCGACGCCGACTGGCAGACCATGCGCGACCTGCTGTACGGGGTCGTCGAGTACCGGCTGATCCACGCGATGCCACTCGAACCCGAGTACCTCGACGGCGTTCTGGAGATCGTCTTCCAGGGAGTGCGCTGACGACGACGGTGCCCGCGGCTACGTAAGGGACTCTCACCGACGCGAAGGTGGCGCCTGTGGTGTGACCCTGATGGCACGGAAGATGCCGGTTCCGCCGGCTCGAGTCGCAGCACACTGACACATTGCGAGACCCGGACGGAGAGTCGACGACTGTGGATGAGATTCCAGCGGGATTATCGGCGTTCCTGGCGGCCGTGCAGGCACGCGATGCCGCAAGCGCAGCAGCTCAACTCGCCGAGTACGTGATTCTCGAAAGCCCCATCGACGTCGAGCCGCTCGTCGGCCGCGAACAGGTCGCCATGGCGGTCACACAGATCCTGGATGTCGCCGATTCCTTCACGGTCAACGACATCATCGTCGGCGATGGACATTTCGCGGTGGTGACGAACATCATGATCGGCACCACGGAGATGGACGGCATCGAACTCATCGGCGTCAACGCCGCGGGCAAGGTCGCCTCGCTGTCAATCCACCTGCGGCCGATGCGAGCCGTTGTCGCACTTCACAATCGCCTCGCATCCGTCAGCGGGAAGCCGGTGCTCACGCTCACCGAGGAGCGCTAGTAGATCGTCATGATCAACCTCGAAGCCGCCGCCGCGAAACCCCAGGACGCAGTCGTCATGACCAGAGCGCGACCTTCGCCATCCGCTGCCGTGCAACCGAAATCCCACCTGACGCGCCGCCCGCTGTACGCGATGGCCGTCGGCGCGGTGGTGGCCGCACTGTTCGTCGGCGCCTCCCCCGGCCAGGCCAACGGGGAGGAGACGGCCTTCCCGATGGTCGACTGCGCCGACGTGGAGGTCGTCTTCGCTCGCGGCACCTTCGAGGGTCCGGGCGTGGGCAAGGTCGGTGAGCCCGTCATAGACGCACTGCACCAACGGCTACCCGAGCGCACCGTGGGAGTCCATGCCGTGAACTACCCGGCGTCCTTGCAATTCGATCGTGTCGTCGACGGCATCCAGGATGTCGGCAACCGCCTGCGCGATCTGACGGCCGACTGCCCCACCACGGACATCGTCGTCGGCGGCTACTCCCAGGGCGCGGCCGTCAGCGGGTACTTCACCAGCGAGACCGCTCCCGCCGGATACGCCCTCGACCCACTGACTTCAGACGTCGCCGAGCGAATCACCGCGGTCGTCCTGTTCGGTAAACCCTCACCGGACGTCGTGAGACTTCTGCGGCACGAGGCGCCTCCCATCGAGATCGGCCCCGCCTTCACCGACAGGACCATCGACCTCTGCGCCCGGGGGGATCCGATCTGCCAAGGGGGCGGCCTCGATCGCGGGGCACACAGCGCGTACGCCGTCAACGGAATGGCAGAAGCGGCCGCCGAATTCGTCATCGCCCGGCTGGGGAGCCGCTAACGGAAACACCACGTCCGCCGCCTACGTCCTCACAACCCCACGAACACGCCGACCGACAGGACACACACCATGCCAGCCGTCACCGCGGACACGCTCACCCTGCCCCGCGTCCCCGTCCCCGATCGCACCACTGCGACGCAACGGCCGGTACGTTCGGTCACCACCGCACCGGTCGGATTCGAGGGCGACGGGTTCCCCGTGCGACGCGGATTCGCGGGGGTGTCGCTGACCGACCTGGACCCGTTCGTACACATGGACCAGATGGGCGAGATCGATTGGGCACCAGGTGAACCCCAGGGCACCCCGTGGCATCCCCATCGGGGGTTCGAGACCGTCACCTACATCATCGACGGCACGATCGAGCACAACGATTCTCACGGCGGCGGTGGAACCATCACCAATGGCGATACCCAGTGGATGACCGCCGGCAGCGGGATCCTGCACATCGAGAAGCCGCCGGAACAGCTGGTCGTCTCCGGTGGGATATTCCACGGCGTCCAGCTGTGGGTCAACCTGCCGCGCGTCAGTAAGTTCGTCACACCGCGCTACCAGGACATCCGCGCCAGGCAAGCCCGGCTGGTGTCCTCGGCCGACGGCGGTGCGCTTCTACGGGTCATCGCCGGAGACGTCGCCGGGTACACCGGGCCGGGGACCACCCACACGCCGATCACCGTCGTGCACGCAACGGTGAACCCCGGTGCCCGCCTCGAACTGCCATGGCGGGCTGACTTCAACTCGCTGGCTTACGTGCTCTCCGGAAGCGGCACCGTTGGTACGGCGGCACAACCCATCAACGAGGGCCAACTCGCCCTGTTCGGCACCGGGGACGCACTGACTCTGGCCGCCCGGCGAAGCCCATCCGCCAGGGAGCCCCAGCTGGAGGTTCTGCTCCTCGGGGGCCGGCCGATCCGAGAACCTGTGGTTCAATCCGGGCCCTTCGTGATGAACACCCGCGAGGAGATCGTCCAAGCCTACGAGGACTACCAGGCGGGTCGATTCGGCAACATCCCCACCGAACGCGTGCCCCACTCCGGATGATCCCCACGGCGGAACGGGCGTGAAGCGATACTTGACACCGACGGCACCGCTACCGGGCGCCGATTCGATTGCGACAACAGGGAGGTTCGAATGACCGAGGTGCGAGCCGGCCGGGGCTGGCCGGCGCTCCGCGTCGACGACTGGGAACCGACGCGCAGATCCCTGCACATGTGGAGCCAGATCGTGGGCAAGGTGAGACTGGCCCACGCGCCGCTGCTCAACCACTGGTGGCAGGTGCCGCTCTACGTCTCACCGCGGGGACTGACCACCTCGGCGATCCCCGTGGGTACTGAGTCCTTCGACATGGAGTTCGACTTCGTCAACCACGCACTCGCGGTGCGGGTCAGTGACGGCGGCGCGGCCGCGATCGATCTACGGGACACCTCCGTAGCGCGGTTCCACCGAGCGGTGCTCGACACCCTCGGCGATCTCGGCATCGACGCCGACATCTCCAACGGGCCCAACGAGGTGGATCCCGCCATCCCGTTCGCCGAGGACACCCACGCCGGCTACGACCCCGCCGCCGCCGACGCCTTCTGGCGGCAGCTGGTGCAGGCCGACCGGGTGATCAACCGGTTCCGCTCCCGGTTCATCGGCAAGGTCAGTCCCGTCCACTTCTTCTGGGGCTCCTTCGATCTGGCCTGCACCCGGTTCTCCGGCGACATCGCGCCGCGCCATCCCGGAGGCGCGCCCAACTGCGGTGACTGGGTGATGGAGGAGGGCTACTCCCACCAACTGAGCAGTTGCGGGTTCTGGCCCGGCGGCGCCGACGAGGGGGCTTTCTACTCCTACGCCTATCCCGAACCGGACGGCTTCGCCGACGCCACGGGTCGGCCCGACGGCGTCTTCTACGACACTGCGTTGCGACAGTTCCTGTTGCCCTACGAGGTCGCCCGCGAGGCGAAGGACCCCGACGGCGCGGTGATGGACTTCCTCGAGTTCACCTACGCCGCGGCCGCCGATCTGATGGGTTGGGACCGGCGCGCCCTGGAAACCGACCCGAACCGCTGGACGCACAAGGGGTCGCCGTGACGATCGGTTCGACGAGTGCGCTCAGAGTGGCGTCCTTCGACGAGCTGGTGCCCTTCCGCCCCCATCCCGTCTCGGTCGCCGGCGTGGACATCGTCCTCATCCGCCGCGGCACCGGCGTGTCCGCCCTCTACGGACGCTGCCCGCATCGGGGCGCGCTGCTGAGTGACGGTCGTGTCGAGGGCGACCACGTCGTGTGCGGGGTGCACGGCTGGCGCTACGACTCGGAGACGGGCGTGTCCCCCGTGAATCCCTCGGTCGCGCTCAACAAGTTCCCCGCGTGGGTATCGGATGGCGTTGTGTACGTGGACGAGTCGTCCATCAGGATGTTCACCCGCGCCAATCCCGTCACCTACGACGATGACGGATACCAGGGCCACTGGATCAAGCCGGCCGACTCCGCCGACGAGCCGTTCGTCACGCACATCCACGAGCTCGCCGCACACGGTCTGGACCGTGTCGGCCACCACGGACCGATGGCGGCCATGGGCGTGCCCAGGGATCAGCTGCCCACGTGGGAGTCGATCCAGCTGTTGACCGGGCAACTGGCGCGATTACCGCTGCTGGACGACGAACCGGTCACCACCGAGACGGTGATCGGTCCGGCGGCCGGACGTCCTCTGGTGCTGGACATTCCGCTGTTCGTCAGCGACATGAGCTTCGGAGCGCTCTCCGAGGAGGCCAAAGTCGCCCTGTCCGCGGGGGCGCAGATGGCCGGTACCGGAATCTGCTCCGGCGAAGGCGGCATGCTTCCCGAAGAGCAGCAGCACAATTCGCGATACTTCTATGAGCTCGCCTCGGCCCGCTTCGGGTGGAATCTCGAGCATCTGCAGAAAGTTCAGGCCTTTCACTTCAAGGGCGGCCAGGGCGCCAAGACCGGCACCGGCGGCCATCTGCCCGGAAACAAGGTGACCGGCAGGATCGCCGAGGTGCGTGGTCTTGCGGAGGGTACCGCCGCGATCTCCCCCGCCAGGTTTCCCGATTGGACCTCGCTCGACCAGTTCCGCGATTTCGCCGCTCAGGTGCGAGAGGTATCCGGGGGGATTCCCGTCGGGTACAAGATGAGTGCGCAGCACATCGAACGCGACATCGACGCGGCGCTCACGATAGGCGTCGACTACCTCATCCTCGACGGACGCGGCGGTGGAACAGGCGCGGCGCCAACGCTGTTCCGCGACAACATCTCCGTTCCGACGATCCCGGCGCTAGCCAGAGCACGGCGGCACCTCACAGCGTCCGCGGCCCACCACGTCACGCTTGCCGTCACCGGGGGGATTCGTACCGCAGCGGACATGGTCAAGGCGCTGGCGCTGGGCGCGGACGCCGTCGGGCTGTCCAATTCGGCGCTTCAGGCCATCGGATGCGTCGGGATGCGTGCGTGCAACAGCAACTCCTGTCCGGTGGGGATCGCCACTCAGCAGCCTCACCTGCGCGACCGGCTGCCCGTCGAACTCGCTGCGCAGCGCCTGCACCGCTTTCTGCGCTCCACTGTCAAGCTGATGGTGATTCTCGCCAGGGCGTGCGGTCACCGAAGGCTCGCCGACTTCGAGCTCGACGATCTCGTCACCTTCGACCGCGACTTCGCCTATCTCAGCGGAGTCCCCTACGCAGGAGTGGTGCCGCTGTGAGTTCCGAAACGCCCGACCACGACGATAACCTGCAGTGGCACAGGGCGATCGACGGCGATTCACTCGAGGACGGCGAGGTGAGAGTGTGCCCCGTCGGCGTCAAGTCCGTAGCGCTCACCAAACTGCGCGGCGAGTACGGCGCCATCGACAACCGCTGCCCCCACCAAGGCGGGCCGCTGGGGCAGGGCACCGTGGAGAACGGCAAGATCCGGTGCCCCTGGCACGGCTTCGATTTCGATCCGTTCACCGGTGAAGCCGCGGGCGGACCCGATTTCGACGTCCCGACCTACCCCGTCGACGTTCGCGCAGACGGCGTCTACGTGGCCACCCCCGCGCCGGCAGCACGCGTTCGCACGGTGAGCGACGTGCTGGTCGAGACGATGACCAACTGGGGAGTCGACACGGTGTTCGGGATGGTCGGACACTCGAATCTCGGTATGGCGGAGGCGATGCACCGCGCCGAGACCGAGGGCAAGCTGCGCTACTTCGGCATTCGGCACGAGGGGGCGGCGGCCTTCGCGGCATCGGCCTACGGCAAGCTGACGGGTAGGCCCGCCGCGTGCTTCGGCATCGCGGGGCCCGGTTCCACGAACCTGCTGACAGGGCTCTACGACGCGAAGGCCGATCGCGCACCGGTGTTGGCGCTCTCAGGCAACGTGGATTCATCCGTCGCAGGCAAGGGCGCTTTTCAGGACATCGACCTACTCGCCGCATTCGCGGACGTCTCCACCTACTCGGCCCTGATCCGCTCCGGATCCGACCACGCCGAACTCATGACGATGGCACTCAAACACGCCATCCTCAACCGCGGCGTCGGGCACCTCGTCCTTCCCGACGAGGTTCAGGTGCTCCCGGCGCCCGACCACGCCGCCTCCGGCCCCACCGGGCGGATGCCCGACCTGCGCGTTGGACCACCCGCCCAGGCTCTCCGCGAGGCACTCGGCCACATCGCGGCCGCCACCCGACCGGTGGTTGTGGTCGGTGCCGGCGCTAAAGCCGATATGGCACAGGTTGTTTCACTCGCCGAACGGTTGAACGCCCCCGTCCTCACCACGTTCAAGGCCAAGGGGCAGATCTCGGACCGACACCCGCTGGCCTGCGGCGTCCTCGGCCGATCGGGGACCCCTGTCGCGTCCTGGATGATGAACAAGGCCGACCTCCTGCTGGTGTTCGGCGCGTCGTTCTCCAACCACAGCGGCATCTCGCCCTATAAGCCGACGGTGCAGGTGGACACCGATCCGCTGATGCTGGGCCGATTCGTGCCCGTGACGGTGCCGGTGCTCGGCGACGTGGGTGTCACCGCCCGCGCACTGACGGAGTCGCTGCGCAGCAACGCGGCGATCGTCGACCAACGCACGGAGGTCGCGGAACGCTGGGCGGTGTGGCGCGCGGAGAAGGCGCGACGGGCGGCTGCGGTGTCGGGCAGCGGGCGGGTGTCCGCCGCGACGGTCTTCCGCGCGCTGAACGAACTCGCACCCGAGAACGCCGTCATGACAGTCGACGTCGGCAACCACGCCTACTCGTTCGGGCGGTACTTCGAACCCACGTCGCAGGCGGTTCTCATGTCGGGCTACCTGGGTTCAATCGGTTTCGGCTTCCCCGCCGCGTTGGGAGCATGGGCGGCGGCCCCGGACCGTCCCGTCATCGCCGTCACCGGAGACGGTGGATTCGGCCAGTACCTCGCCGAATTCACCACGGCGGTGAAGTACGACATGAACATCACCCACATCCTGCTCAACAACGGCGAACTCGCCAAGATCAGCGAAGAACAGCGCAGCGCCGAGTACGCGGTCTGGCAGACGTCGCTGCTGAACCCCGACTTCTCCGCGCTGGCCCGTGACTGCGGCGCCTACGGCAGGCGTGTCAGCGATCCGGCCGACGTCGAGTCCGTGATCGGAGAAGCGCTCACCTACCCGGGACCGGCCATGGTCGAGATCATGACCGACCCACGATCGCACTAGCGGGATGCAACGCGATCCCGTCGACAAGCGTCTCGCATCCAGAACCACGATGAGGAACACCGATATGAACGACACCATGAAAGCCGTTGTCCTCGAACGCTTCGGCGGTACCGACGTGTTCGAGCTGCGGGACGTCCCCGTGCCGAAGGTCGGACCCCGCCAGGTACGGGTGCGCGTTCATGCGACCGCCGTCAACCCGCTCGACTATCAGATCCGTCGCGGAGACTACGCAGATCTGGTGCCGCTCCCGGCGATCATCGGGCATGACATCTCCGGCGTGATCGAAGAGGTCGGAACGCACGTGACCGAGTTCCACGCCGGCGATGCGGTGTACTACACGCCCCAGATCTTCGGCGGCCCCGGCTCCTACGCCGAGCAGCACGTCGCCGACGTCGATCTCGTCGGCCGGAAGCCGGAGAACATCAGTCACCTGGAGGCGGCGAGCCTGACGCTCGTCGGCGGAACGGTCTGGGAGGCCCTGGTGACGCGGGCTCAGCTCACCGTGGGGGAGACGATCCTCATCCACGGCGGCACGGGCGGCGTCGGCACGATCGCAATCCAGATCGCGAACGCGATCGGCGCACGGGTGCTCACCACGGCGAAAGCAGCAGACCACGAGTTCGTGCGCTCGCTCGGAGCGGACGCGGCGATCGACTACACCTCGACCGACTACGTCGACGCCGTGGCCGAGATGACGCGAGGCGAGGGGGTCGACGTCGTCTTCGACACGATCGGCGGCGACGCGCTCACCCGAAGCCCGCTGGCGCTGGCCGACTCCGGACGCGTCGTCAGCATCGTCGACATCGCGCAGCCACAGAACCTCATCGAGGCGTGGGGTAGAAACGCCGCCTACCACTTCGTGTTCACCCGACAGAACCGCGGCAAGCTGGACGCGCTCACCACCCTGGTCGAGCGCGGTCTCGTGCGACCGGTGATCGGCGCGACTCTTCCGCTCGCGCGAACGGGCGAGGCCCACGAACTCCTGGAGAACCGACGGTCGTACGCCCTGCGCGGCAAGGTCGCGATCGACGTGGCGGGCGACACCGTCGCCCTGCCCACTCGCGTCTAGCGTCGATCACGTCGGCCAACTCCGGTTAGTCGCCGGGCCCGCGGTCGTAGCGGTGGTAGGTGGCCGACATCGCGCGGTCCGGATCGAGGCGACTGAGGATGGCTTCGGCGATGTCGGTGAGCTGACCCACCTGCTCGCCGGTCAACGCATCGATGACGTTGTCCCGAACCGTGGCCGCGTGTCCGGGCGCTGCCTGGCGGACCTTGCGCCAACCTGCGGCTGTCAGGCGTGCGTTGGTCGCCCTCGCGTTCTCCGGGCACGGAAGACGTTCGACCAGCCCGCGGTCCTCGAGCCGCTTCACGACGTGGGACAGGCGAGGAGGAGTCGAGTTCGTCTGTGCTGCGAGCGCGCTCATCCGCAGGGTCCGCCTGGGCGCTTCGGACAGCATCGCGAGCACGAAGTACTCGAAGTGCATGAGCCCCGCATCGCGACGTAATTGCGCATCCAGCACATTGGGCAGCAACTCGAGAATCGAGGCAAGCCGCACCCATGCCGCCTGCTCGCCTCGATCCAGCGGTTCGGAAGTCACCCGACCATCCTACTCGTACGGTTGTAGCTACAACAATCTCCCGTTAGGGTTCTTTGTTGTAGCTACAACCATGTGTACACGAGGAGCAACCGTCATGGCCGTCTCACCCGTCCGCTTGAACCACGCCGTGCTCTTCGTCGCCGACGTCGATCGCTCCGTGCGCTTCTACACCGAGGTGTTCGGCATGCAACTCGTCGGCCGCGAGGCACGGCTCGCGGGCGCCTTCCTGCGTCTGCCCCGGTCGGGGAATCACCACGACCTCGGGTTGTTCGGCGTGGCCGAAGCGGTTCCCCAGCCCGCTCGATCCGTCGGTCTCTACCACCTGGGGTGGCAGCTGGACACCGTCGACGAGTTGGTCGAGATGCGCCGGGTCCTGCTCGACGCCGGTGCCTACACCGGCGAATCGAGCCACGGTGCCACCAAGAGCATCTACGGCGCCGACCCCGACGGCAACCAGTTCGAGCTGATGTGGATGCTCCCCCGCGACCAGTGGGGCATCTACGAGAACGCCGCCGTCGTCGAGCGGCTCGATCTGGCAGAGGAATTCGAGACCTGGTCGGGACTTCCCACCGCCGGTGCACTCGTCCACGACCACCCCGTGGGGGGCGTCGCCCAACCCCACGCCGTGAACCCATCGAAGGAGAACTGACCGATGACCAATCCGATCCAGAAGCTCGACGCCAGGCTCAGCCCGCACGCGCCGACCGTACTAAGCATCTTCCGCGTGGTCGTCGGGCTGCTGTTCCTCTGCCACGCCACGTCACACCTCTTCGGCTGGCCGGTACCCGAACAGCAAGCACCAGTGGGCGTCTGGCCGTTCTTCTACGCCGGCGTACTCGAACTGATCACGGCGCTTCTGATCATCGTCGGGCTGTTCACCCGCATCGCCGCCTTCGTCGCCTCCGGTGTCATGGCGTTCGCGTTCTTCAGCCAGCACCTCCCCACCGGTGTCATCCCGATGACCAACGGCGGCGAACTCGCGGTCCTGTACTGCTTCGCGTTCTTCCTACTCGTCTTCACCGGCGGCGGTTCCATTGCACTCGACGCACGCACCGGGCACCACGTGTAGGCCTTGCCGAACAATGACGCGAGGGCCCCTCCTGCCCTGTCCAACACATGTGGAGTAATACCCTGGCTTCATGGCCGACCGCAGGCGGCTGTCCCCCGAGGACCGCCGCAACGAACTCCTCGCCCTCGGTGCCGAGGTGTTCGGTCAGCGTCCCTACGACGAGGTCCGCATCGACGAGATCGCCGAGCGCGCAGGCGTCTCGCGCGCACTCATGTACCACTACTTCCCCGACAAGCGCGCCTTCTTCGCGGCCGTCGTGCGCAACGAGGGCGAGAAGCTGTTCGAGGCCACCAACACGCCGCCCGACGCCGATGCCAGCCTGTTCGAGCAGCTCAAAGCAGGCGTGCTCGAGTACCTGCGGTACGACGAGGCCCACCCGCACGGCGCCTGGGCCGCCTACATGGGGATGGGCCGAAGCGACCCGGTGCTACGCGGCATCGACGACGTCGACAACGACCGCCAGGCCAACCGCATCATGACGCGCCTGCTCGACGCGATGGGCGAGGTCGACTCCAAGCTCGAGCGCGACCTGCGCGTCCTGGTCTACGGCTGGCTCTCATTCACCTTCGAGATGTGCCGCCAGCGGATCATCGACCCCTCGATCGACGCCGACTACGTGGCCGACTCCTGCGCCCACGCCCTGCTCGACGCCGTCGCGCGCGTGCCGGGCGTCCCCACACTCCGGTGACTCGCATGTCGAAACCCGCGGTCAGCGCGGGTAGGGACACGCGAATCGCGTAGTTGTCGGACCCTGCGGGCACCATGGGACGGTGGCCCGTAGAACAGCCGATCCGCTCGCTCGCTTCAGCGACCTGACGCGCGAGTGGTTCGCGGGCACCTTCCCCGCCCCGACGTCCGCACAGGCCGACGCCTGGGCCGCCATCGCGAACGGCGACAACACGCTGGTCATCGCCCCGACCGGGTCGGGTAAGACGCTCGCGGCGTTCCTCTGGGCGATCGATCAACTCGCCGGATCGGAGCCGCGCGCCCCCAAGGCCGGCACCCGTGTCCTGTACGTGTCGCCGCTCAAGGCGCTCGCGGTCGACGTCGAGCGCAACCTGTCAACGCCGCTCACCGGGATCGCACGCGTCGCCGACCGACTGGACCAACCCGCACCCAGCATCACGGTCGGCGTGCGCTCCGGCGACACCCCACCCAACCGCCGCCGCGAACTCATCGCCAAGCCGCCCGACATCCTCATCACGACGCCGGAATCGCTGTTCCTGATGCTGACGTCGGCGGCCCGCGACACGCTCGCCGAGGTCGACACCGTGATCATCGACGAGGTGCACGCCGTCGCGGCCACCAAGCGCGGCGCGCACCTGGCCCTGTCGCTCGAACGTCTCGACGCGCTGCTGGAGAAGCCCGCCCAGCGCATCGGCCTGTCGGCCACCGTGCGCCCGGCCGAGGAGGTCGCCCGCTTCCTCGGCGGCCAGACGCCCACCACGATCGTCGCCCCCAAATCGGAGAAGGTCTTCGACCTGTCCGTGCGGGTACCGGTGCCCGATATGGCCGACCTCGAGAACAACACCATCTGGCCCGACGTCGAGCAGCAGATCGTCGACCTCATCGAGACGCACGAGTCATCGATCGTGTTCGCCAACTCCCGACGGTTGGCTGAGCGACTCACCGCCCGGCTCAACGAGATTCACGCCGAACGACTGGGCATCGAATCCGAGGAGAAGCGCAACGACAAGGTCGGCGGCGGTGCACCGGCCTACGTCATGGGCAGCGGGCAGTCGTTCGGCGCCGAACCCCTGCTGGCCCGCGCGCACCACGGGTCGGTCAGCAAGGAGCAGCGCGCCATCGTCGAGGAGGAGCTCAAGAGCGGGCGCCTCAAGGCCGTCGTCGCGACGTCCAGCCTCGAGCTCGGCATCGACATGGGCGCAGTCGATCTGGTGATCCAGGTCGAGGCGCCCCCGTCGGTGGCCAGCGGCCTGCAGCGCATCGGCCGCGCGGGCCACCAGGTCGGCGAGGTGTCGCAGGGCGTGCTGTTCCCGAAGCACCGCACCGATCTGATCGACTGCGCCGTGACCGTGCAGCGCATGCTCGCCGGTCGCATCGAAACCATGCGGGTGCCGACCAATCCGCTCGACGTGCTGGCGCAGCACACCGTCGCGGCGGCCGCTCTGGAACCGCTCGACGCCGACCGCTGGTTCGACACCGTGCGCCGCAGCGCGCCGTTCGCGACGCTGCCGCGCAGCGCCTTCGAAGCGACGCTCGATCTGCTGGCCGGCAAGTACCCATCGACCGAGTTCGCCGAACTGCGGCCCCGCCTGGTCTACGACCGCGACGCGGGTGAGCTCACCGCCCGACCGGGTGCGCAGCGGCTCGCCGTCACCTCCGGCGGCGCCATTCCCGACCGCGGCCTGTTCACCGTCTATCTCGCGACCAACGCCGACACCGAGAAGCCCTCGCGCGTCGGCGAACTCGACGAGGAGATGGTCTACGAGTCGCGGCCCGGCGACGTGATCGCCCTCGGCGCCACCAGCTGGCGCATCACCGAGATCACCCACGACCGGGTCCTCGTCATCCCCGCCCCCGGCGAGCCCGCCCGGCTGCCGTTCTGGCGGGGCGACGCCGCGGGCCGGCCCGCCGAACTCGGCGAGGCCATCGGCGCGTTCACGGGCAAGCTGTCGACGATCTCCGCCGACGAGTTCACCGCGCAGTGTGATGCCATGGGGTTCAACGACTTCGCGACGGCCAACCTGCGCCAGCTGCTCGACGAGCAGAAGCAGGCCACCGGCACCGTGCCCACCGACACCACGTTCGTCGTCGAGCGGTTCCGCGACGAACTCGGCGACTGGCGCGTCATCCTGCACTCCCCCTACGGCCTGCGCGTGCACGGCCCGCTCGCGCTCGCGGTGTCGCGGCGGCTGCGCGAGCGCTACGGCATCGACGAGAAGCCCACCGCCTCCGACGACGGCATCATCGTCCGGCTACCCGACACCGAGGACACCGCGCCCGGTGCCGACATCTTCGTCTTCGACGCCGACGAGATCGATCCCATCGTCACCGATGAGGTCGGTGGCTCAGCGCTTTTCGCGTCGCGCTTCCGCGAGTGCGCCGCCCGCGCGCTGCTGCTGCCGCGCCGCCACCCAGGCAAGCGCTCGCCGCTGTGGCACCAGCGTCAGCGCGCCGCGCAACTTCTCGACGTGGCGCGCAAGTATCCGGACTTCCCGATCGTGCTGGAGACCGTCCGCGAATGTCTGCAGGACGTGTACGACGTGCCGATGCTGCGCGAGCTGATGGGCCGGATCGCGCAGCGCCGCATCCGGCTGGTCGAAGTCGAAACGGAGCGGCCGTCGCCGTTCGCCGCGTCGCTGCTGTTCGGGTACGTCGGCGCGTTCATGTACGAGGGCGACAGCCCGCTGGCCGAGCGACGGGCCGCCGCCCTGTCGCTGGACCCCACGCTGCTGGCCGAGCTGCTGGGCAAGGTCGAGCTGCGCGAGCTGCTGGACCCTCAGGTCATCGCCTCCACCATCGCCCAGCTGCAGCACCTCACCCCCGAGCGCGCCGCGCGGGACGCCGAGGCCGTCGCCGACCTGCTGCGCCTACTCGGCCCGCTGACGGAAGCCGAAGTGGCGCAACGCTCGACGGCCGACGACGTGGGCGGCTGGCTCGACGGGCTGCGCGCCGCGAAGCGCGCACTGACGGTGTCGTTCGCCGGCCGGACGTGGTGGGTGCCCGTCGAGGACATCGGCCTGCTGCGCGACGGTGTCGGCATCGCCGTGCCGATGGGCGTGCCCGCGAGCTTCACCGGGTCGGTCGCCGATCCGCTCGGCGAACTGCTCGGCCGCTACGCCCGCACCAACGGTCCGTTCACCACGCAGGAGGCAGCCGACCGGTTCGGGCTGGGCCTGCGCGTCACCGCCGACGTGCTGGGCCGGATGGCCGCCGATCACAAGCTGGTCCGCGGTGAGTTCACCCACGAGGCCGAACAGTGGTGCGACGCCGAGGTTCTCAAGATCCTGCGCCGCCGCTCACTCGCAGCAATGCGGGCACAGATCGAGCCCGTCAGCACCGCCGCGTTCGGCCGGTTCCTACCCGCGTGGCAACAGGTCGGCTCGTCGCGCAACTCGGGGATCGACGGGTTGCTGACCGTCGTCGAACAGCTGGCCGGTGTCGCGGTGCCGGCGTCGGCGATCGAGCCGCTGATCTTCGGGCAGCGCGTCCGCGACTATCAACCCGCGATGCTCGACGAACTGCTGGCGTCCGGCGACGTGACGTGGTCCGGCGTCGGGCAGCTCGGCACCGGGGACGGCTGGATCGCCTTCCACACCGCGGACACGGCGCCGCTGACCCTGGCGGTACCCGGTGAGCTGGAGTTCACCGACGTGCACAGGGCCGTGCTGGACATCCTCGGCCACGGCGGCGGCTACTTCTTCCGCCAGCTGTCCGACGCCGGTTCGGACGAGGCCGTGAAACAGGCGCTGTGGGAACTGATCTGGGCGGGCCGCGTCACCGGTGACACCTTCTCGCCGGTGCGCACGATGCTCGCGGGCACCGGCAAGCGCGGCGGCGCGCACCGGCAGAAGCAGCGGGCGCCACGGCTGTCGAGCTACCGCGTCATGCACGGGCAGACGCGCACCAGCGATCCGACCGTCGCGGGCCGGTGGTCGGCACTGCCGCTGCCCGAGCCGGATTCGACGCTGCGCGCGCACTTCCAGGCCGAGCTGCTGCTCAACCGCTACGGCGTGCTGACCCGGGGCGCCGCCGACGGTGTACCCGGCGGTTTCGCGATGCTCTACAAGGTGCTGACCGCGCTCGAGGACGCCGGTCGATGCCAGCGCGGGTACTTCGTCGAATCGCTCGGCGGCGCCCAGTTCGCGACCGCGTCGACCGTCGACCGGCTGCGCACCTACCTCGACGGCGTCGACGACCGCCGCGATTACAAGGCCGTCGTCCTCGCCGCGACCGACCCCGCCAACCCGTACGGCGCCGCGTTGCCCTGGCCGGGCGCACCCGAGGGGCACCGGCCCGGCCGCAAGGCGGGCGCCCTGGTGGTGCTCGTCGACGGCGAACTGACGTGGTTCCTCGAGCGCGGGGGCCGCTCGCTGCTGGCGTTCGCGGACAACACAGCGGACACCGACACCCACGTCGTCGCCGCAGCGGCGTTGGCCGACCTGGTCGGCAGGGGCACGCTGCGCGGCCTGCTGGTCGAGCGAGTCAACGGCGTCGCGGTGCTCGACCCGACCGTCGACGCGCTGCGCGACACGGTGCAGACCGCGCTGACGAACAACGGCTTCTCCCGAACCCCGCGGGGCCTGCGACTCCGCTGACTTTGTCAAAAGTGACAAAACTTGCCGCGGGCTCGCCGATACTGGCGGCATGGTCTCGCTCATCGTTCATCTGGTTCTGGGCATCGGGTGCATCGCCTGGATCGTCCGCGCCAACCGCCACGTGTTCGCCCGGCCCGCCACCGGCCCGATGTTCTCGCCGCTGGAAATCGCCTTCTACGTGATCGGCGTCGCGTCGATCGCGCTGGGCTACTACTTCAACCACCAGTTCGTCGTGGACTACGCCGGACCCGGCACCAATCCGATCTGGGGACCGGGCAGCTGGCAGCAGTTCATTCAACTCGGCTACGTCAACTCGGCGGCCGCGTCGCAGGTGCAGGACTACACGATCATCAACGTCCTGCTGCTCCCGTTGTTCACGATCGTCGACGGGTACCGCCGCGGAATCCGCAGGCCCTGGCTGTTCTTCGTGGCCAGCCTGTTCACCAGCTGCGCCTTCTCCTACGCGTTCTACTTCGCCGTGCTCGACCGGCTGCACCGCCAGGACAAGGCGGCCAAGGCACTGGAGAGCGTGCCTGCATAGAGTTGGTGCATGGGGGTTCGCACCGCACTGACCGACCTGCTCGGCATCGAGCATCCGATCGTCCTCGCGCCGATGGGCGGTGTCGCGGGCGGCGAGCTCGCGGGCGCCGTCTCCGAAGCCGGGGGCCTCGGCCTGCTGGGGGCGGGTGGCGGCCAGCGCGACTGGCTCGAACGCGAGATCGACATCCTGCGAGCCCGTACCGAAAAGCCCTGGGGCGTCGGACTACTCGCGTGGGCGCTGGAGCTGCCGACGCTCGAGTGGGTGATCGCACAGCGACCGTCGATGATCATGGTGTCGTTCGGCGACCCCGCGCCGTTCGTTCAGTCCGTGCGTGCCGCCAATATTCCGCTCGCCGTTCAGGTGACGACGCTGTCCGACGCGCGGCAGGCTCTCGAACTGGGCGCCGACGTCGTGGTGGCGCAGGGGGCCGAAGCGGGCGGGCACGGAGAGGGCCGCGGCACGCTGCCGTTCGTCCCTGCGGTGGTCGACGTCGCCGGTGACACCCCGGTGCTGGCGGCCGGTGGTATCGCCGACGGTCGCGGACTGGCGGCCGCCCTGGTGCTCGGTGCGGCCGGCGCCGTCATCGGCACCCGTTTCGAGGCGACGCCGGAGGCACTGCTCAGCGCCGAGGAGACGGCCGCGATCGTCGCTGCGAACGCCTCGGGCACCACGCGCGACCGGGTACTCGACGTCGCGCAGGACTCCGCCTGGCCCCGTCGCTTCACGGCGCGCACGCTGCGCAACAGGTTCACCGACACCTGGCACGACAAGGAGGACGCGCTGAGGTTCGACTCCATCGCCAAGGAGGAGTTCACGGCGGGCGTCGACCGCGGCGACATGGACTATCTGCCGATCTGGGCGGGCGAGGCCGTCGACCTCATCGCGGGTGTGGAGCCGGCGGCGGCGGTCGTCGAGCGCATCGCCGACGAGGCGCGGTGGGCACTGAACAGTGTCCGGACGAATCCGGGAACACCACCCGACTGAGCGGCGTTACACGTCGTCGTGAGCCAATCCCTGATCACCACGCCGTTCGGAGCCGACTCGACCGCCGCGGAGGTGATCGACGGCGTCGACCTCACCGGTAAGCGCGCCATCGTCACCGGCGCCGCGTCCGGGATCGGCGTCGAGACGGCGCGAGCCCTGGTCAACGCGGGTGCCGAGGTAACGCTGGCCGTCCGCGACGTGGACGCGGGACGCCGGGTGGCGGCCGAACTCGGCGGCATGACGTCGGTGGCGCCCCTGGATCTGTCCAACCTCACCAGCGTCGACGAGTTCGTCGCCGCCTGGCAGGGACCGCTGCACATCCTGGTCAACAACGCGGGCGTGATGGCCGTGCAGGAGCGCACGATCTCGCACAGCGGCTTCGAACTCCAGTTCGCGACCAACCACCTGGGCCACTTCGCGCTGGCGGTGTGCCTGCACGAATCGCTCGCCGCGGCCGAGGGCGCCCGCATCGTCTCGGTGAGCTCCAGCGGGCACCTGCGCTCACCGGTCGTGTTCGACGACATCGACTTCGCGTTCCGCGAGTACGACCCGTTCGCCGCCTACGGGCAGTCCAAGACCGCGAATGTGCTCTTCGCCGTGGAGGTTTCGCGACGATGGGCCGACGACGGCATCGTCGCCAACGCCCTGATGCCAGGTGGCATCCTGACGGCACTGCAGCGACACCTCGATCCTGCGTTCGGCGCGGAGTCGGAAGAACGCTTCCGCGCCGCGGGCAGCAGGCTCAAGACCCCTCAGCAGGGCGCCGCCACCTCGGTGCTGCTGGCGGCGTCGCCACTGGTGGACGGCGTCGCGGGCCGCTACTTCGAGGACTGTCGGGAGGCCGCCGTCGTCGACCATCGCGACGACTTCGGTATACACGGCGTCGCGCCGTACGCCCTCGACCCCGACAACGCCGAGCGGCTGTGGGATCTCTCCCTGAAGCTGATCGGCTAGCCGATCTCGACCGGGTCGCCGACGCGGATGATGCCCGAGCCCATCACTCGGCAGACGGAGCCGCCGCGCCCCTGCAACGCGTCCATCGCGCCGCGGCCGATGTCGTCGTCGAGTAACCGGCACGGCGGCATGATCCGAACCACGTGCAGTTCCGCTTCGCCGATCCGTATCGGGGTGCCGAGCTTGGTAGGGATGTCCCCGGAGTCCACGGTGATGTTGCGTCGCGTCGCCCCGACGTCGAAGTCGCGACCGAGTTCCTTCGCCGCCAGGTGCACGAGTTCACGCGACTGAATGGTGACGTGCCGGTACGTGGTGCCGTGGTAGCGGTCGCCCACCAGGCCCTTACCCTCCTCGGCGACAACCGAATTCACCGAGCGCACGGGAATCCGCCGCCCCGGCGCGATGTGGATGGCGACGACCCGCACACCGTGACCTTAATGCGCTACCCCCTGCTGTGCGGCGTCGGACTCTGCGGCGAGTCCCACTTCGACTCGAGGGTGCGCGTCACGGTCGTCCCCGATACCAGTTCGATGTCCATGGTCTCGCCGCCGCCGTCGGGTTCGACGGTGACCAGGAATCCGGTCTCGGTCGGGTCGACGTGCACGACGCGATACGGCCCGCCGTCCGTCAGCGTGATGACGTCACCGGCGGACACGTCGTCTATCCGGTCTTGATCGGTCGGTTCGGGCATGGGAGGGGCGTTGCCCGAACGGCGCTCCTCGAAACCTCCCCCACTCGTGCGCGAACAGCGCCGCGATGTGTGGTCGAGTGGGCCAGCGGGACGATCCTCACGCCGTGCTCGCGGGTACCTTGGCCCCATGCCCGAAGGCGACACCGTCTACCGCACGGCGGCCAAGTTGCGCGACGCGCTGGAAGGCAGGACGCTGACCCGCTGCGACGTGCGGGTTCCGAAGTTCGCCACCGTCGACCTGACGGGCTGCGTCGTCGACGAGGTGCTCAGCCGGGGCAAGCACCTGTTCATCCGCGTCGGTGATGCCAGCATCCACTCCCACCTGAAGATGGACGGCGCCTGGCTCGTCGGGGGCCAGATCCGTCGCGTTCCCGAGTACAAGGTGCGGATCCTGCTGGAAACGGCCGACTCTCGCGCAGCGGGGATCGACCTCGGGGTGCTCGAGATCCTGCCGCGTTCGGAGGACATGGAGGCCGTCGCGCACCTCGGGCCGGATCTTCTCGACGACTCCTGGGAGCCACGGGTGGCCGCCGTCAACCTCGCCGCCGACCCGGAGCGTCCGCTGTCGGAGGCGCTGCTGGATCAGCGGGTGATGGCCGGTGTCGGCAACGTCTACGCCAACGAGCTCTGCTTCGTCATGGGCCGGCTACCCACCTCGCCCGTCGGCTCGCTGAAGGATCCGCTGCGCGTGGTGCAGCGCGCACGGGACATGTTGTGGCTCAACCGGTCCAGGGTCAACCGCACCACAACGGGAAACACCCGATCCGGCCAGGACCTGTGGGTCTACGGCCGGGTCGGGCGTCCGTGTCGACGGTGCGGGACGACGGTGCTGTCGGATCGGGCTGACGTGACGGGCACCGAGCGGATCAGCTTCTGGTGCCCGAACTGCCAGACCTGAGCGGTTTGCGTGTCAGCTCCCGCGCTGGTCGCGGGTTCCAACACGCAAACCGCCAGGAACTAGCTCGGCTTGAAGCCCAGCTTCCAGATCTTCTTGATCACGGTCATGAACTGCTGGGGCAGCGGGCCCTTGTTGTAGGGCACGCCGTAGCGCTCGCAGATCTCCTGCACTTCCTGCGAGATCTCCGAGTGGCGGTGCGCCGGGATGTCGGGGAACAGGTGGTGCTCGATCTGGAACGACAGGTTGCCGCTCATGATGTGGAACCACTTGCCGCCGGTGAGGTTCGCCGATCCCAGGATCTGGCGGAAGTACCACATCCCGCGCGACTCGTTCTCGATCTCCTCGGGGGTGAACTCCTGGGTGCCCTCGGGGAAGTGGCCGCAGAAGATGATCGAGTACGACCACACGTTGCGAATCAGGTTGGCGGTCATGTTGCCCGCGAACGTGAACGGCGCGAACGGGCCGGACAGCAGCGGGAAGGCCACGTAGTCCTTGAGCGTCTGCTTCTTGACCTTGCCCCAGATGCCCTTGAGCGTGTCCTTCTTGTCGGCCACGCTGATCTCGCCGGAGCGGATGCGCTCGGTCTCGAGTTCGTGCAGCGCGACGCCGTACTGGAACAGCACCATCAGCAGGAAGGCGTACAGCGCGTTGCCGCGGTAGTAGGGCACCCACCGCTGGTCCTCGCTCATGCGCAGAATGCCGTAGCCGATGTCGCGGTCCATGTCGAGGACGTTGGTGTAGGTGTGGTGCATGTAGTTGTGCGAGTGCCGCCACTGATCGCTGGGGCAGGCCGAGTCCCACTCGAAGTTGCGACCCTGCAGCGCCGGGTCGCCCATCCAGTCGTACTGGCCGTGCATGACGTTGTGGCCGATCTCCATGTTGTCGAGGATCTTCGACGCGGCCAGCATCGCGGTGCCGGCGAGCCATGCGGGCGGCAGCACGCCGGCCCAGAGCAGCGCGCGGCCGCCGACTTCGAGCGTGCGCTGTGCCTTGATGATCTTGCGGATGTAGGTCGCGTCGCGCTCACCGAGGTCGGCGATGACGCGCTCGCGGATGGCGTCGAGCTCGGCACCGAACGCGTCGGCCTGCTCGGGGGTCATGGTGACGGTCTTGTCGCCGACGGTCTTGGTGATGGTCTTGCGCTTCGGGGCCTCGATGACCTCGACGGCGTCCTCGGAAGTGGTGGGGCGTTCGAGCATGGCAGTCATGGCTGTTCCTCTCTCGTACGGGTGGGTGGGCTAGAGCGCGAGTTGGACGTCGCCGACGGGGGCGGTGACGCAGATCTGCACGTCCTCCTCGTCGGCGGTGGAGACGGCGCCGGTGATCAGGTTCTTCACCGCACCGCTCTTCTTGGTTCGGGTGCAGGTGTGGCAGATGCCCATGCGGCATCCGCTCTCCGGCGTGAGGCCCGCGGCCTCGGCCTGATCGAGAATCGAGCGGCCGTCGTCGACGACGTCGATACCGCTGTCGGCGAAGGCGACGGTGCCTCCCGTTGCCTCGGCGAGGGCGAACACCGGCGGGACGAAGCTCTCCGAGACGGCGACCGGGCACTGTTCGCGGACCGCGTCGACCAGGGCCGGCGGGCCGCAGACGAAGATCGCGTCCGGGTTCGCCATCGCGGCGGTGAGGTGCGACTCGTCGAAGCGGCCCTGCAGGTCGCCGACGCCGCGACGGGTGTAGCCGTGCAGCACCTTCACGCCCGGAATGCGACCGAGCTCGATCCGATAGCAGGCCTCGGCGGGGGTCCGGGCGTAGTGCACGAAGGCGATCTCCCCGTCGTAACCCTCTTCGACCAGCGTGCGGAGCATGGACATCACCGGGGTGATGCCACTGCCGCCGGATACGAACAGGATGCGACGCGGGCGCTCGGCGGGCAGGACGAAGTCGCCGCCGACGGAGTCGAGGCCGACGATCATGCCGGGCTTCGCGTTGTCGCACAGATAGGTGGAGACCAGCCCGCCGTCGTGGCGGCCGATCGTCAGCTCGATGAGGCGGTCGTTCTCGGCGCTGGCCGGCGAGTAGCAGCGAGTCCGGCGGCGGCCGTTGATCTCGACGGTCAGGTTGATGTGCTGGCCTGCCGAGAATCCGGTGAACGCGCGATTCGGTTCGAGGATCAGCGTGACGCTGCGGGGCGTCTGCCGTCGCACTGCGACGACCTTGGCGCGGGCATCGCCACGCGTCCAGGTGGGGTCGACCAGCTCGGTGTAGCGGTCGACGCCATGGGGACCGGTGAGCAGGTCCAGCAGGGCGGACCGTCGCACCTTCTTGGTCAAAGTTTCGGTGAACATGTGTACACCATCCGCCCTCGACGTCCTGATGGTCAATGGTTTTCGCCAGGTTGTGGTAGGTTTCACAAACGGTGAACAGTCGTACTCCTAGATCACACTCGACGCGTTCCAGGGACTCGTCGCGCTCGTCGCGGCCCAAGGACGGAATGACGCGCGAGGAGCGCAAAGAGGTCACTCGCCGCGCGATCGTCGACGCCGCCCTGCATCTGCTCGAGGAGCAGAGCTTCAGCGCCCTGAGCCTGCGCGAGGTCACCCGCGAGGCGGGGATCGTGCCCGCGGCGTTCTATCGGCACTTCGAGTCGATGGACGCCTTGGGACTGGTGCTCATCGACGAGTCGTTCCGGTCCTTACGCGACATGCTGCGCGGCGCCCGTGCGGGCAAGCTCGACCCGAACCGGTTCATCGAGTCGTCGGTCGACATCCTGATCGCCGGCGTCAACGAACGGCGCGAGCACTGGCGCTTCATCGGCCGCGAGCGCAACAGCGGCGTGACCGTACTCCGCTACGCCATCCGCACCGAGATCCGGCTCATCACGTCCGAACTGGCCATCGACCTGGCACGGTTCCCCGGACTCAACACCTGGAGCGCCGAGGACCTCAACATCCTCGCGACGCTGATCGTGAACGCGATGATCTCGATCGCCGAGGCGATAGAAGACGCCAACGACCCCGCGGCGATCGAGGAGATCCGCCGAACCGCGGTCAAGCAGTTGCGGATGATCATCGTCGGCATGGCGGGCTGGCACAGCAGCGACTGAGGCTAGGGTCGGCTGCATGTCGCACCTCGACATCAGCCGCCCGCGTCCGGATATCAGCGTCATCACGTTGAACCGCCCGGAGAAGCTCAACGCGCTCGACCGCGACCTGGTCGAGGACCTGCACGGCGCACTCGACGACATCGGCCGCGACGACGAGTGCCGAGTCGTCGTGCTGACCGGCGCGGGACGAGGCTTCTGCTCGGGTCTGGACCTGACGGCGCCCTCCCCGATCGACGCCTCGACACTGGGGATGCCGCGGGCGGGCATGCGCTGGCAGGAACGCATCGCCGATCTCACGACGAAGCTGATCCGACTGCGTCAGCCGGTGATCGCCGCCGTCAACGGACCGGCCTACGGCGGTGGCTTCGCGCTGGCGCTGGCATCCGACATCCGAATCGCGTCGACGAACGCCCGGTTCTGTACGCAGTTCATCAAACTCGGACTGGGTGGCTGCGACATCGGCGTGAGTTACACCCTGCCGCCGATCGTCGGCGCGGGGCAGGCGTTCGACCTGATCCTGACCGCGCGCACCGTCGAGGCCGACGAGGCGCTCCGCATCGGGCTGGTGTCGCGGCTGTCAGAGGGATCGGTCCTCGATGACGCCGTGGCGATCGCCGAGACCCTCTGCGGCTACGGCAAATTCGGCGTCGAGTCCACCAAACAAGTGCTGTGGACGAACCTGCACGCATCGGGTATCGAGGCGGCGCTGCACGTCGAGAACCGCAGCCAGATCCTGGCGTCGACCAGCGGTGAGATGCGTGCGGCCGCCGCCGCTTTCGCCAATCGGAGGAAGAGCTGACGGGTTCTGATCGATTAACGCGGCGTGCCGCCGCCGTCGACGATCACGACCGTCCCCGTCATGTAACTGCCTGCGTCCGAACACAACAGCAGCGCCGCACCGACCATCTCGTCGGGTGAGGCGAGCCGCTTCATCAGCGTGCCGCCGACCATGTGCGTGATCGCCTCGTCCGGATTGTTGCGCATCATGTCGGTGTCGACGGGTCCCGGCGCGAGCGCGTTGACGCGGATGCCGGCGGGCGCGAACTCGGCGGCCATCGACCGGGTGAACGACATCAGCGCCGCCTTGCCCGCGGCGTAGATCGACATCGTCGCCGCGAAGTTGAACGCGCCGACGGACACCATGTTGAGCACGGCGGCGTGCTTGCTCTGCTTCAGGTGCGGCAGGGCCGCCTGCACCAGGAAGACGGGGCCGCGGACGTTGACCTCGTTGGACTTCGCCCACGCCTCTACGGTCATGCCGCCCAGCGGTTGCGCGAGAGCGTTGGCGGCGTTGTTCACCAGGACGTCGATACCGCCGAACTCCTCGACCGTGCGGGCGACGAGCGCGTCGAACCCCTCGATGTCACCCGCATGGACCGGTACGCCGATCGCCTGCCCGCCCAGACCGCGCAGGTGGGCGGCCGCCGCGTCGCAGGCGTCGGCCTTGCGGCTGGCGACGACGACGCGTGCACCCGCCAGCACGAAGCCCTCGGCGAGCGCGAGCCCGATGCCGCGGGTGCCGCCCGTCACGATGACGGTGCGATCGGACATGTCGAAGAGGCTGTCGAAGCCGGCGCGATCCATGCGGGGAGTCTAGAACTCCGCCGGAACAGCGTTGACGGCTGTCAACCGTGTCGAATGACGACCAGGAATGCTATTCCGGCGACAGGGGAGTCAGTCGGCCAGCGTCCACATTGACGTGGCGATGAGGTCGCCGTGCTCCAGCGCCGCCGCGCGATGCTCGTGCACCTTGAGGTACTCCGGATCGCCGATCATGTCCAGAAAGGCCTGCGGCGTAGGGTATTCGACGATGAGGATGGCGTCCCAGCCGGGCTGCTCGCCGTCCCCGATCACGGTGGTCGGCGCCGTGCCCGCGTAGTGAATGGTCGCGCCGACGCGCTGCAGGTGCGGCACCACCTCCTCGGCGTACCGGAGATAGCGCTGGCGGCCGCCGTCCTGCGTGAACGTCAGCAGGTTGACCATCACGACGGGCAGGTCGGGCGGCCGAGCCGCGAGCGTGGCGAGTTGTTCGGCGGTGGGCTCCAGGCGGCCGGTCATCCATCAATCGTGCGCCCGGCAGGTTCGCAGAACACCCGTTTCCGAGAACTCCACAATCTGTGGATGTCCGCGCGCAGGCACGCAGGTAGTCCACTACTCGTTTAGCGAAAGTCGGCGGAAAGCGCTTCCCTTTCCGCCGTAACCGCTCCTATAGTTTGCTCATCCCGTGGGGGGACCCTCAGCGTTGAGGCTGAGGGGAGAGAGATCTGGGGGGATCTCATGGCTACTGCCTTCAATCGTCGTGCCCGTAAGCACCGCAGGGCCGCTCGCGCCTGCGACTCGCAGGCGGTGTATCCGACGTTCACAGTGGGCTCGGTGCCCGCCTCGACGCCGATGCCGCACTACGCGCGGTTCATCGGCCGAGTCGGCGCTCTCGCAGTCGCACTGGGTGTCGGCGCCGCCGTGGCCACCGGCACCGGCGTGCCCATTGCACGTGCCGATGACACGACCGAGAACCCACCCGCCGATCAGCCGGCTGACAACCAGCCCGCTGCGCCTCAGGGCGGAGAGGTCGACGACCCGCCCGGTGCGGGCGCCGATACGCAGACACCGACGGTCGTCATCAACGGTGAACCTCTGAGCGGGGCGTCGACGTTCATCTCGGGCACCGTGCCACCGCCGGGAGCGGTGACGAAGACGCCGACGCACCGCCCGTCGGGGCCGCTGCCCGGAGTGTCGTTCCCGGGGTGGAGCGTCGACCACCATCAACGGAACGATCGGACAACCGCCGACGCAGGCACCCGCCGGGCCGTCGGGTGATCCGACACCGCCGGCCCCGCCGAGCCCGACGCCGGCACCGCCACCACCGGCAGTGCCGAAGGCACAACCGCAAACGCAGCCAGCCGCGAGTGCCAAGCAGCCTGTCGGACAACCCGATTCCACCGCACAGCCGGTCGGCAAGGCCGATGCCGGCGTCCGCGACATCGGCGACGACGTCCCCGCCGGTAGTTTCTCCGCGGTCCGCACGACCGAGTCCGCCGACCGGACGCTGACGGCCGCCACCGCCGCGCCGTCGGCGCCGCAGCCACCGAATCCCATTCACACGCTCTTGGCGGCACCGATCGCCGTCGCCAACATCATCACCACCGCAGCGACGACGTTCCTGGCGTCGCTGTTCGCCCCCGGTCCGTCAACCCCACCTCCACCGCTGATGCTGTTCGCCGTGCTGGGTTGGGTGCAGCGCGAGCTACAGCGCACGTTCTCCAACCAAAGCCCCACCGCCATAGCAGATTCCATCACCACGGCCGAGGACACGGAGGTGACCATCCCGGTACTCGCGAATGACACCGATCCCGATACGGCCGCCGGCGACGTGCTGACGGTGACGAGCTACAGTCAGCCGGCCAACGGCCAGGTGACGCTGAACCCCGGCGGTACCTTCACGTACACACCCGAGCGGGGTTTCAGCGGCGTCGACACCTTCACCTACACCGTCTCCGACGAAACAGGTCCGTGGCATCTCCACGGCCAGGGCACTGGGCACACCTCGAGCGCCACCGTGTCGATCACGGTCACCGCCGTCGACGACGCTCCCCGTGTCACCACATCGGCGACCGCGCCCGATGCGGTAACCGGCAACCTCACCGTTACCGTCGTCGCCAGCGCCGCCGACGGTGGTGCCGTGACGATCGCCCCGCCCGTCGTGACCGCTGCGACCCTGGCTCCCGTTGCCACCCTGACCGAAAACGGCGTCACCACAGCGACGTACAGCTTCACCCCGGGCGCCGTCGCACGCGATGCAGCCGTCACCACGCCGGGTGTCGACCAGCTCACCCTGACCTTCACGGCAACCGACGCTTCCGGCCGGACCGCCACCGCCGACGTGCTGGTGACCGTCGCCCCCACGTGGGATGACGGCGTCCTGGGCGATCCGATCATGTTGGCCGGCAGGCCGACGTACCTGGAGACGACTCCCGACGGTAGCCGCGTGTTCCAGTTCAGCGAGGTGACCGATCCCGTGACCGGCGCCCGGTCGACGGCCATTCAGGTCATCGATCCCTCGACCGGCACCGAGGCCGGAGCCCCGATTTCGCTGAGCGGCCAACCGTATTCGACCTCTCTGCAGTTCAGCGACGACGGCACGCGCGCATTCGTCACCGCACGCAGCTACGAGAACGACGTTTACACATCCACATACGCCGTCCTCGACGCGCGCAGCGGTGCCCTCCTCGGCGCCCCGGTGACACTGTCCGGCAGCTACCTGTATCCGACCTACAACGACGACGAGACCCGGGTGTACCTCTTCGGCCAGAACGGCAGCGGCGCCACCGACTTCGTCATCGTGGACGCCACCACCGGCACCGTCGTCGGTGAGCGGCTGGCCATCGCCGGAAGCGCCTATCCGGGGTTCAGCGACGACTGGACGCGGGCCGTCTTCCGCGGCTACTCATCCGATTACGACACGGCGACCATCACCGTCGTCGACTTGGCGACCGGATCGACCGTCGGCCAACCCGTCTCGCTCACCGCCGACGGCACCGACGCCTACCTCGAGATCCGGTCGACGGACGACGGCAAGCGGGTGCTGCTCATCGCACGGGAGGGCTACTACACGACCGTCCCGGCCAAACTGCGGATCGTCGACGTCGAGACCGGCACCGCACTGGGCGACGACGTGGTTGGAGACACACCTTTCCAGCGGATCGACTTCACCGCGGACTACGGCAGGGCCTTCCTAGTGTCGACCCCGGAGACCGGAAGCGGTGACCGTACGTTCACCGTCCTCGACACGGCCACGGGAGCCGTTGTCGGTGAACCGATCTCACTACGAGGAAACCTGTACTACCAGCCGGCCTACAACGCCGACCGGAGTCGCGCGATCCTCGTCTCCTCCGACAGGAGCGAGGATTACACCGACACCACGACGGTGACGGTGGTCGACACGGCCACGGGCCGAGTTCTCGGGGAGACCGCGACCGCACCCGGCTACCTCTCCGGTTCAGCCGTGTTCAACGAGGCCGGAACTCGAGCCTTCGTCGTCACCCAGCACTACGCGAACACCACCTCCGTCACCTCGCTGACGACCGTCGACGTCGAGACCGGTGACCCCGTGGGCCAGCGCGTCGACGTCGACAGCGGCAACTACTCGGACCTGCGGGTGGTCGGCGGATACGCCTATCTGGTGACGAACCGCGGGTACTCCGATACGGCGCACGCGACGCTCGTGATCGTCGACGCGGAGACCGGCAACCAGGTCGGTCAGCCGACGGCGCTCGACGGCTACTACAGCGGCTACGACGGGGCCATTCGCTTCATCGGGAACCGCGGGTACTTCACCGCGCGAAGCTATACGCAGAACTACGACTACACCACGTCCGTAGTGGTGATCGACACCGACAACGGCGTCGTCCTCGGCGACCCGACCGTCGTCAACGGCTATCTACCCGCCGAGTTCGACTTCAGCGCCGACGGGAAACGGCTCTTCCTCCGCGGTCGCAACGCCTATGGGTCGGTGACGAACCAGTTGCGTATCGTCGACGTCGAAACCGGTGCGCGAATCGGAGACGCCACCCTGGCCGGGAAGACCTTCAGCTACCTCAGTCGCAACGACGACGCGACCCGCGTCTACCTCACCTCGAGTTCCTCCGGCACCTCGCCCTCGGCGACGTTCACCGTGCTCAACGCCGTGGACGGCAGCGTCGTCGGAACGCCGATCGAAATCGCAGGCGATTACGTGACGACCCAGCAGGACGGAATGTCGCGAGCGTATCTGATCATGAACGCGTACGACCAACCGAACGCGCAGTGGGACACCACGATCGGTGTCATCGATACGGACACCGGCACTCTGGTCAACACGCCGTTGTCGATCGACGGCAGCTACAGCAGCTACTACACCGGCCTGCGTTTCAACGGCGACGGCAGCCGGGTGGTGTACTCGACGGCAACCTACGAGATCGACCCCGCGACCCAGACGCCCGTGTCCGTGCGACAGGTCGGCCTCATCGACGGGCTGCACGGCACCCTCCTCGGTGCGCCCGCAACGATCTCGGGGGACGACAACTACTACTACGCCGACTTCAACGACGAGGCCGGACGCGTCCACGTCACCGCCACCGACCAAGTGACCATCTACGGGCCGAACTGGAGTTCGTCGTTCTCCAGGGCGGCCGGCATCGCGACGTTCGACAGTGAGACCGGTGCACTCATCGGACCCGTGATCGATCTCGATCTGGACCAGCAGGATGCCAACGTCGAGTTCAACGACGACGGAACCCTCGCCTTCGTCACGATCGGCGACAGGCAGGCACACACCGCGAGCTTCGTTGCCTACAACATCGATACCGGCACCGCGGGAACGTCTTTCACCGCCCCGGCCGAATACGGCTACTTCGACACCCAGACATGGCTGACCGACCGGAGTCGGCTCATCCTCGTCGCCGTCTCACCCGCCACCGACGGCACCAGGCAGGCCACCGCCGCGATCATCGACACCGGCACCGGCGAAGTCCTCGGCGCGCCCGTCGTGCTCAGCGGCACACCGGAGTATCGGTCGCCCAGGCTGAGCGATGACGAATCTCAACTCATCCTGACGGCCACCGACCACACGTCGTCGGAATACGTGTACCGGCAGGTCGTGATCGACACGCTGACGGGTGACAGCGCGGTCACGAACACCACCTCGAACACGTACCGATCACCCACCGGCCACACCATCGAGGTGTCCACCCGCGGCGACTCCGACCCGTCGACCCTGGAGACGCTGTTCACCGTCGACGGCAGCATGAACCCCGTGGTGATCAAAGGCTACTGGTCGGGTTCACCGATCTACAGCGCGGACGGCGGCACGCTTCACGTGTTCACCGTCGATGGCACGTACTACAGCGACGAATCGGCTGATCCGGCGGACAGCAGAACCCGTTACGTGGCCATCGATCTGGCCACCGCAACCGCGCTGGGCGACGGAGTGGTCGAAGTCGGCGGTGGGCCCGTGTACAACTACTGGGGCGGCGGAGGGCCCGGCGGCGAAGACGGCCTCAGCGGGAATCTCATCATGCGTACCGCTCAGTACGGTCCGGACGGCACGGTGACGGCCACGAGGATGATCTTCCTCGACCGCACCACCGGCCAACTGAGCTTCGTCGAGACCGACGGCGCCCCTCAGAGCGGCTACTCGCTGCGCACGCTCTGGCCGAGCACCAACGCGATTCAGTCCACGCTGGTGATCTCGCCGTCCGGCCCGATCACCCACCTCACCGTCGTCGACCTGGCGACCGGAAGCGTCGTCGGAACGCCGATCGTGTTGACCGGCACCGAAACCGATTGGGCCTACGGCTATCAGAGCACCCGCTACCTGACGTTCATCAGTTCCACGGCCGACGACGGCACCACCACGACGCTTTTCCACACCGTCGACTCGACGACGTCGACGCTGGTCGGCAATCCCGTGACGATGACCGGCACACCCTACAGTTTCACTTACAACACGGACCGCACGAAGTTCTACATGACCACCGAGGTGGTCAACGCCGACGGCACCTCGACCTACCTGTTCCACGTCGTACCGGTAGGGGACTCCGATGCGGGCGAGGACGAATTAGTGGCCTAAGCCCCGCGCGCTCACATCGCGGTAACCGATCGGGCACTGACGTAAGACTGAAGATCGTCCGTCGATCACCCGGACCTTCGCGCGTGACAATATTCGCCACTGCGCCACGCCCCTCACGCCAGAATGACCGTTCTTGCGGTGACCAAGCCAGTAGATGCGGCTCTGGAGTTTATTTTTCAGCTTTTTCCCAGCATTGCTCGCCTTCGAGTGATGTTTAGTTCTATAGTTCGCTGAGACCGTCCGGTGGGCTCGGGGCGGTGAGGCAGAACTGGGGGGGCCAACGATGGCTGCTGCACGGAATCATCACATTCGAATCACTCGCAGAACGCAGCGCGGATGCGTTCGGCAGGCGGTGTATCCAACCTTCACCCTGACCGCCGTACCCTTGGCCGCCGACCGTTCGGGATACGCACGCTTCGTCGGTCGAATAGGGGCGCTGGCGGTCGCGCTAGGCGTCGGCGCCGCGGTCGCGACCGGCCACGGCGTGCCGATCGCGCATGCGGACGACACCAATCAGGAGTCTCCGGCAGGCGAGCAGCCCGGCGACGTGCAGCCCGACGACGGCCCCGGCACGGCGCAGACCGAACCCGATTCGGCACCGGTCGTGACCGTCAACGGTGAACCCACCGACGGCAACCCGATGCCGGCTGAGAATCCGGGCGGCAGCGTGGTCCCGGAGATGAACGTCGATTCCTCCGGGGGCTACCTCGAGGGCGAACACGGCGAAGACGACGAAACCCCCACGACGGGCGGGACCACGACGATCGTCGGCTCGATCGGCGAAACCTCCACGCTGACAACACCGCCCGACACTGGCCCGGCTGAGACCCCGGCTGCACCCGCTCCGCCGGCGGAGCCCGCCGCGCCGACTGGCAACACCGCGCCGACCCCCACCACCGAGCAACCGAACAGACCCGTCAAGCCCGAACACAACGATCCGCAGAACGACCTCGGGGAGCTGACCGTCATCAACGACGGCCGTAACACGCCTGCGGACGCCGGGGCGCGACTCACGACCTTCCAACCCGATGCCGCTGCGACTCAAAGCTTCTCGACATTGATCGCGCCACAGCCCAACATCATCGAACCCGAACAGCCCAGCCTCCTTGCGGGACTGCTCACGGTACCGGGGGTGGCTCTGCGGTTGGCGGCCACGGTCGCCATCGGCGTCCTCGCACCCTTCCTCGCGCCGGGGCCCGTGCTGCCACCGCAGCCACCGGTCCTATGGGCGGTCCTGGCGTGGGTGCGACGCGAGATCCAGCGCACGCTCTGGAACCAGACACCGCATGCCGTCGACAACTCGGTCACCACGAGCGAGGACGCAGCGGTCACCATCGATGCGCTGGCCAACGACACCGACTTCGACGAAGACGGCCTCGCGATATCCGACTACACCCAACCCGCCAACGGCAGCGTCGTACTCAATCCCGACGGCACGTTCACCTACACTCCCGACGCGGACTTCAACGGCGTCGACTCGTTCCAGTACGCGGTTGTCGACACCGATTCCCTTCCGCATTTCCACGGGATCCTCCGGGGCCTGTTCAACCTCGGCCACCAGGACGTCGCGACCGTCACGATCACGGTGAACGCGGTGGAGGACAACATCGGGCCACCCGTCGCCGACGACGACGCCGCCACCGTCGCCGAAGGCGGCACCGTCGCCATCGACGTCCTGACCGGCGACACCGACCCCGACGGCAACACCACCCTCGACCCCACCTCGGTGGTCGTGGTGACCCCACCCGCCAACGGCACCGTCACCGTCGACCCCGTCACCGGCGTCATCACCTACACCCACAACGGAACCGAAACCCTCACCGACACCTTCACCTACACCGTCGAGGACACCACCGGCGCACTCTCCAACACCGCCACCGTCACCATCACCGTCACCCCCGTCAACGACGGCGCACCCGTCGCGGACAATGACGCCGTCACAACGGACGAGGACACCCCAGTCGACATCAACGTACTGGGCGACGACTCCGACGCCGAAGGTTCCATTCCCGCCTCAAACGTCAGCGTTGTCGACGGCCCATCTAACGGAACCGCAAGCGTCAACGCGGACGGCACTGTCAAGTACACCCCTGCGGCCGATTACAACGGCCCCGACTCCTTCACCTACACCCTCGACGACGGGGATCCGACCACGGTCGATCCGACTGCCACCGTGAACATCTCCGTCGCCCCCGTCAACGACGCACCGACCGTTGTCACCAGCACGAGCACCGACAACACCACCGGTAAGGTGACGATCACCGTGGTGGTCACCGACCCCGACGTCGGCGACGCGCAAACCATCACGCTCTCGCCGCCGGCGAACGGAACGGGAAGCGTGGGGGCCGTTACCGGGCCCACCTACGACCCGATCGCCCAGACCTACACGTACACAGCGGTTTACACGCCTAGCCCGCAAGCCAGGGTCAATGCGTACAACACCGCCGTTGACCCCGACGTCGACAGCATCACCGTCACCGTATCGGACGGCGTCGCCCCCGATGTGACGACGCCGGTCAGCGTGACGATCAGCCCGCTCGCGGCCGCAAACGGTGGCACGATCGCGACAGGGGGTTACCCCGTCGGCATCGCCATCAGCGCCGACGGAGAACGTGCCTACGTCGCCAACCTGACCGGCACTACCGTCACGGTGATCGACATCGACCCCACCAGTCCGACGTACAACCAGGTGGTCGACACGAACCTCGTCACCCCCGGCGTTCAGAACATCGCGGTCGGTAACGGTCCCGCGTACGCGGCGATCACGCCCGATGGCACGCGGCTCTACGTCACCAACGGAAACAGCGCTTCGGTGTCCGTCGTCGACATCGCGCCGGGCAGCCCCAACCGGTATCGAGCGATCGACACGGACGGCAACGCGGCCAACGGCGTGACGAACATCCCGGTGGGCAACACACCGCGAGAGATCGCGATCAGCCCCGATGGCACCCGCGCGTACGTTGTGAACGCGGGCAGCCACACGGTCTCGGTGATCGACATCGATCCGACCAGCGTCAATTACAACAAGGTGGTAGACGTCGATCCGTCGACTGGCGGCATCGACAACGTTCCGGTGGGAACCGGACCGTACGCAGTCGCGATCACGCCTGATGGAAAGCGCCTGTTCGTCACCAGCATCACCAGCACGACCGTAACGGTCATCAACGTAGACGCCGCGAGTCCCACCCGTTATCAGGTCATCGACGCCAACGGGGCGGCGGCCGGCAACAACATCGCACTCTCACCCAGCGCCAACCCGAACGGCATTGCGATCTCGCCAGACGGAACCCGCGCGTACATCACCAACACGAATCTCGATTCCGTGACCGTGCTCGACATCCAGCCCGGCAGTCCGACTCAGTACCAGATTCTCGACACCAACGGCGCCGCAGCGGGAGTCAACATCCCCGTCGGCGACGCCCCGGTCGGCATCAAGCTCAACGCGGACGGCACCCGCGCGTATCTCGTGAACTCGCTGGGAAGCACGATGACGGTCATCGACATCGCACCCGGCAGCCCCACCCGTTACCAGGTGATCGATACCAACCCGACGACGGCAGGTCTGGACGCGGTGGCGGTAGCCAATCCACTGGCGCTCGCGCTGACTCCCGACGGCACCCGCGCCTACGTCTCGAACACCTCGGCGGGCACCGTGACGGTCATCTACCTCGCCGGTGCCGCAGACGACGGTGTCGCGGCAACGACCCCGATCAGCTACGTCGGCGCCAGTCCATTCGCGGCATTGGCTCACGAGGGTCGCATTTACGTCGCAAACAATGACGACGACACGGTAACCGTTATCGATGCGACGACGAACACCATCGTCGACTCGGACGCGGCGACGAACGGCGTCCAGAACATCACCGTCGGCGCCTCGCCCTACGCCCTGGCCGCCAGTGGATCTCGGGTGTACGTTGCGAACTCAGTCGGGAACTCGGTGACGGTGATCGATACCGACACCAACACCGTGATACACACCATCACCAACGCTGGAGGCATGCCGTCCGGCCTATCGGTTAGCGGCAATCGGCTCTACATCAGTAATTCCGCCGGTACCGTCACGGTCGTCAACACCGACGACTACTCGGTCATCGACACCGATGGCAGCACTCCGGGCGACCAGCCGATCGGTCTCGGCGCGGGCCCGCACATGGTGTTCGACAACGAGGTCGTCGGCAGCCGCCTCTATATCGCCGACTTCGCCGGCTCTGGTGGTAACGGTTCCGTGAAGGTTATCGACACGGTGAGCAACACCGTGATTGACAGCATTCCCTTGGGACAGAATCCGTTTCAGCTGCTGGCCCGCGGTAACCGGCTCTACGTCACCAATATCTCAGGCGACACGGTGACGGTGATCAACACCGACACCAACACCGTCGTCGATACCGTCCCCGTCGGCCAGGAACCGACGTACATGGCGATCCGCGGCAACCGGCTCTACGTCAGCAATTTCGTGGACGACACCGTGACGGTGATCAACACCGACACCAACACCGTCGTCGACACAAACGGATCCCTCCCTGGTGACCAGCCGTTGACTGTCAGCGACGCACCGGCGGCCATGGGGATCGTCGGAGGCACGCTGTACGTCTTCCACTTCCTCAGCGACACGGTTACGGTCATCGACCTCAATACCGTGAGCGTCCTTTAGAACACTCGCCCACTCTCGAACACCCGCTTCACCCCACTCACCGGATCATCGAACTCCAACCGCTGCGCCAACAACTGCAGCGGTGTCGAGAAGTCGTCGGGCGCCACCTCGATGACGTCGGGGTACAGCGGGTCGCCGAGAATGGGCAACCCCAGAGACGCCATGTGCACCCGCAGCTGATGCGTCCGCCCCGTCCGCGGAGCCAGCCGGTAGAGACCGTCGCCGACATACTCCACGTACGTCTCGGCGTTCGGCTCACCTGGCTCCTCATATGCCTGTAACCGACCACGCTGCTTGATGATCCGGCTCTTCACCACACGCGGAAACTCCAGAGCAGACATCGCAGCCCGCGCGAGATACGTCTTGCGCACGCCGCCGCGGGCGAACATCGTCTGATAGGCGCCGCGTACCTCCGGGCGCACCGTGAACAGCAGCACCCCCGCCGTCAGCCGGTCCAGCCGATGCGCGGGCGACAACTCCGGCAGCTCAAGAGATCGCCGTAGCCGCACCAGCGCGGTTTGGGCGACGTGTCCGCCGCGCGGCATCGTCGCCAGGAAGTGCGGCTTGTCGACCACCACGATGTCGTCGTCGCGATACAGCACCGGAACGTCGAACGGGACCTCGACCTCGTCGGGCAGGTCGCGATACAGCCACACGTGGGAGAACGGCGGCAACACGGTCGACGCGGTCACCGCGGTACCGTCAGCGCAGTACACCTCGCCCGCAAGCACTTTGGCGGCAGCTCCCTCGCCGAAGCGCGAGGCCATCTCGACCAGAACCGCGCCCCCGCGCAGACGTACCCGCGTCGGCCCGATGCCCTCGAAGCCAGGCGGCACCGGCAACGTCACTTCAGCGGCACCGGTTCCAGGATCTCGGCCCGCGCCTCGGGGGCGGCGGCACGCAGTGCATCGGCCGACTCGTCGTCGGCCTGAGACTGGCTCATCACCTCGGCCTCGACGCGCGCCAGGTAGGTGTCGACCTCGCGGTCGATGTCGGTGGCGCTCCAACCCAGCACGGGCGCAACGATTTCGGCGACCTCGTGGGCGCAGTCGACCCCGCGGTGCGGGTACTCGATCGAGATGCGCATGCGCCGCGCCAGGATGTCCTCGAGATGCAGGGCGCCTTCGGCCGCTACCGCGTACAGCGCCTCCACCTTCAGGTAGACCGGCGCGTCGGTGATCGGGGTCAGCAGTTCCGGATCGGCTTCGGCCATGTCCAGCACCTCGCCGATCTGAGAACCGTAGCGGTCCAACAGATGTCGGACCCGGTAGGGGTGCAGACCGTAGTGCTTGCCGACGTGCTGGGTCTGATTGACCAACGCGAAGTATCCGTCGGCGCCCATCAGCGGCACCTTCTCGGTGATCGACGGCGCCACCCGCGTCGGCACGAACTCCGCCGCCGCGTCGATGGCGTCCTCACCCATCACGCGGTAGGTGGTGTACTTGCCGCCCGCGATCGCCACCAACCCCGGCGCGGGCACAGCGACGGCGTGCTCGCGCGACAGCTTGGACGTCGACTCGCTCTCCCCCGCCAGCAGCGGGCGCAGACCGGCGTACACCCCGTCGATGTCGTCGTGCGTCAACGGCGTCGCCAGCACCGTGTTCACGGTCTTCAGGATGTAGTCGATGTCGGCCTTCGTCGCCGCCGGGTGCGCGAGGTCGAGGTTCCAGTCGGTGTCGGTGGTGCCGATGATCCAGTGCGTGCCCCACGGGATGACGAACAGCACCGACTTCTCGGTACGCAGGATGATCGCGACCTCGCTGACCACGCGGTCGCGCGGAACCACGATGTGCACGCCCTTGGATGCCCGAACCCGGAACCGCCCGCGCTGCTTGGACAGCGCCTGGATCTCATCGGTCCACACACCCGTCGCGTTGACCACGACGTGGCCCTTCACGTCGGTGACGGCACCGTCCTCGGAGTCGCGCACCCGCACGCCGGTGACCCGGTCGCCCTCGCGCAGCAGTGCGACCACCTGCGTCGAGGTGCGCACCACGGCGCCGTAGTGCGCGGCGGTGCGCGCGACGGTCATGGTGTGCCGGGCGTCGTCGACGACCGTGTCGTAGTACCGGATTCCGCCGATCAGCGAGCTCCGCTTGAGTCCCGGCGCCAGCCGCAGCGCCCCCGCCTTGAACAGATGCTTCTGCGCGGGAACGGATTTCGCGCCGCCAAGCTGGTCGTAGAGGAAGATGCCCGCCGCGACGTAGGGTCGCTCCCACAGTCGTTTCGTCAACGGGAAGAGGAACGGCAGCGGCTTGACCAGATGCGGTGCCAGCGTCGTCAGCGAAAGCTCACGTTCGTGCAGCGCCTCGCGTACCAGGCCGAACTCCAACTGCTCGAGGTACCGCAGCCCGCCGTGGAACATCTTTGACGAGCGGCTCGACGTACCCGACGCGAAATCTCGCGCCTCGACGAGCGCGACCTTCAGCCCGCGCGTCGCCGCGTCCAGGGCCGCCCCCGCGCCGACCACGCCGCCGCCGATCACCACGACGTCGAACTGCTCGCTGCCCAGCCGCTGCCAGGCGGTGGCGCGCTGGTGGGGCCCCAGAAGGGTCTGCCCGTTACCCGGACCGGGGATCGGATCGACCGGGCGGATGGTTCGCTCGCCAGCTTCGCTCACGGTCCTGGGATCTCCTTGTTACTCGTCAGTACGCATCCAGGTTAGCCGCATTACTCCAGATCGTCGTGCGCCATGAGTCTCCGCGCGGCCTCGACGGTCGACCCGGACAGCGACGGATACACCGACAGCGTCTGCGCCAGATCGGTCACCGTCAGGTTGTTCTGCACGGCGAGCGCGATGGGCAGGATCAGTTCCGAGGCGATCGGCGCGACTACGACGCCGCCGATCACCACACCAGTCGCCGGACGGCAGAAGATCTTGACGAAGCCGCGCCGCAGCAACGACATCTTCGCGCGCGCGTTGGTGGTGAGCGGCAGCATCAAGGTGCGGGCCGGTATCTCACCCTTGTCGATCATGGTCTGCGGAACGCCGACCGCCGCGATCTCCGGCCTGGTGAACACCGCGGCGGCCACCGTGCGCAGGCGGATCGGCGTCACACCCTCACCGAGCGCGTGGTACATCGCGATGCGGCCCTGCATCGCGGCGACGGACGCCAGCGGCAGCAGGCCCGTGCAGTCACCCGCGGCGTAGATGCCGGGCGCCGCGGTGCGCGAAACCCGGTCCACCGAAAGGTAATTGCCCGGCCCGAGCTCGATGCCGACCCTCTCCAGCCCCAAGCCCGACGTGTTCGGCACCGAACCGACCGTCATCAGCGCGTGGCTGCCCTCCACGCTGCGACCGTCGGCCATCTTCACCACCACGCCGGTCTCGGTTCGGGTCACCGAGTCGGCGCGGGCGTTCTTGACCAGCGAGACGCCGCGCTCGGCGAAGGCCTCCTCCAGCACAGCGGCGGCGTCGGAGTCCTCGTGCGGCAGGATCTGGTCTCGGCTCGCCACCACCGTCACCTTGACGCCCAGCTCGGTGTAGGCGCTGCAGAACTCCGCGCCCGTGACGCCGGAGCCGACGATGACCAGATGCTCGGGCAACTCGGTGAGATCGTAGAGCTGACGCCAGTTGAGGATGCGCTCCCCGTCCGGTGCGGCGTTGGGCAGCACCCGCGGGCTGGCACCCGTCGCGATCAGCACGACGTCGGCCTTCAGCACACCGATCTTGCCGTCGGCCGTGGTGACCTTCACCCGGTGGTGCGCCATCCCCGGCACGTCGTCGACCAGCTCACCGCGGCCCGCCACCACGGTCACGCCCTCGCGCAGCAGGTTGCTGCCGATGTCCGCGGACTGCGACCTCGCGAGCGTCTTGACCCGGTTGTGAATCTGCTCCAGCGAGATCTTGGCGTCCTCGATCGCGATGTCGAAGCCCAGGCCGTTGGCCCGGCGCAGCTCGGTGCGCACCCCGGTCGACGCGATGAACGTCTTGGACGGCACGCAATCCCACAGCACGCACGCACCGCCTATGCCGTCCGAGTCGACGACGGTGACCTGCGCGACGGCGGGTCCCCTGCCGGCGGCGACGAGAGCCGCCTCGTAACCGGCGGGACCGCCGCCGATGATGACGATGCGCGTAACCACGCCACATAACCTAGTCGCTGGTGACCTACCTAACCCGCCGGTTGGGCGCGCACTCCCCGAGCCACCCCTTAGGCTTGCCCCCGTGCCGATCTACGCCGCCTACGGATCGAACATGCATCCGGAGCAGATGCTGCAGCGTGCACCCCATTCGCCGATGGCGGGCACGGGGTGGCTGTACGGGTGGCGGCTGACCTTCGGAGGCGCCGACATCGGCTGGGAGGGCGCGCTCGCCACGCTCGTCGAGGATCCCGACGAGAAGGTCTTCGTCGTGCTCTACGACATGACCAAGGAGGACGAGGCCAACCTCGACCGCTGGGAGGGCTCCGAGCTCGGCTTCCACAAGAAGATCCGCTGCCGCGTGCACCGGTTGTCGTCGGACACCGACACCGAGCCCGTGCTCGCCTGGCTCTACGTGGTCGACGCCTGGGAGGGTGGCATTCCTTCCGCGCGCTACCTCGGCGTGATGGCCGACGCCGCCGAAATCGCCGGTGCACCAGCCGAATACGTCCACGATCTGCGCACCAGGCCCGCGGGCAACGTCGGCCCCGGCGCGTAGCGGCTACTCGGCTTCGAGCCTGATCAACGATTCGAGCTTGTCGACGACGTAGACGCTGCCGTCGTCACCGACCGCGATGTTGTATGGGGACTCCAGATTCTCGAACGGCAACTCGTCCCATTCGCCGGTGGCCACTGTCAGGCGCGTCACGGACCCTGCGAGGCCGTCGACCACGTACAGGTTGCCCGCCCTGTCGCAGGCGATGTTGGTGGCGGGCGGTCCGCCCTCGACGGCGGTGGCCTCCTCGGCTCCCGCAGCGACGCGCACGATGCCGGTCTGCTGCATGACGTAGAGGTTCCCGGCGGGGTCGGCCGCCATGGCGCCCGGCCGCGACAGACCCTCCACGCGCATCTCGACGGATTCACTGGCGCCGTCCTCGAGCATCAGAATGCGGTCGTTGATCGTGTCCGTGACGTACACGGTGCCGTCGCCGTCGACCGCCATCCCGCCGGGTTGCTTCATCGTCTCGAACGGCAGCGTCGTCCCCCTGTTCGCGCCCGGCGCGATGACCCTGACGGTTCCGTCCAGGTTCAGCATGTACAGCATGTCGTCGTACACGGACATCGCGGTCGGCGACGTGTCGTCGGCCAGGCGCACGGCCGTCGGCGTCGTGGCGCGTTCGGGCAACTCGAAGTACGCCAGGATGCTGCCGACGTAGACGGTGTTGTCCGGACCGACCGCGACGTTCATCAACGTTCCGTAGTCGAACGGCAGCGTCGTCTGCCTCCCCGACTGCAGCGGCACCGACGGCCCCGCCTGGCCGGTGCGAGGGCTGTCGACGCGCCGGTCGTCGTCGTCCGACGACCCCGAGGTGGCGACCACGATGACGGCCACCACCACCGCGATAACGGCGATCAGCACGACCACGAGGGCCGCGGCCCTGCTCTGCCACCACGGCGGACGCGGCGGCCGCATCGGGTAGTACGGCACGTGCGGTGCCGCGGGCCCGCGCTGCGGAACCCGCGGCGGCAGGTGGTCGGTGCGCTGCGCATCGAGGCGCGGCTGAATGGGAGCGGGCCGGGTCGGCGGGGCCGGGGGCAGCGGCGCCGGCCGCAGTGTCTCCGTCGATTCGGGGACAGGCGCGCGCAGCGCCGCCCGCGCGGCGTCGGCCAGTTCGATCGTGCTCTGGTAGCGCCGATCCGGGTCCTTCGCCATGCCGCGGGCGATCACCGCGTCCAAAGCCGGTGTCACACCCCGCCTTTCACGTGACGGCTGCGGAGGCGGATCGTTGACGTGAGCCGAGCTCTTCTTCTTGAGATCGCCGGGGAACGGCACGCGCCCGGTGAGCGCTTCGAACAGCACGCACGTCAGCGCATACACATCCGAGCGCACGTCGGCCACCCCCGAGGTGAACTGCTCGGGCGCCATGTAGGAGACGGTGCCCATCGTCATGCCGCTGGCGGTGAGCGTCTCCTCCTCCGAGGCGCGCACGATGCCGAAGTCGATGAGATACGCGAAGTCGGTGTCGGTCACCAGGATGTTCGACGGCTTCACGTCGCGGTGCACCAGCCCGGCGCGGTGCGCGGCGTGCAGGGCCTCGGCGACCTGCCCGACGAGCGTGACGGCGCGCTTCTGCTCGATGCCGAAGTGGTGGGTCCGGCGCAGGATCTGGCCGAGGTCCTCTCCCTCGATGAGCCGCATGTCCACGTACAGCTGCCCGTCGATCTCGCCGTAGTGGTGGATCGGCACGACGTGCGGCTCGCTCAGCCGGGCCGCCGCGTGCGCCTCCCGGCGGAAGCGCTCCTTGAACTTCGCGTCGAGCGCGAGCTGCGGCGGCAGGACCTTCACCGCCACGACGCGGTCGGTCTCGGTGTCGTAGGCGCGGAAGACCTGACCCATCCCGCCCTTGCCCAGCGGGGCGATCAGGCGATAGCGGCCGAACGGCGCGCCCTCCTCGCTCAGGTCCGCCATCGGCTCAGTATCCGGCGGCCTGCTCGACGATGTTGACCAGCACGCGCACGCCGACGGCGAGGGCCCGCTCGTCGAGGTCGAAGGTGGGCTGATGGAGATCGAGTTGCGGGCCGCGGCCGGACCAGACGCCAAGCCTGGCCATGGCACCGGGCACCTCCTCGAGGTACCAGGAGAAGTCCTCGCCGCCACCGGACTGATGGGTGTCGGCGAGGACGTCCTCGCCGACCGACTCGATGGCGTGGGTGAGGATCCGCGTGGCGGTCTCGTCGTTCACCACCGGCGGCACCCCGCGGCGGTAGTGCACGCTGAACTCCACGTTCAGCGGGGCCAGCAGTGCCGCGACGATCTCGCCGACCAGGTCCTCCATGGCCACCCAGGCCTCCCGGCTGGCGGTGCGGATGGTGCCCGCCAGCGTGCCGGTCTGCGGGATCGCGTTGGCCGCGACGCCGGCGTTGACCGCGCCCCACACCATCACCGTGCCGTTGCGCGGGTCGACACGACGCGACAGCACCCCCGGCACCCCGGTGATCAGCGTGCCGAGCGCGTACACCAGGTCGCCCGTCAGATGCGGCCGCGAGGTGTGACCGCCCGGCGAGAGCACGGTGATCTCGACCTGGTCGGCCGCCGACGTGATCGGGCCGGGTTTGGTGGCGACCCTGCCGACCGCCAGCCGCGGATCGCAGTGCAGGGCGAAGATGCTCGACACGCCGGTCAGCGCCCCCGCGGTGACCGCGTCGATCGCGCCGCCGGGCATCAGTTCCTCGGCGGGCTGGAAGATCAGCCGCACACCGACGGGCAGTTCGGGCACCGAGGCGAGCGCCAGGGCCGCGCCCAGCAGCACCGCGGTGTGGCCGTCGTGTCCGCACGCGTGCGCCACACCGGGCACCGTCGACGCGTACGGCGCGCCGGTGCGCTCGGGCATCGGCAGCGCGTCCATGTCGGCGCGCAGCGCGACCATCGGGCCGTGCTCGGGCCCGATGTCACACGTCAGGCCCGTTCCGCCGGGAAGCACCTTGGGGTTGAGGCCGGCGTCGGCGAGGTGGGCCGCGACGAACTGGGTGGTGGCGAACTCCTGTCGCCCGAGTTCGGGGTGGGCGTGGATGTGCCGGCGCCAGGCGATCAGGTCGTCGTGGTGCGCGGTGAGCCACGCCTCGGTGTGCTCCTGCAGGCTCATGACGCCGCCCTTCGCGCGTGCAGTTCGAGCACGCGATCTCGCTCGGCGGGCGTCTCGGCAAGGCCGACGACGGTGCGCGCCAACATGATCGCGCCTTCGATGACCGCGGTGTCCGCGCTGGGCCCGGCCGCCGCCGCGGCGAACCCCGGCTGGTGCACCGACGAGCCGTCGGCGTCGATGCCGACGATCGGGTGGATGCCGGGCATCACCTGGGTGACGTTGCCCATGTCGGTACTGCCCAGCGGGAGGAGCGCCTCGACGTCGGTACCGACCGGCGTGCGACCCATGCGGACCATCTCGCTGCGGAACGTCTCGGCCAGCCAGGTGTCCGGCGTGAGTTCGTGGTACGCCGGTTCGGTCTCGCTGACGTCGTGATCGCACCCCGTCGCGATGGCGCCGGCGAGGAAGCAGTCGGCCATCCTGCTCTCGAGCGTGCGCAGCGACCCGGCGTCGTTGGCGCGCATCGTGTACTCCATCTGCGCCCGACGGGGGATCACGTTGGTGGCCTGGCCGCCCTCGGTGACGATGCCATGGGCCATGTGACCGGGTTCCATCTGCTGGCGCAGCAGACCGATCGCCACCTGCGCGACGGTGATCGCGTCGGCGGCGTTGAGGCCGAGATACGGTGCGACGGCGGCGTGCGCCTCGCGTCCGGTGTAGGTGACGGCGACCTGGGACAGCGCCAGCGAGCGGGCGCGGGCGATGTCCAGCGGACCCGCGTGCAGCATGACCGTCGCGGCGATGTCGTCGAAGACACCGGCGTCCAGCATGAGCACTTTGCCGCCGCCCGCCTCCTCGGCCGGGGTCCCGAGCAGCACCACCGTCAGGTCGAGGGCGTCGGCCACCTCCGCTAGCGCGAGTGCGGTGCCGACAGCCGACGCGGCGATGATGTTGTGGCCGCAGGCGTGGCCGATGCCGGGCAGCGCGTCGTACTCCGCGCACACGCCGACGACCAGAGCGCCGCTGCCGAAGCTGGCGCGGAAGGCGGTGTCGAGGCCCGCTGGGGCGTCGGTGACCGCGAAGCCGCGTTCGGCGACGAGGGCCTTGGTCTTGGCGCAGCTGCGGTGCTCGTCGAACGCGAGCTCCGGCTCGGCGTGAATCGAATGCGACAGCTCGATCAGCTCGGAACGCCTGCGGGCCACCGCGTCCTCAACGATCGCCGATGCGGTTGCTGAAGCCATTGAGGCAGTATCTCACCGCGGGTGGACGGGGCGCGCGCGCCGTACGCTCGCTCACTGTGACTGATCCGCAGGCTCTCGCAGCGCAGGCCGCCACGGAACTCCTCGCCCGCACCGGCGTGGATCGGTTCGACGTCGCCGTGGTGCTCGGGTCCGGGTGGGCCCCCGCCGCCGAACAGCTGGGTGAGCCGTCGGCGGTGGTGCCGATGGCCGACCTGCCGGGGTTCACCCCGCCGACCGCGGCCGGGCACGGTGGCCAGGTGCTGGCACTGACGGTCGGCGGCCGCCAGGTGCTGGTGCTCATCGGCCGGATCCACGCCTACGAGGGGCACGACCTGCGCCATGTGGTGCACCCGGTGCGGACGGCCTGCGCGGCGGGCACGTCGACGGTGGTCCTGACGAACGCCGCGGGCGGACTGCGCGAGGACTTCACGGTCGGACAGCCCGTGCTCATCTCCGATCATCTGAACCTGACCGCGCGTTCGCCGCTCGTCGGCGCGCAGTTCGTCGACCTGGTCGACGCGTACTCGCCGCGCTTGCGGGCGCTGGCCCGCGAGGTGGACCCCTCGCTGGCGGAAGGGGTGTACGCGGGGCTGCCCGGTCCGCACTACGAGACGCCCGCGGAGATCAGGATGCTGCGCACGCTCGGTGCCGATCTGGTCGGCATGTCGACGGTGCACGAGACGATCGCGGCGCGCGCGGCGGGCGCGGACGTGCTCGGGGTGTCGATGGTGACCAATCTGGCGGCGGGGATGACCGGCGAGCCGTTGAGCCACGCCGAGGTGCTGGAGGCCGGCCGTCAGTCGGCGACGCGGATGGGCTCCCTGCTGGTCGAGGTGCTCTGCAGGCTCTGAGCCCGCCTGCGTCCGACGCACTGGCTGAGCGCGGCGAAACCGCGTGCCATCAGCGGAGCCACGAACAGCATCAGCAGAACCCGGACCACCTGCGCGGCGACGATGAACGTGACGTTCGAGCCGGTTTCGACGGCGGTCGCGAGCACGGCGTAGATGCCGCCGGGGCTGGTGGCCAGGTATCCCTCCAGGGGCGTGAGCCCGGCGGACTCGGCCAGCAGGATGCCGAGGCCGGCGCAGGCCACGTTGAGCACCACGATCAACCCGAGCGCGGCGGGCAGCGCACGGCCGATCGCCTTGATGGATTCGCGGGTGAACGCCACCCCGGCCTGCCAGCCGATGACGGCATAGCCGAGTTGGACGAGCATCAGCGGGACGGCGAGTCCGAAGCCGAAGCCGGTCAGTTCGAGGGTGATCGTCAGCGCCATCGGGCCGAGCAGCCCCGCGCCGGGCAGTCGAATAAGCCTGCCGACTCCCGCGCCGATCACCACCAGCACGACGAGGATGGCGACGCTGAGATACCAAGGCGCCGTTGGCCCTTCGGTGGGCATCGCGGTGTTTCCGGTCTTCTCCGCGTGGTAGATCAGCGTCACCACGACGGGCATCGACGCGGTGATCACCGCGACGCGCAGGTACTGCACGACGGCGACCACCCGATCGTCGCCGCCGAGTTCACGGGCGATCGCGACGAGACCCGAGGCGCCCCCGGCCACCAGCGCCAGCGAACCGGTGAGCGGGCTGACGTCGCGTTGCAGCCCGAGCAACGCGCCGGCGATGACGCTGAGCAGCAGCGTAGCCACGGCGACGCCGAGCACGATCGGCCAGTCACCACCGAGTGCGGCGAGCGCGTCGCTGTGGACCATCGTGCCGATGTAGACACCGAGCACACCCTGGGCGGCGAGACCCGCCCTGCGGGGAACGGTCCTCGGCGCCCACGTCAGCAGCGCCAGTGCGATGCCGACGAGCAGGGCCGCGAAGAGGGCGGCCGATGGTACGCCGAGCAGTTCCAGTGGCACGGTCACCGCGACCGTCGTCACCGCTAACAGGAGCCACTTCCACACAATGACAAGTATGCGCTTGCTAATTGGATTCTTCAAACTGATGTTAAGCCGATGATTACCAAGGTATAACTTGGTAATGCGTTCGAACACCGCCAATGCGACCGAACTGCGGGAGGCGATCATGGCCCTGACCCGCCAACTTCGTCGGCACCGCTCCGACAACGGCCTGACGCTCAGCCAGCAGCAGCTGCTCGGCGAAGTCGGCCGGGCCGGCGTCACCACTCCCGCCGAGCTCGCGGTGCGCATGCACGTGCGCGTGCAGTCGCTGACCGACGGCATCAACCACCTCGAGGCGCGGGGGCTGGTGGCCCGCCGGACCGACCCCGACGACCGCAGGCGCCAGCTGATCGAGAGCACGCCCGCGGGCACGGCGCTCCTGGAGGCCGACCGCGCCGAACGCGACGAGTGGCTGAACACCGCGATGCGCGACACGCTCACCGATCTGGAATTCGACCTGCTGATGCTCGTCGCGCCCGTGCTGCGAAAGTTGGCCGACGGCGAGTAAACGCGCGTGCATACCCCCGCCGAACGTTGGTTACCGCCACGCCGGATCGCGATTTCGCGTGGCGGTAACCAACGTTCGCCGGGGAGGGGCACGCACAATGGGCGCATGACGGAAGCCCCATTGACGTTCGGAACGGCGGGCCTGCGCGGCCCCATGCGCGAGGGGCCCGGCGGGATGAACGTCGACACCGTGACCCGCGCGACGTGGGCGGTGGCGAAGGTCCTCAAGGACCGCTGTCTGGGCGGCTCGACGGTCGTCGTCGGCCGAGATGCGCGACACCACTCCGACGACTTCGCCCTCGCCGCCGCGGAAGTGCTTGCCGCCGAGGGCTTCACGGTACTGCTGTTCCCGGATCCGGTGCCGACGCCGGTCGTCGCCTACGCGGTACGGCATCGCGGCGCGGCGGCCGGAGTGCAGATCACCGCGTCACACAACCCGCCACAGGACAACGGCTACAAGGTCTACCTCGACGGCGGCTTGCAGATCGTGCCGCCCACCGACGGTGAGATCGAAGCGGCGATGGCGCAGGCGCCGGACGACATCGCCCGAGAACGGGTCGACGCGTGCGGCCTCGAACTCGTCGAGGGGTACCGGACGCGGGCGGCCTCGTTGCGGCACACCGACGACGGCGTCCGAGTGGCGCTGACCCCGATGCACGGGGTCGGCGGCGAGACCGCGGTGCTGACGCTGGCCGAAGCCGGCGTGACCGACGTCCACGTCGTCACCGAGCAGTTCTCCCCCGACCCCGACTTCCCCACCGTCGAGTTTCCCAACCCCGAGGAGCCCGGCGCCACCGACCTGCTGCTGTCACTGGCGGCGTACGCCGACGCCGAGATCGCCATCGCACTCGACCCCGACGCCGATCGCTGCGCCGTCGGCATCCCGACCCCCGACGGTTGGCGGATGTTGAGTGGCGACGAAACCGGTTGGCTGTTAGGCGATTACGTGCTGTCGCAGCTCGACTCCGACATCGCGGCGAGCACCGTCGTCGCGAGCACCGTCGTGTCGTCGCGGATGCTGGCGAGCATCGCCGCGGCACACGGGGCCACCCACGTGGAGACGCTGACCGGTTTCAAGTGGCTGGCTCGCGCCGACGCCGGCCGACCGGGCAGCACGCTGGTCTACGCCTACGAGGAGGCCATCGGCCACTGCGTCGACCCGTCCGCCGTTCGCGATAAGGACGGCATCAGCGCGGCGGTGCTGGCATGCGACCTGGTGGTCGCGCTGCGGGCGGCGGACCGCTCGGTCTACGACGCGCTGAACGATCTGGCCCGCGTGCACGGCGTCCACGACACGACGGCGCTGTCGATCCCCGCCGACACCACCACCATGCGGCGAGTGCGCGACGCGCCGCCGACCCGACTGGCGGGGTTCGACGTCACCGTCGACGACCTCGCCGAGCGACGCGGGCAGTCGCGCACCGACGCGTTGGTGTTCTCCGGCGGCGGCGACGGGGCGACCGTCAGAGTGGTCGTCCGGCCGTCGGGAACCGAGCCGAAGCTCAAGTCCTACTTCGAGGTTCGGCTCGCCCCCGGCGACGATCTCGCGGCCGACCGCGAGCGGGCCGACGCTCTGCTCGGCGACCTCGTCACGGATTTTCGGACGGTGCTGGGCTGACCTCGTCGGCGGCGATGGTGATGCCGATCCACCTGGCCGCGTTGCGGATTCGCTCGAACACGGCCCCTGCTATCTGGGCCCGAACTGCCGATCACCGGCGTCGCCGAGACCCGGCACGATGTAGGCCACGTCGTTGAGCCCGTCGTCGATGGTCGCCGTGACGAGGCGGGCGTCCGGCGCGACGCGCTCGATCGCGGCGATGCCCTCCGGCGCGCACACCACGCACACGGCGGTGATGTCGGTCGCGTTTCGCGCGAGGAGCAGTTTCAGCGTGTGCGCCATCGATCCGCCGGTGGCCAGCATCGGGTCGAGCACCATCACCGGCTGACCGCTCAGATCCTCTGGCAGCGACTCCAGGTACTGCATCGGCTGCGCCGTCTCCTCGTCGCGGGCGATGCCGACGAAGCCTACGTGCGCCTCGGGGATCAGCGCGTGGGCCTGGTCGACCATGCCGAGGCCGGCGCGCAGCACCGGAACCAGCAGCGGCGGTGCGGCCAGCCTGACGCCCTCGGTCTCGGCGAGCGGGGTGCGCACCGTGATCGTCACGCGGGCGGCGTCCCGGGTGGCCTCGTAGACCAGCATCAGCGTGAGGTCGCGCAGCGCGGCGCGGAAGGCCGCGTTGTCCGTTCGCTCATCCCGCAGGGCGGTCAGTCTCGCCGCGGCCAGGGGGTGGTCGACTACGCGCACATCCATGCGCGCAAACCTAACGGAACCGATGCGTCCCGGCCTGCGTCCTAAGTACATGCTCGCTGACACGCCCTCGATTCGTGCCTTCGGTGACGCGCAGGCCGGCCATGCGGCAGCGCTCGACGCCGTGCGGGTGATCCTGGCGTCCGCGCAACCGACGCCCGACGCGCTGGGTCCCGCGGGCGCCGGCTTCACCCGCGCGCTCGGTACCGCAGTGCGTCTGCACGCCGAACGGGTGGCCCGGCTGAGCGGGATCGCCTCCGACAGGGGTGCGACGGCGCACGCCAACGCCGCCGCCTACATCGCCGCCGACGCTCGGAACCGCCGATCGATCACCGAAGTCGAGGCCTAGGGTGCCGAGCGCGTTAACGGCGGCGCTCAGCGCGCGGATTCGCGAGATCGCCGACACGGTGGGACCGGGCTGGCCGGCGGGCGAGGGACCGATCGCGGTTCTCGACGACGCGGGAGCCCGGTTGGCGGACCTGTCGGCACAAACGACCGCGGCGTGGCGCGCGACGAAGTCGACGTGGTCGGGCCAGGCGGCGGACCGGGCCGGTGCCGTGACGGCCCAGACCGTCGCCGCGATCGACGACCTCGCCGCCGATCTCGACCGGATGCGCACGGCGACAGTGCGGGCCGGCGAGGCCGTCGCGCAGGCGCGCGCCCGGCTGGAGGCCATCGCCGCCGAGTTCGAGCAGCGGGCCGCGGCGTTGGAGGCAGCACTCGATGAACCCGAGGCGGAACGCGCGGTGGCGGCCGAGGGGCGCAGGGCAATCGACGAGGCGAACGCGGTGGTCGACGAGCTGAAGGCCGAACTCGACGGGCAGGCCGCTGCGGTGCAGTCGCCCGCGGTCACGATTCCGCAGTCGTCCGCGCCGGGCGGGTTCAGCCCGCCCGCGATGCCCGGCGTCGGGTCGGGTTCGGGTGGCGGCGGCACGCCGATGCAGGCGGGGTGGTCCGGCCTCGGCGACGGTGTGTTCGGCGAAGCGGTCGGACGCGGAGGTGCCACGCCCGAGGCGGGCGACTTCGGCAGCGGCGTCTCCGTCGCGCTGCCCGACGGCACCACGTCGACCGCGCCGAACGCCGTCGCCGCGAGCGCCGTCCGCCACGCGCTCACCCAACTCGGCGTCCCGTACGACTGGGGTGGCACCACGCCGGGCGTGGGCCTCGACTGCAGCGGACTGACGCAGTGGGCGTATCACCAAGCGGGACTGGACCTTCCGCGGCTGGCCCAGGAACAGGACGTGGGCACTGCGATCAGTCAGGGGTCACTGCGGCCGGGCGACCTCGCGGTATGGGACGGCCACGTCGCGATGGTCGTGGGTAACGGGATGATGATCGAAGCGGGTGATCCGGTGCAGCTGTCGCCGATCCGCACCACGAACGCGGGCCAGGGTTTCCAGGGGTTCTGGCGGCCGACGGCATGAGCAGAAGGTGTGACCGCAGCAATTTCTCGACCCGGCCGTCAATTAGTCCGCCGTGGTCGCGGACGGTCAGTTATGCTCCGCGTGTTTGATGTTGCTGCCACAGCCTCGCATGCCGTCTACCAGATTATTTGATCTTGTTCTGCGTTGCCGTGACGACACGAACACGTTCGCCACGACAGGAGCAGCACGATGGGATACGCCCAGCACATAGGTCGGGTCGGCGCCTTGGCAGTCGCCTTGGGCGTGGGGGCTGCGGTCGCCACGGGACAGGGCATGGGACTCGCTCTAGCCGACGAGCCAGACTCCGCCGGTTCGTCGGCGGCGGACACTGCACCCACGGGCTCGTCCACACCTGAGCCGGCGACGCCGCAGGCACCCTCGCCCGGCCCGACATCCCCTGGCACCGTCAACGGCACGTCGCCGTACCAAAAGGTGACGACGCCCCCAACCATGGACTACTCCAGCTCAGGCGCATCGGACACCTCGACCAACGACGAGGGCCAGCACACCGACGTCACGGCGCCGCCGATCCCCGAGATGTCCGCCCCGGCCGAGCACGAGCCGCTGCCCGTGCTGACGACGCCGGCCACGACACCAGGTACGCCACAGAGCCCGTCGACCCCCGTGGAGACGCCGCCCGCTGTCCAGCCGCCGCCCGCCCACGCGACCACCGAGTCAGCCAAGTCAGCCGACCGGCATGAGGACGATTCTGAACACGAACGTGCAACGCCATCAACGACTTTCGATAATTCATTAGCTGCCGTCTCCGCGCCGTCGCCGACTGAAGTGCAGGACGACCGCGCCGCTGACTTGCGATCGTTTGCCGCGGGAGCCACCTCACTTCATCTCCAGAGTCTGGTTTCACCTCCGGTTGATCCCATCGCAGGCCTCCTCGCGCAGCCATCGGGACCGGTGGACGTGATATTCGGTCTGCCCGGCGTCGCGGTGAAGGTGGTCACAACAGTCGTCGCCACGCTGCTGTCCCCGTTCCTGGCGCCCGGCCCCGCCGGCCCAGCGCAGCCACCGGTGGTGCTGTTCGCGGTGCTGGACTGGGTTCGGCGCGAGATCTCGCGCACCTTCTTCAACAACTCACCCCACGCGGTTGTCGACGCGGTCACCACGTCCGAAGACGTGTCCACGACGATCCGGGTGCTAGCCAACGATTCCGACGCCGACACCGGTGACATCGTGACCGTCACCGGTGTCACCCAACCGGGCAACGGCACCGCACTGCTCAACTCCGACGGCACGTTGACCTACACCCCTGCACCCAACTTCTCGGGCGTCGACAGTTTTGAATACACCATCTCCGACGCGGCCAGTCCCTGGCACGTTCACGGACTCGCCGGCTTCTTCACCGGCGGTGGGCACACTGACACCATCACCGTGAACGTCGTCGTCACACCGATCAACGACCCGCCGGTGGCAGTCGACGACACCGCATCGACTTCCGAGGAACATGCGTCCGTCGGCAATGTTCTGGTCAACGACACCGACGTCGACACCCCGGCCAGCGGTCTGTCAGCCGTGCTTGCCACGGGCCCTGCCAACGGCACTGCCACCATCGGCCCCACCGGGGCCTACGTCTATACACCGAACGCCGATTTCACCGGGACGGATTCGTTCACCTACGTGGTCTCCGATGGCGCCCTCAGTGACACCGGGAAAGTGACGGTCACCGTCACCCCGATCAACGACCCACCGATCGCCGTCAACGACACCATCAGCGTCGACGAAGATTCCATCGCCAACCCAATCAACGTGCTAGCCAACGACACCGACCCCGACACCGGCGACACCAGAACCGTCGACCAGATCACCCAGGGCGCCCACGGCACCGTCCTCAAAAGCGGCAACTCCGTGCTCTACACGCCCAACGCCAACTTCAACGGCACCGACACCTTCACCTACACGGTCAGCGACCGAGACGGCGCTACCGCCACCGCAACGGTGACGATCACCGTCACCCCGATCAACGACCCACCGATCGCCGTCAACGACACCATCAGCGTCGACGAAGATTCCATCGCCAACCCAATCAACGTGCTAGCCAACGACACCGACCCCGACACCGGCGACACCAGAACCGTCGACCAGATCACCCAGGGCGCCCACGGCACCGTCCTCAAAAGCGGCAACTCCGTGCTCTACACGCCCAACGCCAACTTCAACGGCACCGACACCTTCACCTACACCATCAGCGACCGAGACGGCGCTACCGCCACCGCAACGGTGACGATCACCGTCACCCCGATCAACGACACCCCCACGGCCAACCCCGACACCATCACCACCGACGAAGACACCCCGGTGCTGATCGACGCGCTGCGCAACGACACCGACCCCGACGGCGACACCCTCGATCGCAACCTGGTCACCGCGCCCACCAACGGCACCCTCACCGAGATCAACGACGGACCCGACGCCGGTGCGTGGACCTACACCCCCAACCCCGGCTTCCACGGCACCGACACCTTCACCTACACCGCCACCGACGGCGTGGGTGTGAGCACCACTGCGACCGTCACCATCAACGTCACACCCGTCAACGACGCTCCGGTGGCCAACCCCGACGAATACTCCACACTCGAAGACACCCCACTCACCGTCTCAATCCCCAACGGCGTCACCGGAAACGACAGCTACCCCGACGACGACACCGCCCTCACAACCACCGTCGTCGACCCCCCAGTCCACGGCACCCTGAACCTCAACACCAACGGCACCTTCACCTACACCCCCGCCACCAACTTCAACGGCACCGACACCTTCACCTACACCATCAGCGACCGAGACGGCGCTACCGCCACCGCAACGGTGACGATCACCGTCACCCCGATCAACGACACCCCCACGGCCAACCCCGACACCATCACCACCGACGAAGACACCCCGGTGCTGATCGACGCGCTGCGCAACGACACCGACCCCGACGGCGACACCCTCGATCGCAACCTGGTCACCGCGCCCACCAACGGCACCCTCACCGAGATCAACGACGGACCCGACGCCGGTGCGTGGACCTACACCCCCAACCCCGACTTCCACGGCACCGACACCTTCACCTACACCGCCACCGACGGCGTGGGTGTGAGCACCACTGCGACCGTCACCATCAACGTCACACCCGTCAACGACGCTCCGGTGGCCAACCCCGACGAATACTCCACACTCGAAGACACCCCACTCACCGTCTCAATCCCCAACGGCGTCACCGGAAACGACAGCGACCCCGACGACGACACCGCCCTCACAACCACCGTCGTCGACCCCCCAGTCCACGGCACCCTGAACCTCAACACCAACGGCACCTTCACCTACACCCCCGCCACCAACTTCAACGGCACCGACACCTTCACCTACCGCGTCACCGACGGCGCTTTCGACAGCAACCCCACCACCGTCACCATCACCGTCACCGCCGTCAACGACATCCCCGTCGCCAACCCCGACACCTATATGGCAACGGAGGACACCGCTACTTCGCTCAATGTGACGAGCAACGACGTCGACGGGGACGGCGACTTGCTATTCATCGCCACAGTGAGCGAACCTGCCCACGGCACGTTGACACAGCAGATCGGGTCTCTCACCTACACGCCGGACGCCCAGTTCAACGGCACCGATTCGTTCACCTACACCGTCACTGACGGCTTCGGGTTCAGCAACACCGCGACGGTCACCATCAACGTCACACCGGTCAACGACGCTCCGGTGGCCAACCCCGACGAATACTCGACATTGGCAGGCACCCCGCTCACCGTCTCAATCCCCAACGGCGTCACCGGAAACGACAGCGACCCCGACGACGACACCGCCCTCACAGCCACCGTCGTCGATCCCCCAGTCCACGGCACCCTGAACCTCAACACCAACGGCACCTTCACCTACACCCCCGCCACCAACTTCAACGGCACCGACACCTTCACCTACCGCGTCACCGACGGCGCACTCGACAGCAACCCCACCACCGTCACCGTGACGGTGATCAGTCCGATCATCGCGGCCGACGACTCCTACACCGTGCTGATGGACACCTCGACGGTGTTGTTCCCGACGCCCACCGCCAACGACAGCACCTACCCCGGCACCCGGCTGGACCTCGGCGCGATCACCGTCGTCACCGCACCCACCCACGGCATGATCACCCAAACCGGTGACACCGTGACCTACCGGCCGTTCAACGGCTACCGCGGCAC
>NZ_JANDBD010000005.1 GCF_024320865.1 Mycolicibacterium arenosum | reverse complement strand
AACGCACGCGTATCCATCGCCGTCACCTTCTGGGCCATGAACCACTCTGGATCCACCCAGCCCGATCAGGTGTACGCGATGTCCCGAGACATACCCCTGTACGCGATGTCCTGAGACTTCACATGGCGCTGGACGCAACCGAACACGCCGAACTCGCGAGGAATTCGGTCACCGCCGCCGCGGTCGGGTGCTCCCACAGCAGCGTCGGCGGCAGCGACAACCCGGTCTGCTTCTCCAGCTGTCGCCGCAGCCGCACCGTCATGATCGAGTCGACGCCGAGTTCCACCAGCGGCAGATCCGGGTCGACGTCGGCGTCGGCCAGTCCGAGCTGTCCGGCGACCGCCGCGAGCACCTGCGCGCCCAGCCAGTCCGGGTCCGTCTGCAGTGGCTCGGCGGCGGGCTCCGCGTCGTCGTCATCCGCGGGGGCCACGTCGGCGAGGATCGGCACCGCTGCCGCGGCCGGTAGCACGGGCAGGACGACGACGTTGGCGTCGTCGTCGCGCATGGCGAGGTCGAGGGCGCGCAGCGCGTCGTCGGCGCCGACGGTGCCCATCCCGAGTGCGTCGAGTTGTGCGGCGACGAACTCCGAGGCCGACCCCATGCCGAGTCCCCGCCACGCCGTCCACGCGACGGCGGTGGTGCGGTCGCCGAGGCCGCGGCGGTAGCGCGCCATCGCGTCGAGGAACGAGTTCGCGCACGCGTAGGCACCCTGGCCGGGGAAGCCGGCGAGGTAGCCGCACGACGAGAAGAGCACCATCCAGTCGAGTTGCTCCGGCGGGAACACCTCGTGTAGCACCAGGGTGCCGTGCACCTTCGGATGCATGGCGGTCGCGAAGTCCTCCGGAGTCGTATTCGCCAGCAGCGCACCGGCTTCGACGCCGGCACAGTGGATGACGCCGCGCACCGGCGGCAGCTCGCGCAACACGGTCCGCAGCGCGTCGGCGGAGCCGGGTGCGCCGAGGTCCACCGCGGCCACCGTCACCGTGACACCGCGCTCCTCCAACGCCGACACCGCGCGCACCGCCTCGGACTGCACGGCGCTCCAGGCCGCGCGCTCGGGCAGGCCGGACCGCGACAGCAGCACCAGGCGTCGGGCCCCGAGGTCGGCGAGGCGCTGAGCCATCCGCAAGCCGAGTACCCCCGTGCCGCCGGTGACGAGGTACGTCCCGCCCGGCGCGCACGCCATCGGTTCGCCGGCCGTGCCGTCGGCGGGCGCCAGCCGGGCCACCCGCGCGGCGCCTGCGCGAACCACGACCACCCCGTGACCGTGCAGCGCCGTCAGCGCACCGAGCGGCACCGGTTCGTCGTCGGCCACGTCGAGCACACCACCCCACAGGTGCGGGTGTTCGGCGGCCGCGACGCGGGCCAGTCCCCACAGGGGCGCGTGCGTCAGGCCGCCGCCCTCGTGCACGCCGCTGGTCAGCACCCACAGCCGCGCACCGAGGCTCAGGTCCTGCAGCAGCGTCAGCGTCCGCATCACCAGGTCGACCGACGCCTCGGGGGCGTCGTCGCGTCGGGGCAGCACGACGACGACCGCGGCGTGCCCCAATTCGGCTGGCAGGCCGTCGAATTCGGCGGCGAGGACGGCGATCTCAGCGGGGTCCTCGATCGCCAGGTACGGCACGCCCGCGGCGGTCAGATCGCGGACGGCGGCGTCCAGTCCGTCGACGTCCCCTCCGACGAGGACCACGCCGCTGGGCCGCTCCGCCTCGTTCCACGCGACGTCACGCCACGCGACGTGGTGCAGCAGGCGACCGGTGTCGCCGATCGCGCCGGGGTCCTCGAGTTCCTCGAAAGTCATCCCCGAGATCGAGACGAGGACCCGGCCCGACCCGTCCGCGATCGCGACGTCGGTGGTCGTGGTGCCCGGCCGACGGCGGACGAGCAGCGTCGCCACCGCGGGCGGCGCGCCGTGCACGTGCACCCGCTCGATGCGGGCGGGCATCCGCAGCCGCGGCGGTCCGTCGAAGACGGTGGAGGCCGCGGACGTCGCCGCGTCGACGAGTGACGCCCAGGACGTCGGCGGGCCGCCATCGGCGCGCGCCGCCACCACCGCCAACAGTTCACCCTCGGCGCGCCGCAGCTCCCGGACGTCCCAGTCGAAGCCCATCGCCGCTACTCCCAGCGTGGCGAGGGTGTCGACGACGTGGCGCTGCGGCAGCTCCTCCGTGCACCTGAGCCGCGCCGCCTCGACGTCGACGTCGGTCTCGAGCAGTTCCTCGATGTCGTCCTCGACGGCGACGACCGCGCTGCTGTGGGTGAGCCAGCCGCCGTCCTCGTCGGCGTCGACGAGTCGCGACGACAGCGTCAGCGCGCTGTCCTGAAGTACGACCTGGAGGTCGCGCGCACGGCCGGGCGCCACGGGGGTGCGCAGGTGGACGTCGGCGAGCCCGATGCCGGTGCATTCGGAGTGGCCGGCCGGTTCGCCGCCGTGGGCTGCGGTGAGGAACGTGTTGAGAAGCACTGCGGCGGGGACGATCTCGGTTTCCTGGACTGGGTGGTCGCCGGGATAGGGCCTGCTGTCCACGTCGATGCGGGTCTGCCACATCGTGGTCGCGACCGCGCCGTTGACGTCGGTGCGACCGCCGAGCAGGGTGTGGCTCGCGGTGTCGTGGACACCCCGGCCGCCCGGTGGCGGGGTGGGCACCCGCCAGAAGTGCCGGTGCCGCCACTGGGTGGTCGGCAGGTCGTGCGCCCATTCGTCGTCGAGTGCGACACCGTGGTCGACGCTCGCCCCGTGGCAGTACAGCCACGCCACCGACGTCGCCACGGCGCGCACCTCCGGGGCGTCGCGGCGCAGCACCGGGACCGCCCCGTACTCGTCGATGCCGAGGCCGAGCAGGGTTTCGATGACGGAATGGGAGACGACGGGGTGCGCCGACACCTCGAGGAACAGCCGGTGGCCGTCATCGGCCGCCGCGGCAACGGACTCAGCGAATCGGACTCGCCCTCGCAGATTGGCGACCCAGTAGGCGGGGTCCCGCGGTGCCGTCGAGCGCGGGTCCGCCAGCGCCGTCGAGTACAGCGGTACGGTCGCGGATCGCGATGGCGGCAGCCGCGCCACGTTGCGCGCCAGGTCGGCGGTGAGAGCGTCCATCGCCGGGCTGTGGAATGCCACGTCGGTATTGACGCGCCGCACCACGACGCCGGCCGCGGCCCACTCGTCGCACACCCGCGTCACGGCCTCGGGGACACCGGAGATCACGCACGATTCCAGCGAGGCGCTGATGGCGGCGACGACGTCGGTCCGACCGGCGAGCCGGGCGTCGGCGTCGGCGAAGGGCAGCCGAACCAGCGCCATCGCACCCTCGCCCGCCACCGAGCGGAAGCCGCGAGCGCGATAACAGGCAACGGCCGCACCGTGTTTCAGGTCGAACACGCCGGACACGACGCACGCCGCGACCTCGCCGACGGAGTGGCCGATGACGGCCGCCGGGACGACTCCGCGCGCGCGCAGCACCGCGGCGAGACCCACCTGCATCGCGAACGTGAGCGCCTGCACGCGGTCGGTGCCGCCCAGTTCACCGGAGGTCAGCGCCTCACGTGCGGAGAAGCCCAACTCGACGCGGAACACCGTGTCGACCTCGTCGATGACGGCGGCGAACGCGGGTTCGGCGGCGATCAGTTCGCGACCCATCCCCGCCCAGTGCGAGCCGTGCCCGGAGAACACCCAGACGGCGTCCCTCGGTTCGCCCGCGGGCACCGTGCCGGTGACCAGGGTGGTCGCCGAGTCGCCGCGCGTCAGCGCGTCGAGGCCCGCAACGAGTTCGTGCGGGTGCTCGGCGACGACTGCGGCGCGCACGGATTCGTGCCCCCGGCGCGCCCACAGCGTGGCCGCGACCGTCGACACGGTCCGCTCGGTGGCGCGGAGGTGGTCGGCGAGCGCGTCGGCCTGCCGCTCGAGCCGGACCGCGGACCGGGCCGACAGCGGGACCACGCACGGGCCGGTCGGCTGCCGCGGCGGGGCGGCCGCGGCGGCCGGCGCCTCCTCGAGCAGGACGTGGGCGATGGTGCCGCCGTATCCGTAGCTGCAGACGGCCGCGCGGCGCGGTACGTCGGTGCGCGGCCACGGCTCGGCCTCGGTCGGCACCCGCAGGCCGCTGGCGGCCCAGTCGACGGCCGGAGTCAGCCTGCTCAGGCCCGCGGTCGGCGGGATCGTCTCGTGGTGCAGGGCGAGCACGGCCTTGATCAGACCCACGACGCCCGCACCTCCCTCGAGGTGGCCGACGTTGGGCTTCACCGAGCCGACGCGGCACCGGTCATCGTCGGCGCGGCCGGCCCCGTACACCTCTGCGATCGCGCTGATTTCGGTGGGATCGCCTGTGGGAGTGCCGGTTCCGTGCGCCTCGACGAATCCGACGCTGGCGGGGTCGATTCCGGACGTCGCACACGCCAGCCGGAACATGTCGGCCTGGGCGGCGCCGTTGGGCGACATGATGCCGACCGTGCGGCCGTCCTGCGCGATCGCGCCGCCGCGGATGACGGCCAGCACGCGATCGCCGTCGCGTTGCGCGTCGGCAAGCCGTTTGAGCACCACGACGCCCGCGCCCTCCCCGCGACCGTATCCGTCGGCGGCGGCGTCGAACGTCTTGCACCTGCCGTCGGCGGCGGTGGCGCCGGCCTCGTCGAGAACCCGCGTCAGCCCGGGCCCGATGAGCGCGCTGACGCCGCCGGCCAGCGCCAGCGACGTCTCGCCACCGCGCAGCAGCTGGCACGCCTGATGCACGGCGACGAGTGAGGCCGCGCACGCCGCGTCGAGGGCGACGCTGGGTCCGCGCAGGTCCAGCAGATGCGACACGCGGTTGGCGATCCCGCACAGCGACGTGCCGATGCCGGTCCACGCCTCGATGCCCGGCAGATCCTCCATGACGAGTTTGCCGTAGTCATCGGAGTTGACGCCCATGAGCACGGCGGTGTCGCTGCCCGCCAGGGTCTTCGGCGCCACCCCGGCGTGTTCGAGTGCCTCCCAACCGACTTCGAGGGCGAGCCGCTGCTGCGGATCCATGAGTTCCGCCTCGCGCGGCGAGACACCGAAGAACTCGGCGTCGAAGCCGGGTAGGTCGTCGAGGAACGTGCCCAGGCGGGTGACCTCGCGCAGCACGGCCGCGTTACGCGGGTCGCGCCGGAGGTAGGGCTCCCACCGTTCCTCGGGAATCTCGCGGACGTCGCTGCGTCCCTCGATCAGGAAGGTCCAGAAGTCGGAGGGCGTGGCGACGCCGCCCGCGACGCGGCAGGCGACTCCGATGACGGCGATGGGTTCGAGCGCCACGTCAGCGGGTGTCCATTGTTTGGAAATTGTGGATAGGCTTGCCTAATAAACCGTCCGACATGCGCACTATGGTGACACATCTCGACCAGGTCCAGGCGGATACCCTCAGGGCAGCAGGTCGCGCACCACGGCGTCGGCCAGCAGACGGCCCCGGTCGGTGAGCACCAGCGCGCCGGCGCGCTCCACCAGCAGCCCGCTGCCGCACAGCTCCCGTGCCCGGCCGCGCTCGTCGGCGTCGAGCCGGTCGAGTGAAAGACCTTGTCGCAGACGGACTCTCAGCATGACATCCTCGACGTGCTGGTCGACGGACGTGAGTTCCTCGCGGCCGGCCACGGGCAGTTCCCCGTGCGCCAGCGCCCGCGCGTACGCATTGGGGTGCTTGACGTTCCACCACCGCGTCCGGCCGAGGTAGCCGTGCGCGCCCGGCCCGGCGCCCCACCACTCCCCGCCCTGCCAGTAGCCGAGGTTGTGTCTGCACGCCCCACCCGGCCTGCTCCAGTTGGACACCTCGTACCAGTCGAACCCGGCTCCGGTCAGCGCGCCGTCGAGCAGCTCGTAGCGGTGGGCGAGCACGTCGTTGTCGGGCGCGGGCAGTTCGCCGCGGCGCACCCGGCGCGCCAGCGCGGTGCCGTCCTCCACGATCAGCGCGTAGCCGGACACGTGGTCCACACCCGCGTCGATCGCGGCGTCGACGGAGCGCCGCAGATCGTCGTCGGACTCCCCCGGCGTTCCGTAGATGAGGTCGAGGTTGAGGTGGTCGAAGCCCGCCGCCCGCGCCTCGGCCGCCGCGGCCAACGGGCGGCCCGGCGAGTGCACGCGGTCCAGCGCCGCGAGCACGCGCTGCGAGACCGATTGCATACCGAGCGAGATGCGGGTGTAGCCCGCCCGCCGCAGCGCGTCGAACAACGCCGGTGACGTGGACTCCGGGTTGGCCTCGGTGGTGACCTCGGCGTCGGCCGCCAGAGCGAAGTGCCCTCGGATCGCGTCGAGGACGGCGGTGAGGCCGTCGCCGCCGAGCAACGACGGTGTGCCACCGCCGACGAACACCGTCGCGACCTCGCGCGGGTGCTCGAGGCTCGCCGCGGCGAGTGCCAGTTCCCGGCGCAGCGCCTCCAGCCAGCCCTGCGGCGTGGCCCCACCCAGCTCACCGGGTGTGTAGGTGTTGAAGTCGCAGTACCCGCACCGGGTGGCGCAGAACGGCACGTGAACGTAGATGCCGAACGGCCGGGGAGTCACCGGACAAGTGTCCCAGAGATCGGTTTTGCTCAGCACGAGCGCAAATCTGGCCCGGTTAGGGTAGATGACGGGCTTCGTGGCACAATGGCCGACGTGACCTCCGCCCGCAACACCCCCACCCGCATTGCGCTGGTGGCCCGGCGGCACGTCGACTTCAAGCGCGTATGTAGCTGTTGCTGTCTTCCCTGACGTGTAGATCTGCCCACTGAACTTCCAGCTGGCCGCCCGGATCTGCGCCGCCGGACAGCCCCCGGTGAACAGCGCGATTCGCACGCCGGCTCCTCGCAAGAAGGGCCAATCCCCCGCATGACCACCGCTGATTCCAAGCCGAAGCCCGTCAAGCGCCCGAAGGGCGAAGGCCAGTGGGCACTCGGCTATCGCGAGCCGCTCAACGCCAACGAGCAGTCCAAGAAGGACGACAACCCGCTCAACGTGCGGCAGCGCATCGAGAACATCTACGCGCACGGCGGCTTCGACTCCATCGACAAGGGCGACCTGCGCGGCCGCTTCCGCTGGTGGGGCCTGTACACGCAGCGCAAGCCGGGCTTCGACGGCACGTGGACCGGTGACGACAACACCGACATGCTCGAGGACGAGTACTTCATGCTGCGGGTCCGCAGCGACGGCGGTGCGCTCACCGCAGCGGCCCTGCGCGCGCTCGGCGGCATCTCCACCGAATTCGGCCGCGACACCGCGGACATCTCCGACCGCCAGAACATCCAGTACCACTGGATCGAGGTCGAGAACATGCCGGAGATCTGGCGGCGCCTCGACGAGGTCGGCCTGCAGACCACCGAGGCGTGCGGCGACTGCCCGCGCATCGTGCTCGGCTCGCCGCTGGCCGGTGAACACCCCGACGAGGTCATCGACGGCACGCCGGCCATCAACGAGATCGTCATGCGCTACATCGGCAAGCCGGAGTACTCCAACCTCCCGCGCAAGTTCAAGACCGCGATCTCCGGCCTGCAGGACGTGGTGCACGAGGTCAACGACGTCGCGTTCATCGGCGTCGAGCACCCCGAACACGGTCCCGGCTTCGACCTCTGGGTCGGCGGCGGCCTGTCGACGAACCCGATGCTGGGCCAGCGCGTCGGCGCCTGGGTGCCGCTCGACGAGGTGCCCGATGTCTGGGAGGGCGTGGTGAGCGTCTTCCGCGACTACGGCTACCGGCGCCTGCGGGCCAAGGCGAGGCTGAAATTCCTCATCAAGGACTGGGGCGTGCAGAAGTTCCGGGACGTGCTCGAGACCGAGTACCTCAAGCGACCGCTCATCGACGGCCCCGCACCGACACCGGTCACCCGGCCGATCGACCACGTCGGAGTGCAGCGGCTCAAGAACGGCCTCAACGCCGTCGGCGTCGCCCCGATCGCGGGCCGCGTGTCGGGCACCATCCTCACCAAGGTCGCCGACCTGGCCGAGGCCGCGGGCAGCGACCGCATCCGGTTCACGCCGTATCAGAAGCTGATCGTCCTCGACGTCCCGGACGACAAGCTCGACGAACTGCGGGCCGGGCTCGACGCACTCGGCCTGCCGTCGACGCCGTCGCACTGGCGGCGCAACATGATGGCCTGCACGGGTATCGAGTTCTGCAAGCTGAGCTTCGCCGAGACGCGTAAGCGCAGCCAGACGCTGGTGCCCGAGCTCGAGAAGCGGCTCGAGGACATCAACGCCGAGCTGGACGTCCCGGTGACGGTCAACATCAACGGCTGCCCCAATTCGTGCGCCCGCATCCAGATCGCGGACATCGGCTTCAAGGGCCAGATGGTGGACGACGGGGACGGCAACCAGGTCGAGGGTTTCCAGGTGCACCTGGGGGGAAGCCTGGGTCTGGACAGCGGTTTCGGTCGCAAGCTCCGTCAGCACAAGGTGATGTCCAGCGAGCTCGGCGACTACATCGAGCGGGTTGTTCGCAACTTCGTGAAACAACGCGAGGCCGGAGAGCGTTTCGCTACGTGGGCGGTACGCGCCGACGATGCGGATTTGAGGTAGGACATGACAGACCTGCGAACTGAGCAAGACCTGGTAGCGCTGGCCGAGCGCGTAGCGGCCGAACTGGTCGACGCCTCAGCCGAGGAGTTGCTGCGCTGGACCGACCAGAACTTCGGCGCCGAGTACGTGGTGGCGTCGAACATGCAGGACGGGGTGCTGGTGCACCTGGCCGCACAGGTGCGACCGGGCGTCGACGTGCTGTTCCTCGACACCGGCTACCACTTCGCCGAAACGATCGGCACCCGCGACGCGGTCGAAGCGGTCTACGGCGTCAACGTCGTCAACACCTCCCCCGAGCACAGCGTCGCCGAGCAGGACCGGCTCTTCGGCAAGAACCTGTTCGCCCGCGATCCCGGCGAGTGCTGCCGGATGCGCAAGGTCGAGCCCCTGTCCAAGGCGCTCAAGGGCTACTCGGCGTGGGTCACCGGCATTCGCAGGGTCGAGGCGCCGACCCGCGCCAACGCCCCGCTGATCAGCTTCGACAAGGCGTTCGGCCTGGTGAAGATCAACCCGATCGCACCGTGGTCGGACGACGAGATGCAGGCCTACATCGAGGCGAACGACATTCTGGTCAATCCGCTGGTGGATGAGGGCTATCCGTCCATCGGCTGCGCACCATGCACCGCCAAGCCGGTCGCCGGCGCCGACCCGCGCAGCGGCCGCTGGGCCGGGCAGGCCAAGACCGAGTGCGGTCTGCACGCCTCCTGATGAGTGCCCTCGTCCTGACGGCGCACGGCAGCGCGGATCCTCGCTCCGCCGCCGTCGCCCACGCGCTGGCCGGACGGATCCGTCGGCTCCGCCCGTGGCTCGAGGTGCGCACGGCGTTCCTCGACCACTCGGAGCCGCGGCTGCCCGACGTGCTCGCTCTGCTCGCCGCCCGGCGCACACCGGCGGTGGTGGTGCCGATGCTGCTGGCCAGCGCCTACCACGCCCGCGTCGACATTCCCCGTGACATCGCCGCGTCCGGCGCCGCCGTCGAGTTGGCGGACACCCTCGGCGAGGATCCCGCGCTCATCAGCCTGCTCGGTCGGCGGCTCGCGGAAAGCGGTGTGGCACCCGATGATTCGAGTCTGGGCGTCATCGTCGTCGCGGTCGGCTCGTCGAGCGACACCGCCAACGCCCGCACCGCCACCGTCGCCCCGGCGCTGAGCGCCGGCACCGCGTGGACCGGTGCGGAGGTCGCGTTCGCGACGGGTCCGCACCCCACGCTGGACGAGGCGGCAGCCCGCCTGCGGGACCGGGGCGCACGCCGCCTGGTCGTCGCGCCGTGGTTCCTGGCGCCCGGCAGGATCACCGACCGCGTCGCGAGTTCCGCAGCGCGACTGGGCATTCCGATGTGCGAGCCGCTCGGTTCGCACAATCTGGTCGCCGCGACGCTGCTGGACCGGTTCGACGACACCGCTGCTGCGAACGTCGCCGCCTGAATGCCGCACCTGTGCCACGATGCACGGGTGCCCGCCAGCGCAGTCCCCTCCCCGTCGCGGGGTCCGTCGCTGCGCCGACTCGGCTGCTGGCTGACGGCGTCGGTACTGCTCGCGGGCACGGCGATCGGGTCGACCCGCAGCGAGTCCCCGCCCCCGCGGCCCGCCATCGGCGGCCCGTACGCGGCGCTGCTCGCCTCGTCCCGCGATCTCGGCCCGTCGCACCGCGCGCACACCCAGCTCACCGTGGCGTTGCGGGGCACGGCACGGCCGGCCGCCCTGATGCGGTGGGCGGCCGATCGCGGACTCGACGTGCGCTGGCAACCCGGCGCGGACTGGGCGATCGTCGAGGGTGACGCGCGGACGATCTCCGAGGCGTTCGACGCACCGGTCCACGACTACCGCGGCCGCGTCGGCCAGATCTTCTACGCCTCGGCGAGCCAGCCGCTGGTGCCGACCGCGGCGGGCGACGTCACCGACGTCGGCCGCATCCTCGGATACACCCCGCATCGCGAGGCGACGCCGGCGCACCTGGCACTCGACGTGCCGCTACGCGGCCTGAACCCCACGGCGCTACTCGAGGCGTATAACGCCACTTCGCTTGTCCGACAGGGCTTCACCGGCACCGGTCAGACGATCGTCGTCTTCGCGTTCGGCGGCTTCGACCAGACCGACCTCGACGAGTTCGCCGCCGGGTCCGGCCTGCCGCCGCTGCAGCCCACCGTCGTCGGCGGCATGCCCGAGGGCTCGAGCAGCGAGACGGTGATGGATCTGCAGGTGGCCCACGCCGTGGCACCCGACGCCAGGAAGGTCGTCGTCAACGCCAGACCGACGCTGCAGGGCGGGCGCACCTACGAACTGATCGGCGAGATGTTCGACGCCACGAATCGCGACTTTCCGGGCGCGGTGTGGAGTCTGTCGATCGGCTGGGGGTGCGACGCCCTTATCACCGCGACCGATCTGAAGCCCGTCGAGGCGGCCCTCGAGCGCGCGCAGGACAACGGCACGTCGGCGTTCGACGCCAGCGGCGACACCGGAGGGCTGGAGTGCAAGGGCGGCGCCGACTGGTCGGCACCGCCCGGTCCCGACGACGTCGGACTCGACGCGGTCGCATCGCTGCCCGCGATGACGTCGGTCGGGGGCACCACGCTGTCGACGGACGAGGACGGCCGATGGCTGGCCGAGCAGGCGTGGGTCGACTCGCCGCTGTCGCAGGGCACCAGCGGCGGCGTATCGCGACTGTTCCCACGGCCGTCGTGGCAGCGCGGGATCTCCATCGACCGCGACGGGGGCAGGAAGCTGCGCAGGCTGACACCCGACGTCTCGGCCGTAGCGGATCCGTTCACGGGGGTGCGAATCCGCTTCGACGGCCAGGATCTGGTCGGCGCGGGCACCTCGCAGGCCGCGCCGATCTGGGCGGGCCTGACCGCGATCATGAACCAGTACCTGAGCGCCAACGGCGGCCGCCCGCTCGGCGACATCAACCCGCTGCTCTACCGAGTGGCGTCGGGGGCCCGAGCGCCGGGCTTCCGGGACGTCAGCCTCGGCGGCAACGCGGTCGACCTCTCGCGGCAGGGCTACGACCTGGTGACCGGACTCGGCAGCCCGAACATCGAGGCCCTCGCGGCCGACCTCCTCGACATCCAGCGGGGGGCCGCCCCGCGATGACGGGCCTCTTCCCGCTGCTACCGCGCCGGTCGCGAGCGGTGTTCGGCATCGCGTTCGCGAGCGTCGTCGGACTTCTGCTCGCGACGGCGCTCTGGCGATGGCAGCCGCCGCTGATCGCCCTCGTCGGCCTCGGCCTGCCGCTGCTGTTCCTCGCCTACGTCCTCGAGAGCGGCGCCGTCACCCGCCTGTCGGCACGGGTGCTGGTGTTCGTGGCCGTTCTCAGTGTGGCGCTGGGCGTCGCGTGGGCGCTGGGCACCGATGCCGCCGCCGCGCGCGAAGACGGTGACGCGCTTGGTATTCCGCCCAGCACGACCTGGCTCGTGGTGACGGCGTTGGCGGTGCCCGCGGCCTTCGTGCTGTGCCTGCTCGCCCCGGTGCTGCTCGTCCGGTTCCGGCGGCCGGGGTCGCGGGAGTCGATCAACGGCTACCTCGTCGGAATGCTCTCGGCGGCCGGCTTCATCGGCTCGAGCACGTGTACGCGATTGGCGCCGTCGTTCGTCGCGGGCATCGACACCGAGAGCACCCGCTCCGTCACCAATCTGGCGGTGGCCGCGATGGTTCAGGGCGTCGCCATCCCCGTGACGGCGGCGGCGGTCGCGGGTGCGGTCGGTGTCGGCCTCTGGTTCGCCCCGCCCGCACCACGCCCGAGCTGGTACGCCGCGACGTCGCCGGCACCGCCCATCGCCTTCGCCGTGATCGCCTTTCTCGGACTGGGCGTGCTCGATATCGTCGCGCCGCCGTTCGGGGTACAGATGGCGATCTACGCGCTCCTCGCCGTGCTGGCACTCGTCGTTCTCCGGGTGGTGCTGCGCGCGACGCTGCCGGACGGGGAGGCGCCGCCGAACGCACCGGCTCGGCACACCCGGCGGCTGACCGTTGCGCTGACGGTGGCGGTCGTCGGCGTGACCGCGGGCTCGCAGGCCCTGGCGACCGCGCTGGCCCCGACGCCGCCCGCATACGTCTGTCCGCCCGATTGCGGCCGTCCGCCGATCGCCGAGCCGGTGTCGACCAATCCCCGGTTCACCGCCCGATCCGGCGAGTTCTCGGTGTCCTATCCCGGTGAGGGCACCGCGTACGAGGCGACGTTCGAGGACAACGGCGTGGTGCTCAAACTCGGCGCCGGCGACGGTGGAGTGCTGCGACTGTTCGGCCAGCCCGCCGAGGGCAGGTCGGCACGGGAGATCGCCAAGCAGCTCATCGCCGACCACTACCGCGACGCCACCTTCGCCTACGAGGTGCCCAACGCGTTGGTGGGCTACCACCTCGGCTACGGCGAAGTCGACGACGTGTTCCCCAGTGCGTCGGTCGGCGACGACAGCCGCAACCGCGTCCTGGTCATGGTCGCCGTGAAGAACGACTACGCCCTCGTCGCGGCCGGGGCGGGTCCGTTCCGGGAGTTCAGTCCCGACTTCGGTTCCGGCCACCCGTCCGGCGCGAACTTCCTGCTCGCACTCGACATGGGCAAGTACGTCAACAGCTTCCGGTGGCGCGACGACCCGCCGCGATGACCGCGCTCAGGTGGTCGACAGCGCCTCGGCGGTCGGCACCTGGACACTGCCGGGAATCGGCGGCACCCTGGTAGCCCGCACGTAGACGGTGTCACCCTCCTTGAGGCCGAGTGCCTCGGCGTCGCCGCGGGTGATCTGCGCGGTGAACGACCCGTTGTCGATGGCACTGGTCAGCTCGACGCGAACTTCGAAGCCCAGCATCACGATTCGGTCGATGGTGGCACGCAGCACCCCGGTCGAGCTGATGCTCTCGTCGGCCGAGGCGATGGCCATGTCCGGGTTGAGCCCCACCCGGATGTCGTGCGGACGCACCAGCGTCCCGTTGAGCGACGACACCGCACCGAGGAACGACATCACGAATCCGTTTGCGGGAGTGTCGTACACCTCGGTGGGCGAGCCGACCTGTTCGACCCTGCCCTTGTTGAGGACGGCGATGCGGTCCGCGACGTCGAGCGCCTCCGCCTGGTCGTGGGTGACCAGCACCGTGGTCACGTGCACCTCGTCGTGCAGACGGCGCAGCCACGCCCGCAGATCCTCGCGCACCTTCGCGTCGAGCGCACCGAACGGCTCGTCGAGCAGGAGCACCTCGGGATCGACGGCGAGGGCCCTGGCGAGCGCCATGCGCTGGCGCTGGCCACCCGAGAGCTGATTGGGGTAGCGACCCTGGAAACCGGCGAGGCCGACGATCTCCAGGAGGTTGTCGACCTTCTCGGTGATCTCCGCCTTGGGCCGCTTGCGGATCTTCAGGCCGAACGCGACGTTGTCGCGCACGGTCAGGTGCTTGAACGCCGCGTAATGCTGGAACACGAAGCCGATTCCGCGCCGCTGCGGCGGCACCCCGGTGACGTCGTTGCCGTTGATCGTGATGGTGCCGGTGTCGGGCTGGTCGAGTCCGGCGATCGCGCGCAGCAGCGTCGACTTGCCCGAGCCGCTGGGACCCAGCAGCGCCGTCAACGACCCGGACGGCACGACGAAGTCGACGTTGTCGAGAGCCGCGAAGTCACCGTAGTGCTTGTTGGCACCCTTCACGATGATGGCTGCACCTTCAGCGGTCATGGCTTCGGTCTTTCTGTCGAGAGTCAAGTGTCGTGCTTCGCACGACGGGCGTCGAGCACGACCTGCACGATGAGCACGATCACCGCGACGGCCATGAGCAGGGTGGCCACGGAGTAGGCACCGTAGATGTTGGCCTTGTTGTAGCGATCGGCGACCAGCAGTGTCAGGGTCTGCGAAATGCCGGGCAGGTTCGACGACACCATGATCACGGCACCGAACTCACCGAGCGTGCGGGCGATCGTCAGGACGATGCCGTAGGTCAGGCCCCACCGGATCGAGGGCAGGGTGATCCGCCAGAACGTCTGCCACCAGGTGGATCCCAGCGTCGCGGCGGCCTCCTCCTGGTCGGTGCCCAGTTCGTGCAGCACCGGTTCCACTTCGCGGATGACGAAGGGCACGGTGACGAAGATGCTGGCCAGCACGATGCCGGGGAAGCTGAAGATGATCTTGAAGCCGAGGTCCTGCTCGACGAAGCCGAATACTCCGGCGGACCCCCACAGCAGGATGAGCGCAACGCCCACCACCACCGGTGACACCGCGAACGGCAGGTCGATGACCGCCTGTAGCGCGCTCTTGCCGCGGAACTTGTTGCGCGCCAACACCAGCGCGGTCGGCACGCCGAACAGCACGTTGAGCGGTACCACGATGGCGACGACGAGCAGCGACAGGTTCAGCGCCGAGATCGCGGCGGGCGTCGTGATCTGCTCGATGAAGGCGCCGATGCCGGGCTGGAACGTCCGGAAGAGGATGAGTCCGACCGGGACCACCAGTAGGAAGGCCAGGTAGGTCAACGCCAGCCAGCGCAGGGCGTGCGTGACCCCCTTGGACAGGATCACCGCTCGAACTCCTGTCGCTTGGCGGCTCGCGCACCGAGGGTGCGCAGGATGAACAGCACGACGAACGAGATCACCAGCAGGACGATCGAAATCGCGGCGGCACCCGTGCGGTCGTCCACCTCGATGAGCGTCCTGATGTACTGCGACGACACCTCGGACTCGCCGGGTACGGCGCCGCCGATGAGGACCACCGACCCGTACTCGCCGATGGCTCGTGAGAACGCGAGACCCGCACCGGAGAGCAGCGACGGAAGCAGCGCGGGCAGCACCACCTTGACGAAGATGGTCCAGTTGTTGGCCCCCAGCGACGCCGCGGCCTCCTCGGTCTCGCGGTCGAGTTCCTTGAGCACCGGCTGCACCGACCGCACCACGAACGGCAGGGTGACGAAGAGCAGGGCGATGCCGACGCCCCACTTCGTGTGCTGAATGTGGATGCCGACGGGACTCGACGGGCCGTACAGCGACAGCATGACGAGGCTCGCGACGATTGTCGGCAGCGCGAACGGCAGATCGATCAGTGCGTCGACGACTCGCTTGCCGGGGAAGTCGTCGCGCACCAGCACCCACGCCACCAGCAACCCGAACACCAGGTTGATCACGGCGACGACGAACGAGATCGACAGCGTGACCTTGAACGATTCGACCGCCCCCGGCCTCGTCACGGAGGTCCAGAAATCCGACCAGCCACCCCCCGCCGACTGCCAGACGATGGCGGCCAGCGGCAGCAATACGATGACGCTGAGCCAGATGGACGCGGCGCCGACCCGAAGCGAGGTCGTGCCGTGGCGCGGCGCCAGGAGCCCGCGGGACCGCCCGGCGCCGGGATCACCGGCGCCGGGACTGATCTCCGCGGAGACCGTCGAGGTCATCCAGTCGCCTTCGCGTAGATCGTCGAGATCTTGCCGTTCGTCTTATCGAACAACTCGGGATCGACGGTCTTCCAGCCACCGAGGTCGGTGATGGTCCACAGCTTCTCCGGCGTGGGGAACTGGTCGGCGAACTTCTCCGCGATCGCCGGGTCCACCGGGCGGAAGCCCGCCTCGGCCCACGCCGTCTGCCCCTCGGCCGTGAACAGGAAGTTCTTCAGCGCGGTGGCCTTGGCCTCGTTCGGACCGCCCTTGATCACGGCCACCGGGTTCTCGATCTTAAAGGTCTGCGGGGGCGTGACCCACTCGAGGTCGGGGTGGGTCTTCTTGGAGTTGATCGCCTCGTTCTCGTAGGCGATCAACACGTCACCGCTGCCCTGCAGGAACACGTCGGTGGCGGCGCGGCCCGATTCCGGGCGGACCTTGAGGTGCTCGTTGGTCAGCAGCTGGTTCAGGTAATCCAGGCCGGCCTGCTGGTTCTGGCCGCCATTGCTCTTGGCGGCGTAGGGAGCGAGCAGGTTCCACTTCGCCGAACCGGAGCTCAAGGGGTTGGGGGTGACGACCTCAACACCGGGCTTCAGCAGGTCGTCCCAGTCCCTGATGCCCTTCGGGTTACCGGGCCGCACGACGAGGGTGACCACGGACCCGAACGGGATGCCCTTGGTGGCGTCGGCGTTCCAGTCCTCGGCGACCTTGCCCGCCTTGACCAGACGGGTGATGTCGGGCTCGACGGAGAAGTTGACGATGTCGGCTGGAGCGCCCGCCTCGACTTTGCGGGACTGGTCACCCGACGCCCCGTAGGAACCGGTGATCGCAGTGCCCTTGCCCTCCTCGGTGGCCGCGAAGGCCGGCCCGACCTTCGCCCAGCCCGGTTCGGGCACGGCGTACGCGACGAGCGTCAGCGTGGTCTCGGCATCGCTCGCGGCGGTGTCGCCGACGACGTCGCTGGCTCCACCACCGCAGGCGGCGAGCAGCGAAGCGCTCACGGCGAGCGCCGCAGCGGGCAGCCACCGAGATCTGATCTTGTCGAGCTTCGTGGTGGACATTGCGGCCTTTCCTAGCGGGGTGAACGGGATTTGAGTTCCGTCACTACGGCAAGGAGTTCGATCGCACGTGAAGAACGCGCAGTCGCCACCGACGCCTAACCGAGGACGGGTAGGGGTCAGCGACAACAGTCGACGTCTGCAACAGCGCAGGGTCCGACGGCGATGAGAGCCAGGACATGGCTCTCGGTGCTGCCGGCTGCGGAGTGCATGGCGCGAAGAATAACAGAGCGGATCGAACGCCGATCAGCGGGCGACCAGCCACATGACCACGACGAAGACCACCAGCGCGACCAGAATCAGTGTCACTCGCGACCGCGGCATGCCGGTCACCGCGCGTCTTCGTCGTCGTGCCGGACGCGGTGCAGCAGTTGGATGCCGTTACCGAGCGCCCCGTCGAGGAGCACTGCGGCGCCGTAGGCGAGCACCAGCACGACCGGCATGACGATGGCCGTCTGCGCGACGAAGCCGAGCCCCGACAACCAGAGTTCGACGCCGTCCCACCAATTCAGGATGCCGCTCATCACCATCACCCTACGATCTATGCCGTGGCTACCCCGGAAGCGCCGGTGCCGACGGCGACGACCTGCCTCATCGCGGGCGGTGGACCTGCGGGGATGATGCTCGCTCTGCTGCTGGCCCGCGATGGCGTCGATGTGACGGTGATGGAGAAGCACGCCGACTTCCTGCGCGACTTCCGCGGCGACACCGTGCACGCCAGCACGCTGCGACTGCTCGACGAGCTGGGCCTGGGCGACGCGTTCGCGGCACTGCCGCATCGCATGGTCGAGAGCGTGAACCTGGCGATCGCCGACACCACACTGACCATGGATCTCACCCACCTGCCGGGCCCGCACAAGCACATCGCCCTGGTGCCGCAGTGGGACTTCCTCGAACTGCTCGCCACGGCAGCGCGCACCGAACCCGGCTTCCGGCTGATGCGCAGTACCGAGGTCCTCGCCCCCATCCGGACCGACGGCCGCGTGACGGGCGTGCGCTACCGCGGCGCCGACGGGGCCGAACGCGACATGGCGGCCGACCTGGTGGTCGCCTGTGACGGCCGGGCATCGACACTGCGGGCGGCCGCGGGGTTGGTGCCGCGCGGTTTCGGCGCACCGATGGACGTGTGGTGGTTTCGGCTGCCGCGTTACGAGGACGACCCGTCGGGCCTCAACGGGAGGTTCGCCGACGGCCACGGGTGTGCGCTCATCGACCGCGGCGACTACTTCCAATGCGCCTACCTCATCCGCAAGGGCACCGACGCCGCGCTGCGCGCCGAGGGAATCGACTCACTGCGCCGCGGGCTCTCAGCGCTGGTGCCGTGGATCGCCGACCGGACCGCTGCGCTCGAGTCGTTCGACGACGTGAAACTGCTTGACGTGCAACTGGATCGACTGCGTCGGTGGTACGTCGACGGCCTGCTGCTCATCGGCGACGCGGCGCACGCGATGTCCCCGATCGGCGGGGTGGGCATCAACCTGGCGATCGCCGACGCCGTTGCCGCAGCACGCATTCTGGCCGGACCGCTGAAGAGCGGCACCGTCACCACCCGCGAACTGGCTCGCGTGCAGGTCCGTCGCTGGCTCCCCGCCGCGCTGATTCAGCGCGTGCAGCGGACGGTTCAGGACCGCGCCATCGCGGGCGCGATCGGCAACGCGCAGGCGGCCCGCGACACCCCGCCTGCGATCCGGATCGCCAACCGCTTCCCGGTGCTGCGCAGGGTGGCCGCCTACGGCGTCGCCATCGGCCCGCTGCCGGAGCACGCACCGGAGTGGGCGCGGCGTTGACGACCAGGTAACGGTTGCCGTCAATGAGTGGACGGCAAGTGCATCCGCGGTCGATGATGTGCCAATGGTTTTGCAGCACAGTGAGCCCACTGGAAGCACCGACGGCACCAACGGTGCCCAGCGCGAACCCGAGGCGCCCTTCACGGTGACGGAACCGGTGCCGTACGCGGCGACCGGGTCGCTGCGCAATCCATTCCCGCCGATCGCGGACTACGCGTTCCTGTCCGACTGCGAGAACACGTGCCTCATCTCGGCGGCCGGGTCCGTCGAGTGGCTGTGCGTGCCGCGGCCCGACTCCCCCAGCGTGTTCGGCGCCATCCTCGACCGCAGCGCGGGCCACTTCCGGCTGAGCCCGTACGGGGTCACGGTGCCCGCCGCCCGGCGCTACCTGCCGGGCAGCCTGATCATGGAGACCACCTGGCAGACCCACACGGGCTGGCTGATCGTGCGCGACGCGCTGGTGATGGGGCCCTGGCACGATCTCGAAACGCGGTCGCGCACGCACCGCCGCACCCCGATGGACTGGGACGCCGAGCACATCCTGCTGCGCACCGTGCGCTGCGTCAGCGGGGTCGTCGAACTGGTGATGAACTGCGAGCCGTCGTTCGACTACCACCGGGACACCGCGACGTGGGAGTACTCGGCGGCGGCCTACGGCGAGGCGATCGCGCGCGCCACCAAGGACCCCGAGGCGCATCCCACGCTGCGGCTGACGACCAACCTGCGCATCGGCCTGGAGGGTCGCGAGGCCCGCGCCCGCACTCGGCTCACCGAGGGCGACAACGTCTTCGTCGCGCTGAGCTGGTCGGGCCACCCCGCCCCGCAGACGTTCGACGAGGCCACCGACAAGATGTGGAAGACCAGCGAGGCCTGGCGTCAGTGGATCAACGTCGGCGACTTCCCGGACCACCCCTGGCGGTCGTACCTGCAGCGCAGCGCACTCACGCTGAAGGGCCTCACCTACTCCCCGACCGGCGCCCTGCTCGCGGCCAGCACCACCTCACTACCGGAAACCCCTCAGGGAGAACGGAATTGGGACTACCGCTATGCGTGGGTGCGTGACTCGACGTTCGCTCTGTGGGGGCTGTACACCCTCGGCCTCGACCGGGAGGCGGACGACTTCTTCTCGTTCATCGCCGACGTGTCGGGCGCCAACAACGGCGAGAAGCACCCGCTGCAGGTGATGTACGGCGTCGGCGGCGAGCGCAGCCTGGTCGAGGAGGAGTTGAACCACCTCTCGGGCTACGACAACTCCCGGCCGGTGCGCATCGGCAACGGCGCCTACAACCAGGTGCAGAACGACATCTGGGGCACGATGCTCGATTCGGTGTACCTGCACGCGAAGTCGCGCGAGCAGATCCCCGAAGCCCTCTGGCCGGTGCTCAAGCGCCAGGTGGAGGAGGCGATCAAGCACTGGCGCGAGCCCGACCGCGGCATCTGGGAGGTGCGCGGCGACCCGCAGCACTTCACGTCGAGCAAGGTGATGTGCTGGGTGGCCCTGGACCGCGGCTCGAAACTCGCTGAGCTGCAAGGCGAGAAGAGCTACGCACAGCAGTGGCGTCAGGTCGCCGAGGACATCAAGGCCGACATCCTGGCCCACGGGGTGGACGCGCGCGGCGTGCTGACTCAGCGCTACGGCGACGACGCGCTCGACGCGTCGCTGCTCCTGGTGGTGCTGACCCGTTTCCTGCCGCCGGACGACCCGCGCGTGCGCGCGACGGTGCTCGCCATCGCCGACGAACTCACCGAGGACGGTCTGGTGCTGCGGTACCGCGTCGAGGAGACCGACGACGGACTGTCCGGCGAGGAGGGCTCCTTCACGATCTGCTCGTTCTGGCTGGTGTCGGCACTGGTCGAGATCGGCGAGGTGAGCCGGGCCAAGCACCTCTGTGAGCGGCTGCTGTCGTTCGCGAGCCCACTGCACCTCTACGCCGAGGAGATCGAGCCGCGGACCGGTCGTCATCTCGGCAACTTCCCGCAGGCGTTCACGCATCTGGCGCAGATCAACGCCGTCGTGCACGTCATCCGCGCCGAGGAGGAGTCCGACGGCGCGGGCGTGTTCCAGCCGGCCAACGCCCCGATGTAAACGGTCTCAGCGGTCCCGCCGACCAACAACCCCCACGCGGAAACCGGCGACGAATGCACCGAGTTCTGCTGGACGGCGGCAGGCCGTGTGCCGATTCACAGCCCTACAGCAGAAGTCGCTACGCCGCGCGCCGCGGCGCTCGAAGGTGGCTGATCGCCGGCGGGGCGCGGCGCCGGTTGCGCCGGCGTGAACGCGAAGCCACCGACGGTGACGATCACCGCACCGGCGGCCAGCGCCAGCCACGGCCACCTCGTGCCGGGTCGAACGTCGGCCAGCGCCGGCGGCGCCAGCTCATCGAGTGAGGTCACCCGTCCAGGGTGTCGCCGCGGCACGGGCGGGAGAAGGCTTGCGCTCAGGATGGTTCGAACGTGTTACTTCGCGGCCTTCGCGGCCCGATCGACGATCTCCGCCGCCATCTTCTCCGCGTCGTCGCCGATCCCGAACGCACACGCCCTCGTCTCGACGACGAGGTTCGACACGCTCGTCATGGCGTGCTGGCAGTCCCATCCGTCGGCATCCTCCTGGGCCACCACCTGCGTGATGACGTCACCTTCGGATCGGGCGTCCTCGACCTGCCAGATGTAGCTGCCCTGCGGATCGTCGACCGCGACCGAGAATCCGCCGCACTCAGTCCATTTCGACTCGGACTCACCGACGATGTCACGTGCCTCGGCAGCGGACGGGTACAACACCAGCGTCTGCTCGGCCCAGTGCTCGTTGTCGTCACCGGGTTCACGGATCACCTGGTCGCGCACCGCGGTCGAGCCGGTTCCGTAGACGTCCTTCTCGGCGGAGTAGATGGAGCCGAGGCAGTCGGGATCGGAGACGACGTGCGCGTTGTCCTGCAGTTCCTCGACGTCGCTCACCAGCACCATGGTCAGCGAGTTCACCATCTCGTTGAGGTCGTCGACACTCAGCAGCAGTGGTTCGAGCTGCGATTCGCGCAGCGGCGGAAGGTCATCGGGCACCGCGCCCGCGGGTCGCTGCGCCGTACCCGTCACGACGCCGGTGCACCCGGTCAGCAGGAGCAGAGCGGCCACCACCATGCCGCTCACCACTGCCCGCAGCGTCCTCATCGAGACAGACTCTACGACGACGTCAGTGCTCCGTGCCGACCTTGTTCAACATGACGGCGGCCGCTCGCTCCGCTCGGTCGTCCGATCCCGAGGGGTCGACCTGCGCCACGGCGAGCGACACCTCCACGATCGTCGCCTCGCGCACCGCGACGGCCCGCAGATAGTGCTGCTGCGGCGCATCGGACCCCTGCCGGGTGACGACCGCGGCGGAGAGTAAGCCGTCCTCGGCGACCACGTCACCGATGGCCGCGTCGACGTCGGTGTCCGAAGCCCCGCGAAGGTGCTTGACGACGGCCTGCCCGTCGCAGTCGCGCCACTGCTCGGTGAAGGCGGCGAAGCGATCCTGCGCGGCGGCCGCCGAACCGAAGCGCACCGCCGCCGCGTCCGCGCCGGTCACGTCGGCACCCTCGGCCAGGGTGAAGTAGCTCTGCCGGGCCGCCTCGACGACGTCGGCGCCCTCGTAGGTCGCGCGCAGCATCGTCTCCGTGACGCCGATGCAGCGGAACGGCGTCGCGTCGGCGTCGTCGCGGAAGCCGTCGGGCATGATCTCGAGCCCGCCGACGAAGGGCTGAAAGTCGAACGTGCTCAACCCGTTTCCGACCGCGTCGGTAAGTTCGGCCTCGGTCGGCAGCAACTCGACCGCCGCGGCGGCGGGGCGCGGCACGCCGGCGACCACGTGACCGCAGCCCGCGATGAGAATCGGCATAAGCGTCGCCGCGACGACAGCGGCGGAGCGCACGGCTACTTCTTCGGCTTGTCGCTGGCGGCGTCGGCGGACAGCGCCGCGACGAAGGCCTCCTGCGGCACCTCGACCCGTCCGATGGTCTTCATCCGCTTCTTGCCCTCCTTCTGCTTCTCCAGCAGCTTGCGCTTGCGGGTGATGTCACCGCCGTAGCACTTGGAGAGCACGTCCTTGCGGATGGCCCGGATGTTCTCGCGCGCAATGATTCTCGACCCGATCGCCGCCTGCACCGGTACCTCGAACTGCTGCCGCGGAATGAGCTCCTTGAGCTTGGTGGTCATCTTGTTGCCGTAGGCGGCGGCGGAGTCCTTGTGGACGATGGCGCTGAAGGCGTCGACCGGCTCCCCCTGCAGCAGGATGTCGACCTTCACCAGATCGGCCTCCTGCTCACCGGCCTCCTCGTAGTCGAGGCTGGCGTAGCCGCGCGTGCGCGACTTCAGCGAGTCGAAGAAGTCGAAGATGATCTCGCCCAACGGCATCGTGTAGCGCAGCTCCACCCGCTCGGGCGACAGGTAGTCCATACCGCCGAGCTCGCCGCGGCGCGACTGGCACAGCTCCATGATCGTGCCGATGAACTCGCTCGGTGCGATGACCGTCGTCTTGACGATCGGCTCGAAGACCGAGCGCACCTTGCCTTCTTGCCAGTCCGAGGGGTTCGTCACGACGATCTCCGTACCGTCGTCCTTCACCACCCGGTACACGACGTTGGGCGCCGTCGAGATCAGGTCGAGGTCGAACTCGCGCTCGAGGCGCTCGCGGGTGATCTCCATGTGCAGCAGGCCGAGGAACCCGCAGCGGAAGCCGAACCCCAGCGCCACCGACGTCTCCGGTTCCCAGGTCAGGGCGGCGTCGTTGAGCTGTAGGCGTTCCAGCGCGTCGCGCAGGTTCGGGTAGTCCGATCCGTCGACCGGATACAGCCCCGAGTAGACCATCGGCTTCGGTTCGCGGTATCCGGTCAGCGCCTGGGTGGCGCCGTTGCGCGCCGTCGTCACCGTGTCACCGACCTTGGACTGCCGGACGTCCTTGACGCCGGTGATGAGATAGCCCACCTCGCCGACCCCGAGCCCTTCGGTGGCCTTGGGTTCCGGCGAGACGATGCCGACCTCGAGCAGCTCGTGGGTCGTCCCGGTCGACATCATCTTGATCTTCTCGCGGGGATTGAGCTTGCCGTCGACCACGCGGACGTAGGTCACCACGCCGCGGTAGATGTCGTAGACGGAGTCGAAGATCATCGCCCGTGCGGGCGCGTCGGCGTCGCCGACCGGCGCCGGGATCAGCCGGACCACCTCGTCGAGCAGTTCGCGGACGCCGACGCCCGTCTTGCCCGACACCCGCAGCACGTCCTCCGGTTCGCAGCCGATGATGTGGGCGATCTCGCCCGCGTACCGATCCGGGTCGGCGGCGGGCAGGTCGATCTTGTTGAGCACCGGGATGATCGTGAGGTCCCGGTCGAGCGCCAGGTACAGGTTCGCCAGCGTCTGCGCCTCGATGCCCTGAGCGGCGTCGACGAGCAGCACCGCGCCCTCGCAGGCCTCCAGCGCGCGAGACACCTCGTAGGTGAAGTCGACGTGGCCGGGGGTGTCGATCAGGTGCAGGACGAACTGTTCGCCGTCGACCTCCCACGGCAGGCGCACGTTCTGCGCCTTGATGGTGATGCCGCGCTCGCGCTCGATGTCCATCCGGTCCAGGTACTGGGCCCGCATGTCGCGGTCGGCCACCACGCCGGTGATCCCCAGCATGCGGTCGGCCAGCGTGGACTTGCCGTGGTCGATGTGCGCGATGATGCAGAAGTTCCGAATCTGCGCCGGCGCAGTGAACGTCTTGTCGGCGAAGCTGCTGATGGGAATCTCCTGGTCGTTGCACGTGGCGAGCGTTACCAGGGTATCGACCAACCCTCGGAGGAGCACAATCGTGCCTATGCTCGACGCGATGGCATCGCAGTGGAGCACCTTCCAGCGTTTTCTGAAGAGCACCGAGCAGATCGTGTTCACGGAAGCGCCGAAGCTCGTTCGCCAGTTGCAGAAGCCCGAGACCCTGCCGCGCACCATCCAGCAGGGCATCAAGCTCGGCATCGACGCGGGCCTGTCGGCCCTGGCCGGGGTCGCCGCGGAGCCGCGTCCGGCGATCGCGGCCGGCCGGCCCGTCACCGCCAACAGCGTGCCGACCGCGCACCGCGCCCGCCGCATCGTCTACTCGCCCGACCTGGACGGCCGCGCCGATCCGGGCGAGGTCGTGTGGACCTGGGTCGTCTACGAGGAGGACCCGTCGCGCGGCAAGGATCGCCCGGTGCTGGTCGTGGGCCGCGACTCCAGCACGCTGCTCGGTCTCATGCTGTCCAGTCAGGACCGGCACGCCGAGGACCGCGACTGGGTGCGCATCGGTACCGGCGACTGGGATTACGAGGGGCGGACCAGCTGGGTTCGGCTCGATCGCGTGCTCGACGTCCCTGAGGAGGGCATCCGCCGCGAGGGCGCGATCCTGGACCGCGCGACGTTCGAGATCGTCGCAGCCCGACTGCGCGCCGAGTACTCCTGGCGCTGATTCTCCCGCGGGTTCCTATCCCATCCCCATGACCTGCACAGCTGGTGCTTAACATAGCTAAGCAATATGGTTCTGGTACGGCCGCATCGAAACGCAGAACGTACGAAACGTAGGGAGTTGATCGACAATGACGAGAACCAGGAACACCATCGCCGCCATCGCCATCTCCGGCGGTCTCGCCTTGGGCGCAGTCGGTCTCGGCGCCGGTGTCGCGATCGCCGCACCTCAGGTCGCAGGCCCCATCGCCGAGCACCCCGGCTGGGGCCCGCCCCCGCCGCCGCCGCCGAACTGGAACAACGGCCCCGGGTGGAACAACGGCTGGAACAACAACGGCTGGAACGGCGGCGGACCGATCCCCGGCGGATGGAACGGCGGATGGGAGCCGCAGGGCGGCTTCTGCGTGTTCGTCGTCTGCGTCTGACGCGCGCGCACGCCGCGGCGAGCTACCGCGGCGTGCGCCACATCGGAATCAGCGGGGGGCCGCCGTCGGGCAGGGTGAACTCACCGGTGACCTCGAAGCCGAACCGCTCGTAGTACGGCACGTTCTCGGGCTTGCTCGACTCGAGGTACGCGGGCGCGTACTCGGCGTCACACCGATCCAGCCGCGAGCGCATGAGCGCGTTGCCGAAACCCTTGCCGCGCACGGCGGGATCACTGCCGATGACCGCCAGGTACCAGTGCGGCTCCTCGGGGTGCGCCTTCTTCATCATCTCGGTGACCGCCAGCCCGCGGCCCAGCGCGCTGCCGAAGGTGAGCAGCAGGCCCGGCATCGCCCGAAGTTCCTCGGCGCGGGTCTGCTTCCACTCCCCCGGCGGATCCCAGAGCGCCGCGGCACCGATGTCCTGCCCCCCGGTGGCGACCTCCACCCCGCCGCGGGACAGGTGGTGGTAGCGCGTGATCGACGCGAACAGCTTGTGCAGCTTGCGTCGTCGGACATCGTCGTCGGGCAGCAGCCACATCATCACGGGGTCGTCGAAGAACGCCTTCCCCAGCGTGACGGACAGCGCGGGAATGTCGGCACGGGTCGCGGGACGGACGTCGGCGGTGGCCACGAAGCCACCTTCGCACACCGGGTCAGCCGACCGCTGAGGTTGCAACCGTCCCGTTCGCCGGTGCCTAGCCCTGGGTGATGTACGCCTCGAGCTGTTCCTGGTGAGCCTCGAGCTGCTCCATCCGGGTCTTCACCACGTCGCCGATGCTGACGATCCCGGACAGGTGCCCGTTCTCCAAGACGGGCACGTGGCGGACCCGGTTGGTCGTCATGAGGGCACTCAGGCTGTCGAGGTCGTCACCGGGTGTGCAGGTGATGACCTCCGCGGTCATGATGTCGGACACCGGCCTGGCCAGTAGGTCCGCGCCGAATTCGTGGAGTCGGCGGACGACGTCGCGCTCGGAGACGATGCCGACCGGTGCGCCATCCGCGACGACGACCATCGCACCGACGTTGCGGGTGACCAGGCTGGCGAGCAGGTCGGCGACGGACATGTCCGGTCCCACCGTGAGCACGCCCGCTCCCTTGTTCTTCAATACGTCTGCGATCCGCACGAACGCCTCCGTTTGTGAGCTGGCTCACATCAGGGTATGACAAACCCGGCGTCGGTGTTGCGAACTTCGACCAGTTCATCTCCGGAGAGGAACCGATGATCGTGCAGAGGGTACAGCTCGGAGACGAATTGGCGGTCAGCCCAATCGGATTCGGTGCGATGGCGCTGACACCGGTGTACGGCGAGGTGGACGACACCGAATCGCTGGCGACCCTGCATCGCAGCGTCGATCTCGGCGTGTCGTTCATCGACACCGCCAACGTGTACGGCGGCGGCCAGAACGAGAAGCTGATCTCGCGACTGCTGGCAGAACGCCGCGACGAGGTGACCCTGGCGACGAAGTTCGGCATCACGGGAAATCCCATCGACGGGACCCGCGGATCCCGCGGCGACGCCGCCTACGTGCGCCAGGCCATCGAGGAGAGCCTGGAACGGCTGGGCACCGACGTGGTGGATCTCTACTACATGCACCGGCGCGATCTGACGGTGCCGATCGAGGAGACCGTCGGCGCGATGGCCGAACTGGTCGCCGCGGGCAAGGTCCGACATCTCGGCCTGTCCGAGGTCACCGCCGATGAACTGCGCGCCGCCGTGGCGGTGCACCCGATCGCCGCGGTGCAGAGCGAGTGGTCGATCTGGAGCCGCGACGTCGAACGCAACGTCGTGCCCACCGCAGCCGAGCTCGGCGTCGGTTTCGTGCCCTACTCCCCGCTGGGCCGCGGGTTCCTCACCGGCACGATCCGGTCGACGGCCGACCTGGCGGGCGACTCCGGGTTCCGCCGTGCACTGCCGCGCTTCGCCGATGACGCCCTCGAGTCGAATCTGGCTGTGGTTCGGGTCATCTCGTCGATCGCCGACGAGGTCGGTGCGACGCCCGCACAGGTCGCACTCGCCTGGCTGCGCTACCGCGCCGACGCGCTGGGAGTCGCGTCGGTGCCCATTCCGGGCACGCGCCGAGCGGCCCGCGTCGAGGAGAACCTCGGTTCGGTGTCGGTCGAACTGTCGGCGCAGCAGGTGGCGGCTCTCGACGACGCGGGAGCCGCGGTGTCGGGCAACCGGTTCGGCGACTTGAGCTGGACCTCCGCGGGACGCGAATAACGCCCGCGTCGCCCACCGGGTCTGCAGGATTCGCTTCCGCACAGGGCACATTGAGGGTAGGCATGTTTCATGATCGAGGTCACCCTCCTGGGCACCGGAAGTCCCATCCCCGACGCCGACCGGGCTGGCCCCGCGACGCTGGTGCGGGCGGGCGGGCAGACGCTTCTCGTCGACTGCGGTCGCGGAGTGCAGATGCGGCTGGCAGGCGCCGGCTCCAGTGCGGGCGCGCTGACGGCGCTGTTGCTGACCCACCTGCACAGTGACCACATCGGCGATCTCGGCGACCTGATCATCACGCGGTGGATCACGTCCTTCGGCCCGAATCCGGTGCCGCTGACGATCATCGGTCCGCCGGGCACCGCAGACGTCGTCGACGCGACGTTGCGGGCGTTCGCCCCCGACATCGGCTACCGACTGGCCCACCATCCCGACCTCACCGGCCCACCCGCGCTCGACGTGCAGGAGTTCACCGACGGCGTGGTGTGGCAGCGCGACGGCGTGGTCGTACGCGCCGCACCCACCGACCACCGACCGGTGGCGCCGACGATCGGGTTCCGCGTCGAGCACGCGGCGGCGTCGGTGGTGCTCGCAGGCGACACCGTGCCGTGCGCGACCCTCGACGAGTTGGCCAGCGGGGCGGGTGCGCTGGTGCACACGGTGATTCGCAAGGACCTCGTCGACGCCATGCCGCTGCAGCGCATCCGCGACATCTGCGACTACCACTCCTCAGTGGAGCAGGCCGCCGACACGGCCGCACGCGCCGACGTCGGGATCCTGGTCCTCACGCACTACGTACCGGGCATCGGCCCCGGTGGCTACGACGAGTGGCGTGCGCTCGCCGCCACGGTCTTTCCCCGCCAGATCGAACTCGGCGATGATCTGCACCGTGTCGAGGTGCACCCGGCGGTGTGTGGCCGCGGAACGGTCACGCCAGCCGGGTGATCTCCACGACCACGTCGAGATCCGTCGACCCCTCGCCCGAGTAGATGCCCTTGAGCGGCGTCACGTCCGCGTAGTCGCGGCCGACACCGACGCTGATGTACTGCTCGGTGATCTCCTTGTCGTTGGTGGGGTCGTAGTGCCACCAACCACCGGTCCACGCCTGGATCCACGCGTGACTCTGACCGTCGATCGTGTCACCCACCTTGGCTTTCGCCTTCGGGTGCAGGTAGCCCGAGACGTAGCGAGCGGGAATTCCCATGCTGCGCAACAGGATCAGCGTCAGGTGGGCGAAATCCTGGCACACGCCCTTGCCCTCGCGATGCGCGTCGAGACCCGACGAGTGCACGCCGGTGGTGCCGGGGACGTAGGCGAGTTCACCGTGCACCCACTTGGCCGCTTCGACGACCGCCTCCAGCGGCTCGTGGTACTTGGCGATCCTCTGCCCGACTCGCGCGACGCGACGACTGGCCGGGGTGAACTCGGTCGGCGTGAGGTACTCGTCGAACCGGTCGATGACCGCGGCGGACTGCAGGTCCTCCCAGGTGACCGGCTCCGCGGGCGCTTCGCCCCGGTCGGTCTCGACGACCGACGACGCGGTGACCTCGAGTTCCGTGTGCGGTGCGTGCAGGTCGAACGCCGTCACGGCGGTGCCCCAGTAGTCGACGTAGCGGTAGGACCGAGTCGCCGGCACGGTCTCGACGCGGTTGAGGATCACGTTCTGCCGGGAGTCCGAGCGCGGCGTCAGCCGGGCCTCGTTGTACGACGCGGTGACGGGCGACTTGTAGGCGTAACCCGTGGCGTGGATGACTCGCATGCGCCACATGTTCTAGACCTCGCCCTCTTCGATGATCAACGAGCCGTTGCGGCCTGCGTCCGTCCACGCCACCCAGGGCGCGGAGTGGAAGTACTCCAGCGCCAACGCTTCTCCCACGTCGGCACAGGTCTTCTGCAATCCGGCCAGGCGCTCCTCGAGCGTCTCCAGCAGCACCCCCTGGGGCAGGAACTCCAACTCGCTGCGCGCGCGGCCCAGCAGCCGCTGGGCCTCGGCGGTGGCGCCGACGCGATTGAGCGCGCGGTGGTGCAACTCGTCGAGACTGTGTTCGGCCAGGCGCAGCGAGTACATGACCGACCGTGGGAACAGGCGGTCCAGCAGCATGAACTCGACGACGCGGCCCGCGTCCAGAACGCCGCGATAGGTGCGCAGGTAGGTGTCGTGCGCACCCGCGGAGCGCAGCACCGTCACCCACGCCGGTGACGACGCGCTGTCGCCGACGCGGGCGAGCAGCAGTCGCACCGTCATGTCGACCCGCTCGATCGCGCGGCCCAGCACCATGAAGCGGTAGCCGTCGTCGCGGGACAGCGTCGAGTCGGCCAGGCCGGCGAACTGCGCCGCCCGCCCCTCGACGTAGGACAGGAACTCGTGCGGCCCCAGGCGTCTGGAGGCCCGCTCCCGTTCCGGCAGTGCGTTGTACGTGGTGTTGAGGCACTCCCAGATCTCGGTCGAGGTGACTTCCCGTGCCCCGCGGGCGTTCTCGCGGGCCGCGGAGATCGCCTCGACGATCGAGCAGCCGCCGTGGGTATCCCGGCTGAACGCCACCATATCGGTCAGCGACCACACGTCGAGCGCCGTTGTCGCGTCGGGCGCGGCCATGTCCAGCACCCTCAGCAGGGTGCGCGACGCCTGGTCCGGGTCGACACTCGAATCCTCGAGCAACTGGTGCACCGTGACGTCGAGGATGCGGGCGGTGTCGTCGGCGCGTTCGACGTAGCGTCCGATCCAGTACAGCGATTCCGCGTTGCGCGCCAACATTATCGGCTCACCGCCTGCTGTTGCTGTTGCTGTTGCTGTTCAGTCTGATTCGCGCGAGGCGCGGTGCCCTGCTGTTGCTGCTGCTGGGACGAGTCCTCGGCGGCCTTCTCGGGCTTGCCGTTCTTCGCGGCCTTCGGTAGCGCCCGCACGACTTCGGCGGCGGCCAGTTCGCGATCGGCCACCGACGCCCGAGACGCCAGCACCCAGGTGTCCTTCGAACCGCCACCCTGGCTCGAGTTGACCACCAGCGAACCCTCGGGCAGCGCGACGCGGGTCAGCCCGCCGGGCAGTACCCAGACGTCGTCGCCGTCGTTGACTGCGAACGGTCTCAGGTCGACGTGGCGGGGCGCCAGCTTGTCGTCGATCTGCGTTGGCACCGTGGATAATTGAACCACCGGCTGCGCGATCCACCCGCGCGGGTCGGTACGCACCTTCTTGGTGATGGCGGCCAGTTCCTTCTCCGAGGCGTCGGGTCCGAACACGATGCCGTAGCCACCGGAACCCTCGACGGGCTTGATGACGAGCTCGTCGATCCGATCGAGCACTTCCTCGCGCTCGTCGTCGAGCCAGCATCGGAACGTGTCGACGTTGGCCAACGAGAGCTTCTCACCGAGGTAGTACTCGACGATCGTCGGGACGTAGCAGTAGACGAGCTTGTCGTCCCCGACCCCGTTGCCGACCGCGCTGGAGATCACCACGTTGCCCGCCCGCGCGGCGTTCAGCACGCCGGCGACGCCGAGCACTGAGTCGGGCTTGAAGTGCATGGGGTCGAGGAACTCGTCGTCGATGCGGCGGTAGATGACGTCGACCTGCCGCTCCCCCTCGGTGGTGCGCATGTAGACGGTGTTGTCACGGCAGAACAGGTCGCGGCCCTCGACGAGTTCGACGCCCATCTGGCGGGCCAGCAGCGAGTGCTCGAAGTAGGCCGAGTTGTAGACACCGGGCGTGAGCACGACGACGGTGGGGTCGGCCTCGTTCGACGCCGCGGCGTTGCGCAGTGCTCGCAGCAGATGCGACGCGTAATCGCCGACCGCCCGGACCCGGTGCGTCGCGAAGAGATTCGGGAACACCCGCGCCATCGTGCGGCGGTTCTCCATGACGTAGGAGACGCCCGACGGCGAGCGCAGGTTGTCTTCCAGGACGCGGAACGTGCCCTGCGCGTCGCGGACCAGGTCGATACCGGCGACGTGGATGCGCACCCCGTTGGGCGGAACGATGCCCGCGGCCTCGCGGTGGAAGTGCTCGCACGACGTGATCAACCGGCGCGGGATCACCCCGTCGCGCAGGATCTCCTGCTCGCCGTAGATGTCGTCGAGGAACATCTCGAGGGCCTTGACGCGCTGCTTGATGCCCTTCTCCAGACGCGACCACTCCGCGGCGGAGATGACGCGCGGCACCAGGTCGAGCGGGAACGGACGCTCCTGGCCGGACAGCGAGAACGTGATGCCCTGGTCGATGAACGCGCGGCCCAGCGCCTCGGAGCGGGCGGCCAGGTCGGAGGCGTCCGACGGCGCGAGCTCGTTGAAGATGCCCTTGTAGGGTCCCCGCACGTTGCCGTCGGCGTCGAACATCTCGTCGAAGGCCTTCGCGTAGCCGCCGACGCCGTTGTATCCGTCGAAGATGCCCGGATACCGTTTGGATGACCGCGTGTCCGAGCGGTTGGCGCGGGTCGTACCGGAGGAGTCGGCTGGCAGGGTTCTCAGGCTCACGTTTGACATGCTGCACCAACAATTGCATTTCGGCAGGCCAGAGGCGTCACTTTGGGTTTCTACCCGGTCCGCTGGTAATCTGAACCCTCGCTGCCCGCGTGCGGGCACTGTCGAACTTTCGTATTACCCCAACTGAGCTTTAGAAGGACAGACACGCGTGGCCAACATCAAGTCGCAGAAGAAGCGCATCCTCACCAACGAGCGCCGCAGGCAGCGCAACCAGTCGGTCAGGTCGTCGCTGCGTACCGCGGTGCGCGGGTTCCGCGAGGCCGTCGACGCCGGTGAGAAGGACAAGGCCACCGAGTTGCTCGTCGCCACCAGCCGCAAGCTGGACAAGGCCGCGAGCAAGGGTGTCATCCACAAGAACCAGGCCGCCAACAAGAAGTCGGCGCTGGCGCTCGCGCTCAACAAGATCTGATTCGGTTCAACTTCCCCCGGCGAGTTCGGCTACCCGCCGGACCGCCGTCTCGAGGGCGTAGTCGGCATCTGCCGCTACGCCCTTGACGTCTCCGTTGAGCGCTGCGACAACCCTGATGGCCTCGGCCACCGATTCCCGCGACCACCGGCGCGACTGCTTCTGCGCCTTCTGGATCCGCCACGGCGGCATGCCCAGTTCGCCCGCCAGCTTGTACGGATCACCCGAAATCGGCCCGACCCTGGCGATGGTGTGAACGGCCTCCGCGAGCGCATCGGCGAGAACGACGTGCGGTTCGCCGCGCATCATGGCCCAGCGCAGTGCTTCGGCGGCCCCTGAGACATCGCCCACGACGGCCTTGTCGGCGATGTCGAAGCCCTTCACCTCCGCCTTGCCGGCGTGGTAGCGACGCACCGCCACGGCGTCGACGGCCCCGCCGGTGTCCGCGACGAGCTGTGAACACGCCGCCGCCAACTCCCGGATGTCGGACCCGACGGCGTCGAGCACCGCGGTCACCGTGTCCTCGGACACCTTGACCTTCAAGGCGCGGAACTCCCCGCGCACGAAGTCGACGCGCTCCGACGCCTTGCTGATCTTGGCGCAGAGGTGTACCTCGGCATCTAGCTTCCTGATCTGATCGGCGAGCGCTTTGGCACGCCCACCGCCGGAGTGCACGATGACGAGCATGGTTCCGGCGGGTAGGTCGGCGGCGACCTCCGCGATGAGCGCTACCGCGTCCTTACCGGCTTCGGCCGCGGCTTCCAGGACGACGACGCGTTCCTCGGCGAACAGCGACGGGCTGAGCAGTTCGGCGAGCTCACTGGTGGTGACCTCACCCGCGCGCATCCGATCGACGGGCACGTCGCCGGTGCCCGCGGTTCGTCGCGCCTCGCTCAGCACGTCGGCGACGGCGCGCTCGACCAGAAGCTCTTCGTCACCGAGGACGAGGTGCAGTTGGCTCACGCGTCGATCGTGTCACGGCGGCCCGACAGCGCCGCCGCGGCCCGCCGCCCAGGCCACCGCGCACAGCACCAGCACCAGCACGACGACACGGCCGGCGCGCCAGCGCCACAGCAGAACCCCCGCGAGCGTCGTCACGGCGACGAGCACCGCCCCGGTGAGACCCGACGGCACCGGCACACCGGCGCCGGGGACGGCCGCGGACCACTGCGCCGCGTGCAGCAGCCACCACAGCTCCGGTCCCGTGAACCGGATCAGCAGCCGGCCGGCCGCGGGCCACAGCTGTAGCACCGCGGCCGCCGCGGTACCGAGCACGGTGATCGGCGGAATTACCGGCGCCACAGCCAGATTCGCAGCGACCGCCACCAGGCTCACCGCCCCGGACACTCCCGCGACGACGGGTGCGGTGACCAGTTGCGCCGCCAGCGCGATCGCGACACCCGCGGCGAGTGGTCGCGGCCAGCCGCGGTCGACGAGACGCTGCGTCCACACCGGCGCGATCACCACCAGTGCCGCCGTCGCGGCGACGGACAGCACGAAGCCGACGTCAACGGCCAGCTGCGGCGCGACGATCATCGAGACCAGCACGGCGGCGGCCAGCGCGGGCACCGCCTGCCGGCGCCGCTGGGACACGACGGCCAGCAGCGCGATGCCACCCATGATGGCGGCGCGAAGCACGCTGGCCGTCGGCTGCACCACGGCGACGAAGCCGACCAGTGCCAGCGCCGCGGCCGCAGCGGCCGCGCGGGGCCCCACCAGCGCCGCGGCGAGAAGCACGGCACCGCAGACGATCGTCACGTTCGCGCCCGACACCGCGGTGAGATGCGTCAGCCCGGCGGTGCGGAACTCGTCCTCCGTGGCCGCGTCGACCGCCGACGTGTCGCCGAGCACCAGCGCGGGCAGCATCGCCGCCTGGTCGGCGGGCAGCACGGCCCTGGCCTGCTCCGCGAAGTCGGCGCGTACCCCGGCGGCCGCCCGCTGCCACCGCGGCAGGTCACCGAGGCGCGGCTCCCCCGACGCCGTCAGCAGCGCCACCGAGAGGTCCCGCCTGGTGGGCGCGCCGACGCCGGCCCGGAACGCCGCGGGGCGGCCCGCGGTCAGGCCCCCGTAACCGGCGACCGGCGCGAACACGACCACCCGCCCCGAGGAGGGCTGTCCGTCGAAGGCGTCCAGCGTGCCGCGGAACACCACCCGCCCGCCGGTGATCATTCGCGGCGTCTCGGACGCGGTGACGACCACGGTCGACGTTCCGCCGTGGCGCGCCGTGGCCGGATGCCGCTCCAGATCGTGCACCCGCAGCCCCACCGACGCGCCGAACGCAACCCCTACGGCGGCCACCGCGACGACGCCGGGCCAGAGCGGCGGCGACTGCCCCCCACCTCGCCGACCCCACCACCCGATGGCCGCGGTCAGCGCGGCTGCGGCGAGTACCGTACCCGCGGATAGCACTGCGCCGCTGAGGATTCCGGTGGCGCTCACTGCCCAGGCGGTGACCGCCGCAGGCACCAGTCGAAGGTCGACGCGCGCGGCGTCGCGCGGCCCGCCGGTCACACATGAACCAGCGCGCGCAGTTTCTCCAGCCGCGCCGGGCCGATTCCGTCGACCTCGCTGAGCTGGTCGACGCTGGTGAACGTCCCGTTGGCCGACCGCCATGCCACGATCGCCGCCGCGGTGACCGGGCCGACGCCGGGAAGGGTGTCGAGTTGCTCCTCGGTCGCCGCGTTCAGATCGATCGGCGTGCCGGGGGTATCCGAGGCACCGGCATCGCCCGGTGCCTCCGCCGCGGTGCCGGTGGCCGGGGTGCTGACCGAACTTCCCATGGCCGGTGCGGTGCCGGGCGGTGAGGCGATGCCGACGACGATCTGCTCGCCGTCCGCGACGCGACGCGCCATGTTGAGGCCCGTCAGGTCGGCGCCGTCGAGAGCGCCGCCCGCGGACTCGAGCGCGTCGGCGATACGCGCGCCCGCGGTGAGCGTGACGAGCCCCGGCGCCTTCACCAGGCCGATCACGCTGACGACGACGGGGGCGTCCGCAGCCGAGGGCCCGGCCGGAGGCGTCGACGTCGAAACCGGCTCCACTGCAGGGAGATTCGCTGCGACGACCGTCGGCGTGTCGTCGGTCGCCAGCATGAACACAGTGACGAGCACCGCCAGCACGCCGATGACGCCCAGGCCGATCGCCCCAGCCCGGCCGGGGTCGGCCCTGACCGCGGCCGCCCAGTTCGACGCGCCACCTCCGACGTGATCGGGCAGCCACCGCGTCAGCGAGGTGTCGCGGCTGTCATCGGATTCGTCGCGGTGGTCATCGGCTCCGGGTTCGGCCGTGAGCCTGCGGTGCACCCGGTCCGCCGGCGGTTCGGTTCGCATGCCGCGACGGTAGGTGCGCGGCCGGACACGATCCCGTTCAACGGGCCGCTGGGCGCCCTGCCTGTGGATGAAGTCGGCTCTGTGGATGAACGCCCGGTGCGCGCTGCGAATCGCACGGAGCGGAACGTTGGCGCGGAACCGCAGCGTGCGCGATGATGCCGCGCATGCGCAACATCTCGGGTGTCGTCGGCCTGCTGGCCGCCGTCAGCCTGCTCACCGCCACCGCCTGTGCCCCCGCCGACGACACGGCGACGCCCTCGGCGGCACCGGATTCGTGTTCGAAGGACGCGCTGCCGACGCTCACCAAGGGGAACTTGACGTTCGGCACGGACCAGCCCGCGTACCCGCCGTGGTTCGTCGACGACGACCCGGCCAACGGCAAGGGCTTCGAGTCGGCGGTCGCCTACGCCGTCGCGGACAAGTTGGGCTACGGCAAGGACGACGTGGTCTGGGTCCGGGTTCCGTTCAACGCGGCGATCGCCCCCGGGCCGAAGACGTTCGACGCCAACCTGAACGAGTTCTCGATCACCGATGAACGCAAGCAGGCGGTCGACTTCTCGTCGCCCTACTTCGATGTGACGCAGGCACTGGTGACGGTCAAGACCTCGCCCGCGGCCGAGGTCACGTCGCTGGACGGGCTGACGGGTCTGAAGCTCGGCGCTCAGGTCGGCACGACGAGCTACACCGCCGCCAAGGCCATCGACGAAGGTGTCGCGGTGTTCAACAACAACGACGACGCCAAAGCCGCTCTGTCGAACGGCCAGATCGACGCCCTGGTGCTCGACCTGCCGACGGCGTTCGCGGTGCAGGCGGAACTCACCGACGGGGTGATCGTCGGCCAGTTGCCGCCCAGCGACGAGCAGGCCGAACAGTTCGGCATCGTGCTGGACAAAGGCAGTCCGCTGACCGCCTGCGTCTCGAAGGCGGTCGACGAACTGGGCGACGAGAGCGTGCTGTTCAAGCTGCAGAAGGAATGGCTCGCAGGCGCGGGTAACGCGCCCGTCCTGTCGTGACGACGTCCTCGATCGATCGCGTCGCCTATCGGAGGTCGCGCGCTCGCCGGTCCACCGCCGTCGCGTTCGCGTCGACGGTGATCTTCGCCGCGGTGCTGCTGTTCGCGGTGACAGCGTCGCCAGGGTGGCCCCGCGTCCGCGACTCGTTCTTCAACCTGCGCATCGGGTGGGAGAGTCTGCCCGCGTTGCTCGACGGACTGTGGCTCAACATCCGCGTGCTCATCGTCTGCGAGATCCTCATCCTGATCGTGGGTCTCGGCCTCGCGGCGCTGCGCACCCTGCAGGGCCCGGTGTGGTTTCCGTTGCGCGCGTTGGCCACCGGCTACGTCGACGTGTTCCGCGGCCTTCCGCTGCTGATCTGTCTCTACCTCGTCGGCTTCGGGCTGCCGGGCCTTCGGCTGTCCGGCATGCCGACCAGCCCGGTGCTGCTCGGCGGCTTGGCGCTTGTGCTGATCTACTCCGCCTACGTCGCCGAGGTGTTCCGGGCCGGGATCGAGTCGATTCATCCGTCGCAACTGGCCGCAGCGAAGTCGCTCGGGCTCAACCACCGGCGCACGATGCGGCTGGTGGTGCTACCGCAAGCTTTCCGCCGTGTCACGCCGCCACTGCTCAACGACTTCGTCGCACTGCAGAAGGACTGCGGACTGATCTCGGTGCTCGGCGCCGTCGACGCCGTCCGCGCGGCGCAGATCCAGTCCGCGACCACGTACAACTTCACGCCCTACGTCGTCGCCGGCCTGTTGTTCGTCGCGCTCGCGGTGCCGTCGGCGCGGCTGGCCGACTGGGCGTCGCGACGTGTGGGCACGCGGCAGGGGGCGTTGTGAGTTCCGGCGAGCGCGACGTTGTGCTCTCCCTGCGCGGCGTCCGCAAGACCTACGGTGAGCGGGTCGTCCTAGACGGTGTCGACATCGACGTCGCGGAGCACGAGGTCGTGGTGCTCATCGGCGCCTCGGGTTCCGGCAAGTCGACGCTGCTGCGGTGCGTCGACCTGCTCGAGGACATCGACGACGGCCGGATCCTGCTCGACGGCCGCGATATCAGCGACCCGCGCATCGACGCGGATGCCGCACGGCAGGCGATGGGCATGGTGTTCCAGTCCTACAACCTGTTCCCGCACATGACCGCGCTCGGCAACGTGGCGCTGGCACCACGGGTGGTACACGGGGCGACCCGGCGCGACGCCGACGACCGCGGCAGAGAGCTGCTGGAGCGAGTCGGCTTGGCGGACAAGGCCGACGCCTATCCGGATCATCTTTCGGGTGGGCAGCAGCAGCGGGTGGCGATCGCTCGCGCGCTGGCCTACGACCCGCGTCTGCTGCTGCTCGACGAGATCACCAGCGCGCTCGATCCCGAACTCGTCGGCGAGGTGCTGGAGCTCGTCGGCGGACTGGCGGAAGCCGGCAGCACGATCGTGATGGCCACGCACGAGATGGCGTTCGCCCGCGACGTCGCCGACACGGTGTTCTTCCTCGACGGCGGGCGCATCGTGGAGTCGGGCCCGGCGGCGACGCTGCTCACCGCACCCGAGCACGAGCGGACGAAGGCGTTCCTGCGGCGATTCACCGCGGGGCGCTGATCTCATGAAGTTCGTCGAAGTGCGGCAGGACGATCCTCTGGCGGGACCTCTGCTCGATGACCTGCAGCGGGAGTACGGGAGCCGATACGGCCGCCTCGACGGCACGGAGTACCAGGACCTACGCGCCTACGACGCCGCCGAATTCGCACCGCCCGGCGGCGTGCTGATCGTGGCGACAGTGGATGGCGAACCCGTCGCGGGCGGTGCGTTTCGCCGGTACGACGAGTCGACCGCCGAACTCAAACGCATCTGGACCTCCGCCGCCCATCGCCGTCGCGGTTACGGCGCGCTCGTCGTGGCCGAGTTGGAACGCGTTGCGGCGCAACGCGGTTACACCCGCGTGTTCCTGACGACGGGACCCCGCCAGCCCGAAGCCGTCGGGCTATACCTGGCCGCCGGCTACACCCCGCTCTTCGACGTGACACGCAGCGCCGCGGAGATCGGCGTGCATCCGTTCGAGAAGCGCCTGTCCTAGCCACGCGCCGACCGACATCCCTACGATGGCGTTCATGGCCAACGACGACCTCGAGATCGCAGACGTCCCCTTCACCCACGATCCGTGGGCGGCGAGCCGCGACCGCTACGCGACGATGCCGTACCGACGGGTGGGGTCGTCGGGCCTGCTGCTTCCGGCCATCTCGCTGGGGCTCTGGTACAACTTCGGCGACAACCGCCCGTTCGACGTCCAACGACAGGTGCTGCGACACGCATTCGACCGCGGCATCACGCATTTCGACCTCGCCAACAACTACGGCCCGCCGTACGGCTCCGCGGAGGAGAACTTCGGCCGCATGCTGCGGCGCGATTTCAAGCCGTACCGTAACGAGCTGATCATCTCGTCGAAGGCCGGTTGGGACATGTGGCCGGGACCGTACGGGCAGCTCGGCGGCCGCGCCTATCTGCTGGCGAGCCTCGACGAGTCACTGGATCGCCTCGGCCTCGACTACGTCGACATCTTCTATTCGCACCGCATCGATGCGAGGACACCGCTCGAGGAGACGATCGGCGCGCTCGACTCCGCGGTGCGCGCGGGCAAGACGCGCTACGTCGGCGTTTCGTCGTACTCGGCGGCCAAGACCACCGAGGCCGCCGCGATCGCAAAGCGACTCGGGACCCCGCTGGTGATCCACCAGCCGTCCTATTCGCTGCTGAACCGCTGGGTCGAGGACGGTCTGACGTCGGCGCTCAACGACGCCGGTATGGGGGCGATCGCGTTCACCGTCCTCGCACAGGGTCTGCTGACGGAGCGCTACCTGAACCAGCCGGCGAGCGAGATCGATCGCGCGACGGCGCGCCCGACGTTCGACGACGGACAGGTGACCGAGGACGTCCGCGAACGTCTCACCGGACTGGCGGCCATCGCGGAGCGCCGTGGTCAGTCGCTGGCTCAGCTCGCGCTCGCGTGGGTGCTGCGGGATCCGACGGTGGCCTCGGCACTCGTCGGCGCGTCGAGCGTCGAGCAGCTGGACGAGAACCTGGACGCACTGAACAACCTCGCGTTCACCGCGGATGAGCTCGCCGAGATCGACGAATTCGCGTCCGACTCCGGCATCGACCTGTGGCGCGAGAGCTCCGATATCTGAGCAGCGGCTCGCGTATACATACTCAGCATGGGTAGCGATCAACCACTGCGCGTCATTCAGTGGACGACAGGCAACATCGGCACGCGATCACTGCACGCGATCATCGGACGCGACGACATGGAGCTCGTCGGCGTGTATGCACACGGTGCGGACAAGGTCGGTAAGGACGCGGCCGAGCTCGCCGGCTGGCCCGAACCGACCGGCGTCACGGCCACCAACGACATCGACGCGCTCATTGCGCTGCAGCCCGATGCCTGCTGCTACAACCCGCTGTGGCCGAACATCGACGAGCTCGTCGCGCTGCTCGAAGCGGGCGTCAACGTCTGCTCCAGTGCCGCGTGGATCACCGGTGGTAAGCAAACCCCCGAGGATCTCGATCGCATCCGGAAGGCCTGTGCGGCAGGTGAATCCACGATCTTCGGCAGCGGCGCGCATCCGGGCATGACCAACATGGTCGGTATGGTGCTCTCCGGTGCGTGCGAGAACGTCACCGAGATCCGCATCACCGAGTCCGTCGACTGCTCCACCTACGAGTCCGCGGGCACCCAGTCGGCGATGGGCTTCGGTCGGGACCCCGAAACACCCGGCCTCGCCGAGAGCGTCCGCCGCGAGAGCGAGGTGTTCGCAGAATCCGCCGCGATGATGGCCGACGCGATCGGCGCGAAACTGGACCGGCTAACGTTCGATGTGGAGTTCACCACCGCCACCGGGGACAGCGACCTGGGCTTCATGACCATTCCCAGTGGCACCGTCGGCGGCGTGTACGGCTACCACCGGGGCTGGGTGGGCGACCACAACGTCGTCAGCGTCGGCTTCAACTGGATCATGGGCAGCCACGTCACCCCGCCGAAGCCGCTCGAGCACGGGCACGTTATTCAGGTGTTCGGTACGCCTAACATGCGCACCGTGCTGCACTGCCTGCCGCCGCGCGACTGGACCGAACCGGGCTTCATGGGACTCGGCATGATCTACACCGCGATGCCCGTCACCAATGCGGTGCCCGCCGTGGTTGCCGCGGCGCCCGGAATCGTGACGCTGAAGGATCTGCCTCCGGTGGCGGGTCGCTTCAGGGGGTAATCCCTTGTGTCACTCGCGTTTCAAGAGTCACACCTCTGGAGGCGACGACGAAAACTTGTCGGTGGTCGAATGTATGTTCGAGTCATGTCCGGTACGGCGGTCCCAGAAGCGGTGGAGGCGGTGTTGGCGTTGACCGCTGCCTACGACCGTTTCGCTGCTGCGGACATCGCGTGTCTGTCGCAGGCGGAACTGCTGCAGGTGTCCGATGAGTACGAGGCGTTGACGCGCCGGATGCCGGCTCAGTCGCATCGGATCCTGGTCGCGCTGCAGGCGGTCACCACCGCGGTGGCGATGGGCGCGAAGAACTGGAAGCAGGTGCTGGCGACGCGGTGGCGGATCAGCACCGCCGAGGCGCATCGCCGGCTCGCCGCGGCCAGACAGTTGGGGCCGCGCCGCGCCACCACCGGAGAAGAACTCCAACCGGAACTGCCCGCGGTGGCCGGGGCCCAGGAGCACGGGGCGATCACCGTCGAGCACATCGCGATCATCCGCGACGTGGTCGGCAAGGTGCGGGCTCGGTTCGATGCGCTGACCGCCGCTCAGATGGAGGTGAGTCTGGTGCGTCTGGCGATCGGCGTGGGTCCGGTCGAACTTCAGGCCGAAGCCGCCCGCCGACTGTTCGTGCTGGATCAGGACGGTCCCGAACCCGACGACCGGGAACGCGATCGGCAACGCGGGGTCACGGTGGGACGGCAGCGCCGCAACGGCACCACCCCGATCACCGTGGAGGCGACCCCGGAGTTGGCGGCTAGCCTGGAGGCCTTCTACGCGAAGTTCGCCGCACCCGGCATGTGCAATCCCGACGACCCCGAACCCTGCTGTGCGGGTACCCCGAGCCAGGCGCAGATCGACAACGACCACCGCACCGTGGCGCAGCGACGCCACGACGCGTTGGTCCTGATGGCGCGCATCGCGCTGATGACCGATCTCGGCACCCTCAACGGTCTGCCGGTGTCGGTGATCGTCAAGACCACCCTGCAGGAGTTGCAGGCGCGGGCCGGGGTCGCCGTCAGCGGGGGCGGCACGACGATGTCGATCGCCGATCTGATCCGGATGGGCGCGCACGCGCACTGGTCGCTGGCGGTCTTCGACGGGGCCACCGGGTCGGCACTGGATCTGTTCCGCACCAAACGGATCGCCACCGCCGCGCAGCGGCTGATGCTGATCGCCCGCGACTGGGGGTGCACCAAACCGGGTTGCCCGGTCGGCCCCTACGGCTGCCAGGTCCATCACGCCGCCCGCGACTGGGGCGCCGGCGGCAACACCAACGTCGACGAGAACGCGTTGGCCTGCCCGGCGGACAACCGACTCGTCGGCCCCCAACCGCATCAGTGGTCCACCGACGTCGTCGAGGGAGTGGTGCACTGGCATCCCCCCGACCACCTCGACACCGGTCAGGCCACCGTCAACTACCGCAACCGCCCCGACCAGATCCCCCTACCCGACGAGAACGCACCCCTGCCCTGGCAGACCCCACCCGCCTCGCCGCCGACACGCCCGCCGACACCCCCGCCGACAGCGGATCCACCGACAGCGTTGCGGGACGAGGACGTGCCCCCCGAGCCCGAACCCGTCGACCCCGCATGGGCCTTCGGCAACGGCAACGAAGCCGACGGCGACGCCACGGCGGCGCCCGCGCCGGCCGACGCCCTCGACGACCCCGATGCCCTCGACGCGTTCGCCGTCTGGGCCTTCGGCGACGACACCACCCCCGCGCCCTTCATCCGATTCCACGCCGGCACATTGCAGTCGTTCACCGCCACCACCCGCACCCGCACCGAACTCAGCCGCCTCATCCACCGCTGCCGCACCCGTGACCCACAGGGCGCACGGGGCCCCGCACCACCGCGCTAGACGCGGGCCGCCAGCGCCTGCAGACCCGGCCCATCGAGGTCGCGCAGGCCGTCGCGACGACCGGCCATCGCCATCAGCAGCGCCTCGCCGGGGCCGCGCACTTCCGGCCCCCTGCCTGCCGACCACGTCAGATCGGTCGCCACCAGCGTGACGCCGCGCGCCCGCTTCGCGCCGCGGATCGTCGGCGACCGGCGCACGAAATCCAGTGCAGCCGAAAGGCGATCGGTGGGGATCACACGCGGGATTCCGAGCGGGCGGCGAATGTCCTGGTGGTGAATCATGTTGTCGGTCAGGGCGAGTCGCCCGCCGAACCCGGCGTTCATGCCGCGGGGACGCGAGTGCGCCCGAACCGTGCCGATCAGCTCATCGGGCGACCGCCCTGCCAGTTCAGCGACAGCGACCGCGTTGATCCGATCGGTCTGAAACCGGCCCCGCAGGAACAGCTTCGCCAAGGCGCCGAGCGGCACCCCCTCGAAGCTCACGGTGTGAGCCACCACGTCGCGCACCGTCCACCCTTCACACAGCGTGCCGTGCTCCCACTGCTGCGGCGCCAGCGCCGACAGGAACTCCGCGAAGTCCTCGCGTTCGGCCTGTGCCAGATCGAGTGTGCTCACTCCGCACCGAGCGACACGCACACGCCGATCGCACCGCCGCCCACGTGCACCGACAGCACCGGACCCATGTCGGTGACGACCAGCGACTCGAGCTGCGGCAGCCGGGACGTCAGCGCGGCGCCCACCATGTCGGCGTCGTCGTGGTTGTCGACGTGATGGACGGCGATCCCCGCGGGGTGGTCCCCGACGAAAGCGACGACCTCGTCGATGAGCGCCGCATGCGCCTTGGAAGCCGTGCGAATCCGTTGTGCCAGCACCAACCGGCCGTCGACGTCGAGCTGGAGTAGCGGCTTCAGCGACAGTGCCGTGCCCAGCCACGACGCCGCCGTGCCGATCCTGCCGCTGCGCCGCAGATTGTCCAGCCGGTGTACGACGATGAAGGCCCGGCCCCGCGGAACGGCCGCCCTGGCGGCGGTCTCGACGTCGTCGAGCGATCCTCCGGCCGCCGCTGCGCGGGCCGCGGCCAGCGCGACGAACCCGACCCCCATGGCCGCCGACCGCGAGTTCACCACGCGCACAGAGGGTCCGAACTCCCGTGCCGCCGACACCGCGGAGCTGAACGTACTCGACAGCGCCGCCGACAGGTGCACCGCGACCACACCGTCGCCGCCGCTGTCCGCGAGCGCCTTGCGGTACGCGTCGGCGAGTTCGGCGGGGGCCGCGCCCGCCGTCGTGACGTGGCCGCGCGTGTGCAAGTCGTAGGGCAGCTGATCGACCCCGTCGCGCAGGTCGGTCGAGTCGACGAGAACGTGCAGTGGCACCTGCTCGATTCCCCAGCGCTGCAGCTCGTCCGGGCTCAACCGAGCCGACGAGTCGGTCACCACCCTGACGGCCACGGCTAGTGGTCGCCGTCCGGGGTGACGCCCGCCTCGGCGAGACCCTTGAGCATCAGTTCGGCCACCGCCCGGTGCGCCTCGAAGTTCCAGTGAATGCCATCGGGGTTGCCGTGCCCGTTCATCACCTGGTCGGCGACCGCCGCTTTGAGATCGACAATCGGGACGTCGTGCGCCCCGGCCCATTCCGTGATCGCCGCCACGGTCTCGTCGCGCCAACGATGGGACTTCGCGTACGTCTCGGCGATGTGCACTGACGGGATGCAGGCCACGACGGGAATGCCGGGCCTGTTGAAGTCGATTGCCGCACGGGTCTTCTCGAGGTAATGCGCGCTCAGCGGTCCGGGTAGCGCCGGCCGGGCGATGGGCGACAGTCGCGGCTGCAGCCAGCCGTAGCCGTCGCGCGCCCACCGCCGCAGCCGTGGCGGGCGGACGTAGCGGATCAGCTCGCGCAGCGCCGTCGGCAACGGGGACGGCAGCGAGTCCATACCCGAGGTCGCGAACACGACCGCACCCGCACGGGGCAGCGCCGCCCACGCGCGCGGATCCTGCGTCGCCGCCCACCACACGTCGCGGCACGTCCAGCCGATCCGCCCGATCAGCTCGACGTCCCAGTCGAGCGCGGCGGCAACGATATTGGGCCAGATGCGCGGATCATCGGCGGGCAGTCCGCCCGTCGGGCCGTAGTAGGACAGCGAGTCGCAGAAGATCAGCAGGGTCCGGCGGGCAGGAGCGGAGCGACCCGGGGGATCATCACGGCGCGCAGAATCAAAGGACATCGTTGGCGACCTGGGCCGAGGCGTTCCACACGTCGAGGCGCCACTTGACCTGCTCGGCGCCCGGCACGGTGTGCCCCGACAGCTGCACCCAGCTGGCGTTACCCATTCCGCCGAGCACGGGCCAGTTGTCCACCGGCAGCGCGAGCAGCGCACCCGTCAGCGCGGCGATCAGCCCGCCGTGCGCGACCAGCACGACCGGCCGATCCGGATCCTCGACACCCCAGTCGGGATGCCGTTCGAGCAGCTCGTCGACGAGCGGCATGCTGCGCGCGGCAACGTCGACCCGGCTCTCCCCGCCGTGCGGCGCCCACCTGGCGTCGTCCCGCCACGCCAGCCGGGCACCGGGGGCGACGTCGTCGACCTCCAGATGCGTGAGGCCCTGCCAGTCGCCGAGGTGCGTCTCGCGCAGCCGGGTGTCGATCTCGACCGGCAGCCCCGACCGCTCCCCCAGCGCCGTGGCGGTGTCGAGGGCACGCCGCAGATCCGAGGACACGATGACGAGCGGCTGGCGCTTGGCCAGCACTTCGGCGGCGGCGGCGGCCTGGTGCCGACCCAGGTCGGTCAGATCGGTGTCGAGTTGACCCTGCATGCGGCTGCCCGCATTCCACTCGGTCTGCCCGTGGCGCAGCATCACCAGCCGGCGGATGCTCACTCCGGCGCCTGTTCGTCGACCTCGACTCCAGCCACACCATCCAAGTCGACCGACACCACCGGGCAGTCGCGCCACAGCCGATCGAGCGAGTAGAACTCGCGCTCGTCCTGATGCTGGATGTGCACGACGATGTCGACGAAGTCGAGCAGCACCCAGCGGCCCTCCTTCGTGCCCTCTCGCCGGGCGGGCTTGTGGCCCGCCAACCGCATCCGCTCCTCGACCTCGTCCACGATCGCGCTGACCTGACGGTCGTTGGACGCCGACGCGATGACGAAGAGGTCGGTGATGACGAGCTGCCCGGAGACGTCGATGACCACGACGTCGGTCGCGATCTTGGCCGCGGCCGCCTGCGCGGCCACCGTCGCCATCTCCAGGGCTTCGGCGGAAGCGCTCATGCCGGGGCCTCCTGTCCCGCGAGGGAGTACAGCCCGCGCTTGGACACGTACTGCACGACTCCGTCGGGCACCAGGTACCAGATGGGCCGACCATCCTCTGCCCGGTGGCGGCAGTCGGTCGACGAGATCGCCAGCGCGGGCACCTCAACGAGCGACAACGCATCCGGCGGCAACTCCTTCATCGCCGCGGCGATGTGCTGACCGTCGAGTTCGTAGCCGGGTCTGCTGACTCCGACGAAACGGGCGAGCGAGAACATGTCCTCCCAGTTCTGCCACGACAGGATCGAGGCGAGTGCGTCGGCACCGGTGATGAAGAACAGCTCGGTGTCCGGATTGAGCGCGGCGAGATCGCGCAGCGTGTCCTTGGTGTAGGTCGGGCCGCCCCGGTCGATGTCGACCCGGCTCACGGAGAACCGCGGGTTGGCGGCCGTGGCGATAACCGTCATCAGGTAGCGGTCCTCGGCGGCGGTGACCGGCCGATCGCGCTTCTGCCAGGGCTGGCCCGTCGGTACGAAGATCACCTCGTCGAGGGCGAAGATGTCGGCGACCTCGCTCGCCGCGACCAGGTGGCCGTGGTGAATGGGATCGAACGTCCCACCCATCACCCCGAGTCGCCTGGTCATGACCATGCAGCTTACTGGTGCGGCCCCTCACCGCCGCCCCAGCTGGATCGCCTAGACCGGAAGCAGCTGGTCGATCACCGTCGCCAGCTGCTTCGCGGACCGGCATTCGTGCATGGTGATGACGTCCTCGTAGCGGGGCACCGCCGAGTCGCCGCTACCCCACAGGTGCTTCGGCTCGGGGTTGAGCCAGTGCGCGTGCTTGCTGGCGTTGACCATGTGGGCCAGCAGGTCGGTCTCCGGATTGCGGTAGTTGTTGCGGCCGTCGCCGAGCACCAGCAGCGAACTCCGCGGCGACAGCACGTTCGGGTACTTGTTCATGAACGAGACGAACGCGTGGCCGTAGTCGGAGTGCCCGTCGCGGGTGTAGACGCCCGCTTCGCGGGTGATGCGCTGGACCGCGACGGCCAGGTCGCTATCCGGGCCGAACAGCTCGGTGACCTCGTCGGTGGTGTCGATGAAGGCGAAGACCCGAACCCGACTGAACTGCTGCCGCAGCGCGCTGACCAACATCAGCGTGAAGCTGCTGAACCCCGCCACCGAGCCAGACACGTCGCACAGCACCACCAGTTCGGGGCGGGCCGGGTGCGGCTTCTTCAGCACGACGTCGATCGGCACGCCGCCGGTGGACATCGACTTGCGCAGCGTCTTGCGCATGTCGATCTCACCGCGCCGGGACCGACGCCTGCGCGCCGCCAGCCTGGTCGCCAGCGTGCGGGCCAGCGGTGCGACGACGCGACGCATGTTCCGCAGCTGATCGCCGGACGCGCGCAGGAATTCGACGTTCTCGGCGAGCTGCGGGATGCCGTACATCTGCACGTGGTCGCGGCCCAGTTGCTCCGCGGTCCGGCGCTTGGTCTCGGCCTCGACCATCCGGCGCATCTGCGAGATACGCCGCGCCGCAATGGCCTTCGCGATCTCCTCCTGAGTCGGCGTGGGATCGTCGCCGTAGCCCGCGAGCAGACCGGCAAGCAGCCGGCCCTCGAGTTCGTCGAGCGCCATGGCCTTGAGCGCCTGGTAGGACGAGTACGACGGTCCGCGACTGGAGTTGTACCGGCCGAACGACTCGACGATCTGCGCGATCATCGCCGCCAGCCGGGGGTCCATCTCACCGAGTTCGGGGTTGTTCTCGAGCATCTGCAGCAGCGCTTCGCGCATCGCGTCGACGTCCTGGGGCGGCAACCCGTCCGGTGCGCTGCCGCCGTCGGCGTCCTCGTCGTCGACGACGGTGCGGTCCCCCAGCGCGGCCGGCCACCAGAGGTCGAACATCGCGTCGTAGGTCTCGCGGTGGTCGGCGCGCCGCAGCACCGCGCAGGCCAACCCCTCCCGCAGCACCTCACGGTCACCGAGTCCGACGACGGTCATCACCTTGCCCGCGTCCACCGTCTCCGACGGGCCGACGTTGATGCCGACGCCGCGCAGGGCCTCCACGAACTCCACCAGGTGCCCCGGAATGCCGTGGGGTGCAAGCGGTTGCGGTGGTCTGGTGCGTCGGGCGACCATCATCGACCTCCTAGTTCAGCCGGAGCTCGCCCGCAGCGCGGGTTTGGTCGGACTGGTGCTTGAGGACGACGCCCAGCGTCGCGGCGATCGTCTTGTCGTCGATGGTGTCCATTCCCAGCGCCAGCACCGTACGGCCCCAGTCGATGGTCTCGGCCACCGACGGCACCTTCTTGAGTTGCATCCCGCGCAGCACGCCGATGATCCGAACGATCTCCTCGGCCAGCGTCTCCGGCAGTTCGGGCACGCGCGACAGCAGAATGCGGCGCTCGAGATCCGGGTCGGGGAAGTCGATGTGCAGGAACAGGCAACGACGCTTGAGCGCCTCGGACAGTTCGCGGGTCGCGTTCGACGTCAGCAGCACGAACGGCGTCTGGGAGGCCTTGATGGTGCCGAGTTCCGGCACGGTGACCGCGAAGTCGGACAGCACCTCGAGCAGCAGACCCTCGATCTCGATGTCGGCCTTGTCGGTCTCGTCGATCAACAGCACCGTGGGATCGGTCCGGCGGATCGCCGTCAACAGCGGACGCGTCAGCAGGAACTCCTCGCTGAAGACGTCCATCTTCGTCTGATCCCAGTCGCCACCGCCGGCGGAGCCGGCAATCGAGCCGGAGCCCGCTTGAATCCGCAGGATCTGCTTGGCATGGTTCCACTCGTAGAGGGCACGGGCCTCGTCGACACCCTCGTAGCACTGCAGCCGGACGAGCTCCGACCCCGTGCACTGCGCGACAGCGCGGGCGAGCTCGGTCTTGCCGACCCCCGCGGGCCCTTCGACCAGCAGCGGCTTGCCCAGCCGGTCGGCGAGGAAAACCGCTGTGGCGGTGGCTGTGTCGGGCAGGTATCCGGTTTCGGCGAGCTTGTTCGCGACATCGTCGATGTCGGCGAACAGCGGAGCCGGGCGTGCGGGGACGCTCATGTGTTGTGTCATCTCCTGTCAGGCGGGACGGGTCTGGCCGTCGCCCCACACGATCCATTTGGTCGAGGTCAGTTCGGGTAGCCCCATCGGGCCGCGGGCGTGCAGTTTCTGGGTGGAGATGCCGATTTCGGCACCGAACCCGAACTGCTCGCCGTCGGTGAACGCCGTGGAGGCGTTGACCATCACCGCGGCGGCGTCGACGCGGGCGGTGAAGCGTTGGGCGGCATCGAGATCCGCGGTCACGATGGCTTCGGTGTGACCGGTGCCGTACTCGTTCACGTGGGCGATCGCGGCGTCGATACCGGCGACGACGGCCACCGCGATGTCCATCGAGAGGAATTCGGCGCGCAACTCCTCCTCCGACGGATCGAGGTGCACGGTCACCCCGGCGTCGGTGAGGGCGCCGAGCAGCCTCGGCACGGCGTGCTCGGCGATGGCGGCGTCCACAAGCAGCGACTCGGCGGCGTTGCACACGCTCGGCCGACGGGTCTTGGAGTTCAACAGGATCCGCTCGGCAAGGTCGAGATCGGCTGCCGCGTGCACGTAGACGTGGCAGTTGCCGACGCCGGTCTCGATCGTGGGCACGGTGGCATCCCTGACGACGGCGTCGATCAGGCCGGCTCCGCCGCGGGGGATCACCACGTCGACGAGCCCGCGCGCCTGGATCAGATGCGTGACGCTGGCGCGGTCCGCGCTGGGCAGTAGCTGCACGGCGTCGGCGGGTAGCCCCTCGGCCACCAGCGCCGAGCGCAGCGCGGTCACCAGGGCGGCATTGGAGCGCGCCGCCGAGGAACTCCCGCGCAGCAGCACGGCGTTTCCCGACTTCAGCGTGAGGCCGAAGGCATCGACGGTGACGTTGGGCCTGCCCTCGTAGACCATGCCCACGACGCCGAGGGGCACCCGCTGCTGGCGGATCTGCAGGCCGTTGGGCAGTGTGCTGCCGCGCAGCACCTCGCCCACCGGGTCGGGCAGGCCGGCCACCTGGCGCAGCCCCGCCGCGATGCCGTCGACCCGATTGGGGTTGAGCGCGAGCCGGTCGAGCATGGCCTCGGGGGTGCCGGCCGCGCGGGCGGTGTCGAGATCCTCGGCGTTGGCGGCCAGCACCTCGTGGACGTGGGCCAGCACCGCGTCGGCCGCCGCGTGCAGCGCCCGATTCTTCGTCGCGGTGCTGAGCGTGCCGAGCTCGCGGGCGGCGACCCGCGCGCGGCGGGCTGCGGTATGCACCTGCTCGCGGAGCTCGACGTCAACAGTCACCTGCGCACTCATTAGGCCAGCTTAACGAGGTTCCACGCCCGCGGTCCCGTTGGGGCTACGGTATGTGGGTGCAGACGAAGCCGACGGCGGTGTGCGTCGTCGGCAGTGTCAACCTCGACCACTCCTACACCGTGGCCGAGTTGCCGCGGCCGGGGCAGACCGTGCTCGCGTCGGGGGTCGCCACGGCGCCCGGCGGCAAGGGGGGCAACCAGGCGGTCGCGGCTGCGCGCGCGGGCGCATCGGTGCACCTCGTCGCCGCACTCGGCGACGACGCGGCGGCGGTCCACCTCAGGGCGCACCTGACCGGCAACGGCGTCGACGTCGCGAGCGTGGTGACCGCGCCGGTCGCCAGCGGATCCGCGGTGATCGTCGTCGACTCCGAGGGCGAGAACTCGATCGTCGTCGCACCGGGCGCCAACGCCCACCTGACCATGACGTCCGCCGCTGCCCGTGCCGCGGTGGCGGGCGCCGACGTGCTTCTGCTGCAACTGGAGATCCCGCTCGACACCGCGGTCGCCGCGGCACGGGTCGCCGGCGAGTCCGGCACGGTCGTCATCGTGAACGCGTCGCCCGCGCAGTCCGGGGCCGGAGCGCTGGAGGACCTCGCCGCGGTCGCCGACGTCGTCGTGGTGAACGAGGACGAGGCCGCGCACTGGCGCTGGCCGGTGCCGCATCTGGTGACGACGCTCGGCGCGCGCGGCGCCCGGTACGCCGGTGGCGGCCGCTCCGTCTCGGTCCCGTCCCCCGCGGTCGAACCCGTCGACAGCACCGGCGCTGGCGACGTGTTCGCGGGAGTGCTTGCGACGCACTGGCTTTCCGGCCCGGACGTGGCGCTGCGCCGAGCCTGCGCCGCGGGTGCGCTCGCCACCCTGGTGGCGGGAGCGGGCGACTGCGCGCCCACCGCGGAGGCGATCGACGACGTGCTGGCAACCGAGACGACCTCAGAGAGTTAGGAGTTCCATGTCCGACACCGAGAGCTCGCCACGCCCGCCCGACGGCGACTGGCTCGGCACCCCGTTCCTGCGGTTCACCCGCGAAGGAGCGTTCGGCGTGTGCACACTCGACCGCCCCGAAGCCCGCAACGCGATGACCGGGGCCATGTACTTCGGCATCCGCTACGCGGTCAGCCTCGTCGAATCGGATCCGGACCTGGCCGGCCTGCTGATCACCGGGACGGGTGACGTGTTCGCGCCGGGCGGCGATCTGGGTGGCGGAAACGGCGTCGACGACTGGAAGGGGTTGCGCGCCATGTCGACCGACGCGACCCCGTTCGAGATTCTGCGCCAGTCCGCCAAGCCGGTGGTATCGGCGGTCAACGGCCTCTGCCAGGGCGGCGGACTGCAGATCGCGATGTGCAGCGACATAGCGGTGGTGAGCGACCGCGCCACCTTCCGGGTGCCGGAGCTCTACCGCGGCATCGCCGACACCTACTACAGCCAGATGCTGGCGCGCATAATCGGCCCGGTCCGGACCCGCGACCTGATGTTCACCGGCCGGGTGCTGTCGGCTCAGGAGGCGCTGGACTGGGGCATGGTGGCCCGCGTGGTCCCGCACGACGAGGTGCTGTCCGCGGCTAGGGAGGTGCTGGCGCAGTGCTGCCGGACGGCGCCCAAAGCGCGCCTGGTGGTCAAGTCGAGCCTCGACAACTACCTGGGGCTCTACGACCGGATCGGCATGAAGGCGTCGTACACCGGGCCCGAGGCGGTCGAGGGCTTCGTCGCGTTCAAGGAACGACGCTCACCCGACTGGGTGCACCCGGAGCTGCGCACCGAGGGCCGGCTCTAGACGTCAGCCATCTCCAGACCCCGTGCCTCGAACGTCGTCGCCGTCGCGGGGTTCGTGTTTCTCGTCGCGACGATCGAACTACAGGTCCGGGTGGTCGAGGAGCCCTACCCGACCGCGACGCACGGCGACGAGTACCGGTCCTACCTGTCGTCGGTGGGACGCTACGTTCCGGGAGTGGGGCTCATGTCGCAGTGCCGCGCACGTCGTGGGCGATCGCGAGCCCGGATCCCGTGTGAATCTCGTCGGCCGTCTGATTGAGGATCACGCGACTGCGGTTCGGCGACAACGTCATCGACACCACGTGGTGTGGCGTGCCGCCGGCGAACGCCACGCGGTTCACCCGGATGACGGCCGACCCGATCGGGGTGCCCAGCAGCGTGGCCGACCGCGGGCCCGCGATCTCGGCGGTCAACTCGTGGTCGAGTCGCTCCAACTCCACCCCCGCGTCGGCGAGCAGTTGATAAAGCGGGCGTGCGCCGAGCGCCTCCTCGGTGATGACATCCGCGAGCTCGACGGGTAGCCACGCCTCGGTGATCATCAGCGGCTCGGCCGTGCGGCGAGATCGACGGACCCTCAGCACGTACAGCATTCGATCGCGCGGTCCGAGCACCTCGGCAACCGCCCTGGAAGCGCCGCGAACGCCGAACTCCACCACGTCGACGTCGGTCGCGAACTCGACTTGTCGCAGTTCGTCCATGTAGGAGCCGCCGACCTCGCGCTGCCGGATCGACGGGCTGTTCAGAACGAAGGATCCGACACCGTGCCTGCGCTGGATCAATCCCTCGTCGGCGAGATCGGCGAGCGCCCGGCGCACCGTGATGCGGGACACCCCGAACTGTTCGCACATCGCCTGCTCCGTCGGCAGCGAATCGCCCGGTTCGAAGACTCCGCGCACGATTTCGTCATGCAGAACGAGGAACATCTGACGGTGCAGCGGCACCCCCGCGGCCGTCGACAGCAGCGCGCGGTCATTCCCATCCGGCACAGTCGCCGATCCTGTCACAGTGGGTCATCACGGCCACCCGTTTCCTCGTAAAGAGTCGATGACCACATCCGGAGCGGCCGTCAGCTCTCTGGGATCTCGCGGTCGATCTCCTCGAGCCACACGCGCGCCGACATATCCGACGGCGCGCGCCAGTCGCCCCGCGGCGACAATGCACCGCCCGAGGACACCTTGGGCCCGTTGGGCAGCGCCGAGCGCTTGAACTGACTGAACGAGTAGAAACGCTGCGCGAACACCGTGAGCCAGTGCCGAATCTCCTTCAGCGAGTATGCGGGTCGCTTATCGGCGGGGTACCCGGTCGGCCAGTCACCGTAGTCGGCGTCCCGCCAGGCGTGCCAGGCCAGAAACGCCACCTTCGACGGCCGGAACCCGTACCTCAGCACCTGGTACAGCGAGAAGTCCTGCAGCACATAGGGCCCGACCTTCGCCTCGCTGCTCTGAATCTCCTCGTCCTCGCCGGCAGGCACCAGTTCGGGCGTGATCTCGGTGTCGAGCACCGAGGCGAGGGTCCGATTCACCTCGTCATCGAACTCCCTCGACGCGATGACCCACCGGATGAGGTGCTGGATGAGCGTCTTCGGGACGCCGCCGTTCACGTTGTAGTGCGACATCTGGTCGCCGACACCGTAGGTGGACCAGCCCAGCGCGAGCTCCGAGAGATCACCGGTGCCCAGTACGATGCCCCCGCGTTGATTCGCCAGCCGGAACAGGTAATCGGTCCGCAGCCCGGCCTGAACGTTCTCGAACGTGACGTCGTAGACCTTCTCGCCGCGCGCGAACGGGTGGTCCATCTCCTTGAGCATCAACGCCGCGGTGTCCCGAATGTCCAGCTCGGCGAAGGTGACTCCGAGTGCTGCGCCCAGGGCGACGGCGTTGCCCTTGGTGCGGTCACCCGTGGCGAAACCGGGCATCGTGAACGCCAGGATGTCACTGCGCGGTCGCCCTTCGCGGTCCATGGCGCGGGCGGCGACGATGAGGGCGTGGGTGGAATCCAGCCCCCCGGAGACCCCGATGACCACCTTGGGGTAGTTCAACGCGCGCAGCCGCTGCTCGAGCCCGGACACCTGGATGTTGTAGGCCTCGTAGCAATCCTGTTGCAGGCGCTCGGGATCCGACGGGACGAACGGGAAGCGCTCGACGTCGCGCAGCAGCCCGATGTCGCCGGACGGCGGGTCGACGACGAACTCGACGCGGCGGAACCCGTCGGTGCGATCGGAGTGGGTGCGCCGGTTGTCGTCGAACGTGCCCATCCGGATACGTTCGGCGCGCAGCAGTTCGGTGTCGACGTCAGCGACGGAGCGGCGCTCCCCCTTGGGGAAACGCTCGGATTCGGCCAGCAGAGCCCCGTTCTCGTAGATCATGGTCTGGCCGTCCCAGGCCAGGTCGGTGGTCGACTCCCCCTCGCCGCCCGCGGCGTAGAGATAGGCCGCCAGGCACCGCGACGACGCCGACCGGGCGAGCAGCTTGCGCTCGTCGGCGCGGCCGATGGTGATCGGGCTGCCCGAGAGGTTCGCCAGCACCGTCGCGCCTGCCAGCGCCGCCTCCGCGCTGGGCGGCACCGGAACCCACATGTCCTCGCAGATCTCGACGTGCAGGACGAACGTCGGCAGGTCACGGGCGGCGAACAACAGGTCCGAACCGAACGGCGTGTCGACGCCGCCGATGCCGATGGTCGCGCCGCGCACATCGTCGCCCGGCGCGAGCTGCCTGCGTTCGTAGAACTCGCGGTACGTCGGTAGATAGGACTTCGGCACGACCCCGAGCACTGCGCCCCGGTGGATGACGACGGCGGTGTTGTACACGCGGTTGCGCCACCGCAGCGGCGCCCCGACCACGAGCACCGGCAGCAGGTCGCGCGACGCGGCGACGAGGTCCGCCAGCGCCGCCTCGACAGCGTCGAGAAGGCCGTCCTGCAGGAGGATGTCGTCGATCGAGTAGCCCGACAACGTCAGCTCGGGGAACACCGCCAGGGCGACGCCGTCGTCGTGGCATCGGCGGGCCAGCCGCAGGATCGACTCGGCGTTGGCCGCGGGGTCGGCCAGCGTCGTGTGGTGCGTGCACGCGGCGACGCGGACGAACCCGTGCCGGTAGGCGGAATGGAAGTCCACGGCCCGATTCTCTCAGGCCGCCTATCCTGGACAGGGTGGAAGGCCCTGAACTGGTCAAAGTGCTCGAAGGTCGACGCATGACCGTGCTGACGGGGGCGGGACTGTCCACCGACTCGGGCATCCCGGACTACCGGGGCCCGGACTCGCCGCCGAGCAATCCGATGACCATCAAGCAGTTCACGTCGGACCCTCTGTACCGGCAGCGCTACTGGGCGCGCAACCACGTCGGCTGGCGCCACATGCATGCGACGCTGCCGAACGCCGGACATCGCGCGCTGGCCCACCTCGAGCGCGCAGGCGTCGTCCTCGGTGTGGTGACGCAGAACGTAGATCTGCTGCACACCAAGGCCGGCAGTCGGACCGTCGTCGATCTGCACGGCACGTACGCGCGGGTGGTGTGCCTGGCGTGCGGGTACACGCTCTCCCGCGACCTGCTGGCCGAACAGTTGGAGGCGCTGAATCCCGGTTTCGCCGATCGGGCCGAGAAGGTCGGCGGCATCGCGGTGGCGCCCGACGCCGACGCGATGATCGAGGAAACGGCGTCGTTCCGGTTCGTCGACTGCCCGCGCTGCGGCGGCATGCTCAAGCCCGACATCGTCTACTTCGGCGAGAGCGTTCCGAAACACGTTGTCGAGCGGGCCTACTCGCTGGTCGACGACGCCGACGCGCTGCTGGTCGCGGGATCGTCGCTGACGGTGTTCTCCGGGTTGCGATTCGTCAGGCACGCCGCGGCACAGGGGAAACCCGTCGCGATCATCAACCGCGGCCGCACCCGTGGTGACGACCTCGCCACGGTCAAGGTCGACGGCGGCTGCTCGGAACTCCTCGCACTGCTGGCCGACGAACTGGACGCCGCTAGAACGTGATCGGCATCGCGCGGATGCCGTGAATGAAGTTGCCGGCCACCAGCGCCGGCTCGCCTGCCTCGAAATCCGGTATCCGGGTGAGCATCTCGCCGAAGATCGCGCGCAGCTGGGCCCGCGCCACGTGTGCGCCGAGGCAGAAGTGCAGTCCGCCGCCGCCGAAGCCGAGATGCGGATTCGGCTTGCGGCCGAGATCGAATCGACCGGGCTGATCGAACGCCCGCTCGTCGAAGTTGCCCGACGCGTAGAACATCACGACCTTCTCGCCCGCGGCGATCGACTGACCGTTCAGCTCGCAGTCCCGCGCCGCCGTGCGACGGAACGTCATCACCGGCGTGGCCCAGCGCACGAACTCCTCCACGGCACTGGGGATGCGGTCGTCGAAATCGGCTGCCAGCCAAGCGCGTTGATCGGGGAACTCGGTGAGAGCCCTGGCGGCGTGGCTCATGGTCTGGCGGGTGGTGTCGTTGCCTGCGACGGCGAGCAGCACGAAGAACGCGGCGATCTCGCCGTCGGTCAACCGGTCGCCGTCCACCTCGGCCTGCACCAGGCTGCTGATCAGGTCGTCGCCGGGGTTGGCGCGTCGGTCCGCTGCCAGTGCGCCCGCCACCTGGTGCAGGTACATCTGACTGCCCACCAGGACCTCCAGCGGGTTGCGACCGTCGAGGTACACCGGGTCGGCCCACGACACCATCGCGTCGGCGGCGTGCGCGACCTGCGAGCGGTCCGTCTCCGGGATGCCGACCATGTCCGACAGCGTCCGGATCGGTAGCTCGCGCGCGCAGTGCTCGACGAAGTCGGCGCCGCTGCCCGCCTCACGCAACTCCGCCACGATGTCGCGGGCGTTGGCCTTGATCGAGTCCTCGATGCGCCGCACCTGCCGCGGGGTGAACGCGGCGTGGGCGAGCTTACGCAGCACGGTGTGCCTGGGCGGGTCCATCGCCAGGAACGACTGCGACGCCTCGAGCAGTTCCTCGGGCACCGTCTCGAACAGCACGCCCTTGCCCGAGAGGAACGTCTCGCTGTCGCGGCTGACGGTCACGATGTCGGCGTGCCGGGTGACGGCCCAGTAGCCGGGGTCGCTCGGGTCGGGCATCAGCGAGTCCTCGACGGGCCGGTGCCAGCTGACGGGGCGGTCGGCGCGCAACTCGGCGAACGACGTCTCCCGGTGCGCGGCGGTGGTGGCCCAGAACGCGCGCGACGAGAGGTCGACAGGGTCGTAATCGCGGGTGCCGGCGGATGTGAGCGGAGACACAGTCATGCTGGTGACGATAAGTCTAGACACTATGTCTAGTCAAGGTGTGGGCTGCTCGGATACGCTGGCTCGGTGCCATCGGTGACGAGGAAGGCCCAGGCCAACCGGCAGGAGCGGCGCGAGCGGATCGAACGTCAGCTGCTCGACGCCACCGACCGGTTGATGGCGGCCGGGGCGAGTTTCACCGAGCTCAGCGTCGACCGCCTGGCCACCGAGGCCGGGATCTCGCGTGCCAGCTTCTACATCTACTTCGAGGACAAGGGCCACCTGCTTCGCCGGCTCACCGGGCAGGTGTTCGCCGACCTCACCGACGCCGCAGGCACGTGGTGGAACGTCGCGGACCGTCGCGACCCGGCCGACGTGCTCGCCGCGATGACGGCGATCGTCGCGACCTATCGGCATCACCAGCCCCTGCTGGTGGCGCTCAACGAGATGGCCGCCTACGACCCTCAGGTCGGCACGACGTACAACGAGATCCTCAGCGGCATCGCGGAGAGAATGGCCGCGGTCATCGAGCAGGGGCAGCGCGACGGCGCGATCCGCCGGTCACTGTCGGCGGCGACCACCGCGAGCACGCTGACGTGGATGGTCGAGCGCGCGTGCCAGCAGAACCTGCCGTCCCGCCCCGCCTCCTACGACCGCGAGCTCGCGGCCACCCTCACCGAAATCGCCTGGGCTGCGCTGTATCTCGAGCCGCCCATTGCGTGATTTGTGCACTCGCAGGAGCGCTCACCGCTCCCCCGCGTGCACAAATCGCTACGAGGCGACCAGATCGTCGGCGTGCACGGCGGGGCGACGGAACTCCGCAGGCAGGTCGCCCGTCGAGCGGCCGATCATCGCGGCGAGTTCGACGGCGTCGTAGGCCACCACGCCACGGGCCACGGTCGCGCCGTCGGGACCCTGGATCTGGACGACGTCACCGCCGTGAAAACGGCCGTCGACGGCCGTGATCCCCGCCGCGAGCAGCGAACGTCGCTGCCCGACGACCGCGCGCACGGCGCCCGCGTCCAGTTTCAGCGCTCCCCTGGCCTCGGCGGCGTAGCGCACCCAGAATCGGCGCGCCGACATCCGCTCGGGCCGCGGCGCGAACACCGTACCGACTGATGCGTCGGCCAGCGCGCGACCCGCGTCCGCCGCAGCGGCCAGCAGCACCGGGACACCGGCGTCGGCCGCCAGCAGCGCCGACGACAGCTTCGACGCCATGCCACCCGTGCCGAGCCTGCTGCCGCCACCGGCCACCACCCCGTCGAGATCGTCGGGAGCGGCTACCTCGGGGATGAACCGGGCGTTGGACTTCCTCGGGTCGGCGTCGTACAGGCCGTCGATGTCGGACAGGAGGATCAACGCGTCGGCGCCGACTAAATGCGCGACGAGTGCCGAGAGCCTGTCGTTGTCGCCGAACCTGATCTCGTTGGTGGCCACGGTGTCGTTCTCGTTGACGATTGCGACCGCGTGCAGCGCGCGCAGCCGGTCCAGCGTGCGTTGAGCGTTGGTGTGCTGCACCCGCATCGCGATGTCGTGCGCCGTCAGCAGCACCTGCCCGACCGTGCGCCCGTACCGGTGAAACGCCGCGCTCCACGCGTTGACGAGAGCCACCTGGCCCACGCTGGCCGCGGCCTGCTTGGTGGCGAGGTCGGTGGGCCGCCGCGTCAGACCCAGCGGCTCGATGCCCGCCGCGATGGCGCCCGACGACACGATCACCACATCGGAGCCCGCCTTCATGCGCGCCTCGATGGCGTCGGCCAGGTCGGACAGCCTGCCCGCGTCGAAAACCCCTGTGGGCGTGGTCAACGCCGTCGTCCCGATCTTCACGACCACGCTACGCGCGGTGCGTACGGCGTCACGGTGGGCGGAGCTGCTCACTCGTCGTCGCCGCCTGGCTGACGTCGCGCCTTCCTGGCGGCCTTGCGCTCGTCGGCGCCGACGCGGTCGGTCTGCTCGAGGCGGATGTCGGTGCCGCGCCCGGACATCGTCACGTCGATGCCGGCGGGCGTCTGCGGCTCCCAGTCGAAGGTCATGGTGCCGATGGTCACCGCGCAGCCCGGCTTCGCGCCCAGCTTCAACAGTTCGTCTTCGACGCCCAACCGGTTAAGCCGGTCGCCGAGGTAACCGACGGCCTCGTCGTTGGTGAAATCCGTTTGGCCGACCCACCGTTCGGGCCGGGTGCCGCGCACCACGAACCCACCCTCACCGTCGGGTTGCACGGTGAATCCGCTCTGGTCGACGGCGACCGGCTTGATCACCGGACGCTTGGGCGCGACCGCGGGCTGCGCGGCGCGGTACGCCGCGACCATGTCCCACAGCGCGAAGATCAACGGGCGCAGCCCCTCGTGGGTGACCGCTGACACCTCGAACACCGGCCAACCGTAGCGGCGCTGCACTTCCTCGCGGACGAAGTCGGCCAACTCACGGGCGTCGGGCACGTCGATCTTGTTGAGCACCACGGCACGCGGGCGCTCGGCGAGGTCACCGAGCGTCGTATCGCCCTGCAGCGACGGAACATACGACGCCAGCTCTGCTTCCAGCGCGTCGATGTCGGAGATCGGGTCGCGGCCGGGATCCATCGTCGCGCAGTCGACCACGTGCACCAGCACCGCGCACCGCTCGATGTGGCGCAGGAAGTCCAGTCCGAGCCCGCGTCCCTCCGCCGCGCCGGGAATCAAACCGGGCACGTCGGCGACGGTGAAGGTGTGGTCCCCCGCCGACACGACACCGAGATTCGGGGCGAGCGTGGTGAACGGGTAATCGGCGATCTTCGGCTTGGCCGCCGAGATGACCGAGACGAGCGACGACTTGCCCGCCGACGGGAAACCGACGAGGCCGACGTCGGCGACGGTCTTGAGTTCCAGGGTGAGCTCGCGCTCCTGGCCCGGCTCACCCAGCAGGGCGAAACCGGGGGCCTTGCGAGCCCGCGAGGCCAGTGCCGCGTTACCGAGGCCGCCGCGGCCGCCCGCCGCGGCGTCGAACCGGGTGCCCGCCCCCGTCAGGTCGGCCAGCAGCCGGCCCTGCTCGTCGAGCACGACCGTGCCGTCGGGAACCCTGACCTCGAGATCGGCACCCGCGGCGCCATCGCGGTTACTCCCCGCGCCCTGCTTTCCCGAGGGTGCGACGACGTGCGGATGGAAGTGGAAATCCAGGAGCGTGTGCACCTGCGGGTCCACGACGAGGACGACGCTGCCGCCTCGGCCGCCGTTGCCGCCGTCGGGGCCGCCGAGCGGTTTGAACTTCTCGCGGTGCACCGACGCGCAGCCGTGCCCGCCGTTACCCGCTTTCGCGTGAATGACGACGCGGTCGACGAACCGGGGCATCGGATGAGTCCTTTCACCAAAACGAACGTGAAGCCATTGCGACCCTCTACTCGAGAACTCGCTACAGCTTCACGTTCGCGGGAAAGTCCTCAGCGGCCGTCAGGCCTCGGGAGACCCTGCTCGTGCGACCCGCACGATGTTGACGGTCTTGCGTCCGCGCTTCTCACCGAACTCGACCGCACCGGGCGCCGTCGCGAACAGCGTGTCGTCGCCGCCGCGGCCGACGTTCACACCGGGATGGAAGTGGGTGCCGCGCTGCCGGACGATGATCTCGCCGGCCTTGACGACCTGGCCGCCGAAACGCTTGACGCCGAGCCGCTGTGAATTGGAGTCGCGCCCGTTGCGTGAGCTGGAAGCGCCCTTCTTGTGTGCCATTAGTCCGCCTCCTCCTACTTGATTCCGGTGACCTTGACGACCGTCAGCTTCTGACGGTGGCCCTGGCGCTTGTGATAGCCGGTCTTGTTCTTGAACTTGTGGATGCGGATCTTGGGACCCTTGGTGTGCTCGAGCACCTCGGCGGTGACGGCGACCTTCTCCAGATCCTTGGCATCGGTGGTGACGTTGGCCCCATCGACGACGAGCGCGACGGGCAGCGACACCGACGCACCGGCCTCGATCTCGAGCTTCTCGACCTTGACTATGTCACCGACCGCGACTTTGTACTGCTTGCCGCCGGTCTTGACGATTGCGTACGTCGCCATCGTTGCGTTTCCTCTGTGCTCTGTCTGGCTCTTGCGAGCGGTCTCTTACAGGGGCGCGCGCCACCCGAAGGCTGCGAACGCGGGTCTTGGTTTGCGAAGCTGTGCTCCACTGTCACCGGCTCGGATGACCAGAGCCGACAGACAACTTGTCAAGGTTACGTGACCAGCGGTTAACGGGTCAAACCAGCCCGCCAGTCGCCGTCGATGGGCGGGCCCGCAGGTCGGCCGGCCGCCCGACGCCGCTGCCTACCCCGCGGAGCGGCGACAACCGGTACGACGTCGTCAACGTCGTCGTCTTCCTCGTCATCCTCGTCATCGGAGTCCTCGTCATCGGAGTCCTCGTCATCGGAGTCCTCGTCGTACGAGTCCTCGTCGTCGTCTTCGTCGTCGTCATCGGAGTCGTCGTCCTCGTCGATCGGCTCGATGTCGTCGTCGTCGTCGTCCTCGTCGTCGTCGTCGAGGTCGACGTCCTCGGTGTCGTCCTCGTCCGAATCCTCGTCGTCCGAATCCTCATCGTCCTCGACGTCCTCGTCTACGGCGACCTCCGCGGCGGACTCGTCGACGGCGACGGTCTCATCGCCCTCGACGCTCTCGACCTCGGTCGACTCCTCGTCCGACTCGTCGTCCTCACCCTCGGGGCGGGCCGCGGCCATCGCCTTGAACATCGGGTGCTCACCGGCGCCGTGCACGGGCACCTTCGCCATCTGCACGTCGTCGGCCGGCTGGCCGCCCTTCTTACCGCGCCGACCCCGCCTGCCGCCTCCGTTGCCGCCGTTGCCGGCCGAGTCCGACTTGCGGCCCGTCGAGGACGTGGAGTCCACCGGGTCGCCGTGCAGCATGATGCCGCGACCCGCGCAGTGCGTGCAGGTCGTCGAGAACGCCTCGACCAGACCGGTGCCCAGCTTCTTGCGGGTCAGCTGCACCAGGCCGAGCGAGGTCACCTCCGACACCTGGTGCCGGGTGCGGTCCCGTGCCAGCGCCTCGGTCAGGCGGCGCAGGACCAGATCCCGGTTCGACTCGAGCACCATGTCGATGAAGTCGATGACGATGATGCCGCCGATATCGCGCAGCCGCAGTTGTCGGACGACCTCCTCGGCCGCCTCGATGTTGTTTCGGGTGACCGTCTGCTCGAGGTTTCCTCCCGAGCCGGTGAACTTGCCGGTGTTGACGTCGACGACCGTCATCGCCTCCGTGCGGTCGATCACCAGCGTGCCGCCCGACGGCAGCCAAACCTTGCGGTCCATCGCCTTGGTCAGCTGCTCGTCGATGCGGTGCACCGCGAACACGTCGGGGCCACCGGTGGCGGCCGGCTCGTACTTCGTCATCCGCGGAGCCAGTTCGGGCGCAACGGAACTCACGTAGTCGTCGATGGTCTTCCACGCGTCGTCACCCGACACGATCAGACCGGAGAAGTCCTCGTTGAACAGGTCCCGGATCACCTTGACCAGAACGTCGGGCTCCTCGTACAGCGCGACAGCAGCACCCGCTGCCTTGCCGGTGATCTCGGCCGCCTTCGCCTCGATCTGAGTCCACCGCTCCTGCAACCGATTCACATCGGTGCGGATGTCCTCTTCCTTCACGCCCTCGGACGCGGTCCTGATGATGACGCCCGCGTCGGCGGGCACCACCTCGCGCAGGATCTCCTTGAGGCGCTGACGCTCGGTGTCGGGGAGCTTGCGGCTGATGCCCGTCGACGAGGCCCCCGGCACGTACACCAGGTAGCGGCCCGCGAGCGACACCTGCGTCGTCAAGCGGGCGCCCTTGTGGCCGACGGGATCCTTGCTGACCTGCACGACGACGTACTGACCCGGCTTGAGCGCCTGCTCGATCTTGCGGCTCGCCCCGCCGAGACCGGCTGCCTCCCAGTTGACCTCACCCGCGTACAGCACGCCGTTGCGGCCGCGGCCGATGTCGACGAACGCCGCCTCCATCGAGGGCAGCACGTTCTGCACGATGCCGAGGTAGATGTTGCCGACCATCGAGGCCGACGCCGCCGACGTGACGAAGTGCTCGACGACGACACCGTCCTCGAGGACGGCGATCTGCGTGTAGCGCGCACCTTCGTGCGGCGGTTCGGTGCGGACCTTGTCGCGCACCACCATCACGCGTTCGACGGCTTCTCGGCGAGCCAGGAACTCGGCCTCGCTGAGGATCGGCGGCCTGCGCCTGCCGGCGTCCCGACCGTCGCGGCGGCGCTGACGCTTGGCCTCCAGCCGGGTGGACCCGCTGATGCCCTGGATCTCGTCGGGATCCTTGTCCGCCTTGCCCGACTTCGCCCGCGGGGCGCGCTCGTGCACGACGGTGTTGGGCGGATCGTCGGGCGACGTCGAGTCGTCACCGTCCCCGTCGCCGCCCGATCCGGACTTGCGACGGCGGCGCCGCCTGCGCCGCTTGGTGGCACCCTCGGCGGACGCTGCGTCCTCGGAGTCGTCGTCGTCGGAGTCGTCATCGGAGTCGGCCTCGGACTGCTCGCCGTCGCCGTCCTCGTCGTCATCGGCGTTCTGCTCGCCGCGTCCGCGCCCGCGGCCGCGCCTGCCGCGGCGGCGCCGGCGGTTCGCGGGCCGCTCCTGATCGTCGTCGTCGGCGTCGTCGGCGTCGTCGGCGTCATCCGCGGAGTCGTCGTCGTCATCGTCTTCGTCGACCACGACGCGCGGTTCGAACTTCACGGGCTGCGGCGCGACGAACAGCGGCAGGTAGTCGATGGGGGCGGGCGCCGCCGGCGCGGGAGTCTCGAGCAGCAGCCGCGACTCCGGCTCCTCCTCGGCATCAGCCGGCTGGTCGTCGGCGTCGACCGACTCCGGCGCTGGGTCGGGGGCGGCGTCGTCGAGAGCCTCGTCGGGGCCGGGGACCTCGACGGAGCCGTTGCCGCCGTCGGTGAACAGCGGCTGCTCCCCGGTGTCCCCGCCGCTCAGCGGGGCTGGCGGATCCTCGTGTCGGGTGTCTTCGGACAGGTCGTCAAGTTGGGCATCGTCGGCCACGTAATCTCCTCAAGCCCCCGGGCGCGTCCATTCGACGCGGCCACGCGAGGGCTTCCGCTATTGGCCCGGGTGTACTTCTCCCGAGCTTGTTGTGGTCTCGCTCCGAGCGGCTCAGGGAGAACCCTCGGTGCCTGGCTGAATGATGGCTGGACGGTAGGCGCCGCACTCGGATGTTTCCCAGGTGGTCGCGCTCGTCGAAGTCTTCATCCGGGTACACCGTCAGCACTTCGCCTAGAACTTTTGGCTCAGTGAAGCCGATCACCCGAGGCCAGTATCCCACACCACCGCGGCGAAACCGACGAACCGGTCCGGACAGCTAACGTCCGGGGAACCAGAGCTCGATTTCGCGCGCCGCGGATTCCGGCGAATCGGAGCCGTGGACGAGGTTGTCCTGAGTGACAAGTGCCAGGTCACCGCGGATGGTGCCGGGCGTTGCCTTCTCCACGGGATCGGTGCCGCCGGCGATCTGACGGAACGCGGCAACGGCCCTCGGACCCTCCACGATCGCCGCCACCACGGGCCCCGAGGTGATGAACTCGAGCAGCGACGGGAAGAAGGGCTTGCCCTCGTGCTCGGCGTAGTGCGCCCGCGCCAGCTCGTCGCTGACGGTCTTGAGTTCCAGGGCCGCGAGGGTCAGGCCCTTGCGTTCGATCCGGCTGAGGATCTCCCCGACGAGGAGGCGCTTCACGCCGTCGGGCTTGACCAGTACCAGCGTCCGCTCAGTCACGTTGATCAAGACTACTAGTCAGTAGACGTGCCCTGCTGACCGGGCAGCAGACCGCGTTCCTGCCTGCGCTTCACCTCGGCTCGCAGGTAGGCGATCAGCAGCCAGACCGCCGCGAAGACCAGACCGATGAACCCGACGGCGGCGTGCACCGCCCACCCCGCGATCAACACCGCCTGCATGGCCAGGTTCACCCACAGCGCCCACGGCCTGCCCTGCACGCCGGCGAGGAGCAGCAGCACGACCGCGAAGCCGATGAGGAATCCGCCGGTGCCCAGCGTCAGCCCGCCGTGGGAGGCCGACACCACCGGCAACGCCAGCAGGACGACGATGACCTCGAGGATCAGCGTGCCCGCCATGACGCCGCGGAAACTCTTCCACGGGTCCGGCGGTGCCGGTCGGTCGTCCTGCGGGGGTGGTGTGGTGGTCACTCGGGGTCCCTTCCGAACAGCGTGCGGGCGACTCCGGCGGTGACGACCGAACCCGTGATGACGATCCCGACGCCGGAGAACCCCGCCGGAGAGTCGACGTCGTTGCCCTCCGCCTCGACCAGCGCCGTGGCGGTTTCGATGGCGTCGGGCAGCGTCGACGCGACGATGACCCGCTCCGGCCCGAACCGCTCCTCGGCACGCAGCGCCAACCCCTGCACGTCCATCGCCCGCGGTGAGCCGTTGTGCGTGACGACGACCTGATCGAACACGGGCTCGAGCGCGGCGAGGATGCCGTCGACGTCCTTGTCCCCCATCACCGACACGACGCCGACCAGGAAGCGGAAGTCGAACTCCTCGGCCAGCGCCTCGGCCAGCGCGGTCGCGCCGGCGGGGTTGTGTGCGGCGTCGACGAAAACCGTTGGTGCGCTGCGCAACCGCTCGAGACGGCCCGGCGAGGTGACGGCGGCGAACCCCGCTCGCACCGCGTCGATGTCCAGCTGTTGCGAGGCACCCGCGCCGAAGAACGCCTCAACCGCCGCCAGCGCCACGACCGCGTTGTGCGCCTGGTGCGCGCCGTGCAACGGCAGGAACACCTCCGGGTACACACCGCCGAGGCCCTGCAGTTCCAGCAGCTGTCCGCCGATGGCCACCTGCCTGCTCAGCACCGCGAACTCCGAATCCTCGCGCGCGACAGCGGCGTCGGCGCGCACCGTCTCGGCGAGTAGCACCTCCATCGCCTCGGGCACCTGGCGCGCGATCACCGCCACGGTGTCGGTCGGGACGAGACCGTCCGGAGCGCGCTTGATGACACCCGCCTTCTCCGCGGCGATCTCGGCGATGTGCTCACCGAGGTAGTCTGTGTGGTCGAGGCCGATCGGGGTGATCACGGCGACCGGGGCGTCGACGACGTTGGTGGCGTCCCACCGTCCGCCCATGCCGACTTCGACCACCGCGACGTCCACGGGTGCGTCGGCGAACGCCGCGAAGGCCATTCCCGTGACGACTTCGAACTTGCTCATCTTCGGGCCGCCCGCCGCCTCGGACTGCGCGTCGACGAGTTCGACGAACGGTTCGATCTCCCGGTACGTCTCCACGTACCGCGCCGGGCTGATCGGCTCGCCGTCGATCGAGATGCGCTCGACCGCCGACTGCAGGTGCGGGCTGGTGGTTCGCCCCGTTCTGCGGTGCAGCGCGGTCAGCAGAGCGTCGATCATCCGGGTCACCGACGTCTTACCGTTGGTTCCCGCGACGTGGATGCTCGGATAGCTGCGCTGCGGGGAGCCCAGCAACTCCATCAGCGCGCTGATGCGAGCCGTGCTCGGCTCGAGTTTCGTTTCCGGCCAACGCTGGTCGAGCAGATGCTCGACTTGCAGCAACGCGGCGACCTCGTCGGGCGACGGCTGCGTCATGCGAGGTCGGCGAGCCGCGCGGTGATCCGCTCGACCTCTTCGCGCGCGATCTGCTGACGGGTGCGGATCTTGTCGACAACGGCGTCCGGCGCCTTGGCGAGGAACTCGGCGTTGCCCAGCTTGCCCGCGGTCTGCGCGAGCTCCTTCTCGGCGGCCGCCAGATCCTTTTCCAGCCTGCGCCGCTCGGCGGCGACGTCGACCGTGCCCGACGTGTCGAGTTCCACGACGACGGTTCCGCGGGACAGGCGAACCTCGACGGACGCCGACGGGGCGAACCCTTCGGCGGGCTCGGTGAGCCACGCCAGCGCCGCGACGGCGGGTACCTGCGACGCCAGATCCGCCGCCTCGACGCCGACCAGCCTGGCGGGCACCCGCTGGCGGTCGTTGAGACCCTGATCGCTGCGGAAGCGGCGCACCTCGGTGACGAGCTTTTGCATGTCGGTGATGCGTTGCGCGGCAACGGCATCCAGTGCGATGCCGGAGGGCTGCGGCCATTCGGCGACGACGACGGACTCGCCGCCGGTCACCTTCTTCCACAGCGTCTCGGTGACGAACGGCATGACGGGATGCAGCAGCCGGAGCAACGCGTCGAGCACGAACGCCAGGACCGCCGTCGTGTGAGCGGCATCGGCGCCACCCAGCTGCACCTTGGCCAACTCGAGGTACCAGTCGCAGAACTCGTCCCAGGCGAAGTGGTACAGCGCCTCGCAGGCCCGACTGAACTCGTAGTCGTCGAGGGCCGAATCCACTTCGGCGCGAACCTCTTCGAGGCGGCCCAGAATCCAGCGGTCGGCGTCGGTCAGCTCACCGGTACGGAAGTGCGCCGACAGTATCTTCTGCTCTTCGCCGGGGCTCATCGCCGCGCCGTTCATCAACGCGAACCTGGTGGCGTTGAACAGCTTGGTGGCGAAGTTTCGCGACGCGCGAGCGGCGTCGTCGCCGATGGAGAGGTCACCACCAGGGCTGGCGCCGCGGGCCAGGGTGAAGCGCAGCGCGTCGGCACCGAACTGCTCGACCCAGTCCAGCGGATCGATGCCGTTGCCCTTCGACTTGCTCATCTTGCGGCCGAACTCGTCGCGAATGAGGCCGTGCAGGAACACGTTCTCGAACGGCACCTGGGCCCCGCGGGTACCGCCGAGCGTGATGACGTCGTCGCCTCCGACGAAGGTGCCGAACATCATCATCCGCGCCACCCAGAAGAACAGGATGTCGTATCCGGTCACCAGCACGGTGGTCGGATAGAACGTCTCGATCTCGGGCGTGCGGTCCGGCCAGCCCATCGTCGAGAACGGCCACAGCGCCGACGAGAACCACGTGTCGAGCACGTCGGGGTCCTGCTCCCAGCCCTCCGGCGGCGTCTCGTCGGGGCCGACGCAGACCTTCTCGCCGTTGGGGCCGTGCCAGATCGGGATGCGGTGTCCCCACCACAGCTGACGCGAGATACACCAGTCGTGCATGTCGTCGACCCAGCCGAACCAGCGCGGTTCGAGGCTCTTCGGGTGAATCACGGTGTCCCCGTTGCGCACCGCGTCGCCGGCGGCCGTGGCCAGGGACTCGACCTTCACCCACCACTGCAGCGACAGCATCGGCTCGATGGGCTCGCCGCTGCGCTCGGAGTGCCCGACGCTGTGCAGATACGGCCGCTTCTCCTCGATGACCCGGCCCTCGGCGGCCAGCGCCTTGCGGATGTTGACCCGTGCGTCGAAGCGATCCTGGCCGTCGAATTCCGTTCCGGTGCCGGTGATCCGGCCCTTGGTGTCGAGGATCGACGGCATCGGCAGGTTGTGCCGCAGGCCGATCTCGAAGTCGTTGGGATCGTGGGCGGGCGTCACCTTCACCGCGCCGGTGCCGAACTCGGGGTCGACGTGACCGTCGGCCACGATCACGATGTCGCGGTCGACGAACGGGTGCGGCAGCGTCGTGCCGACCAGGTGCCGGTAGCGGTCGTCGTCCGGGTGCACCGCGATCGCGGTGTCGCCGAGCATGGTCTCGACTCGGGTGGTGGCGACGACGAGGTGCGGCTCGTCGTCGTTCATCGAGCCGTACCGGAACGACACCAGCTCGCCCTCGACGTCCTCGTACTTCACCTCGAGGTCGGAGATCGCGGTCTCGAGCACGGGCGACCAGTTGACCAGCCGCTCCGCCTGATAGATCAGACCGGCGTCGTAGAGCCGCTTGAAGATGGTTCGCACGGCGCGGGACAGGCCGTCGTCCATCGTGAACCGGTCCCGGCTCCAGTCGACGCCGTCGCCGATCGCGCGCATCTGCCAGCCGATGGTCCCGCCGGACTCGCGCTTCCAGTCCCAGACCCTGTCGACGAACAGCTCGCGGCCGAAGTCCTCCTTGGTCTTGCCGTCGACGGCGAGCTGCTTCTCGACCACGCTCTGGGTGGCGATACCCGCGTGATCCATGCCGGGCAGCCACAGCACCTCGTACCCCTGCATGCGCTTGCGCCGCGTCAGCACGTCCATCAGCGTGTGGTCGAGCGCGTGGCCCATGTGCAGGCTGCCGGTCACGTTCGGCGGCGGCAGCACGATCGAGTACGGCGGCTTACCGCTCGTCGGGTCCGCGGTGAAGTAGCCGGCGTCGACCCAGCCCTGGTACAGCTCCGCCTCTACCGCGCCCGGGTCCCACGTCTTGGGCAGCTCGGCTGCCCCGTCCTGTTCTGCGGGCTTCGAGATGGCGGTCACCCGAACAGTCTAGGAACACCTGCCGAGCAGACGTAAAAGCCCCTCAATCGCGACGATTGAGGGGCGTTTACGTCTGCTCGCGAAACTACTTCTTGCCGCCCAGCAGCCCGCCGAGGATGTCGCCGAGGGCGCCGCCGCCCTGGCCGCCACCCAGCACGCTGCCGAGGATGCTGCCGAGCGGGTTGTTGTTGGCGCCTCCCCCGCCGCCCGCGCCGCCGAGGATGCTCCCGAGGATGTCGCCGAGGCCGCCGCCGGAGGCCTGCTGCTGAGGCTGCTCAGCGGGCGCCGCGTTGCCCTTGGTGAGCTGCTTGCCGATGTACGCCAGCACGATCGGCGCGAGGATCGGGAGCAGTTGCTTGAGCAGGCCGCTGTTGCCCGCTCCGCCACCGGCCAGCGCCGACGCCACCGAGTCGGTGTCGTTGCCGCCGAAGATCTTCGCGATCGCCTTCGAGCCGTCGGCCTCGTCGACCTGATCGACGCTCACGCCGCCGTCAAGTAGCCCGCTCGCCGCGTGGTTGTTCGCCGCGTTCTCGATGCTCGACGCGGCATCGCCGTCCTGTGCGTTCTGCTGAAGCCCACCGAGGAGCAGCGGGACCAGCGTCTGGACGGCGCTGTTCACCTCGCCCTCGTCGGCACCCAGCTTCTTCGCGATATCCGCTGTCGGGATCTGATTGAAAAGCTCGTTGAGATCAGCCATGAACCGCCCACCTTCGTTACCGGGATACTGCTTATCCGCGACAGCGACACTAGTCGCTGACATCACCGCTGACAGGCGTTCGGTCGGCCCCGTCAGTTGAGGCGCTCGGTCTCCAACGTGATTCCGGCAGCGGGGAATCGGGCGAGCAAAGCGTCGCCCATGGCGGCTGCGGGTGTCAGCACCCCGCGGAGGTCCGAGAGCACGTCGTCGTCGAAGGCGAGCGCCAGCCCGCATTCGCCGAGCAGCACGGACGTCGCCTTGTAGCCGGGGTCGCCCTGCTGGGCCATCGTCGTCCGATAGCGGGCACCCCTGGACGTCGAGGTGTACGTCTCGACGCGGTAGTGGCCCTTGTCGCGGGTCGCTTCGCTGGGCCCGGTGCCGGGCTTCGGCAGGACGCGCTCGATCAGCGTACGCGGGAGCTTGTCGAAGTACCGGCTGCCGAGCCCCAGCACCGCGGCGTTGACCGCGGTACTCACCGCCGCGGCGACGGGCGCGGCGAACGACGAGCCGACGCTCATGTTCTCCGAGTACCGGAAGGTGCGGCCGTACGCGTGGTCGAGCAGCGCGCTGCTGCGTCGCACGATGCGCGCGTTCGGCGCGCCCATCGCGAACGCCCCGGTCCAGATCCCGTCGAGCTCCGGTGCGATGTCGCGGCCACGCCGCCAAGGGGTGTCCGACTGGTGACCGAGCTCGGGCTCGGCGGCGCGGTCGGTGGTGAGCGTGTACGGATCGTTCATCTGACGCCTGGCCTCGGGGTCGGTCGAGGCGGTCTGCATGACCTCCAGCATCGACGCGAGCGTGCCGCCGCTCACACCGCCCGCGAAGGTCCGCAGCACCAGGTTGGTCTCGCCGAGCTCGCCGGTTCCGTCCTCGGTGGCTCGCTTGTAGAGCGCGTACACGGTGAGATCCGAAGGGATGGAGTCGAACCCGCACGAGTGCACGATGCGGGCTCCGGTGTCGACGGCCTGCTTGTGGTAGGTGTCGATGCTGTCGCGGATGAACATCGTCTCGCCGGTGAGGTCGGCGTAGTCGGTGCCCGCCGCGGCGCACGCGGCCACCAGCGGCAGACCGTACTTCGTGTAGGGCCCGACCGTGGTGACGACCACCCTGGTCCGCTTGGCCAGCTCGTCGAGCGTCGCGGGCGACGAGGAGTCGGCGGCGATCAGCGGCCACTCCGCCGCCGACGCCGGCAGCGCGTCGCGCACGGCACGCAGCTTGTCGACGGAGCGACCGGCCAGTGCGATGCGGGCAGGCCCGCCCTCGCAGACCGATGCCAGGTACTGCGCCGTCAGCTTGCCGACGAAACCGGTGGCGCCGAATAGGACGATGTCGAACTCACGCTGCTCTTCGGGCATGGGGTCAACCTACCGGTCGGTGGGCCGGGCCCGACCGTCAGCCGAGGGTCTCGGGCCACGCGACGTCGCGTCCCCGGACGTGCCGGTCGAGGAAGGCGATCACCACCTGGTACCAGAGCTTCGCGTGCTGTGGCGCGAGCACCCAGTGCCCCTCGGTCGGGAAGTAGAGGAAGCGGTGCGGGCTGGTGCCGTCGTCCGCGGCGGGCAGACCGGACTCCGCGAGCAGCTGATACCAGAGCCGCAGACCCTCGCCGATCGGCACCCGGTAGTCCTTGTCGCCGTGGATCACCAGCGTCGGAGTGCGGATCGACCCGACGTGGCGGTGCGGGGAGTTCCGTTCGGCCATCTCGGCCGTCATCTCCCTGGCCCACCAGTAGGCGCCGTCGGTCGTGCCGCCGAACTGGTCGAGCGCCCACAGGCTGGCATGCGTCACGATCGCGTCGAACCGGTCGGTCTGCCCCGCGATCCAGTTCGCCATGTAACCGCCGAACGACCCACCCATCACGGCGGTCCGCGAGCCGTCCACGCGGGGATGCGCGCACGCCGCGTCGGTGGCCGCCATCAGGTCGGTATAGGGCGCGGCGCCCCAGGCACCCCAGCCGCGCTGGATGAAGTCCTGCCCGTACCCCGTCGACAGCGCGGGATCGGGCATCAGCACGGCGTAGCCGCTCGCCACCAGCAGCCACGGGTTCCACCGCCAGTGCCAGGAGTTCCAGCTGTTGAGCGGGCCGCCGTGCACCCACAGCACGAGCGGCGCCGGCTGATCGGTCGCGGGCAGAGCCAGCCAGGATCTGATCGCGGCGCCGTCGTCCGCAGTCGCGGTCAGTTCGGTCAGTTCGCCTGGCAGGGGCGGACTCTCGACGGACGGTAGCACTGTGACGGTGCCGTCGCCGTCGATGCGAACGGGGTGCGGCGCCGCCGCGTACGACGACCGCACCGCGAACACGGCGCCACCGGGGGCGGCGCGCACATCGGTGTAGGTGAAGTCGTCGTCGGTCAGCCGTGTCACCGCCCCCGTCGCCGGGTCGGCTCGGAACACCGGCCCCCGGCCGTTGTCATCGGCGGTGACGAGCAGCGCAGTGCCGTCGTCGGTCCACGCCACGGAGGTGGGCCAGCGGTCCCAGTCGGGCGCGATCTCGCTGAAGTCCTCGCCGAATCGCATCCAGCACAGCGTGATTCGAGGCGCGGTGGCGGGAGTGGACGTCGTCTCGCGGAGGAACGCAACCGCGGTGCCGTCCGGCGAGACGGCGGGTGCGAACAGGTCGGCGCCGAGGTCGTCGGCGAGCACCGTGCGTTCCGCGGTCGCGACGTCGATGCGCACCAGGTGTGAGCGCAGCGCGGCACCCGGCGCCGGCACCTGCCACGACGCGACGGCGACCCTTCCGTCGCGGCTGAGGTCGACGTCGGCGTCGCGCAGCCCCTGTCCCGGCGCTGGTGTGACGTCCCGTACGCCCGCGACGTCGAGCAGGTGCGGCTGCGCCGGGCCGATGTCGTGGTCCCAGTGCCGCACCGGGTAACCCGCGTGCAGCACGGCCGACACCTTGCCGTCCTTGCGCAGCTTCCGCAGCCGCTCGTCGTCCGCCACGTCGACGGCCGACGGCAGCAGCGCCGCGGTGACGAGGGTGACGGCGGCCGCGCCCGCCGTCAGCACCTTGTCGACACCGCCGGCGAGGGCGAGCACCTCGACCGCTTCGCCGCCGGCCGCGGGCAACCGCCACAGCGCCGGCTTCGCGTCGTCACCGTCCTCGGCACCCGGCCGCGTCGCGATGAACAGCAGGTCCCCGTCGGCGGTGAACGTCGGCGCCGACTCCCCCTTCGCGCCCCGCGTGAGCCGACGCGCCGGGCGGTGCCCGTCCGGATCGAGCTCCCACAGCGCCGACACGAACTCGGTCCGCTTCTCGTTGAGTTCGGCGACCGAGGTCACCACGCGCGTGCCGTCGCGTGATACCGCGAGCCCGCTGACGCGAGGCAGCGCGAGATAGGAGTCGAGATCGTCGAATGGGTTGGCGGACATGACCGGACGGTACCGGGGCTCGCGAGTCCGACGAGGTTCACCCCGAATTAACGCGTGGTGACGAGAGGTTCACATGTTCACAGTTAGCGTCAAGGCTTCCCACACCACACTCTAAGGCGGAGGTCCCGTGACACCGGAGGTCGAGGATGCCATCGCGACGATGGCGGCGGTCAACAACGAGTTCTTCTACTGGATGTCCATCGCACTGATGATGCTCATCCACGCCGGCTTCCTGGCCTACGAGGTCGGTGCCTCGCGGTCGAAGAACGTGCTCGCGACGGCGATGAAGAACCTGCTGGCGTTCGCAACCATCGTCGCGTCGTTCTACTTCGTCGGCTGGTTCCTCTACAACGCGATGCCGAGCGGCTTCATCGAATTCAGCGACGCGGCCAGGGCGGCGCTCCCGTGGAGCGACAACATGGGACCGAACGTTCAGGATCCGGCCAGCGGCATCTTCTGGGGCGCCTTCGCCCTGTTCGCCGCGACGACCGGATCGATCATGTCCGGTGCCGTCCTCGAGCGGATCCGCACCAGCGGATTCCTGGTGCTCACCGTGCTGGTCGGCTCGGTTACGTGGATCATCGGCGCGGCGTGGGGCTGGCACGGCGCCGGGTGGATGCTGACGAAGCTCGGCTTCCACGACGTGGGCGCCGCCGGCTGCGTCCACATGATCGCCGGCTTCGCAACGCTGGGCATCCTTATCAACCTCGGCCCGCGTATCGGCCGGTTCCGCGCCGACGGTACCGCGGTCACCATCCGCCCGCACAACCTCCCGCTCACCATGCTCGGCCTGATGTTGATCTTCACGGGCTTCTTCGGCTTCCTGATGGGCTGCGTCATCTACGCGGGAGACGGGTTCGCCACGATCTACGCCAGCCCGACGACGTTGTCCGCCTTCGCCTTCAACACGCTCATGGGACTCGCGGGCGGCATCATCGGCGCCTACGTGACGTCGAAGGGTGAACCGTTCTGGACCATCTCGGGCGGCCTGGCCGGTGTGATCGGCGTGGCCTCCGGCATGGATCTGTATCACCCGGCGCTGGGCTTCGTCATCGCGCTCGGCGCAGGCGCGCTGATCCCGTACATCGGCAGGCTGCTGGAGAAGTTCAAGATCGACGACGTGGTGGGCGCGGTCTCCGTACACGGCGGCATCGGCCTCTACTCGGTCGTCATGGCGGGGATCTTCCTATGGGGCTACCCCAACACCGACGGCAATCCGTCGATCTCGTTGTGGGGCCAGCTGATCGGCGCCGCGGTGTTCGCGGCACTCGGGTTCTTCCCCACGTATGTGGCCTCGTTGGGCTTGAAGAAGGTCGGCTTGCTGAGGATTCCGCCGGAGGTCGAGGAACAGGGCCTGGACCTGTCGGAGGTGCCCGCAACGCCGTACCCGGAGGGCATCCCCGTGACCGCGATGCGGGTCACGGGAGGCGTCGCCGTGATCGAGGAGGGCAAGTAGATGTTCAGTCCCATAGACAGTTACGACGACGCCGGGGTCGTGTTCACCTTCGGCGGCAACTCGTTCGGCGTGTGGTTCTTCTTCATCCTGGCGGTGCTGTTGTTCATCGGGTTCTTCGTCCGCATGGTGCAGCACGAGAACAAGGCCTACCAGGCGATCATCGATCATCAGCCGGTCGAGAAGGGCCCCGCGGCCGAGGGCGAACCCCCCGTCTACTGAGTGCGCAGCCACGTCACGACGCGGTCCCGGTACGGGGCCAGGCCCTTGTACTCGGCGACGTCGTCGGGCAGTTCAGCCAGCACGGCCGCCGTGCGGAGTCGCCACGGCTCCACCCGCGCGATATCGGCGAGCGGCAGCATGTACGTGCGGATCAGAAAGCAGATGGCACCGGACTCGGGCAGTCGGATGAGGTGCTGCACCTCGACGCGCAGGTGCACCAGCCGTCCAAACGTCTCGTCGTCGGCCGACGCGATCGCGTCCCGCTCGGGAAGCCAGTCGGGGAGGGTCTCAGTCGACACGTCGAGCCGTCGGCCTATCGTCATCGACCAGTTGGTCCGCCGGTAGGTCTCACCCGCTTGTAGCCGCATCAGGAACTCTCGGGCTCTGCCGATCACGCCGGTTTCCCTCAGCCGCGGCACCGGTCCGTGAATCTCCAAAAAGGTCATGCCGAGGTCGAAACCGAACGACCACCCCGCTGCGAACGTGACGACGCCCGCATCGGCGAACAGGTCGCCGTCGCGCTGATCCAGCAGCACGATGTCGTCCTGCACCTGTCCCGCGATGAAGGCCAGCGGCTCTGCGGGCAGCGTGGATTCGTCACCCATCACGAAGTCGACATCGATGCCCAACAACTCGTTTCGCCAGTGGAACCCGTCGCCGTCGCCGGTCAAGGACATCGCGGACGGGCACGCGAGAGCGAGTTCGCGCATCAGCACCAGCATGGTGTCCCAACACGCGACCCGCATGTGCGGCAGCACCGCGTAGCGGCCGGGATCGGCGGTGAGGATGCGTTGACGCTCAGCGAGTTCCGACATGTACTCATCGTCGACGTCGAGCACTCGGCCGCCCCACGTTCCCACGGGAGTGGCAACCTCCGCACCTGCGGGCCCGATGTTCGTCGCGTATCGATAGGTGTCCGCGACGAAGGGAAAGGGGAAGTGCGCGACAAGGTCCGTTTCCGTCACGGCACCATCTCCGCCGCACGCTCGACAGCCAACTCCAGCCGACCCGCGGCCCTCGAAACACAGCACATCAGCGAGTCCCCTGCGTCCCTGTCATCCTGCGTCAGGTAGAGGTCGCGATGCAGGATCTCACCGCCCGACACCCGGATCCGGCACTCGCCGCAGACGCCCTGACGGCACAGGTTGGGGATCACGTGCCCGCGGGATTCAAGCGCGTCCAGCAGCGACTGACCCGCGGCAACGACGAACGCGTCGTCGCCGAGGCGAACCTCGAAGGGATCACCGGGACCCATCGCGTCGACACCGAAGCGCTCGAGGTGGATACGACTCGGCGGCCAACCCGTCTCGGCGGCCGCAGCCACCACGCCGTCCATGAAGCCCGACGGACCGCAGACGTACAGGTGCGTTCCGAACGGCTGGCTGGTCAGCACCAGGTTGATTCGACGCATGAATTCGATTCTGCCGGTGAAGATCTCCACATCGTCGACGAGCGCCGCCACGTCGGCGAGGTGTGCGGCGCACCCCTCGCGGTGCACGTACATCAACCGGATCTCGCGACCCCAGCGGCGGGCGCTGCGGGCATGCGAAACCATGGGGGTGATACCGATTCCCGCGGCGATCAACAGATGGCGGGTCGCGCTGAGGACGGGCGCGAAGGCGCTTCTGGGTGGTCGAACCGTCATCGTGTCGCCGACCTTGACGGCGTGGTGTATCCAGCGCGATCCGCCTGCACCGTCGCGGCATTCGAGCACGGAGATCGAATAGGTTCGCGGGCTCGCCGAGTCGCCCGTCAGGGAGTACGCGTTCGCAGCGCCACCGCAGTCGACGACGACGTGGCTGCCCGGCGTGAAGGACGGCAACGCGCCCCCCGCCGGGTCGGCAAGTGTCAGCGAACGTACGCCTGGAACGGAATCGTCGATCGCCGTGACAACGAGCTCCAGCACAGTGGTCATGGCGCCTCGTCCGCCATGAAGCCGAGATGACAACCGATTCGACGCGACACGTGGTAGTAGACAAGGAGCTTTCGCCCACAACCCGAGCACGGAACCACCTGCTCGAGGTCAGCCTCGGCACGAGTGGTCGTGCCGCAGTGGGCACATCGCACGTCGCGCACGCCGACGTCGATGGTCGCCACGGTTAGTTCGTCGTCGTTCACGCCGCGGCGGACCGCGAGTGCGCGCGCCCGTAGACACGCATCTGCGGGGCCCGCGATCAGCAGGCGCCAGCCGACGACGGCAGTCGCGAGGTCGAGCTCGATGGCCGCACGTGCTTCGGCGTCGTCCCGCACCCGATGCGTGCGGATGGCCGCATCGGGCCGACTGGACCGCAGTTGCCCCGTCCACTCCCGCACCACGTCATCGGCATCGAACGACACGATGGTCCACGCCCGCCCGGACGTGTCGGCCGGTGGTCGCGTCCCCACGGTCGCCCACGGGGGAACGCTGGTCAGGTCGAGCGCTGGTCTCATAGGGCCTTTCGACTGCGTGCGGGAATCGCCGCTGGTGGACTCGATGGCTTTCATGAAACCACCTGTCGGTTTCACAGTTGTGAAAGCGGCGTCTCACCCGCTTGAACCAGTAAGTTTGAATATCAAACCAACCTGTGCCATCCTCGGTAGGTGACCACCGTGCCGCTCGCCGCCCTGCCCGGCCGGCCTTGCCCGATCGCCGCGGCACTCGACCTGGTGGGCGAACGGTGGGCACTTCTGGTCGTGCGCGAGATCGCACTCGGCGCCACGCGCTTCGGCGCCATCGTCAGAGGCACCGGTGCCCCGCGAGACCGCATCGCCGCTCGCCTCAAGGCACTCGAGATCGCGGGCGTCGTGACCCGCGTGCCGTACCAGAGCGCACCTCCGCGCGACGAGTACCACCTGACCGAGTCCGGCCGCGCGCTCCTACCCGTGCTCGACGCGTTGCTCACGTGGGGCCGCACACACGCCGTGGCCCCGGACGACCCGGACCGCCAAGTCCCCTATCGAACCTTCAGCGAACCCGAGGAGCGCCCGTGACCGCCGACCTGACCGAGCCCACCACCGACAAGGACTGGGGCGCGCCGCGCTCGAAAGTCGTCGAGTGGCACGACCCGGGACCGACCACCGCGCGCGGGTTGTCGATGGCCGGCCTCGACTACCTCAACGCCATGATCGTCGGCGAGCTGCCGCCACCGCCGATCTCCGGACTGATGGAGTTCGGACTGGTGTCGGCGGAACCCGGCAAGGTCGTCTTCACCTGCCGCCCAGACGAATCCGCGTACAACCCGATCGGTGCCGTCCACGGCGGACTGGTCTGCACCCTGCTCGACTCGGTGGCGGGATGCGCCATGCACAGCACCCTTCCGCAGGGCAAGGGATACACGTCGGTCGAGATTAAGGTCAGCTACCTCAAGGCGGTGCGGCTGAACAGCGGGCTGCTCACCGCGACCGGAACGGTGGTCAAAGCGGGCTCGCGCGTCGGGTTCACCGAGGGCGTGGTGACCGACGCCGGCGGTGCGGTGGTGGCCACCGCGTCCAGCACGCTGCTGGTGTTCGATCTCTGAGAAGCACGCTAGTTTCGTCGTGTGACTCACCGGATCGTGGTCGTCGGCGCGGGTATCGCGGGGCTGGCGACCGCCGTCGGACTCCAGCGATCCGGTCATGACGTGACGATCGTCGAGGAACGTACCGACACGTCGTCGGGCGCCGGAATCAGCATCTGGCCCAACGCACTGGCCGCCCTCGACGCGCTCGGACTCGGCGACGCCGTCCGCGCCTCGGGTGGCCGGGTGACCGCGGGGGCCATGCGCTGGCAGGACGGAGCGTGGTTGCGCAGACCCGCACCGGAGCGAATCGTGACAGCGCTCGGTGAGCCTCTCGTCGTCGTACGCCGCGCGACGCTGATGGGGATCCTCGCCGATGCGTTGCAGCCCGGCACGGTCGAATCGGGTTTGGCCGCAAGCGATCTGGCGGTGACGGGCACCGGTGTGCGGATCACGCTGACCGACGGTTCCACCCGCGATGCCGATGCCGTCGTCGGTGCCGACGGTGTCGGGTCCGTCGTCGCCCGCCACCTGAACGGCCCACTGCGCCGCCACTACGCCGGTTACACCGCCTGGCGCGGCGTCGCGGCACACGCGCTGGATCCCGACCTGTCCGGCGAAACCATGGGCAGCGGTACCGAGTTCGGCCACGTTCGGCTCGGACCGGACCACACCTACTGGTTCGCCACCGAACGCGGGCCGGAGGGCCGGACCTCACCCGAAGGTGAACTGGCCTACCTGCGGTCGAAGTACGGCGGCTGGGCCGACCCGGTGCCCGCCGTCCTCGCCTCGACCGATCCTGCCGACGTGCTTCGCAACGATCTCTACGACCGCGACGAGGCGCGCGTGTGGTCGCGCGGCCCCGTCGTGCTGACGGGCGACGCCGCCCACCCGATGCGGCCGCATCTCGGGCAGGGCGGCTGCCAGGGCATCGAGGACGCCGCAACGCTGGCGCACTGTCTCGACCGCATCGCCGACCCCGCAACCGCGTTCGCCCGGTTCGTCGCGGCGCGCAAACCGCGCACGCGCGCACTGGCGCGGGAGTCGAAGCTCATCGGTCAACTGGTCAACGTCCGCCCCGCGGTGCTGGGCGCGCTCGCGATACGGGCGTCGAGCCTCGTCCCCGAGGCCGTCCTCGTTCGACATCTGGCGTCCGTAGCCGCGGCGTCGGCCTTCGTCCTGCCCGACGTCACGTGACCCTCTCACTCGGTCCGCTGATCGTCGCCGCTGCAGATCCGGCTGCGGTGGAACGGTTCTGGCGTACGGCGCTGGGGCCGGATGCGTTTCGCGACCGCTTGCGAATCCGGCAGGACCGCGAGCCCAAGGTCGTCAAGAACCGCGTTCACCCGGACCTGTACGTCAACGAGATCGCACCCCTACTGGCTCTCGGGGCGACGGTACTCGCGGAGTATCCCGAGTGGACCACGCTCGCCGACGTCGAGGGCAACGAGTTCTGCGCGTTCCCGAGCGCCACCGACATCGACTCACCGGCACGGCTCTTCGCGGTGTGCACCGACAGCGATCGGCCCGAGGAACTGGCGTCGTGGTGGGCCGAGCGGGTGGGTGGGAATCTGCGGGCGGGACCGGATGGCACGCTGCGCTGGCTCTACGACACCGCGGGGTGGGATGGCGTGGTGTGGAAGTTCGTGAGGAACTCCGACGAGCGAGTGGCCCCGAACCGATGGCGATGGAGCGTGCTGGGTGCCGGGTTCGTCGACCCTCAGGGCAATGAGGTCAGCGCGGCGCGGTGAGGCTCGTCAGCGGGGATAGAAACGCCGAGCACATCTGCCGCGGGTTGATGAAGCCGAGCAGGCCGCGGGTCGGCATCGCGCCGCAGCCGGTGCCACCAGCGGAGGACGGGGCCGACGGGGTGGTCCACACGGCGGGCGAGCCCGCCATCGCGCCGCACTTCGGCCACGCCTTGATGCCCTGCGTCTGCAGCACGTTCTCCGCGACGCGAATCTGCTCTTCGCGGGATGCCGTCGACGGCGATCCGAAGCCGCCGTTCGAGGACCAGGTGGCCGGCTTGAACTGCAGGCCGCCGTAATGACCGTTGCCGGTGTTGGCGGCCCAGTTGCCACCCGATTCGCACTGTGCGACGGCGTCCCAGTTCAGTGAGTCGGCCTGCGCGGGCGCGGCGGCGAACAACGTGGACAGCCCGAGCGCGACGACGGCGAATGCGCCGGTCACCGCGATGATCTTGGCGGTCCTGCTGATGATGCGACGAACGGTCATCTCTACGGTCCTTCCCCGACCTTGACAAGAGGACCGCGACCCGGCGTGTCGTGCGCTGCCTGACGCGGTCGTGTGCTATGTCGTGTGATCGACCTCACCCGTTACAGGAGTGGTAAACGTTCTTTATCGGGGCGTGATGGAAAGCAGAGGTGCACGAGGTAGTTGGGGCGAGCGGAAACGCCGAAGGCGGCACCGGGCGCATTGCCCGGCACCGCCTTCGATGAGTCGTGTTACGCGTTACCCACGCTGACCGCACACCGGCCATGCGCCGATGCCCTGCGACTTCAGAACGTTGTTCGCAACGCGGATCTGCTCTTCCTTGCTCGCCGTGTGCGGCGAACCGGCACCGCCGTTGGACTTCCAGGTGCCCATGGCGAACTGCAGGCCGCCGTAGTAGCCGTTTCCGGTGTTGATGGACCAGTTGCCGCCCGACTCGCAGGCCGCGACCGCATCCCAGTTCACACCGTCCGCATTCGCAGTACCGGCACCAAGCGCCATCGGGGCAATCGCGAGGGCCCCGGCGATGGTGGCCAGACCGAACGTCTTGCGGATGTTCTTCAACTTCTATCCTTTCGCCAAGCGCGCGTGAACAACGCCCCGCGGGGGAACGCGGGACGGGCATGCCTGCCAGGCAGGCGGAGGAGTTCGAGTCGTGCCTTCTCGGTCGGGCACGACAGCGGGAGGCGGGGAATCGCCTCACCGGGCGAGACGCCCGGCAGCCTCGCGGACTCGGAGGCGATGCCTCAGGCCGACGGCGGCTCCACTCACACGCAGGTTCGTGGGTTTTGAATTATTTGCTCCATGTGGAGACCCTGAGGACCGTACAAATCTTTCTAAGCAAAGTCATATTCAGCGATCCGCGTGTCGCAGCCAGATAACGGTTGGATCACGATGGGTGGGTTCGGGCATTCCCGCTGGTCATCAAGATCTTTGACAGCGGCGCCGATTGCGCAGTTCGGCGCGTCGCCGTGACTCATGTCACGACGTTATTGTGAACTGGCGCACAATCGGAACGTCACATGCGCCCCACTGACCACTGAAATCAGCTGCAGCACAACTATTACTCCGACAACGAAGCCCTGGCGATCGCCAGGCGAGTTCGCTGTCCACTGTCCCGCAGTGCTTTTCGTGTGGGGCCACGACATCACTTGCAGTACAACTGTTTACGCAGCAGATCTACCCAACCATGTTGCAAGAAGCTCTTTTCCGCTGCCGCCACGGCTCTCGACGACGCTAGCCCACCATTCAGAACTTTCCACCGCAAACACCGACGCGTCAACGATTGCGGCAGAATCGATCCGCGGTCGCACGCAGACTGGAGGCGTTGCGTGACAACGTGTTCCGATTCGCAACGAACTGGGCACCGTAGTGGGCTGCACCGAATTATGACGGTAACATCACACCGCATTAGCGGTGCTAGCGCTTAATTAGCCCATCGAGATACAAATTCGGAGAAATCACCGACACAATTGACCATTTGCCACGGCAGGTCAGACGAAATCGGCCGCCGTGTTCACGTTGATCAGCGACCGCTGCTCGGGCAGCACCACCCGCTGGGTGTCGACCGCAGTGACGAGCGAGCGCATGCTGCGCTCCCCCGCGGCCACGAGTTCGTCGGCACGGGCCGCGAGCGAGGTTCGGTAGACGCCGGCAAGGTAGTGATCACGGCCGTCCCAAGGCAGCACCACGTCGGCACCGAGACGGACGGCCGGACCGACGAGCTCGTCGAGGAGATCCGCCTCGAGGTACGGCATGTCGACCGCGCAGAGGAACGCGAGTTCCCGGCCGGCATCGGCGGCGGCGCGCAGGCCGCGAGCCGTCGCGAGGAGCGGGCCGACTCCGCGCGCCTCATCGCGCAGCACGACGGCGTCGAGGTCGGGCAGCGGCTGGCCGGGCGCGGCGACCACGAACACCGGATCGCACCGCTGTCGAAGCGTGCTGACGGCCTGCTCGACCAGCGTCGTTTCACCGCCGGGCCCGGAGAACGGCATGGTCGCCTTGTCGCGGCCCATGCGCCGAGAGGCCCCACCCGCCAACACGATCGCGGCGAGCGGGGGCGTCAGGTCATCTCGAGAACTACTCGACGGTCCAGGTGTCTTTCCCACGCAGCAAGGATTGCAGAGCCGCGGTGTCGTGGGGCTTGGAATCCCGAGCCGAACTCACCTGATCTCGTGCCATCTCGTCGTACGTGGGCCGATTAACCTGACGGAAGATGCCCATCACGGTGTGCGCGAGGTTCTGCTCGCTCAGCCGCGACAGCGCGAACGCGTATGCGGGGTCGTCGACCTGTGCGTTGTGCACGACGATCTCGTCGGCGGCGACGTCGCCGGTCTTGGCGACCTCGAGCCCGTAGCCGGACTTCACCACGCAGTACTCGCCCTCGGCGCCGAACGTGATCGGCTGGCCGTGCGTCACGCCGATGAGGCGCTCCTCGGCCCCCTCCTTGCGGAGCGCATCGAAGGAGCCGTCGTTGAAGATCGGGCAGTCCTGCAGGATCTCGACGAGGGCTGCACCGCGGTGCTGGGCCGCGGCGCGGAGCACCTCGGTCAGGCCCTTGCGGTCGGAGTCCAGCGCGCGGCCGACGAACGTCGCTTCGGCGCCCAACGCCAGCGACACCGGGTTGAACGGGTAGTCCAGCGAGCCCATCGGCGTCGACTTGGTGACCTTGCCGGTCTCGGACGTCGGCGAGTACTGACCCTTGGTGAGGCCGTAGATCCGGTTGTTGAACAGCAGGATCGTCAGGTTGACGTTGCGTCGCAGCGCGTGGATCAGGTGGTTGCCGCCGATCGACAGTGCGTCGCCGTCACCGGTCACCACCCAGACCGAGAGGTCCTCGCGGGCCAGGGCGAGCCCGGTCGCGATCGTCGGCGCGCGGCCGTGGATCGAGTGCACACCGTAGGTCTCGAGGTAGTACGGAAAGCGGCTCGAGCAACCGATACCACTGACGAACACCATGTTCTCGCGCTTCAACCCCAGTTCGGGCAGGAAGTTGCGGATGGTGTTGAGGATGACGTAGTCACCGCAGCCGGGGCACCAGCGCACCTCCTGGTCCGAGGTGAAGTCTTTGGCCTTCTGCGGCTCGTCGGTGGTGGGCACCGAGCTCGTCTTCGTCAGGCCGGCGTCCGTCAGCCCGAGATCGGCTCCGATGAGGTCAGTCATGCTTTCACTCCCACGCCAGTGTCGATCGCGGCTGCGGCCAGCCGCGCGAATTTGGCCTTGTCAGTTTCCTTCTCGGCGAGCGTTCCGTCCAGCGCGGCGTCGATGATTCCCTCGACCTCGTCGGCGAGGAACGCCATGCCCTCGATCTTGGTCACCGACTGGACGTCGACCAGGTACTTGGCGCGCAGCAGCAGCGCCAGCTGGCCGAGGTTCATCTCCGGCAGCACGACCTTCGGGTAGCGCTTGAGCACCTCACCGAGGTTGGCGGGGAACGGGTTCAGGTAACGGATGTGCGCGTGGGCGACCTTGATGCCCTTGCGCCGCGCGCGCCTGCACGCCTCGCCGATGGGGCCGTAGGAGCTGCCCCAGCCCAGCAGCAGCAGTTCGGCTTCCCCGCTCGGATCGTCGACCTCGATGTCGGGCACCGTGATGCCGTCGACCTTCGCCTGCCGGAGACGCACCATCAGGTCGTGGTTCGCCGGCTCGTAGGAGATGTTGCCTGACCCGTTGGCCTTCTCCAAGCCACCGATGCGGTGCTCGAGACCCTTCGTGCCGGGGACCGCGAACTGGCGGGCCAGCGTCTCGGGATCGCGGGCGTAGGGCTCGAAGGGCTCGTCCGGCTTCGCGAAGGTGTGGTCGATCGGCTCGTACGAGGCGATGTCGGGGATGCGCCACGGCTCGGAACCGTTGGCGATCGCGCCGTCGGACAGCAGGATCACCGGCGTGCGGTAGGTCAGCGCGATGCGCGCGGCCTCGACGGCGATGTCGAAGCAGTCCGATGGCGTTGCGGGCGCGAGCACCGCGACCGGCGACTCGCCGTTGCGGCCGTAGAGGACCTGCAGGAGGTCCGACTGCTCGGTCTTGGTGGGCAGCCCGGTGGACGGTCCGCCGCGCTGCACGTCGACGACGACGAGCGGCAGTTCCATGATCACTCCGAGGCCGATCGCCTCCGACTTCAGCGCGATACCCGGCCCCGAGGTGCTGGTGATGCCCAGCGCGCCGCCGTAGGAGGCGCCGAGCGCCGCGCCGATGCCGGCGATCTCGTCCTCGGCCTGGAAGGTCAGCACGTTGAAGTGCTTGTACTTGGAGAGCTCGTGCAGGATGTCCGACGCGGGGGTGATCGGGTAGGTGCCGAGCACCACCTGGGTGTCGGCGAGTTGACCGGCGGCCACCAGGCCGTAGGCCAGCGCGGTGTTGCCCGAGATCTGCCGGTACTCGCCGGACTTCAGCTTGGCGGGTGCCACCTCGTAGGTGACGGCGAACGCCTCGGTGGTCTCGCCGTAGTTCCAGCCCGCCTTGAGCGCGAGCACGTTGGCCTCGGCCACCTCGGGCTTGCGCGCGAACTTCTCGCGGATGAAGACCTCGCTGGCCTCGAGTTCGCGGCCGTACATCCAGGACAGCAGCCCGAGGGCGAACATGTTCTTGGCGCGCTGGCCGTCCTTCTTGGTCGCGCCGATGGGCTCGACGGCGCCCAGCGTGAGGGTCGTCATCGCGACGGCCTGCACGACGTAGTCCGACAGCTCGTCGGTTTCGAGCGGATTGGCCTCGTACCCGACCTTGGCGAGGTTGCGCTTCGTGAACTCGTCGGAGTTGGCGATGATCAGCCCACCGTGGGGCAGGTCTGCCACGTTGGCCTTGAGCGCAGCGGGGTTCATCGCCACCAGCACGTCGGGCCGGTCGCCCGCGGTCAGGATGTCGTAGTCGGCGATCTGGATCTGGAACGACGAGACACCGGGCAGCGTGCCCTGTGGTGCACGGATCTCCGCGGGGTAATTCGGTTGCGTCGCAAGGTCGTTGCCGAACAGCGCGGCCTCGGAGGTGAACCGGTCACCCGTCAGCTGCATGCCGTCGCCGGAGTCTCCGGCGAACCGGATGACCACCTTCTCGAGCTTCTGCCGCGAGGCTGCGCCGTTCCCGGTCGCACTGCCGTTCGAAGCCACGCGCGCCCTGCCTTTCACGCTTGATTCGGATGGCCAACTCGCGTCGCGATCGCGGTAGCTGCCGCACGATGCGCCGCCGGGTTGACGTCACCCCGGTTTTTCTGTCACTGGCAGTACCGATTAAACCACTGGTCTTAGGCTGACCTTTGCGGGACTCGCCGGTTACCAGCAGGTAAAGATGCGCTGATCGTGCAGGTCAGGCACGTGAACTCGATGGACACCCGTTCGTTTTGTGGTTTTCGTCACGTTTTCGAGAACGTCGTTCTCTAAGATTCCGGTTACCGGTGAGTAGCGGCCAGCTAGCACTGTGTTGGCACCGAAAGCGCCCCACCGGGCTTCACACCCGGTCGGCGGTACCGATGTGCAGTCGCTTGTCGAGTTCGCGCGCGACGAGCTCGCTGGCGCGCACGACGGCGTCTCGCGTCGACCCACCCGCGGCGCGGTTGGCGGTGAAGCAGGCGGTGAACATGTCGCCGGCGCCCGTTGTCTGAACTCCCTCGACCCGCCATGCGGCCGGCACCCTGGTCACCGAGCCCGCGGCGTAGATGTCACAGCCCTCCGAGCCGAACGTCACCAGGATCTCGGGGACGCCGAGCCGCGCGGCCGTGGACTCGTCGAACTCCCCGTCCGCGACGATGACGGCCTCGTCTTCGGCGAGCTTGAGCACGGAGATGTGGGTGAGCAACTCTGGATTGAAGTGTCGATCGAGTACCAGCGGGCCGGTGCGGTCGGCGCGGACGAGCCCCTGACCGTCGTAGACGACGCGGTGGCCGCGCGCGTCGAGCGCGGCGAGGGCCGCCGCCGGAAAGTCGGTGCGCAGCAGCGGTGCGAGGTGGACCCACGTGGTGTCCGGGTCGGCGGCCGCGATCTCGGGCTCGCCCCACACCGGTCCGATCGCGTCGACGAACATCTGGCGGTGGTCGACGTCGACGTAGTCGAGGCGAAAGGAGCTCGTCCGGTCGGCAGGCAGGATCCGCAGTAGCGGACCGAGGCGCGCGCTGAGCGGATCGAACAGGGCGTGATCACGCTCCGCGGCCATCGCCACGATCCGGCCGGGGACCTCGGCGGCCTCGAGCGCGACGCCTGCGAACGACGCGCATCCGCCGGGGCTCTCCGGAGCGCCGTCGATGCGGTCGATCGCCAGGTTGCCGAGCACGGTCACCCCGCGCACGAGCTCTCGGTGCACCGATCGATCTCCTGAATTCCTCCGGTGACCGCTCGTCACCGTGCGGCGAAATGGTAGTCAACTCGGCTGGGAAATGACGACTCGGCGGTGTCGACGAGCACGTCAGGCGGGCAGGTTGTACGGCGTGACGACGTGAATCGGCGCCGCCCGCACCGGCTCGTGCGGCAGCGCGCCGTGCTCCTGCAGAATCGAGCGAATCGCCAGCCTGGCGTCGGCCCGCAGGTCGTTGTGCAGCACGACGGAGATGCGACCGTCGCGCAGGAGTCGGCGGTTGTCGGCGTCGAGATCGTGGGCGATGAACACCCGGCACACCCTTCCGATCTTCTCGAAGGCGGCGACGGTCGCCGTGTTGCCGCCCCCCACGGAGTACACCGCGGCGACGCCGGGATGCCGGTCGAGTGCGTCGAGCACCAGCCGCTCGTTGGTGGCGTCGATCCCGTCGCTGCCGCTGACCTCCACGATCGTGCGCCCGCTCCCCCGCAACCCCGCCCGGAACCCGACCTCGCGTTCCCCTTCGCCGCGGAAGACGTTGCGGCTCAGCGTGATCAGCACGTCCGACGGATCGTCCCCCAGCCACTGGTCGACGAGGTAGGCGGCCGTCACTCCGGCGCCGTGATTGTCGATCCCGACGTACGCACAGCGAGCGCTGACGGGGACGTCCGTCGCGTAGGTGACGACCGGAACGCCCGCGTCGACGAGACGATCGACGGCTTCCGCGACCTCCGGATCGTCCTGCGCTTTGAGCACCACGCCGTGACTCCCCCGGACACGCGCCAACTGGTCGACCATCTGAGCCGTCGAGCCGGACTCCCACACATGGAATCGGGCCCGCACCATCGCGGGCGCGAACGCGGGCAGTTCAGCCTCCACCGCGGCCCGGAAGGCGTCGGAGAAGCGCTGCGGGGTCTGCATCACCACGTCGATCAGGTAGCGGCGCCCATTGAGCCGGAGTTGGGCCCGCTGCTTGTCGAGGTCGGCGATCGCCTGCATCACCTCGGACCTGGTGTTCTCGCGGACTCCGGGCCGCTCGTTGAGCACCCGGTCGACGGTGGCCTCGCTGAGGCCGGACTGTTGGGCGATCTCGCGGACCTTGTACCGATGCGGCACTGCTCTCCCCTCCCGTCCCTCGCGGGAGAACTGTAGCCCGTGCTGAGGTGTTTTTGATGGGTTTCTGCTGTTGATTGCGGTGTGCGTCACAACCAGACTGGTGGACATGACCACCCCGCTTGGGACCGCGCACGGCGCCTGGATCGACGAGGCGGACTGCCGCCTCGACGACTTACACGCCGAGGTGTCGCGCCACACCGATCCGGCCGAGTATCCGCTGGCGAGCGACGTCCGGGCAGGCGTCCCGGTGTACACCCCCGCCGACCGTGCCCGCACCGATCGACAGGCGCTGCGCACCGAGCTGATCGCGGCACTGTCCGACGGTCCCGGTGTGGTGGTCTTCGAAGGCGCCCTCGCGGGCGACGTGGTCGACCGGGCCAGTGCGGCGTTCACCGCGCTCATCGACGACCAGCGGGCGGCGGGCGGGGCCGTCGGCGACCACTTCGGCGAGGCGGGAGCAAACGATCGCATCTGGAACGCGGCGCAGAAACTGGCACTGCACTCGCCCGACGTGTTCGCCGATTACTACGCGGCCGACGCGCTCGCTCTGATCTCCGAAGCGTGGCTGGGGCCGCGCTATCAGGTCACCTCGCAGGTGAACGTGGTGAATCCCGGAGGGAGGGCTCAGGTTCCGCACCGCGACTACCACCTCGGCTTCGTCGACGTGGACCAGCTGACCGCCTACCCCGCGCACATGCACGCGATGTCGGCGGCACTGACGCTGCAGGGTGCCGTCGCACACTGCGACATGCCGGTGGAGAGCGGGCCGACGATGCTGCTGCCGTACTCGCAGCGGTTCCGAGGCGGCTACGTCGCGTTCTACCAACCGGAGTTCATCGAGTACTTTGCGGCGCATCATGTTCAGCTTCCGCTGCGCAAGGGCGACGCGGTCTTCTTCAACCCCGCGCTCTACCACGGGGCCGGCACCAACCACTCGGCCGACATCCGCCGCATGGCGAACCTGCTGCAGATCTCGTCGCCGTTCGGCCGCGCCATGGAGTCCCTGGACCGCACGGCCATGGTCAACGCCGTGTATCCCGCGCTGCTGGCGATGAAGGCCGCGGGTCGCAGTGCGGCCGACCTCGCCAACGTCGTGAACGCCACGGCGGAGGGCTACCCCTTCCCCACCAATCTCGACAGTGACCAGCCGATCGGCACCCTGGCACCGCGCAGCCAGGTCGACACCGTGCTGGCGGGACTCCTCGCCGACCAATCCCCACAAGACCTCGCCAACGCGCTCGACGCGCAGAACGAACGGAGAATCCCATGACCACGCTCGGAGTGATCGGCCTCGGCCGCATCGGCGCGTTCCACACCGAAACCCTCAGCGGCATCGACGGTCTCGACGGCCTGATCATCACCGACGAGCGCACGGACGTCGCGGCGGCCGTCGCCGCCAAGCACGGCGCCAAGGCCGTCGACTCCGTCGCCGAGTTGCTGGCGTCCGGCGTGGACGGTGTGGTGGTCTCCGCCGCGACCCCGGCGCACGCGGAACTGACGCTCGCCGCTGTCGAACGCGGCATCCCCACGTTCTGCGAGAAGCCCATCGCCTCGACCGCCGCCGAAAGTGCGCGCGTCGCCGCGGCGATCGCGAAATCCGGTGTGCCCGTTCAGGTCGGCTACCAGCGTCGATTCGACGCCGCCTTCGCCGCGGCGAAGCGCGTCGTCGACGCGGGCGAGTTGGGGCTTCTGCACACCATCCGCAGCACCACGATGGATCCGGCGCCCCCGCCGATGGACTACATCAAGGGCTCCGGAGGCATCTTCCGCGACTGCGCCGTCCACGACTTCGACATCGTGCGGTGGGTCGTTGGGCGGGAGGCCGTCGAGGTCTATGCGACCGGCACCGTGCAGGGTGATCCGCTGTTCACCGAATACGGTGACGTCGACACCGCGGCGGTGGTGGTGACGTTCGACGGTGGCGCGCTGGGCGTGATCTCCAATGCCCGTTACAACGCGCGCGGTTACGACTGCCGCCTCGAGATCCACGGCTTCGACGACAGTGTCGTCGCCGGCTGGGATCAGGGCGCCCCGGTACGGAACACCGACCCGCGCAACGATTTCCCGGCCGGTCCGGCCCACCACTTCTTCATGGACCGCTTCACCGAGGCGTTCCGCACCGAGCTGGCGGCGTTCGTCGAGGTGACCAAGGGCGGGCCCATTCAGGGTGCGACCGTCGAGGACGCCGTCGAGGTCGCCTGGCTGGCCGAGGCCGCCACCGAGTCCCTGCGCCGGGGTGCCCCGGTGCGCATCGAGGAGGTACGCAACGCATGAGCGCGAACATCACAACCGCCGGGCAGGAGCGCAGCGACCGGGGGATCAAAGTCGCAGGGGCGCCGATCTCCTGGGGGGTGTGCGAGGTACCCGGCTGGGGCTACCAGCTGGACCGCGACCGCGTGTTGAGCGAGATGCGCGGCGTCGGCCTGACCGCCACCGAGCTGGGCCCCGACGGCTTCCTACCCACGGACAGCACCGAACTGCGGGCCACGTTGGCGGCGCAGGGCCTGGCCTGCGTCGGCGGCTTCGTCCCCGCCGTGATGTTCAGGGACGACCACGATCCCGCCGACGACCTGGCGGGCCCACTGGAGTCGCTGATCGCGGCGGGCGCGGGCGTCGTCGTGCTGGCGGCGGCCACGGGCTCCGACGGCTACGACTCGCGTCCCGTCCTCGACGACGCGCAGTGGGCGACGCTGCTGGCCAACCTCGACCGGTTGGCGGCCATCGTCGCCGAGCGCGGCCTGGTCGCGACGCTGCATCCGCACGTCGGCACGATGGTCGAAACGCGTGCCGACGTGGACCGCGTCCTCGCCGGGTCGACGATTCCGCTGTGTCTGGACACCGGGCACCTGCTCATCGGCGGGACCGACCCGTTGGAGCTGGCGAAGGCCGTGCCGCACCGCATCGCCCACACCCACCTCAAGGACGTCGACGCGGCGTTGGCCGGGCGGGTCCAGTCGGGTGAGCTCACCTACACCGAGGCCGTCAAGGCGGGCATGTACACACCGCTGGGCACCGGTGACGTCGACATCGCGGGCATCGTCTCGGTGTTGCGGGACAACGGTTTCGACGGTTGGTTCGTGCTCGAGCAGGACACCATCCTGAACGGCGAGCCCACCGGCGAGGGACCGGTCCGGGACGTCACGGCGAGCGTCGACTACCTGCGCGCCGTGACGTCGTGACCGCACTGCGCATCGGGGTTCTCGGGGCGTCGCGAATCGCCGAGTCGGCGATCGTCGGGCCCGCAGCCGAACTCGGGCACCGATTGGTGGCGGTCGCGGCGCGCGATCGCTCGCGAGCCGAAGTCTTCGCCGAGAGATACGGGGTCGAACGCGTGCTGACCTCGTATCAGGACGTCGTCGAAGATCCGGAGGTCGACGTCGTCTACAACCCGCTCGCGAACTCCCTGCACGCCCCGTGGAACCTCGCGGCGATCGCCGCGGGCAAGTCCGTGCTGAGCGAGAAGCCGTTCGCCGCCAACAGGATTCAGGCGGAGCAGGTCGCCGCGGCGGCGACCTCCGCCGGGGTCCGCGTCCTCGAGGGTTTCCACTACTTCTTCCATCCCGTGACGCAGCGGGCGTTCGAACTCGCCGGTGCCGGGACCGTCGGCGAGGTCACCCGTATCGAGGTGCGGATGGCCATGCCCGCGCCCGACGAGGGCGACCCGCGCTGGTCCTACGACCTCGCGGGCGGGGTGCTCATGGACCTGGGTTGCTACGGCCTACACATCCTGCGATCGCTCGGACGATTGGGCGTACCGGGCGTGGGTGGTCCGCCGTCGATCGTCGGCGCGCGTGCCGAGCAGCGCTCCCCCGACGTGGACGCCGTCTGCGATGTCGACGTGGCCTTCCCCGGCGGAGCGCTCGGCCTATCAGCCAATTCGATGCTGGCCGAGGACTTCTCGTTCACCATTCGCATCGCGGGCCGGGCTGGGGATCTGCTGGTGCACGACTTCATCCGGCCGAACCACGACGACGGGCTTACCGTTCGTACGGCTGCGGGCACCGTGGTCGAACGGCTCGGCACCCGGTCGTCGTACTCGTACCAACTCGCGGCGTTCGCCGCGCATGTACAGGACGGCTCGCCGCTTCCCTTCGGCCCGGAGGACGCTGTGGAGAACATGGCGCTTGTCGACGCCGCCTATCGCGCCGCCGGCCTCAGTCCGAGGTGACGCTCAGCGGTCGACGCGCCTGCGCTCGTGCCAGCGGAGCTTGAGCAGCAGCACCTGACGATGCGCGCGGAATCCGAGGGACAGCGGATCGCGCCACACCGGAGTGCCGGGCACTCCGTCACGGTCGATATCCATGCGTCAATTGTGCACGCAATCGCTGAACCGGCACGTCAACGCGCTGCGCTGTGACGATGTCGTGACGATGAACTGTTCGTGAGCAACGACTCACCGGCGGTGCTATCGCGCGTCGTACCGCTCGACGAGCCCGGTGAGAGTCGACTCGATGCCCTCGGCGTTCTTCTTGTGCATCCCGGTCAGTTCGATGACGAACGGCACCTTCGCCGTCGAGTAGTCGAAGGTCTCGGTCACCTTGGTGGTGCCGGGGCTGACCTCGGCGAGCTCCCAGCGCCAACGGTGTCCGAGCGGATGCTGCCATTCGACGACGCGGTTCTCCTCGACCTCGGTGGCCGTCGAGGTGATCTTGTACGGCAAGCCGTACTGCGTCATGCCGACGGTGAACTTGTCACCCTTCGCGAGCCGACGCGGCCCCTTCACGTCGATGTCGCGAACGGTTCCGGAGCCGTCGATCTCGGGATGCCGGTGCGGGTCGACGATCTGCTCGAAGATCGTCGCGACCGGCGCGGCGACCTGCACGCTGCGGCTCACGGTCTTGGGCCCGGCGTTCTCTGTCTTCAGCGTTGAGGTGGTCATGGTCTGCCGCATACCCCGAATTGCGATTCGTGCACGAGCAGGAGCGCTGACCGCTCCTTAACGTGCACGAATCGCGGGGTTACTTGCTGTTGCGGCTCAGCTCGTGCGAGAGGGCCTCGAGTTCGTCGCCGCCGGCCATCTGCTGCGTCAGGTGCTCCAGCGTGATGTCGTCGTACGCGCAGTCGAGCTTCTGACGGCCGCGGTTGAGCAGCACGAAGTGGTCACCGACCATGTGAGCGTGGTGCGGGTTGTGCGTGATGAACACGACGCCGAACCCGGCCTCCTTGGCGGCGGTGATGTATTTCAGCACGACACCCGACTGCTTGACGCCGAGCGCGGCCGTCGGCTCGTCGAGGATCAGCACCCGCGCACCGAAGAACACGGCTCGCGCGATCGCCACGCACTGGCGTTGCCCGCCGGACAGTGATCCGATCGGGGCGTCGACGTCGGGCAGTTCGATGCCCATCTTCGACAGCTCCGTCAGCGTGGTCGCCCGCATGGCGTTGGCGTCCAACGAGTACGGGAACGACTTCCTCCTGACCTCCTGACCGAGGAAGAAGTTGCGCCACACCGGCATCAGGGGCACGACGGCGAGGTTCTGGTAGACCGTCGCGATGCCCTTGTCCAATGCGTCTGCGGGCGAGGTGAATCGGGTGGACTCGCCGTCGACCAGGAGGTCACCTTCGGTCTGCTGGTGAAGTCCCGAGATGATCTTGATCAGCGTCGACTTGCCGGCACCGTTGTCACCGAGGATGCCGGTCACCTCACCGGCGTGCACCCGCAGGCTGATGTCCTTCAGGGCGGTGATGTTGCCGTACGACTTGCCGACGTTCTTCAGTTCCACCAGGGGCACCTTGCCGCCCGAAGGGGTTGTGCTGTCTGTCTTCTCGACTGAGATTGTCATCGGATCACTTCTTCGCTGCGTAGTTGCGGAAGGCGTTGTTGGCGATCACCGCGAACAGCAGCATCGCGCCCAGGAAGAACTTGAACCAGTCCGGATCCCAGCCGGCGTAGACGATGCCCTGGTTCGTCATGCCGAAGATGAAGGCACCGATCGCGGCGCCGATCGCGGTGCCGTAGCCACCGGTCAGCAGACATCCACCGATGACCGCGGCGATGATGTAGAAGAACTCGTTGCCGATGCCCTGGCCCGACTGGACGGTGTTGAACGCGAACAGCAGGTGCATGCCCACGAACCAGCCGCAGAACCCGACGAACATGAACAATCCGATCTTGACCTTCGTCACCGGAACACCAACGGCCCGTGCGCTGTCCGCGTCACCGCCGACGGCGAAGATCCAGTTGCCGATCTTGGTCTTGAACAGCACCCACGTCGCCACGATCGTGAACAGAATCCACCAGAGCACCGTGACGCGGATGCCGACACCGAGCACCGTGAAGCTCGACGAGAACACCTTCTGCGCCGAGTCCCAGCCCGCCATGTCGCTGACGCTCTGAGTGGCGACCTGTCCCGCAACGAGTTTCGTCACGGCGAGGTTGACGCCGGCGAGCATGAAGAACGTGCTGAGGGTGATCAGGAAGCTCGGGATCTTGGTCTTCATCACCAGGAAGCCGTTGAAGAAGCCGACGGCGAGCGCGAGCACCAGGGCGAGCGCCGCCCCGACCCAGAGGTTGAGGTGCAGGTTGTAGGCGAGCATCGACGCGGCGAGCGAACTGAACGTCACCGCCACGCCGGCGGAGAGGTCGAACTCTCCACCGATCATCAGCAGCGCCACACCGCACGCCATGATGCCGATGGTCGAACTCGCGTAGAGCACCGTCGCCAGCGAGGACGCCTCCCGGAACGGCGGAGCGACGACGAGGAAGAGGATAAAGATCCCGATCGCTCCGATGCCCGCGCCCATCTCGGGGCGGATCAGGATGCGCTGCATCCTGTTCCGTTCCTTCACGCGTTCGTCGCGAACCACCTTGTGTTCACCGACGTCGAGGTCTGCCTGAGTAACCATTTTTCGCTTCTTCCTGCAACGCTATCGAGTTCCGGCCTTGGCCAGTTCGGCCACGGCGTCGATGTTGGACTTGTCGATGAACGACGGACCCGTCAGCGTGGGCTGACCGCCACCGATCAGGTTCTTGTTGTTGAGGAACAGCCAGAGTGCGTCGATGGCGAGGTAGCCCTGCAGGTAGGGCTGCTGATCCACGGCCCACACCACGTCACCGTTCTGAATGGAGTCGACCAGTGCGGCGTTGGTGTCGAAGGTGACGATGTCGGCCTCGCTGCCCGCGTTCTTCTTGGACTGCACAGCCGTCAGCGCGATCGGCGCACCGAGCGCGACGAATGTGTCGACGGTCGGGTCCTGCTGCATCTTGGCGGTGATCGTCGCCTCGACCGACGGCATGTCCTTGCTGTTGACGTTGAGGATCTCGGTCGACCCCTTGAAGCCCTGTTTCACACCGGCGCAGCGCGATTCGAGCGCCACCTGGCCCTGCTCCTGGATGATGCAGACGACCTTCTGAGCGCCTTCCCCGTTGAGGCGCTCGCCGGCGGCGATACCGGCCAGCTTCTCGTCCTGGCCGAAGTACTCCTGAACTCCCATGCCCTTGTACTGATCGAAGCCGGAGTTGAACGCGACCACCGGGATGCCCGCGGCTTCGGCGGCCTTCACCGCGGGTGCCATGGCGTCCGGCTTCGCGAGCGTGACGGCGATCCCGTCCACGCCGCTGTCGATCGCGGCCTGAACCAGGTTGGCCTGGTTGGGCGCCTCCGGATCGTTGGAGTAGCGCAGCTCCACGTTGTCCTTCTTGGCCGCCGCCTCGGCGCCCTTGCGGATCAGATCCCAGAACGAGTCACCGGGCACCTCGTGGGTGATCATCGCGATGGTGATGCGCGGCGTGTCGACGGTCCCACCGCCCCCGCTGTCGCCGGACCCCTCGGGCGCGCCACCGGTGGACGAACACGCCACCAGCCCCAGTGCCATTACGCCCGCCCCGGCCAACGCCGCAAGCCGCTTCAACGCCATTGTCTCTCCTCGTCGTCAGTTCGCCGTGCCACTGCCCCCGGACCTCGGGCCGGTGCTCGTCGACACGCCTGCACCTAGATGTAATACGGCTCACACTCGAAAGTCAACACTTTGTCCTGACATTAGGACTGCAAGTCATTAGTCCGGCCCGGCGGACTCGTCGACCCGCGGACCACCAGCGCCGGTTCGCGCACCAGATCCAGTACGTCGGGGGTGGCAGGTGGTTCATCGAGGCGCCCCACCAGGCGGTGTATCGCGGCCCCGGCCAGGCCCGCGGAGTCCTGGCGAACAGTCGTCAGATCGACGTGGGCGAGGCCGGCCAGCGGGCTGTCGTCGAATCCGACAACCGAGACATGTTGCGGCACTTTCCTTCCCGACCGTATCAACACGTCGATGACGCCGAGCGCGCATCTGTCGTTGAACGCGAATACCGCTGTAGGCAAATCGGATTCAGCGAGCAGATCGGTCGCCGCGGCCGCCCCCTCGCGCTCGGTCAGACCGCCGGGACGGATCTGCTCGGGCAACCCGGCGGCGCGGACGGCCCGACGGTAACCGCGTAGCCGTTCGGCCGCACCGGGGGCTCGACCTCCGTCCAGATACACGATCCGGCGGTGCCCCAGTGCGATGAGATGGTCTGCTCCGAGTACCGCGCCCGCGGCATCGTCACTGCGCACGGCGTCGACCCCGCGCACCCGTCTGGCGAGCACGACGACGGGCACCCGCGCGGCCAACTCCAGGAGCCGGCGGGTCGGCGCCTCCGGCCCGACCAGCACGAGGCCCTCGCACCGGTCGTCGATGAGCGTGCGCAGGGCCCTGGGCTCGTCGCGGTGCGGCGTGATCCCGCTCAGCACCACGTCGTAGCCGAGGTCGTCGGCGGCCACGTAGAGGCCGTCGACCAGGTCCGCGTGAAACTCCTGACCCACGGTGAAGGTCACGCCGATGAGCTTCGTCCGGTGCTGTCGCAGTCGACGTGCGCGGGGGTCGGGACGGTAGCCGAGCTCGTCGGCGGCCCGACGCACCCGCTCGCGCGTCTGGACGCCGGCACCGGGCGCGTCGCGCATCACGATCGAGACGAGCGCTCGGGAGACGCCGGCACGCGCAGCCACATCCTCGAGCGTCGGCCTGCGTTGCACAGGACCGATCCTAGAACGTTCTAGCGACCCCGTTGACGAAACGCGCGATCTCGCCTTACCGTTACTAGAACCTTCTAGTCGATCGGAGACTTCCATGCCCACCTCGTTGGCCTTCGGCCTCATCGGAGCCGGATGGATCGGCAGCTTCCATGCCGAGACGCTGGCCTCGCGCCTGCCGAACACCCGGCTGGTCGCCGTCGCCGATCCCGTTCCCGATGCCGCCGAACGATTTCCGGGCCAGCGGGTGTATCGGGAACCACTGGAGTTGATCGCCGATCCCGACGTCGAAGCCGTGGCCATTTGCTCCCCAGCCACCAGCCACACCGACCTGGTGGTCGCCGCGGCGCAGGCGGGCAAGCACGTGTTCTGTGAGAAACCGATGGCCCTGACCCTGGCCGACGCCGATCGGGCAATCGCCGCGGCGCGGACCGCAGGGGTCGCGCTGCAGGTCGGCTTCAACCGACGGTTCGCCGAGGACTTCGCGGCCATGCGGGACGGTATCGACGCCGGAGCCGTCGGCACGCCGCAACTGCTGCGTTCGCTGACCCGCGACCCCGGCATCTCGGTCGACGTCGCGGCGCGCGTCAAGCCGTGGACGATCTTCAACGAGACGTTGATCCACGACTTCGACACGCTGTGCTGGCTGAACCCCGGCGCGCGAGTCACCGAGGTGTACGCGCAAGCCGACGCGCTCGTCCACCCGCAGTTCGCCGAACAGGGCTTCCTCGACACCTCGGTCGTCCAGATGCGCTTCGACAACGGCGCGTTCGCCGTTGCCGAAGCCAGCTTCCAGGCCGTCTACGGCTACGACATCCGCGGCGAGGTCTTCGGCTCCGGTGGCGTACTGCAGGCCGGTCTCGCCCCCGCGCAGGCCGGCCGCGTCAACACCGAACTGTTCGCCGACGCGTACACTGCGCAGTTCGCGGACTTCGCCGCTCGCGTGCTGGCGGGCTCCGAGCCCTCGGTCAGCGGATTCGACGCCCGCGTGGCCCTCGAGATCGCGCTGGCAGCAAGGGAATCCATCGAGACGAAGGCCCCCGTCATGTTGAATCGGGTGCCCGCGTGAGGCTCGCCGTGTGCTCGGAGATGGTGTTCACCGAGTTGCCGCTCCTCGACCGCGTCACGCGCATCGACGAACTCGGCTTCGACGTCGAGATCTGGAGTTGGCACGATAAGGATCTCAAGGCTCTCGCCGCTACAGGCGCACGGTTCTCATCCATGACCGGATACCTGAGCGGTGATCTCATCGACCGCGAGGGAGCCGACGAGGTGGTCCGCACCGCGGAGCTCAGCATCGAAGCCGCTGAGACACTGGGTGTTCCGCGCCTCAACCTGCACACTGCGGAGCTCGTCGACGGCCGGGCCGCGCGACCTCGGCAACGCGCCACCGGCGAGATGTGGCTGACCGCGGCGCGGGCCCTGCAACGCATCGGCGAGCGCGGCGCCGCTGCCGGCGTGACCTTCTGCGTCGAGAACCTCAACACGCTCGTCGACCATCCCGGCGTACCGCTGGCGCGCGCGAAGGACACGCTGGCACTCGTCGAAGGCGTCGGCCATCCGAACGTGAAGATGATGCTGGACCTCTATCACGCCCAGATCGGCGAGGGGAATCTCGTCGAGTTGGTCCGTCGGTGCGGCGACGCGATCGGCGAGATCCAGGTCGCCGACGTGCCCGGCCGCTGCGAGCCGGGTTCGGGCGAGATCCACTACCCGGCCATTGCGGCGGCGTTGCGCGACATCGGGTACGAGGGGACCGTCGGGCTGGAGGCGTACGCGTCCGGCGACAGCACCGCGGCCCTGGAGGCGTTCCGCTCGGCCTTCTCCTGAGTCCACCTGCTAGCGGTCGACGAGCGTCGTCTCGAAGTAGTACCGCGACGCGCGATAGCAGTGACTGCCGAACTCGACGGCCCGCCCGGAGTCGTCGAAGGCCGTCCGGCTCATGGTCAGCAGCGGAGCGCCCGCCTTCTCGTCGAGCAGTCGCGCCTCGTTGCGGTTCGCGGGCCGGGCACCGATGCGCTGCCGGGCCAGCCGGATGTGCACACCGCGTCCGCGCAGCGCCTGGTAGAGGCCACTGGCCTCGAGTTCCTCGGCGTCGGGCGCGATCTCGACGGGCAGGTAGTTGGTCATGACAGCGAGCGGCTCACCGTTCGCGCAGCGGAGCCGCTGGATGGTGACGATCTCGTGGTCCTTGGCGAGGTTGAGCTCAGCCGCGATCTCCTCGTCGGCGACGCCGGTGTGGTACTCGAGCAGCTGAGTCGTCGGCTCCTGACCGGACTTCGCCAGGTCGTCGAAGAGGCTGGTGAGCTCGACCCTGCGGTGCACGGGGTTCTGCACCACCTGGGTGCCGACGCCGCGCTTGCGCACCAGCATGCCCTTGTCGACGAGTTCCTGAATGGCCCTCCGCGTCGTCGGCCGCGACAGCGCGAGCCTGCTGGCGAGCGCGAGTTCGTTCTCGAATCGGTCACCGGGGGCGAGCTCACCGTTGCGGATCGCGGCCTCGATGGCCTGGGCGAGCTGATAGTAGAGAGGGACAGGGCTGGACCTGTCGAGCTCAACGGCTAGAGGCACGTCCACTCCGATCTCGGCCGGTTGCTCAGGAAGAGTAGCTGAAGCCTAGCACCGGCTTGACCGAAAGTTAGAATGTCAGGACAAACTATTGACAGCAGTGAGTGATGCGGGGCACAGTCTTAGGAGACAAGCCCGCCCACCTATTCGGGAGCCACTGTGTCCTTGGAAAGACCGACCAGCACGGAACCGTTCGACGTCATCGCCATCGGGCGCAGCGGCGTCGACGTCTACCCGCTGCAGACCGGCGTCGGGCTCGAAGACGTTGAGTCCTTTGGGAAGTTCCTCGGCGGCAGTGCGGCCAACGTCGCCGTCGCCGCAGCGCGGCTGGGGAACAGCACCGCGCTGATCACCGGCGTCGGCGCCGACCCGTTCGGCCGCTACGTCCGCGGCGAACTGGCCCGCCTCGGGGTGGACGACCGCTTCGTGGCGACACACGACGAGTACCCCACGCCCGTCACGTTCTGCGAGATCTTTCCGCCCGACCACTTCCCGCTGTACTTCTACCGCAAGCCGTCGGCGCCCGACCTGCAGATCGAGCCGAGCGAACTCGACACCGATGCGGTCCGCAACGCCCGTCTCTACTGGTCGACGGTTACCGGCCTGTCCGAGGAGCCGAGCCGCAGCGCGCATTTCGCGGCCTGGGAGGCACGCGCTCGGCAACCGCTGACGGTGCTCGACCTCGACTACCGGCCGATGTTCTGGGAGTCCCCCGCCGCGGCCACCGAGCAGGTACAGCGCGCGCTCGGCCACGTCACGGTCGCGGTCGGCAACCGCGAGGAGTGCGAGATCGCCGTCGGTGAGACGAGCCCGCACAGGGCGGCCGACGCGCTGCTCGACCTCGGTATCGAACTGGCGATCGTCAAGCAGGGTCCGCGCGGCGTGCTCGGGAAGACCAAGCACAGCTCGGTCACCGTCCCGCCGAACGAGATCGACGTGATCAACGGCCTCGGCGCGGGAGATGCGTTCGGCGGCAGCCTCATTCACGGACTGCTCCGCGGCTGGCCGCTGGAGAAGACGCTGCGCTACGCCAACGCCGCCGGCGCCATCGTCGCGTCGCGACTGGAGTGCTCGACGGCCATGCCCACCGCAGCCGAGGTCGCCGATCTCGCCGAGCAGACCGCCGTGGAGGCCGTCAATGTCTGAGCAGCACAAGGCCAACCAGCCCGCACTCTGCAAGACCTACGCCGACGTGACCGACCTGCGGGCGGGCGACCCCGCCGCGATCGCCCGCCGCTGGCACGTGCGCAAAACCCGTCCCACCGTGCGCGGCGACGGCCGGCTGATGATCGTCGCCGCCGACCACCCGGCACGTGGCGCCCTCGGCGTCGGCGACCGCCCCACCGCGATGAACAGCCGCAGTGACCTGCTCGACAGGTTGCGCGCCGCCCTCGCCGATCCCGGCGTCGACGGTGTGCTCGCCACCGCGGACATTCTGGACGATCTGCTACTGCTCGGGGCCCTTGAGGACAAGGTCGTGTTCTCGTCGTTCAACCGCGGCGGGCTGGCCGGAGCGGAGTTCGAGTTCGACGACCGCATGACGGGTGCCACCGCCGCGTCGACCGCCGCGATGAAGATGAACGGCGGAAAGATGCTGTGCCGCATCGCCCTCGACGACCCCGGCACCGTTGCCACGATGGCGGCGTGCGCCAAGGCCGTCGACGACCTCGCCTCGCGGGGCCTGATCGCGATGGTGGAGCCGTTCATGTCGTCGCGCGTCAACGGGAAGGTCCGCAACGACCTCTCCCCCGACGCCGTCATCAAGTCGATCCACATCGGCCAGGGCCTCGGCGCCTCGTCCGCCTACACGTGGATGAAGCTGCCCGTCGTCGACGAGATGGAGCGCGTGATGGAGGCGACGACGCTGCCGACGCTGCTCCTCGGCGGTGACCCCGCCGATCCCGACGAGGCGTTCGCCAGTTGGGAGAAGGCGCTCGCACTGCCCGCGGTGAAGGGCCTGATCGTCGGGCGCACGCTGCTCTATCCGCCCGACGACGACGTCGCCGGCGCGGTCGCCACCGCCGTTGCGATGGTGCGCTGATATGGGCGAGCGAAGCGACGGGGGGATCCTATGAAGTCGAAGCTCTACATCCCCGCCCGCAGCGCGACGCTGCCCCACACGGTGCACGTCACGCCCGAATCGGCGGGCTGGACCGAATCATCGCTGCAGGTAGTGGAATTGGATGACACTTCGCACCTGGAGCTGCACACCGGCGACACCGAGGTGATGATCCTGCCGCTGGCCGGTGGCGGCAGCGTCGAGTCCGGGGACGAGACGTTCGAACTCGCACCCCGCGCATCGGTCTTCGACGGCCCGTCGGACATGGTGTATCTGGGCATCGGCCAGGACTACGTGATCTCGGGTCGGGGCCGCTTCGCGATCTGCGGCGCCCGCGCGAAGAACTCCTTCCCGAACCGCCGCGTCGCCGCAGCCGACGTCTCCGTTGAGCTGCGCGGTACGGGCAACTGCAGCCGTCAGGTGCACAACTTCGGCACCGCAGGCGTTTTCGACGCCGACTCGTTGATCGCCTGCGAGGTCATCACCCCCGGCGGCAACTGGTCGAGCTACCCCGCTCACAAGCACGACGAGAACACGCCGACCGAAAGCGAACTCGAGGAGATCTACTACTTCGAGATCAAGGGCGGTCCTGACGGTTCGAGGGGCTTCGGTTACCACCGCGTCTACGGCACGCCGGACCGGCCGATCGAGGTGCTCGAGGAGGTGCGCACCGGCGACGTCGTCCTGGTGCCGCACGGCTACCACGGCCCGTCGGTCGCGGCTCCCGGCTACCACATGTACTACCTCAACGTCATGGCGGGACCGGGCGCCGAACGAGCCTGGAAGATCGTCGACGACCCGGAGCACGCGTGGCTGCGCGGCGCCTGGGACGACCAGGCGGTGGATCCCCGCCTCCCCCTTCACGAGACAGGAGCGTAAAAGTGGTCTCCACCGCACCGAAGCGGGCCGAGAAGCTGGCCGACACCGAGCCCACCGTCCGACTCACCGTGGCACAGGCCACCATTCGCTTCCTCGGCAACCAATACGTCGAGCGCGACGGGGAGCGCACCAAGTTCTTCGCAGGCTGCTTCGGCATCTTCGGCCACGGAAACGTCGCCGGCCTCGGCCAGGCGCTGCTTCAGGACGAGGTGACCGCGCACGAGGCGGGCACGGCACCCCTGCTCCCCTATGTGCTGGGCCGCAACGAGCAGGCCATGGTGCACAGCGCCGTCGCGTACGCGCGGCAGAAGGACCGACTGCAGGCCTGGGCCGTCACGGCGAGCGTCGGCCCCGGCGCCACCAACATGCTGACCGGCGCGGCGCTGGCGACCATCAACCGGCTGCCCGTCCTGCTGCTGCCCGCCGACACGTTCGCCACCCGCGCCAGTTCACCGGTGCTGCAGGAACTCGAGCTGCCGTCGTCCGGCGACGTCACCGTCAACGACGCGTTCAAGCCGCTGTCGCGGTACTTCGATCGAGTGTGGCGCCCCGAGCAGCTGCCCGCCGCGCTGCTCGGCGCGATGAGGGTGCTCACCGACCCGGTGGAAACGGGCGCGGCAACGGTGGCGATCCCGCAGGACGTCCAGGCGGAGGCCTTCGACTGGCCGGAATCGCTGTTCGCAGAGCGCACCTGGCACGTGGCCCGCCCGCTGCCGGAACGCTCGGTGATCGCCCGCGCCGCCGAGATCATCCGGACGGCACGCACGCCGCTGATCGTCGCAGGCGGCGGCGTCGTCTACTCGGGCGCCACACACGCGCTGGCCGAGTTCTGCGCGCAGACCGGCATTCCCGTCGGCATGAGCCAGGCGGGTAAGGGCGCGCTGCCCTACGACCACCCGCAGTGCATGGGTGCGATCGGCTCGACCGGAACCACCGCCGCCAACGCACTGGCGACCGAAGCCGACGTTGTCATCGGAATCGGCACCCGCTACAGCGATTTCACCAGCGCCTCGCGGACGGCCTTCAACAACCCCGACGTGAAGTTCGTCAACATCAACGTCGCGTCGCTCGACTCGGTCAAGCAGGGCGGGTTGTCCGTCGTGTCCGACGCGCGCGAGGCCATCGAAGCGCTGGGCACCGCACTCGACGGCCACACGGTCGACACCGACTACCTCGCCCGCACCGCCGCGCTGGCCACGGAGTGGGACGACACGGTGTCGGCGGCCTACGCGGTCGAGGACGGGGTCGCGCTCAATCAGAATCAGGTCATCGGCCTGGCCAACACGCTCAGCGACCCCCGCGACGTCGTCGTGTGCGCAGCGGGATCGATGCCCGGCGATCTGCACAAGCTCTGGCGGGTCAGGGATCCCAAGGGCTACCACGTCGAGTACGGCTACTCCTGCATGGGCTACGAGGTCGCGGGCGGCCTCGGGGTCCGGATGGCCGACGAGACCCGCGACGTCTTCGTCATGGTCGGCGACGGCTCCTACCTGATGATGGCCACCGAACTGGTGACCGCCGTCCAGGAGGGCGTGAAGGTCATCGTCGTACTGGTCCAGAACCACGGGTTCGCGTCGATCGGCGGCCTCTCGGAATCGCTTGGGTCACAACGGTTCGGCACCTCGTATCGTTACCGCAGCGCGGACGGCAGGCTCGACGGCGACACGCTGCCGGTGGACTTGGCGGCCAACGCGGCCAGCCTGGGAGCCGACGTCATCAGGGTCGCCACGGCGGCCGAGTTCGGCGATGCCGTCAAGGTGGCCAAGGCCAGCGACCGTACGACGGTCATCCACGTGGAGACCGACCCGATGATCTTCGCGCCGGACAGTGAGTCCTGGTGGGACGTTCCCGTCAGCCAGGAATCGACATTGGCCTCCACACAACAGGCCTACCGGCGCTACGCCGACTGGAAGTCCATCCAGCGGCCCCTCATCCGACCCACCGACAGCTGAAGGACACGAAGACCATGCCCGGCATTCTCGTTGGCAGTGCCCCCGATTCGTGGGGTGTGTGGTTCCCCGACGATCCGAATCAGACCCCGTACACCCGGTTCCTCGACGAGGTCGCCGCGTCGGGGTACGAGTGGATCGAGCTCGGACCGTTCGGCTACCTGCCGACCGACCCGGCCAAGCTGTCCGCCGAGTTGGCCGAGCGCAATCTGAAGCTGTCGGCGGGCACGGTCTTCGAGCACCTGCATCGGGACGGGGCTCCTGCGGCCGAGAATTGGAACTCAGTCTGGAGCCAGATCGAGGACGTCGCGAAGCTGACCGCGGCGGTCGGCGGCAAGCACGTCGTCGTCATCCCGGAGATGTGGCGCGACCCCGCGACCGGCGCGGTGCTCGAGGACCGCAACCTGACGCCCGAACAGTGGCGCAAGAAGACGCACGGGATGAACGAGCTGGGCAGGGCGATGTTCGAGAAGTACGGCGTGCGTGCGCAATACCACCCGCACGCCGACAGCCACGTCGACACCGAGGAGAACGTGTACCGCTTCCTCGACGGCACTGACGGCGAGTTCGTGAACCTGTGCCTGGACACCGGGCACATCAGCTACTGCGGTGGCGACAACATCGCGATCATCCGCCGCGCCCCCGAGCGCATCGGCTACCTGCACCTCAAGCAGGTCGATCCCGAGGTGCGCGCCAGGGTCGAGGCCGAGGACCTGCCGTTCGGTGAGGCCGTCAAGCTCGGTGCGATGATCGAACCACCGCTCGGCATTCCGGAGATGCCGCCGCTGCTGGCCGAGATCGAGAAGCTCGGTATCGACGTGTTCGCGATCGTCGAGCAGGACATGTACCCCTGCGAGGTCGACGCTCCCCTGCCCATCGCCCAGCGCACCCGGTCCTACCTGGGGTCGTGTGGCGTCCCGTCCGTCCGATTCACCTAGGGAGAACGAAAGCGATGTCTGATCTTCGGGTAGCCGTGCTGGGTGTCGGCGTCATGGGCGCCGACCACGTGGCCAGGCTGACCAGCCGGATCTCCGGTGCCCGCGTCACGGTCGTCAACGACTACGTCACCGAGAAGGCCGAGCAGATCGCGGCGGGCATCGACGGATGCCGCGCTATCGTCGATCCGCTCGATGCGATCGCCGACCCGGATGTCGACGCCGTCGTGCTGGCCACGCCGGGCCCCACGCACGAGAAGCAACTGCTGGCCTGCCTCGAGCACACCAAACCGGTGCTGTGCGAGAAGCCTTTGACCACAGATGTCGCCACGTCACTGGAGGTCGTCAAGCGCGAAGCCGAACTCGCGACCCGGTTGATCCAGGTCGGTTTCATGCGCCGCTTCGATCACGAATACGCCGCGCTGAAGACACTTCTCGACGGCGACGACCTCGGCCTTCCGCTCGTACTGCACTGCGTTCACCGCAATCCCGCCGTACCCGCATCGTTCGACAGCGCCATGATAGTGCGCGACTCGCTGGTCCACGAGGTCGACGTGACCAGGTTCCTCTTCGACGAGGAGATCGCCTCGATCCAGATCATCAAGCCGCAGCCGAATCCCGCTGCCCCGCATGGCCTGGCGGATCCGCAGATCGCGATCATGCGCACCACGTCGGGCAAGCACGTCGGCGTGGAACTGTTCGTCACCACCGGCGTCGCCTACGAGGTGCGCACCGAGGTCGTCGCCGAGAAGGGCAGCGCGATGATCGGTCTCGACGTCGGGCTGGTGCGCAAGCGCGGCGACGGCAGCTGGGGCGGGGACATCACGCCGGGCTTCCGCGAGCGGTTCGGGCAGGCCTACGACACCGAGTTCCAGCGCTGGGTCGACGCCGTGCACCGGGGCCGTTCGACGGGTGACTTCACCGACGGTCCGAGCGCGTGGGACGGCTACGCGGCGGCGGCGGTGTGCGAGGCCGGCGTCGAGTCGCTGCACAGCGGCCAGCCCGTGGACGTTCAGATGGTCGACCGCCGAACGATTCCGAGGGCTTGACGATGAAGATCGCGTTGGATCCCACCCCGTTCCACCACGACTACGAGCTGCTCGAGTTCCCGAAGCTGGTGGCCGAACTCGGCTACGAGCACCTGCAGTTGACTCCGCATCGGGACTTCATTCCGTTCTTCAACCACCCGCGCGCCGACGACGCTCTGGTGGCGAAGTTCCGCACGGCGTGCGCCGACGCGGGTGTCGGCATCGCGTCGGTGCTGCCGGTGCTGCGCTGGTCGGGTCCCGACGAGGACGCCCGCGAGGCCGCGGTCCGGAATTGGAAGCGCGTCGTGCAGATCACCGTCGACCTCGGGGTGAACGTCATCAACACCGAGTTCTCCGGTCGCCCGGAGAAGCCCGAGGAGTCCGAACGCGCGTTCTTCCGCTCCATGGAGGAACTCGTGCCGATCTTCGAGCGCGAGGGCATCGACGTCCGAATCGACCCGCACCCGGATGATTTCGTCGAAGACGGCATGGAGGCGCTGCGGATCATCCGCGGCGTCAACTCGCCCAACATCGGCATGGTGTACGTCGCCTGCCACAGCTTCCACATGGGCGGCAACATGTCCGAGATCATCGCCGCCGCGGGCGACACACTGCGCCTGGTGCACGTCGCCGACACCATGGACCACCACCGCAGCCACGGCCTGCGCTACATCACCAATCCGCCGGGCAACGCCGTACGGGTGCACCAGCACCTCAAGATCGGCGATGGCGACGTCAACTGGGACGAGTTCTTCTCCCGCCTGGCCGACATCGGCTTCTACGACCGCGACGACACCGTCATGGTGTCCTCGGTCTTCGCCGAAGACGAGACCGCGCACGACGTGTCCCGCTACCAACTGAAGACCATGACCGAGTACGTCTCGAAGTACGGAAAGTGATCGCACCATGAGCAATACGATTTCCCATTGGGTTGATAACGCCCCCTTCGACGGTTCGAGCAGCGCGACGGCGCCGGTGACCAACCCGGCCAGCGGCGAGGTGACCGGGCAGGTCGCCCTCGCCACCGTCGAGGACGCCCGCCACGTCATCGACGCCGCCGCCGCGGCGTTCCCCGCCTGGCGCGACACCTCGCTGGCCAAACGCACCCAGATCCTGTTCACCTTCCGCGAGTTGCTCAACACCCGCAAGGGCGAACTCGCCGAGATCATCACCAGCGAGCACGGCAAAGTCGTCTCCGACGCCCTCGGCGAAGTCGCCCGCGGCCAGGAAGTCGTCGAATTCGCCTGCGGTATCCCGCATCTGCTCAAAGGCGGCTACACCGAGAACGCCTCCACCAAAGTCGACGTCTACTCGATCCGCCAGCCGCTGGGACCGGTCGGCATCATCTCCCCGTTCAACTTCCCGGCCATGGTCCCCATGTGGTTCTTCCCCGTGGCGATCGCCTGCGGCAACACCGTGGTGCTCAAACCCTCGGAGAAGGACCCGACCGCGTCGTTGTGGATCGCGAACCTGTGGAAGGACGCCGGCCTGCCCGACGGGGTGTTCAACGTCCTGCAGGGCGACAAGACCGCCGTCGACGAACTGCTGACCAACCCCAAGATCAAGTCGATCAGCTTCGTGGGCTCGACCCCGATCGCGCAGTACGTCTACGCCACCGCCACCGCGGCGGGCAAACGCGTGCAAGCCCTCGGCGGGGCCAAGAACCACGCCGTGGTCCTGCCCGACGCCGACCTCGACCTGGCCGCCGACGCCATGGTCAACGCCGGCTTCGGCTCCGCCGGGGAACGCTGCATGGCCATCAGCGCCTGCGTGGCCGTCGGCCCCATCGCCGACGACCTCGTCGCCAAGATCGCCGAACGCACCACACCACTGAAAATCGGCGACGGCACCAAGGACTCCGACATGGGCCCCCTGGTCACCAAAGCCCACCGCGACAAGGTCGCCTCCTACATCGACGCCGGCGAAACCGACGGCGCCAAAGTCGTCGTCGACGGCCGCACCATCTCAGGAGACGGCGCCGACAGGGATTCCAGCGGCTTCTGGCTGGGCCCCACCCTGCTCGATCAGGTCACCCCCGACATGAGCGTCTACACCGACGAGATCTTCGGCCCCGTCCTCTCAGTGCTACGCGTCGAGACCTACGACCACGCCCTGGAACTGATCAACACCAACCCCTACGGCAACGGCACCGCCATCTTCACCAACGACGGCGGCGCCGCCCGACGCTTCCAGAACGAAGTCGAAGTCGGCATGGTCGGCATCAACGTCCCCATCCCCGTCCCCATGGCCTACTACAGCTTCGGCGGCTGGAAAGCCTCCCTGTTCGGCGACAGCCACGCCCACGGCATGGACGGCGTGCAGTTCTTCACCCGCCAGAAGGCCATCACACAGCGTTGGCTCGACCCCAGCCACGGCGGCATCAACCTCGGCTTCCCCGAAAGCCAGTGATCTGTGGAGTCTGATACGCGCACACCGCGACTCGGACTCCACAGATCGCCCGCTAGCGGAGAGGCCCGCAGGACGCAGGCGTAGATTCGGCGCCAGTGAGTGCCACCACGCCCGACACCGCAGTGGGATTTCGCTCCGAACGCGGGCCGGTCCTCATCTCGGTCATGCTGTGTACCGGCCTGGTCGCCGTCGACGCGACAGTGCTCGCGACGGCGGTGCCCTCCATAGTCGACGAGTTGGGTGGCTTCCAGCAGTTTCCCTGGCTGTTCTCGGCGTACCTGCTGGGTCAGGCCGTGACGACGCCGATCTACGCGAAACTGTCGGACGTCTTCGGCCGCAAGCCGATCCTGCTCCTCGGTATCGCCCTGTTCCTGCTGGGGTCCATCCTGTGCGCGGTGGCGTGGAACATGTTCGCCTTGATCGTCTTCCGGGCCGTCCAGGGGCTCGGCGCGGGCGCCGTCCAGCCGACGGCGATGACGATCGTCGGCGACATCTACACCTTGGCCGAACGGGCACGGGTGCAGGGCTACCTGGCGAGCGTGTGGGCGGTGTCGTCGGTGGTCGGACCGCTGCTCGGTGGGGTCTTCGCGCAACTCGGCATCTGGCGCGGCGTGTTCCTGATCAACATCCCGCTCTGCCTACTGGCCGCCTGGATGTTCAACAGGCACTTCGACGAGACGGTCACCCACGGTCACCGATCCGTCGACACGCTCGGAGCGGTGGTGCTGGGTGGCGCGCTGACCGCTCTCGTCCTCGGTGTGCTCGGCGGCGGCCAGAGCTGGGCGTGGGGTTCGGTTCCGAGCATCTCCTGTTTCGCCTCGGGCATCGTGCTGCTGGCGGTCTTCGTCGTCGTCGAGCGCAGAGCCGCCGAACCCGTCCTGCCGCTGTGGGTGTTCTCGCGCCGACTGTTGTGCGCAACGACTGTGGTCGGGTTCGGCGTCGGGGCGATTCTCATGGGGCTGACGTCCTACGTGCCCACGTATCTGGAAGGTGCGCTGCGCGTCAGCCCGATCACCGCGGGACTCGCACTGGCCGCGCTGACGCTCGGGTGGCCCGCGACCGCGGCGATCGCGGGGCGGCTGTACCTGCGCTGGGGATTCAGGAGCACCGCGCTTGCGGGGGCGGCGTTGGTGATCACGGGATCGTCGTTGCTGGTGGCCGTCGCGCACCGGCCCGACGTCGCCGTCGTGGCGTCGGCGTGCCTGGTGATCGGCGCCGGTATGGGATTGCTGGCCGTGCCGACGCTCATCGCCGCGCAATCGAGCGTCGAATGGGACGAACGCGGCGTCGTGACAGGCAACAACATGTTCGCCCGTTCGCTCGGCAGCGCGGTGGGGGTCGCGATCTTCGGCGCGATCGCCAACTCGATCTTCGGACCGGGCGACGTGCACTCCATCGGTCCAGCGGCCATCCAGGCCGGCAGCGCAGCCGTCTTCACCGGCGTGCTCGTCGTCGCGGTCGCCACCGCGATCGCGGTGGTCGCCATGCCGCGGACCCGCGTTCAGCCGGCGGACTGACCCCACGATCGCAGGCGAAACGGGGCCCAGGGCGAGCGAATGCCGGCCGAGAAAGCAGGTAATCCGCGTTATGCGCCTACACTGATCGCGCTGGCATCCGCCGATCCTCCGGACCTCTGGGATTTGCGCCTACCCCCGGAGGATCGTGTGAGCCGCTTTACCGACACCATGTATGCCAATGCTCGCCTGAGCCCGAACGGGCTGGTGACAGGCGAACCTCACCATCCGATCCGGCACACCTGGCGTGAAGTCCACGAACGAGCCAGGCGCATCGCTGGCGGTCTGGCGGCGGCGGGAATCGGCCCCGGAGACGCGATCGGCGTGCTCGCCGGCGCCCCGGTGGAGATCGCTCCGACTGCGCAGGGTTTGTGGATGCGTGGCGCGAGCATGACCATGCTCCATCAGCCGACACCGCGGACCGATTTGGTGTCCTGGGCGGTGGACACCATCGCGGTGATCGACATGATCGCCGCCAAGGCCGTCGTCGTGTCCGACCCGTTCCTCGCCGCCATTCCGGTGCTGAAGGAACACGGTGTCCTGGTGCTCACCGTGGTGGATCTGCTCGAGGCGACGCCGATCGATCCCGTCGACACGGCCGAGAGCGACGTCGCGCTGATGCAGTTGACCTCGGGATCGACGGGATCACCCAAGGCCGTCCAGATCACGTTCGACAACCTCGTCTCGAACGCCGAGGCGATGTTCACCGGCGCCGAAGTCAACACGGACACCGACGTGATCGTCAGCTGGCTTCCGCTCTTCCACGACATGGGAATGACCGGATTCCTCACGGTGCCCATGTATTTCGGCGCAGAGCTGGTGAAGATCACGCCGATGGACTTCCTCACCGACATCCTGCTGTGGCCGCGCCTCATCGACAAGTACGGGGGCACGATGACGGCTGCTCCGAACTTCGCCTACGTGCTGCTGGCCAAGCGGCTGCGAAGGAACGCCACTCCCGGCGAATTCGACCTCTCCTCGCTGAGGTGGGCGCTGTCGGGCGCCGAGCAGGTGGAACCCGCGGACGTGGAGGAGCTCATCGAGGCGGCCGCACCGTACGGCCTGCGCCCGAGCGCCATGCTGCCTGCCTACGGTATGGCCGAAACCACTGTGGCGGTGTCGTTCTCGAAGTGCGGCGGCGGACTGGTCGTGGACGAGGTCGACACCGATCTGCTGGCCGCACTGCGGCGGGCGATTCCTGCGAGCAAGGGCGGCGGCAAGACCACTCGGCTGGCGATCCTCGGCCCACTGCTGGCCGGACTCGAGGCACGGATCATCGACGAGGACGGCAACCTGCTCCCGGCCCGCGCGGTGGGCGTGATCGAACTGCGCGGTCAGCCCGTCACCGCGGGCTACATCACCAAGGGCGGGTTCATCGAGGCCCGGGACAACCAGGGCTGGTACGACACAGGCGATTTGGGCTACCTGACCGATGGCGGACAGATGGTGGTGTGCGGGCGGGTCAAGGACGTCATCATCATGGCCGGCCGCAACATCTATCCCACCGACATCGAACGGGCCGCAAGTCGGGTGCGCGGCGTTCGCCCCGGTTGCGCCGTCGCGGTGCGGCTCGATGCGGGCCACTCCCGCGAATCATTCGCCGTCGCCGTTGAATCCAACGCGTTCGAGGATGCCGGCGAGGTGCGCCGGATCAAGCACGACGTCGCCCACGAAGTGGTGACCGAGGTCGACATGCGGCCTCGCAACGTGGTGGTCCTCAGCCCGGGAACCATCCCCAAGACACCCTCGGGGAAGCTGCGCCGGTCCCACTCCGCGGCGCTGGTCGGCTGCTGAAGGCACGCGAGAGCGCCGGGGCGGGACGGCGGGGTTCCCGCACCCGGCGCTTGTCGACGGTGACTCAGAGGATGTAGAGCATCTCCTGGTAGGTGGGCAGCGGCCACAGGTCGTCGGCCACCACGCCCTCGAGCGTGTCGGCGGCGGAGCGAACCGCATCCATGAGCGGCAGCAGGCTCTGCGCGTGCGCGGCCTCCTCGGCGGCCGAATCGCCGCCGTGCTCATCCATCGCGGTCTTGAGCGCGGTCAGCGCACCCGTCAGCTCCTTGATCGGCGCCGACACCGTCTCCAGTAGCGTCATGTCCGGATCGATGCCGGCGGCCTTGAGCGTCGCCACGTTGGACGCGAGCTCGGTCTGGTAGCGGATCGCCGCAGGCAGGATCACCGTGGAGCCCACCTCCAACGTCAGCTTCGCTTCCACTGCGATGGTGAGCGCGTACATCTCGTACCGGACCTCGACGCGGCTCTCGAGCTCGCGGGCGTTGAACACGCCGTACTTCTCGAAGACCTCGACCGCCTCGGGCTTGACCAACTCCGGAATCGCATCGAGCGTCGTCTTGAGGTTCGGCAGTCCGCGCTCGGCGGCCTCGATCTGCCAGTTCTCCGAATACCCGTCACCGTTGAACACGACGGCGCCGTGCTCGGTGATGATCTCGGTGAGCAGTGTCTGCACGGCGACGTCGAAGTCCTCGCCCTCTCCGACGGCCTTCTCGAGCACGGTGGCCATGTAATCGAGCGAGTCGGCCATGATCGTGTTCAGGATGATCATCGGCACGTTGATCGTCTGCCCCGAGCCCGGTGCCCGGAACTCGAAGCGGTTGCCGGTGAACGCGAACGGGCTGGTGCGGTTGCGGTCGCCCGGATCGGTCGGCAGCACCGGCAGCGTGTCGACGCCGATGATCATGCTGCCCTTGCCCTTCGACGACGTCGCCGCGCCCTTGGCGATCTGTTCGAAGACGTCGGCCAGCTGATCGCCGAGGAAGATCGAGATGATCGCGGGCGGGGCCTCGTTGGCTCCGAGGCGGTGGTCGTTGGTGGCAGACGCGACGGATACCCGCAGCAGGCCGGAGAACTTGTGAACCGCACGGATGACCGCCGCACAGAACACCAGGAACTGAGCGTTCTCGTGCGGGGTGTCACCCGGCACTAGCAGACTCCCGAACTGCGCGTTGCCCATCGAGAAGTTGACGTGCTTGCCCGAACCGTTGACACCGGCGAACGGCTTCTCGTGGAACAGGCACTCCATGCCGTGCTTCTTGGCGATGGTCTTGAACGTCGTCATCAGCAACTGCTGGTGATCGGCGGCGATGTTGGCCCGCTCGAACATCGGCGCGATCTCGAACTGGCCCGGCGCGACCTCGTTGTGCCGGGTCTTGGCGGGGATGCCGAGCTTGAACAGTTCGCGCTCGGTGTCCATCATGAACGCGAGGACACGGTCCGGGATGGCGCCGAAGTAGTGGTCGTCGAATTCCTGGCCCTTCGGCGGCTTGGAGCCGAACAGGGTGCGGCCGGCGTTGATCAGGTCCGGCCGGGCCAGGAAGAAGTGACGGTCGACCAGGAAGTACTCCTGCTCGGGCCCGCAGAACGACACGATGTGGTCGAAGTTGCTGTGCCCGAACAGTTTCAGGATGCGCTCGGCCTGCGCGCCCATGGCCTGCTGGCTGCGCAGCAGCGGCGTCTTGTAGTCGAGCGCCTCACCGGTCATCGAGACGAACACGGTGGGGATGCACAGCGTGTTGCCGTTCGGGTTCTCCAGGATGTACGCCGGGCTGGTGACGTCCCACCCGGTGTAACCACGCGCCTCGAAGGTGCTGCGCAGACCGCCGGACGGGAAGCTGGACGCGTCCGGCTCACCCTGAATCAGCGTCTTGCCCGCGAACTCGGCCAGCGTCTGGCCATCCGAAACGGGCTCCAGGAAGCTGTCGTGCTTCTCGGCCGTCAGTCCGGTCATCGGGTAGAAGACGTGGGCGTAGTGGGTGGCGCCCTTGGACAGCGCCCAGTCCTTCATCACCGAGGCGACGGAGTCGGCGACGGCCGGGTCCAGCTTCGCGCCCTTCTCGATCGTCGCGACGACGGACTTGTAGACCGACTTCGGCAGCCGCAGCCGCATCTCGGCCAGGGTGAAGACGTTCGCGCCGAAGATCTCACCGGGCTCTTCGGCGGGGTCGAAGCTGATGGCCGGAGGCACATACGCCTCGACGCTGTTGATCGCCTGCAGACGGACTGCGTTTCCGCTCAATGGAGTTCCTATCACGACGTGAGCCCGCAACTGTTTCGCGGACTAGACCGGCCCACAGTAGGAACGCGGTGTTCCGGGACTGTTACGCACGCGTCAACGTGACAATTCGGGGTAATGGTGTAGGGGTGCGTTATTTCATAGCCCTTCTGGTGGCCGCTCTGATCGGCGGCTGTGGCGCTGCCGCCGAGGACCGGACCGCGCCACCGTCAACCCCGTCAACCCCGTCATCCCCTTCGGCCTCGCCGACCCCGACCACCACCGGACTGCTGCCGTCGGGCGTGCCGACCGAGGGCACGCGTCCGCCCGCCGACGGACTGCCACCACCGGCGGAACCGCAGCGCGCGCCCGCACCGGCGTCGCCGCCACCGGGGCGGCTGGTCGCGGTGGGTGACGCGCCCGAAGGCGTCGTCGTCGATGCAACGACTCGCACGGTGGCCGTCGCCAAGCGCAATCCCAATGAACTCGTCCTCATCAACGCCGACACGGGCGCCGTCACCAAGCGGGTGCCGCTCCCCGGCTTCGTCCGCCACCTCCAGCTCGCCCGACCCGGTGGGCCCGTTCTGGTCCCAGTCGAAAGCGCGAACGCCCTCGTTCGGGTCGACCTCCCCGGCGGCGCTGCCGAACCCCAGGTCATCACCGGCACCGTGCCGCACGACGCGTCCGAGACACCGAACGGCACGGTGTTCGTCGCGAACGAACTCGGCGGAACGACCACGGTGCTGCGCGGCGACGACATCGTCAAGGTGTTCACCGACAGTGTGCAGCCCGCGGGCATGGCGCCGGTGGGCGAACTGATGGGCATGCTCGACGTGCGCAAGAACGATCTGACCGTGTACGACGCCGATCGGCTGGTCATCAAGGGCTCGACCCCCGCCGGCGCCGGCCCGACGCACCTGGTCGCGGACAAACACGGACGCCTCATCGCCACGGACACGAGGGGGGACGCGATCCGGGTGTTCACCACGGACCCCCGCGAGATAGCCAGTGTCCCGCAGCCCGGCGGCCCGTACGGCATCACCTACGACCCGACGCGCGACGAGGTGTGGGTCGCGTCGTCGGGCACCAACGAGGTGGTCGGGTACTCGATGGCCTCTGAGACGCCCCGTGAGATCCGGCGGATCGCGACCGTGCAGAACCCGTACACGCTGGGGGTCGACGCGACGACCGGCAGGCTGTTCATCGCGGGCGTGACCGGCGGCGTGATCCAGATCGTCGAACCGGGGTGACGTGTCAGTGGTCGAATGTATGTTCGACTCATGTCCGGTACGGCCGTCTCAGATGCGGTGGAGCGCTTACTCGCCGCGTGCGACGAGGTAGCCGGCTGCGACATCAACCTGCTCGACAGGGCCGGCGTGCTGAAGTTCCTCGACGGGATCGAGATCGCCACCCGGCAACTGCCCGCGCAGTCCCAACGCGGTCTGGCCCGCCTGCAAGCCGAAACCAGTGCGCGTGAGTTGGGCGCCAAGACCTGGAACGAGGTGCTGCGCGTGCGGTGGCGGCTGTCGTCCTACGAGGCGGGCCGCCGGCTGGCCGAGGCAGCCGACCTGGCCCCGCAGCCCACCGTGACCGGCCCACCCCTGTCCCCGAAGCTGCCCGCGACCGCGGCCGCTCAAGGCGTCGGGCTGATCAGCTCCGAGCAGGTCAAGATCCTGCGCGAAACCATGAACGCCGTCCCGCAGTGGGTCGATGAGACAACCCGCTCCCAGATCGAAGTGGACCTGGTCCGCGTCGCGGTGGGCTACGGACCCAAGGAACTGCGCGACGCCGCAACCACCCGACTCTTCCTACTCGACCAGGACGGCCCCGAACCCGACGACCGCGAACGACGACGCCGACGCGCGGTGAGAACCGGAACCCAGGGCCGCGACGGGATGACCGCCCTGACGGCGACCCTGTCCCCGGAAGCCGCCGCGGTCTGGGAGGTCCTGTTCGCCAAGTTCGCCGCGCCCGGCATGTGCAACCCGGCCGACGACGAACCCTGCACGTCCGGGACCCCCTCACAGACCCAGATCGACGCCGATGACCGCAACCTCGCCCAGCGGCAGCACGACGCACTGGTCGTCGTCGGGCGCATCGCGTTGATGACCGACCTGGGGCAGCTCAACGGGCTGCCGGTGTCGATCATCATCCGCACCACCCTGCAGGACCTCGAAGGCCGCGGGATCGCCGTCACCGCCGGCGGCACCCGGCTAACCATCGACGACCTGGATCGCCTCGGCGGGCACGCCGCCTACCACCTCTGCGTGTTCGACGGTGTCACCGGTTCGGCGCTGAACCACTTCCGCTCCAAACGCGTGGCCACCGCCGCTCAGCGGATCATGCTCATCGGCCGCGACGGCGGGTGCACCAAACCCGGCTGCCCCGTCGGCCCGTACGGCTGTCAGGTCCACCACGCGGTCGCCGACTGGACCCGCGGCGGCCTCACCAACGTCGACACGATGGCACTCGCCTGCGGCGGTGACAACCGCTCGGTCGACGAGAACGGTGGGTGGACCACCCGCATCAACGACCATCACGACTGCGAATGGATCCCACCGCCGCACTTGGACACCGGACAAGCCCGCATCAACTGCTACCACCGCCCCGAAATCCTGCTCGCCCCACACGATGACGAACCCGACGACACCGAAATCCCGGCCGCACAGGCTGAATCGCTCACCCCCTGGGACAACCTCGACGCCCCGCCCCTACCGCCGCTGCCACCGGTGTCAATACCCGACCCCGACGACCTCGAGTACCTCGACCCCGACGACCCGACCTACCCCTTCGGCCCCGCCACACCGCCCGCCACGTGCGATATGCAGACAGCGGAGCTGACGACCCTGCTCGACCCGTGGTCAGCCTTCGACGACGAGCCTCCACCGAGCGAACCCGACCTCGACACGGGCGACGAACCCGGACCACCCCACCCGCCGCTGCTCGCAGACCACGACAAAGCCGACGGCGGCAAGGGAGTTCGCGGCCCCTGACGCGCCGGCGCACCTCGACGTGTAGGCAACCGCCTCACCCGATTGGCGGCCTAGGCTGAGAATATGGGTATTCGACGCCACATGACCGGTCGAGATGTCACCCGCGACATCGATGCGAGTTACGACGAGCACGCGGTCGTCACCACCGGCGCCGAGCACGAAGCCGCCGGAGTGAAGGCGGTGCTGGTCTCGATGCAGCGCGGCCTGAGCTCGATGGGTCCGCTTCGCACGGCCGCCGCCCTGGTTCGGCTCAATCAGCGGCACGGCTTCGACTGCCCCGGCTGCGCCTGGCCCGAAGAGCACGGCGGCCGCAAGTTCGCCGAGTTCTGCGAGAACGGGGCGAAGGCCGTCGCGGAGGAGGCCACCAAGCGGGTGGTCACGCCGGAGTTCTTCGCCCGGCATTCGATCTCGGATCTGGCCGCTAGGCCCGAGTACTGGCTCAGCCAGCAGGGCCGACTGACCCATCCGATGGTGCTGCGCGCCGGGGACGACCACTATCGACCCATCAGCTGGGACCACGCGTACCACGTCATCGCCCAGCACCTGAACGCGCTGGCCAGCCCGGACGAAGCGGTGTTCTACACGTCCGGCCGGACGAGCAACGAGGCCGCGTTCCTCTACCAACTCCTGGTCCGCAGCTTCGGCACCAACAACCTGCCGGACTGCTCGAACATGTGCCACGAGTCGTCGGGTGCGTCGCTGAGCGAGTCCATCGGCATCGGCAAGGGGTCCGTGACCGTCGAGGACCTGGCGTTGGCCGACCTCATCGTCATCGCCGGCCAGAACCCCGGCACCAACCATCCCCGGATGCTGTCGGTGTTGGAGAAGGCCAAGGAGAACGGCGCGAAGATCATCGCGATCAACCCGCTGCCCGAGGCCGGCCTGATGCGGTTCAAGGACCCTCAGAAGGTGCACGGCGTGATCGGCCACGGCATCGGCATCGCCGACGAGTTCGTTCAGATCCGGCTCGGTGGCGACATGGCGCTGTTCGCCGGGGTGGGACGGCTCATGCTGGAAGCCGACGATCGCGCGCCCGGCACCGTGATCGACCGAGACTTCGTCGCCGAGCACAGCGCGAACTTCGAGGCCTACGAGGCTCAGACGCGCGAGGTCGACATCGCAACGGTCCTTGAGGCCACCGGCATCGATCGCGAGCAACTCGAGCGCGTCGCACAGATGTTCATCTCGTCGCAGCGGACGGTCGCGTGCTGGGCGATGGGCCTCACGCAGCACCGTCACGCGGTCCCGATGATCTCGGAGCTCACCAACCTGCTGTTGATGCGCGGCATGATCGGTAAACCCGGAGCGGGGGTGTGCCCGGTGCGCGGCCATTCCAACGTGCAGGGTGACCGCACCATGGGCATCTGGGAGAAGATGCCCGAATCCTTCCTGTCCGCACTGGATTCCGAGTTCGGCATAGTCAGCCCGCGCAAGCACGGCATGGACACCGTCGACGCGATACGCGCCATGCGGGACGGGCGAGCGTCGGTCTTCATGGGCATGGGCGGAAACTTCGCCATGGCGACGCCCGACACCGACGTGACCGCGTTGGCGCTGCGCAGTTGTTCGCTGACGGTTCAGGTCTCGACGAAGCTGAACCGCAGCCACCTGGTGACCGGCACCACCGCGATCATCCTGCCGTCACTGGGTCGCACCGATAAGGATCTTCAGAACGGCACCAAACAGCAAGTCACCGTCGAGGATTCGATGTCGATGGTGCACCTGTCCCGGGGTAGCCTGCAGCCGCCGGGTCCCGAGGTGCGCAGCGAGGTGGCGATCGTCGCCCAGCTCGCCCGCGCCGTTCTCGGACCGGACCACCCGGTGCCCTGGGAACGGTTCCAGGCCGATTACGACCGCATCCGCGATGCGATCGCCGCGGTGGTCCCCGGGTGCGCCGATTACAACCGCAAGGTCCGCCAGCCCGACGGCTTCCAACTCCCCCACCCGCCGCGCGACTCCCGCGAATTCGACACCAGCACGGGCAGGGCCAACTTCGCGGTCAACCCGCTCGAATGGCTGCCCGTTCCCGAGGGCCGGCTCATCCTGCAGACCCTGCGCAGCCACGACCAGTACAACACCACCATCTACGGGCTCGACGACCGCTACCGCGGCGTCAAGGGCGGCCGGCGCGTCGTCTTCGTCAACCCCGCCGACATCGAGGCGTTCGGCCTCACCGACGGGGCGAGGGTCGACCTCGTCTCGGAGTACACCGGCGAATCCGGCGCACTCGAAGAACGGCGGGCCGAGGACTTCCTGGTGGTGCCCTACTCCACGCCGGTCGGCAACGCCGCCGCGTACTACCCGGAGACGAACTCCCTGGTGCCGCTCGACCACACCGCCGCCACATCCAACACCCCGGTGTCCAAGGCGATCGTCATTCGACTGGAGCCCGGCCGTGGGTAGGGTGACCGCACGGCGCAAGGCCAGCCACGTCACCGCCGACGGCGCGGTGTCCCGGCCCGAGACCCTCGCCGTCGAGGAACCGCTCGAAATCCGGCTGAACGGCACCCCCATCACCGTCACGATGCGCACGCCGGGCTCGGATGTCGAACTCGCACAGGGCTTTCTGCTCACCGAGGGTGTCATCGGCCGCCGCGACGACATCTCCCGCGTCGAGTACTGCCGCGGCAGACCCGATCCCCAGTCGCTGCGCTCCCGCCCTCCGGATGGTGATGACGGCATGAACACCTACAACGTCCTGGACGTCACCCTCGCCGACGATGTCCCGACGCCCAGCCTTGATGTCACGCGCAACTTCTACACCACCTCGTCGTGCGGCGTGTGCGGCAAGGGTTCGATCGACGCGGTGCGCACCGTCAGCCGTCACTCCCCCGGCGACGACCCCACCGTCGTCGCCGCCGAAACGCTCACCACGCTGCCGGACCAGTTGCGCAAAGCCCAGAAGGTGTTCGCCAGCACCGGAGGACTGCACGGCGCCGCCCTCTTCGACGCCGACGGTACGGTGCTCGTCGTCCGCGAGGACATCGGGCGCCACAACGCCGTCGACAAGACGATCGGTTGGGCGTTGGAGAACAGCCGGATCCCGTTGTCCGGCACAGTACTTCTCGTCAGCGGTCGAGCCTCGTTCGAGCTCACCCAGAAGGCCGTGATGGCCGGTATCCCGATGCTGGCCGCGGTGTCGGCACCGTCATCGCTGGCCGTCGACCTCGCAAGCCAGGCCGGCCTCACGCTCGTCGCGTTCCTCCGCGGCGAATCCATGAACGTCTACACCCGCCCCGACCGCGTCAAGTACTAGCCTGCGCCCGCAACAACTCCGCGGCCTCGGTCTGATACGCGTGCTCGGCCCAGCCCAGCGGCGTCGCCTGGAACCGGGCGTCGGTGATCGTCGGGTCGGCGCCCGCGTCGAGCAGCGTGCGGATCACCTCGAGGTCGCCGTCCCAGGCCGCGTGATGTAGCGGCGTGGCCCCCATGTCGTCGAGTGCGTTCGGGTCCTGCGCTATCACGGCCGACGCTGCTACGGCACCGACGCCGATCCCGTTGCGCGCCAACAGCTCCAGCCGATCAGTGAAGCCGTGTTCGACCGCCCAGTCGACCTGCCGCTGCCACATCTGCGCCCGTGACTCCATCGCTTCGCCGAGCCTGAGCTCCCACGGGCTGGGTCCGGCGTCGGCCAACCCGTGGCCGAACAGTTGCTCCAGGTGCGAGTCATCGCGACGGAACATCCGGTTGTAGAGCGTCTGCTGGTCGACCGGATGCGCGCCCCGCGCAAGCAGCAGTGCCGCCAGGTCGGGGGCGAACGGATGCCGGGGCTGGCGGCGCGGACCCTGCTCCCCCTCGCCGAACACTCCCGTCAGCGCGGTGAACGGCGTCGACAGCCCACACCACAGGTACCCGGCATTCGGATCGGCACCCGCGTCCAGCAGTAACCGCGCCGCCGACAACCAGTTGTCGCCCGTTCGGCCCAGCGGCACCCGCGAGTAGCAGAGGTACAGCAGCGGTTCCCAGCCGAACGGGCCGCCGCGAGCGCGAGCCCACCCAGCGTCCTCGGCGAGATGATGCTGCAGCGCAGGCACGTCACCGGCGGACGCTGCCGCCCAGACATGTTCGTACACAACGCTGTTCGTGTGCATCAGCTCGGCGGCCGCCTGCCACCGGGGCGGTGCGTCGGAGGCGTCGTAACGCAGCGAGGCCAGCGCACAGAACCGGTCGGCGCCCTCTAGCCCCGCCTCGTCCACGCCACCGGGATCCACCGTCAACGGCCCGGCGATCGTCAGGTAGTGCGCCAGCGCGGGCCAGCCGCTGAACCCGTACCGCCGCGCAACTCTCAGTTCGGCCTCCGGTGTGGAACAACGCTCGACGGCCTGGAGTTCGCGTGCCTCGGCTCGCAGCCGATCGAGGGACGGATTGTTGGGCAGACTGCTGGCCACGACGGCCTCCATCGGCTCTCGAGCGGACGGCGGGCGGTCCCGCGCACCCGTCGCCGACGTTACCCGCTAACGTCGGCTCGGTCGCGAGAAGGAGGGCTCTGCATGGCCGCCCTACTGGCGTTGCTCGCTGCCGTGACATACGGCGTCTGCGACTTCCTCGGTGGCCTCGGTGGCCGGCGCGTCGCAGCCGCGCTCGTGCCCATCCCGATGCAGGCCGTTGCCCTGGTCACCGTGGGCATCGCGATCCTCTGTGGTTTCGGAGGACAACCCACGCTCGCGGTTCTGACGTGGGGTGCCATCGGCGGCATCGGCAGCGGAGTCGGCAACGCCGCGCTGCTGCGCGGCTTGGCCGGCGGGCGCATGAGCGTCGTCGCACCCGTGTCGGCGGTGCTGGCCGCGGCGGTGCCCTCCGTCGTCGGGGTCGTCTCCGGTGACAGGCTGACGCTGTTCGCCTGGCTGGGGGTGGCATTGGCCTTCCCCGCGATCGCATTGACGTCGTGGACCCGAGGTCCCGCGGGCTCCCCGCTGCGCGACGTCGGCTACGGAGTGGTCGCCGGATGCGGGTTCGGCCTGCTCTTCGTGGCGGTGGACCGAGCCGGCCCGGACGCAGGCGCCTGGCCGCTGCTCCCCGGCCAGTTCGTCGCCCTGCTGGTGGTTCTCGTCGCCGCGACGCCGGAGATCGCCCGACTGCGGCGCCGCGGCGAGCGCCTCGACGTCGGCACCGCCGTGCGGTGGGGCGCAGCCGCGGGTGCCCTCGGCGCGGTGGCGAACCTGCTGTTCCTCGCCGCGACCGCCCACGGCCAGCTGACCGTCATCGCGGTCCTGACCGGGCTCTACCCCGCCGTAACCGTGCTGCTCGCCGCGCTCGTGCTCCGCGAGCGGATCCACCGCCAGCAGGCAGTCGGACTCGTCGCGGCCGCGGTCGCCGTCGCGCTCATCGTGACGTCCGGTTAGCCCCCTACCTGCAATCTCCACACGATCTCCACACAGCCTCCAAGTTCGGCGGGCGCTGATCGCGAAGCATCGACTCCCGTCGGAAGCATCCATTCAGAGGAGTTGTTGTGGCGGAGATTCTCATCGCGGCGTGTCCACCCATCGGACACGTCGGCCCCCTGCTGAGCGTGGCCCGCGGGCTCGTCGATCGGGGCGACCGGGTCACCTTCCTGACAGCCGAGCGGCATGCGGCGAAGATCCTCGCCACCGGCGCGCATCCCCATCCACTACCCGCAGCCGCCGATTACGACGACACCTCGTTCGACGCCGACCTGCCGGGCCGCGTCGAGACCTCGGGGATAGCGCGGATCAACTTCGACATCACCCACCTGTTCGTCAGACCGATGCGACACCAGGCGCAGGCGCTGTCGGACCTGCTGGCGGCCCGGCCCTACGACGCCGTGATCGTGGATTCGATCTTCCTCGGGGTGCTGCCGATGCTGATGGCCGACGACCCCCATCGCCCGCCGGTGCTGACCTACAGCACCACCCCGCTGTTCCTCACCAGTCGCGATACGGCTCCCGGTGGCACCGGCATCACGCCGGGCAACGGCCGGTTCGCGAGGCTGCGCAACAGGCTGCTGAACGTCGTCGGCCAGAACGTCCTGCTGCGACCATCGCACTCCGCCGCCAACGCCGAGCTGCAGGCCATCGGCGCACCGAAACTGCCGGTGTTCGTGCTGGATTCGGCGATTCTAGCCGACCGGATGATCGCGCCGACCGTCCCCGAGTTCGAGTACCGCCGCAGCGACCTGCCCGACCACGTCCGGTTCGTCGGAGCGGTCACCCCGACACCGGCCGAGCACTTCGAACCACCGGTCTGGTGGGACGAATTGCACTCCGGCAGGCCCGTCGTGCACGTGACACAGGGCACCATCGACAACGCGGACCTGACCCGACTCGTGGAACCCACCATCGCCGCGCTCGCCGACGAGGACGTCACCGTCGTCGTCACCACCGGCGGGCGCGATGTCGGTCAGATCGGAATCCCGTTGCCCGCCAACACCTTCGTCGCCGAGTTCATCCCGCACGACGTGTTGCTGCCCTTGGTCGACGTGATGGTCACCAACGGCGGATACGGCGCCGTGCAGCGCGCGCTCATCGACGGAGTGCCTCTGGTCGTCGCGGGCAACACCGAGGACAAACCCGAGGTCGCCGCCCGTGTCGAGTGGTTCGGCGTGGGCGTCAACCTGCGAACCGGTACTCCCACGTCGGACGCGGTGAAACGCGCCGTGCGCGAGGTGCTCGCCGACGACGCCTACCGGCAGGCCGCCCGCCGTCTGCAGTCGACCCACCGGCGCTGGGACTCGGTCGCGGAGATCGCCTCCCTCGTCGACGAGGCGATCGCCGAGCGACGCGTGCAGGTCGGCCATGCCTGAGGACATCCACCTGCCGCTGCTCGCCGCGGCCGTGCTCATCTGGTATCTGGTGTGCGCGCTGCGGCAGGCGCGCTCCGAGCGTTCCGACACGCCCGCGGTGGTGTGGCGCGAGGCCACCGAGCACGGCTGGACCGAGTGGTCGGCGCTGCCGGAGGTGGCGGCGTCGGTCGGCTACGACGCGATGCTCACCGCAGTCCGCGAGCACGCCGCGGCGACGTCGAGTGCCGTTCAGTTCGCCGTGGTCGCACATCCCGCGGGCGATCCCGAGTACACGCTGCGGGTGCTGTTCACGTCCGAGGTGCGGGAGCGGTTCGCCGGCCGCGAGCTGGCGCTGACGGGACGGAGTGCTGATCGTGGCTGACGTTCTCATCGCCTCGCTGTCGCCGATCGGGCACATCGGGCCGCTCCTCACCGTCGCGCAGGATCTCGTCACCCGAGGCGATCGCGTCACGGTGGTCACCGGCGCCGCACACGTCGACGCGATTCGCGCGGTCGGCGCCACCCCGCACCCCCTGCCCGCCGCCGCCGACTTCGACCAGTCGCCGTTCGACTCCGAGAGTCGTGGCAGCACACCGAAGATCAAGGCGCTCAACCTGGCGATCACGCGGCTCTTCCTGGCGCCGATGCCCGCTCAGCTCGCCGTGCTGCGCGAGGTGATGGCGGATACGTCGTTCGACGCGATCATCGCCGACTACGGGTTCTTCGGCGTGCTCCCCCTGCTGCTCCAGGATCGGAGCAGCAGGCCGCCGATCCTCTCGTACACGCCGACGCCGATGATGTTGTCGAGCCGTGATACCGCCCCCAACGGCCTCGGGATGGCGCCTGGTGCGGGATGGCGTGCGCGACTGCGCAATCGCGTGTTGAACGTGGTGTCGCAGCGCGTCCTGCTGCGACCGACGCAGCGGGCCGCGAACGCGCTGTTGACCGAATGCGGCGCAGGCAGGCTGCCGGTCTTCCTGTTCGACATCGGGGTGCTCGCCGACCGCTACATCGTGCCGACGGTGCCGGACTTCGAGTATCCCCGCGGTGATCTCCCGGCCAACGTGCGATTCGTCGGAGCGGTGCACCCGCAGCCCTCAAGGGGGTGGGTTCCGCCGCCGTGGTGGCCGGTACTCGACGCCGACCGACCCGTCGTGCACGTCACCCAGGGCACCGTCGACAACGAGGATCTGTCCCGGCTGATCGAGCCGACCATCGCCGCGCTGGCCGACGAGGACGTCACGGTCGTCGTCACGACCGGCGGGCGCGACGTCGGTGAGATCCGGGGCCCGATCCCCGCGAACACGATTGTGAGCGAATACCTTCCGCACGACGTGCTGCTGCCGAAGGTCGACGTGATGGTCACCAACGGCGGCTACGGCGCTGTGCAGCGCGCGGTGTCGGCGGGCGTCCCGCTGGTGGTCGCAGGCGAGACCGAGGACAAGCCCGAGGTGGCCAGCAGGGTGGCGTGGTCCGGCGCAGGCGTCGACCTGAAGACCGGTACGCCGAGCGCCGCCGTCGTCGGCGACGCGGTCCGGGAAGTACTGCGGAACCATCGCTACCGGAGCCGGGCACGCGAACTGGAGTCGGCGTTCGCACGGCGCGACGGCGTCGCCGAGATCGCGGCTCTGGTCGACGAGGTGATCGCCGAGCGCAGGCTCGTCGGAAGCTAGGCGCTCTTGTCGCGTCGCTCGCTGCGCGACGGCTTGCGCGGAACGATCGTCGGGAGCACGTTGTCCTCGACGACCTCCTTGGTGACGACCACCTTGGCGACGTCGTCGCGGCTGGGGATGTCGTACATCACCGGCAGCAGGACTTCCTCCATGATGGCGCGCAATCCACGGGCACCGGTGCCGCGGTGGATGGCCTGATCGGCGATGGCCTCCAGCGCGTCCTGGTCGAATTCCAGCTCCACGCCGTCCATCTCGAACAGCCGGGTGTACTGCTTCACCAACGCGTTCTTGGGCTCCGACAGGATCGTGACCAAGGACTCCTTGTCGAGGTTGGTCACCGAGGCCACCACGGGCAGGCGGCCGATGAACTCGGGGATCAGCCCGAACTTGATGAGGTCCTCGGGCATGACCTCGGCGAAGTGATCCTGGGTGTCGATCTCGGCCTTGCTGCGCACCTCGGCACCGAAGCCGAGTCCGCGCTTGCCGACGCGATCCGACACGATCTTCTCCAACCCGGCGAACGCGCCGGCCACGATGAAGAGGACGTTGGTCGTGTCGATCTGAATGAACTCCTGGTGCGGGTGCTTGCGACCGCCCTGCGGGGGCACCGACGCCTGCGTCCCCTCGAGGATCTTCAGCAGCGCCTGCTGCACGCCCTCACCGGACACGTCCCTGGTGATCGACGGGTTCTCGCTCTTGCGGGCGATCTTGTCGACCTCGTCGATGTAGATGATGCCGGTCTCGGCGCGCTTCACGTCGTAGTCGGCGGCCTGAATCAGCTTGAGGAGGATGTTCTCGACGTCCTCACCGACGTAGCCGGCTTCCGTCAGCGCGGTGGCGTCGGCGATCGCGAACGGGACGTTGAGCATCTTGGCCAGCGTCTGCGCCAGGTAGGTCTTGCCACAGCCCGTGGGCCCGAGCATCAGGATGTTCGACTTGGCCAGCTCGACGGGCTCGGCCCGCGAGTCGCGCATCTTCTCCTGCGCCTGAATGCGCTTGTAGTGGTTGTAGACCGCGACGGCGAGCGTGCGCTTGGCGGTGTCCTGGCCGATGACGTAGCCCTCGAGGAATTCGCGGATCTCCGCGGGCTTGGGCAGTTCGTCGAGTTTGACGTCGTCGGCGTCGGCGAGTTCCTCTTCGATGATCTCGTTGCAGAGATCGATGCACTCGTCGCAGATGTACACGCCGGGACCGGCGATGAGCTTCTTGACCTGCTTCTGGCTCTTCCCGCAGAACGAGCATTTCAGCAGGTCGCCGCCGTCTCCAATGCGTGCCATATCCCTGCGGGCCTACTTTCCTGCTCGACGTCGATGTCCGTCTGATCCGTGGATGTCGCCGGTTTGCGAAGCTCCTGGAAGCCGTAGAACCCGACGCTACCCGTATGTTCCGGCGCGGTGCGACCGATAAAGCCGAATCGCGTCGGTGATATTTCGCTGCGTTGACTCCAGAACTTATCCCGTGTTGTGCCGGACGGCCCGCCGGAACGCGCGACTGATTCATCGTGTCGTGGCAACGTGGCTTCGCCGTTACCACTCCGGGAGCCGTCCGACACCAACGTAGCGCGCTGTGGCGCCACCCGTCGGCGGCGAGTTACACCTTCTGGGCGGACAGCTTCCGGTATTCGAGCACGGTGTCGATGATCCCGTAGTCCTTGGCCTGCTCGGCGGTCAGGATCTTGTCGCGATCGGTGTCCTTGCGAACCTGCGCGCTGTCCTTGCCGGTGTGCCGCGCGAGGGTGTCCTCCATCAGCGTGCGCATGCGCTCGATCTCGGCGGCCTGGATCTCCAGATCCGAGAACTGACCCTGGATGACGCCGCCGAGCGACGGCTGGTGGATCAGGATCCGGGCGTTCGGCAGCGCGAGCCGCTTGCCGGGCGTACCGGCCGCCAGCAGCACCGCGGCGGCCGACGCGGCCTGACCGAGGCACACCGTCTGGATGTCGGCGCGGACGTACTGCATGGTGTCGTAGATCGCCATCAGCGAGGTGAACGAGCCACCGGGCGAGTTGATGTACATGGTGATGTCGCGGTCGGGATCAAGCGATTCCAGCACCAGCAGCTGCGCCATGATGTCGTTCGCCGAGGCGTCGTCCACCTGCACGCCGAGGAAGATGATGCGCTCCTCGAACAGCTTGTTGTACGGGTTGCTCTCCTTGACCCCGAAGCTCGAGTGCTCGATGAACGACGGGAGGATGTAGCGCGCCTGCGGCATGAGCCGGGGGTCCGTGTGATCGGTCATTTGTCCAGTCCTGCCGTCGGTCCCGAACCGTTGAGGTTCGCACTGGTGATGATGTGGTCCACGAAGCCGTATTCGAGAGCCTCCGGCGCCGTGAACCAACGGTCGCGGTCGGAGTCGGCCTCGATGCGCTCGATCGTCTGACCGGTGAACTCGGCGTTGAGCCGGAACATCTCCTTCTTGATGACCGCGAACTGCTCGGCCTGGATGGCGATGTCGGCCGCGCTGCCGGTGACGCCACCGAGCGGCTGGTGCATCAGGATCCGGGCGTGCGGCAGGGCGTAACGCTTGCCCTTGGTGCCCGCGGCCAGCAGGAACTCACCCATCGACGCGGCCATGCCCATGGCGTAGGTCGCGACGTCGCACGGGGCGAGGACCATCGTGTCGTAGATCGCCATGCCCGCGCTGATCGAGCCGCCGGGCGAGTTGATGTAGAGGTGGATGTCCTTGGTCGGGTCCTCCGCCGACAGCAGCAGGATCTGCGCGCACAGCCGGTTGGCGATGTCGTCGTCGACCTGCGAGCCGAGGAAGATGATGCGCTCGGACAGCAACCGCTCGTAGACCGAGTCGACGAGGTTGAGCCCAGACGATGCGCCGCGCATGTCAGTCACGAGGGGATACCTGCTTTCTCGAGTTTGTGTACTCGACGTTCATGTCCACCGACACTAACCAACGCGCCGCGCCGAGGAGTCCCCGGCGCGTGCGCGTTCGCTCACAGCGTCACTTGTCGTCGTCGTCCTCGGCGTCCGCGAGAGCCTCCGCGACGGCGGCCTCGGCATCGGTCTCGGGCGACGCCGGACCGAAGAACTCCTCGGTGTCGACCTCGTTGCCGTCGGAATCGGTGACCGTCGCGCCGTGCACGACGGCGGCGATGGTCAGGCCCCGCCGGACGTCGGCGAACATCGCGGGCAGCTGGTTGTTCTGCTGCAGCACCTGAAGCAGCTGCTGAGGCTCCAGCCCGTACTGCCGCGACATCAGCACCAGCCGCTCGGTGAGATCGTTCTGGCCGACCTGGATGTCGAGTTCGTCGGCGATCTTGTCCATCAGCAACTGGGTCTTGACGGCACGCTCCGCGTTGGTGCGGTTGTCGTTGTCGAACTCCTCGCGGCTGCTGCCCTGCTCCTTGAGCGACTCCTCGAACTTGGCCTCGTCGTGGTCGAGTCCGTGGATGGCGTTGTGCAGGGTCTCGTCGACCTGAGCCTGGATGATGTTCTCCGGCATCGGCACGTCGGTCTGCTCGAGCAGCACCTCGAGCGCCTTGTCGCGGATCTGCTCGGCCTGACCGATGCGCTTGACGCGCTTGACCTGGTCGACGAGGTTCGCCTTGAGCTCCTCGATCGTGTCGAATTCGCTTGCCAGTTGGGCGAACTCGTCATCGGGCTCGGGCAGTTCGCGCTCCTTGACCGAGTTCACCTTGACGGTGACCTCGGCCTCTTCGCCGGCGTGCTCACCGGCGACGAGCTTGGTGGTGAACGTCTTGCTCTCGTCGGCCTTGAGGCCCTTGATGGCGTCGTCGAGGCCCTCGATGAGCTGACCCGAACCGATCTCGTGCGACAGCCCCTCGGTCTTCGCCTCGGCGACGTCCTCGCCGTCGACCGTCGCGGACAGGTCGATCGAGACGAAGTCGCCGTCCTCGGCGCCGCGCTCGACGCCCTTGAGCGTGCCGAAGCGGGCGCGCAGGTTCTGCAGTTCCGCGTCGACCTCGTCATCGGAAACCTCGATGGGGTCGACGACGATCTTCAGCGCCGACAGGTCGGGCAGCGTGATCTCGGGGCGGATGTCGACCTCGGCGGTGAACGTCAGGTCCTCGCCGTACTCCTTGTTGGTGACCTCGATGTCCGGCTGACCGATGGGCTGCACCTCCGACGACGTCAGCGCCTCGGTGTAGCGACCGGGCACCACCTCGCCGACGACCTGGTCGAACATCGCCTGCTTGTCGACGCGCTGCTCGAGCAGCTTCACCGGCACCTTGCCGGGGCGGAAGCCGGGCATCCGGATCTGCTTGGCCATCGTCTTGAACGCCGTGTCGATGTCCGGCTGCAGTTCGGTGAACGGCACCTCCACACTGATGCGAACCCTGGTCGGGCTCAACTTCTCGACGGTGCTCTTCACTGCATCTGCTCCTTGCATGTCTGTAACTGATCACGTCCGGTCGGGGTGACAGGATTTGAACCTGCGGCCTTCCGCTCCCAAAGCGGATGCGCTACCAAGCTGCGCTACACCCCGTGTCGTGTGCGCGTGGGAATGATACGGCCTGGACACGCGACGCAATCAATTGGATTTGCCTACGTCGTCGCCGGTACAGTCTGCGGAGCAGTGCACGCGGGCGTAGCTCAATGGTAGAGCCCTAGTCTTCCAAACTAGCTACGCGGGTTCGATTCCCGTCGCCCGCTCTCGTGAAGCCCCTGTTGGGGGCGTTATCCCAGGTGGCCGCCCCGTTCGGGGCGGCCATTTCGGTCTCCAGCCACACGTCGATCGGCGGCGCCGTCCGCTTGACTACGGCGTGCAGAACCCGGCTTCTCGACACTGCTGCAGCTCGGGGTCCGGAGCCGCGGTCGGCGTGGGCAGCGGGGTCGGCACCTGGGTGGCCCTCGGCGTCGACGGGCAGACCCCGCCGAGCGGTAGCGGACTGCCGTCTGCGCATCGCAGCGACGGCAGCGGACAGAGCTGACCGAACTCGACCGTGCTGCCGTCGAGACACTGGACGGGGAACTGCGGGAAGCCGGCGGCCGCCGGGCCCGCCGACGCGGAGCCGGATCCGAGGGCGAGCATTCCGACCGCGAACAACCCCGCGACTAACGCGCTGAAAACACCGAGAACCTTGCTCACAATCGCCCCCCATGACGTGCTGTTTCACCGAATGCTATCCCCGGATACAGCGTCGACGCCGCGGTTCACCCGAAATTCATCGACTCGGCCACCAGCCAAGTCACCGATCGTTGACTTTGCCCTCGACGGCCCTTAGTGTCTCAAGTCACCACTTGTTGACATCGCTGTGCCGAAGGAGCCGATCATGAGCCGTTCCCCGCGTCGCTGGGTCGCCGTCATCACCGCGTCGGCCGCCGTCGCGGCGGTACCCGCCATCGCTTCACCAATGTCCTCGAAGGACATTCGCGTGGTCGACGACGTGCACGTCGCACTGGCCGCCAGTTGGTCACCGGAACAGCAGGCGGTGATCGAGGACTTCACTCGGGGCGGAGTCGCCGAGGTGCTGCGAGTGCAGGCCACCGCGCGCCTGACCCAACCCGACCAGGCCCAGATCATCGACGACTTCTTCGAGGGCGGCGTCATCCAGACCGAGGGACGGCGATGGCTGGGCCTGTTCAACGATCCGCAGCAGCAGGCGTTCCTGCGGGACCTCCTCACCGGCGGCGTTGTCCAGATCGTCAGGAACCGACTGTTGGACGCAACCGGCGATCCGGGCGCGCGCGCCGCGATCGTCGCGTTCTTCCCCGACGAGATCACCGACTACCGCGGTGGTCCCATCACCATGCTTCAGCGGCGGCTGATCGCGGCGGCCAAGGGCAATCCGTTCGTCATCGGTCTGGTGAACGCGGTGTTCGACAACCCCGTCGTGCTCACCGTTCGCCGACTCATCGGCGGCGGCCCGATCATCGGGACGCCACTGCCCGACCTGCCACCGCTGGAGGTGGCCGATCCGCCGAAGGTCGCACCCGTCGCACCCGTCGTGACGAAGGAGGCGAAGCAGCCTGCGGCCCTTGCGGATTCGCGGATGCCGTCGGCGACACCGGCCGAGCCGGCGGTCGAGAACCCCGCGCCCGACCCCGAACCCGCCGACGTCGACGCCGTCAAGACCGGCAACAAGGTGGAGCCGACCACGCTCGCCGGCGCCGACCGGCCGAAGGCGGGTGCACCCGGCTGGGGTGTCTTCGGTCAGGTCGCCGAGGCGGTCGCCGCGGGACCGGCCGGACTAGCAGGCGCGCCCGCACCCGCCCCCGCGCCGACCGCCGATGACGCGTCGGACGCCGGAACGTCGCCCGGTGAGAGCGGCGAGAACTGACACCGACCCGACCGCGTTCACAGATTCGACGGCCGTTCCGGGAATTCACGCACCGATGAGGCGTTCAATGGAGGGAGCGACGAACTCGAATAGTGAACCCTGTCAGGAGGCGGTCCCATGCGACGTCGAACACTCACCCGGTTGGGTGCGGCGACGGTGATGGCGGCCGGAGCACTGACCACCGCTGCGCTCGTGTCCCCCGGACCGGCCAACGCCTGTAGCCAGTACATCCAGCCGTACAACCCGTACATCCAGACGTGCGGGATTCCGAACAACCCGCCCGTCGTCCGCGGCGCCTCTCCGGGAGCGGGCGCGATCATCGCCTGCCGCGACATCCCCGGCTGCCTGTCCGCCGTGGTCAACGGCGGCCCCGGCGGCATTCAACCGGGGTACGGCTGGCCGTAACGCTTTTCGCGATAGCCGCGTCCCGCGGCCGTCCGCCCCGCACACTCTGCACATGACGGACGCGACCATTCGCACCGCGATCGTATTCGTGCACGGGCTGCCGCAGGAGCGACGACCGCTGGACACGCTCGACGCCTTCACCAAGGCGGCGCTCGGGCCGGACGCCGTCGTTCATCCGCGGCCGGTGGAGGCCACCGATTCCTACGAGGCCCGCCGATACGTCACCGCCGATCCCCACTGCGTCGAGATCTTCGAATACGACTGGCAGTTCCACCAGAGCGCCCGCCGGTACGCCGGACTCCTTCCGATGATCCTGCGGGTGCTGCTGCGTCGGCCTCGCAACGTGCCCGACCCGCTGTTCGGCATCTGGCGGGCGGTCTGGCTGGCGCTGCTGACGCCGGTCGTGCTCGCGCTGTGCCTGCTCACCCTCGGCGGCTACTTCCTCAGCACCGGCGTGCCCGCGTGGATCGTGGGGCTGATCAGCAGCGCGCTCGTACTCGCGATCGGCTTGGGCGCCTTCCGGACGGTGTCCGTGGCGTTGACGCGCAGCTTCGTGACGGCGGGTTTCGTCGACGTGGCGCGCTACCTGGACCCACTGCCTCAGTCGTACGCGGCGCGGCGGGCGATCCGGGGCGGCCTGGTCGACCTGCTGTACGTGCTGCAACAGGGCAGGTTCGCGCGTGTGATCGTCGTGGCTCACGGCCTCGGGGCGTACATCGCCTACGACGCGCTGCTGTCGCTGTGGGCCGAAACGCACGAACTCCACGCCACCCCGCAGACCGGACTCGCGCACCTCGCCGCGCTCGAGGACGGTGCCCGCGAGCTTCGGCCGGACGGCGGGGTCACCGCGTTCCAGACGCTGCAGCACGCGTTGTGGCAGGACCTCAGAATGCAGGGGAATCCCTGGCGCATCACCGATTTCGTCACTATCGGCACCCCCATGGCGTTGGCGGATCTGTTCGTGGCACGACCGAGCGTGGTAAGCGGCCTGTCGACGTCCGACCCGGAGAACCGCGCCGCACTGTTCGACCGCCTGGTACGACGCGGTGTCGTCATGCGCTGCCCGCCGCGCTCGGAAGCCCAACCCGTGGAAGGGCCCGACACGACCGACGTCAGCTTCGCTCACCGCGGCAGCGACGTGCTGAGCTCGCAGGCCCCGTTCGCGGTCACCCGCTGGACCAACCTCTGGTACCCCACGGAGCGCGGCAGCCTGCGAGGCGACTGGTTCGGCGGAGCGCTGCGTCCGCTCTACGGGCTCGGTGTCCGCGACATCCCCGTCCCCGACGACCGCCCGGACGGTCTGCGCCGAGGGGCTGCGCATCTGCGTTACTTCACCCGCCCCGACAGTGCGCTCACCCGCGGCCTCCGCGCAGTGCTGTCGCTCGACGCCGTCTCCGGTGTCGAGGCGGTGCGCAGCGCGCCGCGCCCGGACCCCGACACCGTCGAGCGCCAGGTGCATCGATCGTGGCAGCGCAGCGCGTGAGGTTGTCCACAACACGACGCGGCAGAACCCCGCGTTTGCAAACCGATGGCGCAATGTGACAGAAACTGTTCGCCAACAGCGCAATCAAGATCATATCTGCCCTTATGAAAGTTTGCTGTAGTTCATCCGTGACACTGCCGCCGGTCGATTCCCACGTTTTCTGCAGCAGCGATGCGCACAGCCACGCGCGGCTCGGTTTCCCAATGTGCGTTGCCGGACCCCCACTGTCAGTACATAATCAGCGCGTGATTCGACCCAGGGGGGTTGTGACAACCCTGACCTTCGCCGTTGTCCTCGTCTTCTCGTTCCTGACCGCGCCTGCTGCGCACGCGGAACCGCCGCAAGGCGCATACATCACCGGAATCGAGCCCGTCAACGACCGTTGGGACAAGGTCTCGGTGTTCTCGCCGTCGATGAACAAGGTCATCGTGAACGACGTGTTCAAAGCGCCGCGTTCGGGTGCACCGACGTTCTACCTGTTGCCCGGCATCGACGGCGGCGACGACATCGCGGGCGGCGGGATCGCCCCCGGTGGCAAAGCCTGGTTCGGGATGACGGACATCCAGGGCTTCTTCGCGAACAAGAACGTCAACGTGGTTTCGCCGCTGGGCGGCCAGTTCAGCTGGTGGACCGACTGGATCGCGGATCCGAGCAAGCAGTACCAGACCTACATGACGCGGGAACTGCCACCGCTCATCAACGCCGAGTACAACACCAACGGCGAGAACGCCGTTGGCGGTCTGTCGAGCACCGGCGGCACCGCGGTCGACTACGCCGTGCAAGCGCCGGGGCTGTTCCAGGCCGTCGCCTCCTACAGCGGCTTCCTGACCCCGTCGGACAACGCGCAGCAGGTCGGCCTGACCCTGCTGGGCGGCGGCGCTAGTGCCGACGCCATGTGGGGCCCCGGCGGCGGCCCGCTGTGGGTCGCCCACGATCCGTCGAAGAACGTCGCGAAGCTGAAGGGCACCGCCGTGTACGTCGCGGCATCGGGCTCCGGTAACGCCGGCGCGGTCGATCGCCTGCCACCCGGCTTCGGAGACAACTTCACCGGTGGCTTCATCGAACGCATCGTGGCCGACAGCACGCGGGTCTTCGCCGACAACGCGGCGGCCGCAGGCGTCCCGGTCACCTACATCGTCCGGCCCGACGGCTCCCACACCTGGGGCCTGTTCGAGTCGGAGATGCAGGAGTCGTGGAACCTCACCGTCGGTCCCGCCCTGGGGGTGTGAGGGTTCGCCTCACCCGATCGTGATGGCGTCCAGGCGCTGCTTGATGAACGCCGACGACGTGACTGGTTCGAGTCCCTCGACCCGCCCGATCGGCGGGTCGAGGGGGACGACGCGCGCATCGTGATCGGCTTCGTAGAAGTAGATCAGCGAGACCAGGTCCTCCTCGGGCGCGTGGGGCTGCGGCGGTAGCACCCGGTGCCGGCCCGACGGCCAACGGCGCCCACTCCAGTACTCGAGCAGGTCGCCGATGTTCACCGTCAGCGCCTCGGGGTCGTACGGTGCGTCGGCCCACCCCTCGGCCTCCGAGAAGACCTGCAGCCCAACGGCACCCGGCTCGCGATCGAGCACGGTGACCGTACCGAAGTCGGTATGCGGGCCGATGCGGAACTGGCCCGGCTCGGGCTCCCCCACCACGCTCACCGGCGGATAGTGGTTGATGTTCATCGTCCACGTCGGGGAACCCGCCAAGGACGCCCACGGGTTGACCGGCAAGCGCAACGCGTGCGCGAACAGGGCGAGCATCTCGTCGGACACCCGGCGCATCTCGGCGGCGTACGTCTCCACCAACGCCTGCAGCGTCGGCACCTCCCTCGGCCAGACGTTGGGCGCGAACCAGATTCGGTCGACGTCCGCGTCACCGGTCGCGGTCTCGGCACCCAGGCTGTAGCTCTCCTTCAGATCCGGCGGGGTCTCGGTGCCCTCGGCGTATCCGTTCGCCTCCGCGCCGGGCCCGATCCAGCCGTGTCCGCCGACGGGCACGCTGTAGTTCTGCTTGACGTCGTCGGGCAGCGCGAAGAACACGCGACTGGCCGCGCGCACCGCCGCCGCGAGACCGGGGTCGACGCCGTGTCCGGTCACCAGGATGAAGCCGGCACCCTGCAGGCCCTCGTCGACCTCCGCCGCGACGGCGTCGGCCTCGGCCCCGCCGGCACGCCACCGCGAAAGATCAACCGTCGTAATCATTCTCCGATGTCCTCCGCCCACAGTTCCGGGTGTGCCGCGATGAAGTCCGTCATCAGCCCGACGCAGCGCGCGTCGTCGAGCACGGTCACCGCGACACCGTGCTCGGCGAGCCAGTCGTGCCCACCGTGGAACGTCGTCGCCTCGCCGATCACCACCGCGCCGATGTTGAACTGCCGCACCAGCCCGCTGCAGTACCAGCACGGTGAGAGCGTGGTGACCATCACGGTCGACCGGTAGTCGCGCTGCCTGCCCGCAGCGCGGAACGCGTCGGTCTCGGCGTGCACCGACGGGTCGTCCTGCTGGACGCGACGATTGCGTCCGCTGCCGAGCAGCACCCCATCGGAGGTGAAAAGTGCTGCCCCGATGGGTATTCCGCCCTCGGCGAGGCCCTTTCGGGCTTCCGCGACGGCAACGTCGAGCATGGCCTGCGGTGTCACGACGTCACCGTACGCTCCGCGGCGATCTTGGAGCGGCACAGCAGTAGGTACGCACCGCCCGCGAGCACGAATCCGATGAAGAACGTGATGTCGCCGAGTTGTGGAACGGCCTTGGCGATCACGCCGACGAACAGCTCCTGATTGGCGAACAGGACCACGGAGCCGATCAGCCCAATGGCGAACGACAGCAACCCGTTCCAGTTCGTGTACGACCTGTCGTACAGGAAGCCGGCGACGGCCTGCCCGCGCCGCAGGTACTGGTCGGCGAAGACCACGCCCAGCCACGGCCCAACCCAGTACGCGATGATCAGCAGGAACGCCTCGTAGCTGTGGGCGGCGTCGGGCAGCGCCAGGTACGCCACGATGAAGCCCGCGACGCCGAAGAAGACCGTGACGAGCGCACGCGCCACGTGCGGTGGCAGCCTGATGCCGATCGTCACGAACGCCATGGCACCGGAGTAGACGTTGATGGCGTTGGCGGCGATGGCTCCGACCGCGATCGCCAGCAGCGTCGCCTTGGCCAACGGCGACGCCAGTTCCGCCGTGAACGACCCGGTCGGGTCGGCCAGTGAGGCCTCACCGGTCGTCACGGCCGCCGCGCCGACCACCTCGAGCAGCACGCACGCGGTGAACAACCCTGCTGCGGCGTAGAACCCGGTGCGCGCGGGCGACGCCGACGACGGCAGGTACCGGGTGAAGTCGGCGGCATACGGCGTCCACCCCGCCGCGTACCCGAACGACGTACCGACGGTGAGCAGGAAGCCGCCGAGCCCACCGACACCCTCGGCGGCCACGGAGGCGTTCCCGATGTCGGCGTGCACGAAGATCATCACCGACGCGGCGAGGAAGATCACGGCGAGCACGGGGAACGAGAAGCGCTCGAAGGCCTGCACCAGGTTGTGGCCGAAGAACGCGAGTGCCGTCTGCAGCAGCACGATGATGACGAGCCCGATCAGCGGACCGAACCCGAACAGCGTCGACAGTGCGAAGGCTCCGCTGACGCTGTTGGTGGCGAACCAGCCGACGCCCGCGGTGATCGACATGAGGACGGCGGGCACCGCATTGCCCTTGAAGCCGAACGGCAAGCGGCCCAACACCATCTGCGGCACGCCGTGCAGCGGGCCGCGCGCCGACAGGAAGTAGTGCGCGATTGCCCCGAGGCCGGTGCCGACCACGATGCCCGCGACCGCCTGCCAGAACGTCATGCCGAACGCCAGCACCGAGAGCATGCCGACGAAGATCGTCGCGAACTCCAGATTCGGCGACGTCCACGTCCAGAACAGCTGGTGCGGCTTGCCGTGGCGATCAGCCTCGGCGATGTGCTCGTTGCCACCCGGTTCGACGGCGACGATCCGGTCCCGGTACGTCCCGTCGGTGGTGGGCTCGGCGACTGTCATTCCGATACCGTCGCCCGGCACGCGTGTGCTCGCAACCTGAGACGACTCTCAGCGTCCGATCTTGAGCACGCCCCGTCGGTACGCTGGTAACCATGTCGAGCACCCTGCTGATCCTGATCATCGTGGTGGTCGCCGCCATCGCGTTCCTCGTCTACGCCACGCAGAAGGCGTCGGGCCGCAAGAGCGCCGAGTCGCTCGCCGACGCGAAGGCCGACGCGCGCCGGGTCATCGAACGACTGGGCGGCCAGGTGCTCAACCTCACCGGTACCGACGAGGCCTCCAAGCAGGCGCTCGCCGACGCATCCGAGCGCTACACCGCCGCGGCGTCTCAGATCGATCAGGCCACCACCGCCAAACAGGCCCTCCTCGCGAGGGAGAGCGCGGTCGAGGGGCTGTACTACGTGCGCGCCGCACGCGTGGCGATGGGCATCGATCCCGGACCGGAACTCGACGAGCTCACCGGTCAGCGCTCGGCGGGTGTCGTCACCGAGGACCGACGAGTCGAGTTCGAGGGCAGGGAGATCGAGGCCTCACCCGGCCCGTCGCAGCGGACGCCCAACTACTACCCCGGCGGTCGCGTCGCGGGTCGGCCGGTGCCCGCCGGCTGGTACTCCGAGCCGTGGTGGAAACCGGCACTCGTCGCCGGCGCCTGGGGACTCGGGTCGGTGCTGCTGTTCGACGCCATGTTCTCCGGCATGAACGGCGTGGACTACGGCGCGCAGGGCTTCGAGAGCGGCTACGGCGACGGGTTCCAGCAGGGCTACGACCAGGGCCAGCTGGACTCCGGCGGCGGTGAACAGGGCGGCGACTGGGGTGGCGATCAGGGCGGCGGCGACTGGGGCGGCGGAGACTTCGGGGGCGGCGACTTCGGCGGTTTCTGACGCCGGCGAGAGCTGACCGACCCCCTCAGCGTTGACAGGTGGGACACCAGAACAGGTTTCGCCCCTCCATCACCTCGGTGCGGATCGTGTCGCCGCAGATTCGGCACGCCTCACCCGCACGCCGGTAGACGTAGCTTCGCGGCCTGCCCCGAATGCCCTCGGGGCCCTTGTCGTCCTCGCGTCGGATGGTGATGATCCTGCCGCGGCGCACGCCGACCTTCATGAGGGCGACGAGGTCGGTCCACGCCTCGTCGAACTCCTCGGCGCCGACGTGCGTGCCGGGCCGATGCGGGTCGATGAGGTGACGGTAGAGCAACTCGTTGCGGTACACGTTGCCGACTCCCGCGATCACCTTCTGGTCCATCAGCAGGGCACCAATGGGTCTGCGAGACTTGCTGATCCGCGTCCACGCCTTCTCCGTGTCGGGATTGCGCCGCAACGGGTCCGGCCCGAGCCTGGCGATGATGTCGTCGACCTCGTCCTGGTGGATGACCTCACAGGCCGTCGGCCCTCGCAAGTCGGTGCCGTACTCCTCACCCACCATTCGCATTCGCACCTGCCCGACGGGCGCGCGCATGGGGACCTGCTGCTCGGTGAACTTGCCGTACAACCCGAGGTGGACGTGTACGACCGCCCCGCCCTGGTAGTGGTGGAAGAGGTGCTTGCCGTAGGCGTCGGCCTTGCGCAGCACCCGGCCGCTCACCGCTTCGGCGGAGTCGGCGAAACGCTCCTGCGGGCTAGTCACGATCACCGGCGCCCCGCCGAACCGCTTCTGGTGCAGTCGGGCGAGCCGGTGGATCGTGTGACCTTCTGGCACAGGCTATTCCGGTGCGCCGGGAACCGGCGGCGCGACGTGGTCCTTCTCGTACTCGGCGAGGATGTCGATGCGCCGCTGGTGTCGAGGCTCCTCCGACCACGGCGTGGTGACGAAGGCGTCGACGATCGCCAGCGCGTCCTCGAGGCTGTGCATCCGGCCGCCGATACCGATCAGCTGGGCGTTGTTGTGCTGGCGCGCGAGCTGAGCGGTTTCCACGCTCCACCCCAGTGCGCACCGAGCGCCCGGCACCTTGTTGGCCGCGATCTGCTCGCCGTTACCCGAGCCGCCGAGCACGATGCCCAGGCTGCCGGGGTCGGCGACGGTGCGGGCCGCCGCGGCGATGCAGAACGCCGGGTAGTCGTCCTGAGCGTCGTAGGAGTAGGCACCGCAGTCGACGGGCTCGTGGCCACCCGACTTCAGGTGCTCGATGATGGCCTGCTTCAGTTCGTATCCGGCGTGATCGGCACCGAGGTAGACGCGCATGGCGTCATTCTGACAGAGCCACTCGGGTTCCCCGTGCTCAGTCGAATTCGGGCGCCTCGGTACGCGTCCGCTTCAGCTCGTAGAAGTGCGGGTAGGACGCGAAGATCACCGACGCGTCCCAGAGCTTGCCCGCCTCTTCACCGCGCGGGATCTTCGACAGCACCGGGCCGAAGAACGCGACACCGTTGACGTGGATGGTCGGAGTGCCGACGTCGTCGCCGACGGCGTCCATGCCCTCGTGATGGCTCTTGCGCAGCGCCTCGTCGTAGGCGTTGGTGGTGGCGGCCTCGGCGAGCTCAGCGGGGAGGCCCGCCTGCGCGAGGGCCTTGGCGATCACGTCGTCGAAGTCCTTGTTGCCCTCGTTGTGGATGAGCGTGCCCATCGCGGTGTACAGCGCGGGAAGCACCTCGGTGCCGTGCTGCTGTTCGGCGGCGATGGCGACGCGCACCGGACCCCACGCCTTCTTCATCATCGCCTGGTACTCCTCGGGCAGGTCGCGGCCCTCGTTGAGCACGGCGAGGCTCATCACGTGCCACTGCACCTCGATGTCGCGCACCTGCTCGACCTCCAGAATCCAGCGGGAGGTGATCCAGCACCACGGGCACAGCGGGTCGAACCAGAAACCGGCGACGTCTCTATCGGCCATTGTGAAGCGACCATCCTCTCGGTGGTGGGCAGCAGTCCGTTCAGAACAACTACGCGTGCCCGGTCGATGTTCCCGGCCGCGCGGATGACCAATCGCCGGCGTCGTGGCCACTCACGACACGCATAGGTGGCGAACCTTTACCGGACCGTGTTGTTCCTGTGACCACAGTGAACCAGTGTTACCCAAGTGAACACAGTGCTGACCAAAGCGTCCATGGCGACCGTAGTGCTCGCCACCATGCTGGGGGCACCGGTTCTCGCCGCCCCCGCACACGCCGACCCCGTCGACCCCTCGTTCCTCTCCGCGCTGAGCAGCTCGGGGATCGGCTACAACGACCCCGCGCTGACCACCGAGCTCGGCAAGTCCGTCTGCCCCATGCTGGTCGAGCCCGGCAAGAACTTCGCCAGCGTCGCCCAGACCATCCGCGGAGGAAACAACGGCGGCATCTCCCCGGAGATGGCGTCCTTCTTCACCGGAATCGCCATCTCGATGTACTGCCCGTCGATGATCTCCTCCATCGGCGACGGGACGGTGCTCAATCAGCTGAACGGTCTGCAGGGGCTCGCCGGTGTTCCGGGGCTCAACGGATTCGCCGGGCTGAGCGGGCTGAGCGGGCTGGTCTCCCTCGCGGGCTAACGCCCCGACCTCCCCTGCCACGCGCCAGCCGATAGGTTGGTCGGGTGGCACTTCCCAACCTGACTCGCGACGAGGCCGCCGAACGCGCCGCACTCGTCACCGTCGACACCTACCGCATCGAGCTCGACCTCACCGGCGGACAGGGGCGCACCTTCCGCTCCACTACGACCGTCGAGTTCAGCGCGCTCGCAGGTGCGGAGACCGTCATCGACATCGCCGCCGACACGATCCACTCCGCGACGCTCAACGGCGTCGCCATCGACGTCTCCGGGTACGACGAGTCGACGGGAATCCCGCTGACCGGGCTCGCCGAGCGCAACGTCGTCGTGGTCGACGCCGACTGCCGCTACTCGAATACCGGTGAGGGCCTGCACCGCTTCGTCGATCCGGTCGACGACGAGGTGTACCTGTACTCGCAGTTCGAGACAGCCGACGCCAAGCGGATGTTCGCGTGCTTCGACCAGCCCGACCTGAAGGCGACCTTCGACGTCACCGTCACCGCGCCCGAGCACTGGCAGGTGATCTCCAACGGGGCGACCGTGTCGAACGAGGGTGGCGTGCACGTGTTCGCCACGACGCCGCGGATGAGCACCTACCTGGTGGCGCTCATCGCCGGCCCCTACGCCCGATGGGACGACGTCTACTCCGACGCGCACGGTGAGATCCCGCTCGGAATCTTCTGCCGCGCATCGCTTTCCGAGTTCATGGATGCCGAGCGACTGTTCACCGAGACCAAGCAGGGCTTCGGCTTCTATCACGAGAACTTCGGTGTGCCCTACGCGTTCGGCAAGTACGACCAGCTGTTCGTGCCCGAGTTCAACGCGGGCGCCATGGAGAACGCGGGCGCCGTCACGTTCCTCGAGGACTACGTGTTCCGGTCCAAGGTCACGCGCTACTCCTACGAGCGCCGCGCCGAGACCGTGCTGCACGAGATGGCGCACATGTGGTTCGGCGATCTCGTCACCATGACGTGGTGGGACGACCTGTGGCTCAACGAGTCGTTCGCGACGTTCGCCTCGGTGCTGTGCCAGGCCGAGGCGACCGAGTACACGCAGGCGTGGACCACGTTCGCCAACGTCGAGAAGTCGTGGGCGTACCGGCAGGACCAGTTGCCGTCGACGCACCCCGTCGCGGCGGACATCCCGGACCTGCACGCCGTCGAGGTGAACTTCGACGGCATCACCTACGCCAAGGGCGCCAGCGTGCTCAAGCAGCTGGTGGCGTACGTCGGCCTCGAGGCGTTCCTCGCCGGGCTGCGCGATTACTTCCGCGACCACGCCTTCGCCAACGCCACGTTCGGCGATCTGCTTGGCGCACTGGAGAAGTCGTCGGGTCGCGACCTGTCCCACTGGGGCCGCCAGTGGCTCAAGACGACCGGCCTGAACACGCTGCGCGCCGACTTCGACGTCGCGGCCGACGGCACGTTCACCCGGTTCGCCATCGCGCAGGGTGGGGCGGCGCCGGGCGCGGGTGAGACACGAGTGCACCGGCTGGCCGTCGGCGTCTACGACGACGACGGTTCGGGCAAGCTGGTGCGGACGCACCGCGAGGAGCTCGACGTCGACGGCGACGTCACCGAGGTGCCCGCGCTGCACGGGGTGTCGCGCGGCAAGCTCGTCCTGGTCAACGACGACGACCTCACCTACTGCTCGCTGCGGCTCGACCCGGAGTCGCTGAAGACCGCGCTCGCCAGGATCGCCGACATCGCCGAGCCGCTCCCCCGCACCCTGGTGTGGTCGGCCGCGTGGGAGATGACGCGCGACGCCGAACTGCCCGCCCGCGACTTCGTCGCCCTCGTCATGAGCGGCCTGCACGCCGAGTCCGAAGTCGGTGTGGCGCAACGTCTCCTGCTGCAGGCGCAGACGGCGCTCGGCTCCTACGCCGACCCCGCGTGGGCGGCGGAGAGCGGGTGGCCCGCGTTCGGCGACGCACTGCTGGACCTGGCTCGCGAGTCGGCGCCGGGTTCGGATCACCAGCTGGCGTTCGTCAACGCCCTGTGCACGTCGGTGCTGTCGCCGAACCACATCGCCGTGCTGTCGACGCTGCTGGACAACGAGCCGGCGGCGGTGAACCTCGCCGGGTTGGTGCTCGACACCGATCTGCGCTGGCGCGTCGTCACCGCACTGGCCCGTGCCGGTGTGCTCGACGCCGACGGCCCGGCCACGCCGTTCATCGACGCCGAGGCGCAGGCGGATCCGACGGCGGCGGGCAAGCGCAACGCCGCGGCCGCGTCGGCGGCCCGTCCGCAGTCCGCGGTGAAGGACGCCGCGTGGCTGCAGGTCGTCGAGGACGACACGATCGCCAACATCACCACCCGCGCGATCGTCACGGGTTTCGTCCAGCCCGGTCAGGCCGACGTGCTGGAGCCGTTCGCGGAGAAGTACTTCGCCGCGATCCGGGGGGTTTGGGAGCGCCGGTCCAGTGAGGTCGCGCAGACCGTCGTGATCGGGCTGTACCCGTCGTGGCTCATCACGCAGGCCGGCCTCGACGCCGCCGATCGCTTCCTCGCCGATCCCGAATTGCCACCCGCGCTGCGCAGGTTGGTGCTCGAGGGCCGCGCGGGCGTCGAGCGAGCCCTGCGCGCCCGCGCCGTCGACAGCGCCTGACGCCCCCCACCGCGAGCGTGCGGGTCTGTACCGCGACACGCCGCTCCGGCTCGGGACTCCGCGCACGCTCGCGCTGCATGCTGGTCCGGTGGCGGCACCGAACAGTCGTAGGGCGCGGGCGGCGCGGCGGCGCAAGCGGCGCGTCGCGGCCGTCGTCAACGACCTGACGCCCCTGCAGTGGGCCGCCATCCAGGCGGCGTGGGCGGGGTGCGCGTACTGCGGCGCCACCGACGGACCGCTGCAGCGCGACTGCGTCATGGCGATCTCCCGCGGCGGGAGGTACACCGTCGACAACGTCGTCCCCGCGTGCGCGGCGTGCAATGCGAGCAAGTGCAACGACGAGGTGACCGGCTGGCTGCGGCGCAAACGGCTCGACGAGCGGGCCTTCCTGGAGCGCTACGTCCGCATCAGGGCCGAACTGCTCGAGCGACCTGACGCGAGCTAGCAAATCTTCAAACAGGCGCTGACATGGCCGGATCCGGGGCCCAGTCGTCATGATCAGACACGCCGCACCCCGGCTGGTGAGCGGGAAATCACACGTAAACGGTTTGATTTACACGGCGTTAACACGGACTATAGAAAGGTCTGCTTAATGAGCGATCCTCATGTCAGCGGGCGCACAGCAACCAACGCTCTGTGATCCGGAGCACACAAGAGGAGAAAGAACGATGCTCACGCAGTTCCGCGAAGACCTGACCCGCAAGATCAACCGGCGTCGGCTCTACGCGAAGATCTACGCCCTTCCCCAGTCGACCGTCCGTGAGGAACTTCTGGCGATCGCCCAGCGCCACGACGCCGAGTGACCGGCGATAACAGAAGCCGGTGATCCCCCGCGGGGATCACCGGCTTCTTTCGTTACGGGGCTCTCTAGTGAGCCGGTGAGACGCCCGCCGACAGCACGCGCACGGCGCTGATCAGACCGTCGATGAGGTTGCCCTCCTTGAACGACGCGGCGGCCGCGGACACCCCGAGCGGCGCCGCCTCCTCGATGCCGCGCCCGTTGACCTCGTGGCCGTACACGACCTCGATGGCCTTCTGATTCGGAGACACCGCCAACAGGACGGCGTTATCCGGTGTGGGCACCTTGGCCAGGATCTCTCGCGCCGTGGCGGCCGTGTCCTCACCGAGGTCGCCGAGGTACACCGCGAAGCGGGCCTGCGCCGCGCGCGAGCCGTACTTCAGCGCGTCGTCGAGGACGACGAGGTCCATGGTCGGGAACGGGTAGTGCACCGACAGCTCACCGGGTTCGGTGACCGCCGAGATGCGGCCGCTGTACGTCAGCGCCGAGCCGTACGGCAGCTCGACGTCCGTACTCGTCTTGGCGATCTCGCTACCACTTGCCACTTGCGCCACCTCCAACCGTCAGATGGGAACCGTGTCCACCGTGGCCGTGATCGGCCGGCTCGTCGGCGGCCCACAGGATCGGCTCGTGCGTCCACTCGTCGGACAGCTTGTAGGTCTCCGGGTGCGGGCCCTTGCGCAGCAGGAAGACTGCAGCCAGAACCACGAACACCAGCAGCGGGATGCCCCCCATGAGGGAGTGGGCAATGGCGACTTCGCTCACGGTGCAAACCGTATCAGCTGAGGTGCCTCCGGCTCACGTGACGCACACCGCACCGGTCAGGCCGCGCCCTCGCCGAGGTAGCGCGCCCACGCCGGGTCGAGCTCCTTAACCGTCGAGAGCAGCCGCCAGTGCTGTCCCTTGGGCGGCAGCGGCGTCGTGCGCAGCGTCCAACCGAGCTCGGAGAGCATCCGGTCCGCCTTGCGGTGATTGCAGGTAGCGCACGCCGCGACGCAGTTCTCCCAGGAGTGCTCGCCGCCGCGACTGCGCGGGACCACGTGGTCGACGGTGTCGGCCTTGGCCCCGCAGTACGCGCAGCGGAACCTGTCGCGGTGCATCAGCGCGGCGCGCGTCATCGGCACCATCGCGCGGTACGGCACCCGCACGTAGGAGCGCAGCCGAATGACCGTCGGCACGACGATGGCGCGCGTCGCCGAGCAGAGTTCGGGTCCGGTGGGGTCTTCGTGCACGATGTCGGCCTTACCGCACAGCACCATCACGATGGCGCGCCGCACCGTCAGCGCCGTGAGCGGTTCGTAGGTGGAGTTCAGCAGCAGCACCCGGCGCCGCGTCCACACGCTCAGCTCGTTGCTGGCAGACCGCACGTCGACGCTGTGCAGCGGCACCGCGGCAGTGGGCGCAGCAGTAGGACCAGAGACTGCCGTGGCGGTTCCGGCAGTGCCGAAATTTCCGCGGACGCGGTTTCTCTTTCGCTGCGACATAGGCCCTCCGAGAACACAGTCCACCACGGATCGGCGTCGATCGCACGACAATTTCAGCCGTGTTCGCAGGTCAGTCCGGTGAACTTCCGATGACACCCGCATCCGCGCCGCCGCCCGACGGGGTCGGCGGGCGGCGGTGGACAATGGAGCCGTGACGGAAGCTACGCGGTCGTTCTACGACGAAGTCGGTGGTCACGAGACGTTTCGAATCATCGTGTCCAGGTTCTACGAACAGGTTCGCGAGGACGAGATTCTGCGTCCGCTCTACCCCGACGACGATCTCGACGGCGCCGAGCAGCGTCTGCGGATGTTCCTCGAGCAGTACTGGGGCGGCCCGCGGACGTACTCCGATCAGCGAGGCCATCCCCGGTTGCGGATGCGCCACGCGCCGTTCCGCATCGGATTCCTCGAGCGCGACGCGTGGCTGCGGTGCATGCACACCGCGGTGGCCGAGGTGGATTCGGCGACTCTCGACGACCCGCATCGCCAGGCCCTCCTCGACTACCTGCAGATGGCCGCGAACTCGATGGTGAACTCGGCGTTCTGAACCCGCGTGCGGCACAATGGGCAGGCGTGACCGAGATCCAGCCATGGTGGTCGAATTCCGTTTTCTATCAGGTGTATCCACGCTCCTTCCAAGACAGCAACGGTGACGGCGTCGGCGACCTCGACGGCGTGACGAGCCGGCTCGACTACCTCGCGGACCTCGGCGTCGACGCGCTGTGGCTCAACCCGGTGATGGTGTCGCCGATGGTCGATCACGGGTACGACGTGGCCGACCCCCGCGACGTCGACCCGCTGTTCGGCGGGCTGGGCGCGCTGGAACGCCTGATCGACGCGGCGCACGCGCGAAACATCCGGGTCACGATGGACCTGGTACCGAACCACTCCAGTTCGCAGCACCCGTGGTTTCAGGCGGCGCTCGCGGCGGGCCCCGGCACCGAGCAGCGAGAACGGTACATCTTCCGCGACGGCACCGGCCCCGGCGGCCTCCACCCGCCCAACAACTGGGTGTCGGTGTTCGGCGGACACGCGTGGACGCGCGTCGTCGAACCCGACGGCAATCCCGGTCAGTGGTACCTGCACCTGTTCGACGCCGAGCAGCCGGATCTGAACTGGGAGAACCCCGAGATCGCCGAGGACCTCGAGAAGACACTCCGGTTCTGGCTCGACCGCGGCGTGGACGGATTCCGCATCGACGTCGCGCACGGGATGGCGAAACCGCCGGGGCTGCCCGACATGCGAAATCCCGACCTGCCGATGCTGACCCTCGACGACGACGATCCGCGGTTCAACCACGACGACGTCCACGATCACCACCGGGGCATCCGGCGCGTGCTCAACGACTATCCGGAGGCCGTCACGATCGGCGAGATCTGGGTGTTCGACAACGAGGACTTCGCCAAGTACCTGCGGCCCGACGAACTGCACCTCGGCTTCAACTTCCGGCTGGTGCGGGCCGGCTTCGACGCCGCCGAGATCCGCGAGGCGATCGAGAACTCGCTGGCCGCCGCGGCGCTGGCCGACTCCACACCGACCTGGTGCCTGTCGAACCACGATGTCGAGCGCGAGGTCAGCCGCTACGGCGACGGCGACGTCGGCCGGCGCCGGGCCGAGGCCATGGCGCTCGTCATGTTGGCCCTGCCCGGCACGGTGTTCGTCTACACCGGTGAGGAACTCGGCCTGCCGAACGTCGACCTACCCGACGAGGTGCTGCAGGACCCGACCTGGGAGCGGTCCGGCCGCGAGGAGCGCGGCCGCGACGGCTGCCGGGTGCCGATGCCGTGGAGCGGCGATCGACCGCCCTACGGCTTCTCCGACACCGCCGACACGTGGCTGCCGATGCCACCCGACTGGGCGGCGCTCACCGTCGCCGCACAGGACGCGGACGCCGACTCGACGCTGGCGCTGTACCGCCGTGCCATCGCGCTGCGCCATCAGCGCGGCGACGTCGTCGGCCGGCCGGTCGAGTTCGTCGATCTGGCACCGGACGTGGTGGCGTTCCGAACCGCCGGGATGCTGTGCGTGCTCAACGCGGGAGCGTCGCCGGTGCCACTGCCCGCGGGTGAACTGCTGCTCGCCAGCGCCCCCGCGGTGGACGCCGTCCCGGCGGACGCCGCGGTCTGGCTACGACTCGACGATCACTAGCGCCGCGTGCCCGCGGCGCCGGTAGACGCTGCCGAACCGCGCGTCCACCCGAAGCCAGTTCGGTGCCGCCCTGACCCGCACCACCTCGTCGGCAGCCACCGACTCTGGCGCGAAGGCGTCGGATCTGTTCGCCGACTGCGGCAGGAAACCCATTGCCGTCAAGGCGAATACGCACCTCATCGGGACACCGATGGACTCGTCGCCCGCCGACACCGCGACGACCTCCTGATCGAGCAGTGACGCGGGCGGGCCGTGCGCACTGCTGTGCGCCCTGGCGAGTTCCGTGCCGCGCTGGGCGAGTTCGAGCACCACCCGCGCGGGCACGTCGTCGAGGTGAACGAAGCCGGTGTCGGGTGGCAGCATCCCGCGCCACGCCGAGTCCATCGCGAAGCCGGGTTCGACGAATCCGGCCCGATCCATCGCGGGCAGCGCGCTCGCCAGCGCGTCGGAGGCGACGAAGAGATCGGCGGGCCGCACCCGACCCGCCACCACCCGGCTGGCCAACACGTCGAAACCGGTTGCGGCCCAGGCCACGACGAGTCCGCCGGGCCGCTCCCGCAGCCGGATGACCGCGGCTTCGTCGAGGCGCAGCGTGCGGTCGACGAACGTGATCAGGTCCTCGCGGTGCGCGGCGTCGGCGAGCCACAATCCGCGCTCCGGTGAGCTCATCGGTGCCGTCTGCTCTTCGCGCGAGCGCTCATCGCCGGTAACGCTGGAGGTACTCCCGATGATGCGGGAGTAGCCGAACGAGCTTCTGCTCGTCGATGTTGAAGGCGGCCAACTGCGACTCGGCGATCACTGCGGGCTTGGAGTCCGGATCCGCGAGCGCCGAGCGCACCTCGTACCCCAGAGTGAAGTCGACCGCCCGCAGCCGGTTGCACCAGATCGTCACCTGCAGAGGCGAATCCGCGAGCCGAAGCTGACCCTTGTAGGAGACCTTGACCTCGGCGATCAGCAGGCCGATGGTGTCGAAGTCGTTCTTGAACGGCTCCATCAGGAACGGAACGCGCGCCTCTTCGAGGATCGTCACCATGGTCGCGTGGTTGACGTGCTGGTACATGTCGATATCCGACCAGCGCACCGGCACCGGCGTGGTGAAGCGCTCGATCAACTGGTGACTCCCGTTCCGCTGGTTCGCGTCATGCTCCGGATCTGGCGGGCGGCCACCGAGAGCGTCGCCAGATCCTGCTCACCGCTGTCGTAGATCTCCGTGAGGGTGCGCCGCGCGCGCGCCACCCGCGAACTGTTGGTCAGCTCCCACTCCTCGATCTTCTCGTCACCGGTCTCCTCGGGCTCGCCGACCGCCATCACGTCGAAGCACAGCGACCGCAGCGATCCGTAGATGTCGTCGCGAATCGCCAACCGCGCCAACGCATGCCAGCGGTCGTCGCGCGGCAGCTGACTGACGGCGGTGAGCAGACCGTCTGTGCTCAGGTGATCCATCAGCGCGAAGTAGACGTCGGCGACCTCCGCCGCGTCGCGCTCGATGATGTCGGCGATGTCGATGACATCGAGGAGGCTGAACTGGTACAGCCCCGTCGACACGTCGTACGCCAGTTTCTTCGGCACGCCCTGGGCTTCGAGCTCCGCACACTGCTTGGCGACGATGTCGCGGTCGTCCCCGCGCAGCCACTCCGACATCCGGGGAGTCAGCTCGGCGAGCTTCGCTGCGAAGCGGTTGATCTCGGCGCCGACGGCCAGTGGCTGCGGCCGGTAGTTCAGCAGCCAGCGCCCCGCCCTGTCGACGAGCCTGCGCAGGTCCAGCGTCATGCGGTCGGTGACGACCACCGGAACGCCGGCGACTCCGGCCTCGCGGATGTCGCGCCAGACCTCGCCGATCCGGAAGATCCTGTCGGTGGCGACGAAGCAGCGCACGGCGTCGACGGGGCCGACGCCGGCGTCCTCGACGATCCGGAAGGCGTAGGTGATGCCCGCGGTGTCGACCAGGTCGTTGATCAGCATCGTGGTGATGATCTCGCGGCGCAGTTGATGGCTGCGGATGTCGTCGGTGAAGCGCGTGCGCAACGGCTCCGGGAAGTACTGCGGCAGACGCGCCGCGAACACCTCCTGGTCGGGCAGGTCCGTTGCGAGCAACTCGTCCTTGAGCGCGAGCTTCACGTGTGCCATCAGGGTGGCGAGTTCGGGGGACGTGAGGCCGAGACCCAGTTCCGTGCGCCGCAGGATCTCCTTCTCCGACGGCAGCGCCTCCAGCTCCCGGTTGAGCTCGCGCTCGGCGATGAGATCGCGAATCTGGCTGGCGTGCACGGGAAGCAGGCTCGCGGCGTTGACGCGGCTGGTGCCCATCAGATCGTTCTGACTCGCGTTGTCGCCGAGCACCAGCAGCCCGACCTCGTCGGTCATCGACATCAGCAAACTGACGCGCTCACTCGGATCTATGCGCCCGGCCGTCACGAGCGAGTCGACGAGGATCTTGATGTTGACCTCGTGGTCGGAGCAGTCCACTCCCGCCGAGTTGTCCATCGCGTCGGTGTTGATGTGGCCGCCCGCGAGGTCGAACTCGATGCGGCCGCGCTGCGTGACGCCGAGGTTGCCGCCTTCGCCGATCACCTTGACCCGCAACTCGTTTCCGTTGACGCGCAGCGCGTCGTTGGCACGGTCGCCGACGTCGGCGTCCGACTCGGTCTCGGCCTTGATGTACGTGCCGATGCCGCCGTTCCAGAACAGGTCCGCCGGTGCGAGCAGGATCGCCTTCATGAGGGCGGGCGGCGTCATCTCCCGGACCGAACTCGGCAGACCCAGTGCCGTGCGCACCTGCGGGCTGATGGGGATCGACTTCTGGTCGCGGGCGTAGACGCCGCCGCCCTCGCTGATGAGAGTGCGGTCGTAGTCGTCCCAGCTGGATCGCGGCAGGGCGAACATCCGCTCGCGCTCGGCCCACGAACTCGCCGCGTCGGGATTGGGGTCGAGGAAGATGTGCCGGTGGTCGAATGCGGCCACCAGCCGGATGTGCTTCGACAGCAGCATCCCGTTGCCGAACACGTCGCCGCTCATGTCGCCGACACCGACGACGGTGAAGTCCTGCGACTGGGTGTCGATTCCCATCTCGCGGAAGTGCCGCTTGACCGACTCCCAAGCGCCCTTCGCGGTGATCCCCATCGCCTTGTGGTCGTAGCCGACGGAGCCGCCGGATGCGAATGCGTCGCCGAGCCAGAAGCCGTACGACTTCGCGACCTCGTTGGCGATGTCGGAGAACGTCGCGGTGCCCTTGTCCGCGGCGACCACCAGGTAGGCGTCGTCGCCGTCGCGGCGCACCACGCCCTCGGGTGCGATCACCGCTCCCGATGCGGTGTCCACGTTGTCGGTGACGTCGAGCAGACCCGCGATGAAGAGCCGGTAGCAGGCGACGCCCTCGGTGCGCAGCGCCTCGCGGTCGGCCGCAGCGTCACCGGACGGCGCCGGCGAGTTCTTCAGGACGAAGCCGCCTTTGGCGCCGACGGGAACGATCACCGCGTTCTTCACGGCCTGCGCCTTGACCAGGCCCAGGATCTCGGTGCGGAAGTCCTCCCGGCGATCCGACCACCGCAGGCCGCCGCGGGCCACGTTGCCGAAACGCAGGTGCACCCCCTCGACGCGCGGCGAGTAGACGAAGATCTCGTATCGCGGTCGCGGCAGCGGCAGTTCGTCGATGAGGCCGGGGTTGAGCTTGAACGACAGAACGTTCTGCTCGCGCGCCGAACCGGGCCGGGTGACGAAGTAGTTGGTGCGCAGCGTCGCCTGGATCATCGATGCGAACGCGCGCAGCACGCGATCGGTGTCCAGACTGGTCAGGGCGTCGATGTCGGTGGCGACGGCGACCGCCGCGGCCTGGGCGGCGGTGCGCGTGTCGGAATCGGTCGGTTGGACTTCAGGATCAAGAACAGCCTCGAACAGCTGCACCAGCGACCGGGCGGTGTGGGGGTTGTCGTTGACGACGGTCTCGATGTGCGACTGGCTGTACGGAAAGCCGGCCTGCCGAAGGTATTTGGCGTAGCTGCGCAGGACGGCCACCTGCTGCCACGTGAGGCCGGCGCGCAGAACCAGTTCGTTGAACCGGTCGATCTCGACGCGGTCCTGCCAGATCGCGGTGACGGCATCGGCGAACCGGGTGGCGTTGGCGTCGAACTCCGCGGCGTCCGCCGCGGTGGGAATCGACGGGTGCAGCGCGATCCGGAACTGGTAGATCCACACCGGCATGCCGTCGGCACGGGTGACGGTGAACGGCCGCTCCTCCAGCACGTCGACGCCCATCGACTGCAACATCGGCAGCAGTCGGCTGAGCGACGCCGAGCGCCCACCCAGGTACCAGGTCAGTTGCGGGGAGCCCTGCGCGCCTTCGGCGAACACCAGCTTGACGGAGTCGTGCTGCAACTCCTGGATGATCGCGATGTCGGCGATCGCCTCGTGCGGGCTGAACGCCTGCTTGTACGCCTCCGGGAACGCGACGGCGTAGTACTCCGCCACCGCCTGGCCGATCACACCGGACTTCACCGAGCCGATCAGCCGGTCACCCCACGTGCGGGCGGCCTCGGTGAGGAGATTCTGAATCCTGTCCTCGTTGCCGAGCGACGTGTCGACATCGCCCGGCCGCGTGCCCTCCCGGAGACGGACCGTGAAATGCACGACGGCCCAAGGCGACTCACTGACCCGCGCGGTGTACTCGATGCTGACACCGCCGAGCTCGCGCACCAGGATGTCCTGCATCGCGAGCCGAACCACGGTCGTGTACCGGTCTCGGGGCAGGTACACCAGGCAGGAGACGAAGTGGGCGAGCTTGTCGGCCCGCATGAACAGCAGGGTGCGGCGCCGCGCCCCCAGATCGACGACGGCCTTGGCTCGGTCGAGCAGTTCGCGCGCACTGAGTGCGAACAGTTCCGAGCGCGGAATGGTCTGGATGATGTCGAGCATCAACTGGCCGGGATGGGTGGGATCGCCGTGCGACAGCGCGAGCGCCTCGTTGACCCGGCGGGAGATGAGCGGGATCTCCACCACGTTGGCATTGGTTGCGGCGACCGTGAACAGGCCGACGAAGCGGTGCTCGATCACGTGCCCGATGCCGTCGAGACGCGCGACGGTACCGGGGTTCTCCCGAACCACGACGACGTACGGGTAGGCCCCGTAGCGCAGGAAGCTGGGCATGGTCGCCTGTGCGAGCACCAGCAGGTCGTCGGGGCCGGTGAGCTGTGGCAGCACGTCGGTGCGCAGCCGCAGCACGCCCAGCCGGCTGGCCGGGTCCACCGACGCCTGGCCGTCGTTGACCGCGCAGCGCTGATAGCCCAGCAGGACGAAGTGACCGTCGGCCAGCCAGCGCAGCAACGCCGCGACGTCGCGCCTGTCGTAGCCGGGGAAGCGACCCTCGTGGTCGGCGTCGAGCGCGTTGGCCAGCCCGACGAGCGTCGCGCTCAGGGCGCCGGCGTCGATGGCGACCTGGCGAGCGTCGGCGAGCACGCTGGGCAGCAGATGCGCGGCCTCGGCCACGGCCTTCGGATCGGACGAGCCGGACAGCGCGACGTGTATCCAGCTCTCCTCGGCGGCGTCGCGGGGGGCGGCGGGATCGGCGGCCGGCGCGAGGTCGAGCAGCACGCCGGACGGGTCGCGGCGCACCCGGAACACGGGGTTCATGATCGCGGTGTAGGCGACGCCGAGCCGGTGCAGCAGCACCGTGACCGAGTCCATCAGCATCGCGCTCTGGTCGGTCACCAGTTGCAGGGCGGGGCCGACGCCCTTCGGGTCGTCGATCGGGTAGATCGCGACCTTGGTCTCGCCGACCTTCCTGCGCTGCGCGAGCGCGCTGTGAGCGGCGAGCATCGCGGGCGACACCAGGCGTCCCGCGCCCGCGGCGTCGATCGGCGCGGTGACCGACGCGTCGGCGGCCGGCGCGTCGCCGTGCGGGCCCTGATACGTGGCCAGGTAGGCCCTGGCCACTCCCGTGGTCACACCCGTTGGGCGTTTCATGACCGTCGTCTCGGCGGTCTGATCGCCCATCGGGTACGCGGCGGTTTCGTCGAACCTCTGACCACCACCGGGAGTCACCGTCATGCCGTTCGCTCCTGCCTCACACTCGCGTGCCGACGCTGGTACGCAGGAGCGACACTAGCGCTCCGACGAGTCGCTCCGCTCCGGCCTCACCGGATCGTTACCCCGACGCTCGGCGGCGTCCGGACCGAAGCTCAGTCGCGTGTGAGCCTGCGATGGGTGACGCGGTGCGGACGCGCCGCCTCGGCACCGAGGCGTTCCAGTTTGTTCTCCTCGTAGCCACCGAAGTTGCCCTCGAACCAGAACCACTTGGCCTCGTTGTCGTCGTCGCCCTCCCACGCCAGGATGTGGGTGCAGGTGCGGTCCAGGAACCACCGGTCGTGGCTGATGACAACCGCGCAACCGGGGAACTTCTCCAGCGCGTTCTCCAGCGAGCTCAGGGTTTCCACGTCGAGGTCGTTGGTCGGCTCGTCGAGCAGGATCAGGTTGCCGCCCTCCTTGAGGGTCAGCGCGAGGTTCAACCGGTTGCGCTCACCACCCGACAGCACGCCTGCGGGCTTCTGCTGGTCCGGGCCCTTGAAGCCGAACGCCGACACGTAGGCCCGCGACGGCACCTCGTTCTGACCGACCTCGATGAAGTCCAGCCCGTCGGAGACCACCTGCCAGACGTTCTTCTTCGGGTCGATCCCGCCGCGGTTCTGGTCGACGTAGCTCAGCTTGACCGTCTCGCCGATTTTGACCTCGCCGCTGTCCGGCGACTCGAGCCCGACGATCGTCTTGAACAGCGTGGTCTTACCGACGCCGTTGGGGCCGATGACGCCGACGATGCCGTTGCGCGGCAGCGTGAACGAGAGATCCTTGATCAGCGTGCGGCCCTCGAAGCCCTTGTCGAGGTGCGACACCTCGACGACCACGTTGCCGAGCCGGGGCCCGGTCGGGATCTGGATCTCCTCGAAGTCGAGCTTGCGGGTCTTCTCCGCTTCCGCCGCCATCTCCTCGTAGCGTCCGAGCCGGGCCTTGTTCTTCGCCTGCCGGGCCTTGGCGCCCGAGCGCACCCAGGCGAGTTCCTCGGTCAGCCGCTTGTGCAGCTTGGCGTCCTTGCGACCCTGGATGGCGACGCGCTCGGCCTTCTTCTCCAGATAGGTCGAGTAGTTGCCCTCGTACGGGTAGGCGCGGCCGCGGTCGAGTTCGAGGATCCACTCGGCGACGTTGTCGAGGAAGTACCGGTCGTGCGTGACCGCCAGGATCGCGCCCTTGTACTCGGCGAGGTGCTGCTCGAGCCAGAGCACGCTCTCGGCGTCGAGGTGGTTGGTCGGCTCGTCGAGGAGCAACAGGTCGGGCTTGGACAGCAGCAGCTTGCACAGCGCGACGCGGCGCTTCTCACCACCGGACAGGTGGGTCACCGGTTCGTCGGGCGGCGGGCAGCGCAGCGCGTCCATGGCCTGCTCGAGCTGACTGTCGATGTCCCACGCGTCGGCGGCGTCGAGCTCCTCCTGGAGCTTGCCCATCTCCTCCATGAGCTCGTCGGTGTAGTCGGTGGCCATCAGCTCGGCGACCTCGTTGTACCGGTTGAGCTTGCCCTTGATCGCGACGCCCTCCTCGACGTTCTCGCGAACCGTCTTGGTCTCGTCGAGCACCGGCTCCTGCATGAGGATGCCGACCGTCGCCCCCGGCTGCAGGAACGCGTCACCGTTGTTGGCCTGGTCCAAGCCGGCCATGATCCGCAAGACGCTCGACTTGCCGGCGCCGTTGGGGCCGACGACGCCGATCTTCGCGCCCGGAAGGAAGTTCAGCGTGACGTCGTCAAGGATGACCTTGTCGCCGTGCGCCTTGCGGACCTTCCGCATCGTGTAGATGAATTCGGCCATGCCGTTGGGTGCCTTTCGTGGTTTCGGGTGGGGCCCGCGCAGGGACGGGTGGTCCGACTGCGGCCCCGAACCATCCTAGGCGTGGCCGTCGGCGGCTAAGCCGTCAGTGGCAGTCCGTGGTCCGGTTCGGCCTCGTCCTGAGCGGTGCCGGTCGCGGTGTCTGCGTCGGCGGCCGGCTCGGACGCCGGGTCGGGCTGGTCCTCGGTGCGGCGCTGGATCCTCTCGATGCGCGCGATGCTGCGCGCCAGGTCGGGACCCACGGCGCTGGCGCGGACCTCGACGGAGTTACGCGGGTTGCCGTCCCGGTCGTCGTACTCGGTGGTGTAGACCTGCCCCACCACGATGACCGGATCGCCCTTCCGCAGCGACGCCGCGGTCCCGTGCACCAACCTGCCCCAGCAGCTGACCGAGGCGTACAACGTGTCGCCCTGCTCCCAGATTCCGTCGCCGGTTCTGCGCCGCGAGTTGCTGGCGACCCTGAACCGGTACACCGACTGCTCCCCGACGCTGCGCAGGACTGGATCGGTGACGACGTTCCCGACGATGACGATGGGCGTTTCGAACATTTCCACTACCTCCGGATGTGCGGCGGAGCCCTGTGCCCGCCGGCTGCATCCAGTTACCGCTTCGGCACCGACGGGAACGGCGGGGCGTGGCCGCCCGGCGGCGGGGCTGTGGATGAACGCTGCACTGTGGATAGCCGGCACGTAGGTTGATCGCCATGTCGGATTGCGACGACCGTGTCGAGCTCGTCGTGTTCGGCGCCCACTTGAAGGGCGGGCCGCTGGTCCACCAGCTCACCGATCTCGGAGCCCGGTGGGCGGGCGAGATCGACACCGCGCCGCGCTACCGGATGACGCTGCTGGCGGGCGAACCGCCGAAGCCCGCCGTCACGCGCGTGCCGGACGGCCGGCCCGGTGTCGCGTTGAAGGCGCATGTCTGGCTGCTGTCCCCGGATGCGCTGGGCCGATTCCTCACCGCACTGCCCGCGCCGATGATGCTCGGCAAGGTCGAGTTCGCCGACGGGTCGTGGCGCACGGCGTTCGGCTGCGACGGCGCGGCGGCCAGCGCGGGTGTCGACATCAGCTCGTACGGCGGCTGGGCGGAGGCCGTCGCGGCGGGTGCCGTCAGCCAGGGCTAGGGCTAGGAGCGTTCCGACTCGCGGCGCGCCAGTTCGGCGAGCATCCGGTTGTAGGCCGCCAGGTCGGCGTCGTCGTCGCGGTCGGCTGCCCTGTCGAGCCGCTTCGCGGTACGCCGGTCCGCCCGGTTCCACTGCACCAGCAGAGCGATCAGCACGAGCACCAGCGGCACCTCCCCCGCCGACCACGCGATCCCGCCGCCGAGCCGCTGATCGCCCGCGAGGTCGGTGTGCCAGTACAGCTTGAGCGATTCGTAGAAGCCGCCGGCGAGGACCTCCTTGCTGCCCATCAGCACCACCCCGAAGAACGCGTGCAACGGCAGCGATGCGAAGACGATCGCCAGCTTCGCCAGCGGTGGTATCGGCCGCGGCGTGGGGTCCACACCGATCACCACCCAGTAGAAGAGGTAGCCGCTGAGCAGGAAGTGCAGGTTCATCGCGACGTGCGCGGCGTGACTGCCCGCGCCCGCTTCGAAGATCCCACCGAAGTACAGCCCGTAGAAGCCGCCGACGAACAGCGCCAGTGCGACCAGCGGGTTGGTCAGGAGGTGCGAGACCCGGCTGTGCAGCGCGGCCAGCAGCCATTCGCGCGGGCCGGGAGGATCGTCGCGGCCCGCCGCGGGCAGCGCTCGCAGTGCCAGGGTGACCGGCGCGCCGAGGACGAGCAGGATCGGCGCCAGCATCGACAGCAGCATGTGAGCGGCCATGTGCACGCTGAACATCGCGGGCATGTAGCGCCCGATTCCCGACGACGTGGCGATGAGCAGCACCGCACAGCCGAGCAGCCACGCGACCGTGCGGCCGGTCGCCCACCCGTCGCCGCGCCGCCGCAGCCGGATGACGCCCGCCAGGTACACCGCCGCCAGCACCAGGGCCGCGGTGCCGTAGATGAGGTCGAAGCGCCAGTCGAAGAGGATGCGCGAGACCGTCGGCGGGCCCGCGAGGTCGTAGCCGATCTCGATCGCGGTGATCGACGGGTTGTAGATCGGCGGCGGTGGTGGCGGCGTGCGACCCAGCGCGACGGCGACACCGAACGTCAGCCCGAACACCGCGGCCTCGATGAGCGCCAGCCTGATCAGCGGTCGCCGCGCGGTCGGATCCGATTGCAGCGCAGCCACTCCGCGTCGTCGCTGGAGGACGCCGATGACTCCGAGGACGCCGAGGGCGACCACCTTCGCGACGATCAGCCATCCGTATCCGCCGCTGAAGAGGTCGCCGGGCTGAACGCGGACGAGTGCGTTGACCACGCCCGACACGGCCATCGCCACGAAGCACCAGAGGGCGACCGTGGAGAATCGCCGCGCCGCGAGATCGGCATGGGCGTTGCCGCGCAGCGCGTGGGCCAGCAGCGCGAGCAGACCGCCCGCCCACACCGCGCCGAACAGCAGGTGGATCAACAGGCTGTTGGTGGCCATATCGTGCGATCCACCGGTCGACGAGTGGCCGCTCAGCGCGATCGGCACCAGGGTGAGCAGGGCGCCCCCGAACAGCAGCGGCGTCCACGACCAGCGCAGCACCGGGATGCTGACGACGGTCACCAGCGCGGCGATCAGCGCCGTCCACCGCCAGGTGCCCGCCACCTCGACCAGGCTCGCCACCGACCACACCGACGCCACGTCCAGCCGGCTCACCAGCGGCTGACCCGTGACGTCCGAAACGGTCAGCGGCACCAGCAGAATCGCGCACACCGTCCACACCCCGGACGCGACCGTGCCCGTCCGCAGGGCGCGATAGCCGGAGACATCGAGTACGCCGTTGGCCTGAGGCGGCACCATGAACGCGGCGAACATGAACGACCCGACCGCGACGACGGCGGCGATCTCGCCCGCCGCGCGCACGAAGGGCAGCCCGTAATTGGTCACGGGGCCGGGGTTCGGCAGGCCGGTCGCGGTCAAAGCGTCGGCGATCGACAATGCGGCGAGCGCGGCTGCGGTGACGCCGGCCAGCACGGCGACGCCGACGAGCACCGGCCACACCGTCTCGGTGCGGGCGCTGCGCTCGGTGGTCGCGGCTGCGGTGGTCATGACACCAGGGTATTGCCCGCGCTCCGGCTCACTCGGGGGCGACGCCTACGCGGGCTCGGGGGCGGGTCGGCGCTGCAGTTCCCTTGCGAAGAACTGCTCGCGGGATATCCGTTCGACCTTGGTCATGTCGCCGAGAATGTCGCGCAGTTCCTGCAGGAACCGCTGGCGGCGCTCCGCCAGGTCGGCGGCCCGCATCAGCAGCTTCTGATCGGCCATCACCTGGCGCGCCGTGGCGAACAGCAGTGCCGACACCGACTCGTTGCTGTGCACCCTGGTCTGCGCGATGTACTGGCGGCCGACGCCGAGTGCCAGCTCGGTGAGCTCCTTCTCGCCGATGTCCGGCGACGCGTCGCGCAGCACGTCCGCGACGATCTCGTAGGCCTCGAAGAACGGTCGCAGCATGGCGCCTGCGATCAGCGGGCGCTTAGCGCGCAGCAGCGAGTAGATCTGCTCGCCGCCCGCCTCGACACTCGCCTCCCAGTCGTCGTGCCACGACAACTCCTCGGCCAGATGCTCGCGGAACGCCGCCGAGTCGGCGAAGTAGAAGTCGAACTTCAGCAGATCGCGCAGCCGCAGCGCCTGGGTCCAGAACGCCTCGAGGCGGTTGCCGTCGGCGCGCGCTGCGTGCGCGAGCGCGAGGTCGACGATGGACGTCTCGAGGAACGCGTCGATGAGCGTGTTGCGGTAGAACGCGGCTTCGTGTTCGTCCCTCGGCTCGATGAGCCAGACCGGTTCTCGCCCGCCGTCCACCCTGGTGACGGGATGCCCGCCCGACAACGCGTCGACCGCCGCGCGCACACCGTCCGGGGTGCGTAACCGCAACGCGCTGTTGGTCATCGGAGTCTGCTTGCGCTGCAGGTAATCCAGCGAGTCCTGCAGCGTGTGGTGCAGCTGGTCGAGGGTGAGCGCCACCCCGCGGGTGGTCAGCAGCAGGGCGGACACCAGTGCGCTCGCATTGACCGGCGTGGCCCGCAGGATCCGCCACGCGACCTCGAACGCCATCTTCTGCATCGCCAGGCGCTTGGCGGCCTCGTCCGTGGTCATCGGACCGCCCGGCTCGCCGAGGTATTCGCGCATCGACACGGCCGCCGGGAAGCGCACGTAGATCTTGCCGTAGCTGCGTTCGCCCTGCGCCTTGATGTACTTGTACATCCAGGACAGTCCCTCGGGCGTCTTCTCTCCGCCGCGCGCGTACGCCGCGTATTCGGCCGTCTCGTGCAACTGGTCGAAGCTGATGGACACCGGCTGCAGCAGGATGTCGTCGCTGCGGCCGTCGAGGTAGGCGTCGGCGACGTAGGCGAGCAATCCGAGCTTGGGCGGCAACATCTTTCCGGTGCGCGACCGGGTGCCCTCGATCGCCCAGCTCAGGTTGAAGCGCTTCTCGACGATGTAGCCGACGAACTGGCGCAGCACGTACTTGTAGAGCGGATCGTCCAGCTTGCGGCGCAGGAAGATGACACCGGAGTGCCGCATGAGCGGGCCCATGAACCCGAACGACAGGTTGATGCCGGCGAAGGTGTGCACCGGCGGTAATCGGTTCTCCTGCATGGCGACCGGCACGATGACGCCGTCCAGATACGACCGGTGCGAGAAGAGCAGCACGGCGGGGTGGTTCTCCAGCGAGCGCCGCATCGCCTCGACCTCGTCGCGGTCGTAGTCGACGTTCGGGTCGAAGCCGCGGCTGAAGATGGCCCGGCCCAGCGACGGGATGAGATCGACAGAGAACCTGCTCCACCCGGTGGACAACTCGTCGAGCATCGCGCCGGCCTTGTCGACCGTCGCGCCGGGAATCTCCTCGAGCCCTTCCCGAAACCGGTTGGACGCCAGGATCTCCGGCTTCATCAGCCGCGGCGACTTGTACTCGGGTCCGAGCAGTCGAAGCTCCACTCGCTCGATCGCGAGGGTGGCCCGGCGAATGACGAAACGCGCGAACTCCCTCGGGTTCTCGGCGATCGTGGCGTCACTCCAGGCCTGCCTCAGGTCGGCCACCTTGGCGGGCTCGCCCGCGACCACCCTGGCACGGGTGGAATCGCGCTTGAGAATGCGATGCTGCAGGATCTGCGGCGGCCGATAGGTGTCGCGGCCGGAGAGCAGCGATACGACCTTGGATCGCGTCGGAAGGCCACCGGGAATCCAGAAGACCCTGGCCGGCACCACGGAGCGGTCCTCGTCGGCTTCGAGGAGTTCCACCAGGCGGGCCAGCACCCCCGGCGGCGGATCCGCGTCGGCGGGGAGTTCCAGCACCTCGATGCGGGCCTCCGGGTGCTTGCCGCGCTGCTGGGTGAGCCAGTCGCCCAGCATCTCCCGTTCCGCAGGCGAGCTGACCGCCGCGAGCACCAGGGCGTCGCCGGTCGGGCTGAAGCTGGCGAACTCGTCGGCGGTGACCTTCACGGGCGGCCCTTCGGCGCGGCCTTCTTCGCGGCGGTCTTCTTCGCGGGCGCCTTCTTGACCGGTGCGGCCTTCTTGGCGGCGGCCTTCTTGACCGGCGCGGCCTTCTTGACCGGCGCGGCCTTCTTCGCGGGCGCCTTCTTCGCGGGCGCCTTCTTCGCCGGGGTCGTTTTCACCGCCGCCTTGCGCGGCGGCGTGCGGGCGTAGAGCGGCACCTCGGGCAGGACGTCATGCGGCCAGTCCTTGAGCGTGTCGAGGTACAGCTGACGGACCTCGGCGATGCGGTCCTCGAGGTTGTCGGTGGTCCAGTCGTCGGTGGAGATCGGCGGGAAGACGGCGACGTCGACCTTGCCGGGGTTGAACGTGCTGGAGTTGCGGTCGGCGATGACCTCCGCGTTGCGGATGACGATCGGGACCAGGGGGACGCCCGCAGCCATCGCGATCCGGAACGGGCCCTTCTTGAACGGACCGACCTCGGTGGTGTCGAGCCGCGTGCCCTCCGGCGCGATGAGGACCGAAAGGCCCTTGCGCGCAAGCTCTTCGATCTTGTGCAGGCTCTCCACCGCGGCCTTGGGATCGTCGCGGTCGATGAACGCCGCGTCCAGCGCCCTGCCGATGGGGCCCATCAGGGGGTCCTTCTCGAGTTCCTTCTTGCCCACCGAGGTGAAGTTGTCGCTGATGAGCCTGCCCGCGATGAACGGGTCGGCCTGGTTGCGGTGATTGAACAGGAACACCGCCGGTCGCTGCGCGGTGAGGTTCTCCTCGCCGATGACGTTCAGGTCGATGCCGATAGACCCCATCAACAACCTGGTCCACGTCGCGGTGAAGAAGTTGACCCCGACCCGGCGGTTGCGGGTGAGCAGTCCCAACCCGACGGCACCGGCAGCGGCGGGCACCAGCGACGCGATGCCGGCGGCCGTCCGGATCTGCGACACCGGACTACTGCCGCTGCGGCTGCTGAACCGAAGCACCGGCCAACCCCGTTTCACCGCAACGGCTTCCATCTTGCCGCCGGGATTGGTCGGCCGCGGGTTGCCGACGAGATACATGAGCGCGACGTCCTCGTCGCCGTCGGCGTAGAAGTAGCTCCTCGCGAGATCGACACCGTTCTTCGCGGCGAAGCCCTGTACCGCGCGCGCCTTGCCCGGCCCCCAGATGATCGGGGTCTTGACCTCTCCGGTGATGAGGCCGTCGTCGTCGGTTTCGAACCTGTTGCTCAGGATGTTCGTCATCCCGAGGAACTTCGCGACGGGTTCGACCTGCACGGTCAACGCCGACGAGCTGAGCACGACGGTGTGCCCACGCGCCATGTGCGCGCGGACGAGGTCGCGCATCTCGGGGTAGATGCGCTTCTGCACCTGCTGCAGGAAGAGTCGTTCGCCGAGTTCGTCGAGGTCGCTCATCGAGATGCCGCGCATCATTCGGGCCCCCTTGCCGATGAGGTCCTCGAATTCCGATCGGCCGAGCTGGTGGTTGAGCCCCGCCTGCACCATCCCGATGAACTCGCCGACGCTCATCTGACCTCGGCGCAACCGGTCCTGCGTCATCAGCACGCCGGTGAAGCCGGCGACGAGCGTGCCGTCGAGGTCGAAGAACGCGCCGACCTCCGGACCCTCCGGAGAGGCCAGAATCTCGGCAACCGAACCCGGCAGGCGCAGCGTTCGGCTGGACTGACCGTTCTGTGAACTCATTGCGGCGCACTCCCATTGGATGTGTTGACGACCGATTGCTCGGGATCGAGTGTGAACGAAGCGGGGGTGGCGCGACCGTCTCCGCCGAGGGCTAGCACCTCGTCGAAACCGGCGACCAGGCAGCGCGCCCACAGCTCGGCGTCGGTGATCGACGCCCGGTCATAGCGCGTGGTGATGGTGCAGTAGCCGGCGCGGGAGACGAGCACCACCATCATCGCGACGCCGGGCAGCGGCCCGAGGCCGTAGTGCCGCAGGATCTTCGCACCGGAGATGAACGTGTCACCGGGGAACACGGGCACGTTGCTCGCCTGCACGTCGGAGGCGACGACGTTGCCCGCGACCGATTCGAGGATGGAGTCCGGCAGCAGGCTGAGCACCGGCGCGACGGCGCCGACCATGTCGATCGCGCGCTCCTCGCGCTTCTGCGTCATCTGCTTGCGCACCTTGAGGATTCGAGCGGCGGGGTCGACGACTCCCACCGGTGCGGCGAGGTTCACACCTGCGAAGCGGTTGCCACCCGCGGGGTCGTCGTCGGAGCGCAGGTTCACCGGTACCGCCATCGGGATGGTGGCGATCGGGATGCCCTTGGCTTCGTGGTACCGCCGAAGCGCGCCACACAGACCGGCCAGATACGCGTCGTTGATGGAGCCGCCAACGGATTTGGCGGCCGTGCGCAGGTCACTGAAGCGGATGTCGATGGCCTCGCTGCGTGAGGCCAGACTGCGCCGCCGCAGCAGCGGTGAATGCTCGGAGACCGGGCCCATGACCCGTGCACTGGAGCGCGCGTAGTCGACGACGCCGCTGACGGCCGACACCGGATCGCGGACCGCACGGCCCAACGCCGAGGCCGCTCCCCAGCCCGCACCGAACAGGCCGGTGACGATCGACCTCGGGAGGTTGCCGAACCCCTCGCGCATCAGGTCGGTCGGCGACAGATCCTGCGGAATGGGCAGCGGCGCGACCCCTTCCGGCGGCGGATCGCGTTCCAGATCGTAGATGTGGGCGAACATCTCGACGCCGCCGACACCGTCGGTGACGGCGTGGCTGAGGTGCAGGATGGTCGCCGCGCGGCCGTCGGCGAGTCCCTCGACGAGGGTCGCCGTCCACAGCGGTCGGGTGATGTCCATCGGCGCCTGAAGCGCCAGCTCGGCGAGATCAATGACCTCGCGCAGCGTGCCGGGCTCGGGTACCCGCGCGCGGCGGACGTGGAAGTCGAGGTTGAAGTCCGGGTCCACCACCCAGCGCGGGGCCACGGTCGGCAGGGTGGGCATCACAACCTTCTGCCGCAGCCGCAGCACCTTGCGCGACGCGTGCTCGAAGTTCGTCCGGAACCGGTCCCAGTCGGGGGTGGTGTCGAGCAACTCGACGCCCATGATGCCCGAGCGGGTGCGGGGGTTCGCCTCGCCGCGGTGCAGTAGCTGATCGACTGCGCTCAGTTCCTCAGGTAGTCCGGCCGCATTCAGCTCCGGCACGTCGCTCATGGTGGTTCCGTCTCCTCCCGCGGTGTCGCCGGTGCCCCGGTCCACGCTAGTCCGCCGCCCCTGACCGCGGGGCGGCATTCCCTCCGATGAGCGCCGCTGCCGGGTCGTTCCCGGCGAGGCCGGGCGATACACTCTTGCCGCATTGCCTCCGTAGCTCAGTGGATAGAGCAACCGCCTTCTAAGCGGTCGGTCGCAGGTTCGATCCCTGCCGGGGGCGCTCCAGAACAATTGCTGAGGATTCGCGTAGAACTCATCGAATCGCCAGGCTAAGGTCAGTCTGTTCACAGACTGGCTGGCGACCAGCAGCCGGTGACATCGGATTTGGGGGTTCAATGCGCATACTGACCAAACTGGGCGTGATCGGCGCTGCTGTCGCCGCCGTCGCCGCGATCTTCGTGCCGACGGCGTCGGCGTTCTACGTCCAGTACCACGAGTCGATCACCCGTGCGGCGCTGCCCGCCGATCAGGTGAGCCCGGCCGCGCTCCAGCAGATTCTGGTCGGACCGCCGCCCGGTGGCGGCGCCGTCGGCAGCGACGCGTTCGTCGGTGACGAGTTCCGGCACTTGGACAACTCGCTCAACCCCGGCGACATCTGCGCACGCGCAGGGCAGGCGTGGGGGCTGTTCTCGCCGATCATCCAGAACGGCTCGGTTCTGGTGAACGGCGCGCTGGCCGACGGTCCCGGTGCGCGTTCGGCGTTCGGTGCGCTGCTGCACACCCAGCAGGACTTCTACGCGCACTCGAACTGGGTCGAGATCGACCTCGCGATCGGGCAGCCGGACCGGCTGGCCCCGCCGATCTTCCCCACGTGCGATCCGGCGGCCTTCCCGCCCGAGCTGCACACCGGGTACTTCAACCTCGACTTCGGCGATCACGAGTCGCCGCTGTCGGGTTGCCCGCCGGCCGGACCGCCGCCGCCGTTCGTCGACTGCCACTCGACACTGAACAAGGACGGCACCAGCTCGCCGAACTACGGGGTGGCCGCGGCGCTCGCGACGCGCGCCAGCACGGACCTGTACTTCATGGTGCGCAACTGGGTGGCCAGCATGAACGGCGAGGAGGCCGCGGTGCAGCTGTTCCAGGCGCCCGGTGACACGGCGTTGGCGCTGCCGGTGAGCCTGCCGGATTACGCGACCGTCGGTAAGTAGTCGAACCGGTTCGAGTACGAGATCACGGGGCGTCGGGCGGCATCGCCCGACGCCCCGTGACTCTGTCGCCACCTGCGCGCGCGACCGGTGGCGGCGTCGGGTACACAGGACGCGATGACCACGCCCGATGCCGAGCGTCCGCTCAGCCCCCTGCCCGAGGCCGGGTACGTGTACCGCACGTCATGGCCGGTGATGACCGGTGACATCGACGACCAGCTGCACCTGCGGCTCGACGGCGTCGGCCGCTACATCCAGGAGGTCGGCGCCGAGAACCTCGTCGACGCCGGCGAGGCCGAGAACCACCCGCACTGGATCGTCAACCGCACCGTCATCGACGTCATCGAACCGATCGAGTGGCCCAACGACATCTCGTTCAGCCGGTGGTGTTCGGCCCTGTCGTCGCGCTGGTGCACCATGCGCGTCCAACTCGTCGGCAGCGACGGCGGCCGTATCGAGACCGAGGGTTTCTGGATCGCGATCAACAAGGACACGCTGACACCGTCGCGGGTGTCGGACACCCTCACCGAGAAGTTCGCGTCCACGACCACCGAGCACCGGCTGAAATGGCGGCCGTGGCTACGGGACTTGACCGATGCGACCGCCGAATCGCCATTCGCGTTGCGACGCACCGATATCGACATCTTCCAGCACGTCACCAACGCCGTGTACTGGCACGCCGTCCACGAGGTCATGGCCGATCACCCGGATATCGCCACCGCGCCGTACCGGGCCGTCGTCGAGTACCGCAAGCCGATCAGGTACGGCGAGCAGGTGGTCATCCGGTCAGCGCGCGACGGTGACTCGGTGCACATCGCGCTGACGGTCGACGACGCGGTCCGGGCTGCGGCGCTGCTGCGCAAGCTCTGACCGCCGCGGGCGGCGCTACCGCGCGAGCTGCGGGTAGACCCCGGCCACGCCGTTCGCCAAGCCGGCCTGAACCGCGCGGCTGTGGTCGTCGGCCAGCACCTCGAAGGCCCCCTCCGCGACGCCGTCGAGCGCCATCGCCGCCACCGCGGCCGGATCCGACTTGGGCACGTCACTGCCCGCCATCATGTCGGTGTCCATCGGGCCGACGTGCAACGCGACGACCGCGATCCCCTTGTCCGCGAGGTCCAGGCGCAGTTCGTTGGTCATCGACCACGACGCCGCCTTCGCCGCGCAGTACGCCCCCGCCATCGGCATGCTGAGCCAGGAGAGCACCGACAGCACGTTCAGCACCGCGCCGCCGCCGTTGCGTTCGATGACGGGCGCGAACGCCCGCACCATCGCCAGGGTCCCGAAGAAGTTCGTGTCGAGTTCGCGGTGCACGTCGGAGAGGTCACCGGTGAGCAGGTTGGCTCCCGTTGAGATGCCGGCGTTGTTGACCAGCAGCGTGACATCGCCTGCCGCCTCCACCGCCGCGGCGACCGACGCGGGGTCGGTGATGTCGACGCCGACCGGGATCGCGCCGTCGACGTCGATCGATCCGGGGTCGCGGGCGCCGGCGTAGACGCGCGCACCGCGCGCGACGAGTTCGAGGGCGAACTGGCGGCCCAGGCCGCGGTTCGCTCCGGTGACCAGTGCTGTGCTCGAGGTGATATCCACCCCAACATCCTGCTCCGCCGAGTGGCGCTGGTGCAGCGCAGTGGACAATCGTGTCATGGCCGCGCGCACGAGAAGCACCTGTCTCGTCGCGGTGGCCGCCGTCCTCGCCGCCTGCGGACACCCTCCGGCGACCCCCGCAGCGGCTCGAGACACCGCACCGCGCGGCGGCGTGACAGCCGTGCCGTCGGCACCCGAGGCCGAGCCGTTCGCCGTCGGCGGCTCGGCCACCCCCGCGCAGTTCGCCGGGCCGCCGGCTGATGCTCCCGCGATCGGTGACGGCGCCATCGACACCTGGAGCGGCTGGCTACCAGACGGCCGGACGTTCAGCCCGTTCGACACCTCGCCGCAACCGATCGCCAGGCTGAATCCATTGCTGCTCAAAGCGATTCAGGATGCCGCCCGTGCAGCTGCGGCGCAGGGCGTGACCATCGTCATCACCTCGGGGTGGCGGTCGAGGGGTTTTCAGCAGCGCTTGTTCGTCGACGGCATCCGACAGTACGGCAGCCAGGAGGCGGCCAGCCAGTTCGTCGCGTCCGCCGACGTGTCCAAGCACGTCGTCGGCGAAGCGGTGGACATCGGCGGCGACGGCGCGTCGGAGTGGATGATCCGCAACGGCCCGCAGTTCGGGTTGTGCCAGATCTACGCCAACGAGAACTGGCACTTCGAGTTGGCGACCGACGCGGCGGGGAACTGCCCGCCGCTGCGCCCCAACGCCGCGGGCTGATCACTACGCTGAGTCCGTGACCGAACTCGTCCTCACGAGCGTCCACGACCACGTCGCGCTCATCACCGTCAACGATCCCGACCGCCGCAACGCCGTCACCGCGGAGATGTCGGCGGGATTGCGCGCCGCCGTCTCAGCCGCCGAGGCGGACGCGGGAGTCCACGCCGTCATCGTGACCGGCGCGGGTAAGGCGTTCTGCGCGGGCGCCGACCTCACCGCGCTCGGCGCCGCCACCGAAGACGGCCTGCGGGTCATCTACGACGGGTTCCTCGCCGTCGCGCAGTGCACGCTGCCGACCATCGCGGCGGTCAACGGCGCCGCCGTCGGTGCGGGACTGAACCTGGCGCTGGCCGCCGACGTCCGCATCGCGGGTCCGCACGCGTTGTTCGACCCTCGCTTCCAGAAACTCGGCATCCACCCCGGCGGCGGCGCCACCTGGATGCTGCAACGCGCCGTCGGCCCTCAGGTGGCGCGCGCGGCGCTGCTCTTCGGCATGCGCTTCGACGCCGAGACCGCCGTCCGGCACGGCCTTGCGCTGGAGGTCGCCGACGACCCGGTCGCGGCCGCCCGAGCCCTTGCCGCCGGCCCCGCCTCGGCGCCCCGCGACGTCGTCGTCGCCACCAAGGCCTCGATGCGCGCCACCGCCAACCCCGGCACCGTCGACCTCGAGCAGCACGGCCTCGCCGTAGACGTCGAGATCGTCCCGCAGGCTCGCTCCATCGAATCCCCCGAGTTCGCCGCGAGATTGGCCGCCGCTCAACGGCGCTGACATCACGCGGCGCCGCTACCGCCCGTGCAGCGTGCGGTTCACCTTCGCGGGGGTCAATTCGCCGCTATGGTGATCTCCTGCGGAGGACAACCGCAGGGGGTGTGGATGGATCAGCGGCAATTCGGTCCCTATCAGCTGAAGGACCTGCTTGGACGCGGCGGCATGGGCGAGGTGTACCGCGCCTACGACACGTCCACGGATCGCGTTGTCGCCATCAAGGTCCTGACGAAGAACTACGCCGAGGACGCCCACTTCCAGCAACGCTTCCTCAGGGAGGCCCGCGCCGCCGCCAGCCTCAACGAACCCCACGTCATCCCCATTCACCGGTTCGGCGAAATCGACGGCCGCCTCTACGTCGACATGCGCTTCATCGAGGGACGAGACCTGCAGGCCGTGCTCTCCAACCGTCCGATCGATCCGACTCGCGCCGTCAGCATCGTCGAACAGATCGCCGCCGCACTGAGTGCCGCGCACGAGATCGGTCTGGTGCACCGGGACGTGAAGCCGTCGAACATCCTCGTGACGGCCCGCGACTTCGCCTATCTGATCGATTTCGGCATCGCGCGGGCGTCCAACCAGACCAGTATGACGAGCGCGGGCCAGGCCGTCGGCACCCTCGCCTACATGGCACCCGAACGCTTTTCGACCAGCCAGGGCGACGCGCGTTCCGACGTGTACGCACTCGCCTGCGTGTTGTGCGAAAGCCTCACCGGCCGAACGCCATTCGCAGGGACGAGCATGCAGGAGGTGATCACCAACCACCTGGTGAACCCGCCCCCGAAACCCTCGGAAGCCGGCCTCCCCCACGCGTTCGACGACGTCATCGCAACCGGATTGGCCAAGGATCCGGCCCACCGATACCAAACGACCGACGATCTGGCGCGGGCTGCGCGACGAGCGTTGACCGCCGGGGCACCCCGAGTCGGCTCCTCGACGACCGATGTCATCAGGCAGCGACCACCGGTACCCACGGCCGCGATGCCATCGCGCCCGGCGCCGACCTCGTTTCCACCCGTGCGACCCGTACAGGCGGCCACGTTCCACTCCGGACCCGCCGACGTCCATCCGCCGTCAGGACCGGTCGCAGCGCGTCCCCGTCCGCCACGCACACCGTGGTGGAAACAGCGCATCGTCGCCGTCGCCGCCGTGATCGCGACGGCGGTCACCGCGGCGAGCATCACCGGGCTGATCGTGGCCAATCAGCCCGATCCCGTTGAGCCCATTGTAAATTCGGGTGTCAAGCCGCCCGCTCCACCCACCCCGGAGCGGACGATCGACGAAAGCCTGCTTTCGGCGCGCGATATCGGCACGGCAATGGGCTTGAAAGACGTCGCGAAGTCCAGCCGGCTGGACCGGCTGATCAACACCGTGGCGGTCACCCCGCCGCAGTGCGAGGTCGTCGTCGCACCGGATCCCACCGCCTACGGATCGACGGGATTCGCCGAGACCCGGCTGACCCAGATGGTGGCCCCCGGAGACGGCGTCGCGCCCGGAGCGACCCAGGCCCTGTACCGCTACGCCTCCGAGGAACGCGCCGGCGCGGTGTTCGCCGACGCCGTCCCGAAGTGGAAGGCCTGCCTCGATCAGGACATCACCGTCACCTCGCCGACCTCGGCCCCGACGATCACGACGGCCACGGACTTCAGCACGGGCGCGAACTCGGTCTCGGTCGTCCTGCGAACGCAGGGCAATCCGGCCGGGTACACCTGTCAACACGTCGCGTCCGCGGTAGCGGACTACGTCATCGAGGTGGTGGCGTGCAACTTCGACGTTCGGGACCAGGGCGGCGACATCGTCAAGCGGATCGGGCAGCGAATCGAATGAGCGTCTCCCAGCGGGATCCGAGGCGTGCCACGCTCGATCGCCGCAGCATCATCGCGATCAGTGTGATCATCGCGACGGCCGTCATCGCCATCGGGGTCACCGCGGTCCTCACCCTCCGGGGCGGGGACTCGTCGTCGGCGGCCGCGCCCGACACGAAGACCGCGGCCGCGTCGACCGAAGCCCCGCCGCCCATCCCGGAGCTCGGCGGAATCCTTCTCGACGCGAACGCGCTGACGACGGTCTTCGGGCCGTCGTTCGTCTTGACGTACTCTCAGCCCTCCCTGTGGAATTCCATGGCGACGCAACACGTGTACTCGCCACCGCCGTGCGGTGCGATGATGGCGACGGGGGAAGCCCTCCACTTCGCCTCGCTCGACTGGCTGGGATCCTGGGTCAAGGCCGGAAACGACACCGCGGATCCTCAGCAACTGTGGGTCATCCAAGCCGTCGTTCTCGCCCCCGACGACAGCGCCGCCGCACGCTATCTCAGCGATGCCGCGGCGATCTGGAAGCAGTGCACGGTCAAGACCTTCACGACGAACGATCCCGCCGATGCCGTTTGGGGTGACGTGGTAATCACCACACCGTCGCCGGATCGGCTGGAATCGACTGTGATTCAACAGGGTACGACGCCGTGGTCCTGCAGGCACGTACTGACCGCCAAGGGCGCCTACGTCGTCGACGCTCAGGCGTGTGGTGTCGACACCACAAGAATCGGCGCTCTCGTCGATCGGATTCTCGGCAACATCCCCGGGTAGCGCCTACAGGGCGAGCGCGGGATCCTGCACGAGTTCCCGTAACTCGCACAGGAACGCCGCCACCTGGGCGCCGTCGGCGACTCGGTGGTCGAACGCGCACGTGAGCGTCATCGTCGGCCGCGCGACCACCTGACCGTCGACGACGACGGCCCTGGGCTTCAGCGCGCCCATCCCGAGGATCGCCGCTTCCGGGTAGTTGATGACCGGCACCCCCTCGTCGAGTCCGAGCGCGCCGAAGTTCGACACCGTGAACGTCGAGCCCTGCAACTCACCGGGTTTCAGCGTGCCCGCGCGCGCCGCGGCGATCAGGCGGGCGATCTCGGCGGAGAGGTCGCGAGTCGACAGCGCCTGCGCGTCGCGAACCACGGGAACCAGCAGGCCGCGCGGCGCTGCGACGCCGACGCCGAGGTGCACCGCGGGGTGCATGTGAACGCGCGCTCCGTCTACGGTGTCGACCCAGGTGGCGTTGAGTGCGCGGTGCCTGCCCAGTGCCACGGCGAGCAGGCGCAGCGTCAGCGAGAACGGGGTGACGTGCTCGGCGCCCCTGTCGCGCAGTCGGTCCCGGAGCGCCAACAGTCGCGTACCGTCCACCTGCACCGAGGCGTGAGCGTCGGGGATCTCGCGCCGCGACTGCGCCATCCGCCTGGCCATCTCCAGCCGGACGCCGCCGACCGGAGCGTCACCGGCATCCGCACCGCTCGCAGCGGCGACGACGTCCGCCCGAGTGACGATGCCGCCGGGCCCGGATCCCGGCGCCACGGCGTCCACGTCGACGTCGAGGTCGGCGGCCAGCTTGCGCACCGGCGGCTTGGCCCGGCCGCGGCGCCGCGACGCGTCGATGGTGTCATCGGCGCCGTATCCGACGAGCACCGGCTTTCGCGCGGGCGCCGCGTCCGTCTCGATCCGCACCAGCACGGAACCGACGCGCAGGGTCTCCCCCGCCGCGCCACCGAGTTCGGTGACGCGCCCCTCGTAGGGACTCGGGATCTCGACCTCCGCCTTGTTGGTCTCCACGGTGCACAGAGGCTGGTTCAGTGCGACCTCGTCGCCCACCGCGACCTGCCACTCGGTGACGGTCGCCTCCTCCAACCCCTCGCCGAGGTCGGGTACCAGGAAATCCTCGACCCTAGTCACGGCTGGCTCATCGCCTTGTCGACGCAGTCGAGCAGTCGGTCGACGCCCGGCAGCCATAACCTCTCCAGCCGGGCGGGCGGGTACGGCGTGTCGAAACCCGTGGCGCGCAACACCGGGGCCTCCAGGTCGTAGAAGCACTCCTCCTGAATGCGCGCCGCGAGTTCGGCGCCGAACCCGAGCGTGCGCGAGCCCTCGTGCATCACCACCGCCCGTCCGGTTCTGCGCACCGAGGCCGCGATGGTGTCGAAGTCCAGCGGATTCAGTGACCGCAGATCGACCACTTCCAGTGCCGCGGAGCATATCTCGGCGGCGCTCAGCGCGGTGCCGACCAGCGAGCCGTACGTGAGCACGGTGACGTCGGAGCCGGGCCGACGGATCACGGCGCGGCCGATGGGCTCAGCGGGATTGGTCGTGTCCACGGGGCCTCGGCTCCAGTAGCGGCGCTTGGGCTCGAGGAAGATCACCGGGTCGCGCTCGGCGATCGCGTAGCGCAGCAGCCAGTACGCATCGGACGGCGTCGACGGCACCACCACCTTCAGCCCGGCGGTGTGCAGCCAGTAGGACTCGGTGGACTCCGAATGGTGTTCCACTGCACCGATTCCCCCGAACGACGGAATGCGGATCGTCACCGGCATGTCGACGTCCCCACGGGTGCGCATCCGATACTTCGCCAGGTGGCTGACGATCTGGTCGAATGCCGGTGCCGCGAAACCGTCGAACTGGATCTCCGGCACCGGTATGAAGCCGCGGATCGCCATGCCGATGGCGATGCCGATGATCGCGGACTCCGCCAACGGGGTGTCGAAGCACCTGGCCTCACCGAACGCGTCGGCCAGGCCCTCGGTCACCCGGAACACGCCGCCGAGACGCGCGACGTCCTCGCCGAACACCAGCACCCGGTCGTCGGCCCGCATCGCGTCGCGCAGCGCACGGTTGACGGCCGTGGCGATCGACAGCTCGGCGACCTCGACCACGGGTTCGACCGGCGGCTCGGGGAAGTCGTCGACGCCGAAGGGACGTTCGATGATCTGCGTCATCTCTCATGCCTCCCTTGCCAATTCGGCCGTCAAATCGTCGCGTTGCCGCGCGAGGTCCGGGGTGATGCGCTGGTAGACGGTGTCGAACACCTCGGCCACGTCGATGTCGGGTTCGTTGATCACCGAGTCGCGCAACTCGGCCCGCATTCGCTGCGCACGGTGCGCGATCCTCTCCTCGACGCGTTCGCTCCACACCTCGGCGCGCTGCAGGTAGGTGCGGAACCGGTCGATGGGATCCCGTGTCCGCCAGTACTCGACCTCGGCGTCGTCGCGGTAGCGCGTCGGATCGTCGGATGTGGTGTGCGGCCCCATCCGGTAGGTCACGGCCTCGATGAACGTCGGCCCGCCGCCCGCCCTGGCCCGAGCGGCGGCGTCCTCCATCACGGCGTAGCACGCGAGCACGTCGTTGCCGTCGACCCGCACCCCCGGCATGCCGTAGCCGACGGCACGATGTGCGAGTGTCGGCCCGGCCTGCTGCTTCGCGACCGGAACCGAGATCGCCCACTGGTTGTTCTGCACGAGGAACACGCACGGCGCGTTGAACACGCTCGCCAGGTTCAGCGCTTCGTGCGCGTCGCCCTCCGAGGTGGCGCCGTCGCCCATGAAGACGACGGTGACGGAGTCCTCGCCGAGACGCTGCGCGGCCATCGCGGCACCGACGCCGTGCAGGCCGTGGGTGCCTATAGGGATCGCGATGGGCGCGACGCACTTCTCGGTGAACCCGAGGCCGCCGTGCCAGCGACCGCGCCACACCGCACCCAACTGCGCCGGGGCGATACCGCGGATCAGGAACGCCCCGAGTTCGCGGTACTGCGGGAACAGCCAGTCGGTCTTGCGCAGGCACCCGGCGGCGCCGATCTGAGCGGCCTCCTGCCCGCGGCACGACGCGAACAGCGCGAGCTCACCCTGACGCTGCAGGTTGATGAACTCGGTGTCGAGCTCGCGGGTCACCACCATCGACTCGTAGAGCCAGGTCAGAGTCTCCGGAGGGAGGTGTCTTCGGAGGCGGCGTTCGGCGGTCGGTGCGCCGTCGGGCGCCACCAGTTGAATAGGCTCGTCGTCGACGCAGAACGGCGTCGAGGTGCGCTGAACCAACCCGGCCATACCGCCTCCTGGGGTCACGGACGACGGGTCGCGCCGTCCGGCGACTGAGGTGCTCAGTACGACGGCGATGGAGCAGGACCTCTGGTGGGAGGTCTGTCCGTCAGCGGCCGGGGTGTGGCGCCAACGCGACGGTGCGCTCTGCCCGCCGGGGTACTGGGGCAACCCCCATTATGCGCTCGAACCGGGCGACGTCTCGGTTCGCCGCGCGGCGGCCATGACGCGTCGGGCCGGTCAGCCGTCCGACGCGGGCGCGAGCGCCACGATGCGCTGGGCGCGCCGCAGCACCGGCATGTCCACCATCTGGCCGTCGAACTGGAACACCCCGCGCTCCGCACGCGCGGCGTCGAGGACCCTGGCGGCCCAGTCGACCTGCTCGGCCGTGGGGGTGTAACCGGCGCGGATGACCGCCACCTGAGTGGGGTGGATCGCGACCTTCGCATCGAAGCCGACCGCGACGGCGTCGTCGGTCTCGGCGCGCAACCCGTCGAGATCCTTGATGTCCAGGTACACCGAGTCGAGCGCCAGGCGTCCGAACGCCTTCGCCGCCAGCAGGCTCTGCGAGCGCACGTGCTTGGCGACGTCGCGGTACCCGCCGTCGGGCCACCGGTTCGCGGTGCCCCCGGTCGCGGCGAACAGGTCCTCGGCACCCCACATGACGGCGTAGGCGTTGTCGACGCGGGCGGTGTCGGCCACCGCGAGCGCACCCAGTGGCGTCTCGACGAGCACGATCACGTCCAGCGGCGCGAGCGACGCGACCTGGTCGACCGTTTCCGTCTTGGCGAGCATGACGGTGGAGTAGGCGGTCGCCTTCAGCGCTTCGAGGTCCAGCGGGTGATCCGGGGTGCCAACGGGATTGACCCGAACGACGGTCTTCGAGGGATCCAGCGGGGTGGTGACGAGCGCCTCGCGCGCCGCCTCGCGGTCCTTCGCCGCGACACCGTCTTCGAGATCGAGGATCACGACGTCGGCCGCCGCGGCGGCCTTGCCGAACCGCTCGGGCCGGTCGGCCGGGCAGAACAGCCAGCCGGGGCCGTTGTTTCCCAACGCCATTACGCTGATTCCCCCTCGGGGCGCTTGCGCACCATGGTCTTTCGCGATGCGGTCGCGACGACGTCCCCGTGCTGATTGCGGCCGACGTGCGAGAAGGTGACGATGCCCTCGCCCGGCCTGCTCTTGGATTCGCGCTTCTCGAAAATCTCGGTCTCGGCGTACAGGGTGTCGCCGTGGAACAGCGGCTTGGGGAACGCGACCTCGCCGAATCCGAGGTTGCCGACGATGGTCCCCTGCGTCAACTGCGCGACGGAGAGTCCGACGAGCGTCGACAGCGTGAACATCGAGTTCACCAGCCGCTGATGGAACGGCGGCAGCGCGTCGGAGAACGCCGCGTCGAGGTGCAGCGCCTGGGTGTTCATCGTCAGCGTGGTGAACAGCACGTTGTCGGCCTCGGTGATGGTGCGGCCCGGCCGGTGCTGGTACAGCACACCCGTTTCGAACTCCTCGAACCAGAGCCCGCGCTGTACGACGATCTTCTTCTCGGTCATCAGAGACCGGCCTCCCGCGCGATCAGCATCAGCTGGACTTCCGTTGTGCCCTCGCCGATCTCGAGGATCTTGCTGTCGCGGTAGTGTCGCGCGACGGGGTACTCGTTCATGAACCCGTAGCCACCGAACACCTGGGTGGCGTCGCGGGCGTTGTCCATCGCGGCCTCGCTGGAGACCAGCTTGGCGACGGCCGCCGCCTTCTTGAACGGCTTACCCGCCAACATGAGTGCGGCCGCGTCGTAGTACGCGGCGCGGGCGGCGTACGCGCGGGCCTCCATTCGGGCGATCTTGAAGGCGATGGCCTGGTACGTGCCGATCGCGGCACCGAACGCCTCGCGCTCCTTGGCGTACTTCACGCACTCGTCGACGCAGCCCTGTGCGGCGCCGACCGACAGCGCGGAGATGGCGATGCGGCCCTCGTCGAGGATGCGCAGGAAGTTCGCGTAGCCGCGCCCCTGCTCGCCCAGCAGGTTCTCCTTCGGCACCCGCACGTCGTCGAAGCTCAGCGGATGGGTGTCGGACGCGTTCCAGCCGACCTTGTCGTACGCCGGCTCGGCGGTGAAACCCTCGGTGGGCACCGGCACCAGAATCGACGAGATCTGCTTGCGGCCGTCGACTTCGCCGGTGACCGCGGTGACGGTGACGAGCTTCGTGATGTCGGTGCCGGAGTTGGTGATGAACTGCTTGGTGCCGTTGATGACCCAGTGGTCGTCGTCGAGTTTGGCGGTGGTCTTCGTGGCGCCCGCGTCGCTACCGCCGCCGGCCTCGGTGAGCCCGAACGCGCCGAGCGCCTTGCCGGACGTCAGCAGCGGCAACCACTCCTGCTTCTGCTCCTCTGTGCCGAAGCGGTACACCGGCATGGCGCCCAGCGATACGCCGGCCTCCAGGGTGATCGCCACGCTCTGGTCGATCTTGCCGAGTTCCTCGAGCGCCAGGCACAGCGCGAAGTAGTCGCCGCCCATGCCGCCGTACTCCTCGGGGAACGGCAGCCCGAACAGACCCATGTCCGCCATCCCCGCGACCACCTCGTAGGGGAACGAGTGCTCGGCGTCGTGTTTGGCGGCTACGGGCGCGACCACGCTCGTCGCGAAATCTCGGACCGTCTTGGCCAGCTGCTCGTAGTGGTCGGGCAGCGTGCCGGTCGACAGAAAATCAGTCATGTCTGGGACTCCTTGCTAGCGGCGATGATTCGGGCCAGCGGTTGACCCACTTTGACCTGGTCGCCTACGGCGACGAGTAGTTCGACGATGCCGTCGACCGGTGCCGACAGCGCGTGCTCCATCTTCATGGCCTCGACGGTGACGACGACGGTGCCCGCGGTCACGGACGCGCCGTCTTCGACGCCGACCGCGACCACCGCGCCCGGCATCGGGCTGACGAGCTCCGCGTCGCCGCTGTGCTCGTCGTCTGGTCGCACCGGCGCTTCGCGAACCTCCTCGACCGCGACGGTCCGGCCCTCGCGTGACAGCCAGACCGGGCCGTCGGCCGCGACGACGTACGCGGTGCGCACGCCGTCCAGCGTCACGACGAGTTCACGACCGTCGAGAGCCGCTGACAGTGATCGGGTTTCACCGTCCTCGACGCGTGCGACGGCGTCGCCGGGCGTGCCCGTGAGGTACACGTGGTCCGTCCGATCGCCCAGGCGCAGCCGGTGCACGGTCGGTGCGTGTTCCCCCATCCGCCAGCCCGACGGCACGGCCCAGGTGTCGTCACCACGCCTCGCCCACCGCGTCAGCCAGAGGTACGCGGCGGCGGCGATGAGCTCGTCGTCTCCCGCGTCGACGCCCGGATAGTCCGGCACCCGCCGGTCCAGCAGCCCGGTGTCGAGGCGGCCCGCGGCGACGTCGGGGTCGGCGAGCAGGAACCGCAGGAAGTCCACGTTGATGGTCACACCCAACACCGCGGTGCCGGCCAGGGCGCGGTCCAGGGCGCGGAGCGCCGCGGGGCGATCGTCGGCGTGGGCGATCACCTTGGCCAGCATCGGGTCGTAGTCGCTGCCGACCACGGTTCCGGCGTAGATGCCCGAATCGACTCTCGCGGTGCTGAATCCCCGGTCGCTGCGCTCCTGCCCGCCGACCCGCGCTTCCAACACATCCAGCACCGTCCCCCCGGTCGGCAGGAAGCCGTTGGCCGGGTCCTCGGCGTAGACGCGCGCCTCGATGGCGTGCCCGGTCAGTGTCACGTCGTCCTGCCGGATGGGCAACGCCTCGCCCGCGGCGATCCGCACCTGCAGTTCGACGAGGTCGACGCCGGTCACCATCTCCGTGACGGGGTGCTCGACCTGCAGTCGCGTGTTCATCTCCATGAAGAAGAACTCGTCGGGGCGGTCGGCGGACACGATGAACTCGACCGTGCCGGCACCCGAGTAGCCGACGCTGCGGGCGGTGTCGCACGCCGCGGCGCCGATGCGCGCTCTGGTCGCGGCGTCGAGCAGCGGTGACGGCGCCTCCTCGATGACCTTCTGATGGCGGCGCTGCAGGCTGCACTCGCGTTCGCCGAAGTGCACGACGTTGCCGTGGCCGTCGGCTACGATCTGGACCTCGATGTGCCTGGGGTTCAACACGAACCGCTCCAGGAACAGGGTGTCGTCGCCGAACGACGCGGCCGCCTCGCGGCGCGCGGACACCAGCGCGGCGGCCAGTTCGCCGGCCTCCCCCACGACGCGCATCCCCTTACCGCCGCCACCCGCCGACGGTTTCACCAGGACGGGGAAGCCCACGTCCGCGACGCCGCCGATCAGGTCGTCGTCGGTGAGTCCCGGTCGCGAGATGCCGGGCACCACGGGCACGCCGAACTCCGAGACCGCGGCCTTGGCTGCGATCTTGTCGCCCATCGTCTGGATGGCGCCAACGGGCGGGCCGATGAAGACCAGCCCCGCCTTATCCAGCGCAGCGGCGAAATCGGAGTTCTCCGAGAGGAAACCGTAGCCGGGGTGGACGGCCTGAGCACCGGTGCGGGCCGCCGCGTCGAGGATCGCGTCGATGGACAGGTAACTCCGTCGCGCGGGCGCCGGGCCGATCCGCACCGCGACGTCGGCCTCGGCGACGTGCCGGGCACCCGCATCCGCGTCGCTGAACACGGCGACCGAGCGGATTCCCATGGCGCGCAACGTCCGGATGACGCGGACGGCGATCTCGCCCCGGTTGGCGATCAGTACGGTATCGAACATGCTCACATCCTGAAGACGCCGTAGGAGACCGGCTCGAGCGGCGCATGAGCCGCCGCCGAGAGCGCCAGTCCCACAACGTTTCTGGTGTCGGTGGGGTCGATCACCCCGTCGTCCCACAGCCGGGCCGTCGAGTAGTAGGGATTGCCCTGATCCTCGTACTGCGCACGGATCGGAGCCTTGAAGGCCTCTTCCTCCTCGGGCGTCATGTCACCGCGCACGGTGGCGAGCACCGACGCGGCCTGTTCCCCGCCCATCACGGAGATGCGCGCGTTCGGCCACATCCACAGGAACCGCGGTGAATACGCGCGCCCGCACATCGAGTAGTTGCCCGCACCGTAGGAGCCGCCGATCACGACGGTGAACTTGGGCACCCGTGCGCACGCCACGGCCGTCACCATCTTGGCGCCGTGCTTGGCGATGCCGCCCGCTTCGTAGTCGCGGCCGACCATGAAGCCGGAGATGTTCTGCAGGAACAGCAGCGGGGTGGAGCGCTTGTCGCACAATTCGATGAAATGCGCGCCCTTCTGGGCGGATTCGCCGAACAGCACGCCGTTGTTGGCGACGATGCCGACGGGATGTCCGTGGATGCGGGCGAACCCGGTGATGAGCGTGTTGCCGTACTCGGCCTTGAACTCGGTGAAGTCGCCACCGTCGACGACGCGTGTGATGACCTCGTGCACGTCGTAGGGCACCCGCGAGTCGACGGGCACCACGTCGTACAACTCGCTCTGGTCGGCGATCGGATCTTTCGTGGGCGCCACCTCCCAGGGCGTTGGCGTGCGGGGCCCGAGCGTGGCGACGATGCGCCGCACGATGCGCAGTGCGTCGCGATCGTCGTGCGCGAGGTGATCGGTGACCCCTGAGACCTTGGAGTGCAGGTCGCCGCCGCCCAGGTCCTCGGCGGTGACGATCTCGCCGGTCGCCGCCTTCACCAGCGGCGGACCGCCGAGGAAGATCGTGCCCTGGTTGCGCACGATGACCGCCTCGTCGCTCATCGCGGGGACGTAGGCGCCGCCGGCGGTGCACGACCCGAGCACGGCGGCGATCTGCGGGATGCCGCGCGCACTGAGGGTGGCCTGGTTGTAGAAGATTCGGCCGAAGTGCTCCCGGTCGGGGAACACCTCGTCCTGGCGAGGCAGGAAGGCGCCGCCCGAGTCCACCAGGTAGATGCAGGGTAGGTGGTTCTGGCTCGCGATCTCCTGTGCCCGAAGGTGTTTCTTCACGGTGATCGGGTAGTAGGTGCCGCCCTTGACGGTCGCGTCGTTGGCGACGATCACGCATTCGCGGCCCGACACCCGGCCGATTCCGGCGATCATGCCCGCGCCGGGGCACTCGTCGTCGTACATCCCGTCGGCGGCCAGCGGCGCGATCTCCAGCAGCGGGCTGCCGGGGTCGAGGAGACCGTCGACGCGGTCGCGGGGCAACAGCTTGCCCCGGCTGACGTGGCGTTCGCGCGCCCGTTCCGAACCGCCGAGAGCGGCGGCCGCCAACTTCGCACGCAGTTGCGCCACCAGTTCGAGGTGCTGTTCGCGATGTGACACCCGCGTAGACAACGTTGACCCGCTTCGGTTGAGTTAATGACGACTAACTGATGGTATGTTAATCACAATTAACCGAGATTGTCACGAACGGGCGGAGGTGTGATGGCGGTCACGCAGTCCGACGCCACCGCGACGCGCCGCAGTCGGGCCAAGTCGGACCGGCGCTCCCAGTTGATCGCCGCGGCCGAGCGACTGGTCGCCGAACGCGGCTACCTCGCGGTCCGGCTCGAGGACATCGGTGCGGCGGTCGGTGTCAGCGGACCGGCTATCTACCGGCACTTCCCCAACAAGGAGGCGCTGCTGGCCGAACTGCTGGTTGGCATCAGCACCCGATTGCTGGCGGGGGCGACGGCCGTGGTGGCGGACGCGGACTCCGCCGCGGCGGCGCTCAACGGCCTCATCGACTTCCATCTGGACTTCGCGTTCGACGAATCCGACCTCATCCGCATCCAGGATCGAGATCTGAGCCATCTGCCCGCCGCAGCGAAGCGTCAGGTGCGCAAAGCGCAACGCCAGTACGTCGAGGTGTGGGTGGACGTGCTGCGGCAGCTGGACGACAGCCGGAGCGAGGCGGACGCCCGGCTGATGGCACACGCCGCCTTCGGACTGCTCAACTCCACGCCGCACGGGCTCAAGCCCGGCACGCCGCCCGAGACGGCTCGGGCGGTGTTGCGGGCGATGACGGTTGCGGCGCTGAGTTCAGCGCGAACCGGCTAATACCAGGCGCGGCGTCCGCCAACCGCGTGGCCGGCACGCCCGAGCAACCAGAACACCGCGCCGATGACGGCCAGGGCCACGCCGACGTACGTCAGCACCGGCACGGCGAACACCACGCCGATGACGATCAGGATGATTCCGATGACGATCATGTTGTCGCTACTCCTTCACTCGTTCACTGATTCGGCGGCGGGATGGCGACATCCGGCCGGCAGTCACTGACCTTCGGATTGATGTCGCCCACCCAGTTGAGGGGCCCGGCGATCACGTTGAGCGCGATGGTCGCCGCAGTGCCGCAGTTGTTCTCACCCGTCGCGAAGTACCCGCGGTCGTACGCCGCGTACGCGCCGATCAGCAACCAGATGAGAACGATGATCCCGAGGATTCCGCCACCACGCACGATCGACCTTCTTTCGTGTTTCGCCAGCAAGGCGTGGGTCGTATTTACCCAGCGGACAATTCAGGTAAACGCGCATCGGCGATCGGGTCCCGGCGAGGCGAATCTCGAGCCGCTGCCACCGGCGGACGCGCAGGTACCCTGCAACCATGAGGTGGGAATGACCGATCCATACCGAGGTGGACCCGGACAGGGTGAGCCGTATCCGTACGGCGCCTCCGGCTACCAGGACCCCGCCTACGGCAACCAGCTGCCCTCCGGTCAGCAGCCGTACCAGCCCGCACAGGTGCCGAACCCCACCCGGCAACTCCCGCCGTACGAGTACGGCTACGACCCCTACGCCACGAACGCGTACGGCACCGGCGCCTACGGTCAGCCGGCCCCGCCGGATGCGCCGCCACCGCCCGACCCCCCGTCGCGCAAGTGGCTGTGGGTGCTCGCGGGGCTGTCGATGGTGACGGTGCTCGGGCTGATCGTCGCCGTCGTGATCATCGACAGTTCGTCACAGCAGACCGTCGTCGCGCCCCCGCCGTCGTTGCAGCCGTCGGAGCCGACGACGACCACCACCACGCGGACGCCCACCACGACGCCGTCCCGGCCGAGGACCACCACGCCGCGACCGACGGAGACGACGCCGAGCGTGCCCGTCGTCCCGCCGACGCCCTCGGGACCCGCGCAGACCGTCGTCTACGACGTCAGCGGCACCGGGCGGGCGATCAGCATCACCTACGTCGACGCCGACGGGATCCTGCAGACCGAGTTCAACGTCATGCTGCCGTGGAGCAAGCAGGTCGAACTGTCCGATCCCGACTCCATGGCGAGCGTCAACATCATCAACTTCGGTCGCGAGATCACCTGCTCGATCACCGTCGGTGACGCGCAGGTGGAGTCAAACACCGGCGCGGGGCTTACCATCTGCGGCGCGCTCCGTTAGCACGGCATTCGGCGGCGTCCGAACCAGCAGCATCGCGATGAGGCCGAGCGCCAGCACGGTGGCGACGCCGCCCATGCCCGCACGGTCGGTGCCGAAGATGCCGATGAACATCGCGAAGAACCACGGAGCCAGCGGCGACGCGGCCCGACCCGTCGTCGTGTAGAGGCCGAAGGCCACGCCCTCCTTGCCCTCGCTGGTCAACCGCAGCATCTGGGTGCGTGCCGAGGACTGGGTGGGACCGACGAACAGACACAGCAGCAGCCCGCAGACCCAGAAGGCGAGCGGCCCGTCGAGCGCGATCATCACGCAGCCGATGACGATGAGTGACGTGAGCGAGCCGACGATGACGGGTTTGGAGCCGATCCGGTCGTCGACCATCCCGCCGATTACGGCGCCGATCGCGGCGACCGTGCACGCGCACGCGCCGAACAGCAGCACGTCCGCCTGCGACACCCCGTACACGGCGACCCCGACGACGGCGCCGAAGGTGAAGATGCCGGTCAGCCCGTCGCGGAAGATCGCACTGGCCACCAGGTAGTAGACGAGGTTGTGGTCGCGCGACCACTGGTCGCGCAACTCCGCCCACAGGTTGCGGTAGGCCCCCACCAGGCCGACCCTGGCGGTGACCTCGACGGGCGACTCGGTGCGGCGGATCACCAGCAGCGGCAGCGCGAAGAGGATGAACCAGGCCGCCGTGAGCAGCATCGCCGCGCGGGCGGGCCAGCCGTTGGCCGACGTGATGCCGAACAGCCCCCGGGTGTCGCCGTCGCCCTGCACCAGGCCGAGGTACACGATCAGCAGCAGTAGCACCGTGCCGGCATAGCCTGCGGCGGAACCGATTCCGGAAATCCGGCCCGACGTCGACGGTGTCGACAACTCCCGCAGCATCGCGTTGTACGGCACGGTGGCGAGGTCGCTGCACGCCGCGGTGCAGGCCAGCAGCACCAGGCCCGGCCACAGATAGGCCGGATCGTTCTGGATCAGGCTCATGGCCGCCGTCAGAACGACCGCAGTGCCGGTGAGCGCCGCCAGCACCGCGCGCCTGCGGTGCGCGACGTCCACCCAGACGCCGGTCGCCGGGGCCAGCAGTGCGACGACGAGACCCGATGCCGTCAGCGCACGGCCGAGCCATTCCGCCGGCGTGGTGCCGCCGGGAGCGCCCTCCCCCACGGATCCGGTCAGGTACACGGAGAAGACGAAGGTGACGACGATGGCGTTCATCCCCGTCGCGCCGGTGTCCCACATCGCCCATGCGACGACGCCGGATCGCCTGGGGCTGGTCATGTCGCCACTGTATTGGTCCCTACCATCGACTCCATGCCCGTACCCGCACCAAGCCCGGATGCCCGCGCCGTCGTCACCGGAGCCTCGCAGAACATCGGCGAAGCGCTGGCCACCGAACTCGCCGCGCGCGGCCACCACCTGATCATCACCGCCCGCCGCGAAGAGGTGCTCACCGGCCTGGCTCAGCGCTTGACCGACCGCTACGGAGTCACCGTCGAGGTGCGCGCCGCCGACCTCGCCGATCCCGAGTCGCGCGGCAGGCTCTGTGACGAGTTGGCGAGCCGCGAGGTGTCGATTCTCTGCGCTAACGCCGGTACCGCGACGTTCGGACCGATCGCCGCGCTGGACCCGCAGGGCGAGAAGGATCAGGTGCAACTCAACGTCCTCGGCGTGCACGACCCGGTGCTCGCGGTGCTGCCCGGCATGGTCGCGCGCAAGTCCGGCGGCATCCTGATCTCCGGCTCGGCGGCGGGCAACTCCCCCATCCCGAACAACGCCACCTACGCCGCGACCAAGGCGTTCGCCAACACGTTCAGCGAGTCGCTGCGCGGCGAGCTCAAGAAGGACGGCATCCACGTCACGCTGCTCGCGCCGGGACCCGTCCGCGAGACGCTGCCCGTCGAGCACGAGCAGTCACTGGTGGAGAAGCTCATCCCGGACTTCCTCTGGATCTCCACGGAGTACACCGCCAAGATCTCGTTGGACGGCCTCGAGAAGAACAAGATGCGCGTGGTTCCCGGCGTCACGTCGAAGGCGATGTCGGTTGCCAGTGGGTACACCCCCCGCGCGATCGTCACCCCCATCGTCGGGGCGGTCTACAAGAAGCTCGGCGGCGACTAGCGCTCGGGCCAGCCCGCCAGCGCGAGGTCGGCCACCGCGTGCAGCTCCTCCCTGGTGGCTCCGCTGCGGGCCTGGATCGAAAGTCCTTGGCAGACAGCGCAGACCCAGCGAGCCAGCAGCACGGTGTCCACACCTGACAGTTCGCCGTCCGCGACCGCGGCGTCGAAGCGTTCGGCCAATCGGTGCGCCGTGGCGTCGCGCAGTTCCGTGAGGCCAGGGGCGTTCCCGACGGTGAGGCAACCGCGGGTGTCCCCGCTGACGGCGTCCGCCGCGCCGTGCATCATCGCGCTGGCGACCTCGCGCGCCGTCGGCTGCTGGAGCGCTCCGACGAGGTATCCGCCGGGGCCTGCGAGATAGCGCTGCGTGGCACGCTCGAACAGGTTCTCCTTGCAACCGAACTCCGCGTAGATGCTGCGGCGGTTCACCCCGGTCGCGGCGCTGACATCCGATATCGACACCCCGTCGAAGCCGCGGTCCCAGAACAGCGTCATCGCCTGTTCCTCGACCTCTCCCGCGTCGAACTCCCGTGGCCGTCCGACTGCCATCGCCCACCTCCTCGACGTCCCGTCGGCCTCCGGGAATTTTCCCGTCGTCGTTCCTCTTGACCTCAACGTACTTAGTAACAACTCGGTTCGTTATTACATTTCGGAGGATGACATGGGCCTTTTGACGGGCAAGCGGGCACTCGTGACGGGCGGCTCGCGTGGAATCGGGGCGGAGATCGTGCGGCGCCTGAGCGCGGACGGCGCGGCGGTGGCGTTCACCTACTCGGCATCGGCCGTCGACGCCGAGAAACTCGTTGCGGCGGTGGCGGAGAGCGGCGGCACGGCGGTCGCGATCCAGGCCGACAACGCCGACCCGGCCCAGATCACCGCCGCCGTCGAACGGACGGTCGCCGAACTCGGCGGGCTGGACGTCCTGGTCAACAACGCGGCGGTCGCCTACCTGACGCCGATCGACGAGTTCACGCCGGAGGACTTCGACCGCTCGGTCGCCGTCAACATCGGCGGCGTCTACTGGGCGGTCCGCAGCGCGATCGGACACCTCGGCGAGGGCGCTCGCATCATCAACATCGGCAGCGTGAACGCCGATCGGGTATCGGCGGGAGGCCAGGCGGTCTACGCGCTGACGAAGGGCGCGGTGTCCTCGTTCACCCGTGGACTGGCACGCGAACTCGGCCCGCGCGGCATCAACGTCAACAACGTGCAGCCGGGCCCGATCAACACCGACATGAACCCCGACGAGGGCGAGTTCGCCGAGGGCATCAAAGCCCATGTGGCGCTTGGCCGGTACGGCCGGACGAGCGACGTCGCCGCCGTGGTCAGCTTCCTGTCGGGGCCTGAGTCGCAGTACATCACCGGCGCCAACCTCAACGTCGACGGCGGCTTCACGGTCTGAGCGCCGGCTTTGGTTAGCGCCTGCGGCGACCGGTGCCGAGGATGCTGCGGGTGATCTCGCGGCCGGCAACGGTCGCCGCAGAGCGCAGGAAGCTCTTGAACGCCGAGGACTTCAGCACCTCCTCGACCACGCCCGGCTCGACCGGCGCGGTCTTGACGGTCGCCGTCGTCGACGCGCCGCCGAACCCCGTGTTCGCGGGGACGGGCGTGGCCGCCGGGTCCGGCTCGGCGATCCGGGCGTTGAGCCGCTCGTAGGCCGATTCGCGGTCGATGGTCTGGCCGTACTCCGCCTGCAACGGGCTGGCCTTCGCCGCGGCCGAGATCGCCTCGGGCCCAATGGTGTCCATCAACGAGCGCGGCGCCCGCATCCGGGTCCACGCCACCGGCGTCGGCGCGCCCTTCTCCGACAGCACCGTCACGATGGCCTCACCGATCCCCAGCGACGTCAACGCCGACTCCAGGTCGTAGACCTCGGTCTTGGGATACGTGCGGACGGTCTTGGTGAGCGCCTTCTGGTCGTCAGGCGTGAAGGCGCGCAACGCGTGCTGGATGCGGGCGCCCAACTGCGAGAGCACGTTGTTGGGCACGTCGGTGGGCAACTGCGTGCAGAAGAAGACGCCGACACCCTTGGAACGGATCAGCTTAACGGTCTGCTCGACCTGCTCGAGGAACGCCTTGGACGCGTCGTTGAACAGCAGATGCGCCTCGTCGAAGAAGAACACCAGCTTGGGCTTGTCGACGTCGCCGACCTCGGGCAGCGTCGTGAACAGGTCGGCGAGCACCCACATCAGGAAGGTCGAGAACATCACCGGGCGGGCCGCCTGCGCCCCGAGTTCCAGCAGCGTGATGACGCCGCGGCCCTGCGCGTCGAGGCGCATCAGATCCTTCGGCTCCAACTCGGGCTCGCCGAAGAACGTGTCGGCGCCCTCGGCTTCCAGGTTGACCAGCGCGCGCAGGATCACCCCCGCCGTGGTCGGCGACACCGCGCCGAGCGCCTTCAGTTCGGGCTTGCCCTCGTCGCTGGTGAGGTACTGGATGACCGCGCGCAGATCCTTCAGATCCAGCAGCGACAGGCCCTTCTGATCGGCCCAGTGGAAGATCAGGCCGAGCGTCGACTCCTGAGTGGCATTGAGCCCCAACACCTTCGACAGCAGAATGGGTCCGAAGCTGGTGATCGTCGCGCGCACCGGTACGCCGATGCCCTCGGTGCCGAGCGACAGGAACTCGACGGGGAACGCGGTGGGAGTCCACTGGTCGCCGGTGTCGCTGGCCCGCTGGGTGGTCTTGTCGTTGGCGGCGCCGGGGCGCGACAACCCCGACAGGTCGCCCTTGACGTCGGCCATCAGCACCGGAACGCCGGCCGCCGACAACTGCTCGGCGATGACCTGAAGCGACTTCGTTTTGCCGGTGCCGGTGGCGCCCGCGACGAGGCCGTGCCGGTTGACGGTGGCGAGCGGTATCCGGACCTGCGCGGTCGGGTCGACGACACCGTCGACCACGACGGCGCCGAGCTCCAGGGCCTGGCCTTCAACGGCGTAACCAGCGGCGATCTGTTGCGCGGGGGTGCCTGACACGTCAGCTGTCATGGGCCAGAGACTACTGGTTGTCGCCGGTGGGAATACTGTTGAACGCTGTGCGTGACGAACTGGTGTGGATCGACTGCGAGATGACCGGACTCAACCTGGGTTCGGACAAGCTCATTGAAATCGCGGCTCTGGTGACCGACGCGGAGCTGAACGTCCTGGGCGAAGGGGTCGACGTGGTCATTCACGCCGACGACGCGGCGCTCGACGGAATGGTCGACGTGGTGGCCACCATGCACAGGAAGTCGGGGCTCACCGAGGAAGTGCGCAGGTCGACCGTCGACCTCGGCACCGCCGAGGCACTGGTGCTCGACTACATCCGCAGCCACGTCAAGCAGCCCAACACCGCTCCGCTGTGCGGTAACTCGATCGCCACGGACCGCGGTTTCATCGCGCGCGACATGCCGACGCTCGATGCCTTCCTGCACTACCGGATGATCGACGTCAGCTCCATCAAGGAGTTGTGCAGGCGCTGGTATCCGCGGATCTACTTCGGCCAGCCGGAGAAGGGGCTGGCCCATCGGGCGCTGGCCGACATCCACGAGTCCATCCGCGAGCTCATGTACTACCGGCGCACCGCGTTCGTCGCGCCGCCGGGCCCGGCGACCAGCGACATCGCCGCCGTCGCGGCCGAACTCGGACCGCCGGGAGCGAACGGCGAGACAAAGGATTCGGCCGCGGAGCGCTCGAGCGGTTAGTATCTACTCCGCTGCCCGCGTCCAGCGTGGCTCGGCGGCAATGGTGGCTGTAGTTCAGTTGGTAGAGCACCAGGTTGTGATCCTGGCTGTCGCGGGTTCGAGTCCCGTCAGCCACCCGATTAGGTGGGAGGGCGTTTACGCCCTCCCACCTTTGGTGTCAGTGGGCGGCGTTGAACGCTTCCACGATGTCGGCTTTGATCCGCCCGCGGTCCGACACCTCATAGCCCTTCTTCCGCGCCCACGCCCGGATGGCGGCGAGTTGCTCGGACGAACCCGAGGAACCGCGGGCGGACTTCCTCGCTCGACGCGGCGCCCCGGTGCGCGGGCTGTCCGCGCCGCTCACCTTCTCCGCCGCATCGATGTAGGGCTTGAGTACCTTGTCGAACTTGGCCGCGTTCGCCGACGACAGATCGAGGCGGTAAGTCACCCCACGCACGGAGAATTCGAGCTGTTCTCCCCCTTCGGTGATGTCGGAGCCATCGATGTCATCGATGAGCTGCCGGACGATTCTCTCGGCCACGGTGTCTCCTCTTTCGATCCCCGGTCGACCACCGTAGCCGGATTCGATCATGAATACACCGTCGAGGGACGAGCGTTATCCGCGTGCGACAAGTGAACCTCCCGCGACGCACGTGGATACTCTGCGCCTCAGTCGAACTCACGACTGTCCGTCAATCGGGATCAATATCACCGTCACGTTGTCGTGACCGCCGGCCTGAAGCGCGTGGTCGACGAGCACGGTGGCCGCGTCGATTCCCTCGGCATCTGCGCGGACCGACGCGATATCGGCTGCTTCCGGAAGGTAGTTCCACAGTCCATCGGTGCACAACAGCAGCAACCCCGCGTCATCGACGTCGATCGTCTGGACGCTCGACTCCGACCAGGGTTTCGACTCGGTGTGCCCGCCGAGCCACCGGGAGAGGACGTGAGCCATTCGCGCAACGGCCGGTGAATCGGGAGGCAGCCCGGCGGTCACCAGTTGCTGGGCCACCGAATCGTCGACGGTGAGTTGTCGTGGAACGCCCGGCGGAATCGGCAACCAGTACGCCCTGCTGTCGCCGACGTTGCCCACCGTGATCTGAACGGTGCCGGCGGCATTCTCGGCCACCACTGCTGCGGTGTAAGTACAGGACGGGGCGGTTCCCGGACTCGCTTCGGCGCCCGCCGACTCCGCCGCGGACGCGGCTTCGGCGAGCCCGGCGAACACCGCCGCCAGTGGCGATTCCGCGGCGGCCAAGGCGGCGAGCATCGCGTCGACCCCCGCTCTCGACGCCGCCGACGACGCGAGTCGCGCGGCGGTGGAACTCGAGACGCCGTCGCACACGACCGCCACCCGCGGATGCGGTCGGTCGGATCCGTCGCCTGCGATGATCCCCGCGGCCGCCGCGTCCTCGTTGATCGAATGACGAAGGCCGCGATCGGACATCAGGACGATCTCGCCGAGTTGCACCGAGTCGCGGTCGGGTACCGCGTGGTCACCACCGTCCGCGGTCGCCTGCGGAAGGGCGACGCGGTGCAGTTCGGGCACACCGGTCACCAGGGCCGGATCCGGTTAGCGTTCGCCGGTAGTCGGTACCAGGTCGTCATACCCCTCCTGACGCCGAGTTCCTCAACCCCCGACCTACAGCGCGATCGTAATCTCCGAGGGCCGGGTACCGGCGTCAATCGGCAGTGCGAACAACGCCCATCACCGCGCTTGAGGACGTGCGGACACCGCCGGGCCGGCCGAACCCGCGGCCGCCGGAGCCGTCAGACGTTGGCGTTGCCGGCTTTCCACTGATCCCATGGGACGTTCCAGTCGCCGAGACCGTCGGTGCCGGACAGTAGCGAGCCGACCGTGTTGGATACGACGACGATGTCGCCGCGCTTGGTGTTCTCGTAGAACCACTGCGCGTTCGACGTGCTGACGTTGAGGCAGCCGTGGCTCACATTGCTGTAGCCCTGGCTGCCGACCGACCACGGAGCGCCGTGTACGTAGATGCCGCTGTAGGACATCTGGGTGGCCCAGTCGACCTCGGTGCGGTACCCGTTGGGCGAGTTCGACGGCACGCCGTAGGTCGACGAGTCCATCACCATGTGGCTGAGCCGGTCGCCGATGATGTAGACGCCGTTGTTGGTGGGCGTGCTGTTCTTGCCCATCGACGTCGGCATGGTCTTGATGACCTCGCCGTTGCGCCGGATGGTGATGACCTTGGTGTTGTCGTCGACCTCAGCGATGACCTCGTCGCCGATGGTGAAGTGGGAGATGACGTTCTCCTGGCCCATCAGGCGGTCGCCGAGGTCCACGCCGTAGGTGTTCACCGCGACGTCGACCCTGGTTCCGGGCTTCCAGTAATTCTGTGGGCGCCAACGGACTTCGCGATTGTTGAGCCAGTAGAACGCACCCTCGACCTTCGGGGTGGTGGTGATTTTGATCGACTTCTCGGCGGCCACCCGGTTCGGGATGTCCTCGTCGAACCGGATCGCGACGGGCTGGCCGACGCCGACGACCTCGCCGTCACCCGGCATCAGGTACGGCATCGTCAGATTGTCCGGCGAGTGCGTCTGGAACGTCATGACACGGTTCGTGACACCGCCGAGGCCCAACGACTGGGCGTTCAGCGTGTAGCGCTCGTTGTAGCCGAGCTGCTCGGTGGTGTTCCAGCGCAGGCCATCCGGGCTGAGCTGGCCGGCGATGGCCGTGCCGTCCTCATCGGTCATGCTCACCGCGCCGAGAACGCCGTCCTCCGCGCTGACGGTGACCGGCGAATCGACCGCGACGCCCACGGCACCGTCGGTGACCGACGACGTCAGCTTCGGTACCAACAGGTCGCCGTAGGGCGTCCCCTTGTCCGTGATGGTCTGCGGCTTCGGTGGCGGCGCGGGAGCCGTGCTGCAGGCTCCCGCTCCGAGAACGATCGCGGGCAGCAGTGCCGCGACGAGCACGAGAGTTCGCAGCCGGCGCGGCCGAGCCACGCGCTTGACCTGCCACATGCTTGTTCCACCTCGCGATATAGAGAGCCCCATCGAAGTACTCGCGTACTTGGCGATAAGTCTAAGGGACATCTGAGACAGAAGCAGAACCGTCGCGGGCCCCGGACGCTCCGCCGAAAGAATTTCACCCCGCGGCCCCCCTACTGTTATCGTCTCTCACGCGCGCCGTTAGCTCAGTTGGTAGAGCAGCTGACTCTTAATCAGCGGGTCCGGGGTTCGAAACCCTGACGGCGCACCACAAGACCCCGCTCAGGCGGGGTTTTTGTCATTTCCAGGGCGGCACGGTCGGGCCGTCAGCCCCAGGCGAGACGGCGAACCCGGCCAGCCCCCGCGCACGGCAACCACAGCCGGCGACGATCCCCGGCCGCCGGGGTTCGCCCGGCGCGAGCAAACCGGGCATCCCCCCAGTTCGAGGGCTTAATTGACGCATGTGATATTTGCTGCACAGTGACGTGGGACACACTGGCACCTGCACGCCGGCCGCAGTAGCGACTGACGTTGCTGTCAATAATTTGTCCGAAGCGGCGACACATTTGCCAAATCTGTGCACTAATCACCGTAAGTGTAGATATCCAACCGCCGACCAGCGACTACTCGAATCGATCCATCGTGACGGTACCTAGCCAAGGATGGGGTTTCGCGCAGCAGGGCCAGGGGTACCAGTGCTACGATCGTGTTAGCTGCGGGTTCGACCGACGGACCACGCCGTGGATTTCAGAGAGGAAACGAGGTCTTAGCTGATGCCGATAGCCAGTGCATCGCGCGACGCGGACGAGTCACCCATCGAGGTTGACGTCGACGTTGCTGCGCAGTGCCCGGTCATCGTCTACAACTGCAGCAGGCTGGGTCGCACCGCGAATCCGCCGCGACGCTCGCTCAGCGACCTCTTCCGTTTCGGCCGCTGGCGCTGATCGACTGAGCTACCCGTCAGCCCCGCCGGCGGCGAATGAACACCACCAGGACCAGGGCTCCGACGCCGGCGATGGACACGGCCACCACGGGCTTCTTGACGAACTGCACCAGACCGGCCTTGGCGTCGTCGGCGAGCCTGCGCGGATTAGCCCGCACGGCGAGCGCGTCGACGGTGGAGGCGAGCTGGTTGCGCGCCTCGTCGATCTCACGCTTGATGTCGTCGGGATCCCGATCCGCCACGTCAGCCCTCCACCTCGCTTGCCGTCCTTGCCGCACTACCCTAGAACAGCCGAGTGCAGAGGCCGACAGAAGGGACACCGCATGGCTCCGACCCCGCGTCTCGAAGTGGGTGACAAAGCACCCGCCTTCAGCCTTCCGGACGCCGACGGCAACACCGTCAAACTGTCCGACTTCAAGGGTCGGAAGGTCATCGTCTACTTCTATCCGGCGGCGTCGACGCCGGGCTGCACCAAACAGGCCTGCGACTTCCGCGACAGCCTGGCGTCGCTGAACGACGCCGGACTCGACGTCGTCGGCATCTCCCCCGACAAGCCGGAGAAGCTCGCGAAGTTCCGTGACAACGAGGGCCTGACGTTCCCGCTGCTCTCGGACCCCGACAAGTCGGTGCTGGCGGCCTGGGGCGCGTTCGGCGAGAAGAGCATGTACGGCAAGACCGTGCAGGGCGTCATCCGCTCCACCTTCGTCGTCGACGAGAAGGGGAGGGTCGAGGTCGCCCAGTACAACGTGAAGGCGACCGGCCACGTCGCGAAGCTGCGGCGCGACCTCAGCCACTGAGGCGGGTGTGACGTAGTCGCCGGTCGACACTCGTTTGCCCAATTGACCGTTCTGGGTATTCGAGTTGCCAGCTGCCGCGGTCGAGGCTGAACTACCTAGTCCACGTCACGCCCTGTGGACGGTGGCCGTTGCGGATGCCCAATTGGGGAGGCATGGAGTTCGCCGACGGCGAAGCATCGGCCGCGGCAGTTTCAACTCCGTCCCAGCGCCTCCAGCAGCAGTGTCTCCGCCGTCGCCGCGCGTTCGAGCACGCCCAGATGCAGGCTTTCGTTGATGCTGTGCGCCTGTGTGTTGGGGTCCTCGACGCCGGTCACCAGGATCTTCGCGTCGGGGAACGCGGCGGCGAACTCCGCGATGAACGGGATCGAGCCGCCGACGCCGGTGTCCACCGGCTCGGCCGCCCAGGCCTCGCGAAACGCCGCGCGGGCCGCGTCGTACACCGGGCCGGTGGCGTCGATGGCGTACGGCTCCCCCAGATCGCCCGGCGTGACCGTCACCTGCGCACCCCACGGCGCGTGCGCCTCCAGATGGCTTGTCAGCGCGGCCAAGTGGGCGGCGGCGTCACCGCCGGGAGCCACCCGCATGCTGACCTTCGCCCGCGCCCGCGGGATCAACGTGTTCGACGCCGAGGCGATGGGCGTGGTGTCTATGCCGATGACCGTGATCGCCGGCTTGGCCCACAACCGTTGCGCAGTCGAGCCGGACCCGATCTCGGTAACGCCGTCGAGCACACCGGTGTCGGCGCGCACCCGCTCGGCGGGGAACTCGACGTCGGCCGCGGTGGCTTCGTGCAGACCGGCCACCGCGACGTTGCCCTCGTCGTCGTGCAGGCTGGCCAGGAGTCGCACCAGCGCGCTCAGCGCATCCGGCACGACCCCGCCCCACATGCCCGAGTGCAGGCCGTGGTCGAGCGTGGCCACCTCGACGACGCAGTCGGCGAGCCCGCGCAGCGATACCGTCAGCGAGGGCTGCTCGGTGCTCCAGTTGTCCGAATCCGCGATGACGATCACGTCGGCAGCCAGCAGCTCCTTGTGCGCGGCGAGAAGCGCGCCCAGAGACGGCGAGCCCGATTCCTCCTCGCCCTCCACGAACACCGTCACGCCGACCGGCGGGCGACCGGCGAACGCGCGGATCGCGGCCAGATGCGTTGCGATACCGGCCTTGTCGTCGGCGGTGCCGCGACCGTACAGCCTGCCGTCGCGTTCGGTCGGCTCGAACGGCGCCGACTCCCACTGCCCGCGATCACCTTCGGGTTGCACGTCGTGGTGGGCGTACAGCAGCACGGTCGGAGCTCCCGGCGGTGCGGGGTGGCGGGCGATGACCGCGGGCGCCCCTCCCTCGCTGACGATGCGCACGTCGCCGAAACCCGCCTCCGAGAACAACTTCGAGACGGCCTCGGCACTGCGCTGAACCTCACCGCGGCGGGCCGGATCGGCCCACACCGACTCGATGCGGACCAGATCCTCGAGGTCGGCCCGCACCGACGGAAGCACGTCGCGGACCTTCTGAACCAACTCGCTCATGAGGCCAGGCTAGTGGGTCGCCGACGGTCCCCTGCGGCACCGAAACGGTTACTCGCCTGCCTCCAGCACCGCGACGGCGGCCGCGGTGTCACCCTCGTGGGTAAGCGACAGGTGAATCGCGACGTCCTTGAGGTGCTCGGCGATCGCCCCGCTGAGCCGGACCTTGGGACGTCCCCACATGTCGGTGACGATCTCGATGTCGCGGTGGATCCCCTCGGGCAGCACCGGCCGCTTGGAGAACCGCGACCCCGACCACGCCTTGATCACGGCCTCCTTGGCCGCCCAGCGCGCCGCGAGATGCCGCGCCGCCGAGGAACTCTTGTCCGCGGCGTCGCGGCGCTCGCCCGGTGTGAAGGTCTCGGCGAACACCGTGCCCGGCTGATCGACCTGCTCCGCGAAGTCCGGAATGGATACCAGGTCGATGCCGACCCCGACGATGCTCACGCGGAGAAGCTACCGCAGCTGATCATGTGTTAGTACCAACCGTCCTCGCCCAGTCGCGAATCGGCGTTCAGGAGCATGCTGGCCTCCTGGCGCTTCTCGCTCTCGGGTGCGTCGTGGTTGAAGCGACGATCCGCCGGCTTCTCGTACAGCGCGGGTCCACCGGCGATCGCCGACGCCAGCCTGCGCTGACCTTCGAGCACGCGCTCGCCCGACCGGCGCTGGTAATCCGCACGCTGCTCGGGGCTGAGCGCCGCGAGGAACGCCTGCGGATGGACCAGTGCCACCAGACCGGACACGTGCCCGAAACCGAGGCTGGTGATCAGCCCCGCCTTGAGCGGGAAGCGCTCGCGCATGTGCAGGGTCTCGCGCACCCACACGAAGTGCGACGCGTGCGCCAGTTCCTCGTCGACGCAGTCCAGGCTCCGGTTCGGCGGGATGACCCCGTCGCGCAGGATCTGGCACAGCCCCATCATCTGGAACGCCGCCGCACCGCCCTTGCTGTGGCCCGTCAGGCTCTTCTGGCTGACGATGAACAGCGGGTTGCCGGGCGAGCGACCCAGCGAGGCCGCCAGCCGCTCGTGCAGCTCGGTCTCGTTGGGGTCGTTGGCCAGCGTCGACGTGTCGTGCTTGGAGATCACGGCGATGTCGTCGGCGGTGACGCCCAGCTGTGCGAGCGCCTTGGCCAGCTTCGAGTCCCTGCCACCGCGACCGGCACCCAGCGCGCCGAGTCCCGGTGCCGGGATCGACGTGTGCACACCGTCGCCGAACGAGGAGACGTAACCGACGACGGCCTGGACCGGCAGTCCCATGGCCAGTGCCAGATCACCGCGGGCCAGCAGGATGGTGCCACCGCCCTGACCCTCGACGAAGCCCAGCCGGCGCCGGTCGTTGGCGCGGGAGAACTTCCCGTCGCTGATGCCCTTGGCGCGCATCACCTCGGTGTCGGCGGTGGCCGACATGTCGCCGAAGCCGGTGACGGCCTCCAACGTCAGGTCGTCGTATCCGCCGGCGACCACGAACTCGGCCTTGCCGAGCCGGATCTTGTCGACACCCTCCTCGACCGAGACCGCCGCGGTGGCACATGCGCCCACCGGGTGGATCATCGCGCCGTAGCTGCCGATGTAGCTCTGCACGACGTGACCCGCGAAGACGTTCGGGAGCACCTCCTGCAGGATGTCGTTCGGCTTGTTCACCCCGAGCAGGTTGCCGTGGTACATCGTCTGCATCGACGTCAGGCCGCCCATGCCAGTGCCCTGCGTGCTGGCCACCAGGCTGGGGTGCACCCACCGCATCAGCTCGGACGGCGTGAAGCCCGCCGAGAGGAACGCGTCGACGGTGGTGACGAGGTTCCACAGCGCCACCCGGTCGATCGAGCTCGCCATGTCCTGGCTGACGCCGTACACCATCGGGTCGAACCCGGTGGGGATCTGCGCGCCGACGGTCCGCGACATCTTGACCTTGCGTGGCACCCGAATCTCGGTGCCCGCCTTGCGGGTCACCTGCCAGTCGCCGCTGTCGGGCACCGGCGCGATCAGCGTGTGCTCGGGATCGGACTGCGCGAAGCTGCGGGCCTCCTCCTCGGACGACACCACGAAGGAGAAGTCCTTGTCGAGGAAGACCGAGACCAGCAGCGGTGCAGAGTGATCCGCGGGGATCGCCCCGTCGTCGACGAACTCGCGGATGCCGACCCGTTCGATGACGGCGTCGTGGTAGCGCTCCACCAGCTCACCCTCGTCGACCAGATCGCCCGACGCGGTGTCGTACCAACCCGGCTTGGGATCGTCCTCCCACTTGACCAGGCCGGTGGTCCAGGCGAGCTCCAGCACGCCCGCCGCCGACAGTTCGCCGTCGACCTCGACCTCGAAGCGCGTGCGCGACGAGCCGTACGGTCCGAGTTCCGCGCCGCCGACGATGACGACGAGGTCCTCGGGGGCGACGTCCAGATCCGCCCACTGCGGCGGCGGCGCAGCCGCGTAACCGCGCGGCGGCGAGGGCAGGGCGCGCACGGTGCCCAGCTCCTCCTCGTCATCCGCAGCGCTCTCGGTGACCATCTCCTCGCGCGCCTTCGCGGCCAACTCGGCCATGTCGATGTCGATCTCGCCCAGACCGCCGGTCAGGTCGACGTGCAGCGGCTCACGCGCCGCGGCGACCTTCGACTCGATGTCGCACAGCGCCAACAGCATCGACGCCATCTCCTCGGTCGTGTAGGTGGTGACACCCGCCTCCTCGACCGCTCCGACGATGGCGTCGTTGTGACCCATCAGCCCGGTGCCCTTGGTCCAGCCGATCAGCGCGTGCGCCATCGACACCCGCTGCGACCACGACGTCTCCGCCTTCCAGCGGGTCACGACGGCATCGAGCGCGGACTTGGCCTCGCCGTAGGCGCCGTCGCCGCCGAACATGCCGCGGTTCGGTGAACCCGGCAGCACGACGTGCAGACGCGACGCGATGTCACGCTCCGACCCGATGTGCGACAGCCCGCCGATGAGCCGCTGCACGGCCCACAGCAGGACCTTCATCTCCATCTCGGAACGCGAGCCCGCCTCGGACAGGTCGCCGGCCACGCGCGGCGCGGCGAACGGGAACAGCAGCGTCGGGGTCAGTGCGTCCTTGAGGTGCAGTGCCTTCGGCCCGAGATTCTCGGACTGCTCGTTGCCGACCCACTCAACGAGTGCGTCGATATCCGAGTACGACGCCATGTTGGCGGGGACCACCCAGAGGGTGCCGCCGAACCGGGCGTTGTCGCGGTAGAGCTCCTTGTAGAACGTCAGCCGGTCGTCGTCGAGCTTGGACGTGGTGGCGATGACCGTTGCGCCGCCGTGCAGCAGCTGAGCGGCCACCGACGCGGCGATCGAGCCCTTCGAGGCACCCGTCACGACGGCGATCTCGTTGCAGTACTGGCCCGTTGCGGGGTTCTCGGCACCGGCAGCGGCGCGGCCGTACAGCGTGGCGTGCACGTTGCGGCCTGCGGCCAGGGCCTTGCCCTGCCACCAGTTCGCTTGTGTCGCAACGACATGGCCCGCACCTTCGAAGCGCTCTGACAGCTGCGCCCAATCGGTGTCGATGTCGCCCTCGTCCAGCAACCACAGCCGCGCGAGGTCCTCGCGGGCACTGGCCCACCGGTCGTCGAACAGCACGGCCTTGCGGCCGTCGAACGCCGGTGCGACGAGACGCGGCCAGTCCGATCCGAGTTCGGTGGTGACCAGGTCGATCAGGTCGGCGTCGCTGACGCTCTCACCGACGTTGACCGGGTTGTCCACGCCGAGCTGGCCGAGGATCATCCGGGCGGCGTTGGCGAGCACGCCGTCGCGGCCGGTGACCTTCTCCGCGAACTCGGTCAGCGCGGCGGAGTCGACGACGCCGCCCGCTGCCGCACCCGACGACGGCAGCGACACCGGGATGCCCCTGCGCGCGCCGACAGCGGCGACGGCGCTATCGACGACTTTGTCGAACGTGCCCGCGTCGGGCAGCGCACCGGGGTGCAGTCCGCCGAGGTCGCCGCCGCGGACGCTGCTCCCCTCGCGGGTGCCCAGCGCCAGCTCGGCGGTGACGTGCTTGACCCAGCCCTGGCCCAGCTCCCACGTCTTGGTGACGCGCTCGGCGATGGCGGCGGGCCGCTTGCCGGACGGCCCGAGGACCGTGCGCAGCTGGTCGTTGATCGCGTCGGACAGCACCGGGCCGAACGGCTTGTAGGTGCGGGCCAGCTTGGTCACCTGCCCCTTGAGGCCGGCCAGGTCCGCCTCGGCGGCACCGTCGATGGCGCCGAGGTTCAGTTCGGAACCGAGGTCGACGAGCAGCTGGTTACGACGGGACGACGCGCCGTCGGTGATCGACTCGATGGAGTCGAGCGCCTCGATCTGCTCGATCCGCATCTTCGCCGACAGCGCGATGAGAACCATCGTCGCGTCCGAGGCGTCGAAGGTGATGTCGTCGGGACGCGGCCCGCCGGACGGCGCCGCGGGGGGCGCCGCCGCCGGAGCGGCCGCGGCGGGTGCCGCCTCCGCCGCGGGGGCGGCCGCAGGCGTCGGCTCGGCCGGCTCGTCCTCGGGCTCCGGATCGGTGTCCGTGGCGAACAGCACCGCGGCATCGCGCTCGGAGTTGAGCACCTCGGTGGTGTTGTGCGAGTACTCCGGCAGCTTCAGCGTGTTGGTGGCCAGGCCGGCGACCGTCGGCGCGTTCTTCACGCCGATCTCGACGAACCGCTCGATGCCGAGTCCGCCCGCGGCCTCCTCGATGAAGAGCAGGTCCTGGGTCTCGATCCAGCGCACCGGGCTGGCGAACTGCCACGCCAGAAGCTCGATGACGATCTTGCGCATCAGCTCGCGCGGCCGCTCGTTACGCCAGGTGTCGTAGTCGGCGAGGATCTCGTCGAGAGGCTCGGCGGGCACCAGGTCGCGGATCTCCTGGACGAAGTCGCGATCGAGCGTGAACGGTCGCGGCACCAGGTTCGGGATGTACTTGCCGATCAACAGGTCCGGATCGGCGTCCTGGGGCATGACGCGCTCGAGCGAGCGACGGAAGTCGGCCACACCGACCCGCAGCACCTCCGAGTGGAACGGCACGTCGATACCGGGCACGAGGATGAACGACCGCTTGCCGCCGCTGATTTCGCGACGCCGCTCGATCTCCTCCTCCAGCGCTTCGAGGCCGCGCACCGTGCCGGCGATGGCGTACTGCGAGCCACGCAGGTTGAAGTTCACGATCTGGAGGAACTCTCCGGTGCGCGCACTGATCTCGGCGACGAAGTCGGTGACGTCGTCGTCGTCGAGATCGATCTGCGACGGGCGGATCGCCGCCAGCCGGTAGTTGGACCTGCCGTGCTCGTCGCGGGGCACGATGTCGTGCATCTTGCTGCCGCGGTGGAACACGACCTCGAGCAGTGCCTCGAGCTCGTAGACGCCCGATACGCACGCCAGGGCGGTGTACTCGCCGACCGAGTGACCGCATGCGATCGCCCCCTCGACGAACGCGCCCTGCTCGCGCATCTCGGCGACCTGTGCGGCCGCCACGGTCGCCATCGCGACCTGGGTGAACTGCGTCAGGTACAGCACGCCCTCGGGGTGGTGGTAGTGCACGCCGCTGGCGATGAGGCTGGTCGGGTTGTCGCGCACGACGTGAAGCACCGAGAAGCCAAGCGTGTCGCGAGTGAACCTGTCGGCGGTGTCCCAGACCTTGCGGGCCGCCTTGGACCGAGCCCGGACGTCCATGCCCATGCCCTTGGACTGAATGCCCTGACCGGGGAACGCGTAGACGGTCTTCGGCGCCGCCAGCTGCGCGGTGGCGGCCATGACGAGGTCGTTGTCGACCTTCGCGGTGACCTCGATGATCTCGGCGCCGCGGTCGATGCCGACGCGGTCGACGCGGAACTCGATCTCGTCACCCGGCAGCACCATGCCGAGGAAGCGCGACGTCCAGCCGACCAGTCGGGCGGGCGGGGTGGCCCGGCCGTCGGTGGCGGTGACGACGTGCTGCGCGGCGGCCGACAGCCACATGCCGTGCACGATGGGCGATTTCAGCCCGGCGAGCAGAGCAGCGGCCCGGTCGGTGTGGATCGGGTTGTGGTCGCCGGACACCACGGCGAACGCACTCATGTCGGTGGGCGCGGTGACGACGGCGTCGCGGCGCCGACGGCGCGGCGTGTCGGTGGCGTTGTCGGTGATGGCACCGCCGGCCTTCAGCGGGTCGGTCAGCTCGACGGCGCCGGTGCGGCCGCGGATCGCGAACCGCTCCTCGAGGGTGGCGAGTTCGGTGCCGTCCGCGTCGCTGATCGTGACGCTCACGGGGATGACACGACCGACCTCGGTGTCGAACGCGGTCGAAGCCGTTGCGGTGACGGTCAGTTCGGCCTTGCCCTTGGGCATCGGCGCCAGCAGGTGCGCGGCGTGGTCCAGGTGGACGAGGCTCAGCAGGCCCTCGATGACCGGGAAGCCGGCGTCGGTGGCCGCCGACCCGATGACCGAGAACACCGCGGGCCAGCACCGGCCGACGAGTGCGTCGGGAACCAGGGTGAGACCGGGCGCCAGCGGAGCACCGAACGTGGCGGTCACACCGGTGTGGTCGGCGACCTCCTCGGGATCCCACGAGACGGTGACCGTGGTCGAGCCGTCGACAACGGGCGGAAGCGCCTCCGGCCCTTCGACGTTCGCGGCGATCGCCAGCACGGCGCGCATGGCCGACGCGGCGTCGTCGGCGGTGACGAGCGGCATACCGCCGTCGACGGTGCAGTCGGGCAGCGTGAAGCGGATGGTGATCCAGATGTCCGACAGCGGCACCGACAGCGTGACCACGCCGTCCGCGAGCTCGAGCCGCGAACCCGTCGAAGGGTGTGTCGCCGTGCTGGCATCCCCGGTCGCTTCGCTCCTGCCCTCCGAATCCCGGTTCACGTGCACTTGCCACTCGCTCGGCTCGCCGATGCGGTGCACCGGGTTGATCGAGGTGCGACCCGCCCACAGCACGTCGGGCGAATCGAGCACGACGGCGAGCGGCCCGGTGATGTCGGCGCGCGCCTGCCTGCGCGAGACGGCCTGCACGGGCGCGGCGCCGGTCGCGACCACCTCGTCGATGGCGGCCTGCTCGAAACGGTCCAGCAGCTCACCCACCGGCTCGTCGACGCGGGTGATGCCCGCGACCGCCGCCGTGCCGGGGATGATGCACACCTGATCGGCGTCGTAGCGAGCGTCGTGCGCCTGCCACAGGGAGTCGCTGCGCCACCAACGGCGCACGTCCTTGTCGATGACCGGCACGAAGTTGACCGGCTTGCCGAGCGTCTTGCAGAGCGTGATGAAGAACGGCACGTCGGCCGGGTGCAGCTTGACGGTCTCGGCGTCCGGGTAGCGGCCCAGCAGCGCGGTGATCGCGGCTTCCGGATCCTCAAGCAGCGCTTCGCCGTTGGCGTCAACGGTGTACAGCGACGGGATCGGCCCCGAGTCCTGCGGGTGCAGCCGCGCCTCCGCGCGCTGCAGCATCTCCTCGAAGCGGTCGCGCCAGCTGATGTCCAGCCACGGCGAGCCCGCCTTCTTGGTGTCGGCCGTGCTGGAGCCGTCGCCGATGGCGAGCTCGACGTAGCGCCGCAGCCACTCCAGGTAGGTCATGTCGGCCACGTCGCCGAAGTACGGCTTGGCGGTGTCCGCCATCGCGGCGATGATCTCGTCGCGGCGCTCGGCCACGGCGTCGCCGTCACCGGCCACCTCGTCGAGCAGGCGACCGCAGCGCGAGGCGGTGTTGTCGATCTCGTGAATGTCGGCGCCGAGCTGACTGCGCCCGGATGCCATGCCGCCCTGGGCCTTTCCTGCGCCCACCCACACGTCGGTGCCGTGCGTGTCGACCAGCAGCTGCTTCACCTGAGGCGACGTGGTGGCCTCGAGCGTGGCCATCGCCGCGGTGCCGACCAGGATGCCGTCGACCGGCATGTCGGGGAAGCCGAAGCGGCGCGCCCAGCGGCCGGAGAGGTACTCGGCGGCCTGCTCGGGCGTGCCGATACCGCCACCGACGCAGACGGTGATGTTGGGGCACTTACGCAGCTCGCCGTACGTCGAGACCAGGAGGTCGTCGAGGTCCTCCCAGGAGTGGTGGCCACCGGCGCGGCCGCCCTCGATGTGAACGATGACCTCGCGGTCGGGCACCTCGGCGGCGATCTTGATGACGGACTTGATCTGGTCGACGGTGCCCGGCTTGAAGCACACGTGGCTGATGCCGACCTCGTTGAGCTCCTCGATGATGTCGACGGCCTCTTCGAGCTCCGGGATGCCGGCGCTGACGACGACGCCGTCGATCGGTGCACCCGACTGACGCGCCTTCTGCACCAGGCGCTTTCCGCCCACCTGCAGCTTCCACAGGTACGGATCGAGGAACAGCGTGTTGAACTGGATGGCGCGGCCCGGCTCGAGCAGCTGGGTGAGCTCTTCGACGCGCGCGTCGAAGATCGGCTCGGTGACCTGGCCACCACCTGCGAGCTCGGCCCAGTGGCCGGCGTTGGCGGCCGCCGCGACGATCTTGGCGTCGACGGTCGTGGGCGTCATGCCTGCGAGCAGGATCGGCGACCGGCCGGTGAGCCGGGTGAACTTGGTCGATAGCTTGACCGAGCCGTCGGGCAGCGAGACCGTCGACGGCGCGTAGCTCGACCACGCGGGGGCCACCTCGGGCGCGGCGCCGACGGTGAACAGGTTGCGCTGGCCGACGCGCGTCGCGGCGGGCACCAGGCCGACACCGAGACCGCGGACCACGGGTGCGGTCACCCTGGTGGCGACGTCGCTGGGGCCGAGGTCGACGATCCACTTGGCGCCGGCGTCGACGACGCGCTCGATCTCGCTGACCCAGTCCACCGGGTCGACGAACACGGCCTTCGCGAAGTGGTGGGTGAGGTCGGCGTCGATGCCGGGTGTCCGTGCGGCCCAGGTGTCGATGAGGTCGACGGCGTCGGCCAGGCGCGGGGTGTGGAAGCCGACCTCGACCTGGATGGCGTTGAACACGGGCGAGAAGACGGCGCCGCCGCGCGACTTGTTCTTGCGCTCGGCCTCCTCCTTCTCGGTGATCTTGCTGCAGTACAGCTCGAAACGGGCCAGCTGCTCGGGCGTTCCGGTGATGACGACCGAGCGCCTGCCGTTGCGGATCGACAGCACCGGCGGCAGCACCGTGCGGACGTCGGTCGAGAAGTCCTCGAGCAGTTCGACGATCCGGTCGGGGTCGGCGTTGGTGACCGACACCATGGGCGACTTGTCACCGCGTCCGACCATGCCGCGCCGCCGCGACATCAGCGAGCCCGCGGCTCCCATCAGCTGCAGGATGGCGAGCAGCTCGGCGTCCCTGGTGCCCTTGGCGCGGACGGCCTCGCACGCGACGATGCCCTGCGAGTGCCCGGCCATGGCGACGGGAGCGGCGCCGTAGAGGTCGAGACCCTGCCGGACGACGGCGCGGGTGGCGGCGATCTGCGCGAGCAGGATGCCGGGGCCGGAGATGGCGGTGCTGATCAGCTGCTTGGTGGTGGGCAGTGGCTCGTCGGACGCCAGCGCGCGCACCCACTTCATCGGCTCGAAGCCGATCGGGCGGACGACGACCAGTTCGCGGGCCACCGGCTCCAGCAGCAGCTCGGCCTCACCGACGACCTCGCTGATGTCGGATTCGATACCCGCCGAGCTGATCAGCTCTTCGAGGTTCTCCAGCCAGTTGCCGCCCTGGCCGCCGAACGCGACGGCGTAGGGCTCACCCGCGTTGAGAAGGTCGACGAGCGCGTGGGCGCCGGCTGACGTGGCCTTGTTCGGTCGGCCGGTCGTCACTCTGTCATGTTCGTGGATCGTCACGTCTTGCCATCTCCTCGGTGCGCTCTGGCGCGTCTCGCTCGTACTCCGGCGTGTCGTCTGTGTGGGCCTCGACCCCGGCTCCGTGGGCGGGGTCGTGCGATTCGGCGTCGAATCCGTGTTGGCTCCCGTCACCCACCGGGTCCCGACCACCCCCGTGGGAGCGCCCGGCGGACAGGTCCAACCTCAATAAGGTTGTCATAAGAGCTAGGACCATTTTCGGGTCTTGAATGGTTACTGGCGAGTTCTACGCTCGGGTAACCACAACTTGGATAACGTCGCATTCCGAAGGTGCTGACGGCTTGCGGGACAAACGTCCTGCGTGCGGGTGGTTACGCTTGAGTAGGGATAACAGTGCAGATCAAGGCATTACTGTTACCAAATCGTTATGTTGATTTTTCGACTGTCGTTACGCCGCTCGCCCGCGCCGCAAAAGACGACAATCGGCGCCCGGCTGTCTACCGCCGCGTACCATTTGCGCCGTATTGTTTGCTGAGCTTTATTACTGATCGGTAAGGTTTAGTCCCACTGGCCGAACCGCGGCTTCAGAACGTGGTTGATGTCGACGCCGATGCCGGCTACGGACCGCTTGTCGATCTCCACCTGATGCAGGGCCGCCGCGGGATGCGTGTAGCCCTTGGGCGAGCCCCAGTTGTGCTGCCAGAAGTACGCGCCGAGACCGTCCTGGGCAGCCCACTCGATCGTTTTCGAGTTGGCGTATACACCTACCCTCTGGTGCCCGAGCACCGATTCCCAACCCCGCAAATACGGGGCCACCTGCTCCCTGTACTGCTTCAGCGACGGGTCGTCGTCGATCGAGGTGTAGATGGGAGCACCGTAGGACCCGCCGGCGGCGACGTGCAGGGCCCACCCGCGCTTCGCGTGCGCGACCCCGGCGCTGTGACCTCCCAGCCAGTCGGCGGTGTCCTGCTTCCCGTACTGGTAACAGGACACGATCTTCATGCCGTTCCGATAGAGATCCCTGGCTTCGGGCAACTGGATCGGCTTGCCCAGCATCCACGCACCGCCCGGCCTGCGGTCCGACACGTAGCGAATGGCACCCGCCGCCCCCGCGGCCTTGATGTCGGCGGCTTTGATCACTCCGGCCGCGTAATCGAGCAGGATCCCCAGAGGCGCGGCCGACGCGGTCGCCGGCGTCAGCGTCGCCGACAGTGCGCCGCCGAAACCCGCCACCGCCGGCGCCGCAGCCACGTACTTCAGCACGTCGCGCCGGGATACGGACATGACCCCAGGGTATGACAATCACCTCAGTATTCTCGTGAACGCCACTGGTCACATGTATCTCAGCTTTCTCAGAAACCACCCGACTCACAGCTGACCTGCTAGCTGTGCGAGTTAGCCGAGGTCGGGTTGGAGCACGCTACTGCTGGGCGAGCGCCCAGCCCAGCACAGCGCCGGGTGCGGATCCCGTCGAGGAAGTTCACAGGTTGCGCGGAATGCGCGACTACGCTGCGCGTTGGCTGAGGAATTCTTAGGATCAGCGCCATGCCCGCCGACGTCCCCGCCATCCCGCGCATCGAATTGGCCGGGGTCCGCAAGGTGTTCGGCGACCGTGGCGGCGACATCATCGCAGTCGACAACGCGGATCTGACGGTGGACGACGGTGAACTGTTCGCGATCCTCGGCCCGTCCGGCTCCGGCAAGACCACGGTGCTGCGGATGATCGCGGGCTTCGAACAGCCCACCTCCGGTGTCATCCGCCTCGGTGGCGTCGACGTCACCGGCGTGCCGGCGCGACTGCGCGACGTGAACACGGTCTTCCAGGAGTACGCCCTCTTCCCCCACATGACCGTCGGACAGAACGTCGAGTACGGCCTGCGCGTGCGCGGCGTCGGCAGGGCCGAGCGGCGCAGTCGCACCGCGGACGCGCTCGACATGGTGTCGCTCACCGACCAGGCGTCCCGGCGGCCCGCACAGCTGTCGGGCGGCCAGCGCCAGCGGGTCGCGCTGGCCCGTGCCCTGGTGGGCCGGCCGCGTGTCCTCCTGCTGGACGAACCGCTCGGCGCACTCGATCTCAAGCTGCGCGAACGAATGCAGTTGGAGCTCAAGGCGATTCAACGGGAATTGGGCATCACCTTCGTCATCGTGACCCACGATCAGGACGAAGCGCTTACCCTGTGCGACCGGCTCGCCGTGTTCAACGACGGTCGGATCGAGCAGGTGGGGCGAGCCCGCGACGTGTACGAGCGGCCGGCCAACCGCTTCGTCGCCGACTTCGTGGGCACGTCCAACGTCCTGGACGGCGACGCCGCCGAATCGCTCGTGGGCAGGTCCGGCCCGCTCGCCGTGCGGCCGGAGCGCATCACCGTCCTCGCACCCGGCGCACCCGCCGAACCGGGCGCGCACGCGGTGCAGGCGACGGTCCGCGAGGTGATCTACGCCGGGCCGACCACACGCGTGGCCGCGGCGACCGCCCCCGGCGTCACCCTCACCGCAACGGTTCTCAACGCCAGCGCCTCGCTGCCGCCCGACCTGGACCACGGCAGCTCGGTCACGCTCACCTGGTCCGACGCCGCCGTCCACGACCTGTCCAGCTGAACCCGGTCGGATCAACCGAGATTGGAGCTCTCCATGAAACCCACACGTCTGCTGCGACTGGGCTTCGCGCTCACCGCGTGCACCGCCCTGGTCGTCGGATGTTCCAGCTCGGACACGGCGGGCGGCGGCGAGAACCCGCCGTCGATGGAACCGCAGTCGTCGGTCGGCGACGGCGAGGGCCAGCTCAACCTCATCGCGTGGGCGGGCTACGCGGAGAACGGATCCAACGACCCGGCGGTCAACTGGGTGACACCGTTCGAGCAGAAGACCGGTTGCAAGGTCAACGTCAAGGTCGGCAACACCTCCGACGAGATGGTTCAGCTCATGAGAACCGGTCAGTACGACGGTGTTTCGGCGTCCGGTGATGCGACGCTGCGGCTCATCTACGCCGGCGACGTCGCTCCCGTCGACACCAACCTGGTGCCCAACTACGCGACGATCTCGGAGTTCCTCAAGGATCGGCCGTGGAACTCGGTGAACGGCCAGATGTACGGCATCCCACACGGGTGGGGTGCCAACCTGCTGATGTACAACATCGCGGTCGTGACCGACGCGCCCGACTCCTGGGGCGCCGTGTTCACCGATGCGGGCAAGTACAAGGGCAGGGTCACCGCGTACGACTCACCGATCTACATCGCCGACGCCGCGCTGTACCTCTCGAAGACCAAGCCCGAGTTGGGCATTGAGGATCCCTACTCGCTGACGCCCGAACAGCTCGACGCCGCAGTCGAATTGCTCAAGGCGCAGCGCGAGAACATCAGCGAGTACTGGTCGGACTACACCAAGGAGGTGCAGGCTTTCGAGTCCGGCACCTCGGTGATCGGCACGACGTGGCAGGTCATCGCCAACACCATCGGCGCCGACAACAAGGTTCAGGTCAACACCGTGCTGCCCAAGGAGGGCGCCACCGGATGGTCGGACACCTGGATGGTCTCGTCGAAGGCCGCGCATCCCAACTGCATGTACAAGTGGATGGACTGGATCGCGTCCCCCGAGGTCAACGCCCAGGTGGCCGAGTACTTCGGTGAGGCACCCGCGCAGACCAAGTCCTGCGACCTCACCGCCGAGAAGGACTTCTGCGAGATCTACCACGCGACCGACCCGGACTACGCCGAGAAGATCCACTACTGGACCACACCGCAGAAGCAGTGCGTCGACGGCAGCGGTGACGGTTGTACGACCTACGACGAGTGGGTCGACAAGTGGCAGCAGATCAAGGGGTGACGGTAGCGCCACCGCGGTCGGTCGGCCGTAGGGCGGCGCTCGCCTTCCTGCTCGTTCCGCCCATGGCCTGGCTGGTGGTGGCGTACCTGGGTTCGCTTGCGGTGCTTCTGGTTTCCGCGTTCTGGAGCAAGAACGCGTTCACCGGGGCGGTGGTGCACACATTGACGGTCGACAACGTCAGCAGGCTGTTCACCGAGGACGTGTACCGCGTGGTGACCCTGCGCACCATCGGTGTCGCCGCACTGGTGACCGCCTGCTGCATCGTCCTCGCGGTGCCGCTCGCCCTGTTCATGGCCAAGGTGGCCTCGCCACGCCTGCGGTTGGCCCTGGTGGTCGCGGTGACCACGCCGCTGTGGGCGAGCTATCTGGTGAAGGCCTACGCGTGGCGCGTACTGCTCTCACCGGAGGGCCCGCTGCAGTGGGGTACCGGGTACACGCCCGGCTACGGCTTGACCGCGACCGTCATCACGCTGACCTACCTGTGGTTGCCGTACATGGTCATCCCGGTGTTCGCGGCCTTCGAGCGGGTGCCGGACAACCTCATCGACGCCAGCTCGGACCTCGGGGCGTCGGATGGCGCCACCCTGCGAAGAGTACTGGCGCCGTTGGTGTTCCCCGGTATCGCGGCAGGCTCGATCTTCACGTTCTCGCTATCGCTCGGCGACTACATCACCGTGCAGATCGTCGGCGGTACGAACCAACTGCTCGGCAACCTCATCTACGAGAAGATCACGAACAACCAGCCGATGGCGGCGGCGCTGTCCCTGATCCCGTTGACGGCCATCGTGCTGTACCTCTTCGCGATGCGGCGCACCGGCGCATTGGAGAACGTCTGATGCTCTCCCCCGGCGGCCGTCGGGCCCTGACGGTGTGGGCCGCACTGGTGATGGTGTTCCTCTACGCACCGCTGCTGCTCGTCGTGCTCAACGCGTTCAACGCATCACGCACGTTCGCTTTTCCTCCGAGCGGATTCACCCTGCGCTGGTGGAGTGTCGCCTGGAACAGCGACGGAATGTGGGAGTCGTTGGCCAACTCGGTCGTGGTCGGGCTCGGGGCCACCGCGATAGCTCTGGTGCTGGGCACCATGGCCGCGTTCGCCGTCCAGCGGTACGACTTCTTCGGCCGCAACACCATCAGCTTTCTGATCGTGCTGCCGATCACCCTGCCCGGCATCGTCACCGGCATCGCACTGAACGCGACCTTCACCTCTGCTCTGGGCGTCACGCTCGGACTGGCCACCGTCATCATCGGACACGCGACGTTCTGCGTCGTCATCGTGTTCAACAACACCCAGGCCCGATTGCGCAGGCTGGGAACGCATCTCGAGGACGCGTCGGCCGACCTCGGTGCGACGACGTGGCAGACGTTCCGCTACGTCACCTTCCCGATGATGCGCGGCGCCCTGGTCGCCGGCGCGATCCTGGCGTTCGCCCTGAGCTTCGACGAGATCGTCGTGACGACGTTCACCGCGGGGCCGTCAGTGCAGACGCTGCCCATCTGGATCTTCGGAAACCTGTTCCGCCCCAATCAGGCCCCAGTCATCAACGTCGTCGCCGCCGCACTCACCATCGTCGCGATCATCCCGGTGTGGCTGGCGCAGCGCTTCGGCGGCGACCCCGCCACCACCAGAGTGTGACGCTCACAGCGACGCCGCGTCGTCCTCGCTCGCGATGATGTCGGTTGTGTAATCGGACATCGCCTGCACCAGCCGCCTACGCAGCGACGTGTTGAGATGGACGGCGATCACCCTGGTCGCCAGCTTCCGGTAGTCCCGCACCATCTGTTCCAACTCGGCCATGTCGTCCGGCATCGGCACGTACTTCGGCCCGAAACGCTCCACGACACCGGCGCGGAGCGCGTCGACCACCGCCACGGCCACGTCGTCGAGCAGCGCGGCGGTGCCGTCCGACACCCGCAGCATCGTCTTCAGGTAATCGCGCGGGTCCTCGACGCCGGCGAGGATGTCCGCGGTTCTGGCGTCCCGCCACTGCAGTTCGCCGCCGTCCTCCTGCGCGAGGCCCCTGTCCACGAGTCGGCGTACGTCGGCATCGGTCGGGTCCACATTGCCCGTGCCGTCGCGCTCCCTCGGGTGCACGGTCTCACCGAAGAGAGCCTGCTGGAGGCCGAGGATGTCGGCCAGATTGTGGCCTCGACGCATGGACTCGAAGAACTCGAGGATGTGCGCCGAGGTGTAACCCTTGCCCAGCAGCTCGTTGATCGTCCTGAGCTGAGCCAGGTGGTGGTCGTCGTAGAAGGCGGCGCGCCCCTCGCGCCGCGGCGGATCCAGCAAGCCGCGTTCGCGATACGCCCTGACGTTGCGGGCGCTCACTCCGGACGCGGTGGCCAGTTCGCTCAACCGGTAGTCAGCCAACTAGATTTATAACCTAACTTATGGTCAGGATGCGGGAAGGCAGTTCTCGCTACTGGGCACGATGCTTACTGTAACCCGTAGCGGATGTTTGCGAGAACAACACGGACCCGTAATCGATTAGCGCTGGAGCCTATCCGTAGGAGAGCATGCGTCAAGTGCGCGCGTGGATCATCTGGGCGACGGGGCTACTGGCCTACATCGTCGCCGTTCTGGATCGCACGACGCTCGGCGTCTCCGGCCTCAACGCCGCGGACAGGTTCGCTGCGACCCCGAGTGTGCTCTCCACGTTCGTGGTTCTGCAGGTGGTCGTGTACGCAGCCGCTCAGGTCCCCGCGGGCGTCCTGCTCGACCGGTTCGGGTCACGCACACTGATCGTCGCGGGCGCACTGCTGATGGCGACCGGCCAGTTCGCGCTCGCCCTCACGACGTCCCTCCCCCTGGCCATCGGGGCGCGCGCCGTGGTCGGGCTCGGCGATGCCGTCACCTTCATCTCGGTGCTGCGCCTGGTGCCGCACTGGTTCGCTCCGAGACGGGTGCCGCTGCTGACGCAGCTCACCGGCATCTGCGGCCAACTCGGGCAGGTGCTCTCGGCGATCCCGTTCCTCGCGCTGCTGACGGGGACCGGCTGGGCGCGCGCCTACCTGTCCGTCGCGGCGCTCGGCGCACTCGGCGCGGTGCTCGCGCTGATCGTGGTCAAGGACACCCCGAGCGGCCGCGTCGTCGCGGCCGAGACGATGTCGATACGGGCGACGCTCGCCAGCGTCAAGACGGTGTGGTTGCGACCGGGAACCCGACTCGGCTTCTTCACCCACATGGGCACGCAGTTCTCGGTCACGGTGTTCGCGCTGATGTGGGGTGTGCCGTATCTGACCGTGGCACAGGGACTGTCGACGGCGGTCACCGGCGGTCTCCTCACGGCATCGGTGGTCGCCGCGATCTCGTCGGGCATCCTGATCGGCCTGGTGACCGGACGTTATCCGCACCGGCGGTCCTGGATCGTGCTGGGCATCATCGTGAGCAACGCGCTGGCCTGGTCGGTGGTGCTGGCGCTCCCCGATCGGGCGCCCCTGTGGCTGCTGCTGGTGCTCATCCTGGTGATATCGGTCGGCGGGCCGGGGTCGATGGTCGGATTCGACTTCGCCCGCACGTTCAATCCCAGTGCGACGCTGGGCACCGCGCAGGGCATGGTCAACATGGGCGGCTTCATCGCCTCGCTGCTCGTCATGCAGGCGATGGGGCTGATTCTCGATGCGGCGGGCGGGTTCTCGTTCGAGTCGTTCCGCGTGGCGTGGACGGTGCAGTACGTGATCTGGGTGTTCGCGATCGTCGGCATCGTGATCACCCGGCGCAAGGCGCTGAAGTCGATGCGGGCCGCCCCGCAGACCGACGAGGAGCGCTCACTGCTGGAGTTCTTCGAGAACCGCTAACGCCGCCGCGCGGTCTCCCTGCGGTTGGCCTTCTTGATCGCGTCCACCAGCTCGGCCTTGCTCATCGACGATCGACCCGCGACGTCGAGACGGCGAGCGAGGTCCATCAGGTGCTTCTTGGTCGCGTTGGCGTCGACGCCCTCCTCCGAGTCGCCCCTGCCGCTGAGCCCGCCGATCTCAGCGCGCTCGTCGGAGGGGCCCTTCTCGTCCTTGGGTTCCCAGTGATCGCCGACCTTCTCGAAGCTGTGCTTGACGGCGCTGAACGCGACTCGGTGGGCGCGCTCCGGATCGCCGTACTGCTCCTCGGCCGCGTCGTGGGCCTTGGCGAAGGTGCGCTGCGCTTTCGGCGGTGACTTGCGCAACGTGCTCGGCAACTCGGACTTCTTGGCTCGGCCGCCTTTTCCGGTCTTGGGCATGACGTCGGCATACCCTGCGAGCAGGCGCCGAATCAGTGCGCGTCGGACAGGCGGGCCTCGATGGCGGCGGCGGCGTGCCGGTGCCCGATCCATTCGAAGCCGACGACGCTGACCACCGGGGCCGCCGTCGCGATGAGCAGGCAGACCGCCATCGGCACGCCCGCGGCGGCGGCCACCACCGCCCCGACGAGAACCGCGCCGGTCAGCGCGAGCAGCACCAGGTGGAAGGCATCCCACGTCTTCACCATGAGCGCGTAGACGACGTAGACCAGCGCGACGAAGACCCCGATCGGAATCACCACCGAGAACACCGTGCCGATCGAACCGATGTCCGAATGCCCCTCGACGTAGTAGGCCGCCGTGTGCAGGCCGGCACCGGTGGCGACGATCGCGGCGAACAGCGGAATGTGCACATAGCCGAAGGCGAACGACCGCTCTCGGCGCGCGTGCAGCAGGTCGGCTGCGGGCACGGCGAAGTAGACCCACCACAGGGCGAAGGTCAGCCCGGTTCCGGCGACGACCAGGAAGACGGCGTCGGTGGTCCAGCCGTGCTCCTGGACAACCGCGGTCAGGGACGCCACCGTGCCCACCACGCCTTCACCGAGCGCGATGATCGCGAGCAGTCCGTACCGTTCGGCGATGTGGTGCGCGTGCCACGGCGTGACCACGTTCCGCCGCTCGGCCAGCCACGGCCCCAGCATCTCGAGGACGGCGAGCACGGCGAAGGCGATCAGTCCGGGGACCACCGTCAGCGGCAGGAAGATCGTCGCAATCCACCCGATCTGCAGGACCGTGATGACTCCTGCGTACGTCAGAGCCGCCGACCGGTGCTGGGGATCCTGTTTCGCCGCGCGTAACCACTGCCCCACCAACGCGATTCGCATGACGACGTAGCCGGCGACGACGACCTCGTTGTGCAGCCGCTCACCGTGTTCGATCGACGCGAAGAACTCCGGTATGCCGAGCGCGAGGATCACCACGCCGACCATCTGCACCATGGTCGCGAGTCGGTAGATCCAGTCGTCGGTGTCGTAGGCCGAGGAGAACCAGGTGAAGTTGATCCAGGCCCAGCACACCGCGAAGGTCGCGAACAGGAAGGCGGTCACCCCGACGCCGACGTGCCCGGCGGCCAGTGCGTGCGCCAGTTCGGACGCGGCGATCCCGAACGCCACGACGAAGGTCAGGTCGAACAACAGCTCCAGCGGGGTGGCGGCACGATGGTGCTCGTCGGGGTCCCGGCCCGTCATCGGCGTCAGACGATGCGCTGTGACACCGGTCGGCGGACGGCCGGCGCCATCTCCGGGATCGCTCATGTTCCTACTCCCTCCAGCCGCGGTGACGGTACCGGGTCGCGTAATCGCCCGCTGAAGCAGGTAGTGCGCTACGCGTGTGCTCTGCGCAGCGCGGATGGACCATCGGTTCATGACGAACTTCGCTTCCATCGGGACCCGCCCGTGAGCGGCCTGATCGCGGCGGTGCTGACCGCCGTCGCGGTGCTGACCGCGATCACGGTCTTCCAGGTGCAGAGCCGTCTGGAGGAGTGGGACTACGAGCGTCACGTCGAAGACTGACGCCTTGCGCGCGGCCGGGGCGTTGAGGGGGCGCCCCGGCCGCGACCCGCGTCCGGCTCGGTTCGGCGGCGCCGCGCGCTAGCGTGAACGCCATGAGCGATCGGGCCGGTGCCGTCGGCGTGGTGCTCGCCGCCGGGATGGGGACCCGCGTCGGCGCGGACGGCAACAAGGCCTACCTCCGGTTGGCGGGCCGCAGCATGGTGTCCTGGTCGGTCGAGGCGGTGGCGCGCACACCCGACATCGACCGCACCGTCGTGGTGTACCGGCGCGGCGAGCTCGATCTCATCGCCGGTACGCTCTCCACCGAGTTGCCCTCGACCGCAATCGAATTCGTCGAGGGTGGCGAGACCAGGCACGGCTCCGAATGGAACCTGCTGCAGTATCTGGCCGACGCCGTCGACTCCGGTTCCGTTGACGTCGTCTTGATCCACGACGCCGCCCGCCCGCTGGCCGATTCCGGGTTGATGAGCACCGCGCTGGCGACGGCCCGCGCCCACGGCGGCGCGATTCCCGGCGTCCCGGCGTACGACGCCATGCGCGTCACCGCCGACGGCCTCACCGCAGCCGGTCCGCTGGTGCGCGTGCAGACCCCGCAGGCGTTTCTCGCGCGCCCGCTGCTGCACGCCTACCGCGCAGCCGACGCTGCGGGTTTCGAGGGCACCGACACCGCATCGTGCATCGAGCGCTTCGCCGATATCGCCGTTCACGTCTTCGACGGCGCGGCAGCCAATTTCAAGGTGACGTTCGCCCCCGACGTGCTGGTCGCCGACCGGCTGCTGAGCGGCCGCGTCACCGACGGCTGGTGATGATCGCCTCCAGCAGTGCGGCGTCGGCGGGTAGGGTGAAGCGACCCGCGTCTGCGTGACCGTCGACCGTCACGACGGACTCGCCGGCGTCCAGAGCGGCCGCGACGGGGTCCGCGCCGCGGGTCAGGAGGTCGGCCAGCGTCGCTGCGGCGAAACCGCGCGGGTACTGAACGTTGCGTAGCGTCGAGCGGTCGACGGTCGCGATCACCGCGCCGTCGGCGTCGACCTCCTTGACGCTGTCGGTCACCGCCGTCACCGGTACCACGACCCGGTGACCGGCCGTCAGCTCCGCGACGACGCGGTCGGTCACGTCGGGAGGGACGAGGGGATGCCGCCAGTCGTGCAGGAGAACGGGCGAGAGCGACTGCGCAGCAAGATAATCCAGCCCCGCACGGGTCGACGCGCGCCAATCGCCCGCCGGATCGACGGGGATGACGACGCACAACGAACCGACGAGTTCGGTGACAGCCGCCCGGAAGGGCTCGGCGACGGCCACCACGATGCGGGACGCGACCACTCGGTGCAGCGCACCCAGCGCACGCACCACCGACGCCTGTCCGGCGATCGGCACGCAGGCCGACTCCGGGTTCAGTTCGAGCGACAGGGGAAGGACCGCGGAGAGTTCCGGTGCCGAGCGCTCGGTCACGTTCCCGCCGAACGGAACCGGCGCCGATACGCCGCCCAGTTCCACGTCGACAGGAAGTCTCGGCCCGCGGCGTACCCCTTCGCGTAGAGCGCCTCGACGTCGGCATCGGAGATGTCGAAGTCGAGGAATCCGACGTCGGTGGAGTCGACCCGGATGGTGCGGGCACTGACCCACGGCTGACTGAGGTAGGCCTGATCCCGACCCACCAGCACCGTCGTGATGACGTCCTCGAGCACACGCGGCGGACCGAGCCACCGCAGCGCGTCGAGGGCCGGGATCAACCTGTCGTTGCCCTGCGGCAGGTTCGGCAGGACCGTGACGCCGAAACTCGGCCACCGGGGTGCGCCGCCGTCGCGACGGTCCAGTGAGTCGATCGGGAAGTTCGACAGCAGCCCGCCGTCCATCAGCGTGGAGGTGAGCCCCGCGGCGCTGGTCAACGTCACCGGACGGAAGAAGAACGGTATCGACATCGAGGCGCGCACGGCGTCGGCGACCGACTGCTCGTCGGGGTCGAGCCCGTACACCCGACGGTAATCCCATGGCAGCCGGACCAATTGACCCGTGGTGACGTCGGAGACCGTGACCACCAGGCGGTACCGCTGTTCGGGCGGCAACTCGTCGTCGTCGATCGCGAGGTCGCCGAACGTCGTGACACCGAGGCCTCGCAGTTGGTCGTGCACCCAGTCGCGGGCGTAGTCACCCCGGTAGATGCCGTTGCCCCTGACGAGGGCCAGCGACGGTCCGAGGAGAGGTACCCGCTCCAGCGTGCCGGGATCGGTGAACCTGCGGTAGTCGAGCTGCAGCGCAAGCTCTTTGACGTCGGATCCGGTGAGCTTGCCCGACTGCGCTGCAGCCGCGACGACGGCACCCACGATGGACCCGGCCGAGGTCCCCGAGACCCGCTGCACGGCGTAGCCGGCGTCCATCAGCGCGACAACCGCGCCGACCAACCCGACGCCCTTCACACCACCGCCCGACAGCACCAGGTCGGCGCGCTTGGGTGTGCGGGGCATGACGGGTGCGAAGGGGGTTTACACCGGGTCGAAGGACGAGATCAACCAGTCGTTTCCGACCTTGGTCAACTCGACCTTGACACTGCTCGCGGTGAACGAGCCGTCGGGGTTCTCCTTGCTGACCGTCTGCTGGTTGATGAACAGCAGCACTTGGGCCTTCGTCGGTTCCAGGTTCGACAGTGCCGAGCGCACCACCACGGCCAACGTCTTCACGGACTTCTGCTTGGCCGCCGGGGTCACGATCTCCTGCGTGAACCGCGTGTAGTAGTTCAGAAACTCGCCGGTGAGCTTCGATTTGGCGGCCGTGAAGTCCTCGTCCAGCGTCTCCGGCGTGTACGACAGCAGCGCGACGGCGCCATCGGACGCGGACTGGATGACGCGGGCGGCGACCGCCTGATCGACCTTCTGATCCGGCTGGTAGGTCGCGAAGTAGAACCAGGCCGCCAGGGCGGCGGAGGCGAGGAGCGCGACGGCCAGCGCGATCGGCAGGATGAGCCGCCGTGACGACCGTCCGGTTGCCGCGGTTCCCTCGTCCGCGTTCTGCACGGTGTCTTCATCGACGGCCGCGGTGTCGTCGACGTCGGTGGTCAGAGTGTCGTTGTCTTCGGTCACGGCACGAACTCGACTTTCGCAAGCTTGATCTGGTCGCCGTCGCGGGCCACGTCGACCGACAGCCGCCACGCTCGCGGTTCCTGTTTCTCGCTGGCGGTGTTCGACACCGTCGAGATCGCGGCGATCGCCACGGTGGCGGTGTCGTCGGTCATCTTCTGCACGGCGATCGCGTTGACGGTGACCGTCGTGACGACCTTGTTCTGCACGGCCACCGTGACCATGTCCGCGGCCTGGCTCTCGAAGTCCTTCTTGAAGTCACCCGTCGTGATGGCGATGATCCGGTCGACGTCCTGCTGCGCCCTGGTGTGATCGAGCGACATGAGGGTCACCACACCCTGTCGCGCCGCGGCCTCGAACTCTGCGGACTTCCGCTGCTGCGTCTGGACGTTCCGGTGGCTGACGTACATCGCGGCACTGAGGGCCAGCAGTCCGACGATGACGATGGCGGACACGACCGTCGCGGCCACTTTCCACAACGCCGCAGGCGGGCGGCGGCGAAACCGCCGTCGCATCGGCGTATCGACGACGTCGGGGTCGGCCGAAGGCACGGCATCGGTCGTCTCGACATCGGCATCGGACGTCTCGACGACCGGCGTCTCCGATGACGTGTCGACCTCGGTGGTCGCGCTCGACTCATCCAGCGAGATCGCGCTCGACTTGTCCAGCGAGATCGCGCTCGGCTTGTCCAGGGAGACCGTCGAGGACACCACGTCGGTGGCCCCGGTGCCGGTGGCCTCGCTCTCCGCGGCTTCGGTCTTCGCGGCCGCGGCGTCGGCTTCCCTGCGCAACCGCAGCGCTCGCGCTCGAGCCCGTGCGGCGACGACCACTGCCTCTGCTTCAGCGGCCTCCGCCTCGGCCGCTTCGGCCGCGGCGAGGGCGTCGTCGGCGTTGGTCACGGAAGAGGCCTCCAGGATGCTGAGATGAGAATGGCGTTTTCAATTTTCGCTATCGACCCGACGATACCCCATCGGCCAACGGGCCCATTCAGCGTTCTTTCCTGCGGAAATGCTATTTCCGCGCTGTACGTGCCGCTAGCGCAATCGGTCCTTGACGACCTTGCCCGTCGCGTTCATCGGCAGTTCGTCGAGGAACTCTACATAGCGCGGCACCTTGTAACCGGCCATTCGGTCACGACACCAGGCTATGAGCTCATCGGCTGAGGACTGCGTGCTGGCACCGTCGCGGAGGACCACGAACGCCTTACCGACCTGGCCCATCCGGTCGTCGGGCACACCGATCACCGCGGCCTGCGCGACGGCGGGGTGCTGCAGCAGGAAGCCCTCGATCTCGGCCGGATAGGCGTTGAAACCGCCGACGATGTACATGTCCTTCTTGCGGCCGACGATGCGCAACCGGCCAGTCGCGGTGAACTCGCCGAGGTCGCCGGTGTGCAACCACCCGTCCGGATCGATGGCCTCGGCCGTCGCCGCCGCGTCGTCCAGGTAGCCCCGCATGACGTTGTACCCGCGCACGAGCACCTCGCCGTCGTCGGCGATGCGGACCTCGACGCCCTCGCACGGGACACCCGCGGTGGTAGCGACGTCTTCAGCGCTGTCGCCGGGCCGCGAGAGCGTGACATTGCCCGCCTCGGTCAGGCCGTAGCCCGTCATCAACGACTGGAAGGGCAGCTCGTCGCGGATACGCCGAATGAGTTCCACGGGGATGTCGGCGGCTCCCGTGACGGCCGCGCGCAGCGACGCGAGCCTGTCTTTGTCGGCCACCGTCAGCAGCGAGTGATACAACGTCGGTGGACCCGGCAGCATCGTGATGCGCTCGCGCTCGATCAGATCCACCACGGCGTCGACGTCGAAGACCGCGACCGGCAGCATCGTCGCACCCCGCAGGAACGAGGCGACCAGACCCGCCTTGAGGCCGAAGGTGTGGAAGTACGGGTTGATCATCAGGTAGCGATCGCCCTCGCGCAGGTCGGCGAGCGTCGCCCACTCCTCGTACATCCGCAGGGTCTGCGAGTGACAGAGCATCGCGCCCTTGGGCCTGCCGGTCGTGCCCGAGGTGTAGATGACGTCGGACACGTCGTCACCGGCCAGCCATTCGGCCGGCGCGCGATCGAAAGGCGCTGCGCTGGTGAGGAAGTCCGACTTCAGGTCGATCGTCGGTACGTCGAGTGCCATCGCGTAGTCGTCACCGAGGAAGCCCCGCTGGACGAGTACCGCTTTCGCCCCGCTGCGAGTCACCACGTCGGCGGCCTCGTCGGCCTTGAATCGGGTGTTGACCGGCACCAGCACACCGCCCGCGGTCATCACGCCGAACGCTGCGACGATCCACTCCGCCGAGTTCGGCGCCCAGAGCGCGACGCGATCGCCCTTGCGCACCCCGAAGGCGGCTAACGCGCCCGCCGCCGTGCGAATGCGATCGGCGACCTCGGCGAAGGACAGCCGCAGCGAACCGTCGACGACGGCCTCGGCGTCGCCGAACCGGTCCGCTGCGCTCAGGACCATCTCGGGGATGGTCCGCCAGGTCATATGTCGCTGCTCCTCAACGGGCGCTGGGCGCCCTTGGTCGTCACAGCGAGTGTCACGTGGTGACGAGGCGACCCAGGTTGCCGCCCATGATCTTCGCCTGATCGTCGATCGACAGGTGCTCGAGGGCGGTGACGTAGTGGGTCGGTTCGGCCAGGCCCTCGGGATGCGGCCAGTCGGAGCCGTACAGCACCTGGTCGACGCCGATCAGGTTGATCAGGTCGTCGATGCCCTCTTCGTAGAACGGGCTGACGTAGATGCGGTTCTTGATCTCCTCGATGGGATTGCCCAGGAACGCCTCCGGCGCCTTCTTCCAGACCTCGGCCATGGAGTCGAGCAGCGGGAACATCCACTTGGAGCCGGCCTCGACGATGCCGACCTTCAGCTTCGGGTGCCGGAAGAGCGCGCCGTGGATCACCCAGGAGGCGACCGCGTCCTGGATCGGGCGCCACTCGTTGAGGATGGACATCGCATTGGTCTGGAACGGCAGCATCTCCTGCGCCGCACCGTCCCATTCCGAGGTGTAACGCGAATAGCCGCTGTCGGACGAGTGCATGCCGACGAACACGTCGTGGGCGACGCAGCGCTCCCAGAACGGGTCGAACTCCGGCAGCGCGAAGGACCGCGGGCCGCGGAACCCCGGGACCGGCGCGGGGCGGATCAGGATGGCACGGGCACCGCGAGCGACCGCCCACTCCAGCTCCTCGATCGCCTTCTCGACGATGGGCAGCGTGATGACGGGTGTGGTGAAGATCCGGTTCTGGTAGTTGAAGCCCCAGACCTCGTCGAGCCACTCGTTGAGCGCGTGCACGATCACGTGGATGGCGACCGGGTCGTCGCTGAGCCGTTCCTCGATGAGGCTGGCCAGCGTGGGGAACATGAGCGTGCGATCGAGGCCGAGCTCGTTCATCTTCTCGATGCGCGGGCCGGGCTCGAAGAACGCCGGGATGGCGCGCATCGGCTCGCCGAACAGCTCGCGCTTGCTCTTGCCGTCGGGGTTGCCGAACTTGAAGTACTCCTCCCAGGCGCCCGGCTGGGCGACCACGGAGAACGTGGGGTTCGGGATGTAGTTGCTGATCTGGCCCTTCAGGGCGATCTTGGTGCGGCCGTTGATCTCCACGTACTGGACGATGTCCTTGTACTCCTTGGGGAGGAACTTGGTCATCGCCTCAGGCGGTTCGTAGAGGTGGTTGTCCGCGTCGAAGAGCGGAAACGGGATGTCGACTCGGTGTGAAAGCTGACCCATTGGAATACTCCTTATCCTCTTGCGAGAATCCTATTCTCCTGCTGCCACCGTAACAAGGTTTTCGGTCGTAGTGGTAACGAGGTTCTCACTCACGGCCCGCGGCCCGGCCGCGGATGTCCTGGCGGACGCGGAACTTCTGGACCTTCCCGCTCGCGGTACGGGGGAAATCGGTGTCCGCCGGCACCTCGTGCAGTTCCTCCGGCCATTTCTGCCGGGCCACGCCGGAGGCGTCGAAGTGCGCGCGCACCGCCTCGAGGGTGGGCATCGACGCACCCGCGCGCAGCCTCAACACCGCGGCGGTGCGCTCCCCCAGCCGCTCGTCGGGGGCCGCCACGACCACGGCTTCGACGACCTCCGGCATGGCGAGCAGCACCTCCTCCACCTCGAGCGCGCTGATGTTCTCGCCGCCGCGGATGATCACGTCGGCTTTGCGGTCGGTGATCGTCAGGTAGCCGTCCTCGTCGAGCACGCCGATGTCGCCGGTGTGGTACCAGCCGTCGGCGTCGAACGCCTTCGCCGTCAGCTCGGGGTCGGTGTAGCCGAGGCACAGATCCGGCCCGCGGCTCACGATCTCGCCCTCGTCGGTGAGCTTCAGCTCCACGCCCGGCCGAGCGTTGCCGTCGGTGTAGAGCCGCTTGTCCTCGGCGGCGTCGGCGCCCGAACCGGTGATCGACGGGTGCTCGGTGCTGCCGTACGAGCGGAACACGAAGACGCCGTAGTCGGCCAGCCGCCGGGTGACCGCCGCGGGCACCGTCGACCCGCCGAGCCCGCACGTCTTGATGTGCTGCCGGTGCTCGTCGGTGCAGTCGGGATGGTCGAGCAGGCTGGTGACGAAGTACGGCGGGCCACCGCCGATCGTGATGCCGTCGGACTTCATCAGGGCCAGCACCGCCGTCGGATCGAACACGTCGGCGAGGTCGATCGGCGCACCTTCGAGCACCGGGATGAGGAACGCGCTGAGCATTCCGATGAAGTGCCCGACGGGCGTCGCGGTGAGCTGCCGCCCTCGATCGGCCGGGTAGTTGGCCAGCAGCTGACGGGTCTCGAACCCCAGGGTCTGGTGACTGTGCACGACGCCCTTGGGGTCACGCGTGGTGCCCGAGGTGAAGGCGATGAGGGCAGGCGCGGCGGCGTCGGTGCGCAGCGTCCCCGCCATCGGCTCGTCGGCGAGGACGTCGTCGAACGCCGCCTCGTTGCCGCGTTCTGCGGTGCCGTTCACCAGGACGACGATCGGCACGTCCGCGCAGAGATCGGGCTGGTAGGCCATCCGCCCGAACTCCGGCGTGGTGACGAACACCTTCGGCCGCGCGGCCGCGACGATGTGCCCGACCTCCTTGCGCCCGTAGAAATGGACGATCGGCACGGTGACCGCGCCCAGCAGCGCGGACGCCCAGAACGCGGCGGCCGCCTCCATCCAGTTGGGCAACTGCAGCGCGACGACGTCGCCCGCGCCCACCCCGCGCTCGCGCAGTCCGGCGGCGAGCCGGCGTGCCACGGCCTCGACGTCGCGGAAGGTCCCGGTGTACGGCCGCACCTCCGAGTGCACGTGGAAACCTGCCTCGGGAGCCGCGGCCAACCCCCGTGCCACCAGGTCACCGAGGGTGTCGGGGGTCCACCACCCCTCGGCCTCGTATCTGGCGACCAGGTCTGCTGGGATGGTCCGGAGGGTGCTCCAGTACGCCCGGTTAGACACTCCGATGATGCTATTCTCCCGAAACGAGAATGCCAATACCGCAAAGGGAGAACGACTTGGCGAGCAGCCCGATGGTCCGTCTCGAGATCGAGGACGGGTTGGCGGTCGTGACCATCGACAGGCCGCACGCGCGGAACGCGATCTCGCTGGAGACGATGGACCGTCTCGACGAGGCCCTCGACGGCGCCACCGGTGCCAGCGCGCTGGTCATCAAGGGCGCGGGTGACAAGGCGTTCGTCTCCGGCGGCGACCTCAAGGAGCTCGCCGCGTTGCGCACCGAGGAGGACGCCGCGGCGATGGCCCGACGCATGCGGGGCGTGTGCGATCGGATCGCGGCGTTCCCCGGCCCGGTACTGGCGGCGCTCAACGGGCACGCGCTCGGCGGTGGCGCCGAAGTCGCGGTGGCCGCCGACATCCGGATCGCCGCCGACGACGTCAAGATCGGCTTCAACCAGGTGGCGCTCGAGATCATGCCCGCATGGGGTGGCGCGGAGCGACTCGCCGCACTGGTGGGCCGAAGCACGGCGCTTCTGCTAGCCGGCACCGGCCAGATCCTCACCGCGGCCGAGGCCGAGCGCGACGGCCTCGTGCAGCGCGTCGTGCCGCGCGCCGAGTTCGAGGACGCGTGGCGCACCGTCGCGCGCAAGTTGGCGCACCGCGCCGCGGGTGAGATCAAACGCGTCGTGTCGGGGGCATCGCCCGAGGAGGCCGTCGCGGCGTTCGCGCGGTTGTGGGTCGACGACGCGCACTGGGCCGCTGCCGACAAGGTGATGAATCGCCCGAAATAACGGGTCGGATGTTTTCACACGGTCGCAGAGAATTGGACCGGCAAAATCACTGATAGACTGCGTACACGGTCGGCTTTCTATGTCGGCCGAGGAAAATCAAGAAAGTAGAAAATCAGCATGACGCAAGGCACTGTCAAGTGGTTCAACGCCGATAAGGGCTTCGGTTTCATCACCCCGGACGGCGGGACCGAGGACGTGTTCGTCCATCATTCCGAGATCAAGAGCGAAGGCTACCGCTCGCTCGACGAGAACCAGCGCGTCGAGTTCGAGGTCACCGCAGGCGCCAAGGGCCCGCAGGCCTCCAGCGTCACCACGATCTAGAGCAGTAAAACGGTTCTGCGCCGCTGTCGAAATCGCTCATGCGAAATCCAGCGGCGCAGAATTTTTTTGCGCCTCCAGCAAACGCAATTCCGTGCTCATTTCTCGGTGAGCAAACGCAAAATCAGCCCATCAACACGCGGATCGGGTCGCTGCCGTCCCAATCGGCCGCAGCCGAGCGCACCAGCTCGGCCAGGCCGACGGTCGCGTCGGTGCGGGCGGTGATCTCCGCGATCGGCGCGCCGACGGGCGGCTCGGCGTAGGCGAACCGCACGCTCTCACCCTCACCGCCCTCCCAGACCACCGGCCAACCGGCGGCCCGGACCTCTGCCATCGTGGCGTCGAAATCGTCTGTCCACCAGCACAGCTGGTTGAATCCGGGGCCGTACTCAGCGAGGAACTCGGTGAAGACACTCGGAGTGTCGTCGGTCTGGTGGATCAGCTCGAGTTGCATGTCGCCGCTGTTGGCCCACGCCAGCGACAGCGTCACCGAACACGGCTCACTGCGGTAGCGCACGGTCTGCTGTAGCCCGCGCATGACGAACCACGGCCCGACACCCAGCGCCAGCCAGTCCGCGATGGCGGCGTCCAGGTCGGTGACCACGTAACCGATCTGCTTGATCGGGCCGGGCAGGATGGGAGACATTGCGGGACGGGTCCTTTCGTCAGCCCGGATGGACGACGACGCGGGGCGGCCCCTGCGAGCGTCGCACCTGATCGATCGCGTCGGGCACGTCGTCGAGGCCGATGGTCCGGCCGATGCTCGGCAGCGGATCCAGCCTGCCGTCGGCGACGGCGTCGAGCGTGCCGTACCAGTCCTGCGGCAGTGGTCCCCCGCCGAACTGCATCGTCATGCCCTTGTGCGTGGCGGCGGTGCAGTCGATGGTGCCCGCGTCGTACCAGCCTCCCGCGGCGTAAACGCGCGCCATGAACTCGCAGGAGTCGACGACCTGCTGCAGCAGTCCGTTGGCGCCGACGCACTCGAAGATGACCTGCGGGGTCTGAATGTGGTTGGCGTGGAACGTCTCCCGATAGACGTCGTAGGGATTGCGGTCAGCGGGGTTGACCAGCACGTCGGCACCGAAGGTCGCCGCGTAGGCCAGTCGGTCGGCACTGAAGTCGGCGACCACGATCGGTCCGACCCCGCGGGCCTTCAATGCGGCGACCGCGGACAGCCCGATGGCGCCGGCACCGATGACCAGCGGCAGGTCGCCGGGTCCGACGCCCGAGCAGCGCACGTAGAACTCGCCGACCGCGAAGGCGTCCACCAGCGCCACGGCGTCGTTCGGAACACCGTCCGGGACGGGCCGCGACATGATCTCCGAGACGATCATCAGCTCGCCGAACGCGCCGGGCGCATCCGGGTGGTGTCCGATGACGAGCGGCTCGACACCCGCGCGGATCAGGATCGGCATGCTCGTCACCCGCGACCCGACGGGGAACTCCTCGGAGCAGCCCGGTCCGTGCCCCACCACCTCGCCGATGAACTCGTGACCCATCACGGTGTCGCGGTCGGCGTCCCACACGAAGCGCTCGGCGGAGTTCGGATGGTCCATGTAGTGCACGTCCGACGCGCAGATCGCGGCGGACAACGGTGTGATCAGCAGCTCGCCCGGACCGGGTACGGGGTCGGCCGTCTCGCGGACCTCGAGTTCGTTGTGCCGCAACACGACAGCACGCACGTCAGCCCCTCCGCTTCGCCGCGAAGTCGGTGGACGCAGCGCTCATCATCGTGACCAGCGCACGCCGATCGATGGTCCAGACCTGCGAGGCGATGGCCCGGTTGTGCTCGCCGACGACGTACACGGGACCGTCGCCGATGTGCTCGACGATCTCGCGCGCGACGTCGTCGGCGGTCATCTGCGCGGCCTCGTCGCGCTCGACGCCCATCCGCTCCAGCGCCGGCGTCCAGGTCATCCCGAGCGGCGTGCACACGACGTCGACGCCGTGCGGCGCCAACTCCGCCCACAGCCCTTCGGAGAAGTTGTGCTGGAACGCCTTCACCCCCGAGTACATCGCGAGCGTCGCCGACCCCGCCACGCACGCCAGCGACGCGACGATCGCGATGCCGCCCCTGCCGCGGTCCCGCATCGCCGGGCCGAAGTGCCGCGCCAACGCAACGGGACCGACGACGTCGAGCTTGATCTGCTTGAGCGAGTAGTCGATCTCGTTGTCGAGGAACTCCGAGGTGCGGTCCGACGCGCCCGCGTTGTAGACCAGCAGGCCGATCTCCAGGCCGTGCGTCGCCGCCGCAACGCGTTCGGCGACGTCGTCGACGGTCAGGTCGAGCACCAGGGTCCGAACCTCGACGCCGTGCCGCGAGCGCACCCCGGCGGCGACGTTGTCGAGGAGTGCGCCGTTGCGCGCGATCAGCACCAGATCCACTCCGCGTGAGGCGATTTCGTCGGCCAGACACGCGCCGATCCCCTCGGACGCGCCCGCGACGATCGCCCAGCGGCCGTACTTCGCCGCGAACTCGGTCACGCGCCGCCCCCGGTCGTGATCCGCGGTGTCCTGGTCACTCGCTTGCGGATGCGCCAACCGTCGGCGGTGCGGGCCAGTACGTCGTCGTAGTGTCCGACCGCCTCGACCCACTGCGCGTTCGGGTCGTCGGTCATCATCAGCACCGCCCGGACGTAGGTACGCGCCGTCGCGGTGTCGCCGCCGACCTCGACGACGAAATTGGACAGCCGGTGGTACGTGGGCCCCATCGGATCGTGCAGTTGAGAGAACAACTGCGTGAACGCATCCGGGTCGGTGAAGTGGCCGACGTCGCCGTAATCGAGGTCGACCTCATCGGTCCAGCAGGACCGGAACAGCGGCCAGTCGCAGAAGTCGATTCCGGTGGCGTATCTCGTCAGAACCTTGATGATCTCAGCTTCATCAGGATGCACGGCTCCCGACGCTAAACGATAAATTAGACTTCGGTCAACACTGAACTGGACCTGGAAAGCGGCTCACATGGCGATAACTGCGCGCAACGGCGAAGCTGACCGTGGTCAACGTCGCGCCTCGTTCCATCAGGCGCGCGCCCACCAGACGAAGCAGGCGCTGGTGGAGTCGGCGTTCATGCTGTGGCGGGCGAACGGATACCAGGAGACGACGGTCGCCGACATCTGCCGCGCCGCCGGGGTGTCGAAGGCGTTGTTCTACTTCTACTTTCCGCGCAAGGAGGACGTGCTCTTCGAGTTCGTCGCCGTCTCCAGGGAGGCGGCGTACGCGGCGACGCTGCCGCTCCTCGACCGCCCCTACGAGCTCGCCGATGTCATCGCGGCCGCACTGACGAGCCTCGAGTCCCACATGCGCCGCAACACCCCGGAACTCATCATCCGGACGATCGTCGAGGGTTACCGCCGCGTCGTCGGCGAGGGCTCCCCTGGAACCACCCGCCCCGAGTGGACCGGCGACCTGTTCGGCGCACTGTTCGAACGCGCCAGGGCCGACGGCAAGCTACCCGCGCACCTCGGCGCGGCAGACGTGGCGCACCTCGCGGGAGTCGCGCAGTCGCTGGTGTCCGAGGGGGCTCGGAAGTGGGCCGCCGGTGCCTACGGGACTCGATCGTTCGCCGACGTCGTCGGCCGCGACATCGGCGCTCTGGTGGCGGGGTACTCGATAGCGCCGCCGAGCCGGGACGACGCAGCCGACGACCCGGCGTTCGCGGCCAAACGGACCCGCCCACGCGAACGTCGTTCTAAAATTCGGAAATGATGTTCACGCGTGGTCTCGCCGTGTCCGCACGGGCGCTCGTCGGTGCCGTCCTGGCGACAACGCTGCTGATCACCGGGGTCGGTGCACCGTCCGCCGCGGCGGAGCCGCCGCTGCGCCACGTCAAGTACACGGTCTTCACCGAGACTCCGTACGCCGGCGCCGAGATCTACTACCGGGACGTCGACCCGCCCAACTTCGCGGAGTACAGCCACAATCCGTATCTCTACAGCCCGAACGTGGAAGCGGACCTGGGACCGAACCAGATGTGGACGCTGGACGTGATGCTGGCCAACCCCGACCAGTGGGCGATGGTGACGGCCACCAGTCTCGACTCACCGCAGCGCCCGAACTTCCACTGCGTGCTGGCGGTCGACGGCGTGGTCGTGGCGACCAATCAGGGGCCCAAGGGCGCGCTCTGCTCCATTCGGCACTGGTAGCGACGTCAGGACTGGATCGGGTCGCCCTCCAGGGCGCGGATCTGGTCTTCCAGGAACTTGAGGATGTCGGTGTGCCCCTCGGTCATGCCGAGACTGCGCTCGAAGACCAGCACCTGCGAGGCGCCGGTCGCGAAGAACGTCCACACCACCGCGGGCACGTCGGACATGTCGATGCTGTACCGCTCGAGAATCGTCGTGAGCGCTTTAGTCTGCTCCTCGCGCGCCCGTTGGGCGTACACGGCGATCTCGGCGTGCAACGCCTTTCGATGGTTGGCGAGGCCCATGAACTCCAGCGTCAGGCGGGTCGCCGAGGGATCCGTCATGAACCGCCACAGCGCCCACAGCGGTTGGGGGGATTCCAACGCCAGCGCCTGCGCGGCCATCCCCTGCTCGGCACGTCGCCGGAACAGCGCGAGGAACAAGTCGTCCATCGTGCGGAAGTAGTAGTGCACCAATTGGGGCTTCAGATCGGCTTTCTCGGCGATGCGCCGGGACGTCACCGCGGCGTAGCCCTCGTCGATCATCAACTGCTCGGCGGCATCGAGGAGGACGACGCGGTTCTTCGCATCGGGCGCACCGAGCCTTCGTGGAGAAGTCATCTCCCCCCCATCCGTTCGCGTGTCGAGTTCCGACGATCCCGAGGTCGTCGGGAATCTTAGCCGCAGCTAAGTGCTGTGACCTTGACCACGACAACGACAGTACGTCATGCTAAGCAGGCGCTCAGCACTTTCAGCCCATCGATCGATGCCGACCGCCGCAGTACGCCTGACGACCGCCCCGAAGGGACGCACCACCAGATGACCGATTTCGACACCGTCGACTACTTCACCGACCCGTCGCTGGTCCCCGACCCGCACCCCTACTTCGACCACCTCCGTGGCAAGTGCCCGATCGTGAAGGAACCCAACTACGGCGTTCTGGCGATCACCGGATACGAAGAGGCCGCCGTCGTGCTGAAGGACACCGACACGTTCTCGTCGTGCATCGCGGTCGCGGGTCCCTTTCCGCCGCTGCCGTTCACTCCGGAGGGCGACGACATCACCGAGCAGATCGCCGCACACCGCTCGCAGATGCCGATGTTCGAGCACATGGTCACCATGGACCCGCCGGACCACACCAACGCCCGCTCGCTGCTCAACCGGTTGCTCACGCCGCGCCGGCTGAAGGAGAACGAGGACTTCATGTGGCGGCTGGCCGATGAGTGTCTCGACGACTTCGTCGCCAACGGGTCGTGCGAATTCCTCTCCGCCTACGCCAAGCCCTTCTCGCTGCTGGTGATCGCCGACATGCTCGGGGTTCCCGAGCAGGACCACGAGGAGTTCCGCATCGTGCTCGGCTCCCCGCGCCCCGGCGCCATCGTCGGCTCACTCGACCACACCGACCTGGTGGGCCTGAATCCGCTCGAGTGGCTCGACGAGAAGTTCGTCGGTTATCTCGAAGACCGCCGCGCCAATCCGCGCGACGACGTCCTCACCGCGCTGGCAACCGCCAACTACCCCGACGGTTCCGTGCCGCCGGTGCTCGAAGTCGCGCGGTCGGCGACGTTCCTGTTCGCCGCGGGTCAGGAGACCACCACGAAGCTGCTGTCGGCGTCGATGAAGGTGCTCGGCGACCGTCCCGACGTCCAGCAGGCGCTTCGCGACGACCGCAGCCGCATCCCGGTGTTCGTCGAGGAATCGCTGCGCATGGACGCGCCCGTCAAGAGCCAGTTCCGGCTCGCCAAGAAGAACACCACGGTCGGCGATCTGGACGTGCCCGCGGGCACGACGTTGATGGTGTGCCCCGGTGCGGTCAACCGCGATCCCGGCCGTTTCGAGAACCCGCACGAGTTCGACCTCGACCGCAAGAACGTCCGCGAGCACATCGCGTTCGGCCGCGGCGTGCACTCCTGCCCCGGCGGGCCGCTCGCCCGAGTCGAAGGCCGGGTGTCGATCGAACGCATCCTCGACCGGATGGCCGACATCACGATCGACGAGGACAAGCACGGTCCGGCCGGCGATCGCAACTACACCTACGAGCCGACGTTCATCCTGCGCGGGCTCACCGAGATCAACATCAGGTTCACCCCCGTCAGCTGACGGGGGTGCCCCCCGGCGCGGTCAGGCGATCCGGCTGATCTTCACGGGCAGGGTGAGTACGACGGACTTGTTCCTGCCGCACGCACCGCTCTCACCGGTCGTCTGATCCTCGCCGACGTACAGGTCCGTGTTGTCGGTCTTCATGCCCTCTTCGTCGGCGGAGTAGAAGCGGTACACCTGCAGGCCGGGTCCCCTGGTGCCGTCGGGGCACGGAATCCAGTCGGACACATAGTGTTTGACATACCATGAATCGTTGGTCTTGTAGATGTCCTCAGTCCAGCCGAGGCTGCTGGTCACCTTTCCCGCACAGGTGAACGCACTGGTGCAGGTGGTGTTGACGGTCCAGGTGCTCCTGACCGACGGTTCGTCCTGGTATCGATCGTTCGTCCGGGCCCATTCTCCGTTCGAGACGACGTAGTACGTCCCGTTGGGAGCGTACTGCTCGTACTCGGCGGCGGCCGTCGGCGCCGTCAGCACCGGTGCGGTGGCGAGCATCGCCGCCGCCGCGATCACTCTGACTACGCCCATGAACTGCTCCTTGGGTCTCCATGGCGGCAATGTCGTTCTCACCGTGCACATTAACACCCCAACCCGCAGCTAGACGAGGGAATCCAGCACCGTAGGCGGAGCCGGTCACGGGCCGCGTGCGGGCGTGGGAGCCGGGGATCTTCTCGGAAGAGGAGAATTTCGCTCTCCCATGTGCGACAGTGGATGTCGTGCGAATCGCCCTGTCTGCCGCGGCTGCCCTGCTGGCCGCCGCCGTGCTTTCAGCGCCCCCCGTAGCGGCCGAGCCACCGGATCCCGGCGCACCTGTGCCCGAGTGCAACGATCCCTCGTGCGTGCCGGGCATCCAACCCGGCGCCGTGCTGGGCGCACCGTGCACCAACACCACCTACTACGCCTTCGGCGTGACGTCGTGGGGCCGAGTGGTGTTCTGCGGATCGCCGCGGCGGTACGAGCCACGCTGGTTCCGGTCCACCGAACTCCGCGGCGTCAAGATCGAGGGCAGCAACTGCTCGGGTCGCGACGGCGAGATGGCGCAGGCTCCGGACGGCCTGTTCCTGTCCTGCGACGCCCGCAACGGCGCCTCCACCTGGACGCGCGGCGACATCTGATCGTCCGCGCCGCCGACGAATCGTCCTGCGGCTCAGAACGGAATCAGCGAGAACGTGTACGTGCTGGTACCTCCCGGCGCTCCGTAGCATCCCGCGTTGTACGTCGACGTGATGGTGCCGGCCAGCGACACCGCATCCCAGGAGTAGACGTCGTGGGACGGCAGGTTGTAGCCGATGCAACGCACCCCGTCGATGACGTCGACCGTCAGCGTGTACCTACCGTCGGCCCAGAACGCGGTGTTCTGGAACCGCTGACTCTTGGGCGGTCGAGGAATCGCGATCACGTTGAGGTTGGGTGTTTCCGGATTGATGACGGGGTCGACGAAGAAGGTTGCGCAGTCGGGCGCTCCGCACGAATGCGTCACCGACCAGATCCAGGTGTGGTCGTTCCATCGGTTGTTGGCGACTTCGTAATTGCCGAGCCGCATTTCGGCGTTGGCATTCGCACTCGGGGCGAGCGCCATTGACGACGCGGCCATCACCAGTACCCCGCCCCAGGCTGCCGCTGACCGCAGCGCGCTGACTACCGACATGTCATCTCCTCGTGAATATCACCGTCTACGGCCGCTCACTCCGTGAGCAACAGGTCCTTCCACGTCTTCTCCAGCGGAGAGTCGGCGGCCAGGTTCGTCACCGTGTACAGCTTGCCGTCGGACCCGACGTACTCACCGGTACGCGGATTGTATTGAGCGAAAGCGACACTCGGCCCGTCGCCCTTCTCGCTTCGCCCGAATGCACTGGGCGCCACGGGGATCGCGCCGGCATCGGGTGGCGGCACGACGTCGACCGGGCCGGGCGGCGCTCCCATCGGCTCGGGCACCGGACCCGGCGGCGGCCCCTGCGGCGGGGCGATCGGCACCCCGTTGAGCGAGTTACCCGGTGGCGGAGGCGCCGGCACCGCAGCGGCGAGAGGTGCCTCCAACGGCGAAACCGGCTGCCCCGGAGGGGTTCCCGCAGGTGCCGCCCCCGGCGGAAGTGGCGTGCCCTCCACCGGCGCGTAGATGTCCTCGTTGAGGGTCGCACGGTCGTCGATCGGAATGCCCTGCGCGATCAGGCTGGGATCGAGCGGCGCCGCACCGAGGGCGTGCTGCCGCATCGCCAGCGGTTCGTACGGCTTGTCGCTGTTGCAGATCTCGACGGTGGGGGCCCGCTTGCCGGGATGCCTGATGCAGGGGAAGTTGCGTGCACCGCGCACCGCGATCGGAGAATCCTGCGGCAGCTTGCAGTAGATGTCATCCGGCGTGTCGATGTCGGACTCGTCGGCTGGCGAGCGCCAGGACGACGGCGGCAGGAACCCCACGGTGCAGGCGGGCGGGTCGCTGACGGTGACCGCGAAATCGCCACGCGCGCCGCCGGTGGAGTCGCTCGTCAACGAATACGACTGCTGCTGAGCGAAATACGGCGGTAGCAGCACCAGCAGCTGTTCGAGTGACGCGTTGTACGTCATCAGAATCTCGCTGACGGTTCCGAGATTGGCGAGGAGCACCGGCAGCGTCGGCTTGAGCTCGTTCAAGAAGCTCGACACCTCGTCGGAGAAACCGGGGAACGTCTGCAGCACGGTGCGGAGCTGCGGGTCGCTCGCGGCGAGCTGACCGGTGAAGCCCGCGAGACTGCGCGCCCAAGTCCGGATCGAGTCCGCGGTTGCCGCCTGACCCTCGAGCAGCGGCCTGCTGTCGTCGGCGAGGAGACGGGTCTGGTCGGCCACGCCGTTGAGATCGTTGGCCAGCGTCGCGCCGGAGTCCAGCAGCGAGCCGAAATCGAATCCGGCGCCGTTGAATCCCTCGTACGTCTCGTCGAGCAGATCACCCAGCCGGTCCTTGGGGAACGTCTCGACCAGCTTGCTCACCCGGTCCAGCACGGGCCCGATCGGAGGCGGCAGCGAGACGTTCTCGCCGGTGATGACCGAGCCGTTCTGCAGATAGGGCCCCGAGTCGGTGCGCGGCCGCAGATCGACGTACTGCTCGCCGACGGCCGAGACGCTGCGGACGTCCGCCTGGAGGTCGGCCGGGATCTTCGGTGACGTGCCGATCGACAGCGTCGCCTCGGCGCCGCCCTTGACGACCCTGATGTCGGTGACCTTGCCGACTTCGACGCCCCGATACGTCACGTTGCTGAATCGGTAGAGCCCGCCAGATGTGGGCAACTGAAGTTTCACCTCGACCCGGCCGATGCCGAGCAGCGTCGGCACCTGCACGTAGGTGTACGCCATCACGGCGACGCCGATCACGGACACCACCGCGAAGACCGCCAACTGAATCCTGACGAAACGCGTGAGCATCAGCTACCTCCGGCTGTCGGTGCTGCGGGCGGCGGTGTGCCGCCGGCGCCGTAGGGTCCCGCGAAGATCGGCCCACCCCCCGGCTGAGTGGTGTCCGTCGCCGTTCCGTCCGCGCGTGCCTGCGGCACGACGGGCAGCACGGGGCCTGTGGGTGCAGGCATCGGAGCCGCTTCGGGCGGAGGCGCCGGCAGTGCGGCCGGGTACGAACCCGGTCCCGGCAGACTCCGCGCGGCGCCCGGCGGATCCGGGTTCAGACCGGGGTTGTCCGGTGGCACGGGCCCCAGCGGTCCACCGGCGGGGGCCGGCGCGAGCGGACGACCCAGCGGATCGTAGGTGTAGCGCTGGAAGAACGTCTCGCCCGGTAGCGGCACCAGGTCGCGGCCCTCCTGGCCGACTCGGGTGCCCAGGAAGAACGACTTGCGCAGTCGCGGGCCGGAGATGTCGATCGTCGCGAAGAGGTTGATGAAGTCACCCCGGACGGCGCGGTCGATGAGATTCTGACCGTAGGGGAACACGGTCGCGTAGGCCAGGGCCGCGTCGAGGTCGGGCCCCACGTCCGCCAGCGCCTTGATCGTGGGCTGCAGGTTCTGCAGGTTCGTCACCAGTTCGGTCTGGGTGTCGTTGACCAGTCGGTTGGCGGTGTCGCTGAACTCCCCCAGCCTGGTGAGCGCCGTGGTGAGCTGCGGGCGTTGCTGATCCAGCACCTCGAGTGCGCGCGGAATACGTTGCAGCGCAGCGCTGATCACGCCTCGGCGGTCGGCGAACGTGGTGGCGATCCGGTTGAGCGCCTCGATGGTGGCGACGAGGCTCTGCCGCTGCTGATCGAGCGTGCCGATGAACTCGTCTAGCCGGGTCAGCAGATTGCGCCAGTCCTCTTCCCTGCCCGAGAGCGCCTCGTTGAAGGTGTGGACGACCTCGCCGATCTGACCGAGCCCACCCGCGTTGACGACCACGGACAGCGACGAAAGCGTCTGCTCCGTCGTCGGGTAGGTCGACGAGTCGTTGAGGCCGATGGTGGCTCCCGGAGGCAACGCGCCCGCAGGCGCCTCGCCCACCGGAGGGTTGAGCGCGACGTGCATGGAGCCGAGAAGGCTCGTCTGTCCCACGCTGGCCACCGCGTTGGCCGGAACGGTCACGCCCGGCTGCACCGAGATCTCCACGTTGGCGTGCCAGTCCTGCACGTCCATGCGTCGCACGCTGCCGACGACGACGTCGTTCATCAGCACGGGCGAATTCGGTTCGAGCGTAGCGACATTCGCGATCTCCACGTGGTAGATCGCCGCGTCGGAGCCCCGTCCCACCGCACCGGGAAGGGGCAGGGAGTTGACGCCCTCGAATGCACACCCGGACACGGTGAGCAGCACGCAGGTGCCGACCGCGAGGACACGCTTCGTCGAAGTTCCACTCATCATGACGGCGGCGCTCCCTCGGCGGGCAACAGTGGACCTGGCGGTGGCGGCGGGGCGGCCTCCGCGGGCAACATCATCGCCGGCAGGCCGGACGGACCGGGCAGGGGTCCCGACGCCGGCGGTGGCAGCGGCGGCCCGATCCGCGAGGGCTCCGTCGGCACCGGAGCACCGGGATACAACGCGGGAATCGGGAAGTTCTCCCGCCGATTGGGGGCTGAGAACGGGCCGTCGGGCGGCGGTCCCATCCCCGGCGGCAGCGGGACGTCTCCGTCGAGTCCGGTGTAAGCGGAGATGTTGGGCAGGTTCTCCGGCACCCTCGGGACGCCACCTTCGCCACCGGGGGCGAGCTTCGGGTCCGCGTAGACGATGTTCTCCGGGCTCGCCGACTTCGCCAGGTACGGGGCGATCGGTACCGGGATGTAGTTCAGGTTCAGCAGTCGCAGCGCGGGCCCGAGGTAGTCGTTGCACAGCTTGGCGGTCTCGGGTGCCGTCGTGTTCTGGGTTGCGCCGATCATCCCGCAGACGAACTGCATGGGGCTGGCCAGGTTGGGAATCGAGAAGCCACCGCGGGGGGTGCCCGTGTCCGGGTCGTAGATGTTGTACGCGTTGGCGAAGGAGTTGGGTGCCACGTGCAGCACCTGCTCCAGATCGTCCTTGACGTCGACGAGGGTCTGCGAAACCTGTAGCAGACCGTCGAGTTGCTCCACGGTCTGGTTGCGGGTGCCCTTGACGAAGCGCTGCACGTCGGTGATCGCCACCGACAGATCGGTCAGGGCCGCGTCGAGATCGGACTTGCTGCCGTCGAGCACGCTGGACAGGGTGGCCAATCGGTCGTTGAACGACACGATCTGCTCGTTACTCCCCTTGAGCGCCGTCACGAAGATCTGCAGATTCTTGATCACGCTGACGAAGTCGCCGCTGCCCTCGGCCAGCACACGGGTCACGCCGGAGAGTTCCGCCAGCGTCTGTCGCAACTTCACGCCGTTGCCGTCCAAGGCGTTGGCGGCGCTGTCGATGAACCGACCCACCGACGTCGTCGACATGTCACCGCTGGGTCCGAGGTCGGTCGCCAAGCGCTCGAGTTGCTTCTTCACCTCGTCCCATTCGACCGGCACGCCGGTGCGCTCGAGTGGGATGACCGCGCCGTCCTCCAGCCTCGGTCCGCCGGTCGCCGAGCGGTACGCGGGTGTCAACTGCACGTACCGGGCGGCCACCAGGTTCTGCGCGACGATCACGGCCTTCGCGTCGGCGGGCACGGGAATTCCGCGGTCCACTTCGATCGTCATCTTGGTCTGAGTGCCCTGCGGCTCAATCGATTCGATCGTGCCGACCCGCACGCCCGAGACTCGCACGTCGTCACCGGGGTAGATCGCCGTCGCCGTCGGGAACAGCGCCGTGATCGTCATCGGGCCGAACAGCAGGGCGCGCGCGGCGAGGAAACCTCCGCCGATCAGGGCGACCGCCAGCACGACCGCGAGCGTGGGCACCAACCACTTCCGGGACGCCGCCATCACCGCGAACCGCCCGGAATCGCGTTGTACGGCAACGGGAGCTCGGCCCTCGGTCCCGTGAGGTCATTGGTCGGCGGTGCCCCGGAGCCGAACGGGCCCCGGCGGAAGCCGAAGGCGTAATCGAGGAACGGCTGGAGCAACTGCGCCGGCTGGAAGTTCGGCACGTACGCGGTGTAGTAGAAGCCGCTGGACACGGCCTCACCGAGGATCGTCTGGTACTTCGCCGCGCCGGGAATGGCCTTGGCGAGGTTGTCCCGATTGCGCACCAACACCTCGTTCACCTTGTTGAGTCGTTCCAGAGTCGGCGCGAGTTCGGCCTCGTTGTCCGCAACCAGACCCGTCAGCTGTTTCGAGACGGCCGAGGTGTTGGCGAGCAGATCCACGATCGCCTGGCGCCGCTCGACGAGCACCGCCAGCAGGTCGTTGGCGTTGAGGATCAGGCTGTTCACCTGCTGGCTGCGTTCCGAGAGGATCCCCGTCACGTCGGAGGCCGTCCTGAGCAGCTCACCGAGCGTGCCGTCCCGGCTGTTGAGCGCCTGCGACAGTCGGGTGAGCCCGTCGAACGTCGGGCCCAACCGCGGCGCGATCTGGTCGAGCGTCGTCGACAGCGTGTCCAGCGACTGGTTCAGTTGCGCGGTGTCCGTGCCGCCGGTGTTCTCGGTCAGCTCGCCCACCGCGTCGCTGAGCGAGTAGGGCGACGACGTCCGGGACACCGGAATCGGCTCGGCGCGGTTCATCGCCTCGTCACCCGCCGTCTCGACGGTCAGCACCCGCTCGCCCAGCAGGGTGCCCGTCTTTATGTGCGCGGTCGTCTCCGAACCGAGCGGGTACTTGCTCGCCACGGTGAACTTGACGACCGCGTCGCCGTCGTCGAGCGAAACACCGGTCACCGAACCGACTTTGATGCCGGACAGCGTGACGTCGTTCCCGACGGTGATGCCGCCCGCTTCCGCGAACCTCGCCTGATACTGCAGCGAGGTGGCGTATGCCAGCAGCCGCTCGGGCTGGAGCCCGACGGCGATGACCAGCATGATGAGCACGACGCCCATGAAGCCGGCGCGCGCGAGTCTCACTCCACGGTATTTGAGCATTACGGCTCAGCGCACCTTCCGTTTTCCTGCTTGACGAAGGGGAAGAACGAGGCTCTGCCCTGCAGATCGGTCACCTTGATGGAGAGTTCGCAGATGTAGTACTGAACGAACGCGCCGTAGGCGCCGATGCGGGCCAGCTTGCGGTAGTTGCCGGGCGCACGGGTCAGCGCGCCGTCCAGGTATCCCTTCCCGCTTTCGAGGTTGGGGGCCAGCCGGTTCAGCTCGTCGACCGTCCCCGCCAGCGGCGGTCGGGCCTGGGTCAGCAGGTCGGCGATGGACGCGGTGCCGTTCTCCAGGGACGAGATGGCCGTGGCGATCGGATCCCGGTCGGTCGACAGGCCGGAAATCAGCTTCTCGAGACGGTCGATCGCGGCCCCGAAGTTGTCGCCGTCCTTGGAGACGGTGTCCAGCACGGTGTTCAGGTTCTGGATCAGGTTCTCGACGGTCTGGTTGTTGTCCGCGAGCGTGTTCGAGAACGACGACGTCTTCGCGAGCAAGGAGTCGAGCGTGCCCTCCTGGCCCTGGAACACCTGCACGAGAGCCTGGGTGAGCGAGTTGACGTCGGCCGGGTTGAGCCCCTGAATCACCGGCTTCAGCCCGCTGAGCAGTAGATCCAGGTCGAGGGCCGGCTGCGTGCGCTCGATCGGAATCTGCGTTCCCTGCGGCATCAGTCGCGTCGAACCCGGACCGTCGACCAGTTCGAGGTAGCGGTCACCGGTGAGGTTGAGGTAGCGGATCGCGGCTTTGGTGCCGTCGGTGAGCTTGATTTTCTGATCCGCGTCGAACTCGACGAGGACTCGGCGGTCCGGCTGCAGGGACACCCCGGTGACGGTGCCGACCCGAATCCCGGCCACCCGCACGGTATCCCCCGCCGCCAGTCGCGAGGCGTCCTTGAAGACCGCGGAGTAGCCACCCGTGGAACCGGTCCGGTACTGCGCGAACGTGACGAACAGGAACGCGGTGAGCAACACCATGACGACGGCGAAGACGCCGAACTTTACGTATGTGCCCGTCGCGCGCGTCATCCGGGCATTCCGATCTGCGCGCTGTTCCTGGGCGGTCCGTCGATCGGCCCGAACAGGGCCTCCTTGAGCGCGTCGGAGTTGAGCAGGATGCCCTGGTTGCCGTACGCCCATGGGTTGGCGCCGACGTCGGCGACGAGGAACGGCGGGCGGAAGTTGTTCGGCACCAACGGCAGTCTCTGTTGAGCGCAGGACGGTCCGCTCTTCGCAGCGACCTTGGGCAGATCCTGCGGGTAGCGGTAGCGCTCAACGCCCAGGGTGAAGTTGGCCGTCACGGCGACACCGGGCCGGTCGAGGGGCGGGGAGTGCACGAAGGGAATAAGACCCTGTAGGCCACAGCGCAGGTTCTCCTGGTACTGGCTGGCGGTGCCCAGCGTGGGCACCAGCATGTTGAGGACGTCGGTCAGCGGTTGCCGATTCTCGGAGACGACGTTGTTGCCCGTGTCGGCCAGCCCGATTGCACTGACCAGGAAGGAGTCGAGGTTCTGCTCCTGGTCGACGAGCGTGTCGCCGACGCGGGTGGTGCTGTCGAGAACGTCGACGAGCGCGGTGGCGGAGTCCGCGTAGGCGCCGAGTGCGACCGGTGCGACCTCGAGGTCGCGGCTGATGTTGCCCAGGCTCGGATTGATCCGATTGAGCAGGTTCGAGAAGTCGGTGACCGTCTGTCCCAGCTGCTCGCCTCGGCCGTTCAGCGCTCCCGAGATCGCCGCCAGCGTTTCGTTCAGCTTCACCGGATCGATCGCGTCCAGGACGTCGGTGAGCTGTTGGAAGACGGTGTTGACCTCGACGGTGACGCGCTGCGCGCTGAGCTGCTGGCCCTTGGCGAGGGGGGTGGCCGAGGGGTCCTTCGGCGCCACCAGTTCGACGAACTTCGCACCGAACACGGTGGAGGACGTGATGTTGACGTCGACGTTGTCCGGGATCGCCGCGAGTTGGTCGGGATCCATCGCGAGATGCAATACGGCGGTTCCGTTGGGCTGCGTTTCGATGGACTCGACCTGCCCCACCTGAACGCCGTACATCTTCACCTTGGCTTCGGGATTCATCACCAGGCCGGCCCGCTCCGCGACGATGCTCACCGGCACGGTGGTTCCGAATCCGCCCCTGAACATGCCGACGGCGAAGAACACGATGCCCGCGAGGACGACGACGGTGAGTAGGCCGGCCAGTGGGCGCGCGAGCGGTTTCGACATCAGGTGCTCCCCTCCTATCCGGACAGGTTGAAGTTGCCGTTGGAGCCGTAGACGGCCAACGAGACGAGCAGGGTGACCGAGACGACGACGATCAGGGAGGTGCGTACGGCGTTGCCGACCGCGACGCCGACCCCCGAGGGTCCGCCGGAGGCGAAGTAGCCGTGGTAGGTGTGGATCAGCAGGATCGTCAACGCCATCAGGAACGCCTGCAGAAACGACCAGAGCAGGTCGATCGGGTTGAGGAAGGTGTTGAAGTAGTGGTCGTAGAGGCCGCCGGACTGCCCGAACAACACCACCGTGGTGAACCGGCTCGCGAGGAAGGACAGGATCACCGCGATGGAGTACAGCGGGGTGATCGCGATCATCCCGGCCAGCAGCCGGGTGGAGACCAGGTACTCGATCGGCGGGATGCCCATCGACTCCAGGGCGTCGATCTCCTCGTTGATCCGCATCGCACCCAGCTGCGCGGTCACCCCCGCCCCGAACGTCGCGGCCAGGCCGATCCCGGCGATCACCGGGGCGGCGATGCGCACGTTGATGAACGCCGAGAGGAACCCGGTGAGCGCCTCGATGCCGATGTTGCCCAGCGAGCTGTAGCCCTGCACCGCCAGCGTGCCGCCGGTGGCCAGGGTCAGGAACCCGACGATGACCAGCGTGCCGCCGATCATCGCCAACACCCCCGCGCCCATGGAGATCTCGGCGATCAGCCGCACCAACTCCTTGCGGAAGTGCACGAACGCGTGCGGGGTCCCCGCGATGGCGCGGCCGAAGAACAACGTCTGATCGCCGATGCGCCCCAGCACCCCGACCGGGCGACTGAGCCCCCGGAACGCCCGCGGATAGGCCGAGCGCAGCACCTGCATCGTTCCCACGCCGGCCGCCCTACTTCGCCGTCAACTGAATGCCGATCGCGGTGACCACCACGTTGATCACGAACAACGCCATGAACGCGAACACCACCGTCTCGTTGACCGCGTTGCCCACCGCCTTGGCCCCGCCACCGGTGATCGACAAGCCGCGGTAACACGCCACCAGACCGGCGATCAACCCGAACAACGCCGCCTTCACACACGAGATCGCCACCTCGGGCACCCCGGTCAACAGGGTGATGCCCGCGGCGAACGCGCCCGGGTTCACGTCCTGGACGAACACCGAGAACACGTAACCGCCCACGATCCCGATGATCACCACGAAACTGTTCAGCAGCAGCGCCACCAGACCCGAGGCCAGCATGCGCGGGGTCACCAACCGCTGCACCGGGTTGATCCCCAACACCTCCAGGGCGTCGATCTCCTCGCGGATCGTGCGCGACCCCAGATCCGCGCACATCGCCGTCGCACCCGCCCCGGCCACGATCAACACCGTGACCACCGGACCGACCTGCGTCACCGCCCCGAACGCCGCACCCGCACCGGACAAGTCGGCCGCACCCAACTCCCGAAGCAGGATGTTCAGCGTGAACGACACCAGCACCGTGAACGGGATCGCCACCAACAGCGTCGGCGCCAGCGACACCCGCGCCACGAACCACGACTGCTCCAGGAACTCCCGCCACTGAAACGGCCGCACGAAGATGAACTTGACCGCGTCCACACCCATCGAGAACAACCCGCCGACGGCCTGCATCGCCCCCGACGCGCCCTTCGGTATCGCGAGGCCGGTAGACCAGCGCTCAGGTCCCTTCACAGCCATGTGGCCTCGGTCCCTTCAGAAGTCGTCGCGGGTGATGTGGCTATCGAGCCGTCGATGCTTCGCGTTAACACACGGGTTGGACCGTCCCCGAAGCGGACCCGTCGTCGCGCCTGATGGAACGACTCGACGCACTGTGCCATAAGTGCGCCCTTGCGCGGGTCCTGTTTGACGCTTCCGTCATAAGACGGATTCAGCAAAGCGCTTACGAGACTGACAGTCTCGTAAGACCGCTGAAGCGCAATCGCCGCGCCCCTCGTGCGGGGCGCGGCGTCCGTGTCGACGTAACTCATTGCGAGCGTCAGCCTTCCGACCACTAGGTGACCGCCCCGACGGTCTTGAGCTCGATGATGCGGTCCCAGTCCAGCCCCAGCTCCTGCAGGATGTCGTCGGTCTGCTCGGCGAAGCCCGGTGCGGGACCACTGACCGGCGCCGTCACATCGAACTGCACCGGATTGGCGACCAGCTCGAGTTCGCCTGCCTGCACTAGGTATTCGTTCGCGCGGATCTGGGCGTCGTCGACGGCCTGGAGGGTGTCCTGCACCGGCGCCCACGGCCCGGCCAGCGTCGCGAACCGCTCACTCCACTCGGGCAGCGTGCGCTTCTGCATGGCCGCGGCGAGGATCTCGTTGGCGGCCGCGGTGTTCTCCGCGATCGACTCGGCGGTGGCGAAGCGCGGATCGTCGATCAGGTCCTCGAGGTCCATGTGCCTGCAGACGTCGGCCCAGAACTTCGTGGGCTGCATCATCACGAAGGAGATGTACCTGTCGTCGGCGGTCGGATACAGCCCGACGAGCGGGTTGAACGGCGATCCCTGCGTCCCCGGCGGAAAGGCCTCCATGCGCTGCCCCAGGTGCTTGGTCAGTGCGACGGTGTGCCCCAGCGACCACAGCCCGCTGCCGAGCAGCGAGACGTCCACCACCGACGCCTCGCCGGCGCGCTCCCGCTTCAGCAGCGCTGCCGCGATGCCACCCGCGAGGTTCGTACCGGAGATGGTGTCGCCGTAGGCCGGTCCCGGCGGACCGACCATTCCCGGCGTCCCCGGCGGTGTAATGGTGGCGGCCGTTCCGGCACGGCACCAGAACGCGGTCATGTCGTAGCCGCCCTTGACCGATTCCTCGCCTCGGGGTCCGAGCGCGCTGCCGCGGGCGTAAACGATGTTCGGGTTCACGGCGCGAATGTCGTCGACGTCGATCCCGAACTTCTGCCGGTGGCCGGGCAGGAAACTGGTGAGGAAGACGTCGGCGCGGCTGGCGAGCTCCAGCAGCACCTCGCGCCCCTCGGGCACCGACATGTCCAGACCGATGCTGCGCTTGAGGCGGTTGGCGTGCTCGATGTTGGGGTTCGGATCGCCCTCGACCCGCAGCAGGCCGGTCTGGCGCAGGCCGCGCTGCGGATCTCCGGTGACGGCGTGCTCGACCTTGATGACGTCGGCCCCCCATTCGGCGAGCACGGCGCCCGCCGACGGGACGAACCCGTACATGGCGACCTCGAGGACGCGGATGCCGTCCAGCGGCCCAGTCACATTCCCCCGGTCGCTTCGCTCCTGCCCGCCGCTCCTCACGAGGTCACCACCGTCGCGTACGTCTTTCCCTCGAGGAACTCCTCGAGTCCGGCCTTCCCCATCTCGCGGCCGATGCCGGACTGCTTGAACCCGCCGAAGGGGCTGTCCGGGCTGAAGTAGTTGCCACCGTTGATGGAGAACGTTCCGGTGCGAATCCGACGAGCCACGGCCAGCGCGCGCTCCTGGCCGCCGAACACCGCGCCGGACAGTCCGTAGATGGAGTTGTTGGCGATGCGCACCGCGTCGTCGTCGTCGTCGTAGGCGATCACGACGAGAACCGGCCCGAAGACCTCCTCCTGCGCGATCTCGGCGTCCGGGTCGACGTTCGTGAGCAGCGTGGGCGTGTAGAAGAAGCCGGGGCCCTTCTTCTCTCCACCGGTGACCAGTGTGGCGCCGGCCTCGACGGCGCGTTTCACCATGCCGTCGACCTTGTCGCGTTGCGCCTCGCTGATGAGCGGACCCATGTAGGTCGCGGGGTCGTTGGGATCGCCGTAGCGGACGTGGCCGAAGTTGGTCTTGATGAGTTCGACGATCTCGTCGTGGTGCTTGCGCGGCACCAGGATTCGGGACGTCAGCGCGCAACCCTGACCGGCGTGGGTCACCATGCTGAACGCGGAGAAGACCGCGGCGGTGCCGAAGTCCGCGTCGTCGAGCACGATCGCGGCGGACTTCCCGCCGAGCTCGAGGAAGACCTTCTTCAGCGTCTCGCTGGCGGCCGCCATGATGCGGCGGCCGGTGGGGGTGGATCCGGTGAACGTCACCATGTCCACATCGGGGCTCGTGGTCAGCACCGCGCCGACCGCGGGGTCGGACGAACTGAGGACGTTGACCACGCCCGGGGGGATGTCGGTGTGGTTGGCGATCAACTCACCGAGCGCCAGTGTCACCAGGGGCGTGTCGGGGGCGCCCTTGAGGACGACGGTGCACCCGGCCGCGAGTGCCGGTGCGAGCTTCGCCAGCGCCAGCTGGTTGGGGTAGTTGTAGGCGATGATCGCCGCGACGACGCCACCGGCTTCCTTCTCCACCCAGCGGTGGTGCTGCATGCCGCGGCTCTCGATGTTCCCGAGGTCCTCGGTCAGCGGGTAGTCCTTGAGCAGCTCCGCGTAGTACCGGACGATGTCGATCGGCTGATCCAGTTGCGCGCCCTGGTTCAGGGCCGGCGTCGCACCCACCTCCGCCGTGGTGAGCGCGGCGAGCTCGTCGCGGTGCTCGACGAGGGCTCGGTGCAACTGCTCCAGGCAGCGGACGCGGAGGGCGACGTCGGTGGCCCAAGTACCGGAGCCGACCCCCCGGTCGCTGCGCTCCTGCCCACCGGTGTCGAACGCGCGGCGCGCGGCTGCGACCGCGGCCTCGGCGTCGGCCACGGAGCCGTCGGGGGCGTATCCCAGAATCTCCCCGGTGGCCGGGTTCAGCGACGCGAATGTCCGGTCACCCGCCACCAACCGGCCGTCGATGAGCATCCGGCGGTCGGGGGTGCCCTGACCAGCGTCGACCTGCCCGCCGCCTGAGATCGTTGACGCCTGCGTCACACACCGCTCCTCACTGTGATGGAAATTTCATTCTCATCATCGGCGAATCTTACATTCGCTGGGCGAGAACTCAAGAAAGGCTAGACTACCTAGTCAGGTTGGTGGAGCGCACTCGGGCAGCCCTCGGGCACGTTGTCGCAGCGCCCGCCGTATCTTGCGGTTTCACCCAAGGCGAGAGTACGGTTCTCATAATCGGAATCGAGATTCTTAGTCTTCGAAACGACCGTCATGATGACCCCGCCCGCAGGAGGATGCACCACGTGAAGAACGCCGTCGTGACCGGTGGTGGATCGGGTATCGGCCAGGCGATCGTGAACCGGCTGCGCGCCGACGGTCATCACGTCGCCGTGCTCGATCTAAAGCCCGGCGACGACGAGTTCGCCTTCGCCGCCGACGTCACCGACCGGGCCGCCGTCGACGACGCGCTGGCCGGTGTGCGCGCGAAGCTGGGTCCGGTGTCGATCCTCGTCAACGCCGCGGGCCTGGACAGCTTCAAGAAGTTCCACGACGTCTCATTCGAACGCTGGCAGCGCGTCATCGACGTGAATCTGAACGGGGTCTTCCACACCATCCAGGCCGTGCTGCCGGACATGCTGGAGGCGGGGTGGGGACGGATCGTCAACATCTCGAGTTCGAGCACGCACTCCGGCGCGCCGTACATGTCGCCCTACGTCGCGGCGAAGTCCGCGGTCAACGGGCTGACGAAGACGCTCGCACTCGAGTACGGGCCCAACGGCATCACCGTCAACGCGGTGCCGCCCGGCTTCATCGACACGCCGATGCTCCGCGCCGCCGCCGACAAGGGCTTCCTCGGCGACATCGACCAGACCATCGCCGCCACGCCGGTGAGGCGCATCGGCCGGCCCGAGGACATCGCCGCCGCGTGCGCCTTCCTGATCTCCGAGGAGGCCGGCTACATCACCGGTCAGATCCTCGGGGTCAACGGCGGACGCAACACGTAACCGACACATCAAACAGCTGAAGGGACAACCAGTGGGACGCGTTTCAGGCAAGGTCGCATTCATCACGGGCGCCGCGCGCGGCCAGGGTCGCAGCCACGCGGTCCGACTGGCGGAAGAGGGCGCCGACATCATCGCCGTCGACCTCTGCGAAGACGTCGACACCATCGGCTACCCGATGGCGACGCAGGCCGATCTCGACGAGACGGCGGCGTTCGTGGAGAAAACCGGACAGCGGGTCTTCACCGCGAAGGCCGACGTGCGAGATGCCGCGCAGCTCAAGACGGCCCTCGAGGAGGGCATCGCACAACTCGGCGGGCTCGACATCGTCGTCGCGCAGGCGGGTATCGCGGGCATGAAGGGCCAGCCGCCCCTTCAGGCGTGGACCGACGTGATCAACACGAACCTGATCGGCACCATCAACGCCATCCACGTCGCGCTGCCGCATTTGAAGGAGGGCGCGGCGATCGTCGCCACGGGCTCGACGGCGGCGCTGATGGACGCGCACAACAAGCCGAACCCCGGCGCCGACCCCGGCGGCATGGCCTACATGACGTCCAAGCGCCTGCTGTCGCAGTTCGTCCACGACCTCGCCACCGAGCTGGCGGTTCGCGGGATCCGGGCCAACGTCGTCCACCCGACCAACTGCAACACCGACATGCTGCAGAGCCCGCCGATGTACAAGTCGTTCCGGCCCGACCTGGAGAACCCCACCCGCGCCGACGCCGAGCCCGTGTTCGGCGTGCAGCAGGCGATGAAGGTCAACTTCATCGAGCCGGAGGACATCAGCAACGCCATCCTGTGGCTGGTGTCCGACGAGGCCCGCTACGTCACCGGCATGCAGTTGCGCGTCGACGCCGGCGGCTACCTCAAGTGGTACGACTACCACGCTTGATCCGGAAGGGGTTGCGCTAGTGAAGGTTTCGGTTGACGCCACGAAGTGCCAAGGGCACACGCTGTGCGCGATGATCGCGCCCGACTCGTTCGTCCTCGACGACGTGGACGGGCACGCGTCACCGGTCGACGACGTGGTCCCCGCCGACCAGGAGGATGCGGTCGCCGAGGCGGCGCACTCCTGCCCCGAACAGGCCATCGTCATCGAATGACGTTGCGTTTGAACGCCGTACGATAACTGCTAGGAGACACCGCCGTGAGCATCGACGACGTCACCACCGACGACGACCGCAAGAAGAACACCTTCCACTTCGACCGCCACACTCCGGAATACCGTCTGCAGTTCGACGAGATCACCGCCGAGATGCAGTCGAAGTGCCCGATGGCGTGGACCGACGTGTACGGCGGTCACTGGGTGGCCGCCGACAGCAAGCACGTCTTCGAGCTCGCGCGCTGCCCGGCGGTGTCCAACGACCACGACATCAACGGTGAACGCAAGGGCTATCAGGGCATCACCATCCCCAAAGCCCAACGGGCAACTGTGGTTCGGGGCGGCATCCTCGAGATGGACGAGCCCGAGCACAGCATCTACCGCGGCGCGCTGAACCCCTACCTGTCCCCCGCCGCGGTCAAGCGGTGGCAGCCGTTCGTCGACGAGGTGGTGCGCGCGTCGCTCGACGAGAAGTGCCAATCGGGGCGCATCGACTTCGTCGACGACCTCGCCAACATCGTGCCCGCGGTCCTCACGCTGGCGATGATGGGCATCGAACTCGAGAAATGGCCGGTCTACAGCGAGCCGGCCCACCTGTCGGTGTCCACGCCAGAGCACTCGCCCGACGCCCCGCGCGTCGCCGAGATGAGCCGGCAGATGGGCATCGACATGATCCAGGCGATGATGGCGATCCGGGAGAACCCCCGGCCCGGTCTGGTCAACGCCCTGCTGCAGTTGCGCATCGACGGCGAGCCGGCGCCGGACCTGGAGATCCTCGGCAACCTCGGTCTCATCATCGGCGGCGGCTTCGACACCACTACCGCACTCACCGCGCACTCGCTGGAGTGGCTGTCGGAGCACCCCGACCAGCGCGAGCTGCTCAGCCGCGAGCGCGACACCCTGCTCAACCCCGCCACCGAGGAGTTCCTGCGCTTCTACACGCCGGCCCCCGGCGACGGGCGGACGTTCTCAGAGGACGTCGAGGTCGAGGGTCAGCGGTTCAAAGAGGGTGAACGGCTCTGGATCTCGTGGGCGATGGCCAACCGCGACCCGTCGGTGTTCGAGAAGCCGAACGAGATCGTCTTGGACCGGAAGGGCAACCGGCACTTCAGCTTCGGCATCGGTGTGCACCGCTGCGTCGGATCCAACGTGGCACGCACGGTGTTCAAGTCGATGCTCACCGCGGTGCTGGATCGCATGCCCGACTATCGATGCGATCCCGAAGGCACCGAGCACTACGAGACGATCGGTGTCATCCAGGGCATGAAGCACCTGCCCGCGACGTTCACCCCGAGCGAACCGCTGGGGCCCGGCCTGGACGCGACGCTGAAGAACCTGCAGCGGATCATCGACGAGCAGCAGTCCGCGCGGCCGATCACCGAGCACAAGGACGCCGTCGTCATCGACTGATCGCGACCGCGGCGGGCGGCAATCTGATTTGCTGGAACCATGAAGCCGATCAGGGCCGTCATAGCCGCGGCCGCGCTGGCAGCGACGACCGTGCTGGCCGCACCTCCCGCCGAGGCCGCGATGACGCTCGGTAACTACGACCTGCTCACCAACCGCTACGACCGCGCGTCATGGGTGTGGTTCGTCACGCCGTGTCTCCCCGATAAGAGGCCCGACTGCGTCAACGTCAGCGCCGGCCCTCGGCTGACCAGGTACTACGCGTACTACGACGGCCAGGCGACGCTCGTCGACGGTCGGTACAGCCTCACCGTCGACGTGCCCGACGGTCTGCGCTGCTTCGGGCAGAACCTGCCGACGCGCGACACCTACACCTGGGAGGGCACCACCCTCGTCGGGGAAATCGTGTCGCGCTACGACGTCGGCTGCTTCAACGGCCCACCGGGCGAGCAGTTCTGGACCTTCGCCCTGCAGCGCCTCTAGCCCTAACGACGGGGCAGTCCGAGCACCTGCTGCGCGATGATGTTGCGCTGGATCTCCGACGTGCCACCGGCGATGGTGCCCGAGAAGCTTCTGGCGTAGCGCTCGAACCACGATGCGAAGTAGTGGTCGAGGTTCATGTGGGCGTACGGGCCCGACGTGGCCGGGTGCACCAGCCCGTCCGGACCCGCAGCCTCCAGCGCGTGCCGCAGTGCGTGCATCTCCGCCTCGGCGCCGAGCAGTTTGGGGATGGACACCGAGGCGACGTCCACCTCACCGCGTGCCGCCTTCGCGATCCCCACCGAGCCGAGCAGGCGCAGCGCTTGGTAGTCCATGATCGTGGTCGCCAGTTGGTCGCGCTCCAGCGCGTTCGTCGGGTGAAAGTCGGCGATGGAGTTGGCGATTCGGTCGGCGAAGCCCAGCCACATCATGGTGCGCTCGTGGCCGAGCGAGCCGTTGGCGACACCCCAGCCGCCGTTGAGCGGGCCGACGAGGTTCTCCGCGGGCACCCGCACGTCGGTGAAGAAGACCTCGTTGAAGTCCTTGTTCTCCTCGCCCTGGCCGCAGATGTCGGCGAACGGCCGGCGCACCACACCGGGCAGATCGGTCGGGATGAGCAGCACGCTGATGCCCTTGTGCTTCGGCGCGTCCGGGTCGGTGCGCACGAACGTCAACAGGAAGTCGGCGTCGTGCGCGCCTGACGTCCAGACCTTCTGACCGTTGACGACGAACTCGTCGCCATCGCGAACTGCCCTGGTGCGCAACGACGCAAGGTCCGAACCGGCACTCGGTTCGCTCATACCCAGCGATGCGGTGCGCTCCCCCTTGAGCACGGGAACGGCCCACTGGTGCTTCTGCTCGTCGCTGCCGAACGTGATGAGGGACGCGGCGACGATGTTGACGCCCTGCGGGTTGAAGCTGTGATAGATCCGGCGCCGGCTCAGTTCCTCGGCGTGCACGAAGGTCTGCAGAACGCTGGCGTTGCGGCCGCCGAACTCCGGCGGCTGAGCGGGCAGCAGCCAGCCGTTGTCGAAGAGCAACCGCTGCCAGTCCCGCGCCCACTGCGGCATGTGTGACACCGAGCGCGGCCGTTCCAGGGTGTCGGACGCACTGGGCGTGTGCTCGTCCAGGAACGCGGCGAACTCGGCGCGGAACTCCTCGACGTCGGGGTCGAAAGCCAGCTGCATCAGTAGTCCCCCCGGTATTCCTCGGCGATCATCGCGCGATGCTCTGCGGCACCGCCCAGCATCAGCTCACCGGCCTTGGCCCGTTTCAGGGCGAACTGCAGGTCGTTCTCCCACGTGAAGCCCATCGCACCGAACGTCTGCAGGCCGTGCCGGAACACCAGCGCCTGACACTCCCCCGCGGACGCCTTGGCCATCGCCGCGGCGAGGCGGCGGCGCGGGTCGTCGGCCGCGATGGTCAGCGCCGCGAAGTAGCACAGCGCTCGGGCGCGCTCGATCGCGACGTGCATGTCGGCGGCCTTGTGCTGGATCGCCTGGAACGTGCCGATGGCGACGCCGAACTGCTGGCGGCTCTTGGCGTGCTCGAGTGCGAGGTCGAGGATCCGCTGGCAGGCGCCGACCATGGTGATGGCCATACCCATCAGTGCGATGTGGCGCGCGCGCTCGGTGTCGACGGGCAGCCGGTCGGCGTCGGCCACGTGCACCCCGGCGAACGACACCTCGGCGACGTGCAGCACCGGGTCGAAGACGTCGACGCGCCGCGCGGTGACGTCCTCGGCGTTGACCAGAAACACTCCGGCCGGCGTGACGACCGCCAGCCGTTCCGCGCGGTCACCGTCGAGCACGAAGCGGTCGGTACCGCTCAGCACCCAGCCCCCGGAGTCGCGGACCGCGGTGACGCCGGTGTACACGGCCGCGCCCGCGCTGAGCGGATCGAACCGGTCTCCGACGAGCGGTGCGAACTGGGTCAACGTCGCCAGGTACGGCGTTGGGTCGGTGGCCCGGCCGAGCTCCTCGAGCACGATCGCCAGTTCGACGGCGTTCTCGGTGTCGGTGAGTTCCGTCCACCCGGCTTCCGCGTACGTCTTCCACAGCGGCGTCGGGTCGACGCCGTCCTCGGCAACACTGCGCACCAGCGTCGGCGCACAGTTCTTCCCGACGGCGTCGCGCACCGTCTCCTGCCATAACCGCTGATCAGCATCAAACTCGAGTAACACCCGCGTCGCCTCCTGTGACCGCCTACGTCCAAGACGAGAATAGCATTCTCGCAATCGGTGTCATCATTCTCGCCGCACGACTGTTCATTCTCGTCGATGTCGCGCTGAGCGATCGACCAGCATGGGCGTTTACCTGTGCAGATGTTAAGCGACGTGCTGGAGAACAGAATTCTTGATATCGAAGAACAACGATCTATATTGGGATGACGACCGGCGGCACCCTCCGTCGGTCCGCACTACGGACGGATTGGCGTGAAGCGACCGTGAAAGAGCTCATCGACGAGGCAGGCAACACCGTCGAAGTCCCGGTGATCGACGCCAGCGTGCACGTCTTCACCCAGTCGAACAAGGACCTGCGAAGGAACTTCATGCAGGAACCGTTCCGCAGCCGGGGCTTTCCCGACTACGAGATGGACTGGTACGGCGCGCCCGGCGGCGAGTACGCCGACCATACGGAGGGGCCCGACGGGCAGTATCCCGGCTCCGATCCGGCGCTGACCGCCAAGCACCTGTTCACCGACCGCGGTGTCGACATCGCCGTCCTGCATCCGATGACGCGCGGCATCATGCCGGACCGGCATCTCGGCACCGCCATCGCCGCGGCGCACAACGAGATGCTGGTGACGCGCTGGCTCGACGATGCCGAGTTCGGCGAGAGGTTCCGCGGCACCATCCGGGTGAACCCCGACGACATCGCGGGCGCGCTGCGGGAGATCGAGAAGTACAAGGACCACCCGAGGGTGGTTCAGCTCGGCATCCCGCTGCAATCCCGCGAGCTGTACGGCAAGCCGCAGTTCTGGCCGCTCTGGGAGGCTGCCGTCGATGCCGGCCTGCCCATCTCGGTGCACTTCGAGGTCGGGTCGGGTGTTCAGCTGCCGCCGACGCCGAACGGGCTGACGCGCACCTACGAGCAGTTCGTCGGCTTCACCGCGCTCAACTTCCTCTACCACCTGATGAACATGATCGCCGAGGGCGTCTTCGAGCGTTGGCCCACATGCAAGTTCGTCTGGGCGGACGGGGCCGCCGACATGCTGACGCCGTTCATCTGGCGGATGGACTGCTTCGGCAGGCCGCACCTGGAGCAGACGCCGTGGGCGCCCAAGATCCCCAGCGACTACCTTCCCGACCACGTGTTCTTCGTCCAGGGCGCCCTGGACGGACCCGGTGATGTCGAGTTCGCCGGTGAATGGGCCGGTTTCACCGGCAAGGACGACATGGTGATGTACGGCTCGAGTTATCCGCACTGGCAGCTCAACGAGTTGTCGGTGCCCAGTGCGTACACCGCCGAGCAGCGCGACAAGTTGTGCTGGCGCAATGCCGCCGAGCTCTACGGGATTCATTTACCGGTCAACACGTCCGCTGCTGCGGCACAGTAGAGGGAACCAGGAGGCTCTTCCATGACCGTCACCGCCAATCCACGAGTGCCCGCCGCCGAACGCATCGCCGTCCGGTGCGTCGACTCCGACGTCCATCCCGCTCCCCGAAGCGGTGAGCTCGGGCAGTACATCCCGGAACCGTGGCGCAGCAAGTACTTCGGCAACCACAAGGTCGGCGACCAGATCTACTACGACGCTCCCGACTACGCGCATTCGTTCGCGATGCGCGTCGACGCGTTTCCCCCGGATGGCGAGTTCGCCTGCAGCGACCCCGATCTGGCGTTCAAGCAGCTGATCATGGAGGCGGGCGCGGACGTCTGCATCCTGGAGCCCGCCGCGTATCCGGCGCGGATTCCCGAGGCCGAGCAGGCCATGGCGACCGCCCTCAACCACTGGCAGGCCAACCACTGGCTGGACAGCCGCAACAACTGGCACGGGCGCTGGCGGGGTTCCATCTGCGCGGCGATCCAAACCCCCGAGCTCGCCGTGGCCGAGATCGAGGACTGGGCCGGACATCCCTTCATGTCGCAGATCCTGATCAAGGCGGAGCCGCGACCCTCCTGGGGTAACCCGAAATACGACCCGATCTGGGCGGCGGCGACCAAGCACGACATACCGGTGAGCTGCCACCTGTCCCGCAGCCACTACGACGAGCTGCCCATGCCGCCGGTCGGGTTGCCCAGCTACAACCACGATTTCATGGTCACGTACTCGCTACTCGCTGCCAATCAGGTGATGAGCCTGATCTTCGACGGCACGTTCGACCGGCATCCGACGCTCAAGATCGTGTTCGTCGAGCACGCATTCACCTGGATCCTGCCGCTGATGTGGCGGATGGACGCGCTGTACGAGGACCGCAAGTCGTGGGTCGACATCAAGCGCAAGCCCAGCGAGTACGTCAAGGATCACATCAAGTTCACCACTCAACCGCTCGACTACCCCGAGGACAAGACCGAACTGACAAGGGCTTTCGAGTGGATGGAGTGCGAGAAGATCCTGCTGTTCAGCAGCGACTACCCGCACTGGACCTTCGATGATCCGCGCTGGCTCGTCAAGCACCTGCCCGAGCACGCCCGTGAGCCCATCATGTTCCGCAACGGGATGGCCACCTACCGCAACGTGCCGGAGACCGTGCCGGCACTCGAGGGTCAGGTCCGGGTCTTTTGATCGGCGGGCAGGAGCGCAGCGACTCGGGATTCGTCGACGAATGACCGAACCGAAGACGCCCCGGCTGGCGCAGGGGCGTGAGCATGTCGTCGCCACCGTCGACGAGATCCCGCCGGGCACACACAAGTTGGTTCCGATCGGGCGTCACGGCGTGGGTGTGTACAACGTCAACGGCACGTTCTACGCCATCGCGAACTACTGTCCGCACGAGGGCGGTCCGCTGTGCTCGGGACGCACCCGCGGCCTGAACGTCGTCGACGAGAACGTGCCAGGCGACTCGGTGATGGTCCGTGACAAGGAGTTCATCTTCTGCCCATGGCACCAGTGGGGTTTCGAGCTCGCCACGGGGACCACCGCGGTCAAGCCGGAGTGGAGCATCCGCACCTATCCCGTGCGGGTCGTCGGCGACGACGTACTCGTACAGGCCTAGACCCAACTTCGAGCCAGGGGAGCACTGTTGCCCAACAAGACCATCGAGATCAACGGCGGGAACGTCGTCTACGAGATCCTCGGTGCAAAGAACACAGCGGATGAGTACATCGTGCTGACCCCCGGCGGGCGGTTCAGCAAGGACATTCCAGGGCTGAAGCCACTCGCGCGCGCCTTGGTCAAGGGTGGTTACCGGGTGCTGCTGTGGGACCGACCGAACTGCGGCAAGTCCGACGTGCAGTTCTACGGACAGAGCGAATCCCACATGCGCGCAGAGACATTGGCGAAGCTCATCACCGAACTCGGCATCGGACCGTGCATCATCGCGGGGGGTTCCGGCGGAGCCAGGGACTCGATGATCACCACGATGCTCTACCCCGAACTGGTGACCAAGCTGGTGGTGTGGAACATCGTCGGCGGCGTCTACGGCTCGTTCGTGCTCGGCGGCCACTACATCACGCCGAGCATCCTGGCCGCCCGCGGAATGGGCATCAAGGGCCTGCTTCACGTGGCCGAGTGGAAGCAGCGCATCGAGGAGAATCCGGCGAACCGCGACCGCATTCTGGCGCTCGACCTCGACGACTTCCTCAAGGTCATGCTGCGGTGGCTCAACGCGTTCGTCTCGAAGCCCGGCCAGACCATTCCCGGCGTCCCGGACGAGATGTTCGACGAGATCAAGGTGCCCACGCTGATCATCCGGGGCGGTGAGAACGACTGGGACCACCCGAAGCGGACCTCGCTCGAGGTGAGCTGTCTGATCAAGGGTTCCACGCTGATCGACCCACCGTGGCCCGAGGACGCGTGGGAGCGTGCCGGCGAGAGGTTCGCCGCGAGCGGTGGGACGAAGTTCTGTCTGTTCGACACCTGGGTCCAGGCGGCGCCCGCGATTCTCGACTTCGTGAAGTCGTGACCGCCGTGCGCGCTCAGACCGAACGGATGTGGACCTCGCAGTTGAGCGAGGCCTCGAGCGCGGTGTGCACCCGACTCTCGGGCACCCGCCGCAGGTCCGAGGCGGGCAGCGTCACGGTGATCACGTCCCAGCCGTCGTCGCCTGCGACGCGTTCGATCTCGCCGCGCAGGCCGAGGCCGGCCAGCACTCCGTGTGCGTCGTCGTCGGTGCCGCGGCTCACGTACGTCAGCACGCCTGCCGCCGGCGTGCTTCCGAAGGTTCCGAAAGCCTTGGCGCACAATCCGACCGCCGTGCGCATGAGCTCATCGGGATCGTCGCCGGCGATCAGCACCTCGACCTGCCTGCGATTGGCCGGCATGGCGGCGAGATCGGCGGCCACGACGTCGAACCCGGCCTCGACCGCGAGCGCGCCCAGCGTCGCCATCCCGTCGCGTAACTGTGCGGGCTCCAGCAGCCCGGTCGGGTCGACGTCGACGCGCACCACCGCGGTTCTCATGTCCGTCAGCCTATCCGGGGGCAGGAGGGGTCAGTCATGACCGATAACGGCTTGGCCACCAGGGTGAGAGTCGCCGTCTGGCCGGGGCTCGAGCCCCGCCTGCTGCTCGCCTCGGACGAGCGCGAGGACCATGCGGCCTACGTATCGGCGGGCGGGTACCGGGATCTGGACGATCCCGCGGCCTTCCTCGACGACGTCGACCGCAGCGGCCTGCTGGGCCGCGGCGGCGCGGCCTTCCCCCTCGCCGTGAAGCTCCGTGCGGTGCGGGCCGCTCACGACGCCGGGCACCGAACCGTGGTGTTGGCCAACGGCGAAGAGGGTGAACCCGCCTCGGTCAAGGACAGGTGGTTGCTTCGTCATCGGCCGCATCTGGTGCTCGACGGGGTGCGCCTCGCGGCACGCGTCGTCGGAGCCGACCGCGCCTACGTGTACGTGTCCGACGTCGACGCCGCACAGGCGGTGAACGCCGCGCTGGCGGACGTCGGGGACGGTGGCGTCACCGTGAGCGTCGTGACCGTCGACCCCGGCTACGTGGCAGGCGAGGAGACGGCGGCCGTTCGCGCGGTCAACGGTGGACCGGCCAAGCCGACGGACAAGCCTCCGCGCCCGTTCGAGCAGGGCGTCAACGGGCTCCCCACCCTGGTGAGCAACGTCGAGACGCTGGCGAACCTGCCGTTCATCCTCCGCCGGGGCAGCGACGAGTACCGGGCACAGGGCACGTCGGCGTCGCCCGGCACCTTCCTCGCGACCGTGACAGTCGGGGGCCGACCACCCGCGCTGTACGAGTTGCCACACGGCACGCCGATGACCGAACTGCTTGACCACCACCGCATTTCCCGCGACGAGGTCACGGGGGTGCTGATGGGCGGCTACTTCGCGGGTCTGCTGAATCGTGAGGTGCTCGACGCCACGCTCGACCACGAGAGCATGCGTCGGCTCGGCAGCGGGCTCGGGTGCGGTGCCGTTGCTCTGATCACCGACGAGTGCCCCGTCGCCGTCGCGGCGTCGGTGCTGAGCTACTTCGACCGCGAGAACGCGGGCCAGTGCGGATCGTGTTTCAACGGCACGGCCGCGATGGCGGCGGTCGCCGGCGCCCTGCGCGACGGCATCGCGACGTCCGAGGATCTCGGCCGGCTCGAGCGGTGGTCGGTGGTGCTCCGCGGACGTGGCGCCTGCGCGACGCTCGACGCGGCGACCAACGTGGCGGCCAGCCTGCTGCGGGCGTTTCCGCAGGATGTTGCCCGACACCTGACCGGCGCGTGCGAACCGTGCCGGGCGGGCGCCTACTCGGCGAGCCGGCCCTACGAAGTGGAGATGGTGTCGTGAGTGACTCGATGCGAATCAGGCTCGACCGCACCATGTGCGACGGATTCGGCGCCTGCGCCAAGCACGCCCCCGAGTACTTCTCACTCGACGACTGGGGCTACGCGTCGCTGATCGGCGACGGCACCGTGCCCGAGTCGGACCGTCCCGCGGTGCTGCGTGCGCTGCTGGACTGCCCGGTGCACGCGATCATCGAGATGGGCGGGCATCCTCCGCTACCCGAGCGCAGCCACCCCGTTCCACACGAGGCCGCCGAACCCGATCTGTCGACGGCGGACAGCGAGGCGATGTCGGAGTTCGTCCGGTGACACGCCCTCTCCCCCAGCTCACCGTCCTCAACGAGTTCTTCTGGACCGCAGGCGCCGACGGCGAACTGCGCATCCAGGAGTGCACGAGCTGCCAGTCGCTGATCCACCCGCCCGCACCCGTCTGCCGGTACTGCAGGCAGACCAAGATGGGCGTGCGCGCGGTGTCGGGAAGGGGCACGCTCGCGGGGTTCTCGGTCAACCACCGCTTCGGCTTCCCCGACCTGCCGCCGCCGTACGTGGTGGCCGAGGTCGCGCTCATCGAGGACCCGCGAGTTCGGTTGACCACCAACATCGTCGACGCGGACCCCGACTCGCTGGCGATCGGCCAGCCCGTCGAGGTGACGTTCCAGCAGATCGACGACGTGTGGCTGCCGCTGTTCGTTCCCGCCGAAGACCCGGACGCGCCCACCGCGATGCCCGAGGATCTGATCCCGCCCGAGCGCTTCGCCGAGCACGTCCGTCCGATGCTCACCGCCGAGAAGTTCGAAAAGCACTCCGCCATCACCGGAATCGGCATGTCGACCATCGGGCGCAGGCTCATGGTGCCGCCGCTGTCGCTGACGATCGAGGCGGCCGAGAAGGCCGTCGCCGACGCGGGTCTGACGTTCGACGACATCGACGGCCTGTCGACCTATCCCGGACTCGACATGATGGGGATGGGCGAGGGCGGCGTCAGCGTGCTCGAGGGTGCGCTCGGTCTGCGACCCACCTGGATCAACGGCGGCATGGACACGTTCGGCCCCGGCGGTTCCGTGATCGCGGCGATGATGGCGATCGCGACCGGGATGGCCCGCCACGTGCTCTGCTTTCGCACGCTGTGGGAGGCGACGTTCCAGCAGCTGATGAAGGAGGGCAGGATGGCGCCCCCGATGGGCGCCCGCACCTCCAGCTTCCAGCATCCTTTCGGGGCGACGTCAGCCGCACACGTGTTGGCGCAGAACGCGAGTCGGCACTTCCACCGCTACGGCACGACGCGCGAGACACTCGGCTGGATCGCCCTGAACCAGCGGGCCAACGCCGCGCTGAACCCGACCGCTATCTACCGCGACCCGATGACGATGGACGACTACCTGTCGGCGCGGCCGATCACGACGCCGTTCGGCCTCTACGACTGCGACGTGCCATGCGACGGCGCGGTGGCGGTGATCGTCTCGGCGGCCGAGGCCGCCAAGGACGCGCCGAAGAAGCCGGTGTACTTCGAAGCCGTCGGTACCCAGATCATCGAGCGGCTCGACTGGGACCAGACCACGCTCACCCACGAACCCCAGGTGCTGGGCCAGAGCGCACACCTGTGGTCGCGAACGTCGTTGCGCCCCGGTGATGTCGACGTCGCCGAGCTCTACGACGGGTTCACCTTCAACTGCCTGTCCTGGCTGGAGGGATTGGGCTTCTGCGGGATCGGCGAGGCCAAGGACTTTCTCGACGGCGGCAGGGCCATTGCCCGCGACGGCGTCATCCCGCTCAACACGCACGGCGGCCAGCTGTCGCACGGCCGCACCCACGGCATGGGCCTGATCCACGAGGCCGTCACCCAGTTGCGCGGCGAGGCGGGCGAACGGCAGGTCGCCGGTGCGAAGGTCGCCGTCGCGAGCAGCGGTGGGCTCACCCCCAGCGGTGTGATGCTGATGCGGACCGACGCGTGACACCCGTTCCACAGCCGCGCATCGTCCTCGTCGACGGCGTGCCGATGTCGGCGCTCGTAACGACCGCACCGGAGCCGCGCGGGGTCATCGTCGCCGTGCACGGCGGGGCCACCATGGGAGCCTACTTCGACTGCCCCGGCAATCCGCGACTGTCGCTGGTGCGGGCTGCGGCGGCACACGGTTTCACCGCAATCGCCTTGGACAGGCCGGGTTACGGCTCGTCGGCGCTGTACGCCGAGGAGTTCGACGACCCCGATCGTCGCGTGAGCTTCGCCTACGGCGCCGTCGACACGATCCTCGGGAACACCGCTCGCGGCGCGGGCGTGTTCCTGATGGGACACTCCGCGGGGTGCGAACTCGCGCTGCGCATGTCCGTCGAGCGCGACGTCGTCGGGATCGAACTCGCGGGCACCGGACTGCGCTATCACGCGGACGCGCGGGCGGTCATCAAGCAGGCCACCTTGACGACGCGACCCGGACTGCGGGATCTGTTGTGGCAACCGACATCGCTGTACCCGCAGGAGGTGCTGACGAGCGTATTGTCAGCGCCCGGCGTGGCATACGAAATGGAGGTCACGACGCAGTGGGCGCGGCGGGATCTCCCCGAACTCGCGGCGCGGGTGACCGCACCGGTGCAGTTCAGCGTCGCCGATCACGAGGCGGTGTGGGACTCGACCCCCGAGGCGATCGCGTCGATCGTCGCCCTGTTCTCCGCGGCGCCCGGCGTCACCGTCAACGAGGTGGCCGACGCCGGACACAACATCAGCGTCGGACTCTCGGCCGACGAGTATCACCGGCGGGTGCTGGCATTCGCCGACGAGTGCTTTGCACGGATGGGAGCAGAGGCGGGCCGATGAGCGTGTGCGCGAAGAGGAGAACAGCATGAGAGTCGGATTCATCGGGTTGGGCAGCCAGGGCGGCCCCATGGCGCGTCGAATCGTCGAGGGCGGTTTCGATCTCACGCTCTGGGCGCGCCGAGCGGCGTCGCTCGAGCCGTACTCCGACACCGCCGCGAAGACCGCCGCGACACCGGCCGAACTCGGTGCGGCCAGCGACCTGGTGTGCCTCTGCGTCGTCGGCGACGACGACGTGCGGCAGGTGTTGCACGGTGACGAGGGCGTGCTGGCTGGGCTGCAACCCGGCGGCATCGTCGCAATCCACAGCACGATTCACCCCGACACGTGTCGTGAACTCGCGGAAGCCGCCGCCAAGCAGGGCGTTACGGTCATCGACGCCCCGGTTTCCGGCGGTGCGCCGGCCGTCGAGGAGGGCACGCTGATGGTGATGGTCGGCGGTGCTGACGACGTCATCGAGACGGTGCGTCCGGTGTTCGCCACGTACTCTGACGCCATCGTCCACCTCGGCGGATTGGGCGCCGGGCAGGTCGCCAAGATCCTGAACAACCTGCAGTTCACCGCGAACCTCGGCAGCGCGTTGAGCACGCTGGAGTTGGGCGACGCGCTCGGACTGGAACGGCAGCGGCTGTGCGAGGTACTCAACCGCGGCTCGGCGACCAGCAAGGCGATCAGCAGCATCACGATGTTCGGCGGCACGGTCGAGGGCCTCGCTCCGATCGCAGGCGGGTTGCTGCAGAAGGACGTTCGGCACGCGGCGAGCCTGGCCGCGGAGGCCGGCGCATCGGAGGGCACGGTGTTCACGGTCGCCGACACGGCACTGGAGAACATGGACCACGCTCGCTGATGAGCGCGTGCGCGAAGAGGAGACTGTTCTGATGGACGTGGGCTTCGTCGGAGCCGGGCGCATGGGCGCTCCGATGATCTCGCGACTCGTCGCCGCGGGACACTCGGTGCGCGCGGTCGGCCGTACCGACGAGAAGCGTGCCGCGGCAGCACAACTCGGCGCGACCCCGGTGTCGGAGATCGCCGAGGCGGTGACCGGTGCCGACGCCGTCATCGTGTGCGTTTTCACCGACGACCAGGTCAGGGAGCTATGCCTCGACGGGCCGCTCGTCGAGGCGATGGCGCCGGGCGCCGCGCTGGTCCTGCACACCACGGGTAGCCCGCGCACCGCCCAGGCCATCGCCGCCCGGTTCGGCCACGTCGACGTCGTCGACGCACCGGTCAGCGGCGGGCCGCACGACATCGCCGCGGGCTCGGTCACCCTGTTCGTCGGGGGTTCGGACGATGCGGTGGCGCGGCTGACTCCCCTGCTCGGCGCGTACGCGGACCCGGTCCTGCACGCTGGCGAGACCGGTGCGGGGCAACTGGTCAAGCTGGTCAACAACACGCTGTTCGCTGCGCAGATCGGCCTGGTCGCGGAGGGCACTCGCCTCGGCACCCGGTTCGGCATCTCGGAGGGACCGCTGCTGAACGCGCTGACCCACGGCAGCGCGCAGAGTCGGGTGCTCAGCATGATCGCCTCGGCGGGCTCGGCTGACGCGTTCATCGCGGCGGTCGGCGAGTTCATCGGCAAAGACGTGGCGGTCGTGCGCAAGACCGTCGCCGAACTGGGCGGCGACCTCGGCCCGCTGGACGCCGTGGTCAGAGCCGGGGCGCCGTCGTGAGCCGGTCCGAGCGGCTCGGCGATTCGGCTGACTTTCAAGACCGTATGTCGCATAATGGGTGCGTTACAGTCGCACAGCCTTTCGTAACGTATTCGGCCCTAACCACGGGTCCGAGGAGGACGCAGTGACAAAGCCCCAGGTCGTTTTCAGCCCGGTGTCGCAGGAGTACTTCGAGAACCCCTACGAGGTGTACAAGCGGATGCGCGACGAGGCGCCGCTGTACTACGACGAGGCCGAGGACTTCTACGCCCTGACCCGGCACGAGGACGTGGCGGCGGCGTTCAAGGACCACGAGTCGTTCTCGTCGGCACGGGGTTGCGATCTGGGCATGGTGCGCTCCGGCGAGGTTCCGCAGAAGTCGATCATCTTCATGGATCCGCCCGACCACCGGCACATGCGCAGCCTGCTCAACAAGGCGTTCACGCCTCGTGCCATCCAGTCGCAGCGCGAGACCGTCGTCGAACTCATCGAGCACTACCTCGGCAAGGCCGACCCGGACCACTTCGACGTCGTTCAGGACTTCTCCGGCCCGTTCCCGGTGGAGGTCATCACCCGGATGGCGGGCGTGCCCGAGGAGTTCCGTCAGCAGGTCCGGCACTGGATCGACAAGAGCCTGCACCGCAAGCCGGGTCAGATCGACCTCGACGACGACAACATGCAGGCCAACATCGACTCGGGCATGTACTACTACGGGCTGGTGCTGGAGCGCCGGGAGAACCCGCAGGACGACATGATCAGCCGCCTGATCGCCGCGGAGATCCCCGGCCCGGACGGCACGATGCGCAAGCTCGACGACATCGAGATCACCGGCTTCACCACGCTGCTCGGCGGCGCGGGCGCGGAGACGGTCACGAAGCTCGTCGGCAGCGCCGTGGTCGAGTTCGCCAAGCATCCCGAGCAGTGGCAGAAGCTGCTCGACGACCGCAGCAAGATCCCGGCCGCCGTCGAGGAACTGCTGCGCTGGGTCGGCCCGGTGCAGTACAACGTCCGCTACAGCGTGAAGGACGTCGAGGTGCCCAGCGGCGTCATCCCCGTCAACAAGCCGGTGTTCCTGATGGGCGCCGCCGCCAACCGCGACCCCCGCGCCTTCGACGACGGCGAGACGTTCGACATCGATCGCGACCGGAGCCAGGCGCAGAACCTCGGCCTCGGCTACGGCATCCACAGCTGCCTCGGCGCGGCGCTCGCCCGCATGGAGACCGCGATCGCCCTGGAGTACCTGCTGGACTTCATGCCGCGCTACGAGGTCGACTTCAACGGCCTCGAGCGGGTCAACATGCAGAACGTCGCGGGGTACCACCACGTCCCGGTGAAGGTGTTGAGGTGACGCAGAAGATCGAGGTCGACTTCGGCCTGTGTGAGAGCAACGGCGTGTGCATGGGCATCATCCCCGAGGTGTTCGACCTCGACGACAAGGACTACCTGCACGTGCTGCAGGACGAGGTCACGCCCGAGAACGAGCAGCAGGTCAAGGAGTCCGTGCGGCAGTGCCCACGGCAGGCGATCGCCATCGTCGACAAGTAACTCCGCCGGAATAGCATTCCTGGCTGTCACGTCAAGCTGTTGACAACTACGACGTCGGATTCGGCGAACGCGTCATCCTGCCCGCATGGGCATCGTCTTTCTGGGCAGTGAGGCACTCGACGGCGGAACGACGTGGGCTCAGCTGAGGACGCGGTCGCAGTACCGCAGGCTGTTCCCCGACGTCTACATGCCGCGCGTCACCGAGGAGTCGCTGTACTACAACACCGTCGGCGCGTGGCTGTGGTCCCGCCGTCGAGGGCCGATCACCGGACGCGCCGCAGCCGAGTTGCACGGCGCACAGTGGGTGGACCCGAAGGCGCCGATCGACCTGCTGTGGAACAACAATCGGCCACCGCCGGGAATCATCACGCACAGTGACCACTTCCTGGTCGAGGACATCCAGGAGATCGACGGCATGGCCGTCGCCACCGTTGCGCGCACCGCATACGACATGGGCAGGTACCTCCCCCGCGGTGCCGCGGTGGCGCACCTCGACGCTCTCGCGCGAGCCACCGGACTCAGGGCCGAACACGTTGCGCCGCTTATCGATCGGTACAAGGGAGCACATCACATCAGGCGATTGCGTACCGCTGTCGACCTGATGGACGGCGGCGCGCAGTCGCCGAAGGAGACGTGGTTGCGGCTGCTGTTGGTCGACGCCGGCTATCCACGCCCGACCACGCAGATCCCCGTATACGACGAGTTCGGGCACGCGTTCGCCCACCTCGACATGGGGTGGGAGCACGTCAAGATCGCGGTCGAGTACGACGGGGAGCACCACGGCACCGACGCCGATCAGTGGAAGTGGGACGTGAAGCGGCTACGACGAGTGCACGACCGCAACTGGTTGCACATCAAGGTGATCGGTGACGATCGCCCGAACGACATCCTCCCGCGGGTCGCCCGAGCATGGGCGCGCCGAAACAGTAGCCACAGCGGTTAAGCGGCCGTGCTGACGACCAGGATTACTATTCCGGCGGAAGGGGGGCGAGGCGTCAGAAGCCGGTGAGGATGGCGCCGTTGCAGTCGGCCGCGGCCTGGCGCAGCTTCAACGCCTCCTGGTAGGCGTCGGAGTAGTACCACTCCTTGGCCGCCTCAACGGATTCGAACTCCAGGAGCACGGTCTGGGTGCCGTGCCACTCGCCCTCGATCGTCTCCACCGGGGGGCCGAACGCCAGCACCGTCGCGGTCGCCATGGTCTGGCTGGCCAGCTTGGCGTACTCGCCCATCGCGGCCTGATCCTTGATGTCCTCGGTGATGATCACGTAACCCTTAGCCACTACTGCATCTCCTTTGATGTCAATCGATTTCGCGGATCGCCCGCTCGGGACAGTTGTCGATGGCCTCGCGGGCCGCATCCTCATACTCGGCGGGGACCTCTTCGGGGTCGGCCACCGCCCAGCCGTCGTCGTTCAACTCGAAGACCTCCGGGCACAGCGTCAGGCACATGCCGTGCCCCGCGCAGCGGTCCTCGTCGACGGTGACCCTCATTCGCGACCCCTCACTTGCTGTCGAACTCGATGTGCAACTGAGTCAGTCCGCGCAGGATGTAGGTCGGGATGTACTGGTAGTTCCTGGCACCGGCCGGCCCGTGATGCTTCTCGCTGATCCGCAGCTCGGTGGTCCGGTCGAGCAACCTCTCCAGCCCGACGCGCGTCTCGGCCCGCGCCAGCGGAGCGCCGGGGCAGCTGTGGATACCGCGACCGAACGCGAGGTGCTGTCGGGCGTTCTTGCGATCGGGGTCGAAGGTGTCGGGGTCCTCGAACCGGCGCGGGTCACGGTTGGCGGCGCCGTTGATGACCATCAAAGTCTTTCCCGCGCCGATGGATTGGTCGCCGATGGTCGTCGGCACCCGCGACAGTCGGAAGTCACCCTTGACGGGGCTCTCGATGCGCAGGCACTCCTCGATGAAGTTGCCGAGCAGGCTGCGGTCGTCGCGCAACCGCTGCTGGATCTCGGGCTGGTCACCCATCACCTTCATCGCGGTGCTCAGCAGCCTCACCGTGGTCTCCTGGCCCGCCGAGAACACGTTGGTGGCCACCCGGACGACGTCGCCGACCTCCGGCATGGTGCCGTCCGGGAAGGTCGCCGTCGCGAGTCCGGTCAGAACGTCGTCGCGCGGCTCGCGCCGCCGGTCCTCCACGTACTCCGCGAAGATGTCGTACAGGTACTCCAGCGGCGTCTTCGTCAGCGCCTTGTCGGCGTCGCCCAGCCCACCGCCGTGGGTGCCCTTCGCCAGCCGCTCCAGCAGCTCGGGGCGGTCGCCCTCCGGAACACCGAGCAGGTCGGCGATGACGCGCAGTGTGAACGGCGCGGCGAATCCGGCGATGAAGTCACCCTCACCGGGAGCCATGAAGTCGTCGAGGACGTCGTCGGCGATCTGCCACATCGCGTCCTCGTTCTCCTTGAGGCGCTTCGGCGTGATGAGGCGCATCAGCAGCGCCCTGTGGTTGGTGTGCGTCGGCGGATCGAGCGTCGGCAACTGGTCGCTGAACGGTATCTCGTCGCGGTGCTCGATGATCGTCTGAGTGACGTCGTCGCCCTCGAGGGGCACCGGGAAACCGGGGAACGGCCCCGTCACCGAGATGCACGACGAGAAGCTGTCCGCGTCGTTGTAGACGTCGACGGCCTCCTGCCAGCCGGTGACCATCGTGACGCCGTAGTGGTCCTCCCGTGTCACGGGGCACTTGTCGCGCAGTGCCGCGTAGAACCGGTACGGGTCGTCGGTCAGCCGACTGTCCCTGAAGAAGTCGGCGGTGGTCAGGTCTTCGGCCATGCTCGCTCCGTTTCGACGATCTCCGATCAAGAGAACGTGATTCTCATCTGCGGGTATTACATTTCCACAGCTCCTGGCCGTCGTCAACGCGCCTCGACGGTCAGTGCTCCTCGGGTTGGATTCCGAGGGCGTTCACCGTGACGGCCAGCACCTGGTAGCAGCCGATCGTGAAGATCAGATCCAGCACCTGCCGCTCGTCGAGGTGCTCGCGCACCAGAGCCCACGTCGCATCGGTCAGCGTCTTCGACTCGGCCAGCTCGTCGACCGCGCGCACGACGGCCGCGTCGACCCCGTCGGCCGCGGCGCCCACCCGCACGCCCTCGATGTCGTCGTCGGTGAGCCCGGCACGCTGTGCCAGCGGAACGTGGTGGTCCCACAGGTAATCCGACCGGCTCACCAGGGCCGCCCGGAGGATCGCGACCTCGCGCAGCCGTGCCGATAGCGTCGACTCGCGCAGCAGGTGGGCGTTGAACGTCAGGTACGCGTGCGTGAGCGGCTGATGTCGGACCAGGGTGCCCAGGATGTTGCCCGCGAAGTCGGGGGTGGCGTGCGACGCGGGCAGGAGCGGGCTCAGCGCGTGTCGCACCCCGTCGTCCCACTCGTCGGCGGGCAGCGGCGTCAACCTCGGTTCGGTGCTCACTGAATCGGCTCGTCGCCCAGCACCGTGGTGCGCAACATCAGCCGTTCCGAGTCGGCGGCGTAGCGCCCGGCCCGGTGCAGCACGCCGTTGTTGTCCCAGATGACCGTGTCACCCACCGTCCACCGGTGGCTGTAGACGAGTTCGGGGCGGGTCGCGCGCTCGAGCAGTTCGTCGAGCAGCGCGCGTCCCTCGTCGCGGTCCATCCCGACGACGTAGTCGGCCGACGCCCCCAGCACCAGCGACTTGCGGCCGCTGCGATGCGTCCACACCAGCGGATGCTCGTGGGTGGGACGAGCGCGCCAGCGGGCCAGTTCCTCGGACGACGGATCCGGGTTCACGCGACGCTGCGACGCCTCCAGGGAGTGCACGACCCTCAGCGCGCCGAAGCGCTGTTTCTCCTCATCGCTGAAATCCTCGTGTGCGGCATAGGAATTGGCGAACTGGGTGTCCCCACCGCTCGAGGCGACCTGCTTCGCCGAGAGCACGGTCGCCTTCTGCGGGCACTCGTCGTTCAGCGGGGTGCATCCGTCGATGTGCCAGTCGAACGTGGCGCGAAGATACGCCGCCGACGCGTTCTTGGACGTGTCCAGGGTCACCGGGTAGATGCCCGCGATCTCGTGGTGGCCGTCCGACGAGTGGTCGATCTCGCCGAGCCGTCGGCAGAACGCCACCTGCGCTTCGGGATCGAGGCCGAGGCCGGGGAACACCAGCACTCCACTGTCCTCCAGCGCATCGAGGATCGCGGCGCCCAGCGTGTCGTCGTTCGCGAGGCGGTCGGCGTCGATTGCGGTCACCTCGGCGCCCACCGACTCGGTGAGCTTGTTGATGGTCAGCACGGACATGGTCACGACCTTCCTCAGGGCACCGGTGCGCTGACGCGGTCGATGACGGCGTCGGCGGAATCGGCGGGCTTCTGGGTGCCGAAGACCTCAACGGCCATCGACACCATGATCATCGAGTAGACGAGGTGCAGCAGATTCAGCACGTCGTCCGGCAGCTCCTCGAGCGGAAACTTGTCGCAGTAGTCGATCGCCTCTTCGAAGCGCGGCGTGAACGCGTCGTAGAACTCGCGGATCTCCCGCATCGGTGTGCCCAGTCGCGCCTCCCAACGCTCGGGTTCGGTTGCCAGGCACCATTTCTCGGCGTACTTCTCGTACTCTGCGAAGGAGCTCGGCAGCATGCTCACACCTCCACCGCCTGCTCGGCCCGGTACCGCTCGACCCAGTCGACCGAGACCTTGTGCAGGTGCCGGACGAGGATCTCCTGATCGTTGAGCGGGTAGTCGTCGACGATCGGTTCGTCCAGCCCGTACTCCAGCGCCGCCTGCGTGCCGCCGAGCATGCCGGCATCCTGCAGTGCGAACTCCTTGAGTACCACCGAGGCGACCTCGTGCTCGATGCGCTCGCGCACGGTCGTCGCCGGGTGGAAGGCGTTGTAGGCCTCGAACCTGTGCGTGTTGTGCGATGTCGGCCAGTAGCGGTACAGCAGGTACCAGCCGTGGTAGATCAGGATCTCCAGGTTCGGGAAGATCTGGAAGTTCGTGATCCCCCACGGCTCGATGTTGCCGGGGTTGAGACCTGCGGACTGATGCGTCTCCGGTGTCCGCCACGGCCCGACGAGCCCACTGCGCGTTGCCCGTTCGACGGGATACATGAACTCCGGTGCGAGCAGCCACCGTCGCGTGCCCGCGGTGGAGACCAGACGATGAGGCCCGTCGAGCTGGAAATGCCCGCACTCGAAGGTCGCGTTCGGCTGCCGCACCTCGGCCGGCACCTGCTGCGAATGGAGCGACGGCACGTGGTAGTACTCCTGGAAGGCGTCGGCGAAGATCTTCCAGTTGCTGTTGTTGTGCGCGACGAAATCGTAACGCTCGGTCATCATCTCGAACGGGTAGTCATCGAGCGCGGTGATCATCGGGCCGAGGAACTCGCGCAGCGTCTGACGCGGCTCCTTATCGAAGTTGATGAAGACGAACCCGTTCCACACGTCGCACGCGACCGGCGCGAGGCCGTACTCGTCCTGCACCAGATCGAAGAACTCCCCCGGCTGCTGCACGAATTTCAGCTCGCCGCTCAGACCGTAGCGCCACCCGTGGTACTTGCAGGTGAACTGGCGGCAGGTGCCGCGCGTCTCCCGAACCGGGTAGTCGTTCCACACCAACTTGTTTCCGCGGTGCCTACAGATGTTGTGGAACGCGCGGATCTCACCGTCGCGGCCCTTCACCACGATCACCGAGGATTTGGCGACCTCGATCTCCTTGGTGAGGTAGCTCCCGGTGCGGGGAAGTTCCTCGACGCGAGCGACGTTGAGCCACGCCCGCTTGAAGACGGCCTCGCGCTCGAGTTCGTAGAACTCCGGCGAGGTGGAATCGCGGAACGACACCGGTCCGGTGCCGAGCTCCGGATAGTGCTCGGTCCAGCTGCCCTCTGCGGGCTTCGGCCACTTGGCCATGACTCACATCACCGACCCTCCGTTGACACCCAGCGTTTGGCCGGTGATGAAACCGGCCTCCTCCGAACACAGGAACCCGACCGCCGCCGCGATGTCCTCACCAGTGCCCAGATGGCCGAGCGGGATGCTGGCGGCCATCTGCTCGTTGGGGGGCAGGTTCCCGGCCGCCTGCCCCTGGTGCTGCATGGGTGTCTCGATGCCCGACGGCGGAATGTTGTTGACGGTGATGCCGATCGGGCCGTACTCGCGGGCGAAGGACTTCGTGAGCGAGATCAGGGCGCCCTTGGAGGCGGCGTAGTGGGCCATCCCCGGCGAACCGCGCTGCGCGCTGGACGACGAGATCATCACGATGCGACCCCATCCGGCGTCGATCATGTCCGGCAGAGCCGCCTGCGCGCAGAAGAACGTGCCCGTCAAGTTGACGTCGATGACCCGCTGCCAGGCCTGCGGGGTCAGCTCCACCGACGGTGCCCAGCCGACGATGCCCGCGCTCGTCACCAGCACGTGCACCGGCCCGAGTTCCGTCCGCACCTTGGCGAACGCCTCCGCCACCGCGGCGTGATCGCTGACGTCGACGCCGACGGCCAGCGCCGTTATGCCGTCTGTGCGCAGCTCCTCGGCAACCCGTTGCGCCGCTTCGCCGTTGAGGTCCAGCACCGCGACCTTGTGCCCTCGCCTGCCGAGCTCGTGACAGCTCGCCTCGCCCATCCCGGACGCGCCGCCGGTCACGACCGCGACCCGACCCGTCGTCGAGCTACTCATAGTTGATCCGGACCTTCCGACTGGTGGGCAGCGACTGACACGTCAGCACCCAGCCCTCTTCGACTTCGTCGTCATCGAGCGCGTCGTTGTTGAGCATGTGCGCGCTACCCTCCACCACGCGTGCCATACACGTTCCGCAGGAACCGGTTTCACAGGAGGCCGGTGCGCGCAGACCCGCCGATCGGACCGTCTGCAGCAGCGTGTCGCCCTTCCGGTAGGACGCGGTCGTGGACTGGCGGTCGAGTTCGATGACCACTTCCTCGGCGACACCCGACTGGTCGATCGCGCTCGGTGCCGCGGCGGCGACCGTGAACCGCTCGAGGTGCACTCGCGATTCCTTCACCCCCGCCGCCAGAAGCGTCCTCTCCACCGTGTCCATGAACGGGCCGGGCCCGCACACGTAGTAGTGCGCGTCGCCCGCCGGCGCGATGAACGCCTCAATGGCCGCGGACGCGACGACACCGTCGTCCTCGTCGAAGTGCTTGTGCAGCAGCACCCGGTCCCCGTGCTCGGCGACGAGCCGGTCCAGCGGGTCGGCGAAGATCACCGAGTCGCGTGCCCGGTTGGCGTAGAACAGTCGCACCCGACGGTCCGGGTCGTCGACCGCCGCGCGGGCCAGCGACATGATGGGCGTGATGCCGCTCCCGCCGGCGAACGCCACCACTTCCGTTGCGCCGCTGAGGTCTCCACGCAGGACGAACCGGCCCTCGGGCGGCGCCGCGTGGATCTGGTCGCCTTCGGCCGCGGTGTCGTTGATCCAGTTGGACACCAGGCCGCCGGGGTCGCGCTTGACCGTGATGCGGAGTTCGCCCTCGACCGGTGCCGACGACATCGAGTAGCAGCGCCGAACGTCCTGCCCGCCGACGTTGACGCGCAGTGTCAGGAACTGCCCCGCCTGATAGCGGAAGCGCCGCGAACTCCGCTCGGGTACGTCGAGTACGAGGGACACCGCGTCCGCCGTCTCGCGGACCACGCGCTTGATCCGCAGCGGTGCGAACCCGTCGACGTCGGCATCTCCAGTCATGATGGGTCGACAATATCAAGTAGTTGACATTATCGGCAATACCCTAGTAGCCCACCCTGCTCACGGAGGGAAGTGTGGGCTACTCGGGCGAGCCGATGCGGTCGCAGTCCACCAGATGACCGGTGCCCTGCTCGATGACGCGGCTCAGCAGCTCGCACAGCGTGGCCTGCTCCGCCGCGCTCAGCACGCCGAACACCTTGTGATGCGCGTCGATCGCGTCGCCCACGACCGATTCGGCGACCTCGCTCCCCTGCTCGGTCAGGTACGCCTGCAGGATGCGGCCGTGCTCCGGATCCTGCTTGCGCTCCACCAACTCACGCCGTTCCAGTTCTTTGAGCGCGAGCTGCGCACCCTGCGGACTGATCAGCAGCCGTCGCGCCAGCTCCGCACCCGAGAGCCCCGGCTCGTTAGCGAGCTGCCGCAGCATGCCGATCTGAGCGGTGCTGACACCGTGCTCGCTGACGGCGTCGTTGACCGTCGTCAGGGCGTAGTACCAGGCCTGCTTGAGCAGTGACAGGATGTTGTCGTTTTGTTCCATGCCGGCCCTTCCATTCCCCCGTCGCTCCGCTCGCCCCGTGGACCGTTCCCCGTCAGCGCTTGAACACCCGGCCATTCTTCATCACGAAGCGCACGTCCAGGGTGGTGGCTATGTCGCGGGACGGATCACCGGGGACGGCGATGACGTCGGCGAGGTAGCCGGGAGCCAGTCTGCCGAGTTCGTCTTCGGCGGCGATGAGTTCCGCGCTGGTGATCGTCGCGGCCCGCAGCGCCTGCATCGGCGTCATGCCGCGGGACACCAGCGCCACCAACTCCTTGGCGTTCTGCCCGTGCGGAATCGCGGGCGCATCGGTGCCGCACGCGATGCGCACACCCGCGGCGATCGCCTTCGGCAGCATCGCCTGCGCCTGCGGAAACACCACCTCGGCCTTCTTCCGCAGTTCCGGCGCGATGCGGTCGATCGCCATCGCCTCGGTGAGATACGTCGTCGACACCAGGAAGGTGCCCGTGTCGGCCATCAGCGCGATGGTGTCGTCGGTCGCGAGGAAGCCGTGCTCGATGCAGTCGATTCCGGCCCGAATGCAGGCGCGGATGGCGCTGTCCCCCACCGCATGCGCGGCGACGCGCACCCCGGCGCGGTGAGCCTCGTCTGCGATCGCGGCGAACTCGTCGTCCGAATACTGTTGCGCCCCCGGCGCGGTGCTGTGCGACATCACGCCACCGGACGCCGACACCTTGATCAGCTTGGCGCCGTGGCGGACCTGGTAACGCACGCACGCCCGCACCTCGTCGACGCCGTTGGCGATGCCCTCGGCGACCGACAGCGGCATGATTCCCGGAGCCAGTCGCTGGAAGACCGTCGGATCCAGGTGCCCGCCGTAGGGCGTCACCGCGTGACCGGCCGGATAGATTCGCGGCCCGACGTGCCAGCCCTGGTCGATCGCGCGCATCAGCGCGACGTCCAGCAGGTAGCCACCCGTCTTGACCATCAGGCCGAGGTTGCGCACAGTGGTGAAACCGGCCTCGAGGGTGGACCGCGCGTTCACCGCACCGCGCAGCGTCCGGTAGACGGGATCGTCCTGCACGCCGTGCATCGGGCTCGGCAGCCCCTCGGGTCCTCCCGGCCCGCCGATGAGCAGGTTCAGCTCCATGTCCATCAGACCGGGCAGCAGCGTGACGTCGCCGAGGTCGATCACCTCATCCGGATCATTCGGCTCCTCAACGGGATTCACCGCGGTGATCCGGTCGTCCTCGATCACCAGCACCGCGGGCGAGTGCACCTCACCGGATGCGACGTCGGCCCACCGCGCCGCCCGCAAGACGGTGGTCGTCACGGCACGGGCTCGGCGTCGCAGTCCAGCGACGTGGCACCGGAGTCGGGGACGCGCGGCTGCTTCCAGCACTCGACGGGAAACGACACCATGATCATCGAGTACAGCAGGTGCATCAGGTTCAGCACGTCCTCGGGCATGTCGTCGAGGGGGAACTTGTCGCAGTAGGAGATCGCCTCCTCCGCGCGCGGAGTGATCGCGTCGTAGAACGCCTGCATGTCGCGCATCGTGCTGCCGAGCCGTTTGGCGTACCGCTCCTTCTCCGAACCGAGACACCAGTCGGCGAAGGGTTCCAGATCGGCGAATTCCGTTGGCAACATGCTCGTCCGGGTCGTGGTCACGTCACACCTCCGCCGTCTTGCTGCGGTAGTCCTCGACCCAGGCGGCCGTCTCCTGGTGCAGATGCCGGATCAGCACCTCCTGGTCGCAGAGCAGGAAGTCGTCGAGCACTCGCGACTCGATCATGCTCTGGGTCGCCTCGAGGGTGTTGGCGTCCTGCAGTCCGTACTCCTTGAACGACACCGCGGCCAGCTCCTGCGCGATGCGCTCGCGCGGCGTGCGCGGCTGCGGGAAGTAGACGGTGCCCTCGAAGACGTGGGTGTTGTACGACGTCGGCCAGTAGTGGTAGGTCAGGTACCAGCCCTGCCCCCAGAACAGGATGACGAAGTTCGGGAACAGCTGGAACGAATCGAGCCCCCACGGGTCGCACTTGGCCGGGTTCAGCCCCTCGGGCATCTCGCCGAGGTCCGGCCCGTCCCACGGCCCGAAAAGTCCGCTCTGGCAGATGTCCTCGATCGGCTTGCGCATCTCGTCGGCCATCTCCCAGGCCCGGATACCCGATGTGCTGACCAACCGGTGCGGCCCCTCGATGCGGTAGTGCGGCGCCTCGAAGCCGGCCTCCGCGGCGGCTTTCGAGTAGGCGGTCGGCGACTGGTTCGCATGCAGTACGGGTGCGTGATAGAACTCCTGGAACGCATCCATGTAGAGCTTCCAGTTCGCCTTGACCTCGGACTGGTAGTGCCACCGCGACGTCATCCTGTCGAACGGGTAGCCCTCCAGATTCGTGATCATGGGCCCGAGGAAGTCGCGCAGCGTCTGCTCGGGCGCTAAAGCGAAGTTGACGAAGATGAAGCCCTCCCAGACGTCGCAGTGCACGCCCACCAGGCCGTAGCGACTCTTGTCCAGATCGAAGAACTCCCCCTCCTGCTGGACGAAGGCCAGGTTGCCGTCGAGGTCGTAGCGCCAGGCGTGGTACTTGCAGGTGAACTGCCTGCACACGCCGCTGGTCTCCGCCAGCGGCATGTCGTTCCACACCAGCTTGTTGCCGCGGTGCCTGCAGATGTTGTGGTACGCCTTCACCTCACCGGATCCGGTGCGCACCACGATGATCGACGTGTTGGCGACCTTCAGTTCCTTCGTGAAGTAGCTGCCCTTGCGCGGAATCCGTTCCACGCGACCCACGTTCAGCCACGCGCGCTTGAACACCGCCTTGCGCTCGACCTCGTAGTGCTCGGGGTCGATGGAGTCCTCGTAGGAGACCGGCGCGGTACCCAGTTGCGGGTAGTGCTCGGTCCAGCTGCCCTCGGGAGGTTTGGGAAATCGAGCCATGGACTGCTCCTGTCGACTCGGGCTGGGTCTTCGGAATTCCTGATCGGACGGTATATGCTCAGCGCAGTCAATCGCAAGTAGTTGATATTGGCGCAGTGTCGCGCTCGAGGAGATCTGACGTGCACCAGGACAAGCTGTTCATCGGCGGCGCGTGGTCGCCGGCCAGCACCGGCGAGCGCATCGAGGTCATCTCACCGTCGGCCGTGACGCCCGTGGCGCGCGTGGCCGCGGCGGCACCGGCCGATGTGGACGCCGCGGTAGCCGCGGCCAGGACCGCGTTCGACACTGGACCCTGGCCCCGGCTGGACCCGACCGAGCGCATCGCCGCCGTCCGCAGGCTCGCCGAACGCTACGGCGAACGCCGCACGGAGATGGCCGAATTGATCACCTCCGAGCTGGGTGCTCCGATCAGCTTCGCTCAGCGCGCGCAGGTCGCGATGCCGTGGAGCATGATCACCGCGTTCTGCGATCTCGCGGAGTCGTACCCGTGGCGGGAGGCCAGGCCCGGCAGGTACGGCTCCGACATTCAGGTCCTTCGCGAACCCGTCGGCGTCGCCGCGGCCGTCGTGCCGTGGAACATGCCGCAGTTCCTGATCGTCACCAAACTGGTTCCCGCCCTGCTGGCGGGCTGCTCGGTGATCGTCAAGCCCGCACCGGAGACGCCGCTCAACGCCCTGCTGCTCGCCGAGCTCATCGAGGAGGCGGAGTTACCGCCCGGTGTCGTCAGCGTTCTGCCGGGCGGCCGCGAGCTCAGCGAGTACCTGGTGCGACACCCCGGCGTCGACAAGGTCTCGTTCACCGGGTCGACGGGTGCGGGTAAGGCCGTCGCCGCCGCATGCGCCACCGATCTTCGCCGGGTGAGCCTCGAACTGGGCGGGAAGTCCGCGGCGATCGTCCTGGACGACGCGGACCCCGCCGCCGTCGCGACCGCGGTCCGGTCGGCGAGCCTGTCCAACAGCGGCCAGATCTGCAACGCCCTCACCCGGATCCTGGTGCCCGCCGGCCGGGCCACCGAGCACATCGACGCGCTGGCCGCGGAGATGAGCAGCCTCGTCGTCGGCGATCCGTACGATGCGGCCACCCAGGTGGGACCGTTGGTGGCGCAGCGCCAGCAGGACAGGGTCCGCGGCTACATCGACACCGGGATATCCGAGGGCGCCAGGGCCGTCATCGGTGGCACCGCCATGCCCGTCGGCGTCGACCGCGGCTGGTACGTCCAACCCACGCTGTTCGCCGACGCCGACAACTCCATGCGGATCGCGCGCGAGGAGATCTTCGGCCCGGTGCTCACCGTGATCGCCTACCGGGACGAGGACGACGCCTTGGCGATCGCCAACGACTCGGACTACGGCCTCGCGGGCTCGGTGTTCACCGACGACACCGACCGCGGCGTCGGCATCGCCGAACGCATCCGCACCGGGACGTTCGGGGTGAACCAGGGGTACACCATGGACCCCTTCGCTCCGTTCGGCGGTGTGAAGGCCAGCGGCTACGGCCGCGAGCTCGGCCGCGAGGGTATCGACGGCTACACCGACACGAAATCCATTGCCGTGGCGAAGAAGAAGGGGGCCTGACGAATGACGACGACCCAGCCCAGGGAGACGAACTTCGCTCGGCCGGTGGCACCGCATCGCGGCCGCATCTACCTGTACACCGGCCTGTTCACGTTCGCCGTCTTCCTCCTGATGACGATCGGCGTTCAACTCGGCGTCATCCCACCGACGTTCACCACCGACGTCATCGTCAACCTGATCTTCGGCGTGCCCGTCCTGCTCCTCCCCCTGGTCATCCTGTGGGATGCGCCCGGCGAGAACAGAACCCGACTCGACCGGGCCGCCGAACTCACCCTGTTCTACCTCCCGTACACGGCCGGCAGCCAGATCGGCTACGAGTTGATGTTCCTGATCGGCCATCCGCTGGGGCTGTGGACGCCGACCGACGACCCCGGCTGGAAGTGGCTGTGGTGGCAGTACGGACTGGCTGATACCCGCTACGTCAGCGGCAACCCGTGGATCTTCGCCCTCGAGGTCGTCGGCGTGCTCACCGGGACGACGGTGTTCGTCATGTGGACGCGACTGATCCGCCCGCAGTTGCCGACCGAGTCGCGGATCCGGTGCCTGTGGGTGACCTTCGCGGGCGTGGCGATTCTGATGAGCAGCACCGCCGTCTACTTCCTCTCGGAGGTCGGCGCCGGGTTCAGCAACATCGGGCAGGGCGCCTTCGGTCTCGGATTCAAGTTCATCGCCGAGAACATCCCGTTCATCGTGCTGCCGCCGCTGGTGCTCTACGCCACCTACCTGCAGATCGACCATCTCACCCGCCGGGCGGCCCGAGAGTCCGCTGCGCCATGACGCTGCGCGGCGAGAAGATCCTCATCACCGGAGCGACCGGCAAGATCGCCTTCCCCATCGCCCGCGCGCTGGCCGCCGACAACGAGGTGTGGGGCGCGGCCCGACTGCGTGACCCTGTGGACCGCGACCGCCTCGCCGCCGCAGGTGTCACGCCACTCGCCCTCGATCTCAGCGGCCGCGATTTCGGCACTCTGCCAAGTGATTTCACCTACGTCTTTCACGCCGCGGTCGATCCCGGTACCGACGACTGGGCCCGCTGCGTCGAGACCAACGCCCAGCGCTCGGGCGATCTGCTGCACCACTGCCGCACCGCGAAGGGCTTCGTGCTGTGCTCGACCGGGTCGATCTACGAATACCAGGGGCGACGCCCACTGACCGAGGACGACCCGCCCGGTGTGCCGCTGCGGGCCAACTACAGCTTCTCGAAGGTCGCCGCCGAGCAGGTCTGCACGTGGATCGCGGGTCGGTTCGACATCCCGCTGACGATCATTCGGATCTGCTCCACGTACGGTCCCGAGGGCGGCAGTGCGGCCGACCGGCTCGAGGCGATCCTGGCGGGTGAGCCGATCCGACTGCACCCCGACGCGCCCAACAACTACCACCCGATCTACGAGGACGACTACGTCGAACTCGGGATCCGGGCCATGGAGGTCGCCGATGTCCCGCCGGTGGTGGTGAACTGGGCGGGTAGCGAGACCGTGAGCGTCGAGGACTACTGCCGCTACCTCGGCGATCTGGTCGGGATCGAGCCGATCTTCGAGTACTCCGAGGACGCCCACACGCCGCTGTGGCCGGACGTCACCCGCATGCACGACGTTCTCGGTCGAACGAAAGTTCCGTGGCGTGAGGGCTTTCGGCGGATGGTCGCCGCCCGCCACCCCGAACTGGAGCTGTCGTGACGGAGCTGCCCGGAATCCCCTCCGATGAGGTCGCGGGCGTCCTCACCACCGGCCGCGGGGACGTCGGCACCCTGTTCGTATCGATGGCGCGTCGGCACCCCGAGGGCACCGATGCCGAGTACCTGCGCTGGCACACCCTCGATCACCGTCCCGAACAGCATCGCCTGTCCGCGGTGCGCGCGTCGCTGCGGTTGGTGTCGACACCGGAGTGCCGGGATGCACGGCTGTCCGGTGACGAGCGGTTCGACGCCGTCGACCACGTGATGACGTACTTCTTCACCGACCCCGGCGGCATGGCGGGTTTCCTCGACCTGTCGCGCGCACTGGGTAACGCGGGCCGCAAGCTTCCGCTGCTGCCACCGGTCGAGCGCGGCGTGTACGACGTTCGCGAGAAGCGCGCAGCGCCCCGCGTGAAGGTCGGCGCCGACGTCCTGCCGTGGTGGCCGGTGCGTGGGGCGTTCCTCATCGTCGAACGCGAATCATGGTCTCCTGAGCCCCTTCTCGACGTCGAGGGGGTGGCCGGGGTGTGGTCGACGACGGCGCTCGACGTCGGGCCGGAACTCGCCAGCGCCGCCGCGGGCCAGCACCTGACCTACTGCTTCCTCGACGACGACCCGGTGGCCACCGCGCACCGGCTACATCCGATCCTGGCGCCACGCGAACCGCGGTTCGCCGCGCCGTTTCATCCGGTGGTCCCCCATCAGTGGGACCGCCATGTGCCGTAGGAGGTGGGCATGCGCATCGGCCTGATGGTGGGCTCCGACAAGGAGCGCTCACGCGCCGATCGGCTGCCGGGATTGATCGACGACGGCACCCGCGCCGAAGTCGCCGGCTTCAGCTCGTTCTGGTTCCCGCAGGTACCCGGCTATGTCGATGCCATGACCGCCATGGCGCTGCTCGGCCGGGCCACGTCGACCATCGAACTGGGCACGGCGGTGGTGCCGATTCAGACCCGTCACCCGATGATCATGGCGCAGCAGGCCCTCACCACCGCGGCTGCCGCGGAGGGCCGCTTCACGCTCGGAATCGGGCCGTCGCACGACTGGATCATCGACGGCCAGTTGGGAATTCCCTACGACCGCCCGGTGCGCCTGCTGCGCGACTACCTCGAGGTGCTGTCGGCCGCGTTCGCGGCGCCCGGTGCCGTCGACGTCGAGAACGACACCTTCCGTGTGCACAGTCCCGTCGACGTCACCGACGTCGGCCCGGTGCCGGTGCTCCTCGCGGCGCTGGGCCCGACCATGCTGCGCATCGCCGGCGAACGGGCCGACGGCACCGTGCTCTGGATGGCCGACGAGCGGGCCATCGGCGAACACGTCGCACCGCGCATCACCGAGGCCGCGACCGCAGCCGGACGCCCGGCGCCCCGCGTGGTCGCCGGAGTACCCGTGGCCATGTGCGCCGATGCCGAGGCCGACGAGGCTCGCGCGCTGGCAAGCGAGGTCCTCGGCCACGCCCACTTCTCGCCCAACTACGTCCGACTGCTCGAACACGGCGACGCCGACGACGTCGGGGACACGATGGCGGCGGGCAGCGAGGCGACCGTGCTGGCCAGGTTGCAGCGTTACCGCGACGCCGGGGTGACCGATCTCGCCGCTCGCGTGGTGCCCGTCGGCGCGGATCCGGTAGCGCGGCAGGCGTCCCGGCAGCGCACCACGGAATTCCTGGCGTCGCTGAGCGGGAGCCTATAGGCTCGACTTTACACTTGATCGTGATCGTGTAACCCCAAGTGTGCCCGTGAGCAGCCAGCCCTCAGGAGATCGCCGATGACCGCCCCCACGGATTCCGAGCTCTACTACGACCCGTACAGCATCGACCTCAACATGAATCCGCACGCGGTCTTCGCACGGATCAGGGAGGAGGCCCCGCTCTACTACAACGAGGCGCACGACTTCTACGCGCTGAGCCGCTACGACGACGTCAACAAAGCCGTCATCGACCACGAGACGTTCATCTCCGGCCGCGGCGCCGTCTTGGAGATCATCAAGTCCGGCATGGAGATCCCGCCGGGCACACTGATTTTCGAGGATCCACCCATTCACAACATCCACCGCAACCTGCTGTCCCGGATGTTCACCCCGCGCAAGGTGCTCGCGCTGGAACCGCAGATCCGTGAGTTCACCGCCCGGTGCCTCGACCCCGTGGTCGGATCCGGCCGCTTCGACTTCGTCAACGACCTCGGCGAGCAGATGCCGATGCGCGTCATCGGCATGCTGCTGGGTATTCCGGAGGATCAGCAGCAGCAGATCACCGCGCACGGCGAGGCCGCCCTCGAGGGACAGACGGTCGACGCCCTCGCCACCGGGGAGGTGTTCTCCGAGTTCATCGACTGGCGCATCGCGCATCCTTCCGACGACATCATGACCGACCTCCTCAACGCGGAGTTCGAGGATGAAACCGGCACGCGGCGCAAGCTGGGCCGAGAGGAACTGCTGCTGTACTTGATCGTCATCGCCACCGCCGGTTCGGAGACCACCACGCGACTGATCGGCTGGGCGGGCAAGACCCTGGCCGACTACCCGGATCAGCGCCGTGCCCTAGCGGAGGACCACGGGCTGATTCCCCAGGCGATCGAGGAGATCCTGCGATGGGAGCCACCGGCGCTGCAGATCGCCCGCTACGTCACCCGCGACGTCGAGTACTACGGCCGAACGGTGCCGGAGGGTTCGGCGATGCTGATGCTCGTCGGCGCGGCCAACCGCGACCACCGCCGCTTCCCGCCCGACGGCGACGTCTTCGACATCCACCGGGAACCGCACTCCCACATGAGCTTCGGCGCCGGCACGCACTTCTGCATGGGTAACGCCCTGGCCCGACTCGAGGGGCGTATCGCACTGGAGGAGATCCTCAAACGCTTCCCGGAGTGGGAGGTCGACTGGGCGGGAGCCAGAGCATCGGAGACCGCCGCCGTGCGCGGTTGGGCCGCGATGCCGACCTTCGTCTCCTGACCGGCGCGGCATCCGAGGTCGCGGACCACCTCACCGACTTCTGGGCGGGCGCGTGGTGGTTCAGGACGTCCATTCGGGCCGGGCGGGTGTGAACCTTCGACATTCACACCGACGACCTCCCGGCCGAGGCGGACCCCTCGGGAAGGGAGTTCTGCGTGGTCTACGCGCTCAATCCCCAGCGTCCGCAGAGCGATCGCGACGACTTCGTGCGGAAAGCGAAGCCGATCAACTGAACTCCGCGGCGTTCAGTTCGACCAGGGCGTGCAGTTGCTCGAGGTAGTGGTCCAGCGAGCGGTGGACGAACCGGGCCGACAACGTCGTGGTGCCACCTGCTGCCAGCGTCCGCAGCACATCCCGCGTGATCTCGGGCTCTCCCACCGGATCCAGCGACTGCTCGGCGGGCATGACCACCTCGAAATCGTCGGGCACATCGAAGGACTGCAACCAGTCGGCGGCCTGCTCGATGGACACGTAGTACGGGCACCAGCCGTCGGCGAGGGTGACCGCCCTGCGCAGCGAGCGCTTGGTGCGCCCACCGATCCAGATCGGCAAGTGAGGTTGCACCGCGCACGGATCGACGGTGAGTCCGCCGAAGGAGTAGTACTCGCCGTCATAGGACGGCGTGTTGCACGGGAGCGCAGCACGTAACGCCCGTAGCGCGTCGTCACCACGGGCGCCACGGTCGTCGAACGGCGCGCCCAGCAGGTCGAACTCCTCCTTCAGCGAGCCGACTCCGACACCCAGGATCACCCGGCCACCTGTGACGTGATCGAGGGTGCCGTACCGCTTCACGATGGCCAGTGGATGGTGGTATCCCAGCACCAGCGTCATCGTCGCGAACCGGATCCTCGTGGTGCGGGCGGCGGCGTAGCCGAATGTCGCCAGCGGGTCCCAGTAGCGGGCGCCGCGCCGGCCGGTTTCGGTCGACGGCAGCCCGATGTGCTCGCTGCACGTCATGTGGTGGTAGCCCAACCGGTCGGCCGTTTCGGCGACCCGGCCGATCTCCTCGATGCCCGCGTCGCGCTCCCACTCCAGCGGTGCCCCTGCGACATTGGTGACGACGGGAGTCGCAATGCCGAGTTTCACTGCAGCGGTTCTTCACCCGCGAGGATCGTGCGGTGCATCAGCCGGCCGCTGTCCGCCGCATAGGGCATCGCCCGGTGCATGGTCCCGGTGTTGTCCCAGATGATGAGGTCGCCGACCTCCCACTGGTGACGGTAGACGTACTGCGGCTGCGTGGACCAGTCGCGGAGCCGTGCGAGCAGCGCTCGGCTCTCCTCGACCGGGTACCCGACCACGTAATCGGCGGTCGCGCCGAGCAGCAACGACTTTCGGCCCGACTGATGCGTCCACACGATCGGGCACGCCTTCGTCGGGGATTGCTGCCAGAACGCCACCTCGTCGTAGCTCATCTCCGGTTCGACGTAGTACTGCGAATGCTCCGCGCTGTGGACGACCCGCAGGTCGGCGATCAGGTCCTTGTCCGACTGCGGAAGGTCGTCGTAGGCCGCGTAGGTGTTGCAGAACTCGGTGTCGCCGCCGGTGTCGGACAGCTGCACCGCCTTCAACAGCGTGGCGAGGTTGGGGTACGGCTGCAGCGATCCGTCGAAGTGCCAGAACAGCGAGCCCTTGAGGTACTTGGCGCGCTGGTTGACTGAGGCGTCGAGCGAGATCTTGTAAATCCCCTCGTCACCCTCGTTGCCGACGATGGTGCCGAGCGTCCTGGCGATGGCGACCTGGTGCTCGTCGCTGATCTGCAGGCCGCGGAAGTAGACCACGCCGCGCTGTTCGAGGATCGCGCGGATGTTCGCGGCTTCGCGGCCGCTGAGGAGCGTATCGAGGTCGGTGACGAGCTCGCTGCCGATTCTCGGGGTGAGGTCGCGGACCTCCACCTGAGCGGAGGAAAGCGTCATGTGATCAACCCACTCTCGTCAAAACGGTGGTGGCGGAGTGCTTTACCCGTGGCTGCTTCCACAGCTCCACCGCCAGCGACACGGTGATCAGTGAGTAGAGCAGGTCGCGCAGGTTCGCGACGTCGTCCGGCAGCGGTTCCGCGTAGTCGAACTCGTCGACGTAGGCGACGGCCTCCTCGGCATACGGGAAGACCGCGTCGTAGAAGGCCTGGATCTCCTCCATCGTGCTGTTGACCCTCTTCGCGTAGCGCTCGTTCCCGTCCTCGATTGCCCACTCGGCGACGAGGTACTCGAGCTCCGAGAACTCCTGCGGCAGTGCACCGGTCATCGCGCAGCCTCTCCCGCGGCGACGTAGTCCCCGACCACCTTGTGCAGGTGCCGCAGCAGGATCTCCTCGTCGTTCATCGTGAAGTGCGTGAGCGCGCCGCTGTTCAGCATCGCCTGCAGCCCTTCGGACGGGCTGGCGTCCTCCAGGATGATGTCGTTGAGGTACGTCACCGTCAGTTCCTGCCCCAAGCGCTCCTTGTGGGTCCGCGGGGGCTGGTAGAACATCTCGGTTTCGAAGAGGTGCGAGTGCGGTCCGGTGGGCCAGTGCGTGTGCACCGTGAAGCCCGAGGCACCGAAGATCAGCACGAAGTTCGGGAAGAACTGGTACGAGTCGAAGCCGTACTTGTCCGAGCGCGTCGGGTTCATCCCCGGTGGCATCGGGCCGCGATCGGTGCGCTTCGTCCACGGGCCGGCCGCGCTGGCCTCCATCACGCATTCGATCGGCTTGGAGTACGGCGTCTTTCGGGACGGCTCCCCGGCGAAGGAGTACATCCGGTGCGGACCCTTCAACTGATAGCCCAGCGCGTCGGTGAAGGGATTGGGTTTGTTGAGCGCCTCCCGAGCCTCGGCGGTGACGCTGCCGAACGACGACGCATGCAGGTAGGGCCCGTGGTAGCTCTCGGCGAAGCCGTCGAGGAAGATCTTCCAGTTGCACTGCAATTCGGCACTGAACTTGTACACCTGATGCGGCCCCTCGAAGCGGTACCCCTCGAGCCCGTGGGCCAGTTCGCCGAGGTAGTCGCGCACGGATTCGGTGTTGTGCGGGTTGAGGTTGACGAAGATGAAGCCCTCCCACACCTCGCACTGGATGGCGGGCACCCGGCAGCTGTCGGCGTCGAAGTCCAGCAGTAGATCCTCTCGGGTCGCCGAATGCAGCGAGCCGTCGAGGTGATACCGCCAACCGTGGAATCGGCAGTACAGCAGCGGTGCTCGACCCTGCACCTCCTTGAAGGGATCGTCCTCCCACAGCATCTTGTTGCCGCGGTGCGGGCAGACGTTGTGCAGAGCCCGGATGACACCGTCCTTGCCGCGCACGACGATGATCGACGTGTTCAGGAACGCCAGCTCGCGGGTGAAGTAACTGCCGGAGCGCGGTGCCTGCTCCACCCGGCCCATGTAGAGCCACGTCTTCTTGAAGACGTGTTCGATCTCCTTGCGATAGAAGTCCTCGGACACGCAGTCCTCGAGGGACACTTGGCCGCGGCCCAGTTCCGGATACGCATCGGTCCAGTGTCCGCTCGCGGGCTTGGTGAGAACGGCTTCGTCGGTCATCGGCCTGAACGTACCGCCGCGGATGTGCCGGAAACAGATGCGCTCACGCAACACCGTGTTGCATATTTGGAACACCATGAAGTCCACCCCGAGTTTCGACCTCGACGCGCTGCTGGTGTTTGGCAAGGTCGTCGAGGTGCACAGCCTGTCGAAGGCGGCCGCCCTGCTCGGCATGCCGAAGTCCACCGTCAGCCGCAAGCTGAGCAAGCTGGAAGCGGACCTCGGTATCAAGCTGCTGCGCCGCAACACCCATCAACTGACCGTCACCGATCTCGGCGAGCAGGTGCACGCCCACGCGCTCGCGGTTCTCCACGAGGCGAACGCCGTCCGCGCGCTCGCCGAGGGCAGCAGACAGGAACCGCATGGAGAACTGCGCGTTGCGATTCCGGTGTTCGTCGGGATCGATTACGCGTCGCGGGTTGGTGCGACGTTCCTGCGGCGGTATCCGCATTCGCGGTTGGACATCCGCCTCGTCGACAACATGGTCGATCCCGTGCGGGACGGCTTCGACGTCGTGTTCGGCACCGGGCCGCTGCAGGATTCCACCCTGATCGCGCGCAAGGTGTTCGATCTGGACCTGTTCCTCTGCGCATCAGCGGACTTCGCGCGCGCGTGGACGCACCCCCTCACGAAGCCGAGCGAGTTGGCCGATGTGCCCTTCATCGACTTCGGGTTCTGCGGCCCCCGCAGGCTGGTGGTCCGCCGCGGCGGTCGGAGCATCGAGTTGTCGCCCCCGGTGCGTGCCCGCGCCAACAACTTTCAGGTCTGCAAGCAGTACATCCAGCAGGGCCTCGGATTCGGCGCCATGCCCACGCAGATCATCTGCACCGCGGAACTTCGCGAGGGCAGCATGGTGCCGATACTGCCGGACTGGACACCGGAGCCACTGGAAGTGCACATGATCTATCCGCACCTGCTGTCCTTCTCCACGTTGATCAGCGCGTTCTACGAAACCGCATGCGAGGTCATCGTCGAGAACATCGCGCGAGCCTGACCGAGGAAGCAAATCAGGGCAGCTTGATCGCCGACGTGTACATGTCCACGATCGGCCGGTAGAGGTCGATGCCGTCGAGCTCGCTACTCAGTACGATGGCGTCGCTCGTGGCGATGAGCACCTGCGCGAACGAGGTCGCCGGAATCGTCAGGGTGCCACCTAGTCGGTCGACCCCTTCGACTATGAACGCCGCCAGGCGGTCGACGACCTCCGATCGTTTACCGGCGACCCGCTCGCGGGCGTCCGGGTTCCGCAGTAGGTAGAGCGTGAACTCGTGGCCCAGCGCCGCGTGCTCGGCGCCGCGGTCGTGGCTGAGTTGTCGCCACCGGGCTGCTATCTCGTCGCGCTCGCGCGCTCCGACCTGGTCCGCCGCGGCCATCACTTCAGCGAAGTTGTCGAAGTATCGCCGCCAGTAGCGGTCACTGACAGCCAGGAACAGCTCTTCCTTGGTCGCGAAGTGTTTGTAGATCGCACCCTTCGTGTAGCCGGCAGCGTGCGCGATGTCATCGAGAGTCGCCGGAGCGAAACCTTTTTCGGCGAACACGTCCTCCGCCGCATCGAGCAGCAGCGAGCGCGTGTGCTCAAGACGACGCTCCCTCGTCCACCGCTCCGGCATGCCCGTAGTGTGCCACAGGGATCTGAGAAACTGATTGGCATCCTGGATACCGACTGGTATCTTTCGGCGGGTGAGCGATCTCTCGAATCGGAGGAAAACGCCGATCACCGAATCGGTGGGCAGCACCGCAGGACTCGGCACTGCGACGCCGCGAGCGTCGAGTGCCGTCAAGATCTGGGCGACTGTCGGTGCCGTCTTCCTGGCGTACACGCTGTACGTGTTCGTCCGGTGGGTCAGCGGACCGTACTTCGAGCCGGTGGCGGGAGGCCCCAGCGAGCCGCCGATGTACATGCAGATCCCGCTGATGGTCAATGCCATCGTGCTCTGGATCGGCCTGCCGTTCGCACTCTGGTTCTTCCTCATCCGGCCCTGGGTGCGGGAAAAGCGCATCACGCTCGACGGCATGCTGCTGGTGTCGATGGGCCTGATGATGTTCCAGGATCCGATGCTGAACTACTACAGCACCTGGTGCACCTACAACGCCTGGCTGTGGAACCGGGGCTCCTGGGCACCGCACATCCCCGGCTGGGTGGCGCACGAGGAACCGGGCCATACGGTGCCCGAACCCTTGCTGACCAACATCCCCGGCTACATGTACGGCGTGCTGCTGCTCACCATCGTCGGGTGTTGGATCATGCGACGGATCAAGAACCGTTGGCCCGCAATCAGCAATCTGAGACTGATCCTCGTCACCTACGCGATCGCATTCGTGTTCGACTTCATCATGGAGGCGTTGATCATGCTGCCGATCGGCTTCTACTCCTACCCCGGTGCCATCCAGTCCCTGTCGTTCAACGCCGGCACGTACTACCAGTGGCCGGTCTACGAGGGCTTGATGTGGGGTGGCGTCCAGGCGGCGCTGTGCTGCCTGCGATTCTTCACCGATGACCGCGGACGTACCGTTGTCGAACGCGGAATAGACAGTGTGCGAGGCGGTTTCGCCAAACAGCAGTTCGTTCGCTTCCTGGCGATCTTCGGCGGTGTCAGCGCGTGCTTCTTCCTGTTCTACAACGTGCCCGCGACCTGGCTCGGCATGCACGCCGATCCGTGGCCGGAAGACGTCCAGAAGCGCTCGTACTTCAACCCCGGCATCTGCGGCGAGGGAACCGACCGACCGTGCCCGAATCCCGATCTGCCGCTGCCGACCAAGCACTCCGGCTACAACAACCACCAGGGTCGACTGGTGCTCCCGGAAGGAGTCGCGATCCCGTCCGTCGTGCCGATCCAGCGCCCCGTCGGCGCCGACGGTGAATAACGTTGGGCCGGCGGCCGAAACGCGGTCACGCCCGCCGTTCTACCGTCCTACCGGTGACGAAGTGAAGGTGTTCCATGCGGCGGCCCGGCGCGGCCTCCCGGTGTTGATCAAGGGACCGACCGGATGCGGCAAGACGCGATTCGTCGAGGCGATGGCCCACGAACTCGGTCGTGAGCTGATCACCGTCGCGGGTCACGAGGACATGACGTCCGCGGATCTGGTCGGCCGGTTCCTGCTCAAGGGAGCCGAAACCGTCTGGGTGGACGGCCCGTTGACCAGAGCGGTCCGTCAGGGCGCGATCTTCTACCTCGACGAGGTCGTCGAAGCCCGCCAGGACACCACTGTCGTCATCCATCCAATCGCAGACCACCGGCGCGAGCTTCCCGTCGATCGGCTGGGCACCACGCTCAGTGCGGCACCGGGTTTCCAGCTGGTGATCTCCTACAATCCCGGCTACCAGAGTGTGCTGAAGAACCTCAAGGAGTCCACCCGTCAGCGATTCGTCGCGATCACCCTCGACTTCCCGCCCGCGGTGACCGAGACGGAGGTGGTGGCCCGCGAAGCCGACGTCGACATCGAGATCGCCGATGCGCTGGTCACTCTCGGCAACGCGATTCGACACCTCGACGCCTCACCGCTGCGTGAGGTCTCGTCAACGCGAATGCTGATTCTCGCCGGTGGCCTCGTCGCCGGAGGGCTCAGCCTGCGCAGCGCCGTGCAATCGGCGGTCGTCGAGGTGCTCTCCGACGACCCGGATGTCATTCGTGCGCTCGGCGAGCTCGTCGACGCCGTTCTGCCGACGCGGTGAGCGGCGTCCCGCAGAGTCCGGATCGCTTCCGGCTGTTGGCCACTCACGTCGCGGGCCGGGCGGTCGACATAGCCGTCGCCCCCCGGGGTGAGCTGGCGTTCACGGACGGCAGGGTCGTGTTCGTGGCGGCGGAGAGTTCGGCCGAGGATCAACGTCGGGAGGTACTGGTGCAGAGCGCACTGCTCGGCGCGGCGAGTCTCGACCGGCGGCTGATGCTGCCGCTGCGCGGACGTCCCGTACTGGCGCGCCGGTACCTCGCTGTCGAGGGCAGCCGGGTGCTCACCGAAGTGGCGGCGCGGACCTCACTCTCCGCGGCTCTGGCGGCAGGTGGCTCCGCGCGCACGACCACCCCGCAGGAGTCACTGGCAGTGGCACGTAGTCGCACGAAGATCGCAGCTCCCCCAGCGTGGTTCGGAAAGATCCGGCCGGTGCTCCTCACGTTGTCAGAGCCGAAACGCGGCCGGCCCACCGACTCCGACACGAGCCTGCAGACGATCGTCTCCGAAATGTCCGACGACGAGGATGCCGATGCCGACGATGCCGATGACGGAGAGAGCAAGATCCTCAAGCTCTTCTCTGCACCGGCGTTCACCTCCAGGGGATTGTCGGAGTTTCTGCGCAAGCTGATCGGCAACGCGCGATCCGGTGCCGACGATACGGCGGGCGGTGAGCTGCGTTCGGGCGCGATGCGCCGCAGCAGCACAGCCGGACCCGAAAGCCGACCGATGTCCACGCCCATCCGCTTCATCGACGACGACAGACCCGGCGCGGCGGTCGGCATCGGCGGTGCACTGCATCCCGAGTGGGACGTGCACGGCGGGCGATACCGGCCGGACTGGTGCCGCGTCCTCGACTTCCCACTCGACGTCGCCGCCGAGGTCTCCCCCTTCGCGGTGCCGTCCGACGACGTCTTACGCCGCCGGCTGTCTCGGATCGGACTCGGCCCTCGCGTCCTCCGACGTCGCCCCGACGGCGACGAACTCGACATCGAATCCCTCGTCGACCTGTTCGTCGATCTTCGTTCGGGTTACTCGCCGCCGGAGAAGGTGTACACAGAGCGCCGCATGATCGAGCGGAACCTGGGCGTTCTCATTCTGCTCGACGCCTCCGGATCCGTCACCGATGCCGACGTGAACGGCCTCGCCGTCCACGAGCACCAGTGCCGCGCAGCCGCAACCCTGGCTGCCACGCTCGACGAACTGGGCGACCGCGTGGCGGTTTACGCCTTCCGGTCGGAGGGCCGTCACGCGGTTCACCTGCTCGCCATCAAATCGTTCGAGCAGCGTTTCGGCTCGGTGCAGCTGGCCCGGCTGAACCGGCTGCAGCCGTCGGGCTACACCCGCCTCGGCGCGGGCATTCGCAGGGCCGGCGAGCTCCTCAAGACTCGAGCTGGCACACCGAATCGCCTGTTGCTCGTGCTTTCGGACGGTTATCCCTACGACCACGGGTACGAGGGTCGGTACGCCGAATCGGATGCGGCCCGAGCACTGGAAGAGCTTCGCATCGACGGCGTTGCGTGCCTGTGCCTCTCACTTGGCGTCGCTCCTGAGAAAGACGCCCTGGAACGCATCTTTGGTTCAGTGAGCCACGCGTGCGCGGCGACGTTGGCCGAACTCTCCCCTCGGATGGATGCGCTGTTCCTCTCCGCACTCGCGGACGTCAGCGCGCCGTTGGGTGCTCGGCGACGAACGCGATGAACTCGCGGCGGAATGCCTCGACGTCACGGACGTCGCCCCAGAAGGCTCGCCGTGACCACACTCCCGCCGACCGCCAATGCGAACACCCCGACCACCAGGTGGCGGCCGAAACCGCTTGCGACGAACGCCCACACCTGAAGTCCGCCCGCGGCCAGGGCGAGCACGCCGAATGCGAGTCCCGCCCAGCGATAGACGCTCACGTCGCCGTCGAGTGGCTGCGCATGACGACGTGATGAAGTTGCCTGGACACGGAACCTCCGCTGGAACATCGATCTAGTTAGACACTGGTCAACTAACTCTAGACCGGCTATCGTGCATTCCGTGCCCGATTCGGCCGATGCCATCACTGCTGACCGTGGTCAGCGCCGTGCGACTTTTCAGCGGGCGAAGTCGCACGAGACCAAGCGGATGCTGGTGCAGGCGGCGATGGCCCTGTGGCGCACGAAGGGCTATGCCACGACGACGGTGGCCGACATCTGCACCGCCGCCGGCGTCAGCAAGGCGCTCTTCTACTTCTACTTCCCCCGCAAGGAGGACGTGCTTTTCGAGGTCGGTGTCATGTCGACGCAGTCGGCGCACGCCACCATTCACGACCTGCTCGCCGGGCCCTACGAGATCGAAGCCGCGGTGCATGCCGCCATGACGACGCTGGAGCGGTCGATGGCGCGCAACCCGCGCGAACTCGTCATCGAGGCGATCCTCGAGGGCTACCGACACGAACACCGCATCCTGGCCGAAGGCACGCGGCCCGATGTCGACGCCGACATGTTCACCGAGTTGTTCAGCCGTGCGCAGGCGGACGGCAAGCTCGGTAGCGGCGTCGATGTGGCACACCTGGCCTACCTGGCCCTGACGTTCGTCAGCGAGGGCGCCAGGCACTGGGCGGCAGGCGCTTTCGGCGATCGCTCGTTCGCCGACGTCGTGACCGCCGACATCTGCACTCTCGTCAAGGGATACAGCGTTTAACCGGCAAGGAGGCCGCATGTGGGATTTCGAGACCGACCCCGACTACCAGGAGCTACTCGACTGGGCTGACGCGTTCGTGCGCGAGGAGGTCGAGCCGCTCGACCTCATCTGGCCACACCTGCAGTTCACCCCACTGACCGAGACGAGACGCAAGGTCGTCGACCCGCTGAAGGAACAGGTGCGCCAGAAGGGTTTGTGGGCAACCCATCTCGGCCCCGACCTCGGTGGCCAGGGTTACGGTCAGCTCAAGCTCGCGTTGCTGAACGAGATCCTCGGCAGGTCGCAGTGGGCGCCGATAATCTTCGGATGCCAGGCACCCGATACCGGAAACGCCGAGATCATCGCGCACTACGGCACGCCCGAGCAGAAGGAGCGCTATCTGCGGCCGTTGCTCGACGGCGAGCTGTTCTCGAGCTACTCGATGACCGAGCCGCAGGGTGGCGCCGACCCGACCCAGTTCAAGACCAGCGCCGTGCGCGACGGTGACGACTGGGTCATCAACGGCTGGAAGTACTTCTCCTCGAACGCCAATACCGCGGCGTTCCTCATCGTGATGGTCGTGACCAACCCCGATGTCAGCGCGTATCAGGGCATGTCGATGTTCCTGCTGCCGACCGATACGCCGGGCGTGAACATCGTTCGCAACGTCGGCCTGCACGGTGAGCGCGATGGCGAGGGGAGCCACGCGCTGATCCACTACGACAACGTCCGGGTACCGAACTCGGCGCTGCTCGGCGGCGAAGGGCAGGCGTTCGTGATCGCTCAGACCCGTCTCGGCGGCGGCCGCATCCACCACGCCATGCGCACGATCGGATTGTCGCAGAAGGCCATCGACATGATGTGCGAGCGGGTGCTGAGCCGCGAGACGGCGGGCAGCCTGCTCGCCGACAAGCAGACCGTGCAGGGCTATATCGCGGACTCGTACGCGCAGCTCAAGCAGTTCCGCCTCATGGTGCTTTACACCGCTTGGGAGATCGACAAGTACAACGACTACAAGAGGGTGCGCAAGGACATCGCGGCGGTGAAGGTGGTCATGCCCACGGTGCTGCACGACATCGCCTGGCGTGCGATGCAGGTGCACGGCGCGCTGGGCGTGACCAACGAGATGCCGTTCCTGGGCATGGTCACCGGGGCCGCGGTAATGGGCCTCGCCGACGGCCCCACCGAGGTGCACAAGACGACGGTCGCCAAACAGGTGTTGCGCGGATACACGGCGAGCGACGACATCTGGCCGTCGGAGTGGTTGCCGCGCAAACGGGATGCCGCCCGCGAGCGGTTCGCGGAGTACCTCGAACACGAGGCGGGCAATCAATGAGCGAGATCGACACCGAACGCCTCGCCGCGTGGATGGACGACGCCGCCCTGCCCGGTAAGGGCGAGCCGCTGCAGACCCGCTTCCTGTCGGGCGGAACGCAGAACGTCATCTACGAACTCGTCCGCGGCGACGATCGATGCGTGATCCGGATGCCACCGCCCGGCGCTCCGCCGGACCGCGACAAGGGGATACTGCGCGAGTGGCGCATCATCGAGGCACTCGACGGCACCGACGTGCCGCACACGGAAGCCGTTGGCGTGTGCGACGACGCGAGCGTACTGGGCCGACCGTTCTACCTGATGGGCTTCGTCGACGGCTGGTCCCCGATGGACACCCACGGCCGCTGGCCGGAGCCGTTCGACTCCGATCTCGACGCCCGCAAGGGGCTGAGTTACCAACTGGCTGAGGGCATCGCGCTGCTGTCGAAGGTCGACTGGGAGGCCAAGGGGTTGCAGGACCTCGGCCGGCCCGACGGCTTCCACGACCGCCAGGTCGCCCGCTGGATCGGCTTCCTGGACCGGATCAAGGCGCGCGAGATCCCCGGCCTCGAGGTCGCCACCACCTGGCTGCAGGAGCGCAAGCCGCTCGACTTCATCCCCGGCCTCATGCACGGCGACTATCAGTTCGCCAACGTCATGTACAAGCACGGTGCCCCAGCCCGATTGGCAGCGCTGGTCGATTGGGAGATGGGCACGGTCGGTGACCCCAAGCTCGACCTCGGCTGGATGGTGCAGAGCTGGCCCACCGACACCTGGGCGCCTGAGGCCAGTGAAATGGGCTACGTCGACATGCGCGGAATGCCCTCGCGGGATCAGGTGGTGGCGCACTACGCGGAGGTGTCGGGCCGACAGGTCGACGACCTCGACTACTACCTGGTGCTTGCGAAGTGGAAGCTCGCGATCGTGCTGGAGCAGGGTTTCCAGCGCGCCGGCGACGACGAGAAGCTGCTGGCCTTCGGCAAGGTGGTCACCGATCTGATGGCGTCGGCTGCCGATCTCGCCGAGTCCTCCGACTACCGGGGTTGAGCGACGGTGCGCGCCGCGGTATGCCCGGAGTACGGGCCCCCGGAGGTCGTCAGCATCGAGGACATAGCCGGCCCGACGGTGGCGGCGGATCAGGTCGGGGTACGCGTCGAGGCCGCTGCGGTGAACTTCCCCGACGTACTGCTCGTCGCGAACAAGTATCAGATCAGCGTGCCGCCTCCGTTCGTCCCCGGTAGCGAGTTCGCCGGTGTCGTCGACGAAGTCGGCAGCACAGCAAGCGGATTCGTGGTCGGTGACCGGGTGGCGGGTACCGGGATGTTCGGGGCGTTCGCCGAGCGCGTCGCCATCGATCCCGCCGCGCTGACGCCGATCCCGGACGGCGTCGAGTCCGCGACGGCCGCCGCGTTCGGTGTCGCGCACCGCACGGCCTACCACACGCTGCAATCGACAGCGGGGATCGAGGCGGGCGACGAGCTCGTCGTCCTCGGCGCAGGCGGCGGCGTGGGGTTGGCCGCGGTTCAGCTGGGCGTCGCGCTGGGTGCGCGCGTCACCGCGGTGGCGTCGTCGGCGGAGAAGCTCGCGGTGGCAGGAGAATACGGTGCGGCGTCACTGATCAACTACCGCGACGGTGAGCTCCGGGCGGCATTCAAGGACGCGCTGCCCGACGGCGCGGACGTCGTCGTCGACCCGGTGGGCGGCGAGCTGTCCGAACCCGCGCTGCGCGCGCTACGTCGCGGCGGCCGCTTCGTCACGATCGGCTACGCGTCGGGAGTCATTCCCCGCATCCCGCTGAATCTCGTACTGGTCAAGGGCGTTCACGTGCTCGGATTCCAGTTCCAGGACGTTCCGCCCGGCGAGTTCGACCGCAACGAAGCCGAGCTGCGCGAGATGCTGGCCTCGGGACGGATCGTGCCGCACGTCGGAGCCGTCTACGCCCTCGACGACGCGGCGAGAGCGCTTCGCCACGTTGCCGACGGTCGTGCTATCGGCAAGGTGTTGATCGAGACCTAACTCGCAGGCGTGAGATCCGCCGCGACCGACGGCAGGGCGGTCAGGCCGCACCGGAACGTCTCGGTCGCTTCGACGGAAGCGGCGCTCAGACCGGGGATGGCGGCGAGTGCCTGTGCCTTGAAAGCCCTTGCCGCAGCACTGAGTTCGTGGCGCACGGATCCGACCGCGGCGTTGAGCTCGGCGGGCCAGCTCTCCCCCCACAGCGTGACCTCGGTCATCCCCTGCTCGAGTGCACCGAGCACACCGCGTCGCACCCGCTCGTCCGCGGCGAAGAGATCGGCCGCGACCGCCACGGTCTGAGGGTGGGGACGTTCGGTCCAGTCCTCGAGGGCGGACTCCAGATCCTGGATCTGAACGCCGAGGATCTCCAGGGGCCGCAGATCGTCGTCGCCGGAGATGAGCACGGTGACGTCCCAGCCCGCCATCACCCGGTCGACGAGCCAGCCACCCGCGAACTGCACGACCTCGGACACGTCGCGCGCGACGACGTCCAGCCGGTATCTCATGTCGACGCTCCGCCCGACGGCGACGGGGTGGGTGCGAAGTCGCGAGCGAGCGCTTCGCCGTACCCCTTGAACACCTCGGCGAGAGGAATCGAAGGATCGAGCAGCCATGCGGTCTCCATTCCGTTGACGAAGGCGAGAATCTCGACGGCCTTGATGGCCGGGTCGAAGTCGGTGCGGTAGCGGCCGCATCGCTGCCCGCTGGCGATCAGCTCGGCGACGATGTCGACGGCGGCGCGCTGACGGGCGAGCAGCCGGTCGTGTAGTGGCGCGTCGGGCGAGATGTTCTCGATGAGCAGCACGGTGAACGTGCCGACGAGCTCGGGCGCGCGATCGAACCGCTCCGCTACCCGGCTGATCTCCGTGACGAGGTCACCGGAGCGGTCGGCGTGCGTGTCGTCGTCGGCGTCGCGCGCGTCGAGCACGGCGTTGAGCAGCTGCTCTTTCGATTCGAAGTGATGTAGCAGGCCGGCGGCGCTGACGCCGGCCTCCTTGGCGATCTGAGCGAGTGAGGTGTTCCGCCAGCCGTGCCGTGCCAGCAGCCGTTCCGCGACCTCGAGGATCCGCTGCTTGCGGTCCTCACCCTTGGCCAGCAGCGTCGCGTACGGCCTGGCCGCCGCCGGCGGTGTCGGCTCGTGCACCGCGGTCTCCGACCTCGTCACTGCGTTCTGTCACCCATCCGTCGATAACCAACCTAGTGAACACACAGTAGGTAGGTTTTCCGGCTGTGACAAGGGTCTCAGTGGAGCGATTCTTCGACACCGGTTTCCCCTCGCCGCGCCCGCCGCGTGACGGTTAACCACAGCGTGACGCCGTTTTACCAGCTCAACACACACGCTGGCGATACTCGACCGCATGGCTGAGCTGAACCACGTCCCGCCCACCACGTCGCCCGAGGAGATCTCCGACCTGCTGCGCCGCGACGGCTACGTGATCGTCGACGATCTCGCCTCCGCCGAGCTGATGGACGCCATCGAGGACGAGCTCGCGCCGCACCTCGACGCGACACCACTGGGCTACAACGCCATGATCGGAAGGAGGACGCGACGCACGGGCGCGCTGGTCGCCCGCTCCCCCGCCTGCCGCACGCTGATCCAGAACCCGACGATGATGGCCGTCTGCGGCGACTTCCTCGGCCACGCATCGGCGTTTCAGTTGATGCTCACGCAGGTCATCTCCATCGAGCCGGGAGAATCCGCCCAGGCGCTGCACCGCGATCAGAACGCGTTCGACTACTACCCGTTCCCCGACGACTACCACGTGCAGTGCAACACGCTGTGGGCGCTGTCGGACTACACCGCGGAGATGGGCGCCACCCGCGTCGTACCCGGTAGCCAGACCGGTGACAGGAAGCCGACCGACTACACCGACGACGAGTGCCTGCAAGCGGAGATGTCGCGGGGATCGGTACTCATCTACAGCGGCAAGATCGTGCACAGCGGCGCGGCCAACCGATCCGACCGGGTGCGCCGCGCGATCAACGTCAACTACTGCGTCGGTTGGGTGCGCCAGGAGGAGAACCAGTTCCTCTCCGTGCCGAAGGAGCTCGCCGAGACGCTCGACGACGATCTGCTCAAGCTCATCGGCTATCAGGAGGGCGCCTGGGCCATGGGCTACTTCCGAGACTTCGAGGATCCGCTGCGCGCCATCCGCGGCGACGCCGTCGAGTACGGCTTCGATGGCAGCCGACTCGCCGGCGATGCCAACGCCGCCTTCGTCGACTCGCTGACGCACAGCGAGTAGAGCAACGCGCGGCCGGCGCCAGCAGGGCGACGACGCGTGCGACAGGTCGCGGTAATGTCGACGTGAAACGTGTCGGACCTCGGCACTATTCAGTTCGTTAACCGTTTGCTGCGCATATTCTTTAGGTCTTTGTGATGCGGTTGAGCCCAAGCCGCCCTTTGCTCAGCGTTGAGTCTGCGCGGAAGGGAGCGCGTTAGGTGGCCCCTGCTCGGGACTTCGTGCGGAGGTGGATTCGTTCCGACGACCACTACTACTGGCTGACGTCGTACCTCGCCGCCAGGCAGCTTCAGCGGCCGACCTGCCGGATAGTCGCGATCACGATGCTGGGCCTGAGTGTGATCCCACTGATCCTCATGCTCAGCGACCGTGGCCCCACCGGCACCGTGAACCGGTTGTTGGCCGTCGCGGTGTCGATCTTCAGCGTGGCGATGGCCGCCCTGTGGCTGCGCCCGAGTTGGCCGAGCCGACTGCAGTCCCAGTCGTGTGTCGTCGTCGGCAGCATCTGCATCGCCATCGCGTGCCTCATCGAAGCCCACCCCGTTCTCGGGATGATGGGCACGGGCTCCTTCATCGTGTTGTCGGCATTCGCGGCCCTCTTCCACGACAATCGCCTGCTGGCCGTCATCTGGGTCGTCGGAGCCGCCACGTTGGTCACGCTCGCCGGCCGGTTCGTGGACGTCGATCCCTTCGTGACGGTCAGCGCGGTCGCGCTGTTCGTTCTCACCAACGTCTTCGTGGTGTTCGTGTGCCGCAGCGTGATTGGACTGATCGACCGGACCTTCCACCACAGCGAACTCGAGACGCTCACCGGGCTGTTGACCCGCGACGCGTTCATCGACCGCGCCGCCACGATGGTGGCCGCCCGCGATCGCAGTGACGACCGCTTCGTCGCCGTCATCGCCGTGAGCATGGACAGCTTCTCCCTGCTGACCGCGATGAACGGTACGGCAGGCGCCAACGAGGCCCGCGTCACCATCGGCCACCGGCTCACCGAGACACTGCGCCGCGACGCCGTGCTCGCCCACGTGGGCGAATCCGAATACCTGATCGCCGACACCTTCACCACCGCCGACGCGTCGGTCCTCACCGACCGGCTGCAACAGGTGGTGATCACCGCGCCGTTCCGGTTGTCGGCCAGCATCGGCGTGGTGACCACCCCCGTCCGGCCGCTCGCCGGGCTGCCTCCTCACGACATCGTCGAAGAACTCATCGCGATCGCCACGACGAACATGTACACGGCCCGTCGGGCAGGCGGTCAACGCACCGAGGCGACGTCGTGCCCGCCGCTCACGTCGACCGACAACGTCGACGATCTGGACCTCGACGACGCCCCGTAGTCAGGGGCCGGGACGGTAGCCGGCAGCCGAGTTCCGCAACTGCCAGATCTGTTCGGGGCACAGCGTCATCGCGTTCGACACCACGAAGTTCGCGGCCTGCTCGTCGTTGGGAAAGACGTCGCGCTTCGTGTCGGACAGGACGGCGGCGTACGGAATCCCCTGCCGCACCTTGTCGCAGATTCCGAAGCCGTAGGCCAGCGCGTCGTTGTTCGGGAAGTCGAAGTGCCGCCGCACCATCACGTTGTAGACGTACTCGATCTCGGGCCCCGGCACGGCGGCCGCCTGCGGCACGGAGACGAGACCCGCCCACGGCGCTGCTGCGGCCATCGCGATGACGGCGATCCGGCGCCGAGTTCGGCTCATCGACGAAGCTTCCCACAGGGAGGTGTCGAGAAACAGTTCAACAGCGTTTTCCCTCCCGTTGAGCAGAACAACGCGCAGATCCAACCCCTGACGCGATCGAGCGCACCGTGCATTCACGGTGCGCTCGGTCGGCGGGATGGGGTGGGGTCAGAACGTCTGGTTGAAGGTCTTCGACGTGCCGGTGTTGGGGCAGCTGATCGTCACCGTGTAGGTGGTGCCGGTCTGAATGCCGAAGATCTGCACGTTCGACGGCGTCGGACCGCTGAGCTGCACCGTGGTGAAGTACGGGAACAGGAACGGCGCCCCGGCGACGTGCGAGCTGTACGTGCAGATCTCGATGGCGCCGACCGGGTTCTTCGAGTCGGTGACGGTGACGGTCGTGCCGAGCCCGTTGTTCTGGTAGCTGGCGGTCACGGCGGCCTGCGCGGTGCCGGTCGCGCCGATTACGGCCGCGGCCGCGCCCAGCGCGATCGCTCCGCTTCCGATGAGCTTCTTGACGGTGGTCTTCACGGGTGTCTCCTCTGGGTGCGTCGGCGTGACTGCCGGTTGCTGTGGTGGCGCCAACACTGCGGCAGCCCACTTGGAGACTTCTCTGCGAATTCTTGGCCCGCCGATACCTTCTGCCGTGAACCATGCCAGGAGAAACACTCCGACGGGGACACCACATCAACAGTGAGGACATCATGAAGAAGAGGGTCGCGCTCGTGACCGGCGCCGCGGCGGGGATCGGGCGCCAGATCGGCCTCCGTCTGTCACGGGACGGGATCGCCATCGGCGTACTGGATCGTGAATTGGACGGCGCGGCAAGGGTTGCCGACGAGATCGTCGCGGCGGGTGGCGACGCCGTCGCCGTCGCCGCGGACATCTCACAACGCCATCAGGTCGATGCGGCCGTGGCGGAGGTGCGACGGGCACTCGGCCCCGTGACGATCGTCGTCAACAACGCGGGCATCTCCGCCCAAGTGCCGTTTCAGGACCTCACCGACGAGCAGTGGGACACCATGATGGCGGTGAATCTGAAGGGCACGTTCATCGTGACGCAGGTCGTGCTGCCCGACATGATCGCGGCCGGCGGGGGTCGCATCGTCAACATCTCGTCGTCGAGCGCACAGTCCGGCGCGGCGACGATGGCGCACTACTCCGCGTCCAAGGGCGGCGTCATCGCGCTGACGAAGACGCTGGCGCAGGAGTTCGGTCGGTACTCGATCACGGCCAACAACATCGCGCCGCGCTTCGTGATGAACACCGTCATGTCGGAGAAGCAGTTCACCGAGGATGCGACCCGTGACGCGATCATCAAGGCCGGGCCGATCCGCCGTCAGGGAGAACCCGAGGACATCGCCGGCGCGTGCGCCTGGTTGGTCTCCGATGAGGCCGGCTACGTGACCGGCCAGACCATCGGGGTCAACGGAGGCCGCTACATCTAGCGGGCCACCGCGTACACCGTCTGTGCCTCGGCCAGCCCCTTCAGTTCGACCCGACGCGACGGGTCGAACACGATGCCGTCGACGTCCCGAACCGCCTCCCGTACCGCCTCGCTGACGACGATCTCGCCGCCGTCGGCGGTGTCGGCAACACGCGACGCCATCGCGACGTCGAGCCCGAACAGGTCGTCACCGCGCCGCACGGACGTGCCGACGTGTGCGCCCATCCGCACCCTGATGCCGCGCGAATCCCGCTCCAGCGCCTGCTGCACCGCGATGCAGCACCGCACGGCGTCGACGGGTTCGCTGAACGCGAGCATGAAGCCGTCGCCCTGGTTCTTCACCACGTACCCGCGGTGGTCGGCGACGAGTCGCGCGATCAACTCGTTGTGCTCGTCGAGCAGCCTGACCCATTCGCGATCGCCCAGTGCCGCATTGCGTTCGGTCGAGCCCTCGATGTCGGAGAAGACCAGCACCACCCGACCGTCCGCCGACACGATCCTCGCGAGATCGGGCTTCTCGACGCGCGCCCACCCGGCCAGATCTTCGATCGAACTTCGCACCGATCCGCCGATGCCCCTGCGGATGATCGCGTCGGCGGTGTGCACGGTGTTCAGCACCGTCTTGACCGCCAACGGCGCGACCCCGATCGGCTTGCGCCGCGGGCGCGGCGGTTCATCGCGGCGCCGCTCGCGTTCCAGTGCCTTCCGCGTCGTCGTCAGCGACCGCCGCGACACGATCAGCACGACACTCAGCGCGATCAGTCCGGCGGCTTCGAGCAGGACGATGATCGACAGCGCGAGGGTCACCCGTCAGTTCCGCCCCAGCAGCGCAAAGAACCGATACGACGGATCATCCGGCCCGAGGGTTCCCTTCGGCGAATCCCGGACGATCGGATGGCTCAGGTCCACCGACGACGGGTCGTGCACGTGGGCCCAGTCGGTGACGATGGAGCGCTCGAGGAACTTCCATGTGCCGTGACGCTTCTCGTACTTGTCGAGATACCGTCCGCCGACGATGACCTCGGTCTCGCCGCGTTTGTCGGCGAAGGTGTGGGTGGCGATGCTGTAGATCTCACCCTCCGCGACGTCGTCGCTGATCGCGAAGTTCGTGGTGGTGACGTGGTGCTGCGTCGACCGCAGGTGTGGCCGGGATGCGGCGAGCCTGTGCAGGAAGGCGTCGACCGAACCCGACGAGAAGGCGCCGTGCTGGTCCTCGGCGTCCTGGTGGTAGAGGTCGCGCAGCGTCTCGAGGTCGCCGCGGTCCACCGCTCGGCAGTACAGGTGAACGAGCTTGCGCAGCGCGTGCTCGTCGAGCATCTCCTGCAGGACCGGGTCTGGTGACAACGAGGACATCATGCCAAGGTATCGGAATGCCGTTCACCCACATCGTCACGTTCAAGTGGAGCGACGAGAGCTTCGACGCCGTTCCCGTCGCCGAGGCACTGCACGCCGTCGTCGGCACGGCCGACGGCGTGCAGTCATACACCTGCGGACCGGACATCGGCATGTCGCCGGGCAGCTTCGATTTCGCGGTGGTCGGGGTATTCAACGACCGCGACTCCTACGTCGCATACCGCGACAACCCGGAGCACCTTCGGATCATCCGCGAGATGATCACGCCGCACCTGGATTCCAGAACCGTGGTGCAGCTCGAGGGCTGATCGCGTGACTCCCCCCCGTCCGCGCCCCTTCACGCAGGTCGACGTCTTCGGTCGGTCGCCCTATCTCGGCAACCCGGTCGCGGTCGTCGTGGACGCCGACGATCTCGATGCCGAGCGCATGCAGCGACTGGCCCGCTGGACGAACCTGTCGGAGACCACCTTCCTGCTTCCGCCCTCGAATCCGGGCGCCGACTATCGCGTTCGGATATTCACCCCCGGCGGCGAGCTTCCCTTCGCCGGTCACCCCACCCTCGGATCGGCACGAGCATGGCTCAACGCCGGCGGGACTCCGAGGCGCGACGACGTCGTGGTCCAGGAGTGCGCGGTCGGACTGGTGTCGGTACGCATCCTCAGCGACACGCTCGCCTTCGAAGCCCCACCACTGCTACGCGAGGGCCCGCTCGACGAGCAGTACCTCGAGTCGACCGTGCGAGCTTTCGGCATCACGCGCGATGACGTCGTCGCACACCAGTGGGTCGACAACGGGCCAGGGTGGGCGGTGGTCATGCTCCACTCGGCCGACGAGGTCCTGGCGCTCGAACCCGATCTCGCGCAGATCCCCGATGCCATGGTCGGCGCCGTCGGGCGGTACCCGGCCGGCTCCGAGCACGACTTCGAACTGCGCACGTTCGCACCGGGAATGGGCGCCCCCGAGGACCCGGTGTGCGGCAGCATGAACGCCTCGGTCGCCCAATGGCTCATAAGTACAGGCGCGGCTCCGTCGGCGTATCGGGTCTCTCAGGGCACGCGTATCGGTCACGCCGGAACGATCGAGATATCCACCGACGCACAGGGCGCGGTATGGGTGGCCGGGACGGCGACCGCCTACATCGACGGGCGTATCACGCTCTGACCACGTAATCCCTACAGTCCCAACGACTTCGCGATCATCACCTTCATGACCTCACTGGTGCCCGCGTAGATGCGGGCGACTCTGGCGTCGGTGTACAGACGCGCGATCGGGTACTCCATCATGTAGCCGTATCCGCCGAACAGCTGCAGGCAGCGATCGATGACGCGCTGCTGCATCTCGGTGCAGAACAGCTTCGTCCGCGCGGCGTCGGCCGGTGACAGTTCACCGTCGACGTGCAGCTGAACCGCGCGGTCGAGCATCGCCTGCGCCGCCTCGACCTCGGTCGAACACGCCGCCAGTTCGAACTTCGTGTTCTGGAACGAAGCCACCGGCGTGCCGAAAGCCTTGCGGTCCTTGGTGTAATCAATGGCGGCGTGGATCGCGGAACGCGCTTGCGCCACCGATCCGACCGCTACCGTCAGCCGCTCCTGCGGCAGGTTGTGGCCCAGATAGCCGAACGCCTCGTCGACCTCGCCGAGCACGTTGGCCGCAGGCACCCGCACGTCGACGAACGACAGCTCCGCGGTGTCCTGCACCTTGCAGCCCATCTTCTCCAGCTCGCGGCCGCGGGTGAAGCCCGGCATGCCGTCCTCGACCACCAGCAGCGTCAGGCCGCGACGTCGGTTGTCGGGATCCGTCGACGTGCGGGCCACCGTGATCACCAGGTCGGCCTGCATGCCGCCGGTGATGAACGTCTTCGCACCGTTGACGATGTAGTCGTCGCCGTCGCGCACAGCGGTGGTGCGCATCCCCGCCAGGTCCGACCCCGTGCCGGGCTCCGTCATCGCGACGGCCGTCAGCAGGGTGCCTGCGGCCAGGCCGGGGAACCAGCGCTGGCGCTGCTCGTCATTCGCGTAGTGCAGGAAGTACGGCAGGATCACTTCGAGCTGGGTGCGCACCGTCGACAGGGTGACGAGCGCCTTCGCCGCCTCCTCCTGCAGTACCACGTTGTAGCGGTAGTCGGGCTCCCCTCCGCCGCCGTACTCCTCCGGGATCGCCATGCCGAGCATGCCGAGCGAACCCATCTGCTCGAAGACCTCGCGGGGCATCCGACCGCCCTTCTCCCAGTCGGGATAGTGCGGCACCACCTCCTTCTCGACGAACTCGCGTGCGAGCTCACGGAATGCCTCGTGATCCTCGGTGAAAAGGTTGCGCTGCAAGAGATCTCCTACGCCATCAGCTCGACGATGGTGGCGTTGGCGGTGCCGCCGCCCTCGCACATCGTCTGCAGTCCGTACCGAATTCCGTTGTCCCGCATGTGATGGATCATCCGGGTCATCAGTACGGCGCCGGACGCACCGAGCGGATGCCCCAGCGAGATCGCGCCGCCCAACGGGTTGAGCTTCGCCTCGTCGACACCGGTGTCGGCCAGCCACGCCAGCGGAACCGGGGCGAACGCCTCGTTGACCTCGAACACGCCGATCTCCTCGATACCGACGCCGGACTTGTGCAGCACCTTCTCGGTAGCCGGGATCGGACCGGTCAGCATCAGGATCGGATCGGCACCCGTCACCGCGCCGGCGCGATAGCGGACCAGTGGCGTCAGGCCGAGGTTCACCGCGTTCTCCAAGGTGGTGACCAGAAGTGCTGCGGCACCGTCGGATATCTGTGACGAGTTGCCCGCGTGGATGACGCCGTCGTCCTGGAACGCGGGCTTGAGACCGGCCAGCTTCTCGACGGTGGTCCCCCGCCGGATGCCCTCGTCGTCGGTGACGACACCCCCCTCGGTGAACACCGGCATGATCTGATCGATGAAGGCACCCGCATCCTGAGCGATCGCGGCACGCTCGTGCGACTGCGCCGAGTACTCGTCCAATCGGCTGCGCGAGAGGTTCCACTTCTGTGAGATCAGCTCGGCGGAGATACCCTGGTTGAACGCGAAACCGTCATACCGGGCAAGGGCTTTCGGCCCATACGGCTGGCCCGTCGCCCGCGCCGAGCCGAGCGGCACCCGGCTCATGACCTCCACACCCCCGGCGACCACCACGTCCTGCTGGCCCGACATCACGGCCTGCACTGCGAAGTCGAGCGCCTGCTGGCTCGACCCGCACGCGCGGTTCACCGTGGTGCCGGGAATGTGCTCGGGCCAGCCCGCCGCCAGCACCGAGTAACGGCCGATGTTGCTCGACTGATCGCCGACCTGCGATACGCAGCCCCACACGACGTCGTCGATGATCTCCGGATCCACGCCGGTGCGCTCGACGAGTTCGTTGAGCACCAGCGCGGACAGGTCGGCCGCGTGCTGTTCGGACAGCCCGCCGTTGCGCTTACCGACGGGCGTGCGCACCGCCCCGACGATCACGGTCTCCCGCATTACCTCTCCTCCTCCGATTCGGCGGCATACAGGGCCCACGACCCGCTGAACTCCGCGTCGCGCTTGGCCGCGAACGCGGCGTACGCCTCTCTCGAGTCTGCCGTGGCGAAATTGCCCGGCTGCGCGCGGGCTTCGTTGGCGAGCGCCTCGCGCAGCGTGGAATTCGCGCCGTCGTTCAGCAGCGCCTTGCTCTGCGCCAGCGCGAACGGCGGACCCGCCGCCAGCCGACCGCTCAACTCGTCGACGAACGCATCGATCTCGTCGGCCGCCTTGACCCACGTGACCAGACCCAGTCGGTGCGCCTCGTCGGCCTCGATCATGTCGGCGAGCAGGACCAGCCGCTTGGCCTGTTGTAAGCCGACCAACTTCGGCAGCAGCCACGACCCGCCGAGGTCGACCGACAGCCCGCGCTTGGAGAAGATCTGGCAGAACCGCGACTCCGGCGTCGCGACCACGAGGTCGCAACCCAAGGCCAGGTTCCAGCCCGCGCCGACGGCGATGCCGGTGACCTTCGCAACGGTCGGCACGGCGAGTTCGTGCAGCGCCAGTGCGACGTCGGTCAGCCGGTCGAGCTTGTACCGGGGGTGGATCTCCTCGCCGGTGCCGATGTCGGCTCCCGAACAGAACGCGCCGCCCGCCCCGGTGAGCACCAGCGCCCGCAACTCGCGGTCCCGTTTCGCCGTCCGCAGTGCATCCGCCAGCTCGACCCACAGCTGCGCGTCGAGCGCGTTCCTGCGCTCCGGCCGGTTCAGCGTCAGCGTCCGCACTCCGTTGCGGTCCCCGGTCAGCAGGACGTCGCTCACGCGATCACACCGTCTGCCCGCAGTTGCGCCACGTTGGCTGCCGAGAAACCCAGTTCGGTGAGCACCGCGTCGGTGTGCTCCCCGAGACCGGGTACCGCACCCATCGGCTGCTCGAAGCCGCTGATCACCGGCGGCGGGCGCAGGGCGCGGATGTCACCCTTGGGGGTACCGACGGTGCGCCAGCGATCCCGCGCCGTCAGCTGAGGGTGTGCGACCACCTCGCTCGGCAGGTTGTACCGCGAGTTGCCGATTCCCGCGGCGTCGGCGATGGTCTGAATATCGGCGAGATCGTGCTGCGCACACCATGATCCGATGGCCTCCTCCAGCACCTCCCGATGCGCGCACCGGTCGCTGTTGGTGGCGAAGCGCGGATCGTCGGCCAGATCCGGGCGGTCGATGATCTCGCGGGCGACCCGCTGCCACTCGCGGTCGTTGGTGGTGCCGAGCACCACGGTCTGGCCGTCGCGGGTCGGGAACGCGCCGTACGGTGCCACGGCCGGCGAGCCGACGCCGAGCGGCTGCTGATCGATGCCCGAGTGCTGGGTGTAGGTCAGCGCGTAGCCCATGACGTCGGTCATGACGTCGAACAGGCTCAATTCGACGTGGGGCGCCGCGCCGTCGAACGGCCGCTCGGCCCGCCCGACGAGAAGGGCCAGGATCGAGATCGCCGCGTAGAGACCGGTGGTGAAATCGGCCATCGCCGGGCCGGGCTTGGCGGGCATACCGGGGTACCCGGTGACGGCGCAGGATCCCGACTCCGCCTGCACCAGAAGGTCGTACGCGCGCTTGTGCGAGATCGGTCCGCCCGGCCCGTAACCGTCGATCTCAACGGGGATGACGTTCGGATGCCGTTCGGCGAGATCGGCCGCCGCGATGCCCAGCCGACCCGTGGCGCCGGGCGCGAGATTGGAGACGAACGCATCGGCCCGATCCAGCAGGCGATGCAGGATGTCCATTCCGGCAGGTGATTTGGTGTTGAGTGTGACGGATTCCTTGCCGCGGTTGCACCACACGAAATGCGCGGCGAGTCCACCGGGGCCGTTGACGACGTCGTCGTAATCGCGGGCGAAATCGCCGCCCTTCGGATTCTCCACCTTGATGATCCGAGCACCGAAGTCGGCGAGCACTCGCGTGCACATCGGTGCCGCGACGGCCTGCTCCATCGCGACCACCGTGATCCCCGCCAACGGCGCAGACCGGGTCACATGACCATCCCGCCGTCGACCGGCAGCACCTGTCCCGTGATGTACGACGCGGCGTCCGACGCCATGAACACGAACGCCCCCGCGACCTCCTCCGGCCCCGCCCACCGCTTCAGTGGGATGCGGTTCATCATGTTGGCGGCGAACTTTTCGTTGGTGCGGATGGTCTCCGTCATCGGCGTCGCCGCGAGCGGAGCCAGCGCGTTTACCATGATGTTCTTCGAAGCCAGTTCGCGAGCAAGGGATTTCGTGAAACCGATGAGACCCGCCTTGGCCGCCGAGTAGTTGACCTGCCCGAGCGTGCCGGTGAGACCGGCCGCCGAGGTGACGTTGATGACCCGGCCGGTGCCGTCGGTCGGGATGTACGGTAGCGCCGCCTGCGTGCAGTGGAAGGTGCCCATGACGTGGATGTCGAACGTCAGACGGAACGTCTCGTCGGTGAGCTTCGGGAACATCGCGGGCGCCGTCACGCCGGCGTTGTTGACCAGGATGTGCAGCGCTCCCCCGCCGAGTCCGGCCGCCTGTTCGGCGGCGGCATCGGCGGCGGCCCGGTCGCCGACGTCCAGCGCGCAGGAGTCGGCCTTGCCGCCCGCCGCCCGAATCCGTTCGGCCACCGCGGCGGCGGCATCCGGGTTGATGTCGGTGACCAGCACCGCGGCACCCGCGTCGGCGAGAGCGGCGGCCACGGCTGCACCGATTCCGCCGCCGGCGCCAGCGCCCGTAACCAGCGCGGCGCGGCCCGTCAGATCGAAGTACCCCATCGTGAACGCTTCGCCTCTCAGTAGCTCTTGGGCAGGCCGAGAACGTTGGCGCCCAGGAAGTTCAGAATCATCTCCTGGCTCACCGGCGCGATCTTCATGAGCCGGGACTCACGGAAGAACCGGGAGATGTTGTACTCCTCCGAGTAGCCCATTCCGCCGTGCGTCTGCAGGGCGCGATCGGCGGCGTCGAATCCCGCGTCCGCACACAGGTATTTGGACATGTTCGCCTCCCGACCGCACGGCTTGCCGTTGTCGTAGAGCCAGGTGGCCTTGCGCAGGATCAACTCCGCGGCGTCCAGGCGGGCCAGCGAGTCGGCGAGCGGGAACTGGATGCCCTGGTTCATGCCGATCGGCCGGTCGAAGACCACCCGCTCGTTGGCGTACTTGACGGCCCGGTCCAGCGCCACCCGTCCGATGCCCAGCGCCTCGGCCGCGATCAACATCCGCTCGGGGTTCAGCCCGTGCAGGATGTAGCTGAAACCCTTGCCCTCGTCGCCGATTCGGTGCTCGGCGGGGATCCGCAGGTCGTCGATGAAGAGCTCGTTGGAGCTGACGGCGTTGCGGCCCATCTTCCTGATCGGCCGGATGTCGACGTGGTCGCGGTCGAGGTCGGTCAGGAACAGCGACAGGCCGTCCGTCGGCCTCGCCGAATCCTCGCGGGGTGTCGTGCGCGTCAGCAGCAGGATCTTCTCGGACTCCAACGCCTTGGAGATCCAGACCTTGCGACCGTTCACCACGTAGTCGCCGCCGTCCCGCTTGGCGAACGTCGTGATGCGCGAGGTGTCCAGTCCCGCAACCGGTTCGGTGACACCGAAGCAGACGTGCAGGTCACCGTTGACGATGCGCGGCAGGGTCTCGGCCTTCATCTCGTCCGAGCCGTACACCACCACCGGCTGCATTCCGAAGATCGACATGTGAATCGCGCTGGCGGCGTTCATCCCGCCACCCGACCGAGCCACCTCCTCGGCCAGGATCGTCGCCTCGGTGATGCCGAGACCGTGGCCGCCGTACTCCTCGGGGATCGTCATCCCCAGCCAGCCACCGCTCGCTATCGCGTCGTAGAACTCCTGCGGGAACTCGTGGTTCTGGTCCTTCTCCATCCAGTAGTGGTCGTCGAACCTGCCCGCCAGTTCGGCGACGGACTTGCGGATCAGTTCCTGATCCTCGGTGAGCTCGAAACTCATTCCATTCGGAGTCGAGGCCACAAATTCCTTCTCCCTTAATCGTTGGCGCACAGTCGAACGCGCCGGTGCGAACGCTCAATCCGCACCGGCGCGCCGTCAGCTTGCGACCGGCTAGACCGTTCAGTCCTTGTTGCCGGTCAATTCCTTGGCGTTGGCGGCGAAGTCCTGGAAGCTGGCGCCCCCGTGGTCGTGCTTGGACAGCGCCTGGATCGAGACGTCGTGACCCTCGGCGGACTTGCGCAGCGCGCCGATCGTCGCCTGCTCCTTGGAGATGTGCGTGAACGGGTCCCAGTGGTACCAGCGCATCGCGTTCTCGTAGGTCATCTTGTTGATCTCGTCGTCCGGCACGTTGTTCGCCCTGAGCACCTCGTCGAGTTGCTCCGGTGCGCTCGGCCACATCGAGTCGCTGTGCGGGTAGTCCGCTTCCCAGCAGATGTTGTCGATGCCGATCTGATTGCGCAGTTCGACCCCGACCGGGTCGGAGATGAAGCACGTCAGGAAGTGATCGCGGAACACCTCGCTGGGCTTCTGCTTGCCGAAGTCCTGACCGGTCCACGTCGAGTGCATCTCGTAGGTGCGATCCGCGCGATCGAGGAAGTACGGGATCCAACCGGTGCCGCCCTCGGACAGCGCGATCTTCAGATCCTTGTACTTCTTGATCGGCTTGGACCACAGCAGATCCGCGGCAGCCTGCACGATGTTCATCGGCTGCAGCGTGATCATCACGTCCATGGGGGCGTCGGCCGCGGTGATCGCCAGCCGGCCCGACGACCCGATGTGCACGTTGAGCACGGTGTCGGTGTCCACCAGGGCCTGCCAGACCGGATCCCAGTAGTCGTCGTGGAACGACGGGTAACCCATCGCGGCCGGGTTCTCGCTGAACGTCAGCGAGTGCACGCCGCGCTTGGCGTTGCGGCGGATCTCCTTGGCGCAGGCCTCGGCGTCCCAGATCACCGGCAGCGTCATCGGGATGAAGCGGGCCGGGTAGGCGCCGCACCACTCCTCGACGTGCCAGTCGTTGTAGGCCTGCACGAGCGCCAGCGAGAACTCCGGATCCTCGGTGGCGAACAGGCGGCCCGCGAAACCGGGGAAGCTCGGGAAGCACATCGAGCCGAGGATGCCGCCGGCGTTCATGTCCTTGACGCGCTCATCGACGTCGTAGCAGCCCTTACGGATCTCGTCGAGACCCTGCGGCTCCAGGCCGTACTCCTCCTTGGGCCGACCGGCAACCGCGTTGAGTGCGACGTTCGGGATGACGATGTCGCGGAACTGCCAGGTGTCCGACCCGTCGGGGTTGTGCACGAGCCTCGGTGCGTCGTCGATGTACTTCTTGGCCAGGTGATTCTTGAACATGTCAGGCGGTTCAACGATGTGATCGTCGACGCTGATCAGGATCATGTCGTCCTTGTTCACAGGCGGTCCTTTCCTATCCGTGGATGACACCCTTGGGAACCAGCGTAGTTCCGACCTTGTTCTCTGCTAAGGGAAACTATCCTCTCACCTTACGAGAATCAACGTCCACAAGCCAGTCATATGCACTTGAACCTGCGCGTTTGATCGCTGTGGACCGTCACAGACAGGTCAGAAGGACCTGCGAAGTGCGGACCTCCGTTGACGTTTCACAGAACTAGTGGAAATCTGTTGGTCAAATATGAGAATATGATTCTCGCAACGGAGAGACACCCCCACGAAGCAGGAGAGGAGGACCTCGTGAGAGTCGCGCCCCTACCGGCCGATCAGTGGGATGACGCCGTCCACGGCGCGCTGCGGATGATGCCCGAGGAACGCCGGAATCCGGTGGACGCCGGCAACGCCGTGGCGACGTTCGTCAACCACCCCGACCTCACCCGGTCCTATCTCACGTTCAGCTTCTACCTGCTGACGCGGTCCACACTGCCCGCCCGGCTTCGCGAACTGGCCGTCCTGCGGATCGCGCACCTCACCGAGTGCGCCTACGAGTGGGACGAGCACGTGCGGATCGGCAAGGACGCGGGACTCACCGACGACGACATCGCAGCGCTCGTCCGCGGCGAAGCGCCGGACGCCTTCGACCGGACGGTGCTCACCGCGGTCGACGAACTCGTCGGCAGCACGCGGATCTCGGACCCGACGTGGTCCGCGCTCGGAGAGCGGATGGACACGCGGCAACTCATGGACTTCGTCTTCACCATCGGCGGTTACCACATGCTGGCGATGGCCCTGAACACCTTCGGCGTCGAACCGGCTTCGGCTCAAACACAAGAGGAGAACTGAGGAACCATGGCCTTCTTCAAGAAGCCCGATGCGGGCAGCTGGACCGAGAACTGGCCGGAACTGGGCACGGCGCCGGTCGATTACACGGACTCGGTCGACCCGGAGCAGTGGCTGCTCGAGCAGCAGGCCATCTTCAAGAAGACGTGGCTGCAGATGGGGCGGGTGGAACTGATCCCCAAGAAGGGCAACTACGTCACCCGCGAGATGCCGTCGGTCGGGCCGGGCGTGTCGATCATCATCGTCAACGACGGTGAGGAGATCCGGTCCTTCTACAACTTCTGCCGCCACCGTGGCAACAAGCTCGTCTGGGCCGACTACCCCGGCGAGGAGGTGTCGGGCACCTGCCGCCAGTTCACCTGCAAGTACCACGCGTGGCGCTACTCGCTCAAGGGCGACTTGACCTTCATCCAGCAGGAGGGTGAGTTCTTCGACGTCGACAAGGCCGACTACGGACTGGTGCCCGTGCGCTGCGAGGTGTGGGAGGGCTTCATCTTCGTCAACTTCGACGACGACGCCGTGCCGCTGCGCGAGTACCTCGGCGAATTCGCCGAGGGGCTCGAGGGCTACCCGTTCCACGAGATGACCGAGCACTACAGCTATCGCTCCGAGGTGAACGCCAACTGGAAGCTCTTCATCGACGCGTTCACCGAGTTCTACCACGCGCCGATCCTGCACATGAAGCAGGCGGAGAAGGAGGAGGCCGAGAAGCTGGCCAAGTTCGGCTTCGAGGCGTTGGCCTACGACATCAAGGGCGACCACTCGATGGTGTCGTCGTGGGGCGGGATGTCTCCGCCGAAGGACCTCAGCATGGTGAAGCCGATCGAGCAGATCCTGCACAGCGGGCTGTTCGGTCCGTGGGATCGGCCCGACATCAAGGGCATCCTGCCCGATGAGCTGCCGCCGGCCATCAACCCCGGCCGCCACAAGACCTGGGGCACGGACTCGTTCGAGTTCTTCCCCAACTTCACGCTGCTGTTCTGGGCACCGGGGTGGTACCTCACGTACAACTACTGGCCGACTGCCGTCGACAAGCACATCTTCGAGGCCGACCTGTACTTCGTGCCGCCGAAGAACCTGCGTGAGCGGCTGTCTCAGGAACTGGCCGCGGTGACGTTCAAGGAGTACGCGTTCCAGGACGCGAACACGTTGGAGGCCACCCAGACTCAGATCGGCACCCGGGTCGTCAAGGACTTCCCGCTGTGCGATCAGGAGATCCTGCTGCGCCACCTGCACATGACCGCCCACCAGTACGTGGATCGGTACAAGGCGAGCCTGAACGGCTCGCCGAACGGCAAGCACGCCGCAAGCGACGAGAAGGATCACGCGAATGTCACCTAGCCCGTCCGATTCGACTACGTCGAAGTTGCCAGAGGAATTCGCCGACCTGGAGCGTTTCAGCGACTGGTGCCTGCCCACCGAGGAGGAGCGCTACCAGAAGCGGCTCAACTCGACCATGGCCGAGATGCAGGAGTTCTACGATGCCGGCATGGCGCGGCTCGAGGACATCATGGTCTACGTCGACGCGCGATTCCCGCTCGCCAGCATGCCGGATGACGCCAAGGCGCTGGTGCACCTGGGCCAGTCGATCGTCATGGTGAGCTTCCCCATCGAGGTGTGGAAGCAGCCGCGCGTGCTCGACAGCGGCGCTGCCTACATCCAACTGATCAAGGAGCCGGTGGTCTGAGCGTGTTAACCCTCAAGGCTGCGGGTTACGTCGACGTCGACAAGGGCGAGCTCGTCCGGCCGGCGGTCATCAAGGTCGAGGACGGCGTCATCGTCGGCCTGGGCGGCGACCCCGAAGGGGACGTGATCGATCTCGGTGACTCGATCCTGCTGCCCGGCCTGATGGACATGGAGGTCAACCTGTTCATGGGCGGGCGCGGCGAGAGCCCAGGCCTATCCCAGGTTCAGGACGACCCGCCGACCAGGACGATTCGCTCCATCGGCAACGCGCGGCGCACGCTGCGTGCCGGCTTCACGACGGTGCGCAACCTCGGGTTGTTCGTCAAGACGGGTGGTTACCTGCTGGACGTCGCGCTGTCCAAGGCGATCGATGCGGGCCTGGTCGACGGCCCCCGTTTCGTGCCCGCAGGTCACGCGATCACCCCGACGGGTGGGCACCTCGACCCCACGATGTTCGCCGCCTTCATGCCGGGCGCACTGGAGCTCACCATCGAGGAGGGCATCGCCAACGGCGTCGACGAGATCCGCAAGGCGGTGCGCTACCAGATCAAGCACGGCGCCCAGCTGATCAAGGTGTGCGTCTCCGGTGGCGTGATGTCGATGACGGGTGAGGCGGGCGCGCAACACTATTCGGATGAGGAGCTCCGGGCCATCGTCGACGAGGCGCATCGCCGCGGACTCCGCGTCGCCGCGCACACCCACGGCGCCGAAGCGGTGAAACACGCCGTCGCGTGCGGGATCGACTGCATCGAGCACGGCTTCCTGATGGACGACGAGGCCATCCAGATGCTCGTCGACAACGACCGCTTCCTGGTGACGACCCGTCGACTCGCCGAGGCGATGGACGTCTCGCGGGCGCCGAAGGAGTTGCAGGACAAGGCCGCCGAGATGTTCCCGAAGGCGAAGACCTCGATCAAGGCGGCCTATGAGGCGGGCGTCAAGATCGCCGTCGGCAGCGACGCGCCGGCCATCCCGCACGGCAAGAACGCCGACGAACTCGTCACGCTGGTGGACTGGGGAATGCCGCCGGCCGCGGTGCTTCGGGCCGCCACGGTGGTGGCCGCCGACCTGATCAACTCCACGGACCTGGGCCGCATCGCCGAGGGGTACCTGGCCGACATCATCGCGGTGCCCGGCGATCCACTGGTGGACATCACCGTTACACGGGACGTCAACTTTGTAATGAAGGGCGGTAAGGTCTACCGACATGACGCGAACTGACGATCTGGTCGAGATCCAGCAGCTGCTGGCCAAGTACGCCGTCACCATCACCCAGGGTGACGTCGAGGGCCTGGTGGAGGTGTTCACGCCGGACGGCACGTACAGCGCGTTCGGCTCGACCTACACGCTGGCACGCTTCCCCGAACTCGTCGCGGCAGCGCCCAGCGGCCTGTTCATGACCGGCACGCCGCTCGTCGAGTTCGACGACGACACCCCCGACTCTGCATCGGGCACTCAGCCGCTGTGCTTCATCGAGCACTCCAAGCACGACATGCGCATCGGCTACTACAAGGACACCTACCTGCGCACCGACGACGGCTGGCGGCTCAAGACCCGCGCGATGACGTTCATCCGACGCAACGGCGACCACGACTCCGGGCGCCCCCACGCGATCGGGAGGCCCGATGGCGATGTCGCCGCAGGGGCGGCTCCGGGAGCGCGATGAGCGAGCTCTTCGAACCCGCCGCGTTCCGCACGGCGTTGCAGGACTGGCTCGCCGAGAACGACCTCACCCCGCCGCCGGGCGACCACTCGCTCGACGCGCACCAGGCTCAGCACCTCCGCGCACTGAAGGCGCTGTACGCCGCGGGGTGGATGCGCTACGGCTGGCCGGAGTCGGCGGGCGGTCTCGGCGGCCCGGAGATCCTGCGGGCCATCGTCGGCGAGGAGATCGTCGGCCGCGGAATCGACCACCCCGGACCGTATTCCATGCTCGAGGTGCTGACCCCGACGATGATCGACTACGCCCGACCGGAGCTGGCAACCGAGATGGTGCCGAAGCTGCTCTCGGGCGAGGAGTCCTGGTGCCAGGGCTTCTCCGAACCCGGCTCGGGTAGTGACCTGGCGTCGCTGACCACGAGGGCGGTGCAGGACGGTGACACCTGGATCGTGAACGGCCAGAAGGTGTGGACGAGCTTCGCGCAGTACGCGTCGCGCTGTGTGCTGCTCACGCGCACCGGCGGCCCGGACACCCCGAACCACGACGCCATCACCGCGTTCTTCGTCGATCTGGACTCCCCCGGCGTCACCGTGCGCCCGTTGCGCACGATGCACGGCGTCGACGAGTTCTGCGAGGTCTACTTCGACGACGTCGTCGTGTCCGCGGACCGGATGCTGGGGCAGCCGGGCGACGGCTGGAAGCTCGCGATGGACCTGCTGCCGTACGAGCGGTCCACCTGCTTCTGGCAGCGCATCGCCTACCTGTACTCGCGCTTCGACGCACTGGTCGCCGAGGTTCGCGGCAGCGACAAGGCCGTCGACGTCGATCTGGGCGCGGCCTATCTGGCCCTGCACACGCTGCGCTGCCGCTCGCGCGCCACGCAGCAGCGGCTCGCCGACGGAGCGAAACTCGGCGCGGACACCTCGATCGACAAGGTGCTGCTCGCCGCCGCCGAGCAGCAGCTGTACGACACGGTCCGCGACCTGCTACCGGGCGTCATCGAACTCGACGGCGGCGAGTGGCGCACCGAGTACCTGTACTCGCGGGCCTCCTCCATTTACGGCGGCACTGCCGAAGTGCAGCGCAACATCATCGCCCGCCGCCTGCTCGATCTCGGGAAGGAGTGACCGTAGTGACGACATCGGACGGCCCGTTCGACTCGGTATCGCTCGCCATGCTCGAAGACGGGCTGCGCAAGACCATGCTGTCCGCGTCCGGCCCGGAGCTCGACGCCGCCCTGATGGAGCTGGGCTGGGCCGAAATGTTGGCCGACCACGCCGACCAGGCGGTTCCGCTGGTGTTCCGGCTGCTCGGCGAAACGGGTTCGCACGCATCGGTTCTCGTCGATGTCGTGTTGCACGCGACCGGCAACACCATCGGCGGCACGCTGGAGCTGCCACTGCCCTACATCGGGAACAGCTGGGTGGTGTGGGATCGGACCGCCGAGGGTGTCAACGTCGACACCCTCGGCGGGCTGCCGCTGCGCCGCGAGGAGGAGGGCTATCCGATCCGGCTGGCCGAAGCCCGCAGCGCGGTGAGCTGGTGGCTGATCGGCTCCGCTCGGGCGATGCTGGCACTCGCCCGCCAGCACGCGCTCGACCGGGTCCAGTTCGGCAAGCCGATCGCGGGCTTCCAGGCCGTCCGGCACCGGCTGGCGGAGACGCTGGTCGCGATCGAGGGCGCCGAGGCCACGCTGGACATCCCCGGTGACGACAGCCCCGACTTGACCGCGCTGCTCGCCAAGGCCGCCGCGGGCAAGGCCGCGCTGACCGCCGCCAAGCACTGCCAGCAGGTGCTGGGCGGCATCGGCTTCACCGAGGAGCACGCCCTGCACCACCACGTGAAACGCGTGCTGGTGCTGGACGGATTGCTCGGTAGCTCAAGAGAACTCACCCGCCGCGCCGGTGCGGGGCTCCGCGCCCGCGGCTCGGTCCCCCGCCTCGCCCAGCTCTAGCGCAACCTAGAATCCAGCGCGTGCCACCCGACGCGTCGAAGACCAGAGCCGGGTTACTCGACGCCGCGGCGCGCGCCTTCGCTCGCGACGGGGTGTTCTCGGCGTCGCTCATCGACATCACCCGGCAGGCTGGACAACGCAACCGGGCGGCGCTGCGCTACCACTTCGGCTCACGGGACGGCGTGCTGTGCGCGGTCATCGACCGGCACGCGGCGTTCCTCGCCCAGCGTGAGGGCGAACTACTCGAGGTCGCAGAAAACGAGTCGGGGCTCGAACCCGTCATCGAGGCACTGGTCCGGCCCGCCGCGGAACTCGCCGACAGCGGCTGGCGGGGGCGCTGCTGCCTCCTGATCATCGCCGAGCTCACGGGCGAGGACATGGCCCAGTACAGCGCCGAACTGCAGGAGGTCCTGGCCCGCACCGGCGGCAACGACGTTTTCGCACTGCTGACCGAACGCACCGGTCATCTCACGGACGAGCTTCGCACCGAACGCTTCTCGCTCATGGTCATGTTCATCCTGCGCGCCATCGCGGATCGCGCACGGCTGCTCGAGCGCCGGACACGGAGCGGTAGGCCGCAGCTCGAATCGGAGCCGTTCGTCGCGAACCTCGTCGCGATGGCCGCCGCCGCCATGGCCGCGCCCGCTCGTTGACATAAGCACACCTGCTTACTACGGTCTGACGCGGGAGGTCGATCGAGTGAAGGCAGTTCGCGTCGTCCAGCACGGCGACCCCGTGGATGCACTCGAGATCCGGGACGTTCCGATTCCCGAACCCGGTCCCGGCGAGGTCCGCATCGTGGTGAGCGCGGCCTCGGTAAACTTCGGCGACATCGCTCGCTGCCGTGGCACGGTGGCGAGCGTCATGGGTCAGGTGCCCTTCACCCTCGGCATGGACGTCTGCGGCGTGGTGGACGCGGCGGGTGAGGGCGCGGAGGACGCGGTGGGCCGTCGCGTCGTCGCGATGACCAACCAGTCGCTGGGCGGCATGGCCGAATACGCGCTCGCACCAGTTACCGGAACCTTCGACGCTCCCCCCGAACTCGACGACGTCGCGGCGGCGGCCTTCACGCTGCCGTTCCACGTCGGTTACCTCGCACTGCACCGACGAGCGCACCTCACTGCGGGTGAAACGCTGCTGGTGATCGGCGGCGCCAGCGCGGTCGGCACGGCGGTCATTCAACTCGGCGTGGCCGCCGGCGCGCACGTCATCGCTGTCGCGGGCGGACCCGAGAAGGGCCGACTCTGCGAGGAACTCGGGGCGTCGTTCATCGATCACACCTCGGCCGACCTGTTCGACGAGGTGAACGCGCGCACCGAGAACCGCGGCGCCGACGTCGCCGTCGACGTGACAGGCGGTGACGGCACCGAGGCGGTGTGGACCTGCCTGGCCCGCGAGGGACGCTACGTGCCAGTCGGTTTCAACGACGACCCCCAGTCGGGGCTGACGGGCAGGCCGCTGCGCAAGGTGTCGATGGGCAACATCTCGGTGCTCGGCGTCATCCTCGGCTACGGCGAACTGCCGGTCGACTTCCGCCGATTCGGCCTCAACATGTGGCCCGCCGACGTGGGTCGTGACGTGCACGGGGCGCTGCTGGATCTCGTCGCGTCCCAAGCGGTTCGGCCCGTCATCGGGCGCACCGTCACGATGGAGCAAGTGGGCGCGGCGCTCGACGATCACGCCAACCGCCGCACCGCGGGCCGCACCGTCGTGACGATCGCGAGCTAGTCCGTGAACGTCGACGAGGTGCTGGATGCGGCGGCCGAGGCCGCTGGGAGCGACGACTTCGGTCCCGATGACTTCAGGACGGGCCTCGCCGTGCTGTGCGAGTCGGTCGAGGCGGAGGCGCAGCTCAACGACATCGGCCGGTTCGCCATGCAGCAGAACGTGATCGGCAGCCTGGTCAACCGCCTGAAGGTCCACGACTGGATACGGGCCAATCCGTTCATCGCCGACGAGCGGATCGTCGCACCTCTCGTCGTCGTCGGGATGTTCCGGGCCGGGACGACGTTCCTCAGTCAACTGCTCGACCAGGATCCGCACAACCGCGCGCTGCTGCGCTGGGAGGCCTCCGACAGCGTCCCTCCCCCGACACCGCAGACCTATCGCGCCGGGCCCCGCGTCGACGCGGCCAACCAGGCGATCGACATGCTCGAATCGCTCAATCCTCAGATGCGCGTGGTCCACCACGAGGACGCCGAGGGACCGACGGAGTGCATCACGCTGCTCGGCCAGGACTTCAAGAGCCTGACGTGGGAGGCGTTGGCGAACGTGCCGACGTACAGCCAGTGGCTGCTCGAGGCCGACTACGCGTCGGCGTACGCCTATCACCGGCGCGCGCTGCAGGTGCTGCAGAGCGGTGGCCGGCGGGGCGCCTGGACGCTGAAGAGTCCCAACCACGCGATCGCCCTTCCGGCGCTGGCCGCCGAGTATCCCGACGCGAATCTGGTTCTGCTGCATCGTGACCCGACGGTACTGTGCGCGTCGGCGTGCAGTCTGATCTCGACGCTCACCGGTACGTTCAGCGACGCCGACCACACCGCGTACATCGCGACGCACTGGACCGACATGCTCGCCGAGTCCGTCGACCGCAGCGAGACGTTCCGGTCGACCCATCCCGAACGTCGGATCATCGACGTGCAGTACGCCGATCTGGTGTGCGATCCGCTCGGCACCGTCGAGCGCATCTACGCCGCATCCGACAGGGAGTTCGACGGGCCCGCACGCGACGCCGTGGCCGCGTTCGTCGCCGCCAATCCGAAGGGCCGGTTCGGCGCTCACGGTTACCGGCTCGAGGACTACGGGTTGGAGGCGGGCGCGATTGCCGAACGATTCGCGGAATACGTTGAGCAATACGACATCCCGCTAGAGTGATTCGGGCGCGATTTCCGGGGCTGAGCCCGGAAATGCGCGCCGAAATCACTAACCCCGCGGTAATCCGAGGACGCGCTGCGCGATGATGTTGCGCTGGATCTCCGAGGTGCCGCCGGCGATCGTGCCCGCGAACGACCGGCCGTAGCGATCGAACCAGCTACCCGCATAGCCGTCGTGGTTCATGTGTTGGTAGGGAGTCGAGTTCGCCGGGTGCGCCAGCGCGTCGACGCCAACGGACGCGAGGACGTGCTCGGACGCCGACTGACCCGCTTCGGCGCCCAGCAGTTTCAGCACCGCCATGCCCGGCACGTCCTCCTCGCCGCGCGCCGCGCGTGCCAATCCCGCGGAGCCGAGCAGGCGCAGCGCCTGGTTGTCCATCGCCAGCGTCGCATAGCGGTCGCGATCGATTTCGGTTGCGGGCGTGAAGTCCTCGAGCATGTCGCGCAACCGATCGGCGTAGCTGATCCACAGCATCGTCCGCTCGTGGCCCAGCGAGCCGTTCGCGACGCGCCAGCCGTCGCCCCGCGGGCCGACGAGATTCGCGGCAGGCACCCGCACATCGGTGAAGAACACCTCGTTGAAGTCGACGTCCTCGCGATCCCACGCCGACGCGAAGGGCCGACACGTCACACCGTCGAGATCGGTGGGGATCAGCAGCGCGCTGATCCCCCTGTGCTTCGGCGCATCGGGATCGGTGCGGACGAACGTCAGGATGACGTCGGAATCGTGGGCACCCGACGTCCAGACCTTCTGGCCGTTGACGACGAAGTGGTCGCCGTCCGAGACCAACTCGGCACGCGTGCGCAACGACGCGAGGTCGGAGCCCGCACCCGGCTCGCTCATCCCGAGCGCAGCGGTCTTGTCGGCACGCAGGATCGGCACCGCCCACGTCGACTTCTGCTCGTCGGAGCCGAACGTCAACAGGGACGCCGCGATGATGCCGACGCCCTGCTGGTTGAAGTTGTGCACGATGCGCCGCCTCGAGAGCTCCTCGAAGTAGACGAACTGCTCGAGGATCGACGCGTTGCGCCCGCCGAACTCCGGTGGATTGCCGGGCACCAGCCAGCCGCTGTCGAAGAGCAGCCGCTGCCACCGTCGCCCCCACGGCGGCACATCGGACGACGACCGCGACCGCTGCAGCGCGTCGGCGGCCGTCGGAACGTGCTCGTCGAGGAAGGCGACGAACTCGGCGCGGAACTCCTCGATGGCCGGATCGAACGTCAGTTGCACTGGCCCTCCGATGCTCGTGCACGTTCACCTGCGGGAAAGGAATGCAGACTTTCCAGGTAAGGCTTCTGAAAAGCTACGAATGAGAATACTATTCTCGCCATGAGAAAGTTACAATCTCAGACACGGTGGCCGGGAGGGGGGCTAGGACCACGATGCCCAGGCGTTCTCCGGTACAGTTCATGCATGTTCTCCCTGATCGGCCCGCATCTCAGACTGATTTCGGGGCACCGGTGACGAGTCCGAGCGAAGAACCCGCATGGAAGCAGCGCGCGGTCGAACGCTCGATCAAAACGGCCAAATTGCGCGCCGCCCAACGCGTACAGCGTTTTCTGGACGCGGCGCAGGCGATCATCATCGAAAAGGGCAGCACCGATTTCACGGTGCAGGAGGTCGTCGACCGCTCACGACAGTCGCTACGGAGTTTCTACCTGCAGTTCGACGGTAAGCACGAACTGCTGCTGGCCTTGTTCGAGGACGCGCTGAGCCGTTCGGCCGATCAGATCCGCGCCGCGACCGCCAGCCAGTCGGATCCCCTGGAGCGGCTCAAGGTCGCCATCCAACTGCTCTTCGAGTCGTCACGTCCTGATCCGACGGCCAAGCGACCCCTGTTCACCGACTTCGCACCGCGCCTGCTGGTGTCGCATCCGTCCGAGGTCAAGGTGGCTCACGCGCCACTCGTCGCCCTGCTCACGGAGCTGATGGAGCAGGCTTACGAGGCCGGCGCCCTGCGCTCCAGCATCAACCCGAAGCGCATGGCCGCGATGACCATGCAGACGGTGATGTTCGTCGCGCAGTCCAGCGGCAGCGACGACGCCACCATCAAGCCGATCTCGGCCGACGAGGTATGGGACTTCTGCTCCCACGGATTCGCCGCCGACTAGCCTGAGAATTACATTCTCACCGTCGTAGAACTTCGCTTACACTCGCGAGCGTGACCGACCTCTGGTCCGACCTCCTGGCGTGCCTCGACATGGCAACCACGCGGTCCGGGAACCACTTCACCGCCCGCAATCAGACGCTCGAGTACCACCGCGTGTTCGGTGGACAGCTGCTCGGCCAGTTCATCCGGGCCGCCGAACTGGTGTGCCCCGAGAAGTCGGTCAAGTCCCTCCACGCGCTGTTCCCGCGCGAAGGCCGTGCCGACGAGCCGGTCGTCTACGACGTCACCGTTCACCACGAGGGGCGGTCCTTTGCGACACTCTCGGTGCTCGCGGCACAGAGTAAGGGTCCGATCGGGACGGCGTCGATCTCAATGCACGTGACCGAGGACGGGCCGGCCCTGCAGACAGTCGAGCCCGTACCCGGCCTGCTCGGGCCCGAGTACGCCGTCGGCCTCGACCTCATCCCCTGGGACACCAGGGCCACAGCCGATCTCAATGCGCCTCACGTCGGTCCCCCCGAGTGCGAGATCTGGATGCGCACACCGGAAGTCGATCCGGCGCTCGCCCAGGCCCTCGCCGCCTACGCCACGGACCTCACGCTGATCGGCACCGCCGTGCGCCCACTCGACGGCCTGAGCCAGACCGGCAACGGCACCCAGTTCACGTCGGCGGTCACGAGCCACACCATCTGGTTCCACCGCCCGTTCCGCACCGACGGCTGGCTGCTGCTTCGACAGCACAGTCCGATCGTCGCCCACGGCCGGTCCTTCGGCCGTGGCGACCTGCTGACCGACGACGGCACCCTCGTCGCGTCCTATGCGCAGGAAGCCCTGCTCCGGATCGCGATCTAAGCGCTGTCTACAAACGGCTCGACGGCCTCTCGTCGTTGACACAATGGGACCAGAATGTAAGAGTGCTGAGCATGTGCACAGCACACCGCCGTGGAACCAGAGGAGCATGAAGTGGGTCGTGTAGAGGGCAAGGTCGCGTTCGTCAGCGGCGCGGCGCGGGGTCAGGGCCGGGCGCACGCGGTTCGGCTGGCCGAAGAGGGCGCCGACATCATCGCGGTCGACATCTGCAAGCAGATCGACAGCGTTCAGATTCCACTGTCGACGCCCGAGGACCTCGCCGAGACCGCGGACCTGGTGAAGAACGCCGGCGGCCGCATCCACACCGCTGAGGTCGACACACGCGATTTCGACGCGCTCAAGGCGGCGGTCGACGCGGGCGTCGAGGAGTTCGGCAAGCTCGACATCATCGTCGCCAACGCGGGCATCGGCAACGGCGGCCAGACGCTGGACAAGACCAGCGAGGGCGACTGGGACGACATGATCGCCGTCAACCTGTCCGGCGTGTGGAAGACCGTCAAAGCCGGTGTGCCCCATATCCTCGCGGGCGGTAAGGGCGGCTCGATCATCCTCACCAGCTCGGTCGGCGGCCTGAAGGCCTACCCGCACACCGGCCACTACGTCGCCGCCAAACACGGCGTCATCGGCCTGATGCGCACGTTCGCCGTCGAACTCGGCGCGCAGAACGTCCGCGTCAACAGCGTCTGCCCCACCAACGTGAACACACCGCTGTTCATGAACGACGGCACGATGAAGCTGTTCCGCCCCGACCTGGAGAATCCGGGTCCGGACGACATGAAGATCGTCGGCCAGCTCATGCACACGCTGCCGATCGGCTGGGTCGAGCCGGAGGACGTCGCGAACGCGGTGCTGTTCCTCGCCTCCGACGAGGCCCGCTACATCACCGGCGTCGCCCTTCCGGTCGACGGCGGCAGCTGCCTCAAGTAGCCGCGGGGCGCTCGCGGGCCTGACAGACTCGATCGATGAGCGACGATGAGGTCGCGGAGGGCACCATCGGCGGACTCGACCAGTTCAGCCCCTCCGTCACGAGGACCGTGGTCGAGCGGGTCGGGCCGCTTCTGCGACGCTACTTCCGCGCCGAACTGCACGGGCTCGACGCATTCCCCGCCGAGGGCGGCGCGCTGGTGGTGTCCAACCACTCCGGCGGAATGCTGACACCCGATGTGCTGCTGTTCGGTTCGGCGTTCTACAAGCGCTTCGGGTACGACCGGCCCCTTATCACGCTCGCCCACTACGGCGTGGTGATGGGCCCCCTCGGCGACGTCATGCCCAAGGTCGGGGTCATCGAGGCGAGCCGCGAGAACGCCTCGGCCGCACTGGCTTTCGGCGGTGTCGTGCTGGTGTTTCCCGGCGGCGACTACGACTCCTACCGGCCCACCTTCGAGGACACGACAATCGACTTCGCCGGGCGCACCGGCTACGTGCGCACCGCCATCGCGGCGGGAGTGCCGATCGTGCCCGCGGTGTCGATCGGTGGACAGGAGAGCCAGCTCTTCCTGACCCGCGGCAACACGTTGGCGAAGCTGCTGGGTTTGACCAAGGCGCGCATGGAGATCCTGCCGGTGACGTTCGGGTTCCCCTTCGGCTTCAGCGTGATCGTGCCGCCCAACCTGCCGTTGCCCACCAAGATCGTCACGCAGGTGCTGGAGCCCATCGACGTCGTCGAGCGCTTCGGCCCCGACCCCGATGTCGACGAGGTCGACGTGTACGTCCGGTCCGCCATGCAGTCCGCACTCAACGAGCTGAAGCGCAAGCGCCGCTTCCCTATCCTGGGCTGACCGTGGACGCACGCTCACTGCAATCGGGGTTCGGCGGTGTCGCCGCGACGCTGGGTACCTTCGTCCGGGCGGGTGTGCTAGCGCCGCTACGGCCCGACAGGTACCTCCGGATGGCCGCCGCTGCGCGCGGAGGCGGTTCGGTGACAATGGGTTTCGCGATCGCCGCGCAACGCTGCCCGGACCGGCCGGGACTGATCGACGAACTCGGCACCCTGACCTGGAAACAGCTCGACCAGCGGGCAGCGGCGCTCGCGGCGGGGCTGCAGACGCTGCCCGGCACGCTGCGCACCGTCGGGATCATGTGCCGCAACCACCGCGGATTCGTCGCGGCGCTGATCGCCGCCGACCGGCTCGGGGTCGACGTGCTGCTACTGAACACCTCGTTCGCCGGGCCCGCACTCGCTGAGGTCGTGACGCGTGAGGATGTCGACGCCGTCGTGTACGACGACGAGTTCGCCGACATCGTCGGGCGCGCACTGACGGACCGGCCCGACACGGCGCGAGTGCTGGCGTGGACCGAATCCACCGCCAGTGCTGGCGATCTGACCGTCGACTCGCTCATCGCGGCCCATCACGGCTCGAAGCCCACCTCGACGGGACGCAAGAGCAAGGTGGTGCTGCTGACCTCGGGCACGACCGGCACTCCGAAGGGCGCGCGGTCGACGTCGGGTGGCGGCGCCGCAGAGCTAAAGGGCATCCTCGATCGCATTCCCTGGCGCGCGGAGGAGGTCACGGTGATCGCCGCTCCGATGTTCCACGCCTGGGGCTACTCGCAGCTGATCTTCGCCGCGTTCATGGCGACGACGATCGCGACGCGTCGCCGGTTCGATCCCGAGGCGACACTGGAGTTGGTCGACCGCACCGGCGCGACCGGACTCGTCGTCGTGCCCGTGATGCTGGACCGGATCATGGATCTGCCGCCCGCCGTCCGGCGGCGCTATCCGTGCCGATCGCTGCGGTTCGTCACCGCGTCCGGCTCGCGAATGCGGCCCGACGTCGTGACGGCGTTCATGGACGAGTTCGGCGACGTGGTCTACAACAACTACAACGCGACCGAGGCGGGCATGATCGCGACCGCCACCCCCGCCGATCTGCGGGCTGCACCGGACACCGCGGGCAGACCGGCCGCGGGCACCGAGGTGCGCATCCTGGACGGCGACCACCGCGAGGTGCCCGCTGGCGACACCGGGCAGATATTCGTTCGCAGCGGAACGCTTTTCGACGGCTACACGGGAGGTTCGCCGGGCACGGCCAAGCACTTCCACGACGGGTTCATGGCGTCCGGCGATATGGGCTACGTCGACTCGGCCGGCCGGCTGTTCGTCGTCGGCCGCGACGACGAGATGATCGTCTCCGGCGGGGAGAACGTCTACCCCATCGAGGTCGAGAAGACGCTGACGACGCATCCCGAGGTCGCCGAGGCGAGCGTCGTCGGGGTGTCCGACGAGCAGTACGGTCAACGGCTCGTCGCCTTCGTCGTGCTGACGCCGGGTGCCTCGTCGTCAACCGACGACCTGCGCGCGTTCGTCCGCGACAATCTCGCCAACTACAAGGTGCCGCGCGAGATCAGGGTGCTCGACGAACTCCCCCGCAACGCCACCGGAAAGATCCTGCGGGCCGAGCTGCGCGCCAGCGCCGAGGACTAGCGGTCGGCCGAGACTGCGGGCAACGCGGCATCGACGACCGCCAGTTGGCCGGAAAGCCCTGCTGCGGAGTGGATCTCGGCGAAGGAGCGGACCAGGGCATCCGTCGCCTCGTGTACGTCGCCGAACGTCCGATCGTCGGTGAGCACCGCGATGCCCATCTGGTCGACGTAGCTCCACACCGTGATGTTCACCGCCGCCCCGAGGGACAGCACGCCCGTCGAGTAGATCTCGCTGACGGGTGCGCCCGCGAAGTGGCCGCGCATCCGTGGTCCCGGCACGTTGGACACCGCGACGTTCATCATCTTGTTGCGGCCGTCCCGCCTGGACAGCCAGGTGAACGCCGCCGGGGCGACCGCCGTCGGAAGATACGTCATCAGGCGGCAGTACAACTCGGGGCCGATGAGTTCGTGGTCCTCCTTCGCCCGGCCCGTCGCGACCGCCACCAGGCGGACGCGTTCGAGCGGGTCGGCGATGTGCACGGGCAGCGATATCGACAGCCCGCTGATCTCGTTGCCGGTCACCCGATCCGGGGACCTGTTGGTCGCGGTCGGGACCGACGCGATGATCGGCTCGTCGGCTCCGCCGTCGTAGCGCTGGAGCAACTCGCGCAGCGCGCCCGCCGCCGTGGCCAGGACGACGTCGTTGAGGCTGACGTTCAGCGCCTTCGCCGTCGCCTTGACGTCGGCGAGCGCCACCGCCGCACTGCCGAATCGCCGCGCCGGCGACACCTGGTGGTTCAGGAACGTCGCGGGCGCGCTGAAGTTGTCCGCGAGGTCGGGGTGATCACCGCGTTCCCTCGCGCGGTGACGCACTCGCGTGAAGCCCTTGACCGCGTCCTTCAGCAGTCCGGGCAACTCGCCGATCTGCTTGACGTGGTCGCGCCCCGCCTCGGCGAGCAACTCGGAGGCGCTCGGCACCGCGCCGCCGTCGCCGGGGTCGCTTTCGTCGACGTCGCCGCCGACGATGTCCATCGCGCGCGCGAGCAGGTTGACGGACGCGACGCCGTCGGCGAGCGCGTGATGCACCTTTCCGATCAGCGCGTAGCGCCGGCCCGCCAGTCCTTCGGCGAAGTGGAACTCCCACAGCGGCCTGCCGCGGTCCAGCGGGGTCGACGCGATTCGCGAGATGACGTCGTCCAGTTCGCGCCGACCACCGGGAGCCGGTACCCGAACCCGGCGCAGGTGGTAGTCGAGGTCGACGTCGCAGTCCTCCAGCCACATCGGGTGGTGCATGCGCCACGGGATCTCCACCAGCCGGTACCGAAGCGGCTCCAGCAGATGCAGTCGGCGAGCGAAGTGAGTGCGGAACTGCTCGAAGCCGAAGTCCTCGATGCCTCCGGCGTCGACGATCGCCACCTTGAGGGTGTGCGAATGCAGGTTCGGGGTTTCGGTGTAGAGCAGGTAGGCGTCCATGCCGTTGAGTCGCCTCATACCCCACCTCGCCGTCGACACCCGCCCAGCCTCATGAAACCACCGATGTCCACCCGGCCGGGCGGATTCGCGACACCGAGCCATTAAGCAAAGCGTCCAAACGACCCGCGGCCACGTCGGCACTGCGAAACTGGCGGGGTGAGCGCTGAGGACACGAGCAAGCCCCGATTCGACTACGAGGAGATGAAGAGGGAAGCCGAGCAGTTCATCCGGTTCGAGAAGGACCGCACTAACCGCATCGCCTACATCACCTTCGATCGGCCCGAGGCGCAGAACTCCACCACGCTCGGCATGCGGCAGCTCTACGCCGACCTGATCCACAAGTGCAATGTCGACGACGACGTCAAGGTGGTCGTGATCCGCGGCGAGGGCGAGGATTTCGGAAGCGGCGGTGATCTCCCCGAGCAGCGCGACATGCTCGAGAACCCCGGCATGCCGCTGAACCACGAGTTGGCGATCAACGACGACGACGTGACGTACCCGCCCGGTGGCTCGTACCGCTATCTGTCGACGGTGACCGACTTCTACGCCAAGGCGCGCGCGGGAAACCGGCCGCTGCAGGAACTGCGCAAGATCAGCATCATCGAAGCCAAGGGGTACTGCTACGGCTGGCACTTCTACCAGGCCGGCGACGCGGACCTGGTCATCTCCTCGGACGACGCGCTGTTCGGCCATCCGGCGTTCCGCTACGTCGGCTGGGGTCCGCGGCTGTGGTGGTGGGCTGAGACCATGGGGTTGCGCAAGTTCTCCGAAATGCTCTTCACCGGACGGCCGTTCACCGCCGCCGAGATGAACGACTGCGGATTCCTCAACAGCGTCGTGCCCCGCGCGGACCTCGAGAAGGAGACCGAGAAGTACGCGCTGGCGTGTTCCAAGACGCGCCCGACCGACACCGTCGCCGTCCAGAAGACGTTCCTCGAGCTGTACAAGCAGCACAAGGGCGAGTACTTCGGCAGCCTGCTCACCGGGATGGTCGAGGGCATGCTGCCGTTGATTCAGAACGACCAGCAGAACGACGTCGATCTCACCGACGGCACCTTCGAGAAGGGGCTCAACAACGTCGTCAAGGACAACGACATGAACTTCCCGCCCGAGTGGCGGCTGAGCCGGTCCGGTCGCAGGAAGCCCTGAGCCGCGGTGACGCTCACGGGCACCGTCGCCCTGGTGACCGGTGCGAGCAGCGGAATCGGCGCGGCGACGGCGAAAGCCCTTGCCGGACAGGGCGCGTCGATCGCCCTGCTGGCTCGGCGGGCCGACCGACTGGCGGCCGTCGCCGCCGAGATCGAGGCGGCGGGTGGTACGGCCCTGGTCGTGCCCGCCGACGTGACCCACGCCGGGCAGGTGTCGGCAGCCATCACGCGGACGGTCGACACGCTGGGCCGGCTGGACATCCTGGTCAGCAACGCCGGGCTGCTCCGGATGGGCGAGGCCGACCAAGCGCCCCTTCAGGAGTGGGACGACCTCGTCGCGGTGAACGTGCAGGGCGTCCTCTACGTCACCCACGCGGCACTGCCCCACCTCATCGCCGCGGCAGCCGACGGTCCACGGCACGTTGCGGACGTCGTCGCGATCAGCTCGACGGGAGGACGTGTGGCGAGGCCGGGTACCGCCGTGTACTCGCTGACCAAGTTCGGCGTCGGGGCGTTCTGCGAGGGCATCCGGCAGGAGCTGATCCCGAAGCGGGTCCGCGTCGGTCTCGTCGAACCGGGCACGGTCCGGACCGAGATCATCGATCACCTGTCCCCGGCGGCGCTCGCGGCGCAGCAGTCCAGGACGGCGGGCAAGCTCCCACTCGAACCGGAGGACGTCGCGGACGCGGTCGCCTACATGGTGACGCGCAGCCGCCGAGTGGCCGTCAACGAGATGCTGGTGCGCTCCGCGGAGCAGACCTGGTAAGCATTGACATCGTGGACTTCGCCGGTGACGACTACGGCTTGCCGCTACCCGGGACGCCCGAGGATCTGCGCGCCGCCGGGCCGGCCTTCCTGACGCGCGCGTTTCAGGCCTCGGGCACTCTCCGCGCGCACAATCGCGTATCGCGGGTGACGGAGTTGACGGAGGTGTCCGGGGGCAGCACCGGCCGCAAGGCGCTGCTCCGAGTGGAGTACGCCGACCCCGCACCGCACCTGCGCACCGACCTGTTCGTCAAGTTCTCCCGCGATCTGCTGGACCCCGCCCGCGACGTCGGACGGACGCAGATGGAGCAGGAGATTCGGCTGGCGGAACTGTCGCGGCATCCGGACTTCCCGATCGTCGTGCCGGAGACGCTGTTCGCCGACTACCACCGCGAATCGGGCACCGGCATCCTGATCACCGAGCGAATCACGTTCGGCGCCAACGGTATCGAACCGCAGTATCACAAGTGCCTGGACTATCGCATGCCCGACCAACTCGAGCACTACCGCGCGCTGATCACCGCGCTGGCCCGGCTGGCCGGAACCCAGCGCGCAGGCCGCTTCCCGACCGACCTGATCGCCCGGTTCCCGGTGGATCTGCAGGCCGCCGCGGTCGGTGAGCGGGTGAAAGTCGACCCGGAGTCCCTGGCACGCAAACTCGTTCGGCTGGCCGACTTCGTGTCCGCGCAGCCGGGATTGTTCCGACCGTTCGTCCGCGCTGAGAGCTTCCTCGCGGCGCTGCCCGAGACCGGGGCAGCGATCGCGGCGCACGAAACCGAGGTCTGGCGACTCATGGAAGCCGACGCCGACTACCTCGCGCTGTGCCACTGGAACGCCAACGTCGACAACGCGTGGTTCTTCCGCGACATCCGCGAGGATCTGGCGTGCGGGCTGCTCGACTGGGGCTGCGTGAGTCGGATGCACGTCGCCATGGCGCTGTGGGGCGCGCTGTCCGGCGCCGAGGCCACGCTGTGGGATCGCCACCTCGACGAACTGCTGGCACTCTTCGTCGCGGAGTACAGCGCGGCGGGTGGCCCGGACCTCGAGGTGGAGCACCTGCGCACCAGGCTGTTTCACTACGTCGCCGTCATGGGTGTCGCGTGGCTGCTGGACGTTCCGGCGCTGCTGCGCGCCCGCCTCGGCGACTCTCTGGCCGGGCTCACCCGCGCGGACGCGCGAATCGCGGACGACGAGGCACTTCGCGCTCCGCTGCAGATGCTGACGAACGTGCTGGACCTGTGGCAGCGCTACGACTTCCGTGCGTTGTTCGCCGACCTCTCGTAGCACTCCTGCCCGCGGCCGTTTATTTGTGGCACATGTGAATTCCTGGCGTTCCCGTAGCGCCCGAATACATTGGAGTTCGTCACCGAAACGGAGTCCCGGATATCGGCACTCGTAAAACTAGGAGAACATCATGAAGTTCCGCCACCTCGCCTCGATCGCGGTCGCCGGCGCGGCCGCCGCCGCGATCGCCGCCGCCCCCGCCGCCGTCGCCGTCCCCATCGCCGAACCCGCCCCTGCCGGCGCGACGATCACACAACGCAATGGTCACGTGGCTATCGACGCGACGCCCGACAAGGTTTCGGAGCCGCGCAGCTACGGCCAGTGGTCGTCGCCGGCGCCGTTCCTGTTCTGGGATTGATCACACGACACGACTCCGCGGAATCGACTGAATTGGTCGGTTCCGCGGTGTCGTGCATTCATGTGAAATGCACATATTTGAGTTTCACATGAATGTCGCAATTGCCGGAATCGAATTGCCGAATGGAATTGCGCTGTTACCGCGCGGCCTTACGGCGTCCCGTTGCGGGGGCATCGCCGATGACACCGTCGTCGTAGAGCGACGCGAGCTCGTCGTCGGTCACACCGATCCCCCGAAGGACCTCGGCGTTGTGCTCGCCCAGCAGCGGCGCGGGTTGCCGATGGAACGACGCCGGCCCGTTGGCGAGCCGCGCGGGCAGCGTGCTGTGGGACGCCGACGTGTTCACCGGATGACCGAGTTGCTCGAAGAACCCCCGGTGGGCCAGCTGCTCGATCTCCGTCTGGCGGTGTGGCTGCAGCACCTTGCCGACCGGCACCCCCGCCGGCCACAGCGTCGCGACGACCTCGTCACCGGTCCGGTCCCGACACCACGCGGCCAGCGCCGCGTCGATATCGTCGTGCCTGGCGCGGCGCCCGGCTTCGACGTCGAGATCGGCCGCCATCGCCCAGTCGGGCGAGCCGAGAGCCTCCCGCAACGCCCGCCACTGCGCGTCCGAGCCGACGGCGAGGGCCACCCAGCAGTCATCGCGGCCGAACTCGTCGATTCCGCTCACCTGGTAGATGTTCTGCGGTGCCGCGGCAGGACCGCGGTTACCCGCCCGCTCCAGCAGTGCTCCGTACGCGGTGTACTCGATCACCTGCTCGGCGGCGATGTGCAGCGCGGCGTCCGCCATGGCCGCTTCGACGAGGACCCCCTCGCCGGTGCGGCGTCGGTGCTCGAGCGCCAGTTGGACGGCGTTGAGGGCGTGGATCCCCGCGTTCGGGTCGCCGATCGAGTACGGCTCGTACGGATTGCGGTCGGGATAGCCGGTGAGCCAACTCAATCCGGTGGCGTCCTCGATGATGTACGCGAACGCGGGATTGTCCCGCCACGGACCGTCCAGCCCGAAACCCGGCATCCGCAGCATGATGATGTCCTCGCGCAGGGCGCGTACCGAGTCGAAGTCGAGTCCCAGCTGGTCGATCACCCGAGGCGTGAAGTTCTCGACCACGACGTCGCACGTCGCGATGAGCCGGCGGAGCAGATCGAGTCCACGCTCGGTTTGGAAGTCCAGCGTCACGCCGAGCTTGTTGGAGTTGAGCGCCGAGAAGATCGGCGACTGCTCCCACCACTGCGGCACCGTCGCCGGGATACCCGCGATGAGCCGAGTGCCGTCGGGCCGGCGCGTGGACTCGAGGTGGATGACTTCGGCGCCGAGCAGCGCCATCGCGTGCGTGCACGACGGACCCGCCCAGAAGGTCGTCATGTCGAGTACGCGAAGGCCGCTCAGCGGCAACGGGTCCCGCGTGGACGCCGGTGCGGTCCGCACCGGGGGCACCGCGGCGCGATGCGCATCGGTGTGCTCGCCGAGGCGCGGCGCCGGGCGCGGAGGTGCCAGGGCGACACCGCCGAGTCGATACGGGTGACCGGGTTGAGTGAACCCGCCGTGCGGATTGGCCACGAAGGAGCCGCGCTCGATGTAGTGGTCCATGTCGGTGACGTTCGCTCCGTTAGCCACCGGCGAATTGGGGATGCGGAAAGCCGACGCGAGATCGCGAACGTCGTCGACGTTCTGACCGCGTAGCCACTCGTAGAGTTCCTCGGCGTGCAGGTTCGCCTGCTCGGTGATGGTCAGCGACGACTCCTCGTCGATCCACTCGTCGTGACCGGACATCGCGCACAGGTCGAACCACTGCTGCGCCGTCCCGCATCCGAGGGCGACGAGCCCGTCCGCCGCCTGTGCGACCCCCGGCACCGTCGGCTTGCGCTCGGTGCGCCACGGCCTGCCGAGCATCTCGAAGTAGGTCACCGGATAGTAGGTGAGACAGAGGATCTGGGCCTCCAGCATCGACAGGTCGATCAGCTCTCCGTGGCCGTCGCGCAATGCGCGGGCGCGGAACGCGAGCGTCAGCGCCGAGGCGTAGGCGCCGCAGACCCAGTCCCCGGCCCGGCCCCCCACGTGCACCGGGGCGCGGTCCTGGGAACCGCGACCGATGCCGATCGCCCCACCGGACCACGCCTGAAGAGTGAACTCGGTCGCGGGCTGATCGCGCCACGGTCCGTCGAGGCCGAACGGGGTGATCGATGTGACGACGAGATGGGGATGCCGGTCGTGAACCGCCTGCGGCGCGAGCGCGGGCAGATCGGCGATCCGCGAACCACGGGACCAGACCACGGCGTCGGCGGATGCCAGCAGCGCCTCGACCATCGCCACGTCGGCGGCGTTGTCCGGGTCCGCGACGACGCCCTGCTTACCGCCCGCGAGGAAGGTGAACAGCGCGCCGTCCCCGGACAGCTCCGCCCCGGAGGCCGACCACACCCGCAGCGGATCCCCCTCCGGCGCCTCGATCTTCACGACGTCGGCGCCGGCGTCGGCGAGGAGCCTGGTGCAGTACGCTCCGGCGATCCCACTGGACAGGTCGACGATCGTGTAGCCGCCCAGCGGCGGCGCTGCTGTGGTCACTCTGGCTGTTCTCTCCTGGACTTGCTCAACCGGAACTCGGGCGGGAACTTCGCGTCGTTGTCGTTCACCGCGTCGGCGAGACCGACGTCGATCGCGTCGCCGAGCATGAAGCTCCCGGCATCGGGGCGGGCGGCACCGCCCAGTGACTCGAAGACGCCGGACAGCAGGCTGCCGAGGTACTCGCCCTGGAACTGCTTGACCACCTCGAAGAACATCTTCTGCTGAAAGATGCTGTCAGTCGGCCGATTACGGGCACACGCCAGCGCGTACTTCTCGACTTCGGCCTCGAGCTGATCGCGCGCGACTACCCGGTTCAGGAAGTTGCAGTCCTTCATCTCCTGCGCGGTGAACGGGCGGCCGGTGAACACCATCTCCTGAAAGGGCCGCAGCCCCATCGTCAACACCCACGTCCACATCCGCGGGCCCCAGCCGAAGTACCGGAACGACGGATGCCCGAACAGCGCCTCCTCACTGGAGATCACGATGTCTGCGTCGGCGCATTGGTAGAAGTGCCAGCCGTAGCAGTAGCCCTTCGCCTCCACGATGCTGATCTTCTTGAACTCCTGCAGCGCCCGGTTGCCCGCCGCTGCGTTGGCGTACCACGCCCCCATCGTGGCGCCGTGCCGGAACGACTCCTTCGGCGGGTGCACGACGTCCGAGTCCTCGACGCGGAGTTCCGCGAGCCGGTCGGCGTCGGTACCCGACATGAAGTCCGGCAGATCCGCGCCGCTGCCGAGATCGTCACCGGCACCGCGGATTACGACGACCTTGACCTCGTCGTCCACACTGGCGCCGCGCAGCAGATCGGCGTAACGCAACCGGGCCGCCGAGGTCGGCGCGTTGAGCAAGTCCGGCCGATCGAACGTGATCGTCGCGATCTTGGTCTCGGGGTCCTTCTCGTAGCGGACGATCTCCTCAGGCGGCGGTGCCTGTCCGGATGGCATGGGCTCAGGAACTGACGGACTGCGCCCACGACGGGCTGGAGGTCAGTACCTCCGGGCCGTCCTCGCCGATGAGCACTGCGTCCCGGTGGAACACCGCGCCGACTCCCGGTTCCCAGACGTACGCCGTGACGGCGAGCACCGAACCGGGATCGAGCCGCTCGTCGGCCGATGTCCGCGGCAGGTCCGGTGAGATCACCGGCGGGTCGAAACCGAGGCCGAGTCCGTGGGCAACGGGTATCGGTGGCAGCGCTTCGCCTGCGGCGCCGTAGGCCGCCAGCAGGTCACCGGCCGGCGCTCCCGGTCGGCACGCGTCGACGAGCCTCTCCCAGAGGTCGTTCGACCGGGCGAACAACGCGTCGGCGCCCGGCACGTCACCCACCGGCCACGTCCGGCCGACCTCGCCGACGTACCCGTCGGCGAGCGCGCCGGCGGCGAACGCCACCAGATCACCCTCGGCGATCCGACCGTCTCGACGCCCGACCCGCCAGGAGTGCTCACGGGACGTGATCCACGCCCCGTCCTGAGTGGCGGACGTGCTGTACCCGCCCGCGGCCATGGCCTCCATGAGCACGCCGTTCAGCGCCTGCTCGGTGGTACCGACGGCGAGTGCGGACACCGCAGCCGAGAGTCCGCGCTCGGCGACGGCGAGCGCACCGCGGAGCACGCCGATCTCGTCGGGCGTCTTGGTGCGCCGCGCGGCCTTCATCGCCACCTCGGCGTCGACGAGCTCCGCGTTGGGGAAGGCGATCGGAAGCATCGTCGCGAACGACGGCGACATCGCATCGGTGCCGACGCGCTTCGCCTCGGCTGCTCCCGCGATGTTCTTGAGCTTCTCGATGATCGTCATGGGATTCCACGCCAGCCCGTAGAGGTGATCGTGATCGATCTCCTCGGGGATGCCCTCGTCCCAGCTGCTGTTCAGGTGTATCTCGCCGGTGGCGCGGACCAGCACGCAGATCGGTGCGAACGGCCGCGTGCCCGCGACCCAGAGTTGCGGTGCCCCGGTCACGTAACGGACGTTGGCCTGACGGCCCAGCACCAGGACGTCGAGGTCGTCGGCCGCCATCCGAGCCAGCACACGCGCGCGCCGACCGGTGCGCAACTCGAAGCCATCGGACTGGATTTCAGTTGGCATGGGCGTGGCCGATCAGTTCGGTGCCGTACGGCGCGTAGGGGTAATCGGTGATCGACTGGTAGCCGTCCTCGGTGATGATCACGATCTCCTCACCGCGGTAGCCACCGGTACCGTCCTCCCAGACGACGGGCTCGAGCACCAACAGCATGCCCGCGGGGAACACGAAGTTGTCATCGAAGTCACTCCCGAGATCGGTTCCGATCATGGGCATTTCGGCGGCATTCGTGCCGATGCCGTGACCCAGGTAGAAGTGCGGCAACCACGGCTTACTGCCGCCGTTGGCCGCGATCGCCGCACGCGCGAGGTCACCACTGGTGGCTCCAGCCCTGGTCACGGCAAGCACGGCGTCCAGAATCGCCCGCCACTTGGCGAAGTTCGCCTGTTGCGCGGGTGTGGGGTCCTCCCCCACCACCCAGGTGCGTCCCCAGTCCGAGCAGTACCCCTCGAACGTGATGCTGATGTCGGTCCACAGCACGTCGCCCTTGGCCAACGGCTTCTCCGTCGGCAGCAGCGGAAGCGCCAGGTCACCGGTCGTGGTCCAGACGGCGCCGCTGCTGCGCGTCGTCGGCATCACCTGCCAAATGGCCTCGATCATGTTCGTGGTGGCGCCGAGTTCGAATGCACGCCGGACGAATTGAGCCGACAGATCCATCTGGCGCACCCCAGGTGCTACCGACGCCTGCACGTCGACGAGCGCCTGCTCGGTGATGCGGCAGGCCTGTCGGACGGCCGAGATCTGGTCGACGGTCTTCACCAGTTTGGCCGGACCGATCACCAGTGCGGCATCGGATGGCGGACCCGCGGGGAACAGTCGGCCTGCGACGCGGCGCATCGCCCCGGTGAGCTCATCGACCGCGACCGTTGCGCCCACCGGGACCAGCCCCGCCAGCACGGTCGCGAAGTGCTCCACGCCCTCGTCGAATTCGAGGTAGAGCGGACCGTGGAGGTGGTCGGCGGGAACCTCGGTGTCGAACGCGCTGCCTTCGGCGAACGGCATGAAGAGGTGCGGGTGCTCGTCGTCGACAAGCACGATGGCCACCGGGCGTTCGACGTGCGACAGCCCGGCATCGAGCAGCGGCCAACTCGCCCCCGTCGCGTAGACCACGTTGCCGTTGCCCAGCAGCACGAGGGCGTCGACGCCCTTCTCCCGCATCGACGCCCGCAGGCGTGCTCCGCATTCGCGGTACATCCTGGCGCGGTCGGGGAGTTCCGGGATGTCGAGTAGTGCCAGACCCGCTGACGACGGTGCCGACACGGCTGTCACGAGATCCCCAGGAACTGCTTGATGTTGGTGCTGACGATCTTGGTGGCCGCGTCGGGGCCCACGGCGTCGACGACGGTCTTCAGCGACTTCTCCGAGTACCCGAAGGTCGACTCGTTGTGCGGGTAGTCGCTCGACCACATCACGTTGTCGACCCCGATCTTGTCGATGAGTTCCAGGCCGAGCGGATCGACCATGAACGACGCGGCCATGTGGTGGCTCCAGTAGTGCCGGACGTCGTGCTGCAGCTCGTGGTTGAACATGTGCCGGTAGGAGGCGAGCATGTGCTCGGCATCCTGGAGAGCGGTTGGCACCCAGGCGATTCCACCCTCGAACCAACCGACCTTGAGCGCCGGGTGGCGATCGAGGATCCCGGAGAACACGTACTTGGCGAACTGCTCGCGGAACGAGTCGACGTTCACCATCATGCCGACGACGACGCTGTTGTTCTGGCACGGCGTCTTCGGCGGGGTCTCGCCGATGTGATGGCTGACCGGGATTCCCGAGGCCTCGATCTCGTCCCAGACGGCATCCATGTCGGTGCTGCCGTAGTCGTAGATGTTGCCTTCGTCGTCCTTACCGGGATTCAGCGGCAGCAGAAAGGTCTTGAGCCCCAGGCTCTTGAGCTCTGCCAGCGTGTCGCGCGTGCCCTTGGGATCCCACCAGTTGATGAGCCCAACACCGTAGAAGTGCCCGTTGCTGCGCTCCTGCAGGTCGGCGATGTGCTCGTTGTAGATGCGGAACACGCGCTCGCGCAGACTCTTATCGGGGTAGTGGAACAGCGCGAGCACGGCGTTCGGGAACGCCAGCTCCTTGTCGATGCCGTCCTCTTTGAGCTCGCGGATGCGCGCCTCGATGTTGTTCGACGCGGCGCCGGCGAGATCGTCGTACTGCATCAGCACCCGACCGAAGTCGCCGCCGGTCCAGGCTTTGCCCTTCATGCCGACCATGTAGGCGCCGTCCTCGTACCAGATGCGCGGCGCGGCTCCCTTCAGCTCCTCGGGGAAGCGCTCGTAGAAGATGTCCTCCGCGACCGAGATGTGGTTGTCGGCCGAGAAGATCTCGGTGCCTTGTGGCAGCCCGACAACACTGCCGGTGGCGTGCCCGTGTCGGTTCTTCGGCGCACCGAAGCCTTCGGGGGGATACAGGCTGGGCGGTGGCGTCACTGTTGGTGTTGACATCGTTGGAACTCCAATCGAACTGCGGGGCTTGTCTTTCGAAAATCAGCGCGCTACCAGGTGACCGGGAGCTCGTACACGCCATAGGCCAACCGGTCGTGTTTGAACGGGACGTCGTCGAACGGGATCGCGAGCTTCATCGTCGGAATGCGGCGCAGCAGCGTCTGAAACACGATCTGCAGTTCGGCGCGGGCCAACTGCTGCCCCACACACTGGTGCCTGCCGTAGCCGAAACCGAGTTCCTGGCCGGCGTCCCTGGTGAAGTCCAGCCGATCCGGATTCGGATAGGCGGCCGCGTCCCAGTTGGCGGGCGCCAGATCGATGATGATGCCCTCGCCGGCCTTGATCGTCTCGCCGCCGATCTCGATGTCCTCGATGGCCACCCGGCGCTGGCCGTTCTGGATGATCGAGAGGTACCGCATCAGCTCTTCGGCGGCGTTGGCGATGAACTTGGGATCGTCCGAATCCCGCAGCAGCGCCGCCTGTTCGGGGTTCTCCAACAGGGCGAGAACACCGATGCCGATCATGTTGGCCGTTGTCTCGTGGCCGGCGATCAGCAGACCGGTGCCGAGTTGTGCGGCCTCCTTGACGCTGATCTCCCCGGCGGTGACGCGCTCGGCGAGATCGGACACGGCGTCCTCGGACGGCTCCGCCATCTTCTTCTCGACGAGGTTGATCAAGTACTTGTGCAGGCTCATCGCGCCCTTCTGGCCGTCCTCGGCCGAGGCGTAGCGAGCCAGTCCGACGTTCGCGTGATGCTGGAAGAACTCGTGGTCCTCGTACGGCACGCCGAGCATGTCGCTGATCACGCGAGTGGGCACCGGAAGCGCCAGCTTGGTGACGATGTCGGCGGGTTGCGGCCCCGCCAGGATCTCGTCGATGCATTCGTCGGTGACCTGCTGGATCACCGGACGCAGACCCTCGACGCGCTTGAACGTGAAGGGCTTCGACAGCATCCGGCGAAACCGGGTGTGCTCCTCGGCGTCGGAGGTGAACACCGAACGCGGCCGCTTGTCGACGGTCGAGAGCATGTGCTCGTTCCAGTGCGGGAAGCCCTCGCGCCGGTCGTCGACGCTCACCCGCGAGTCGGCGAACAGCGCCCTGGCCACCTCGTGTCCGATGATGAGCCACGGCGTGGTGCCGTTCCAGATGCGCACCCGCGAGAGCGGCTTGACCTTCCCCATCTCGAGCATTAGCGACGGTGGCGCGAACGGGCACCGCGCCGCGCGCTCCATCGGGTACTCGGGGATGTCGGCCGAAACCTCCTGGGTGGCAATTGTCTCCGTCATACGGGTCTCCGTCATTCCTCGATCTGAATGGCCAGCGCGGGGCAGGCGGCCGCGGCCTTGCGGGTTTCCGCCGCGTACTCGGGTCCCGGTTCGGGCACGAGCAGGACGACCACCCCGTCGTCGTCTCTCTGGTCGAACACCTCGGCGGCGTTCATCACGCACATGCCGGACGACACGCACTTGTCCTGGTCGACGGTGACCTTCACGCGTCACCGGCCACGGGTTTGGTGACGGGTGCCAGCCACATGCCGACGATCGCGTCGATGAGCCCGGAACCCGCAGCCCGCCACGACGTCCGCGACGCCACCGAAGTGCCCTTGGCCAGTGCGCGCTCGCGGTCGGCGCAGCTGTGCATCAACAGGTTTCGAGCCATGATGTTGCGCTCGAACCGGACGTCGAGCGGAAGGTCGGGCAGGCAGCGGTTGATGCCGTCGACGACCTGAACCAGCGACGGCGAGCTCAGCGCGTCCTTGACGACGAAGCCGTGGTAGGCGGGATCGGTCATGGCTTGCGCTGCGAACCGGGCGTACCAGGTCGGATTGCCGAGGTCTTCGAGATGGTCGGTCAGGGGCCGCACCAGACAGGTCACCCAACCCCGCATGTCGGTGGTCGCGTCGGTCTGATCGACCATCCGCTCGCGGTGCGCCTCGATGGGCGCACGGTGACGTTCCTCAATGGCGCGAACGAGATCGGTCTTGGTGCCGAAGTGGTAGCCGACGGCGGCGTTGTTGCCCTGTCCCGCAGCCTCACTCACCTGCCTGTTGGACACGGCGTACACGCCGTGCTCGGCGTACAGGCGTTCGGCGGCGGTCAGAATCGCCTCGCGCGTGGTACTGGCGCGATCAGTGCGCAATGGCCGGGCAGCGGTCACGAGCTCAGTCAACCCCGACTGACGGTTTAAGTCAAGCGATTGATTTAAAGGCCGCAATATCCGCAGTTCAGGACTTCGACTTACGCGTGATGACCTTTCCCGCCACCGTGCCGCCATCGACCGGCAGCACGGTTCCGGTGACGTAGCGCGATCGGTCGGTGCCGAAGTAGAGCACCGCTTCGGCGACGTCGTCGGCGGTCCCCTCGCGCTTCAACGGGCGGTCGTCGCGCATCGTCTGTCGGATCCGCGCCTCGAACGCCTCCAGCTTCTCGCGATCCTCCTCAGTCGCCGCCGATCGCAGGATCGGCGTCGGGATGTTGCCCGGCGCGATGCAGTTGACCCGGATGTCGTAGTGCGCCAACTCGATCGCCGCGGCCTTGGAGAACTGGATGACCGCGGCCTTCGACGCGCGGTAGGTGGCCACGCCGCCGCCGGCGAGGATGCCGCCGATCGACGAGATGTTGATGATGGACCCGCCCCCGTGTTCCGCCATGTGCCTCGCCGCGTCGCGGGTACCGGCCATGACGCCGAGCAGGTTGACGCGCATGACGCTGTCGAACTCGGAGAAGTCCTCGTCGAAGAGGCTCCTCTTCAACGGACTCGACCTACCCGCGTTGTTGACCATGACGTGCAGGCCGCCGAACCGCTCAACCGCCGCCGCGATCAGGGCGGCGATCTGATCCTGGTCACCGACGTCGGTGTGGTGGAACAGCGCATCGGTGCCGGCCGCCGCGGCGAGCTTCGCACCGAGATCGTCTTGGACGTCGGCGATCACGACCTTGGCACCCTCGGCGAGCGATCTCTCCACGATGCCCTTGCCGAGGCCGGACGCGCCGCCGGTGACGACCACGACCTTGTCCTTGAGTTCCCTACTCACGGGCGGTCCCTTCCAGAAATTCGAGCAGCAGTTCGGTCGCGGCATCGGGCCGCTCCAGCTGCGGACAGTGGCCCGCACCGTCGATCACCGTCGACCTGGCACCCGATATCCGGCCGGCGATGTCGGCGGCCCAGCCGGCTGGCAGCAACTTGTCACCGCCGCCCTCGATCACCAGGGTCGGTACCGAGATCCGTTCGTACACGCGGTCCGTCGACGGCGTGGCCGGAGGAGTCACGCCCGGCCTGCGGAAGCGTGCCGATGCGATGGCCTCCCAGGCCCCCGGAGCGATGCTGGATTCGTGACGACGCCGTACGTAGTCGTCGTCGGCCGGGTAGGCGGGGTCGTGGAAGAGCGCGGTGACGATACGACGCATCCCCTCGACGCTGCCGTCGTAGTCGTAGAGGGCGTCGGCGTGCTCGTTGCGCTGGATCGCACCGCCGCCGCACACCAGGGCGAGTCGGTTGACGGGTAGCGCCGGCGACTCCGACGTGAGGTCGGTCAGCAGGTTGATCGCACCCATCGAGTTGCCGACGAAGGCCGCCGATTCGACGCCCACGACGTCGCAGAACCGGGCGATGTGGCGGATGCGCATGCCGCGCCCGTCGACGAAGTCGACGACCTTCGCGGAACGGCCGTAGCCCAGCATGTCCGGCGCGAGTACGCGGTACCGCTCGCCGAGCGCGCCGATGGTCCGCTCCCAACCGAGCTCGGCGGTCGCACCGAACTCCCCGCCGTGCAGCAGCACCACGGGGTCGCCACTACCGGCCTCCAGGTAACCGGTGACGAGACCGTCGACGACGACGGACTTCCGCTCGAACTCCACGACGGTCACGATACTGGCACTTCGGGTCCAGGAGAACCTGGTTCCGCTAAGCATCGCGGTGACCAAAGTGCTTAATTCGCAACGGGCCTCGGCCGAGTCGGCATACGGTGCGCCTCCTGACCCGCCGAACGTTGGTTACCGTCACGCGTTCGCGCGCTGGACCGTGACGGTACGCAACGTTCGCGCGCTGAGGTCAGGCGGCGCGAGCCGCGCCTGCCACGAGTTGCATCGCGAGCATGTCGAGTTGCCCGCTCACCGCATCGTCGATGAGCGTGCCGCCCTCATCCCAGATCGGGTCGGCGGAGTTGATCGCAACGCCGAGCGGCGTGGGCCAGGCACGCAACGCGTGTCCGATGACGCGCAGCTGCCCCAGCGTCCCGACCGCGGCCTGCCAGCCGTAGGCGCAGCTGATGCAGCCCCACGGCGTGTTGTCGAGGTAGACGCGCGAATCGCCCCGCAGGTCCTCGATGTAGTCGAGTGCGTTCTTCACCAGACCCGATACGCCACCGTGGTAGCCGGGCGATCCGACCACGACCGCGTCGGCGTCACGCAGTGCGGCGACCAGCGCGGCCGCCTTGTCGGTGCGGGTCTCGTCGTGCGGGTTGTACATCGGCAGGTCGATGTCGTCGCCCACGAAGAGCAGGGTACGGCCGCCCCGACGCTCCACCGCCGAGAGGCATTGTCGCAGTGCGCGTTCCGTCGACGAGTTCGAGCGCAGCGTGCCGCCGAGACCGACGACGAGGGGTTGTCTTGACATGGCATAACTCACTTGATCGCGATGGGGTTGATCGGGGAACCGACGCCGCCGGTGACGCTCAACGGCGGTGCCACCAACTGAAATTCGTACCTACCGTCGGCGGCGCAGTCCTCGGCGAGCGCGGTGAGGTCCCAGTACTCGCCGAACATCATTCCCATATCGCGCAGACAGAGCATGTGCATCGGCAGGATGGTCCCGTCCACGCCCGATACCGGGTTCTCGACCATCAGGTTGTCGGCTGCGACCGCGGCCACCTCATGGTCGTGCAGCCAGGACGCACAGGTCCAGTCCAGCCCCGCGCCCGGCTCGGCGCCGTCACCGTTCTCGAGGAACCGCGCCCACCACCCGGTCCGCACCAGCACGATGTCACCGGGCTGGACCTCGACGCCCTGCGCGCGGGCGGCCTCGTCGAGCTCGGCGGGCGTGATCGGCTGTTCGACGTCGGCGCAATAGGTTTCGACGCCGCGCAGCGTCACCAGGTCGAGCAGCACGCCGCGCGACGTGATGCCCTTCACGTCGACCTTGTCGATGCCGAGGTAGTACGCGCCGAGGCTCGTCACCGATGAGGCGGGGAAGCCGTTGTACAGCCTGTCCTCGTAGTAGACGTGGGACAACGCGTCCCACTGCGTCGCGGCCTGCAGCGGCATGATGATCATGTCGTCGTTGAAGCGCATCGGGCCCGCTTCCGAGTAGCCGCTCAGTTGCACGGCACTCGGATTGCTCAGCCACTTGGGTCCGAACTCGCGAAGCGTCTTCTCGTCGCCGCCGTCGATCGTCATGACGTGCACCGGGTTCTGGCGGTAGTGGAACGCACCCTGTGGGCCCGACGAACCGAAGTCGACGCCCAGCGCGAACACCTTGCCGGCGGTGACAAGGCTGGCCGCCTGCGCGATCTTCTCGGCGGTGATGAAGTTCAGCGTGCCGAGTTCGTCGTCGTCACCCCAGCGACCCCAGTTGCGAACGTCGTCGGCTACGCGCCGGAAGTCACCCATGTCCGCCATGCGCAGCCCCTCCTGTCGCCAGCTGACGCGCGTCCGCCAGATCGTCGTACACGTTTTCGGCGATCGTGCCACCGTCCACCCAGATCACCTGGCCCGTGATGTAACTGGCCGCATCGCTGTTGAGGAAGATGAGCACCCCGGCCTGCTCTCCGGGCCCGGCGACCCGGCCCAGCGGCGTGCGGAACGCGTCCAGGAACTCCTGGCCGTACGCGCCGCGCAGTTGGTCGAGGATCGGCGTGTCGGTGACCCCCGGTGCCGTGCAGTTGATGCGAATGCCCTTGGCCCCGAGTACCGATACGTTGGCCATCCCGTACAGGATGATCGCCTCCTTCGACAGCCGGTAGCCGCCGTCGGCGAGCGCGTCGGGATTGTCCCGACACCACGTGATGCCCTCGGCCATCGACGTGGTCTCCAACAACCCGAGGGTGACCTCCGAGTTCTCCCGGTACTGCGACGCCGCGAGCGACGACACGTTCGCGATCGCCGCCCCGGTGGGCATGGCCGGGATCAGCGCCTCGGTGAGGTGCCGCGTGCCGAGGAAGTTGATCGTGGCCACGCGCAGCGGATCCCGAATGCCCGACGACACCCCCGCCACGTTGAACAGCCGGTGCACCGGGCCGTCGATCGCGGCGACCGCTGTGTCGATCGACGCGGGATCGGACAGGTCGACCCGATGGAACTCCGCGGGAGCCGCATCCGGTTCGCGTACGTCGAGCCCGACCACCTCGGCGCCCAGTTCGGTGAGCGGTCCTACCAGCGCGGCACCTATGCCCGACGCACAGCCGGTCACCACGACTCGGCAGCCCGTGTAGTCGAACCGGTCGGCGAAATGCGTCACCGCCGTTATGCTCCGGCCTTGGCCTCGGCCTCCCGCTGCTCCTTCTCCAGCTGCGCCGCCTTCACCCGGCCCTCGTTGATCTCCGCCATCGCCTCGGGGATCTCGCCTGCGGTGAACTTGCCGCCGCGGCCTGTCGGCAGCCCGCCGAAGGAGTAGGTCTCGTCGAACATCGGGGCGTCGGACGGCTGACGGCGCGCTTCGACCCTCTCGATCACCGGTTCCAGGCGCTTGGCCTTGGCGGCCACCGCCTTTGCGTCACGCTCGATGAACTCGGGCAGGATCTCGTTGCCCATGATCTCGATGGACTCCATGGTGCCCTCGTGGCTGCGCGGGTTGAGCAGCAGGATGATCTCGTCGACCCCGCTGGCCTCGTAGCCGCGCAGGAACTCCCGCACCGTGTCGGGCGAGCCGATGGCGCCGCGGCCCGGACCGTAGGCCAGCGTCGGGTCCTCCTTGACAGCCTGCTCGTAGAGCTCCCAGACGCCGGTGCGTGCAGGAGTGTGCATGCCCGTCAGGTAGTAGTGCATGATGCCGAACGAGAAGAAGCCGCCGCCGATCCCGAGCCGCTTGAGGGCCTCCTCCTCGGTTCGGGCGACCATCATCGACAGATCACCGCCGATGGCCAGGATGTTGGGATTGATCGCCGGTGTGACGGGTGCGCCCTTCTCCTCGAACTCCTTGTAGTAACCGTCGACCCTGTCCTTCAGCGCCTCCGGTCCGGTGTAGGCGAAACTCAGCGCGCCGATGGCTTTCTGCGCCGCCATCTGAACCGAGGACGGGCGGGTGCAGGCCACCCAGACCGGCGGGTGCGGGCTCTGAAGCGGCTTGGGGATCACGTTGCGGGCGGGCATCTCGACGTGCTCGCCCTTGAAGCCGCTGAACGGCGCCTCGGTCATGCAGCGGATGGAAACCTCGAGGGCCTCTTCCCACATGGTGCGCTTGTCAGCCGGGTCGATGTCGAAGCCGCCCAGCTCGGCAACCGACGAGCCCTCGCCCGTGCCGAATTCGACGCGGCCATTGGACAGGTGATCCAAAGTGGCAACGCGCTCGGCGATCCGTGCCGGATGGTTGATCGGCGGCGGCAGGTGCATCACGCCGAAGCCGAGCCGGATGTCCTTGGTGCGCTGGCTGGCGGCGGCCAGGAACATCTCCGGCGCGGTCGCGTGACAGTACTCCTCGAGGAAGTGGTGCTCGGTGAGCCACACGGTCGAGAAGCCGGCCTTGTCCGCGGCTTCGACCTCGTCCAATCCGTCCTGGAACATCTGGTGCTCGTCGTCATCCGACCACGGCCGTGGCAGCGCGAACTCGTAGAACAGTGAGATCTTCATCGTGTTACCTCCGTGGTGTTGTGAGTCGGTTCGTGGGTTGTCGGTTGTTGCGCTATGTGTTTGGCGGCCACGTAGCCGAACGTCATGGCGGGCCCGATCGTCGCCCCGGCGCCCGCGTAGCTTCGTCCCATCACCGCCGAGGACACGTTGCCGGTGGCGTACAGGCCCGCGATCGCAGAGTCGTCGTCGCGCAGCACCCTCGCGAACTCATCGGTGCGCAGACCGCCCGACGTGCCCAGATCGCCGAGGATGATCTGGAAGGCGAGGTACGGCCCGTCGCTCAGCGGATGCAGGTTCGGGTTGGACAGCGTGGGATCGCCGTAGTAGTTGTCGTACGCGCTGTCACCACGGTTGAAGTCGTCGTCGTGCCCAGCGCGAGCCAGGGCGTTGAACCGATCGGCGGTGCGGCGCAACTCGGCGGGGGGCACGTCGATCTCAGTGGCCAACTCCTCGAACGTCGCCCCCTGCTTGACGATCCCCGACTCGAGCCACGCCTTGGGCAGCTTGAAGCCCGTGGGGACGGGCGCGAAGGGGATCTTGGGAATCGGCAGGTGTCCGCCGACGACGTAGCGGTGAAACGAGCGGAGATCGGTGATCAGCCAGCACGGGATGTGCTCCACACCCGTGCGCTGGCCCTCGATCATCGCGTGCGCGAAGTCCATGTAGGGCGCGGCCTCGTTGATGAACCGCCGGCCTGCTCCGTTGACGACGAACTGCGACGGCATCATCCGTTCGTTGAGCATGAACTGCAGTCGCCCGTCGGGCCAGCACATCGCGGGGAACCACCACGCCTCGTCGAGCAGGTCGGTCGATCCGCCGACCTTCTCACCCGCCCGGATGCCGTCGCCCATCGCGGCGGGATTGCCGAAACTCCAGTCCTTCTCGAGTTCGGGGAGGTGCTGCCGACGCCACTCCATGTCGTGGTCGAACCCGCCGCTGGCGAGCACGACCCCGCGACGGGCCCCGACCCGCTGGGCCTTGCCGTTGCGCTCGACGACCGCGCCGACCACGTTGCCGTCGAGATCGGTCACCAGTTCGGTCATCGGCGCGCTGAGCCACAGCGGGATGCCGTGGTCGCGCAGCGCCAGCCGCATCCGGGCCATCAGCGACTGGCCGATCGCGGCCATCCGCTCGCCGAACACGCGGGCCTTGACCATCCGCCAGATCAGCTTGAGCAGCACGGCCTTCCCGCGCCAGTTCTGTCGCACCTGATAGAACAGCCGAAGATCCTTGGGCGCGAACCAGATCCCGCGCGGTGCGAGCGCCAGCGGCGTCAGCAGATTGCGCTCCTCGTCACCCAGCTTGCGCAGGTCGATCGCCGGGACGTTGATCGTGCTGCCGCGCTCGGAGCCACCGGGCAGCTCCGGGTAGTAGTCGGCGTAGCCGGGCTTCCAGACGAATTCGAACCAGGGGCTGCACTTCTCGAGGAAATCCATCATCTCGGGTGCCTCGTCGACGTATGCGCGTAGGCGCGCGTCGCTGACCAACCCACCCGTGATCCGCTTGAGGTAGTCGAAGACGCCGTCGGGTGCGGGGGTGTAACCGGCCCTGCGCTGCGACGGCGCACCGGGAACCCAGATACCGCCACCCGACAGCGCGGTGGATCCACCGAACTGGGGCGACTTCTCGACGATCAGGGTGTCCAATCCGTCGGCCTTCGCCTTCAGTGCTGCGGTCATCCCGCCGCCGCCGGAGCCGACGACCAGAACGTCGACCTCGTGGTCGAAATCAGATGCCGTCATCGCGTGACCACCGCCGTCCTGACCGCGAATCCCGCGATCAACTCCGGCGCCGCGCGGTAGTAGCGCAGCTCCGTCTCGTAGCTCCCCTGTGTGGCCAACACACCGAAAGCCGCTATCCACGTGCGAATCTCATGAGCCGAGTTACCGGCTTCTGCGGCGATCCACTCGTTGGACCAGGCGTCGACCTCGGCCACCCGGTTGGTGTCGATGAGTTCGAGCAGCGCGTGATCCCAGTCCGGATTCAACGGTCGCAGCGGGCTCTGCCCGTGCGCGAAATCGTGAGCCGCCGCCATGACCGCGGTCTGCCGTGCCGCGCGCTGCTCGGTGCTCATCGGCTCGCCGTGCACGATGCGGCCGAGCGCGGCCGGCGGGGCGGTGGCGAGCGTCGGAACAGGCGGATCGTGCGACAGGCCACCGGAACCGACGATGAGGACGCGCTTGCCCACCGTCGCCAGGAAATCGCCCACCGCGGCACCGAGCGCCCTGGCTCGTGAGAGCGGTCCGAGCGGCGTCGCCACGGAGTTGATGAACACGGGGATGACGGGCACCGCGGCGGCGTTCCCGAACAGCGTTTCGAGCGGCTGCACCGTGCCGTGGTCGACGTCCATGCTGGCCGAGATGGCCACGTCCACACCGGCGTTCATCACCGCCTGCGCGCAGGCGGTCGCGAGGTCCGCTGGGACGTCGAGCGGTCCCCTGTGCGAGCCGTAGTCACCGACGCCCTGCGCCGCGGTGCCGATGCAGAACGGAGGCATGGTGCGGTAGAAGAATCCGTTGTAGTGGTCCGGCGAGAAGACGACGACGAGTTCAGGCGCATAGGAGCGGACGAAGTCGCGCGCCTGTGCCAGCACCGAGTCGATGTCGTCAAGGAGTTCTGCTGCCGGTCCCGGCAGATTCAGCAGTGGGCTGTGCGACATGCAGCACAGCGCCATGCTGGACGCTGGTGTGTTGGTCACGGGATCCATCACCTCCCTCCACCGCGTGGAGGACGTCGAACAGCGCTGCGCTCAACTCGGGTGCGAGTTGCGCGATGCACGCCCCGGCGATGCACCGGTCGGGCCGCAGGAACAGCACCGACTCGGCGTGTCCGTCGAACCACGCCTTGAGGGCGCCCGTGCGATCGCCGACGACGACCACTTCGGGATCGTCGTGGCCTGGCCACTTCAACTGCGTCATTGGGCGCAGCGCGATGAACGTCGCCCCGAGCGCCTTCCACCGTTGAAAGGCGATATCGCCCAGTAGTTTCCGCGGATTGTTGTTCCAGCTGAGCACCGCGAAACCCGGCCCGATGACGTCGTCGAGCAGCACGTTCTGGACATCACGGGTGTCGACTCGCGGCTGGATGAACAGGGTTCCGGTCGGGGATGTCGCGCTGCGCGGTTCGAGGTGCGCGATCGCGCCCTGCTCGTAGCGCGGCATCGGCTTGAACCGCATCTCCAGGATGTAGCGCTTGAGCGTCGGAACGATCGACGCGCCGCGGATCACCCTGTCCCGCAGCGCCGCAACCCTGCGGTTCGTCGGTGAGATGACCCGGCCGACGAGAGTGGACAGGTCGATCATGGCGCGGGCGTGCTTGCGTCGCTCGACGTCGTAGGTGTCGAGCAAACCGTCGCCCGCCCTGCCGGTGACCACGGCCGCGAGTTTCCAGCCGAGGTTGGCCGAGTCGCGGATGCCGCTGTTGTAGCCCTGGCCCTGCCACACCGGCATCAGGTGCGCGGCGTCACCCGCCAGGAACACGCGACCCTTCCGGAACGCGCCCGCGATTCGCGAGTGGTGGGTGTAGACGCGGTGCCGGATGATTTCGACGCGCTCGGGGTACGGGACGAACGGCGTGAGCACGCGGTGGATGAACTCGGGTGTCTCGACCTGCTCGTCGGTTTCGTCCGCGTGAATCATGAACTCGAAGCGGCGGATTCCGTGCGCGATGGAGATCGACGCGTACGGCCGCGCGGGATCGGCGCCGACCTCGCTGTTCGGGTGACCCAGCGGATCCGTGGCGACGTCGATCACCAGCCAGCGGGTGGCCGCCGTCGTCCCCTCGAACGTCACGTCCAGCAACCGTCGGGTGGCGCTGCGGCCGCCGTCGCATCCCACGACGTAGCGCGCGGCGATGGACTCGGCACCCGTCGGACCGACGATGTCCACCCTCACCGCGTCACCCGTCTCGGTGCAGCCCTCCATCCGGCTGCTCCAGAGGATCTCGACGCACTCGAAACGCTCGAGCCCCCTGCACAGTTCCGCGTCGACCATCGGCTGCACGAAGCCGTTGCGCTTGGGCCAGCCGAATCGTGCGTCGGGAGGGGCCATTTCGGCGAGTAGCCGTCGGTTGCCGTCGTAGAACCGGAGAATCTGATTGGGCACGGTGTGCGGGAGCACGTCGTCGACGACGCCGATCGACTGAAAGGTCCGGAGCGCCTCGTCGTCGAGACCGACGCCGCGCGGATAGTCGATGAGAGTGTCGCGTTCCTCGACGATCAGCGTCCGCACACCGTGAGCGCCGAGAACGTTGGCCAGCGTCAGGCCGACCGGGCCCGCGCCGACGATGAGCACATCGGTATCGCGACTCATGCGCGACCCAGCAGGAAGTCGATGTGCAGTGCGTTGAACGTCTTGGCATCCTCGTACTGCGGCCAGTGCCCGCAGTCGGGCATCACCTCGAAGCGAGCGCCGGGGATCATCTCGGAGATGCGTCGGCCTTCGCTGACGTCGGCGGTCGGGTCGTCACTCGTCCACAGCACCAGGGTCGGTGCCGTGATGGCGCCGTACTCCTCGGGTCCCAGCAGGTTCCGCGCTCGGATCTCCGGGTCCTGCAGCGCCATGATGTCGCTCATCGCGGACACGAACCCGGGCTGCTGGTATATGCGCTGGCGGCTCGCCACAATGTCGTCGTGACCCTTGGCCTTGTCGGCCATCAGCCACTTGATGCGCGCCTGCACGGTCTCCCACGACGGGTTCTCGGCGGCGGCCATCGACAGCGTGATGATCCGCTTCATGACCTCGGGATCGGCCTGCGAACCGCCCGCGGTGTTGAGCACTAGGCGATCGATGCGGTCCGGATGGTCGGATGCGGCGCGCGCCGCCACCCATCCGCCCAGCGACTCACCCGACAGGTGGACCCGATCCGCACCGATGGCGTCGAAGAACCCGAGCAGGTGGTCGACGTAGTGGGCGACCTCCAGCGGATGGCCCGGCTTGTCGGTGTAGCCGTGCCCGAGCATGTCGATCGACCAGGTGGAGAAGTGTTCGGCGTGACTCTCCAGATTGCGCACGTAGGCCTCGGCGTGCCCGCCCGAACCGTGCAGCAGCACGAGTGTCGGCAGGGAATCCGCACCGGCGTGGAGGTAGCGCGTGCGCACTCCACCGACGTCGAGGTACCCCTGTGAGAACGAAACCCCCTGGAGGTCGCTCCAGACGCTTTCGAACACTCGAACCCCTCTCCGCCAACAACTATGGCGTAAATCTCATTCTCTTCGCCGGCGAATCATGTGTGCTAATATCGCACACTAATGTGCACTATGTATAGAGCATCACTCTCGCGATGACGTCTGTCAAGCAGGATCAGGGCGAGCGCACGGCCGCGGGTTCACAGACGCTGGCCAGGGGGTTGTCGGCGCTGCAAACCGTGGCCGGTTCCCCAGCCGGGGTCACCGCACAGCAGGTCGCCGACCACGTGGGCGTGCATCGCACCATCGCCTACCGCCTGCTCAGCACCCTCGCCCAGGGCCGCTACATCGTGAAGGGCGAGGACGGCAAGTACCGGCCGGCCGCCGCACTCGCGGTACTCGGCGCGTCGTTCGACAACAACCTGCGGGCGCTGGCGGTGCCGACCCTACGCACACTGGCCGACGACCTGGGCGCGACGGTGTCGATGCTCGTCGCCGAGGGTGACCAGCAGGTCGCCGTCGCCGTCATCGTGCCGACGCTCGTCTTCTATCAACTGTCGTTCCACGAGGGGAGCCGGTACCCGCTGGAGCGTGGCGCCGCCGGTATCGCACTGCTCGCGAGCATGCCGCCGCGGCCCGGTGAGCGGGACCTGGTGCCGCTCACCCGCGAGCAGGGCTGGGTGATCACCCACGGCGAGATCGAGCCCGACACGTACGGCCTCGCCGTGCCGGTACGGCGCAGCCCGCCGTCACCACCCACGTGCATCAACCTCATCTCGCACCGCCAGGACGTGCTACTCAGTGGCCGTGACGCGGTGATCGGGGCGGCACAGAAACTCTCCACCATCCTTGGATAACGAAAGGCCTTGGCAACGTGTCTGATTGGGACCAGGAACTCGACGTCGTCGTCCTCGGAACGGGCGGCGCGGGGCTGACCGCAGCGCTCGCCGCAGCGGTCGAGGGCGCATCCGTCGGGGTCTACGAGAAGGCCGCGACCGTGGGCGGCACCACGGCGGTGTCCGGCGGGATCGTGTGGATTCCGGCGCACCACCGCTCCCCCGACGGCGAACTGACCGTCGACGACGCCCTGCGCTACCTCGAGGCGCAGTCGCTCGGCGCCATGGACACCGAACTGGTCGAGACGTTCGTGCGCACCGGCCCCGAGATGCTCGACTTCGTCGAGAAGAACAGCGAACTGCAGTTCGAGGTCGCGGCGGGTTTCCCTGATTACAAACCGGAGTTGCCGGGGGGCAGGCCCACGGGTGGCCGCTCGCACAACGCGAAGCCGTTCGATCTCGCCAGGCTCGGCGAGTGGAGCGATCGCATCACGGCGTTCCCCGTGGACTTCAGCAATGTCGGCATCGATGCGGAGACCCGCGCCAGGATCCACGCGAACGTCGACGACTCGCTCGTCGAGCCCTGCGTCGCGGGCACCGCGCTGATCGCCGGGTTGCTCAAGGGCCTGCTCGACCGTGGCGTCGAACCCGTCACCGATGCCCGCGCGGTCGAGCTGATCGCATCGCAAGGTCGCATCGCCGGAGTTCGAATCAATCTCTCCGGCAGCGATATCCGGGTGCGGGCGCGGCGCGGTGTGATCCTGGGTACCGGCGGCTTCGAGTGGGATCCGAGGCTCGTCGAGGCGTATCTGCGCGGCCCGATGCACGGTCCCGTGTCACCGCCCGGCAACACCGGCGACGGCCTGCGCATGGCCATGGCGCACGGCGCGGACCTCGCGAACATGGGCGAGGCGTGGTGGGTGCCGGTCATTCAGATTCCGGGCGACACCATCGACGGTCACCAGCGCAGCCGCAGCGTGCGACTCGAGCGCACCCGCCCGCGCAGCATCATCGTCAACCGGGCGGGAAAGCGATTCCTCAACGAGGCCGGCGAATACAACTCGATGGCCGGCCCGTTCCACCACCTCGACCCGCGGCACGGTTACCTCAACGATCCGGCGTGGATCGTGTTCGACTCGCTGCACCTGAAGAAGTACGGCTTCCTCGCGGTGGAGCCCGACGGCGTCGTCCCCGACTGGTATCTGAAGTCGGCCGACCTCGCCGAGCTCGCGGAGAAGACCGGTATCGACGCCGCCGGGCTGACTCGAACCATCCAGGAGTGGAATCGCAACGTCGCCGACGAGGTCGACCCCGACTTCGACCGCGGTGCAAGCGCTTACGACGGTTACTGGGGCGACAACTCAGCCGCCACCCCGGCGCTGCAGACCCTCGGGCCCATCGACACCGCTCCCTATTACGCGGTGCCGGTGGCCGTCGGAGCCATGGGCACCAAGGGGGGCCCGCGCACCGACGGCGACGCGCGCGTGCTTCACGTCTCCGGAGATCCGATTCCGGGGCTCTATGCCGTGGGTAACGCGATGGCGGGCGTCACCGGCAAGGCGTACGGCGGTGCCGGCGGGACACTGGGCCCAGCAATGGTTTTCGGCTACCGCGCGGGCCTGGCGGTCAGCCGCGGCTAACATTCGTCGAGATTGAACTGACGAAGGGGACTACTCGCACTTTCTCTGCGTCACATCAATCTCGGTGACGAACGCCTACGGCTCGGTCTTGACGTGGTTCTGCACCGGCGGGGCCTCGCGCCAGTTCGGCAGGCCGTCGGTCTCGTTCGCCACGGGAAAACCACCCTCGTGCTTCCACGCCCAGTGGCTGTGGTTCAGCTGGTGCAACGTGAAGCAGGCGTTCAGCGAGTTGTAGAAGCCCTGGTTGTCCTGCGTCTGGTTGACGCCCTCCTTGATGAGCAGCGCGGCCATGGTCGGGACCTTGGCGATGCGCCGGGCGAACTCCAGCGTCTTGTCGGAGAGCTCGTCGGACGGGAACACCTTCGACACCATGCCCAGCGCGTACGCCTCGTCGACCGACATCGAATCGCCGGTGAGCATGAGCTCCTTGGTCTTTCGCGCGCCGAACTCCCACGGGTGGGCGAAGTACTCGACGCCGCACATGCCCAACCGGGTGCCGACGACGTCGGCGAAGCGGGTGTTCTCGGCGGCCACGATCAGGTCGCACGCCCACATGAGCATGAGTGCCGCGGCGTACACGTCACCGTGCACCTGCGCGACGGTGATCTTGCGCAGATTCCGCCAGCGCCTGGTGTTCTCGAAGAAGTAGTGCCACTCCTGCAGCAGCAGCTTCTCGGCGGCCTCGCGCGTCGCCCCGTTCTGGGTGAAGCTCGGGTGTTGATCCGGACCCGGCTGGTACTCGGACATCATGACCTTCGACCCGAGATCGTGGCCCGACGAGAACATCGGCCCGTTGCCGCCGAGGATGACGACGCGCACGTTGTCGTCGGCCTCCGCCTCGAGGAACGCCTCGTTGAGTTCGACGAGCAGCCCGCGCTGCTGTGCGTTGCGCGCGTCGGGCCGGTTCAGCATGATCCGGGCGATGGTGCCCTCGTCGAGGAGTTCGTAGGTCACATAGCGGTAGTCAGCCATGATTCGCACTCTATTCCTATGAGAACGGCGTTACCGCAGGGGGTCGTTACAGCGACAGAATGGTCGCCGACGCCGTGCCCGGTGCGCCGTAGACCTGCGCCAACCCGACGCGCGGACTGCCGGGAACCTGACGCTCGCCCGCCTCGCCGCGGAGCTGGCGAACCAGCTCGTGCATCTGCCGCAGCCCCGACGCGCCGATCGGTTCGCCGTTGGCGATCAGGCCGCCGTCGGTGTTGATCGGCAGCTCGCCGCCGATCTCCGTTGCGCCGTCGGCCACCAGCTTCTCCTGATCGCCGTCGGCGCACAGCCCGGTCTCCGCCATGTGGATGACCTCGGCTCCCGCGTCGGTGTCCTGCAGCTGCGCGATGTCGACGTCCTCGGGACCGATGCCCGCCGCCTCGTAGGCGGCCTTCGCGGCGTAGACCGTCGGCGAGACGTCCTCGTCCAGCGGCGCGGACGTCCCGTGCACCTCGTACGCACCGAAGCGACGGGTGCGAATCTCGCTGGCGCGCACGTAGACCGGCTTGTCGGTGTACTTGTGTGCGAGGTCCGCGCGGCACATGATGACCGCCGCGGCACCTTCGTCGGGCGCACAGAACATGTACTGCCGCAACGGGTAGTTCAACACCGGCGACGCCATGATGTCCTCCACCGAGATTTCCTTGCGCCGGAACGCATTCGGATTCTTGACACCGTTGCGGAAGTTCTTGTTGGCCACCCGCGCCAGCGTCTCCTCTGAGATGCCGTGGTCGTGGATGTAGCGATTGGCCTTGATACCGAAGAACTTGGTGGTGACGAACTGTCCGTTCTCGGCGTACCACTGCGGCAGCGCGAGTTTCGCGGGGTCGTCGGTGAAGGCGCCGCGCGGGTGCTTGTCCAAGCCGATCGCGATGCCGATGTCGTACTTTCCGAGGCGGATGGTGTCGGCGGTCTGCTGGATGGCACTCGCCGACGTCGCGCAGGCGTTGAACACGTTGGTGAACGTGATGCCGGTGAGCCCGACGAGTCGCGTGACGGAGTCCGGGTTGGACACCTCGTAACTACCGCCGAACCCGAATTGAATTTCCTCCCAACCCAATCCGGCATCGTCCAGCGCGAGATGGATCGCGTCGGCACCCATTTCGACGGCCGACTTCTCGAAGCGGCCGAACGGGTGCAGTCCGACACCGATGATCGCTACGTCATTGCTCATTGGTTAACTCCCTAGACCGTTTGCTCTTCGCGCGAGCGCTCATCGCCGACCGGCTGGAATGCGAAGGTGACGATCTCGTTGCCTTCGGCGTCGGTGGTGAACGGGATCATCGTCAGTTCGACGTCCATGCCGAACTTCAGCTTCGCCGGATCGTTCTCGGTGAGCCGGCCCTCGACGCGCACGACGTCACCGAGTTGCACCAGCCCGACTCCGAACGGGACGAAGTCCTTGCCCGTCGGACCGGCGTAGGGCGCTCCCGGCGGGAAACCCTGCGTGGTCCAGGCGATCACCGTGCCGCGGCGCGGCAACAGCACGTCGGCCATGTCGGGCTTGCTGCACTTGGGGCAGTGCGACTGACGCGGGAACACCGTCGCGCCGCAGGCCCCGCATCCGCTGCCGATCAGCTGCGGATTCTCCTCGGGCCACGTGGAGATGTCGGGGTCGATCGCCTTCTGCATGGCAGCTCCTAGCCGGTCGAGAAGAATGCGCTGAAGAATACGTTCACGGAATCGTACAACATCATTACTGCAAAGTGGAAAGCGGATTCTCATTCACGTTTGCGCTGGTGAACAGCGATGCCGCGGCCGTGTAGACGTCCACTTCGCCGTCGGCGACAGCGGTCGCCAGCGCGTCGAGGTCGGGTCGCGTGCGGACAGCGCTGAGGGCCAGCGACAGGATCTGGCTGCGAGCGCGGGCGGCCCGTCGCTCCGGGGTGTCGGCTCGGTGATGCGCGTCGATCGCGTCGACGAGTTCGACGATGCCCTCGCCGCGCGACGCGACGATCTTGAGGATCGGCGCATCGGTCTCGGCGTGCAGATCACGCACGGTCTGATCAGCGCCGTCGCGGTCGGCCTTGTTGATCGCGACGATGTCCGCGACTTCCAGGAGACCGGCCTTCGCCGCCTGGATCGCGTCACCGGCACCCGGATTGAGGACGACGACGGTGGGGTCGGCGACCGCGGCGATCTCGATCTCGGACTGCCCGACCCCCACCGTCTCGATGATGACGACGTCGTAGGACAGGGCGGCCAACACGTTGATCGCCGCGGGCACGGCCTCGGCCAGACCGCCCAGGTGACCGCGCGTCGCGACGGAGCGAATCAGCACGTCGGCGTCGTTGATGTGAGCGGCCATCCGGATCCGGTCGCCCAGCAGCGCACCCCCGCTGTACGGCGACGACGGGTCGACCGCCAGCACCGCAACGCGCAGCCCGCGTTCCCGATACGCGGCGACGAGCACCGCGATGGTGGTCGACTTCCCGGCTCCCGGCGGCCCGGTGATGCCGATGACGCGGGCGACGTGCCGGCCCAGCGCTGTCAACACCTCGGTACGGCGCGGACTTTCGACCAGGCTGAGCAGTCGGCCTGCCGCCCTGGTCGACCCGTTGCGCGCTGCGGCGATGAGCTCTTCGATGGTCATCAGGTGCGGCTGAGCTTACGCGGGGACCTCGATGACGGTTGCCGATCCCATTCCGCCACCCGCGCACATCGCGGCCACCCCGATACCGCCTCCGCGGCGGCGCAGTTCGTGCACCAGCGTGACGAGCATCCGGGCTCCAGTGGCGGCGACGGGGTGACCCAGCGAGCAGCCACTGCCGCTGACGTTCACCGTCTCCGGGTCGAGTTCGAGCAGCTTGATGGTCGCCACGCACATCGACGCGAACGCCTCGTTGATCTCGAAGAGGTCGACATCGGCCACCGAGAGCCCGGCTCGCTGGAGCGCCTTGGGAATCGCGTCAACGGGCGCCAAGCCGGTGAACTTGGGGTCGACGCCGACCGATGCCCACGACCGCACGGTTCCGAGCGCGGGAAGCCCGAGTCCGTCGCTTGCGATGGCGAGCGCGGCGGCACCGTCGTTGGCACCGCAGGCGTTACCCGCGGTGATGGAGAAGCCCTCGATCTCGGGATGCAGCACCTTCAGCGAGGCCAGCTTCTCCAGCGACGTCTCCCGACGCGGGTGCTCGTCGGTGTGGAACAGACCGTGCGGCGTCTCGATCGGGACGATCTCGTCGGCGAACCTGCCCTCGTCGATCGCGGCGATGGCCTTGCGATGCGAGTGGTAGGCCCACTCGTCCATCTCCTCGCGGGTGACGCCGGCCTTCACCGCGGCGTTCCACCCCACCGTGATCGACATGTCCATGTTCGGGGCGTCGGGGCGGTCGGGATGTGTCGGTGGGAACCACGGCTGCTGCTCGCCGCCGACCGCGCGGGTGAAGCGCGGCGACGTCGACGCGGAGTTGACACCACCGGCGATGATCAGCTGGTCCATCCCCGCCCGGATGCTCGACGCCGCGATCTGGACGGCGGATTGTCCTGCGGCACAGTGCCGGTTGACGGCCAGCCCCGGTACGCCCTGCAGCCCGGCGGTGATCGCGGCGTGGCGGGCGACGACGCCGCCGCCGTAGAGGCCTTCGCCGAGCACCACGTCGTCGATGCGGTCGCGGTCGAGGTCCGCGGCGGCCGCGCCGACGACGTGGTCGGCCAGTGTGTAGGCGTCGGTATCGCGCAGTGTTCCCTTCATCGCGGTACCGATGGGCGTGCGCAGGGCGGAGACGATGACGGCTTCAGGCATGGACGAACCCCGATTCAGACAGGTGTGAGAATGTTATTCTCTCAGCTAGAGAGCGTCAGTTGCAAGAAGGGGAACAGCATGCAAATCGCGGGTAGCTCGGCGATCGTCGTCGGTGGTGCGGGTGGTCTGGGTGAAGCGACGGTCCGCCGCCTGCACGCCGCGGGCGCGAAGGTCGTCGTCGCCGACCTGGCCGACGAGAAGGGGAAGGCACTCGAGAGCGAGCTCGGCGTGCGCTACGTCCCGACCGATGCCACGTCGGAGGAGTCGGTCAACGCCGCCATCGCCGCGGCGGTCGAACTGGCGCCGCTGCGGATCTCGGTCGACACCCACGGCGGTCCCGCCAGCGGCGGTCGCCTGATCGGCAAGGACGGCTCGCCGCTGGACCTCGACGGCTTCAAGAAGACGATCGAGTTCTACCTGACGGCGGTGTTCAACGTGCTGCGGCTCGCGGCGGCCGCGATCGCGAAATCCGATCCGCTCGACGAGGGCGCACGGGGCGTCATCGTCAACACCGCGTCGATCGCGGGCTACGAGGGCCAGATCGGCCAGCTGCCCTACGCGGCGGCCAAGGGCGGCGTTCTCGGCATGACACTCGTTGCCGCGCGCGACCTTTCGCCGCTGGGTATCCGCGTCGTCACCATCGCGCCGGGCACCATCAACACGCCCGCCTACGGCAAGGCCGCCGATCAACTCGAGCAGTACTGGTCGCCCCAGGTGCCGTTCCCCAAGCGGATGGGCCGCTCGACGGAGTACGCGCAGCTGGCACAGAGCATCATCGAGAACGACTACCTCAACGGCGAGATCATCCGCCTGGACGGTGCGCTGCGGTTCCCGCCCAAATGAGCCTGTCCGGCAAGGTGGCGTTCGTCGCGGGCGCCAGCCGGGGAATCGGCGCCACGATCGCCAAAGCGCTTGCCGCGCAGGGGGCTAGCGTGGCAGTGGCGGCACGCTCCGAGGAGCGGGGCAAGCTGCCCGGCACCATCGGATCGGTCGCCGACGCCATCGTGTCGGCGGGCGGTCGCGCGCTACCCGTGTCCTGCGACGTCACCAGCGAGGAGTCGGTCACCGCCGCCGTCGACGCCACCGTGGCCGAATTCGGCGGCATCGACGTCCTCGTCGCCAATGCGGGCGTGCTGTGGCTCGGCCCCATCGAATCCACGCCGCTGAAGCGCTGGCAGCTGTGCCTCGACGTCAACCTCACCGGGGTCTTCCTCGTCACCAAGGCCGTCATCCCCCACGTGCGGGCCCGCGGCGGCGGGTCCATGCTCGCGATCACCACCACCGGTGTGGGCATGGTCGATTCGGGCGCGAACGCCTACTGGGTCTCGAAGGCCGCCGCCGAGCGGTTGTACCTCGGCCTCGCGGCGGATCTCAAGGTCGACAACATCGCGGTGAACTGCCTGAGCCCGTCGCGCGTCGTGCTCACCGAGGGGTGGCAGGCCGGCGGCGGGGGCGTCGAGATCCCGCCCGAGATGGTCGAGCCGCCCGAGGCGATGGCCAACGCTGCGGTGCTGCTCGCGCAGCAGGACGCCGGCGGCACTACCGGCACGATCCAGCGCTCCGAGGAACTCACCCTCTGACTCCGCCGGAATAGTATTCCTGGCTGCCAAGCTCGCGTCTGGACAGCCAGGAATACTATTCCGGCGGAGGGGGTTACGTGCTCTTGGCGATCAGGCCGTCGACGATCTTGTTGAACTCCGGGGTGCCGAACGACACGTACTCGGCGAGGTTGGCGTAGTCCAGCGACGCCATCACCGACTTCTCGAGCTGGATGTTCATCAGCCGCTTGGTGGCCTCGACGGCCTGCTGCGGCAACTCGAGCAGCTTCTTCGCGCAGGCGATCGCCTCGGCGACCGGGTCCTCGACGACGTGGTTGGCGAGCCCGAGTTCGACGGCCCGCTGCGCCTTGATCCGCACACCGGTGAGCGCGAACTCCTTGGCCTGCAACAAGCTGATCTGCGAACCCCACACCAGCGGCCCGCCGTCGGCGGCGACGAGCCCGATCGACACGTGCGGATCGGCGAAGAACGCGGTCTCGGCGATGTAGACGACGTCGGACAGCGCCGCCAGGCTGCAGCCCAGCCCGACCGCCGGGCCGTTCACCGCGGCGACCACCGGAATCCGGCAGCGCACCATGCCGATCACCAGGTCGCGGCCGTGCTTGATCGTCTTCTGCCGCAGCGCTTCGTCGTTGCGCAGCTCGTCGAGGTAGTAGAAGTCGCCACCCGCCGAGAACGCCCGGCCCGCGCCGGTGATGACGGCAGCGCGCGCACCGACGTCCTCGTTGAGCGCCTCCCAGATCTTGGCGAGCCCGACGTGCAGGTTGTCGTTCACCGCGTTCAGGTCGTCGGGGCGGTTGAGGGTGATGATGCGCAGCGCGCCGTCGGCCTCGACCTTGATTTCGTCTGGCATTCCGTACATTTCAGCTCCTACCGTGTCCGATGGCTCTTCGCGCCAGCACTCATCGCAAACCGAGGATTCGCTGCGCGATGATGTTCTTCTGAATCTGACTCGTACCGCCCATGACGCTCTGCGCCCGGCTGTACATGTAGGCACCGAACTGCTCGGCGTCGCCGGTTCCGACGGTCGCCAGCGCGGCGTGGCCCACCGACTGCTCAACCCACGTCATCAGGAGCTTGTCCAGCGACCCCTGCGGACCGTGCGTCATCCCGTCGAGCTGCTCGGAGAGCCGGCGTCGGACGTGCAGTCGCAGCATCTCGGTCTGCACCCAGGCCCACGACAACTCCTCGGGCGGGGTGCCGTCGACGCCCTTGGCCAACTGGCGCACGGTCTTTCCGTATCTCGCCGAGAAGCCCAACGTGGACGGCTCGCGCTCGTGGCTCACCACCGTCATCGCCAGCTTCCAGCCGTCGCCGAGTTCGCCGATCAGGTTGTCGGCGGACACGCGGGCGCCGTCGAACTCGACCTGGCCGAATTCCTTGGTCACGCCGCTGATCATCTTCAGCGGACGCTGGACGATCCCCGGCTGATGCATCGGCACGATGAACGCCGAGATGCCCTTGTGCTTGGGCACCTCCTTGTCGGTGCGCGCGAGCACCAGACACCAGTCGGCGACGTCCGAGTAGCTCGTCCAGATCTTGTGGCCGTGGATGACGTACTCGTCGCCGTCCCGAGTCGCGGTCGTCGTCAGCGACGCGAGGTCCGACCCCGCGCCGGGCTCGCTGAATCCCTGGCACCAGCGTTCGGTGCCGTTGATCATGCCGGGCAGAAAGCGTTGCCGCAGTTCCTCGTTGCCGTGGTGGCTCAGTCCGACGACCAGATAACCCAGGCTCGGCCGCGCGGGCGCACCGACCTTCGCGATCTCCTCGTCCACGATGACGTCGTACACCGGCGGCAGTTCCTGGCCGCCGTACGCCTTGGGCCACGACGTCCCGAAGAAGCCCGCCGCGTAGAGCGCCTGATGCCACTCCCCCGCCTTGGCCCAGTACTCGTCACCGGACGTCGGGAACCTGCCCTTCTGCTCGAGCAGCCAGCCGTGCAGCCTCTCGCGGAAAGCGGCCTCGTCGGGCGAATCACGAAAGTCCAATGGTCAACTCCTCCAACTTCACCGGCCACGCCTCAGTCGCGGCCAGCGCCCTGCGCAGGTACACGTGAGCCAGGCACTCCCAGGTGTTGCCGATCCCGCCGTGCACCTGAATCGACGTCTCACACACCGTGAGCGCCGAACGCGCACAGTAGATCTTGGCGACGCGGGCGGCTTCGACCGCCTCGTCGACGGGTAGCTCGTCGACGGCCCAGGCCGCATGGCGCAGCACGCTGACGCAGCCCTCGATCAACGCCAGGCTCTCGGCCAACAGATGGCCGACGGCCTGATACGAGCCGATGGTCGCTCCGTACTGCTCACGCACCTTGGCGTAGTCGGTGGCCAGGGCCAGCGTGCCGCGCGCTGACCCCACGATGTCGGCCGTCGTCGCGGTGAGCGCGAGTGCGTACCAGCGTCGGGCGTCGTCGTCCGGAAGATCGGCGAGCTCAGCGGGCGATTCCACCACGCCGGCGAGGCTCCGCGTGAGATCGACCGATTCGGGCTGCGCCTCGGGCACCGCCACTGCACGGCCGAGCCGCCGCGAGAGGTCGTCGGCGAGCAGCGGACCAAGGAACGGGACGTCGACCAGTCCCCTGCCGAACTCCTCGGCGACGATGGCCACCTCGACCCCCGAGGCCTCATCGGACCGCAGCGAGCGGAATCCGGTTCCCTCGACGGCGTTCTCGAGGCGCGTGCGCCGTGCCCCGTCGTCGAGGTCGGCGACCGATCCGGGGCCCAGGTCGTCGGCCAGCTTCGCGGCGGCCTCCCGCAGTTCCCGCTGTTCCGCGGTCAGTCTGACGTCCATCAGAGCTCTCTGTCCTTCGCGCAAGCGCTCATCAGAGTTCTCTGTTCTTCGCGCAAGCGCTCATCACTCGCTCCTTCAACACTCTCCGCAACACCTTTCCGGAGGGAAGTCGAGGAATCTCCTCGACGAACACGACCCGTCGGGGCCGCTTGTACGACGCCAACCTGTCGCCGATCAGCGTGATCAGTTCCGACTCCTCGACCGCACCGGTCCGCGCCACCGCGGCGACGATGGCCTCGCCGTCAGCCGGATCGGGCACGCCGAACACCGCGCAGTCCCCGACGGCGGAGTGTCCGTGCAGCACGGACTCGACTTCGGCTGGCGCCACCTGGAAGCCGCGAACCTTGATCATCTCCTTGGCGCGATCGGTGATGCGCAGATAGCCGTCGGCATCGAGATTCCCGATGTCACCCGTGCGATACCACCCGTCGGCGAACGCCGACGCGGTCGCGTCCTCCGGTAGGTAACCCGCCATGACCGACGCCGACCGCACCTGGATCTCACCGTCCTGCCCGGTCCCCAGCACCGCACCGTCGTCGACCGACACGATCCGCATCTCGACCCCCGGCACGGGCCTGCCCACGGTGTCGAGCCGCGCGTCGTCCAGCGGGTTAGACGAGATGACGGGGAATTCGGTTGCGCCGTAAGCGGTGATCCAGCGGATACCCACGCGCGCCGTCACCTCGTCGGCCACGCTCTTCGTCACCGGCGTGGCACACCACATGACGTAACGCAGCGAGGACAGGTCGTAGGACTCGATCCGCGGGTGCGCCGCGAACGCCAGAGCGATGGGGGCGACGGCCATCTCGACGGTGATGCGATCGGACTGGATGTGCGCCAGCATCGTGTCGACGTCGAAGCGGGGGTGCAGCCGGATCCAGGCGCCTGCATCCAGTGCCGTGGCGATGTTGAGCAGACCGAGGATGTGCGACGGCGGCGTCATGATCTGCATCCGGTCGTCGGGCCCGAGTCCGAGCGCCGCCCGCCAGTGGGTGATCGCGACGGCGAACGCCCGGTGGGTGTGCCGCGCGGCCTTCGGCAATCCCGTGGTGCCGGAGCTGAACACGAACAGCGCGTCCGTGTCCGGATCGAGCGCCGGGAAGGTGCGGTCGCTCGGCGCGACGGCCTCGTCGAGGTGCAGCATCGGCAGCGCTTCGGCGAGCACGGGATGGTCGCCGACCGCGTGCTTCGCCCCGGTGACCGCGAGGGCGTGGTCCACTTCGGCGCGCTTCCACGCCGGGCTGAGCAGTACGACGGACGCTCCGAGGGCCCATGCGCCGCGAAGGGCGAAGACGAACTCGGGTCGATTGGACGACATCAGCGCGACGCGGTCACCGGCCCGCACGCCACGGCTCTCGAGGACCTCGGCCGTGCCGTTGGTGAGACACTCCAGGTCGGTCGTCGTGAACTCGCGATCGGCGTAGGCGAGGCAGACGCGATCAGTCACGTGTCGACCCCTCCTGGCTGGTCATACGATCGTCTCGATGCCGAAGAACAGAGTTGAGAATAGCCTATCATTTATGGAGAATAGTATTCTCATGTGGACAGAACGTTCATATCCGAGCGCGAGCCCAGGAGTAGCCCGATGACCGCAGACCCCGTACCGTCCGGCGACGCCGCGGGCGAGGTGAAGATCATCCTCGACCGCAAGACCGCGACGGTCTCGATGAAGGCCGGCGAGACACTGCTCGAGTCCGCCCGGCGGGCCGGCATGGGCCCGCCGTTCTCCTGCGAGGCGGGCAACTGCGGCACCTGCATGGCCAAGATCATCGACGGGCACGCCACCATGCGGGTCAACGACGCCCTCGACGAGGACGAGGTCGAGGAGGGGTACGTGCTGACCTGCCAGGCGATCCCCGACACCACCGACATCGAGGTCAGCTACGACGAGTGAGCCCGGCCGAGTACTCGTCGAGCACCGGCGCGGGCCGGTACTCCGGCACGTAACCCGCGACCTTGATCGGGCTGCCGATGAGCTTCTGATCGCCCGCCGTGACGACGACCTCCGGGGTCTCCTCCAGCGCCTCGGGTAGCGAGCGCACCGCTGCCGCCGGGATACCGAGCGGACGCAGCCGGGCCTCCCAGTTCTTGGCGGTGTCGGTGGCGAGCACGGCGGTCACCAGGTTCAGCACCTCATCGCGTCGCTCCGCGCGCTCGGCCATCTTCTCGAACCCGCCGATACCCGCCTCGCCGGAGAACGACTTCCAGAAGCCGTCGTGCGTGATGAACAGCGCGAGGTAGCCGTCGGCAGTCGGAAACAGCTGCGCCGGAACGTAGTACGAATGCGCGCCGAACGGGTAGCGCTGCGGTGCGGCGCCGTCGTTGAGATAGGCCGACGCCCGGTAGTTGAGCTGAGACAACATCACGTCCCGCAGCGATACGTCGACCTGGCCGCCACGGCCCGACACGATCTGGGCCAGCAGCCCGAGAGCCGCCGTGAGCCCGGTCGAGTTGTCCGCGGAGCTGTAACCCGGCAGCGTCGGTGGGCCGGCGGGGTCACCGGTCATGGCGGCGACCCCCGTCGCGGCCTGCACGACGTAGTCGAACGCCGGGTCGTCGCCGCCGTCGAGGCCGTAGCCGGTCAACGCGACGCACACGATCTTCTCGTTGAAGCGCCGCAGATTCTCGTAGGTCAGGCCCAGCTTGCGGATCACCGACGGCTTCATGTTGACGAGCAGCGCATGGGAATCCGCGGCGAGCTCACCGAGACGGCGGCTCCCCTCGTCGGAGCTCAGGTCCAGCCGAACGCTGCGCTTGTTGCGGTTCAGGCTCGCGAAGTAACTGTCGCTGACCTGGCGGGAGATCTCCCCAGCCGGCGGTTCGATCTTGATGACCTCGGCGCCGAGGTCCGCGAGCAGCATGGTCGCGTAGGGCCCGGCGAGCATGACGCCGACCTCGAGAATGCGGATCCCCGCCAGGGGGCCCTCGGTCACTGCACCTGCTTGGCGAGTTCGGCGATCACCTCACGCGTCCGGTACTTCGACGCGATCAACTCGTCACGGGTGTCGCCGATCGGCAGCAGTCGGACCGACAGGTCGGTGACGCCCGCGTCGGCGAACTGCTTGAAGCGCTTGAGAATCGACTCCTCGTCGCCGGCTGCACACAGGTCACCCACGCTGCGCGCGTCGCCGCGATCGAGCAGCTTCTGGTAGTTGGGCGACGTCTCGGCCTCGGCGAGAATGCGATTCGCCCGGTCCTTCGCCGCGTCGATCTCCGAATTGGCGCACAGGCACACCGGGATTCCCGCGACGATCCGCGGTGCCGCCCGGCCCGCCTCGGCGGCGGCCCTGTTGATCTTCGGCGCGATGTGGTCGCCGATCGCCTTCTCATCGGCCATCCACAGCACGGTGCCGTCCGCGTGGGCACCGGCGATCTGCAGCATCACCGGACCGAGCGCCGCCACCAGCACCGGCATCGGCGTCTGCGCCGCGAGCGCGGTCGGGTTGTGGACGGTGAACGAGTCGTTGACCACGTCCACCGGACCCGGTCCCGCGATCGCCGCGTTCAGCACCTCGAGGTAGTCGCGGGTGTACGCGGCCGGTTTGTCGTACGGCAGGCCGAGCATGTCCCGCACGATCCAGTGGTGCGACGGACCGACACCGAGCGCGAGCCGCCCCTCGGCCATCGCGTGCACCGACAGTGCCTGTCGCGCAAGGGCGATCGGATGTTGGGCCTGAAGGGGGACGACGGCGGTGCCCAACTCGATGCGCGAGGTGCGGGCGGCCATCAGCGCCACCATGGTCAGGCAGTCGAAGTCGTCTGGTACCTGAGGCATCCACGCGGTGTCGAGCCCCGCGCCCTCGGCCCATTCGATGTCGGACACCAGCTTGGCGACCTTGCGCGTCATGTCACCGCGTTCGGCCCCGATCATCACGCCAAGTCTCACGAGGCGGACTCCTCTGCGTTCTCGGTCAAGGCCCGGACGTCCTTCACCAGCGTGTCCAGCGAGGTGCCCGTCGGGAACACCGCGGCCGCACCGGCGTCGAGCAGCTTCTGCACGTCGGATTCCGGAATGGTGCCGCCCACGACCACCGCGATGTCGCCGGCGTCGGCGGCGCGCAACGCGTCCACCGTGCGGGTGGTCAGCGCGACGTGCGCACCGGACAGGATCGAAAGGCCCACCAGGGCAACGTCTTCCTGCAGGGCGATGGACACGATGTCCTCGATCCGCTGCCGGATTCCGGTGTAGATGACCTCGAAGCCGGCGTCCCGCAGGGTGCGCGCGACGATCTTCGCGCCGCGGTCGTGGCCGTCGAGACCGGGCTTGGCGACGAGTACCCGGGTGGCCATCAGCAGTGCCCTCTCTTCTTCGCGCAAGCGCTCATCAGAAGACCACCGGTTGCTGGAACTCGCCCCAGACCGCCTTCAACGTGGAGACCATCTCCCCCACAGTGCAATACGCGTTCGCGCAGTCGATGAGCCGGTGCATCAGGTTGTCGTCCCCTTCCGCCGCTTTCGACAGCGCTCCCAGTGCTTCCGCGACGGCGGTGCCACTGCGCTCGGCCTTCACCTTCGCCAGTCGCTTGAGCTGCAGATCGCGGCCCTCGGCGTCGAGCTCGTAGGTCGCGAGGTCGGGTGGCGGCTCGTCGACGACGAACTTGTTGACGCCCACGACGGGCCGCTCGCCCGACTCGACCTCGTAGTGGATCTTGAACGCCTCGTCGGCGATCAGCCCCTGCAGGTAGCCGTCCTCGATGCAGCGCACCATGCCGCCGTGCTCTTCGAGATCGCGCATGATCTCGATGATCTTCTCCTCGGTGGCATCCGTGAGCGCCTCGACGAAGTACGAACCACCAAGCGGGTCGGCCACTTTGGTGACACCGGTCTCGTAGGCCAGGATCTGCTGGGTTCGCAGCGCGAGCGTCGCGGACTCCTCACTGGGCAGGGCGAACGGCTCGTCCCATGCCGCGGTGAACATCGACTGCACGCCACCGAGTACCGAGGCGAGCGACTCGTAGGCGACGCGCACCAGGTTGTTCTGTGCCTGCGGGGCGTACAGGGACGCGCCGCCGGACACGCAGCCGAAGCGGAACATCGACGCCTTGTCGCTGGTGGCGCCGTACCGCTCGCGCACGATGGTGGCCCACCGACGCCGTCCCGCGCGGTACTTCGCGATCTCCTCGAAGAAGTCGCCGTGCGTGTAGAAGAAGAAGGAGATCTGCGGGGCGAACTTGTCGATCGTCATGCGGCCGCGCTCGATGACCGTGTCGCAGTAGGTCACTCCGTCGGCCAGCGTGAACGCCATCTCCTGCACCGCGTTGGCACCCGCGTCGCGGAAGTGCGCGCCCGCCACCGAGATCGCATTGAACCTCGGCACCTCCGCAGCGCAGAACTCGATGGTGTCGGCGATCAGGCGCAGCGACGGCTCGGGCGGCCAGATCCACGTCCCGCGCGACGCGTACTCCTTGAGGATGTCGTTCTGAATGGTGCCGGTGAGCTTCTCCCGCGGCACGCCCTTCTTCTCCGCCGCGGCGACGTAGAACGCCAGCAGGATCGCGGCCGTGCCGTTGATGGTGAAGCTGGTGCTGATCTTGTCCAGCGGGATGCCGTCGAACAGCACCTCCGCGTCGGCCAGCGTGTCGACGGCGACCCCGACCCTGCCGACCTCCTCGCCGTACTCGGCGTCGTCGGAGTCGTAGCCGCACTGCGTTGGCAGATCGAGCGCGACGGAGAGTCCGGTGCCGCCCTGGTCGAGCAGATACCGGTAGCGGCGATTGCTCTCCTCGGCCGTGCCGAACCCCGAATACTGACGGAACGTCCACGTCTTGCCGCGATAGCCCGATGCGAAGTTTCCGCGGGTGAAGGGGTACTCGCCGGGCGGCGGCGGGTCGCCGGACCGGTCGTCGGGGCCGTACACCGGCTCCAGCGGGATGCCGGACGGCGTCTCAAACCGGGGTAGGACGTTCTCACTCATCAGGGGATAACCTACTTGCAGAAAAAGAGAATGCCAATACCGCGTGGCGGAAATGTGTCGCGAGTAAGCCATCGATCGGCACGTCAGCGGCAAGACCGGCGTACTCGCCATTCCCCCACTCCAGGACCGTGGCGCACCGTGGGAGCATGACACTTGCGAAAAATGAGAACGTCACTACCGTTCGGCTACCATCAGTAGCCACCGACCGAGGAGCCGTATGACCAACCCGCAGCAATCACTGGCCGACCGCACCGTGGTCGTGTCCGGTGGCAGTCGAGGCATCGGCCTCGCCATCGGCCTGGGGGCGGCCAAGCTCGGCGCCAACGTGGTGTTGCTGGCGAAGACCAGCGAGCCGCACCCGAAGCTGCCGGGCACCGTGCACACCGCCGTCGCCGACGTGGAGGCCGCGGGCGGGAAGGGCCTCGCCGTGGTGGGCGATGTCCGCAACGAGGAGGACGTCCAGCGCGCCGTCGACGCCGCGGTCGAGCGCTTCGGCGGCATCGACATCGTCATCAACAACGCGAGCGCCATCGCCACCGACCCGACCGAGAAGCTGTCGGCGAAGAAGTACGACCTGATGATGGACATCAACGTGCGCGGCACGTTTCTGCTGACGAAGGCCAGCCTGCCGCATCTTCGAAAGTCGGCCCACGCGCACGTCGTCACGCTGGCGCCGCCGCTGAACATGAACCCCCACTGGCTGGGCGCGCACCCGGCGTACACGGTGTCGAAGTACGGCATGACTCTGCTGTCGCTGGGTTGGGCCGCCGAATACGCCGACGCGGGAATCGGGTTCAGCTGCCTGTGGCCGGAGACGTACATCGCGACGTCCGCGGTGACCAATCTGGCCTCCGGCGATGAACTCGTCGCGCGCTCCCGAAGCACCGACATCATGGCCGACGCCGCGGCGGCGATCCTGACCAGGCCGGCGGCCGAGGCCAACGGCAAGTGCTACATCGACTCCGACGTCCTCGCCGACATCGGTGTCACCGATCTGTCCCGCTACGGCGGCGGCGACAATCCGATGTGGGATATCTTCGTCGACAAGGTATGAGCGGACAATCATGAGCATTTCGTTGCTGTTGGAGATGGCCCAGGGAACGGCGCTGGCGATCACCGGTGAGGCCGCGCTGGTGTCGGGCGAATTGCGCTTGTCCGTAGAAGAATTGAACACCCTGGCCGATGGTGGCGCCGGGGTGATCGCCGCCTCGGGTGCCCGGCACGTGGCCTACGTGGGTGCCGGTGGGGCGATGCTGCCGCTGCTGCTGTTCGCCTCGGCACGGGCCGCGGTACCGGTGACACCCCTGAACTACCGCCTCTCGGCCGACGGGTTGCGCACGCTGATCGGGCGGCTACCCGAGCCGCTGGTGATCGTCGACGACGAGTACCGCGACGCCGTCGGTGATGCCGGGAAGACCGTCATGTCGTCGGCGGAGTTCCTGGCCGCCGCCCGAACCAGCGAACCCGCTGCCGAATTCGCCGACCCGGATGCGGTGGCGGTGGTGCTGTTCACCTCGGGTACCACGTCGGCCCCGAAAGCCGTTGAGCTGACCCACAACAACCTGACCAGCTACATCACCGGCACCGTCGAGTTCGACTCCGCCCAACCCGGCGACGCCGCGTTGATCTGCGTGCCGCCCTATCACATCGCCGGGGTGTCGGCGGCGCTGTCCAACCTGTACGCGGGCCGCAAGATGGTGTACCTCACCGCCTTCGACGCCACCGAGTGGGTGCGGCTCGTCGACGCCGAAGCGGTCACCTCGGCGACCGTGGTCCCGACCATGCTCGATCGGATCGTGAGCGCACTCGAGAGCGCGGACACCTCGCTGCCCACCCTGCGCACGCTGGCCTACGGCGGCTCCAAGGTCGCCCTGCCGCTGGTGCGCAAGGCGCTGCAGCTGCTGCCCGAGGTCGGGTTCGTCAACGCCTACGGCCTGACCGAGACCAGCTCCACGATCGCCGTGCTCGGCCCCGATGACCACCGGGTCGCGCTGGCCGCGGGGGAATCGGGCGATCCCGCCGTCGCCCGCCGCCTCGGGTCGGTGGGCCAACCGGTTCCCGCCATCGAAGTGCAGGTCCGCGGTGAGGACGGTTCGGTGCTCGGCCCGGACGAGCCCGGCGAGCTGTACGTACGCGGCGAGCAGGTGTCGGGCCGCTACACCGGCATCGGCTCGGTCCTCGACGCCCACGGCTGGTTCCCGACCAAGGACGTGGCCTACCTCGACGCCGACGGCTACCTGTTCATCGGCGGCCGCTCCGATGACACCATCATCCGCGGCGGGGAGAACATCGCCCCCGCCGAGATCGAGGACGTCCTGGTCGAACACCCGCACGTGCACGACTGCGCCGTCGTCGGTGCTGACGATCCCGAATGGGGACAGATCATCGTCGCCGTCGTCGTCCCCGCCCCCGACGCGACCCCCGACCCGGAGGACCTGCGCGGCTTCGTGCGCGGACAGCTGCGAGGGTCGCGCACCCCCGACCGGGTGGTGTTCCGCGCCGAACTGCCCACCAACGCGACCGGCAAGGTGCTGCGCCGCGAACTCGTGAACGAACTCAATGAGAAGGAGTCGGCATGATCAAGAACGGCACCCGCCTGCAGAGCCAGGTCTGCGACACCCAGGTCATCGTCGTGCGTGCCTCCGACGCGCTCGACGACCTACGCATCGGCGGTGCCCCCGCCGTGCCCATCGGCGACCCCGTCGACGAGAGCCTGTCGCTGGACGACGCGTTCGCCGCCGGCACCCTGATGGGCAAGCGCTACGTCGACGACGCCGGCGCCGAAGTCCTGGTCACCAAGGCCGGCAAGGGCTCGCTGTCCGTCGGCACCACACCCCTGGAGATCAAGGAAGCGAAGCCGCTGCCCGCCAGCGACTGAACCCGCGCCTACCCGGTGCGGGCCGAGCGGGCGGGTTCGGCGTTGACGACGTCGTCGGTGAACCGGTCGAGCAGCACGGCTTGCGTCGCGGCGAGGTGCTTGCGCGACAGCCGCTGAACCTCGTCGGCGTTGCCCGCGGCGATCTCGTCGACGAGCCGCCGGTGCGTCTTCACCGCCCCTCGCGCCTCGGCGGGCGACGGGTACTCTCCGCGGCGCGTCACCACGGCGGCCCACTGCCGCTCCTGCGCCGACCACAACGCCACCAGACTGCGCACGACGTGCCGGATGGTGTCGTTGGGCGTGAATCCGACCACCAGATCGTGGAACTCGCGGGCGATGCGGGTGAACTCGACGCCGTCGGCGACCACCTCGGCTGACGCGTCGACGTTGGCCGTCAGCACCGGCACGACGGCCGCCGCCCGGTCGGTGCGACGCGCGACCTCACCGGCACACAGCGGCTCGAGCGTCAGCAGCGCCTCGGCGAGGTCTCCGAGAACGACGCCGGACCCCTGCAGCACCAGGCCCAGGTGGTACGCCCCCGACGCCCGGTCCGGCCGATGCACCTCCGCGCCACCGACGCTGCCGCGCCGGACCGTCACCAATCCCTCGGTTTCGAGGATCCGCAGCGCCTCCCGCACCGACGGGTAGCTGACGCCGAACTCGCGCACCAGCTGATCCTGCGTCGGCAGCCGTTCACCTGCGCGTTCGGACAGGATCCGGGCGCGCAGCGTCGCCGCGACCGTCTCCGCGATTCTGCGCTGCGGCGTGCGCCCGCCCGCTGTCATAGGGGAATACTAGCAATCCTTATAAGGATTGCCCTAGGATCCAACCGTGGACTTCGACATGGGCGGGGACGCCGAGGCGCTGCGCAAGCAACTGCGCGGCCTGGTGGCGACACACGTTCCCGATGACTTCCTCGGCGCCTTCACCGACAATCCGGCCGATCTGGAACTCGCGCAGTCGTTCTGCCGACTCCTCGCCGACGAGGGGCTGCTGTGCATGTCGTGGCCGCGGGAGTTCGGTGGCCGCGGCTCATCGGTCTGGGAGCAGACGGTGGTCCGCGAGGAGATGTGGGCACACCACGAACCGCGCGGTGCCCAGTACATGGGGGTCAACTGGGTCGGCCCGACGATCATGCGGCACGGCACGCCAGAGCAGCAGCGCACCCACCTGCCGCCGATCGCCCGCGGTGAGGTCATCTGGTGCCAGGGATTCAGCGAGCCGGAAGCCGGTTCCGACCTCGCCTCCTTGCGCACCACGGCGACCCGCGACGGCAACGGCTGGCGGATCAACGGCCAGAAGATCTGGACGTCGTACGCGACCATGGCGCAGTGGTGCTTCCTGTTGGCGCGCACGACCAAGGTGGGCGAGGGCGCGGCCACCAGGAAACAACAGGGCCTGACGATCTTCCTGGTGCCGATGTCGGATCCCGCGATCACCGTGCGCCCCATCCGCGCCATGTTGGGCCCCCACCACCTCAACGAGGTGTTCTTCGACGATCTCCGGGTGACCGAGGCCGATGTGCTGGGAACCGTCGACGACGGGTGGTCGATCGTGGCCGATGTGCTGTCGTTCGAACGCCTCGGCATCGCGCGGTACGCGCGGTGTGATCGTCTGCTGCACATGGCTCCTCGCGTGCTGGGCGACCGCTGGGACGTGCTGCCCGCCGAGCTGCGCGGCCGGTGGGCGCGCATGCTGACGCACTGCCGGCGCGCCCGGCTACTCGCCTACCGGCTGGTGTCGTTACAGAGCGAGGGTCGCGTGACGCCCACCGATGTCGCCGCGTACCGGATCGCCGTCACCAAGCTCGACCAGGACAGCGCCGAGGTGCTGATGGAACTCGCGGCCGAGATCAGTGACGATAACGCCGGGGGCGCAACGCTGTTCCGCCGCGAAGTGGAGGATCACTGGCGGTACTCGCAGGCGGCGACGGTGTCCTCGGGAAGCATCGAGATGCAGCGCATCCTGTTGTCGCGAGCGATGCTGGGGTCTAAGCGATGATCACCGACCTGTCCAGTGAAGCAACGGAATTCGGCCAGCAGGCACTGCGGGCGTTCGAAGCCGCCGGCGGTGACGACCTCGTTCAGCGGGCCGAGGCCGATCCCGCCACCAGGGGCGCCCTCACCGACGGCGTGTTGGCCGAACTCGGAGCCTGGGACCTCGACCCGCGCGACGACACCGACTCGCTGGAGGCGGCGGCCGCACTGTGCCGCAGTGCCGGGTACTGGGCGCTCCCCTACCCCGTTGCCGAGCGGCTGGCCCGACCCGCCGACGCCGACGGGCTCGTCGTGGTCTCGGAGGTGCGCCCGGCGGCGGCCATCCGCGGCGTCGACGGGACGTGGGCGACGGTGACCCTGGACGGCAGGCGCAGCACCGTGGCCGGACTGCGCGGCACCGACCCCGCGTTCGTCGCTGAGCTCGAACTCGCGCCCACAGACCACGACGGCGGTGCCGATGACATCGCCCTCGCCCTGGTGCTGCCCTGCTGGACGCTGCTCGGAATGCTGGACCGGGCACTGGATCTCACGGTCGCGCACGTGCAGTCCCGACACCAGTTCGGGCAGCCGCTATCGGGCTTCCAGAGCGTGCAGTTCCAGCTGACCGACGGCGAGGTCGAGCGTGCGGGCCTGGAGGTGCTCGCCAAGCACGCGCTGTGGAGCGTCGACAGGCGCAACACCGACGCCGTCGAGGACGCGCTCGCGCTGCGGCTGGCCGCCCTGGAGGCGGCCGAGGTGGTATTCCGCGTGACCCATCAGCTGCACGGCGCGGTCGGGTTCTGCGACGAGACGACGCTGTCGTGGCTGTCCCGGTACAGTCAGCCGTTGCGCCGCTTGCCCTTCGGGCTGTCCGCCACCCGCGACGCGTTGACCCGCAGGGTCGGCAGAACCGGACTGAGGGGCTTGTTCAGCGGCGAGACGGTGTCGTGACCGAACTCGACGACTTCCGCACCGACGTCCGGCGATGGTGTGCCGACCACGTCCCGGCCGACTGGCGTGCGTCACAGACCGGCGTCGGCGACGCCGAGTTCGTCACGTTCCAGAAGCAGTGGTTCGCCGAACTGCACACCGCGGGCTTCGCCGTTCCGCACTGGCCCGCCGAGTGGGGCGGCGGCATGTCGGTGGCCGAGCAGATCGTGCTCTACCAGGAGCTCGCCGCGGCCGACGCGCCCCGACTCGTGTTGGCGTTCGTGGGTATTCACCACGCGGCCTCGACGCTGCTCGCGGCGGGCACGGACGCACAGCGGCAACGGCACCTGCCCGCGATCCTGGACGGCGAGATCTGGGTGCAGGGGTTCTCCGAGCCGGAAGCCGGCTCCGACCTCGCCTCGCTGCGCACCACGGCGCGCCGGGCCGGCGACACCTTCATCGTCAACGGTCAGAAGCTGTGGGCCAGCGGCGGCGCGCATGCCGACTGGTGTCTCCTGCTGGCACGCACCGACCCGAAAGCGCCGAAGCGCAAGGGTATCTCGTACTTCCTCATGGACATGTCCGCGCCGGGTATCGATGTGCGACCGATCCGCAACGCCGTCGGCGACTCGCACTTCTGCGAGGTGTTCCTCAACGACGTCGAGATCCCGGCCGAGAACCTGATCGGTGCCGAGAACGCCGGCTGGCAGGTCGCGCAGTCGACGCTGGGGGCCGAGCGCGGTATGACGATGCTCGAGCTCGCCGAACGCCTCGGCAACGCCGGCTTCCGGTGGCTGGTCGAGCTGTGCGCGACGCGCGACGCCGACGGCAATCGCCCGCTCGACGACGCGGTCGTCCGGGACCGGTTGGCACAGCTCGAGATCGAGCTCACCGGGCTGCGTGGGCTGTGCCGCAGCGTCGTCGAGGGGCACGACGCCGGCGCCGTCGGTCCGGCCGACCCGTCGATCGTGAAGCTCTTCTACAGCGAACTGCTGCAGCGGATGACCGACTTCGGGGCCGATGTGGCCGGGCTTCCGGCACACACCGTGCTGAGCAAGCCGATGTCGAGCGGCTGGGAGTCGGGTGCCTGGGTGCTGGACTTCATCGGATCGTGGGAGTGGACCATTCCCGGTGGGGCCAGCGAGGTCCAGCGCACCATCATCGGCGAGCGCGGCCTCGGCCTGCCGCGGGAACCGGCGAGCGCGTGATGGACCTTCGTGACGAACTCCGCGCGTCCGCGCGGGAGGTGCTGAGCCGGGAGTCGGACTGGTCGCGCCTCGTCGAGGCCGGCTGGCCGGGGCTGGAGGTGCCCGACGAACTCGGCGGCGCCGGCGTGTCGTTCGCGGAAACCGCCGTCGTGCTCGAGGAGTTGGGCCGGGCCGCGTCGGGCGGCGGCTACCTCGGTACCGCGCTCGCCGTCGCGGCGTTGACGGCACTGCCCGCCAACGCCGCCCGCGACGAACTCCTCGAGCGCATCGCCGCGGGCGCGAAAGCCGCTTTCGCCACCGGTTTCTCACTGCGCGACGGTGTCGTGTCGGGCCGGGCGACGTTCGTGCCCGATGCCGCCGACGCCGAGGTGATCGTGCTGCTGGCCGACTCCGGACCGCCCGCGATCGTGAAATGTCAAGGCCTGACCGTTACCCCTCAGCCGGTGCTCGACGCCACCCGCGCGCTGGCGGAGGTGACCGCCGAAGGCGTGCCCGCAACACAGGCGTGGACGCTGCCGATCGACGGCGAGCGACTGCTCGAACGCGCCGCCGTGGCGATCGCCTGCGACAGCCTGGGCGTGGCCGAGGCGATGCTCACCGCCACAGTCGATTACGTGAAGGTACGCCACCAGTTCGACCGGCCCATCGGGTCGTTTCAGGCGGTGAAGCACGCGTGTGCCGACATGCTGGTGCACACCTCGGTGGCGCGGCAACTGGTCGACGCCGCGGTGGCCGACGTCGCGGCGGGAGAGGATGCGGCCACGTCTGCGGCGATGGCCAAGTCGTATGCCACCGCCGCAGCCGTGGACGTCGTCGGGAAGGCGATGCAGTTGCACGGCGGCATCGGATACACCTGGGAGAGCGGGGTTCACGTGTACTTGAAACGGGCCACGCTGAACCGCTCACTGTTCGGAACGCCGATAGCGCACCGCCGGACAGTGGCGATGCGCTACGGCTGAGGGTTCTCGCCGGGTCAGGACTTTCTGGCTCGGGCGGCCTGACGCGAACTCTTCTCGACGTCCGCCAACTCCTCGACCCGATCGGCGCGGGCGCGCTTGGCGTCGGCTTCGTCGCGCTTGGTTCGCGCCTCGTCCAGCTTGGCCTTGGCGTCGTCGGTGGCGCGCTTCTCGTCCGCCGCGATGCTCTGCTTGGCCGCCCACTCGGTGTTGGCAACCGATGCCTTGCGGTTCGCGGCTACCTGGTCGGCCTGCTGTTTGGCAGCGGCGGTCCGCTTCTGCGCAGCCTCGCCCGCTTCGCGCTTGCGCTCTTCGGCCTCGATGCGCGCCTGCTCGACGCGCTGCGCCTTGTCGTCGCGAGCCTGCTTCTGGTCCTCGGCGACCTGGTTTCTCCTGGCCTCGAGTTCGGTTTCGGCGTGCTCCTCCTTGGCCGATGCGGCCGCATCCAACCGCGCAGCGCGGCCGCGCGCGTCGGCGCGCTCGCTCATCGCGGCGCCGCGCCTGGCGACGGTGGAGTCCCCCAGCACGTGGCCGACGGTGGCGTCGAGGACGCCGAGTGACCGTTCGTAGAAGAGTCGGCCGGGCGTCTCCTCGCCCATCCGGACGACGACACGGTCCTCGATCAGTTGCAGGGGCAGGCGGACGAGACGGTACTGGAACCGCAGCACGGCGCGCGGGATGGTGGTGATGCTCATGGATGACTCCTTGGTGTGTCGGGGGTGATCAGGGAAGGTCGGCGTCGCTGGTCAGGCGGTCGGCCGAGCCCTGATCCGATCGGCTTCCTCGTGGGCACGGGTGGCCAGGCGGTCTGCGGTCTGGTGCTCTTCGACCGCCTCGACGGCCTCGTCGGCTGCGGCCCGCACATCGGCGCGTTCCCTGGCCTTCGCCTCGTCGACGTCACGCTGCGCGTCGATCTCGGCCTGCGTGCGAGCCGCGGCCGCCTGCTGCGCACCGACACGCTCGGCTTCGGCCTTCTGCGCGTTCTGCTGACCCTGCACGACCTGGTCGGCGGCCGCCTTCTGCGCGTTCACCGCATTGCGCTCCTGTGCACCATCGACCTTTGCGTCGACTGCTTCCGACAGCGCCTGCTCGGACTCGGCGTCGGCGATCGCTTCGACGCTGTTCGCCTCCTTGCGCTCCTTGGCCTGGGTCTGATCGAGTTGGCCCTCGGCGGTCAGGGAGTCGTTGCCCGTCACGGCGCCGACGACCTCCTTGGCCTTGCCCTTGACGGAATCGATCAGACCCTTGCGTGCCTGGTCGGCCTTTTCGTGCTCTGACATTGCTGCTCCTTCGGTACGAGTGAGAACGGCGCCCGCGCGGGCCCGTTCGAATGGTGGGTGATCAGTCCTGTGCGCGTCGGGCCAGCTTGGTGCCGACCCCGGCCAGGATCTGGCTCGGGCGCTGCTGCTCCCCCTGCTGCGACCCGAGAACGACGATGGCTCCGGTGAGGGCGGGAAGGGCCCACTGCAGATAGCGGAGCTGCCGTTGCGCCGACGCCACGTCGTCGGGTGTCGAAGCGGAGGGATCGGTCGCCCCGTCCACCGGATGACCGTCGCCCTCGGCGGTTTTCGCACCCAGTACGCCGCTGTACACCGTGGCGGCCAGGGCCGCACCGGTGAGTGCCAACTTGACGATCGTGTTCGAGGTGACGCCTGCTTGGTTCTTCGCGCGTCCTCGGTTGGCGTACAGGACGGCGGCGCCGCCGATGAGGTGGGCGCCGATGGCGACGGCGTTGACCGGCGACCACTTCGCCCAGCCCATTGCCGCCGTCCTGGCACGGTCCTTCGGGTCACGGACGGCGTCGGCCGCTCCGTTGACGCCGACTGCTCCCATGAGGGAGCCGCCGAACCAGGCCGCGGCCCCGACGTCGTGCAGGGATCTTTCCAGGGTGTTACGGGTGGTCATGGTGTCCTCGAATTCGAAAAGTACGTCCAGAGCGCCGATCGGCGGTCCCTGCATGAAGCGCCGGGAGCTAGACGCGACTCGGCGAGCGCAGACGCTCGCAGATGAGGAGTTGCCGAATCCCGGGGTCTCAAACCGAACCGGCGAGCCCAATCGAGCACGAAAGTCCTTCGAAATTCGAGGGATAACGCGCTGACCCGAGTCGTTTGCGCTGCCTCGGCCGGGGTACCGCCCACCAACGACGAGAGCTCCGCCAGAACCGTTGAGCGTCGTCGTTGCCTTGCTGAGAGATCAGCACCGGAAGACAATCCAGGAGCACCACCATGTACCTACACACCGAGCAGCTCATCAACGAGATCGCCGTCGACGAGCCCGATCCTGCCGCCGCGAACGCCCTGCAGGAGGGCCTCGGTGGCCAGTTCGGCGAGATGCGCACCATGATGCAGTACCTGTTCCAGAGCATGAACTTCCGGGGCGACGCGGCATCCAAGCCCTACAAGGACCTACTGCAGGGCGTCGGCACCGAGGAGATCAGCCACGTCGAACTCATCGGCACCACGATCTCCCGACTCCTCGACGGCTCGCCGGAATACAACGGCCGCAAGACCGATCCGGTGGACAAGCCGGGCGCCAAAGGTGCCACGCCGCTGAAGATCGCCCTGGACACCGGCAACATCCACCACTTCCTGGTCGGCGCACAGGGTGCGCTGCCCGTCGACGCGGCGGGCAATCCGTGGTCGGGTTCCTATGTCTACAACAGCGGGAACCTCGTCCTCGACCTGCTCTACAACCTCATGCTCGAATCGACGGGTCGGCTGCAGAAGTGCCGCATCTACGAGATGACCGCCAACAAGGCGGCGCGCTCCACGATCGCCTACCTGATCGTGCGCGACCAGGCGCACGAGAACGCCTTCGCCAAGGCGCTGGAGAGCCTCGGCGTGAACTGGGGTGCGGCGCTGCCGATTCCGAAGACGAACGCCGAGCGCTTCCCGGAGGTCAAGAAGCTGGTCGACATGGGCTTGCAGAGCATTCAGTACACCTTCAGCGCCGACGACGAGAGCCAGGCCGACAAGTTGTACCGCGGCGCATCACCGTCGAACGACGGAACCGAACTCAGCACCGCCCTCATGCCCGAGGGGTTCCCGATGACCATCGCCCCCGAACGCCGCGAGGAGTTCGCACCGGGCCTGGACAAGGAACTCCTGGCCCTCATTCAGGCGACCGCCGAGGTCGAAATAGCCTCTACGAACGGGGCATCCGACGTATGAGCAACGTAACGAAGCCCGATGATCCCGGCGGCGCGGCGGCGGTCGACAAAGCGAAGGACGCCGGCGTCGACCCGCATGACACCGACCACCCGACCGGTTCGCAGCAGGCGGCCGAGAACGCCGCGGATGAATCCCCGAGCTAGTGAACGACCCGCTGACTGCACCCGTCACGCGCCGTACGGTGGTGGTGACGGGTGCGTCCGGCAACGTCGCCTCCGGTGTGCTGCGAGCACTCGCGCAACAGTTTCCGGACGCTGAGATCGTCGGTGTCTGCCGGCGCCCACCGACGCTCGGCCGGATCTACGAACGGGTGCGCTGGCACGCGGTGGATCTGTCCGCGGCCGACGCCGCGACGAAGCTGGGGCCTGCGATGGCGGGTGCCGACGTGGTGATCCACCTGGCGCTCGCCACCCAGCCCGTTCGCAACGCCGACTACCTCTACCGCGCGAATGTCCTTGGCACTGCTGCGGTTCTGCAGGCCATGCACAACGCGGGCATCGAGCAACTCGTCTACGCGTCCAGCCTCGGCGTCTACGCTCCAGGGGCCCCGGCCCCGGTCGACGAAACGTGGCCTGACACGGGCCAGCAGTCCTCCACCTACAGCCGACACAAGGTTCTCGTCGAGCGCATGCTGGACGACTACGAGACCGACCACCCTGGCACCTCGGTGGCGCGGTTCCGCCCGACGGTCGTGGTGCAACGGGAAGCCGCTGCGCTGATTCGATCGCTCTATCTCGGGCCGCTGGTCCCGCGCGCTGTATTGCAGGCACTGCACCGCGGACGGCTGCCGCTACTCCCCCTCCCCGCCGGGCTCGCACTGCAGTTCGTCCACGCCGACGACGTCGGGGATGCGGTGGTCCGGTTGATGGAGCGGCGCGCGGTGGGTTCGTTCAACATCGCGGCCGACGCCCTCGACCGCCGCGCGATCGCCGATCTCGTCGGGGCGCGCCCGGTCGAGGTGAACGCCGGACTCGTACGAGCGGCGATCGGCGTGCTCAGCGCGACGCGCCTGGTCGCCCTCACCACCGGCTGGTACGACGTCGCCACCGCAACCCCGGTCATGGACACCACCAGGGCTCGCAACGAACTCGGTTGGGTCCCAAGCAGATCCTCGGCACAGGCGGCTCACGAGCTGCTCGACGGCCTGGCGAGCGGCGCGGTGGGAACCAGCGCCGCGATGGGCCGGAAGGAAGAGAAACGCATGTCAGCGCGAACCACGGTGGACCGAATCCACGATGCCTCACTGGCACTCTGGAGTGCACTGACTCTCGCCAGAGCGCTCGGGTTCGGCCGAGCAGGCGTCGCCGACGCCGCCGTCATCGCGGTGAACCTGGCGTCCGGAACGCCGATGGCGATCGACCGGGTCCGTCAGCGACGTCGTGACCCGGCTGCGCTTCTCGCACCCGTTGCCGTTACCGCCGCGTTGGCCGCGACCCGCCGCGGCGGCTGGTCTCCCGTCATCGCCACCTCGGTGCTCAACGTCCTGGCCGCGTTCGAGTGCAGGCGGACCGTCGGATGACGACGCAGCAGGACGTACCTCAGGTCGTCATAGTCATCGGAGCCTCCAGCGGCATCGGCAAGGAGACGGCGCTGCACTACTCCCGGCGCGGCTGTCGCCTGGTGTTGGCGGCGCGGTCGGATGACACCCTGCAAGCCGTCGCCGAGCAGTGCCGACTGGCCGGTGCCGCGGAGGTCGCCGTCCAGATCACGGACATCGGAATCTCGGAGCAGGTGCACGAGCTGTTCGACGTCGCCGTGGCCAGGTTCGGCCGGGTCGACGTCGCCGCGCAGTGCGCCGCAGTCACCGCTTTCGGACGCTTCGAGGACATCCCCACCGACGTGTTCGACGGGGTGGTCATGACGAACCTGCTCGGGGCGGCCAATGTCGCGCGGGCAGCGCTGAGCCACTTCCGAGAGCGCGAAGCCGGACATCTGGTACTCGTCGGATCGCTGCTCGGTGTCATGGCCGTTCCCAATCAATCTCCTTATGTACTGAGTAAGTTCGCGGTCAGCGCCCTCGTCCGCGTGCTGCGTCAGGAGAACCGGGATCTACCCGCCGTCCGGATCCACGGAATCTATCCCGGCCCGGTCAGTACTCCCGTCTACGGCACAGCGGGAAACTACCTGGGGTACGCACCGAAGGTGCCTCCGACCGCCGACGCCCCCGGCGTCGTCGCCGCGGCCATCGTGCGGGCGACGGACCGCCGACGATCCAGCGAGCGACAGGTCGGCTTGATCAACCGTCCGGCGATCCTGGCCTTCCGGCTCATCCCCGCGATCTTCGACGCGGTGATAGGCCCGCTGATGCGCGCAGTCTCCTTCGAATCCGAACCGATCGCATCCACCGCCGGGAACGTGTTCGGCGTGTCCGCGGCGGAGCCGACGACCTAGGGGCTGTTCCTGATGATCGCGCCGGGCCCGAGCACGGGCCCCGTTGTCAGACCGGGGAATCCGTTGCCGTTGGCTTGGCTCAGCGCGATGCAGACGCCGAGGTGTTCACCGGTACACGGCACGCCCTGAACGGTGGGCACCTGGCCGACCGGGCGGCTGACGCCGGGATTGATGATCGTCCGCGACCCGTCCTGCTGGCACCGCACCAGATAGCCGTCCGCGCAGTCGTCGGCGGATGCGGGGGCCGCCAGCAGCAGGGCACCGGCCACCCCGACGACCAATCCCACACTCACGTTCACCCGCACAGCGTGCACTGTACTCCGGCGCGCCCGAACGCAGCACCATACTGTAGACCTTTCGATAAGGTGGGCTCGCACGCGGGGAGAGAGGCCGACATGGACGACAACCGGTTCGACGCGTTGATCATCGGCGCGGGGTTCTCCGGGCTGTACATGCTGCACGAGCTGCGCCGGCTGGGCCTGCGCACGTGCGTCCTCGAGAAGGCGCACGACATCGGCGGCACCTGGCTGTTCAACCGCTATCCCGGCGCCCGCTGCGATATCGAGAGCATCGAGTACTCCTACAGCTTCTCCGACGAGATCCAGCAGGAGTGGGTGTGGACCGAGACGATGCCCGCCCAGCCCGAGATCGAGGCGTACCTGCACTTCGTCGCCGAGAAGCTCGACCTGCGCCGAGACATTCGGCTGCACACCGACATCGCGGCCATGACGTTCGACGAGGAGGCGTCCGAGTGGGTGCTACGGGCCGCGTCGGGCGAGACGTTCGTCGCGCCCTACGTCGTCGCGGCGTCGGGCATCCTGTCGGTTCCGGTCGAACCCGACTTCCAGGGCGTGGACACGTTCGCAGGCGCGTCGCTGTACAGCAGCCGTTGGCCCGCAGTGGGATTCGACCTCACCCGTAAGCGCGTCGGCGTCATCGGGACCGGTTCGACGGGCGTCCAGATGATCCCGGTGATCGCCGAGCAGGCAGCGCACCTCACGGTCTTCCAGCGCTCCCCCGCTTTCACACTGCCGTGGCGGGTCCGCGAGTTCGCTCCCGGTGAGCTCGACGAGCTCAAGGCGCAGTACCCCGACATCCGGGCGGCACAGCGCGAACACCCCGTCGGAGCGGCGCGACTGTCGGCGTTCTCGGTGCTCATCAACATGCTCGCGCGACCGCCCATCAAGACCGCCACTGCCGACGACAAGGCCGAAGCCGTCGAGAAGGGCGTCATGGGCGCGCTCGACTGGGGTGACATCTTCTTCGACATCGACGCCAACCGGATGGCGACCGAGCTGTACGGTCAGGCGATCGCCCGCATCGTCACCGACGCGGAGACGGCGGCGGCACTGGTGCCGACCCATCCGTTCGGCTGCAAGCGGCCGATCATCGACCAGGGGTATTACGAGACCTTCAACCGCGCCAACGTCGGGCTCGTCGACCTTCGCAAGGGCGTCATCACGGAGGTGACGCCCACGGGCATCGCCACCGAGCAGGGTTTCCACGAACTCGACGTGATCGTCTACGCCACCGGATTCGACGCGATGACGGGTGCACTGTCGCGTATCGACGTGCGCGGCCGCGACGGCGTGCTGCTGCGCGACTACTGGGCGACCGAGGGGCCGGTGTCATACCTCGGGCTGGCGGTCGCCGGCTTCCCCAACCTGTTCATCGTGCAGGGTCCCGGCAGCCCGTCAGCGGCCACGAATTTCGTCGCCGCGCTCGAGCAACACGTCGAGTGGATCGCCGCGTGCCTGAAACACCTGCACGACAGCGGAAACCGCACCATCGAAGCGCTTCCCGAGGCACAGCGCGAGTGGGTCGAGCACGCCACGTCGATCGTCGCCGCCACCGTGCTCGCCCACCCTTCGTGCAACTCCTGGTACAACGGCGCGAACGTACCGGGGAAGAAGCGGATGTACATGGGCTACACGGCGGGCATACCCGAGTACCGGCGCAGGTGTGACGAGATCGCGACGGCCGGCTACACGGGGTTCGCGCTGAGCTGAGCGAGCGTCGCCCCGGCGTACTGTCGGCGTTATGGCGGTACCAGGTCTTACCAACGTGCGCGATAGCCTCGGCCAGCGGCTCTTCGGTTTGGTCGCAGGCCCGGAGGGACCCGCGAACCGGGCGAGGATCCACGACACCCCCGGCGAGCGGTGGTTCGCTGAGGACCGGCCGATCAGGCGCGTCCACGGCGACGCCTCGATGTTCGTCGGCGGTCTGCGGGCACTGCTGCTGCAGTCGCTGCACCCGCTGGCGATGGCGGGCGTGGCCGAACACTCCGACTACCGCGGGGACCCGTGGGGCCGGTTGCAGCGCACCAGCACCTTTCTGGCGGTCACGACGTTCGGGCCCGCCGTGGACGCGCAGCGCGCGGTGGACAAGGTGCGCGGCATCCACCGCCGAGTGCACGGGATCGCGGCCGACGGTCGGCCCTACGAGGCGTCGGACCCGCACCTGCTCGAGTGGGTGCACATCGCGGAGATCGACAGCTTCCTGGCCGCACACCAGCGGTACGGGGCGGCACCTCTCGACCAGGAGGGCCGGGACGGTTACGTCGCCGACACCGCCCGCGTCGCCGAGGCCCTCGGCGTGATCGATCCGCCGCGCACCGAAAGTGAACTAGCACAGCGCCTTTCAGACTTCCGCCCGGAACTGCACAGCACTCCGGCCGCCAGGGACGCGGCACGCTACCTGCTGCTCACCCCACCGCTGCCGATGGTCGCCCGGCCGGCGTACGGCGTCGTCGCCGCGACGTCGGTCGCCATGCTGCCGCAGTGGGCGAGGTGGCCGCTGCGGCTGCCCTACCTCCCGCCCGTCGAAGCCACCGCGGTCCGCGTCGCCGGCCGGACACTGGTCGGCGGCATCAGGTGGGCGCTCAACCGAACCTGACCACGATTCCGCCAAGTCGTTGACATGACACTTTCGGGCTGCTTGTCTACTGACGATGAGCGACGCCGCCCGCGAGATCGAGAATCTCGTGTACGAGTACGCCGAGCGGCTCGATGCCGGTGACCTCGACGGCGTCGCCGCCCTCTTCGCCCACGGCCGCATCTGCGGAATCGAGAACGGCCCCCCGGAAACCGTGTTCGAGGGAACGTCCGGCGTGCGGCGGATGTACGAGCTGGCGACCCGGCTCTACGACGACGGCACGCCCAAGACGAAGCACTTCACCAGCAACGTGCGCATCCGGATCGACGACACGCAGGCGAGCGCGCGCGGCACCGCCTACTACTGCGTGACGCAGGCGACGCCGGCCCTCCCGCTTCAGGTCATCGTGACGGGCCGGTACCGGGACACGTTCCACCGGGTCGACGGCTCGTGGTGGTTCGACACCCGCATCATGTTCGTCGACCAGGTCGGCGACACCAGCGGCCATCTGAAGTTCTGACCGCGGTGCCACTTCCCTTCGACGCCGACGAGCTGAAAGCCACCGCCCAGCGCAAGGAGAGCCTCGACGACTGGGGGCCGCTGTCGTTCGACGAACCACTGGGCGTCCTCGCCGACAGCTACGCCGCCGCCGAGTTGAACGACATCGGCGTGCACATCCTGCGCTCGGGCCTCGTCCACAGCCTGCGGATGCGACTGCGGGCGCAGGAGTGGATTCGGCGCCACCCCGAGATCCTGGACGAGACGATCGTGGCCCCGATCGTCGTCGTCGGCATGATGCGCAGCGGCACGACACTGCTTCAGCGCCTGCTGGCCGCCGACGGCCGCTTCCACTGCGCGTACGGGTGGGAGGTCGTGGAGGTCGCGCCGAAACTCGACTACGAATGGTCGGCAGTCGAGGACCCGCGCATCGCCGTCAGCGAGAAGCGCGAGGCGACGTCCCGCGAACTCGCCCCGGAACTGTTCTCGATACACCCGATGTACGCCCGCGAACCCGAGGAGGAGATCGTCTTCCTCTCCGACGCGTTCCTCTCCCACGTGCCAGAGTCCGGCGCGCACCTGCCCGCGTACCGATCCTGGATCGACACGCAGGACTTCGCTCCCGCGTACACCTACCTGCATCGCATGCTGCAGTTCCTGCAGTGGCAGAAGCGGCAGGTGTCCGATTCCGGACAGGTGAAGCGCTGGGTACTCAAATCGCCCGCCCATCTCGGCTACCTGGACGCGTTGCGCGACCGGTTTCCCGACCTGCACGTCGTGCACATGCACCGCGATCCTCGCGAGACCATCCCATCCGGCGCGAGCCTCAACGCCACCCTGCACGCCATGCACTCCGACACGGTGGATCGGAATCGCGTCGGTTCGGAATGGCTGCAGCGGATGGGCTGGACGAACGACCGCGCGATGGCGACACGTGCGCGCTGGACGGACGAGTCGACGCGGTGTACCGACATCGAGTTCGGTGCCGCTGTCGCCGATCCCATCGGGCAGGTCGCCAGGGTCTACGACGCCGTCGGCGTCCCGCTGACAGTGGACGCCGAGACGGCGATGCGTCGCTGGCTCGACGAGCGGCCCCGTGAGCCGGCCCGCCCGCCCTATGCCGCAGCGGATTACGGGCTCGACGATCAGGTGATCGACGAGCGCTTCGCCGGCTACAACACGCGATTCCGATCCGACGCGCCACCCTCGAGGAGTGTTGAATGACCGACTTCACCGGCCACCCGGTTGCCACGGCGTCCCAGCACGAGCAGGAACTGGCGGCACTGGAACTCCTCGATCATCCGACCGTCAAGGCCGCTAAACGCAGCGTCGCCGAGAAGTGGTTGTCGCGAGCCAAGGCCTCCGACGCGATGCGGTCCTGCTTCGACGACGCCTTCGACGAGGTGATGTTCTCGGCCGCCGTGTGGTCGTCCAACCAGGACAAGCTGCGCCCCGCGGTCAGCTGCATCACCCGGCTGGGCCATCCCGTGGCGGGCGCGGCGATACCCGGATCTCGTTGGGGTATCGACAATCCCGACAGCGTATACCGGGTGATACCCATCTCCGGCGACGAGCGGTACGTCATCCGCGGCCGGGTGGGCGAACACCGCATGACCGAGAACTACTTCACCCTGTGGGACGCCAACATGGGCACGGTCGCGGTGCTCAACGGCCGGACCATGGAGGTCGACCCCGACGGATCGTTCACCATCACCGTCGACGCCGATCCCGCGGGCGACAGACCGAACCACGTGCAGACCACCCCCGAGGCGCACGAGTTCTACATCCGCGACGTGCTGTTGAACTGGGACCGCGACGATCCGAACCACCTTGCGGTGGAACGCCGCGGCGCTGCACCGCAGGGCCCGGCGCGCACGCGCGACGAGCAGGCCGACGCCACCGCGGAGATGATGGCCTACTTCGCCGACTTCACCGGCAAGCTCAGTCACGGCGTGTACAAGATGCCCGCCAACCACTTCAACCTCGCCTGGTCCGCGGACAAGGTCGGCGCGATGCGCAACCAGGTCTACGTGATGGGGCGGTTCGATCTTCAGCCCGGCGAAGCCTTCGTGGTCGACGTCGGCGACGGCGGGGCCGAGTACTTCACCGTCCCGCTGAGCAACATCTGGGGTACCACGCTCGACATCGTCGACCGCACCGGAAGCCTCAACAAAGCCCAGTCGACACCCAACGACGAAGGCTCCTACACCTACGTCATCGCCCCCACCGATCCCGGTGTGGCCAACTGGATCGACTCGGACGGATTGCGTGAGGGCATCCTCACGCTGCGCATGGCGGAGTTCGGCGAGACCGGACCCAAGGAGGACCTGGGGGCGCGAGGTCGCGTCGTCGCGATCGACGACCTCGAACGGGAGGTGCCGACGTTGCGACGAGTCTCCGCAGCGGAGCGGGCGGCCGAACTCGCGGCTCGCCGCGCGGCGTATCTGCGCCGACTTCCCGAAGGGACGAACTGACATGGCCAACTGGTTCATCACCGGATGTTCCACCGGCATCGGTCGCGAAATCGCCCGTGCCGCACTCGAAGCCGGCCATCACGTCGCGGCGACCGCGCGTAAGGCGGGCGCGGTGGCCGATTTCGCGGACGAGTTCGGAGACCGAGCGCTCGCCCTGCCTCTCGACGTCACCGACAGGGCGCAGATCGCCGCGGCCGTCACGGCGACCGAGACCGCGTTCGGGGGTATCGACGTGCTGGTGAACAACGCCGGCTACGGCTACATGTCGGCGATCGAGGAGGGTGACGACGCGGAGGTCCGGAGCCTGTTCGACACGAACTACTTCGGCGTCGTCGACACGCTGAAGGCGGTGCTGCCGGGGATGCGGGCGCGGCACTCGGGCCACGTCGTCAACATCTCGTCGATGACGGGACTGGTGGCCAACCCGCCGAACGCCTACTACTCGTCGACCAAGTTCGCGCTGGAGGCGTTGACCGAGGCGCTGTCCAAGGAGGTCGCCCCACTCGGCATCAAGGTGACCGCGATAGAGCCGGGGGCCTTTCGCACCGATTGGGCCGCCCGCTCGATGCACGAATCATCAACGCCAATCGCCGATTACGACGAGAACGTCGGCGTGCGCAAGACCATGATCAAGGAGTTCGCCAATCACCTGCCCGGTGACCCCCGCAAGGTGGCGGAGGCGGTGCTGATGGTGACGAGCCTCGAGGAACCGCCACTGCGGTTACTGCTCGGACGGGACGTGTTGAAGGCGGTCCGCGACAAGATCGCGGAGATGAGCGCGTCCATCGATCAGTGGGAGGCGGTCACCAAGGACGTCGAGTTCCCCCGTGGGAGGTGACCGGACGTGATGACGACGCAGCCGGGCAGCGGACTCGACGGCAGGGTCGCGTTGATCACCGGTGCCGCACGCGGCATGGGCCGGGCGCACGCCGTTGCCCTGGCCGACGCGGGCGCCGACATCGTCGCCATCGACGTGTGCGGGGAGTTAGAGACGACCGACTATCCCGGCGCCACCGTCGACGATCTGGCCCGGACCGTCGAGGCGGTGGAACGGCTCGGCCGGCGAATCCTGGCCCGGCAGGCCGACGTTCGGGACGCCGGTGCGATGGCCGGTGTCGCGGCCGAGGCGGTGCGGGAACTCGGTCGGCTCGACATCGTGATCGCCAACGCGGGCATCATCCGGGTCACCGACACTCCCGACCGGGCGCAGACGTTCAGGGAGATCGTCGACGTCAACCTCATCGGGGCGTGGAACACCGTCGACGCGGCCATTCCGGCGCTGATCGAGGGCGGCCGCGGCGGGTCGATCGTGCTGGTGAGTTCCACCCAGGGAATCAAGGCGTCCGGGACCGATCGGCCCGGTCTACAGGCCTACGCCGCGTCCAAACGGGGACTGGTCGCGCTGATGCAGGGCTGGGCGGCGCAACTCGCACCGCAGTCCATTCGGGTGAACGCGATCCACCCCAGCGGCGTGGCCACCGACATGATCATCAACGAGGCCACCATGGGCCTGGCCGCCGCGTCCGACCCGTGGCTGGCCACTCAGCAGAACGCCCTGCCCATCGCGCTGCTGCAACCCGAGGACATCGCATCCGCGGTGGCGTGGCTGGTCTCCGACACCGGCAGATTCATCACCGGCACGTCCTGGCCGCTGGACGCGGGTTTCACGGCGCGCTGAGTCCGGCCTCCAGGTCGGTCAGCATCGTCAGCGCCGCATCGAGGTTGCGGCGGTCCGCTCCGGCCGAGGTCAGCAGCCGAGTCCAGTTGGTGCGCAGGCGTTTCAGGTTCTCCGCCGCGCGTGCGGTCGAGTGCAGCCGGGCCTGTCGCCCGTCGGACTCACTACTGGATTTCCGCACCATGCCCTTGGCCTCGAGATCGCGAAGCGCCCTGCTGAGGTTGCTGCGCTGCAGGCCGGTCGCCGCGGCGACGGCGGCCGGCGACGCCCCTGGATTGCGGTCCACGAAGCGCATGACGTTGATCTCCGTCGAGGTGAGATCGACGATTCCGGGGTCGAGGTGCGCGTCGGTCGAGATGGTTCTGGCGAGCGCCAGGATCACGTCGGCCAGATCGGCCAGGCGCTCATCGGCGCCCGTCGACGTGTGACGAGCGTCGCCTTCTCCCATCTCGCCAAGCTTACCCGGATTGTTGTACTTTGATAAGTATCAACTGATAACTACTTTGGAGGCGATCGTGACGGCGCTGGACGAGCGGACGACGACGACCGAACGCGGGCGGACGATCACCGCGGCCCTGCTGGTGACGCTGGCCCTGCTGTCGGCGGTGGCGCCGTTCGCCACGGACCTGTACCTGCCCGCGTTCCCGACGATGGTCGCGGACCTGAACACCTCGGCGACGGCCGTGCAGCTGACCCTGACGGCCTTTCTGCTGGGCCTCGCCGTCGGCCAGCTCGCGTTCGGCCCGGTGTCCGACCGCTACGGGCGGGTACGTCCCCTGCTCGTCGGTGCGACGATATGCGTAATCGCCAGTGCAGCAACGGTTTTGGCGCCGACAATCGAGTTCCTCGTCGGCGCTCGCTTCCTGCAGGGCGTCGCGGGTGCGGCGGGCATGGTGATCGGCAGGGCCATCATCGCCGACCTCGCCACCGGCAGGGCCGCCGCACGGGCGCTCAGCCTGATGATGATCGTCGGCGGTGTGGCCCCGGTGATCGCACCGCTCGCGGGCGGCTTTCTCGTCGGCCCGATCGGCTGGCGCGGCGCGCTCACCGTCATCCTCGGGCTGTCGACGCTGATGCTCGTCGCCGTGCTGGTCATCGTCCGCGAGACGCACACCGAACACCGCCGCGCCGAACTCCGCGCGTCCCGCGCCACGCTGGGCTCGCCGCTTCGCGACCTGACCAGCCGCGCGTTCGTCGGCCACGCCGGAGCGTTCTGCTGCGCGTTCGCCACGATGATGGCCTACATCTCGGCGTCGCCGTTCATCTACCAGACGATGATGGGACTCAGCGCAGGCGAGTACGGCGCGATGTTCGGCGTCAACGCGCTGGCGTTGACGGCCACCAGTGCCGTGTCCGCCCGGTTGACCGCTCGCCACGACGTGCGGCGGCTCGCAGGCATCGGGCTGGCGATCGGCTTCGCGTCGACGGCCGCCCTGCTCGGGATCGCCACGTCGGGAGTTCCCGCGGGCTGGCTCGCGCTGCCCCTGCTGGTGACCGTCGGCAGCATGGGCCTGGTGTTCGGCAACACCACGGCGCTGGCCCTCGGAGCCGCACCGCGCGCCGCGGGCACGGCGTCCGCGGCGCTCGGCGCCACCCAGTTCGGCCTGGCCGCCGCGGTGTCACCCCTGGTGAGCATCGCGGGAGAGCACACCGCGGTGCCCGCCGCGGTCGTGATGACGTGCACGATCACGCTGGCCGTGATCGGGTTCGCCTGCGCCGGCCGGCGTGGGCGAGTGGGTGCGGGCCTGACGCCGCGGGGCTGAGCGCGGTGGTGGTTACCCTCATAGGGCTATGAGTCGCCGCGCCCTCGTTTCCCTGCTGCTCTGCGTCACTCTCATCGCCTCGACGGGCTGCTCGCTGTTCTCCAGCGGCGGGCCGCAGGACGCGTTCCGCGCGTTCGCCGAGGCCCTGCAGCGCAAGGACGCGACCGCCGCGGCGAACGCCACGACGGACCCGTCCGCTGCCACTCCGGTGATCGCGTCGATGCTCGACGGCCTGGGGCCGAACGCCACCGTCGCCGTCACCACGAGCGAGGTCGACAGCGGCGACGACCAGCAGAACCGGGGCAGCCTGCATTACGTCTGGACGTTCGGAGAAGGCCGCACGCTCGAGTACGACGCCGACGTCACAGCCGCCGAGGTCGGCGACGACTGGCGCGTGCAGTGGGCGCCGACCGATCTGCATCCGAAGCTGCGCGACGGGGTGTCGTTCCAGTACAGCGATGACAAGAACCTGCTCACCCCGGTGGTCGATCGAGACGGTCAACCACTGCTGACCTGGCAGACCATCGGCGTGGTCAACCTCAGCCGCGATCACCTCGACGCCGCGCCGGCACTGGCGCCGATACTGCAGCAGTTCGCACCGACCATCACCGCGCAGACCATCGCCGACCAGTTCGCGGGCAACGAGGACGCGCAGGTGACCGTCGTCAGGCTCCGCGAAGCCGATCTGGCCGTCGTGCGCGATCAACTCGCGGGCATCGCAGGGGTGACCGTCGCCGAGCAGGGTGCGTTGCTGACCGCCAACCGCGACGTGACGTCGCCGGCGATCGCCGGACTCCAGGAGATCTGGCAGACGGCGATCGACGCGACGGCGGGCTGGTCGGTGACCCTCGTCGACGCCGACGGCAGGCCGACCGACGAACTCGGTTCCGCACCGCCGCGTGACACGCAGCCCATCCGGACCACGCTCGACATCCGGCTGCAGCAGCTCGCACAGCAGGCCGTGGCCGCCGAGCCACGGCCCGCCGTCATCGTCGCAATCTCCCCCACCACCGGCGGGATCCTCGCCGCCGCACAGAACCCGGCCGCTGATGCGCAGGGACCGATCGCCTTCACCGGCAGCTATCCACCGGGTTCGACGTTCAAGACCATCACCACGGCCGCCGCGCTGAACGCCGGGATCGCGGCGCCAGACACTCCCGAGCCGTGCCCCGGCCGCGTCACCGTCGAGGATCGCACCATCCCCAACGACGACGAATTCGACTTGGGCACAGTGCCGTTGACGACGGCGTTCGCCCGGTCCTGCAACACGACGATGGCAGTGCTCGCCGATCAGCTGCCCGCCGACGCGCTGCCGAAGATGGCGCGCACCTTCGGAATCGGGGTCGACTACGTCATCCCCGGCCTGACCACCATCACCGGCCGCGTGCCGAACGCCGACACCGCGGCGCTGAAGGTGGAGAACGGCATCGGCCAGGGCACGGTCACCGTCAGCCCGTTCGGGCTCGCCGTCGCCGAAGCCAGCCTCGGGCACGGGTCGACGATCACCCCGACGCTCGTCGTCGACCAGAGGACCGAATCCGACACCCCGTCCGAACCGATCCCCCCGGCGATCGTGACGGACCTGCGCGCGATGATGACCCAGACCGTCACCGACGGCACCGCCACCGAACTGCGCGACATCCCGGGTCTCGGCGGCAAGACCGGCACCGCGGAGTTCGGCGACAACACGCGCTCGCACGGCTGGTTCGCGGGAATCGCCGGTGACGTGGCCTTCGCAACGCTGGTCGTCGGCGGCGACACCTCCGCACCGGCAATCAAGATCTCAGGAGACTTCCTGCGCCCGGCAATCGCAGGCTGAGCGGTGTTTCGCGACCGACTTCGGCACCTGAACAGGGATGCTGTGGGGGTGGTTCGCGTCGACGGTCGGGAGGTTCAGGTCACCGGGCGGCTGCTGGCGCCGTGGACCCGCCGGACCAACGACATCCTGCGCCTGGTGTTCGCGACCCTGTTCCTCACGGTCGTCGTGACGAGCTCGTTGATCACCCGCCGCGACTGGGTCGGGCTGGAACGCTCGATATCCGACATCGTCGGCGTCCTGACGCCGACGCAGTCCAACCTGGTCTACATCGCCTACGGCGTCGCGATCCTGGCCCTGCCCTTCGTCATCCTGATCGGGCTCATCGCGACGCGACAGGTCAAGCTGCTGGCCGCGTACGCCGCCGCCGCGGTGATCGCCGGTGTGCTGCTGTCGATCACGCCGCGTGGGCTGGCGGCGCCGCGCTGGCACTTCGACCTGGACGACCGGCTCAACACGGTGTTCTCGCAGTTCCTCGACGATCCGCGCTGGATCGCGATGCTGGCCGCGGTGCTGACGGTGTCGGGCCCGTGGGCGCCACGCCGCTATCGGCGCTGGTGGTGGGGGCTGCTGCTGGCGTTCGTGCCGATCCACCTCGTCGTCAGCGCCGTGGTGCCCGCGCGCTCGCTGCTGGGCCTGTCGGTCGGTTGGTTCGTCGGCGCACTCGTCGTGCTGGTGGTCGGAACCCCGGCGCTCGAGGTGCCACTCGCCGGGGCGGTCCGCGCGCTCGGTCGCCGCGGTGTCGACGTGACCGCCCTGCACGTCGAGCGGCCGGCGGGGCCGGGTCCGCTGGTGCTGTCGGCGACGCGCGGGGAGAGCACCGCGGCCGCGGTCGTCGAACTGTACGGGCCCAATCAGCGCAGCGGCGGTGCCCTGCGGCAGATCTGGCAGTACGTCCGTCTGCGGAACGACGAGACGGCACCGTTTCAGGCCTCGATGCGCCGCGCCGTCGAACACCGTGCACTGATGGCGATCGCCATCCACGACCTGGATCTGGCGAACACCACCACCATCGCCGTCGCGGGGTTGGATCGCGGCTGGACGCTCTACGCGCACACCGCACCGCGAGGCACCCCGCTTTCGGAGGACGATCCGGTCGATGTTCCGTGGAAGTCGTTGCGGGAGTTGCACGATCACGTCATCTCACACGGCGACCTGCGTGCCAAGGAGATCACCCTCGATGACGGCAGGGCCCGGTTCGGCGGGTTCGGCAACGCCGAGTACGGGGCGCTGGACACCCGATTGCAGTCCGACATCGCCCAACTCCTGGTGACGACGACCTCGCTGTACGGGCCGCGCCCGGCCGTCACCGCGGCCATCGAGGCGTTCGGCAGGGACACCGTTCTCACCGCATCGGGACGACTGACCAAAACGGCCATGCCGCAACGGATTCGCAACTCGGTTGTCGACATCAAGACGATGGTGACCACCGCGCGCGACGAGGTGAAACGCCAGACCGGGGCCGACCAGATCGCCACCGAGACCATCACGCGCTTCAACCGCAACCAGTTGATCCAACTGGTCCTGCTCGTCGCGTTGGTGTACGTCGCGTACCCGTTCATCAGTACCGTGCCCGCGTTCTTCAACGAACTGCGAACGGCGAACTACTGGTGGGCGCTTCTCGGACTCGCCATCTCCGGCGTGACGTTCTTCGGAGCGTCCGCCGCACTGTGGGCCTGCACGTCGGAGCAGGTCAACTACAAGAACCTGACGATCATGCAGGTCGCCAACACCTTCGCGGCGACCACCACGCCCGCCGGCGTCGGTGGGCTCGCGCTGAGCACGCGGTTTCTGCAGAAGTCCGGACTGAGCACCGTGCGGGCCACCGCGGCGGTCGCGCTTCAGCAGGCCGTGCAGGTGATCACGCACGTCACGCTGCTCATCTTCTTCAGCGCCGTCGCAGGCGCCTCGGCGAACCTGCGGCATTTCGTGCCGTCGCTGACCGTCCTGTACCTGATCGGCGGGGCTGCGCTGGGGGTGATGGGCACCTTCATGCTGGTGCCGAAGACGCGCCGCTGGCTGGGCACCTCGGTGCGACCGAGGCTCAAGGAGGTCGGCCATGACCTCAGGGAGCTGGCCCGCGAACCGAAGCGGTTGGCGTTGATCGTCCTGGGTTGTGCGTCAACGACTCTGGGTGCGGCCCTAGCGCTGTGGGTCAGCGTCGAGGCGTTCGGTGGCGACGTCGCGTTCGTCACCGTCACCGTGGTGACGATGATCGGAGGCACGCTGGCGTCCGCGGCGCCCACACCCGGCGGGGTCGGCGCCGTCGAGGCGGCGCTGATCGGCGGGCTGGCGGCGTTCGGCGTCCCCGCCGCGGTCGCGGTGCCCTCGGTGCTGCTGTACCGCGTGCTGACCTGCTGGATTCCGGTGTTCATCGGCTGGTTCGTCATGCGCTGGCTGACGAACCACGACCTCATCTAGCCACGATTACGGTTTCACCACCTGGCGAAATATCATCAAGGCAGCATGACCGATAACGCCCCCACCATCGTCAGTTCTCCGAAGGTCGCCGCTGAGGCGCGCCGCCGCCGCACCTTCGCCGTCATCTCCCACCCCGACGCGGGCAAGTCGACGCTCACCGAGGCGCTCGTCCTGCACGCGAACGCGATCACCGAGGCCGGCGCGGTGCACGGCAAGGCTGGTCGCAAGGCGACGGTGTCCGACTGGATGGAGATGGAGAAGGCCAGGGGCATCTCGATCACCTCGACCGCGATGCAGTTCCCGTACAGCCTCGGCGATCAGGACTGCGTCATCAACCTGCTCGACACCCCCGGTCACGCCGACTTCTCCGAGGACACCTATCGCGTGCTCACCGCGGTCGACTGCGCGGTGATGCTCATCGACGCGGCGAAAGGCCTTGAGCCGCAGACCCTCAAGCTGTTTCAGGTGTGTCGGCACCGCCGGATCCCGATCATCACCGTCATCAACAAGTGGGACCGCCCGGGCCGCGACCCGCTGGAACTCCTGGACGAGATCACGGAGCGCATCGGCCTGCGCCCCACGCCGCTGACGTGGCCCGTCGGCGTCGCAGGCGATTTCAAGGGCGTGCTGGACCGACGCACCGGCAACTTCATCCGATACACCCGCACGGCGGGCGGCGCGACGGCCGCGCCGGAGGAGCACCTCACGCCTGACGCAGCGCACGAGTCGGCGGGCGAGGATTGGGACCGGGCCGTCGAAGAGTCCGAACTGCTCGAAGCCGACGGCTCCGACTACGACCGGGACACGTTCCTGAGCTGCGAGACGTCACCGCTGCTGTTCACCTCCGCCATCCTCAACTTCGGCGTGAACCAGCTGCTGGACATCCTGGTGCAGATCGCGCCGCCGCCCCACGGACAGCTCGACGTCGAGGGCCAGCAGCGAGTGCTGGAGTCGCCGTTCAGCGCGTTCGTGTTCAAGGTGCAGGCCGGCATGGACTCGGCACACCGCGACCGCATCGCCTACGCACGGGTGTGCTCGGGCACCTTCGAGCGAGGCGACGTCCTCACCCACGCCGCCACCGGTAAGCCGTTCGTCACGAAGTACGCGCAATCGGTGTTCGGACAACAACGTTCGACGCTCGACAGCGCGTGGCCGGGTGACGTCATCGGGCTCGCGAACGCTGCCGCGCTGCGACCCGGCGACACGTTGTTCCGCGACGAACCGGTGGTGTACCCGCCGATCCCCAGCTTCTCCCCCGAGTACTTCGCAGTGGTCCGCGGCACCGACCCGAGCAAGCACAAGCAGTTCCGCAAGGGCATCGAGCAGCTGGACCAGGAAGGCGTCGTGCAGGTGCTGAAGTCCGACAAGCGCGGCGATCAGGCGCCGGTGTTCGCCGCCGTCGGGCCGATGCAGTTCGAGGTCGCCGAGCATCGCATGAAGGCCGAACTGAGCGCACCGATCGCCCTGGAGTCGCTGCCGTACTCCGTGGCCCGGATCGTCGACCCCGAGGACGCCGAGTTCGTCAACAAACAGCCGTCAGCCGAGGTGTTGATCCGTACCGACGGGGTGATGCTCGCGCTGTTCTCCACCAAGTGGCGGCTCGAGGGCTTCCAGCGCGACAACCCGACGGTAGTGCTGCGATCACTGGTGGCGGCGGGCGACAACTAGCGGATTATACTGCGGCACAGTCACATTCGACGAGGTAGAGTGCGGGCGGGGGGACTTGAACCCCCAAGCTCTTTCGAGCGATGGCACCTAAAGCCATTGTGTTTGCCATTTCACCACGCCCGCAGTCCATGTGATCGTACCAATCCAGGACTTGTCGGAGGCCCGCCCTAGCTTGATATGAGCACGTAAGGGGGCGACCTGTGACGAGATCAGCGGATGAGTTTGAGGAAGTACGACGCCTTATCGCGACGGGAATGAACGACTGCGCGATCGCCCGCGAGACCGGGATACCACGGCCGACCGTTCGCGATTGGCGCCGAAAGCCTCCACTCAGCCCGCGACGTCCTCGCGGATCAACCGCGTGCAGCAGGCTCCACGACTTCGCCGACCTGCCACCAGCCCAATACTCTTATCTGCTCGGCATGTATCTCGGCGACGGATGCGTCTCCAGGGTTGGCCGCAGCTTCAGCCTTCGTGTCACGTGCGACAAGCGGTATCCGGCGATCATCGACCGTTGTAGCGATGCCATCGATGCGCTGTTCCCGCAGCAAAGCGCCGGTGTCTACCGACGCAAAACCGGCTGTGTCGACGTATACATGTTCTCCAATCACTGGCCTTGCTACTTCCCTCAGCACGGCCCCGGACGCAAGCACCTCCGGAAGATCGCACTCCAACCGTGGCAGCAGGACATCGTCGACAAGGAAACGGAGGAGTTCGTCCTCGGCCTCATCCACAGCGACGGCTGTCGTGTCATCGCCAACGACCGCGGCGTGACGAGCATCCGGTATCACTTCACCAACCACTCCGAGGACATCCTCGGACTCTTCACCGCGGCCCTCGACCGACTGGGCATCCACTGGCGGCGGTCCACGAAGTACGTCATCTCCATCTACCGCAAGGCCGATACCGCCCGCATGGACGAGTTCATCGGACCGAAGTCCGTCGCGGTACCGTGGACGAATGTCCACTACGCGGCGTAGGAGGCCGGCGCTCATCGCGTTGGCGGTCCTCAGCGCCGCCGGCTGCCTGGGGCTGGCCTGGTGGCAGTGGGCCCGCTACGAGTCGGCGTCGGGCTCCTTTCAGAACCTCGGCTACGCGCTGCAGTGGCCGATGTTCGCGGGCTTCTGCATCTACGCGTACTACAAGTTCGTCCGCTACGAAGAGGCTCCGCCGCCGACGTCGCGGGCCGGCGAGCTGACCGAGATCCCCGCGGGTCTGCTTCCAGAGCGGCCGGCACCCGCGGCGCGGCCCGACGACGACCCCGCGATGCGCGACTACAACGCCTACCTGGCCGACCTCGCCAACGCCGATAAAGACAGGAAAGACACGTGAGCATTCCCGATCCGGACGTCTCGGCAGACAAGCCGGCGGCCGCCGACCCCGCACCGGCCGTCCAGAAGGAAACCGTCGCTAAAGCCCTGCTCCCCTATCGCATCCTCGCGTGGGGCACGGGCCTCTGGTTGATCGCCCTCTGCTACGAGATGGTCATGAAGTACGGCTACGGGGTCGAGAACCTCAGCTGGATCGGCGTGGTGCACGGCTGGGTGTACTTCGTCTATCTGCTCTGCACCGCGAACCTCGCGGTGAAGGTGCGCTGGCCGATCGGGAAAACCATAGGAGTGCTCCTGGCCGGCACCATTCCGTTCCTGGGCATCATCGTCGAGCACTTCCAAACCAAGCAGCTCAAGGCCCAGTTCAATCTGTAGAACCTGTCACGATGCTGACGGGGACGCCATCCGAGCCACCCGATCGTGACGAGCGTGTCAAAATGGGGTTCGTTATGACCGATACCGACCCGCGGACCGAGAACTCGCTTCTCGCCGATGCCGACGCCGCCCAGGCCGCGGCCGACCTCGTCGCGGTCGCCGCGACGACCCTCACAGCCTCCGAGCTCGGACGCATGCTGCTCAACGTCGGTCGCACCGTCACCGACGAGGATGATCTGCTGCAACTGCTGCAGCAGTTCGTGGAGATCGCGCATCAGGCCATCGAGGGCGCCGACAGTTCGGGCGTCACGATCGACATGGGCGGCCGGACGTACACCGCGGTGCACACCGACGACCGCACCCTCGAGGTGGATCTCAAGCAGTACAACGCCGGCGAGGGCCCGTGCCTGCACGCCGCGCGCACCGGAACGGTCGTGCGCACCGACGCCGACAGCGCACAGCAGGCGTGGCCGGAGTTCGCCGCCGCCGCACGCGCCGAGGGCATCCGCAGCTTCCTCGCGGCGCCGCTGTTCGCGAACGAGCAGGCGATCGGGTCGTTCAACCTGTACGGCCGGACATCGGCCGCCTTCGACCGCATCGACGCCGACGTCCTCGATCTGCTGACCACGGCGGTCTCCCGTGCGATCGCCGACTTCGCTCGTTTCCAGTCGGCGAACCGCGTCGCCGAGACCATTGCGCACGCGCTGGAGTCTCGCCCATCGATCGAGCAGGCCAAGGGCATGCTGATGGCGCTGCACCAGGTCGACGCGGACACCGCGTTCGACATGCTGCGCCGCGAATCGCAGGCGAAGAACGTCAAGCTGCACACCGTCGCCGCCGACCTGGTGCAACGGCTGAGCGCCGCCGGCCCCGCCGCAATGGCTTAACGGCGGCCCCGCCGCAATGGCTTAACGGCGGCCCCGCCGCAATGGCTTAACGGCGGCCCCGCCGCAATGGCTTAAGCCTCGTTCGGCACCAGCGCGCGCTTCTCCTGTGCCACCTCTCCCACGGGGATGAGCATCGCCAGGACGGCGGCCAGCCCCGCTGCGACGGCCGCCACCACCATCGCGACGCGCAGACCTGTGAGCGTCGGAACCTCGTGCCCGCCCAGCGGCATCGTCATCCCCGCCAGGATGGCACCGATGACGGCGCTCGAGATCGCCGTGCCCAGCGACCGTGCGAGCGCGTTGATCCCGTTGGCGGCGGCGGTTTCCGATATCGGAACGGCGGCGTTGATGAGCGCGGGCATCGACGCGTAGGCGAAGCCGACGCCCGTCGCGATCATGATGTTGAGGATCGCGATCTGCCAGGCCGCCCCCAGCAGGAACACCCCGGCGACGTAGGCGACCGTCATCACCAGCGCGCCGATCACCAGGGTGAAGCGCGGGCCGCGCGCAGCGGCGATCCGGGCCGCGATCGGCGACGTGATCATCATCGCCAACCCGCCTGGTGCCAGCCACAAGCCGGTCCACAGCAGCGTCTGCCCCAACCCGTACCCGGTTTCCGGAGGCAGCTCCAGCACCTGCGGGGCCACCAGCGACAGCGCGAACATGCCGAACGCGACGGCGATCGACGCGATGTTGGTGGTCAGCACAGGCCGCTGCACGGTGGTGCGCAAGTCCACCATGGGCGCCGCGACCCGCAGCTCCCACCACGCGAACACCGCGAACACGACCACCGACGAACCGAGCAATGTCAACGTCAGCGCGCTGCCCCAGCCCCAGTTCTGCCCCTTCGAGATGACCAGCAGCAGCGAGACCAGGCCGATCGCCAGCAGCAGCGCGCCGAGCGGATCCAGCCGGTCTGCCGAACGCGGCGGAATGTGCGGCACCAGGGTCGCGAACATCACCAGCGCGGCGACCCCGAGCGCGGTGGCGAACCAGAACAGCACCCGCCAGTCGTAGTGCTGCGCGATCACGGCCGACAGCGGCAGCCCCAGCGCGCCGCCGACGCCCAGCGAGGCGCTCATCAAACCCATTGCGCTGCCGACTCGTTCGGGCGGCACACACGACCGCAGCACGCTGATGCCCAGCGGGATGATGGGGATGCCGAACCCCTGCAGCGCGCGTCCGACGATCAGCGGTATCAGCGAGGTGGTCAACGCTGCGGTCAGCGATCCGGCGATCAGCAGCAGCGCGCACGCGATGAGCATGGGTTTGGGACCGTAGAGGTCTCCGAGTCGGCCGAACACCGGCGTGGCGACCGCCGCCGTCAGCAGCGTCGCGGTGACCGCCCACGACGCATTGGATGCACTGGTGGCCAACAGGTTCGGCAGTTCCGGGATGAGAGGCACGATGAGCGTCTGCATCAGCGAGACGCTGATACCCGCGCCGCAGAGTACGGCGATGAGAACCGCGGGATGGCCCGTCGACACCGTGGCGGACGGATCCACCTCGGCGTCGCGGCTCATCTGACGGAATCTACATTGCTTAGTTCAACTATGTGAAATGCGGTCGGGCGAGCGCGCGCAGTGCCGGCACCAGTAGCGCCAGCGCGCGACCGCGGTGCGACGCCGCATCCTTCTCGGCGGGGGTCAACTCGGCCGCCGAGCGATCAGATCCGAGCGGTACGAACACCGGGTCGTAGCCGAACCCGCCGTCGCCTCTGGGCTCGCGCGCGATGGTCCCGGTCCACTCCCCGCGCACCACGTGCTCGCCGGCCGCCGACACCAGCGCGCACGCCGAGACGAACGCGCCACCGCGGCGTTCGTCGGGCACGTCGCGCAACTGCGCCAGCAGCAGCGCGGTGTTCTGAGCGTCCTGCCCGTGCACGCCCGACCACCGCGCCGACAGCACACCCGGCATCCCGTTGAGCGCGTCGACCTCCAGTCCGGAGTCGTCGGCGACTGCGGGGATGCCGATCGCGGCGTACGCGTCGCGCGCCTTGGCCAGCGCATTGCCCTCGAACGTCGCGGCGGTCTCCGGCGCCTCGTCGAACTCGGGCACGTCCGACAGCGACAGCAGTTCCAGTCCGGTGACGCCCGCGGCATCGAGCACGCGGCGCAGTTCGGCCAGCTTCTTCGCGTTGCGAGACGCGACCAGCAGCCGTGACAACCCCGTCAGCTCCCGAACGCCTTCTTCGCGGGGCCCGACGGCTCCGGCAGCACGCCGGGATACGGGAGCTCCAGTGCCGCACGCTGAATGGCGAACAGCTGATCGCACGCGGCGAGCGCCGAATCCAGCAACTTGTCGAGCGTCGACCGCGGGAACGTCGCTCCCTCACCCGTCCCCTGCACTTCGACGAGCGTGCCCGTGTCGGTCGCAACGACGTTCATGTCGACCTCGGCGCGGGAGTCCTCCGTATAGGGCAGGTCCGTCCGCACGCGGCCGTCGACCACGCCCACCGACACCGCGGCGATCGCGCACGACAGCGGCCGGGGATCGGACAGCTTGCCCGCCGCGGCCAGGTAGGTGACCGCGTCGGCCAGCGCGACGTAGGCACCCGTGATGGCGGCCGTACGCGTCCCGCCGTCGGCCTGCAGCACATCGCAGTCGATGGCGATCGTGTTCTCGCCGAGTGCCGCCAGGTCGATGCACGCGCGCAGCGAGCGGCCCACCAACCGGCTGATCTCCTGCGTCCGGCCGCCGACGCGGCCCTTCACGGATTCGCGGTCGGACCGGTCATGCGTCGCCGCGGGGAGCATGGCGTACTCGGCGGTCAGCCAGCCCAGCCCCGACCCCTTACGCCAGCGCGGCACCCCGTCGGTGACGCTGGCCGTGCACATCACTCGGGTCTGGCCGAATTCCACCAGCACGGAACCGGCCGGGTGAGTGGTGAAGCCACGCGTGATGGTTACCGGACGCAACTCGTCGTCGAGGCGGCCGTCTTCTCGTCTGGACACGGCCCAACCCTACGACGTCAGCGTCGGGTGACGTCGAAGGACTCGTCGCACACGACGGCGTGGACCGGGCCGTCGAATTCGGCCTTCGCCTCGCTGATGACGTCCTCGCGCGACGTCCACGGCGGTATGTGGGTCAGAAGCAGTTCGCGCACACCGGCATTCGCGGCAGCGCGACCTGCCTCGGTGCCCGAGAGATGCAGCCGCGGCGGCCGCTCCGGCGAGTGCGTCCACGACGCCTCGCACAGGAACACGTCGGCCCCGCGCGCGAGGTCGATCAACTGGTCGCAGTAGCCGGTGTCGCCGCTGTAGACGAACACGGCGCCATCGGGATCGGTGAAGCGCATGCCGTAGGACTCGGTGGGGTGGCAGACCAGTTTCGGAAGCACGGACAGCGTGCCGATCTGCACGGCCTCGTTGTCGGCCCACCGGCGGACGTCGAAGATGTCGGAGAAGTCGTCGATCTCGCGGCCCTCGGGCGACGATGCCGCGCCCAGTCGAGCCCAGGTCTCCTCGGGTCCGTACATCAGCGCGCGGCCCGTCGGCGCGTTCGGGTGATAGCGACGCCAGACGAACAGGCCGGGCAGATCGAGACAGTGGTCGGCGTGCAGGTGCGACAGCAGGACCCCGACGGTTCCGGGGTCGGCGTGGCGCTGCAGTGCGCCCAGCACACCGCCACCGAAGTCGACAACCAGCGGCGGCGTATCGGGCGCGGTCACCAAATAACCCGAGGCTGGCGAATCTGGGCCGACGACACTGCCGGAGCAACCCAGCACGGTGATTCGCACGTTCACTAGCTTGCCATGCCCCAGACACGTGTGGCGAAAACATCACAGCTTTGGGCGGCATGTTTCATCTTTTGTCACGTTCGTGAGCTGGGACCTGGGCCGATGCCGGTGCGACGAGGAGCGCCGACCTGCCGGAATGTGGCGGGCGCCTCACCGCCGCCCTGCGATTTCAGCAAATGCTCGCGGGGACTCTCACGCGGGGAACGGCGCCGGTCCACCCGTCTTGCGTAGCGCTCTCGCCTTGCGCTCGGGTCCGGACACCACGTACGCGGCGAAGACGCCTGCGACCGCGCCGCACAGATGGCCCTGCCACGACACCCCCGGCGTCCCCGGGACCACACCGAGCAGCACGCCGCCGTAGACGAACAACACGACCACGCCGACGACGATCTCCCACACCTTGCGGCTGAAGAATCCGAACACGATGAGGAACGCCAGCCAGCCGAAGATGAGACCCGACGCCCCGATGTGATTGGTCGTGCACGTGACGCCGAGGTACGGGCAGTGCGCTCCGATGTTGCCGATCAGCCAGGTGCCGAGCCCGCCCAGAACCCAGATGATGGCGGTGGCGATGACGAACCGCGACATCCCGGCGAGCGTCATCAGGAACCCGAGTACCAGGGCGGGCACGGTGTTGGCGATGAGATGCGGCCACCCGCCGTGCAGCAGCGGCGCCCAGAGGATGCCCCAGAGCCCGTCGGTCTGCAGCGGCCGGATGCCGTCCTGATCGAGTCGGTGGTTCAACACCACGTCGACGGCCTCGATGACGTAGAGCAGCGCGACGAACGTCAGGATCGTCACCCCGCCGACCATCCACGTGGGGCGTTTCTTCTCCGTGGGCGACGTCAGACCGGGCGTCGTCACCGCTGCTTCTCGCTCATGCCCATAGCTGCCCTTCCAGCGCGTCCTCGGCGTCATCCAGGCTACCGGCGTACGCGCCGGTCGACAGGTACTTCCACCCGGCGTCGCAGACGGTGAACGCGATGTCGGCGCGTTCGCCCGCCTTGACGGCCTTGGCGCCCATCCCCAGTGCCGCGTGCAGGATCGCGCCCGTCGAGATGCCCGCGAAGATGCCCTCGACCTCGACGATCTCGCGGGTGCGCTTGATGGCCTCGTAGGCGCCGACCGAGTAGCGGGTGGTCAGCACCTCGGGGTCGTAGAGCTCGGGCACGAAGCCCTCGTCGATGTTGCGCAGCGCGTAGACGCCCTCGCCGTAGCGCGGCTCGGCCGCGACGATCTGGACGTCCGGTACGTGCTCGCGCAGGAAGCGCCCGGTGCCCATCAGCGTGCCGGTGGTGCCGAGCCCCGCAACGAAGTGCGTGATCTCCGGCAGGTCGGCCAGGATCTCCGGCCCGGTGGTCTCGTAGTGGGCGGCGGCGTTGGCTGGGTTGCCGTACTGGTAGAGCATCACCCAGTCGGGGTGCTCCTCCGCCAGCTGCTTGGCCGTCGCGACCGCCGTGTTCGACCCACCCTCCGCGGGCGAGTAGATGATCTTCGCGCCGTACAACTCGAGCAGCTGCCGTCGTTCGATCGACGTGTTCTCCGGCATGACGCAGATCAGCCGGTAGCCCTTCAGCAACGCCGCCATCGCCAGCGAGATCCCGGTGTTGCCGCTCGTCGGCTCCAGCAGCGTGTCGCCGGGCGTGATCAAGCCGTCTCGCTCGGCCTGCTCGATCATCCGCAGCGCCGGCCGGTCCTTGATGGACCCGGTCGGGTTGCGGTCCTCGAGCTTGGCCCACAGCCGGACGTGCGGCCCGTCGTCGTTGTCGTCCCACCGCGGCGACAGCCGCTGCAACCCGACCAGCGGGGTGTTCCCGAGCGCGTGCAGCAGCGAGTCGTACCGCGTCATACGCCCTCTGACCCACCTGCCACGGCGGGCAGGATCGTCACCGAGTCGCCGTCGGCGATCGCGGTCTCGAGCCCGCCGGAGAACCGCACGTCCTCGTCGTTGACGTAGATGTTGACGAAGCGGTGCAGCTTCTCCCCGTCGACGATGCGCTCGGTGATCCCCGAGTAGTTGGCCTCGAGGTCGCTGATCACCGCGGCCAGCGTGTCGCCGGATGCGCTGACGCGCTTCTCGCCGCCGGTGTGGGTGCGCAGGATCGTGGGGATGGACACGGTGACTGTCATGGCTGGCCTCTCTAGTACTGGTCGACGATGGTGACGGGTTCCTCGGTGACGACGCCGTCGAGGATGCGGTAGCTGCGGAGTTCGTGCTGATCGGGGTCGCGGGTGCCGACGAGGACGTAGTGCGCGTCCGGCTCCGATGCGAACGAGATGTCGGTGCGGCTGGGGTACGGCTCGGTCGCGGTGTGCGAGTGGTAGATGACGACGGGCACTTCGTCGGCGTCGTCCATCGCGCGCCACACCTTCAGCTGCTCGCCGGAGTCGAACCGGTAGAACGTCGGCGACCGCTCGGCGTTCAGCATCTGCACGAAGCGCTCGGGGCGGTCGGACCCCTCCGGGCCCGCGATGATGCCGCAGGCCTCGTCGGGGTGGTCGGCGCGCGCGTGCGCCACCATGGCGTCGACGAGGTCGGCGCGGATCGTCAGCACTGCTCGGTCTTCCTTTCAGCCATGGAATGCTCCGGGCAACATGTCACGGTAGGTCGGTATTCCGGCGACCGCTTCGGCGGCGAGCACCCCGACGAGCACGGCGCGGGCCAGACAGTCGGCGGCCGCGATGCCGATCGCCGTCGTCAGCTTGGTCTCGGGCGACATGGCGGCCGGGGTGGCCGCCCCCGTCCAACTGGTCGGCTCCACCTCGACGGCGCCGGTCGCGAGCGCGAAGACGGTGTCCCCGTCGAGCGGCGTGTGCGCGGGCCGGATGGTACGCGCCAAGCCGTCCTGAGCGGCGACGGCGATCCTCTTGCAGGCCGCCTTGCTCAGTGCGGCGTCGGTGGCGACGACGGCGATCGTGGTGTTCAGCGGCGACAGCTCGGCGTCCCGTGCGGCGAAAGCGGCGATCTGGTCCGCGGGCGGCGGGATCAGCCCGAATTCGACGACGTCATCGGCCTGCCACGGCAGCCCGGTCGCCGGATCGACGACGTTGCCCGCCGAGTTCACCGCGACGACCGCGCCGACCGTGACGCCGATGTCGTCGAGCCGGATCGACGCGGTGCCCAGGCCGCCCTTCAACACGCCCGCTCGCGCGCCGACGCCCGCGCCGACCGTGCCGATCGCCACGTCGGTGCCCGCCGCCTCCGCGGCCCGGCGACCGAACTCGGCGGTCGGGCGGCACTGCCAGCCGCCGACGGGCAGGTCGAAGATCACCGCGGCGGGCACGATCGGCACCACGCCGCCGTCCATGACCACTCCGCGGTCGCGCTCCTCGAGGACGTGCATGACGCCGTCGGCGGCCGCGAGGCCGTAGGCGCTACCGCCGGTGAGCACCACCGCGTCGACGTACCGCACGGTGTTCGCCGGGTCGAGCAGGTCGGTTTCGCGGCTACCGGGAGCGCCGCCGCGAACGTCGACCGCTCCCGTGGTGCCCGGCGGCGGGAGGACGACGGTCGTGCCGCACGCCCAACCGATCCCCAGCGTGGCGTCGACGTCGAGGCGGTGGTGGTGCCCGACCTGAACGCCGGACACGTCGGTGATGCTGCCGTGGCGATTTCGCCGCGCTAACCGGTCAGCAGCGCCGGTTTCCGCGCCGGAATCGCTCATTTTGCGACCAGTGCGAGCACCAGGTACTCCTGCAGCACCGTCAGCCACTGGTACACGTCGAGGTGCCCCGCCATCGGGTGGCCCTCGGGCAGCCGGTCCGGTGTGCCCGGCCCGATCTCGAGCATCGTGCCCAGCGCCAATCGCACGTCGTTCACCGCCGACGCCCAGCACTCCGCGTCCGCCTCGGTCAGCTCGAACTTGCCGCCGGCGGCCGGCAGGGTGTCCAACATCCGTTGCGCCGCTTCCCGTTTGGCGTCGATGATCGCCGGCTCGTGCAAGCTCCGGAGCGCGGAGTTGAGGCTCTCGGCAGTGCCCGACCCCGCGGGATGTTCCGACTGGTTGCGATAGAAGTCGGGCAGCAGCCGCTTCATGGTGTCGTCCTCGGGCGCCGTCGAGTGGCCGGTCTTCATGCCGGTGAGCACTTCGAGTTCATCTGTCGGCGAGGATGTTTCGCGCTCGTCGAGCATCTCGACCATCGACGTCACCAGGCTGCGCAGCAGCTCCGACTCGTGCGCCGCGAGCGCCGACCGGAAGCGCGCACCGTCAGCGGCCTCGACCCGTTTCCACTTGCGCACGGGCCTCAGCGGTCCTGCTGCATCGTGGCCCACAGCCCTGCGGAGTGGCACTTGGTCACGTCGACCTCCATCGACTCGCGACTGCCCGAGGACACCACGGCCTTGCCCTTGTGGTGCACCTGGAGCATGAGTTTGGTGGCCTCCGGTTCGCTGTAGCCGAACAGTTTCTGGAACACGTACGTCACGTAGGACATCAGGTTGACGGGGTCGTCCCAGACGATGGTCACCCACGGGCTGTCGGTGGCGTCCTTGGTGTGGACATCGCGTTCCTCGCGGGTCCCCGGACGGGCACGCGCTGGCGTCACCATGGGGCCAGGATAGTCGGGGCAGGCGCGTCACCGCGAACGGCTACGGTTGCGAGGTGACCTGCGGACGGGGTGAGCGGACATGACGACAACGGCGCTGTTCACCGACAAGTACGAACTCACCATGCTGGCCGCGGCGCTGCGGGACGGCACCGCGCACCGGCGGACCGCGTTCGAGGTGTTCGCACGGCGCCTCCCCGACGGCCGCCGGTACGGCGTGGTGGCGGGCACCGAGCGGTTCGTTGAGGCGTTGCAGCGGTTCACCTTCGACGAGGAGACGCTGGCCACCCTCGACTTCCTGGACCCCGCGACCCGCGAGTACCTGGCGGACTACCGGTTCAGCGGTGACATCGACGGTTATCCCGAGGGCTCGCTCTACTTCCCCGGCTCACCGGTGCTCTCGGTGTGCGGCACGTTCGCCGAGTGCGTCATCCTCGAGACGTTGGCGCTGTCCGTCTTCAACCACGACTCGGCGATCGCGTCGGCGGCGGCGCGCATGGTGAGCGCGGCGCAGGGCAGGCAGCTCATCGAAATGGGGTCGCGGCGCGCCCACGAGGAGGCCGCCGTCGCCGCGGCCAGGGCCGCCTACCTCACCGGTTTCGCGGGCACGTCGAACCTCGAAGCACAGCGCCGCTACGGCGTACCCGCGCTCGGCACCAGCGCGCACGCCTTCACGCTGCTGCACACCACCGCGGACGGACCCGACGAACTCGCTGCGTTCCGCGCACAGGTCGACGCCCTTGGCGTGGGAACGACGCTGCTCGTCGACACCTACGACATCACCGCGGGGGTCGCCAACGCGGTCGCCGCCGCCGGACCCGAACTCGGTGCGGTGCGCATCGACTCGGGCGATCTGGGCGTGCTGGTCCGCCAGGTGCGCGACCAACTCGACGGCCTTGGCGCAACGGGAACCAGGATCGTCGTCTCGAGCGACCTCGACGAGTACGCGATCGCCGAACTGCGCGGCTATCCCGTCGACAGCTACGGGGTCGGCACGTCGGTGGTCACCGGCTCCGGCGCCCCCACCGCGGGCATGGTCTACAAACTGGTCGAGGTCGACGGCATCCCCGTCGCCAAGCGCAGCAGCCACAAGGAATCCCACGGCGGGAGCAAGCGGACGCTGCGCCTGGCGAAACCGACCGGGACGATCGTCGAAGAGGTCGTCCATCCCGCCGACTCGCCTCCCCCGGTGCCCGACGGCCTGGTGGGTCAGTCCGTGGCGGTCGCGATCGTGCGCGCCGGCGACGTCGTCGCGGATTTCGACCTGGCGGCCGCGCGTCGGCGCGTCGCCGACGGATTGACGAGCCTGCCGTGGGACGGGCTCAAACTCTCCCGCGGCGAACCCGCGATCCCCACGCGCATGGTCTCCGTCGCGCCTTGACCCCGACCGCCGACGGCACCTCCGTCACCACCCTGCTCGCCACCGCCGTCGCCGCACTCGGTGGCGCGGAGCGTGCCGGCCAGGTGGAGATGGCGACGGCCGTCGAGCACGCCTTCGACGCCGGCGAGCACCTGGCCGTGCAGGCGGGCACCGGCACCGGCAAGTCGCTCGCCTACCTGGTCCCCGCGATGGCCCGCGCCCTGCAAACCAACCGGCCCGTCGTCGTGTCGACCGCCACCATCGCGCTGCAGCGGCAGTTGGTGGACCGCGACCTGCCGCGGCTCGCCGATGCGCTGACCCCCGCGCTGCCGAGACGACCCGCGTTCGCGCTGCTGAAGGGCAGGGGAAACTACCTGTGCCTCAACAAGATCCACAACGGCACGATGAGCGAACCGGATGCCCCGCAGGAGGAGCTGTTCGACGCCGTCGCCACGACGACGCTCGGCCGCGACGTGAAGCGGCTGACCGAGTGGGCGTCCGACACCGAGACCGGCGACCGTGACGAGTTGACGCCCGGCGTGCCGGACCGATCGTGGGGGCAGGTCAGCGTGTCCGCGCGCGAGTGCATCGGCGCGTCGCGCTGCACCTACGGCGCCGACTGCTTCGCCGAGAAGGCCCGCGACAAGGCGGGCAGTTCCGACATCGTGGTCACCAATCACGCGCTGCTGGCCATCGACGCGATCTCCGACGTCAACGTGCTGCCCGAACACGACCTGCTGATCGTCGACGAGGCGCACGAACTCGTCGACCGGGTGACCAGCGTCGCCACCGGCGAACTCTCCGCGACGTCGCTCGGGGTGGCGCTACGGCGCGCATCACGGCTGGTGGAACCCGAAGTGGCGCAACGGCTCGAGGCCGCGATCGCGAACTTCACGTCGGTGATCTACGAGGCCGAGCCGGGCCGCATCGACACCCTCGACGACGAACTGGCCACGTATCTGACCGCGATTCGCGACGCCGCGGACCGGGTGCGGACGTCCATCGACACCTCGCCGTCGGACCCGAAGGCCGCGTCGGCGCGAACCGAGGCCGTCACCGCTTTGTTGGAGGTCAGCGACATCGCCAGCAGGGTGCTGACGTCGTTCGGCCCGGCCATCCCCGACCGGACTGACGTGGTGTGGCTTGATCACGACGAGGTGCGGGGGGCGAAACGAGCGATCCTGCGGGTGGCACCGCTGTCGGTGTCGAGTCTGTTGCGCGGCAGGCTGTTCGAGAACTCGACCGTGGTGCTGACGTCGGCGACGCTGACGGTCGGCGGCACGTTCGACGCGATGGCACGGGACTGGGGCCTGGTGTTCGGAGGCGACAACGACGCCATGTGGCGCGGCCTCGACGTCGGATCGCCGTTCGCTCACCGGACATCGGGCATCCTCTACGTCGCCGCGCACCTCCCGCCGCCCGGCCGTGACAGTGCCGGGTCGGCCGAGCAACTCGACGAGATCGAGGGGCTGATCACCGCCGCGGGCGGCCGCACCCTCGGCCTGTTCTCGTCGATGCGCGCGGCCAAGACGACCGCCGAACTGATGCGCGACCGGCTCGACACCCCCGTGCTGTGCCAGGGCGAGGACACCACCTCGGCGCTGGTGCGGCGCTTCGCCGAGGACGAGGCCACGTCACTGTTCGGGACGCTGTCGCTGTGGCAGGGCGTCGACGTGCCCGGTGCCTCGCTGACGCTGGTGATCATCGACCGCATCCCGTTCCCCCGCCCTGACGATCCGCTGGTCACGGCCCGCCAGCGGGCGATCGCCGCGCGCGGCGGCAACGGGTTCATGGCGGTTGCCGCCAGCCACGCCGCGCTGCTGCTGGCGCAGGGCGCAGGCCGGCTGCTGCGCAGCGTCGAGGACCGCGGCGTCGTCGCCGTGCTCGACTCGCGGATGGCGACGGCTCGGTACGGCGGCTATCTGCGCGCGTCGTTGCCGCCGTTCTGGGCGACGACCGACTCGGCCAGGGTGCGAGGGGCGCTCGAACGGCTCAGCGCCGCCCGCGATTCTCTATCCTGAAAGACGTGCGCGACGCGAGCGGACTCCTCGGCCGTGTCGTCCTCGCGAGCGCCGTTGCGCTCATCGCGGGGTGCGCCACGACCGTGCAGGGCACGCCGGTCTCGATCTTCGCCGATCCCTACCGAGTCGCCGGGATGCCCGCCGTCGACGGTGACACCGGGTTGCGCCCCGACGCCTCCGGGCCGGTCCGCGTCGTGCTCGGCACCGACGGCGGTGAGACCGACGAATTCGGCCGGACCGCGATCAGCGATATCGAGGAGTTCTGGGACACCGCGTACGGCGAGACGTTCGACGGCGAGTTCACTCCGGTCGCCGGGGTCCTGTCGTGGGACTCCGACGGCGTGAACACCGCGTTCTGCGGTGGCGACACCGTCGGCGTCGTCAACGCCGGATACTGCGGCAGCGAGAACACCATCGGCTGGGACCGCGGCGTGCTGATGCCGTCGCTGCGCGAGGCCAACGGCGACATGGGCGTGACGATGGTGCTCGCACACGAGTACGGCCACGCCGTCGCCGATCAGGCGGGAATCGCCGCCGACGACACCCCCACCCTGGTATCCGAGCAGCAGGCGGACTGCCTGGCGGGTGCCTACATGCGCTGGGTGGCCGAGGGGAGATCGCCGCGTTTCACGCTCAGCACGGGCGACGGGCTCAACAGCGTGCTGTCGGCCATGATCGCGTTCCGCGACCCGCTGATGAACGAGGGCGACTTCGCCGTCGGAGACGACGAGCACGGTTCGGCGTTCGAGCGGGTGTCGGCGTTCCAGTTCGGGTTCACCGACGGCGCACCGGCGTGCGCGGCGATCGACGAGGCGGAGGTCGAGCAGCGCCGGGGCGATCTGCCCGTGCTGCTGCCCGCGGACGAGTCCGGCGAACTGGCGATCGACGAGGGTTCGATCCGCGGGTTCGCCGACGCGATGGAGGTGTTGTTCGAGCCCGCGGATCCACCGGAGCTCTCCTTCGCCACCGGCGGCACGGACTGCCGGGATTCGAAGAGTCGCGACCCCGCGGTCTACTGCCCCGCCGACAACACCGTCGCCGTCGATCTGGCCGCGCTGCAGGAGTTGAGCACACCGTCCGAGGAGGGCGACCTCGCCACGGGGGACAACTCGGCGTACTCGGTTGTCGTATCGCGCTACGCGCTGGCGCTGCAACGCGAGCGCGGTGTCACGCTGGACACCGCGCAGGCCGCGCTGCGCACCGCGTGTCTCACCGGTGTCGCGACGGCGAAGATGGCGTCGCCGGTGACGACGCCGGACGGCAACTCCATCGTCATCACGGCGGGCGACCTCGACGAGGCGGTGTCCGGGCTGCTGACGAACGGCTTCGCCGCCAGCGACGTCAACGGGGCCACGGTGCCGTCGGGCTTCTCGCGCATCGACGCGTTCCGCATCGGGGTGCTCGGCGACGAGGACCGCTGCTTTTCCCGGTTCGCGTGACCGCTAGACGACCTTGGTCTCGCCGTACCAGGCGACGATGGCGTCGGACACCGGGGTCGAACGGGTCAGGAACGCATACGACCGGATGAACGACTGACCGACGCAACCGTCGATCTTGACGTGGAAGTTGCTGATCATCACCCACGGATCCCAGCCGCGGAAGTCCTTCTTCGTGACGGGGACGATGTTGATGATGCCGGGTTTCAGACCGATCGCGATGCCGCCGGTGACGGGTGTGGTGACGACCGGGACGAAGCCCTCCGGGAGCGGTGACGGGATGTCCACGCCGGCGAAGCCCAGCGACGGCGATACGCCCGCGGTCCCCGTCAGCGTCACGCCGTTCGACGTGCTCATGTCGACGCCGCAGCCGATCTGGTAGCCGACCTCGATCGTGCCGTTCGGTTCGTCGGAGTAGTCGGGGCCCCGCACGGTGCCGTCGAAGATGCCGCCGACGACGTACTCGCGCGACGACAGCGCAGTCGTCAGCGGGGCGTTCGCCCGCTGGGTCTCGTCGCGGGCGGCCAGCGTCAGCGTCCAGCCGTCCGGCGTGTCGACCATCTGCGGTGGTGGCGACATCACGCGGCCGTCGTCGGGCGGCGGCGGAGCGTCCGCGGCCGGGACCACCGGGGGCTCCTGCACGAGATGTGGTTCCGCCCGACCCGCCGGCGCAGTCATGACACCGGCCACGACGCACACGGCCAGCACGGCGACGCAGCGTGACGGCATTCGCGAAAAATAACGCGGCACTCGATCGACCCGGTGCCGACACTCCCACCGCCCAGATTGCGAAACGGCGTCGAACAGTTCTCAGATCGGCAGACGCAGAACATAACCGGCTTCCAGCGCCACCCAGAGCGCGCCGTCCGGGGCGACCGCCATCCCGTGCGGTTCGCTGCCGGGCGGCAGGTCGACGGTCGTGATCTCGCCGTCGGCGCTCACCCTGGCGATCTGGTCCGCACCCCAGAGGCTGACCCACACGCCGCCGGACGGATCGGCGACGACCGCGTGCGGTTTCCCCGGCAGGTCCATCTCCTGAATCGCCTCGTTCATCGGGATGCGGCCGATCCTGTCGGCGAGGATCGCGGTGAACCAGACGGCGTCGTCGTGGGTGGCGGTGATGCCGACCGGGCCCGCACCGCGGCTGACCAACTCGCGCACGGTGAGCGCACCCGCGGGGGTGAGCCTGCCGATCGCGCTTCTCGCGTTCATCGTGAACCACAGCGCTCCATCGGGACCCGCGGTGATCATTGCAGGCCCGCCGCCGACCGGATGCTCGTCGACGGCGCCGGTCGCCGGGTCGAGGCGACCGACGACGCCGGACGTCATGGCGGTGAACCACAGCGCAAGGTCGGGCCCGATACACAGCCCGAAAGGGGCACTACCGCTGGACAACTCGATCGAGCTCTGCACTCCCGAGGTGGTGATGCGCCCGATCCGGTCGTCGCCGTTGCGAGTGAACCACAGGGCGCCGTCGGGCCCGGCCGTGATGATCTCGGGCTTGCTCCCGTCGCCGACCTCGTAGCGGTCGACGACGCCGGGGGGCCGGATCCGCGCGACGGCACCGGCGTGTACCAGCGTCACCCACATGGCGCCGTCGGGTCCGGCCGCCAACGCGTACGGCCCGCCGTCGACCGGGATGTCGAGAACGCCGCTCACGCCAGCGCCACCAGCCCGAGCTCGGTGTCGGCGGCCAGCAGCGGGTGGTGCGGCAGCACGCGCACGGTGTAGCCGACCGGACCCGCCACCGGCAGCGGCGTGGTGGTCGAGAACGCGTGCCTGCCGTCCACCGATCCGGTGTGCGTCATCTCGACCTCGGTCGGGTCGACCAGCGAGTCGGCGGCGTCGACCCGCCCGACGACGGCTTGTACGACCACCTCGTCGGGCCGTAGCCCGGCCAGGTGCACCGTCGCGGTCAACGTCAGCTTCGAGCCCAGCAGCGGGGTGTCCGGAAGCCCGTAGCTGTCGACGTCGGTGATCAGGATGTTCGGCCATGCGTTGCGAGCGCGTTCGCTGTACGCCGCGAGCTGACGCGCCGCGCCGAAGGGCACACCGTCGACCGGCTCGATCGTGCGGTGCAGCGACTGCGCCGCGGGCGCGTAATACTTCTCGGTGTAGTCGCGCACCATGCGCGACGCCAGCACCTTCGGACCGAGCGCCTGCAACGTGTGCCGCACCATCTCGACCCAGCGTTGCGGGACGCCGTGCTCGTCGCGTTCGTAGAACTTGGGCGCCACCGACTTGGCCACCAGGTCGTAGAGAGCGGCGGCCTCCAGGTCGTCGCGCCTGGATTCGTCGGCCACTCCGTCGGCGGTCGGGATCTCCCACCCGTTCTCGCCGTCGTACCACTCGTCCCACCACCCGTCTCGGATGGAGAGGTTGAGCCCGCCGTTCAGCGCGCTCTTCATCCCCGACGTGCCGCACGCCTCCAGCGGCCGCAGCGGATTGTTCAGCCACACGTCGCAGCCCCAGTACAGCAGCCGCGCCATCGACATGTCGTAGTCCGGCAGGAACGCGATGCGGTGTCGCACCTCGGGCCGATCGGCGAACCGCACCACCTGCTGGATCAGTGCCTTGCCACCGTCGTCGGCCGGATGCGACTTGCCTGCGACGATCAGCTGCACCGGCCGTTCCTCGTCGAGCAGCAACTGCTCGAGACGGTCGGGATCGCGCAGCATCAGGGTCAGCCGCTTGTAGGTCGGCACCCTGCGCGCGAACCCGATCGTGAGCACGCCCGGATCGAAAGCCGTTGCGATCCAGCCCAGTTCGGCCTCGGATGCCCCACGCTCCAGCCACGACCTGCGCAGGCGGGCGCGGACGTCGTCGATGAGGAGCGCACGCAGCTGCGACCGGATCCACCACAGGTGACCGGGGTCGACCTGGTGCAGGCGCTGCCACGTCTCGGCCTCGCTCAGCGCGCCCAGATCGTCGCCGACCAGTTCGTGCGCCAGCTCCACCCACTGCGGCGCCGCCCACGTCGGCGCGTGGACGCCGTTGGTGATCGACCCGATCGGCACCTCGTCCTGATCGAAGCCCGGCCACAACTCGTTGAACATGCCGCGGCTCACCTCGCCGTGCAGCAGTGACACGCCGTTCGCCCGCTGCGCCAGGCGCAGGCCCATGTGGGCCATGTTGAACTTCGTCGGGTCGTCCTCGTCGCCGAACGCCAGCACGCGGTCCAGCGGCACGCCGGGTAGCAGACGGCCCTCCGCTGGAACATGCTCTTCGCGCGAGCGCTCATCGGAAGCGCCCCCGAAGTACCGGTCCACCATCGCCAGCGGGAAGCGGTCGATACCCGCGGGAACGGGCGTGTGGGTGGTGAACACGGTGCTGGACCGCACTACGGCCAGTGCGGTGTCGAAGTCCAGGCCGCCGTCGGTGACGAGTTCGCGGATGCGCTCGGCACCGAGGAAACCGGCGTGCCCCTCGTTCATGTGGAAGACCTGCGGCTCCGGCAGCGATTCGGCCGCCGTGAACGCGCGGATGGCCCGCACGCCGCCGATGCCGGCCAGGATCTCCTGCTTGATGCGGTGCTCCTGGTCGCCGCCGTACAGCCGGTCGGTGACGCCGCGCAGCTCGTGTTGGGTCTCGGGAATGTCGGAATCCAAGAGCAGCAAGGGAATTCGACCGACCTGGGCGATCCACACCCTGGCGTTCAGCTCGGCGGAGTCGGGCATCGCCAGCGACACCAGCACCGGCGCACCCGCCGCGTCGGTGAGCAGTCGCAGCGGCAACCCCTGCGGGTCGAGCGCGGGATAGTTCTCGTGCTGCCAGCCGTCGGCGGTCAGCGACTGCCGGAAGTATCCGGATCGGTACCAGAGGCCGACGGCGATGAGCGGCAGTCCCAGGTCGGACGCGGACTTGAGGTGGTCACCCGCGAGGATGCCAAGGCCGCCCGAGTAGTTGGGCAGCACCTCGGCGACGCCGAACTCCATCGAGAAGTAGGCGATACCCGTGGGCAGCGCGACCCCCTCGGCGACCTGCTGCTGGTACCACATCGGCCTGCTGAGGTAGTCGTCCAGCTCGCTCGCCAGGCGATCGAGCCGCTCGCCGAACCCGTGATCGCCCGCGAGCTCGTCGAGACGCCTGGGGCTCACGGCTCCGAGCAACGCCACGGGGTCGGGTCCGACCTGCTCCCACAACTCCGGATCGATTGTGGCAAAAAGGTCTTGCGTGGGTTTGTCCCACGACCAGCGCAGGTTCGTCGAGAGCCGCTCCAGTGCGATCAGCCGCTCGGGAAGGTGGGCGCGGACGGTGAATCTGCGGAGTGCCTTCACGTGCGCTCACCCTACTCATGATTGGCGCGTTCGCTGCGCCTCGACGGTTCGCGTGATTGCTCGATCTTGATGCGCGATCCGTTGCGCTTCTCGCTCGCGATGTTGAGCCCGGCACTACGGTGGGTATAGGCGCGACGAGGCTTGAAACAAAGGAACTACACCGCGCAGCCGAATGTGGCTGTGCCAGCGTAAGGAGTTTGTCGGTGGTGGCCGGTCGTATCGAGATCGATGACGTCGCACCCGTGGTCTCAGGTGGTCGTTATCCCGCCAAGGCCGTGGTCGGCGAGGTGGTTCCCGTCAGCGCGACGGTGTGGCGCGAAGGCCATGACGCCGTCGCGGCGACGTTGGTGGTGCGATATCACGGCACCGCCTACCCTGCGCTGGCCGCAGCGCCCGCCGGGCTGCAGAGCTCTCGGGCCGAAGCGGTGCCGATCGAGGAGGTCGTCAGCTCGACGAGGAAACGGCCTCAGCTGTCGGCCATGGCGCTCGGCCGGGAGCCGGACGTCTTCCACGGTCAGTTCGCTCCCGACGCCGTCGGGCTGTGGACCTATCGGATCGACGGGTGGAGCGATCCGCTCGCGACGTGGCGCAAGAACGTCACCGCGAAGTTGGAGGCCGGCCAGAGCGAATCCGAACTCGACAACGATCTGATCGTCGGCGCGACACTGCTCGAACGGGCCGCCACCGGAGTGCCCCGGCAGGACCGTTTTCCCCTCATCGACGCGGCGAGCCGGCTGCGCGAGCCCGGCGATCCGTTCCGGCGCGCCGGAGCGGCACTGTCCGAGGACGTCGATCGCCTGCTGGAGCAGTATCCGCTGCGCGAATTGGTCACGCGCGGTGAGCAGTACGGGGTCTGGGTCGATCGCCCGCTGGCTCGGTTCTCCGCGTGGTACGAGATGTTCCCGCGGTCGACGGGTGGCTGGGACGGTGACGGCAATCCCGTGCACGGCACGTTCGCCACCGCCAGCAAGGCGCTGCCCCGCATCGCCAAGATGGGGTTCGACATCGTCTACCTGCCGCCGATTCATCCCATCGGCAAGGTGCACCGCAAGGGCAGGAACAACAGCGTCACCGCAGCGCCAGGGGACGTGGGGTCGCCGTGGGCGATCGGCAGCAAGAAGGGCGGCCACGACGCGGTGCACCCCAAGCTGGGCACCGTCGACGACTTCGACGACTTCGTCGCCGCGGCGCGTGACCAGGGCTTGGAGGTGGCGCTCGACCTCGCTCTGCAGTGCGCGCCGGATCATCCGTGGGCGGCCGCGCATCCGGAGTGGTTCACGGTGCTGCCCGACGGCACCATCGCCTATGCGGAGAACCCGCCGAAGAAGTACCAGGACATCTACCCGATCAACTTCGACAACGACCCGGCGGGCATCTACGCCGAGGTGCTGCGCGTCGTCCGGTTCTGGGTGTCCCACGGCGTCAAGGTGTTCCGCGTCGACAACCCGCACACCAAGCCGCCGAACTTCTGGGCGTGGCTCATCGGCGAGGTGAAGAACGACGACCCCGACGTGCTCTTCCTGGCGGAGGCGTTCACCCGCCCCGCCCGACTGTTCGGGCTGGCCAAGCTCGGTTACACGCAGTCGTACACGTACTTCACCTGGCGGACGGCGAAGTGGGAACTGCAGGAGTTCGGTGAGTCCATCGCCGAGCACGCGGACTACTCGCGGCAGAGCCTGTGGCCGAACACACCGGACATCCTGCACGAGATCCTGCAGCACGGCGGGCCGGGGATGTTCGCCATCCGCGCGGCGATGGCCTCGACGATGAGCCCGACGTGGGGGGTGTACTCGGGTTACGAACTCTTCGAGGGCGAGGCGGTCAAGCCGGGGAGCGAGGAGTACCTCAACTCGGAGAAGTACGAGTTGCGGCCGCGCGACTTCGATGCGGCCCTGGCCGCCGGGAACTCGCTCGAACCGTTCCTCACCCGGCTCAACGAGATCCGCCGCTGGCACCCCGCACTCAGCGAGTTGCGCACCATCAAATTCCACACCATCGACAACGACGCGATGCTGGCCTACAGCAAGTTCGATCCGGTCACCGGTGACTGCGTGCTGGTCGTCGTGACCTTGAACGCCTTCGGACCCGAAGAGGGCACGCTGTCGCTCGACATGGCCTCGATCGGACACGAACCGTACGAGCGGTTCTGGGTTCGCGATGAGATCACGGGCGACGAATTCCAGTGGGGCCAGACCAATTACGTCCGTCTCGATCCGGTGCGAGCGGTCGCCCACATTCTCAACATGCCGCAGATCCCAGCCGGGAAGCGGTCCGAACTCTTGCGGAGGGAGTGACCTCGTGACCCGCACGAATGTCAGCACTCAGAACCTGCGGCCCGACGCCGCCGAACTCGGCCGGCTGCTCGCCGGCGAGCATCACGACCCGCACTCGCTTCTCGGTGCGCACGAGTACACCGACCACACCGTGATACGCGTGTTGCGGCCCAACGCGTCCGAGGTCACCGCACTGGTCGGCGGCGAGCGGCACCCGCTCAGCCACGTCGAGGACGCCATGTTCGCGGTGGCGTTGCCGATCACCGGGCTGATCGACTACCGACTGGAGATCCGCTATCCCGACGGCCACGTCGTCACGACGGCCGATCCCTACCGCTTCCTGCCCACGCTCGGCGAGATGGATCTGCACCTGTTCTCCGAGGGCCGCCACGAGCGGCTGTGGGACGTCCTGGGCGCCCACCCGCGTACCTACACCACACCGGACGGTCCCGTCGATGGCGTGTCCTTCGCCGTCTGGGCGCCGAATGCCAAGGGCGTCAGCTTGATCGGTGAGTTCAACCACTGGGGCGGCAACGACGCTCCGCTGCGCACGCTTGGTTCCACCGGCGTGTGGGAGGTGTTCTGGCCGGGCTTTCCCACCGACGGTCTCTACAAGTTCCGCGTGCACGGCGCCGACGGTGTGACGACCGAGCGGGCCGACCCGATGGCCTTCGCCGCGGAGGTGCCGCCGGCCCGCGCGTCGCGGGTGACCGAGAGCACCTACACCTGGAACGACGCCGCCTGGATGACACAGCGCGCCGAGAAGAACCCGGTATTCGAACCGATGAGCACCTACGAGGTGCACCTGATGTCGTGGCGGCCGGGCCTGAGCTATCGCGAATTGGCCACGCAACTTACCGATTACGTCGTTGAGCAGGGTTTCACCCACGTCGAACTGCTGCCCGTCGCCGAGCATCCGTTCGGCGGGTCGTGGGGTTACCAGGTGACGTCGTACTACGCGCCGACGTCGCGCCTCGGGTCGCCCGACGATTTCCGGTACCTGGTCGACGCGCTGCACCGGGCGGGCATCGGCGTCATCGTGGACTGGGTGCCCGCGCACTTCCCCAAGGACGCCTGGGCGCTCGGCAGGTTCGACGGCACCCCGCTGTACGAGCACTCCGATCCCCGGCGTGGCGAGCAACTCGACTGGGGAACATACGTTTTCGACTTCGGCCGGGCCGAGGTGCGCAACTTCCTGGTGGCCAACGCACTGTACTGGTTGGAGGAGTTCCACATCGACGGGCTCCGTGTCGACGCGGTCGCCTCGATGCTGTACCTGGACTACTCGCGACCGGAGGGCGGTTGGACGCCGAACATCCACGGCGGCCGGGAGAACCTGGAGGCCGTGCAGTTCCTCCAGGAAATGAACGCCACGGTGCACAAGCAGCATCCGGGCATCGTCACCGTCGCCGAGGAGTCGACGTCGTGGCCCGGCGTGACGCGGCCGACCAGCATCGGCGGACTCGGCTTCTCGATGAAGTGGAACATGGGCTGGATGAACGACACCCTGGCGTTCATCTCACGCGATCCCATCCACCGCAGCTACCACCACCACGAGATGACGTTCTCCATGGTGTACGCGTTCAGCGAGAACTTCGTGCTCCCGATCAGCCACGACGAGGTCGTGCACGGCAAGGGCACGCTGTGGGGCCGCATGCCGGGCGACGACCACATGAAGGCCGCCGGCCTGCGCGGGCTGCTGGCCTACCAGTGGGCACATCCGGGTAAGCAGCTGCTGTTCATGGGCCAGGAGTTCGGACAGCGCGCCGAATGGTCGGAGGAGCGAGGCGTCGACTGGTTCCAGCTCGACGAGTTCGGCTTCTCCGGCGGCGTCAAGCGGATGGTCGCCGACATGAACGCGGTGTACCAGTCGCGCCGGGCACTGTGGTCGCGGGACGTCAGCTCCGAGGGCTACTCCTGGATCGACGCGAACGACTCCGCCAACAACGTGTTGAGCTTTCTCCGCTACGGCGACGACGGCTCGATGCTGGCGTGCGTCTTCAACTTCTCCGGTTCCGAGCACAGCCGGTATCGGCTCGGGCTGCCGCACGCCGGGACGTGGCGCGAGGTGTTGAACACCGATTCCGATGTCTACAACGGCTCCGGCATCGGCAACTTCGGCGCCGTTGAGGCCGTCGACGAGCCGTGGCACGGCAGGCCGGCGTCGGCGCAGATGGTGTTGCCGCCGTTGGCTGCGCTGTGGTTCGAGCCGGCCCCGCCGGAGGCAGCCGGTTAATACAGCGCGTTGGCGAGGCCGCGCCTGCCAGCGATGACCGCGGGATCGGCGGGGTCGAACAGCTCGAACAGTTCGATGAGCCGGGTCCGGATTCTGGTGCGGTCGTCTCCCGCGGTGCGCTTGATCAACGCGATCAGCCGGTCGAAGGCGCCGGCGATGTCCTGCTGCAACACCTGCACGTCGGCGGCGGCGAGCGCCGCGTCGATGTCGTCGGGTGCGGCATCGGCCAGCGCGACCGCGTCCGGTGGCTGCGCGGTGGCCCGCTGCAGGAATCCGATCTGGGCGATCGCACCCTTGGCTTCGGCGTGCGTGGGCTGGGCGTCGAGGATGGCCTGATACGCGGCGACTGCGGCGTCGAAGTCGCCCTCGTCGAGGTGCGCCCGGGCCTGCGCCAACTCCGGGTCGACGGTTTCGTCGTCACCCTCGGGACCGCCGGCGAGCTTGCCCGCCGTCGCGTTCAGCAGGGAGTCGATCCAGCGGCGCACCTGCTCCGGCGGCTGACCGCCCTGAAACGAGGACAGCGGCTGCCCACCCGCCACCGCGACCACCGTCGGCACAGCCTGCACACCGAACATCTGCGCTACCCGCGGCGTGGTGTCGACGTTGACCGTCGCGAGCACCCACTTGCCGCCGTCCGCACCGGCCAGTGCCGCGAGGCTGTCACCCAGTTCGACGCTGGACTCGCTGCGCGGCGACCACAGCAGGACGACGACCGGTATCTCGTTCGAGCGGACCAGCACCTCGGCTTCGAGGTTGACCTCGGTCACCTCCACGCCGCCGGCGACCGCCGTCGCGGCGCCGCCTGCCGAAGCCGGGGGCTGCTTGAGTGCCGAGAGGTCGATGGCGCCTGCCAACGCAGGGCCGACGGGGCGTGGTCGCGTCACGCCCTTGATTTTGTCACGTCGGCTGGGCGGCCGACGGAGCGCCCGCGATAGCGGGACTCGGCGCGATCCTGCCCGTCCGGTCGGCCCAGATGATGAAGATCACACTGCCGAGCGGCACGATGCTTCCCAGCAACGCCAGCGCCCACGTCCCGACGCCCCACTTGCGGGCGATGCCGACCAACAGGGCGGCCACGACGAAGGCGACGAAGATGCCGCCGTGGATGGGACCGAAGACCTTCACGCCGACCTCGGTCTGGGGGGTGCCCACGTACTTGAAGTACATGCCGACCAGCAGTCCGATCCAGCTGAGGGCCTCCGCGAAGGCGATCAGCCGGAACCAGCCCGCGACGCTGCGGACGTCGTAGTTGTTTGCCATGAGCGCCATTGTGCCCGACGGTGAAGCCAGCTACTACGTCACGTCGTTGACGATGCTGAGGGCGTTCTCAGCGGTCAGGGCCTGCGCAGGATGAGGGCGTCGCCCTGTCCGCCGGCGCCGCACAGCGCGGCCACCGCGTAGCCCGAGCCCCGGCGCGCCAACTCCAACGCCGCGTGCAGCGTGATCCGCGCACCCGA
>NZ_JANDBD010000004.1 GCF_024320865.1 Mycolicibacterium arenosum | reverse complement strand
GCGACGAACAACGATGCCAGGAGTATCCCCGCTGGTTGCACACCTACAATCACCACCGCGGCCACACAGCACTCGGCGGTCAACCACCAGCCAGCCGTGTACCTAACCTCTCAGGTCAGTACAACTAGGCCAGCGGAATGTCGTTGTCGCCCTTGGTGTCCTGATACTGCTCGGACAGCGCGGCGTAACGCGACTTGATCCGGTCGGTCTGCGCGCGCAGGTCGGAGCGCAGCGGCTCGGGTTGCGCGTCCACCAGGTCGCGGATCGCGTAGGCCGTCCAGAACTCGTTGGTGCGCCGGTAGCCGCCGGGCTCGAGACCGAACAGCTCCTTGAGGATCTTCAGGTCGTGCGGGATGGCGAACGCGTCGCGGGAGTCCTCGTGGCTGTAGAAGTAGTAGTAGTTGTCGAAGCCCGCCCACGTGATGGCCGACATGCACAGCGTGCAGGGCTCGTGGGTGGTGAGGAACACCAACTCCGACGTCGGCGGCCGCTCCGGGAGTGCGTAGAACCGGTTCAGCGTGTTGATCTCGCCGTGCAACAGCGGGTTGTCGGTCTCGTCGTTGGTGCCGGCGATCACCAGCGACAGATCCGACTTGCGCAGCAGCGCCGCGCCGAACACCTTGTTGCCCGCGGCGACGCCGCGCTCGGTCAACGGAAGAACATCGTCCTCGATGACCTGGAGCAGGCGTGCTGGATCGGCGGGCATGGGGCCGACCCTAGCCCTTCTCGGCCGGTGCCGCGTGCTCCTCATCCGGTGCTCGAACAGGTGCTCTTGGACCTCGAGGCGCCGGGAGACCGCACCCCCGCGCGAGCACGTCGACCTACTCGCCACCATCACCGACGGACGCGGCGACGGCCGTGCGCCGCGCGGGCCTGCTCGCCGAGTGAATCCGCCGCAGCCCGGTGCTTTCGAATTCGGTGGCCGGGGCCGGGTAATCTAAGCGCCGTGACCACCAGCGGAATCGACGTCGGCGCACGCCTGGGCACCGTGCTGACTGCCATGGTGACGCCGTTCGGCCCGGACGGCTCGCTCGATCTGGCCGCTGCTAAGAAGCTCGCGCAGCACCTGGTGGACGCCGGGTGCGACGGCCTGGTGGTGTCCGGCACCACGGGCGAGTCCCCGACGACCACCGATGCGGAGAAGGCGGCCCTGATCGGCGCCGTACTGGAGGCCGTCGGCGACCGGGCGCGCATCATCGCCGGCGCGGGCACCTACGACACGGCGCACAGCGTGCACCTGGCCAAGGCGGCCGAGAAGGAGGGTGCGCACGGCCTGCTGGTGGTGACGCCGTACTACTCCCGACCGTCGCAAGCCGGCCTCGCCGCGCACTTCACCGCCGTCGCGGACGCGACCGCGCTGCCCGTCGTGCTGTACGACATCCCGCCGCGCTCGGTCGTGCCGATCGAGTGGGACACCCTCCGGACGGTGGCGACCCACCCCAACGTCGTCGCGGTCAAGGACGCCAAGCGCGATCTGCACGGCGGCGCGATGATCATGGCCGAGACGGGGCTGGCGTACTACTCCGGCGACGACGCGATGAACGTGCCGTGGCTGGCGATGGGTGCGACCGGATTCATCAGCGTCTGGGGGCATTTCGCGGCGAACCAGCTGCGGGAGATGTTGTCGGCGTTCCAGTCCGGTGATGTCGCGACCGCGCGCAAGATCCACGTCGCACTCGGTGCCCTCGATGCCGCACAGACCCGTCTCGGCGGCGTGACGATGTCGAAGGCCGGTCTGCGACTGCAGGGCATCGAGGTGGGTGATCCGCGGCTCCCGCAGGTGCCCGCGACTCCCGAGCAACTCGACGAACTGGCCGCCGACATGCGTGCCGCCGGCGTGCTGAGATGACCGCTCCCGCAGCGCCACTCAATCCGCCCGGGCCACTGCAGCCCGGCGGGCTGCGCGTCACGGCGCTGGGCGGGATCGGTGAAATCGGCCGGAACATGACCGTTTTCGAGCATCTCGGTCGGCTGCTGATCATCGACTGCGGTGTGTTGTTCCCCAACCACGACGAGCCGGGCGTCGACCTGATCCTCCCGGACATCCGGCACGTGGAGAACCGCCTCGACGACATCGAGGCCGTGGTGATCACGCACGCGCACGAGGATCACATCGGCGCGATCCCGCACCTGCTCAAGCTGCGGCGCGACATCCCGATCGTCGGCTCGAAGTTCACGCTGGCACTGATCGCCGAGAAGTGCCGCGAGCACCGCATCAAGCCGGAGTTCGTCGAGGTCGCCGAGGGCGGACGGACCACGCACGGCGTCTTCGAGTGCCAGTACTTCGCGGTCAACCACTCGATTCCGGGCTGCCTGGCGATCGCCGTGCACACCGGCGCGGGAACGGTGCTGGCGACCGGTGACATCAAGCTCGATCAGATGCCGCTGGACGGCCGGCCGACCGACCTGCCCGGCATGTCGCGCCTCGGCGATGCCGGAGTGGATCTGTTCCTCTGCGATTCGACCAACGCGGAGCATCCCGGTGTCAGTCCGTCGGAGAGTGAGATCGGTCCGACGCTGCACCGCTTGATCCGCGGCGCCGACGGGCGGGTCATCGTGGCCTGCTTCGCGTCGAACGTGGACCGCGTGCAGCAGATCATCGACGCCGCCGTGGCGCTCGGGCGCAAGGTGTCGTTCGTCGGGCGCTCGATGGTGCGCAACATGGGTATCGCCCGCGAACTGGGTTATCTCACCGTCGATCCGGACAACGTGATCGACATCGGCGCCGCCGAACTGCTGCCCGCCGACCGCGTGGTGTTGATCACCACGGGCACGCAGGGCGAGCCGATGGCGGCGCTGTCGCGGATGTCGCGCGGCGAGCATCGCAGCATCACCCTGACCGCAGGCGACCTGGTGATCCTGTCGTCGTCGCTGATCCCCGGAAACGAGGAGGCGGTCTACGGCGTCATCGACGCGCTGGCGAAGATCGGCTCACGGGTGGTCACCAACGCCCAAGCGCGCGTGCACGTCACGGGCCACGCCTACGCGGGCGAACTGATGTTCCTCTACAACGGGGTGCGCCCCCGCAACGTCATGCCGGTGCACGGAACGTGGCGTCACCTGCGGGCGAACGCCAAGCTCGCGGTGCGCAGCGGAGTGCCGGAGGAGCAGGTCATGCTGGCCGAGAACGGTGTCAGCGTCGACCTGGTGAACGGCGTCACGTCGATCGCGGGCGCCGTGCCGGTCGGCAAGATGTTCGTCGACGGCCTGATCACCGGCGACGTCGGCGAGACCGCGGTGGGCGAACGGCTCACGCTGGCATCGGGTTTCATCGCCGTGACCGTCGTGGTGCGGCGCGGTACCGGCAAGTCGGTTACGGCCCCGCACCTGTCCTCGCGGGGCTTCTCGGAGGATCCCAAGGCGCTGGAACCCGCCGCGGTCAAGGTGGTCGAAGCGCTGGACGCCCTCGCCGCCGAGAAGGTCACCGACGTCTCCCGCATCGCGCAGGCCGCGCGCCGGGCCGTGGGCAAGTGGGTCGGCGAGGTGTACCGGCGGCAGCCGATGATCGTGCCGACCGTCCTCGAAATCGACTGAGCGATAACCCCGGGAGCACCGGGGAGGGAGATGCATACTCAGACGGTGGCCGAACCAGTCGACGAGTACTTCACGGCGACGATCAGTGCGTTGTCCGCGCCATCCGCCCACCGTGAACCCCGCGATCCGGCACTTCAGACGTGTCTCGATCTCTTCGACGCCCAACTGGGCAGCAGGCATCTCGACCTCGCGGCGCGATGGCTGCGATCGCAGAACAAGGGCTACTACACGATCGGCTCAGCGGGCCATGAGAGCAATGCGGCCGTCGCCGCGGCGCTGCGACCCACCGACCCGGCGTTGCTGCACTACCGGTCGGGCGGGTTCTACCTCGCTCGGGCGAAGCAGGTCCCCGGCAGCGACCCGCTTCGCGACGTGTTGCTCGGCCTGGTCGCCGCGACCGAGGAACCGATCTCGGGCGGCAGACACAAGGTGTTCGGTCGCCTCGAGCTCAACGTCATCCCGCAGACGTCGACGATCGCCTCGCACCTGCCGAGAGCCGTCGGTGTCGCCTTCTCGATCGCCCGTACGCGCAAGCTCGGTGTCGAAAGTCCCTGGCCTGCAGATGCTCTCGCGGTGTGTAGCTTCGGTGATGCGTCCGCGAACCACTCCACGGCGGTGGGAGCGATCAACACCGCGATGCACACCGCGTTTCAGGGAGTCGCGCTGCCGCTGCTGTTCGTGTGCGAGGACAACGGCATCGGCATCAGCGTTCGGACTCCGCAGGGCTGGATCGCCCGCACCTACGGCGACCGCGCCGACCTCGAGTACTTCGCCGCCGACGGCACCGACCTCCCCGGCGTCCTCGCCACGTCCGCAGCCGCCGCCGAATACGTTCGGACGCAACAGCGGCCGGCGTTCCTGCACCTTCGCACGGTTCGACTGATGGGCCACGCCGGCTCCGACTACGAGCCGGGCTATCGGAAACCGGACGAGATCGCCGCCGACTACGCCCGCGACCCCGTGCTGTGCACGGCGCGGTTGCTGATCGAGTCGGGAGTGCTGTCGCCACAGCAGGTGCTCGACGCCTACGAGGCCAAGCGCGCCGAGGTGCTCGGCATCGCCGCCGAGGTCAGTGAACTGGCGCAGTTGAGCAGTCCGCACGCGGTGATGACGCCGCTGCACGACGCCCTCGCCGACGCCGTCGCCGTCACCGAACGGGCGGAGTCGACGACGCCCGGCGATGCCACCCCGGTCACGCTCGCGCAGGCGATCAACCGTGCGCTTCTCGACGCCCTGGAATCCCATCCCCAGGCGATCCTCTTCGGGGAGGACGTGGCCCGTAAGGGCGGCGTGTACGGCGTAACCCGCGGCCTGCAAGCCAGAGTCGGTCGGGCCCGCGTGTTCGACTCGCTGCTCGATGAGCAGTCGATCCTCGGTCTGGCACTCGGTGCCGGACTGTCCGGCCTGCTGCCCATCCCCGAGATCCAGTACCTGGCCTACCTGCACAACGCCGCCGATCAGATCCGCGGTGAGGGAGCCACCCTGCAGTTCTTCTCCGACCGGCAGTACCGCAATCCGATGGTGGTGCGCATCGCCGGATACGGCTATCAGAAGGGCTTCGGCGGGCACTTCCACAACGACAACTCGATCGCCGCGATTCGGGACCTACCCGGTGTGGTGATCGCGTCGCCGGCGCGCCCCGATGACGCGGCGGGCATGCTCCGGTCGTGTGTGGCGGCGGCCGCGGAGACGGGCGTGGTCTGCATCTTCCTCGAACCGATCGCGCTCTATCACACCCGCGACCTGTACGACGACGGTGACGACCTCTGGCTCGCAGCGGATTCCGGGGACACCGTGCCGATCGGGCGGGCCAGGACGTACGGCGACGGCGGGGATCTCACGATCCTGACGTTCGGCAACGGCCTGAGGATGAGCCTGCGCGTCACGCGCCGTCTCGCCGAACTCGGAATCGCCGCGCGGGTCGTCGATCTTCGTTGGCTCGCACCACTTCCCGTGGTCGACGTGCTCGCTGAGGCGACCGCGACCGGACGCGTGCTCGTCGTCGACGAGACGCGCGCGAGCGGCGGCGTCAGCGAGGGCGTAATCGCCGCGCTCGTCGATCACGGCTACCCCGGCGCGATGGCGCGGGTCGCCAGCCACGACAGCTTCATCCCGCTCGGCGACGCCGCACTGGAGGTCCTGCTCTCCGAGGACACCGTCTACGACGCGGCAGTCGAGCTGGTGGGTTCGGGCGCACTCACACCTTCTCGGCGTACACCGACCACTCGATCTGCGAGGTCCGCAGACCCCGACCGGTCGGTGCCACGTAGCGCGACATGAACTCGTCGGGGCCGGCCTGCTCGATCAGCCGCCAACCGTAGCCGGCCAGGAACTCGGCGATTCCGTCGGGCGGCAGGCCGAACTTCCACACGTCACTGCGCTCCCGGAATTTGCGGTAGAGCGCTGGTGCGCCGTACATCTCGGTGCCGTCGACGAAGTCGGAGCGCACGTAGGTGAAGTCGATCCGGCTGCCGGCCGCAGCGCCGGACAGCTGGCCGAACGTCGAATGGACCGCGGCCTCCGTGAGGTACTGCGTGACGCCCTCCCAGACGAAGAACGTGCGGGCATCACGTCGATAGCCGTGCGACTCCAACACCGAGAGCAGGTCGTCGCGTTCGAAGTCGAGCGGCACCAGGTGCACCGACGGCGGCGGCGCACCCAGCACCCGCGCCACGATGTTGCGCTTGCGCGCGACGTTGATCGGCAGGTCCGCCTCGAACACCGGCACGTCGTTTCGGCGTGCCAATCGATAGGCGCGCGTGTCCAAACCCGCGCCGAGCACCACGACGGCGTCGACGCCGCTCATCGCAGCCGCGAGGGTGTCGTCGATGTAGCGCTTCCGGCACGCGATGTTGGCCCACAGCCCCGGACCGACGCGCTCGGACGCCCGCACGACGGCCCGCCGAATCGGCGCCACCCGAGTGGCCGCGACGACCGCGCGCAGGGGGAGCGGTAGAAACAGAGCAGCCAGGTCGTCGTCGACGAGGCGCCGTTCGGGGGGTTCGCACTGCTCGACCGCTGACAGCACAATCGGCCCGAAAGCCGTTCCCGCTGCTGCATTCCGGGGCATGGCTAGCGTTTGTTGACGTAGCCCGCATCGAGCGGCAGCGTGACTCCGGTGACGTAGCGAGCCGAGTCGGACACCAGCCAGAGCACCGCATTGGCGATGTCCTCGGCGTCGAGCGTCTGCACCGGCAGTGCGTTGGTCATGCTCGGGCCGCCCCCGCTCTTCTGCGCCAACCCCTCGAGCCAACTGCGGGTGAAGTCGTTGTCGATCATCGGGGTGTCGACACCCGCCGGGTGAATGGAGTTCACCCGAATGCTGAAGGACGCGAGGTGATTGGCGTAGACGCGCATGAGCCCGACGATGCCGTGCTTGGCGGCGGCGTACGCGACCGAACCGGCGGTCGGCGACGCCAGCCCGACCAACCCGGCGACCGAACTCGTCAACACGATCGCTCCACCGTTGCCCGCCTTGATCATCGGCCGCATCGCGACGTCGATGGTGTGCCAGACACCGGTCAGGTTCACGTCGAGGACGTCGCCCCAGGCGTTTTCCCCGTCCATCGGCGCGATGCCGGCGTTGGCGACGACGATGTCCAGACGTCCGCCGAGTTCCTCGACACCGTCCTTGAGCGCGGTCTTGAGCGCCGCGCGGTCCCGCACGTCGGCCGTCGTGGCCACGATCCGGGCACCCGTCTCCTCGACGAGTTTCACGGTGGCGTTCAGGTCGTCGACCGTCGCGAGCGGGTAGGGCACCGACGCGATCTGGTCGCACAGGTCGACAGCGATGATGTCGGCGCCCTCGGACGCCAGTTTCACCGCGTGTGCACGGCCCTGCCCGCGGGCCGCGCCGGTGATGAATGCGACCTTGCCCTCCAGGGAGCCCATGTCGTCAGCCGCGCAGCTGACCCTTGGCGGGATCGCCGGCGACGACCGGTGCGAGCATCTTGATGTCGGGAGCGCCGTCGAGGTGCTCGCCGATGGCCCCGAACAGCGCGCCGATCGCGGGCGCGGTGCTGTGCGTCTTGAGCGCCTCCTCGTCGGCCCACTGCTCGACGAAGACGAACGTGCCGTTGGCCTCGTGCAGCGAGTACAGCTCGCAGCCCGGCTCCTCGTGAACGGCGGCGACGGCCTTGGTACACGCATCGCGCACCGCGTCAACGGATTCGGGCTTGGCGGTCATGGTGGCGACGACGACGACGGGCATGGCGCTCCTAGGACTCTTCGGTGAGTGACGCTAAGTGATGCTAAGTGATGCCGACCACATACTGGTGCGCGGGTCGATCTCGGAGATCGGGGGGTGCTCCTCCGGGGTGAGACTGGCGAATCGTGCGTCACATGGCAGATCCGCTACTGCTGTGTGTCAGACGAGTTCGACGAGTGCATCCGTGTCGTCAGCGACCGCCCCGAACGTTCCGTGGACGCGGAGTCGTCCGACGGTGGATCCGGAGGTGGCGCAGACGATTCCGCAGGTTCGACCGTCGATTCTGCTGGAGATCGCCGGTGAGCGCTGCATGAGCGCGATACCGGTTTCGACGATGTGCGCTGCGGTGACCGCTTCCACCGTGTCGGCGGGCGTGCCGCGCCGTACCACCGAGAGCAGCGCGTGTTCGACCGTGGTGCGCATCGCCCCAGCGGGCAGTTCGGCGTGTTCCCATGCGCGCAGGGCCGCGTGCATGGCGGGGCAGTCGTCGTGACCGAGCACGACGATCAGGGGAACGTCGAGTGTCTCGATGGCGTACTCGACGCTGGCCAGCACGCTGGAGTCAACGGTGTGACCCCAGGTGCTGACGTCGATCAGCGTGCCGGGGGGCTGGTTGAACACCTCGTCGTTGGTCAGGCGGGCATCGGAGCATCGGAAAACTGCAGCTATGGGTCGATCTGGCGACTGCACAGGGGAACTCGGGTTTCCGGCACTTAGCCGCTGCCAGGCCTGGAGGGGCGTGATCATCGATAGCGTCCTTTCGCGTTAGTTGAAGTACTCGGGGCGGCTGACGTAGGTTTCGGTCACGAACATCACTCCCGACGTGGCGTCCAGAAGCGGACGCAGACCGACGAGTAGTGCGTCGACCTTGGTGTCGGGTACGACCGTGATGATCAGTTCGAGGGTGGCCTGCTGGTTGAACAGAAGTCGGCCCTGGTGGTAGCCGTCATGGCCGAGGCCGGAGACCCCCGACAAGCTGGTGTATCCGGTGGCGCCGACACTGCCGATGAGTTCTCGGACGGCCGGGGCCTCGGCACCGGTGACGACGACTTCGACCTTGGTCATCTTGGTCAGGGCGGGTGTCATGAAATCATCTCCTTGTTGTGAACGGTTTCGCGACAACGGCTCTGGGGCCAGAGCTGCCAGCCGTCGCGAGTCCAGCGTTGCCACGGTTCGGTGGGGTGTTCGCGGGCCGCGAGGAAGACCCAGTCATTACCGAACATCTGCTGCAGGATGGTGTTTCGGTCGATCACGGCGTCTATGCGTTCGAGGGGTGCTTGCACGATCGCGAGCAGCCGTTGCGGCTCGTGCACCAGCCGATCCCGGTGTCCTACGGACTGCCACGGTAGGCCCAGGCGCAGATCTCCGACGTGGCCTGCGATGACTCCGGCGTTCCCGACGACATTGTGGACGGTCTTCGTGCCTGCGCCGAAAACATCCGGGGCGACGGCGGAGAAGTAGTACTGGCAGTTGATCCACTGCGCCACAACCAGAGGCGCGGTCAAGATGGTTTCCAGGGCGGTGCCGTCAGCATCCAGGGTGGCGTCGTAGGAATGCAGGAAGGTCCGCCGTTGCAGATCGACGTCGCGGGTGAGTTCTCGAGGCGCGATCACGAATGCGGCGTTTCCAGCCAGCGCCCACTCGGGATACACCTGGGCCCAGTCCACCGCTCTTCGCAAGACGTGTCGTGCCGCGGCGCGCGGCGACGTGGTTTTGGCACCGGGTAGCGTGGCGCAGCGCTCGGCGGCCAGTGCGCGGCCTGCGCGGCCGAGGTCGGCTCGGAGGCGGTCGACGTCGGCGCTATGGCTGGTGGGAATGAGATGGGCGTCGAGGATGGTGATCCGGTCCGTGGCAGTGTCATGCAGGGCCGCCAGGACGTGGGTGTGCTCGGAGATGTCGATGCCGGCGGAACGCAACTCGTCACGCACCTCGGTCTGGTTGAGAATGCGCGCCGCGGTGCGGGCGTTGGGACCACCGCCCTGACCGCCGCAGGCCCCGCAGTCGAGGGAAGCCTGATACGGATTGTTCTCGGTGGTGCTGTGGTGGGCGCACAGCACGATCAGCCGGCCGAAGTCTCTGGTCAATCCGATCGTTGTCAGGGTCACCTGCGCGAACAGGACCCGCTCCGCCAGCGACATCGCGTTCACGTTCAGTAGCGACTCCGCGGGGGGTGCTATCGCGTCCCGCAGCCTCCGCCGCAGGTTGCCGACGGCCGCGGGCGCCAACGTTTTGGCCGCTGCGAGAGGGGCGGCGATCCAGCCGGCGGCTTCGGCGAGGGCGAAAGGCGCAGCCACCGACTCCTTGGCGGAGTGGAAGGCCGACTCGGCCCCGGCCAGGTTACCGGTGCCGGTTACCTGGCGAACGGCGGTGCCGTGGGCGTGGGGGGCGGGTTGCTCGGTGATGTCGTGGCTTGGCGAAATCAGTACCGGGCACAGATCTGCCGGTGCGCCATTCAGCAGATCGGTGAACCGGATGGCGACGGCGAAGAAGCCGGCGAAGCCGAAGGTCTGATATCCACGGCATGCTTCGAGGTGCCGGCGTAGTCCCTCGGAGCGGGTGTCGATGCAGGTGACGAGGTGGGTGTGCGCGGGCGGATCAGTGGGCGGCCGGTGGGCTTCCAGATCGCTGAGGAGTTGATCGTGGTAGTGAGACTCGAAGGCGTTCTGCCACAGCATGAGTCGGGCGGGTATGGGGACTGCGGCGAGAATTCGAGCGGCCGTGGTGACGTCGCCGTCGGTAGCCTCGGTGACGCCCCACACCCGCAGCAGGTGTTCGGCGCGTTCCCTGGCGGTGGGCGGCGTCGGCTGCGGTGACGTTTTCGCGCTGTGCCCGCTGTGGTGTCGGAGCAGCGCTGCTTCGTAGCTCAATCGCATTGCCAGGTACTGCAGTAGGTCGATGCCCACGCCCCGGTCGGCGCTCCACTGCACGTGCGCGGCCCAGCCCGGTAACCGCGTCAGGTGGGCTTGCAGGTAGGTGATCCGGGCGTCGTCTGCGACGCCCAGGGCGTCCAGTGCTTCCAGTGCCGCATCGTCGGAACGTTCGGCGACGGCGCGCAGCGCCTTGCGCGCGGTGCGTGGCAGACTCCGGTCACCGGGTGCCAGCGTGCGCCATGCCGCGTAGAAGCCGAGTTCCCGGCCGGGCATCGGCCAGCTCGCCTGGCCGAAGAACGCGGCCGACCACTTCGCGGCGTGTGCGTCGATGTTGTCGGCCACGTGAGGGGCGAGTTGCTCGGCACGAATCCGCGAACGTCTGATCGGGTCCGGGGAGATGTGGCCGAACAGCAGATCGGCCCGCAGCAGTTCGATGGCCGTGAAGGTGCGCTCGGCCAGTCTCAGATCGGGTTCGTCGGCGAGTATCGGATAGCGACGGATCAGTGCGCTGTCCAGATCGGTGTCGGTGATTCGGCCCTGGCGGTAGAGCGAGCGAAAGGTGCTCTCCGGCAGAGTGCCGAGCGTTCCGTACAGGTCGCCTGCGCGTCGGATGGCCTGTTCGAACGGCATGGTCTGCAGACCTGCCAGGGGGTTGACCGCGATGAAGGTGCCCAGCGGATAGTGAGTCGGCAGTAGTCGGCCGGCAAGCCGGATGTCGCTGCGAAGCCGGGCTCGCCGGTGATCGGGCGGAATCAGGGTGCTCTCGGTCATCGGTGTGCTCCTGGTGTGACGGGGTTTATCGTTCCGGCGCTGAGGGCGTGGGTGTAGACGGCGCGGTGCAGTGCGGTGGCCGCCGGAGACAGGCGCAGACCCGCTAAGGCAGCGAGCAGGATCGCCGCAGCCCCGATGATCGGCCAGACGGCAGATACGGGAACGGTGGCGGTTGGCAGGGCGGGGTCGAGGAAAGCGCTGACAGCGTTGACGATGGCTATGTAGACGGCGGCGGATGGCAGCAGCAGCGCTGCGGCGTACAGTGCGCCGGTGATGTTCGGCCGGCGCTGCAGCCAGCCCCAGGTGGCGACTGCGCCGGTAACCCAAGCGAACAGCAGCAGGGCGTGTTGTGCGGCGTGATGGGTCCACGCGGGCACCAAATGTATTGCGGTGTAGAGCGCGACCGCCGGTAGCGTCATCGCGGCAGCCGCGCACAGCCCCCGGCGGTGTCCGGTGGGCCGGGGTGCGGCGGGCAGTGCGGCATGCCGGCGGATGCGGGCGATCGCAGAGCCGGAGGATAAGAACAGAGTGGCTTTGTAGAAGCCGTGGGCGAACAGGTGGAACACCGTGGCCGCCCAAAGTCCCAGTCCGCAGGTGAGGATCATGAAACCCATCTGGGCCATCGTCGAATAGGCAAGTGCCCCTTTGATGTCCGGCTTGACCAGCATGATGGCCGCGCCGTACGCCATGGTGGCGGCTCCGGCGGTGACAATGAGACCGGTCGCGACAACGGGACTGGGCAGGGGGCTCAGCCTGACCAGCAGGATCCCTCCGGCGTTGACCACTCCGGCATGCAGCAGCGCGGACACCGGAGTGGGCGCCGCCAGGGTGGCGGGCAGCCAGCGGTGGAAGGGAATCTGCGCCGAGCGCGACAGCGCGGCAACCACGACCAGCACGGCCGCGACTACAGCCTCGGGGCCCTGGAACTGCGTGGTGGGAAGCTCGGCCAAGGCCACGGAGCCCGACGAGATGCTGATCAGTGCGACCGCCAACCACAGTGCTGCATCGCCGATCAGGAACGCCACGGCGGCACGGCGGACGCCGTCGCGTGCGCTGGGATGCTGCCGGTAGGTACCCAGCAGCAGGCACAGCGCGATGCCGGCCACCGTCCAACCCGCAGCGATGCCGACCAGGGTGGAAGCGCTGACCAGCACCGCGGAGGCGGCGGTGAGAAGACTCGCCCCACCGGTGAACCACCCGGCTCGCGGGTCCCCCGCGAGATAGCGGATCGCGAACGTCTGCGTCACGGTGCTCACTCCGAAGATCAACATGAACAGAGCGACCGCGAGTCGGTCGGCGGCGAGGGCGAACACCCCTGCCCCTGCCGAGGCGACATCGCCGCGCGCTGCAGCCAGCCCCAGCGCTGCAGCGAGCAGGAAGCCCGAGCCCGCGGTCACGGCGCCGAGGCGCGCGGTCAACACGGGTGCCCGCCGGCCCAGCACCGAGGCCACCGCCGCCATCAGCAGAGGGGCCAGCACCAAAGAGATCAGCGCCGCTGTCTCGGTCCGCGTCCACATGCGAAGTAGATTACGTGTATTGTGTTGCATGTGTCAAACTTCGTGAGAGTTACGCCGCATGAGGGCGGACCGTCGGATGCCTCGCCCTATCGCGGGTGTGCGCTGGCCGTCGGCACCCGTCACGGCAAGGAACGTCAGTTCGCGCCTGCCTTCGACGAAATCCTGGGCGCACGACTGGTGGTTCCCGTCGATCTGGACACCGACCGGTACGGCACGTTCTCCGGAGAGGTTGCTCGCACTCGTCCGGCGGTCGAGGTGGTTCGCATGAAAGCCCGCCTGGGCATGCGCGCTACGGGGTTGAGACGCGGACTCGCCAGTGAAGCGAGCTATGAGCCTCTGGTGGGGTTGGGCTGGTCACTGCACGAGGAGATTCTGTTGTTCGTCGATGACGTCGACGGGTTCGAAGTTCTCGAAGGGTTGCGCGCCGTAACGCTTTTGACCGATAGCTATCGGGTCCGGTCGATTGCGGAACTCCCCGCCGCGGTACTCGACGCCGTAGCCGAACAGGCGCTCATCGTGCGACCTTCCGCCGCTGGTGGCACCGGTGAGATCACTAAGGGAATCACCAGGATCGACGAGCTGAGGACCGCCATCATGGTCGCGGCGCAGGCATCTGTCGATGAATCGGCAGTGGTCGAACCGGACCTGCGGGCCCACCACAACCCTGGCCGTCAGCAGGTGTTGAGGCAGCTGGCCTACCGGCTCGCGCGGCGGTTGGCGACGCCGTGTCCGTCCTGTGGCAGCCCTGGCTACGGCCGGACGGAGGTGGAGCGGGGATTGCCTTGCCGTGGTTGCTTGTCACCAACTGACCTGCTGCTCAACGAAATACACGCCTGCGCTGTCTGCACGTACCGCATCGCGGTGAAGGTGGCCCAGTCTGACGCGGACCCGGGCACGTGCACGCGTTGCAACCCTTGAACGACAGCCACCTCGGCCGGCGACAGCGGATCGCCAACTCGTCGACCGAATCGACGCTCAGTCATGCTTGGCCGCAACACCAGACACCACGGCTGACCGGGCGACACTATGTTTTTGGCGAAACCGATTACCTGAATCAGACCAGTAATATGTCGGCAATGATCGCCTCGTCGAGACGGACGCCGAAGAAAACCGCGCGGGCAGGTAGGCCGAAGTCGGTCGCCCAGTCACGAGCCGTCCGCAATCCGACGCCGGATATCGGGGCCGAGAGCCCCGCCCGCGGGTGGACGTTCTTGACTAATCACGCCCACGTTCTGCTGTGCCTCGCGCACGCCGGTTCACTGACCGCGCGGGAATTGAGCCTGCGTATCGGGATCACCGAGCGCTCCGTCCAAGCCATCCTGTCCGACCTGGTTGCAGACGGATACCTGGAGAAGACGAAGGTGGGCCGGCGCAACGATTACGCGGTGAACGAGTCCGGACGCCTGCGCCACCCGTTGGAAGCAGCGCACACAGTCGGAGAGCTGATCGAGGCGCTGACGTGACGTCCTGACAACGCCGGCCGTGTCGGGGGACGGCACGCTTAGCTGCTGATTCCGCCGCTCCAGTCCGACGCCGGGACACGCCGCATGACTCGAATCGTTACCCCGCTGTGGTCGTTCGGAAAGCGACTTGTAACCAGTGTGGCTGATGGTGCAAATGGGGTTTCTGCGACTAGGCTTACCGGCATGGCAAGTAAGACCGTCAGCCGATCTGGCTCGCGAAACCCCAGGTCAGGGACGGGCTCTCGCAGCACGGCGCGACCGAAGTCGGCCAAGCGGCCCGCACCGCCGCGGCGCAAGCCCGCGAAGCGCTCGGCCGCCGGGTCCGCCGGTGCCGCGCTCGGCCGGACCACGCGCGCCGGCTGGCTGATGCTCGCGAAGGGGGCGGGCACCACCGCGAGGTCGGTGGGCCGCGCCCGCGACCTCGAACCGGGCCACCGTCGCGACGGCATCGCCCTCGCACTGCTCGGCATCGCAGTCGTCATCGCCGCGAGTTCGTGGTTCGGGGTGGCCGGTCCCGCGGGGGAGTGGATCGACACCGCCCTGCGCACCGTCGTCGGCGCGGGCATCAACGTCGCGCCGATACTCCTCGGCGCGATCGCCGTCATCCTCATGCGCACCGAGCCCCATCCCGAGGCGCGTCCCCGGCTGGTGCTGGGCGGCGCGATGATCGCCCTGCCGATCCTCGGGCTGTGGCACCTCTGGTCGGGGGCGCCCCAGGATCCGGCGGGCCGCCAGCACGCGGCCGGCTTCGTCGGGTTCGCCATCGGCGGCCCGCTGTCCGACGGCCTCACGCCGTGGATCGCCGCGCCGCTGCTGATCATCGGAGTCCTGTTCGGGCTGCTGCTGATGACCGGCACCACCATCCGCGAGGTGCCCGCGGCGCTCAGCAGCTACCTGGCCATCGGCCGCGGACGCGAGTACGACGACGACTTCGACGATGACGAGTACTACGACGACACCGCGGAAGCGCCGGAGGACTTCTCCGACGGGTACTACGACGATCCGGCCAGCATCCGGTCGGACGAACAGCAGTGGCCCGTCGCCGCGTCGGCGACCCCCGCGGGCAGCCCGATGGACAACTACCCGCTCGACGAGCCGCCGACGGTTCCGGAGCCCGCGTTACCCGTCGCCCCCAAACGCAAGAAGGCGAAGAAGTCGGACACGCTGGTGCTCGACCGCGTTGTCGAGGGTCCGTATCACCTGCCGTCGATGGAACTGCTGATTGCGGGTGACCCCCCGAAGCGCCGGACGGCCGCCAACGACCAGATGACCGAGAGAATCACCTCGGTACTCGAGCAGTTCAAGGTCGACGCCGCGGTGACGGGCTGCACGCGCGGCCCGACCGTGACGCGCTACGAGGTCGAACTCGGCCCCGGCGTGAAGGTCGAGAAGATCACCGCGCTGCACCGCAACATCGCCTACGCCGTGGCGACCGAGAGCGTCCGCATGCTGGCGCCCATCCCGGGCAAGTCGGCCGTGGGCATCGAGGTGCCCAACACCGATCGCGAAATGGTCCGGCTGGCAGACGTTCTCACCGACGACGACGTCCGCGGCGACCACCACCCGCTGGTGATCGGTCTCGGCAAGGACATCGAGGGCGAGATGATCTCGGCCAACCTCGCGAAGATGCCGCACCTTCTGGTCGCCGGTTCGACGGGGTCGGGTAAGTCGAGCTTCGTGAACTCGATGCTGGTGTCGCTGCTGACGCGGGCCACCCCGGAGGAGGTCAGGATGATCCTGATCGACCCGAAGATGGTGGAACTGACGCCGTATGAGGGCATTCCGCACCTGATCACCCCGATCATCACGCAGCCCAAGAAGGCGGCCGCAGCCCTGGCGTGGCTCGTCGAGGAGATGGAGCAGCGCTACCAGGACATGCAGGCGTCGCGGGTCCGGCACATCGACGTCTTCAACGAGAAGGTGCGGTCCGGGGAGATCACGACACCGCTCGGTAGCGAGCGCGTCTACAAGCCCTACCCCTACATCCTGGCGATCGTCGACGAACTCGCCGACCTGATGATGACCGCCCCGCGTGACGTCGAAGAGGCGATCGTGCGGATCACCCAGAAGGCTCGAGCCGCGGGCATCCACCTGGTGCTGGCAACCCAGCGGCCGTCGGTCGACGTCGTCACCGGTCTCATCAAGACCAACGTGCCGTCCCGGCTGGCGTTCGCCACGTCGTCGCTGACCGACAGCCGCGTCATCCTCGACCAGCCCGGCGCCGAGAAGCTGATCGGCATGGGCGACGCGCTGTTCCTGCCGATGGGCGCGAACAAGACGATCCGCCTGCAGGGCGCGTTCATCAGCGACGAGGAGATCCAGGCCGTCGTCCAGGCGTGCAAGGACCAGGCGGAGCCCGAGTACACGGAAGGCGTCACCAAGGCCAAGCCCGCCGGTGGCGACCGCTCCGACGTCGACCCCGACATCGGCGACGACATGGACGTGTTCCTCCAGGCCGTCGAGCTCGTGGTGTCCAGCCAGTTCGGCTCGACGTCGATGCTGCAGCGCAAGCTGCGCGTCGGGTTCGCCAAGGCAGGCCGTCTCATGGACCTGATGGAGACCCGCCAGATCGTCGGGCCCAGCGAGGGCTCCAAGGCGCGCGAGGTGCTGGTCAAGCCGGACGAGCTGGCCGGCACCCTGGCGCTGATCCGGGGCGGTGCCGACGCGAACGGTGCCGACGCCGACGCCGACGAGGATTTTTAGAGGGTGAGCAGCATGCGGGTGTTGCCGAGGATGTTCGGCTTGACGTAGGACAGGTCGAGGAACTCCGCCACGCCGGTGTCGTAGGACCGGCACATCTCGTCGTACACCTCGGCGGTGACCGGGGTGCCCTCGATCTCGGTGAAACCGTGCCTTCCGAAGAACTCGGTCTCGAACGTCAGCACGAAGATGCGTGCGAGGTGCAGGTCGCGGGCGACGTCGAGCAGACGTTCGACGACCGCGTGTCCGACGCCGGTGCCCCGGACCTTCGGGTGGACTGCGACCGTGCGCACTTCGCCCAGGTCGGACCACAGAACGTGGAGTGCGCCGCAGCCCACGATCTCGCCGTCGAGCTCGGCCACCTGGAACTCCTGGACCGCCTCGTAGAGGTTCACCAGGTTCTTCTCGAGCAGGATGCGGCCCGCGTAGATGTCGACGAGCGCCTTGACCGCGGGGACGTCCGAAGTGCGGGCGCGACGGACGACCAGCCCGGTCGGATGGGGCGCTTCGGTCACAGCTGCGAGGGTATCGGCTGGCGCAACCGATATTCTGTTGCGGTGCCGGGCCAGTCTGAAGTCAATCCCGTGGTTCCGCGTGTCGGGGTGGCCAACGTCGCCAACATGCTCACGGGTGTGCGCATGGCGCTGGTCCCGGTCTTCCTGGCGGCGCTCTTCGTCGGCGACGGCCATGAAACCACTTGGCGGATCGTGGCTTTCGCGATCTTCGCCACGGCTGTGATCACCGACCACGTCGACGGCCGCATCGCGCGGTCGTACGGAATGGTCACGGAGTTCGGCAAGCTGGCCGATCCGATCGCCGACAAAGCGCTGATCGGGGCCGCCCTGATCGGACTTTCGCTGCTCGGTGACCTGCCGTGGTGGGTCACCGCCGTCATCCTGGTGCGTGAGATCGCGGTCACCGTGCTGCGATTCGCCGTACTGCGGCGCGGTGTCATCCCCGCCAGCCGCGGCGGCAAGCTCAAGACCCTGGTTCAGGCGATGGCGATCGGCCTGTTCGTCATGCCGCTGTCCGGTCCGTGGCACTCCGGAGCATGGGTGATGATGTGGGCCGCGATCGTCCTGACGGTGGTCACCGGGGTCGATTACGCCGTGTCGGCGGTCCGCGACGCGCGCGACCGACCGGCCGATCGCTGACGAACACGCCGGCTCGGGAACTGAATCGCGTCGTGTGCGCGTTCTGACTCGTAGAACCCCAGTCGGAAGGAGAGCGCGATGACCGCATTGCTGCGCGAGGTGATCGGCGACGTGCTGCGTCGCGCCCGGATGGAGCAGGGCAGGACGCTGCGTGAGGTGTCCGATGACGCGCGCGTCAGCCTCGGCTACCTCTCCGAAGTGGAGCGCGGCCGCAAGGAGGCCTCCAGCGAACTGCTCAGCGCCATCTGCGGCGCCCTCGAGGTGCCGCTGTCGCGGGTGCTGACCGATGCCGGTGAGGAACTGGGTCGCCAGGAACTCGTGCTGGCCGACGCACCGGCTTCGAGCGCCACGAACATCGACGTCAGCACCAAGGTCGTCATCCCCCAGGTCGTGACGATGGCCGTCGCCTAGGTCGGTCCGGGTCGGCGGGTCCGAAATCGGCGGCAGGGGTGTGGACACCACCGCGAAACCGATAAGTTGGCACTAGCGCAACCACAGGGCCCGCTCCAGGGCAGACAAGCACGACACGAAGGCGGACACGTTCTCATGGCCAACCCGTTCACCAAGGCGTGGAAGTACCTGATGGCGCTGTTCAGCTCCAAGGTCGACGAGTACGCCGATCCGAAGGTGCAGATCCAGCAGGCCATCGAGGACGCGCAGCGGCAGCACCAGGCGCTGACCCAGCAGGCGGCCCAGGTCATCGGCAATCAGCGTCAGCTCGAGATGCGCCTCAACCGGCAGCTGGCCGACATCGAGAAGCTCCAGGTCAACGTCCGGCAGGCGCTCACGCTCGCCGATCAGGCCACCGCGTCGGGTGACGTCGCGAAGACGACCGAGTACACCAACGCCGCCGAGGCGTTCGCGGCGCAGCTGGTGACCGCCGAACAGAGCGTCGAGGACCTCAAGACCCTGCACGACCAGGCCCTGCAGGCCGCGGGTCAGGCCAAGAAGGCCGTCGAGCAGAACGCGATGATGCTGCAGCAGAAGATCGCCGAGCGCAGCAAGCTGCTGAGCCAGCTCGAGCAGGCCAAGATGCAGGAGCAGGTCAGCGCGTCGCTGAACTCGATGAGCGAGCTCGCCGCCCCCGGCACCACGCCCAGCCTGGACGAGGTGCGCCAGAAGATCGAGCGACGCTATGCCAACGCGATGGGCGCAGCGGAGCTGGCGCAGAACTCCGTGCAGGGCAGGATGATGGAAGTACAGCAGGCGAGTGTTCAGATGGCGGGACACTCGCGGCTCGAGCAGATCCGGGCGTCGATGCGGGGCGAGGCGTTGCCCGCCGGCGGAGCGGCGGCTCCTGCCACCCCGGCCACGCCCCCGCCACTTCAGAAGCCGGAAAACCCACTACCCCAATAAGTCTCGAGGTTGATAGCAGTGGACGTGAAGACTGGACGCGCGGAGACCTGGCGGACGCTGCTGCAACGCGGTGTCGACACGGCCGCCGAGCTGTCCGACGGGCTGGCCCAGAAACTCGGAGCCGCGGCCGACCCGCGCGCCAAGCTGCTGCGCAAGCGGCGCTGGGCGCTGCGCGCCGGCTGGTTCTTCACGTTCGCGACGGGATTGTGGACCGCGGTGACCGCCGTGCTCGCGATGTGGAGCACACCCGTCTGGGTGCTGATCATCACCGGGTGCATCGCCGCGGGCGCCGCGTTCTGGGCGACGCTGGCCTTCCTCCGGTATCGGTGGCTGCGGGCGACCCCGCTGCCGCCCGAGCGCACGCTGCGGCGGTTGCCCCCGTGGGGATCGGCGGCGCGCCAGCCCATGGCGGCGCTGGCGTCCGCTGAGCGCGGGCTCTTCTCGCTGCTGGGCGTGATGCAGCGCAGTCAGATGCTGCCCGCCGACGAGTTGGCGGAGGTGACGCACGCCGCCTCGCTGACGGCGGCCGCGATGGCGTCCACCGCCACGGAGATCATGTCGCTGGAACGCGCGATGAACAACGCGCCGCAATCGCGCTCCCATCTGGCGCCGACGGTCCGCGCGTTCGCCGCACAACTGGACGCGGGTGCCCGGCAGTACAACGAGATGGTCACCGCCGCAGCACAACTGGTATCCACGGCCCCTGGACCGTCGACGACGGCGCAGCGCTACCGTCATGAACTGTCAGGTGCCACCGACCGCCTCACCGGCTGGGCGCAGGCGTTCGACGAACTGGGCCAGTTGCGCCGCGCCTGAGCCTCACACGTCGTGGCTGTACGACGGCCCCTCCCGTGGGCCGTACTTCTCGATGTACGCCTCGTGGATGTGGGCGTTGCGCTGGCGCGAGATGTAGTCGACCAGCGCCGGGTCCAACCCGTGTTTGCGCAGCATGTGTCTGCGCCACACCTTGTTCAACGCGTGCGAGAAGAACACGAACGGGATCAGGATCGGCAGCGTGGTCGACAGGTGCAGGTACAACGACATCGGGATGAGCCAGAACGGCGTCAGGATCAGCACCGCGGGGATGAAGACGCGAACCATCATGCGCACCGTCGCCCCGCGGCCGGCCAGATCGTCGGCCACCCACTGCTTCATCGAGTCGGGGAGCCGCCGCCCGTAGCAGTAGGTCACGTACTCCCACGCGTTGGGCCTGCTGCGTGCGGTGTCGGCGGCGGTCACATCTTCGGGCGCAGGGCGGGAACGGCGATCCCGACGAGGCCGCGCACCGTGGCCTTGAACATGTCGAAGAAGTCGAAGTAGTCCCGCCACAGCGTGATCCGGCCGTCGTGCACTTCGAACACCCCGCACACCCAGAACTGCAGGCGCAACGGTCCGAACACCATGGCGTCGGTGCGCTCGTTCAGCACCGTCGAACCCTCTGCGACGTTGCGGTGGAACTTCACCTCGAAGCCCATCCGGCCCTCCATACCCCGCATCAACTTCACCACCTTGACGCGGCCGTTGATGGTGGGCAGGCCGACGTTCTGGTACACGACGTCGTCGGCGAGCAGCGCGTCGATGGTGGTGAAGTCCTGGTCCTGCAACGCGTCGAGGAAGGTTTCGACCACCAGCGCATTGTCCGGGACGGTCGATGTCTGCTCAGTCATAGCGCCGAGCGTAGTGCGCCGGGCCTGTGGCAGGGTAGGCCGATGCGTGTCGCGGTGGTCGCCGGACCCGACCCCGGCCATGCCTTCCCCGCTCTCGCGCTGTGTGTGCGATTGCGCGCCGCGGGCGACTCGCCGATCCTGCTGACCGGCGTCGAATGGCTGGACACCGCGCGCGGTGTCGGCGTCGACGCCGTCGAACTCGCCGGCCTGGACGCCGACGACGACGATGACGACGCGGACGCCGGAGCGAAACTCCATCGGCGCGGCGCGCGGATGGCGGTGCTCAACCGGCCGGTGCTCGAGCGGATCGCGGTCGATCTGGTGGTGTCCGACGTCATCACCACCTGCGGCGGGATGGTCGCGGAGTTGCTCGGGTTGCCGTGGGTCGAACTGAGTCCGCACCCGCTGTACCGGCCGTCGCGTGGGCTGCCTCCGCTCGGCAGCGGCCTGGCGCCGGGCGTCGGCCTGCGCGGTCGGGCGCGCGACGCCGTGATGCGCAGGCTGTCCGCCAGGTCGTTCCGGGCGGGGCAGCGACAACACGCAACCGCCCGCGTCGGAATCGGTCTGCCCGCAACCGGTCCGGGGCCGGCGCGGCGACTGATCGCGACGTTGCCCGCCCTGGAGGTGGAGCGCCCCGACTGGCCCGCCGAAGCCGTCGTCGTCGGGCCGTTGCACTTCGAGCCGACGGACACCGTGCTCGACGTGCCGCCGGGGGACGGCCCACTGGTGGTGGTGGCCCCGTCGACCGCGACGACGGGTACGCGGGGCCTCGCCGAGGTGGCACTCGACGTGCTGCAGCCGGGGGTGGCGCTGCCGCCCGGTGCGCGGGTCGCGGTGTCACGTCTCGGCGGTGCCGACGTCGCGGTGCCGCCGTGGGCCGCGGTGGGGCTGGGCAGGCAGGACGAACTGCTGTCGCGCGCCGACGTCATCGTGTGCGGCGGCGGTCACGGGATCGTGTCGAAGGCGCTGTTGGCAGGGGTGCCACTGGTGACGGTGCCCGGCGGGGGCGACCAGTGGGAGATCGCCAATCGCGTTGTGCGACAGGGCAGTGGACTGCTGGTGCGACCGCTGCGTGGCGATGCGCTCGCGACCGCGGTCGCCGACGTGCTGGCATCGCCGGCCTGTCGTGCCGCCGCGCGGGCGGCGGGCGCCTCCGTCTCGGCGGTCGCCGATCCGGTACGGGTGTGCCATGAAGTGCTGGCGTCCCGCGCGTAAGTTGGTCACGTGCGGTTGACGGAATTCCACGAACTCGTCAGGGGGCGGTTCGGCTCGGTGCGCGGTGGTTCGATGCTCGTCGACCACGTTCTGACCGCGTTCGGAGGCCGGACCGCGGCGCAGGCCATCGAGGACGGTGTCGATCCGCGGGAGGTCTGGCGCGCCCTGTGCGCGGACTTCGACGTCCCGCGCGAGGAGTGGTGACGACCGGTTAGGCCGAGGGCGTCAGCACCGCGCTCAGGAAGGCGAGTTGATCCCGTTTGACGCGCGGGTCGTGGTAGATGTCGAAGTGGCCGTACGGGTAGCGCCGCAACTGCCCACGGGGAGCGCGGCGGGCCGCCTCGACGGACGGGCCGGGTGGTGTGACCACGTCGTCGTCGCATACGCAGAAGAGCACCGGCATCCGCAGGGTCGCCGCCTTGCGGCCGGGCCGATCGAACGGGAACGCGAACATCAGACGCGCGGCGAACTCGTTGCGCCACAGCGAATGTGCGTCCACTATCTTCCTGAAGCCGGGTTCGGCGTCCGGGGAGGTTATGGCGGCGACGGTGCCGGGGGCGCCGACGGCCGGCACCACGTGCGGCGGACGTCCGCGCCAGGCCCGGAACTGGTCCTTGACGGCGGCCAGCACGATCGGCGGTATGTTGCGCGCGGGCACCTCGCGGAGCACTGCGATGGCGTCGGTCATGGGCGCCTGAGCGATCACCGCGGCGATTCGGGGATCCTGCGCCGCGACGACGAGCACGTGGCCGCCGCTGAAGGACGAACCCCACACCACGATCCGGTCCGGATCCACGCCGTCGAGGTGCCGCGCCCAGGCGATGACGGTGTGGTAGTCCTCGCGCTGTTCGGCGATGTCGAGGAGTTGGCGGGGTTCGCCCGTCGAGGCGCCGAAGTGGCGGTAGTCGAACAGCACCACGACGTAGCCGGCCTCGCAGAACGCCTCGGCGTATGCGGGTAACCCGTCGTCGCGGGTGGCGGTGAAGCCGTGTGCCATCACCACGCAGGCGGTGTTCTCCCCGGTGCCGAGGGGACGGTAGAGGTAGGCGGCGATGTGGCCACCTGCGGCTGGGATCCGAACATCCCGTCGCGTCGACATGTGCAGAAAGTAGCCCACCGGCGTGTCCACTTGAATCGAACACCTGTTCGTCTACTGTGGTGTGAGTTCGACCGGACGGCTTGTCGGTGGCCTCGCCTAGCGTCACAGCCAACCGATCGAGAACCGGTCGACAACGACTACCTGAGAGGTATCACAATGCCGCAAGCACCAGACCGCGAGAAGGCCCTGGAACTGGCTCTCGCTCAGATCGAGAAGAGTCACGGCAAGGGATCGGTGATGCGCCTCGGTGACGAGGTCCGCCAGCCCATCTCGGTCATCCCGACGGGATCGATCGCGCTCGACGTCGCGCTGGGTATCGGCGGGCTGCCGCGCGGCCGCGTCGTCGAGATCTACGGCCCGGAGTCCTCGGGTAAGACCACGGTCGCGCTGCACGCGGTCGCCAACGCGCAGGCCGCAGGCGGCATCGCGGCGTTCATCGACGCCGAGCACGCGCTCGACCCCGACTACGCCAAGAAGCTGGGCGTCGACACCGACTCGCTGCTGGTCTCCCAGCCCGACACCGGTGAGCAGGCGCTTGAGATCGCCGACATGCTGATCCGGTCCGGCGCGCTGGACATCCTCGTCATCGACTCGGTGGCCGCGCTGGTACCGCGCGCCGAGATCGAGGGCGAGATGGGCGACAGCCACGTCGGCCTGCAGGCCCGCCTGATGAGCCAGGCGCTGCGGAAGATCACCGGTGCGCTGAACAACTCGGGCACCACCGCGATCTTCATCAACCAGCTCCGCGAGAAGATCGGCGTCATGTTCGGTTCGCCTGAAACCACCACGGGCGGTAAGGCGCTGAAGTTCTACGCCTCCGTCCGCCTGGACGTGCGGCGCATCGAGACGCTCAAGGACGGCACCGACGCGGTCGGCAACCGGACCCGCGTCAAGGTCGTCAAGAACAAGGTGTCGCCGCCGTTCAAGCAGGCCGAGTTCGACATCCTGTACGGCAAGGGCATCTCCAAGGAGGGTTCGCTCATCGACATGGGCGTTGAACACGGTTTCGTGCGCAAGTCCGGGTCCTGGTTCACCTACGAGGGCGAGCAGTTGGGGCAGGGCAAGGAGAACGCCCGCAACTTCCTGCTCGAGAACCCGGAAGTCGCCGCCGAGATCGAGAAGAAGATCAAGGAGAAGCTCGGCATCGGAGCCGTGCTGACCGACGAGCCCGGCAATGTCGAGCCCCTCCCCGCTCCCGTCGACTTCTGAGTCGCAGGGTGAGCAGGCGCGGGCCCTGTGCCTGCGCCTGCTCACCGCTCGAGCTCGGACCAGAGCCGAGTTGGCCGGCCAGCTGGCCAAACGGGGGTACCCGGACGACGTCAGCGAGCGGGTGTTGGACCGGCTCGCCGACGTCGGCCTGATCGACGATCGCGACTTCGCCGAGCAGTGGGTGCGCTCCCGTCGCGTCAACGCCGGGAAAGGCAAGCGCGCCTTGGTCTCCGAATTGCGAACCAAGGGCGTCGACAACGAGGTGATCGACGCGGCGCTGGCCGATGTCGATCCGGAGTCCGAGCGGGCCCGCGCCGAGCAACTGGTCGTCGACCGGTTGCGGCGCGAGAAGCTGACCGATGACCCCGGTGACGACGCCAGGTTGGCTCGTCGACTGGTCGGCATGCTGGCTCGCCGCGGCTACGGACAGGGTCTGGCGTTCGACGTCGTGAAGGTCGCATTGGCCAACGAACGCGAACGCAGGCGCGTCTAGCTCGTCGCGTAGTCGGCCGACAGGCTGATCGCCCGCCACGCCTCCTGATCGCGGGCGGTGCGTTCGAGCTTGCCTGCCACGTCGTTGACGGCGTTGGCGCCCAGCTGGATTCGTTCAGGCAGTTCGGCGTACGACGCCAGGTCGACGATGATCTTCGCGGCCATCAGCGGGTCACCGTTCTGCCCGTAGTTGGAGTCGACGGCCCACTCCCTGGCGGCGCCGGCGGTGTCGGCGTAGTCGTCGATCCGCGCCTCGGCGACCGAGAGGCTGGTGCCGTCGAGGAAGTTCGTGCGGAACGGTCCCGGCTCGATGGCCACCGACGTGATGCCCAGCGGCGCCAGCTCGTGCGTCATCGCCTCCGACAGCGCTTCGACGGCGAACTTCGTCGCCGCGTACACACCCCAACCGGGCCAGGCGACGAACCCGCCGACCGACGACAGGTTGACGATCAGGCCGGAACGCTGCGAACGCATCTGCGGCAGCACGGCGTTCGTGACGGCCAGCAATCCGAACACGTTCACGTCGAAGACGGCACGGGCTTCCGCGTCCGACGTCTCCTCGACGGCGCCGACGAGGCCGCGGCCCGCGTTGTTGACCAGTGCGTCGATCCGCCCGAAGCGGGCGATCGCGGCGTCGACCGCGTCGGTGATCTGTGCGGGCACGGCGACGTCGAGCTGGACGGCGAGTAGTCGGTCCCCGCCGCCGGGGATCGCGTCGAGGACGGTCTGCGGATTTCGGGCCGTCGCCACGACGCTGTCGCCGCGCGACAACGCCTCACGGGCGATTTCCAGGCCGAAGCCACGGGATGCTCCGGTGATGAACCACACGGTCATGTCGAGTCCTTTCGGGATTCACGCTGAGTGTCTGTGACACCCGAATCAACACCACCGGCAGGCGAATCCACCGCGGTCAACGCGCCCCGCTGAACCCGGGTCTGTCAGACCCCGGCGGAATCGTCGATAATCGGCGGGTGGCCGCGCGTCAGGACGAGCTCTCGGAGTTCCTGAAGTCGCGTCGTGCCCGACTCGCACCCGCTGACGTGGGCCTGCCGGCGGCGGCGAATGGACGACGTGTCGCGGGCCTCCGCCGTGAGGAGCTCGCGATGCTCGCCGGCGTCAGCCCGGACTACTACGCGCGCCTAGAGCAGGGTCGAGCCACCAACGTCTCCGATCAGGTGCTCGACGCCGTGGCGGGGGTGTTGCGGCTCGACGCGCTCGAACGCCGTTACCTGGCCGCACTGGTGAGGCCGACGCGGACGACGGCCACCGCCCCGCCGCGGGTGCGGCCCGCGCTGCGCTCGATGGTGGCCGCGCTCGATCCGACCCCCGCCGTGCTGCACGGTCCGAGGCTCGAGGTGCTCGCCATCAACCGCGCGGCAGCGCTGCTGATCCACGACTTCGACGCGTTGCCGGTGCCCGAGCGCAACATGGTGCGGTGGATGTTCACCGACGCACGAGCACGCCGGGTCTACCCGGACTGGCGCGATATCGCCGCTCAACTGGTGGCGATTCTGCGGCTGAACGGCGGACAGAACGGCGCCGATGCCCACCTCACCGATCTCGTCGCCGACCTGTCGATGAGATCGGCCGAGTTCGCGACGCTGTGGGCTGACCGGAAGCTGTTCCAACACACGCACGGGCCCAAGCGTTTTCACCACGACGGCGTCGGTACGTTCACCGTCAACTACGAAACCGTGCACCTGCCCGACGACCCGGGCCTGTCGCTCATCCTGTACTCGGCGGACGCCGGATCGCCGGGGGAGGCGAAGCTGCGCGAGCTGCTGGCCTAGACGGCCTTCGCTCCCGGCGCGCCCTCCTGTTCGACGTTCTCGACCTCCAGGGGGGCCGGCCCCTTCGCCGACCGGCGCATCCTGGCCTCCAGCCGCACCGCGAGCGAGGACAGCGCGAAGTTGACGGCGATCATGAGGACGGCGACGACGATGAGCGCGGGCAGGTAGTTGCTGAACGACGCGCCGATGTTCTGTCCCGCCGACAGCAGTTCGGAGTACGTGATGGCGATGCCGATCGCGGTGTCCTTCAACACGACGACCAACTGGGACACCAGCACCGGCAGCATCGAGGTGATGGCCTGCGGCAGCAGGATCGAGCGCATCGTCTGGCCCCAGCGCAGCCCGAGCGACCACGCGGCCTCCGACTGCCCACGGGGCAGGGCGTTCACGCCGGCCCGGACGATCTCCGCGATGACGGCGCCGTTGTACAGGGTGAGACCCGTGACCACCCCGGCGAGTGTCGAGTACTCCGAGTCGAAGACGTCGTACTTCGAGTAGACGAAGTACGCGAAGATCATCATGATCAGCACCGGTACCGCGCGGAAGAACTCGACGAACACCGCGCACGGCACCCGGATCACCCGATGCGTCGACAACCGCCCGACCCCCAGTGCCACCCCGAGCACCAGGGCGAGCACGATCGAGATCGCCGCCGCCGTCAACGTCCCCTCGATGCCGGGGACGATGTAGTTCACCCACACGTCCGGTGTGACGAACGGCTCCCACTTCGCCGCGGTGAACTGGTCCTTGGTCCACAACTGGTACAGCACGAACGCGAGCACCGCCGCCACGACCAGCACGGTGATCGCGGTGGAGATGTGGTTGCGCACCCTGGCGCGCGGGCCGGGTGCGTCGAAGAGAACCGATGAGCTACTCACTACCGCGCCACCGCCATCCGCTTGCCCAGGTACCCGAACAGCAGCCCGAGGGGCAGTGTCAGAACCACGAATCCGGCGGCGAACAGACTGCCGATCAACAGCAGCGCCGACGAGTTCTCCACCCACTCCGACATCAGCAACGACGCCTCCGCCACGCCGATCACCGATGCGATCGTCGTGTTCTTGGTGAGCGCGATCAGCACCGAACCCATCGGGATGATGGTCGCCCGGAAGGCCTGCGGCAGCAGGATCAGCCGCAGGTTCTGGCCGAAGGTCAGGCCGAGCGAGCGGGCCGCCTCGGCCTGACCCAACGGGATCGTGTTGACACCGGACCGCAGCGTCTCACACACGAATGACGCCGTGTAGACCGACAATCCGAGCACCGCGAGTCGGAAGTTGTTGTCCACCAGGAAGGTCGGGGAGCCCTCGCTGGCCAGCGAGACACCCAGTGATGCGTACAGCCCCAGCGAGGTGAACAGGATGATCAACGTCAGCGGGGTGTTGCGCACCACGTTGACGTAAGTGGTGCCGAGCCAGTTGAGCACGGGCACCGGCGACAACCGCATCGCCGCCAGCACCGTGCCGAGGATCAGGGCCCAGAAGGCCGAGAACACCGTCAACTGGATGGTGACCCAGAACGCTCGGAAGAACGCGCCCGGATCCTCGGTGAAAACCTCCATGTACGCTCCGCGCAGCGACCGTCGCCGGCCGTCAGCCGATGGCCGGGGGTTCCGGGGTCTTGATACCGGCGGGCCCGAGGTTCTTCTCGAACGCCGCGGTCCAGGCGCCGTCGGACTCCATCTTCTTCAGCGCGTCGTTGATCTTGGTCTGCAGCTCGGTGTCGCCCTTCTTCAGGCCGATGCCGTAGTTCTCGGTGGAGAACGTTCCGCCGACCAGCTTGAACGCGCCGGGGCTCTGCGCGGCGTAGCCGGCGAGGATGACCTCGTCGGTGGTCACCGCGGCGACCTTGCCCGTCTTCAACGCCTCGACGCACGCCGAGTAGTTGGGGTACTCCTGCAGCTGCACCGTCGGGAACTCGTCCTTGATCTTCTGCGCGGGCGTCGACCCCTTGACCGAGCACAGGATCTTGCCGCCCAGCGAGTCCTTGCTGGTGATGTCGTTGTTGCTCGCCTGGACCAGCAGGCTCTGCCCGGTGACCAGGTACGGCCCGGCGAAGTCGACGCGCTTCTTGCGCTCGTCGGTGATCGAGTAGGTCGCCACGACGTAGTCGACCTGATCGTTGTCGATCAGGTTCTCCCGTTGGGCGGAGACCGCTTCCTTCCACTCGATCTTGTCGGGCGCGTAGCCGAGCTGCTCGGCGACGTAGGTGGCGACGTCGACGTCGAAGCCGCTGTAGGTGCCGTCGGAGTTCTTGATACCGAGGCCGGGCTGATCGAACTTGATGCCGACGGTGATGTTCTCCTTGTCGCCGGACGCGGCGCTGCCGCCGGAGTCACCGCCACCGCACGCGGTCAGGGTGAGGGGGAGTGCGACGGCCGCGACGGCCGCCGCCAATCGAATTCGCATGGACGGCATAGCTGGAATTCCTTTCGCCGGAGCGGTTTCAGTGGTTGAGGATCTTGCCGAGGAAGTCCTTGGCACGGTCGGATTTCGGGTTGGTGAAGAACTCCTCGGGCTCGGCGTCCTCGACGATCGCGCCGTCGGCCATGAAGACGACCCGGTGGCTGGCGCGGCGTGCGAAACCCATCTCGTGGGTGACCACGAGCATCGTCATTCCGTCCTCGGCGAGCGACGCCATCACCGCGAGGACCTCGTTGATCATCTCCGGGTCGAGCGCGCTGGTGGGCTCGTCGAACAGCATCACCTTGGGATCCATCGCCAGCGACCGCGCGATCGCGACCCGCTGTTGCTGGCCGCCCGACAGCTGCGCCGGGTACTTGTCCTTCTGATTGGCGATGCCCACCCGCTCGAGCAGCTCCATCGCGCGGGCCCTGGCCTTGTCCTTGGACGCCTTGCGGACCTTCATCGGCGCGAGGGTGACGTTCTCGAGGATGGTCTTGTGGGCGAACAGGTTGAACGACTGGAAGACCATCCCGACGTCCGCGCGCAACTCCGCCAATCCGCGACCCTCCGCGGGAAGCAGTTTGCCGTCGATTCTGATCGTTCCGGAGTCGATCGGTTCGAGACGATTGATGGTGCGGCACAACGTCGACTTGCCCGACCCCGAGGGACCGAGCACCACGACGACCTGCCCGCGGGCGACTTCGAAGTTGATGTTCTTGAGCACGTGCAGATCGCCGAAGTGCTTGTCGACGGCCTGCATTGAGATCATCGGCTGGTCCACCGACGCCGGTTCGCTCGATGCGGTCGCCGACTCGTCGATCACCATGCGCCCAGACCTTACCCGGGAACGGCGCGGTCCGCCGAGGTCTGGGCAATCCGGCGAATTTGGCCTGCGAGTGCGCCCCCGTAGGATTGGACCGTGACTTCGATGGTGACCGACGATGCGCGGGCGGCCTCCCCGCCTGTCGGCGACGTGGCGCGCACCTACCAGGTCCGCACCTACGGCTGCCAGATGAACGTCCACGACTCCGAGCGCCTCGCGGGCCTGCTCGAACAGGCCGGCTACCGGCGCGCCGCCGACGGAACCGACGCCGACGTCGTCGTGTTCAACACCTGCGCCGTCCGCGAGAACGCCGACAACAAGCTGTACGGGAACATCAGCCACCTCGTTCCGCGCAAGGAGGCCAATCCCGACATGCAGATCGCCGTCGGCGGCTGCCTCGCGCAGAAGGACCGCGAGGCGGTGCTGACGCGGGCGCCCTGGGTCGACGTGGTGTTCGGGACGCACAACATCGGGTCGTTACCGACGTTGCTCGAGCGGGCCCGGCACAACCGGATCGCTCAGGTCGAAATCGCCGAAGCGCTACAGGAGTTCCCGTCGGATCTGCCCACCGCTCGCGAATCCGCTTACGCGGCCTGGGTTTCCATCTCCGTCGGCTGCAACAACACGTGCACGTTCTGCATCGTGCCCGCGTTGCGCGGTAAGGAGGTCGACCGCAGACCCGGTGACATCCTGGCCGAGGTGCAGTCGCTGGTCGACCAGGGCGTGCTCGAAGTGACGCTGCTGGGCCAGAACGTGAACGCCTACGGGATCTCCTTCGCCGACCCCGACGTCCCGCGTGATCGCGGTGCGTTCGCCGCACTGCTGAGGGCGTGCGGTTCGATCGCCGGTCTCGAGCGGGTGCGGTTCACCTCGCCGCATCCCGCCGAGTTCACCGACGACGTCATCGAGGCGATGGCCGCCACCCCGAACGTGTGTCCGACACTGCACATGCCGCTGCAATCGGGATCGGATCGCATCCTCAAGGCGATGCGGCGGTCTTACCGCGCCGAGCGCTACCTCGGCATCATCGACCGCGTGCGCGCCGCGATTCCGCACGCCGCCATCACGACCGACCTCATCGTCGGATTCCCCGGCGAGACCGAGGCCGACTTCCAGGCCACCCTCGACGTGGTGGAGCGGGCGAGGTTCGCGAGCGCGTTCACGTTCCAGTACTCCAAGCGCCCCGGCACACCGGCGGCTACGCTGCCCGATCAGCTGCCGAAAGCCGTTGTGCAGGAGCGCTATATGCGACTCGTCGAGCTTCAGGAGCGGATCTCCTGGGAGGAGAACCTCGCGCTGGTCGGAACCGGGGTGGAACTGCTGGTGGCCACCGGCGAGGGACGCAAGGACTCGAGTACCGCGCGCCTGTCCGGCAGAGCGCGTGACGGCAGGCTGGTGCACTTCGCGCCGGGCGACCGTGACGTGCGCCCTGGCGACATCGTGTGCACGACCATCACGGGCGCCGCACCGCACCATCTGATCGCCGACGCCGACGTGGTCGAGCACCGGCGCACCCGTGCGGGCGATGCGCACGCCGCGGGCCACCAGGTCAAAACCGTGGGACTGGGCGTGCCGGGACTCGGCCTTCGCCCCGCGCAGCCCGCGGCGAAGGGATGCGGCGCATGACGAATTTCGATGAGTTCAAGGGCGACCTCGACGCGGTGGAACGCCGAATGGCGCGCGAAATCGATCCCGGCGCACGGGCTTTGGTCGTTTCGATCCTGGTGTTCGTGGTTCTGGTCAGCTTCCTGCTGCCGCACACCGGCAGCGCGCGCGGGCTCGACGTCCTCGTCGGCAGCGACGCCGCGGTGCGCGAGGCCATCGCCCTCCCGTCGCGGGTGTTCGCCTGGCTGCTGCTGGTGTTCAGCATCGGCTTCTCGATGCTGGCGCTGATCACGCGGCGGTGGGGGCTCGCGTGGGTCGCACTGGCGGGTTCCGCGGTGGCGTGCTTCATCGGCATGCTCGCGGTGTGGTCGCGTCAGACGGTGGCCGCCGGTTACCCCGGACCGAGCTACGGCCTGATCATCGCGTGGATCGCCGTGATCCTGCTGACCTTCCACTGGGCGCGCGTGGTCTGGTCGCGCACCGCGGTGCAGCTCGCGGCCGAAGAGGAACGCCGCCGGGCCGCGACCGCGAAACAGGGCAGGGGCCTTCTCGACGATCTGGGCCCCGACTCCGCCGAGTAGTCGCTAGCGCTTCCTGCCGAGGGCCTCGACGGCCGCCTCGGCCCACTCCCGCCACTGCGTGGCGTTGGCTCTGGCCTGCTCGGCGTCCTTGGTCTTGCCCGCCGCCTCGGCCTTCTCGGCCTGCCGCTCGTACTGCTCGGCGCGTTCGCGGAACTGGTCGGCCCTGGCCTGTGCCTCGGGGTCGGGTCCGCTGGTCGCGGCGTCGCGCACCTTCTTCTCGACGGCCCGCAACCGGCGCTCGAGGTCGGTGCGCTCCTTCGGCACCTTGCCGATGGCGTCCCACTTGTCGCCGATGACGCGCAGCGCCTTGCGGGCGGCGTCGGCGTCCGAGATGTCGATGGCCTCCGCTTCGGCCAGCAGCGCCTCCTTGGCCGTCGCGTTGGCGCCGAACTCGGCGTCACGTTCGGCGTTGTTGGCGTTGCGGGCCGCGAAGAACGTGTCCTGCGCGGCCTTGAACCGGGCCCACAGCGCGTCGTCGAGGTCCTTGGCGGCGCGACCGGCCGCCTTCCACTCGGTGAGCAGGTCGCGGAACTTGCCCGCCGTCGGACCCCAGTCGGTCGAGTCGGCCAGCGCCTCGGCGCGCTCGCACAGCGCCTCCTTCGCCTGCTTGACGCCGACCCGTTCGCGGTCGAGTTCGGCGAAGTGCGACCCGCGGCGGCGGTTGAACGTCTCCCTGGCGGCGGAGTAGCGCTTCCACAGGGCGTCGTCTACCTTGCGATCCAGCCCGGTGATCGTGCGCCACTCCTCGAGGATGTCGCGCAGCCGATCGCCCGCGGCCTTCCACTGCGTGGAGTTGGCGGCGATGTCCTCGGCCTCGACGGCAAGCGCCTCCTTGCGTTCGGTCTGGGCGGCGCGGTGCTGGTCGCGCCGCTCGCGCTCCGCCGCGGCGGCGGTGTCCGCGGTGTCGGCGATCGCGGTCAGCCGGGCCGCCAGCGCGTCGACGTCACCGAGCACCGCGGCGGTGGGCAGGCTCTCCAGCAGTGTGGCCGCCGCGCTCTTGATCTTGCGGGCGTCGCCGGTACCGGACGACAGCCGGCCCTCCATCAGCGCGATCTCGGTGTGCAGGTCCTCGTAGCGCCTGCCGAAGTGCGCGAACGCCGCCTCGGTGTCACCGGCTTGCCAGGACCCGATGGTGCGCTCGCCCGCCGCCGTGATCAGCCACACCGTGCCATCCGGGTCGACGCGGCCGAACCGGTGCGGATCGGCGGGTGGTGGCGGAGCCGGGACGGGCGGGGCCGCGCTGGGCCGTGGGGCGGGACGCGGCGGTCCGGGTCGGGGGGTGGGCTTGGGCGCGCCGCCTGACTCACTGATGGTCATATCCGTGTTCCTCGTACCCTCCGCGCGGAACCCGCGCATCTGCCGCGCGACGCGGCGCCTTTAGCTGTTGTCCGCCCGCTATTCAAACAGGTCGTCGTCGCGCGTGCGCACGCCTTCGCTTTAACCGTTGCCTAGGCTGAGCGCCGAGGAACGGAGTGGAGCGTTGGACGTGGCGTTGGACCGAGCGGACATCGCCGCCCTGCTGGCGCTGGGCGCCGCGCTCTTCATCGCCGTAGGGGACGTCATCCACCAGCGCTCGGCGCACGAGGTGACCGACGAACCCGTCGGCCACCTCGAGTTGTTCACCCGGCTACTGCGGGATCGGCAGTGGTGGTTGGGCAGCACGGTGTCCGCCGTCGGGTTCGCCCTCCAGGCAGCTGCGCTGGGCTTCGGGTCGGTGCTGCTGGTCCAGGCGATTCTGGTGACCTCGCTGCTGTTCGCGCTGCCCATTCACGCGCGCCTCAACCGGCGCCGCGTCACGCGCTTCCAGTGGACGTGGGCCGCCCTGCTGGCGTCGTCGGTCGTGATCATCGTGACCGTCGGCAACCCCAGCGCCGGGGACTCGCGGGCGTCGCTGGAGACCTGGTCGCTGGTCCTGCTGGTCCTGGGGCCGGCCCTCCTGGCCTGCGCGATCGGCGCCCGCCTGCTGTCGGGACCGATCAGCGCCGTCCTGCTGGGCTGCATGTCGGGGGCGATGTGGGGCCTGTTCGCCGTCCTCACCAAGGGCGTCGTCGACCGCCTCGACGACGGGGTGTGGGAACTGCTCAAGACGCCGGAGCTCTACGCGTGGGCGCTGGTGGCGACACTGGGCACCGCGTGGCAGCAGGCGTCGTTCCGCGCCGGCTCGCTGACCGCGTCGCTGCCGACGATGACCGTCGTCGAACCCGTCGTCGGCTCGGTGCTGGGTGTGGTCGTGCTGGGTGAGACCCTGCGACCGGACGACGTGGGGTGGGTGACCCTGACCGTCGCCTTCGCGGTCATGATCGTCGCGACCGCGGCACTGGCCCGCGGCGAGGCCGCCGCTAGCGTGGCGGAATGCTGAGTGCCGTCGCGTGGGTCCCGTCCGCGCCCGTCATGGTGCCCGAGCTCGCCGCCGGTGCCGCGTCCGAGCTGGCCGAACTGCGCACGGCCGTCGTCGCCGCCGCGGCCGAGCTACCGGATCGGTGGATCGCGGTGGGCGTCGGCGACGCCGACGGCGTCATCCCCCCGAGCGCGGTGGGTACGTTCGGCGGTTACGGAGCCGACCTGCCCGTCGCGCTGGCACCCGAACCGACCGGCGCTGCGACACGACTTCCCCTGTGCGCGTTGATCACCGGATGGATTCGCGGCTGTGTGAATCCGGCGGCGCGTGCCGAGGTTCGCGTCTTCGCGGCCGCCCTGGACGCCACCGCCGCGGGCGACGCGGGCCGCGCCCTGCGCGCGGAGATCGACGCCGCGCCCGAGCCGATCGGTGTGCTGGTGGTGGCCGACGGCGCGAACACCCTGACCCCGCCCGCGCCGGGCGGTTACGACCCCGAATCGGTCGCCGTGCAGGAGGCCCTCGACGCCGCGCTGGCCGCGGGCGACGACGCCGTGCTGGCGGCGCTGCCCGACGGGATCGTCGGTCGGGCGGCCTATCAGGTGTTCGCCGGGTTGGCGGCGCCCGGCGCCGTGCGCGAGCTCTACCGGGACGCACCGTACGGGGTGGGGTACAGCGTCGGCGTCCGGGCGATCGGCCCGTGACCAGGCCCGTCGCGGTCGTCGGACCCACCGGCACCGGCAAGACCGCGCTGGCGCTCGAGCTGGCCGAGCGGCTGGGCGGCGAGATCGTCAACGCCGACGCCATGCAGCTCTACCGCGGGATGGACATCGGCACCGCGAAGCTGCCCCCCGGCGAACGGCGAGGCATCCCACATCACCAGCTCGACGTTCTGGACGTCACCCAGACCGCGACCGTCGGCCGCTACCAGCAGCACGCCGCCGCCGACGTCGAGGACATCGCCGCCCGCGGCCGGGTGCCGGTCGTGGTGGGCGGGTCGATGCTGTACCTGCAGTCGCTGCTCGACGACTGGGCTATTCCGGCCACCGATCCGGGCGTCCGCGCCCGGTGGGAGACCCGCCTCGCCGAGGTCGGCGTCGGGGCGCTGCACGGTGAGCTGGCCGCCACCGACCCCGCCGCGGCCGCGGCGATCCTGCCCACCGACGGCAGGCGGATCGTGCGCGCGCTGGAGGTCGTGGAGCTCACCGGTCAGCCGTTCGCCGCGAGCGCCCCGAAGATCGGCACGCCGCGCTGGGACACGGTCATCGTCGGATTGGATTGGGAGACAACGGTTCTGGACGAACGACTGCGGCGTCGCACCGATGTCATGTTCGCCGACGGCCTGGTCGACGAGGTGCGGGCGCTGCGCGAGCACGGCCTGCGCGTCGGTGTCACGGCGTCCCGCGCGCTCGGTTACGCGCAGGTGCTGGAGGCGCTGGATGCGGGCGGGGGAGCCGACGCGGTGGCCGAGGCGCGGGAGCGGACGTTCATCGGCACACGGCGCTACGTGCGGCGGCAGCGGTCGTGGTTCCGCCGCGATCACCGCATCCACTGGTTCGACGGCGCCTCCGGAACCCTCGCGGACGACGCCGCACGTATCCTGAACAGGTGAAGTTCGCCAAGGGGCACGGCACGCAGAACGATTTCGTGATCCTGCCCGACCTGGACGCCGCGACGGAACTTCACCCGTCGGCGGTCGCCGCACTGTGCGATCGGCGTCGCGGACTGGGCGCCGACGGCGTGCTTCGGGTGACCACCGTGGGCGCGGCCCTGGCCGCCGGCGTGTTCGAGCGCGTCCCCGAGGGTCTGGCCGACGACCAGTGGTTCATGGACTACCGCAACGCCGACGGCTCGATCGCCCAGATGTGCGGTAACGGCGTCCGCGTGTTCGCCCACTACCTGCGGGTCAGCGGGTTGGAGTCGCGCGATGAGTTCGTCGTCGGCTCGCTCGCCGGTCCGCGCCCCGTGGTGCTGCACTCGGTCGATGCGCTGGCCGCCGACGTCACCGTCGAGATGGGCAAGGCCAACCGGGTGGGGACGGGCAGCGCCGTCGTCGGCGGCCGCACGTTCACCGGGCTGGCCGTCGACGTCGGCAATCCGCACCTCGCCTGCGTCGCCGCGGGCCTGACCACGGGCGACCTGGCCGCCCTCGACGTCGCGGCGCCGGTCGAGTTCGACACCTCGCTGTTTCCGGAGGGCGTCAACGTCGAGGTGCTCACCCCGCCCGAGCAGGGCACGGTGACGATGCGGGTGCACGAGCGCGGCGTCGGTGAAACCCGTTCGTGCGGAACGGGAACCGTCGCGGCCGCGGTCGCGGCGCTGGAGTACCGGGGCGAGACCACGGGCACGCTCGGGGTGCGCGTCCCCGGCGGCGAGGTCACGGTGACCGTCACCGACGCGACCAGCTACCTGCGCGGACCGTCGGTGCTACTCGCCCACGGAGAGTTGTCGACGGAATGGTGGATGGCGCAGCAGTGTTAAACGAGGTGCATGAACACCGAATTCCGTGCGAACCTGTATTCGCCTATGACATTTCCTGATCCCACCACCCCCAGTACCGGCGAACTCGCCCTCGAAGACCGCGCCGCCCTGCGCCGCGTCGCCGGGCTGGGAACCGAGCTCACCGACGTCTCCGAAGTCGAGTACCGCCAACTTCGCCTCGAACGCGTGGTGCTGGTCGGCGTGTGGACCGAGGGCAGCGCCGCCGACGCCGATGCCAGCATGGCGGAACTCGCCGCACTCGCCGAGACCGCGGGCTCCGAGGTGCTCGAGGGCCTGGTGCAGCGGCGCGACAAACCCGACGCGGGCACCTACATCGGTTCCGGCAAGGCCCAGGAGCTACGGGACATCGTCGTGGCCACCGGTGCCGACACCGTCATCTTCGACGGCGAGCTGACACCCGGCCAGCTCAACGCGCTGGAGAAGATCGTCAAGGTCAAGGTCATCGACCGCACTGCGCTGATCCTCGACATCTTCGCCCAGCACGCCACCAGCCGCGAGGGCAAGGCGCAGGTGGCCTATGCGCAGATGGAGTACATGCTGCCGAGGCTGCGCGGCTGGGGTGAGTCGATGTCGCGCCAGGCGGGCGGCCGCGCGGGCGGCGCGGGCGGTGGCGTGGGCACGCGCGGACCGGGCGAGACCAAGATCGAAACCGATCGCCGTCGCATCCGCGAGCGGATGGCCAAGTTGCGGCGCGACATCAAGGACATGAAGAAGATCCGTGACACGCAGCGCAGCGGAAGGCGGCGCAGCGAGGTCGCGTCGGTCGCGATCGTCGGCTACACCAACGCGGGTAAGTCCAGCCTGCTCAACGCGCTCACCGGAGCCGGGGTCCTGGTGGAGAACGCGTTGTTCGCCACCCTCGAACCGACTACGCGTCGTGGACATTTCGAGGACGGCAGGCCCTTCGTCCTGACCGACACCGTCGGGTTCGTGCGGCACCTGCCGACGCAGTTGGTCGAGGCGTTCCGCTCCACGCTGGAGGAGGTCGTCGACGCCGACCTGCTGGTGCACGTCGTGGACGGCTCCGACGTCAATCCGCTGGCGCAGATCAACGCCGTCCGGCAGGTGGTCAACGAGGTGGTGGCGGAGTACGACATCGCGCCGCCGACCGAACTGCTGGTGGTCAACAAGACGGACGCGGCCAGCGGGTTGATGCTGGCGCAGTTGCGCCGTGCCCTGCCCGACGCGGTCTTCGTGTCGGCGCGCACCGGTGACGGCCTCGAGAAGCTGCGGTCGCGGATGGGTGAGCTCGTCGAGGCGACCGACAGCACCGTCGACGTCACGATCCCGTACGACCGCGGCGACCTCGTCGCGCGCGTGCACGCCGACGGCCGGATCGACGCCACCGAGCACACCGAGTCCGGCACCAGGATCAAGGCCAGGGTGCCGGTCGCGCTGGCCGCCAGCCTGCGCGAGTACGCGACGTTCTAGCCCAACGGCTCGCAGTACCGGTTCTGGTTCTCAAAACGCTTGTGCGCCGGTGCTTTCGCGCCGAAGCTCGTCAGCCGATCGTAGGCGTTGTCGAGCCGCTCGACGCCCCGTACCAGCCCGCCGAGGACCCCGAGGTCCGCGTGAGCGTCGGCGATCCGGCGGCGCGCCTCGGTCTGCAGGTGCAGCCGGGCGAACAGCACGTCGCTTTGGTAGTCGGCCCAGCGGCGCCGCCCGTCCGCGTACGCCGGGCTGTCCCGATAGGCGATCACCACCCGGGTTCCGGCGTGCAGCCGCCGCCTCGGCGTGCCGTCGGCGCACGGGAGTTCGACGGCGTCGGTGAGCTTCAACGTCGCCATCGAGAGCTGACCGTCAGTGCGATTGCGGACTTCGCCGCATTCGCGGAACCGGTCGATGGTCACCTGCGCGGCGTAGCAGTCGGCGGGCCGCACGCCCACGATCTCCAGATACGCCGTGAGCACCTCCTGGCCCGACGACGGCAGATACGGGAACGGCGACGGCGCCTCCGGTGGCCGCTGTGGCCGGGGATGCACCGCTCGAGCCACCGCCCCCCAGTTCAGCACCTCGACGTGGGTACCCGGCACGCCGTCGGACGGCACGGCGACCTCGCCGGCGGGTGCGGGAACGTCCGCGGCGAGCAGCACGCTGACGCCCTGCACGCGCGCGAACACGTCCGCGTCGGGGTTGGCCACGTCGCTGTCGCCGAACCAGCCGTCGCTGAGTTGCATGACGACCTCGCGGGCCACCCCGAGGCAGCGTTCCGGGCCGATCCGCACCGACGACAGCCACGCGATCGCCAGGTCCTCGTCGAGGACGGCCCGCTCACCTTTGCGCCGTGACACCCATCGCGTCTCGCCGTCGAAGCGGTACCGGCGCGGCGGGTGCGCGGGCGGCAGAGATCGGGCCGAAGCGTGGGCCGTGTGCACGACGTCCCACTCGACGACGCGGCTGGCCTCCGAGCCCGGCATCTTCGGGTCGAGCCGGTCGGGCACCCGGTAGAGCCCGAACACCAGATCGGGGCGCGCCGCGAGCCCGGTGCGCGCGAGAAACGCCGCCACGTCCTCGAACTGGCTGTCACCGCGCGTCGCGATCCTGGTGATCGCCGGCGGGATGCGGTCCGGCGCGAGATACGGGTGGCGTGCGGTGTCACGGGCCGCTCGTTCGCGATGTTCGACCTGTCGACGTTGCTCCGGGGTCAGGTCGGGACCGAATTCGCTGCCGATCCCCAACAGCCCCTTGGCATTCGCGAGATCAAGCGCGGTCTCCCTCAGCCCCTGCAGCGAGTTCCGAATCTCGGCCTCGACGGACGGCGGGTTGCGCAGCACCTCGCTGGGCCGGGGGACGTCGGGCACGATGCCGTGGATGTGCGCGCCCGCCGGGCCGCCGAGAACCTCGGCGTCCAACCGGGCCCGGTGCTCGGCGCGGTTGCGCTCCCATTCGGCGTCGACGCCGTCGGCGACCGCCGCACGGCGTTGCTCGTCCGCCTGCTGCCGCTCGGTCATCTTCGCGACGACCGCGGCGCGTTCCTCCGGCGACTTCGCGTCCCACTGCCGGGTCTTCCGTGTGACGTACGCGTTCCAGAGCCCCATCGGGGGAGTATCGCCGCACCGCGCGCGTCAGGGGCGGGTTCGGACAACCGGGGGTTCGTGCGCGCGCACCGGGGGCAGCGCCCCCGTGAACCTCTCGATCTCGACCAGCACGTGCGCGCCGGTGCAGCCCTTGGCCAGAGCCGACGTGCCGACGTCGGCGGTCAGCACGTTGGGGTTGCCGTGCACGCACATCGAGTCGGGGTCGGCCGCATCCAGCGGGTCGTACCACGCGCCCGTCGACAGCTGCACGACACTGCGGCGCAGACCCTCGTCGAGCACCACGCCGGCCAGGCACGAGCCGCGGTCGTTGAACACGCGTACCACGTCGCCCGCCTCGACTCCACGCGTCGCGGCATCGGCCGGATGCATCCGGATCGGTTCGCGCCCTTGGATCTTCGACGCCTTGCTGGTGGTGCCGCCGTCGAGCTGACCGTGCAGCCGCGTGGCCGGCTGATTGGCGAGCAGCAGCAGCGGGAAACGTCCTGCTCGGACCCCGCCGAGCCACTCGTCGGGCTCGAACCACGACGGGTGCCCCGCGCAGTCGGCGTAACCGAACGCGTCGATGTCGGGGGAGAAGATCTCGATGCGCCCGCTGGGGGTGCCCAGCGCGTGGCTGACCGGATCGGCGCGGAACTCGGCGAACAGCGTCAACCCGTCCTCGACTGGCAGTCGCAGCCGGCCGGCCGCCCAGAACTCCTCGAACGACGGGATGGCGAAAGCCAGTTCCGCAGACCACTTCTCGTAGAGGTGAACAAGCCACTGCCGCGCTGACCGTCCCTCGGTGAACCGCTCCCCGAAGCCCAGCGCATCGGCCAACTCGGAGAAGGTCGTGTAGTCGTCGCGGGCCTGCTCGTGGGGCGGCACCAGAGCGGGCATCGCCATCAGCAGCGGATCGTTGCGCGAGCCGGAGAAATCCTCGCGTTCGTAGGCCGTGGTGGAGGGCACCACGATGTCGGCGTGCTTGGCCATCGCCGTCCAGTACGGGTCGTGCACCACGATCGTGTCCGGCCGTGCCAGGGCGCGCCGCAGTCGGGGGATGTTCTGGTGGTGGTGGAACGGGTTACCGCCTGCCCAGTACACCAGCCGGATGTCGGGATAGGTGAGCGACTCACCGTTGTAGTCGAAGCGCTCGCCGGGATGCAGGAGCATGTCGGTCACCGCGGCCACCGGGATGAAGGTGCGAACGGGGTTGAGGCCCTGGGGCAGCGACGGCAGCCGGCAGCGCAGCGGAGCGAGCCCGTTCTCGTTCATCGAGCCGTAGCCGTGCCCGAAACCGCCTCCCGGCAGCCCGATCTGGCCAAGCATCGCCGCCAGCGTGACGCCCATCCACGGGGCCTGCTCGCCGTGCCTGGTGCGCTGCAGTGACCAGCTCACCGTGACGATGGTGCGGCCCGAGGCCATCCGCCGGGCCAACTCGGTCAGTTCCTCGGCAGTGACGCCGCAGATCGATTCCGCCCAGGCGGGGGATTTCGGGACGCCGTCCGCGGTGCCGAGCAGGTAGCGCTCGAAGATGTCGTAGCCGAAGCAGTACTCGGCCAGGAAGGCGCGATCCGCCAGCCCCTCGGTCGCGAGCACGAAGGCGAGCGCGAGCATGATCGCGACATCGGTGCCCGGCGACGGGGCCAGCCACTGGCAGTCGCCGACGACGTCGTCGCGCAGCGGGGAGAACGACACGATGCGCCCGCCGCGATTCCGGAACCGCGCCAGGGCGTCGCGGGCGGGATGCGCCGTCGTACCACCGTCTTTCACGGCCGTGTTCTTGAGGCCCACGCCACCGAAACACACCAGGAGGTCCGTGTGCTCGGCGATGACGTCCCAGTGAGTGGATCGACGGAAGAGGTCGTCGTGGGTGCCGACGACACGCGGCATGATGACGCCGGTGGCGCCGAGGCTGTAGGAGTGCCGGGAGAAGGTGTATCCGCCAAGCAGTTTCAGGAACCGATGCACCTGGCTCTGCGCGTGGTGAAAGCGTCCGGCGCTGGCCCAACCGTAGGAACCGCCGTAGATCGCCTCGTTGCCGTGTTCGTCGACGACGCGTCTCAGTTCGTTCGCGAGGAGTTCGGTGAGTTCGTCCCACGACACGGCGACGAACTCGTCGTAGCCCCGTCGCTCGCTGGGGCCGGGACCGTCGTCGAGCCAGCCGCGTCGCACCGCGGGTCCCGCGACGCGCGAGCGGTGGGTCACCGATCCCGGCAGGTTGCCCAGCAGGGGGGAGGGATCGGCGTCGCCCGCCAGTGGGCGGACCGACGCGATGTCGCCGTCGCGGACGTCGGCGGAGAAGCCGCCCCAGTGCGTGAGGCTGGTCCGACCCGACATGGGCTTCAGCTTAGGCGCGGCGGCGGCTCCCGACCGGTACCGCGGGTATCAACCATCCGGTTGGCTGGTATATCGTCGTGACACATTCCGATTCCCGATCCGGAGGTCTATCCGTGGGCTCTTCCAGCCAGGTCATCAAGTACGACCGCACCCTGTTCGAACCCGAGCACGAGCTGTTCCGCGAGTCGTACCGCGCCTTCCTGGAGCGTCACGTCGCGCCGTTCCACGACCAGTGGGAGAAGGACAAGATCGTCGACCGGGGCGTCTGGCTGGAGGCCGGCAAGCAGGGCTTCCTGGGCATGGCCGTGCCGGAGGAGTACGGCGGCGGCGGCAATCCGGACTTCCGCTACAACGTGATCATCACCGAGGAGACCACCCAGGGCCGCTACGGCGGTCTCGGCTTCCCGCTGCAGAACGACATCATCGCGCCGTACCTGCTCCGGCTGGGGACCGACGAGCAGAAGCAGCGGTGGCTGCCCGGCTTCTGCTCGGGCGAACTGATCACGGCGATCGCGATGACCGAGCCCGGCACCGGTAGCGATCTGCAGGGCATCAAGACGCGCGCCGTCAAGCAGGAGGACGGCAGCTGGGTGCTCAACGGCTCGAAGACGTTCATCACGAACGGTATTCACTCCGACCTGGTGATCGTCGTGGCGTGCACCGATCCCGAGAAGGGCGCCCTGGGCTTCAGCCTCCTGGTGGTCGAGCGCGGGATGGAGGGCTTCGAGCGCGGGCGGCACCTCGACAAGATCGGCCTCGAGGCTCAGGACACCGCCGAGCTGTCGTTCACCGACGTGAAGGTGCCGGCCGAGAACCTGCTCGGCGAGGAGGGGCAGGGCTTCATCTACCTGATGCAGAACCTGCCCCAGGAGCGCATCAGCATCGCCATCATGGCCGCGGCCGGCATGGAAGGGGTGCTCGAGCAGACCCTGCAGTACACGAAGGACCGCAAGGCCTTCGGCAAGCCCATCGGCAGCTTCCAGAACACCCGCTTCACCCTCGCTGAGCTGGCGACCGAGGCCACGGTCGTGCGCATCATGGTCGACGAGTTCATCGCGCTGCACCTCGAGGAGAAGCTCAGCGTCGAGCAGGCCGCGATGGCCAAGTGGTACGCCACGGAGGCGCAGGTCCGGTTGAACGACCGCTGCCTGCAACTGCACGGCGGATACGGCTACATGCGCGAGTATCCGGTGGCACGCGCCTTCCTGGACTCCCGGATTCAGACGATCTACGGCGGCACGACCGAGATCATGAAGGAGATCATCGGGCGCAGTCTGGGCGTCTGATCACCGTCATGTGGAGCCCCGACCTGGGGTTTCGCCTCCGCCGGCGCGCCGTACGCGCCCCGGTCCGCTTCGCCGACACGGCTGTCTCGGCGAACCGGATTGCCATGATGGCGTGGTTATCCACCAAGATGGACGTCGACTGAAGCAGAGTTGACGGGCGCGATGGTTTGCGGGGCACCTGGCTCCGATCGCGGGGAGGATTGATGACCCGGTTGCGAAACCCGGTGGGCACGACGATGACGCGTGCCGCCACAGCCCTACTGGCGGTGCTGACCGTCGCGTTCCTGGTGTCCCCGTCCGCGCTGGCGGACCCGGCCAGTGACGCGGACGGAGCGATCACCGCCGCCTGGGATGCGGGCGGTGGCGCGGCTGGTCCGCTCGGCGTCAAGGACGGCGGCGTCTACCCCGTGGGCGAGGGCTTCGGCCAGAACTTCGCGGGCGGTCGCATCTACTTCACCCCCGATGTCGGCGCGCACATCATGACCGGCGCGATCCTGGACAAGTACCTCTCGCTGGGCGGCCCCGTCGACAGCGATCTGGGCTTCCCGAACATCGACGAGGGTGCCGGGCGGGCACCCAACAGCCGCAACACCACCTTCAGTGCGGCCGACAACCCGGTCATCTTCTGGACCCCGGACACCGGGGCGCGCGTCGTCCGCGGCGCGATCAACGCCGCCTGGGACAAGCTCGGTGGTTCGGCGGGCGTGCTCGGCGTGCCGTCGGACGACGAGATGTACCGCGGCGACGTCGTCTCGCAGGACTTCACCGGCGGCCAACTGACGTGGAACCGCAAGACGGGGGAGTTCACCTCGACCCCACCGGAACTGGCGCAGCAGCTCACCGGGCTCGCCATACCCGGCGACGTGACCACCGCCATCGCGGCGGCACGCCGGGCGGCCGGCGGTTCGATGGGCCCCCTCGGCGTCGAGGAGGGCGCCCAGTACAAGGTCGGCGATACCGGCGTCGGCCAGAACTTCGCCGGCGGCACGATCTACTACAGCCCCGAGACGGGCGCCAACGTCGTCACCGGGCAGATCCTGGCCAAGTACCAGAGCGTCGGCGGGCCGGAAGGTGATCTCGGCTTCCCCACCAGCAGTGAGGGCGATGGCGGGCTGCGGCCGTCCAGTTCGATCGTGACGTTCGCCGCGGACGACAAGCCGGTGATCTTCTGGACCCCCGACTTCGGCGCCGTGATCGTGCGCGGAGCGATGAACGCGGCGTGGTCGAAGCTCGGAGGCGCGACCGGCGACCTCGGCGCACCGACGGCCGATCAGTCCGAGAACGGCGACGTCGTCACGCAGAAGTTCAGCGGCGGGGCCATCTCGTGGAACAAGGCCACCGGCGAGTTCAGCACCGAACCCGGCAGCCTGGCATCCCAGCTCTCCGGCCTCGAAGTCCCCGGACTCGGGTCGACCCCGGAGGCGCCCGCGGCCCAGGACGAGCCGGCAGCGGGTGGCGACAAGTGGTACCAGTGGCAGCAGTGGTGGCTGCTGGCGATCGTCCCGCTCGCGCTGCTGCTGGTCGCGGTCATCGTCGGCATCGTGCTGAATCGGCGTCGGCGCGATCACGACAACCGGGATCCGCTGGACCGGTTCGACGACTACGACGACGACCACCACGTCCACGACGACGGTGATGATCACCACGACGATTTCGACGACCTCGACGAACTGCACCCGATCGCGCATCGAGACGCCGAGTCGGGCCCGCTGCCGATCGTCGACGCGGGAGACGACTCGCCGTACACCCCCGCCAGCATGTGGGCCATGCCGGTCGACCGGGGTACGCCCGCCGCGGCGGAGCCGGCTGCGAAGGTGGTCGACGAACCCGCTCCCGACCCGGCGCCGCAGCCCGCCGCCGATGCCGACCCGGTGTTCGCCGAGGACGAGGATGCGATCGACACCGCGCCGACGCGGATCGAGGCGGAGCCCGCCGAGGTGGACGCCGAGACCAGCCGGATGGACATCGAATCGGTCGGGGTCGCAACGCCGTCGGCCGATCGAACCGCATCGACCGTGGAGGACGATCCGGACGACCAGCTCGCGAGCGGGCCGCCGAGCGGCAGGCACGCGGCGATCACGCTCTCGGAGACGACCGCTACTCGGACGGCGTTCCGGCTCGCCGGCGACGACCAGTACACCGCACCCGAGGGTTATCCGATCAAAGCCGACACCAAATCGGGCCTGTACCTGCTGCCGGGAAGCAGCCGCTACCAGCAGGCGCGGGCCGAGATCTGGTTCTCCAGCGAGGAATTCGCGTTGACCAACGGCTTCGAGAAGGGCTGAACCGCCCGCTCGTCAGACCTTGCGGATGACGGTGACGACCTTCCCGAGGACCGCCGCGTCATTGCCGGGGATCGGATCGAACAGCGGGTTGTGCGGCATCAGCCACACCTGGCCGCGGGTGCGCTTGAAGGTCTTCACGGTGGCCTCGCCGTCGATCATCGCCGCGACGATGTCGCCGTTGTCGGCCACGTTCTGCTGGCGCACGACCACCCAGTCGCCGTCGCAGATCGCGGCGTCGATCATCGACTCGCCGACGACCTTCAGCAGGAACAGCGAGCCCTCGCCGACGAGTTCACGCGGCAGGGGGAAGACGTCCTCGACGGCCTCCTCCGCCAGGATCGGGCCGCCCGCGGCGATGCGTCCGAGCACCGGCACGTACGTGGGCTCGGGTAGCGCGTCGGACCCGACGACGTCGGTGGTGACGGCCGCGGCCACGTCCTCGGCGGTGCGCACGTCGACCGCACGCGGCCTGTTCGGGTCGCGGCGCAGATAGCCCTTGCGCTCGAGTGTGCGCAGTTGGTGGGCGACCGAGGACGTGGAGGTCAGGCCGACCGCGTCGCCGATCTCGCGGATGCTCGGCGGATAACCGCGGGTGGTGACCGAGGTGCGAATGACCTCGAGGATGGTGCGCTGTCGTTCGGTCAGGCTCGCGTCGCGCGGTGTGCCGTCCGTGTCGCTCATGGCGGCGAATCTAGTCGCATCCCGACCATTAATCAAACATGTGTTCGAGGCGTGTCGTGCGCCGGTTTTCTGTCGGTGGCCCGAGATAGCGTTTGCAACAGTTCGATCACATGTTCTATTCATCGAACACGTGAGCGATTACAGTTTCGAACACAGGAGCGAAAGCCGCTTCCTCGAGGAAGGCCAAGGACATGACGATCATCACCCGCGAAACCCCTACCGACCTGGTCGTTCGCCCGGCTCGGCCACGCCCCGACGTGCGTCGGCGGCCCCGCGCCCACCGCCCACAGGGAGCGGCGATGCCGCACCGCGGCACCGGCGTCCTGATGTCGCGCGCCTCGCACCGCAGGCGGCCCCTGACCCCGGCGAGCACCGTGGTCCTCGCTCTCGTCGCGGCGGCCATCACCGTGTGGCTCGGACTGGTCGCACAGCTCGGCGAGACCACCGGATCGGCCGAGACGCCGGCCGCGGTGCCCACCAGGCTCGCGGTGGTGCAGGTGCAGACGGGGGAGACGCTGCAGCAGCTCGCCCAGCGGATCGCGCCGGACGCGCCGGCCGGCGCGATGGTGGATGAGATCCGCGAGCTCAACAAGCTCGACACGTCCGCCGTCGCCGCCGGGCAGACGCTGATCGCACCGGTCGGCTGACGCTCGACCATGCGCCGTGAATCGTGCTCCCGTGCGACGGTACGCTCGTATGCGACCCAGGTAGGCGCGCGCGGCGAAGGAGCGGTGATGCACTGTCCCTTCTGTCGCCATCCCGATTCCCGAGTGGTCGACTCCCGCGAGGCCGATGAGGGCCAGGCGATCCGCCGGCGCCGGTCGTGTCCGGAATGCGGGCGTCGCTTCACCACGGTGGAAACGGCGGTGCTCGCGGTTGTCAAACGCAGCGGCGCCACTGAGCCGTTCAGCCGCGAGAAGGTCATCAAGGGCGTGCGCCGGGCGTGCCAGGGTCGCGCCGTCGACGACGACGCGCTGATGCTGCTCGCCCAGCAGGTCGAGGACGCGGTGCGTGCCGCCGGTTCTCCCGAGGTGCCGAGCAACGAAGTCGGTCTCGCCATCCTCGGCCCGTTGCGGGATCTCGACGAGGTCGCCTACCTGCGCTTCGCGTCGGTGTACCGGTCGTTCTCCTCGGCCGACGACTTCGAGCGCGAGATCGAGGCGCTGCGCGCCCACCGCCGGATCCCGACCAACGGCTGACCCGCCGTCTCAGACGAGGCGCCGCACCCCGTCGTCGACGACGCGGCCGGCCACCGTCACCCAGCCCTGCGGGTCCCAACGGGCGATCAGCTGTGAACCCCTGCCCTGGGTGATGTCCAGGTCGCGACCCAGGTGCGCGGCGATCCGCACCGCACCCGCACCGGTCGCCTCGTCCTCCCGAATACCCAAGTGGCTCGCGAAGAGTCGCGACCGGATCGTTCCCGCGTCACGGTCGATCCAGGCCCACACGTAGTGCTCGACGTCATCGCCGTAGGCGTCGGGATCCGCGGCGAGCACCTCATCGACGGAGTCGAACTCGTAGATCCCGAAGTCCGGGGCCCACTCGGCGCGCGCCCTGATGAACGTGAACTCGTCGCCGTGCTCGACCGCCACCGCGCCGGCGGGTACCTGCAGCGTCGCGACGGTCGTGCCGCGCTGCTTCAGCCACCACGCCGCGCCGACGGTGGGGTGTCCGGCGAAGGGCAGTTCAGTGGTCGGCGTGAAGATGTGCGCTCCTGCGCTGTCGGCACCGGTCGCCGGGATCTCGATGAAAATCGTTTCGCTGTAACCGAGTTCGGCGGCGACGGCCTGCCGGTCGGCGGGCGCCACCAGTCGTGCGTCGACCACTCCCAGCGGATTGCCGTGGTTGCCCTCGGCGTCGGTGAACACCCGCAGCACGCTGACATCGACGGCCATGCCCGAATGCTATCGGTCAGGTGGCGCTGCGCTCGTCGTGGCCCATCGCGTCGAGGACCGCGACCCTGGTGTCGATGGGACCGGACAGCGTTCCCTCGTTGGTGCCGCTGCGGAGCAGGCTGCGCAGCATGTCCTGGTCGTACACCGCGGGCTCGGTGGAGTCGATGAACTTCTCGACCAGCTCGCAGAACCGCTCCGGATCGTCGCGGAACGGGAAATGGCCGGAGCCCTCGAATATCTCGAGCTGGGAGCCGGGCATGGCCGCGTGCGCCATGAGGGCGTGCGCCATGGGGATCACCGAGTCGCACTCGCCCCAGATGAGCTGCACGGGAACGGATTCCGTCAGATAACATCGGTCGAGCATCGTGACGACCTGGCCGCGCCAGTCCACCACGGCGCGCAACGTGCGCGCGAAGGCCGACGAGGCCGTCGGCTCGGGCAGGGCCTCGAGGATGCGCAGCGCCTCCGGGATGTCGCGGCCGAGGCCGGTCTGCCCGAACACCGCGCCGCCGACCCGCCCGAACAGTTGCAGGGCGGGCAGGATCAGCGGTAGGCGCAGCAGAGCCAGCGCCTCGCTGCCCAGCGGCATCGACGCGATGCGCAGCGCGACGTTGACGTCCTTGGTCACGCCCCCCGCACCGACGAGGATCAGCCGATCCACCAGTTGCGGGAACTGGTACGCGAACTGCATGGCGACGCCGCCGCCCAGCGAGTGGCCGACGACGGTCACCCGCTCGATGTCGAGGACGCTCAGCAAGTCGCGCATGCCGTTGGCGTACGCCGCGACCGAGTAGTCGGCGCGCGGTTTATCGGACTGTCCGTGACCGAGCAGATCGGGGGCGATCACGGTGTAGCGCTGCGCGAGCTTGCTCTGGACGACGTCCCACGTCGTCGAGTTGTCGCCGATGCCGTGGATCAACAGGATCGCCGGTCCCGTGCCCGCGATGCGAAAGGCCCGTCGATAGCCGTGGATGGTCTGGAACCGCAGCGTGGGCGTGACCTCGCGCACCGTACGCAGGTTGGGCTTGCGCTTCGTCATGATGGCCGACTCCTCGCCGCCGTCGGACCGGTTACGACGGAGGCGTACCGCCGTCGTCGCCGGTGGGCTCGTCGCCGGTCTGCTGGGCGAGAAATTCCTCGAACTGGGCGCCGAGTTCCTCCCCGCTGGGCAGGTCCTCGTCACGCGCCAGCAAGCTGCGGTTCTCCTGAGCGGCGACGAACGCATCGTACTGGCGCTCAAGCGCCGTCACCACTTGAGCGACCTCCGGGCTGGACTCCACCTGCTCGTTGATCTTGTCGTGCACCTCGGCTCCGGCACTGGTCAGAGCGTTGAGCGGCAGATCGAGCGCGGCCGTGCGGGCCACCTGAGCCAGCAACGCCTCGGCAGCGGGCGGGTAGTCCGTCTGCGCCAGGTAGTGCGGCACGTGGACGGTGAAGCCGACGGCTTCGTGCCCGTGCTGTGCGAACCGGTACTCCAGCAGGTTCGACACGCTCGCGGGCACCTGCACCTCGCCCACCCACGGCTCGTGGTCGGCGATCAGGTCCTTGTTCGTGGAATGGGCCGTCATCGTGATCGGCCGGGTGTGCGGCACGGCCATCGGGATGGTGCCCAGTCCGATGGTCTGACGGACCCCCAGCCGCTCCGCGAGCAGTCGGACGGCGGTGATGAACCGCTCCCACCGCAGATCGGGTTCCAGACCGGCTAGCAGCAGAAACGGCGTGCCCACGCTGTCGTGCAGGGCGTACAGATTCAGCTGCGGATCGTCGTAGCCCGTGAAGTGGTCGGTCTTGAACGTCATCAGCGGTCTGCGCGACCGGTAGTCCAGCAGGTCGTCGATGGCGAACGACGCGACCAACTCGGTGTCCAGGGTGTCCTTGAGTTGGGCGGCGGCGAGTTTGATGGCGTGGCCGGCGTCGGAGAACCCCTCGAGGGCGTGGATCATCACCGGCCCGCGACCGTCGGCAGCGGACAGCTGCGGGGCGGGGAACTCCAGCTCGTACATCCCGCTCTGGTCGGGCTGGTAGTGCTGTTCTGGGTTGTCGGCCATGCGCTTGCCTCCTCGTGAGCTCCAGTGTCCCGTATCGCGGCGGGATTGCCGCTACAGGGGCGTTGAACCGTGTGAACGGGATTCCGGTGGTCCCGCATTCCGCGCAGTGCCCGTCTTGTCGGGTTCGGGCAGGATCGATCCTGATGAGTATCGCGAGGAGGTTGCCGGCGGCCGTGCTGACGGTGCTGGTCGCCGCGTGCTCGGGCCCCGCACCGACCCGAGCGCCGACCGCTGTGGGTCCGGCCGCCGAGGCGTCGCCGTCGGACGAGTCGACAGCGGAGGAGATCGCGCCCGATCCGAGGATCGGTGCCGTGTTCGCGGGTGGGCAGACGCTGCACGTGTGCAGCGGTTCGGTGCTCGATACGCCGGCAGGCGACCTCATCCTCACCGCCGCGCACTGCCTCGCCGACGGCGTGGATACCTACTTCGTTCCCGGTTTCGCCGACGACTCGGGCGCCGACGACTTCTGGACCGTCGACGAGGTGTACCTGGATCCGCGGTGGGTAGAGGGCCGAGATCCGTTGGTGGACTTCGCCATTGCGCGTGTCAGTCGGGACGGCGGAGGACGGATCGAAGACCGAGTCGGCACCGGGCTCTCGCTGGGGGAGGCGCCGCCGACCGGCACCGAGGTGACGGTGCACGGCTATGCGTTCGGCGTCGGCGGCGACCAACTGGGCTGCCGCGCGCACACCACGATGCACGGGGTGTTCCCCGAACTCCCGTGCGCGGGGTTGGTCGCCGGCACCAGCGGGTCGCCGTGGGTGGCCGGATCCGCCACCGTCACCGGCGTCGTCGGCGGCCTCGAGGGGGGCGGCTGCGACGAGAACGTGTCGTACTCGGCGCCGTTCGACTCCCGCGTCCGGCAGGTGCTGGCCCGTGCCGAGCAGGGCGGCCACGGCGATACCGCGCCGACGGTGTTCGACGACGACTGCTAGGCCCTGAACTGGTTCAGCGCCCGCAACTTGTTCATCACGTCCAGTGCTGCGACCTTGTAGGCCTCCGAGAACGTCGGATAGTTGAACACGGCGTCGACCAGGTACTCGACCGTGCCACCGCAGCCCATGACGGCCTGCCCGATGTGCACCATCTCGGTGGCGTTGGTGCCGAAGATGTGGACGCCGAGCAGCCGCAGATCCTCTGTGGACACCAGCAGCTTCAGCATGCCGTACGAGTCGCCCGCGATCTGGCCGCGCGCCAGCTCGCGGTACCGCGAGACGCCGACCTCGTAGGGGATCGAGTCCTTGGTGAGGTCGACCTCGGTGGCGCCGACGTAGGACACCTCGGGGATGGAGTAGATCCCGATCGGCTGGAGTTCCGTCATGCCCTTACAGGGTTCGCCGAAGGCGTGGTAGGCGGCGAGTCTGCCCTGGTCCATCGACGTCGCCGCCAGAGCGGGGAAGCCGATGACGTCGCCGACGGCGTAGATGTGGTCGACCTTGGTCTGGTAGTCGTCGTCGACGAAGATGCGGCCGCGGTTGTCGGCCTCCAGCCCCGCGTTGGCCAGATCCAGGTGTGCGGTCTGGCCCTGGCGCCCGGCGGAGTACATCACCGTCTCCGCTGGAATCTGCTTGCCGCTGGCCAAAGTCGTTACGGTGCCGGATGATCCGACGTCGACGGCGGTGACCTCTTCGCCGAAGCGGAACGTGACCGCGAGATCGCGCAGGTGGAATTTCAGCGCCTCGATGATCTCGGGGTCGCAGAACTCGAGCATGTTGTCCCGCTTCTCGACCACGGTCACCTTGGTTCCGAGTGCGGCGAACATCGACGCGTACTCGATGCCGATGACACCCGCGCCGACGACGACCATCGACGTGGGGATGGACCTGAGATCGAGGATGCCGTCGGAGTCGAGTACCCGATCGGTGTCGAACTCGATGCCCACCGGCCGGGCGGGCAGCGTGCCCGTGGCGATGACGATGTAGCGGCCGCTGACCGTGATGCGCTCGGCCCGGTTGGGATCGTCGACGTGGATGGTGTGCTCGTCGATGAAGCGCGCGTGCCCGACGTAGAGCTCGATGCGGTTGCGCATCAGCTGTGAGCGCACCACGTCGATCTCCTTGCCGATGACGTGCTGCGTGCGCGCCAACAGGTCGGCCGGGGTGATCTTCTCCTTGACGCGGTAGCTGGCGCCGTAGAGCTCGCGCTGGCTCATACCGGTGAGGTAGACGACGGCCTCGCGCAGGGTCTTGCTGGGGATGGTTCCCGTGTTGACGCACACGCCGCCGAGCATGCGGCCGCGTTCGATGATCGCGACCGACTTGCCGAGCTTCGCAGCGGCGATCGCAGCCTTCTGGCCGCCCGGCCCTGATCCGATGACGACGAGGTCGTACTCCTGCATGGAACCCATGGAACACAGGTCTACGCCGGTTCGTGTCACCTTGCATGCCGGACGCGTTGACAGCGGATGAACTATCCACAGACGCGAGTTCGTCCACAGGGCGGCGCCGGGGCGGGCGACGCGGGTGTTCGGTGTCTGCGCGCGCTGACAGCGTGCGCCGCATGGACACCTACGACGCGTACCGCCCCTGGCTCGACCATCCCGGCACCCTCATCGCCGCGCTGCCCGCGATGCTCGGCTTCGTCCCCGAGCAGTCGATGGTGCTCGTCACCATGGACCGCAACGGTCTCGGCTGCGCCATGCGGGCCGACCTGTCCGATGACGCCGCGTCCACGGCCAGGCAGATGGCCGAGGTCGCCGCATCCAGCGGCCCGGACCTCGCGGTACTGGTGTTCGTCGACGGGGCCGGTGCGTCCTGCCGGATGTGCAACGACGACTACCGACTGCTCGCCGATGAGGTGACCGCGGTGCTCGACGCGCACGGCGTCGTGCTGTGGGCCGGCCACGTCGTGGACCGGATCGCCGACGGCGGGCGGTGGCACTGCGTCGACGGGTGCGGTCACAGCGGCGTCGTCGACGACCCCGCGGCGTCGCCGCTCGCCGCTGCGGCGGTGCTGGACGGGCGTCGCCTCTACCGCAGGCGCGACGAACTCGTCGAGATCGTCGCCGCCACCGACGCCGACCGCGCACGGGGTCTCGCCGATCTCATCGGGCAAGCCGGCCACGGCGGTGGCGACCGCCCGGCAGCGGCGGCTCGGCGCGATGTCGAACACGTCATCGCCGCGGCCGCTGCACTCGCCGAAGGTGAGACGGTCACCGACGGTGACGTCGCCAGGATCGCGTGCGCGCTGACCGATCCGCGCGTCCGCGACACGCTCTACGCGCTGTGCGTGGGCCGCACCAGCGATCAGGTGGAGGCGCTGTGGTCGATGCTTGCGCGGGTGCTGCCCGTCCCGTGGCGATCGGAAGCGCTTGTGCTGCTCGCTTTCACGGCGTACACCCGCGGTGACGGGCCGCTAGCGGGGGTGTCGCTGGAGGCCGCGCTGCAGGCGAACCCGGACCATCGGATGGCGCGCCTGCTCGATCAGGCGCTGCAGACGGGTATGCGTCCCGAGCGGATTCGCGAACTGGCCCGCACCGGCTACCGGATGGCCAAGCGCATCGGCGTCGAGTTGCCGCCGTTCGGACTGCGAGCCTGCTAGACCTTCTCGACCTTCACGGCGTGCGCCATGTGGTGGGGGAGTTCGACCTGTTCGTGGCCGGGGATTACGATCATCACGCTGCCGTGCTCGGAAACCTGAACGGTCACACGCGCATTCGGCACCACGCCGGCGTCCTTCAAGCGGTAGATCAGATCCGTGTCGCCCTGGACGTGTTCGGTGAGCTGACGCACGCGCACCGCGATCGGGAAGCCGCTCGGCAATTCGGTGAGCCGTACCAGCGTCACGTCGTCATCACCGGTCGACGCGACGCCGAGTTCCGACAGACCGGGGATGGGGTTGCCGAAGGGTGACGTCGTGGGGTTGTCGAGCACCTTCACCAGCCGACGCTCGACGTCCTCGCTCATGACGTGCTCCCAGCGGCAGGCCTCGGCGTGCACTTCCTCCCACGGCAGTCCGATGACGTCGACCAGGAGGCGTTCGGCGAGGCGGTGCTTGCGCATCACCGAGATGGCGAGAGCGCGACCCTTGTCGGTGAGTTGGAGGTGACGGTCACCCGCCACGTGCAGCAGGCCGTCGCGCTCCATCCGAGACACCGTCTGGCTGACCGTCGGACCGCTCTGCTCCAACCGCTCCGCGATGCGGGCACGCAGGGGCACCACGCCCTCTTCCTCGAGGTCGTAGATCGTCCGCAGGTACATCTCGGTGGTATCGATCAGATCGTTCATGGCCGCCCTCCGTCTGGGCCGAGTCTACCGGGGCGAGCGCGCGAACTGGGATGCAACATGGCGTCGCGCCGTGTGATGTCCATCCGCAGCGACACCCGGCCGAAAAGCGACCTGGCCCCCGCCACGGCACGGCGGGGACCAGGTCTTGAAAGGGATTATCGGCTAACTCGCGTACGAGCGCAGCCTGTCAGCGCGGTCGCCCTGGCGAAGTTTCGACATGACCTCGCGTTCGATCTGACGAACACGCTCACGGGACAACCCGAACAGCTTGCCGATCTGGTCGAGCGTGCGCGGCTGGCCGTCGTCCAGGCCGAATCGCAGCCGGATCACCTGCTGCTCACGCTCGTCGAGCGTGGCCAGCACGTGGCGGATGTCGGTGTGCAACAGCTCGGAGATCACGGCGTTCTCCGCGGACATGGCCTCGGCGTCCTCGATGAAGTCGCCCAACGGAGCCTCCTCGTCGCTGCCGACGGGCATGTCGAGGCTGACCGGGTCGCGGCTGTGCGCGAGCAGATCGGTGATCTTCTCGACGGGGATGCCCGACTCCTCGGCCAGTTCCTCGTCGGTGGCTTCGCGACCGAGGTTCTGATGCATCTCGCGCTTGATCCTGGCTAGCTTGTTGACCTGCTCGACCAGGTGGACGGGCAGCCGGATGGTGCGACTCTGGTCGGCCATGCCGCGCGTGATCGCCTGACGGATCCACCACGTCGCGTACGTGGAGAACTTGAACCCCTTCGTGTAGTCGAACTTCTCCATCGCGCGGATCAGACCGAGGTTGCCCTCCTGGATGAGATCGAGCAGCGGCATCCCGCGACCGGTGTAGCGCTTCGCCAGGGACACGACGAGGCGCAGGTTGGCCTCGAGCAGGTGGCGGCGGGCGGCTTCGCCGTCGCGCACCACGGCTGCGAGCTCGCGTTTGCGAGTATCGCCGAGGCGCTTCTTCGTCGCGAGCACGTGGTTGGCGTAAAGGCCTGCTTCGATCCGCTTGGCCAGTTCGACTTCGTCTGCGGCGGTGAGCAACGCGGTTTTGCCGATGCCGTTGAGATACACCCGAACGAGATCGGCGGCCGGGCTCTGGGCGTCCAGATCGCTGTTCTCACGGGTTGCGGTGGCGTTTGCCATTGCGGCCTCCTGATCGGCTGGAACTGTCACTGGCTACAACGCCGGTGACGGTCTGAGAGTTCCCGCGACCGTTCGGTTTCACACCTTCTGACCTGCAGTTTTTTCCCGCCGACCTTAATTTCTGCTGAGAATCGACCAAGAAATCCCAACTCAGGGAACGTCGTACTGCGACGCCGTCGAATCCCGTTGCGGTGTTTCGTACCCACCACGCGATGGCTCGGCTTCGATTGCCGGCCGCTCCGCAGTGGGGAACAGTGGGATGCGCCGTGGCGAATCGAAACGGCGGGGTTCCTCGGCCCGGCGCGGGGGCCGGTCGTTGGCGATCAGAACGGCGATCCAGGGCAGCGGGATGGACGCCACCAGGATGGCCAGCGAGATCAATCCGTTGTGCCAGAGGCCGTACGCGCCGGCGGCCAGCAGCAGCGCCGGGATACGGAAGGACATGATCTTCAGGTACTTGCGGACCCGCTCGCGGTGCTGTTCCTCGTAGGGAACGGCAGCGCGGGTGATGAGCACGGGCCGACCCTCGTCGTCGAAACCCAACTCCTGGCCCTGCTTCATACACCCACTGTTCCACATCTGGGACGGGCCAAACGATCGGGTTTCTTACCGAAGTATGGCCGGGCACAATGAACGTCATGGACACCCAGACCATCGAGCGCACCGACACCGACGAACAGGTCGACGACGGCACGGATGACGACACTCCCAAGGTCTTCCACTACGTCAAGAAGAACAAGATCGCGGAAAGCGCCGTCATGGGCACGCACGTCGTCGCGCTCTGCGGTGAGGTCTTCCCCGTCACCAAGTCCGCGAAGCCGGGATCGCCGGTGTGCCCGGACTGCAAGCGGATCTACGAGTCGCTCAAGAAGTAGCCGCCGGGGCCGGCGGCTCGTCGGTCGTCGGGCTGACGGTCGCCGGTGGCACCGCGGTGCCGTTGCGGGCCTCGTCGGTCTTCTCCTCGATCCACTCCCGGAACCTGCGCGCATGCGTTTCCGGGGCGGGGAACTCCTCCTGAATGGCGGCGTTCAACTCCGCGCCCATCATGATCGCGAAACCGAGGAAGAACGCGTACAGCAGGAACGCGATGGGCGTGGCGAGCGCGCCGTAGGTGTAGCCGGTCTCGGTGATCCACGTCAGGTAGAACCGCAGTCCCAGCGTCGCGATGAGGAACACTGTCGCGGCGAGGACCGCCCCCGCCACCAGCCGATGCGAGGGCAGCGGCTGGGGCAGTGCCACCCGGTAGAGGATCAGGATCACGATCATGAGGCCGAGCACCAGCACCGGGTAGTAGCCGAAGTGCAGCACGTAATCCCAACTGTCGGGCAGGTATTCGGCGATCTTTATCGGGCCCAGTGCGATCAGCGGCGCGGTCGCGATCACGAAGACGAGGCTGATGACGTAGAGGCCCAGCGCGTAGAACCGCTGCCGGACGGGGTGGCGCAACTCGGTCTGATCGTGCGCCTCGACCACCGAGTCCACGAAGGCCGATACCGCTGACGAGCCGGCCCACAGCGAGATGACGAACCCGATCGAGACGACCTCGCCCCGCGCGGTCTGGACGATGTCGCGAATCGTCGGCTCGATGACCTCGTTGACGACGTTGGGGGAGAAGAAGCTGTTGGCCGTGCTGATGATCCGGTCCTCGATCACCGGAAGCGTGTCAGGACCGAATATCGGTGCCACGTAAGCGAGCATGCCGAGCATGCCCAGCAGCAGCGGCGGCAGGGACAGCGCGCACCAGAACGCCGCCGCCGCCGACTCGGAGAAGATCGAGTCGTCCCAACTCTTCCCGAGCGTGCGCTTGAAAAGATGCCAGGCGTGGTGCCGATTCGGCTTGGCGGGCGCTGACTGGTCGGTCATGACCAGACCAGCATTCCCGATGAGTGCCTATTCGGTCGAAAATCCCTGGTGTTCGGTGAGTCCGTCAGGACTCGACCGGGCTGACCTCGATCACGGCTGCGAGTTCGACGAGCTTCGCCTCGTGCTCGTTGGCGTGGTGCTGGCAGAACAGCAACTCCGCGCCGGAGGGGAGCTTCGCACGGACGCGGGCGGCGGCGCCGCAGCGGTCGCAGCGATCAGCCCGTGTCAGTTCAGGACTGGTCAGAGTTGCGTTCATGGCGCCCCCTCCGTTTCTGCTCGTGCGAATCGTTCGTACTTCTACTGTCTCAGACGTTTTTGCTTCTGGCCTTGTTCCCCGGCCGTTCACCGGTGTGTCGTGTCTCACGCGTTACCCCGGTTGCGGGTCGTTCACACTGAGGCGATGATCACAGGCCGTTCCGTGCTGCTTCACCTGTGCACGGTCGACGAATGGCAACAGGCGCAGCAGTCGGGTGAGCGGCGGCCGCCATCGCTCGCGGATGTCGGCTTCGTCCACATGTCATCCCCTCAGCAAGTGCATTTGCCCGCGAACCGGCTCTTCGCCGGCCGTACCGACGTGGTGGTGCTGTGGTGCGACCCCGCCGAGCTCGGTGCCACCGTGCTCTGGGAGCCGGGCGTACCGGGTGATCCGGAGTCGATGGTGTTCCCGCACCTGTACGGCCCACTCCCGCTAGCCGCTGTGATGAGTGTCACGAGCTATCTTCCGGACGCCGACGGAGTGTTTGCCGAGATCGGCGATCAGCCCGCGACGTAAGCGTCGACCTCGATCTCGACGAGCAACTCCGGCGAGATCAACGCCGACACCTCCACCATCGTGGCGACGGGGCGGATGTCACCGAACACCTCGGCGTGGACGTCCGCGACCTTCTCCCAGCTACTGATGTCAGTGACGAACATGCGCGTGCGGACGACGTCGGACAGCGTTGCTCCGGCCTCGACGAGAGCGGCCTCGATGCGGCGTAGCGCCTCCCGCGCTTGCTCAGCGGGGCCGTCGCCGGGTGCGGTCGTGCCCGCCACGACGACGAGCGGCCCGTTGCGCACGGCCCGCACGTACCCGACGCGGTCCTCGAACGGAGATCCCGACGACACGGTGATGCGGCTCATCGCATCATGCTGGCACGGCTTCGACGATCGACATCGGCCCGGTGGTCGCAATGACGCGCGTCTGGCGGAAACCGGCCTGCGACAACAACTTCGCGTATTCGGCGCCGGTTCGCTCACGCCCGCCTGCATGCACCAGCATCTCGAGGTCGAGCAGCAGACCGGGATGGGGCGGGGCGCCCTCGGGCAGCACCAGTTCGAAGAGCAGCAACCTGCCGTCGTCGGCGATCGCCGCGCGCACGTTGCGCAGGATCGCCAGTGCCTTCTCGTCGTCCCAGTCGTGAATCACGGTCTTCATCAGGTAGGTGTCGCCGCCCGCGGGGACTGAGTCGAAGAACGACCCGCCCTCGACGGTGCAGCGCTGCGCCAACCCGGAGGCCTGCACTGCGGAGCGGCCACCGTCGGCCACGGACGGGAGGTCGAAGAGCATGCCGTCGGCGGACGGTGCTGCCTTCAGCACGGCGACCAGCAGGGCGCCGTGGCCGCCGCCGACGTCGACGATCAGGCGGCGATCGGTGAAGTCGTATGCCGGGACGGCAGCCTCGATCGCCATCGCCGACACGCCCGTCATCGCGTCGTTGAAGATCGCGGCGTACTCGGGATTCGTCTCGAGGTACTCGAAGATCTCTGCGCCGCGCTGCTTCTGGACTGCGGTGCGACCCGTCCGCACCGAGTACAGCAGGTCGGACCAGTGCTGCCAGTGCTCGGTGCTGCCCACCATCGCGATCATCGGGGCCATGGAGCCGTCGACGTCCGATCGCAGCATCCGCCCCATTCGAGTGAGGGCGAAGCGGCCGTCCCGGCGCAGCGTGAAGACCCCCTGGCCGGCGAGTGCGCGCATGACGCGGTAGGTCGCCCCCGCGTCCGAGTTCGCGCGCCGAGCCAGTTCGTCGGCGGACAGGGGGCCGTCGGCGAGTTCGTCGGCCAGTCGCAACTTGACGGCGGCGTACAGCGCCTGTGTCACCCAGGCGCCCTGCGCGAGTTCGAGTAGGGCGACGTTGGGCGGCACCGCCGAACGGCGCAGGAATCCGAGTCCTGCGCGCACACGTCCGATCGCGTTCATCAGGCGGGCCGGTGGAGTCTTGGAAAGGGCTGGCATGGTGCCGACCCTAGGTCGATCGGCTTGGACGCGGCTTGGATTCGACTTGGAGGGCCGGGGTCATCCCCTAACAGTTGGTCCGGTTTTTGTAAACTGGTTCACTGTGAGCATCCTCGCCGGCTTCGCGCCGTGGATCGTCTACTGGGTTCTCGTCGGAAACGTCCCGTTCAAGGTCGCCGTGCTCGCCGCACTGGCCACCGCGGTGGTGTCGTTCGCGGTCGGACGAATGCAGGGCAGGCCCGGCCGCACGCTCGAGGTCGGCGGCATCGGGGTGTTCGTCGTGCTGACGGTGTTGACGTTCACGGTCAGTCAGGAGTTCCTCGAGCGCTGGGTGCAACCGCTCAGCAGCGCGGGCATTCTGCTGGTGGCTCTCGTGAGCGTGCTGATCGGCAGGCCGTTCGTGCGGGAGTTCGCCGAGGTGGATCAGGCTCCCGAGGTGATCAAGAGCGAATTATTCAGCCGCATAACCACTTTGGTGACGTGGATCTGGGTCGGCGCCTTCGCCGTGATGACCGTGGCATCGGCCATCCCTCCGATCGTGCAGGGCGACGCCACGCTGCTCGACGTCAACTCGCCGTTGTCGATCGTCTGCTACTGGGTGGTGCCGATGCTGGCGCTGTTCGGCGCAGTGGTCGCGGGCCGGATGCTGACCGACCACATGGTGGCCGAGGCCAACAGTCCCCACACCGTGCGCAAGACGACGTTCATCGCGTTCAAGGAACTGGGCATCGACGAACTGCTGTACCTCGCGCAGGAGAAGGCCAACCGCGAAGCGGGCCCCGGCAGGGAGGCATTCGCGGTGCAGGTCGGCGGTAAGGGCACACCGCTGACGGGTGACGAGTCGCGCGAATCCTGGCCCGCGTCGTACAAGGTGCGCGAGGCGGGCCAGAAGTAGCCCGCGTCTCGTCTAGTCCAGATAGTCGCGCAGTACCTGCGAGCGGCTCGGGTGGCGCAGCTTGCTCATCGTCTTCGACTCGATCTGGCGGATGCGCTCACGCGTGACGCCGTAGACCTGGCCGATCTCGTCGAGGGTGCGGGGCTGGCCGTCGGTCAGGCCGAAGCGCAGCCGCACCACACCGGCTTCGCGCTCGGACAGCGTCTCGAGCACCGACTGCAGCTGATCCTGCAGCAGCGTGAAGCTGACGGCGTCCACGGCCACCACGGCCTCGGAGTCCTCGATGAAGTCGCCGAGCTGGCTGTCGCCCTCGTCGCCGATGGTCTGGTCCAAGGAGATGGGCTCACGCGCGTACTGCTGGATCTCCAGCACCTTCTCCGGCGTGATGTCCATTTCCTTCGCGAGCTCTTCGGGCGTGGGCTCGCGACCCAGGTCCTGCAGCAGCTCGCGTTGGATGCGGCCGAGCTTGTTGATGACCTCGACCATGTGAACCGGGATGCGGATGGTGCGGGCCTGGTCGGCCATGGCGCGGGTGATGGCCTGCCGGATCCACCACGTCGCGTAGGTCGAGAACTTGTAGCCCTTGGTGTAGTCGAACTTCTCCACCGCGCGGATCAGGCCGAGGTTGCCCTCCTGAATGAGGTCCAGGAACGCCATGCCGCGGCCGGTGTAGCGCTTGGCCAGCGAGACGACGAGACGCAGGTTCGCCTCGAGCAGGTGGTTCTTCGCGCGATCGCCGTCGCGACAGATCCACGTCATGTCGCGGCGCTCGGTGGGCGTGAACTTCTCGCCCTTGGCGGCCTTCTGCTCGACCAACTGGGTGGCATAGAGACCCGCCTCGATGCGCTTGGCGAGCTCGACCTCCTCCTCGGCGTTGAGCAGGGCGACCTTGCCGATCTGCTTGAGGTAGGCGCGGACGGAGTCGGCCGACGCGGTGAGCTCGGCGTCCTTGCGCGCCTGGCGCAGGGCCTCGGACTCCTCCTCGTCCCAGACGAAGTCGCCCGACGCCTTGTCCTTCTCGGTCGGCTCGGGGTGCTCCTCCTCGGCCGCATCGGCGGGCTTCACCTTCGCGGCGGGCTTCTTCGCGTCCTCGCCGTCCTCGGCGTCGTCGTCGGCGGGCTCCTCGATCGCGTCGTCGTCGGCCACCAGATCGGTCAGGTCCAGATCGGCGTCGTCGGCCTCGAGCACCTCGGGCTCACCGTCGAGTTCGTCGTCGGTCTCCAGCCCGTCGGCGACCTCGACGTCGGTGCCGGTCACGTCGCCGTCGGCCTTCTTCGGACGTCCCGGACCGGCCTTCTTAGCGGGAGCCTTGGCCGCGGCCTTCTTGGCGGGAGCGGCTTTCTTCGCCACGGCTTTCTTGGCGGGGGCGGCCTTCTTGGCCGGGGCCTTGGTGGCGGTGCGCTTCACCGTCTCATCGGTGTCAGTGCTTGCCTTCGTCGCGGCCACATGCACCCCTTCGGTATTGCGGATCTCAGCGGCGTGGGCACGCGCCACCGTGAATCGTCGGCTGTCGATTGTCGGCGGTGGATCTCGGCTTGAACCTCGCCGCCATGTCGTCCTGCGACCGCCGTTGACCATTGTAACGACAGAGTGGCGCAGGTGACGATACGAGCGGCAAACCGCGCGTTGCGCGGCCCGCCTACTGCGGGTGCGCCGCGACCTCGCTGGCCATCGCGGCACCGACGATGCCCGCCGTGTTCAGCAGCGCGGCGGGGACCACCGGGGTCCGGTTCGCGAGCAGCGGAATCCACTTGTCGGCCTTGCGGCTGATGCCGCCGCCCGCGATGAACAGGTCGGGCCAGATGGCGTTCTCGATGACCTCGAGGACCTTCGTGACCTCCTTGGTCCAGCGCTCGTAGCTCCACTCCTTGCGCTCCTTGACCGATGACGCCGCGCGGTGCTCGGCCTCCTTGCCGTCGACTTGGAGATGCCCGAACTCGGTGTTGGGCAACAGGATTCCGTTGTGGATGACGGCGGAGCCGATGCCGGTGCCGAACGTCAGGAGCACCACCAGGCCGGTGTTGTCCTTGCCCGCGCCGAACTTCTCCTCGGCCAGGCCCGCCGCGTCGGCGTCGTTGAGCACCTCGACCGGCTGCCCGTCGAGTTTGGCGCTGATGACCTCGGCGGCGTTCGTGCCGATCCAGCTCTTGTCGACGTTGGCCGCGGTGCGCACCGTGCCGTTGGTCACCACGCCGGGGTAGGTCACGCCGAGCGCGCCGGTCCACCCGAATTCGCGAACCACCGCCGCGATCGTGTCCGAGACGGCTTCCGGAGTGGCGGGCTGCGGCGTGTCCAACTTGTAGCGGGGGCCGATGAGCTCACCGGTCGACAGGTCGACGATGCCGCCCTTGACGCCGCTGCCGCCGACGTCGACGCCGAACCCGCGGTGACCGGAGTCCTCGCCGCCCGCCTCGGTGGGTGGAGTGTCGGTGGCGGTCATGTTTCGCTCCTCGATACAAAGGCCGGGGTTGACAGCTGAGACGCGCACCACACATTAGTGGTTCGTCAAAGCCCATGTGTGGCTGCCGCGCAACCCGATCACCGAGGTGTGTGCTGCGATGGAGGGGTGAGCCACCCCAACGCCGATCACGACAGCGACCCCGACACTCTGCGGACGGTTGCGGAGGGACTGGCCGCCGAGGCGGCGGACTTCGTGCGCAGACGTCGGGCCGAGGTGTTCGGGGACGGCGCGGGCCGGTCTGACGTGGGATCGGCGGTGCGTGCGAAGAGCTCGCCGACTGACCCGGTGACCGTGGTCGACACCGAGACCGAGCGATTGCTGCGCGAGCGGCTGGCCGAGCTGCGGCCCGGCGACGTGGTCGTCGGCGAGGAGGAGGGCGGCGCCGCGGACACCCGCGGGGGCAGGCCCACCTGGGTGCTCGACCCCATCGACGGGACCGTGAACTTCCTCTACGGCATCGAGGCCTACGCCGTGTCGGTGGGCGTCCAGGTGGACGGCGAGTCGGTGGCTGGCGCCGTGGCCAACGTGTCGACGGGGGAGGTGTTCTCGGCTGCGAAGGGGCACGGTGCCCGGATGCGTCGCGGCGACGTCTCGATCGCGCTGCGGTGCAACGACGTCACCGAGCTGTCGATGGCGCTGGTCGGCACCGGCTTCGCGTACGACCGCGACCGCAGGCTGGCGCAGGCGGAGGCGCTCGCCCGCTTCATCCCCGCGGTGCGCGACGTGCGGCGGGTGGGGTCGTGTGCGCTCGATCTCTGCATGGTCGCGGCGGGCAGGCTCGACGCCTACTACGAGGACGGCGTGCACCTGTGGGACTGGGCCGCCGGTGCCCTGGTGGCCGCGGAGGCGGGCGCCGTACTGCGGCTGCCGCCCGCCGACGGCGCGTCCGAGCTCATCGCGGCCGCGGCACCCGGCATCGCCGCGGCGTTCGAGGCCGCGCTGCGCGAGTCGGGCGTGCGGTAAGCGGGCTCAGCAGGCGCTGGCGTGGATCTTCGTCAGCAGCGAGGCGTCCGCCGGCTGCGTGGCGTCCGGACGCAGGCTGGCCAGCATGGCGTCGGTGTCGTCGTTGTGGCTGAGCTCACCGAAATCGGTGCCGATCGCCAGATCAACCGTGTCGTCGGTCCGCTGGTCCTGATACAGCTCGGTGCAGGGCGCGACGAGCCACAGCGCCGCCGCCGTCGCCCGTCCCGATGCGCCGAAGCGGATCTGGCCCTGACAGGTCAACCGGGTGTTGGCGTACACGGTGTCGTTGGCGGCCTCGGGTTGTGCGTACCCGAGGTCGCGCAGTGCACCGGCGACCTCGGCGGCCTGCCCGCCCTGCCCGCTGGCGTTGAGCACCTTGATCTTGGTGTCGGCGAGCTTGGCGGGCACGACCTCGGTCATGGTCGCCGCGCTGACGCGTTCGCCCAGTGCGGTCTGCGACGGATCGGTCGGCGCGGGCGGGGCGTTGCACGCCGTTGCCTGCTCGACCACGACCGGCTGGTTGAACGCGATCACCCACACGACGAGCGACACGACGGCCAGCGCGGCGATGAGAACGGCGCCGGGGAGGTAGTTGCGCCGCCGGAACGGGCGCCCGTGCTTGTCGAACGCTGTTCCGGAGGTGATTTGCGCGACCACCACTGCACTGTAATCTCCGGCTGCGCGACCGGTCCCTACCTGGTCGTTTGGGTTGTGATATAAATCACAACCAATCCGGCGACGATCGGGGCACGAATCGTTTGGCGGATGCGTTCTGCGCTGATACAAACCTCAGTCGCAGAGGTAACGAGGGAAGAGGGCATGGCTACCGACTACGACGCCCCACGGCGCACCGAAACGGACGACGTTTCCGAGGATTCGCTTGAGGAACTCAAGCAGCGGCGGAACGAGGCCCAGTCCGCGGTCGTCGACGTCGACGAGAGCGAAACCGCGGAGTCGTTCGAACTGCCCGGCGCCGATCTGTCGGGCGAGGAACTGTCCGTCCGGGTGGTGCCGAAGCAGGCCGACGAGTTCACCTGCTCGAGTTGCTTCCTGGTCCACCACCGCAGCCGTCTCGCGAGCGAGAAGAACGGCCAACTGCTCTGCTCTGACTGCGCCGCCTAGACCCGCAGCGCCGCCAGCAGCCGGTCGGGCCTGCGGCAGCTGATGAGCCAGTAGGGCGTCGGATCGTCCGGATCGTCGAGAACCACCAGGACCATCGGACCCACCCACGGCCGGTGCACGACGTACGCGGCCGGATCGAGCTGCCGTCCGAGCGCCGACGACTTGGCCGACCGCGGCACTTCCGCGGACCGGGAGATCACGCCGACCGGCAGGTGCGCCGGTCCGGCCCACAGTTCGGTCTCGCCACTCGACGTGCCCACGACCTTGATCTCGACCCGGCCCAGCCACAGCAGCACGATCGCGGCAACCGGGAAGAACACCGCGTACGGCAGCCACGCCGGCAGTGCGGTTACTCCGCGCGCGAAGGTCGCGGCGATCAGTGCGGCGAGCAGGAAGCCGGGGGGCCACCACCACCAGGGCACCAGCAGTCGTTCTTGGTAGCGCACCGTTTGGGCGGCTGCGCGCGTGTCGGACACGCGGCCAAGAGTAATCTTGCACGCCGTGCCCACCTCTCTGGCGGTCGTCCGGCTCGATCCCGACCTGCCGATGCCCGCCCGCGCTCACGACGGCGACGCCGGTGTCGATCTCTACAGCGCGGTCGACGTCGACCTGGCGCCGGGCCACCGCGCGCTGGTGCCGACCGGTGTCGCCGTGGCGATTCCGCACGGCATGGTCGGCCTGATTCATCCGCGCTCCGGTTTGGCCGCGCGCGTTGGCCTTTCGATCGTCAATACGCCGGGCACCGTCGACGCGGGTTACCGTGGCGAGATCAAGGTGTCACTGATCAATCTCGACCCGGCCGAACCGATCGCCGTGCGCCGCGGCGACCGGATCGCCCAGTTGCTGGTGCAACGGGTCGAACTGCCCGAGTTGGTCGAGGTCACGTCGTTCGACGAGGCCGGACTGGCCGACACCTCCCGTGGCGAGGGCGGCCACGGTTCCTCCGGCGGACACGGGAGTCTGTGATGGCATTCGGTAAGCGCAAGCGCGACGACGACACGGACGCCGGTGGCCACGAGGCCGCCGCCGACGTGCCCGAGAGGACGGCGGGCGGTGCGGCCGACGCGGCCGATGTCGACGACGGTCCGTTCGACATCGAGGACTTCGACGATCCGGATCTCGCGGCGCAGGGCCGCCACGACCTCGGTTCGGTCCTGATCCCGATGGACGAGACCGCCGAGTTGGCCGTCGAGGTCAATCAGCAGGGCGTGCCCACCATGGTGTGGATGGTGACGCCGAACGGGCGTTACAACGTCACCGCGTACGCGGCGCCGAAGACCGGCGGGCTGTGGCGCGAGGTCATCACCGAGGTCGCCGAATCGCTGCGCAAGGAGGGCGCGCAGGTCTCGTTCGAGGACGGGCCGTGGGGCCGCGAGGTCGTCGGCCTGATGACCAAGGGTCCCGAGCCGGTCACCATGCGTTTCATCGGTGTCGACGGCTATCGCTGGATGATCCGCGGCGCGGCGGTCGGCTCGCCGGACAACGCGCCGACCATCGCGGCGGATGTGCGAAACGCTCTGACCGACACCGTCGTTCGTCGCGGTGACACTCCGCTTCCAGTGCGCTTCATGCTGCCGCTGCAGCTGTCGGAGCAGCTCGTCGCCCGGCTGCGCGCACGAGCCGAGCAGATGGTCGCTCAGAACGCGGCGCCGCCGCCGCCCGAGCCGCCGCAGCCCGCCGCCCGGCGCAGTGAGCAGGGCTCGGCGATGCAGCAGCTCCGGACGATCACGGGTGGGTAGAGCTGGGTGGGCTAACAGCCCTGGTGGGTAGAGCCGGCCTCCAGTAGCGCGGCCACACACGCGCGCCCCAGCGCGGCGGGATCGGCGCCCATCTCGGTCAGCGTCACCGTGCGCAGCGCCGCGCGTGGCGCCGCGGCCACCCAGTCCAGCGCCACCTCGACCGGATGCACCTGGTCGTCGGTGGCGGCCGCCAGCCCGAGCGGCACCGCCAGCCGGGCCAACTCGTCGAGCGTCGGCGCCACGTAGCGCGACGCCTCGTCCATCGCGTCGGGCAGCTCAGGCCACTGGCCCGCCCACGACCTGGCGAGTTCGTCGCCGAGCCACGCCGGGCTGCCCTCCCGCATCTGAGCTACCGACGCGATCAGTCCGTCGCGCCGCAGCATCTGCGCCGAGTACCGGGCCGCCAGGGCCGCGGGCGCTCCGTCCGGGGCGCCGGTCCACGCGGGCAGCGCCGCGAGCACGCCGATTGCCAGATCCGGCCGCGCTGCCGCCCACGCCGTCGCCACCGCGGCTCCGATCGACACGCCGCCCGCCACGATGGGGCCGCTGCGCGCCGCCGCGTTGAGCGCTTGTCGATAGCCCTCCACCAGGCGCTCCGGCTCGGGTGCGGGAGTGACGACGACGGCGCCGCAGTCGTGCAGCGCGGGGGAGAAGGCGCGGTACACGTAGTCGTCGTCGGACCCCGTGCCGGGTAGCAGGACCACGGTCGCGCCGCGCAGGATGAGACTCATCCGTCGATCGTGCCGGGTCCGCGGCGAGGTGTGAAAAACGACACGTCAATGTGACCCGGCGCAACGCTGAGCCACGTGGTAATTCGGAACCAACAGGGCTACCGTGGCGAGGGTTACGAAGTGAATCCACGGTGGATTCACAGAGGTTCAGGAGAGCCCATGGCCACGGCCGAAGGTTATCTGCGCCGGCTCACCCGTCGGTTGACGGAGGACCCGGAACAACTCGACGTCGAGGAACTCACCGACGAAGCGGCCCAGAGCGGCGCACAGAAGGCCATCGACTGTCAGCGTGGCCAGGAAGTCACCATGATCGGCACGCTGCGCTGCGTCGAGACCAACGCGAAGGGGTGCGCGGGCGGGGTCCGCGCCGAACTCTTCGACGGCACCGATTCGGTGATGCTCGTGTGGCTCGGCCAGCGACGCATCCCCGGCATCGAATCCGGTCGGACGCTGCGAGTGCACGGTCGGCTCGGAAAGCTCGAGAACGGTTCCAAAGCGATCTACAACCCCCATTACGAGATTCAGAAGTGACGTCCCCCGACAAGGGGACTGCCGACGAGGCCGTAGACGCTCCCGACACTTCCGATGAGGTGGTGGAGGAGAAGACCAAGCTCGATGGCCGCGCGCTGCTCGATCAGATGGGCGGCATCAGCGGTCTGATCTACTCGTCGCTTCCGGTGCTGGCGTTCGTTCCGGTGTCGTCCCTGTTCGGGCTCGGCCCGGCGATCGGCGCGGCCCTCGGCGTCGCGACGCTGATCCTCATCTGGCGGCTGATTCGGCGAGAGTCGTTGCAGCCGGCCATCTCCGGCTTCTTCGCCGTCGGCATCAGCGCGTTGATCGCCTGGTGGGTCGGCGAATCCCGCGGCTACTTCGCGTACGGCATCTGGATGTCGCTGGTGTACGCCGCCGTCTTCATCCTGTCGGTGCTGATCCGCAGACCGATCGTCGGATACGCCTGGGCCTGGCTCAGCGGACACGTCGGCGAGTGGCGCGGGGTGCGTCGGGCGGTGCTCGCCTTCGACGTCGCCACCTGCACGTGGGCGCTCGTCTTCGCGGCGCGCTTCCTGGTGCAGCGACACCTGTACGACGCCGACGACGTCGGGATGCTCGGAGTCGCCCGCATCGCGATGGGGTGGCCGCTGACCGGAGTCGCGGCACTGGTGACGCTGTTCGCCATCCGGTCGGCCCGCAAGGCGCTGGCGGCGCAGGAGCGCGTCGACTGAGCGCATCCGGGCGGGTGTTGATCGCCGTCGCCGTTCTGGCCTCGTTCGTGGCCTTCCTCGACGGTTCCGTGGTGAACCTCGCGCTCCCGGCCATCGGGCGCGAGCTCGGTGGCGGGCTGGCACTGCAGCAGTGGGTCGTCGACGGCTACCTGTTGGCGCTGGGCGCGCTCATCCTGCTGGCGGGTGCGGTATCCGACGCCTACGGGCGGCTCGCGGTGCTGCGGGGCGGACTGGTGCTGTTCGCCGTGGCGTCGGCGGCGTGCGCGCTGGCGCCGGCCGGCTGGGTGCTGGTGGCGGCACGCTGTCTGCAGGGCGTCGGCGCGGCCTTCCTGGTTCCGAGCTCACTCGCGATGCTGAACGCGCGGTTCACCGGCGAGCGGCAGGCCGCTGCCATCGGTACGTGGACGGCGTGGACGGGTACCGCGTTCGTGATCGGACCGCCGCTGGGCGGGGTGCTGGTCGACGCGCTCAACTGGCGCTGGGTGTTCGGGCTCAACGTCGTTCCCATCGCCGTCACGCTGTACCTGACCACTCGGCTGTCGCCCGAAGCCGTCGGCGACCGCGATCGGGTGGCCGCGGGCCGCATCGACGTCGTCGGCGCGCTGCTCGCCGCGGTCGGGCTCACCGCAACGGTGTACGCGCTGATCGAGCGGAGTCGCTACGGGCTGACGCATCCGGTGGTGGTCGGCGCCCTGGCGGTCGGCGTGGTGTGCCTGCTGGCGTTCCCGTGGTGGGAGGCCAGGGCGCGGAATCCGATGATGCCGCTGACGCTGTTCGCCCGGCGCAACTTCGCGGTCGGCAACCTGGCGACCGTGTTCTTCTACGCCGCCGTCTCGCTGGGCATGCTGCTGATCGCGCTGTTCCTGCAGGAGACCGTGGGCATGTCCGCGACGGCGGCCGGCCTGGTGTCGTTGCCGATCCCGGTGTTGTCGTTCCTGCTGGCCCGGCTGTTCGGGACGCTGGCGGGCCGACACGGTCCTCGGCTGTTCATGGCCGTCGGCCCGGTGGTCGCCGCCGCGGGTTTCCTGCTGATGACCGCCGCCGGCACCGACTTCGACGTGTGGACGCAGATCCTGCCGGGACTCGTCGTGTTCGGGCTGGGTCTGTCGATCACCGTGGCGCCGTTGACCGCCGCGGTGCTGGCGGCGGTCGATCCGGCGCAGAGCGGCATCGGATCGGCTGTGAACAACGCGATATCACGCATCGCGGGGCTCGTCGCGGTGGCGTTCATGGGCGTAATCGTCGGTGACACACTGGATTTCGTCGGTTTTCGGCACGGTGTCGTCGTCGTCGCGGCGCTGTTCGTCATCGCGGGGATGTGCTCGGCGCTCGGCATCACCAACCGGGCGCACGACAGCGGACGCGTCGACGCCGGCGCGGCCGCAGCGTGCCACGACCGGGTGGCGCCGCCACACGGCCTGAACTCAGGCCGACGGCAGTAGCAGCTCGCGCAGTTGCTCCTCGACCTCGTCGGTCGCCACGAACAGCAGCTCGTCGCCACCCTCGAGTGGCTCGTCGTCCTCGGGCACGATCACCCGTGCCCCGCGCAGAATCGTCACCAGCGCTGCGTCGCGCGGCAGCTCGAGGCGCTTCACGGCCTTGCCGCCCCACGGGGTGTCGTCGGGCAGCGTGATCTCGACCAGGTTGGCCTGGCCCTTGCGGAAGCTCATCAGGCGCACCAGATCGCCGACCGACACCGCCTCCTCGACCAGCGACGCCAACATCCGCGGCGTCGAGACCGCCACGTCCACGCCCCAGCTCTCGTCGAAGAGCCACTCGTTGCGCGGGTCGTTGACTCTGGCCACGACGCGCGGCACCGCGAACTCGGTCTTGGCGAGCAGGCTCAGCACCACGTTGGCCTTGTCGTCACCAGTGGCGGCGATCACGACGTCGAAATCCTGCAGCCCCACCGACTCGAGCAGGGTCAGCTCGCACGCGTCGCCCAGCATCCAGTGGGCCGCGGGGATGGCGTCGGCATCGAGGTGGTCGGGATTGCGTTCGAGCAGGGTGACCTCGTGGTTGTCGACGAGTTCCCTGGCGATGGAGCGCCCCACGGCGCCCGCCCCTGCGATCGCGACCTTCACGGTTATGTCACTTCTCCTCGACGTCGTCGCCGGGCGGCAGCGCGGCGATGGCCATGGCCTCGGCGACGCGGCCCGATATCGCCGCGAGATACACCTGGTCGCTGGCCTGGATGACGGTCTTCGGATCCGGCAGCACACCGCCGCCGAATCGGATCATGAACGCCACCCGGCCGCCGGTCGCCGCTTCGAGTGCCGTGACGCGGTGGCCGACCCACTCCTCGTGCAGCGGCAGTTCGGTGACGCCGACGTTGCCCGACGGGTCGCGCCACTTCGTGGTCTCGGTCTCCCTGGTGAGCACGTTGAGCAGGCGATCGGTGGTCCACGGCACGGTGGCGACCGTCGGGATGCCCAGCCGCTCGTAGACCGCCGCGCGCTTGGCGTCGTAGATACGGGCCACCACGCGCTCGACGCCGAACGTCTCGCGCGCCACCCTGGCCGAGATGATGTTGGAGTTGTCGCCCGACGACACCGCGGCGAACGCGCCGGCCTCCTCGATGCCCGCCCGCAGCAGCACGTCGCGGTCGAAGCCCATGCCGAGCACCCGCTCGCCGGGGAACTCCGGGGACAACCGATGGAACGCCGTGCTGTCGCGGTCGATGACGGCGACCTCGTGACCCACGCGGGCCAGCCCGTCCGACAACGACGCGCCGACTCGGCCGCACCCCATCACCACTACACGCACGCGTCGGTCCTTCCAGCGGTCCCGGGCTCGTTGCAACTGTGCACTGACGAACGCTACCGCTTTCCGTCGGACGAACCACGCCTGCCTTACTCTTGGCAGTCGTGTCCAAGCTATCGACCGTCGCGCGCCGATTGGTCATCGGGAGACCGTTCCGGAGTGACAATCTCGGTCACACCCTTCTGCCCAAGCGGATAGCGCTGCCGGTCTTCGCCTCTGACGCCCTCTCCTCGGTCGCCTACGCGCCGGAGGAGATCTTCCTGGTGCTGTCGGTCGCGGGGCTCACGGCGTATGCGATGGCGCCGTGGATCGGGCTGGCCGTCGCGGCGGTGATGATCATCGTCATCGCGAGCTACCGGCAGAACGTCCACGCGTACCCGTCGGGCGGTGGTGACTACGAGGTGGTCACCACGAATCTCGGCCCCACCGCCGGTCTGACCGTAGCGAGCGCACTGCTGGTCGACTACGTGCTGACGGTCGCCGTGTCGATGGCGTCGGCGATGTCGAACATCGGGTCGGCGGTGCCGTTCATCGGCGAACACAAGGTCGTCTTCGCGGTGACCGCCATCCTGCTGCTGGCGTCGTTGAATCTCCGCGGCATCCGGGAGTCGGGCACCGCCTTCGCCATTCCGACCTACGCGTTCATGATCGGCATGTTCGTCATGCTGGGCTGGGGCCTGATCCAGATCTACGTGCTCGGCCACGAACTGCGCGCCGAGTCGGCGTCGTTCGAGATGCACTCCGAACACGGGGAGGTCTTGGGATTCGCGCTGGTGTTTCTGGTGGCGCGTGCGTTTTCCTCCGGCAGCGCGGCGCTGACCGGTGTCGAGGCGATCAGCAACGGTGTGCCGGCGTTCCGGAAACCCAAGTCGCGCAATGCGGCAACCACGCTTGCATTGCTGGGCGTCGTTGCCATCTCCCTGTTCATGGGCATGATCCTGCTCGCGAAGGAGACCGGCGTACAGGTGGCCGAGCGGCCCAACGAGCAGTTGATCGGCGCTCCGGCCGACTACCAACAGAAGACGCTCATCGCGCAACTCGCCGAGACGATCTTCCGTGACTTTCCGGTCGGGCTCTTCGTCATCACCGGCGTCACGGCACTGATCCTGGTGCTCGCCGCGAACACCGCCTTCAACGGGTTCCCGGTGCTCGGGTCGATTCTCGCGCAGGACCGCTTCCTCCCGCGCCAGCTGCACACCCGCGGCGACCGGCTGGCGTTCTCCAACGGCATCCTGTTCCTGGCGTTCGCCGCCATCGCGTTCATCGTGGCGTTCCGGGCAGAGGTCACGGCGCTGATCCAGCTCTACATCGTCGGTGTGTTCGTGTCGTTCACACTCAGTCAGATCGGCATGGTCCGACACTGGACACGGCTGTTGCGCACCGAGACCGATGCGACCCAACGCAGACGCATGCAGCGCTCCCGCGTCATCAACACCGTCGGCCTGATCTGTACGGGGACCGTCCTGGTGATCGTCGTGGTCACCAAGTTCCTCGTCGGTGCGTGGATCGCGATCCTGGCGATGGGCGGACTCTTCGTCCTCATGAAGCTCATCCACAAGCACTACGATTCCGTGGCACGCGAACTCGAGCTCGCGGAGAACGACGGCGAGGACGTCGTGTTGCCCAGCCGCAATCACGCCGTCGTTCTGGTGTCGAACCTGCACAAGCCCACCCGGCGGGCGCTGGCGTACGCCAAGGCGACGCGGCCCGACGTGCTGGAGGCGATCACGGTCAGCGTCGACGACGTCGAATCGCGGGCGCTGGTTCGCAAGTGGGAGGACAGCGACGTCACCGTGCCGCTCAAGGTGATCGCCTCGCCGTACCGCGAGATCACCCGCCCCATCCTGGATTACGTCAAGCGCATCACCAAGGAGTCGCCGCGGACCGTGGTGACGGTGTTCATCCCGGAGTACGTGGTCGGTCACTGGTGGGAGCAGGTGCTGCACAACCAGAGCGCGCTGCGACTGAAGGGCCGGTTGCTGTTCGAACCGAATATCATGGTGACTTCCGTTCCCTGGCAACTCAATTCGTCGGAGCGCCTCAAGACGCTACAGCCGCAGTCGGCCCCCGGTGATGCGCGCAGGGGCTTCCTGGAGTGACCGGCGGGCAGGAGCGCAGCGACCGCGGGATGTCGACCGAACTCGAGCTCGAGGCGGGTCCGCCCGCCAACGGGGGCAGTTGTGTCGCGCGGCACGACGGCCGGGTGGTCTTCGTGCGGTACGCCCTGCCCGGCGAGCGGGTGCTGGCGCGCGTCAGCTCCGAACGCGGAAGCCATTGGCACGCCGACGCGATCGAGATCCTCGAGCCGTCGAAGGACCGAGTGGACCCACTGTGCCCGATCGCCGGTGTGGACGGCGCGGGGTGCTGCGACCTGGCGTTCGCCCGGCCCGCTGCGGCACGCCTGCTGAAGGGCGACGTGGTGGCCAATCAGCTCGGCAGGCTCGGCGGCTTCGACTGGTCCGGTTCCGCCGAGTCAGTCGGTGCCGAGGCGGTGACGGGCTGGCGCACCAGGGTGCGGCTCGACGTCGGGCAGGACGGCCGCGCCGGGTTCCACCGCTACCACAGCGACGAGCTGGTGCACGATCTCGGTTGCGCCCAGGTGTCCGCGGGACTGCTCGACGGTCTCGCTGAAAAGCGTTGGCCCGCCGGATCGCAACTGCACGTGGCGCTCGACGACGACGGCACCCGGCACGTGGTGAAGACCGGGCCGCGCACCACACGCGGGTCGGCGCCGACCGAGGTCGTCGAGGGGCACTACGAGGCCGTGCAGCGCATCGGCGACCGAAGCTGGGCCGTTCCCGTGACGGCGTTCTGGCAGTCCCATCGCGACGCCGCCACGCTGTACAGCGCGCTGGTGGGGGAGTGGGCGCAGCTCGCTGAGGGGATGACCGCATGGGATCTCTACGGCGGCGCAGGCGTTTTCGCGGCGGTGCTGGCCGACGCGGTGGGCGAGACGGGTCGCGTGGTGACCGTGGACACCTCGCGTGGTTCGGCGCGGGCCGCGCGGGCCGCGCTCGGCGACCTGCCGTGGGTCGACGTCGTCACCGACTCGGTGCGGCGCGCCCTTGGCGCACAGCGCAGCCGCGCGGATGTCGCGGTGCTCGACCCGCCGCGCACCGGTGCGGGTCGTGAGGTGATCGACCTGCTCGCCGAAGCGGATGTGCCGAGAATCATTCACATCGGTTGTGAGGCCGCCTCGTTCGCACGCGATATCGGGCTGTACCGGGCGCGCGGCTACACGGTGGAGAAGCTGCGGGTGTTCGATTCGTTCCCGCTCACGCACCACGTCGAATGCGTCGCGCTGCTGACCGCGTCATGACGCTGGAAGGGTCGAGGCGTCGTCGCGCCTGTTGAGCCGTCGGATGTAGAGCAGAACCGCGAGCGGCACGGCGAGCACGCTCAGCAACTGCATGAGATTCAGCACGGATCATGTCTAACCGCACCGGGATTCGTCCGCCATCGCCTTGACGCTTTCCTGACGCTATCGGGTCGACCCCTTACGGAACCTCAACCCGGTTGATCGCGGTCGGTTTGAAAGACGTCGGGGATCCCGTCGTGATCGTCGTCGCGCGTTTCGTCGGCTTCGATGGCCCGATACTGCCGGTTGCGGATTCGAAGCAGGACGGCGGCGAGCATCGCCGACACCAGCGAGCCGATGAGTACGGCGATCTTGACGTGCTCTCCCTGCTCCGAGTACGGGCCGTAGGCGAGCTCTCCTATGAGCAGGGAGACGGTGAAGCCGATTCCGGCGAGCATCGACATCCCGAACACGTCGACCCAGCGCAGCGAACTGTCCAGCGAAGCCCTGGTCACCGCGGCCAGGATCCGGGTCGTCCCGAACACGCCGATCATCTTGCCGACGACAAGGCCGAACACGATCCCGAGGGCGATCGGATCGCCCAGTGACGCGACCAGACCCTGGTAGCCGCCGACGGTGACGCCCGCCGCGAAGAACGCGAAGACCGGAACCGCCACCCCCGCCGACACCGGCCGCACGACGTGTTCGAGGTGCTCGGCCAGTCCGGGGCCGGCATCCGGACCGCCCGCTGCGGCGCTCCGCAGCACGGGCACGGTGAATCCGAGGAGAACCCCCGCGACGGTGGCGTGGATTCCCGACTCGTGGACGAGGGCCCACGTCGCGGCGCCGAGCGGAACCAGCAGCCACCAGGCGTGGACGCGGCGCTGCACGCACAGCGCGAACAGCGCGAGCGGGACGACCGCCGCGGCGAGCGCCCACAGTTCGACGTCGTCGGTGTAGAACACCGCGATGACGGTGATGGCGAGGAGGTCGTCGACGACGGCCAGCGTCAGCAGGAACGTGCGCAGGGCGGCTGGCAGATGCGTCGATATCACCGCGAGCACCGCCACGGCGAACGCGATGTCGGTGGCCGTCGGGATGGCCCAGCCGCGCATCGCCTCGGGGCCCGCGGGCGCGGTGAACGCCACGAAGATCAGTGCGGGCACCGCCATGCCGCCGACGGCCGCGGCGATGGGAAGCGCTGCGCGCGCAGGGTCGCGCAGATCGCCCGCGACGAACTCGCGCTTGAGTTCCAGGCCCACCACGAAGAAGAAGATCGCGAGCAGGCCGTCAGCCGCCCACGTTCCCAGCGAGAGGTTCAAGTGCAGGCCGAATGAGTCGCTGCCGACGTGCAGTTCGCGGAGCGCGTCGTAGGACGCCGACCACGGCGAGTTCGCCCAGACCAGTGCGGCGACCGCGGCGATCAACAGCAGCGCGCCGCCGACCGTCTCCTGGCGAAGGATCTCGGAAACCCGGCTGGTCTCCGCCCACGACCCGCGACTGAACAGTGCGCGCCGTACGGATCCGCGGGGCTGGTCGGACACGGTTGAACACCTCGGCAATCGTGGGTGGGCGGTACTGCGGGCACGGACGTTGCAATCGCCGACCAGACTTCCCGGCACACCTTCGATCACCTTAGCCGGACGCCGTCGCCACACGCGCGCCGGGACGAAGTGTGACAATTCCGACGCCGTGGCTGGTCACGGACTGAAGTCGCTGGTCATACGTCCGCGGTCGGGACGGCTGGCAGGGCGTCCGCGTTCCGTCACACGACCCGGCACGGTGGGCGTGGCTAAACTGATCGAATGCTCTCCCAGATCCGCGGGCCTGCCGATCTGCAGCACCTTTCGCAGTCTCAGCTGGACGAACTGGCCGTTGAGATCCGCGAGTTCCTCATCCACAAGGTGGCTGCAACCGGCGGGCACCTCGGCCCCAACCTCGGTGTCGTCGAGCTGACCCTCGCCCTGCACCGGGTGTTCGACTCCCCGCACGACCCGATCGTGTTCGACACCGGCCACCAGGCCTACGTGCACAAGATGCTGACGGGCCGCTGCGACGACTTCGGCAACCTGCGCAAGAAGGGCGGGTTGTCGGGATACCCGTCGCGGACCGAGAGCGAGCACGACTGGGTCGAGTCCAGCCACGCCAGCACGGCGTTGTCGTACGCCGATGGGCTGTCGAAGGCGTTCGAGCTGTCGGGCCACCGCAACCGCCACGTCGTCGCGGTCGTCGGCGACGGCGCCCTCACCGGCGGCATGTGCTGGGAGGCGCTCAACAACATCGCCGGTGCGAACCGGCCCGTCGTCATCGTGGTGAACGACAACGGCCGCAGCTACGCGCCGACCATCGGCGGCTTCGCCGATCATCTCGCGGCGCTGCGACTGCAGCCCGGCTACGAGAAGATCCTCGAGGGCGGGAAGAAGGCCGTGCGCGGCGTGCCGCTGATCGGTGAACTCTGCTACCAGTGCATGCACAGCGTGAAGGCCGGCATCAAGGACGCCCTGTCCCCGCAGGTCATGTTCACCGACCTCGGACTCAAGTACGTCGGCCCCATCGACGGGCACGACGAGCGCGCCGTCGAGGCGGCCCTGCGCAACGCCCGCGGGTTCAACGCCCCCGTGATCGTCCACGTCGTGACGCGTAAGGGCATGGGCTACGGCCCGGCGGAGGCCGACGAGGACGAGCAGATGCACTCGACCGGCATCATCGACCCGCACACCGGGTTGGCCACCTCCGTGGCCGGGCCGGGTTGGACGTCGGTGTTCTCCGATGAGCTGATCGCGTTGGCGAGGAAGCGGCGCGAGGTCGTCGCGATCACCGCGGCCATGCCGGGTCCGACCGGGCTCAGCGCGTTCCGTGAGCGCTATCCGGACCGGTTCTTCGACGTCGGCATCGCCGAGCAGCACGCCATGACGTCGGCCGCCGGTCTGGCGCTGGGCGGCATGCACCCGGTCGTCGCGATCTACTCGACGTTCCTCAACCGCGCGTTCGACCAGCTGATGATGGACGTCGCGCTGCACCGGCTGCCCGTCACCATGGTGCTCGACCGCGCGGGTGTCACCGGTCCAGACGGTGCGAGCCACAACGGCATCTGGGATCTGTCGATGCTCGGAATCGTGCCGGGGATACGGGTGGCCGCCCCTCGCGACGCCGCTCGCCTTCGCGAGGAACTCGGTGAGGCGCTCGAGGTCAAGGACGGACCGACGGCCATCCGCTTCCCGAAGGGTGATGTGGGACAGGATATCCCGACGGTCGAGCGGCGCTCCGGCGTCGACGTTCTCGCCCTACCCGCCGACGGGCTGTCGGAGGACGTGCTGCTGGTCGCCGTCGGGGCGTTCGCGGGGATGGCGCTGTCAGCCGCCGAGCGGCTGCGCAAGCAGGGCATCGGCGTGACGGTCGTCGACCCGCGGTGGGTGCTTCCGGTGCCCGCGGTGCTGGGTGAGCTGGCTCAGTCCCACAAGCTGGTGGTCACCGTCGAGGACAACGGCGTGAACGGCGGCATTGGATCGGCGGTGTCGGCGGCGTTGCGGCGCAACGAGATCGACGTGCCGTGCCGTGACGTCGGAGTGCCGCAGGAGTTCCTTGCGCACGCGTCGCGAGGCGAGGTGCTCACCGAGGTGGGCCTCACCGATCAGCACATCGCCCGCCAGATCACCGGTTGGGTGGCGGCGCAGAACTCGGCGGTCGGTGACCACGTCACTCATCCCGTCGACTGATACTGCGCATAGGCTGCCGGCATGGATGCCGCACTGGAGCGCTGGAAGTCCGCAGGGGAGTACTTCGACTACCTCGGATTCCAGATCTTCTACCGGGTCGACGGCCCGCCACTCGGGACCGCCCCCGTCCTGCTGCTGATCCACGGCTACCCGTTCAACTCCTGTGACTGGGAGCCCATCTGGCCGACGCTCGTCGAACGCTTCACCGTCATCGCCCCGGACATGATCGGGATGGGGTTCTCGGCGAAGCCGGTCGCCTACGGGTACTCGGTGCACGACCACGCGGACATGCACGAGGCACTCTTGGCGCACCTGCACGTCGAGGAGTGCCACCTGCTGCCGCACGACCTCGGCGACTCGGTCGCGCAGGAACTGCTGGCCCGGCACGAATTCGGCGAGCAGGCCTACGGATCGGTGCGCTACCGGTCGATCACCTGGCTCAACGGCGGCCTGTTCGTCGAGGCGTACACGCCGCGCACGATGCAGAAGCTGATGTCCGCGACGCCCCTCGGCGACATCCTGAGTCCGCTGCAGGGGAGTCCGCTGTCGCGCAGGATCGTCGAGCCGACGATCAATGAGATGTTCGGTCCCAACACCAAGCCGACCCGCGCGATGCTCGACGTGTTCCACCAGATCCTCGAGTACAACGACGGGAAGCGCGTGCTGCACAAGGTCGGCCGGTTCATCGGCGACCGCTACACGCACCGCAACCGCTGGGTGCGCGCCATGCGGGAGACCTCTGTGCCGATGCGGCTCATCGACGGCCCGATCGACCCGAACTCGGGAGCGCACATGGCGAAGCGGTACGCCGAGGTGATCCCCGACGCCGACGTCGTGCTGCTCGCCGACGACATCGGCCACTGGCCGCAGCTCGAAGCGCCAGCCGACGTGCTGACCCACTTCCTCGCGCACGTCGACCGCGTCCTCGCGGGCTGACTACTCCTCGGGTGGCGCCGCCGGTTCCACGAGTGCCGCCGCGAGCACCGGAACCGTCAGCTCGCGCTGCCACGGCCGGGCGCCCCCGCCGGCCAGGAAGGCGTCGACGCGCTGCTCGACGTCATCACCCGGCTGCCAGTCCCAGATCAACCTGCGCACCAGATCCGGGGTGAGCAGATTCTCGGACGGCACCGAAAACCGTTGCGACACCTCGGCGAGCCCGGTGCGGGCGGCCTCCAGGCGGGCGGCCGCCTCCGGTTTGCGGCGGCTCCACCGGACTGCGGGCGGGGGACCGGTCAGTTTCTCGCTCGACGCGGGGAGGTCGTCGGTGGCGCGGGCGCGGGCGAGCGCCTCCAGCCAGACGTTCGCGCTGCGACGTTGCCGGTTGCCGCCGAAGATCGGCAGCGCGGTCAGCTTCTCGACGGTGTCGGGGTCGTTCACCGCGGCGCTGATGATGGCCGCGTCGGGCAGGATGCGGCCCGGCGCGATGTCGCGGCGCTGCGCGATGCGGTCGCGGGCGATCCACAACTCGCGCACCGCGGCCAGCGTGCGCGGATTCTTCACCTTGTGAATCCCCGACGTCCGACGCCACCGATCACGCCGGGTGGGCTGCGCGACGTAGGTGCGTAGATGCTCGAATTCCTCAGCCGCCCAACGAGTTTTGCCCTGCTCCTCGAGCACCTCCGCGATCGCGGTGCGCAGTTCGACGAGCACCTCGACGTCGAGCGCCGCGTAGTTCAGCCACTCCGCGGGCAGCGGGCGCTTCGACCAGTCCGCGGCACCGTGTCCCTTGGTGAGGCGCAGGCCGAGCAGCCGCTCGACCATCGCGGCGAGGTTGACGCGGTCGAATCCGGCGAGTCGGCCGGCCAGTTCGGTGTCGTAGAGCGAGGGCGGGATCATGCCGAGTTCGGCCAGGCACGGCAGATCCTGGTCCGCGGCGTGCAGGATCCACTCGGCGTCACCGAGCACATCGGCGATCGGCGCCATCGCCACGAGGGGGTCGACGCCGTGGCTGACCGGGTCGATGAGCACGGAGCCCGCGCCCGTGCGGCGGATCTGCACCAGGTAGGCGCGATTGGAGTAGCGGAAGCCGGACGCACGCTCGGCGTCGATCGCGAAGGGACCGCTACCGGCGCGCAACCGTTCGGCGGCCGCGGCGATGTCGCGGACGTAGATCGACAGTGGTGGGACGCCGTCGGCCGGTGCCAGCAGCGGGGTGGCGGCGTCCTCGGATTCCGGCTCCTGCGGTTCCGAGTCCGGTGACGGCTCGCCCGACATCAGGCGCGGGTGCGGGAGCTCAGGTCGGTGACACCGGTCGGCGGCAGGCCGGCGGCGTGCTCGAGCACCTCGCAGAAGGCGGTTACGTGCGGACCGAGCTCCAACGTCGTGGCGGTCCACGACGCACGCAGTTCGAGTTGGTGGGCCCGCGGCGGCCCCGAGATGTCGCCGTAGCGCACCGACGTCGTCGCGGTGACGGTGCCGCCCAGGGCGGTCACCTTGTCGGTGTGTTCGGCCAGCGAGTCGACCAGCCAGCTCCAGGCGACCTCGGGCAACAGCGGGTCGACGGCCTCGCTGGAGTCCAGATCCGCCTGGATGTAGGCGACCAGCCGCATGGTGCCGTCCCACGCTTCGGCGCCCTCGGGGTCGTGCAGAAGGATCAGCCTGCCGAACGCGTCGCCCTCGGGGTTCTCCGGGACGATCGCGGTCTCGGGATGGCGCACCTCGGCACCCAGCGCGTAGCTGAAGGGCGCGAGCCGTTGCGGCGGGCGGATCGGGCCGAGCTCGATCTCGGGCCGCACGGTGGCGGCGTTCATGGCCGCCACCGCTTCGCGGAACTGAGCCGGCTCAGCGGAGGTCACGACGATTGACGCTAGCCGATCGCCGCAGGGGACCACGCAGGCGCGCCGAACCGTTATCAGACGGTGCTCAGATGAGTCCGAGCGACGGCGCCGAGCAGGTCGCATGGCAGCATGGAGAGCGATGAGCACCCGTCGTGACCTGCCCTCCTCGCCGTATCTCGCCGCGGCCCGCGGCCGCCAGCCCGACCGCGTTCCCGTGTGGTTCATGCGCCAGGCCGGGCGCTCGCTGCCGGAGTACCGCGCGCTGCGCGCAAACCACGGCATGCTGGACGCCTGCTTCACCCCGGACCTGGTGTGCGAGATCACCATGCAGCCCGTCCGCAGGCACGGTGTCGACGCGGCGATCCTGTTCTCCGACATCGTGGTACCGCTGCGGGCGTCGGGCATCGACCTCGACATCGTGCCCGACGTGGGCCCGGTCATCGCCCAGCCCGTCCGGACGAAATCCGACGTCGACGCGATGAAACCGCTCGACCCGGAGAACGTCGCGCCCGTCGCCGCCGCCGTCGAACTGCTCGTCGCCGAACTCGGCGACGTGCCGCTGATCGGATTCGCGGGGGCGCCGTTCACCCTCGCGTCCTATTTGGTGGAGGGCGGGCCGAGCCGCAACCACGAACGGACCAAGGCGATGATGTTCGCCGAGCCCGAGACGTGGCACGCCCTGATGTCCGTGCTGACCGACATCACCATCGGTTTCCTGCGCGCACAGCTGGACAGCGGCGTCGACGCGATCCAGCTGTTCGACTCGTGGGCGGGCACGCTGTCGCTGGCCGACTACCGCAGCCACGTGCTGCCGCACAGCACAAGGGTGTTCGACACGCTGGCCGGCGACGGAGTGCCGATGACGCACTTCGGGGTGGGCACCGCCGAACTGCTCGGCGCCATGGGAGAGGCGGGCGCGACGGTCGTCGGCGTCGACTGGCGCACCGCGCTCGCCGACGCGGCTACCAGGGTCGGACCGGGTAAGGCACTGCAGGGCAACCTCGATCCGGTGGTGCTGCTGGCGGGTTGGCCCGCCGTCGAGCGCGCGGTGCGGGCGGTCGTCGCCGACGGCCGCCGCGCCATCGCCGCGGGAGCTGCGGGGCACGTCTTCAATCTCGGCCACGGTGTGCTGCCCGCGACCGATCCGGGCATCGTCACCGACGCGGTCACCCTGGCGCACTCGCTGTGACTGCGCGCTATTGCGTTGTCGGCGGCGGGATTTCGGGCCTCGTCGCCGCCTACCGGTTGCGGGTCACCGCGGGCCCCGACGCGTCGATCACGGTGTTCGACCCCGCCGACCGGCTGGGGGGAGTGCTGCGTACGGAGCAGATCGGCAACCAGCCCGTCGATGTCGGTGCCGAGGCGTTCGTCGCCCGCAGGCCCGAGGTACCCGCGCTGCTCGCCGAGCTCGGTCTCGGTGCGCGCCAGGTCGGCACCACCGGGGTGCGCCCGCTGATCTACAGCGAAGGTCGGCTGCACCCGATGCCGCAGGGCACCCTGCAGGGCATCCCAGCGCACGCGGAGTCGATGACCGGGCTCGTCGACGCCGCCGTCGAGGCGCGCATCGCCGACGAACCCGCGCGGCCCTTCGCCTGGCGACCCGGCGCGGACCCGTCGGTGGCCGACGTCGTCGGTGACCGGTTCGGCGACCAGGTGGTGGCGCGGTCGGTCGACCCTCTGCTGGCCGGGGTGTACGCCGGTTCGGCCGCCACCATCGGGCTGCGGTCGGCGGTGCCGACGCTCGCCGCGGCCCTGGACAGCGGCGCGCCCAACCTCACCGAGGCGGTGCGACGTGCCCTGCCCCCACCGCTGACGGGGTCGGTGTTCGGTGCGATCAGCGGCGGTTATCGGGTGGTCATCGACGAACTCGTCGCCCGCGCACGGGTGCGGTGGGCCCAGGTCGCCGTCGACCGTGTCGAGCGCGAAGCCGACGGGTGGAGGCTCATCGACGACGAGGGCACCGATTGGAACGCCGACGCCGTGGTGCTCGCGGTGCCCGCCCCGCGGCTGGCGCCGATGGTCGAGGCGGTGGCGCCGCGCACGGCCGCCGCGGCGCGCCGCATCGCGGTCGCGTCGTCGGCGCTGGTGGTGCTGGCACTGCCGGGTGGTACCCCGCTGCCCGCGCAGTCCGGGGTACTGGCCGCGAGCGGAGAGCGGTTGCACGCCAAGGCGATGACGCTGACGTCGCGCAAGTGGGGGCCGCGGGGCAACGTCGAACTGGTGCGGCTGTCGTTCGGCAGGTTCGGCGACGATCTCGCCCGCCGGGTCGGCGACGAGGAGCTGCTCGAGTGGGCCTCCGACGACCTGGCGACGGTGTTCGGGATCACCGCGGATCCGGTGGACTGTCGCGTTCAGCGGTGGCTCGACGCGCTGCCGCAGTACGGGCCGGGACACCAGGGCGTGGTCGCCGAACTGCGCGCCGGACTGCCGGCCACCCTGGCCGTGGCGGGCGGCTTCCTGGACGGTATCGGCGTGCCCGCGTGCGTGGCGTCGGGCAATCGAGCGGCGGCGCAGGTGAGCATCGCGAGCGTGGCACGATAGCGGTATGGCCAAGCTCGATTACGACGCGCTGAACTCGATGACCCGCTACATGATGTTGTCGGTGTTCGCCGTTCAGCCGGAGGCGCTCGGTGACGATCGCGCCGCGGTCGCCGACGACACCGCGACGTTCCTCAAGCAGCAGGAGGAGAACGGCGTCGTCGTCCGGGGGGTGTACGACGTCGCAGGTTTCCGGGCCGACGCCGACTTCATGATCTGGACCCACGCCGAGCGCGTCGAGGATCTGCAGGCGACGTACCGGGCGTTTCGAAGGACCTCGCTCGGGGTGGTCAGCGACCCGGTGTGGAGTGTCGTCGCGCTGCATCGCCCCGCCGAGTTCAACAAGAGCCACGTGCCCGCGTTCATCGCAGGGGAGGAGCCCGGCGACTACGTGTGCGTGTACCCGTTCGTGCGCTCGCTCGACTGGTATCTGCTGCCCGACGACGAGCGACGCAAGATGCTGGTCGAGCACGGCATGGCCGGCCGGGAGTACCCGGACGTGCGGGCCAACACGGTGCCGGCCTTCGCGCTGGGCGACTACGAGTGGATTCTGGCCTTTGAGGGTCCCGACCTCGGCCGCATCGTCGAGTTGATGTGGAAGCTGCGCTACACGGATGCTCGCCGCCATGTCCGCGAGGAGACGCCGTTCTTCACCGGGCCCCGCGTCGGCGTCGAGGACCTCATCGCCGCGCTGCCCTGATTGCACGGAGTTGCTGGCCGGCTGTGGATTGGCGACTTAGGTAGCCCTTAGCGGCTCTGTGCTGCAACCCGACAAATGAGACTTTCAGTACGAAACTTCGCTACGTTCTCTGTATGCGGAGCTCTTCCCTCACGGCGTGCGGCGCGACTGCCGTCGCGGTCGCCGTCTCCGTGTGGATCGGCACCGGTTTGGGTGGCACGGCGACGGTGAACGCGGTCTCCAACTACGGCAGCCTGGCCGCGGCGGTGTTCGCCACCCTGTCCACCGCGGCGGCCGCTCGACGGTCGGCGGGCCGTCGGCGAGCGGCGTGGACGATGCTCGCGATCGCCGTCGGCGGGTGGGCGCTCGGAACCGCGATGTGGATCTACTACGACACGGTTCTGCACGTCGCACCCTTCCCCTCGCCGGCGGACTTCGCCTACCTGGTGTTCCCGGTTGCCGCGAGTATCGGGCTCGCCCTGTTCCCCACCGGGTACACCGGCCACTCGCCGAGCCGGCTGGCGATCGACGCCTTCATCATCGCCGCTGCGCTGTTCCAGATCTCGTGGGTGACGGTGCTGCAACCGGTGTACGAGGCCGGCGGCTCCGGCCGGTTCGCCATGGGGCTGTCGATCGCCTACCCGGTGGGCGACGTCGTGGTCATCATGGTCGCACTGCTGGTACTGGCGCGTGCGCGCACCGGTCATCGGCGCACGCTCGCCCTCCTGACCACGGGCGCGATCCTCATGGCCGTGTCGGACAGCGTGTTCGTCTACCTCACCGCCCGGAACGCCTTCGACACCGCGTCGGTAGCGGATATCGGGTGGGTGCTGGCTCTGCTCTGCATCGGACTCGCCGGACTGTCCCACGGCGGTGAGGTGGGGGTCGCTCGCCTGCGACCGCCGTCGCGGGCGGCGCTCAGCCTGCCCTACCTGCCGACCGCGGTGGCTGTCGCCGTGTGCGCGCCCGTCTGTTTCAGGACTCCCGGCATGGGTGGGCTCTTCGTGTCGTCGGTGCTTCTGGTCGTCGCGGTCATGGCCCGTCAGTTCTTCGTCGTGCGCGAGAACCGCGCGCTCCTGGAGATCGTCGCCGATCAGGCGATGCGGGACCCGTTGACGGGCCTTGCGAACCGCGCACTGTTCAACGACAGGCTGGCGCACGCCATGCAGTTGCACCAGCGCGACCGGCAGGCCGCTGCGGTGTTGTCCCTCGACCTGGACGACTTCAAGCTCGTCAACGACAACCTCGGCCATCCCGCGGGTGACGTGCTGCTGAAACTGGTCGCCGAGCGGATTCAGAGTTGCGTGCGGCCGGGAGATACGGTGGCGCGGCTGGGCGGCGACGAGTTCGCGGTACTGATGGAGGGCAGCACGGAGCACGCCAGGGTGGTGGCGCATCGGGTGATCAGCGCATTCGACGAGACGTTCGCCGTCGACGGCCACGGTCTGCTCCTGCGCCCCAGTGTGGGCCTGGCGTTGGCGTCACCAGACGACCTGGGTCTGACGGCCGACGAACTGCTGAAACACGCTGACGTGGCCATGTATTCGGCGAAGAAGTCGCGAACCGGCGGCGTGCACACCTTCGACGCCGAACTCCACGGTCTCGGCCACGGCGATCCTGCCGGGCTGATCGAGGCCATCGGCGCGCGTCGCAGCGGCGCGACCGCGGTGGAACTGCTCGGACAGGTGCGCCACGCGATCGACCATGACGGACTTAGCGTGGTCTACCAACCCAAGTTCGACCTCGCGGACGGACGCGTCGTGGGCGTCGAGGCGCTGGTCCGCTGGCCCCATCCCGAACGCGGGTTGCTCGGACCCGACGAGTTCCTGCCACTGGTGCGCGAACACGGCCTGACGCGGGCGTTGACCGACTTCGTGCTGGCGCGGGCGCTCGACGACGTATGTGGCTGGCGGCGAAGGGGTTTCGATGTTCCGGTCGCGGTCAACGTCTTCGCCCCCTCGCTGTCTGATCTCGCGCTGCCCGACCGGATCCTCGGAGAGCTTCACGACCGCACGCTGAGTCCCGCGGTGTTGACGATCGAGATCACCGAGGACCTGCTGCTCGACGACTTGGAGCGCGCCAGCGCAGTGCTCGCCGCCCTGCGTTGGCACGGGGTACGGGTGGCCATCGACGATTTCGGCAGTGGCTACTCCGCCCTCCGTTACCTCGGCGAGTTGCCAATCGACGAGGTGAAGCTCGACAGGGGGTTCATCGCGCCGATCCTCGACGATCGGCGAGCGGCGGCCATCGTCCGCGCGGTGGTCGACCTCGCGCACGTGCTGGGGGTGACGACGGTGGCCGAGGGTGTGGAGAACGAGGCCACGGCGATCCGCCTACGCGAGTACGGCTGCGAGGTGGCGCAGGGCTTCCACTTCAGCAGGCCGATCCCGGCGGCCGAGGTCGGTGATCTGCTGGCGACGGCTAGTGCTGCGCGGGCACCAGCTTAAGTGAGATCGAGTTGATGCAGTAGCGCTGATCGGTCGGCGTGGGATACCCCTCGCCCTCGAAGACGTGGCCGAGGTGACTGTGGCAGCTCGCGCAGATCACCTCGACACGGTGCATGCCCAGGGAGTCGTCCGACTTCAGGATCACCGCGTCCGAGTCCGCGGGATCGAAGAACGACGGCCAGCCGCAATGGGATTCGAACTTCTCGGTGCTGCGGAACAACTCGGCGCCACACGCCCGGCACTCGTAGACACCCTCGGTCGTGGTGTCGGTGTACTCACCGATCCCCGGCCGTTCGGTGCCCGCCTGCCGCAGCACGGCGAACTCGGCCGGAGTGAGCTTCTTACGCCACTCGTCGTCCGTCAGTTGCACCTTGGGAGCGGGGGTACTCATGCCTTCACGCTATCGCGCGCATCGGTGTCCGTCATCCACGGCGGATCGATGCCCCGGTCGAGTCGATTCTCGGCCTTGGCGTCGAGGTAGCGGAAATACAGCACGCAGAACACCACGATGAGCATCAGGCACCAGCCGTACGTGATCTTCATGTACTCCAGGTAGCGGCCGGTCGTCGGCCAGTGCCCGAGCAGCCAGCGGTCCATCGTCATGAAGCCGTAGATCGCCAGCCACGCGGGCCAGTTCCGGAGCACCGAGTTGCGCAGCACCACCGTCATCAGGAAGGGGAACAGCATCATCGAGTAGTAGCCCTGGCCCAGCGCCGTCACCAGGAACGTGGCGATCAGCAGCACACCCGAGGACGTCAGCATCCAGAACAGCGGGTCGCGCTGCCGGTAGTACCTGTACAGCAGCCACAGGCTCGCGACGGCCAGCAGCCCGAACCCGATGCGCAGCACGAGGATCAACCACGGCGGCAGCCCGTAGTAGATGCCGTTGCCCTGGATCGAGCTGTTGAAGTAGTCCCGCACCGAGAGGATGTACGGAACGGTGTTCTTCACGAAGTTCCACGGGTCGCTCACCAGCATCCAGCCGACGGCGTTGAACACCGCGGGTACCGCGACGGCGGGGACGAGCGCGCGCCATTGACGATTCAGCAGCGGCAGCAGCAGCAGCGGCGCGAGCGACGGTTTGACGACGAGCGTCAGGCCGATCGCGGCGCCCGCCAACCATTCGCACCCCTTGCGTCCGTCCAGCAGCCACCGGAAGAACAGCACCTCCGCCAACAGGATGCAGCCGTTGATGTTCGTGAAGACCAGGGTGCTGGTGACGCTCTCGGTGCAGAACATCGCCAGCAGTACGGCGGGCAGCGCAACCGACGTCCACGCGTAGCCGAACAGCTTCACCAGCAGGAGGGCGGCGATGACGACGGCGATCGTGTTGAAGGTGATGAACCAGTAGCGCGACGCGTCGACCGGCAGATAGCCGAAGGGGGCCAGCAGCAGGGTGCCGCCGGGTGGATACAGGTAGTGCGGGTCGACGTGGTCGAAGTGCTCGTTGTAGATGTCCAGGCCGAGCTTGAAGTTCACGACCGCACGGTAAACGGGCCCGAAGTCGTCGGTGATGTAGCCGTTCGTCGCCAGCACGTATCCGCGATGGATGATCGACAGGATCGCGACCGGCCAGAGCACCGAACGCAGCACCGTCGCGGTGCTCGGTGCCGAGGTGCGGGGCCGGAACGGGCTCAGCAGGGAGTCGGGAAGCGCCACCAGCGAAACCTACACTGACCGGCCGGAGCCGGTGCCTAGGCCGGGCAGTACGTGTCGGTCTCGGGAAGCTCGCCGGAGGACAGATAGCTCACGACGGGAGCCACGGCACACTGGGTGTACACCGAGGCGCCGTGTCCGACGCCCTGCCAGATGACGCGTCGGCTCGGGGCGCCGGAGTTGATCACGGTCGCGGCGACCGCGGCCACGCCCTCGTTGCCGACGATCGGGTCGTTCTGCACGCCGAGCAGCAGCACCGGGGTCTTGAGGTCGTTGGGGTCCCCCGGCTGCTTACCGCTGGGCCAGTTCAGGCAGTTGACCAGGCTGAGCGCTGCCACCGTGCCGAACTGCGGGTAGACCTTGCCCCACTCGACGACGAGTTCACGGACGCGGTCGGGGGTCGGCCGATTGAGCGCGTCGCTGCAGGAGTTGACGAACTGCCCGTCGGTGAGCCGCAGCGACTCGGTGCGATTGACGAGCGCGTTGATCGGGCCGGCGTCTCCGGAGCGGGCGGCTGCGAGCACGCCGGCGAGGCCGTTGGTGGCCGCGGTGCGGTCGCCGACGGGGTAGGCCAGCGACGTAACGATCGCATTGGCCAGCGTGGCGACCGATACCCCGCCGGGGCCACGGTCGTCGCGGGCGGCGGACAGCAGGTCGGCGACCGCGCCCTTCGGATCGGGGCCCAGTGGGCAGGCCAGGGCCACGCACTGCGCGGCGAACGCGTCGAGCGCGGCTTGCTGGCCCTTCACTCGCTGGTCGGCGGCGGCCTCCGCCGCGACGCCGAGCGGCAGCGGGGAGTCCAACACCAGCCGTGCGACCTTGTTCGGATGCGACCCGGCGTAGGCGAGCGCCACCTGCGCGCCGTTGCCGATGCCGAGGAGCGCCAGGGCCGGGACGTCCCATGTGCTGCGCAGCTTCTCGAGGTCCTCGGCGGCGTGGGCGTTGTCGTAGGCGGAGTCGCCGGGCGCGATGGTGTCGGTGCAATTGGTGGTGGCGGTCTGGACGATCGCGCTGAGGTTGGCCACGGGGTCGTCACCCGACTCGAACTGCGCCTGGTCCATCATCTCCTGGCGCTCGAACGAGTCGCGGCAGTCGAGGTCGCCTGACAGCCCGATGCCGCGGCGGTCGACGGCGACGATGGGGTTGGTCTTCAGGATGTCGCCGCCGGTGCGGCTGAGCCATACCGGAAGTTGGGCCGACGACGGCAGGTCCGTGCCGGTGGTCATGACGAGTGGCGCCGCGTCGCGCGGGGTTCCGGTCGAGGTGGCGCGCACGACACCGATGCTGATCGTGCCCGTCGCCCCGTTGAGGGAGTCGAGGTCGGCGTCGTAGCTCGCGCAGTCCAGGTTGACGCCGGTCACCGGGCTGACGGCGGCCTGGGAGAACACCCTGGACGTGCAGTCCTGCCACTGCAACTCGTTCTTGGGGGCCTCCAGTGGAGGAGGGCCGGCCTGCTGCGCCGACGTCTGCGGCTGACCCTGCGGGGAGTTACCCGAGTCGGTGGCGAAGTTCGGGTTGGCGGCGAGCCCCGGCGCGCAGCCGGCGACGACGACGGACGCGACCACGGACACGACCAGGGTCCGGGGTAGCTGACGGTGCCAACGCATGCTGACCACAGTACTGAGTGGGTCGGTGTGTTCCGGCGGGCAGGAGCGAAGCGACCGGGGAGTGTTACCGAACGTAGCGCGTGTAGAGGTAGCCCTCGCCGTCGGTGAGGATGTGGCTGCGCCGCATGCGGTTGTGCGCTTCGCCGCTCCCGGTGGCGATGCGGCGCGCCGAACCGCCGACGAGGATCGGCGCGATGGTCACGCAGAGCTCGTCGAGCAGGTCGCGTTCGATGAACAGGCCGAGCAGCGACGGCCCGCCTTCGGTCAGCACGCGTCGCAGTCCGCGAGCCTCCAGCGCGTCGAGGACGGCTGCGGGGTCCACGCGATCGTTCTGCGGACCGGACGCGTCGACGACGTCGGCTACCGTGCCGAACCGGCTGCGGGCGTCCTCGACGTTGTCGTGGCTGGTGAGGATCAACGGCGGAACCTCGGTGCGGGTGAACAGCTTGGCGTCGTGTTCGAAGTCGGCGCCGTGCGTGATGACGGCGATCGGCGGAACCTCGGCCTGGCCACGCGCCTGCCGTTCCTGGCGCTGTGCGAGCGACATCTGCGCGCCGGAGTAGTTCTCGATGCGCACCGTGGACGCGCCGACCAGGATCACGTCCGCCTCCTGGCGCATCCTGGCGAACACCGCTCTGTCACCGGGACCGGCGAGGCCACCGGAGCTGCCGTCGTCGGTGGCGCCGCCGTCGATGCTGGCGATCATGTTGGCCCGGACATAGGGGCGGGTCAGCCCGGCGGGGTAGGCGTAGAGCTCCGCCAACCGGGTGTCGTCGTCGAGGTCGAAACCGGAGCCGACGGGGCCCAGTTCTGTGAGCTCGGTCGCAGCGTCGGCATCGGGCACGGGGTCCATTGCAACACGTCGATACAGTTCCACCATGTCTGGGGCTGGCGATGTCGCACATCTGACGGATCGGCATCCGAGCGTGACTCCGGAACGGCTCGTCGCCGGGTTGATCCCACCGCCGACGTTCGCGTCGGTCGAGTTCGACACGTACCGGCCGGATCCCGGCGAGCCGACGCAGGCCGCCGCGGTGACCGCGTGCCGGGAGTTCTGCGACCTCGCGGTGCAGCGGCGTGCGGGGAAGAAGAAGCTGTTCGGGAAACGCGAGGTGCTGCCGGGTGTCGGCATCTATCTGGACGGTGGTTTCGGCGTCGGCAAGACGCACCTGCTGGCGTCGATCTACTACGACATCGGAGGGGGCTCGGAGGTCGAGAAGGCGTTCGCGACGTTCGGTGAGCTCACGCAGTTGGCGGGTGTCTTCGGCTTCCAGGAGTGCATCGAACTGCTCGCCGAGTACGTCGTGGTGTGCATCGACGAGTTCGAACTGGACGATCCCGGCAACACCACGCTGATCTCGCGGCTGCTGTCCGCGCTCGTCGACCGCGGGGTGTCCATCGCCGCCACGTCGAACACGCTGCCCGAACAGCTCGGCGAGGGCCGGTTCGCCGCGCAGGACTTCCTCCGCGAGATCAACACGCTCGCAGGCATTTTCACGACCATCCGGATCGAGGGGCCCGACTATCGGCACCGCGACCTGCCGCCCGCGCCGGAGCCGCCGACCGATGACGAGGTGGGGGCGCGCGCGGCCGAGGTGGCCGGCGCCACGCTCGACGAGTTCGACGCGCTGTGCCGGCACCTCGCGACGATGCACCCGTCGCGGTATCCGGCGTTGATCGAGGGGGTCACCGCCGTGTTCATCACCGGCGTGCACCGCATCGACGATCAGAGCGTCGCGCTGCGCCTGGTGTCGCTGACCGACCGGCTGTACGACGCGGGTATTCCGGTAGTGGCGTCCGGCGCGAAGCTCGACACGGTCTTCAGCGAGGAGATGCTCGCAGGCGGATTCCGCAAGAAATACCTACGCGCCACATCGCGGCTTCTGGCGCTGAGCCATGCGGGTCGAGGTACGGGCGGGGGATAGGCTGGCTGCGCGCTACGGCCCGAGGAGGGGGAATGGCACCAGCGATCGCACAGCTCGGCGGACTTCGCCGCACGCTCGTCGTCGGGGGTCTTCGCGGGCTGGCCCGCACGACGCCGTGGCTGGAGAGCGAACTCGTCGGCGTCGCCCAGGTCGTCCCGCGCGGCGGCGTCTGCCTGGACATCGGCGCGGCGGCGGGGTTCTACACCGCCGAGATGGCCCGGCTCGTCGGCGGGGGTGGTGTGGTGCACAGCTTCGAGCCGCTGCGGTTCGCCCACGCGACGACGTCGCGGGTGCTGGGTCTGCGTAGCGGCTCCAACGTCGTGCGGCACAGCCTGGCGCTCGGCGATACGGGTGACGAGGTCGTCATGAGCGTGCCGCTGCGCCGCGGAATCCCCGTGACGGGGCGGTCGTTCGTCACGCGCAACGCGTCGGGTCTGGGCTCCAACGCCGAGTTCGACGAGCATCTGCGGGTGGTGGTGGACGGTGACACGGTCGACCAGTTCTGTGAGCGTGCGGGTCTCGTCCGGATCGACTTCGTGAAGATCGACGTCGAGGGTGCCGAACTGCACGTGCTGCGCGGCGGCGAGGCGACCATCGAGCGGCTGCGGCCCGCGGTGATGGTGGAAGTGGAGGACCGTCACCTCGAGCGCTTCGACACCCACTCGTCTCAGATCGCGGAGTGGTTCACGACGCGCGGATACCGGATGTCTGTGTGGCACAACGGGTTATGGCGCGACGTGGACGCAGTGACGCTGGAGTTCCGCAACTACCTGTTCAGCCCGCGCACCATCACGTAATCCTGTTCGAGTCCCTCGCCGAGCCGGAACGTCTTCGTGCCGGTCACCGCGAAGCCGTGTTTGGCGTAGAACCTCTGGGCGCGTTGGTTCTGCTGATTGACGCCCAGCCACGTGCAGACCGCACCCATGCTGCCGCAGCGGTCGAGGGTCGCGGCCATCAGCGCGGCGGAGACCCCGGCGCCGTGCGCATCGGGCAGCACGTAGCACTTGGACAGTTCGACCGCGGGCCGCTCGGGCACCGCGCGCTGAACGTCGGCGTCGTCGACGACGCCGCGAATCAGCATGGCATAGCCCAGTATTCGGCTCTCGTCGCGTGCCGACAGCACGACTCGGTTCCGGTCGGCGAGGTAGTCCGCGAATCGCTCGCGGGACAGGTGCGCGGCGATGAACGCCGCCACGTCAGCGGCGGACGCCGACGGCGGGCAGGCGAGCGGGAACGTGCGCGCTGCGACGTCGGCGAGTTCGTCGAGGTCGAATTCGGTTGCGGTGCTGACGCTGACGCTCATGCGTCAGGGCAGCGGAGTTCCCGGCTGCCAGATGTTCCACTGCGCCAGGTGCGTTCCCGTTTGGGGGTTGATCAGGACCACGTTGGTGACCAGTGCGCGGTACACCTGCCAGTAGACGGCGCCGCTGACCGTGGCACCCGGCGGTGCGTTCTGCAGCGCTGTCGACAGGGCGTCGGCGGCGTCGGTGTTCTTCGGCTGGTACGCGTCGGCGTACGGGGTGACGCCGTTGAATGCCCACTGCACGGACGTGATGAACGGGTTGGGCGCCGAGATCACGCGCACGGTGACGTTGGCTTTCCACGGCCCGCCCTCGTTGCGCCAGCGCGGCGAGCCGGTGGGGACGTAGCCAGGGGGAGGGGCGGTCGGCACGACGTCGTGCACGGTGACGTCGGCGACGACGCCCTTGAAGTCGACGCGCAGCGTCTCGCCGATGTTGCCGATCGGCGCGTCCGCGGCGAACGCCGACGGTGCGACCGTTCCGGCGACGACCGCCAACACGGCCACCAGGGACATCAACCAACGCATCGGCGTCCTCCTTTGCTGTCCCCGCATCTTGTCACACGCGGCAGCGGCGCTCGGGAGGTTCGGGGCTCGCCGGGTTACGACGCCCAGGGGCCGTACCCGCCGACCTTCTCGATGCGGATGCGGGTCAGCAGTCCGGGCGGCGAGTCCGGCGGCGGGAAGTGCTCGCTCGAACCGAGCATGACCTCGGCGAGGTCGGTGAGCAGTTCCGGTGCGCCGCCCTCGACGACGCGCGCGGTCCCCGCGATCGACAGGTAGGGCGTCTGCTGATTCGGGGCGTCCTTCGCCACGATCGTCAACGCGACGCGCGGGTCGCGGCGCACGTTGCGCGTCTTCAGGTATTCGGCGAGGTGCGCGCTGACGAGTTCGTCGCCGTCCGGAGTGGATTCGACTGCCACCCACACCAGCGACACCTGCGGGCTGCCGTCGGCGTTGATGGTTACCAGCGTCGCGTCTGCGCCGGCGCCGATGAACGCGCGGGCGGAATCGTCGAGTTTCATGTCACGTACCTACCGCGGCGCGGCGGTTTTCATTCCCCGGTCGGCGAACTCATCGAACTGAGCAGCACGACGAGGTCGGTCTCGACCTTCGCCTTGTCGACTCCGAGGTGGCGGAGGACGTCGCCCTGGTCGTCGGCCTCGAGCAGGGCGAGCAGCACGTGTTCGGTGCCGATGTAGTTGTGGCCCAGGCGAAGTGCCTCGCGGAAGGTGAGCTCGAGCGCTTTCTTGGCCTTCGCGTTGAATGGGATCAGGTCGAGTTCCTCGCCTTGTTCGGCGGGCAGTTCGGCGGCGGCGCGAATCGCGTCGGGCTCGACGCCCTGCGCCTTCAGGAGCGGGACCGCCAGGCCCTCGGGATCGGCGATCAGGCCGAGCAGCAGGTGCACGGGCGCGATCTCCTGATTGCGGGCCTCACGGGCGATCCGCTGCGAGGCGACGATCGCGGCGCGGGCCCGCGGGGTGAAGCGGGCGAAGCCCTCGTTTGGATCCATCGGCTCGGTGTCGGCTTTCGGGACGAAGCGCTTCTGCGCCGCCTGCTTGGTGACGCCCATGCACTTGCCGATGTCGGTCCACGACGCTCCGGAGCGCCGAGCCTGGTCGACGAAGTGGCCGATCAGGTGGTCGGCGACGTCGCCGAGGTGCTCCGCCGCCAGCACCGCGTCGGTGAGCTGCTCGAGCGGCTCGTCGTGCACCTTCTTGATGCTGGTGATGAGGGTGTCGAGGCTGACGGTGTACGGGGTGGTCATGCGTCAACCCTAGGTTGACGCTACTCCGTTCGTCAACCACGAGTTGACGCCCATCCCCCGCGAACGTTGGTTACCGCCACGCGAATCCGCGCCGGACCGTGGCGGTAACCAACGTTCGGCGGGAAGGTCAGCCGCGCGGGTAACCCCGGCGCACCGTGCGGTCGAGGATGCCGAGCGTGCCCCGCAGCGCGCCCTCGGAGATCACCGGGAAGATGCCCGCGTCGCGCCAGTGCTGGTCGATCTCGGACCAGTCGTAGAACGACGTGACAACTGTGGACTGAGCATCCGCGGCGTCGGGTTCGAGCCGGTAGCCGTAGACGTGACCGATCTGGGGCTTGATCTGACCCACGATGGTCCACGCGATCAACCGGTCCTTCTCGTACTCCGTGATGTTCACCGTGACGTCGTACTTACCGAGCGGGAAGTCGTTGAGCGCCTCGCGATCCATGTGCACCACGAAGCTGTCGCCAGCCGCCGTGACCACATCGCCGTCGGCGGATTGCAACATGCCCGACGAGTCGATCGCCACATGTCCCTGCGGGTCGCACAGCACGGCGAAGACGTCGGCTGCGGGGGCGGGAATGGTGCGCTGGACTTCGATCCGTTCGCTCATGGTTCGACGCTAGCCGAGCGTTGCGGCGTAGGGCCCGAGCACCTGCCAGTAGCGGGCCGGATCCTGGCCGAGCCACCTCGGAAGACCCCGACCGGTCGACTCGTAGGTGACTCCGGGGCGGACCGGGCTGAGTTGCACCCGCGCGCCGTCGGGTCCACGACCCTGGCTGCACACCTGCGACGAGCCGTCGAGAGCCTGCAGACAGGCGACGCTGAGGTCGGCGGAGCCCGGCGAGATGCAGACTCCGGGTGTCACGGTGGCGACGACCGTCGCGACGCCCGCGACCTGTTCCACCGCAGGAGGGGACAGCGTGAATCCGCACGGCGGCGGCGGCTCCGCCTGCGCCCCCGGTGCCGCGGCGATGACGCCGAGGAGAGCGAACGCGGTTGCCGTGCCGAGTCTTACGAGACGGATCATTCGTGCACGGTAACCCACGGACAGCTGCGGGAATCCCGGTTTCGCGGTGCCGGGCTACCCGCCAATCAGGCTGAGTTCGCGCGCGCCGCGGACCACCTCGGCGATGCGTTTGTCAGCCCGGTGGGACCGGTCCGGGGGGTGGTCCGGGCGCCGCCGAGGCGGGGTCCGGTGCGGGCGGAGGCGGCACCGGACCGGCCAGGCCCGCCATGCCGTTGATGAGCGCGAGGTAGCCCTGCATCTTGAGACCGTTCAGTTGCGGCGAACCCGCGCTGGGCGGAGCCGCGTCGGTGAGCTGCCAGGCCTGGCAGCCGCTGGTCTTGAACGAGGCGTCGGTGGGCGTGATCGCGACGATCTGGGGCTTCTTGGACATCGCGTTGTCGAGCGTGGTGCCGCTGCCGTCTGCGCGTTTCCAGTAGCAGACGCCATCGCCCGCCGGGCCCGCGGTGGCATAGGTGCCGGGGACGATGTCGGTGTTGACGGCGAAGGTGCCGTCGGTGTCGATCGCGTTCCTGGGGGCCGGCGGAGGTGCGGGCGCGGGGGCGGGCGGCTCGGCCACGGCCGTGGCACCCGTCGCGCTGACGGCGGCGAACGCGAGGGCAGCGGCGACCGCGGCCGTCGTGATCGTCTTCATGGGTGACAGCTTAGCTCGGCTATGCGAATGCGTCGCAATCGTCGACTGCGATCACCGCGCCTCCAGTCGCGACAGGGTCCGGGTGACGCCGATGGCCGCGGCGTGGTGGGCCATCGCCGCCACCATCTCGTGCCGCACCGCGCGCATGGGAAGCGTGAGCTGAGCCCGCAGGTGCTGCAGCGCCGGGGAGTCGCCGCCGTCCCATTCGCCGCCGGCCTCCAGCACGTCGTGCAGGTGACAGACGAGTAGGTAGAGCGGGTCGTCGGAGACGGCCTCCGGATCCAGGTCGCCGTACCGATAGCGGTCGTACAGCGCGTTGGAGTCGAGGTAGCAGGGGTTGACGATCGCCACCCGATGCGCGACGAGCCACCGGGCGACGACCGTGTTGGTCAGCCGCACCTGCTCTGCGAGGTCATCGGCACGGTCGCGGAGCAGCCCCGCCGCCCGGTCGAGCGCGCGGTCGGCGTGCTCGGCGACCGCCACGTCCACCAGCCGGTTCGGTGCGTTGACGAGTCTGCGCGTGCGCTCACCGCGAAGGACGCAGTCGGCCAGGCTCCAGCGGGTCGTGTCGAGGTAGTCGTACACACTCTCGGTTTCCGGAGCCGCCACCGGGTCGTCCAGCAGACCGAGTTCGTCGGCGATGTCGGCGATGTCGGACAGTTCCCGCGCCAGTTGCTCGGCCACCGTCGGACGGCGGGAGCGCAGTTCGTCAGCCATTGATCGCCTCGACGGCGAACGTGGGCAGGATGGGCGCCTTCGCGAGAAAGTGGTCGCCCTGGCCGATGCTGCGCAGCAGGCTCTGCATCCGGACGATGCAACACGACATCCGCACCATCGCGAAGACCTCGTACCAGTGCAGGTCGTCGAGCGGCCTGCCGATCATCTCCTCGAATCGCGCGACCACCGTGGCTCGGCTGTCGAAGCCCGGCAACTCGGGGTCCAGCGTCAGCCCGGCCACCTCGAGCATCTGCCTGCGCGTCGCGAGCCACCACCCGAAGTCGAGTTCCGCCGGGCACCAGCACGCCTGCTCCCAGTCCAGGGCGGCGAGCAGTTCGCCGTCGTCGGCGTAGATCGCGTTGGAGAACCTGGCGTCACCCCAGCACAGCACCAACCGGTCCGGGTCGTCGGGCAGACGACGGCGCAGCCAGTCGAAGGCATCGACCATCACGCCGGGCACGTCGCCGTCGGTGCCCCACTCGACGTAGTCGCGCCACCACGTCAGCTCCGCGGTGTTGCCGACCCCGCTCGGGCGCGCCAGCCACGGCGCCTCGTTCTGCGGAACTCGGTGCAGCGCAAGCAGAATGTCGAGGAAGCCGTCGTGAACCCGGCGCTGCACGTCGGGGCCCGAGTCGAGCAACCAGCCGCGCTTGGCGTACGAGGTGTCCGAGGGGGTGTGCCCGACGATGCGGGGCATGACGAGGAACCGCGAGCCGATCCAGGTGTCGTCGGGCTCGTAGTACAGCGGTGACGGAGTCGCGATCCCGTAGCCGCGGAGCAGTTCCTGGGTACGGGTCTGGGCGAGCAGGTCGTACTCCGCGAAGATGCCGCCGCCCGTCGGCGGGATCCGCACGACGTAGTCGGCGGCGGCGCCGTCGGCGCGCCGGACCGAGAACTTCAGGCTCTCGCAGGACCACCCCGAGGCCTTGTTGGCGGCCTCGAGACCCGACACCGTGACGGGTTCACCGAACCTCCGCTCGAACCACTCGCCGAGGCTGCGCTGGGTGCCGGGCAGATCGCGCTGCGCGAGGGTGATGCCTGCCATGCGATCAGAGTTACATATGGGTGGCTCCATGTAAAGGATCCAGCCTGTTACGTTTGATGCTTCAGGTGTAATACACTCGCGCCGTGACTGCAGCGGACCCGGTGACGTTCGGCGACGTCGACGACCCCTCCCTCCCGCTGGCTGTCCTGGTGCACGGATTTCCCGACACCCCACACACCTGGCGTCATCTCGGGCCGCAACTCGTCGAGAGCGGTTACCGCGTGGTGGCACCGTGGCTGCCGGGTTACGACGCGCCGATGTCGACGCCGATCAGCGCGGGCACCTACGTTCGCAGCGTGCTGGCGGTGCGCGACCGGTTCCGAGGCGACGATCGCGCCGTGCTGGTCGGCCACGACTGGGGGGCCAACGCCGGTTACGGCGTGACCGTCACCCGACCCGAAGCGTTCGCGCGCTTCGTGGCGCTCGCCGTCCCGCCGACGGCCGCGCTGGGAGCGGGCATCCTGCGGTACGCGCAGCTGCGGCGCTCGTTCTACGTATGGTTCATCCAGCAGATCGGAATGGCCGAATTCGCGCTGCTGGAACCGGGTTTCTGGGAGTCGCTCTGGGCCGACTGGTCGCCGGGTTACGACGCCACGGGGGACATCGCGGAACTGCGCAAGCACGTCACCGCAGACACCATCACCGGTGTCATCAGTCCCTACCGGTCGACCTTCAACGAGCAGTTCGCCGACCCCGCCGCAGCGGCGGAGGCCGCGGCGACACTGAGCCCGCCCGCGATACCCACGCTGTATCTGCACGGGGCCGACGACGGCGCACTCGGCGCCGAACTCCTCGGTGACGTCACCGATCAGCTACCGGCAGCGGGCTCCGCGTTCGAGGTGATCGGCGGTGTCGGGCACTTCCTGCACCTCGAACAGCCGGATGTGCTCTGGGACAGGATCTCCCGCTGGTTGACAGGCTAGCTTGCGGTGGCGGCGGCACGGGGTGCGCGACGCCGCCGCTGGGGCAGTCCCGCTGCGTGGCGCAGCTCCGCGAGGTACTGCTCGGGGTCGCCCGCACCCAGGAGGAAGTGGCTGACAGCGATCCGCACCACAGCGGCGGCAGCCAGGTCCGCGTGCTCGCCGGGGATGATGCGAGAGATGCGCTCCTGAAGCAGGGGTAGTAGCCGTTTCGTCTGTGCCAGAACGTGTTCGGGCTCGATCTCGACCATCGTGCTGACGGAGTACTCGTGCTGGAAGTCCACGATGAACTGCAGCGCGGCGTCGAGCCGCTCCGGACCGCGCAGCCCCGCAGTTGCAGTGGCGAGCCCCGCGTCGAAGTTGTCCTGCTCGTAGAGTCCGAACGCATCGAGCAGGCCCTGCTTCGAGCCGAAGTACCGGTACAGCGTCGGTCGCGAAACGCCGGCCTCGGCGGCGACGTCGGACAGCTGCAGATTGCGATGTCCGCAGCGGGACAGCACCGCGAACGTCGCGGCGAGGATGCGCTTGCGAGTCGACTGCTCGGCGTCGGCGGGCATCTGCAGAACCACCATCCATTCCTTTACATCTGAACCCCATAATGTCACACTGGCGACGTTCCTGTCTGCCCCTGCGAGCACGCCGGTGTGAGACACCGAACCGCTTCGATGTTAGGTGGTCAGGCGATGACGGACTTGGTGGTCCGCAAGATCGGGTGGGAGTTCGACGCCAGTGTGCCGTTCCTGTGGCAGCCCGCGAATCCGGACTTCAGCATCTTCTGCAACGCGTTCACGTTCATCGCGGTGCCGTTCGAGAAGTACATCATCGACGCGGTGCGCAAGGCGCAGTCGGAGTTCGACTCCGATCCCGTCATCGCCGCCGAGGCCGAGGCGTTCCTGCGGCAGGAGGCGCAGCACGCCGCCGCGCATCGCAAGCACATGCTCGCCCTCGTCGAGCGCTATCCCGCCCTGGAGAAGTGCTACGAGGACGCCGTCACCGCCTACAAGACGCTGATCGAGGAGTACCCGGCGGAGTACCACTGGGCCTACATCGCCAATCTGGAGGCGACGTTCACGCCGCTGTTCAAGGTGGTGCTCGACAACCGCGACGCCCTGTTCGGCACCGGCGATCGGCGGGTCGCCTCACTGATGATGTGGCACTTCGTCGAGGAGATCGAGCACCGCAGTTCGGGTCTCATCCTCTACCGCCACCTTCGTGCCGATCCGTGGTACCGGATCAAGCACATCAGGAGCACGTTCAGTCACGTCGGCGAACTGTCGGCGATGATCGCGAAGAAGTTCGACGAGGTGGTCCCGTTCGAGGAGCGCGGCGCCTCGGCCGAGGAGCTGATGTCGATCAAGCTGCTGATCGGCGAGTTCAAGTACCGCGGCCCCGGTGGCGCGAAACGTCGTACCCGCGAGGGGAATCCGGCGACGCTGTTCAATCCCGTCCCGACGCGCGAGCTCGCGGCCATGGTGTGGCGGTTGATCCTGTCCCAGACGCCGCACCACGACCCGGCCGGGCAACCGCTGCCCGACAGTGCGGACGTGTGGATGCGCGAATACGCGAAGGGCACGGACATGACGAGGTACTTCGGGTCGGAGCCCGTGACGGAGAGATGAGGTGGACGCTTGCTGAACACGAACTACGGCGCGCTGGTGCCCGATGACGAGAACCTGACTCACCAGATCGTCGACACGTTCGCCTCCGTCGCGCAGTCCGACCCGTCGTGGACGGAGAAGATCTGGACCATCGCGCACGCCAGGGACAACTCGCTACAAGCCGTGCTCGGCATCGGAAAGTACACCAACCGAGGGGTTTTCGACGGCGCGGCCGGGGTGTGCCGGGGCACCGAGCAGTGGACGGTGCGAGCGGGCAGACGGCTCTCGTCGGATCCGAACGGCACCGACGTGGGCCCCGTGCACTACAGCGTCGTCGAACCGCTGCGCGCCATCCGAATCCGCCTCGACGAGAACGACCACGCGCCGATCGCGTTCGATCTGACTCTGCGAGGCGACTTCGACGCCGCCCTTGAGGACCCGTGGCCCGATCGCAGTCCCGACGGCTTCCGGGTCACCCACAACGTGCTGCGCTACCGCCAGGTCGGGGTGGCGTCCGGGTGGGTGCAGCTCGAGGGCGAACGCACGGAAGTCGCTCCCGATCAGTGGATTTCGGTGCGTGACCACTCCTGGGGTATCCGGCCCGGCGTCGGCAAGCCGATCCCCGGACTGCCCCGCGGCGGTCGCGGTGTGACGCACATGTTCATGACGTGGCTGCCCATGACGCTCACCCGCGATGACGGCACGCCGTACTCGCTGTTCGTCTTCTACCAGGAGGAGCGCGGTCAGGGCTTCCGATCGGTGCGCTGTCAGGCCGAGGAACAGTTCGCCGACGGCACCTCACGGCGCTTCGCCGACGTCGAGCAGGACTTCCACTTCCAGGACGACAACCGCAGGTTCACCCACGGCACCCTGGTGCTCATCGAGGAGGACGGATCGCGGCGGCCGCTGACGATCACGGCGGCCGGCCCCGGCGGCTTTCACCTCGGCACCGCCGGGTACTACGGCTGGAACGACTGGGTGTACGGCCAGTGGGTCGGCGAGCTCAAGGTCGAGGGCAGTCACGTCACCGCCTGCGACAGCCCGGAGAACGCGCGCAAGCTGCACCAGTTGCGCGATCTGCTGGTGCGCGTCGACGACCCCGTCGGCGGGGGGAGTGGGCTGGGTAACGCGGAGACGTTCGCGCTGGGGGACTTCCCGGAACGCGGCTTGACAGTGGAGAATTCGTTCCTATGACCGTGCTTCATCACGCCGGCGTGTGCTGCCGGGACCTCGACGAGTCGCTGCGGTTCTACCGCGACGGCATCGGCCTCACCGTGCTCGCCGACGTCGTGCTCGACGCGGATCTGGCTCCGCTCCTGGGAGTCACCACGACGTCGGTGCGCACGGTGTTCCTCGGCTCACCGGACCGTCCCGACGCCGGCATCGTGGAACTGCTGAGCCTCGGCGTCGAGTCCGTCGACGGCGCCGCCGCGCAGACTGGCAGGCCCGCTCGCGGGGTGTTCCTGCTGTCCGTGCAGGTCGACGTCGACGAGGTGCTCGCACGGCTCGCGGAACTGGGCTTCGGCGGCACGCCGTTGAGCATGCCGACCCCCGGCGGCGGTCGGGCCGCAACGGTCGTCGACCCCGACGGGGTGGTGGTGGAACTGCTTCCCCTGGGCGGTCTTTCGGTTATGAAGTAGCCGCGTCGAGGAGCGCGTCGACCGTGGTGAACTTGACTCTGGGACGGTCGGCCCGGCGGCCGGCGAGACGCTCGGCGACGTCGATTCGGGACCAGCCGGGGTAGCCGAGCGCGGCCGGTTGCCGCTCGCGCAACAGGTCGTCGAGGGCGGCACGGTCGGGTGCGGTGGGCAGGAGCCCCGCGGCGGCGTCCTCCAGCAGACACGCGACGGTCTCTCGGGAGCAGCGCTTGTTGGTGCCGATGACGCCCGTCGGGCCGCGCTTGATCCACCCGGTCGCGTACATGCGGGGCACCGGTGTTCCATCCGGTTCGGACAGCACTCGCCCCGCGGCGTTGGGGATGACGCCGCGCGCGACGTCGAAGGGTACGCCGGGAACCGGGTGGCCGCGGTAGCCGATCGACTGCAGCACCAGACCCGCGTCGATGGGGTCGAGTTCCCGGCCCGCCGTAGCGCGAAGCGCGCCGTCCTCGGCCCGAACCAGCGTGTTGCGGGCGACGTGCACCGCGGACACCGCGCCCGCGCCGTCGAATCGGACTGGCGAGGTGAGGAAGCGCAGCACCAGCCGCTTGGCCGCCCCGGTCGGTGCGCGATTCGAGAGCTCCCGTGCCAGTCGGGCCTTGAGCCGGGCCGCCGGTTCGGCATCGGGTGCGGCGAGGTCCTCGGCACTCAGCGGGTCGGGCTCGGCCTCGGCGGCGTCGACGACGATGTCGACGCCGTCGAGTTCCCGCAGCGCCAGCAGTTCCGGATTCGTGTACGCCGCCTGCGCGGGTCCGCGTCTGCCGAGAATGACGACCTCGCGAATTCTGCTGGTGCGCAACGCCTCCAGCGCGTGATCGGCGATGTCGGTGCGGGCCAGTACCTCGGGGTCGGTGAGCAGGATCCGAGCCACGTCGACGGCCACGTTCCCGTTGCCGACGACGACCGCGCGCTCGCAGGACAGGTCGAATGCGCGGTCGGCGGACTCGGGACGCCCGTTGTACCAGGCGACGAACTCGGTCGCCGAGTGCACACCCGGCAGGTCGGCCCCCGGTACGTCCGACGGGCGGTCGCCTGCCGCGCCCGTCGCGTAGATCACCGCGCTGTGATGCGCGAGCAGATCGGCGTTGGTCAGGTGGGTACCGATCTCGATCCCCAGGTGCATTCGCACGTTCGGACGGCGCGCCGCGCGTTCGAAGGTGGTGAGCACCGCCTTGGTGGACGGGTGGTCGGGCGCGACACCCGACCGGATCAGTCCGTAGGGGGTGAGCGCGCGGTCGTACAGCTCGATCTCGACGCCGCGGTGCTCGAGCAGGTCCCACACGGCGTACATCGCGGCCGGGCCGGTGCCGACGACGGCGACCCGGAGCCCGGTCAGGTCGGCCGACGGGGTGGCCGGCACCCCGCGTGGTGGCGCTGACGGGGTCGGCCTGGCGGTGAAGTAGGCGGCGCTGATCTCGAGGTAGCGCTGCTGCGGCGCGGTCAGCCGGTCGTCGGCCACGATCGCGTCGACCGGGCACTGTTCGACGCACGCGCCGCAGTCGATGCAGGCGTCGGGGTCGATGTACAGGCTCTCGGTCGTGCTGAAGGCCGCGTCGTCGAGCCGCGGATGGATGCAGTCGACGGGGCAGACGGCCGTGCACGACGCGTCGTTGCAGCACGACTGCGTGATGACGTACGGCACGCGCGCCTCCGTATTGTTCGACCGCCGACTTGAACGGTATCGTAAACGGTAGTGACGACGGTAGCAGTTCCGCACGCGACGACGCGGGTCCCGGTGGACCATGGAGGCGGACCGGACGACGAGGGAGCGCTGATGCGGCGGCGACGAGTGTGCGCGCTGGAGGATCTGCCCCCCGGCTCGATGAAACTGGTCGAGGCCGGCCGGTTCGGCGTCGGCGTCTACAACGTCGGCGGGGAGTTCTACGCGATCGCCAACTACTGCGCTCACGAGGGCGCGCCACTGTGCACCGGGTTCGTCGGCGGCACCAACGTGCACGCGCCGGACAAGCCGGGCCGGCTCGAGTTCGTCCGCGACGGTCAGATCGTCCGGTGCCCCTGGCATCAGTGGGAATTCGACCTCACCAACGGTCGGACGCTGTCCGATCCCGACCGGAGGATCCGGACCTATCGGGTCGATGTGAGCGACGGGGAGGTGTGGGTCACCGCATGAGCGAAGCCCGCGAGCGAATCGACGACACGGCTCGGATCATCGACACCAACGTGCAGCCGCACTTCAAGCACAACGCCGAGATCCGCAAGTTCATCGACCCGGCGTACCGGACCAGGGCCATCCCGGACGTCGAACAGCAGTGGTATCAGGCGCCCGGCGGCGACTACCGCGCCGATCTCCACGACGGCAGGTATCCGGGCTCGGTGCCGGAAACAGTTGCCCGCCATCTCTTCTCCGATGGACACGCGAGGTGCGCCATCTTGAACCCTCTCACCCGCGGCAACATCGCGGACTACCTGCTGAACAGCCGCATCTGCGCCGCGATCAACGACTGGTTGGTGGAGCGCTGGCTTGATTCGGACGCTCGCTTTCTCGGCACCATCCGGGTCAATCCGGAGGACCCCCGCGGTGCCGTCGCCGAGATCGAGCGACTCGCCGGGCATCCGAAGATGGTTCAGGTGGGTGTGCCGATGCAATCCCGCGAGCCGTACGGCAAGCCGCAGTTCGAGCCCATCTGGGAAGCCGCCGCCGCAGCGGGATTGCCGGTGGCCGTGCACATCAACGGCGGCAACGGCGTCGACTACGCGCCGACGTTCGCCGGGCACGCGCACACCTATCCCGGATACGCGGCGTTCATGCCGCTGAACTTCTTCGTCCACCTCGCGACGCTCATCGTCGAGGGGGTGTTCGCGCGACATCCCGACGTGCGGTTCGTCTTCGCCGACGGCGGCTACGACATCCTCACCCCGCTGATGTGGCGGCTCGACACGTTCTGGCTGTCGATGCGCGATCAGACGCCGTGGGTGGATCGCCATCCCAGCGAGTACCTCACCGAGCACGTCCGGTTCTGCTCGTCGGCCCTTGACGGCCCGACCGACCCCGCCGATGCAAGCCGATGGATGGAGTTCACCGGCCGATCCGATCTGGTGATGTACGGCTCGGGATATCCGCACTGGTCCACGACGGCTCCGCATGACGCCGCCGCCGGGCTCGATGCCGATCAACGTGCAAAGCTGCTGTGGCACAACGCCGCGACGTTCTACAAGCTGTCCGATGTCCTGGAGGGAAGCGACACATGACGACCCTGGAGAACGTTCCGCTCGACGTCGCGCCGCAAACGGTTCCGGTGACCGTCGTCGACACCGACGTCCACCCGATGCCGGTGTCGACCGAGGTGCTGAAGTCGTACGCGCCCCCGGACTGGGTGGATCGGATCTGGCCGACCGGCCGCGCCGCGACACCGCTACCGCACTTCTACGACACCCCCGACGCGTTCAAGTCGATGTCGATGCGCGTCGACGCCATGCCGCCAACGGGTTACGCGGGCAGCGATCCCGACTTCGCCGCCCAACAGCTGCTCGTCGACGCCGGTGTGAGCATCGCGATGCTGGAACCGATGTGCGATCACCAGCTGCCCCAGCACGAACACGTGCTGAAGTCGACGTACAACGACTGGCTCGCCGACGTGTGGCTGCACCGGAACAACGCGCACGGGCGCTGGCGCGGCGCGATCAGCGTCAGCGCTCAGACGCCGACCGACGCCGCGCGGGAGGTCGAGCGCTGGGCGGGGCATCCGTACATGGCCGAGGTGCTGATGACCCCGCAGACGCGTGGAATCCCCTTCGGCAACCCCCACTTCGATCCGCTGTACGAGGCGGCCGCACGCAACGGATTGCCCATCGCCACCCACCTGATGGGGCAGACGCCGTTCGAGCTGATCCCGCTGTACCCGGTCGGCAACCCCGCGCACTGGCACGACTTCTTCGCCTCCTGGCCGCTGCTCTATGTGTCGCATCTGATCAGCCTCGTGTTCGACGGCGCCTTCGACCGCCACCCGGACCTGCGGGTGGTGTTCGTCGAGGGCGGGTTCACCTGGGCCATGCCGGTGATGTCGCGGATGGACCGGATCTGGGAGCACCGCAAGGCCGATCTGCCGCACGTGCGTCGGCGTCCGTCGGAGTACGTCCGCGAGCACGTGCGGTTCACCACGCAACCGGTCGAGGAGGTCGAGGTCGAGACCTACCTCGAGTATCTCGACATGATGGATCTCGGTGACAACATCATGTTCTCGACCGACTACCCGCACTGGAGCTACGACTCGCCGACGTGGGCGATCAACCGGTTCCCCGCCGATCAGCGGGACCGCATCATGCGCGGCAACGCCATGGAGCTGTACGGCCTGCCCGACGTGGTCGGCGCGCTGCCGGGGGAACACCCTGCCTGACGTCGACACCGTCGTCGCGGAGTACGACAGCGCCTGGAACGCACTGGATTTCGAGGCGTTGGCACAGCTGTGGGTGCGGTCGGACCCCGAGCCGGTGTACATCGGGGACGAGTACGCCGAGCCGCAGGTGGGTGCCGACGCCCTGGACCGGCACTGGGGTCGACTGAGCGCGCGCATGCGGTCGGCGACGATGCGCTCCGAACTGCACCGGGCCGAGGTGCTCGACGGCGGGGTGGCGCGGTGCGTGCTGCTGTGCCGGTGGACTCTCGTCACCCGCGGGTCGGGTGGCGCGGGCGACGGCGCCAGCTGGGTGAGCTGGCTGCTGGTCCCTCGAGCCGGTGGCTATCGCATCGCGCTCCACATGGAGTCGGACGTCCACCTCGCCGACTAGGTCGCGAGGAGCCCTCTCGCCTTCTCGATGAGTGCGTCGAGGGTGAACTCGAACGTCATGTCGGCCACCGCGTCTCCTCGGTTCGCCCGCTCGAGTAGGCGCGGCGTCGTGCCCGACGACAGCAGCGACAGCGTGGCCACCCGGACGGGGCTCGGCACGGCCTGCTGCAGCGCCTGGGCGTTGAGTTCGCCGACGTCGGCCGCTCTGGTCGACATGGCGGGCGAGTGCTCGGCGTGCCGTGAGCCCAGGTGCTCCATCATCGCGCTGCCGCGGCTGTGCACGGACAGAGCGAGGTAGATCTCCACGGCGTCGTCGAGCGTGAAGCCGGCCTGCACCAGCATGTCGACGACCGTCTCGATGCGGTGCACCGCGGTCCTGGTGGCGTCGGGGCTGAGCTCGCCCACCCGCATCAGGACGAGATCGCACAGCACCGGGTTCTCCCGGAACACGCGTCGCATCCCGCGGAAGTGGGTGCGCAGTGACTCGTCCCACGTCTCGCCGTCGACGAAGGTGGTGACCGAGTGATAGCGGCTCAGCGCGTCCTCGAGCATCGCGTCGAGCAGCTGCTCCTTCTTGCGGAAATGCCAGTAGATGCTGGTCACCGGGACATCGAGGTGCTTGGCCAGCTTCGGCATGTTCAGATTGGCCAGCGAGACGTCCTGCGCCAATTCGAACGCCGCGGCGATGACGTCTTCGGGGGTCAGCGACCCGCGGGGGCGGCGGCCGGCCCGCGCAACCGTCATCGTCGCCTCCTCGAATCCGGAACGGAGGCCTTTACGGTAGCCGATGCGGTGGTCAGGACGGGCGGCTGCGCCGGGTCACTTCGTCGGGGACCACCGGCGGTCTGGACGACGGCCCTCGTCTCACCGCGGCGAGTTGGATCTCGGGGAGGTCCACCGACGGGTGCACGGTGTCCAGCCACGCCACCGACTCGGCGACGTCTTCGGCTCGGATGGCGTACATCTCGAACGGCACGTCCTGCAGCATCTCCGTTTCCACCGGGCCCGGGGTGACGAGGTGGACGTTGATGCCGTCCCGGTCGACCTCGAGGGCCAGGGCACGGGCGAAGGCGTTCATGCCGGCCTTGGACGCGGAGTACGCGGTCCTGCCCGGCATCGGTTCGTGGGCGGCTGACGACGAGATGAACACGAACCTCGATCCCGGAACCATCAGGGGCAGCGCGGCGTGGGTGACCACGAAGCACGAGTCGAGATTGGCGGAGATCGTCGTGCGCCACTGGGCGAAGGTCTGCTTGCGGGCGTACGTGCCGTCGAGCACGCCCGCGGCGTGAACGACCAGATCCACGCGATCGAACTGTGCGAGTGCGGCCGAGAAGCTGTCCGGATCGGCAGCGTCGGCGACGAGGTAGCGCGCCCCCAGTTCGTCGGCGCACGCACGCAGCGGCGCTTCCCGCCTGGCCGTCAGGACGACGTCGTAACCACGCCCGACGAGCGTGCGGGCACAGGCTTTGCCGATGCCGCCGCTGCCACCGGTGATGATCGCGTTTCTCACCACTGCGCGTCCTTCCGTCTATCGTCGCTATTTTAACAGTGTTCGAATTGAGGCCTCGGGCGTATCGGCGTTGTTAGCATTGCGGCGATGACGGGTCCGACGCCGCGCACGCCCCTGACCGATGTCCGGGTGCTCGAGATCAGCGATCGAATCGCTGGTTCCTACTGCGGCAAGCTGTTCCGCGATGCCGGAGCCACCGTGGTCAAAGTCGAACCCGCGACGGGCGATCCGCTGCGTCGGTACTCCGCGACGCGGTCGGCGATACCGCAGGGCACCGACGGCCCGCTCTTCGACTATCTCAACGCGGGAAAACGCAGCGTCGTCGGCGATCTCGGCGACTCGGTGGTCGCGGCCTTGATCGAGGGTGCGGACGTCGTGATCCTGACGGCGGGTCGGGCCGACGCCGAACGTGCGGGTGTGGCCGCCGACAGCCGCCGGGCGTTTCTCACCATCTCCGACTTCGGCTGGACGGGTCCGTGGGCCGACCGTCCCGCCACCGAGTTCACCCTTCAGGGCGCCTGCGGTGCGACCGGGTTCCGCGGACTGCCGGACGGGCCGCCCATCTCCGTCGGCGGTGACGTCGGGGAGTACGTCGGAGGCGCGATGGCCGCGTTCGCGGCGCTGGCGGTGACGCGGCGGATGCGGGCGGGCGGGCCGGGGGAGCATCTCGACATGGCCCTGCTGGAGGCGATGACGCTGTCCATGCAGAGTTCGGAATGGCTGCACACCCACCTGCTGCAGGTCGGACCCATCACGCGCTCCGTCGAGGTGCCGTCCATCGTGGCGGCGAAGGACGGCTTCGTGGGGATGACGTTCATCACCGGCCAGCAGTGGCACGACTTCGCCGCGATGGTGGAATGCCCTGAGCTGAGCGAACATCCGGAGTTCACCTTCCAGCTGGGACGCTGGGGACACCGCGACCGGATCCTCGAGCTGATCGGGCCGTGGATGCGCGAGCACACCGTCGCCGAGATCGTCGAACTCGGGGAGTTGTTCCGGTTGCCGATGGCGGCGATCGGCACCGGTGCGACCGTCACCGAGCAGGACCACTTCGTCGCCCGCGGGGTGTTCGGGCCGAATGCGTCTGGGCTGCTGGCGCCCCGCCCGCCGTGGCGGATGACGGGCACCGCACCCGCCCCGATGGCGCCCGCACCGTCCGTCGGTGAGGCGGGCACGGGCCCGGACTGGTCACCGCGTGCGGCGTCCACCGAGGGAGCGCCGGAGCTCCCCCTGGCCGGCGTGAGAGTCGTTGATCTGACCGCATTCTGGGCGGGCCCGGCGGCGACGCACCTGTTGGCGGCCTTCGGTGCCGACGTGGTCAAGATCGAGTCGATTCAGCGTCCCGACGGCATCCGCTACTCGGGCGCGATGCGCACCGACGTCGACGACTGGTGGGAGTACGGCTGGGTCTTCCAGGCGGTGAACACCAACAAGCGGTCGGTCACGTTGAACCTCGACTCACCGGACGGGGTGCGGTTGTTCAGGCACCTGGTGGCCGGCGCCGACGCGGTGATCGAGAACTTCTCGCCGCGGGTGATGGAGCAGTTCGGACTCGGTGCCGATGCGCTACTCGAGGTGAATCCGAGGCTCGTCGTCATGCGGATGCCGGCGTTCGGATTGGACGGTCCGTGGCGCGACCGCGTCGGCTTCGCGCCGACCATGGAGCAGATCGCCGGGATGGCCTGGCTGACAGGACTTCCCGATGGTCCGCCGATACCACCGCGCGGGGTGTGCGATCCGCTGGCCGGATCGCACGCCGCGTTCGCCATGGTCGCGGCGCTCGACCTCGTCGCACGCACCGGGACGGGGCGACTCGTCGAGATGCCGATGATCGAATCGGTGCTGAACGTGACCGCGGTGCAGGCGCTGGAGGCACAGGCGTTCGGCGTGGTGGCACAGCGCGAGGGCAATCGCGGGCACGGCCCGGCCACGCAGAACGTGTACCGCTGTGCCGGCGAGGACGACTGGGTCGCCGTCGCGATGCGGGACGACGCCGAGCGAACGACGATGGCGGGGCTGATGGGGGCGTCGGGCGCCGAACTCGTCGACGACGACCTGGCGGCCTGGTTCGTCGACCGCGATGCCGACGACGCGGTCGAGGTCCTCGTACGCGCGGGAATCCCTGCGGCGCGGGTCATCTCACCGTCGGACGTCATTCGTAATCCACACCTGATCGACCGCGGTTACTTCGAGTCGCTGGTGCATCCCAGCACCGGACCGTGCGTGTACCCCCGGCCGCCGTTCGCGCCGATCGCCGCCACCGACGGTCGTTGGCTGCGCACACCGGCGCCGACTCTCGGCCAGCACACCGCCGACGTGCTCGGCGACCTGTGCGGTGTCACCGCCGACGAACTGGCCGCGCTCGCCGCGGCTGGCGTCGTCGGCACTCGCCCGAAGGGGCTGTAGGGCTTCTGCACCCTTGACGCGACGCCGCGATGTGCGGCAATCTGAACGCTGTTCCAATTAGAACGACGTTCGAAAGGTGACTATGGCCGGTCGCTCGGCGCGGGCCCTCGGGTACGGAATGCTGGACCGCGATCACCTGACCAAGCACCTTCTCCAGCTGGCCCAGCGCGTGGGCGTGGAGAAGGTCACGATGCGCGCACTGGCCCTCGAAGCGGGCACGTCGGCGTCGTCCGTCTACTACCACGTGGCGGGCAAGGACGAACTGCTCGACCTGCTCATCGAAGCCGTCGTGAACAGCATCGAGGTGCCCACCCGCGGTGACTGGGAAGCCCGGCTGGTGACCCTCTACCTGAACGCGTGGCGCGCGCTGGTCTCGGTGCGCGGTGTGGCAGCGCTACTCCAACAGCGCCCGCACACGGCGGCCGCGGCCAACATGGACCGCTCGACCCGATCGATCCTGAGCGAAGCGGCTCTGCCGAAGCGCGAGTTCGCGGCCGCGTACGCGCTGCTTTACGTACACCTGCTGGGCTCGGTGGAACTCGAACACCACCGAGCCGAACCCGGCACCCGGCGCGCTGAAACCGTTTTCCGCGACGGCTTGCGCATCATCCTGAACGGAGTCCGGCATGCCTGATACCGCGGTCACCCCGAGCGGATACGACGACGCCGCGTGGAGACTGTTCGAGACGTTCAACACGCTGGTCGGCTTCGGCCAGCCGGCCCCATACGTGACCTATCACGATCTGCGGTCCGAGTCCCCGGTCCACGCCGGATTGCCACACCTGGGGATGCCTGGGAACTCCGCCGACACCCCGCCCGTCTTCAGCGTGTACTCCTACGACGCCGCGGTACAGGCACTACTCGACACCGGGACGTTCAGCAGTGCGGCCTATCACGACATGATCGGGAAGGTCATGGGTCGCTCGGTCATCGAGATGGACCCGCCCGAACACCGCGAGTACCGGGCCCTGCTGCAGCAGCCCCTCGGCCCGAAGACGATGGCGGGCTGGAAATCCCGCTTCGTGTCGCCGCTGCTCTCCGAGATGACGGCGGATCTGCGACCGGAGGGCCGCGCCGACCTGGTCAGCGGCTTCCTCTTCGCCTTCCCGATGCGCACCTTCGCGGCGATTCTCGGACTGCCCGCCGCGCAGTATCCGGCATTCCATTACACCGCAATCGAACTGGTCACACTGTCCTACGACCTGGACAGGGGCCGCGCCAGCGCCGCCACGCTCGCCGAGATGTTCGGCTCCGTCCTCGCCGAGCGTCGCGCCGAGCCTCTCGACGACTTGATCTCGGTGCTCGCGCACGCCGAGCACGGCGGTCAGCGGCTCGCCGACGAGGAGATCCACTCGTTTCTGCGCCTGCTCCTGCCCGCGGGAGCGGAGACCACCTACAGGTCGTCGTCCTCGCTTCTGGCGGCCCTGCTGTCGGACCCCGACCAGCTGGCGGCGGTGCGCGACGATCCCGCGGCGCTGACGGCCGCGGTGAACGAAGCCGCCCGCTGGGAGACCCCGCTGCAGTTCGTCCCGCGACTGGTCACCCACGACACCGAACTCGGCGGAGTGCGCATCCCCGCGGGCGCCACCGTCATGGTGGTGCTCGGCGCGGCCAACCACGATCCGGCGCGCTGGGAGGATCCCGACCGCTTCGATCTTCGCCGGCCCTACAGGTCGGCGCTGGCCTTCGGGCACGGCGTGCACATGTGTCTGGGGATGCACCTGTCGAAGATGGAGACGGAGGAACTCGTCCGCGCACTGCTGACCTCGCTACCGGGCCTGCGGCTGGATCCCGACCACCCCCGGCCGGAGATCGAGGGCACGCTCATGCGTTCCCCTGCGAGCCTGAAGGTGGTGTGGGATGTCTGAACGGCCGATCCGAGTGGTTCAGTGGACCAGTGGCATCGTCGGCACGAGCGCGGTACGCGCCGTGCTCGACGACCCCCGCCTCGAACTGGTCGGCCTCTACACGCACAGCGCGGACAAGCGGGGACTCGACGCGGGGACGCTCGCGGGCCGCGATCCGGTCGGCGTGGCCGCCACCGACGACGTCGACGCCGTGCTGTCGACACGTCCGGATTGCATTGTGTACATGCCGCATTGGCCCGACATCGGCGAACTCGAGCGGATTCTCGGCAGCGGCGTCAACGTCGTCACGACCGCCCGCCTGGTCAACGGCGAGTACTACCCGGACGACGCCGGATCGCGGTTGGCGGCCGCGGCTCGGGCGGGCGGTGCCACGCTCGTCGGCACCGGAATGAACCCGATGCACGTGCCCACCGTGGCGTTGGCGGCCACTGCGATGTGCCGTCACGTGAGCCGGATCAGCATCACGGAGTCGATGGACTGCTTCGGGTACGGCAACACCGCCACGTGGACGGGCTACGGCTTCGGCGGCCCGCCCGATTCCGCCGACATCAAGGCCAAACTCCTTGCGGCCGAACCGGACTACGCCGAGACGGTGTCCGCGATGGCGCGCGCGATAGGCAAGGAGATCGACGATGTCGGCCTCACCGTCGAGTGTGCCGTCGCCCTCGCCGATCGAGACCTCGGTTTCATCCGGATCGCGGAGGGCACGGTGGCCGGCGTCGACGCCACGTGGACGGGTTCGCGTGCAGGCGCTCCCGTCGCCGAGCTGCGGACGACGTGGACGTTGGGTTCCGTGCTGGGCCACCGCCAGGATCCCGAATGGCGGCTGGCCTTCGGATACCTCGTCGAGATCACGGGGGACCCGAACGTGAAGCTCACGATGTCCTTCGCGCCAGCGGATTACGAGACGTTCGACATCGGCACGACGACGGCGATGCCCGCCGTCAACGCGATCCCGGCCGTTGTCGCGGCCCCCGCGGGCGTCCTCACGCCGCTGGATCTGCCGCTCGTCACCGCACGGCGCCGTTGACCCTGATTGCCTTTTTTAGTGATAATAAGAATCCAGCCTGAGGAGGTGACGTGACCGACACCGTGCTCAACCCGACAGTCGACCCGTCCGAGCGGGAGTTCGGTCCCACCGGCATCGCGCTCTCGAAGTACCGCTTTCCGACCGGCTGGTTCATCGTCGGATTCGCATCGGAGCTCGCTGCGGGCCAGGTCAAGCGCATGCACTACTTCGGTGAGGAACTGGTGATGTTCCGCACCGCGTCCGGCACGGTGAACGTGCTCGACGCCTACTGCCTCCATCTGGGCGCCAACATGGCGGTGGGCGGCACCGTCGACGGAGAGCACATCGTGTGCCCGTGGCACGGCTGGCACTGGGACGGCGAGGGCAACAACACGCTCATTCCGTACAGCAGGATCGGGTGCAAGCAGAACGTCCACGTGCAGTCCTACCCGTGCCGGGAGTGGTACGGCTTCATCCTGGTGTGGCACGAACGGCACCGCCGGGCACCGTACTGGGAGCCTCCGGTGCTGGCCGACCTCGACGACGCCGACCGCTATCCACTGCACCCGCACACCCGGATGGTCAATCGGGTCAAGGTGCACGCCCAGATGATCATCGAGAACGCGGCCGATCCGTACCACGTGCAGTTCGTCCACAAAGCGGACAGCGCGGCGACCACGACGTCGTTCGAGGTGGACGGCTACCACCTGCACGCGACCGTGACGGCGAACTTCGGCGGCGGCCGGGCCGCCACGTGGCTGACCCCGGACGGCCCGGTCGACGCGAACATCGTGTACGACAACTACTCCCTGGGCCTCGGCGTCGTCCGGTTCCCCTCCGAACTCGTCGACACCGTTCAGGTCACCGGACAGACTCCTGTCGACGAGGAGTACACCGACTACTTCTACACCCAGGCCTCGACTCGCGACGCCGGTGACACCGGCGACATTCCGCAGGGGCGAGCGGCGAAATTCCTTGCACTACAACAGGAAGTCATCAAGCAGGACTTCTTCACGTGGGAGAACATGAAGTATCTGGAGAAGCCGAACCTGGCGCCCGAGGAGGCACGCGACTACGCCGCGCTGCGCCGCTGGGCGCACCGCTTCTACCCCGGCGAGCAGCCGGCGCCCGACGACTTCGGCTACCTGCCCGACGGGCAACCGGACCCCGCCGCAGCGGACGCGTGATGTCCGACGGCGGAGCGTGCGCCGTAGTCGGGATTCCAGGGATCGCGAGGCCCCGGGCCACGTGGTGAGACGGTAGAGGGAGAACTCATGTCGTTCGGCTATCAGCAGGAGCGCGTTCTGGCCGGTGTGGAGGCCAGGGCCGCCATCCTGAACCTCAACGCGCGGCACAACCGGCTGTTCTCCGCGGGGGACCGGGCCCAGTGGATCGCCACGTTCAAGCACACCGGCGCGACGCTGACAATCGGCGCCCAGACACACAGCAGGATCTGGGACGCGTTCGACGGCGGTTCGGGACGGCTCGTCACGGTCGACCACGAGATCGACGTCGACGGGGTGAACGCCACGCAGCACTGCGTGGCCATCCGCTTCGACTCCGCCGGGACCGTCGTGGCGACCGGTACCTACACCGACGTCCTCATCTACGAACGCGGCGGCTGGTACTACTCCGGTCGCATCCTGACGTGGGACACCGCGGCGTGACAGCGCCGGTGAGCTACCCGATGGCGTTCGGCACCTACGATGACGCACTCGCGATGGTCGGGCTTCGCGGTGAGCCGCGCGTGGCGGGCACGGCGGTGAGCGCCGCCCGGATCCAGCACTTCGCGGCCACCGTGCGCGACCCGAATCCGGCCTACTGGGACGTCGATTTCGCGCAGCGGACGTGGGGCGCACTGCTCGCGCCGCCCGCCATGCTGATGGGGTGGCTGATCCCGCCGCCGTGGGATCCGTCGGGAGAGCGCCCGCAGCCGTCGATCGCGATCCGAATCCCGCTGCCGGGAACCAGTTTCGTCAACGCCGCCAACGACGTCGAACTGCTCGACCCGATCCGGGAGGGGGATCGGCTGACCGTGGTCGAGGAGGTCGTGTCGGTGTCCGCGGAGAAGCGCACCCGGCTCGGAGCGGGGCACTTCGTCGAGACCCTCGAGACGTACTACCGCGATAACGGGGCGCCGGTGGCACGCAACCGCAACACGCTGTTCCGCTTCACGCCGGAGGACCACACGTGACGGGGATGGACTGGGCGGCGATCGGCACTTTCGGCGACCTGCCCGACGTGGTGGACGATCCCGTCACCTACGAGCGCGTCATCATGAATCCCGGCGCGACGTGGGACTACTTCCCCGGCCATTTCGACCCCGAATACGCACGCGCACAGGGTCAGCCGACGATCTACCTCAACACCATGCATCTGGCGGGATTCGTTGACCGCGCCGCGACGCAGTGGGCGGGCCCGCTGAGCCGGGTCGTGCGCCGATCGATGGCGCTCGCCGGTTCGGTGTACGCGGGCGACACGATGACGGCGCGCAGGCGCATCACGGGCAAGCGACGCGACGGCGAGCGCTGGCTCGTCGACCTGCACGTCGACGTTCTCAACCAGCGCGGGGAACTCTGTGTCCCCGCCGATGTCACGCTCGACGTGAGTAAGGCGGTGCAGGAGTGAGCAAGCCGACCGTCGCCGTTATCGGCGCGGGCCCCGGCGGTATCGCCATGGGAATCCAATTGGCCGCGGGGGGATTCGACTTCACCGTGTTCGAACGGGGTGCCGGGTTCGGCGGGACGTGGCGCAACAACACCTATCCCGGCGCCGCCTGTGACGTGCCGTCGCACTTCTACTCGTACTCGTTCGCGCTGAACCCGCGCTGGAGTAGGACCTACGCCGATCAGCCGGAGATCCTGGCCTACCTGGAGCAGGTCGCCGTCGAACGCGGGCTGGCCGAGCATCTCGTCGCCGACACCAGGGTGACCGAGCTGCGCTGGTCCGATCAGACGCACCGCTGGACCGTCACCACCGCCGCCGGGGTGCGGCAGGAGTTCGACGTCGTTGTGAGCGCGGTGGGGATGCTGGACGTCCCGACGATCCCCGACTTCCCCGGCGCCGACCGCTTCCGGGGCCGGACCTTCCACACGTCGCAGTGGGACCACGCCACCTCCACCGCGGGGCAACGGGTGGCGTCGATCGGCACCGGCGCCAGCGCCATTCAGTACGTTCCTGCGATCGCCGCCGACACCGCGCACCTCACCGTCTTCCAGCGCACCCCCACCTGGGTGGGGCCGCGCTTCGAGGAGGTGTTCACCGACGAGCAGCTCGAGCTGTTCGAGCGAGAGCCCGACGCGGCTCTCAAGCTGCGGGACAAGGCGTTCCAGGATTACGAACTCGCGGATTTCGATGTCGAGTCGGACATCACCCGCTATCTGACCAAGATCTCCAAGGGCTATCTCTACGCCGAGATCGCCGACCCCGACCTGCGCACGCGTCTGCTTCCCGACCATCCGGTGGGCTGCAAGCGGCCGCTCTCGTCCACCGGGTGGTTCGCGGCGCTCGCACTGCCGCACGTGCACGTCGAAACCTCGCCGATCGTCGAGTTCACCGAGCGCGGTCTACGCACCGCCGACGGCGCCGAACACGAGGTCGACACCGTCATCTACGGCACGGGATTCGCGGCCAGCGACTACCTGAGCACCCTCGAGGTGACGGGCCGGGGCGGACGCAGGCTGCACGACGACTGGGCCGACGGCGCCGAGGCCTATCTCGGGACGGCGGTGCCCGGCTACCCGAATCTGTTCACCCTCTACGGACCGAACACCAACGGCGTCACGTCGATCATCTACATCCTCGAGGCGCAGACCGAGTTCGTCCGGCGGATGCTCGACGACATGGTCGACCGCGGTGCGGCGGCTGTCGAGGTGGGTCGGTCGGTGACCGACGCGTTCAACGCCGAGATTCAGCGGGCGATGGCGGACACGGTGTGGATGAGCAACTGCAACAACTACTTCCGGCACGCCAGTGGCAAGAACGTCACGCAGTTCCCGTATCGCGGGACGGCGTTCGCCGAGCGGCTCGCCGCCGTGTCACCCGACGACTTCCTCTGGACACCTCCCACCCACTGACGCGAGGAGCGCACATGCCCGGAATCCACCACACCGCGATCGTCACCGCGGACGTCGATCGCTCACGCCGGTTCTGGTGCGAGGGGTTGGGTTTGACCGAGCTCATGGACCACACGTTCCGCGGCGATTGGCCGACCCTGTTCGGGGCGCCGACCGACCGACTCAGATCGGTGTTCCTCGGCGACCCCGGTACACCCGACACCGGGATCGTCGAACTGGTGGTGTTCGACGCCGCCGACCCCGCACCGCCTCCCGCGCAGGCGCCGCGGCACGGGTTCTTCCTGGTGTCGCTCGAACGCGAGGTGGAGTCCACGCTGGCCACGTTGGCCGCGCTCGGGTTCTCCGACGGGGTGCAACGCATCTCGATGCCCGCTCCCGGCGACAAGTCGGTCGCCATGGCGGTGGTCACCGCCCCGGACGGCGTGCTGGTCGAGTTGATCGGGGCGCCTGCGCTGTGAGCGCCGTGGTGACGGGCGGCGCGTCCGGGATCGGGGCGGCCGCGGCGGCCCGGCTGCGGGAAGCCGGTCACTCCGTAGTGGTGTGGGACATCAGGGACGGCGATATCGATTGCGACATCAGCGATCCCGACTCACTGGCTGCAGCGCTGGACCGCACGGTGACCGACCACGGCGTGCCGGATCGGCTCGTCGCGTGTGCGGGCGTGGGTGCGTCCGGGCTGCTGCTGGACCAGTCGGTCGAGGACTGGCGCAGGGTGCTCGACGTCAACCTCACCGGCACCTGGCTCACGCTGCGCACGGTCGCGGCGGCGATGATCGCGCACGGTACGCCGGGTTCCATGGTCGCCGTGTCGAGCATCAGCGGCACGGTCTCCGACAGGGACATGGGCGCGTACTGCGTCTCCAAGGCCGGCATCGACATGCTGGTGCGGATCGCCGCTTCCGAATGGGGTCCGCACGGCATCCGGGTCAACGCCGTCGGGCCTGGCGTGACCCGCACGCCGATGCTGGCGAAGCCCGAGGCGCTGCCGGGTTGGGTCGACGGTCTGACAGAGCGCACGCCGCTGGGCCGCCTGGGGGAGGCGGACGACGTCGCCGAGGCCATCGTGGGGGTGCTCGAACTGTCCTGGGTGACCGGCCAGACCGTGTTCGCGGACGGCGGCCTCGCCCTGCAGAGCCCCATCGACGCCTACGGGCAGGTCCAGCGGCTGACCGCCCGACCACTGACGTGAGGCGAATCAGGGTCTTCAGTTACGAGAACATCATTGGCAAGATGAGAGAATGAAGTTCACCATCACCTATCCGATGCACAGCCATCCGTACCATCCGGACTTCGCATCGGGTGCCGGTGTCGCCACGCTCGCGGCGGCGTGCGAGAAGGCGGGATTCGACGGATTCGGCTTCACCGACCATCCCGCGCCGACGCAACGCTGGCTCGACGCAGGCGGACACGACTCGCTGGATCCCTTCGTCGCGATGGGGTTCGCCGCCGCGCACACGTCGACCCTGCGTCTGATCCCGAACATCGTCGTCCTGCCGTACCGCAATCCGTTCGTGGTCGCGAAGGCCGGCGCCACGGTCGACCGACTGTCCGACGGCCGTTTCACGCTCGCGGTCGGGGTCGGGTACCTGCGCAAGGAGTTCACCGCCGTCGGGGTCGACTACGAGCAGCGCGCCGCTCTGTTCGACGAGTCGCTCAAGGTGATCGACGCCATCTGGACGGGTGACGACATCTCCTACGAGGGAGGCGATTTCACCGCCATCGGCATCACCGCCCATCCGCGGCCGGTCAGCACGCCGCGACCGCCCATCTGGATCGGCGGCAACACGGGTGCGGCCCGTCAGCGTGTCGTCGACCGCGCCGAGGGGTGGTGCCCGTTCGCCGCGCCGAAGGCACTCGCGCAGACCGCGAAGACCGCCGCGCTGGATTCGGTGGAGGCCCTCGGGGTCGCGATAGACGATCTGCACAGGCGCTGTGACGCCGCGGGCCGCGACGCCGGCGCACTCGACATCGCCTTCACCAATTTCGAAGGGGGACATCCCGGTTCGCCCGACTTCAACGCCTCCGCACACATCGAGGGGCTGCAGGCGCTCGAGAAACTCGGGGTCACGTGGGTGCACGTCCACCTGCCCGGCGACAGCATCGCGCACGCGCTCGAGGCCATCGACCAGTTCCGCGCCGAGGTCATCGAGGCCGGGTAAGGGCGGCGATCCCCGCCTCGGCGCACGCGACGTCGTCGGCCACCGCTGCACCGCTCACGCCGATGGCGGCCACGGCCACGCCGTCGTCGAGCACGGGTATCCCGCCGCCGAAGATCACGAAGCGGCCGTTGCCGTTGGCGTGCAGTCCGAAGAGCTCCCCGCCGGGCGCGGCGAGGCCGGCGAGTTCGCTCGTGGCAATGGTGTTGGACACGGCGGTGTAGGCCTTGTCGATCGCGAGGGTCGGACCGGCGATCTCCGCGCCGTCCATCCGGCCGAAGGCGATCAGATGGCCGCCGGCGTCTACCACGGCCGCGGACACGCGCACCGACCGTCGAGCGGCTTCCGAGTGCGCGGCGGCGATCATCCGCTGCGCGACGTCGTACGTGATCACCCGGTCAGCTTATTCGGGTCAGCTTCACCGGCAGGTTGAGCACCAGCGAGGTGTTGCGGCCGCAGTTGCCGCTCTCGCCCGTGGTGACGTCCTCGCCGACCAGAACCCCTGGGGTTGCCGACCCGTCGGGATTGCTGCTCGTCTCGGGGTGGAACCTGAACACCTGCAGACCGGGGGCGGTGGTGCCGTCGGGGCAGGGGATCCAGTTCGGCACGGCGTGCCGGACGTACCAGTTCTTGCCGGTCGTGGTGTAGATGTCCTCGGTCCAGCCGAGGCTGCTGGTGACCGTGCCCGCGCAGGTGATCGGGGTCGAGCACGTCGTCGAGATCGTCCACTCGCTGAAGACCGACGGCTTGTCCTGGTACCGCTCGTTCATCTTGGCCCATTCGCCGTTGGACACAACGGAATACGTGCCGTTGAGCGCGTAATCGGAATTGTCGGCGACGGCCTGCGGTGCGCTCGCGACGGCGATCGCCGAGACGGCGAGTGCCGTCGCCGAGACGATCACCGCGCTGCTGACCATGCGCGACCCTAACACCGGCATCAACATCGGTAGACGCGTTCGGCATTCGCGGCGAAGAGCTTGTCCCGCGCGTCGTCGTCGAGGCCGGCGGTGACCGCCGAATACGTCGAGTACAGGGTGTCGAAGCTGCCGTGCATTCCGTCGACGGGGAAGTTGCTCGCGAAGAAGCAGCGGTCGACGCCGAACGCGTCGATGGCGTACTCGAGCCACGGCGCCAGCGTGCCCGCCGCCATCGATCCCAGCGGCATCGCCAGGCCCGACAGCTTGCAGTGCACGTTGTCGCCGAGCGCTGCGAGTGCGTTGACGCCCTCCTGCCACAGCGCCCGCTCCTGCGCGGAGTCGTTGCGCGGCCAGCCGGTGTGCTCGATGACCACGACCAGGTCGTCGTGCTGCTCGAGTCCTCGGGCGGTCGCCACGAGCTGGTCGGGATGTGTCATCACCTCGTAGACGAGCCCGCGGTCGGCGAGGGCGCGAAGGACGTCGGCATCGGGCAGCGCCGCGTCCCCTCCTCCCATCGGGCGGACGCCGCGAAATCGCTTGGCCGCCAACTGCCGGTCGATCGCCGCCACCGCCCCGGCGATCGTGTCCACGGGCGGCAGGCCACCGATGATCGCGTCGGGGTGACCGTCGGCGTCGGCCCTGCGGTCCAGTTCGAGCGTCTCCTCGACTGAGTGCCCGCCGGTCGCGGCGGCGACGTTGACCAGCTTCACCACGTTCCAGCCCGCGCTCTCCGCGCGGTAGGTCGGGACGTCGAAACGGCGCGACATGCCCGACACGTCGCCCATGTTCAGGGACGACTGATCCCTGGACAGGTACGGGTACCAGTCGGTGCGGGCGGGATCCCACAGGTGCACGTGGGCGTCCACGATGCGGGAGGGCTTGGTCTCGTCGGTCACTGCGGTGCCACCACCTCTCGAAGCGTGTCGTCGAACCACGCGGGTACGTCCGGCCCGCCGAAGCTGATGCTGCCGATCGGCCGCGGATGACTGCGCAGCCCGAACCATCCTGCGCCCGTGACCAGTTCAGCGCCTGCGAGATCCGCGGCCGCGGGACTGCACACCAGATGTGCGACGAGTTCGGCGTCGACGTCCGCGGACTCGGCGCTGACCGCGAACGGCAGCACCCGGTCGCCGGTGGCCTTGCGACCCGCCCTGGCCAGCTGCGCGGCCGCCTGCGCCCGGCTGCGACCGCCCGCGGTGTTGGCGTCGGTGACGGTGACGACGCGGACGGCGCGATCGAGATCGGCAGCGGCCCTGATCCATTGAGCGTCGAGGTCGATCCGGTCGACGATACCGTCGTGCTCGGCGAGGATCCGCTCCCAGCCGCCGCTGTTCGATCGGGTGCCGCCGGCGAGCGCAACCACCACCGCGTCGGCGTCGCCGAGTTCGGCGGGTGACTCGACCGTCCGGCACGTGACCCCGCGCGCCCGCAGCGCCGTCGACACGGCCGCCGCGACGTCGGCGCGGTCGGCGGCGACGGCGCAGACGCGCGTGAGGGGAGCGGGCAGGTCGTCGGCGGGGGCCTCGTCGAAGATCGAGCCGAAGCGGGCGTTGCTGCCGCCCCTGCTGACCTGGCCGGCCTGAGCGGGCGCGAGCGCGATCGTGGTCGCCGCCTCGATGAGCGCGGCGGGGGCGGGAACGTCGTCGCGGCGGACGACCTCGATCAGGCGTGGTTCGTCGATCACCGCGACCTCCGAGCCGCCCGCGAACAGCACACGGCCGCGGCAGGCGTCGAAGGTCCCGTCCACCAGATGTGCGCCGAGGGGCCCGAGGTGCTCGGGGGCGGGCATCGACCCCAGCGACAGTCCGCCGGTGGTGGCTCCCTTCGCCGGAACCCCGCCGCCCAGTGCGGCGGCGACCATGCGCGTGGCGGCGATCGGGGACACCGCGTTGACGACGACGCCCGGCGGTGCGTGGCGGCCCAACTGCCACGTCAGCGATGCGACCGCGCGCTTGGCGCAGCCGTACGCACCGGCGTCGGCCGCGCGCCACCCCGATCCCGACGTGACGCCGAGGATGTGTCCGCGGCCGGCGGACGCCATCAGCGGCAGGGCCGCGCCGAGCACGTTGCGGTAGCCGTTGAGGTGCACGTCGAGAACGTTGCGCCAGTCCTCGCGGCTGCCCTTCGCGAAACCGGTGGGCCTGCTGATCCCCGCGACGTTGACGACGGCGTCGAGGGCACCGAACTCCGCGGCGAGGTCGCCGAACAGCGCTCGGACCGCCGCCTCATCGGTGACGGATGTGTTCGACGCCCGCGCGGCACCGCCCGCGGCGACGATGCGGCCTGCGGTCGTGTCGTCCGTCGCGGGTAGTCGCTCGGACCCGTCCACCGACACCATCGGGTCGACGGTGACGACGAAAGCACCTCTGCGCGCGATTGATTCGGCGATCGCGGCACCGATTCCACCGCCACCGCCGGTGACGACGACCACGCGCCGGCGATCGGTCACGCCGTCTCCAACCCGTCGAAATCGCCAGCCGCCAGCCAGTTCTCGAGTAGGTCACGGTAACCGAAGAAGTCGCCGAAACCGCGGCCCCAGTTGGTGTCGCGTGCCTTGATCCCACCGGGGTCGCCCTCGTTGTTCAGGCGCGACGGGGTGCAGGCCGACATCACGGCGCTCGGATCGACGTACGTGTCGACGATCTGCTGAATCCAGTCGGCCTCCGCGGCGGCGCTGACGTCGAACACCGTGATGCCCTGCTTCTCCAGGAGCGCGACCATGCCGCCGATGAACTCGGCGCCGAACACGGCCAACTGGGTGTAGTTGACGGTGACCACCGACTGCTGGCCCGGCGCGGGCATGACGAACATGTTCGGGAAGCCGCGGCTCATCATGCCGAACAGGCTGGCGGCGCCGTCCGCCCACTTCTGCGCCAACGTAAGGCCGTCTCTTCCGACGATCTCGTGTCCCGCCCGGCGCTGCAGCGGGGTGACCTCGGCCTCGAAGCCCGTGCTGTAGACGATGCAGTCGACCTCGTACTGACGACCGGCGGCGATCAAGCCGTGCTCGGTGATCTTCTCGATGCCCGTCGGGCAGTCGACGAGCGTGACGTTCGCACGGTTGAACGCGTCGTAGTACTCGTCGTGGAAGCACGGTCGCTTGCACAGGTAGCGGTAATAGGGCTTGAGGATGGCCGCGACCCCGGGATCGGTGACGAGCTCGTCGATGCGGGCGCGGTGCTCCTCCATGATGCGGTAGTCGAGTTCCTCGGCCCTGAGCATGAACTCGCGCAGGCTCGCGCCCTTGATCCGCGGCGGGTTCTGCACGGCGGCGTAGTGGCGCGTCCAGCCGTCGTCGGTCAGGTCGGCCTCGACCGGCCTGCCCAGCATGATCGACTGGAAGTTGTCCATCCGCGCCTTCTGCCAGCCCGGCGTCAGCGTCTCGGCGAAGGACGGGTCGGTGGGGCGGTTGCCGCGTACGCCGATCGCCGACGGCGTCCGCTGGAAGACGTAGACGTGCTGGGCGGCCTCGGCGAGCGGCGGCAGCGCCTGCAGCCCGCTGGCGCCGGTGCCGATCAGTGCGACGGTCTTGTCGCCGAGTTCGGTGAGCGGCTCGCCGGTCGCACCGCCGGTGTACTCGTAGTCCCACCGCGCGGTGTGGAAGGCCTTCCCCGCGAAGGCGTCCATCCCCGGAATGGCGGGCAGCTTCATCAGGTTGAGGATCCCGACGGCCAGCACGTAGTAGCGGCAGGACAACTCGTCGCCGCGATCGGTGTGCACGGTCCAGCGCCCGGTGTCGTCGTGCCACACCGAACGTGAGACACCGGTGTGGAAGAGCGCGTCGGACACCAGGTCGAAGCGATCCGCGATGGACTGCAGGTGCAGCCGGATCTCCTCGCCGAAGGCATAGCGCCGAGACGGGAGGTAGTCGAGTTCCTCGAGCAGCGGCAGGTACTGATAGGACTCGACGTCGCACATCACGCCGGGGTAGCGGTTCCAGTACCAGGTACCGCCCACCCCGCCCGCGTGATCGACGATCCGGATGCGTTCGATACCCGCCTTGCGCAGGTGCACGCCCGCGAGCAGTCCTGCGATGCCGCCGCCGACGATCACCACGTCGGGGTCGTCGGTGATCGCGTCGCGCTCGGTACGGGGGGTGAAGGGGTCGGCCCGGTATCCGGCGACGCGTTCGTCGTGCGCGAGGTCGCGAATCTCGGCGCGGCCGGGAATCAGACGCCGATCGCGCTCTGCGAGGTACTTGGCGTGCACTTCCTCGGGATCGAAGGTCACGGCACTCCCTTCCGACGGCGTCGTGGTCATGTTACAAAACATAGCGCATCTGTTAACTCCGTCGGAGGGAGTTTCCCGCACTCGCACGGCGGCCGGGCGGGGGCTTGCCTTGATCGTCAACGGGATTCGAGGTGACGACCGCCGAACGGGCCATGTGCCGCCAACCTCTCCCGCTGTCAGCCTGTGCGTCGTCGCCGCACAGGCGGCTACTCTGATATGGCTATTATTGCTAAGATACTCACCGTCGATCACCGACCGCAATATCCCGCGACTCTGGAGAAGGGGTGGGTGGATTGCCGCACGCCGTGGATTGGACTCCGCTACCGGTGCCGTGGGCGGTGCAGGCGGTCGACCGGATCCCCAAACAGCGCTACTACGACTCCGAGTTCTACGCACTCGAGAACGAATTGCTCTGGCCGCGGGTGTGGCAGATGGCATGCCGGCTGGAGGAGATCCCCAAGCCCGGTGACTTCGTCGAGTACGAGATCCTCGACCAGTCGATCATCGTCGTGCGCGTCGATGCGGACCACGTACGCGCCTACTACAACTCCTGTCGACACCGCGGCATGAAACTGGTCGAGGGCAGCGGGTCGCGGCGCAGCTTCGTCTGCCCGTTCCACGGGTGGTGCTGGGGGTTGGACGGTGCGAACACCTTCGTCCTGCGCCCCAAGGCGTTCGACGCCGACAACCTCGACGCCGACGATCTCGCGCTGGTGTCGGTGCGGTGCGAGACGTGGGGCGGGTGCGCGTGGATCAACCTCGACGACGCGGCCCCGCCGCTGATCGACTGCATCGAGCCGTTCGCGTCGAAGCACGACGAGTGGAAGGTCGGTGCGCTGCGCACCGAGTGGTGGAGATCGTGCGTGCTGCCGGTGAACTGGAAGCTCGCGGCGGCGGCGTTCATGGAGGGCTACCACGTCCCGCAGACCCACCCGCAGCTGTTGCCGTCGTCGCACACGGCGGACCGTGGGGCCGGGGCGAGCACAGCGACGGGGAATAGGCAGGTGCACCCGATCATCGAAACCGATCTGCACCTCATGCGGATGCTCGGGTCGGGCATGGGCGGGATGACCCACGAGAACGACATCCGCATCGCCGAGGGGCTGCAGCACATGTCGCTGCCCGACGACCCGCGGGAGGCTATGGCGACGTGGCGGGCCGCGGTCAACGAGGCGGTGACCACCTGGCATCGCGCACGCGGCTGCGACTTCCCCGACCTCAACGACCTGAACCGCCGGCGCGTGATCGACGCGATCGGCTTCGCCTTTCCGCACTACTTTCTGCTCCCGCAGTTCAGTAGCGGATCGTCCTACCGGATCCGGCCGCTGGGCCCCGAGGAGACGCTGTTCGAGATCTGGTCGCTGACCCGATTCCCGGACGACGCGTCGCAGGGCAGGCCGGTGGCGCCGGAGCCGCTCGCTCCCGATGATCCCAGCTGGCCGACCATTCCGGCGCAGGACTTCTCGAACCTGCCGAAGCAGCAGAAGGGGCTGCACGCCAAGGGTTTCGAGTTCATGCGACTCTCGACGCAGATCGAAGGGCTCATCTCGAACTTCGAGCGGGTCGTCGACGGATTCCTGGCCGGCCTGCCCTACGAGAGGCTGGTGCCCGCGATTCAGCGGACGAACAGCACGATCGACGTGCCGGTCGCCGATCTCGGCCTGTCCGAGCCGGTCCCGTCGTGGTGACGTGGGACCGGACCGTCGACCTGCTCATCGCGGGCAGCGGCGGTGGCGGCATGGTCGCCGCGCTGGCGGCGCTCGACGCCGGCATCGAGCCGCTGATCGTCGAGAAGCAGGACCTGGTCGGTGGCTCCACCGGCATGTCCGGCGGGATGGCCTGGATGCCGAACAACCCCTTGATGCGCGCCGCAGGCGTCGCCGACTCACACGAGGAGGGGCTGGCCTACTTCGACGACGTCGTCGGCGACATCGGGTTGGCCTCGTCGCCCGCGCGGCGGGAGACGTTCCTGACCGCGGGCTCGGAGATGCTGACGTTTCTGCAGCGCAGGGGAGTTCGGCTGATCCGCTGCCCCGGCTGGACCGACTACTACCCGAATCACAAGGGCGGCAACGAAGCCGGCCGCGCGGTCGAGGGCATCCCGTTCGACGCGGCCGCGCTCGGCACCTGGAGTCATCGGGTGCAACCGTCGATGGCGAAGAACTACGGCTTCGTGCTCACCACCAACGAACTGCGCTCGGTGCAGTACTTCAACAGGTCACCGAAGGCGTTCGCGGTGGCGATGCGGGTGTTCGCACGCACCAACCTCGCGAAGCTGCGTCGCCGCGAGGTGCTGACCAACGGCGCCTCGCTGATCGGCCAGATCCTCAAGAGCCTGATCGACGCCGCCGGTGACCCGCCCATCTGGACGGCCGCGGCGATGGACGACCTGATCGTCGAGGACGGCCGCGTCGTCGGGGCCCGTGTCACCCGCGCCGGGACGGGGGTCAACGTGCGAGCCCGTCGCGGAGTCCTGCTGGCCGCGGGCGGGTTCGGGCACAACGCCGACATGCGACGCGAATACAGCGCCGACCAACCCAACGAGGCCAAGTGGTCGATTGCGAACGCGGGGGACACCGGCGAGGTGCTGCAGACGGCGATGCGCCTGGGCGCCAAGACCGACCTGCTCGACGAGGCCTGGTGGCTGCCGATGGTGTTCATCGCCGACCCCGGCGCCGCCTCGATCGGTTCGGGACGGCAGCGGCCGGGTGCGATCTACGTCGACGGCACAGGCAATCGGTTCTGCAACGAGTCGAACTCCTACGTCGAGGTCGGCAAGGCGATGTACGCCGCTCGCGCCGTGCCGTGCTGGCAGGTCTTCGACCACGGCTACATCCGTCGCTATGTGTCGGGTGCCAACCCGGTGAAGAAGCGCACGCTCAACGAGGACCTGGTCACCAAGGGCGTCGTCAAACGCGCCGATACGCTCGCCGACCTCGCGGCTCAGATCAAGGTGCCCGCCGACGCCCTGGAGAAGACCGTCGCGCGGTTCAACGAATTCGCCTCTCGCGGGCTCGATCCCGACTTCGGCCGCGGCCAGTCGGCGTACAACGCCTGCCTCGGCGACCCCGGCTACTCACCGAATCCCGCGCTCGGGCCGCTGGATCGCGCCCCCTTCTACGCCACCAGGGTGTTTCCAGGCGACGTCGGCACCTGCGGGGGAGTGATCACCGACGAGCACGCGCGGGTGCTCGACGAGGACGAGCGCGTCATCGAGGGGTTGTACGCCACGGGCAACATCACCGCGACGGTGATGGGCCGCAACTACCTGGGTGCCGGCGGCAGCATCGCCAACACCATGGTGTTCGGATACGTCGCGGCCAAGCACGCGGCGAGCGCAGGCTAAGTCTCGCCACGCTCCACGAAATCCCTTGGCTTCAGCCCGGATTGCTTCAGCTCGGCCCGGCGGGCCTGCACGTCCGACGCGGCGCCGACCATGTTCGTCAGGATGTGGCTGACCTGCAGGTGCACTCTCATGCCCATCAACTCGTAGGCGCGCTTGACGTTGTTCTTCACCGCCATGGTCGTGGTGAGCGGGATCCGGGCGATCCGCTGCGCCATCTCCTCGACGGTGGCCTCCAGGTCGTCGCGGGAAACGACCTTGTTGAGCAGACCCCACTCCAGCGCCTCGTCCGCGGACAGCGTCGGCGCGAGCAGCAGCCAGTCCATCGTGCGATGCCAGTTCATCAGCAGCCACGGCTCGATCATGGTGTGCCCGCCGGGTTCTCCGAGACTCTGTGCCAGCGGCATCTGGAACGTGGCGTCCTCCGACGCCACGCAGAAGTCGGTGAGCAGGCCCAGGTAGATTCCGCCGCCCATGCAGTAGCCGTGGATCTGGGAGATGGTGGGTTTCGGGAACTCCCACAGGTACAGCGTGGGCCACAGGAACAGGTCGGCGGTGCCCTTGTACTGATCCTCGAACGTTTCACCGAACGTCGGGTAGGGGTTCTCGTCGGGACCCCAGCGCGCCACGTGGCCGCCGCAGAAGCCCTTGCCGTTGGCCTTGAGGATCACCACCTTGATCTCGCGATCGCGGTCGGCCTCGTGAAGGCAGGCGTCGACCTCCTCGACCATCACGGCGTCCTTGGTGTTCGCCCTCTCCGGCCGGTTCAGGATGATCCGCGCGATCGGTGGCTCGCGTTCGTAGATCACCGCTTCCAGCGTGCGTCGCTCCATGGTGAACCTCCTACAGGATTGCGCCGCTGTCCTTCGCGGCCGAGATGTCGTCCCAGTCGAGGTCGAGCTCCAGAAGGATCTCCTCGGTGTGCTGCCCGTGTTCGGGCGCACGCGCGGCGGCCGGCGGGGTTTCGTCGAATTGCACGGGGGCGGCGACGATCCGGTAGTCGTTGCCGTAGTCGTCGACGTTGTGAACGACGTGTCCGTTCGGCTCGACCTGCCGATCGTTGAGCGTCTCCTTGGGGGTGGCGAGCGCGGCCCACACGCCGGGTTCGTCCTCCAAAACGTCGTGCCAGTAGGCGAGGTCCTCGCTGGCGATCCGGTCCCCGATGAGTGCGCACGCCTCCGGCGTGTTGGCGATCAGGTTGCTCGACGGGACGAAGCGCTCGTCGGTCGCCAGTTCGGGCAGGCCGATCCGCTCGCAGAAGCCGGCCCAGTACCGGTCCGGCTGGAGGAACACCAACTGCAGGAACCGGCCGTCCTTCGTCTTGTAGCGGTTGACCAGCGGGTTGATCGCGAGCCCCGGCGGGGCGCCGGGGATGCCGTCGATGTCGAACAGGTCGGCGACCGAGATCGACGGGGCGATCGTCCACATCGCCTGTGCCAGAAGCGAGGAGTCGACGATCGACGGCTCACCCGTCTTCTCGCGGTGGAACAGCGCGGCACACACCCCGCCCGCCAGCGTTATACCACCCTGCAGGTCGCCGAAGCCCGGCCCCTGCACCGCGGGCGTCTCCGTGCCGAACGGTGTCATGGTGTACGAGACGCCGCCGCGGGAGAGATAGGTGGCGGCGTCGAAACCGCCCTTGTCGCGGTCCGGCCCGCGCACTCCGGTGCCGGTGCCGCGGGCGATGATGATGTTCGGGTTGAACGACCGGATGTCGTCGACGGTCAACCGCGCGCGTTCCAGTGGGGCGGGCAGCCAGTTGGTGAGGAACACGTCGGCCGTCGCGAGCAGCTTGCCGAACAGTTCACGGCCTGTCTCGGACTTCACGTCGACGGCGATGCTGCGCTTCCCGCGGTTGCCGATCTCGAGGATGAAGTCGATCTTCGCGCGGGCGTTCTCCTTCGTGAAGCCGCCGATGACGAGGGCACGGCCCGGATCACCACCCTTGGTGTCCTCGACCTTGATGACGTCGGCACCCCAATCCGCAAGAGCCGCACCGGCGGACGGTACGTACGTCCACGAGGCGAGTTCGACGACGCGCACTCCGCGCAGCACTTCGGACATCTCAGTTCCCTTCTGCGGTGGCGAGTCGACTTCCGATCGCCTCGAGGTAGCGGTCCGACCCGCCGTGTGCGGCACTCCAGCCGAGCAGCCGTTTCAGGTAGAGGTGGGCGTCGTGCTCCCACGTGTAGCCGATGCCGCCGAACACCTGGATCGCGAGATCGCCGACGCTCGCCAGCCGGGCCGCGAACGCCTTGGCGCGCAGGGCCGCGAGGTGCCGCTCGTCGGCATCGGCGCCGTCGGCGGCCCACAGTGCGTGCAGCACACCGCCCCTCGCGAGCTCGACGGTCTCGTACATGTCGACGCACAGGTGCTGGACGGCCTGGAAGCTGCCGATGGGCGCGCCGAACTGGGTGCGCACCTTCGCGTACTCGATGGCCAGGTGCATCACGGCGTCCGCGGCTCCCAGCGCGTCGGCTGCGGAGGCGATCAGCACGTCGTCGGTGACGGCGTCGACCACGGCGGCGGGGGTGTCTCCGAGCCGACGGGCGGGCACGCCGGTCAGGCGTGCGTCGAACAGCTTGCGGGTCGGGTCCACGTGGCGCCGCGGTGTGACGGTGATGCCGGGGCTCGTCGGGTCGACGGCCCAGAGCGCACCGTCGGCGAACACCAGCAGCGCGGTGGCGGCTGCGGCGTCGGGCACGGAGGTCAGCTCGCCGGACAGTGTCGACCCGGTGGACTCGAGCCGTTCTAGCCCACCGAGCGCGACGGTGGCGACCGTCGTCCCGTCGGCGATGCCGCCGAGCAGCGACGGGTCGTCGACCAGGGTCAGGGCACGCGCCGCCGCGACGGCGGTTGAGAGCCACGGCCCCGGATACAGCGCTGCACCGAGTGCCTCGGCGACGACGCCGGCGTCGACCACGGTCAAGCCGGCGCCGCCGTGTTCCTCGGGCACCAGCACCCCGGTGGCGCCGAGGTCGGCCAGGCCCCGCCACACCTCGTCGGTGCTGCCCGTCGGGTCGTCCAGCAGGGGGCGGACGTGGGCGCCGATGCCCGCGTGCTCGGCGAGGAAGCGGCGCACGGTGTCGCGCAGCGCGAGCTGCTCGTCGGTGAGTTCGAGGTTCACATCGCTCCTTCACTCAACCCCGCGGTAGTCCGAGCACTCGCACCGCGGTTATCCCCTTGGTGATCTGCGTGGTGCCACCCGCGATCGTCAGAGACCGCGACGAGAGCCGCTGCTCGCTCCACCGGTCGGTGGCCTGGCGCTCGCCGAGCACGTCATAGGCGAATTCGGCCATCCGCTGCCCGGTTTCGGCCCACACGCTCTTGGCGAGGCTCGCTGCGCCTCCCCCCGTCGCTTCGCTCGCCCCGGTCCCGTCCGCGTCACCCCCGTGCAGAGCCGCCGAGATCGCGCGCTTGCAGAGCAGTTCGAGGTAGTCGACGTCGACGGCGATCTCGCCGAGCCGACGCAGCGTCGCGCTGTCCTCGAGTACGGGCCTGCCGTCCACCGAATGGGCGGCCAGGTCGGCGACGAGGTCGGTCAGCTGCAGTTGCAGCGCCGCGTACAGCCGCGCCGCGCCCGCCCGTTCGTGGCTCAGCGTCGTGGTGGCGACTCCCCAGCCGCCGTGCAGCGGACCCAGCAGAGCGTCGGCGGGCACGCGGACGTCGTGGAAGAACACCTCGGCGAAGTCCGTTGCGCCGTTGAGCGTCACCAGGGGTCGCGCCTCGATGCCGGGCAGCGTCATGTCGACGATGAGGCACGAGATGCCCGCGTGCTTGCGGGCGTCGGGATCCGTCCGGACGTAGAGCTGACACCAGTCGGCGTGGTGGCCGAGTGAGGTCCAGATCTTCTGGCCGTTGACGACGAAGTGGTCACCATCTCGCACGGCGCGAGTCCGCAGCGCCGCGAGGTCCGACCCCGCCTCCGGTTCGGACATGCCCTGACACCAGATGTCGTCCGCGCGCACCATCCGGGGGAGCAGTCGTTGCTTCTGCTCCTCGGTGCCGAAGTGCATGATCGCCGGACCGATGTTGTTGAGTCCGATCACGTTGAGCGGCAACGGCGCTCGGATTCGCGCGATCTCCTCGGCGTAGGCGAGTTGCTCCAGCACCGACGCGCCGCGGCCACCGTACTCGCGCGGCCACGACACCGCGCCCCAGCCCGCATCGGCCACGGTCGCGTCCCAGGCGCGGCGCAGTGCGAGCGCCTCGGCATCCTCGCCGCGCAGGCGGCCCGCGGCGACGACGTCGTCGGTCAGGTGCTCCGAAAGCCAGGCGCGCAGTTCTCTGCGGAAGGACTGCACTGGCGCCGGATACGAGAAGTCCACGATGTCCTACATTCGGCTCGGATTGTTTCTTTATAGTTTTAGCAAGTATAGCTAGGGTAGGCCTAGAACTTTGCGACAACGGAGGTGACGTGATGGGCCGGGTGGACGGCAAGGTGGCGCTGATCAGCGGTGCGGCGCGAGGACAGGGTCGGTCGCACGCGCAGCTCCTCGCGGCCGAGGGCGCGGACGTCATCGCCGTCGACATCTGCGCGGACATCGCCAGCAACGAGTACCCGCTGTCGCGGCCCGAGGACCTCGACGAGACGGCACGGTTGGTAGAGAAGGAGGGCCGGCGGGCGTACACCGAGATCGCCGACGTCCGCGACCGCGCCGCGTTGTCGGCGGCCATCGACCGGGGTGTCGCCGAGTTCGGAAAGCTCGACATCGTGGTGGCCAACGCCGGCATCGCGCCGTTGACGGCGGGGCAGGGGATCGAGGCGTTCGTGGACGCGGTCGACGTCGATCTGATCGGCGTCCTCAACCTCGTCCACGCCAGCGTGAAGCACCTGCGGTCCGGAGCGTCGATCGTCATCACCGGGTCGATGGCGGCGGCGCTGGCCGCCAACAACACCGGCGGCATCGACGCGGGTAGCGGCGGCGCGGGCTACGGATTCGCCAAACAGGTTGTTGCGCACTACGTCAACGACCTGGCGCTGCAGATGGCGCCGAAGAGCATCCGGGTCAACGGCGTGCATCCCACCAACGTCAACACCGACATGCTGCACAGCCCGCCGATGTACCGCGCGTTCCGTCCGGACCTCCAGGAGCCCACCCGCGAGGACGCCGAACTGGTGTTCCCCGTGCTGCAGGCCATGCCGATCCCCTACGTCGAACCCGAGGACATCAGCGAGCTGGTGCTGTTCCTGGCTTCGGATGCCGCGCGGTACGTGACGGGCCAACAGATCGCCGTCGACGGCGGATGCGGCGTGAAGGCCAGGACCTGGAGGGGACTGTGAAGGGCATCATCTTCCTCGAGACCATGCCGCGGTCGCCGGACGTCGAGGCGGAGTACCAGAACTGGTACAACGACGTGCATCTCGAGGAGATCTGCTCCGTGGAGGGCATCGTCGGTGCGCGGCGCTTCGCTCCCATCGACGGCGAGGGACCCTTCGTCGCGATCTACGAACTGGACACCGACGATCTCGACGCGGTGGTGGGCCGCCTGCAAGAGCTGGGCGCGAGCGGCAGGATGTCGTCACTGCAGTACCTCAGCATGGACGACCCGGCGCCGATTCCGAAGGTGTACCGCGAGATCGGATCGTACGAGAAGTGATTCCCGACAACGCTACTCGCACGCGCCTCTACGCGCTGATGGCCCTGATGAAGGCGGCCGACGACCGGTTGAGCAAGGGCATCGGCACCGGCGAGTTCCAGGCCGTGTACTGGCCGTCGCGCGGGCAGGAGGCGATCGCCGCCGCGATGGGCGTAACGCTGCGCACCGACGATCAACTCGTCACGACGTACCGCGGCCTGCACGACCTGATCGGCAAGGGCGTACCGCTCGAGGAGATCTACGGCGAGATGATGGGGCGCACCGTCGGCGCCAGCCGCGGCAAGGGCGGCACCATGCACATCGCCAAACCCGAAGCGGGGGTGATGCTGTCGACCGGCATCGTCGGTGCGGGACCGCCGGTCGCCGTCGGCTTGGCGATGGCGGCCAAGCGCAAGGGCCTCGACCGCGTGACGGTGGTGAGCTTCGGGGACGGCGCGACCAACACCGGCTCCTTCCACGAGGCCGCGAACATGGCCGCGCTGTGGGATCTGCCGGTGGTGTTCGTCTGCCAGAACAACCTGTACGCGGAGATGACCCCCACCTCCGACACGATGAAGATCGCGCACGTCGCAGACCGAGCGGCCGGTTACGGCATGCCCGGAGTGCGCGTCGACGGCAACGATCCGGTGGCGGTCACCGAGGCGCTCGCCGAGGCGGTGGGCAGGGCACGCACCGGGGCCGGTCCGACCCTGCTCGAATGCGTGACGTTCCGGTTCCGCGGCCACTACTTCGGTGATCGGATGAAGTACATCCCGCCCGAGCAACTGGAGGCGGCGAAGGCGGCCGATCCGGTACCCCGGTTCCGCGCCCTGTTGCTCGAGGCCGGGGTCTGCACCGACGACGAACTCGCCCGCGTCGACGAGGGGGCGCTCACCGCCGTGGAGGACGCGCTGCGCACCGTCATGGCCGCGCCGGCCCCCGCTGTCGACGAACTGGACCGCGATGTGTACGCCCACCCGATCGCGTTCCCCGTCTGAGGAGTCCGGTGATGACCGAGCAGCAGATGACCATGCGCGAGGCGCTGAACCTCGCGCTCGATCAGGCGCTGGCAGCCGACGAGCGGGTGTTCCTGCTCGGGGAGGACATCGCCGACCCCGGCGCGTCGGGCCCGACCGCGGGGCTGTCGACGAAGTACGGGCACGATCGCGTGCTCGACACCCCGATCTCGGAGGCCGCCATCGTGGGTGCCGCCATCGGCGCCGCCGTCGACGGTCTCCTTCCGGTTGCCGAGATCATGATCATGGACTTCATCGGGATCGCCGCCGACCAGCTGATCAACAACGCGGCGAAGATGCGGTTCATGACGGCGGGCAGAACGACGGCGCCGCTCACCGTCCGCACCCAGGTGTACGGCGGACTGGCCACCGGCGCAACGCATTCGCAGTCGCTGGAGGCGTGGTTCATGCACGTGCCGGGAATGAAGGTGATCATCCCGTCCACCCCCCGCGACGGTAAGGGACTGCTGACGTCGGCGATCTTCGACGAGGACCCCTGCCTGTTCATCGAGACGATCCGGCTGCAGGGGGTCAAGGGCGCGGTGCCGACCGATCCCGGCTTCTCGATTCCATTGGGGCGGGCCGACGTCAAGCGGCCGGGCACCGACGTCACGTTCATCGCCTACGGGCGCAGCGTGCACGACGCCCTGAAGGCCGCCGAGACACTGCAGTCCGAGCACGACGTCGGCGCCGAGGTCGTCGACCTGCGCACGCTGGTGCCGTTGGACGTCGAGACCATCGTCGAATCCGTGGGCCGCACCCGCCGTGCCGTGGTCGCCCACCACGCCGTGGAGTTCGCGGGTCCCGGCGCCGAGATCGCCGCCATCCTGTCGAAGGAACTGTTCGGCCGACTCGAGGCACCCGTCGAACGGGTCGGCGCGAAGTTCGTGCCGACCCCCGCCGCCGCCGCACTCGAGGCGGCGGTGCTGCCGTCACCGGCCCGTCTCGTCGAGGCCGCGCTGCGCACGCTCACGCCGTCGGCGGCGAGTGTCCATGGCTGACTTCGTCGTTCGCATCCCCAGGGTGTCGGTGGCCGTCTCCGAAGCCGAGCTCACCGAGTTGCTGGTCGAATCCGGCGCGCACGTCGACGAGGGCGACCCGCTGTTCGTGATCGCCACCGAGAAGGTCGACCAGGAGATCGAAGCCGGCGCGACGGGCATCGTCACGTGGACCGGCGAGGTCGGAACCGTCTACGACATCGGCGCCGACATCGGCGTCATCACAGGTTGATTCGACAAGGAGAGCAACTGATGGACTTCGGACCGGAGACCCGCGAGCGGATCATCTACGAGAAGGCGGGGCCGATCGCGCGCATCACGCTGAACTGGCCCGAGAAGGCCAACGCGCAGGACCAGAAACTCGCCGAGGAGGTCGACGCCGCACTGCTGGACGCCGACCGCGACTACGACGTCAAGGTGCTGATCCTGAAGGCCAACGGCAAGGGGTTCTGCTCGGGGCACGCGATCGGCGACAACGCAGGAGACTATCCGAGTTTCGCGGAGGGTGCGGCACGTACCGGCACGCCGTGGAAGGCGCAGACCGACCTCTTCGTCAAGCCCACGCTGAACCTGTGGGAGTTCTCCAAGCCGACCATCGCCCAGGTGCACGGCTACTGCCTGGGGGGCGGTACGCACTACGGCCTGACGACCGACATCGTGATCGCCTCCGACGACGCCTACTTCTCGTACCCGCCGCTGCAGGGCTTCGGCATGCCGTCGGGCGAGTGTTCCATCGAGCCGTGGGTGTTCATGAACTGGCGACGCGCCGCGTACTACCTCTACACCGCCGAGGTGGTGAAGGCCGAGAAGGCACTCGAGTACGGCCTCGTCAACGAAGTGGTGCCGCGGGCGGAACTCGATGACCGCGTCGAGTCGATCGCGCGGCACATCGCACAGGCACCGCTGACCACGCTGATGATGACCAAGGCCAACATCAAGCGAGCCTGGGAGGGGATGGGCATGCGACTGCACTGGCAGACCTCCAACGACCTGGTCGCCCTCGCGTCGATGAGCAGTGACGTGCAGGCGCTCATCGGCCAGGTCCTGAGAGGGCAGATCAAACCGCAGGAGATGGCGAACCGGCAGGCCGCGGCGGCGGCGACGCCCGACGAGTAGCGATGCTCGCCGACCGGGGGCGATCGCCGGCACTGATCACGGCCGACGGCGCCGTCGTGTCCTACGACGAGTTGTACCACCGCAGCCAACGGGTGGCGGCGCTGCTGTACGACGCGGGACTGCGGCGTGGCGACGGTGTCGCAGTGGTGCTGCCGAATCGTCCGGAGTTCCTCGAGATCACCTGGGGTTGTCAACTGTCCGGGCTGTACTACACGGCGGTCAACACCCACTTCACCCCGGACGAGGTGGCCTACGTCGTCGCGGACTCGGAGGCGCGGGCGGTGTTCGTCGACTCCTCGATGCCGCGACTGGGCACCGCGTTGGCCGACGGCGTCGAGGTCCGGATCGCGGTGGGGGGTGACCTGCCCGGCTGGCGTGGCTACGAGGATGCGATCGCCGAAGCCGGTGCGGCACCGCCGCATTCGGACGGCTCCGAGATGCTCTACTCGTCGGGCACCACCGGGCGGCCGAAGGCGGTACGCAGGCCGCTGCCGACGGACGGCAACGGGTCGTGGGCGCAGGCGGTGCTCGAGCAGGCGCTGGCGACGCGCTACGGCATGACGCCCGACGGCGTGTACCTGTCGCCTGCGCCGCTCTACCACGCGGCGGGGGTGAACTACACGATGGCCGCTCACCGCGTGGGTGCGGCGACGATCCTGATGCCGAAGTTCGACGCGGAGACCGTGCTGCGCCTCATCGACGAGCACCGGGTGACGCACGCCCAGTTCGTGCCGACGATGTTCGTGCGGATGCTGAAACTGCCTGAGCGGGTGCGGAAGTCCTACGACGTGTCCAGCCTGCGGCGGGTGATCCACGCCGCCGCGCCGTGCCCGGTCGACGTCAAGTACGCGATGCTGGACTGGTTCGGGCCGATTATCGAGGAGTACTACGGCGGGACCGAGGGTTTCGCGGGCTGCACCATCGGCCCGGACGAGTGGCTGGCTCATCCCGGTTCGGTCGGCAAGCCGTTCAGTCCGGTGCACGTGCTGTCCGAGGACGGCGTCGAACTGCCGGTCGGGGAGTCCGGCGAGTTGTACTTCGAGGGCGGCCCGGAATTCGAGTACTTCAAGGATCCGGTGAAGACCGCGTCGGTGTCCAACGAGCGCGGGTGGCGGTCGCTTGGGGACGTGGGCTATCTCGACGACGACGGCTACCTGTACCTGACCGACCGGTCGACGTTCACGATCGTCTCCGGTGGCGTCAACATCTATCCGCAGGAGGCGGAGAACCTGCTGATCATGCATCCGAAGCTGGTCGACGCCGCGGTCTTCGGGGTGCCCAACGACGAGTTCGGCGAAGAGGTCAAGGCGGTGGTGCAACCGGCGCGGGGAGTCGCCGACGGTCCGGCGCTGGCGGCCGAACTGATCGAGTACTGCCGAGCCCACCTGGCGTCCTACAAGTGCCCCCGCACAATCGAATTCGATCGCGAGCTGCCCCGCGACCCGAACGGCAAGCTGTACAAGCGACGCATTCGGGACCGCTACTGGCAGGGCCGGGAGTCACGCATCCTGTAGCGGGCGGAACGTCACGGGCAGCTTCTCGGGGGAGCGGAACGGCATGCCGACGATCTTCGTGCTGTCGTCCGGCACCAGTTCGAGATCGGTCACCCGATCGAAGAGGCTGTTCAGCATGGCCTTGGTCTCCACCCTGGCCAGGTGCATGCCGAGACAGCTGTGAATCCCGCCCGCGAACGAGATGTGCGCGCGCCGCTGCCGGTGGATGTCGAACGTCTCGGGGTCGTCCCACCGCTTCTCGTCGCGGTTGGCCGCGCCCATGCACAAGGTGATCGCCGCGCCCTTGGGGATCGTCACGCCGTGCATCTCGACGTCGCGAGTCGTGTTGCGGGCCACCAGAACGAGCGGCGTCTCGTAGCGGATGCCCTCCTCGATGGCGGCGGGGATCAGGGCACGGTTCTGCTGAACGGCCGCCAGCTGCTCGGGGTGGGTGAGCAGGAGGTACAGCAGGTTGCCCGACGACCGGTACGTCGTCTCCAGTCCGGCGGGTAGCAGCAGCCGCAGGAACGAGATGATGGCCTCGTCGGTGAGTTTCTCGCCGTCGATCTCCGCGGCGACCAGATCGCCGATGACGTCGTTGGTCATCGTGCGGCGGCGCTGGTCCACCTGGTCCTGGAAGTAGGTGCCCAGCTCCACCGACGCGCTGAAGCCGGCCTCGATGTCGTCCATGATCGAGATGAGGTCGAAGGACAGCCGCCGGAACATCTCGAGGTCCTCCTCGGGGAGTCCGAGAAGTGCGGCGGTGACCCTGGTGGGGAACTCGAACGTCACCGCCTTGACGAGGTCGGCGTGGCCGTCGTTCTTGATCTCGTCGACCAGGCGGTCGCAGATGGGGTCGATGACCTCGGGCTCCCACGCGTTCAGTGCGCTCTGCCGGAACGCCTTCGACACCAGGCTCCGATGGTCGTGGTGCTGTTTGCCGTGCATGCCCAGGATCGTCGGCCCGAACATCAGCCCGATCGTCTGGTTGTACATCTCGGAGGCGAACACGGTGTCCTCGCGGAAGGCCGTGAAAACGCTCTCGAAGTCGAAGAGCGTCCAGTTCTCGTCGGTCTTGAGCTCGGCGGGCATCAGGTCGCTCTCCATGAGCGTCCCCCGCCACACCGGGTTCGCCTTGCGCATCTTCGCGAAGTACTCGTACGGATCGCCGGTGAGATCGGGGACTCCCTGGTCGTGCGAATCGGTGCCGAGCGTCACGCGAGCCTCCCTGGGCGGCAAAAGGACAACGGCGACGTCGCCGCCGTAGGTCTATCTTTACTATTTTAGGAATCTAGGTCAAGGCAGCCCCCTCCGCCGGAATAGCATTCCTGGCTGCCAGCCCGCGGGTGTGACAGCTGGGAATGCCGTTCCGGCGGGGGGGTCAGTTCGGGCCGGGCATCAGCTCGGTCCACGACTCCGGCGCGGTCGGTGTCGCCAGGTCGGTCTGGTGGTAGAACTTGCCGTCGGGCCCCATGTACGCCCCGGTCTGCGGGTTGTACTGGGCGAAGCCGACCGCCGGCTGCGGGCCGCCGGGGGGTGGCGGCGCAGCGGCTGGCTCGGCGGGCGGTCCGGGCGGGGGGCCCGTGCCCTCCACCGGGGCGTAGAGGCGTTCACCCGAATCGACCCGACCGTCCGGCGGAATGCCCTGTGAGATCAGGTTCGGATCGATCGGATACGGCCCGAGCACGTGCTGACGCATGGCCAGCGGCTGGAAGGGCTTGTCGCTGTTGCAGTCCTGCACCGTGGCGGCGCGCTTACCGGGGTGCTCGACGCACGGGTAGTTGCGTGCGCCGCGCACCGCGATCGGCGCGTCCTGGGGCAGCTTGCAGTAGATGCCGTCCGGGGTGTCCATCTCGGTGGTGTCCGCCGGTGACCGCCACTGCGAGGGTGGCAGGAATCCGACCGTACAGGAGGGCGGATCGTTGATCGATACGGCGAAGTCGCCCAACGGTTTACCCGTCGGGTTGTTCGCCGGTGTCACCGACTGCAGCCCCGCGAGGTAGGGCGGAAACAGCACCAGCAGCTGTTCGAGGGACTTGTTGTAGGTGACGAGGACCTGACCGATGGACGTCAGATTGGCGAGCAGGACGGGCAGCGTGGGCTTGACCTGCTCGAGCAGGGTGGTGACCTCGCGTGCGAAGCCCGGCCCGTTCTGCAGCAGGGCACGGAACTGATCGTCGTGCGCGACGAGCTGATCCGTGATGCCCGCCATGCTCCGCGCCCACACCGCGAGCGAGTCGGTGGTCTGGGCTTGGGACTCCAGCAGCGGGCCGCTGTCGTCGATGAGGGCCCGGCTCTGGTCCGCCACGCCGTCGAGGTCGCGCGTGAGAGTCGTCGTCGAGTCGAGCAGCGAGCCGAAGTCGTAGCCCGCGCCGTTGAACGCCTTGAACCCCTCGTCGAGCAGGGGTCCTAGTTTGTCCTTCGGGAAGGAGCCCACCAGCGCGTTGAGTTTGTCGAGCATCGGCCCCACCGGTTCGGGGAGCGCCGTGCGGTCGGCGGGGATCACCGAGCCGTTCTCCAGGTACGGCGGCGCGTCGTCGACCGGCTGCAGGTCCACGTACTGCTCACCGACCGCGGACACGCTGCGCACCCTGGCCGTCAGGTTCACCGGGATCGGTGGTGAGGTGTCAAGGGAGAGTTCGGCTTCCACGCTCCGGCCGCCGACGGTGCGGATCTCGGTCACCTTGCCGACGTTGACTCCGCGGTAGGTCACGTTGCTGAACGGGTACAGACCGCCGGCTGCCGGCATCTGCAGTGTCACGGTGATCCTGCCGATACCGAGCAGCGTGGGCACCTGTACGTAGACCACGGCCATGGTCACGACACCGATCACGGACGCGATCGTGAACAGCACCAACTGGATTCGGACGAGACGGCTGAGCATCACCCACCTCCGTACGGTCCGGCGAACACCGGGGACGCCGGCTGTGAGATCGCGTTGGAGGGCGGCGGGCTCACCGGCAGCACCGCGCCCGGCGGGTCGGCGTCCAGTTGGGGCGTCGGCGGGAATCCCGGCACCGCGCCGAGTGGGCCCCCGGTCGGCGGGGGTGCCAGCGGCCGACCGAGGGGGTCATTGGTGTAGCGCTGCGTGTACGGCTCACCGGGCGCGGGGATCAGCTTCGCGTCCTCATCGCCCCAGCGGGTACCGAGCAGCAGCGATCTCTTCAAGCGCGGGTAGGTGAAGTCGAGCTCCCCGAAGAAGTTGATGTAGTCACCCCGGACACCGCGGTCGATGAGGTCCTGTCCGAAGGGGAAGACGGGAATGAAGGCGAGCGCGGTGTCCAGGTCCTTGCCGACGTCCGCGAGCGATCGCAGGGTGGGTTCGAGGTTGCGCAGGTCGGTCACCAGGTCGGCCTGAGTGTCCTTGACCAATCCGGTTGCGGTGTCACTGAACACGCGCAGTCGATCCAGGGCCGTCGTCAGCGTCGGTCGTTCGGCGATCAGCACGTCGAGCGCGGGTGGGATCTTCGCGAGGGCCCGTGTGATGACGTCGCGCTGATCGGCGAGGCTGACCGCCAGCCTGTTCAGGCTCTCGATGGAGGCCAGGATGTTGTCGCGCTGCCGGTCCAGGGTCCCGACGAAGGTGTCCAGTCTGGTGAGCAGTTCGCGGACGTCGCCCTCGCGTCCCGACAGGGCGAGAGAGAGGTTGTGGATGATGTCGCCGATCTGGCCGAGACCGCCGCCGGTGACGACCGCCGCGAGAGAGGACAGCGTCTGCTCGGTCGACGGGTACGTGGCCGTCGCGTCGAGCTGCACGGTCGCGCCGGGCTCCAACCGCCCGCGCGGTTGTTCGCCGAGAGGTGGGTCGAGGGCGACGTGCATGGAGCCGAGCAGGCTCGTCTGGCCGATCGTCGCCACCGCGTTGGCGGGCACGGCGATGTCGGGACGGATCGACACGTCCACGTTGATGTGCCAGTTGGAGAACGTCATGGCGCCGACGCTGCCCACCACGACGTCGTCGATGAGCACCGGCGAATTCGGCTCCAGTGTGCCCACATTCGCGAACTCGAGGTGGTACACGCTGCCATCGGAGCCGCTGCCGACGGCGCCCGGCAGCGGCAGCGAGTTGATGCCCTGGAATCCGCATCCGCCCACGGCGAGAGTGGCGATGATCGCGGCCAGCCCCTTGAGCCCCTTGACGGCGGTCACGGCTGCGGTGCTCCCGCTTCGGCGGGCAGCATCAGGTCGGGGAACGTCGGTGACGTGGGTATCGGCGCGCCGGGGTACAGCGCGGGGGACGGCGCAGCCGGCAGGTGATCGGGCGCGGTCGGTCCCGGCGCCACCGCCGGTGGTGGGACCGGACCCGGCGGGTTCTCGCCCGTGTAGGCCGACACCGCCGGCGGCACCTCGGGCGCAACCGGTTTGGGTCCCGTCCCGCCGGGTGCGAGTCCCGGCTCCGTGTAGACGAGGCGGTCGGGGTTGATCGACTTCATCAGGTAGGGGGCGATGCCGACGGGGATCTGGTTGATGCTCACCGAGTTCAGCGCCGGGCCGAGCGTCTGTGCGCACAGCTTTGCGGACTCGGCGGACGTCACGCTTTCGACGGCGCCGATCGCGCTGCACAGCAGGGCCATCGGGTTGGCGAAGTTGTTGAGTGCGAACCTGCCGATCTGGCTGCCGGTGTCCGGGTTGTAGATGTTGTAACCGTTGGCCACCGCGTTGGGGGCCGCGTGCAGCAGGTTCTCCAGGTCCAGTCGGTGGTCGACGAGATTCTGCGTGACGTTGGTCAGGCGCTGTATCTGCTCGGCGGTCTGGTCGCGGGTGCCCGCGACGAAGCGCTGCACGTCCGCGACGGCCGAATTGAGGTCGGCCAGCGTCGTACCCAGGTCGGACTCGTCGTTCACGACGCTGGTGAGTGTGGCGAACCGATTCTGGAACTCGACGATCTGCTGGCCGCTGTCGCGCAGCGCGGTGACGAAGGTCTGCAGGTTCCTGATGACGTCGACGAGGTTTCCGCTGCCATCGGCGAGCGTGCGTCCCAGCCCCGACAGCTCGGCGATGGTGCGCCGCAGCTTGTCGCCGTTGCCGTTCATCGCGTTGGCAGCGCTGTCGATGAAGCGTGAGATCGGCGTGCCGGGCGCGCCGGCTTGTGGTCCGAGATCCGTTGCCAGCCTGGTCAACTGCTCCTTCACCTGGTCCCACTCGACGGGGATCGCGGTGCGTTCGAGGGGGATGACCGCGTAGTCGGGCATCGTCGGACCGCTGGTCTCGTACGCGGGCGCCAGCTGGACGTAACGGGAGGCGACGAGGCTCTGCGCGACGATGACCGCTTTGGCGTCCGCCGGAATCGGCACGCCGCGGTCGACGCGCATCGTGATCCTGGCCTGCCCGCCCACGGGTTCGATGTCGGCGATCGTGCCGACGTTCACGCCGGCGACGCGCACCTCGTCACCGCGGTAGATGCCCGTCGCGCTGAGGAAGTACGCCGTGATCGTGGTCGGCGAGAAGTAGGCCTCGCGCACCACCAGTGCGGTGCCGCCGAGCAGTGCCGCGACCAGCGCCATGGCTGTCACGATGCGCACCAGTTCGCCCCTCATCGCGGACCGCCAGGAATGCCGTTGTAGGGCAGCGGGAGTTCGGCTCGCGGACCGGCGTTGTCGGGCGGTCGGCCGGCATCGGTACCGCGTCGGAAGCCGAACGCGTAGTCGAGGAACGGCTGGAAGAGCTTGCCCGGCAGGATGTTCGAGACAAACGCCTCGTAGAAGTAACCGTTGGCCACCGCCTCGCCCTGGGTGATCTGGTACTTCGCCAGACCCGGCAGCGCCTTGGCGATGTTGTCGCGGTTCTTCTCCAGCATCGCCGTGACGGAGTTCAGCTTCTGCAGCGTCGGCGCCAGCGTCTGTTCGTTGTCGGCGACCAGCCCGGACAGTTCCCTGGAGAGTGCGGAGACGCTGGCCAGCAGGGAGACGATGGCCTGCCTGCGGTCGTCCAGCATGCCGATCAGGTCGTTGGCGGACAGGATCAGTGTGTTCAGCTGCTCACTGCGTTCGGCGAGCACACCGCTGACGGAGCTCGCGCTGTCGAGCAGGGCGCGCAGTGTCTCGTTGCGGTCGTTCAGTGAGCGCGACAGCCGCGAGACGCCGTCGAACGCGGGACCGAGTTGGGGTGCGATCTGGTCGATCGTGGACGCCAGTGTGTCCAGGGCCTGGTTGATCCCGGCCGTGTCGGTGCCCGCGGTGTTGGTGGTGAGATCGCTGACCGCCTCGGTCAGCGAGTACGGCGACGACGTGCGCGACACCGGGATGACCTCCGAGGGTCGCATTCTGGCGGTACCCGCCGACTCCAGCGTGAGGATGCGTTCACCCAGCAGCGTGCCGGTCCGGATGTGGGCGGTGGTGTCGGATCCCAGCGTGATCGCGCTAGGCAGCGTGAAGGTCACCCTGGCCTTGCCCTTGTCCAGCGAAACGCCCGTCACCGCACCGACTCTCATTCCGGACAGCCGCACGTCGTTACCGACCGACAGGCCGCCCGCTTCGGTGAACAGCGCCTGATACCGAAGGGCGGTCGCCCACTGCGCGATCCGTTCGGGCTGCAGGCCGACGCCGATCACCAGCACGACGAGGATCACCCCGATGAGTCCGGGCCGGATCAAGGCGCTGTCGCGGTACTTGAGCATTACTCGGCGCACCTCCCGTTGGTCTGCTCGAACCAGGGGAAGACCGCGGTGTTCCCCTGCAGATCGCTCACCCGGAAGCTCAGTGCGCAGATGTAGATGTTCAGCCAGCTGCCGTAGGCGCCGAGGCGGATCAGCTTGCGGTAGTTGTCGGGCGCGCGTTGCAGTGCCCCGTCGATCCTGTCCTTGTCCTGATCGAGTATGGGAGCGAGCCGGTTGAGCTCGGCGATCGTGCCCGACAGCGGGCTGCGCGCCTGCCCCAGAAGGTCGGCGAGCGACGACGTGCCTTGGTTGAGCGAGTCGATGGCGGCGCCGATGGGGTCACGGTCCTTCGACAGTCCCGTGACGAGTTGCTCGAGCCGGTCGATGGTCCCGGAGAACTCGGTGCCGCTGTCGGCGAGCGTGGCGACCACCGTGTTCAGGTTGTCGATCAACTGCTCGATCACCTGCCCGTTGTCCGCGAGCCCGGTGGTGAACGACGAGGTCTGCGACAGCAGGGAATCCAGCGTCCCGCCCTGCCCCTGGAAGATCTGCAGCAGGGCACCCGACAGCGTGTTGACGTCCTGTGGGTTCAGGCCCTGGATGACCGGTTTCAGGCCGCCGAGCAGCAGGTCCAGGTCGAGGGCCGGAGCGGTGCGATCGGCGGGTATCCGCGACCCCTCCGGAAGCAGGCGGGTGGAGCCGGGGCCGTCGACGAGGTCCAGGAAGCGGTCGCCGACGAGGTTGAGGTATCTGACGGCCAGCGTCGTCCCGGTGCTCAGCGGCACGGTCCGATCGGCGTCGAACGTCACCAGGATGGTGTGGTCCGATTGCATGGCGACCTCGTTCACCGTGCCGACCCGGAGGCCGCCCGCCCGCACCGAGTCGCCGGACCTCAGACCGGAGACGTCGGCGAAGACCGCCGAGTACGTGATCGTCGAACCGGTTCGGTACTGACCGAAGATCACCAGCAGGCACGCGGTCAGCACGGTCATCACCACGGCGAAGACGCCGAACTTCACGAACGGTTTGCGACTCGCGTTCATCCCGGCTGTCCCACCTGGGCGGTGTTGCGCGGTGGCCCGTCGATGGGACCGAACAGGTACTGCTTGAGCCCGTCGGAGTTCAGCAGGATGCCCTGATTGCCGTACTGCGCCGGGTTCGCGCCGGTGTCGGCGACCACGAACGGCGGCCGCGACTCGGGAGGCACGTTCGGCAGCGAGAGGCATTGCGGCCCACCGGTACCCGCGACCTTCGGCAGGTTGCCGGGGTAACGGTAGCGCTCCCTGGCCAGCTGGAAACCGATCGAGTCGACGATGCCGGGCTTGTCAAGCGGCGGACCCGTGGCCAACGGCAGCAGTCCGCCGAGCGTGCAGGTGATCGCTTCGTGGTAGCGGTTGGACAGCTCGAGGGTGGGCACCAGCACGCGCACCAGGTCCGTCAAGCCCTGTCGGTTGCCGCCGATGACGTCGTTTCCGGTGTCGGCGAGCCCGATCGTACTGACCAGGAAGGCGTCCAGATTCGCGCTCTGGTCGACCAGCGTGTCGCTGATGGTCGACGCGTTGTCCACGATGCGCAGCAGGTCCGGCGCGGCGTCCGCGTACGCGTTGAGGACCCCCGGCGCGACCTCGATGTCGCGGCTGAGGTTCGGCAGGCTCGGTTCGATCTTCGCGAGGTAGCGGTTCAGTCGGCTCAAAGCCTCACCGAACTGCTGGCCGCGACCGTCGAAGGCGGTCGCGATGGCGCCGAGTGTCTCGTTGAGCTTCTCGGGCTGAATCTCGGTCAACACCGCGGTGAGTTGTTCGAAGACGGTGTTGAACTCGACCGTGACGTGTTGGGAGTCCAGCACCTGGCCGGGCTGCAGGGTGCGGGGTGACGGATCGTCCGGCGGCACCAGGTTGATGGACTTCGCGCCGAACACCGTCGGGGACGCGATGTCGACGACGACGTTGTCTGGGATCTCGGCGAGCCGATCGGGTTCCATCTCGAGGTGGATGGCGGCTCGGCCGTCGGCGAGCTCCTCGATGCGACCGACCCGGCCCACCGGGACACCGAGCAGATTGACCTTCGCGTCGGGATTCATCACCAGCCCGGCGCGGGGCGACAGGACGATCAGGGGAGCGGTCCCGGCGAAGCGATTCTGGAACAACCCGACGGATACGAACGCGATACCGACGATCGCGACGATCGTGCCCATGCCGACGAGCACCCGGAGTGTCGTGGACTTCACGATGCGGTGATCGCGTGGCGGTCGGCGGGTACGTGCACAGGTCTCTCGTCTGCTGAGCGGTTGTGTAGCTTTCTTTATAAAGTTAGCGTTTTAGCGAGAGTACGCCTGGAGTCGGAAAGAGTCAGCACTTTCACCGCAACTCGCGAGGACTGCCGTCGGTCGGTGGCGTGACCGAGGCCCCCTGGTGCGGGCTACGCGGTGCCTCGGGGTGCGAACACGGGTACGAACATCGCGCCGTCGGCGCCGGGCTGCTCTTCGAACCGCACGCTGACGGGCATCCCGACGGTCACCGAATCCGGTTGGCAGTCCACGATGTTCGCCGCGAGTCGGAGATCGTCCTGCTCCGCCAGCTCGATGATCGCGATGACGTAGGGCGGCGGCACCGCCGGGTTGAACGGGTGGTGGTTGACGGTGTAGGTGAATACGGTGCCGGCACCGGAAACCGGCCTGGTGCCGAGGGCGGCGTCGCAACCAGGGCAAACGGCTTCGGGGGGAAGCACCCAGCGAGCACACGGCTCGCAGTACGGCACGTGCAGGCGTCCGTCGGCACCGCCGGTCCAGAACGCGCGATTGTGTTCCGTGAGTTCGGGAAGCATCCGCCCTGGGGCCGCACCTGACATGTCGACGAACCTACCCCTCGACTATTTTTACAACAATGGAACTGCCGAAGGGCTTCGAGAAGGACACGATCATCAGTGGGATCGGCATCTCCCACATCGGTCGCCGCACAGGCATCCCCGGTCTGCAGCTGACGCTGGACGCCACGCACGCGGCCATCGCCGACGCCGGCCTGACACCAGCCGACATCGACGGCATCGCCACGCTCGGCGACACCCCGCGGCAGCACGTCGTCGACGCGCTCGGCCTCGACGCCGAGAACCGCGGCTCGGGAATCGACACCTCGGGGCTGTACAGCCCGCTGATGTCGGCGATGCTGGCCGTCGCCGAGGGCCGCTCCCGACACGTCCTGGTGTATCGCACCGTCGCGATGCTCGGTGGCTCGATGATCGACTCGTCGGCGGAGTTGCCCCCCGAGCCGAACGCGCTCACCTCACCACCGGAGGAACCGCGGCAGCCGGGTGCACCCCGCAGGATCGGCGCCAACGGCGACATCGGCGAACTCATGGCGGCGCACGCCTACTCCGCATCGAACTGGGTGGCGATGCACTGCCGTCGGCACATGGAGCTTTACGGCACCACCAAGGAACAACTCGGCTGGATGGCCATCAACAGCCGACGCAACGCCGCGCTCAATCCACTTGCGGCGTATCGGGACCCGTTCACCATGGACGACTATCTGGCCGCGCGCCCGATCTCGTCGCCCCTGGGCCTGCTGGACTGCGACGTTCCCGTCGACGGCTCGATCGCCGTGATCGTCTCGCACCGCGACTACGCGGGCGACTGTCCCCAGCCGCCCGCGCGGGTGGAGGCGATCGGCGGAGCGTACGGAACGGGCGGCTGGTTCCACCGTCCCGACTTCCCCAAGATGGCGTCCGCCGAAGCCGCGACGCAGATGTGGTCGCGGACCGACCTGACGCCGAAGGACCTCGACGTCGCCGAACTGTACGACGGCTTCACCTATCTGACCGTCGCCTGGCTCGAGGCGCTCGGCATCTGTGGCGACGGCGAAGCCGGGCCGTTCGTCGAGGGCGCCACGCGCATCGCGCTCGACGGCGACCTTCCGCTCAACACCTATGGGGGACAGCTGTCGGCTGGGCGCATGCACGGCTACTGGGTACTGCACGAGGCTTGCCTGCAACTGCGCGGGCAGGCGGGGCAGCGACAGGTGGGGGGCGCCGATACCGCGGTGGTCGCCGCGGGCGGCGGCCCGATCGCCGGCTGCCTGCTGCTCACTCGCTGACGGACAGCGCCGCCGTCAGGTCGTCGACGAGTTGAGCGTGCTCACCGGGGCTGACGTGGTCCAGCCGCTGCAGCGCTTCGGCGCGCCTGCCGTCTGCGACCAGTGGCCGCAGTGTCTCGGCGAGCGCGGCGAGTTCGGTCGTCGCCAGCACGTCGACGAGTTCCCAATCGCGGTACAGCGCCAGCGAGCGCTCCGAGATCCCGAAGCCCCGCACCGGTTGTCCCCGCATGGTGCCCTCGAACAGGAACGGACCCTCCATGTACTCGACCGGAAGGGCGTGCGCGGGTGCCGCGATGAGCGGTGTGCCGCGCAGTTCGAGAGCGAGCGCCTCGGAGCGAAACGTGTGCCGGTCCGGCATCCAGCGCGCGCTCACGGGTGGCCGGATGAGCTGTCGCACCGATTCGGGCCAGCGGACGTAACTCTCGGTGTGCACCTCGATGTCCTCGACGCACTCCGGGGCCCGGCCGTCGGCGTAGGACACGGTGGCACCCGTGAACGGGCGCGGGGCGTTGCGGTCGCGGCGGTCGAACTGCCGCCACGCCACGACGTCTGCCCCGTTGTCGAGGTGGATGGTGCGCCACTCGTACGAGATCGCCCGCGGATCGCCGTCGGTGCCGCCACCGCCCGCGGGCAGCGGGAACCACTGCCGGTCGATGTGGCCGGCCGTGCCCGACACCTCCTCGGTGATCGATCCCCAGGTGAGTGTCCCGGTCATGGCCATGCCGGTCTGGAAGTACGAGAACGTCTCGGGCTGGGCGAGACACTGGAACCGGCCGCTGTGCGTCGAGGCGCCGACGGGCACGGGCGGTCGTGTCGCCGAGACCGTCAGGGTCAGCGCCATCGGCGCGTCGAACTGATCGATGCCGACGAGGGCGAGGTCGTAGCCGAACGGCACCGGCGAGCCGTCGTCGGTGTGCCGCGCGGTCCACGCGGAGCGACCGGCTCTGGTGTCGAAGCTGAGCGCGAGATGCCCTGTGGCGGCGGACATCTTGTGGACCGTTCCCGGCTCCATGTTCTTGGGCGGCATGTCGTAGTCGGTGCTGGTGGCGTAGGTCCCGTTGTCGAGGTCGAAGAACGCCAGAGTGTGGAAGTCGGCGACGATCGCGCCACCCGGCCGGTTCTGGTTGAAGATCGTCAGGAACGCGAACCGCCTGCCGGAGGTGCGGCCGGTCAACTCGCCCGCGATGAACCACGTGTCGGACTGGCAGTGCGGATGGATGCCCTCGGCGGCCGGAAAGACGAATTCCGGATCGCCTGCCACCAGTTCGTAGGGGTACTGCAGTCCGAAGTCGGTCGTGTCGGCCACTGCCACCTGCCCTCGTTGGCTACGGTTGGGGTCTATCTGGCTATTATCGCAAAGTTAAGCTACTACGCCGCGCCGCCGAGGGAAATGGGGCTGCATGACGACGAGCGAGGAGCGGAGCGGATCGCGCATCACCACGACAGTGGCCGATCTCGTCCGGGCGCGGGCCGACGACGACAACGTCGGTCTGCTGTACGGAGACCGCTCCTGGACGTGGCGTGAGGTGGTGTCGGAAGCGGCGCAGCGGGCCGACTGGTTGATCGCGGCGCTCGACCCCGCCCGGCCGCCGCATGTCGGCGTCCTGCTGCCGAACGTGCCCGAGTACGTGTTCCAGATGTTCGGCGCGGCGCTCGCCGGCACCTGTGTCGTCGGCCTCAACACCACCCGGCGCGGCGCAGAGCTCGCACGCGATATCGACCACACCGCTTGCCAATTCGTGCTGACCGACGCCACCTACGCCGGCCTCGTCGGCGATGCCCTGCGCGTGGAAGAAGCGCCCTGGGAGAGCCACCGGGGTGCGACACCGCCCGCCGCGGCGCCGCTGCCGGACACGCTGCTGTGTCTGCTGCTGACGTCGGGCTCGACGTCCGCGCCCAAGGCCGCCAGATGCAGTCAGCGCCGGATGGCTTCCGTCGCCGCCGCGGGTTTCGGCTTCGGGCCGGGCGACACGCTCTACTGTCCGATGCCGCTGTCGCACGGTAACGCGTTGAGCGCGGCCCTGTTCCCGGCCGTCGCCAGCGGCGCTCGGTTGCTGCTGCGCGATCGGTTCTCGGCGACAGCGTGGCTCGACGACGTCCGCACCCACGACGTGACCTTCACCAACACCGTCGGACGCGCACTCGGTTACGTGCTGGCGACCGAGCCGACCCCGCACGACCGTGACCACAGGCTGAAAGTGGTGCTCGCGCCGGAGGCCTCACCGCGCGACATGGCGGCGTTCAAGAAGCGGTTCGGAGTCGGCGTGCTGAGCGGATACGGCTCCAGCGAGGGCGGTATCGCGCTCATGCCGTCGCGCAAGCCCGGCTCGCTCGGCAGCGCGCCCGCCGGCGCCGACATCGCCGTCGTCGACGCGTCCGGCGTGGAATGCGCACGCGCCGAGTTCGATTCCGCGGGCCGGCTGTGCAACGCCGAACAGGCGATCGGCGAGTTGGTGCGCCGCGACACGGGCGGCTCGTTCGAGGGCTACTGGAACAACGCGGAGGCCGACTCGGAGCGGCTGCGGGACGGCTACTTCTGGTCGGGCGACCTCGCCTACCGGGACGCCGATGACGTGTTCTGGTTCGCAGGCCGCGTCGGCGACTGGCTCCGGGTGGATTCGGAGAACTTCTCGGCCGCACCGGTCGAGCGGATCGTCGAGCGGTACGAAGCCGCGGCCGCGGTGGCGGTGGTCGGCGTGCCCGACCCGGTGGCCGGCGATCAGGTGCTGGCCGTTCTCGAACTGCAGCCGGGCCGCGCCTTCGCACCCGCGGACTTCGCCGAGTTCCTCGCGGCTCAGCCGGATCTCGGCACCAAGTGGGCGCCGCGCTTCGTCCGACTGGCCGCGATCCCGGTCCTGGGCAACGGCAAGGTCAACAAGAAGCCGTTGCGCCGCGACGCCTGGCTGTGTCCGGAACCGGTGTGGTGGAAACCGCCGGGGGCGACCGCGTACACGCTGATGACCGACGCCGATCGCGACGCCGTGCGCGCACAGTTCGCCGACCACGACCGGATGGGTGCCTTCCCGTCCGAGGCCCACTGAAGGAGATGCCGTGCCCGTTCACTACGAACTCGGAAAGCGCCGGGATGCACCGCATGTCGTGCTGATCACGCTCGACCGGCCGGAGGCGAAGAACGCCTGCGACCTCGAGCACTTCCATCAACTCGCACAGGCGTGGAAGCGGTTCGGCGAGGACGACGACGCGTGGGTGGCCATCTTCACCGGGGTCGGTCGGGCGTTCATGTCCGGCGCCGACCTCAAGACCTACGTCCCCGAGATCACCGCGCTGTCCAAGAAGATCCGGGACGGCTCGGCCACCGACGTCGGCGGTTACTCGCTCACCGACGGCACCGACGCGGTGTTGCGCGGCAGCAAGATCTACAAGCCGATCATCGCGGCGGTGAACGGACCCTGTGTGGCGGGCGGTATGGAGATGCTCGGCGGGGTCGACATCCGGGTGGCCAGCGAACACGCCACCTTCGGTGTGCTGGAGCCGGCCCGCGGTCTGTTCGCCGGCGGAGGCACCACCGTGCGGCTTCCGCGTCAGGTGCCGTTCGCGCACGCGATGGAGTTCCTGCTGTGCGCCGACGTCGTCGACGCGGCCAAGGCCGCTCAGATGGGTCTGCTCAACGCCGTGGTGGGGGAGGACGAGTTGCTGGACACGGCGTTCGCCTACGCGGCCCGCATCACGAGGAACGCGCCGCTGGCGATCCAGGCCACCAAACGCAGTGTGCTCGAGGGTCTCAAGGTCGACATGCGCGAGGCGTATCGCAACGAGGCGCGCATCGCGCAGGAGGTGTTCGCCACCGAGGACGCCAAGGAGGGGCCGCGCGCGTTCGCCGAGAAGCGGGCGCCCAACTGGTCCGGCCGCTAGATGTCCTCCGCCGAGCAGACGCAAAATCCCCTCAATCACGCCGATTCAGGGGATTTCGCGTCTGCTCGCGGGGTTAGTTGACCAGCACGGTGCGGATGCCGGCACCCGAACTGAGGTCGGCGAAGGCGTCGTTGACCTCGTCGAGCGCCACCCGACGGGTCACCAGGCGGTCCAACGGCATTCGGCCGTTGCGCCACAGTTCGAGCAGCATCGGGAAGTCGCGTGCGGGTACCACGGAGCCGTACTGGCAGCCGACCAGGGTCTTGGCGTTCATGAACAGGTCGTAGGCGGAGAGGGCCACGTCGTCGCCGGGCATCGCGGCCCCGACGACGCAGGTGGTGCCGCCGCGGCGGGTGGCCTTGATCGCGGTGTCGATCGTTGCGCTGCGCCCCACCGCCTCGAAGACGATGTCGGCGCCGCGGCGACCGGTGATCGCGCGCACCTGCCTGGCGACGTCGCCGTCCGCGGGGTCGACGACGTGGGTGGCGCCGAACGACGCGGCGGCCTCGCGCCGCGCCGCGACCGGATCGATCGCGATGATCTCGGCGGCGCCGCGCACGGCAGCGGCCATCAGCGTCGCGAGACCCACGCCGCCGAGGCCGAGCACCGCGACCGAAGTGCCGTGCTCGACCGGGGCGGTGTTCAGCGCCGCACCGGCGCCGGTCGCGACGCCGCAGCCGACGAGCGCGGCGACGTCGAAGGGGATGTCACGGGGGATCGGAACAACGGCCCGGCCAAGGCAATTGGTCGCGGTCGCGAAGCTGGAGACGCCCATCGAGGTGAACAGTGCGGCGCCGTCGGCGTCCGTGGCGTACGGCATCGCGTAAGTGTCGGGAATCGCGTTGCGGCAGAGGTGGAGCTCGCCCCGGTTGCAGAACCAGCAGTGCCCGCACGCAGCCGTCCAGGCGATGACCACGTGGTCGCCGACCTCGACGTGGTGAACCTCGGAGCCGACGGCCTCGATCACCCCCGCGCCCTCGTGGCCGAGCACGCACGGCGCACCCGCGGGGAGCGCACCGGTCGCCTGGGACAGGTCGGAATGGCACACCCCGCTGGCGGCGATGCGCACGCGGACCTGGTTCGGCGCGATGTCGGCGAGCACGATGTCGCCGATCTCGAGCGGCTGGCCGATCTCACGCAGGATGGCTGCCCGTTCACGCATGGTGACATTCTACCAATGTTCGAATAGATTAGAACACTGGTAGAAAGCTTGGGAGGCTGCTCATGTCGTACTCCTTCGACCGCTTGTTCGTCGCGGGCGAGTGGGTGGCACCGTCCACGGGGGACGCGTTCGACATCCGCTCGCCGCACGACGGGACGGCGGTCGGCTCCGCGCCGATCGCCTCGGAGGCCGACGTCGACGCCGCCGTCGCGTCCGCCCGCCTCGCGTTCGACGAGGGCCCGTGGCCCCGCATGACGGTGGCCGAACGCATCGCCGTGCTGCGCCCGTTCATCGACGCCTACGGCGCCCGCGCGGGCGAGATGTCCGCCCTGGTCACCTCCGAGATGGGCTCGCCCGCGACCTTTTCGCAGGCCGCGCACGGCATCGGTCCCTTCGTGCTGATGCAGCAGACGTGTGAGTTCGCCGAGGCGTACGCGTGGATCGAGGCCCGCGGCAACAGCGCGCTGGTGCGCGAGCCGTCGGGTGTGGTCGGCGTCATCACGCCGTGGAACGTCCCGCAGGTGACGATCGTCGCCAAGCTCCTCCCGGCACTCGTGGCCGGGTGCACGGTGGTGGTGAAGCCCGCGCCCGAAACCCCGCTGGACGGAATGCTGCTCGCCGGCATGTTGGCGGACGCCGACCTGCCGCCGGGCGTCGCGGCGATCCTGCCCGGCGGTACCGAGGCCGGACAGCGACTCGTCGAACACCCCGGCGTCGACCGGATCGCGTTCACGGGCAGCGCCGACGTCGGGCGGGCCATCGCAGCCACCTGCGGCCGGCGGTTGGCCCGCGTCAGCCTCGAACTCGGGGGGAAGTCCGCCGCGATCGTCTGCGAGGACGCCTCGATCGAACGCACGGTGGAGGGGCTGAAGTTCTCGTCGTTCCTCAACAACGGTCAGGCCTGCGTGGCGCAGAGCCGGATCCTCGCGCCGCGCAGCCGGTACGACGAGGTGGTGGGTGCGCTGGCCGATGCTGCGAACGGCTTCACCATCGGCGATCCCCGCGAAACGAGTACCGACATCGGCCCCATGGTGTCGGCGCGTCAGCGTGATCGAGTCCTGGGTTACCTGCACATCGGCGAGGCGGAGGGCGCGAAGGTGGCAGCGGGCGGGACGGAGCCGGTCGACGGGCTCGACAGCGGACACTACGTGCGGCCCACGGTGTTCCGCGATGTCGATAACTCGATGCGCGTCGCTCGCGAGGAGATCTTCGGCCCGGTGATCGTCGTCATCCCGTACGACGGCGTCGACGACGCCGTTCGGATCGCCAACGACTCGCCGTACGGCCTGGCGGGATCGGTGTGGACCAGGGACCGTCGCGCGGGCTTCGACATCGCGCGGCGCGTCCGGACCGGGATGTTCGGCATCAACGCGTTCGCACCCGGATTCGATCTGCCCTTCGGCGGATTCAAAGCCAGCGGCATCGGTCGGGAGTACGGGCCGGAGGCCTTCGACGAGTACGTCGAGATGAAGTCGGTGTACGGGGTGCCGACCTCGGGGGCGAGCGAAGCGACGGGGAATCAGACGTGAACACCCCGACGCGGCGGGCGTACGGCGAACTGGATCGCGACGAGGTGGTGGCCGCCCTGCAGAACCTGGCCCGGCGGGTCGGTGTGCAGAAGGTGACCATGCGCGGACTCGCCGCCGAACTGGGGGCCGCTGCACCCTCGGTGTACTACCACGTGCCCGGCAAGCAGGCGGCGCTCGATCTGCTCGCCGAGTCCGTGCTCGCGGGTATCACCGAACCGACCGCCGGGCCGTGGGACCGTCGACTGGTCGAGATGTACTGCGAATCACGGGAAGTCCTGCTTGACGTGCCGGGCATCGCGGGAATCCTGCAGACCAACGGCGACGGTGAGTGCGCCCGCAGGCTGGACCGGCTGAGCCGGGAACTCATCGCACACTCCGGGCTCGGCGAGGCGAAGGTCAACGCCGCGCACGCCGTGCTGTACACCTACCTGCTCGGATCCGTGAGCCTCGAGGAGGCCCGGCCGTTGAGCGTTCCCGCACCGACGAAACGGCAGGCGGCGACCCGCTACCGGGCGGGTCTCGCCGTCATCATCGCCGGAATCAAGGCGTCAGTGGAGGAACGATGAACATCCCGAAGCCGAACCTGGTGAGCTCACTGGCGACCGAACACTCCGGCAGCGCACTGGATCTCGACGCCGCCGCGGTGCTCGACCCCGACACCTACGTTACCGGGGCGCCCTTCGAGGCGCTTGCCCGCTTGCGCGCCGAATCGCCGGTGCATCCCGTCTCCCTACCCGGTCTGCCCAAGTCGTGGCTGCTGACCCGGCACACCGACGTGCGGACGGTCAGCCGGGACACCGAGACGTTCACGAGCAGTCGGGGCAACACCCTCGTCGAGGTCGAGATGAGCCCGACGTCGGCGATGCTGCCCGGTATCGACCCGCCCAGGCACGTGCAGGTCCGCAAGCTCATCAACCAGGGTTTCACCGCTCGCAACGTGACGCGACTCGAACCGCACATGCGCAAGGTGGCGCGCGACATCGTCGCGAACATCACCGAGAAGGGCGAATTCGATGCGGTGCCCGACATCTCAGCGGAGATGTCGCTGCAGGTGATCGCCGATGTCCTGGGCGTTCCCCCGGAGGACCGGATGGACGTGTTCCGATGGAGCAACGCCATCGGCAGCCTCGGTATCGAGGACCCCGACTACGCGCCGACACCCGAGGCTCTCGGTCAGGCGTCCGCGGAGATGTTCCGCTACTGCGCTGAACTGGTCGAGGACCGGCGCAAGCACGGACTGAAAGACGACATCCTCTCGGCTCTGCTGGTGGCGGAGGTCGACGGCGAGAAACTCAATCGCGACCAGCTCAACGAGTTCTTCCTCCTGCTGGCGATCGCGGGCAACGAGACCACCCGCAACACGCTGAGTCACGGAATCCTCGCGCTCTCCGAGCATCCCGAGCAGAGGGCGCTGCTCGCGCGCGATCCGTCGGCGATCCCACGTGCCGTCGAGGAGCTGCTGCGGTGGTCCACCCCGGTCATGCACTTCCGGCGCACCGTGACCACCGACGTCGAACTCGGCGGGCACCACATCCCCGCGGGCGATTGGGTGCTCATCCACTACCTGTCCGCCAACCGGGACGAGGACGTGTTCGAACGGGCCGACGAGTTCGACGTCACCCGCGAGGACGCCGGCCACGCCGCGTTCGGGGGCGGCGGCACCCACTTCTGCCTCGGCGCGCAGTTGGCGCGGCTCGAGCTGAGGGTGCTGCTCGAGGAGCTCTATCCGAACGTGCCCGGTCTGGCCGTGACCGGCGCACCGGACCGGTTGCGCTCGTCGTTCTTCCACGGCATCAAACGGCTTCCGTGTACGACGGGTGCCGCGTGACGGCCGATCCGCGCGGACTGTGCGTCATCGGCGCCGCGCAGCACACGGTCCGCGACGGCGCGGCGCCGGAGCCTTTGGCCAGCTGGGCCCAGCGCGCTCGCGAGGCCGCCGCCGGATTGGGTGACGTTCTGTCACAACTGGATTCGATCCAGGTCGTCTACTGCCAGACCTGGCCCTACGACGACCCGGTGGCCCGGCTCGCCACCGAGCTGGGTGCCGCCCCGCGCCATCGTCACTACTCGGGTATCGGCGGAACCACGCCACAGGACCTGGTGAACCGGACGGCGGCCGCGATGCGCCGCGGCGAGCTGGATCTTGCGCTGATCTGCAGCGCGGAGGCGCTGGCCACGATGCGCGCCGCCAAGAAGCGTGGGGAGAAGCTGCCCTGGAGTCACCGCAAGTCCACACCGTTCCCGTGGGATCCGCCGCACGAGTCGGAGCTCGCGCACGAGGTCGTGCAGGCGTGGGAGACCTTCCCGCTGTGGGATACCGCACGGCGGGCGCGGCTCGGCCGCTCGCTGGACGAGGACGCCGCGGAGGCCGCCACGGTGATGGCGGCGATGAGCGTCGTGGCGGCGGGCAACCCGCACGCCTGGCGCCCGAGGGCGCTCGACGCCGCGACCGTGGGCACGCCCACCGCCGACAACCGTTACGTCGGATGGCCGTACACCAAACACGAGGTCGCGGTGATGGACGTCGACATGTCCGCGGCGCTGCTGCTCGCGACCGCGGAACGCGCCGATGCGCTGGGCGTGCCCGAGGACCGCAGGCTCTACCTGACCGGCTGGGCGCATGCGCAGGACCCCGACAGCATCGCCGAACGGACCGACATGTCGCGGTCCGTGGGCATGGCCGTCGCGGGTCGCCACGCGCTGGCGGCGGCGGGCGTCGGTCTCGACGACATCGACGCCTTCGACCTGTACTCGTGCTTTCCGTCGTCGGTTCGATTGGGTTGCGACGCAATCGGACTCGCTCTCGACGATCGGCGCGGGCTCACGGTGACGGGCGGGTTGCCCTACGCGGGCGGCCCGGCGAGCGGCTATCTCACGCACGTCATCGCGAGCACCTTCGACAGGTTGTGCACGGCGCCGGGTCGCGCACTGGTCACCGGCGTCGGTATGCACCTGGCCGAACACGTCGCCGCGGTGTGGTCGAGCACGCCGGACTCGGCGGCGGTGCCGCCCGAGGATCTGCAGGCCGACGTCGACGCCGCGCAGTCGCGGGAGCCGCTGCTGACGACCTGGTCGGGCCCCGGCACCGTCCGCGCGTACACCGTCGCGCACGGCCGGGACGGCGCACCCGTGCAGGGTCTGGTGGTCCTCGACACCGCCGACGGCCGGGCGCTCGCCCGTGTCCGGGAGGGGGAACTGCTCGCCGACGCCGAAGCGCGGGAGTTGGTGGGCCAACGGGTCGACGTCACCACCGACGGGCGGCGCAACGAGGCGCGCTGGTAGTCAGCCGCGCCGCGACATCGCCTGGGGCGAGTGGGCCTGAATGCGTTGGTCGGCCGTCGGCAAGGCGTGCGTGTGCGCATCGCCGATGTGCTTGTACGCCAGCTTGCGCGCACGGTCCACGTCGCCGTCGGCGATCGCCTCGGTGAGCTTGAGGTGAGCGTTGAGTGCCGCGCGCCGCTTGGCCGCGGTGGGAAACGCGTTCTCCTCCTTGGCGTTGGCGAACCACTCGCCCTCCTGGCTGGTCCACAGCGCCTCGAGGCTGCCCATCACCACGACCATGGTGTGGTTGCCGCACCCGTGTGCCAGCACGTGGTGGAACTCCCGGCCGATCTCGGAGAACTTCTCGACGTCGTCGATGGACTCGGCGAGATTCTCGTTGCTCGCCACCAGTTGCGGGATGAGGGTGGTGGCCCGGTCGGGTCGCTGCGCCGCCAGCGCTGCGCACGACGGCTCGAGTTCCTTGAGCGCGGTGCGCAGATCCGTCACCGGCACCGAGTCGCTCTGCAGCACCAGGCCGAGCATGTAGGCGGCGCTCGACTTCGCGGGCGCGTGCACTACGGCACCGCCGCGGTTGCCACGACGGACCGACACCAGCCCCTCGGTCTCGAGGATTCGCAGCGCCTCGCGCACCGAGACGAGGCTGACGTTGAAGTGCTCGACGAGCTGCTTCTGGCCAGGGAGCAGGTCGCCGTCGGTGAGCCTTCCGTCGATGATCTGCTGACGCAGTTCGTCGGCGACGATCTCGGCGGTCCTGCGCGACGACAGGCGCCGGTGCGCTTCCGCGCCGATTCCAAGGATGGTCATGTGCTCCCCGCAGTTAAGGCACTGTTGTACAAGTGTGCGATTTTAACACCGATAGGACGTCACCTCCGGTTCAGCCGCATGCGACCAGGGTAGATCCATCATCATATAAATAGCTATGATAGTGCGATGACGGTCACAGCCGAATCGGCCAGTGCGGCTCTCAACGATCGGGCACGGCACCGTGCCGAGTCGCGGATGCTGGTCGACGGCGAACTGCGCGAAGCGCTTTCGGGCGAGACGTTCGCCAATCTCAGCCCGGCGACCGGTGAGGTGCTGGGGACCACCGCGGCGGGTGGTGCCGAGGATGTCGACGCCGCGATCACCGCGGCGCGACGGGCGTTCGACGAGACGGCGTGGTCGACGGATCGCGCGCTGCGCAGGCGGTGCCTGATTCAACTGCAGGAGGCGTTGGAACGCGACCGCGACGCGCTCCGGGAGGAGATCGTCGCCGAAGTCGGCGCTCCGCTGATGACGACGTCGATGGCCCAGCTCGAGTGGCCGCTCTCGGACGCCCTGACCTATCCGGCCGACCTGATCGACGAGTTCGAGTGGGAGAGGGAACTGGGGCCGGGCACCGCGTTCGGTGGCGACAACCTTCGCCGCGTCGTGAAGGAACCCGTCGGTGTGGTCGCCGCGATCACGCCGTGGAACTTCCCGGTCGAGATCGTCCTGAACAAGCTGGGTCCGGCGTTGGCCACCGGTAACACCGTGGTGCTCAAGCCGGATCCGAACACCCCGTGGACCTCGACGCGCATCGGGCGGTTGATCGCCGAGCACACCGACATCCCGGCCGGAGTCGTGAACGTGGTGCCGACGCCGGACAATTCGGTCGCGCAGCGACTGGTCACCGATCCCCGCGTCGACATGGTGTCGTTCACCGGGTCGACCGATATCGGCCGCCTCATCGCCGCGCGGGGCGCCGAAACGCTGAAGCGGGTGTTCCTGGAACTGGGCGGGAAGTCGGCGATGGTGATCCTCGACGACGCCGACATCGACGAGGTGCTACCCAACACCGCGCAGGTCTGCATGCACGCCGGACAGGGGTGCGCCATCAACACCAGGGTGCTGGTGCCGGCGGCCCGCTTCGACGACGTCGTCGCCAAGGTCGCCGACCTGTTCGGCATGATCCTGCCCGGCGACCCCGCCCTGGCCGAGACGTTCCTGGGGCCGGTGATCAACCGCAAGCAACGTGACCGCATCCTCGGATTCGTGGACCGCGCCAGGGCATCGGGGGCCGAGATCGTCACGGGTGGAACGGTTCCCGAATCACTGCCGCCCGGCCTGGAAGGCGGCAACTACCTGATGCCCACGGTCATCACCGGTGTCGACAATTCCCACGAGATCGCCCAGCACGAGGTGTTCGGACCCGTCGCGGTGATCCTGCCCTACCGTGACGAAGTCGACGCGCTGCGGATCGCCAACGACAGCAGTTACGGGCTGTCGGGATCGGTGTTCTCCGCGACGCGCGAGCGCGGGATGGCGTTCGCCGCCAGAGTCCGGTCGGGATCGATGAACGTCAACGGTGGACTCTTCTACGGCGCCGATTCCCCGTACGGCGGATACAAGTCCAGCGGACTCGGCCGCCAGTGCGGGCTCGAGGGATTCGAACAGCACCTCGAAACCAAGGCGATCGGCTACCGCTAGCCGCCCCTGGCCTCGAGCATCGCCGACCGGCTGACCTTCGTCGCAGCGGATCGCGGGATCTCGTCGACGAACTCGACGGTCTTGGGCACCTTGTAGCGTGCGAGACGGCTCTTCGCGTAGGCGATCACGTCGTCGGCGTTGAGGTCGCCCGCGCCGTCGGCCCGTTGCACCACGGCGTGCACGCGGCGGCCCCACTCGGGATCGCGAAGACCGAGGCAAACGACGTCGACGATGTCGCGGTGGGCGATCAGCGCGTTCTCCACCTCGGCGGGGAACACGTTGGCACCGCCGGTCACGATCATGTCGGTGCGACGGTCGGCGATGTACAGGTAACCGTCCTCGTCGAGACTTCCGAGATCACCTGCGGAGCGGAAGCCGTCGGCGGTGGGGACGGCGGGCTTCGCGCCGCCGAGGTAGCGGAACGTGTCGTTCATCGGCGCACGAAGGTAGATCTCGCCGATCTCACCGACCGGCACATCCGCGCCCTGCTCGTCGCGAATGCGGATCTCGGTTTCCCGGAACCCCCGGCCGACGCTGCCCGGATGCCGCAGCCACTCGTCGCCGCGCAGCGTCGCCAAGCCGAGGTTCTCGGTCATCCCGTACGCCATGATGATCCGCTCGGGACTGAGGAGGTCGAACCAGCGGCGCAGCAGATCGGGGGGCATCGACGCCGCGCCCTGCATGATCCACTCGACCGTCGACAGGTCGCGCGGGGCGGCGTCCTGCGCGTCGGCGATCCGGCCGAGCATGGTCGGCGTCGCGGTGAAGTGGGTGATGCCGTGGCGTTGTATGGCGTCGAGAACGCCTGTGGCGCTGAACTTCTCGAGTATCACCAGCCGATCGCCCCCGAGCAGGTAGAACAGCGGATTGAACCCGTTGGTGTGGTACATCGGGCCGGGAACCAGGATGGCCTGCGGCCGGGGAACCGGTGCCCAGTGGGCGACGAACGGCTCGCTCAGGGCGGTCGTCCACTCCGCGGGACGCGTGTTCAGGATGATCTTGGGCAGACCCGTCGAGCCGCTGCTGCAGATGCCGTTCTGCATCGGCGACACGACTGCGGGCAGCGCGGTGTCGTCCTGTGCCAGGGCTTCGGCGACCAGCGCGTCGCGATTCGCCTCGTCCACCACGACCACCGCGTGAAGCACCTCGAGCAGTCGCGAACTCTCCCACGCGGGCAGGTCCCATCGCATCGGCACGGGGACCGCGCCGATCTTCCAGCAGCCCAGCGCCGTGAGTACGAACTCGAGCGAGTTGGGGATGGCGATGCCGACCAGGTCACCGACTCCGGCACCCCGTGCGGCCAACGCGCGGGCCCACTGATTCGCGCCGCGGTCCAGGTGTGCGAGGGGCACGGAGGTTTCGGAGCCGTCCTCCGCCACCATCGTCACCGCGATCTGGTCGGGATCGACGGCCGCGCGCCGAGTCAGCTGTTCGCCGAACGGCACACCCACCTCGACGTTCGGCTGTGACGCCGTGGTCAACGCCTGCCTCCCGAGATCACCTGGGCGGGCAGCGCCTGGATCAGCTGCTCGGGGTGATCGCCGACGACGTAGTTCTGGGTGTCGGCGACGTGGCGCGCTGCCAGCCGGCGCGCGCGCTCGGCGTCGCCCGCGGCGATGGCCTGGGTGAGCTTCACGTGGGAGGCGTGCACCGCCCGACGCGCGGCGAGTGCGGGGTAGGCGCCCTGTGCGGTCGACTGCTCGGCCCACTGACGCTCGTGGCCGGTCCACAGCGCTTCGAGGCTGCCCAGAACGACTGCCATGGTGTGATTGCCGCAGCCGTAAGCGATCTCGTGATGGAACCGGCGGCCGATCTCGGTGAACTTGGCACCGTCGTCAAGGTGCTCGGCAGTGAGGTCGTTGAGTTCGTTGAGCGCCGGGATGAGAGTCGTCTGCCGGTCCGGCCGCTGCGCCGCGAGCGCCGCGCACGACGGTTCCAGCTCCTGCAATGCGAGTCCGAGATCGGTCAGAGCCACCGAGTCGCTGCGAAGCACCAGCCCGAGCATGTAGGCCGCCGACGACTTGGTGGGCGCGTGCACCACAGCGCCGCCGCGGTTTCCGCGACGAACGGAGATGAGCCCCTCCGTTTCGAGGATCCGCAGAGCCTCACGCAGTGACACCAGGCTCACCCTGAACCTGTCGACGAGGACGTCCTGGCGGGGGAGCAGGTCGCCCTCGACGAGTTCGCCGTCGAGTATCTGCCGCCGCAGTTCCTCGGCGACGATTTCGGCGGTCCGACGGGCCGACAGCCTGCGTCGGGCGTCTGCGCCGATCCCGATGGCCGTCACCGGATGCCTTCGTCGTGAGTCTTACCGCTCATTTTTATATTTATAGCGCAATGTGACGCTTTTAGCGGCGACATGATGGGTGGCTAGGCTGGGCGGATGCGCATCGCCATCCTCGTTGTCGGAATCGTCGTCACGGCCTTCGGAGTGCTGTGGGCGCTCCAGGGGTTCGGCGTGGTGGGCGGCAGTCCGATGAGCAACACCACTACCTGGTCGATCATCGGACCGATCGTGGCCCTCGTCGGCATCGCCATCGCCGGGTACGGCGGCCGGGCCCGCAAGAAGTAGCGACTCAGTCCTCGCTGAAACCCGCTATCGCCGTGTCGATCTCGGCGACACGACGCGAGCAGATTCCCCACGGCTCGGCGACGCCGACGTGCCGGTCGAGATCCCAGAGCACGCACTCCTCGCCGGGGTCCGCGACGAGTGACCAGGCGATCACGGTCCGCCGCAACTGGTCGGCCATGGAGTCGGCCTGTGCCCGGGCACCGTCGGGTGCGCCGCCGTCGGGATGGTGGTGAAGGTAACGCCCGTACGCGGTCTCGCAGAACGCGGTGTACCTCGCGGTGCACAGGATGAAGCCGTGCCAGGCCTCGTCGACGGCGTGCGACGGCATGCCGATGACCTGCCCGTCGTGCAGCGCGGCCGCGCAGCATCGTAGCCACTGCCGCAGTCCGGTCTCGACGAGGGCCCGCGGTTGCCACGGGCACGTCTTGTAGACGGCGTCGGGGAGGACCAGGTCGGCTACCGCGCGATTGGCCCTGGCGATCGGGGCCCGGCGGCGGAATCTCATGATTTGCACTCTATTCGGCCGGGTGTGACGGCCGTAGCCTTTGATCATGAGTACGGGGGTCGTGATCTTCTTCGGAGCGCTGGGCGCGCTGGCGCTCGTCGTGGTCGCGATCGCGGCATATCTGTTGTGGGACTGGGTGAGACATCGCAACGCATCGCCGGCCGAGCACTACCGACGCGGGTCCGGCGACCTGCACAGCCCGAGAAGCCGGATGTCCCGCGGGCGTGACGCCGGTTGGGCCGGCGGCGCGGCGGGCGTGGCCGGCGGCATGTGGCTGGCCGGTCAGGGCGGTGCCGACGGAACGGACCACGGCGGCGGCGGACACGACGGCGGCTGCGGTGGCGGCGGTTGTGGCGGCGGCGGTTGTGGTGGAGGCGGTGGCTGCGGCGGCAGCTGACCGTTGTCGCGGTTCCGGTTGACGAGCCGCGGTCAACATCACACAATTGCGGGCAACAACAGTCAAAAGCCCACAAGAGGTCACAGCTTGCTCCCGGTCGCGCGGCACGACGCCATCGTCACGCTGGTCAACGGCGCACACACGGTCAGCACGGACGACCTGGCCAGCAAGCTGGGCGTTTCACTCGAGACCGTGCGCCGGGACCTGGCGCTTCTCGAGGGCCGCGGTGAACTCCGGCGGGTGCACGGCGGTGCCGCGAGAGTGGCCGACCGCGGGACCGGTGAGGAGCCGTCCTTCTCCGAGCGGTCGGTGATCAATCACCAGGCCAAGGCCGACGTGGGCCGGATCGCGGCAGGGCTGATCGAAGCGGGCCAGACGGTGGTCATCGACATCGGGACAACGGCCGTGGAGGTGGCCCGCGCGATCGCCGACGATTTCCGCGGCACCGTCGTCACGTCCTCGCTGCTGGTCGCTGCGGAGCTCGCGGCACGCCCCCGCGTCGACGTGCTGGTCTCCGGTGGGCGTGTGCGCCGTGGCGACCTCGCGTGCTCGAACGCCCACGCCAAGGCCATGTTCGCCGACCTCTACCCGGACATGGCGTTCATCGCGTCAGGAGCGGTCGACGCCGCCGCCGGCCTCACGGATTACCACCCCGACGAGGTAGACATCCGGCGCACGATCATCGCCAACAGTGCACGCAGCTACATCCTCGCCGACTCGTCGAAGTTGGATCGCATTGCGCCGCATCGGGTCTGCGGCCTGACGTCGGTCACCGGGCTGATCACCGAAGCCGACACGTCACCCGCCGTCGCGGCGGCCATTCGCGAAGCGGGAGGTGAGGTCCTGTGCCCGTGACCGACGGTGTGAAGGGCGCGACGGCGTGACCGTCCTCGCCATCGACCAGGGCACCTCCGGCACGAAGGCCATCGTGGTGGATCCCTTGGAGGGAGTGGTGGGGGTCTCCGAAATCGCGGTGCATCCGCGTTACCTGGACGGTGGCGGAGTGGAGCAGGACCCCGGCGAGCTGCTCGAGTCGGTGCTGGCCACCGGCCGGGCAGCGGTCGCGGAGGCGGGGAATCGGCCGATCTCCGCGATGTCACTCGCCAATCAGGGCGAGACGGTCCTCGCGTGGGATCCGAACACCGGCAGGCCGCTGACCGACGCGGTGGTGTGGCAGGACCGCCGGGCCGAATCGCTCTGCGCCGGGATGTCGGAGCACGCGGACCGCCTCGCGGCTGAGACGGGGTTGGTGCTTGATCCGTACTTCTCGGCACCCAAGCTGGCGTGGCTGCGGCGCAACGTCGAGTCGGGCGGCGTCGTCACGACCTCGGATACGTGGCTGCTGCACCAACTGACCGGCGAATTCGTCACCGACGCCACGACGGCGAGCCGGTCACTGGTGGTGAGCCTGGGTGCGCAGGACTGGAACCGGGAACTCCTGGGGCTCTTCGGGTTGGCCGACGAGCGCATGCCCGCCATCGTCGCCAACGACGTCGTGATCGGGTCGACGTCGGCGTTCGGCGGAGACATCCCGGTCGGCGGGCTGGTGGTCGACCAGCAGGCCGCGCTGCTGGCTGAGGCGTGCCTCGAGGCCGGGATGGCGAAGTGCACGTTCGGTACCGGTGCCTTCCTGCTGGCCAACGCCGGCTCCGACGCCGTGCGATCGAGTTCGGGGTCGACGACGTCGGTGGCGTGGCGGGTGGCCGGTGCGGACACGTTCTGCGTCGACGGGCAGGTGTACACGGCGGCCTCCGCGGTGCGATGGCTGACGACGTTGGGCGTGATCGCAGACGCGCACGAGCTCGACTCGGTCGCGGCGGCCGACGCCGCCGGGGTGCTGTGTGTGCCGGCGCTCGCCGGGCTCGCGGCGCCGTGGTGGCAATCCGGCGCTACCGCAACGATTTCCGGGATGAGTCTGTCGACCGGGCGCGGCCACATCGTGCTGGCGGTGCTGCAGGGCATCGCAGGACAGCTCGCCGAGTTGGTGACGGCGATGGAGGCCGACACTCAACCGTTGCGGCGGCTGAGGGTCGACGGCGGCCTGACGCGGTCGCGCGTGCTGATGCAGTCGGTTGCCGACGTCCTGCAGGTGCCCGTCGACGTCTACCCATCGCCGCATGCGACCGCGCTGGGTGCCGCTGCCCTGGCGGAACTGAGCCTTCACCCCGACCGCGCCCTGCGCGACGTCGTGCCGTCGTGGACTCCGTCGTGGACGTACGAGCCGCAGTGGGATGCGGCCCGTACGACCGAATTCCGTTCTCGCTGGCGTACTCTCGCAGACACCACCTACCCGGCGGAGGATCCGTCGTGACCGACTACGACGTCGTCGTCATCGGTGCGGGCATCGTCGGGTCCGCGATCGCCCGTGAGCTCGCCGGGTGCGAGCTGTCCGTGGCGCTGCTCGAGGCCCGCGACGACGTGGGCGACGGCACCAGCAAGGCCAATACGGCGATCCTGCACACCGGCTTCGACGCAACGCCCGGAACGCTCGAATCGACGCTGGTCCGTCGCGGGTACCACGAGCTCTCGGAGTACGCCCGGCACACCGGAATTCCCGTCGAGCACACCGGGGCCGTCCTGGTGGCCTGGGACGACGAACAGCTCGACGCACTGCCCGCCCTGTTGGAGAAGGCGGAGGCCAACGGCTACACCAGGTGCGAGATCGTCGACAGCGCAGCGGTATACGCGATGGTGCCGCACCTCGGCGAGGGCGTGCGAGGCGGACTCACCGTGCCCGACGAATCGATCATCTGCACCTGGACGGTCAACCTCGCGCTCGCCACCGACGCCGTCACCCGCGGCGCGCGGCTGCTCACCGGCCATCGCATCGACGGCGTCGAGGTGGGACCGGATGGCACGACGCTGCGCACGTCCGCCGGCGACGTCACCGCACGGTGGGTGGTCAACGCCGCCGGCCTCGGCGCCGACCTGATCGACGCGATGCTCGGGCACCACCGGTTCACGGTGACGCCGCGCCGAGGCGAACTCATCGTCTACGACAAGCTCGCGCGTCCGCTCGTCGACAAGATCGTGCTTCCGGTGCCGACCTCGCGAGGCAAGGGCGTGCTCGTCAGCCCCACGATCTACGGCAACGTGATGCTCGGGCCCACGTCGGAGGATCTCGAGGACCGCACGGCCACCGGGACGTCGGAGTCGGGTCTCGATTTCCTCCTCGAGAAGGGGCGCGCGCTCATGCCCGGGCTGCTGGACGAGGAGGTGACCGCCACCTACGCCGGTCTGCGCGCGGCGATCGATCACGGCGACTACCTCATCGAAGCCGACCCCGAGCAGCGCTACCTGCTGGTCGGCGGTATCAGGTCGACGGGTTTGACCGCGGGAATGGCCATCGGCGAGTACGCCGTCGAACGGTTGCGGGCCGCTGGTCTGAGCCTGGTGCCGCGCGCCGATCTGCCTGCGCCACCGCGGATGCCTAACCTGGGGGAGGCGTCCACCCGGCCGTATCAGGACGAGGAGCTGATCGCGAGCGATCCCGAGTACGGCGCCATCGTCTGCTTCTGCGAACGGGTGACGGCCGGTGAGCTGCGGGATGCGTGCACCTCGGTGATCCCGCCGGCGGGACTCGACGGCCTTCGCCGCCGGACGCGTGTGATGAACGGTCGCTGCCAGGGATTCTTCTGCGGCGGCGAGGTGCAGGAGTACGTGGACCTGTTGACGGGAGCGCGTCGATGACCGACGTCGTCATCGTCGGCGGTGGGCCGGCGGGGCTGACGGCGGCGGCCGAGCTCGCGGGCGCGGGTCTGCGCGTTCTGGTGTTCGAGCGTGAGGCCGCAGCGGGCGGTATCCCTCGGCACAGCGATCACCCCGGATACGGCATACGGGACATGCGCAGGTTCGTTTCCGGTCCGGCGTACGCGCGCAGGCTCGTCGACCGGGCGGTAGCCGCCGGTGCCGCGATTCGCACCGGTGCGATGGTGACCGGCTGGGCGGGCGACACCACGCTGGAGATCACCTCGCCGGAGGGCCGGCAGCGGGTCGAGGCCGGCGCGGTGGTGTTGGCGACCGGCGCGCGTGAGCGACCCCGGCCCGCCCGCCTCATTCCCGGCGACCGCTGCGACGGCGTTTACACCACCGGGCAGCTGCAGAATCTGGTGCACCTCAAGGGCAAGCGGGTGGGTCGTCGGGCGGTGGTGGTCGGCGCGGAGCTGGTCAGCTACTCGGCAGTGCTGACGCTCAAACACGTGGGGTGCGAGACCGCGGTGATGACGTCGACCTACCCGTCGCCGGAGTCGTACGCGGTGTTCACCGTGGCCGGGCGGTCGCCGTTCCTCGGTGTGGACGTTGCGACCCGCACCAAAGTGGTGCGGATCATCGGCAAGCCGACCCTGCAGGCCGTCGAACTCGAGCACCTCGACTCCGGTGAGCGGCGCGTCGTCGAGTGCGACACCCTGGTGTTGACCGGCGATTGGATACCCGACCACGAGCTGGCCCGCAGCGCGGGACTCGTCATGGACGCGGGAACGCTTGGGCCGCTTGTCGATACGGGCCTGCGCACCAGTCGGCCAGGGGTGTTCGCTGCCGGTAACCTCCTGCACCCCGTCGACACCGCCGACATCGCCGCACTCGACGGGCGACACGTGGCGGGTCGAGTCCGGGAGTACCTGCGTGGTGCAGTCGAATCCGCCGGGGGAGTGCGACTGCTGGTCGACCCCCCGCTGCGGTGGGTTTCGCCGGGACTCCTTCGGCAGGGTGACGAGGCGCCAGCGCGCCGACTGCTGCTGTGGACCGATGAACTGGTGCGCGTGCCGACGGTGGTCGCGCGGCAGGATGGCCGGGTGATCGGCCGCAGGACGCTGCCATGGCCGGCGTCGCCGGGGCGGGTGTTCCGGGTGCCGTCGAGGCTTCTGACCCGCACACATCCGGCCGGCGGCCCGGTGACGCTTGCGCTGAGCTGAAGCTCAGGACTCGCAGGCGATCCCATCGCCGTCGCGGTCGCCGCCCGGCCAGTAGTTCGGGTCGTCCTGCGGAATGTCGTACGCCCCGTCGGCCTTGGCCTGAGTGCAGTTTGCGTACGGCCCTTCGGCGGCGGCTGCCGGAGCCAGACACACGCTTGCGATGACGATCGCGACAGCGGAGAGGACTGTGCGAAACATGTTTACCCCCAGTGATCTTGAAATTGACAGTGCCGTAACTACCGGCGGGATGACATTAGCTGAGCGATCTTGCGAAGACCAGCACTTCGCGAGATTGAGTTCGCTGCGCGCATACTGCGAAGTTGGGATCGGTAGCCGGTCCGGGAGTGTGAAATAGGGGGCATGAACATGATTTCGCGATGGATCTCGACGTTCGCGCTGTCGGCCGGCCTGGGTCTGGCCGGTGTCGCGCTGACCGCCGGCGCAGCGCAGGCGGAGGGGCCGAGCTACACCGGAGGCAATTGCCCGGCCGGGCAGACCTGCACGCACTGGTGCCCCGGTGATCCGCTGATTCCGGGACACCAGGTCATCAGTTGGGACTGGAACGTGTGCCACGACTGGTACTGGGACTCCGTGGGCGTCACCGATGTGACGACCAACTGGATCTACCCGTGGGCCGGGGCGCCCCGCCAGCTTCCGTAGCCGAACGCACGGTCGCCCGCGGCGTCCGCGTCAGGCGCCGCGCGCTTCCAGATCCGCTCTGAATCTCCTCGTCGCGGTTGTCATCGCGTCGATGACCCGGCGGGCGGCGTGGATGTCGTCGTCGGACAGTTCGGTCAGCGAGGCGTGGACCCGTCGATCCGTCTGCTCGTCGGCCTCGGCGACGGTGTCCCGGCCCGCCCTGGTGACCTCCACGGTGTAGGTGCGGCGATCGGCCGGGTCCGGAACCCGTCGGGCGAAGCCCCTGCCGACCAGTCGTTCGATGACGTAGGTGACGGCCGCACCGGACAGGTGCAGCGAGTCGCGAAGGTCGGTCGGCCGGATCGGTGTGCCGGATTGTGCGGCGATCACGAGGTGGAGATAGGCGGCCAACTCGCTGTTGCCGATGCCGTGTTGGGCACCGAATGCCTGTGTTGCGAGCATGACGTCGTGCGTCAGCGTCGCGCGATGACGACTCAGTACCTCTTCCAGGTCATGACGCGACCCCGCTGATGCCATGGAACCCCCCGACCCGGCGATCTTGCCTCATCAATTTACTTACGAATGGCGGAAATGCCCAGTCGGGGGGCATCCGACGTGAATCGGGCGGGGTGCAAACTGCCGAAATGCGCTGTGCCCGAGGATTTTCCGACCCGCACTTCACGCTCTCAGCAGCGCCTCAGGCGCCCGTGCGTAGGTTGGTTTCAGGCGGGTGATGGCCGTGTGCCGGGCCGCACCCGCATAGGGTCTCTGCCGACTCCCGACGTGCCGCTGAGCGGGAGTCGGCGAGACCCGTTCAACACTCGGGCGCCCTTGGTGGCTACGTCCTGAACCACCAAGGGCTTGGATGGAGTGATGGCCGGCCAACGTCTCCGTCCCGCCGTGGGTGCTACCCCGATGTAGGCGAGGCTAAGCGACTTCAGCCATTCTTGAACTGAGCGTCCACCGGTCGGTCTGCGAGGTCGTCGGCGCGCTGGACTCTCCAACGCCCGAGGCGCAGCTGTAGATCAACATCAGTGATCCAGGGGTGTGCGATTCCTCGGGAATGGGTAGAACCGTTGCACGTCTGGTGCGTTGGTGCATCGGCGCGCTAGTCAGGTCCCGCTGGTCCAGATCCCTCCGCTGGCGGCCGTGGGTGAAGGCCGGAGGAGGGCCATGGAGAACAATCACCTGGCGGCATTGCTGGGGGAGTTCGCAGTAGCTCTCCAGGACGAGTCGAATCCCGAGTCCCTGCTGCGGATGATCGTCGATAGTTCGGTCGACATGGTCCCAGGGGCGCGATGGGCAGGCGTCTCGTATATCCAAGCCCCGAAAATCGTGGCGCGGGTGCCCACAGCACCGCTAATCGCCGAGCTCGACGTCTTGCAGTCCGAACTGAACGACGGCCCGTGTGTCAGTGCGCTTCGCGATCATCACACGGTCCACATCCGCAACATGGAAATCGAAGAGCGGTGGCCCCGCTTCTCGGCAGCCGCATTCGCGCGCGTGGAATCCGGAGCATGCTCTCATTCCAATTGTTCGTCACCCACACCACGTTCGGCGCGCTCAACCTCTACGGTTCCGAGACAGGCGCCTTTACCGACGACAGCCGCCGGATGGGCGAAATCCTGGCCCAACACGCGTCGGTCGCTCTGGCGGCCAGTGCAGCAGATGACCAGTTCCGTCGGGCGCTGTCCAGCCGCGATGTTATCGGGCAAGCCAAAGGTCTACTGATGGCACGCAATTCGGTGTCCGGTCAGCAGGCTTTCGCGATGTTATTGCGGGTTTCGCAGAACACCAACCACAAACTGCATGACATAGCCGGGAAGCTGGTGCTGATGCATGAAGACGACGTCGCGGAGAAACAGCCTCACGGATGACTTGCCGCTGGTGCGGCCGCGAACCGGTTGTGCTTCGACATGCCGACATCACATCGGCCCGTCACCGCGACGGTGACGGGCCGAGTGTGTCTGCTGCGGTTTAGACGCGGGGCTGCTGCGGGTTGCCGTAGCCGGGCGCCGCCGGGTTGCCCACGACTGCCTGGTCCTTGCGGCGCTTCAGGCCCGCGAGCCCGATCAAGCCCAGCAGGCCGGCGAGGCCCCACAGGCCGTTGTCGCCGTCATCGTCTGCGTCGGTGTCCGCCGCGAGCGTGACGGTGGTCGACGTCGACATCGGTGCGGTGGGTGTGGCGGCGGTGGCGACTCCAGCGCCGCCGAACAAGAGTGCTGCCGTGGTCAGGGTGACGCCCAGTGTCTTATGCATGTGTTGCTCCTGTGGGTAGTCGGCTGTCGCGAATGCGAGCCGGATTGCCGTAGGACCGGCGTCTTGAGTCCTTGGCTTGCTGCGACGAGCGGAATAGCGCGCCGCTTCGGTCTCATACCCGGTGCTAGACGTAAGAAACATGTAACGTTTACGTCGCCGAGGACGATGCGGAGTCATTTGCTAGGAGAAAGGATTGCTGCGGTCGGCCGCTGGCGCCCGAGAGATCGGCCGGGATGTGTCCGTCGGCGCAACCCAGCTTCCCGGTCCGAAATTCACTGCTGAAATCCCCGATGGACGTGATTCAGCGGAATGTCGAGTGGGACCCTTTAACGTCCATCATCGCCGGTTGCGGTGTCGATGACGTTCTTCGCGAGATCGACCAGTTTGGTGTTCGAATCCTGCGACAGCCTCGTCAATAGTGCGAAGGCCTGGACGGCGTCGATATGGAAGCGCTCCATGATGATGCCCTTGGCTTGACCGATGGCGTCGCGGCTGGCGATCGCGCGCTGCATTTGTTCGACGGCCTTCGAGCCGGCCATGGCGACGGCGGCGTGCTGGGCAAGGATCTCGCCGTAGAAGATGGAGTCCTCGTCGAAGACGGATGCCTTTTCGCCGTAGAGGTTGAGTGACCCCAGGTTGTCGTTGAGAACGAACAGCTGAAAGGACAGCGAGGTCCTTACTCCGAGTTTGAGCGCCGCCGCGGCGAATCTGGGCCAGCGAGTTTCCTGCGACATGTCGTCGATGTGGACGGTGTGACATTCACGCAGCGCCGTGATGCATGGCCCCTCATCGAGCTCGGACTGAAGTTCGTCGATTTTCGCGACGAGGGGATCCGTGGGGACGCGCGCCTGGATGACACGTCCTTGTATCAACGAGATCCCCGCCCAGCGCACACCCGGAACTATGGCTACGGCGCCAGCCGTAATTGTTCTCAGTACCGATTCGACGTCGAGCTTGCTTTCCATCGCGAGCGCGAGGTCTCCCAGCGACCGTGCTAAATCAGTCCGGCTTGGCGAAGGCAGCACGTGAGGTACCTCGATTCTGTTCGGTTCAGTGCCGCCATGTTCCCTTTGCAGCAAGGCTTACACACGAGTCCTTAAATGCGGTCATCCTGGCTCGAAGCGATGAGGACGAGCTTAGCCGCATGCCGGGCTGGTGCTCGCGCTTCAGAGTGGTCGGTGACCTTCGGCACGTGGCTTCCACGCCTGTCACCGCCGCCACCTGCGCGGTGGCGGCCGGGTCGGGAGGACCACGGCACTGTTTCGAACGGGCTACGACGGGCACTCCTGGCGAGGCCGATGCTGAAGCTAGCGGTATCGATCCCATTCCGGCGCGGCGTCATCCGCGACAGATCAATGCGATCGACGACCATTCAACGCAATACGAGGAGCTTCACAATGACCACCACCAATAGTCCCAGTCCAGTACATCGCACCGACGCGCCGAACACTCACGGCGCCCCGGCGAACGCGCAACCGAACCGCGTGGTCACCGCCCCCCGCGGTCGCGAGACGAAGGCCTCGTTCAAGACGACCGAGTTCATCGTCTTCATCGTGGCGACCATCGGTGTACTGATCGCTTCCTACCTGGTCCAGGACACCGACAGCCGAGGCGACTACTTCGTGGCCGACAAGGCATGGCTCTACGTCGTGATCCTGGCCGTCGGCTACATGGTCAGCCGCGGAATTGCGAAGGCGGGCAGCCGCCATCACGACGACGCCTAATCAGCGTGCTGCCGCCTTCTGAGCGGCCTCATCCGGACCTCTCGCCGCAGTGCGAGGGGTCCGGACCCGTTTGGGTGTCCTAATGCAGGGGTTCGAACGGAGGTCCATCGGCGCGCCCACACCGATCACAGGATGAACAAACGACGGGGAAGTTCGCTCTGAAGGGCGATGTTTCTGATCGGGCGATGTGGAGCAAGCCCTTGCCGGTGAGGAGGTTCACCGAAGCCGAGCGGCGAAACATGGTGCGCGATACTGGGATTGAACCAGTGACCTCTTCCGTGTCAGGGAAGCGCTCTCCCGCTGAGCTAATCGCGCCGGGTCCAACTTGGAGGTGGAGACGGGAATCGAACCCGTGTGCACGGCTTTGCAGGCCGTTGCCTCACCACTCGGCCACTCCACCGCTGGGGTTGATGCCACTTGCACCTTCGAGCGGATGACGGGATTCGAACCCGCGACCCTCACCTTGGCAAGGTGATGCGCTACCAACTGCGCTACATCCGCGTGCCACGGGCGAGATCGTCGCCCGTCGCGAAGAGAGACACTAGTCCACACGGGTGAGGCCACACAAATCCCTTGCGCACCGGGCACGTCAGTCCAAGTCGTAGCCCTCGCGGGCGAGGGTGAACTCGCCGCCGTACTGGGTGTCCCAGCACTGGATGCCGGACTCCTCGCTGGTGCACTCGATGACGCCCGAGACGATGGTGTCGCCGTAGGCGAGGGGCTTCCCGACGCCGAACGTGGTGTCGCCCGCGCAGACGAACTCAGCCTCCTGGCCGGTCGACAGGGTGATGCCCTGGCCGAAGCCGACGTTCTCGTTGCAGCTCGACGGGCGGGCCGGCGGGCTCCAGTCGCGCTCCTTGATGTCGCAGCGCACCGACCCGGGCTCTATGGCGCAGGAGATGTTGCCCGATGGCGAGGTGAAGTTCCCCGGACCGTTGACGTTGAAGGTCTCAGCGGAGGCGGCGCCCGGGAACAATGTGGCGACGATGGGCGTCGCAGCGGACAGGGCGATGAGGGCGAGGCGTTTCATGACTCTGACGCTACGAACCTCTGCTTGAGGCGTTCTTGGCGTGTTCTTGGCGACTAGAAGATCGTGTAGGTCTCACGTGCCACGGTGAAGCCGTGACCGCTGTCCGCGTCGCGGCAGGTGACTCCGGTCTCGGCGCTCTCACAGCTCAGTGATCCGACGGTGACCGACTGTCCGTACGCCAGCGGCGGCCCGGCATTCGCGGTGGTGTCCCCGGCGCAGACGACCTCCGCGGGCTCGCCGGCCGACATGCTGACGCCCTGGCCGTAGTCGAACTCGCAGTCCGCGGGGCGCGGCGGCAGGGTCCAGGCCTGCTCGGACACGTCGCATCGGACGTAGGTGTCGTCGAGCACGCAGCCGATGGCCCCGGTCGGGGAGGTGAACCCGACGAGATCCGCCAACTCCTCGTCGTCGGCTTCTGTCGTCGCGACCGTCTTCGGCGGACGGCTCGCTGACGCGGCGTCGCTCGTCGGCTCGTTCGGCGCGGTGGCCCGCGACATGGATGACTCCGACGGCGTTGCGGTGGCGGACTTCTCGTCACCGCAGCCCGCGAGCACCGACCCCGCGACGGCCAGCATCACGACGGCGCACCGGAGCGTCATGCGCGTCACCCTACCGGCGGGATTCCCGGCGGGACGCCGCACCGTGTTAATGTCTGTCGTTCATCGACGACGAGTCGATGCTCCCCGGTCTCGTAGCTCAGGGGGAGAGCGTCCGCCTCACACGCGGAAGGTCGCTGGTTCGATCCCAGCCGGGACCACCATCACGACGCGGGATTCCGCCGTCGTACGTCCGATTGCGTGGTCGCGCCCCCTAACTCGAAGGCCCCGACAGGCGATGCCGCCCACCGCTGAACGTGGTCGGCGTCCCGCCAATCGCCTGCCTTGGTCTTGGCCACGGCGGAAGCCGGAAAACCCTTCGCGTCGAGACTGAGCCGACCGCCGGAGGTCACGTGACCGCGCGCATGCACGCTCGTCACCAGCTTCCGGACCTGATCTGTCGGCGGGATGTCCCGGTGTGCGGCCGAGTCGTCCAGCGGACCGCTGCTGACCAGCCACACTTTCGCGTCACAGAGGGCGTCGGCGTTGTGTGCCTCCGCGTTTGGATCCGTGGACGACGAGTATCGGTGTCATCGCTAGCACCTGTCCTGTTGAGTCGGTTCACGTCCGGATCCCATCGTCGATCGGGACTCGGCCCGCCACTAGAGCCGATGGGCCCCAGCGTGCGCCCGCCGAGCGGACCTTCGGCTCGTCGAGATGCCGCGCCTTGGCGCCGACCTGCGGTTCACCTGCGCGACAGCGTGATTCGGTGGAATCGCTCCATTGCCGTTTGCGGAAGTGCCCGTGTGGCGAGGACCGACGGCGCGGCACTGAGTGACCTTCGGCCGCATCGCGCGGAGACACGCGTGATTAGCGTCGGCCACGCAAGTACCCGATATCGACTGAAGGACGAGACCATGACCAAGACTGTCGACACGAAGAACGGTGCGGCGTCGGAGACCGCGGCCCCGAAGGCGGCGGCATTGACCGAGGAGGTGCGTGAGTCGGCGAAGGCGGGACAGCACGCCGCACGCGAGGCGCTGCAGCAGTTCCGCCACACCATCGACGAGGTGATTCCCGATGCCGTTCAGCCGCTTCGCAACCGCATCGTCGAGGCCGCCATCGAACTGGCTGATCAGCTTGTCACCGCGCAGTTCAACTTCAACCGAAGCATCGTGCGGGCTGCCGACCACGCGTTGAGCTCGCCGAAAGACGACACTCACTGACGCCGTAGGCCGCGAGCCCGGTCGAGCGCACCCGGTGCGGTCGGCCGGGCTCAGTCGTTCGTGCTGGCGGCAGCGCCGCAAACTAGTTAGGACGTTGTCGAGAAGTGCGGAGCGGCGTTATTCTGGAGACGGTTCTGACAGTTCGCTGTGCGGCAGCGGCGCCGTGACCGGGGGTCTCGGCGATGTGCGGGGAGGTGGCGGTTGAACTTGGTTTTGCACTGTTGATCAGCTAAGAACTCGGGTTGGAGACTGACGTCCTGAGCGCTTGGCGGGGGCGTCGAGTCGGTGAGTGATTGCCGAAACAATCGCCACACATGTTTCAGATTGCACACCAGTCACTTGGGTAACGCAATCCCACAGCAAACCTCCACGCCGCCGAACGGACGGCATGCACTTCGAGGAGACGGACCATGAGAACTCTCGTCGCATTCGCGGTCGGCGCACTGGCCGCCAGCGGAATCGCACTGAGCACGGCCGCACCGGCGAGCGCCGGCTGCCAGGGCGGGTGGACGCCCTGGGGCGGTGGAACCACGTGCGACGGCGCCATCAACGGCGACGGCACCTTCCAGCGCTGCGTCACCAGCAGCGCGCTGGGCTTCGGCGGCACCAACTGCTTCCTGCTGAACATCAACGAGATGTCCAACCAGATGCCGTACGTCGGACCCTGATCTCCCGCTCCCGGTTTTCCGGCTCGCTATGCGGGTAACGCGAGCGTCATGACGCGATTCGGCTACACCCTGATGACGGAGCAGAACGGCCCGAAAGACCTCGTGCGCAACGCGGTTGCAGCGGAGCGTTCGGGTTTCGACTTCCAGGTCTGCAGCGACCACTTCTCGCCGTGGCTGTCGGCTCAAGGGCATGCGCCGCACGCGTGGACGACGCTCGGCGCGGTCGCGAACGCCACCGAGACCACTGAACTGATGACCTACGTCACCTGTCCGACGATGCGGTACCACCCCGCGATCGTGGCGCAGCAGGCCGCGACCCTGCAGATCCTCGCCGAGGGTCGTTTCACGCTCGGCCTCGGCAGCGGCGAGAACCTCAACGAGCACGTGGTGGGTCAGGGCTGGCCGACGATCGGTCGCAGGCAGGACATGCTGCGTGAGGCCATCCAGATCATCCGCGAACTGTTCACCGGGGACCTCGTCGACTGGCAGGGTGACTACTTCCAAGTCGACTCCGCCCGCCTGTGGGATCTCCCCGACACTCCGGTGGCCATCGCCACCGCCGTGTCGGGCGATCGATCGGTGGAGGTCTTCGCGCCGCTGTCGGACCATCTGATCGCCGTCGAACCGAAGGCGGACGTCGTCGACGGCTGGCACGAAGCCAGGCGGGGCACCGGGCTTGCGGCGGACTCCAGGGTCATCGGCCAGATCCCGATCTGCTGGGACCGCGACCGGGACGTCGCCGTCGACCGCGCGCACGACCAGTTCCGCTGGTTCGCCGGCGGGTGGGCGGTGAACGCCGACCTGCCGACGACGGCCGGGTTCGCCGGGGCGACGCAGTTCGTCCGCCCCGAGGACACCGCCGAGTCGATTCCGTGCGGCCCGGATCTCGACGCGATCGTCAAGGCGGTCAGCGCATATTGGGAAGCCGGCTTCACCGACATCGCGCTGGTCCAGGTGGGTGGCGACCACCAGGACTCGTTCTTCGAGGAGGCCGCCGCACCGCTGCTGGACAAGCTGCGCGCCGCCGCGCCCTAGGCGCGGGCCCCGGTCCCACTCGCGCGGGCCGGCGCACCGAGGCCGAGATGATCGCGCAGTGTCACGCCGGAGTACTCCGTGCGGAACACGCCGCGCTCCTGCAGAAGGGGCACCACCTGGTCGACGAACGGATCCAGGCCGCCCGGCGTGACGTGCGGAACCAGGATGAAGCCGTCGCTGGCGTCGGCCTGCACGAGGTGGTTGATCTCCTCGGCGACGGTGTTCGGTGATCCGATGAAGTTCTGCCGCCCCGTCACCTCGATGATGACTTCGCGGGTCGTGAGGTCGTCGGCCTCGGCACGCGCGCGCCACTCGTTCGCGACGGCGACGGGATCGCGGTGCATCCGCACGCTGGCCCTGCCGCGCGCGATCGTGTTCTCGCCGACGATCGGATCGACTGACGGCAGCGGGCCATCCGGGTCGTGGTCGGACAGGTCGCGGTTCCACAACTGCTCGAGGAACTTGATCGCGGTCTGCGGCGACACCTGCGCGAGGCGCACCTCGTGGGCGAGGTCCGCCGCCTCGGCATCCGTGTCGCCGAGCACGAAGGTCGCGGCGGGAAGGATGAGCAGTTGGTCGGAGCGACGGCCGTACCTGGCCAGCCGCGCCTTGACGTCGCGGTAGAACTCCTGGCCCTCGGCGAGCGTACCGTGCCGGGAGAAGATCGCGTCGGCCTCGGCGGCGGCGAACTCGCGGCCGCGGTCGGAGTCACCCGCCTGGAAGATCACCGGTCGGCCCTGCGGGCTGCGCGGCACGTTGAACCGGCCGCTGATGTCGAAATGCGGGTCGTGGACGGCGAACTCGCCGGCGGAGGGGTCGGAGAGGAACCGCCCGGTGTCCTTGTCGGCCACGATCTCGTCGCCGCGCCACGAGTCGAACAGCGTGTGCGCCGCGCGTAGGAAGCTCTCGGCGCGCTCGTAGCGTTCGTCTTCGGCGAGGAAGCCGCCGCGCCGGAAGTTCTCGCCGGTGAACGCGTCCCACGAGGTGACGACGTTCCACGCCGCACGCCCGCCGGACAGATGGTCGAGGGAGGCGAACTGCCTTGCCACCTCGTACGGCTCGTTGAACGTCGAGTTGATGGTGCCCGTCAGTCCCAGGCGTTCGGTGACGGCGGCCAGTGCGGCCAGCACGGTGAAGGTATCGGGTCGGCCGACGACGTCGAGGTCGTAGATCAACCCGTTCTGCTCACGCAGCCGCAGACCCTCGGCGAGGAACATGAAGTCGAACCTGCCCCGTTCCGCGGTCCTGGCGAAGTGGACGAACGACCCGAAGTCGATGTGGCTGCCCGACGCCGGGTCGCTCCACACCGTCGTGTTGTTGACGCCGGGGAAGTGTGCGGCGAGATGAATGTCCTTCAGCGGCTTGCCAGCCGGTTGGCTCATCGGGTCTCCTCGCTTAGGTCGTGGCGTAGCGGTTGGCGGGACGGGACAGTCCGAGGCGCTCGCGCAGCGTCGACTCGGCGTACCCGGAGCGGAAGAGGCCACGACGCTGCAACTCCGGAACGAGGCCCCTGGTGATCCGGAGCAGGTCGCGGGGGATGGTGGCGGGCCGCAGCCTGAAACCGGTGATCCCGGCGGCGCTCCACTCCTGCAGCAGATCCGCGAGCTGAGCCGGGGTGCCGACGAACGAGGCGGCGTCGCTGCGGAATTCGGCCCCGGCCCACTCGTCGAGCCGGGCGCGGCGGTCCTGCGCCTCCCGGTCGCCGTCGGCGAGGAAGACCACCAGATCCACGAACACGCGCACCGCGTCGAGGTCGGCGGGGCGGTGCTGTGCGATCCGGTCGACCAGGCCACCGGTGTCCGAGGGGGACTGCGGGGTCACGAACCCCACATCGGCACTGCCGGCGATGAGCTCGAATGCCTCGGGCACGTGCCCGAGCGCAGCGATGACGGGCTGGCCCTGCGGGGGGCGCGGCGTGATGGACGGGCCGCGCACGGAGAACTGCGCCCCCTCGAAGTCGATGTAGTGCAGTTTCTCCCGATCGATGAAACGGCCGGTCGCGGCGTCGCGGATCTCCGCGTCGTCCTCCCAGCTGTCCCAGAGTCGCCGCAGCACCTCGGCGTAGTCGGCGGCTTCGGCCAGTAGGTCGGCGCCGGACAAGGCCGTCACGTCCCGGCGTCCGAAGTGCGCTGCGATGTCGGGTCGGGCCGACACCTGCAAGCGAACCCCCGCCCGGCCGGTGCTGACGTAGTCCAGCGTCGCAATGGCCTTCGACGCGTGAAACGGCTCGGTGTGCGTCGCGACCACCGTCGGAACCAACCCGATGTGCCTGGTCAGCGGGGCGACGCGCGACGCGATGAGCACCGCGTCCAGCCTGCCGCGCACCCGATCGGTCCGCTCGTCCGCGTGCTTCAGGCTGTCGGACTGCGGTCCCAGCCCGTCTTCGACGGTGACGAAGTCCAACAGGCCGGCCTCGGCTTCGGTCACCACGTCGGCCCAGTACCCGGGGGTGGTGAGCTCGATCGGGCGGGCGTCGGCGTCGCGCCACGACGCCGGGTGCCACCCGGTGCCGTCGAGCGCAACGGCCAGGGCGAGGTGTTCGGACGGTCCTACCACGGAGGGCATCCCTTTCGTCTGCGGTCCTAGCGGCAACGTCCCGCCCCGCGCCGGTGATTCCGGCTCACCGCTCCACCACCGCACAGTTTGCCCGCACACCTTCCCTGTGTGAACCCGAACCCGCAGGTGACGACGGTGTTTCGGTACGCTCGAGCGGCGGTGACGGGTCGATCCGACGCTGGACTCACGGCGAGCCGATCTCTGGTCCGGGCCCGAATCGCCGACGACAGTGAGTCGAGAGCGAAAGGGGTGAGGTGGTGCGACCGTTGGCAGACGACTGGACCTGGCAGGTGCGCGGCAGCTGCCGGCAGATGGCGCCCGAGGTGTTCTTCCCCGAGGACTCGGGGCGCTCGGGCCTGCTGGCCCGAGAGGAGCGCGCCAAGCGGGTGTGCCGTGAGTGCCCGGTGGTCGCCTCGTGCCGCGACCACGCGCTGAGCGTGGGGGAGACGCACGGCGTGTGGGGGGCGATGTCGGCGCGTGACCGCGTGAGGTTGCGATCCGGGCGAACCGGGTAAACCCGCGCCGTGACTGGTCGAGCAGCCGCTGGCGCACTGGGACTGCCCGACGACGTACGTGCCTGCCTTTTCGACCTCGACGGGGTGCTCACCGACACCGCGAGCGTTCACAAGCACGCGTGGAAGTCGATGTTCGACGAGTTCCTCCGCGATCGTGACGGCGACGGTTTCACACCTTTCGACATCGACGCCGATTACCTCACCTACGTCGACGGGAAGCCCCGTGACGACGGCGTGCGCAGCTTCCTGGCCAGCCGGAACATCACCCTGCCCGACGGTTCCGCCGCCGACGACGGCGATCGGGTGACCGTCAACGGGCTCGCCAACCGGAAGAACGAGGCGTTTCAGAAGCATCTGAGCACCGACGGCGTGCGGGTTTTCGAGGGCTCTCGCCGTTACCTGGAGGCGGTCGTCGACGCGGGTCTCGCGGTGGCGGTCGTCTCGTCGAGTGCCAACACCCGGCAGGTGTTGGAGCTCACGGGTCTCGCGCGGTACGTCCAAGCCAGGGTCGACGGCGTGACGATCCGCGAGGAGAAGCTCAAGGGCAAGCCGGCGCCCGATTCCTATCTCCGCGGCGCCGACCTGCTGGGTGTGCCGCCTTCGCAGTGCGCGGTATTCGAGGACGCGATATCCGGGGTGCGGGCCGGTGCCGCCGGGGATTTCGGGGCGGTGGTCGGGGTGGATCGGCTCGGTCACGCAGATGCGTTGCGCGACAACGGCGCCGACATCGTCGTCACCGATCTCGCCGACCTGCTGGCGACCCGATGATCAACGAGGGTACGTTTCCCGTCGAGCCGTGGCACATCCGGGAAACTCGACTGGAACTCGACATTCTCGCCCAGAGCGAGTCGGTGTTCGCGTTGTCGAACGGGCACGTGGGCCTGCGGGGCAATCTCGACGAGGGCGAACCGCACGGCCTGCCGGGCACCTACCTCAACTCGTTCTTCGAACTTCGCCCCCTTCCGTACGCGGAGGCCGGCTACGGCTATCCCGAAGAGGGCCAGTCGATCATCGACGTGACGAACGGCAAGATCCTGCGGTTGCTCGTCGACGACGAACCCTTCGACGTCCGCTACGGCGAACTCCTGAAGCACAAGCGGGTCCTCGACATGCGTGCCGGCACGCTCACCCGCGACGCGACCTGGCGGTCACCCGCGGGCAAGAAGGTCGCCGTACGTTCGACCCGCATGGTATCGCTGTCTCACCGCAGCGTCGCGGCGATCGAGTACGTGGTCGAGGCACTCGACGAATTCAGCCGCGTCACCGTGCAATCCGAGCTCGTCGCCAACGAGGACCAGCCGAAGCCGTCGGCCGACCCGCGGGTGGCGGCGCTGCTGAACAATCCGCTGGAGGCCGTCGCCCACGAACACGACGAGAACCGGGCCATGCTCATCCACCGCACCCGCGCGAGCGATCTGATGATGGCCGCCGCCATGGATCACGTCGTCGAGGTGCCGGGACGGGTGGAGGTGACGACCGAGTCGGGGGAGGACCTCGCCCGCACGACGGTGATCTGCGGGCTGCGACCGGGTCAGAGGTTGCGCATCGTGAAGTACCTGGCCTACGGCTGGTCGAGCCTGCGCTCGCGGCCCGCACTGCGCGATCAGGTGGCCGGAGCCATCGCGGGTGCCCGCTACACGGGATGGGACGGACTGCTCGACGCGCAGCGCGAATACCTGGACGAGTACTGGGATTCCGCCGACGTCGAGGTGGAGGGCGACCCGCACATCCAGCAGGCCGTCCGGTTCGGACTGTTCCACGTACTGCAGGCGAGCGCCCGCGCCGAGCGGAGGGCCATCGCCGGTAAGGGGCTGACGGGCACGGGTTACGACGGGCACGCCTTCTGGGACACCGAGGGCTACGTGCTACCCGTGCTGACCTACACCGCGCCGGATGCCGCTGCGGACGCGTTGCGCTGGCGCGCATCGACTCTGGATCTCGCTGAGGAACGGGCGCGGGAGTTGGACATGGCGGGGGCGGCGTTCCCCTGGCGCACCATTCGCGGGCAGGAGTGCTCGGCCTACTGGCCCGCGGGAACCGCGGCCTGGCATGTCAACGCCGACATCGCCATGGCGTTCGAGCGGTACCGGATCGTGACCGGTGATCACGGCATCGAGGAGGAGTGCGGCCTCAAGGTGTTGGTCGGGACCGCACGGCTGTGGCACTCCCTCGGCCACCACGATCGCCACGGCGCATGGCATATCGACGGTGTCACAGGGCCCGACGAGTACACGGCCGTCGTCAACGACAACGTCTTCACCAACATGATGGCGGCGCGCAACATGCTGATCGCCGCGCAGGCGTGCGAACGCCATCCCGACGCGGCGACGGACCTCGCGGTCACCACCGAGGAGACGGCCGCGTGGCGGGATGCCGCTGCGGCCGTTCACATTCCGTACGACGAGGAACTCGGTGTGCACCAGCAGTGCGACGGCTTCACCGGTCTGCGTGAATGGGACTTCACCGACGACACCGAGTACCCGCTACTGCTACACGAGCCCTACGTGCGACTGTATCCGTCGCAGGTGATCAAGCAGGCCGACCTGGTCCTCGCCATGCACTGGCTGGGGCATCAGTTCACCCGCGAACAGAAGGCGCGCAACGTCGACTACTACGAGCGCCGAACGACACGGGACTCCTCGCTGTCGGCCTGTACGCAGGCGGTGTTGTGTGCGGAAGTCGGCCATCTCGAACTCGCGCACGACTACACCTCCGAGGCGGCGCTCATCGACCTGCGCGACCTCCACCACAACACCCGCGATGGCCTGCATATGGCGTCCCTGGCTGGAGCGTGGACCGCGCTGGTGGCGGGATTCGGCGGGCTTCGCGACGACGACGGCGTGCTCGCCTTCGACCCGCAGCTGCCCGACGGGATCACGTCGCTGCGGTTTCGGCTGCGCTGGAGGGGTTTTCGGGTCACCGTGGATGTCCGTCGGGACGCGGCGATCTACACGCTGCGCGATGGGCCCGACGGTCGGCTGCCGATCAGACACGCGGGCGACACCGCGGAGTTGACCACGCACGGGCCCGTCTCGCTGGCGATCGTGCCGAGGGTGCCGCTTCTTCCGCCTCCGCCGCAGCCGCACGGCCGCGCGCCGCTGCGGTCCACGTCGTCGGCCCGCTGATCAGTCTCGGCTGGACTGATCGGTGTCCTCGATGAGATGGCAGATCACGCGTTCGGGGTGGCGAGGTCGTCGACCGGCACGTCGGAGAGAGCGCTTCGGTTGCGTCGCTCGATCGCGCTGAAGAACTCGCCCGTGGTGCGGTCGCCTAGGGCGGTGTGGCGCAACACGACCTTTCTGCGGTCGGTGGGGTCGGCGTCGCGCCTGACGTAGCCCGTGCCGACCAACCGGTCCACGACGTACGTCGCCGCGCCGGCGGACATGTTCAGCAGGCTGCGCAGGCCTCCCGCGGCAAGCGGCGCCCTGTCCAATTCGGATTCCGAGATGTGGATCAGCGCTCGGAAATCGGTACTCGACAGCCCGTTCTGCGCGGCGTACTGCTGAGCCAGCCGTTCCCGCTCGGCCACCAGCCTGCGAACGCAGTGCGACAGGTGAGCGACCGTCACCCGGCGAGGATCGATGTCCTGCGTCCCGTTCACCGCAACGCCTCCCTCCGACGCTTGGTGGCAGGCGTACCCCGGCCAACGGTCGAGTAACCTCGAACGCCCGGTCTGTTCGCAGGCGGGTTTACTCCAGTTCCTCCCGGAGCTTGTCCAGCGTCCGGCTGAGAATCCGCGAGACCTGCATCTGCGAGGTGCCGATCTGGGCGGCGATCTGACTCTGCGTCTTCGACTCGAAGAAGCGCAGATACAGCACGGTGCGCTCCATCTCCGGCAGCGCTTCCAGCAGGGGCCTAACCGCGGTGCGGTCCAGGACGCGGTCGATTCCGTCGTCGGTGTGCCCGACGGTGTCGGCGACCATGCGCGGCGACTGATCACCGGATTCCACGGGTGCGTCGATGGACCGCAGCTGGTACGCGTCGGCGGCAACCAGGCATTCGACCACCAGTTCGTGCTCGACTCCGAGGCTGGCCGCGAGTTCGCCCGCGGTGGGCGCCCGACCCAGATCCTGGGTCAAATACACCCGCGCTCGTCCGATCTGGACGTGCAGATCTCGGATGCGCCGGGGGACGTGCATGGTCCAGCCGTGGTCGCGGAAGTACCGCCGAACCTCGCCCATCATGGTCGGAATCGCGAATGCGACGAAGTTGGTGCCCTTCTCCGCGTCGTAACGGTCGATCGCGTTGATCAACCCGAGGCGAGCCACCTGAGTCAGGTCCTCGAGCGATTCGCCGCGATTGTTGAAGTGACGTGCGACGTGGTCGGCCATCGGAAGGCAACGCGCGGCGATGCGGTCACGCGCCCTGCGGTATTCGTGTGACTCCGCGGGGAGCCTCCGCATGGCGACGAACATGGCTGGCACGTCCTCGTATTCGTCGCCGTAACGAGTCGGGGTCTTCACTGGTGCATCGGCAAGCATGGTCATATCGATCACGACCCTGCGATTACTGCGGAATGTTGTGGTGTGTAAGGGGTTTCCATGTTGTGGACGCCGCCTCTCAGGCACGCGTCGCCGCGTGCCACTGATCGACTGTGGGGCGCCGGAGCGATGTGCTTCCGACAGCCCGCATCGATGTCGTCCAGTCACTACGGCTGGTGGGGTGATCGACGCTGCGTTGCTTGCAGAAGACGTCGGCCCGATTGCCGGTGACTGGCTGGCCCGCTTCTGACCTAAACGGTGAAAGTCCCGAGGACTTGCAAGTGACTGTACCCCGTCACGGCACCGTTTGTCTCGTCAGTTAGTGAACAGATTGTCAGTTAGTGAACGGTTTGTCGTTTGGCTTGCCGCGGGTGAGTCGCGGCGCGAGCGCGGTGGCGGTGGGATCACCGCCGGCTTCCAGTTGGTCGGCCAGCGTGCGGGCGTACGCGGCCAGAGCGACGCCGTCGACGTCGTGCAGTGCCGGGCGGTCGATGGTCTCGGCCGCGCGACGCAGCAGTGCGATTGCGCCGGAACGATTCTCACGCTGCGCGTGGGTGATCCCGACGGCGAGTTGTGCCAGCGCCCGCCACATCCAGCGGTCGGCGGCCGCGCTGGACTTCCATATGGACTCGAACACCTCGTGAGCGTGAAACGCTCGGCCCCGGTTCAGCAGGTCCTGCGCCGTGATCAGCGCCTGCTCGGGGGTGTACGTGACGTCTTCGGAGATACGCGGCACGCCGATCGACCCTCGTGGCAGCGGGCGACCCAGTTCGTCGCGCGGCCGGGCGTTGAGGGCTCGTCCGGCAGCGTCGCGCTCGCGAGAATCGGTCATCTGCCGTTCACGCTAGCCGTTCGCGGCATCCCGAGGGTCCGGCGGCCGCAGGTCGGCGAGCCGGTGGTGGTCCACCTCGTCGTCCCGCGTGATCACCTGATGGATGTCGTGCAGTGTCAGCCAGGCGAGCGGCCGGAAATCCTGCCCGCTGGGCGCCTGGGTGAGCGCGAACTCGACCCCGTCGCGCCGAAGCGCATCCGCGATTCCGCCGAGCGACAGACCGGCAACGGGGATGGGGGTGGCGCATCGTGCGCGCACCCACCACCGCCCACCTCCGTGCTGGAAGGGCGTGAGGCTCGAGAAGTCGGCGGCGTGCCAATCGTTCGCCGGACGTGGCCCGCGGCGTTCCCACTTGCCCGACCCTCCGGATGAGGCCATCAGAAGGTCCCAGGGCTCGCCGCTGATGGTGGGGAGTCGCAGCGCCAGCCCGGCGATGTCGCGAGTGCCGCCCGGAAGCGCAAGACCCTTGGAGATCCGCGCGACGACCGGTCCACTGCGTACCGGAAGTCCGTCATCCGCCTCGGAGCGGTCAACCCGTCCGATAGCCAAGACCCCGGTGGCGTACGGGGTGAGCTTCGCCAGCCTCATGAATGCGGGGTTGCCCCGCTGCGAGGTTGCTGAAACGGCTCGATCGGACGCCGTCGGGTCCGGCGCTCTCCTCGCTTCGCGGCCGACAGCCCCCGAATGTCAGGTACCGCGATAATGCTGTGAACTGCCTGAACGTCTCCTGGACGCGACGTTTCGAGTCGCTGACGCAATCATCCGCCGCGTTGACATCAGTCAGTTTGACAGGCTAGATATATGCCAATCGTGGCGGTCGGTGTCACGCGCGGGAGTCGGGGGTGAACGTCGGATGAGCGGGACCGCGCAGGAGCCGACGAAGATCGCCCGCTTCATCAGAGTGATGGCGCTGCCGATCGTGCTGCTGTGGCTCGCGTTGACGGTCGTCTCCAATATCGCGGTACCCCAGCTCGAAGAGGTCGGCAAGGCGCACGCGGTCTCGATGAACGCCCACGACGCGCCTGCGTTCATGGCGATGCAGCGGATCGGCGAGACGTTCGACGAATTCGACTCCGACAGCAACGCGATGATCATCCTCGAGGGCGACGAGCCACTCGGGGCGGAGGCGCACAGGTACTACGACGGTCTCGTCGCGAAACTGCGGGACGACCCACACGTCCAGCACGTCGCCGACTTCTGGGGCGATCCGCTGACCGCGGCGGGCGCGCAGAGCAACGACGGGAAGTCGGCCTACGTCCAGGTGTACCTGGCCGGCAACATGGGCGAGACGACGTCAGTGGCCTCCGTCGACGCGGTGAAGGCCATCATCGACTCCACCCCGGCACCGCCCGGCATCAAAACCTTCCTCACCGGCGGCGCACCGATGTCGGCCGACCAGAACCACGCCGGCGACAAGGGCGTGGTCAAGGTCACGGTGATCACACTCGTCGTCATCGCCGTGATGTTGATCTTCGTCTACCGCTCGCTGGTGACGATGGTCCTCATCCTGCTGATGGTGTTCATGGAACTCGGTGCCGCCAGGGGCATCGTGGCGTTCCTCGCCGACACCGACGTAATCGGGCTCTCCACGTTCGCCGTGAACCTGCTGACGCTCATCGTCATCGCCGCGGGTACCGACTACGCGATATTCCTCATCGGTCGGTATCAGGAGGCGCGTGGAGAGGGCGAGGATCGGGAAACCGCGTACTACACGATGTTCCACGGCACCGCGCACGTCGTGCTCGGGTCGGGTCTCACCATCGCGGGCGCCATGCTGTGCCTCAGCTTCACCCGGCTGCCCTGGTTCCAGACCATGGGCGTGCCGTGCGCGGTCGGCGTGCTGGTCGCCGTCATCGCGGCGATGACGCTCGGGCCTGCAGTCGTCGTGCTCGGCAGCCGCTTCGGTCTGTTCGAGCCGAAACGCAAGATCAACTCGCGGGGGTGGCGCCGGCTCGGCGTCTTCGTCGTGAGGTGGCCGGGGCCGATCCTGGTCGCGTCGTTCGCACTGGCGCTGATCGGCCTGCTGGCGCTGCCGGGCTACAAGGTCGACTACGACAGCAGACACTTCCTGCCTGAGGACATGCCGTCCAGCCAGGGCTACGCGGCCGCCGAGCGACACTTCGACACCGCCCGGATGAATCCCGAACTGATGATGGTGGAGAGCGATCACGATCTGCGGAACTCCGCCGACTTCCTGGTGATCGACAAGATCGCGAAGGCGATCTTCAAGGTGCCCGGCATCGCGCGCGTGCAGACCATCACCCGGCCCGAAGGCAAGCCGCTCGAGCACGCCACCATTCCGTTCATGCTGAGCATGCAGGGCACCACCCAGGACCTGAACCGCAAGTACAACCAGGACCGGATGGCCGACATGCTGGTCCAGGCCGACGAGATGCAGAAGACCGTCGACACTCTGACGAAGATGTCGGCGCTCACCGCGCAGATGGCCGACGTCACGCACGAGATGGTCGCGAAGATCAAGAACATGACGGTCGACATCGCCGAAGTCCGGGACAACATCGCGAATTTCGACGATTTCTTCCGGCCCATCCGCAACTACTTCTACTGGGAACCGCACTGCTACGACATCCCCGGCTGCTGGGCGCTGCGGTCGATCTTCGACACCCTGGACGGCATCAACACGCTGACCGACGACATTCAGGAATTGACGCCCGAACTGGAGAAGCTGGACACGCTGCTCCCACAGCTCGTCGCGCTGCTGCCGTCGCAGATCCAGACCATGAAGAACATGCAGCAGATGATGCTGACGATGTACCAGACGCAGAAGGGGCAGCAGGATCAGCAGGCGGCGGCGTCGGAGAACCAGTCCGCCATGGGCGAGGCGTTCGACAACGCGCGCAACGACGACACGTTCTATCTTCCGCCGGAGATCTTCGACAACAAGGACTTTCAGCGCGGTATCAAGAACTTCATCTCACCCGACGGGAAGTCGGTGCGGTTCATCATCAGCCACGACGGTGATCCCGCGACGAACGAGGGCATCGAGCGCATCCCCGCCATCAAGCTCGCCGCGAAGGAGGCCATCAAGGGCACGCCGCTCGAGGGGTCGACGATCTGGCTCGGCGGCACGGCGGCGACCTATAAGGACATGCGCGACGGGTCCAACTACGACCTGTTGATCGCGGCGATCTCGGCTGCCGCACTGATCTTCGTCATCATGCTCGTCATCACGCGTTCCGTTGTCGCATCCGCGGTGATCGTGGGCACCGTACTGCTCTCGCTCGGAACGTCGTTCGGACTGTCGGTGCTGCTGTGGCAGTACATCCTCGGTATCCAGCTGCACTGGATCGTCCTGGTGATGTCCGTGATCCTGCTGCTGGCCGTCGGTTCGGACTACAACCTGCTGCTGGTGTCCCGGTTCATCGAGGAACGCCACCGCGGATTGAAAACCGGCATCATCCGGTCGATGGCCGGGTCCGGCTCCGTGGTGACCTCGGCGGGCCTGGTGTTCGCGGCGACGATGGCGTCCTTCGTCTTCGGCGACCTGCTCAGCATCGCCCAGGTGGGTAGCACCATCGCCCTCGGTCTGCTGTTCGACACGTTGATCGTGCGGTCGTTCATGACGCCGTCGATCGCGGCTCTCCTCGGCAGGTGGTTCTGGTGGCCGCAGATCGTGCGGACCAGAGTCGCCAACGGCTGGCCGAAGCCGAAACCGCCTGCCACTGAGGAGAACACCGCGCCGATCACGACGGTCTGACGCTTACCAGGTGACCGGCAGCTCGTCGATCCCGTAGATCTCCTGCTCGTTCTGGAAGCGCAACTGCTCCGCGGGAACCGCGAGCGCCAGACCGGGTACCGACGGACCAGCGTGGCGAGTGCGAAACCGAGGTGGCCGCGGGCGCTGCGGTCGACGTCGAGCGTCTCCGGGGGGTCGACGAACGCGCCGTCCCAGTTGCCTGCGGGCAGGCTCATCAGCACCCGGTCGCCCGCGCGAATCAGCTGGCCGGCGATCGTCAGGTCCTCGAGCGCGACCCGTTCGACGAGACTGTGCACGATGGTGAGGTAGCGCGTGAGCTCCTCGACGACGTTGGCGACGACGGTGTCGTCAGCGGTGTCGCGCAAACGGGTCAGTTGGGCCGGATGCTGAAGCAGCGCAGGCATTCCCAGTGAGATCATGCTGGCCGTGGTCTCGTGCCCCGCCTGCAGCATGATGACGCCGTTCATCGCCGCACCCCCAACAGCAGGGAGATCACCAGAGACGGCACCGGCAGCGACCAGCTCCTGGATCTTCGGGCGCATCGCCTCGGCGCTGGACGATGGACCCGGCGGGCGACGGCTGGCGACGGTACGTGCTGCGAACTGCGCTTCGAGCCGCTGCGGATTGGCCGATGTAGGGTGCCGCCGATGGTGGCCGACGTGGTCATCGCTCTGCGTTCACCAGACCAGATGTTAGGGTCAGTTTCACAGCGGGGACGCGGAGCATAACTGTGATTATGCAGCTAGAACCGGCCAGGCACGACTATTGTTGGGCGACCGCCCAAATCAGGATTGACCAAATATCCGTTCTATCGTAAAGTTCGGCAGGCTCCACCGGCGGGGAGAGTCGGAGCCCGTGGAACTGACGACAAGCCCCTCGGAGGTCGACCACGCCCATGACGGGAGCGCATAGCGGAGTCTCGGCGAGGCGACGGTCCCGACCGTGGCTGCGCCCCGCCGCCGGCCTCGCCATGGTGGTGTCGATCGCGTTGATCGCGGTCTTCGCCGTCGCACTGTTCCGAGGCGACCTCTCGTCGACCACCTCCGTCACCGTGGTGTCCCCACGCGCCGGTTTGGTGATGAACCCCGACGCCAAGGTCAAGATGCGCGGCGTCCAGGTCGGGCGGGTCGAGTCGATCGAGGAGCGATCCGACGGCACGGCGGTTCTGCGTCTTGCGATGGATCCGGCGAAGCTGCCGAGGATTCCGTCGAACGTGACGGTCGACATCGGATCGACGACGGTATTCGGCTCGAAGTTCGTTCAACTGATTCCGCCGAGCGTTCCCGCCGCGGAGAGGATGCACGCCGGCCAGGTTCTCGAGGCGCAGAGCGTCACCGTCGAGATCAACACGGTGTTCGAACAACTCACCTCCGTGTTGTCGTCCATCGAACCCGAGAAGCTCAACCAGACGCTCGGAGCGATCGCCGCTGCGCTGCACGGGCGCGGGCACGACTTCGGCCAGGCCATCGTGGATCTCAACGGTTATCTCGCGGCGATCGAGGGCAGCCTGCCCAACCTCGAGCACGACCTCACCGCCATGCCCGCGGCACTCGAGTCGTTCGCCGACGCGGCTCCGGATCTGCTTCAGGCAGCAGCCAACTCGAACACGCTGAGTCAGACCGTCGTCGACCAGCAGACCGACCTGGACGCCCTGCTGGTCGGCGTCATCGGACTCGGTGACGTCGGTTCCGAGGTGCTCACCGCGACTCGCGGCCCGCTGACGGACACCGTGCGCATGCTCGCGCCGCTGACGGATCTGACCGCGCAGTACGAGGAGGCGCTGTACTGCGGCATCGCGGGACTGCTGCCATTGGCGATCAGCCCGCGGCTGAAGCATCCGGGCGTCGAGGTGATGACGGGTTTCCTATGGGCGAATGAGCCCTGGCACTACCCGGACGATCTGCCGAAGGTCGGTGCGACGGGCGGGCCGCAGTGCACCTACATGCCGCGTGTGCCGTTCATGGCGCGACCGCCGTGGGTGGTCGCCGACACGGGTGCGAACCCGTGGGAGCGCAACGGTCCGGGCATCATGCTCAATTCTGCCGGCCTCAAGGAGGCGCTCTTCGGCCCGAATCCCGGCCCGCCGCGCAACAGCGCGCAGATCGGGCAGCCAGGGTGAACCGACACAACGGCGCCGTCTGGAAATTCGGCGTCTTCACCCTGGTGATGACCGTGCTGACGGCGTGTCTGGTGATGGTGTTCGGTCAGTACCGCGGCGGTTCCACGAACGAGTACAGGGCGGTGTTCACGGACGCGTCGAGCCTGAGGCCGGGGGATTCGGTGCGCGTGTCGGGAATCCGAATCGGCACGGTCACGGCCGTCGACCTGAGGCCGCAGAAGGACGTCGCCGTCACGTTCGACGCGGACCGCAGCATCGTCCTCACGACGGGCACCACCGCCGCGGTTCGATATCTCAACCTGGTCGGAGATCGTTATCTCGAACTCGCCGACGGACCCGGTGACACCGCGATCGTGCATCCCGGCACGGAAATCCCCGCCGAACGGACGGCTCCGGCGCTCGATCTCGATCTGCTGCTCGGCGGTCTCAAGCCGGTCATCCAGGGACTCAACCCGAGCGACGTGAACGCGTTGTCCGCTTCGCTGATTCAGATCATGCAGGGCCAGGGCGGCACCGTCGAGTCGCTGTTCTCTCAGGCCTCGACGTTCACGAACGCGCTTGCGGACAACGGTGAAACCGTCCAGAGCCTGATCGACAACCTCAACGTGGCGATGGCGACACTCGCGAACGACGGAGACGAGTTCTCCGCCACCATCGACGGCCTCGAGCGGCTCCTCACGGGTCTGTCGCGGGACAGGGAGCCGATAGGAGTGGCCATCGACTCGTTGAGCAGCGGTACCGCGTCGCTCGTCGACCTGATGTCGGAGGCTCGTCAACCACTGGCCGACACGGTCGATCAACTCAACCGGTTGGCGCCCAATCTGGACATCAAGAAGGACCGGTTGGACACGGCGCTGGAGAAGGCTCCGGAGAACTACCGGAAGTTGGTGCGCCTCGGTGCCTACGGCAGCTTCATCAACTACTACATCTGCTCGATCGCCATCCGCGTCAGCGATCTCGACAACAAGACCGCGGAGTTCCAGGTCTTCCACCAGCAGGGCGGAAGGTGTGCGGAGACGGCATGATCAAGTACCGAGGCATGCACCTGGTCCGCGCCGGCTTCATGGGCGTGGTGCTCGTCGTGCTGGTGATCGCCATCGGCCTACAGCCCGAGCGGATCATCAACTGGGCCGGTGCGATCCGCTATCAAGCGGTGTTCGCCGAGGCCGGTGGACTGGCCGCGGGCGCGGACGTGAAGATCGCGGGCGTCAAAGTCGGCAGCGTGACCTCCGTGTCGCTGAGCCGGGGAGATGCGCTCGTCGACTTCACGGTCGCCGGTGGAGTCACGCTCGGTGACCGAAGCACCGCACACATCCGCACCGGAACGCTTCTCGGCGAACGGGTTTTGACCGTCGAGTCCTTCGGGGACGACCTCATGCGTCCGCGCGACGCGATCCCGTTGGACCGCACTGCTTCGCCCTACTCGCTGACGGAGGCCGTCACCGAACTCACCGAGAACACCGCGGACACCGATTTCGCCGCGCTGAACCAGTCGCTCGACACGCTCAGCACGACCATCGACCGGATCGCTCCTCAGCTGGGCCCGACGTTCGACGGGCTGACGCGGCTGTCGGCGACGATCAACGGGCGCAACGAACAGGTCACCGAGTTGCTCGCCAACGCCGGCGACGTGACCGCGATCCTCGCCCGGCGCAGCGACCAGTTGAACACGCTGCTGCTCAACGGAAACGATCTGCTGGCGGTCCTCGTGGAGCGGCGCCAGGCGATCGTCAACCTGCTCAACGACACCTCGGCCCTGGCGTTGCACCTCCGCGGAATCGTCGCGGACAACGAGGCCGAGCTGGCGCCCACGCTCGAGAAGTTGAACTCCGTCACGGCCATGCTCGAGGAGAATCGCGACAACATCAATAAGGCGCTGCCCGGGCTCGCCAAGTACCAGGTCACCGTCGGCGAGACCGTCGCCAACGGGCCCGGTTACAACGCTTTGGTGGCCAACCTCGACCTCGCGCAGACCCTGCAGCCCTTCTTCGACTACGCCTTCGGCTTCCGTCGGGGGACCGACGCGGGTCAGCCCCCCGACAACGCGGGACCCCGCGCCGAACTGCCGATCCCGTACAACAACATCCCGATGAGGCCGGTCCCGTGACGCGCGCTCGGATCCGCTCAGCGCTGGCGGGGTTGCTGGCGTGTCTGCTGGTGGCGGGCACCTGTGTCGTGGTCCGGGCCACGTACTTCGGACCGACACGGCTGACCGCGGTGTTCGCGAACGCCACCGGTATCTACCCCGGTGACGAGGTCCGAGTATCGGGTGTCAAGGTCGGCACCATCGAGTCGATCCGGCCCGATGTCACGCAGGCGACCTTGACACTCGAGGTCGATCACGGGGTGTCGGTGCCCGCAGAGGCCAGTGCGATCATCGTCGCCCAGAACCTGGTGTCATCGCGCTACGTTCAGTTGACCCCCGCTTATCGCGACACCGGTGCCGTCCTCCGCGACGGTGACGCGATCCCGCTCGACAGGACCGCCGTCCCCGTGGAATGGGATCAGGTCAAGGACCAATTGACCAGGCTCGCCACCGAACTCGGTCCGAACGGCGACGTCTCCGGCACCGCGGTGACGCGATTCGTCGACAGCGCGGCCAACGCCATGGACGACGGCAACGGGGCGAAGTTGCGCGCGACGCTCCGCGAACTCGCGGGTATCTCCCGAATCATGTCCAGTGGCAGCGGGAATCTCGTCGACATCATCGCCAGTCTGCAGAAGTTCATCTCCACGCTGCGCGACAGCAACCAGCAGATCATCCAGTTCCAGGATCGGCTCGCCACGCTGACGAGCGTCGTCGACGGCAGCCGCTCGGACCTGGACGCCGCACTGCGCAACGTCTCCGACGTCATCGGTGAGGTTCAGCGCTTCGTCAAGGGCACCCGCGATCACACCGTCGAGCAGATCCAGCGACTGAACAACGTGACGCAGAACATGGTCGACCACCGCAAGGATCTCGAGCAGGTGTTGCACGTCGCTCCGACCGCAATCGCCAACCAGTACAACATCTTCGATCCGCGGACCGGGGGTGCAACCGGCGTGTTCGTCTTGAGCAACCTCTCGAACCCCAAGCTCCTGCTGTGCGGCATGCTGGGGGCGATCGAGAACGTTACCGCCACGACGACCGGCAAGCTGTGCAATCAGACGCTCGGACCCGCCTTGGACAGCGTGAGCCTCAACTACCTGCCGTTCCCGTTCAGTCCCGTGCTGACCTCGGCTCCCGGCCCCGAGGATCTGATCTACTCCGATCCCGCGCTGATGCCGGGTGCGTCGGGCACACCCGCGCAGATCGAGTCACCGCCGTCGGTGTCCGCGTACACGGGCCTGGGCGGCGACGTACCTCCGCCGCCGGGTTACGGCCCGCCGCCCGGTCCGCCGCCGGACCTTCAGGGAATGCTGCTGCCGGCCGGCCCGCTGCCCGCCGAGGCTCCCGATCCACCCCCCGCTGACGTACCCGCAGGAGGTACTCCGCCGTGATCCGTGCCAGAAGAGCGATTCTCGCGCTCGGCGCAGTAGCGACCACATGTCTGTCCGCGTGTTCGGGGATCAACTCGCTACCGCTGCCCGGCACGTTGGGGCGCGGCGCTGACAGTCAGACGTTCGTTGTACAGGTGGCCAACATCGGCACGCTGGAATCGAACTCGCCGGTCATGATCGACGACGTCGTGGTGGGCAGCGTGGGCGCCATGCGGGTGGACGACTGGAAGGCGGTCGTCGACGTGCACGTGCAGGCCGACGTCGTCGTGCCCGCCAACGTCACCGCGACGGTGGGCCAAACCAGCCTGCTGGGCTCGATGCACCTGGCGCTCGACCCGCCGCTGGGGGAGCGACCCCGGGGCCGGCTCGACAGCGGGGCGACGATTCCGCTCGGGAGCACGTCGACCTACCCGTCGACCGAGCAGACGCTGTCGTCGCTGTCCACGATCGTCAACGCCGGCGGACTCGGTCAGGTCGGCGACATCGTGCACAACCTCAGCGAGGCGTTCTCGGGCCGCGAGGTGGAAGCGCGCGACCTGCTGACGCGTCTCGACCGGTTCATCGGCGTCTTCGCCAGACAGCGCGACAACGTCATCGCCTCCCTCAGGGCACTCGACCGGCTGTCGGGCACGCTGTCGAGCCAGAACCAGGTGCTGACGACGACTCTCGAGAAGCTGCCGGCCGCCCTGGACGTGCTCGAGCGGCAACGGCCGAACCTGACGGCGGCGCTGGACCGGCTCGGCGCCTTCGGGGACGCGGCGACCACCACCGTCAACGACACTCGGGCCGACCTCGTCCGCAATCTGCGGAATCTGGTGCCGACCCTGAAGTCGCTGGCCGACGTCGGACCCGAGATCGACGAGGCCCTCGCCTACGCCACGGTGTTCCCGTTCGGGCAGAGCACCATCGATCGCGGGTTGCGTGGTGACTACATGAACCTGTTCGTGACCATTGACCTGACACGGAACCGGACCACCAAGACCCTGCCTCTCGGCACGCGCTGGGGCAACCCGAACATGCCGACGGTCCCGGCCCCCGGCGACCCCGGTTACGAGTGGTTCTACACCGTCAACCCGCTTGCCGCGCCCGTGGCCAACCCGCCGTCACCCCCGGTGCGCGCGCCACTGCCCACGGGGATCGACATCGGCATCCCGCCCGACAGTCCCGCGCGCACGTTCCCGTTCAATCAGGGGTGGGGCTGATGCTGACACGCTTCATCCGAATCCAGTTGGCGGTCTTCACGATCGCCTCGATCATCGGCATCACCGCGATGCTGACCACCTACCTGCAGGTGCCGACCCTCCTGGGGATCGGCCGCATCACCGTGACGGTTGAACTCCCCGCGTTGGGCGGGCTGTACCGGTTCGCCAACGTCACCTACCGGGGTGTGACGGTCGGAAAGGTCACGGCCGTCGACCTCACCGATACCGGTGCGCGGGCGACGATGTCGCTGGAGTCCGATCCTCGGATACCCGCGGACCTCGACGTCGCCGTGCGCAGCATGTCCGCGGTGGGCGAGCAGTACATCGATCTGCTGCCGCGCTCGACGTCGCGCGGTTATCTCTCGGACGGTGCGGTGATCTCGATGGCGAACACCAGCGTTCCGCAGCCCGTCGGGCTGATGCTCGACCGGGTCAGCGCGCTGGTGGGCAGCCTTCCCAAGGACCGGCTCAGCGACCTGCTGGATGAGACCTTCACCGGATTGAACGGCGCGGGTGACGATCTCGAGACGATCGTGGATGCCGCGTCGACGCTGTCGCGTGATCTCAACGGGGTGTCCGAGCAGACCCGAGCCCTGATCGATGACAGCGGGCCGTTACTCGACGGGCAGGCGCAGTCGGCCGATGCCACCAGGACCTGGGCGAGAAGCCTCGCCGGGATCACCGGGTCGATAGCGGACAACGACCCCGCTGTGCGCAACATCCTGGCCTCGGGTCCCGGCCTGGTGTCCGAGGTCACCGGCCTACTCGATCAGGTCAAGCCGACCCTGCCGATCCTGCTTGCGAACCTGGCGACCCTGGGCCAGATCGGCGTCACGTATCGTCCCGGTCTCGAGCAGTTGCTGGTGCTGCTGCCACCGTCCGCCGCCTTCTATCAGGCCGAGCGGCCCATCAACAACGCGGCGGGGCAGGTGGTCGGCGACTTCCGGGTGGCCGTCGACGATCCGCCGGCGTGCACGGTCGGGTTCCTTCCGCCATCGCAATGGCGTTCGCCCGCCGACACGACCGTGATCGACACCCCCGACGGTCTCTACTGCAAGCTGCCCCAGGACTCGCCGATCGCCGTCCGCGGGGCGCGGAACTTCCCGTGCATGGGTCACCCCGGCAAGCGGGCGCCCACGGTCGAGATATGCGACAGCGACAAACCGTACGAGCCCCTGGCCATGCGGCAACACGCGCTGGGACCACCACCGTTCGACCCGAACCTGGTCGCGCAGGGCGTTCCGCTTGAGCGCCGGGTGCCAGGGGAACAGCATCTGACCGCACCGATCGAGGGGACGCCGCTGCCGCCCGGTGCCGCGCCGAGCGCGTTCGCGCCCGCCGACGCGCCTCCGGTCGCCTTCGCCGAGTACGACCCGCAGACCGGGCGCTACCTGACCCCCGACGGCACCTCGGTTCGGCAGGCCGACCTCGTCGTGGGAAAGCCGGCCAGCTGGCAGGATCTCGTCTTACCCCGATAGCTCGGTGAAGGAGCGAACACATTGCAGCGTAACCTGATTCGGATAGCGATCGTTGCCGCTGCGGCGTTCACGCACGCCGCGCCCGCCGGAGCCGATACCGACTACAGCGACATCGAACTCAACGGCGTGTTCACCGCGTTCTCGAACGGACAGCAGGCCAAGACCAACGACCGGGACAAGGACGAGGAGTCGGTGACGACCACGTGGACGGTGGAGTCGACCTGCCAGAACTATCTGGAGTGCACCGGCCGTGTGGTCAGTGACCGCGGCTGGGAGGCGAAGCTGACGTACCTCGACAACCGCTGGCGCGCCGTACACACCATCGACGGATGGATGACGTGCCCGGATGGCTCCACCGCGCCGGGGGAGCAGTACTTCTCGTTCTATCGCGACTTCCTGAACCCCACTCGGCTAGTCGGGTGGGACAAGACCGTCGGCCCGAGCGGCGCGTGTGGCGTCAATCAATGGTTGGCGATCGAGATGCCGTTCATCCTGACGCCGAAGACGGACGGCTAGTCCTGGCGAATAACGATGCCGCGCAACACCGTATCGCGCTCCAGGATGAGCGCCTGCCGCACGCCGATCTCGCGCAGGATGTTCTCCGGCACCCACTGCACGCCGATGACGCAGCGCGTCAGAATGTCGATGTTCGGGGTGTCGATGCGCAGCTCACCCGATGCCATGCCCTCGGACAGCAGCGATTTCATCTGTCGCAGGCGCGTCGTGTAGGACCACCCCGGCTCCGCAACGTCGGGTGGGGTCTGTCGCATCCACGCCAGCTGAATGCGGAACTCATCGGGGAAGTAGTCCAGCGCACAGACGTTCAGCCAGCTCAGCGCGTCCAGTTTCTCAGTCGGGCTGGAATCGCAGGCGAGGATCGCCTCCCACGCCCCGCCGACCTTCTGCCCGAACGACAGCATGATCGACATCAACAGCTCCTCCTTGGAGCCGATGACGCGGTAGACGGTGCCGGTGCCGAGGCCGGCTGCGGATGCGATGTCCCGGATCGTCGTCATCTCGTATCCGCGACGACCGAATTCAGCACGAGCCACCGCGCGCACGTGGCGGACCTTGTCGTCGGCATCGTCGGCCTCGGACCACGTCTTGACGATCTCGTCGACGACGGCGAAGGCAGCGGACTTGTCCAACGCCGAGTCGGTGGGGATCTCCGCTGAGAGGCCGTCGAGGTGCAGGCGGCAGAGCACCGTCGCGACCTGATCGCTGGACGCCTTGTGCCGAATCACGTCGAGGCCGACGTGCAGCATGCTCTGACAGATACGGTCGGACAGCGTCGGCAGGTCGACGTCGGAGCGGATGTAGGAACTCCAGCGCCCCGCGCGCAGCAGTTGCAGCATCGCCGCCTGGATGGCGGCGGGTTTGCGCCGCGTCAACTCCATGAGTTCGGGGTCGGCGCTCGGTCCCTCGAAGAACGACATCTGCAGTGCGGCGCGGTGCTCGACGGCACAGCGGGCGATGGCGCAGCCCAGCTCGATGATCTGTTCGGAGATCGGGCGAGGGTCCGGTTCGTCGAGCCGTGCCAGCGCGGTCTCCCCGATGCGGTCGAGCTCGGCGTGGTAGCGCCTGATCAGCTCGACGAGGATGGCTTCCTTGGACTCGAAGTGGTGGTAGAGGCTGCCGGCCAGGATGCCGGCGGCGTCGGCGATCTGCTGCAGCGACGTGCGCAGTCCGGACGCCGCGATCACGGTGTTCGCGGTCTTCAGGATCTCGGTTCGGCGCGTCGCGTCGGGATATCCGTTCTCAGCCGGCGCAGATGACGGCTGGGCCACGGTCATCGCCTCCCGTCAATCATCGCTGTCGCCGAACGTTCTCAGAGGTCGAAGTCTACCGACGCGCGCCGGTTATTCGGGGTTACCCGCTGCCGGTGAGCGTCAGCGGGCGCAGGTAGGACGGATCGGTGCGGTCCTTCGTCGGCGCGTGAACCGCGGACACGGAGCGCCCGCCCGATATCGTCATGTGGCTCGCCGGTTCGCGATCCGTCCCGACGAACAGGTAGTAGGTCTCGGCGTGGGCGGCGTCCCAGTCGACGTCGACGGTGTCATTCAGCAGGTAGTGCTGGTAGCGCATTGCGGTCCCCGCCTATCGACTCGTCGGTGCGGGGAAGTCAACCTCGGCGTTGTCGGGCATGGGGCTGATGCCGAGGCGATCGCAGACCTCGAGCACCTCGTCGACGATCGAGTCCGGGATGATGAAACGTGCGGTGGCCGACACCTCGTCGAGGTGCGCGAGAATGTCGTCCGCGGTCGGATCGCCCGACGAGTCGGCTAGCCAGCCCTCGCCGAGACCCATGAAGGCTCGCGCGTAACGGCCGGCGCTGGCCGAGTAGTTGCGGTGGGTGAACTCACAGGCGCTGCTGGCCAGGAACACCACGAGGGGCACCACGAGTTCGGGCCGGATCGCGCGCATGAAGCCCGACTCGGTGAGGAACTTCTCGTCGCCGACCGTCTCGGTGACCATTCGCGAGAATCCGGTGGGGAGAACGGTGTTGGAGGCTATGCCGTGCGCGGCACCCTCGATGGCGATGACGTTGGACAGGCCGACCAGCCCCGTTTTGGCGGCGGCGTAGTGCGCTTCCATCGGCTGGCCGAAGTTGCCTGCGGACGACGAGATGAACACGAAGCGGCCGTACTTCTGCCGCATCATCGCCCGGTAGGCCGGTTGGCTGACATAGAAGCCGCCGTCGAGGTGGACGCTCAACATCTGTCGCCAGTTCTCCGGAGTGATCTCCTCGAACGGGATGCTGTTGAAGATGCCCGCGTTGCTCACCACGACGTCCAGGCGGCCGAAGGCGTCCAAGGCCGAGTCCACGATCGCCCGGCCGCCTTCGGGGCTGTCGACCGAATCGTAAGAGGCGACGGCAGTGCCGCCGGCCGCGGTGATCTCGGCGACCACCTCGTCGGCCACGCTGGCGTCCGAACCGGCGCCGTGCATCGTCCCGCCGAGATCGTTGACGACCACGGCGGCCCCGCGCCGTGCGAGCTCGAGTGCGTACAGGCGGCCGAGCCCTCGGCCCGCGCCCGTCACCACGGCGGTCTGTCCGGTGAAGTCGATCACGAGTATGCGTTCCCTACAACGGATTTCACGAAGAGATCACCGACCTCCTCGAGGTAAGGATCGGAGCCGCCGAGCAGGGAACTCCACGACAGCAGCCGCCTGAGGTATAGGTGGGTATCGTGCTCCCAGGTGAAGCCGATGCCGCCGAAGAGCTGGACGGCGATGTCTCCGACCGAGGCGAGTCGTGAGGCGAAGGCTTTGAGTCGCCACGCTGCGACGTGACGTTCCTCGGCGTCGCCTTCGTCTGCTGCCCACGCCGCGTGTAGCACCCCGCTGCGCGTCAGTTCGACGGTTTCGAACATGTCGACACACAGGTGTGCGACGGACTGGAAGCCGCCGATCGGCTGACCGAACTGAGTGCGCTTCTTGGCGTACTCCACGACGGTGTCGAGCAGTCGCTGTGCCGCTCCGAGGGCGTCCGCCGCCGTCGCGATGAACACGTCGTCGGTGAGCGCGGCAACGGCGCCGCTCGGGGCGGTGCCGAGTAGTTCCTCCCCGCGGTACAGCGCCTCCCCGTCGGGGTGCGGGGCGGTGCTCAAGACGACGTCGGCGTCCACGGGGGTATCGCCCAACATGACGGCTGCGGTGATCGCGCCGTCGGCGATGCCGCGGAGCAGGTCGGCCGACGCGAGCTCGGCGTCGAACCGGTGGACGGCGCGCGGTGCGGCGACGGCGCTCGACAGCCACGGCTCGGGCAGCAGCGCCGCGCCCGTCTCCTCGGCGACGATGACCGCGTCGGTCATCGACAGACCGGTGCCGCCGAACTCCTCGGCAACCAACAGGCCGGTGGCGCCGAGCTCGGCGAGACCGTGCCACACATCCGGTGAGCGAACGCCGTCGATCCAGGGGCGCACGTGCCCGGCGACCGAGGCGTGCTCGCCCAGGAAGCGGCGCACGGTGGCGCGGAGTTCCCGCTGTTCGCCGGTCGGTTCGAGGTTCATGATCGTCCGCTCCTCGCGCATGCGCTCATCGCGGCTTCGGCAAACCCAGGACGCGTTGCGCGGTGATGTTCTTGGTGATCTGCGTCGTGCCGCCGGCGATCGTCAACGCCCGTGCGGTCAACCGGAAGTCGGCCCACTTCGCGCTGCCGCGGGGACCGAGCACGTCGAACGCCAGCGCGGCGAGGTCCTGCCCGATCTCACCCCAGATCGACTTCGCGAGGCCGGCCGTGGAGTAGGCGTCGCCACCGTGCAGGATCGCCGAGATCGAGCGCTGGCACAGGACTTCCAGGAACTTCACCCGCGCGGCGAGTTCGCCGATGCGATGCAGGGTCACCGGGTCCTCGAGCGCAGGCCGCCGTCCGACCCTGGCGGTTTGCAGGTCGGTGACGAGATCGGCGAGCCGGACCTGCAGTTCGGAGTACAGCCGTGCCGCCGCCGCGCGTTCGTGGGACAACGTCGTGGTCGCCACCTGCCAGCCGCCGTGCAGCGGACCGAGCAGTGCGTCGGCCGGCACTCGGACGTCGGTGAAGAACACCTCGGCGAAATCCTCGTCACCGTTGAGCGTGACCAGGGGTCGGGCCTCGATACCCGGCAGTGACATGTCGACGATGAAGCACGAGATGCCCTCGTGCTTGCGCACATCCGGATCGGTGCGGACGTAGAGCTGACACCAGTCGGCCCGGTGCCCCAGCGATGTCCAGATCTTCTGCCCGTTGACCACGAAGTGATCGCCATCCCGCACCGCCCTGGTCCGCAGCGAGGCGAGATCCGACCCGGATTCCGGTTCGGACATGCCCTGGCACCAGATGTCGTCGGCGCGCAGCATGCGGCGCAGCAGGTCGGTCTTCTGCTGATCGGTGCCGTACTGCATGATCGCCGGTGCGATGTTGTTGATCCCGATGATGTTGAGCGGGTTGGGAACTCGACACTTCGTCGTTTCCTCGGCGTACACCAACTGCTCGAGCACCGATGCACCGCGACCTCCGTAGGCCGCAGGCCAGGACACCGCGGCCCAGCCGGCGTCGGCCATCGTGGCGTTCCACCGGCGCAGCGTGTCGAACGCCGCCGGGTCGGCGCCGGGGTTCCTGCCGGCGTCGATCACGTCGTCGGTGAGGTTGGCGGCGAGCCACGAGCGCAACTCCTTGCGGAATCGCTCGGCCTCCGTCGGGTATGAGAAGTCCACTGAGCTCCAGCCCACGATTGACTGCGGTTGGGACGGGACCTTACGTTGGAACAGATATTTGGTCAACGGATGCCTGCGGAGGTGAGTGCGTGGTTGAACGCGGGGGTGCCGAGCGCGTGGCCGGATGGGCCATGACCGCCTCCGCGCTGGCGGGTCGTGCCGTCGCCGTGCTGTCGCTCGAACCGGGCGAACCGGCGTGGACGGACGGCCAGAGCATTCATCTGGACGCCACCGCGGACACCCGCGGCGGCCTCCGCGCGCTGGCGGTGCAGGCGTGCCTGATCGCCGCGGGCAGCCTCGATGCCGACGTGGTCCGCGAACTGTCCCGCAGGCCGAAGCTGGCGCAGCGCTACCTGCTGCTCGAGGGTCACCGGGCGCTCGCGGCCTGCGCCGACGTGCTGCCGGGGAGGCTGGCCACCCTGGCCGACGCGGAGGTCGCGGCGCGCAGCGACTCGGCGGCGGAGTCCCTGGCGATAGCGCACTCCGCGGCGCCGCTGCCCGATCCGCCGCCGTGGTTCGGCGTGCTCCGCGTGAAGCAGGTGCTCGCCGCATGCGAGAAGGCGGGCGCCCGGAAAGCCGACGAGAGCGTCGGTCACATCCCGCGCCGCGATGCGAAGCGCGACCTCGAGGAACTCGACGACGGGGAGCCGGCCGACGCCGACGGCGGGCCGGATCTGTTCAGCAGTCCTGTCGGCGGGGGCGGGTTCATCGGCAAGTGGCTCAAGAAGATGCTGGGGTCGGCGCGGTCGAGCGGTACCAGCGGCGGGCCGCCGGGGGCGGACAGTCCGACGCACCGCACGAACTCGTCCAATCGCAGCACCCACGCGGTGATGTCCGCTGCCGCGGCGCAGTCCGACGACGGTGCCGACGTGACGGCCGGGGGAGTCACGTATCCGGAGTGGGACGTCAACCGTCGGCGCTACCGGGCGGACTGGTGCACGGTTCGTGAGATACCGGCGCGACTCGACCCGTCGGCGTCGGCCGAGATCGACGACGCGCTGGCGGTGCGGCGTCCTCTCGCTCGACTGGGCATGGGACTGCACCGGCGGCATCGCCAGCCGCAGGGCGACGACATCGACATCGACGCCGCCGTCGAGGCCCGTGTCGAACTCGCGGCCGGCTCGGTGCCCGACGAAGCGGTGTACCTCGACAGCCTGCGCAGGCGCCGCGACCTGTCGGTGCTGGTGCTCCTCGACGTCTCGGGATCCGCGGCCGAAGCGGGCACGCTCGGGCGGACCGTGCACCAGCAGCAGCGCGTGGCCGCGGCCAACCTGGTGGTGGCGCTGCACGATCTCGGTGACCGCGTCGCGCTCTACGCCTACAACTCGCAGGGGCGTTCGGCGGTGAACGTGACTCCCGTCAAGCGTTTCGACGAGCACCTCGACTCGCGCACGCTGAAGCGGCTCAACAGCCTCGAGCCGGCGTCCTATTCGCGGCTGGGTGCGGCCGTCCGGCACGGCTCCGCGGTGCTGGAGCGCAGCGGCGGAACCTCGCGCCGCCTGCTGGTCGTGCTGTCGGACGGGCTGGCCTACGACCACGGGTACGAACTCGGGTACGGCGCGGCCGACGCGCGGCGGGCGCTGACCGAGGCCCGCAGGCGGGGAATCGGCTGTGTATGCCTGACCGTCGGGGCCAGTGTCGACGTCGCCTCGCTTCGCCACGTGTTCGGCAGCGCGGCGCACGCCGTCGTGGCGCGGCCCGACGGGCTCGTCGGCGTCATCGGACCGATGTTCCGATCCGCCCTGCGGTCGGCGGAAGTCCGGCGGCGCGTGTCCTGACCATGGTTGAACCAAACATCTGTTCCGCGCTAGGCTGCCTGCACCGCACCGCCGCGGAGAGGGAGAGGTTGTCGATTGATGGACGCCGAACGGGTCGCCCACCGGAACGGCGCCGCAGTCGTGACTGAGCACGCTCGTCCGTACTACACGTCGGTGGGCAACGAGGAGACGGTCTTCAAAGCCGCGTACCGCCAGGGTCTCTCGCTGCTCCTCAAGGGACCGACCGGCTGCGGCAAGACGCGCTTCGTCGAGGCGATGGCGCACGACCTGGAGCGCAAGCTGATCACCGTGGCGTGCCACGACGACCTCACCACGGCCGACCTCGTCGGTCGATTCCTGCTGCGCGGTGACGAGACGGTGTGGGTCGACGGGCCGCTCACCCGCGCGGTCCGCGAAGGGGCGATCTGCTACCTCGACGAGGTCGTCGAGGCGCGGCAGGACACCACGGTGGTCCTGCACCCGCTCGCCGACTACCGCCGCCAGCTGCCCATCGAACGGCTCGGTGTGACGCTCGACGCCGCACCGGGATTCGGCCTCGTCGTGTCCTACAACCCCGGCTACCAGAGCGTGCTGAAGGACCTCAAGGACTCCACCCGGCAGCGCATGGTCGCCATCGAGTTCGGCTTCCCGCCGCCCGACGTGGAGGAGGGCATCGTCCGGCACGAGGCCGGGGTGGACGCGCGTGTCGCGGCCGATCTGGTGACGTTCGGGCAGGCGATTCGCCGACTCGAGACGGGCGGGCTGCGCGAGGTCGCGTCGACCCGTGTGCTGATCGCCGCGGGCCGCCTGGTCGCCGAGGGGCTGCCGATGCGCGACGCCGCGCGCGCGGCAATCGCGGGGCCGCTCACCGACGACGCCTCCGTCGGCCGCGGGCTGGCGGAGATGATCGACGTCTATCTGGCGAACCCGGCCGTCGGTGATTGACGCTGGTCGTCGCCGCCGCTAGGGTCTGAACAAATATTAGGTTTCGACCGGAGGATCTCGCTGAGGCGATCCCCAGGAGGTCAGATGTCCTACGAGAGCACCGCCCAACCGATCAAGGTCGGCTACCTGATGGACTTCACGCTGCCGCCGGGGTTCCCCGAGGAACTGTTCGCGTCGTTCACCCAGACCTTCGATTTGATCTTCGAGGAGGCCGTCCAGCAGGGGCTGATGGATCGGCCGGTGCAGATGATCTATCGCGAGGTCGAAGGTCTGCCCAAGGGTTCGGTGAAGGCCGTCATCGACGCCTACGCCGAGTTGGTCGACGAGGGCTGCCTGGTGGTCTTCGGCCCGAACATCACCGACAACTGCGTCCCGTTGCGGGAAGCCATCGAGGACCGCTTCAAGGTTCCCGCGATCAGCGTCACCGGCACCGACGACTGGCTGGGCGAGTGGACCTTCGCGTTTCCGCAGGGCTCGCTGACCGACGAACCGATATTCATGGCGGACCTGATGGCCAAGCGCGGACTGAGCGAGGTCGGCGTGCTGGTCGAGCAGAGCCTCATCGGCGAGAGCTATTTGAGGAACCTTCGAAGTGCCTGCGCGCGCAAAGGGATTCGAATCGCCGCCGAGGTGTCGATCGCGCAGACCGCGCAGGACATCAACGCGGCGGTGAAGACGCTGCACGATGCGGAAGCCGAAGCGATCGTGCACCTCGGCTTCGGCTTCGGCATCGTGTTCGTCAACCCGGCACTCGAGGCCATCGGGTGGGACCCGCCGCGGTTCACCAGCACCGCCTTCCAGAACGCCTGGGTCAACCCGATCATGTGGAACGCGTTCATGGGCTGGATCGGCATCGACCAGTACGACGAGCAGAACCTCGTCGGCCAGGCGTTCCTGGACCAGTACGCCGAGAAGTACGACGGCAGCAGGCCCGAGTTCTGCGTCACCGTGGTCAACCGCGATGTCGCGGCAACCCTGGTGCGCGCGTTCACCGACGCCCATCCGCTGAGCCCGCGCGGAGTCAAGGAGGCGCTGGAGCGGGTGAAGATGCTGCCCGCCGCGTCGGGGGCGCCGGGAACCAGGGTGTCCCTTGGCAAGTGGACCCGCCGCGCGTGGATGGGTGCCGGCTATCTGGTGGCACGCACGCTGGATGCCGACGGCGTCAACTCGCATCTGGTGGACCGGTTCGGAGAGGTGTGACATGACCACACAGGACAGGTTGGATCCGACATCCGCTGCGCCCGAGGCGAAGACGCGCCCGAACTGGGGCCGGGTCATCGCGCTGTTCGCGTGGCTCGGCTTCCTCGGACTGTTCGCCGCCGTCGGGCGCGTCGCCGTCGATCCACGGGTGGCGAACCCGAACGTCGAGGGGCGGCCGCGGCCGGTCGAGTTCCTCACCGGGTTCGACCACTGGCAGGTCATCCCGCAGGTGGGCGCGCTGATCATGGTGGTGGTCATCACCATCGTGTTCATTCGGGGCTGGCGGAAGAACCCGGGCAGCCCGGTGCTGCTGATGGTCCTGGTGACGACGCTGATCGTCTGGCAGGACCCGATCATGAACTGGTCGCCGTACGCGGTGTACAACCCGGCGCTGCTGCACTGGCCCGAGTCCTGGTACCTGATCATGATGTCGCCGACCGTCGAGCCCTTCATCGTGTTCGGCTACGTCACCTTCTATTTCGGCCCGTACTTCCCGGCGATCTGGCTGCTGCGCCGGATGCAGGCCAAGCGCGGCCCGGAGGCCTACGTCACCCGGCACCCGTTGATCAGCCTCGGACTGCTGGTGCTGGTGATCGGCTTCGTCTTCGACGCCATCCTGGAGGTCAGCCTGGTGCGCACCGGGCTGTACATCTACTCGCAGACCATCCCGTTCGGCACGATATTCGCGGGCTCCACCTTCCAGTTCCCACTGCTCTGGGAGTCGCTGTCGGTGACGTTCGTGATGATCCCGGCGGCGATCCTCGTCTACCGCGACGACACCGGAAAGTCGGTGGCGGAGAAGCTCGCCGCGAAGGCCAAACTGTTCCCGACGAAGCCGGTGCTCGGCACGTTCCTGGTGATGTTCGCGATCATCAACGTGTCGTACTTCGCCTACGGCGCCTGGTTCTGGGCGATCAAGGCCAGCGGACTGGCCACCTCGGTCGCCTGCCCGTGGCCGTACCCCGAGGCCAAGGTCTTCGACCCGCAGGGTTACTACGAGGAGAACGGCGCCGAGGGCCCGTTCTCGGTCGGCAAGTGGTCCACGTGGCAGTACAACCTGCCGGACGGCAGGCCCGACGTCGAACGGGGCTCGAAGAGCATGCGCTGTGCGCCGGAGAACGCGCAGTGACGGAGCATCGGGCTGGCGATGAGCGCTTGCGCGAAGAGCATCGGGCAGTCGTCATCACCGGCGCAGCTCGCGGTCTGGGGCTCGCCTCCGCGGCGCGACTGTACCGCGAGGGCTGGCGGGTGGTGGCCGCCGTCCGTACACCTGACCGCGCGCTGCCGCTGTTGCGCGCGGCTACGGGTGCGAGCGACGACGACGACCGGTTGACCTGCGTCGCACTCGATCTGACGGACACCGCCTCGATCTCGGCCGCGGCCAAGGTGATCGAGGAGCGCGTCGGTGCCCCCTACGCGCTCGTCCACAACGCTGGGATCTCGGCCGCGGGCATGGTGGAGGAGACGGATATCGAGTTATGGCAGCGCATGTTCGCCACGCATGTGACGGGTCCTGTCGAGCTGACCAAGGCCCTACTGCCCTCGATGCGGGCGGCGGGGCAGGGTCGGATCGTGCTGGTGGGCAGTTCGGCCGGGGTGCGCGGGCAGCCTGGTACCGCGCCGTATTCGGCGAGCAAGGGCGCCATGGAGCGCTGGGGGGAGTCGCTGGCAGCCGAGATCGCGCCGTTCGGACTCGGCGTGACGATCCTGATCACCGGCACCTACGACACCGACATCATCACCGACGCGGGCACCACCGACGACCGCGACTTCGGCGGACCCTACGCACGCCTGCACCAGACGATGAACAGCCGCGGCCGGTTTGCGATCAAGTTCGCCCGCTCGCCGGAACAGTTCACCGACGGCCTGGTGAAGGCGTTGGCCGACAGCGCGGCGTTCCGCCGCCACGCGGTGGGCCCCGATGCGTCGATGCTGCTGGTTTCCAGCCGACTGCTGCCGGCTGCTGGGATGCACCACATGTCACGGCTCGTGCTGGGAATTCCACGACAGGGTGCCATGCGCGACGGGGCGTGGCCGCTGACCACCGTGCAGCGCGCAATGGTGTTGGCGGTCAGGGTGACTCCGAAACCGGTGATGAAACTGCTGACCGACCGGGCGGCGCGGAAAGCCGCCGCTCCCACGACGACCGAGCAGGAGAGTGGGAGCAATGTCTGAGGTCCACCCGTACGAGGCGCGGATGCTGATCGACGGGAAACTCGTCGACGGCGAGTCCGGCACGTTCGTCAACATCAACCCGGCCACCGAGGACGTCCTCGGCGAGGTCGCCGACGCCTCGAAGGCCGACATCAACCGCGCCATCGACGCCGCTCGGCGCAGCTTCGACGAGACCGACTGGGCGACGAATCACCAACTGCGCAAGCGCAGCCTGGAGCAACTGCACGAGGCCATCGTCGGCGAGGTCGAGGAGCTCCGCGAGGAGTTGATCCGCGAAGTCGGCGCTCCACGGGCGGTGACGCACGGTCCGCAACTGGACGCACCACTGGAAGACGGCCTGAGGTACCCGGCCCGCCTCATCGACACCTTCCCGTGGGAAACGGATCTCGGCGACACCGTCGTCTCGGTCACCGGCGTGAACACGACGCGGAAGGTCTGGCACGAGCCGGTTGGAGTCGTCGGCGCCATCACCCCGTGGAACTTCCCCTTCGAGGTCACCATCAACAAGCTCGGCCAGGCGCTGGCGGCTGGCAACACCGTGGTGCTCAAGCCGGCCCCCGACACGCCGTTCAACGCGACGCGGCTGGGCAGGCTGATCGCCGAGAAGACCGACATCCCGGCCGGTGTGGTCAACATCGTGACCGCGTCCGACCACTTCGTCGGAGAGGAGCTCACGCTGTCTCCCAAGGTGGACATGATCTCGTTCACCGGCTCAACCGTCGTCGGCAAACGGATCATGGAGAAGGGCGCCGCCACCATGAAGCGGCTGTTCCTCGAACTCGGCGGCAAGTCCGCGACCATCGTGCTCGAGGACGCCGACTTCACCCTCGCATGCCTGATCGGCATCGGCCCGCTCATGCACGCGGGGCAGGGCTGTGCCGCCCCGACGCGAATGCTGTTGCCGCGCAGCCGATATGCGGAAGGAGTTGCGATCCTGCAGGGCATCTACGAGAACATCCCCGCCGCCGACCCTCAGGATCCGGGGACGCTGTGCGGACCCGTGATCTCGGCCAAGCAGCAGGCGCGCATCCTCGGCTACATCCGCAAAGGCGTCGACGAGGGCGCGACGATGCTCGTCGGGAGCACCGATCCGCCCGAGCAGTTCGACAAGGGCTTCTGGGTCAGTCCAACGCTGTTCACCGACGTCGACAACTCGATGACGATCGCGCAGGAGGAGATCTTCGGACCCGTCCTGGCGGTCATTCCGTACGACGACGAGGACGACGCGGTCCGTATCGCCAACGACAGCCCGTACGGGCTCGCGGGCAACGTCATGTCCAGTTCGCTTGATCACTCGCTCGCCGTGGCCCGCCGACTGCGCGCGGGCTTCATCGGGCTCAACGGCACCGCGGGCTACGGCGCGGACACGCCGTTCGGCGGCTACAAGGACAGTGGCGTCGGCAGGCAGAACGGTCTCGTCGGCTTCAGCCAGTACACCGAGGTCAAGTCCGTGGCCTACCCCGCCCAATGACCTCGACAGCCTGAAGGAGATTCGATGACAGAGCTATTCGACGACCTCGAGGACTTCGGGTCCTTCGACGACGCCGTGTCCGGCGACGTCCGCGACCCGTACCCGGAACTGGCGCGGCTACGCCGCGAGGAACCGATCCAGCGGATCGACATGTCCGCGATGCCCGGCGAGGAGGGCAAGCCGGTGTTCATCGTGTACCGCTACGAGGACGCGCAGCAGATGCTGCGGGACAACCACACGTTCTCGTCGTCGGGCGTTATCGCCGCGTTCGGTCCGGTGCTCGGCGAGCGCGTGATGCTGGGGATGGACGAACCCGTGCACGGTCGGCTGCGCGGCCTGGTGTCGAAGGCGTTCTCGCAGAAGTCGTTATCGCGTTTCCAGGACGAACTGGTGGCCCGTGTCGGGAACGAACTCATCGATCAGTTCGCGGCCGACGGTAAAGCGGACCTGGTCAAGCAGTTCACGTTCGACTATCCGAGCCGGATCATCGCGGGGCTGTTGGGATTGCCCGAGGAGGACTATCCGCAGTTCCAGCGCTGGTCGATCTCACTGCTCAGCTGGATCATGAACCCGGAACGGGGACTCGCCGCCGCCGCCGCGCTGTGCGACTACTTCGCACCGATCCTCGCGGCCCGCCGCGCCGAGCCGCGCGACGATCTGATCAGCCTGCTGGCCGAGGCGGAGATCGACGGCGAGAAGCTCACCGACGAGGAGATCTTCTCGTTCCTTCGACTGCTGCTCCCCGCCGGCGTGGAGACCACCTACCGCTCGCTGGGCAATCTGCTGTTCGGACTGCTCAGCGACACAGCGCAATTGGATGCGGTGCGGACCGATCGGTCGCTGCTGCCGCAGGCGATCGAGGAGGCCGTGCGGTGGAATCCGCCGCTGCTGACGATCACCCGGACCACCGCCTGCGACACCGAACTCGGCGGAGTGCAGATCCCCGAGGGCTGCTCGGTGCTGCCGATGCTGGGTTCCACCAACCGGCAGGAGGATCGCTGGGAGAATCCCGACGAATTCGACATCTTCCGCTCCGCCAAGGGCAATCTCGGCTGGGGACACGGTGTGCACGTCTGCCTCGGCATGCATCTCGCCCGACTGGAGATGCGGACGGCGATCAACCTGCTGCTGGACCGGTTGCCGAACCTGCGCATGGACCCCGACGGGGATGACCCCCACATCCGCGGTCAGGTGTTCCGCTCGCCGACGTCACTGCCGGTGCTGTTCGATGCGGGGGAGGCGGCCCAGTGACCGCCGACGCCACCGAGGATGTGACCGACTTCGAGACGGTCGACTACTTCTTCGACCCGGTCCTGGTACCGGACCCGTACCCGTACTACGACTACCTTCGGTCGCAGTGCCCGGTACGGCCGGCCAGCCCGCACGGCGTCGTCGCCGTCACCGGGCATGCGGAAGCGCTTGCCGCGTATAAGGATCCGGCGTTCTCGTCATGCGTGGCGGTTGCCGGACCCTTCCCGCCGCTGCCGTTCACCCCCGAGGGCGACGACATCAGCGAGCAGATCGAGGCGCACCGCGCGGAGATCCCGATGGCCGAGCACGTCGTCACGATGGACGCCGAGAACCACAGCAGGACGAGGGGCCTGCTGGCGAAGCTCATCACGCCGAAGCGCCTCAGCGAGAACGAGGACTTCATGTGGCGGCTGGCCGATCAGCAGCTCGACACGTTCATCGACAAGGGCTCATCCGAGTTCATGGCGGACTACGCGAAACCGTTCGCCATGCTCGTGATCGCCGACCTGCTCGGGGTGCCGTTGGAGGATCACGCGGAGTTCCGTCAGGTGCTGGGCAACGAGGTCGTCGGTGAGGTCGGTGCCAGCGACACCGTCGCGCACAACCCGCTGGTCTGGCTGGACGACAAGTTCCGGGAGTACATCAGCAGTCGGCGTGAGCACCCGCGCGCGGACGTGCTCACCGAACTGGCCGCGGCCACCTATCCGGACGGCTCGATTCCCGACGTCGAGGAGGTGGTGAAGCTCGCGACCTTCCTGTTCGCCGCGGGCATGGAGACCACCACGAAGTTGTTGAGCACCGGGATGAGGGTGCTAGGTGAGCGCCCCGACATCCAGCGGGCCCTGCGCGAGGACCGGTCGCTGATTCCGTCGTTCCTCGAGGAGTGCCTCCGTACGGAGAGCCCGGTGAAAAGCCATTTCCGGCTGGCACGTACGTCGACGACTCTTGGTGGAGTGGATATTCCGGCGGGCACGATCATCATGCTGCTGCCGGGTGCCAGTAATCGCGATCCCGAGAAGTTCGAGTGTCCGCACGAGTTCCAGCACGATCGCCGCAACGTCCGTGAGCACGTGGCCTTCGCACGCGGGCCGCACTCGTGCCCCGGCGCGCCGCTGGCCCGTTCGGAGGCGCGTATCTCGTTCAACCGCATCCTCGATCGGATGGTCGACATCCGCATCGACGAGACCGTGCACGGGGGTGCGGACGACCGCTCCTACACGTACGACCCGACGTTCATCATGCGCGGTCTGTCCGACCTGCACGTCACGTTCACGCCGCTGACCTGAGCGTGGACTCCTCGTTCACCGGCCGACCATCGCGGGTGCACGACGTGGTGGCGCTGGCGGCCGGGGTGCTGGCCAGGGTGCTGCGGCCGGTGGGCGGCGTGCTCGCCACGGTGCGGCTGCGAATCCCGTTCGTCACCGACGGCGTCCCGCGGGCGGTGTTCACGCGCGGAGTCTCGGTGACGCGAACGGACTTCCACGGCATGCCGGTGCTGACGCTCGTTCCGCCGGAACCCAGCGGCAGGATCGTCGTCGCCGTCCACGGCGGCGCCTACGTGGGCAGGGCGACGTTCTTCCACTGGTGGACCTACGCCGGCATCGCCCGCGAGACCGGTGCCACGGTGCACATACCCGACTACACGCTGGCACCGATCGGCACCGCGCTCACCGAGGTCCCGAGAATGGCCGACTTCATCGCGAGGGTCGTGTCCGAGGACGGTGCCGTCGGTGTGCTCGGTGATTCGGCTGGCGGCGGTTTGGCGCTGCTGGCGGTGCAGGAGCTCGTCCGGCGGGGTGGTCCGACGCCGAATCGGCTGGTGCTGCTGGCACCGTGGCTCGACGTGTCGATGGGCGATCCGCGCAGCGCAGCCGTCGACGACCCGCTGCTCGACGTCGACACCATGATCGAGGACGGCAGGTTGTGGGCTGGCGACCTGGACCCGCGGAATCCTTTGGCGAGCCCCCTGTTCGGCCCGCTTCACGGACTTCCGCCGACGGCGGTGTACTGCTCGTCGCGGGACAGACTGTCGATCGACGTGCTGCGGTTGCGCGACCGCGTGACGGCCGAGGACGTCCCGGACGTCACGTTCCGTCTGCGCGCGGGCCTGCTGCACGACTACGTGATGTATGCGCCCCTTCCCGATGCGAAAGCCGAGCGCGTCACCGTGTACGCCGATCTCGGGTGCTAACCCTCAGCGGCGCTGAGCAGTTCGTCGAATGACGCCTGCATGCACTCGGCGTAGTGCGCGGGGTCGGGAAGCGCACTGCGGTCCGCGGTGGCGCCGATCGAGATCGTGCCGTCGTAGCTCGCCACGACGTGAAAGAGGTTCATCCCCCCAATGAGCGGGCCGAGACCGGTCACCCGCTGCAATCGGGCGCCCGCGAAGTAGATGGGGAACGTCGGTCCCGGCACGTTGCTCACGGTGGTGGTGGCGACGGCGGGGGCGGAGAACGGCATGGCGGTCGCCGCCTTCACCGTCAGACCGAGCAGTGTCGTGGGCACCACGCCCACCAATTCCATGAGCCGCGAACTGCTCTCGTTGTCGGTGTTCTCCCGGAACGCCGACGTCTCCTCGACGATCGCGGCGAGCCGGTCGAGCGGATCGGCGATCGACGTGCCCAGTGGGTGCAGTCTGCCGAACAGCCGGTTACCGCCCGCCCCGCGCTCGTCGCCTGACCGGATGGACGCCGGGCAGGCCGCCACCAGGCTCTCGTCGGGCAGCTCGCCGTGCCCGTCGAGGTAGTGGCGAAGCGCGCCACCGACGTAGGCGAGCGTCACGTGGTTGATCGTCGCCTTGGGCACGCGGGTCTTGATCAGTTTGAAGTCGGCGAGGTCGTGGAACCGGGCCTCGAAGACCCGGTGCGGGGTGGCGGATCCGTTGAACCGCGTGCTCGGAGCCAGGATCGAGCCCTTACCGGGGGTCAGGGCCGCGGCGACGCCGCCCGCGACGGCGCCGGGGAGGGCGGGGAGGTGACGAATCGCTTTGAGCGCGTTGGGAATCACCACCCTGCTCGCCCGCAGCGGGTACAGGGCGATGTTGGTCGCGGTGCGTGCCACCAGGTCCGCTGTCGACGGCAGCGAGCCGGGCGCGAACGGTCGCGTAGGCGGGTCGGGACGCGGGGCGTCGGGGGCGAGGTCGTGCATCGCCGCCATCAGTTCGACGCTCTCCATCCCGTCGACCACGCAGTGATGCAGTTTCAGCGCGATCGCGAACGATCCCGTCGGCACGCCGGGAATCGCGTTGAGCCCCTCGATGACGGTCATCTCCCACGGCGGGCGGCGCAGGTCGAGTTGGCGTCCGTGGATCCGGGCGACCTGAATGCAGAGCTGGCGCCAGTCGCCCGGCCGGGGAAGGGCGATGTGTCGGACGTGGTACTCGAGGTCGAAGTCCGGGTCGTCCACCCAGTACGGCATGTGCAGCCCGCCGGGTAGTTCGGTAAGGCGCCGCCGGAAGCTCTTCGCGAGGTGCAGTCGCGCGTCGAGCGCGTCGAGGATCCGCTTGAAGGTGACCCGGCCGCCGGGTGCCGTCGACTGGTCGTAGATGAGCAGCATCTGGATCTGCATCGGGGTTTCGGGCCGCTCGGCCCGCAGCATCATGTCGTCGGTCCAGCTCAACTGCTCCACGTAGCCAGTCGACACCCTCGGCGCCGCGACGCGCAGCGATTCTCCGAAAGCGTCAGCGACTGCCGTGTGATCCGTCCCCCAACCCCGCGCGAACGTTGGTTACCGCAACGCGAAACTGCGAGAAGCGTGACCGAAACCAACACTCGGCGGGCATGGGCAGCCGCGGTCGCGCAGCGCCGCGACGACTCGCTGGACGATCACCCATGGCCGCTTGTAGAGCATGTCGGCGTTCACGCGGATGAGAATCCACCCGAGCGCCGCCAGTTCGGCGTAGCGGTCGATGTCCCGAGAGCGACGCTCCGGGTCGGTCCAGTGCTGAGGACCGTCGTATTCGACACCGACCTTGAACTCCGGCCATCCCATGTCGATGCGGGCGAAGGCGACCCCCCATCGGTCGTACACCCTGATCTGCGTCACCGGTCGCCGCAATCCCGATTCGACGAGGATCAGCCGGGTGTGGGTCTCCTGGGGTGACTCGGCGCCCCCGTCCATCAAGTCGACGACGTCGCGGAGCTGGACGATCCCGCGCGCCCCCTTGTGTTGCAACGAAACCGAATTCACCTGGGCTGCCGTCAAGCCCGTGGCGTTGGCCAGCGCGTCGACGTTCGCGAGTGCTGTTCTCAGGCCCGGCCGACGACCGAGATCGAACGCCGTGCGAGCGGGTGACGTCGTCGGTATGCCACGGACTTCACACACCTCGTCGTCACGTAGGCGTTCGCGGTAGATCACGATCGTGCTGTTCGTCGCCTGGGTACGTGTGAGTTCGGCTGGTTCGTCGGCCTCGATCCACTCGCTACCGAGGAGCGCAGCCGCGGAGCGTCCGGCGACGGTGGCAGTCCGACCCGACCAGAGCCAGGCCGCGATTGCCCGGTTCGTCGGTGTGAGCTCGGTCCCTGGCGGCAAGTAGACGTTGCGGTAGACCAGGTCGGCCCTACTCTTCAGGGTCCGACGGGTGAACTCGCCGGACGCGACGGCTTCGGTGCCGATGAACGGTTCGCCAATGGTTGCCATGGGCCCACGGCACCGCGACCGTGTGACGCGCAACGCCCATCCCCGTCGGCGCGGACATCCGGCGGTGGATGAACCTTCAACTGTGGATAGACGCCGCCGAGTGTTGGGTTAGGCCACGCGAGATCGCAGTTCGCGTTGCGGTAACCAACGTTCGCGCGAAGGGGGGCGGGGTTAGGGGAGCACGTCGAACACGGCCGCGCAGGACGTGACGGCGCGGTCGTCGTTGCCCTCGTCGTGGATCGTGATCCGCACGCCGATTCGTCCCGGCTCGCCGGCGTACGCGATGCCCTCGGCCCGGAACGGACCGACCTTGCCGCGCGCCATGAACATCACGTGCCAGCTGGTGACCTGCACCCGGGGTGTGCCCGCCAGGTCGGCGGCGAGTTCGGTGGCCGCGGTCTCGAGCAGGACGTGCTGCGGCCCGATGTGCAGGGCGGCGTCGGGCGACGCCAACTCCAGCGTGAGCGGGGGCAGGATCCAGTAGCCGTCGCCGCGCTTCTCGGCGCCGAACGCCTGCCACAGCGGTGGCAGGTCGGGGGAGTCCTCGATGACGATCTCGGTCCCCGAGACGTCCATCCTGTCGAGGCCCTCGGGCGGGATGCCGATGACGGCCCCCTGGCCCTCGATGAACGCGAGCACCCGATCGGGATGATCGGCGTCGACGATGAGGCAGCGGCCGTATCCCATGGTGCGGCCCTGATGCACGACACCGGATCCCACGATCTCGATGGTCTGCACGTCGACGCCGGGGTCGATGATCTGCACCGACGCGATGACGGGGTTGGGCACTGCCACCATGTCGGTCTGGCAGCCCTCGGGCGACGAGATGGCCAGCGGCGCCACCATGAGACCGCCTGCGGCGTTGCGCATGTCCCGACGGATGCGCACGGTGTCGTCGGTGTCTCCGAGGTTCATGCTGTCGTGGTTGCGTCCGATGTACCGGTAGCTGAGCAGGCCGGTCCAGCGTCGGAACAACTCGTCGCGGTACGCGTCCGCGTCGTCCATCAGCTCCCGGATATCGCGCAATCCCTCAGTCATCGTCGACCCTTCGGTAGAGGTTCCCGTAACGCGCAACGTAGCCGCGCGCAGCGTGCTAGACATACTAAAACCGACGCTTTGGGCGACTGCCCAAACAAGTACAGGGGTCAGGTATGGCGGGACGCGTCGACGGCAAGGTCGCATTCATCACGGGCGCCGCGCGCGGCCAGGGCCGGAGCCACGCGGTTCGGCTCGCCCAGGAGGGCGCCGACATCATCGCGCTCGACATCTGTCGCGGCTTCGAGGACTCGACCGCCCCGGCGGCGACGCCCGAGGACCTCGCCGAGACCGCCGACATGATCAAGAACCTCGACCGCCGGGTCGTGACGGCCGAAGTCGACGTCCGCGACTACGACGCCATGAAGGCGGCACTCGACAGCGGTGTCGAACAGCTCGGCGGCCTGGACATCGTGGTCGCCAACGCCGGGATCGGCACCACCGGGGTCAAGCTGCACAAGATGCGCGAGGACATCTGGGACGAGACCATCGACGTCAACCTGACCGGCGTGTGGAAGACCGTGAAGGCGGCCGTACCGCACCTGATCGCCGGCGGCCGCGGCGGATCCATCGTGATCACCAGCTCGGTGGGCGGTACCAAGGCCTACCCGCACGTCGGGCACTACATCGCCGCGAAACACGGTGTGGTGGGCCTGATGCGGACGTTCGCCGTCGAGCTGGGCCACCACTCGATCCGGGTGAACACCGTGCACCCCACCCACGTCTGCACGCCGCTGCTGATGAACGAGCCCACCTACAAGCTGTTCCGGCCGGACCTGGAGAACCCCGGCCCCGACGACCTGGCGCCGATCTGCCAGTCCTTCCACTTCCTTCCGATCCCGTGGGTCGAGCCCGTCGACATCAGCAACGCGGTGCTGTTCCTCGCCTCCGACGAGGCCCGCTACGTCACCGGCGTGACGCTGCCCGTCGACGCCGGGAGCCTGCTGAAATGACCGTCACGTCCGAGGCCGGGGTCTACTACGACCCGTACGACGTCGGCATCGCCGCGGACCCGCACCCCACCTACGCGCGGCTGCGCGAGGAAGCGCCGATCTACCACAACGAGAAGTACCGGTTCTGGGCCATCTCGCGCTACGCCGACGTCGAGAAGGCGCTCAACGACTGGCAGACGTTCTCCAATTCGCGCAGCGACATCCTCGAACTGGTGAACTCCGAATTCGACATGCCGCCCGGCGTGATGATGTTCGAGGACCCGCCGGTGCACACCATGTTGCGCGGCTTGATGTCTCGCGTCTTCACCCCGCGTCGGATGGCGGCCATCGAGGATCAGATCCGGGCCTACTGCGTCGGGTGCCTCGATCCGCTCGTCGGATCCGACGGCTTCGACATCGTCGCCGAACTCGCGGCGATGATGCCGATGCGGGTGATCGGCATGCTGCTCGGCATCCCCGAATCCGAGCAGGTGGCCTACCGCGAGAAGAACGACGCCAACCTTCGCACCACACCCGGCACCCCGATGAAGGTGAAGAGCACCGACGCGATGGCCGACGGCCGCATGTACGCCGACTACGTCGAGTGGCGCTCCAAGAACCCGTCCGACGACCTGATGACCGTGCTGCTGAACGTCGAGTTCGAGGACGCGACGGGGCAGACGCGCAAGCTGACCCGCAAGGAGGTCCTGCACTACACGCAGGTCGTCGCGGGCGCGGGAAACGAGACCACCGGCCGCCTCATCGGGTGGCTGGCCAAGGTGCTCGCCGATCATCCGGACCAGCGCCGTCAGGCGCACGACGACCGCTCGCTGCTCGGACGGGTGGTCGACGAGACGCTGCGCTTCGAGCCGACCGGCCCCCACGTGGCCCGATACACGTTGCGCGACTACGAAGCTCACGGCCGGACGGTGCCCGCGGGGAGTGCGGTGCTGCTGATGTTCGGCGCCGCCAACCGCGACCCGCGCCGGTACACCGACCCCGACGTGTTCGACATCAACGGCGACCACGTCAGCCATCTCACGTTCGGCAAGGGCCTGCACTACTGCCTCGGAGCCAACCTCGCGAGGCTGGAGGGCACGATCGCGCTCGACGAGCTGCTCAACCGCTGGCCCGAATGGGACGTCGACCGCGACACCGCGCGGATGGCGCCGACGTCGACCGTGCGCGGCTGGGAACACCTGAGGATGGTGCTGCCCTGAGCGTTCGCGGCCGTCATGCCAAGCTGGCAACCGTGAACCGCATCCAAGCCCTGCTGGGCGTCGACTATCCCGTCGTCCAGGCGCCGATGACCTACATCGCCCGTGCCGCGCTCGCCGCCGCGGTCTCGGAGGCCGGCGGCCTCGGCATGATCGAAACGCTGACCGAGGAGGGTCGGGCCGACCTGTCGAGGGTGCGCGACCTCACCACCAAGCCCGTTGCGGCCAACCTGATGATCCAGGGCTGGAAGCGGGACCCGTCGATCGTCGACATCCTGGCGGCGGCCGGTGTGCGGCACGTGTTCACCTCGGCGGGCGACCCCGCACTGTTCACCGCGAGGCTGCACGACGCGGGCCTCACGGTCGTGCACGTCGTCGGCTCTCTCAAAGGTGCGCTGAAGGCCGCCGACGCCGGAGTCGACGCGCTGGTGGTCGAGGGCGTGGAGGGCGGTGGCTTCAAGTCGCTGCTGGGCGCCTCCACCATGGTGCTGCTGCCGCTCGTCGCCGACCGGATCGACCTGCCGATCATCGCGGCGGGTGGCATCTGCGATGCCCGCTCTGCGGCGGCCGCGGTGGTGCTCGGCGCCGAGGGCGTGCAGATGGGCACCAGAATGCTCGCGAGCGCGGAGTCCGGAGTGCACGCCAACTTCAAGAACGCGATCGTCGACGCCGACGATTCCGGGACGGTGCTCCTGGACGTCCCCGGAAACCCGACGATGCGGGTTCTGCGGACCGGGTTGGCACAGCGGGTGGCGGCCAACGACGCCAACGCCCACTTGCTCGGACGGATCACCGAGCTGTACTTCGGCGGCGACCTCGACGCCAGCGTGGCCAACACGGGGCAGGTCTCGTCGCGCATCGTCGACCTTCCACCCGTGGCCGACATCGTGCGCGAAACCTGGGCCGGCGTCGCGGCCGTACTCGATTCGGCCGCGGCGCGCGCGGGTTACAGTTAGTTCATCGAATGTAATGCCGACGACGAGGTGGGAGTGCTGAGTTGATCAAGGTGATGGAGGGCGTGCGCGTCCTCGAGGTGGCGCAGTTCACGTTCGTCCCCGCGGCGGGCGCCATCCTCGCCGACTGGGGTGCCGACGTCATCAAGATCGAGCATCCGGTGCGCGGCGACACCCAGCGCGGATTCCTCTACATGGGGGGCATCCAGCTCGAGGCCGACCGGCATCCGCTGATGGAGCATCCCAATCGCGGCAAGCGCAGCGTCGGCATCGACGTCTCCACCCCGGACGGTCAGGAGGTGCTCTACGAGTTGGCGAAGACGTCGGACGTCTTCCTGACCAACTACATGCCGCAGGCGCGGCAGAAGAACAAGTTCGACGTGGAGCACATCCGCGCAGCCAACCCGAACATCATCTACGCCCGCGGCAGCGCCTACGGGGACAAGGGGCCCGAGCGCCTCGTCGGCGGCTTCGACGGCACCGCGTTCTGGACACGCAGCGGCATCGGACACGCGCTGACTCCCGAGGCGCTCGGCGGCGCACTGGGACAGGGTATTCCGGCGTTCGGTGACTCCATCGGGGGGATGAACATCGCCGGCGGGATCTCGGCGGCGCTGTTCCACCGCGAGAAGACCGGTGAGGCAGTCGAACTCGACGTCTCACTGCTGAGTACCGCGTGGTGGGCCGCTGGTGCCAGCGTCACGCAGGGCATGGAGGTCGGCGAGACGATGCGCTCGACGATGCCCAACGAGGCGGCGCCGATGTTCAACCCGTTCCTCGGCAACTTCCTCACCTCCGATGGCGGCACCATCAACCTGTGCGTCGTCAGCCCGACGGGCTACATCCGCGACACCTTCGAGCACCTCGGCCTCGCCGAACTCGCCGACGATCCGAGGTTCTCGGAGGTGATGCCGCTCATCGAGAACGCCGCAGCGGCAGCAGAACTGGTCGCCGAATCCATCCGCAGCAAGCCGTTCGACTACTGGCGCGAGCACCTCAAGACGATGAAGGGCCAGTGGGCGCCGTTCCAGAGTCTCATCGACCTGACGTCCGACGAGCAGGCCATCGCCAACGACATGATCGTCGAATACGAGGCCTCCGCGGGCGAGGAGCCGTTCAGGGTGGTGCGCGGGCCGGTGCAGTTCAACCACGAGCCGCTCGAAACCACCAGGGCACCACAGGCATCCGAGCACACCGAGATCGTTCTCATGGAACTCGGCATGGACTGGGACCGCATCGAGGCGCTCAAGGACTCCGGCGCGATCGCCTGACGGTCAGACGCTCGCGGTGGCCTGCGCCTCCGCGAGCAGGCCCGGATCGTGCGCCGACACGATGAACAGGTCCGGTTCCCGCCGTGCGTACAGTTCGGCGAGGCGATTGTGATTCTCGCGCACCCGTTTTCGGTCCAGCGCCATGATCGGCTCGGTGAACCGCACCACCGCGGGTACGGGTGTCGTGCGGTCGACGGTGCCGCGGTAGTAGAACGAATCACCGCAGTGCAGTACCCAGCGGTGCCCGGCGTCGACGGCCACGCAGGCATGGCCGCGGGTGTGGCCGGGTAGTGAGACGAGCACGATGCCGGGGGAGATCTCGTCGAGTTCCTTCGCGGCGGCGAACCCGCGCCACTTCTCGCCGTCGGGGTGGTGCTCGACGAGTGTCGGTCCGTGGGACCACTGCACTGGGCGGAAGCGGTACCGCTCCTGCCGTGACGGCGATCGCACCGCACCGTCGAGTTCTGCGGAGGTCACGTGAATCTGCGCATCGGGGAAGTCGCCGATGCCGCCGATGTGATCGAAGTCGAAGTGCGTGGTGACGATGTGGCGGACATCGGCGCGCCGGAAGCCCAGCCGCTCGACCTGCCGGGCGGCGGTCTCGGCGGGATCGAACCGGGGCCGGAGCACGTGGCGGGTCGGCCCGATCCTGCTGTGGTCCGCGCAGTCTGCGAGGCCGTAGCCGGAGTCGACCAGAACCAGGCCGCTCGCGGTTTCGACCAGCAGCACGTGGCAGACCGTCGGTGCACCCGGCGAGTCCATCGTTCCGCAGTTCAGGTGATGCACCTTCACGGCCCGACCTCCTCGTCAGCACTCATTCGACCTCTACTCTGCAGCATTCGAGGACGTGCTCGTCGCAGCAGTCCCGCCATTCTTCCCCCCGTCCGCGTCCCGACCGTTGCGCGGGGCGCGCCCGCCGGCCGAAAGCGCTTACCTCCGCGGTAATCGATTCACGCCGCATCAGCCTAGATACTCGAGCTGTGAGCGACTCAGCCAGACCCCCAATCCTGCTTCTGCACAGCGTGTTCGGCACACCGGAACTGATGTCCCGGTGGGCCACCGAACTCGAGGCGGCGGGCTACCGAGTGCACGTGCCCGCGATGCCCGGCCGCGAACCCACCGACGACGCGGTACTCGCCCGCACCGGTATCGATCAGGCATTCGACGTCGCATTAGCGGCCTACGACGCGATCGGTGAGCCCGCCGTCGTCATCGGACACAGCATGGGTGGACTGCTCGCGCAGAAGATCGCGGCCGCGCGGACGCCGCGGGCAGTGGTGACCATGGCGTCAATTCCGCCGGGGGTGTTGTGGTTTCAGCTCAAGCCGCTTCCGCACCTGTTCCGAGTGTTGCCGAAAGTGCTTGCGGGACAGCCGTTCCTCCCGTCGGCGAAGACGATGCGCGAGGTGCCCCTGAGCACTCTGCCCGCCGCGGAGCAGGACGAGTTGGTGCCCCGGCTGGTGCGCGATTCCGGCCGGATGTTCCGCGAGATGTCGCTGGGGTCGGCGTCGACGCGCGTCGACGCAGCCGAGGTGACGTGCCCGATGCTCTGCGTCAGCGGAGGTTCGGACCGCAACGTGGCGCCCTGGATCTCGCGTCGCGTGGCCGCGCGCTACGGCGCCGAGCATCAGGTGCACCCGAACGCGCCGCACTGGATCGTGGCGGACTCGCTGGTCGGGGAGGTGCTGCCGCCGATCCTCGAGTGGTTGAACCGGACGGTCGGTCAGACCGCCGTCAGGTAGCGCTTGGTGACCACGCGCTGCACCAACGCGGTGACCGGACCCGCCAGCCTGCTCCACCACGTGCCGTGCCGGGAGAACGCCGTCACCTCCGCGTGCACGGCCTGCGTCTGCGGGTCGTAGCGGACCGCGAACAGCTCCTCGCCGGTCTCGGCGTGCCCCGGAAGGGTGCCGTAGGCGAACCCGCGGTGGTCGGGCTCGTCGAGCACGTAGACCACCCGGCACGGCACCTGCACCGGGCCCAGCCGGACGAGGACCTCCGAGCCGACAGCGGCGACCTCCGTCGTCGCCGTCACGCCCGCCCCCGCACCGCGCAGCATGCCCCAGCGCATCACTCGATCGGAGGCCTCCTCGAACCGCGCACGACCGTGGCCGATGACCGCGGACTCGCGGACGTGGTGGTAGCCGTCGGGCAGCGGGCCCGCCGTCGCGCCGACCTCGGAGTAGGTCAGAGGGAGGGCTGCGAGGTCCGTGAGCTTCACGTCGACCACCTTGCCATCGGTGTGTGCAGGCGGAGCGAATACGGTGGCCTGGTGGATGCTGACCGGGAAGTTCACGACGGCGGTGGGTTCAACCCGCCGGTGCCGACCAGGAGGGGCGGCCCGGATTACGGGCGGTTCGTCGATGCCGTCCGCACCCTGCAGGACCTCGCGCGGGGTGCTGACGCCCCCGACGAGCTCGTGACGGAGGCCGCCGACCTCGTCGAACGGGTCAACGGGCTGCTGGCTCCGCACCTCACCGACGAATGGCACGCGCCGTCGGGTCGACGATTCGACCTGCCCAACCGCGGCAGCATCCTGTCGATACCCCTGGACCTGGACGTCGTCGACGGCCGCATTCGGGGCACCACGACGTTCCGCCGCTACCACCTGGGCCGCAACGGTGCGGCCCATGGCGGTTCGGTCGCGCACCTCTTCGACTCGCTGCTCGGCTTCACCGCCTTCAAGCTGAGTGAGAGCAAGAAGCAGCGCACCGCGTTCCTGCACGTCGACTACCGCAGGATCGTGCCGATCGGCAAGGAGTTGCAGGTGGATTCCCGAATCGACCGCATCGAGGGCCGGAAGATCTTCGTGGCGGGCCGGCTCTGTGACGGCGGCGACGTGCTGGCCGAGGCCGAGGCACTGTTCGTGATGCTGAAGCCGGGGCAGCCGTGAGTGACCGCAAGCGGGCGGAAGCGGAGCGACCGGGGACCGGCGGACGCAAGCGGGCGTGGGCGCGCTGGCGCGACAAGGTGCGCGACCGGCCGACGGCGAACTTCACCTACCGCATCGTCGTCGGCGTCGTGGGCGTTGCCGTCCTGGCCGCCGGGATCCTCGCGATCCCGTATCCGGGTCCCGGCTGGGCGATCGTGTTCCTCGGGCTCGCGATTCTGGCCACCGAGTTCGAGTGGGCGCAGCACGCGCTCAAGTGGACGAAGAAGCGCTACGACCGCGCCATGGACTGGTTCAAGGACCAGGGCCTCTGGGTGCAGGCGCTCGGTGTGATGTTCACGTTCGCCGTCGTCGTGGCGACGCTGTGGCTGTTCGGGGCGCTGTCGTGGTCCGCCGGACTCCTCGGCGTCGAGTGGCCGTGGCTCAAGAGCCCGATCGGGATAGGGTCGTAAGCAGCCTCACCGATAGCATGGTCGCGTTCGTGAACACCCCGAACCCCCACAACCAGGAGACCGACCGATGAGCGCCGCCGCCAGCCCCGCCCCCGCAGCCCCGATCCGGGTCGCTGCCGGGACCACTGCGGGCGCGGCCGTCCGGGAAGCGGGTCTGCCCAGCCGCGGGGCCGCCGACGCCGTCGTCGTGGTGCGTGACGCCGAGGGCCGGCTGCGCGACCTGTCGTGGGTGCCGGACTCCGACGTCGAGGTGACCCCGGTGGCCGCCGACACCGAGGACGGGCGCAGCGTCATCCGGCACTCCTGCGCGCACGTCCTGGCGCAGGCGGTTCAGGACCTGTTCCCCGACGCCAAGCTCGGCATCGGCCCGCCGATCACGGACGGCTTCTACTACGACTTCGACGTCCCGCAGGCCTTCACGCCGGAGGACCTCGCGGCGCTGGAGAAGCGCATGCAGAAGATCGTGAAGGACGGACAGCTGTTCGACCGGCGGGTGTACGCGTCCAAGGACGAGGCGCGCGGCGAACTCGCGAACGAGCCCTACAAGCTCGAACTCGTCGACGACAAGTCCGGTGATCCCGACGTCATGGAGGTCGGCGGCGACGAGCTGACCGCCTACGACAACCTCAATCCCCGCACGCGGGAGCGGATCTGGGGCGACCTGTGCCGCGGGCCGCACATCCCCACCACGAAGTACATTCCCGCCTTCAAGCTGACCCGCAGCTCCGCCGCGTACTGGCGCGGCGACCAGGAGAACGCCAGCCTGCAACGGGTCTACGGCACCGCCTGGGAGTCGCAGGAGGCGCTCGACCGGCACCTCGAACTGCTGGAGGAGGCCCAGCGCCGCGACCACCGCAGGCTCGGCGTGGAACTCGACCTGTTCAGCTTCCCCGACGAGATCGGGTCCGGGCTGCCCGTGTTCCATCCCAAGGGCGGCATCGTGCGTCGCGAGTTGGAGGACTACTCGCGTCGCAAGCACATCGAGGCCGGGTACGAGTTCGTTAACACCCCGCATATCACCAAGGCGCAGCTGTTCCACACGTCGGGGCACCTGGACTGGTACGCCGACGGGATGTTCCCCCCGATGCACATCGACGCCGAGTTCAACGAGGACGGCACCGTGCGCAAGCCGGGCCAGGACTACTACCTCAAGCCGATGAACTGCCCGATGCACTGCCTGATCTACCGGGCGCGCGGACGGTCCTACCGGGAGCTTCCGTTGCGCGCGTTCGAGTTCGGCGCCGTCTACCGGTACGAGAAGTCCGGCGTGGTGCACGGCCTGACCCGCGTACGCGGCCTGACCATGGACGACGCGCACATCTTCTGCACGCGCGACCAGATGCGCGGCGAGCTCACCTCGCTGCTGCAGTTCATCCTCTCGCTTCTGAAGGACTACGGGCTCGACGACTTCTACCTCGAACTCTCGACGAAGGACCCGAAGAAGTTCGTGGGATCCGACGAGATCTGGGAGGAGGCCACGAACACGCTCGCCGAGGTGGCCGCCGAGTCCGGCCTCGAACTGGTGCCCGACCCCGGTGGCGCCGCGTTCTACGGGCCGAAGATCTCGGTGCAGGCCAGAGACGCGCTGGGGCGCAGCTGGCAGATGTCGACGATCCAGCTCGACTTCAACTTCCCCGACCGCTTCGAGCTCGAATACACCGCAGCCGACGGCAGCAGGCAGCGGCCGGTGATGATCCACCGGGCCCTGTTCGGCTCCATCGAGCGGTTCTTCGGCATCCTGACCGAGCACTACGCCGGCGCGTTCCCGGCGTGGCTGGCCCCCGTCCAGGTGGTCGGCATCCCCGTGGCCGACGGACACATCCCCTACCTGGAAGAGGTTGCCGCGCAACTGAAGGCGCGCGGCGTGCGGGTCGAGGTCGACGGCAGCGATGACCGGATGGCGAAGAAGATCGTCAACCAGACCAACCGATGCGTCCCGTTCATGCTGTTGGCGGGTGACAAGGACATGGAGGCGGGCGCGGTGAGTTTCCGGTTCGGCGACCGCACCCAGGTCAACGGGGTGCCTCGGGATGTCGCGGTCGACACCATCGAGGATTGGATCGCACGCCGCGAGAACGCCGCTCCGACAGCGGAACTCGTCGAGGTGGATCGATCGTCGTGAGCGATCCGAACGGCGAGGACCAGACCATCACCGACCGCGGGGTCGGCGATGCCGATCAGCTGCAGCGGCTGTGGACGCCGTACCGGATGAACTACATCGCCGGCACCATCAAGACCGGCTCGGCGAAGTCGTCCGAGCCGTTCACCGACATCCCCACCATGTCGGACGAGGACGGTCTCGTCGTGGCACGCGGCGAGCTGGTGTACGCGGTGTTGAACCTGTACCCGTACAACCCCGGCCACCTCATGGTGGTGCCGTATCGGCGCGTCGCCGAGCTCGAGGAGCTCACCCCCGATGAGAGCGCCGAGCTGATGGCGTTCACGCAGAAGGCCATTCGCGTGATGAAGGCGATCTCGAGGCCGCACGGTTTCAACGTCGGGCTCAACCTCGGGACGTCGGCAGGCGGATCCCTGGCCGAACACCTGCACATGCACGTCGTCCCCCGGTGGGGCGGGGACGCCAACTTCATCACGGTCATCGGCAACGCCAAGGTCATCCCGCAGTTGCTGCGCGACACGCGCGCACTGCTCGCCTCGCAGTGGGCCGAACTGCCGTGAGTGACGTCTATCTGATGACGAGGGCGGCCTACGCGAAACTGAGCCGCCCGGTCGCCAAGGCCGCGCTGCGCATCGGGTTGACCCCGGACAGCGTGACGATTCTGGGCACCGCCGGTACCGTGATCGCCGCCCTGACGCTGTTCCCGACCGGGCAGCTGTGGTGGGGCGCCTTCGCCGTGTTCATCTTCGTGCTGGCGGACATGCTCGACGGTGCGATGGCCCGCGAACGCGGCTACAGCACACCGTTCGGCGGAGTGCTCGACGCCACCTGCGACAGGATCGCCGACGGCGCGGTGTTCTGCGGCCTGCTCTGGTGGGCGGCGTTCGGGCTGCACAGCACCCACCTCGTAGTGGCGACGATGATCTGCCTTGTCACGTCCCAGGTGATCTCGTACATCAAGGCGCGCGCCGAGGCGAACGGACTGACCGGCGACGGCGGCATCATCGAGCGACCGGAGCGGCTGATCATCGTGCTGGTGGGGGCGGGTCTGTCCGGAATTCCGTTCCTGCACGCCCCGTGGCTGCTCGACGTCGCGATGTGGCTGCTCGCCGTCGCCAGCCTCGTCACGCTCGGCCAGCGGCTGCACTCGGTCCGCACCTCGCCGGGGGCGGTGGATCGTCTCGAGATCGACACCACCCCCGGCACCACCGAGGAGCGGAGCGAGCCGTGAGCACGCCGTCGGCCGGGCTGCCTAACGTCCGCGGCATCCGCGTCCCGCTCGGCGGCCAGCTCGCCGATCTCGGCTACGCGGCGGGCTGGCGAGTGGTGCGCGCGATGCCGGAGTTCGCTGCGCGCAATGCATTCGAGGCGGGTGCTCTCTACGCGGCGCGCGGCGGCGGTCCCGACCAGTTGCGCAAGAACCTGGCCCGAGTGATCGGGGTGCCACCCGCCGAGGTGCCGGGCAGCCTGATCCGTGCTTCCCTTGCCTCCTACGCCCGATACTGGCGGGAGGCGTTCAGGTTGCCGTCGATGGACCATCAGATGCTGGCCGAGAAGCTGGAGGCCGCCGCGATCGGCGGCGAGCACGTCGCGGCCGCGCTGGACGCCGGCAAGGGCGTGATCATCTCCCTGCCGCACAGCGGCAACTGGGACATGTCCGGTGTGTGGATGACCAACACGTACGGCCGGTTCACCACCGTCGCCGAAAGGCTCAAGCCCGAATCCCTGTACAAGCGCTTCCTGGAGTACCGGGAGAGCCTCGGCTTTGAGGTGCTGCCGCTCACCGGCGGTGACCGGCCGCCCTTCGACATTCTCGCCGAACGGTTGCGCGACAATCGGATCGTGTGCCTGATGTCGGACCGTGATCTGACGAAATCCGGTGTGCAGGTGGACTTCTTCGGCGAGCCGACGAGGTTCCCGGCAGGTCCGGCCAAGCTGGCGCTGGCCACCGGGGCGGCGCTGCTGCCGATCCACAGCTACTTCGAACCAGACATCTCGGTCACCGAGATCTTCCCGCCTCTCGACACGTCGTCGGGCGACGTCGGGGTCATCACGCAGGCGCTCGCCGACCGATTCGCGACCAACATCGCCGCCCACCCCGCCGACTGGCACATGATGCAGCCGCAGTGGCTGGCCGATCTGTCCGTTGAGCGGCGGGCCAAGCTGGCGGGCACGAACGGAGACGGCTGAGTGCGCATCGGGATGGTGTGCCCGTACTCCTTCGACGTGCCGGGCGGCGTCCAGGCCCACGTCCTGCAGCTGGCCGAGGTGATGCGCGGTTACGGCCACTACGTGAGCGTGCTGGCGCCGTCGTCGCCGCACGTCGAACTGCCCGACTACGTGGTCTCCGGCGGTAAGGCCGTGCCCATTCCCTACAACGGCTCGGTGGCCCGGCTGCGGTTCGGCCCGGCCACCCACCGCAAGGTCAAGAAGTGGCTGCAGGACGGCGAGTTCGACGTCCTGCACATCCACGAACCGAACGCGCCGAGCCTGTCGATGCTCGCGCTGATGATCGCCGAGGGGCCCATCGTCGCGACGTTCCACACCTCGACCACGAAGTCGTTGACGCTCAGCGTGTTTCAGGGCATCCTGCGGCCGTGGCACGAGAAGATCGTCGGCCGCATCGCGGTGTCGGACCTGGCCAGGCGCTGGCAGATGGAAGCGCTCGGCTCCGACGCCGTGCAGATCCCCAACGGCGTCGACGTGGCGTCGTTCGCGTCCGCCCCGAAGCTGGACGGGTACCCGCGCCCCGGGAGATCCGTGTTGTTCCTCGGCCGCTTCGACGAACCGCGCAAGGGCATGGCCGTCCTCCTCGGTGCGCTGCCCCGACTCGTCGAGGCGCTGCCGGACGTCGAGGTTCTGGTGGTCGGCCGCGGCGACGAGGACGAGTTGCGCGAGGAGGCCGGCGAACTCGCGGGGCACCTCAGATTCCTCGGGTTGGTCGACGATGCCGAGAAGGCGTCCGCGATGCGCAGCGCCGACGTCTACTGCGCCCCGAACACCGGCGGCGAGAGCTTCGGCATCGTTCTCGTCGAGGCGATGGCGGCGGGCACCGCGGTCGTGGCCAGTGACCTCGACGCCTTCCGCCGGGTCCTCGAGGACGGTGCGGCCGGCAGGTTGGTGCCCGTCGACGACTCGGCGGCACTCGGCGAGGCGCTGGTGGAGGTGCTGTCCGACGACGTGGCGCGCGAGCGCTACATCGCGGCCGCAACCGAGGCGGTGCAGCGGTACGACTGGTCGGTGGTCGCGCGCGACATCCTGCGCGTGTACGAGACCGTCGCGGGAGCGGGTGCCAAGGTGCAGGTGGCCGGCTCGGCGGGCAGGAGCGAAGCGACTAGGGGATCCGCATGAGCGTGACGTTGTGGATAGTGATCGGCGCCCTCGTCGTCCTGCTTCTGTTGGCGCTGGCGATGCTCGGCGCGTGGGCCCTCCAGACGGCCAGCCGCCTCAACCGGTTGCACGTGCGCTACGACCTGTCGTGGCAGGCGCTGGACGGGGCGCTGGGCAGACGCGCGGTGGTGGCACGGGCGGTGGCCACCGACGGATACGGCCGCAGTCCGTCGGGCAAGCACCTCACCGCGCTGGCCGTGACGGCCGAACGCGCGCCACGCGCCGGCCGCGAGGCCGCCGAGAACGAACTTTCAGCGGCGCTGTCGGCCGTCGATCCCGCGTCGTTGCCGCTCGGCCTGGTGGCCGAGCTGGCGGATGCCGAGGCCAGGGTGCTGCTGGCCCGGCGATTCCACAACGACGCGGTGCGCGACACCCTCGCGTTGCGCGAGCGGCCGTTGGTGCGGTTGCTCCATCTCGGTGGAACGGCCGCCATGCCAAGCTATTTCGAGATCGCAGAGCGCTCCATTCAGAGCATCTCGACCGACTACGGCAAGCGGGTGTCGGCGCGCGTCGTTCTGCTCGACGAGAACGGCTTCGTGCTGCTGTTCTGCGGCTCGGATCCGGCCAGTGCCGCGGCGCCCCGGTGGTGGTTCACCGTCGGCGGAGCGGTGGAAGCGGGGGAGTCGCTGCCCGACGCCGCGGTTCGCGAGCTGGCCGAGGAGACCGGCCTGCGGGCCAGCGCCGCGGACCTGATCGGCCCGGTATGGCGCCGCGAGGCGGTGTTCGACTTCAACGGCTCGGTGATCCGCAGCGAGGAGCTGTTCTTCCTGTACCGGACGGAGCGCTTCGAACCGTCCCTGACCGGTCACACCGATCTGGAGCGGCGCACCATCCACGGCCACCGGTGGTGCGACGAGGAGGCGATCGCCGAACTCGAGGCCCGAGGTGAGACGGTGTATCCACGTCAGCTCGGCGAACTGCTGGTCATCGCCAATGCGGCGGTGGCCGGCAGCCCGGCCCCCGAGCTGCAATCGATCCGATGACAGTGAGCTGCGGATCTAATCGATTTGGCGGGCCTACTAGACTGGTTTCGCACTGATCTGGAGGAGATAGCCGTGGAAAGCGCGGAGAACAACGGTCGCACCGGCACCGCGCGCGTGAAGCGCGGGATGGCCGAAATGCTCAAGGGCGGCGTCATCATGGACGTCGTCACCCCCGAACAGGCGCGCATCGCCGAAGGTGCGGGTGCGGTGGCGGTGATGGCGCTGGAGCGGGTGCCCGCCGACATCCGGGCCCAGGGCGGGGTCTCGCGGATGAGTGACCCCGACATGATCGAGGGCATCATCGACGCGGTCACCATCCCGGTGATGGCCAAGGTGCGGATCGGGCACTTCGTGGAAGCGCAGATCCTGCAGAGCCTCGGCGTGGACTACATCGACGAATCGGAGGTGCTGACCCCGGCCGACTACGCCAACCACATCGACAAGTGGAAGTTCACCGTCCCGTTCGTGTGCGGCGCGACCAATCTGGGCGAGGCGCTGCGCCGACTCACCGAGGGCGCGGCGATGATCCGCTCCAAGGGTGAGGCCGGTACCGGTGACGTGTCGAATGCGACCACGCACATGCGCAAGATCGGCGGCGAGATCCGTCGACTCACGTCGCTGTCCGAGGACGAGTTGTTCGTCGCCGCAAAGGAACTGCAGGCTCCCTACGATCTGGTGGTCGAGGTGGCGCGGTCGGGCAAGCTGCCGGTGACACTGTTCACCGCGGGCGGCATCGCCACCCCTGCGGACGCGGCGATGATGATGCAACTCGGTGCCGAGGGCGTGTTCGTCGGGTCGGGCATCTTCAAGTCCGGTGACCCCGCGGCGCGTGCCGCGGCGATCGTCAAGGCGACCACGTTCTACGACGATCCCGACGTGTTGGCCAAGGTGTCGCGCGGGCTCGGTGAGGCCATGGTCGGCATCAACGTCGACGACATCCCGGTCCCGCATCGGCTCGCAGAGCGCGGCTGGTAGAACCGAGCGGTGGCTATCGAGGAGATTCTCGATCTGGAGCAGATCGAGGTCAACATCTACCGCGGTGGCGTCTTCAGCCCCGAATCGGGATTCCTGCAGCGGACGTTCGGCGGGCACGTCGCAGGCCAGTCGCTGGTGTCGGCGGTACGGACCGTCGACCCGAAGTTCCAGGTGCACTCGCTGCACGGGTACTTCCTCAAGGGCGGCGATGCCAGAGCGCCATCCGTGTACACCGTCGAGCGCATCCGCGACGGCGGTTCCTTCTGCACCCGCCGGGTGACCGCGATCCAGCACGGCGAGACGATCTTCTCGATGTCCGCGTCGTTCCAGACCGATCAGAGCGGTATCGAGCATCAGGACGCGATGCCGACCGCGCCGCCCCCCGACGACATCCCCGACTTCAAGTCGGCGAGCAAGGTGTTCGACGACGCCAGCTTCCGGCAGTTCGACGAGTGGGACGTCCGGATCATCCCGCGCGATCAGATGAACTACCTGCCGGGCAAGGCGTCCCAGCAGCAGGTCTGGTTCCGGCATCGGGACCCGCTGCCCGATGACCCGGTGCTGCACATCTGCGCGCTGGCGTACCTCAGCGACCTGACGCTGCTCGGGTCGGCGCAGGTCAACCACGTCGAGGAACGCAAGCACCTGATGGTCGCGTCGCTGGATCACGCGATGTGGTTCATGCGTCCGTTCAGGGCCGACGAGTGGCTGCTGTACGACCAGTCCTCGCCGTCGGCGTGCGGCGGTCGCTCGCTGACTCAGGGCAAGCTGTTCAACCGGTACGGCGAGATGGTCGCCGCCGTGATGCAGGAGGGTCTGACCCGCTACCAGCGCGACTTCACGCCGTCCGCCACGTGAGCGCCCCCCGCATCGGGGTTCTCGCACTGCAGGGGGATACCCGTGAACATCTCGCTGCGCTGCGCGAAGCGGGAGCCGATGCCGTCACCGTGCGGCGGCTCGTGGAGTTGGAGTCCGTCGACGGCCTGGTGATCCCCGGTGGCGAGTCGACCGCGATGAGTCATCTGCTGCGCGAACTCGATCTGCTCGAGCCGTTGCGCGCGCTGCTGGCCGACGGCATGCCCGCGTACGGATCGTGTGCCGGGATGATCCTGCTGGCCTCCGAGATCCTGGACGCCGGGGTGCCGGGCCGTGAGGCGCTGCCGCTCGGCGGTATCGACATGACCGTGCGCCGCAACGCCTTCGGACGTCAGGTCGACTCCTTCGAGGACGACATCGCCTTCTCCGGCCTCGACTCCGACATCCACGCCGTATTCATCCGGGCGCCCTGGGTGGAGCGGGTCGGGCCGTCGGTCGAGGTGCTGGCGACGGCGGCGGGACATCCGGTGGCCGTGCGGCAGGGCAAGGTGCTGGCGACGTCGTTCCATCCCGAGATGACCGGCGACCGCCGGGTGCACGCGCTCTTCGTCGCCTCCCTAAGGGGTGAGGATCGGGAGGAGCAGGCGGGATGACGACCGCACGGTGTTGCGCGTGCTGGTGCCGACGCTCGCGTGCCGGAAGTTCATGATCGCCGGTGTCGTTGGATCCTGATCGTCGCTGGCGAGCACCACCTGGACGCGGTGGCCGGCGGCGAACCGGCGGGCGTTCGGCACCAACGGAATCCGGTACTCGACGTCGTCGCCGATCGGCACCGCCACCGGCGAGCGACAGATCAGGGCCGGGGCACCGGGCGTACTGGCGGCCTCGTCGACCTCGCGCAGGCTCGCGCGAAGCCAGCCCGCGGTGACGTCGGTGACACCACCGTCGGGTGCGACGTCCTGCAGCGTCACCAGCCAGGCCGTGTCGGCGGCAGTGGCGGCTGCGACGAGACGCACCTCGATGGCCCCGACGACGTCGAGATCCGCCTCGAGCGCGGCCGACGTCCACGTCAGGGTGGCGGGCGGGTCCAACTCGCTGGCTGTGACTCGGCCCGTTCCGGCGCCCAGTACCAGGTAGTCGCGCGCGCCCGGCGAGCCCTCGTCGGAGTCGAGGGCGCCGTCGGCGCGCAACGCGAACTCGCGGTACGTCGCGGGGGGTGGCCACGACGCGCTGCTATGCCAACCCTCGGCACCGGGCAGGGCGTAGCGCACCCGATCACCGTCGAGAATGCCCGTGTCGCGGCCCTTCAGCCAGTGGTCGTACCAGGCGAGCGCCTCGGTGTGCAGGCTCTCCCACGGCCACGTCAGGCCGAACTCATCGAGCAGGCCCATCTGCACATTCGGGTTGTGCGCCAAGCCCTTCCACGACAAGAAGGTCGACGGCAGATGCAATGGCACGTTCTCCCAGTCGCAGCCGAGGTAGACGGGGATGTCGATGTTCTTCAGCAGCGCTGTGAGATCTCGGTCGTCCCACCACTCGTCGCGCACCGGATGGTTGACGAACACGTCGAGCCACAGCTGATCCCACGGATGCGGATCGTGCGGGAGCTTGAGCAGCTGGTGCATCAGCGTGACCGCCGCTTCGCCGTTCATCGTTCCGAACTTGCGGTGCAGCGGCGGGAGGGCGAGCACCTTGCGGGCGAGGTGCAGGGGCACGCTGCGCCAGAACTCGTCGCTGCGCGCGGCGGTCAACCCCATCATGGACAGGAACGGCGTGATGAACGCGGAGCTGACCAGGCCGTGGTGCGAGGCCGCCTCGAACAGATCGGACGTGACCGCGAGCGGGAAGATCGCCTTGAGGTGGGGCGGCCGCTCCACGGCCGCCTCGAGTTGGGTCATCGCGAAGTAACTGATGCCGATCATGCCGACGTTGCCGTCACACCACGGCTGCGCGGCCGCCCATTCGACGAGTTCGTGCATGTCGCGCCGTTCCTGCGAATCGAAGAACCCGAACTCGCCGCCGGAGCCGCCGGTGCCGCGCACGTTGGCGATGAGGTGGACGTAGCCGCGGGACACCCAGAACTCGGTGTTGCCCGCCTCGATGAAGCCCATCGGCGCGCCGAGATCCTGGATCTGGCGTGGATAGGGCGAGGCGGCGACGAGCACGGGGAAGCGGCCGACGGTATCGGGCCGGTGCACGTCGGCCATCAGCGATACGCCGTCGCGCACCGGCACCGCCACGTTGATGTCGTGCACGACACCGTGTTCGGGCGCGCTGAGGTTGCGGAATTCGCGGCCGGTGGTCTGGGGCCCGTTGAGACGCGCAGTCGTCATGAGTTTCACGCTACGTTGAAATTAGTCTCAACGCAACGTGAAACTTTTGCTAGGGTTGCGGAATGCCGAGGAGACCCACGAAGCCGCCGCCCGGCCCTCGTGACGAGAAGGGCGTGCTGTCCGCGCGCATTCTCGGCGCAGCCCGTGAGGAGTTCGCGCAGCACGGCTGGGCCGGCACCACGATCCGAGCCGTCGCGCGCGGCGCCGACGTCGACCCTGCGCTCGTCTACCACTACTTCGGATCAAAGGAAGCCCTGCTCGACGCGGCGACGACGCCACCCCAGCGCTGGCTGGAGAGCGTGGCGGCCACGTGGGCTACGCCGGTCGAGCGGCTCGGCGAAGCGCTGCTGAGACTCATGCTCGGCGCCTGGGCGGACGACGAGATCGGTCCCGTGTTGCGCGCGGTGCTGCTGACCGCTGCGCATGACGAGACGACCCGTGAGAAGCTGCGGCGTGTCGTCGAGGGCAGTCTGATCGGGGCATCGCACGTGGGCACCGATGGGACCGACCGCGTGAAACGCAGTGGACTGATCTCGTCGCAGATCATGGGATTGGCGATGATGCGGTTCGTCTGGAAGGTGGAGCCGGTCGCGTCGATGACCGACGATGAACTGGTCGCGGCGATAGCACCGAACCTGCAGCGGTACATCGACGGCGACCTGGGCTGACGTGCTCGCGGAGGATCGGCGGCACCCACGTAGACTCGATCCTTGGACTTTGCGTTAAGTGAAAGAGGTTGTACCTGCATGAGCGGCCATTCCAAGTGGGCGACTACCAAGCACCAGAAAGCCGTCAAGGACGCCCGTCGGGGCAAGGAGTTCGCCCGGCTGATCAAGAACATCGAGGTGGCTGCGCGCACCGGCGGCGGTGATCCGAACGGCAACCCGACGCTGTACGACGCCATTCAGAAGGCCAAGAAGACCTCCGTGCCCAACGACAACATCGAGCGTGCGCGCAAGCGCGGCGCCGGCGAGGAGGCGGGCGGCGCCGACTGGCAGACCATCATGTACGAGGGCTACGGACCCAACGGGGTGGCGGTCCTCATCGAGTGCCTGACCGACAATCGCAACCGCGCGGCAGGCGAGGTCCGCGTCGCGATGACCCGCAACGGCGGCAACATGGCAGACCCCGGATCGGTGTCCTACCTGTTCACGCGCAAGGGTGTCGTCACGCTGGAGAAGAACGGACTCTCGGAGGACGACGTGCTGGCCGCGGTCCTCGAGGCGGGCGCCGAGGACATCAACGATCTGGGGGAGAGCTTCGAGATCATCTCGGAGCCAACGGATCTCGTGGCTGTCCGCAGTGCGTTGCAGGAGGCCGGCATCGACTACGACTCCGCGGATGCCAGCTTCCAGCCGTCGGTCACCGTTCCCGTCGACCTCGACGGTGCGCGCAAGGTGCTGAAGCTCCTCGACGCACTCGAGGACAGCGACGACGTGCAGGACGTGTACTCCAACGTCGACATCCCCGACGACGTCGCCGCTCAGCTCGACGAGGACTGAACGGAACTCGTCAGGAACGCGCCGATCTCCCGCGCCGTCCGCGCAGGCTGGTCGAGCATGATCAACACCTTGGCGTCGTCGATGTAACGCACTGTGCCGCCGGTGATTTGAGCGATTCTTTCGCCGTGGGCCACGGGCATGACGCGGTTGCGGCTCCACAGCACCAGCACGTCGCCGGGGAAGTCGGCGAGTCTCTCGGTGGCGCGCACCAGTTCGCTCGTGACGAACTTCGTCCGCGAGTACTTCAACAGGTCGCGCCGGATCCGCACATCGGCGAGCGCGGGTGCCGTCCACGCGTCCATCACCTGCTGCGGGATGCGCTGCGCCGCCATCATGCCCCACATGAAGAATCGGTCGCGGAGCCAACCGATGCGCATCTGCTGCAGCGCCAGTTTCACCGTGCCGGTGGTGCGGGTGGCAACCCAGGTGACCTTACCGGGGAATCCGGGCGGGAAGTTGTCGAAGGCCTCGGAGGGGCAGATCACCATGCGGGCGATCCGGCCATCGCGGCCGTGGTCGGTCAGGAACAGTGGGCCTCCCCAGTCCGTCACCACCAACGTCACGTCGGTGAGGTCGAGCGCGTCGAGGAAGTCCGCGATGATCGCCACCTGACCGGGCATCGTGAGATCGGCGTCCTCGCGCATCGGAACGCGGTGGCCACCCAGTGGCAGGATCGGCAGCAGGTACCGGAAGCCGGTGGGCAGCAGCGGCAGCGTCGACTCCCACTGCGCGTCGTTCATCAGCAGTCCGTGCAGCAGCACCACCGGCGGACCCGACGGATCGCCCTCCTGCCGGTACTCGACCGTGCCCGCCGCGACTTCCACCGATTCCATCGATCCTCCATTAGAACGTTGATTCTAGAACGTATGCTCTAGTGTGTCCTCAGGAGGTGACGATGGCAAGGTCCACACGGGAATCGATCCTGACGGCCGCGGCGGAGTTGATGCGCAGTCGCGGTTACGCCGCGGTGGCGATGAAGGACGTCGCCGCGGCGTCCGGCGCGCCGATCGGATCTCTGTACCACCACTTTCCCGGCGGGAAACTACAGATAGCGCGCGAGGCGCTGGTCAACGCGGGCGTCGCCTACGGTCAGCTGATTCCCACGCTGATGGCGCCGCACGACGACCTCGGCGTCGCGATCGAGGCGGCGTTCGGTCAGGCCGCGGAGGACATGGCGGCCACCGGGTTCGCCAACATGTGCCCCGTGGCCAGCGTCGCGGCCGAGACCGCGGACACCGTGCCGGAACTGCGCGAGACCACGGCCGGGATCTTCACCGGCTGGCTCGACGGCGGTGCCGACTACTTCCGATCACGCGGGCTGGCACCGGATGCCGCCCGCGACCTCATCGTCGCCCTCGTCGGTGCGCTCGAGGGCGCGTTCGTACTCGCTCGCACGCTGCGCAGTACCGAACCGCTCCTCGTCGCGGGCCGGGCGCTGGCCGACGGCCACCGCGGCGTCCCGCTGACCGCTCAGCCGCGGCTGCCGTTGGACGACGTGGCCAACGCCTCGTCGTAGTCCGGGTGCTCGTCGAAGGCGCGACTGCGCTCGTCGGCCTCCGGGCTTCCGGAGAAGAGGTTCGACGTGACGTGGCGCGATCCGCTCTCGCCGGCGCTCCCGTTCGGCACCGGTTCGGTGTCGGGCTCGTACTGGACGAGGCGCTGCATCGGGAACGCGCCGCCGGTGCGGTGCACCCAGCTGACCAGCCCCTCGCGCACGGCGCAGCGCAGGTCGAACAGGGCGCCCGCATTCGGCGCGCTGACGACGACGCGCACACGCACGACACCCGCGACGGCGTCGGTGACCTGCAGGACTCCACGTCGGCCGTCCCACTGCTCGCTCTCGGACAGCAGCCTGCCCAGCTCGGTGCGCATGTCGTTGAACGGCACGCGGAAATCGACGTCCAACTCGACCGAGCCCATGATCTCGGTGGCGTTGCGCGTCCAGTTCTCGAAGGGCGTGGTCGTGAAGTAGGTGGAGGGAAGCACCAGCCTGCGCTCGTCCCACAGCCGGACGACGACGTAGGTCAAGGTGATCTCCTCGATGCGGCCCCACCACTGGCCCTGCTCGAGTTCGACGACGTCGCCGACGCGGACCGCACCGGAGAACGCGATCTGCATGCCCGCGAACACCGCGCCGAGCGACGTCTGCGCCGCGAGACCTGCGACCACCGACAGCACACCGGCGGACGCGAACAGCGTCGTGCCGATGTCGGAGAAGGACGGGAACGTCATCAGGATCGCGGCGACGCCGAGCAGGACGACGACCGCGATGGCGAGCCGGCGCAACACCGTCACCTGGGTGCGCACCCGGCGCCACCGCCGGTCGGCGTCGGTGAGATCGTCGCCGCCGCCGGCGTAGATCGCGATCATCCGGCGCTCGGCCACCAGGACCAGGCTGACGAGGAGCCACGTCAGGGTGGCGATGTTGACGATCAGCAGCGTGTGGTCGACCCATCCGCGCCACGGATCACTCGCGTCGGACGTGCGCTGCACGGCGATCGACGCACCGAAGACCGCGAGCGTGGCGCGTACCGGCATCCGCGTCAGCGTCGCGACGTCGTCGATCACCCTGCTTCGGCGCCCGAGACGCCGGAGCACCCACGTGAGAACCACCCCCGCGAGGAACGCGATCACGACGGCGCCTGCAACCCAGGCGAGCGTGACGGCGAGATTCGTTGCGGATTCGAGTTCGGTCTCGTCGGGCATCGGGTGACATCAGCTCCCACTGCTAGGGGTCGGGTTCGTTCGCGACGTTAGCGTCCGTTCCCGGACTCGTCACATCCGAAACGACGCCCCGGTCGGGGTGATATCGCGCGGAACAGGCACTCCGCCAAGCAAAATAGGCGGGTGGCAGTAGTGACCGACCCCAACGGGGCGCAGTGGAACATCCACCGTCGGTGGTGGCCGTTTCCCGATCTCACCGATCTGTTCGACCTCGACTGGTTCCTGCTGAGCCTCGTCGTGTCGCTGCCCTTCGTGTTCCTCTGGCCGTTCTGGTACGCCGCGAAGTTCCTCGGCGTGAAATGGCGCATCGTCATCGAGCGCAACCAGCACGAGCAGGGCTACGAGCTGGTCCGCGGCTACGGGCGATCGGGGGCGCGCATCGACGAGATCGTGCGGGAGATCGCGCACGGCCGCCGGTCCGGTCACTTCGTGCTGTAGACGACGGCGCGTGTCCCTACCCGGCGATGGGTGAACCGGCCGCTACGCTATCGAACAGCTGTTCTACACCCGAGGAGACGAAGTGCGCGTGATGGGCGTCGACCCCGGCTTGACCCGCTGCGGACTGTCGGTCATCGAGAGCGCGGGCGGCAGGCAGGTCACCGCACTCGACGTCGACGTGGTGCGCACGCCGTCGGACGAGTCACTGGCGCGCCGGCTTTTGACCATCAGCGACACCGTCGACCACTGGATGGACACCCACCTGCCCGACGTCATCGCCATCGAACGCGTCTTCGCCAACCAGAACGCGAACACCGCGATGGGCACCGCACAGGTCGGTGGCGTGATCGCGCTCGCGGCGGCCAGGCGGGACATCGACGTGCACTTCCACACGCCCAGCGAGGTTAAGGCCGCCGTCACCGGCAACGGCCGGGCCGACAAGGCTCAGGTCACCGCGATGGTCACCAAAATCCTTGCGCTGCAAACGAAACCGACACCGGCTGACGCCGCCGACGCGCTCGCGCTCGCGATCTGCCACTGCTGGCGGGCCCCGATGATCGCCAGGATGGCGGCCGCCGAGGCGATGGCGGCCGAACAGCGGCGGACATATCAGGCGAAGCTGAAGGCTGCGCCGGGTCGGATGTCGCGGAGCACGACGTGATCGCCTCGGTCCGGGGCGAGGTGCTCGACATCGCGCTCGACCACGCGGTGATCGAAGCGGCGGGCGTCGGCTACAAGGTGCTGACGACGCCTGCGACGCTGGCCACGCTGCGCCGAGGCGGCGAGACCCGGCTCATCACGGCGATGATCGTGCGCGAGGATTCGATGACGCTGTACGGCTTCGCCGACGCCGAATCCCGCGACCTGTTCACGACGCTGCTCGGGGTGTCCGGTGTCGGTCCCAAGATCGCCCTCGCGACGCTGGCGGTGTACGACGCGCAGGCGCTGCGGCAGGCCCTCGGTGACGGTGACGTCACCGCGCTCACCAGGGTGCCCGGTATCGGAAAGCGCGGGGCCGAGCGCATGGTGCTCGAACTGCGCGACAAGATCGGCGCCACCGCACCGGGCGCGTCGGCGTCGGCGACCGGACACGGGATCCGCGGCCCCGTCGTGGAGGCCCTCATCGGGCTCGGGTTCGCGTCGAAGCAGGCCGAGGAGGCCACCGACAAAGTACTCGCCGGGGACCCGGACGCCAGCACGCAGAGCGCTCTGCGCGCGGCGCTGTCGATGCTGGGCAGGAAGTAGCGATGGGCCGCTTCGACGACCCGGACGACGTCGAACCCGCCGAGGACCGAGACGTCTCGGCCGCGCTCACGGTGGGCGAGGGCGACATCGACGCGAGCCTGCGGCCGCGGTCGCTGCGCGAGTTCATCGGTCAGCCTCGGGTGCGCGAGCAGCTGTCGCTGGTCCTCGAGGGCGCCAAGAACCGCGGGGGCACGCCGGATCACATCCTGCTGTCCGGGCCGCCGGGCCTGGGCAAGACCTCGCTGGCGATGATCATCGCCGCCGAACTCGGGTCGTCGCTGCGCGTCACGTCGGGCCCCGCACTCGAGCGGGCGGGTGACCTCGCCGCGATGCTGTCGAACCTCGTCGAGGGTGACGTGTTGTTCATCGACGAGATCCACCGCATCGCCCGGCCCGCCGAGGAGATGCTGTACCTGGCCATGGAGGACTTCCGCGTCGACGTGGTCGTGGGGAAGGGGCCGGGCGCCACGTCGATCCCGCTGGAGGTCGCGCCGTTCACGCTCGTCGGAGCGACGACGCGGTCCGGCGCGCTGACCGGACCGCTGCGCGACCGGTTCGGCTTCACCGCGCACATGGACTTCTACGAACCGGCTGAACTCGAGCGCGTACTCAGCCGATCGGCGGGCATCCTCGGCATCGAACTCGGCGGTGACGCGGGGTCCGAGATCGCCCGCAGGTCCCGTGGCACCCCGCGTATCGCCAACCGGCTGCTGCGCCGCGTGCGCGACTACGCGGAGGTGCGCGCCGACGGTGTCATCACCCGCGATATCGCGAAGGCGGCGCTCGCGGTCTACGACGTCGACGAGCTGGGTCTGGATCGCCTCGACAGGGCGGTGCTGAGCGCGCTCACGCGTAGCTTCGGCGGCGGCCCGGTCGGCGTGTCCACGCTCGCGGTCGCCGTCGGTGAAGAGGCCACCACCGTCGAGGAGGTGTGCGAGCCCTTCCTGGTTCGCGCGGGCATGATCGCGCGCACCCCGCGCGGTCGCGTCGCCACCCGGCTGGCCTGGACTCACCTCGGGATGACCCCACCGAACGGCGCGGTGGGATTGGGACAACCCGGCCTATTCGAGTGAGGAGCGGCGGAATGATCACGGCGGCATTGGTTTTCGCGGGACTCGCCGCGGTTCTGCACGTCTACATCTTCGTGCTCGAGTCGTTCCGCTGGACGGAGCCCGCTACGCGGAGGACGTTCGGCACGACGCCGGAGGAAGCCGAGACCACCAAGCTGCTGGCTTACAACCAGGGGTTCTACAACCTCTTCTTGGCGATCGTGACCGGCGTCGGCGTGGCCTGGATCAGCTCCGGCGGAATGGCCGTCGGCGCCGCTCTGGTGTTCGCGGGCGTCGGCTCCATGCTGGCCGCCGCCATCGTGCTGCTCGCCTCCGCGCCGGCCAAGGCGCGGTCGGCGGTCGTCCAGGGGGCGTTCCCGTTGATCGCGGTGGTCCTGCTGGCTGTCGGGCTCTCCCTGGCGTAGCCCGTCGCGACGTCGGCGCCCTCGGCCCGCCCGACCACGTAGACCTGATCACCGCCGGACTGTTTGGCTTTGTACATCGCGCGGTCGGCGGCCTCGACCAGCGTGTCGGCGAACGCCAGGACCTTCGCGTCGGGGATCGCGGAGAACGGCGCACTGGCGATGCCGATGCTCGCGGTGATGTCGCCGGGCAGAACGGAGATCTCCGCGCGCAGTCGCTCGGCCAGTTCGACAGCGTGCTGTTCGGGGCCGACGACCGCGACGACGAACTCCTCGCCGCCGATACGGGCGATGACGGAGTCGGTGTGCCGGTTGCGGCGCAGGATGTCGCCGACGGCCACCAGGATCCGGTCGCCTTGGGCGTGGCCCGACGTGTCGTTGATCCGCTTGAAGTCGTCGAGGTCGACCATCACCACCGCCAGTCGCTGCTGAGCGGCGCCCAGCGACGACGTCACCAGAGCCCGCACCGAGCGGTGGAAGCCGCGGCGATTGGGGAGTTCGGTCAGCGGGTCGGTATCCGAGCGCAGCGCGTCCATCCCGAGGATGTGAACGAGCACCTGTGCTGAGAAGGGCACGGCGAACACCGAGATCGCCAGCACGATCAACTTGCTGCTGGCGAGCGCGCCGTCCACGTACACACCGACCCGGACCGTGCAGACCACTGCCGTCAGCGCGGCCATCGCGAGGATCAGCGTGAGCAGTCGACTGCTGTGGAAGAAGGCGACGTAGCCGGCGAGCGCCGCGAACGCCGCGCAGGTTTGAATGCCGGCGCCCGGATAGCTCTGGGTGAGGCACGTGACGGCGATGCAGACACCCGCCAGAATGGAGAAGGCGGTCGACTGGCCCCGCGTCGGCCAGCGGGTGAGCCACATCAGCGCCATCGTCAGGCACGTGCCCGCCACGATGACGGCGGTGGCGAGGAAGATCGGCCCTACCGGCCCGGACGCGCTCGCCCACATGAGCACGGGTACCGTCGCAAGGGCCGTGACGATGACAGCCATCATGTAGCGGGTGAACCGCTGAAGATTGTGTGCAGCAAGGTAGCTGGACAGCCAACGATAGTGATCCGGCTGATGCCACCACTGGCTGATCAGTTGCACTATCTGGTGCTCACCTTGCGATCTTGCCCTGACGAGGGTGTCGATTCGGGCGTATTTCGCGGACCGCAAAAAGCGTTCCCACGTTCAAAGAATCGATAGTACAGACTGCGATGGGTGTTTGCTGCACGAATTCGCGACCGGGCGCGCAGCGGCACTGGCAACGCACCGGTCGGCGTGCAAGCGGCCGTGAGCAGGCGATGCTCCCGCCCGAACTCCGGCATGGCAACCAACCCTGTGCGACCCGCCCGGTGACGGTCCGTCGGGGTTAGGCGTACGCGGGGCCGGGTACTCGCGGGATCGACTGAGGAGGCCCACCAATGAACCACGTCGAGACGCGGGACCACCCGAAGGGTGGACGTCTGCACATGCCGAGGAGTCGCGGCGCGGCGAGCGGACTGCTGCTGATCGTTTTGGGTGCCTGGGGTGCCCTCGCGCCGTTCGTCGGTCCGCAACTCGGGTTCGCCTACAACGACAGTCGCGACTGGACGGCCGCACGCGGACTGCTCGAGGTGCTGCCCGGTGTGGTGACGGTCATCGGCGGTGGTTTGCTGCTGATGTCCCGGAACCGCGTCACCGCGATGCTGGGCGGTTGGCTGGCCGTACTCGCCGGTGCGTGGTTCGTGATCGGCCGCGCAGTTGCGGGCCCGTTCGGTCTCGGCGACGTCGGCGCCCCGGTGGCCGCTACCGACACGCAGCGGCTGTGGCTCGAGTTGTCCTACTTCCACGGCCTGGGTGCGCTGGTGGTGTTCCTCGGCGCCGTGGCGCTCGGGCGGGTGTCGGTGCGGACCGCACGCGACATCGAGTACGCCCGCCGCACCGTCGTCGAGCAACCGGGCGCCGACGCGCCGGTGCCGACGGGTGCGCATGCCGTGGCGATCGACGACGAGTCGCCCACCGAGCCGACACCGAACACGCCGACGCGTCGCAACCGCCGGTGGGGTGTGCTGCGCCGCAGTCCCGCGGGCTCGACGAACTAGCCGCGGGCCTGCTCGGGGTCGAGTTCGTCGAGCAGGGCCTGCATGGTCTTGCACATGTCCGCGAACGCGTGCGATCCGACGGCGGCCCCCCAGCGCTGCTCGATGTCCGCGACGCGATCGCCCGCGTCGGCCAGCAGGCCCTGACCGCGGGCCGTCAGGTCGATCAGCTTGGCACGGCCGTCCTGCGGATCGGGACGACGGGTCAGATAGCCAAGTGCCGCAAGGTCGTTCACCAACTCCGATGCCGCAGCGAGGCTGAGCTGGGCCCGTGCGGCCAGCTCGGTGAGCCTGATGCCGCCCGTCCGGATGTTGCCGAAGATCTGGTAGTGCACCTCGCGGATGTCGTCGTACCCGCGGTCGGCCGCGGGGGCCGCGAGGTCGTCGCGGAACAGTCGCAACAGCCGCACCAGCAGCTGTCCGATCGCCAGCCGGTCCGGGGGCAGATCACTTGACGAGGGCACGTCGAAGAACAATACTACGGAAACCGAAGTTTCGGTTTCCGAAGTAAAGGAGGCGTGGCATGGCATCCCGATACGTCACCACCGCGCTGGGCGAGCTGCACGTCACCGTCACGGGTACCGGACCCCCGGTTGTCCTGTGGCACAGCCTGTTCGTCGACTCCACGTCGTGGGGACCCCTCGTCGGCGAGCTCGCCGGGCACCGAACCGTCTACGCCGTCGACGGCCCGTCGCACGGGGCGAGTGATCCCGTCCCGCGCGACTTCTCGGTTGCCGAGTGCGTGGATGTGGCCGTGCAGGCCCTCGACGGGCTCGGACTCGCCGAACCGGTCGACTGGGTGGGAAACGCGTGGGGCGGGCATGTCGGCTTACGGCTCGCGGTCGGCGCCGCGCCGCGGATCCGCACCTTGACGACGATCGGTACCCCGATACGGGGCTTCACACCGTGGGAGAAGGTGGTCAAGGGCTGGCCGCTGGTGTGGTTGTACCGCTGGCTCGGTCCTGTCGGCCTCGTCACCGGGACGCTGTCGACGTCGCTGATCGGCCCGCACACCGCTGCCGCCCAACCCGAGCGGACTCGGGCGGTGATGCAGTCGTTCACGTCCGCCGACAGGGTCGGCATGACCAGAGCGATCAGGTCCCTGATGCTGCGCCGCACCGGAATCGCCGAACTGCTTCCCGAGGTGGCCGTGCCGACGCTGGTGATGTCGGCTCGCGACGACGCGATGGGGTGGCGGCCAGACGAGGCGCGCAGGACCTGCACGGCGATCCCGGACTGCAGGGTCGAGGTGGTGGAGGGCGGCGGCCACGTGGCGCCACTGCTCGTCGACTCGCCGCGGATCGCACAGTTGATCCGCCGTTTCTGGGAGGTGACTGATCCCAGTACGCCGTCGCGTGCCTGATGCGCGGGCGGTCCGCGAGGCCGCTACCGCTTCGCGAGCACCGCGGCGAGCACGTCCAACCCCTCGTGCAGTAGCTCGTCGCTGATGGCGAGTGGCGGCAGGAAGCGCAGAACGTTGCCGAACGTCCCGCAGGACAGCACGATGACGCCCTCGGCGTGCGCGCCCGCACACAGTGCCTTCGTGAGATCCGCGTCGGGTTCGGTCGTTCCGGGCTTCACCAGTTCGACGGCGATCATGGCGCCTCGGCCGCGGACCTCGCCGATGCGGTCGTCGTCGGCCTGAATCCGGCCGAGCCGCTCCTTCATGAGCGTCTCGATCTCGCGGGCGCGCGCGACCAGGCCATCGGCCTCGATGGTCTCGATGGTGGCGAGCGCGGCGGCACACGCGACGGGATTACCGCCGTAGGTACCGCCGAGGCCGCTGACGTGAGGTGAATCCATGATCGCGGCGCGTCCCGTCACGGCGGAGAGCGGCATGCCGTCGGCGATGCCCTTCGCGGTGACGATGAGATCGGGGGAGATGCCCTCGTGCTCGCACGCGAACATCGCTCCGGTGCGGGCGAATCCGGTCTGCACCTCGTCGGCGATGAAGACCACGTTGTTCTTCCTGCACCAGTCCAGCAGCGCGGGCAGGAAGCCCTCGGCGGGCACGATGAAGCCGCCCTCGCCCTGGATCGGCTCGATGATCACCGCAGCGAGGTTGTCCGCGCCGATCTGCTTGTCCATCACGCTGATCGCGCGCTTGGCCGCCAGCTCGCCGTCGGTGGCGAGTTCCTTGCCGAACTCGGCGTCGCGGAACGGATACGACAGAGGGGCGCGGTAGATCTCCGGAGCGAACGGACCGAAGCCGTGCTTGTAGGGCATCGACTTCGCGGTCAGCGCCATCGTCAGGTTCGTCCGGCCGTGGTAGGCGTGGTCGAACGCCACGACGGCCTGCTTGCGGGTGTAGGTGCGGGCGATCTTGACCGCGTTCTCCACCGCTTCCGAACCCGAGTTGAACAGGGCGGAACGACTATCGCCCTCGATGGGGGTGAGCCGGTTCAGCTGCTCGCACACCGCCACGTACCCCTCGTAGGGCGTGACCATGAAGCAGGTGTGGGTGAACTCCTGCGCCTGCGCACCGACCGCCGCCGCGACGCGTGGCGACGCGTTGCCGATGGTCGTGACGGCGATGCCGGAGCCGAGATCGATCAGGCGGTTGCCGTCGACGTCTTCGACGATGCCCCCACCGGCCCGTGCGGCGTACACCGGCATGGTGGTTCCGACACCGTTCGAGACGGCGGCGGACTTGCGCTCGATGAGGGCCTGCGACTTCGGGCCGGGGAGGCTGGTCGCGAGGTGGCGGCTCTGTTCCAAGGTGCTCACGTTGACTCCTGGGGGTCGGATGACGAGGGCGGTACGCGACTGCCGTAGCTGGCATCGAGGGGTCGCGGCCAGCCTAGTCGCCGCCCTTCGCGAGGCAATCGGAAACGTCGGTAGTCACCCCGCGCGGCGTATGGAATGCGTACCTGTCACCCCCGTTTCGCACGGTTTCGGTAGCACTCCGGGTGTGAGGGGCGGTCGTCAGCAGCCGATTTCCGCTGAGGGTGGACTCAGCCGCTCGCCGTTGTAATGGCACACTGGACCGGACGTGGCCGCGTGCTAACCCCTGGTGTCGGCCGTTCTTCATTGCACTCGATACGAAAGACGCGCTTCCCATGGATCTGGCCCTGTTCCTGCCCCTGCTCATCGTTCTCGGCGCGTTCATGTTCTTCGCCTCGCGCAAGCAGAAGAAGGCCATGCAGGCCACCATCGACCTGCACGAGTCCCTGAAGATCGGCGACCGTGTGCACACGACGTCCGGTCTGGAGGCCACGATCACCGGCGTCGGCGACGACAGCGTCGACCTGGAGATCGCCCCCGGCGTCGTGACCACCTGGATGAAGCTCGCGGTCCGGGATGTCATCGAGCCCGATGACGAGGACGAGGCCGATGAGGACGGCGACGACTACGAGTACGAGGAAGACGTCGCGGACGACGCGTACGACGTGCGGTTGGACAAGGATCCGACTCGCTCGCCCAAGACTGACAGCTGACGGCTCAGGTCGACCACGTACCCTTTCCGGGGCTGACGTACTGAACTGAGGGAGAACCGAGAAACGTGGCATCGTCTTCGGCGCCGGTGCACCCGTACCGCTACCTGACGCTATTCCTGGTTCTACTCATCGGGGCTTACCTGCTGGTGTTCCTGACCGGGGATAAGAAGGCCGAGCCGAAACTCGGCATCGACCTGCAGGGTGGCACCAGGGTGACGCTGACTGCGCGCACGCCCGACGGCTCGCAACCCACTCGCGAGGCGCTGCTGCAGGCGCAGGAGATCATCACGTCCCGCGTGAACGGGCTCGGCGTCTCGGGGTCCGAGGTCGTCATCGACGGCAACAACCTGGTGATCACGGTGCCGGGCAACGACAGCAGTGAGGCCCGCAACCTGGGCCAGACCGCGCGCCTGTACATCCGGCCGGTCATCCACTCGATTCCCGCCGCCGGCCAGGAGGCGCAGCAACCGGGTGGTGTGCCGGGTGCGCCCGGCGGGGTACCGGGGATGCCCGGCATTCCGGGTCTGCCGGGGATGCCGGGGGCGCCCGGAGGACCGGGGTTCGCGCCCCTCGAGCCGGACGCACCGGTCGTCCCGCCGAATCAAGGGCAGCCGCCCGCGCCCGCAGCGCCTCAGCCGCGTCCGTTCCCCGAAGAACCGCCGCCATCACCGTCGCCGTCACCGTCCCCATCGCCCGGCGCCACCACGCCTCCCGCGCCCGGACCCGGTGCCGCACCCACCCCCGCGCCGGGAACGCCGGACCCCAAGGCGGACCGTTCCCAGCGGATCAAGGACGAGCAGATGCTCCGCCAGAGCACGGACCAGAACGTCCAGGTGCTGGCGATGCAGTTCCAGGCCAGTCGCTGCAACGAGGACGACGACCTCGCGGGCAACGACGATCCCAAGCTGCCGTTGGTGACCTGCTCTCAAGACGGCCGCGAGGTCTACCTGCTGGCGCCGTCGATCATCGACGGTGAGCAGATCGCGAACGCGTCGTCGGGTCTCGACCAGCAGCAGGGTCAGTACGTCGTCGACGTCGAGTTCAAGCCAGAGGGCGCCAGCACCTGGGCGGACTTCACGGCGCAGAACGTCGGCACGCAGACCGCCTTCGTCCTCGACTCGGAGGTCGTCAGCGCCCCGGCGATCCGTGAGGCCATCCCGGGCGGCCGCACCCAGATCACCGGGCAGTTCACCAACGACTCGGCACGCGAACTCGCGAACGTGTTGAAGTACGGCTCGCTGCCGCTGTCGTTCGAGTCGTCGGAAGCCGAGACGGTGTCGGCGACGCTGGGGTTGTCGTCGCTGCGGGCCGGACTGATCGCCGGTGCCGTCGGGCTGGCGCTGGTGCTGGTGTACGCGCTGCTGTACTACCGCATGCTCGGTCTGCTCACCGCGCTGTCGCTGGTCGCCTCTGGCGCAATGGTTTTCGCCATCCTGGTACTGCTGGGCAGGTACATCAACTACACGCTCGACCTCGCCGGCATCGCGGGTCTGATCATCGGCATCGGCATGACGGCGGATTCGTTCGTGGTGTTCTTCGAACGCATCAAGGACGAGATCCGCGAGGGTCGCTCGTTCCGGTCGGCGGTGCCACGCGGTTGGGCTCGCGCCCGTCAGACGATCCTCTCGGGCAACGCGGTGACGTTCCTCGCGGCCGCCGTGCTGTACGTGCTGGCGATCGGCCAGGTCAAGGGCTTCGCGTTCACGCTGGGGCTCACCACGATTCTCGACGTGGTCGTGGTGTTCCTGGTGACCTGGCCGCTCGTGTACCTGTCCTCGAAATCGACGCTTCTGGCCAAACCGCGGCTCAACGGACTCGGTGCGGTTCAGCAGATCGCCCGCGAGCGCCGCGCCGCTTCGACCGTCGCAGGGAGGGGTTAGCGCATGTCCAAGCACAGCAGCGACGTCGACGACGACACCAGGGTCTCCGACTCGGAGGCGACCGAGCTCGACTCCTCGGGCGACGAGCTCACCGCCACCGCGGACAGCGCTCCGAAGCACGGCTTCTTCGTTCGGCTCTACACCGGCACCGGCGCCTTCGACGTCATGGGCAAGCGCAAGTTCTGGTACCTGGTCAGCGGTGTGATCGTGTTGATCTGTCTGGCCAGCATGCTGCTGCGCGGGTTCACGTTCGGCATCGACTTCGAGGGCGGCACGAAGGTGTCGATGCCCGCGGCCGGTGCCAACGGGCCCGCGACGACCGAGCAGGTCGAGCAGGTCTTCAGCCGGGCGATCGGCAACGCGCCGGAGTCGGTCGTCATCGTGGGGTCCGGCGACTCGGCGACGGTACAGATCCGCTCCGAGACGCTCGACAACCCGCAGATCGAAGCACTGCGCACGGCGCTGTTCGACGAGTTCCAGCCGCGGGGCGCCGACGGCGAATCGAGTAAGACCGAGATCAGCGACTCCGCGGTGTCCTCGACGTGGGGCGGGCAGATCACCCAGAAGGCGTTGATCGCGCTGGTGGTGTTCCTGGTGCTCGCGTCGATCTACATCACCATCCGCTACGAGCGGTACATGGCGATCTCGGCCATGGCGACGCTGTTGTTCGACCTCGTGGTCACCGCGGGCGTCTACTCGATCGTCGGATTCGAGGTCACCCCAGCGACCGTCATCGGCCTGCTGACCATCCTCGGCTTCTCGCTCTACGACACCGTCATCGTGTTCGACAAGGTCGAGGAGAACACCCAGGGCTTCGAGCACACCACCAGGCGCACGTTCGCCGAACAGGCCAACCTCGCGATCAACCAGACGTTCATGCGGTCGATCAACACCAGCCTCATCTCCGTGCTGCCGATCCTCGCGCTGATGGTGATCGCGGTGTGGCTGCTCGGCGTCGGAACGCTGATGGACCTCGCGCTGGTGCAGCTCGTGGGCGTGCTGGTCGGTACCTACTCGTCGATCTACTTCGCGACCCCGCTGCTGGTCACCATGCGCGAGCGCACCGCGCTGGTGAGCACGCACACCCGCCGGGTGATGAACCGGCGCAAGGCGGCGGCGGCCAAGGCCAGCGGACAGGTCGCGGAGCCGGCGCCCGAAGCGGTGTCCATGTCGAAGTCGGCCGCGCCCGTCGCGGTGGCCGAGAAGCCGGCGCCGGGCGCCAAGCCGATTCGTCCCACCGGTCGACCCTCGGGTAAGCGAAACCCCAGGCGGTAGTCCGTGAGTCCCCTCCGCCCGCGTGGCGCGGTGATACTGGCGGCCGTCGTGTCGCTCATCGGCGTGCTCGGTCTCGCGGCGTGCTCGGGCGGACCCGCCGAGGAGGTCGACTACGCCGTCGACGGCGCGATCGTCACCTACAACACCAACACGGTGGTGGGTGCCGCGTCGGGCGGTCCGCAGGCGTTCGCGCGGGTACTCACGGGCTTCAACTACCACGGCCCGGACGGCCAGGTGGTTTCTGACCGCGACTTCGGAACCGTCTCGGTGGTGGGCCGGTCCCCGCTCATCCTCGACTACCAGATCAGCGGCGACGCGGTGTACTCCGACGGCAAGCCGATCACCTGCGACGACATGGTGCTGGCGTGGGCGGCGCAGTCGGGCCGCTTTCCCGGCTTCGACGCCGCCAACCGGGCCGGATACCTCGACGTCGCGGCGGTCGACTGTGCACCCGGTCAGAAGAAGGCCAGGGTGACGTTCGCTCAGGACCGCGCGTTCGTCGACTACGGCCAGCTGTTCGCCGCCACGTCGATGATGCCCGCGCACGTGATCGCCGACGAACTCGGACTCGGCGACGGGGGAGTCACCAACGCCCTGCAGGCCGGCGACGTCCCCGTCGTCGATCGGATCGCGAAAGCCTGGAACACGCTCTGGGACCTCGCCCCCGATTCCGACCTCAAACGCTTCCCGTCGTCGGGCCCGTACAAGCTCGACTCCGTCACCGAGGACGGGGCGGTGGTCCTCATCGCCAACGACAGGTGGTGGGGCGCCAAGCCCGTCACCGGCCGCATCACCATCTGGCCCCGCGGCGCCGACATCCAGGACCGCATCGACAACGGCTCCTACGACGTCGTCGACGTCGCCGCGGGCTCGTCGGGTGTGCTCAACCTCCCCGACGACTACACCCGCACCGACACGCCGTCCGCGGGCATCGAGCAGCTGATCTTCGCCCCCCGCGGCCCGTTGGCCGATCCGGCGGCCCGCCGCGCGGTCGCCCTGTGCACACCGCGGGACGGGATCGCGCGCAACGCCGAGGTGCCGATCGCCAACTCGCGCCTCAACCCCGTCGCCGAGGACTCGATCACCGCGGTCGAGGCGTCGGTGGAGGCGGGGCAGTACGGGGTCGCGAACCCGATCGCGGCGCGCGACGCCATCGCCGGTCGGCCGCTGACGGTGCGCATCGGGTACCAGCGGCCCAACGCCCGGCTGGCCGCCACCGTCGGTGTCATCGCGAGGTCCTGCTCCGCGGCCGGAATCACCGTCGAGGACGCCGCGTCCGACACCATCGGTCCACAGGCGTTGCGGGACAACCAGATCGACGCATTGCTGGCCAGCACCGGGGGAGCGGCGGGAAGTGGATCGAGCGGATCGTCGGCGGTCGACGCCTACGACCTGCACACCGGCAACGGCAACAACCTGTCCGGCTACTCCAACGAGCAGGTGGACGGCGTCATCAGCGCGCTCGCCGTCACGGCCGATCCCAAGGAACTGGCGCGGCTGCTGGCCGAGAGCGCTCCCGTGCTCTGGGGCGACATGCCGACGTTGCCCCTCTATCGTCAGCAGCGCACACTGCTGACGTCGAAGGACATGGACGCGGTGAGCCCCAACCCCACCCGGTGGGGAGCGGGCTGGAACATGGACAGGTGGGAACTGAGACAGTGAGCGGCACGTCAGACGTCAACGGCGTCATCTCCGCGCTGATGCGCGAGGTGCCGGACTTTCCGGAGCCCGGCATCCAGTTCAAGGACCTGACGCCGGTGCTCGCCAACGCGGTCGGGTTGGCCACGGTGACGAACGCGCTGGCGGAGGTCGCCGAGGGGGCTGACCTGGTGGCGGGCATCGATGCGCGTGGATTCCTGCTGAGTGCCGCCGTCGCGACCAGGCTCGGGACCGGTGTACTCGCCATCCGAAAGGGCGGAAAGCTGCCGCCGCCGGTGCACAGCGAGACGTACGACCTCGAGTACGGGTCCGCGACGCTCGAGATCCCGGCCGACGGCGTCGAGCTCGCAGGCCGGAGCATCTTCGTGATCGACGACGTGCTCGCCACCGGCGGCACCTTGGCGGCGACGTTGAGTCTGCTCGACAGGAGCGACGTCACGGTCACCGGCGTCGGGGTGGTGCTCGAACTGGGTGCGCTGAACGGGCGGTCACGAGTGCAATCGGTGCCGGTCACCAGCCTCTACGTGGTGTGAGGTCTATTCTCGACAGGACGTGTGACGGGCAGGAGGTGATGGCGTGGCGGAGGACCAGGCGCTGACGCAACCGATGCCGGTCGTCACGCCCGACGCCCTGCCCGCCGAACCGCCGAAGACGTCGTCGAGCGCGTCGCGCCGGGTGCGTGCGCGGCTGGCCCGCCGGATGACGGCCCAGCGCAGCACGGTGAACCCCGTGCTCGAGCCGTTGGTGGCGGTGCACCGTGAGATCTACCCCAAGGCCGATCTGGCCGTTCTGCAGAAGGCCTACGAGGTCGCGGAGATGCGGCACGCCGACCAGCTGCGTCGGTCCGGTGACCCGTACATCACCCATCCGCTCGCGGTGGCCAACATCCTGGCCGAACTCGGGATGGACACCACGACGCTGATCGCCGCGCTGCTGCACGACACCGTGGAGGACACCGGCTACACGCTGGAGGCGTTGACCGCCGAATTCGGTACGGAGGTCGGCCATCTGGTCGACGGCGTCACCAAACTCGACAAGGTCGCATTGGGCACGGCGGCCGAGGGCGAGACGATCCGCAAGATGATCATCGCGATGGCGCGCGATCCGCGGGTGCTGGTGATCAAGGTCGCCGACCGGTTGCACAACATGCGCACGATGCGTTTCCTGCCGCCGGAGAAGCAGGCGCGCAAGGCCCGTGAAACTCTGGAAGTCATTGCGCCGCTGGCACATCGGCTGGGTATGGCCACGGTCAAGTGGGAGCTCGAGGACCTGTCCTTCGCGATCCTGCACCCGAAGAAGTACGAGGAGATCGTTCGCCTGGTCGCGGACCGGGCGCCGTCGCGGGACACCTACCTCGCCAAGGTGCGAGCCGAGATCACCGCCACCCTGAACGCGTCGAAGATCAACGCGGTCGTCGAGGGCAGGCCCAAGCACTACTGGTCGATCTACCAGAAGATGATCGTCAAGGGCCGGGACTTCGACGACATCCACGATCTGGTGGGCGTGCGCATCCTGTGCGACGAGATCCGCGACTGCTACGCGGCCGTCGGGGTCGTGCACTCGCTGTGGCAACCCATCGGCGGCCGGTTCAAGGACTACATCGCCCAACCGCGGTACGGCGTCTACCAGTCGCTGCACACCACCGTGGTCGGACCCGAGGGCAAGCCGCTCGAGGTGCAGATCCGCACGATGGACATGCACAAGACCGCGGAGTACGGGATCGCCGCACACTGGCGATACAAGGAAGCCAAGGGGCGCAACGGATCCGCGCTCAGCGCCTCGGCCGAGATCGACGACATGGCGTGGATGCGGCAACTGCTGGACTGGCAGCGGGAGGCCGCCGATCCCGGTGAGTTCCTCGAGTCGCTGCGCTACGACCTCGCGGTGCAGGAGATCTTCGTGTTCACCCCGAAGGGCGACGTCGTCACCCTGCCGACGGGGTCGACGCCGGTGGACTTCGCGTACGCCGTCCACACCGAGGTCGGGCACCGCTGCATCGGCGCGCGGGTCAACGGCAGGCTGGTCGCGCTGGAGCGCAAGCTGGAGAACGGCGAACGCGTCGAGATCTTCACGTCCAAGGCGCCGAACGCCGGGCCGTCCCGCGACTGGCAGGGCTTCGTGGTGTCGCCGCGGGCCAAGGCGAAGATCCGGCAGTGGTTCGCCAAGGAGCGTCGTGAGGAGGCGCTCGAGGCCGGTAAGGACGCCATCGCCCGTGAGGTGCGCCGCGGGGGACTTCCGTTGCAGCGCTTGATGAACGCCGAGTCGGTGGCGACGCTGGCCAACGAGTTGCGCTACGCCGATGTGTCGGCGCTCTACACGGCGGTCGGCGAGGGGCACGTCTCAGCCCGGCACGTGGTGCAGCGACTGGTCGCCCAGATGGGCGGCGACGACGAGGCAGAGGACGAGATCGCCGAGCGGTCGACGCCCGCCACGATGCCGATGCGCCCGCGCACGAGCGACGACGTAGGCGTGGCCGTTCCCGGTGCGCCGGGGGTGCTGACCAAGCTGGCGAAGTGCTGCACGCCCGTACCGGGCGACAACATCATGGGCTTCGTCACCCGCGGCGGCGGAGTCAGCGTGCACCGCACCGACTGCACCAACGCGTCCTCACTGCAGGATCAGTCCGAGCGCATCATCGACGTCAAGTGGGCGCCGTCACCGTCATCGGTGTTCCTGGTGGCAATCCAGGTCGAGGCGCTCGACCGGCACCGGTTGCTGTCGGACGTGACGCGCGTGCTCGCCGACGAGCGGGTGAACATCCTGTCCGCGTCGGTGACCACGTCGAACGACCGTGTCGCGATCAGCCGCTTCACGTTCGAGATGGGCGACCCGAAGCACCTGGGCCACGTGCTGAACGTCGTGCGCAACGTCGAAGGGGTCTACGACGTGTACCGGGTGACCTCAGCGGCGTGAGTCAGTCCAGGCGAACCTGGTCGATCGTGACGGCGAGGTTGGGCGGACCGTCGTCGCCGCCGCCCTTCACACCCGCCGCGGCGACCTTGTCGAGCAGCCCGAGGCCGGTGGTGTCGATGGAGCCGAACACCGTGTACGACGGCGGCAGTTGCGAATCCGCGTACACCAGGAAGAACTGGCTGCCGTTGGTGCCGGGGCCCGCATTCGCCATCGCGAGGGTGCCGCGCGGGTAGAGCACCGGTTCCTTCAGCGCCGGGTCGGCCAGCCGGTACTGGTTGGTGGGGTACTCGTTGGGGAACTGGTAGCCGGGACCGCCGGTGCCGCTGCCGGTCGGGTCCCCGCACTGCAGCACGCCGAGCGACTCGGAAGTGGTGAGCCGGTGGCACGTGGTGGCGTCGAAGAACCCCTGCTGGGACAGGCTCGCGAAGTTGTTCACCGTGCAGGGTGCTTTGGCGTTGTCCAACTGCAGGCCGATCGGGCCGAGATCGGTCTCCATCGTCGCGCCCACGATGGGCGGCGTCGTGGGAACCCTGCCGGTCCGCGGCGGGGTCGCCGGCTTGCTGGCTGGCTCGGTCGTCTTCGGGTACTGGCAGTTCGAGCCCAGCGTGGCGGGCGGGGTGAACGACGGTAAGTTTCTGTCGGGCAACGGATTCGCCGTGCCACTCGGACCGTTCCGGGGGAAGCCGGTCCGGTTCCGCTCGTCGGTGAACTGATTCGACCAGTTCACCATCACCGAGGTGAACCAGACGGCGATGGCCACGACGACGATGGTCAACGCCGTCAGCACGTAGCCGACCACGAGGCCGGCGACGGCGAGTCCCCTACCCTCCTCGCCGGACTTCTTGATCTGCGACAGCGAGATGTGACCGAACACGACTCCGAGCGGTGCGACGAGTAACGCCGTCACCAGCGACACGATCGCCATCGTGTTCGTGCGACGGGGCGGATATCCGGGGGGTGTGCCGTATGCACCGTAACCGGTTGACGGCGAAGGGTATTCACCGTACGGCGGCGGACTGGTCACTGCGCTCCCCGTTCGGTCGACACCGCCGGCCGGCGTCGGCCGGCGACCACCAGATAGACGACGGTCCCGAGAACCACCAGCGCCAGCAGCAGGCCGCTGGCAGCCAGCGCCACCCGCACCGGCGTCGACGCGGCTGCGGGAGGGCCGGGAGCCGTGTCGGCGGAGTCGAAAACCAGTGTCACAGGCAGTGTTCCGTGCCCCAGTACGCTCGCGAGTCCATGCGCATCGGATTCGGTGAACCGCCCGGTGATCTGTGTGCGACCGCCGGGGATCGCCTCCCGGATCTCGGGTGCGCTCACGACTGCGGTGTCGAGCGTGAAAGCGACTTGGGTACCGACGTGCTTGGCGGTGAAGTCGCCCCAGGTGCCCGCGCCCGCGGAGGTGAACTCGACGTCGACCACGTGCTCGCCGTACGACTCGTCGAATCCCGCTGTTGCGCGGGCGACCTCGTCGCCGTTGATGACCGACGGCGACAGCAGGTAGACGACCGCGCCGTCTTGCGAGCACGTGACCAGCGGCAGGGTCGGGTCGTCGTTCCCGACGAGCGGGTCGGCCCTTCCGCACCGACTGGCCTGGAACTGCAGTGCCAGCACCTGGATGTTCGGATCGTCGCTCTGACGCAGGGACTTCTCGTCGGCGACCACCTGCGGTGGCCCGGCGCCGGGTGCCTGTTGGGGCGGCGCGGCCGTCCCCGCCTGCGTGGGGATGGAGTGGATCACCGGTCGCAGTTCGAGTCGGCCGGCGCGACCGATGGCCTTCAGTTCGGACTCGTCGGCACCGCCGACGCTGACCGTCAACGTGGTCCCGTCCAGTGCGACGTCGGCGTCGCCCAACGCGCCGCCGCGGTCCGCGAGGACCTGACGGGCACGGTCGAGTTCGTCGGGGGACGGGGTCGAGCCGTCGGGCGCGAATGCGGTGGAGGCGACGCTGGTGCGATCCTCGGTCGGTGCTCCACCGAGCCACCTGTCCCGGCTCAAGTAGGCGAGCGCCGCATAGCCGCCGACGAGCACGACGACCACACCGACGACGATCACGCGAATCGCGACACCGTGCTGCGCGCGCGCCGGTGGCGCCGCCGGGGGCCACGGTTCGCTCATGCCGGGCTCAGTCCTGCTGAACGGTCTTCAGCTTGACGTCGAGCTTCGGCTTGCCGTCGTCCGGACCGTTCGGGCCGGGCGTGATGCCGCCCGCGGCGATCTTGTCGAGCGTCTGCAGGCCGGTTTCGTCGATGGTGCCGAACATCGTGTAGTTCGGCGGAAGCTGGCTGTCCTTGTACACGAGGAAGAACTGGCTGCCGTTGGTGGCGGGACCGGAGTTGGCCATTGCGAGGGTGCCGCGGGGATAGAGCATGGGCTTCTCCGCGGCCGGATCGCCCGGCGGGTACTGGGTGGAGGGGTACTCGTCGGCGAAGCTGTAGCCGGGACCGCCCGTACCGCTTCCGCTGGGATCGCCGCACTGCAGAACGCCCAGGCCGGGGGCGTTGGTCAGCCGGTGGCACGGCGTGTCGTCGAAGTACTTCTGCGAGGCCAGGCTGATGAAGCTGTTGACGGTGCAGGGTGCCTTGGCGTTGTCGAGCATGAGCCCGATGTTGCCCTGGGTGGTCTCCACACTCACGCTGACCTGGGGCGGGTCGGTGGGCACCTTGCCGTCGGCGGTCTTCGGGGCGGTCGCCGGCTTCGCCGCGTCACCGGCGGCGGGGTAGGCGCAGTCCACCGACGCACCGGCAGGCGCGCTCGGGTCCGCGCTGGCCGTGGTCTCGTCGTCCTTCGTGAACCAGACGACGGACCACACGATGGCCCCCACCAGCACGATCACCCCGAGGGCGGCGCCGCCGATGGTGAGCAGCCGCTGGCGCTTCGCCTTGGCGGCGCGCCGCTCCAGTTGCCGTTCGAGCTTGCGTTTCGCTGTCGCCCGACGTTGTTCATTGGTCGGCACCGCGGCAGTCCTCCTCGTCAGTGGTCGGTCCGTTGACGAAACCGATCGTGATCGGCACCGAGTGTGCCAGGAATCGCTGAGTGCGGGCTGCGCGACCCGCGCCAACCGGGGATGGGAAACTGTTCACCGTGTTGCTCACCGGGTTCCCAGCAGGCATGTTGCAGTGCAACTGCTACGTGCTGGCGCCACGCGAGGGAGCCGACGCGATCATCGTCGACCCCGGTCAGCGCGCATTCGCCCCGTTGCGCCGCATCCTCGACGAGCGGCGGCTCACCCCGGCGGCGGTGCTGCTGACCCACGGTCACATCGACCACATGTGGTCAGCTCAGAAGGTGGCCGACACCTACGGGTGTCCCGTCTACATCCATCCCGACGACCGGTTCATGCTCACCGATCCCATCGCGGGCATCGGCCCGAAGGTCGCCCAGCTGGCGATGGGAGCGTTCTTCAAGGAACCGCGCCAGGTCGTCGAGCTCGACCGCGACGGCGACAAGGTGGAGCTCGGCGGCATCACCGTGGCGGTCGACCACACCCCCGGCCACACCAAGGGATCGGTGGTGTTCCGCGTCGCCGTGGGGCCGGGCGGGGCGAGCGAAGCGACGGGAAACACAAGGGAGCTGGCATTCACGGGTGACACGCTGTTCAAGCAGTCGATCGGCCGGTCCGACCTGCTGGGCGGCAGCGGCCGCGAGCTGCTCACCTCGATCGTCACGAAACTGTTGGTGCTCGACGACGACACCGTGGTACTACCGGGTCACGGCCCGAAGTCGACAATCGGCGACGAGCGCCGGTTCAATCCGTTCATCGAAGGCCTCAGTGACTGACACCTCAGCTTTTCGCGCGCCCAAGGGCGTTCCCGATTACCTGCCACCGGACTCCGCACAGTTCGTCGCCGTCCGGGACGGACTGCTGCAGGCGGCCCGGCTGGCCGGCTACGGCTACGTCGAGCTGCCGATCTTCGAGGAGACCGCGCTGTTCGCGCGCGGGGTGGGGGAGTCGACGGACGTCGTCACCAAGGAGATGTACACGTTCGCCGACCGCGGCGACCGCTCGGTGACCCTGCGACCCGAGGGCACCGCCGGTGTGATGCGCGCGGTCATCGAACACGGCGTCGACCGCGGGCCGCTTCCCGCCAAGCTCTGCTACTCCGGGCCGTTCTTCCGGTACGAACGGCCGCAGTCCGGTCGCTACCGGCAGCTGCAGCAGGTCGGCGTGGAGGCCATCGGCGTCGACGACCCGGCACTCGACGCCGAGGTCATCGCGATCGCCGACGCGGGCTTCCGCACGCTGGGGCTCGACGGATTCCGGCTGGAACTGACGTCGCTGGGCGATGACACCTGTCGCCCGCAGTACCGGGAGCTGCTGCAGGACTTCCTGTTGGGGCTCGACCTCGACGAGGAGACCCGGCGCCGCGCTCAGCTGAACCCGCTGCGGGTGCTCGACGACAAGCGCCCGCACATCAAGGAGATGACGGCGGACGCTCCGCTGATGCTCGACCACCTCTCCGACGCGGCCAAGCAGCACTTCGACACCGTCCTGGTGCACCTCGACGCACTCGGGGTGCCGTACGTCATCAACCCGCGGATGGTGCGGGGGCTCGACTACTACACCAAGACGACGTTCGAGTTCGTGCACGACGGTCTGGGCGCCCAGTCCGGCATCGGCGGTGGCGGCCGCTACGACGGGTTGATGCGCCAACTCGGTGGTCAGGACCTGTCCGGAATCGGCTTCGGTCTCGGCGTCGACCGGACCCTGCTGGCGCTGAAGGCCGAGGGGAAGACAGTGGGCGAGACGGCCCGCGTCGACGTGTTCGGGGTGCCGCTGGGTGGCGACGCGAAGCTGGTGCTCGCGCGGCTGGCCGGCGCCCTGCGGGCGGCAGGTGTGCGCGTCGACCTCGCGTACGGCGACCGCGGCATGAAGGGGGCGATGAAGGCCGCCGACCGGTCCGGCGCCGGCATTGCTCTCGTCGCCGGCGACCGCGACATCGAGGCGGGCACCGTGGGGGTCAAGGACATGACGTCGGGTGAACAGCTGGACGTGGCTGTCGACGGCGTCGTGTCCGACGTGTTGGCGCGGCTCGGCCGGATTCGCCTGGTCTGATCCGCTACCGCGGCGCGCGAGCGACGGCGGCCGTGAGCACCTCGTCGACGTTACCGACACCACCGTCGAAGGGGTTGCCGCGCTTAAGAACTCGAGATCCGTTCGGTAGCACCGCGACGAGCTTGGGCGAGCTCGAGCCGAGCGACATCCGCCGCTCGAACCGGACCTGGTCGAGTTGAATGACGGCACCGCCCGCGTAGCTGAACAGGTTCAACTTGCGGTCGATCACGGCCACCGGCTTGCACGCGTTCAGCGGCTGAGCGCGGCGCTTCCGAAACCTGCGAATCACCAGCGTCGCCGCCACGGCTGCGGCGACGCCGACGGCCAGGAAGGCCGCGCCGAGTGCTGCCGACAGGCTGAACAGCGCAACCGCGCCGAATCCGCCGACGACCAACGTGATGATGCCGAGCACGAACGCGGTGACCGCCAAGGGGCCGGTGCCGCGATCGAAGACCAGGACCCGGCGCCCGTCGTCGGTGACGACGAGCCCACCCGTATCGACGAGCACCTGTGCATCGGACATTTGCTCAGCTTGTCATGCAGCGTCCGTCGCGGTGACGGGTTCGGCGTCTTTGCCGAACGTCATCCGGGACAGCATCCCGTCCCGCAGCGTCAGCGTGTGCAGCAGCACGGCGCTCACGTGCGCGGCGATGACGATCACCAGCAGCACGGCCAGCACCGTATGCGTTTGGCGCAGCACGTAGTACACGTCGGCGTCGAAGGGCGCGATGCGCGGCACATGCAGGCGGGAGAACACCACCGGGGGGCGACCCGCGGCGGATACCATCGCCCAACCGACGAGGGGTTGCGCGAGCAGCAGCGCGTACATGGCCCGCTCCGAGATGCTGACGATCCTGCCCTCGAGTTTCCCCACGGTGGCCGGCCAGTTCGGCGGCGTCGTCCGCAGCCTGTTGACCAGACGCACGACCGTGACGACGAGGATCGTCACCCCGATGGTCATGTGCACGCCGACCAGCGCCGCGTAGGAGCCGAGTGCGTTGACCATCGCGAATCCGATGAGCAGCGCGGCGAATACGAGCGCTGCGGTGAGCCAGTGCAGGATTCGGGAGCGGACCGGGAACCGCTGCGTCACGGTGCCACCTCGTCGACGGTGATCGCCGATGGCGACTTGGGTTCACCGGCGCGCAGCCGGTACGACGCCGCGTACACCGCCGAGCGGGCGGCCAGCAGCGGGTCGTCGGACGGCTCGATGCCGTCCGGCAGCACCAGCGGATCGAAGTTGACGTCGCGCGCGTTGCCCTGGGCCTCGGTTTCGATCGTCGTCAGCGTCAGCGTGCCCGCGGTGACGACGCGCCTGTCCGCGGGCCAGGGCAGCGTTGAATCGATCGGGTCCTCCGCGGTGCCCACGACGAGGTGCAGGTCCCAACTCACCGGGCCCGACTTCAGCTGCCGCACAAGCGCATCGAACAGCGCGTTGTCACCCTTGCCGGCGGGCAGCGCCTGCTGTCGTGGGACGAACACCCAGCGCACCGGGGTGGTGCCCGAGTCGGTGACGAACAGGAACGTGTTGAGGCTCGAGAACGTGCTGTCCGTGAAGCCGGACGTCGGCGGGTGCTCTTTCAGGATCTTCGTGGCGGCGGCGGTCGCCGGATACTTCGCGAGGAAGGCCGCCATGGCGTCGGGATCGGGCTTGCCGGTCGCCGGATCCGGTGCGGATGCCAGCAACTGGTCGTAGAACGCCTCGGGGGAGTTGACCGGGAAGACCGGCAGATTGACCATCGCGGTGCGCCACTGCTGCCCGCCGGGGAAACCGATCGCGAGTCCCAGTCCGCGGACCGTAGCGGGATTGTCGGGCGCCGTGGGATTGCCGCCCCCGAGCGAGAATCGTCCGATGACGGGCGACGTTCCCGCGGCGAACACCTTGGCACTGGAGAGTTCGCGCCCGGCACCGGTGCTGTCGAACCGGCCGGACACTGCAACGCCCTTCGCGTGGTTGCGGCGGAAACCGGGATGCAGGCCGAAGATCCTTTGGAACCGGTCGATGATCGCCTGCCTGGTGAAGCGATCACCGATCACGTTGTTCGCGTAGGCGACGGCGCCGAGGTCGATGGCCAGGAACGCGGTCACCGCGCCGAGGCCCAGGAGGAGGGAACGTCTGCTGACTGCCGTGCCGCGCCAGGTCAGCGCGGGACGTGGGGGCTGGTCCACGACTTCTACAGCTAGCACAGCTCGCTGTTATCCGCTCGTGTGGAAGCATCGCGGCGTGCGGGTTCTGGTGCAGCGGGTCGCCTCAGCGCGAGTGATCGTCGACGGTCAGCAGGTCGGTGCCATCGCGCCCGACGGTCAGGGGCTGCTGGCCCTCGTCGGCGTCACTCACACCGACGACGGATCGCTGGTGCGCAAGATGGCCGAAAAGCTCTGGCGTCTCAGGATTCTCGACGATCAGCTGAGCGCCGCCGACAACGCTGCGCCGATCCTGGTGGTCAGCCAGTTCACGCTGTACGCCGATACGGCGAAGGGGCGCCGCCCGTCGTGGAACGCCGCCGCACCCGGGCCGGTGGCCGAGCCGCTGGTCGACGAGTTCGTCGGCGCGTTGCGCGACCTGGGTGCGCACGTCGAGACGGGTGTGTTCGGCGCTCACATGAGCGTGGAGCTGGTGAACGACGGTCCGGTCACCGTGCTGCTGGAACTCTGACCCTAGGTCTGTCCTGAGACGGTCGCCGAGGCGATGCGCGAGATGCACAACGCCAAGCCGGGTGGCGCCTAGAAGGGTGCCTTGCAGTCGCCGAGGCGGTCTTCGTGGTTGCGTCGGCGTTCGGCGGCGATGGTGGCGGCGCGTTGTTGGGCGCGGGTGCGTCTTCGTTGTGGCATGCGCAGGTCGCGGCCGGGAGCCGGTTGAGTGTCCGGTGTCGGGGTGTCCGGTAGTGGGGTGGTGGGTCCCAGTTCGGGAAGTAGATCCGACTGCCCGGCGGGGCGCGGTGTTTGAGGCCGGATGGGCTGGTCCAGACGATGGTGCCGTCGTCGAGCTGGTTCTCCGACCAGCCGCCGTCGCCGACCCAGAACGTTTTGAGCAGGTGATGTTTTCGGCACAGCGTGGCGATGTTGCCCGGATGGGTCAGCCCGCCGGGGCGGCCGTAGGGGACGGTGTGGTCGAGGTCGGCGTACTCGGCCGGATGATCGCAGCCGAGGAACCGACACGTCATGTCGCGGGCCCGTACGAGACGCTGCGCGGCGATGGAGGGCCGGTAGCGGATCTCGGCGGTCAGGTCTTCGGGTTTGGCGATGGTGCGGATGGAGGCGCCCATCCGGCACAGGTCGGCCAGCAGCGCCACGGGCAGGACGCCACCGCCGGCGATGATCGCGGTGTAGCCACACGGGGTGGGTGTGGGGGTGGGAGTCGTTGCGGATTCGGCGTTCTCGGGCTCGGTGACGGAATCCGCTTGTTCGGGCGCGGATTCCTCGTCCTCGGGTGGTGGTTCGGGCGCCTCGGCATCCTCGGGTGGCGCTTCGTCGGTCCAGTGGTGTTCCCAGTCGTAGTCCGGGTCGTAGCGCGGCACGTCGTCGTCCGGCCGGTCGTTCGGCCCGTCGTCTGGGCCGTCGTCGGGTGCCGGGCCGTCGGCGGGGGTGGGGTTGTCGGTGAGGACGAGGATCTCGAAGTGCTTACCGCGGGCGTCGGGCCCGGTGGCGGGGCAGTCCGCCGATCCGCACAGGCACGGCAGGTGATCGCCGCCGGCGTTGATGATCCCGAGGGCGGCCACGCGACGTTCGCCGTGGGTGCGCGGATCCTCGGGACACACCGATGTCGCCATGGCGTCCAGGCGGCGGTCGGTCAGCTCGGCGTCCACCGCACTGACCCGTCCGTAGATGGAGCGGGTGCCGGTGGCGTCGTCGGGTTTGCCGAACGCGATGTTCAACGAGCGCTGCGCGGTGCGGAACCGGCGCACCGCGTCGGGGTCGTGGCGTTCGATCGCGGCGTCGATCGCATCGGCGAGTTTCTGCTCGGAGTAGCCGCCCCATCGGGTGGCGACTGCGGCGAGGTCGGCGTCCACTCGGGCCAGGGCGTCGGGGTCGACGATCAGTTGGGTGCGCCAGGACGCGGTGGTCGCGACCTTCAGGGTGATGTCGCCGTTGCGCAGCAGGTCCCCGGTCAGGGGGATCCGGTCGCGTAGGTCCAGGGCCTGGTACATCAACCCCGAGGCCGTGCGGTGGCTGACGATCAGGTCGGCGGCGATCTCGGCGGCACAGCAATCCCAGGCGTCGCAGGCCGACCGTTCCCGCGAGAGCGCCAGCTCGGTGCCCAGGCGCCGGTCGGCCAGCTCGGCGATCAGGGCCAGGCGGTGTCCGGCGGTCGCGGCTTCGGCGCGGGCGTAGCCGGTGATCGCCAGATTCAGCGCGGCGTCGTCCATCCCCGCCGGATTCCGAAACGCTTCGCACATACATTCGATTATCCGGACGTCAGGGACCTCTCGCCACGGTGCGAACCCGACCTGTGGATGAATCCCGGACTGTGGATGACTCAGGCCCGCAACACGATTCGTGTCACACCCGTATGCTAAGCGCCCTCCTGCTCAGATGGCCATCGCCGCGCGGACGTCGGCCTCGGACGACGAGCCGCCGGTGCCACTTGAGGTCACACGACCTGCTTCGAGGATGAAGTAGCGCTGCGCCGATTCCAGGGCGAAGCCGATGTGCTGTTCGACGAGCAGCACGCCGAGATCACCGCGTTGGGTCAGCGCCGTGATCGCGGCTTCGATCTCGGCGACAACCGACGGCTGGATGCCCTCGGTCGGCTCGTCGAGAATGAGGCATTTCGGCGTCGTGATGAGGGCGCGGGCGATGGCGAGCTGTTGGCGTTGTCCGCCGGACAGCAGGCCTGCCCGCCGCGTGAGCAGTTCCTTGAGGGCGGGGAACAGGTCGAGCTGCTCGTCGATCAGCGCCTTGCCGTTCTTGCGGCCGTCGGCCACCACCTGAAGGTTCTCGGCGGTGGTCAGCTGACCGAACGACTGCTGTCCCTGCGGCACGTAGGCGAGGCCGCGCGCAACCCGCTTACTGGGCCGCAGCTTCGTGATGTCCTCGCCGTCGAAGACGACCTTGCCCCCCGAACACTTCAGCAGGCCGACGGCGGCACGCAACAGGGTGGTCTTACCAGCCCCGTTGTGTCCCATGACCGCGGCGACGCCGTTGCTCGGCACCTCGAGGTTCACCCCGTGGATGACCTCCGATCGACCGTAACCGCTACGGACGTCGATGAGTTCGAGCATCAGTCCTCCTCGATGAGCTCGCCGGGGATGCCGTCAGACCCCGCGGCCGCGGTGCCCAGGTAGACCTCCTGAACCTTGGGGTTGGCCTGTACTTCGGCGACGGTCCCCTCGGCGATGACGTTGCCGCGGGCGAGTACCGTGACCGAGGTCGCGAACGCGCGCATGAAGTCCATGTCGTGCTCGACGACGACCACCGTTCGCTCACCACCGATGCGGCGCAACAGGTTTCCGGTCTCCTCGCGTTCCTCGTGGCTCATGCCGGCGACGGGTTCGTCGAGCAAAAGCACGTCGGCGTTCTGTACCAGCAGCATGCCGATCTCGAGCCACTGCTTCTGCCCGTGCGCCAGCACGCCCGCCGGCTTGTCGGCGAGGTCGGCCAGACCGGTGATCTCGAGTGCCTCCTCGATCGCCGGCAGGATCCCGGATCGCCTGCGCAACAACGTCAGGAACGACCGCCCCGCACCCGCCGCGATGTCGAGGTTCTGTAGCACCGTCAGCTGCTCGAAGACACTAGCCGTCTGGAAGGTGCGTCCCACCCCGAGGCGGGCGATCTGATGCACCTTCTTGCCGAGCAGTTCGACACCCGACTTGCTGACCGAGCCCGTCGCCGACACCAGGCCGGTGATGGCGTCGATCACGGTGGTCTTGCCCGCGCCGTTGGGTCCGATGAGGAAGCGCAGGTCGCCCTGGAACAGCGTGAGGTCGACGTCGCTGACGGCCTTGAAACCGTCGAAGTCGACTGTGAGTCCGCGGACTTCGAGGTACTGCGTACCCATGCCGACGTTGCCGCCGGTCGACGGCTCCGGTGCCGTCTCGGTATCGAGGTCGGTCATGCCTTGGCCTCCGCCTTCTCCTGCTCGGGCTCGGGATCCGGATCGGGGATCGCCACCGGTTCGGGCTCGGCGTCCGGTCTGCCCCGCCGACGGCGCCGAAGGAACACTCCGAGTCCGGCGAGTCCGGCCGGGAAGAAACCGACCACGACGATGAACAGCAGACCCTGGGCGTACGTCCACTCCGACGGAAACCGTTCGGAGAGAAGGGTTTGCGCCCATGCGACACCGATGGCGCCGAGTACCGGACCGAGTAGCGTGGTGCGTCCGCCGATCGCCACGCCGATCAGGAACGCGATCGACGGCAGGATGCCCACCTGCGACGGCGCGATGAACCCGACGATCGGTGCGAACAGTGCTCCGGCGATGCTGGCGAACAGGGCGGCCACGACGTAGGCGACGACCTTGATGTTGGCCGGGTCGTAGCCGAGGAAGCGTACGCGTTCCTCGCCGTCGCGCACCGCGACGAGGAGTTCGCCGTACCGACTCTGCATCAACTGCCGCACCACCGCGACCGAGATCAGCAGGATCGCGGCGGCGATGAAGTACAGCATCTGCTTGTTGACTGGATCCTTCAGCGCGAAACCGAAGAACGTCCGGAAGTTGGTCAGCCCGTTGCTGCCTCCCACGCTGGTCTGGCCGATCAACAGGATCGCCAGTGCCGCGGCCAGGGCCTGCGAGAGGATCGCGAAGTAGGCGCCCTTGACGCGCCGCTTGAACACGCCCAGACCGAGCAGTGCGGCGATCGCCGTGGGTACCAGGAGAATCGCCAGCAGCGTGACGAGCGGGGACGCGAACGGCTCCCAATAGGCGGGGAGTTCCCGGACGCCGGCGATCTGCATGAAGTCCGGTACCGCCTGTTTGGCGAGTTCGGCGTCGGCGATCTTGAGGTGCATCCCCATGATGTAGCCGCCGAGCCCGAAGAACACGCCCTGCCCGAGGACGAGCATTCCGCCTCGGCCCCAGGCCAATCCGATGCCGACCGCGACGATCGCGAAGCACAGGAACTTCGCCAGCAGGCTGAGTCGGAAGTCGGAGAGGACCGCGGGTGCGATACCGAACAGCACGATGGCTCCGACGGCGAATCCCGCCCAGGTCTGCCATTTTCCGATCAGGTCCCTCATACGAGACTCCTCGTCCGCACGGTGAACAGCCCCTGCGGGCGGACCTGCAGGAAGATGACGATGATCACGAACAGGATCACCTTGGCCAGCGAAGCGGTGGTGTTGTACTCGATGAACGAGTTCAGGAAGCCGAGTGACAGCGCGGCGATGACCGTGCCCTTGATCTGGCCGAGACCGCCGACGACGACCACGAGGAACGCGTCGATGAGGAAGCTCTGCCCCGTCGTCGGACTGGTCGAGCCGATCAGCGTCAGGGCGACACCCGCGACTCCCGCCAGCCCCGACCCGATGAAGAACGTGGTGATATCGGTTCGGCGAGAGGAGATCCCGCTGGTCTCCGCGAGGTCGCGGTTCTGAACGACCGCCCGGATGCGCCTGCCCATCGGGCTGGTCTTCAGCACGGTCGCGAGGACCGCCACGCAGACCACCGCGAGCACCAGGATGAAGATGCGGGTCTTCGGAACGACGGCCCCGAAGATCTCCATTCCCCCCGAGAGCCATTCGGGGGCGACCACGTTCACCGCTGGCGCACCGAAGATGTCGCGTGCCACCTGCTGCAGGATCAGCCCGACGCCGAACGTCACCAGGAGGGTGTCCAACGGCCGGTCGTACATCCGCTGGATGAGCGTGACCTCGAGCAGCACACCCATGGCGCCGCCGACGAGGAAGCCGACGACCAGTGAGATGAGCAGTGACGCACCGGCGCTCGAGATGACCTGCTGCACCACGTAGGCGGTGTAGCAGCCGGCCATGATGAACTCGCCGTGTGCCATGTTGATGACGCCCATCTGCCCGAAGGTCAGTGACAGGCCCAGTGCAGCGAGCAACAGGATCGAGCCGAGGCTCAATCCTGTTGCCAGCTGTCCGATCAGGACATCCATGTGTGCGTCAGCCGGAGAGGCCGGCAGCCCACGGGTAGGTCTTCAGGTACGGATCCGGCTGGATCGGTCCGTCGGACTCCCAGACGGTGTAGATCAGTCCGTCCGCACGGATCTCGCCGATGCGGGCGGTCTTGGTGATGTGGTGGTTCTCGCCGTCGATCGTGACGAGTCCCTCCGGGGCGTCGAACGTCACGCCGCCCGCGTTCTCCTGAATGGCCGCCACGTCGAAGGACTTGGCCTTCTCAACGGTGTTCTTCCAGAGGTAGACCGACACGTAGGCGGCTTCCATCGGATCCGACGTCGGCTTGTTCTCGCCGTACGCCTTCTTGTACGCCTCGACGAACTTCTTGTTCACCGGGGTGTCGATGGTCTGGTAGTAGTTCCACGCGGTCAACTGGCCGGTGATGTTCTGGACACCGATGCCGCCGACCTCCTCCTCGGCGATCGACACCGACACCACCGGCATCGCCTGCGGGGTCAGTCCGACGTTCTTGTACTCGCGGAAGAACGCGACGTTCGAGTCGCCGTTGAGCGTGTTGAACACGGCGTCGGCATCCGCGGTGCGGACCTTGTTGACGATCGTCGAGAAGTCGGTGGAGCCCAGCGGGGTGTAGTCCTCGCCCTTGATCTCGATGCCGTTGGCGCCCGCGTACGCCTTGATGATCCGGTTGGCGGTCTGCGGGAAGACGTAGTCGCTACCGACGAGGTAGAGCGACTTGACGCCCTTCTCCTTCAGGTAGTCCAGCGCGGGGACGATCTGCTGGTTCGTGGTCGCGCCGGTGTAGAAGATGTTCTTGCTCGACTCGAGGCCCTCGTACTGGACGGGGTAGTAGAGCAGCGAGTTGTTGCTTTCGAAGACCGGCAGCATCGCCTTGCGGCTCGACGACGTCCAACCGCCGAATACGGCGGCGACGCAGTCGCTGCTGATCAGCTTCTCGGCCTTTTCGGCGAAGACCGTGGGCTCGGACGCGCCGTCCTCGCCGACGATCTGAATCTGCTTGTCCATCACGCCACCCGCGGCGTTGATCTCGTCGACGGCGAGCTTGATCGCGTCGCGCACGGTGACCTCGGAGATGGCCATCGTGCCCGACAGCGAGTTCAGGGAGCCGACCTTGACGGTGGAACCCGAGGTGTCGACGCATGATTCGGCCGCCGCACCCTCGGTGTCGCTGGCCCGGCTGCCGCACGCCGACAGCAGGAGGCTCGTCGTGACGAGCACGCTTCCCGCAGCCAGTGCCGATCTGCTCATCCTCGAGCGGGTGGGTAGTTGCATGAACAGCCTTTCGTCGTGCCGCACGGCTCGGCTACCGACGGACGTCGGTGCGGAGCACGGAGATTCAGACGCCGGTGCAGCGTCGAGTCGGCACGTTAGAGAGACTTTGTTTCTGTGGAATTTCTGTGCGTCACGAACAAATTAACCAAACGGTCGCCGGGTGTTTCCCCGGATGTTCGTGGGTACCTGAAGGGGTTCACAGTCAGGACGATGCTCGTGTAACGATCCGGTAGCGTGCGTCGATGTGACCGACATGCGAATGACGATGGGTTTGGTCGGTGCTGCGTTCATGCTGGGATCCACCGCGATGGTGGCGCCCACGGCCAGCGCGGAGCCGGTAGAACACGACGTGGTCTACAACCTCTCGGTGACGGGACCGGGCTCGTTCCAGGTGTACTACGCCTATGCGGCGCCGCCGAGCAAGGCCGCGTACGACGCCGATCCGAACGCCTACACGCGCAGTGAGACCGTCGTACTGGACCCAGCTCAGCCGTGGGTGCTGCCGGTGAAGCTGACCGATCCCAACGCCGCGTTCATCAGCGTGAGCCGCGCCGGAAGCGGGCTGCGGGGCGATTCGAACCCGACGTGCGCGATCACCATCGACGGTGCTCCCGGACCGACGAACACCGGCCCGATCGCCGCGCAGTGTGAGCTGCGCTCGTGGTCGCAGCCCTGGTGACGCTCACTTAACTGACATCGTCGGACGTGACGCGTCCGAACCTCGCCGCGGTCGATCTTCTGCTCGTCGGATCGGCGGTGGCGGGCGCGCGGGAGCCATGCTGGTGGCACTCGCTGTGACCGTCGCACCGCACGCGCGGTGACGCAGTGCGCTGATCTCCATCGTCGGCGGGCACGCCGGTCGACGTGCTGCTCGTAACGCTGGTGTGGTCGGGATGACCCGAGACGAACTAAGGGCTGGCAATGTCGTACATTGCCAGCCCTAAGTCACGACGACCTAGATCGCAGTCACTCCAGTGGCCTGCGGTCCCTTGGCGCCCTGGCCAACCTCGAACTGCACGCGCTGGTTCTCCTCGAGGGTCCGGTAACCGGAGCCCTGGATCTCGGAGTAGTGCACGAAGACGTCCTGGCTACCGTCATCGGGAGCGATGAAGCCGAAGCCCTTCTCGCTGTTGAACCATTTCACGGATCCCTGTGGCATATCTCTTCTTCACATGTTGAACGGCGTCGGATGCGTACTACACCCGATCACGGAAGCGTCAAACGTTCCCGCGAGCAGATTATCGCAGGACTTCCACGGATCTCGCACGACTCCACGGTTTCGCTTGACGAATTGTCGAACATGCGTTCGAATTGGGGTGTGCGATGGGACGATCAGAGCGTCGGCGTGGACGACGGAGCGCTGCCCGGCCTGCAGCGGTTGGGCCTGGTGAGGTCGGTGCGCACGCCGCAATTCGAGGGCATCACGTTCCACGAGATCCTCTGCAAGTCGGCGCTGAACAAGGTGCCGGACGCGGCCAACCTGCCCTTTCGCTACACGGTCAACGGCTTCCGGGGCTGTAGCCACGCCTGTCGGTACTGCTTCGCCCGGCCGACGCACGAGTATCTGGACTTCGACTGCGGTACCGACTTCGACACTCAGCTGGTGGTGAAGGTCAACGTCGCCGAGGTGCTGCGCCGCGAGCTGATGAAGACGTCGTGGACCCGCGAAACCGTCGCGCTGGGCACCAACACCGATCCGTATCAACGCGCCGAGGGGCGGTACGCGCTCATGCCGGGGGTGATCTCGGCGCTCGCCGACTCGGGTACGCCGTTCTCGATCCTCACGAAGGGCACGCTGCTGCAGCGTGATCTGCCGCTGATCGCCGCCGCGGCCGACCGCGTCGAGGTGAGCGTCGCGGTGTCGCTGGCGATCGGGGACCCGGAGCTGCACCGGCTGGTCGAACCGGGAACGCCCACTCCGGACGCGCGGCTGGCGTTGATCCGCGCCATCCGAAACGCGGGCCTGTCCTGCCACGTGATGGTGGCCCCGGTGCTGCCGCTGCTCACCGACACGACCGCGCAACTCGACGCCCTGCTCGCGCGCATCGCCGAGGCGGGTGCGACGAGCGTGACGGTGTTCGGGCTGCACCTGCGCGGTACCACGCGGGGCTGGTTCACCGGCTGGCTGGCGCGCACGCGGCCCGACCTGGTGGGCGCCTACCGCGAGCTGTACGGCCGGGGCGCGTACCTGCCGCAGTCCTATCGCGACGAGCTGCGCGACAGGGCGGCGCCGCTGATCGTGAAACACGGCCTCAACGCCGACAGTCGTCCCTTCGCCACGCGCAGCGCTCCGGCGGGCCGACCCGCCGGAGCGCTGCTGCAACCCACGTTGTTCTGAAGCCCGGCGGCGCTAGCAGCGGGTGACGGCCACCCGCCGGTCGGCACCGGCGTGGGCTCGGGTGAACGTGACCGAGTCGTCGACCCGTCCGCGCCGCAGCAGGGCGACGTCGCGCACGTAGTTCTGGTGCAGGCGCCACGGCAGCGCGTCGCCCTGCTTGGGCATCTCGGACATGCTGCGCTGCACGTAGCCGGACGCGAGATCGAGGAACGGCTTGGCAGCGGAGACACCGGTGGCGTCGGGGGTGACCGCGTCGAATCCGTTGCGGTCCAGATAGGTAAGCAGCCGGCTCACGTACTGGGCGATCAGATCGGCCTTGAGCGTCCAGGAGGCGTTGGTGTAGCCGATGGTCCACGCGAAGTTCGGCACACCGGAGAGCATCATCCCCTTGTAGGACACCGTCTGCGCGAGGTCGACGGGCGTGCCGTCGACGACGAGTTCCATACCGCCGATCGCCAGCAGGTTGAGACCCGTTGCGCTGATGACGATGTCGGCGTCGAGGGGCTCTCCGGACGCACACGCGATGCCGGTTTCGGTGAACGTGTCGATGGTGTCGGTGACCACCGAGGCGCGGCCGTCGCGGATGGCGTCGAACATGTCGCCGTCGGGGATCAGGCACATGCGCTGGTCCCACGGGTTGTAGCTCGGGGCGAAGTGGGTGTCGACGGCGTAGCCCTCGGGCAGTGCGGCGACGGCGGCCTTGCGCAGCATCGCCTTGACCATCTCGGGCCTGCGCCTGCTGAGCTGGAAGATCGCCATGCCCTGCAGCGTGTTCTTCCAGCGCACGATCGCGTAGGCGAGCTTCTGTGGAAGACGCGCGCGCAGCCGGTCCGCCAGCGGGTCGCGTGCCGGCCGGGAGGCGACGTACGTCGGGGAGCGCTGCAGCATCGTGACGTGTGCCGCGGTCTCGGCGAGGGTCGGCACCAGAGTCACGGCGGTGGCGCCGCTGCCGATCACGACGACGCGCTTGCCGGCGTAGTCGAGCCCCTCCGGCCAGTGCTGCGGGTGGATCACCGGGCCGGCGAATCGGTCCACACCGGGGAAATCGGGGCTGAAGCCGGCGTCGTAACGGTAGTAACCGGAGCACACGTAGAGGAACCCGCATCGCAGCGTGGTTCGCTCGCCGGTGTCGGTGCGGTCGACGTCGACCGTCCAACGGGCCGTGGCGCTGTCCCACCGAGCCGAGACGACGCGGTGGTTGACCCGGACGAGGTTGTGCACGTCGAACTCGCGGGCGGTGTCGTGGATGTAGCGCAGGATGCTGGGGCCGTCGGCGATCGCCTTGGCGTCGGTCCACGGCCGGAAGCGGTAGCCGAGGGTGAACATGTCGGAGTCCGACCGGATGCCGGGATAGCGGAACAGATCCCAGGTGCCGCCGATGGAGGCCCTGGCCTCCAGGATGACGACCGACCGGCCGGGGTGGTCCTGCTTCAGCTGACAGGCGGCGCCGATGCCGGAGAGCCCGGCGCCGACGATCAACACGTCCACGTCCTCGGTGACATCGCTGCTCGGCATGCTCGCGCCCTCTCCACTATCCGGTCGGTACGCCGTCGTACCAGTCGCCGGTACCTCACCGTACCAGTATTGGACGCGTGTGGAAAGAGTGCTTGCGCTCACCGGTACCGCGACGTACCGTGGCCGCATGGGTGAAGCAACCACAGACCCCGTCCGGCTACCGCCCACGCTGCGGGTGCCCAAATTCGTGCAGGGCCTCGGCTTCGTCGTCAACCGTGAGAAGGCGGTTGCCGCGGTGGCGCGGCGGCACGGGTCCGAGTTCACGCTGGACCTGCCGATCTTCGGTCCCGCCGTAGTCGTCAGCGATCCCGCGCTCGTCAAGGACCTCTTCACGACGAGCACCGACCTGATCGCCCGTGCGGGCACGCTGGGCGAGGTGCTCGGACCGGGTTCGACGTTCAGCCTCGAGGGCACCGAACATCGCCAGCGCCGCAAACTGCTGGTCCCGCCGTTCCACGGCAAGCGCATGCAGTCCTACGAGCACATCATCACCGACGAGGTGATGCGGGAGACCGCGACCTGGCCGGAGGGCGAGGAGTTCGCGACGCTGGACTCGATGATGCGCATCACGCTGAACGCGATCCTGCGCGCGGTCTTCGGTGCCCAGGGAGAGGCGTTCGAGGAACTGCGAGAGTTGTTGCCGCCCATGGTTCTTCGTGCCTCACGCCTCGCAGTTCTCCCGCCTGCGGCGCGACGTGACTACGGGCGCTTCAGCCCGTGGGGTCGCGTCGAGCGACTGCGTACGCGCTACAACGCGATCATCGCGGGACTCATCGCCGACGCGCGCCGGGATCCGGCCTTCGAGGACCGCAACGACGTGCTCGCGCTGCTGCTGCGGGCCCGGTACGAGGACGGTTCGGCGATCACCGACGACCACGTCGCCGACGAGTTGCTGACCCTGCTCGCGGCCGGCCACGAGACCACCGCGACCACACTCGCGTGGACCGTCGAGCGCCTGCGCCGCCACCCCCGTCTTCTCAACCGGCTCACCGCCGAGGTCGACGCGGGCGAAACCGACCTACTGCAGGCGACGATCTTCGAGGTGCAGCGCAGCCGCCCGGTCATCAACGCCACCGCTCGCATCACGAAGTCGCGGATAAGGCTGGGGGAGTGGGTGATTCCAGAGAACCACGTCGTCATCGTCAGCATCTCGCTGGCGCACGCATCCGATCGCAGCTTTCCCGACGCGGCGGCGTTCAATCCGGACCGCTTCGTCGGCAACCCGCCCGACACGCACGCCTGGGTACCGTACGGCGGCGGCGTGCGACGGTGCGTCGGTGCCGCGTTCGCCAACATGGAGATGACGGTGACGCTAGGGACTCTGTTGCGCGAGTTCGAGTTCGGCACCACCTACGCGCCCGGCGAACGTCTGCACTCCCGAGGCGTGGCCACCGCGCCGGCCAGTGGTGCACTCGCGGTGGTGCATCGTCGCCCACCGCGGGCCGAGCAGTCGGTTACCACCGAGATCGAGCAGGTGTCGGCGTGAGTGACGAGCGGGTAAGTCCCGTCGGCCGCGGAATCGACCTGTGCCACGACGCCTTCGGCGATCCGGCCGACCCGGCACTGGTGTTGATCGCCGGCCTCGGCCAGCAGAAGCACACATGGCCGGCCGACCTCGCCGCCACCCTCGCCACGCGGGGCAGGCGCGTCATCCGATTCGACAACCGGGACGTGGGTCGCTCGACGCACATGGACTACCCGCCGCCCAACCCCGTCGCCATCCTGCGCGGCGGCAGCCACCCTCGCCAGTACCACCTCGGTGACATGGCGCGCGACACCGTCGGCCTTCTCGACGCACTCGGCTACGCCGACGCGGACCTCGTCGGTATCTCGATGGGCGGCATGATCGCCCAGACCGTGGCGGCGCACTTTCCGGGCCGGGTGCGGACACTGACGTCGATCATGTCGACCACCGGCGCGCGCCGCATCGGCAGGCCCGCACCGTCCACCTGGCTGAAGATGGCGACGGCGCGGCCTCCCCGCAGCAGGGCGGAGGCGGTCGAGAACGCCGTGGGGATGTTCCGCCACATCGGTTCACACGGCTACCCCTTCGACGAGGCCGCGGTGCGCGAGAAGGCCGGGATCGCGTGGGACCGGGACCCGTCGGCCGCAGGACTGGCCCGCCAGTTGGCCGGGATCTTCGCCTCCGGTGACCGCACGTCCGAACTCACCGCCATCGACGTGCCCACCCTCGTCATCCACGGCGACCGCGACCGCATGGTGAACCCGACCGGCGGCGCCGCGACGGCGCGCGCCATCCCCGGCGCGCGACTGCACACCATCACCGGCATGGGGCACGACCTGCCCGTCGGTGCGTGGACTCGGATTCTGGACCTCATCACCGAGCACATCGCTCGCATCGACACTGTGGAGAAGAACGTATGAGCAGATCGGCCGACCACGTCATCTCGGGCCGCACCGTCGCCATCAGCGGCGCCGCGTCCGGTATCGGACGCGCACTCGCGCAGCGACTTTCCGCGCACGGCTGCCCGGTGGCGATCACGGACGTCAACGAACAGGGGCTCAAGGAGACCGACGCCCTGCTGAGCGGACCGACGCTGGTGCGGGTGCTGGACGTCCGCGACGCGACCGCGCAGCGCGATTTCGCGACCGAGGTCGCCGACTGGGCACCCGCGCCGCTGGGTGCGGTGTTCAACAACGCCGGTGTCGCGGTGTCCTCGAGCGTGCTGGACAGCGACGAGCAGGACGACCAGTGGCTGTGGGACATCAACTTCCACGGTGTCGTCAACGGCACCAGGGCGTTCCTACCCTTGCTCGCGGCCCAGGATTCCGGCGCGATCGTCAACACGTCGAGCGTCTTCGGTCTGGTCGGGATGCCCAATCAATCAGCCTACTGCGCAGCGAAATTCGCGGTCCGCGGGTTTACCGACTCGCTGCGGCAGGAACTGCGGGGCACCGGTGTGCGGGCGATCAACGTGCATCCCGGCGGCATCAACACCGGCATCGTGCGGAACGCGCGGTTCCGCAGGGATCCGGAGGGCCGCGGCCGTACCCACGAGCAGATGGCCGCCGAGTTCGCCGCGATCACGATGACCCAACCCGACAAGGCGGCCGCGATCATCCACCGCGGTGTCGTGGCGGGAAAGGCGCGCATCCTGGTCGGCCCCGACGCGTACGTGTTCGACGCGCTGGCCCGGCTGGCACCGACGCGGTACTACGACGTGATGAGCACGCTGGAGTCGACGCTGCGCAAGCGTGCGCGCGCCGAGGTAAACGCCTGACTCAGTCGCGTCTGCGCTTGACCTGATTGAACGGCACACCCCGGTCGGCGGCGTGCTCGCGCGGAAAGCCCAGCACCCGTTCGCCGATGATGTTGCGGGCGATCTCGGTGGTGCCACCGCCGAGCGACGCCGCCTGCCGGGCCAGGTACCGGTTGCCGATGCGGAACAGACCGCTGCCGTCGTCGACGACACCGGCCGCCCCCGTCATCGCCAGCGTGACGTCCATCTCGAACTGAACGTTCTCCGCGTGCGAGATCCGGATGATGGAACCCGCTGCGGGAGGCAGCGTTCCCTCGAGCACCCCGTGATAGACGTGGTCGATGAGCTGCTCGTGGACGGCCCGCACCACCAGGGCGCGGCCCGCCATCTCACGGATGCGCTCGTTGTCGCTCTGGCCGATCTCCTCGACGAACTCGACGTAGTCGATGGGCTGATCGGACTTGCCCTCCGCGCCGATCCCGCTGGCGAACTCGGAGCCGCCGCCGACGGCCCGCCGTTCGTGATAGAGCTGCCGCGACGCGACGTTCCAGCCGTCGTTGACCTCGCCGACCACCGCGTCGTCGCCGACTTCCAGGCCGTCGAAGAACTCCTCGCAGAACTCCTCCGAGCCGTTGACCTGCTTGATCCGGCGCATGTCGATGCCGGGGCTGTCGAGCTTGACGAGAAACATCGTCAGGCCCTCGTGCTTCGGCACGTCCCAGTTGGTGCGGGCGAGTAGTAGGCCGTAGTCGGCGGCGAATGCGCTGGTGCTCCACGTCTTCGCGCCGTTGATCACCCACCTGTCGCCCCTGCGGTCGGCGCGCGTGATCACGCTGGCGAGATCCGATCCGCCGGACGGCTCGGACAGCAGCTGGACGAGCACCTCCTCGCCGCGGATCGCCGCCGAGATGCGTTCGCGCTTCTGCTCTTCCGACCCGGTGTCCAGGATGGTCGCTGCGCAGATCGTGAACGTCGGCGTGTTCAGGATGAGCGGCATCTCGTAGTCGCGGGACTCCTCGTCGAAGGCCCGCTGATAGGCGATCGGCAGACCGAGTCCGCCGTACTCGCGCGGAAAGCAGATCCCTGCGAAGCCGCCGTCGTAGAGCTTCTTCTGCAGTTCGCGGGCGCGCAGCCACGGCTCGATCTCACCGCGATCGGCGCTCGGCGGGTTGCGCCGGTCGATACCGGGGAGGTTCTCCGCGAGCCACGTCCTGGCCCGCAGCGCGAACTCCTCGACGGTCTCCGACGTGGCCGACGCGGTGGGCGCGGCGGTGGTTTCTGTCACGATGCAGCCTTCTCGGCGTGTGCGAACACACGCAGGTTGTGGTCCTCGGGAGTGCCGAACATGGCGCGGTACAACGTGACTCGGCGCAGGAACAGGTGCAGGTCGTGCTCCCACGTCACGCCGATACCGCCGTGCAGCTGAACGCAGCGCTGCAGCATCGGGGCCGCGTGTTCACCCACGTAGGACTTCGCGATGCTGGCCAGCAGATCGGCGTCGGCGGCACGAGACCCGACGGCGGTGACCGCTGCCGCGGTGGTGGCGCGACAGGCCTCGAGCCAGATCTTCATATCGGCGAACTGGTGCTTGAGCGCCTGATACGACGCGAGCGGCCGGCCGAACGAATACCGGTCCAGCGCCCACTGAATCGTGAACTCCAGCACGGTGTCCAGGATTCCCAGCACCTCCGCGCACTGCAGCACCTGGGCCACCTGCGACTGGCGGGCGATCAGCGCCTCGGTTTGTGCCGAGGTACCCACCGCGACCCCCGCGGTGACGCCCTCGAACGTGACGCGGGCGTAGCGCTTCACCAGGTCGACCGAATCCTGCGGCTCGACCGTCACGCCCGCCGCATCCGCGGGCACCAGGAACTGCTGCAGGTCCTCACCGATCCGGGTGACGACCAGGAACAGGTCGCTGTCGGCACCCGCCTCGACACGGTCCTTGACGCCGTCGACGCGGAAGCCGTCGCCGTCGGGCGTTGCCGTGACGGTGGTCTCGAGGGGCGCCCAGGCCCGTCGCGGCTCGTACACCGCCCAGGATGCGACGAGCTCGCCGCCGACGAGCGCTTCGATGGTCTCGGCGTGGCTCGACGCGTTCTCCGCATCCGCCAGGCCGGCGAGCACGGTGTTCACCGGGTGGAAGGGGCCTGGTGCGACGGAGTGGCCGATCTGCTCGGCCACCAGGGCGAGGTCGCCGACGCCGTCACCGGAGACGCTGCCGCCGCCGAGTTCCTCGGGAACCAGCATGCTGGCCCAGCCCAACTCGGCGGCGCGGCGCCACCAGTCGCGCTCGAAGGACGTTCCGGCGGCGTGCAGTTCGCGTACCCGCGGAAGTGGCGCCTCCTTGGCGAGGAAGGCCTGCGCCGTCGACGCGAACAACAGCCGTTCGGGGGAGTCCGGTTCGCTCATTCAGCGAGCACCAGTTCGGGAACGCCCGGCTTGAACACGACCTCGTTGGGAATCTTGAACAGGTCGATCATGTTGCCGCCCATCACCTTCCGTTGGCCCTCCGCGTCGAGGCCCTGCAGGTCGTCGATCAGATGGGTGGGCTGGGCGAGGCCCTCCGGATGCGGCCAGTCCGATCCGAAGATCACCCGGTCGATCCCGCACAGGTCGGCCATCTGGGCGAAGTCGTCCTCCCAGAACGGTGCGACGTAGACGCACCGGCGGAACGCCTCGATGGGGTCCTCGAGGAAGCCCTGCGGCATCTTCGAGTAGACGCTCTTGAACTGCTTGAAGAGATACGGCACCCAGTCCGCGCCGTTCTCGATCGACAGGATGCGCAGGTCGGGGTTGCGGGTCAGTGCGCCGTGGCAGACCATCGCCGCCATCGTGTCCTCGATGGGCCGCTTGCCCATCGCGACCATCCGGAACGACGTGGGCGCGAACGGCTTGAACTCGTCGCCCGGCTCCCAGTCGTTGAGGTACTCGGAGTAGCCGCTGTCCGAGGCGTGCATCGACACGGGGATGCCGGCCTTGACGCAGGCGTCCCAGAACGGGTCGAACTCCTCCATGCCCAGCGAGCGGGTGCCGCGGTACCCGGGTACCGGTGCGGGCCGGACGAGTACGGTCTTGGCGCCGCGCTCGAGGCACCACTCGAGTTCCTCGAGTGCGCGGTCCACGACGCCCAGGTTGATGACCGGCGTGGAGAAGATGCGGTCCTCGTAGTTGAACTGCCACGTCTCGTACATCCACTGGTTCAGCGCGTGCACGATGTCGAGGATCAGATCGGGATCGTCCTTCAGTCGCTCCTCGACCAGGCTCGCCAGCGTCGGGAACATCAACGTGTAGTCGAGCGCGAGGCCGTCCATCACCTCGAGGCGGGCCTCGGGATTGCGGAACGCGGGGATCGCCTTCATGGGCTTGCCCATGACCTCGCGGAAGCTCTTCCCGCCGCTGCCGTGCCGGAAGTACTCCTCCTGCGCGCCGGGCCGGGCGACGACCTCGAACGTCGGGTTCGGGATGTAGTCGCTGACCACGTTGCGCACCATGATCTTCGTGCGACCCCGGACGTCGATGTAGTCGATGACGCCCTTGCGGTGATCCGGCAGGAACTGGGTCAGCGCTTCCTTCGGCTCGTAGAAGTGGTTGTCGGCGTCGAACACGGGATAGGGCAGGTCGCGGGTCACGATTCGCCTCCTGAAGTCTGGTTCTGGGCTGGTGGTAATGACGTTACCACGTCGGGAGCAGGGAAAACAGGGGTGTTTGTGAGAGTGCTCAGCACGCAGGTCAGGCGGGGTTTCGCGGGTCAGGCACGCAGTGCGCGAAGACAGAAGTCGTAGATGTGCCGCGCCTCGAGGGGGGCGTCGTTGAGCTCGGCGCCGAGCACGCGCAGCCGCATCGCGCCCATCGCCGACTGCATGATCAGCGTCGCGGTCGGATCGACGTCGAGGTCGGCCGCGAACACCCCCTCGGCGATGCCGCGCTCGATGATCTCGCCGATCAGCACTTTGACCGGCGCCAGCACCCGCGCGTACTCGGTCGGCACCGTCTCGGCCAGATGGTCGTTGTAGAACGTCAGGCCGCGGTTGATGCTGTCCTGCTTCGTGGACGTCGCCGGATGGGCGACGCGGTTGATCAACTTGCGCAACGCCTCGGGCGCGGGAAGTCCGTCGGTGTCCTGGCGCCAGCGCAGTGTCGACTCGGCCATGATCGTCTCGATGAGCGCCAGCAGAAGCTCGTCCTTACTGGAGAAGTGCTGGTAGAACGACCGCAGCGACGTCTTCGAGCGCTCGACGACCTCGAGCACGGTGAAGTCGGCGCGGCCCGTCTCGCCGAGGATGGCCAGCGCGGACTTCATGAAGCGGGTGGCGCGCGACTCCTCGTCGGTCGCGCCGGTGGGCGCGGAGTGGGCACTCGACTTGGCCATGAGAATGACGTTACCGTCTGCACAGGGTCCGCGGTGCTGTTGCCGCGACATCGGACGAGAGGTGGGCGCATGACGACGGAGGCTGCTCAAGGCGAGTGGACCGTGGAGGAACTGCTGGAGCTGTTCGACGTCGAGCAGACCGGCCCGGACACCTTCGTCGGGCGGACCGGCGTCGTCGGCGAGGACGCCCGCCAGGTCGTCGAGGGCACCCAGGTTCTGGCGCAGGCGATCGTCGCGGTCGGCAAGCGCTTCGAGGGGAAGTCGGTGCGTTCGGCGTACGCGGTGTTCGCGCGCGCGGTCGTCGTCGGCCCGCCGGTCGAGCTCGCGATCGACGTGGTGGCCGAAGGCCGTTCCACGGCAACGGCTGTCGTGAACGTCACCCAGAACGGGAAACGGTGCATCACCGTGACGGTGTTCGCCGACGTGCCGTCCGACGACGTCATCCGCCATCACCTGCCGAAGCCCGACGTCGGGGCGCCCGCCGACGCCAACCACTCCGAGATGCCGATGGTCGGGCGTCAGCTGCGACTGGTCGACGTGGTCGACGTCAACAGTCCCGACGAGGTCGGCCCGCCCGAGCTGTACGCCTGGCTGCACTACGACCCCGTCCCCGCGCGCGATGAACTCGCCAAGGCGCTGATCGCGTATTTCACCGGCCACCTGGGCATTTCGACGACCATGCGCGCCCACGAGGGGATCGGCACCGCGCAGGCCCACCTGACGGTGTCGACCGCGCCCATGACGATCTCGGTGAGCTTCCACGAGCCGTTCGCCTGGGGCGGCTGGCTGCTGTACAGCCACGAGAGCACACAGGTCGGCGCGGGCATGTCCTATGTCCGAGGCGCCGTGCACACCGAGGAGGGTGAGCTCATCGCGTCGTTCGCCCAGGACGCTCTGATCCGGCCGCTGCGCACCACCGACACGTCGATCAAGGCGGAGTCGCGACTCTAGACCTTGAGGTAGCCCTTGTCCGCGGGGATCTGGGCCGCCGTCAGCAGGGACGAGGCGTCGCTCGCCAGGAACACCACGATGTCGGAGACCAGGTCGGGTGCGGCCAGCGTGTCGGTCGGCAACGCGCCGGGCGAGAAGCTGTGGATGTAGTTCTGGTGGTCGGCGAACATCTGCCACATCGACGTGTCGTTGCCCATCTCGGTGTCGGTGCCGTACGGATGCACGGAGTTGACCCGGATTCCGTACTCGCCCAACTCGACTGCGAGTGAGTTCGTCAGGGCGACGACCCCGAACTTGGTGGCGCAGTAGTGCCCGCACCCCGGCACGGCCTTGATGCCCGCCGCCGAACTGATGGTGATGATGGACCCGCCGTTGCCGGCGTCGATCATCGGCGGCACCACGGCCTTGATCGTGTTCCACACGCCCGTGAGGTTGGTGTCGACGACCTCCTGCCACTGCTGCGGCGAGATCTCCCACAGCCGGCCCCAGTTCATCACCCCGGCGTTGGCGACGACGATGTCGAGCCTGCCGAACTGCTCCACGGCGTCGGCGACGACGCGCTGCTGGCCGTCCAGATCGCGGACGTCGACCTCCTTCGCGACGATCTTGCGGCCCTCGCCCTCGACCAGGCTCACCGTCTCGGCGAGTTCCTCGGATGTGGCGGGCGGGTAGCCGTTGTGCGCGGCGACCGGTCCGCACGCGTCGATCGTGACGATGTCGGCGCCCGCGCGCGCCAGTCGGACGCAGTGCGAGCGTCCCTGGCCGCGTGCACCGCCGGTGACGTAGGCGACGCGTCCTGCCAGTGGCTGTTCGGTGTCGGTCATGCCGTCTGCTCCTCGGGTTGCGGCACCGCGGTCGCGACGCGGCGGGTGAAGTGATAGTCGCTCAGCGGGCCGTGCTTGGCGAACCACCTTGAGCCCGTGATGGTTTGGGGCCGGTGGTACACGGTGTCGCGCTGCGAGTTGACGAAATAGGTATTGAGCTCCGGGTTGCATTCGGTGAAGTAGACGTGCGCGGTTCTGCCGCGGCGGGCCAGCACCGCGTTCCACCGGTTGAACGCGTCCTGGGTGACCTCGGCGACCTGGCTGCCGCTGCGCCGGGTCTCGTCGATCACGCGCGCGGCGTGCGCAGCCATGGTCTCGACGAAATCGCACCACGCGAAGCCGACGAAGCCGTTGGGCCCGACGATCTCCCATCGGTTGGGCAGGCGCGGGTGCGCTGTGCCGCCGTAGCTCTGCATGCCGTGCGCGCGGTAGTAGTGCGCGAGGTCGAAACCGCCTGCGCCCAGAACGGTTCCCGGCCGGTACGTCTCGGGATCGGTCCACAGCTCGTACCCCGTCGCGAGCACCAACAGGTCGGCGGGGTGCTCGACCCCGTCGATCGTGCGCACTCCGGTGCGGGTGATCCGCTCGATGGGTGTGGTGATCAGGTGGGTATCGGGGTTGTTCAGGGCGGGCAGGAACGCGCTCGAGATCACCGGCCGCTTGGCCATGATGCCGTAGTGCGGGACGAGCGCCGCGCGGGTCGCGGGGTCCTTCACGACGGCGCGCAGCAGCAGCCGGTACAGCGCGCGGCAGTAGCCGTCGTACAACGGAATCAGGCGGGCGAGCACCCGCTCGGGCAACCGCGCGAACACGTGCACGATCGGTGCGATCATCGCGACGTCCATCAGCAGCCGGCCCGCCGCGTTCACGGCGCGGAAGACACCGGGCACCCGCAGGATTCGCCGCATCGCGGGCGGGATGTCGAAGTCGATCTTCGGCAGCACCCAAGCGGGTGTTCGTTGGAACACGTCGAGATTGGCGGCGTCCGCGGAGAGCGCAGCGGCGATCTGCACGCCGCTGGAACCCGTGCCCACCACGGCGATCCGCTTGCCAGCGGTGTCGTACGAGTCATCCCATGCGTTGGGTCGCAGCACGGTGCCCGCGAAGTCCTCGATGCCGTCGATGTCGACCGACTGTTTGGCGTTGACGTACCCGCCCACCGAGCTGATCAGGAAGCGGGACGTGAGCGGCGGACGATCGCGAAAGGTCAAGTGCCACAGCCCTTGATCATCGTCCCAGCGTTGCTCGACCACCTCGGCGTCGGCGATCAGATGCTGGTACAGCCCCATCTGCGCCGCAGTGTCGCGCAGGTAGCGGTGCAGTTCGGGCCCCGGCGCGAACAGCCGTGACCAGCCGGGGTTGGGTGCGAAGGACAGCTGGTACCAGAGGCTGGGGATGTCGACGGCCAAGCCGGGGTAGTGGTTGTCGCGCCACGTACCGCCGAAGTCGCCGGCCCGTTCGATGATCGCGAAGTCGCGTATCCCCTTCTGGCGCAGATGATGCGCCGCGGCGATACCACCGGGTCCGGCGCCGATGACGGCGACCTCGTAGTCGGGCTCAGTCACTGCTACCTCCGGTCAACCCGTTGACGACGTGGTCGGTCAGGAACCTGCGCACTGCTCGGGGGCTGTCGAGGTTCACGCCCATCGGTGGGAGCAGTTCGAGACTGAACAGGATCCGGACGATCCACTCGGCGGCGCGGCCGGGATCGACCACCGCGGCCACCTCGCCGCTCGACTGCGCGTTCTTCACCAGCGGTCGCCACATCTGCACGGCGCGTTGCGCGAGGTCGTCACCGCTGTTGCGCAGCAACAGCACCAGAATGCTCTCGTTGATGCCGCGCGCGGTGACCTTGTCCGACTGCTGCCGGTGCGCGCACACCAGGACGCCCGCGGCCGCCACCTGCTGCGCGAGCGTGGGTGCCTTGTCAACCTCGTCGGCCATCGCGTCCACGAAGATCGCCGCGAGGTGGTCCAGCGCGGTCTTGATCGCCTGGTCGCGGCTGCCCAGCGCGTTGTGCACCGTGCCGCGGGAGACCCCGGCGGCGTCGGCGACCGCGGTCAGGCTGAACCGCTGCGGTCCCAGTCGCCGGAGGGTGTCGCACGTCGCGTCGAGCAGGGCGGGGGACACCGGCATTTGAACAGATTAGCGATATGTGTTCAATGTGGTCAATGCCTGATGTTCCTCACGCGAGCGCTCGTCAACCCCTCGGGGTGACGTCCCACGCGTGGTGCACGATGTCGTGTAGGTGGTACCGCGATATCGACGCGATCGTGAACTCGCTTCCGTTGCTGCGGAGTCCGCGTCGCGGCCACGCGTCGGCGGGCACCGAGGCGTAGGTGTCGGCGACGGTCTGCGCGGCATCACGCAACTGGTCTGCGACCACCGTCGGGTCCTGCGACGGGTAGTCGTCGGCGACCGCCGTCTCGTCCTGATCCCAGTTCGGGAAGCGCGGATCGTCCTGCGTCAACATGAGCTGCACCCGCTGGTTGAAGATCCGGTGCACGTCGCGGATGTGACAGCCGTACTCGAGGATCGACCAAACGCCCCTGGCCGGCCGGATCGCCGTGTCCGGCTGGTGCAGCCGCTGATACCACTGGTCGGCGTCGCGTCGGATGTGCTGGCCGACGTCGGTGGGATGAACCAGCGCGGCGTCGAAACCGCACTGCGGACAGGGGCGTTCGAGCACCCAGGTCCAGTCCTTGGTGTCCGGGTTGATGCCGTCCACTAGCCGAGGTCGGCGGCTTTGAACGTGTCGCACTTGTTCGGGTCGCCGGTCTGGTAGCCGATGGTGAACCACTTCTGCCGCTGCTCCGACGAACCGTGCGTCCACGACTCGGGATTGACCCGGCCCGACGTCGACTCCTGGATGTGGTCGTCGCCGACCGACGCGGCGGCCGACAGGGCATCGGCGATGTCCTTGTCCGACAAGGGCTCCAGGAACGGCTCGCCGGTGCTCTCCTGCTTGGTGATCGCGGCGTAGTGCGCCCACACGCCCGCGTAGCAGTCGGCCTGCAACTCGGTGCGCACGCCGTTGCCCTCCGAGCCGGTCGCGCCCTGCTGCGCTCTGCCGAGCACGCCGAGCAGGTTCTGCACGTGATGGCCGAACTCGTGGGCGACCACGTACTCCTGGGCGAGTGGGCCACCGCTGGAACCGAACTGCGACTTGAGCAGGTCGAAGAACGAGACGTCGAAGTACGCGGTCTGATCACCGGGGCAGTAGAACGGCCCGACGTCGGTGGTCGCGGGCCCGCAGGCGGTGTCGACCGACTGGGTGAAGAGCCGCACCTTCGGTCGCTGGTACCCCTCGAGCAACTGCGCCCACACCGCGTCGACCGAGTTGCCGGTGGCGATCACCCGGCACTCGATGATCTCGTTGGCGTCCTTGCCGGTCTTGCACTGGCTGGTGTCGAAGCCGGGCGCGTCGACCCCCTGCGTGTCGTACTGGCCGGCGCCGCCCTGCTGCGGCAGGACCGATCCCGGATCGACTCCGAGGAACAGCGCGATCACCACGATCAGCAGGCCGCCGATACCGCCGCCGAGTGCGATGCCGCGCCCGCCGCCCCGACCGCCTCCGCTCGACGACGTGGTGCTGGTGTCGATCTGCATACCCTCGTTGAAGGTCATCCCGCGAAGTCCTCTCACCCGCTGCGCACCAGCCGCGTTCAGCTTCCCACACTACGATTCGGCCCGTGGCCGCCACGGGAGATACCGCCGATGCCGAACAGCTTTCGACGATCGTCCGGACCAGTGCAGGTGTGCTTCGCGGGACCACCGAGGGCGGGGTCAACGTCTGGCGCGGCATCGCGTACGCCGAGCAGCCCGTCGGGGAGCGGCGCTTTCTCGCGCCCGCGCCGGTGCAGCCGTGGAGCGGGGTGCGCGACGCCCTCGAGCACGGGCCGTTGCCGCCGCAGGGCCGATCGTTCGTCGGGGGAGGCCGCGACGATCCGAAGATCCGCGACGAGGCCTGCCTGACGGTGACCGTGTGGTCGCCCGCCGCGGTGCCCGCGGGAGGACTGCCGGTGATGGTGTGGATTCCCGGCGGCGCGTTCGTGTACGGGGCGGGTCAGCTGCAGCTGTACAACGGGTCCCGGCTGGCGGCCAACGGCAACGTCGTGGTCGTCAACGTCACCTACCGGCTCGGGGTGTTCGGCGGCTTCGAACTCAGCGACCTCGGTCCCGGCTTCGACGACAACCTGTGCCTGCGAGACCAGCTGGCCGCCCTGGCGTGGGTCCGCGACAACATCGCCGGATTCGGCGGCGACCCCGGCAGGGTCACGGTGTTCGGCGAGTCCGCAGGGGCGACATCGGTTCTCGCGCTGCTCGCGAGCACGGCGGCGCGGGGTCTGTTCACCAGGGCGATCGCGCAGAGCCCCGCGTTGCCGTTGATCGCCGACCGGGAGACCCGCGCGGTGCAGGCCCGTCGCTTCCTGGAGCGGCTCGACGTGACCGTCGACGAGGTGCGGGCGTTACCCCAGCGTGCGCTGCGCCGGGCCGCGGGCATGCTGCAGGCGGAGAGCGTGGCCCGGACGCCGGTGCTGGCCTACGGCCTGACCCACGGCGTGGACCTGCTTCCGCACCATCCGATCGAGGCCGCGCGGCTGGGCGCGGTGTCCGGGGCGCCGCTGATCATCGGAACCAACACCCACGAGGCGTCCATGTTCGCGTGGGGTAAGCCGCCCATGTTGCCCACCACCCGGGAGAGCATCGACGGCTACTTCTCCCGCACCGCGCCCGACGCGAAGGACCGGGTGCTCGGCGCGTATCCGGACTTCCCGCGCAGGCGCGCGCTGGTCGCCGTCGGGTCCGATGCCATGTTCGGCGCCCCGACGTGGGCGTTCGCCGACGCGTACTCCCGCCGCGGGCCGACCTACGCCTACCGTTTCGACCACACCACCTGGACGCTGAGGGTGCTGGGCCTCGGTGCGACGCACGGCAGCGAGATCGTGCACGTCCAGCACAGTTACGGCTCCTACCTCGGACGCAAACTGCATCCGCTCGGCAGGCGCGTGCAACCGTCGGTGGGCAGGCGCATGCAGCGGACCTGGCTGGATTTCTCGACGGGACGTCTCGGCGCCGAATGGCCCCTGTACGACACCGAACGCCGCCGGACCAGGGTGATCAGGTCCACGCGCGACGACACCGTCGCCGACCCCGACGAGGTCAGGCGGTCGGTGTGGGAGGGGATCCATTGACGCTCGACTGTGCGTCTACTCCGCGCGCAAGCGCTCGTCGGTGTAGCGGCGCAGATTGTGCAGGAACCGCTGGAACAGCCACCCCATCACCGGCTTGCCCATCGTCATGCCGAGGCGGCCGGCGAGACCGCTGGGTTTCATCGCCATCACCCAGGTGAGGTGGCAACCGGTCGGCGTCTCGACGACGCGGTAGTCCTCGGCGAATGCGGTGATCGCGTTCGACGTGCTCTGGTTGAACCGGAAAGCCATGTGCAAGAACGGTTCCCAGGCGAGGAACTCCTCGTCGCCGACGATGTTCCCCCGCATGGTCACCGTGCGGGTGGTGCCGACGCCGCGCGGTAGCGGACTCGTCCACTCGACGTCGGTGATGACCGTGGCCCAGTGCGGCCAGGAGGTCTCGTCGGACAGCACCTCGAACAGCTGCTCGGGCGTGATCGCCAGGTCGACCGTGCTGACGAACCGGAACGGCGCCGAGTCGATGAAGTCGAGTCCGACGTGCTCGCACGGATACGTCCTGGGCGTCGATGGAGCCATGAGTAGACACCTTAGGGGAAGCTGTCTACCCCGGTCCGTCGCTCGCCGCCGCCAGCAGCGGCACCAGCACGTCGCTGATGGGCGTCGGGATGTCGTGGGTGCGAGCCAGGCGACCGATCACGCCGTTGCGGATGTCCCACTCCAACGGGCGGCCGTGCTCGCGGTCGGTCAGGATCGAGGTCGTCAAATCCTCGGGCACCCGGGTGAACAGGGCGATGGTCTCCTCGACGACCGAGTCGTCCAGGCGCGCCCCCTCGGCGCGGGCGACGGCGAGACACTCGGCGAGGTAGGCGCGGCCGAGCGCGGCGACGTCGGGGCGACGGAACACACCGGACTTGCGGCCCGTCAGGACCATGAGGCCCGCCACGGCGTTGACGAGCAGCTTGTGCCACGTCGCCGCCGCGAAGTCGGCGTCGACCTCCACCGACAGCCGCGGACCCGCCAACCGGTCGGCCAGCTCGCGCGCAGCGGGGTCGTCGGGCAGCACCAGTCGCACCGGCGTGCGCAGTCGCACCCAACCGTCGGGCTGCGTCTCCGCGGAGAACCACACGACGGCGGGTACCACGGTGGCGGCGGGCGCCAGCCGGCCGACCCGTTCGACCTGTTCGACGCCGTTCTGCAGCGCCAGCACCACGGTGTCCTCGCCGCAGAGCCGCTCCAGCCACGCCGCCGCGGCGCCGGTCTGGGTGTCCTTCACCGCCAGCAGCACGACGTCGACGGGGCCGTCGATGCCGGCGGGGTCCGTCAGCACCGGGCCGGGCAGGGTGACGGGGTCGCCGTCGTCGGGTCGCACCTCGATCGACCCGCGCGGCGTGCGCCCGCACACGATGACTCGATGCCCTGCTTCGTGCAGCAGGGCGGCGACGGTGGCGCCGATGGCGCCCGGCCCGACGAGTGCGTAACTGCTGGAAATGATGTCTCCTCCCGCAAGCGGTCGTCGGTCGTCGAAATTACCGTTCGACGGTCCCACTAGACTCGTCACTCGGTCCAACCCCAGTTCTCGAGGAGTTTTCGTGCTGCGCACCCATGCCGCCGGTTCACTGCGGTCCACCGACGCCGGTCAGACCGTGACCCTGGCCGGATGGGTGGCGCGGCGCCGAGACCACGGCGGCGTCATCTTCATCGATCTGCGGGACGCGTCCGGGGTGGCGCAGGTGGTGTTCCGCAGCGAGGCCGTCCTCGAGCAGGCGCACCGATTGCGCGCGGAGTTCTGCGTCGCCATCACCGGTGTGGTCGAGATCCGGCCGGAGGGCAACGCGAACAGCGACATCCCGACCGGTGACATCGAGGTCAACGCGACGTCGCTGTCCGTGCTCAACGAGAGTGCGCCGCTGCCGTTCCAGCTCGACGAGACGGCCGGTGACGAGGCGCGGCTCAAGTACCGCTACCTGGATCTGCGCCGGGAGGGCCCCGGCAACGCGATCCGGTTGCGCTCCAAGGTGAATGCCGCCGCACGCGACGTGCTGGCCCGGCACGACTTCGTCGAGATCGAGACCCCGACGATGACGCGGTCGACGCCCGAGGGCGCCCGCGACTTCCTGGTGCCCGCGCGACTGCAGCCGGGCTCGTTCTACGCGCTGCCGCAGAGCCCGCAGCTGTTCAAGCAGCTGCTGATGGTCGCGGGCATGGAGCGCTACTACCAGATCGCGCGCTGTTACCGCGACGAGGACTTCCGCGCCGATCGGCAGCCCGAGTTCACCCAGCTCGACATGGAGATGAGCTTCGTCGACCAGGACGACGTCATCGCGGTGTCGGAGGAGGTGCTCGCCGCACTGTGGGCGCTGATCGGGTACGACCTGCCGACGCCGCTGCCGCGGATCACCTACGCCGACGCGATGCGCCGATTCGGTTCGGACAAGCCCGATCTGCGCTTCGGCTTCGAGCTCGTCGAGTGCACGGAGTACTTCTCCGACACCACCTTCCGGGTGTTCCAGGCACCGTACGTCGGCGCCGTCGTCATGCCAGGTGGGGCGTCGCAGCCGCGCCGCACGCTGGACGGCTGGCAGGAGTTCGCCAAGCAGCGAGGCCACAAGGGCCTGGCCTACGTGTTGGTCGCCGACGACGGCACGCTCGGTGGCCCGGTTGCCAAGAACCTCACCGACGCCGAACGCGACGGGCTGGCCGCCCATGTCGACGCGAAGCCGGGGGACTGCATCTTCTTCGCCGCCGGTTCGGCCAAGCAGGCCCGTGCACTGCTCGGCGCGACGCGCATCGAGATCGCCAAGCGCCTCGACGTGATCGACCCCAACGCGTGGGCCTTCACCTGGGTGGTGGACTGGCCGCTGTTCGAGGCGGCCGACGAGGCCACCGCGGCCGGTGACGTCGCCGTCGGCTCGGGCGCCTGGACCGCCGTGCACCACGCGTTCACCTCACCGCAGCCGGCCTCGGAGGACACCTTCGACACCGATCCCGGCGCGGCCCTGGCCACCGCCTACGACATCGTCTGCAACGGCAACGAGATCGGCGGCGGTTCGATCCGTATCCACCGCCGCGACGTGCAGGAGCGCGTCTTCGCCATGATGGGCATCGACAAGGCCGAGGCCCAGGAGAAGTTTGGATTCCTGTTGGACGCCTTCGCCTTCGGCGCGCCGCCGCACGGCGGTATCGCATTCGGCTGGGACCGTATCGTCGCGCTCCTCGCGGGTCTGGACTCCATCCGCGAGGTCATCGCCTTCCCGAAGTCCGGCGGGGGCGTCGACCCGCTCACCGATGCGCCCGCGCCGATCACCGCGCAGCAGCGCAAGGAGTCGGGCATCGACGCCAAACCCAAGCCCGAGTAGTGATTTCGGCGCGCTTTCGCCCCGAAAGTGGCCGGTTAGCGCGCCGAAATCACGGGGAACGGGACCAGTCGCACCCGGTCAGCTCCACCGACTCGGCCCACAGTCGCTTCGCCATCGCCGGGTCGAGTGCCCTGGGACGCGGTCTGGTCACCTTCGGCGTGCCCCACTGGTTGAACCTCGGCGCCAGGTAGGTGCCGCTGGGCAGGTCCGTGGTGACGGCCGCGATGGTGGCCCGAGCCCCCTTCGCCGCGGTCTGCAGGTACGGCCGCGGCAGCGAGGACGCGTTCAGCCAGCCCGCGAATCCCGTTGCATCCCTAGCGATGTCGGTATCGGTGGCACCCGGATCGGTCGCGTACGCGCGCACCCCGCGGCGGGCGAGCTCGTAGGTGAACAGCAACACCGCCAGCTTGGATTCGGAGTAACCCCGCCACGGCGCGGGGTTGCGGTTCCGGCCGCCGAGATCGTCGATCGGCAGGCGGGCGAGGGCGTGCATCGCGCTGGCGACCGAGATCACCCGGTCGCCGATCCGGTCGCCGAGCAGGCAGGTCAGCGCGAAGTGGCCGAGATGGTTGACGCCCATGTGGGCTTCGAAACCATCGGCCGTGCGCGTGACGCCGGGGCCCATCACGCCCGCGTTGTTGATCAGCACGTCGACGCGATCGACCGACCCCGCGAAGCCGCGAACCGATGCGAGGTTCGCGAGGTCGAGCGAGGCGACCTCGACGTCGCCGGCCATGGCCCGGGCGGCGCGCCGCGCCTTCGTGACATCGCGGCACGCGATGACGACGTGATGTCCCTGCGCCGCGAGGGCCGCCGACGTCGCCTTGCCCACGCCGCTGTTGCCGCCGGTGACGATGACCTTCACGCGACGATTGTCGATCACGGGAATAGCCGCCGGGCCCGATTCCTTGTCCAAGAGCATGACCGACATCGACAAGGCGAAGCTCGTCGCCGATACTGCAGCGCTCGACGACTTCAACGCCGGCGTCATCGAGGAGTTCCGCGCCAACGGCGGCAGGGTGGGCGGACCCTTCGAGGGCGGCACGCTGTTGCTGCTGCACACCACGGGTGCGAAGTCGGGTAGGACCCGGCTGTCGCCGCTGGCCTACCTGACGATCGAGGGCAGGACGCTCATCATCGGCTCGTACGCCGGCGCCCCGAAGGATCCGGCCTGGGTGCACAACCTGCGCGCGCACCCGCGGGCGCACATCGAGATCGGCACGGAGGCGTACGACGTGACGGCGCGCGAACTACCCGACGACGAACGCGTCGCCACCTATCCGAAGGTCGTCGCGCTCGCGGCGGTGTTCGCCGAGTACCAGGCGAACACCGACCGCGACATCCCGCTGTTCGAACTGATCCGGGACTAGTTGTCGTCGCCGGGCGCGCCGGGTTGGCCCGCGGGCCCGCTGTTCTCACCGGGCAGGTTGTCCCCGGTCGGCGGCGACGGGGATTGCCGCACGGGAGGCGGGGTGGCCGAGTTGCCGCCGCTGACGGTCTGACTCGGGCCAACGGGTGACAGTCCGGTGGTGGGTGACTGCGCTCCGCCGCCCGCCGGGGCGGAGGTCTCGGCGGGTGCGGACGGCGGCGCTTGGGTGTTCGACGGAGGCCTGGTGGTCGACGGCGCCGAGCTGACGCCGGTGGTGATGGTGCCTGACGTCGTCGGATTCTCGACGGAGTCGTCGCTGCTGCCGCAGCCAGCGAGCAGACCGGCGGCGAATACCGCGCCGGACAACGCCAGTGTCATGCGGTGGAGTGTTGTCATGCCGACTTGATGCCCGCTACTTACCTAAGCAAACGACCGCGTGACGTCGCGTCACGATTGTGTAATCCGGCTGTGTAATCCGGCTCAGCCCAGCCGTTCGATGATGGTCGCGTTGGCCATGCCGCCGCCCTCGCACATCGTCTGCAGCCCGTACCGACCGCCACGTTGTTGCAGCGCGTTGACCAGCGTCGTCATAATGCGAGCGCCGCTGGCGCCCAGGGGGTGTCCGATGGCGATCGCGCCGCCGTTCACGTTGGTCTTCGACAGGTCCGCGCCCGTGTCGCGAGCCCAGCTCAGCACGACCGGTGCGAACGCCTCGTTGACCTCGAAGAGGTCGATGTCCGACAGCGACAGCCCCGACCGGGCCAGCACCCTCTCGGTGGCCGGGATGACGCCGGTGAGCATGTACAGCGGGTCCGAGCCCACGACCGTCGTGGTGTGGATGCGCGCCAGCGGGGTGAGGCCGAGCCTCCTCGCCGCGGCTCCGCTGGTGATCATCACCGCGGCACTGCCGTCGGACAGCGGCGACGAGTTGCCGGGCGTGATGTTCCAGCCGATCTGCGGGAAGCGCGCGCCGACGGCCTCGTTGTAGAACGCGGGCCGCAACCCGGCGAGCGTCTCGACGGTGGTGTCGGGGCGGATGATCTCGTCGTAGCGCAGCCCCGCGATCGGCGCCAGTTCGTTGTCGAACAGGCCGTCCTTGGTGGCGCGCGCCGCCTTCTCGTGGCTGGCCGCCGAGAACTCGTCGAGTTCGGTGCGCGACAGCCCCCACTCGGCGGCGATGAGCTCAGCGCTGATGCCCTGCGGGACAAGGCCTTCGGGGTAGCGCGCCGCCATCCCCGCGCCGAACGGGTCGCTACCCGCAAGCACGCTCGACCCCATCGGCACCCGCGACATCGACTCCACGCCCGCGGCGATCACGATGTCGTAGGACCCGGCGATGACGCCCTGGGCGGCGAAGGAGATCGCCTGCTGGCTGCTGCCGCACTGCCGATCGACGGTGGTGCCCGGCACGCTCTCGGGGAACCCGGCGCCGAGCAGGGCATTGCGTGCGACGTTCACCGACTGATCGCCGACCTGCGTCACCGCGCCGGCGATGACGTCGTCGACCAGCACCGGGTCGACGCCCGTGCGCTCGACGACCGTGCGCAGGGCGTGCGCCAGCAGGTCGGCGGGAAGCACGTCGTGCAGTGCACCCGACGCCTTGCCCTTGCCGACGGGGGTGCGCACCGCGCCGACGATGACGGCGTCGCGATCCGAGAATGCGGGCATGTCGTCTCCTAGATGACTCTTCGCTGAGTACTGCCTTCTATACTTAGATGTAACACCTAGGTTCAGTCACAACAACCCAGCTGCGGAGTGATGTACATGACAGTCCTGCAGGGACGGCTCGCCGACCGCGACGCCTGGTCCGCGGTCGGGCAGTGCCCGATCGAACTCACGATGGGGCTCGTCGGCACCAAGTCGGCGATGCTGATCCTTCGCGAGGCGTACTACGGCACCACTCGTTTCGACGATTTCGCCCGGCGCGTCGGTATCACCAAGGCCGCCACGTCGGCACGCCTCGCCGAACTCGTCGAGGCCGGCCTGCTGACCAAGCGCCCGTACCGCGAGCCGGGCCAGCGCAGCCGGGACGAGTACGTCCTGACACCGTCGGGAGTCGACTTCATGCCGGTCGTCTGGTCGATGTTCGAGTGGGGCCGCAAACACGTCAACGACACCCGGCTGCGGATGACGCACCTCGGATGCGGCGCGGAGGCCACGGTCGAGGTCCGCTGCGCCGAGGGGCACGAAGTGCCGTTCTCCGAACTCGGTGTGAAGGTCGTGAGGCGCTAACGTTCTCGGGTGCTGCATCTACGGGTGATCGTGCCGGAGGACCTTCGCGAGGACGTGCTCACCGTCCTGCGCGGCGAGGACGGGGTGGCGAACCTGCTGCTATATCCAGGGGCGGCGCTCGAGCCCCCTGGCGATGAGATCACCGCGGACATCGCAAGGGAGTGCGCCAACGGCGTCATCCGGCAGCTGAAGGCTCTCGACGTCCAGCACTGCGGCGCGATCACGCTGGAGGTCCTCGACACGGTGCTCTCGACCAGGGCGCACCGAGCGGAGATCGATGCCGAGGGCGATCCCGCCGACGCGCTGGTCTGGGACGAACTCATCACGCGCACCCGCGAGGACGCGACGCTATCGGTCACCTTCGTGATGTTCCTGACGCTGTCCTGTCTGCTCGCGGCGGTCGGCGCGGTGACCGACTCGACGGTGACCGTCGTCGGTGCGATGGTGCTGGGTCCCGAGTTCGGTCCACTCGCGGCGGTGAGCGTCGCCCTCGTCCGCAGGCGCGTCGACCTCGCCCGCCGCGCCGGCCTGGCTCTACTCGTCGGATTCCCGGTCGCAATGGCCGTCACCGCGGTCGCGACGCTCGCGGGCGAAGCGGTGGGCTGGGTCAGTCTCGACGCAGTCCGCAACGTCGACGAGGTCGACTTCATCTTCCAGGTGGGGCCGCTGTCGTTCGTCGTCGCACTCCTCGCGGGGGCCGCGGGCATGCTGTCGCTGGTGTCGTCCAAATCGGCCGCCCTGGTGGGCGTGTTCATCTCGGTGACCACGGTGCCTGCGGCCGGATTCGCCGTCGTCGCAGCGATTCTCGGTGACTGGGACGTCGCGGCGGAGTCCGCGCTGCAGCTCGCGGTCAACCTCGTCGGCATCGTCGTGGCGGGCGTCCTGGTACTGGTGCTGCGTCCGCGCAGGCACCTGATCCCACGAGCGGCCCAAACCTGACTCAGTCGAGCTGCGCGCGAAACTCTCTGGCAGCGCTCATCAGCTCCTCGACCCTGGACTTCTCGGCGCGGTTCTCGAACACGCCGTCGGCCTTGAAGTAGGTCCCGACCACCGCGCCGTCGGCGATGCCGAGCTGCGTTGCGACGTTCTCGGCGCGTACCCCCGTGTTGACGAACACCGGGACGTCGCCCGCCGCCGCTTTGACGGTGCGCAGCGCCTCGAGGTCGGTCGGCGAGCCCGCCGTGGCACCGGACACGCAGATCGCGTCGGGCAGCGTCGCGAACACCGTCGTGCGGGTGATCGACTCCAGGTCGCGGTCGACGAGGTACTTCGCGGACTCGGGCACGATGTTGAACAGCAGCTTCACGTCGGCGCCGCCGACGCGAGCCCGGTGCCTCGCCACCTCGCCGACGTTGGTGTCCCACAGCCCGAAGTCGCTCGCGTACACGCCGGTGAAGATCTCGCGCACGAACCGCGCGCCGGTGGCCACCGCCAGGTCGATCGACGCCCGGCCGTCCCACAGCACGTTGACACCGAAGGGGACCGACACGTCGGGCAGCAGCTCGCCGATGATCCGCGCCATCGTGATCGCCGTAATCGGTTCGGTCTTCGTCAGATACGGGAGGCTGAATTCGTTGCTGATCATCACGCCGTCGACGCCGCCGGACTGCAGCGCCTCGAGTTCCTCGCGGGCGCGCGCGACGACGGCGGCGACACCGCCCGCGCTGTCGTAGGCGGGGTCACCGGGCAGTGCGGCGAGGTGCAGCATGGCGATGACGGGCTTTCTGACGGTGAAGACCTCGTCGAGCCAGGTGGTGGTCACGGGGTGCCTTTCTCTTGAGCCGTTAGCGATTCGAGCCGGGTGCGGCCGGGGTTCAGTCCATGTAGGCGCCGCCGTTGACGGCGAGCGCCTCCCCGGTGATGAAGCGGGCGTCGTCGGACAGCAGGAAGGCCACCGCGCGCGCGACGTCGTCGGGCCGCTGCAGCCGGCCCAGCGGGGTGTCGTCGATCATCATCTTCTGGACCGCGTCGGGCGTCGTGCCGCGCAACTCCGCCTCCCACTCCAGTTCCCTTGACTGCATGGGTGTTTCGACGAAGCCGGGGCACACGCAGTTGACGACGATGTCGTGCTCGCCGAGTTCGAAGGCCATCGCCTGGGTCAGCCCCACGACGCCGAACTTCGACGCGACGTAATCGGCGAGGAACGGCACCCGGCCCTGCTTGCCCGCCATCGACGCGGTGTTGACGATGGCGCCCGCCGTGCCGGTGCGGATCATCGCCCGCGCAGCGGCCTGGCCGCAGACGAACACGCCCTTGAGATTCACGTCCATGGTGTGGTCGTATCGCTCCACCGGGGCGTCCAGGAACCGGTGCATGTACGAGATGCCCGCGTTGCTCACCCAGGCGTCGAGCCCGAGCCGGTCGGCGACTCCGAACGCGATCGCGGCCGCGTTGTCGGGCGCGCTGACGTTGAGCACGGCGGACTCGTGACCCGCACCCGCGTTGGGAAGTGCGTCGGCCACCGCGGCGGCGGCGTCGCCGTCGATGTCGGTCACGACGACCCGCCAGTCACGGTGGGCGAGGGTCATCGAGATCGCCCGCCCGATTCCGGAGCCGGCGCCGGTCACTACGACTGTTCTGGTCATCTGCTGGTGTCGTTCCCATCCGTGTTGGCGCCGACCGAACGTCGGCCCGATTCCCTGTCGAAGACGTGGACGGCGCCGGCCGCCGCCGAGAGCGTGACCCGGCCGCCCTCTGCGAGCCCGGTCAGCCGCGCCGCCTCGACGACGCTGGTGAGTTCGGCGCCGCGCACGTCGAGCGTCACGATGGCGCGCGGGCCGAGCAACTCGATGAGCTTGACGGTGGCGTCGCCGTCCTCGGCCGGGACGGGCATCAGGTCGTCCGGCCGGACCCCGAGTGTGACCGGCCCGCGTGCGGCGGCAACGCCGACGGTGATCTCGAAACCGCTTGTCGTCGTGAACGTCTCGCCGGTGAACTCACCGTCGAGCAGGTTCATCTTCGGGCTGCCGACGAACGTGGCGACGAAAGTGTCGACGGGGTTGGCGTAGACGCCGAGCGGGGTGCCCGCCTGCGCGGTCCTGCCGTCGCGCATGACGATCATGCGGTCCGACAGCGTCATCGCCTCCTCCTGGTCGTGCGTCACGTACACGGAGGTGATGCCGAGCCTGCGCTGGATCTGCAGCAGTTCGGTGCGGGTCTCGACGCGCAGCTTCGCATCGAGGTTGCTCAGTGGTTCGTCGAACAGGAACACCGACGGCTCCCGGATGATCGCCCGGCCGATCGCGACGCGCTGCTGCTGGCCACCGCTGAGATCCTTGGGCTTGCGGCCCAACAGGTTCCCCAGCCCCAGCGAGTCCGCGATCTCGTCGGCCCGCTTGAGCGCGCCGGCACGCGGCGTCCTGGTGGCCCGCAGCGGGAAGGCGATGTTCTCGCGCACGGTCAGGTGCGGGTACAGCGCGTAGTTCTGGAACACCATCGCGATGTCTCGGTCGCGCGGCGCCAGGTGCGTGACGTCGCGATCACCGATCGAGATCGTTCCGGACGTCACCGTTTCCAGGCCGGCGAGCATCCGAAGTGATGTCGACTTGCCGCACCCCGACGGTCCGACGAGCACCGTGAAGGAGCCGTCGGGCAGTTCCATGTCGAGGTCGTGCACCACCGTCGTCGAACCGTACGACTTGGTGACGCCGGAGAATCTGACTCCTGCCATGGAGCGCGCTCACCTGCCTTTCATCGGGACTCGGCGGGCCATCAGAACTTCACCGCGCCACCGCTGATGCCCTGAACGAGCTTGCGCTGGATGAAGAAACTCGCGATCACGACCGGGACGACCGCGATCAGGATCGCCGCGCTCATCGAGCCGAGTTGGACGCCGCGGAACGTGTTGAACCCGGCGATGGCGACCGGGAGGATCGCCGCCTTGCCCGGTGCCAGGATCAGGCCGTAGAACAGGTCGTTCCACGACAGGGTGAAGCCGAAGATGGCGGCGGCCCCGATGCCGGGCAGCACCTGGGGGAGCACCACCATGCGGAACGCCTGAAACCGGGTGAAACCGTCGACCTGCGCCTGTTCCTCCAGCGAGCGGGGGACGGCTTCGAAGAACCCGATCAGGAACCAGGTGACGACCGGGAGCACGAAGCTCAGATGAGCGAAGATCACCGGTGCCAGCGTGTCGTTGAGGCGCAGCGCGTACGCCATCGTGATGAACGGGAACACCAGCACGGCGGGCGGAAGCACCTGGGCGGCAAGCATTCCGAATCGGGTGAGCGTGCCGCCCGCGCGATACCGGGCGATGGCGTAAGCGCCCATGGCGCCCACGACGACACTGATGCCGACGGTGACACCCGCGACCAGGGCGCTGCGGCCCGCCGCCTGCAGGATCCCCGATGCCAGCACGTTGCGCCAGCTGTCGAACGACGGGCTGAACGCGACCAGGACGGGGTCGTTGAGCTGCTGCGGCGTCTTGACACTCGCCAGCGCGATCCACCCGATGGGGAAGACGACGAACAGGCCCGTCGCCCACAGCAGGGCGACCCGGAAGACGGTCAGAGTGCGGGAACCGGTCACGACTGCTTAGCCCGTTCCATCCTGCGGAACGCGACCACGATGATCGCCAGTACCACCACCAGCACGATGAACGCCATGGACGACGCCGAACCGAGCCGGAAGAACTGAATCCCCGTCTGGTAGATGAAGAACTGCAGCGTCTCGGTCTCCGTTCCCGGCCCGCCGCGCGTCGTCGCGAACACGTACTCGAACACCTTCGTGGGGGCAACCGACTGCTGGGTCAGCGCCGAACCGGTCAGCGCGACGAGATCGACATCGGACATCTTCGCCGCGAGGTCGGCGACCTCGGAGCCCGCCCTGGCGTCGTTCTGAAGGATGGCGCGGCGCAACGGCTTTCCGCTTCGATCGACCGCGACCACCGCCGGCACCATGCCCGAGGTCGCGACGGCGCCGACGTCCGCCGCACCGACGTCGGCGGTGGCGAGCACCTCGCGAACCGACTCGACCAGTCCGGTGTGCCACTGGCCGGTGTCCGCCTCGGCGAAGCCCGGACCCGGCGAGTGCAGTGCGGTCTCGCGGCTCGCTGTGGCGATGACGCCCCGGTCGGGGTCGAGCAGCACCGTCTTCGTCCCGGTGGTGCCGATGTCCACCCCGATGGTCAGCGTGCTCATCGCGACTCGGCCCGATCGGAGTTCTGCGCCACGCAGACGACGTCGACTCCGGCACCGCGCGCGGCCACCAGGCTCGGGTGGTCGACCGGGCCGTCGGTGACGATCAGGTCGATCTCGGCGAGCGCGGCGATGCTCACGAACGTGACCCGGCCGAGCTTGCTCTTGTCGGCCGCGACGATCACCCGGTCGGCCCGTTTGCTCGCGGCGTGCTTCACCCGGCTCTCGGCCTGGTGGTAGTCCGAGATGCCGCGGTCGCCGTCGATGCCCGCCACGCCCATCACGTAGGTGTCGCAGTTGTAGTGGGAGAGCGTGTCCTCGGTGGTGGGGCCGATGAGGCTCAGCTCGCCGGGACGCAGTTCGCCGCCGGTGAGCACGACGGTGGTCTCGGGTTCGTCGACCAGCTCGAGTGCCACCAGCAGGCTCGGTGTCACGACGGTGAGGCCGAGGCCCCGGCCCCTGAGGGACTGCGCGACCGCCAGTGCGGTGCTGCCGGAATCGAGGATCACCGTCTCGTTGCGCCCCAGCAGGTCGGCGACGACGTCGGCGATGTGTCGCTTCTCCTCGGCAGCATCGGCCACCCTGGTGGCGAACGACGGCTCGGTGTCGGGACCCTTCAGGCCCTTGGTGGCGATGGCGCCACCGACCACCCTGCGCACCACACCCAGCGTCTCCAGCGCCTCCACGTCGCGACGGATCGTCATCTCGGAGACGTCGAAGTCGGCGGCCAACTCGGCGTAACCGACCTCGAGTTCGGTCCGGATGCGCCGCTCGATGCGATCGCGGCGGGTCTTGGCGTCCACGTTCAGAGTCGTCGATCCTGTGGAAATTTCACAGAAGAGGCTTTCTTTCCTGGCGTAATGCCGAACCAGATGCTGATGTGGTGTGAATCTATAACAGATCACTGTTGAGTGCCCACATTTATCGACACGTCCCCCGTCGCGGTCGACGCAGCCTGCGTTGGCGCGCCACGTGTGGTGGGATCGCCGTATGGGCATCAAGGTGGCGCTGGAGCACCGCACCAGCTACACGTTCGACCGACTGGTGGAGGTGTTTCCGCATGTCGTGCGGCTTCGACCGGCGCCGCACTCGCGCACCCCGATCGAGGCGTACTCGTTGCAGGTGGAGCCGGCCGACCACTTCGTCAACTGGCAGCAGGACGCGTTCGGGAACTTCATGGCGCGTCTCGTCTTCCCGTCGCGCACCCGCAGTCTGACCATCACCGTCGGCCTCATCGCCGATCTCAAGGTGATCAATCCGTTCGACTTCTTCATCGAGGACTCCGCCGAAACCGTCCCCTTCGAGTACCCGAGGGCACTGCTCGAGGACCTGAAGCCCTACCTGCGCCCGGTCGACGAGAGCGGCGCGGGCTCCGGCCCCGGTGAGCTCGCACAGGCGTGGGTCAAGAACTTCACCATCCCGGCGGGCACCCGGACCATCGACTTCCTGGTGGCGCTCAACAGGGCGATAAACGGCGACGTCGGCTACAGCGTGCGGATGGAACCAGGGGTGCAGACCCCGGACCACACGCTGCGCACCGGGATCGGCTCGTGTCGCGACTCGGCCTGGCTACTGGTGTCGATCCTGCGTCAGATGGGCCTGGCCGCGCGCTTCGTCTCCGGTTACCTGGTGCAACTGACCTCCGACGTCGAGGCGCTCGACGGCCCGTCGGGCCCCGCCGCCGACTTCACCGACCTGCACGCGTGGACCGAGGTCTACATTCCCGGCGCCGGATGGATCGGGATGGACCCGACGTCGGGCCTCTTCGCGGGCGAGGGGCACATCCCGCTGTCGGCGACACCGCACCCGGAATCGGCCGCGCCCATCACCGGCGCCACCGAGCCGTGTGAAACCACCCTGGACTTCACCAACATCGTCACCAGGGTTCACGAGGATCCCCGCGTCACGCTGCCCTACACCGATGTGGCGTGGGACGCGATCTGCGCGCTCGGCGAACGGATCGACGACCGGTTGGCCGCCGGTGACGTCCGGCTGACGATGGGCGGCGAGCCGACGTTCGTGTCGATCGACAACCAGACCGACCCCGAGTGGACGACCGACGCCGACGGCCCGCTCAAGCGGCAGCGGGCGTCCGATCTGACCGCCCGCCTCAAGGCCCAGTGGGCGCCGCACGGTCTGGTACAGCGCAGCCAGGGCAAGTGGTATCCGGGAGAGCCGTTGCCGCGCTGGCAGATCGGGATCTACTGGCGCACCGACGGGCAGCCGCTGTGGAATGACGCAACACTGATCGCCGATCCGTGGGGGCCGCCGGGCATGGCGGACGTCCCGGCCGACTCCGGGGCCCGCCTGCTGACCGAGATCGCCGCGGGGCTGCGGCTACCCGTGAGCCAGGTGCGACCGGCCTTCGAGGACCCGCTGGCCCGGTTGGCCCGGCTGTCGCGCGAGCCCGCGGGTGAGCCCGTGTCGGCCGATGACGATCTGGAAACCGACGCCGCCGATCCGCGGCGGGACCTGCTCGCCCGTCTCGACGATCCCGTCGTCGCACCGACCGCCCACGTGCTTCCGCTGCATCGTCGCGAGGAAGGCGACGGGTGGGCCAGCGCCGACTGGAGTCTTCGCCGGGGCCGCATCGTGCTGGTCGAGGGCGATTCGCCGGCGGGGCTGCGGCTACCGCTGGACTCGATCAGCTGGCAGCCCCCGCGACCGACCGGGGAGGCCGACCCGCTGGCCGCTCGCGGAGCGCTGGCTGAGGCTGCCGAGGACGACACGGCGCCCGTCGAGGGCGCCGACGGGGTGCCGACGACGGCGATGGTCGCCGAGGTGCGCGACGGGATCCTGTACGTGTTCCTGCCGCCCACCGAGGAACTCGACCACTTCACCGACCTCGTCGCACGCATCGAGGCGGCCGCCGCCCGCATCGGCACGCCGCTGGTGGTGGAGGGCTACGGCCCACCACCGGATCCGCGTCTGACGACGATGTCGGTCACCCCCGACCCCGGCGTCATCGAGGTCAACGTGGCGCCCACGGCGAGCTTCGCCGAACAGCGCGCACAACTCGAGACGCTCTACGAGCAGGCCCGGCTGTCCCGGCTGTCGACCGAGTCGTTCGACGTCGACGGCACCCACGGTGGCACCGGTGGTGGCAACCACATCACGCTCGGCGGCTCGACGCCCGCCGAGTCGCCGATGCTGCGCAGGCCGGATCTGCTGGTCTCGATGCTGACCTACTGGCAGCGCCACCCCTCGCTGTCGTATCTGTTCGCGGGCAGGTTCATCGGCACCACGTCGCAAGCGCCGCGCGCCGACGAGGGGCGTTCAGATGCGCTGTACGAACTCGAGATCGCCTTCGCCGAGATCGACCGGCTGACGAGCGGCCCCGGCGATGCCAAGCCGGATCACGGTCGCTCCGCAAGCTCCGCTCCGTGGATCGTCGACCGCGCCCTGCGTCACCTGCTCACCGACATCACCGGCAACACCCACCGCGCCGAGTTCTGCATCGACAAGCTGTACAGCCCCGACAGCGCTCGCGGCCGCCTCGGCCTGCTGGAGTTGCGCGGTTTCGAGATGCCGCCGCACCCGCAGATGGCCATGGTGCAGTCGCTGCTCGTCCGCGCCCTGGTCGCGTGGTTCTGGGAGGAGCCGTACAAGGCGCCGCTGATTCGGCACGGAGCCAACCTCCATGGCCGATACCTGTTGCCGCACTTCCTGATTCACGACATCGCCGATGTCGCGGCGGACCTCCGTGCGCACGGGGTCAACTTCGACACCAGCTGGCTGGATCCCTTCACGGAGTTCCGCTTCCCGCGCATCGGCACCGCCGTCTTCGACGGGGTCGAGGTCGAACTGCGCGGCGCGATCGAGCCGTGGAACGTGCTGGGGGAGGAGTCGACGGCGGGCGGCACCGCACGGTACGTCGACTCGTCGGTGGAACGCATCCAGGTGCGGCTCATCGGCGCCGACCGGCACCGCTACGTGGTGACGGCCAACGGCCACCCGATCCCGCTGCTCGCGACCGACAACCCAGACGTCCAGGTCGGCGGGGTGCGGTTCCGCGCCTGGCAGCCGCCCAGCGCGCTGCACCCGACGATCACCGTCGACGGGCCGCTGCGGTTCGAGTTGATCGAGACCGGCACCGGCATGTCGCGGGGCGGGTGCACCTACCACGTCGCGCATCCGGGCGGGCGGTCCTACGACACGCCTCCGGTGAACGCCGTGGAGGCCGAGTCCCGCCGGGGACGGCGCTTCGAGGCCACCGGATTCACCCCCGGCAAGGTCGACATGTCCGACGTCCGGGAGAAGCAGGCGCGCCAGTCCACCGATGTGGGCGCGCCGGGGATCCTGGATCTTCGCCGGGTGCGTACCGTTCTGCGTTGATGGTGCTTCGCGCAAGCGGCTCCGAGCCGATTCCCGCCGCCGTCGGTCCCGACGCCGACAACGTGTTGTCCCTGTACCGCAGGACCCGTGCCCAGGTGGCGCTGTTCGACGTGCGCGGCGGCACCGGCTCCGGCTACGACGAGTTCGTCGACCCGGCGGGCAACGTCCGGCCCGCCTGGCAGGAACTCGCCGAATGCGTGGGCGATCGGGGTCTGGCCGGCCTGGAGCGGTTGCGCGCTGTGGTGCGGAGCCTCGTCGACAACGACGGCATCACCTACGTTCAGGTCGACCGGCACGGTGACGCCGTCACCGATGGTGACGGCACGGCGGCGCCGGGCCCGTGGCATCTCGACGCCCTGCCGCTGGTGGTGTCCGCGACCGACTGGGACGTGCTGGAGTCCGGTCTCGTCCAGCGCTCGCGGCTGCTCGACGCCGTGCTGGCCGATCTGTACGGCGAGCAGCGGTCGATCACCAGCGGCGTACTGCCTGCGCGCCTGCTGTTCGCGCACCCCGGTTATCTGCGCGCGGTCCGCGGCATCGAGGTGCCCGGCCGCCACCAGCTGTTCATGCACGGCTGCGACGTGAGCCGCAACGCCGCGGGCGAGTTCCTGGTCAACGCGGACTGGACGCAGGCGCCGTCGGGAGCCGGTTACGCGCTAGCGGATCGGCGCGTCATCGCCCACTCGATCCCCGACCTGTACGAGCGGATCGGCCCACGGCCCGCGTCGCCGTGGGCGCAGGCCCTGCGGCTGGCCCTCATCGACGCGGCACCGGAGTCCGCCGAGGAGCCCGTCGTCGTGGTGCTCAGCCCCGGCATCCTCTCCGAGACGGCGTTCGACCAGGCCTACCTCGCAGGGGTACTCGGCTTTCCGCTGGTCGAGAGCGCCGACCTGGTGGTGCGGGACGGCAAGCTCTGGATGCGGTCGCTGGGCACGCTGAAGCGGGTGGACGTCGTGCTGCGCCGCGTCGACGCGGACTACGCCGATCCGCTGGATCTCCGGAAGGACTCCAGGCTCGGCGTCGTCGGCCTGGTCGAGGTGCTGCGCCGCGGCGCGGTGACGGTCGTCAACACGCTCGGCAGCGGCGTCCTGGAGAGCGCCGGGCTGATGCGCTTCCTGCCCGAACTCGCCGGCTTGCTGCTGGACGAGCAGCCCGCCCTGCAGACGGCGCAGACCTACTGGGGCGGCATCGACGTCGAACGCTCGCACCTGCTCGCGCATCTCGGCACCCTGCTGATCAGGCCCATCACGGGAGGTGATCCCGTCGTCGGGCCCACCCTGAGTGCGGCGGGCCGCGACGAGATGGCGGCCAGGATCTCCGCCGACCCGGAACAGTGGATCGGCCAGGAAGTGCCCGAGTTCTCCTCGGCACCAACGGATTTCCGTCCGGAAGGCCTGTCGGCCGGCAACGTCGGCATGCGGTTGTTCACCGTTGCGCAACGAGGCGGCTACGCGCCGATGATCGGCGGCCTCGGCTACGTGGTGGCCTCCGGTGCCGCCGCGCATCGGATGAACACCATCGCCGCCAAGGACATCTGGGTGCGAACGCCCGCCAGGGTGACGGCCACGCCGACCCCGGTCGCGGATCCGGGCACCCCGCTGCCCGCGCCGATGACGCCGAGCCCCACCCGCGCGGTCAGTTCGCCGCGTGTGCTGTCGGATCTGTTCTGGCTCGGCCGCTACGCCGAACGCGCGGAGAGCACGGCGCGTCTGCTGAACGTGACGCGTGAGCGCTATCACGAATTCCGGTACCGGCGTGAGCTTCCCGGCAGCGAGTGCGTGCCGGTGCTGTTGAGCGCGATCGGCCGGATCACCGGCTCCGATACCGGGGCCGACGGTGACGACGCCGAGATGGTGGCCATCGCGCCCACCACGCTGTGGTCGCTGACCGCTGACCGGCACCGACCCGGTGCCCTGGCGCAGTCGGTGGAACGCCTCGGCCTCGCGGCGCGTGCCGTCCGCGACCAGATGTCGAACGACACGTGGATGGTGCTCGCATCCGTCGAGCGCGCGGTGCTGCATCCGCGCGGGGTGCCGCCGGAGTCGCAGGCCGAGGGCGAGGCCTACCTGTCCGCCGCGCACAGCCAGACGCTGGCCGGCATGCTGGCTCTGTCCGGGGTGGCGGCGGAGTCGATGGTTCAGGATGTCGGCTGGACCATGATGGACATCGGCAAGCGGATCGAACGGGGCGTCTGGCTGACAGCGCTGCTACGGGCCACGATGACGACCGTGCGCAGTCCCGGTGCGGAGCAGACGATCACGGAGTCCGTGCTGGTGGCCTGCGAGTCGTCGGTCATCTACCGGCGACGGACGCTGGGCAAGGTCAGCGTCGCGGCGCTGGCCGATCTGGTGCTCTTCGACGCGGAGAACCCGCGCTCGCTGACCTACCAGTTCGAGCGGCTTCGCGCCGGGCTCAAGGCGCTGCCGGGGTCGTCGGGATCGTCGCGGCCGGAGCGCCTCGTCGACGAGATCGCGGCGCGACTGCGCAGAGTCGACCCGGACGACCTCGAGGTGGTCACCGACGGCACCAGGGTGGAGTTCGCGGAACTGCTCACCGGAATGCACTCCGACCTGCGGGAGCTGTCGCGCCTGATCACCAGCACCCAGCTGTCGCTGCCGGGCGGCATGCAGCCGCTGTGGGGTCCGGACGAGCGAAGGGTGGTGCCGTGACAGCGGCCCGCAGCTACGAGATCACGCACCGCACCCGTTACGAGTACTCCGACGACGTGACGAGCTCGTACGGGCGCGGCTTCCTGACGCCGCGCGACTCGGCGCGGCAGCGCTGCCTGTCGCACGAGCTGATCATCGCCCCCGAGGCCGCCGACAGCTCGACCAGCCGGGACGGCTACGGCAACATCAGCTCGTACTTCCACGTGACTGAACGGCACCGCGAACTGGTCGTCACCAGCCACTCGATCGTCGAGGTCCACGCGCCGCCCGCGGCGCGCTACTCGTCGGGGTCGGCGCTCGCCCCGTGGGAGATCGCCCGTCCCGTCGGGCCGGACGGCGCGCTGGCCTACGAGTTCGTGCTCGACCTGCGGGCCGGTGAGATCACCGACGGGGTACGCGACTACGCCGCACCGAGTTTCGAGCCGGGCCGGCCGCTGATCGAGGTGCTGAGAGACCTGAACGCGCGCATCAACTCCGACTTCACCTACCGTTCGGGATCGACGACCGTGTCCACCCGCGTCGCCGAGGTTTTGGCCGCAGGCGAGGGGGTATGTCAGGACTTCGCTCGCCTGGCCATCGCCTGTCTGCGGGCTAACGGCCTCGCCGCGAGCTACGTCTCGGGGTATCTGGCCACAGATCCACCTCCTGGAAGGGAACGAATGGTCGGCATCGATGCCACCCATGCCTGGGCGTCCGTGTGGACGCGTGAGAACCACTGGCTCGGACTCGATCCGACCAACGATCAGATGGTCGACGAGCGCTACGTGGTCGTCGGTTTCGGGCGTGACTACGCCGACGTACCGCCGCTGCGCGGAATCATCTACACCGACTCGAAGAGCAGCAAGATCGACGTGTCCGTCGACGTGGCGCCGTTCGACGGGAGTGTCCTGCGTGCGTGACTTCACCTGTCCCAACTGCGGACAGCGGTTGGCTTTCGAGAACTCCGTGTGCCTGTCCTGCCGCAGCAGGCTGGGTTTCTCCCTCGACGACATGGCGCTGCTCGTCATCGCGCCGGGACCCGAGAGCGAGCACGCGGGCGCCGTCGACGAGAGTCAGTACCGGCTCTGCGCGAATCTGCATGCCGCCAAGTGCAATTGGCTCGTCGAGAAGACGGGTCCCGTGGTTCAGCTGTGCGCGTCGTGCGCACTGACCCGGACCCGTCCGAACGACGCCGACCCGAAGGCGATGGCCGCCTTCGCCGCGGCTGAGCGGGCGAAGCGCAGGCTCATCGTCGAGCTGAGCGAGCTGAAGCTGCCGATCATCGGCAGGGACGAGGACCCGCGGTACGGGCTGGCCTTCGACCTGCTGTCGAGCCAGCTGGAGAAGGTGTTCACCGGCCACGCCGACGGCGTCATCACGCTCGACCTCGCCGAGGGCGACGACGTCCACCGCGAACAACTCCGCGTCTCGATGGCCGAGCCGTACCGCACCCTGCTCGGCCACTTCCGCCACGAGATCGGGCACTACTACTTCTATCGCCTGATCGGCCCGTCGCAGGACCACACGCAGCGCTTCACCGAGTTGTTCGGGGATCCGAACCTGGACTACCAGGAGGCGCTCGACCGGCACTACGGCGAGGGAGCGCCGGCTGGCTGGGAGAAGACCTTCGTGTCGTCCTACGCGACGATGCACCCTGCGGAGGACTGGGCCGAGACATTCGCGCACTACCTGCACATCCGCGACACGCTGGACACGTCGGCCGCCTTCGGATTCGCGCCCGCGAGTGCGACCTTCGATCGCCGGATGCTGGGGCCGAGCGGCTTCGACACCATCATCGAGATGTGGTTGCCACTGGCGTGGGCGCTGAACATGGAGAACCGGTCGATGGGCAAGGAGGACCTGTATCCGTTCGTCCTGCCGGCGCCGGTGCTCGACAAGATGCGGTTCATCCACACGGTGATCGACGACCTCGCGTGATCGCGTCGCGCTGCATCGTCCTCGGGCTGGCCGCGGTGGTCGGCCTCAGCGCGTGCAGCACGACCTACATGGTCCGGCCCGAGGACGCCGCGCAGGCGATCGTCGACATCATCTCCGAACAGAACGACTACGAGCTCGACGTCGCCGACGTGCACTGCCCGGACAACATCGAGGCCGAGGTCGGAGTGGAGTTCGACTGCCAGTTCACCGGTCGCGGCGGCGATTACGTCGCGCACATGAGGATCCAGAAGGTCGAGGGCGATCAGGTCCTGTTCGAGATCAACGCCGGGCCCGTCGGCAGGTGAGCGCACCCGTCCGCCGGCTCGGTCACTGATCGATCACGGGTTCGGCGCGCCGCCCGGTCGCGCGCGCGGGCGTTCCTAGGCTCGCCGGTGTGAGTGATCGCTACGGTTCCGACATCCTGGCCCGAAACCCGCACGGCGTGACCCGTCCGCGGTCCACCGAGCGGCCCGTCGAGATCGGCCTGGTGGTGGAGGACGCGCAGACCGGTTACGTGGGCGCGGTCGTGCGCGTCGAGTACGGGCGCATGGAACTCGAGGACCGCCGGGGCCATCGGCGTCCCTTCCCGGTGGGTCCGGGCTACCTCATCGACGGCAAGCCGGTCATCCTCACCGCGCCCCGGTCGGCGGCGCCGGTCGCCAAGACCAGGACCGCGTCGGGTTCGGTGGCCGTGCGGGACCAGCGAGCCAGGGTGGCGCTCTCCAGCCGGATCTACGTCGAAGGGCGGCACGACGCCGAACTGGTCGAGCGCGTCTGGGGTGACGATCTGCGGATCGAGGGCTTGGTCGTCGAATACCTCGGTGGCGTGGACGATCTCGTCGACGTGGTCGCCGACTTCCGGCCCGATGCCGAGCGCAGACTCGGCGTCCTGGTCGATCACCTCGTCCCCGGATCCAAGGAGGCGAGGATCGCCGACGCCGTGGCGCGCGGACCCGGCGGCGCGCACACCCTCGTCGTCGGGCACCCGTTCATCGACATCTGGCAGGCGGTGAAACCGGACCGGCTGGGGATGTCCGCGTGGCCGGTCGTCCCTCGCGGGGTCGACTGGAAGCACGGCGTCTGTGACGCGCTGGGCTGGCCGCACGCCGATCAGGCCGACATCGCGACGGCGTGGCGGCGCATCAAGTCGGCAGTCGAGGACTGGACCGACCTGGAGCCCGACCTGATCGGCCGGGTCGAGGAACTCATCGACTTCGTCACCGCGCCCGCGGGCTGAAAACCTGTGAATTCGCGTTCACCGGCACGTCGGGGTGGACGTGACCCCATCCGATAGACGACCATCCCTGGCATGACTGAGCCTCAGCCCTCGGGTTCCGAACAGCCGCCGATCGACTTCACGAAACCGGCCGACGACGCGTACGCACCGCCGCCGCAGCACTTCGACCCCCACAACAGCGCTCCGCCGCCCAACTACGGCGCACCGCCGAGCTACGGCGCGCCGCCCACCTACGGTGCGCCGCAGCCGGACTACGGAATGCCGCCGCCCGGCGCGTTTCCGCCGCCGGCACCTGGCTACGGGGCGCCTCAGCCGTACGGCAACAACCCGTACCCGCAGCCGGGCGCACCCTTCGGGGTCGACCCGTACGGCAGGCCGCTGTCGGACAAGAGCAAGCTGACCGCCGGTCTGCTGCAGCTGTTCCTCGGCGGTTTCGGTATCGGCCGGTTCTACCTCGGCTACAGCACGATCGGCGTGCTGCAGATAGTGGTGACGCTGGTGACCTGCGGCCTCGGTTCCATCTGGGGGCTGATCGACGGGATCCTCATCCTCACCGACAAGGTGCCCGACGCTCAGGGCCGCGCGCTGCGCGACTGAGCCGCGGCTGCCGCGTGGTAAGCCTGAAGCGTGTCCGACGGGCTGTTCGACCTCGCAGGCGATGACGAGCCGCGCGCACCGGGTGGCGCCGTGTCCGCGTCGTCGCCGCTCGCCGTCCGGATGCGCCCGGCGACCCTCGACGAGGTCGTCGGCCAGGATCACCTGCTGCGTCCCGGCAGCCCACTGCGCAGGCTCGTCGACGGGTCCGGCGCCGCGTCGGTCATCCTGTACGGCCCACCCGGCACCGGCAAGACCACGCTCGCGTCGCTGATCTCGGGCGCGACCGGGCGGCGGTTCGAGGCGCTGTCCGCGCTGACCGCCGGCGTCAAGGAGGTGCGCGCGGTCGTCGAGGAGGCCCGGATCGCGCTGCTGCGCGGCAGGCAGACGGTGCTGTTCATCGACGAGGTGCACAGGTTCTCCAAGACCCAGCAGGACGCGCTGCTCGCGGCCGTGGAGAACCGCATCGTGCTTCTGGTCGCCGCGACGACGGAGAACCCGTCGTTCTCGGTTGTCGCCCCGCTGCTGTCGCGCTCGCTCATCCTGCAGTTGCAGCCGTTGAACTCCGACGCCGTGCGGTCGGTGGTCGAGCGGGCGATCGACGACCCGCGCGGGCTCGGTGGCGCCGTCGAGGTGGATCCCGACGCGGTGGACCTGCTGGTGTCGCTGGCGGCGGGCGACGCCCGGCGGGCCCTGACGGCGCTCGAGGTCGCCAGCGAGGTGGGCGAGGCCATCACGGTGGAGACCATCGAGCAATCGCTCGACAAGGCCGCCGTCCGGTACGACCGCGACGGCGATCAGCACTACGACGTCATCAGCGCGTTCATCAAGTCGGTGCGCGGTTCCGACGTCGACGCCGCCCTGCACTACCTCGCGCGCATGCTGACCGCGGGGGAGGACCCGCGATTCCTGGCGCGCAGGTTGATGATCCTCGCCAGCGAGGACATCGGCATGGCCGATCCGACCGCTCTGCCGATTGCGGTGGCCGCAGCTCAGACCGTCGCGCTGATCGGCATGCCCGAGGCGCAGTTGACGTTGGCGCACGCCACCGTTCACCTGGCGACCGCTCCGAAGTCGAACAGCGTCACCACGGCGCTGTCGGCCGCGATGGGTGACATCAAAGCAGGCAAGGCGGGCATGGTGCCGCCCCATCTGCGCGACGGGCACTACTCGGGTGCGGCTGCGCTGGGAAACGCGCAGGGCTACTCGTATCCACACGACAACGTCGATGGCGTTGTGTCGCAACAGTATCCACCGGATGAGCTGGTGGGCGTGGACTACTACCGGCCGACCGGGCACGGCGCCGAGCGCGACATCGGCGGGCGCGTCGACAAGCTCAGGGCGATCATCAGGAGAACGCGCCGATGACGACGTTCACTGATCGCGCAGACAACACTGCCGCTGGAGTCCGGAGCGGATTCCAGCGGCAGCGCTGACGCGGCGGGTCCAAGGGGGGAGTAGAGCCCGCCGCGCCGTGGGGGGTGTGCCTAGCGAAGCAGTCCCGAGCGGCGGCGTCCCATGACACCGGTGCGGCGACGACCACCCATCAGGGCGGAGACCAGGGCGACGCCGAGGGCGGCGACGACGACCTGGACCAGGAGTTCCAGCCAGTCGATTCCGCCCGTGGCGGTGGGGAGGCCGATGGCCCGCGCGAGCGCGGTTCCGAGGAACGCCGAGACGATGCCCACCAGGATCGTGATCAGCATGCCGATGGGCTGCTTGCCGGGTACGAGAAGACGGCCGAGAACGCCGACGACGATGCCGATGAGGATGGCCGTGAAGATGCCGGTGATGGTCATTGGTTCCTCCAGGTGTGGGGTGGTGTAAGAGCAGTACCTCCCGGGGGTCGGAAATAAACACCGGCGTCAATCTCGTAACGCGACGTAACCTCGCCGGGGTGGATACCGAGTTGATGGACGTCGACACCGCCCGGCGCCGGACCGTGGACCTGACCGACGAGGTCCGCGAGTTCTGCGCGGGTCGCGGCGACGGGCTGTGCCATGTGTTCGTGCCCCACGCGACCGCGGGAATCGCGATCTTCGAGACCGGTGCGGGGTCCGACGCGGATCTCGTCGAGACCCTCGAACGTCTGCTGCCGCGGGATGATCGCTACCGGCACGCGCACGGCTCGCCCGGTCACGGCGCGGACCACGTGCTGCCCGCCATCGTGTCGCCGTCGGTGTCGATACCCGTGCAGTCCGGCACCCCGCTGCTGGGGACCTGGCAGAGCGTCGTGCTCGTCGACCTCAATCGCGACAACCCGCGCCGGTCGGTGCGGCTGAGCTTCCTAGACGCCTGAACTGGCGGGGAAGGGCAGACCGGTACTGTAATGCGGTCGAGAACTCCCTCCCATGAAGGACACCAGCACGTGCAGACACACGAGATCAGGAAGCGCTTCCTCGATCACTTCGTGAACGCGGGTCACGCCGAGGTGCCGAGCGCATCGGTGATCCTCGACGATCCGAACCTGTTGTTCGTCAACGCGGGCATGGTTCAGTTCGTGCCCTACTTCCTCGGGCAGCGGACCCCGCCGTGGGACAGGGCGACGAGCGTCCAGAAGTGCATTCGCACACCCGACATCGACGAGGTCGGCATCACGACCCGGCACAACACGTTCTTCCAGATGGCCGGCAACTTCTCGTTCGGCGACTACTTCAAGAAGGGCGCCATCGAGCTGGCGTGGACCCTGCTGACCAATCCGCAGAATCAGCGCGGCTACGGCTTCGATCCGGAGAAGCTCTGGGCCACCGTGTATCTCGACGACGACGAGGCCATCGGCTACTGGCAGGAGGTCGCGGGACTGCCGCTCGAGCGGATTCAGCGCCGCGGCATGGCCGACAACTACTGGTCGATGGGGATTCCGGGGCCCTGCGGTCCGTCATCGGAGATCTACTACGACCGCGGACCGCAGTACGGTGTCGAGGGCGGGCCCGAGGCCAACGAGGACCGCTACATCGAGATCTGGAATCTCGTGTTCATGCAGAACGAGCGCGGTCAGGGGACGTCGAAGGAGGACTTCGAGATCCTCGGCCCGCTGCCGCGCAAGAACATCGACACCGGAATGGGCATCGAGCGGGTGGCCTGCCTGCTGCAGGACGTCGACAACGTCTACGAGACCGACCTGCTGCGCCCCGTCATCGATCTGGTGTCGGCCCGTGCGCCGCGACCCTACGGCGCGGGTTACCACCAGGACGACGTGCGATACCGCATCATCGCCGATCACAGTCGCACCGCGGCGATCATCATCGGCGACGGCGTCAGCCCCGGCAACGAGGGGCGCGGCTACGTGCTGCGCCGGCTGCTGCGCCGAATCATCCGCGCCGCCAAGCTGCTCGGGGTCGACGACGCGATCATGGCCGACCTCATGGTGACGGTGCGCGACGCGATGGGACCGTCGTATCCCGAACTGGTCACCGACTTCGAGCGCATCCAGCGCATCGCGGTCGCCGAGGAGACGGCGTTCAACCGCACGCTGCAGTCGGGCTCCCGCCTGTTCGACGACGCCGCCCGCGCCACCAAGGCGGCGGGCGCCAGCGTGCTGTCGGGCACCGACGCGTTCACGCTGCACGACACCTACGGGTTCCCGATCGACCTGACCCTCGAGATGGCCGCCGAAGCCGATCTGTCCGTCGACGAGGAGGGCTTCCGCGGACTGATGGCCGAGCAGCGGCAGCGCGCCAAGGCCGACGCCGCTGCGCGCAAGCACGCGCACGCCGACCTCACCGCCTACCGCGAGCTGGTCGACGCGGGGCCGACGGAGTTCACCGGCTTCGACGAACTCACCTCCGAGGCAACGATTCTCGGCATCTTCGTTGACGGTCGCCGGGTTCCGGTGGTGTCCCATGACGGGGAAGCGGCCGACCGCATCGAGTTGGTGCTCGACCGCACCCCGCTGTACGCCGAGTCCGGCGGTCAGATCGCCGACATCGGCACCATCGCGGGCACCGGTTCCAGCGAGACGGCGCGAGCCGCGGTCACCGACGTGCAGAAGGTCGCCAAGACACTGTTCGTGCACCGCGTCACCGTCGAGTCGGGCGAGTTCGTCGAGGGCGACACGGTCACCGCCGCCGTCGACCCGAAGTGGCGGCGCGGCGCGACCCAGGGCCACTCCGGCACGCACATGGTGCACGCGGCGCTGCGACAGGTGCTGGGCCCCAACGCCGTTCAGGCGGGGTCGCTGAACCGGCCGGGCTACCTGCGCTTCGACTTCAACTGGCAGGGCGCGCTGTCCGAAGAACAGCGCAGCGAGATAGAGGTCGTCGCCAACGAGGCGGTGGAAGCCGACTTCGCGGTGAACACCTTCCACACCAAGCTCGACAAGGCCAAGGCCATGGGCGCGATGGCGCTGTTCGGTGAGGCGTATCCCGACGAGGTTCGCGTCGTCGAGATCGGCGGTCCGTTCTCGCTCGAACTGTGCGGCGGAACCCACGTGCACAACTCGGCGCAGATCGGTCCCGTGACGGTGCTCGGCGAAGCGTCGGTGGGGTCGGGGGTGCGCCGTGTCGAGGCCTACGTCGGGCTCGACTCGTTCCGCCACCTCGCCAAGGAACGGGCGCTGATGGCAGGTCTGGCGTCGTCGCTGAAGGTGCCGTCCGACGAGGTCCCCGCGAGGGTCGCCAACCTCGTCGACAGGTTGCGCGCCGCGGAGAAGGAACTCGACCGCGTCCGACTCTCCAACGCGCGGGCGGCGGCGGCGAACGCGGCCGCGGGCGCCGAGTTGGTCGGTAAGGTGCGTCTGGTGGCACAGCGAATGGCCGGCGGCGTCTCGGCTGGCGATCTTCGCAGCCTGGTCGGCGACATCCGCGGCAAGCTCGGCTCGGAGCCGGGCGTGGTCGCACTGATCGCCGAGGGGGACGGCGGCGCGGTGCCGTTCGTCGTCGCGGTCAATCCGGCCGCGCAGGACCTCGGGCTGTCCGCCAACGATCTGGTCAAGGTCCTCGGGGCGCCCGTCAACGGACGCGGCGGTGGCAAAGCCGACCTGGCCCAGGGCTCGGGAAGCGGGGCGTCGGGAATCGACGCCGCGCTCGCCGCACTGCACGCCGAGGTTGCGCGGAGCTGACTGGACGTGCCCTCAGCTGAATCCCGCTCGCCGGACCGACCCGGCGGTGACGACCCCGGGCGCGGACGACGGCTCGGGGTCGACGTGGGGACCGTGCGGGTCGGCGTGGCCACCTGCGACCCCGACGGGATTCTCGCGACGCCGGTCGAAACCGTGCAGCGCGATCGCAGGAGCGCTGCGGGTGGGCACGTACGGCGACTGGCCGCGCTCGTCGACGAACTGGACGTGGTCGAGGTCGTCGTGGGCCTGCCGCGTACGCTCGCCGACCGGACCGGGTCATCGGCGCTCGACGCGATCGCGGTGGCCGATGCACTCGCCGCACGCATCGCACCGGTGCCCGTGCGCATGGCAGACGAACGACTGACGACCGTCACCGCGCAGCGTTCGCTGCGCGAGGCGGGGGTCAAGGCGAAGGGACAGAAGGCCATGATCGATCAGGTTGCCGCCGTCGGCATCCTGCAGAGCTGGCTCGACCAACGGCGCGTCGCGCTCACCGAGCGCAGCGGAGCGGCGGATGGCTGACGACTGGAGCACCGAGCGCAGCAGGCCGGAAGCGGTCGGCCGACCGCGGCGGAGCATGAGCCGCGCCGAACGCGGCAGGGCCAAGCGGAACAGGAAGCGCAGGCGCTTCGGCAGCGTGCTGGCGCTGACGGTGCTCATCGTGGTGGTCGTCGGAGCGGTGTTCCTCGGCTCCCGACTCTGGCACGGCCTGTTCGGCACCGAGAGCGACTACGCGGGCGAGGGGCTGAAGGACGTCGTGATCGAGGTGCGCGGCGGCGACTCGACGACCGCGATCGGTCAGACGCTGAAGGATCAGGACGTCGTCGCCACGACCACCGCGTTCGTCGGCGCCGCCTCGGGAAACGCCGCCATCTCGGCCATCCAGCCCGGCTTCTACAAGGTGCGTACCCAGATCTCCGGTGCGGATGCCGTTGAGCGCCTTGTCGATCCGGAGAATCGCGTCGGCCGTCTGGTGATCCCCGAGGGTCGTCAGCTGGACGACATCGCCGACGTGAAGACCAATGCCGTCACCGACGGGATCTTCACGCTGATCTCGAAGGCGACGTGCGTCGACCTCGACGGCGCCCAGCAGTGCGTCGACGCCGACCAGCTCAAGGAGGTCGCGGGGACCGCAGACGCCGCGGCGTTGGCGATCCCGCAGTGGGCCGTCAACCCGATCAAGGTGATGGGCACCGATCACCGGCGCATCGAGGGGCTCATCGCGCCCGGCACGTGGAACGTCGACCCGTCGTCGTCGCCGCAGGACGTCCTCAAGAGTCTGATCGGTGCCAGCGCGGCACAGTACGAGGCGAACGGACTGTTGCAGGCGGGGCAGGCGGGCAACATGTCGCCGTACCAGATCCTGGTCGTGGCGTCGTTGGTGCAGCGCGAATCCAAGCCGCAGGACTTCGCGAAGGTGGCTCGGGTGATCTACAACCGGCTCGTCGCACCCGACCACCGCAGGCTCGAGTTCGACTCGACGGTGAACTACTCGCTCGACCGGCAGGAGGTCGCGACCACCGACGCCGACCGCGGCCGCGACACTCCGTGGAACACCTATGTCCGAGAAGGCCTTCCGGTCACGCCGATCTGCTCGCCCGGCCAGCCGGCGCTGGTCGCCGCGGAGACCCCGGAGCCGGGGGACTGGCTGTACTTCGTCACGGTCGATCTGCAGGGCACCACGCTGTTCACCCGCGACTACCAGCAGCATCTGGCGAACATCGACGTGGCCATGCGCAACGGCGTGCTCGACAGCGCTCGGTAGGAGCCGCTGGTGCGTCGTGCCGGAGTGCTCGGGTCACCGATCGCCCACTCCCGGTCACCTCAGCTGCACCTGGCCGCCTACCGCGCTCTCGGGCTGTCCGACTGGACCTATGACCGCATCGAGTGCACCGCGGCCCAACTGCCTTCGGTGGTAAGCGGTTTCGGCCCCGAGTGGGTGGGCGTGTCGGTGACCATGCCGGGCAAGCTCGCCGCGCTGCAGTTCGCCGAACAGCGCACCGATCGCGCCGGACTGGTCGGGACGGCGAACACGCTGGTGCGCACCGACACCGGCTGGCTGGCCGACAACACCGACGTCGACGGGGTCGCCGGTGCGCTGGGCACGGCGGTCGGGCCCGGCGCGCGAGCGGTGGTCGTCGGATCGGGCGGCACCGCTCCCGCCGCGGTGGTCGCGCTGGCCGAACTCGGGGTCGCCGAACTGGCCGTTACGGCGCGCAGCTCCGAGCGGGCGGCACCGCTGCTGGCGTTGGCGCGGAAGTGCGGGCTGCGCGCCGAGTTCATCGAGCTGGGCGGGCCCCTCGGCGCCGTCGATGCGGTCGTCAGCACGATCCCGGCCGCTGCGGCCGCGGACCACACCGCCACCCTCGCGGGAACGCCGCTGCTGCTCGATGCGATCTACGACCCGTGGCCGACCCCGCTGGCGCAGGCGGTCGAGGCGTCGGGCGGCCGGGTCGTCAGCGGCCTGCAGATGCTGCTGAACCAGGCGTACGCCCAGGTCGAGCTGTTCACCGGAATGCCGGCCCCCGAAGAGGTGATGAGGGCCGCCCTCGGCTGACGCTAGCCTTCACCCATGGCGGCGGGGTTGCTCGCGGTGGGGGTGGTGGCGTGGTTCACCGCCTTGTGCGCCTTCGACATTCGGCATCGTCGGCTGCCCAACGCTCTGACGGTTCCCGGTGCCGTCGCCGTACTGTGCGGCGCGGCGGTCGCGGGACGCGGGTGGCCTGCGCTGGCGGGTGCCGCGGCGCTGCTCGCCGTGTACCTGCTCGTTCACCTCGCGGCACCGGCGGGCCTGGGCGCGGGCGACGTCAAGCTGGCGCCGGGACTGGGCGGGCTGACGGGGGCGTTCGGCGTGGACGTCTGGATGCTCGCGGCCGTGGGCGCTCCGCTGCTGACCGGTCTCCTGGCGGTGGCGGCGCTCGCACGGGGCCGGTCCGACCCCGTGCCGCACGGTCCGTCGATGTGCGTATCGGCGTCGCTAGCCATCGCGGCGGCGTGGTGATGGCTTTACCGTGGCACCACGATGACCGTGCGCCCCGCCTCCGTCGACGATCTGCCCGCGATCGCCGACATCTACGCCCACTACGTCGCCACCAGCGTGGCGACGTTCGAACTCGACGTCCCCGATCGCGACGAGTGGCAGCGCCGGCACGCGGCCATCGCCGCGGCGCGGCTGCCGTTCGTGGTCACCGAACGCGACGGCGCGGTGGCCGGCTACGCGTACTGCGCACCGTGGAAGGCGCGGCCCGCGTACCGGGCGACCGTCGAGGACTCGGTGTACGTGGCGCCGTCGGCCGTCGGCACGGGATGCGGGGCCGAACTGCTTCCGGCGCTGCTCGACATGAGCCGGGCCGTCGGAGTGCGGCAGGTGATCGCGGTGATCGCCGACTCGGGTGACGAGGCGTCGGTGCGGTTGCACCGCAGGTTCGGATTCCGGGACGCCGGACGGCTGGAACGCGTCGGCTACAAACACGACCGCTGGATCGACACCGTCCTGATGCAGTGGAGTGCCTGACGGATTCGGTCGCACCGATGACCTCATGGGAAGATGGGACGCGTGTTGCGATGGACAACTGCTGGTGAATCCCACGGCCGGGCTCTGGTGGCCGTCGTCGAGGGCATGGTCGCGGGTGTCCGCATCACGTCGGAGGACATCGCCGAGCAGCTGAAGCGACGCAGGCTCGGCTACGGTCGTGGCGCCCGGATGAAGTTCGAGGCCGACGAGGTGACGATCCTGGCCGGGGTCCGGCACGGCATCACGCTCGGCGGGCCCATCGCCGTCCAGATCGGCAACACCGAGTGGCCCAAGTGGGAGACCGTGATGGCCTCCGACCCGGTCGACGAGTCCGACCTGGATGTCGCGCGTAACGCGCCGCTGACCAGGCCCCGACCCGGCCACGCGGACTACGCGGGCATGCTCAAGTACGGCTTCGACGACGCCCGGCCCGTGCTGGAGCGCGCCAGCGCGCGCGAGACCGCCGCCCGCGTGGCGGCCGGCACCATCGCCAGGGCGTTCCTCACCCAGGCGCTCGGCGTCGAGGTGCTGTCCCACGTCATCTCCATCGGCGCGTCGAAGCCGTACGAGGGGCCTCCGCCGCGCCCCGAGGACCTCGACGCGATCGACGACAGCCCGGTGCGGGCGTTCGACAAGACCGCCGAGGACGCGATGATCACCGAGATCGAGGCGGCCAAGAAGGACGGCGACACGCTCGGCGGCGTCGTCGAGGTGGTCGCCGACGGCCTGCCGATCGGGCTCGGGTCCTTCACCAGCGGTGACAGCCGTCTCGACAGCCAGCTCGCGGGTGCCGTCATGGGCATCCAGGCCATCAAGGGCGTCGAGATCGGAGACGGCTTCGAAACCGCCCGCCGTCGCGGCAGCGTTGCGCACGACGAGATCTACCCCGGCCCGGACGGCGCCGTGCGATCCACGAACCGTGCGGGCGGCCTCGAGGGCGGGATGACCAACGGACAGGCCGTGCGGGTGCGCGCCGCGATGAAGCCGATCTCGACCGTGCCGCGCGCGCTGTCCACCATCGACATGGCCACCGGTGACGAGGCCGTCGCGATCCACCAGCGCTCCGACGTGTGCGCCGTGCCCGCCGCGGGTGTGGTCGTCGAGACGATGGTGGCGCTCGTGCTCGCGCGGGCCGCGCTCGAGAAGTTCGGCGGCGACTCGCTCACCGAGACTCGCGCCAACGTCGACTCCTACCTCGCCGCGATCCGTAGCAGGGAGCCGGCGCAGACCTCAGAGGCAACGGGCTGATGGCGCCGAAGGCCGTTCTGGTGGGCATGCCCGGATCGGGCAAGTCCACGATCGGTCGGCGGCTGGCCAAGACGCTCGGCGTCCCGCTGCTCGACACGGACGCCAAGATCGTCGAGACCACGGGCCGCAGCATCGCCGAGATCTTCGTCGAGGGGGAGCCCGAGTTCCGCCGGATCGAGGCCGACGTGGTCAAGGCCGCGCTGGCCGAGCACACCGGCATCGTGTCGCTGGGCGGCGGCGCGATCACCTCACCCGCCGTCCGCGAGGCCCTGGCCGGGCACACCGTGATCTATCTGGAAATCAATGCCGCAGAAGGTATTCGGCGGACCTCCGGTGGTGGCAGGCCACTGCTCGCCGGTGGCGATCCCGGTGAGAGGTTCCGCGCGCTGATGTCCGAACGCGTGCCGCTGTACCGCAAGGTCGCGACCATGCGGATCAACACCAACCGGCGCAACCCCGGAGCGGTGGTGCGGCACATCGTCGGAAAGCTCGAGGCGGCGGAGTGCGCGCGGTCGCAGCCCGCGCGCAGACGCAGGCCCACCTGGCGCCGGCTGCCGACCGTCCTCAACCCGGCCCCGACCACAGAGGCGCCGCCGAGTCCCGCGGCGCTGGCCCGTAAAGCGGAAGCACGCAATGACTGAACCCGTAACCGTCGACGTCCTCGTCGATCGGCCGTACCCCGTCATCATCGGCCGGGGTCTGCTCGACGACCTCACGCGCACGCTGACAGGCCGCCACAAGGTCGCGATCCTGCACCAGCCGTCGCTCACGCAGACCGCCGAGTCGATCCGAAGTCGCCTGGGCGACAACGGGATCGACGCGCATCGCATCGAGATCCCCGACGCCGAAGCGGGCAAGGAACTGCCCGTCGTCGGGTTCATCTGGGAGGTGCTCGGCCGCATCGGCATCGGACGCACCGACGCGATCGTGAGCCTGGGCGGCGGAGCGGCGACCGACGTCGCGGGCTTCGCCGCCGCCACCTGGCTGCGGGGTGTCGACATCGTGCACGTCCCGACCACCCTGCTGGGCATGGTCGACGCCGCGGTCGGCGGCAAGACCGGCATCAACACCGACGCGGGCAAGAACCTCGTCGGGGCGTTCCACCAACCGCTCGCGGTGCTGGTGGACCTCGCCACCCTGGAGACGCTGCCGCGTACCGAGATCATCGCGGGCATGGCCGAGATCGTGAAGGCGGGGTTCATCGCCGACCCGGTGATCCTCGACATGATCGAGGCCGATCCCGAAGCGGCGCTCGACCCGACGGGACCTGTTCTGCCCGAACTCATCCGGCGATCGGTCGCGGTCAAGGCCGAGGTGGTCGCGGCCGACGAGAAGGAATCCGCTCTGCGCGAGATCCTCAACTACGGGCACACGCTGGCGCACGCCATCGAGCGTCGCGAACAGTACCGATGGCGCCACGGCGCCGCCGTGTCCGTCGGGCTGGTGTTCGCCGCCGAACTGGGTCGGCTGGCGGGTCGCCTCGACGACGGGACCGCCGACCGCCACCGCGCCATCCTCACGTCGCTGGGACTGCCGGTCGGTTACGACGCCGACGCGCTGCCGCAGTTGCTCGAGTACATGGCGGGGGACAAGAAGACCCGATCCGGCGTGCTGCGGTTCGTGGTGCTCGACGGTCTCGGCAAGCCGGGACGCCTCGAGGGGCCGGACCCGTCGCTGCTGGTGGCCGCCTACTCGGAGATCGCCGACAAGCGCCTGCCGTTGCGCGTGGAGAACTGAGGAGCCCGATGGCCATCAACGTGATCAACGGGCCGAACCTGGGCCGGCTCGGTAAGCGGCAGCCGGAGGTCTACGGCACGACGACGCACGACGACCTGGTGGCGCTCATCGAAGCGGAAGCGCGCGAGTTGGGCGTCGACGTCGTGGTGCGGCAGTCGAACAGCGAGGCCGACCTGATCGACTGGATTCACGCCGCGGCCGACGCGGGGGAGCCCGTCATTCTGAACGCGGGAGCGTTCACCCACACGTCGATCGCGCTGCGCGACGCGTGCTCCGAACTGCGGGCACCGCTGATCGAGGTGCACATCTCGAACGTGCACAAGCGCGAGGAGTTCCGGCACCACTCGTACCTGAGCGGCGTCGCGACCGGCGTGATCGTCGGTCTGGGCGTGAAGGGCTACCTGCTGGCGCTGCGGTACGTCGCAGCCGCAGCGGCGGACTAAGCCCGGTCGGTGGCCACCGGCGCGGTGGCGGTCGCGTTGGGGTCGTGGTCGGGGTTGACCGCTGCGAACACGTCGGTGTCGGCGCGTTCGCCGTCGGCGCTGTGACGCACGACCGGCGGCGCGTTGCGGTCCACCAGGTAGCGACCGAGGGCGACACCCGCGATGGCGGCGACGAAGACCACCAGGGCGGTGAACGCGGCGAAGGTCGTCACCTCGTTGACGACGGCCTCGGCGTACAGGTTGTCGTAGAACAGTGAGATGAACCACGCCACCAGGCCGCTCACGACGCCGGCGAACAGGCCCGCCAGCAGCCACGTCATGGCCAGATCGCCGCGGCGGTCGGGGTCCGGGTTGGCCGTCGCGTCCGCCCGTCCGTCGGAAACGCCCCAGATCAGGGCACCGATCGCGAACAGGACGACGAGCGTGGCGCTGATCGTCAGCGCCCACGTGTCGAAGGCGTTGATCAGCGCGCCCTGAAGCAATCGGACGACGACCATCAACGCCGCGAACACCAGTCCGCGCAGCAACCACTTACTCATGGGTGGACAGCCTAGCGAGTAGCGTCGGAGACCGTGACTATTTCCCAGCGCCGAGACCGGCTGCGTCGTCGGCTGGTTGCCAACGAACTGGACGCGATCCTGGTAACGGACCTGGTCAACGTGCGTTACCTGTCGGGTTTCACCGGTTCGAACGCGGCGTTGCTGGTGTCGGCCGAATCCGAGGTTCCGGTGCTGGCCACCGACGGCAGGTACGTCACGCAGGCGGCGCAGCAGTCGCCGGACGCCGAAGTGGTCATCGAGCGGGCGTGCGCTGCGCACCTGGCGACCCGCGCGGCGGCCGACGGGGTGCGCAGGCTCGGTTTCGAGAGCCACGTCGTGACGTTCGACGGCTACGGCGTCCTGAAGCGCGTCGCGCCGGACCTGGAGTTCGTCCGGGCGGCGGGCACCGTGGAGGCGCTGCGCGAGGTGAAGGACGCGGGCGAGATCGCGCTTCTGCGGCTGGCGTGCGAGGCCGCCGACGCCGCGCTGCGCGACCTGGTGGACGCCGGCGGCCTGCGGCCGGGTCGCACCGAGAAGGAGGTGGGCCGCGAGCTCGAGGCGCGCATGCTCGATCACGGCGCCGACGGGGTGTCGTTCGAGACGATCGTCGCCGCGGGGGCGAATTCGGCCATCCCTCACCACCGTCCGACAGCTGCGGTGCTGGCCGCCGGGGACTTCGTGAAGATCGACTTCGGCGCGCTGGTCGCGGGATACCACTCCGACATGACGCGCACGTTCGTGCTCGACCCCGTGGCGCAGTGGCAGCTCGACGTCTACGACCTGGTGGCGACCGCGCAGCGGGCGGGTCGCGAGGCGCTGGCACCCGGCACCGGCCTCAAGGACGTCGACGCCGCATCGCGCCAGGTCATCGCCGACGCCGGGTTCGCCGAGAACTTCGGTCACGGGCTGGGCCACGGTGTCGGCCTGCAGATCCACGAAGCGCCGGGAATCGGCGCCTCATCCGCCGGTACACTGCTTGCTGGCTCCGCGGTGACCGTGGAGCCAGGTGTCTATCTGCCGGGCCGCGGCGGTGTCCGGATCGAGGACACCCTCGTCGTGGGTGGAGAGGACTCACCCACCCCCGAGTTGCTCACCCGGTTCCCCAAGGAACTGGTTGTCATCAACTGAGACTTATAGGAGTACTACCGCAGTGGCATCGACCGCAGACTTCAAGAACGGGCTCGTCCTGCAGATCGACGGCCAGCTCTGGCAGATCATCGAGTTCCAGCACGTCAAGCCGGGCAAGGGCCCCGCGTTCGTGCGCACGAAGCTCAAGAACGTGCTGTCGGGCAAGGTCGTCGACAAGACCTACAACGCCGGCGTGAAGGTGGAGACGGCGACCGTCGACCGCCGCGACGCCACCTACCTGTACCGCGACGGCAGCGACTTCGTCTTCATGGACTCCGAGGACTACGAGCAGCACCCGCTGTCCGAGACGCTCGTCGGCACCTCCGCCAACTACCTGCTGGAGAGCATGCCGGTCCAGATCGCGTTCCACGACGGCGCGCCGCTCTACCTCGAGCTCCCGGTCACCGTCGAACTCGTCGTCGCCAGCACCGAGCCCGGCCTGCAGGGCGACCGCTCCAACGCGGGGACCAAGCCCGCGACCATGGAGACCGGCGCCGAGATCCAGGTTCCGCTCTTCATCAACACCGGCGACAAGCTCAAGGTCGACTCGCGGGACGGCAGCTACCTGGGAAGGGTCAATGCCTGACCGGGGCGAGCGGAGCGACGGGATATCGGCACGGGGCGAGCGGAGCGACGGGATATCGGCACGGGGCGAGCGGAGCGGTCATTCGGCGGGCGAGTGGAGCCGCGACAGGGGACCCCGCAAGGGCGACCGGGGTCGGCATCAGGCGCGTAAGCGCGCGGTCGAGATGCTGTTCGAGTCGGAGGCGCGCGGCTTGACCGCAGCGGAACTCGTCGACACCCGAACCACGTTGGCGGAGAACGACTCCGAGGTCGCGGCCCTGAACCCCTACACCGTCACGGTCGCGCGCGGCGTCACCGACAACGCCGAGCACATCGACGATCTCATCTCGGCGCACCTGCAGGGCTGGACGCTCACCAGGCTGCCCGCCGTCGACCGCGCGATCCTGCGTGTCGCGGTGTGGGAACTCCTGCACGCCGACGACGTGCCGGAGCCGGTCGCCGTCGACGAGGCGGTCGAGCTGGCCAAGAAGCTCTCCACCGACGAGTCGCCGGGCTTCGTCAACGGAGTCCTCGGGCAGGTCATGCTGGTCACCCCGCAGCTGCGGGCGGCCGCTCAGGCCGTCTCCGACGCCGTCTCGAAGGCGCACGGGGTACCCGAGGTCTCCTGATGAGCGAACCGCAGGACTGGGCGCCGTACACGAGCATCGCGGACGCGGCGAAGGTGTACCTGCGGGACCCCGAGCTGGCGTTGGATCAGCTGCGCTCGCTCGTCGACTTCCCGACCGTCACATCGTTCATCATGTCGCGGGGCGTCACCAACGAGCAGTGGGGCGAGGCGCTGTGGCAGGAGGTCGTGCTGACCGAAGGCCGCCGGCTGATCATCTGGCGCGCCGACGACGAGATGTCGGCCGACGGCCGGGAGTCGCGGCAGCTGCTGGAGGCGTCGGTGCGCACCATCGCGCTGTCGACGATCACCGACCACATCCTCACCACCGAGTTCGACGTCCTCAGCGACGGCACCCGGCGGCTGGCCGAGGTGCGGCTGCGCATGTACACGCAGCTGTTGACCCGCACTCGGCAGAAGAGCGCCGTCGACACGGACCTGTTCTGCGAGTCCTTCCGATACGTCAAGACCGTGGACAACGGGGGACTCGCGCAGATGCAGCGCCTGCTGCAGTTCGGCAGGGTGCTGTCCCGGTCGCTCTGAGCCGCGGCTGAACAATATGAACGCAACCTGGCGCGCCGCCCGGTCGTTCGAGACGGTCATAGGCATGTCGGTCTCGTCGCGTGTCCGCAGCCCGCACTGGTCACTGGCTCGTACCTGGCTGCTGCAGCCGGGTCTGCCCGGCTTCGCGTCGGCGGTCGACACCGTCTGCGACGTCGTCGTCCTCGACATCGAGGACGGCCTGCCCAGTGCGCAGCGCGACGACGGCAGGCGCGCCGTCGCGGACTGGCTGCACGGAGGCGGCAGCGCGTGGGCGCGGATCAACAGCGTGACGACACCCGCGTGGGAGGCCGATCTGGACGCGCTGTCCACCGCGCCCGGCCTGGCCGGTGTGATGCTCGCGAAGACGGAGTCACCCGACGACGTCGCCGCGACCGCGGCGCGACTGCCCGCGGGCACCCCCGTCGTCGCCCTGATCGAATCCGCCCTCGGGATCGAGTACGCGTTCGACATCGCGCGCTCCTGTTCGCGAATCGCGTTCGGCGTCGGCGACTTTCGTAAGGACACCGGAATGAGCGCCGATCCGGTGGTGCTCGCGTATCCGCGGGCGCGGCTGGTGATCGCCAGCCGGGCGGCCGGACTACCCGCGCCGATCGACGGGCCGACCCTGCGGGATCAGACGCGCCACCTCACCCGCGACACCGAGGTCGCCAAGGTGGCCGGGATGACCGGTCGGCTGTGCCTGGACGCCGCCCACGCGGAGACGATCAACACGCTGCTGAGTCCCTCGGTGCCGGAGATCGACGAGGCCCGCGACACCCTGGCCCGCCTCGACGCGCCGACGGGTGCCTACGACGGAAGCGCGGGCCCCACCCGAGCGCGCGCCGAAGCCGTCCTCGATCTCGCCGTCAAACTGGGTGTGCTGTAACGGGTTACAACAGCCCGAGCTCGCGATAGGTGGTCCGGACGAACTTCGGCTGCGCACCCTGGAGCTTCAGCAGCGACGTGTTGCCCGCGATCGCGGCAGCGGTATCCGTGCTCAGGTCCGGCATGTTCTGGATCAGGTAGAAGAGGATCAGGTCGGACGACGGGTCGGCCAGCCACCACGTGCCGTACGCGCCCGGCCAGTTGAACGAGCCGAGGCCGCCGGGGCCGTAGAGCTGCCGGGACTGCGCCGGATCGGTGACGACCGACAGGTTGAGCCCGAAACCGCGGCCGCGCCAGTACGGCATCCCGAGGAACGGCTGGCGCTTCTGCTCGTCGGTCAGGCGATCGCCCCGCATCGCTCGCACGGAGTCCTCGGTCAGCACGCGCACGCCGTCGACCTCGCCGAAGCCCAGCAGCATTCGCGCGAACGTCAGGTAGTCGTCGACCGTGGACCAGAGGCCCGCACCGCCGGTGCAGAACGTCGGCAGCGTGACGTTGGCCGGACCCATCACGTCGTCGCGCAACTCGTTGGTCGCCGCGTCGATCTTGTACATCGTCGCGGCGCGGCGCCTGCCCTCCGGCGTGACGGCGAAACCCGTGTCGGTCATGCCGAGTGGCTCGAAGATCCGCGCCGCCAGGACATCCGACAACGGCTTGCCCTCGATGCGCGACAGCGCGATCCCGAGCACATCGGTGGAGTGGCTGTAGGTCAGCCGCTCACCGGGCTGGTGCGCCAGCGGCAGCGCCGCCAACTCCGCCAGCCAGCGGTCCTGGTCCTGGCGGAACATCAGCCGTCCGTAGGCCCTGCCCAGCGGCGCGCCCACCGAGAAGGCGTAGGCCAGTCCGCTGCGGTGGGTCATCAGGTCGTCGAAGGTGATGGGCCTGCGCATCGGGTCGGTGCGATCGAGCGGACCGGCGGGATCGGCCAGCACCCGTGCATCGGCGAGTTCGGGCAGCCACGTCGACACCGGGTCCGACAGTGTGAGCTTGCCCTCCTCGACGAGCGCCATGGCGGCGGCCACCGTCACCGGCTTGGTCATCGACGCGATGCGGAACACGGTGTCGCGTCTCATCGGCAGGCCGGCGTGCACGTCTCGGTGCCCGAGTTCGTTGACCTGCAGCACCTCCCCGCCGCGCCACACCAGGGTGACCGCACCCGCGAGCAGTCCGGCGTCGATCACCTCGCGGATGGAGGCTTGATTGGCGTCGAGGTTCATCCGCGTCAGCGTAGTCAGCGCGCCGCGGCGCATGTGCTCGGGCGGTCGCGCCGATGGTAGAGTCCCCGCAGTTTGACATCCTTTAACGATCCGTCCGGAGAGGCGGAGAAGGAGGTCCCGGTAGGTGGCTGCCCCGAATGCCGACCGCGAGTTGATGACCGCGGCCGACGTTGGACGGACCGTTTCGCGCATCGCGCATCAGATCATCGAGAAGACCGCGCTCGACGGCGCCGACGCCCCGAGCGTCGTGCTACTGGGCATCCCGACCCGCGGCGTCACGCTGGCGACGCGACTCGCCGCGCGGATCCACGAGTTCTCCGGAGTCACCGTTGCCCACGGCGCTCTCGACATCACGCTGTACCGCGACGATCTGGCGAGTAAGCCGCCGAGGGCGCTCGCCGACACGACGATTCCCGAGGGCGGGATCGACGGTGCGCTGGTCGTCCTGGTCGACGACGTGCTCTACACCGGGCGCTCGGTGCGCTCGGCTCTGGACGCGCTGCGCGACATCGGCCGCCCGAGGAGCGTGCAACTGGCGGTGCTCGTCGACCGGGGCCACCGCGAGTTGCCGCTGCGCGCCGACTACGTCGGCAAGAACGTGCCGACCTCGCGCAGCGAGAACGTGAAGGTGCGCCTCGAGGAGAACGACGGCGGCGAGGACCACGTGTCCATCGCCCCCGAGGGAGGGCCGGTGCGATGAGCGCTTGCGCGAAGAGCAGAGGAGCCGGAGCATGAAGCACCTTCTATCGGCCTCCGACCTGAGCCGCGAGGAGGCCGTGGCGATCCTCGACGACGCCGACCGCTTCCGCGACGCCCTGATCGGCCGCGAGGTCAAGAAGCTGCCGACGCTGCGCGGGCGGACCGTCATCACGATGTTCTACGAGAACTCGACGCGCACCAGGGTGTCGTTCGAGGTGGCGGGGAAGTGGATGAGCGCCGACGTCATCAACGTCAGCGCCTCGGGATCCTCGGTGGCCAAGGGCGAGTCGCTGCGTGACACCGCCCTGACGCTGCGCGCCGCAGGCGCCGACGCCCTGATCATCCGGCACCCGGCTTCCGGGGCGCCGCAACAGCTCTCGGAGTGGACGGCCGAGGCCGACGGGGGCGGGCCGAGTGTCATCAACGCCGGCGACGGTACCCACGAGCACCCCACCCAGGCGCTGCTCGACGCGTTGACACTGCGCCAGCGCCTCGGCGACGTCGAGGGCAGGCGCGTCGTCATCGTCGGCGACATCCTGCACAGTCGGGTCGCCCGCTCCAACGTCACGCTGCTGGCGACCCTGGGCGCCGAGGTGGTGCTGGTGGCGCCGCCGACCCTGCTGCCACTCGGGGTCGACGGCTGGCCCGTCACGGTGTCGCACGACCTCGACGCCGAACTGCCGGGCGCCGACGCCGTGCTGATGCTGCGCGTGCAGGCCGAGCGGATGAACGGCGGCTTCTTCCCGTCGGCGCGCGAGTACTCGGTCCTCTACGGACTCTCGGAGAAGCGCCAGGCGCTGCTGCCCGACAGTGCGGTGGTGCTGCATCCCGGCCCGATGCTGCGCGGCATGGAGATCGCGTCATCGGTCGCCGACTCCTCGCAATCCGCTGTGCTGCAACAGGTCTCCAACGGCGTGCACGTCCGGATGGCCGTGCTCTTCCATCTTCTCGTCGGCGCCGAACGGGAGGCGATCAGCGCATGAGCACGGTCATCAGCGGGGTCCGACTGTACGGCGGGGGAGAGCCCGTCGACGTACTCGTCGCCGACGGGCAGATCGCCGAGATCGGTACCGGATTGGCGGGTGACGAGGTCATCGACTGTGCGGGGCGGGTCCTGCTGCCCGGCTTCGTCGACCTGCACACGCACCTGCGCGAACCCGGCCGCGAATACGCCGAGGACATCGAAACCGGTTCGGCGGCAGCGGCTCTCGGTGGCTACACGGCCGTGTTCGCGATGGCCAACACCGATCCGGTAGCCGACAGCCCGGTCGTCACCGACCACGTCTGGCACCGCGGCCAGCAGGTCGGACTCGTCGACGTGCACCCAGTCGGGGCGGTCACCGTCGGCCTGAAGGGCAAGCAGCTCACCGAGATGGGGCTGATGGCCGCGGGCGTCGGCAAGGTGCGGATGTTCTCCGATGACGGCGTCTGCGTGGACGATCCGCTCATCATGCGCCGGGCACTCGAGTACGCCACCGGCGTCGGCGTGCTCATCGCCCAGCACGCCGAGGAGCCGCGGCTGACCGTCGGCGCCGTGGCGCACGAGGGTCCCAACGCGGCGCGGCTCGGGTTGGCGGGTTGGCCCCGCGCCGCCGAGGAGTCGATCGTGGCGCGCGACGCGCTGCTGGCGCGCGATGCGGGTGCCCGCGTGCACATCTGCCACGCCTCGACGGCGGGCACGGTCGAGCTCGTCAGATGGGCCAAGGAGCAGGGGGTGTCGATCACCGCCGAGGTGACGCCGCACCACCTGCTGCTCGACGACACCCGGTTGACGAGCTACGACGGCCGCAACCGGGTCAACCCGCCGCTGCGCGAAGCGGACGACGCGATCGCGCTGCGCCAGGCGCTCGCCGACGGCGTGATCGACTGCGTCGCCACCGATCACGCGCCGCACGCCGCGCACGAGAAGATGTGCGAGTTCGCCAACGCCCGGCCCGGCATGCTCGGATTGCAGACCGCGCTGTCCGTCGTGGTCGAGACGATGGTGCGGCCCGGCCTGATCGGCTGGCGCGACGTGGCCCGTGTGATGAGCGAGGCGCCCGCCAGGATCGTCGGACTGCCCGACCAGGGTCGACCGCTGGCCGTCGGGGAACCCGCCAACCTCGTCGTCGTCGATCCGGACGCGGAGTGGACCGTCGACGGCGGCGCGCTGGCGAGCCGATCGGACAACACGCCCTACGAGTCGATGACGCTGCCCGCCACCGTGACGCTGACGATGCTGCGCGGCAGGGTGACGGCACGGGACGGGAAGAGTGCCCCGGCGGGCAGGAGCGCAGCGACCGGGGGTTCGGCCCAGTGAACACCGGAACCCTCGTCACCTCGCTGATCATGGCCGCGTTGATCGCTCTGCTGATCGCGTTCCTGATCCGCCGCATGATGAAGGGCTGGCTGCACCGGGCGCAACGCCAGGTCGAGAGCATCGGCACACTGCCGCCGATGCCGGACACCGTTGGGCCCGCGCTGATTCCGGCCATGAAAGGCCTCTACGTGGGAAGCACGATCGCCGACCTGGGTGTCGATGCCGCGGCGTCGTCCGGTCCGAGTTGGCTGGACCGCGTCGTCGTCGGCGATCTCGGCTTCCGCAGCAAGGCGGTGCTGACGCGGTACCCCGAGGGCATCATGCTGCAGCGCACCGGCGCCACCCCGATCTGGATTCCCGACGAGTCGATCAAGACGATCCGGACCGAACGTGCCATCGCCGGTAAGGCACTGACCCACGAGGGCATTCTGGCCATCCGCTGGACGCTCCCGTCGGGGACGCAGATCGACACGGGGTTCCGCGGCGACGACCGTCGCGAACTCGCCAACTGGACGACTGAGGAGGCGGCGTGAGCAGGGCCGTTTTGGTACTCGAGGACGGTCGCGTCTTCACGGGCACGACGTTCGGCGCGGTGGGTCAGACACTCGGCGAGGCGGTGTTCTCCACCGGGATGTCCGGATACCAGGAGACGCTGACCGATCCGAGCTACCACGGCCAGATCGTCGTCGCCACCGCGCCGCAGATCGGCAACACCGGCTGGAACGCCGAGGACGGCGAGAGTCGCGCCGACAAGATCTGGGTCGCCGGGTACGCCGTGCGAGACCCGTCGCCGCGGGCCTCCAACTGGCGGGCGACCGGCACTCTGGACGACGAACTGGTCCGGCAGGGCATCGTCGGCATCGCGGGCATCGACACCCGCGCCGTGGTGCGCCACCTGCGCTCGGCCGGGTCGATGAAGGCCGGTGTGTTCTCGGGCGCAGCCCTGGCGGGCACCGACGAACTGCTCACCAGAGTCCGCGGCCAGGCCTCCATGCTCGGGGCCGACCTGGCGGGCGAGGTCAGCACGAGTGCGGCGTACATCGTGGAACCCGAAGGCGCGCATCGCTTCACGGTCGCCGCGCTGGACCTCGGCATCAAGACGAACACGCCGCGCAACTTCGCGAGCCGGGGCGTTCGCAGCCACGTGCTGCCGTCATCGGCGACGTTCGAGCAGATCGCCGATCTCAAACCCGACGGGGTGTTCCTCTCCAACGGCCCCGGCGACCCGGCGACCGCCGACCACGTCGTCGCCGTCACCCGCGAGGTGCTCGGCGCGGGCATCCCGCTGTTCGGCATCTGCTTCGGCAACCAGTTGCTCGGCCGGGCGCTCGGACGCTCCACCTACAAGATGGTGTTCGGACATCGCGGCATCAACATCCCGGTGCTGGATCACGCCACCGGGCGGGTCGCGATCACCGCCCAGAATCACGGCTTCGCGCTCGAAGGCGAAGCGGGCGAGGAGTTCGACACCCCGTTCGGCCGCGCGATGGTCAGCCACACCTGTGCCAACGACGGCGTCGTCGAGGGCATCAGACTGGTTGACGGGCGCGCGTTCTCAGTGCAGTACCACCCCGAGGCGGCGGCCGGACCACACGACGCCGAGTACCTGTTCGATCAGTTCGTCGATGTGATGGAGCGCTAATGCCACGTCGTGAAGACATCAAGCACGTCCTCGTCATCGGCTCCGGGCCGATCGTCATCGGCCAGGCGTGCGAGTTCGACTACTCGGGCACCCAGGCCTGCCGCGTGCTGCGCGCCGAAGGTATCGAGGTCAGCCTCGTCAACTCGAACCCGGCGACGATCATGACGGACCCCGAGTACGCGGATCACACCTACGTCGAACCCATTACGGCCGCGTTCGTCGAGAAGATCTTCGCCCAGCAGGCCGAGCGCGGTAACAAGATCGACGCCGTGCTCGCCACACTCGGTGGCCAGACCGCGCTGAACACCGCGGTGGCACTGTACGAGGGCGGCGTACTGGAGAAGTACGGCGTCGAGATGATCGGTGCGGACTTCGAGGCCATCCAGCGCGGCGAGGACCGGCAGCGCTTCAAGGACATCGTGGCGAAGGTGGGCGGCGAATCCGCCAAGTCGAGAGTCTGCTTCACCATGGACGAGGTCCGTGAGACCGTCGCCGACCTCGGCCTGCCCGTCGTCGTTCGACCGTCCTTCACGATGGGCGGTCTGGGCTCCGGCATGGCGCACTCGGTTGAGGACGTCGAGCGGATGGCCGGCGACGGCCTCGCCGCGTCGCCGACCGCCAACGTGCTGATCGAGGAATCGATCTACGGCTGGAAGGAATTCGAACTCGAGTTGATGCGCGACCACCACGACAACGTGGTGGTGGTGTGCTCGATCGAGAACTTCGATCCGATGGGCGTGCACACCGGGGACTCGGTGACGGTCGCACCGGCGATGACGCTGACCGACCGCGAGTACCAGCGGATGCGCGATCTGGGTATCGCGATCCTGCGCGAGGTCGGCGTCGACACCGGCGGCTGCAACATCCAGTTCGCGATCGACCCGAAAGACGGCAGGCTCATCGTCATCGAGATGAACCCCAGGGTGTCGCGGTCCAGCGCGTTGGCGTCCAAGGCGACGGGATTCCCGATCGCGAAGATCGCGGCGAAGCTCGCCATCGGGTACACGCTCGACGAGATCGTCAACGACATCACCAAGGAGACGCCCGCCTGCTTCGAGCCGACGCTCGACTACGTGGTGGTCAAGGCGCCGCGGTTCGCGTTCGAGAAGTTCCCCGGTGCCGATCCGACACTGACGACGACGATGAAGTCCGTCGGCGAGGCGATGTCGTTGGGCCGCAACTTCATCGAAGCGCTCGGCAAGGTCATGCGCTCGCTGGAGACCGGTCGGGCCGGATTCTGGACCGGCGGCGACGACGACGCGACCGTCGACGAGCTGCTCGAGCGGTTGCGGACCCCGACCGACGGCAGGCTCTACGACATCGAGCTGGCGCTGCGGCTCGGCGGCACCGTCGAGCAGGTGGCCGACGCGTCCGGCGTCGACCCGTGGTTCGTCGACCAGATCGCCGGCCTGGTGTCCCTGCGCGGCGAGCTCAACGACGCCCCGGTGCTCGATGAGGAACTGCTGCGTCGGGCCAAGCACAGCGGGCTGTCCGATCGCCAGATCGCCGCGTTGCGGCCCGAACTCGCGGGCGAGGTCGGCGTGCGTGCGCTGCGCAGGCGGCTGGGCATCCATCCCGTGTACAAGACCGTCGACACCTGCGCGGCGGAGTTCGAGGCGCGGACGCCGTACCACTACAGCAGTTACGAACTGGACCCCGCCGCCGAGACCGAGGTCGCCCCGCAGACCGAACTGCCCAAGGTGCTGATCCTCGGGTCGGGCCCCAACCGCATCGGCCAGGGCATCGAGTTCGACTACAGCTGCGTGCACGCCGCGATCACATTGAGCCAGGCCGGGTTCGAGACCGTGATGGTCAACTGCAACCCCGAGACGGTGTCCACCGACTACGACACCGCCGACCGGCTGTACTTCGAACCGCTGACCCTGGAGGACGTGCTCGAGGTCTACTACGCCGAATCCGCTTCGGGCGCAGGGGGTCCCGGTGTGGTCGGCGTGATCGTCCAGCTGGGCGGCCAGACGCCGCTCGGGCTCGCGCAACGGCTCGCCGACGAGGGTGTCCCGATCGTCGGCACCAGCCCCAAGGCGATCGACCTCGCCGAGGATCGCGGTGAGTTCGGCGAGGTGCTGACGAACGCCGGCCTGCCCGCACCGCGATTCGGCACCGCGACCAGCTTCGAGCAGGCCCGACGCATCGCCGCCGACATCGGCTATCCCGTTCTGGTGCGGCCGTCGTACGTGCTCGGCGGACGCGGCATGGAGATCGTCTACGACGAGGAGACCCTCAAGGGCTACATCACTCGGGCGACCGAACTGTCCCCCGAACACCCGGTCCTTGTCGACCGGTTCCTCGAGGACGCCATCGAGATCGACGTCGACGCGCTGTGTGACGGCACCGAGGTCTACATCGGCGGCGTGATGGAGCACATCGAGGAGGCGGGCATCCACTCCGGCGACTCGGCGTGCGCGCTGCCGCCGGTGACGCTGGGGCGGCAGGACATCGAATCCGTGCGGCGCGCCACCGAGGCCATCGCACACGGCATCGGCGTCGTCGGCCTGCTCAACGTGCAGTACGCGCTGAAGGACGACGTGCTCTACGTGCTGGAGGCCAATCCCCGCGCCAGCCGCACGGTGCCGTTCGTGTCGAAGGCCACGGCGGTGCCGCTCGCCAAGGCCTGCGCGCGGATCATGCTGGGCACCACCATCGCCACCCTGCGGGAGGAGGGTGTGCTGGCGCCCGACGGCGACGGCGCCAGCCCCGCGCCCAACGCGCCGATCGCGGTGAAGGAGGCGGTGCTGCCGTTCAACCGGTTCCGCAAGGCCGACGGCTCGCAGGTCGATTCGCTGCTGGGCCCCGAGATGAAGTCCACCGGTGAGGTGATGGGCATCGATCGCGATTTCGGGACGGCGTTCGCGAAGAGCCAGACCGCGGCCTACGGTTCGCTGCCCGCGTCCGGGGCGGTGTTCGTGTCGGTGGCCAACCGGGACAAGCGCTCGCTGGTGTTCCCCGTCAAGCGGCTCGCCGATCTCGGCTTCCGGGTACTGGCCACCGAGGGGACCGCGGAGATGCTGCGCCGCAACGGTATTCCCTGCGACGTGGTGCGCAAGATCTTCGAGGAACCGGGTGCGGGACGGCCGGCCATGTCGGCGGTGGACGCGATCCGCGCCGGCGAGGTCAACATGGTGATCAACACGCCGTACGGCAACTCGGGACCGCGCATCGACGGGTACGAGATCCGCTCCGCCGCGGTGGCGATGAACATCCCGTGCATCACGACGGTGCAGGGCGCGTCAGCCGCGGTGCAGGGCATCGAAGCCGGGATCCGCGGCGATATCGGCGTGCGGTCACTGCAGGAGCTGCACAGTCAGCTGGGTTCGTCGCGGTGAGCCCGTTCGGGGTGCGGCTCGCCGAGGCGATGTCGGAGCGGGGGCCGCTGTGCCTCGGCATCGATCCGCACCCCGAGCTGCTGGCGGCGTGGGGGATGCCCGCCGACGCCGACGGACTGCGAGCGTTCTGCGACGTGTGCGTACGCGCCTACACCGGGTTCGCGATCGTCAAGCCGCAGGTGGCGTTCTTCGAGGCCTACGGCGCCGCGGGCTACGCGGTGCTGGAGGCCACGATCTCCGCGTTGCGGGAAGCGGGTGTGCTGGTGCTCGCCGACGCCAAGCGCGGTGATATCGGGACCACGATGGCCGCGTACGCCGCGGCGTGGGCGGGGGAGTCGCCGCTGGCCTGCGATGCGGTCACCGCATCGCCGTACCTGGGCTTCGAGTCGCTGCGGCCGCTGCTCGACGTCGCGGCGCAGCACGACCGCGGTGTGTTCGTGCTCGCCGCGACGTCGAACCCGGAGGGTGCCTCCGTGCAGCGTGCGGTGGTGGACGGCCGGACGGTCGCGCAGTCGATCGTCGACGCCGCTGCCGCCGAGAATCGTTCCGCGGGAACGGGTTCGGTCGGTGTCGTCGTCGGCGCGACGCTCACCGAGGTGCCCGACCTCGGCGCCCTCGGCGGTCCGGTGCTGCTTCCGGGGGTCGGTGCGCAGGGCGGCAGGCCCGATGCGCTGGCCGGGCTGGGCGGCGCGGCACCGGGGACACTGCTGCCCGCCGTGTCCCGCGAGGTGCTGCGGGCCGGACCCGACGCGGGTGCGGTGCGCGCTGCCGCCGAGCGGATGCGCGACGCCGTCGCCCACCTGAACTAGCCTGCGGTCACAGCGGAATCCAGGTGCCCAGGAACCAGAAACCCCACCCCGCGCCGTTGCCCGCCGGGATCGGCGTCACCTGCTGACCGTTCCAGTTGAACGGCTGATGATCACCGCGCCCCTGGTCGATACCGCGGTTGTGCCAGTCGACGCCGCGATTGTCACCGCGGTTGTCGCTACCGGGCCCGCGGTTGTCACCGGGGTGCTGATTGCCGCACGCGGGCTGGCCGGGCGCATTACACGGCTGGCCGGGATCGGCCGACGCGGAGCCGAGACCGACACCCAACAGGCCGGCGAGTCCAACCCCGGCAGCCAGCGTGGAGGCGTACACGGCGCGTGTGACGTTCATCTTCGTTAACTCCAGTCATCGTGCGAGGCGCGAGTTCGCCCCGTGACGACGACGCTATTGAGCCGTGGTTGGCGGGCACTGTGGTGCGCTTAGGTGCGCGCTGTGCGGCCGGTAACGATCCGAAATCCGCTTGTGCTCAACGTGATTACGGTCAGCTGCGAGCGCGCTTGGCGGCACCTCTGACCAGCAGCAGCGTCGCCGCGACGACGCCGACGCCGAGCACTCCGAGGATCAGCAGGCCGGTGAGGTCGCCCCGATGGCGCGTGACGTACACCACCTTCCGGAAGTCGTCGTCCGCGCTCGCCGTCGCGAAGACGTAGTCGCCGTCGATCGACTCCGGTTGTGCGATGAACTCGCTCCACCTGGTCAGGTACGAGCCGCGCGCCAGGTACGGCTCGAGGGCGGGGGTGGAGGCGTCGTCGATTCGGCCGGCGTACTGCAGGATCGGTCGGGTGCCGGGTACCGGGGACGAGTCGGGGTCCATCCGGTGTTGGGCCAGGATGTACAGGTCGATCGTCTGCGGCACCGTCGCCGAGCGCGACAGTCGCATCGGGTAGACCACCGAGTCGGCGTCGAACGAGAGTCGCAGCGGCTGCAGGTCGCCCGTCAGGGCGCCGGTCGCGTCGTCCGGCACCAACTTGATCGCGACCAGCTGCCAGCGCTGCGTCACATAAGCGGCGAGGTTGCGGTCCAGGCCGGCCGGGTTGGGGAAACCGTTGTCGGCGAGCCAGTTGGCCAGCGCGCTCGCGTCGTCGGCAGCCAGACGGCTGACGTCGAACGGCCCGATGCGCTGGCGGTCCAGCACGTTCACCCCGGATGGCGCCCGCGCGCCCGCCGACCCCTCGCTGTCGCCGTATCCCGTTGACAGCCAGTCGAACGTGGGCCACCAGTCGTCGCGGAACTCGACGCGTGGAGCCGTCAACCGGTCGAGATCGGCGAAGAGTTCGGCATCCGCGAGCGTGACCTCTGCGGCCGAGGGCACGGGCATGACCCACGCCGCACTCTCCGACGAGCCGCTCACCTGGAACGACATGACCACGTCCTGGCGCGCACCGTCCCACGCGATGAGCGCCCGCTCCGTCGCCACCGAGGCGCCCGCCGCGTTCGGAATGTAGGCCCCGCAGCCGCACGCCCACGCCGGCGTCGCGACGCTCACTGCGGAGGCCGCGACGAGGAGCAGCAGAAAGGCAGCGACCCAACGGCATCCGCGAGTCACGCGGCACCCCCTCACCGTGGCCGCTGCCGCCACGCCGCGTCCATCGTAGACATCGGGACCGGCGTCACCCGAGGTCCGGCGGTGGTGGGGGTGTGGTCAACCCCGACCGCCGCGCGCTCTGGATCGAGGCTGCGACCGGGCTTTCCCCAGCATGTGAACGGGCAGGGAGACACGGGAGTGGCGAATGATACTGGTGTGACACACGTGACATGGGACGATCGGGACCGTGGGGTCTCGACACGCCCGACACGCCGTGACCAGGGAAAATTTCTAATTCACCGGGTGCGGTCGGACGTGCTGGCGACCACGGTTCGACTCGGGCTCCGGGCAGCCGCCGTGCCGGGCACCTCAAAACCCTTGATACGCAGGCCAATCGACGGTGCGGTCCAGGGTCCGGGGCCACCGCGGCCGGGCTTCGCGCCGTGCCGGGCGTTCTTACCTGGCCCTTACACGCTGGTCATTCAGCCGGAATACCAGGGGGTGGGGTTAGCTTTCGTCAGCCAGCGTGGGTACGGTCGTCGACGCTGGCTGGTTCTACCAGTCAAGACACAAGATGATGATGGAGAGACGGAGGAACCCGTGGCCCTTCCCCAGTTGACCGACGAACAGCGCGCGGCAGCGTTGGAGAAGGCTGCTGCCGCACGTCGAGCGCGTGCCGAGCTCAAGGACCGGCTCAAGCGCGGCGGCACCAACCTCAAGCAGGTTCTCAAGGACGCGGAGTCCGATGAGGTCCTGGGCAAGATGAAGGTCTCCGCGCTGCTGGAAGCCCTGCCCAAGGTCGGCAAGGTCAAGGCGCAGGAGATCATGACCGAGCTCGAGATCGCACCCACCCGCCGTCTGCGCGGCCTGGGCGATCGTCAGCGCAAGGCCCTGCTGGAGAAGTTCGACTTCACAGCGGATTAGTAACTGCCGGCCGAGGGGTCGGACGGCTATGCGTGCGCGTCCGAAGAGCGGAGCTCAACGATGACGCGTGTCGTGGTGCTGTCCGGCCCCTCTGCTGTCGGTAAGTCGACCGTGGTGCGATGTCTCCGCGATCGGCTTCCCGACCTGCACTTCAGCGTCTCGGCGACCACCAGGGCGCCCCGCCCCGGCGAGGTGGACGGCGTGGACTACACGTTCGTCACCCCCGGGGAGTTCCAGCGCCTGATCGACGACGGCGCGCTGCTGGAGTGGGCCGACATCCACGGCGGTCTGCACCGTTCCGGCACTCCTGCCCAGCCCGTGCGCGACGCCGCGGCCAGCGGCAAACCCGTGCTCATCGAGGTCGATCTGGCGGGCGCGCGGGCGGTGAAAGCGGCGATGCCCGAGGCGGTCAGCGTGTTCCTGGCGCCCCCCAGCTGGGCGGACCTCGAAGCCCGACTGGTCGGCCGCGGCACCGAGAGCGAGGACGTGCGGACCCGCCGACTGGAGACCGCCAAGGCCGAATTGGCGGCGCAGGACAGCTTCGATGTGGTCGTCGTCAACAGCGAATTGGAATCCGCCTGCTCGGAATTGGTATCCTTGCTGGTGGGCCGTTAGCCGATGCTGCACGCACGTGCTGCCAGCCGACCCCGCAACCATCTAGGAGAAACTTCGTGAGTAGCCCTGTCGAGAGCATCGACTCCGACGCCGCCAACGCGTACGACACGCCGCTGGGCATCACCAATCCGCCCATCGACGAGCTGCTGGACCGCGCGTCCAGCAAGTACGCGCTGGTCATCTACGCCGCGAAGCGCGCGCGTCAGATCAACGACTACTACAACCAGCTCGGCGACGGCATCCTCGAGTACGTCGGACCGCTGGTCGAGCCGGGTCTGCAGGAGAAGCCGCTGTCGATCGCGATGCGGGAGATCCACGCCGACCTGCTCGAGCACACCGAGGGCGAGGGCTAGGTCCCCGCTCCGGTGGAGAGCAAGCGGGTCGTCGTTGGCGTCGCGGGTGGCATCGCCGCCTACAAGGCGTGCACCGTGGTCCGCCAGCTCGCCGAGGCCGGCCACTCCGTCCGGGTGGTCCCCACCGAGGCGGCACTGAAATTCGTCGGAGCGGCGACCTTCGAGGCGCTCTCCGGCCAGCCGGTGCACACCGGCGTCTTCACCAACGTCGACGAGGTGCCGCACGTCCGGATCGGCCAGGAGGCCGATCTCGTCGTCGTGGCGCCCGCGACGGCCGACCTGCTGGCCAGGGCCGTCTCGGGCCGCGCCGACGACCTGCTCACCGCAACGCTGCTCACCGCGCGCTGTCCGGTGATGTTCGCCCCGGCGATGCACACCGAGATGTGGTTCCACCCCGCCACCGTCGACAACGTCGCCACGCTGCGCCGTCGAGGTGCGGTGGTCCTGGAACCGGCGTCCGGGCGGCTCACGGGCGCCGACAGCGGCGCGGGCCGGCTGCCCGAGGCCGAGGAGATCACCACGCTCGCCGGTCTCCTGCTCGAGCGCGGCGACGCCCTGCCGCACGATCTGAGCGGGGTCAAGGTGCTCGTCACCGCGGGAGGCACCCGCGAGCCGATCGACCCGGTGCGGTTCATCGGCAACCGGAGTTCGGGCAAGCAGGGCTACGCGATGGCCAGGGTCGCCGCGCAACGCGGCGCCGAGGTCACGCTGATCGCGGGCAACACCGTCGGACTGGTCGATCCGGCGGGCGTCGACGTCGTCCACATCGGATCGGCGAGCCAGCTCAAGGACGCGGTGTCCAAGCACGCTCCCGAGGCGCACGTACTGGTCATGGCCGCCGCGGTCGCCGATTTCCGGCCGACCCACGTGGCGACCAGCAAGATCAAGAAATCGCACGACCCCGGCCGAACCGCCGACGCCCCCGCCATCGAACTGACGCGCACCGACGACGTGCTCGCGAACACCGTCCGGGCCAGGGCGGACGGCCTGCTTCCCAACATGCGCGCGATCGTCGGATTCGCCGCCGAAACCGGCGACGCCAACGGTGACGTGCTGTTCCACGCCAGGGCGAAACTGCAGCGCAAGGCCTGCGACCTCCTCGTCGTGAACGCCGTCGGCGAGGGCCGCGCGTTCGAGGTGGACAGCAACGACGGATGGCTACTCACGGCCGACGGCAACGAGGCCGCTCTGGAGCACGGTTCGAAGACCTTGATGGCTAGCCGTATCGTAGACGCGATCGCAGCCTTCCTCGGCAACAAGAATGAGTGACGCGAACCACGCGACACGCTGCGCATAAGTGTTGCGAACAGCTGGTGCAGACGCTTGGCTGCACCGGAATGAAAACATGATTTGCTTGACTAAGCATTGGAAAGGGATCGCACCGTGAGCAAAGCCCGGCTGTTTACCAGTGAGTCGGTAACCGAAGGACACCCCGACAAGATCTGTGACGCCATCAGCGACTCGATTCTCGACTCGCTGCTCGCCGGGGATCCCAAGTCCCGCGTCGCGGTCGAGACGGCTGTGACCACCGGCCAGGTGCACGTCATGGGCGAGGTCACCACCTCAGCCAAGGAGGCCTTCGCCGACATCAACGACACGGTGCGCAAGCGCGTTCTCGACATCGGTTACGACTCGTCGGACAAGGGCTTCGACGGCGAGACCTGCGGCGTCAACATCGGCATCGGCCGTCAGTCGCCGGATATCGCCCAGGGTGTCGACACCGCCCACGAGACCCGTGTCGAGGGCGGTGCCGACCCGCTGGACCTTCAGGGCGCCGGCGACCAGGGTCTGATGTTCGGCTACGCCATCAGGGACACCCCCGAGCTGATGCCGCTGCCCATCGCGCTGGCGCACCGGTTGTCGCGCAAGCTGACCGAGGTACGCAAGAACGGCACGCTCGACTACCTGCGGCCCGACGGCAAGACCCAGGTAACCGTCCAGTACGACGGCACGACGCCGGTGCGCCTCGACACCGTCGTGCTGTCCACTCAGCACGCCGACGGCATCGACCTCGACGGTCAGCTGTCACCCGACATCAAGAAGCACGTGATCGACACCGTGCTGGCCGAGCTCGGCCACGACACGATGGACACCTCGTCACCGCGTCTGCTGGTGAACCCGACCGGCAAGTTCGTCCTCGGCGGTCCGATGGGTGACGCCGGCCTGACCGGTCGCAAGATCATCGTCGACACGTACGGCGGGTGGGCTCGCCACGGCGGCGGCGCCTTCTCCGGCAAGGATCCGTCGAAGGTGGACCGCTCCGCCGCGTACGCGATGCGCTGGGTGGCGAAGAACGTCGTCGCCGCCGGCCTCGCCGAGCGCGTCGAGGTTCAGGTCGCCTACGCCATCGGCAAGGCCGCCCCCGTCGGATTGTTCGTTGAGACGTTCGGCAGCGAGACCGTCGACCCGGATCGGATCGAGAAGGCCATCACGTCGGTCTTCGACCTGCGTCCCGGTGCGATCGTCCGCGACCTCGACCTGCTGCGCCCGATCTACGCACCGACCGCCGCGTACGGCCACTTCGGCCGGACCGACATCGACCTGCCGTGGGAGCGCACCGACAAGGTCGAGGAGCTCAAGGCCTCGGTCTAAGTCCTGCGCCGGAGCGCCGCCGACGACTTCGTCGGCGGCGCTTCGTCGTTTCGGCCAGGATGGTGGGCATGGACCACGTGACGTTCGTGCCGACACCGGATCAGCTGGCCTACACCTTCGGCGGCGCCGAACCGGTGATGCGCATCGTGCCGCGAACGGTGCTGACGCTGTGGACCGAGGACGCGTACGGTGGCCGCATCACCAGCCGCGACGACGTGGCGACCACGGCCCTGAACACCGAGGACCTCAACCCGCAGACGGGGCCGTTCTGGATCGAGGGCGCGAAACCGGGGGACACCCTCGCCGTGCACCTCGTCGATCTCACGCCCGCGCGGACGTGGGGCGCGTCGACGCTGATCCCGTTCTTCGGCGGGCTGACCAGCATTCCGGTCAGCCCGACGTTGCAGGACCCGCTGCCCGAGCGCACCTACCTCTACGACTACGACGCGGGCACCCACACGCTGGGCTTCACCGCGCACGCCAGCGACTTCTCGGTGCGACTGCCCGCCAACCCCATGCTCGGCACGGTCGGCGTCGCGCCGGCACGGCGGGAGGTACGGACGTCGCTGGTACCCGACTACTTCGGCGGCAACATGGACACCCCGGAAATGGCCGCGGGCACAACGTGTTTCCTCCGGGTCAACGTCGACGGCGCGCTGTTCTCGCTCGGCGACGGACACTACCGGCAGGGCGAGGGGGAGTCGTGCGGCACGGCGGTCGAGGGCGCCATGCACGTCACCGCGATCGTCGATCTGATCAAGGGCGGCGGACCCGCCTGGCCGCGGCTGGAGAACGACACCCACCTGATGTGCATCGGGTCGGGCCGGCCGCTCGAAGAGGCCTGGCGCGCCGGGCAAGTCGAGATGATCACCTGGCTCGGCGAGTTGTACGGGCTGGACAGGTTGGACGCCTATCAGTTGCTGACCCAGATCTCGCAGACGCCGATCGCGAACGTCGTCGACACCAACTACAGCGCGGTGACGAAGATCGACAAGAGGTTGCTGCCCGCGGCAGTCGCGTACGGCGGCGTCCACAACGAGTTACGCAGTGCAGCAGGTTCGTTGGGCGCAGTCAACTACTAACCGAAGGGTGTCACCATGGAGCTGGGTCTGAACGGCAAGCGGTTTCTCGTCACCGGCGGCACGCGGGGCATCGGTCGCGCCGTCGTGGAGGGGCTGCTCGCCGAAGGCGCCGCGGTCGCGTTCTGCGCGCGGACCGCCGACGCGGTCGAGACCGCGCAGTCCGACCTGGCGTCGGCCGGCACCGCACTCGGCACACCCGTCGACGTGGCCGACACGGCCGCGGTGGCCGCCTGGGTGGCCGGCGCCGCGGAGGCCCTCGGCGGCATCGACGGACTCGTCGCGAACGTGAGCGCCCTTGCGATTCCGAACAATCCGGACAACTGGCGGAGCAGCTTCGACGTCGACCTCATGGGGACGGTCGGTCTGGTCGAGGCGGCGCTGCCGCACCTGCTCGCCTCGGGCGCTGGCTCCATCGTCACGATCTCGAGCGTGTCCGGGCGCGAGATCGACTTCGCCGCCGGTCCGTACGGCACCGTGAAGGCCGCGATCATCCACTACACGCAGGGCCTGGCCGGTCAACTCGCGGGCAGGGGCGTGCGGGCCAACACCGTGAGTCCCGGCAACACCTACTTCCCCGGCGGCGTGTGGTCGTCCATCGAGGAGAACGACCCCGAACTGTTCGCCACGGCGCTCGGCCTGAACCCGACGGGCCGCATGGCGACGCCGCAGGAGGTCGCGAATGCCGTTGTCTTCCTGAGTAGTTCGGCGGCGAGCTTCATCACGGGCACCAACCTGCTGGTGGACGGCGCGCTGACCCGCGGGGTGCAGTTCTAGGTCTCGGTGCAGATTCAGACGATCTCGTAATCCTCGAGCGGGAAACGCCTGCTGCGCAGCACGGCCTCCGGGGTCGAGGTGGGCCGCAGCGGGACGTCGCCGTTGCGGTCGAAGTAGTAGCTGTTAGCCCGTTGGCAGCTGTCCTGCCAGAACACCTGGCGGTGCCGCTTGCTCATCATCTCGGCGAAGAACCGGTCGTTCGCCTCCTGCGACACCTCGACCCGCGTCGCCCCGTCGCGCTGTGCGCGCTGCAGGCAGCGCAGGATGTGGTGGGTCTGCGCCTCGATGAGCGCGAAGTACGACGAGCCGACGTAGCCGTACGGGCCCATGATCGAGAAGAAGTTGGGGAAGCCGGGCACGCTCACACCCTCGTAGGCCTGCATCCGGTTCTCCTCCCAGAAGCCGGCCAGGGTGCGCCCGTCGCTGCCCGTGACCTCGAACGTCACCGCATCGACGTCGAGGACCTTGAAGCCGGTCGCGAGGATCAGCACGTCGACGTCGCGCAGGACTCCGTCGGCCGTGACCACCCCGGAGCCGGTGATCTTCTCGATCGGCTCCGTGACGAGTTCCACGTTGTCGCGGTTGTAGGTCTGAAGATACGAGTTGTGGAACGCGGGCCGCTTGCACCCGACCGCGTACTGCGGGGTCAGCTTCTCGCGGACCACGGGGTCGTGGACATGCCGTTTGAGGTAGGCCCTGCCGAGCTTCTCGGAGTGCTTCGCCAACGGGAACACGCCGTAGTACTGCGCGGACAGCGGGAACGTCACCTCGACGTAGGCCTGGCTGAGCAGACGCTGCAGCACCTTGCCGCCGGGCATCCGCATCGCCCATCGCGCGAGCGTCCCCAACCGCCAGTCGAACTTCGGGAAGCACCAGATGGGCGTGCGCTGATACACGTCCAGATGCGCCACCCTGTCGGCGATCTCGGGAACGATCTGCACGGCCGACGCGCCGGTGCCGATGATCGCGACGCGCTTGCCGGTCAGGTCCTGGCCGTGGTCCCAGCGGGCGGTGTGCATCGTGACGCCGCCGAACGAGTCGACGCCGTCGATGTCGGGCGACTTCGGCACGGTCAGCACGCCGCTGGCGTTGATCACGTACCGCGCCGTGAGGGAGTCGCCGTCCTCGAAATCCAGCCGCCAGGTGTCGGTGCCGTCGTCGAACGTGGCGGCCACGACCGTGGTGTGGAACCGGATCTTGCGGCGCAGCCCGTACTTCCCGACGCAGTGCTCGGCGTACGCCTTCAGCTCGCGGCCGGGGGCGTAGGTGCGCGACCAGTCGGCGCTCTGCTCGAACGAGAACTGATAGGAGAACGACGGGATGTCCACCGCGATACCGGGATAGGTGTTCCAGTACCAGGTGCCGCCGGGCTCGGCTCCGGCTTCCAGGATGAGGTAGTCGCCCTGGCCCGCCCGGTCGAGTTCGATCCCGGCGCCGATGCCCGCGAAGCCCGCGCCGACGATGACGGTCTGGTAATCGGGTGTTGTCACGAGTCGCCTCCCACAATCAGTTGGCAGACAACCTACGCCCGCGCGACGGTATCCGGTACCGGGGGTACCGCTCGCGCGCCCGGTGGTCAGTCCGAGTGCAGCGCGGCGCGCAGTCCGGCGAGGCCCCGATCCGTCGCCTCGGTGGCCGCGGGCACGATCCCCGCGTAGCCGAGATAGCCGTGCACCAGGGTCTGCGCGTTGTGCACCTCGGCAGCCACCCCCGCGGCGCGGAGCAGTTCGCCGTACTGCACCCCGTCGTCACGCAACGGGTCGTGGCCCGCGACCGCGATGTAGGCGGGCGCCAACCCCGCCAGGTTCGCGCTGCGCGCGGGGATCAGCGTCGCGGGAGCCTCGCGCGTGTTCACGTGGCCGGCGTACCACTTCGAGAACTCGGCGACCGCGTCGAGCGCCAGAATCGGTGCGTCGGCGTTCTCGGTGAACGACGGCAGCGACGTGTCCCACGTCGTGGCCGGGTACCAGAGCAGTTGCAGCGCGAGGTCCACGCCGGCGTCGCGGGCCAGCTGTGCGACCACGGCTGCGAGGTTGCCGCCAGCCGAATCACCCGCCACGGCGAGCCGGTTCGGGTCGGCGCCCAGCTCCCGTCCGTGCTCGGCCACCCACTGCGTCACGGCCCACACGTCGTCGACGGCCGCCGGGAACGGATGCTCCGGCGCCAACCGGTAGTCGACCGAGACGACCAGGGCGCCGGCGCCCACGGCGTGCTCGCGCGCCGTTCCGTCGTAGGTGTCGAGATCGCCGACCACCCAACCGCCGCCGTGGAAGAACAGCACGATCGGGGGCGGTGCGGTAGTGGAGGTCTCCTCCGTCGGCCAGTACAGCCGGACCGGTACTCCGGCGATCGAGCGGTCCTCGACCCGCAGATGCTCGTGCACCGGACGCCGCGGCAGATCGCGGAACCGCTGCCGAGCCGCCTCGGCTCCTCCGTCGGTCGTCAACTGGAAGGGCACGGCTTCCAGTACCTTCTCCAGGATGGCATCGAGGGCTGGCTTGTCGTCTGAGACCGGCATGGGGACACCGTACGCACCGCGACGGATGCGGCTGCTGTGGTGCGCCGCCGTTGCGGTCGGCGCAGCCTACGGTGTGTTCCTCATCGTCACCGCGGTGCGGTTGCCCGCCGGCGCCGAACTCACCGGCCAGTTCGCCCTGCAACCCGCCGTCAAGGCGCTCGCCGCGGTGCTGTTGGCCGTCGCCGCGCTGAGCCACCCGAAGGCCCGCGAGCGGCGCTGGATGGTGCCCGCCCTGATGTTCTCGGCGGCGGGCGACTTCCTGCTCGCCATGCCGTGGTGGGAGCCGTCGTTCGTGCTGGGCCTCGGGGCCTTCCTGGTCGCGCACCTGTGCTTCCTGGCGGCACTGATTCCGCTGTTCGTCCGCACCGGGCCGCGGATCATCGCGGCCGCCGCGCTGATCTGTGTGTGCGTCGGGCTGCTGGTGTGGTTCTGGCCCGCGCTCACGGCCGAGGGCATGACGGTGCCGGTGACGCTCTACATCGCGGTCCTCGGCGCGATGGTCTGCGCGGCGCTGTGTGCCGACCTGCCCACGGTGTGGACGGCGTTGGGCGCGGTCTGCTTCGCGGTCTCCGACGGGATGATCGGGATCGGCAGGTTCGTACTCCGGTCCGAGGCGCTGGCCGTTCCGATCTGGTGGGTGTACGCGGCGTCGCTGATGCTCATCACCGCGGGGTTCTTCTTCTGCCGCACGTCGGACGCCGCTGCTACACCGGAGCGGTGACGACCACCAGGCAGGCGGCGGAATTCGAGCCGATCGCCAGGGTGCTGCCGATGCTCGCGGTGCCGCACCTCGACCGCGACTTCGACTACCTCGTCACCGCGGAACAGTCGGACGACGCCCAGCCCGGCGTACGGGTCAAGGTTCGGTTCCACGGCAGGCTGGTCGACGGCTTCGTGCTGGAAAGGCGTTGGGAGACCGACCACGAGGGCAAGCTGGGCTGGCTCGAGCGAGTGGTCTCGCCGGAACGGGTGCTGACCCCCGACGTGCGCAGGCTCGCCGAGGCGGTGGCCGCACGCTACGCGGGCACCCGCCCCGACGTGCTGCGGTTGGCGATCCCGCCGCGCCACGCGACCGTCGAGAAACAGGCTGCGCCCGAACTGGATCCGCTGGTGGTCGACCCCGTGGACGACGCCGGGTGGGCCGCCTACACCGGCGGGCAGCAGTTCCTCGCGGCACTACGCGAGGGTCGCGCCGCGCGGGCGGTGTGGCAGGCGTTACCGGGTGAGTCGTGGACCGACCGGCTCGTCGAGGCGGCCGCCACCGTCGTGGCATCGGGTCGGGCCGCGCTCGCGGTGGTGCCCGATCAGCGCGACGTCGACGCCCTGCACGCGGCGGCGACCCGGCACCTCGACCAGAGCAGGGTGGTCGCGCTGTCCGCGGGACTCGGCCCGTCGCAGCGATACCGGCGCTGGCTCGCCGCGCTACGCGGCCAGGCGAGGTTCGTCATCGGCACGCGCAGTGCCGTGTTCGCTCCCGTCGCCGCGCTGGGGCTGGTGCTCGTCTGGGACGACGGCGACGACAGCCTCGCCGAACCCCGCGCGCCCTACCCGCACGCCCGTGAGGTGGCGATGCTGCGCGCTCACCAACTCCGCTGCGCCGCGGTCATCGGCGGCTACTCGCGCACCGCCGAGGCCCACGCGCTGGTGCGCAGCGGGTGGGCGCACGACCTGGTGGCTGCCCGCGCGACGGTGCGCGCCAGGGCGCCGCGCGTCAGCGCCCTGGAGGACAGCAACTTCCAGCAGGAGCGTGACTCGGCCGCGATGACCGCGCGGCTGCCGACGATGGCACTGTCGGCGGCCAGATCCGCACTGGCCGCCGATCGGCCGGTCCTGGTTCAGGTGCCGCGCCGCGGCTACGTTCCCGCCCTGGCCTGTGGCAAGTGCCGCGAGATCGCGCGCTGCAGGCACTGCACCGGGCCGATGTCGCTGCCCGAACGCAACCCCGCGGGCGCGGTGTGCCGCTGGTGTGGCCGTGCCGACTCCGCCCTGCGTTGCGGCCGGTGCGGTTCCGATTCGGTGCGCGCGGTCGTCGTCGGCGCCCGTCGCACCGCCGAGGAACTGGGCCGGGCGTTCCCCGGCACCACGGTCATCACCTCCGGCGGGGACGCGATGGTCGCCGAGGTTCCCGACGCGCCCGCGGTCGTGGTCGCCACGCCCGGGGCCGAGCCTCGGGCGCTCGGCGGCTACGGCGCGGCCCTGCTGCTGGACGCCTGGGCGCTGCTGGGCAGGCAGGACCTGCGCGCCGCCGAGGACGCGCTGCGCCGGTGGATGGCGGCCGCCGCGCTGGTTCGCTCGGGAAGCGACGGCGGCGTGGTCGCGGTGGTGGCCGAGTCGGCGATCCCGACGGTGCAGGCGCTGATCCGGTGGGATCCGGTGGCGCACGCCGAATCCGAGCTCGAATCGCGCGCGGAGGTCGGCCTGCCGCCGGCCGTCCACCTGGCCGCGATCGACGGCGCGGCCGGTGCCGTCGCTTCACTCCTGCACACCGCAGCGCTTCCCGACGACGCGGATCTGCTGGGTCCGGTGGACCTGCCGTCGGCGGCCCGTCGGCCGTCGGGACACCCCGTCGACGAGGTGCTGAGCCGCATGCTGATTCGCGTGCCCCGCACCCGTGGGCTGGACCTGGCGGCCGCCCTGCGCCGCGCCACCGGGGTGTCGAGCGCGCGACGCGATCAGCAACCGGTTCGTATCCAGATCGACCCCTTGCACATAGGGTGAGGCGCGTGCGACGGATCATCGGGTGGCTGATCCTGTTGATGCTGGTCGCGTTCGGGTTGCTGTGGCCGCTGGTGTTCACCGGCGGAGCGGCGTCGTCCACCGTCGACGATCCCGTCGTGATCAGCGACTACGACGCCGCGTTCACCGTCAGCGCCGACGGTGATCTCACCGCTGTCGAGACGATCACCGGTGAGTTCCCCTCCGGCAGGCACGGCATCTTCCGATACTGGGACGTCGCCAACCCGAACAGTCCGACCGTGCGCCAGCGGCCCGAGATCACCTCGATCCTTCTCGACGGCGAGCCGGTGTCGTATCAGCTGCTGTGGGAGGACGGTGACCGGTTCCGCGTCGCGAAGATCGGCGACCCCGACAGCACGCTCTGGCCGGGCACCCACGTCTACGAGATCCGCTACACGATCCCCGGCGTCCTCGATCCCGGCAGCACGGGGGAGAACCGCGACTTCGCGACGACCGAGGGTGACCCGAACGCGACGTCGGTGTTCTTCTGGAACGTCATCGCGCCGTCGTGGAACAACGAGATCGACCGCGTGCACGTCACGGCGACGCTGCCCGGCGACGTCACGGGCGCGCAGTGCTCGGTCGGCTACGGCGTCGGCAGCCGGTGTACCGACCTGACGATCTCGGGCGGCACCGTGGAACTCACGGCCGCCGGATTGCCGCCGCGCACTCCGGTGACGTTGCGCGCGGGCGTGGACGTGCCGACCCCTGCGCGCACATCGCTGCCGTGGCCGTACACGTGGGACCGGATCCTCGGGCAATCGGTCACCGGCGCGGCGATCGTGCTCGGCCTGAGCGTGCTCGCCGCAGGCGGCGCGTTCCTCTGGTACCGCACGACTGTCGAACCCGAGCCGGGGTTCCCTGTGCAGTACACGCCCCCGGCGGGCCTGGGGCCGGTGCAACTCGAGTACATCCGCACGGAGTCGGTGCCTGGCAACGGCCTCACCGCGACGCTGTTCCATCTGGCCGAGCGGCGGTTCGTCGAACTCGATCAGGTCAGCGAAACACAGTGGACCATCCGGGGTCTCGCGCACGGCGCCGCGTGGGCCGACCTCGACCCGGTGGGCGTCGCGGTGGGCGCCGCCCTCAAGGTGATGTCACCGGGAGCGGAGTTCCGGGCGACCAAGCAGGCGACGGCGGGCGAGAAGCTGAATCGCGCGAAGACCGACATGGCCGATGCCGTGAAGAAGTGGGCGCTGGACAGCGGCCTGCTGGTTCCCCGCAGGAAGGAACTCTGGGTCCGCACCGCGAACGCGCTGGCGTTCATCGCGGCGATCTGCGGGTTCTTCCGCTGGGGCCTCCCGACGACGATGTGGGGCCTGCCCTTCGCCGCGTTCTTCGTCTTCTCGGTGCGGGCGTGGGCCGACGGTGTCGGTACCCGGCGCACCGCCGCGGGCCGCCAACTGTGGTCGCAAGCGGGCGGTTTCCACCGTCTGATCGCCACGGACTCCGCGGAGAGCCGGTTCGACTTCGCGGCCCGCAAGGACCTCTACACGGCGTACATCCCGTTCGCGGTGGCGGCCGGAACCGCGGCGCTGTGGGCGAAGAAGTACCAGGAGGCGACGGGTACCGTTGCCCCGCAACCGCAGTGGTACTCCACGTCGTCGTCGACCACTCAGAGCAACTTCACCGGGTCCTCCAGCGGCCCGGACTTCGACAGCTTCGAGTCGGCGTTGTCGTCGTCGATAGGCGCCTACACCGCGTCGCAGTCGTCGTCGAGCAGCGGCGGCTCCAGCAGCAGTGGCGGCGGCGGTGGCGGAGGCGGCGGCGGAGGGGGAGGAGGCGGCTCGTGGTGAGGACACTGCTCATCGTCGTGCTCATCATCGCGGTGGCGGTGCTGATCATCTACGTGCTGGGCTACAACAGGCTCAAGTCGGCGGACGTCCGCGTCGCGGAGGCGCTGTCCGGGATCGACGTCGAACTGACCCGGCGAGCGGCGCTGATCCCCAGCCTGGTGCAGACGGTGCAGACGTTCGCCGTGCACGAGCGCGGCGTCCTCGACCGAGTCAGCACCGCGCGCGCCGCCCTGACCAACGCGACCGCGGGCACGTCGGTGGCACAGCGCAGCACCGCGGAGCGGGATCTCGACGCCGCACTCGGCCAGGTGCTCGCGCTCGGTCAGGGCAACGCGGCGCTCGCTTCGTCGAACAACTTCCTGCAGTTGCAGGGCAGCCTGGCCGAGACGGAGGACAAGCTCGCCTTCGCCCGGCAGTACTACAACGACTCGGTCGCCACGCTGAACCGGTTGGTCACGACGATTCCCTGGATGTTCGTCGCCCCGCTGGCCGGGGTGGCGGAGCGCGAGTACTACCGACTGCCGGGCGGGTAGGAACGGGTAAGGTCTTCCACCCGTGCGGATCGTCTTCGCAGGCACGCCCGAACCGGCGCTGCCCGCCCTCCAGCGACTCATCGAATCGCCACGTCACGACGTGGTGGCGGTTCTCACCCGCCCGGACGCCGCGGCGGGGCGACGCGGCAAGCCCGCGCCGTCGCCCGTCGCCGCGCTGGCGCTCGACCGCGGGATCCCGGTGCTGCGCCCGGAGAAGCCCAACGGACCCGACTTCGTCGCCGAGTTGGCCGAACTCGCCCCCGAGTGCTGCGCCGTCGTGGCCTACGGCGCCCTGCTGCGCGAGGGCCTGCTCGCGGTGCCGCCGCGGGGCTGGATCAACCTGCACTTCTCGCTGCTGCCCGCGTGGCGCGGCGCGGCCCCGGTCCAGGCGGCCATCGCCGCCGGTGATGAGGTCACCGGCGCGACGACCTTCCAGATCGAGCCCAGCCTCGACTCGGGACCGGTGTTCGGCGTGGTCACCGAGACCATCCGGGCAGACGACACGGCGGGCGAACTCCTGCACCGTCTTTCGGTCTCCGGCTCCGGATTGCTGGAGGCGACGCTCGACGGGATCGCCGACGGCAGCCTGTCCGCCGTGCCGCAGCCGACCGAGGGGATCACCGTCGCGCCGAAGGTCACCGTCGAGGAGGCCAGGGTGCGCTGGGACCTTCCCGCCCACGTCGTCGACCGCCGCATCCGCGCCGTCACACCGAATCCCGGCGCCTGGACGATGATCGGGGACCTCCGCGTCAAGCTCGGACCGGTCACGGTCGGCGACGGGGGGGACCTGCCCCCCGGCCGCATCAGGGTGGAGCGCCGTGACGTGCTCGTCGGGACCGCCACGACGCCGGTACGTCTCGGGCAGGTGCAACCACCCGGCAAGAAGCTCATGGCCGCGAGCGATTGGGCCCGCGGCGCCCGCCTCGATGAGAGCACGGTCGCGCAGTGAACCGTCCACCGCCGCGAAAGCCGCAGCGCCGCAAGCCCCTCGATCCGGCCCGCCAGGTCGCGTTCGACGTTCTCCGCGCCGTCACCGAGCGCGACGCGTACGCCAACCTGGCGCTACCCGCGCTGCTCCGCGAGCGCGAGATGTCCGGTCGCGACGCGGCGTTCGCGACCGAACTGACCTACGGCACGTGCCGCTGCCTGGGGTTACTCGACGCGGTGATCGCCGCCGCGGCTGGCCGACCCGTGGAGAACATCGACGACGTCCTGCTGGACCTGCTGCGGCTCGGCGCGTACCAGCTGCTGCGCACCAGGGTGGACGCACACGCCGCGGTGGACACCACCGTCGAGCAGGCCGCCATCGAATTCGACACGGCGCGTGCGGGTTTCGTCAACGGGGTGCTGCGCACCGTATCGCGGCGCGATGAGGCGTCCTGGGTGGCCGAGCTGGCACCGCCCGCCGCCACCGATCCCATCGGCCACATCGCGTTCACGCACGCACACCCGAGGTGGATCGGCCAGGCGTTCGCCGACGCGCTGGGTGCCGCCGCCGGTGAGCTGAGTGCACTGCTGGCCAGTGACGACGAGCGGCCGCTCGTCCACCTCGCCGCGCGGCCCGGTGCGCTGACGGCCGCCGATCTGGCCGCGGCGGTGGACGGCACCGTTGGCCGCTTCTCGCCCTATGCCGTCTACCTGCGCGGTGGCGATCCCGGCGCGCTCGCACCCGTTCGCGACGGCCTGGCCCAGGTGCAGGACGAGGGCAGCCAGCTGGTCGCGCACGCGCTCACCGTGGCGCCGATCGACGGACCCGACGGCGCGTGGCTCGACCTGTGCGCAGGCCCCGGCGGCAAGACGGCGCTGCTGGCCGCGCTGGCGGCGCAGTCCGGCGCTCGCGTCACCGCGGTGGAACCGGCCGCACACCGGGCCGATTTCGTGGAGCGGAACACCCGGGGGCTCGACGTCGAGATCCTGCGCGTCGACGGTCGCGACACCGGCCTGGCGCCCGCGTCGTTCGACCGGGTGCTGGTCGACGCACCCTGCACCGGACTCGGCGCGCTGCGCCGTCGACCGGAGGCCCGGTGGCGCCGTCAGCCCGGCGACGTGCCGACGCTCGCAAAGCTGCAGCGTGAACTGCTCGCGTCGGCGATCGCGTTGACCCGCCCCGGCGGTGTGGTGCTGTACTCGACCTGCTCGCCGCACATCGCCGAGACCGTCGGCGTGGTCGCCGACGCGCTGCGCAGGCATCCCGTGGACGCGATCGACGCCCGCCCGCTGTTCGCCCCGGTGCCAGATCTCGGCGACGGGCCGTACGTTCAACTCTGGCCGCACCGGCACGGCACCGACGCGATGTTCGCGGCGGCCCTGCAAGTACGCTGACCGCCATGGCAGGACCGCTCATCGCCCCGTCCATCCTGGCCGCCGACTTCGCTCGGCTGGCCGACGAGACCGCAGCCGTGGCCGGCGCGGACTGGTTGCACGTCGACGTGATGGACAACCACTTCGTGCCGAACCTCACGCTCGGGCTGCCCGTGGTCGAAAGCCTGCTGAAGGTCACCGACATCCCGATGGACTGCCATCTGATGATCGACGATCCGGCGCGCTGGGCGCCGCCGTACGCCGAGGCGGGGGCCTACAACGTGACGTTCCACGCCGAGGCCGCCGACGATCCCGTCGCCGTCGCCCGCGACATCCGCGCCGCGGGCGCCAAAGCCGGGCTGAGCGTGAAGCCGGGCACTCCGATCGACCCGTACCTGGAGATCCTGCGCGAGTTCGACACCCTGCTGGTGATGTCGGTGGAGCCCGGCTTCGGCGGCCAGAAGTTCATCCCGGAGGTGCTGGCCAAGGTCGGCATCGTGCGTCGCCTGGTCGACGCCGGTGAGCTGACGATCCTCGTCGAGATCGACGGAGGCATCAACGACGACACCATCGAGGCCGCCGCGGAGGCCGGTGTGGACTGCTTCGTCGCGGGCTCGGCGGTCTACAGCGCCGCCGACCCCGCCGCGGCGGTGGAGGCGTTGCGCCGCAAGGCCGCTGCGGCCTCACCCCATCTCACGGCGGGATGAACGCCGAAGAGGCCATGCGACTGGCCATCGGCCAGGGCGACCAGGTCAAGGGCGGCACGTACCCGAATCCACCGGTCGGTGCGGTGATCCTCGACCGCGACGGTGATATCGCGGGGGTGGGCGGTACACAACCCGTCGGCGGCCCGCACGCCGAGGTCATCGCGCTGCGCCGCGCGGGGGAGCGCGCCAGGGGCGGCACCGCCGTCGTGACGCTGGAGCCGTGCAATCACCACGGCCGGACCCCGCCGTGCGTGGACGCGCTCGTCGCCGCCGGTCTGGCTTCCGTCGTCTACGCGGTCAAGGACCCGAATCCTGTTGCGGCACAGGGTGCGGCGCGCCTCGCAGCGGCCGGTGTCGAGGTGCGGTCCGGAATCCTGGCCGACGAGGTCGCAGGCGGTGCGCTACGCGAGTGGCTGCACAAGCAGCGCACCGGCAAGCCGCACGTCACCTGGAAGTTCGCCACCAGTGTCGACGGTCGCAGCGCCGCCGCCGACGGCAGCAGCCAGTGGATCACCAGTGAGGCCGCCCGTGCCGACGTGCATCGCAAGCGGGCCGTCGTCGACGCCATCGTGGTCGGCACGGGCACGGTCTTCATGGACGATCCCGCCCTCACCGCCCGGCTGCCCGACGGCAGCCTCGCCGACCGGCAACCGCTGAGAGTGGTCGTCGGAATGCGCGAAATATCCTCGGATGCAAGGGTTCTCAACGACGATTCGCGCACGATGGTGATCCGCACGCGCGATCCGCTCGAGGTGATCGCGGCGATGTCCGACCGGGTGGACGTGCTCGTCGAAGGAGGGCCCACGCTGGCGGGTGCGTTCCTGCGGGCCGGCGTCGTCGACAGGATCGTCGCCTACGTCGCGCCGATTCTGCTGGGCGGGCCCATCACGGCTGTCGACGACGTCGGCGTGCTGAGCATCGCGCACGCGCAGCGCTGGCGCTTCGACGGAATGGACCGCATCGGACCGGACGTTCGACTGAGTCTGGTGCCGAACGACAACCGGTGAGCCGTCTCCGGTGAGACGTGGAATACCCTTGGCCGCCAATGTGACTGGCATCACCGCCACATGGGCTCCAAGGCCCGCTGTTCAACGACTCGTTACCCGTTCGAGACCGGCGACGGGCTATTCGGACCGGGGGCGGACCGGCGGTCCCGGTAAAATCGAGGCAGACAGCGGGCCGACCCGGTTCGCTGCCAATCGAGAAGGACGAAGAGCGTGACTGCACTGCAGGACTGGCTCAGCTTTCGCCCCGTCGATCAGAACGCCATTCTGGAGATGGTGTGCCGTCCGCTCCGCGCGGTGCTGAGCACCCCGGATTCCACGGTGAGCACGGAGTTCAGGGTCATGGGCCCTGGAATCGAACGCTGCTGAGCTCCAACTAGCGCAACGCGCCGACCGCTTCGACATCGACGTCGGGGTCGTCGGCGTGTTCGTTGCGGCCGGCGATCAGCAATCCGAGTACGGCGCCGACCACACACACCAGCGCAGTGGCCATCAGGATGTCGCCGAACTGCATGACGTAGGCGGCCTTATAGCGGCAGGCCACCGCGGAAAGCGGGTTCATCCCTTCGCATTCCGGCGGGGTGCCCATCGTCTGCAGGTACTGGTTCAGCCGGTAGAGACCCCACGCGCTCAGTGCCGCGATACCGATCAGCATGCCGATCATGCGCGCGACGACGACCGCGGCGGACGCGATGCCGTGCTGAGCGGCGGGCACGACCCGCAACGTCGCCGACGTCAGCGGGCCGATCACCAGACCCAGCCCGATACCGGTGATCGAGAGATCGGTCGGCAAGGTGGGCAGCGCAACGACACCCAGGTCGTGCGAATCCGACAGCAGCGTGATCTGCCAGTGCGAGATCAGCCAGAAGCCGACCGCCGCGATGAGCAAGCCGACGAACGCGACGGTACGGTCGCCGATGCGGCTGGCGATCCAGCCGCCGAGCACCGCGCCGATGGGCAGTGCGCCCAGGAACCACACCAGCTTGATCGCGGTGGGGATCTGGTCCAAGCCGAGAACGCCCTGGCCGAACAGTTCGACGTTCACGAGCGTGACCATCAGGGCGGCACCCGCGCACAGCGATGCGCCCAACGCGGCGAGGAACGGGCGGAATCTGACCCCCGCCGGTTCGATGAGCCGCGTCTTCGCGAACTTCTCCCACACGAAGAACGCGACGATGACCACCGCGGCGCCGATCAACAGCGGCGCCCCCCACGGGGGCAGGATCTGCTTACCGTCCGGATTGTTGTTGTAGAGGCCGACGACGGCCAGGCCGAGCGCGACGGCGAGCAGGAGTCCGCCGACGACGTCGACCTTCTCGGGGTCGTCGCTGTGCTGTCGCGCCGGCAGGCTGAAGTGCACCATCACCATCGCGATGACCGCGAGCGGCACGTTGACCCAGAACACCGCCTCCCAGTGGCCGAAGAGCACCACCATCGCGATGCCGTACAGCGGGCCGAGCACGCTGCCGAGCTCCTGTGCGGCGCCGACACCGCCGAGCACCGCGGCGCGGCGCTGGGCCGCCCAGAGGTCGGCGGCGAGCGCGAGCGTCACCGGCAGCAGCGCACCGCTGGCGGTGCCCTGGACGACCCGGCCGATGACCAGCACCGTGAGGGGATCGAGACCGAGGACGTCGGAGACCTCGGCCGACAACGCCGTGATCACCGAGCCGACGGCGAAGCCGGCCAGGCTCACCTGCAGCAGCAGCTTGCGGCCGAACCGATCCGAGGCCCGGCCGAGCAGTGGCATCGCGGCGATGTAGCCGAGCAGGTAGCCCGTGATGATGGGCGTGACCTGCTGGATCTTGTTGATGGCGATGCCGACATCGGTCATGATGTCGCGGATGATCGTCACCACGACGTAGGTGTCGAGAGCGCCGAGCATGACCGCGAGGCTGCCGGCGCTGATGGCGATGACCCGGTTGGTGGCCGCCGGCTTGCCGGCGGTGTGGGCCCCCGCCATCACACCGCGGGCTTGGTGACGGTGACGGGCTCGTCCCACTTGGACAGCGTCATCTGCACGCTGTTGCCCTCACTGATGTCGAGCTGCGCCTGCACCAGCGCGTGGTCGCCGTCGGTCTTGACCCACGCGGTGCCGGGCACCGGGGCCGTGGCCTTGATGTCGGGAGCGATCTTGTTGACCGCGTCGGCGCTCACCGTGCCGGTGACCTTGACCGTTTCGACGCCGTTGATCTCCTCGACGCTGTCGTTCTTGGGATCCGTCATGTTGGCCAGGATGTTGGCCAGGCCCTTCTCCGGGTTCAGGATCGCCGACACGTCGTAGATGTCGGAGGCGGGCCCGAAGTCGGTCCAGCTGCCGGGTGTCAACGCGCCGTAGAGGACGCCGTCGGCGACGACGAACTCGACGTCCTCGACCTTCTGGCCGAGGAAGATGATGGTCGCCTTGCCCTGGGCGGCGACGGCGGGCTCGTTGGCCAGATCGCCGGAGAGGGACTCGATCGGGAGTCCCTCGATCGTCCCGGTGACGGCGAGTTCGAGGTGCACGCTCTTGAGCGCCGCAGTCGACTTCTGGGAATCCGACAGCAGCGTGGCGGGCTCGGGGAGGTCTGCCGTGGACGTGCTCGACGACGAGCATCCTGCGAACAGGAGCACGGTGGCGAGGAGAGCGGAGAAGAGGACAGCGAAGCGGGGGCGCATCTGCATGACTGCATCGTAGAGGGTGGGGGTGAGTGCACCCGTTGCCCAGGGGCGCGCCTCCCATAACCTTGACGTCATGTTCACCGGCATCGTCGAGGAGTTGGGTGAGGTCGTCGGCAAGGAGGACCTCACCGACGCCGCTCGATTCGTCATCCGCGGCCCGCTCGTCACCACCGATGCGGGACACGGCGATTCCATCGCCGTCAACGGCGTGTGTCTGACCGTCGTCGAGGTGCTTCCGGAGGGGTCGTTCACCGCGGACGTCATGCAGGAGACGTTGAACCGGTCGAGCCTCGCCGCGGTCGACGTCGGAAGTCGCGTCAACCTCGAGCGCGCCGCCGCGGTCAACAGCAGGCTCGGCGGCCACATCGTGCAGGGCCACGTCGACGGCACCGGCCACGTCGTCTCCCGCTCACCGTCCGAGCACTGGGAGGTGGTGCGCATCGCGCTGCCCGCGGAGCTCTCGCGCTACGTGGTCGAGAAGGGCTCCATCACCGTCGACGGCGTCTCGCTGACGGTGTCGGGCCTGGGCTCCGACTGGTTCGAGGTCTCGCTCATCCCCACCACGCTGGGGCTGACGACGCTCGGCCGGGCGACGGTGGGCACGCCGGTGAACCTCGAGGTCGACGTCATCGCGAAATACGTCGAGCGGTTGATGTCCCAGAGAGATGGCTTGAGCAGCTAAAACAACCTCAATTGCGTGTCCCGAACGGTAGAACAGCGGTGCAGGTCTAACATATTGGCATGACCGCCGCCGTCCCCGTCGTGGATCTCGCCGCCCTGTTGCCGTCCTGGAAGCTGGCACTTCAAGCCGACCGCAAGTCCCGGCAGACCGTGGACGCCTACACCACGGGTGTGCGCCTGTTCCTGGAGTGGTGCGACGAGCACGGACACGCGCCCGTGCTGGACCGCTCGACGGTGCGCACGTGGATCACGGACCTGTTGAACGGGGGAGCGGCCCCGGCCACCGCCCGGACCCGGCAGATGGCACTCAAGAGGTATTCAGCGTGGCTGCTGGAGGAGGACGAGATCGAGGCTGATCTCATCCGCGACGTCAGTCCCCCCAAGCTCGACGTCAAGGTCGTCGAGGGTCTGACGGACGAGCAGTGCGCCGCACTGGTGAAGGCGTGCCAGGGCAAGGAGTTCATCGACCGCCGCGACGAGGCAGTGGCGCGTCTGCTCATCGAGACCGGGATGCGGGCCGGAGAGGTTCTGGGTCTGGCCGTCGCCGACGTGGACGTGCAACGCGGACTCGCCGTCGTCCGCCGGGGCAAGGGCGGCAAGGGCCGCGTGGTCCCGTTCGGCCCCCAGGTGGCCCGCAGCATCGACCGCTACCTCCGGACGCGGCGTACTCACCGGCTGGCGCACACCGAGACACTCTGGCTCGGCGGAGGAGGTCAGCAGTTCCGGTACCACGGGCTGGACCGCGCCATGAAGGCCCGCGCCGACGCCGCCGGTATCTACGGGTTTCACCTGCACCTGCTGCGCAACACCGCCGCCACCCGCTGGCTGGCCGCTGGCGGGTCGGAGAACGGTCTGATGGCCGTGGCCGGGTGGTCGAGTCGCGAGATGCTCGACCGTTACACCCGTGCCAGCGCATCCGATCGCGCTGCCGCCGAGGCCCGTGGGCTGAACCTCGGCGATCTCGGCGTGTAGTCACACACCCGACACGCCGACGGGACGACGCGCCGAATCGGGAGTCCACCTGCGGAATCACACTGGTGTGATCTTGCTCGCGTCGGTAGTGTCATCACCGCGATAGCCGTTCGACACCCGATGTGTTGAGCGGGGACGCACGACCCGAGCAGGTAACAGGCGACCCCCGACGGCACCGCCGATGACGCCCAGAGGTCGGTAGCTGGGGCTGATCGTCAAGGCCAACCAGGAACGTGGAGCGCGTAGCGCGCTGCGCACGGCATCGCACACGGCATGACGCCGGGTGCTGTGTCCCTGGAGGCCACCACCATGCCCGACCACCCCGCCACGACGTGGCAGCAGGAGCGCGCCCGGATCGCGGGTTTCTCATCCCGCCCCAACCGTCCGCCCGACGACCCCGAACTCGTCGAGGCACGCCGCAACATGCGCGCACTCAAGCTGGAGGACGACGTCCGCAAGGTGCTGGCCGGTGAGCCTGCGCTGAGTCCGGAGCAGTGCCAGCGCATCGCCGACGTGCTGACCGCCGGAGGTGCCCGGTGACTCAGCTGACCCCCGCCGAGCGCACCATGCGTGCACGCCTCGGAGCACACACGTCGTGGGCGAACACCACCGACCGCAGCGCACGTACCGCAGCAGCCCGTGAGGCCGCGCTGCGCCGCTTCGAGACCCAGGTGGACCCCGAGGGCCTGCTGTCCCCCGAGGAGCGTCACAGGCTCGCCGAGCACGCCCGCAAGGCGCACATGCTCAAGCTCTCGATGGCTGCAGCGAAGGCCCGCCGTCGTCGTGCCGGAGGTGTCGCATGACGCCGCTGACGCAGACCGATCGGGACCGCCTCGACGACGTCGGACTGGTTGTCCTCGACGCCGACATCGGGACCGGCGACGGTGCCCAGCACGACGAGGAGAACACGCCATCGTGACCGAAAACGAAAGCCGCCCCGGCAGTGTGGACACCGCCGAGGCGACTGATAAGCCCGCTTCAAGGACTGACGACCACGATACCCCCGCAGGGTATGCGCCGACCAGGGCGGAGGTGACCCGTGGCTGACGTCGAACAGAATCTTCTGGCGTTGATGACGACGCCCGAGGGCATGGCCACGGTGGACGAATACTCGTTGAGTGCCAACGTCTTCGAGGATGATCGGCACCGCATCGTATTCGAGTTCATGCGGAACTACTGGCGCACCTCGACCAAGGTGCCCACCCTGTTCATGATCGAACGGGAGTACCCCTCGATTCCGATCACGCCGGTTCCCGAGGTCGAGGAGACCGCCGGGTGGTACTGCGAGCACCTCAACCGCCGGTACCAGGTCAACCGGGGTCAGGACATCATCCGACGCGCAGCGGTGGCCCTCGGCGAGGAGCAGTCCAAGGTCGGGGGTGACCCGTTCAAGGCCCTGACGGCGATGCGCGACGACCTGACCGTCACGCTGGAGAACAGCCGTGTCGTCGACCGTTACGCCGAGGAGTTCCTCGACGCCGACCAGCTCGACGACGTCACCACGCCGCCGTCACTGATCGCCGGGGTGCTGCCGCGAGACGTGTACGGCATCCTGCGCGGGCGTGACGCCTCGTTCAAATCCTTTGTGGCCCTTGACTGGTCGCTGTGCCTGGCCACCGGCACACCGTGGCAGGACAGGCCCGCCGAGCCGGTCAAGGTGCTGTATGTGGCCGGTGAGGGTGCCTACGGACTGGCCGAGCGCAAGCGGTCCTGGGAGTCGGCGCACGGCGTCAAGGCCGACGCGGACCGGTTCGTCGTCCGCCGTTCCGCCGTCAACCTGTTCCGGGGCGGACCCGACTTCGACCACCTCCTGACCTACGTCGAGGAGTACGGGTTCGGACTGGTGGTCCTGGACACCCTGCGCCGGATGTCGGGCGGTGCCAACGGCAACAGCAGCGACATGGGTGTGGTCGTCGACAACATCGACCGCCTCAAGCGCGCCACCGCCGACGGGTCGGTCCTGACGGTGTCGCACACCGACAAAGGCGACAACGACTCCCGGGGATTCAGCGGCATCGAGGACGACGCCGACGTGGTGTGGTCGGTCAAGCGACCGGAACACACCAACGAGGTCGTGTTGACGTGCTCCAAGATGAAGGACGGACCCGACGGGCACCACTTCGATCTGGCCATGCGCGCCGAGGGCGACTCGCTGGTGGTGTCCGAGGCCGGAGCGGTGGCCGGGGTGCTGTCGAAGGACCGCGAGACGGATCAGATCATCGTCGCCGTGATGCGGGACGTGTTCGCCGTGGACGGGGCGACGGTCAAGGATCTCATCGAGATGACCGGCCTGTCACAGGCCTCGATCTACCGCTCCCGCGCAAGGCTTCTGGAGTCGGGTGTGCTGATCTCCAACCGGGCGCACAGGCTGTTTCTCACGGCGACGGCGGAGGCTGATCATGGCTGACCTCGGTCGTGAGAATCCCCAGGTCGCGAGGGTGATAATCCGAGGCCGATTATCACGTGATTATCACCGTGATTCTCAACCCCTGATCACCCCTGATAACGCTCTGATCTGCCGATTCTCACGATTATCAGCCCGTTCTCACCCTGATTCTCACGATTATCACCGAACCGGGGTGTCTATAGAAGACACCCGGTGAGAAAGAGAACGGAATGAGAACGAGAAACGAGGGCAACGAGGCCTTCGCAACCACTTCGAAAGGATGCCGATGAACACCCGAATCCTGCTCGCCGACGGGTGGCACGACGTCACCGCTCTCACGTGGCCCACGTTCCGAGGTGCACCCGGATACGCCGCCCAGCGGCTCGACTCCGCCCGCTGGCTGATCGGTCCGGTCTCGGCACTGCTGGCCGTCGAGTCCGACGACGAGATCCTCGACGCCGTGCTGACCGTGCTGCCGACCGCTGCACGCCTCGACGGGGAGACGCTGCCCGACGTGCTGGCGCGGCTCGTCGAGGACGTCGCACCCGATTCTGCGGAGGCCGCGTCGTGAGTTGGCTTGCCGCACTGACCCTGTTCGCCACCGCCGCCACGATGCGGCTGACCGTGAGGAGTACCGAAAGATGATCGACGACGCTGACACCCGCGAGTTCGTGCACCACCTGTTCGGCGACGACGCCGATGCGCCACCGGTTCCGCGTGACGTGACGTCCACGCCGATCCCGCTGACCCGTGAACGGCTCAAGCGTGAGAGTGCACTGGTCGGCACCGTGGGCCGCTACACGACGGGCGGGGAACTCGTCGAGATGTGGGACGACGACGCACCCCTGTACGCCGCGCCGATCGAGTCCCACGACACCCTGATCGGTCCGTTCGTCTACTTCGATTCCCAGATCCGCGCACTGGGGATCACCGCCGACGAACTGGCCCGCGACTTCCCCGGCATCCACACGATGCCCGACCCCCGATAGAGGAGAACGACAAGATGACCGACGACAACACGACTCCCGACGCCGAGTCCACCGACGTGACAACCGAACCCGGCACACCCGTAGACGGCCCTGACGGCCCCGTGGAGGCACCGGAGGCCGACGAGAGCCTCGACGGTGCCGAGGAGCAGGACGGCGGCAACCGTGAGGCAGCCAAGTACCGCCGCCGACTGCGGGACGCCGAGGCCGAACGCGACACCCTGCGCACCCGGCTGGAGACCCTGCAGCGCACCGAGGCCGAACGTCTGGCCGGTCGGCACCTCGCCAAGGGTGCCGCGCTGTGGGTCGGCGGAACCGAGCTGGCCGAGCTGCTCGACGCCAACGGCGACGTGGACCCGGCCAAGGTCACCGAACGCGCACAGCACGTCCGCGACGAGTACGGCGTCGAGCAGCCCCGCAAAGGCCCGTACGTGGCGCGTGAGGGGGAGAACCCGTCGCCGCGTCACACGGGCGGGATGCTCGACGTCGTCATGGGACGCCGCCCGTAGCAGGTGATATGCTGAGTTCAGACGACTGAACCGAGGTCGGGTACCCGGTCCGCCGTCACGTTCCGCCCCAGGAGGGCACCGAGGTCGCGCCAGTGGCGCACACCTCCAGTCAAATACGTTCTCCTGGAGGAGTTTTCACGTGGCTACACAGACCACACCAACCAGCCCCGCCGCATGGCGGCCCGACGTCACCGCATACGTTCCCGGTGACGTCATCCCCGACGCCCTGATCCTGACCCACGCGATCGTCGCCGGGTCCATCGAGGGCGACGAACCCAGCGTTCGCGTGCCGTTCGTGGCCGACGACGGCACCGTGGGAATCGTCGCCGAAGGCGCGGCCATCCCCGACGCCGGTCAGGACTTCGACGAGGTCGTCATCCAGACCGACAAGGTCGCCACCCTCGGCAAGTACTCGTACGAGACCCTGCAGCAGCCCAACGCCGCCAAGCTGGTGACCGACAGCCTGCAGCGATCCATCGTGCGCAAGGCCAACGCGCTGTTCCTCGGCAGTGCCTCGAACCCGACGGGTCTGCTCAACGTCTCGGGTGTCGTCAACGCGGGCACCGTGACCGCCGACCTCGACCCGATGGTGGACGCCATCGCGGCCATCGAGGACGCGGGCGGCACCGCCACCAACATCGTGGCCAGCCCCTCGGCGTGGGCCGAGGTGTCCAAGCTCAAGACCGGCACCGACTCCAACGTCTCCATCGTGGGAGCCGGTACCGCAGCGGGCACCCGTGCGCTGCTGTCGCTGCCGGTGACCGTCACCCCCGACATGCCCGACGGCGGACTGCTCGTCGTCGACCGCAACAGCATCGTGGCCGCAGTCGGCAACGTCCGGGTGGCCCGGTCCGAGGAGGCGTTCTTCGTCAACGACGTCGTGGCCATCCGCGTCACGTTCCGCCTCGGCTGGGGTGTCATGCATCCGGGTCGCCTGGCCAAGCTGACCGCACCGACACCCGGAAGCTAAGGCGCGCAGACGTGCCCGCCGTCGTCATCACCCCGGAGGACCTGACCCCATTCGCCGACATCCCCGAGGACAAGGCGTACGCCATGATCGCCGACGCCCTGGCGATGGCGCGGCTGGTGGCCCCGTGCATCGACTCCGCCGAGTTCGGGCACGACGCCGCAGCCAAGGCCGTGATCCGTGGCGCGGTCCTGCGCTGGCACGACTCGGGTACGGGTGCCTCGGCACAGCTGACCGCACTCGGGTTCAGCCAGACCTACGACACCCGGCAGACACGCCGAGTCCTGTTCTGGCCGAGTGAGATTCAGCAGCTGCAGCAGATGTGCAACGAGGACTCCGAGCGCAGCGCGTGGGCGTACGACATGCTCGGCGCACCCGTGCGCAACCACATCACGGCGTGCAGTTTCAACGTCAGTGCCGACCGCTGCTCCTGCGGTGTGGTGCTGGTGTGAGTGTGCCCGGTGAGGCTTCGTGGTTCGTTCCTCATCGGGTGATGCGGCTGCAGCGTCAGACCCGTGGGACGGTCTCGACGCGCGCGCATCGGGTGACCCGGTCCGGATCTTCTTCCGGCCCGGACCGGGTCAATACCCGAACCTCGGACCCCTGGGGCGGGTCCCCTCACCCCGGCCCGCCGGAGCCACGGCCTCCATAGGCCCTACCAGCCACCGTGCTAGCGCAACAGATTCCGAGAGGACACCCGATCATGACCGACACAGCAGGGCAACGCCTGCGCGACCAGCTCGACGAGGCACTCGAACGCACCGGGCGGGAACGCAACGTCAGCCTCCAGTGGGACGAACGCGAGCTGGCCCACCTCGACGCCGCGCAAGCGGCTGCCGACACCGCCGAACTGCTCGCCGTTCGTCTCGACGACCCGGAGCTGGACCCCGCCCTCGTCGTGCGCCTCGGTGCCGAACGTCGGCTGCAACTCAAGGCCGTCGCCGATCATGTGGACCGGCTCTCGATCTGGGCGGAGGTGCCGAAGTCGGCGCGTCACGTCAAGGCAGGACAGGCCCGCTGGGACCACTGGCGCGCCAACACGTCCAAGGAGACCGCGTGACCATCGAGAGACCGGTAGAACGGCAACCAGACGCCGCCGACGTACCGCCCCGCTGCCCGGACTGCGGCACTGAGTTCGTGCGCGGCGCAACGCATCCGTGGGTGTCGAGGTGCCTGTGCGAGTACCGGCACCTCTGACCACCGCGACGGGAGAGGGTCAGTCCTTGAGGCCCGCCATACAGCCGTCATAGGCCTCTGACTGGTCAAGCTGACTGTCGAACATGCCACCCATCCCGGCGACGGACCGACACGCGTAGCTGTTCGAGACTCCACCGTTGACGAGACTCGCAGCGTTGCCAGCGTGGTCGTACCCGTATTGCCACGACTCACTGTGGCCGATACCGCCGGAGAGCAGCGCGGCACCGACGAACAGGACAATCAGGATCGGCACGCAGACGACCGCGACACGACCCCAGGCGGGCAGTCCAGCCCAGGCCCGCTGGAAGTCGCTGGGCATCCAAGAGCTGCTCATTGAGTCCCCTCCTCGACCGTGGCCCCGCACCACGACTGCAGGGCCATGGTGGCACGGGCAACAGGTTGCTGTGCGACAACCGTTGACGAAGTTGCAAAAGGCCTGCAAGGTAGCTGTATGGGGTGGACCACATTCAAGATCGCAGCCTGTTCAGCCGTCGTGCTCAGCGCGGGCGGTTTGCTCGGCGTCCCGGTCGCGCACGCAGATGAACAGAGCTACTTCGACCGGCTGAACGACGAGAACCTCGGCAGGTACATCACCACCGAACAGGCCCTCGACATGGGCAACTGGTACTGCCAGCAGCTCCGCAACGGGCGCAGCCCGCAGGCCGCGTACTCGGATCTACTTGATTACAACCTGCAGCAGGGTCTCCTACCGGGGTACGGCCAAGTCGGGACGCTCTACGGTGCCGCAGTGAACCAGCTATGCCGGGACCAGAAATACCGTCTCAACGGCGAGGACGACGCCACTTATCTGCCCGTGGGGCAGCGGTAGTCGCCGTCGAACCGCAGAACAGATACAGCAAGCGGTGCCCTAACCACCCGGCGATCGAGGTGCGGGACGGGTGGTTACACGCCCGACGGCAGACGTGTGACCGGTCGAACATAACTCACCGAGTTCGGACTGTTCTGACCAGTGCAAGCCCCTGACCAGCACAGCGGTGGGTCGCCTCTAATCGCGAAGTACGTCGAGCGGTTGCTGGCCGATCGAGCACCGTGACGGGCGTCACCCGACCGACCCCCTGGTCGGCGGGGGCAATAACCCGCGCGTGTCGGTGGTTCATACTGAAGGCGATTGGTTGAGCTCCCCGGTCGGGGTCGGCAAGTAGGTGGCGATAGATGACGAGGTTGGATTCCGTCGAGCGGGCGGTAGCCGACATTGCGGCGGGTAAGGCCGTTGTCGTCATCGACGACGAGGACCGCGAGAACGAGGGCGACCTGATCTTCGCCGCCGAGAAGGCGACGCCGGAGCTCGTCGCGTTCATGGTCCGCTACACCTCCGGCTACCTCTGCGTGCCGCTGTCCGGCGAGGTCTGCGACCGGCTCGGCCTGCTACCGATGTACGCGGTCAACCAGGACAAGCACCAGACCGCCTACACCGTCACCGTCGACGCGAAAAAAGGTGTGGGAACCGGTATCTCCGCCATGGACCGGGCAACCACCATGCGACTGCTCGCCGACCCGGAAGCCGTCGCCGACGACTTCACCCGCCCCGGCCACGTGGTGCCGTTGCGCGCCAAGGACGGCGGCGTGCTGCGCAGGCCGGGCCACACCGAGGCGGCCGTCGACCTGGCCAAGCTGGCGGGACTGCAGCCCGCGGGTGCGATCTGCGAGATCGTCAGCCAGAAGGACGAAGGCGCCATGGCGCAGACCGACGAGCTGCGGGTGTTCGCCGACGAGCACGATCTCGCGCTGATCTCGATCGCCGACCTCATCGAATGGCGGCGCAAGCACGAGAAGCACATCGAGAAGATCGCCGAGGCACGCATTCCAACCCGCTACGGCGAGTTCCTGGCCGTGGGCTACACCAGCGTCTACGACGACGTCGAGCACGTCGCGCTGGTCCGCGGCGACATCGTGAATCCCGAGGCGGGACCCGGAGCCGACGGCCACGACGTGCTGGTGCGCGTGCACTCGGAGTGCCTCACCGGCGATGTGTTCGGGTCACGCCGCTGCGACTGCGGCCCGCAGCTCGACGCGGCCATGGCGATGGTCGCGCGCGAGGGCCGCGGCGTCGTGCTCTACATGCGCGGCCACGAGGGCCGCGGCATCGGGCTCCTGCACAAGCTGCAGGCCTACCAGTTGCAGGACGCCGGCGACGACACCGTCGACGCCAACCTGAAGCTGGGCCTTCCCGCCGACGCCCGCGACTACGGAATCGGCGCGCAGATCCTCGTCGACCTGGGCATCAAGTCGATGCGGCTGCTCACCAACAATCCGGCCAAGCGCGTCGGCCTGGACGGCTACGGGCTGCACATCATCGAGCGGGTTCCGCTGCCGGTGCGCGCCAACGCCGACAACATCCGGTACTTGATGACCAAACGCGATCGGATGGGCCACGACCTCAGCGGTCTCGACGACTACGACGAGTCGGTGCGGATGAGCGGGTACGACGAGGCCGTCTACCTGCTGGGGCACCGGCTGCCGCCGACCGCCGACGACGCCGGCGAACACCAGTGAGCGGGGGCGCGGGCATCCCGGACATGCCCGAACTCGATGCGGCCGACGTGAAGCTGGCGATCGTCGCGAGCACGTGGCACGCCACCATCTGCGACGCGCTGCTCGAGGGAGCGCTGCGGACGGCCGCCGACGGCAAGGTCACCGATCCGACCATCGCGCGGGTCCTGGGTGCGATCGAGATCCCGGTGGTGGCACAGGAACTCGCGCGAACGCACGACGCCGTCGTCGCGCTCGGCGTGGTGATCCGGGGCCAGACGCCGCACTTCGACTACGTGTGCGATGCGGTCACCCAGGGGTTGACCAGGGTGTCTCTCGACGAGCGCACCCCGGTCGCCAACGGAGTCCTGACGACGAACGACGAGAAGCAGGCACTCGACCGGGCGGGTCTGCCCGGGTCGGCCGAAGACAAGGGCGCGCAGGCCGCGGCGGCCGCGCTGTCGACCGCTCTGCTGCTGCGCGGGTTGCGCTCGTGAGCGAGTGGGACCTGGTGGTGAAACCACATCTCACGCCCTATTTCGCTTATGCCGCAGCGATTGTGATCGCGACGGCCCACATCGCCGTCGGCTTCCTCTTGAAGGTCGGCACGAGCGGCGTCATCTTCCGGACCGCCGACCAGGTGGCGATCGCCCTGCTGGGTGTCGTCATCGCCTGCATCGTGCTGCTGTTCGCCCGGCCGCGGTTGCGGGTCGGCGCCGACGGAGTCGCCGTGCGGAACCTGTTGACCTACCGGCTGATTCCGTGGTCGGAGGTCGAGGGCATCTCGTTTCACCGCGGTGCCCGGTGGGCCAGGCTCGACCTGCCGGACGACGAGTACGTGCCGGTCATGGCGATTCAGGCCATCGACAAGGGGCGTGCCGTCGACGCGATGGACCGGGTGCGCGCCCTGGTGCACCGCTATCGCCCCGACGTCAGCTCAACGCCAGCGCCATGACGACCTCGGTCGTCTGAGCCGAGTCGCTCGTCGGCACGATGCGGAACCCGAGCCCCTCGTACACACCCATCGCCGCGTGGTTGGTCGCGTGGACGCGCAGCGTCACCGTGCCGACCCCCTCCGCGCGCGCCCACTCGACCGCCGTCGACACCAGCGCGCGGCCGAGACCGTTGCGCCGCGCTCCCGGTTCCAACCACAGCGAGTACAGGTAGACCGACGCGGTGGTCTCGCGCTGCGCGCCGATCAATCCCACGGGGCGGTCGTTCACGATCGCCGCGAACTGTGCGTGCACGCGCAGTCTGCGGCGCCACTGCGCGGCGGTGAACGTCGACTCGTCGCGATGTTGGGGATCGCCCTCGCCGAGGGTGTCCGCGAGCGCCTGCAGGCGCAGCGCGGCGAACGCCCGCCAGTCCGCCTCGGCGAGGCGCGTGACGGCGAACGGACGCTCTGCGTCGATGCGATAGAATGCGCTGATAGTGAGTGATTTTCGCATGTCGACGACCACCCTGGACGTTGTATCGGTGCCACATCTCGTCGCACATCCCGGTACCAGTCCCTCCGTCACCGTTCCCATGGTCGGCGCCGCCGCGCCCGACGTCGATGACGTGTGGGGTCACCTCGCTGAACCCGCCGACTTCTTCGGGTTGGTCATCCCACCCGTCGCGGTGCTGGCCGATGCGCTGCGGGCGGTGGTCCCCGCACCGACCCTGAGCGCGGTGACCGTGACGCTGGTCGCGGGGGAGTCGCGGTTCGTCGTCACGGCCGCGCCGGTGCGGCCGGTCCGGTCCGAGCCCGTCCGCATCGATCGCTGCGACGTCGACGTGCCCCTCACCCTCCCCGAGGATCCGCACTGGCAGCGCATGGCCGCACGCACCACCAGCCGCGCCGACCGCGACCAACTGCGCCGGTGGCTCGCCGCTCGCGGTGTCGCCGACGCGGTCTGCGCGCACGGCCCGTTCGTGCCGTTCCTCGGTGCGCTGATCTACACCCGTGACGGCGACACGCTCGGCGTCGACAACCCGGAGCCCGTCTCGCTGCTGGCTCAACTGCAGCGCAGCGGCGCCATCGACGACGTCCGCCGGGTCACCGTCGGCCCCGCTGACGGCGATACCGTCTGGTGGCTGTCACCGGACTACGAGTTGCATCCGGTGAGCGCCATCGGGGACACCGTTCACCCCATCTCCGGCGACGCCCCGACGTTCGCGAGGCTGCCATGACCGACGTCTTCGACCCGGCGTCGTTCTCGGTGCTGACGATCGACGGCTACGAGTTCGCCGACGGCGTGTTCACCGCGCGGTACACGCTGCGCGGCAGCTCGGGCGACGCGCCGTTCGCCGAGGTCGTCGACTTCACCACGGCGCTCGGCGACCGGCGACCCGATGACCGGTTGCTCGGGCTGCTGGCGTTGACGGCGTCGCTCAGCTACTACAAGGCGGCGGCGCCCCCGCGCATCGAGATCGCCTTTCCGACAGCCGAGTTCGAGCAGCAGTATCTGCGCGAGCTGATCGCCGGAGGTCTCGGCGAGTTCGCCTACCGGAACTCGCTGCCGGACGCCCTGACCCCTCACGTCTCCGGACCCGTCGGCCGGCGGGCGCCGCAGCCGGCCGTTGACGACTGGGACGCCCGCCGCGAACCCCTGGTGCCCGTCGGTGGCGGTAAGGACTCCGTCGTCAGCATCGAAGCGCTCAAGCGCACCGGCATGCGGCCGATGCTGTTCAGCGTCAACGAGTTCGACCCGATCGACCGCTGCATCGAGGTCAGCGGCCTGGACAGCGTGCGGGTCCGACGGACCATCGACCGCAGGCTGATCGAGGCGAACGCGGCGGGCGCGCACAACGGCCACATCCCGGTGACGGCGATCAACAGCGTCATCGGATTGATCGTCGCCGATGGCAACGGCCTAGGGCCCGTGGTCCTGTCGAACGAGCGGTCGTCCAACATCGGAAACGTCGAATGGCTCGGTCGTGACGTGAATCACCAGTGGTCCAAGAGCATTCACTACGAGACCCTGCTCAGGGAGACGCTGCGCGGGCTGGGCTTCAACCCGGACCGCTACTTCTCGCTGCTGCGCCGCCTGTCGGAGTCCGAGATCGCCGATCGGTTCCGCGCCTGCCCCGACTACTTCCGGGTGTTCATCAGCTGCAACCGACCCTTCGCCCTGGACAAGGGCAGGCGGGGTGCCACGTGGTGCGGGCACTGCCCGAAGTGCCTGTTCGTCTGGCTGCTGATGGCGCCGCGCCTGGGCCGTCCGGAGGTCGAGGCGATCTTCGGACGCAACCTGTTCGAAGCGGCGGACAACCTGGCGGGCTTCGCGGACATCGTCGGACTCGGGGTGCACAAGCCGTTCGAATGCGTCGGCGAGTACTACGAGGCCGCCGAATCGCTGCTGTCGGTGCTCGAGGGAGAGTCGGCCGAGCAGTGGCGCGGCCTGCCGCTGGTCGAGGAGTTTCGCACGCGCCGAACCGAATTGGGTGCGGTGGCGGCGGCACCCGACGACTCGGATCCGGCGGACTACGTGCCCGCCGAGTACGCGGCGAGCCTCGACTTCGCCGAACTGCCCGGCTGACGTGATGGCAGCACCGCTTCGCGACCTCGCCGGTCTCGTCGTCGGCGTCTGGGGCGTCGGCAAGGAGGGTTTGTCGATGGCGCGGACCGCCTCCGAGGCGGGGGCCGAGCGCATCGACGCCGTCGACGACGCGGGCAAGGGTCGCATAGCGGTGCCGGATGACATTCCGCGACTGACGGTGTACCGCGGTGCCGAGCACCTCGACCGGTTGCGGAGGTGCGACGTCGTCTTCGTCAGCCCCGGGGTGCCGTGGGCGCATCCGCGGTTCGTCGAGTTGCGCACGGCGGGAATCGTTTCCAGCGCTGCCGACTGGTACATGGCCCGATACGCGGAGTGCACCGTCGGCGTCACCGGCACGAAGGGTAAGAGCACGACGGCGTCGTTTCTCGGTCGGCTGCTCGAGACCGTCGGGGTGGACGTCGTCGTCGCGGGGAACATCGGCACGCCGCTGTCGGACCTGAAGCCGGACCGCGACGTCGTGGTGGTCGCCGAGGTGTCGAGCCAGCAGGCGGCGCTGCTGTCGGCGTCCCCCGTCATCGCCGTGGTCACGAACCTCTACGAGGACCACCTCGACTGGCACGGTGACGTCGCGGCGTACTACCGCGCCAAGGCGAACGTCTTCCGCAACGGCGCACGGACCCTGGTCACCACGCCGGCGACACTCGCCGCGTTCGAACGTGTCGGCGTCACCGACTTTCCAGACGTCGTGCTGGTGGACCCGGACACCGTCGAGAACCCGGAATCTCCCACGCTGATGGGATACGCCCACAACGTGGTCAACGGGGCGCTCGCCATCGCCGCCGCTGAACTGGTGATCGGCAGGCCGGTGACGGCGGCCGAAGCGGAGACGGCCCGACAGGCCTTCGAGGGCCTGCCCGCGCGACTGCAGACGGTGCGGACGACGGGCCGGATCCGATGGGTCGACGACACGCTGGCGACCACGGGGGAGAGCGTGGTGGCGGCGCTGACCGCCATGCGGCCCGACGAGCACGTCGCGGTGATCGTCGGCGGGATGGACCGTCAGCTGAATTACGACCAGGTGGACGACTACCTGTGCGGCGGGCAGCGTCGGGTGACGCTCATCCAGTCGCCGTCGAACGGGGCGGCCATCGGCGCGCGCTTCGCCGCCGAGCACCCCGAGCACGTGCACCGGGTGGACAGTCTGGCGGCCGCGGTGCGGACGGCGGCGGCTCTGCCGGACGTCGATGTCGTGCTGCTCTCGCCCGGCGCGGCGAGCTACGACCTGTTCGCCAACTACGAGGCCAAGGGTGCCGCGTTCCGCTCGTTGATCGACGGCCTCGCGGAATCCGTCGGCGGCGCTGACTAACCTGGACCGCGTGCCCGATCCAGCGACCTACCGACCGGCGCCGGGGTCGATCCCCGTTGAGCCGGGCGTGTACCGGTTCCGGGATCCGCACGGCAGGGTGATCTACGTCGGCAAGGCCAAGAGCCTGCGCAGCCGGCTGAACTCCTACTTCGCCGATCTGGCCAACCTCGCGCCCCGCACGCGGCGCATGGTCATGACGGCGGGCAGCGTCGAGTGGACCGTCGTCACCACCGAGGTCGAGGCGCTGCAACTCGAGTACAACTGGATCAAGGAGTTCGACCCGCGGTTCAACATCCGGTACCGCGACGACAAGTCCTACCCGGTGCTCGCCGTCACACTCAACGAGGAGTACCCGCGGCTCTTCGTCTACCGCGGACCCCGCCGCAAGGGCGTCCGGTACTTCGGGCCCTACTCGCACGCGTGGGCGATTCGCGAGACGCTGGACCTCCTCACCAGGGTGTTCCCGGCGCGCACCTGCTCCGGCGGAGTGTTCAAGCGGCACAACCAGATCGGCAGGCCCTGTCTGCTCGGCTACATCGACAAGTGCTCGGCGCCGTGCGTCGGCAGGGTCAGCGCCGAGGAGCACAGGAGGATCGTGCTCGATTTCTGCGACTTCCTCGCGGGCAAGACCGACCGGTTGGCGCGCGACATGGAACAGCAGATGCTGGCTGCGGCGGAGGAGCTCAACTTCGAGCGAGCGGCCCGGTTGCGCGACGACATCGGCGCGCTGAAGCGAGCGCTGGAGAAGCAGACGGTCGTGTTCGGTGACGGCACCGACGCCGACGTGGTGGCGTTCGCCGACGACGACCTCGAGGCGGCGGTGCAGGTGTTCCACGTCCGGGGCGGACGAGTGCGCGGCCAGCGCGGCTGGGTGGTCGAGAAGTCCGGGGAGTCAGGCGATTCCGGCAAGCAGTTGGTCGAGCAGTTCCTCACGCAGTTCTACGGGGATCAGGCCGAGTTGGGCGGGGCGGCGGACGAGGCCACCAACCCGGTGCCCAAACAGGTGCTGGTGCCGGTGCTGCCCGACAACGCCGAGGAACTGGCGGAATGGCTGTGCGGCCTGCGGGGGTCGCGGGTGCAGCTGCGGGTCGCCGCGCGCGGTGACAAACGGGCACTTGCCGAGACGGTGCAGCGCAACGCTCAGGACGCGCTGGCGCAGCACAAGCTCAAGCGCGCGGGCGACTTCAACGCGAGATCCGAAGCGCTGCAGAGCATCCAGGAGACGCTGGGATTGGCCGACGCTCCGTTGCGGATCGAGTGCATCGACATCAGCCACGTCCAGGGCACCGACGTCGTCGCGTCCCTGGTGGTGTTCGAGGACGGGCTGCCGCGTAAGTCCGACTACCGGCACTACGCGATCCGCGAGGCGGCGGGTGACGGTCGCTCCGACGACGTCGCATCCATCGCCGAGGTGACGCGGCGCCGGTTCCAGCGGCACGTCGCCGACGTGGAGCGGCCGGTCGTCGAGGACGGTAAGGCCAGACGGTTCGCCTATCCGCCAAATCTTTTCGTCGTCGACGGTGGTGCCCCGCAGGTGAACGCCGCGGGCGCGGTGCTCGACGAACTCGGGGTCACCGACGTCGCGGTCATCGGGTTGGCCAAGCGCCTCGAGGAGGTCTGGGTGCCTGCGGAGCCCGATCCGGTGATCTTCCCGCGCAACAGTGAGGGCCTGTACCTGTTGCAGCGCGTCCGCGACGAGGCGCACCGGTTCGCGATCAGCTATCACCGCAGCAAGCGCTCCAAGCGGATGACGGCGTCGGCGCTGGATCAGGTGCCGGGACTCGGCGAACACCGCCGCAAGGCGCTCGTCACGCACTTCGGGTCGGTCGCTCGGCTCAAGAGTGCGAGCGTCGATGAGATCACCGCGGTGCCGGGGATCGGCGTCGCCACGGCCAGAGCCGTGCTGACGGCGCTCGGCGGCACCCCCGAATCGGTCCCGTCGGCCGGTCTCGGCGAGGATGATCAGCAGACGGTCTCCCCGATGACGGACGGCGGGCAATGAGCGAGCACCTGCACGACGAGCACGCGACCGGAGGTATCGAGGTCCTGCTGGTCACCGGGCTGTCGGGTGCTGGGCGGGGGACGGCGGCGAAGGTGCTGGAGGATCTCGGCTGGTACGTCGCGGACAACCTCCCGCCCGAGTTGATCTTCCGCATGGTGGAACTGGGTCTGGCCGCCGGCTCGCGCATCACTCAGCTGGCCGTCGTCATGGACGTCCGCTCGCGGGGGTTCACGGGGGACCTGGACTCGGTGCGGTCGGAGCTCGCCACCCGGCAGATCACGCCGCGGGTGCTGTTTCTCGAGGCGTCCGACGACATCCTGGTGCGCCGGTACGAGCAGAACCGGCGCAGCCATCCGCTGCAGGGCAATCAGACTCTGGCCGAGGGCATTACGGCCGAACGGGCGATGCTCGCTCCGGTGCGGGCGGTGGCCGACCTGGTGATCGACACGTCGAAGCTCTCGGTGCACGAGCTGAGGGCCAGCATCGAGCGGGCGTTCGGTGGCGAGGCGGTGGCGCAGACGAGCGTCACCGTCGAGTCGTTCGGGTTCAAGTACGGGCTGCCGATGGACGCCGACACGGTGATGGACGTCCGCTTCCTGCCCAACCCGCACTGGGTGGATGAACTGCGGCCGCACACCGGCCAGCATCCGGCGGTTCGCGACTACGTGTTGGGGCAACCCGGCGCACGGGACTTCATCGACACCTACCATCGGCTGCTGGAGACCGTCATCGACGGCTACCGCCGGGAGGGAAAGCGCTACATGACCGTCGCCATCGGGTGCACGGGCGGCAAGCACCGCAGCGTCGCGATCGCCGAGGCGCTCGCCGCCGGGCTGCAGGGCGGCGGCGAGCTGACGGTGCGGGTGCTGCATCGGGACCTGGGGCGCGAATGAGCGCACGCATCGTCGCCCTCGGAGGTGGCCACGGGCTGTACGCGACGCTGTCGGCCGCCCGCAGGCTCAGCCCGCACGTGACCGCGGTCGTCACCGTCGCCGACGACGGCGGCTCGTCGGGTCGGCTGCGTAGCGAACTCGACGTCGTGCCGCCCGGCGACCTTCGAATGGCGTTGGCGGCGTTGGCCTCCGACAGCCCGCACGGTCAGCTGTGGGCCACGATCATCCAGCATCGCTTCGGCGGCAGCGGCGCGTTGGCGGGGCACCCGATCGGCAACCTCCTGCTCGCCGGACTCAACGAGGTGCTCGCCGATCCGGTGGCCGCGCTCGACGAACTGGGCCGCATGCTCGGTCTCAAGGGCCGGGTGCTGCCGATGTGTCCGATCGCCCTGCAGATCGAGGCCGACGTGGGGGGACTCGAGTCCGATCCGCGCATGAGCCGCGTGATCAGGGGACAGGTCGCGGTCGCCACCACCGTGGGCAAGGTGCGGCGGGTGCGGCTGCTGCCGGGCAACCCGCCGGCCACCCGGCAGGCGATCGACGCGATCATGACCGCCGACCTGGTGGTACTGGGACCCGGCTCGTGGTTCACCAGCGTCATCCCCCACGTGCTGGTGCCGGACATGGTGGCCGCCCTGCAGGCGACGCAGGCCCGCCGTGCCCTGGTGCTCAACCTGGTCGCCGAGCCGGGGGAGACCGCCGGGTTCTCGGCCGAGCGCCACATCCACGTTCTGGCGCAGCATGCGCCGGGATTCACCGTGCACGACATCGTGGTCGACGCGGCCCGGGTACCGGGCGAACGCGAACGCGACCAACTACGGCATACCGCAGCAATCTTGGATGCTCACGTCGAGTTTGCTGACGTGTCTAGACCTGGTACACCTTTACATGACCCGGCGAGGTTGGCCGCAGCCCTGGAGCGGGTGAGGCTGCGCGGTGGCGCGACGCCGGACGCGCCCCAGCTGCCGACGGTGCCCACACCCGCAGCCCGGTCGGTCGACGAGAGGTGACGTTTTCGTGGCGATGACAGCCGAGGTCAAGGACGAGCTCAGTCGTCTGAACATCAGCTCGGTGAGCGCGCGGAGGGCGGAGGTCGCGTCTCTGCTCCGGTTCGCCGGAGGGTTGCACATCGTGGCGGGCCGCGTCGTGGTGGAGGCGGAGGTCGACCTCGGCGTCATCGCGCGGCGCCTGCGCAAGGACATCCACGACCTGTACGGCTACAACGCCGTGGTGCACGTGTTGTCCGCGAGCGGCATTCGCAAGAGCACCCGCTACGTGGTGCGGGTGGCCCAGGACGGTGAGGCCCTGGCCCGCCAGACGGGTCTGCTGGATCTCCGGGGCCGCCCGGTCCGCGGGCTGCCTGCGCAGGTCGTGGGTGGCAGTATCGGGGACGCCGAAGCCGCTTGGCGGGGAGCGTTTCTCGCGCACGGATCGCTGACCGAGCCCGGCCGGTCCTCTGCTCTGGAAGTGAGTTGCCCGGGACCGGAAGCGGCGCTGGCGCTCGTCGGCGCGGCCCGCCGTCTCGGGGTCAGCGCAAAGGCCCGTGAGGTGCGCGGCAGCGATCGTGTGGTGGTCCGCGACGGTGAGGCCATCGGCGCCTTGCTGACGCGGATGGGCGCTCAGGACACCCGGCTGGTGTGGGAGGAACGTCGGCTGCGCCGCGAGGTCCGCGCCACCGCCAACCGGCTGGCGAACTTCGACGACGCGAATCTGCGGCGCTCCGCGCGTGCGGCAGTGGCCGCGGCGGCCCGCGTCGAACGCGCGTTGAACATTCTCGGCGACGGGGTGCCGGACCACCTGGAGACGGCGGGCAGGTTGCGCGTCGAACACCGGCAGGCCTCTCTCGAGGAGTTGGGCAGGCTCGCCGACCCGCCGATGACGAAAGACGCTGTCGCGGGCCGCATCCGACGGCTGCTGTCGATGGCCGATCGCAAGGCCAAGCAGGACGGCATTCCGGACACCGAGTCCGCCGTCACACCGGATCTACTCGACGACGCGTAGCGGTCGCGTAGCTCGAAATCGCACTGGCGCAGGGAAAGTGCGAGAAGCGCCCTGCGTGACGGCGATTTCGAATGTCGCGCCACCGTGCGCAGCCTAGGTTGAGGGCATGACGACTTTCAGGGTCGGCGTCGCATATCCCGACCCGCCGTTCAACGGGATGGGGGAGGATCGCGGCGGTCTGGACATCGACCTCATCTCGGCCATCGGCGACCGGCTCGGCGCGACGGTGCGGTTGGTTCCGTACGAGGGCGCGGACTTCAACGGCATCTTCGACGGGCTGACCGCCGGTATCTACGACTGCGTGATCGCGGGCACCACGGTGACGCCCGAGCGGCAGCGCAGGGCCGACTTCGCGCCGCCGTACCTGATATCCGGCCAGTCGCTGGCGGTCGATACCGCCCGACTGCCGCGCGTGCACTCGATCGACGACCTGGCCGGGCTGACCATCGGCGTGCAGCGGGGCAACACCAGCCAACCCATCGCGCAGCGGCTCGTCGCAGAGGGCCGGGCCGCCGGTGTCCGGGTCTACGACTACGGCGGAATCCGCGGCGCGCTCGACGATCTGGCGACGGGCGGCTGCGACGCCTTCATGAAACTCGCGCCGGTGCTCACCGAGCTCGTCAAGCCGATCGCCGACGTCGAAGTGGTGCAACGGGGTATCTCCCGCGAGGAGATCGCGATCGCCGTGCCGCTCGGCGATGACGCGGCGCTTCGGCGGATCACCGACGCGCAGGCCGAACTCGAGACCGACGGCACCCTGCAGACCCTGCGCCGCAGGTGGCTCGGCAACCCGTATCGGGACCAGGGGCTCACAACGCATTGAGGTGCGTCCGACCAGCCTGCACACGCGGGACCCGGCGCTACTAGGCTGACCTCCGGGTAAATCATCACGACGTGATTGATCAGTACGACTAAGGAGATTTGCGTGACCATCCGCGTAGGCGTGAACGGCTTCGGACGTATCGGCCGTAACTTCTTCCGGGCCCTCGACGCGCAGAAGGCGACGGGTGCCAACCAAGACATCGAGATCATCGCGGTCAACGACCTCACCGACAACGCGACGCTCGCGCATCTGCTGAAGTTCGACTCGATCCTCGGCCGGCTGCCCTACGACGTCAGCCTCGAGGGCGAGGACACCATCGTCGTCGGTGACACCAAGATCAAGGCGCTCGAGGTGAAGGCCGGACCGGCCGAACTGCCGTGGGGCGATCTCGGGGTGGACATCGTCGTCGAATCCACCGGCATCTTCACCAAGCGCGACAAGGCGCAGGGCCACCTCGACGCGGGCGCGAAGAAGGTCATCATCTCGGCGCCGGCCAGCGACGAGGACATCACGATCGTCCTGGGCGTCAACGACGACAAGTACGACGGCAGCCAGAACATCATCTCCAACGCGTCGTGCACCACGAACTGCCTCGGTCCGCTGGCCAAGGTGCTCAACGACGAGTTCGGCATCGTCAAGGGCCTGATGACCACCATCCACGCCTACACGCAGGACCAGAACCTGCAGGACGGCCCGCACAGCGACCTGCGCCGTGCCCGCGCCGCAGCGCTGAACATCGTGCCGACCTCGACCGGCGCCGCGAAGGCGATCGGGCTGGTGCTCCCCGAGCTGAAGGGCAAGCTCGACGGCTACGCGCTGCGGGTGCCGATCCCCACCGGTTCGGTCACCGACCTGACCGCCGAGCTGAGCAAGTCGGCGAGCGCCGCCGACATCAACGCGGCGATGAAGTCGGCTGCCGAGGGCAAGCTCAAGGGCATCCTGAAGTACTACGACGCGCCGATCGTGTCCAGCGACATCGTCACCGACCCGCACAGCTCGATCTTCGATTCGGGTCTGACGAAGGTCATCGACAATCAGGCCAAGGTCGTGTCCTGGTACGACAACGAGTGGGGTTACTCGAACCGCCTCGTCGACCTGGTCGCGCTCGTCGGCAAGTCGCTCTAACAGCGATGGCCGTCAAGACACTCGACGACCTGCTGGCCGACGGTGTCGAGGGCCGAGGCGTTCTCGTCCGCTCGGACCTCAACGTCCCGCTCGACGACGAGGGGCACATCACCGATCCCGGCCGCATCATCGCCTCGGTCCCGACGCTCAAGGCGCTGTCCGACGCGGGCGCCAAGGTGGTCGTCGCCGCCCACCTCGGCAGGCCCAAGGACGGTCCGGACCCGAAGCTCTCGCTGGCGCCGGTCGCGGCCGCCCTCGGCGAGCAATTGGGCAGGCACGTCCAGTTGGCGGGCGACGTCGTCGGCACCGATGCGCTGGCTCGCGCCGAGGGCCTCACCGACGGCGATGTGCTTCTGCTGGAGAACATCCGCTTCGACCCTCGCGAGACCAGCAAGGACGAGGCCGAGCGCCTCGCCCTGGCCAAGGGGCTCGTCGAACTCGTCGGTGGCCCAGACGGTTCGGGCGGGGCTTTCGTCTCTGACGGCTTCGGCGTCGTGCACCGCAAGCAGGCCTCGGTGTACGACGTGGCGACGCTGCTGCCGCACTACGCGGGCACGCTCGTCGCCGCCGAGGTCAAGGTGCTCGAGCAGCTGACCACGTCGAGCGAGCGGCCGTACGCCGTGGTGCTCGGCGGGTCCAAGGTGTCGGACAAGCTCGCGGTGATCGAGAACCTCGCGAGCAAGGCCGACAGTCTGATCATCGGCGGCGGCATGTGTTTCACCTTCCTTGCGGCGCAGGGGGTTCCGGTTGGAACGTCGCTGCTGCAGGAGGAGATGATCGACACCTGCAAGAAGCTGCTCGAGGATTACGGTGACGTGATCCACCTGCCGGTCGACATCGTGGTGGCCGAGAAGTTCGCCGCGGACGCGACTCCGGAGACGGTCGACGCCGATCGCATTCCCGAGGGCAAGATGGGCCTGGACATCGGGCCGGGCTCGGTCGAGCGCTTCACCACGCTGCTGTCGAACGCCAGGACGGTGTTCTGGAACGGGCCGATGGGCGTGTTCGAGTTCCCGTCCTTCGCCGCGGGCACCAAGGGTGTCGCCGAGGCGATCATCGGGGCGACCGCCAAGGGTGGGTTCAGTGTCGTCGGCGGCGGCGATTCGGCCGCGGCCGTGCGCCAACTCGGCCTCCCCGAGGACGGCTTCTCGCACATTTCCACCGGTGGCGGCGCCTCGCTGGAATACCTTGAGGGCAAAGAGCTGCCCGGAATAGCAATCCTCGAGAGCTAGGAACTCAATGGCGCGTAAGCCGCTCATCGCGGGCAATTGGAAGATGAACCTCAACCACTTCGAGGCCATCGCCCTGGTACAGAAGATCGCGTTCTCGTTGCCGGAGAAGTACTTCGCTCACGTCGACGTGACCGTGGTGCCGCCCTTCACCGATCTTCGCAGCGTGCAGACGCTCGTCGACGGCGACAAGCTGAAGCTCACCTACGGCGCGCAGGACGTGTCGCAGCACGACTCCGGCGCGTACACCGGTGAGATCAGCGGCGCGTTCCTCGCCAAGCTCGGCTGCACCTTCGCCGTCGTCGGACACTCGGAGCGCCGCACGTACCACGGCGAGGACGACGCTCTGGTTGCCGCCAAGGCGGCGGCGGCGCTCAAGCACGGGCTGACGCCGATCATCTGCATCGGCGAGGGCCTCGAGATCCGCGAGGCGGGCGAGCACGTCGAGTACAACGTGAACCAGCTGCGCGGGTCACTGGCCGGGTTGTCGACCGAGCAGGTCAATCAGGTCGTGATCGCCTACGAGCCGGTCTGGGCCATCGGCACGGGCCGGGTGGCCAGCGCCGCGGATGCCCAGGAGGTGTGCGGGGCGATCCGCAAGGAGCTCGCAGATCTGGCGTCGGTCGATGTCGCGGCCACCGTGCGGGTGCTCTACGGCGGCTCGGTGAACGAGAAGAACGTCGGCGAACTCATCGGCCAGGAGGACGTCGACGGCGCTCTCGTCGGCGGCGCGTCGCTCGACGGGGAGAAGTTCGCGCAGCTCTCCGCGATCGCGGCCGGCGGCCCCCTGCCGTAACCCACGGCGGTCACCCCGTCGCGCGCCCGGTAGGCTGTCGGCCATGTTCCTGGCTCTGCAGATCACCCTCGTCGTCACCAGCTTGTTGGTGGTGTTGCTGGTGTTACTGCACCGGGCCAAGGGCGGCGGCCTGTCGACGCTGTTCGGTGGCGGTGTGCAGTCCAGTCTGTCGGGTTCGACGGTCGTCGAGAAGAACCTGGACCGCCTGACCTACTTCGTGGTCGGCATCTGGGTCATCGCGATCGTCGCCGTGGCGCTGCAGATCAAGTACGGCGCCTAGTCAGAGCAGGCCGCCCAGTCCCGGCAGATTGCCGACGACGGGGGCGTCGCCGAGAAGACCACCCGAACCGCCCGGCTGATTGCTGGTGCAATCGGGCCCCGGTCCGGGCGCATCGCCGACCTTGACGCAGCACGACGTCGGGCTGCCGGCAGGCGAGTTCGCGCAGTCGGGTCCCGCGCTCGCGGTGGCGGCCAACCCGCCGCCGGTGATGGACATCAGAATTAGCGCGGCACTACCGATGCCGAGGCGTTTAGCGGTGGTCATGGGCTGTGTGGTCATGGATCGTTCCCTGTGTAGAGGTTTGCCGATAGCGCTCTGTTCCCGATGCTTCGCGAGCCTAAACACATAGCCGCCTCGCCTCGTTCTGCATGCCCGAACGCTCCGAACGATAATTGAACACATGGCTGACGGACCGGATACCGCACTCGCTCCCATCGGATCCGTTAGGCGGACGCAGGTGGGCCGAGAGGCCACCGAGCCGATGCGCGAGGACATTCGCCTGCTCGGCGCGATTCTCGGCGACACCGTGCGCGAGCAGAGCGGCGACGACGTGTTCGACCTCGTCGAGAAGGCGCGGGTCGAGTCCTTCCGGGTGCGGCGCTCGGAGATCGATCGGGCCGACCTGTCCCGGCTGTTCGACGGCATCGAGGCCAAGCGCGCCATTCCGGTGATCCGGGCGTTCACGCACTTCGCGCTGCTGGCCAACGTCGCCGAGGACATCCACCGCGAGCGCAGGCGCGCCGTCCACGTCGCCGCGGGGGAGCCGCCGCAGCACAGCACGCTGGCGGCCACCTACCTGAAGCTCGACGGGGCGGAACTCGATGCCGCGACGGTCGCCGACGCGCTCGAGGGCGCTCTGGTGTCACCCGTCATCACCGCCCACCCCACCGAGACGCGCCGCCGCACCGTGTTCGACACCCAGCACCGCATCACCGAACTGATGCGGATGCGGCTGTTCGGCTGGACGGAGACGGAGGACGGGCGCAACATCGAGATCGAGCTGCGCAGGCACATCCTGGTGCTGTGGCAGACGGCGCTGATCCGGTTGTCGCGGCTGAAGATTCAGGACGAGATCGAGACCGGACTGCGCTACTACTCGGCGGCGTTCTTCGAGGTCATTCCGAAGGTGAACGCCGAGGTACGGGCTGCGCTGCAGGCCCGCTGGCCCGACTCGCACATCCTCGACCAGCCGATCCTGCGGCCGGGATCGTGGATCGGCGGGGACCGCGACGGCAATCCCAACGTCACCGCCGACGTCGTCAGGCTCGCCACGGGAAGCGCCGCGTACACCGCGCTCGCCCAGTACTTCGTGGAACTGACCGCGCTGGAACAGGAACTCTCCATGTCGGGTCGGCTGGTGAAGGTGAGCGACGAACTCAGCGCGCTCGCCGACACCTGCACCGAGCCGGCACGCGCTGACGAGCCGTACCGTCGCGCGCTGCGCGTGATCCACGGCCGTCTCACCACCACGGCGGCCGCGATTCTGGACCGGCAGCCGGGACACCGCCTCGATCTCGGGATGCCCGGTTACGAGACGCCCGCCGAACTGCTCGCCGATCTCGACGTGATCGACGGCTCCCTGCGCGCACACGGCAGCGCCGTGCTGGCCGATGACCGCCTCGCCAGACTGCGGGAAGCGGTGCGCGTCTTCGGTTTCCATCTGTCGGGTCTCGACATGCGGCAGAACTCGGAGGTGCACGAGGAGGTCGTCGCGGAGCTGCTGGCCTGGGCCGGTGTGCATTCGGACTACCTCTCGCTCGACGAGGCGGAGCGGGTGGAGGTACTGGTCACCGAACTCGCCACCAGGCGTCCGCTGATCGGCCCCGGTGCCGAGTTGTCCGAGCTCGCCGCGAAGGAACTCGACATCGTCAGGGCGGGCGCCAGGGCCGTCCAGGTGTTCGGCCCGCAAGCCGTCCCGAACTACATCATCTCGATGTGTCAATCGGTGTCGGACATGCTCGAGGCCGCCATCCTGCTGAAGGAGGCCGGCCTCCTCGACGCGTCGGGGGAGCGGCCCTACAGCCCGGTCGGTATCGTGCCGCTCTTCGAGACGATCGACGACCTGCAGCGCGGATCGGCGATTCTCGAAGCGGTACTGGACCTTCCGCTCTACCGCGGGCTGGTGACCGCGCGCGGCGATCACCAGGAGGTCATGCTCGGCTATTCCGATTCCAACAAGGACGGCGGTTATCTGGCGGCCAACTGGGCGCTGTACCGGGCCGAGTTGGATCTCGTCGAGTCCGCACAGAAGACCGGTATCCGGTTGCGGCTCTTCCACGGTCGCGGCGGCACCGTCGGCCGAGGCGGCGGTCCGAGTTACGACGCCATTCTGGCGCAGCCGCCCGGCGCGGTGAAGGGCTCGCTGCGGCTCACCGAGCAGGGTGAGATCATCGCGGCGAAGTACGCGGAACCCCGTATCGCGCACCGCAATCTGGAGACGCTCGTCGCCGCGACGCTGGAGTCGACCCTGCTCGATGTCGAGGGTTTGGGTGACACCGCGGAACCGGCGTACGAGGTACTCGACGACCTCGCGGCCAGAGCGCAGCGCGCGTACTCCGAACTCGTCCACGAGACACCGGGTTTCGTCGAGTACTTCAAGGCCTCGACGCCGGTGAGCGAGATCGGAGCGCTGAACATCGGCAGCAGGCCCGCGTCGCGCAAACCGACCACGGCCATCTCGGATCTGCGGGCGATCCCGTGGGTGCTGGCCTGGAGCCAGTCCCGTGTGATGCTGCCCGGCTGGTACGGCACGGGCACCGCGTTCCAGGAGTATGTCGGCGACGGTCCGGATGCCGAAGCCAGGCTCGGCGTCTTACGTGACCTGTACGCGCGTTGGCCGTTCTTCTCGACCGTGCTGTCCAACATGGCCCAGGTGCTGGCGAAGGCCGACATGGGTCTGGCCGCGCGGTACTCGGAACTGGTCGACGACGAAGCGCTGCGGCACCGGGTCTTCGACAAGATCGTCGCGGAACACGACCGCACCATCGAGATGCTGAAGCTCATCACCGGCCAGGACGACCTGCTGGCCGACAACCCGGCGCTGGCGCGTTCGGTGTTCAACCGCTTCCCCTACCTGGAGCCGCTGAATCACCTGCAGGTGGAGTTGTTGCGGCGGTATCGCTCCGGTGACGAGGACGAGTTGGTCCAGCGCGGAATCCTGCTCACCATGAGCGGTTTGGCGACGGCGCTGCGCAACAGCGGCTAGTTGACACCTCGACCGCTCGGTGTAATGCTCGACGCCATTAAGTGAAAACGTTGTTTTCAGTTGGAGGCGTCCGTGCGCGAGTCGAACCCCATGGCGTGGCTGCCGTTCTCGATCGCGGAGGCGGCGCTGTCGGACGGTGACGACGAGGATCTGCACGAGGCGTGGTCACATCTGCTCGAGCGACTGACGGCGGCGCAACGACTCGTCGCGACCGCGCCCGTCACGCGAAACCGAGTCGATCACGCGTCCGGCATGCGGCACCTGATGGTACTGCTCGCCGTCGGTGTCGACGAGGCCCTGCGCGTCGAACCCGACCCGATCCTCGCGGTCGGGCGCACCAGCACCGACGACATTCTGACCTGGGGGATGGAGTGCCCCGACTGTCTCTACCTGCGTGCCACGCTACGCGCCGGCGAGACCTACCGCCTGCACGGAAACCGAGGCACCGCAAGGTATGTCGGCCTGCAGACGATGAACGGCATCGTGTCGACCACCAACGCCCTCGTTGACGAACTCGACGTCGATGACAACGGTGACTTCGAGGTGATCCTCTCCGCGGACCGCCACGACGGAAACTGGATGCGGATCGACGGCGAGCGCCCGACCCTCATCGTGCGGCACTTCTTCTACGACTGGGACGCCGAGGTGCCGTCCGAACTGCGCATCGAACGCCTCGGTGCGGCGATCGAACCCTTAACCGAACCGGTGATCCCGAACGTCGGCAGGCAGCTGGCGGCGGTGGGCGACTTCGTGCACGACAACCTGAAGTTCTTCCTGGATTTCAACGCCGCGCCCCCCGTCAACGGCTTCATGGCGCCGATCGACCGCAGCGGAATGGGCGCCGCCGCCGAGAACCGGCCCGTCATCGGGCGCTGGGAACTGGAGCCCGATGAAGCCCTCGTCCTCGAGGTCGAACCGCCGGACGGCGTCTACTGGAGCTACTCGCTGGGCAATCAGTGGTGGGAGACCATCCACTACGGCCGTCGCCAGTCGAGCCTCAACGCGCACCAGGCCGTCGTCGACTCCGACGGGATCGTGCGCGTGGTCGTCAGCTCCACGGATCCGGGCGTGACCAACTGGCTCGACGCCGCGGGTCACAGCAACGGCTCGATGATCCTGCGCTGCGTGCGCACCGAGACCGCGCCCGTCCCCACCGCCCGTGTCGTGAAGGTCGACGACATCGCCGCGGCGCTGCCCGCCGACACCGCAACCGTCACCCCGGACGAGCGTGCGCAGACCATCGCCTGGCGTCGCCGGGCCGTCGCCGAGAGGTTCGCGAAATGACCTTCTCCGCAGACGAGTTGGAGGACGGCGCGCGCGCCGCGACCGGGCTGGACGACTTCGGCTCGTCCTACTACCGCGAGGGCCTCGAACGCACGGTGGACGGACTCAACAACGAGGCCGACCTCAACGACCTGGGCAACGTGATTCAGCACGCGACGATCAGCAACGCGCTGATCCAGCGGCTGAAGATCATCGACACCTACAAGACCCACCCGGAGATCGCCGACGAGGTGATCGGCGGTCCCGTCGTCATCCTCGGGCTACCACGCACGGGCACAACGGCTTTGGGTCAGCTGATCGCCAACGACCCGCAGTTCCGCTCGTTGCGCACGTGGGAGTCGCAGGCGCCGACGCCGCCGCCCGAGGCCGCCACGCAGTTCACCGACCCGCGGATCGCGCAGGCCGCCGAGGGTATCGCGATGATCAACACCATGTTCCCGGACTTCACGACGATGATGAGTTCGGAACCGGAGGCGGCGACCGAGTGTCAGGACCTGATGGGCATGAGCTTCCGCACCTATCACTTCGACGGCGTGGTGCGGGTGCCGAGCTACGTCGAATGGCTGCTGGAGACCGACATGCGCGAGACCTACGAGTATCACCGGCAGGTGCTCAAACTGCTGCAATGGCACTGCAAGCCGAACCTCTGGCATCTGCGCACACCGGTGCACATGTTCGCCCTCGACGCCTTCGTAGACGTCTACCCCCACGCGAAATTCCTCTGGAGTCACCGCGATCCCGCGAGGGTGCTGGGCTCGGTCTGCAGTCTGATCGCCTACATCCGCAGTTGGAGCAGCGATCGCAGGGACCTTCACGAACTCGGCGCCGAACAGCTGGCGTGGTGGGCCAAGGGCACCGAGCGAGCTCTCGAGTTCCGCAGAAGGTTCGGCGACGACCGCTTCGTGGACGTGTCGTTCGCGGATCTGCAGAACGACTCCGTCGCGACGGTCGCCGACAGCTACGAGAAGCTGGGCCTCGAGTTCAGTGCCGACGCGCGGGCCAGGGTGCGGCAGTGGGCGGACGGGCACAGGCCCGGCGACCGCGGCGCGCACACCTACGAGCTGGCCGACTTCGGGCTGACCGAAGAGCGGGTTCGCGAGGCGTTCGGCGAGTACCTCGCGACCTACGACGCCTCCGCGTGACGGTCGGCCGGATGGACGACGACGGGGGGCGCCGGGGTCGGCGACTGGAACCCGATCCGAGGATTCGTGCGGCGCTGGTGGCCGCCGCGACGACCGCCATTCGCGAGGAGGGTGTTCGGGGGCTGAGCGTGGCGAACGTGCTCGCCCGCGCGGGCCTCGGTACCAGGGCGTTCTACCGGCACTTCGATTCCAAGGATCAGCTCGTCGCCGCCGTGTTCCTCGACATGGCGAAGGCGGAGTCGGACCGGTTGCGACAGCGGATGGCCGGCGCACCGGACCCGGTGGGTGCGGTGGTCGCGTGGATCGACGGGCGGCTGGACCTCGCGTTCGACGACGCGGTCGAATCCGATCTCCGTCGGATGTCGCTGGAGGCGCAGTCCCAGATGTTCGCCGCTCCGGAGGTCGTCGGGGCCGCGTACGCGGAGATCCTGGTCCCGCTGATCGAGCAGCTCGAACGCGGCCGCGCCGCAGGCACCTTCGCGGACGTCGACCCGAACGCCGACGCATTGTCGATTCAGGGTGTGCTGTGGTCCAGCGTCGAACGACACTGGGCGACAGGCGATTGCGACCGCACCGTAGCACGGCGCCGAATCCTGCGATTCTGTCTGCGCGGGTTGGGCGTTACCGGGTACGAAGGAGAGGCATGGACCTAGGACTGGCGGGCTCAACGGCGGTCGTCACCGGCGGCAGCAAGGGGATGGGCTTGGCGATCGCGGAGACGCTCGCAACGGAGGGTGCCCGTGTCGCGGTGATGGCCAGGGGACAGGAGGCGCTGGACGCCGCGGTGCAAGTGCTGCGCGCCGCGGGCGCACCCGACGCGATCGGCATCAGCGTCGACATGGCCGACGCCGACTCGATCGCCGCGGGCTTCGCCGCGGTCGCGGACTGGTGGGGTGAGGTCAACAGCCTGGTACACACCATCGGGCCGGGCGACGGGTACTTCGAGGACATGGGTGACGACGACTGGGAGGCCGCCTTCGCGCTGGGCACCATGTCGGGCGTGCGGTCGATCCGCGCCGCGCTGCCCCTGCTGAGGGCGGCGTCCTGGGCCAGGATCGTCACGCTGTCGGCCCACTCGATTCAGCGGCAGAATCCGCGCATCGTCGCCTACACCGCGTCCAAGGCGGCGCTCAGCAGCGTCACCAAGAACCTGTCCAAAAGCCTTGCCAAAGAAGGCATTCTGGTCAACTGCGTGTGCCCCGGCACCATCGTGACCGCGAGTTTCACCGAGAACCTGAGGGACATCCTGGCCGCCGACGGACTGGACGCGACGAACCCCGTCGACGTGATGACGTGGATCGACGACAACTTCCACCAGCCGTGCGACCTCGGCCGGGCCGGGCTTCCGGAGGAGATCGCCTCCATCACGACGTACCTCGCGTCCAAGCGCAACGGTTACGTCACCGGCGCCACGGTCAACGTCGACGGCGGCTCCGACTTCGTCTAGCCGCCGAGCAGGCCCACCACCATGTCGGTCGGCATGACGTCGCCGAACGTGGTGTAGACCGCGCACAGTGCGTTGTTGTGGTCGGCGTCGGTGTCCGCCGCGTTGGCGTCGGATACCAGGATGACGCGGTAGTTGAGCATCATGCCGTCGCGGGAGGTCGCCTCACAGCAGACGTCGGTGATGACGCCCGTGATGATCAGCGTGTCGATTCCGCGATCGCGCAGGAAGGTGTCGAGCTCGCTCGAGCCCTGCACGAGGGCGGAGAACTTCGTCTTCTCGATCACCGGATCACCCTCGAGGACGTCGAGCTCGGCCCAGATGTGATGTCCCTCAGACCCTCTGGTGAGCGCTTCGCGTCGTCTGTCCCCGATCTCCGGCGTGGTCAGCTGATAGAAGGCCGACCAGTCGACGGTTTCGGTGTCGCTGTAGGTCATCTGGATCCACACGACCGTCGCGCCCGCGGACCGCGTGGCCGCTGCGAGGCGGTTGACGTTCGGCACGATCTCCGGGGCGGTCTTGATGACGGCGAATGCGACCTCGGGTTTCATGAACGCGTTCTGCATGTCGATCACGACCAGCGCCGTCTTCGCCGGGTCCAGATCGGTGAGGACGTGCTCAGCGCCGCGCTTGGCGATCACCCTTTCGACCACCCATTGCGGAATGTCGATGTCGTGCACGGAGTTCCCCTTTCACTGCCGGATGTCGTCGTCGTTCAGTTCGATGGGTTCGCCGTGCGGCGTGCGGTGCGCGGCGTGCAGCCACGCCCGGCGGTACCGCTCGAGGGCCGCGCCGGACACCACGCCGTCGGCGGCGAGTACGTGCTCGAGCGCCGCGAGCCAGTGGTCGTACCGGACCTCGCCCTCGCCCGCCACGTCGCCGAGTGCGGTCATCCACTGGTCCGCCGACACCACGCCGCTGTCGCGCAGTGACCGGACGATCGCGAACGTGCGCGCCTCCCACGGCGCCGCGAAGGACGACGGCTCGCTCATGTCAGGCCGGTTCAAGATACGGCTCGAAGGCGTCGACCGAGATCTCCGTGCCCGCCTCCGCGGCGTCGCCCCAGAGTTCGCGCCCGTCGAAACGCACCGTGTACAACCACTGCGGCGCCTCACCGTCACCGCGAACCATGCTGTCGGGGAACACGTTCGGCCGGTGGACCCGGCCGACGACGCCGGTGTGGCCCCGGACGTAGCGGGGCAGCCTGGTGTGCCGACCTCGGATGAATGTTGCGGGCGCGGACGCGGTCACCGACCTCGAACCGCGGATCGTCGGCGGCGGGCCGAACGTACGAGCCGCGGGCCAGCACTCGCGGTACATCGGCCACGCTGAACGCGGCGGCCGCTGTCAGCGCGTCGGAGTACTGCGACAACAGGCTCTCGAGCTTTGCCAGCCAGAGCTGGTAGTAGGAACTCGTCACGTAGGTTGCGGGCGGCAGCGACTCGATGCCGAACCTGCCGATGTCGATGTTCCACAGCCCGCGCGCTCATCGCGGTGTTCAGCGCGTACACCCTGCCCTCCCACGGCTCGTGGAAGACGGGTTCGTCGGGTTCGGCGCGCACGGGGCCGTACCCGTCGGTGCCTCCGAGGTCGTGTACGCCGTCCATCAGCCGGCCTTCGGGACGGCGGTGCCGATCATGCAGTCGCGCCCGACGAGTTCGGCGAGCCGCTCCTCGGACCAGCCGTCGGTGCCCGCGGGCCGCATCGGTAGCACCAGGTAGCGCAGTTCGGCGGTGGAATCCCACACTCGCACAGTCGTTTCGACGGGGAGGGTCAGGCCGAACTCGGCGAGTACGGCGCGCGGCTCCTTCACCGTTCGCGAGCGGTAGGCGGGTGACTTGTACCAGACCGGCGGCAGGCCCAGCACGTCCCACGGGTAGCAGGAGCACAGCGTGCACACCACCACGTTGTGCATCGTCGGCGTGTTCTCGACGACAACCAGTTGATCGCCGACCCGGCCGGTGTGGGTGAACGGCGCGATCGCCGCGGCCGCGTCGTCGAGCAGAGCTCGGTGGTAGTCCGGATCGGCCCAGGCGCGCGCCACCGCACGCGCGCCGATATGCGGCCCGATCACCGTTTCGTGGACTTCGACGATTCGGTCCAGTGCCGCGACCTCGACGAGGCCGCCCGCTACCAAAGCCGACTCGAGCGCCCGGACGCGCACCTCGATGTCCGACAACGTCGAACCGCCATCATGATCGGCCTTCCGCATGGCCGAACCTTACGTATTCGACCCGGCATTCGTCACGGGAACGGGCGACGCCGCCGATTTGCTGCGGTACCGGGCGCGGGTACCGCCGCCACTGCGGCGTTATCTCGTATCGGCTGAGCAGCCGGATCATCGCGGTCGTCATGGCCGACAGCGAGAACGGCTGGGCCGGACACGAGTGCTTGCCGTGGCCGAACGCGGTGACCAGCATCGGGGAGTCGAGTACCCGAGTGTCGGCCAACCGGTACCGATTCCAGCGATCCGGCGCCCACCGCTCCAAGCCCGGCGCAGCGGACGTGTTGAGCAGGGGGAGCAACGTGGCGATCGTCCAGCCGGCGGGAACCTCGATGACGGCATCGCCGGTGTCGAATTCGACGGGCGTCACCACCGCCCTCGACATGATCGAGCGCTGTGCCAGCCGGGTGCTCTCCAACGCGCACCGCGACGCCAGCCCGGTGTCGCCGTCGACCACCCGTGCCGCGACGTCGGGGTGGCCGATGAGATCGACCAGCGCCCACCCGAGGGCGGCCATCAGGTTCGACATCGACGCGATGTGGATCAACGCGACGTCCAGAGCGATCCCGCGGGTGCGCACCTCCGCAGGCTCGTCCGCCCACGCGCCGACCACGCGTCCGAACAGCGAGTCGGCGGCGATCGACTCACCACGCGCGAGTGCGTCGCCGACGACGGCAACGACCTCCTCGAGCGCTGCGCGTTCGGCTCGCTTATCCGACGCGGCGATCGCGGCCATCGCGTCGGGATGAACGAACGCATCCGAACCGTCGAGGGCGTCGAACGCCGCGACGAGGCGCTCGAACGCCGTACCGTCGGAGCAGCCGGGGCCCGCCCACGACGCCAGGCCCATCCGGTGCCCGAGCCTGCGGGTCATCTCGAAGAGTTCGACCTCACCGCGCTCGCCGAGTTCGACATCGGTGTGATCGAGTGCGCGTTCGAGATTGGCCAGGTAGGACGTGACGTCATCGCGGCGGAACAGCGTGCCCGGCAGGGTCCGACGTCCGGCGAACAACTCCTCGGGCAGCTTGCGTCGCAGCATCAGGTAGTCGGCGAGCCCCTTGCTGGCGCTCTCCTCCGGTAGTGCGTAGAACGATTCGACCCCCGCGGCGGAGAACGTGAACAGGTAGTGGTCGCGGCCGCTCTCGACGACGAAGGTGTCACCGATCCGCCGGCGGGCGGCTCCGATCGCCTCCACCGCGTCGCGGGTCTCGACATCCCACGGCAGTCCGACGCCGTCGGCCACCGGTAGCGACGCCGCGGCGACGGGCACGGGTGGCCGGGCCCTCAGAGGCCGGTGCTCTTGCGGACCGCGTTGACCGCGCCGCGCACGGCGTTCTCGGTAACCGCCCACGGTGCCATCACCGACTCGCCGATGCCCACGATGCGCTCGACGCGTTCGACGATGGCCTCGAGGCGCTCCACCACCCCGATGAGGCGCGGGGCGAGTTCGTCAATGCGCGTGATGGTCTCGTTGAAGCGTTCCAGCGTCGCGTCCAGGCTGCTGGTCGAGACGTTCAGATCGGTGAGCGTGTCGCCGAGGTCCTCGAGGACGGCCTCGACCTGCTCGACCGTGACGTCGGCGTTGAGGGCGGCCTGTGTGAGCGTCTTGATGCGCTCGCGGCCCGTGCGTGAGCGTGGGGAGCGATCGGACTTGTCAGCCATGAGGTCAGTATGCGGTGCCCTACAGGTTCGCCGCGGCGGCTTCGTCGAGCAGCCACACCGTGGCGGCACTGCCGACTGCGCCGGCTGCCGGGATGTCCACGGGCGCCGCACCTCCGATCGCCGCGGCGACGGCATCGGCCTTCTCGCCGCCCGCGACCACCAGCCACACCTCGCGCGACCGGCGAACGGCGGGCAGCGTGAGCGTGATGCGCCGCGGCGGCGGCTTCGGCGAGTCGGTGACGTCGACGACGAAGCGCGACGTCTCGCGGACGGCCGCGCTGTCGGGGAACAGCGAGTTCACGTGCCCCTCGCCGCCCATACCGAGAAGGTGGACGTCGAACTGCGGGGTGGGCACCCCGTCGGCGGCGAGCACGCGCTCGTAGGCCGCTGCGGCAGCCTCGATGTCGTCGCCGAACTCCCCATCGCTGGCCGGCATCGCGTGCACGTTCGCCGCGGGTATCGCGATGTGATCGAGGAGCGCCTCGCGGGCCTGCTTGTCGTTGCGGTCGTCGTCGGCGGCGGGCACGAACCGCTCATCGCCCCAGTAGAGGTGCACCTTCGACCACTCGATGGCACCGCCGCGTTCCCCGACGCGCTTGAGCAGTTTGACGCCGGTGCCGCCACCGGTCAGCACGACGTGCGCGACGTCGCGCGCCGCGACCGCCTCGGTGATGGCCGAGACCAACCGATCACCGGCCGCCGCGACGAGTTCATCGGCGTCCGCGTAGGTCTCGACGGTCACACCGGGCTGCGAATCAGACATACGTCACCTTGTCGATGCCCTGCAGGGCGGCTTGATAGATCTCGTCCGCATCGAGACGTCGCATGTCCTCCGCGAGGCACTCGCGGGTCTCCCTGCGCGCCAACGGAACCAGCGCGTCCGGGTGACCGGTTCTGGTCAGCGACGCGGTGATGCCCTCCTGCGGTCTGCTGAGAGTGATCGTCTCGCTGGCACGCACCAACTCGACCTTGAGCTCACCGACCGCTCGGGTCACGGGTCCGTCGATGCGGCTGGCGAGCCAGCCCGCCAGGACGTCGAGCGCGGGCTCGGTCGCCAAGCCGGACACCACGGCCGACTGGATCGGCTCGTACGGCGGCTGGTCCACCGCCGCGGCGAGCAGCGCGCGCCAGTAGGTGATCCGGCTCCATGCGAGGTCGGTGTCGCCCGGCGTGTAGCCCGCCAGCCTGCCCTTGATCGACTCGAGCGGGTCGGTACCGTTGGTCGCGTCGGTGATGCGCCGAATCGCCAACTGGCCCAACGGATCCTGAGCGGGCACGTCCGGTGCGATATCCGGCCACCAGGTCACCACCGGGGTGTCGGGCAGCAGGAACGGCATGACGACGCTGCTCGCGTGGTTGGCCAGCGGACCGGACAGCCGCAGCACCACGACTTCGTTGGCGCCGGCGTCGCTTCCGACCCGCACCTGGGCGTCGAGGCGGGCGTCGGAGGCCAACCGGTCGCCGGGCGCGACCACGATGACGCGACACGGATGCTCGCGGCTCGCGGCGTTGGCCGCCTCGATCGACTCCTCGAGAACGGCTTCGGTGTCGGGGGCGATGACGAGGGTCAGCACCCGGCCCAGCGTGATCGCCCCGCCCTCCTCGCGGAGCGCGACGATCTTCTTGTTGATGGCACCGGTGTCCGTGTCCGGCAGATCGACGATCACGGCCGCCTCCATTCCCGGCCCGAGCGCGCCAACATGTCGATCGCAGACTGAGGTCCCCAGCCGCCGGATTCGTAGGGGTCGGGCTTTCCGTGGGACGCCCAGTTCTCCAGCGCGGGATCCAGTATCTTCCAGGCCAATTCGACCTCGGCGTTGACCGGGAAGAGTGACGGCTCGCCCAGCAGCACGTCCAGGATCAGCCGCTCGTAGGCCTCCGGCGACTCCTCGGCGAACGCCGACCCGTAGGAGAAGTCCATGCTGACGTCGCGGACCTCCATCGCGTTGCCCGGCACCTTGGACCCGAACCGCAGCGTGATGCCCTCGTCGGGCTGGACGCGAATCACCAGAGCGTTCTGCCCGAGTTCCTCGGTCATGGTCGCGTCGAACGGCAGATGCGGCGCCCGCTTGAAGATCAGCGCGATCTCGGTCACCCTGCGGCCCAGGCGTTTTCCGGTGCGCAAATAGAACGGCACACCCGCCCAGCGCCGGGTGTCGACGTCGACGGTGATGGCGGCGAACGTCTCGGTGGTGGACGTCTTGGAGAAGCCCTCCTCGTCCAGCAGGCCGACCACCTTCTCACCGCCCTGCCACCCGGCGGTGTACTGGCCGCGCGCGGTCGTCTCGTCGAGTGGCTCGGCGAGCGCACTCGCCGAGAGCACCTTGATCTTCTCGGCCTGTAACTCGCTGGGGGAGAAGCTGACCGGCTCCTCCATCGCGGTCAACGCGAGAAGCTGCAGCAGGTGGTTCTGGATCACGTCACGGGCCGCGCCCACGCCGTCGTAGTACCCACCGCGACCGCCGAGGCCGATGTCCTCGGCCATCGTTATCTGCACGCTGTCGACGTAGTGCGAGTTCCAGACCGGCTCGAACATCTCGTTGGCGAACCGCAGCGCCAGGATGTTCTGCACGGTCTCCTTGCCGAGATAGTGGTCGATGCGGAACACCGACGACTCCGGGAAGACGCTGTTCACCACGCCGTTGAGGGCCTCGGCGCTCTTCAGGTCGTGACCGAACGGCTTCTCGATGACCACGCGACTCCAGCAGCCGTCCGGCTTGTCGGCCAGGCCGGACTTCGACAGCTGCCCGCACACCTGCGGAAACGCGTTCGGTGGAATCGACAGGTAGAATGCGTGATTCCCGCCCGTGCCACGCTCCTCGTCGAGCGTGTGCAGCGTCTCCTTCAGGCTGCTGAACGACGCTTCGTCGTCGAAGGTGCCCTGCACGAAGCGGATTCCCTCGGCCAGTCGGTCCCAGACCTCCTGGCGGAACGGCGTCCGCGCGTGCTGCTTCACGGCGTCGTACACGACCTGGCCGAAATCCTCGTCGGCCCAGTCCCTGCGGGCGAAGCCGACGAGAGCGAACGTCGGCGGCAGCAGGCCGCGGTTGGCCAGGTCGTAAATCGCCGGCATCAGCTTCTTGCGGGCCAGATCGCCCGTCACACCGAAGATCACGACCGCACACGGCCCCGCGATGCGAGGCATCCGCTTGTCGCGCTTATCCCGTAGCGGGTTCACCCAGTCAGCGGGCATGCTGGCGCAGTCGTTCATTTCTTCTCGTCAAGCTGTCCCTGCGTCGCCTCGAGAAGCTCGTTCCAGGCCTTCTCGAACTTGTCGACGCCCTCGTCCTCGAGCACCTTGAAGACGTCGGGCAGGTCGACACCGACTTCGGCGAGGCCGTCGAACACCGCGGTCGCCTCGTCGGCGGTGCCGCTCACGGTGTCGCCCTGGATGTCGCCGTGGTCGGCCACGGCGTCGATGGTCTTCTCCGGCATGGTGTTGACGGTGTCGGGCGCCACCAGTTCGGTGACGTAGAGCGTGTCGGCGTAGTCCGGGTTCTTCACCCCGGTCGACGCCCACAGCACGCGCTGCACCCTGGCGCCCTCGGCCTTGAGAGCCCCGAAGCGGTGGCCCTGCTCGAACACCCGCTGATAGAGGGCGTAGGCGAGGCGCGAGTTGGCGATACCGGCCTTGCCGCGAAGCGCCAAGGCCGCCTCCGAGCCGATCTTCTCCAGCCGGGCGTCGATCTCCGTGTCGACGCGGGATACGAAGAACGACGCGACGGAGTGGATTCGGGACAGGTCGTGCCCGGCCTCCTTGGCCTTCTCCAGGCCGTCGAGGAAGGCGTTGATGACCGCCTCGTGGCGTTCCACCGAGAAGATCAGCGTCACGTTCACCGAGATGCCCTCGGCGATCACGGCGGTGATCGCGGGCAGGCCGGCGAGCGTCGCGGGGATCTTGATGAGCAGGTTCGGCCGATCGACGATCTTCCACAGTTCGATCGCCTGCAGGATCGTCTTGTCGGTGTCGTGTGCCAGTCGGGGATCGACCTCGATGGACACCCGGCCGTCGAACCCGCCCGACGTCTCGTAGATCTTGGCGAACACGTCGCAGGCGTTGCGCACGTCGTCGGTGGTGACCGTCCGGATCGTCGCGTCCACGTCGGCCCCGCGCTCCGCGAGTTCCTTCACCTGGTCGTCGTAGGCGTTGCCCTTGGACAGGGCGGCCTGGAAGATCGACGGGTTGGTCGTGACACCCACGACACTGCGGGTGTCGATGAGCTGCTGCAGGTTCCCGGTCTGCAGACGCTCACGGGACAGGTCGTCGAGCCACACGGATACGCCCGCTGCGCTCAGCGCCGCGAGGTTCGGGTTCTGAGTCATGCTTCGCTCCTTGGTGCGCGGTGTTGTCTGTTAGTTGTCCATCGATCGCTCCGCGGCGGCCACCACTGCCTCAGCGGTGAAGCCGAACTCGCGGAACAACGTCTTGTCGTCGGCGGACTCGCCGTAGTGCTCGATCGAGATGATCTCGCCGGTGTCGCCGACCAGCTTGTGCCAGCTCTGAGCGACACCCGCCTCGACCGCCACGCGCGCCGACACGTCGGGCGGAAGCACCGAGTCCCGGTACTCCTTCGGCTGGGACTCGAACCACTCGACGCAGGGCATCGACACCACGTAGGCGACGATGTCCTTGTCCGCCAGCTGCTTTCGCGCCTCGACCGCCAACTGCAATTCCGATCCCGTTGCAATGATCAGCACGTCCGCGTCGTCAGCGGGGTTACCGCCACCGAGCACGTAGCCACCCTTGGCCACGCCGTCGGACGACGTGCCCTCCAGGACCGGGATGCCCTGGCGCGTCAAGATGAAACCGACCGGACCGCTGCCGTTGCCGCGGGCGATGATGCTCCTCCACGCGTAGGCCGTCTCGTTGGGATCGCCCGGCCGCACCACCGAGAGATTCGGGATGGCGCGCAGTGCGGAGAGGTGCTCGATCGGCTGGTGCGTCGGGCCGTCCTCGCCGAGTCCGATCGAGTCGTGCGTCCAGATGTAGATGGTGTCGATGTCCATCAGCGACGCCAACCGGACGGCGGGCCGCATGTAGTCCGAGAACTGCAGGAACGTGCCGCCGAAGGCGCGGGTGGGACCGTGCAGCACGATGCCGGACAGGATCGAGCCCATCGCGTGCTCGCGAATGCCGAAGTGCAACACCCGGCCGTACCAGTCGGCGGTGAAGTCCTCCGTCGAGATGGACGGTGGCCCGAACGACTTCACGCCCTTGATCGTGGTGTTGTTGCTGCCTGCGAGATCGGCTGAGCCGCCCCACAGTTCGGGCAGCTTGGGGGCGACGTCGTTGAGCACCTGGCCGAAGGCGGCGCGGGTGGCTACGGCCTTGGATCCCGGCTCGTAGTAGGTGATGTCGGCGTCCCAACCCTCGGGCAGCTCCTCGGCGGTGAGGCGGTCGAGCAGCTTCTTGCGCTCTGGCTCCCGCTCGGCCCACGCGTCGAACTCCGGCTGCCACTTCTCGTGCGCCTCGCGACCACGTTCAACCAGCTTTCGGGTGTGTTCGATGACCTCATCGCGGACCTCGAACGTCTTCTCGGGGTCGAAGCCGAGCACCTTCTTGGTCGCGGCCACCTCGTCGTCGCCCAGCGCCGAGCCGTGCACGCCGCCGGTGTTCATCTTCGTCGGAGCGGGATAGCCGATGATCGTGCGCACGGCGATGAACGACGGCTTGTCGGTCACCTTCTTAGCCTCGGCGATGGCCGCCTCGATGCCGGTGACGTTCTCGCCGCCCTCGACCTCCTGCACGTGCCAGCCGTAGGCGCGGTACCGGTCGGCGACGTTCTCCGAGAGCGCGATGTCGGTGTCGTGCTCGATCGAGATGTGGTTCTTGTCGTAGAAGACGATCAGGTTGCCCAGCTGCTGCGTGCCCGCCAGCGACGACGCCTCGCTGGTCACGCCCTCCTCGATGTCGCCGTCGGAGGCGATCACGTAGATGTAGTGGTCGAACGGGCTCTCACCCCAGGCGGGCTCGGGATCGAACAGGCCGCGCTCGTACCGCGACGCCATCGCCATGCCGACCGCCGACGCGAGCCCCTGGCCCAGCGGGCCCGTGGTGATCTCGACGCCCGCGGTGTGGCGGAACTCCGGATGGCCGGGCGTCTTCGACTTGAAGGTGCGCAGCGCCTCGATGTCCTCGAGTTCCAGGCCGAAGCCACCGATGTACAGCTGCAGGTACAACGTCAGGCTGCTGTGTCCGCACGACAGGATGAACCGGTCGCGGCCGAGCCAGTGCACGTCGGAGGGGTCGTGCCGCATCTGCCGCTGGAACAGCGTGTAGGCCAGCGGAGCGAGGCTCATCGCGGTGCCGGGGTGGCCGTTTCCGACCTTCTGCACCGCATCAGCGGCCAATACCCTGACGGTGTCGACGGCGACCGAGTCGAGGTCGGTCCAGTCGTCGGGGTGGTTGGGTTGGGTGAGTGCGGAAATCTCTTCCACAGTGGTCACGAACTCACTCCTCGGGTAGGCAGGCCGGTCGTCGTTAACCCTAGTAGTCAACGCGGGGGCGTCGCAGGTTCCATCCCAGTTGTTCACTGCACGGGGCCGCGGTCTACCATCCTCTGTAGTAGAAGTCTGAGCGCTGCCGCGAAACACGAGGAGTGAACTGCGTGAGCATTCGCGAGCGCATCGCGCCGCGTCGAATACGCCACACGCTGCTGGCGTACGTCGCACTGACGAAGCCCAGGGTCATCGAACTCCTGCTCGTCACCGCCATCCCGGCGATGCTGCTCGCCGAGCGCGGCACCATCGACCCGCTGCTGATCCTGAACACGCTGGTGGGCGGACTGCTGGCGGCGGCGGGCGCCAACACCCTGAACTGCGTCGCCGACGCCGACATCGACAAGGTCATGAAGCGCACGGCGCGCAGGCCGCTGGCCCGCGCCACGGTGCCCACTCGACACGCGCTCTACTTCGGCCTGGTGCTGTCGGTCGCCTCGTTCTTCTGGCTGTGGTGGACGACGAACCTCCTGTCGGGCGTGCTGGCCATCGTCACGATCCTCTTCTACGTGTTCGTCTACACGCTGCTGCTCAAGCGCCGCACGTCGCAGAACGTGGTCTGGGGCGGCGCGGCGGGCTGCATGCCGGTGATGATCGGCTGGTCGGCGGTCACGGGCACGATTCAGTGGCCCGCGCTGGTGATGTTCGCGATCATCTTCTTCTGGACTCCACCGCACACCTGGGCGCTCGCGATGCGCTACAAGGACGACTACAAGGCCGCCGGCGTGCCGATGCTGCCCGCCGTGGCCACCGAGCGGCAGGTGACCCGCCAGATCCTCATCTACACCTGGCTGACTGTGTTGACGACCCTCGGCCTGGCGCTGGCGACGGGGTGGCTGTACGCCGCGGTGGCGGTGCTCGCGGGCGCGTGGTTCCTGACGATGGCGCATCAGCTGTACTCGGGTGTCAAACGCGGTGAGCCGGTGAAGCCGCTTCGGCTGTTCCTGCAGTCGAACAACTACCTCGCGGTGGTGTTCTGCGCGCTGGCCGTCGACTCGGCGCTGGCGCTGCCGAGGGTGTTCGGCGCCTAGTCCCAGCCGCTGCGTCGGCCCTGTTTCATCTGTCCGCGCCGCTTCTTGGCGGCGATCCTGCGTTCCGTCGAGCCTCTGGTCGGTTTCGTCGGCCGCCGCACCGGTGCGGGTGCCGCCGCTGCGTCGCGCAGCAGCCGGGCCATGCGTTCGCGCGCTGCGGTCCGGTTCTGGCGTTGCGCGCGATGCTCGCTGGCCGCAACCGTCAGCACCCCGCTCGACAGCCGGCTGCGCAGCCGACACAGCATCCGGTGCCGCACATGAGGCGGAATCGACGGCGACGCGGCCACGTCGAAGGACAACTCGACACGGCTGTCGGTCGTGTTCACGCCCTGGCCGCCGGGGCCCGACGACCGGGAGAACCGCTCGCGCAACTCGGACGCGGGGACGACGAGCGTCGGCGTCACGCGCAGGTGGCCGGACACCCCCGGCTACGGCACCAGGACGACGGAGCCGACGGTCTTACGCCCCTCGAGGTCCCGGTGCGCATCGATCGCCTCGGCGAGCGGATAGCGCTGGCTGACGGTGACGTCGATGGCCCCCGTGGCGATCGCTTCGAGCAGTTCACCTGAGCGCCAAGAGAACTCGTCCGAGGTGTGCGTGTAGTGCGCGAGCGTCGGACGGGTCAGGAACAGCGATCCCGCGGCGTTCAGGCGCTGCGGGTCGAACGGCGGCACCGGGCCGCTGGACGCGCCGAACAGCGCCAGCGTGCCGCGCAGCCTCAGGCTCGCGAGGCTGGCGTCGAAGGTCGACGCACCCACGCCGTCGTACACCGCGGCCACCCCGTGTCCGCCCGTGAGCTCGCGGATCCGGGCACCGAACTCGCTCGCGTCCTCCGGATAGTCGAGCACCTCGACGGCGCCGGCCTTGCGGGACAGCTCCGCCTTCTCGCGCGTCGACACCGTCGTGATGACCTTGACCGCCATGCTCGTCGCCCACTGGGTCAGGATCAGGCCGACGCCGCCGGCGCCCGCGTGCATGAGCACGGTGTCGCCCTGCTGAACCGGGTAGACCGACTTCAGCAGGTAGTGCGCCGTCATCCCCTTCAGCAATGCCGACGCCGCCACGTCGGCGGGCACGCCGTCCGGCACGTACGCGACGAGATCAGCTGGTGCAGTGCAGAATTCGGCGTAGGACCCGTTGGCGGCCGCGGTCACCACGCGGTCTCCGATGCCGAGCGCGGCGACGTCGTCGCCGACCGCGGCGATCGTGCCGCACACCTCGGTGCCCAGGACGAACGGCGTCTCCCTGGCGTACGAACCCGACCGGAAATACGTCTCGATGAAGTTCACGCCGATGGCGTCCGCCTTGATCAGCACCTCGCTGGGGCCGGGCGTGGGTTGGGGCTTCTCGACGTAGGACAGGACTTCCGGACCGCCGGTTTCGGCGACTTCGATGGCGTACATGCCACCTATCATTCCAACGTGATCCTCGCGCGGCCCGACATCCGTCATCCCCGTATCGTCTTCGCAGGTTGCCGCGCACTTCCCGACGGCGACGGCGACGACGCCGGTCTGGTCGACGCGCTGCGCGCCCGCGGCCTGCACGCCCACTGGCTGGCGTGGGACGACCCTGCGACCGAGCAGGCCGACATCGTGATCCTGCGCGCCACGTGGGACTACATCGAGAGGCTCGACGAGTTCCTCGCCTGGACGCGGCGGGTGCCCAACCTGCTCAACGGCCCGGACGTGGTCGAGTGGAATACCGACAAGCGCTATCTCGCAGACCTCGCCGACGCGGGGGTTCCGACGGTGCCCAGCATGTTCTTCGCACCGGGGGAGCGTGTCGGCGCGCTGGCCGGCGAGGTGGTGGTCAAGCCGGCTGTCGGCGCGGGATCTTATGGGGCGCAGCGGTTCAGCGATGAGGACGCCGCGCGCCGGCACGCCGAGGAGTTGCAGGCCCAGGGGCGCACGGTGCTGGTGCAGCCCTATGACGAGCGCATCGCCGACGGTGAGACGGCCCTGGTGTTCGTCGCCGGCCAACAGTCGCACGCCTTCACGAAGGGGCCGATCCTGCCACCGCCGGGGGCGACCCCCGAGTTCGACGACTCGGGCACGTACGCGGAGGAGACGCTCAGCGGCGCCGATCCCGCTCCCGAGCTGTGGGACGTCGGCTACGGCGCGCTGGCCGCCGCCGCCGAGCGGCTCGGGATGGCGCCGAACGAGTTCCTCTACGCCCGCGTCGACGTCATCGGCGGCGTCGACGACCCGCGCCTGCTGGAGCTGGAACTGGTCGAGCCGTCGCTGGGCTGGCGTCAGCTCGATGCGGAGACGAGGGCCCGGCAGGAGCGGGCGTTCGCGCTGGCTGTCGAGTCAGCGTTCGAGCGGCTCGGGCTCGGCCCGCTGTCGCATCGCCGCCCATAGTGCCGCCGTCGCCCCGGTGCAGATCGCGGCACCGGCGACGTGCACCGCGACGAGCACGGCGGGAACGCCGGTGAAGAACTGCACCGCGCCGATCATGCCCTGCGCGCAGACCAGCACCACCACCACGACGAGACGTTTGACGATCCGCCTCGGCGCGCGCACCGCGAGCAGTCCGAAGCCGAGCCCGATCAGCAGCGCGAGGTAGACGGCCAGCAGCGACGAGTGCCGGTAGACGAGCGTGACGATGTCCAGTTCGAGCCGTGGCACCGGGGCCTCGATGCTCTTATCGCCCGCGTGCGGCCCCGCCCCGGTGACCATCGTGCCGGTGATCAACACCAACGCCAGGACGACGGCGCTCAGTGCGGTCAGCTGTCGTAGGGGTTTCGGGACGCACAGGGTGGGCACGCCGTCGTCGGGTTCGCCGATCTTGACGTAGAGCAGCACCGCCAGCCACACCATCGTCATGGAGACGAGCAGGTGGATGGCGACCGTCCACCAGAGCAGGCCCGTCAGCACCGTGATCCCGCCGATGACGGCCTGCGCGACCGTCGAGATCGGCATGAGCCACGCGTAGACCAGCACCTCGCGCCGCCGCCGCGCGCGGATGACGGCCAGCACGGCCAGTGCCGCGGTGAGGACGACGAGGAACGTGATCAGGCGGTTGCCGAACTCGACCGCCTGGTGAATGACGGGCACCTCGGCCACAGGAACGGGCGTGAAGCTGCCGGGGAAGCACTGCGGCCACGTCGGGCAGCCCAGGCCGGAGGCCGTGACGCGAACGATGGCGCCGGTGACCGCGATACCGCCCTGGGTCGCGACGACGGCACCCGCGATGACGCGCTGGCTCCGCAGGGTCGGCTCCGGGAACGCGTCGATCAACCTGGTGAGAAGTCGTCCGACGGGCACGGCCCGATCGTAGAGCAATCCGAACTACGTGCTGTAGTAGGGCCTCAGCAGTCGGGCGGTCGGGACTGCGGCGGATCCACTTTCGCGAGATCGTCCGAGATCGCGGACGCCGCCTGCTCGCGGGCCTGAAACTCGGGTCCGCCCTCCGGTGGCGTCGCGAGGATGAGCGTCACGTCGGGCACGTCTATCTGACGCCGGTGAAAGCCGATGCTCGCCTGGATCTTCGCCTTGAGGTCGACGATCCGCACGTCGAAGGCGTCGGGGAAGTCGATGGTGTCGAGGCTGGCGCTGAACTGGGTCAGCAGCGCCTGCTGCACGCGACTCACGTTCCTCGCGGCCTCGAAATCGCCCGCGGCGAGGGCGGCGTCGAACAACCGATGGACCGTCAGCGTGTCCCGCTGCGCGGTCTGCCTGGAGAGTTCGAACTGGCTCAGTGCGCGCGTGGCCTGGGGCACGGGCCGGTCGAGAGACTCGCGCAGGCGATCGGAGATCTCGTTGAACGCGGCTTCCGCGTAGTACACCTGATTGAGCAGTGGATAGGCGTCCGTCGGCGTCGAAATACCGGACAGCAGATCGAGATTCACGATCTCCGAGACGACGGTGCGCCGCAGTTCCTCGGCGATCGCCCTGGCGTCGGTGGGGAAGTCAATCCGGATGAGCGCTGCGACGTACGCGGTGTTGCGATCGGAGTAGTCGCGGGCCGCCTGCCGAAGTGCCGCCACGTCGAACGTGTCGGCGCGCCCCGCCGCCAGCACGGTGTCGTAGGGCGCGAAGCAGTCGAACAGCTGGCCGGCCTCCTTGAACTGCTGATAGGCGGTGGCCTCGGGAGTGGGAGCGTCGGCGTCCGACGGAGGTTGGCCACAGCCTGCGAGCGCCGCGGCGACGGCGACTGCCGCGAGGGCTGCCGCAGTGCGGCCCCGTCGCCGGCTGTACCTCATAACCACCCCCTCGCTGCAGTAGCCTTCGATGGTCTCACTTCACTATCGCCGATTTGCTGGCCTGGTGCAGGGCATCTCCGGAGAAGCTCGATTCATCCCATACCGTGACGCAGAAAATTAACCTCTCCGTCGAGAGCTGCAGACTCCGTCGTCGCAAACACTCCGAGGTCACGACGCGTCACGCATTGCTACCCGCTAGCGGGCTGCGACGAAGGGAATCAGCACGTCGTCGACGAGGGTCACGACCAGATCGTCGGTGATGGGGTCCCCGGTGACCAGCAGGCGATGCCACAGCACGCTCTGTCCGAGTTCCCGCGCGATGTCGACGGGCACGTCCGGTCGCACGTCGCCGCGTTCGATCCCGCGCTGCAGGAGCGCGGCCATCTCCTGCTTGCGCCAGCCGATGACGTCGGCCTGGAACGCCGCGGTGAGTTCGGGGTCGTGCGCGCTCGCTGCGACGGCCGCGCGCAGCACGTCTGCGTTCGCGCCGGTGAACAGCGCGGCCCAGCCCCGGAGCACCGCCAGCATGTCACCCCGGTAGCTGCCGGTGTCCGCATGCGGGATCGCCGCTCGCGCGACGTCAAGCAGGGTGTCGCGCAGCAGGCTGGTCCGGTCCGGCCAGCGGCGGTACAGCACGGGCTTGCTCGTCCGGGCCTCCGCGGCGACGGCCTCCATCGTCACGCCCGCCGGTCCCTGATCGGCGAGCAGGCGCAGGACGGCCGTCCTGATCGCCGTGTCCAGTTCGTCGCCCCGACGTCGCTTCACCGAATCTCCTGAGGAAACGCTTGCGTATCTTACGGCCGCAGCTTACAGTCCGAATATTAGAAACGTCACCGTATCTTAGGAGCGTCCGATGGTCCCCGTGCTCTACCCACTCCGCTCCGTCGAAACGGCGACCGTGCAGTTCCTCCACGCCGCCCACCACCGGCGTCGCGTCACCATCGATCACCGCCCACTGGCCGACGTGACACCGGCGATGCTGCTCGACTGGTTCAGCCACCTGGACGGCACGATGTCCTACGGCGGCGAGACCGTCGACCGCTACCTGGCCTGGCATCCCGTCGACCACATCCGGTGGGCGCTGGACAGGCCGGCGCCGGGTGGTGGCGCGGCCGAGGGCGCGCGGTTCCGCATCGTCGAGGCCTTCGGCGGCAAGCCGGAGTACCGCGTCGACGTGGTCGATCGGGTCGAGAAGCTGGACGCCACGGGCATCCGGCTGGTGCAGCGTCTCGCGGGCATTCCCATCTTCCAGCTGGAGCACACGTGGTCGGCCGGTTCCGACGGCGTCCACTACGTCAGCGTCATGGACATCGGTGCGCGCGCGGCGGTGATGGCACCGGTCAACCGATTCCTGGGCCGCCGCTTGCCCGATCACATGGTCAGCGCGTGGGTGCGGCACAACATCGAGGAGGTCGGTCAGCTGGAGTACCTGCTGCCGCTGCTCTCACGTGAAGCGGAACCAGCGCAACGCGCATAGCGCCGATACGGCACCCCAGACGACGAGCACGGCGATGCCGAACCAGTCGACCGACAGAGACATCGCGTGCGACAGAGTCTCGGTGAGCGCACCCGACGGTGTCAGACGGGCCGCCCACACCGCACCCGCCGGGACGATCGCGCCGCCCAGCGTCAACGCTCCGATGCCCGCGAACACGAACCACAGCAGGTTGGCCAGCGCCAGCACCAATTCCGCCTTGAGCGTCCCGCCCAGCAGGAGGCCGAGGGCGGCGAACACCGCCGTGCCGAGCGCGATGATCACACCGCCGAGCACCAGTCCGGCGAGGCTCGGCCGCCAGCCCAACGCGACACCGATGGCGCCCAACAGGATCGACTGCAGGAAGACCACGGTCACCACGGCCAGGGACTTGCCCGCGATGATGCCCCACACCGGCAGCGCGGTCGCCCCGAGGCGCTTGAGCGCTCCGTAGCGGCGGTCGAACGCCACAGCGATCGCCTGCCCGGTGAACGCCGTGGAGATCACCGCCAGCGCCATGATGGCCGGGACGAACGTGTCGGCGCGGTTCTGGCCGAAGGACTCGCCGATCGGCAACAGCACCAGGCCGACCAACAGCGTGATCGGGATGAACATCGTCAGGAGAAGCTGTTCGCCGTTGCGCAGCAACAGTTTCAGCTCCAGCCGGAACTGTGCGGCCAGCATCCGCGGCACCGTCGCGGGCCGCGGATCCGGTGTGAACGTGCCCGGCGCGAAGCGGTTGGCGCTCGTCACGATCGCAGCTCCCGTCCGGTCAGGTCCAGGAACACGTCCTCCAGCGACCGGGTCTCGACGCGCATGTCGGTGGCCAGCACATCGAGTCGTGCGCACCACGCGGTGACGGTGGCCAGTACCTGGGGGTCGATGTGCCCCTCGACGAGGTATTCGCCCGGCGCCCGCTCGACCGCCTGGTAGCTCTCGGGCAGAGCGGAGATCAGCAGCGACAGATCGAGTTTCGGGGGAGCGGTGAAACGCAACTGGTTCTCGGCGCCGCGCTGCATCAGCTCGGCGGGTGTGCCCGTGGCGACCACGGCGCCGTGGTCGATGATGACCAGGTGGTCGGCGAGCTGCTCCGCCTCGGTCAGCTGATGGGTGGTCAACACGACCGTCACGCCGTCGCGCCGCAGGCCGTTGATCAAGTCCCACACGACGATTCGGGCGTGGGCGTCCATTCCGGCGGTCGGCTCGTCGAGGAACACCAGTTCCGGCTTGCCCACCACGGCGCATGCCAACGCCAGGCGCTGCTGCTGGCCACCCGACAGTCGTCGATAGGTGGTGCGGGCGGCCTCGGTCAGGCCGAGCGTCTCCATCAGCCACGCCGGGTCGAGTGGATCGGCGGAGTACGACGCCACCAGGTTCAGCATCTCGCCCGCGCGTGCCGCGGGGTAGCCGCCGCCGCCCTGCAGCATCACCCCGATGCGCTCCCGCAGTGCGGCGTTGTCCGTCACGGGGTTGAGGCCCAGGATCTCGATCGTGCCCTCGTCGGGCTTGAGAAAGCCCTCGCACATCTCGACGGTGGTGGTCTTGCCGGCGCCGTTGGGCCCCAGCAGCGCCAGGACCTCGGCGCGGCCGACCTCGAGGTCGAGTCCGTCGACCGCGGTGATCGCCCCGTACCGCTTGCTAACCCCGCGCAACCGCACCGGGGCATCGGAACGCGAGGTCACGAGGATTCAGCGTAGGCGTCCGGTTTCCCGGGTGCGGCCACAGGTGCTTCGGGTGCGGACTCGGCGGCGCCGTTGTCCGATTCGGGGAGCCCGCGCCACGGCAGCCGCGAGTAGGTCACGGCGAAGAGGATCGCGACGATCAGCACGCTCGCCAGGGTCGCGTCGAGGATCTGAACCAGGGTGAACCGGTCGCCGTTGGCGGTGGGGCCGAAAATGGCCACGATCAGGCTCAGCGTGATCGTGGTGCCGCGGAAGCCGGGACGCGTGGCCCACGTCGCGAGCGGCACGATCGCCCACAGCAGGTACCAGGGTTGCACCACGGGGAAGAACAGAACGGTGGCGCCGAGGGCCACGCCGAGACCGCCCACCGGGTGGAGTCGGCCGCGCAGCACCGCCAGCAACAGCCAGGTCACCAGGACTGCGATGATCATCACACCCATCGCGCGGGTCAGGCCCAGCACCGAGGTGGTGTGGTCGCCGAGGCCGAGCAGGATGCCCACCTGGCCGGTGCCCAGCGCGACGAGCGTCGGCGGCGACATCCACGACCGCACGACATTCGCGGTGCCGAGCGTGAAGATCCAGCCGAACCCCAGCCCGCTGGCCCACCCGACCAGCGCCATCACCGCCACCGATATCGCGGACAGCGAGACGCTGGCCACCAGGAACGCCTTCACCGTGCCGCCCCAGCGGCAGGCCAGTGCCATCGCTACGAACCCCACGGCCAGCAGCGACGGCAGCTTCACCTGCGATGACATCGCGATCAGGACGGTGCCGGTCACCAGCATCACCAGTGGCAGCCACTGTGAGGCGTCAGCGCGGGTGCGCGGCCAGTGCGGGGGCCGTGGAATCAGCCGGTCGGTGGCCTCCACACCGCGCAGCGCGAACTCGGTGCCCGCGAGCATCAGCCCCAGCATCAGCGCCTCGTTGTGGATACCGGCGACCAGGTGCATGAAGAGCAGCGGGTTGCACGGGCCCAGCCACAGCGCGCTGACCTCGGCGACCCCGCACCGGCGCGCCAACCGCGGTGTGGCCCAGACGATCAGCCCCACCCCGAACAGCACGACGAGCCGATGGCAGAGCACAGCGGCGACGATGTTGTCGCCGGTGATGGTCGAGATGCCGCTGCCCAGCCACAGGAACAGCGGGCCGTACGGCGCCGGCGTCTCGCGCCACATGCTCGGTACCGACAGCGTGAAGACGTGATCGAGCCCGAGCCCCGGTGCGGGCCCCACCTGGTAGGGGTCCAACCCCATCTTGGCGATCTGGCTCTGCGCCAGGTAGGAGTACACGTCCTTGCTGTACATCGGCGGCGCGATCAGCAGCGGCAGCGCCCACAGGATCACGGTGCGGTCGATCTGGCTGCGCGACATGCGCCGCCTACCCAGGGCGAACCGGCCGAGCATCAGCCACGCCAGCGCCATCATCACGGCGCCGGTGGTGGTCATCGTCAGCGACACCGTGGCGATGCGCGACGGCAGGTTCAGCAGCCGCACCCCGAACGTCGGATCCTGGATCACCGGCCGGGCCCCTGCGCCGAGCGCGCCGATCGCCATCAGTACCGTGCCGGTGGCCCCGAAGACCCTGGTTCGGCGCATCGAGGCGACCTCGGCGGCGTTGAGAGGTGAGCCGACAGCCGTCTCGTCGGCGTGCCACCTGGCGACGGCCGAACTGAAGGACTGGCGGCGGGCTGCCATTGGAGCAGCGTAGCGGCCGGCGTATTCCCGCCGACCGGTGTGAGGATGTCGACGGTCGGCTAAGGGTGACCTTGCTAGACCCGTTTGCCGAATTCCGTCACAATGGTGTTGTGAAAATCCGTCCGGTGGCTGATGCCCCCGTTGGCGCGCCCGCAGGCGGCGCGCCGTCCTCGGATGGCCACACCCGGCGAGCGATCGTGCAACTGCTCGTCGAGGGTCCCATCACCGCCGGTCAGATCGGCGAGCGTCTCGGTATCTCAGCGGCGGGTGTGCGCAGGCACCTCGACGCGCTGATCGACGCCGGCGACGCCGAATCCAACGCCGCGGCCGCCTGGCAGCACAACGGCAGGGGCAGGCCCGCGAAGCGGTACCGGATCACGGCCGCCGGCCGCGCCAAGCTCGATCACACCTACGACGACCTGGCCGTGGCCGCGATGCGGCAGTTACGTGAGATCGGTGGCGACGACGCCATCCGCACGTTCGCCAGGCGTCGCATCGACACGATCCTGTCCGGCGTCGACGACGCAGGCGACGGCGACGTGGAGGCCGCGGCGGACCGAGTCGCGACGGCGCTGACCTCCGCCGGCTACGCCACCACCACCGCGCCGGCACCCGGTCCCATCGGCGGCGTGCAGATCTGCCAGCATCACTGCCCGGTGTCGCACGTCGCCGAGGAGTTCCCGGAACTGTGCGACGCCGAACGCGAGGCCTTCGCCGAACTCCTGGGCACGCACGTCCAGCGGCTGGCCACCATCGTCAACGGCGACTGCGCGTGCACCACACACGTTCCCGTCAGCCTCGAACAGCCCACCCTTCGGCTCTCAGCCCCTGCCGAGGAATCCACCACGATCAAGCAAGGAGCGTCGACATGACGACTACCCCCGAGGCCCCGCAACTGACCCAGGAGGAGGCCATCGCGTCCCTGGGCACGTACGGCTACGGCTGGTCGGATTCCGACGTCGCCGGTGCCAGTGCCCAGCGCGGTCTGAGCGAGGCCGTGGTGCGCGACATCTCGGCCAAGAAGAGCGAGCCCGAGTGGATGCTGGACGTCCGGCTGAAGGCGCTGCGGACGTTCGGCAAGAAGCCGATGCCGAACTGGGGTTCCAACCTCGAGGGCATCTTCTTCGACAACATCAAGTACTTCGTCCGGTCCAGCGAGAAGCAGGCCGCCACCTGGGACGACCTGCCCGCCGACATCAAGAACACCTACGACAAGCTCGGCATCCCCGAGGCGGAGAAGCAGCGCCTGGTGTCCGGCGTCGCCGCGCAGTACGAGTCCGAGGTCGTGTACCACTCGATCCGCGAGGACCTCGAGGCGCAGGGCGTCATCTTCCTCGACACCGACTCCGGACTGCGCGAGCATCCCGAGCTGTTCAAGGAGTACTTCGGCACGGTGATCCCCGCCGGCGACAACAAGTTCTCCGCGCTCAACACCGCGGTGTGGTCGGGTGGCTCGTTCATCTACGTCCCGAAGGGCGTGCACGTCGACATCCCGCTGCAGGCCTACTTCCGGATCAACACCGAGAACATGGGCCAGTTCGAGCGCACGCTGATCATCGTCGACGAGGACGCCTACGTGCACTACGTCGAGGGCTGCACCGCGCCGATCTACAAGAGCGACTCGCTGCACTCGGCCGTCGTCGAGATCATCGTCAAGCCCGGTGGCCGGTGCCGCTACACGACCATCCAGAACTGGTCGAACAACGTCTACAACCTGGTCACCAAGCGCGCCCGCGCCGAGGCGGGCGCCACGATGGAGTGGGTCGACGGCAACATCGGGTCCAAGGTCACCATGAAGTACCCGGCGGTGTGGATGACCGGTGAGCACGCCAAGGGCGAAGTGCTCTCGGTGGCGTTCGCCGGTGCGGGCCAGCACCAGGACACCGGTGCCAAGATGCTGCACCTGGCACCCAACACGTCGTCCAACATCGTGTCCAAGTCGGTGGCGCGCGGCGGTGGCCGGGCGTCCTACCGCGGACTCGTCCAGGTGAACAAGGGTGCCCACGGCTCCCGCTCGAGCGTGAAATGCGATGCGCTGCTTGTCGATACGATCAGCCGGTCCGACACCTACCCGTACGTCGACATCCGCGAGGACGACGTGACGATGGGCCACGAGGCCACGGTGTCGAAGGTCAGCGACGATCAGCTGTTCTACCTGATGAGCCGCGGCCTCACCGAGGACGAGGCGATGGCGATGGTGGTGCGCGGGTTCGTCGAGCCCATCGCCAAGGAGCTGCCGATGGAGTACGCGCTGGAGCTCAACCGGCTCATCGAGCTGCAGATGGAAGGCTCGGTCGGTTAATGGCCCACAATCTGACCGAGGCCGCCGAAGGGATCATCAAGAACAAGGGCGAGCTGTTCGCCTCGTTCGACGTCGACGCCTTCGAGGTACCGGGCGGCCGCGACGAGCTGTGGCGGTTCACCCCGCTGAAGCGACTCCGCGGCCTGCACGACGGGTCCGCACCCGCGACCGGAAGCGCGCTGATCGAGGTGTCCGAGACGGCAGGCGTCACCGTCGAGACGGTGCAGCGCGGTGACGAGCGGCTCGGTCAGGGCGGCGTTCCGTCCGATCGAGTTGCGGCGCAGGCGTTCTCGTCGTTCGGCACCGCCACCATCGTCACGGTGCCGCGCGACACCGAGGTCGCGGAGCCCATCGAGATCGTGGTGAACGGCCCCGGTGCCGGCGAGGTGGCGTACGGCCACCTGCAGATCAGGGTCGAGGAACTGTCGCGGGCGATCGTCGTCGTGGACCTGCGCGGGAGCGGCACCTACGCCGACAACGTCGAGATCATCGTCGGCGACTCCGCCGGGATCGGCGTCATCTGGATCGCGGACTGGGCCGACGACATGGTGCACGTCAGCGCGCACCACGCGACCCTCGGCAAGGACGCGGTGCTCGGCCACGTCAACGTGACGCTTGGCGGCGACGTCGTCCGGACCACCGCGACCGTGCGGTTCACCGGCTCCGGCGGCGACGCCAAGCTGCTCGGCACCTACTTCGCCGACGACGGCCAGCACTTCGAGTCGCGACTCCTGGTCGACCACTCGCACCCCAACTGTAAGTCGGACGTGCTGTACAAGGGTGCGCTGCAAGGGGATCCGGACTCCTCTAAGCCGGACGCGCACACGGTGTGGATCGGCGACGTGCTGATCCGGGCCGGTGCCACCGGCACGGACACCTTCGAGGTGAACCGCAACCTGGTGCTCACCGACGGCGCCCGCGCCGACTCGGTGCCCAACCTCGAGATCGAGACGGGTGAGATCGTCGGCGCCGGACACGCCAGTGCGACGGGACGTTTCGACGACGAGCAGTTGTTCTACCTGCGGGCGCGCGGCATCCCCGAGGCACAGGCCCGTCGCCTGGTGGTGCGCGGCTTCTTCGGCGAGATCATCGCGAAGATCCCGTCAGCCGCCGTGCGCGAGCGCCTCACCGAAGCCATCGAACGAGAACTAGCAATCACCGAGAGAACAGCCGAATCATGACCACACTTGAAGTCAAGGACCTACACGTCTCCGTCGCCAACCCGGAGGGCGGCGACGACATCGCCATCCTCAAGGGTGTCAACCTGACCGTGAACTCGGGTGAGACGCACGCCGTCATGGGGCCCAACGGATCCGGCAAGTCGACGCTGTCGTACGCCATCGCCGGGCATCCGAAGTACACCGTCACGTCGGGCTCGATCACGCTCGACGGCGAGGACGTTCTCGAGATGAGCGTCGACGAACGCGCCCGCGCGGGGCTGTTCCTGGCGATGCAGTACCCGATCGAGGTGCCCGGTGTCTCGATGTCGAACTTCCTGCGCACGGCGGCGACGTCGGTGCGCGGCGAGGCGCCGAAGCTGCGGCACTGGGTCAAGGAGGTCAAGGGCGCGATGAGCGACCTGGGCATCGATCCGTCGTTCGGCGAGCGCAGCGTCAACGAGGGGTTCTCCGGCGGCGAGAAGAAGCGTCACGAGATCCTGCAGCTCGGACTGCTCAAGCCGAAGATCGCCATCCTCGACGAAACCGACTCGGGTCTCGACGTCGACGCGCTGCGTGTCGTCAGCGAGGGTGTGAACCGCTATGCCCAGGCCGAGAACGCAGGCGTCCTGCTCATCACCCACTACACGCGGATCCTGCGCTACATCCAGCCGCAGTTCGTGCACGTCTTCCTGGGCGGCCGGATCATCAAGTCCGGCGGACCCGAACTGGCCGACGAGCTCGAAGCCAACGGTTACGAGCAGTTCACGCAGGCCGCATCCGCCGGAGCCTGACATGACGGCGGTACACGCATTGGATCTCGCGGGGCTCGCTAGGGTCCGGGCGGACTTCCCGATTCTCGACAGGACGATGCGCGGCGGAAATCGGTTGGCGTATCTGGACTCCGGGGCGACGTCGCAGAAGCCGCTGGCCGTACTCGACGCCGAGCGCGAGTTCCTGGTGACCTCCAACGGCGCCGTGCACCGCGGTGCGCACCAGCTGATGGAGGAGTCCACCGACGCCTACGAGCAGGGCAGGCAGGACATCGCCGACTTCGTCGGCGCGGACGTGGACGAGCTCGTCTTCACGAAGAACGCCACCGAGGCCATCAACCTGGTGTCGTACGCCGTGGGGGACGAGCGGTTCGAGCGCGCAGTCGGCCCCGGCGACGTCATCGTCACCACCGAACTCGAACACCACGCCAACCTCATCCCGTGGCAGGAGCTGGCCCGGCGAACCGGCGCGACGCTGAAGTGGTACGGCGTCACCGACGACGGACGCATCGATCTCGACTCGCTCGAGTTGGACGACCGGGTCAAGATCGTTGCGTTCAGCCATCATTCGAACGTCACGGGTGCCGTGGCACCGGTCGCCGAACTGGTGTCCCGTGCGAAGGCGGTCGGCGCACTCACGCTTCTCGACGCCTGCCAGTCGGTGCCGCACCAACCCGTCGACGTCCACGCTCTCGACGTCGACTTCGCCGCGTTCTCCGGTCACAAGATGCTGGGCCCGACGGGTATCGGCGTGTTGTACGGCCGCCGCGAACTGCTGGCCGCCCTGCCGCCGTTTCTCACCGGCGGGTCGATGATCGAGACGGTGACGATGGAGGCGACGACCTACGCGCCCGCCCCCCAGCGCTTCGAGGCGGGAACGCCCATGACGTCGCAGGTGGTCGGGTTGGCGGCCGCCGCAAGGTATCTGAGCGCGCTCGGAATGCCGGAGGTGCAACGCCACGAGGAGCAGTTGGTCGCCGCGGCCCTCGAGGGACTCGCGGGCATCCCCGCCGTCCGGATCATCGGGCCGCTGTCGACCGAGCGCCGTGGATCGCCGGTGTCGTTCGTCGTCGACGGTGTGCACGCCCACGACGTGGGTCAGGTGCTCGACGACGAGGGCGTCGCGGTCCGGGTGGGACACCACTGCGCCTGGCCGCTGCACCGCCGCTTCGGCATCGCGGCGACCGCCAGGGCGTCGTTCGCGGTTTACAACACCGCCGACGAGGTGGACCGGCTGGTGGCGGGCGTGAAGCGGGCGGTGGAGTTCTTCTCGTGAGGTTGGAGCAGATGTACCAGGAGGTGATCCTGGACCACTACAAGCACCCGCACCACCGCGGACTGCGCGAGCCGTTCGGCGCCGAGGTGCAGCACGTCAATCCGACGTGCGGCGACGAGGTGACGCTCCGAGTGGCGCTGTCGGAGGACGGCGAGACGGTGACCGACGTGTCGTACGACGGGCAGGGCTGCTCGATCAGTCAGGCGTCGACGTCGGTGCTGACCGACCAGATCATCGGGCAGACGGTGGGCGACGCGCTCAAGACCGTCGCGGCGTTCACGGAGATGATCTCGTCGCGCGGCAACGTCGAGGGTGACGAGGATGTGATCGGCGACGGCATCGCCTTCGCCGGGGTGGCCAAGTATCCGGCGCGGGTGAAGTGCGCGCTGCTCGGATGGATGGCCTTCAAGGACGCACTGGTGCAAGCGAAGGATTAGGAGAACCGCCCATGAGTGACACCGCTATTCCCAACGAGGAGTTCCTGGCCGACCTGGAGGAGGCGATGCGCGACGTCGTCGACCCCGAGCTCGGCATCAACGTCGTCGACCTCGGGCTGGTGTACGGCCTCGACGTGGAAGAGGCCGAGTCCGGCAAGGTCGCCCTGATCAACATGACGCTCACCTCGGCGGCGTGTCCGCTGACGGACGTCATCGAGGACCAGTCGCGGACCGCACTCGTCGGTGCCGGGCTGGTGAACGAGATCAAGATCAACTGGGTCTGGAATCCGCCGTGGGGCCCGGACAAGATCACCGAGGACGGCCGCGAACAGCTGCGCGCCCTCGGGTTCACGGTGTAACTCAACGGGATTCGCCGCGCAGAGACTTCAGAAGGGTGGGGGTTCCTCGTCGTGGAGGTTCTTGGCGCGTTCGGCTTTGATGCGTTGGGCCTTGGCTTGGGCGCGGGTGCGTTTTCGGCGGGGCATCATCATGGAGCGGTACGGGCTGGGCGGTGGTGGCCGGGTGGGTCGGGGTGCGGGGGTGGTGATGTCGGCGTCGGGGAACAGCAGCGTGATGCCGGGCTTGGTGGTGTAGGTGTGCCCGGTGGGGGTGGTGGTGATGACGGTCCCGTCGGGGAGTTGGACCTCCGACCAGCCGGCGTGGAACGTCTTGATCAGGTGGTGCTTTCGGCAATCGCACTTGAGGCCACCGGCATGGGTCGGCCCCGCCGGATACGGCACGGTGTGGTCGATGTCGGTGAACTCGGCGAGCCGGTCGCAGCCCGGTGCCCGGCAGGTGAGGTCGCGCAGGCGGACGAAGTGATCGGTGGCCGCCGAGGGACGGTAGCCGGTGTCGGGGTCGGCTTTCGGGATTCGGATCGCTCGGGCTCTGCTGCCGCGGGCGATGAGGTCGGCCAGCAGGGGCGGGGGGACGACGCCGTGGCCGGGGATGATCGCCAGAGGCCGTGACTCGGGCCCGGGGTCGGGGACCGGTGGCTCCTCGACGTGGTCGTCGGTGCGGGTGTCGGCCTCGTACTGGGCGTCCTCCTCGACCTCGTCGATGATCTCGTCGAGTTCGCCCTCCACGGTGCGGGGGCCGTGCAGATCGGACTCGCCCGCGCCACTGGCACTGAGGGCGGTGTCGAGGGTGGCCCGGTCGGTGATGACGTGGATGCTCACTCTGCTGGCCGCGGCGTCGTCCCCCTCGGTGGCGGGGCAGTCCGGGTTGCCGCATCGACACGCCAGGACGGTGGATCCGGCGATCAGCGCGGCGTGCGCGTCACCACGGCGCTGTTTGAGGGTGCGGGGGTCGTCGGGGCACACGCTGCGCGCCATCCGCCGGATCTGGGTGACGGCGATCGCGGCGTCGGGTCCGGCCATCCGGCCCCAGTAGGGCACGGTGCCCGACCCGTCGTGGCGGCCGACGACGAAGTCGCGGTCGCGGACCTGTTCGCGGACCCGGTGCACGGCGGCGGGATCGATGCGGGCGATCTCGGCGTCGAGGAGTTGTTCGAACTTCCACTCCGAGAGCGGGCCCCACCCGAGGATGCGGTCGGCCAGCACCCGATCCAACTGCGCCAGGGCGTCGGGATCGGCGACGAGATCGGTGCGCTTCGCCAGGATCCAGACCCGCCGCCCGGTGACCACGCCCTGCAGGAACAGGGCGTTCACGCGCGGGAACGTGTCGCGCAGCATGGTCGCGATGTCGATCTCGCCGAGCGCCCGGCCGTGACCGATGTTGAGAGCCGCACCGATCTCCGCGGCCGCCCCGTCGACGGCATCGGCGGCGGCGTCCTCGAGCTCCACGCCGTCGCGCAGCCGGCGCCGCGCCAACTCCGCGATCGCCGCGTACCTCTCCGCATCCGCGGACGCCGACGCCCGAGCACGCGCGGTGATCGCGTCGACCAACGCCGCCGCACTCAAGTCTTCGAACACATGTTCGACTATAGATTGCGGGTAGGACAAGTAGGCTCGCGCTGATGGACGCTGAGAACGCCTACGTGACAACTCGCCGGCAACTCCGCGGCGTCGCGGAGAGTCTGATCGCCGGTCCGCAGTTCCGCGCCGCGGGCACCATCCGGCTGGCGGTCCGGCCGGACGGCTTCGTAGGTGTCGAACTGCCGCTGGCGGTGCACGGCGTCGAATTCTGTTGGCAGGACGGCGCGGCACCGCTACGGGGTCGGGCCGCGGATCTCGCGACCGCCGCCGACATCACCTTCGGTCCGCCGGACGGCGTCTACGACATCGTCGACCCGTTGTCGGCGGACGAGGAGCTCGATGTCGACCCGGTCGCAGCCGAACTCCTGCACCGCTGCCTGTACGCCGGCGGGTACGCTCTGAAACAGGTTCTGCCGGAACAACATCCGGTGCTCTGGCCCGGGCATTTCGACGTCGCCGTCACCGAGGCCGAGGTCAACTACGGAGTGTCGGCAGGCGACGAGCACCATCCGCTGCCGTATGCGTACGTCGGTCCGTGGGTGCAGCGAGAAGGGCCCTTCTGGAACGCGCCGTTCGGCGCGATCCGGCCGCTGACCGTCGCCCATGACGTTGACGAACTCGCCGTCGACATCGTGGCGTTCCTCAACGAGGGCCGCGCGGCGCTGCTCGCCGGGTTGGATTGACCACATACTGGGAACAACCTGCTAGATGACGACGTTAGGAGTGGCGTGAGTACACAGGACATCACCGCCGAGCAGTTCAACGACACCATCAACGACAACGAGATCGTGCTGGTGGACTTCTGGGCCGAATGGTGCGGACCGTGTAAGGCTTTCGCGCCGACGTTCTCCGCGTCGTCGGACAAGCATCCCGACGTCGTGCACGCCAAGGTCGACACCGAGGCCGAGCAGGCACTCGCCGCCGCCGCGCAGATTCAGGCGATCCCGACGCTGATGGCGTTCAAGAAGGGCCACATGGTCTTCCGCCACTCGGGCATGCTGCCTGCCAAGGACCTCGACGGCATCATCACCCAGATCAAGGATCTCGACATCGAGGCCGCGCTCAAGGAACAGGCCGCATCCGAAGCGGAGTGACGCCCGGCACGCGATAGCGTGCTGATCGTGACCGAGCACAGCCCCTTCGTCGTCGTCGATCGCCCAGCGCCCCATGTGGCGCTGGTGACGCTCAATCGTCCCGAGCGGATGAACTCGATGGCATTCGACGTCATGGTGCCCCTCAAGCGGGTGCTCGACGAACTCACCCACGACAACGACGTCCGAGCCGTCGTCCTGACCGGTGCCGGACGGGGCTTCTCCTCGGGGGCCGATCACAAGTCGGCGGGCTCCGTTCCGCACGTCGACGGCCTGACCCGGCCCACGTTCGCGCTGCGGTCGATGGAGGTGCTCGACGATGTGATTCTCGCCATACGCAAACTGCATCAACCGGTCATCGCCGCGGTCAACGGCGCCGCCATCGGCGGTGGTCTGTGCCTCGCGCTGGCATGCGACATCCGGGTCGCCGCCGAGGGTGCGTACTTCCGCGCCGCGGGCATCAACAACGGCCTCACGGCCAGTGAGCTCGGCCTGTCCTACCTGCTGCCTCGGGCGATCGGCACGTCGCGGGCGTTCGAGGCCATGCTGACCGGTCGCGACATCGACGCCGCGGAAGCCGAGCGCATCGGCCTGGTGTCGCGCACCGTCCCCGACGCCGACCTGCTGACGACCTGCTACACGATGGCCGAGCGCATCGCGGGGTTCTCCCGACCGGGAATCGAGTTGACCAAGCGCACGCTCTGGAGTGGACTGGACGCCGGTAGCCTGGAAGGCCACATGCAGGCCGAGGGCCTGGGACAACTCTTCGTGCGTTTACTCACCGCCAACTTCGAGGAAGCGGTTGCCGCGCGCGCGGAGAAACGACCCGCGGCCTTCACCGACGACAAGTAGCTAGGAGCACAGCGTGATCACCGCAACGGACCTCGAGGTCCGCGCCGGCGCGCGCACACTGCTGCTCATCGAGGGGTCGGCGCTGCGCATCCAGCCGGGTGATCGAATCGGCCTCGTCGGTCGCAACGGCGCGGGCAAGACGACCACCATGCGAATCCTGGCGGGCGAAGGCGAGCCGTATGCGGGCACGATCGTCCGGACCGGCGAGATCGGTTACCTGCCACAGGATCCCCGCGAAGGCGACCTCGACATGCTGGCCCGCGATCGGGTGCTCTCCGCGCGCGGCCTGGACACGCTTCTGTCCGATCTCGAGAAGCAGCAGGCGCTCATGGCCGAGGTCGCCGACGACGCCGCGCGTGACAAGGCGGTGCGCCGGTACGGCGAACTCGAGGAGCGGTTCGCCGCGCTGGGCGGGTACGCCGCCGAGAGCGAGGCGGGCCGGATCTGCGCGAGCCTCGGCCTGCCCGAGCGGATCCTGACTCAGCCGCTGCGGACGCTGTCCGGCGGTCAGCGACGTCGTGTCGAACTCAGCCGCATCCTGTTCGCGGCCTCGGACACCGGGTCCGGCTCGGATACGACCCTCCTGCTCGACGAGCCGACCAACCACCTCGACGCCGACTCGATCGGCTGGCTGCGCACGTTCCTGCAGAACCACACGGGGGGCCTCGTCGTCATCAGCCACGACGTGGACCTGCTCGCCGACGTGGTGAACCGGGTGTGGTTCCTCGACGCCGTGCGCGGTGAAGCGGACGTCTACAACATGGGCTGGCAGAAGTACCTCGACGCCAGGGCGACCGACGAGCAGCGCCGCCGCAGGGAACGCGCCAACGCCGAGAAGAAGGCGGGGGCACTGCGCGTACAAGCCGCCAAGATGGGCGCAAAGGCCACCAAAGCCGTTGCGGCACAGAACATGTTGCGTCGCGCCGAGCGGATGATCGCCGAGCTGGACGCCGAGCGGGTGTCCGACAAGGTGGCCAAGATCAGGTTCCCCACACCGGCCGTGTGCGGGCGGACCCCACTGGTCGGCAAAGGCCTGACGAAGACCTTCGGCTCGCTCGAGGTGTTCACCGGAGTCGATCTCGCGATCGACAAGGGCTCCAGGGTCGTGATCCTGGGCCTCAACGGTGCGGGTAAGACGACGCTGTTGCGCATCCTCGCGGGAGCGGAGAAGCCCGATGCGGGTCAGATCGAACCGGGGCACGGCCTGAAGCTGGGCTACTTCGCGCAGGAGCACGACACCATCGACGGGATGGCGTCGGTGTGGGAGAACATCCGCCACGCCGCACCCGACACCGGCGAGCAGGACCTGCGCAGCCTGCTGGGTGCCTTCATGTTCTCCGGTCCGCAGCTCGACCAGCCTGCCGGCACCCTGTCCGGTGGCGAGAAGACCCGGTTGGCGCTGGCCGGTCTGGTCGCGTCGACCGCGAACGTGCTGCTCCTCGACGAGCCGACCAACAACCTGGACCCCGCGTCCCGCGAACAGGTGCTCGACGCGCTGCGTAGCTATCAGGGCGCCGTCGTGCTGGTCACCCACGATCCGGGGGCCGCCGAGGCGCTCGACCCGCAACGCGTGGTGCTGCTCCCCGACGGCACTGAGGACTACTGGTCCGAGGAGTACCGCGACCTCATCGAACTCGCCTGACCTGCGCGTTGCCCTGATCCGCTCAGTGAACATTCGTCCGCCGGGGTTAAGAGCTGGTTAGTCTGGGTAATAGGTCTGTCATTCACCAAAGAGGGGAGAGGTGTCGAATGACGGATACGAACGAGTCGCGGCAGCGGTTGCTGCACGAACTGCGCAGCGCCTACGAGAGCGGTGCGAGCATCAGGACCCTGGTGGCCTCGACCGGACGCTCCTACGGGTCGATTCACAGCCTGCTGCGAGAATCGGGCACGACCATGCGCAGTCGTGGCGGTCCCAACCACCGGTCGCGCCGCTAGCTCTGCCGGACCGACGCCTCGACCAGATCGAGCACCGCGCTGAGCTTCTCCGGGTCGTCGCCCGAGGCCAATCGCGCCACCAGACCGTCGAGCACCAGGTCCAGGTACATCTGCAGCACCGCACTGGGCACATCGCTGCGCAACCGGCCGGCCTGCTCCTGCTGACGCAGCCGTTCGGCGGTCGCCGTTGCCAGTTCGGCTGACCGGTCGGCCCAACCCCTGTTGAACACCGGATCGTTGCGCAGCTTTCGGGCGATCTCCAGCCGGGTCGCCAGCCAGTCGAATTGCTCCGGGGCGGCGAGCATGTCCCGCATCACCTGGACGAGGCCCTCGCGGGACGCGACGTCGGCCATCCGCTCGGCGTCCTCGTGCGCCAGTTCGAAGAACAGGGTGTCCTTGTCCTTGAAGTGGTGGAAGATCGCGCCGCGCGACAGCCCGATCGTCTGCTCCAGCCGTCGGACCGTCGCCTTGTCGTAGCCGTACTCCGCGAAACACCTGCGGGCGCCGTCGAGGATCTGTCGACGGCGCGCCGCGAGGTGATCGTCGGTTACGCGGGGCAAGAGACCACTGGCATTGCCTTGGCTTCTTTGGTTCTCGGCTACGACTTCAACATGTTGCGCAGCACGTACTGCAGGATGCCGCCGTTGCGGTAGTAGTCGGCTTCACCGGGGGTGTCGATGCGGACGACCGCGTCGAACTCCACCGTGGAACCGTCGTCCTTCGTGGCCGTGACGTGCACCGTCTTGGGCGTCTTGCCCTCGTTGAGACCGGTGATGCCCGCGATGTCGAAGGTCTCTGTGCCGTCGAGTTTGAGGCTCGCCGCCGACTCGCCCGCCGGGAACTGCAGCGGGATCACGCCCATGCCGATCAGATTCGAGCGGTGGATGCGTTCGAAGGATTCGACGATCACCGCGCGGACGCCGAGCAGCGAGGTGCCCTTCGCGGCCCAGTCCCGCGATGAGCCGGAACCGTACTCCTTGCCGCCCAGCACGACGAGCGGGATGCCGGCCTTCTGGTAGTTCTGCGACGCGTCGTAGATGAAGGCCTGCGGACCGCCGTCCTGAGTGAAGTCCCTGGTGTAGCCACCGGAGACGTCGTCGAGCAGCTGGTTGCGCAGCCGGATGTTGGCGAAGGTGCCGCGGATCATCACCTCGTGGTTGCCGCGACGCGACCCCAGCGAGTTGAAGTCCTTCGGCTCGACGCCGTGTGCCTCGAGGTACTGGGCTGCGGGAGTGCCCTTCTTGATGCTGCCCGCCGGGCTGATGTGATCGGTGGTGACCGAGTCGCCGAGCAGCGCGAGCACCCTCGCACCCGAGATGTCGGAGACGGGCTGCGGGTCGGCGGGCATGCCGTCGAAGTACGGGGGCTTCCGCACGTAGGTCGAGGCGTCGTCCCACGCGAAGGTGTTGCCCTCCGGCGTCGGCAGCGAGCGCCAGCGTTCGTCGCCCTTGAACACGTCGGCGTAGCTGTCGACGAACATCTTGCGGTCGATCGACGACGCGATGGTCTCCTGGATCTCCTGGGAGGACGGCCAGATGTCCTTCAGGAACACGTCGTTTCCGTCGTGATCCGTGCCCAGCGGATCGGCCTCGAAGTCGAAGTCCATCGTGCCCGCGATGCCGTACGCGATGACCAGTGGCGGCGAGGCCAGGTAGTTCATCTTCACGTCGGGGGAGATGCGGCCTTCGAAGTTGCGGTTACCCGAGAGCACCGCGGTGACGGACAGGTCGTTGTCGTTGATGGCCTTGCTGACGTCGTCGGGCAGTGGGCCGGTGTTGCCGATGCACGTGGTGCAGCCGTAGCCGCCCAGGTAGTAGCCCAGCTTCTCCAGGTAGGGCCACAGGCCGGCCTTGTTGTAGTAGTCCGTGACGACCTGCGACCCCGGCGCCATGTTGGTCTTCACCCACGGCTTGCTGGTCAGCCCCTTCTCGACGGCCTTCTTCGCGAGCAGCGCGGCGCCGAGCATGACCGTCGGATTGGAGGTGTTGGTGCAGGACGTGATGCCCGCGACGACGACGGCGCCGTGGTCGAGCACGAAGTCGCCGAGTTCCTCGGAGTGCACCTTGACCGGCTTGGTCGGCCTGCCCTCGCAGCCGTTGGCCGCCGAGGGGATGACCGCGTCGTCGTCGGCGAAGGACAGCGACACCGAGTCGCTCGCGGGGAAGGACTCGTCGACCGCCTCGTCCAGCTTGGTCTCCGGCGCCGGGTGGTTCTCCTCGACGTAGTTGTGGATGTCCTTGCGGAACGCGTTCTTCGCGTCGGACAGCTCGATGCGGTCCTGCGGCCGCTTGGGGCCGGAGATCGACGGCACCACGGTCGACAGGTCGAGCTCGAGGTACTCGGAGAAGACGGGTTCCTTGTCGGGGTCGTGCCACATGCCCTGCGCCTTGGCGTACGCCTCGACCAGCGCCAGCTGCTGGTCGGTGCGCCCGGTCAGGCGCAGGTAGGTGATGGTCTCCTCGTCGATGGGGAACATCGCTGCGGTGGAACCGAATTCGGGGCTCATGTTGCCCAGCGTGGCGCGGTTGGCCAGCGGCACCTCGGCCACGCCCCTGCCGTAGAACTCGACGAACTTACCGACCACGCCGTGCTTGCGCAGCATGTCGGTCACGGTCAGCACGACGTCGGTGGCCGTCACGCCGGGCTTGATCTCGCCGGTCAGCTTGAAGCCGACGACGCGGGGGATGAGCATCGAGACGGGCTGGCCCAGCATGGCCGCCTCGGCCTCGATACCGCCGACGCCCCAGCCCAGCACGCCGAGGCCGTTCTCCATGGTGGTGTGACTGTCGGTGCCCACACAGGTGTCGGGGTAGGCGACGCCGTCGCGCTCGAAGACCACCCTGGCCAGGTACTCGATGTTGACCTGGTGCACGATGCCGGTCCCCGGCGGGACGACCTTGAAGTCGTGGAACGCGCCCTGGCCCCAGCGCAGGAACTGGTAGCGCTCGCCGTTGCGCTCGTATTCGAGTTCGACGTTGCGCTCGAAGGCACCGGCGTTGCCGAAGACGTCGAGGATCACGGAGTGGTCGATGACCATCTCGGCGGGGGAGAGCGGGTTGACCTTCTCGGGATCGCCACCCAGGGCGGCGACCGCTTCGCGCATGGTGGCCAGGTCGACGATGCAGGGCACGCCGGTGAAGTCCTGCATGAGTACGCGGGCCGGGGTGAACTGGATCTCGATGCTCGGGTCGGCCTCGGGATCCCAGTTCGCGATGGCCTCGATGTGCTCCTTGGTGATGTTGGCACCGTCCTCGGTGCGCAGCAGGTTCTCGGCGAGCACCTTGAGGCTGTAGGGGAGCTTCTCGGTTCCGGGTACCGCATCGAGACGGTAGATCTCGTAGCTCTGGTCGCCGACCTTCAAGGTGTCGTGCGCGGAGAATGAATTGACTGACTTCGTCGAGGCCACAGTAACTCCCGTGTAGTTGTCGCCGCGACGGGGCTGTGTCGGCGGCGCTCTCACCGTAACAGTACGCTTGTCCTTTATTGGATCCAAGGGCGGGTCCAGTCTCGTCCGGTTTCGCGCGTGCTGCCAGTCAGGTTCGCGGTGCTGCGATACCGTCTGGCACGTGACGACTCCGGGCATGCTGCCGCTGTTCATCCCGACCGAACTGTGCGAAACGGTCGGACGGGATCCAGCGGCCACTCCGGTGGACGTCTGCCTCGGCGACGTGTTCGGCGCCCTGCGCGATGGCGGCGTGAGCGCGCCAGCGTCCGACGACATCGCCGGACTCAAGGGCGTGGTGAAGGACGCCGAACAGAAGGGCATCGACCTCAAGGTGGTGGTCGTGCCGAGCAACCCGCCGATCGACACTCCGCTGCGCGACGTGGCGACCGAGGTGGGCCAGGAGTTCCCCGGTTCGACGGTGCTCGTCATCAGCCCAACGTTCGCGGGCACCTACAGCACGCAGTTCGATCGCGTCACGCTCGAGTCCGGTCAGGATTACGCCAAGATCCCCGGTAATCCGGTGCTGGCGTCGCAGAATTTCGTCAACGAGGTGACCGCGTACCATTTCCCGTGGACGCCATTCACGATCGTGATTGTGGCGGGTGTGGCCGTTGCCGCCGTCGCCACCCGGTTACTGCAGGTCCGTGCGCGGCGCGCCGACCCTGAGAGGGTGCGCGCAGCCGACTGATTGCGATCGCGCAAATGCGTTGTCACCGTTCGATAACGCTCGTTTCAATTACAGGTTTGTAATTCTCCGCCGGCATTTCTTTGGCGTCTGATGTGACGTACGGTGCAGAAGGTACCTGTTGTTGCAGTTGAGTTCTCTGTTGCATTAGTGACGTCTGTGACAGCAGGTTCACGACGAACGTCATTGCCACGTTCGCGCGAGCCCGAGGAGACAACAGTCCAATGCGACGCCACTTCCGCGCCTCAGCGTGCCGGCTGGGTGCCTGCTCCATCGCGTTCGGCGTGTTCGTCTCCTCGCTGTTCGCGAACTCCGCGGGAATCGCCGTCGCCGAACCGGCCGCCCCGCAGGGCATCGCGACACTCGTCGCCGCCGTCGCCGACGCCAACCAGAAGCTGCAGGACCTCGGCGCCCGTATCCAGGGTCAGCAGGAGAGCGTCAACGCCTCGCTGGTCGACGTGCAGACGGCGCGGGACAACGCGGCCGCCGCCCAGCGCGACGTCGACGCTCGCCAGGCCGAGCTCGCCACGGCCAACGACGCGATCGCCTCGGCACAGCAGCGGTTCAACACGTTCGCGGCGTCGGCCTACGTCAACGGCCCGTCGGCGTCCTACCTCACGGCCACCGACCCCGCGCAACTGCTCGACGCGGCATCGACACAGCAGGCCCTGGCCATCAGCTCGCAACAGGCCGTTGCCGACCTGCAGCGGGCGCGCACCGATCTGGTCAACCGCGAGTCCTCGGCCCGCCAGGCCAAGCAGGATGCCGACCAGGCGGTGCTCGACGCCCAGTCCAGTCAGGACGCCGCCGTAGCGGCGCTCACCGAGGCGCAGGAGACGTTCAGGGCGCAGCAGGCCGATCTGGACCGGATCACCGCGGAACGCGCTGCGGCGCAAGCGAAGCTGGATCAGGCGCGGGAGTGGGCTGCGCCTGCGGCCACCCCCGTCGCGCGTAGCGTGCCCGCAGGGCCGACGGCGCCGGATGCGAACTGGGATCGCGACCCGAACGCGGGGGCGGCCGGCGGCAACTGGGACACCGTGTGGGATCCAACGTTGCCCGCGATTCCGAGCGCCTTCGTCAGCGGCGACCCCGTGGCGATCATCAACGCCATCCTCGGCATCGGCCAGACATCGATGCAGGTCACTCAGCAGATGGGCCGTAACTTCCTGCAGTCGATCGGAATCCTGCCCACCCCAAGCGGTTTGACCAACGGCGCCATCCCGCGGGTGTACGGCAGGCAGGCCACCGAGTACGTGATCAACCGCGGCCTCGCCGTCCGGGGCACCCCCTACTCGTGGGGCGGCGGCAACGCGGCCGGCGCCAGCCGGGGCATCGATTCCGGTGCTGGCACAGTCGGATTCGACTGCTCCGGATTGATGCTCTACATGTTCGCGGGCGTCGGCATCAAGCTGGACCACTACAGCGGGTCGCAGTACAAGGCCGGTCGTCAGGTGCCGTCGTCCCAGATGCGTCGCGGGGACATGATCTTCTACGGCCCCAACGCCAGCCAACACGTGGCGATGTACCTCGGCGACGGCCAGATGCTTGAGGCGCCCTACACCGGATCGGTGGTGAAGGTGTCGCCCGTGCGCACCAGCGGCATGACTCCTTACGTGACCCGACTCATCGAATGGTGATTGCTCTTGCCTTCTCTGCCTATTGAGCGCTCGCACGTCCTGCGGGTGATGATCGTGTCGCTGCTGGCGGGTCTGCTGGCCGTCGGCATCGCGTCGCCCGCCGCGGCCGAACCCGACGACGGTCAGTGGGACCCGACGCTTCCGAAGATCATCAGCTCCGGCGCGCCCGGCGACCCGGTGGCCGCCGCGAACGCGGCGTTCTCGGTGAGTCAGCTCGCACTGCAGACCACGCAGAGTCTGGGCAGCCAGTTCCTGCAGAGCATCGGCCTGGCCCCGTCACCGTCCGCGAGCTCCATCCCCGTCGGTGCCCGGGTGCGCGGACCGCAGGCGATCGAGTACGTCATCCGGCGCGGCGGTTCCCAGATGGGAGTGCCGTACTCCTGGGGCGGTGGTGCGCTCAACGGGCCCAGCGAGGGCGTGGACTACGACGCGGGCAAGGTCGGCTACGACTGCTCCGGATTCACCCGGTACGCCTTCGCGGGCGTTGGGGTGCAGATCCCCAAGTACTCGGGCGACCAGTACAACACCGGCCGCAAAGTGCCGACCTCTCAGGCCAAGCGGGGCGACCTGCTGTTCTGGGGGCCCGGCGGAAGCCAGCACGTCGCCATGTATCTCGGCGGCGGGCGGATGCTCGAAGCGTCCGGCAGCGCGGAGAAGGTGACGGTCAGTCCGGTCCGGACCGCCGGCCTGCAACCGTATGTGGCCCGCATTATCGAATCCTGATGGGAACCTGATAGCTGACGGGCGACGTCGACGGATTCCGTGGTGCCTGGAATAGTTGACGAGGAGCGACCGGGCCAGCCTCGGATGTTCCGCCGCAACTGCACCAGACCAGCAGTCGGACACGATCGAAAGCGTGGGAGGAAGCACTAGATGACGTCACCGAGTGGGCCGCCGCAGGCAGCCGGCGGTTACCCCGGCCAGGGCCAGGGCTTCCCTCCCGCCCCGCAGCCCGGAGGCCCGGCCCTGCACAAGCAGCCGGAGTCCGCGAACGGCGGCGTGCAGGGTGAGGTGCAGACGCTGGAACGGGCGATCTTCGAGGTCAAGCGCATCATCGTCGGCCAGGATCAGCTGGTCGAGCGCATGCTCGTCGGTCTCCTCGCCAAGGGGCACGTGCTGCTCGAGGGCGTGCCGGGTGTCGCCAAGACGCTGGCCGTCGAGACGTTCGCCAAGGTCGTCGGCGGCACGTTCGCCCGCATCCAGTTCACCCCTGACCTGGTGCCCACCGACATCGTCGGCACCCGCATCTACCGGGTGGGCAAGGAGGAGTTCGACACCGAGGTCGGCCCCGTCATGGTGAACTTCCTGCTCGCCGACGAGATCAACCGCGCACCCGCCAAGGTGCAGTCGGCCCTCCTGGAGGTCATGGCCGAGCGCAAGGTGTCGATCGGCGGCAAGACGTTCCCGCTGCCCAGCCCGTTCCTCGTCATGGCGACGCAGAACCCCATCGAGCAGGAGGGCGTCTACCAGCTGCCCGAAGCGCAGCGGGACCGCTTCCTGTTCAAGCTCAACGTCGACTACCCGTCGCCGGAGGAGGAGCGCGAGATCATCTATCGGATGGGTGTCACACCGCCCACGCCGAAGCAGATCCTCTCGACCGACGACCTGCTGCGTCTGCAGGGCGTCGCGGCGAACACGTTCGTGCACCACGCCCTCGTCGACTACGTCGTGCGCATCGTCACCGCCACGCGTGAGCCGGAGAAGTTCGGCATGCCCGACGCCAAGGCGTGGATCGCCTACGGTGCGTCGCCCCGCGCCTCGCTCGGCATCATCGCCGCGTCGCGCGCGCTGGCGCTCATCCGCGGCCGGGACTACGTGATCCCGCAGGACGTCGTCGAGGTCATCCCCGACGTGCTCCGCCACCGCCTGGTGCTGACCTACGACGCGCTCGCCGACGAGATCACCGCCGAAACGGTGATCGGCCGCATCATGCAGACCGTTGCGCTCCCGCAGGTGAACGCCATTGCCCCGCAAGGCCATTCGGCGCCTCCCGCGATGCCGGCCCCGGCGGGTGCGGCTAGTCGGTGACTCGGTCAGCTAACGGCCACAAGGGCCAGGTCGACCTGCCCTCCCTTCAGCGCGGCGAGATTCGCGACCCCGCGCTGTCGGCGGCGTTGCGCAAGCTCGAGCTGACGGTGCGCCGCAAGCTCGACGGTGTGCTGCACGGCGATCACCAGGGGCTGGTACCGGGGCCGGGCTCCGAAGCGGGTGAAGCCCGCATCTACCAGCCAGGCGACGACGTACGCCGGATGGACTGGTCGGTCACGGCGCGCACGACGCACCCGCACGTGCGGCAGATGATCGTCGACCGGGAACTCGAGACGTGGCTCGTCGTCGACGTCTCGGCCAGTCTGGACTTCGGCACCGCGGGCTGCGAGAAGCGCGACCTCGCGGTGGCGGCGGCCGCCGCGATCACGTTCCTCAACAGCGGCGGCGGCAACCGGCTGGGCGCGGTGATCACCAACGGCGAGACGACCACGCGCGTACCGGCGCTGTCCGGACGGATGCACGAGCAGGAGTTGTTGCGGGCGATCGCCACGACGCCGAGGGCGCCTGCGGGTGTCCGCGGAGATCTGGGCGCGGCCATTGACGCGCTGCGTCGCCCCGAACGCAGGCGCGGCATGGCCGTCATCATCAGCGACTTCCTCGGTCCGATCGACTGGATGCGTCCGCTGCGGGCGATCGCGGGCCGACACGAGGTGCTGGGCATCGAAATCGTGGATCCCCGCGACGTCGAGTTGCCCGCCATCGGCGACGTGATCCTGCAGGACGTGGAGAGCGGCAAGACGCGCGAGTTCACCATCGACGAGCAACTCCGGGCCGACTTCGCGAAAGCGTCCGCCGAACACCGGGCGGCCGTGGCACGCACGTTACGGCGTTGCGACGCACCCCTTCTGACTCTGCGCACCGACCGGGACTGGATCCAGGACGTGGTGAAGTTCGTGGCCAGCAGGCGCCGCGGGGCGCTGCGGTGACTGGTGGACTCGACGCGCGCGACAACGATTCGACTGGAATGACAAGCAGCACATGAACTTACCGCTCATCGGCCCGATCTCCTTCACGGATTTCAAGCACCCCGGCTTCTTCGTGTTCTTCATCCTGGTCGCCGCCCTCATCGTGCTGTACATCCTGGTACAGCGGGCCAGGGCCCAGCGCATGCTGCGGTTCGCCAACATGGAACTGCTGGAGAGCGTCGCCCCGAAGCGGCCCAGCCGCTGGCGGCATCTGCCCGCGATCCTGCTGGTGCTGTCGCTCACCCTCTTCACGATCGCGATGGCCGGGCCCACCAACGACGTTCGCATCCCGCGCAACCGCGCCGTCGTGATGCTCGTCATCGACGTATCGCAGTCGATGCGCGCCACCGACGTCGAGCCGAGCCGCCTGGCGGCCGCGCAGGAGGCGGCCAAGCAGTTCGCCGATCAACTGACCCCCGGCATCAACCTGGGTCTCATCGCCTACGCGGGCACCGCGACGGTGCTGGTACAGCCGACCACCAACCGCGACGCCACCAAGGCCGCGCTGGACAAGCTGCAACTCGCCGACCGCACGGCGACCGGTGAGGGCGTCTTCACCGCGCTGCAGGCCATCGCGACGGTCGGCGCGGTGATCGGCGGTGGCGACGGGCCGCCTCCGGGCCGTGTCGTGCTGATGTCCGACGGCAAGGAAACGGTGCCGTCGAACCCGGACAACCCGAAGGGCGCCTACACCGCGGCCAGGACCGCCAAGGACCAGGGCGTTCCGATCTCGACGGTGTCGTTCGGCACGCCGTACGGCTACGTCGAGATCAACGACCAGCGCCAGCCCGTGCCCGTCGACGACGAGATGCTGAAGAAGATCGCCGAACTGTCCGGCGGCGACGCGTACACCGCGTCCAGCCTGGAGCAGCTCAAGGAGGTCTTCACGTCGCTGCAGGAGCAGATCGGCTACGAGACGATCAAGGGCGACGCGAGCGTCGGGTGGCTGCGTCTGGGTTCGGTGATCCTCGCCGCCGCGGCGTTGGCGGCGCTGCTGATCAACCGCAGACTGCCCGGCTGATTCCCGAGTCGCTTCGCTCCGGCCCGCCGGAGCCGATTTCCAGGTCAGCACGCCGAGGCGATAAGTTGGCCGCTATGCCCGAATTCGTTTCACGCTCCGTCCTGGTCACGGGTGGCAACCGCGGTATCGGCCTGGCCATCGCTCAGCGCCTCGCCGCCGACGGCCACAAGGTGGCCGTGACCCACCGCGGATCCGGTGCGCCCGACGGCTTGTTCGGTGTCGTGTGCGACGTCACTGACAGCGAGGCGGTGGACCGCGCGTTCAAGGAGGTCGAGGAGCACCAGGGACCGGTCGAGGTCCTGGTGTCCAACGCGGGTATCTCCCAGGACGCGTTCCTGATCCGGATGACCGAGGAGCGCTTCGAGAACGTCATCAACGCGAACCTCACCGGCGCGTTCCGGGTGGCTCAGCGGGCGTCGCGCAGCATGCAGCGCAAGCGATTCGGCCGGATCATCTTCATCGGCTCGGTGTCGGGCATGTGGGGTATCGGAAATCAGTCGAACTACGCGGCCGCCAAGGCCGGTCTGATCGGGATGGCCCGGTCGATCTCCCGCGAGCTGTCCAAGGCCGGCGTCACCGCGAACGTGGTGGCCCCCGGCTACATCGACACCGAGATGACCCGTGCGCTCGACGAGCGCATCCAGGAGGGCGCGCTGGAGTTCATCCCCGCCAAGCGCGTCGGCACGGCCGATGACGTCGCGGGCGCAGTCAGCTTCCTGGCGTCCGAGGACGCCGGCTACATCGCCGGCGCGGTGATCCCCGTCGACGGCGGCATGGGCATGGGCCACTAGGCCCGCCCGCAGAGAAAGGAACAGCACACCATGGCAGGCATTCTCGAGGGCAAGCGGATCCTCGTCACCGGCATCATCACCGACTCGTCGATCGCGTTCCACATCGCGAAGGTCGCGCAGGAGTCGGGTGCGGAACTGGTGCTCACCGGGTTCGACCGGATGAAGCTCATCCAGCGCATCGCCGACCGGCTGCCGAGCCCGGCGCCGCTGCTCGAACTCGACGTACAGAACCAGGAGCACCTGGACTCGTTGGCCGACCGCGTCGCCGAGGTGATCGGTGAGGGCAACAAGCTCGACGGCGTGGTGCACTCGATCGGCTACATGCCGCAGACCGGGATGGGCGTGAACCCGTTCTTCGATGCGCCCTACGAGGACGTGGCCAAGGGCATTCACATCTCGGCGTTCTCCTACGCCTCGCTGGCCAAGGCGACGCTGCCGGTGCTGAACCGCGGCGGCAGCATCGTCGGCATGGACTTCGACCCGACGCGCGCGATGCCGGCGTACAACTGGATGACCGTCGCCAAGAGCGCCCTCGAGTCGGTCAACCGCTTCGTCGCCCGTGAGGCGGGTCCGCACGGGGTGCGCTCCAATCTCGTTGCGGCGGGACCGATCCGGACGCTCGCGATGAGCGCGATCGTCGGCGGCGCGCTCGGCGCCGAGGCAGGCGATCAGATGCGCCTGCTCGAGGAGGGCTGGGATCAGCGCGCTCCGGTCGGCTGGGACATGAAGGATCCGACGCCCGTCGCCAGGACCGTCTGCGCTCTGCTGTCCGACTGGCTGCCCGCCACCACCGGCACCGTCGTGTACGCCGACGGCGGCGCGCACACGCAGCTGCTCTAGCGGAACGGATCGTTCCCGTGTTCGATGCGCTGCTGCTCCTCTCCTTCGGCGGCCCGGAGGGGCCCGACCAGGTGATGCCGTTCCTGGAGAACGTCACCAGAGGGCGCGGAATACCAAGGGAGCGACTGGAATCCGTCGCGGAGCACTACCTGCACTTCGGTGGCGTCTCACCTATCAACGGCATCAACAGAGACCTCATCCGCGCCATCGAGTCCGAATTGGCGGCGCGTGAGCTCGGCGTGCCGGTGTACTTCGGCAACCGCAACTGGGAGCCGTTCATCGAGGACACCGTCGAGCGGATGCGCGCCGACGGTGTCCGGCGCGCCGCGGTGTTCACCACCTCCGCCTGGGGCGGCTACTCGGGATGCACGCAGTACCAGGAGGACATCGCACGGGGGCGCGACGCGGTCGGTGCGGACGCACCCGAGCTGACCAAGCTGCGGCAGTACTTCGACCATCCGTTGTTGATCGAGATGTTCGCCGACGCCGTCACCGAGGCGGCGGCCACCTTGCCGGAGGATGTCCGCGGTGACGCGAGGCTGGTGTTCACCGCGCACTCGATTCCGCTGCGGGCCGCGTCGCGCTGCGGACCGGATCTGTACGAGCGCCAGGTCGGCTACACCGCGGGACTGGTCGCGGCCGCCGCGGGCTACCGGGAGTACGACCAGGTGTGGCAGTCGAGGTCCGGACCGCCGCAGGTGCCGTGGCTGGAGCCCGACGTCGGCGATCACCTCGAGGCCCTCGCCGCGGCGGGCACCCGTGCGGTGATCGTCTGCCCGGTCGGCTTCGTCGCCGACCACATCGAGGTCGTATGGGATCTCGACAGCGAGCTCGCCGACCAGGCGGCCGCCGCGGGTATCGCATTCGCACGGGCCACCACACCCAACGCGCAGCCGCGTTTCGCGCGGCTCGTCGTCGACCTGCTCGACGAGATGCGGCTCGGCCTGCCGCAGGCTCGCACCGACGGGCCGGATCCGGTGCCGGGATACGGCTGCACCGTCAACGGCGCGCTGTGCACCGCCGCGTGCTCCAGCTAACTACGCCACGCCGCCTGGAGGATGGCGCCGACCGCGGCGAGCCGCGCCGATCGGACGACGTCGGCCAGCGGACGCAGCGCGTCACTGGCCATCTGGACCTCCGATGAGGATTGCAGCCCGATCGGCATGAGGCCCGCGCTGACGGTGATGATCGCGTCGACGTGCGCCGCGTTCTCCAGCACCCGCAGCGCGCGCTCAGGCGCGTAGTCCGGAGCCCGGTGCAACCGACTCGCCTCCAGCACCTGCTCGACCATGCCGCGCGGATCGTCGATATCGGCGCCGCGCAACTCCGCTCGCAGCGTGCCCATGGCGTCCGCCGCCGAGCGCACGGCGGCCCTCAGGTCGTACTCGGCCTGGCCGAGGTCGACGTGCTCCGCGACGGGAGCACTCGCCAACGAGTACACCGTCCACGACAGCGCACTCGGTTCGGGGTCGTAGTCGGGATCGTCGTCGTCGGTGTAGACGAAGTCGGGTACCAGGCCGACCGCCTGCGAGCCGGAAGCCGATCGGGACCGCACGATGACGGCCTCCCCGGCGGCCACCGCGTCCGCCTGGAACTGGGTGCCCGCTGCGAGTCCCCTGACATCGCCGGGCACCGGCAGCGCCACGCTGAACGCGGTTTCACCGGTGGCCGGTGCGGCCGCGGTGCGCAGCGTCGGCAGCAGGGACACCACCCCGGCATCGGTCAGGTCGGGCCAGGGCAGGCCGGTACTCGACGCCGCCGCTGAATCGTAGGCGGTCACGGAATGCCTTGGTGCCCAGGCCGATAACGCATCGAGGACGTCGTCGGGCGCAGCGACGCCCGCCAGCCAGGCATTGGACCAGACCGCTAGTGAAACACTCGGACACCACATGATGACCGCAGTGTAGTTGTTGCCGACTGCTACGGCCGGGTTCGCGCTAGGGTGGCGTCATGCAGTGGGTTCCGCTGATCTGGCTCGCCGTCGCGTTGGCGCTCGCCGGTGCCGAGGCGCTCACCGGCGACCTGTTCCTTCTCATGCTCAGCGGCGGCGCACTCGCGGCGGCCGGTTCGGCCCTGGTGTTCGACGAACTGTGGATCGACGGGGCGGTGTTCGCCGTCGCGTCGATCCTGCTGCTCGTCCTGGTCCGGCCCGCCATCAAGCATCGATTCATCCAGGGCAGGGGGCTGCCGGAACCGGTCAAGGCCCTGGAGGGCAAGAGCGCCGTCGTGCTCGACAAGGTGGCGCGACACGAGGGCCAGGTGAAGCTCGAGGGCGAGGTTTGGACGGCGCGTCCGCTCAACGACGACGACGTGTACGAACCGGGCGATCACGTGACCGTTATGCACATCGACGGCGCCACCGCCGTCGTTTTCAAAGGCTTGTAAACGCAGCAGTCTTCGGGAGGAGACCACATGGATACGGGTGCACTCGTCTTACTGGTGTTCTTCGGAGCGCTGGTGCTGTTCGTGATCATCCTGCTGGTCAAGGCGATCGCCATCATCCCGCAGGCCGAGGCGGCGGTGATCGAACGGCTCGGCCGCTACAGCAAGACCGCGTCCGGTGGGCTCACGCTGCTGGTGCCGTTCCTCGACAAGGTCCGCGCGCGGGTGGATCTCCGCGAGCGGGTGGTGTCGTTCCCGCCGCAGCCGGTGATCACCGAGGACAACCTGACGGTGAACATCGACACGGTCGTCTACTTCCAGGTCACCAACCCGCAGGCAGCGGTCTACCAGATCAGCAACTACATCGTCGGCGTCGAGCAGTTGACCACGACGACGCTTCGCAACGTCGTCGGCGGCATGACGCTCGAGCAGACGCTGACGTCGCGGGACTCCATCAACGGTCAGCTGCGCGGCGTGCTCGACGAGGCCACCGGCCGCTGGGGGCTGCGCGTGGCCCGAGTCGAACTGCGCAGCATCGACCCGCCGCCGTCGATCCAGGACTCGATGGAGAAGCAGATGCGCGCCGACCGCGAGAAGCGCGCCATGATCCTCACCGCGGAGGGCAACCGGGAGGCGTCCATCAAGCAGGCCGAGGGCCAGAAGCAGGCGCAGATCCTGGCTGCCGAGGGTGCCAAGCAGGCGGCGATCCTCGCCGCCGAGGCGGACAGGCAGTCCCGCATGCTGCGCGCCCAGGGCGAACGAGCCGCTCAGTACTACCAGGCGCAGGGCCAGGCCAAGGCGATCGAGAAGACGTTCGCGGCGATCAAGGCCGGGCGTCCGACGCCGGAGATGCTGGCCTACCAGTACCTGCAGACGCTGCCGCTGATGGCCAAGGGCGAGGCGAACAAGGTCTGGGTGGTGCCCAGCGACTTCGGGTCCGCGCTGCAGGGCTTCACCAAGCTGCTGGGTGCGCCGGGCGACGACGGGGTGTTCCGGTACACGCCGTCGCCGGTCGAGACCAATCTGCCCAAGCCCGAGGATGATTCGGACGAGGTGGCCGAGTGGTTCAACACGCAGACCGATCCCGCGATCGCGCAGGCCGTCGCCAAGGCCGAGGCCGAGGCACGCAAGCCGGTCGCAGGCGCGATCGACCCGCCCCCGCAGTACCCGCCGCTGTCGCAGCAGGCACAGCCCCCGGTGCGCGACTTCTCCCAGCCGCCACCGCCACCACCGCGGCACGGTAACCCCGGCCAATGAGAGCGCTGACGTCGAATCGGAGCTACGCGGCGCTGGCCGTGCTTCAGGCCGGGGACGCCGTGGCCTGCGCCATCCCGATCGCGCCGATCGAGAAGGCGTTCGACGACGTGGGCCTGGCGCCGGAGCTGCGTCCGATCATCCCGGTGGTCAAGGCGGCCTCGGCGATCGGGCTGATCTCGGTGTACCGCTTTCCGTGGCTGGCCAGGCTGACCACGTTCATGCTGACGGTGTACTTCGTGCTGGCGGTCGGGTCGCACATCAGAGCCAGGGACTGGAGCCCCGGGTTGATCGCCGCGTCCTCGTTTCTCGCGCTGTTCAGCGCGATGACGGTGCAGGGGCCTAGCGACCGGCGGTGACGGCGGGCTCGTCGTCGGTCTGCGGATGGCTGCGCCGGTGCGCCCGGATCTCGTAGACGAGGCCGGCGATGCCGAGGGACGCCGTGCTCAACGACACCAGGAACAGCAGCGGGCTGATGTTCCCGGTCAGCGCGTCGCCGAAGATCACGATGGCCGAGGTCCCCGGCAGCAGACCGGCGAACGTGGCCAACGTGTACGGGAGCACGCGGACGGCCGACGACCCGGCCGCGTAGTTGAGTACCGAGAAGGGCACCGCGGGGATCATCCGCATGGACAGCACGGTCGGCCACCCTCGCGCTGCGAGCCGGGCGTTGGCCTCGTCGATGCGCGGGTGCTTGACGAGCCGGTCCAGATGCCAGCCCGCCGCGCGCACCAGCAGAAGGGCGATGACCGCGCTGAGGGTGCTCGCCACGACGGCCAGCGGCACGCCGAGAACCGGACCGAACAGCAGGCCGGCCGACAACGTGAAGACCGTCCGCGGGAACGGGAAGATCGTCACCACCACATGGGCGGCGAAGAACGCCAACGGGAACCACGGACCGACCGATGTGGCCCAGTCGCGGAGCTGCACGGCGCTCGGCAGCGGAACGAACACGGCGAATGCGACCAGGATCACAATCGCGGTCGCGATCGTAGCGAGCCGGCGTCGCGGCATCTGGGCCAGCGTCGTCACCACGGCCGCGCGTACTGCGCGAAACGTGCTGGCGACGGGCTTCACGCCTTCCAAGAGTACGTGGCTTCCCGACGTTGCTCGCGACGACGCAGCGGGGCTACCCGTCAGTAGCGTCGCGCCCGCTGGTTCGTGGGGTGACCGCGATCATTTAGCCTGATGGACAGTTGTCAAGTCACACGCTGCATCACGGGAGCTGCCGGTGTCTGAACAGGAGTCCAGTTCGAGGCTCAGCGTCGCTGAGTCCGATCGCGAACAGTGGCGCACGGCCGTCGCGGGAGTGCTCGCCAAGAGCAGCCGAAAGGACCCCGCCGAGCTCGGATCGGAGCCCGAGCAGCTGCTCGACTCGCCGACCTACGAGGGCTTTCCGATCCGCCCGCTGTACACGATCCTCGACTCCCAGCCCGAGCCCCCGCTACCGGGCCGCTGGCCGTTCGTCCGCGGCGGCGACGCGCTCCGCGACGTGAAGTCGGGCTGGAAGGTCGCCGAGGCCTTCCCGCTACCGGGCGCCTCGGGAGTGTCAGCAGGCAACGGCAGCGTGCTGGCCGCGCTCACCGAGGGCACCAGCGCGCTGGTGCTGCGGGTCGGCAGTGGGGCGAGCGAAGCGACGGGCAATGGGTCGGCCGGCGTTCCCGCGAGCGACATCGACCGACTGCTGGAGGGCGTGTTCCTGGAACTGGTGCCCGTGGTGCTCGACGCGGGAGCCGATTACGCTGCCGCCGCCGACGCCGTGCTGGCTCTGGTCGAGGACCTGACCGACGACCGCCGGGCGCGGTTGTCGATCGACCTCGGCGCCGATCCGCTGACCGCGCCGCTGTCGGGGCGGTCCGCGCCGACGGTGGACGAGGTCGCCGCGATCGCGGGTCGGTCGGCCGGCTACGACGGTGGCGTCCGAGCGATCACCGTCGACGGCCCGGCGTTCCACGATCTCGGTGCCAGCGCGTCGTGGGAACTCGCCGCGGCCATCGGCGCCGGTGTCGAATACCTGCGGCTGCTGACCGAGCACGGGATCGGCACCGCGGATGCGTTGCGGCAGATCAGTTTCCGCTACTCCGCCGACGACGATCAGTTCATGACCATCGCGAAACTGCGCGCGGCGCGTCAGATCTGGGCACGAGTCGCCGAGGTCGTCGGTGCTCCCGACGCCGGCGCCGCGACGGTGCACGCGGTCTCCTCGCTGCCGATGATGGCGCAGCGCGACCCCTGGGTGAACATGCTGCGCACGACGCTTGCCGCGTTCGCGGCGGGTGTCGGTGGCGCCGACACGGTTCAGGTGCACGCGTTCGACGTGGCGATCCCCGGCGGATTGCCCGGCACGGCAACCACGTTCACGCGGCGGATGGCTCGTAACACCCAGCTGCTGCTGCTCGAGGAGTCGCACATCGGGCGGGTGCTCGACCCCGGCGGCGGTTCGTGGTACATCGAGGATCTGACCAGGGCGCTCGCGGAGCAGGCGTGGGCGCACTTCCGCGAGATCGAGGCCAAGGGCGGGTTCGTCGCGGCACGCGAGTTCGTCGCCGACCGGATCGCCCGGGTACGCGACCGGCGGGCCGACGACGTCGCGCACCGGCGCACGTCGCTCACCGGTGTCAACGAGTACCCGAACCTCGCCGAAGCGCCTCTCGGGCAGCCGGACTCGACGCCCACCGTTAAGCGGTACGGGGCCGCGTTCGAGGAGCTGCGGGACCGGTCGGACGCCTACCTGGCCGCGCACGGCGCACGGCCGAAGGCGCTGCTGCTGCCCGTCGGCCCGCTGGCGGAGCACAACATCCGCACGACCTTCGCGGCCAACCTGCTGGCATCGGGCGGTGTCGAGACGATCAATCCCGGCACGGTGACCGCCGACGGCGTCGGCACGGCGGTCCAGGACGCGGGAGGCGCCGTGGCGGTGGTGCTGTGCGGCACCGACAGGCGTTACGCCGAGGAGGCGTCCGGTGTCGTGGAAGCCGCTCGCGCCGCCGGGGTTTCGCACGTGTACCTGGCCGGGCCGGAGAAGGCGGTGGCGGACGCCGCCGGCGGGCAGGAGCGAAGCGACACGGGGAGTAGCTCCGCCAAGCCGGACGAGTACCTGACCGCCGGGATCGACGCGATCGCCGCGCTGTCGACCCTGCTCACCCGATTGGGGGCATGAGATGACTACTTCCGATGTCGCCGGCGGACCGGCTCCGGCGCTCACACCGGGACCGATCGCCAGCTTCGCCGACGTACCGCTGCACGGCGACAAGACCGCCGAGCCGTCGACCGACGCCGGGGTGGCCGACCACGTCGCCGCCGCGGCCGCCGCGCACGGGTACACGGCCGAACAGTTGGACTGGGCGACGCCCGAGGGTATCGACGTGAAGCCGGTCTACATCGCCGCCGACCGCGACGCCGCCGTCGACGCGGGGTATCCGCTCGACACCTTCCCCGGCGCACCGCCCTTCGTGCGCGGGCCGTATCCCACCATGTACGTCAACCAGCCGTGGACCATCCGGCAGTACGCGGGGTTCTCGACGGCCGCGGAGTCCAACGCGTTCTACCGACGCAACCTGGCGGCGGGGCAGAAGGGCCTGTCGGTGGCGTTCGACCTGGCCACCCACCGCGGCTACGACTCCGACCATCCGCGCGTCTCCGGCGATGTCGGAATGGCCGGGGTGGCCATCGATTCCATCCTCGACATGAGGCAGCTGTTCGACGGCATCGACCTTTCCACGGTGTCGGTGTCGATGACGATGAACGGCGCGGTGCTGCCGATCCTCGCGCTGTACGTGGTCGCGGCCGAGGAACAGGGAGTCCCGCCCGAGAAGTTGGCCGGGACCATCCAGAACGACATCCTCAAGGAGTTCATGGTCCGCAACACCTACATCTATCCGCCGAAGCCGTCGATGCGGGTGATCTCCGACATCTTCGGGTACACCAGCGCGAAGATGCCGAAGTTCAACTCGATCTCCATTTCGGGCTATCACATCCAGGAGGCCGGTGCGACAGCCGATCTCGAGCTCGGTTACACGCTCGCCGACGGTGTGGAGTACATCAAGGCCGGCCTCGACGCGGGCCTCGACATCGACAAGTTCGCACCTCGGCTGTCGTTCTTCTGGGGTATCGGCATGAACTTCTTCATGGAGGTCGCCAAGCTGCGCGCCGGCCGACTGCTCTGGAGCGAGTTGGTGGCGCAGTTCGAGCCGAAGAGCGAGAAGTCGCTGTCGCTGCGCACTCATTCGCAGACGTCGGGGTGGTCGCTCACCGCGCAGGATCCGTTCAACAACGTCGCACGGACGTGCATCGAGGCGATGGCCGCAACGCAGGGGCACACGCAGTCGCTGCACACCAACGCGCTCGACGAGGCACTCGCGCTACCGACCGACTTCTCCGCGCGGATCGCGCGCAATACGCAGCTGCTGCTGCAACAGGAGTCGGGCACCACCCGGCCGATCGACCCCTGGGGCGGGTCGTACTACGTCGAACGCCTGACCCACGAGCTGGCCGAGAAGGCGCGCGCGCACATCAAGGAGGTCGCCGAGCACGGCGGCATGGCTCAGGCCATCGGCGAGGGCATTCCGAAGCTGCGCATCGAGGAGGCCGCCGCCAGGACGCAGGCCCGTATCGATTCCGGTGCGCAGACGGTGATCGGCATCAACAAGTACCAGGTCGACGAGGATCAGGAGATCGAGGTCCTCAAGGTCGAGAACAGCCGGGTGCGCGCCGAGCAGATCGCCAAACTCCAACAGCTGCGGGCGGATCGGGACGAGGACGCGACGCAGGCGGCGCTCGCCGAACTCACCCGCGCGGCCGAGGCGACCGGACCGGCGGGGGAGGACGGACTGGGTAACAACCTGCTCGCGCTCGCCATAAACGCCGCGCGCGCCAAGGCCACCGTCGGCGAGATCTCCGATGCGCTGGAGAAGGTCTACGGTAGGCACGAGGCTGAGATCCGCACCATTGCGGGCGTGTACCGGGACGAGGTGGGACAGGTCAGCAACGTCAGTGCGGCAACGGAATTGGTGGAGAAGTTCGCCGAGGCCGACGGACGCCGCCCGCGTATCCTCGTCGCGAAGATGGGCCAGGACGGCCACGATCGCGGCCAGAAGGTGATCGCGACGGCGTTCGCCGACATCGGTTTCGACGTCGACGTCGGCTCGCTGTTCTCCACGCCCGACGAGGTGGCCCGCCAGGCCGCCGACAACGACGTGCACGTCGTCGGGGTGTCCTCCCTGGCCGCAGGTCACCTGACGCTGGTGCCCGCTCTGCGCGATGCACTCGCCGCGGTCGGCAGGCCCGACATCATGGTCGTGGTGGGCGGCGTGATTCCGCCGGGTGACTTCGACGAACTGTACGAGGCGGGTGCGGCGGCGATCTTCCCGCCGGGCACGGTCATCGCCGACGCGGCGATCGGCCTGCTGGAGAAGTTGGCCGAGCGTTTGGGATATGACCTCAGCTGAGCTCGCCAACGCGATTCGGGCCGGGGACCGCTCAGCGCTCGCGCGGGCCATCACGCTCGTCGAGTCGACGCGCGCCGACCACCGGGAACAGGCTCAGAAACTCCTGCTGGAACTGATGCCCCAGGCGGGCAGCGCGGTCCACATCGGCATCACGGGCGTTCCGGGGGTGGGCAAGTCGACCACCATCGAAGCGCTCGGCATGTACCTCATCGGCCTGGGGCACCGGGTCGCGGTGCTGGCGGTGGACCCGTCGTCGACCCGCACGGGGGGTTCCATCCTGGGTGACAAGACCCGCATGGCGAAGCTCGCGACCCAGGAGGACGCGTACATCCGGCCGTCGCCGACGTCGGGCACCCTCGGTGGCGTCGCGAAGGCCACCCGCGAGACGATCGTTTTGCTGGAAGCCGCGGGCTTCGACGTGATCCTGGTGGAGACCGTGGGTGTCGGGCAGTCCGAGGTGACGGTTGCCAACATGGTCGACACCTTCGTGTTCCTCACCCTTGCGCGGACCGGTGATCAGCTGCAGGGGATCAAGAAGGGCGTGCTCGAACTCGCCGATGTCGTGGTCGTGAACAAGGCGGACGGCAAGCACGCCACCGACGCGAAAGCGGCTGCGCGCGAGCTCGCGGGCGCTATCCGCTTGATATATCCTCGCGAAACACTCTGGCGCCCACCGGTTCTCACCATGAGTGCGCTGAACGGCGACGGACTCTCGGAGCTCTGGGACGTCGTGTTGAAACACCGTGAGGTGCTCACGGCGGCTGGGGAGTTCGACGCCAGGCGCCGCGCCCAACAGGTCGACTGGACGTGGACGATGGTCCGCGACACCGTGCTGGACCGCGTGCTGACACATCCCGAGGTGCGACGCATCCGGTCGGACGTCGAGCGACGGGTGCTCGCGGGCGAACTCACCCCGGCGCTTGCTGCGCAGGAGATTCTGGACGCCGCTTCGTCGCATTGACCTAACGGATCGGTAACCCGCGCCGATAGTTGCCGGGGTCGAGGTAAATTGACTTATGTGAGCCCTGTCATAGGCGAGCGCAACGACGCGCTTCCCCGTGGCGTCCAAGGTGACGCCGACGCGAACTTCTCCTGTGCGGTGCGCGCGTTCAGCAGCCTCTTCCCGCACCCTCGGCTGGGCGGCGGTGCGCTCTCGGTCTATCTGGACGGCAAGCCCGTGGTCGACGTGTGGACCGGCTGGTCGGACCGGCGCGGGAAGCGGCACTGGAACGCCGACACCGGAACGATGGTCTTCTCGGCCACCAAGGGCATGGCGTCGACGGTCATCCACCGGCTCGTCGACCGCGGACTGATCGACTACGACACTCCGGTCGCCGAGTACTGGCCGGCGTTCGCCGCGCGGGGAAAGGCGGCCGTCACCGTCCGCGAGCTCATGCGGCACCGCGCGGGGCTCGCACACCTCAACGGCGCCACCAAGGCCGAGCTGATGGATCACGTCCTGATGGAGGAGCGGATGGCGGGGGCGCCGATGGGCCTGTTCAAGGGCCTTCCCGCCTATCACGCGCTGACGTACGGCTGGCTGATGGCGGGTCTAGCGCGCGCGGTCACCGGACGGGGCATGCGCGACCTGTTCCGAAGCGAACTGGCGCACCCGCTGAATACCGACGGCATCCACCTCGGTCGGCCGCCCGCCGACGCTCCGACCCAGCCGGCCCGGATCATCGGGCCCCAGTCGAAGCTGCAGAACCCGATCTTCAACCTGGTCGCACCCCGCATTGCGGGGCTTCCGTTCTCGGGTGGCTTCGGCTCGCTGTACTTCCCCGGAATGAAGGCCTCGGTGCAGGGCGACATCCCGCTGCTCGACACCGAACTGCCCGCGGCCAACGGGATCGCGACGGCCAGGGGGCTGGCGCGGATCTACGGCGCGATCGCCAATCGCGGCGTGATCGACGGCACCCGATTCCTCTCCGAGCGCATCGTCGACCAGCTGACCGGCAAGCCGAGTCTGCACCCGGACGGCAGCCTCTTCCTTCCGATGTCGTTCCACCTCGGTTACCACTCGCTGCCACTGGGCAACATCCTGCCGGGTTTCGGGCACGTCGGGCTCGGCGGCTCGCTTGGCTGGGCCGACCCGACAACGGGTCTGGCGTTCGGATTCGTGCACAACAGGCTGCTGACGCCGATGGTGGTCGGCGACCAGGCGGGCTTCGTCGCGACTGCGGCGCTGATCCGTCGCGGTGTCACGCTGGCCCGCCGGAACGGTTTCGCCCCGGTCACCGAGTTCGGAGCCCCGTTCGCCGACCGCCGGACCGCGGCGGTCTGACGCTCGCTCACCACGCCGGACAACCGGTGTTGTCGGTTTAATCCGTTGCAGGGCAGAGCATTAAGCGGCTAACCAAGCCGGTGATGCTGCGGTATAAGGGAATTCGTCGGTTTCGTCGCGGCGTTGCCAGTGTGACCCAAGGTAGTGGCGTCGTTACCGCGTCGGTGATTGCCGCGAATGCAGTCCCGCGTGTGATGGCTGCCGAGGCCCGGTGCGGCCACTGGTGCCCCACGGCTAACACATACCATCCGCCCGATTGCCGTTAGCTCAGACTTCCCATGCCGGGCCACGCTCACGGCAAATTATGTAGCACGGCGAATGATCGGTCGAATAGTGGGCTCTCCGTCCCACGAATCGTCGTTTACCAAACCGTTGAATAGATTTGCTGTGTGATGCATGGGTAAAAGATTCAAAGGATTGTCCATTCGTCGCCAAGCTTGGTAAATTCCGCGCACTGGCAACATAAGCCCAGCTCAAATAAGTTTTGCTGGTAGACACGACGCAATCCGCACCGCCGGTGTAAAGTTCCCCGCTGAGAATCGTGGTAGCAAAAGAGCAATTCTTGATTTGCCTGGTGTTTCTGCGGAGGTGCGCCTTGCGAGGTTCGGTACTGACTGACATGCGTGAAAATCGCAGGTCGAGGAGATGGGATCGGGAAAACTCACAGCCCATACATTGTTGACGTTTTTCCGCATTTCCTGCCCGAAATCAGACTATCGGTACGTTCACGAAGAGGTTGAAAATACGTGACAGACAAGATCGCAGCGATCAGCCCCCTTTCGACCGTGACCCCGGTCGCGGTGGTCGGAATGGGGTGTCGCCTGCCGGGCGGTATCGATTCGCCGGCGACGTTGTGGGAGTCGCTCCTCCGCGGTGACGACCACGTCACCAAGGTTCCGCTGGATCGCTGGGATGCCGAGGAGTACTACGACCCCGAGCCCGGCGTGCCCGGTCGGTCGGTGTCGAAATGGGGCGCATTCCTCGACGACATCGCGGGTTTCGACGCCGACTTCTTCGGGATCAGCGAGCGCGAGGCGACCGCGATGGATCCGCAGCACCGGCTGCTTCTCGAGACCGCCTGGGAGGCAGTCGAACACGCGGGTATCGATCCGGCGACGTTGTCGCGCACCCTGACCGGCGTCTTCATGGGAATGACGCATCAGGACTACCAACTGCTGGTCGCGGACGCCAACGAGGCGGACGGCCCCTACGGCTTCATGGGAAACAACTTCAGCCTGGCGTCGGGGCGCATCGCGTACCACCTGGGTGCCCACGGACCGGCCTACACGGTCGACTCGGCGTGCTCGTCGAGCCTGCTCGCCGTGCACATGGCGTGCCGCAGCCTGCACGACCGCGAGAGCGACCTCGCGTTGACCGGCGGTGTGTCGATCATGCTCGAGCCCAGGAAGATGTCGTCGGGATCGGCACAGGGCATGCTGTCACCGACCGGCCGGTGCCACGCCTTCGACGTCAAGGCGGACGGCTTCGTCTCGGGCGAAGCGTCGGTCGTGCTGCTGCTGAAGCGCCTCGACGACGCCATCGCGGCGGGCGACCGGGTGCTCGCGGTCATCCGCGGCACCGCCGCCAACCAGGACGGCCACACCGTCAACATCGCGACGCCGTCGCGCTCCGCGCAAGCCTCCGTGTACCGCTCCGCGCTTGCGGCCGGCGACGTCGATCCGACGACGATCGGCTACGTCGAAGCGCACGGCACGGGCACGCCCGTGGGCGATCCCATCGAATTCGCCAGCCTGGCCGAGGTCTACGGTGGCGCCGGGCCGTGTGCCCTCGGCTCGGCCAAGACCAACTTCGGACACGGCCAGAGCGCCTCCGGCGCCATCGGATTGATGAAGGCGATCCTCGCGCTGCATCACGGCGAGGTTCCCAAGAACCTGCACTTCACCGCCATGCCAGAGGAGATGGCGCAGCACCAGACGGGCTTGTTCGTTCCCACCGAGACGACGCCGTGGCCGACCAACGGTCATCATCCACGGCGCGCGGCGGTGTCGTCGTACGGTCTGTCGGGCACGAACGTGCACGCGGTGCTCGAGCAGGGCCCGAGCACCGGCGCCGTCGTCGCCGCACGGGAATCCGCTGGCCCCATGCTGTTCCCGCTCTCGGCGACGTCGGTGGACGAACTGCACAGGACCGCGGGGCGGCTGGCGGACTGGCTGGAGAGCACGTCGTCCGACGCCGTGGCACTGGATGACCTGGCGTACACGCTGGCGCGCAGGCGAGCCCACCGGCAGTTCCGGACCGCGGTCGCCGCTGACACCCGTGCCGACCTCGTCACCGCGCTGCGGGACGTCGCCGACACCGCGCTGCCCGTCCCTCCCGCGGTGGGACAGGATGATCGCGGTCCCGTATGGGTGTTCTCCGGGCAGGGCTCGCAGTGGGCGGGCATGGGCGCCGGTCTGCTCGCCGTCGAACCCGCCTTCGCGGCGGCCGTGGCGACACTCGAACCGCTGATCGCCGCCGAGTCGGGATTCTCGGTGACCGAGGCGATGTCGGACAGCGAGCCGGTGACCGGTATCGACAGGGTGCAGCCGACGGTGTTCGCCGTCCAGGTCGCGCTCGCCGAGACACTGCGGTCCTACGGCGTCGCGCCCGGCGCGGTCGTCGGCCACTCGATGGGCGAGGTCGCCGCAGCCGTCGTGGCAGGCGGGTTGTCGCTGGAAGACGGCGTCAAGGTGATCTGCCGACGGTCCCGACTGATGGCGACCATCGCGGGGTCCGGCGCCATGGCCACGGTGGAACTGCCCGCCCAGCAGGTGCTTTCGGAGCTCGCCTCGCTAGGCGTCAAGGACGTGGTGCTCTCGGTCGTGGCCTCGCCGAGATCGGCGGTGGTGGGCGGTGCCCGCGAGTCGATCCGGAAACTGGTCGCCGAGTGGGAGGCGCGCGGCGTCATGGCCCGCGAAGTCGCCGTGGACGTGGCGTCGCACTCGCCGCAGGTCGATCCGGTGCTCGACGACCTCGCCGCCGCCCTCGAGGACATCACGCCACGGGAACCGAATCTGCCGTACTACTCGGCGACGCAGTACGACTCCCGCGATCCGGCGGACTTCGACGCGTACTACTGGGTCGACAACCTGCGCCAGGCCGTCCGGTTCTCGGCGGCGATCCAGGCCGCGCTCGAGGACGGTTTCCGCGTGTTCGGCGAGTTGTCGCCGCATCCGCTGCTGACCCACGCCGTCGACCAGAACGCGGGCGGCCTCGACATCGCCGTCGCAGCGCTCGCGGTAATGCGCCGTGAGCAGGAGGTGCCACGCGGCCTGCTCGACGTCGTCGCCGAGTTCCACTGCAGCGGTGCGGCACTCGACGCGACGGTACTCTGGCCGGACGGGCGGCTGGTGGACGCACCGCTGCCGTCCTGGCATCACCCGCGCCTGATTCTGAGCCGCGAGGGTACCGACCAGGGCAGGGGAGCCGTCGTCGCAGTGCACCCACTGCTGGGCGCGCACGTGGTGCTACCGGAGACGCCCGAGCGGCACGTCTGGCAGGCGGACGCCGGTACCGGCGCTCAGCCCTGGCTGGGCGACCACATGGTGCACGACGTCGCGGCGATGCCGGGAGCCGCGTACTGCGAGATGGCCCTCGCCGCGGCGCGGGAGATCGTCGGCGAGGCCGCCGAGGTGCGGGATGTGCAGTTCGAAGCGCTCCTGCTGCTCGACGAGAGCACGCCGGTGTCCGCGGTCGCCGCGGCCACCCCGAGTGGGGTGACGGAGTTCCTGGTCACCACGTCCGCCGACGGCGAGGAGGTCAGTCGGGCCAGAGCCGTGCTGGCCGAGTCCGCCGACCTCGGCGTGCCCGCCGCCTACGACATGGAACGGCTGCGCGCGGGGCATCCCGTCGAGCTGGACGGTGCGGCGATGCGGGAGTGGTTCGAGGCCAGGGGAATTCAGTACGGCCCCGCATTCGCGGGCTTGGCCGCGGTACACGCCTGCGACATCGGCGGAACCACCGTGCTGGCCGAGGTGGCACTGCCCGGCTCGATCCGGTCCCAGCAGGGCGCGTACGACGTTCACCCCGCGCTGCTGGACGCCTGCTTCCAGGCGGTCGGTGCGCATCCCGATCTGCAGGCCGACACGACGGGCGCGCTGATGCTGCCGCTCGGTGTCGATCGGCTGCGCCTGCACGCCTCGACACGCAACGCGCACTACTGCCTGGTGCACGTGACGAGCCTGAGCCGGACGGGAGTCCGAGCCGATCTGGAGATCCTCGACGAGCACGGTGGCGTCCTGCTCACCGTCACGGGGCTGCGGCTGGGTACCGGGATCTCCGAAGCGGGACAACGGGATCGGACGCTGCACGACAGGCTGTTGACGATCGACTGGACGCACGGGGACCTGCCCGAGGCCGATGCCGACGCCGGCCGGTGGATGCTGGTCTCGCTGGCCGCGGACGAGGATGAGCTCGTCAAGGCGGTGGCGGCCGGTCTGGTCGCCGACCACGCCGAGGTGGTGTCGGCGACCTGGTCGCCCGACACGGACCACGTCGCCGCAGCGGAGCGATTGCGCGCGGATCTCGCGTCGCGACCGTTCGCCGGTGTGGTGGTGGTGGCCGCGGCCGGTGCCGCCGAGGACGCGGACACTCCGGTGCGCGGTGCTGATCTGCTCCGCCATCTGGTGCGAGTGCTGCGTGAACTGCCGGAGACACCCGGTGAACCACCGCGGCTGTACGTCGTCACGCGCAACGCGCAAGCGGTCGTCGCACGCGATGTCGTGAATCTGGAACACGCCGGGGTGCGCGGACTGGTCAGGGCGATCGGCATGGAGCACCCGCAGCTCGGGGTCACGCTGGTCGACGTGGACGACCGGACCGACGGCGGAAGACTCGCCGCGCAACTGCTGGCGGGCTCTGACGAGGACGAGACGGCCTGGCGCGACGGCGAGTGGTACACGGCCAGGCTCAACCTCAGTCCGCTGCGGGCGGAGGACCGTCGTACGGTCGTCGTCGACGCCGCGACCGAGGGGATGCGGCTGCAGATCCGGACGCCGGGTGACCTCCAGTCGGCGGAACTCGCCGCCTACGAGCGCATTCCACCGGGGCCGGGTCAGCTCGAGGTGGCGGTCAGTGCGTCGAACTTGAACTTCGCCGACGTGCTGGTGGCCTTCGGGCGCTATCCGAGCTTCGAGGGGCGCCTGCCGCAACTGGGTGCGGACTTCGCCGGAGTGGTGACGGCCGTCGGTGAGGGGGTCACCGAGCATCAGGTCGGCGACCTGGTCGCAGGCATCTCCACCGACGGAGCGTGGCGCACATTCGTGACGTGCGATGCCGGTCTCGCGGTGACGATTCCGGACGGTGTCCCGGCCGCGCGCGCGGCCGCGGTGCCCAGCGCGCACGCCACCGCGTGGTACGGCCTGCACGATCTCGCCCAGATCGACAAGGGTGACCGCGTGCTGATCCACTCCGCGACCGGCGGTGTGGGCCAGGCGGCCATCGCGATCGCGCGCGCCGCCGGCGCCGAGATCTTCGCGACGGCGGGCAGTCCGGAGCGTCGACAACTGCTCCGTGACATGGGTATCGACTTCGTCTACGACTCGCGCACCACGTCGTTCGCCGATGAGATCCGCAGGGACACCGACGGCTACGGGGTCGACATCGTGCTGAACTCGCTACCGGGAGCGGCGCAGCGGGCCGGCTTGGAACTGTTGACGTTCGGCGGGCGGTTCATCGAGATCGGCAAGCGGGACATCTACGGCGACAGCAGGCTCGGCCTGTTCCCCTTCCGGCGGAACCTGAGCTTTCACGCCGTCGACCTGGGCTTGCTGACCGTGACTCGGCCGCGCAAGGTGAAGGCGTTGCTGGACAACATCTTCGCCGACATGGCGAGTGGAGCGCTGCCATTGCCCGAGACGACGCACTACCCGCTCGACGACGCCGCGACGGCGATCCGCGTGATGGGTGCGGCCGAGCACACCGGCAAGTTGGTGCTCGACGTGCCGCGCAAGGGCAGGTACCGCGCGGCCCTGCCACCCGAGGAGGCGCCCGCGTTCCGGTCGGACGGGGCGTATGTCATCACCGGCGGACTCGGTGGACTCGGGCTCTACCTGGCCGAGAAGATGGCGATCGGGGGATGCGGACGCATCGTGCTGAACGGCAGATCCGCGCCGGGTGCCGAGGCACTCGAGGCGATCGACCGCATCATGTCGACCGGCGCGCAGGTCGCCGTCGAACTCGGTGACATCGGCGATCCGGACACGGCGTCGCGTCTGGTCGAGTCGGCGACGTCGACCGGCCTCGCGCTGCGCGGTGTCCTGCACGCCGCCGCGGTGGTGGAGGACGCCACGCTCGCCAACATCACCGACGACCTCATCGAACGCGACTGGGCGCCCAAGGTTTACGGCGCCTGGCGGCTGCACGAGGCGACGAAGGACACGCCGCTGGACTGGTTCTGCTCGTTCTCGTCGGCGGCGGCGATGGTCGGGTCACCCGGCCAGGGCGCCTACGCGGCGGCCAACAGCTGGCTGGATGCGTTCACCCACTGGCGGCGCGCTCAGGGCCTGCCTGCGAGTGCCGTCGCGTGGGGTGCGTGGGCCGAAATCGGCCGAGGCCAGGGGATGGCCGCGGATGCCGCGATGGCGATCGCGCCGGACGACGGGGCGTACGCGTTCGACGCGCTTGTTCGGCACGATCGGGCGTACACCGGCTACGCCCCGATCGCGGGTACTCCGTGGCTGACCGCGTTCGCTCAGGTCAGCCGATTCGCGGAGGCGTTCAAATCGATCGGCCAGGCCCGGTCGGGCACCAGTCAGTTCCTCACCGAACTGCGTGAACTGCCGCAGGAGGAGTGGCCTACCAGGCTGCGCAAGCTGCTGTCCGAGCAGATCAGCCTGATCCTGCGCAGGGCCGTCGATCCGGACCGGCCGCTATCCGAATACGGGCTCGATTCGCTGGGGAACCTCGAGCTCCGCACCCGAGTGGAGAAGGAGACGGGCGTACGCATTACGGCAACCGACATCACGACGATCCGGGGACTGGCGGACTCGCTGTGCGAACGCCTGGAACCGGCGGAGGTCGCCGCCTGATGTCAGTGAAGAGTCGGATCGAGCAGAGGAGGGCACGGTGCTAGTCGGAGCGTTGGAGATCGTCAGGGCGGACGAGTGGAACCCCGGCGGTGGCGCAGTAACGTCGTGGCACGCGTCGGCAGGCTCGAAAGCCAAGGCGATGGCAGCCCCGGTGAGCACGGTGCCCGCCAGTTACATGCAGGCGCAACACATCCGGGGCTTCCACGAGTTCAAGGCGAAGGGCATGGAGTACTCGCGTCTGGTGATCGTGTCGTGGGACCAGCCGGGCGAGTGCGACATCCGCGCGATGAACCACGTCGTCAACGCGCATCTGCGCAGGCACGACACCTACCGGAGCTGGTTCGAGTTCAAGGACGGCCGCACCATCCGGCGGACGATGCAGAACCCGAACGACATCAAGTTCGTGCCGATGCGACACGGCGAGATGTCGCAGGCGGCGTTCCACGAGCTGATCCAGTCGACGCCGACTCCCGACGAGTGGGAGTGCTTCAGCTTCGGGGTGATCCAGTACGAGGATCACTTCACGTTCTACGTCATCGTCGACCACGTGCACACCGATCCGGTGCTGATGGCGATGCTGTTCGTCGAGATCCACCAGACGTACATGGCGCTGCTCGAATGCGGCGCGCCGCCGACCCTTCCGACGCCGAGCGGGTACGACGAGTACTGCGTGCAGCAGCACCGGTACACGTCGTCCCTGACCGCCGAGTCGCCCGAGGTGCGGCGGTGGATCGACTTCGCCGTCACCAACGACGGCACGCTACCGGAGTTCTCGCTGCCGCTCGGCGATCCCTCGGCGGCGTGCGGCGGCGACATCATCGTGGCGCCGCTGATGAACGCCGAGCAGACGGCCCGCTTTGAAACCGCCTGTGTGGCCGCGGGATCCCGCTTCGTCGGCGGGGTGTTCGCAGCGGCGGCGATCGCCCAGTACCGCATCACGGGTGTCGACGACTACTACGGCATGACGCCGAAGGACATGCGCACCAGGCCCGAGGAGTTCGTGACGAACGGGTGGTTCACCGGCATGATCCCCGTGGGCGTCCCGGTGACGCGGGGATCCTTCGCCGAAACCGCACGGGCGGCGCAGAAGTCGTTCGACGGCAACATCGATCTCGCCAAGGTCCCGTTCGACCGCGTCCTCGAACTGGTGCCGTGGCTGCACCGGACACACCGGGGTTTCCCCATGCTGGCGTACCTCGACGCCGGTTTGCCGCCGCTGTCGGCCGTGGTCGCCTCGCACCTCGACGGGGTCAACGCGCGGACGTACTGCGACGGGATGAGCCCCGCGCACATCTGCATGTGGGTCGGGCGGATTCACGACGAGACGTCGATCACGGTGTTCTTCCCGGACAACCCCGTCGCCCGTGACTCCGTCACGAAGTACGTCGCCGCCATGCAGGAGGTGTACGCCGGGGTGGCCGAGGGCCGCGACGTCGTGCAGACGACGATGCGGGAATCCGCCTGAGCGGGTCGGTCTCGTGAAGTTCGCGTTGGCGGTCCACGGCACCAGGGGCGACGTCGAGCCCTGTGCGGCCGTGGGCCGCGAACTGCGGGATCGCGGGCACGACGTGCGGATGGCCGTGCCGCCGAACCTCATCGGCTTCGTCGAGTCGGCGGGGCTGCCGGGCGCGGTCGCCTACGGACCGGATTCGCAAGCACAGCTCGACGACGAGTTCTTCAGCGAGTTCTGGCGAGTGCAGAACCCGGCGGCGCTGATCCGCAGGGGGGTGGACTACCTCACCGAGGGCTGGGCGCAGATGAGCAGCGCCCTGACCGAACTGTCGGATGGCGCCGACCTGATCCTGGCGGGCACCACGTATCAGGAGGTGGCCGCGAATGTCGCCGAGCACCACGGCATTCCGTTCGCCGCACTGCACTACTTCCCGGCGCGGGTGAACAGCAGCATCGTGCCGTTCCCGGTACCGCGTCCCGTCGTCCGGACCGTGTGGACGGCGGCGGAGTGGCTGCACTGGCGAATGCTGAAGCGCGCCGAGGACGAACAACGCCGTGACCTCGGCCTCGACCGCGCGACGGTACGGTGTGCGCGTCGGATCGTCGAGAGGGGGGCGCTGGAGTTGCAGGCGTACGACGAACTGTTCTTCCCCGGACTCGCGGCGGAATGGCACGGCACCAGGCCGTTCACGGGCGCGCTGACGCTCGGCCTCGGGGCCGCCGACGACGCCGACGTCGACGCGTGGATCGCAGCGGGCACCCCGCCGATCTACTTCGGCTTCGGCAGCATGCCGGTGCCGTCACCCGCCGATGCCGTCGACATGATCAGCACGACGTGCGCCGAGTTGGGTGAGCGGGCGCTGGTGTCGGCGGGAGTGTGGGACGTGGCGCAGATGTCCCCGCCTCCGCACGTGAAGCTGGTCGGCGCGGTCAACCACGCCTCGGTGTTCCCGCGGTGCCGCGCGATCGTGCACCACGGTGGCGCGGGCACCACGGCCGCCAGCGTGCGCGCGGGCGTGCCCACGGTGATCCTGTGGGTCGGTGCCGATCAGCCGGTGTGGGCGGTGCAGGTCAAGCGGTTGAAAGTCGGTACTGCGCGCAGGTTCTCGTCGACGTCGGGGCCGAAGCTGACCGCTGCGCTGCGCGTCGCGCTGACACCGCGGGTACAGGACCGGGCTCGCGTCGTCTCCGAGCTCGTCACCGACGCCGCGACGAGCGTGGCAACGGCAGCGGATCTACTCGAGGAGAAAGTCGGGGTCATGGCCGGGCGATGATGCACGTGCGCAAACCCGCGATGCTCGTGGAGGGGTTTCCCGCCATGGGTCGGTTCGTTGTGCGCCGGCCGTGGTTGATCATCGTCGCGTGGGTCGGGTTGGCCGTCGCCCTGTTCCTGGCCGTGCCGCCGCTTGCGCAGGTCGCGCTGAAGAACCCGCCGGCGTTCCTGCCCGCCGACTCGCCGGTGCTGGTGGCGACCAACCAGATGAAGGACGCCTTCAACGAGGCCAGTTCCGGCAACCTCGCGGTGGTGGTGCTCAGCAACGAGAACGGCCTGGGCCCGGCCGATGAGGACGTCTACCGGCGACTCGTCGACGACCTGCGAGCGGCGACCACCAGTGTGCGGTCGACCCAGGACTTCGTGCACATCCCCGAACTGCGCCAGGTGATGACGAGCGAGGACAAGAAGGCGTGGACGTTGCCCGTCAACCTCGTCGGCGTGATGGGCACCGGCGAAGGCCAGAAGGCGTACCGCGACGTGGTCAAGGTGGTGCGGGCCACCACGGAAGGCAGTTCGCTCACCGCCGACGTCATCGGGCCCGCAGCCACGCTCGACGACCTCACCAAGATCGGCGCCACGGACCAGCACGTCATCGAGATCGCCACCGTGCTCATGGTGCTGACGATCCTGATCGTGGTGTATCGCAACGTCGTCGCGATGCTGCTGCCGCTCGCGACCATCGGGGTCTCGCTGGTCGTCGCGCAGCAGTTGGTCGCGTTCCTGGGCTTGCACGGCCTCGGCCTGGGCCCGCAGACCCTTGTGCTGATGACGGGCATGATGCTCGGCGCGGGCACGGACTACGCGGTGTTCCTGTTCAGCCGATATCACGAATGCGTCCGTGAGGGAATGTCTTCCGACGACGCACTGGTCGCCGCGCTGGGGTCCATCGGCAAGGTGATCGCCGGATCGGCCGGTACGGTCGCGATCACGTTCCTGGGTCTGGCGTTCACCAACCTCGGCGTGTTCGCCACCGTCGGCCCGGCCCTCTCCGTGACGATCGCCATCGGCTTCGCGGCGTCGGTCACCTTGCTGCCGGCCCTCATCGTGCTGACCGGACGGCGCGGCTGGGTGAAACCGCGCAAGGACATGACCGGCCGGTTCTGGCGCCGGTCGGGTATTCAGATCGCGCGGAAACCCAAGGGCCATCTGCTCGTCAGCCTCGTCATCCTCGTCGCGCTCGCGGGGTGCACGCTGCTGGTCAAGTTCAACTACGACGACCGCAAGACGCTGCCGCCCGACGCCCCGAGCAACCTCGGTTACCAGGCCCTCGACGCGCACTTCCCGGTCTCGAGCACGCTGCAGCAGTTCGTCTTGATCCAGGCGCCCGACACCGACTTGCGCAGTCCCAAGGCGCTGGCCGACCTCGAGCAACTCGCCGCACGGGTGGGTCAGCTGCCCGGCATCGGGCTGGTCCGCGGGATCACCCGGCCGACCGGAGAGATGCTCGAGCAGGCCAAGACCACCTACCAGGCCGGTGAGGTCGGCACGCGGATGCTGGACGCGTCCACTCAGATCACCGGGCACGACGGCGATCTGACACTGTTGAGCAGCGGCGCCCACAAGTTGGCCGGCGTGCTCGGCGACGTGCGCGGGCAGGTCACCGGCGCGGTCGGGTCGGTTCGCGGGCTCGTCACCGCGCTGTCGGACATGGAGCGCAAATACGGTGGCGGTAAGACCCTCGCCGACCTCGACGAGACGGCGACGCTCGTCGCGAACATGCGCAATCTCGGAACCGACCTGGATGACACGCTGTCCTATGTCGTCGACGTCTACTCGTCGTCGGTACCGGTGCTGCGTGCCCTCAATGCGAGCCCGGTGTGCAATATCGATCCGTCATGCGTCTCGGCGCGCACCGACATGCAGCGGATGGTGGCGGCGCGCAACGACGCCGCACTGCTTCGGCTGGAGGAACTGGGAAGACAACTCGAGCAGACCAGCCCCGGCCAGCGTCTGGACGAAGCCGTCAAAGGACTCAGCAGCAGCCTTGAGAAGGCGTCGGCGGCCGCCCAACGGCTGGGCATCACCGACGCCAACAGCATTCAGCAGAAGATCACCACGATGCAGCAGGGCGCCACCCAACTCGCCGACGCGAGCCGCCAACTCGCCGAGGGGGTTCAACAACTCGTCGACCAGACCAGGGTGATGGGGGACGGTCTGGATCAGGCGTCCGCGTTCCTGCTCGCGATGAAGCACGAAGCGGCCAATCCGCCGATGGCCGGCTTCTACATCCCTCCGGAGATCCTGACCCAGGCGGAGTTCAAGAAGGCCGCCAACCTCTTCATCTCAGCCGACGGCCACACCGCGCGATACGTCGTGCAGACCGCGCTGGACCCGTTCAGCACCGACGCGATGGATCAGGTGAAGCAGATCACCAAGGCGGCCGAGAGCGCGCTGCCGAATACGAGCCTCGCCGACGCCCGCATCTCGATGGTCGGTTTCTCGGCCGTTCAGAACGACATTCGCAACTACTACAACAGCGACATCGAGTTCATCATCATCGTCACGCTGATCGTCGTGTTCCTGATCCTGGTCGGGCTGCTGAGGGCGATCATCGCGCCGCTGTATCTGGTCGGATCGGTGATCCTGTCGTACGTGTCCGCCGTCGGGATCGGGGTGCTCTTCTTCCAGTTCCTACTGGGCCAACAACTCTCCTGGAACGTGCCGGGCATGGCCTTCCTGGTGCTCGTCGCGGTCGGCGCGGACTACAACCTGCTGCTCATCTCGAGGATCAAAGACGAAGCGGCCAATGGGATTCGGGCGGGTGTCATCAAGACCGTCGGCGCCACCGGCGGTGTGATCACCTCGGCGGGCCTGATCTTCGCGGCGTCGATGTTCGGCCTGACGTTCAGCAGCATCAGCAACATCGTGCAGGTCGGGTTCATCATCGGGGTGGGCTTGCTGCTCGACACCTTCGTGGTGCGCACCATCACGGTTCCCGCGATGGCCGTCCTCGTCGGGAAGGCCAACTGGTGGCCGGGTAGCCAACCGCAGCGAGTGCGGCGGCCACGCCCGCGGCCCGTCTTCGCGGCACCCCGCGCGGGATGCACGGATCCCGACTTCACCGACGCCGATCCCGACGAGTTGGCGCTGCGCTGCCGAGAAGCGCACTGGCTGCCCATTCCCCTAGCGGCGAAGGACGATTCACCCGGCTAGCGTCGGCGTGGTCGCAGCTTGGTGAGAAGGCCCGTCAGCAGTCCGCCGACCTCCAATCGGCGGTAGCGCGCGATGGCCGCCGACATCGGGCGGACGTAGACGGCGAGATCGTGCTGCGCCCTGGCCGACGCGAACCAGTCCAGGCTCATCAGCGACATGCGCCTGCGTTGCCGAACCAGTGCGAGCCGGTTCGCGTCGACGGCCGATGCGTCGGGCCGCACGCGTTTGACGGGGACGCTGAGGCCGGCTGCCAAGTCGTCGGCGAGTCGCACCGCGAGGCCGTCGCGGCGGTGCCGGAGCCCGCCGGCCTGCGAGCGGGCCGCCTCGTCCACGGTGAGGGGCTCCAGTTCGATGTCTCCGGACGCCGCACCGGCGCTGAGGATCTCGTCGACGACCGGGTTCCGGGTCACGACGATGTTCGTGCCTCGCCAGTCGGCTGCGTACTGCGGCAGCCACGCGTCGCCGAACACCACGTCCGCGGTTTCGGCGAACACGTCGTCGCAGAAGTTGCACGCCTCCGGCTGGAATGCACCGTGGCCCCAGTTGCCGCCGACCAGTGCACGCGTACGCCGCTGCACGACGCCGTCGCCGCGCGCCGTCGCGGCGAAGTCGTAGTCGCTCGAGGCTCGGGCCGGGTTCTTGACCCGGAAGTCCACGGCTGCCAGATGTTCCGGCGGAACGCCGACCTGCCACGCCAACGACTCGGCGAAGAAGCGCGACTTCATGTGACCGCACACGAGTCCGACGAAGAACAGAATCGACTCCCGCAACCGGTCGTCCTCGCGGCAGAGCTGTCGAGCGGCCTTGATGAAACACGGCACGCCGACCAGTGCGTACCGGCGGCCGTCCCGACGAGCGACGTCGAGCACGTCGCGCAGTGTCGTCGGGTAGTACTGCGACTTGCGTTGCGCGGTCACGCCCGACGAGGTGGTCGTGATCGTGTACTGGAACAACGCGTCATCGGCATCGGCGCGCCCGACGTGGATGACCGCGTCGACGAGCTCGCGCCGCAGGAGTTGGTCGAGCAGCCACGAGGTGAGGCCACCGGAGCTGCTGCCGAGCAGATAGTCGTCGGATCGGTGCCGGCCCGCGAGCACCCGACCGTGGTGACCCAGCCGAGGGTCGAGGGGTAGTGCGTTGCCCTCCGGCGTCGGTGCGCCGAGTTCGTCTTCATCGGGTGCGTCATCGGAGAACGGGCAGACTCGGCTGGCCCGCTCGAGGTCCTGCTCCGTGACGCCGTCCAACGCGGCCGAGTAGAGCCCGCGCCGGGTGAGCACCAGCGGTATCGCGCCGTCGGTGGCGACGGAGCACGTGCCGCAGCCGATGCACATGCCGCGAGCCACGGTGTCGGAGATGGTGTGTGGCACCCGGTTACGTCCTAGTCATGTCGTAGTGAGGGAGCGACGGAGTGGGGTAGCAGGGCCGCGCGCAGGTAGCCGAGACCGTCGTCACGCGCGCGCTCGAGCACCTCGTTGACGCGCTCCCAGCTGATCTCACGCTCGGCGGCCGTTCGAGCGTCGTCGGTGGACGTGACCAGGCGGTCGGACAACCCGACGGTGTCGAGCAGGGTGTCGAATCGGGTCGAGCCGCGGCCGGGGTTGGCGATCGTGACGAACGGGGTGTTGTTGAGAATCGCGAACACCGTGCCGTGGAAGGAATCGGTGACGACGAAGCGCGCGTCGGCGAAGGCCCGCACCCACGTCGGCACATCGGCCCGCCGGTACTCCGCGGGGGCGGACCGGTACTGCGGGTAACTCGCGGGACGTCGGTGCAGTCGCGTCTCGGAGAGGTGGGTGACGTCGCAGACCGCGTCGACACACGCCCGGCCGTGGGCGGAGTCGTCCAGCACGTAGGTGAGACAGCCGGGGGAGAGATCGGTGCCGCGCGCGCCCACGCTCGCGTAGTGGTCCCTGGTGAGTAGCAGCGTCGGGTCGACGTGCTGATGTGCGTGAATCCCCCAGCGCTGTAGGCAGATCGACACCCCGGACCGCTCCCGCACGGAGATCGAGTCGAATCGCCGCGCGAGCGCGGCCGTGTGTCGGATCAGCCGCGGGGAGTAACCCTCGAGGTGGTCCTGGCCGAATGACGCGGCGTACGAGACCAGTCGGACGTCGCGGTCGCCGACGAAATCGAAGAGGAACGACCGCACGTCGCCGTATCGCCGCCGCCAGACCTGATCGCTGCCGACCAGCAGGGTGGTGAACCCGCTCAGGATCGTCGGGTCGACGACGCCGCGGCGGGAGAACAGTTCGGTACCCGCGATGTGCTCGCTGACGAACTCGCGCAGCGGCTCCGCCAGTTCCTCGGCGAGAACCGAATCCAACGCCTCCGCCGCCGGGCGGCTGCGGAGGCACCAGGCGGGCAGCCGACGGACCACGAGCCGGGCCAGTGTCCGTCCCCACGCGGGCAGGGGATTCGACACGGAGAGGTCGGTCACGGGCGACAGGCCGAGGTCGACCAGCACCCGCTGCAGGGCGTACGCCTGCAGAATGCCGCCGTAGTTGCCGTTGGACAGGGGAAGGGTTCTGATCAGCACTCGATCGGCGATGTGACTGCCACCCCCTCACCCGCATTCGGCGGCGTCGCGGTAGCCGCGGACGGCGAGCGGTACGAACACCGCGGCCAAGGCCACCAGCCACAGCAGGGCGGTCACGAACGGCGCCGCTGCCGCGTCACCGCGGGTCAAGGCCCGCATGGACTCGATGATCGGCGACATCGGCTGGTACTCGATGATCGGGCGCAACCACGTCGGGAACGCCTCCAGCGTTGCGATGCCCGAGTTGCAGAACACCAGTGCGATGGAACCGGTTGCGAGCCAGGTGAACAACGTGTTGCCGTCGGATCGCAGGGAGACGGTCACGACCAGCGTGGCGAATACGATCACCACCGCCACGGGCAGCAGGAGGAAGGGGACCACGGCGAGCCAACTGCCGTGGAATCGCAATCCGAGCGCGAAGCCGACCGCGGTGATCAACGCGGCACCCACCAGAGTGCGGACCGCCTCGGCCAACAGGCGGCCCGTCAACGGGCTGGCCCGATGCACCGGAAACGTCCAGAACCGGCTCAGCAGACCGCTGTTGCGCTCTGCGGGGATGGTCAGCCCGGCGCCGAGCGCGCCGAACATCGCCCCCGCGACGGCGCACACGGGCACCAACCCGTCGAGGCTGTCGGAGCCGGTGATGCGCACGACCGACTTGCCGACCAGGAGGTAGTAGGTGACGAGGAGGAAGGTCGGGAAGAGCAGTGCCTGAATCGGCACGATCGGGTGTCGGCGCCAGCGGATCAGCAGCCGACCCGCGAACGCGACGCTCTCGACCGCGAGTGACTGGCGCGGCGGCTCGTGCTCGATCACTCGACGCGCCGTTGCATCCGCAGGGCGATTGCCCCGCAACCGAATAGGAGGACGACGCACCACCCGGCGCTCAGCACCACGTTGGCGCCGACCACGTCTCCGGTGGACAGTCCACGCAGCGTCTCGGTGACCGTCGAAACCGGCTGATACTGCACGAACGGCTGAATCCAGCCGGGAAACGAGTCCACGGGCGCCATTCCGGTGGACAGCAGGACCAGCAGCAGTTGGGGGATGAGAAGCAACTGGCTGGAGACGTCGGTCTGCCTGATCCGCGTTCCGGTGGCATCGGCCCCGAGCGACAACGCCAACGTCAGCACCAGGACGACGACGACGAACGCGACGCCGTAGCCGAATCCGCCCGCCATGCGGAATCCGAACACGTACGCGATGCCGATGGCCACCGCGAGCGCCAGTACGCCGCGCAGCAGACAGTAGATCATCCTGGCGAGCAGCGGCAGCCCGACGGGAATGGGGAACGTGCGCAACCGAATACCGAAGCCACCCGCCTGCTCGCGCGCTGCCCGGTCGGCGGTCGTGAGTGCGCCGAACAGAATGGACTGCATGATGACCGCCGGCAGGACGTACTGCGGGTAACTCATATCGCCGGTGTCGATCAGGCTGCGCAGTGCCACGGTGAAACCGAGGAAGGTGGCCACCGGGATCACCAGCGCGAAGACCAGGTCGAGATCGCGGAACGTGCTGCGGACAACGCGTTCGGTGAGGGCCACCAGAGCGTTCATGCGTGCACGGCCGCCGGACTGAGGTGGAGGAAGACCTCGTCGAGCGACGGCTTGCGCAGGGTGATGTCGATGAGATCCACTCCGAGCCGGTCGACCCGGCGTAGCACCTCGGTGAGCGTTGCCGCTCCGTCGGCGGCGGGGACGGATACGGTGTTGGCCTCCGGATCGGCTTCGACGCCGGTGAAGTCGTCCAGCGCCGCGACGAGACGCGGCACGTCCTCGGGTTTGACCGGGCGCACCTGACAGAACGCGAAACCGACGCGACGCTTCAGCTCGTCGGCCGTGCCGCTGGCGATCACCCGACCCGAGTCGAGGATCACCACCGAGTCGCTGAGAACGTCGGCCTCTTCGAGGTACTGGGTGGTCAGCAGGACCGTCACCTCGTCGGCGGACAGCGAGGACACCAGCGACCAGACGTCGCGGCGGCTGCGCGGGTCGAGACCGGTGGTCGGCTCGTCGAGGAACAGGACCTTGGGCGGCACCACCAACGCACCGGCGATGTCGATGCGACGCCGCATGCCACCGGAGTACGTGACGACCCGACGGTCCGCGGCGTGCTCCATGTCGAACTGTGCGATGAGCTCTTCAGCACGCGCGCGGGACTGTTTGCGCCGCAGACCACGCAGCCGTCCGAACAGCTCGAGGTTCTCCCGACCGGTCAGCAACAGGTCGAGTGCGGCGTCCTGTCCGGTCACGCCGATGTTCCGTCGGACGCGGTCGGGATGCGCTGCGACGTCGTGCCCCGCGACCACGGCGTGCCCGCTGTCGGGCCGCAGCAGGGTCGACAGAATCCGCACCACGGTGGTCTTGCCCGCGCCGTTGTGTCCGAGCAGCGCGCACACGGTGCCGGTGGGCACGTCGAATGACACGTCCTGAAGTGCGGGCACGGTGCCGCCGAAGGACTTGCTCACGCCCACCAGATCGATCACGAGGCAACGATACCGCGACGACGCAGTCGCCGTGCTGCCTTGAAAATTGCTGACTGACAACGTCGTTCGCCGTCGGCTCAGTAGGGGATCTTTGCTGTCGCTCCAACGCGGTGGTGTCGGGTGTGGTGCGACCGTCGATCGTCCGTCGTCGAACGTCGCTGTACTGCAGCGTGATAGCCGTCCGAGGCGGCGGCGGTTAGGATTCCCGCTGTGACCCGGCGGCTGTACTTCTCCATCGTCGTGCCTGCGCACAACGAGGAGGGCTACATCGGGGCGACGCTTGAACACTTAGCGGCACTTGACTATCCGGACCAAAGGTATGAAGTTCTCGTCGTTGAGAACGGATCGTCCGATCGCACGCTCGACGTGGCGAGGCGATTCGAGTGCGGGAATGTACGGGTGTTCGCGAGCGACGCACGTGGTGTGTCCGCGGCAAAGAACGCGGGCGCCGAGCAGGCGTCGCCCGACGGCGACTGGGTGGTGTTCCTCGACGCCGACACACTGTTGAAGGCAAACTTTCTCACCGAGCTCGAATCCTTGCTTCGCAATGCGCGCACACCCCTCTCCGTCGGAACGTCGAGTGTCCGACCCATCGAGGGTGGGCGGGTGGCCAGGGCCTGGTTCGCCTACTACGACCTCGCACATCGACTTGGCAAGGGCTCGTACGCGATCCAGATCGCACGTCGCTCCATGCTCTCGCTGGTGCGATTCGACGAGGCGCTGGTGATGGGGGAGGACACCCGCTTCATCAAGGACGCGTGCGCGCAGGGCGACTTCTTCTTCCTGCCCACCGACACGGTGCTCACGTCGACACGTCGGTTCGAACAGGTCGGTTACTGGCGCTTGTTCCTGCGGTGGAGCGTGGTGGCGGTGCTGCCGCCACGGCTGCAGAGGGCCTTCGGGTACGAGATCATCCGCTGACCGTGCTGAGGCCGAGGTCGAGACGCTCGAACTCGTCGTTGCGATAGCACTGCGCCGCCGCCGAACGCCGGATCTTGCCGCTCGTGGTGATCGGGATGGCGCCGCGTGGCACCAGCACGAGGTCGGCGGGCGTCAGGCCGTGTGTCGTCGAGATCGCAGACGTGACTTGACGTTTGACGTTCAGCATTCTCTCGAGCACTTCGGACTCGGTGTCTCCGCGCTGTCTCACTTCGATGATCGCGACGAGTTGCTCGGTGCGGTCCTCCTCGACGGCGATGGCGGCCACCCGGCCACCGGTGATCTCACCGATGGTGGCTTCGATGTCGTCGGGATAGTGGTTGCGGCCGCGGACGATGACCAGGTCCTTGATGCGGCCGATGATGAAGAGTTCGCCGGCGTGCACGAACCCGAGGTCGCCCGTGCGCAACCACGGGCCCTCGGCGGTGCCCGGGGACGGCGACACCAGCGAGCCGCCGTAGGTGTCCTCGGTCTGTTCCGGCTTCTGCCAGTAGCCGAGGCAGACGTTCTCACCTCTGGTCCAGATCTCGCCGACGGTATCGGTCGAGCATTCGACTCTGGTGTGCGGATCGACGATGCGGACCTCGGGGCTGACCGGCGTGCCGTAGCTCACCAGCGCGGCACCCTCGTCCGGGCCGCACGTCACCGCGCGACCCGCGGCGAGCGCGTCGAGTTCGAAGTTCACCACGGCGGGCGTATCGGCGGGCTCGCGAGTCGCGACGTACAGCGTGGCCTCCGCCAGTCCGTAGCACGGTTTGAGGGCGCGCTCTGGGAGCCCGTACTTCGCGAACCGCCTGGTGAAGCGTCGCAGCGTGGCGTCGTGCACCCGTTCCGCACCGCTGATGAGCCCGACGACGCCGCTGAGGTCGAGTCCCGCCATGTCCTCGTCCGTGGTGCGCGCGGCCGCGAGTTCGAACGCGAAGTTGGGCGCCGCGGTCAGCGCGTTGGGACTTGACGCCATCAGCTGGACCCAGCGCGCCGGACGGGCGAGGAACGCCAGCGGCGTCGTCACCATCGTGCGCCAGCCGCCGAGGATCGGGGCGCACACCCCGAGCATGAGTCCCATGTCGTGATAGAAGGGCAGCCAGGAGACGGCGGTGGTGCCCTCCGGCGCGACCTTGCCGTACTCCGGAAAGAAGTCGGCCATGATCTGCTCGAAGTTGGCCGAGAGGTTGCGGTAGCTGACCATCACGCCCGCCGGACTGCGCGTCGAGCCCGAGGTGTACTGCAGGTAAGCGGTTTCCGGGCGCGACCCGCGCAGCCTGAACTGCCTGCTCCGCATGTCGAGGTCGAGCCGATCCACCGCGATGACGGTGGCATCCGATCGCCGCGCGTACTCCGAGACGACGTCGACCATCACCGATGTCGTGAGCACGACGGTCGGGGCCGCGTCGGCCATCACCGCGCCGACCCTCTCGTCGTGGGCACCGCTCATCGGCGTGGACAGCGGCACGGCGATGAGTCCGGCCTCCAACGAGGCCAGGAACGCCACCAGGTAGTCGAGCCCCTGCGGCGCGACGATGACGCTGCGGTCGCCGATCGCGGCGACCGAGCTGAGGGCCAGCGCCAGGTTGGTGGTGCGGCGATACAGCTGCGCCCAGGTGAGACTGGTCGAAACGCCCTCCCACTCGACGTCGTAATCGACGAAGGTGAACGCGATGTCGTTAGGTTGCAAGCTCGCTCGCTCCCGCAGTATCGCGGGGATCGTCGCCTCTGACATGTTCACGTCCCTCTCTGCAGCAGCCGAATGACCTCGGTCGAGCTCGCGACAAGCTTAAGTAATGCGAACCCGAGATGCGCAGCATAGCGAAAAGCCCTATGGCACACCGCATTACCGCATCCAGGGTTTCACCGTGTCGCGCGGTGAGTCGCGCCGCGAGGTGGATATTTCGCAAATCGATTGCTGTTCCCTGAAGTTGAGTACCTTTTGAATCATTCCTTGTGCCTGCAAGGCGATCCGGGGTGTGAACAGCGGATGAGTGGAGGCGCGTGTGTCACCGGCGGTCCGCGAACGGCGAGCGGCGTGGTTGCCGGCGGCGGTCGTGGTTCACTGACGCGGCCCGGCAGCTGACGTCGTCACGGTGGAGAACGCATTGGCAAGACGCGCGCCGTTCGTCGGCGGCCGGGGTGGGGTGAAGGGGTTATCGCGCTAGGTCTAGCGGTCGGCGGTCGAGAACCACTTCGTCTTGATCCGCCAGGAGTGCGCCGACGCCAGTGCGAAACCCGCGCCGCAGGCGCAGGCGAACACCCACGTCAGCGTGGTGCTCGTCGCGACGGATTGCAGCGACGGCACCAGCGACGTGACGATCCGGACGATGCAGGCGGCGATGCCGCTGATCGACGCGGCGAGATAGACGTTGGCGATGCGGCGCGACCGCGGGTCCTTGCGCAGGATCAGCAGCGCGCGGCACCCGTAGCCGAGGAGGTAGATCAACGTGCCGCATAGCAGGATCCAGTAGGTGGCCAGCCAGAAGTCGGTGGGCACCTGGAAGAAGTCCGGCTTGTAGATCGCCGCGCCGTTGCCGAGCGAAAAGGTCACCAGGAGCAGTGGGATGCACAGCGTGGCCGGGCGCTCGACGTACTGCTTGAACGTGACCTGCATGGCGTGGTCGTCCTGAAGACGGCCGAGGGTGTTGTACACGACGGCCGACGCCGCGACGATGTACGCGTCGTGACCGAGGTAGTCCTCGAGATTCCACTTGCCGGTGAGGTCGTATAGGAAGTGGCCGATGGTCTCCGAGGCCCACGGCGACATCAGGAAGACGGCCAGGCCCTGCAGGGCGATATTCAACGTTGCAGCAACTTCCCACCGGCACGACCAGGTGACACGGCGAATCCAGAGGCTCCAGCCGATGCACACGAGGGTGATCGCTATGAGCACTGTGAGAGCCATGCTGTTGCCTTAGTCGCCGGTGAGTCCGCCGCAGCGAGTCTACTGCTATAGAGGCGGTGCGTCAGGCCGCGGAGCTAACTGCGATAGCTTCGGGCGCGCCGGCCGGACCTCGGTTCGGGTCTCGGTGCGCGTGGCAACCGTCGTCGGCGCCGATTCCAGATAGCTGAGAACCTCGTCGCGGCTCATCAATCCGAACCTGACCTGCAGGTCCGGGTAGTTGATCGAGAACCGGTCGGCTACCAGCCGCAGTTCTTCGGCGTTCGGGTAGTCGGCTTCCTTGATACGGCGGTAGTAGGTGCTGCTGGACGTCCCCAGCGCGTCGTAGATCGCCTTCGCGTCGATATCGCCATCGAGCAGGTAGTCCAGCAGAGCTTTTAGCTGTCTGCCGTTCTCATCGGTACGTGGCACCGCTCCACAATAACCGCATTTCCCGATCCTGGGCAGTGGCAGCCGCAAAAAGGACAACCGGCCCATAATTAACACCGGCGTCACAGTTTTGGCAGATGTGTCCCATATTTGGGAATAGCGTGTAGCTTGTTCACCATGATCCGCGCAAACTTGCAGCTGACCGATTACGACGCCGCCGGACGCCCTCGCACGGACGACATGGCGTGCCACAGCGCAACACTTTCGGCTGTGCTCACCGACGAACTCGACGGTGCCGCCACGGCGTTGGGCCTCACCAGCGAGGAGATTCTGCTGGCCGCCCTGGGGCGTGCGGTGCAGCGGACCATCGGCGAGGGCTTCGTGGCCGTCGACGTGGCCCGATTCGACGACTCCAGCTACCCGGTCGCGCTTGCCTGCGTGGGTCCGGATCGGATGCCGGCCACCGACATGCTGACCAGCGTGCACCAGTCGCTGGTCGCGCTGACCGCGCACCCGATGGAGCGCCCGGTCGCCGATGATCCCGGCACCGACCCGATGTCGGACGTTCTGTTCTCCTTCGGCATGCCGATGTCGCGCCCCGCTGGCTACGGTCACCTCCTCGAGCTGCACGCGCACTTCGACGGCGGCGCGATGCGCCTGGACTGGTGGTACGACCCGCGCAGCTTCGAGGCGTACACCGTCGAGGAGCTCGCCGAGCAGCTGCCGTACGCGATGATCGAGCTGACCTCGGAGTCGGCGCCGGTCGCGACGTCCGAGCTGGCGGCTGCGTACTGAGAGACGGTCGCTAGAATCGACCGCAACGGCGTCGATCCGGCCATCACCGGGGAGCCTTCGGAAGAACGGCCGCGGTTGCCCGCGCCTCAGTAGAACCGAACGGTTGGGCCCGTCAGCGTCCGCAGTTGAGCGGCATCTCCGGCGGAGGTGCAAGCGGGGTGGTACCGCGGCGCTCGCGCAACCGCGCGACGTCGTCCCCGTGCCTATCAGCACCACAGGCACAGGAGACGACCGCACGTGAGCGCGTACCCCAAGCCGGCGAGCGGCTCGCCGAACTTCCCCGAACTCGAGCGCGAGGTCCTCGACTTCTGGGACGCCGACGACACCTTCCGCGCCAGCATCGACCGTCGCGACGGCGCTGACGAGTACGTCTTCTACGACGGGCCGCCGTTCGCCAACGGCCTGCCGCACTACGGTCATCTGCTGACCGGCTACGTCAAGGACATCGTCCCGCGATACCGCACGATGCGCGGATACAAGGTGGACCGCCGCTTCGGGTGGGACACCCACGGACTGCCCGCCGAACTCGAGGTGCAGCGCCAGCTCGGGATCAGCGACAAGGCGCAGATCGAGGAACTCGGCATCGGCGCGTTCAACGACGCCTGCCGCGCCTCGGTGATGAAGTACGCGGGCGAGTGGCGCAGTTACGTCACCAGGCAGGCGCGGTGGGTCGACTTCGACAACGACTACAAGACGCTGGACATCGGCTTCATGGAGTCGGCGATCTGGGCGTTCAAGAAGCTCTGGGACAAGGGCCTGGCGTACGAGGGCTACCGCGTCCTGCCGTACTGCTGGAACGACGAGACCCCGCTGTCCAGCCACGAGCTGCGGATGGACGACGACGTCTACCAGAACCGGCAGGATCCGGCGCTGACCGTCGGCTTCCGTATCGATTCGGGGGAGCTGACCGACTCGTACCTGCTGATCTGGACGACGACGCCGTGGACGCTCCCGTCGAATCAGGCCGTCGCCGTCAACCCCGAGGTCTCCTACGTCCAGGTGCTCGGATCCGACGGCCGTCGCTACGTGCTCGCCGAAGCGCGGCTCGCCGCCTACGCGCGGGAACTCGGTGAGGAGCCGGAGGTGCTGGCCACGTATCGAGGTGCCGATCTTCTCGGCACGTCGTACCTGCCGCCGTTCCCCTACTTCGCGGATTCGAAGACGAACTCGTCCAGTGCTTTCCAGGTGCTGTCCGGCGACTTCGTCACGACCGACGACGGCACCGGCATCGTGCACATGGCGCCTGCCTACGGCGAGGACGACAAGGCGACGGGCGACGCCGCGGGCATCGTGGCGGTGACACCGGTCGATTCGAAGGGCCGGTTCGACGCGACGGTGCCCGACTACGCGGGTCAGCACGTGTTCGACGCCAACCCGCAGATCATCCGCGACCTGAAGAACGGTACGGGTTCGGCGGGAGTCAACGCGCCCGTGCTGCTGCGGCACGAGACCTACGACCACTCCTATCCGCACTGCTGGCGGTGCCGGAACCCGCTGATCTACCGGGCGGTGTCGTCGTGGTTCGTCGACGTGGCGCAGTTCAAGGACCGGATGGTCGAGCTGAATCAGCAGATCACCTGGTACCCGGAGCACGTCAAGGACGGCCAGTTCGGTAAGTGGCTGTCGAACGCCCGCGACTGGTCGGTGTCGCGAAACCGATACTGGGGCACCCCGATTCCGGTGTGGAAGTCCGACGATCCGGCGTATCCGCGGATCGACGTGTACGGCAGCCTCGACGAGTTGGAACGTGACTTCGGCGTGCGCCCGGACAACCTGCACCGGCCCTACATCGACGAGCTCACCCGGCCGAATCCCGATGATCCCAGCGGCAATTCGACGATGCGGCGCATCGAGGACGTGTTCGACGTGTGGTTCGACTCGGGGTCCATGCCGTACGCCCAGGTGCACTACCCGTTCGAGAACGCCGAGTGGTTCGACACCCACTTCCCGGCCGACTTCATCGTCGAGTACATCGGCCAGACCCGCGGCTGGTTCTACGTCATGCACCTGCTCGCGACCGCGCTCTTCGACCGTCCCGCATTCAAAACCTGTGTCGCGCACGGCATCGTGCTGGGCAACGACGGGCAGAAGATGAGCAAGTCGCTGCGCAACTACCCCGATGTCAGCGAGGTGTTCGACCGAGACGGGTCCGACGCCATGCGGTGGTTCCTGATGGCGTCACCGATCCTGCGCGGCGGCAACCTCGTCGTCACCGAGCAGGGCATCCGCGAGGGGGTGCGACAGGTGCAGCTGCCGATCTGGAACGCGTACACGTTCCTGACGCTGTACGCGCCGCAGCGCGGGCGGTGGCGTACCGACTCCACGAACGTGCTGGACCGCTACATCCTGGCCAAACTCGCGGTGCTGCGCGACGATCTCACCGAGGCGCTCGACACGTGCGACATCTCGGGAGCGTGTGACCAGCTGCGGCAGTTCGCCGACGCCCTGAACAACTGGTACGTGCGGCGGTCCCGCGCGCGGTTCTGGAACGAGGACTCCGACGCGATCGACACCCTGCACACCGTTCTCGAGGTGACCAGCAGGCTGGCGGCGCCGCTTCTGCCGCTCACGACCGAGGTCATCTGGCGCGGCCTCACGGGTGAGAGGTCGGTCCACCTCACCGACTGGCCGGCGGCGGGTTCCCTTCCCGCCGACGCCGCGCTGGTGGCCGCCATGGATCAGGTGCGCGACGTGTGCTCGGCGGGTTCGTCGGTGCGCAAGGCGAAGAAGTTGCGGGTGCGGCTGCCGCTTCCCGAACTGACTGTCGCCGTGGCGGATCCGGAGGCGCTGCGACCGTTCGTCGACCTCATCGCCGACGAGCTCAACGTCAAGGCCGTGGAACTCACCGATGAGATCGACACCTACGGTCGCTTCAAGGTCGCCGTGAACGCCAAGGTGGCGGGGCCGCGGCTCGGCAAGGACGTGCAAGCCGCCATCAAGGCCGTGAAGGCGGGGGAGAGCGTGCTCAACCCGGACGGCACGCTGACGGCCGGGCCCGCCACGCTCACCCCGGAGGAGTACACCTCGAAACTCGTTGCCGCCGAACCGGAGTGGACCGCGGCTCTGCCGGACGGTGCTGGACTGGTGGTGCTCGACGGAACGGTGACGCCCGAACTGGAGGCGGAGGGCTGGGCCAAGGATCGCATCCGGGAGCTGCAGGAGCTGCGCAAGAGCACCGGGCTCGACGTGTCCGACCGCATCAGCCTGGTGCTCTGGGTGCCCGCCGAACGGGAGGGGTGGGCGCGCGCGCACGTCGACCTGATCGCCGGCGAGGTGCTGGCGACGACTTTCGCGTTCGGTGACCTGCCCGACGGGCACGACATCGGCGACGGCGCGAAGGCCGCGATCACGAAGGCGTGACGCGGGCCGCCCTGCTCCCGAAGGTCACGACGTCGCCGTGCTGAAGCTGACGGCCGCGCCGGGTCTCGACGGCGCCGTTGACGGTGACGAGCCCATCCGCGATGACCTCCTTCGCGTCGGCCCCGGAGTCGATCAGCGATGCGAGCTTGAGGAACTGGCCGAGGCGGATCGACGCGTCGCGAATCGGGACGTCCTCTGCTGCCATGGCGCCAGGCTAGCGCCCTAGCATCGGCGGTTATGGATCGCTGGGTGCTGCACTTCGACATGGACGCGTTCTTCGCCTCCGTCGAGCAGCTGACGCGGCCCACGCTGCGCGGACGCCCGGTGCTCGTCGGCGGTCTCGGCGGGCGAGGGGTCGTCGCGGGCGCGAGCTACGAGGCCAGGGTGTTCGGCGCCCGCTCGGCCATGCCCATGCATCAGGCGCGGCGGATGGTCGGCGCCGCCGCAGTCGTGCTACCGCCGCGCGGTGCGGTCTACGGCATGGCCAGCGGCCGGGTGCTGGACACCGTGCGCGAGGTCGTGCCCGTCCTCGAGCAGCTGTCGTTCGACGAGGCGTTCGGCGAACCGGTCGAGCTCGCAGGTGCCGATGCGGACGCCGTCGAACGGTTCTGCGAGCGGCTGCGGGCCAGGGTGCGCGAGCAGACCGGCCTGGTGGCGTCCGTCGGCGCCGGATCGGGCAAGCAGCTCGCCAAGATCGCGTCGGGTCTGGCCAAGCCCGACGGCGTCCGGGTGATCCGCCGTGCCGAGGAGCGTGCGCTGCTGGCCGCGCTTCCGGTCCGCAAGCTCTGGGGCATCGGCCCGGTCGCCGAGGAACGCCTGCACCGGCTCGGCATCGACACCGTCGGCGCACTGGCCGCCCTGACGGACTCCGAGGTGGCCGACGTGCTCGGGTCCACCGTCGGCGCCGCGCTGCACCTGCTGGCCCGCGGCATCGACGACCGCCCGGTGGCCGAGCGCGCCGGTGCCAAGCAGATCAGCGCCGAATCCACCTTCGCCGAGGATCTGACGACGCTCGACCAACTGCGCGACGCCATCGTGCCCATCGGCGAGCACGCACACCGCCGGCTGCAGCGCGACGGCCGCGGGGCGCGCACGGTGACGGTCAAGCTGAAGAAGTCCGACATGAGCACGCTGACGCGATCGGCGACGCTGCCGTACGCGACCGTGGAGGAGGCGACGCTCATCGGCACCGCACGCAGGCTGCTGCTCGATCCCATGGACATCGGACCCATTCGCCTTGTCGGCGTTGGCTTCTCGGGCCTGTCCGATGTCCGCCAGGAATCACTGTTCCCGGACCTCGACCAGGCCCTCGAGGCGTCCGACGACAGGCAGGCCGGGCCCGCGCCGGTCATCGCGCCCGCGCCGACCGGGTGGCGCGTCGGCGACGACGTCGTCCACGACCGGTTCGGCCACGGGTGGGTGCAGGGTGCGGGGCACGGCGTGATGAGCGTGCGGTTCGAGACCAGAGCCAGCGGTCCGGGGGTGATGCGGACGTTTCCGGTCGACGATGCCGAGATCCGGCGCGCGGATCCGCTCGACAGTCTCGACTGGCCGGAGTTCGTGGCGGCACGCGCCGCGTCAGCCCCAGTCGGCGAGGACGCCGGCGACGGGTGAGCCGGCGGCTAGCGCCGCCATCATCAGCACTCTGGCCTGCGCCGGGCGCAGTGTCGGCACCATGATCGCGCCCGCGTCGGCGAGCGCGCGGCCCGGCCCGTAGCGCGCGCTGACCGTCGCGTCGGGCACCCGTGTCGACACCGCGACGACCACACCGTCCGAGCACAGCCGCTGGACGCCGTGCAACACCGCGTCCGGCACGTTGCCGGCGCCGAGCGCCTCCAGTACGAGTCCGCTGGCGCCCGCGGCCGTGTACGCGTCCATCGCCACCGCGTCGGCGCCCGCGTACACGGCGACCACGTCGACGCGGGGCGCGATCGCCGCGCTGGCGGCGCCGATCACCGGGCGGCGCTTGGGTCGGGTGAGGTGCACCGTGCCCGGTGTCACCGTGCCGAGCGCGGTGCCCGCCCAGCGCTCCCCGATCTTGGTGAGGCCGAGTGGCTGCCACACCGTGCCCGCGAAGCTGACCAGCACGCCGAGGTCCCCGGTCGACGGACTGGCGGCCACGGACACGGCCTCGGCGAGATTCCGCGGACCGTCGGGCTCGACTGCGTCGCTGGAGCGCATCGCCCCCGTCAGCACCACCGGCACCGCGCCGGAGTACGTCGCGTCCAGCCACAGCGCGGTCTCCTCCAGGGTGTCGGTCCCGTGCGTGACCACGACGCCGTCGGCCCCGCCCTGGACCGCGGATGTGATCGCCGCGCCGATCCGGTCCCAGTCCGCCGGTACCAGCCGGCTGCTGTCGACCGCGAGCAGATCGATGACGTCGACCCCGTCCGCGGAGTCCAGGCCGACCACCAGGTCGCGGCCCGATCGAGTGGGCCGGGCCACCCCGTCGGCGCCGGAGCGCGTCGCGATGGTGCCCCCGGTGGTGATGACGACGACGCGGCCCATGCCCGAGATTGTTCACCATCGAACGCCGTCCGTTGGGGCGCGTCGGACGCACGCCCGTACCCTTTTGGGATGATGGACGCGTGACCGACGAAACCACCGATTCGGCCGAGGCCACCGCCACGGACGAGACGGCCGTGTCCCGACCGCGGCGTCGGCTGCGGATGCTGGCCTCCGTCGCGGCGGTCGTGCTCGTCCTCGACGTCGTGACCAAGGTGCTGGCCGTCGAACTACTGACGCCGAATCAGCCGGTGTCGATCATCGGCGACACCGTGACCTGGACGCTGGTGCGCAACCCCGGCGCCGCGTTCTCCATGGCGACGAGCTACACGTGGGTGCTGACGCTGATCGCGACCGGCGTGGTGGTGGGCATCGTCTGGATGGGCCGTCGGCTGGTGTCGCCGTGGTGGGCTCTGGGGCTCGGCATGATCCTGGGCGGTGCGCTGGGCAATCTGGTCGACAGGTTCTTCCGCTGGCCCGGCCCGCTGCAGGGCCACGTCATCGACTTCCTGTCCATCGGCTGGTGGCCGGTGTTCAACGTGGCCGACCCCGCGGTGGTGGGTGGCGCGATCCTGCTCGTCGGATTGTCGTTGTTCGGCTACGACTTCGATACCGCGGGTAAGCGCCAGCCGGACGGCGCATCGGATGACGCCGGGAGGGCCCAGCCGGCTCAGCCGACGCGCGCGGAGGACGCCGGGCCCGAGCCGGACGCCACCCCGGAGTGACGAGTCGTTCGATGCCGGTGCCCGAGGGCCTGGCCGACATGCGGGTGGACGCCGGACTGGCCCGGCTGCTCGGGCTTTCCAGGACCGCGGCCGCCACGCTGGCAGAACAGGGCGACGTGGAAGTCGACGGCGTCGCGGTGGGGAAGTCCGACCGCCTGGTGGCCGGCGCGTGGCTGGAGGTGCGGTTGCCGGAAGCGCCTGCGCCGCTGGAGAATCCGACGGTCGACGTCGAGGGCATGACGATCCTGTACAGCGACGCCGACATCGTCGTCGTCGACAAACCCGTCGGGGTGGCGGCGCATGCGTCGGTGGGGTGGACGGGACCGACCGTGCTGGGCGGGCTGGCCGCCGCCGGATTCCGCATCACCACGTCGGGGGTGCACGAGCGTCAGGGCATCGTGCACCGCCTCGACGTCGGCACGTCCGGCGTCATGGTGGTGGCGATCTCCGAGCGCGCCTACACCCTGCTCAAGCGAGCGTTCAAGCAGCGCACCGTCGACAAGCGGTACCACGCGCTGGTGCAGGGACATCCCGATCCGTCGAGTGGCACCATCGACGCGCCCATCGGTCGGCACAAGAGCAACGACTGGAAGTTCGCGGTGACCGAACAAGGTCGGCACAGCATCACGCACTACGACACGCTCGAGGCCTTCCAGGCGGCGAGCCTGCTCGACGTGCACCTGGAAACCGGCCGCACCCACCAGATCCGCGTGCACTTCTCCGCGCTGCATCACCCGTGCTGCGGTGACCTGACGTACGGTGCCGACCCGACGCTGGCGAAACGCCTCGGGCTGGAACGGCAGTGGCTGCACGCCAGGGCGCTGAGCTTCGCGCATCCGGCCGACGGCCGGCGCGTCGAGTTCACCAGTCCGTATCCGGCTGACCTCCAGCACGCCCTGGACGTGCTGCGCAACCACGCGTTGTGACGGGCGAGGCCCGCACCCGTCGCGCAGGAGTCCTGTTCGGGGTCGGCGCGTTCGCCTGGTGGGGGCTCTGTCCCGGGTACTTCCCGCTGCTGCTCCCCGCCGGCTCGGTCGAGGTGCTGGCGCACCGCATCGTGTGGAGCGCGGTCTGCCTTGCCCTGGTTCTCCTGGTGGCGCGCCGGTTCGGCGATCTGCGCAGGCTGTCGGGGCGGACCTGGCTGATGCTGGCGGCGGCGTCGGCGCTGATCGCGCTGAACTGGGGCACCTACATCTACGCGGCGACGCACGGCCACGTCGTCGACGCCGCGTTGGGCTACTTCATCAACCCGCTCGTCACCGTGGCACTGGGTGTGGTGGTGTTCCGCGAGCGCATCGGCAGACTGCAGACGGTGGCGCTGGGCATCGCCGTCGTGGCGGTCGTCGTCTTGACGGCCGGTGTCGGCGCCCCGCCCTACATCGCCGGTGTGCTCGCGGTCTCGTTCGCGCTGTACGGGTTGGTCAAGAAGGTCGTCGTCGCGGATCCACGGGTCAGTGTCGCCGTCGAAACGTTCCTCGCTCTGCCGTTCGCCGGCGGCTACCTGATTGCGCTGGAGGCGCTCGGGAAGGGCCACTTCGTGGGCGAGGGCGGCGCGCACACCGTATTGCTGATGCTGGCCGGGCCGATCACGGCGGTACCGCTGCTGCTCTTCGCTGCCGCGGCCCAGCGGCTGCCGATGGTGACGATCGGCCTGCTGTTCTACCTGAACCCCGGCCTGCAGATGGCGTGGGGCGTGATCGTGGGCCACGAGCCGATGCCGCTCGCGAGATGGATCGGATTCGCTCTGATCTGGGCGGCCCTGGCCGTCATGACGATCGACGCGGTGCGCCGGAAACCCGCCCCGGACTCACTGAACAGACGTTTGCCGAAACCCTCTAGTTGACCGGTCTGTAGCAATGCAATACGGTTTGCCAGGCGAGGTTCGAACGCCTCGCGGGTGAGGTCCGCACATGCCGCAATTGAACGGTCACGCACCGTCCACCGGAAGGCGCCGGGGACGGCCCGTCGGCTCCGACTCGGCCGAGACGCGCAGTCGCATCCTGCGCGCCGCTCGCCGGGTCATCAACGAGCGCGGCTATCACGCTGCGACGTTTCAGGCGATCGCCGTCACGGCGGAGTTGAGTAGGCCCACACTGCATTACTACTTCGCCAGCCGGGAGGAGATCTTCGAGGCGCTTCTCGCCGACGTCAGCGGCGTGATGGCCGACTGTATCGCCAAGGCGCAGCGTCACGAACGCCTGGTCGACCAGCTGTCAGCCCTGGTGAAGGCGATTCAGGAGGTCGACCAGCGCGACCACTCCACCCTCGCGTTCCTGGTGAGCGCACGGCTGGAGGCCAGCCGCAATCCTGAACTCGAGTACGACGGTGACGCCGCGATGCGCGCATTCATCGCCACGCTGGTCGACGCGGCAGCCGACCGTGGCGAACTCCAGGAGCACGTGTCGTCGAAATCGGTCGTCGACCTATTGCACTCGGTGGTGTGGGGAATGGGCTTCTACGCCGGGTTCGTCAACGACGCTGAGAAGACGCACGAGATAACCAAGCAACTGACCAGGGTGTTCGCCCACGGCTTGCTGAACCCCGTCTCCGTGTCCTGAATCCGCGGCGCGGGCCGCGCACCCCCGAATCCGTTCCGACACGTACCGCGACACGCCGAAGACTGTCGGTGGACGGCCATAGACTGGCGTGCCTATGAGCGGTTCATCGTCTAAGTCCTCGGGGTCTTTCGTTCACCTCCACAACCACACCGAGTACTCGATGCTGGACGGTGCGGCGAAGGTCAAGCCCATGCTCGCCGAGGCGCAGCGCCTCGAGATGCCCGCCATCGGCATGACCGACCACGGCAACATGTACGGGGCGAGCGAGTTCTACAACGCAGCAACGGATATGGGCATCACGCCGATCATCGGCATCGAGGCCTACATCGCCCCCGCGTCGCGTTTCGACACCAAGCGGGTGCAGTGGGGGGATCCCAGCCAGAAGGGTGACGACGTCTCCGGTAGCGGCGCATACACCCACATGACGATGGTCGCGGAGAACGCCACGGGCCTGCGGAACCTGTTCAAGCTGTCCTCGCTGGCGTCGTTCGAAGGTCAACTCGGCAAGTGGGCGCGGATGGACGCCGAGATCATCGCCGAACACGCCGCGGGAATCATCGCGACCACGGGCTGTCCCTCTGGTGAGGTGCAGACGCGGCTGAGGTTGGGCCAGGAGGCGGAGGCGCTCGAGTCCGCCGCCAAGTGGCGCGAGATCTTCGGGCCGGAGAACTACTTCCTGGAGTTGATGGACCACGGCATCGAGATCGAGCGCCGGGTCCGCGACGGCCTGCTGGACGTGGGCCGCAAGCTCGGCATCCCGCCGCTGGCGACCAACGACTGCCACTACGTGACCAAGGAGGCGTCGCGCAACCACGAGGCGCTGCTGTGCGTGCAGACCGGCAAGACGCTGTCGGATCCGACGCGGTTCAAGTTCGACGGCGACGGCTACTACCTCAAGTCGGCCGCGGACATGCGGGCCATGTGGGATTCGCAGGTGCCCGGCGCGTGCGATTCGACGCTGCTGATCGCCGAGCGCGTCCAGCCCTACGCCGAGGTGTGGGCGCCGAAGGACCGGATGCCGGTGTTCCCGGTGCCCGAGGGTCACGACCAGGGGTCCTGGCTGCGGCACGAGGTGGCCGCGGGGCTGCAGCGCAGGTTCCCGTCGGGAGTCCCGACCGAGTACACCGACCGCGCCGAGTACGAGATCGGCGTGATCTGCGACAAGGGCTACCCGTCCTACTTCCTGATCGTCGCGGACCTGATCAACTACGCCCGCTCGGTCGACATCCGGGTGGGCCCCGGCCGTGGCTCGGCCGCCGGCTCGCTCGTCGCGTACGCGATGGGCATCACGAACATCGACCCGATTCCCTACGGTCTGCTGTTCGAGCGGTTCCTGAACCCCGAGCGCGTCTCGATGCCCGATATCGACATCGACTTCGACGACCGCCGCCGCGGCGAGATGCTGCGCTACGCCGCCAACAAGTGGGGCAGTGACCGAGTCGCCCAGGTCATCACGTTCGGCACCATCAAAACCAAAGCGGCACTCAAGGATTCGGCGCGCGTCAACTACGGTCAGCCGGGTTTCGCCATCGCCGACCGCATCACCAAGGCGCTGCCGCCGCCGATCATGGCGAAGGACATCCCGCTGTCGGGGATCACCGATCCGAACCACGAGCGGTACAAGGAGGCCGCCGAGGTCCGCGCGCTGATCGAGACCGACCGCGACGTGCAGACGATCTACGAGACCGCGCGCGGTCTCGAGGGACTGGTCCGCAACGCCGGTGTGCACGCGTGCGCGGTGATCATGAGCTCGGAACCGCTCATCGAAGCGATCCCGCTGTGGCGGCGGCCGCAGGACGGCGCGGTCATCACGGGATGGGACTACCCCTCGTGTGAGGCCATCGGCCTGCTGAAGATGGACTTCCTGGGGCTGCGCAACCTGACGATCATCGGGGACTGCCTCGAGAACATCCGGGCCAACCGCGGCATCGAGCTCGACCTGGAGCAGGTGCCGCTGGACGATCCCAGCGCCTACGCACTGCTCGGCCGGGGTGACACGCTCGGTGTGTTCCAGCTCGACGGCGGCCCGATGCGCGACCTGCTGCGCCGCATGCAGCCCACCGAGTTCGAGGACGTCGTCGCCGTCATCGCGCTCTACCGACCGGGTCCGATGGGCGTGAACGCCCACAACGACTACGCCGACCGCAAGAACAACCGGCAGGCGATCAAGCCGATTCACCCCGAGCTCGAGGAGCCGCTGCGCGAGATCCTCGCCGAGACCTACGGCCTCATCGTCTACCAAGAGCAGATCATGCGCATCGCGCAGAAGGTCGCCGGCTACTCGCTCGCCCGAGCGGACATCCTGCGCAAGGCCATGGGCAAGAAGAAGCGCGAGGTGCTCGAGAAGGAGTTCGAGGGCTTCTCCGAAGGGATGAAGTCGAACGGGTTCTCGGCGGCGGCGGTCAAGGCGCTGTGGGACACCGTGCTGCCGTTCGCGGACTACGCCTTCAACAAATCCCACGCCGCGGGCTACGGGCTGGTGTCGTACTGGACGGCCTACCTCAAGGCCAACTACCCGGCCGAGTACATGGCCGGTCTGCTCACCTCCGTCGGCGACGACAAGGACAAGGCGGCGGTGTACCTGTCGGACTGCCGCAGGCTCGGCATCACGGTGCTGCCGCCGGACGTCAACGAATCGGAACTGAACTTCGCCTCGGTGGGCACCGACATCCGGTTCGGGTTGGGGGCGGTGCGCAACGTCGGCGCCAACGTCGTTGCGTCGCTGATCAACTCGCGCACGGAGAAGGGCAAGTACACCGACTTCTCCGACTACCTCAACAAGATCGACGTGGCGGCCTGTAACAAGAAGGTGACGGAGTCGCTGATCAAAGCGGGCGGGTTCGACTCGCTCGGCCATTCCCGGAAGGGACTGTTCCTCATCCACACCGACGCGGTCGAGTCGGTGCTCGGGACCAAGAAGGCCGAGGCGATGGGGCAGTTCGACCTCTTCGGCGGTGCCGACACCGCGACCGACTCGGTGTTCACCATCAAGGTGCCCGACGACGAGTGGGACGACAAGCACAAACTCGCCCTGGAACGCGAGATGCTGGGCCTGTACGTGTCCGGGCATCCGCTCAACGGCGTGGCCCACCTGCTGGCCACCCAGGTCGACACCCACCTCCCGGCGATCCTCAACGGTGACGTGCCCGCGGACACCCAGGTCCGGATCGGCGGCATCCTGGCGTCGGTCAACCGCCGCGTCAACAAGAACGGACTGCCCTGGGCCTCAGCGCAATTGGAGGATCTCACCGGCGGTATCGAGGTGATGTTCTTCCCGCAGACGTACTCGACGTTCGGCGCGGACATCGCCGACGACGCGGTAGTGATCATCGGCGCGAGGGTCAACGCCCGCGATGACCGCATCTCGCTGATCGTCAACGATCTGATCGTGCCGGACTTCTCCAGCGCTCAGGCCGACCGGCCGCTCGCCGTCAGCCTGCCCACCCGGCAGTGCACCGCCGAGAAGGTGACGGCCCTCAAACAGGTGCTCACCAACCACCCCGGCACGTCGATGGTCTATCTGCGACTCATCAGCGGCGAGCGCATCACGACCCTCGAACTCGACCAGACCCTGCGGGTCACCCCATCCTCGGCGCTGATGGGCGACCTCAAGGCGCTGCTCGGGCCGGGGTGCCTCGGCGGGTAGCCGCGTCACCCCAGGACGTTCACCGCTCTGGCGATGACCAGCGCCAACGTGGTGGTCGCCACAATGGCCTGCACGGTCATCATGAGCTTCGCCCACCGCGACAGCGGCATCGTGTCGGTCGGGGAGAACGCCACCGAGTTCGTGAAGCTGACGTAGAGGTAGTCGACGAACATCGGCCGCCAATCCGGCTTGGCGTTGCGCGGGTCGGTCATCTGCGGGAAGAGGAAATCCGGGTACGGCTGCGCGCCGGCCCGTCGGGCGAACGGGCCGCCGCGGTCGAGTTCCCAGAACCAGATCCCGAACGCGATGACGTTCGTGACCAGGATCGCCGCACCGCTGCCCAGCAGGAGTTCGGGACTGTTGCTCACCTGACCGGTCAGGATCCGGTAGTCGAGGATCGCCGCCGACAGCGTGTTGTCGACGGTGATCGCCGCGGTGAGCGACAGGCTGGTCCACTTGCCGAGCGCCGTGGACCGGGTCAGCCGCACGGGATTGAGCACCAGCAGAACCACCAGTAGCGCCACCTCGAGCGCGATCAGCGGCCAGCGCGGCACCACCGTGTACTGCTCGGGGATGGCCCGCTGAAGCGCGATGACGGCGACGATGGCGATGAGGACCGGCCAGCGGCTTTCGGGATCGCCCGGCCTCAACCAGGACGGCACGTGGTGTTCGGCGTCGCCCGCGATGCGCGCGGCGCGGCGGGCGAAGTCGTCGACCGGGGTTCTGGGTTCGGGCGTCTCGGCCATGAGCCCAGTGTGTGGGCCACCACGGGGGAATGGCGGACGACACGACTGGGAGGTCGCTGAGGACCTCCGGGCGGGTTAGCGGTCGGAGGTCCGGTGGAACAGGCTGAGGCCGAGCCAGACGACCGCGCTGGAGGCGGCGGCCGCGAGGACGGCCGGGCCCGCGCTCGTCGTGGCCAGCCCGACGATGGCGAGGACCAGGACGCCGACGGCGATCGCCGTGAGCTTGTACACCGGCCACGGAACGCCCGCGATCAGCACTTCGCCGGGGGTGCGCGTGGGTGCCGTCATGAGGTTGACGATAGCTCGTAACCGAGAGTTCGGGCAACCGAAACGCCGGATCAGTACGCCCCGAGACCGACGGACGGTTCGCAATAGTCCGTCCCGACTCCGGTCGGCTCAAACCCGTTTTCGCGGGCGGCACGTGGAGTGGCACCATTGACCGGTGTCCGCCGAGCTGAGCCAGAACCCCCGGATGACTTCCGCCGCGCCGTTGCGCGCCGCGGACATCGACGAGGCGGCGACGCGAATTTCCGGCGTGGTGGCGCGTACCCCGCTGCAGCTCAGCGAGCGACTCTCCGAGATGACGGGGCTGCGGGTGTACCTCAAGCGCGAGGATCTGCAGGCCGTGCGCTCCTACAAGCTGCGCGGCGCGTACAACCTGCTGATGCAGCTCAGCCCGGAAGAGCTCGAGGCCGGCGTGGTCTGTTCGTCGGCGGGCAATCACGCGCAGGGCTTCGCGCTGGCCTGCCGCTCGATGGGCGTGCACGGCAGGGTCTACGTTCCCGCCAAGACGCCGAAGCAGAAGCGCGACCGGATCCGCTACCACGGCGGTGAGTTCATCGACCTGATCGTCGGCGGCAAGACCTACGATCTGGCAGCCGAGGCCGCGCTCGACGACGTGGCCCGCACCGGATCCACGCTGGTGCCGCCGTACGACGACGTGCGCACCATGGCCGGCCAGGGCACCATCGCCGTCGAACTGCTCGATCAGTTGGACGGCGAACCCGACCTGGTGATCGTCCCCGTCGGTGGTGGGGGCTGCATCAGCGGCATCACGACCTACCTGGCAGAGCGCACCGCCAACACGGCCGTGCTCGGCGTCGAACCCGCGGGTGCCGCGGCGATGGTCGCCGCGCTGGCCACCGGTGGGCCGGTGACACTCGAGCACGTCGACCAGTTCGTGGACGGGGCCGCCGTCGCGCGAGCGGGCGCGATGCCGTACGCCGCGCTGTCCGCCGCGGGAGAGATGGTGTCGATCACGACGGTCGACGAGGGCGCGGTGTGCACGGCGATGCTGGACCTGTACCAGAACGAGGGCATCATCGCCGAACCCGCAGGCGCGCTGTCGGTGGCCGCCCTGATGGAAGCCGAGGTCGCACCGGGAGCCACGGTGGTGTGCCTCATCTCGGGCGGCAACAACGACGTGTCGCGCTACGGCGAGGTGCTGGAACGCTCGCTGGTGCATCTCGGCCTCAAGCACTACTTCCTCGTCGACTTCCCCCAGGAGCCGGGCGCACTGCGCAAGTTCCTCGACGGGGTGCTGGGGCCGAACGACGACGTCACTCTCTTCGAGTACGTGAAGCGCAACAACCGGGAAACCGGTGAGGCGCTGGTCGGCATCGAACTGGGGTCGGCGGCCGACCTCGAGGGTCTGTTGGCGCGGATGAAGACGTCGGACTGTCACGTAGAACTGCTCGAGCCGGGGTCACCGACCTACCGCTACCTGACCTAGGCGGCCGTGGCGCGCGGTGTCAACGGCACCAGGTTCTCGTCGTTGGCCCGGAACATCGGTTCGATGGGGATACGGTGCCGATCGGCGGCGTGGACGACCGCCGCGCACCAGCGCCTGTCATTGTTCGACAGTCCGCCGCGCCCCGGCCGGGTCAGCAGGAACGCCACCGTGTGTCCGCTGCCCAAGTGGTCGAGCAACCGGCGCAGTGCGAACATCAGGTGGTCCAGCCCGTCCGGGGGTGGGCGGACGCCGATCTCAAGGTCGGTCAGGATCTTGACCAACCGGCGGTCGGGTCCGACGAACGTGAAGCGCAGCAGTCGTTCTCCGAAGCCGAGTTCCTGCATGAGGGCGCGCCAGCGCTGCTGCAGGTCGGCGGGGGAGGCGACGGGGTCGGTGGCGGATTCGATCGGGGGGATGGGCAACAGGCTCATGCGGGCATCGTCTGTCGAGACGTGCAGGCGGGCAATGCGCCATCCACAGCACGGCGGCTGTGGATGGACTAGTTGACAGACTTCAGGATCGCGAACGAATGCCCTTGCAGGACGGTCGAATCACCGACCACCGGATCACCCCACGCGAGCACCGTCTGGCCGGTGACCGGAACGTCGACGGGCTGCTCGCCGAGATTGCACGCGATCGCGATGGCACCGCGGTGCATCACGAACCAGCGCTGCTCCTCGTCGAACTCGATGCGCAGGTGGTCCAGCCACGGATCCGCCATGTCGGGCTCGGCGGCGCGCAGGGCGATCAGGTGCCGATAGACGTCGAGCAGTCTGCGGTGCTCGCCGGAGGACACCTCGTCCCAGGCCAGCTTGGAGTTCAGGAGGGTCTGCGGGTCCTGCGGGTCGGGCACCTCGTCGGCGTCCCACCCGTGCGAGGCGAACTCCGCCTTGCGCCCTTCCGCCGTCGCACGGGCGAGTTCGGGTTCCGGATGCGACGAGAAGAACTGGAACGGGCTAGACGAGCCCCACTCCTCACCCATGAAGAGCATGGCGGTGTAGGGGGAGCCCAACGCGAGCGCGGCCTTGATCGCCAGTTGACCGAAATCCAGGTTCTGCGAGGGGCGATCGCCGATGGCACGGTTGCCGACCTGGTCGTGGGTCAGCGTGTACGCCAGCAACCGGGTGGCCGGGATCAGCGCGGTGTCCAGCGCGCGCCCGTGCCGCCGGTGCCGGAACGACGAGTACGTCCCCGCGTGGTAGTAGCCGTGCAGCAGGGTCGTCGCGAGCGTCTGCAGCGAGCCGAAATCCGAGTAGTAGCCCTGCTGTTCACCGGACACCGCGGTGTGGATGGCGTGGTGGATGTCGTCGTCCCACTGCGCCGTCATACCGAGACCGCCCAAGTCGCGCGGGGTGATCAGGCGGGGATCGTTGCGGTCGCTCTCGGCGATCAACGACAGCGGTCGGCCGAGACGTGCGGAGAGCGAGGCGGTTTCGGCTGACAGCTCCTCCAGGATGTGCACCGCGGTGGTGTCGACGAGAGCGTGGACGGCGTCGAGGCGCAGCCCGTCGGCGTGGAAGTCGCGCATCCAGCGCAGCGCGCATTCGATGATGTAGGCGCGCACCTCGTCGGAATCGGCATCGGCGATGTTGATCGACTCGCCCCACGGATTGCTGCCCGACGACAGGTAGGGTCCGAACTTCGGCAGGTAGTTGCCCGACGGACCGAGGTGATTGAACACCGCGTCGATCAGCACGCCGAGACCGCGAGCGTGGCAGGCGTCGACGAAGCGCGCCAGGGCGTCGGGTCCGCCGTAGGCCTCGTGGACCGCGTACCACAGCACGCCGTCGTAGCCCCAGCCGTGTGTGCCGCCGAAGGCGTTGACGGGCATCAGTTCCACGAAGTCGACGCCGAGTTCGACGAGGTAGTCGAGCCTGTCGATCGCGGCGTCGAGGGTGCCGTCGGGGGTGAACGTGCCGATGTGGAGTTCGTAGATCACCGCGCCCTCGATGGACCGCCCGGCCCACTCCGTGTCGGTCCACGTCACCGATGAGGCGTCCCACAGTTGCGAACGGTCGTGGACGCCGTCGGGCTGACGCGGCGAGCGCGGGTCCGGCAGCACCTTCGGATCGTCGTCGACGACGAAACCGTAACGCGCGTCGGGTGCTGCGTCGGCGACCGTGCGCCACCAGCCGTCGTCGGACTTCGTCATCGGGTGGAGCACACCGGCGACGTCGAGTTGCACGCGCTGAGGGCGCGGCGCCCACACGGCGAATTCGCGGTCAGCCATCGGATCTCACCAGCAGCGCGACGGGCAGGTCGGCGAGCAACTCGGTGACGGCGACTGCGCCGACGTACGAGCGCTCGGACAACCGATCGGTCCAGTGGCCGGGCGGCAGGGTCAACGACGTGTCGCCCCAGCCGGATTCGGCCAGCCGGACGGTCCACCGACCGGCCACCGACACGACGTCGTCACCGCGCTGGAACGCCACGACGTGCTCGCGGGCGGCACCCGCCGTCAGCACGGGTCGATAACCGCCGGCGAGGAACGTCTGCGGCCGCTCGCGCCGCAGCGCCAACGCGGCGGCGGTGACGCGCAGCTTGTGGTGGTCGCCCGCGCCGAGCGCCTGACGGTGTTGTCGGTAGTCGACGGGTCTGCGGTTGTCCGGGTCGACGAGGCTGTCCTCCCATAGTTCGGTGCCCTGGTATACGTCGGGGATGCCCGGTGTGGTCAGTTGAAACAGCTTCTGACCCAACGCATCACTGCGACCATACGGGTCGAGGCGTCCCACCAGGGAGGTCAACTGCGTGGCGACGGGCCCGTCGAGGACGGCGTCGAGCCAGTCGTGCAGAGCGGCTTCGAACGCGGTGTCCGGGTCGTTCCACGAGGTGTGCGTTGCCGCTTCCCGGATCGCCTTCTCGGCGTACGCGTGCAATCGGTCTCGCAGCTCGCCCATGACGTGGCCGGTGATCGGCCACACCCCGAAGACGTTCTGCAACAGGAAGTGCGCCGTCGCGGTGTCGGGCGGCGGGGTGGCGTCCAACCAGCCTTCGACGAATTCGCTCCAGAGCGAGGGCACCTGCGAGAGCACCCCGATCCGGGCGCGGACGTCCTCGCCGCGCTTGGTGTCGTGGGTGGTGAGCGTCGTCATCGCGTGCGGCCACAGGTGAGCGCGCACCGCGCTGCGGTGGTGGAACTCCGCTGTCCCGACGCCGAACCACTCGGGCTCGCCGCCGACCTCGTTGAGGGACACCAGCCGCGCATCGCGGTAGAACAGGCAGTCCTCCATCGACTTGGCGGTGGCTGCCCCGCACAGCTGCTGAAGCCGTGCGGTCACCTCGTCGCTGACATCGGCAGCGGCGGCCACGATCGTCAGAGCATCGCCGAGTCCGGCTGTCTCCGAGGCGGTTTCAGCGAATGCCACGGGGAGCACGGCGGCCAGCGACCGGTAATCCGACCGATAGACGCCGATTCGACTGAGGAGTTCGGCGATGGCGCCGGGGAGATCGCCGTGCTGCTGCCCGGTCGCGGTGACCACGTTGCGCACCACCCTGGCCAGTTCGCTCCCGAGGGTCTCGGTGACGGCCTGCACCTTGAGTGCTCTGGCCGCCGCCGCGAATCCCGGACTCTCTCCGGCGACGAGTTCGGTGAGGGCCTGCCGCCCGGTGGGATCGACGAACACCCCGCCGACCTCGCGCAGGGCGTCGTAGCCGGTGGTGCCCGCCACGGGCAGCGTCGACTCGAGTGCCTCGTCGGGCGCCAGGATCTTCTCGATCACGATCCACGCATCGGGCCCGGTGAGCTCGCGCAACCACTCCAGATAACCTGCGGGGTCGGTCAATCCGTCGGGATGGTCGATGCGCAGCCCGTCGACCAGGCCCTCGTCGAACCACCGTTTGACCTCGACGTGGGTCGCGTCGAACACCGCGCGATCCTCCTGGCGCAGCCCGGCGAGCGACGTGATGGAGAAGAACCGGCGATAGCCGCACACGTTCCGCTTCCAGTCGATCAAGCGGTAGTGCTGACGTTCGTACACCTGCGGGCCGGAGCCGTCGCCTGTCCCCGGCGCGACGGGCCACTGCCGATCGCCCAGTCTCAGCACGTCGCCGTCGACCTCCAGGTCGGCGATGTCGGCGTCGGAGCCCAGCACCGGCAGCACGATCCGGCCGTCGGGATCGAGGTCCCAGTCGATGTCGAAGTACGACGCGTAGGTCGACTCGGCGCCGTGCGTGAGAACGTCCCACCACCAAGCGTTCTGGCGGGGGTCGTCGACCCCGACGTGGTTGGGGACGATGTCCACGATCAGCCCCATCCCGCGGGCTCTGGCCGCCGCGGACAACCGCGCCAGCCCCTCGGCCCCGCCGAGGGAAGCGGACACCGTCGTCGGATCGGTCACGTCGTAGCCGTGCGTGGAACCGGTTGCGGCCGTGAGGATCGGTGACAGGTAGAGGTGCGAGACGCCGAGCGCGTCGAGGTAGTCCAGTTGCGCCTCGGCGTCGGCGAAGGTGAAGGCGTCACCGCGCATCTGCAGGCGGTACGTCGACAGGACGGGTGTCACGGGGGATGGCATCGGTTCAGGCCGTCTTGCGCAGCACTAGCACCGACCGGCCCCGCAGCGCGGTGGTCTCGCCGGCTTTGAGCACGAGTTCACCGACGCCCGTGGCGTCCGCGGTGTCGAGCGCGCACGTCCACTCGGCGCCGTAACTCTCGTCGGGGGTGACGACGTCGACCGGACCGCTGTGCGCGTTGAAGTACAGCAGGAAACTGTCGTCGACGACGCGCTCGCCACGTGCGTTCGGCGCCGGGATCGCCTGCCCGTTGAGGAACATCGCGACGAACTTGAACCCCGAGTTCCACTCCTTGGCGGTCATCTCGGTACCGGACGGTGTGAGCCACGCGATGTCGCGGACCTGGTCGCCCGTGCGCAAAGGTTCGCCCTCGAAGAACCGCCTGCGCCGGAACACCGGATGCTCGGCGCGGAGTTTGGTGACACGCCGGGTGAAGTCGAGCAGGTCGGCGTTGGTCTCGAGCTTCGACCAGTCCATCCACGACAGTTCGGAGTCCTGGCAGTAGACGTTGTTGTTGCCGTTCTGGGTGCGGCCGATCTCGTCGCCGTGGCTGATCATCGGCGTGCCCTGGCTCAGCAGCAGCGTCGCCATGATGTTGCGCATCTGCTTGGCGCGCAGATCGAGGATGGCCGGATCGTCCGTGGGGCCCTCGACACCGCAGTTCCAGGACCGGTTGTGGCTTTCGCCGTCCCGGTTGTCCTCGCCGTTGGCCTCGTTGTGCTTCTCGTTGTAGGACACCAGGTCCGCAAGGGTGAAGCCGTCGTGGGCGGTGACGAAGTTGATGCTGGCGCTGGGGCGCCGACCGGTCGCTTCGTAGAGGTCCGATGACCCGGTCAGCCGGGATGCGAATTCGCCGAGTGTCGCGGGCTCGCCCCGCCAGTAATCACGCACAGTGTCGCGATACTTCCCGTTCCACTCGGTCCACAAACCGGGGAAGTTCCCCACCTGGTAGCCGCCCTCGCCGACGTCCCACGGCTCGGCGATGAGTTTGACCTGACTGATCACCGGATCCTGCTGCACCAGGTCGAAGAACGCGGACAGCCGGTCCACTTCGTAGAACTCGCGCGCCAGCGTCGACGCCAGGTCGAAGCGGAACCCGTCCACGTGCATCTCCAGCACCCAGTACCGCAGCGAGTCCATGATGAGCTGCAGCGTGTGCGGGTGGCGAGGGTTGAGGCTGTTGCCGGTCCCGGTGAAGTCGCGGTAGAGCCGCTTGTCGTCGTCCATCAGCCGGTAGTAGGCCGCGTTGTCGATGCCGCGGAAGTTGATCGTCGGCCCGAGGTGGTTGCCCTCCGCGGTGTGGTTGTAGACGACGTCCAGGATGACTTCGATGCCTGCGGCGTGGAACGCGCGCACCATCGTCTTGAACTCCGCGACGGCGCCGCCGGCGTGCTGCGTGGCGGCGTACTGGTGTTGTGGAGCGAAGAAGCCGAAGGTGTTGTAGCCCCAGTAGTTTCGCAGCCCGAGTTGTTCGAGGCGATGATCGTGCATGAACTGGTGCACCGGCATCAGTTCGATCGCGGTGACGTTCAACGACTTGAGGTGCTCGATGATCACCGGGTGGGCCAGACCCGCGTAGGTGCCGCGCAGTTCCTCCGGCACACCGGGATGGGTCTGGGTCATCCCCTTGACGTGCGCCTCGTAGATCAGCGTTTCGTGATAGGGCGTGTTGGGCGCGCGGTCGTTGGCCCAGTTGAAGAACGGGTTGATCACGACGCTCGTCATCGTGTGGCCGAGCGAATCGATCTGCGGCGGAGTCCCGCCCGACGCGAGGTCGTCGGCGTCGAGGTCGTAGGAGAACAGCGCTTGACTGAAGTCGAAGTCGCCGTGGAACGATTTGCCGTACGGGTCCAGCAGCAGCTTGCTCGCGTCGCAGCGCAGTCCGGCCGCCGGATCCCAGGGGCCGTGCACCCGGAACCCGTACCGCTGTCCGGGCGTGACCGTCGGCAGGTACGCGTGCCAGACGTACCCGTCGACCTCGTCGAGGTTGATGCGCTCCTCGGTGCCGTCCTTCTCGATCAGGCAGAGGTCGACGCGGTCGGCGACTTCGGAGAACACCGAGAAGTTGGTGCCCGCACCGTCGTAGGTGGCGCCCAGCGGATACGCCGTACCCGGCCAGATGGCGGAGACCACGTCACCACCAGCCGGTGGCAACGGCGATCTGACGTCCCAACTCGTTGGTCATGGTGCGCATGTACGTCGTCGTGAAGTGGTGGGAATCGTGATAGATCAACACATTTCCCTCCACGGCCCGACAGTAGTCCTCACGGCACACCGCATCACTCATGTCGAGCGGTTTCATCAGCGGGAACCGCGCGAGGATATCGAGTGTGGGGTTGTGGTCGGACAGTACCTCGGAGCGGTCGATGCCGCAGGTCGTGGCATCGCCTCCGCTGGCGAGGCAGTCGGAGGGGAAGAACGGTTCGCCGTCGCGAACGATCCACGGGGTGTCGCGCATGGCGAGGATCGGTATTCCGGCGTCCGACAACTCCTCCCAGATGCCGAGGTAGTACCCCGGCATGACGTCACCGGGCTTGATGTTCCACGGCCTCGTGGAGGTGGTGAACACGTAGTCGGGGTGGTCCGCGATGAGCTTCGGCATCACCTCGTCGTTCCACTCGCGGCATTTCGGATAGGGCCGGTTGTCGCCCATCACCAGAGGGTTCTCCTCGGTGGTGAGCGGGCACCCCATCTTCAGGTAGGTGACGACCTTGAAGCCGTGCATGCGGCCCAGCAAGTCGAGCGCGGTGATCCAGTGTTCGGCGTGCGATCCACCCGCCAGGGCGATCGTCCGGGTTGCGGACTCGTCACCGTACGTGCAGTTGATGACGTTGATCTCGTCGAAGTCGCTGATGCAGTGGTCGTTGGTCGACATGGGGATGTCGTCCTTGGCTTCGAGCACCGTCGGGCGCATCGGCAGCTTGGGCACCCTGGCGTTGTTGATGAGCGCGCGGGCGCCGGGGTAGTCGCGCGACGACAGGCCCGACAGTTCCTTGCCGTTCGCGCGCTGCACCGTCATGTGCTCACGCCATGTGAAGGACGTCGCGGTGAGCGCGACGCCGAGGAGCGTCACGATCGAACCGAGCACGATCGTCGGCCTGCGCAACCGCACCCGCAGCGGGACGACCACGGCGGGCTTCTCGGCGGGCGTCCGGTAGCGAAGCGGATCCTCGACGTACTTCGTGGTGAGCCACGCGAGCACGCCGGACACCAGCAGGATCACGGCGCCGGTGAGGAAGTCGGCCCTGGTCTCTCCCGTGTAGGCGAGCCAGAAGATGAGCAGCGGCCAGTGCCACAGGTACAGCGAGTACGCCATGGCGCCGAGCGCTACGAAGGGTTTGGTGGCCAGCAGGCGGTTGGGCAACGGCAGCGTGCCCGAGGTCAGGTGGGGGTCGGCCATCCGGTTGGCCGCGCTGAGGATGAACAGAACGGTGGCGCCGACGGGCACCAGCGCCCACGGGCCGGGGAACTGCTCGACGCCGTTGATGAACGCGCCGCAGGACAGGATCGCGGCGAGTGAGACGAACGCCACGACGGTGCGCAGCCACATCGGCCAGCGGACGAACGGCACCAGCGCTCCGACGAGCGCCCCGAGCAGCAGTTCCCAGCCGCGCGCGAAGCTGTTGTAGTACGCCATCGCCTGGTCCTGATTGTGGGCGATGATCGCGTACCAGAACGACGCGATGGTCAGCGCGCTGAGCAGCACGATCAGCGACGTCCGCAGGTGTCTGCCGAGGAGCCGGCGAAACAGGTACGCCCAGCCGAAGACCAGGATCAGGAACGCGATGTAGAACTGGCCCTGCACCGACATCGACCAGATGTGCTGCAGCGGACTGACGGCTTCGCCCGCGCGCAGGTAGTTCGACGCGGTGTTCGCCAGCTCCCAGTTCTGGTAGTAGCCCAAACTGGCGAGACTCTGGTCGGCGAATGTCTCCCAACGGGTTTCGGGCTGCACCAGGATCGTCAGCACCGCCGACGCCGCGAGCACGACGACCAGCGCCGGCAGCAGTCGGCGCACCAGCCGGACGATCTCGGTGGCGGGCGCTATCGTCGCCCCCGGCAGCAGGACGTTGCGCAGCAGTCGTCCGCCGAAGAAGAAGCCGGACAGCGCCAGGAACACGTCCACGCCGCCGGAGACCCGCCCGAACCAGATGTGGAACACGGCGACGAGGGCGATGGCAACGCCGCGAAGGCCGTCGAGGTCGTGCCGATAGAAGCCCGACTTGCGCGTGCCCATAACAGGTCGGGTCGGGGCGAGGGTACTCATGGTCGACGGACAATCTACCTAACCAGCGGCGTACGGCTCACTTCGTGGAGTGTGCTGTGAGGTGCGCACCGTCGACGCGGACGAGCACGAGTCAAGATGGGTCGGTGCCCGCGCTGACCCCCGACCAGATCAGTGCCATCGACGCCGCGCACGTTTGGCACCCGTACAGCACCATCGGTGCCGAGGAAATGCCCGCCGTGGTGGCGGTGGCGGCCAAGGGTGCGTGGCTCACGGTGATCGACGACGGCGAACCGATCGAGGTGATCGACGCCATGAGCTCGTGGTGGACCGCGATCCACGGTCACGGCCACCCGGTACTCGATGCGGCGATCACCCGCCAGCTGGGCACGATGAACCACGTCATGTTCGGCGGACTGACGCACGAGCCGGCGGCGCGGCTGGCGCAACTGCTGGTCGAACTCACCCCCGAGGGCCTGGACGCGGTGTTCTTCAGCGACTCCGGGTCGGTGTCGGTCGAGGTGGCCGTGAAGATGGCGCTGCAGTACCAGCGCAGCCGCGGGCGGTCGGCGAAACACCGCTTGATGACGTGGCGCGGCGGCTATCACGGCGACACCTTCACGCCGATGAGCGTGTGCGATCCCGACGGCGGCATGCACTCGATCTGGACCGACGTCCTCGCCCGGCAGGTGTTCGCGCCGCCGGTGCCCGCGGCCTACGACCCCGCCTACAGTGCCGCGTTCGAGCGTCTGCTCGCCGAGCACGCCGACGAGCTCGCCGCGGTGATCGTGGAGCCGGTGGTGCAGGGAGCGGGCGGGATGCGGTTCCACGATCCGCGCTATCTCGCCGACCTCCGCGCGGCCTGCACGCGGCACGACGTGCTGCTCGTCTTCGACGAGATCGCGACCGGATTCGGCCGCACGGGGGCGATGTTCGCCGCCGACCACGCGGGGGTGAGCCCCGACGTGATGTGCGTCGGCAAGGCGATGACCGGCGGCTATCTCACGCTGGCCGCGACGCTGTGCACGGCCGAGGTGGCGCGGGGGATCAGCGCGGGGGAGCCGGGCGCGCTCATGCACGGTCCGACGTTCATGGCCAATGCGTTGGCGTGCGCGGTGTCGGTGGCGTCCATCGAGCTGTTGCTCGACTCCGACTGGCGCAGTGCGGTTTCCGAGCTCGAAGCTGGCCTGGTCGCCGGGTTGGCCCCGGCCCGCGACCTCGCCGGCGTTGCCGACGTACGGGTGCTCGGCGGGATCGGGGTCATCGAAATGGACCGACCGGTCGACATGCGGGTGGCGACCGAGACCGCGCTGCGGCACCGGGTCTGGCTGCGGCCGTTCCGCAATCTCGTCTACGCGATGCCGCCGTACATCTGCACGCCCGCCGAGGTGGAACACCTCACCTCGGCGATGGTCGGGGTCGCGCGTGCTTTAACCTGAACGGTGTTCAAGACCGGGAGGTGTCCATGGTGCCGCGGGTAGAGCTGTCCCCACTGGCGTGGCTCGACGACGTCGAACAGCAGCGGCGCGCCGCGGGGCTGCGCCGTTCGCTGCGGACTCGCCCGCCCGTCGGCGCGGAACTGGATCTCGCGTCCAACGACTATCTCGGCCTGTCCCAGCACCCCGACGTCATCGACGGCGGTGTCGAGGCGCTCCGGACGTGGGGCGCGGGCTCCGGCGGGTCTCGCCTCGTCACCGGCAACACCGAACTCCACGAGGGATTCGAACGCGAGCTCGCCGACTTCGTCGGCGCCGAGTCCGCGCTGGTGTTCTCGTCCGGCTACACGGCGAACCTCGGTGCGGTCGTCGCGCTGTCGGGACCCGGCTCGCTCATCGTGTCCGACGCGCTCACCCACGCCTCGCTGGTCGACGCCTGCCGGCTGTCCCGTGCCAGGGTCACCGTGGCTCCGCATCGCGACGTCGCCGCCGTCGAGGCCGCACTCGCGGAGCGCTCCGAGGACAGGGCGGTCGTTCTCACCGACTCGGTGTTCAGCACCGACGGCGCGTTGGCGCCGCTGCGGGCACTGCACGACGTGTGCCGCAGGCACGGTGCGCTGCTCCTGGTCGACGAGGCGCACGGGCTCGGTGTACGCGGCGACGGCGGCCGCGGGTTGCTGCACGAGGTGGGTCTCGCGGGCGCGCCCGACGTGGTGATGACGACGACCATGTCGAAGGCGCTGGGCAGCCAGGGTGGCGTCGTCCTCGGACCGCAGGCGGTGCGCGCGCACCTGATCGACGCCGCCCGGCCGTTCATCTTCGACACCGGACTCGCCCCGGCCGCCGTGGGTGCGGCGTTGGCGGCCCTGCGGGTGCTGGTCGCCGAGCCCGACCGCGCGCGGGCCGTGCTCGACCACGCCGCCGCGCTCGCCGAGGTGTGCGGCGTCGCGGAGACCCCGCAGTCCGCTGTCGTCTCGGTGATTCTCGGCGAGCCCGACGTCGCGTTCGCGGCCGCTGTGGCGTGCCTGGACCGCGGCGTCCGCGTCGGCTGCTTCCGTCCGCCGACGGTGCCCGCGGGCACGTCACGGCTGCGATTGACCGCACGTGCGTCGCTCGACGCCGACGAACTGGACCTCGCCCGGCGCGTCCTGACGGAAGTGCTGTCGACGGTTCGCGCGTGACCGTCCTCGTCATCACCGGCACGGACACCGGTGTTGGAAAGACCGTCGCCACGGCCGCTCTGGCGTCTCGTGCGCGGCAGGCCGGTCTCGACGTGGCGGTGTGCAAACCCGCGCAGACCGGCATCGCCGACGGGGACGACGACCTGGTCGAGATCGGCAGGCTCGCCGGTGTCGACACCTTGACGCCGGGCTGGCGGTACCCCGAGCCACTGGCTCCCGTCGCCGCCGCGCGGCGCGCGGGCCTGCCGCTGCCCACCCGTGCCGAACTGCTCGCCCTGATTCGGTCGACGGACCGGCCGGGCCGGCTCACTCTGGTGGAGGGTGCCGGTGGTCTGCTGGTGGCTCTCGGTCGGGACGGGGTGACGCTGCGCGACCTCGCCGCCGATCTCGGTGCCGCGGTGCTGCTGGTCGTGAGCCCCGGTCTGGGCACGCTGAACCACACCGCGTTGAACCTGGAAGCCCTTGCCGCCCAGGATGTTCCATGCGCAGGACTCGTCGTCGGCGCATGGCCTGCGAGCCCCGGCGTCGCCGAGTCGGACAACCGCGACGAGCTCGCCAGGCTGGCGCCGCTGCGCGCGGTGCTCCCCGCGGGTGCGGGCCGATTGGAGTTCGCGGAGTTCGAGGCGATGAGCGCTGCGGCGTTCGACGGCGACTGGGTGCGCACACTGTAGGCATGGCCCATTCCGTCGAGTTGCTCCTGGACCCCGATACCGACGCCCTGGTGCGAGGTGAGTGGGCGGCTCTCGTGGATGCCGGGTTGCCCAGCCTCGCTAACCACCGGTCGCCGACGAACCGGCCGCACGTGACCCTCGTCGCCGCCGGGCGGATCGCCGCGGGCGCGGACGGGGCGCTGGCCGGGCTGGCCGAGCGACTGCCGCTCCGGTGCCTGCTCGGCGCTCCCGTGGTGTTCGGTCGCGGCTCCGTGACCCTGGTGCGGTCGGTGGTGCCGTCGGCCGAGCTGCTCGATTTCCAGCGCCGTGTCGTGGAAGTGCTTGCGCCGCTGGCTCCTTCCGAGGTGTTCCCGCACACGCTGCCGGGCCAGTGGACTCCGCACGTCACCCTGTGCCGACGACTACCCGCGGAGCGGCTGGCCGCGGCGCTCGACGTCATCGCCGCGCAGAGCATCGATGGGACGTGCGACGGGCTACGCCGGTGGGACGGCGACGCGAAGGAGGATCACCTGCTGACGCGTCGCGCTCCCGGCACGTGAGCGACCCCGGTGACCAGTAGGTCGAGGCCGAAGGCGAATCTGGCGGTCGGGTCCTCGTTGAGGATCGACTGCTCCTCGGGCAGGGCACCCGCGGCGTCCCACTGGATGCGCGACTGCTCGTCGGCGGTGAAGCCGAGGACGTAGTGGATGATCGTGCGCGCCACCAGGCCGGCGTGGTCGGCGTCGACGCCCGCCGCGGCCGCGGCATCGGTGAGCCGGCTCAGCACCGTGGCCAACGCGGTCGACTTACCCGTCGCCAGGGTGGCGGAGACGAGTTCCGCACCGTCGGTCGTCGACAGCAGCGCGTTGCGCAGGGTGCGGCAGATGGCGTGAATGCGACCCTGCCACTCGGCATCGCTCTGCCCGTCGACTGCGGGCTCGAGGATCCTGTCCGCCACCGCGCCGAGAAGTTCCTGCTTGTCGGCGAAGTGCCAGTAGAGGGCACCGGGGCTGACGCCGAGCTCGCGGGCCAGCCTGCGCATGGTGAGGTCGGCGATCCCGTAGTCGTCGAGTAGCCGGGCGGCCTTGTCGACCACATCGCGTCGGCGAAGTTGCACCCCTGTACCCTAAACACCGTTCAAGTTGGTGTTGCAGGGAGGTATGCGGGTGACGCAGGCGGCCACGGATGTGTTGGGACTGGCTCGGGAGCAGGTGCTGGAGCGCGGTGAGGGCCTGACCCAGGACCAGGTGCTGCAGGTGCTGCAGCTGCCCGACGACAAGCTCGAGGAACTGCTGGCGCTCGCGCACGAGGTGCGGATGCGCTGGTGCGGTCCCGAGGTCGAGGTCGAGGGCATCATCAGCCTGAAGACGGGCGGTTGCCCCGAGGACTGCCACTTCTGCTCGCAGTCGGGGCTTTTCGCATCGCCGGTCCGTAGCGCGTGGTTGGACGTCCCGAGCCTGGTCGAGGCCGCCAAGCAGACCGCCAAGTCCGGTGCCACCGAGTTCTGCATCGTCGCGGCCGTCCGCGGGCCCGACGAGCGGCTGCTGGCGCAGGTCGCGGCGGGTATCGAGGCGATTCGCAACGAGGTCGACATCCAGATCGCCTGCTCACTGGGCATGCTCACCCAGGAGCAGGTCGACCGGCTCTCCGAGATGGGTGTGCACCGCTACAACCACAACCTCGAGACCGCCCGCTCGTTCTTCCCCAACGTGGTCACCACCCACACGTGGGAAGAACGTTGGGGCACACTGGAAATGGTTCGCGAGGCCGGCATGGAGGTCTGCTGCGGCGGCATTCTCGGCATGGGCGAGACGCTCGAGCAGCGCGCTGAGTTCGCCGCGAATCTGGCCGAGCTCAACCCGCACGAGGTGCCGCTGAACTTCCTGAATCCGCGACCGGGCACGCCGTTCGGCGACCTCGAGGTGCTCCCCGCGTCGGAGGCGCTCAAGGCCGTCGCCGCTTTCCGGCTCGCCATGCCGCGCACGATGCTGCGGTTCGCGGGCGGCCGTGAGATCACGCTCGGAGACCTCGGCGCCAAGCAGGGCATCCTCGGCGGCATCAACGCCGTCATCGTGGGCAACTACCTGACCACGCTCGGGCGTCCGGCCGAGTCCGACCTGGAGTTGCTCAACGACCTCCAGATGCCGATCAAGGCCCTGAACGCCAGCATCTAGCGATGGTCGCGAAGTTCAACGTCTACACCGGCGAAGCAGCGGGCGGAACCGTCCCGGCGGCGGCGGAGCTGGGTCTGGAGCCCCCGCGGTTCTGCGGCGAGTGCGGCAGGCGGATGATCGTGCAGGTCCGACCGGACGGCTGGTCGGCGAAGTGCTCGCGACACGGTGTGGTGGACTCGAAGGACCTCGATGACTTTCGATAGTGAACAGGCGAAACCCGTTGCGCCGCCACGGGTTTCCCGGCGTAGCGCGCTGATTCGGGTCGTCGCGGTGCTCGCCGTCGGCGGTGTCCTGGTGGGTGCGCTGTGGGCGTGGCTGGTGCCGGGGGTTCAGGTCGTGGTCGCGTTGACGCGCGACGGGGATCGGGTGCGGGGCTACGTCGGTGAGGACGCAGACCATCTGTTCCTGGCCGCGACGCTGATGGTGGGTCTGCTCGCGATCCTGGCGCTGACGTCGGCGACCGCCGTGTGGAGGTGGCGCGAGCACCGCGGCCCGGAGATGGTCGGCGCGCTGTCCATCGGACTGCTGCTGGCCGCGGGCGCGGCGACCGGAGTGGGCGCCGGGCTGGCGAGTCTCCGCTTCGACACCGTCGACGTGGCGAGCGCGCCGGTGACGCCCGAGAACCGGGTGCACTACGTCACGGAGGCGCCGGGCGTCTTCTTCGGGCACTCGCCGTGGCAGATCGCCGCGACGATCGTCCTGCCCGCGGGCATCGCCGCACTGGCGTATGCGATCGGTGCGCTGTCGACGACCCGCGACGATCTCGGAGCGTGGCCGTCCGTGTCCGAGATCCGTTACGTCGTCCCGGTTACCGGTCCAGCGCCGACAACGGACGCCGTCCCACCCGGCGGCCCGTCAGAACCTTCGCGCTGATCAGCCCGAGGCGCAGCATCCCCCGGTAGGTCGACGGGTTCAGCATCGTCGGCCACTTGGTCCGCGCGCGGTGAGCGGACACGGGCTGGTCGGCGAATCGTTCGCGCAGCCAGCGCAGCGTCATCGGTGCCGACAGCGGATGCAGCAGCAGGTGCTCGCAGAGTGCGTCGCGGTGGTAGGTCACGTCGGTGCCCCCGGCGCTGTACGCGTCGGCGAGCTCGTCGATCACCTCGACGGAGATCAGCTCGTCGTGCACGGCCTGCACGATCAGCACCGGGATGCTGGGCGCCCTGGTGCCGAGCTTGATGCTGTCGAAGACGTGTCGCACCTCGGGGGTGTCGAGGATCCGGTCGAGCGGCCAGTCGACGAGATCGTCCATGTCCTTGCGGATCATCCGGATGACGGCCTCGGCCGTCGTCATGTCCTCGACGCTCTTGAGCATCGCCTTGCCCTCGTCGGTGGCGTGCTCGGAGATGATCCGGTCGAGGTCCGGGTAGACGTGCGACAGCGCGGCGACGACCATCGCGGGCAGGCCGGAGAAGAGGGTGCCGTTCAGGCGCCTGAAGGTGTGACCGAGATCGCCGACCGGCGAGCCGAGGACGGCGCCGACGAGGTTGAGGTCCGGCGCGTACTCGGTGTGCATCTCCGCGGCCCACGCCGTCGCGAGTCCGCCCCCCGAGTAACCCCACAGTCCGACCGGCGCTTCGGCGGAGAGGTTCAGCGGCGTGTGGTTCAGCGCGGCGCGCAGTCCGTCGAGTACGTGGTACCCGGGCTCGTAGGGGGCACCCCAGATTCCGCCGAGACCCTCGTGGTCGGGCACCGATACCGCCCAGCCCTCGGCGAGCGCGGCGGCGACGAGCAGGAACTCGAACTGGGCCAGCGCGCCGACCGCTCTGGCGCCTCGTCGGAGTGCGTAGGAGGGGAAGCAGCGCGCGGCGACCGCGTCGATGGCGCACTGGTAGGACACGACCGGGCACGGGGTCTCGCTGGTCCGCTCCGTCGGCGCGATCACCGTGGTCACCGTCGCTTGAGGGCGGCCGTGCAGATCGGTGGTGCGGTACAGCAGCTGGGTGGCGACGAGCTTCTGCGGGATCAGACCGAGGAACGCCAGCTCGACGTCGCGTGACTGCAGCACGGTGCCGGGGCGTGCGTGCTCGTAGCCGGCAGGGGGCTGGTAGAACGGGTCGGCGTTGGGGAGAGCCGGACGGGATCCGGGTTGGAAGTCCTGGTGGGGGGCGTGGCCGATCCACTCGGCGCCCGTCGACCAGGCCGCGTTGCCAACATCCATCCGGTCATCCTGTCTTACCGATCCCTTAAAAACCAACTCGCCATGCCGTGGGCGGCCCCTCAATTCGGGGGTCTCAGTGCGGCGAACTCGTCGGTGACGCGGTAGGAGCTCTCGGTGAAGCGGTACAGGGCCGCGGGTCGGCCGCCGCTGCGGCCGGATCGCGCCGTCGTTCCGGTGGGCGTGATGACGCCGCGCCGGGCGAGCACCCGTTGCAGGTTGGTCGCGTCGACCGGGTGCGCGATCGCGGCGCTGTAGATGTCGCGCAGGGTCGACAACGCGAATTCCTTTGGCGTGAGGGCGAATCCGATATTCGTATACGAGAGCTTGGCGATGAGCCGGGTGTGCGCGTGCGTCACCATGGGGCGGTGGTCGAAGGCCATCGGCGGTAGCGCGTCGACCGGATGCCAGCGGGTGTCGTCCGGCAGGGCGGGCGTGGCGTCCGACGGCACCAGGCCCAGGAACGTCGAGGCGATCACGCGCGCGCCCGGTACGCGGTCGGGCTCGGAGAACACCGCGAGTTGTTCGAGATGGGTCACTTCGCGCAGGTCCACCTTCTCGGCGAGTTGACGCCGAACTGAACTCGTCATGTCCTCGTCGTGCCGGAGCCGGCCGCCGGGGAGCGACCAGGCACCGCGCTGCGGTTCCATCGCCCGCTCCCACAGCAGCACGCTCAGCTGCGGGTTTCGGGTGGTGAGCTGCCGAACCTGAAACACGACGGCGAGCACTTCGTGCTCAGTGCTACGATGTGGCATGTTTTCGATCATAAGTCGAAAACCTAGCCCGATCAAAGGAGTCGGCCATGACGGTGTTGGACCGCACTGCGGAGTCGAGCAGCATCCTCGCTGCGCGTATCACCGACGGACCCGGCGGATACGGCGGCGTGGTCGCCGACGAGGAGTGGGCCGCTGAAATTCGCAGGCTCGCCACACTGCGCAACGCGACGTTGCTCGCGCACAACTACCAGCTGCCCGCGATCCAGGACGTGGCCGATCACGTCGGTGACTCCCTGGCGCTGTCGCGAATCGCGGCCGAGGCCGCCGAGGACACCATCGTGTTCTGCGGCGTGCACTTCATGGCCGAGACGGCGAAGATCCTCAGCCCGGCCAAGACCGTGCTGATTCCCGACCAGCGGGCCGGGTGCTCGCTGGCCGACTCGATCACGGCCGACGAGTTGCGGGCCTGGAAAGACGAGTTCCCCGATGCCGTCGTGGTCTCGTACGTCAACACCACGGCCGCGGTCAAGGCGCTCACCGACATCTGCTGCACGTCCTCGAACGCCGTCGAGGTGGTGGCGTCGATACCCGAGGACCGCACGGTGCTGTTCTGCCCGGACCAGTTCCTCGGAGCACACGTCCGCCGCGTCACCGGTCGCGAGAACCTGCACATCTGGGCGGGCGAATGCCACGTGCACGCCGGGATCAACGGCGACGAACTGGCCGCCCAGGCCCGCGCACACCCGGACGCCGATCTCTTCGTCCACCCCGAGTGCGGGTGCGCCACGTCGGCGCTCTACCTCGCCGGCGAGGGAGCGGTGCCCGACGATCGCGTCAAGATCCTGTCCACCGGCGGCATGATGGACGCCGCGCGCGCAACCGACGCCAAGCAGGTGCTGGTCGCGACCGAGGTCGGCATGCTGCACCAGTTGCGCCGCGCGGCACCGGATGTCGAGTTCCTCGCGGTCAACGACAGGGCGTCGTGCAAGTACATGAAGATGATCACCCCCGCGGCACTGCTGCGCTGCCTGGTCGAGGGCGCTGACGAGGTGCACGTCGACGTGGACGTCGCAGCGGCTGGACGGTTGAGCGTGCAGCGCATGATCGAGATCGGGCAACCCGGCGGCGGGGAGTGAGCACCGTGCAGGGGGGCAGGAGCGCAGCGACAAGGGGGATGGGCCCAGCGTGTGGCGGAGGCGCGTGGCAGCAGCGCGCCGACGTCGTGGTGATCGGCACCGGCGTCGCCGGTCTGGCCGCTGCCCTGGCCGCGCATCGTGCCGGCCGTCGTGTTGTCGTTCTGAGCAAGGCCGGTGAAACGGCGACGTTCTACGCGCAGGGCGGAATCGCGGTCGTGGTCCCCGAGACCGACGACTCCATCGAGGCGCACGTCGCCGACACACTGGCCGCCGGTGGAGGTCTCTGCGATCCGGACGCGGTCACGTCGATCGTGTCGGCCGGATACGCGGCGGTGGCCGAACTCGTAGACGACGGCGCGCGATTCGACGAAGCCGCGCCCGGTCGGTGGGCCATGACCCGCGAGGGTGGGCACACCCGGCGCCGGATCATCCACGCCGGCGGAGACGCGACCGGTGCCGAGGTGCAGCGAGCGCTCGACCACGCGGCCGCCACGCTGGACGTCAGGCGCGAGCACGTGGCGCTGGAGATCCTGCACGACGGCGGCGCGGTCACGGGTGTGCTGGTGTCCAACGCGGACGGCCACGGGGTCATCCACGCGCCGTCGGTGATCCTGGCCACCGGCGGTCTGGGACACCTGTTCGCGGCGACGACCAACCCCGACGGTTCGACGGGTGACGGGGTGGCGCTGGCGCTGTGGGCCGGACTGCCGGTCAGCGACCTGGAGTTCATCCAGTTCCACCCGACCATGCTGTACGACGGGCACGCGGGTGGCAGACGGCCGCTGATCACCGAGGCACTGCGCGGCGAAGGCGCCTTCCTCGTCGACGCGCGGGGCGACTCGATCACCGCGGGCGTGCACCCGATGGGCGACCTCGCTCCGCGCGACGTGGTCGCCGCGGCGATCGACGCCCGGCTGGCGGCGACGGGCGATCGGTGCGCGTTCCTCGATGCCCGGTCGATCCCCGGATTCGCGACGCGCTTCCCGACGGTCACCGCCGCGTGCCTGGCCGCGGGCATCGATCCGACGCGCCAACCGATTCCGGTGGTTCCCGGAGCGCACTACAGCTGCGGCGGTGTCGCCACCGACGTATACGGCCGAACCCCGCTGGCGGGACTGTTCGCTGCGGGCGAGGTCGCCAGGACCGGTATGCACGGCGCGAACCGGCTCGCCTCGAACAGCCTGCTGGAGGGCCTCGTCGTCGGCAGCCGAGCGGGCCGGGTGGCCGCGCAGCACGCTCACGACCAGGGCAGTGTGCGCGCTCGGATGACCACACCGCGGGTGCGCCCGGTGCTCGCGCGCGGCGATCTGCAGGCCGCGATGTCACGGCACGCGTCCGTCGTGCGCGACGGGGCCGGGCTGCGAGCACTCGCCGAGGCCCTGGGGTCCGCGAGCGACCGGACTCCGGTGCGACGAGCCGATTTCGAGGACGCCGCGCTCACCGTCACGGCGGCAGCGGTTGCGGCGGCGGCGCTGGAGCGCACGGAAACGCGCGGCTGCCATCACCGGTCGGACTTCCCGGACACCGACTCGGCCCGCGCGGTGAGCACAATGTTGGGTCTGGATCAGGCGGGCCGACCGGTCGTGTCGCAGCCCGCGGAGGTGTGCTGCTGATGGCCATGACCCCCGAGGAACTCGTCGACGCACGGGCGCTGATCGGCCGCGCCCTAGATGAGGATCTGCGCTACGGGCCCGATGTCACATCGCTCGCGACGGTGCCCGCCGACGCCGTCACCACGGCGAGGATGGCCAGTCGCGAACCGGGCGTCGTCGCGGGTGTCGACGTCGCCCTGCTGGTGCTGGACGAGGTGCTGGGCTCCGACGGCTACGAGGTCGTCGACCGCGCCGAGGACGGCACGCGGCTGAAGGGCGGCGACTCGCTGCTCACGGTGCGGGCGCGCACCAGGGAGCTGCTCACGGCCGAGCGGACGATGCTCAACCTGGTGTGCCACCTGTCCGGCATCGCGACCGCGACCGCGCAGTGGGTCGACGCCGTCGAGGGCACCCGCGCCGCCGTTCGCGACACCCGAAAGACGTTGCCCGGCTTGAGGTTGCTGCAGAAGTACGCGGTGCGGGTCGGGGGCGGGGTCAACCATCGGCTGGGACTCGGTGACGCCGCGTTGATCAAGGACAACCACGTCGCCGCTGCCGGTGGTGTGCTGCAGGCACTGCGAGCCGTCCGCGAGGTGGCCCCCGATCTTCCGTGCGAGGTGGAGGTGGACTCGCTCGAGCAACTGGACGAGATCCTCGCGGAGAACGTGGAGTTGGTGCTGCTGGACAACTTCCCGGTGTGGCAGACGCAGGTCGCGGTGCAGCGCCGCGACGCACGGGCCCCGGAGACCAAACTCGAATCCTCCGGCGGCCTGTCGCTCGAGTCGGCCGCCGAGTACGCGGGCACCGGTGTCGACTACCTCGCGGTGGGTGCGCTCACGCACTCGGTCCGCGTGCTGGACGTGGGCCTGGACCTCTGACGGCTACCATCGGACCCCATGCCCGATACCGACGACGCGTCGAACCGCAGTGCAACATCCAGGGGCGGCGCGCTGCCCGTGATCGCGCTGATCATCGCGCTGGCGGCGCTCGGATTGGCGGGTTGGGCGGCGTTCAAGCCGTCGGCGCGCGATGCCGCTCCGGTCTTCACCGACGCACAGCAGGCGGAGGCGAAGGCCACGCTGTGCGCCGCCATCGACCTGGTGCGCAAGGGCGTGTCGCTCAACACCAACCTGCAGCCTCCCGGCGGTGACGCCGACGTGACCGGTGCGCTTGCGGTCGCCGCCAACGCTCGCGTCGCGCTGTCCGGTGGTGGTCAGTACCTGCTCGCCAGGATCGACCCGGCCGTGCCGCAGCCGCTGTCGGACGACGCGGGAGCATTCGCGAACACCCTGCTCGACATCGGCGCCGCCTCCACCGCGGGCGCGTTGAACACCGACGCCGATCAGGCGGCGCGCCTGAAGGAGGCCGACAGCCTCAACGCCAAGCTCGTCGAGGGATGCGCGTAGGCGTCAGTCCTCGGCCAGCAGTCTGGCCGCCGCGGCCTTGGCGGCGTCGAGGGCACTGCGGTCACCCGCTGTGCGCGACAGGATCAGAGCGCCTTCGATCAACGCGATGACCGCCTGCGCGGTGCTCGTCGCGGCGTCCCGCTCCCAGCCGTCGGCGACGAGACGGTCGGCGACCGCGGTGCACCAGCTCTCGAAGGCCCGCGCCGACGCCGCGCGGACCCTCCCGCTGGCGTGCACCGACTCGGTGGCGATCGGTTCGATGGGACAGCCGTCGCGCTGGTCTGTCTCCAGGCCGTCGGCCAGCATGTCGATCCAGCGTCCGACGATCTCCGCGGGTGCGGTGTCCGTCGCGAGGAACGTCGTCAGCAGCTTCTCGATGGTTGCGCCGACGCCGTCGACGACGGCGGCGGCCAGCGCGGCCTTGCCCTCGGGGAAGTGGTGGTACAGCGAGCCCGCTTTGACGTCGGCGACCTCGAGGATCTGGTTCACGCCGGTAGCCGCGTAGCCCTGCCTGCGGAACAACCGTGCCGCGCTCTCGACGAGAGCGGCACGACTGCGATCGGGGCGGGGCACGTCTTGACAATACTGGAACGATCGCTCAAGAATACTTGAATGATCGTTACAGAAGGGAGGTTGCCGTGCGGCAACTGATGCTCGACGCACCGGACTCGTGCAGCTGGCGAGAGGTTCCCGATCCCGAGATCATTTCGGGCACAGCGGCTTTGGTACGACCGATCGCGGTGGCGTGCTGCGACCTCGACGTCGCGGTGTCCGAGGGTCGGCTCCCGATGGCGCCGGGGCACGCCCTCGGCCACGAAGGTGTCGCCGAGGTGGTGGCGGTCGGCGACGAGGTCTCCGGCGTCACTGTCGGCGACCGCGTCGTCGTCCCCTTCCAGATCAACTGCGGCACGTGCGCCGCGTGCTCGCGCGGCGCCACCGGGTCGTGCGCGTCGCTGCCGCTGATGGCGATGTACGGCATGGCTCCGCTGGCGGGACTGGACGGCGGGGGGTTCATGGCCGATCTGTTGTCGGTGCCGTTCGCCGACGCGATGCTGGTGCCGGCGCCCGCCGGGGTCGACCCGGTGGCCATCGCCTCGATGTCGGACAACATCCCCGACGGCTGGCGCGCAGTCGGCCCGTACGGCCGTGAACTGGCGGGCCTCGAGGAGGCCGATCGTCGCGTGCTCGTGCTCGGCCGACTCTCGATAGGCCTCTACGCGGCCGCCTTCGGGGCCGCCCTGGGTGCGCGCGTCGACTACGTCGACACCGATCCGGGGCGGTTGGCGATCGCCGAGAAACTCGGCGCCACCGTGCACGACCGCCCGACACCCGACAAGGCGTGGAACCCGTACCCGGTCACCGTGCACACCACCGCCGACCCCGCCACGCTGCTGGCCGCGCTGCGCGCCACCTGGCCCGACGGCGTCTGCACCGACACCGGTATCTACCTGGGCTCGGTGGAACTGCCGATGCTGCACATGTACACCCGCGGGGTCCGCCTGGTCACCGGCCGGGTCAACGCTCGCGCGGTGATCCCCGACATCCTCGAAACACTCTCGGCCACCGCCGATCTCGCGCCCGTCGTGCAGAACGTCGTACCGTGGGAAGCCGCTGAGGAGACGTGGCCGGCGATGGCGGGCAAGACCGTCTACGTCAGGCGGTAGCGGTCCTGCGGACCAGGGAGAGCACGACGGCGGCCGCGGCGAAGAGGCCGGAGAAGACCCGGTTCACGATCGTCTGCTGGCGCGGCGTGCGCATCCATGCCAGCAAGCGCACGGCCAGTCCCGAGTACAGCCCCATGACGACGAGGTCGACGGCGACCATCGTCGCGCCGATCGCGAGGTACTGCGGCAGAAGCGGCGCCGTCGGCACCACGAACTGCGGCAGCACGGCGAGGAAGAACACCAGGCCCTTGGGGTTGGTGGCGTTCTCCAGGAAGCCCCGGACGACGAGCGACGCCCGGCCTCCGCTGGTGGAGGCCGCCATCCGGTCGCCGAGGTCGGCCGTCGCCGTGCGCCACTGCCTGACGGCCAGGTAGAGCAGATAGGCCACCCCGACCCACTTGATGACGGTGAAGGCGACGATCGACCCCGTCACGATCGCGCCGAGGCCCACGGCCACCAGCGCCAACTGGAGCATCAAACCGATCTCGAGCCCGAGGATGCTCCAGTACCCGCGGCGGACGCCGTGTGTCAGACCGGTCGCCATCGACTGAATCGCGCCCGCTCCCGGCGACACCGCGATCAGGATCGCGGCGCCGACGAACGCCAACCAGAGTTCCCACGCCATGCCCGCAGTGTCGCAGGCGGCGTCGCCTCAGCTCAACCGAGTTGTCAGGCGATGTCGGCGACGAAGGTGCCCTGGCGCTTGGCGAGCTTGGCGGGCACCGAAGGCAGGGCGGGGTCGACGGTGCCCGCGGGGAGCACGCGTGGATTGACCAGGTGGAGGTCCTTGCGGCCCACGCGGATATCGGCCTCGCCGGCGGCGAGCACGTTCTTCACCCAGTTGGTCTTGCCGTGCATGAGACCGATCGCCACCAGATCGTTCTTGCGGTAGGCGGTGACGATCGTCTCGAAGTCCTTGCCGGACGTCCGGCCACGGTGCTTGATCACCGCGAAGCCGGGCATCCACTTCGAGAACGGCTTGACCAGCGGGTTGAAGTACTTGATCTGCGCACGCTCGAGCCACACCGGCATGAGCATGGGCACGCCGGGCGCGTTGTTGGGATGTGTTTCCCGAGATTCTGGCGCTGACATGACGGCCTCCGTATTCGATTTGTACTGCTCTGGGACAATAAACCAGTGCGAGGAAATCCCACGGAGTCCAATGTCGCCGCAGGGGCGGCTCCGCCCGTCCGCATGTCGCGCATCGATCTACGCGGTCAACGCCTGTCGACGGCGGACCTGCGCGCGGTGCTGCCGCGAGGCGGCGTCGACGTCGACTCGGTGGTGCCGAAGGTCCGTCCGATCGTCGACGCGATCGTCGAACGCGGCGCCGTCGCGGCGCTCGAGTACGGCGAGTCCTTCGACGGCGTGCGTCCGGACACCGTTCGCGTACCCGCCGAACGCCTGGCCGCCGCCCTCGCTGAACTCGCCCCGGATGTACGCATCGCCCTCGAGGTGGCCATCGAGCGCACCCGCATCGTGCACGCCGACCAGCGCCGCATCGACACGACGACGACGCTCGCGGCCGGTGCAACCGTCACGGAGAAGTGGGTGCCCGTCGAACGCGTAGGGCTCTACGTCCCCGGCGGCAACGCGGTCTACCCCTCGAGCGTCGTGATGAACGTGGTGCCCGCGCAGACCGCCGGTGTCGACTCCCTGGTCATCGCGAGCCCGCCACAGGCCGCGTTCGGCGGCCTGCCGCACCCGACCATCCTCGCCGCCGCGGCACTGCTCGGCGTCGACGAGGTGTGGGCGGTCGGCGGCGCGCAGGGTGTCGCGCTCCTGGCCTACGGCGGGACCGACACCGACGGCGGTGAGCTCGCCCCCGTCGACATGATCACCGGCCCCGGCAACATCTACGTCACCGCCGCCAAGCGGATCTGCCGATCGCAGGTCGGCATCGACGCCGAAGCCGGTCCCACCGAGATCGCGATCCTCGCCGACCACTCCGCGGATCCCGCGCACATCGCCGCCGACCTGATCAGCCAGGCCGAGCACGACGAGATGGCCGCATCGGTGCTCGTCACGACCAGCACCGACCTCGCCGATGCCGCGGCCGCCGAAGTCGCCGCGCAGGTCGCCACCACCGTGCACCGCGAGCGCGTGACAGCGGCCCTGACGGGTCGGCAGTCGGCGATCGTGCTCGTCGACGACGTCGACGCCGGTGTGCGCGTCGTCAACGCCTACGCAGCCGAGCACCTCGAGATCCAGACCGTCGACGCCTCCGCGGTGGCGGGCCGGATCCGTTCCGCGGGTGCGATATTCGTCGGGCCGTGGTCGCCGGTCAGCCTCGGTGACTACTGCGCAGGGTCCAACCACGTGCTGCCGACGGCGGGGTGCGCGCGGCACTCCAGCGGCCTCTCGGTGCAGACGTTCCTGCGGGGCATCCACCTCGTCGACTACACCGAGGCCGCGTTGAAAGACGTGTCGGGCTACGTGATCACGCTCGCGCAGGCGGAGAACCTGCCGGCGCACGGAGAGGCAGTTCGACGGAGGTTCGAGTCGTGACGCGCAGGATCACCCTGGAGGACCTGCCGCTGCGGGACAACCTGCGCGGCAAGTCGCCGTACGGGGCACCGCAACTGTCGGTTCCGGTGCGGCTCAACACCAATGAGAATCCGCACCCGCCGACACAGGCGCTCATCGACGACGTCGCGGCCTCGGTGCGCGACGCGGCAGCGGACCTGCACCGCTATCCCGATCGCGACTCCGTCCAGCTCCGCGCCGATCTGGCCGCCTACCTGAGTGCGCGGACCGGCGTCGAACTGACCGTCGACAACCTCTGGGCGGCCAACGGCTCCAACGAGATCCTGCAGCAGCTGCTGCAGGCGTTCGGTGGTCCGGGGCGCAGCGCCATCGGTTTCGTGCCGTCGTACTCGATGCACCCGATCATCTCCGACGGCACCCAGACCGACTGGCTGGAGGCCGCCCGCGCCGATGACTTCGGTCTGGACGTCGAGGTCGCCGTCGACGCGATCGCCGCGCGCCGCCCCGACGTGGTCTTCCTTGCGAGCCCGAACAACCCGTCGGGACAGAGCGTTCCGCTGGACGACCTCCGGCGCCTGCTCGACGAGGCACCCGGCATCGTGATCGTCGACGAGGCGTACGGCGAGTTCTCATCGCAGCCGAGCGCCGTGCGGCTCATCGCCGACTACCCGGCCAAGCTCGTCGTCACCCGCACCATGAGCAAGGCGTTCGCGTTCGCCGGTGGCCGGCTGGGCTACCTGGTGGCCGATCCTGCGGTGATCGACGCGCTGCTGCTCGTCCGGCTGCCCTACCACCTGTCGTCCCTCACACAGGCCGCGGCGCGCGCGGCACTGCGGCACGCGGACGACACGCTCGGGAGCGTCGCGCTGCTGATCGCCGAACGCGATCGGGTGTCGAAATCGCTGTCCGACATGGGTTTCCGGGTGATCCCGAGCGATGCGAACTTCGTGCTCTTCGGCGATTTCGCCGACGCGCCCGCCTCATGGCAGCGCTACCTCGATGCCGGCGTGCTGATCCGCGACGTCGGCGTACCCGGTTTCCTGCGGGCCACCACCGGCCTGGCCGAGGAGAACGACGCTCTCCTCGACGTGAGCGCCGCATTGGCCGACACCGAACTCGTAACAGCAGAGCAGAGCCTGCGAGGAGCTCCCGCATGACCGTCCTGGCCAACCGCCGCGCAAGGGTCGAACGCACGACCAAGGAATCCGACATCGTCGTCGACATCGACCTCGACGGTACCGGGAAGACCGACATCAGCACCGGGGTGCCGTTCTTCGACCACATGCTCACGTCGCTCGGCAGTCACGCCAGCTTCGACCTGACGGTGCACGCCAAGGGCGACATCGAGATCGAGGGCCATCACACCGTCGAGGACACCGCGATCGTGCTCGGCCAGGCGCTCGGCGAGGCGCTCGGCGACAAGAAGGGCATCCGCCGCTTCGGCGACGCGTACATCCCCATGGACGAGACGCTGGCGCACGCCGCTGTCGACGTCTCGGGCCGGCCGTACTTCGTGCACACCGGCGAGCCCGATTTCATGGTGCAGTTCACCATCGCCGGATCGAGCGCGCCGTACCACACCGTGATCAACCGCCACGTATTCGAGTCGATCGCGTTCAACGCGCGCATCGCGCTGCACGTGCGGACACTGTACGGCCGCGACCCGCACCACATCACCGAGGCCGAGTACAAGGCCGTGGCCCGCGCACTGCGCCAGGCCGTGGAGCCCGATCCGCGGGTGACCGGCGTGCCGTCCACCAAGGGCAGCCTGTGACCAAGAAGTCCCTGGTTGTCCTGGACTACGGGTCCGGCAATCTCCGGTCGGCTCAGCGTGCCCTCGAAAGGGTCGGCGCCACAGTAGAGGTCACCTCCGACCCCGCCGCCGCGGCGGCAGCGGACGGGCTCGTCGTTCCCGGCGTCGGCGCGTACGAGGCCTGCATGAAGGGCCTGCGCGGAATCGACGGCGAGCGCATCATCGCCGACCGGTTGGCCGCAGGGCACCCGGTGCTCGGCATCTGCGTCGGCATGCAGATCCTGTTCGCCCGCGGCGTCGAGTTCGGCGTGGAGACGGCGGGGTGCGGGCAGTGGCCGGGCTCGGTGGTGAAGATCGACGCGCCGGTGACGCCGCACATGGGATGGAACGTCGTCTCAGCGGGTGCGGGCAGCGCGCTGTTCAAGGGCATCGACGCCGACACCAGGTTCTACTTCGTGCACTCCTACGCCGCACAGGCCTGGGAGGGTGATGAGCACGCGGTGCTGACGTGGGCCACCCATCACGTACCGTTCCTTGCCGCGGTCGAATGCGGGCCGCTGTCGGCGACGCAGTTCCACCCCGAGAAGAGTGGCGATGCGGGCGCGACGTTGTTGAGCAATTGGGTTGAAGGGCTGTGATGTGACTCCACTGATTCTGCTTCCGGCCGTCGACGTGGTCGACGGCCAGGCGGTGCGACTGGTGCAGGGTGTAGCGGGGAGTGAAACCGACTACGGTTCGGCCCTCGACGCCGCCCTGGGCTGGCAGCGCGACGGCGCCGAGTGGATCCACCTGGTGGATCTCGACGCGGCGTTCGGGCGCGGCTCGAATCGCGAGTTGCTCGCCGAGGTGATCGGCAAACTCGATGTGGCCGTTGAACTCTCCGGCGGCATCCGTGACGACGCGTCCCTGACGGCGGCGCTCGACAGCGGTTGCGCGCGGGTGAATCTCGGCACCGCCGCACTGGAGAACCCGAAGTGGTGCGCGAAGGCGATCGCCGAGCACGGTGACAAGGTGGCCGTCGGCCTGGACGTCAAGATCGTGGACGGCCAGCACCGGTTGCGCGGACGCGGCTGGGAGACCGACGGCGGCGACCTGTGGCCGGTGCTCGACCGACTCAACAGCGAGGGGTGCACGCGGTTCGTCGTCACCGACGTCACCAAGGACGGCACCCTCAACGGGCCGAACCTCGATCTGCTGGCCGGCGTCGCCGAGCGCACCGACGCCCCGGTGATCGCCTCGGGCGGGGTGTCGAGCATTGAGGACCTGCGCGCCATCGCCACGCTGACCGACCGCGGTGTCGAGGGTGCGATCGTCGGAAAGGCGCTCTATGCGGGACGATTCACGCTGCCCGAGGCGCTCGACGCCGTGAGCCGGTAGCGCGAGTGGCACTGGACGAGGCCGATCTCGACGGACTGGTGGCCACGGCCGCGGCGATTCTGGACGAGGCGGCGGGCCCGTTCCTGGCGGGCCGCGGCGCCGAGTCCGCGGTGCAGAAGAAGGGCAACGACTTCGCCACCGAGGTCGATCTCGCGATCGAACGGCAGGTGGTCGACGCACTTCAGTCCGCCACCGGAATCGGCGTGCACGGGGAGGAGTTCGGCGGAGCGCCGCTGGACTCGCCGCTGGTGTGGGTGCTCGATCCGATCGACGGCACGTTCAACTACGCCGCCGGGTCGCCGATGGCCGCCATCCTGCTCGGCCTGGTCCGCGACGGTGAGCCGGTGGCGGGACTGACCTGGCTGCCCTTCACCGACGAGCGGTACACCGGTGTCGTCGGCAAGCCCCTGCGACGCAACGGTGTTGATCAGCCACCGCTGGAGTCGATCGAACTGGCCGATGCGATCGTCGGGCTGACGACGTTCAACGTGGACTCGCGCGGCCGGGTGCCCGGTCGGTACCGCCTGGCGGTCATCGAGAACCTCAGTCGTCGGTGCTCCCGCATGCGCATGCACGGCGCCACCGGCGTGGACCTCGCCTACGCCGCCGCGGGGATTCTGGCGGGCGCCATCAGTTTCAGCGGGAAGGTCTGGGACCACGCTGCGGGCGTCGCGCTGATGCGGTCCGCAGGCGGCGTCGTGACCGACCTGGCCGGAAACGACTGGACGGTCGACTGCCCCTCGGCGTTGGCCGCGAATCCCGGCACGCACGGTCAACTGCTGGACCTGATCCGCTCGGTCGGCGATGTGGAGGACTTCTGATGGGTGTCGCCGTGCGGGTGATCCCGTGTCTCGACGTCGATGACGGCCGCGTCGTTAAGGGCGTGAATTTCGAGAACCTCAGGGATGCGGGCGATCCCGTCGAACTGGCGGCTGCCTACGACGCGGAGGGGGCCGACGAGTTGACCTTCCTCGACGTGACCGCGTCGTCGTCGGGGCGCGCCACGATGCTCGACGTGGTGCGACGCACCGCCGAGCAGGTCTTCATCCCGCTGACGGTCGGCGGGGGAGTGCGCTCGGTCGCCGACGTGGACACGCTGCTGCGCGCGGGTGCCGACAAGGTCTCGGTGAACACCGCGGCGATCGCCCGTCCCGAGTTGCTCGCCGAACTGTCACGCCATTTCGGCTCGCAGTGCATCGTGCTGTCGGTGGACGCGCGCACGGTTCCCGACGGTGCCGAGCCGACGCCGTCGGGCTGGGAGGTCACCACGCACGGCGGTCGGACGGGCACCGGTATCGACGCCGTCGAGTGGGCCCGGCGCGGCGCCGAACTCGGTGTCGGCGAGATCCTGCTCAACTCGATGGACGCCGACGGCACCAAGGCCGGCTTCGACCTCGCGATGCTGAAGGCCGTGCGCTCCGCGGTGACCGTCCCGGTGATCGCGAGCGGCGGCGCCGGAGCGATCGACCACTTCGCTCCCGCGGTCGAGGCGGGTGCCGATGCGGTGTTGGCCGCCAGCGTGTTCCACTTCCGCGAGCTGACCATCGGCCAGGTGAAGGCGGCGATGGCGGAGGAAGGCATCGAGGTGCGCTGATGGCACTGGATCCCGATATCGCCGCGCGGCTCAAGCGCGACGCCAACGGACTCTTCGCCGCGGTCGCCCAGGAGCGCGGCACCGGTCAGGTGCTCATGGTGGCGTGGATGGACGACGAGGCCCTCGCCCGTACGCTGGCGACCCGAAGGGGCACGTACTACTCGCGGTCGCGCGGCGAGTACTGGGTCAAGGGTGAGACGTCCGGGCACACCCAGTACGTGTACTCGGTGCGGCTGGACTGCGACGGCGACACCGTGCTGCTCGAGGTCGACCAGGTCGGCGCGGCGTGCCACACCGGCGACCACACCTGCTTCGACGCCGACGAACTGCTGGCGCCCGAGTAGTCAGGCGACCCGCCACGCTCTAGACGATCCGACTGGCCTTCGCCCGCGCCGTCCAGCGGCCCTCGTCGAACCCCACGACGACCGGGTGATCGAAGGCGGCACTGACGTTCTCGGTGGTCACGACCTCGCGGGCGGGACCGGACGCCACCGTGCGGCCGTCGGCGATCAGCAGCGCGTGCGTCGTCGTGGTGGGGAGCTCCTCGAGGTGGTGGGTGACGAGGATCGACGCCACCTCGGGGTGGGTGTCGTCGAGTGCGTCCATGGTCTCGAGGAGTTGCTCGCGAGCCGCCACGTCGAGACCGGTGGTCGGCTCGTCGAGCAGCAGCAGGCGCGGCTCGGAGATCAACGCCCGCGCGATCAGCGTCCGTCCGCGCTCACCCTGCGACAGCGTCGGCCACGTGTCTTCGGCACGGGCGCGGAGCCCGACGGAGGCGATCATCGCGTCCGCGCGGGCCACGTCGGCGGCCGTCGGCGCCCAGCGCATCGGCAGGTCGATGGTGGCGGTGATGCCGGTCAGCACTACGTCGCGCACGGTCAGCGAATACTGCAGGCGATGCCGGGGATTGACGTGCCCGATCGAGTGCCGAAGGTCGGCGAGGTCGACGCGACCCATCTGCTTGCCGAGCACCCGCACGGTGCCGGACGTCGGAAACGTCACCGCCGCACAGAATCCCAGCAGGGTGCTCTTGCCGGCACCGTTCGGCCCCAGTAGCGCCCAGTGCTCGCCTTCGCCGACGAGCAGCGAGATACCGTCGATGATCTGCTTGCCGTCGCGGCGGAACGTGACGTCCGTCAGCTCGAGGACCGACTGACTCATGCCGACTGGCGCTGGCGCAGCACCTCCAGCGCCCTGTCGGCGTGGGTGTCCATCGACAGCTCGCTGGCGATCACCTCGAGCACGGAGCGGTCGACGTCGATGACGAACGTGGTGCGCTTGACGGGCATCAACTTGCCCAGCAGGCCTCGCTTCACGCCGAACTGCGTGGCTACCGCCCCGCCAACGTCGGACAGCAGCGGGTAGTCGAACTTGTGCTGCTCGGCGAACTGCGCCTGCTTGGCGACCGCGTCGGTGGAGATGCCCACGCGGCTGGCGCCGACCGCGGCGAACTCCGTGGCGAGGTCTCGGAAGTGGCAGGCCTCCTTGGTGCACCCCGACGTCATCGCCACGGGGTAGAAGAACAGCACGATCGGGCCGTCGGCGAGCAGGCTCGTCAGACTGCGCGGGGCGCCCGTCTGGTCGGGCAGTTCGAATTCGGCAACCTTGTCACCACGTTTCATTCCCCGCACGCTACGCCCGAGAACCCCGCCGCGAAAATCATTGGCGCGCGACGCCGATACCGTGACAGCGTCGAGCGCGATGGTGGATATCGACGCGTTCACGGCGAGCGGCTTCCTCAAGGTCGAGGGCGCCGTTCCGCGCGAGGTGGCCGACGCGGCGAGGGCACTGCTGTGGGAGCAGTTGGAGTGGTCGCCCGACGAGCCCGACGAGTGGACCGAGCCGGTGCGCTGGGTCGCCGACCTCACCGGGGCCGGCCCGTTCGGCGAACTCGCTCGAAGTCGCGCGGTGGCAACGGCGCTGGACGCCGTGTGCGGAGCAGGCGGCTGGCTGCCGCGCGGCGCGCTGGGCAACATCCCGGTCCGCTTTCCGGTGTCGCCACCGGCCGACGACCGCGGCTGGCACGTCGACGCCAACACCCCGCTGCCCGACGGGTCCTGGGCGGTGACGGGGCGCCCGCACACGCTGCTGCTGCTCACCCTGCTCTCCGACGTCGGCCCGGACGACGCCCCGACCCGCATCCGCTCGGGATCGCACCACCGGGTGGCCGCTGCGCTCACGGAGGCGCCCGTCGACTTCGTCGCAGCCGCGTCGGTGGTCGCCGAGGCGAGCGAGGGGTGTCCGGTGGTCCGCGCGACCGGTGGCCCCGGCGACGTATACGTCGTGCACCCGTTCACCGTGCACGCCGCCGACGTTCACCGGGGTCGCGAGCCCCGTTTCATGGCGCAGGGCCCGGTACCGCTGACCTCGCCGTTGTCGCCCTCGACCGGGACGCCGCTGGGCTGCGTCTTCACCGCCTGATGTGCGGGTGAGCGTCGAGGGTCTGGGACAATCGACGCGTGCAGTTACAGGCAGACCTCGCCGTCACGACCACGCGCGAGGAATTCCGGGCGCTGGCCGCCGAACACCGCGTGGTCCCCGTGACGCGAAAGGTGCTCGCGGACAGCGAGACCCCGCTGTCCGCCTATCGCAAGCTCGCTGCCAACCGGCCCGGCACCTTCCTGCTCGAGTCCGCCGAGAACGGGCGGTCGTGGTCGCGGTGGTCGTTCATCGGCGCGGGCGCCCCGTCCGCGCTCACGGTGCGCGACGGCGAAGCCGGCTGGTTGGGTATCACGCCCAGGGACGCCCCGCACGGCGGCGACCCGCTGGTGGCACTGCGTCAGACGCTCGACCTGCTGGCCACGGGGACGCCGTCCGGCCTCCCGCCGCTGTCCGGGGGCCTGGTCGGATTCTTCGCCTACGACATGGTGCGCAGGCTGGAGCGCCTGCCCGAACTCGCGACCGACGATCTGGGCCTGCCCGACATGCTTCTGCTGCTCGCGACCGACATCGCGGCCGTCGACCACCACGAGGGCACCATCACGCTCATCGCCAACGCGGTGAACTGGAACGGTACCGACGAGCGCGTGGACTGGGCTTACGACGACGCCGTCGCGCGCCTCGACGTCATGACGACGGCGCTCGGCGAGCCGCTTCGCTCGACGGTCGCGTCGTTCCGCAGGCCGGCGCCCGTGCACCGCGCGCAGCGGACCGTCGAGGAGTACACGGCGATCGTCGAGAAGCTCGTCGGTGACATCGAGGCGGGCGAGGCCTTTCAGGTGGTGCCGTCGCAGCGTTTCGAGATGGACACCGACGTCGATCCGATCGACGTCTACCGCATGCTGCGGGTGTCGAATCCGAGCCCGTACATGTACCTGCTGAACGTGCCGAACGATGTTGGCGAGCTTGACTTCTCGATCGTGGGATCGAGTCCGGAGGCACTCGTCACAGTGCAGGACGGCAAGGCGACCACCCATCCCATCGCAGGAACGCGGTGGCGCGGCGCGAGCGAGGAGGAGGACGTCCTCCTGGAGAAGGAACTCCTCGCCGACGAGAAGGAGCGCGCCGAGCACCTGATGCTCGTCGACCTGGGCCGCAACGACCTCGGGCGGGTCTGCGTACCCGGCACGGTCAAGGTCGAGGACTACAGCCACATCGAGCGCTACAGCCACGTGATGCACCTGGTCTCCACCGTGACCGGGCAACTCGCCGAGGGCAGAACCGCGCTCGACGCCGTGACGGCGTGCTTTCCGGCGGGCACGCTGTCCGGAGCTCCCAAGGTGCGCGCCATGGAGCTCATCGAGGAGGTCGAACTGACCCGGCGCGGGCTCTACGGGGGAGTCCTCGGCTACCTCGACTTCGCGGGCAACGCGGACTTCGCCATCGCGATCCGCACCGCGCTCATGCGCAACGGCACGGCCTACGTCCAGGCGGGCGGGGGTGTGGTCGCCGACTCCAACGGGCCCTACGAGTACACCGAGGCCGCCAATAAGGCCAGAGCGGTCCTCAGCGCCATCGCCGCGGCAGAGACACTCACCGAACCGTGATGCGCATGGCCCAGGTGCTGCTCGCGGTGGCCGGTCTGGCGCTGTGGGGCGCCTCGCGGATGGCGTGGGTGGACATCACCTCGTTCGACGGCCTCGGACACCCGAAGACGACGACGCTGTCGGGGGCGCAGTGGTCGACGGCACTCGTCCCGCTGGCCCTGCTGGTCCTCGCCGCGGCGCTCGCCGCGCTCGCCGTGCGGGGCTGGGCGCTGCGGCTGCTCGCCCTGCTGGTGGCGGTGGCCAGCGCCGGGATGGGCTACCTGGGCATCGGGCTCTGGGCCGTCAACGACATCGCGGTGCGGTCCGCCCAACTCGCCGAGGTCCCCGTCGCCGATCTGGTCTCCACCGAACGTCACCACTGGGGAGCGGGCCTGACGGTGGCGGCCGCGGCCTGCGCGCTTGCGGGGGCCGTGCTGCTCCTGCGGGTCGCCAGGTCCGGGGGCGGACGGGCCGCGGGCTCCACGAAGTACGTGGCACCGGGGGCGCGACGGGACGCGGCGCGGTCCGGCGGTGTGGACGAGGACATGTCGGAACGGATGATGTGGGACGCGCTGGACGAGGGCCGGGATCCGACCGGCGGCGACAACGAGGGCCGGTGACAGCCCGTGCGGCGCAGGCCGCTACCCTCGAACATGACAATCCGAGCCGTCTGAGACGTCTCGAGCGCGCCGTGAAGGGGAGTTGACGAGGCATGAGTTCGGGGACGGTGCTCGACTCCATCATCGAGGGAGTTCGCGCCGACGTCGCAGCCCGTGAAGCACTCGTCAGCCTCACCGAGATCAAGCAGCGCGCACAGGCCGCCAGGCCCGCCAGGGACGTGATGTCGGCGCTCCGCCTGGACGGTATCGGCGTCATCGCCGAAGTGAAGCGCGCCAGCCCGTCCCGCGGCGAGCTCGCCACGATCACCGACCCGGCCAAGCTGGCCCGCGCGTACGCCGAGGGCGGTGCCAGGATCATCAGCGTGCTCACCGAGGAGCGCCGGTTCCACGGCTCACTCGCCGACCTCGACGCCGTGCGCGCCGCCGTGTCGATTCCGGTGCTGCGCAAGGACTTCATCGTGCGGCCGTATCAGATTCACGAAGCGCGCGCGCACGGCGCCGACATGCTGCTGCTCATCGTCGCGGCGCTCGAACAGGACGCGCTGGTGTCGCTGCTCGAACGCACCGAGTCGCTGGGCATGACGGCGCTCGTCGAGGTGCACACCGAGGAGGAAGCGGACCGCGCACTGCAGGCGGGCGCCTCCGTGATCGGCGTCAACGCCCGCAACCTCAAGACCCTCGAGGTCGACCGGGACTGCTTCGCGCGGATCGCTCCCGGTCTGCCGTCCAACGTCATCCGCGTGGCTGAGTCCGGTGTCCGCGGCACCAACGACCTGCTCGCCTACGCCGGGGCCGGCGCTGACGCCGTGCTCGTCGGCGAGGGTCTGGTGACGAGCGGCGACCCGCGCAGCGCCGTGGCCGACCTGGTGACCGCGGGAACCCATCCGTCGTGCCCGAAGCCCGCCCGCTGAGCGATGGTGAACAAGCCGGGGCCGCAGTTGCCCAGCGCCAGTGCGGCTGTCGCCGAACCCACGCGGTTCGATCCCGACGCCAAGGGGCATTTCGGTAGTTACGGCGGCAGATTGGTGCCCGAGGCGCTGATGGCCGTCATCGAGGAGGTCACCGCCGCCTACGAGAAGGCGCGCACGGATCAGACGTTCCTCGACGAGTTGGACCGGCTGCAGACGCACTACACCGGGCGGCCGTCGCCGCTGTACGAGGCGACGCGACTGTCCGACCACGCGGGCGGCGCTCGACTCTTCCTCAAGCGAGAAGACCTCAACCACACCGGATCTCACAAGATCAACAACGTGCTCGGTCAGGCGCTGCTGGCTCGTCAGATGGGCAAGACGCGCGTCATCGCCGAGACCGGCGCCGGCCAGCACGGTGTCGCCACCGCGACCGCCTGCGCGCTGCTCGGTCTGGAGTGCGTGATCTACATGGGCGCGGTCGACACCGCGCGCCAGGCCCTGAACGTTGCGCGAATGCGGCTGCTGGGCGCCGAGGTGGTGTCGGTGGAGTCCGGGTCGAAGACCCTGAAGGACGCCATCAACGAGACGTTCCGCGACTGGGTGGCCCACGCCGACGAGACCTACTACTGCTTCGGTACCGCCGCGGGACCCCACCCGTTCCCGACGATGGTGCGCGACTTCCAGCGGGTCATCGGCATGGAAGCGCGCGTCCAGATCGTCGAGCAGACGGGCGGTCTGCCCGATGCGGTCACCGCCTGCATCGGCGGCGGCTCCAACGCCATCGGCGTGTTCCACGCGTTCATCGACGATCCGGGCGTTCGGCTGGTCGGCTACGAGGCGGCGGGCGACGGCGTCGAAACCGGCAGGCACGCCGCGACCTTCACCGGAGGTACGCCCGGCGCCTTCCAGGGTTCGTTCTCCTACCTGCTGCAGGACGAGGACGGTCAGACGATCGAATCGCACTCGATCTCAGCCGGTTTGGACTACCCGGGGGTGGGGCCCGAGCACGCCCACCTCAAGGACCTCGGTCGCGCCGAGTACCAGCCGATCACCGACACCGAGGCGATGGACGCGTTCGCCCTGCTGTGCCGGACCGAGGGCATCATCCCCGCGATCGAGTCGGCACACGCCGTGGCGGGAGCGCTCAAGCTCGGTGTCGAACTCGGGCCGGGGGCCGTCATCGTGGTCAACCTGTCGGGTCGAGGCGACAAGGACGTCGAGACCGCGGCGAAGTGGTTCGGTCTCATGGACGACAAGGGCACCGTATCGTGACGAGTCGCCTGTCGACCGTGTTCGACGCCTGCCGCGCTGAGGGCAGGTCGGCACTGATCGGATACCTTCCCACGGGCTACCCCGACGTCGACACGTCGATCGAGGCCATGGTCGCCATGGTCGAAAGTGGTTGCGACATCATCGAGGTCGGTATCGCGTACTCCGATCCGGGGATGGACGGTCCCGTGATCGCCGCCGCCACCGAAGTCGCCCTGCAAGGCGGCGTGCGGGTGCGGGATGCGCTCAAGGCGGTCGAGGCGATCAGCAACGCGGGCGGCAGCGCGGTCGTCATGTCCTACTGGAACCCGGTGCTGCGCTGGGGGGTCGACGCGTTCGCACGCGATCTCGCCGCCGCGGGCGGGCTGGGCGTGATCACCCCCGATCTCATTCCCGACGAGGCCGACGAGTGGTTCGCGGTGTCCGACGCCCACGACCTCGACCGCATCTTCCTGGTCGCTCCGTCGTCGACACCCGAACGGCTCGCAGCGACCGTGGAGGCGTCGCGCGGATTCGTCTACGCCGCTTCGACGATGGGGGTCACCGGCGCACGTGACGCGGTGTCGTCAGCTGCCCCGGAACTGGTGGCCCGTGTCAAGGAGATCTCCGACATCCCCGTCGGTGTCGGTCTCGGTGTCCGCTCGCGTGAGCAGGCCGCGGAGATCGGCGCCTACGCCGACGGCGTGATCGTCGGCTCCGCACTGGTGTCGGCGCTGGCCGACGGGCTGCCCGCCGTGCGGGCCCTGACAAGGGAACTCGCCGAAGGCGTGCGACAGAGGATTTCAGCGTGACCTCAATGATCTTGGCCAGCATTCCGAGTCCGTCTCAGGGTGTCTGGCACATCGGGATCATTCCCATCCGCGCCTACGCACTCTGCATCGTCGCGGGTATCGTCGCCGCGCTGATCGTCGGCGATCGGCGGTGGGTCGCACGCGGTGGTGAGCGCGGCGTCATCTACGACATCGCGCTCTGGGCCGTGCCTTTCGGCTTGATCGGCGGCCGGCTCTATCACGTGATCACCGACTGGTCGACGTACTTCGGCGACGGTGGCGCGGGTATCGCCGGGGCGTTGCGGATCTGGGACGGCGGCCTGGGCATCTGGGGTGCGGTCGCGCTCGGCGGCGTCGGAGCGTGGCTCGGCTGCCGACAGCGCGGAATACCGTTGCCCGCGTTCGGCGATGCGATCGCGCCGGGGATCATCCTCGCGCAGGCGATCGGTCGGCTGGGCAACTACTTCAATCAGGAGTTGTACGGCCGCGAGACGGATATGCCGTGGGGCCTGATCATCTACGACCGCGAGAACGCCGCGGGCCAGCGGGACATGCTGAACGGTGTTTCCACCGGCGTGCCGCTGTTCGAGAATCCGGTGCACCCGACGTTCCTCTACGAACTGCTGTGGAACCTGCTGGTTTTCGCGGTGCTGATCTGGGCTGACCGCCGCTTCAAACTCGGGCACGGCAGGCTGTTCGCGCTGTACGTCGCGGGCTACTGTCTGGGTCGCTTCTGGATCGAGCTCATGCGCAGCGACTACGCGACGCTCATCGCGGGCATCCGCGTCAACACGTTCACCTCGACGTTCGTGTTCATCGGCGCGGTCATCTACATCATGGCGGCGAAGAAGGGCCGGGAGGATCCGAAGTCCTTGCGCGGCAACGCAGACGACGAGTTGGCCCCGGCCGGCTCGACGTCCGACGACATGGCCCCTGCGGGTGCAGTCGCGGTGGCGACTGCAGCAACGGTGGTGACGACGAAGTCCGAGGACCGCGGTGACGCTCCGCCGGCGGCCGAACAGGCTGAGCCCGAATCCGAGGTCGCGGCCGAGGCCCTGGACCTCGCCGAGGCGGTCGACGAGACGTCGGACGAGGAGATCATCGCCGCGGAGGAGTTCGCCGAGAAGGTGGCCGACGCGCGCGCTGACTCGGAGGGTCTTGGGTCCGTCGACGCCGAGGAGTTGGCCGAGGCGCAGGCCGATGCACCGGAGGTGCACGAAGCGGCCGTCGAGGCCGCGGCCGACGCGGAAGCCGTCGCCGACGAGGTCGCCGAGGAAGCCGAGGCTGAGGGGCTGGAGGCGGAAGCGCCCGGGGCCGAGGAGCCTGCCGACTCGGAGGGTCTCGGCTCTGTCGACGCCGAGGAGTTGGCCGAGGCGCAGGCCGATGCTCCTGAGGTGCACGAAGCGGCCGTCGAGGCCGCGGCCGACGCGGAAGCGGTTGCCGACGAGGTCGCCGAGGAAGCCGAGGGTGAGGGGCTGGAGGCGGAAGCGCCCGGGGCCGAGGAGCCTGCCGACTCGGAGGGTCTCGGCTCTGTCGACGCCGAGGAGTTGGCCGAGGCGCAGGCCGATGCTCCTGAGGTGCACGAAGCGGCCGTCGAGGCCGCGGGCGAGGCGGAAGCCACGGCAGAGGATCTTGCCGAGGAGCCTGCAGCCGAGCCCGACGAACCGGCGGCCGAGGACTCCGAGTCCGACGGGCTGGGTGCGGTCGAGGGTGATGAGGTCGCCGCGGCTGTCGAGGAAGCCGAGGCGGTGCACGATGAGGCTGTCGAGGCCGCTGACGAGGCGGAAGCGACAGCGGAGGATGTCGCCGAGGAGCCTGCAGCCGAGCCCGACGAACCGGCGGCCGAGGACTCCGAGTCCGACGGGCTGGGTGCGGTCGAGGGTGATGAGGTCGCCGCGGCTGTCGAGGAAGCCGAGGCGGTGCACGATGAGGCTGTCGAGGCCGCTGACGAGGCGGAAGCCACAGCGGAGGACGTCGCCGAGGAGCCTGGCGAGGCCGTAGAACCGGCGGCCGAGGACTCCGAACCTGAGTCCGACGGGCTGGGTGCGGTCGAGGGTGATGAGGTCGCCGCGGCTGTCGAGGACGCCGAGGCGGTGCACGTTGAGGCGGCCGAGGACGTCGCCGCCGAGCCGGAGCCGGACGAACCCGCCGCCGTCGAATCGACGACGACCGCGTCGTCCGGACCGCGCAAGCGCTGGTGGCGCCGCGGCTCCTGACCGGAGCTCTGGCATCCTGAACTGGTGACGGCGCCAGGCAACACCCCCTCCGCGGCCCCGAGTCGGGCGCGGCAGTACACGGCGCTGGGCACGGCTGCCGTGCTGGGTGGCGCGCTCGCCTACATCGGACTCGCCGATCCGCACCGGCCGGGATTCCTGTTTCCGGCCTGTCCGTTCAAGGCGATGACGGGTTGGGACTGTCCCGGCTGCGGTGGGCTCCGCATGACCCACGACGTCCTGCACGGCGACCTCTCGGCCGCGGTGGTCGACAACGTCTTCGTCCTCGTCGGCGCACCGCTGCTCACGCTGTGGTTGCTCGTTCGGTGGCGCCTCGGCCGGACGCTGATGCCCGCCATCGCGTGGGTCACCATCGTGGCGGCGGCGATCGTGTGGACGGTGGTCCGCAACTGGCCCGGGTTCCCGCTGGTTCCCACGTTCACCGGCGGGTAGCGCACGCGCCCGGTGCCGAATGCCAACGGCACCAACACCTTTGCCGTCGACATCCGCTTCCTACCCGCCGCGAGCGACACACACCGAGATCGAGGTCGGTGTCGATGTGACAGTGCACACGTTGCGGGCGGTTGCGTTGCGGGCGCTGGCCGTCGGCGATCTCGGCGAGGGACACGCACGTCGTGATGATCGGCGCGTGGTGATGCCGGCGCGGACTATCGGGCACTGCGCAGCAGCAGGCTGCGACGACGCGCGGCTCGACTACAACGTCGAATCGTCGGAACTGCGCGACGACCCGCGGTCACCGTGGCCCACCTCAACGCTGGTGCTCCTGACATCACCCGCCCACGTGGGGGCGACCCTCGACGTTACGAGGTTGCGGTGCAACGGTTCCGACGAGAACGGACACGTCGGTGCGATGGAGATCGCCGAGGTGCGGACAGAACGCGACGCGGACGGGCACCGACCGTGCGAAACGGCCTTGCTCGCGATCGGGTTCGAGGGTGGCGAGCGCATGGCCCTGTCGGGCGGGCTGGGGCTGGGCCGTCGCGGAGGGCCGCAGTGCCGCGCACGCCGTCGACGCCCACCTCGCGGGAGCCGGATCTGCCGACCCCCGTCACGCGCGGCGCCCTCCCGCTGGGCCGTCGTCTGAATCGATTAACGACTATGCTCACGTCACGTGAATAGACGCGGGAAAATCGTCTGTACCCTCGGCCCGGCCACCGGCACGGGCGAGCAGATCAAGGCGCTGGTCGAAGCGGGAATGGACGTGGCCAGGCTGAACTTCAGCCACGGTGACTACCCCGACCACGAAACGAACTACAAACTGGTGCGCGCGGCGTCCGACGTCACGGGGCGCGCCGTCGGAATACTGGCCGACCTGCAGGGCCCCAAGATCCGGCTCGGCCGGTTCGCCGACGGCCCGACCGTCTGGGCGGCGGGCGAAACGGTGCGGATCACCGTGGAGGATTACGAGGGCACGCACGATCGCGTGTCGACCACCTACAAGCGCCTGGCCCAGGACGCGTCGCCCGGTGACCGGGTACTCGTCGACGACGGCAACATCGGGCTGGTCGTCGAACACATCGACGGCAACGACGTCGTCTGCTCGGTCACCGAGGGCGGCAAGGTCAGCAACAACAAGGGCATGTCCCTGCCGGGCATGAACGTGTCCGCCCCGGCGCTGTCCGAGAAGGACATCGAGGACCTCGAGTTCGCCCTGCGCCTCGGCGTCGACCTGGTGGCGCTGTCGTTCGTGCGGTCGCCGTCGGACATCGAGCTCGTCCACGAGGTGATGGACCGGGTCGGCAGGCGCGTGCCCGTCATCGCCAAGCTCGAGAAGCCGGAGGCGATCGACAACCTCGAGGCCATCGTGCTGGCGTTCGACGCGATCATGGTCGCCCGCGGTGACCTGGGCGTCGAGCTGCCGCTCGAGGAGGTCCCGCTGGTCCAGAAGCGGGCCATCCAGATGGCGCGGGAGAACGCCAAACCCGTCATCGTGGCCACCCAGATGCTCGAATCGATGATCGAGAACTCGCGTCCCACCCGTGCCGAGGCGTCCGACGTCGCCAACGCGGTGCTCGACGGCGCCGACGCCGTGATGCTCTCGGGTGAGACGTCGGTCGGAAAGTACCCGCTGGAGGCGGTCCGGACGATGGCCCGCATCGTGAGCGCGGTCGAGGAGAACTCCACGGCGGCGCCACCGTTGACGCACACCCCGCGAACCAAGCGCGGCGTCATCTCGTATGCCGCCCGTGACATCGGCGAGCGGCTCGAGGCCAAGGCGCTGGTGGCGTTCACGCAGTCCGGTGACACCCTGCGACGGCTGGCCCGGCTGCACACCCCGATTCCGCTGCTGGCGTTCACGCCGCTGCCGGAGGTGCGCAGCCAGTTGGCGCTGACCTGGGGCACGGAGACGTTCATCGTGCCGCACATGGAGACCACCGACGGGATGATCCGTCAGGTCGACGAGTCGCTGCTCTCCCTGGGCCGCTACAAGCGAGGCGACCTGGTGGTCATCGTCGCGGGCGCTCCGCCGGGGACAGTAGGCTCGACGAACCTGATCCACGTGCACCGGATCGGCGAGGACGACCACTAACCACCGAGGAGGCTCTGCGTTGTCAGCGCGCGACTGCGAGGAACTGCTGGCGACGCTGGAGCTGACGCCCGTCGGCGACGACGAGTTCACCGGATCGCACCCGAGTAGGAATCCGATCCGCACCTTCGGTGGCCAGATGATGGCGCAGGCGTTCGTCGCCGCCAGCCGGACCGTCCGGGCCGGGCTTCCACCGAGCGCCCTGTCGATGCACTTCATCGCGGGCGGTGATCCGCAACGCGATCTCGAGTTCACCGTCGTCCGACTGCGCGACGAGCGCAGGTTCGCCAACCGCCGCGTCGACGTCGTCCAGGACGGCGTGCTGCTGGGCTCGGCGCTGGTGTCCCACCTGGCCGGCGGCCGCGGCCTCGAACACGATGTGGTCGCACCCGAGGTCGAGCCGCCCGACGGACTGCCGAAGATCGGCGAGCTACTCGCCGGATACGAGGAGACGGTGCCGCACTTCGCCAGCGCTCTGCGCCCGATCGAGTGGCGCTACACCAACGATCCGGCGTGGGTGATGCGCGACAAGGGCGAGAAGCTCTCGCACAACCGGGTCTGGATGAAGTCCGAGGGCGAGCTGCCCGACGACCCGGTGCTGCACGCCGCGGCGCTGGTCTACTCGTCCGACACCACGGTGCTGGATTCGATCATCACCACCCACGGGCTGTCGTGGGGCTTCGACCGGATATTCGCGGTCACGATGAACCACTCGGTCTGGTTCCACCGCCCCATTCGGTTCGACGAGTGGGTGCTGTACTCGACGTCGTCACCCGTGGCTGCCGACTCACGAGGGCTGGGTACCGGGCACTTCTTCAACGCCGACGGCCGGGTGCTGGCGACCGTGGTTCAGGAGGGGATCGTCAAGCACTTCCCGGCGTCGGGCTAGTCGTCGCGCCGAACAGTTCGTCGATGCGCTCCTGCAGGTCGTCCATGCAGCGCCGCGCGCCCTCCTGATCGGAGGTCTTCGCGGCGCAATCCAGGTAGGCGGGCATCTCGACTTCGCGAGCGAACCGCACCCACGCGGGGATGAGCGCCAGCGACACCACGACGGCGAGCACGCCCAGCGCGATGCCCGACGTGGCGACGGTGCGGTTGTCGGCTTCGGCGCGCGCCACCCGGCCGCGTCCGACGAGGCCCATGACGATGCCGACGGCGCCGAGGAGAACCCCGCCCAGAACCGACCAGCAGATCGCCAGACCGCCCACGGCGACGACGAGCGCCGTGGTGCCGATCCAGTTCTTCCTCCTCGGCGCCATCGGGGCGGAGAGTGGCTGCGGGTGCGGTGGCGGGCCGCCGTAGTACTGGGTCATCCGGGCCGAGGGTACTCGCCGGCCGCGGTGCTCACCGTCAGGCAGTCGAGGCCCTCGGGCAGGTGGTGGGTCGCCACGACGACGGCCCGATCGGCGGAGAACAGCGCGCCGGGGGTCAGCAGGTCGATCAGCATGCGCGGGCCGTCGGTGACGTCGAGGTGCTCGGTCGGCTCGTCCAGCAGCACGATAGGGAACCGCGACACCACAGCGCGGGCGAGCAGTAGGCGGCGGCGCTGTCCGGCCGACAGTGCGGCCGCTCCACCGACCAGCACCGTGGCCAGCCCGTCGGGAAGCTCGTCGAGCCACGGACCCAGCCCCACCCGCTGCAACGCCGCGGTGGCCTCGGCGTCGGTCACATCGCCGCGCGCGACCAGCAGATTGTCGCGCACCGTGGTGTCGAACACGTGCGCATCCTCGGCGAAATAGCCCGCCGCAGTGGGAATTCCGTACGCTTCGGCGGTAGCCAGCAGGAGCGTCGTCTTGCCGCTGCCGCTCGGGCCGACGACCGCGATCCTGGCACCGGTGTCGATCTTCAACGGGGCGCACGGCGGGCGGGCGCGGACCTCGGCGTCGGGCGCGACCATCGCCGCGAGACCGCGGGCGGCGATGCGGGCCCTGGTGAGTGCCACCGCCGCGGCGGGGAGTGCGGCCGTGGCCTCGAACGCCGACAGCGGTAGCAGCAGGAGAATCGCCAGCGTTGTGGCTGCGACCGACGGCGCGACCGTCATCGCGATGACGACCGTGGCGAGCACCGTGGCTCCGATCGCCGCGGTGGGGGCGGCTGCGGCGAACGCGGCGGGCTTGGCGGCTCGATCGGCCGCGTTGCCCCAGTCACGTTGTCGGCGAACCGCTTCGGCGATCACGTTGTCCAGCCGCCCGTTGACCCTGAGTTCGGGCGCGTGGGCCAGAGCCAGCAGGGCGGCCGCGTCGCGCTCGGTGTGATGACGGGCTGCCACCGCCTCGGTCGCCGTCGCCGCGCGCGCCGACAGCCACGGGGCCAGCACACCGGCGATCACCAGTCCAACGAGGAGGGTGAGCGCGGCCACGGGCGAGATGACCGCCAGCACGGACACCGCAGCGATCGACAGCACACCCGCGACCGCGATCGGCAGGACCGCGCGAACGAGCACATCGGACACCTCGTCGACCGATGCGCCGAAGCGGGACAGCAGTTCTCCGCTCGGTACCCGCACCACGTCGTCCGCCGGTGCATCGGCGAGCGTGCGGTACAGGCGGACGCGCGCGGTGGTCGCTGCGTCGAGTGCCACGTCGTGGGATGCCAGCCGCTCGCAGTAGCCGAACACACCGCGGCTGATACCGAGCGCGCGCACCGCCACCACGGCGACGGACAGATCCAGAACCGGAGGCATCTGCCATGCCCTGGTGATGAGCCACGCTGCGACGCCGGCGAGGGCCAGCGCGCTGCCCAGTGACAGCGCGCCGAGGGTCACCGCGAGCGCCAGTCGCGGAAGGCGCGGGCGCAGTAAACGGATCGCCCACCACAGCGGGTCACGTCGCGACAAGAGCGTCACCCCCGATCCGCACGACGCGGTCCGCGATGTCGAGGACCGCGCGGTCGTGGGCGACGACCAGCACCGCGGTGCCCGCTGCGGCCCGAGCGGCGATGGTCTCCAACACGTGAGCCCGGCTGTCGGAGTCGAGGTGCGCCGTCGGTTCGTCGAGCAGCAGGATGGGCTTGTCGGGACCCAGCACCCGTGCCAGCGCCAGGCGCTGCCGCTGGCCGAGGGACAGGCCCGCACCGTCGCGCCCGAGCCGGGTCTCCAGACCGTCGGGCAGCGCGTCGAGCACCACGTCGAATCCGGCTGCCCGACAAGCGCTGTCGATGTCGGGCAGCGGCCCGAACAGGTCGAGGTTGGCTCGGACGGTGCCCGGTACCAGCACGGGACGCTGCGGCAGCCATCCGATGGCGGGCCACACGCCCCGCAGGTCGACTGTCTCGGCGTCGTCGACGAAAACGGCCCCTTCGGTCGGTGCGGTCAGCCCGAGGAGGACCTCGATGGCGGTGCTCTTCCCGGAACCGTTCGGGCCCGTCAGGACGGTGACGACGCCGGGCTCGATGTCGAGCGAGAGATGGCGCGGGGCCGTGCCGTCGCGGCCGTCGACGCTCACCCGGTCCAGGCGAAGCCGACTCGCCGCGCTGAGGTCGGGTGCCGGACTCGCGTGGTTCGCCCGCCCGATGAGCTGGAGTGCGCTCTCTTCAGCGGTGCGCCCGTCACGGGCGGCGTGGAACTCCGCCCCTACGCGGCGCAGCGGCCAGAACACCTCGGGTGCGACGAGTAGCGCGATGAGCGCGGTGGCGAGGTCCACCTCACCGAAGACGAGGCGCAACCCCACGCTGACCGCGACCATCGCGACGCCGAGGGTGGCCAGCAGTTCGAGGACGAACGATGACATGAACGCGATGCGCAGCGTCGCCATCGCGGAACGACGATGCGCGCCACCGAGTTCGGCGATGCGGTCGGCGGGCCCCGCAGCGCGCCCGAGTGCCTTGAGCGTCGGGATACCGGCGACCAGATCGAGCGTTCGCGCGTGCAGCGTCGTCATCGCCCTCAGTGCCGCCGCCGACCGGTCCCTGGTGACCAGTCCGATCAGGATCATGAAGATCGGCACCAGCGGCAGCGCGATCACCACGATGACCGTCGACTGAAGGTCGTTGCACGCCATGACGATCACCGCGGCCGGGGTGATCAGGACGGCCAGAATCAGAGCAGGCAGGTAGCGGGTGTAATAGGGCCGGAGACCGTCGAGCCCGGTAGTCGCGAGCAGTGCCGCGTCGTCGCGTTCGGCGGCGAGTCGGCGCGGCGCTCGCGCGGTCACCACGGTCAGGACCCGTTGCTCGAGATCCGCGATCGCCGCCGTCGCGCCGCGCTGACTCAACCGGGCCTGCGCCCACTGCGCGAGCACCCTCGTCGCCCAGATCACGGCGAGCAGAACGAGTGTCGGAGTCCAGTGCGCGAGAGTGCGGGTCTCCGGTTCGGAGACGAGTCCCGCGATCACCTGTGCCATCAGCACGGCCCCCGCCAGGGTGGCCGCGGCGATGACGGCACCGCAGCACACCGATGCGACGAGGTGTCGACGCATCGCAGGCGTGCCCGGCGGAGGTGTCACGGCGACCGCGGGGTCAGCCCGATGGGCTCGGGGATGAGCTCTGCTGAGATGCGTTGCCGGAACACCCAGTACGTCCAGGCCTGGTATCCGATGACGAGTGGGGTGAACACCAGCGCCGCCCACGACATGATCTTCAGCGTGTAGGCAGATGACGACGCGTTGTCCACCGTCAGGCTCCACGCGGGGTCCAGGGTCGACGGGATGAGGGCCGGATACAGCGCGCCGAACACCATCACGACGAGCGCCGCCACGACCGTCGCGGTGCACGCGAACGCCCACCCGTCGCGCCCCCGGCTCCACACCAGCATCACCGCCGACAACTGTGCGACGACGGCGACCCCGAGCACGACCCACGTCCAGTCCTTGCCGTACTCGAGTTGCGTCCACACGCCGAACCCACCGACGGCCGCGGCGACGGGAGGTCCGAGCACCGAGGCCGAGCGCACCGCGTTACCCCGCACGGCCCCTTCGGTTTTCAGCGCGACGAACACCGCCCCGTGAAATGCGAACAGGCCGGCGGTGGTCACGCCACCGAGCACCGTGTAGGGGTTGAGAATGTCGCCGAACGACAGGTCGATCTGCTGATTCGCGTCGACGGGGAGGCCTCGTACCAGCGCGGCGAACGCGACACCCCAGAGGATCGCCGGTAGCCAGGAGCCGACCGCGATCGCCACGTCGGCCCAGTTGCGCCACCGCGGGTCGTCGATTTTTCCGCGCCATTCGATCGCGCACACCCGCACGATCATGCCGACGAGGATGGCGAGCAGCGGCAGGTAGAGGCCGGAGAACATGGTGGCGTACATCGCCGGGAAGGCCGCGAACATCGCACCGCCCGCGGTGATCAGCCAGACCTCGTTCCCGTCCCAGACCGGACCGATGGTGTTGAGCGCCGCCCGCCGGTGCTTCTCGGGGTCGTCGCCCATCCGGCCGAACGACGACATCAGCATGCCGACGCCGAAGTCGAAGCCCTCGAGGACGAAGAAGCCGACGAAGAGTGCGGCCAACGCGATGAACCAGAAATCGGCGAGTCCCACGGTCGTCTCCTCAGTACGCGAACGACAACGGCGCGAGATCGTCGTCACCGGGTGGTCGGGGCGGCGCCGGCTCGGAGTCGTGTTCGAGCGGGCCCTCGACGACGTAGCGGCGGATCAACCAGAACCAGATCACCGCCAGTGCGGCGTACAGGGCGGTCAGCACGATGAGCGAGATCCACACCAGGCCCGCGGAATGCCCGGATACTCCGTCGGAGACGGTGAGCCTGATCAGCTGGTCACCGGTCGGGTTGGGTACCACCACCCACGGCTGCCTGCCCATCTCGGTGAACACCCAGCCCGCGCTGTTGGCCAGGAACGGGGTCGGCAGTGTGAGCAGGGCGAACCTGGCGAACCAGCGCTGGTCGGGTATTCGTCCCCGGCGGGTGAGCCACAGCGCGGTGAGCGCGAAAAGCACGGGGAAAGCCAGGAATCCGATCATCGCGCGGAACGACCAGTAGGTGACGAACAGATTGGGCCGGTAGTCACCGGGGCCGAACTTCTCCTGGTACTGCGCCTGCAGATCCTGGACGCCCTCGAGCCGGACGCCGGACAGTTTGCCCTCGGCGAGGAACGGAAGTACGAAGGGCACCTCGATGAGATGCGTGACGCTGTCGCAGTTGTTGTGCGTCCCGACCGTGAGGATCGAGAAGTCCGGATCGGTTTCGGTGTGGCACAACGATTCCGCGGAGGCCATCTTCATGGGTTGCTGGACGAACATCAGCTTGCCCTGGGCATCACCGGTGATGAACAGCCCGAGTGCGGAGGCCAGCGCGACCAGGCAGCCGAGAACGGTGGCGGGGCGGTACATGGTCCGCGCGTCGTCGGTGGCCGGGTCGCTTCCCGTGGCTTCGCTCGCCCGGTGGCTCCGCACCATCCACCACGCCGCGATGCCCGCGACGAAGGTTCCCGCGGTCAGGAACGCGCCCGTCACGGCGTGCGGGAACGCCGCGAGAGCCGTGTTGTTGGTGAACAGTTCGACGATGCTGGTGAGCTCGGCTCGGCCGGTGTCCGGGTTGTAGCGGGCTCCCACGGGGTGCTGCATGAACGAGTTCGCGGCGATGATGAAGAACGCCGACATGTTGACCGCGATCGCGACGATCCAGATGCACGCGAGGTGGACGAGGCGGGGCAGCCTGGTCCACCCGAAGATCCACAGCCCGATGAACGTCGACTCGAAGAAGAACGCCGCCAGGCCCTCCATCGCCAGCGGTGCGCCGAAGACGTCGCCGACGAATCGCGAGTACTCACTCCAGTTCATTCCGAACTGGAACTCCTGGACGATGCCGGTGGCGACGCCGAGCGCGAAGTTGATCAGGAACAGCTTGCCGAAGAACTTCGTCAGCCGGTACCACGCCGGGTTGTCGGTGATCACCCAGATCGTCTGCATCACCGCGATGAGGGGTGCGAGACCGATGGTCAGGGGAACGAACAGGAAGTGATAGACGGTGGTGATGCCGAACTGCCACCGTGAGACGTCGAGCGCATCCATTGCACCATCTCCCGAGCCGCCGAGCGCTGTCTACGACGAAGTGTAGTAGGCCCGACCGGCGCTGATCAACGTGCGCTGCGGCACAGCTCAGGGGATGGATTCGATGCTGGGCGGGGTGGCGCCCGTCGTCGCCTTGCGGATTCCCCACGCGGCGACGATCTCGAAGACTCCGATGACGATGAGGATGACGCCGGTGACCTGGGTGACCGCGACCAGTCCCTCCATCGGCGCCGCGAACATCACGATGCCGGCGATCACGCTGATGACGCCGATGACGATCTCCCAGATGCGACCCGGCAACGACGGATCGCTGATCGACGACATGACCGTCGAGACGCCACGGAAGATAAATCCGACGCCGATCCAGATGGCCAGCAGGTCAATCGAGTTCTGAAAGTTGACGAAGCACAGAATGGCCAGGATCAACGACGCGGCCCCGCTGATGAACAGCAAAGCCCGTCCGCCGAAGCTACTGCGGACGCTGAAGGCGAGGACCAACTGCGAGATGCCCGTGACGAGGAGGTAGGCGCCGAAGAAGATGGCCGTCACGAAGATCGCGGCGGCGGGCCGCCACAGCACCAGCGCGCCGAGGATGATCGCGAGCAGGCCCGCGGCGAGCGCGGATTTCCACAGATGCGGAAGGAGGGCGGGGGGAGCCTGGTTCGTCATGCGGGAAGTGTGGCACAGCGCGCGATTTCTATGCCGATTTCGTTGCGGTACGTGTCGATTTCGCCGTTTCCGCGCGCCGAACTCGTTAATGTTCCGTTACCGGCCATGCGCGCTGGGTCCACGGTCGCTAACGTCCTCGCCTTGGGGGTGATGAACGACCCGATGCAGAAAGTTGAGGCAACCCGTGCCCGTTGGAAAGAAGTGGCGCCTCGCCGCGGTCCTCGCAGCGACCGGCGCCCTGGCACTGTCCGGGTGTGGTACGACCAGCGAGACGTCTGAGTCGTCGGCCACCTCGGCGGCGCCGAACGCCAGCAAGGTCGAGGACATTGCGAGCACCGTTCCCGAGGACATCAAGTCCTCCGGCAAGCTGATCATCGGGGTCAACATCCCTTACAAGCCCAACGAGTTCAAGGACGAGAGCGGCAAGATCGTCGGGTTCGACGTCGACCTGATGAACGCGATCGCCGGAACGCTCGGCCTGACACCGGAGTACCGGGAAGCCGACTTCGCCAAGATCATCCCGTCCATTCAGGGCGGCACCTTCAACGTCGGCATGTCGTCGTTCACCGACACGAAGGAACGCGAGGAGTCGGTCGACTTCGTCACCTACTTCTCCGCGGGCACCAGCTGGGCGCAGAAGACCGGTGCGGGCATCGACCCGAACAACGCCTGCGGCAAGAAGGTCGCGGTACAGGCCACCACGACGCAGGAGACCGACGAGCTGCCCGCCAAGAGCAAGGCGTGCACCGATGCCGGTAAGCCCGCCATCGAGATCGTCCCGTTCGACGGCCAGGACGCCGCCACCAACGCCGTGGTTCTCGGTCAGACCGACGCCATGTCGGCCGATTCGCCGGTCACGATGTACGCGATCAAGGAGACCGGAGGCAAGCTCGAAGCGGCGGGCGAGGTCTTCGATTCGGCGCCCTACGGCTGGCCGGTGAAGAAGGGCTCGCCGTTGGCGCAGTCGCTGCAGAAGGCTCTCGAGCACCTCATCGAGACCGGCGACTACAAGAAGATCGCCGAGAACTGGGGTCTGCAGGACGGCCTGATCGACAAGCCCGTCATCAACGGCGCAACCAGCTAGACCGCTCGATGACACCTGACGCTTCGTCGCCATCCGCCATCGACGCGGTGCCCCTCCGGCACCCCTGGCGGTGGGTGGCGGCGATCGTCATCGTCGTCCTGGTGGCGCTGTTCCTCTACGGGGCCGCCACCAACGACGCCTATCGGTGGTCGGTGTACCGCGAGTACCTGTTCGACGAGCGGGTACTGACGGTGGGCCTGTTCAATACGCTGCAGCTGACCGTCTACTCGATGGTGATCGCGATCGCCCTCGGCGTCGTCCTGGCGGTGATGCGGCTGTCGCCGAACCCCGTGTTCAAAGCGGTGTCCTGGGTGTTCCTCTGGATCTTCCGCGGCACCCCGGTCTACGTCCAGCTGGTGTTCTGGGGCCTGATCCCGGTGATCTATCAGACCATCCAGATCGGTATCCCGTTCACGGGGCCGACGTTCGCGGAGTTCAGCGTCCAGGTGCTGGCGATTCCGTTCCTGCTCGCCGTAATCGGGTTGGCGCTCAACGAGTCCGCGTACATGGCGGAGATCATCCGGGCGGGTATCAGCTCGGTTCCCGAGGGTCAGTTGGAAGCGTCGACGGCGCTGGGCATGTCGTGGGGTCTGGCGATGTGGCGGACGGTGCTGCCCCAGGCGATGCGGGTGATCATTCCGCCGACCGGCAACGAGGTCATCAGCATGCTGAAGACGACCTCACTGGTCACCGGCGTTCCGTTCACCCTCGACCTGTACGGCATCGCCTCGCGCGAGATCGCTTCGCGGATCTACGAACCCGTGCCGCTGCTGATGGTCGCGGCGACGTGGTACCTGGTCGTCACCAGCATCCTGATGGTCGGTCAGTTCTATTTGGAGCGGTACTTCTCGCGCGGTGCTTCGCGGAAGCTGACCGGCAAGCAACTCGAGGCGTTGGCCAAGGCCCAGATGGGCGACGGGAGCGGCGTGTGACGTCGATGGAGAAGCAGACGACCCCGATGGTGAGGGCCGAGCAGGTCTGCAAGAGCTTCGGTGCGCTGCACGTCCTCAAGGGCATCACGCTCGAGGTCGGTAGGGGCGAGGTGCTGTGCATGGTCGGGCCGTCGGGCTCCGGCAAGTCGACGTTCCTGCGCTGCATCAACCACTTGGAGCAGGTGAACGCCGGCAGGCTCTACGTCGACGGCGACCTGATCGGCTACCGCGAACGCGGTGACAAGCTCCTGGAGATGTCGCCGCGCGACGCCGCCAAGCAGCGCCGTGAGATCGGGATGGTGTTCCAGCACTTCAACCTGTTCCCGCATCGGACCGCACTCGAGAACATCATCGAGGCGCCGATTCAGGTGAAGAAGGTGAAGAAGGACGCGGCCCTGGAGCGGGCGAAGGATCTGCTGAACCAGGTGGGACTGTACGACAAGGCCGGGGCGTATCCCGCGCAGCTGTCCGGTGGTCAGCAGCAGCGCGTGGCGATCGCCCGGGCGCTCGCGATGGACCCCAAGCTGATGCTGTTCGACGAACCCACATCCGCACTCGACCCCGAGCTGGTCGGTGAGGTGCTCTCGGTGATGAAGAAGCTGGCGTCCGAGGGCATGACGATGGTGGTGGTCACCCACGAGATGGGCTTCGCCCGTGAGGTGGCCAACCAGCTGGTGTTCATGGACGGTGGCGTCGTCGTCGAGAGTGGCGAGCCTCGGGAAGTGCTGTCCAATCCGCAGAACGACCGGACGAAGGCCTTTCTGTCCAAGGTGCTGTAGCCGATCCGAGCGAGCGAAGCGACGGGGAATGGTGAAGTCGGAGCTCGGAGCGGATCCGGCTGCGCCGCTCTGGCGGGCGGCGCAGGGGTTCCGGCTGCTCAGCTGTATCTACGCCGTCGGCTTCCAGGTCGCCGTCAACCCCGACCTGGAGCGGCCGGTGCTGGCGTGGGTGTTACTCGGCGTGCTGCTGGCGTGGAACGTGGCGTGCGGCGCGGCGTATCTGCAGGGCTTCGGTCGCCGCACGGCGTGGGTGACCGCCGAACTCGTGGTGATGGTCGCCCTCGTTTCCTCGACCGTGCTGGTCGCATCCGACCAGTGGATGCAGGACAACCAATCGTTGCCGACCACACTCTGGGCGACCAATGTAACCATTTCCGCAGCAATACAATTCGGCCCGTTCCTCGGAATGGGCGCGGGCCTGGTCGTCATCGCGGTGAGCGCGGCGCTCAAGGAGTCGATCAGCGTCAACCTCGGCAGGCACGCGACGATCGTCATCGAACTCGCCGTCGGACTCGGGGTGGGCATGGCCGCGCTCATCGCGAGACGCGCGCACGCGGAACTCGAACGCGCCACCAGGCTGGCTGCCGCACTGGAGGAACGCGAGCGGCTGTCGCGCGAAGTGCACGACGGTGCCATTCAGGTGCTGGCGCTCGTCGCTCGCCGTGGACGCGAAATCGGAGGAGCCACTGAGGAACTGGCTGAACTGGCGGGAGAACAGGAGCGGGCGCTGCGACGGCTGGTCAGCGGCGACGGCGAGCTGCCGACCGGCGACCGGGTCGACCTGGTGCCGCTGTTGCGGGCTCGCGAGGCGGACGCCGTGTCGACGAGCCTGCCCGCGACGCCGGTGATGCTCGACGCGACGATCGCCACCGAACTCGATGCGGCGGTGGGCAACGCGCTGGACAACGTCGTCGCACACGCGGGACCGAACGCGCACGCGTACATCCTGCTGGAGGATCTCGACGACTCCGTGGTGATCAGCGTTCGGGACGACGGTCCCGGAATCGCGCCGGGGCGACTCGCGGAAGCGGCGAGCCAGGGGCATATCGGCGTCTCGAAGTCGATCGTCGGCAGGATGGAGTGGCTCGGCGGCAGTGCGACACTGAACACCGGAACGGGCATCGGCACGGAGTGGGAGCTGACGATTCCGCGAGGGAGCGCACGTGAAATCTGACGGCGGGTTCACGGTCATGGTCGTCGACGACCATCCGATCTGGCGGGACGCCGTGGCGCGCGATCTGGCCGAGGACGGATTCGACGTCGTGGCGACCGCCGACGGAGTGGAGTCCGCACGGCGTCGCGCGGGCGTCGTGAAACCCGATGTCGTGGTGATGGACATGAGGCTGGCGGACGGTAGCGGAGCGCAGGCAACCGCCGCCGTCCTCGAGGTGTCGCCGGCGTCGCGGATCCTGGTGCTGTCGGCGTCAGCTGAGCGCGATGACGTGCTTCAGGCGGTAAAGGCAGGGGCCACAGGCTATCTCGTCAAGAGCGCGTCGAAGGCGGAACTCACCGACGCGGTGCGCGCCACCGGCGACGGGCGCGCGGTCTTCACCCCGGGCTTGGCGGGCCTGGTGCTGGGGGAGTACCGGCGCATCGCCCGCGGACCCGCCAGGGGCGCCGACCAGCCGAGCCTCACCGAGCGCGAGACGGAGATCCTGCGATTCGTCGCCAAGGGTCTGACGGCCAAACAGATCGCCGAGCAGCTGAGCCTGAGTCACCGCACCGTCGAGAACCACGTGCAGGCCACGTTTCGAAAGCTCCAGGTTGCCAACCGCGTCGAAGCGGCGAGGTACGCGATCGAACACGGGCTCGATAAGTAGCCGAGTACTAATACTCATCCGATCCGCCCCGGCAACTGCCACGATGGCCCCATGACCCAACCGGATCAGGCCCTGCTCGCTCGGATCAACGCCGACGTCGCCGCCATGTCGAGCTATCTCGGCCGCGTGCACGCCGACCTGTACGAGTTGAACCGCGTCGTCGCACTGCGCCACGCCGAGACGTCGTACGCGCCGCCGGCGACCGCCTGGGCGCCCCCCGCCGCTCAGCCCCCCGCCACTCAGCCCACTGCCGCTCCGCAGCCCTTCTCGCCCCCGCCGGGGCAGCCGGTCGTCGTGCCACCCGCGCCCCCGGCCCCGGCCATCGCGGCCCCGGTGAAACCGCGCTCGGACAACTGGATCGGCAAGGTGCTGGCCGTCGCAGGGGTCGCGGTCACGCTCGTCGGTGTCGTGCTGCTCCTCGTCCTCGCCGCGCAGGCCGGCATTCTGCGACCGGAGATCAGAGTGGGCATGGGGGCGCTGCTGGCCGCCGGCCTGGTCGGTGTCGCCTTCCGACTCAACAGCAGGCCGGGCGGACGGGTCGGCGCGATCGCACTCGCCGCGACCGGTATCGCCGCGGCGTACATCGACATCATCGCGGTGACGACGATCTACGAATGGGTCTCCGGCGCAGTCGGACTGGTGCTCGCCGCGGTGGTGGCCGGAGGAGGCCTCGTCCTCGCCCGCCGATGGAACTCCGAGCACCTCGCGCTGTTGGTGCTGGTGCCGCTGCTCGGCCTCGGTCCCATCGTAGTCGGAGGGATCACGCTGCTCCTCGTCGGTTTCATGATCGCGCTGTCGGCCGCCACGCTGCCGGTGCAGGTCGGCAAGGACTGGCTCGCGATGCACGGGGCACGCATGGCGGTGAGCACACTGCCGGTGCTGATCGCCCTGGTCGCCGTCGACCCCGCGTCCAACCGCATCGGCTGGCTCGCCGCGGCATGCGGCATCGCGGCGCTGCTGGCTCTCCTGAGCGCGCTTGTTCTGCTGCCGTACAGCGGCCAGCCGGTCGCCGTCGCGTTGCTGTCGGCCGCGGGCACGCTTCCCGTACTCGCCGCGTCGGTCGCGGTCGGCAGGATCACCTCCGCCGTCATGGCGGCGACAATGGCCGCGGTCCTCCTGGCGATGGCGCTGATCGGCAACCGCCTGACGAAGGACTCGACCGCAGTAGCCGCGGTGTGGTCCGCCACAGCGGCCGTCGCCCTGCTGATCGCGATCACCGTGGCGTTCGACGGTGACGTCGCCGGCCCGCTGCTGCTCGCGGTGTCCGCGGTGGTCGCGGTGGCAGGACGGCGCAGCGCGGTGGCGCGTTGGGCGGCAGTGGGATTCGGTGTCGTCGGCGGTCTGCACTACCTGGTGTCCGCCTCGCCCGACCACTTGGTCAGCGCGACCGAGGTACCGGTGTCATCGGCGGTTTCGACGCTGATCGCCAGCCTGCTGGCGGTCGCGAGTGCCGCGGCCGTCACATGGTCCTGGGTGGGCCGCAAGGGTTCCGACCGCGACGTCGCGGGTGTCATGTGGGCGTGCGCCGCCATTGTGGGCATGTACGCCATCACCATGTTCACGGTGACCGCGGGAGTGCTGATCGGCGGCGAGGAGGCGGGCTTCTTCTCCGGCCACATGGCTGCGACGATCTGCTGGATCGCTCTGGCCGCGTTGGTGTTCCGATACGCCGTCACGGTGCCGCGAGCGAAACGCTCACTGCCGATCGCGGCCGGGCTCACGGTGGTTGTCGCGGCGATGGCCAAGCTGTTCCTGTTCGACCTCGGCACGCTCGGCGGCATCTTCCGTGTCGTGGTGTTCATCGTCGTCGGTCTCGCGCTGCTGGGGATGGGCGCGGGATACGCCCGCATGCTGTCGCAACAGGACGAGCGCGAACAACTCGAGGATCACCAGCAGACGGTGTAGGAGGTCAGGGGCGAGGGCCGACCAGGTACCAGGTGTGCATGCGGCCCTTGCCCTTGACGTCGATCTCGCCGCGCTCCTCGAACACGAAGCTGTCGCGCAGGCGTTCGTAGACGTTGTTGGGCACCTGAATTCGACCCTCGACGTCGGTGCTCTCCATCCGCGCCGCGACGTTCACCGCATCGCCCCACACGTCGTAGAAGAACTTGCGGGCGCCCACCACTCCTGCCACCACCGGACCCGAGGCGACACCGATCCTCAGCGGGACCTCGCGGCCCTGCGCGTCGGTGAGGCCTTCGACGGCGCCCGCCATGTCGAGGGCCAGGCTGGCGAGCGCCTCCAGGTGGTCGGGGCGTGCCTCCGGCACACCGCTGACGACCATGTAGGAGTCGCCGCTCGTCTTGACCTTCTCGAGGCCGTGCCGGTCGACGAGCGCATCGAAGTCGGTGTAGAGGGCGTCGAGGAAGCGAACGAGTTCCGCTGGCGCGGTTTCGCTTGCGCGCTTGGTGTATCCGGCGATGTCGGCGAACAGAATGGAGGCGTCGTCGTACTTGTCGGCGATGATCGTGCGGTCGGGATCCTTCAGCCGCTCGGCGATCGACGCCGGAAGGATGTTCGCGAGAAGTCGTTCCGAACGCTCGTATTCGGTTTCCAACGCCTGCTCCGCGCGCGCGGTCTCGCGCATGGCGAACCAGACGGTGGCGATGATCATCAGCCATACGGAGACGGTGTTGATCACGAAGCCCAGCCGGAACGCCCAGTCCGGCTGGACACCGGTGTTGTGCGGCACCCACAGCTCGAGCGCTATCGCCGTGACGGCGCCTAGGAGCGCGATCAACGAGGCGATCACCATGTGGTCGATGCCGAGGATGAGGACGACGATGGCCGCAGCGACGACGTAGTAGAACTGCAGCCCGATTCCGCTGCCGATGTACAGGCTCACGACCGTGATGACCGAGTAGGCGACCAGAAGGAATACGACGGGAGCGACGACGTCGCCGAAACGGTAGAGCTTGGGGATCAGTAGGAACACCAGTGCGCTGCCGAGGTTGACGAAGCCGACCCACAGCGAACTCTGGACGATCGCGAACTGCTGCACGCCGAAGAACAAGCTCACCGCCGCGCCGATCCGCGTGACGACAGTGAGAACGCGAAGTTGTCGCGAGGTGGTCGTCGCATGGTGTTGGTCGCGACCGTGATGACCGTCTACGGCAAGTGTCGGTAGGCAGGCACGGCGCAGGGGGAGATGCCTACCCGGCTCGCCCGTTGCCACGCGCTGAGCGTAACTCCCACGGCACGTATCGAATGCCGTCCGAACGAGATCCCTGTTGACGGGTGTGCGGCGAGGCGGCGCACTGGCGCGGCGCTCATCGAGCGGACCCACGGCCGCCGGACCCATCGGTAACTCGGCCCGCACCAAGCGCTTGCTACCAAAATTGCTGTGCGCGTAAATATTGGATGACTTGGCAACGGACATTCCGATCACGTCACGACGATCTCTTTTCTGTAGCTGAACACCTGTGTGAAATTGTTCGAGCCGGGCGACTTCGTACCAATCGTCGGATCTCTCTTCATTCGTTATGTCACATCATCTTTGGTGGTCAGACTCCACCGAGCACGCCCAACGTGACTGCTAACTGAGACCAAGATCAATATGTTTGCCAAAAGTGCACATAACCGTCGAAAAATACCGTTGGTAGGAAAGCTGAAGCGCGCCCCAGCAAAAATTGACCCGAAGTTCTTTCAAATAGCTAGCAATCTTTGCTGCCACATGAGTAAATAAGCCGCAACCGGGTTGACGGTCACGACGATTACAATTTGTGAAGGCAGGCAACTGTTATGAATAAGGCCGCTAATCGTACGAAAAGCCTGTTTCGCAAAGTGGCCCAGCGGGGGGTCATCGCTGCTTTGCCCGTAGCGATGGTTGCCGCGTATTCCACAAACTTCATCGCCCCGACTCCGCCCCGCCTGTCGAGCGCCGAGTACGACCTCGTCGCGGAGATCGTCAACTCGGCTACCACCGTGGGTATCGCCGCCTCGTCGGTGTCGCTCTCCGGCCTGACGGCTGAGCAGATAGGCGAGGAACTCGACGACATGCTGGCGATCGGCGTCACCAACATTCGGATCGCCGTGCCGTGGGGCAGCATCGACTACTTCGGGGTGATCCCCGAGGACAACCCGTTCTACGGGCTGGCCTGGGCGAACATGGACGCCGTCATCTCGGAGGCGGCCAAACGCAACATGGGCGTACTCGCCGAGATCAACGCGACCCCGCCGGGGTCGGTCATCAACGGTCTACCCGGGACGGGTACACCCGATCCTGCCGACTTCGCGAACTTCCTGCAGCGGTTCATCGACAAGACGATCGTCGTCAACGGGCAGACGACCACGTACGGCGACGTCGTGTCCGCGTACGAGATCTGGAACGAGCCGAACTCCATCCAGTTCTCCACGCCGGTCGACCCCGAGGCGTACGCACAACTGCTCGCCACCGCATACCCGGTGATCAAGAACCTGGACTCGTCGGCGACGGTCGTCGCGGGTGCCGTTGGCACCGTGCAGGATTCGCCGTTCACGATGAACACGGTCACCTTCGTGCAGCGGATGCTCGACGAGTTGGACCGGCTGAACGCCTCGAGCTCCTTCGACGCGCTGTCGGTCCACCCGTACAGCCAGGACATCAAGTACTCCGACAGCTGCCCGACATGCATACCGGGGCTCCTGACCCCCAGGGAGCAGGTCGAGATGCTCAAGGCGATGATCGACGGTCGCAAGATCTGGATCACCGAATACGGCCTGCCGACCTACGACCCGCCGCCGATGGTGGGCCTCGACGGGTCGATCATCGACCGGCCGGAGATCACCGAGGCCCAGCAGTCGGAGTGGATCCGCGACCTTCTCCAGTACTGGAAGGATCACCCCGAGCAGGCGGGTCCGATCTTCCTCTACACGGGTCGCGACACCGTAGGTGCCTCGCCCACGTCCGACGAGGGCTTCTACGGGCTGTGGAAACTCGATCCGCTGACCGGACAGTGGGTGCTGAAGACCGCCGGCGAGATGCTGGAGGACTGGCTCGACGCCGGGCCCACCGACCCGACCGATCCGACCGATCCCCCCGATCCAGGCCAGGCGCTCGCACAGTTCTTCGCTACGATCGCGCAGCAGATCGGCCAGGCGCTCGCGTCGATTGGGCCGCAGCTCGTTCAGGCCATCGTTCAGGCCGTCGCGAACTGGCTCGGCAGTTTGGGACAACCAGCCGCCGCAACGGAGCCTCAGACCACGACGCTGCGCATAGCCAGCGTCGATGCGCCCGAGACGAACAGCCTCAGCATCGAGAGCGCGACGACAGAGGCGGACACCGCGTCCGATGGCGCGGTCGCGGCCACCGAGTCGAAGGCTGAGGCGACGCCGGCCGCGGCTGAGGCGACGGCTGAAGCACCCGTCGAGTCCGCGCCTGAAACCGAGACAGCACCGAGCGCCGAGGAAACCCCCGCTGCGGAAACGCCCGCATCGGAGGCCCCGGCTCCTCCGAAGGAGGCCGAACCGGCCACTCCGAAGCCGGTCGAGCCGAGCGCGCCGACCACGCCGGCGGATACGGCAACGGAGGCCTCGCCGAGTGGTCCTGACAGCGGATCCTCCGGCGCAACCGACGGCGGCTCAACGTCGAACTCGGACTCGGACTCGGACAAGGACGCGAAGGCCGACAAGGCCGATAAGGCCGATAAGGCCGACAAGAAGGCGGAGCGCGCGCAGAAGCGCGCCGAGCGCAAGGCGGAGGCGGCGAAGGCCGCCGAGGCAGGGCCGCGTAACGGCAGGGCTCACCGCGCCGCTGCGGCCGAGGCCGACACCGAGAAGCCCGCGTTGACAACGACTTCAACCACTACCGAGTCCTCCGACTCGAGTTCGGAGTAGCACTGGTGAAGCGCGCGAAGCGTAATCGGGGCCTGGTTCGGGAGCTGGCGACGCGCAGCGTTATCGCGGCTCTACCGGTGGCGATGGTGGCCGCGTACGCGAGCAATCTCTTCGTGCCGCCGCCCCCGCGGAACACGCTCGACTACCAGATGGTCGCCGAGATCAACGTGTCGCCGTCGACCGTCGGCATCGCGGCCTCACCGCTCTACGGGCAGAGCTACGAGTCGGTGAAGCAGCAACTGCAGGACATGAAGGACATCGGCGTCACCAACGTTCGCGTGTTCGTGCCGTGGGCGACCATCGAGTTCTTCGGTCCGTACGACCCCGGCTCGTGGCCCGGCACGCAGTTGTGGGCGGACATCGACAACATCATGCGGGCGGCCCAGGAACTCGACATGGGCGTGCTGGCCGAGATCAACAGCACCCCGCCGCATGCCGTGATCGACGGACCGATCGGATCGGGTACGCCGGATCCGGCGAAGTTCGCCGCGTTCCTGCAGAAGTTCATCGGCGAGTACGGCGACGTCGTATCGGCCTACGAGGTCTGGAACGAGCCGAACTACGCGGCGTTCTCGAGCCCCATCGATCCGGAGGCCTACGCGAGCCTGCTCGCGGCCGCCGCCAAGGTGATCCGGCAGTACGACGCGAGCGCGTCCGTGGTGGCGGGCGCCGTCGGCACCGTGCAGGACAGCTTCGTCACCATGAACACCCTCACGTGGGTGAATCGCATGCTCGCCCAACTGGAAACGCTCGCCGCTGCGGATCCGGAGTGGGACCTGGACGACTACTTCGACGCGCTGTCGATCCACCCCTACGGTGAGGAGATCCCGTTCAGCGGAACGTGTCCCACCTGTGTGCCGGGACTTCTGACTCCGCGTGAGCAGTTCGAGGCCCTGACCGCTCTGGCGGCACTGCAGGGCAAGAAGATCTGGATCACGGAGTACGGGCTGCCGACCACGCCCGGTGGGACGTGGACGGAAACGGACCAGGCCGAGTGGGTTAAGGACCTGCTCGACACCTGGCAGGCGTACGGCGATCCGGACAGTGACTTCTACGACCCCGCCATCGCCGCGATGCTCGGCCCGATCTTCCTCTACACCGGTCGCGACACCCCTGGAATGAGCGGCGTCGACAACCCGCACGACTATTACGGACTGTGGAAGCAGAACGCCGACGGGTCCTGGTCGCTGAAGGAAGCCGGCGAGATGCTGCGCGACTGGCTCGATGCCATCAACAATCCGGAGGAACCGGAGGAACCGACGGTCGACCCGATTGCGCAGTTCTTCCAGGCGCTGGCGCAGCAGCTCGCTCAGGCGCTGGCTCAGGCCATCGCGAACTGGTTGGCCAGCTTGGCACAGCCACCGGCACCGACCACGACGGCATTGCGGACGGCGACCGTGGAAGCGCCGGAGGATGTCGCGCTGGCGGTCGAGGCCGAGGTGACCGACGAGGCCACGGTGGAGGGGGAGACGAGCGAACCGACGCCCGCCGACACCGCCGCTGCGGAGACCGAGGCGGTCACGGAGGCCCCGACCGAGGTCGTGGCCGAGGTACCTGTCGAAACGCCGGTGGAAACCGCTCCGGAAACAGCACCGGTCGAGGAACCGTCGGCTGAGGAGACGCCGGCCGAGGAGACGACTCCGACCGATACGACTCCGACCGATACGGATTCGACCGATCCGACACCGGACGCGTCGACCGATGTTTCGGGCGGCGGAACCGGTACGGGTACCGAGCCGGGGTCCGAGCCGAAGCCGAGCGACACCGGGACCAAGGACGGCGACGCCGCGTCCGATAAACCCGACACCTCGGAGAAGAAGGCGGACAAGGGTGCGGACGCCGCGAAGCCCGACGGTGACAAGGCACGCCACGGGAAGAGCAGGGACCGCGGTGCCGCGACGCGTGCGGACACGGGCAAACCGGCGCTCGCACGCGTCACCGCCGGCGCCGACTCCTCGGACTCCGACAGCTCCGGGTCCGAGGAGTAACAGCAGGAGGAGCTCACCGGATCGCGGCCGTCGCGACTCTCGTGCCGTGAGAGTCGCGGCGGCTCGCCGCAGAACATTCGAACTCGCAGGTGAGCTCTCTCGCCGTAGCTGCCGTCGGAGGCCAGTTCGACGTCGGTCCCAGTCAGGTAGCACCGGTGTTCCGGGAAGTCCGGTGTGTTGAACCGTCTGTCGTGGAACACGAACGACCGGAATCGCGCAGCCGGAGGCTTTCCGCGCAGCCGCAGCGCCTGGCCGGGAGTCAGGCTGGACGTAGAACCCGCCGTAGACGTGCTGTCGGCCCGCTGCGGCAGCGAAGGTCCCCCTCCCGTCGTCCGTCGGCGGGATTCCGGCCACCGATGCGGGTCCCCTGGTGTAGACCTGCACCCCGGTGTAGACGGCGTCGCCGATCGGCCCGCGCAGTCGATACTGCAGGACGTTCCCAATTGGTCAACCGCGGAGCGGTCGGGTCGCCCTTCTGAAACCACATCTCGGTGGCGAGATCGTAGGCCGACAGCAGGAAGAACAGGCGCAGGGCGGGATCGAGCACGCTGCCATCAACGGCGCGATAATCCTCTGAGCTACAACAACATTTGGCATTGACCTGGTGCCCCCGGTGAGATTCGAACTCACACTGCACGGGTTTTGAATCCGTTTCCTCTGCCAGTTGGGATACGGGGGCGCTCGTAGTGCGACTTGCCAGCTTAGTGGATCTGTTCGCACCTCCGTGACGGCCCCGCGGTCGCTGATCGGGCGTGGTCACGCGACAATGAGGGCATGACCGAGTCATCGACTGACGCCACAAAGCCGCGTCGCGTCCTCATCGCCGAGGACGAAGCACTCATCAGGCTCGATCTCGCCGAGATGCTCCGCGAGGAGGGCTACGACGTGGTCGGCGAGGCCGGCGACGGTCAGGAGGCCGTCGAGCTCGCCGAGCAACTGCAGCCGGATCTCGTCATCATGGACGTGAAGATGCCACGCCGCGACGGGATCGACGCCGCCGGCGAGATCGCGTCCAAGCGCATCGCGCCGATCGTGGTTCTGACGGCGTTCTCGCAGCGCGATCTCGTCGAGCGGGCCCGCGACGCGGGGGCGATGGCGTACCTGGTGAAGCCGTTCTCGATCACCGACCTGATCCCCGCAATCGAACTCGCGTTGAGCCGTTTCGGCGAGATCGCAGCACTCGAGCTGGAAGTGGCGACACTGTCCGAACGGCTGGAGACGCGCAAGCTGGTCGAGCGCGCGAAGGGTTTGCTGCAAGCGAAGCAGGGGATGTCGGAACCCGAGGCGTTCAAGTGGATTCAGCGCGCCGCGATGGACCGTCGTACCACGATGAAGCGCGTCGCCGAAGTTGTGCTCGAAACGTTCGATCCGCCCGCCGAAGCGTAAACACTGCGTTTCCGGACACGCTGATACGCCCGGCGACACGGTCGATTGACGGCCCGCATTCACCAACATCACGCACGTCGGCCACACGACCGCTATGTTCTACCCCGAAGCATCGACGGCCGATGATGCGCGCTGCGTCAACCGGTGCCGATGACAAATTTCTATTCGGAGGTGAAACGTGCGCGGTCGCGTAGCACGTAGTGCATTTGCTCTCGGAAGCGCGAGCCTGTTGATTGTGGCCATGGCCGGCTGTAATCAGTCGACGCCCGAGGAGGAGAACTCGGCCCAGTCCGACCTGAAGATCGTCGAGCAGGTTCAGGTCGATGAGAGTGGCGCCGAGGTGAAGGCGGCCGAAGGTGCCACACCGGCCGACCCCGCCGGGGATGGCAAGGCCACCTGCTCACCGCTGTCCATTGCGATGGCGGGTGCACTCACCGGACCCGATGCCGCGCTCGGTATCAACATCAAGAACGGCGTCCAGTTGGCCGTGGACAAGCACAACAAGGCCAACCCCGGCTGCCAGGTGCAACTGAAGACCTTTGACACCGAGGGTGATCCGCAGAAGGCCACCGGAATCGCGCCGCAGATCGTCGACGACCCCTACACCATCGGCCTGGTCGGTCCGGCGTTCTCCGGCGAGACCAAGGCCACCGGCACGGTGTTCGACCAGGCGGGTCTCGCGTCGCTCACCGCGTCGGCGACCAACCCCGATCTGAGCAAGAACGGCTGGAAGACCTTCTTCCGCGGCCTCGCCAACGACGCCGTTCAGGGCCCGTCGGTCGCGAACTACTTGAAGGACACTCTCGGCTACAAGAAGATCTGCGTCGTCGACGACAGCACGGACTACGGCAAGGGGCTCGCCGAGCCGATCCGCGCCACTCTCGGCCCGGTCGCCGACTCGAGTTGCAACATCCAGGTGAAGAAGGGCGACAAGGACTTCTCCGCCGCGGTCACGCAGATCAAGGGTGCCAGCCCGGACGCCGTGTTCTTCAGCGGGTACTACTCGGAGGCCGCACCGTTCGTCCAGCAGCTGAAGGACGGCGGCTTCGAGGGGACGTTCGTCAGCGCCGACGGCACTAAGGACCAGGAGTTCGTCAAGCAGGCGGGCGAGTCGTCGAAGGACGCCATCCTGTCCTGCCCCTGCGGTCCGGCCAGTGCCGAGTTCACCGAGGAGTACAAGGCCAACTCCGGCGGAGCGGAGCCCGGCACCTACAGCACCGAGGGTTACGACCTCGGCACCATCCTGATGAAGGCGATCGACTCGGGTGCCAACACACGCGAGGCCGTGCTCAACTTCGTCAGGGGATACAACGGCCAGGGTGTGGCCCGTAACTACCAGTGGACCCCCGAGGGTGAGCTCACCTCCAGCCTCGTGTGGATCTACAAGGTTCAGTAGTCGGTAACACGGGACGCGCCCGAGACCGAAACGTCTCGGGCGCGTCGCGTTTAACACCCTCGGGAGGACCCGCCACCGAATGAGCCACGAGTGCGCTGTGCAGTACGCATGTCAGGCCGCGAACATCAACTTCAACGTCGACGGATTGATCAACGGCTTCTGGCAGTTGACCATCGACGGACTCTCATGGGGGGCGATCTACGCGCTGGTGGCCGTCGGCTACACGCTGGTGTTCGGCGTGCTGCGACTGATCAACTTCGCGCACTCCGAGATCTTCATGGTCGGCATGTTCGCCGCCTACTTCTGCTTGGACTTCATTCTCGGCTTCACACCGAGCGGTAACGCCTACAACAAGGGCGTCGCGCTGACGATCCTCTACCTCGCGATCGCCATGTTGTTCGCGATGCTGGTATCCGGCGGTGCCGCAGTCGGTTTGGAGGCCGTCGCCTACCGCCCGCTGCGGAAGCGCAACGCGAGACCGCTGACGTTCCTGATCACCGCCATCGGAATGTCCTTCGTCCTGCAGGAATTCGTGCACTTCATCCTGCCGCAGATCATCGACGGTTACGGCGGGTCGAACGCACAGCAGCCGATCGTGCTGGTGCAGCCCAAGACTCAGTTCACGATCTTCGGCGCCGCGGTGTCGAACGTCACCATCGTGATCATCGTGGCGGCGCTGATCTTCGCGCTGGCCACCGACATCGCGATCAACCGCACCAAGTTCGGTCGCGGTATCCGCGCGGTGGCACAGGATCCGACCACGGCGACGCTCATGGGGGTGTCCCGTGAGCGGATCATCATGACGACGTTCCTGATCGGCGGGCTGCTCGCCGGCGCCGCGGCGCTGCTCTACACGCTGAAGGTGCCGCAGGGCATCATCTACTCGGGCGGCTTCCTGCTCGGTATCAAGGCGTTCTCGGCCGCGGTGCTCGGCGGAATCGGCAACCTGCGTGGGGCTCTGCTGGGCGGCCTGATCCTCGGGGTGATGGAGAACTACGGACAGGCGCTGTTCGGTACGCAGTGGCGCGACGTCGTGGCCTTCGTGCTGCTGGTCCTGGTCCTCCTGATCCGGCCGACGGGCATACTCGGTGAGAGCCTCGGGAAGGCACGGGCATGAGTCATCGGGATCCCGCAGGCGAGCCACGGTCCGAGGACGCGAAGCCCTCGCAACTGGCCAGCACGCTGTTGGCGCCGGGCGACGTCATCCGCGGCCACTGGGACAATCTCGACCGTCCGGTGAAATGGCTCGCGGGCGTCGTGTTGTTCGGTGCGCTCGCCCTGCTGCCGCTCTACACGCCGGGGTTCATCGACACTCCGGGGATCAGCTTCGGCGGGACGATGGCGCAATTCGTCATGGTCGCCATCATCGCCATCGGGTTGAACGTCGTGGTGGGTCAGACGGGCCTGCTCGACCTCGGCTACGTCGGCTTCTACGCCGTCGGCGCCTACACGGTCGCTCTGCTCACCAGCCCCACCAGTCCGTGGAATCAGGTCGGCGTCGAGGGGTTTCTCAGCAGCGACTGGGCCTGGCTGGCCTGCGTACCGCTGGCGATGGCCGTCACCGCGCTGTCCGGACTGATCCTCGGCACCCCGACGCTGCGCCTTCGAGGTGACTATCTCGCGATCGTGACCCTCGGCTTCGGTGAGATCATCCGCCTGCTCGCGGACAACCTCTCCGATATCACCAACGGCTCGCGCGGTCTCGACCGAATCGCGTATCCCAAACTGGGTGAGCGCGAGGGGCTGCCCAACGGTGTGTTCTCCAACGGCAACTCCGGCGGTGACGCCAACTACGGCACGTGGTGGTTCTGGCTGGGACTCATCCTGATGATCGGCATCCTGCTGTTCGTCGGCAACCTGGAGCGCAGCCGGGTCGGGCGCGCCTGGGTGGCGATCCGCGAGGACGAGGACGCCGCGGAGGTGATGGGCGTCAACACGTTCAAGTTCAAGCTCTGGGCGTTCGTGATCGGTGCTGGCATCGGCGGATTGTCGGGCGCGCTGTACGCCGGCCAGGTGCAGTACGTCGCACCGACGAACTTCAACATCATCAACTCGATGCTCTTCCTGGTCGCCGTCGTCCTCGGCGGTCAGGGCAACAAACTCGGCGTCATCTTCGGTGCATTTCTCATCGTCTACCTGCCGAACCGGTTGCTCGGTGTGCACCTGTTCGGGGTGAACCTCGGCGACTTGAAGTACCTGTTCTTCGGAATCGCGTTGGTGGCGTTGATGATCTTCCGGCCGCAGGGCCTGTTCCCGGTGCGTCAGCAACTACTCGCGTACGGCAAGGCGGCTCGAAAGCTGTTGCGGAGCGCCGACGATTCGAAGGCGGCGGCATGACGGACCGGCCTTCACTGGACAAGCCCTCGTCGGACCAGCAGGGGGTGGACGAACCGCTGATCGACGAGGATATGGCGGCGCTGCACCGTGAGATCAACGTCGCCGAGGGGGAGATGCTGCTGCAGACGCAGGATCTCACCATGAAGTTCGGTGGCCTCACGGCGCTGGACGCGGTGACCTTCGGCATCAAGCGCGGCGAGATCCTCGGGCTCATCGGGCCCAACGGCGCAGGCAAGACGACGTGCTTCAACGCGATCACCGGGGTGTACCGCCCGACCTCGGGCACGGTGATGTTCGACGGAGCGCCGCTGGGCAGGATCAAGCGACACGAGATCACCCGCCGCGGTATCGCCAGGACGTTCCAGAACATCCGGCTGTGGGGGGAGATGACGGCTCTCGAGAACGTGGTGGTCGGCACGGACGCCCGACACAAGACGTCGGTGCCCGGAGCGCTCTTCAGGACGCCGCGGCACTGTCGCGAGGAGAAGTCGGCCATCGAGAAGGCGGCGGCGCTACTGCAATTCGTCGGCATCGCCCACCGCGGCGAGGAGAAGGCGAAGAACCTGCCCTACGGCGATCAGCGTCGGCTCGAGATCGCTCGGGCGCTCGCCACCGAGCCCAAGCTGCTGTGCCTCGACGAGCCGGCCGCGGGATTCAATCCGAGTGAGAAGGCCGCGCTGATCGACCTGATTCGGGCGATCCGCGACGACGGTTACACCGTGTTGCTCATCGAACACGACATGCGACTCGTCATGGGGGTCACCGATCGCATCGTCGTATTGGAATTCGGCCGCAAGATCGCCGACGGACTGCCCGCGGAGATCCGCGAGGATCCGGCCGTGATCGCCGCGTACCTGGGAGTGCCCGATGACGAGCTTTGAGAAATCGCCTGCGGCGGACACCGAGCGCAAGGTCCTCCTCGAGGTGCGCGACGTCGTCGTGCACTACGGCAGAATCCAGGCGCTGCATGGTGTTTCGCTGGTTGTGCGCGAGGGCGAGCTGGTGACGCTGCTGGGGTCCAACGGCGCGGGCAAGACGACGATGATGCGCGCCATCTCGGGGTTGCGTCCGCTGACCTCCGGGTCGGTGTGGTTCGACGGTCGTGAGGTGTCGAAGATCAAGGCACACAAGCGCGTTGTCGACGGTCTCATTCAGGCGCCGGAGGGGCGCGGGGTCTTTCCAGGCATGACGGTCGTGGAGAACCTCGAAATGGGTTGCTACGGGCGTACGTTCGAATCCAAGTCAGCGCACCGCGAGCGCTTCGAATGGGTGTTGGAGACGTTCCCGCGGCTGGCCGAGCGACGCAACCAGGTCGGCGGCACGCTGTCCGGCGGTGAGCAGCAGATGCTCGCGATCGGACGCGCGCTGATGGCGAGGCCCAAGGTGCTGCTGCTCGACGAGCCGTCCATGGGACTGGCGCCGATGGTGATCTCGCAGATCTTCCGGATCATCTCCGAGATCAACAAGCAGGGTACGACGGTGCTGCTCGTCGAACAGAACGCGCAGCAGGCGCTGTCCCGGTCCGACCGCGCGTACATCCTGGAGACGGGCCGCGTCACCAGGGAGGGCGTCGCCAAGGATCTGCTGGCCGACGACAGCATCCGGGCGGCCTACCTCGGGGTCGCCTGAGCGATCCCCTGTCATCCCTCCCGCGAGCGTGCGTGTCTGGACGGCCACACGCCGTTAACTCGGGCAGTCCGTGCACGTTCGGGGGGCCTAGTCGCAGGTCGGGCACACTCCGGTGACCGATCGCTGCATCCCGCAGGGGCAGAAGTCGGCTTCGCGAGGCACGTTCTTTGCTCGCTCGCTCGCTTCGTAGACCCTGGTGATCGGATGCTCCACGTACCCCAGTAGATGTGAAGGTCCGGGTGCCCGTCACGCCGTTTCGCCTTCACATACGACTTCGAACCGACTATCGCCTCGTACCCTTCGATGCCGATTCCCGCGGTGACGTAGCGGATGAACTCGTAGTTGTCGGGTTCGATCTTCGCCTTGGACATAGCCGAAGTGAGCGAATCTGGTGACGTCACAAGCGATCACGCTAGCCGAGCGTGCGCCGACGTACAGCAGGAACGGCGTGTCGACGTGCAGACACGCACGCTCGCGGAGGGATGCCCACCGCCTGTCTAGCGGGCGACGACGACCGAGGACCCGTGGCCGAACAGGCCCTGGTTGGCGGTGACGCCGACCGTGGCGCCGTCGACCTGGCGGCCGGTGGCCTGTCCCTTGAGCTGCCAGTTGAGTTCGCAGACCTGGGCGATCGCCTGCGCGGGGATCGCCTCACCGAAGCTGGCCAGCCCGCCGGATGCGTTGACGGGAATGCGCCCGCCGATCGTGGTGGCGCCGCTGCGCAGCAACTGCTCGGCCTCGCCCTTGGCGCAGAGTCCCAGGTGCTCGTACCAGTCGAGTTCCAGCGCGGTGGACAGGTCGTAGACCTCGGCGAGGCTGAGATCTTCGGGGCCGATGCCCGCCTCGGCGTAGGCGGCGTCGAGGATCTGATCCTTGAACACCCGCTCCGGACCCGGCACGACAGCGGTGGAATCCGTTGCGATATCCGGCAATTCGGGCAGATGCTGCGGATACTGCGGCGACTGCAGGCTGACGGCCCGCACCGACGGCACGCCCTCGACGGAGCCGAGATGCTTCTGCGCGAACGACTTGCTCGCCACGATCAGCGCGGCCGCACCGTCGGAGGTCGCGCAGATGTCCAGCAGCCGAAGCGGATCCGAGACAACCGGGCTGGCCAGCACGTCGTCGACGCTGGCCTCCTTGCGGTAGCGCGCATTCGGGTTGTTCAGCCCGTGCCTGGCGTTCTTGACCTTCACCGCGGCGAAGTCCTCGAGCGTGGCTCCGTACAGGTCCATCCGACGTCGGGCCAGAAGGGCGAAGTACACCGTGTTCGTCGCGCCGATGAGGTGGAAGCGCTGCCAGTCGGGATCGTTGCGGCGTTCGCCGCCGACGGGCGCGAAGAAGCCCTTCGGTGTGGTGTCGGCGCCGATCACCAGCGCGACATCGCAGAACCCGGCGAGGATCTGCGCCCGCGCGCTCTGCAACGCCTGCGACCCGCTGGCACACGCCGCGTAGCTCGAGGTGACGGGAATCCCGTTCCAGCCCAGCTTCTGAGCGAACGTCGCACCCGCGACGAAGCCGGGGTAGCCGTTGCGGATCGTGTCGGCGCCGGCGACCAGCTGGATCTGTCGCCAGTCCAGGCCGGCCTCGGCGAGCGCGGCACGCGCGGCCACCACGCCGTACTCGGTGAAGTCGCGTCCCCACTTACCCCAGGGGTGCATGCCCGCGCCGAGGATGTACACCGGTTGTGGAGATCCCGTACTCATTCCGCCACCTTCCACGCGTAGGTGATTCGCTCGACGCCCTCGTCGTCGGTGAACAACGGCATGGTGGTCAGTTCCATCTCCATGCCGATCTTCAGGTCGGCGGCGAGCGTGCCCTCGACCACCTTGCCCAGGATGATCAGCCCCTCGTCCGCGAGTTGCACCGCGGCGACCGCGAACGGCTCGAACGGGTCGGGCGACGGGTACGGCGGCGGTGGCGCGTAGCGGTTCTCGGTGTAGCTCCACAGCGTGCCGCGGCGCGCCAGCGGCACCTGCGTGAGCTCATCGCCGTCGCAGCCGGGGTTGGGGCAGTTGTCGGTCCTCGGCGGGAAGACGTAGGTACCGCACTTCACGCACTTGCCGGCGATCAGGTGGGTATCGCCGGAATCGTCGTCGGCGAACCACCCGTCGATGACCGGTAGTCGGGTTGCGGCGTCGGTATCACCAGGCACCCGGTCAGCGTAAACGATCCCAGTCGCAAAACTGAAACGTGTTGCAGTTCTCGCCGTGCCGCGACATCGAGCAGTATGCGCACCAGATCGTCGGGGTTGTCGCGCATCAGGTTGTGTCTTCCCTTCAGTTCGTGGCAGTTCCAGTCCGGGTCGTCACGCACCCGGTCGTACGACGACTGCAGCGGCGAGTCTCCCGGCCAATCGAGTGCGAAGACGTACTCCCGCCGACGGAACCGGGTGAGATCACCGGACAGCCGCAGTTTCTGGATGAGGCTCGCCAGGGGATGCGATGTCGCGCGGTCGTCGAAGAACGCCATCGGCGGCACCCCGAAGCCCGTGTCGTCGACCGCCAGGTACCAGGCGCGCTCCTCGTCGTTCACCAGGTCCCAGCACGCCTCGCCGTCGCGCGGCACCACGGCGTCGAGGAACACCAACGCGTCCACGAGGTCGGAAATCCGGTCGGCGACCCCGGTGATCACCATGCCGCCGTAGCTGTGCCCGACCAGGATGAGCTGACCGTCGGAGGCGTCGGCGTCGGCGTCGACGGCGGCCAACACGTCGGTGATGTGGGTGTCGAGGTTGACGCCGCCGGGCAGCACGTGGGCGCGCTCCGCGACGCCGCTCAGCGTCACTGCGCTCACATGGTGTCCGGCTGACCGCAGCGCAACCGCGAGATCATCGAAACACCATGCGCCGTCGCACATTCCGGGAATCAGTACAAAGGTGGGCATGAGAACTTCCTCTCCGTGTCGACCGCGGGGTGGTCATGTCTCCACCCTCTGCACACAGGATGGATAAGTCCAATACCGTCTACGTCTGTTATCTATAATCAGCGCTTATGGAGCTACGTCAGCTCGAGTACTTCGTCGCGGTCGTCGAGGAGCGCAGTTTCACCAGGGCGGCTCAGCGCGAGCGCGTGGCCCAACCCGCGGTCAGCGCGCAGATCCGGCGTCTGGAACGCCACGTCGGTCAACCCCTGCTGACGCGGTCCAGCCGCGACGTGCGGCTCACCGGCGCCGGCGCCGCGATGCTGCCGTACGCGCGCGCTGCTCTGGCCGCCGTTCGGGACGCCCAGCGTGCGGTCGACGAGGTCGCCGATCTGGTCCGTGGCTCGGTGGCGATCGGCACCGTGACGCTGCACCCGGTGGATGTGGCCGGTCTGATGGCCGCCTTCCACAGCGACTACCCGGATGTCGAGATGACGCTGGGCACGGACACGTCCGATGTCCTGCTCGACGAACTGGCCGCCGGCCGACTGGACCTCGCCATCGTGTCGATCGGCCTCGACGCGGACCCGTCGGACCTGGACCTGCACGTGATCACCGACGAGGCGATCGAGGCCGCGGTCGCCGTCGACCATCCGCTTGCCCGTCGGAAATCAGTGCCGCTGGACGTGCTGTGCAGGTATCCGCTGATCTCACTGCCGATGGGTACCGGTCTGCGCTCGCGGCTCGACTCCGCCTGTGCCGCAGCGGGAGTCACTCCGCGCATCGCCTTCGAGGCCACCAATCCGCTGGAACTCGCCGAATTGGCCGAGCACGGTCTCGGGGTGGCGATTCTGCCCGAATCGATGGCGCGCGACCGCCCCGGACTGCACGCGGTGTCGCTGGCCCCGGCGTTGCACGGCCGGTTGGCGTGGGCCTGGCGGCGCGACATGACGAATCCGGCGGCGCGACTGCTGTGCGAACGGGCGCGACATCAGGCCACTCGCAGCGGCGACTGACGCTGGCGGACGAAGCGACGTCGGTGCCACTGCATAGAGTGGGGCTGTGAGTTCGGCAGTGACTGATACCAAACAGACGTTGATGCTGTTAGACGGCAATTCGCTGGCGTTTCGAGCGTTCTATGCGCTGCCTGCGGAGAATTTCAAGACCAGGGGCGGTCTGACCACCAACGCCGTGTACGGCTTCACCGCCATGCTCATCAACCTGCTGCGTGACGAGCAGCCCAGCCACATCGCCGCGGCGTTCGACGTGTCGCGGCAGACGTTCCGCAAGGATAGGTACCCGGGCTACAAAGAAGGGCGGGCCTCCACGCCGGACGAGTTCCGCGGCCAGATCGACATCACGAAGGAGGTGCTGGGCGCACTCGGCATCACCACGCTGGCGGAGCCCGGCTTCGAGGCCGACGACATCATCGCGACGCTCGCGACGCAGGCCGAGCAGGAGGGCTACCGGGTCCTGGTCGTGACCGGCGACCGCGACTCGCTGCAACTCGTCAGCGACGACGTGACCGTGCTGTACCCGCGCAAGGGCGTCAGCGAGTTGACCCGGTTCACCCCCGATGCCGTGGTCGAGAAGTACGGGCTCACGCCCACCCAGTACCCCGACTTCGCCGCGCTGCGTGGCGACCCCAGTGACAACCTGCCGGGCATTCCGGGGGTGGGGGAGAAGACCGCGTCGAAGTGGATCGTCGAATACGGCTCGCTGCAGTCGCTGGTGGACAACGTCGACAAGGTCAAGGGGAAGGTCGGGGATGCATTGCGCGCCAACCTCTCCCACGTCATCCTGAACCGCGAGCTGACCGATCTGGTCAAGGACGTGCCGCTGCCGCAGACGCCGGACACGCTGAAGATGCAACCGTGGGACCGCGACCAGATCCACCGCCTGTTCGACGATCTCGAGTTCCGGGTGCTGCGTGACCGACTCTTCGACACGCTGGCGTCGGCCGACCCCGAGGTCGAGGAGGGATTCGACATTCGCGGCGGGGTCCTGGAGCCGGGTGCGCTGCCCGAGTGGCTCGCGGAGCACAGTCGGGGTAAGCGCTTCGGGTTGGCCGTCGTCGGAAGCCACCGGGCGTTCGACTCCGACGCAACCGCTCTGGCGATCGTCGCCGCCGACGGCGAGGGCTGCTACATCGACACGGCCACCATCGATTCCGACGACGAGGCCGCGCTGGCCTCCTGGCTGGCCGACCGGGGCGCGCAGAAGGCGTTGCACGAGGCGAAGCTGGCGATGCACGACCTCGCGGGCCGTGGCTGGACGCTGAACGGCGTCACCTCCGACACCGCACTGGCCGCCTACCTGGTCCGGCCGGGCCAGCGCAGCTTCGCGCTCGACGATCTCTCCCTGCGCTACCTCAAACGCGAATTGCGCGCGGACAATCCTGAGCAGCAACAGCTTTCGTTGCTCGATGACGCGGACGGCGTCGACGATCAGGCTGTCCAGACCCTGCTGCTGCGGGCGTCGGCGGTGGCCGATCTCGCCGAAGCTCTCGACGAGGAACTGGCGCGCATCGACTCGTCGGCGCTGCTCGGTCAGATGGAGTTGCCGGTCCAACGCGTGCTGGCCGAACTCGAGCACGTCGGAATCGCGGTCGACCTCGATCTGCTCCGCGCGCTGCAGAGCACGTTCGCCGACCAGATCCGCGACGCGGCGGAGGCGGCGTACGCGGTGATCGGCAAGCAGATCAACCTCGGCTCGCCGAAGCAGCTGCAGGTCGTGCTCTTCGACGAGCTGGAGATGCCGAAGACCAAGCGCACCAAGACGGGGTACACCACCGACGCCGATGCGTTGCAGGGCCTGTTCGACAAGACCGGCCATCCGTTCCTGCAGCACCTGCTCGCGCACCGCGATGCGACCCGGCTCAAGGTCACCGTCGACGGGCTGCTCGCGTCGACCGCCGCGGACGGCCGAATTCACACCACGTTCAATCAGACCATCGCCGCGACGGGCAGGTTGTCGTCGACCGAGCCGAATCTGCAGAACATCCCGATCCGCACCGAGGCCGGACGGGAGATCCGCAACGGTTTCGTCGTCGGCGACGGTTACGCCGAACTGATGACCGCCGACTACAGCCAGATCGAAATGCGGATCATGGCGCACCTTTCGGGCGACGCCGGACTCATCGAGGCGTTCAACACCGGTGAGGACCTCCATTCGTTCGTGGCGTCTCGCGCCTTCGACGTGCCGATCGACGACGTCAACGCCGAACTGCGACGCAGGGTGAAGGCCATGTCGTACGGACTGGCGTACGGACTCAGCGCCTACGGCCTGGCCGCCCAGCTGAAGATCAGCACCGAAGAGGCGAAAGTTCAGATGGAGCAGTACTTCTCGCGGTTCGGCGGCATCCGCGACTACCTGCGCGACGTCGTCGACCAGGCACGCAAGGACGGCTACACGTCGACGGTGTTCGGACGCAGGCGGTACCTGCCGGAGCTCGACAGCAGCAATCGCAACGTCCGCGAAGCCGCGGAACGGGCCGCGCTCAACGCGCCGATCCAGGGCAGCGCCGCCGACATCATCAAGGTCGCGATGATCAACGTCGACACGGCCATCAAGGAGTCCGGGTTGGCGTCGCGCATGCTGCTGCAGGTGCACGACGAACTGCTGTTCGAGGTCGCCGACGGCGAGCGCGACGCACTCGAGAAGCTGGTGCGCGACAAGATGGGCAGCGCCTACCACCTCGACGTTCCGCTCGAGGTCTCGGTCGGGTACGGCCGAAGCTGGGATGCCGCAGCGCACTAGGCGTTCGAGGTCCGCTGTTCGATCCGCTCGCGGTGTTCGTGGGCGATCAACTCGTAGGGGCCGGTCGGCAGGCGCCAGTGGAACGTGATCGCCGCGAGCCGCAGGACCGTGGCGACCGTCGACCCGATGACCACACCCAGCCACTGGGCTCCGACGTGGTCGACGAGGACGTAGAGCACCGAGCCCAGAACCGCCGGGGCCGCATACATGTCGTCGGGCCCCATCACCATCGGCACGTCGCGGGCTACGACGTCGCGCATGACGCTGCCCGCGATCGCCGACACGATTCCGAGCAGGGCTGCGGCGAACCAGGTGGCGCCGTGGTCCACGGAGATCGCCGCGCCGGACGTCGCGAAGAAACCCATACCGAGCGCGTCGAGGACCAGAACCAGCTGGGTGAGCTTGATGACGAGCCTCGCGAAGACGGTGGTGGCGATCGACACGACGACGCAGAGCGTGACATCGGGCCAGCGTTGCAGCGAGGTCGGCGGGTCGACGCCCAACAGCAGGTCGCGTAGCACGCCCCCACCGGTTCCGGTGAGCGCGGCGAGCGCTGCGATCCCGAACAGGTCGAATCCCTTGCGGATGCCGACCACCGCACCCGATGCGGCCAGCACCGCGATGCCGGCGTAGTTGACGATGTGTTGGATCACGGCCGCACGCTACGGCCGGACCCCGGGACTGCTCTGACGAGTTGCTGAGCTACGTGCCCGGCGCGCGGTAGTCGGCCAGATACTGCAAACCGGGGGCGGCCGACCGGGCCGCCAGCACCCAGTACGCCTCCTCGTTCTGCAGCGCGACCACGCGCTCGTCGCTGAAGCCGCGATCGATGCGGTCGCGAACGAAGGCGAGTTCGACCACCTGAGCGGCGAAGGCCTTCACCGGCTTGGCGGCGGCCTTACCCCCGCGCCTGGTCACCTCGGCGATAGCGGCCTTGCGGGTTTTGATCGACCCGAGCCACGTCGCCTCGTTGGCGGTCACCAGGTTGGCGGCGACCATGCCCGGCAGCTTGGTGGCCGCGAGGCGCTGTTCGTGACGCCGGCTGGCGACGGCCAGCCAGACGGCCAGCCCGAAGCACGGCACCATCCAGACCAGGTAGACGACGAAGTAGGTCTCGATGCCGATCACCGTCGAGCCGTTCCACAACCCGTGCATGAACACCGCGCCCAGGTAGCCGAGCAGGATGCAGCCGATCTTGGCGAAGACGTTGTGCCGGTGCATCGCGAAGTAGACGCCGACGCCGATCGACAGCGTGAACAGCGGATGGGCGAACGGCCCCATGATCAGCCGAAGACCCGCGGTCACCAGGGCCTCTCCGACGTCGGCGCCGCCTGCGATGTACATGATGTTCTCGACCCAGGCGAAGCCGATCGCCGTTATCCCCGCGTAGACCAGGCAGTCGGTCAGCGAGTTCAGCTCCTGGCGGCGTCTTCCCGTCAGCATGAGCAGCAGGAACGCGCCCTTGAGCGCCTCCTCGACAAGCGGAGCGCCGAGCGCCACCGTCGCGGCGCTGGCCGTTTCGGGTCCGAGCAACGGCACGGCCAGCGCCTCGAACACCATCTCCAATCCGACCGAGAAGACGACGGCCACGGACGCACCCCAGACGAAGGCCATCACCACGAGCCGTGGCGGCTCGGGCTCGTAGCGGTCCAACCAGACGAACGTCCAGACCACCACCAGCAGCGCGGCGGTCGCGAGAACGATTCCGATCACCGCGCCGACGGGGTTGACCAACACGAACAACAGCACGATGAGGCCCGCGACGGTGCCCATGGCGATGATCGCGGCGAGCGGCGCCCCGACTTTGCGGATGCGCCGCGGGAGCGGTGGGACGAACTGCTGTGGGTGAGCGGGGGGCTGCGGCGTCGCGGCATACGTCACGCCGGGAGGATATCGGGCGAGAGGGACCGTTCAGAACCCGGTTTGTCCAGCTAGTACCCAGGCGAGTAGTCTCGACGAGTACTCGTCTGTGCACGATTGCGAGTGCACAGCACCATCTCGGCGCTCGCGCGTCGAAAACCAACAGTAAACGTCCCTACGATCACACCTGTCCGGAGCCACCCACCACATGCCAAGTCCCTCTGTCACCTCACCGCAAGTAGCCCTCAACGACATCGGCTCTGCGGAGGACTTCCTCGCCGCCATCGACAAGACCATCAAGTACTTCAACGATGGCGACATCGTCGAAGGGACCATCGTCAAGGTGGACCGCGACGAGGTTCTGCTCGATATCGGTTACAAGACCGAAGGGGTCATCCCTTCTCGCGAACTCTCCATCAAGCACGACGTCGACCCCAATGAGGTTGTGTCCGTCGGCGATGAGGTCGAAGCCCTCGTTCTCACCAAGGAGGACAAGGAAGGCCGACTGATTCTGTCCAAGAAGCGCGCTCAGTACGAGCGTGCCTGGGGCACCATCGAAGAACTCAAGGAGAAGGACGAGGCCGTCAAGGGCACCGTCATCGAGGTCGTCAAGGGCGGCCTGATCCTCGACATCGGCCTGCGCGGCTTCCTGCCCGCGTCGCTCGTCGAAATGCGTCGCGTCCGCGATCTTCAGCCGTACATCGGCAAGGAGATCGAGGCCAAGATCATCGAACTCGACAAGAACCGCAACAACGTGGTGCTGAGCCGCCGCGCCTGGCTGGAGCAGACCCAGTCCGAGGTGCGCAGCGAGTTCCTCAACCAGCTCACCAAGGGCGCGATCCGCAAGGGTGTCGTCAGCTCGATCGTCAACTTCGGCGCGTTCGTCGATCTCGGCGGCGTCGACGGTCTGGTTCACGTCTCCGAGCTGTCCTGGAAGCACATCGATCACCCGTCCGAGGTCGTCCAGGTCGGCGACGAGGTCACCGTCGAGGTCCTCGACGTCGACATGGATCGCGAGCGGGTTTCGCTGTCGCTCAAGGCGACTCAGGAAGATCCGTGGCGCCACTTCGCGCGTACCCACGCGATCGGTCAGATCGTGCCCGGCAAGGTCACCAAGCTGGTGCCGTTCGGTGCGTTCGTTCGCGTCGAGGAGGGCATCGAGGGCCTGGTGCACATCTCGGAGCTGTCCGAGCGTCACGTCGAGGTCCCGGACCAGGTGGTCCAGGTCGGCGACGACGCCATGGTCAAGGTCATCGACATCGACCTGGACCGGCGCCGTATCTCGCTGAGCCTCAAGCAGGCCAACGAGGACTACACCGAGGAGTTCGACCCCTCGAAGTACGGCATGGCCGACAGCTACGACGACGCGGGCAACTACATCTTCCCCGAGGGCTTCGACTCCGAGACCAACGAATGGCTCGAGGGCTTCGAGAAGCAGCGTGACGAGTGGGAGGCCCGGTACGCCGAGGCCGAGCGTCGTCACAAGATGCACACCGCCCAGATGGAGAAGTTCGCCGCGGCCGACGCGGAGGCCGCCAGCCGGCCTGCCACGAACGGCACGTCGTCCTCGTCGTCGAGCTCGGGCGAGCCGTCCGGCGGCACGCTCGCCAGCGACGCGCAGCTCGCCGCGCTGCGCGAGAAGCTGGCGGGCAACGCCTAGTCACAGCAACGCGAGAACGTCCCGGCTCCTCGGAGCCGGGACGTTTTTCGTTGTGGGGGTTGAGGATACGTGCACGTATCGCTTTTTGACAATGATTTTCATTAGTTGGTTGACTCCCCGCTGTGAAACGAGTCCTCGCCGTCCTGTCCGCGTCGCTTCTCACGGCGGGGTGCGCCGCTGACCAGGCCGACCCGCCGCCGACGACGGCTCCCGCCCCGATCGAGCGCGGATCGGCCACACCCCGGCTGGCCCTGAGCTACGACGGCGGCGTGCTCGTCGTCGATGCGCGCACCCTCAACCCCATCGCCGACATTCCCGTCGACGGGTTCGTGCGGCTGAACCCGGCAGCCAACGGCCGACACGTGCTGGTGTCCCAATCGGAGGGTTTCACGGTCCTCGACATGGGCACCTGGACCGACGAACACGGCGACCACGGTCACCACTACACGGCGCCGCCGCTGCTCACCGGAATTCGATTCGGCGGTAGCGAACCCGGCCACGTCGTCGCTCACGACGACAGGCTCACACTGTTCAGCGACGGCACCGGTGCCATCGACGTCGTCGATCCCGACGACCTCCTCGACGGCGGCACCGCGACGACCGACGCGCTGACCCGCGAACCCCACCACGGCGTCGCCGTGGCACGGGCCGACGGGTCGATCGTCGTCAGCGTGGGCGACGAGGAGACCCGCTCCGGGCTGGCGATCCTCGACGCATCCGGCCGCGAGATCGCCGCCAGCGACGAATGCCCCGGTGTGCACGGCGAAGCGGCTGCCGCCGACGGTGCCCTGACCTTCGGCTGCGAGGACGGAGTCCTGATCGTCCGCGGCAACGACATCCTGAAGGTGGCCAGCCCGGACCCCTACGGTCGTATCGGAAACCAGGCCGGCCACGAACGCTCGACCGTCGTCCTCGGCGACTACAAGACCGACCCGGACGCGGAAACCGAACGGCCACAGCGTTTCGCCCTGATCGACACCGCAACCGGTGCGCTGCGTGTGGTGCCGCTGCAGGCGAGCTACAGTTTCCGCTCACTCGACCGCGGGCCCTCCGGCGAGGCCGTCATCCTCGGCACGGACGGTGCCCTGCACGTCTTCGACGCGGCCTCTGCGCGGCAGATCCACACTCACCCCGTCATCGACGCGTGGACCGAACCAGACGAGTGGCAGTCGCCGATGCCGAACCTGCACGTGCAGGACGGGGTCGCCTACGTGACGGACCCCGCGACACGTCGCCTGGTGGCCGTCGACCTCGGTTCCGGATCGACGGTGGCCGAGACCATGCTCGAACATCCGACGATCGAACTCACCGGTGTCGAGGGCTGATCGCGATCACCTGGCTGACAGACTGGTGCCGTGCTGCGCATTGGGTTGACCGGCGGGATCGGCGCCGGCAAGTCGACGGTGTCCGCGACGTTCAGTGAGCTGGGAGGCATCGTCGTCGACGGCGACGTGATCGCCCGCGAGGTCGTCGAACCCGGCACCGATGGGCTCGCCAGGCTCGTGGAGGCGTTCGGCGAGGAGATCCTGCTGCCGGACGGGGCGCTCAACAGACCGGCGCTGGCCGCTGTGGCGTTCAGCGACGACGACAAACGCCAGACGCTCAACGGCATCGTGCACCCGTTGGTCGGCAAGCGCCGTGAGGAACTGATCGCGGCCGCTCCGGCGGATGCCGTCATCGTCGAGGACATCCCGCTGCTGGTCGAATCGCAGATGGCGCCGATGTTCCCGCTGGTGATCATCGTGCACGCCGACGAGGAGGTGCGGGTGGCGCGGCTCATCGAGCACCGCGGGTTCAGCGAGGAGGACGCGCGCGCGCGGATCCGGGCACAGGCCACCGTCGAGCAGCGACGCGCCGTCGCCGACGTGTGGCTGGACAACTCCGGAGACGCCGATGAGCTGCGGACACGGGCTGCGGCGCTGTGGCACGACCGCATCCAGCCGTTCGCGCGCAACCTCGACGCCGGGATCCCGGCCACGGCCCCGCCGGTGTTGGTCGCCGCGGATCCGACGTGGCCCGAGCAGGCCACCCGCATCGTCAACCGGCTCACGACGGCGTGCGGACACCGCGCGGTCCGGATCGACCACATCGGTTCGACGGCTGTGCCGGGACTGGACGCCAAGGACGTCATCGACGTCCAGGTGACCGTGTCGTCGCTCGACGTCGCCGACGAACTGCGGGACGCACTGGTCGCCGCGGGCTATCCGCGGGTGGATTCGATCGTGTTCGACCATCCGCATTCCGATGACGAGTCGTTGTGGCAGAAGCGCTTTCACGCCTCGGCCGATCCGGGCCGACTGACCAACGTGCACGTGCGGGTCGACGGGTGGCCCAATCAGCGATTCGCGCTGCTGTTCCGTGACTGGCTTCGAGCCGAATCCGCAGCACGCGACGAGTATCAGGGGCTCAAGCGGCGGGTCGCCGCCGAGGGTCACGCCACGCCGGACTCGTACGCCGACGCGAAGGAACCCTGGTTCGCCGATGCGTACCGCCGCGCGTCGGCGTGGGCTGACGCCACCAACTGGCGACCCTGAACCGGCTCCAAGAAAACTGCGAGAATCGCCGGGTTTCATCACTCCCATCGACAGCGCGGCTCACCGGGAGCCGCCATCCGGAGGAGTGGACCATGGCGGCCGAAAACGCTCGCAACGAGGACGTGGCGGTGTGCCGGAACATGGGCGCCGCGGTTCTCGCAGCCATCGGGCTGGCGGTGCTGCTCTCGGTGGGGCCGCCCGCCGGCGATGAACCCGATCCGCTCACGGCGACGCACGGTCACAGCGTCGACGCCGGCTTCGGCTGGTGACAGGGGCCGCGTCCGCGCTGCCGATGCTCGCTAGGCCGGGGGAGCGGTCACGACCGGGGGTGCCGGTTCGGCGGGCGGCACATCGGCAGGCAGCGGCGCATCCACCGGCTCGGTGTTGCCGGTCGGGAAGTTCGTCACCGTTCCGCAGCTGAGAATGCCGTACCCCGGGTCGTTGCGCTGAGGTGTGAAACGCGGCGCGACGAACTGGTCGGCCTGCGCGACGACCTGATCGTCCACCAGGATCTCGCAGTGCAGGCTGGCGGTGTACGGCCACTGGATCGACACCTGCATGCCGGCGTTCTGCGGATCGGTGACGACACCTGTGGCCTCGAACATCCGGCCGGGGACCATGGTCGGGTCGGCGGTGTTGAATTCGGTGTCGGACAGCTTGTACGTGATCGACGCCCCGCGCGAGACCCCGTCGACGCGGGCCCGGTAGATGACGTTGTGAGGGCCGGGGCCGAACTCCGGTTGGGGCTGGACGTCCGCGGCGGGCGCGGGAGCCGGCGGCACGTCGGGATCGGGCTGGGCCAGCGCGATCGGCGCGGTCGTCGAGGCGCCGATCGTCAGCACGGCGGCTACCGAAACGGTTAGCCGCGCTACCTTGGTAGCGGTCATAAGATCAAACCTTACGCCGAACGCCAGGTGAGAACCATTTCGCGGCTTGCCAACCACCGGTCCAGGTCGTAGTCGTGCCGAGCCAGCCCGTCCACCGCCGCGAAGGCCGTGGAGAGGGCCTCATCTGCGGATTCGGTGTCCAGCAGCCCTCCTGCCACGGCGGCGGTGAACTCGTCCACATCGGTCATCGACGCCTCCAGACCGGTGCGCACCACCAGGTCCAGATAGTGATCCTCGGCGGTCCACACCGCGCCGTCCCTGGTGAACCGCCCGACGTCGAGGTAGTAGTCCTGAACGCGTTCGTACCCCGGATTGAAGTGGAAGATCGTGGCCCGCAACCCGAGTGACGGCAACAGCCACGACTCCAGGTAGTGGAACTGCTGCCGTCCCGGAGTGGGCCTGGCCATGTACAGGCCCCATGGTTGCTCGACGTAGACGTCGACGGCGCGCACGATGCCCTTGGGGTCGGTGTTGGTGTACGCCTCGACGTCGAACGTCTCCCGTTTCGGCGGGTGAATCGGCATCGGTCAGCCCCGGAGCCGCCGCAGGTCGAGCACGCGGGGTCCCTGCCCCGGCCGCCGGGTGGTCAGCCGGAGCACCAGGCCGAGGATCGCGAACACCCACACCCCGGTCCACAGCAGCTTCACCGCGTCCCAACTGCTGCACTGCTCGGACGGACCGTTTCGGCTGTAGGCGCAACTGACACCGAGTACCTCGGCGACAGCGCGCGGCCCCGGCACGAATACCAGCACCAGGCACGCGGCGCTGAGCAGCAACAACAGCAAGCCGAGCAGGCGCAGTGCGACGCGGACGGGTGCTGGCACGGCGCCAGCGTACGACGGCGGCCCGACCACCGGAATGAATGTGTCGGACTACGCGCTTAACCTGGGGACCATGGCCTTCGCGACCGAATACCCCGTGCTGGCGCACTCCGAGTACCGCCCCGTCGACTCGGTCGTGCGTACCGGCGCCGACTTCAAGGTCGTCAGCGAGTACGAACCCGCCGGCGACCAGCCGGCGGCGATCGCGGAGTTGGAACGTCGCATTCAGGCGGGGGAGCGCGACGTCGTGCTTCTCGGCGCCACCGGCACCGGTAAGTCGGCGACGACGGCCTGGCTCATCGAACGGCTGCAGCGACCCACGCTGGTGATGGCGCCCAACAAGACGCTCGCCGCCCAGCTCGCCAATGAGCTGCGAGAGATGTTGCCGCACAACGCCGTCGAGTACTTCGTGTCGTACTACGACTACTATCAGCCCGAGGCTTACATCGCTCAGACGGACACCTACATCGAGAAGGACAGCTCGATCAACGACGACGTCGAACGGTTGCGTCACTCGGCGACGTCGAGCCTGCTGTCGCGGCGGGACGTCGTCGTGGTGGCCTCGGTGTCCTGCATCTACGGCCTCGGCACGCCGCAGTCCTACCTGGACCGCTCCGTCGAACTGCAGGTGGGCCAGGAGGTGCCGCGCGACGGCCTGCTGCGGATGCTCGTCGACGTCCAGTACACGCGCAACGACATGGCCTTCACCCGCGGCTCGTTCCGGGTGCGCGGCGACACCGTGGAGATCATCCCGTCGTATGAGGAACTCGCCGTCCGCATCGAGTACTTCGGCGACGAGATCGAGGCCCTGTACTACATGCACCCGCTGACCGGTGACGTCGTCCGCAAGGTCGACTCGCTGCGGGTGTTCCCGGCGACGCACTACGTCGCCGGCCCGGAGCGGATGGCGATGGCCATCTCGTCCATCGAGAAGGAGTTGGAGGAGCGCCTGGCCGAACTCGAGGGCCAGGGCAAGCTCCTGGAGGCGCAGCGGTTGCGCATGCGCACCAACTACGACGTCGAGATGATGAAGCAGGTCGGCTTCTGCTCGGGGATCGAGAACTACTCGCGCCACATCGACGGCCGGGGGCCGGGCACGGCGCCCGCGACGCTGATCGACTACTTCCCCGAGGACTTCCTGCTGGTGATCGACGAGTCGCACGTCACGGTGCCGCAGATCGGCGGCATGTACGAGGGGGACATGTCCCGCAAGCGCAACCTCGTCGACTTCGGCTTCCGACTCCCCTCGGCGGTCGACAACCGCCCGCTGACGTGGGAGGAGTTCGCCGACCGAATCGGTCAGACCGTGTACCTGTCGGCCACCCCCGGTGCGTACGAGATCAGCCAGGCCGGCGGCGAGTTCGTCGAGCAGGTCATCCGGCCGACCGGGCTGGTCGACCCGCAGGTGATCGTGAAGCCGACCAAGGGTCAGATCGACGACCTCATCGCCGAGATCCGGCAGCGCACCGAGCGCGACGAGCGCGTTCTGGTCACCACGCTGACCAAGAAGATGGCCGAGGACCTCACCGACTACCTGCTGGAAACCGGCATCCGGGTGCGCTATCTGCACTCCGAGGTCGACACGCTCCGCCGCGTCGAACTACTCCGTCAGCTCCGGCTGGGCGAGTACGACGTGCTGGTCGGCATCAACCTGCTGCGCGAGGGGCTGGACCTGCCGGAGGTGTCGTTGGTGGCGATCCTCGACGCCGACAAGGAGGGCTTCCTGCGGTCACCGCGCAGCCTCATCCAGACCATCGGCCGCGCGGCGCGCAACGTGTCCGGCGAGGTGCACATGTACGCGGACACGATGACCGACTCGATGAAGCAGGCGATCGACGAGACCGATCGCCGGCGCGCGAAGCAGATCGCCTACAACGAGGCCCACGGCATCGACCCGACTCCGCTGCGCAAGAAGATCGCCGACATTCTGGATCAGGTCTACCGCGAGGCCGACGACACCGAACGAGTCGAGGTCGGCGGTTCCGGACGCAACTCGTCGCGCGGCAGGCGCGCGCAGGGCGAGCCGGGTCGCGCCGTCAGCGCGGGCGTGGTGGAGGGACGCGACACGTCGAACATGCCGCGAGCCGAACTCGCCGACCTCATCAAGGACCTCACCGAGCAGATGATGACCGCCGCACGCGATCTGCAGTTCGAACTCGCCGCCCGGATTCGCGACGAGATTCAGGACCTCAAGAAGGAGCTGCGCGGCATGGATGCCGCGGGCCTGAAGTAGTCGGGAGGCACCCGGTTCTCCCACCGCTTGATCTCAACCGTGGTTGAGCTCATAGCGTGTGCGGCATGACGCAGATCGACGCCCCGACGGGCGGGTGGCGCGAGCTTCTCGGGCCGAAGAACCTGGGCGCCTCCACGGTGCTGGCCGGTGGTGTGGCGCTCTACGCCACCAACGAGTTCCTCACGATCAGCCTGCTCCCCAGCACGGTCGCCGAGATCGGCGGTCAGCGCCTGTACGCGTGGGTGACCACGGTCTACCTGGTCGCCTCGGTGGTCGCCGCTACGACGGTGAGTGCGACGCTGGCCCGCCTCGGCCCGCGGTGGTCCTATCTGGCGGGGCTCTCGGTGTTCGGGCTCGGCAGCCTGCTGTGCGCATTGGCGCCGTCGATGGAACTGCTGCTGGTGGGGCGCGTGGTCCAGGGTGCGGCGGGTGGTCTCATCGCCGGGCTCGGCTACGCCGTCATCAACTCGGCTCTGCCGCAATCCCTCTGGACGAAGGCGTCGGCGCTCGTCTCGGCGATGTGGGGAGTGGGGACGCTCCTCGGCCCCGCCGCGGGCGGCCTGTTCGCCCAGTACGGTTCGTGGCGCTGGGCGTTCGGCGCCCTGCTGGTGATGACGATGATCATCGCCGCGCTGGTGCCGTTCGCGCTGCCCGCTCGGACGCGTGCCGCCGCGACGGCGACCGACCGGATTCCGGTGTGGTCGCTGCTGCTGCTGGGATCGGCCGCCCTCGTCGTCAGCGTTGCGGGCATTCCCAGCGACATCGTCTGGACGGCGGTGCTTCTCGGCGCGGGGGCCGCGCTGGTGGCGCTCTTCCTCGTCGTCGACCGTCGGGTGTCGGCCTCGGTGCTGCCGCCGACCGCGTTCCGGCCGGGCCCGCTGAAGTGGGTCTACCTGACGCTGGGCGTGCTGATGGCGGCGACGATGGTCGATCTGTACGTGCCGCTGTTCGGTCAGCGGTTGGCCGGACTGACGCCGGTGGCCGCCGGCTTTCTCGGAGTGTCGCTGGCGGTCGGATGGACGGTCAGCGAGATCACCAGTGCGTCGGCGACCGCAGCGCGGACCGTCCGCCGCATCGTGGCGGTCGCCCCGCTCGTCATGGCCACCGGCCTGGCGCTGGCGGCCCTGACGCAGGTCGACGACGCGCCGCTGGGGGTCGTGACGATCTGGGTGGTCGCGCTGGTGATCACCGGCTGTGGCGTCGGGATGGCCTGGCCGCACCTATCGGCGTGGGCGATGGGTGGCGTCGACGATCCGGCCGAGGGCGGCCGCGCTGCGGCGGCGATCAACACGGTGCAGCTGATCTTCGGTGCGTTCGGTGCCGGCCTCGCAGGCATCGTGGTGAATGCGAATGCGCACGGCGGCGCGGATGCGTCGCGCTGGGCGTTCGCAATCTTCGCGGCACTGGCGCTGCTCGGCGTGATCGCGTCCTATCGCGCCGGTCGGGGGCGCACCGCGGTCTAGTCGGGATCCTCGTCGAGTTGCCGCACGCCGGACACCCCGTCGATGTCGGCGAGCAGCATCGGCGCCTTCAGGATCCCGGTGCCGCTCAGCGTGAGCTGCACGCCGACGTGTCCAGCGGGGGCCCCGAGCGGTTCACCCGGCGGGTCGGCGGCGAGTTCTGTCAGCTGCCAGTTGCGCCTGCGACACGCTTCCAGGATGTTGCGCAAGACCCCGCGGCCGTCCTCGTAGGTGATGTGCACCTGAATCGAACCGCTGAGCCGAGCCGCCAGCCGTCGAGCGAACGGCATGAACCCGAGCACGATCATGAAGTGCATCGCCGTCACGGTGCAGGCCAGCAGGAGCAGGCCGGAGCCCGCCGCCATGCCGATGGCGGCGGACTCCCACACCGCCGCCGCCGTCGTCAGGCCGTGGACCGAGCCGCGCCGGAAGATGATGATGCCGGCTCCGAGAAAACCGATGCCCGAGACGATCTGAGCTGCGACGCGGGACGGATCGACCACGACGAGGTCGGGTTGAAGGACATCCTGGAAGCCGTACTTGCTGACGAGCAGGATGAGCGCGGCGGCGGTTCCGACGATGGTCTGCGTGCGCAGGCCCGCGCTCTTGCCCTGAATCTCGCGCTCCAGGCCGATGAGTGCGGTGAGCCCGAAGGCGACGAACAACTCGACGATCTGGCGGGTGCCCTGTCCGGGGCCGCCGAAGAACGGGGGATCGGCAAGCAACTCCTGCATGGGGACAAGTTAGCGCCTGGCGCTAGCGATCAGGCCGATTCAAACGGTCGCGGCGCGCACTGAAGCCTGCGACTGTGGTGTGCACAATGCGGGTGTGGCTGAGAGGCTAGGCACCGGCCTGCAAAGCCGTTTACACGGGTTCGAATCCCGTCACTCGCTCGCATCGCACCTGCGGCATGATGCCCGGGTGAGCTTCTCCGCCTCTTCGATCGCCGATCTCATCGCGTCACTCGACGTCGAGCAGGTCGATGAACAGCATTTCGTCGCCGACCAGATGGACAACCCCGCGCATCACATCGTGGGCGGCCACATCGCCGCCCAATCGCTGATGGCGGCCAGCCGAACCGTTCCCGGTCGCACGCCGCACAGTGCGCACGCCTACTATCTGCGCGCCGGTGACGCGCGGCGCCCGGTGGAGTTCCACGTGGAGGTGGCCCGTGACGGCGGCACGCTGTCCACCCGGCGGGTGACCGCGCGCCAGGACGGGCAGGTCCTGATCGAGATGCTCGCGTCCTTCAGCATCGAGATCGACGATGCCGAACACCAACTCCCGATCCCCGCAGTGCCGCAACCGGATTCGCTGCCGTCCATCCACGAGCAGCTGCGCGACTACGCCGACGAGTTCGGCGGCCACTGGGTGCGCAAGCAGCCGTTCGACCTCCGCTACGTCGACGTGCCGCCGCGGCTGGCCGTCGAACACCCCGAACGGTCACCGAAGATGCGGATGTGGTGGCGGGCCAGTGAACCCCAGCCCGTCGATCCCGTGCTAGGCAGCTGCCTGCTGACCTACCTGTCGGGCACCACGATGCTGGAGGCCGCGGTCGTGATGCGGGGTGCCACGCCCGTCACGACGTTCAACGCGCTGATCGACCACGCGCTGTGGTTCCACCGTCCGGTCGACCTCACCGATTGGGTGCTCTCCGAACAGTTCTCGCCCAGCGGACTCAACGGCCGCGGACTGGCGAGCGCCACGATGTTCAACCGCTCCGGTGCGCTGGTGTGCGTCGCAACGCAGGAGGTGTACTTCGGCGCTGAACGCACGGGCTGATAGTCACCGCGTCGAGCGCGTCACCTGGGCGATGTTGAACTGCCATCGCTCGGCGATCTGGAAGCCGAGCGACTCCTCGACCCGGTACGCGGGCGCCTCGCGCATGCGGGGGCCGGGATCGATGTCGAGTCCCGCGTCGTAGCTGGAGAGTGTCGGGTCGCGGTCGGTCACCGTCCAGATCACCGTGCAGCGTCGCACCGCGTCGGTTACCGCCCAGATGGCGACGGGGGCGTCCCACAGCGTGTTCCGATCGGTCGCGCGCATCCCGCGACCGGGGTCTACCAGCGTCTCGAACGCGGCGGGCCGCGCCGCGGTGATCGGCCGGACGAGTCCCGGTCGCCACCTGATGGTGTTGTCGAAGACGATGCAGTCGCCCGCCGCCGCCTCCGCGGTCAGGAGATCGGCGATCCGGCTGTAGTCCATGCCCTCCTTGCCGTACTGCCCGCGCTGGGCGAACACGAAGTTGGGCGTCGCCGCGACCGCCAGCGCCGCGAGGACGGCGGTGACCTTCTCCCTGGTGCGGACGAGCGCGACGACCCCGATCGCGATGAGCAGCGCCGCGGCAGGCGCGGTGTAGCAGAGGTAGCGCGGATAGTAGACGGGCTCGGCCACGGCGGAGTACAGCACCAGCACGGTCGTCGGCAGGACCACCCATACGACCGCCGTGCCGGCGAGAACCCGAGTGTCCTTGTCCAGCAATGCGAATCGGCGCAACACCAGCGTCGCGATCAGGATCGCGGCGACGCCGAGGGCGAACGGCAGACTGTGGTCGAAGTACTGCTCGTACGCGATCTCGCGGAGCTTGTCCGGCGTCAGCGGTGAGATCCACCGAACCTGACCGATCTGAGACCTGCTGAACAGTGCGTACGGTGCCAGCACGCTCGCCGCGGCCGCCACCGCGATCGCCCAGCGCCTGGCGGTGGCGCGCGTGGGTGCGGTCAGCAGCACCAGCACCGCGTGGGGCAGCACGATCAACGCGGTGAAGAGATTCAGCACCGTCACCGCGACGAGCGCCGCGGCGTACCCGATCCACCAGTCACGACGATCCCTCCGCAGCGCGGTGACCAGCAGCACGGTCGACCAGACGGCACCCGCCGTCGCCAACGCGTAGGGGCGGGCTTCGATGGCCGCCCAGGTGGTCCTCGGCAGGATGGCGAAGGCTACGCCCGCGGTCACGGCGACCGTTCGAGACGTGTGCTGCCGCGCCAGCACGACGACTCCCGCGGCCGCGACGCCGACTGCGAAGCAGCTCGGCACCCGCACCCAGAACTCGGTCGCGGGCACAACGCTCAGCCAGGCGTGCATCAGCAGGTAGTAGAGACCGTGGACCACGTCGATGTTGCCCAGCATCCGCCACAGCTCGGGGACGGACCGCGTGGCCGCGGAGATCGTCGCGGCTTCGTCGAACCAGAACGACGGCCGGGCCGCGCCCGCCGAGCTGAGCACTGTCGCGAAGACGGCGACCGCGAGCGCATCCCAACGGCCGGGTGCGTTGACCCGGTTCCGCCGTGCGGGCGCGGTTTCGCCCGCTCTGAGCGACGGCTGCACGTCAGCTACGTCTCGTCGGGCACCACTGAGCTTCCATCCCACCGTTTGATACCGGGAACCACGACGTCCAGCAACTCGAGCGCGCGCCCCACGGTCTGGTCGACGATGTCGTCGATCGATTGGGGCAGCGCGTAGAACGCGGGCACGGGCGGCATCACGATGGCCCCGTTGGCGGTCGCGCGCGCCATCAGGTCGATGTGTCCGGCGTGCAACGGCGTCTCGCGGAGGAGCAGCACCACCCGTCGCCGCTCCTTGAGGCACACGTCGGCGGCGCGGACCACCAGTTCGTCGTTGTAGGAGTTGGCGATTCCACTCAGTGTCTTCACCGAGCACGGTGCCACCAGCATGCCCGCCGTGCGGAACGATCCCGACGACACCGCCGCCCCGATGTCCCGAGGGTGGTAGAGGTGATCGGCCAGTGCCCGCACGTCCTCGACGCTGTGCGTGGTCTCGTGGGCGATGGTGCGGTGCGCCGACGAGGTGAGGATCGCGTGCGTCTCCACGTCGGCGATTCGCCGGAGCAGTTCGAGCGCGCGGATTCCGTAGACGGCCCCGGAGGCGCCGGTGATCGCCACGATGACGCGCTTCATCCCGGCCCTCCGTATGCGGCTGCGGCCGTGGCGATCACCGACATCGCGTCCCGCACCTCGGTGCCGCCCGTGTCGGATGTCACGGCGGTCATCGCCGCGACGGCCCGTTCCGCGGGTGTCCCGGAGACCGGTGTGAGGGCGTGTCCGGCGAGGAACGAGTCGAGTTCGGCGAGCTCGATCAGCTCGGCGTCGAGTTCGAGTGCCTTCACCCGGTCGCGGAACTGCGCAGTCGCCGTCGACGGCGCGGGCGGCGGGCCGGCCTTCAGCCGGGTGCGCACCGCCCGCAGTGGCGCCACGATCTCGCGCTGCCAGGAACCGACCCGGTCGGCGGCTGCGGCGACGTCATCGTCGTGTACCGCGCATCCACGGACGGCGCCGACGTACGCGGCGAAAAGGAGCACGTTCACATCGACATCACAACGATTCTGGATGAGCAGCGTCGCCGGGGACACGCCGTCCTCCTCGTAGATCGCCAGCGCGAATCGCTGGAATCCGGATTCGGCGGCGCTCATCGTGCAGCGGAATGGCCGCAACCCCTTGCCCCGACGATCATGAAACGGTACTTGTTGTATTCGCTGGGTTCCACCACGCAGAGAGTATGAGACATCCCTCGTGCCGTTTCAGGATTTCCGGGAGTTCCTCGACGCCCTGCGTGCGCAGGGTGAACTGATCGACGTCGATCGACCCGTCGCGCTCGAACTCGAGGTCGCCAAGGCCATGCGCAAGAGCGCGGCGGTTGCCGGACCCGCCGTCGTGTTCAAGGACAACGGCACCCGGTTTCCGCTAGTGGGCGGCGTGTACAACTCGAACGCCAAGGCGCTGATCGCCTACGGCTGCGATAGGGAGAACGTCTTCGACGAGATCGTTACACGACTGAGCACCCGCATACCGCCGACGTATGTCGACGACGGCCCGGTGCACGAGAACGTCATCCTCGGCGACGACATCGACCTGTCGATCCTGCCCGTCCCGCGCTACAGCCCCGACGACGGCGGCCCGTACATCACCCCCGGCTTCGTGGTCAGCCACGACCCCGAGACCGGCGTACCGGACATCGGCCACTACCGCTGCGAGATCATCGACACCAAGACGATGTCGATGATGGCCGCCCCCAGCCATCGGTTCGCGAAGAACCAGGCCAAGGCACTGCGCATGGGGCACAAGACGTTTCGCGCAGCACTCGTAATCGGCGTCGATCCCATGATCGCCTACGCATGCCCGATCCAGGTACCCGAGGACACCAACGACTGGGAGGTCGTCGGAGGCTTGCGCGGGGCCTCCGTCGAACTCGTCAAGTGCCGCACCAACGAGGTGTACGTCCCGGCCCACGCCGAGGTCGTCATCGAGTTCGAGGTCGACTTCTCGCAGACCGTGGAGGAGGGTCCGCTCGGCGAGTACACCGGCTACTACACGCCCGCATCGCCGAAACCCGTTGTCCGCCCGACGGCCATCACCCATCGCCACGGCGCCTACTTTCAGGCACTGCTGACCGGCAGACCCACGACCGAGAACCACATCCTGAAGCAGTTGTCGTTCGAGGCGTCCTTCTACGACATGTTCCGTCAGCAGTTCCCGACGGTGACGGCCGTCGCCATCCCGCCATCCGGCGGCGTCTACTTCCGTCTGGTCATCGCGATGCGGCCGCGGTATTCGGGCGAGGCCCGCAGCGCGATCCTCGCCGCTATGGGCAGCAACCTGCGACCGAAGACGGTAGTCGTGGTCGATCCCGACATCGACGTTCACGATTCGGAACAGGTCGAGTGGGCGATGGCCTTCCGCACGCAGCCGGCGCGCGACGTCATCATCGTGGACAGCCTGCCCGGAGGGGTCCTCGACCCGACGGCCGACGAAACGCTACCCGCCGATCAGCGCACCGGGTCGGCGATCGGCATCGACGCCACGTACCCGTACGGCACGGTGATCAAGACCGTGGGCGATCTGTGTGGGCCGGCGTCGGAGGAGCACGGCGGACACGTCGTGGAAGTGGCCGACATTCCCGGCTGGCGCGATTACGACTTCCCCGAACTAGACGCCAAATAGCCGTACGCAGGAGGCTCAGTGCCCGAGATCGACCACAAGATCAAGATCGATGCCACCCCCGAGCGGGTCTTCGCGGCCCTGTCGACGCTGGACGGCGTCAAAGGCTGGCACACGCCGACCGCGTCGGGAACGGGTGCGGTCGGAAGCGAATGGGTGTTCTCGTTCGCCGATCACCCGGAATTCGGCTGGGAGGTCACCGAATCGGAGGCGCCGAGTCGAGTCGTCTGGCGATGCACCAGGGGTCCGGGGGACTCGGTGGGCACGACGGCCACCTTCACCGTTGCGCCCGTCGGCACTCGAACCCTGCTGGAACTGCAGCACGCGGGCTGGCCCGGCACGCACGGCAACTTCCGCAAGTGCAACACCACTTGGGGCGTGCTGCTGCATCATCTTCGCGACTTCGTCGAAACCGGCGACACCGTAACGGCATTCGAGTAAGGACCGGTCATGCCGCAGCAGAGTCTCAGCGAGTTCGTCGATGCGATGGAGAAGGCGGGCATGCTCGTCCGCGTCAAGGAGGAGAAACGCGTCGACGAACTGCCCGCGGTGATGGAGGCCCATCCGCTGACCGCAGTTCTCGTCGAGAAGGTCACCGACTGCGAGTTCCAGTTCCTGGCCAACGCCTACTCGAACCAGGACCAGACCGCGTGGGCACTGGGCTGCGAGAAGAGCGAAACCGGTCGCCGGATGGTCGAACTCGGCAAGGGGCGCATCAAGCCCGAGATCGTCGACACCGCGCCGTGCAAGGAGGTGATCCTCACCGGAGCCGACGTCGACCTGACCCGGCTGCCGCTGTTCCTGCACCACGATCGCGACGGCCATGCGTACACCAACGACAACCTCGTCGTCACCAGGCATCCGGACACCGGCGTCTACGACTGGGGCATCTACCGCAGCATGTTCCGCACGAGAACCGAGAAGATGTTCGACATGACGTGCACGTCGCATCGCGCGCGACTCCACGCTCAGGCGGCGCAGGCCAAGGGGCACAATCTCGAATTGGCGATCGTCCTCGGCGGGCCCCTCGTCGACAAGGTCGCCGCGCTGACGGGGGTGCCGCCGGGCACCGACGACTTCGAGGTGCTCGGCAACTTCTACGGCCATCCGGCGAAGTTGGTGAAGTGCGAGACCATCGACCTGCTCGTGCCCGCCAACGCGGAGATCGTCATCGAGTGCGAGCTGATGGCCACCGAGGGCCTGACCCACGACGAGGGTCCGTACGGCGAATTCACCGGAATGTACGGCGGCGGAATCAAATCCAACTTCCGCGCGGTCGTCAAGGCGATGACCTTCCGTAAGGGCGGGATATTCCAGCACGCCACGATCGGCGGAAACCACCCCTGGTACACCGACAACATGTTGCAGCTGCCCATGATCGAGTCCGACCTGTACAACGGGCTCGCGATGGCGGGTATCGACGTCAAGGAGGTCCGCGCGCCGCTCGGCGGCCTGTCCAACATCGTCTACGCGAAGATCAGCCCGCGCGGAGCGGGGGATTCGATGCAGGCGCTCGGCGTCATGCTGACGTGCTCGAAGCAGGGTCTGCCGAAGATCGCGATGGTGTTCGACGAGGACGTCGACATCTGGGACGACAACGCCGTGCAGTTCGCGATGGCCTTTCGGTACATGCCGCACCTGGACACCCTGACGATCCCCAACGGCAACACCATGACGGTGGATCCGATGATCGCCGAGGACGCCGCGCCGGGTACCTCGTCGAAGATCGGCCTCGACTGCACGATTCCGATGAGCCCGAAATTCGTGCGCTCGCACTTCGACCGCAGCACGGTGTTCGAGCTCGGCGATCCGCCGCCGGATCTCGTTGTGAAGTCCGAAGAGGAGATCACGTCGGACATGGCGGCTCTCATCCGCGAGGCGCCGCGGACGTGGAAGGAGATCCTGCAGCACTTCAACGGTCAGCCCTACCGCGCCGTGTACGGGGCGTTCAGCAACCTCCGACCCCAACTCGGCCGGTGCGACGACGAGCCGTGGTACCGGTACACGTTCTCCGACACCGACTTTGCCGTCACCCCCGGGGAGGCGCCGCCGCGCAATTTCGACCCGAGGCACCGGACGGAGTGATCGTCGATGCCAGAACGTTTGAGGCCGAATCGCTTTGACCGGCCGGGCGCGGATTCCATGACGCACGTCACGCTCAAGCGCGGGATGCGACGCAGTCCGCAGGCGTCGCTCGCGGGTTCGGTTACTCACGAACCCGATTCATCCGCGGGCGGGCTGGCTACCATCGGTGCTGCTAGAAGCGCGCCATCCGAGCGAATTGCACCCCCAATGGGGTCGGACGGGTTACTGTCTCGGGTGGCTTTAGCAATCGAGAGTGGAGGGCATGGATGAGCGGCTATCAGACCGTAGTCGTCGGCACGGACGGTTCGGATTCGTCGCTGCGCGCGGTGGAACGTGCCGCGCAGATCGCCGCCGGGTCAGGCGCGAAGCTGATCGTCACCACCGCGTACTTCCCGCAGAGCGAGGATTCCCGCGCAGCCGACGTGCTGAAGGACGAGGGCTACAAGATGTCCGGCAATGCGCCGATCTACGCCATCCTGCGGGAGGCGAAGGACCGCGCCACCGCGGCGGGTGCGCAGAACGTCGAGGAGAAGGCCGTCGTCGGCGCTCCCGTTGACGCTCTCGTCGAACTCGCCGAGGAGTCGAATGCCGACCTTCTGGTCGTCGGCAACGTCGGTCTGAGCACCATTGCGGGCCGGTTGCTGGGGTCCGTGCCCGCCAACGTGGCGCGTCGCTCGAAGACCGACGTGCTGATCGTTCACACCAGCTGAGACCCGACCTCGTGTAAGACTCGCGCTGACGAGGAGGTCGATTATGGCGTCGACTGTCAGCGCGAGCAGGCTCACCCCACGCGAGAACGGTGCGCCGCCACCGCATGTCCCGCTATCGGACATCAATCTCGGTTCCCTCGAGTTCTGGGAGTGGGACGACGACCTCCGCGACGGTGCGTTCGCGACGCTGCGGCGCGAGTCACCGGTCACGTTCTTCGGGGTGGCGGAGTTCGCGGGCTTTCCCACGGGCGCGGGGCACTGGGCGTTGACGACCTACGACGACATCCGGTACGCCAGTCGGCACCCGGAGGTCTTCAGTTCGCAGCCGACCAGTACCGCGCTGAACGACGTGCCGGTCGAGATCGCCGAGTTCGTCGGCTCGATGATCAGCCTCGACGATCCGCGCCACCTCCGGCTGCGGGGCATCGTCAACCGGGCCTTCACACCCAAGATGCTGGCGCGCATCGAGGAGAGCGTCGCCGTGCGGGCCGAACGACTGGTCACCGAGCTGATCGCCGGCCACCCCGACGGCGTCGCCGACTTCGTCGCGGAGGTCGCGGCACCGCTGCCCCTGCAGATCATCTGCGACATGATGGGCATCCCGCACGAGGACGAGGCGAAGATCTTCCACCTGACCTCGGTGATCCTCGGAGCCGGCGACGAGGAGGCGTCCGGGGACCTCGCCGAAATCGTCTCGGCGGTAACCGAACTGGCGGCCTACGGCATGGAGTTGGCGGAAGCCAGGCGGGCGCATCCCGAGCACGACCTGACGACGAACCTGGTGGAAGCGGAGGTCGACGGCGAACGGCTGTCGTCCGCGGAGATCGCCTCGTTCTTCATTCTGCTGTCCGCCGCGGGGAACGAGACCACCCGCAACGCGATCAGCCACGGCATGGTGGCGCTGACCCGCTATCCCGACGAGCGCGCCACGTGGTGGGCCGACTTCGACAACGTCGCGGGCACCGCCGTCGAGGAGATCGTGCGGTGGGGTTCGCCTGTTATCTTCATGCGCCGCAACCTAACCGAGGATGTCGAGCTCAGCGGCGTTCGCATGAAGGCGGGCGACAAGGTGTCGATGTGGTACAACTCGGCGAACCGCGACGAGAGCAGGTTCGCCGACCCGTGGCGGTTCGACGTGACGCGGAATCCGAACCCGCAGGTCGGATACGGAGGCGGCGGCGCGCACTTCTGTCTCGGCGCGAACCTTGCCCGGCGAGAGATGCGCGTGCTGTTCCGGGAGTTGCACCGCCGCGTGCCCGACATCGCCGCCATCGAGGAGCCGGCGATCCTGCGCTCGGCGTTCATTCACGGGATCAAGCGGTTGCCGGTGGCATGGGGGCGAGCGTAGCGAGGGGCGGGGGACGTGACCTTCACCAGCCCATTGAGCCGGGCACGCCCTTGAAGGGGCCGACCACCCAGCTGGTGATCCAACCGCCGTAGAAGCCGCCCGGTTGGGGTGTCACCTCTTCCCCGTTGACGGTGCAGCGGTCGACGGCGGCCGCCATCACGGCGATCGCGCCCGCGAGCGGTTCGAAGCCGCGCGTCGGCTCCAGGTAGGTCCAGCCCGCGGTGGGGGCGGTGCGCCGCTCACTGACCAGGTCGTAGTAGCTCGCCTGGCCCTTCCACTCGCACCACGACGATCCGGCGGCCGGGCGCAGCGCGCCGGGCCGGAACGCATCGGGCGGCAGGTAGTAGGTCGGCGGGTGGCTGGTCTCGAGCACTCGCCAGCCGTGATCGGTGCGCGCGATCTCCTCGCCGCCGAGCTCGACGGTGATCGACCCGCGGAACTCCTCCAGCCGAGGCGGGCGCGGGTAGTCCCACACCGATTCCTGACCGGGGGCGGGCTTGTCGGGAGTGGGGCGGGGGACCATGACGTCGACGCTACGCCGTCGCCTGGTGTGATCTTGTCGTCGTCGGCCCCGTAGAACTGACGGATCCGGGCCTCTTCCTGGTAGCCGTGGGTTGCGGTAGAAGGTCCGAGTCAGCGCAACCTCGTCGACGCTGAACATGTTGGCTTCTACGGCAATCTGCTTGATTCGTCCGACATCGCTAGCGACTGGAGTGCGGATCACGGGCAGTGGCACATCCGTCTGGTGTCGGCGTGACCCGAAAGCGTTACGGGTTGCTCGCAACGGTCGACCGGGGACGTGCGAAGCTGCCACGGCCGTGGCGGTCTACCAGCCGCGTTCGCGCCACTCCGCGAGGTGCGGCCGCTCCACGCCGAGCGTGGTGTCGTCGCCGTGACCGGGGTAGACGACGGTCGAGTCGGGGTAGCGGTCGAACAGCTTGACCGACACACCGTCGAGCAACCGGTCGAAGTCGCCGTCGCGCCAGGTTTTGCCGACGCCACCGGGGAACAGGCAGTCACCGGTGAACAACTGCACGGCGTCACCGGCGGCGGGTCCACTCAACGCCAGCGCGACCGAGCCCTCCGTGTGGCCCTGCAGGTGGATCACGTCGAAGGTCAGGTCGCCGATGCTGATCGTGTCACCGTCGGCCAGGATCCGGTGCGGTGTCACCGGCAGCGGTTCGGCGTCCAGTGCGTGCGCGGCGGTCGGCACGCCGGTCTTCTGGGCCACCTCCTCGAGCGCCATCCAGTGGTCGCCGTGCTGGTGGCTGGTGACGAGGAGCACGAGCTTGGGCGCGAACCGTTCGATGAGTTCCAGCAGCGTCGATGCATCGTTGGCGGCGTCGATGAGTAAGGTCTCGCCGGTTCGGGAACACGTGACGAGGTAGGCGTTGTTGTCCATTGGGCCGACCGAGGCCTTCACGATCGAGGCGCCCGGCAGGATGCGGCGCGCGGCGGTGCCCGGCTCGACATGTCCCGTGTAGTTGTCATCGACGACCGTCATGACGCCACGGTATCGGTCTTGTCGGTGGGGAGACATAGCATGGGCGCGGACAGCGTTCTGCTGTACGAGACCAGGAGACTTTTGAGTTGGCTGACCGCCTGATCATCAAGGGTGCGCGCGAGCACAACCTGCGCAGTATCGACCTCGAACTGCCGCGCGACGCGCTCATCGTGTTCACCGGGTTGTCCGGTTCCGGCAAGTCCTCACTGGCGTTCGACACCATCTTCGCCGAGGGCCAGCGACGCTACGTCGAGTCGCTGTCCGCCTACGCCCGGCAGTTTCTCGGTCAGATGGACAAGCCGGACGTCGACTTCATCGAGGGCCTGTCGCCCGCAGTGTCGATCGACCAGAAGTCCACCAACCGCAACCCGCGGTCGACGGTCGGCACCATCACCGAGGTCTACGACTACCTGCGACTGCTGTACGCCCGCGCCGGGACGCCGCACTGTCCGGTCTGCGGTGAGCGCATCGCCCGCCAGACCCCGCAGCAGATCGTCGACCAAGTGCTCGCCATGGAGGAGAGCACGAAGTTCCAGGTGCTCGCACCCGTGGTCCGCACGCGCAAGGGTGAGTTCGTCGACCTCTTCGACAAGCTCAACACCCAGGGCTACAGCCGCGTGCGCGTCGACGGGGTGGTTTATCCGCTGACCGAGCCGCCGACGCTCAAGAAGCAGGAGAAGCACGACATCGAGGTGGTCGTGGACCGGCTCACCGTCAAGGCCAGCGCCAAGCAGCGGCTCACCGATTCGATCGAGACCGCGCTCAACCTCGCCGACGGCATCGTCGTGCTGGACTTCGTCGATCTGCCGGAGGAGTCGCCGCATCGCGAGCAGCGTTTCAGCGAGAAGCTGGCGTGCCCCAACGGTCACCCGCTCGCGGTCGACGACCTCGAGCCGCGGTCGTTCTCGTTCAACTCGCCGTACGGCGCCTGCCCCGAGTGCACCGGCCTGGGCATCAAGAAGGAAGTGGACCCCGAGCTCGTCGTTCCCGATCCCGAGCTGACGCTGGCCGAAGGCGCTATCGCACCCTGGGCCATGGGCCACACCGCCGATTACTTCACCCGCATGCTCGAGGGTCTCGGCGAGGCACTCGGCTTCGACGTCGACACACCGTGGCGCAAGCTGCCCGCCAAGGCGCGCAAGGCCATTCTCGAGGGCTGCGACGAGCAGGTCCACGTCCGCTACAAGAACCGCTACGGCCGCACCCGCTCGTACTACGCCGACTTCGAGGGCGTCATGGCGTTCCTGTCGCGGCGGATGGAGCAGACCGAGTCCGAGCAGATGAAGGAGCGGTACGAGGGCTTCATGCGGGACGTGCCGTGCCCGGTCTGCGACGGCGCCCGCCTCAAGCCGGAGATCCTGGCCGTGACGCTGTCGGCGGGGGAGTACGGCCCCAAGTCGATCGCGCAGGTCACCAACCTGTCGATCGCGGACTGCTCGGCGTTCCTCAACGCACTCACGCTGGGCACCAGGGAGACGGCGATCGCCGGCCAGGTGCTCAAAGAGGTGCAGTCGCGGCTCGGCTTCCTGCTCGACGTCGGGCTGGACTACCTGTCCCTGGCCAGGGCCGCGGGCACACTGTCCGGCGGTGAGGCACAACGCATTCGGCTCGCCACCCAGATCGGGTCGGGCCTCGTCGGCGTGCTGTACGTCCTCGACGAACCTTCGATCGGCCTGCACCAGCGCGATAACCGTCGGCTCATCGACACGCTGGTGCGACTGCGCGACCTCGGGAACACGCTGATCGTCGTCGAGCACGACCTCGACACCATCGCCCACGCCGACTGGGTGGTGGACATCGGGCCCGCAGCTGGCGAGCACGGCGGCCGAATCGTGCACAGCGGCTCCTACGCGGACCTGCTGAACAATCCCGAGTCCCTGACCGGCGCGTATCTTTCCGGCAAGGAGAGCATCGAGGTTCCGGCGATCCGACGGCCGATCGATCGGAAGCGCCAGCTCACCGTGATCGGCGCCCGCGAGCACAACCTGCACGAGATCGACGTGGCGTTCCCGCTCGGGGTGCTGACTGCCGTCACGGGCGTGTCCGGATCGGGGAAGTCGACGCTCGTCAACGACATCCTCGCGTCGGTGCTCGCCAACAAGCTCAACGGCGCCCGTCAGGTTCCAGGGCGACACACCAGGATCAACGGCGTCGATCAACTCGACAAGCTGGTGCGGGTCGACCAGTCGCCCATCGGCCGGACACCGCGATCGAACCCCGCGACGTACACCGGTGTGTTCGACAAGATCCGGACGCTGTTCGCCGCCACCACCGAGGCCAAGGTGCGGGGTTACCAGCCGGGACGGTTCTCGTTCAACGTCAAGGGCGGCCGCTGCGAGGCGTGTTCCGGCGACGGCACCATCAAGATCGAAATGAACTTCCTGCCCGACGTGTACGTGCCCTGCGAGGTGTGCCACGGAGCCCGGTACAACCGCGAGACGCTCGAGGTGCACTACAAGGGCAAGACGATCTCCGAGGTGCTCGACATGAGCATCGAGGAGGCCACGGAGTTCTTCGAGCCGATCAGCTCGATCCACCGCTACCTCAAGACGCTGGTCGACGTGGGTCTCGGCTACGTGCGGCTGGGGCAACCCGCCCCGACGCTGTCCGGTGGCGAGGCGCAGCGCGTGAAACTCGCCGCCGAACTGCAGAAGCGCTCGACGGGCCGCACCGTGTACATCCTCGACGAGCCCACCACGGGTCTGCACTTCGAGGACATCCGCAAGCTGCTGAAGGTCATCAACGGTCTGGTCGATAAGGGCAACACCGTCATCGTCATCGAACACAACCTCGACGTCATCAAGACGTCGGACTGGATCGTCGACATGGGCCCCGAGGGTGGTGCCGGCGGCGGCACCGTCGTGGCGGCGGGCACCCCCGAGGACGTCGCGGCTAGCCCGGACAGCTACACGGGTCGCTTCCTCGCCGAGATGCTGGAGGCACCGGCACCGCCGAAGAAGCGACGCCGCAAGGTGTCGGCCTAACCCGCCTTCGACAGCGGCGAGGGGAATCGCGGGGCGATCCGCACACCGTCGAGCCAGTCGGTGAGCTGATCGGCCTTGCGCTGCAACGCCTTCGACGCCGACCGGCCGACGTCCTCGAGCAATCGCAGGGAGACCTTCGCGTCGGCATCCTGTACCCAGGCGCCGACGACACGACCGTCGACCCACGCCGTCGGACCGGCGTTGCCGCGATTGTCGAACACCATGGCCCGGTGGTCACCGAGGTACCAGTCGCGCTCCTGCCAGCCCATGGTGGTCACGTCCAGCCCGGGCAGCAGCGCGCACCACGGTTCGGCGTCGGCTTCCCCGTCCAGGTCGTCGGCCAGCGCCACACCGGGTGTGCCGTGCAGATCGACCTCGACGGCGCCCGCGGCGCGCAACGCCTCGCGCGTCCAGGTCAGCGTGTGGCCGAACCACCACTTCACGTCGTTGACCGTGGCAGGACCGAACGTCCGCAGCCAGGCGGTGACCAGGTCGGCGCTCGCCTCCCCGTGATCGGCTCCGTCCCGATCCGACGCCAGCCAATCCGCCGTGGCGACCCAGCGCGGCCGCGACGTGGTCCAGGAGCCGTCGTTGGGGCCCCGCATCAGATCACCTCGCGCACTCATCACCGTGAGGACCCGCGGGCTGATCGGACTCGTGCCGCCCCAGGGCTTGCCCGGAGCGGCGTCCCACTCGCCCGCGAGTTCCGGTAGTGCCAGCCGCAATTCGCGGGCGCTGGCGTGCCCGGTCTCACCGAGATGGCGGAGTACCGCGCTGGCGGCGCGCTCCAGCCAGAGATCACCGTCGGCCGCGATGCCCGCCTTGGCCACGTCGGCGATGAGTTTCCGATGTTCGGTCATGCTCACGCGGTCGCTCGACGCCACCTGTACAGCGGGCAGGTCCCCGGCGGCCACGGCCCACAGCGTGCGCCGCATCGCCAGGTGCTTGACCACCGAGCGCGAGGTGTACAGCGCGTCATCGAGGTCGGCGACGGCGAAGTCGTCGCGGCGCGCCCACAGCGTCAGGTAAGGCGTCGCGGGGTCGGTGGCGTGCAGTCCGACGAAGCGTCTGGCCGTCGCCGCTATCGGCTCGTCACCCGGAGCGGTCAGCAGATGACGCCGCCCCAGCCGCGCTCGGCGCTCGGCGAGCGTGAAGGACCGCACCGGTCAGGACTGCTCGTTCTTCATCGATTCGCGGATCTGCGCGAGGCGGTCGGCCGCGGCCTGCTGGCGCGCCTCGTACTGCTCCTCGATGCGGCGGCCCTCGGGGGTCTCGGACGCCAGTTCCGTGGCCCCGATGGAGGTGCCGAACTTGGTTTCGATCTTCTCGCGCACGTAGTCGAACGTCGGCACGCCGCCGGGCGTGTAGCCGGTCTCCTCGGGCGCTACGGGTATCGGAGTGACCGCGGGATCGGGCACGACCTCTGCGGAAACGGGCTCATCAGGCGGTGGTTCGGGCGCTGTCGTGTCGGACACCACCCCACCGTATGCCACTCCGACCCCGCCGATAGTTGGGATCGGTAGCAGTTCCCGCCGCATGTACTTGCCCCACGACGACGCCATCGGGGCGACGCGGAACGAAGGGAAGCACGATGAAGCGAGTTGTGACAGCGGGGATCGGCCTGGCTGCGGCGGCTCTGCTCCTGGTCGGGTGTTCTGACGACAAGGGCTCGGAAACGGGCTCGGCGAGCTCCGGCTCGAGCAGTAGCAGTTCCAGCAGCGCCGGCGGCGCGTCCGGGGTGAGCACCGGCGGCCAGACCTCGGTGAAGGTCGAGGGTCAGGACCTGTCGGGCATCGACCTCAACACCGTGACCTGCGTCAAGCAGGCCGGCAAGATCAACATCGCCAGCGCACCGTACGGCGGTGGCGCGCAGGGGCTGGCTGTCGTCATGACCGACGAGGCGACCCCGAAGGTGGAGTCGCTCGGCCTCGTTGTCGACGGTAGCGCGCTGGCGGTCTCGGAGATGGGTGGCATGAAGACCGGCTCGGCCGAGGTCGCCGTCGACGGTGACAGCTACACCATCACCGGCGAGGCGCAGGGTGCCGACATGCAGAACCCGATGGCGGGGATGATCACGAAGAAGTTCGAGATCACGGTGGCCTGCAGCTGACGGGTCCCTCCGCGGGCGGCGGGCGTGCTGAGCACGCCCGCCGTTTCCGCCGCTCCTGTGCTCACCGCCGCTCACCGGCCCGACGCCCGACTTATGATGACGCGGTGTCGATCCCCGGCGAGCTCGAGCGGGCGCGCCGCCTGACCTTCGCCGACGACGAGGTGGCGGCGAAGGAGCTGCTGCTCGCCCTGCTACCGCGGATCGAGGCCCAGCAGCGCGACGACTGGGCCCTCGAGGATCTGGCCCAGCTCGGCGAGCTCTACCTGACGCGCACCGCGTACGACGGTGTGCGCGAAAGCGTGCGACGCCTTCGCGAGTGCCTGGCCGTCTACCGGTCGGTGCTCGACGGCTCGGCGACCGACGACGTCGTCTCGCAGGTGACGATGTCGACCCGCGACGTCGAGCACCTGGTGACCCGGTACTCACGGCGGGCGCAGTTCCTCGAGACCGGGCTGGCCGCGGCGATCGGCGATCACACGGCGGCGGCGCACCTGCTCGCCGGACTCGACGGCTCGACGAGCGAATTCGACGACCTGGTAACGGAATTCGCACATCTGCGGCTGCGTGCGAGGGTCGAATGCGCGAGAGCACTATGTGACGACGATCTGCACGTGCGGTCCGAGCCACTGTGGCAACAGGCCATCGAGGATCTCGGCGAGTTTCCCGGCGACGCCGAGGAGGCGGACCGGCTGTGGGTGCTGGTCGCCCTCGGCTACGCGCGGTTCTGCATCGAAACCGGCCGCCGTGCCGAGGCCGAACCCTGGCTGCGACGGGCCGGTGCCCGTGCGACCAGTAGGGAGTGGCCGCTGGTCACCGCGCGCACGCAGTTGGAACGTGCGGCCGCGAGTTGGCAGGCGGGCGACCACGTAACGACCGAGCGGTTGGTGAACGAGTGCTATCCGGTGATCGCGCAGTACGCCCGCGCCGACGACGTCTGGCGGTGCTGGCTGTACTTCGGGCTGACCCGGCTGGCCGCGGGCGGACTGCAGGCCGCAGACGACTGCTGGGAGCACGCGGAGAGGCACTGGCGTGAGCTCGGCAAGCCCCTGTTCATCCACCGAATCCTGCTGCAGCGCAGCTGGATAGCGATCTTCCGCGGCCGCTACCCGGATGCCGTCGCCATGGTGGGCCAGGCCAGGGAGCTACTCGACTCCACCCCGCGCAGCAGCTGGCTCGCGTACGCCCGACTCGACGATCACCTCGGAACGATCTGGCGCGCAGACGCACTCGCCGACCTCGGTTTCGACGGGGCGGGCGACCCGGACGAGGAGTGGACGGACGCCGAGGCTCGTTACGAGGCCTCGCTCGGTGTGATCGACGGGGAGGCGGGCACACCCGCCTACGAGACCGCGATGACGAAGCTGGGCAAGGCCGCCGAACTCAAGATCCCGGCTGCGCTGGCCGTCGACTCCGTCCGGTACGCGATCACCGATGCCGAAGCCAGGGCGCAATGGGGCAGGTGCATTTCCGCGCCGCTCCTGGCAAGCGCTTTCGCCGTCGCCTGGGAGTCGGAGGACGACGAACTGGTGGCGTCGCTCATCGAATACCACAGCGCGCGAGGCACCTTCGCAGCCGATCTGCCGAGTACCGACGGTCTCGAGTTCTCGCGCGTCGCCACCGCCGCGGCCCCCGTCAGCGACCTCGACGAACTCGCGCTGGTCGCCGGCGGCGAGCCCGGTGACGAGGCGGGGCCGTCCCTGACCCGGCTCGGGCCGCTGCCGCCGCTGCGCATGGATCCGACTGCGGAGCCGCTGCTCACGCGCTACCGCGACCTGGCACTGCAGCGTTACGGCCAACACGTCACCGCGCCCGAGCCCGCCTGGTCCACGTGGCCGTGACACGACGGACGCTGGTGCTGCGGTACGCCGACGTCGGCATCGCCACCTACGGCAGTCTGCGAGTGGTCGGCGAACCGTCCCGAATCGTCACCTGGGTGCTCGAGGAGCCGCTCCTGCTGGCGGCGCTCGCCGAACTCGACGCCGCGATACCCGAACCCGGACCGGGGGAGTCGTTGACCGACGCCCTGACCCGCGCACTGGCCGACGGACCGTTCACCACGCCCGCGGCCGAACTCGAACTCGCCTATCGGCTCGGCGTGCTGCTGCTCTCCGAGGCCGCGTGGAAGCTCCTGCTCGACTGTGTCGCCACGCCACGGGCCGTGCTGTTCGTGGCGCCGAGTGCCCGGCTGGCCAGGGTGCCGTGGGGCCTGCTCGCGCTGCCCGCGCTGCGGCCTCCGCCCGCCGACCTGGTGGCGGCCAGGGCGGCCGCGATCACCGCCGAGGGCTCGACGGCCGCCGCGATTCCGTGGCCCGCCGAGGACATCGCGCTCCGCACCGAGGGACACCGGCTGATGGAGCTCGTCGATGTACTGATGACCCTGCCCGCCAACGTGGTTCACTCCGCGCGCGCCAGGGTGTCCTGGTCGCAGCGCGAGGGTGCACCCGCACTGCTGGTGCTCGATCCAAGGGTGCCGAATCAACGCGCGGACTCCGCTCTCGGCTCGGTGCTGGGCCGTCCCGACCCCGACTCGTCGATCGCGGGCCATTTCCAGGGGGTGCTCGGGAAACAGCCGGTGCGCCCGCCGGTGGGGACCGCGGTCGAGTTGTTCCGCAGAGCCGATGCCGACAGGGCGTGGCTGGCCGCCGAACTGTCCCACGGCCCCAGCCGGATGCTGTTCGTCGGCCACGCCACCGCAGCCGATGTCGGCAGGGCCGACCAGGCCGCGATCCATCTGGCCGACGAGGTCGCCTTGACCGCGGTCGACGTCATGGCACTGCGCCTCGAGATGCCGCCAAGGGTGGCGCTGCTCGCCTGCGCGTCCGGCGGTGACTACCGCTTCGACGAGGCGACCGGGTTGGTGGCCGCCGTCGTGCTCGGCGGCGCGGAACTCGTCACGGCGACGCTGTGGACACTGCCGACCACAGCGGGCTTCACCCGGTTCGCACACGGCGCCGCGGGTGACCCGATGGCGGACGTCGTGATGGCCGTCGACGACGCCCATCAGGCCGACGACGCGGGGTGCGCGGTCAACGCCTGGCAGCGCGCGCAGATGCGCCGCTGGCGCGCCGGTGACACCGCCGCCAGTCCGGTGTACTGGGCGGCTCTGGTGACCTTCACCGTCGACGGGGCGCGGTGACCGATCAGTTCGGCGGCACGCACACCGCCACGGCGGACTCGTCTCCGCGCCGGTAGTAGGCCTCCACGATGCTGCCGGGGGCCAACTCGCCGAGTGCCGACGCCGGCACCAGGGTCGTTTCGTGAGCCGGGAACTGGCCGCCCTCGGGCCTGCGGACCATGAGATCGAGTTCGACCTCGCGGTAGTCCTCCCGCGCCCCACCCGTGGCGCGCATCCCCGTCACCACGCCGCGGGATCGCGTGCCGTGGCGAATCAGCTCGAGCTGAGCGGCGGTCAGGAGGCCCTTGCGGAGCAGCATCCGGTCGAACGCGGCGCGCACGGCGACCATGTCGTCGGCCAGTGACAGGGCCTCCCTGGCGTCCGGGTCGAACGCCACCAGCAGGACCACCCCCGGCCTCAGATCGGCCACCAGGTGGTCGTCGGCGTGCTGCCGGAGTCGTCCGACGAACCGCTGGCCGGAGACGCTCTCCACGTCGATCGTGACCCGGTCGGACACGGTGCGCACGGTGCCGACGGCGACTGACGGGTTGGCGGGTGCGGCGATGGACTCCGCGCCTGCGCGCCACCCCACCAGCGGACCGGACAGCGCGGCGCCGAGGGCGACGAAGACGAGGAACACGACGGCGATCAGATGGGTGTCGGGCATGAGGAGAGCGTCGCCGACGCGCGCGGCTACCGAACCCAACTTTCGGTGTAACGGATTTCGAGGCGTCCGTCCTATCCTGACCTCATGAGCACGGCACCACGACTCGCGACGGACATCGCCGCCGCGCAGCCGCGCCGCGTCGTGATCGACCGCGCCTGGCGCGGGATCGGGCCGGGTGTCGAACTGCTCAGTGGCACCGACGGCGCCCCGCTGCGCCGCACGGTCAAGCGCATCCTCGACCCTCTGGTCTTCCGGCTGCGGTCGAATCCGCGCTACTCCGCACCGGTGCTCGCCCCCGACGTCGCCACCGCCATGGCGGACGTGATCGCGGCGCACGCCACGGAGCTGCGGGCCGCAGCGAGTTGGTTCGCCCTGCTCAAGTCGGAACGACGACGGCTGCGGATCACGACCGGCAACGCACAGGAGCTGTACTTCCCGGTGTGCTTCGAACTCGCCGTGACCAGGGGCGCTCCGTCTCCCCAGGACGGTGCCGTCGCGGAATCCGTACTGCGCGAACTCCACGACGACCGCGACCGTACGGCCATCGAGCACCTGAACCGGTTCGTCGCCGACGCCACGGTGGTCGCCGCACTCACCAGGCAGCTCGAGATGAGCTGGCGTGACGTCCGCCCCGGCCGGAGCATGCCGGGGCCGTTCCTCGCGGGCTTGTCGACGGTTCTCGGCCACGCCGACGGACACTCGGCGCGGGCGGCGCGCCAACGCGTCTGGGAGGCGCTCATCGCCGACGCCACCCCGTACAACCTCGGCGCGATCGCGAGAACGGAGTCGCCGGATCTACCGTGGTCGATCGTCGAAGTCGGGCTGAGTTCGATTGCGCCACAGCAGTGCCCGAGCATCGCCGTTAGCGAAGCGACCGGGGGATCGATCCGCCCGTTGGACCGGACGGTGATCGACCGGGTGCGGTCGACGTTGCGACGCGCGCTGGACCGGGAGGAGCTGCCCGACATCCCGCTGCTGTGCTCCGAGGAGGTGGACCGCGCCTGCGCACCCTGGGGCCTGCTGGCCGAGGACAAGCAGGCCGCCCTGGTGGCCGGGATCGAGGTTGCGGTCGACCTGGCGCCCCTGCGCGAATCCGCAACGCCTCGTTATGAACTCGCGTGCCTGATCCAGGCGCGTCTGCGCAAGGAGGCCTACGTCCTGCACGCCCGGCGATATCTGGCCGACGGCGCACCGCTGCATCCGAGGCAGCGCCAGGTCGTCGACGAACTCGCCGCCTTCGCCCGGCCCTACAGCAGCCGGCTGTGGGCGCGGCTGCACGGTCGGGACGTCTGGCAGGAATCGTGTTCGGACGTCGACGACATCCGCGCGGTGCTGGAGGGCGTCGCGCGATCGGTGAGCCTGGACCATCGGCAGCGCATCAAGGCGATGCTGGAACTCGAGGTCACGACGTGAGGTTCAGCAGGGAATCCGGGCTGTGGACGACCGGCCCCGCCGTGCCCGCCGGCCCCTCGGCAGCGGTCCTGGAACTCAGCGGCGCGGTACTCGCGTGGACCGTCGACGACCCTGCGGCCTCCTTGACCATGACCCTCACGGATGTCGCCGAGGCGGAATGGCTTTGGCGAGTCCTCGGCGAGGACGGGCACGTCGCCCTCCTCGCCGCCATCGACGACGCCGACGCGCGCGGCGCGGCACAGCTCGAGGTGGCAACAGGACAGCCGGCACCCGATGCCCTGACGGCGTTGCGGCGGTTGGCGTTCGGCCACTGGCTGCGGAGGTGGTGGCCGGCCAGCGCCCGCGCGGGCATCGTCGCGCTCGACACCGCCGTGCTCGACGGCGAGGTCGCCCTGCTGACCGTTGCGGCGCAGGACTACTTCGCCGATGACACGTTCGACTCCGGTGTCGCGGATCTGCTGCGGCCGCACCTGCCCACGCTGACCGCCCTGGTGCAGAGCGGTGACCCGAGAGCGGGGGAACTGGCGGCCGCGTGCCTCGAGCTCGCCGACGACGTGGGCGCCGCGCAGTTCGGCGGCGTCGCAGTGCCGACATCGGGACGCCGCGACGACTACGCCCTCGCCGCCGGGGGGACGGCGGGTCAGCGCACCCGCGAACCCATCGCCAGCGGAGTCGATTCGGTGAACTGGGCGGCGGTGCCGCCCGGCCTGTTCGACGCCGCGGACCGCACCGTCGACTGGGCCATCGACGTGTCCGGTGGGGCACCGGCGGTGACGGTCCGGGTCGCGGCGAGCGCCGCAGTGGACGGTATCGCGGTCCGGCTGCGGTCGGGCTCCCACGTGGCGGCGGGGGAGCTCACCTCCGACGGACGCGCCACCCTGGCGCTGGCGTCGATGACGGAGGACCAGGCCTGGGGGCACGACTGGTCGGCGACAACGATCTCGGTGGGAGCCGACATCACCGTGCCCTCCGACGCCGCTGACACGCGGAATCGACTGCGCGACTTCGCCCGTGCGCGGCTCGCGCGGCCGGGGCCCGACGCGTTCCTCGCCGAGGTCCTGGCCTCCGAGTCGGACTACTGACGTCCCGTCACTTCGCGGCCGCCTGCACGGTCGGTGGGGGCGGGGCCGGCGCGGGGAGCGCGACCGCGGGCACGCCCGGCGTCCCTAGCGTGCTCGCCATCCACGGCAGCGCCGACGCGAAAGCGTGTGCGGCGAAGGGCCAGTCGTGCTTTCCCGGTTGCGTCACCACCTCGCATGCGATGCCGTTGGCGGCGCCGGTCGCGCACAGCGTGTTCGCCGCGGAGGCTTGATCGCTGGTGTGTGCGGCCGCGTCGCGGCCGCCGAGGCCACTACCGCCGCTGTTACCCGCATTCACCACGGGCGGGGTCACCACCGACGGCGTTCCGTTGACGTCGAACCACGCCGAGACCCCCGTGTAGCGGCCGTGCTTGGCGATCACGGTCATGGGGTCGAAGCTCGCGTACTCGGCCTTGTCGCCGCTGAACAGCCGATCGATCGTCTGCTGCTGGTTGCCCGAGTTCGGCGCGATGTCACCGGCGATGTCCTCGATGGTGCTGAACAGGTCGGGGTGCATGACGGCGAGGTCGACGGCGCAGGTGCCACCCATCGACCAGCCGACGATGCCCCATTTCGCGGGGTCGGTGCTGACTCCGTAGGTGGCCTCCATGAACGGCGGCACGTCCTTGGTCAGGTGGTCGGCGGCGTTCCCGCGGGCGCCGTTCACGCACTCGGTGTCGTTGTTGAACGCGCCGCCGGAGTCGACGAACACCAGCACAGGGGCATTGCCGCCGTGGGCGGCGGCGAAATCGTCGATGGTCTTGATGGCGTTACCCGCGCGGAGCCAATCGGCCGGGGTGTTGAACTCACCGCCGATCATCATCACGGTGGGCAGGGGCGGCGGCGGGTCGCTGGCGTACCAGGCGGGCGGCAGGTAGACGAGTTCACCGCGGTGCTTGAACCCCGAGGCCGCCGAGCCGATATCGACCGGAACGACGGTGCCGGCCGCGGGGATCCTGCGGGCCTTCTGCATCGCCACGACGGTGCCCTGGTCGGTCTGGTCCGGGAGGGGGCCCGCGGTCAGCTGATTCCACGCGTTCTGCACGGTGGGGAAGTAGCCGACCCAGAGGTTCAGTGCGAGCGCCGCGCACAGCAATGAGAGCGGAACGGCCGCGATCGCCGCACCGCGCCGCCACCAGCGCGCCCCGCGCCAGCCCGCAGCCAGCACGACGACGGAGATCCCGACGACGGCGATCCAGATCCACAGCACATTCGGAGCCGGATCGTCGGCGAGTCCCTCCGCGGCGATGTACCAGTAGGCCGACGCGGCCAGGAGCGCGCCGACGGCAACCGCGGCGGGTAGCCACACGCGGCGCCAGGTGCGCGTGCGCCAGCCGATCGCCGCCACCACGATGACCGCCGCGATCGCCTGGATCGTCAGCGGGAGCCATCCGTGCATCAACGAAAGGTGTTGTTGCCGAAAATCTCCGGCGGCAGTTAACAACGACGTCACGGGGACATCGTGGCCGCCGTTCCTCGTGACAACCTGTGAAATCAGCGTGGCTTCGCCAACGGGAACGGCAACGTCTCGCGGATGCTGCGGCCGGTGATGAGCATGACAACTCGATCCACGCCCACACCGAGTCCTCCCGTCGGCGGCATGGCGTACTCCATCGCCTGAAGGAAGTCCTCGTCGAGTTCCATCGCCTCGGGATCGCCGCCTGCAGCCAGCAGCGACTGCTCCTCGAGGCGCCGACGCTGCTCGACGGGATCGGTCAGCTCGCTGTAGGCGGTGCCGAGTTCGACCCCCCACGCCACCAGATCCCAGCGCTCGGCGACTCCGGGAATGCTGCGATGCGGTCGGGTCAGCGGTGACACCGACGTGGGGAAGTCCTTGTAGAACGTCGGCCGCTCGGTCTGCCCTTCGACCAGCCGCTCGTAGAGTTCGAGCACGACCGCCCCGGCATCCCAGTGGGTCAGGTACGGCACCCCGGCCCCGTCGCACAGCGACCTCAGCGTCCCGAGATCGGTGTCCGGTCCGATCTCCTCGCCCAGCGCCTCGGACACCGCGCCGTGCACGGTCTTGACCGGCCACTCGCCGGAGATGTCGACGGCCTCCAGCGTGCCCTCGATCTCGCCCGGCCGCATGACGACCTGCCGTCCGTTGGCGGCTTCCGCGGCGTTCTGGATCAGCTCGCGGCAGCCGTCCACCCACACGTTGTAGTCCGCGTGCGCCTGATACGCCTCGAGCAGGGTGAACTCGGGATTGTGGCTGAAATCCACGCCCTCGTTGCGGAACGCGCGGCCGAGTTCGAACACCCGCTCCACACCGCCTACGCAGAGCCTCTTGAGGTAGAGCTCGGGCGCGATCCGGAGATAGAGGTTCAGGTCGTAGGCGTTGATGTGCGTCATGAACGGCCGCGCGTTCGCACCACCGTGGATCTGCTGCAGGATAGGAGTCTCGACTTCGAGGAAACCCTTGCCCACCAACGTCTCCCGGATGGCGTGCAGGATCCGGCTGCGAGCGGTGATGAGGTCGCGGGCCTCGGTGTTGATCGCGAGGTCGACGTAGCGGGTCCGGACTCTGGCCTCCGGATCGGTCAACCCCTTCCACTTGTCGGGCAGGGGGCGCAGGCACTTGCCGATCAGCCGCCAGCTCGTCACGATGAGCGACGGTGTTCCCGACTTGCTCGCGCCCATCGTGCCGGTCACCTCGATGAGGTCTCCGAGGTCGAGGGCGGCGGTGAAGTCGGACGCGCGGCCCTCGCGGAGTTCGGAGTTGTCGAGCAGCAGTTGCATCTCGCCCGACCAGTCGCGCAGTTGGGCGAACAGCACGGAACCGTAGTCGCGCATGCGCAGGACGCGACCGGCCACGCTCACCTGTTCGCCGTCGGTGGCGGCGGCCGCGGCGACGGTGTGGCTGGGCGGCTGACCCACGGGGTAGGCGTCGACGCCGTTGTCCTGCAGGGTCTTCAGCTTGGCCATCCGAACCCGAACCTGCTCGGGCAACCGGGTGGTGGTGCCGACGACGTCGTCGGCGTGCATGGCGACGCTGTCCGGTGCGCTGCCGTCCTGATGCAGCAGCCCGGACCTCGCCAGGGAGTCGGGCACCGCCGAGTGGTGGCCGGTGTGCTGCTTGTTGCGACGGCTGAAGGGCAGCACCAGGAAGCCCTCGGCGATCACCGAGGCGACCCCGACCCGTGGAATCAGCCTGGCGTCCTCGTAACACGCGTACCGCGGCACCCACTCGGGCTGGTACTTCATGTTGGACCGGTACAGGGTTTCGAGCTGCCACCACTTCGAGAAGAACACCAGCAGGGCACGCCACAACCGCGCAACCGGACCCGCACCCAGCTGCGCGCCCTCTTCGAACGCCGAGCGGAACATGGCGAAGTTCAACGAGATTCGGGTGATCCCGATGTTCTCAGACTGCAGGCACAGCTCGCTGACCATCAGTTCGATGGTGCCGTTGGGGGACTTCGGCGACCTGCGCATCACATCGAGCGAGACACCGTTGCCACCCCAGGGCACCAGGGACAGCATCGCCACGACCGCACCGCTCTCGGGCTCCCCGTCGACCGCCTCGACCAGCAGACAGTCGCTGTCGGCGGGATCGCCGAGTCGACCGAGCGCCATCGAGAACCCGCGCTCGGTCTCGGTATCGCGCCACGCGTCGGCACGTTCGATGACCTCGGTCATCTCGTCCGCCGACAGGTCCCGGTGCCTGCGGATGCGGACCGTGAGCCCGGCCCGCCGGGCCCGCGTGACGGCCTGACGTACGGGCTTCATGTCGGGCCCGGACAGTTTGAAGCTGTCGGGATGCAGGATCGCTTCGTCGCCGAGTTCGAGAGCGTTGAGACCACCCTCGCGAAACGCTTGTGCACCAGCGGAACTCGCGCCCATCACACCGGGCGCCCACCCGTAGGCCTCGCAGAGCTTGAGCCAGGCGACGATCGCGGCCGGCCAGGCGCGTGGATCGCCGACGGGGTCTCCACTGGCTAAGCACACCCCGACTTCGACGCGGTACGTGATGGCGGCTCGGCCGTTGGGAGCGAACACCACCGACTTGTCGCGGCGGGTGGCGAAGTAGCCGAGCGAGTCGTTCTTGCCGTACATCTCGAGTAACCCGCGGATCGCCGATTCGTCCTCGCCGGTGAGCGCGTTCTCGTCCTTCTGCGAACGGAACAGCACGATCGCGGCGGCCATGAGGGCGAGCGCGCCGAACAGGCCGAGCGCGGCGTTGATGATGACGGGCGGATGCTGTTCGTCGAAGGCACCGGCGTCCACTCCCGCGAAGGCGACGACGCGGTTGGCGGCGTACAGCAGTCGGTAGTCACGGTCGAGTGAGCCGGGGAAGAGTTCCAGCAGCCCCCAGCCCACCAGGATGCCGATGGCCATCCCGGTGAGCAGGGTGGCGATCGCCTTGACCAGCGCCGCGCGACGCACCTTGGCCCAGAACTCCTTGCGCGCCAACAGCAGGAAGGCGATCGCGGCCAGGTGGAACGCCAGGCCGATCACCTCGCCGATGTCCTCCATCACCGTCTCGCCGCCGGTGACCAGGTCGCCGACGTTCCAGCCGACGGCGGCGACCATGTACAGCAGCAGGATGGACCAGGCGATGCGCTTGCGCGCCGCGAGTGCGGCGGCCAGCAGCGCCAGAACGAACGCCCACGCGAAGCTCGTGTCGGGGAAGTTGAAGATGTAGTCGTTGACGAACTCGCGTGGAATGCGGATCAACACGCGCACCGAATGGGACACGCTGGCGATCAGGGACAGCGTCGCGATCACGCCCACGGTCCAGCCCGCCGCCGCGGGCACCCACCAGAACGCCGATCGTTGGTGCTGCTGCCGGTCAACCGCGGTCAGGGTCATAGGCCGCGAGGATAAACGCTGCAGCCGTGAAATGGGTGGGACTACTGCACGGCCGTCACCAGACGGGTCCCGTGAACCACTCGCCCGGCCCCTTGCCCGGCTCCTCGGGTGCGGCACTCGCCTCCCGGAACGCCAGCTGCAGACTCTTCAGTCCGTCGCGCATCGGTCCCGCGTGCGGGCCGAGGTACTCGACCGAGCCCTTCAGCAGTCCCGCGAGTGCGTTGATGAGTCGGCGCGCCTCGTCCAGATCGCGGTGCGGGCTGTCGTCCGGGTCCTCGGCGCCGAGGCCCAGTTTCTCTGCGGCCGCACTCATGAGCATGACCGCCGAGCGTGAGATGACCTCGATGGCGGGAATCATCGCCAGATCGCGGACGGCGGCGGAGCCGTCAAGATCGCCGGAGTCAGGGGCATCGGTCATGCCTGCTAGACTTGCACGCGCGACCGTCCCGGCACACGCCGGGACAGCAAGTGGAGTCCCACTCCCACCGCTGGCCGATCAGGCTCAGCGGTCCGGTCCCGAACACGCCGAGCGTGTTCGTTCTGCGCTATGCGCAGGCGGCGAAAGCCGTGATCGGTCGGCTTGGGCCCTGCTATGAGCAGGGCTTTTCTGTTCTCCGGAACAGAGTGCTGGGTGGTGTGGTTCTCCGCATGAAGAGTACCGACCAGGGAGGCCCCATCAGCACTGAGACCCGCGTCAACGAGCGCATCCGCGTACCTGAAGTTCGCCTTATCGGACCGGGCGGTGAACAGGTAGGCATCGTGCGCATCGAAGATGCACTCCGCGTCGCCGCGGATGCCGATCTCGATCTCGTCGAAGTAGCCCCAGACGCCAAACCGCCGGTTTGCAAGATCATGGACTACGGCAAGTACAAGTACGAGACGGCACAGAAGGCACGCGAGTCTCGCAAGAACCAGCAGCAGACCGTGGTCAAGGAACAGAAGCTCCGACCCAAGATCGACCCCCACGATTACGAGACCAAGAAGGGTCACGTCATCCGCTTCCTCGAAGCCGGGTCCAAGGTCAAGGTGACGATCATGTTCCGCGGACGCGAGCAGTCGCGACCCGAACTGGGCTTCCGACTCCTGCAGCGCCTGGGTGCCGACGTCGCCGATTTCGGCTTCGTCGAGACCTCGGCCAAGCAGGACGGCCGCAACATGACGATGGTGCTGGCACCGCACCGCGGCGCGAAGACTCGTGCCAAGGCGGCGCACGATGCCGACGCTCCGGCGGCTCAGCGCGCAAGCGCGGAACCCGCCGAGGCACCAGACCAAGCAACACAGACCTAAGAGGAACACCCATGCCCAAGGCGAAGACCCACAGCGGCGCTTCGAAGCGGTTCCGGACCACCGGAACCGGCAAGATCGTGCGTCAGAAGGCGAACAAGCGCCACCTGCTGGAGCACAAGGCCAGCAAGCGCACCCGTCGCCTCGACGGCCGGACCGTGGTCGCGAAGAACGACACCGCCCGCGTCACCAAGATGCTGAACGGCTGAGCTGACCCGATTTTCGGTCTCCTGACCGCTACGACAATAAGGAACACCCCATGGCACGCGTGAAGCGCGCACTCAACGCCCAGAAGAAGCGGCGTACCGTTCTCAAGGCCTCGAAGGGCTACCGCGGGCAGCGCTCGCGGCTGTACCGCAAGGCCAAAGAGCAGCAACTGCATTCGTTGACCTACGCCTACCGCGACCGGCGCGCCCGCAAGGGTGAGTTCCGGAAGCTGTGGATCTCGCGTATCAACGCCGCGGCCCGCGCCAACGACATCACCTACAACCGACTGATCCAGGGCCTTAAGGCCGCTGGGGTCGAGGTGGACCGCAAGAACCTGGCCGAGATCGCCGTCAGCGACCCGGCCGCGTTCACCGCGCTCGTCGACGTCGCACGCAAGGCTCTGCCGGAGGACGTCAACGCCCCGTCGGGCGAGGCCGCCTGAGCATCAGCCCGGTTTCGCTCACCGAGCGTTCGGCCCGTGTAGTCGCGGCAGCCAAGCTGCTGCGACTCGCGGGCCGTCGCCGTGCTGGGAGGTTTCTGGTCGAAGGCGCCAACCTCGTCGAGGCCGCTCTGCGGCACCGCCTCGCGGTCGAGGTGTTCGCAACGGATGCGGCGATGAGCCGCTTCGCCGACCTCCTCGCCGGCGCCGAGGTGCACCTGATCACCGACAAGGCCGCGAAGTCGTTGTCGGACACCGTGACTCCGGTGGGCTTGTACGCGGTGTGTGACCGGCCGTCCGCGTCGCTGGTCGACGTGCTCGCGGACCGGCCGCAACTGGTGCTCGTCGCCGTCGCGACGTCGGAACCCGGCAATGCGGGCACCCTCATCCGGATCGCCGACGCGATGGGAGCCGACGCGGTGATCCTCACCGACGACAGCGTGGACCCGTTCAACGGGAAGTGCCTGCGCGCGTCGGCCGGCAGCGTCTTCTCCGTCCCCGTCCTCGAAGCACCCGATTCCCGCACGCTGATCGCCGAATTGCGGTCGGCGGGTCTGGCGGTGCGCGCCACCACACTCGACGCGGAGACCTCGCTCGACGCGGTGGATCTGACCCGACCCACCGCCTGGCTGTTCGGTTCGGAGGCGCACGGTCTCGCCTCGGACGTCGCGGCCTTGGCCGACGAGCGCGTTCGGGTGCCGATGTGGGGCGGTGCGGAGAGCTTGAACGTCGCCGCAGCCGCCGCCATCTGCCTGTACGAAAGCGCTCGAACGCTTCGACGGGGGTAATCCGCCAACGGAATTGGTGAGCCGTGCTATCTTTCTCGGCGATACATCTCGGGTGGCTTCTGTAACGCCCGCGACCTGCCACGACGCCGGGGGAGCAATGACCCGTTACGACTACATCATTGCGGGAGCCGGCTCGGCGGGATGCGTTCTGGCCAACCGGCTGTCGGCCGACCCCGCGGTGTCCGTCCTGCTCGTCGAGGCCGGCGGCCCCGATCGCCATCCGATGTTCCACGTGCCCAAGGGCGGTGGGCTCCTGATGGCCAAGGAGAAGTACGCCTGGCACTACGCCACGACGCCGTTCGGCCCGCGGCAGCGCACCGAAACCTGGACCAGGGGCAAGGTGATCGGTGGCTCCAGTTCGATCAACGGCATGGTCTACAACCGCGGCAACCGCGCGGACTACGACGCGTTGGTACGGCTCGGCAACCCCGGCTGGGGCTGGGACGACATCCTGCCCGTGTTCAAGGGCTTCGAGGACAACGCGTTCGGCGCATCGCCGACCAGGGGCGCGGGCGGCCCGCTGCACGTCTCGGTGGCTGCGGATCAGGACGTGCTGTGCCAGGAGATCGTCGCCGCGGGCGCGGCGCTGGGCCTGGACGCGGTGCAGGACGTCAACGAATCCGACGCCGCCAGAATTGGTTTCACCCCGGCGACCATCAAGAACGGTCGGCGGGTGAGCTCGGCCGACGCGTTCCTGAAGCCGGTGCGCCGCCGCCCCAACCTGACGGTGCTCGTCAACACGACGGTGAATCGGGTGCTCCTCGACAACGGCCGCGCCGTCGCCCTCGAACTCGTCGACGCGAGCGGCACCCGGTCGACCGTGCACACCGACCGCGAGATCATCCTCTCGCTGGGCAGTATGGGTAGTCCCAAGCTCCTGCAGCTGTCCGGCATCGGACCGCGCGACGTGCTGGCGGACGCCGGTGTCCCCGTCGTCGTCGAGAGCGATAACGTGGGCCGCCGGATGCGGGAGCATCGCTGTTTCGTGCTCCGGTACCGATTGAACGAGAATCTCGGCTTCAACCGGCAGCTGTCCTCGAGCCTCGGACAGGCCAGAACGGCGGCGAAGTACCTGGCGACGCACCGGGGACTGCTCGCCACGCCGACGTTCGACGTGCTCGCCTTCCTGAAATCATCCGAAGCGGCTGAACGCGTGGACGGCCAACTTCTCCTGGGGCCCTTCACGATTCCCGCCTATCAGGAGAACGAGGCGATGACCATCGAGCGCGAGCCGGGGTTCTCCTGTCTCGGCTTCGCATTGCGCCCGACCTCGGAGGGCAGCGTCCACATCACCGCGGCGGACCCCGCTGCCGCGTTGCGTCTCGAGCCCAACTACCTGACGAGCGACCACGACCGCTCCGTGACCGCGAACCTGATCCGCCGCACCCGTGAACTGTTCACCCGCTCACCGATCGCCGAGCGCATAGATCACGAGGTGTTCCCCGGTCCGCAGGTGGAGACCGACGACGACATCGTCGACTCGGCACTCGACGGCGGGTACACCGGATACCACGCCGTCGGCAGCTGCGCGATGGGCGCCGGCGACGACGACGTGGTGGACAGCCGGCTGCGGGTCAGGGGAGTGGCGGGGCTCCGGGTCGTCGACTGCTCGGCGATGCCGATCATGCTGGCGGGCAACCTCAACGGCCCGGTGATGGCGATGGCGGCGAAGGCCGCCGAGTTCATCCTCGAGGATCGCTGAGCAGCCCCTTGGCCACGTGGGTGATCTGCACCTCGTTGCTGCCCGCGTAGATCATCAGCGACTTCGCGTCACGGGCCAGCTGTTCGACGCGGTACTCGGTCATGTAGCCGTTTCCGCCGAACAACTGCACGGCGTCCATGGCGACGTCGGTGGCGGCCTGCGAGCTGTACCACTTCATCGCCGACGCCTCGGCCAGCGAGATCGGCGCACCCTGCTGCGCCGCCTCGATGACGCGGAACAGCATGTTGCGCACGTTGATCCGGGCCACCTCCATGGTGGCGATCTTCAACTGGATGAGCTGGAACTGCCCGATCTCCCGGCCCCACAGCGTGCGCGACCTGGCGTAGTCCACGCACAGTCGCAGGCACTCCTCGATCACCCCGAGCGCCATCGCCACCACCCCGATGCGCTCGGCGGAGAAGTTCGATCGGGCGCTGTCACGGCCGTCGCCGGCGCTGTTGTCCTCGGTCTCGCCGAGCAGTCGATCGCGGCCGAGGCGCACGTTGTCGAAGAACAGTTCGCCGGTGCGGGAGCTGTGGATTCCCATCTTGCGGAACGGCTTACCCTGCACGAAACCGTCCATGCCGCGGTCGAGCACGAACGTCAGGACCTTGCGGGCGCGCTTGTCCGCGCCGTCACCCTCGTCCAGTTTCGCGTAGACGACCGTGACATCGGCGTCGGGTCCGTTCGTGATGAACGTCTTCTGGCCGTTGAGGATGTAGTCGTCACCATCGCGCACCACGTAGGACTTCATCCCGCCGAACGCGTCGGACCCCGAGTCGGGTTCGGTGATGGCCCAGGCGCCGATCTTCTCGTAGGTGACGAGTTCGGGTAACCAGCGTTCCTGCTGCGCGAGCGTCCCGCGCGACTGGATGGTCGGGACCGTGAGTCCGAGGCTGACGCCCATTCCGGTGACCACGCCCATGCTCGCGCGACACAGTTCGCTCACGACGACGAAACCCATGCCGGCCTGGTCGCCGCCACCGCCGAACATGCCGCCCGACGGGGCGCTCCGACTCTCGTCACCGTCGCGCAGCCTCGCCAGCCGCCGCTCGAGCGCCTCCTTGGCCATCGCGTCGATACCGAAGGTGGAGAACAACTTCCGGATGATCGGGTAGGGCGTCATGTCGCCGCTCTCGAGATCGTCGAGATGCGGACGGATCTCCTTATCGACGAAATCGCGCACCGCGTCGCGAACGGCGATGTCGACGTCAGACCATTCGAGCATGTGTCAGGCAGCCCTTTCCGGTTTCCAGCTGGCGCGCGCCGGGCGTAGGCCCGCGAGCGAGAACGTGGTGTGCACGAGCGACCCCGCGCGTTCGATCAGCGACTTCTGGCGCGGCACGTAGTGCACGGGCAGCGTGCGACGGTCGCGCGGCGGCGCGGTGAACGCCGGCGCTTCGACCAGCGGGGCGTCAGCGGGAATCCGGCCCTCGGCGCGCTTGTACGCGGCGACCGCGCGCGGGTGCAACCGGATCTCGTCGGGCACTGCGAGGAAGGCGATCTCGACGGCCTTCCCGAACAGTCGCAGGATCACCTCGTCGCTCGGCGTCCACCGCATGCCCGCCTTCTCGCGAAGAGCCGGGTCGAACAGTCCGGCGGCAATCCAGCGCTGCGCACCGACGAGCGGCCGGAACATCTGGTCCCACACTCCGGTCGGCATAAGGACGAACCACGGCTTCGGGATGCGGATCGAGAAGATGTCGAGCGTCGCCTTGTTGATCTCGAGTTCGTCGGCGCAGGTGCGGTCCCAGTACTCGCAGAAGTCCTCCCAGCTGTCCGGGACTGGCCGCATGCTCATGCCGTACATCCGGTACCACTGCACGTGCTCGTCGAAGAGCTGCCGCTTCTCGGCTTCGGTGAGCCCGCCGCAGAAGTACTCCGCGGTCTTGATGATCAGCATGAAGAAGGTGGCGTGCGCCCAGTAGAACGTCTCGGGGTTCAGCGCGTGGTAGCGCCTGCCCGCCGCGTCGGTGCCCTTGATGGACTCGTGGTAGCCGCGGATCTGAGCACCGGTGCGTGCGGCGCGGTCGCCGTCGTAGACCACACCCATGATGGGGTACACCGATCGCGCCACCCGCTGCAGCGGCTCGCGCAGCAGGATCGAGTGATCCTCGACGCCAGCGCCGAGCTCGGGATACATGTTCTGGATCGCGCCGATCCACACACCGAGCATTCCGGTGCGCAGGTCGCCGAAGTACTTCCACGTGAGGGAATCGGGGCCGAGCGGTGTCGAGGTCGTCGTTGATCTCGCGGTCATGGTGTCCTCGCTAGCTGATCAGACCCACGGGTATGCGGCCACGATAGGCATGACAACACACGTTGTCCACGATCTGCGGGCGCGTCGGCGCGCACTGTTACCGACCTGCGATCCACCCCGTCCTCCGCCGAACGTTGGTTACCGCCACGGTCCGGCGCGATTTCGCGTGGCGGTAACCAACGTTCGGCGGAAAGGGGGTGTGATCAAGGTCTGTTGCCGCCCCTTCTCGACGACACCTAGGGTGGCGGCTGTGGATGTCGAATCGTTCGAGGAACGGATCGGCGGGCAGGAGCGCAGCGACTCGGGGTCGACGTCGCGCGGGCAGGACGAGGAGCGCGACCACACGCCCCGGGGTGGCGGTCCGCTGCACTGGCTGAAGAGCACCAACCACAGTCCCGCTGTCATAGCCTTCATCAAACGCGCGCGCCGGGCCCTGCCGGGGGACCCGGATTTCGGCGACCCGCTGTCCGCCGACGGCGTCGGCGGACCGCGAGCCGCCGCACGGGCCGCGGACCGGCTGCTCGACAGAGACGCGGCGTCCAAGGAGTTCAGCCTCGCGGGTCTGCAGGTCTGGCAGGCCCTGACCGAACGGGTGTCGGGGCGTCCCGCCAACCGCGAGGTGACGCTGGTGTTCACCGACCTGGTGGGGTTCTCCGACTGGTCGCTGCGCGCCGGCGACGACGCCACCCTCGCGCTACTGCGCCGGGTCGCCCAGGTCGCGGAGCCACCGCTGCTCGCCGCGGGCGGCCACATCGTCAAGCGCATGGGCGACGGCACGATGGCCGTGTTCTCGAAGCCGGCGACCGCGGTACGAGCAGTGCTCACGGCCCTTGAGGCGGTCAAAACCGTCGAGGTGGGCGGCTACACACCCGTGATGCGGGCGGGCATCCACACCGGGCGGCCGCATCGCATCGGGTCGGACTGGCTGGGTATCGACGTGAACATCGCCGCCAGGGTCATGGACCGAGCGACCAGGGGCGGTCTGGTCGTATCGCAGACGACCCTGGACGGCATCGGCCCCGAGGACCTCGACCGGCTCGGGATCACGACCAAACGGGTGCGCAAGCAGCTCTTCTCGCCGCGCATCGCAGGTGTTCCCGAAAATCTGGCCATGCACTGGGTGAAGATTCGCAGTGATCTGTCAGGTGGCGATCCGGAGTTCGCTGAGGACGCCGGGGCATAGTCGAACGGGTGGTACCCGCAGCACTGTCCCGGTGGCCGGCCCGATTGCCGCGGATACCGGCCACCGCTGCGTACACGGTCGCGGTGCTGTGGATCAGCACGGCGATGGCCGACCTGGACGACGATGCCCGCGATCGCATCGTCCGGCACGCCAGCACGAACCTGCACAATCTGGCCCACGGCCGGCTCGGCACCCTGCTGACGAGCGCGTTCGTGATGGACGTCCCGGCACTGTCGATCTGGCTGCCCTGCCTGGTGTGTCTGTTGGCTGCGGCCGAACTGCTCTGGGGTAGCACGCGCCTGGTCGTCGCCTTCGTCATCGGGCACCTCGGCGCGACGCTGCTGGTCGCGGCGGGTCTGGCCGCCGCGGTGGAGTTCACCTGGCTGCCCGCGTCGATCAGCCGCGCCAGTGACGTCGGCATGAGCTACGGCGCCATGGGCGTGGTGGGTGCGCTGACCGCTGCCGTCCCGTCGAGGTGGCGAGCGTCCTGGGTCGGCTGGTGGCTCGGCGCGGGGGTCGTCGTCGCGGTGGACGGCGACTTCACGGACGCGGGTCACCTGGTCGCTCTGCTGCTCGGGATCGCCGTGTCGGCGCGGTTCGGCACGTCTGCGCAGTGGTCGCCGTGGCGTGTCGCGCTGGCGGTCGTCGGGGTCGCCTTCGGCTTCCTCGTGCTCACCAGCTCGGCCGCCGCGTTCGTCGCCGCGCCCGCCGGCGGCGCGCTCGGAGCGGTGGCCGGGCTGGCGGGCGCGGCCCTGTGGGATCGGCACCCGCCCGTATCGCGGGTCACACCCGCCCCATAGCTATGATCGCCGGGTGGCTGACCAGCCCAGTGAAACGAATCTGACCGACGACGCGCTGACCGCGGCCGTCGGCGCTGCGCGGCGCGCGTTCGACGACGCGACGGACCTCGATGCGCTGGCGCTCGCCAAGACCGAGCACCTCGGCGACAAGTCGCCGATCGCGCTCGCGCGGCAGGCACTGGGCACACTGCCCAAAACCGACCGCGCCGACGCGGGCAAGCGGGTGAACGTCGCCCGGACCGAAGCCCAGGCGGCGTTCGACGCCCGTATCGAGGTGTTGCGCGCCGAGCGCGACGCCGCGGCCCTGGTCGCCGAGCGCATCGACGTCACCTTGCCGTCGACCCGTCAGCCGATCGGCGCGCGGCACCCGATCACGATCCTCGCCGAGCACGTCGCCGACACCTTCGTCGCGATGGGCTGGGAACTGGCCGAAGGTCCCGAGGTCGAGACCGAGCAGTTCAACTTCGACGCACTCAACTTCCCGCCGGACCACCCGGCCCGCAGCGAGCAGGACACGTTCCACGTCGCACCCGACGGCTCCCGCCAGGTGCTGCGCACCCACACCTCGCCGGTGCAGATCCGCGCGCTGCTGGAGCGTGAGCTGCCCGTCTACATCGTCTCGATCGGGCGGACCTTCCGTACCGACGAGCTCGACTCCACGCACACACCGGTGTTCCATCAGGTCGAGGGCCTTGCCGTCGACAAGGGCCTGAACATGGCCAACCTGAGGGGCACCCTCGACGCGTTCGCCCGCGCCGAGTTCGGTCCGCAGGGCCGTACCCGCTTCCGCCCGCACTTCTTCCCGTTCACCGAACCGTCGGCCGAGGTCGACGTGTGGTTCGAGAACAAGAAGGGCGGCCCCGGCTGGGTCGAGTGGGGCGGCTGCGGCATGGTCAACCCGAATGTGTTGCGCGCCTGCGGTATCGACCCCGACGTGTACTCGGGTTTCGCATTCGGCATGGGATTGGAGCGAACCCTGCAGTTCCGCAACGGGATTCCCGATATGCGCGACATGGTCGAGGGCGACGTGCGGTTCTCGCTGCCCTTCGGGGTGGGCGCCTGATGCGCGTTCCCTACAGCTGGCTGCGCGACGTGGTATCGGCCGGCACTCCCGGTTGGGACGTCGGCGCGGACGAACTGGAGCAGGCGTTCATCCGCATCGGCCACGAGGTCGAGGACGTCATCGCAGTCGGCCCGGTGTCCGGCCCGCTGACGGTCGGCCGCGTCGCCGACATCGAGGAGCTCACCGAGTTCAAGAAACCCATCCGGGCGTGCAAGGTGGACGTCGGCGAGTCGGAGCTGCGGGACATCGTCTGCGGTGCAACGAATTTCGCTGTGGATGATCTGGTGGTCGTGGCGCTGCCGGGCACCACACTGCCGGGTGACTTCACGATCGCCAAGCGCAAGACCTACGGGCGCACGTCCGACGGCATGATCTGCTCGGCCTCCGAGCTCAATCTGGGGTCCGATCACGCGGGGATCCTGGTGCTCCCGCCGGGCAGCGCGGAGCCGGGGACGCCGGCCGCCGACGTGCTCGGCCTCGACGACGTCGTCTTCGACCTCGCGATCACCCCCGACCGCGGGTACTGCCTGTCGATCCGCGGGATGGCCCGCGAGATCGCGTGCGCCTTCGACCTCGACTACGCCGATCCCGTCGACGCCGTCGAGGCGCTGCCCGTGACCGGCGAGGCGTGGCCGCTGACGGTGCAGCCCGGCACCGGTGTCCTGCGATTCGGTCTGCGCCCGGTCACCGGCATCGACCCGACGGCGGTGTCACCGTGGTGGCTGCAACGCCGTCTGCTGCTATCCGGCATCCGCGCCATCTCGCCCGCCGTCGACGTCACGAACTACGTCATGCTCGAGATCGGCCATCCGATGCACGCCCACGATCGCAGCCTGATCAACGGCGGTTTCGACGTCAGGTTCGCCGCGCCGGGGGAGAAGGTGGTCACCCTCGACGACGTCGAGCGCTCCCTCGACCCAGCCGACGTGCTCATCGTCGACGACGTCGCCACCGCGGCCATCGGCGGCGTCATGGGCGCCGGCACCACCGAGGTGCGCGACACCACCGTCGACGTCCTGCTCGAAGCGGCGGTGTGGGATCCGGCGGCCGTGTCCCGCACTCAGCGCCGCCTGCACCTCGTCAGCGAGGCGGGCCGTCGGTACGAGCGCACCGTCGACCCCGCCATCTCCGTTGCCGCCCTTGATCGGTGCGCGTCACTGCTCGCCGAGATCGCGAACGGCACCGTCGAGCCGACGCTCACCGACTGGCGGGGCGATCCGCCTAGGGACGACTGGTCGCCCGGCGCGGTCAGCATGCCGCTGGATCTGCCGGACCGCACGGCCGGCGTCGACTACCCCGACGGTGCCACCGCCCGTCGGCTGACGCAGATCGGCGGCGCCGTCGCGGTCTCCGGCGACGAGATCACGGTGGTCCCGCCGAGTTGGCGCACCGACATCAGGGAGCCCGCGGACCTCGTCGAGGAGGTGCTGCGCCTCGAGGGACTGGACAAGATCCCGTCCGTGCTGCCGTCGGCCCCGCCCGGTCGCGGGCTGAGCGCGGCCCAGAAGCGGCGGCGCGCCATCGGAAAGTCCTTGGCGCTCAACGGCTACGTGGAGATCCTGCCGACGCCGTTTCTCCCCGCGGGGGTGTTCGACACCTGGGGGCTCTCCGCCGACGATCCGCGTCGCGCGACGATGTCGGTGCTCAACCCGCTGGAGGCCGACCGCCCGCAGCTGGCGTCGACGCTGCTGCCGGGCCTGCTGGAATCGTTGGTGCGCAACATCTCCCGAGGAGCACCCGACACCGCGCTGTTCGGCATCGAACAGGTCGTGCAGGCGACCCCGCAGACCGCCGCGATCGACCCGATCCCCGTCGACAGGCGCCCGACGGAAGCCGAGATCGCCGCGATCGACGCCGCACTGCCGCGCCAGCCGCTGCACGTCGGCGTCGTGCTGGCGGGGCGGCGCGAACCCGCAGGACCGTGGGGACCGGGCCGGGCCGCCGATGCCGTCGACGCCTTCGAGGCGGTGCGGATCATCGCCCGCGCGTGCAGCGTCGAGGTGACACTGCGCGCAGCACAGCATCTGCCGTGGCACCCGGGGCGCTGCGCCGAGGTGCTCGTCGGGGATGTCGTCGTCGGGTACGCCGGCCAGTTGCATCCGGCCGTGATCGAACGCGGAGGTCTGCCGAAGGGCACCTGTGCCGTGGAACTCGATCTCGACGCCGTGCCGCTCACCGAACCTCTGCCGCTGCCGGCGGTGTCCCCGTTCCCCGCGGTGTTCCAGGACGTCAGCCTGATCGTCGACGACGGCGTGGCGGCGCAGGCGGTGGTCGACGCCGTTCGCGAAGGGGCGGGCGAGCTGCTCGAGGACGTCCGACTCTTCGACGTCTACACCGGCCCGCAGATCGGCGAGGGCAGGAAGTCGCTGACCCTCGCGCTGCGATTCCGCGCTCCCGACCGCACGCTCACCGAGGACGAGGCCAGCGCGGCCAGAGACGCGGCGGTTGCGGCGGCGGCCGCCAGGGTCGACGCGGCGCAACGCACCTGATGTCGATAGCCATTCGCGACGAGTCGCCGTCGGACGTGGCAGAGATCCGTGCGATCACCACAGCGGCCTTCGCCGACGTGCCCCGGAGTCGTCAGACCGAGGCGGCGATCGTCGACGCGCTGCGGGCGGCCAACGCGTTGACCGTGTCACTGGTGGCGATCGACGACGATCAGATCGTCGGGCACGTCGCGGTGTCGCCCGCGTCGATCGACGGTGATGCGAATCTCGGCTGGTACGGCGGTGGACCCCTGTCAGTGCGACCCGACCGCCAGCGCAACGGCATCGGTACGGCCCTCGTCCGGGCCGCGTTCGAGCGGTTGCGAGAGCTCGGGGCCCGCGGTTGCGTGGTCGTCGGTGACGCCGACTACTACCGCAGGTTCGGCTTCGCCTGCCCTCGGTCCCTGGTAGTGCCCGGTGTGCCGCCGGAGAACGTCTTGGCGCTGGCGCTGGACGATGAGATTCCTGCCGGGACAGTCGCCTTCCATCCGGCGTTCGCGGCGCAAGAAGACGCACCTCAGGAGTAGCGCGTCGGACCGGCGATCCGGACGGACAAACAGCCGACGGAATTGATTTGCAACCGTCTGCATAACCATGCAGAATCATGCGCATGACTTCCGTCGCGGTCGCCGGTGCCAGCGGATACGCCGGCGGCGAGATCCTGCGCCTGCTGCTCGGTCACCCCGCCTACGGCGACGGTCGCCTGGAACTCGGAGCGCTGACCGCCGCCGCGAGCGCGGGCACCACGATCGGCGAACACCACCCGCACCTACTGCCGTTGGCGCAGCGCGTGCTCGCCGACACCACCGTCGAGGTACTCGCCGGGCACGACGTCGTCTTCCTGGCGCTGCCGCACGGGCATTCGGCCGCGCTGGCCGAGCAGCTGGGTCCGGACACCCTCATCGTCGACTGCGGCGCCGACTTCCGGCTGACCGACCCGGCGGCGTGGGAGCGGTTCTACGGCTCCACCCACGCCGGTCATTGGCCCTACGGCCTGCCCGAGTTGCCGGGTGGCCGCGACGCGCTGCGGGCGACGCGGCGCATCGCCGTGCCCGGCTGCTATCCCACCGCCGCACTTCTCGCGCTGCTGCCCGCCGTCGCCGCCGACCTCGTCGAGCCCGCTGTGACCGTCGTGGCCGTGAGTGGGACATCGGGTGCCGGCCGCGCCGCGAAGGTCGACCTGCTGGGCTCCGAGGTCATCGGGTCCGCGCGGGCGTACAGCGTGGGCGGGACGCACCGGCACACCCCGGAGATCGCGCAGGGACTTCGCGCGGTCACCGATAAGTCGGTCACCGTGTCCTTCACGCCCGTCCTCATCCCCACCTCGCGCGGCATCCTCGCGACGTGTACGGCGGCGACCTCGGCGACGGTCTCCGAAGTCCGGTCCGCCTACGAGAAGGCCTACAATGACGAGCCTTTCGTGCACCTGCTTCCCGAAGGACAGCTGCCGAAGACCGGTGCCGTGATCGGGAGCAACGCGGCTCAGATCGCCGTGGCCGTCGATGCCGACGCCGGGGTGCTCGTCGCCTTGTGCGCGATCGACAACCTGGTCAAGGGCACCGGCGGCGCGGCCGTGCAGTCGATGAACCTCGCCCTCGGGTGGCCGGAAACCGAGGGTCTGTCGATCGTGGGGGTGGCACCGTGACGTCAACATCAACACCGCGGCTGGTACGGGAGCAGGGCGTCACCGCGCCCGAGGGCTTCCGGGCCACGGGAATTGCGGCGGGTATCAAGGCATCCGGCGCTCCGGACCTCGCCCTGGTGTTCAACGAGGGACCCGACCACGGTGCCGCTGCCGTCTTCACCAGGAACAAGGTGAAGGCCGCGCCGGTGCTCTGGACCCAGCAGATGATCAAGACCGGGCGCGCCCGCGCGGTGCTGCTCAACTCCGGCGGCGCCAACGCCTGCACGGGACCGGGCGGCTTCCAGGACACCCACGCCACCGCCGAGGCGCTCGCCGCGGCACTGTCGCAGTGGGGCACCGAGACCGGTGCCATCGAAGTCGCCGTCTGCTCAACGGGTTTGATCGGCGACCGGCTGCCCATGGACAAGGTGCTGGCCGGCGTCGAAGCCATCGTGCACGAGATGGCGGGTGGCCTCACCGGTGGGGCTGAAGCGGCTGCGGCGATCATGACCACCGACAACGTGCCCAAACAGGTTGCGCTGCATCACGAAGGCAACTGGACGGTTGGCGGGATGGCGAAGGGCGCCGGCATGCTCGCACCCTCGCTGGCGACGATGCTGTGCGTCATCACCACCGACGCGGTGGCCAACGCCGCCGCGCTCGACCAGGCGCTGCGGCACGCCACCGGACAGACGTTCGACCGTCTCGACATCGACGGCAGCTGCTCGACGAACGACACCGTGCTGCTGCTGGCCTCGGGCGCCAGCGAGATCGCGCCGAGCCAGGCCGACCTCGACGCGGCGGTCCTCGCGGTGTGCAACGACCTGTGCGCGCAACTGCAGGCCGATGCCGAGGGGGTGACCAAACGGGTGGCCGTCACCGTCACCGGAGCCGCCACCGAGGACGACGCCGTCGTCGCCGCCCGCACCATCGCCCGGGACAGCCTGGTCAAGACCGCTCTCTTCGGCTCCGACCCGAACTGGGGCCGGGTACTCGCCGCTGTCGGCATGGCGCCGGTCGACCTCGATCCGGATCGAATCAACGTGCTGTTCAACGGTTCTCCGGTGTGCGTAAACGGCACCGGGGCGCCCGGAGCACGCGACGTCGACCTGTCCGGCTCGGACATCACCGTGGTCGTCGAGTTGGGCGTCGGCAGCGCCGATGCCACGATCCGCACGACCGACCTGTCGCACGCGTACGTCGAAGAGAACTCGGCCTACTCGTCGTGACGGCTACGAGCACCAAAGCCGCCGTGCTGGCGGAGGCTCTGCCGTGGTTGAAGCAACTGCACGGCAAGATCGTCGTGATCAAGTACGGCGGTAACGCCATGACCGACGACGCTCTCAAGGCGGCGTTCGCCGCCGACATGGTGTTCCTGCGCAACTGCGGTATCCATCCGGTCGTCGTCCACGGGGGCGGCCCGCAGATCAGCGCCATGCTCAAGCGCCTCGGAATCGCCGGCGACTTCAAGGGGGGATTCCGCGTCACGACCCCCGAAGTCCTCGACGTCGCCCGCATGGTGCTGTTCGGCCAGGTGGGCCGGGAACTCGTCGGGCTCATCAACGCCCACGGCCCGTACGCGGTCGGCATCACGGGTGAGGACGCCCACCTGTTCACCGCCGTGCGGCGCAGCGTCCTGGTTGACGGCGTGGCGACCGACATCGGTCTCGTGGGCGACGTGGAGAAGGTGAACACCGCCGCGGTGCGCGATCTGATTGCCGCAGGACGGATTCCGGTGATCTCGACCATCGCACCGGACGCCGACGGCGTGGTGCACAACATCAACGCCGACACCGCGGCCGCCGCCGTGGCGGAGGCGCTGGACGCCGAGAAGCTGCTGATGCTCACCGATGTCGAGGGGCTCTACACCCGCTGGCCGGATCGGGATTCGCTCGTCAGCGAGATCGACGTCACGACGCTCACGGGGCTGCTGCCGACGCTGGAGGCGGGCATGGTGCCCAAGATCGAGGCGTGCCTGCGGGCCGTCGCGAGCGGAGTGCCGAGCGCCCACGTCATCGACGGCAGAGTGGAGCACTGCGTGCTGGTCGAGCTGTTCACCGACGAGGGCACGGGAACCAAGGTGGTGATGAAATGACTGAAACCGAAGACCTGCAAGGCCGTTGGCGGGGCGTCATGATGGACAACTACGGGACGCCGCCCGTGGCGCTGGTCAGCGGGGACGGCGCCGTCGTCACCGACGCCGACGGCACGTCCTACGTCGACTTCCTCGCGGGCATCGCCGTCAACATCCTCGGCCACCGCCACCCGGCGGTCATCGAAGCCGTGACGCGACAACTCAACACGCTCGGGCACACGTCGAACCTGTATGCGACCGAACCGGGGATCGCGCTGGCCGAGGCTCTCGTCGCCCATCTCGGCACCGAGGCGCAGGCGCGGGTGTTCTTCGCCAACTCGGGTACCGAGGCCAACGAGGTCGCCTTCAAGATCAGCAGGCTGACGGGCCGCACCAAGCTCGTCGCCGCCGAGGGGGCGTTCCACGGCCGCACCATGGGCTCGCTGGCACTCACCGGGCAGCCGACGAAGCAGGCGCCGTTCGCCCCGCTGCCCGGCGACGTCACGCACGTGCCGTACGGCGACGTCGACGCCCTTACCCGCGTTGTCGATTCGGATACCGCTGCGGTGTTCCTCGAGCCGATCATGGGAGAGGGCGGCGTGGTCACCCCGCCGGCCGGCTATCTCGCGGCCGCGCGCGAGCTGACCGCGAGCCACGGCGCCCTGCTGGTGCTCGACGAGGTGCAGACGGGAATCGGCCGAACGGGCGCCTTCTACGCCCATCAGCACGACGGCATCACCCCGGACCTCGTCACGCTCGCCAAGGGCCTGGGCGGCGGTCTGCCCATCGGCGCGTGCATCGCGATCGGCGCAGCCGCCGACCTCCTCACCCCCGGCCTGCACGGCAGTACCTTCGGCGGCAACCCGGTGTGCACCGCCGCGGCGCTCGCGGTGCTGAAGACGCTCGCCGACGACGATCTCGTCACCAGAGCCGACGTGCTGGGAAAGACGTTGAGCCACGGCATCGAAGCGCTGGGACACCCGCTCGTCGACCACGTCCGGGGCCGGGGTCTGCTGTGCGGCATCGTGCTCACCGCGCCACACGGCAAGGCGGTCGAGGCGGCCGCCCGCGATGCGGGGTACCTGGTCAACGCCGCGGCTCCCGACGTGATCCGGTTGGCACCCCCGCTGATCGTGACCGACGCCCAGGTCGAGTCGTTCCTGGCGGCGCTGCCCGCCGTCCTCGACGCGGCGACGGAGGCCACGGCATGACCCTGCGTCACTTCCTGCGCGACGACGACCTCTCGCCCGCCGAACAGGCCGAGGTGCTCACTCTGGCAGCCGAACTCAAGGCCGCGCCGTTCAGCAGGCGCCCGCTGGAGGGGCCGCGGGGCGTCGCGGTGATCTTCGAGAAGAACTCGACCCGCACCAGGTTCTCGTTCGAGGTCGGCATCGCCCAACTCGGCGGCCACGCGGTGGTGGTCGACGGCCGCAGTACGCAACTGGGCCGTGAGGAGACCCTCGAGGACACCGGACAGGTGCTGTCGCGGTACGTCGACGCCATCGTGTGGCGGACGTTCGCGCAGGAACGGCTGACGGCCATGGCCACCGGGTCGACGGTACCGATCGTCAACGCCCTGTCCGACGAGTTCCACCCCTGCCAGGTGCTGGCCGATCTGCAGACGCTGGCTGAGCGCATGGGTGGGCTGGCGGGTCTGACCATGACCTACTTCGGCGACGGCGCCAACAACATGGCGCACTCGCTGATGCTGGGCGGGGTGACAGCGGGGATCAACGTGACGATCGCCGCGCCACGGGGTTTCGAGCCGCACCCGTTGTTCGTCGCGGCTGCGCAGAAGCGCGCGGAGCAGACCGGAGCGACGGTGACGGTCAGTTCCGATCCGCGTGCTGCGGCCTCCGGTGTCGACGTGCTGGTGACCGACACCTGGACGTCGATGGGACAGGAGAACGACGGCCTCGACCGAGTGCGTCCGTTCCGGCCGTTCCAGGTCAACGCCGAGTTGCTCGGGCTGGCAGATCCGGACGCGGTGGTGCTGCACTGCCTGCCCGCACACCGCGGCCACGAGATCACCGACGACGTCATCGACGGGCCGCAGAGTGCCGTGTGGGACGAGGCCGAGAACCGGCTGCACGCGCAGAAGGCACTGCTGGTGTGGCTGTTGGAGCGCAGCGGCCGATGACCGCCGCCACCCGAGCTGGACGGCAGGCGCGCATCGTGACGCTTCTGTCGTCGAACTCGGTGCGCAGCCAGAGTGAGCTGGCCGCAATGCTCGCCGACGAGGGGATCGACGTCACCCAGGCGACCCTGTCGCGCGACCTGGAGGAGCTCGGCGCGGTGAAACTGCGCGGCGCGGACGGCGGCACCGGCGTTTACGTCGTGCCGGAGGACGGCAGCCCGGTGCGCGGCGTATCGGGTGGCACCGAGCGCATGTCGCGGTTGCTGAACGACCTCCTGGTGTCCACCGATGCCAGCGGCAACCTCGCGGTGCTGCGCACGCCCCCTGGAGCCGCGCACTACCTCGCCAGCGCCATCGACCGGGCCGCGCTGCCCCACGTCGTCGGCACCATCGCCGGGGATGACACGATCTTCGTCGTCGCCCGCGACCCCATGACCGGTGCGGAACTCGCCGCCACCTTCGAAAACATTCAGTAAGAGCTAGAAGGAGATCCCTTTATGTCCGAACGCGTCATCCTGGCGTACTCCGGCGGTCTCGACACCTCGGTCGCGATCAGCTGGATCGGCAAGGAGACCGGCCGCGAGGTCGTGGCCGTGGCGATCGACCTCGGCCAGGGCGGCGAGGACATGGAGGTCGTCCGGCAGCGTGCGATCGACTGCGGCGCCGTCGAGGCCGTCGTCGTCGACGCCCGTGACGAGTTCGCCGAGGAGTACTGCCTGCCGACCATCAAGAGCAACGCGCTCTACATGGATCGCTACCCGCTGGTGTCGGCGATCAGCAGGCCGCTCATCGTCAAGCATCTGGTGGCGGCCGCCCGCGAGCACGGGGGCGGCATCGTGGCGCACGGTTGCACCGGCAAGGGCAACGACCAGGTTCGGTTCGAAGTCGGATTCGCCTCGCTGGCACCGGATCTCGAGGTGCTGGCGCCCGTCCGCGACTACGCGTGGACCAGGGAGAAGGCGATCGCCTTCGCCGAGCAGAACGCGATCCCGATCAACGTCTCCAAGCGATCGCCGTTCTCGATCGACCAGAACGTGTGGGGTCGCGCGGTGGAAACCGGCTTCCTGGAACACCTCTGGAACGCCCCGACCAAGGACGTGTACGACTACACCGAGGATCCGACGGTCAACTGGAGCAGCCCCGACGAGGTGATCGTGGGCTTCGAGCGCGGTGTGCCGGTCTCCCTGGACGGGCGCCCGGTGTCCGTCCTGGAGGCGATCGTGGAGCTCAACCGCCGCGCCGGCGCCCAGGGGGTCGGCCGCCTCGATGTGGTCGAGGACCGGCTGGTCGGCATCAAGAGCCGGGAGATCTACGAGGCGCCCGGCGCGATGGTGCTCATCACCGCCCACACCGAACTCGAGCACGTCACGCTGGAGCGGGAGCTGGGCCGGTTCAAGCGCAACACCGACCAGAAGTGGGGAGAGCTGGTGTACGACGGGCTCTGGTACTCGCCGCTCAAGCGCGCGCTCGAGACGTTCGTCGACCACACCCAGGAGCACGTCAGCGGTGAGATCCGGCTGGTGCTGCACGGCGGCCACATCGCCGTCAACGGCAGGCGCAGCGCGGAATCGCTCTACGACTTCAACCTCGCCACCTACGACGAGGGCGACACGTTCGACCAGTCCAGCGCCAAGGGCTTCGTGCACGTTCACGGACTGTCGTCGAAGATCGCGGCCAAGCGGGACCTCGCTACATGAGCACGACCAACGAGGGCTCGCTCTGGGGCGGCCGGTTCGCCGGCGGTCCCTCGGAAGCGCTTGCCGCGCTGAGCAAGTCAACTCACTTCGACTGGGTGCTGGCGCCGTACGACGTCCGGGCGTCGAAAGCGCACGCACGGGTGCTGTTCCAGGCCGGTCTGCTGACCGAGGACCAGCGCGACGGCCTCCTCGCCGGGCTCGACAGCCTGGGGGAGGACGTCGCCGACGGCAGCTTCGGCCCGCTCCCGTCGGACGAGGACGTCCACGGCGCGCTGGAGCGCGGTCTCATCGACCGCGTAGGCGAGGATCTGGGCGGCAGGCTGCGGGCGGGGCGTTCGCGCAACGATCAGGTGGCGACGCAGTTCCGGATGTGGTTGCGCGACAACATGCGTTCGGTCGGCAACGGGGTTCTCGATGTCGTGGCAGCGCTGGCGACGCAGGCCGCCGTGCACCCGACGGCGATCATGCCGGGCAAGACCCACCTGCAATCCGCGCAGCCGGTACTGCTCGCCCATCACCTGCTGGCGCACGCGCATCCGCTGCTTCGCGACGTCACCCGCATCGTCGACTTCGACGTGCGGACCGCGGTGTCACCGTACGGCTCCGGAGCGCTGGCGGGATCGTCACTCGGCTTGGATCCGGACGCCATCGCCGCGGAACTCGGCTTCGACGCCGCGGCGGACAACTCGATCGACGCCACCTCCGCGCGCGACTTCGCCGCTGAGGCGGCGTTCGTCCTGGCGATGATCGCCGTCGACCTGTCTCGCCTCGCCGAGGATGTGATCCTCTGGAGTACAACGGAATTCGGGTACGTCACCCTGCACGACTCCTGGTCGACCGGGAGCTCGATCATGCCGCAGAAGAAGAACCCGGACATCGCGGAGCTGGCCCGCGGGAAGTCCGGCAGACTGATCGGCAACCTCACCGGTCTGCTCGCGACGTTGAAGGCGCAGCCGCTGGCGTACAACCGGGATCTGCAGGAGGATAAGGAACCGGTCTTCGATTCGGTCGCGCAGCTGGAACTGCTGCTGCCCGCGATGGCGGGTCTGGTCGCCACGCTGGTGTTCGACGTCGACAGGATGGCCACGCTGGCGCCGCTCGGGTACACGCTGGCGACCGACGTCGCGGAGTGGTTGGTGCGGCAGGGCATTCCGTTCCGCGTCGCACACGAGGCCGCGGGCGCGGCGGTCCGCGCCGCCGAGGCGCGCGGAGTCGGGCTCGAGGAGCTCGCCGATGACGAGCTCGCCGGGATCCATCCCGGTTTGACGGCAGAGGTGCGCGACGTGCTGACGATCGCGGGATCGGTCGACTCCCGCGACGCCAGGGGCGGCACCGCTCCGATACAGGTCGCCAGGCAACTCGGCGTGGTGCGCGACACCGCCGACCGGCTGCGCGTCGAACTGCGCCGCTGACCTCAGCGGCGGCCTCAGTCGTCGGCGAGGGCCAGCCACTCCTCTTCGAGCGATTCCTTACGTGATTCGAGGGTTCGCAGTTCGTCGTTCAAGTCACCCAGCCGGACGTGATCGGCGGCCGATTCGGCCATCGAGTGGTGCAGCGACTCGATGCGTTCGTCGAGTTTGGCCAACTGGTTCTCGATGCGGGTCAGTTCCTTGCCGGTGCGGCGCTGCTTCGCGGACGACGTCTCGCCGCGCTCGACGGGGCGCGGCGCGACGACGGGTGACTCTGCGGCGGAGCGGGTTTCGAGATACTGCTCGATGCCACCGGGCAGCAGGTCGCACCGCCCTCCGCCCGTGAGCGCGTAGGTGACGTCGGTGACCCGTTCCAGGAAGTACCGGTCGTGTGTGACCACGATCAGAGTGCCGGGCCAGCCGTCGAGGTAGTCCTCGATGATCGTGAGCGTGTCGATGTCGAGATCGTTGGTCGGTTCGTCGAGCAGCAGCACGTTGGGTTCGTCGAGCAGCAGTCGCAGGAACTGCAGGCGGCGGCGTTCACCGCCCGACAGTTCGGCCAGCCGGGTGGTGAGCTTGTCGCCGGTGAACCCGAAGTCCTCAAGCAGCGTCGAGACGCTGACTTCGCGTCCGCCAGCGAGTTCCGTGATGCGCTTGCTGCTCTCGACCGCATCCAGCACCCTGTCACCGCCGTCGAGCTCGGCGAGTGCCTGACTCAGGTAGCCGATTCTCAGCGTCAGTCCCCGCTTCACGGTGCCCGAGGTGGGTGGCAGTTCGCCGACGAGCAGTTTTAGGACCGACGACTTGCCGGTGCCGTTGACACCGACCAGGCCGATCCGGGCGCCGGGACCGATGGACCAGTCGAGCTTGTCGAGGAGGGTCCGGCCACCCAGTTCCAGGACGACGCGGTGCAGATCGAAGACGTCCTTGCCGAGTCGCGCGGTGGCGAAACGCTGCAGCGACAACGAATCCCGCGGCGGGGGCTCGTTGGCGATGAGGTCGTTGGCGGCCTGGATCCGAAACTTCGGCTTCGACGTCCGCGCGGGCGGTCCGCGTCGCAACCACGCGAGTTCCTTGCGCATGAGGTTCTGCCTGCGCGACTCGGTGCCCGCGGCGATGCGCGTCCGTTCGGCGCGGGCCAGCACGTAGGCCGCGTAGCCACCGTCGTAGGCGTCGACGCTGCCGTGGTGCACCTCCCACGTCTTGGTGCAGACCGCGTCGAGGAACCAGCGGTCGTGGCTGACGACGACCAGTGCCTTCGTCCGCTGCGCCCTGAGGTGGTCGGCGAGCCACCCGATGATCTCGACGTCGAGGTGGTTGGTCGGCTCGTCGAGGACCAGCACGTCATGGCTCGCGAGCAGGACGCCCGCCAGCGCCACCCGTCGCCGTTCCCCGCCACTGAGGTTGCCGACACCCGCATCGAGGTCCACGCCGCCGAGGAGGTGCTCGACGACGGACCGGGTGTCGGAGTCGGCCGCCCACACGTGATCGGCCTGGCCGTGCAGGATCACATCGCGCACCGTCGCCTCCGCGGCGAAGTCGTCCGACTGCCGCACGTACCCGACCGACAGCCCGGACGTGTGCGTGACGCGCCCGGAATCGGGCGTCGACTCCTCCGTCAGCATGCGCAGCAGCGTCGTCTTCCCGTCGCCGTTGCGCCCGACGACGCCGATCGCGTCGCCCTCCTCGACGCCGAGGCTCACGCGAGAGAGCAGGGTGCGGGTGCCGAAGCTGACGGAGACGCGTTCGAGGTTGATCAGGTTGGCCATCGGCGCCGATCATAGGGCCGAGGGGTTTCCCGCGTCGCCGCGCTCCCGGCCGCCGATGCCCGCGGCGCGGCTCACCCGCTGTGCCATGATGACGTCGGCGATCAGGGCTTCGGGGATGCGACGAAGGGGAGTGCAGTGGTCGATTTCACGACGTTCACCCGCCCGGTGGGCCGATTGGTGGCCACCGCTCAGAACGGGCTCGAGGTACTTCGCTACGGCGGGCTGGAGACCGGTGCGGTCCCGTCGCCCTTCCAGATCGTTCAGAGCGTGCCGATGTACCGGCTGCGTCGGTACTTCCCGCCGGACACCCGCCCCGGCGCGACGCCCGCGGGGCCACCGGTCCTGATGGTGCACCCGATGATGATGTCGGCTGACATGTGGGACGTCACCCGCGACGAGGGTGCGGTCGGAATCCTGCACAAGGCGGGCATCGATCCCTGGGTCATCGACTTCGGGTCGCCGGACAAGGTCGAGGGCGGCATGGACCGCAACCTCGCGGACCACGTCGTGGCGCTCAACGAGGCCATCGACACCGTCAAGGAGGTCACCGGCCGCGACGTTCACCTCGCCGGGTACTCCCAGGGCGGCATGTTCGCGTACCAGACCGCCGCGTACCGCCGCGCGAAGGATCTGGCCAGCATCGTCGCCTTCGGCTCGCCGGTTGACACGCTCGCCGGCCTGCCGATGAACCTGCCGGCCAACTTCGGCGCCGCGGCCGCCGACTTCATGGCCGACCACGTCTTCAGCCGCATCGACATCCCCGGCTGGCTGGCCCGCACCGGCTTCCAGATGCTCGATCCGATCAAGACCGCGCAGGCCCGACTCGACTTCATGCGGCAGTTGCACGACCGCGAGGCCCTGCTGCCGCGCGAGCAGCAGCGCCGGTTCCTGTCCAACGAGGGCTGGATCGCGTGGTCGGGCCCGGCGATCGCCGAGTTGCTCAAGCAATTCATCGCGCACAACCGGATGATGAGCGGCGGCTTCTCCATCCACGGCGATCTCGTCACGCTGTCCGATATCGACTGCCCGGTACTCGCCGTCGTCGGCGAGGTCGATGACATCGGCCAGCCGGCGTCGGTGCGGGGAATCAAGCGCGCGGCGCCACAGGCGGACGTCTACGAATACCTCATCCGCGCAGGGCATTTCGGCCTCGTGGTCGGCGGTAAGGCCGCCACGCAGACCTGGCCGACGGTCGCATCGTGGGTGAAGTGGCTGTCCGGCGACGGTGAGATGCCCGCCGACGTCGTGCCGATGGCGCTGCAGCCGTCGGAGACCAGCGAGAGCGGCGTGCCGTTCGCGTCCCGCGTCGCGCACGGCGCCGCCGCAGCCACCGAGATGACGTTCAGCCTGGCCCGCACCGCCGCCGATGCGTTCGTGGCGGCCAACAAGTCGGCGCGCGCGCTCGTCGTCGAGACCGCGCGCACGCTGCCCAGGCTGGCGCGCCTCGGCCAGATCAACGACCACACCCGGATCTCGCTCGGCCGCATCATGGACGAGCAGGCGAGCGCCACCCCCGGCGGCGAGTTCCTGCTGTTCGACGGCCGCGTGCACACCTACGAGGCGGTGGATCGCCGCATCAACAACGTGGTGCGCGGCCTCATCGAGGTCGGGATCCGGCAGGGCGCGCGCGTCGGCGTCCTGATGGAGACCAGGCCGAGCGCGCTGGTGGCGATCGCCGCGCTGTCGCGCCTGGGAGCGGTCGCGGTGCTGATGCCGCCCGACGCGGATCTGGCGGAGGCCGCCGCACTCGGGGGCGCGTCCGACATCATCGCCGACCCGAGCAATCTCGACGCGGCGAGCCGACTTCCACTGCGCGTACTGGTGCTGGGCGGCGGCGAGAACCGCGACCTCGCGCCGCCGCAGGACGCCGACGTCGTCGACATGGAGCAGATCGACCCCGACGTGGTCGATCTGCCGGGGTGGTACCGGCCCAACCCCGGTTTCGCCAAGGATCTGGCGTACATCGCGTTCGCCACGGTCGGCGGCAAGCTCGTCGCCCGGCAGATCACCAACTACCGGTGGGCGCTGTCGGCGTTCGGCACCGCCTCGGCCGCCAACCTCGGCCGCGGTGACACCGTGTACTGCCTGACGCCCCTGCATCACCAGTCCGGCCTGCTCGTGAGCCTCGGTGGCGCCGTCGTCGGCGGCACCCGGATCGCGCTGTCGCGTGGCCTTCGGCCGGACCGGTTCGTGCACGAACTCCGGCAGTACGGCGTGACGGTCGTGTCCTACACGTGGGCGATGCTGCGCGACGTCATCGACGACCCGTCGTTCGTGCTGAACGGCAACCATCCGGTGCGGCTGTTCATCGGGTCGGGTATGCCGACGGGTCTGTGGAAGCGGGTCGAGGAGGAGTTCGCGCCCGCCCACATCGTCGAGTTCTTCGCGACCACCGACGGCCAGGCCGTGCTCGCCAACGTCTCGGGCGCCAAGATCGGCAGCGAGGGCAGGCCGCTGCCCGGCGGCGGCCACATCGAGCTGGCGGCCTACGACGTCGACGACGACCTGATCCTCGAGGACGAGCGGGGCTTCGTCCGGCTCGCCGGACCCAATGAGGTCGGCGTCCTGCTCGCTCATCCGCGCGGTCCCGTCGACCCGACGGCGTCGGTCAAGCGCGGCGTGTTCGCGCCCGCCGACACGTGGGTGTCCACCGAGTACCTGTTCCGCAAGGACGACGACGGCGACTACTGGCTCGTCGACAACCGCTCCTCGGTGATTCACACGCCGCGCGGACCCGTGTTCGCGGCCGCCGTGAACGACGTCGCCGGCCGGATCGGCGCCGTCGACATCGCGGTCACGTACCGCATCGAAGTGGCGGGCGTCGCACGTGCGGTGACGGCGTTGACGCTGTGCCCCGGCGGCAGCGTGCCGACGGCCGATTTGAACGACGCGCTCGCGAAGCTCGTCGTCGGGAATCCACCCGACGTCGTCCACGTCGTGCCCGACATGACGCTCAGCGCGACCTACCGACCGCTGCTCGGTCCGCTTCGCGCGGCCGGCTACCCGAAAGCCTCGCGAAACTCGTGGTACCTCGACGAGGACAACGGCGTCTTCAAGCGTCTGACGACGGCGATCCGCGCCGAACTCGTCAACGTCGACCAGGACGGCTGAGACCGTGCGTCACATCCGTCACACTGTTAGGCTCCGGCTTGCGGCAGGTCGCCGCTTCGGGTCGGGGAACCCGTGCTCTGGAGGATCCATGACATCGAAGACCAGCACGACCACGGGCTGGCGGCGTGCCGTCACCGGCGTCGTGGCCAGCGGTGCGCTCGCTGCCGGCCTGATGATCGGCCTCGGCGCGACGCCCGCGCTCGCCGAACCCGCCACCGACGCGACCGTCGACGCGGAAGCCCCCGAGGCGCCCCAGATGACGCCGGATCAGGCGCTACTCGCCATCCAGGCCAAGTACGACACGGGTGCCGGCGGCGGTCAGGTCTCCAATCTGATCAACGACGTCATGAAGCTGCGGCAGCAGGGCTTCATGCCGTCGAACTCGAACGGCCAGGCGCTCATCGAGGCGCTGAACTTCACCGGGGCCAGCCAGTCCCGCGTCATCGAAGCGCTGGAGGCGACCAAGACCTTCCAGCTGCGCAACAAGCTGCGCAACCAGCAGGCGCAGTCGCAGTCGCCGACGTCCATCGGAATCAACACCCTCCCGCCGGGCAATCAGGGCACCATCCTCCCGGCCGGCTGATCCCGTGCTGTCCGAACGCCTGCGATCCATCCTGGTATGCCCCGCGGACCGCGGACCGCTTCTGCTGATCGCCGACGAGGCGCTGTACAACCCGCGGCTGCGGCTGCGCTATCGAATCGACGAGGGCATTCCGGTGCTGCTCGTCGACGAAGCGGACACCATCACCGACGACGCCGAGCACGACCGCTTGGTTGCGGCTGCCGAAAGCTAGCCGAGTCCCGGCAGGTCACCGGTGAGGTAGCGCTGCAGATTGGGCGCGATGGTCTCGGCGATCTGGGTGACCGGCAGCGATCTGAACGGTTCGAGCTCCAGGATGTAGCGCGCCATCACCACGCCCACCAGTTGCGACGCGACGAACTGCACGCGGACGGGTCCCGAGCCCGGCGGATCGTCGACCCGGGCACCCACCTCCCTGGTGATGACCTCCTGCAGGAAGCTGCGCACCAGCGACACGTCGCTGCCCGACAGCAGCGAGCGGAGCGTCGCGATGAAGCCCGAGCCGAGTTCGGAGTCCCATAGCGGCAACAGGATCGAGGGCAGCAGCAGCCCGAGTTGATCCACCGGCGCTTCGCGCATCGGCCCGATCACCTGCATCGGGTCGATCGGAATGTGGATCGCGGCGGCGAAGAGCTGTTCCTTGGTACCGAAGTAGTGGTGTACCAGCGCCGAATCCACGCCGGCCGCAGACGCGATCGAGCGAACGGATGTCTTGTCGATCCCGTTGCGGGCGAACAACTCCCGCGCCTCAGTCAGAATCCGCTCACGGGTATCCGACGTGCCGGCGGGGCGACCGGGGCGCTTGCGGCTGCGCGACTTCGCCTCGGTCACGGAGTGCGGCGCCTCAGCGTGGCAGCGGCGAGCGCCATCGCGACCACGGCGAATCCGATCACGATCGCGATGTCGCGCGCTGCAGTGGCGGTCAGCTCGGGATGGGCGCCGACCTGCTGAAGTGCCTCGAGCGCGTAGCTCGCGGGCAGCGCGTTGCTGATCCACTGCAGCCAGTCCGGCATGACGGCCCGCGGCACGATGATGCCGCACAGCAGCAGCTGCGGAGCGATCACGACCGGCATGAACTGGACGGCCTGGAACTCCGTCCGCGCGAACGCGCTGCACAGTAGGCCTAGTCCGACCCCGAGCACCGCGTTGATGATGGCGATGGCGAACACCAGCGCCGGGCTGCCCGCGGTGTCCAGGCCGAGCAGCCAGAACGAGATCGCGCAGGCCAGCGTCGCCTGCGCGGCGGCGGCGATCGAGAAGGCGGTGCCGTACGCGGCCAGCAGATCGAGCCTGCGCAGGGGAGTGGTGAGGATGCGTTCCAGCGTCCCCGACACGCGCTCGCGCTGCATGGTGATCGAGGTGATGAGGAACATCACGATGAGCGGGAAGACGCCGAGCATGATCAGGCAGGCGTTGTTGAACGGAGACGGCGCGCCCGGTCTCTGCGGGGCGTCGACGAACATGAAGTACATCAGCGTGATGATGAGGCTCGGCACCACCAGGATCATCGCGACGCTGCGGTGGTCGGCGGCGAGCTGGCGCAGGATGCGACCCGTCGTCGCGAGGTAGGCACGCGGGCTCAGCCTGTGGTGCTCGCGGCTTCGGTGCTGTGCCGGATGACGGACAGAAACGCCTCCTCCAGTGACGTGCATCCCGTGTCCTCTCTGAGTTGTCGCGGTGTGGGGTGGGCGAGAAGGCGGCCTTCGCGCATGAGAAGCAGATCGGCGCAGTGGTCGGCCTCGTCCATGACGTGGCTGGAGACCAGGAGCGTGGTGCCACGTCGCGCGAGATGGTCGAACCGCTCCCACAGATCGACGCGCAGGACGGGGTCCAGCCCGACGGTGGGCTCGTCGAGCACCAGTACGTCGGGGTGTGACACCAGCGCGCACGCCAGCGAGGACCTGGTGCGCTGGCCACCGGATAGGTTGCTGCACAGCGCTTTTCGGTGGTCGTCGAGCCCGACGGCGGAGATCGCCTCGTCGGCCTCACCCGGCGCCGAGCCGTACAGCGACGCGAAGTAGCGGACGTTGTCGATAACCCGGAGATCGTCGTAGACGGTGGCGCTCTGCGTGACGTAGCCCACGCGGTTGCGCAGGTCAGCCGACCCCGCCGGCCGTCCGAGCACGGTGACGCTGCCGGACTTGACGACCTGCGTTCCGACGATGCAGCGCATCAGCGTGGTCTTCCCGCAGCCGGACGGGCCGAGGATGCCGGTGATGGTTCCGCGGGCGACCCGCAGCGAGATGTCGTCGAGCGCCGTGTGCGTGTCGCGCACCACGGTGAGGTGCTCGACGGTCACCGCGTCGATTAATTCACCACTCGATGAAATCATCATGCGATGAATATCCTCCCGAGGCCGAGCCGCGTCAAGACCGCGGGCACAATCGGCCGCATGAGTGCGGACCATCTCGCAGTCGATCCGGTCACCGCCGCGCGCCGGTTGCTCGGTGCACACCTGCTCGGTGCGGGCGTCGCGGCGGTGATCGTCGAGGTCGAGGCGTACGGCGGACCGCCGGACGGGCCGTGGCCCGATGCCGCGTCGCACTCGTTCCGCGGGATCGGCGGGCGCAACGTGGTGATGTTCGGGCCGGCCGGCAGGTTGTACACCTATCTCAGCCACGGAATTCACGTGTGCGCCAACGTCGTGTGCGCGACGGACGACGTGGCGGGCGCCGTGTTGCTCCGGGCCGCGGAGGTGACGTCGGGCCTCGACGTGGCGGTGTCCCGACGCGGACCGGCGATCCGGCCGAGCGCACTCGCGCGGGGGCCGGGAAACCTGTGCGCAGCACTCGGAATCACCATGGCCGACAACGGAATCGACCTCTTCGACGACCGCAGCCCGATTCGCCTGACGCTGGCCGCTCCCGACGCCGAGATGGCCAGCGGCCCGCGCGTTGGCGTCAGCAAGGCCGCCGACCGGCCGTGGCGCTTCTGGCTGACCGACACCCCCGAGGTGTCCGCCTACCGGCGCAGCCCGCGGGCACCCGAACCGGGCGACAGCGACTGATGCGGGAAGATCGACGCATGGGAAGCGACATCCTCGGCGAGCTGGACTGGCGCGGGCTCATCGCCCAGTCGACCGACCGCGACGCTCTGGCGTCCGATCTCGCCGCGGGTCCGGTGACGGTCTACTCCGGATTCGACCCGACCGCGCCGAGCCTGCACGCCGGTCACCTGGTGCCGTTGCTCACATTGCGGCGCTTCCAGGAGGCCGGGCACCGGCCGATCGTGCTGGCCGGCGGGGCGACGGGAATGATCGGCGACCCCAGGGAGACCGGCGAGCGGACGCTGAACACCGCGGACACCGTCGCCGATTGGGCGTCGCGAATCAGGGCTCAGCTCGAGCGATTCGTGGCGTTCGACGAGTCAGCCACCGGCGCGATCGTGGCGAACAACCTGGAGTGGACCGGCGAGTTGTCGGCGATCGAGTTCCTGCGCGACATCGGGAAGTACTTCTCGGTCAACGTGATGCTCGATCGCGACACCGTCCGTCGTCGCCTCGAGGGCGAGGGCATCTCCTACACCGAGTTCAGCTACATGTTGTTGCAGGCCAACGACTACGTCGAGCTGCATCAGCGGTACGGCTGCGCGCTGCAGATCGGTGGCTCCGATCAGTGGGGCAACATCGTGGCCGGCGCCCGGCTGGTTCGCCAGAAGGCCGGCGCGACGGTGCACGCGATGACGACGCCGCTCGTCACCGACTCCGAGGGCAAGAAGTTCGGCAAGTCCACCGGCGGGGGCAATCTCTGGCTCGATCCGGAGCTGACCAGCCCGTACGCCTGGTACCAGTACTTCGTGAACACCGCGGACGCCGACGTCGTCCAGTACCTGCGCTGGTTCACCTTCCTCGGTGCGGACGACGTCGCCGAACTGGAGCGTGCGACCGCCGAGCGGCCGCACGAACGCTCAGCGCAGCGGCGACTAGCCCAGGAGTTGACCACCCTGGTCCACGGCCAGGATGCGACCCGGTCCGTCGAACAGGCCAGCCAGGCTCTGTTCGGGCGCGCCGAGCTGACTGATCTCGACGAACCGACGCTGGCTGCCGCCCTGCGGGAGGCGTCGGTAGCCGACGTGCCGCCGGGCGGAGCCGACGGGATCACCGACCTCCTGGTGGTCACTGGACTCTGCCCGAGTAAGGGCGCCGCTCGCCGCACGATCGGCGAAGGTGGCGTGTACGCGAACAACGTGCGGGTCGAAACGGACGAGTGGCGGCCTGAGGCTTCCGACTACCTGCACGGACGGTGGCTCGTCCTGCGCCGCGGCAAGCGGAATATCGCCGGGGTGCAGCGCGTTGGATGATTGGTACGGGCGTACCGACCTGGTCAAAAACAGCTTCTAGCAGGCGATTTGACTCGGAGTTAGCCCTGACGTAACTTAGTCGAGTCGCTGCGACACGGGCCTGGCCCGGAGAGCGCGGCGGCATCCCAGAGGGAAAGTCACTTCGGTGGCCGTCCTCATCTGCCCGCACGACGGATCGCGGCTTTTCGCCGCGGGTTCGTTGCGCGGTCGGGATGGGTGTGTTGTTTGAGAACTCAATAGTGTGTTTGGGGGAGCGAACAGGATTAGATACCCTGGTAGTCCACGCCGTAAACGGTGGGTACTAGGTGTGGGTTTCCTTCCTTGGGATCCGTGCCGTAGCTAACGCATTAAGTACCCCGCCTGGGGAGTAC
>NZ_JANDBD010000035.1 GCF_024320865.1 Mycolicibacterium arenosum | reverse complement strand
TGTACTGACCACGGACGTTGGTGACGGCGTGGTGAGGTGACAAGACGAAGACCTCCGGGTGAAGTGCGAGCTGTCTAGGAACGCACCAACTCACCTCGGAGGTCTTCGTGGTTCACCGTAATGCCCCTTTGTCCGAAACCGGTCGTCTGCGGCTGGCTCGATGCGTCGTTGATGACGGGTGGTCGCGTCGACGCGCAGCCGAACGCTTCCAGGTGTCGGTGACCACCGTCTGTCGGTGGGTGGACCGCTACCTCGAGTTGGGAGAGGCCGGGATGGCCGACCGCAGCTCACGACCGCATCACAGCCCCAACCGCACCCCGACGCGGACCGAGCGGCGCATCATCGGCGTGCGCGTCACCCGCCGCTGGGGACCCGCTCGGATCGCTTACCTGCTGCGACTGAACGTCTCCACGGTGCACAACGTGCTGCGTCGCTACCGCATCGCCCGGCTGCGCTGGCTCGACCGCGGCACCGGGCGGGTGATCCGTCGGATGGAATCGGCGGCCTGCGGGGATCTGGTGCACGTCGATGTCAAGAAGCTGGGCAAGATCCCCGCCGGCGGCGGCTGGCGCATGCTCGGACGAGCCGTCGGGAAGCGCAACTCCCAGGCCGACAAGGGTTCGGGACGGCGCAACAAGTACCGCCAACCAGTGCGGGGATATCACTTCCTGCACACGGCCCTGGACGCGCATTCGCGGCTGGCCTACTCCGAATTGCTGGCCGACGAACGCAAGGAGACCGCCGCCGAGTTCTGGGAACGGGCCAACGCCTGGTTCATCGCGCAGGGGATCGTTGTTCGAAAGGTATTGACCGACAACGGATCCTGCTACAGATCGCATGCCTTTCGAAAGGCGCTGGGAGATGACATCGAGCACCGCCGAACTCGGCCGTATCGGCCGCAGACCAACGGCAAGGTGGAGCGCTTCCACCGGACCCTGGCCGACGAGTGGGCATACGCCCGGCTCTACACCAGCGACGAACAACGATGCCAGGAGTATCCCCGCTGGTTGCACACCTACAATCACCACCGCGGCCACACAGCACTCGGCGGTCAACCACCAGCCAGCCGTGTACCTAACCTCTCAGGTCAGTACA
>NZ_JANDBD010000034.1 GCF_024320865.1 Mycolicibacterium arenosum | reverse complement strand
GATGCTTCTATGTCAATGCGGGGCGTTCGCACGTGTTGATCTGGTGTTGCCAGGTGGCTTGGTCGGTGTGCATGGCTCGGTAGATGACGTCGACGAGGTGGCGCTTGAGGATGCGTCTGGCACCGCGAGCGCCTTTTTCGTCGTGGCGGCGCGCGATGAGTTGTTGGGCGGCCGGGTTGTACCGTGTCTGCACGATCGCTGCGGTGTGCAGGACGCTGTTGAGTCGGCGGTTGCCTCCGCGGTGTAGGCGGTGGCGTTCGTTATCCGATGAGAAGACCGGGATAGGCGCGCAGCCGGTGTAGCGGGCTAGTTTGGCTGGGCTTGAAAATCGTTTGATATCAACGATTTCGGTGAGTAGAACGGCTGCGGAGTTGTGACTTATGCCCGTTACCGCGAGTAGATTCGGCGTGAGCGGGGTGACGAGTTCTTTGATCCTGATGTCGAGATCGTGGATGCGGTTGTTGGCGTCGTCGATTTCGCCGATCATCGTGGCAATCGTGTCCCGTACGTGGGTGCTGATGTTCGCGGTGTCCAGTCGCGTGGTGAACGCAATCAGTGCTTTGGCCCTCGCCATGTCACCCGGTGTGTGGTCGAGCCAAAGGTGCGACAGCGCTTTGAGTTGGTTGATCATCATGGTGCGGCGTTTGACGATGTCGGATCGGTAGTCGGTGAGAACGCGGAGTTCGCGGACTCGCTGGTCGATGTGATGACGGGGCAGATCCGGCGTCGCTATCGCGGCGTGTGCCGCTGCGACGGCGTCGATGACATCCGATTTAGCGCCGGTGGTGGCGTGCAACCTCCGATGCGCGGCGGTCAGCCGGCTGGGAACCCACACCACGTCCTGGCCGGCGAGCAGCAGTCCATCGGCCATCCGGCGGGCGAAGCCGCGACCGTCTTCGACCGCCCAGGTGACCGAGGTGAGATCGGTGATTGAGCGGATCCATGTGATCAGTGCGACGATCAGCAGACCGTCGTTCTTCACGGTCAGCGACTTGCCGATGCGGTTACCGCGTTCATCGACTGCCACCGCGACGTGCACGTGCTTGTGCGGGTCGATTCCTACTGTCACCATCGAGACGTCCCTTCATTCAATCGGCTGACGGGACGACGGCGAGGGCACTGTCCGGTGGACAGACCTATTGCGAGTTGACGGCTCAGCAGGCTTCTATCAGGTCACACCGGTCAGGGCCCTCGCCCTGTAGCTGCTATGGACAAATCACCTTGAAAGCCATCTATGGCAAGTGTTTTCCGAGTCACCCAGCAGCCCACCGGATCGACCCCCGTCGAAGCCGTCCGGTTGCCATCACTGTGCACCAATAGGTGTTTTCG
>NZ_JANDBD010000033.1 GCF_024320865.1 Mycolicibacterium arenosum | reverse complement strand
TGTGAAGTCTCAGGACATCGCGTACAGGGGTATGTCTCGGGACATCGCGTACACCTGATCGGGCTGGGTGGATCCAGAGTGGTTCATGGCCCAGAAGGTGACGGCGATGGATACGCGTGCGTTGGTGGCGTTGGTCGGGCAGGTGGACAACGTGACCGAGTTCTGTCGAGAGCATCAGATCTGTACGACGACGTTCTACAAGCTCCGTAGACGGTTCGCCGTCGAGGGCTGGGATGGGTTGTTGCACGACCGGTCTCGGCGACCGCTGTCCTCGCCGACGGCGACCGATCCCGTCGTGGTGCAGGCGGTGCTGGACTGCAGGCTGGAATTGCTGGGCTCGGGGTTGGATCACGGTCCGCAGTCGATCGTGTGGACGCTGCGGCGCCGGGGGCTGGGCGGGGTCCCGTCGCGAGCCACGGTGGCCCGGATCCTGAGCCGGCACGGTCTGGTCGTCGCGCAGCCGCGTAAACGGCCGAAATCGGCGACCAAGCGGTTCGTGTTCGCCCGGCCCAACGAGTGCTGGCAGTCCGACTGGACTGAATGGCGGCTGGCCGACGGGACCGCGGTGGCGATCGCGGGCACCCTCGACGATCACTCCCGGTACCTGCCCGCCCTGATCGCCGCCGAGGGCGCGGGTACCACCGTGCTGGTGTGGGCGGTGATGCTGGCCGGGATCGCCGAATGCGGCATCCCGTCGATGTCGTTGTCCGACAACGGGTTCGTCTACACCGGCCGGCTGCGCGGCTACGAGTCGACCTTCGAGGCCAACCTGCGGGCGCTGGGGGTGCGGACCATCAACTCGACCCCGTATCACCCGCAGACCTGCGGCAAGATCGAGCGGTTCTGGCAGACCCTCAAGAAGTGGTTGGCCGCCCACCCGCCCGCAGCCACAATTGAGCAGCTCAACGAGCACCTCGAGACGTTCCGCGAGCACTACAACCACCAGCGGCCGCACCGCGCACTGGGCGGGGCCACCCCCGTCGAGGCGTTCACCGCCACCGCCATAGCCCGCCCCGCCGACCGGCCGCTGCCCGAACCGGTCTTCGTCAGCCGCCGCACGGTCGGGCAGAGGTCGGGCAACCTGTTCATCGCGCCCTACAAGGTCAACGTCGGATTGCGCTGGGCCGGACACCTTTGCGATGTCATCCGCGACGGCGACCACATCACCGTCTACAGCGGCACCACTCTGGTCCGGTCATTCACCGTCGACCCCACCTGCAACTACCAGCGCGGCGACAAATCCACCCGGACCTACCGCACCCGCGAGCCTCAACCGGCATCATCGGTGTACGCGATGTCCTGAGACATATGTGTACGCGATGTCCCGAGACACCACA
>NZ_JANDBD010000032.1 GCF_024320865.1 Mycolicibacterium arenosum | reverse complement strand
CTGTCAGCTCCGGTTGAATTGTGAGCAGCCTGTTCCGGGGTGGTTTCTAGGGACGGTCGCAACACTTCTCTAGATTCTGGAGGTTGTGTTGACATCGTCGCGTCGGGTGAAGAAGGGGCCAGGGCGTCGTCCGCAGTCGGCCAAGCGTCAGCGTTTCATGGAGCTACGGGCTCGCGGATGGAGTGTGCGCGCCGCGGCCCGCGAAGTGGGCGTGTCGCGGTCCTCGGGCACCAACTGGGCGCGCGGTCACAACGTGTACCGCAACGGTGTGGTGGTCGGGTTCGTGGCGCCCCTGGACCGCCTCGCGGTTCGACAGATCAGTTCGCGCTACCTGTCTCAGGACGAGCGCATCGAGATCGCCGATCTGCGAAAGTCCGGGCTGAGCCTGCGGGCGATCGCCACGCGGCTCGGTCGGGCGCCGTCGACGATCTCGCGGGAGCTCCGACGCAACTCGGTGGCTGGCCGCGGGTATCGCCCCTTCGATGCTCAACGTCGCGCCACCGTGCGCCGAGCGCGTCATCATCGGCGCCGGGTCGAGACCAACCAACACCTCGGCACCGTGGTCGCCGAGCTCTTGCTTCGGCGGTGGAGCCCACAACAGATCAGCCGCCACCTCCGTCACCGCTTTCCCGACGACCCGTCGATGCGGCTGTGCCATGAAAGCATCTATCAGGCTGTGTACCAACCTAATTCACGCTTCCTACGACCCTCCCGGCTGGCGCCGCACCGCCGCTCGCCGCTACGCACCGGCCGGGATCACCGCCGAGCGCACCACCGACAGCAGCGCCGACGGGGCCGCTTCCAACAGCCGATGCTCAGCATCCACGACCGGCCGTTCCCCGCGGCGGACCGCTCTGAAGCCGGCCACTGGGAGGGGGATCTGATCATCGGCGACAACCACCTCTCGGCGATCGGCACCCTCGTCGAACGCACGACCCGGATGGTGCGCTTGGTACACCTGCTCCGAAGCGACGCCGACTCGCTGCACACCGCCCTAGTGGCGCGCATGCAGGATCTACCGCCCACCCTCATGCGGTCGATCACCTGGGATCAGGGCACCGAGATGGCACGTCATCTCGCTACCGCCGACAAGCTCGGAGCGCCCGTCTACTTTTGCGACTCCCGATCACCCTGGCAACGTGGCACCAACGAAAACACCAACGGACTGCTCCGCGACTACTTCCCCAAGGGCGTCAGCCTCGCCAAACACTCGGCGAGTCACCTGCTTGCCGTCGAACACGAGCTCAACCACCGCCCCCGCATAGTGCTCCAAGATCGCTGTCCCGCTGACCTATTCGCCGCTCTGCTAACCTCACAAAGTCCGTCGGTGTTGCGACGTTGATTAGAACCCACCCCGGAATCACCTGCTCACTTTTCGACCGGAACTGACA
>NZ_JANDBD010000031.1 GCF_024320865.1 Mycolicibacterium arenosum | reverse complement strand
TAGCTACTTCGACCTGAAAAAGTCGTGGCGTGGCGGTGGCTGAGCGGGCGGTGATTTGACGCGATGATGGCCTCGAACCCTTGGGTAGAAGGGATCGAGGCCATCGTGCTCAGAACTGTAAATGACCAGCTGTCGTTGTGGGATGCAATCCTGCCTGCGGAGCTGTTGGTGTTGCCCGCCGAGTTGGCCCGGGTGGACGCTCTGCTGGATGATCCGGTGTTCTTCGCGCCGTTCACGCCGTACTTCGATCCGCGGATCGGGCGTCCGTCGGTGCCGATGGAAACCTATCTACGGATGATGTTTTTGAAGTTCCGCTACCGGCTGGGCTTTGAGTCATTGTGCCGTGAAGTGGGCGATTCGATTTCTTGGCAGCGGTTCTGCCGTATCCCGTTCGGGACACGGGTGCCGCATCCGACCACGCTGATGAAGCTGACCAGCCGTTGCGGTGAGGCAGCGGTCGCCGGGCTCAACGACGCCTTGCTGGCCAAGGCGGCTACGGCGAAGCTGATCCGCACTGACAAGGTCCGCGCCGACACCACGGTGGTGGAAGCCGCGGTGGCCTATCCGACCGATTCAGGGTTGTTGGCCAAGGCCGTCGGCGGGATCGCCACGACGGTCAGACGGATTCAGGCCGCCGGCGGAGCCACCCGCACTCGGGTGCGTGATCGCAGTCGTTCGGCAGGTCAGCGGGCACGGGCGATCGCGGCCAAGCTGCGGCTGCGCGGTGCGGCCGCCCGTGAGGAGGGTCAGGCCGCGGTGCTGCGGATCACCGGCCAGTTGGCCGACGTCGCCGCAGCGGCCATCGCCGACGCCGACGCGGTCTTGCGCAACGCACGCAGAGGATTACGCACTGCGACGGGTCGTCGCCGCGGACGGCTGCAGCGGGCGATCAACGACCTGGCCACCCTGCTAATACGCACCGGGCAGGTGATCGCGCAGACTCGCAGTCGGCTGGCCGGGGTGATGCCGGACTCGGCGAGCCGGATCGTGAGCTTCCACGACGTCGACGCGCGCCCGATCCGCAAGGGCCGGCTCGGCAAGCCGGTGGAATTCGGCTACAAGGCCCAGGTCGTCGATAACGCCGACGGAGTCATCCTCGACCACAGCGTGCAGATCGGTAACCCGGCTGACGCGCCACAGTTGGCTCCGGCGATCGCCCGCATCACCGACCGGACCGGGCGTGCCCCGACGGCGGTGACCGCCGACCGCGGCTACGGCTACGCCTCCGTCGACAACGACCTGCATGAGCTCGGAGTCCGCAGGGTGGCCATCCCACGTGCCAGTAGACCCGGCGCTGCCCGGCGGGAGTTCGAACATCGAAAGGCTTTCCGGGCCAAGATCAAATGGCGGACCGGATGCGAAGGGCGGATCAATCACCTCAAGCGCAGCTACGGATGGAACCGCACTGAACTGACCACCCTGAGCGGAGCCCGCACCTGGTGCGGACATGGAGTCTTCGCCCACAACCTGGTCAAGATCAGCGCTCTGGCCGGATGACAACCGATGTCAGCGCCAGAGTCCCCTCGACGCCAGAACCACCATCGAGCCGCACCGACCATCAATCCTTTTTCAGGTCGAAGTAGCTAG
>NZ_JANDBD010000030.1 GCF_024320865.1 Mycolicibacterium arenosum | reverse complement strand
AACCGGTGACACCGTGACCTACCGGCCGTTCAACGGCTACCGCGGCACCGACACCTTCACCTACACCGTCGCAGCGGCGAACAACCCCTTCGTGCCCGCCTCCAACCCGGCCACCGTCACCCTGACCGTGATCAGCCCCATCATCGCGGCCGACGACTCCTACACCGTGCTCATGGACACCTCGACCGTGCTGTCACCGGCACCCAGCACCAACGACACCACCTACCCCGGCACCCGGCTGGACCTCGGCGCCATCACCGTCGTCACCGCACCCACCCACGGCAGGATCACCCAATCCACCGACGGCACCCTGACCTACCGACCCGACACCGGCTACCGCGGCACCGACACCTTCACCTACACCGTCGCAGCGGCGAACAACCCCTTCGTGCCCGCCTCCAACCCGGCCACCGTCACCCTCACCGTGATCAGCCCCATCATCGCCACCGACGACGCCTACACCGTGCTCATGAACACCCCCACCGTGCTGTCACCGGCGTTGAGCGCCAACGACACCCGCTACCCCGGCACCAACTTCGACCTCGGCGCCATCACCGTCATCACCGCACCCACCCACGGCAGGATCACCCAATCCACCGACGGCACCCTGACCTACCGACCCGACACCGGCTACCGCGGCACCGACACCTTCACCTACACCCTCGCCGCAGCCAGCCCCGACATCCCCGCCTCCAACACCGCCACCGTCACCATCACCGTGATCAGCCCCATCGTCGCCACCGACGACTCCTACACCGTGCTGATGAACACCCCCACCGTGCTGTCACCGGCGTTGAGCGCCAACGACACCCGCTACCCCGGCACCAACTTCGACATCGGCGCCATCACCGTCATCACCGCACCCACCCACGGCAGGATCACCCAATCCGCCGACGGCACCCTGACCTACCGACCCGACACCGACTTCCGCGGCACCGACACCTTCACCTACACCCTCGCCGCAGCCAGCCCCGACATCCCCGCCTCCAACACCGCCACCGTCACCATCACCGTGATCAGCCCCATCATCGCCACCGACGACGCCTACACCGTGCTCATGAACACCCCCACCGTGCTGTCACCGGCGTTGAGCGCCAACGACACCCGCTACCCCGGCACCAACTTCGACCTCGGCGCCATCACCGTCATCACCGCACCCACCCACGGCACGATCACCCAAGGCGCCGACGGCACCCTGACCTACCGGCCGGTTAACGACTTCCGCGGCACCGACACCTTCACCTACACCCTCGCCGCAGCCAGCCCCGACATCCCCGCCTCCAACACCGCCACCGTCACCATCACCGTGATCAGCCCCATCATCGCGGCCGACGACTCCTACACCGTGCTGATGGACACCTCCACCGTGCTGTCACCGGCGTTGAGCGCCAACGACACCACCTACCCCGGCACCTCGATCCAGCTGGGCGCGATCACCGTCGTCACCGCGCCCACCCACGGCCAACTCAGCCAAACCGGCGGCACCCTGACCTACCGACCCGACACCGGCTACCGCGGCACCGACACCTTCACCTACACCGTGGCCGACACCCAGGGCGACATCGTGTCCAACCCGGCCACCGTCACCCTGAACGTGATCAGCCCCCTCATCGCGGCCGACGACTCCTACACCGTGCTGATGGACACCTCCACGGTGTTGTTCCCGACGCCCACCGCCAACGACACCACCTACCCCGGCACCCGGCTGGACCTCGGCGCGATCACCGTCGTCACCGCACCCACCCACGGCATGATCACCCAAACCGGTGACACCGTGACCTACCGGCCGTTCAACGGCTACCGCGGCAC
>NZ_JANDBD010000003.1 GCF_024320865.1 Mycolicibacterium arenosum | reverse complement strand
ATTTACAGTTCTGAGCACGATGGCCTCGATCCCTTCTACCCAAGGGTTCGAGGCCATCATCGCGTCAAATCACCGCCCGCTCAGCCACCGCCACGCCACGACTTTTTCAGGTCGAAGTAGCTAGCTAGCTGAGTCCCAGGTGACGAACAAGGGGTCCACCGGTGACCTCACCGCTGCTGGTCGCTCACGTCGCTCGACGTCGGCCACGGTGAAAGCGGCTGGGCCCTGTCTCGAGCGTCGGTTCGAGCGTGTCGGTCTGCGCCGACGTGATCAGGGACATGTCGAAGTCCGCGTGGCCCTCCGCGAAGTCGGCACTATCCCGGTAGACGTCGGCGAGTCGGACAGGGTCGCTATCCGGCGGATAGCCGACAAGCGCGAGCACTCGGTGCGGTCATGATGACTCCTTTGTTGGCGGTGATGACGACTTGTCTACAGTCGTAGACCAACGTCAGGTATACAGTAGTAGACTTAGTCGGATCTATTCCCTAATCTGAGGTGTGCCCTCTGATCCCGCGCGATCGCGCAATGCCGCCGCCACCCGCGAGGCGATCCTGCATTCGGCTATCCGGAACTTCGCCCGCGCTGGATTCGACGGGGTAGGAGTACGTGAGATCGCCGGCGATGCCGGTGTCACCGCCATGTTGGTCAACAGGTACTTCGGATCCAAGGAGCACCTGTTCGCCGAAGCGGTCGAGACCTCCTTCTCGTCGCCACTGTTCATCGCCGAGAACCCGCGGGCCGTCGCGCGCGATGCCGCCGAGGCATTGGTCGCTCGGTCTGCGACAGGCACCGACGACCTCGCACCGTTCTTGATCATGCTGCGGTCGGCGTCGAATCCCCGATCCGCCGAGATCGTGCGCGACGCAATCGAGCGGCACGTCGGGCGACGTCTGGCCCGACAACTTCCCGCGCCGGGGCGACAGCTCCGTAAAGACGTTGTCCTGGCGGTGATCAGCGGGATCTTGCTCATGCGTCGAGTGGTCGGTACTCGCGCTCTCAACGGACGCAACGACGACCAACTCGTGGAGCTGTTGGAGGCGGTGTTCGGCGCCATCGTCGACACCCCGTTGAGTTGAGGACGCGCACTGTCACGGTCGTTCGCCCACGGTGAATGGTGAGCAGCTGAACGGTGTTTCGCTGTGAGCGGACGCGCTCACCGACTTCCCTGAAGCTGCTCTCAGTGAGATCTCAGGACGAGTCGCACGATGGAGTTCATGACGACGCCACCGGGTTACCGCCCCGTCCCGCCACCAGCCCACGGACTGCCGCCTTCCCCGCCCGCCCGTCGCACCCACCGCGGTTCTCTCGTGGCCTCCGCCGCTGCGCTCGCCGTAGTGAGCGGCGCCATCGGCGCTACCGCAGCGGTGGCTGTCGGTGATACGCGCCAGCCCGCCAGCGCCGTCCACGCGGCGAGTCAGCCCGTCACCGAACCCTCCACCCGTCCCATGGGTTCGGTGGAGGAGGTGGCCGCCAAGGTGGCGCCGAGCGTTGTGCAACTATCGGTCACGCAGGGCGACCGGGGTGGCGAAGGCTCGGGCATCGTCCTCAGCGAGGACGGTCTGATCCTGACCAACAATCACGTGGTCGCAGCCGCCGCCGAGGTGCCTGGAGACGTCACCGCCAAGATCAGGTTCTCCGATGGCCGATCGGTGCCGTTCTCGGTGGTGGGCACCGATCCGACGGGTGACCTCGCGGTGGTTCGCGCCGAGGGTGTTTCGGATCTGACGCCGATCGCGATCGGGTCGTCGAAAGACGTCAGGGTCGGAGAACGGGTCGTCGCGATCGGGTCTCCGCTGGGCCTGGAGGGCACGGTGACGTCCGGCATCATCAGCGCGCTCAATCGGCCGGTTGCGGCAAGCGACGGTTCGGACAGCGCGGTTTCGGTGATCGACGCGCTGCAAACCGACGCCGCCATCAACCCCGGCAACTCCGGCGGCGCCCTGGTCAATATGAGGGGCGAGCTGATCGGGGTGAACTCGGCCATCGCAAGCCTTGGGGGTGGATCGAGTTCCGCTGGTGCACAGGCCGGTTCGATCGGACTGGGCTTCGCCATCCCCTCCGATCAGGCCAAGCGCATCGCCGACGAACTGGTGTCCACCGGCAGCGCGAGCCATGGCTCGCTCGGCGTGCGGCTGGGCAACCGACCGAGCGCCGGTGCCACCATCGCCGATGTCCTGGAGGGTGGTCCGGCGGCCAGGGCCCTGCTCCCAGCGGGTGCCGTGGTGACGAAAGTCGACGATCAGCTGATCGACGGGCCCGAGGCGCTGGTGGCAGCCATCCGCTCGCGGGCGCCGGGCGACACCGTGTCGCTGACCTACCTCGATGGCGCGGGTGACACACAGGTCGCCAAGGTCACGCTCGGCAATGCGGAGGCGGCCTCAGTCCAACGGCAGTGAGGGTAGGCGACGGGATCTAGGTACTCGCGTCGATCTGGCTGAATCTCAATCAGGCTGGGACGCCGTCAGTTCCTCCGCCACCGCGGCAGCCGACTCGTCGATGATCGCGCGCATGGCGTGCTCGGCCGCCGCTGCGTCGCCGGTCCTGATCGCGCGGGCGACGTCGTCGTGTAGAGCGATCGCAGCGGGGTTCGGCGTCGCGGGCATCATGCCGTGATGGGTGCGGCCAGTGAGCACCTCGGCGACGACCGCATTCAACGCGCGAAACATCTCGTTGCCGCTGGCCTCGAGTAGCGCTCGGTGAAAGACCTTGTCCGCCAACAAGTAAGCGTCGAGATCGCCCGAACGGCCGTGCACGACCATGTCCGATACCGCAGCCGCCATGATGCGGCACTGATGCGCGTCGGCCCGCCGCGCGGCGAGTGCCGCCGCAGCCGGCTCGAATCCCCTCCGCAACTCCGATAATGACGTCAGTAGGGAGGCGCGGTCGCCGAACTCGAGCCGCCAGCGAATGAGCTGGGGATCGAAGACGTTCCACTTCTCCGCGGGTTGAATAGTGAGGCCGACCCTCCGCCGCGACTCGACCATGCCCATCGACTCGAGCACGCGGATCGCCTCACGGGCGACGCTGCGGGACAGATCGTAATCAGCGCCCACCCCGTCGAGCGTGAGCACCTGGCCCGGCGAGTACTTGCCCGACACGATCGCCGCGCCCAGGGCGGTGAGCAAACTGCCGTGTCGAGCCCCGACGTTTGGCCGATCCGTCATGGACACATCATGGCATAGCGGGATATTCGCAGCTAAAGGCATATCTTCTAGCCTGGGGCTTGCAATCGTATGCTGAATTAGGCATGGTGTGTGATGTCAAGCACAACAGGGTAGGTGGAGCAGATGGTGTCACCCATCGTGGTCATGGGAGTTTCCGGGTCGGGCAAATCGACTGTCGGCGCCGCACTCGCTCAGCGTCTACGCGTTCCGTTCGCGGACGCGGACGACTTCCATCCGGCCGCCAACATCGCCAAGATGACGGCCGGTGAACCGCTGAACGACGATGACCGCTATCCATGGCTGGAAACGATCGGCGAGTGGCTCGCGGGGCGTCAAGCCGGCGGCGTGATGAGTTGCTCGGCCCTCAAGCGCAAGTATCGCGACCAGCTCCGGCTGCACCGTGCGGACGTCGAGTTCCTCCACCTCGCGGGCTCACAGGAGGTCATCGGTCGACGCCAGGCCAGCCGGCCCGGCCACTTCATGCCCGCCGCGCTGCTCGCCTCCCAGTTCGACACCCTCGAGCCGCTGCAGGCCGACGAACGGGGTGTCGTCATCAACGTCGATCAGGACATCGATGCGATCGTCCAAAGCTACGTCGCCCCAGGCGATTCGGACGCCGCCGGACGCGAGCAACCGTGAATATCCCATGCGGTCGGCCCCCCGGTCGGACCATGACAGTTCGGAGGCACTATGGAAGCAATTGAACCGGCATACGGGGCGGTCACCCTGTTGCTGATCGCCGCGGCGGCGGTCGCGGTCCTGCTGTTCCTGATCATGAAGGTGAAGCTGCACGCCTTCGTCGCACTGGTTCTGGTGAGCGTGCTGACGGCACTCGCGGCCGGCATCCCCGTGGGCGACATCCCCGCCGCCCTGTCGTTCGGTTTCTCCAACACGCTCGGCTCGGTCGCCCTGCTGGTCGGCTTCGGGGTGATGATCGGTCGACTCCTGGAGGTCACCGGTGGCGCGCAGGTGCTCGCCGACACCCTCATAGGTCGATTCGGTGAGAAGCGGGCGCCGTTGGCGCTTGGCATCGCCGCCCTGTTCTTCGGTTTCCCGATATTCTTCGACGCCGGTCTGGTCGTCTTCCTGCCGATCATCATGACCGTGGCACGGCGCTTCGGCGGCTCGCTCCTGTTGTACGGGCTCCCGGCCGCCGGCGCGTTCGCCGCCATGCACGCGTTGGTGCCGCCGCATCCGGGTCCGGTCGCCGCTGCCGAAGCGCTGGGCGCGAGCATCGGTCTGACCCTGCTCGTCGGCGCGCCCGTCGCCTTCCTGTCGTGGTACGTCGGCGCCTACCTGGTGTCGCAGGTGATCGGCCGCCGCGTGTACGTCGACGTCCCCACCGCCTTGTTCGGTGAACTCAACAACGGCCGCGACACGGACGATGTGGATGACGACACCGACGCCACGGGCGGCGGATCGAGTCGGGTCACGACCAAGCCGCGCACCGCCCCGTCCTTCGCCACGGTCCTGGGAGTACTCCTGCTGCCGTTCGTCCTGATCTCCTGCAACACCGTCGTCAACACGCTCATCACCGCGGGCGTGATCGGCGAGGATGCCGCCTGGGCGCAGTTCCTGACGCTGCTCGGGAACACCAGCGTCGCCCTGCTCATCACGGTGATCGTCGCCGTCCTCGTGCTGGGCCGGCGCGAGGGGTCGATGGCCGACGTCAGCACGATCCTCGACAAGGCCCTCGGGCCGGTCTGCGCGATCATCCTCATCACCGGCTCCGGCGGCATGTTCGGTGGCGTGCTGCGACTCAGCGGTATCGGCGACGCCCTGAGCGGGTCGCTGTCGGACCTGGGGTTCTCGCTGATCCTGCAGGCGTTCCTGATCTCCACCGTGCTCCGCGTAGCGCAGGGCTCGGCCACCGTCGCGTTGACGACGACGGCCGGGTTGATCGCCGCCACGGTGGCCGACGCAGACCTGAGCAATCTGCAACTCACGTCGCTGGTGCTCGCGATCGCCGCCGGCGCGACCGTGCTCTCCCACGTCAACGACTCGGGCTTCTGGTTGGTCAGCCGGTTCTTCGGGATGGACGTCAAGACGACGCTGAAGACCTGGACTGTGCTGGAGACGACGCTCGGCCTCAGCGCCTTCGTGCTCAGCCTGGCGCTGTGGTCGGTGGGCTGACGCGGCAACGTGTATCAGCCTGTAGGAGTTGCGATCTCAGACTCGTGCTACAGGCGTAGAAGCTCGGCATGTGACTGCAGATCAGGTGATTGAATGGCCAAAAGCCAGCACCGCGATTGGAGCATGAGCGATGAGGACCATCGACCCGGTGTTAGCAGCCGACGTGGAACTGGAAGATTGGGGCCTCAAAGCCGACGCGATCACCGGGAACCCGCATGAACGTGGGCTGATGCTTCACGAGGACTCCGTCAGCAAGCTTGGAGTGTGGGAGTGCACACCAGGTTCGTGGAAATCCAGCAAGGACGGTGTTGGCGAACTCATGCACTTCGTAAGCGGGCACGGTTGGATCACCGACGGGGATGGGTCGTGGGAGATCCGGCCAGGCGCCGTGCGGTGGTTCCCGGACGGCTGGCGTGGCGAATGGAACGTCGACGAGACGGTCCGAAAGGTGTTCGCCATCATCGTGACGCACACGGACTAACAGTGGCGCAGGGTGCAAGAGCATTGGCGCAATCTGCGAGTGCCCTGACGGCATGGCTGGCATAGGTTTGGCCGAAAGAACCCACGGCCACCCGGTCGACTACCCGAGGAACTTTCATGAGCTGGTCAATCAAGAACATCCCCGATCTACGCGGCAAGGTCGCCGTGGTCACCGGAGCCAACGGCGGGCTCGGACTCGCGTCGGCCAAGGCTCTCGCCGGACACGGCGCCCACGTGGTGATGGCGGCCCGCAACCAGGCCAAGGCCGCCGACGCGCGTGCGGAGATCCTCGCCGCCCACCCGGACGCATCGCTGGAAATCGTGGAACTCGACCTCGGGTCGCTCGCCTCGGTCGCCGCCGCCGCCACGGCGATCGCGGCCACGCACGACCGCATCGACATCCTCATGTGCAACGCCGGTGTGATGGCTTTGCCGCAGGGGACCACCGAGGACGGTTTCGACACCCAGATGGGCATCAACGTGCTCGGCCACTGGGCGCTGATCTCACATCTGCTGCCGATCGTCGTCGCGACCCCTGCTGCGAGGGTGGTGACCCTCTCGAGCACCGCTCAGCACGCCGGCCGCGCCATCGATCCCGCCGACCCGCACATGCGCCAGAACTTCGACGAGTGGCGGATGTACGGTCAGACCAAACTGGCCATGCGCCACCTCGCGGTAGGTCTGCAAGCGCAGTTCGACGCGGCCGGCGTGGACGCCAAGGCGCTCTCCGCCCAGCCGGGGCTGACGAACTCCGATCTGCAGACCACCACTCAGACCCACGGGAGCGCTGGACTCCTGGGCGCGTTCTCGGAGAAGTGGGTGAAGGTGGCGGGTATGTCGACCGACCGGGGCGCACTGAGCCAACTGAGGGCGGCCGTCGATCCGAAGGCCCCCGGCGGAGGCTTCTACGGCCCGCTGTTCGTGACCAACGGCCCGCCCGTCCGCAAGCCGCTCGTCCGGCCGGGCAGCGACGGCGCCATCGCCGCGCTGTGGCAGGTCGCCGAGAAGGAGACCGGACTGCGCGTTGACGTCAGCGCCGCCGTCGGGACATGAGCACTCTGGTTGCGCCGTATCGGCTTTCGCTCCCGTTCGTGCGGGTGCTGCTCGCGGACCTCGGCGTCCGGCCGGCCGACCTCCTCGACGCAGCAGGTCTGCCAGGCGACCTGCTCAACGGCGAGGAGGCGGTGCTGCCTGCTCGGCAGTACTACGCCGTGTTCGAGACGTTGGACCAGCTCGTCGGGGATCGAGACCTTGCGGTCGCCATCGCCGACAAGCTCAGCCCCGAGGTCTTCGACCCCCCGATCTTCGCGGCGATGTGCAGCGCCAACCTGCACGTTGCGTCCGAGCGAATCGCCGTCCACAAGCGGCTGCTGGGTCCACTGCGCCTGTACGTGACACCCGACGCCGACGGAGTGAACCTCGAAATCACCTGGCCGGCAGGGCATCCCCCGCCAGCTGTCCTACCCGTTGTCGAAGCCGCCTTCTGGGTCGCCCTGGCCCGGATCGGGACACGCACCAGGGTCGTTCCGCAGCGTGTCGTGCTGCCGCAGATGCCGAGGAACGTGGCCGCAGTCGAGGACTGGCTGTGCGCCAGGGTGGAGCGCGGCGATACGACGCTCATCCGTTTCTCCCGACTCGACGCGACCCGGCCGTTCCTGACCGCGAACGCCGGGATGTGGGACTTCTTCGAACCCGAGCTGCGGCGCCGCCTCGACGACCTCGCCGGGGACGCCACGCTGGGCGCAAAGGTCCGCGCGACTCTGGTCGAACTGCTGCCCGCTGGCACGGGCTCAACGCTCGGCGTGGCCAGTCACCTCGGCATCAGCACGCGCACGTTGCAGCGGCGCCTCGGCGGCGAAGGAGTCACCTTCCAGGAACTCCTGGCCGAGGTGCGCGAAGGACTGGCCCGTCACTACCTGACCCAATCCGCGTTGTCGCTCACTGAGATCGCCTTCCTCCTCGGCTACGACGACCCCAACTCCTTCCACCGCGCATTCAATCGGTGGACTGGTCGCACACCGCTCGGTGTGCGGGAGACGGCGGCCGGCTGACGGGACGCCGGTGTCGTCAGACGGTGGCGTCGATCCCGCTGACGGTGATCGCGAAGGGGCCTTGCTGCTTGTCGAGAATGTAGACCGACACCTGGTCGATGCTGGCAGGGTCGAGAGTCTGCGGGGCATCGGGTGCGGGGTCGAGGCGCATGCCGACCGGCTCGAAGTCCGCCACGGGCAGTTCGTAGCTACGCTGCACGCCGGCCTCGGTGGGGAACCGCTGGATGTAGGACCACGGCTGTCCCGCGGAGCCCACCTTCAGCAGGTAGGTCCTACCGTCGCCGAGAGCGCGCACGTGCAGCGACGTCGCGCCCGTCGCCCTACGCCCGATATCGGGGTTCTGCGGACCGCGGGCCGAGGCGAACCCGCCGTTGTTCTCGAGCGAGATGGTGCCGGAGAACACCAGGCCACCGTCGCCGTACGTGACCGTCGAGGTCGACCTTCCGCCCATGACGGGGTCGTTGACCGTTGTCCAGGTGGCAACCGTGGCGGCATCGTCGAGGTCGACGAGGACGACGTCGGGCTCGTCGGCGCCGGCGGTCCCGCATGACACGACCAGAAGTGCCAACCAGGCGAACACGACGACCAGCCCACGCACTGAGATCAACACGGACCCGGTCCCTCGCTCATCTCACGGCTGCGCATCGGCATACCGTCGATCACGGCGTAGACGGCTTCAAGATCCGGTACGTCGTTGACGCGCAGTTTCTCGCCGCCGTCCTTCCCGATCAACAGCACGCTGAAGGCGTCGTCACCGATCCCGTACTGCGTCCTAAGCCGTTGTGCCTCATGGTCGTTCACCACTCGACCGTCGACTGTGCTGTTGCCCTCGGTCACCACCACGCCGAGAACCATGTCGCGATCGAGGAAGTCGCATCGACTCGCCTCGACTCGGCCCAGCGTGTCGACGAGTCGCGGGTCGCTGCCCGTAGGCGCGAACACGAGGAGTGGACGACGTTCCCAACGGTAGTCACCGAGCTCGTCAGCAGCGGCGGCGGGCGGCCCGAGGGCGGTGCTCGCCACCAGAACGACCAGCATGAGCGCCAATCGCCGGGCACCTCGTTTCGCCACCATGGTTTCAGACTCTACCGACTCGGCCGCTTCCTCGAATCTTCATCGGAACGCGAAACTCGCCTCACACGGGTTGGTGATGCTGGTCGGAGGCGGCGATGGCGCCCGCTGATCGATCGATGGAGTACGAGAGGGGATGTGCGTTGCAGCACAAGCGATGTGGTGTGGGGCTCGCGGCGTTGGCCGCGTCGACCCTGTTCGTCGGTGCGTGTTCGAATACTGGAGCGAAGGTTCAACCGTCCGCGAGTAGCGCGTCGACGACGGCGTCGGCCCCGTCGAGTGCCGCCGCCCACAACGACGCCGATGTGTCGTTCGGGCAGAAGATGATTCCGCATCATCAGCAGGCGATCGAGATGAGCGACATGATTCTCGTCCCTCTCGCCGGCGAGATCAAGAACGCCCAGGGTCCGGAGATCGAGCTGATGCAACGGTGGCTTCAGGACTGGGGAGCGTCCGCGACGCCCGCACCGGGTGGCGCCGGCATGCCGGGACACGACATGCCCGGCGCGGGCATGGGAGACATGCCGATGGTCGGCGGTGGCCACAGCATGATGTCGCAAGCCGACATGACTGCGCATCAGGACGCGCAGGGCGCCGAGGCGGGCCGGCTCTTTCTGACTCAGATGATTGCGCACCACCGGGGCGCGATCGTGATGGCGCGGAACATCGTGTCCTCTCAGCAGGCGGAGATCGAGACGATGCAGAAGATGCTGGACAAGTAGCCGGTTAGCGGTGCGCCGCTCTTGCGATGGGTACCCCCTAGGGGTACCTTGTGCACATACCCCCAGGGGGTATGTGGATAAGGAAGCTAGGACTTGGAGATGACACTCATGATGAACGCACGCGCAGCGGCCCTGATGATCGCTGCACTCGGCGTACTGGCGTTGGGCCCTGCACCATCGGCTGATGCTGCGCCATCGGGCCCTGGTTCCGCACAGCGCGTCGTCGATTCGCTGCAAAACAACGGTTACCGGGTGATTCTCAACAGAACCGGCACGGCACCGCTCGACAAATGCGAGGTGACGGCGGTACGGCCGGGCCGGGAGATCACCGAGCTCGAAAACGCGGGTGACGACAGCCAGTTCGTTAGGACGTACACGACTGTCTACGTCGATGCGCGGTGCTGACGCACATGACGGATGACGAAGACCGCCCTCATCGCGCAACCACTCAGGAGCACGAGATGACCTCGCAGGCACACATTCACAACCACGCTCACCACGAACGGCGCGGACAAGTCGACACCATGGCTCTCAGCGCAACGCTGCACTGCCTGACAGGCTGCGCCATCGGCGAGATCGCCGGACTCATCATCGGCACCGCCCTGGGCCTGAGCAACATCGCCACGATCGCCTTGGCCGTGGGGCTGGCCTTCGTGTTCGGCTACACCCTGTCGACACTGCCGCTGTTACGCGCCGGCGTGGCGCTCGGCACAGCGCTGAGCGTGGTGCTCGCTGCCGACACCCTGTCGATCCTGACGATGGAGATCGTCGACAACGCGGTGATGGCCGTCATTCCAGGGGCCATGAACGCGGGTCTGGTGAATCCGGTGTTCTGGATAGGCATGATGATCGCTCTCAGCGCAGCCTTCGTCGCGGCATATCCGGTTAACCGCTATCTGCTGGGCAAAGGCAGAGGTCATGCACTGATGCACGAGTATCATCACGGCGGTACCGCCCCCACGGGGGTGCGGCGTTTCATCCCCGCCTTCAGCACCGGTGCGCTCGTCGCCGCCATCACCGCATTCATGGTCGGCGGCTTGGTGGTTTCGGTTGCTGATCAGGTGAGCAGCACCGAAATGTCAGTAGAACACGTTGGAAGATGACGGCGGGGAGCGCGGGTTTCGTTGCTCGCCAACACGTGTCGTCGAGCGCACACAGCGGGATACGCGCAGCTCCTGGTGCCGCAGGCCGAATCTGCGGTCGTCGCAGGAGTATTCGTCATCTCCGGGCTGGTTGGTGTCGCCGGCCAGCTCAAGATCACGCGATGGTTCGCCAAGCGGTGGTGCCCGGGACGCTCGCTGGTGATCGGCATGCTGATCCTCGCGGTGTCATTCACACCCATGGCCGCGCTGCCGGACGACGACCGTGCGGGCCGGATCGCAGCGGTGATCGCGCTTCTGGTGGGCGCCGCGATGCTGGCGATCGGGTCGGCCGCGGTGTTTCCGTTCGAGATGGACACGGTCGTTTCGCTGGCCGGTGGCCGGCTCGTCGGTACGCACTACGGGTTCTACAACACGATCGTCGGAGTCGGCATCCTCGTCGGCAACGTCGCCACGGCACCACTCATGCAGAAGGCCGCCGACGCTGGTGCACCCGAGCTGACGTGGATCGTGTTGAGCTGCATCGGCGTACTAGCAGCCGCCGCCCTGTATCGACTCGACCGCTCCGGACGGCTGACACCGCAGGTGCCCGTCAACGCCGCTATCGCTACCCCGTAAGCAGCGGCCGGCCATCGGCTTTCCACGCGCGCATGCCCCCACGCAGTTCGACGACCTCGGTGTAGCCGAGGTCCCGGAGTGTTTGAGCCGCGGCGGTACACATCGGCCCAGAGCGGCAGTAGATTGCCAACCCGGTATCGCGGTCGGCCGGAAGGCGACCGGCCTGACTGGTGATCTGGTCGAAGGGGATCGACAGATCCGTGCCGGCGATGTCGCCCTCGAAGGGCACATGGACGTTCACCGTCACCCGACCGGGCTCGGCGATCGCTGCGGCGAACCCGGCGGGGTCCACGAGTCGGGCGGCGCTGGCCGTCTGGCTCTGTGGCGTTGACGCCGGGGGTGAACTCGCCGACGTGCACGCGCCCGAGGCCAGCAGGCCTACCGCGGTCAGCGCCGCGGCGAGCAGTCTCAACCCCCAAGAGAGCGTCAGTGGACGTGTTCTCTGCCAGCGCGCGCTTCGACACGACCGGGGCGATCCGATGCATCCATGTGAAAACTATACCCCCCAGGGGTACTTGCGCGACAGGGCCGCACGCGTTAACGTGGCCCTGTCGAGATACCCCTAGGGGGTATATGGGAGAGGACGAAATGATGGCAATGAGTTCTACGGTGACCGACTGGCGTCTGCGCGGTGACTGGTTCGACGTGTGCAGTTGCAAACTGCCCTGCCCGTGCAGCTTTGCTCAGGCACCCACCCACGGCGACTGCCTGTTCACCCTCGTCTGGCATGTCCGTGAAGGTCACTTCGGCGAGGTGAATCTGGCCGGCCTGAACGTGGTCTCGCTCGGGGAGTTCACCGGCAACATGTGGGTTGGTGATCCCAGCGCGATGATGAAGCTGATGTTCTACATCGACGCGAAGGCCGATCCCGCCCAGCGCGAGGCACTGGAACGCATCTTCACCGGTGAGGTGGGCGGCTGGCCGGCTGAATTCGCCAGCCTGATCGAGGACTTGCGCGGCATCGAGTACGCGCCGATCACCTTCGAAGCCGCAGACGATCTGGCCTACTGGCGCGCCGAGATCCCAACCAAGGTGGATGTGCGGGTCGCGGCGTTGACCGGTCCCACGTCTGATCCGAGCCGACGCGTCACCACAGTCAACGCCCCCGGCGCGGAGGTTGGGCCCGGACAGGTCGCCACCTGGGGCGTCGTCGAGCGCGATCACGCTCTCGGCTTCGAGTGGTCGCACGAGTACCGCGGCGGGTCCAGCAAGCACTTCCCTTTCGATTGGCGGCCCGAAACCGACATGGTCCAGCCGGAACCCGTTTCAACTGAGACATCGTCATGCCGGTGCCACGCCTGACCCGCTGCGGAGCGCAGTGACCGATGGCACGCGCCCGCGAGGGCGGAGGCGTCTTCATCGAATCTTCATCGGAACACGAACCTCGCCATACACGGGTTGGTGATGCTGGTCGGAGGCGGCGATGACGCCCGCTGATCGATCGATGGAGTACGAGAGGGGATGTGCGTTGCAGCACAAGCGATGTGGTGTGGGGCTCGCGGCGTTGGCCGCGTCGACCCTGTTCGTCGGTGCGTGTTCGAATGCCGGAACGGAGGCTCAACCGTCCGCGAGTAGCGCGTCGACGACGGCGTCGGCGCCGTCGAGTGCTGCCACTCACAATGACGCCGATGTGTCGTTCGCCCAGAACATGATTCCCCATCACCAGCAGGCGATCGAGATGAGCGACATGATTCTCGACAAGCAGGGCGTGGACCCCGCGGTGGTGTCCCTCGCCGATGAGATCAAGAACGCCCAGGGTCCGGAGATCGAGTTGATGCAACGGTGGCTTCAGGACTGGGGAGCGTCCGCGACGCCCGCACCGGGGGGCGCCGACATGCCGGGACACGACATGCCCGGCCATCAGATGCCCGGTGCCGGCATGGGCGACATGCCGATGGGCGGTGGTGGCCACGGCATGATGTCGCAGGCCGACATGGCTGCGCTGCAGAACGCGCAGGGCGCTGAGGCCGGCCGGCTGTTTCTGACCCAGATGATTGCGCACCACCGGGGCGCGATCGTGATGGCCCAGCAGGAGATCGACGGCGGTCAGTTCTCGGGCGCGGTCGAGATGGCGCGGAACATCGTGTCCTCTCAGCAGGCTGAGATCGACACGATGCAGAAGCTGCTGGACAAGTAGCCGGTCAGCGGTGCGCCGGTCGACGTTGCGCCGAGTCGGACGACGATCCAGCGAGCTGCGCCGTTGCTGCAGTGGCGAACCCGGCATTTCCGCTCCCACCGGCAGGTGGGTTGGACTCGCGGCCACGACCATTCCCACGGTCGTTCAGTAGGTGCCTCATCAACGGCTGACTAAGGGGCCGGGGTCATCGGTCAGCGACAGGAGTAGCTCGCACAGCGTGGCGCGACGTGCGTTGTCCTGGACCCCGGCGAAGAGGTCGTTCATCGCGTCGCCATCAAGAGCGCGGGCTATCAGCGTGACCCGATCCGGGTGCAGCCCGTCGCTCTCCATCTCCCGCTGCCACCGCTCGGCGCTAGCCCGCGCCTGCTGCAGGAAGCCGGGCGTCGCCAGCAGGGCGGCCTGGACGGCGGCGTGCAGCCACGGTCCACCGGACATCGCGGGGTCGAACGCGGCGCGGATGTGGGCTCGGCACCACCGTCCCGGCTCTCCGTCATTCGGGTCAAGGTGGCGTTGAACAGTCGCGTCGAAACGCTCGATCCAGTCTTCGGCTACCGCCAGGAGAAGCTCGCCGCGAGTGCGAAAGTGTTGCAGCAGAACGCCTTTGGAGACATCTGCTTCGCGCGCGACCGCATCAAGGCTGACGCCGGGGCCGTGCACGATCAAGGCGCGCCCAGCAGAGTCGAGTAACGCCCGTCTCGTCCGGGCGGCGTCGCGTTGCAGGGCGGCCATGGGTCCCTCCAGGCAATGGGTTGCGATTCATCTCGCGGTGCAACTAGGAGCCTAACGTACCGTCTAGACGGTACGTTATTTGCATGCGGCCGGAGCGGAATGCTTGTGGGAGTGTCAACGCAGGACGTCGCGAGTGGTCGGGGTTGTCCGTCTTGGTGCTCGCGGTGCTACTGCTCAGAATCGACAGCACTGTGTTATCCCTTGCCGTCCCGTCGCTGTCAGCCGACCTTGCCCCGTCCCCGACACAACTGTTGTGGATCGCCGACGTGCACTCCTTTGCCCTCGCCGGTCCGCTGGTCACGATGGGCAACGTCGGAGACCGAGTTGGACGAAAGCGGCTGCTAATTGTGGGCGCTGCCGTGTTCGGTGTCGCGTCACTGCTCGCCGCGTTCGCGCCGACCGCCGGCTGGCTGATCGCCGCCCGAGTGCTGCTCGGGGTCGCCGGAGCAACGTTGATGCCATCGACCCTGTCGCTCATCAGGAACCTGTTCCACGACGGTCGTCAGCGCACCACCGCGATCGCGATCTGGGCGGCGGCGGCCACCGTCGGTGCCGCCGTCGGTCCACTGGTCGGGGGCGTGCTGTTGGAGCACTTCTGGTGTGGGTCGGTTTTCCTGATCAACCTGCCCGTCATGGCGGTGCTCCTGGTCGTCGGTCCCGTCCTGCTCCCGGAGTCGCGGAACTCACAGCCCGGTGCGTTCGACCTCCTGAGCGCTGCTCTATCGGTCGTGGCGGTCATTGCGCCGGTGTTCGCGGTGAAGCGTGCCGCCGAAGGCGTCGACGTCACCGCGGTGGGCGCTCTGCTTGTGGGCTCGGCTGCTGCGGCCCTCTTCGTCCACCGGCAGCGACGCACAAGCACGCCGTTGCTCGACATCACCCTGTTCCGTCGGCCGGTGTTCGCCGGTGCAGTGGGTGCCAACCTGTTGTCGATGCTGGCGTTGAGCGGGCTGGTGTTCCTGCTGTCGCAGTACTTCCAAATGGTTCGCGGTCTGAGCCCCGGGGATGCGGGTCTGTGGCAGTCGCCGCTGTCGCTTGCCAGCGTCGTGACGACGTTCCTCGTCGGGGCGATTGCCTTCCGCCTGGGGCGGGGCCGAGCGATCGGCGTCGGCCTGCTGGTCGCCGCCGGTGGAGTGGGTGCGGTCGCCGCCGCCACGGGTAACGCGGACTTCACTGTGCTCTCAACGGTTTTGGCCGCCGTCGGTTTCGGAGTCGGCCTGGCGCTGACATTGACCACACCGACGCGGTGCTCTCCTCCGTGCCCCCCGACCGGGCCGGCGCGGCGTCGGCGGTTTCCGAAACCGCCTACGAGTTGGGTGCTGCACTCGGTATCGCGCTGCTGGGCTCGCTGCACACAGCGGTGTACCGCGCGGCGGTGCAGCTGCCCACACAGGCCACCGATGGCCCGCTCGCAACGGCACTGCGCGAGTCGCTACCGTCGGCCCTGACCGCGGCAGCGCAGACCCCGGCCGCGCCGAGTGAGCCGCTACTCACTGCGGGTCGCGTCGCGTTCACCGAAGCCATGCACACGACGTCGCTGATCACCGCGGTGCTGCTGGTGATCGCCGGCGTGGTCGCCTGGCGGGTGATTCCACCGAACGGTTGACGATCCATCGTGTCGGCCACACGACAGTTCTGCGATGGGCACAACGAAGGGAGCACGAAATGACCTGTTCCACAACGGTATCGCCGTACATGCAACGCGACACGTTCCATCCGCTACGAGAGATCACGACTGATCGTGATGACTCGGGCGTCGTACACATCACGATGCCGTTCACGCCGGGCCACACCGGCTACGCGGTGAGCCGCCATCAGGACGTGCGGGACGTCCTCTCCGACAACACCCGATTCCGCATCACGCAAACCGAGTACGCCGACCTCACCGATGACGAAGCAGCCGAACTGCGGGCCGGGCAGCTGCTCGAAGCCGACCCACCCGAACACACCCGTCTGCGTCGATTGCTGACACCGGAGTTCACGATGCGCCGGATGCGCCGGCTGGAACCCCGGATCGTCGAGATCGTCGAGACGGCCCTCGACGATCTCGAGCGGGGTGGCAGCCCCGCCGACCTGGTCGAGACGTTCGCCCTGCCGATGCCGTCGCTGGTGATCTGCGAGCTGCTGGGCGTGCCGTATGCCGACCGGGACGAGTTCCAAGCCCGCTCCCGTCGCATGGTCGACGGCTCGCTGTCCATCGAGCAGCAGACCGACGTCTTTCGCGAAGACCACACCTACATGCGCCGGTTGGTCGAATCAGCACAGAATGATCCCGGAGAGGACATCCTCGGAATGCTGGTGCGCGAGCACGGGGCCGAACTCAGCACTGCCGAGCTGACCGGCATCGCCTCGTTGTTGCTTGTGGCCGGGCACGAGACAACGGCCAACATGCTCGCGCTGGGCACCCTCGCGCTCCTGCGCCACCCCGAACAGTTGGCCATCATGCGTGACGAACCCGGCAACGTCGGGGCCGCCGTGGAGGAACTGCTGCGCTGGCTGTCGGTGGTCCCGACTCCAATGGTGCGCACCACCACCACCGAGGTCCAGATCGCCGGGCACACCATTGCCGCAGGCGAACAGATCCTGGCGGCCCTTCCCGCCGCCAATCGTGACGCCGCCTCATCGACGAACCCAACCAGCTCGACGTGCGTCGCGGAGCCCCCGGTCACCTCGCGTTCGGTCACGGTGTGCACCACTGCCTAGGGGCCCCGCTGGCCCGTATGGAGATGCGTATTGCCTTTCCTGCTCTGCTGCAACGCTTTCCGAACCTCATGTTGGCCGTGCCATTCGAAGATGTTCAGTTCCGCGCGAACCACGTGGTGTACGGATTGCACACGCTGCCGGTTGAGTGGTGAGTTTGTGAGTCGAACCGACCCATCATCGCCGTGAGGCGACGTCGAAACGCTCAGGCCACAGCGGACGCCGTCGCATTCACCACGCTATGGAGCCGCGGCGGTCGAAGAATCCGCCGCTGGGTCCTCGTGGACCGATCTGGGCCATGCGCACGATGACTTCCGCACCTTCTCGAACCGATTGAGTGCCGGTGTTGCCATTGAGATCGGTGGCGGTGAAACCTGGCCCTACGGCGTTGATCCGGATCCCAGGGAACGCCTTGGCGTATTGGACGGTGATCACGTTGAGTGCGGCCTTGGACGCGGGATAGCCGATCCCAGGGAAGAGGTTTGTCGGAGAGCCTCCGCGAATGAGTTCGCGCGTCAGCGAAAGTGCGCTACTGACGTTGACGATGGCTGGGACGCTCGACTTCTCCAGCAGCGGTAGGAATGCGCGGATGACGCGCACCACACCGAAGACGTTGGTCTCGAAGGTCGATCGCAGCGAATCGGCGGTCTCGTCGGCGTGGGCACATAGCTGCCCGTCGGGGTCCGCTCGGCGATGCCCGCGTTGTTGATCAAGACGTCCAGTCCGCCGTCGGCCTCGATGGCCGTCGCCGCCGCCGACACCGAATCGTCACTGGTGACATCGAGCTCGACGAAGCGTGCCCCGATCCGCATGGCGGCTTCACGGCCCCGGTTGGGGTCTCGGGCGCCGATACACGGTGTGGCCCGCCGCAGTCAACTGGCGGGCGGTCTCGTAGCCGAGGCCCTTGTTGGCCCCGGTTATCAATGACGTGGTCATTGGGCCGCTCCCATATCGGTAATCCGTCAACAGTTCGTCTGGGTTGCTTCACTATTCGGAGCGTGTGGGCGCTCGGGGCATCACCAGGGGATTGGACCGTGGGTGGAGTAGTAGCCGCCGGTCGGTCCGTCCGGTGCTGTTTGAGCCATCTCGACGATGATGCGTGCGCCTTCCTGCACTGTTTGAGTACCGGTGTGACCGTTGAGGTCGGTGTCGGTGTAACCGGGCTCGACGGCATTGATCCGCATGGTGGGGAACTGCTTGGCGAGCTGGATGGTGATCATGTTGAGTGCCGCCTTGGATGCCGGGTAGGCGACGCCTGGGTAGAGATAGGTGGGGCTGTCGGGTGAGCCCGCGAGGTTGAACGATCCGAGGCTACTACTGACGTTGACCATCACTGGAGCCGACGACCGTTGGAGTAACGGTAGGAACTCGTGGGTGACGCGGACGACGCCGAAGACATTGGTGTCGAATACCGCTCGCACCGTCTCGGCGGTGGCCGAGGCGGCGTCGATGATCGAATTGTGCTCGCCCCGACCTTCGACACCGGCATTGTTGACCAGGACGTCTAGGCCACCCCGCTCATCGATGAATCGGACTGCAGCAGAAACAGACGCGCCGTCGGTGACGTCGAGATGGACCAGTCGTGCGCCGAGCTGGTCGGCGGCCGATTGACCCCGCTGCTCATCGCGGCAGCCGAGGTAGACGGTGTGGCCGGCTGCGATCAGTTGGCGGGCGGTCTCATAGCCCAGGCCCTTGTTCGCGCCGGTGATCAGGGTTGTCGTCATAGTGGGTCTCCTTCTATGTGGTGTGGTTGTTGCCCGGTGCGGGCGGAATGTCGAGCAGCTTCTGGGCGTTGCGGTGGCTGATCTTGGCCTTGTCGGCGGTGCGCAGCGGCATCGCATCGAGGAAGTCCCGGCCCTGTGTGGTCGCGCAGAACGGATAGTCGACGGAGAACAGCACGCGGTCGATCCCGATGACGTCGATCAACAGCAGTAACGGTCCGGCGCTGAACATCCCGCTCGTGGTGACCCAGACGTTGCTGCTGAATGTTTCGGCGACGCTTCGCTGCAGGCCGTTCTTGCGTGCTGGTGGGGTGAGGTAGGCATCTACCCTGTCGAGCATGAAGGGGAGCATCTCGCCCATGTGACCGATGACGATCTGCAGGTTCGGGAGGCGGTCGAAGGTGCCGGTGGCGATCAGCCGCAACAGGTGCAGGCCGGTTTCGGCGTGCCAGCCCCACGCCGGCGCGGCCAGGGCGTAGGCGACCTCGGGGGGAAGGTTGGAATAGTATTCGCGGCGGATGGACTCCGTCGGCAGCCCTGGATGCAGATAGAGTGGGACATGCAGCGCCGCAGCCCGTTCCAGGATGGGGAAGAGGACCGGGTCGTCGAGAAAGCGGCCGTCCTCGCGGCCGTTGACCAGCACACCCTTGAAGCCCAACTCGCTGACCGCGCGATCCAACTCTCGTAATGCGGCGGGGGTATCGCCCATGGGTAGTGCGGCGAATGCTGCGAACCGGTCGGGATGTGCCGAAACCGCTTCGGCGACCTGGTCATTGGCACGTGATGCGATGGCGAGTTGGCGATCGACGGGAATCGGGTCGAAGGTCGGCAGCACGTGGCTCAGGATCTGCATGTCGATGCCAGCGGCATCCATGTCGGCCAACCGTCGCTCGCCCAGGTCGGTCACCGTCGCTGCGGACATGTCGACCGCCTGTTGGGGCCCGAGGTCCACTCCGGCCAGTTCGAGGAAGGCCTGCGATACGAAGTGCTCTTCAAGGGTGATGGTGCGCATGATGTCCTCTCGGTCTCAGCTCGTGAGCCAGTCGAAGGCTTCGGCGATCAGGGCGCCGGCCGACTCGGGTCGGTCGTCACCGGGCATATCCGGATCGACGTCGTAACCCCGGATACCGAAGTAGTAGGCCAACATCCGATAGCTGGCCGGCAACGTCGCCCACCGCGTTCGGTCGATGGCAATGGCATCGCCGGGCTCTACCGGAGTGAGCGTGTCGCGCTCGTAGATCGTCGACAGGTCGCAGATTCGGAAGCGGCCCTCGCGGCGCTCCATCCGATAGACGCCGCGGGCGTAGCTGATGAGGTCAGCCTCGACGCCGTGCAGTTCGATGCGAAGCTCGATCGCCATCGGCATCGTCACCACCGCACGCTCCCCGCGGAGGTGAACGCTGGGAACCGATAACCGGTGTCGGGCGTGGTCCCCTCGCGCCGCCATCCCGCGCGACGCGGTGGCGAACTCCTGGCCGGTCCCGGTGAACCACATCGACCGCACCCGGGACTCCACGTGATAGGAACCGGCCATTTGATCCCACCACCCGCGATCGCGTCCCTCCCGTTCGTGCGCGATGACCTGCACGAGATCGGCGACCGAAACAGTCATGGCGAGAACCCCGTTCGTTGGCTGCGCTCCCCGATCGGTGCGCTCACCAACAAGTCTCAGCGGCCCCGCAACGATCTGGGTAGGCCCCGGTCATCCCGGGTACTGGCAGACCCACCCTTGGCTACGATGAGGTAATGACCAGCGGTAACGCGCTCGGCGAGTACCTCAGGCTGCGCCGCGGCCAGGTGCGGCCAGAAGACGTCGGACTGGTGCCCGGTCCACGCCGGCGCGTCGAGGGGTTGCGCCGTGAAGAACTGGCCGCGCTGGCCGGTATCAGCGCCGATTACTACTTGCGCATCGAGCAGGGCCGCAACGCGCATCCGTCACCGCAGATCCTCGACGCGCTGGCGCGGGCGCTCCGCATGGATGCCGCATCCAACGCTCACCTGCACCAACTGGCCCGTGACGACCGCCCCACCTATTCCGGCATCGAACACGTCTCGGACGAGGTTCTCACGCTCATCGACCAACTGGCCGTGCCCGCCTTCGTCGCCGGTAGGTGTCTGGACTGCCTAGCGTCGAACCGACTCGCACGCGCACTTTCGCCGAACTTCGCGCCGGGCCACAACCTGCTCCGACAACTGTTCCTGGACCCCGCCGAGCGCCAACTCCATGCCGACTGGGACGACGCCACCGCGGGCGTAGTCGCCGGACTCCGACAGGTCGCCGGCGGCCAAGCCACAGACCCCCGGCTCGACGTCATCGTCGACGAACTATGCGCCAGCAGCCCGCGCTTCCACATGCTTTGGGTGAAAGCCGATGTCGGCTACCGCCGAGCAGGCGCCAGCCACCTGCACCACCCCCTGGTCGGTGAACTACACCTGCGCCGCAACCGATTCCCCATTCCCGACTCCGACGGCCAACACTTGCAGCTCTACCACGCCCTACCCGGCACCGACACCGCCGACAAGCTCATGCTGCTGGCCAGCACTTGACGGAAAGACGATGGTGGGTGCCGTCACTCTTCGTGCGCGAAGACCGAGACGGCTGCAGCGATCGAGCTGATGCAGCGGTGGCTTCAGGACTGCGGCGCGTCCGCCACTCCCGCACCCGGTGGCGCTGACATGCAGGGACACGACATGCCCGGCCATCAGATGCCCGGCGCAGGCACGGGCGACATGACTGCGCTTCAGAACGCGCAGGGCGCTGAGGCCGGTCGGCTCTTTCTGACCCAGATGATTGAGCACCACCGGGGCGCGATGACGATGCAGGAGATGCTCGACAAGTAGCGGGTCGGCGGTGGGCCGGTCGAGATTGCGCCGAGTCCGGTGACACGGGTGAGTCGGCGGAGATCGACCCGCTGCCGCCGTAGCGTTCCTCGAGCGCGGTGACGCATCGGCGCGCCAGGCGATCGACGTCAATGGTGCTGTACAACATTGGCCATGGCGCGGGGTGGGATGAGTTGATGGGATTCGAGAAGCAGATCACCGCGTCGGTGGCCGGACAACCGGCTGCTGATTGTTTGACCAAGTCGTCAGGCTCCCTGACGACTGAAACGCGACCGGCGGCGTTCGTTTCCGCCCGCCTTTAACGAAGAGTCTGGCATCGTGAGCGATGACCGCTGAAAGGAAGTCACCCGTGCCGAACGGCTCACGCCACGTCCTCCCCATTCCCGACATCGTCCGGCCGGGCTACACCCCGTATGACGCCAAGGACCCTAACTCCCACTTCGCGCCGATCGAACCGCTGCGGCCACCCGCCGACGCGCCCAACATCCTGCTGGTGATGATCGACGACGCCGGCTACGGCGCGTCGAGTGCGTTCGGTGGACCCTGTAGCACCCCCACTTTAGAGCGACTGGCTGGAAACGGCCTGCGCTACACGAAGTTTCACACCACCGCACTGTGCTCTCCGACCCGGGCGGCGCTACTTTCGGGCCGTAACCATCACTCGGTGAACATGGGGGCCATCACCGAGATCGCCACCTCGGCACCGGGAATGACGTCCGCACGGCCCAACACGTGCGCGGCGCTGCCCGAGATCCTGAAACTCAACGGGTATGCCACCGCCCAGATCGGCAAGTGTCACGAAGTTCCGGTGTGGGAGACCAGTCCGATGGGTCCGTTCGACCACTGGCCCACGCCCGGAGGCGGTTTCGAGTACTTCTTCGGCTTCATCGGCGGCGAGACCGACCAGTACTATCCGTCGCTGTACGAGAACACCACCCCGGTGGAGCCGTCCGGCACCCCCGAACAGGGCTACACGCTCAACGAGGAGATGGCCGACAAGGCGATCGCCTACCTGCGTCGGCGCGCTGCGCTGACCCCGGACCGACCGTTCTTCATGTACTACGCGCCGGGCGCGACTCACGCACCGCACCACGTGCCGCCCGAGTGGGCCGACCGCTATCGCGGCGTATTCGACGAGGGCTGGGACAAGCTGCGTGAACGGATCCTCGCCCGGCAGATCGACCTCGGCACGATTCCGGCGGGCACCGACCTGACCGCGCGCAGCGAGGGTCTGCCGGCGTGGGACGAGATGGACGACGCTCTCAAGCCGGTGCTGATCCGCCAGGCCGAGGTGTACGCCGGCTTCATGGAGCAGACCGACTTCCACATCGGGCGGGTCGTTGACGAGATCGAGGAGCAGGGTCTGCTCGACGACACGCTGATCGTCCTGATCTGGGGCGACAACGGCGCGAGCGCCGAAGGGACGCTTCAGGGTTCGCTCAACGAGATGATCACACTCAACGGCATGCCCGAACTCGAGACACCGGAAATGCTGATCGCCGCCAAGGATCGCCTGGGTCTGCCCGGCACGGCGAACCACTACGCGGCGTCGTGGGCGCACGCGCTGAACACGCCGTTCCAGTGGACCAAGCAGGTGGCGTCCCACTTCGGGGGCACCCGCAATCCGATGGTGATCCACTGGCCGGCCCGGATCACGCAGTCCGGCATCCGACACCAGTTCGGTCATGTCAACGACATCGCCGCCACTGTCCTGGAGGCGGCAGGGCTACCGGAACCCACCGCGGTTAACGGCGTGCAGCAGCGCCCATTCGAGGGCACAAGCCTGGTGTACACGTTCGATGAGCCCGATGTCGACGAGCGTCACGACGTCCAGTACTTCGAAATGCTGGGCAACCGAGGCGTCTACCACAAGGGCTGGACCGCGGTAACCAAACACCGGACTCCCTGGGAGACCGGGGATGTCGAGTTGCCTGCCTTCGACGAGGACCGCTGGGAGCTCTACGACACCAGCTCCGATTGGAGCCAGGCCCACGACTTGGCCGCCGCACACCCCGACAAACTGGCCGAGTTGCAGCGCCTCTGGCTGATCGAAGCAGTCAAGTACAACGTCATCCCCATCGACGACCGCGCCGCCATTCGCGGCATGCCCGACGCGGCGGGCCGACCTGAACTGGCCATCGGCACCAGCCAGCGGATGTATCCGGGAATGAGCTTCGCCGAGGCGACCACCGTCAACACAAAGAACCGATCATTCGCGATCACCGCCCCCATCACGGTGCCCGACGCCGGTGCGGACGGGGTGATCATCGCGCTCGGCGGACACACCGGCGGCTGGTCGTTGTACGTGCACGAGGGCAGGTTGACGTTCTGCTACAACTTCCTGACGCTGAAGTACACCGTCGTGCGCAGCGCCGATGTACTGGCGGCCGGGGATCGGGAGGTGCGCATCGAATTCGGCTACGACGGCGGCGGTGTCGGCCTCGGCGGTACCGTCACTCTGTTCGTCGATGGTGCGGCAGTCGGCGCAGGGCACGTCGAACGCACTGTGCCCGCTGCATTTTCGGCCAGTGAGACCTGTACCGTCGGTGCCGATCCCGGCTCTCCGGTGTCGCAGGAGTACCCGGCCGGGAAGAACCGATTCACCGGAGGTATCGCCTGGGTGCAGATCGACGTCGGCGACCTCGACCCCCAACACCTTGCTCGCCAACGCGCCCAGCAGATCCGCGTCGCGATGGGTACTCAATGACGTTTGTGCCTGTACACCGTGGTGCGAGCGGACTTCCTTTCAACAAGTGTCCTCGAAGGCTCTGTAGCTGTTGACGCGCAAGTCGTGTCACATGGCTGTCCGTCTCTGTCAACCCGCCACGCGAAGGCTTGACACCTTGTCGTCTACGCCTGCCATGGGCAACTCGACGGTGAACGCGGCACCGGCGCCCGATCCAGCGCTCACCACCGAGATCGAGCCGGTGTGGGCCTCGACGAGGGCCTTGGCGATCGCGAGCCCCAATCCGGCGCCGCCGTGTTCGCGATCCCTGGCGGTGTCCGCACGATAGAAGCGTTCGAACACCCGCGGTAGATGCTCGTCGGAGATGCCCTCGCCGGTGTCGGCGACGACGATCCTCAGCCGTTCGCCGGCACGGACACAGCTGAGTTCGACGGATCCGCCGGCCGGGGTGTGCCGTAGGGCGTTGTCCAGCAGATTGCCCAGGATCTGGGACATTCGCTGCTCATCGGCCCACAGCGGCGGCAGCTCCGCCGCAATGCGGACGAACAGTGTCACCCCTTTGTCGACGTAGCGTTCCTCCACCGCCGCGACGCATTGTCGCGTCAGGCGATCGACGTCAATGATGGTGTACGACATGGAGACCGAACTCTCCTCGGCTTTGGCGAGGGCGGCGACGTCGTCGGAGAACCGCACCAGCCGACGGGTTTGATCGCGCAGCATGGCCGCAGTCTGCGGCGTGAGGGTGCGCACGCCGTCTTCGAGTGCCTCGATGTACGCCTCGAGCACCGCGACGGGTGTGCGGATCTCGTGCGCCAAGTCTCCGAACAACCGCTGTCTGGTCGAATCGACGGCCTGAAGCCGCGAAGCCATCTGGTTGAAAGCCGTTGACAGGGCGTCGAAGTCGTCGCCCAGATGCGGCGGTGACACGCGGATGCCGTAGTTCCCCTGAGCGACGTCGGTAGCGGCGGAGGCGACCTCGGTGATGGACCGTTGAAGCCGTCGGCTGACATAGAAGCTGACCGCCAGGGCGGCAAGCGCGGACACCGCGAGCGCACCTCCGATGGAGAGCATCGTCGCGTAGCCGTAGGCCTCCTCCGCGTGGACCTGCTCCAGCGAGTCCATCGGTACGCCCGCGCGGTGCAGATGCTCGCGAAACAGCGGCGGTCCGACGACGGCGGCCACGACGGCGGTCGTCACGACGCCGACTGCCAGCACGACGGCCTGCGCTGCCAGCAGTCGCAGACCGATGCCGGGGCCGCCCCGTGTTCGTCGTCGGCGGGTCGACGCAACCGGGGTACTCACTGCCCGGTCCCCATCCGGTAGCCCACGCCCCGCACCGTGATGAGGTAGCGCGGACGGGCGGCGTCATCGCCGAGCTTGCGTCGCAGATGGCCGATGTGGACGTCGACGAGGTGCTCGTTGCCCACCCACGGCCCGTCGCGGACGATATCGAGGAGTTGCCGTCGGCTCAGCACGATCCCCGGCCGACCCGAGAGGGCCTCGAGAATGTCGAACTCGGTGCGGGTCAACAGGATCTGTTCGTCGTCGATGCGCACCTCGCGGGCGGCGACATCGATGCTCAGCGCTCCGAACCGACGCGGGGGAGCGACGTCGAGTCCGGCGCTCGCGGTGGCCGATTGCAGGACGCGGGGCCGTCGCAGCATCGCGCGGATGCGCGCCACGAGTTCGCGCGGGCTGAAGGGTTTGGTGATGTAGTCGTCGGCGCCGACCGTGAGGCCGAGGACCTTGTCGATCTCGGCGTCGCGAGCGGTGAGCATGACGACGTAGGCGTCGGAGAAGGTGCGCACCTGCCTGCAGACCTCGAGTCCGTCGATTCCGGGGAGGCCGAGATCGAGGATGACGACGTCGGGGTCGAACTCGCGCGCCACGGCGATGGCGTCGACGCCGTTGCCGGCGACGACGGTCTCGAACTGCTCGCGTTCCAGATAGCTGGCCACCACTTCGGCCAGCGGAAGCTCGTCGTCGACCACCAGCGCGCGGTATCCCTTCGCGGTGTCAGGCGCCGACCGGTGATGCTCCATGGTCACCATGGTGCCCGCAGACGTGGACTCGGTGTCGCACGGTGCGCAACTGCCGCACCGCCTAGCTGTCAATGGCCGTGGTCGTGACCGTCGTGACCGTCGCCCGACGGTGCAGCCGGCGGTTCCGGAGCGCGGCTCGGTTCCGGTGCGCGGCTCGGTGCAGGCGCCGGTGCTGCCGGCGTCGCAGGCGCCGCCGGCTCGGGTCCGCTCACGTGATGACCGTCTGCATGCTCGGCGTCGGCGCCGTGGTGCTCGCCCTCCGCGCTGGCCGGCGAGTGATGGCCGTGCTGCAGGCCCGATGCGACTCCGACGGACGACGCCAGCGCGACCACGCCGACGGCGCCGACGAGGACCATCGCGCTGGCGAATACCGGCACCCGCTGACCGCGTAGCCCGCGGTGTAACACCCATCCTGCGCCCATGACGACGTACACCTGAAGCAGCAGCGCGCAGAGGTCCGCCGCCTGCACGATCTCCGGCACGCCCGCGTGCGGACCGAACGGGGCTCCGGCCGTCCTCGATACGGCCCAGAGGGCGATGGCTCCGAGGTTGGCCGCGATGCCGACTGCGAGCACTGCGGTCGTGGTTCTGGCCAACACCACCGTCGCCCACCCGAGTTGGAACATCGCCAGCGATGCGAAGAACAGTCCCGCCGGCATCCACTCCTGCCAGTGGTTCGGGACCACGGCGAAATGGATGACGGAGGCGCCGAGCGAGGCCAGCGCGGCCAGCCGTGCAGCGAGCCTGCTGTCGGTCTTCGTCGCCGTTCTTGTTGCCACTCGTCCGATGATGACAGCAGTGGACCCGATCAGTGGGGGCACGAAACCACATCTCAACGGGACCGAGACTGTTCCGTCACCGGTGGATTCGAGCTCCTCAGCGGCGATCTCGGCGGCGGGCCCGTAGGTGCTTGGCGATGGGTCCGATCCGTCGGGGGAATCCGGATCGCCTGCATGCCCGGTGGGTGCATCATGTGGCAATGGCGGCTGCCGCCCTCCTGCGGGCTCTCCGGCTGGGTGCCGCCATGACGCTGGCGGCGACACTCGCGACCGGATGCGGCGGAGCCGACGACGGTGAACCCACCGCCGGTCCTCCCGCCGAGGCGACGTTGGCCGTCGTCGGGATCGCGTACGACGCGACGCTGTCGCTGCGGTCCGCGCCCGGCGACGAGCAACGTGTCGTGGCTTCGCCGGGGCCACTCGCTGACGATCTGGTCGCCACTGGTCGAGCACGGCAGCTGGACTCGGCGATCTGGTACGAGGTCACGACCGACGGCGTGACCGGCTGGGCCGACTCGTCGGCGCTGGCCTACCTCGGGGCCACGTCCGACGCGACCGCCCGGATCGTCGACGAACTCGGGTCGCCTCCGACCGCTGCGTCGATGCTCGAGCTGGGCCGGATCGTCGCGTCGGCCGCGTCCCCCGAACCATCCCCGTCGTCTCGGGTGAGCGTCACCGCGGCGCCGACGGAGACCGACCCCGGCCAGGTCGTCTACGACGTGCTCGGGTATCAGGACGACTCCGTGGCAGGTGAGAGGCTGCGCGTAACCGGAACACCCGGAGCGGTTTTCACCCTCACGTCGATCGAGGCGACGGTGTATATGTCGGCGCGGCGTCTCGGACGACAGCAGGCGTCTGTGCGTATGACTCGTTGGTTGTCGGCCACTCGAGCCGTTCGGCGGTGGTGCTCACCGGGACGAGTGGACATCGACGACACCACTTCGTAGCCTGTCCGAGGCGCACGTCGCCAGTCCGAGATCGCTCCCGACAGGTTAAGGATCGCGACCATCCCGAGGATCGGCCACTCACTTCGGCGAACGGCGGCCGGTTGCGCGGCTGTCGTCGTCGTGCTCGCCATGTCGGTTGCGGGCGGAGTCAAGGCGGACCCGGCCGCCGATGCGATGGCCGAACTCAACGAGTTGTCCCGGCAGGCGGTCCAGACCCGTGAGGCCGTGACAGTGGCCCAACGCGACGTCGACGACAGGGTGGCCGAGCAGACGGTGGCCGAGGAGCGCCACCGCGCCGACCTGCAGGTCCTCGACGCCGCCAACCTCGAGCTCGCGCCGTACCAGGCGGCCGTCAACCGGCTGGCGTCGATGACCTACATGAGTGGAGGCACCGGTCAGCTGGCGGCACTGCTGACGGCGAGCTCCCCGCAACAGCTGATCGACCAACTCTCGCTGCAGCAGGTGATCGGCGGCGTGACGGCCGATCAGATGCAGAGGTTCAGTGCCGGGCGTGAGCGCGCCGCCGCCGCGGCCGCCGTCTCGCAGGCGTCGGCCGATAACGCCAGGGCCGCGGCCGAACAGGCTGCCGCGGTGCGCGCCGACCTGCAGAGCAAGTCGAGTGAACTGCAGCGTCAGATCATCGCCGCGGAGGCGAAGTACGCCTCGCTGACCCCGAACCAGCAGGCGGTGGTCGATCTCGCGGCCGCGGTGCCGCCGCAGCCGCAGGCTCCGCCCGCCGACCTCCCGCAGGCGCTGCCCGCGGACATTCCGGAGGCGCTGCCCGTCGGCGTGGCGAACGAAGCCGGGCTCCAGGCCAACACCGTGGTGGCAGCCCGCGCCGTCAGCGCTCAGTTTCCCCAGATCGCCGCCATCGACGGCGTGCGGCCGGATTCGAAACCGTGGCATCCGAGCGGCCTCGCGATCGACATCATGATCCCCAATTCCGAGAGTCCCGAGGGCATCGCGCTCGGCGACGCGATCCTCGCGTTCGCGATGAGCAACGCGGCTCGATTCGGATTGCAGGACGTGATCTGGCGGGGCACCTACTACACGCCCGCCGGTCCGCAGAGCTCAGGCTACGGCCACTTCGACCACGTGCACATCACCACGACACCGCGCCGCTGAGCCCGCGAATCCGCTAACGCGTCGGCAGCAGGGGATACACGGCGGACCCGACGAGGTGACGGCGCAACCGACCCTTCGACGCCCAGAAGAGGCTGTTCATCGCCGCGGCGGTGCCGCCGACGTCGTCGCGGGCGGTGAGGTAGGTCCACCGGTGCTCATCGGGAAGGCTGAAGAACCGCTCGAAGAAGACGGGCACGTCGGTGGGGGGCATCCGCAGCAGCGACTCCAGGCCGATCATGTGCACGTGGTGGACGAGCCGTGCGCTGCGCGACCACACGACCTCCCGCCCTGCCGCGAGCGCTCCGCCCCGGTCGCCCGGCAGGTTCGCGGCCAGCGCGGCCGCCACCTGCGGGGCGAGTCGCAGCGACGTGGCCAGGTTGAATCCGGTCGCCGGATGAATCAACGGCGCCGCCGCACCGAACCCGAGTGCCCCGCGGCCGCGGTGGCGCGGATGGTCGAGCCGGAACCACACCTTCTCGCTGCGGGCGTCCTCCGGGACCCGGACGCCGTGGCGGGCCAGCCGGGCGTGCAGGCGGCGTCGCAGCGTCGACATCGGGAGCCCCGGTCGTCGCGCCAGTGACGTCTCCTCCACCAGTACCCGGCCACCGCCGAGCGGTATCACGTAGAGGAACGTCGGCCACCCGGTCTCGCCGTGATCGGCGCGCCAGTCCATGAACAGGGCCTCGCCGGGCGCGATGAACGCCGCGGCGGCGTCCTCGTCGACGATCAATCCGTAGGCCGTCTGAGCCGCGGCCTCGCGCCGCGACACCGTCGGGTCCAGGGGCCGCGCGCCTCCGCCGGCGTCGACGACCACGGCGGCCCGCAGCTGCGACCCGTCGGCCAGGGCGACGACGCCGGACTCCGGCGATCCGACTGCGCGACCGCCGTGGACCCGTACCCCGGTCAGCCCCTCGACCAGGTGGCCTTGAAGAGCGGGCACATCGAGAACCGCGTACTCCCAACCCAATTCGTGTTCCGTCTGAGCGATCACCCGGCCGGCGGCGCGGGCCGCGATCACGGACTCCGGCAGGTGGGCGGGCAACTCGCGGCTCCACATCCCGTAGGTCGCCGTCCACGGCCGGTCCGGCGCCGGGTCCACCAGCCCGGTGGTCAGTCCGAGTCGCCCGCACGCCCCGGCCAACGCCACGCCGGCGGGCCCGCCGCCGACCACCAGAACGTCCATACCTCCATCGTGCCTTTCAGCTGCCGGTCTCCCGGACACGGGCCCGTCAGCTCTGCGGAGCCATCCGCTCGCGGAGGCTGTCGTAGATCGGCGGCGATCGCAGGAGCTCCGCGACGAGAACCGCCGCCGCCGTCGCGGCCAACATCGGCACTGCGACCGACGTCGTGCTCGTCATCTCGATGACGAGCACGATGGCCGTCACCGGTGCCCGCACGCTGGCGCCGAAGAACGCGGTCATCCCGACGATCGCCATCGGCACTGCCAATCCGGTGATGTCGCCGGGCCAGAAGGCGTTCACCGCGCCGACGAACAGCACGCCCCAGAGCGTGCCGACCGCCAGCAGCGGGGCGAACAAGCCGCCCGGCACGGCAGCGGCGTAGGACAGTGGACCGGCGACGAACCGCAGCGCCAGAAGGCCGGCGATTGCGAGCAACGCGAAGGTGTGACCGCCGAGAATCATCTGCGTCAAGGTGTCGCCCCCGCCGGTGGCGAGTGGCTGTAGGAACGTCACCAACCCGATGACCGCACCGATCACCGCCGCTTTCACGACCGCGGGAACGCGGGGTATCGATCGGACGCGGTCGAGAACGCTGAGCACCAACCGGTTGTAGACGGCGCCGAGGCAACCGGTGAGAAGGCCGAAGACGACGAAGAGGGGCAGCCAGGACAGCGACGGGGACGACAGTGAACCGACGATGAAGTCCGGGTGATCGCCGGCGATGAGTCGAGCGCAACCGACCGCGGTGGCGGTGGCGAAGACGGTGGCCAGAACGGTCAGGAGCCGGACGGACTTCGTCACCTCCTCGAGGGTGAAGAGGGCACCTCCGATCGGCGCATTGAAGGCGACCGCCAGACCGGCCCCGCCGAGGGCCGCCTGCAGCATCCTGATGTCCGCGTCGGGGAGGCGGGCGCGCCGCGCGGCTTCGGCTCCCACCGCCGCACCCATGTGCACCGTCGGCCCCTCGCGACCCAGGACGAGGCCCGATCCGATCGCCAGGACACCGCCGACGAACTTCGCCGGGAGTAGGCGCAGGAGCGGGGGCGTGGCGTCGCCCCGATGGACCGCCTCCACGTGCTGGATACCACTGCCGGCGGCCAGCGGCAGCCACCGCACGATCAAGGCCGCGAGGGTTGCGCCGATCGCCGTGGTGGCTACGAGCACGAGCCAGCCCGGTCCGGGCAGCCGGTGGGCCCAGTCGGCGAGGTCGACGCGCAACGCGTCCGCCGTCGCAAGACACCAGCGGAAGGCGCCGCCCACGAAGCCGATGACGACTCCGGCGACTATCGCGGTCACGCAGATGACGACGGCACCCCTCATGGACCGGCCGTCAGGAGCGCTGTCAATGAGCACCAACAGATTCTGCGGGTAGGTCCGGGTGTGGCGCAAAGGTGCGGTGTGCCGCGGGAACCTAACCGGCAGGCGTCACGTCCGCGCCGGATCCCTTGATCGACGACTTCGCCCGGCTCTCGGCGCGCACCGCCCGCCCGTTCCGCACGAAGCCCGTCTGCGAGATCGACGCCGACAGCACCGCGTCCTCACCGCTGACGAACGGGTGGAACCCGACGCCCGCGCCGCCACGGCCCTTCACCGGGATGTCGGCGACTTCGGTGACCTTCCAACCCTTTTCGGATGTCGACAGGATGGCCTCGCCGTTCTCACACGACACGGGTAGCGCGGCGATCACCTCGTCGCCGTCGGCGGCCAGCCTCACCCCGGCCACCCCGTTGCCCGCCGCGCCCTGCGGATTCACCGCGGCGGGGTCGATGCGCAGAATCTTCCCGCGCCGGGTCACCAGCGCCAGGTGGTAGCCGGCGGGCAGCACCCCCGAGCGCACCAGGCCGACGATGTCCGGCGCCACCGGGATGTCGCGGATCTTGTAGGGCAGGCCGCTGCCGGTGGTGAACTTGACCCGTCCGTCGGCCCACACCGCCCAGCCCAGCCCCGAGGTGAGCAGCTCACCGTGGCTGTCTGAGAACACGCCCCGATCATCGAGACGCCAGGAGGCGTTGACCTTCCGCTCGCGTGGCCCGTCCTCGTCGGTGCCGGCCGCAACGGGTGTCGCCGACGCGTCCAGTACGGTGCGACGGTCGAACTCGGTGCCCTTGAACAGTTTCGCGGTCTCCACCAACTCCTGGTCGATGACCTTGCGGCGGGCGTCGGGGTTGGACACCAGCTCGGTCAGCGCCGCGAACTCGGCGTCCAGCTTGTCGGCCTCGGCTTGCAGCTCGATGACGTCGAGCTTCGTCAGTCGCCGAAGTTGCAGCGCCAGAACGTAGTTGGCCTGCTCCTCGTCGATCTGGAACCGTTCCTGAAGACCCTGCCTCGCGTCGTCGACGGTGTCGGATCCGCGGATCACCGCGACCGCGGCGTCGATGTCCAGGTGGATCTTCATCAGGCCGGCCACCAGGTGGCGCCGCGCGGTGACCTTGTCCAGCCGATACTCGCTGCGCCGCAGCACCACCGAGTCGCGCAGGTGCAGGAAGGCGGAGATCAGTTCGCGCACCGACCACCAGCGGGGCACGCGATCCTCGTCGAGCGCGACCAGACTGGCGGCGAACGTCGACTCCAGCGGGGTCAGCGCGAGCAACTGGTCGCGGATCGTGTCCGCACTGTGTCCGCGTTTGGCGGTGACCACGATGCGCAGCCCGTTGCGGCGGTCGGTCAGATCGGACATGTCGGCCACGCCCGACATCTCGCCGGACTCGACCAGGGCCCGAATCCGTTCCTGCACGGTGTTACTCGCCACCCCCGGTGGCAACTCGGTGATGATGCAGTTCTTCCCGTCGACGGACACGGTGCCGCGCACGGTGAACTGTCCCCGGCCGGTGGTGATGTACTCGCGCAGCCCGGCCGTCCCGACCACGGTGGCCCCGCAGCCCCAGTCGGGGCCGGGAATGAGCTTCATCAACGTGTCGTCGGTCGTGTTGGGCCGCGCGAGCAGCGCCCGGCAGGCCGCCATGATCTCGCGGGGATTGTGGGCGGGCACCTTGGTGGCCCAGCCCTCGGCGATGCCGACGGCGCCGTTGCACAGGAGCACCGGCCACTGGGCCGGCAGCACGGTCGGCTCGGTCCACTCGCCGTCGAACGTCTGCACCATCGGGACGGCGTGATCGTCGAGTTCGGCGGTCAGCGCGGCGCCGGGCGCCGACAGCCGCATCTCGGTGTAGCGGTCGGCGGCGGGGATGTCGCCCTGGATGCGCGGGAAAGCGCCCTGTCCGTCAATGACTTTCACGCGCTGGAACTCGGCGGCCATCAGCGCGGCGGCGCCGTACATCGACGCGCCGCCGTGGGGGTGCAGGTTCCCGGTGACCGCCGAGCAGACCTTGGAGGACTTCTGCGGTTTGTTGCCGGGCAGCAGCTTCGAGTCGTGCATCTGATAGAGCAGACGCCGCTGGCCGGGCTTGAGCCCGTCGAACGCCGACGGGATGGCGCGGTCGCTGACGCTGTAGAGCGCGAAGGTCAGCTGATAGCGGTTCCAGTAGTCGTCGGCGCTCTGGTCGAGCACCAGGTCGGGATTCTGTTCGGGTACGTCCAGGGTGGCGGTCACGGTGATTCCCTACGTCAGGTCCAGCGAGGAGGTGTCGACGACGGCGGCGACATCGGCCATCCACGTGCGTCGACCCTCCGGCGGTCCACCGAACAGAGTGTGGTGCAGCTTCTTCTCACCGTCGTCGAGATGCACGCGAATCACCGTGCGCCGCTGCGGATCCAGCACCGTGTTCCAGAAGTCGTCGGCGTCCATCTCACCGAGACCCTTGTTGCGCTGCACCTCCACCCGGCGTTTGGACGTCGCTTTCATCTGGGCCACCGCGGCGTCGCGTTCCGACTCGTCCTGGCAGTACACCCGCTGGGTTCCGTCTTTGACGACGAACAGCGGTGGCAGCGTCACGTACACCATTCCGGCCTCGACGAGGGGCCGATAGAAGTCGAGGAACATCGAGATGAGGCTCGAGTTGATGTTGCCCCCGTCGGGGTCGGCGTCGGAGGCGAACAGGATCCGGTCGTAGCGGCACATCTCGGGGTCGCAGTTGTCGCGCACACCGCAGCCCAGGATGCGTTCGATCGAGTCGAACTCGTCCTTGATCCGCGCCTTGCTCAGGGTGAAGCCGTACACGTTGGGCGGCTTGCCCTTCAGCGGGAACGCCGCCTGGAAGGTGGCGTCCCTGGCGGCCTTGATGGTGCCCAGCGCCGAGTCGCCCTCGCACAGGAACAGTTCGGCTCCCGACCCGCGCCCGGTTTCCCGGCTGGGCAGCAGTTTCGGCGGCAGCGACAGGTTCGTCCCGAGGCCCTTGGCCTTCGACGCCGCCCTGGAGCGGGCTTTCGCACCCTCGGCGCTGCGCCGCGCCCGTGCGGACTCGAGGGCCAGCTTGGTCCACAGCGTCACGGTGTCCCCGTTGGCGGGGTTGGCCGCCCAGATGGTGACGGCACGCGCGACGTCGGGGGCCATCGCCACGTTCAGCGACCGCGACGACACCGCCGTCTTGGCCTGGGAGTCCCACGACACGTCGGGGGCGCGGGTGTCGACGGCCAGCGCGGTGACCGCCGCGAAATCCTGCGGTTCCGGCCCCTCCTCGCCCTTGGCCAGGCCGAGATCGCGGATCCGGGAGGCCCGCTCCGCCAGGGCTTCCGACAGGCCCTTCATGGCGGCCGTCAGATGGGATCCGCCGCCGGGCGTTCGGACGGTGTTGCAGAACGCGGCCACGGTCGCCGGCTCGGCGGGTCCGGCGCTCAGCGACCAGCGGAACGGGGTCGGGCCGCGTCCGGTGGTGTACTCACCGCGACCCTCCACGACGGCGCGGACGCTCGGCACCGGGGTGTCGGCGGCGGTGCACATGAGGTCCAGCAGTGTCTCGGTGCCCCACGGGCCGTGGAACGGCTCGACCAGCGCGGGGGGCACCTCGTCGCCGGGCCAGCCCTCGTCGACGACGGCGAGATGCACCCCCGGCGACATCCGGGCGGCCGCGTGCGCGCGCAGCAGGACCTCGCCGATGTCCACGGTCGAGTCCGGCACGACGACCGGATCGAAGAGGATGCGCACCGTGGTGCCGTGCGCGTCGGGTTTGCGGTTGCCGGTGCCGCGCAGTTTCTGCGTGTCCGCGCGGGTGAACGGGGCGGCCGGATCGAAGTCCTTGCCCTCGAACACACCGGGGTAGCCGCCGCCGAAGCTCTGCAGGTAGGTCTTGCCCGCCCGGCGCACCGTCACGTCGGTCCGCGCCGAGATGAACACCGCTGCCGCGGCGCCGATTCCGTTCAGGCCGGCTCCCGTGCTGGCCGCGTCGGTGTGTGCGGAGAACTTGCCGCCGGCCCGCGCCGTTCCCAGGGTCTTGACGATGCCGTTCTTGCCGTTCACGGGGTCCGAGTCGACGGGCAGGCCCCGGCCGTCGTCCGCGACGCTGACCGACCCGTCGGCGTGCAGGGTGATCGTCACGCACGAGCCGCCGTGGCCGGGTTCGGCGACCTCCTCGATCGCGTTGTCGACGATCTCGCGCAGCGCGGTGTTGAGCACGTCGAGGCCCAGGTTGACCGCCGGCCGCAGGCGTGTGTGCTGGACATCGTCGAGCTCGGTGATGTCGGCGGCGGTGTAACTCACTGCTGATCCTTCTCCATCAGGTGCACGGGGGTGGCGTACGCATTCTGCCCTGCACCACCGACGCTGCGCGCGTCGCCTCGCCGTGATCAGCCCGCCAACTGGCGTTTCAGTATCTTCCCCGTCACAGTGCGCGGCAGTTCGTCCACGAATGTGACGTCACGCGGAATCGAGAAGCGACTCAGCCGGTTTCGCACGAAGTTCTTGACCATCGCCTCGTCGAGCGTCGCCCCGTCGGAGCGGACGATGTACACGGCGAGGCGTTGACCGTATTCGGGATCGGGAACGCCGACGACCGCGACTTCGCTGACTTGCGGCAGCAGGGCCAGCGCCTCCTCCACGGGACGTGGGAAGACGTTCTCACCACCGGAGATGATCATCTCGTCGTCGCGGCCCGCGATGAACAGGCGCCCGCTGGCGTCGAGGTAGCCGAGGTCGCCGGTGTCCATCAACCGGTCGGCGACGGCGGGCGATGCCGCGTTCGTGTAGCCGTCGAAGAGCATGTCGTTGCCGACGAAGATGCGACCGACGGCACCGACGGGCAGGGGATTGCCGTCGGTGCCGAGGACGGCGACGCGCGTCCCGAGGGGTGGCCGGCCCGCGCTGGTGGGGGCGAGGCGAAGGTCGGTGGGATCGGCGATGGTCGCCCACGACACCTCGGTGGAGCCGTAGAAGTTGTACAGCACGTCGCCGAAGGTGTCCATGAACCTGGTGCAGGAGGCGCCCGGAATCGGAGATCCGCTGCTGGCAACGACTTTGAGTGAGGACGTGTCGTAGCGACTGATCACGGAGGCGGGTAGATCGAGGATGCGCTGAATCATGATCGGCACCACGACCAGGACCGTACAGCGGTGTCGGGCAACGGATTCGAGGCACTCCTCGGCGTCGAAGCGTTCCAGCAGTACCACCGAGGCGAGCAGCGGAGTGCTCAACTGCAGCGCGGCGAGGCCCCAGGCGTGGAACAGCGGAGCGGACAGCAGCATCACCTCGTCGCGGCGCAGCGGCATCCGCGACAGCATCGCGGCGATCGCCCCGAATCCGGGTGGCGTGGGGCGGCGGGCACCCTTCGGCGTGCCGGTGGTGCCCGAGGTGAGAACGACCAGTCTGCCTGGCTTCTTCGGGGGTGCCACCGGCGTCGCCTCAGTGCCGGCGGAGATGACGTCCTCGATCGAACGACGCTGGGCCACCGTCGATCTCGGGTGCGTCGAGAGTCGCACGATCCGGTCGGGGAGGTAGCGCACCAGCGGTTCGAACTCGTCGTCGACGAACACCACGTCGACCGCGTGGGAGGTGACGATTTCCTCGATCGCGCGGGCTGCCAGGCCGGGGTTGAGTAGCAGGGCGTTGGCCCCCAGCTTGCTCGCGGCGATCATGCACTCGACCATCGCCGCGCTGTTGCGGGCGAGGATCGCGAACGTGCTGTCCGTCGTCCAGCCCTCGGCGGCCAGCCCCGACGCGATGAAACCGGTGCGCGCGGCCATCTGCCCGTACGTCGTCGTCCCGTGCCGGTCGATCGACGCCACGGTGCCCGGTGAGCGCGCCGCCGCGGCACCCAACCCGCCCGCGAGGGTGAAGCCCCACTTGGCCAGCGAGTTGAGCTGCCGAAGACCGCGGTCGGGCCGGGAGGCGCGTGCGACGCCGCTGGCGATCATCGTTCTCAGGACGCTGAGTTGCAGTGAGTGCGCTTCCCCGGAGTTGGCCAGCACCGACGTCTGCTCCCCGTCGAGATACTCGGAGATGCGCAGCAGGCCGCTACGGACCCAGTCGCGAACGGCGCCGTCGCCGGTCTTCGCGAAGTCGGGGTGCAGCTGGCCGAGGGCGAAGATCCGCACCGTGATCCTCGCGCCGCCACCCTCCGGGACCAGCCGAATCGACGCGAAGCACCGACTCATCTGCGTCGCCTCGAGCCGCATCTCCATGATGGACTCGCGGAGCACCTGGCGCATCTGAAGCTGGACAACCGTGCCGCGCGGGCTGATCAGGCGAACGTGGAACAGGTGGGCCATGTCGGTGTGCAGCTCGCAGGAGCCGATGCCACGGAAGAACCGGGAGTACAGATCGGGTTCGCGCAGGATGCCCCAGACCGCCGGACACGCGTGATCGAGCGCCGTGTCGAAGGCGAGCACGTCGTGTGCCACGTCGGCCATTGTGGGTCATCCGCGGGCACCGCGGACCCGTTTCCCCGGCGGCCGTGGAACGCCGAGCGGGTTAGCTATCGGCGGGTGGCAGTTCGCGGACGTCGTCGCCCGCGCGAATCGCACTGTGCGCCGGACGCTTCGGGCCGTCGACCTCCACGACGAGAACCTCCTCGACCGGTTCGGCGGTGTCTTCGGTCTGCTCGGTCGTCACGCTCACCCGGTGGCTGCGCCGCAGGCTGAAGTGGATCTCCTCGGTCTCCTCGTACACCTGACGGGCGGCCCGCAGTGGCCGGGTGGTGGTGTCGATGGCGCTCGCGATGATCGGCGGCACGAACGGGCGCATCCAGCGCGCGGCCGCCTCGGCCACCTCGGGCACCACCGGCAGGACCGTGCGCCTCGCGGGCAGCGTCTCCCGCACGGCGGGTAGGGCCGCGGGCTCGTCGACCGGGGATTCGGCCACCACCTCGGGGACTCGCTCGGAGGCGACTCGCGTCGGGACCTCCAGTGCGGACGCCACTCGTCGGCGCTGCTCCTCGGAGTCGATCTCCGCCTGTGCTGCGACGGCGAGCCGCGCACTCTCGAGCTCCCGCTCGGCCCACATCGTCTCGACGGCGGCACGCACCTCGGCCTTCTTGACCGCGATCGCGGTGTCGGCCTCGATATCCGCTCGTTCCCGCTCGGCGAGTGCGGACGCGCGGCGATCCTCCGTGGTCTTGGCGCGCGAGATCCGGAGCAGTAGCGGAAAGAGGAACGCCAACACGAACACTCCGGTGAGCAGGGCCCGCAGCACGATCGCCGCGGGGCTCGCGAGCGTGTGGGCGTTCATGGCCAGCCAGCGGGCGCCGAACCCGCGGTCCGCTCCGGCGATCGCGGCGTCGCGCGCCCGCGTCAGCGCGGCCTGGTCGGCGGCGACCGCGGCGTCGAGCGCAGGCGCGAGCCGGTCGCGTTCGGACTCCGCCCTGTCGAGGCTCCGCTGCGCGTCCGCGAGGAACTCGTCGGCCGTGCGGAGTCCGGGTCCGGCGCCGGGCACACCGGTTATGCGGGTGGGCGGGCACTGCGGTGCCGCGCTGAACTCGCAGCGGGCGACGACCAGCGCGTCGTCGCGCCGGCGACTCGCCTCGGTGACGTCGTCGTCCAGAGCGGCTCGGGCCTGTCGCGCTCGCTCCAGGTCGCCGGCTGCCGCGACCACGGCGGGAGCCGTATCGGCGCCGCGAACGGCCTGGTCGTCGAGCCGGCGGTCGCTGGAACCCGCGAAGATCAGCATGGCGGCGAGCTCGCCGACGACGACACCCAGGACGACCGCCGCGATCGCGTAGGCGATGCCGCGCGGCCACGTCAGTGCGGCGGGGAAACGCTTGTCGAACATCGAAACTCCCGGAAATTCGGTGATGTTGAGCTGCGGCGGTGTCATCACGCCGGCGTGAGTGAAGCCATCGTCGCACATCGCCGAGCGCCTTCGCCGGTCTCGAAGGCGTGGAAACAGTCGAGCCGCCGACGCGTGTGCGTCGGCGGCTCAACGGGACGGTGCCGTCATCGCGCCTCTCGGCAAGTGGTCGCTCGAAGCGACTTCTGGGGTGGTACCCGGGGCATGTCCGGCACCGTCGGTTATTCGAACGGTGGAGGTGCCGCGGGTATTCCCCCGACCGCCGCCCGCGCTGCCGCCCCCTCGAATCGGCAGCGACGGCGGCGGGTGGTCAGGCGGCGTCCTCGACCGCTTCCAGGAACACCCGCCTCCCGGTGCGGACCGGATAGCCGTTGCGCTCGGCGAGGTCGCGCAGCTGACGGAGTGCGTGGCCGCGCCCGCGGCCGCCCTCGGGGATGACGACGCCGGCCCAGAGGCCTTCGGCGCGCGGCAGTTCGACGGCATCGCGAGCGCAGGCCCAACGCCTCGGGCACATCCGGCAGATGGCCTTCGCGTCCTCGTCCGCTGCCGTCACCCACTTCTCGGGGTTCGCGGTGCATGCGCCGATGGGCAGGCCGTCCAGTGCAACTGCGTTCATGGATCCTCCTTTGTCAGGCGCTGCCGTGGGTGCTGCGCTTCGGTGAAACGGAATCTATAGCAATAACCGTAGCGATGCAACAGTTTGAGATGGCGAGGTCAGCCGCTGCTGGGCGGTGGCGGTCCGAGTTGCGGAATTACACCGATGTACTCGCTGTGCTGCTGAGATGCAGGTGTCGCGCGATGCCCCAGGTAGGACTCGATGTTGCCGTCATCAGCCGAGCGTTGTCACCGCTACAGTTCAAGCGTAGCGACGACACGGTTAGGAACTGTTGCACTGGTGATCGACGGTCTGAAAACGCTTCGGAAATTCGCAGCCCAAGCCATAGCACTGCAGCGGGATTGGCTATCATTGCGGCACCGCGCAGCAGCCGCGCGACACCGTGTGGGGTATCGAGATGACGAGTTCAGAGGCGAACCTGGAACCGGGTTCGTTGGTCGTGCGGACCGACCGCTCGACGTACGTCGTGTCCCCGCGGATGGGCACCGCGACCATCGGCCGCGACCCGCACGCGCAGGTGCAGCTGGACGATTCGCGCATCTCCAGGGTGCACGTCCGTCTCGAACTCGTCGACGGCGCGTGGGTTGCCTCCGACACCAGCATGAACGGGATGTTCATCGGGTCGTCGCGAACCCATTCGGCGGTGCTCACCGACGGGATGGCCGTTCGATTGGGTGATCCGGCGGCGGGACCGCTGGTGCGGTTCGAGGTCACGCCCGTCCCGCCGCGGCCTGCGGAGGACGAGTCGACCAACCTCCTGGTGCCGATCGAACGGGATGAGGACGAGTCGACCGTGTCGCTGCACCCCGGCATGGTCCGTGCGGGCGCGGCCGCGGCGGCACGCAGGCGAGAGCTCGACATCAGCCAACGCAGCCTCGCCGCCGAGGGGATCATCAACGCCGGCGCGCTCATCGCATTCGAGAAGGGGCGAAGCTGGCCACGCGAGCGCACGCGAGCCAGGCTCGAAGAGGTCCTGCAGTGGCCGTCGGGCACCATTGCCCAGATCAAGGAGGGCCGGTCGACCCCGCCGACCCAGCCGAGCGGCGTCGTCTACGTCCAGCCACCCGCGACCCCGAGCGCCAACCCGACCCCGGCCGCGCAAGCCGGTGTGGGCGGAGACGAGTCGGCGCTGATCGCACAGGCGGTGGAGGCCGCGGTGAACAGCCTCGGGTCGACCATCGACGCGCTACCCCCGCTCGAGGACGCCGACTTCACCCCGCGCGCGAGTGCGATCCTGGTCGACCTGCGGCAGCTGGAGGCGGTCGCCGCTCGGGCCACCCGAATCGGCCGGGTGACGCCGACGCTCATCAAGGCGCTGAGCACCGTGCGGCGCGAGATCGAGGAGCTCACCCTGCTGGCGTCGACGGCGAGCACGGCCACGCTGGGCCAGCGGTTGTACGCCGCCCGGCGGCGCGCCGCGCTGACGGTCGGGGAGATCGCGCAGGCGGCGGGCGTACCGGAGGACGTGCTGGCGCAGGCGGAGGCGGATCAGCCGGTGTCCGCCGCGGAGACCGCGCTCATCGAGGCGCTGCTCGAGCAGCTCGCCTGACTGGGTGGGTCTTAGCGCTCCCGGTGGCGATCGTCGTTGGTGGGGAAGTGCTCGGCCAGCGCCGCGGCGATCTCGACGAACTTGCGACGTGTCGCCGGCGCCAGATCGCGGGTCCCCGAGATGACCCCGCCCGGTCGCAGGTGCGCGTCGAACGGCACCTCGATCACGGCCTGACCCTGCCCGGCGAACTGCTGCGCCAGGATGGCGCGAGTGCGCTTGTCGACGTGCCCGTCCGAGTCGTTGAGCACGACGACGGTGCGTCGCAGGAGGCCGGTCAGTCCGCGGTTGGCCAGCCAGTCCATGGTCTGGCCGGCCGTCGCGGCACCGTCCACCCACGGCGACGACACCACGATGAGGGCGTCCAGGTCGCGGAGCACTTCCTGGGTGACCGGGGAGTCCATCGTCGAACTGCAGTCGACGATCGAGATGGTGAAGTAGCGGTCGAGCCTCGCGGTCGCCTCGCGGTAGATCGCCGGGTCCAGGACGCGCCTGCGCGCCGGGCTGGCCTCGCCCGCCAGAACGAAGAGGCCCGCGGCGTTGTTGCCGACGCGGCTGCGGACGTCGGCGAACGTCTCGAGGTGCTGATCGGTGGCGAGCTCCCAGTAGGACCCCATCGCCTTGGGGTCGACGCGGCTGCCCAGCTTGCCGAAGGACGTGTCGGCGTCGATGGCGACCACCCGATCGTCCTGGCGCAACTCAGCGAAGATCGACCCGATGGTGGCCGACACGGTGGTCTTGCCGACGCCGCCCTTTCCCATCACGCCGATCTTGTAGTGCCCCCGGAGTACCGATCGAATGCGGTTCTCCTGCGCGGCCTGCTGGATCTCGTCCGGGGACTGGCCGGGGTTGACCAGTCCGAAAGTGGCGCGATACAGCAGTTTGCGCCAGCCGCTCCCCGGCGGCGTGCGCTTGGTGGGGACCAGTTGGTCGGCCCGAATGCGATCGGCGTAGGAACCCGTCGGTGGGGGCGGCATCACCTGCGCTCCCGGCGGCGGGTAGCCACCGGCCCAACCCGGGTGCAGCTGCTGACCGGGCGCGGGGCCCTGCGGGTGTGACGGCCGCGACGCGGGGGGCTGCGGGGGTGGCTGATGCTGGGGCGGCGGAGGGCCCTGCCAGCCGGGCTGTGCAGTCCATTGCGGCGAGCCGTCGGGCCGGTTCAGCGGCCCGGTATCCCTGGGCGTGCCGGGGGGCGGCCCGAATCGCTGTGACGCCGGGCGGCTCGGAGGCTCGCGCGGCGGCTCCGGTGCGGCCTCGGGCGGGGTGTACTCGACGGGCGGACGCGAGGGCAACGGCGTCGCGGCCGGGGTGAACGTCGGCTCCGCGGGCGTCGGTTCGTAGTCGGCGTCCTCGGGTCCGGTCCAGCCCAGATCCCTGCGCAGGGCGTCGTCGCGGTCGCTCACGGTGGTGGGGCTCCTTTCCCGTCCACTCAAGTATCAACCACGGACGGGCGGCGACGGTGAGATCCGGGACTGAGCGGCTGCTCAGCTAACCGATGGCAGACGGGGCGCATCCACCGGTGGGGGATGGCTGGGGGGCCGGGCCGAGCGGCCCTGCGGGGACCGGTTGGCGGCACCGCCGGGGTGGCGTGGGACGCGACGTTCGGAGGAGGAATGTCGACGAAATCTTCTCAGGCCGGTCGTAAAAGGCTGGTGCACAGGGTTATTCACGTGAAACATTCGCTTTTCCGCCGACGTGGCGAACTGGCGCCGTGGCGGAGAATTGGTGCGCCGGGCCCCTCGAAACCGCTGATAGGCTCGCTTCCGGCGAAAGGGGCGGCAGGCATGAAACGGCTCGATCTGGTCGCGCGGGCGAATGTCGGCGCGGGACAGCTTGGCAAAGGCATGGCACAGGATGGCCGTCCACTCCGATGACGGCTACTTTGGGTCGAGATCTGCCACGCGCCGTGCCGCCCGCGACGACGAGGTAGTAGATGGAAAGCGCTCAGGGGGTCCCACACATGTCCACGGAGTTGCGTGTGCACGTCACGCACCCCGGCGAGCCGGCGGCCGCGCGCGCCGAGGTCGGCGCATGACGGGGCACCTGGAAGACGTCGTCGCCGTCGAGGTCACCATCGACGGCATGCTCGTCATCGCCGACCAACTCCACCTCAGCGAGTTCCCGGTGACGATGGCCATCCTGCCCAACATTCCCCAGTCGCCACCGGGCTCGGCGGGCACCCGCGGCGACCCGTTCACGCCGGTGTCGATGACCGCGACGGTGACGCCGGCACCGGTGGCGAACTTCTGCGCCTCGGCGATGCGGAGGTAGTCGTTGGGCCACGGCTTGTCGACGAAGTTCGAGTTCGGAAAGGCCGTCGGCGTTCCGCATACGGCGCGCTGCTCGGTCGGCTGGTCGGGCCCCGTCTCGTCGGGTGGGAGTGCGGCGGGATCGATGACGGGGGGTTCGATGGCAAAGGCCGGAGGGGCGCTCAGCATCGCGAGCGTGAACGCGATCAGCAGGATGACGACACGCCGCAAGGCACGCCACCCCCTTCGGCGCATCGCCCTACGCTTAGCCCCCTGACCTCTTGCACCAGGTCATCCTATGGTGTCCCGACAGGGGGTCAGTCCGGTTTCTCGGCCGCCCGAACACGAAGGGCGGCGACGGCCCTGTTCAGGCCAATCGCCGCCCCTCGGGGGTGACTCAGCTCAGGCGTCGAGGTCCTGCGCGACGAGATCCGCAACGGTGTTCAGCGCGGCTTCGTCGTCGGACGCGACGGTCACCTGGGCTCCGTTCCCGGCGCCCAGCGTCATGATCATCAGCGCCGAACCGGCGTCGACGGGTTCACCTCCGTCGACGGCGAGGGTGACGGGCACCCCGGCGCTGACGACGGCTTCGGCGATGACGGCGGCGGGACGGGCGTGCAGGCCGATGGCGGAACCGACGGTGACGATCTTGGATGGCATGGCGTTCTCCTTCGAGGGGTTGGGGTTGATTGGATCAGACGGTGGCCAGCGCCGGGCTTTGCTCGGCGTCGACCTTGGGCTTGCCGAACTGCTTGGCGACGACGACGGCGGCGGCGCCGGCGACGGTGCCCGCCAGGATCGCGATGACGAACCACAGCTTGTTGTCGATCGCGAACAGCACGAAGATTCCGCCGTGCGGGGCCCGTGACGTCGCTCCGGCCGCCATGCAGATGGCTCCGGTGATCGCTCCGCCGAACATCATCGACGGGATGACGCGCAGCGGGTCGGCGGCCGCGAACGGGATGGCGCCCTCGGAGATGAACGACGCACCGAGAAGCCATGCGGCCCGACCGTTCTCACGCTCCGGCTCGCTGAACAGCCCCGGCCGGACCACGGTCGCCAACGCCATCGCGAGCGGCGGCACCATGCCCGCGGCCATGACGGTGGCCATGATCTCGAAGCTCGAGGTGGTGGCCGCCGCCAAACCGGCGGTGGCGAACGCGTAGGCGGCCTTGTTGACCGGGCCACCGAGGTCGAAGCACATCATCAGACCGAGGATGACGCCGAGCAGGATGGCCGACGTACCGGACAGACCGGTGAGCCAGTTGGTGAGGCTGGTGTTGACCCAGGCCAGCGGACGGCCGATGAGGAAGAACATGATGAGACCCACGACGAGCGAGGCGAACAGCGGGATGATCACCACCGGCATCAGGCCGCGCAACCACCGGGGGACGTTGAAGCTGCTGATCCAGAGGGCGGTGAAGCCGGCGATCACACCGCCCGCGATACCGCCGAGGAAGCCGCCCCCGACGAACACCGCGAGCGCGCCCGCGGTGAATCCGGGTGCGAGACCGGGTCGGTCGGCGATCGCGAAGGATATGTAACCGGCCAGCGCGGGCACCAGGAAGCTGAACGCCAGGCCGCCGAGCGTGAAGAGGATCGCGCCGAGGTACTGCATGAACCCGCCCTCGGGCAGGTTGGTCAGCGAGTTGTTGAGCGCGATGTCCTTGCCGTTGTCCGCGATCTCGTATCCCGCGAACAGGAAGCCGAGTGCGATCAGAAGACCGCCCGCGGCGACGAACGGGATCATGTAGGACACGCCCGTCAGGAGGATCTGCCGGGTGCGGGTGCCCCACCCGACCCCACCTCCGGCCGGGGTACCCGAGGACGGCGACGACGAGCCCGCGGCGGCTTCGACCCGCGCCGCGCTGGGATCGCTTGCCGCACTGACGGCTTCGCTGATCATCTTGGCGGGCTCGTTGATGGCGCGCTTGACGCCCGAGGCGATGACCGGCTTACCAGCGAATCGGCCGCGGTCCTTGACGCCCACGTCGGTGGCGAAGATGACGGCGTCGGCGGCGGCGATGGTCTCGGGTGACACCGGGGTGCTTCCCGAGGAGCCCTGCGTCTCGACGTGCAGGGTGACGCCTGCTTCCTTGGCTGCCAGCGCCAGCGAATCGGCGGCCATGTAGGTGTGCGCGATTCCGGTGGGGCACGCGGTGATCGCGATCAGCGTCGTGGTCCGCTTCGGCTCCACGGCGGGTGCCGGGGTGGCGGCTTCGGCCGCGGGGGCGGGGGCCGGGTTCACGACGCCCTCGACGAGCGCGACGATGTCGTCGGCCGACGCCGCGGTGCGCAGCGACTCGACGAACTCCTTGCGGACGAGGGCGCGGGCGAGGCTCGAGAGCAGCTTCATGTGCTCGGAGCCGCCGGACTCGGGAGCCGCGATCAGGAACGCGAGGTCGGCCGGGCCGTCGGGCGCGCCGAAGTCGACCTTGGGCGCCAACCGCGCGAACGCGATGGTCGCGGTGTCGACGTGCGGGGAGCGGCAGTGCGGGATCGCGATGCCGCCGGGCAGGCCGGTGGCGGACTGCGCCTCCCTGGCCATCGCCGCGGCGACGAGGCCGTCGCGGTCGGTGGTGCGGCCCGCGCCGTCGACCAGGGTGGCGAGCAGGCCGATGACGGCCTCCTTGTCGCCGCCTGCGTCGACATCGAGGGCGACGAGTTCAGCTGTGGTGGTGGACATCTCGCTACTTTCTGGTTGGTGTTACGGACGGGTGGACGCGGGTGCCAGTGCGTGCACCCTGACGGCGGACAAATCGAGATGCGCAGGCGACGGCAGTGCCGATCCCGGCAAGGCGGCCGCCGCACTGCCGTACGCGACGGCCATGCGGAGGCGTTCGGCCGGTTCGGCTCCCGCGACTTCGGCGCGCAGGTACCCGGCCAGCGAGCTGTCACCCGCCCCGACGGTGCTGCGCGGTGTGATCGGCGGCGGCGCGGCCATCCAGGCGCCGAGGCGGTCGACGAGCACCGCCCCCGCCGCCCCGAGCGTGACGAGGACGGTGCCCACTCCCTCGTCGACGAGCCGGCGCGCCGCCGACACCACGGGGCCCGGATCGCCCTGCGCCGCAGCCTGTTCGAGATCGTCGGCGGAGGCGCCGACCAGGCTGGCGAGCTCCTCGGCGTTCGGCTTGATGAGATCCGGGGCTGCGGTGCCGAAGGCGCGGGCCAGGGCGGCCAGCGGTCCCTCGGAGGTGTCGACGGCGACGCGGCAGGGCAGGTCGGCCAGCGTCGCCACCACGTCCGCGTACCAGGACTCCGGCATGCCCGGTGGAAGCGAGCCCGATAGCACCACCCACGACGCGTCCTGGGCCGCGGCGACGACGGTCTGTGTCAGCGCGACCAGTGCCGCCCCATCGAGGTGTGCGCCGGGCTCGTTGAGTTTCGTTGTGGTGCCGTCGGATTCGGTGATCGTCAGGTTGGTGCGAACGGCACTCTCGACGGGTACGCAGCGCGCGGGCACCGCGGCCGCCACCAGCGCGGCGACGAACGGATCGGACTCGGCGGCGGGCAGCAGCGCGACGGCGTCGACGTCGGCGAGTGCGAGCGCGCGGGCGACGTTGACGCCCTTGCCGCCCGGTTCGGAGGTCGCCGAGGTGACGCGGTGCACGGCGCCACGGGTCAGTGCGCCGCCGAGGGTGACGGTGCGATCGATGCTCGGGTTCGGGGTGACGGTGACGACTGTGGTCATGCGCGATCCGCCTTCGGCTACTCGCTGTGTGCTCATTCGGAAGCTCCTGCGGTGATGACCTCGACGCCTGCGGAGGTCAGTTGACGGCGGTCGTCGTCGTCGATCTCGGCATCGGTGATCAGGGTGTCGACGTCCTCTATGGGCGCGAAGCTGACGAGATCCTCGCGGCCGACCTTGGTGGAGTCGGCGGCGACGACGACGTAGTTGGCGCACTGGACCATGGCGCGCTTCACGGCGGCCTCCTCACTGTCGGGAGTGGAGAGGCCGTGGCGCACGCTGATGCCGTTGGTGCCGACGAAGGCGATGTCGACGCGCAGCGAGTCGAGCACCCGCAGTGCCTGCTCGCCCACCGCGGCCTGGGTCAGTCCGCGCACTCGACCGCCGAGCAGTTGCAGCGTCACCGAGCTCACGCCGGCCAACCGCGCGGCGATCGGGACGGAGTTGGTGACGACGACGAGTTCGCGGTCGGTGGGGAGGATCGAGGCGATACGGGCGGTGGTGGTGCCCGCGTCCAGCAGCATCGAGGCGCCGCTGAGGGGGAAGAACTCGGCGGCGGCCGCGGCGATGGCGTCCTTGTAGTCGGCCCTGGTCTCCTCGCGCTCGCCGACACCCGGTTCGACCAGGTGCAGGGCGCGGGCGGGAACGGCGCCGCCGTGCACGCGCCGCACGACGCCCGCCCGGTCGAGGGCGGCCAGGTCGCGCCGCACGGTTTCGGTCGTGACGTCGTACGTTTTGGCGAGGTCGGCCACCGATGCCCGTCCCTTGTTGATGACGTGCGCGGCGATGGCCTGTTGGCGCTCTTCGGCGTACATGCCCCTCCGTCCCTGTGGGAAATGCCCGGATTGAATGTTGATATATGTTGTTTTACTCCCGACCGTGTTGACTTGTCAATCATTTCTTGTAATCTGGTTCACATGAGTTCGTCGACTACGACTACGTCACCCTCCACCGCCGGCACCCTCGCCGCCGGAACCGTCCTGCAGGGCGTTCCCGCCGTCGCGGGTGTGCAGTACGCACCGGTGATCAGGCCCGGCAGCCGCCCGCGACTGGACGCCGACGCCCCGGCTCCGGACGTCGCAGAGGCGGATCGGCCCGCCGAGGCCGCCAGGTTCACCGCCGCCGCCGGTGCGGTGGCCGCGCGGCTCCGAGACCGCGCCGCCCTCGCGACCGGGGCCGCCTCGGAGGTGCTTGCGGCTACCGCGACGCTGGCTCAGGACCGGGCGTGGATCGGTGCCGCGGAGAAGCGGATCGGGGGAGGCGCACCCGCCGTCACCGCCGTGATCGGGGCGGTCGATCAGTTCGTCACGATGTTCACCCAGCTCGGCGGCTTGATGGCCGAGCGCGTGACCGACCTGCGCGACATCCGCGACCGCGTCATCGCCGAGCTCACCGGACTGCCCGAACCCGGCGTGCCGGTGCCGGACGTTCCGTCGATCCTGTGCGCCGAGGACCTCGCGCCCGTCGACACCGCGGGGCTGGACGCGTCACTGGTCGTCGCGCTCGCGACCACCCTCGGCGGGCCCACCAGCCACACCGCGATCATCGCCAGGCAGCTGGGGATCCCGTGCGTCGTGGCCGTCGACGGTCTCGACGCGGTGCCCGTGGGCACGATGGTCGCCGTCGACGGGACACTGGGCACCGTGACCGTGTCGCCCGATCCACAGACCGCCGCCGCGGCCGTCGCGGGTTCGCAGCGCGACGCCGATCTCGCGAACCAGTGGACGGGCCCCGGCGCGACGGCGGACGGCCAGGTCGTCGCGATTCTGGCCAACGTCCAGGACGGCGCCGCCGCGCGCGCAGCGGCCGAGACGCCCGCCGAGGGCGTCGGCCTGTTCCGCACCGAACTCTGCTTCCTGAACCGCGACACCGAGCCGACGGTCGACGAGCAGGCGGCCATCTACGCCGAGGTCCTGAACGCCTTCCCCGGCCGCAAGGTCGTGGTGCGCACGCTCGACGCCGGGTCGGACAAGCCGCTGAAGTTCGCAGGCCACCCCGACGAGGCGAACCCGGCGCTCGGGGTGCGCGGTATCCGCATCGCGGACGGCAACCTCGGCATTCTGACGCGGCAGCTCGAGGCGATCGCGCAGGCCGCCGAGGCCACCGGCACGTCGCCGTGGGTGATGGCGCCCATGATCGCGACGCCCGCCGAGGCCGCGCACTTCGCCGGCCACGTGCGCGCCGTCGGCCTGACGCCCGGCGTGATGATCGAGGTGCCCGCCGCGGCGTTGCTCGCCGATCGCATCCTCGACCACGTCGACTTCCTGTCCATCGGTACCAACGACCTCACGCAGTACACGATGGCCGCGGATCGCATGTCCGCCGAACTCGCCACGCTGACCGATCCGTGGCAGCCCGCGGTGCTCTCGCTGGTGGCGACCGCTGCCAAAGCGGGCGCGGCCGTCGGCAAGCCGGTCGGCGTCTGCGGCGAGGCCGCCGCGGACCCGGTGCTGGCGTGCGTGCTCGTCGGCCTCGGGGTGTCGTCGCTGTCCGCGGCGGCCGCGGCCGTCGCCGCGGTGGGCGCGAGGCTCGGCCGCGTGACGCTGGAGCAGTGCCGCGCCGCCGCCGAGGCCGCGCTGACGACGGCGAGCGCGGCCGACGCCCGCGCCGCCGCGATGACCGCCCTGGAATAATCGGACCGCAGTCCGGTTATACGCGGTAGTTCCGACCGAGGAGTTACCGATGCCAGCCATCACCGCAGACACGTTCACCCTTCCCCGTATCGCCGACCCGACGGTGACCGAACGTGACCGCCCGGTCCGTTCCATCACCACCGGCCCGCGCGGCTACGAGGGCGAGGGCTTCCCCGTCGTGCGCGCCTTCGCCGGCGTCCGCGCGGCCGACCTCGACCCGTTCATCCACATGGATCAGATGGGCGAGATCGAATACCAGCCCGGTCAACCGCGCGGGACCGACTGGCACCCGCACCGCGGCTTCGAAACCGTCACCTACATGATCGACGGCCGCTTCGCCCATCAGGATTCGCACGGCGGCGGTGGCCTCATCACCGACGGCGCGACCCAGTGGATGACGGCGGGTGCGGGCATCCTGCACATCGAGACGCCGCCTGCCGAACTCGTCGAGAGCGGCGGCACTTTTCACGGCATCCAGCTGTGGGTGAACCTGCCGCGCAAGGACAAGTTCGCGACGCCGAAGTACCAGGCGATCGAGGGCGGCGACGCCGCGCTGCTCGCCTCGGGTGACGGCGGCACGCTGGTCCGCGTCATCGCCGGTGACGTCGACGGGCATCGCGGCCCGAGTGGCACGCACACCCCGATCACATTCGTGCACAGCACGATTCAGCCGGGTGCGACGCTGAGCCTGCCGTGGAATCCGGACTTCAACGCGCTGGTTTACGTGCTGTCCGGCCGCGGCACCGTCGGGCCCGAGGGCAACCCGATCGAGCAGGGTCAGCTGTCCGTGTTCGGCAAGGGCGATCGCATCACGGTCGCGGCGGCTGGCCGGCAGGATTCGAACCGGCCGGCGCTCGAGGTGCTGGTGCTGGGTGGGCAGCCGATCCGCGAGCCGGTGTTCCACTACGGGCCGTTCGTCATGAACTCCAAGATCGAGCTGATCGAGGCGATGGAGGACTACCAGGCGGGCAGGTTCGGCACCATTCCGCCGAACGCTCTGATGCCGCACACCTCCCGCTAAATCTGCAAAGCGACAACGGGTTCGGGGTAGAGCAGCTCCAGCTCGCCGATGTTGGCGGCGACGGTCAGCAGCGGTAACGCGGCCGACACGGACAGCTCGCTGCCGTCGGACTCGGCCCGCAGCGCGAGCACGAAGTCGTCGCTGATGGGTCCGATTTCGTGCTCGGGCGCGCTGCCCCGAACCCGGTCGCATACCGCAGCGGTGTGCGTCTCGAGCACGCGGCGCACCCGCGGGTACGCGGCCAGCGGCGGCGGCGTGACGTCGGCGATCAACTCGGCGGCGTTGCGCAACCGCACGGCCCGGTTCGATGCGCGAATCACCGGTGCGCGCAGATCGGTCGGTCCGCTGCTCTCCGAAAGGTATTGCCGGACGGCGTCATCCAGGGTGCGCGACGCGGTGAGCGCGTCGTGGCCGAGAGCCGTGACCCGGTCATTGGCCTCCTCGTAGGCGCCGCGCGTCACGCGTCTCACGGTGGCGGTCAGGTAGTCGCTGCCCACGGCGTAGGCCGCATCGACGATCCTGGCCACCCGCGAAGTGGCGCCGCGCGGCCACAGCAGTGTGGACACCACGACTCCGACCAGTGCGCCGACGACGACGTCCTCGATCCGGATCAGGCCGACGCTCCAGCCCGTCGGCACGATCAGGTTGAAGATGATCAGCACCATCATGGTGAACATCGCCTGTCCTGCAACAAAACTCGCGACCTCGGGGACGTAAGCCGATCCGAACGCGACGATGGGCAGCAGCACCCACATCACCGGCGGATCGACACCGAGAAGTTCGATCAGCACCACGCCGAGCAGGAAGCCGAGCGTGGTCCCCGCGACGGCGCGCACGACGCGCGTTCCGGTGGTGAGCGCGCTGCTGCGCAGCACCGACATCGCCCCCAGCACCACCCAGAACCCGTGCTGCACCGGGAACACGTGCGTCACCGCCACCGCGAGCGCCAGCCCGAGTCCGGTGCGCACGCTGTTGCGGACGACGACGGCCCGCGTCTCGATGAAGCCCGCCGTCAGGTGGGCGATCGCCTCGGACTCCGACAGCACCCGGTCGGCGGCCCCCGCTTCGGGTAGCCGCCTGCCCAGCACGCGCGCCCACACCGGCCGCGCGTCGGCGGCCGCGGCGAGGCCGATGACGCGACCCGTCGCGGCGACACACGCCGAGATCGTCCGCAGGCTCAGCAACCGCCTGCCCGATCCGATCGCGGAGGCGTCGCTGGGTTCACCGAGGATCACCGAGAGGTCGTCGCGGTAGCGGTTCTGGGCGATGACGCGCTGCTCGGCCAGCGCGGCGGACAGTTCGGCCTGATAGCGCGCCCGGTCCTCGCCGCGCGGGGTGCGTAGGACGCCCGCGCTCGCCCGCAGCACGCGGACCAGCGGGATCCGCATCTCGAAGAGGTCGGCGCCGGTGGTCTCGGTGACGCGGTCACTGAGCCACTGCAGGTCGTCGACCACGCGCACCAGGGCGCGGCTTCCCGCAGTCAGCCCGACGGGCCGGTAGTCGGCGCCGAGGAAGTTGTCCTTCAGCGCGGTCATCGCGGCGGTCACGTCCTCGCCGGTCGCGCTGTTCTCGAGCCGGTCGGCCAGCGTGCGGCAGGCGGCGGCGGCGTGCCTGCGCAGATCGTCGTGGTGGCGCGGCGGGAACAGGAACATCGCCGCGGGCAGCGCGAGCGCCAGCGCGATCGTCCAGCCGAGCAGCCGCTCCGGGATCGGCCCGACCGGCGTGCAGGCGGGCAGCACGAACGTCAGCAGCGTCGAGCGCTGCCCGGCGGCGACGATCTCGCTGAGCACGCCGGAGAACGTCACCGCCACGGCGAGCGTGAACATCGTGGCGACCGCCAGCCACGGGTGCGGCGCCACCAGCGTCCCGACGGTGATCAGGACGAAACCGTTGAGTCCCAGCCCGCAGTAGGCCAGCGCGCGTGCCGGGCGGTTACCCGGGAAGTCGGCGATGACCACCAGCGCCACCGATCCGAAGATGGCGAACAGCGGCGTCTGCGAGCCGCCGACCGCGAACCCGACGACAGCAGCCAGTGGCAGCACGATGCCCGCGCGGAGCGCACGGCGGAAGGCGTCGTTCTCGGGATCGCGTTCGCGGATCCGCTGTACCGCTCTACGCCACAGGTCAGCGGGCGTCGGCATCAGTCGGCGTCGGGGGCGGTGCCGAACCGGCCCGAGTCCAACGCGTCGAGCAGCTGGTCGGCGATCCAGCGCAGATCCTCGGGGGTACACCGGACGAGCGCCTGCTCGTAGCCGACCAGCAGGTACAGCCCCCACGACGCGAACAGCCCAGCCTGGCGCTCGTTCCCGAGGATCTCCAGCGCGGAGTCGTGCAGGACGTCGAAGCGCTGCTGGTCCACGTCGAGTTGCACCGTGTGGACGTCGCGGTCGATGGAACTCCAGACGCGGATGGCGGACTCGGCGCCGTGCGGCAGGCCCAGGGCCTCGTTGATGAGGGCGCCGATGCGGGTTCGGGGGTTGGGCTCGCGCGCGAGCGTCTCGATGACGCCGACCGTGCGGACCTGCTCCCAGTGCGCAACGAGATCGCGGGTGTAGGCCGACCAGTTCGCGAAGTAATGATAGAAGGAGCCGGTCGTGACGCCGAGACGGTTGCACACCTCGGCGAGCTTGAGCCCGCCGTATCCCAGGTCGGACAGCACGTCGAGGCCGGTTTCGAAGTACGCCTCCCGCGATACCACGCTGGCCATGGGTGCAAACCCTAGTTGTCGCGCCTACCCCCTCACCTACGGATTCCGTCACGCAAGCGTCAGAGATGGTCGGCCGAAACGCGTGAAGTGCGGCGACTTACGTCCCTGTCGGTTTGCTGGAAGGAAAAGATTGACGTTTCCGCAACTGATTCGTAGCGGAATATCGCATGTCTTATGGCACAATTTGACCGTGCCGTATACCGCAACCAGGGGTCCTGGACGTCCGCCCGCAGCGAAGGCGGCTGAGACCCGTGAGCGCATCGTGCGGGCCGCTCGCGAAGTGTTTAGCGAACTCGGCTATGACGCAGCGACTTTCCAGGCGATAGCTGTTCGCGCCGATCTCACCCGTCCGGCGATTAACCACTACTTCGCAAGCAAGCGTGTTCTCTACCGCGACGTCGTCGAGAAGACGAACGAGATGGTGGTTGCCGCGGGCATGGAGAAGGCGCAGGGGCAAACCGCACTTCTGAAGCGTCTCTCGGCGTTCTTCTCGGCGGCGATGCAGGCCGATTCCCGTGATCGCTCGGCGGCGGCCTTCCTGGTCACGTCCGTGCTGGAGTCCCAGCGCCACCCGGAGCTGAGCCGGGACGAGCACAACTCGCTCAAGACGTCGCGCGCCTTCGTCACCTGGGCTGTCACCGACGCGATCGAACGCGGCGAGCTGACGACCGACACCGACGTGCCGACTCTCGTCGAGATGCTGGTGGCGGTCATGTGGGGGATGGGCTTCTACGCGGGTTACGTCGGCGGGCACGACGAACTCGGCACGATCGTCGACACCCTCGAGCGACTTTTGGCGAACAAGCTCTGGACCCTGCGCGACTGATTCGGTCCGCACCGCAGGTCGCTCGCGGGCAGCGGATAGCTTGCCTAACTTCATTTCGGTAGCATCGCGAAAGACTTGCGGCGGATTTGCTGCAAGCGCGAATCGACTGGAGTACCGATGAGCTCTCTGCGTTCCCACGACGACACCTGGGACATTGCGACGAGCGTCGGGATGACCGCCGTCATGGTCGCGGCGGCACGGGCCGCGGAGACCGACCGCGACTTCCCGCTCATCTCGGATCCGCACGCGAAGCTCCTGGTGGCCGGCGCGGGTACGGGCGCCTGGGAGTACATGCTCGACCCGGCTTTCGTGGCGCGGGTGTCCGAAGAGGACCCCGAGGTCGGCGCCGTCTTCGTTCACATGGCGAACTACCAGGCGGTGCGCACCCACTTCTTCGACGGCTTCTTCACGACGGCGACCGCGGCGGGCATCCAGCAGGTCGTCATCCTCGCCTCGGGACTGGATTCGCGGGCCTACCGGCTGGACTGGCCCGCGGGCACCGTCGTCTACGAGATCGATCAGCCCAAGGTGCTCGAGTACAAGTCGGCGACGCTGGCCGAGCACGGCGTGATACCCAGCACCGAACGCAGGCAGGTGGCCGTCGACCTGCGGCACGACTGGCCGGCTGCCCTTCTGGACGCCGGCTTCGATCCGGAGAAACCGACGGCGTGGCTGGCCGAGGGACTGCTGATGTACCTCCCCAGCGAGGCACAGGATCTGCTGTTCGAGCGGATCACCGAGCTCAGCGCCGCAAGCAGCCGCATCGCCGTCGAAACCGTCGGGGTGCAGGCCGCCGACCGCCGCGAGCGGATGCGCGAGCGGTTCGCGCAGCTGTCGGAGAAGTTCGACATAGAACAGACGATCGACATCGCCGAGCTGATGTACAACGACGCCGACCGCGCCGATGTCACCGAGTGGCTGAACGCTCACGGCTGGGCGGCGTCGGCGGTGACCTCGCAGGAGGAGATGACCAGGCTCGACCGCTGGGTGTTGCCCGCCGAAACCGACGGCCAGCCGATCGACGAGCGCGCGTTCTCCGAGTTCGTGACCGCGCAACGGGGCTAGCACGCTCTGTTCCCCAACCAGCTGGTTGGTTAGGATCGGCTGCTATGACGACCGTCGCGCCTGCGAGCACCGATACCTCCGACATCCCCAGCGTCGTCGCGAAGCTGCGAAAGACGTTCGCGACGGGGCGCACCCGCGACGTGGCCTGGCGTAAGCGCCAGCTCGAGGCGCTGGAGAAGCTGGTCACCGAGAACGAGGGCGCCATCGCCGAGGCGCTCGAGAAGGATCTTGGCCGCAAGCCGTTCGAAGCCTGGTTGGCGGATATCGCCAGCACGGCGAGCGAAGCCGCCGACGCCGCCAAGAACGTCGGCAAGTGGACCAAGCGCAAGCACCGGCTGCTGGAGAAGGCGCAGCTGCCCGGCCGCGCGTGGATCGAGTACGAGCCGTTCGGTGTGGTGCTGGTGATCGGCGCCTGGAACTTCCCCTTCGCCCTGACCCTCGGCCCGGCCGTCGGGGCGCTCGCCGCGGGTAACGCCGTGGTGCTCAAGCCGTCCGAGGTGTCGCCGGCGTCGTCGGCGCTGATGGCCGAGTTGGTGCCCAAGTACCTCGACACCGACGCCGTCGCCGTCATCGAGGGCGACGGAGCGGTCAGCCAGGAGCTCATCGCGCAGGGCTTCGACAAGCTCTGCTTCACCGGCGGCACCGAGATCGGCCGCAAGGTCTACCAGGCCGCCGCCGAGCACCTCACGCCCGTCACGCTCGAACTGGGCGGCAAGAGCCCGGTCATCGTGGCGGCCGACGCCGACATCGCCGTCGCCGCCAAGCGGATCGCATGGACCAAGCTGATCAACTCCGGCCAGATCTGCATCGCGCCGGACTACCTGCTGGTCGACGCATCCGTTCGCGACGAACTCGTCGCGAAGATCGGTGAGACCATCGCCAAGTTCGAGGCCGGGTCCAGCGGCAAGAAGATCGTCAACGAGCGGCACTTCGGCAGGCTCACCGCGGCGCTGGCCGCCACCAAGGGTGACGTCGCGGTCGGTGGCGGTTCCAACGCCGCGAACATCGAGATCGAGCCGACGGTCGTCGTCGATCCCGCGCTGGACGAACCGCTGATGACCGACGAGATCTTCGGCCCCATCCTGCCGATCGTGACCGTGAAGAACCTCGATGAGGCAATCGATTTCGTGAACTCGCGGCCCAAGCCCCTGGCGGCCTACCTCTTCACGAAGAGCAAGGCCACTCGTGAGCGCGTCATCAAGGAGGTGACCGCGGGCGGCATGCTGGTCAACCACCTGCTGTTCCAGTTCTCGACCACCAAGCTGCCGTTCGGCGGCGTCGGTCCGTCGGGGATGGGCTCGTATCACGGCCGGTTCGGCTTCGAGGAGTTCAGCCACCGCAAGTCCGTGCTGACCAAGCCGACCCGACCCGACTTAACGACCATGATCTACCCGCCGTATACAGATAAGGCGTGGAAGCTGGCGCGCAAGCTCTTCTGAGTTCGGGCGCCACCCCTCGTCAGTTGTTTCAGCGTCGAACGAGAGATTAGGAAGTTCATGCCCGGAGTACAGGATCGCGTCGTCGTCGTCACGGGAGCAGGCGGAGGGCTGGGCCGCGAGTACGCCCTGACGCTCGCCAAGGAGGGCGCGAGCGTCGTCGTCAACGACCTCGGCGGCTCGCGCGACGGATCGGGTGCCGGCCACAACATGGCCGACCAGGTCGTCGACGAGATCAAGGCGGCCGGTGGCCGCGCGGTCGCCAACTACGACAGCGTCGCCGAACCCGAGGGCGCGGAGAACATCATCAAGACCGCTCTCGACGAGTTCGGCAAGGTCGACGGCGTCGTCAGCAACGCGGGCATCCTTCGCGACGGCACGTTCCACAAGATGACGTACGAGAACTGGGACGCCGTCCTCAAGGTGCATCTCTACGGCGGCTACAACGTGATCCGCGCGGCGTGGCCGCACTTCCGCGAGCAGAGCTTCGGCCGCGTCGTCGTCGCGACCTCGACCAGCGGCCTGTTCGGCAACTTCGGCCAGGCCAACTACGGCGCCGCGAAGCTCGGGCTCGTCGGCCTGATCAACACGCTGGCCCAGGAGGGCGCGAAGTACAACATCAAGGCCAACGCGATCGCACCCATCGCCGCGACCCGCATGACCGAGGACATTCTTCCGGCCGAGGTGCTCAAGAACCTCACCCCGGAGTTCGTCGCTCCCGTGGTGGCCTACCTGTGCACCGAGGAGGTGCCCGACACCGATGCGATCTTCATCGTCGGCGGCGGAAAGGTGCAGCGCACCGCGCTCTTCCAGAACGAGGGCCTGACCTTCACCGCGCCGCCGTCGGTCGACGACATCGCCGAGAAGTGGGCCGAGATCACCGATCTGTCCGCCGCGAAGCAGGCCGCGTTCAACCTGCGATGAGCGCTCGCGCGAAGAGCCATTGGCTGCGCTGATGAAGGCGATTGTCGCGCAGTCGCTTTCGGGCCCGGATGGACTGGCCTACACCGACGTCGACGAACCCGTTGCCGGCGACGGCATGGTGGTCGTCGACGTCGGTGCGGCCGGTGTCTGCTTTCCCGACCTGCTGCTGATCCGGGGCGAGTACCAGCTCAAGCTGGACCCGCCCTTCGTACCGGGCACCGAGGTGGCCGGCGTCGTGCGGTCCGCCCCGGAAGGCTCGGGACTGACTGTCGGGCAACGGGTTTCGTCGGTGTCGATGCTGGGCGGCTGGGCTGAGCGGGTCGCGGTGCCCGTGACGAGCGTCGTGCCCACGCCGGCCGGTGTCGACGATGCGGCGGCCGTGGCGCTGCTGGGCAACTACTACACGATGTACTTCGGGCTGGAGCGCCGCGGCGGGCTTCGCAGCGGCGAGACGGTGCTGGTGCTCGGGTCGGCGGGTGGTGTCGGCACCGCCGCGATCCAGATCGCGAAAGCCATGGGTGCGCACGTGATCGCCATGGTGCACCGGGAGGGCGCCGAGGACTTCGTGAGGTCCCTCGGTGCGGACGTCGTGCTGCCGCTGAGTGACGGCTGGGCACAGGCGGTGCGCGACCACACCGACGGCCGCGGCGTCGACCTGGTGGTCGATCCGATCGGCGGGCCCGCCTTCGATGACGCGATCCGGGTGCTCGCCACCGAGGGCCGGTTGCTGGTGCTGGGCTTCGCGTCCGGTGGTGGCATTCCCACCGTTAAGGTGAATCGGCTGCTGCTCCGCAACGTCAGCGTGGTCGGCGTCGGTCTCGGCGAGTTCATCAACCGCACACCGGGATCGCAGGCCGAGATCGCCGCGGGTGTCGCGAAATTGGTGGAGGAGGGCCTACGTCCACCACCGCCGGTGCGGTACCCGCTCTCCGACGGCCGGGCGGCGCTGCAGCTGCTGGCTGACGGGGGAGTGAAGGGGAAGCTGGTGCTGGAGCCGGGCCGATGAGCGCTTGCGCGAAGAGCCTCCGGTAATGGCATTGCGCGCGTTGGCCTTCGATGTCTTCGGCACCGTGGTGGACTGGCGGAGCAGCATCATCGGCGAGCTCGAGATGTTCGGCGAGAGGCACGGCCTGGCCGAGGACTGGCCGGCCTTCGCCGACGCCTGGCGGGCCGGTTACCCGGCGGCCATGGACCGGGTGCGCACCGGCGAGCTGCCGTGGCTGAAGATCGACGACCTGCACCGGCTGATCCTGGACGAACTCCTCGACCGCGCGGGCATCGTCGTGCCGGATGACGATGTCGCCGAGTTGAATCGCGCATGGCACCGGCTGGACCCGTGGCCGGAAGCGGTCGAGGGGCTGACGCTGCTGAAGCGCTCCTTCACGATCACCACGCTCTCGAACGGCAACGTGTCACTGCTGACCAACATGGCCAAGCGGGCGGGGCTGCCGTGGGACTGCGTGATCTCCGCCGAGCTGTTCCGGCACTACAAGCCCGATCGCGAGGCGTACCTAGGGTGTGCGGAGTTGCTCGACGTGGCGCCCGGAGAACTCGCCCTGGTGGCTGCGCATCCCAGTGATCTGCGCGCCGCGCGGGACGCGGGCCTGATGACCGCCTACGTGGCCCGGCCGCTGGAGCGCGGCCCCGGCCGCAGGCCACCCCGCGTCGAGGACGGCGAGTTCGATTACACCGCTGACGACTTCGTCGACCTCGCGCGCACGCTGGCCAGCCGCATAGGCTGAACCTGTGGACACCCTGGGACTGGTACTGGTCGGCGTCGCGATCTTCGTCGGCTTGCTCGGCATCCTGCTGCCGCTGCTACCCGGAACGCTGCTGGTGTTCGCCGCCATCCTGGTCTGGGCGCTGGTCGAGCGGACCACGATCGGGTGGGTGACGCTCGGCGTCGTCACGGTTCTGCTCGGAGCGGCGCTGCTGATCAAGTACCTGTGGCCGGCCAAGCGGATGAAGACCGCCGAGGTCGGCACGTGGAGTCTGCTCGCCGGCGGCGTACTCGGCATCGTCGGCTTCTTCGTGATCCCCGTGGTGGGACTGATCATCGGGTTCGTGCTGGGCGTCTACCTCGCCGAGTTGGGAGTGCGGAAGGACCAGCGGCTGGCGTGGACGTCGACCAAGCACGCGATGAAGGGCGTCGCGCTGTCGATCCTGGTCGAACTCGCGGGTGCGCTGCTCGCGGCCGGGGTGTGGCTGGGCGCGGTGCTGGTCTTCTAACGGAGTGTCCTACCCGCAATCTATAGTCGAACATGTGTTCGAAGACTTGAGTGCGGCGGCGTTGGTGGACGTGATCACCGCGCGTGCTCGGTCCAGTGCGGCTGCGGATGCGGAGAAGTACGCGGCGATCGCGGAGTTGGCGCGGCGCCGGCTGCGCGACGGCGTGGAGCTGGAGGACGCTGCCGCCGATGCCGTCGACGGGGCGGCCGCGGAGATCTCGGCCGCGTTGAACATCGGGCACGGCCGCGCGCTCGGGGAGATCGAGATCGCGACCATGTTGCGCGACGGGTTCCCGCGCGTGGCGGAGTTGTTCCACGGGGGTCTGGTCACCGGTCGCCGGGTCTGGATCCTGGCCAAGCGCACCGATCTCGTCGTCGATCCGGACGTGATGGCGCAGTTGGATCGGGTGCTGGCCGACCGCATCCTCGGGTGGGGTCCGGTCTCGGAGTGGAAGTTCGAGCAGCTCGTCGACGCCGAGATCGCCCGCATCGATCCCGCCGCGGTGCACCGGGTCCGCGAGCAGGTCCGCGACCGCGACTTCGTCGTCGGCCGCCACGACGGGTCGGGCACCGTGGCCTACTGGGGTCGGATGGCCGGCCCCGACGCCGCGATCGCCGTCACCCAGATCCGGCGGATGGCGCGCAGCGTGTGCCCCGACGACCCCCGCACCCTCAAACAGCGCCGTGGTGACGCGCACGCCGCGCTGATGGCCGGATCCACCGTCCTGGCGTGTCGATGCGAGAACCCGGACTGCGCCGCCGCCGAGGGGGACGACGCCGCGGCCGGCAGTGTGAGCATCCACGTCATCACCGACCGGGCCACCCTCGACACCGCCCTCGCCGGTAGTGCCAGTGGCGCGGCCGAGTCCGATCTGCACGGCCCCCGCACCGTGGAGGGCGAACTCGACGAGATGATCGACGAGGTCGAGGAGGACGCCCAGCACGACGCCGACACCCGCCCCGACGACCACGTCGAGGAACCACCCGTCCCCGACGACGGGCCCGAGTCACGGCCCTTGGCGATCATCCCCGGCCACGGCGTCGTCCCCCCGCCCCTGCTGGCCGACCTCATCGCCCGCGGCAGCAGAGCCCGAGCGATCCGAATCCCGAAAGCCGACCCCGACACCGGCTACCGTCCCTCGGCGGCCACCGATCACTTCGTTCGCCTGCGCGACCTCACCTGCCGGGCACCGGGCTGCGATCGGCTCGCCGAGTTCACCGACATCGACCACACCGTGCCGTATCCGGCCGGGCCGACGCATGCCGGTGGTCTCAAGTGCGATTGCCGAAAGCATCATCTGATCAAGACGTTCCACGCCGGCTGGTCCGAGGAACAGTTGCCCGACGGGACGGTCATCACCACCACGCCCACCGGGCACACCTACACCACCAAGCCCGGCATCACGCTGCTGTTCCCCGGCGCCGACGTCACCACCCCCGCACCCCGACCCACCCGGCCACCGCCGCCCAGCCCGTACCGCTCGATGATGATGCCCCGCCGAAAACGCACCCGCGCTCAAGCCAGAGCGGATCGCATCAAAGCCGAACGCGCACAGAACATGCGCGACGAGGAACCCCCACCGTTCTGAGTCGACACCTGCATCCGGGTCTGCGCTGCCCGGTGTCGCGGCGGCCACGCTGCGATACTAGGAGTCCGCGCGTTGCCCACCTCGAGGAGCCTCCCATGTCCGAAACGAAGGTCACGGTCATCTACGACAACCCGGTGGATCCGGAGGCCTTCGAAGCGGCTTACGAGGCAGAACAATTGGAGGCCGCGCGAGCGATCCCCGGACACACCCGGTTCGAGACCTCCAAGGTGTGGCCGAAGGAGGACGGGTCACCGACGCCGGCCTACCGGATGATCGACCTGTACTACCCCGACTACGACGCCGCATGCCTCGCCGTGACGACGCCGGAGGCGGGCGTGTTCTTCGAGGCGCTGGGGCGGTTGTCCACCGGTGGGGTCCGCATCCTCATGTCCGACGTAGAGGTCCCGCAGGGCTGAGACCGTGTGGATCGGCTGGCTCGAATTCGACCTACTGCTCGGCGATGTGCATTCGCTCAAGGAGAAGCGGTCGGTGATCCGTCCGGTGCTGGCGGAACTGCGGCGTAAGTTCACGATCTCGGCAGCGGAGACCGGCGCGTTGGATCTGCACCGCCGGGCGGGCATTGGGATCGCCGTGGTGGCCGCCGACCGGGCGCACGTCGTCGACGTCCTCGATGCGGCCGAGCGACTGGTGGCCGCACGCCCCGAGTTCGAGCTGCTGTCAGCCAAGCGGCGACTGCGCCACAGTGACGACGATTAGCCGATCAGGGTGGCGCGCAGCCGATCCACGTCCGCCGTGGTGACGCCGAGGGCCTCGAGATAGCCGGGCACCGAACCGAACTGGTCCTCGACGACCGACAGCGCGGTGTGCAGGTACACGTCGCGCACGCCGAGTACCTCCTCGGTGAGCCGCGCTTCGGCGAACGTGACGATCTCGTCGGTGGTCTCCTCGGTCCGGTTCCGGATCGACTCGAGGATGCTGTCCCGCAGCCGAGGCACCGCCTGGTTGCTGCGCAGGAAGTCGGTCAGGATCGCGTCGCGGTTGATGCCGACGGCCTCGAGCACGATCGCGACCGTGAAGCCGGTCCGGTCCTTGCCCGCGAAGCAGTGCGTGATCACGGGCTTGCCGTCGGCGAGTAGCGAAATCACTTCGCGCACAGCGGTTTGCGCACCCGCGAGGGTGGGGAAGTTCCGGTACTCCTCAGTCATGAACCGGCCGGCGGCGACGGCTGTGTCTTCGGGGTCCTCCCGCCCCTGATTCTCCTCCATCAACTTCTGGAAGCTGCTCTCGTGCGGCGCCTCCGCGCCCGGCTTCGACAGCTCGTGAAACGGCAGCCGGTGGATCGCCACCCCGTCGGGCACCTGGCCCGCGCCACGCCGTTCAACCTCGCGGTCGGACCGCAGATCCGCCACCTGGGTGATGCCGAAGCCGAGAAGCGCTGCCCGCCCGGCGTCGTCGAGCCCGCTCAGCTCACTCGATCGGAAGAACCGGCCCGGCCGGATGCCGGTCTCCTCGGCGACGTCACGGAAGTTCCACGCCCCTGACAGGGCGTCAGGGTTCGACGTCACCTGCCGGTGACCGCCGCGGCGAGGACCGACTTCTCCCGGCCCAGTTCGGCCCGCGCGATGCTGCGGATGTGCACCTCGTCGGGCCCGTCGAACAACCGCATGGCGCGGTGCCAGCCGTAAAGCCGGGCCAGCACGGTGTCGTCGCTGACACCCGCGGCGCCGTGCACCTGAATGGCGCGGTCGAGCACGTTGCACGCCATCTGCGGGGCGACCGCCTTGATCATCGCCACCTCGTTGCGCGCTTCCTTGTTGCCCTTCTCGTCGATCACCCACGCCGCCTTGTGACACAGCAGCCGCGCCTGGTCGATCTCGTTGCGCGACAACGCCACCTGCTGCTGCACCACGCCCTGCTCGGCCAGTGGCTTACCGAACGCGATGCGGCTGTTCACCCGATCCACCATCAACGCCAGCGCCCGCTCGGCCACGCCGATCGCTCGCATGCAGTGGTGAATGCGGCCCGGCCCCAGCCGCGCCTGCGCGATCGCGAAACCGCTGCCCTCCTCGTGCAGCAGGTTCGTCGCGGGCACCCGGACGTTGTCGAAGGAGATCTCGCAGTGCCCGTGCTGATCCTGCCAACCGAACACAGGCAGCGACCGCTCGATGCTCACCCCCGGCGTATCGGTGGGCACCAGGATCATCGACTGCTGCTGGTGACTGGCCGCATCCGGGTTGGTGCGGCCCATCACGATCAGGATCTTGCAGCGCGGGTCGGCGGCACCGGAGATCCACCACTTGCGGCCGTTGATGACGTAGTCACCGCCGTCGCGCAGCATCGTCGTCTGGATGTTGCGCGCATCGGAGGAGGCCACCGCGGGCTCGGTCATCGCGAACGCCGACCGGATCTCGCCGTTCAACAGCGGTTCGAGCCACTGCTTGCTCTGCTCCTCAGTGGCGAACAGGTGCAGCGTCTCCATGTTGCCGGTGTCGGGAGCCGCGCAGTTGGTGGCCTCGGGCGCCAGCTCCATGCTCCAGCCGGTGAGCTCGGCCAACGGCGCGTACTCGAGGTTGGTCAGCCCGGACTCCGAGGGCAGGAACAGGTTCCACAGCCCCCGGTCGCGGGCCAGCTTCTTAAGCTCCTCGACCACCGGCGGAACGGTGTGGTCCTTGGGCCCCTTCTCCTCGCGATACGCGTCGTAGGCGGCCTCGGCCGGGAACACGTGCTCGACCATGAAATCGGTCAGCCGGTCGTGGTAGTCCCGGCCCTTGGCCGACATCGCGAAGTCCATGACCGTCACGATATGACACCCGTCGAGAACAACGACGGGCAGCTAGCTTGTCTGATGGTTCCTCGCGCAAGCGCTCGTCACGCGAGGACCGTCACCGTCCCCGTGGCCCCGTCGACCTCGATCAGGGCACCCGGCGTCAGGCGCGTCGACGCCCCGCGCGCGTTCACCACACACGGCACGCCGAACTCCCGCGCGACGATCGCCGCGTGCGAGATGGGCCCGCCCAGTTCCGTGACCACGGCCGCCGCGTAGGCGAACGCCGGGGTGTAGCCGACGTCGGTCACCTTCGCGACGAGCACCTCGCCCGGCTGCAGCTCGCCGATGGTCTCGGGCGCGATCACCCGGACCCGCCCTGTCATGCGGCCGCCGCCGACCCCCATGCCGTGCAGGACCTCGCCCGGCGCCAGCGGAGCCATCGGCGCGGGCGTCGGGTCCCAGTGCCCGCTGAACGCCTCCGGCGGAACCATCTCGGTGAGCGTGCGCTGCTGCGCCCGCCTGCGCGTCACCACCGCGGCCATGTCGGGCGGCGGCGCCTCGAGCTCGTCGACTTGGAGGTAGAAGACGTCGTCGACGGTGTCGAGCAGACCCTCGTCGACCAACCGGCGACCGGCCTCGCGCAGCAGCGTTCGCACCACCCAGATCGCCCGCACCATCCGGTCGCGCCGGACCTCCCGCTCACGCAGCTGGGCGGCCGCCGCGGCGGCGACGGGCCGGACCCAGAGCGGCACGTCCGGCGGCGCTGGTGCGTTGCGCGGGCCGTGCTCCGCGGCCTTGGCGACGATGCGCATCAGCAGGCTCGGATCGTCCGAATAGGTGGTGCTGCGCATCTCCACCTCACCGGGCCCGCGGTGACCGATCAGCGCCAGCTCGTTGCGGAAGGCGGCGGTGAACTCCGGGACCTGTGCGGCGAGGTCGTCGAACGTCACGCCCGGCGTGGCGAGCAGCTCGGCGGTCGGCGCGTCCGCGCGAGCGGCGGCGGCCAGCCGGTGCACGGCGCCGAGCGACTGCGCGCTGGCCAGCTCGGGACCGGTCGAGGGGAGAACCTCACGCCCGCAGAGGAGCCGGAGGATCACGCCGTACGCGGTGCACACCAGGATGGACGCCGACGCGAGTACCCAGCCCTGCACCGCGTGGTCGCGGCCGAGCAGGATCAGCGTGCGCAGATCGCGGTCGTCGAGCGATTTCGGCTCGCCCGCAAGCTCTTCCAGCCGCGCGACGTCGGCGACGAAGTCGCGGCTGTCGATCTTCGACCCCGCCGACAGCACCAGCAGGTTGTTGGCGAACGTCACCACGGCACGCAGGAAGCGCCCGACGGTCTGCGGTTCGACCGGTGGACGTTCGGCGCCGAACAACTCCAGCCCCTCGGCCGTCCTACCGAAGAAGCCCGACAGGATCATGTCCGGTTTCACCAGAGGCACCGTCGTGGCCATGAAGTAGCCCGACGTCATGCCGGCGTACAACCGGTGGCCGAACACCCCGGTGGTGCGCACGGCCATCTCCCGCTGCACGGCGCCGCCGGGACGCAACCGCGCCGCGATCACCATGCCCGCCGCACGCGTGCCTAGGACGGACACCGATGCCGACGACGGCGTGAACGGACCGGCCAGCGCCTCGGACAGATTGGTGGCGATGAATGCGGGGAACCGGGGGTCGATCGGGGTGTCGAACTCGCCGTTGGTCAGCCCGCTGCCCGCGGGCTGCGGCGCCACCCCGTCGGCCGACGGGGCTTCCGGCGACGGGATCGACCGCACCCGCGGCAGTCGCCACGGGAAGGCGAGCAGCCTGTCGCCCAGCGTGATCCGACCGCGGCAGGCGAGTGCGAAATCCTCCACGCACCGCTCGGCGGTCCACGCGGGGGCCACGCCCCACTCGGTGAGCCGCACGGCGTCGGGCTCGAGTTGCGGCGCGGCGGCACGGCCGGGTACGACGCGCCGCCCGATCGCGCGGGCGATGGCCCGCACCGACGTGTGACCGGGCGCGGCGACGTCGACGAAACCGCCGGGCAGCGTGTGGTCGAGCAGCGAGCGGACGTACACGCGCTGCACGTCCTCGGGGTGGACGACTCGCAGCGGTGCGTCGGCTGCGGAGCTGCGGATGACGGGCCCGGTGAACTCGCGCACGGTGGCGTCATCGACGTTGCGGCCCAGTACCTTCGCGGTTCTCACCACGATCACGCCGGGGGCGTCCGAGCCGGTGTCGAGCGCCGTGACGACGCGCGGCACGCCCGAGTCGGCGGCGGTGCGGGCGAACACCGTCGCCTCGTTGGCGTCGGCGCCGAAGTGCGCGGCGGCGTCGGCGCCGACGAACGCGAACGCGAGCGTGGCGTCGTCCATGGTGTCGAGTTCGACGAAAACGGCTTTGCCGTACCAGCTTTCAGGCCGACGCGGGCCGACGCCCACGACGTCGTGGCCCATGTTGGTCAGTCGCTGCGCCACCCCGACGCCGACACCCGAGCCGTCGAGCCCGCCGAGAACAACTCTCATCGGTCCTTATGCGTCCTCGTCGTCGTCGAACGCCGCCAGCAGGTCCTGCAGATCCATGTCCGCGATGTCCTGCGTGCGATCGCCCGCATCGGCGGGGGCGTCGTCGACGGCGTCGGGATCGGCAGCCAGGTTCAGCAGCATGTCGAGCACCCCGGCCTGACGCAGCCGCTTGATCGGGATGGACGCCACGACCCGCTGGAGTTCCTCCTCCACCTTGGTGGTCGCGGGCGCCGCGCCCCCGTTGTCGGCGTCGTCGCTGAGCTGGGCGCGAAAGTACTCGGCGAGCGCCGACGGGTTCGGGTAGTCAAAGATCAGCGTCGGCGACAGCGTGAGCCCGGTGGCGGCCTTCAACCTGTTGCGCAGTTCGACGGCGGTCAGCGAGTCGAAACCGTGCTCCTGGAACGCCAGATCGGCCGCGATGGCCTCGGGCGTCGGCAGCCCCAGCACCGTCGCCATGTGCGAGCGCACCAGCGACAGCAGCACGGCGTGCTGGTCCTCCACCGACAGCCCGGCGAGCTTGGCCGTGAGCGCCGACCGCGACTGTGCGGCCGCGAGCGAGTCGCCGACCTGGCGGCGGGCCGGGCCCGAGATCAGCTCGATGAACATCGGCGGCAGCGTGCCCGCGGCCGACTTCGTGCGCAGCGCAGCGCGATCGATGCGCGCCGGCACCACGTACGGCTCGTCGACGATCAGCGCCTTGTCGAACAGACCGAGCGCCTCGTCGACCGACAGCGCGAGGATGCCGTCGCGGGCGAGCCGCGCGATGCCCGCGCTGTCCAGGTCCTGCGCCATGCCACCGGCCTGGTCCCACAGGCCCCAGCCCAGCGCGACGCCGGGCAGGCCGAGGTCGCGGCGGTGCGCGGCGAGCGCGTCGAGGTACGCGTTGGCCGCGGAGTAGTTGGCCTGGCCCGATCCGCCGACCAGTCCCGCCATCGACGAGAACAGCACGAACGCGGACACGTCGAGGTCGCGGGTCAGCTCGTGCAGGTTGTCGGCGGCGTCGACCTTCGCGCGCAGCACGGTGTCGACCCGCTCCGGGGTCAGCGACGTGACGACGGCGTCGTCGATCACACCGGCGGTGTGGAACACCGCGGAAAGCGCTCGCGGATGGTCGATTTCCGCGAGCACCTTGGCCAGCGCGTCGCGATCGGACACATCGGCGGCGACCACCCGCACGCTCGCACCCGCCGCACCGAGTTCGGCGACGAGGTCGGCTGCGCCGGGCGCATCCGGTCCGCGGCGGGACACCAGCAGCAGGTCCCGTGCGCCGTGTTCGGCCACGACGTGCCGTGCCACCGCGGAGCCCGCCATGCCGGTGCCGCCGGTGATGAGCACGGTGCCCGCGGCCCATGCGTCCGGCATCGTCATGACGACCTTGCCGATGTGCTTCGCCTGGCTGAGGTGCCGCAGTGCGGCGGGCGCGCGGCGGACGTCCCACGTGGACACGGGCAGCGGCTTCAGCACGCCGGTACGGCTCAACTGCGCGACGCCGGTCAGGATCTCGGCGACCCCGTCGGCACCCGCCTCGAACAGGTCGAAGGCGCGGTACCGCACCCCCGGATGCTCGGCGGCGACGGCGTCCGCGTCGCGCATGTCGGTCTTGCCCATCTCGAGGAAGTGCCCGCCGCGCGGCAGCAGACGCAGCGAGGCGTCGACGAAATCACCTGCCAGCGAGTCCAGCACGACGTCGACACCGCGACCGCCGGTGACGGCCAGGAACTTCTGCTCGAAGTCCAGTGTGCGGGAGTCGCCGATGTGGTCGTCGTCGAAGCCCATGGCGCGCAACGTGTCCCACTTCGGCGTGCTCGCCGTCGCGAACACCTCGAGGCCCCAGTGCCTGGCCAGCTGGACCGCTGCCATGCCGACACCGCCGGTGGCGGCGTGGATCAGCACGGATTGGCCGGGTTGCACGTCGGCGATGCGGCGCAACGCGAAGAACGCGGTGGCGAAGCCGACGGTGAAGCCCGCGGCCTGCGCGTCGCGCCAATCCGACGGCACCGGAAGGACGACGCGCGCATCGGTGGTGGCGACGGTGCCGGTGCCCTCGGGGAACAAACCCATCACGCGGTCGCCGACGGAGACCCCCGTGACGCCCGCGCCGATCTCGGTGACGACACCGGTCGCCTCGATGCCCATCACGGCGTCACCCGGATACAGCCCGAGCGTGATCATCACGTCGCGGAAGTTCGCCGCGATGGCGCGGATCGCGACCCGGATGCGGCCCGCCTCCAACGGGGCGTCGGCGTCGGGAATCGGTTCGAGAACGAGGTCTTCAAATGTCCCCGACGTTTCCGACTTACTGACGGCCAACCGCCAGGCGTCCGCTGGCGGGGTGAGGACCGCCTCGGCTGCGCGGCTCGGCAGCACCCGCGCGTGATGCAGGATTCCGCGCCGGATGACCACCTGGGGTTCACCGGTGGCGATCACGGCGGGCAGGTCGATCGGCTCCTGAGTGTCCGTGTCCACCAAGACCACTCGGCCCGGATGCTCGGTCTGCGCGGCGCGCACCAGACCCCACGCGGTCGCACCCGCGAGGTCGGTGAGCTGCTCGCCCGGCAGGGCCACCGCGCCGCTCGTCATCACGACGAGCGTGCCCGCGGGTTCGGCGAGCCAGGTCTGCAGCCGCGCCAGCGCGGTGTGCGCCGTGTCGTAGACGCCTGCGATCCCCGGCTCAGCCGCGGTACGCAGGTCGAAGACCGGAATCTCCTCGTCCGACGGGGTGACGTCCGCGGGAGTGACCGGCGCCCAGATGACCTCGAACAGCTCGCCGTTGTTGGTCGTGCCGATGGCCGCCGCAAGTTGGGCGGCCGTCACCGGCCGGGCCACCATCGCACCGACCGACAGCACGGGCAGACCGAGGCCGTCGGCGAGGTCGATCGACATCGAGCTCGGGCCGGTCGGCGCGATCCTGGCCCGCACGGCCGAGGCGCCCGAGGCGTGCAGCGACACCTTCTGCCAGGAGAACGGCAGGGCCAGCTCGTCGGAGTCCATGCCGAGAATCACCGCGTGCAGCGCACCGTCCAGCAGCGCGGGGTGCACGCCGAAGCCGGTGGTGGACACGTCCTGCGGCAGCCGCACTTCGGCGAAGATCTCGTCCCCGCGCCGCCACATCGCGGTCAGCCCCTGGAACGCGGGACCGTACTGGTAGCCGCGCGCGGCCAGCACCCCGTAGGCGTCCGCGACGTCGATCTCGCGGGCACCGACCGGAGGCCACACCGACAGCTCGGCGCCGGGCGCGGACACCTCGGCGCTCAGCTCGCCTTCGGCGTGCAGGGTCCAGGCAGCGCCGTCGGCGTCGGGCCGGGAGAAGATCGAGAACACCCTGGCGCCACCGGCATCGGGGGCGCTGACGACCACCTGGACCGCGACGCCCTCGGGCGCCAGCACCAGCGGCGCGTGCAGCATTAGCTCGTCGACCGCGTGGCAGCCGACCTCGTCGCCGGCCCGGATCGCCAACTCGACGAAGCCCGCACCGGGGAACAGGGTGACGTCGGCGACGGCGTGATCGGGCAGCCACGACTGCGTCGAGGCGGCGAGCCTGCCCGCCAGCACCACGCCGCCGGTGTCCGGTGACTCGATGACCGCACCGAGCAGCGCGTGCTCGGTGCCGCCGAGACCGAGGCCCGTCGCGTCGGTGGCCCCCGCGGTCCGGCTCGAGAGCCAGAAGCGGCGACGCTGGAAGGCGTACGTCGGCAGGTCGGCGAGCCTGCCGCCGCTCGCCGGGCCGCGCCACGCGACATCACCACCGCTGCAGGAGTATTCGGCGAGCGCCGCTAGCAGGGTGGTCGCCTCGGGGCGGTCCTTGCGCATCACCGCGGCCGCGACCGGCTCGGTGACGGCGTCCGGGTTGTCCAGCGTCTGGGTGATCGACGCCGTCAGGCCGCTCGCGGGGCCGAGTTCCAGGAAGCGCGTGACGCCGTTGGCGGACAGTGCTCGCACGCCGTCGGCGAACCGGACCGCTTCCCGGATGTGGCGCAGCCAGTACGCCGAGGTGCCGAAGTCCGGACCCGCGACCTCACCGGTGACGTTGGAGATCACGGGGATGGTCGGGGCGGACACCGACATGCCGCCTGCGAGGGTGTTGAACTCGAGCAGCATCGGCTCCATCAGCGACGAGTGGAACGCGTGCGACACCGACAGCTGATGCGTGCGCCTGCCCTGCTCGCGCAGCACGTCGGCGACGGCGGTCACCGCGTCGTGCGGACCCGAGATCACCACGGAGCCGGGCGCGTTGACGGCGGCCACGGACACTCCTGCGGCGACCTCGCGCTGCAGCAGCGGGATGACCTCGTCCTCGGTGGCGGCGACGGCGACCATCGAGCCGCCTTCGGGCAGCCGCTGCATCAGCCTGCCGCGCGCGACCACCAGGGCCGCCGCGTTCTCGATGGACAGCACGCCTGCGACGTGCGCCGCGGTCAGCTCGCCGATGGAGTGGCCGATGAGGTAATCGGGCCGCACACCCCACGATTCGAGCAGCCGGAACAGCGCCACCTCGACGGCGAACAGTGCTGGCTGAGCGAACTCGGTGCTGTCGAGCAGCGCCTCGTTGGCGCCCCACATGACGTCGCGGATCGGCCGCAGCAGGTGCCGGTCGAGCTCGAGCGCGCACGCGTCGAGCGCCGCCGCGAACACGGGGTGCGCGGCGTACAGCTCGCGGCCCATGCCGAGCGACTGCGAGCCCTGACCGGGGAAGACGAACGCGGTCTTGCCGCCGCCGGACGCCCGGCCGCGGACCAGTCCGACGGCGGGTTCATCGGCTGCGAGTGCGCCCAGGCCGGCCAGCAGCTCGTCGCGGTCGGCGCCGACGACGACGGCGCGGTGCGCGAACGCACTGCGGCCGCCGAGCGTCCAGGCCACGTCGCGGGTGTCCAGCTCGGGGTGCGCGGTGACGTGTGCGGCGATGCGCCCGGCCTGAACCGTCAGCGCCTCAGGCGATTTCGCCGACAGCACCCACGGCAGCACCGGCTGCTTCTCGGGAGTCTCGGCCGCGGGAGCCTCTGCCGCGGGGGCGTCGACGGCCGGCGCCTCCTCGATGATCACGTGGGCGTTGGTGCCGCTGATGCCGAAGCTGGAGACACCGGCCCTGCGGATGTGGCCGTTCGCCGGCCACGGCCGCGCCTCGGTCAGCAGCGCGACGGAGCCCATCGTCCAGTCGACGTGCGGGCTGGGCTCGTCGACGTGCAGTGTCGCGGGCAGGGTTTCGTGCCGCAGCGATTGGATCACCTTGATGATGCCGGCGACGCCCGCGGCGGCCTGGCTGTGGCCCATGTTCGACTTGATCGAGCCGAGCCACAGGGGCTCCGACCGGTTCTGGCCGTAGGTGGCCAGCAGCGCCTGCGCCTCGATCGGATCGCCGAGAGTGGTGCCGGTGCCGTGCGCCTCGACGGCGTCCACGTCGGTGGGGGTGAGGCCGGCGTTGGCGAGCGCGGCCCGCACGACGCGCTGCTGGGACGGTCCGTTGGGGGCGGTGAGTCCGTTCGACGCGCCGTCCTGGTTGATGGCCGAGCCGCGCACCACGGCGAGCACGGGGTGGCCGAGTCGCTTGGCGTCCGAGAGCCTTTCGACGAGCAGCACGCCACCGCCGTCGGCGAAGCCGGTGCCGTCGGCCGCCCCGGCGAACGGTTTGCAGCGGCCGTCGGCGGAGAGTCCGCGCTGTCGGCTGAACTCGACGAAGATGTCGGGTGTCGCGTTGATGGTGACGCCGCCCGCGAGCGCGAGGTCGCACTCGCCGAGGCGCAGCGCCTGAACGGCCATGTGCAGCGCGACGAGCGACGAGGAACACGCGGTGTCGATCGACACCGCCGGGCCCTCGAGTCCGAGCACGTAGGACACGCGGCCCGACGCCACACTGGACGCCTGCCCCGTGAGCCGGAAGCCCTCGGCGCCGTCGGCACCCATGCCGTAGCCCTGGGCGTACACGCCCGCGTAGACACCGGTCGCGCTGCCGCGCAGCGACGCGGGATCGAGACCGCCGCGTTCCAGCGCCTCCCAGGCGAGTTCGAGGAAGAGTCGCTGCTGCGGGTCCATCGCCAGCGCCTCGCTCGGCGACACCCCGAAGAACGCCGGATCGAACCCGGCGATGTCGTCGAGGAAGCCACCGGTGCGGGCGTACGACTTACCGGGTGCGTCGGGGTCGTCGTTGAACAGTCCGGCGAGATCCCAGTCGCGGTCGGTGGGGAAGTCGGTGACCACGTCGCGGCCCTCGGCGACCATGTCCCACAACGACTCCGGCGAGTCGACCCCGCCGGGGTAGCGGCACGACATGGCGACGACGGCGATCGGCTCGTCGATAACGGAGATGGAGGTGGCGGCCTCGACGACCTCGGGTGCCGCGCCCGCGAGTTCGGCGCGCATGTATCCGGCCAGCGCGGCCGGGGTGGGGTAGTCGAAGATCAGCGTCGGAGACAGCGCCAACCCGGTCGCGGTCTTGAGCCGGTTGCGGAACTCGACCGCCGTCAGGGAGTCGAAGCCGTGATCGGAGAACGCGAGATCGGCGGCGATGGCGTCGGGTTCACCGGTGCCGAGGACCGAGGCCATGTGCGCGCGCAGCAGGTCGAGCACGACCGCCTGCTGCTCGTTCTCGGAGAGACCCTGCAGGCGTTGCGCCAGAGCCGACTTCGACTTGGCGGCCACCAGCGAGTCGTCCACGCGGCGGCGGGTCGACGCCGTCGCCAGCTGGCTGAAGATCGGCGGCAGCAGGCCCTGTGCGGACCGGGCGCGCAGGGCGCTGCGGTCGATGCGGGCGGGCGCCTGCAGGGGATCGCCGATGACGAGAGCGGTGTCGAACAGCGTCATCGCGTCGTCGCTCGTCATCGCGAGGATGCCGTCGCGGCCGAGGCGCGACAGGTCGGCATCGTCGAGGTGGCCGGTCATGGCGCTGGCCTGATCCCACAGGCCCCACGCCAGTGACGTGGCGGGCAGACCGTGGGCGCGGCGGTGCGCGGCGAGAGCGTCGATGAAGGTGTTCGCGGCGCTGTAGTTGGCCTGGCCGGGCGAGCCGACGACGCCGGCCATCGACGAGAACATCACGAAGGCAGCGGGATTCGCGTCGCGAGTGAGCTCGTGCAGGTTCCAGGCGGCGTCGACCTTGGCCCGCAGCACCGGTGCCACACGGTCGGGGGTCAGCGATCCGATCACGGCGTCGTCCAGCACACCCGTCGCGTGCACGACGGCCGTCAGCGGGACGTCGATACCGGCCAGCGCGGCCTTCAGCTGTTCGCGGTCGGCGGCGTCGGCGGCGACGACGCGGACGTCGGCGCCCGCGGCGGTCAACTCGGCGATGAGTTCGTCGGCGCCCGGAGCGTCGGGTCCGCGGCGGGACAGCAGCAGCAGGTGCTTGACGCCGTGCTCGGCGACGACGTGCCGGGCCACGACGGCGCCCGCCATGCCGGTGCCGCCGGTGATGAGGACCGTGCCGCGGCTCCACGCACCCGGCATCGTCATGACGATCTTGCCGATGTGCTTGGCCTGGCTCAGGTAGCGCAGCGCGGCCTGCCCGCGGCGGACGTCGAACGTCGTGACGGGAAGCGGTGTCAGCACACCGGATTCGAAGAGCTGCGACAGCTCGACGATGAACTCCTGCATGCGCGGGCGGCCGGGTTCGAACAGGTCGAAGGCGCGGTACCGCACACCGGGGTGCGCGGCGGCAACGGCGTCGGCGTCGCGGATGTCGGTTTTGCCCATCTCGAGGAACATGCCGCCGCGCGGCTGCAGCCGCAGCGAGGCGTCGACGAATTCGCCCGCCAGCGAGTCCAGCACCACGTCGAAGCCGCGACCGCCGGTGACGTCGAGGAACTTCTGTTCGAAGTCCAGGGTGCGGGAATCGCCGATGTGATCGTCGTCGAAGCCCAACGCCCGCAGCGTGTCCCACTTGGGTCGGCTGGCGGTGGTGTAGACCTCCATGCCCCAGTGCCTGGCCAGCTGGATCGCGGCGAGGCCGACACCGCCGGTGGCGGCGTGGATGAGGATCGACTGACCCGGCTGGACGTCGGCGAGCTCGCGCAGGCCGAGGTAGGCGGTGGTGAACACGACGAGCGCGGCGGCGGCCTCGGCGTCGGACCACCCGGTCGGGATCGGCGCGACCAGGCGGGCGTCGGCCCACACCCTGGTGCCCGTGCCCTCCGGGAAGAGTCCCATCACGCGCTGGCCGACGGTGAAACCGGTGACGTCGGGCCCGATCTCGACGACGACGCCGGCGGCCTCGCTGCCGATCAGCGCGTCGTGGGTGAACATGCCGAGCGTGATCATCACGTCGCGGAAGTTGGCGGCGACGGCGTTGATCTCGACGCGGATGTGGCCGGGCGGCAGGTCGGCGTCGGAGTTCGGCACCTCCTGCAGCGCGAGGTTGTCGAACGTGCCTGCGGTGGTCACGCCGAGGCGCCACGGCTTGCCGCCCTCGGGCGGGGTCAGGATGGAGTCGACGGCGCGGTTGCGCACGACCCGCGGGCCGTACAGCTCGGTGCCGCGCACCACCAGCTGCGGCTCGCCGATGGCGAGCACCGCGGCGGGGCTGCCGAGCTCGTGGTCGGTGTCGACCAGCACGATGCGGCCCGGCTGTTCGGTCTGGGCCGAGCGCACCAGACCCCACACCGCCGCGCCCGCGAGATCGGTGACGTCCTCGCCGGGCAGTGCGACCGCGCCGCGGGTGATGACGAGCAGCGTGCCCTCTCGCGTGGCCAGGTGGGCTTGCAGGCGTTCCAGTGCGGTGGTGACCGCGTCGCGGACGAGCTCGGGAAGGTTCGCGGAATCGCTTGCCGCAGGCGCGGATTCGAAGATCTCCAGCGCGTCGGGCGCGGCGGGGATGGAATCGGGGAGGGCGACCGGCGCCCACTCGACGGCGAAGAGCTCGCCGGAGCCGGGCCCGCGGGACGCGGTGGCCAGCTGCTCGGCGCTGATGGGGCGGGTCGCCAGGTTGCCGACCGTCAGCACGGGGAGGCCGAGGCCGTCGGCGAGGTCGATCGACACCGAGTTCGGGCCGGTCGGCGCCAGCCGGGCGCGCACCGACGTCGCGCCCGCGGCGTGCAGCGTCACCTGCTGCCAGGAGAACGGCAGCGCCAGTCCGGCCGACGGGTCGAGCCCGGCGACGACGGCGAGCGCGTGCAGTGAGGAGTCGAGCAGGATGGGGTGGACGCCGAACTCGCCGGCCTGAACATCCTGTGGAACGGAGACTTCGGCGAACAGCTCGTCACCCCGGCGCCACAGCGCGGTGAGGCCGCGGAACGCCGGGCCGTACTCGTACCCCTTGGCGGCCAGCTGCTCGTAGGCGTCGGACACGTCGACGGAGGCGGCGCCCGCGGGCGGCCACGCCGTCAGTTCGGTTCCGGTGTCGGCCGATTCGGCGATCACGACGGCCTCGGCGTTGCAGACCCAGCCGGACCCGTCCTCACCGGGCTGTGAGAACACCGAGACCACGCGCTTCTCGGGGTCGCCGCCCTCGCCGGGGGCGCCCACCACCACGCGGATCGGCACGCCCGTCGGCGGGATCACCAGCGGCGCCTGCAGGGTGAGTTCGTCGATCACCGGGTGGCCGACCTCGTCGCCCGCGCGGATCACCAGGTCGACGAAACCCGTTCCGGGGAAGAGCACGACGCCGTTGACGGCGTGGTCGTTGAGCCACGAGTGCGTGGCCGCCGACAGCCTGCCGGTGAGCACGACGTGGCCGGACTCGGGGATCTCGATGACGGCGCCGAGCAGCGCATGCGCGGCACCCGAGAGGCCGAGGCCGGTGGTGTCCGTGGAGCCGGAGCCACCACCGGACAGCCAGTACCGGCGCCGGTCGAACGCGTAGGTGGGCAGATCCAGCAGCGCGCCGGTGCCGCAGACGTCGCGCCATGCGACGGCGACGCCACCGGTGTAGGCCTGGGCGACCGAGGAGAGGAAGCGGTCCAGCCCGCCGTCGTCGCGGCCGAGTGACGGCACCACAACGGGTTCGGCCGTCTCGCCGAACACGTCGGACGCGGTGTCCTCGATGCCGGCGATCAGCGCCGGATGCGGACTGCACTCCACGAAGGCCCGGAAACCCTTGCCGCAGGCGGCCCGCACGGCGGCGTCGAACTCGACGGTCTGCCGGATGTTGCGGTACCAGTACTGCGCGTCAAGGCCCGCGGTGTCGATCGGCTCACCGGTGACGGTGGAGACGAAAACGGTTCGGGCGCTGCGCGGTTCGATGTCGGCGAGCGCGTCGATCAACTGCTCGCGGATGGCCTCGACCTGCACCGAGTGCGACGCGTAGTCCACGTCGATGCGGCGGGCCCGCATCTCGAGCGCCTCGCATGTGCGGATGAGTTCCTCCAGCGACGCGGTGTCACCCGACACCACGACCGCCGAACGGCCGTTGATCGCCGCGATGCTCAGTCCGGGAAGGTCCACGATGAGTTCACGGGCGCGGTCGGCACCGCACGCCAGCGACACCATGCCCGCAGGCCCGGACAGCGACACCAGCAGCTTGCTGCGCAGGGCGACCACGCGCGCGGCGTCTCGCAGCGACAGCGCGCCGGCCACGTAGGCGGCCGCGATCTCGCCCTGCGAATGTCCGATCACCGCATCGGGATTCACGCCGACCGAGCGCCACAGCGCGGCCAGCGACACCATGATCGCGAACAGCGCGGGCTGCACCACGTCGACGCGGTCCAGCGTCGGGGCATCGGGTGAGCCCCGCAGCACGTCGATCAGCGACCAGTCCACGAACTCGGACAGCGCCTCGGCGCACGCCTGCAGTTCGGCGGCGAAGACCGGTGAGCTGTCCAGCAACTCGATGCCCATGCCGACCCACTGACTGCCCTGGCCGGGGAACACGAACACGGTCCTGCCCGCGGGGGCGGCGTGGCCGCGCATGACGCCGGGAGCATCGGCGATGAGCTGCTCGAGGCCCTGCTCCAGCTGTGCGCGATCGGAGCCGAGCACCACGGCGCGGTGCTCGAACGTCGCGCGGCCCGCTAGCGTCCACGCGACGTCGCGTGCGTCGAGGTCGGGGTGGGCGCGCAGATGCGCCAGCACCCGCTCGGCCTGCGCGGTGAGCGACGTCCCGGTCTTGGCGGCGAGCACCCACGGCAGCACCGGCGGCACCGGGGCCGTCTCCGCGGGGGCAGCAGGCGGCGCCTCTTCGACGATGACGTGGGAGTTGGTGCCGCTGATGCCGAAGGACGACACGGCGGCACGGCGCGGCGTGCCGTCAGACGGCCACGGATGCGCCTCGGTCAGCAGCGAGACCGCGCCCGCCGTCCAGTCCACGTGCGGGCTGGGCGCGTCGACGTGCAGCGACGCGGGCAGCGTCGCGTGGCGCATCGCCATGATCATCTTGATCACGCCCGCGACGCCCGCGGCGGCCTGCGTGTGGCCCATGTTGGACTTGATCGACCCGAGCCACAGCGGCGTCGTGCGGTCCTGGCCGTAGGTCGCCAGCAGCGCCTGTGCCTCGATGGGGTCGCCGAGCGGGGTGCCGGTGCCGTGGCCTTCGACGATGTCGACCTGGCCGGTCGTCAGCCCGGCGTTGGCGAGCGCCGCGCGCACCACGCGCTGCTGAGACGGGCCGTTGGGGGCGGTCAGGCCGTTTGACGCGCCGTCCTGGTTGACCGCCGAGCCGCGGATGACGGCGAGGATCTGGTGCCCGTTGCGCTGCGCGTCGGAGAGCCGTTCGACCGCGAGCACGCCGCCGCCCTCAGACCAGCCGACGCCGTCGGCGGCACCCGCGTAGGGCTTGCACCGGCCGTCGGGAGCGAGGCCGCGGTGGCGGGCGAACTCGATGAAGATCGTCGGCGTCGCGTTGACGGTCACGCCGCCCGCGAGCGCCAGGTCGCACTCACCGAGCCGCAGCGCCTGCACGGCCATGTGCAGCGCCACCAGCGACGACGAGCACGCCGTGTCGACGGAGACCGCGGGTCCCTCGAGACCGAGCACGTAGGCGACGCGGCCGGACGTGACGCTCGAGGTCATCCCCGTCAGGCGGTAGCCCTCGATCTCGTCGGCGGACATGCCGTAGCCGGCGGCGATGACGCCGGCGAACACACCCGTCGAACTGCCGCGCAGCGACGCCGGGTCGATGCCCGCGCGCTCGAGCGCCTCCCAGGACAGTTCGAGCAGCATGCGCTGCTGCGGATCCATCGCCAGCGCCTCGGTGGGCGAGACGCCGAAGAAGGTGGAGTCGAAGTCCGCCACGTTGTCGACGAAGCCGCCGGTGCGGGCGTACGTCTTGCCGTGGGCGTCGGGGTCGGGATCGAAGAGGGTGTTGGTGTCCCAGCCGCGGTCGGCGGGAATCTCGGACACGACGTCGCGCTGCTCGGCGACCATCTCCCAGAGGCTCTCGGGGGAGTCCACCCCGCCGGGGAAACGGCACGACATGCCGACGACGGCGATCGGCTCGCCCGTCCGCTCGAGGAGCGTGCGGTTCTGCGTCTTGAGCCGCTCGACCTGCACGAGCGCTTTCCTGAGCGCCTCGGTCGCGTGTTCGAGTTGGTTGACCATGCGGTCCTTATCTATCTATCCGTCGTCCGACCTGTGGGCGGTGGTCAGTCACGTGTATTCGACACCGTTGCCCGATCGGACGAGCTACCGGGTGCTAACCCGCGGGTCCCGACCCTCGGAGCATCGTACGTATGGGTGGGCGAGTCTGCGCACCTTCGGCCTGGCGAATGGGCCCTGAACTGCGGTTACCTAATGCGTCACAGGGCTGTGAAACAGATCCGGGACTCATTTGAGAAGCCTTTGAGGTCGCCCGTCGATGCTCGGCGGCATGAGAAACCACCGCATCTCCACCGTTGTGCCTAGTCGGCGTGTGGAGATCGCGGCGTCGGTGGGGCTCCACGGGGCGCGACGACGGCCGGGGTGGGCTCGGCGACCCGCCAGGCGGCTGCGCGGGGAAACGGTGCGGCAATCGCCCGATCGGCACCGACCGGTGTGGGAAGCTGTCGCCGTGACGGGGCCCGCGTACGGCGACAGGGTGCGGGTCGTCGTCGGCGACGACCATCCGCTGTTCCGCGACGGCGTCGTTCGCGCGCTGATGTCGAGCGGCTCCATCGACGTCGTCGGGGAGGCCGACGACGGGCTGGCCGCCCTGGCGCTGATCCGGGAGCACGCGCCGCAGGTGGCGCTGCTGGACTACCGCATGCCCGGCCTGGACGGCGCTCAGGTGGCCGCCGCGGTCAAGCGCGACGCGTTGCCGACCAGGGTGCTGCTGATCTCCGCTCACGACGAGTCGGCGATCGTCTACAGCGCGCTGCAGGAGGGCGCGGCGGGCTTCATCCCCAAGGAGTCCAGCCGGACCGAACTCGTCGACGCCGTACTCAGCTGCGCGAAGGGCCGTGACGTCGTCGCCCCGAGCCTCGCGGCCGGCCTCGTCGGCGAGATCCAGCGGCAGAAGGTGAGCGATGCTCCCGCGCTGAGCCAGCGGGAGCGCGAGGTGCTGCAGATGATCGCGGCGGGGAAGTCCATCCCGACGATGGCCAAGGAGCTGTTCCTGGCGCCGTCGACCGTCAAGACGCACGTGCAGCGGCTCTACGAGAAGCTCGGCGTCGGCGACCGGGCCGCGGCGGTCGCCGAGGCCATGCGCCGCAAGCTGCTGGAGTAGCGTGCGGTCCTCGCTTGCGTGGGACCGGATCGGCGGCATCTTCGCCTTCGAGCCCGTTCGCGTGTCGGCGGTGCTGCGGCTGCCGCTGATCCTGCTGATCGTCGTGCTCGTCTGGGTGTGGGAGGTCGACTCCTGGCTGCCGAGCGTCTACGCCGTCGTGCTGGGGTCGTACGCGGTCGTCGCGGTGGCCTGGGTGGTGATCGTGTTCCGCGGGCCCGTGCCGCGCTGGGCGGACTGGGCGTCCACCGCGTTCGACGTGCTGGTGATCCTGGTGCTGTGCGTCGTGTCCGGCGGCGCCACGGCGGCGCTGCTTCCGGTGTTCTTCCTGCTGCCGATCTCGGTCGCGTTCCAGGACCGGCCGCTGCTGACCGGCGTGCTTGGGCTCAGCGCCGCCGTCACATATCTCACCGCGTGGATCGTCTACTCGAAGCGCGACGACACCATGGGGCTGCCGGACATCGTCTACACGCAGGTGGGCTTCCTCCTGTGGCTGGCGGTCGCCGTGACGTCGCTGTGCTTCTTCCTCGCGCGCCGACAGAAGAGGGTGATGGCGCTGCAGGAGGTGCGTCGGCAACTGGTGGCCGAGGCGATGCAGGCCGACGAGCGGCACAACCGGGAGGTGGCCGAGCACCTTCACGACGGGCCGCTGCAGACGCTGCTGGCGGCGCGGATGGAGGTCGACCTGCTCCGCGAGAGCAAGCCCGACCCCGCGCTCGACATGGTGTACGACGCGCTACAGGACACCGCGGCCATGCTGCGCTCGACCGTCACCGAGTTGCACCCGCAGGTGCTCGCCCAGCTGGGGCTGGCACCGGCGATCCGGGAACTGTTGCGCCAGTTCGAATCTCGCGGGGACTACCTCGTCGAAGCGGACCTCGAGGACGTCGGCAAGCCAGAGTCGCAGGCGCTGATGCACCGTGCCGCCCGCGAACTGCTGGCCAACATCGGAAAGCACGCCAACGCGACGGAGGTCGCGGTGACGCTGCGCCGCATCGGCGATCGCGTCGTGCTCACCGTCGCCGACGACGGTCCGGGCTTCGACCCCGAGGTGATCGCGTCGCGGCTCGCCGAGGGGCACATCGGGCTCGGCTCGCTGCTCGCCCGCTTCGAGGCGATGGGCGGCGCGCTGGACATCGACTCGATGTCGGGTCGCGGCACGACCGTCACGGTGACGTCGCCACCGGAGACGATCACCTAGTCGACGGCGTTCGCCGCCGAGGCCGACTGAGCCAGTTCGATCAGCAGCGGCGGAATGTCCATGCGCGGCACCACCGCTTCGATGAGGACCATCCGATCCTGCGCCTGGGCGGCGGCCTCGATCGCGTCGGCGAGTTCGCCCACCGTCGTCACACGGACGGCGAGCGCATCGGCGACGCCCAGGACCCCGGGCAACTCCGTCCAGCGCCACGCCGCGATGTCGTTGTAGTGCTGCTCGGGGCCGTGGATGGCGCGCTCCACGGTGTATCCGTCGTTGTTGACCACGACGATCACCGGGGCCAGCCCCTCGCGCCCGAAGGCGCCCAGCTCCTGAATCGTCAGCTGCGCGGCGCCGTCGCCGATGAGCAGCACGATGCGCCGGTCGGGCTCGGCGAGAGCTGCGCCGACCGCAGCGGGCAGCGTGTACCCGATCGAGCCCCACAGCGGCTGCCCGATGAACGTGACTCCCGAGGCCAACCGGTGGGCGGCCATCCCGTAGAACGACGTGCCCTGGTCGGCGAGCACGACGTTGTTTGGTGTCAGAGCGTCGGATAGGCCGTCCCAGAGCGACTCCTGCGTCAGCGCCGCGTTCCGGTCCGGCCGCGGCGACGGCTCGGGCGGGGTCGCGACGGGCAGCGCGTCGGAGGTGACCCCGCGAGAGGTGAGGATCGCCGTCAGCGCGTCGAGGGCAGCCGACATGTCGAGTGGCGCGTACACACGACCGCCGATGGTGCTCTGGTCGGCACCGACGTCGATCGTGCGGAGGGGGTCGATGCGCTGGCTGAAGAAACCGCTGACCATGTCGGTGAACACGACGCCCGCGGTCACCAGAACGGATGCGGTTTCGATCGCTTCACGGACCGGGTCCGCGCTGGCCGCGCCCGCGTAGATGCCGAGGAAGTTCGGGGAGCGCTCGTCGACGAGGCTCTTGCCCCACATCAGCGTCGCGTGCGGCACGGTGTCGGCGGCCAGCAGGGCGTTGAGCTGATCGACGCAGTGCAGCCGGTGCACGAGGAAGTCGGCGAGCACCGTCAGCCGGCGATCGCCGATCAACCGGGAAGCGGCGTCGGTGAACATCGCCAGTGCCCGCGGAGACGTGCCGCCGGTGTACCGCGGCAGCGGTGCGGCCGGCGGTTCGACCGGGAACCGCGCCACGTCGGTGGCGAGCAACAGGTACCCCGGCCGCTTCTGTTCGCGGACCTCCGACAACACGCGGTCGATTTCGCGTGTGGCCGTCGCCGGGGCGAGATTGGCTTGTGCGCAGGTGATTTCGCGGCTCATCCGCAGGAAGTGGTCGAAGTCGCCGTCACCGAGCGTGTGGTGCACGATGCGACGCGCTCCCTGGGCGTCCTTGGACGGCGCGCCGACGATGTGCACGACGGGGACGTGTTCGGCGTAGCTGCCCGCGACGGCGTTGGCCGCGGACAGCTCACCGACGCCGAACGTCGTGACGAGCGCGGCCATCCCGCGCAGCCTGCCGTAGGCGTCGGCGGCGTAGCCGGCGTTCAGTTCGTTGGCGCCGCCGATCCAGCGCAGCCGCGGATGGGCTACGACGTGGTCGAGGAACTCCAGCTGGTAGTCGCCGGGGACGCCGAACACGTCGGTCACGCCGAGTTCGACAAGGCGATCGAGGAGGTAGTCACCGACGGTGTAGCCGGTGTCGGGAGCGACGGTCACCCCTTCGACCGTAGTACGTTGCCTGCTAGCCCGTGAGCCCTCGCGCGATCACCAGTCGCTGAATCTGGTTGGTGCCCTCGAAGATCTGGGTGATCTTGGCCTCGCGCATGTAGCGCTCGACGCGGTAGTCGCGGGTGTAGCCGGCACCGCCGAACACCTGAACGGCGTCGGTGGTCACCTTCATGGCGGCGTCGGTGCACACCAGTTTGGCGACGCTGGCCTGTGCGCCGTACGGTAGGCCCAGGTCGCGCCTGCGGGCGGCGTCGAGGTAGGTGGCGCGGGCGCTCACGACGGCGGCGCTCATGTCGGCGAGCACGAAGCCGAGGCCCTGGTGGTCGATGATCTTGCGGCCGAACGTCGTTCGCTCATTCGCGTACCGGGTGGCCTCGTCGAGCGCGGCCTGCGCCAGGCCGACCGCGACCGCGGCGATGCCCAGCCGACCGGAATCCAGTGCACTGAAGGCGATCTGCAGGCCCTGGCCCTCGGCGCCTATGCGGCGCTCGCCGTCGATGCGGGCGTTGTCGTAGAAGGCCGACGTCGTCGGGACGGCGTGCAGGCCCATCTTCTCCTCGGGCTTGCCGAAGCTCAGCCCGTCGAGGTCGCTCGGCACCAGGAAGCACGAAATACCCTTGGAGCCCTCACCGGTGCGGGCGAACAGCGTGTAGAAGTCCGCCACACCGCCGTGGGTGATCCACGACTTCGAGCCGTTGAGGACGTAGCCACGAGCCGTCCCGGCCTCGAAAGGCACAGCCGCGCAGCGCAGCGCCGCAGCATCGGAACCCGCCTGCGGCTCGGACAGGCTGTAGGCGCCGATCCGGTTGCCCGACAACATGTCCGGCAGCCAGCGCTGCTTCTGCTCATCGGTCCCGAACGCCAACAGCGGGTGCGACGACAGGCTGTGCACGCTGACCGCGACCGCGACGGCCGCCCACCGCGCGGCGAGTTCCTCGAGCACCTGCAGGTAGACCTCGAACGGTTGTCCGCCACCGCCCCACTCCTCGGGCTGCGGCAGGCTCAGCAGCCCCGCAGCGCCCAGTTGCGCGAACACGCCGTCGGGGTAGGTCTCGGACTTCTCGTGCTCGTCCACGATCGGATCGAGCACCTTGTCGGCCACGTCGCGGGCGAGCGCGATCAGCTCGTGAGCTTCGTCGGTGGGCAGGAGACGGTCCACGGCCATGAGAGAAAGAGTACTGGATCGTCGCCTACAGTACTATTACGGGATGTCGGACCTGGCTGACGAGGGTTTCGGAACGCGACGCCGGACCAGGCTCTTCGACGAGTTGCTCGCGCTGTTCCTCGCCGAGGGGTTCAGTCACCTGACGCTCGACGGCATCGCCGCGAGACTGCACTGCTCGAAGTCGACCCTGTACACACTCGCGGCGAGCAAGGACGAGCTGGTGCGCCGCGTCACGATCCACTTCTTCAAGCGCGCCACCGCGGACGTCGAGGCAGCGCTCGCACAGACCGACAGCGCTTCCGAACGGGTCTCGGCCTACCTCACGGCAGTCGGCGCTGCGTTGACGGCGGCGTCGGACGTCTTCATGACCGATATGAGCGAATTCGCCCCTGCACGTGAGGTTTACGAGGCCAACACCCGCGCAGCCGCACTGCGGGTACGCCAGCTGATCGAGGCGGGCGTGGGTGCCGGGGTGTACCGCGAGGTGCACGCGTCGTTCGCAGCGGATCTCATCGCGACGATGATGGTCCGCATTCAGCAGCGTGGCGTCCGAACCGCGACCGGGCTGAGCGACGCCGAGGCGTACGCCGAGCTGGCGAGGCTCCTCACCTTCGGTTTGCGGGTCTAGTTTCCCGCCGAGATCACCAGCGCGGCCACCACCAGCGCGATGCCCACCGCCTCGGCGAGCGTCGGCCGCTGCGCCAGGACCACCGCACCGACGATCGCGGCGGTCACCGGCAGCAGGGCGAGCAGCAGCGCGAACCGGGCCCGGCCGACCCGCGTCAGCACCACCTGGTCCAGCGCGTACGGCACCGCGGTCGACAGCACGCCGACGCCGATGCCCAGCAGCCAGGTGCGCGGCTCGGCGAACACCGACGCGTTCTCAAGCAGCTGGGGGAGCAGCAGCGGGACCGCGAGCACCACGGCGGCGACCGCCATGCCGACGGCCAACGAGTCGAGGCCGGAGCCCGCATCGGCGACCCGCTTGCCCAGCAGGATGTAGCCCGCCCACAGCGCGGCGGCCAGCACCGCGAAGCCGACGCCGAGCGGATCGACCCCCACCTGGACGCCTGCCAGCAGGGCGACGCCCGCGGCCACCAGGAGTACCGCCAGGAGATCGCGGGGCCGCCGGGAGCCGAGCGTCGCTACGGCGACGGGGCCGAGGAACTCGATCGCGACCGCGGTGCCCAGCGGGATGCGCGCGATCGCCTCGAAGAACGCCGTGTTCATCGCGACCGTCACGACGCCGAACCCGGCCGCGACGCCGACGCCGCGGCGCGTCCACCGCACCCGCCACGGGCGCCGCCAGGCGATCAGCGCAACGGCCGCCGCAGCGCACCGCAGCCACGCGACGGCCGTCGGATCGGTCGTCTCGAACAGGAAGACGCCCAGCGCGGCGCCGACGTACTGCGAGACCGCGCCGACGACGAAGAACGCCGGCACCGACCACGCGGGTACGCGGGAACTAGAGGGCGGCGTTGATCGCGTCGACTCGGTCCTTGGCGTCACCGAAGAGCATCTGGGTGTTCTCCCGGAAGAACAGCGGGTTCTGCACACCGGCGTATCCCGATGCCATCGAGCGCTTGAAGACGATGACGTTGTCGGCGTTCCACACCGTCAGCACGGGCATGCCGGCGATCGGGCTGGACGGGTCCTCCGACGCGGCGGGGTTGACGGTGTCGTTGGCGCCGATGACCAGGACGACGGTGGTGTCGTCGAAGTCCTCGTTGATCTCGTCCATCTCGAGCACGATGTCGTAGGGCACCTTGGCCTCGGCCAGCAGCACGTTCATGTGACCGGGTAGCCGGCCCGCGACGGGGTGGATGCCGAAGCGCACGTTGACCCCGCGGTCGCGCAGCTTGCGGGTCAGGTCGGCCACCCCGTACTGGGCCTGGGCGACGGCCATCCCGTAGCCGGGGGTGATGATCACCGAGCTGGCCGAGTTGAGCAGTTCGGCGGCGCCCTCGGCGGTGATCTCGCGGTGCTCGCCGTAGTCCTTGTCCTCGGCGGGCCCGGCCTCGATCCCGAAGCCGCCGGCGATGACGGAGATGAACGACCGGTTCATCGCCTTGCACATGATGTAGGACAGGTAGGCACCGGAGGAGCCGACGAGGGCGCCCGTGACGATGAGAAGGTCGTTGGACAGCAGGAAGCCCGACGCCGCCGCGGCCCAGCCCGAGTAGCTGTTGAGCATCGACACCACGACGGGCATGTCGCCGCCGCCGATCGAGGCGACCAGGTGCCAGCCCAGCAGCAGCGCGAGCACGGTGACCGCGACCAGCAGCCACAGGTTCGGCGTGATGACGAACCAGACCGTCAGCGCGAGGAACACCACCAGCGCGCCGACGTTGAGGATGTTCTTGCCGGGCAGCATCAGCGGGGCGGACTTGATCCGCGCGGACAGCTTGAGGTTGGCCACGATCGACCCGGTGAACGTCACCGCGCCGATGAAGACGCCGATGAACACCTCGGCGGAGTGGATGCCGAGCAGACCCTCGCTGTCCAGGTGCAGCGCCTCGGCGCCGGTGAGGTCGCCCTCGACGTGCAGGTAGCCGTTCCAGCCGACTAGCACTGCGGCCAGGCCGACGAACGAGTGCAGCAGCGCGATGAGTTCGGGCATGCCGGTCATCTCGACGACCTTGGCTCGCCACAGGCCGATTGCGGCGCCGATCGCCATGGCGCCGACCAGCAGGCCCAGGCCGAGCGGTTCGATGTGGCGGCCCAGCGCGAGCACCACGGTGGCGATCAGGGCGATCGCCATACCGGCGATGCCGTAGGTGTTTCCGGCGCGTGAGGTCTCGTGCTTGGACAGGCCGGCCAACGCGAAGATGAACAGCAGGGCCGCGACGATGTACGCCGCGGTGGCGGTGGTCTCCAGGGAAAACACGGGTCAGCTCCTCGAGAACATGGCCAGCATGCGGCGGGTCACCGCGAAGCCGCCGAAGACGTTGATGCTGGCGAGCAGGATCGCCGCGGTGGCCAGCGAGGTGACGACGATGTCGCCGTGGCCGATCTGCAGCAGCGCGCCGACGACGATGATGCCCGAGATGGCGTTGGTCACCGACATCAGCGGGGTGTGCAGCGCGTGGTGCACGTTGCCGATGACGTAGTAGCCGATGACGATGGCCAGCGCGAAGACCGTGAGGTGAACCTGCAGCGCGGCCGGCGACAGGGCGATCAAGGCGAACAGCACCGCCGCGGCGACGAACGTGACGCCGATCCGGCGCCCGGTCGACATGGGGGCCTTCGGCTCCGCCTTCGCGACGGGGGCTGCGGCGGCCGCCACCGGGGCGGCGGACACCGTCACCGGGGGCGGGGGCCAAGTGGTCTCGCCGTCGCGGACGACGGTCACCGACCGCTGCACGACGTCGTCGAAATCCAGGGTCAGCTGCCCGTCCTTCTCGGGCGTGAGCAGCTTGAGCAGGTTCACCAGGTTGGTGCCGTAGAGCTGGGACGCGGTCGCGGGCAGACGGCCGGCCAGATCGGTGTAGCCGATGATCGTCACGCCGTTGTCGGTGACGACGGCCTGGTCCTTGACGGTGCCCTCGATGTTGCCGCCGTTGGCTGCGGCCATGTCGACCAGCACGCTGCCCGGCTTCATGGAGGCCACCATGTCGGCGGTGATGATGCGCGGTGCGGGCCTGCCGGGGATCAGTGCGGTGGTGATGATGATGTCGACGTCGGCCGCCAATTCGGCGTACAGCGCGGCCTCGCGGGCCTTGTAGTCGTCGTCCATCTCCTTGGCGTAGCCGGTCGCCGACACCTCGGCGGCCGCCGGGTCGACCGAAACGTACTCGCCACCGAGGGATTTGACCTGATCGGCTACCTCGGGACGGGGGTCGGTGGCCCGCACGACGGCGCCCATCGATCCGGCCGCGCCGATGGCGGCCAGCCCGGCCACACCCGCGCCCACCACGAGCACCTTCGCCGGGGGCACCTTGCCCGCCGCGGTCACCTGACCGGTGAAGAACCGGCCGAAGGCGTGCGCCGCCTCCACCACGGCCCGGTAGCCGGCGATGTTCGCCATCGAGGACAGCACGTCCAGTGACTGCGCCCGCGAGATCCGCGGCACGGCGTCCATCGCGAGCACCGTGATGGGGCGGGCCGACAGCTTCTCCACCAACGCGGGGTTCAGCGCCGGGGAGATCAGCGACACCAGCGTCGCGCCGTCCTTGAGCGCTGCGACCTCGTCGTCGTTCGGTGCGTTGACCTTCAATACGACGTCGGCAGCTAACGCGTCGCCGATCTCGGCGCCCGCCTCGACGTACGCGGCGTCGGAGAAGCTGGAGGCTGCGCCCGCATCGGCCTCGACGACTACGGAGTAGCCGAGTTTGAGGAGTTGTCCGACGGTCTGCGGCGTGGCGGCGACACGCGTCTCACCGGCTTGAGACTCGCGCGGTATCCCGATTTGCATCCGAAGAGTCTCCCATTAGGCCCGGGCGCCTGCGCGTCCCCCTCTGGTGCTTCGCGTCTGCTCGCGGCGAGACTTAAAGCCAGTCCCGCCGCTTGAACATCAGGTAGAGCACGATCACCAGCAGCACGATCACCACGCTGCTGGCTACGAAGCCGGCCGCCGTGTTGATGCCGGGGTACTCGACGTTCTGGCCGTAGAACCCGGTGACGGCGGTCGGCACCGCGATGATGGCCGCCCAGCCGGTGAGCTTCTTCATCACGGTGTTCAGCCGGGCGTCCTGCAGTGACAGGTTGGTTTCGAAGACGGTGGTCACCAGATCGCGCACGGACTCCGTCCACTCCGACGCACGCAGCACGTGGTCGTAGAGGTCGGCATAGAGGGGGTCGAGTTCCGGTGCCGTCTTGGCGTCGATCCTGCGGTGCTGGATGGCGCCGACGACCTCGCGCATCGGCAGCACCACCCGGCGCAACTCCACCAAATCCTTACGTAATCGGAACGTACTGCGCTGCAGCCCTTTGCGCGGACCGCTATCGGCGAACAACTCGTCCTCAAGGCCCTCGATCGCGTCGTCGAGCGTCTGCACCGCGTCGAAGTGCCCGTCGACCACGACGTCGAGCAGTGCGTGCACCAGCGCACCGACGCCGTACTGCTGGCCACCGAGTTCGTCGAAGCGATCCGACACCGTCCGGATGTCGAACTCGACGCCGTCCTCCGAGGGCAACCGCACGGTGATCAGCCCGCGCGGCAGGACGAAACCGGAGATGCGGTGCTTGCTCAAGGTCGACGAGATGTCGTCGTCGGCGGGCGGCGTCACACTGTCGACGGCGTAGACCGTGAAGAACGTGTGCGTGTGATAGACCGTCGCCTTCGTCCGCTCCATCGGGGCGACGGCGTCCTCGACGGCCCAGATGTTGAGGTGCAGTTCGCCGGCCAGCGCCCGCAGTGCGTCGTGGTCCGGGTCGTAGATGTCGGCCCACACCAACTGGTTGTCGGAGGCCAGGCAGTCCGAGATCGCGTCGAACGAGAACTCGTCGTCCTGTGGTTCGCCGTCCCGCCACAGTCGCCCCGTCACCGTCGTCACGTCGCCATCATTCAGGAGTTTCGGCTGACGGGGGGTTGGGCACCCCGTAATTGGCGGGCGCGTCGATATAACGCTCCCGGAGCCGCCTCACCAACTAGGAGCCGACATGTCCGACACCAACACCATCTGGATCATCGCGGCGGCGCTCGTCGCCCTCGTGGTCGTCATCGGTCTGGTCCTGATCGCCCGCAATAAACGGACGCAGTCCCGCCGCGACGAAGCGCAACGCCTGCGCGCCGAACTCGATGCCGAGAGCCAGCAGGTGGCCAAGCGGCAGGCGCTCGCCGAGGAGACGGACGCCAGGGCCCGCGCGGCGGCCGCTGAGGCCGAGGCCAAGGCGGCGGAGGCCCGCAGGCTCAGCGAGCGGGCGGCGTCGCACCAGGAAACGGTCGCCACCCATCGCGAGGACCTCGACGAGCGGCGTAAGCACATCGACTCGCTCGATCCCGACGTGAAGCGGCATAAGCGCGGCGACGACGCCGACTACGACCAGACACCCGATCGCCACGTCGTCGACGAGACTCCCCGGCGCGTCGAGAACCCCCGCTAAGCCCCCGACTCTGCGGTGAGATCGCCGACTCCCCCCTCCGACGCGATCTCACCGCAGACCCCTGCGCCGACGCTGCGGTGAACTTCGCGTACCCCTCGGAATCGCGATCCCACACAGCAGCGTCGGCGAGCTTTGTTATGCGAGCACCGTGTCGACGTGCTCCGGGCAGTACGAGAAGGCGGCCTCGACGACGAAGGCCGCCGCCTGCTTGGACGTCAGATCGCTGTTGTCCATGATCTCGGCGCCGATGTCGGAACCCGTCCGGCCGTCGGCGAGGTAGTCGCAGACGAGATGCGCGTCCTCGATGGCGCCCGCGGCGGAACCGAACGCGATGTCCTCGGCGGCGATGGTGGCGAGGAAGTCGTCGTCGACGCTGTTCGCGGTCGCGGTTCCCGCGAGAGCGGCGACGCCGAAAGCGGCGGCTGCGATGGCGGAGACGGCGGCGATGGCGACGCGGTTGCGCGTCGTGTGCTGTGGCATGCGCACAGCCTCGGATGGGTCGCTTGAGGCATTCTTGGCGGATTCTTGGAGCCGAGTCACAGACTCGGTCTCGGTTCCGCGTCGAACGTGTATCGACATCTGACGACCTGGTCCGTTCACCGCGCCCCGGCCGCACGATGTTCACCATGGAGTCGGTGATCGAACGCGGTCTGGCCCGATGCCCGCGCTGCGTGGCGGTGGCCGACTACTACTTCGTCGAGTTGAGCCCTAACCTGCTGCGCTACGAGGTCAACTGCCGGACGTGCGGCGAGGCGTACCGCGAAGAGCACGGTCCGGTGCCGCCGAACTTCGGTGCGGTCGCGGCCGTCGACGAGTGGCTCCCCGAAGCGTCCGTCGTCCCGGTGCGCGAACGGATGCAGGCGTGGGTCGGCTCGGCCCGCCTCCGAGCCAACGCGGCGACGTGGAGGTCGATAAAACTCACGCAGAGCGCATTACTCCTGTTGCAGAGGCGCGGCCGGTACCAATAGGCGGGTGGGCACGACACCTGCGGACTTCTGTTGTCGCTGACCCGTTTCCGGTCAGCCCGCCAACAGGAAGTCGCAGTCACCGTGTCGGTATTCGTCGATATCACGCCTGACGAGGCCAGCGCCTCGTCCCCGCCCGCCGCCGCGCCGGCCGGCCGCTGGCGTCGCAGGCTCACCGCGGCGGCGCTACCGCTGCTCTCGGTCGTCGTCTTCGGCGTCGTCTGGCAGCTCGTCGCGGCCAGCGGCATCTGGAACCAGACCTTCGTGCCGTACCCGAGCACGGTGTGGCGCGCGTTCGTCGACGTGTCCACCACCCACGACGGGGTCCGCGGCTACGCGGGCTACCTGCTGTGGGAGCACCTGTACATGACGCTGCGGCGGGTGTTCGTCGGCGTCGTCATCGGCGTCGCACTCGGCGTGCTGCTCGGCCTGGTGATGGGTTCGGTCGGCTGGGTGCGCAGCGTGCTCGAACCGTGGCTGACGTTCATCCGCGCGCTCCCGCCGCTGGCGTACTTCTTCCTGCTGGTGATCTGGCTCGGCATCGACGAGGCGCCGAAGATCACGCTGCTCGCCCTGGCGGCACTCCCGCCGGCCGCGGTCGCCACCACCGCGGCCGTCGTCGCGGCGCCCGTCGGGCTTCAGGAGGCCGCTCGCGCCCTGGGGGCCACCCGCACCCAGGTGATCCGCGACGTCGTCATCCCGTCGGCACTGCCCGAGACGTTCACCGGCATCCGGCTGGCCGTCGGGATGGCGTACTCGTCGGTGGTTGCCGCCGAACTGTTCAACGGCATCCCCGGTATCGGCGGATTGGTCAAGGACGCAAGCAATTACAACAACACCCCGGTCGTGCTGGTCGGCATCTTCGCCATCGGTTTCTCGGGTCTGATCATCGACGGTCTACTTCGCACCGCGGAACGGCGCGCAGTCCCATGGAGAGGAAAGATATGAGACTCAAGGCTTTACTGGCCACCCTGGCGGTCGCCACGACCGCGCTGGCCGGATGCGCGGTGGACAACTCGGGCAGTGACTCCGCCAAGGAGACCATCCGCATCGGCTACCAGTCCTTTCCGAGCGGCGACCTGATCGTCAAGCAGAACAAGTGGCTGGAAGAAGCACTGCCGGACTACAACATCAAGTGGATCAAGTTCGACTCCGGCGCCGACGTCAACACCGCGTTCATCGCGAAGGAACTCGACTTCGGTGCGCTCGGTTCGAGCCCCGTCGCGCGCGGCCTGTCCGCGCCGCTGAACATCCCCTACAAGGTCGCGTTCGTGCTCGACGTCGCGGGTGACAACGAGGCGCTGGTGGCGCGCAACGGCAGCGGTATCAACACCATCGCCGATCTGCGCGGTAAGAAGATCGGCACGCCCTTCGCCTCCACCGCGCACTACAGCCTGCTGGCCGCACTGGAACAGAACGGGTTGAAGCCCAATGACGTTCAGCTCATCGATCTGCAGCCGCAGGCCATCCTGGCGGGGTGGGAGCGCGGCGACATCGACGCCGCCTACACCTGGCTGCCGACGCTCGACGATCTGCGCAAGACCGGTCGCGACCTGATCACCAGCCGCCAGCTGGCGCAGGACGGCAAGCCCACCCTGGACCTCGGCGCCGTGCGCACCGAGTTCGCCGACCAGCACCCCGAGGTCGTCGACATCTGGCGGCAGCAGGAGGCACGTGCCCTCGATGTCATCAAGGATGATCCCGCAGCGGCTGCGAAGGCCATCGCCGCGGAGGTCGGCCTGTCGCCGGAAGTCGTTGCGGGACAGCTGAAGCAGGGTGTGTACCTGACTCCCGCCGAGGTCGCGTCGCCGGAGTGGCTCGGCTCGGACGGCAAGCCGGGCAACATCGCCACCAACCTGCAGAGCGCATCGGAGTTCCTGGCCGCGCAGAAGCAGATCCCGGAGGCGGCACCGCTCGCGACGTTCCAGGACGCCATCTACACCAGGGGTCTGCCCGATGCCCTCACGCCCTGACGCGACGAGCGGCGGGCTCAAGATCAAGAACGTCGCGCACCGCTACGGTGACGTAACCGCCTTGGGGCCAGTCGATCTGGACGTCGAGCCCGGTGCCTTCCTGGTACTCGTCGGCGCCTCCGGGTGCGGGAAGAGCACGCTGCTGCGACTGATCGCCGGGTTCGAGGAACCCACCGCGGGTGAAGTCGAGGTGGCGGGCACCTCGCCGACGCCCGGCGTCACCTCCGGCGTGGTGTTCCAGCAGCCGCGCCTGTTCCCATGGCGCACGGTCGGCGGCAACGTCGACCTGGCGCTCAAGTACGCGGGCGTGCCCCGTGAGCGGCGCGCCGAGCGGCGTGATCAGCTGCTCGAGCGCGTCGGGCTGGAGGGCACCGGGGACCGCAAGATCTGGGAGATCAGCGGTGGGCAGCAGCAGCGCGTCGCGATCGCGCGGGCGCTCGCGGCGGAGACGCCGCTGTTCCTGCTCGACGAGCCCTTCGCCGCGCTCGACGCGCTCACCCGTGAGCGGTTGCAGGAGGACGTCCGTCAGGTCAGCGCGGAGACCGGGCGCACCACCGTGTTCGTCACGCACAGCGCTGACGAGGCGGCGTTCCTCGGCTCTCGCATCGTGGTGCTGACCCGCAGGCCGGGCCAGGTCGCGCTGGATCTGCCAGTGGACTTGCCGCGCAGCGGTATCGACCCCGAGGACCTGCGCCGCTCGGACGAGTACACCCGGTTGCGTGCGGAGGTGGGACGCGCCGTTAAAGCCGCCGCGGCGTAGCCGCGTATGCACTTGAGCGGCCTAGCCGGGCTCTAAGGTGTAGCGCGTGGAGGGAACGCCGTTCGGCCGGTATCAGCTGCAGGCCCTGATCGGCCGAGGGGGCATGGGCGAGGTCTGGCGCGCCTTCGACACCGAGACACATCGCGTCGTCGCGATCAAGCTGCTGCCCGCACAGATGGCCTCCGATGACGAGTTCATCGAGCGGTTCCGCCGGGAGGCGCGCGTGGCCGCCGGCCTGAACAGTCCCAACGTGGTGCCGATCCACAACTTCGGGGAGATCGACGGCCGGCTGTACGTCGACATGGCGTTGATCGACGGCCGCGATCTGCAGGCGGTGCTCGATGACGGGCCGATGCATCCGGAGCGGGCGGTGCGGATCATCGAGCAGGTGGCCGCGGCGCTGCGGGCCGCGCACCAGGCCGGCCTGGTGCATCGCGACGTGAAGCCGTCGAACATCCTGCTCAACGCCGACGACTTCGCCTACCTCATCGACTTCGGGCTGGCGCGCACCGACGAGGACGCCGGGCTGACCGTCACCGGGCACACCGTCGGCACGTTCGCCTACATGGCCCCCGAACGCTACGAGGGCAGGCCCGTCGACAGCCGCACCGACGTGTACTCGTTGGCGTGCGTGCTCTACCAGTGCCTGACCGGTAAGCGACCGTTCGCCGGATCCGGGGCTCAGCAGATGCTGGCCCACGTCTCCACACCGCCGCCCCGGCCGAGCGACTCGGTGCCGAACCTGCCGCGCGGCTTCGACGCGGTCGTGGCGATCGGGATGGCCAAGGACGTCAACGCCCGCTATCCGACGATCGACGAATTCGCCCGTGCGGCAAGGCAAGCACTCACGCAGCCCCAGCGCCCGGCTGCCCCGCCGACCCAGCCGTGGGGGCAGCCACCGCCACAGCCACCACCGCCGCAGTACCGTCCGCCGCAGTACAGTGGGCCCGCCGTGTCCGTCGCCCCCAGGGCCGTCGCGAGCCCGCCGTGGTTCCGGCGCAAGCCGGTGCTCGTCATCGCGGCGTGCCTGGTGGTCTCCATCGTCGCGGTCACCGCGGCGGTCCTCACCGCGACCGGCGGATCCGACGGTGGCGGGCCGGCCTCGTCCAGCTCCGCGGCGGCCGGGCAGCCCGTGAACTGGGGCGAGCAGGTGGTGATGCCCTCCGAGGGGCTGACGGGACTCCAGGGCATCGCGATCACCGCGAGCGGCGGCGTCGTCGGCCTGTGTTGCGCGAGCGCCCCCAACGCCGGAGGCAACAACGCGACGTACAGCATCGCAGCTGACATGCAGTCGCCCCCGGAGCTGGCTGCGATACCGCAGTTCTCCACTGGCCCCGGAATCGCGGCGGACCCCGAGAGGAACGGATACTTCGCGGCGATCGGCGGACCGGTCATCCGAGTCGACAACGAGGACGGGTTCGTCCCGCTGGATTTCCCGAATCTGGAGAGCCCCGCGGGGGTCGCAGTCGACACGAACGGCGCGGTCTACGTCATCAACAAGGTGGTGGCCGGCGATCCGCCGAAGTTCACCTCTGAGGTGCGCAAGCTCGACAAGGGCTCAACCGAGTCGATGACGCTGCCGTTCGACGGCCCGAACGTCGGCTACGGCGTCGCCGTGGCCGAGGACGGCACCGTGTACGTGACCGATCCGGTCGCACCGGGGTTGCAGAAGTTGGCCCTGGGGGAATCGCAGCCCTCGACGATCGAGTTTCCAGCACCCACCGTGGGTGTCGCGGTGGACGGGGACGGCGCCGTCTACGCCACCACCAGGGGCGTCAACGGTGACGCGGTCTATCGGCTCGCCCCGAACGCGGAAACACCGGAGAAGCTGCCGATCACCGGAATCAAGCTGTCGGAGACGCTTGCCGGTATCGCCGTCGACAACGACGGCAACGTGTTCGTCGCGGACGCGGGCAACAACCGGGTCATCAAGTTGCCGCGTCTGGCCGGCTAGCGGGGGCCCTAGGGTGTAACCGATGGAGGGAACGCCGTTCGGCCGGTATCGGCTGCAGCATCTGATCGGCCGCGGAGGCATGGGTGAGGTGTGGCGTGCCTATGACGTCGACACGCACCGAGTCGTTGCGATCAAACTGCTGCCGACCGATACGGCCACCGACGACGAGTTCGTCGAGCGGTTCCGTCGCGAGGCCAGGGTCGCGGCCGGTCTGAACAGCCCGAACATCGTTCCCATTCACAACTTCGGGGAGATCGACGGCCGCTTGTACGTCGACATGCAGGTGATCGACGGGCGCGATCTGGAGGAGGTGCTCGACGACGGACCGATGCGCCCGGAGCGGGCCGTGCGGATCATCGAGCAGGTAGCTGCGGCGCTGCGGGCCGCGCACCACGCCGGCTTGGTGCACCGCGACGTCAAGCCGTCGAACATCCTGCTCAACCGGGACGATTTCGCGTACCTCATCGACTTCGGGCTGGCTCGCACCGACGACGACGCGGGCCTCACCGTAACGGGCCACACCGTCGGGACGCTGACCTACATGGCGCCGGAGCGCTACGACAGCAGGCCGGTGGACCTGCGCACCGACATCTACTCCCTGGCATGCGTGCTCTACCAGTGCCTTACGGGACGAAGGCCGTTCCCCGGCGCGGGGTCGGATCAGATGATCGCGCACATCTCGGCGCCGCCACCGCAGCCGACCGAGTTCGTCAGGGATCTCCCGCGCGGTTTCGACACCGTCATCGCGACCGGGATGGCGAAGGAGCCCGCCGAGCGCTATCAGACCGTCATCGACTTCGCCCGCGCCGCGCGGGAGGCACTGACCGAGGCGAGGCCACCGAGTTACGACTTCAGTTATCCGACAACGAATCCCGGATGGTCCGCCCAACCGCCGCCGACGCAGAGGGTGTGGCAACCACCGCAGACCGTCGTGGTACCCCGGCCCGCACCCACCCCGCCGTGGCGCCGGACACCCGTTCTGGTCAGCGCGGTGTGCCTGGTGGTCTCCGTCGTCGCGATCACCTCGGCGGTCCTCGCGGTCACCGGCCGTTCGGCCGGTGCGGGGGAGGCAGCGCCGACCACGACCGCCGCGGCGAACACGACGACCGTCGGCGACGCCACGTACGGTGAACAGGTCAACCTGCCGAACCAGGGGATTCAGAAGCTTCAGGGCATAGCCGCCACCGCGAGTGGCGGCGTCGTCGGCCTGTGCTGCCGGGGGTCGATCTACGAGATCGCCGACGGCGCCGCGAAGCCGGCCAAGCGCGAGTACCTCGCCGCCACCGGTCCCGGCATCGCCACCGACGGTCAGGGCAATCTGTACGTGGGGGGTATGCGGTCGGGTGTCCAGCGACTCGATGACGGGCTGCGGCCGACGACGCTCCCGTTCCCGCCTCTGGACAACCCGCGCTCCATTGCCGTTGACCCCTCCGGTGCGGTGTACGTCAGCAATCTCACCTCCGCGGGGGTGTACGAGATCTGGAAACTGGATGCGGGCGCAACCGCAGCGGTCAAGCTGCCGTTCGACAATCCCACCCTCGGCGCCGTGGCGGTCGACAGCACGGGTGTCGTCTACAGCGCCAACCTGTTTTCGAGGTCACTGCTCCAGCTGCGCCCCGGCGCTCAACAGCCCACCGAAGTACGCCTAGGTGAAGGGATACTCGTCAAGGCAGTGGCGGTTGGCGAGGACGACGCGGTGTACATCGGGTCGAGAGGGGACACCGGCACAACCGTTTACCGGATTGCGCCCGGCGCGAGCAAGGCGGAGCAATTGCCCATCAAGGACTTCACGTGGGACGTGACGAGTCCGGGGCTCGCCGTCAACGACAACGGCGACGTGTTCGTCGCCGATTCGGAGAAGAACCGCGTGGTGAAGTTGCCCCGCGTGCAGAACTAGCCGGTTAGACCGGCGGGTAGGCCGGGGGCGGGTAGACGCCGCGCAGACCCCACGGCAGGAAGTTGAAGAAGTACTCGGCTTCGTCGCTGATGTCGTAATCCGGGTTCGGATCCATAGCTGCCTCCCAGGGTGCACGCGTGTGCCGGAAGTCTAACCCCGCGATCGGGTCGGCCGACAGCCGTTCCAGCCCATTCACAGCCAGGCGTTCCCATAAACTGGACCAACCAGTTGATTGGCATCCTGCCGAGTACCCCGCCTACCTATAGTGAGTCGTCATGTCCACGTCAGATTCAGGGTTGTCCCGCCGTGAGGAGTTGCTGGCCGTCGCCACCAAGCTCTTCGCCGCCCGCGGCTACCACGGCACCCGCATGGACGACGTCGCCGACGCGGTCGGTCTCAACAAGGCGACGGTCTACCACTACTACGCCAGCAAGTCGCTGATCCTCTACGACATCTACAAGAGCGCCGCCGACTTCACCGTCGACGCCCTGCACGACGACCCGACCGCGTCGGCGCGCGAGACGATCTATCACTTCACCCGTCGTCTGCTGGTCGGCATCGCCAGCGACGTCGAACGGGCCGCCGTGTACTTCCAGGAGGGCCCCTACATCACGGAGTGGTTCACCGAGGATCAGGTGGCCTACATCCGCAAGTCCGAGACCACGGTCTACGAGCACGTGCGCGACGTCATCGACCGCGGCATCGCGAGCGGCGAGTTCTACGACTGCGACTCGCACGTGCTGGCGCTCGGCTACATCGGCATGACGCTGGGCTCCTACCGGTGGCTGCGGCCGCAGGGGCGGCGTTCCGCGCAGGAGATCGCCGTAGAGTTCAGTACAGCACTGCTGCGTGGCTTGATTCGCGACGAGGCGGTGCGGGCGGACTCGCCGCTAGGACTCGACGTTTCAGACATCGCGCAAACGAGGTAACCGCATGGGCGTGCGGACGGACACCGATATGGCGCCCGACCCAGCCCTGTTGATGCTGGCGGGTGACTGGCACGGCAACCTGCCGTGGGCCGAGAGCGTGATCCGGCACGCCGCCGACCGCGACGTCGACACCATCCTGCAGCTCGGCGACTTCGGCTACTGGACCGACGATCCCGCGACCGACGAGTACCTGTCCACGGTCGACGATCTGCTCGAATCGTCGGGCATCCGGCTGTACTGGATCGACGGCAACCACGAGGACCACACCCGCGTCGACGACTGGACCGACGCCTACCGTCATCCACGGGTGCGCTACCTTCCGCGCGGCTTCCGCTGGCAGTGGTGGGGCTTGACGTGGATGAGCGTGGGCGGTGCGATGAGCGTCGACAAGCACTATCGGCTGGAAGGCGAAAGCTGGTGGCCGGGTGAGGAACTCACCGACGCCGATGTCGAGTACGCCAGCCGGGACGGCGGCGTCGACGTGATCGTCAGCCACGACTGTCCCCGTGGGGTCGACATTCCCGGCGTCGGCCCCGACACCAAGGGCGGCGCGCGCGGCAACTGGCCCGCCGACATCCTCGCCGAGGCGCAGCGGCACCGCGAGAAGCTGGCGGCGATCTGCTCGGCGACCACGCCGGCCTGGCTGTACCACGGCCACTACCACATCCCGTACACCGGATCGCTTGCCGCGACGACGGTCCGCGGCCTCGGGCACGACCGCTCGACGCTCGCCGACAACGTGCACATCATCACCCGCGACGACCTAGGAGCAACACCGTGAAATCCACCCTGCTGTCGCGGCGCGATCTCGACTTCCTGCTGTACGAGTGGCTCGGCGTCGAGGAGCTCACCAAGCGCGAGCGCTTCGCCGACCACTCCCGTGAGACGTTCGACGGTGTGCTGGAGCTGTGCCAGGAACTCGCCGAGCGCTACTTCGCGCCGCACAACAAGACCAGCGACGCCAACGAGCCGACGTTCGACGGCTCCCGCGTCACGGTCATCCCCGAGGTCAAGGAGGCGCTCGACGCCTTCGCGGCAGCGGATCTCATCGGGATGAGCATGGATGCGTCGGTCGGCGGAGCTCAGCTGCCGGTGTGCGTCGCGCAGGCCGGTTTCGCGTGGATCGCCGCGGCCAACGTGAGCACGTCGGGCTACGTGATGCTGACGATCGCGAATGCCAACCTGCTCAACGAGTTCGGCAGCCCCGAGCTGATCGACACCTACGTCGCTCCGATGCTGGCGGGCCGGTACACCGGCACGATGGCCCTGTCGGAGACGCAGGCGGGGTCGTCGCTCGCCGACATCACCACCCGGGCCGAACCGCAGGACGACGGCACCCACCGGCTCAGCGGCTCGAAGATGTGGATCTCGGGTGCCGAGCACGAGATGAGCGACAACATCATCAACCTGGTGCTGGCCAAGATCCCCGGCGGTCCCGCTGGCACCAAGGGCATCTCGCTGTTCGTCGTGCCGAAGTTCCTTCCCGACGGCACCCGCAACGGAGTGGCCATTGCCGGGCTGAATCACAAGATGGGGCAACGCGGTATCACCAACACCGTGCTCAACCTCGACGAAGCCGTCGGCTACCTGGTCGGCGAACCGCACCGCGGCCTGTACTACATGTTCCACATGATGAACGAGGCCCGCCTCGGTGTCGGAATGGGCGCGGTGGCGCTGGGATACACGGGCTACCTGAAGTCGCTGCAGTACGCCCGTGAACGGCCGCAGGGCCGGCCGCTGACCGCCAAGGATCCGACGACACCGCAGGTGCCCATCGTCGAGCACGCCGACGTCAAGCGAATGCTGTTGGCGCAGAAGAGTTACGTCGAGGGTGGGATGGCGCTCGCGCTCTACTGCGCCCGGCTCATCGATCTGCAGCACACGGCGGAGTCCGAGTCCGAGCGGGACGAGACGACGCTGCTGCTCGACATCCTCACGCCCATCGCGAAGAGCTGGCCGTCGCAGTGGTGCCTCGAGGCCAACAACCTGGCGATCCAGGTGCACGGCGGTTACGGCTACACCCGCGAGTACGACGTCGAGCAGCACTACCGGGACAACCGGCTCAACCCGATTCACGAGGGCACGAACGGGATTCAGAGCCTCGACCTACTGGGTCGCAAGGTGACTCAGCGCGGTGGCGCCAGCCTCGCCGAGCTCGGCAAGCGGATCGGCGGTGCGGTCGAGCGGGCCCGCGCGTGCAGCGGGGTGGCGGCGGACTTCGCCGATGCGCTGGAGGCGAGTTGGCAGCGGCTGGTCACCGTCACCACGACGATGTTCGCCGCCGGCGACCCCGAAGCCGCGATGGCCAACAGCGCGATCTACCTGGAGGCGTTCGGGCACGTCGTGATCGCGTGGATGTGGCTGGAGCAGGTGGTGGTCGCCGACGGCAGCAGCGGCGACTTCTACGACGGCAAGCGCCAGGCGGCGGCGTACTTCTTCCGCTACGAACTGCCCCGGACCGCAGCGCAACTGGACCTCCTCGAGAGCCTGGATCGCACAACGCTCGACATGCGCGACACCTGGTTCTAGAACTCGATCACCTGCCGCACCGCCTTACCGTCGGCCAGCTGGTCCATGCCCTCGTTGATGCGATCGAGCTCGATGGTCGAGGACACCAGTTCCTCCACCGGCAGCCGGCCGGCCCGCCACATGTGGACGAATCGCGGAATGTCGCGCGCGGGCACCGACGAGCCGAGGTAGCTGCCGATCAGCGAGCGACCCTCGGCGACGAAACCGAGTGGCGAGATCTCCAACCGCGCGTCCGGCCGGGGCAGTCCGACGGTGATGGTGCTGCCGCCGGGCGCCGTCAGTGCCAGCGCGGTCGCCAGTGCCGCGGGATGCCCGACGGCCTCGATCACCACCTCGGCCTTGAGGTCACCGACGGCGTCCGGCGTGTGAGCCGCGTGGGCGCCGAGTTCCCTTGCCCGGTCCAGCTTCTCGGGCAGGGCGTCGACCGCGACCACCCGGACGCCGTCGTGGGCGAGTGCGGTGAGCATCGCCGCCGTGCCGACCCCGCCCATGCCGACGACCGCGACGGTCTGGCCCGGCCGCGGCCTTCCCGCGTTCAGGACGGCGCCGCCGCCGGTGAGCACCGCACACCCCAGCAGCGCTGCCACCGTCGGAGGCACGTCGGCGTCGACGGGAACAACCGATCGCCGGTCGACCACCGCGTGGGTGGCGAACGCCGAGACGCCGAGGTGGTGCAGCACCCGCTCACCGCCGCGGCTGAGCCGCACGTCGCCGTCGAGCAGCGTGCCCGCCCCGTTGGCCGCGCTACCCGCCGCGCACGGCGCCAGCCCGTCAGTGGCGCATGCCGCGCAGTCGCCGCACCGCGGCAGGAACGTCAGGACCACCCGCTGCCCGACGGCGACGTCGTCGACCGCCGCGCCGGCCTGCTCGACGATCCCGGCGGCCTCGTGGCCCAGCAGCATCGGCGTCGGCCGGACCCGGTTGCCGTCGACGACCGACAGATCGGAGTGGCAGAGCCCGGCGGTCTCGATGCGGATCAACAGCTCGTCGGGGCCGGGTGGCGCCAGGTCGAGTTCGCCGACGCTGATCGGCTTCGACTCGGCGTAGCTGCGGGGGAGACCGATGTGCTCGAGGACGGCGCCGCGGATCTTCACGTGTCCAGCTTGCCCGACACGAGCAGAATGCAGGAATGAGCGCCGACGAACGGACCGAACGGGACCTGACCCCCGCCGACTTCCCCATCCACTGGCCCGTGCTGACCCGGTGGCAGGACAACGACATGTTCGGCCACCTCAACAACGCGGTGTACTACGAGCTGTTCGACACGGCGATCAACGCCTGGGTCGACACGACGCTCGGCATCGACCCGATGGGGGCGCCGTGGCTCGGCGTTGTCGCGGAGTCGGGCTGCCGGTACTTCGCCGAACTGCAGTTCCCGGATCCGCTGACGGTCGGGTTGGCCGTCACGCGGCTCGGCACCAGCAGCGTCACCTATCGGACTGCGCTGTTCGACAATCAGGCGGAACCCGTTGCCGCCGTTGGGAACTGGGTGCATGTGTATGTGGACCGCGACACTCGGCGCCCGATGCCGATCCCGGACGCCATCCGCGAACTCCTGAAGACCGCGACCGTGAGTTAGTCAGCTTCGGTGGTGGGGTTCTGCTCGAGCCACTCGGCGATCGCCGCGACCGCATCGCCGAAGAAGATGCGATACGGCCTGTCGGCGACGTACCCGAGGTGCGGTGTCGCCAGCACGTTGTCCAGGGTGCGCAGCGGGTGGTCGGCGGGCAGGGGTTCGGTGTCGAACACGTCGAGCGCGGCGCCGGCGATCGTGCCCGCCCGCAGCGCGGCGATCAGCGCGGCCTCGTCGACGATAGGTCCGCGAGACGTGTTCACCAGCAGCGCAGTCGGTTTCATCGCGTTGAGCTCGGTCGCGCCGATGAGCCCCCGCGAGCGGTCGCCGAGCTTCAGGTGCACGGTCAGCACGTCGGCAGCGGCGAAGAACTCGTCGCGCGGCAGGTAGCGGGCACCCGCTTCGGCGGCGGCGTCCGGTGTCATGTTCGTGCTCCAGGCCACGACGTCCATGCCGAACGCGGCGCCGATGCGCGCCACCCGAGCGCCGATGCGGCCCAGGCCCAGGACACCGAGCACGCGGCGGTCCAGCTCGCGCCCGACCGTCGTCTGCCATCGGCCCTCGGCGATGGCGTTGCGCTCCGCCACCAGGTGCCGGGACGCCCCGAGGATCAGCGCCCAGGTGAGCTCGATGGTGGACGCGACGCTGCCGCCCGTGGTGCCGACGTGGATCCCGGCGTCGGCAGCGGCGGTCATGTCGATCGACGCGTTGAACGGTCCAGTGGAGGCGATCATCCGCAACCGAGGTAAGCGCTCGATGATGTTGCGCGGCAACGGGGTTCGCTCACGCATGACGAACACGACATCGAACGGCCCCAGCCGGGTGACCAGTGCGTCGGCGTCGGCGACGTGGTCGTTGAACACCGTGACGTCGGCCAGCGCCGTGACGGGCGACCAGTCCGCCGAGGTGAGCGCGACGTTCTGGTAGTCGTCGAGTACCGCCACCCGTGCCCGCATGGCCGCCGACTATATAGTCGTGCAATGCCTTTGGTGAGCAAGACCGTCGAGGTGTCCGCGCCAGCCGACTCGATCATGGCGATCGTGGCCCACTTCGAGGCCTATCCCGAGTGGAACGAGGAGATCAAGGGCGCCTGGGTCCTCGCGAGGTACGACGACGGCAGGCCGAGCCAGCTGCGTCTGGACACCGCGGTGAACGGCATGGAGGGCACGTACATCCAGGCCGTCTACTACCCGAGCGAGAACCAGATTCAGACCGTGATGCAGCAGGGCGACCTGTTCGCCAAGCAGGAGCAGGTGTTCTCCGTCGTCGAGATGGGCGCGACCACGCTGCTGACGGTGGACCTCGACGTCGAGGTGGCGATGAAGGGCATTCCGGACATCATGGTGCGCAAGCTCGTCAACGACGCCCTCGACCATTTGGCGGGCAACCTCAAGTCACGCGCCGAGCAGCTGGCGCGCTAGTCCCACACCCCGAGTGCGTCGAGCCGCGCGGTGAGCCTGCGGGCGCCGTCGCTGAACTGTTCTCCGGTCAGCCGTACCGCCTCGTCGGCGTCGCGCCGCCGCAGGGCGGCCAGGAGTTCGCGGTGGTTGGCGACGGCACTGTCGCCCCAGTTCGCGTCGTCGGCGTACATCAGCGACGGGAGGTAGCGGGTGGCGTGCAGGAGGAACCACGCGAGCTTGATGCGCCCGGCCGATCGGTTGAGCATCCGGAAGAACGCGAACTCGGCTTCGATCACCTCATCGGCGGCGCGGCGGTGGACGGCGTCGGCGAGGGTGTCGACGCACGCCACCAGGTCGTCGAGTTCGGCGTCGGTGATGCGCTCCGTCGCCGTACGGACGAGCTGTGCGGAGATGGTGGACTGCAGCCAGAAGATGTCCGCGATGTCGCCGCGGGTGAACGGTGCGACCACGTGTCCCCGGTGCGGCTCGAGGAGCACCATGCCCTCGCCGCGCAGCGTACGCAGCGCCTCGCGCACCGGGGTGATGCTGACACCGAGCTCGGCCGCGGTCTCGTCGAGCCGGATGAAGGTGCCCGGCCGCAGCGAGCCGGTCATGATGCCGATGCGCAGGTGTGCGGCGACTTCGTCGGACAGCTGCTCCCGGCGCCCCGAACGCCGTTGCGCGGGCCGCGACCTGGTGGTTGCGTTCACGGCCGGTTTCCTTCCCCCCGGTTGGATCTGACCTAAAGGTTGTCCCGTGGCCGCCGAGGCCATTAGTGTGACCGGGGCAACACAATGTTTGATCAAATGTCAAAGTTGCGCAACCCGGCGCAGTGGACACTCCTGGAGCAGCATCAGTTGAGCGCGCAACCCCTCGAGCAGCCGTATCAGGCCCGAAGGCAGAACTGGACGAACCAGCTCGCGCGTCACGCCCTGATGCAGCCCGACGCCACGGCCCTGCGGTTCCTCGGCCACACCACCACCTGGGCCGAACTGCACCGCCGCGTCACCGCGCTCGCCGGTGCGCTGAGCCGACGCGGGGTCGGCTTCGGCGACCGCGTGCTGATCCTGATGCTCAACCGCACCGAGTTCATCGAGAGCCTCCTGGCCGCCAATCTTCTCGGCGCCATCGCGGTGCCCGTCAACTTCCGGCTCACACCGCAGGAGCTGGCGTTCCTCATCGAGGACTGCGAGGCGCACGTCGCGATCACCGAACCCGTGCTCGCCGGGGTGGCCGCCGCGGTCCGCGACATCGCCGCGCCGCTGGAGACGGTCGTGGTCGCCGGTGCTCCGTCCGAGGACGGGCTCGTCGGCTATGAGGATCTCATCGACGAGGACGGCGCACCCGCTGCTCCGATGGACGTGCCGAACGACTCGCCTGCGCTGATCATGTACACCTCGGGGACCACCGGACGGCCCAAAGGCGCGGTGCTCACGCACACGAACCTCACCGGCCAGACGATGACGATGCTGTTCACCAACGGCGCCGACATCAACAACGACGTCGGATTCGTCGGCGTCCCGCTGTTCCACATCGCGGGTATCGGCGTCATCCTGCCCGGCCTCACCCTCGGCAGGCCGACCGTGATCAACCCGCTCGGCGCCTTCGATCCCGGCCAGCTGCTCGATCTCCTGGAGGCCGAAGGCGTCACGGGGATCTTCCTGGTGCCCGCGCAGTGGCAGGCGGTGTGCGCCGCACAGCAGGCACGCCCGCGCCAACTCAAGCTCCGGGTCCTGTCGTGGGGCGCGGCGCCTGCATCGGACACGCTGCTGAAGGAGATGGCGGACACGTTCCCCGGCACCGCGATCCTCGCCGCGTTCGGGCAGACCGAGATGTCTCCCGTCACCGCCATGCTGCTCGGCGAGGACGCGATGAGGAAGCTGGGTTCGGTCGGCAAGGTCATTCCGACCGTGTCGGCCCGCATCGTCGACGAGGACATGAACGACGTGCCGGTCGGCCAGGTCGGCGAGATCGTCTACCGCGCACCCACCCTGATGGCCGGCTATTGGAACAACCCCAAGGCCACCGCCGAGGCCTTCGCGGGCGGCTGGTTCCACCCCGGCGACCTGGTCCGCCAGGACGAGGAGGGCTACCTCTGGGTCGTCGACCGCAAGAAGGACATGATCATCTCGGGCGGCGAGAACATCTACTGCGCCGAGGTGGAGAACGCCCTGGCAGCCCACCCGGCGATCGCCGAGGTCGCCGTCATCGGGCGGTCGGACGAGAAGTGGGGCGAGGTTCCCGTGGCCGTCGTCGCCTGGGCGGCGGGGGCCACCGCCACGGGGAGCGTTCCAGCGCTGGCGGATCTCGACGGATTTCTTAACGAACGATTAGCGCGGTATAAGCATCCGAAGGCGCTCGAGGTCGTCGACGTGCTGCCCCGCAACCCCGCCGGCAAAGTGCTGAAGACGGAACTGAGGACCCTCTTCGGAAGTCCGTCGAAGATTGACGCGCGCGAAAGTTCTTCTGCTCCAACGGTTTCTGCACCAACGGCGAGAGGCTGACCAGCTGAGATGGGTTTGCTAACGGTTGCCTCCTCAATTCTGCCGATGCCGTGCACGGCCCCGAATCCATCGGGTACAGTCCTGTGGTCCGCCTTACTACCCGCGAGTAGTGAGACGGGCATCACTGACATGAGGCTGGGTCTAGGAGGGCGCGTGCGACAGGTTCTGCCGTGGCGGCGCTGTGAATGCGGCAGCCTGACGGGTCTCGCCACGTGACGGCCCAGCAGCCGGGACTGGTCGGCTACGTCCGCGACCAGATCACGCCGGGTCTCACGGCTGTCGGCGGTTTCGTGAAGATGTGCGTCCTGACGTTCAAGGCGCTCTTCCGCCGGCCGTTCCAGTGGCGGGAGTTCATCCTGCAGGGCTGGTTCCTGATGAGGGTGGCGTTCCTGCCCACGATCGCGGTCGCGATCCCGCTGACGGTCCTCATCATCTTCACCCTGAACATCCTGCTCGCCGAGTTCGGCGCGGCCGACATCTCGGGTGCCGGCGCCGCTCTGGGTGCGGTTACCCAGCTCGGTCCGCTGGTAACCGTGCTCGTCGTCGCGGGTGCGGGTTCGACCGCGATCTGCGCCGACATCGGCGCCCGCACCATCCGCGAGGAGATCGACGCCCTGGAGGTGCTCGGCATCGATCCGATCCACCGCCTGGTGGTGCCGCGGGTGATCGCGTCGACGTTCGTGGCCTTCCTGCTCAACGGCGCGGTGATCACCATCGGCCTGGTCGGCGGCTTCGTGTTCGGCGTCTACATCCAGAACATCTCCGCGGGTGCCTACGTGTCGACGCTGACACTGGTGACGGGTCTTCCGGAGGTCGTGATCTCGGTGGTCAAGGCGCTGATCTTCGGCATGATCGCCGGTCTGGTCGGCTGCTACCGCGGTCTCACCGTCTCCGGCGGCGCCAAGGGCGTCGGCACGGCGGTCAACGAAACGCTGGTGCTGTGCGTCATCGCGCTGTTCGCGGTGAACGTCATCATGACCACCATCGGCGTTCGATTCGGAACGGGGCGCTGACGTGTCGACACAGGCAGTACTCAAGCAGCGGTTCCCCCGCGGTGTCTCCTCGGCGGAGAAGATCGCGGGCGCACCCGCCCGCTTCCTCGACAGCGTCGGGCACATCGCCTGGTTCATCGTCACCGCCGTCGGCTCGATCGGGCACGCCCTGCGCTACTACCGCAAGGAGATGCTGCGGCTGATCGCCGAGATCGGGATGGGCACCGGCGCGATGGCCGTCGTCGGCGGCACCGTCGCGATCGTCGGGTTCGTCACGCTCTCCGGTGGGTCGCTGATCGCCATCCAGGGCTTCGCGTCGCTGGGCAACATCGGCGTCGAGGCGTTCACCGGCTTCTTCGCCGCCCTGGTCAACGTCCGCATCGCCGCGCCCGTGGTGGCCGGCCAGGCGCTCGCCGCGACCGTCGGCGCGGGCGCCACCGCCGAGCTCGGCGCCATGCGCATCTCCGAGGAGATCGACGCGCTCGAGGTGATGGGCATCAAGTCGATCAGCTACCTGGTCTCGACGCGCATCATGGCCGGTTTCGTGGTGATCATCCCGCTGTACGCGATGGCGATCATCATGAGCTTCCTGTCGGCGCAGATCACCACGACGCTGTTCTACGGGCAGTCGACCGGTACCTACGAGCACTACTTCCGCACGTTCCTGCGGCCCGACGACGTCGCGTGGTCGTTCGTGCAGGCGATCATCATCTCGGTGATCGTGATGATCAACCACTGCTACTACGGCTTCTACGCCAGCGGCGGCCCCGTCGGCGTCGGCGAAGCCGTCGGCCGCTCGATGCGCGCCTCACTCATAGCGATCGTCCTCGTCGTCCTACTCGCTTCGTTGGCGCTCTACGGCACCGACGCCAACTTCAACCTGACGGTGTAGCGCAATGGTCATCGCTCCTGGGCAACTTCAGTCGCCGGTCAACCAGCCGCGCACCCCTCCGTACAAGATCGCCGGCGCCGTCTTCCTGGTCATCGTCGCGATCGTCGGCGGACTGGTCTGGACTCAGTTTCGCGGTGGCTTCGAAAGCAAGGAGCAGCTCACCTTGCTCGCCGGCCGTTCCGGTCTGGTGATGGATCCCGGCTCCAAGGTGACCTTCAACGGCGTCGAGATCGGCCGGGTCACGCAGGTGCTGCCCACCGAGAACGGCGACGTGCCGGGCGCCAAGGTGCTGCTGGACGTCAACCCGAAGTTCGTGTCGCTGATTCCGAAGAACGTCGAAGCCAACATTCAAGCGACCACCGTCTTCGGCAACAAGTACATCTCCTTCTCGTCGCCGAAGGACCCGAGCCCTCAGCGCATCGCGCCGAACGACGTCATCGACGTCTCGTCAGTGACCACCGAGTTCAACACGCTGTTCGAGACGGTCGTCGAGGTCACCCAGCAGGTCGATCCGATCAAGCTGAACCAGACGCTGACCGCGACGGCTCAGGCGCTCGACGGCCTCGGCGAGCGCTTCGGTCAGTCGATCGAGAACGGCAACGCGATCCTGTCCGACATCAACCCGCAGATGCCCCGGATCAACCAGGACATCCGCGGCGTGGCCGACCTCGCGGACGTGTTCTCCAGCGCCGGTCAGGACTTCTGGGACGGGCTGAACAGCGCCGTCGTCACTGCGCGCACGCTCAACGACCAGCAGGCCAACATCGACCAGGCCCTGATGGCGTCGGTCGGCTTCGGCAACACCGGCGCCGACGTCTTCGAACGCAGCGGTCCGTACCTGGTGCGCGGTGCCGCCGACCTGGTGCCCACCAGCGAGCTGCTCGACGAGTACAGCCCGATGCTCTTCTGCACCATCCGCAACTACCACGACGTCGAGCCGAAGATCGCCTCGTCACTCGGCGGTAACGGCTACTCGCTCCGAACGCACTCCGAGATCCTGGGCGCCTCGAACCCGTACGTGTACCCGGACAACCTGCCTCGGGTGAACGCGCGCGGTGGTCCCGAAGGCAGGCCGGGATGCTGGCAGCCGATCACGCGTGACCTCTGGCCGCACCCGTACCTCGTGATGGACACGGGCGCGTCCATCGCCCCCTACAACCACTTCGAGCTCGGTCAGCCCATCGCCATCGAGTACGTCTGGGGACGCCAGATCGGGGAGAACACGATCAACCCATGAGAATCACCGGAACAGCAATCAAGCTCGGCGCCATGTCGTTGGTGCTGCTGATGTTCACCGCGATCATCGTCGTGGTGTTCGGTCAGCTGCGGTTCGACCGCACGAACAGCTACTCGGCGATCTTCAAGAACGCCAGCGGGCTGCGCACCGGCCAGTTCGTTCGGGCCTCCGGCGTCGAGGTGGGCAAGGTCGAAAAGGTCGAACTGCTCGGCGACGGCGACCTGGTCCAGGTCGACTTCAACGTGGATCGATCGATCCCGTTGTTCCAGGGCACGACGGCGTCGATCCGGTATCTCAACCTGATCGGCGACCGCTACCTCGAGCTCAAGCGTGGTGACGACAACCGCGAGCTCGATCCGGGCAGCACCATCCCCGACTCGCGCACCGAGCCCGCGCTGGACCTCGACGCGCTCATCGGCGGGTTCCGACCGCTGTTCCGAGCACTCGACCCCGAGAAGGTCAACAACATCGCGCAGTCGATCATCACGATCTTCCAGGGCCAGGGCGGCACCATCAACGACATCCTCGACAACACGGCGCAGCTGACCTCGGCCCTCGCCGACCGCGACCAGGCGATCGGCGAAGTGGTCAAGAACCTCAACACGGTGCTCGACACCACGGTCAAGCACCAGCAGCAGTTCGACGAGACGCTGGTGAACTTCGAGACGCTGATCACCAGCCTGAACAACCGGAGGGATCCCGTGGCCAACTCGGTGGCGGACATCAGCGACGCCGCCGGTTCGGTCGCCGACCTGCTCGGGGACAACCGCGAACTCCTGCAGCGGACCGTCACCGACCTCGAGATCATTCAGCAGCCGCTCGTCGATCAGAAGGAGCAGTTGAACGACACGCTGCAGAAGATCCCCGCCGCGCTGAAGATCATCGGCCGCGCAGGCGGCATCTACGGCGACTTCTTCAACTTCTACGCGTGTGACATCACGCTGAGGCTGAACGGCCTGCAACCGGGTGGGCCGGTCCGCACCGTCAAGGTCACATCGCAGCCGACGGGGAGGTGCACGCCGCAATGAGGTCAATCGAAGGGGACAGCCGGATCCGCAACGGGATGATGGGCATTCTCATCCTCATCCTGGTGATCGGCGTCGGCCAGAGCTTCGCCAGCGTGCCGATGTTGTTCGCGACCCCCACCTACTACGCGCAGTTCACCGACACCGGCGGGCTGAATACCGGCGACAAGGTCCGTGTCGCGGGCGTCGACGTCGGCCAGGTCCGCTCGATGGCCATCGACGGCGACAAGGTGAAGATCGGGTACTCGCTGACGGGTATCAAGATCGGCACGGAGAGCCGCGCGGCCATCCGCACCGACACCATCCTCGGCCGCAAGAACCTGGAGATCCAGCCGCGCGGCGACACTCGGCTGTCGGCCAACGGTGTGCTGCCGGTCGGGCAGACCACCACGCCGTACCAGATCTACGACGCGTTCTTCGACGTCACCAAGGCCGCTTCGGGCTGGGACACGGAGTCCGTCAAGAAGTCACTGAACGTGTTGTCGGAGACGATCGACCAGACGTACCCGAACCTGAGCGCCGCGCTCGACGGCGTCGCGCGGTTCTCCGACACCATCGGCAAGCGCGACGAGGACATCAAGAAGCTGTTGGCGAACGCCAACAAGATCGCCGGCGTGCTCGGCAACCGCAGCGGACAGATCAACGAGTTGCTGGTGAACGCGCAGACGCTGCTTGCGGCGATCAATGAGCGCACCACGTCGATCAACCTTCTGCTGGAACGTGTTTCGTCGTTCTCCACCCAGGTGTCGGGCTTCATCGACGACAACCCGAACCTGAACAAGGTGTTGACGCAGCTGAACACCATCAGCGACATCCTGGTCGCGCGCAAGTACGACCTGGTCGACGTGCTGACCACCCTGAGCAAGTTCACCGCGTCGCTAGGCGAGTCCCTCGCGTCCGGCCCGTTCTTCAAGGTCATGCTCGTCAATCTGCTGCCGTACCAGATCATTCAGCCGTGGGTTGACGCCGCCTTCAAGAAGCGCGGCATCGATCCCCAGGAGTTCTGGGGCAACGCGGGCCTGCCGTCCTTCCGGTTCCCGGATCCGAACGGTCAGCGCTTCCCGAACGGCGCGCCGCCCCCGGCGCCCACTCCGCTGGAGGGCACTGCGGAGTTCCCCGGTCCGGCCGTCATCGCGGGCACGCCGTGCTCGTACACCCCCGGCCCCGGTAACTTCCCGACGTCGGCGAACCCGCTGCCGTGTGCCGACGCCACCGTCGGACCGTTCGGCAACAACCCGTACGGACCCGCCAACGACCTGACGCAACCCAACGTGATCAGCGCGCCGCAGAACCCGGCCGCGGCGGTGCCCGCTCCCGGCGTGCCCAGCGCGGCGTTCCCCGGCGAGTTGCCGTCCATGGTTCCCGGTATCCCGCCGCCGCCGTTCGTGCCAGGTCCTCCCGGTGCCCGCACGGTGCCCGCCCAGCCGGGGCCGTCCGACCCGTACATCGCACCCGGCTCGCTGCAGGGTGACGGCACGTCGCCGTTGCCGCCGCCGCTGGTCGGTCCGATCCCCCCACCGGGGCCCGGACCGCAGGTCGGTGGCGTCGGCGAACCGCTGCCCGGTAACCCGCCGTTCCTCCCACCCGGATCTCAGGGATAGGGCCCGCGATGTCAACGATTTTCAACGTCCGAAACATGAAGATGCCCGCGCTGTCGAAGGCGACCGTCATCCTCGGGGCCATCGTGGTGATCCTGGCTCTGGTCGCCGGGATCGCGGGCTGGTGGCTGTACAAGAAGCTGACCACCAACACCGTGGTGGCCGAGTTCCCGCAGACGCTGGCGCTCTACCCCGGTGACAAGGTCCAGATCATGGGCGTGCGGGTCGGCCAGATCGACACCATCGAGCCTGCCGGCGACAAGATGAGGGTCACGTTCCACTACGACTCGAAGTACAAGGTGCCCGCCAACGTGACGGCGTCGGTGCTCAACCCGAGCCTGGTGGCATCGCGCACCATTCAGCTGGCACCGCCCTACACCGGTGGCCCGGTGCTCGAGGACAACGCGCTGATTCCGTTGGACCGCACTCAGGTGCCCGTCGAATACGACGAGCTGCGTGACTCGATCAACCGGATCCTGACCGACCTCGGTCCGACACCGGAGCAGCCGACCGGCCCGTTCGGTGAGGTCATCGACTCGTTCTCCGACGGTCTGGCGGGCAAGGGCAAGCAGATCAACACGACCCTGAACTCGCTGTCCGAGGCGTTGACCACGCTGAACTCCGGACGCGGCGACTTCTTCGGCGTCGTCAAGAATCTCGCGCTGTTCGTCAACGCGCTCTACAAGAGCGATCAGCAGTTCGTCGCCCTGAACGACAACCTCGCTCAGTTCACCAATGCGTTCACCAACAGCGATCGCGAGGTCGCGACCGCGGTTCAGCAGCTGGACAAGCTGCTGTCGACGACGCGCGGGTTCCTCGATGAGAACTCGGCGGTGCTGACCAAGGACGTCAACAACCTCGCCGAGGTCACCAACGCGATCCTGCAGCCGGAACCGCTGAACGGACTCGAGACGGGTCTGCACGTGTATCCGAACCTGGCGGCGAACATCGTCAACATCGCGTCGCCGAACGCCGGCGGCATCGTCAGTGTGCCGGTCATCAACAACTTCGCGAACCCGATGCAGTTCCTCTGCAGCTCGATTCAGGCCGGTAGCCGCCTGGGCTACCAGGATTCGGCGGAGTTGTGCGCGCAGTACCTCGCGCCGATCCTCGACGCGATCAAGTTCAACTTCCTGCCGTTCGGGCTGAACCAGTTCAGCAGCGCGATGACGCTTCCCAAGCAGATCGCGTACTCGGAGCCTCGGCTGCAGCCGCCGCCGGGGTACAAGGACACGACGGTGCCCGGCATCTTCTCGCGCGACACCCTGTTCTCGCACGGCAACCACGAGCCCGGCTGGGTCACCGCGCCCGGCATGCAGGGCGTCGAGGTGCAGCCGTTCACCGCGAACATGCTGACGCCGGAGTCGCTGTCGGCTCTGCTCGGTGGTCCGGACGCGCCGATTCCGCCCGCGCCGCCCGCCTTCGGAACGACGCGCAACGGCAATCTGCCCGGCCCGCCGAACGCGTTCGGCGAGAACAGTCCGCTGCCTCCGCCGTGGTACCCGCAGCCGGGTCCACCGCCGGCGCCTGCGCCCGGCGTCATCCCCGGTGACCCCGGCGGGGCGGCCATGAGTGGTCCCGCACCGGCAGCACCCGCACCCGCGGGCCCGCTGCTGCCAGCTGAAGCAGGAGGGCCGTAATGCGCCGCGCGCACCTGACACGCCTGGCCAAGCGCGCCACGGCGCTGGTCGCCTTGGCCGTCACTCTGACGTCGTGTGGCTGGCAGGGCATCGCCAGCGTCCCGCTGCCGGGCGGCCCCAGCGCCGGCTCGGACAGCATGCGGCTCTACGTGCAGATGCCGGATACGTTGGCGCTCAACGTCAACAGCCGGGTCCGGGTGGCCGACGTCTTCGTGGGCACCGTCCGCAAGATCGAGCTCGTCAACTGGGTCGCCACCGTGACGCTCGACGTGGACTCGAATCTGAGGCTGCCGGCGAACACGCAGGCGAAGATCGGCCAGACCAGCCTCCTGGGCAGCCAGCACGTGCAGTTGGACGTGCCCGAGGATCCGTCGCCGCAGTTGCTGAAGCGCGGCGACACCATCACGCTGCAGAACTCGTCGGCGTTCCCCACCACGGAGCGTGTGCTCGCGAGCATCGGCACCATCCTCACCGGTGGCGGCATCCCGAACCTCGAGGTCATCCAGACCGAGATCAACAACGTCCTATCGGGCCGTGGCGAGCAGATCCGTGAGTTCCTCGGGCACCTGGACACCTTCACCGCTCAGTTGAACGCCCAGCGCCAGGACATCACCAGGGCCATCGACTCGACGGACCGGCTGCTGACGATCGTCGCGCAGCGCAACGACACCCTCGATCGGGTGCTGACCGAGTTCCCGCCGCTGCTCAAGCACTTCGCCGAGACCCGCGACCTCTTCGCGGATGCGATCGAGGCGCTGGGCCGTGTCAGCAACGCCACCGATGACGCGCTGTCACAGGCGAATCCGGACATCCGCACCAACCTGCAGAACCTGCAGCGCCCCTTGACCCAGTTGGGCAAGGCGTCGCCGTACCTGCTCGGTGCGCTCAAGGTCATCGGCACCGCGCCGTTCAGCATCGAGAACGTGCCGAAGGCCATTCGCGGCGACTACATCAACGTGTCGCTGAACGTCGACCTGACGCTGTCCGCGATCGACAACGGCCTGCTGTCGGGTACCGGGGTCTCGGGCATGCTGCGGGCACTCGAACAGTCGTGGGGTCGCGACCCGGCCACCATGATTCCGGACGTCAGGTTCACTCCCAATGCGCACAGCGTGCCGGGCGGACCACTGGTCGAGAGGGGTGAGTGAGCGGTGCTGACTCGCTTGATCAAGACACAGCTGGTGATCTTCACGATCCTGACGTTGATCGCGTTGATCGCGCTGGGCTGGTACTACCTGCGCCTGCCGTCCGTGGTGGGGATCGGGCAGTACTACCTCAAGGCGGACCTGCCGCGATCCGGCGGTCTGTACGCGACGGCGAACGTGACGTACCGCGGTACGACCATTGGCAAGGTCACCGAGGTCGTGCCCACCGAGAACGGTGCGCAGGCCACGATGCGGATCGACAGCTCGTTCAAGGTCCCGGCGGATGTCACAGCCAACGTGCACTCGGTGTCCGCCATCGGCGAGCAGTACCTGGACCTGGTGTCGGGGGATGGTGATCCCACCCAGTTCCTGGCTCCCGACTCGACGATTCCGGTCGAGAACAGTTATGTACCAAGCGAAGTCGGCCCCGCCCTGGACGCCGCCAACAAGGGTCTCGCGGTGCTGCCGAAGGAGAAGATCGACTCCCTGCTCACGGAGACGGCGGACGCCGTCGGTGGGCTGGGCCCGGCCCTGCAGCGGCTGGTCGACTCGACGACCGCGATCGCGAGCGACTTCAAGGACAATCTGCCGCAGGTCAACGACATCATCACCAACTCGACGCCGATCCTGGACAGCCAGGTGAACTCGGGTGACGCCATTCGGCAGTGGGCGGCCAACCTGAACACCATCGCGTCGCAGACCGCCGAGCAGGACGCGGCGCTCCGCAGCGGCCTGCAGCAGGCGGCTCCGACGGCTGACCAGCTGAACGCGGTGTTCGGCGACGTGCGCGACGCGTTGCCGCAGACGCTGGCGAACCTCGCGATCGTCAACGACCTGCTCAAGCGCTACAACAAGGGGCTCGAGCAGGCGCTGGTGATCCTGCCGCAGGGCGCCTCGGTGGCGCAGGCCGGCACGATCTTCGAGGGCGAGGGCCTGCTGCACTTCGGTCTGTCCATCAATCAGCCACCGCCGTGTCTCACGGGCTTCCTGCCCGCGTCCGAGTGGCGCTCACCCGCGGACACCAGCACGGCTCCGCTGCCCGACGGGCTCTACTGCAAGATCCCGAAGGACACCCAGGGCAACGTCGTCCGCGGTGCGCGCAACTACCCGTGTGCCGACGTTCCCGGTAAGCGGGCCGCCACTCCCAAGGAGTGCCGTAGCGACGAGCCGTACGAGCCTCTGGGCACCAACCCGTGGTACGGCGATCCGAACCAGATTCTGACCTGCCCGGCGCCCGGTGCGCGGTGCGATCAGCCGGTGAAGCCCGGCTACGTCATTCCGGCGCCGTCGGTGAACAACGGCATGAACCCGCTGCCCGCAGATCAGCTTCCGGGTACTCCGCCGCCGGTCAGCGACCCGCTGACGGCTCCAGGCTCGGGTTCGGTGCAGTGCAGCGGGCAGCAGCCCAACCCGTGCATCTACACTCCGGCATCAGGTCCGACCGCGATCTACAACCCGGCGAGCGGGGAGGTCACGGCACCCGACGGTGCCAAGTACACCGTCACCAACTCGAATAACTCAGGAGAAAACGGATGGAAGGAGATGCTGGCCCCCGCCAGCTGAACCCCACCGAAACGGACGCCGACGAGCCGGAAGAGTCGGCCGCAGTACTCGAAACAGAGAATGACGAGCTCAGCCCGAAAGAGGACTCGTCTGATGTGGCGGAACCTCAGGACACCGCGGAGTCGTCGTCGGATGACGGTGAATCGCACGACGGACGACGCCAGGAGCGGTTCGGCCGAGGCTGGTTCGTCGCCATCGTCGCCGCCCTGATCGTCGGGGCGTTGGCGATCGGAGCGGGCGGATACGTGGCCCTTAGGGCGCAGGCCGCCGGCAAGGCGATGGATCGCAACGACGCACTCGCCCTCGAGCGCGCCAAGGAGTGCGTGTCCGCGACCCAGGCCCCGGACATCGCCGCGATGACCGCGAGCCAGTCGAAGATCATCGAGTGTTCGACGGGTGACTTCGCCGTGCAGGCGACCCTGTTCAGCAGCGTCCTCGTCGAGGCCTATCAGTCCGCCAACGTCGCGGTGCAGGTCTCGGAACTGCGGGGCGCCGTCGAACGGCACAACGACGACGGTTCGATCGACGTGCTCATCGCGGTCCGCGTCAAGGTGACCAACTCGCAGGTCGCCAACCAGGACCAGGGTTACCGACTGCGCGTGCAGATGGCTCCGGCCGACGGCACCTACAAGATCGCGCGTCTGGATCAGGTCACCTCGTGACGGTGGTAATCGACGCGGACAAACCAGACGTCGACGTCGAGGAGGTGCGGACCGCGCCTCTCGCGTCCTGGGGTCGTCGCCTCGGCGCCATCTCCCTGGACTACCTGCCGGGCCTCGCCGTCTTCGCGACGTTGACGCTCGTCGGCATCACCGCCCCGCTACGGGGCTGGCTGTGGTGGACCATCTGGGTGGCCGCCGGCCTGGTCGTCTTCGCGGTGCTCGCGAACCGCGTCGTCCTGCCCACGGTCCTCGGGTTCAGTCTCGGTCGCGCGGTGGCCGGTATTCGGGTGTTGCAGGCCGACGGTGACCGGCCGGGCGTCGTCCGGCTGTTCGTGCGCGAGTTGGCCCATCTGCTCGACACGGCCGCCGTGTTCGTCGGCTGGCTGTGGCCGCTGTGGGACCGCAGGCGCCGCACGTTCGCAGACCTGTTGGCGCGCACCGAAGTTCAAGTTGTGGAGGAACCGAAACGAAACGTCAGGAAGCTGGCGGCGTGGGTGCTGATCGCGGCGACGCTGCTGTCGGCAGCGGGTGCCGGACTGGGCTATGCGGTGGTCTACCGGCAAGAGCGGGCCGTGGAGCAGGCGCGCGCGCAGATCGCCGAGCAGGGTCCGCGCATCGTCGAGCAGATGCTGAGCTACGGAGCGGACACCGTGCAGGCCGACTTCGCCAGGGCGCAGAACCTGGCGACGGACGCGTACCGGCAGCAGATCATCGACCAGCAGCAGGCCGTGCAGAAATCCGGCGTCACCGCCAACGAGTACTGGTCGGTGAGTAGCGCGGTGCTCTCGGTGGACACCACCCGAGCGGCGATGCTGCTGGCGCTGCAGGGACAGCGCGGCGCCAACCCCGACGATCTGAAGTTCATCACCGCCACCGTGCGGGTGGACTTCGAGCGCAGCGGGGATAGCTGGCGGGTGTCGAACCTGCAGGTGCTGAAGCGCCCGCTGCTGCCGCCTCCGGCCCCGCCGCAGTCTCAGCCGCCGCAGGGAGGTGCGCCCCAATGAGCCCGCGCCGCAAGCTCGATCACACGCTGAGCGACTACTTCACCGCCCCGGCGAAACCCGCGCCGCTGCGCTGGGGGCTGCCTGTTACCGCGATCATCACCGCGCTGCTCACCGCGGCCGTGATCGGCGCCAGCGTCTTCATGCTGGTGGGTCACGAGAGCGACCGCCGAACGCAGATCCGGGACGCCTCCGCACTCGGATACGTCAAGGAGTTCATGACCGCGTACACCTCGATTGATCCCTTCAACGCCAACGCCTACGCGGACAACATCCTCGCGCAGGGCACGGGCGATTTCGCGAAGCAGTTCAAGGAGAAGCAGAACGAGATCGTCATCACGGTGGCGCGTGCGGAGCCGACCACCGGCACCGTGCTGGAGGCCGGCGTGCAGCGCTGGAACGACAACGGGAGCGCCGACATCCTCGTTGCGACCAAGGTGTCCCAGAAGTCAGCCGACGGGAAGTCGCCTGACATCGAGAGCGGAAACCGTTGGGTGGTAACGACTATCGAGGAAGGACGGCAGTGGAAGATCAGCAACCTGATTCAGGTGATCTGACCGACGACTCCTCGCAGCCGGACGCCCTCGTCCCCGAGGGTAAGTCCGGACGCAGGAAGCACCGGGTCCCGAGGTCCAAGCTGCTGCAGCAGGCCGATGAGGGGGTCGACCCCGAGCCGACGCCGGACGAACCCGTCGCGGATGCGGAGGTCGAGGCTGCGGAGGCCGAGGCCGCGGAGGTCGAGGCTGCGGAGGCCGAGGCCGCGGAGGTCGAGACCCCGGAGGTCGAGGTCGCGCCCGAGGCCGAGACGGAACCAACCCCGGAACCCGCGCCCAAGCTTCGTCGCCTTCCCTGGCGTCGAAGCGCGCCCGCCGCCGTTGTCGAGGAGCCGGTTGTCGAGGAGCCGGTTGTCGAGGAGCCGGCCGCCGAGGAGCCGGCCGCCGAGGAACCCGAGCCCGAGCCGATCCTGGTGCCGCACTCCACCGCACCGCGCGGACTGAAGATCGCGGCGGCGGTCGCGGCGGCGCTGGTGGTCGCTGCCGCGGCGTTCGCGGGTGCGATGCTGCAGCCCTACCTTTCCCAGCGGGCCGACGTGCAGATCAAGCAGAACGTCGCCGAGACGGCGGCCGCCGCGATCACATCGCTGTGGACCTACACCCCGGACGACATCGACCAGCTGGCTGACCGCACGGCCCGCTATCTGGGCGGTGATTTCGCCGCGCAGTACCGGACCTTCATCGACAGCATCGCCGAGGCGAACAAGCAGGCGCAGGTCACCAACCAGACGCAGGTGGTGGGCGCCGCGGTGGAGTCGTTGACGCCTACCGAGGCCACGGCGATCGTCTACACCAACTCCGTGTCGACCACGCCGAGCTCGCAGGGATTCCAGTCGATGCGGTATCTGTCGTACCGGTTGACGTTGGAGAACCGCGACCGGAAGTGGCTCATCACCAAGATGAACGACATCACGTCGCTGGATCTCACGCCCCAGCTCTAGCCGTCACGTCTTCCTGGCGAACGTCAGAACGCCACCGCCAGACAGCTCGGGATCCAGGAGTTGCGCACGACGACGCTGACGTCGACGATCGTCGGCATCGGAGTCGACAGCAGATTGGCGGGCGGCACTGGGCACCGCGAGAAACTGCGGTACGCGGTGGTCCTGACGATGTGCGGAGGCGCGGTACTCGGGGCGATCTTCGCGTTCGGGCAGGCGCCGGGGGACTAGCGTGGCAGGCATGCCAGCTGCACTCGTCACCGGCGCGGGCCGGGGTATCGGACGCACGATCGCCGAGCATCTCGCCGGCGCAGGATGGGACGTCATCGCGGGCGTCCGCAGTCAGCGCGACGCCGATGCGGTGGTCGCCGCCAATCCGGCCCGGATCTCCTCGGTGCTCCTCGACGTCACCGACGAGGCGCACATCGCCGCGCTCGATGCGGCGCTGCCATCGCGGTTGGACGCCGTCGTCAACAACGCGGGGATCGCCGTCGCGGGCCCGATGGAAAGTGTGACGTCGGACGACTGGCGAAAGCAGTTGGATGTCAACGTGATCGGCCAGATGGCCGTCACACGCGCGGTACTGCCGAGGTTGCGGGAGTCGCATGGCCGAGTCGTGTTCATCTCGAGTGTCAACGGGCAGTTGTCGTTTCCGCTGATGGGTGCCTACTGCGCGTCGAAGTTCGCGCTGGAGGCCGCGGCGGCTGCGCTGCGGATGGAGGTGCAGCCGTTCGGCGTCGGAGTCGTGGTGATCGAGCCGGCGCAGACCGACACCGACATGTGGCACACCGCGCCGGAGATGGTCGCGCAGACCGAGGCCGCGATGACCACCGAACACCGCACGCTGTACTCACGGCACATCGCGGGCATGAAGAAGCGCATTCCGCTGTCGCAGAAGATGGCTGTCGCACCCGCCAAGGTCGCGGCGGTGGTCGAGCACGCCCTGACGACGCGGCGTCCCCGCGCCCGGTACGTCGTCGGCGTCGGGCCGAAGGTGCAGGCGGCGGTGATGACCAACCTGCCCGCCCGGGTCCGCGAGCGCGTGCTGCGCGTGGTCGGGGGCCAGCCTTAACTCGTGCAACGCCACGTCAAGACGAACCCGGCTGCGCCGACCGGGTTCTTCGCGTGCGAGGCCGCCGGTCTGACGTGGCTGGCCGGTGCGGAATCCGGTGTGCCGTGCGTGCGAGTGCTCGAGCACGACGCGACGTCGTTGACCTGCGAGCGCCTCGACGTTGTGCCACCCGACAGCGCCACTGCCCACGAGTTCGGCCGGCGGCTGGCCAGCACTCACGCTGCGGGGGCGGCGGCATTCGGTGCAGCGCCCGACGGCTGGCAGGGCCCCGGATTCTTCGGACCGCTGAGCCGTCCCCTCCCGATGGCGTTGACGGGCCATGACTCGTGGGGCGAGTTCTACGCCGACGAACGACTGGCGCCGATGGGTGAGCTCGCCGGACCGGGACTCGACTCAGCAGTCCGACGCGATCTCGACGCGGTGATGACGCGTTGCCGCCGTGGCGATTACGACGATGACGAACCGCCGGCTCGGTTGCACGGCGACCTGTGGAGCGGCAACCTGATGTGGACGCCGGGCGGCGTCGTCCTCATCGACCCCGCTGCGCACGGCGGCCACGCGGAGACCGACTTGGCGATGCTCGCGCTTTTCGGCTGTCCGTTCTACGACGATGTTCTGACGGGATATTCGAGCCGCCGACCGCTGCGGCCGGGCTGGCGGCAGCGCGTCCCACTGCATCAGCTGTACCCATTGCTGGCCCACGTCGTCCTGTTCGGGTCCAGCTATGCGTATTCGACGGCAGCGGCGATTTCCAGCGCACTCGCAATCGAATGCTAGATCTTGATCCTGCAGGTCAATGGATATCGGATGGGCCAACCAACACGGTTTTGGCAAATTCGGCACTCGTTGCCGAATCGATCAGTTGACTTATCTAGCTGCGCTCGATGAATGGGGAGCTAAATAATTTGCACCAACGTCAATCAACGTATTGCCAGCTAGCTGCATAGTTTCGCTATGCGGATATCGTCTCGTCGCCTCATGGGGATTCGCTCAGCAATGGTTAGTATTACCGCCTGCGTAAGTGTTACCGTGCTGTGACGCAGGACACTGGGACGGCGAAAGGACTGGTCACATGGCGGGCAGGCATCGGGCGAGAAGCGCGCGTCGGATGAGTGTGGCGCTGTTGAGCGCCGCCACAGCGACGGCGACGGCGTTGACCGTCGGCGTTGAGCCGCCACCGGATCCGGCGAAGCGCCAAACGGCCGAAGCGGTTGATCTGGCGGCGGCGATTCAGTTGCTGCCCGATTCCGGCCAGTTCCCGGACAACAAGAACTACCCCGACCTCACGGGTGGGCTGGGGACGGCCGTCAACAATTTCAGTCAAGCCTTCGCCGATCAGATCGCGCGGGCGATCGTCAACGGCATCAGTCTCACGGCGCTGGCTCAGGCCGCCGGGCTGGACCCCCAGAGCCTGGTCAACGGACTGCTCACCGACCTTCCGGCGGGCCTGATCTCGCCCATCCTGGCCAATCTCTCGTTGGACCTCCCTGTGCTGGGGCCTGTGCTCCAGGGTCTCGACCTCGAGTACCTGACCCAGGTCTTCGAACTGATCGGCCTGCCCGAGGTCACCGATACGACTCTTACCGGGGTGCTCGCGCTGATCGGCCTGAACCTCGCTGACCCACTCAACGTATCCGGCCTGGACGTCCCCGGCCTGAACGTGGTCACCGCAGGGCCGACGTTCGCGGTGTTGAAGATGCTCGGTATCGACCTCGGTTGGGTTCCGACGCAACCGAACTCGGTGGCGAACGAGATCAACAACAGCGAGTACCTGGAGCTCGGCGCCGACGGGGTGCTCGATCTGATCTTCGAGAAGCTGGACGAGACTGGCGCGGGCGTACTCGGCCCGATCCTGTCCACCCTGGGGTTGGGAAGCCTGACCTCGATCCTCGGGGATCTGACCGAGCTGATCAACGAGATCCGGGATCCCGTCACCGGACTCGTCCCCGACCTCCTGCACGCACGCGTCACCCCCACCGTCGGTATCGGCGTCGGCGCGTTCGCCGCGGCGATGGCCTACCAGCAGGTGATCGCCGACCTCGCCAATCAGCCAGGGGGATCCAATTACGAGCAGCTCACGGGCGAGCTCAACCCGCTGCTCGGCAGCCTGTCGATCCTGCCGATGCTACTGATCAACAATCCGGGCCGGCCGGACGGCGGCATGTTCGCCCGATTCGGGCCGCTCGCAGCGCTTCTCGGGATCGACACGGTGAATCCCCGCACCGAACTGACCGGTGACGGGGGACTACTGGGCGACAGCGACCTGCTCGGCTACCACCTGGGCGGCGCCAACGTGCTGCCGATCCTCATCGACGCGACGTACGAGTACCAGCCGTTGTCGGACTTCGCGGCCTGGCCCAACCCGGTCACGCTGGCCAACAACCTGGCGGCCGCGCTGTTGCCGACGTACATGCTGCGCGGGCTGAGCCTCGAGGGCCTCGGTGAGGAGATCACCGAGCAGACGCTGGAGGCGATCGGTAACGTCGGCGAGGGTAACCCGTTGGCGCTCAACATCTATCTGACGCTCAACTCGGCGACCCTGCCGGTGCTCGAGCCGCTGTACTTGGCGGCGGACGTGCTGAACATCGTGGGGCTCTCGCCGCTGGCGCAGATCCCGATGCGCATCGCGAACGCGCTCGCCCCGGCGCTGGGAATCCTGACCGACGTGGGCTACGGCAACGTCACCCGCAATCCGGACGGGACGTACACCCGCGACTTCACCAATGCGGGCGACGAGGTGCCGTTCCTGTCGTTCCCCAACCTCAATCCGCTGCAGGTGCTCGCCGACACCTTCACCGCACTGGTCGGCGGGATTCAGAAGGAACTCGGACCGAACCCGACTCCCGGCACCCCGAACGCTCTCAAGACCCTGCTCGACGCCATCCTCGGTGGGAACCTGGGCGGTCTGCTCGGGGCGGGCGGCACCGGCACCGGCGGTACCGGAACGGGGACAGGGGGCACGTCGACGGGCAACCCGCTCACGGACCTGCTGAACAACGTGCTCGGAAGCGGCGGACTCGGCGGACTGCTGGGCGGTCTGTTCGGTGGCGGACTGCTGGGACAGCAGTCGATCACCTCGGTCCCCGATGCGAACGCGCGAATGGTGTCGCTCGCCGCGGAAGTTCCCGCCGCGGAAGCGTCCGCCACTGAAGACCCCGCCGCCGAAGCTCCCGCCGCCGATAGCGAGAAGGACGCGCTGACAAGCGAACTCAGCGCGGAAGACGCTACCTCGGTTGACATCGACGCCGATAAGACTGCGGCGGAGAAGGAAGCGGCGGAGCAGGCCGCGGCTGATAAGGCTGCCGCGGAGAAGGCTGCGGCCGAGCAGGCTGAGGCTGATAAGGCTGCGGCGGAGAAGGCTGAGGCCGACAAGGCTGCGGCGGAGAAGGAAGCTGACGCGCCGACGGGTCCGAAGCACGCGAAGCCCGACACCGACGACGACGCCTCCCTGTCCACTGACACCGCTACGACGACGCCGAAGCACGCCAAGCCGGGAGGCCAGGTCGTTCGCGATTCGGCGAACTTCTCGCCTAAGCCCGCCGACAAGACTGAAGCCGGCGGCAGCGATAACGGCAGCGCCCCGGCCGCCGAGGCCCCCGCGAGCGAGGAATCGGATGCCGGTGCCGCAGCTGCCTAACGCGCACACCTAAAACGGTGGGATGCTGTCGCGGAGGTACTGCTCGGCCCAGGGCGTGTTGCGTTCGCGTTCGTCGTCGATGCGTTTGTCGCGGGCCTGTTTTCGGGTGATCGCGCGTGTGGGCATGGTCAGGCCCGCGGTGTGTTTCGGTGGTGGGGTCCCGCGGGTGGCGGCCGGTGCGGTGGGTTCGCAGAGTTCACCGAAGAGCAGTCGGCTGCCCGGGTAGCTGGTGGAGCTCTGTGCGTCGGGGTCGGTGAACACGATCCGCCCGTCGGGGTACTGCACGCTGGACCAGCCGGGGAAGAACGTCTTGAGCAGGTGGTGCTCGCGGCAGAACCCGGCCAGGTTCGACGCGCACGTCGGTCCCCACGGGTAGGGGATGGTGTGGTCGAGGTCGTCGATGTCGCGGGTGCAGCCGGGCTGTCGGCACCTCAGATCGCGTGCCTTGACGAAGTCGGCGAGTGCCCGGGAGGGCCGGTAGCGCGGTTCGGGTGGGGCGTGACCCGGATGGATCAGGTCCGTGACGGTGGCGTGCATCGCCAGCCGCGCGATCACCGGTGCCGGCAGCACCGGGCCGCCCAGGATCACCCCCGGTGAGGCGGGGCAGTACTGGCCGCGGTCGGCGCTGACCTCGTCGACGAGTTCAGTGATGGTGTACTCGCGCAACGGTTTGGACAGCATCCGCGGCTGCTCACCGACCAGGCCGCGGCGCTGAGCGGTCAGATCCCCGGCGGGAACGGGATTCGATCCGGATTCACCATTCGGCGAATCGGTTTCGACGTCGGGGTCGGGGTCGGGGGATGGTTCGTCGCCGTCGTCGGGAGGTTGGGGGTCGACGTCGAACCGCTCCTCCGGATGCTCCGGTGTGGTGGGCGGTTCGGGTTCGGGGTCCGGGGGTGGTTGATCGGTGGTGCCGTGGAGGGTGTCGCGGCGGGTGATGACGTGGATGACGACACCGCCGACGGCCGGCCGGCTCGCCGCGGCGCAGCCGTCGGTCTCGCACATGCAGGGCAGCCGGTCCCAGCCGAAGCCCATCGCCCCGACCGCGGCCGCGCGGCGTTGATCGGCGGTGCGGGGATCGCGGTCGCACACGGTGCGGGCCAGCAGCTCGACGCGCCGCTGGAACGCCGCCCCGTCGGTCGCCTCGACCGTGGCCTCGATGCGGGACACCCCGGTGGCCCCGTCGGTGTCCACGGTGACGCCGGTGGAACGCACGACGTCCTGCACGCGGCGCACCGCGTGCGGGTCGTGACGCAGGATCAGGGCGTCGATGTCGGCGTCGGTCTGATCCAGTGACTTCGCACCCCAGCCCCTGAGTTCGGCGGCCAGCTCGGCGTCGATCGCGGCCAGCGCGGCGGGGTCCTTGACCAGCGCGGTGCGTCGGCAGATGGTGCGCACCAGCAGGTAGGTGATCAGACCCTCGGCGAACACCGCCCCGACCTTCGGGAGTTTCTCGCGCAGGACGACCGCGTGGGTCAGCAGACTGTTGACCATGCCCGCGGTCAGGGTCTGCGCGGCGCCGATCTGGGCGCACACCGAGGCCCAGTTGTCGCAGCGCCAACGGTCGCGGTCGGCCGAGCCGGAGGCGCGGTGGGCCTGCTCGAGCAGATCGGCCATCGAGGACAGCCGCGCCGCGCACGCGGCGTTCTCCAGCATCGCCTGCGCGCGGACCCGCTGGCCGGGGGTGCGGGCGGCCGCCACGGCGGCGGTGAACTGATCGAACACGCTTTCGACGCTACCGGCGGCAACGCCCCGAGGCCACGAGTCCACCCCCACCCTGTGGATGAATCCCGGACTGTGGATAACTCAGGCCCACAACACCTTTCATGTCACACCACAGTGCTAGGCGGCTCTCGAATCAGGCGAAGGCGAGCCAGCTCGGCAGCGCGCGTTCGCGTGAGTCGCACAGCACCGCGTAGGTGTCGCAGGACCCCTTCGGCACCCCCGCGCCCGCCCACATGCCGCCGGCGTCGCGGCGCAGCACGATGGCCGACGACCCGCCGCCGTCGAGCAGCACCGCGGTGTCACTGCCCAAGCCGCGGAACAGATCCTGGATCTGATCGGGCGTGTAGCTGCCGCCCTGGAACACGTACATCTCGTCGCGGTCTCGCGCGTAGCCGATCGCGGTGCGGGCGGCGCTGGGTCCGCCGTCGTTCATCTGCGCGGTGTCGCCGGGCGCCAGCAGGTGCAGGCCGGCGACGGCGACGAAGCGCGTCCCCTTGTTCATCAGGTCCTGGATCACGGGCGACGCGGCGTCGAAGTCCCCGTCCGACTTCGGCGGCACCACGAAGGGCGCGCCGCTGACCGGAAGGATCATGGTGCTCAGCGCGGTCCACGTCTCGTTGCCGCCGGACAGCCCCTGCTTGCCCGCGTACGCGATGGTTCCGGTGACGGCGGCGTTGGCGTTGCCCTGCCCGCGCGTGGTGTCGAGGTACGCACCCAGCGGCGAACTGCAGCCCGTCGTCTTCCAGGAGCCGCCCTTCTGGCCTCGTACGTCGAAGAAGTTCGCATTGATCGCGATGGTGGGCTGGCCCAGCGCCTGCCACGCCTGAATCGGCGTGTAGGTCTCCGACGCCTGCATCAGTCCTTCGCCGGTCCGCGCCCTCGGATCACGCTCGCAGCGCGCCTGATACCCGCGATGCGAGTCGACCAGCAGGCGCGGGGTCAGCCGCTGCGAGGCGTTCTTGATGATCATCAGGTGGCCGCCGCTGGTCATCTCATAGGCGTTGCCCGCCGCGTTGACCATGGGCGCCGGATGGCTGCCGCCGAAGTTGTACACGAGGTACGACCCGCGGGTGTTGGCGATCGCGGCGGCCAGCAGATCGCGTCCGCTGGCGGCCTGAGCGGTGGGCGCACCCGATGTGATTGCCAGGACGGCGGACAGCGTCAGCGCAGTCGCGGACGCGATGATGCGCCGGATCTTTGCGGCGTGATCACGCACTGTCGCCCTTTCAGCAGTTCTCTACGAGAAGTCAACAATAATCACAGGTAACTCACTGTCAACTTTCGTCACAGTGGCATCACGATTCAGCTACGGCCCAATTGCTTTGCTGCGAAACCCGATTGCCGGACTCGGAGTCGAAGCGTCCGAACCGGGTATCAAGCCCGCATGCCATCAGTTTCGCGAACATTCGCCGTGACACCGCCGCCCGCGACGGTCATCGACTACCTCAAGGACTTCAGCAACGCCGAACAGTGGGATCCGGGCACCCAGACGTGCACCCGAAACGACGCCGGACCCGTCCACGAGGGCTCCACGTGGCACAACGTCTCGAAGATCGTCGGCGTGGAGGCCGAACTGACCTACACGCTCGAGTCCCTGAAGCCCGACCAGTTGGTGTTCGTCGGCAAGAACGAGTCGTCGACGTCCACCGACACCATCTCGGTCGAGGCGCACGACGGCGGATCAGTGATCACCTACCACGCCGATCTCGAAATGCACGGCGTGGCAAAGCTTCTGAGCCCGGCGATGAAGCTCGTCTTCGAGAAGCTCGCCAACGACACCGAGAAGCAGATGACCGAGGTCCTCAACAAGCTCTAGCCGGGTGGGGCCAGGCGGTAGATCGCTCCCGCGTAGTCGTCGGTGATGTAGACCGCGCCGTCCGGCCCCGTGACCGCCGCTACAGGCCGGCCCCAGCGCGACCCGTCCTCGCTCTGGAACCCGCCGACCAACGTCTGCTGATCGCCGAGACCGCCATCGCGCCACGGGTAGAACGACACCTCGGGCACCCGTGGCGGTTGGCGGTTCCACGAGCCGTGAACGCCGATCAACGCGCCCGCGCCATACGGCTCCGGCAAGTCGGCGAAGCTCATGCCCAGCGGTGCCGAGTGCGCTCCCATGCTCTGCTCGACCGCGGGCAGGGTCGCGCAGTCCATTGCGGCGCCGTCGGCGTTGGTGTTCATGTCGCGAATGAACGGCAGATTGGCGGGCCCGCCGTCGGGATTGCAGAAGGGCCAACCCAGTTCGCGACCGGGGGTCAGTTTCGCGATCTGCTCCGGTGGGTTCTCGTTGACGTACTCCTCGCGGACATTGCCGTCCGGATCGGGGGCGTTGTCCCGGCCGTTGTTCGCGATCCAGATCGCACCGTCGGGGGCGACGGCGAGGCCGGTGCCGTTGCGCACCCCGGTGGCGAACGGTTCAGCGGGCCCGCCACCCGGCGGGACCCGCATGATCGTCGCGCGCGGCGGCGTGGCCGTCCGGTCCTCGACTGAGATGTTGCCCGTCGAGCCGATCGAGAAGTACACGGCGCCATCGGGTCCCACCACGACGCTCTTCAGCGCGTGCGAGTACGCACCGCGCAGGTCCGGACTCTTGGCGTCCGGCAAGCCCGGCGCGACGGTCCGCGGCCGCGTCGCCACGCCGTCGGCGTAGTCGTAGGCGTCGACTTGATCGCTCTGCGCGACGTACAGCGTGGAGCCGGCGAAGGCCAGCCCGTGCGGTTGGTCGAGACCGTCGAGCAGCACCGTCTCCCCGGTACCGTCGGCACCAAACGCCACCACCTTGCCGGTGCTGGGCACCGAGATCAGGAGCCGGCCGTCGGGGGTCCACGCGGCCAGTCGCGGCTTCGTCATCCGCGCCCACACCGACAGCGTCCAGCCGTTGGGCACCAACGCCTTTCGCGGCTGGTCGAATGGCGCTTCGGCGAGGTTCGACGGCACGGTGACCGTCACCTCGGCGAGCCCGGCCGCCGGCACCGGGGCCGCCGCGGACGACGACAGCGCCGACGACGACGGCGCCGACGACGGGGCGGACGTCGGCTCCGCGGAGCACGCCGTCGCCAGCAGCAGGCCGGCGAGGCAGAGGGCGAACGACTTAGGCGGCGGTGAGCCCGGCATGCATCTCCCAGACGAGGATCTCGGACGGTTCGGTGGCGGTGACTCGCTGCCCGCCCGACGCGGTGAACCGCACCGCGTCACCCTCGAGCAGGGAACCCGCGCCTTCGAGCACGACTTCCCCGCGCGGGACGAACAGGTGCAGATACGGCGCGAGCGGCAACTCGACGCTCTGGCCCGGTTGGAGTCGGGCGCCGCGCAGCGCGGCGTAGCGGTTGTGAATGGTGATCGCCGCGTCGTTCGCGTGCTCGGGCATGCCCGACGCGATCGTGACGAGGCCACCGCGCAGCATCTCGTCGTCGATCTCGAGCTGCTGATAGCCCGGCGTCACACCGGACTCGTCGGGCACGACCCACATCTGGACGAAGTGGACCTCCTCCCGGTGCTCGGGATCGCCGGTGAGCGTCCAGGAGTCGTTCTTCTCCGAGTGCAGAATGCCGCGCCCGGCCGACATCCGTTGCGCCAGACCGGGATAGATCACGCCGGAGTGCCCCGTCGAATCCTGGTGCACCAGTGAGCCGCGGAGTACCCAGGTGACGATCTCCATGTCGCGGTGCGGGTGGGTGTCGAATCCCTGGCCGGGCCGCACGCGATCGTCGTTGTTCACCAGCAGCAGGCCGTGGTTGGTGTTGGCCGGATCGTAGTGCGATCCGAAGGAGAACGAGTGCTTGGAGTCGAGCCAGGAGATCTTCGTGGCCGCGCGATCGGAAGCACGCCGGATGTCGACGGTTTCGGCAGTGGTCATGGTGAGCTCTCCTCGGGACTCGTCGCCAGCCTAGGTGGCGGGCACTGGACACGACAACATAGATGATGTGTCATGTATTCCGTGTGGTTGACCGAAGACGAGCAACGGGTGTGGCGCGACCACCTGACGATGACGAACAGGCTGCAGGCGGAGATGAACCGCCAGCTACAGCGCGACTGCGGTTTGTCGCTGGCCGACTACGACGTTCTTGTGGCGGTCGACGAGCAGCCGGGCTGCCGGATCAGCGTGCTCGGCGATCGGCTGGGCTGGGAACAGAGCCGCGTCTCCCACCAGCTGCGCCGGATGTCCGACCGCGGCCTCGTCGAGCGCACCGGCGCGAAGGACGACCGGCGCGCTGCCACCGTGGCGCTCACCCGCACGGGGCGCAACGCGCTGCGCACCGCCGCTCCCGGCCACGCCGAGCTGGTGCGCGAAGTCGTGTTCGCCGACCTGCGCCCGGCCGACCTGCGTGCCGTCGGGCGCTGGACTGCGGGGGTGCTGCAGGCACTTAGTCGGCGACCGTGACGCCTCATGCCGTCGAATGGCCAGTTGCGTCACGGACGCGGCCGGATTCCGTCGCGCAAGTGGCCACTCACCCTGTGCACAACTTGGGCACGCGCAACCGGATCGGTCGCAGGCTTGCTCTCGTGACGATCCCGGCGACACCGTTCCTCGGTACCGAAGCGCTCGACGTGAGCGTGCGGTCGCTGCGTCGCGACTACGAGCGCGTCTACCGCGACGTCTATGTGCGGAAGGGTGCCGAGATGACGGCCGCAGATCGGGCCGTCGCGGCGTGGCTGTGGTCGGGACGGACGTCGACGATGGCGGGACTTTCGGCCGCGGCGCTGCACGGATCGAAATGGGTGGACCCGACGCAGCCCGCCGAAATGTTCCGTCGCAACGGAAAGCCGGCCAAAGGGATAGTGATTCACCGCGACGAGCTGCCGGACGACGAGCGCCGACGCATCAGCAGGATATGGGTCTCAACGCCCGCCAGGACCGCGTTCGACCTCGGGCGCCGCACCGGACGCACGCTGGCGGTGCTCCGGGTGGATGCGCTGGCCAATGCGACGGGCCTGCGCCCGGATGCGGTGGAGGCGTTGATCGAGCGGCACCCCGGTGTGCGCGGCCTGGTACAGCTGCGCGACGTCGTCGCCGTGATGGACGGCGGGGCCGAGTCGCCGCAGGAGACCAGGACGCGACTGGTGCTGATCGACGCGGGACTCCCGCGCCCGCAGACGCAGATCAGAGTCGGCAGGTGGCGCGTCGACATGGGCTACGAGCAGTTCAAGGTAGGTGTCGAATACGACGGTGAGCAGCACTGGACGAATGCCGAACAGCACCAGGGTGACATCGATCGCCTAGCGGGACTGCTGGCCAGAGGGTGGCTGATCATTCGGGTAAGCGCGACGATGCTGCGCGCTCACCGTGACGTGATCGTACGGCGAACCTGCCAAGCTCTCCGCCAAGCCGGTGCCGAATGGCCCGTTATCGCACGACTTCTCGGTGATGCCGTTACTTAAGTGGCCACTCGCGGCAGACCGAACTTCTCGAACAGCGTGCCGTCGGCGTGGAACGCCACCACGTGGGCGATCCCGTCGGCGCGCGTCGCCAGCACGTGCAGCTGGAACTCCTCGTGCCTGCCGGTCTCGCGGTTGAGCATGTACAGCGCGGCGGCCGGTTGCCCGTTGGCGATGACGGGGGTGAACCGCATGTCGCCGGGCCCCTCGGCGGGGCAGTGCTTCTTGGACAGGGCGACGATGTTCTCCGGGCCCTGATACCAGCCGTCAAACGGCGGCATCTCGAACACCGCGTCCGCGGTGAACAGTTCGACGAGCTTCGCCATGTCGTACGTCTCGAACGCGTCGATGTACTTGGCCAGCAGCTCCTGCGCCTCCGGCGACTCCGGTGCGTCCACCGTGTCGTCCTGGCTGGGCTGCACGGCGTCGAGTTGCGCCCTGGCGCGCTGCAGCAGGCTGTTCACGGCGGCCGTCGACGCCCCGATGGCCGTACCGACCTCGGCGGCCTTCCACTGCAGCACCTCGCGGAGCACCAGCACCGCGCGTTGCCTCGGCGACAGGTGCTGCAGGGCCGCTACGAACGCCAGCCGCACCGACTCGCGGGACTCCGCGATCACCGACGGGTCGGACGGATCCTCATGTGGCGCATCGGGCAGCGGCTCGAGCCAGGTGATCTCGCGGTGCTCGGTGATGTCGCCGTTGGGATCCGAGGCGGGCGCCCCGAGGCCGGCGGGCAACGGCCGTCGCTTGCGCCCGTCGAGCGAGGTCAGGGACGTGTTCGTCGCGATGCGGTAGAGCCAGGTGCGGATCGACGACTTGCCCTCGAAATTGTCGTAGGCCTTCCACGCCCGAAGGTAGGTCTCCTGCACCAGGTCCTCGGCGTCGTGCAGGGAACCGGTCATCCGGTAGCAGTGCGCCAGGAGCTCGCGCCGGTACCGCTGGGCATCGGCGAGGAAGTCGTCCTTCGACACCGGGCGGACTGGATCTGCGACATCTTCAGCGAGCACGCTCACCCGGCCGAGCCTACCTATGACCTCCGACACAGAACGTGCCTGAACACCATCAGCTCCGCCCGCTAGGGTCGCTGCGTGGCCACAACCCGAAGCGAACGCAGTTTCGACGGTGTCGGCGGCACCAAGATCGTGTACGACGTGTGGACGCCCGGCACGAGCTCATCGGGTCCCACCGGCTTAGTCATCCTCTGTCACGGCTACGCCGAGCACGCCCGTCGCTACGACCACGTCGCTCAGCGCTTCGGCGAGGCCGGGCTCATCACCTACGCGCTGGATCTACGCGGCCACGGCCGGTCGGATGGCAAGCGCGTCTACCTGAGGAACATCTCGGAGTACACCGCCGACTTCCACCACCTCGTCGGTATCGCCACCGCCGCGCACCCCGACCTGAAGCGCATAGTGCTGGGTCACAGCATGGGCGGCGGAGTCGTGTTCACCTACGGTGTCGAACACGCGGGCGACTACGCGCTGATGGTGCTGTCCGGGCCCGCTGTCTACGCGCAGGACGCGGTGTCGCCGGTGATGATCGGCGTCGCGAAGGTCGTCGGCTCGATCCTGCCGGGGCTGCCCGTCGAACAGCTGCCCCCGGAGGCGGTGTCACGCGACCCCGAGGTGGTGGCCGCTTACATCGCCGACCCGCTGGTGCACAAGGGAAAGCTGCCCGCCGGAGTCGCGAAGGCGCTGATCCGCGTCGGGGAGACCATGCCGCAGCGCGCCTCCGCGATCACCGCTCCGCTGCTCGTCGTGCACGGCGGCAAGGACAGCCTGATTCCGGTGGCCGGCTCGGAGCGACTCGTCGAATGCGTCGGCTCTACGGACGTGAAGCTGAAGGTCTATCCCGAGCTGTTCCACGAGGTGTTCAACGAGCCGGAGCGCGCCGTGGTCCTCGACGACGTCGTGTCGTGGATCGAGGTGCACCTGTGAGCGCGTTCGCGCGGCTGTGCGCGGCGTCGGCGGCGACGGTGCTGGTGCTCGCCGGCTGCTCGTCGGGTGACTCCGCGGCACCGGCCCCGGAACAGAAGGGCTGGAATGACGAGAACGTCACCTTCGTCGCCGACGGCCTGACCATCCACGGCAGCTACCGGCACGATGCGGCAGCTCCGAAAGGCCCTGCGGCGCTGCTGATCTCGGAGAGCGGCAACACCGACCGCAACGGTGACAACGCGGTCGCCGGGCCGGTCGGGAACATGCGGCAGTTGGCCGACTACCTGTCGGGCAAGAACATCGCGAGCCTGCGCTACGACAAGGTCGGCACCGGCGCGACGGGCATCGGCCCGTACGCCGCGAACCCCGCCTCGGTGGGCAGCTCCGTCTACACGACGGGCGCGAAGGCGGCCATCCGCTTCCTCGCCGAGCAGCCGGGCAGTGCAGCAGAGGCGCTCTCGGTGTTCGCGCTCGGCGAGGGCACCGTGCACGCGATGCAACTCGCCGCGGACACGGGCGGCCCGCGCATTCAGGCGCTGGGCCTGCTGCAGCCGCTGTCCGGCCGGTACCTCGACATGATCACCAACCGGGTGAACACGAGCGTGGCCGCAGACGTGAAGTCGGGTGCGAAGACGCAGGCTCAGGCCGACGAGGTCATCGCCGCCTGGGACAAGGCCGTCGACGAGGCACGGACGAAGGGCACGGTGCCCGCGCAGCTGCCCGAAGGGCTCAGCGCAGTGCTCAATCCGACGAACGTGAAGGCGGTCGTCGAGGCCGACGCCGTCGACCCGATCGCGCTGGCGAAGCGGATCCCGGCGGGGACGCCGGTGCTGTTGTCATGTTCGGACGTCGATTCGCAGGCGTTCTGCGACGCCGAGAAGCCGCTCATCGAGGCGCTCGGGCAGACGGCGCTGACCGTGGTGGAACTCAAGGGCGTCAACCACGTGCTGCGTGACGATCCGACCGACAACGTCGCGAACTACGCCAAGCAGGATCCGATCTCGCCGCAGCTGACCGCCGCGCTGGACGTGTTCGTCGCGAAGCTGACGGCCAAGGGCGGTTAATCTGGGGATGAACGCCCGGCTGTGGATAGCCGGGCGTGAAAGTCAGTGCGGCGACTTAGTTTCGGGGTCATGACAGAAGACAAGATGCTGGCGCGGATCTCCGCCCTGCTGCGCAAGGCGGAGAGCACCGACAACTCGCACGAGGCCGAGGCGTACATGGCGGCGGCCCAGCGCCTGGCGACCACCACGTCGATCGACCTCGCGATGGCCCGCGCGCACGCCGCGACGCGCAGCAAGGCACAGGAGCCCACGCAGCGCACGATCACGATCGGCGCCGCGGGGTCGAAGGGGCTGCGCACGTACGTTCAGCTGTTCGTGGTGATCGCGGCGGCCAACGACGTGAAGTGCGACGTCGCCTCCAATTCGACGTTCGTCTACGCCTACGGGTTCGCCGAGGACATCGACGCCACGCACGCGCTCTACGCGGGCCTCGTCGGGCAGATGGTGAAGGCCTCCAAGGCCTACCTCGACACCGGCGACCACAAGCCGACGCCGACCATCACCGCGCGGCTGAACTTCCAGCTGGCGTTCGGCGCGCGCGTGGGCCAGCGGCTCGCCGAGGCGCGCGAGGAGGCGCGGCAGCAGGCCACCGCTCAGGCCGTCGACGTCCCCGGCACGGCACTCGTGTTGCGCAACAAGGAGCTCGAGCTGAAGAGCTACTACCGGCAGGCGTCACGGGCCCGCGGCACGTGGCGGGCCAGCAGTGCCAGCGCGGGGTACTCGTCGGCGGCGCGGCGCGCCGGTGACCGCGCGGGGCGGCGCGCCCGGCTGGGGCCGTCCCCGGAACTGGCAGGGCCCGGCAAGGCCGTGGAGCACTAGAGCGGAGTGGCTCGCGACGCGCAACGCGCGAAGGTCTACGCCGCCGAACACTTCGTCCAGACGGTGTTCGACCGCGCCGCAGCGCGCGGCAACCGCGTCGTCGAGTTCTTCGGCACCGAGGTCACGCTACCGCCCGAGGGCAGGTTCGCATCGGTCGAGTCGGTGCAGCGCTACGTCGACGACGTGCTCGCCCTGCCCGCGGTGCGCGACGCGTGGCCGAGCGCCGGGCCCGTCGCCGTCCGGCCCCGGCGCGGGGTGGCGGCGGCTCATTACGAGAGCTCCGGCGAGGCTGCGGTCATCGCCGTGCCGGAGCGTGGAACCACCTGGGCACTAAGGGAACTCGTCGTGCTGCACGAGCTGGTCCACCACCTGGCGTTCACGGACCCACCGCACGGCCCGGAGTTCGTCGCCGCCATGTGCGACCTCGCGGCGATCGTCATGGGCGCCGAGCTGGGCTACGTGCTGAGGAGGGTCTACGCGCAGGAGGGCGTGCGGTGAGCGGCGCATAATCGAGCCATGACCGAACCGGACCCGCGCGCCCTCGACGAGCTGTTCACCCGGCTGCTGCACACCGAGGACGACGTGCTGGCGGCGACGCGCGAGGCGGCCGACGCGGCGGGGATGCCGCGCATCGAGGTGTCGGCACAGCACGCGAAGCTGCTGTCGCTGCTCGCGACGGCCACCGGTGCGGCCAGCGTGCTCGAGATCGGCACCCTGGCCGGTTACAGCACCATCGCCCTCGCTCGCGGTGTCGGCCCCGCCGGGCGCGTCGTCACGCTCGAGTACGACGCCGCCCACGCGGACGTGGCGACCTCGAATCTGGACCGAGCGGGCGTGCTCGACCGCGTCGAGATCATCGTCGGCGCCGCCCTCGACTCGTTGCCGAGGCTCGCGGCCCGCGAGAACTCGTTCGACTTCTTCTTCATCGACGCCGACAAGGAGAACAACTCGGCCTACGTCGACTGGGCCGTGCGGCTCGCCACCCCGGGCGCGCTGATCGTCGTCGACAACATCGCCAGGATGGGGCGGGTGCTCGATCCGGCGCCCGACGACCTGCAGGCGCGCGCGGTGCACGACATGTTCGTGATGATGGGCGGACATCCCCGGCTCGACACCGCGGCGATACAGACGGTCGGCACCAAGGGCTGGGACGGCTTCGCGGTGGCGCGCGTGCTGCCCGATGAGTGAGCGACTACGCGGCGGCGGCAGCGCCGTCGTGGAGGTCGACCGCCATCCGATGGGCCAAGGTGATCAGCCAGGCGCCCGGCGAGTACACCTCGGGGTCGTAGGTGTGCGCCGTCTCCCAGACTTCGAGGTAGACGCGCTCCAGCACCGATTCACGCAGGTCGGGGTCGGCGATGCGGGTCCCGAGGACTCCGAACACCCGTGACGCGGTCCGGTCGTAGAACTTCAACATGGCGTCGGGATCGCGACGCGAGATGCGCTCGAGCAGCGCGGCGAGATGCTCACTCACGTGCGGGCTGTACCCCGGCTCACACCTCGCCAAACCACGAAGTTTGACGGCGGCGGGTAATGGGCACGGTCGCGGGATGACAGTCGTGTCTCGACGAATCGCCGCCCCGTCCGACGAGGTGTGGCGGATTCTCGTCGACCTCGACTACTGGCCCCGCTGGGGACCGACGGTCAGCCGCGCGGAAATCGACGGCGACCTGCTCACGCTCGGGACGACGGGTCGGGTGTGGACGCCGGTCGGGATACCGCTGCCGTTCACGATCACCGAGTTCGTGCCAGGGGTCCGCTGGGCGTGGCGCGTCGCGGGGGTCGACGCCACCAAGCACGGCGTCGACCCCGACGGCGACGGTTGCCGCGTCTGGATGAGCGCGCCGTGGTGGGCGCCCGCCTACCTGCCGGTGCTGGCGATCGCGCTGCGGCGCATCGATCAGCTGGCGTCCAACCCCGACGCGTAGCTCTCCTTCACCACCTCCAAGTGCGTCCAACTCTCCAGCGCCCGCACCCCCGGAAGTGAGCGCACGGTGTCCAGCAGTTCGACCAACTGGGCCGACGAGAACGCGCGGATCGTGACGAGCACGTCGAACCGGCCGAGCGTGCGGGCGACGAAGATGACCGCCGACATCGCTGTCAGCGCAGCCACCACGTCGTGGTGCTCGCCGGCCAACCGGATGCCGAAGCCCATGGCGCTTTGCCGATCCTGGCCGGAGTGCCGGACCACCGCGCCGATCCGAACCACCCTGGCCTCGATCAACCGCACCACTCGGCGGCGCGCCCCGGCCGCCGACAACCCCACCGCCGCGGCCAAGTCGACGTATGACGCGCGGCCGTCGTTCTGCAACTCGACGAGCAGTGCGCGATCGGTCGCGTCGACGCTCGTCTCGACCTCGCCGACCGGACCGACGACGTCGCGCATAACCTCGACGTAGGACAGCGTGTCGACCCCGGAGACCCCCGGCAGCGATCGCAGCTGGGCGACGGCGGTGTCGATACCGCGCGGTGACGACGCCCGGATCTCGGCGACCAGCCCGTAGGAACCGCTCGTCAGCGACAGGAACGGGATGTCCTCGCGCCGTGCCAGCTCGTCCGCGACAGGGGTCGCCGCTCCGTGCACGGTGACGCTGACGTGGGCCAGCGCGCCGCGCCCCAGCACGGCGGGATGGACGACGCCGCGGATCACCACCTGGCCACTGGTGATGAGCCGCTGCACGCGCGCGGCCGCGGCCGACCGCGACAACCCGACGGTGCGGGCGATCTCCCGGTGCGTCAGGCGGCCGTCGACCTCCAACAGCTCGACGATCCCCTCATCGGTCTCATCCATCGCAGTTCAGCCCGTCTAACGGAAATTCGTTCGAAGATTTTTCGCACTGTGCGTCTTGGCATATCGGGAGCAACTAGCACAGCTGAATCCGATTATGACGCGATCGACCCGCCACTGACGGCACATCGTGATCCGAAACGTCGTGTTAACGAACGAACTGCTTGCGGCGCACACCGGCCGGTCATAACGTGACCCGCACCACACGACCGACAGGACTCCCCATGGCTCAGGCGAAGGTCACCGACATCGAAGTGCACGGTGTCGAACAGATCCCCGATGCCGAGCGGACCGCGAGTCCACTGGACCTGTTCCGGCTCGTCTTCGGCGGCGCAAACACCATCGCGACCGTGGTGCTCGGGAGTTTTCCGATCATCTTCGGGCTGTCCTTCCGCGACGCTCTGCTGGCGACCCTGCTCGGCCTGATCGTCGGCGCGGCGATCCTGGCTCCGATGTCACTGTTCGGTCCGCGCAACGGCACCAACAACGCGGTGTCGTCGTCGGCGCACCTCGGCGTGCACGGCCGCGTCGTCGGATCGTTCCTGTCGCTGCTGACCGCGATCGCGTTCTTCTCCATCTCGGTGTGGTCGTCGGGCGACGTGCTCGTCGGCGGCGCGAACCGCGCGATCGGTCTGCCCCAGAGTGACGTGGCGGTCGGCGTGGCCTACGGGATCTTCGCGCTGCTGGTCCTGGTGGTCTGCATCTACGGCTTCCGATTCATGTTGCTGGTCAACAAGATCGCCGTCATCGCCGCCACTCTGCTGTTCGTGCTGGGCGTCTTCGCCTTCAGCGGCACCTTCGATCCGGGTTACGCGGGCATCTACGGCCCCGGCGCCGACGCCGAAACCAACGCGCTGTACTGGCCGTCCTTCGTCGGCGCGGTGCTGATCGTCATGTCGAACCCGGTGAGCTTCGGTGCGTTCCTAGGGGATTGGGCGCGCTACATCCCGCGTGACACCCCGGCGTGGAAGTCGATGTCGGCCGCGTTCGCAGCCCAGCTCGCCACCCTGGTCCCGTTCCTTTTCGGTCTGGTCACCGCCGCTGTCGTCGCGACGAACGCGCCGGACTTCATCGCCGAGGGCAATTACGTCGGCGGTCTGCTCGAGGTGTCGCCCACCTGGTACTTCGTGCCGGTCTGCCTGATCGCGCTCATCGGCGGCATGTCGACGGGAACCACTGCGCTGTACGGCACCGGCCTCGACTTCTCCAGCGTGTTCCCACGCTTCAGCAGGGTGCAGGCGACCGTCTTCATCGGCGTCATCGCGATCGCGTTCATCTTCGTCGGGCGCTTCGCCTTCAACGTGGTGCAGAGCATTTCGACCTTCGCCGTCCTCATCGTGACGTGTACGGCGCCGTGGATGGTCGTGATGATGATCGGCTGGGCGGTCCGGCGCGGCTGGTACGACTCCGACTCGCTGCAGGTGTTCAACCGCAGGCAGCGCGGCGGACGGTACTGGTTCAACCACGGCTGGAACTGGCGCGGTCTCGGCGCGTGGCTGGTGTCCGCGGCACTGTCGATCTGCTTCGTCAACGTGCCCGACCAGTTCGTCGGTCCGCTGGGTGATCTCGCGAACGGGATCGACCTGTCCATCCCGGTGGGCCTCGGCGTCGCGGCCGTCCTCTACCCGGTGCTGCTGTTCCTGTTCCCCGAACCGGCCGACGCGTTCGGTCCTGACGGCCCGCGCTTCGCCCCGGCGGGCCCAGCAGCGGGCACCCCGATCACGTCGGTGGACGACGTTGTAGCACAGGAGGTTTCATGACCCAGCGAGAAGCGGAGCGGGATCGCGCATCGGGCCAGCCGCTCGGCCCGATCGACGCGTCGAAGACCCCGAGATTCGCGGGGCCGGCGACGTACGCCCGGCTGCCACGACTCGACCAGGTGCCCCGCGCCGACGTGGCGGTCGTGGGCGTGCCCTTCGACTCCGGGGTGTCCTACCGGCCGGGTGCGCGCTTCGGTCCGACGTACGTCCGGGAGGCGTCGCGGCTGCTACGGCCCTACCACCCCGCGCTCGACGTGTCGCCGTTCGAGGTCGCGCAGGTGGTCGACGCCGGTGACATCGCGGTGAACCCGTTCAACATCAACGAGGCCATCGAGACCATCGAGGGTGCCGCTCGCGAACTGACCACCGAAGGAACGCGATTGGTGACCATCGGCGGCGACCACACCATCGCGCTGCCGCTGTTGCGTGCTGCCGCGGCGGTGCACGGGCCGGTCGCCCTGGTGCACTTCGACGCTCACCTCGACACCTGGGACACCTACTTCGGCGCGGAGTACACCCACGGCACGCCGTTCCGCCGCGCTGTCGAGGAGGGCATTCTCGACACCGAGGCGCTCTCCCACGTCGGCACCCGCGGCCCGCTGTACGGCAAGAAGGATCTCGAGGACGACAGGCGCTTCGGCTTCGGGATCGTCACCTCGTCCGACGTCTACTACCAGGGCGTACGCGAGGTCGTCGACAAACTGCGCGACCGACTCGGCAACCGGCCGGTGTACGTGTCGATCGACATCGACGTGCTGGACCCCGCGCATGCGCCCGGCACCGGAACGCCGGAGGCGGGCGGCATGACGAGCCGCGAACTGCTGGAGATCCTGCGGGGATTCCGCGGGCTGAACCTGATCGGAGCCGACGTCGTCGAGGTCGCACCCGCCTACGACCACGCCGAGATCACCGGCGTCGCCGCGGCACACGTCGCCTACGACCTGGTGTCGCTGTTGGCGATGCGCTGTGAATCATGACCCGCAACGGAGGCGACGTCGTCGTTGAAACGCTGGCGGCTCTCGGGGTGTCCCACGTATTCGGCATTCCCGGCCAGCACGCGTTGGGTCTGTTCGACGCGATCCGGCGCAGCGATCTGCAGTTCGTCAGCTCCCGGGTGGAGAACAACTCGGCGTTCGGTGCCGACGGATATGCCAGGGCCACAGGCGAAGTCGGCGTCCTGTTCCTGTCGACGGGGCCCGGCGCGTTGACGGCGCTGGGTGCGCTGCAGGAGGCGTACGCGACCGGCGTACCGCTGCTGGTGATCACCAGCCAGGTGCCGCGCTCCGGACTGGGCCTGCGCCGCGGCATGCTGCACCAACTCGACGATCAGCAGCGCAGCGCCACCAACGTCACCAAGAGCACCGCGGTGGTGCGGCGCGCCGCGCAGATCCCGAGCCTGCTGGCCGACGCGTGGGCGCTGGCCCAGTCGGCGCCGGCTGGGCCGACGTGGGTGGAGATCCCGCAGGACGTGCTGCTGGAGATCACCGATGTTCCCGTTGTGACGTCCGTCGTCGCGAGTGTCGCCGCGCGCCCGCCTCGCCCCGAACTGGTCGACGCAGCCGCCGCACTGCTCGGTGCGGCCGAGCGCCCGGTGATCCTGGCCGGCGGGGGAGTTCGTCGGTCGGCCGGCGGACCCGAGGCTCTGGTCACCCTCGCCGAAAAGCTCGATGCGCCAGTGGTGTCGACCGTCGGCGGCAAGGGCGCGATCTCCTTCGGCCATCCCCTGTCGGCGGCGTCGTGGATCGAGGACCGGCACACGACGGCCCTGCTGGAGGACGCCGACGTGCTGCTGGCGGTCGGTACCGCGATGGGCGAGGTGACCAGCAACTACTTCACGCTCGCACCCAAGGGCCGGCTGATCCACATCGACGCCGAACCCCGCGTGCTCGAGGCCAACCACCCCGGTCTCGGCATCCACGCCGACGCGGCCCCGGCTCTGACCGCCATCGCGTCGGCGGTGTCGCAGCGGTCGGGTAACGGCGCCGCAGTCGCGAGCGGACTGCGCCGCGCGGTGGAGGACAGGCTGGCGTCGCAGGACCTCGGGATCGAACTCGCTTTGATGCGAGACCTCCGCGAGGCGGTTCCCGCAGCGGCACAGACGTTCTGGGACATGACGATCGCCGCGTACTGGGCGTGGTCGGCGTGGGATCCCCGCGAGGGCGGGTTCCACTCGGCGCAGGGCTCGGGCGGCCTGGGGTTCGGCTTCCCCGCGGCGATCGCCGCCGCCATCGGATCCGGTGAGCGCACCCTGGCGGTGTCGGGGGACGGCGGGGCCATGTACTCGATCGCGGAGTTGGCCACCGCGCGGCAGCACGACGCCGACGTGACGTGGCTGATCGTCGACGACGGCGGCTACGGGATTCTGCGCGAGTACATGACCGACGCGTTCGGCCAGGCGACGGCGACCGAGCTGGCTCGGCCCGACTTCATCGCACTGGCAGGAAGTTTCGGGGTGGCCGCCCACCTGGCGACGCTCGACAGCGTCGGCGAGATCGTCGCCGACACGTTCACCACCAGGGGCCCGGCCGTCGTCGTACTCCCGGCTCTTCTCAAGATGTTCGCACTCACCTAGGAGTCACCATGGGCAAGCCACTCGACATCGTCATCATCGTCGTCTACCTCGCGGCGATGCTCGCCTTCGGATTCTGGGGCAAGACCCGAACCAAGGACTCGGCGGACTTCCTCGTCGCGGGCCGCCGGCTGGGCCCGGTGCTCTACACCGGCACCATGGCGGCGGTCGTCCTCGGCGGCGCGTCGACCGTCGGCGGGGTGGGCCTCGGTTACACGTACGGCATCTCGGGGATGTGGCTGGTGATCGCGATCGCCATCGGGTTGCTGGCGCTGAGCCTGTTCTTCGCCGGACGCATCCAGCGGCTGAAGGTGTACACGGTCGCGCAGATGCTGAGGTTGCGCTACGGCGTCGACGCGACGTCGGCGTCCGGGATCGTCATGGCCGCATACACGTTGATGCTGTCGGTGACGTCGACGATCGCCTACGCAACGGTGTTCAACGTGCTGTTCGGCACCAACCGAACGGTGTCGGTGATCATCGGCGGCGCCATCGTGATGCTGTACTCGTCGATCGGCGGCATGTGGTCGATCACGCTGACCGACATGGTGCAGTTCATCCTCAAGACGATCGGCATCTTCCTCCTGCTGCTGCCGTTCACGTGGAACCGGGCCGGAGGACTCGACGGTATCCGCGAGCGGGCCGGTGACACGGTGTTCGACCTCGGTGCGATCGGCATGCCGACGATCATCACGTTCTTAGTGGTCTACAGCTTCGGAATGCTTATCGGACAGGACATCTGGCAGCGGGTCTTCACGGCGCGCTCTCCGGGGGTGGCGAAGTGGGGCGGCACCACGGCGGCGATCTACTGCCTGCTGTACGGCGTCGCGGGTGCCGTGATCGGGATGGCGGCGTCGACGTTCCTGCCCGACGTGGAGGCCTCCGATGACGTGTACGCGCAGATCGCCGAGACCATCCTGCCGGTGGGCGTCAGCGGCATCGTGCTGGCCGCGGCGGTCGCGGCGATGATGTCGACGGCGTCGGGGGCGTTGATCGCGACGGCGACGGTGGCGAAGACCGATGTGAAACCGTTGCTGCTCAGGCTGGTTGGAAAGACTCCCGCTCCGGAGGAGAGCAGCGAGCGCAACGTGCACTCGGACCGGATGTACGTGGTGGTGCTGGGGGTTGTGGTGATCGTCATCGCAGCACTGCTCAACGACGTCGTGGCGGCGCTGACGATCGCCTACGACATCTTGGTCGGCGGTCTGCTGGTGGCGATCCTCGGCGGCTTCCTCTGGAAGCGGGCGACCGGACTGGGCGCACTGTGGTCGATGGGCGTCGGCACCGTCGTCACGCTGGGCACGATGTTCGTCGTCGGCGACGTGCTGGCCAACGAGCCGATCTACTACGGCCTGGGTTCGAGCCTGGTGGTGTACGTCGTCGTCAGCCTGCTGACCCCGCGGACCGCACCCGAGGTGCTCGACGAATGGGACGGCAGGCTGGCGGGCAGGGCCGAGGCGGACGTCACGGATGCATGTTCCACTGACCGCAGTCCTGGGCCAGAACGTCGTTGACGTCGACTTCGAGCCCGCCGACCACCGGACCCGGATTCGACGCGGTGCTCACCACCCGCTGGTAGAGCACCGCGGCGGGATGGATCTGGCCGCCCGACCACGACCGCGTCTGCCACGCCCACACGCGACCTGGCGAGCCCGACCGGCCGATCACTCCGTCGGCGGTGGCCCACTGGCACGGCCTGATGCCTCCGTAGATTCCCGTGCGCTGCACGCCGATCACCGAGTTGATTCCCCGAAACCATTGCAGCGCAACCCTGTTCCAGGTGTCGCGGTCGATGTCGTCGTCGACGCTGAAGAAGATCGGCGCACTCCGGCCGCCGCCTGCGGCGGTGTGCAGCTGCCAGGCGGTCCGAGCGTCGGCGACGCCGCCGGCGTACCCGCGGAGAAAGTCCGACGGCGCGGTCCCGCCCGGCTTGCCGTACTGGTAGTTGCTGACGATCACCAGCCCGGCGGCGGTGAGTGACTGCGCATAGGGGAGGGTGATGGGCTTGGCGCCGAAGCTGGAGCCGGGCCGCGACATCGAGACGTAGTTGATGACCCCGGAGTGCCCTGCGGCCCGAATGTCCCCGGCCGGAATCTGACGCATGGCGAAGTCGATCAGGGTGGGAGGAGCGGCGGCCGACGCCGACGGCGCGCCGACACCTGCGGCCGCGGCGCTCAGCCCGGCCAGCGCCGACGCTGCGGCGGCGTACCGCAGCGCGTCGCGGCGGGAAACGGTTCGCGAGGGCTGCACCGGGCGACGTTAACCAAGGCGACTGCTGTGTGCGGGGAGCCTCGGCCGGCCGTATCCGGTTCGCGATCAAGGTGACGCGAAGCCGAAACACCGCCGGTACTGTCGCTGAACGTGGCGGCACCTGCATCCGAGACCGCGCCCGTACGGCGGTTGCGAGCACCTCGGATCGACTTCGGCGCCATCCGCGCCGACCTGGGTGAGCCGCCGGACTTCGACCCTCAGAGCCTCGCCGAGGCGGCCGCTGACCCGGCCCCATACGGCCGGGTGGACATGACGGCGCTGCCGTTCGTCACCGTCGATCCGCCAGGATCCCTGGACCTCGACCAAGCAGTTCACCTGATCCCGGACGGCTCGGGTTTCCTGCTGCGCTACGCGATCGCGGACGTCGCGGCGTTCGTCGCGCCCGGTTCGGCGTTGGACTCGGCCACCCGACTGCGCGGCGTCACGATCTACCTGCCGGACGGCAAGATCCCGCTGCATCCGCCGGTGCTCAGCGAGGGGTCCGCGAGCCTGCTGCCCGATCGCGTTCGTCCCGCGATCGTCTGGACGATTCGCACCGACGCGGACACCACGCCGGTGGACGTCGAGGTGCGACGGGCCCTGGTCCGCAGCACCGGGCGGCTGTCCTATCCCGAGGTGGACCGCGGGGCCCTGCCGGAGGCGCTCACCGGGCTGGCGGAGTTCGGGCGGATTCGCATGGATCGCGTGCTCGCGCGCGGCGGGATCGATCTCGATCTGCCCGAACAGGAGGTGGAGCCGACGCACGACGACGGCTGGCGGCTGGTACTGCGGGCGCAGACGCCCGCCGAGCGACACAACGCGCAGGTCTCACTGCTGACCGGAGAATGCGCGGCGACGCTGATGCTGGGAGCGGGCGTCGGCCTGCTGCGCACCGTGCCACCGGCACAGCCGGCCGATGTGGACCGGGTGCGCCGAGCCGCAGCCGGGTTGGGCGTCGACTGGCCGTCCGGGCTCTCGGCGGGCGCGGTGGTCGCGAGCGTCGATCCGGCCGATCCGCGTGGGGCGGCCTTCCTGGATCTGGCCGCGACGTTGTTACGCGGCTCGGCGTACACGGCCTTCACCGACGGGCCACCCGCTCAGCCGCTGCACGCCGGGGTGGCCGCGCCGTACGCACACGTCACCGCGCCGCTCCGCCGGCTGGCCGACCGCTTCGCCCTCGAACTCTGCCTCACCGCGTTCGACGGATCTCCGCCGCCGGCATGGGCGGTGGAGGCGTTGCCGACCCTGCCCGCGACGATGGCGACCACGACGCGGCGGGCGAACGAGTTCGAGCGGGCCGCAATCGATCTCGCTGAGGCGGTCGTGCTCGCCGACCGGGTCGGTGAGGTGTTCGACGCGGCGGTGGTCGACGTCGCCGACGGCGGCCGATCCGGGGTGGTGGCGCTCGACGACCCCGCCGTGCGCGCCAAGTGTGCGGGGGAGGGTCTGGTGGCGGGCACCCGCACGCGGGTCCGCCTCACCGAGGCGAACCCCGCCACGCGCACCGTGTGGTTCACGCCGGAGTGACCACGCTGCGTGCGAGGCTGCGGTAACTGGAAGGATCGCGGCATGGATCGAGGCAGCGAGCCGCTGATCGTGCCGGGAGAGACCTGCTGGCAATCGGCGCCGGCGGATCGCTACGCCGCGATCGTGGACGGCGCCGACTACCTGCGGCACGTCAAGTCGGCGATGCTGAACGCCCACGATCGCATCGTCATCATCGGCTGGGACCTGGACTACCGGACCGAGTTCGAGCGCGGCGAGACGACGCTTCCCGGACCCAACCAACTCGGGCTCTTCCTGCACTGGCTGCTGTGGAAGCGGCGCGACCTGAACGTCTACCTGCTGAAGTCGAACCTGCGCCTGCTGCCCGCCTTCGACGGGTTCTGGTTCGGCGTGGCGCCGGTGAGCCTGCTCAACCGGTTCACCTCGGCGCGAATGCATTTCGCCGTCGACGGAGTGCACCCCACCGGTGCGGTGCACCACCAGAAGATCGTGGTCGTCGACGACGCGGTGGCCTTCTGCGGCGGCATCGATCTGACGATCGGACGCTGGGACGTCCGCGAGCACCGTCCCGTCGACCCGCGCAGGGACGGCCCCGGCGACCCGTACGGTCCGCGGCACGAAGTCGCCGTCGCGGTCGACGGCGCCGCCGCGCAGGTGCTCGCCGCACAGGCCCACGAGCGGTGGGAGGCGGCGACCGGTCACGCGCTCGCCAAGGACGTTCCGTTCGCCACGCCCTGGCCCGAGAGCCTGCAGCCCTCGCTGCGTAACGTCGAGGTGGGGGTGGCGCGCACCCTACCCTCGCTGCCCCAGCGCAGCGAGGTCCGGGAGATCGAGGCGCTGAATCTCGCCGCCATCGCCGCCGCCCGAGACGTCATCTACATGGAGAACCAGTATTTCGCGTCGCGGATCATCGCCCAGGCGATCGCCGAGCGGCTGCGGGAGGAGCACGGACCCGAGGTGGTGATCGTCCTCCCGCGCAGCTCGGAGAGCCGGCTGGAGATCGAGTCGATGGACAGCGCCCGCCAGCGCCTCGTCCGACTGCTTCGAGAAGCGGACCTGCACGGTCGGCTGGGGGTCTACTGGCCGGTGGCGGGCGGTGGCGTGTCGGTGTACGTGCACTCGAAGGTCATCGTGGTCGACAACCGGTTCCTTCGCATCGGCTCCTCGAACTTCAACAACCGATCGCTGGGATTCGACAGCGAGTGCGACGTGGCGATCGAAGCCGATCCCGCGCTGCCGAACTGCGCGGAGGTGGAGCGCGAAATCCTCGACACCCGAGACGGTCTGGCGGCCGAGCATCTCGGGGTCACGGTGGAGCGGTTCCGCGATGAAGTGCAGCGCCGGGGTGCCTTCCGGCACGGCATCGAGGAGTTGCGCAGCACCGGCCGTTCGTTGCGGAAGCTGACCGACACGATGGTGTCCGCTGACGAAGGCCCGTTCGCCGAGAACGACCTGATGGATCCCGACCACGTGCCGCCGTCCATCGCCCAGAGCGTCTGGCAACTGGCCGAAGCGGTGGCGACGTGGCCGTTCCGGCATTCCCCGGTCGGCGCGTGGTACCAGAAGCTGCGCGGTCTCAGCGACGGTCCGAGCTGACCACCATCGCCCAGTACCGCTCCTCCCGCTCGCTGAACTCCTCGGTCGTGATCGCCCCGAATGCCGCCGCGTCGCGGGCGAACCGGTCGGCGGCGTCGGGCAGTGCATCGGGCCCCTCCAGCCGGAAGCAGCTGGGTGCCAGCGGCCCGAAGAGCAGTGCCCGCCGCAACTGCGGCCACCGGGAGAGCCTCGGCTCCACCCCGGCCAGCCGCGCGAAAGCGACGGCGATCAGGTTCATGCGCGTCTTCTGCGGGAGCCCGCGGCGGTCCCGGTAGGCGCTGACCGCGCGCCGCTGCGCGTCGGGGTCGCGGGGCGGGACGACCCCGCCCCACGTGTAGGCGATCCACCGAGCCTGCAACTCCAGCGGCACGAAGTAGCCGCCGGACTGGTCCCACATCCCGACGAACGCCAAGCCGGGCAGGTCGGGATGAAACGTGTGCAGCTCCGCGTCGAGGTGGACGTCATCGAGATCAACTGTGGCCCTTATGTTCTCGTCGAGAAACGGCAGGCTCTGCCGGAACCCGGTGCCGAAGACGACGCCGTCGAACGTCTCGCCGTGACCGTCGCCGAAGGTGACCACGTCACCGGCAACCGACGCGATCCACGGTCGCACGCTGATCCGGCCCTCGGCCACCAGCGGGAGATAGTCCTGACTCAGCGTGACGCCCGCCGCGAACAGCGACGGGTCCGGTGCCGGTGCGCCGTACTGCTCGGGGCTACCGCCCGCCTCGACGACGATCTCCCGGAGCTGTCGGTCGATTTCGGTCGCGGGGAGTGCCTCGGCGGCCAGCACGCCGTACCTGGTGAAGATGCGGTGGTCCGACGGCACACCCGCCGCGAACTTCGGCAGTACGTACCGCTGCCGTCGCTGCGTCACGACCACCCGCGCGCCCGCACGGACCAGCTCCGCGGCGATCTCGAGCGCGCTGACCGCGCACCCGGCCACCAGCACCCGCTTGCCGCGATACCGCGCGCTGTCCCGAAAGTCGTACGTCGAGACGACCGATTCGCTGCCGTCGAAGGTGGCCAGCCCCGCGACCGGCGGAATGACCGGCACCTGGAAGCGCCCGGTCGCCACCACCACCCGAGCGAACCGCTCGGCCCCTTCGGCGTGCTCGAGCAGCCAGCCCCGCGCATCCCGGCTGAGACGCGTCACCTCCACCCCGAAGCGGATCCGCGCCGCGAACGTCTCGGCGTAGCGGCGGAGGTAGGCCAGGACGTCGCGATTGGACGGGAAGGTCGTGGCGCCGTTGTGCGGCAGATCGCTGAACGCCGTCAGGATGCGGCTGGTGTTGGTGTGCATCTCCGGCCAGACGCCGCTGCGGCCCGGCGCGCCCGTCCACTGTCCGCCGAGGTCGGAGCCCGCCTCGAAGATCGTCACCTCGAAGCCCTGTGCGGTGAGCCACCGCGCCGTTACCAGCCCGCCCGGACCGGCTCCGATGACCGCCACGCTCTCGCTCACGACGGAACCTTCGCACGGCCTGCCGTACCTACGAGGCGAAGGCGGCCAACTGCTCGGCGACCGCGGCGTTGAGGTCCTCGGGTCGAAGACTCAGCAGGGTTGGTCGCGGACCACTCCGCCGCCTTCGACGACGGCAGGCTGAGCACGTCGGTGGAGGAGACCTGCGCGGACTTTGCGGCGCGTCCCTGCACGGCATCGACAGCCGCGCGTGCTAGGGGCTGGCGGTGCGCGGCCCCCGGTGAACGGATAGCATTCGCCCTCAAAGATTTTTCGACTCGAGCGTCAAATCAGCCGGCGGAGGTGACACGGCATGGATGCCAACGATCCGAAGGTCGTCGGGCATACGGAGCCGAAGAAGTCGCGACTGACGTTCGAGCGCTGGCCGCTGCGCTGGAAGGTCACCGCGACCCTCGTCGTCCCCATGGCGCTCGCCGCGACCATCGGCGCCGTCCGCATTCGCGACGAATTGGCAGCCGCATCCCAGTTGAGCGTCGCCACCGGCAACACCACCATCGTCGCGCCCGCGGTCGAGTTCATCGACGCGTTCGACGGACTCACGGCGACGGCCGCCACCGGCGGTTCGGTCGCCGAGCCGCTCGCCGAGTTCGACGACAGCGCCGCGCGCCTGGCAGCGCTGATCCGGTCCGCCGAGTTCGACCCGGCGGTGACCACGGAACTCGCGACAGCGTCCGCGACGGCGAGGACGGTGCGCGACGAGATCGCGGCAGGCGCGCCGCCGGGCCCGCTCGTCGCGGACCGGGCCGACAGCGTCGCATCCGGTGTCGCATCCGCCGTGGCCACGTCGACGGCATCCGTTGACGACAGCGCCGTGCGCGCGCTCGCCGATCAGCTCACCACCGCACTGGCCGCGCAGCGGGCCCTGACCACGCAGCAGATTCTGGTCGCCGCACCGGATTTCCCGAACTCGGTGGAGTTGCGGACCAGCGCCGCCGAAGCCGCGGGCGCTGAAGCGGCCGCGATCGATCGCCTCGTCCGGCTGACGCCCGACGCGGATTCCGTCGCGCTGCGCGGGCAGTCCGACGCCCGCCGTGCCGCGTACGTCCGGCCCCTCGGCGAGGCGGTGGTGACCCCCGAACTCACCAGTTCGATGGAGTCCAGCGCCAACCGGTACCGGGTACTCGCGAAGGAGCTCGCGACCGACCTGCAGGACACCGTGCAGACGCAGGCCATCGCGCTGCGCTCCGCGGCGCTGCGCGACACCGCGATCATTCTCGGCGCCGTGCTCGCCGCGCTGGCGTTCGCGCTCGGCGTCGGCCGGTCGCTGATCCGGTCGATCGGACGGCTCCGACGTGGTGCGCTGCAGGTCGCCCGTGTTCAGTTGCCCAGGGAGATCGAACAGCTCAGCAAGGGCGCGGGCGTGCCGGAGATCACGGCGCTGCCCGTCGACAGCGACGAGGAAGTCGGCCAGTTGGCGCGGGCCATCGACGACATCCACCTGCAGGCGGTCAAGCTGGCAGGCGAACACGGCGTCCGGCTGCAGATCGGCGACATGTTCGAGACGCTGTCCCGGCGCAGCCGGTCGCTGGTCGAAGAGCAGCTGGTGCTGATCGAAACCCTCGAGCACGACGAGGACGATCCCGGTCGGCTCGACCACCTATTCCGGCTCGACCACCTCGCGACCCGGATGCGGCGCAACGGCGACAACCTGCTGGTGCTCGCCGACACGGTGGAACGCCATCGGCGCATGCCGCCGGTGCCGGTGTCGGAGATGTTGCGCGCCGCGATCTCCGAGGTCGAGGACTACCGCCGGGTGGCACTCGGCTCCGTCGCCGACAGCGCCGTCGTCGGCGCAGCCGCCGCCGACATCGGCCACATGATCGCGGAGTTGCTCGACAACGCGCTGCAGTACTCGCCGCCGGATTCCCGGGTCTGGGTGACCGTCTCGCGCGCCGTGGACGCGGGTCTGCTCATCGAGATCGCCGACGAGGGGCTGGGGATGCCCGCCGACGACGTCCGGGACGCCAACCAGCGGCTGGCGCTCGGCGGCGAGGTCACCTCCGACACCGCGAAGCGCATGGGCCTCTTCGTGGTCGGGCGGCTCGCTCGACGGCACGGCGCGACCGTCACGCTGCGCACGTCCGATCAACCGGGTGTGACGGCCAGTGTGCACCTGCCCGGTGCGCTGCTCGGGCGCGTGGAGGCCGACGGCCGGGTCCCCGCCGCCGAACCCGGCCAGCCGGTCGAGCGCGCCAACGGCGCGGAACGCAGGCCCCGCATCGCCGCCGTCCCACCCGTCGACGCCTCCGCTGCGGCCCCCGTGACCGGCGGGCTACCGCAGCGCTCGCCCGGCGCCAGCGGCGTCACCGGCGTCGCGCCGCCGCCTCCGCCACCTCCGCCCGAACCCGCTTGGCCCAAGCCCGAAGTCGAGGACGGCTCGATCTACGCGCGGATGACCTCGGAGTGGATGGCCCCGCCGGCCGCCGCCGAGGAGCCCGACGAACCCGTGCAGCGTCAGACTCGATCCGGGCTGCCGATCCGGGAGCGCGGCGCGCGCGTGATCCCCGACCGGGTGGCCGACCGAGCCGAACCGGCGGGCGCGCCGCGCAACGATCCCGCCGCCATCCGCGATGTGCTGAGCCGACAGCTCACCGGTGTTCGCCGTGGTCGGGCTGAAGCCGACGACGCCGACACCGGCGAAGGAGGAGACCGATGACCGACGACACCGCCTCGAGCGCTCGGACCCTCGACTGGTTCGTGGCCAAGTTCGTCCGCGACGTGCCGGGGGTGTCGCACGCGATCCTGGTCTCGTCCGACGGCCTGCTGATGGCGTCGAGCTCGCGACTCTCCGGCGACCACGCCGACCAGATGGCAGCTGTCACATCGGGTTTGGCCAGTCTGGCCAGCGGTGCGGCTCGTCTCTTCGACGCGGGCAACGTCCGCCAGTCGATCATCGAGATGGAGGAGGCGTTCCTGCTGGTGATGGGGGTCGGAAACGGCTCGTATCTCGCGGTGCTGACGACGGTGACGTGCGACATCGGCCAGGTCGGCTACGAGATGGCGGTGCTCGTCGACCGGGTCGGCAAGACCGTCTCCGCGACGCCGCGCACCTCACCATCGGTGCGATGACCCTGCTCATGACGACGCCGGAACAGGGCCGCTCCGCCAGGCGCGCACGGCCGTACACCCTCACCGCGGGCCGCACGCGTCCCCGCATCGAGTTGCCGATCGAAGCGACGGTGGAAGCCGTGCAGGACGGCGACGGCTCGTGGTTGCCCGACGACGGCCGCACGGTCATCGTCGGCCTGTGCTGCGCCCGCCTCTCGATCGCCGAGATCTCGTCCTACGGTGACATGCCGATCGGCGTCACCAGGGTTCTGGTGGCGGACCTCGTCGAGAGCGGCCACCTCCGGGTCCACGCGACGCTCGACGACCGGGCGACGGTCGCCGATCAACGACGGCTGATCGAGAGGACGCTCAATGGCTTACGCGCACTCTGAGGGCAGCACGGTCGCGTCGACCAAGATCGTCATCGCAGGCGGTTTCGGCGTCGGGAAGACCACGTTCGTCGGTTCGGTGTCGGAGATCGTGCCGCTGCGCACGGAGGCACTCGTCACCGTGGCCTCGGAGGGGCACGACGATCTCGCCGCGACGCCCGGTAAGGAGACCACCACCGTCGCGATGGATTTCGGCCGCATCACGATCGCCGACGATCTCGTCCTCTACCTGTTCGGCACGCCGGGGCAGCGCCGATTCTGGTTCATGTGGGACGACCTGGTGCGCGGCGCGATCGGCGCGGTGGTCATCGTGGACACCCGCAGGCTCGACCAGAGCTTCGCGGCCGTCGACTACTTCGAAGCGCGCGGCATCCCGTTTCTGGTCGCCGTCAACGAGTTCGACGACTCCCCGATCTACGTGATGGACGAAGTGCGCGAGGCGCTCGCGGTGCCCGCCGCCGTCCCGATCATCGGCATCGACGCCCGACAACGACATTCGGTGAAGCGCGCGCTCATCGCGATCACCTCGTACGCGCTCGAGCGGTTGCCCGCCGAGGTGCGCTGACCGTGTCCACTCCCGCAATCCCGAGGACCCGACCATGACCCACGACGTCCATCACTTCGACATGGGGCTGTGGCTGCTCGTGCTCGCCTACGTCGTCTCGGTCACCGGTTCGGTCGTCGGACTGGCGTGCACCCGGTGCAGTGCCACTGCACCGCAGGGCCGCGATCGTCTCCGCTGGCTCGTCATGGCGTCGATCGCCATCGGCGGCGTGGGGGTCTGGCTGATGCACTTCATCGCCATGCTCGGATTCGCGATCCCGAACGGCGTCGTCCGCTACCACCTCGGCTGGACGGTCGCGTCGGCGGTGCTGGCGATCGCAGCCGTGTTCATCGGGCTGATCACCATCGGCCGGTCCGTCCACGTCCTGCGACTTCTCGCGGGCGGCGTGATCACGGGTTCGGCGATCGCCTTGATGCACTACACCGGCATGTGGGCGATGCAGATCCAGGGCTCGATCACCTACGACCGCACGCTCGTCGCGGTGTCGGTCGCCATCGCCATCGTCGCGGCGACGGCGGCGCTGTGGTTCACGCTGGTCCTCGAGTCGCCGCTGCTCCGATTCGTCGCGGGCCTGGTGATGGGTCTGGCCGTGACCGGTATGCACTACACGGGGATGGCCGCGATCCGCGTCTCGGTCGACCAGAACGCGCCGGTCCCGCAGGGGCTCGAGGTGTTCTCGTTCCTGTTCCCGGTGTTCGTGATCGGCCTGCTGGCGCTCGTCGCACCGATTACGGCCGTGATGCTGGCCCCCGACCGCGACGCCGACGAAAGCCCAACGGAAACATACGAAGAGGTCGCACCGGTCCGCCAGGCCTGACCCGGGCCTCAGTTGTGCGGCTCGCCGCCCAGCCACAGCCGGACCAGGCAGCGGCGCTCAGCCACCTCCTCCGCGTCGACGAACGCGCGCCGGTTGTGCAGTGCGGCGTGGTTGTCGGCGAAGAAGACGTCACCCGGATCCATGGTGAACTCGACGTAGTTCGCCGGGTCGTTGAGGATGCGATCGAAGGCGTCGAGCGCCTCCCGCTGCAGTTCGGTCAGCGGCCGCTCGGTGCGGAAGTGGCCCAACTCGATGTAGAGCCGGTTGTGCCGCACCTGGACGCCGTCCTCGGTGTCGGTGAAGATCGCCCCGACCGAGACGGGCTCCTCGCCGGGGCGGGACTCGTGCGAGCGGTCGAAGAGGAACGACGGCTCGTACAGCACCTCGACGAGGTCGGGCCGCGTCTCCAGCAGTTGGTTGTAGGCGGTGTGGCCGCTGACCATCACCGACTCGCCGCCGGACACCGCCTTGCGCAGGCACAGCAGCCCCAGCACGTCGGGCCTGCTGCCCGCGAAGGCGCACGACGAGTCCGTGTGAAAGATCAACTCGGAGTTGGTCTTCGACCCGCGGGCTTCCGCGACCGACATGCCGGTGTCCTGAACCAGGTAGACGCGATCGCCCTCGCGGTTCTGCGGGAGCGGCCCGCCGAGGTAGGTGCCGAGGCCCCAGTAGAGCATCGACGCCTCCTCGTCCGTCCACCCGTCCAGCGGCAGACCGCGCAGAACGCAGAAGCCGGGACCGGACCGGATGCGCGTGCGGATGCCGTGGCCCAGCGCGGCGAGCTCCGGCGCTCGGAAGTCCGATGAATCAACGGTGTCCAGCCGTCGACCCCTGCTGCGCAAATCCTCGCGCAGACGCAGGCAGGCGGCGGCCTGCTCCGGCTCGACCGACAGCACGTAGTCGTCGACGTCGAGGGTGGCTTCGGTCCACACCGTGGGCCCGGTGATCGGCCGACGGATCGCTACTTCCTGTGTGTCGGTGCTCATGTCATCTCTCTCTACGGTGTCGGTGACCCTCGGTGTGCGAGGGTCCGAATACTGTTGAGAGAGAGTCTGAGTGGCGCCGCTTGGAGCTTTCTCAATGAGCCGCGCGACTCAGTTGCGCGGCTCACCTTCGAGCCACAGGCGGACCAGGGCGCGGCGATCGGCCACGTCCTCCGCGTCGACGAAGGCCCGCCGGTTGTGCATCGTCGCGTGGTCGCTGGCGAGGAAGACGTCACCGGGCTCGAGGGTGAACTCGACCGACAGGGACGGGTCGTTGAGCACGTTGTCGAACGTCGTGAGCGCATCGCGCTGACGATCGGTGAGAGGCCGCTCGGCACGCATGTGGCCCAATTCGATGTAGGCCCGGTTGTAGCGGACCCGGACGCCGTCGGGCGTGTCGGTGAAGACCGAGCCCACCGAGATCGGGTCGCCGCCGGGCGCCGTCTCCCGTGACCGGTCGAAGCAGAACGGTTCGTAGAGGATCTCGACGAGGTCTGGGTGCTTCTCCAGCAGCCGGTTGTAGGCGGTGTGCGAACTGATCATCCGCGACTCGCCACCGGACACCGCCTTCCGCAGGCACAGCAGGCCGAGCACGTCGACCCGGCTGTTGAGATAGCCCGATGCGCCGTCGGTGTGGAAGATCAACTCCGAGTTCGTCTTCGAGCCGCGTGCCTCGGTGATGGCCTTTCCGGTGTCCGCGACCAGGTAGACGCGGTCGCCGAACAGGTTCTGCGGCTGCGGGGTACCGAGATAGGTGCCGAGCCCCCAGTAGAGCATCGACGCCTCCTCGTCCGTCCAGCCCGCCAGCGGCAAGCCGCTCAGCACGCCGAAGCCGGGGCCCGCGAGGATGCGCCGGCGGACGGCCCGGCCGAGCTCGGCGAGCTCGGGCACCTGGAAGTCGGCGGGCTCGACGGTGGCGATGGTCCTACCCGCCCGGCGCAGATCGTCGCGCAGGCGCAGGCAGGCGTCGGCCTGTGCGGGTTCGACCGCCAGGACGTAGTCCTCGGCCTGGAGGCTGTCTCGATCCCATACCGTGGGGCCGGTAATCGGCCTGCGCTGGGTGTCGGTCGCGAGATGCGTTGCCTCGATGGTCATTTAGTTGGTCCTTCCCGAGAGGATCACGGTCGTCAGGTGGCGGCCGGTGGCCGCGAAAGGTCCCTGCTCGATTCCGGTGCCCAGTGTTCGTTTTCGTTCTTGGAACTTTCTCAACGACTTCTTGGAGGCGGCGTTCCTGACGGCTTTAGAAAACGTCAAGAATCCGCCAAGGGGGGTGACGGAACTTAAACGGCATGAACACGCTCGATCTCGTCCTCATCGCCATCGGCTGCGGAGTGCTGGCCAAGGGGCTCGCACGCTACGCACCGAGCTCCGTCCCGGCCGCCGGCCGTGCGGCGCAGGGCGTGCTCGGCGTCTACACCGGCCTGCTGGTGCACACCGTCTCCTTCGACGCCCTCGGCTCGAACTGGCCGATGGTCATCGCCATCGCGGTCGGAACGCTGCTCATCAGCGTCGCGGGCGGCGCCCTCCTCGGCATGCACCGCGGCGTCACCCCGCTGACCGGCGGACTCGCCCTGGTCGCGGGTGGCGCCTCCGGCGTCGTCGCCATCGCGAAGGATCTCGGCGCCGACGAGCGGATCGTCGCGGCTGTTCAGTACCTCCGGGTCGCGATCATCATGGCGTCGATGCCGGTCATCGTGGCCGTCTTCTTCAACACGACGGAGGACAACGTCGCCCACATGAGCGAGTCCGGCACGCTGCCCTGGTACCTCAGCCTCCCGCTTGTCGCGCTCATCGTCGTCGTCGGCACCTTCGCCGCCCGCCTGGTGCGGCTACCCGGTGGCGGCCTGCTCGGCCCGATGGCGATCGCGATCGCGCTGGACCTGAGCGGGCTGACCTGGGGCCTGTCGGTCCCGATGCTGCTGGTCCAGGCCGGCATCATGCTGATCGGCTGGCAGGCCGGGCTCCAGTTCACCAGGGAGTCCTTCCAGACCATGAAGCGGATCCTGCCGACCGTGATCGGACTGATCGTGGTCCTGAACGTCGCGGCCGCAGGCTTCGGCGTGCTGCTGGCGAAGGTGTCCGGCCTGAGCATGCTCGACGGCTACCTGGCCACCAGCCCCGGCGGCGTCTTCGCGGTGCTGGCCACCGCGGTCGGCACCGGCTCCACCGTCACCTTCATCATGGCCGCACAGGTCATCCGGATCGTCCTGATGCTGTTCGCCGCACCGCTCATCGCGAAGGTCTTCCTGAAGTTCGCGGCGCAGCGGGGTGCGGCGGCGCAGGACGAGCAGGCCGCCCAGCCCGTCGCGGTCGCCAACTGACGTCCGTCGACCACTCGACAACACCTGCGCACTGTCGCAGGATTCCGTCTAGAGATCTCGGCGAACCCGCCGACGCAAACGAGAGATCTTCCATGTTGAGGAAACTGGCCGAGTTCACGGTCAAACGGCCGAAGGCCGTGCTGGTGGCCGTGCTGGCGCTGCTGGTCGTCAGCATCGTGTTCGGCAGTTCGGCCACCGACAAGCTCGCGGTCGGCGGGTACACCGACCCGGCGTCGGAGTCGTCGACGACCGACGACTTCCTCGACCAGACCTTCGGCACGACGTCCAACCTGATCGTTCAGGTGGTGCCGAAGACCGGCACCATCGACGACGCCGAGGTCAAGACGGTCACCGACGAGGTGCGCAAGGCCGTCTCGGACGCGCCGGACTCGAAGGTCACCAGGACGTTCGAGGACAGGGGCGCGACCGACCTGCGCAGCAAGGACGGCAAATCGGGCCTGATCCTGGCCCACGTCGGCGGCACCGACGACGAGGCCGCCGACCGCGCGGCCGACATCATCGCGGCCCTGCCCGACAACCCGAACGTCGAAGTCCGCGCCGGTGGTCAGCTCGGGGTCCAGAAGGAGACCAGGGCCGGCACCAAGCAGACCATCAAGCAGGCCGAGATGATCGCCCTGCCGTTGACCTTCGTCGTGCTCATCGTGGTGTTCGGCGGTCTGATCGCGGCTTTCCTGCCGATCGTCATCGGCGTGAGTTCGATCGTCGCGACCCTGCTGGTGCTGTGGCTCATGACCATGGTGACCGACGTCTCGACCCACGCGCTCACGGTCGCCACCGCCTTCGGCCTCGGGCTGTCCATCGACTTCGGCTTGTTCCTGGTGTCGAGATACCGGGAGGAGATGGCCAACGGCAAGGGCCAGGAACAGGCCATCATCGCGGCCGTCGACACGGCGGGCCGCACCATCCTGTTCAGCGCCGCCACCGTCACGCTGGCCATGGTCGGCCTGTTGGTGTTCCCGATGTACTTCCTTCGCTCGGTCGGCATCGCCGCCAGCGCCGTCGTCCTGCTCGCAGCCGCGATGGCCATCGTGGTGCTGCCCGCGATCCTCACGCTGCTCGGCAAGCGCATCGACTCGTTGTCCATCATCCGCCGCAAGGTCCAGCCGTCCGCCGACTCGCTGTTCTGGCGCCGATTCGCCGAAGCCGTGACACGCAAGCCCCTGCTGTACGCGCTGCCCGTCGTCGTGATCATGCTCGCGCTCGGCATCCCGTTCCTGAGCGCGAAGTACGCCACCCCCGACTACCGCGCGCTGCCGGACGACTCGAACGCCCGACAGGTCGCCCAGTCCCTGCAGACCGACTACCCGTTGGACTTCTCGCAGTCGATCACGCTGGCCACCGAGAACGACAGCACGGCGCTGAAGGACCTGGCGCTCAAGGTGTCCGGCATGGCCGACGTGAAGCTGGTCAACGGTCCCATCGGCCGGTTCGAGAAGGGCAAGCAGGTCGGCGAGGCGCCACCGTTCGAGGCGAACGCCCCCAACTACGTGTTCGCCTACATGTCGGTGCCCGCGGATTCCCAACGGGCGCAGGACATCGTGCGCGAGATCCGCGATGACGTCACCAGCACGGCCGACGGCAGGATCGACGTCGGTGGACCCACCGCGACCCTGATGGACAGCAGCAAGGCCATCGCCGACAAGCTGCCACTAGCCGGTGCCCTGATCGCCGTCTTCACGTTCATCCTGCTGTTCCTGTTCACCGGCAGCATCGTCGTGCCGATCAAGGCGCTCGCGTTGAACATCCTGGTACTCAGCGCCGTGCTGGGCATCATGGTCTGGGTCTTCCAGTACGGCCACGGCGCATCGCTTCTGGGCGTCACCCCCGCGCCGCTGAACCTGTCCATGGTGGTGCTGCTCTGCACTATCGCGTTCAGCCTCTCGATCGACTACGAGATATTCCTGCTCAGTCGCATCAAGGAGGCGCGCGACTCGGGCATGACGAACAACACCGCCATCGTCGTCGGCCTCGGTCGCGTCGGCCGCATCATCAGCAGCGCCGCACTGCTGTTGACCATCACGCTGGTGTCCTTCGCCAGCGGACTGTCGTTCATGAAGATGTTCGGCATCGGAACGGCGCTCGCCGTCGTCATCGACGCGACCATCATCCGCGGCGTCGTCGTACCCGCGTTCCTGCGCCTGGCCGGTGACTGGAACTGGTGGGCGCCCGCCCCGCTGCGGCGGCTGCACGCGAAGATCGGCATCAGCGAGCATCCGGCCGAAGCCGGCGCCGCCGCACCGGATCTCGATCCCGACCTGGCGCTCGAGCTCAAGCGGGTCGGCGAGGAGAAGACGCTCGATCACCAGCGGGTGGTCGGCCCGCCGCGCGAGGTCGAGGTCATCCCCGGTCGCCATCTGGTCGCCAACGTCAACGGCACGGTGATCGTCGTCGCCCATCGCGAATTGGGCGCGCTGACAAAGGATTCCGCGGCAGCGGTACAGTTGGGCGCGCTGGTCGAGATGGTCAGGCGCGCCGAGGCGAAGTCGCTGGCGAACGCGTTCAGCGAGGTCGTGCGCCGGACGCACTTCAGCCGCCAACTGATCGACGTCGGAATCCTGCTGCCGACACCGACGGGCCTGGAGATCCTGCTGTCCGGCAACGTCACCGTCACCCTCGACGACGGCGCCTTCCAGACCGTGCTGCGCGGCCGCGGAAACCTGCTGCACCAGTCCGTGCCGGTGCCCGCGGTCGCCGCCGTCGTCACCGTCGACGACGCGGATCAGGCGCACTACACGCCGTCCGAGCGCAACGGCGTCTACTCGCTCACCGACGGCACGGTGCCGGGTCAGGGCGCCGTCGTGTGGTGCCAGCCGGCCGCGGGCACCCCCGCTCCGCCCCGCATTCCGGTCGCACCCGCGGCGCAGACTCCGCAGGCGCAGGCGCCGGTGTACGCCCCGACGAAGCGATGGCTGCTCCTGGACGACCACACCAGCGTCGACCTCGACCGGGACTCCGTGCTCGGCCGCGGCCCGCAGAATTCGGACGCCGCACAACGCGGGCTTCGTCCGGTGACCGTCGACGACGTCACCGAGCAGCTGTCGCGGGCCCACCTCGAGGTCCGCATCGTCAACGGCGACGTCGTGATCACGGACCGGCAGACCACCAACGGGTCCTTCATCCGCGACGCCTCGGCACCCGGCTGGAGCAGGCTCGAGCCCTGGGTGCCCACGCTCTGGCGGCCGGGTGCCGCCGTCCGGATCGGCGGCCGGACGCTGGTGCTGCACGTGTCGAGCGCACACGGCTCGCAGGGCCGGATGTACGCGCCGCACGGTCCGCGGCAGCAGCCGCACGGCGTTCAGCGGAGGTAGCCCGGCGGGGCGCGTTCGGCCTGGTTATCGGCCGGATCGGGATGTCAAGAATCCATCAAGGATGTCCCAAGAGGGTGACGGCAATCTCTTAGTCAAGAGCCACGCCGAACATCCCAGGAGCCGACATGAGCGTCGAATCAGTGCAGACGACCAACGTCTACCCGCACGCTGATAGCCGCTACGAATGCGTCGAGGCCACCGTCAACTTCGCGGTCGACCCCGAGCACCTCGCGAACGAGCGCATCACCGACCTCGCGCTGGCCCCGCGCGACGAGGACGGCCTGGTCCGCTACGACGCCGACCTCCGCATCATCCGCCCGACCGACGGCGGCAACGGCAAGCTGCTCTTCGTCGTTCCCAACCGCGGCGTCCCCACCAACGCGCCGTGGCTCAAGGGCGGCTTCCTCCTGGACCGCGGCTGGACGATCGTGTCCTGCGGCTGGCAGTGGGACGTGCAGCGCACCGCCGCGACGCTGGGGCTGACCGCTCCGGTCGCCGAGGTTCCCGCCGGCTTCATGCGCCTCGAGTGGCGCTCCGACAGCGTCCACGCCGACCACGCGCTGCGCTACACGGCCCCCGAGGTGGAGTCCATCCCCGGCGCCGACATCCTCTTCGACTTCACCAAGTACCCCACCGCCGACGTCAACGACCCCGAGGCCGTCCTGACGGTTCGCACCTCGCCCGACGCCGAGCCCACCACGATCGCCCGCGAGAGCTGGCGCTTCACCGACGAGGTCACCGTCGCCCTGGACGGCGGCTTCCAGCCGTTCCACTGGTACGAGCTGGTGTACCGCACCACGCAGGCGCCCGTCGCCGGGGCCGGCCTGCTCGCGGTCCGCGACATCGTCTCGCACCTGCGCGGCGAGGGCTTCCAGCACACGTTCGCCTACGGCGTCTCCCAGGCGGCCCGCTTCCTGCGCCAGTTCATCTCAGAGGGCCTGAACGTCGACGAGTCCGGAATGCAGGTCTTCGACGGCGTCTACAGCGACGTCGCGAGTGCCGCCCGCGGCGAGTTCAACCACCGCTTCGCCCAGCCCTCGGTCACCCAGACCAACGGCTTCGGCACCGCGGGCAAGTTCGGCGCGTCCGATCTGCTGGCCCGCCAGCGCGAGCTCGGCGGCGTGCCGAAGGTCATCTTCACCAACAGCTCGGCCGAGTACTGGAACGGCGACGGCGCACTGACCCACGTCGACCCCTACACCGGCCAGGACCTGCCCGAGGAGCCCGAAGTCCGCACCTACCTGCTGGCCGGCACCGACCACTTCGGCAGCAGCAACATCAAGGGCGCGCTGCCCGTCGAGAACGAGGTGCACCGCCTCGACGTCTCGCCGGTCAACCGCGCGCTGCTGATCGCGCTCGAGGAATGGGTCGTCGACGGCGTCCTGCCCCCGGCCAGCCGCGTCCCGCGCACCAGTGACGGCACCGCCGTCACCCGCAAAGACGTTCTCTCGACCTTCGGCCACGTGGCCACGCCGTCGCTGGCCTCGCTGCCCTACGCCCGCAAGGTCGACCTCGGGGCGGACGCCGACAACGGCATCGGCAGCTGGCCGGTCAAGCTCGGCGAGACCTTCGTCGACCTGGTCTCGGCGGTCGACGCCGACGGAAACGAGATCGCGGGCATCCGCCTCCCCGCCGTCGCCGCCCCGCTCGCCGCCTACACCGGCTGGAACCCCCGCCGCCACGACGAGATGCTCCCCGGCGTGCTCTACGAGCGCATCGGCTCCAAGGTGCCGTTCCTCCCCGGCCGGCCGTCGGTCACCGACCGCTACGCGAGCAGCGACGACTACGCCGCCGCCGTCCGGGCTGCCGCCGAAGAGCTTGTCGCGCAGCGCTTCCTGCTCGCCGACGAGGTCGACTCGATGGTCGCGAAGGCCGTCAAGGAGTACTGAGCCTCAGCGGGCCGTGACGGCCATCCGGGCCGCCAATGCGACGTAGGTCGCGGCGAACGTGCGACGCATCCAGGTCACGACGCGTGGTCGACGGATCACGTGGGTGCGCACTGCGGCGGCGAACGCGCCGTACCCGGCGAACACGACGAACGTCATCGCCATGAACACCGCACTGAGCGACAGCATCTGGGCGACCGGCGGGCGGGCCGGATCGATGAACTGCGGCAGGAACGCGACGAAGAACAGCGTCAGCTTGGGGTTCAGCACGTTCACCGCGACGGCCGTCCAGGTGATGCGCCACGTGCTGGGCCGCTCGGACTCGGTTGCGCTGGCGATCAGTTCGGACCTGTCGCGCCACGTGATCCACGCCAGGTACAGCAGATAGGCGACGCCGAGCCACTTGACGGTCTGGAAGGCGATCGCGCTGCTGTGCATGATCGCCGCCAGGCCGGTGACCGCGGCCAGCATCGCGGGCACGATCCCGACCGTGCAGCCCACCGAGGCGAACACGCTCGCCCGCGTGCCGTGCGCCAGGCCGGTGGCCACGGTGTACAGCGCACCGGTGCCCGGCGTGGCGACGACGATCAGCGAGGTGATGAGGAAGGCGAGCGTCACGAGCACACTGCGCCGGTCGCCGCCGAGCCGACGAGCTTGGTGTACTTCGCCAGCACGCCGGTCTTGTACACCGGGGGCAGCGGCTCGAAACCGACCTTGCGCGACTCGAATTCGTCCTTGTCGACCAGCAGGTCCAGGGTGCCGTTGGCGACGTCGAGCCGGATCTTGTCGCCGTCCTTGACGAAGGCGATCGGTCCGCCGTCGACGGCCTCCGGCGCGATGTGCCCGACGCACAGTCCCGTCGTGCCGCCGGAGAACCGGCCGTCGGTCATCAGCAGCACGTCCTTGCCGAGGCCCGCGCCCTTGATCGCACCGGTGATCGCGAGCATCTCGCGCATGCCCGGCCCGCCCTTGGGGCCCTCGTAGCGGATGACGACGACGTCGCCGTGCGTGATGGTGCCGTCCTCGAGTGCGTCCAGCGCCGCCCGTTCGCGCTCGAAAACCCTTGCGGTGCCCTCGAACACGTCGGAGTCGAAACCGGCCGACTTGACGACGGCGCCCTCGGGGGCGAGTGAACCGTGCAGGATCGTGATGCCGCCGGTGGGATGAATCGGGTTGTTCATCGCGCGCAGCACCTTGCCGTCGGGATCCGGCGGCTCGATGTGGGCGAGGTTCTCGGCCATCGTCTGTCCGGTCACCGTAAGGCAATCCCCGTGCAGCAGGCCGGCATCCAACAGCGCCTTCATGACCACGGGCACGCCGCCGATCTCGTCGACGTGCTTCATCACGTGCCGACCGAAGGGCTTGACGTCGGCGAGGTGGGGCACCTTCTGTCCGATGCGGGTGAAGTCCTCGAGTGAGAGCTTGACGTTGGCCTCCCACGCGATGGCCAGCAGATGCAGCACGGCGTTGGTGGACCCGCCGAAAGCCATCACCACGGCGATGGCGTTCTCGAAGGCCTCCTTGGTGAGGAGGTCGCGGGCGGTGATGCCGCGGCGCAGCATCTCGACCACCGCTTCGCCGGACTTGCGCGCGTACTCGTCGCGGCGCTTGTCGATCGCGACGGGTGACGCGCTGCCCGGAAGCGACATCCCCAGCGCCTCGGCGGCCGAGGCCATGGTGTTGGCGGTGTACATACCGCCGCAGGCGCCTTCGCCGGGACAGATGGCGCGCTCGATGATGTCGACGTCCGCACGGGACATCAGCCCGCGGGAGCACGCTCCGACCGCCTCGAAGGCGTCGATGATCGTGACCTCCTTCTCGGTGCCGTCGGTCAGCTTGGCGACGCCCGGCATGATCGAGCCGTTGTAGAGGAAGACGCTCGCCAGGTCGAGGCGGGCGGCGGCCATCAGCATGCCGGGAATGGACTTGTCGCAGCCGGCGAGCAGCACCGTGCCGTCGAGGCGCTCGGCCTGCACGACGGTCTCGACGCTGTCGGCGATGACCTCGCGGGACACCAGCGAGAAGTGCATGCCCTCGTGGCCCATCGAGATGCCGTCGGACACCGAGATGGTGCCGAACTCCAGCGGGTAGCCGCCGCCGTTGTGGACACCGGTCTTGACCGCCTGCGCAAGCCGCTGCAGCGACATGTTGCACGGGGTGATCTCGTTCCACGACGAGCCGACACCGATCTGCGGCTTGGCCCAGTCGTCGTCGCCCATCCCGACCGCGCGGAGCATGCCGCGAGCCGCGGTTTTCTCGAGGCCGTCGGTGACGTCGCGGCTGCGCGGTTTGATGTCTGAGGGGTCTGAGGGCATGCGTCCGATTATGCGCCTGACCAGCGAGCCCACCAAAACGCATTTCGCGAAGCCGACCATCCGATCGTGATACCCCTCGGGGGTATCCGGTACGGTGGTGGGGTGAAGTCCTTCGTCGCGGCGCTGGCCGCACTCGCCATGGCCCTGTTCGTGTCCGCCTGTACGACGCCCGCCTCCGACGGTCACACCGACCACCCGCACGGAGCGGAAACCCCCGTGGTGTCCGGTCAGCCCGCGGATTTCAACGACGCCGACGTCACCTTCGCCACCATGATGATCCCGCACCACGAGCAGGCCGTCGACCTGTCGGAGATGGTGCCGACGCGCACGACCAACCCCGAGGTCATCGCGCTCGCCCAGACCATCTCCGCAGCCCAGGGTCCGGAGATCGAGACCATGAAGGTGTTGCTGGTCCAGTGGAACGCGGGTGAGGCCGGCGGGCACGAGGGCCACGACATGTCCAGCATGCAGGGCATGGTCGACACCGCCACGATGGAGAAGCTGCAGACGCTCAACGGCGACGCGTTCGACAAGCTCTGGCTGCAGTCGATGATCGCCCACCACGAGGGGGCGATCGTGATGGCCGACGCCGAGCTCAAGGACGGCGCCAGCGCCGACGCCAAGCGGCTCGCGCAGCAGATCGTGACCGCGCAGCAGGCCGAGATCACCTCGATGAAGCAGATGTTGGGAGACTGAGATGACGGAGCCGGAACTAGCCGAAGAGGCTGCACCGCACGGCTATTCGCCGAGGAAGGAGAACTACGCCAAGCGACTGCGCCGGATCGAGGGTCAGGTCCGCGGCATCGCCAAGATGATCGAGGACGACAAGTACTGCATCGACGTCCTCACTCAGATCAGCGCCGTCAACAGCGCGCTGCAGTCGGTGGCGCTCGGGTTGCTCGACGAGCATCTCGGGCACTGCGTCACCCACGCCGTCGCCGAGGGCGGCGACGAGGCGGATCGCAAGCTCGCCGAGGCGTCGGCCGCGATCGCGAGACTGGTGCGGTCGTGACTTTCGCGATCGCCCCCGCGACGGCCGACGATCTCGAGGCCTTCCAGCGCGACCCCGCGGAGTTCGCCGCACGTATCGACAGCCCCGTCCCCGTCGGCTGGCCGGAGTTCCCGGAGGCCTTCGAGTTCACCGTCGACAAGCTCCGGGAGAGCCCGGCCGAGGCGGACTGGTGGATGCACCTGTTCTTCGACGACGGCCTGCTGGTCGGATCAGGCGGTTTCGTCGGGCCGCCCGACGACGGCGTGGTCGAGATCGGCTACGAGATCGCCCCCGAACTGCGTGGTCGCGGCTATGCCACCGCCGCCGCGCGGGCGATGGTCGCGAAAGCGGTGGCCGCGGGCGTGCACACGGTCATCGCCCACACGATGCCGGAGGAGAACCCGTCGACCGGGGTGCTGCGCAAGCTCGGGTTCCGGCACACCGGCGAGGCCACCGACCCCGACGAGGGCTCGGTCTGGAAATGGGAACTCGCGGTGCCCTGAGTGGATCCACAGGGAGCCGCCGCCACCACTTCGTCACTACGCAACGACGCAGGTCAGCGTTGTTTTAGACGGGTGTCGAGACACGATCAGCCCGGTGCGCTGGGCGAATACCGGTCGCGCGCTATGCGACACTGGGTTCAGTTAGGTATGGGAGGAAACGCATGCTTCAGCGGACCATGAGGCGGTTGTCGACGGCAATCGTCGCAGCCGGACTGATCGGTGGACTGGTGACAGTCACCCCAACGGCCTGGGCCGAACCACCGGTCGACCCCGGTGTGGTGCCCGGCCCCGTTGATCCCGGAGTGCCGTTGCCCGGACCGCTGCCGGCCGAACCCGCGCCCGTCGACCCGATGGCCGCTCCGGTGCCCGCGCCGCCGGGCCCGTTCGATCCGGGCGGCATCTTCGGTCCGCCCGCGCCCGCCATCCCCGAGGGCACGCCCGAGGGCCAGAACCCGACGCCGTACGTCGGCCAGCCGGTCTTCGCGCCGCCGACGTTCAACCCGACGAACGGGTCGATCGCCGGCGCCGCCAAGCCGATCTACATCAACTTCGCCCGCCCGATCGCCGATCGGCAGATGGCTCAGGACGCGGTGCACGTCTCGTCCGTCCCGCCGGTGCCCGGCAGGTTCTACTGGGTCAACGACACGCAGCTGCGCTGGCGCCCGCTGGCGTTCTGGCCCGCGGGCACCGTCGTCAACATCGACGCCGGCGGCACCAAGTCGAGCTTCACGGTTCCCGAGCAGCTGGTCGCGACGGTCGACGACAGCACTCACACGATGACCGTCGTGCGTAACGGCAAGGTGGAGAAGACCTTCCCGGTGTCGATGGGCAAGCCCGACGGCAAGCACGAGACCAAGAACGGCACCTACTACGTGCTGGAGAAGTTCCCGGACATCGTCATGGACTCCTCGACGTACGGTGTGCCCGTCAACTCCGCGGAGGGCTACAAGCTGAAGGTGCAGGACGCCGTCCGCATCGACAACAGCGGCATCTTCGTGCACAGCGCGCCGTGGTCGGTCGGCGATCAGGGTAAGCGCAACGTCAGCCACGGCTGCATCAACCTGAGCCCGGCCAACGCCCAGTGGTTCTTCGACAACTTCGGCAGCGGTGACGCCGTCGTCATCAAGAACTCCGTCGGCATCTACAACGCGCCCGACGGTGCGTCGGACTGGCAGATGTTCTAGATCCCTCCTTCCACGTCGCCGAGACTGCACGTGATGACGTCATATCGCTGATATCCGTCATCGTGTGCAGTCTCGACGCATATGAGGGAGCCGATTGGCCGTCTCCTGCGTCTAACCAGATGTGCAAGCACTGGTGGTGGCGTCAGAGGCGCTCGCGTCGGGCGCGGTGACCCGGCAGCAGTTGCGGTCGAAGTACACGAAGCTGCATCGCGACGTCTACGCGTTGAACGATCTGACGCTGACCGCGCGCGACCGCGCGGTGGCCGCATGGCTGTGGTCGCATCGTGAAGCGACTCTCGTCGGCAACTCGGCGACGGCGATGCTCGGCGCCAAGTGGATCGCGGACGACGAGATCGCCGAGCTGGGCCGGTCGCGGTACACCTCGGCGAAGGGCATCGTGGTTCGCAGCGGGTGGATCGCGGACGACGAGATCGCGGTCCGGGCCGGCATCCCGTGCACGACGCCCGCTCGCACCGCGTTCGACATCGGGCGTTTCACTGCGCCTGACGACAGCATCGTCCGTATCGACGCCCTGCTGAACGCGACGCGCTGCAGCGTCGCGGATGTCGAGGTGATCGTCGGGCGGTACCCGGGGGTCAGGGGCATACGTCGCCTGCGATCGGCGCTCGAGTTATCCGACGGCGGCGCGGAATCCCCGCAGGAGACCCGGTTGCGGCTCATCCTGATTCGCGGCGGCCTACCTCGGCCGGTGACGCAGATTCCTGTAGTGAACGAGCGGGGACGGGTGGTGCGACGGATCGACATGGGTTGGCCGCAGTGGAAGGTCGGCGTCGAGTACGACGGTGAGCAGCACTTCAGCGATTCGACGGCCTACGAGGCCGACATCGACCGGTTGGAGTTTCTCGCCGCCAGGGGTTGGCTGATCGTCCGGGTGAGCTCGCACCACATGAAGTCTCCGATCGCCATCGTGCGGAGGGCCGAAAGCGCGATCGTCGGCAGGGGAGGGCCGCCGAGACTGCATACGATGACGCGAATCAGCTGAAATTCGTCACGTTGTGAAGTCTCGGCGGGGTTGCCGGCCGCGACTAACTCCAGATCCGCACCCGTGCTGCCTCTTCCAGGAAGAGTTCGTCGTCCTCGGTGACGTCGAACGCGTCGTAGTACGCGTCGATGTTGCGGACCACGCCGTTGCACCGGAACTCCGGGGGCGAGTGCGGATCGGTGGCGAGTCGCCGAATCGCCTCGGCGTCACGGGACTTCGTGCGCCACACCTGCGCCCAACCGAAGAACACCCGCTGCACGCCGGTCAGCCCGTCGATGACCGGGGCCTCCTCGCCGCCCAGCGAGAGCTGATACGCGAGGAGGGCGATCGACAGCCCGCCGAGGTCGCCGATGTTCTCGCCGACGGTGAACGCGCCGTTCACGTGGTTGTCGCCGCTCAACTGGCGGGGCGTGAAGTGCTCGTACTGCTCGATCAACGCCTTTGTGCGGACGCTGAATTCGGCCCTGTCGTCGTCGGTCCACCAGTCGACGAGGTTGCCGTCGCCGTCGTACTTCGCACCCTGGTCGTCGAAGCCGTGGCCGATCTCGTGGCCGATCACCGCCCCGATGCCGCCGTAGTTCGCGGCGTCGTCGGCGTCGGCGTCGAAGAACGGCGGCTGCAGAATCGCTGCGGGGAAGACGATCTCGTTCATGCCGGGGTTGTAGTACGCGTTGACCGTCTGCGGCGTCATGAACCACTCGTCGCGGTCGACGGGGCCGCCCAGCTTGGCGAGCTCCCTGTCGGTCTCGATCTCGTTGCCGCGCAGCACGTTGCCGTACAGGTCGTCGCGCGCGATGACGAGCGACGAGTAGTCGCGCCACTTCGCCGGGTAGCCGATCTTGGGCGTGAACTTGTCGAGCTTCTGCAGCGCGCGCTGCCGGGTGCCGGGAGTCATCCACTCGAGATCGGTGATGCTGACGCGGTACGCCTCCCGCAGGTTCGCCACCAACTCGTCCATGCGGGCCTTGGCATCCGGCGGGAAGTGCCGCTCGACGTACAGCCTGCCGACGGCGTCGCCCATCAGACTCTCGACCAGGCTCACGCCCCGCTTCCAGCGGTCGCGCAACTGCTCGGTGCCCGACAGCGTGCGCCCGTAGAACGCGAAGTTCGCGTCGACGATCTCGTCTGTCAGCAGCGACGCCCGGCCGCTGATGACGCGCCAGCGCAGCCACCGCTTCCAGTCGTCGAGGTCCTCGCCGGCCCACAGCGCGGCGAACGCCGTCAGCGCGTCGGGCTGCCGGACGACGACCTCGGCGACGCGCTCCGGCGAGGTACCGAGCGCCGTCACCCAAACCGCCCAGTCGAAACCGGGTGCCTCCGAGGGTAATTCGGCGAAAGTGCGCAGGTTGTAGGTCAGGTCGGCGTCGCGGCGCTTCACCACGTCCCAGTGCGCGGCGGCGATCTTCGTCTCCAGCGCGACGATCTGCGCGGCCGTCGCGTCCCAGTCGCCCTCGCCGTAGACGAGTCCGAACATCCTGGCGATGTGCTTCGGGTACTCCGCCAGGATCGCCGCGTGCTGCGGGTCGCGGTAGTAGGACTCGTCCGGCAGCCCGAGGCCCGACTGCGACAGGTGCAGCAGGTAGCGGGTGGAGTCCTTGGAGTCGGTGTCGACGTACACGCCGGTGCCGCCGCCGATGCCGGTGCGCTGCAACTCGCCGAGTTCAGCGGCCAGCTCGACCGGCGTCAGCGCGGAATCGACGCCGGCGAGCTCGTCGAGCAGCGGGCGCACGCCGAGGTTCGTGATCGTCTCGGTGTCCATGAAGCTGGCGTACAGGTCGCCGATGCGCTGCGAATCCGTTCCCTTCGCGCCGCCGGAAGCGGCCGCATCCGTGATGATGTCGCGCACCTGCTCCTCGGCGCGGTCGGCCAGCAACCGGAAGGCGCCGTCGGTCGCGCGGTCGGGGGGCATCGTGTGGTCCGCGAGCCAGCGGCCGTTGACGTGGCCGAAGAGGTCGTCCTGCGGGCGGGCGTCACCGTCGACGAAGGACAGGTCGATTCCGGATTTCATGGCTTCTACCGTCACCCCGCCATCCTTCCAGACGCCCGCGAGGTGTGCCGTGACCGCCGGGTAGCCTCACGGCCATGGCTGACGAGACCGGCGAGGAGCCGCGCGACGGCGTGTTCACGGGCCTCGGCATCGGTTCCGCGGTGCTGGGCGCGGTGGCCGTGATCGCCGCGGTGCTCGCCACGATGATCTGGATCGGGCACCGCAGCGACGTCGACGAGCGCAGCTACCGGACCTCGGTGCTGCAGGCCGCCGCGGAGTGGACGAGCGTTCTCATCAACATGAACTCCGGCACCGTCACCCAGAGCATGCAGAAACTGCACGACGGCACGGTCGGCCAGCTCAACGCCAACTTCGAGACCGCCGTCGAGCCCTTCAGTCAGGTCGTGCAGAAGCTGCAGAGCCAGACCGCGGGCCAGGTCGAGTCGGTGGCGATCGAATCGCTGCATCACGCCAGGGAGGGCGACGCCGGCATCTCGCCCGCCCCGCCACCGGAACTCGCCGCCGTCGCGTCGCGCACCGACACCGTGATCGTCGTGGCGACCTCGATCAGCCAGAACGCGGGCGCTCAGCCGCTGACGGTGCACTGGACGCTGCGCCTCGGAATCTCCGACGTCGACGGCGAGTTGCTGGTGTCGAGCCTGGAGACCATTCGATGAGGAACGGGTTGCGGGTCCTCGCCATCGACGTACTGGCCCCGCTGGCGGCGGTCGCCGCACTGCTCTACATCGGCGTGGCGCTGGCGTGGCCGCTGTGGTGGGTGTCGCTGTGTTCGGTGCTGTGCCTGCTGATCGTGCAGGGCGTCGTCGTCAACGGCGTGCTGTACCGCCGCGACGGGGTCACCGTCGGCACCGATGACGAGGGTCCCGGCCTGCGACTCGGCGTCGTCACCGTGGCAGCGGTCGCCGCGGTGACCGCCGTCGTCGTCGGGTACCTGCAGTGGACCGTCCCGGAGCGCGCGATCCGCACGGCCACGACCGAGGTCGTGGGCATCGCCAGCGCGGCCGCGGAGGCGTCCGCGACGTTCGCTCCGCAGAGCCCCAACGTGTCGCGCGACCGCGTCGTCGCCATGATGACACCGCAGGGTGCGGAGGCGTACAAGACCGAATTCGATGCCATGGCAAAGGATTTGAGTAGCAAGAACCTTTCCGTGTCGGCGTCCACCGTCTCGGCGGGGGTGGAGGCCATCGGGCCCGCCGACGCCGTCGTCGCGGTCGTCATGCGCGGCACGCAGAACGCACCCGGCAAGCAGCCGATCGTGGTGGCGCTGCCGCTTCGGGTGTCGCTGACCAAGGACGGGGACAAGTGGCTCGTCGCCGACCTGGCGCCGATCAATTCACGCTGAGCGTTACTCGGAGCGATCCCCGTGCATCTTGGCGAACCGGTCGGACAGCCTGCGCATGCGGATCATCAGGGAGGCTGACGGGCTGTCCGCGCCGCTGATGAAGGACGCGAACCTGTCGTTGGGGACGCCGATGCGGGACGCGAACTCCTGCTGCGCGAGCCCCGACCGCTCCAGCAGCAGTCGCACGTGCCGCGCGACTTCGGCGCACTCGGTCTCCTCGAGGTGCGCGCGGGTGCGCTGCAGGACCTCGGCCATGGCCTTCGACACCCCGTACGGTCGCGCGGTGTCGAGCACCTCTTCGACCTGCCGGGCGGTGCGGCCGTAGGGGTCGCGCTTGATGGCGGTGACGATGCGCTGCCACACGGTGAGGTCGTCGGTCTCCAGGGCGGCCCGGATCGACGACGTCGGCCAGAACTCGACGGGGCGCGCATCCACCTGGGGCGCCCGGCGGGGGGCCGCTCCGTTTGGTGGACGGCTATTGGAGGCCGACCCGCTTCGCGCGTCCGTCGACAACGTCACCTAGCCTCCTCCAGCATCGCGATCGCCACGGACAGGCAGCGCTGCCTGACCCTGTCCCAATCCTCCTCCGCATCGGGACCCGACGTCGAGGCGTCGTGTTCATCCGATGGCTGCGGATCGGCCAGCCGCCGCACCAGTTGCGTGGCGACCCACTGCTTCTTCGAGCGTTGACCACGGTAGTACCGGTCCATTCCGGCCAGCACCACCGCCGCAGTCTGAGTCTCCATGGACTCCACCAATTCGGCAAACTCGGCGAAGTCGCGGGTCGTGTTCCGGCACATGATCAGGTAGCCCTTGAGCCGCAGTGTTTCGGCCCCGGTGGGAATCTGCAGCCGATCTCCTGTGGGCAGCTGGACGTTGGTGGTCTCCATCGGGCTGAGCCTGTGCACCACGGGTGGGTCGATCTCGGCGGCGGCCGTCAGCGCGTCGAGCGCCACCGACAGCCTGCCGCGCCACACCGTCACGGGGTGCACCGGCTGACGGATCTTGCGCGTCCGGCCGGTCGGCAGCGACACGTGGCCGTTGGCGCCGTTCTTCCCGCTCCCGTTGTGCGGGCCGCCCGCGCCGTTCACCTTCGCGCTTCTGGTCAGCGGACGCAGCTTCACCAGGGGTGCCCCCGCCGCTTCGCTCGCCCCGGAGGGCCCGTCGCCACCCTTGACGCGGTCGCCGAGTGGCGGCAGCAGACAGCCGCTGAAGGCCAGCGGGTCGGCCACCGTGATGGTCTGCGGTGCGAGCGTCTTGAGCTTGGCGGCGGACTTCACCACGCCGCGGATGTCCGCGCCCGACGGACCGAGGGTGGAGATGTCGTCGGGGATGATGACCAGGTCGCCGATATCGGCCTTGGGGAGCGGCTTCTCGAAGTCGACCGACGGCAGCGTGCGGTCCAGCCAGCCCGGCAGCCACCAGTTCCACTGCGCGAACATCGCCATCAACGCCGGCACCAGGATCAGCCGCACCACGGTGGCGTCGACGGCGATCGCGACCGCGCACGCGACGCCGATCTGCGCGACGAGCGGCATGCCCGCGAAAGCGAACCCGATGAAGACCGCGATCATGATCAGCGCGGCGCTGGTGATCGTGCGCGCGCTGGTGCTGACGCCGTAGGCCACGGCGTCGCGCGTGTTGTTCGTCTGCAGGAAGCGCTCGCGGATCCGCGTCAGCAGGAAGATCTCGTAGTCCATCGACAACCCGAACGTCATCGCCAGGACCAGCGGGGGGACGGTGGTGTCGAGGGTTTCCAGTTGTTTGAAGCCCAGCGCCTCGAACCAGCCCCACTCGAAGACGACGACGAGGCTGCCGTAGGCGGCCGCCACCGACAGCACGGTCATCAGGACGCCCTTCAGGGCGAGGAACACCGAGCGGATCGAGATCAGCAGCATGACGAACGCGATGAGCGCGACGAAACCGAAGACCAGCGGCTGTGTCGACGAGACCCGGTCGTCGAAGTCCTTGAGCAGTGCGGTCGGCCCGCCGACGTCCACGTCGACGCGCGGACCGGCCGCCGCGGGCAGGTTGGCCCGCAGCCAGTCGACCGCCTCACGCGCCCCCTGGTCCTCGGGGTCGACGGACAGCACGGTGGTCAGCAGCGCGCTCTGGTTGTCGGTGGCGAACACCGGCGGCGACACCTGCGCGACGTCGGGGCCCTCGGAGATCTTCTGCCGCACCGCGTCCAGGGTCGCGGCGTTCTCCGGCCCGTTCGCGTCGCGGTTGGGGAACGTCACCAGCACCTTGACCGGACCGAGGGCACCCGGCCCCAGCGCGTCGGCCGCCGCGTTGACGCCGCCGCGGATCTCGTGGGAGGGGTCGAACTGGCGCTGCAGGCTGTTGCCGAGCGTCATCGCGAACGCCGGCGCCGCGAGGACCAGCAGGAAGGCGGTGGCCGACGTGGCCGCGATCCACGGCCTGCGCATGATCGTGCCGACCCAGCGGGTCCAGAAGCGCGACTGCGTCGTGTCGGGCCTGCGCGAGACGTGCAGCCACGACGAACGTTTCGCGGCGGCCCGGCCGAACGTCGCGAGCACCGCCGGGGTCAGCGTGGTCGACGTCAGCACCGCGAGCGCGACCGCCAGGATGGCGCCCGTGGCCATGGAGTTCAGTACCGCGGTGTCGATCAGGTAGATACCGGTCAGCGACGCGATGACCGTCAGACCCGACAGCAGCACCGCGAGACCCGACGTCGCCATCGCGGCGTCGGCCGCGTCGGACGGTTCTCGGCCCGATCTCAACTCCTCGCGGAAACGCATCAGGATGAACAGCGAGTAGTCGACCGCGAGCGCGATGCCGAACATGGACACGGTCGACGTCACGAACACCGACATCGTCGTGTACATCGACAGCAGGTAGACCAGGCCCATCGTCACGACGACCGTGCAGATGCCGAGGACCAGCGGCATGGCCGCCGCGGCGAGCGACCCGAACACCGCGAGCAGCACCACCAGGACGATGGGCAGGTTCCACTTCTCGGCCTCGGCGATGTCGCTCTTGGTGGCCTCGCTGGCGGCCGCGCCGAGCGCACCCTGGCCGATGACGTACAGCTTCACTCGGCCGTCGGCGGTCTGACCGGGTTGCTCGTCGTTGATGCCGACCTTCTGGCGGAGCTCCTTGGCGACGTTGGTGCTGCCGGTCGCGAAGTCGGTCTGCAGGGTGACGACGTAGGGCCGATCCGGCTGTGGCGGCGGTTGCTGCGGGTTGGGCGCGATCTTGACGTTGGGGACGTCGGACGCGATGCGCTCGAGTTCGGCGACGGCGTCGGTCATGTCCTGGAACGACGCATCGGCCCGCGGTGCCGCGACGAGCGCGAGCGGCGAAGCGCCCTGATCGGGGTAGTTGTCCTCGACTTCGTATTCGACCTGCTGCGACTGCGACCCCGACACGTCGAAGCCGCCGCCGGTGAGACTGCCCGAGTGGCTCAGCGCCAGGTAGACGGAGGGAACGAGGAGGAGCAGCCAAACCGCGAACACGGCCCAGCGGAATCGGCGCAGGTTGCTGCTCAACCGCATCATGAACTGCTGGATGGCGAACCCTTCTAACGATCGAGCCTGATCGGCGCTTTTCTCCCGGCGTTTCGCAACGATGAGCGTACCGCAGCGTGGGGTAGGGTGACCGGCTCGCGCGGGCCCGCCGGACGTCCCTGCCCTGAGGTTCGGTCCCGGCTGGCCCGACGTTACGCCGTCGCCCGCCGACCACCTCGGCACAGTTGACCTGTGTGTTTGCTGAGCTGATTGGCTGCCGCGCGCCGCGGGATGGCACTATGGCCTGGACCGGATCGGGTCGGGGAATCTCCGGGGTTCTTAGCAACGCGCGCAAGCCGTAAGGAGTTAGCCATGACCGGAACATCCGCCGCTCGACGCGGCCTCGGCACCGTGGTCGCCGCCACCGCAGCGGGCGCCGCCGCCGTGTTCTCGCTGACCGCGGCGAACGCACCGTCGGCTACCGCCGCACCCGACCCGTGCGCCGCCAGCGAGGTGGCGAAGACCATCGGCTCGGTTGCCACGTCGATGGGCACCTACCTCGACTCGCACCCGCAGACCAACCAGGCGCTGACCGCCATCTCACAGCAGCAGGCGGGCCCGCAGTCGCTCGTTGCGCTGAAGACCTATTTCGATGCCAACCCGCAGGCCGAGGCCGACATGACGAAGCTGCAGGCGCCGCTGCAGTCGCTGTCCGCCAAGTGCAAGCTGCCCATCACGCTGCCCCAGGTACTCGGGTTGATGCAGGCCGCGCAGTCGCAGGGTGCTGCGGCTCCGGGGAGTTTGCCAAACGCGCTGTCTGCCGCACCGGCCGCGGGGACGTCGGGTGTGACCACCCCGGCCCAGCGCAATCCGGCCAGCGCCGTCTCACAGGGTGCGGGTCCGCTGCCCGGCCCGTCCCCGGCCACCGCGGGGTAGTCCGGGGGGTGCTGCGCGACCCGCGCGGACCCCCGCAGGCGGCCCTGTGACCTGCGAATTCCGGCCGACTGAGAATCAGTTGAGCGCAAGGCAGGAAAGTGGTCACAGATTCTGCTTAGCTTTTCCTAGTCGGTAACCGCGTGGGGTTACGGCATCTGCAGAAATCGTGAAGGAGCTTGATGATGTTGCTCTCGGCCCTTGCTGGGCGGCGCGTGGTAGCTGGAGTTCTCGGCGCCGGTGCGATCGGTGGCGCCATGCTGTTCGGTGCGCTTCCGTCGGCGATGGCCGACGACCCCGCCCTCAACCCCCCGAACTGCACCGCCGCCGACCTGGCCGGTGTTGCCGCGGGCGTGTCGGCGTCGACGTCGGCCTACCTGTTCACGCATCCCGACGTGAACTACTTCTTCACCAGCCTCGAGGGTCTGCCCCGTGATGAGGTCCGTGGTCAGGTGACCGATTACCTCGACAAGAACCCGCAGACGAAAGCCGATCTGACCGGCATCCGCCAGCCGCTGGTCGACCTGAAGAACCGCTGCGGAACGGCACCCGCGCCCGCCATCCCATAACGACGGCGCGGGTGGTGGATCCCTCGGCGGACAGGAGCGAAGCGACCGGGGGATCGGGTCAGGCACATGACGGCTCGGGCCGCATGGTGCTCATGGTCGACGACGACCCGGACGTCAGAACCTCGGTAGCCCGCGGCTTGCGGCATTCGGGTTTCGACGTGCGGGTCGCCTCGAACGGCAAGGAAGCGCTGCGACTGCTCTCCAACGAGACGCACGACGCGCTGGTGTTGGACGTCCAGATGCCCGAACTCGACGGGGTGGCGGTCGTCACCGCGTTGCGCGCGCTGGGTAACGACATCCCCATCTGCGTGCTGTCGGCGCGCGACACGGTCAACGACCGGATCGCCGGCCTCGAGGCGGGGGCCGACGACTACCTCACCAAACCGTTCGATCTCGGTGAGCTGGTCGCGCGGCTGCACGCGCTGCTGCGGCGGTCCAGCCACTCGGAGCGGTCGTCGGACACCATGACGGTGGGCCCGCTGACCATCGACACGGCCCGCAGGCTGGTTTTCGTCGACGGTGAACGCGCCGACCTGACGAAGCGGGAGTTCGACCTGCTGGCCGTGCTGGCCGAGAACGCGGGGGTGGTCCTCTCTCGGCAGCGGCTGCTGGAGCTGGTGTGGGGTTACGACTTCGACGTCGACACCAACGTCGCGGACGTTTTCATCAGCTATCTGCGGCGCAAGCTCGAGCGCGAAGGCCAACCGAGAGTGATCCACACCGTGCGTGGCATCGGCTACGTACTGCGCGACGAGCCCTAGCCTTAGGGCGTGCGCCTCACCCGACTCCGCTCCGCCTCGCTGAGGACCAGGGTCGCCCTGGCGTCGGCGGTGGCGGCGTCGGCGGTCGTCGCGGTCTTCACGGTGCTGACGTCGGTGGTCCTGCTGAACAACGACGCCGAGCAACTCGACCGCAGGCTCGACGCGATCGTGCAGGCCAGCGTCGACCCGGATCACGCCAACGATCCGGGCCAGACGGTGCTGACCACCGGACGGTCTCGCTCGACGGGTCAGGTCGTGTTCCAGCGCGGCTTCCAGCTGCCGCGGCTCGACCCGGGCACGGCGACGGTGTCCGTCAACGGCGTCGAGTACCGGGTCCGCACCGTGCCGATGGAACAGCAGGGCGGACTGCTCATCTCGGTGGGCATCCGGGCCGAGGGTGCGCTGCTGAACCGCACCCGGATCCCGCTCTACACCGGCGTCGGGGTCGTAACCGTGCTGATCGCGGCGGGCCTCGGCTGGCTCCTGGCGGGCCCGGCCGTGCGGCCGCTGCGCCGGCTCACCGAGCAGACCGAGCGCCTGGGGCAGGGCAGTGAGCAGATGGTCGCGGTGCGGGGCGCCCGCGAGGCCGAGGAGCTGTCCGACGCGATGACCGGAATGCTCAACAGGCTCGCGGCGGCGCAGCAGGCCACCACCAATTCGCTGCAGGCGGCGCAGGATTTCGCCGCCAACGCCGCACACGAACTGCGGACGCCGCTGACCGCGATGCGGGCCGACATCGACACCCTGCGGATCCACGACCTGCCCGCCGAGGAGCGCGACGAGGTGGTCGGCGACCTGGCCCGCGCTCAACGCCGTGTCGAGGCGATCATCACCGCACTCGGCCAGTTGGCGTCCGGTCAGCTGGCGCAGGACGAGGACCGCGAGATCATCGACGTGACCGACATGCTGGATCGGGTGGCCCGCGAGAACACCCGCGTCGGGGGCGCGGAGGTGGTGCTCGACGTCGGTGACCTGGGCACCGTGGAGGGTTTCCCCGGTGGCCTGCGGCTCGCGGTGGACAACCTGGTGCGCAACGCGGTCGCGCACGGCGGGGCCAGCAGGATCGTCCTGACGGCCCGGCTGACACCGGGCTCCTGGGACCGCGAAACCCTCACGCGCGCAGCCGATGTGCTCACGATCGTCGTCGACGACAACGGTCGGGGGTTACCGGCCGACGAACACGAGGCGGTGCTCGGAAGGTTCGCTCGGGGGAGCACCGCGGCCCCCGGCGGTTCCGGGCTGGGGCTCGCGCTGGTGGCTCAACAGGCCGCCCTGCACGGCGGCACCGTCGAGCTGACGGACAGCCCGCTCGGCGGGTTGCGCGCGACCCTGACGCTGGTGGCTTCGCCAGCGCCCAAGGATGTTTCGACCCGCCGGACGGCAGTCAGCGGCGAGCGCGGAGCGCTGCGCCGGCACGCCAACCGAGTAGCAGGATGGCGGTCGTCAGGGACGCGACGACCACGAAGCTGAGCGCCGTGCCCTGCCCGCTCAGCCTGCGCAGCAACATGCCGACGGCGACGGTGCACACCCACACCAGCAGGCCCGTCGGCACCAGTGCGGTGGGTCGCCGCCACGTCGTCGGTGCCAGCCACGCGATCGCCGTACCGGTGAGGAACGGCCACGCGGTGGCGAGAACACCCGCGATCGTCACACCCTCGGCATGGCTGCGGCGCCCGATCGTGCAGAACACCACCACGCAGACGACGTCGGCCAGCAGGGCGAGCGCAGCGCGTTGCGTTCCGATGGCGGTGTCAGGGGCCGGCATACGACATCACGTCCAGGACGAGGGGGCTGGTGCCCGACTCGGGGCGGGCCGTGAAGTTCGGCTTGAGATCGGCGGGCTTGCCCTCGAGCAGCGGGTCGAGGGCGTCCATCGACGCCATCTGGCCGGTCAGCTCGTAGTCCTTGAAGACGAAGGGTAACCCGTTGGAGCGCAACGGATCCGGCGTGCTCATCACGTGGAAGTGCAGATGCGGCGCATCGGTGTTGCCGGTGTTACCCAGGTTGGCGATCACCTGCCCCGTCGTCAGCTGATCGCCGACTTTCACCTTGACGCTGTCGGTCTTCAGATGCGCGTAGAACGCGTAGTTGCCGTTGCCGAGATCCTGCACGATGTGGTTACCGCCGTACTGCTCGAGCGGCAACCCGGTCGGCGACGTGCCAGCGACCTGCTCGGGCAGGCCCTCCATTACGCCGACGACGGGACCGTCGCCGACCGCGTGGATGTCGGCGCCGAAGTACGGGTAGCTCTCGGGCTTCGTGCGGTCGCCGGCGTAGATGGTGTCGTCGTCGCTGAGCTGGACGTAGTCGATCGCGAAGCGCTCGGCCGCCCACAGTTGGCCGCCGATCGGGTTCAGCGCCATCCGGTGGGCTGTCATGTCGCAACAACTGTCACCGTCCAACCACTTCGGACCGCGCAGCGGCGGGGCGATCTCGACCGGCTTGGCATCGGAGACCCGGACCGGTGCCACCCCCTCCTCGGTCATGTTCGCGGGCAGTAGCGGCGGCGCCGGCTTGGAGAGCGTGACCCCGATGGTGTGGGTGAGCGTGGTCGGCACCGGCGCACCCTCGTCGACCACGACGTCGAGCCAGACGAGACCGGCCTGCGCGGGACCGAAGGTCGCGGTCGGCGCCGTTCCGCCCAGGGTGCGGGTGCGGTAGGACAGCCGTTCCCCGTCGAGCGACAGCAGTTGGCGGTCGCCGTCCTTGACCACCACGGAGTCGAGCGTCACGTCGAAGCCCATGGCGTTGGTGACCTGCAGTTCGTAGGCCAGGTGCGTCCTGCCGTCCGTGGCACGCACCGGAACGGGTGCCGCTGTGACGACGGCCAGCACGGGGGTCGCAGCAGCGGGGGGTAGCGGGGGTTCGGGCGCGGGTGTCGCCGACGGCGCCGCGCTGGCGGTCGACGATCCGGTGGTCGACGATCCGGTATCCGCGGGTTTCGTACACGCGCTGCTCAGCAGCGCCGTGCTGAACACGGCCAAGGCAAGGCGGACCACGGGTTTCACGGACTCTCCTCTGGTGGCTCCGGCGGATGGCCGGCTTCGGGGTCGGGACTGAACTGCGGGTTGTCCGGCTCCTCGTCGATGGAATCGGGGTCGATGTCCTTCTCGGTGCGGAACACGAAGAAGAACACCACCCAGCCGATCGATGAGATGAAGATCCAGCTCACCAGACGGTAGATCAGCATCGCGGAGATCGCCGCCGCGAGACCCATGCCGCTGGACACCAGGCCCGGCACCAGTACCGCTTCGACCACGAGCAGCCCGCCCGGCATCAGCGGAATGGAGCCGACGGCCCGCGCGGCGGCGTACGCGACGGTGACCCCCGCGATCGACGGGTGGGCGCCGGTGGCGTAGCAGGCGAACAGCAGGCAGGCCACGTCCGTGACCCAGTTGAACAGCGACCACCCGAACGCCTCACCGAGGTCGCGCCGGCCCAACTGCACCGACTCGAGCTGCGCCAGCATCTCGCGCCACTTCGCCAGGCCGGTGTCAGAAGGCTTGCCGCGCAGGGAGTTAACCCAGGACAGCACCCGCACGCCGATGCCGTCGATCTGCTGGGGGTTCTTCGCGACGGTCTGCGCGAGCACCAGCAGCGCAACGAACCCGCCGAGGGTGAAGATCAGCGACAGCGGGTTGCGGCTGGCGCCGAGCAGGAATGCGCCGCCGAGTCCCAGCAGCGCGAGTCCGACCGCCTGCAGCACCCCGGACATCACCAGCTGCCACGACGCCACCAGCGGCGAGGCCCCCCACATCCGCTGCTGTCGGTAGATGAAGGTCGCCGACAGCACCGGGCCGCCGGGCATCGTCGTGGACAGGGCGTTACCCGCGTAGTAGGCGGCCTCGGAGCGCCACTGTTTGACGTGCACCCCGGCGGATCTCAGCAGTGTCCGCTGAATCTGGGCGAAGCTGTGAATCGACAGCAGCGCGACCGCGACCGCGGCGAGCACCCACCACCAGTTGGCCGTGAGGACGCTGCGCCACGCCTTCGCCAACTGGTCCCACACCAGCACGACTTCGACCGCGAGAACCGTGACCGCGACGCCGATGAGGACCCAGCGAAGCCACCAGTACCGGCCGCGCTGACGCGCGTCCGCCCTGGTCGCCCCCGGCACCTCCTGCGACACGCCCTACACCATAACGTCGCTGATCGGTGCCGTGAGCAACGCGCCGAGGCCGTTACAGTACCGACATGGCATTCGGCTCATCGGTGGACTCGACAGCCGACGCCTCGGTGTCACCCGTCGTCCGCAAGGCGGCGGCGTGGTCATGGCGGCTCCTACTGATCCTGGCGGCGGTCGTCGCCACGGTCTGGGTGATCGGACACCTCGAGATCATCGTGGTGCCGTTCGCGCTCGCGACGATGCTCACGGCGATGCTGGTGCCCGTCGTCGACTGGCTGGATCGGCGCGGCCTGAACCGCGGCGCCGCCGTGGCCATCGTGCTGCTGAGCGGTTTCGTCGTCGTCGGCGGGATCCTGACCTTCGTCGTGAGCCAATTCATCGCGGGCGCACCGGCTTTGGTGCAAGAGGTGACGCGCAGCATCGAGGGCTGGCGGGAGTGGCTGAGCACCGGCGTCTTCTCGCATTTCAGCACCGAGCAGATCGACAAGTTCACCACCGGCGCGATCGACGCGCTGCAGAGCAATCAGGCCAAGCTCACCAGCGGGGTGTTCGCCACGGCGGGCACCATCACCGAGATCCTCACCGGCGCGCTGCTGGTGTTCTTCACACTGATCTTCCTGCTGCACGGCGGCCGCAACATCTACTCGTTCACCACGCAGGTGTTCCCGGTCAGCGTGCGCGAGCGGGTCCGCGACGCGGGCCGCGCCGGATTCCAGTCGCTGGTCGGATACGTCCGCGCGACGTTCCTGGTCGCGCTCGTCGACGCGGTCGGCATCGGCACGGGCCTGGCCATCATGGGCATTCCGCTGGCGCTACCGCTGGCATCGCTGGTGTTCCTCGGCGCGTTCATCCCGCTGGTCGGCGCCGTCATCGCGGGCGGACTCGCGGTGATCGTCGCGCTGATCGCCAAGGGCTGGGTGTTCGGGCTGATCACCCTCGGCTTGATCCTCGCGGTGCAGCAGCTGGAATCGCACGTCCTGCAGCCGCTCGTGATGGGTCGGGCCGTCGCGGTGCATCCGCTGGCCGTGGTCCTCGCGATCGCCGCGGGCACCGTGCTCGCGGGCATCATCGGCGCGCTGCTGGCGGTGCCGATCGTGGCGTTCCTCAACAGCGCGGTGCGCGTGCTGATAGCGGAGGATCCCGCGGCCGCGGAGAAGGCACTCGAAGCCGAGGTCGGTCCGGCCATCAAGGCCGAACCCGACAGGCTCGACGACGACCCCGAGGCCGAGCCGGCTAGAGCCGACCCTCCCGCCGCAGCAGATCCGCAGCGCTGACGCCGCCACCGCGGCGCTTGGGCTGTTCATCCTGAGCCTCGAGCTTCTCCGTCGCGGGCTCACCCTCTGCTGCCGGGGGCGGCTTCTGCGCGGGCATCGCCCTCGTCGGCGGCTCGTCGGCCGGGGGCGGCGGAGGCGGTTGCTTGGCCGCCCGCCCACCCTGTGCCGGCATGGCACGCGTCGGTGGCTCGTCGGCCGGCGGCGGCGGTGGTGTCCCGGCGCGCAGATCGCCGAGCCACGACTCGATCTCGCGACTGCCGGTCGCACTGGAACCGCGGGCGGGCGCCGGCGGCCGAGCCGCGCCGCGGGTCGTCCCGTTGGGCTTCGGTGCCGCGAAGCGCGTGGTCGGCGGCTCGGCAGGCGGCGCAGCGGGCGGACCCGCGTTGGTGGGAGTCGGAATCCTGGTGGTGCTGGCAGCCGACGGCGGGTTGACGCGCGGCGGCACCGCCACCGGTCCCGGCCGGCCACCGGGGCGCGCGCCGCCCTCGGGATGGCCGGGGTCGTGGGGGCGGGGGCGAGCCGGGGGGAGTGCGGCCGGCGCGCCCACCCCGACGAGAGCCTCCTCCGGCTCGCGCACGACGGGCCGCTTGCGTTCGTCGGGTAATTCTGTCTCGCCGAGGCCGAGCTTCTCCTGGATGCGCTTCATCCACTGCGGCGCCCACCAGCAGTCGTCGCCGAGCAGCTTCATGATCGCGGGCACCAGGAACATCCGGATGATCGTCGCGTCGAGTAGCAGCGCGATCAGCAGGCCGAACGCCAGGTATTTCATCATCACCAGGTCCGAGAACACGAACGCGCCGGCGACGACCGCGAGAATCAACGCGGCGCCGGTGATCAGACGACCGGTCGTCGCGGTGCCGACCCGGATCGCCTCGGCTGTGGACAGACCTCTCTCCCTGGCCTCCACCATGCGCGAGACCAGGAACACCTCGTAGTCGGTGGACAGGCCCCAGATGACGGCGATGATGAGCCCGATCATCGGTGCCATCAGCGGCTGTGGCGTGTAGTTCATCAGGGTGTCGCCGTGGCCGCTCTCCACGAACATCCACGTCAGGATGCCCATGGTCGAGCCGAGCGTCAGCGCGCTCATCAGGGCGGCCTTGATCGGCAGCACCAGCGATCCGAATGCCAGGAACATCAGAATGGTCGTCGTCGTGATGAGCACGATCACCATCACCGGCAGCTTGGCGAACAGGCTGTGGATACTGTCCTGTTCCAGCGCGGGCGTACCGCCCACCATGATCTCCAGGCCCCGCGGCGCCGAGATGGCGCGCAACTCCGCGACCTTGTCGGCGGCGTCGTTCCGGTTGACGAGGGGGTTCTGGATGACCCTGACCGACGGATCGGTCGATTCGCCGCCGCGGGCACCCCACATCTTCGACGGGTCACCGTCCGGCTCGATGAAGCCGGGGATGGTCATCGCCTTGCTGCGGATCTCGGCGACCTGCTGATCGGTGACCGGCTCGCCGTCGGTGTTCTTGATGACCAGCGTCAGGGGTTCGGTGCGGAAACTGGGGAACGTCTTGTCGAAGTCCTCCTGCGCGACGCGCACCGCGTTGTCCGGTGGCAGGTACTTCTCGCTGATGCCGCCCAGCGCCAACTGGCCGAGTGGAATCACCAGGATGATCATGACGATCACGATGGGTGTCGCGAAGGCGACGGGCCGCTTCATGACGACGTTGACGAGCTTGCCCCAGAAGCCCTTCTCCACCTCGGCGCGGGTCTTGGTCTTCTGCGTCTTCTCCGCGAGCCAGTTCACCCACCAGACGATCGGGGTGCGGGCGAGCGGAACGTAGCGCGCGAGCGCCAGGCCCACCACGACGACGCCGACGAAGATGACGATGCCGAGCAGCACCCAGTACAGCCCCGTGCCGACGGTGTCCTTCAGCGCGAACACCGCGTAGAGGAGGCCGCCGAGCAGCGTGACGTAGGCCAGCGTCGTGCCGATGAGCGCGTACTGCGCGCCCTGTTCACCGGTCTCCCTGATCTGCTTGCGGGCGCGGTGGCCGAGCCAGAGGCCCACCGGCGGAACCAGCAGACCCGCGGGGATCGAGGCCAGGGCGTAGGTGTTGGAGTTCGGGTTCTCCGGGTCGGAGACGACCTTTGGGGCGTCGATGAACTTCAGCAGCCAGCGCACGCCGAGCGCGTCGACCCTGGTTCCCAGGATGCCGAGCGCGGCGGGCAGCACGGTGATCGACAGGATCGCCGCCAGCATGACCGAGCCGATGATGGCGTAGGTGATCGACTTCAGGAAGCCCTGCGGGAACAGCAGCAGCGGCACCGAGGAGGCCACCAGGATCACGGCCGAGAACATGATGGTCCGGCCGGAGGTCATCACGGCGCGGCGTACCGCGGCCTCGGTGTCGTAGCCCTCGGCGATCTCCTCGCGGAACCGGCTCACCATGAACAGGCCGTAGTCGATGGCGATACCGAGGCCCATCAGCGTGACGACGGGCTGCGCGAAGAAGTGCACGGGCATGAACTCGGCGGCCAGTCGCATCAGGCCGAGCGCGCCCGCGATGGTCAGGCCGCCGATGATGCCGGGCAGAGCCGCCGCGATGACGCCGCCGAACACGAAGAACAGCACGACGCAGACCAGCGGAATGGCGGCCACCTCGGCGCGCTGCTGGTCCTCGCCGATGGTCCCGGTGAGCTCGCTGGCCAGCGGGTTGAGGCCCGCGACCTGGATGTCGCCGTCGTTGATCTTCAGCAGATCGGGTTCGATGGTCTGGTAGTTCTTCAGGATCGAGTCGTCGTCGTCGCCCTTGAGCGGGATGCTCACGAACGTCTTCGACAGGTCCTCGGTCTTCATCTGCTGGACCGTCGCGAGCGTGGTCGTCGGCGCCTTCAGCCAGCCCACCCACGCCTCGATCTGATCCGGATGGTCGGCGGCCAGCTGATCGAGCTCGCCGGTGACCTTCTTCATCCACTCGGGGTTGTCGACCTTCTCGCCGTCCGGCGGCGTGAGGATCGCCACCACGTGGCTCGTTCGATCTCGTCCGTAGGCCTCATCGGCGGCCAGCGACGCGGCGACCGACTGGCTGCCCTCGTCGTAGAAACCGCTCTGGGTGACGTGTTGACCGAGGCTCATCCCGTACACGCCGCCACCAAGGCACAGTGCGACCATGACTCCGATAACCGCGTATCGGAATCGGTACACCGTTCGACCCCACCAGGCGAACACGATCAACTCCTCACGATCTACTTCACGTCTGTTCTCGGCCCCGCGCTATCGGTTCTGTTGTGCCCACCCCCGTCAAGCGCGCGAGGTGAGGAGTGCAGACAGCGGCCGGAACGGCTGTAGCCAAGCTCCCTGCTCGGGCAGCGAATCAAGGCCGATTCGCGGTAGCGGTTCTCGGAAGACACCAGGGATGTCCTCCAAGTCGACAAACTCCAAGGTATCCGACGCTAGCGCCCAACTGGCATGTTCGCGAAATCCGAGGACCTGGACCTGCGTGCCCTCCCTCGCGATGTCCTCCAGCGGTAGGCGGAATGCCTGACCGTCGGCGGAAGCCACCAGGACGCCGGCCAGCCCCTCGGCCCGGCGCGTCTCGATGTGCGCGAGCATGTCGGAGTCCACGTCGCTGTCGTCGTCGATCTTCGGCTTCGCGAACACGGCGAAACCGACGTTGCGCAGCGCCTCGACCCACGGCCGCACCACGTCGGCGCTGCCCGGCGCGATGTTGGTGAACACCGTGGCCTCGGGCTCCAGCGACACCTGGCGGTCGGTGGGCCCGCGATCCTCGGCGATCTCGGCGGTGCGGGCCAGCAGCCAGCGGCCCAGCGCGTCGAACCGCGGCCGGTGTGCGGCGGTGGGCCTGCCGCCCAGGATCGAGCCGAGGCCCATGTCGAGGTTGGGCGCGTCCCACACCAGCAGCACGCGCAGCGGCGCGAGCGGAGCCTGCAGGTCCAGCGAGAGGTCCTCGGTGAGGCTCATACCCGCCTCCAGACGAACTCGTTGATGGTGCTGCCCGCGCGCAGCCCCTTCTCCTCGAACTTCGTGGTGGGCCGTCGCAATGAGATGGGCACAGCACCGGAGATGGGCAGCCCGTCGTCGTTTATCGGCACCCGCTGCAGGCGCGGCTCGGCGTCGCCGACCTCGCCGATCTGCACGGCGTAGTCGGCGTGATCGGTGGCGGCGTGCAGGATGCCGCCGGGGCGCAGCCGGTCGGCGATCAGGGCGACGTTAACGGGCTGCAGCAGCCTGCGCTTGTGGTGCCGGGCCTTGGGCCACGGGTCGGGGAAGAAGACCCGCACGCCGGTGAGGGTGTCGGAGGGCAGCAGGTGTTCCAGCACCTCGACGCCGTCTCCGCAGATCAGCCGGATGTTGTCGATGCCCTCGCGATCGATCGCGCTGAGCAGCTGGCCGAGGCCGCGCCGGTAGACCTCGGCCGCGATGACGTCGACGTCCGGCTCCTCGATGGCCATGGCCGCCGTCGAGATGCCGGCGCCGCAACCGATCTCCAGCACCAGCGGGGCGGTCCGGCCGAACCACGCGGCCGTGTCGAGCCGGCCGATCGGGCGGCCGTCGGGGTCTCTGACCTGCATCCCCACGTCCGGCCAGCGCTGATCCCACGTCCGCTGCTGGGCGGCGGACAGCGCCGCGTGCCTGTTGCGGAAGCTGGTGACGCGGCGGTGGGGGTGCACGGGCACGTCTGTGATATTTCCTCCTCGCGTCGGGGGCGACCCCTCGCACCGCGCATGCATTTGTCCATGGTCCCGCATGAGGGGCCGGGTACCCGCATCGTGGTGCAGATTGATACCCAACAGTCATCTTTGCCGCGAAGCGGGGGTTCGGGGCGGTGCGACGATGGCTTCGGGGGTGATGCGGTGGGGCTTCGGGTGTCGGTGGAGGGCCGACCGGGAGTGGGTCGACGCACGATCGAGGCCGCGCTGCGCCGCCGCGGGGTGCAGGTGGTGCCGGCTGCGCCCGACGTCCGGGTTCTGGTGGTCGCCGAGGCGCTCAAACCCGAGGACGTCCGCGACGACGCGACGGTGGTGGTGCAGACCAAGGCCGATCTGACGGACGCGACGTGCGGGATCCGGGTGGTGGGCCTGCTGGCGGTGCTCGACCGCCTGACCGACGACGAGGTCGACGCACTTCGGGTGCTGATCCGCCATCCCGCCGACATGACCTCGGTGGACGCGTTCGTGTCGGGTGCGCACCCGCTGGGCCGCGACGTCCGGCAGCACCTCCTCGAGCGGCTGGATCGGTTCGGGATCGCACACGCGGTGCTGGCACTGGCCGACGGCGCCGATCCCGCCGCCGTGGCCGCCCGGCTGACCGCTCTGTCCAACATCGACGCCGTGCTCGCCGCGGTCCGTGCCGCGAGTGCCCCGGTGCGGTATCGGCGGATCGCCGAAAGCCGTTGCAGCAGTGAAGTTCTCGATGATGCCGCGGTTCTCGACCGGATGTCCGCGGCCGTCGACGTCGTCGAGGCCGCGGGCGTCGCCGTCGACCGCGGCGATCGACCGCAGGATCACCGCAGGCGCGCCCTGCACTGGGCGCGGTACTCACGCGGTCCCGTTACGGACCTGCACCGGGCCTGTGCCGCCGACATCGTCCGGGGGTCGCTGGTCCTGCTCGACGGGGCCGAGCCGTGACCGACGCCGTCCTCGTCGCCGGGGCGCCGTCGGCTGGGGTGACGTCGCTCGTCGCGGCGCTGCGGGAGCGCCTGCCCGAGGTCGACGTGACCGAGGAGGGCGGCGCCGAGGTCGCCGTCGCGGTGCTCGCGGTGTCGGCGGTCGCACCGCCGGTCCCGTCGGACTGCGCCGTCCTGGAGGCCGCCGCCGCCCGCGCGAACGCGGTGGTCGGTGCGGTGACGAAGGTCGATGCGCACCGGCGGTGGCGCGAGGTGCTGGCCGAGGTGTCGACGCGGTACCCGGACGTTCAGTGGGTGCCGACGTGCGCGGCCCCGCACCTGGGCGCCCCGGATGTCGCCGCGCTCGCCGACGCCGTTCGTACCGCGCTGCGGGCCGCACCCGCCGGGGAGGTCGCCCGCATCCGGAATCTGAGGTCGTGCCGTTCGGCACTGGTTCGCGAGCAGAGGTCGGCGCGCTCGGGGTCGTCGGCGCTGCGCATCGGATTGCACCGCGAGCGACTGGCGCTCGGCCGGTACACCCGTGAGCGCTGCGCCGGGCTTCGCACCGAGTTCCGGGCGGTCGCGGCCGAGATGCCGAGGCGGTCCGCCGACCGGGTACAGGAGAGCCTGCGCGCCGCCGCCGACGCCCTGGTGCGCGACGTCGACACGCGCATCGACCACCGGCTGGCGGACCTGGCGGACCGCCTCGGGGCCCCGGCGCTCGATCAGGCGCCGCCGCCGGTCGTGCCGCAGTGGGACGGGCCGCCGACCGTGTCGCGGCGTGCCGAACGCGGCCTGACGCTGGCGCTCGGTGCGGGTTTCGGCCTCGGCATCGCGGTCGCGGCGGGCCGGGTGTTCGCGGCGCTGGCGCCGTGGCTGTCGGTCGGGGCGCAGGCGGCGGGCGCGGTGCTCGGAGTTCTGCTGACGGGATGGCTGGTGTCGACCCGCGAACTGATGCACGACCGCGCCGTGGTGGACAGGTGGGTGTGCGACGTCGTCGGCACGCTGCGCGGCTACGCGGACGATCGGGTGGCCGGCCGATTACTGGACGCGGAGCTGCACCTGGGCCCGGTGCTGGCGGCCCGCGCCGCCGAGGAATCCGACGGTGTGACGCACCGGATCGCCCTCATCGACGCCGAGTTGCGGACCCTGCGGAGACGATCGTGACCAACTTGGCGTTTCTGAATCGTTCCTGTGAGGGATCGGACATACTCCCGATTTACCGCGGGTATGTCACCCACGTTAACCTTCGTTTCTACGGACTTTGTCAGACGCCCGTTGACGTTAGTAGACCGTTCGAGCAGGAGCTTCACATGACCGCAGCGACCATTCCGGGTTTGGACGACGCACCCACGAAGCACCAGGGACTGCTGGCGTGGGTTCGGGAGATCGCCGAGCTGACGCAACCCGACAGGGTGGCCTTCGCCGACGGTTCGGAAGAGGAGTACGAGCGGCTCGCCGCCCAGTTGGTCGAGGCCGGCACCTTCCAGAAGCTGAACCAGCACAAGCAGCCGAACTCGTACCTTGCGCTGTCCGATCCGTCGGACGTCGCACGTGTCGAGTCCCGCACCTACATCTGCTCGCAGCGTGAGGTCGACGCCGGTCCGACGAACAACTGGATGGACCCGGCCGAGATGCGCGGCATCATGACCGAGTTGTATCGCGGCAGCATGCGCGGGCGCACGCTCTGGGTCGTCCCCTTCTGCATGGGTCCGCTGGACGCCGAGGACCCGAAGCTCGGGGTCGAGATCACCGACTCGGAGTACGTCGTCGTCTCCATGCGCACCATGACCCGGATGGGTGCGGCGGCGCTGGAGAAGATCGGCGACGACGGCTTCTTCGTCAAGGCGCTGCACTCGCTGGGAGCCCCGCTGGAGGACGGCCAGGCCGACGTGCCGTGGCCCTGCAACGACACGAAGTACATCACCCACTTCCCCGAGACCCGCGAGATCTGGAGCTTCGGCTCGGGCTACGGCGGCAACGCGCTGCTCGGCAAGAAGTGCTACTCGCTGCGGATCGCGTCGGCGATGGCGCACGACGAGGGCTGGCTGGCCGAGCACATGCTGATCCTCAAGCTGATCTCGCCGGAGAACAAGGCCTACTACGTCGCCGCGGCGTTCCCGTCGGCGTGCGGCAAGACCAACCTCGCGATGCTGCAGCCGACCATCCCTGGCTGGCGCGCGGAGACCGTCGGCGACGACATCGCGTGGATGCGGTTCGGCAAGGACGGCCGGCTGTACGCCACCAACCCCGAGTTCGGTTTCTTCGGTGTCGCGCCGGGCACCAACTGGGACTCCAACCCCAACGCGATGAAGACGATCGCCGGCGGCAACACCGTCTTCACCAACGTCGCCAAGACCGACGACGGTGACGTGTGGTGGGAGGGCCTCGAGGGCGAGCCCGACCACCTGATCGACTGGAAGGGCAACGACTGGGTCCTGCGCGAGACGGAAACCAAGGCGGCGCACCCGAATTCGCGCTACTGCACCCCGATCTCGCAGTGCCCGACGCTGGCCCCCGAGTGGGATGACCCGCAGGGCGTGCCGATCTCGGCGATCCTGTTCGGCGGCCGCCGCAAGACCACCGTCCCGCTGATCACCGAGGCCCGCGACTGGCAGCACGGCGTGTTCATCGGCGCCACGCTCGGCTCCGAGCAGACCGCCGCCGCCGAGGGCAAGGTCGGCACCGTGCGCCGCGACCCGATGGCGATGCTGCCGTTCCTCGGCTACAACGTCGGCGACTACTTCCAGCACTGGATCAACATCGGCAAGCAGGCCGACGAGTCGAAGCTGCCGAAGGTGTTCTTCGTCAACTGGTTCCGCCGCGGCGACGACGGCCGCTTCCTGTGGCCCGGCTTCGGCGAGAACAGCCGCGTGCTGAAGTGGGCGGTCGAGCGCATCGAGCACCGGGCCGACGGCAAGAGCACGCCCATCGGCATCGTCCCGACCGCCGCCGATCTGGATCTGGACGGTCTGGACGTGAAGGCCTCCGATGTCGACGAGGCGCTGGCCGTGAACGCCGACGAGTGGCGCAGCGAGCTGCCGCTCATCGAGGAGTGGTTCGAGTTCGTCGGCGAGAAGCTGCCCACCGGCATCAAGGACGAGTTCGACACCCTGAAGACCCGGCTCGCCGAAGCCGACTAGGTCCCGCCCCCCGGCTAGCGTGCGTCCCCCGGCGAGCGTGCGTGTCTGTACCCGGACACGCCGCTGACGGGCGTAGGTCGGCGCACGCTCGCGGCCACTTGACACCTGTCAAGTTCGGTTTTGTAGAGTCTGCTCATGCAGATCCGCGACACCGCCGTTGCCACCCCCGACAAGCCCGCCGTCATCATGTATCCGTCCGGGACGGTGGTCACGTTCGGCGAGTTGGAGGCCAGGGCCAATCAGCTTGCGCACCTGTTCCGGGATGCGGGTCTGGTCGAGGGTGACGCCGTCGCGATCCTGATGGAGAACAACCACCACATGCACGCCGTCATGTGGGCGGCGCGACGGGCCGGGCTGTACTACGTCCCGATCAACACCCACCTGACGGCGGCGGAAGCCGCGTACATCATCGACAACAGCGCGGCCAAGGCCATCATCGGCTCGGCCGCCCTCACCGAGACCCTCGCGGGCCTGGCCGCCGAGCTGCCCGGCGGGCTGCCGGGTCTGCTGCTGATCGCCGACGGCGACCTCGATGGCTGGCAGCGGTACCCGGAATGCGTTGCGGATCAACCCGATACCCCGATCGCCGACGAGATCGAGGGTGATCTGCTGCAGTACTCGTCGGGAACCACCGGCCGCCCGAAGGGCATCAAGCGCGACCTGCCGCACGTACCGCCGTCGGAGTGGCCCGGCCTGATGGCCGCCCTGGTCGGGTTCTGGATGCATCCCGACACGGTCTACCTGAGCCCCGCGCCGCTCTATCACACGGCGCCCTCGGTGTGGTCGATGCAGACGCAGGCCGGTGGCATCACGACCGTGGTGCTGGAGAAGTTCGACGCCGAGGGCGCGCTGGACGCGATCCAGAAGCATCGCGTCACGCACGGCCAGTTCGTCCCGGTGATGTTCACCCGGATGCTGAAACTCCCTGAGAGCGTGCGCAATTCGTACGACGTCTCCAGTCTGGAGCGAGTCATGCACGCGGCGGCGCCGTGCCCTGTGGAGATCAAGAAGCAGATGATCGACTGGTGGGGTCCGATCGTCGACGAGTACTACGCCTCCTCCGAGGCGATCGGTTCGACGCTGATCGTGGCCGAGGACTGGTTGAACCACCCCGGTTCGGTCGGCAAGCCGATGGCGGGGGCCATCCACATCCTCGACGAGGACGGCAACGAGTTGCCACCGGGTGAGGCGGGCGAGATCTTCTTCGAAGGCGGCATGGACTTCGAGTACCTCAACGATCCCGGTAAGACGGCGTCGTCACGCGATGAGCGCGGCTGGAAGACGGTGGGGGACATCGGCTACGTCGACGAGGAGGGCTATCTCTACCTCACCGACCGGCGTCACCACATGATCATCTCCGGTGGGGTGAACATCTACCCGCAGGAGGCGGAGAACCTGTTGGTGACGCATCCCAAGGTGATGGACGCCGCCGTGTTCGGCATCCCCGACGACGAGATGGGCCAGCGGGTGAAGGGCGTGGTCCAGACCGTCGACCCGGCCGACGCGACCGAGGCGTTCGGGGAGGAGTTGCAGGCCTGGCTGCGAGACCGTCTAGCGCATTACAAGTGTCCGCGGTCGATCTCGTTCGAGGCCGAGTTGCCGCGCACCGACACCGGCAAGCTCTACAAGCAGGGGCTCATCGAGAAGTACTCGTGACGGTCGAACTCGCCGGGGGAGTGCTGGTGGGAACCGGAACCCCCTCCGACGAGGCGACTTTCACGCTCACCGAGGAGCCGATCGCGGATCGCCGGGCGGTGATGGTGCCGTCCGTGGCCGACGCGCTCGCGGTGCTGACCGAGCGGTGCCTGCGCTGGCCGCAGGCCGCGGCGGTGTGCGACGACGTCCTGCGAGCGGTGGACGTCGCCGCACCGGCCTTCGGCGGCGTCATCACCGAGTCGCTCGCGTACTCCACGCTGCAGTCCGGCCCCGAGTTCGCCCGCTGGCTGGCCGAGCGCGGCCCGAAAACGGTTCCTGCGCTGCCGGACCCGGTCGTCGCCGACCGGGTGGACGACGTGCTGCTGGTGAACTTCAACCGGCCGACGCGGCACAACGCCTTCTCCACCGATGCGCGCGCCGCCCTGCTCGAGGCACTCGAGGTGGCGCTCGTCGACCCGTCGGTGACCGAGGTCGTACTCGGCGGCAACGGGCCGTCCTTCTGCAGCGGAGGCGATCTCGCCGAGTTCGGCTCCTTCGCGGACCCGGCGAGCGCGCATCTGGCCCGCACCCGGCACAGCCCGGCACTCGCCCTCGACGCGCTCACCACCCGGCTCGGTCCGCGGTGTCGCGCCGAGATCCACGGTCAGGTTCTCGGCAGCGGGCTCGAGATGGCCGCGTTCTGCGGGCACGTCACGTGCGCACCCGATTCGACGCTCGGCCTTCCGGAGCTCGAGCTGGGGTTGATTCCCGGCGCCGGCGGCACCGTGAGCATCACCCGTCGCATCGGCCGTTGGCGCACCGCCTACCTGGTGCTGTCCGGGGAGTTCATCGACCCCGTGACCGCCCTGGACTGGGGCCTCGTCGACGCCCTTGCCGAAATCACCGGAGGCCAGAACGCCGCAAGGTGACGCGGTAGGTGTACTGCTCGGGCAGGAAGTGGCTGACGGCCAGTTCGACCGGAGTGCCGGTGGCGTCGGAGTAGAGCCGGTCGACTCGCAGCATCGGGTGGCCCGCCGCGCAACCGACACCGCCGGCCACCTCGTCGTCGGCGGGCGCGACGGTGATCGACTGCGCCGCTTCGGTGATGGGTGTGCCGAGGTGCGGCTCGAGCAGCGCGATCACGGTGGTGGTGCTGACGGCGCCGGTGCGCAAGTCGGCGGAGTCGACGACCGACTGCGCGACGGGCTCGGGCAGATGCACCCGCGTGACGACGAACGGCACACGGGAGTGCAGCCGCCGGAACGTCACGGTGAACACCACGTCGTCGTCGAGGCGCAGCCGGGCCGCCGCGTCCACGTCGACGCGGCGCTGCAGCCCGGCGAGCACCTCCATCGAGGTGTCGTCGGACAGGCTCATCAGGTCCTCGATCGAACCGAGCTGGCGCAGATAGCGGCGGCCCGACTCGGTGGCGTAGGTGCCGCGGCCGGGCACCCGGTAGACGACGCCCTCGGCGACGAGATCCTGAAACGCTCGTCGCACGGTCTGGCGGGACACCCCGTGCTCGGCGACGAGTTCGGATTCGGTGGGCAGCCGGGCACCCTCGCGGTAGGTCCCCGCCGCGATCTCCTCGCGAAGTCGTTGCGACAGCGTCTGATACGCGGGAGCAGCTCGCACGAGTCAGATCCCGCCGCGCGCCACCAACTGAGCGGCGATGACGTTGCGCTGGATCTCGTTGGTGCCCTCGCCGACGATCATCAGAGGCGCGTCACGGAAGTAGCGTTCGACGTCGTACTCGGTGGAGTAGCCGTACCCGCCGTGGATCCGGACGGCGTTGAGCGCGATCTCCATCGCGATCTCGGAGGCGAACAGCTTGGCCATGCCCGCTTCCATGTCGGCGCGTTCGCCGCTGTCGTACTTCTCGGCGGCGTGCAGCGTGAGCTGCCGCGCCGCGGTCAGCTTGGTCGCCATGTCGGCGAGGTAGTGCCCGATGGCCTGATGCTTCCAGATCGGTTGGCCGAAGCTCTCGCGGTACTGTGCGTAGGCCAGCGCGTCCTCGAGCGCGGCCGACGCCACGCCCAGCGCGCGTGACGCCACCTGAATGCGGCCCGTCTCAAGGCCTTTCATCATGTGGCCGAAGCCCTTGCCCGGCACGCCGCCGAGCACCGCGGAGGCGGGCACGCGGCAGTCGTCGAAGGACAGCTCGCAGCTCTCGACGCCCTTGTAGCCGAGCTTGGGCAAGTCGCGGGACACCGTCAGCCCCGGTGTGGGGTTGTCCACCAGCACCACCGAGATGCCCCGGTGCCGCGGCTCGGCGTGCGGATCGGTCTTGCACAGCAGCGCGATCAGTCCGGACCGCCGCGCATTGGAGATCCACGTCTTCGCCCCGGTCAGCACCAGGTCGTCGCCGTCGGTGTGGGCGGTCGTCGTCATGTTCTGCAGATCGGAGCCGCCACCGGGTTCGGTCAGCGCCATCGTGGCCCGCACCTCACCGGTCGCCAGCAGCGGCAGGTAGCGCCGCTTCTGTTCCTCGGTGCCGAACAGGGTCAGCAGCTTGGCGACGACGGTGTGCCCGCCCATCGCCCCGGCCAGGCTCATCCACCCGCGTGACAACTCCTGAGTGACGTGCACGTAGCAGGCCGTCGACACGGGGGAGCCGCCGTACTCCTCGGGAACCGCGAGACCGAAGATCCCGATGTGCTTCATCTGCTCGATCCACGCCTCGGGGTAGGTGTTGGCGTGCTCGACGTCGCGGACGGTCGGTTTCACGTCGCGGTCGATGAACGACCGGACGGTGTCGACCAGCATGACTTCTTCGTCGGTGAGTCTCATAATGTACGGCCATATTGACACGCTCACGGCGATACTGCCAGCATGTGACCCTGTGACTTTGTACGGCCAAATCCCCGGCGGTCCCCACTTCGAGGATCTGCGCGTAGGTCGGGTGTACGACACCGCGCCGGCGATGACGCTGACCTCCGGCGCCGCCGCCGTGCACCAGAGCATTCTCGGCGACCGTCTCCGACTGCCCCTGGACGCGGAGTTGAGTCGCGCGGTGACGGGTGCCCACCTCGCCAACCCGGCTCTGGTGTGCGACGTCGCGATCGGGCAGAGCACGCTGGTGACGCAGCGCGTGAAGGCCAACCTCTTCTACCGCGGGCTGCGGTTCCATCGCTTCCCCGCCATCGGCGACACCCTGCGTACGACGACGGAAGTGGTTGGCCTGAAGCAGAACTCGAGCAAACCCACCGGCCTGGCGGCGCTGCGGGTGACGACCGTCGATCAGCAGGGCCGACTGGTGCTCGACTTCCACCGGTGCGCCATGCTGCCGCTGCGCGACCCCGCCGCCGACACCGGGCACGCCGACGACCTCGCCGCCGTCGGCGCGGACATGGCCGCACCGTCGGACCCCACCCGCGACTGGGACGCCGACGCCTACCGGGCGGGGGCGCCGGGCCCGCGCTTCGATCCCGAACTCAAGGGCACCGTCATCGCCACGACCGCCGACGTCGTCAGCAGCGCCCCCGAACTGGCCCGCCTGACCCTCAACATCGCCGCCACGCATCATGATTCGCGCGTAGGAGGGCAGCGACTGGTGTACGGCGGGCACACCATAGGCCTCGCGCTCGCGCAGGCCACCAGGGTGCTGCCGAATCTGGTGACTGTCCTCGGCTGGGAGTCGTGTGACCACACCGGTCCGGTGCACGAGGGCGACACTCTGTACAGCGAGGTGCACGTGGAGGGTGCCACGCCGCTCGGCGCCGGCCGCGGAGGTGTGCTGCGCCTGCGCTCGCTGGTCTTCGCCGCCGCCGAGGAGCCGCGCCAGGTACTGGACTGGAGATTCTCCGCCCTGCAGTTCTAGCGACCGCCACAATAGGGGGGTGGATGCTGCTGCGCGGGGCTGGGCCGCGAGCGGCCTCGCTCATCTCACCGGCGAACCCGACGGACCCGCCGACTTCTCCCGCGCGGCCGTCCTGAGCCGTGCGCGTGCCGCCGCCGAGCAGTTCAGCGCATACACGGGGGTGGCCGTCGACGCCGCGGAACTGCTGGCCGGCCGCGCCGCCCTGCTGGGACTGACGCGGCGCGGGCGCGTCTCCGCGGGCGGCGCCACCCGACTGTTCTCCGCGCGCGACGGCTGGTGTGCGCTGACGCTGTCGCGCCCCGACGACGTCGACGCTGTCCCGGCCCTCGTCGAGGCCGACCCGGCCGATCCCTGGCCCGCGGTCGAGACGTGGGCGCGCACCCGTTCGGCGGCCGACGTCGTCGGGCGCGCCCGGCTGCTCGGACTGCCCGCCGCGGTACTCGGTGAACATCGCGGGGCCGCGGTCGAACGGACCGCGCTCGGCGACCGCGCGGAACCCGATGACCTCCTCGTCGTCGACATGTCGTCGATGTGGGCGGGTCCGCTGTGCGGGCAGCTACTGCGTCGTGCCGGTGCCACCGTGGTGAAGGTCGAGAGCCCGCAGCGGCCCGACGGCACCCGCCGCGGTGACGCCGCGTTCTTCGACTGGATGAACAGCGGAAAGCTCTCGTATGCGGTCGATTTCGCCGACACAGGGGCGCTGCACGACCTACTGGGTGCCGCCGACGTGGTACTCCAGTCGGCGCGGCCCGCCGCGATGGCCCACCGCGGGCTGGGCCCGGACGACGTGCCCGCACGTCCCGGCCGGGTCTGGCTGCGCATCACCGGCTACGGGGCCGTCGGCGAGCCCGCGAACCGAGTGGCGTTCGGTGACGACGCCGCGGTCGCGGGCGGCCTCGTCGGCACCGCCGGCGGCGTCCCGGTGTTCTGCGCCGATGCCGTCGCCGATCCACTGACGGGTCTGCACGCCGCGCTCAGCGTCGTCGAGTCGTTGCGCGCGGGCGGCGGGGAACTGATCGACGTCACGCTGGCCGGGGTGGCCGCCGAGTACGCCGGGCTTCCACTTGAGGAGAGCGAGAATGATTGTCCCGCAACGGTTCCCCGACGACCACCGCAGGCCAACCCCGCCGCGGTCCTCGGTGAGCACAACCACGACATCGCCCGACTCATCGACGAGAGGCTTCGAACACCGTGTTGATCCAACGCGCCACCCTGCTGGACGGCACCGTCGTCGACGTTCGCGTCGCCCACGACATCGGTGAGGTGGCGGCACACCTCGACGCCGCACCCGGCGAACAGGTGCTCGACGCCGCGCACCGCACCCTCATCCCCGGTCTGCACGACCACCACGTCCACATGCACTCCGCCGCAGCGGCACTCACGTCGGTACCGGTGGGCCCGCGGGAGGTCGCCGACCGCGACGCGCTGCGCCGGGCCCTGACGACGGCGACCGTCGGCGAGGACGGCTGGATCCGGGCGATCGGCTACCACGAGGCGGTGGCGGGCCCACTCGATCGGCACGCCCTCGACGAGGTGTCACCCGCGGTGCCCGTCCGCGTGCAGCACCGAAGCGGCGTGCTGTGGACGTTGAACTCGCCGGGCCTGGAGCGTGTCGGTTTGCCCGATCACCCGGACGGGAGGTTGCGCAGCGCCGACCCGAACTGGTCGAACAGCCTGCAGCGCAGGGAAACCGGGCTGGAGGCGGTGGGCCGCAGGCTGGCGTCGTACGGAGTCACGGGCGTCACCGATGCGACTCCCGACTTCGGGCTCGACGACGTCGTCAAGTTCGCCGAGGCACACCAGCACGGCGAACTCGCACAGCGCGTGCACTGTCTTGCGCCCGGCAAGGTGATCCTGCACGACGACGGTCTCGACGTCGACGGGCTCGCGCGGTGGATCGGCGGCAGGCACGAGGCGGGCGGCACCGTCGCCGTGCACTGCGTGACGGCCGCGCAGCTGGTCGTGACGCTGGCGGCGCTTCGCGCGGCGGGCACCCGGCCCGGCGATCGCATCGAACACGCCGCCGTGGTGCCGGATGACTGCCTCGCGGACCTGGCCGGACTGGGGGTCACGGTGGTGACGCAGCCGAACTTCGTCGCCGAGCGCGGCGACCAGTACCTGCTCGACGTGCCCGCCGATGAGCAGCCTCAGCTGTGGCGGTTCGCCTCGCTGCTCGCCGCCGACGTGCCGGTCGTCATGTCGACGGATTTCCCGTTCGGCGACGCCGATCCGTGGGCCGCGATGCGCGCCGCGGTCCGTCGCCGCACCGCCACCGGAGCGGTGCTCGGCGCGGACGAGGGCGTCCCCGCGCGCACCGCGTTGACGGGGTTCTTCGGCTCGCCAGAGGATCCCCGGACACCCCGTTCGGTGTCAGCAGGCGAGATCGCCAACCTGTGTGTGCTCGCGGGTTCGCCCGAGGACGTGCTGCACGAGCTCGACGCCGAGATGGTCGCCGTCACCGTCGTCGAGGGCAGGGTCGTGTACGAGCGAGAGGGCTGAGGGGTTTCCAGCCGCCTGCAGCAGGCGGCCCGAGCTCAGGCGCCCGCCGTTTCCGTCTGCGTGAGCGTCCGTCGGAGGAAGTCGAGCTGGCTGCCGAAGAACGCCCGTGACACAGGCGCTTTCGCGGCGATGCCGTCGAACCCGTGGAACGCGCCCTCGACGACCTCGACGTCGCAGGGCACTCCCGCGGCCCGCAGTCTCTCGGCGTACTCGAGGTCCTCGTCGTGGAAGAGGTCGAACGTGCCGACGCCGATCCAGGCCTGCGGCAGTCCGCTGAGGTCCTGGCGCCTGGCGGGAACCGCGACGTTCGGATCGGCGTCGCCGAGGTAGCTGCGCCACCCGTACCTGTTGCTGGACCTGGTCCACAGCCGGAACTTCGAATCGTGCTCGCCGACCCGGTCGCTGGACCTGTCGTCGAGCATCGGGTACACCAGCAATTGCGACGCGACGGGCACCTCGGCGCGGTCACGGGCGAGCAGCGCCAGCGCCGCCGCGAGTCCGCCGCCCGCGCTGGCACCTGCGATCGCGATGCGCTCGGGATCCACGGCGGGCAGGCCGTGCAGCCAGGTGAGCACGGAGTAGCAGTCCTCAAGCGAACTGGGATAAGGGAATTCGGGTGCGAGCCGGTAGCGCACCGCGGCCACCGTCGCGCCCAACTCGCGGGCCAGCACCCGGCAGGCGGCGTCGTCCTGAGCGGGTGTGCCGATGAGGTAGCCGCCACCGTGGATCCACAGCACGGCGGGCCCCGGCCCGGTGCCGAACGCCGGACGGTGCAGTCTGACGCCGGCCCCGGACGGCAGTGTCAGCACCTCGATGTCGGGCGGCACCCGCCTGCTGAACAGCCGCTGCGCGCCGCGGATCATCGGCAGCGTCTTCGGGTTGATCATCGTGCGGGGGCTGAGGCGCGCCGCACGCTGCAGGTCGGGGTGGAAGTCGGGGCGAGCGGAGCGACGGGGGACATTCGAATCAGCCACGATCCCGACGTTACCGGCCGTCAGTCGCGGTCGGTGAGAGACGCCTCGAACGCGACGCGGTCACCGCGATAGAGCGCGCGCACCACCTCGATCGGCCCGCCCTCGATGTCCAGCGAGCGGCGGTGCAGACGCAGCATCGGCATCGCGGTCGTCGACTCCAGCAGCGCCGCCTCGCGGGGTGCGGCCAGCACCGTCTCGATCCGCTCGACGGCGGACCCGAAGTGCACGCCCGTCGCACGCACGGCGGCGTACAGCGACGTCGTCGGGTCGAAGGTCTCCCGGAACCCGCCGAAGCGCGCAACCGGCAGGTACGTGCTCTCCAGACCGATCTTCTGACCGTCGGCGAGCAGCACGCGCTCGAGGTGCATCGCCGCATCGCCCTCGGCGATCCCGAGTGCCTCGGCGAGGTCCGCGCTCGCGGCGACGTCCTCCCAGGTGACCAGCAGACGCCCCGGCTTGCGGCCCATTCGCAGCGCGCCCTCGGTGTAGGACTTCAGCGAAAGCGGTTGCACCAGTTTGGGTGTCGACACCACGGTGCCGCGGCCCCTGCGCTCGATGCGACCCTCGACGAGCAGCTCGTGCAGCGCCTGCCGGACGGTCTCCCGCGCCACGCCGAAACGCGTTGCGAGTTCGCGTTCAGGTGGGAAGGGATCGCCTTCGACCAATCCGTCGAGCAGCCCGTCGAGTTCGGTGCGGATCGCGTGCGGCTTGCTCACGGCCCGGTCACATCCTTTGCCCCACAATCCGTTCCGCGATCACCAACACGTCCTCGATGGTAGCGCTCGCTGCGCCGGGCACTTTCGCGGCGTCGTCGTAGCGGCGCAGTCGCAGTGCGTCCGGCCACCACGGATGGGCGATCCGCGCCGCGTCGACCCCGGCACCGCCCTGCGCGCGCAGTGACACGACCGACGTCGGCGACAGTGCCGCGGCGTACGCGGGGTCGGTGTCGGCGAGGTAGCGCTTGGCGGCGACGTGGGCACCCGCCAACCAGCCCACTCGAGGGCCGAACCGAGGGGTGAGCCAGTCCTGAGCGAACCGGTCGTGGGCGGGCGGCGAGTCGAACAGCGGGCTGTGTGCGAGGTCGTGCAGGGCCGACGCCAGCACGAGTTCGTCGTCCGCGGCGTCGTCGATCGCGCGCGCCGCGGCCTGCAGTGCGTGGTCGAGTTCGTCGACCGCTTCCTCATCCCATACGCCTCGCAGGGAACGGAGTAGCGCCTCTGTTGCGGCGAGCACGGTCATGCGCGAAACTTTACCGCAATTGGTCTATACCAATTGTTAACCCGCTGTTCCCGCAGGCAACACCACACGGTTGAGCCGCGGATGCAGTGACTCTGAAAGGTGCCTGACCATGCGTGTGACGATCATCGGCGGCGGGATTCTGGGAACCGCCCACGCGCTGGAGGCGATCCAGCGCGGCCACCACGTCACCCACCTCGAACGCGAAACCGAAGCCCGCGGCGCGACCGTCCGCAACTTCGGTCTGGTCTGGGTGTCCGGGCGCTCCGAGATCGAACTCGACGCCGCGCTGCGGTCCCGCGAACTCTGGGAGCGCTACGGCGAGCATATCCCCGGCATCGGCTTCCGGCCCGCCGGGTCACTGACGCTGCTTCGCACCCCGCGCGAGATCGCCGTCGCCGAGCAGGCGGTGGCCCGCACCGACGCCGCGGTTCGCGGGTTCGAACTGCTCGATCCCGACCGGGTCCGCGCACTCAACCCGGCGCTGCGCGGCAAGTTCCTCGCCGGTCTGCACTGCTCGCGCGACGCCGCCGTCGAGTCGCGGCAGGCGCTGCCGGCGATCCGCGCCCACCTCGACGCCAGCGGGCGCTACGACTTCCGGCCCGGCACTGAGGCGCGGGCGATCGACGGGCGGGTGGTCCGCGACGACCGCGGCGCTCGGCACGAGAGCGACCTGGTGCTGGTGTGCCCCGGCGCGGCGCACGGCGGCCTCACCCGCGAGATCGCAGGTGAGCTCCCGGTCCGCCGCGTCCGGCTGCAGATGATGCAGACCGAACCGCTCGACGAACCGCTCACCACGGCGATCGCCGACGGCGACAGCTTCCGCTACTACCCCGGCTTCGCAGGCTCGGCATTGGATGCCCTGCGGGACAACGAACCTCAGGATCCGGTGGCCCACGACCAGCGCATGCAGCTGCTGTGCGTACAGCGCCTGCACGGCGGACTGACCATCGGCGACACCCACGAGTACGACGAGCCTTTCGCGTTCGACGTGTCCGAGGGCCCGTACGCCTATCTCGTCGCGCTCGTCGAGGAGTTCCTCGGCCGTCCGCTCCCGCGCGTTCGGCAGCGGTGGGCGGGCGTCTACAGCCAGTGCGTCGATCCGCAGCAGCTGGTGTGCCGCACCGAGGCCGCCGACGGGGTCTGGGTGATCACCGGGCCCGGCGGCCGCGGCATGACCCTTGGCCCGGCCATCGCCGAGCAGACCGCCGAGCTGATCCAGCTCTGAGAGGAATGACATTGTCCAGCAGCAGTATTCAACTCGCCGTCATCGACATGGCGGGCACGACCGTCGCCGACGACGGACTGGTCGTCGCATCGTTCGAGGCCGCCGCGACGGCCGCGGGCCTTCCGGAGACCGGGCCGCAGCGCGAGCAGGCCCGCCAGTACGTGCTCGACACCATGGGTCAGTCGAAGATCGTCGTCTTCCGCGCCCTCTTCGGTTCCGAGGACGTCGCGCAACGGGCCAACGTCGCGTTCGAGGCGGCCTACGAGGCCGAGATCGACAACGGCCGCGCCACGCCGATCGACGGTGCCGCTGAGGCGATCTCGCGGCTGCGGGAGGCTGGTATGAAGGTCGCGCTGACCACCGGGTTCAGCGGCGGCACGCAGGAGAAACTGCTTGCAGCGCTGGGTTGGCAGACGATCGCCGACCTGGTGCTCGCACCGGGTGACGGGGTGCGCGGCCGCCCTTACCCCGACCTGATCCTCACCGCGCTGATCCGGCTTCAAGCCGACTCCGTGGCGAACGTCGCCGCCCTCGGTGACACGAGCAACGACGTCGACAGCGCGCTGCGAGCCGGCTGCGCGATCGCCGCGGGCACGCTCACCGGCGCGCACGACGAGGACCAGCTACGCGCCGCGGGCGCCACCCACGTCGTCGGCTCCGTCGCCGACTTCGCCGACCTCCTGCTCTCCACCTAACCCGAAAGGCACACCCATGACACTGCGCACGTTCCTGGCTGCGCTCACGGTCGCCGCCACCGCGATCACGATGACCGCCTGCGGCGGCACCGGATCGTCCGGCTCCGGCGGCGGCGAGACGTTGACCGTCTACAGCGCCGACGGCCTGGCCACCTGGTACGAGGGCCAGTTCACGAAGTTCACCGAGGAGACGGGCGTCAATGTCAACCTCGTCGAGGCGGGGTCGGGCGAGGTGGTGTCGCGGGTCGAGAAGGAGCAGTCCAACCCGCAGGCCGACCTGTTGATCACGCTGCCGCCGTTCATCCAGAAGGCCGAGCAGTCCGGGCTGCTTCAGCCCAGTGGCGTTGACGCCGAGGGTATTCCGGACGACCAGGTCGGCCCGGACGCCAGCTACCTGCCGATCGTCAACAACGCGCTGAGCTTCATCGCGAACCCCGGTGCCAACCCGCAGCCCGCCACGTGGGACGACCTGCTCCGGCCGGAGTTCAAGGGCAAGCTGCAGTACTCGACACCCGGCCAGGCAGGCGACGGCACCGCCGTGCTGATCCTGCTGCAGCACCTCATGGGCAAGCCCGGCGCGCTGGACTACCTCACCCGGCTGCAGGCCAACAACGTCGGCCCGTCGTCGTCGACGGGCAAGCTGCAGCCCAAGGTCAGCAACGGCGAACTGCTGGTGGCCAACGGTGACGTCCAGATGAACCTCGGTTCCATCAGGGACGACGGCTCGAAGTTCAACATCTTCATCCCCGCGTCGGCCGACGGGAAGAAGGTCACCGTGTCGCTGCCCTATGTGGCGGGTGTGACCAAGGGTGCGCCGCATGCGGATTCGGCCAAGAAGCTGCTGGCGTTCCTGGTCTCCGAGGACGTCCAGAAGACCGTCGGGCCCGATGCGCTCGGCATCCCGGTGCTGGACTCGCTCGCCACGGTGACCGGTGAGGCCGCGGGCCCGAGCACGCCTGAGGGTGTGTTGAAGGACGCCGAGGTGTGGGTGCCGGATTGGAACACCGTGCTCGCCGAGCTCGACGCCGACGTGGCCGCCTACGAGAAGGCCACGGGCAGCTGACATGACCGAGGCTCGACTGGGCCGAACGAAGGCCGCAGCGCAGATACTCGACGAGTCCACCGAGAGCGGGCCGCCCGCAATCACGTTCGACCGGGTCGGCGTCTCCTACGGGCGCGGGAGGAAGACGACGGCGGCACTGGTCGACTTCACCCTCCGGGTCGCCGGCGGTGAGACGGTGGCGCTCCTCGGGCCGAGCGGGTCGGGCAAGTCGACCGCGCTCAACGCGCTCGCGGGTTTCGTGCGGCCCACGTCGGGCTCGGTCCGGTTGGGGGGACGCGATGTCACCAACCTGCCGCCCGCCAAGCGCGGGATCGGGGTGGTCCTGCAGTCCTATGCACTGTTTCCGCACATGCGGGTGTCCGACAACGTGGCGTTCGGCCTCAAGTCGCGGCGGGTGCCGCGCGCGGAGTTGACCGCGCGGGTCACCGAGGCACTCGACATGGTGGGTATGTCGGCGTACGGAAAGCGGCTTCCCCGTGAGCTTTCCGGTGGTCAGCAGCAGCGGGTCGCGATCGCGCGGGCACTGGCGATCCGGCCGGGTGTGCTGCTGCTGGACGAACCGCTCGCGGCGCTGGACGCGCAGTTGCGGCAGTCGATGCTCGCCGAGCTGCAGCGGCTCAAGGAGGCGCTGCCGGACACCGCCATGCTGTACGTGACGCACGATCAGGCCGAAGCGCTGGCGCTGGCCGATCGCATCGTCGTCATGAACAACGCGCGGCTGATGGACGTCGACACCGCCGAGAACCTCTGGAAGCGGCCCCCGACGAGCTTCACCGCCGCATTCCTCGGCGGTGCCAACCTCATCCCGTGCAGTGTCGGCCGCGTGATCGGCACGTCGGCGCTGGTGTCCTTCGCAGGAAAGACGGTGAGCGCCGAGGCGCCCCAGCCCGCGGTGGGAAAGGCGGCGTGGGCGCCGAAATCGGAAGCGCTGCTGTGTGTCCGGCCGCACGCGCTGAGGATCGGCGCGCTCAAGGAGCGCGGCGCGGTGCGGGCCACGGTCAACGCGGCCGTCTGGCGCGGCGCCACCACGCGGCTGGTGCTGGCCGTGACCGACCTGCCCGATCAACTCCTCGAGGTCGACGTGCCAGGGCACGTTCGGTACGACATCGGCAGCGACGTCGGCGTCCACTTTCCCGACCCCGCAGGTGTTCTGGTGCAGGCCGCCCCGTGACGGCGACGCTGGATCGGCCCGGCACCGCGCCGCCCGACACCGCCGGGGCGCCTAGATCGGTCGCGGTGTGGTGGGTGCTGCCGCCGCTTCTGATAGTGGCGTTCGTCGTCGTGTACCCGCTGGTGCGGGTTGCGCTCGAGTCGCTGGCGCCGACGGATTCCGGTGGTGGCGCGCAGACCTGGACCGGGGTGCTGACGTCCGGGGTGTTCCTCGACGCGCTGTGGCGCACGGTCGCGATCGCCGTCACCTCCACCGTCGGCTGCCTGATCCTCGGTACGTTCCTGGCGATCGTTCTCGCCTTCGTGCCGTTCCCCGGATCGCAGCTGGTGGGCAGGCTCATCGACACCGTGCTGGCGTTGCCGTCGTTCCTCATCACGCTGGCGTTCACGTTCCTCTACGGCACGGCGGGCGCGGTGAACGCCCTGCTCGCCGGCATCACCGGAGCGGACTCGCCGATGCTGAACTTCCTGTACACGCCGGCGGGTGTCATCGCCGCTGAGATCACGTTCTTCACGCCGTTCGTCATCCGGCCGCTGCTCGCGTCGTTCTCGATGCTGCCGCGGGCTCAACTCGACGTCGCCGCCAGCCTGGGCGCGTCACCGTGGCGGGTGCTGCGCACCGTCATCGTGCCCGAGGCGTGGCCCGCGCTGATGGCGGGTGGCAGCCTCGTTCTCCTGTTGACGCTCAACGAGTTCGGCATCGTGCTGTTCACCGGTGCGAAAGGGGTGATCACGCTGCCGGTGCTGATCTACACCAGGGGCATCGTGACGTTCGACCTGCCGGGTGCGGCCGTCATCGCGACCGTGCAGATCGCGTTGTCGCTGTCGCTGTACGTCGCCTACCGGGTGATCTTCGCCCGCGTCATGACCGCGCGCGGAAAGGGGGATTCCGATGTTGTTGTGGACCCCGCGAAGTAGAGCCGTCCTGATCGGCATCTTCGCCCTGGTCGTCGGGGTGGTGTTCGTGCTGCCGCTGGTGACCGTGGTGCTCGCCGGACTGGCGGGTGCGTGGAACGGCCCGCTGCCGTCGGATCTCGGGTTCACCCGGTTCGACCGCGCTCTGTCCGGGGAGAACGTGGCCAGCCTGTCGGTGAGCCTGCAGACCGCGTTCGTGGCGGGCGGTATCGCGCTGGTGCTCGGCACCTGGGCGGCGCTGGCGGCGCGTGAAGCGCCGATGTGGTTGCAGCGCATCACCGATGCGGTGTTCCACCTGCCGATCGCGGTGCCGTCGGTCGCGATCGGTCTCGGCCTGCTGATCGCGTTCAACGAGCGCCCGCTGCTGCTCGGTGGCACGCGGTGGATCGTCATCCTCGCGCACGCGGTGCTGGTGCTCGCGTTCGCGTTCAGCGCCGTGTCGGCGGCGCTCGATCGACTCGACCCCGCCTACCGACAGGCCGCGGAGTCGCTCGGCGCAGGCCCCGCCCGGGTGCTGGCCCGCGTCACGCTGCCGTTGCTGCTGCCCTCGCTCGGGGCGGCGGCGGGCCTCGCCGTCGCGCTGTCGATGGGCGAGCTGGGCGCCACCGTCATGGTCTATCCGGCGACGTGGAAGACGTTGCCCGTCACCATCTTCGCGCTGACCGACCGCGGTCAGGCGTTCCAGGCCGCGGCCTGCACGACCCTTCTGCTGCTCGTCACGCTGCTCGCGCTGGTGCTGCTGGGCCGGATCCGCGGCCGCGCCGCTCTCCGCTGACCCATCCCTTTCGCGCGAACGTTGGTTACCGCTACGCGAAACCGCGCTTTGGCGTAGCGGTAACCAACGTTCGGCGGGGAATCAGGGCGCGGGCGGCGGCGGTGGTGGTGGGGGTGGGGGAGCGAATCCCGGCAGCGTGATCGGCGGCAGGCCGGGCACCAGGATGACGCCGGGTGGGGGCGTCTCCTCGGGCAGCGGTTCACCGGGCGCGGGGCCGGGCGGCGGACCCAGTTCGGGCGGTGTCGGGGACGTCGGGGTGCTCGGCGTGGTCGCGGCGGGCGACGCGGGAGCGGGCGACTCGGCCGGCGGCGGGGGAGCCGGAGTCGCGCTGGTGACCACGGGGGCCGCCGTCGTGGTGGTGGTCGTCGCCGCGGGAGGGGGCGGTGCCTGTTCGGTGGTCTCCGGCGGCGGTGGTGGCGGCGGCGCCTGGTCACCGGGCGCCGGGTTGCGCACACTGCCCACCAGCGGGTTGAGCCCCTGCTCGCCGGGCGAGACGAGTCCGCACGACACCTGGCGGCTGCCCGCGTTCCAGCTGGCGGGCGCCAACGTGCTGTAGTTCAGCGCCAGCCCGGTGGCCTGCAGCGGGACCGGCGCGAGGTAACCCTCGGTGAGGCGGGTGCACAGATCGCGGATGTAGGCGTCCTGCTCGGGCTCGGGCGGCGGTCCGCCGGGGAAGCGTTCGGCCAGGCCGACGGAGCCGGTGACCTCCACGGCGTGCTCCTTCGCGCAGTCGACCGGGATGTCGGTCGAGCGGCGCGCGGCGGTGTCGATGCCCAGGCACGTGCCCGGGATCCACACCTTGGACTGGTCGAGTTCGGCGACCGCGCCCTTGAAGGCCGTGGGTTTGCCGTCGATGCCCAGAAGCTGCAAGCCGCACAACAGGTTTCGAGACCCCTGCGCGTCGCCCGCCCACAGCACGCCGATGGTGAACCGGCTGTTGGGGTCGTACCTCGGCCCGAGGTAGGAGCGCACCGCCGCCTGGCACGGCTCGCCGAAACTCGACATGTCGACGGACTTGGCGACCTCGAACATGTGGTCCTCGCGGCACTGCACGAACGACGGCCGATCGGGCGCGTCCGGCGGCCAGCCCAGGCAGGCCCCGGCCTGCGCGTTGCCGAAGACGACGGCGGCGCGGCTGCCGGTGTTCGGTTCGTCGCGCAGATCGGGCGTGACCGTCAGCACCTGGATGACACCGGCGATCAGCAGGAAGACCAGTGCCAGGCCGAGGGTGGCGCGGCGGTTGGAGCGCGCCGAGCGCACCGGCTCCTCGGCCACCGGCCGCGCGATGGGCCCGGACGGATCGCGCCGCTGGATGGCGGCAAGCGCCGACTCGAGGTCACCCGTGTCCTCGGTCGATGCGGTCGAAGACGATGAGTCCGTCACCGTCAACGACGCCCCCAGCGTTTGCTAGCCACGACCATCAACCCTGGCACAGCTGCCCGGATCCTGCTACGCGGGGCATCAGACGGCTCCCCGAATGTGGCCGTCCCGTTACTTGAGCAGGGGATCTCTGGGCAGGCCGAGGATGCGCTCGGCGATCGTGTTCCTGGTGATCTCGGAGGTGCCGCCGGCGATGGTCATCGCGCGGTTTCCGAGATACGCCTGTTCGACCTGCGCGGCCCCGCCCACCACGGCGGCGGTGCCCGCCAACTCCATACCCAGCTCGGTGAGCCGCTGGCACTGCTCGGCCACCAGCAGTTTCGTCACGTTGCCCTCGGGCCCCGGCTCGGCGCCCTCCAGCGCGCGGGTCACCCGCCGCAGGTTCAGAAGCCGCAGCGTGTGGCCCTCCGCGATCACCTCGCCGGCCTGCCGGACGTGGGCCGCCGCCGTCTCGACGGGCGCGTTGTCGAGGAGTTTGATCAGGTCGTCGGCGGTGAACCCGGTCGGCGCTCCCGAGCCGCCGCCGATCGAGATCCGCTCGTTCCCCAGTGTGGCCCGTGCGACCAGCCAGCCCTTGTTGACGTCTCCGACGACGTCACCGTCCGGGACGAACACGTCGTCGAAGAACACCTCGTTGAAGTGGGCGTGGCCGGTGATGCCGCGCAGTCCGTTGATCGTGACGCCGGGTGCCTTCATGTCGATGGCGACCATCGTCACGCCCGCGTGCTTCGGCGCATCGGGGTCGGTACGCACCGTGGCGAGACCCCACTGGCATTCGTGGGCCAGGCTGGTCCAGACCTTCTGGCCCGTGATGCGCCACCCGCCGTCGACCTTCTTGGCCGACGTGCGCACCGCGGCCGCGTCCGACCCCGCACCCGGCTCGGAGAACAGCTGGCACCACATGACCTGGCCGCGCAGTACCGGCTCGACCCACCGCTCGCGCTGGTCGTCGTTACCCGCCTGCGCGATGGTCAGCGTGACCCAGCCCGTGATGCCCATGTCCGGCCGCTTGATGTCGGCGAACTCCTCCTCGATCACCAGCTGTTCGAGGACACCCGCCGCGCGTCCCCAGGGCTTCGGCCAGTGCGGCACCAGATATCCGGAGTCGACGAGGTAGTCCCGCCGCTTCTGCTCGTCGAGGCCGCGCGCCGTCGTCGCCGCCTCGCGGGCGGCTGCACGGAACTCCTCGGCCTCGTCGGGCAGGGCGAACGACGCCCCCTGGGCCCGGCCACTGCGCTGGCCTTCGACGACGTCGAACAGCGGGTCTGCCCCGTCGCCGATGAGGGCGGCCAGGGTGCGCGCCCGTCGCAGATAGAGGTGCGCGTCGTGTTCCCACGTGTAGCCGATCCCGCCGTGCAACTGAATGTTGTACTGCGCGTTGAAGATCTGGGTGCGGATTGCGTGCGACGCGGCGACGGCCGCGGCGAACCAGGCGCCGTCGAGGTCGTCCGCTCGCGCGGCGTCCCAGGTGGCCGCGGTGGTCTGCTCGGCGTTCACCAGCATGTTGGCGGCGTGGTGCTTGACGGCCTGGAACGTCCCGATGGTGCGGCCGAACTGCTCGCGCACCTTGGCGTACTCGACCGACATCTCCAGGGTCGCCCAGCTGATCCCGACGGCCTCGGCCGACGCCAGCGTGCGGAACACCGTGCGCGCCCGCGTCGCGGCGCCCGGCAGCGTGGTGACCCGCGCCCCGTTCAGCGTGACCGAGCCGATGCTGCGGGTGGTGTCCGTCGAGGTCAGTGGGGTGACGGTGACTCCGTCGGCAGTCGCGTCGACGACCACGACGTCGTCGCCCCCGAGCAGAACCAGCACATCGGCGTCGGGGGCGCCCAGCACGGCGGGCCATTCGCCGGTCCCGTCGGCCAGCGTTCCGGCCAAGCCGAGCCCGGCGACGGTCGAGCCGTCGGCGAGGCCCGGAAGAAGTTGGGCGCGTACGGAATCCGGTGCACAGCGATCGATCACCACCGCGGCGGCGACGGTGGGGAGGAAGGGGCCGGGACTCAGCTGACGCCCCTGGGCCTCGAGCACGATCGCCAGTTCGGCGAGCCCGAACCCCGATCCGCCGTGCTCCTCACCGATGGCGAGGCCCTGCCAGCCGAGCTGCGCGGCACCTGTCCAGAGATCGCTCGGGTGGGAGGAACCGGCGTCGAGGGTGGCCCGTGCCGAACCGAGGGCGTTCAACCGGGTCAGCAGACCCGTCGCGGATTCGGCGAGGGCGCGGTGTTCGTCGGTGATGGCGAGGGCGGCGGTGACCATAAATCCACATAACCACGCCGAACCCCAGGTCAGTACCTGTGATACGAGTCACAGTCCTGTCGAGGCGGTGACGATTGGTAGACAAGTTCGCTGAAGTGTCGATTACCCGTGGGTAACCGCGGTACAGTCGCGCGATGACGGCACGACCGGACACCCGGTACCCCGGTCCGACGCTGACCACCCGCATCAAGTGGCTGATGGACGCGAGCCCCTCCGATTATCTGCTCGCGATGAGTGTCGGCGCCACGTCGCTGCCCGTGATCGGTAAGCACCTCGAACCTCTCGGCGGCATGACCGCGATGAGCATCTGGGGAATCCGGCACATGCCGGATTTCGTTGGGGCCGCGGCGAAGTCGTTTCTCACGCCGGGTAACGGCGAGCAGAAGCAGCGGGACCGAGATCAGACCAACGAGGTCGTCGAGTCAGCGCTGCGCGGCGTCGTCGCTCCCGAGGCGCTCGACATCGACTGGCCCGCGCCGGATTCCACGCCACCGGTCTGGAAGGCGTTCGAGCACCGCCGCAGGATCTACCGCACCTCGGTGCGGTACGGCGACAGCCCGGCGCAGTTGCTGGACGTGTGGCGGCCGAAGGAACTGCCCGCCCAACCGGCGCCGGTGATGATCTTCCTCCCCGGCGGCGCGTGGGTGCACGGCAGCAGGATCCTGCAGGGCTACGCGTTGATGTCGCACCTCGCGGAGATGGGCTGGGTGTGCCTGTCCATCGACTACCGCGTCGCGCCGAATCACGCCTGGCCGAAACACATCACCGACGTGAAGACGGCGGTCGCGTGGGCGCGGGCGAACGTCGACAAGTTCGGCGGCGACCGCAACTTCGTCGCCGTCGCGGGCACGTCGGCGGGCGGCCATCTCGCGGCGCTGGTGGGGCTGACGGCCGATGACCCCGACCTGCAGGGTGACCTCCCGGAGGGTTCCGACACGTCGGTCGACGCGGTCGTCGGCATCTACGGCCGCTACGACTGGGAGGACCGCTCGACGGTCGAGCGCGCCCGCTTCGTGGACTTCCTCGAGCGCGTCGTGGTCAAGCGCAAGATCGCCAAGCACCCGGAGATCTTCCGCAAGGCCTCACCGATCGCACGGGTGCGCCCGGATGCGCCGCCGTTCCTCGTCGTGCACGGTTCCGGCGACACCGTCATCCCGGTGCAGCAGGCCCGCGACTTCGTCGAGAAGCTGCGCAGCGTCTCGAGTTCATCGGTCAGCTACGCCGAACTGCCGGGTGCCGGCCACGGTTTCGACATGACCGACGGTGCCCGCACGGGATCCACCGCGACCGCAATCGGCTTGTTCCTCAACCAGGTTCACCGAAACCGGACGCTGGTCGGGGATCAGCAGGTTATATAGCCCCGTGAAGAGGCTCAGCGGTTGGGACGCCGTCCTGCTGTACAGCGAGACGCCCTCAGTGCACATGCACACGCTGAAGCTCGCGGTGATCGACATCTCCGAACTGAAGGGGCGTCAGTTCGGGATCGACGAGTTCAGGCGGGTCATCCACGGCAGGCTCTACAAGCTCGACCCGTTCCGCTACGAGTTGGTCGACATCCCCTTCAAGTTCCACCACCCGATGTGGCGCGAGAACACCGAGGTCGACCTGGACTACCACGTCCGGTCCTACCGGGTGAAGAGCCCCGGCGGTCGGCGCGAACTCGACGACGCGGTCGGCGAGATCGCCAGTACACCGCTCGACCGATCGAAGCCGCTCTGGGAGATGTACTTCATCGAGGGTCTGGCCGGCGGCCGGATCGCGGTGCTCGGCAAGATCCACCACGCGCTGGCCGACGGGGTGGCGTCGGCGAACCTGCTGGCGCGCGGAATGGACCTCACCGCCGATCCGCAGAGCGACCGCGACTCGTACGCAACGGATCCCGCGCCCGGTCGAGCCGAGTTGGTACGCACCGCGTTCGCCGACCACATGCGGCAGATCCGGCGCATCCCCGGTGTGGTGGCGTATACGGCGAAGGGACTCAACAACGTCCGCAAGAGCACCAGGAAGCTCTCGCCGGAGTTGACCCGACCGTTCACCCCGCCACCGTCGTTCATGAACCACCGGGTCGACGCGCAGCGGCGCTTCGCGACGGCGACGCTGGCCCTGGCCGACGTGAAGGAGACCGGTAAGACGCTCGGCGCCACGATCAACGACATGGTGCTGGCGATATCGGCGGGTGCGCTGCGGCAGCTGTCGCTGAAGTACGACGGGCACGCCGACCATCCGCTGTTGGCCTCGGTGCCAGTCAGTTTCGACTTCTCCCGCGATCGAATCTCGGGTAACTACTTCACCGGCGTCATGATGGTGGTGCCCATCGAGATCGAGGATCCGCTCGAGCGGGTCCAGGCCGTGCACGACGGAGCCGTCGAGGCCAAGGAGACCCACCACCTGATGGGACCGGAGTTGGTCAGCCGGTGGTCGGCCTACTTCCCGCCCGCGCCGGCCGAGAAGCTGTTCGGCTGGCTCGCCGAGAAGGACGGTCAGAACAAGGTGCTGAACCTGCCGATCTCCAACGTGCCGGGTCCGCGCGAGCACGGCCGAGTGGGCGGCGCACTGGTCACCGAGATCTACTCGGTGGGACCGCTGACCACGGGCAGCGGCCTGAACATCACCGTGTGGAGCTACGTCGACCAGCTCAACATCTCGGTGCTGTCAGACGGTGCGACGCTCGCCGACCCGCATGAGCTCACCGACGCGTTGATCGAGGCGTTCATCGAAATCCGCAGAGCAGCAGGGCTTTCCGAGGAGCTGACCGTGGTCGAGTCCGCGATGGCCCAGTAGTCAGCCCGTCTTCGCCCGCACCCAGTTCAGGAAGTTCTCGACCGCGTCGGCGGTGTAGTGCCCGTGCGGCGAGCCGAAGAAGTCGAATGCGTGCTGCGCGTGCGGGATCTCGGAGTAGATCACCGGATTGGCCGACACCTCCTTGAGGGCCGCGGCGAAATCGCGGCCCTCCTGCACCGGGATGATCGAGTCGTCCTCGCCGTGCAGGATGAAGAACGGTGGAGCGTCGGCGCGCACCCTGGTGATCGGGGACGCGTCGAGGTAGATCTGGCGGTTGTCGGCGAAGCGCTTCTTGACGATGAAGCGCTGCAGGATCGAGATGAACTCGGGCCGACCCGAGCCCTCGTCGGTGTACCAGTCGTAGCGCCCGTAGATCGGCACCGCCGCGGCCACCGAGGTGTCGGCGTCCTCGAAACCCGGTTGCCACACGGGCTCGTTCGGCGTCAGCGCCGCCAGCGCGCAGAGGTGTCCGCCCGCCGACCCGCCGGTGACCGAGATGTTCTCGGGATCGCCGCCGTAGTCGGCGATGTTCTCCTTGATCCACGCCAGCGCGCGCTTCACGTCGACGATGTGGGCGGGCCACGTGTTGCGCGGGCTGATTCGGTAGGCCATCGAGACGCAGATCCAGCCGCGCTCGGCGAGATGGCTCATCAGCGGATAGGCCTGCGGCCGCCGCATGCCGATGGCCCACGCACCGCCGGGGATCTGCAGCAGCACCGGAGCCTTGCCGTCCAGCGGCAGGTCGGTGCGGTGCCAGATGTCGGCGACGTTGACGCTGTGCGGGCCGTAGCGGACGGTGTCCGACTTCTTGACGTACTGCCGCCGCGACCACCCCGTGCGGAACACTCCGCCCGGTCGCCGTTTGCGTTCCCGTTCGGCGACCACCTCGTAGTTGTCGCCCAACTCCTTGCGCAGCGGCTCCTCGAAGGATGGCCGGGACTTCGCGTTGCGCCCGTAGACGTAACCGAGCAGCGCCCAGCTGGCGGCAGTGAGAAGCAACGCGATCCGGCCGCGAGGCCCCGCGAAGTCGCCGCGCCTGCCGCGGCGCAGCGCGTCGAGCATCGAGGCTCCGACCACCACCGGGGCGGCCTCGCCGGTGGGCCAGCCGAGGAAGAACACCGGGATCGTGGAGTAACCGTCGCGGGCCAGCGGGTGGGCCGCGTTCGCGGCGTTGGCCAGTTCGGCCGTCGCCCGCAGCAGCGGAAAGCGCCGACGGGACTTAAGACTCATCAACGAGTTCTTGAAGCTCACGACGAAGGATCTTGCCAGTGCTGCCCCGCGGCAAACTCGTCAGCACTGTGATGCTGCGCGGAACCTTGTAGTTGGCGAGATTCCCCCGCACGTGCGCCTTCAGGTCGTCGGGCGTCGCCGCGGAACCCGATGTCAGCACGACGAATGCCGCCAGTCGCTGTCCGTACTGCTCGTCCTCGACTCCCATCGCGTGGGCTTCGGCGACGGCGGGATGCGCGGCCAGCGTCTTCTCCACCTCGATCGGGTAGACGTTCTCGCCGCCGGAGACGATCATCTCGTCGTCGCGGCCGACGACGAACAGCCGCCCGGCCGCGTCGAGGTAGCCGAGGTCGCCGCTCGACATGTAGTCGTCGTGAAAGTCCTTGGTGGCGCCCGAGGTGTAGCCGTCGAACTGCGTGCTGTTGCGTACGAAGATCGTGCCGGTCTCGCCGGTCGGCAGTTCGCGGCGGTCGGCGTCGAGGATCTTGATGTCGGTGCCGTCGGCGGGCCTGCCCGCGGTATCCGGCGCGGCGCGCAGGTCGGCGGGCGTGGCGGTGGCGATCATGCCGGCTTCGGTGGCGTTGTAGTTGTTGTAGATGACGTCGCCGAAGCGGTCCATGAAGGCGGTCACGACGTCGGGGCGCATCCGCGAGCCGGAGGCGGCGGCGAAGCGAAGGGTCTTGGCGCTGTAGCGGTCGAGGATCTCGGGCGGCAGGTCCATGATCCGGTCGAACATGACGGGGACGACGCACAGGCCGGTGGCCCGGTGCGTGTCGATCAGCGCGAGCGTGGCTTCGGGGTCGAACCTGCGGCGCGTGACGATCGTGCACGCCATCGAGGCGGCGAAGGCCAATTGCGAGAATCCCCACGCGTGGAACATGGGGGCGACGACGACCGTCACCTCCTCGGTATGCCACGGCGTGCGGTCGAGGATCGCCTTCAACGTCTCGGGACCGCCGCCGGAGTGCTTGGCGCCCTTGGGTGTTCCGGTCGTACCGGACGTCAGCAGGATGGTGCGCGACTTGGTGTTCGAGCGCTGCGGCTGCGCGCCGTCGTGCGAGCGGATGAGCTTCTCGACGGTACGGCCGGGCTGATCTGAGTCGGTCCACGCGACGATCCGCACGGTATCGGGCGTCTCGGCGAGCGCCCGGTTGACGGTCTCGGTGAACTCCTCGTCGTAGATCACCACGTCGGCACCCTCGCGTGCCACGACGTCGGCCAGCGCGGGACCCGCGAACGACGTGTTGAGGAGCAGAACGTCGGCGCCGATGCGGTTGGCGGCGATCAACGACTCGACGAAACCGCGGTGGTTGCGGGCCATGATCCCGATCGTGCGGGTCTCGACGGGCAGCGACTGCAGTGCGGCCGCGAGCGCATCGGCGCGTTCGTCGATCTCACGCCAGGTGAGCGAGCCGAGCTCGTCGATCAGCCCGATGCGGTCCGGGCACCGCTGCGCCGCCGCTGCGAAACCCGATGTGATGCCCATGTTCTCGCGCGCCATGGCGGCGCCGATGCGGACGTACCGGTCGGGGCGCAGCGGTGCGATGACGCCCGCGCGCACCATCGTGGAAACCAGGCCGAAGCCGCCGCCCCAGCCCACGATCAGCGCTGTCTCTTCTTCGCGCAAGCGCTCATCAGCGCTGTCTCTTCTTCGCGCAAGCGCTCATCAGTGCTGTCTCTTCTTCGCGCAAGCGCTCATCAGTGCTGTCTCTTCTTCGCGCAAGCGCTCATCAGCCGATCACCGGCAGCTTGCGTTCCTTCGCCAGCTCATCGAGCGCGACCTGCATGACGTGCCGGACGTGCGCGTCGACCTCGTCGACATCGGGGTCCTCGCCGAACTCCGCGACGATGTCGATGGGCTCGAGCACCCTGGTGACGATCTTCGTCGGCAGCGGCACGTTGACGGGCAGCACCGCGGACAGGCCGAACGGGAACCCGAACGAGATCGGCAGGATCTTGGCCCGCAGCAGCTTGTCGAGGCGCAGGAGCTTGGCGACCTCGGTGCCTCGGCTCAGGTAGAACTGCGATTCCTGGCCGCCGATCGACACCGACGGCACGATGGGCACGCCCGCGTTGAGCGCGGCGCGCACGTACCCGGTGCGTCCTCCGAAGTCGATCGTGTTCTGCGACAGCGTCGGTCGGTACACGTCGTAGTCACCGCCGGGGAACACGACGACGACGCCACCCGAGCGCAGCGCCTCGTCGGCGTTCTCGTGGTTGGCGCCGATGAAGCCCGTCTTCCGGAAGAAGTCGCCGGTGGGTCCGGTGAAGATGATGTCGTGCGACAGCGTGTAGACCGGCCTGCCGTAGCCGAACTTCTCGTAGAAGCCCGTCGCGAACACCGGCACGTCCATCGCGAAGAGGCCGCCGGAGTGGTTGCCCACGACGAGCGCCCCGCCGGCCGGGAAGCCGTCGAGACCGCGCACCTCGGCGCGGTGATAACCCTTGATGATCGGGCGCAGCAGGCCCATCACCTTCTCGGTCAGGGCCGGATCCCACTTGGTGATCTCGGACGTGGTGATGTCGTTCGCGCTCACGGGACCCCTCGGTGAAATTGGAACGTGTTCTAGTTTGAGGGTACCGCCAGGTCCGCCGTCTGGGAAATCTAGCCGGTCAGCGACTGTATTTCGGCGGTGACGTTGGCACGGGCGCGGTCCTTCCACAGCTCGCGGCCGCGCGCGGTGTGGAACATCGCCCCGTCCGACAGCGCCGTGAGCAACCGCGCGCGGTCGAACGCCGGGCCGTCGTCGGCGAGGGTGGCCGCAGCGGCGAGCACGTCGTACAGGTGCGCGACGTTGTGGTGCCTGCGGTGGGGTTCGGACCAGCGCGTCAGCAGCTCGGTCCGCAGTTCGTCGGACAGCGTCACGGCTACTCCGGGCAGACCTCGCGCACCCACGGATCGATGTGGTCGGTGACCAGGTCGAAGTCGGGGCCGTCGAACTTCACGCCGCCGGCCTCGACGATGTGGTCGACCGCGTCCTGGACGTCCGCAGGCGGGCTGTACTCACCGAACACGCCCGCGGCCGCTCGGGCCTGCTCTCCGCTCGTCGCCGTGGCGAGGTCGAGGTTCGCGTCGGTCAGGTTGGCGCACGCGGCGGAATCCAGCGTGGCGGCACCCGCAGCCTCGGTGGACGTCGGCGCATCGGCATCGCTACCGCAAGCTGTGAGCACCAGCGCGAGTGCCGCGGCGAGTGTGACGATCCGGCCGTACGAGATGTTCCGCTGTTCTCCCTATTCGACGACGCCTCAGTGCCGCCGAAACGTAGCAGGGCGCACCCCCGCGCTCCCAATTCAGAGGGAGGCGATGAACTCCGTGGTGTAGAACTCCTCGGGAGTCTGTGAGTACGCGGAGGGCCGTTCGACGATCACCCAGGCGCCGGTCTTGCCCGATTCGACGGGTCCCTGCAGCGTCACCGAACCGGCCCCGACGCCGTCGGTCTGGATGCTGCCGGTGAGGACGCCGGCCTGGCCGGGGGCGCAGCCCAGCGACGGCCGCGGGGCCTGGATGACGCGGACGTCGTAGCGGGTGTTGGGCACGGCGGTCGCGATGTCGACCTTCGCGACCATCGAACCGTCGCCCGCCGGACCCACGTAGGCGATGGGGCGGGCGTCGCCGACGGCGTCGACCCACTTCAGCTGCGAGAAGTCGCAGGCGCGCCACTTGCTGGACATGGGCATCGGCGAGGCGGCGGAGGCGGTCGCCGTTCCGAACGCTGTGCCGGCAACCGTCAACGCCGCCGCGACGGCGGCAACTTTCGAGAACGTCAATTTGGGCATGAGTCCCATAGTGCTCTTTCTTGAACACCTGTGCAGTAGCGGGGGTCACAAATTCGTTGTGACTTTCGGCCCCGATCCCGCCTGACGCCGCAGGATGGGGTTCATGAGCGACGTTGCCGAATCCGTTGACCCGGCCGCCTACTTCGCCCGCATCGGCTACAGCGGCCCGACCGATGCGACGGAAACCGTTCTGCGCGACCTGGTTGCCGCGCACGGCCGCACCATCCCGTTCGAGAACCTAGATCCACTAATGGGTGTTCCGGTGGATTTGCTGGGCCCTACTGTCCTCGCCGAGAAGCTCATCGAACGGCGGCGCGGGGGGTACTGCTACGAACACAACGGACTCGTCGGGTTCGTGCTCGAAGCGCTGGGTTACGGCGTCGAGCGTCTCGCCGGCCGGGTGGTGTGGATGCGCGACGAGGACGCCGCGTTGCCCGCGATGACCCACAACGTGCTCGCCGTGACAGTGCCCGGCGAGGCCGAGCGCTTCCTGGTCGACGTGGGGTTCGGCGGCCAGACGCTGTCGTCGCCGATCCGACTGGTGTCCGGTCGCGTGCAGCGGACCCGCCACGAGCCCTACCGGATCGTCGACGCCGGCGCGCACCTCGTGCTGGAGGCGCTGGTGCGCGACACGTGGCTCCCGCTGTACCTGTTCACCACCGACCCGCGTCCGCGCATCGACCTGGAGGTCGGCAGCTGGTACGTGTCGACGCACCCGGCGTCGACGTTCGTCGTCGGTCTCAGCGCGGCCCTGGTCACCGACGAGGCGCGGTACAACCTGCGTGGCCGCAATCTGGCGATCCACCACCCCGACGGCAGCGAGCGGATTCGGTTCGACACGGCGGGCGAGGTGCTCGACGCTCTCGGGGAGCGCTTCAACATCGACGTCGACGACCTCGGTGAGCGCGCTGTCGTGGAAGCCAGGGTGACGCAGGTGCTCGACAACTAGACCCGGCCGACGACCAGCTCCCACGGATCGTCGGAGGTGAGCGCCGCACGCCCGAGCGCCCTGGCGTGCTGACCGGGCGTGCCGAACTCGTCGGCCCAGCTGCGCGCTCGCATGGTCGCCCACCACAGGTCGTGCTCGATCGTCACGCCGATGGCGCCGTGCAGCTGATGGGCGATGGTGCTGACGGGGTCGACGGCACGGCCGACGGCCACCTTCGCGAGCGTCACCGCGTACTCGGCTTGCGGGCTGTCGAAGCCGTAGTCGCACACCGCGGCCGTCGCCAGCGCCGCGGCGGCCCGCGCCCGCTCGAGCTCACCCGCCATCGTCGCCAGCGAGTGAGCCACTGCCTGAAAAGCGTTGAGCGGCTTACCGAACTGGACCCGGTCGCGGGTGTGCGCGACGGTGAGATCCGTGGCCTTCTCGAGAGCGCCGACGATCTGCACGCAGCGTGCCCAGGCCCCGCGGAGAGTCAGTTCGCGGAACACGTCGAGGGGGAGTTCCACGGTGTCCGACAGGTCGACGACGATCGTCCCGCGCGGCTCTCCCGCCAGGTTGTGTCCGTCGACGACGTCGGGGCGGTCGAGCCAGCCGACGCGCAGCGCATCCGCGGTTCGGGCGGCGAGGAGAACCCGGCCGTCGTGCGGCCACGGCACGTCGTACGCCGTCGCTCCGTCGTCGGCGATCGCGATCGTGAGCGGTCCGGCCGCCGGCACCTCGAGACCGGCCTTCGCCGCCAACCACGCTGCCAGCACGTCGGTTTCGGCTGCGGGCACCGCGGCACTCCAGCGCGCCAGCCCACCCAGCACGACGGCCGCCTCAGCGAGTCCGGCGTCCTGCGCCGAGGTGAGGCGACTCAACCCGGTGTCCTCCAGCGCGCGCCACAGCACGTCGTCGAAGGCGTTGGGCAGGGTGCGCGGGCCGGTTTCCGCTGCGCGCCTGCCGATGTCGTCGACGAGGAGGCGCAGTTCGTCATCGGGAGTCTCGGTTCCACCACGCGCCAGGTCCTTCGCGACGACACCGCGCAGCACCTCGTTGGTTCCGCCGCGGAGGGTGAACAGCGGCGAGTGCACCCTCGCGGCGGTGAGCATCGCCCGCAGGTGGCCGTCGTCCTTCGCGTACTCGAGCAGCTCGGCGGCGATCTCGACCGAGTCCTGTTCGAACCGGGTGCCGAGATCCTTGACCAGAGCCGCCCGTGACGCGGCGTCGTGCCCGGCGGTGAGCGCGCGGGCCACTGAGATCGACAGCTGTCGCAGCGACGCCATCCGTGCGATCAGGTCGCCGACGGCGGTGGGGTCGGCATCCGGGTCGAGTGCGTCGATGATCGCGAAAAGCAGTGTGGCGGTGGACAGGATGCGTTCCGGGCCGCTGCGCTCGAAACCGAGCTCGGCGGTCACCTGATGCCACCCGTCGCCGATCTCGCCGAGCTCGTCGGCCTCGGTGAGCACGACGTCGTCGAACTGCACCTCGTTGAAGTGGTGCTCGCCGTTCATCAGCACGATCGGGCTGATGGTCACGCCCGCGCGGTCGGTCGGGACGATGAACTGGCTGAACCCCGCGTGCCGGTGCTGGGGGTCGAGCGGGCTGGTGCGCGCGAGGACGACGACCTGGTGTGCGAGGTGGGCCCCGCTGGTCCACACCTTGGTGCCGTTGAGCAGCCAGCCGGAGTCGGTTCGCGTGGCGCGGGTCTGCACGGCGGCGAGGTCGGAGCCCGCGCCGTGCTCGCTCATCCCGATCGCGGAGTACAGCCTGCCCTGCGCGATGAGGGGGAGCAGTCGGCTGCGCTGTTCCTCGGTGCCGTAGGCGAGCAGCGCCGGTGCCACCTGCCGGTCGGCGATCCAGTGCGCGCCGACCGGTGCGCCGTGCGCCAGCAGTTCCTCGGTGACGACGTAGCGGTGCAGGTAGCCCAGTCCCCGCCCGCCGTACTCGGCGGGGATGGTCAGCCCCACGTAGCCGGCGTCGGCCAGCCGGGTGCTGAACTCGGTGTCCCATCGGGAGAGCCAGCAGTCGACGGCGGGCTGCCAGCCGTGGCGTTCGCGGTCGTCGGCGAGGAAGCGCCGCACCGCCGAACGCAGTTCGGCCAGATCGGCGTCGTCGGCGCGGAGGGAGTCGTATTCGGTCACTGGAAAGTCGAGTCTAGTGCGGCGCGCTGGAGAGCAGGAAAAGTCATGTCCGCGCTGAGCTCACCGTTGCGATACTCGGTGACTGTGAGCGATGGACCGGCGAGGCGCGACCGCCTGAGGGAACTGCTCGATGCAGTGGTCGACTCCGGTAACGCCGACGTCGCGGACATGGCGCGCAGCAGCTTCGCCTCGGAGTTCCACTTCTCCCGACAGGTCAGCAGGCTCACCGGCGAGCCGCCCGCCGCACTGCGCAGGCGGGTGATGCTCGAACGGGCCGCGTGGCGGCTGCAGCGCGGCGAGGGGGTCGCGACGGTCGCGGCTGACGAGGGCTGGTCGTCGCCGGAGGTGTTCTCGCGTGCGTTCCGGCGGTCGTACGGGGTGCCCCCGTCGCAGGCCGCCGACGTCGACTTCTGGCTGGCCGCCCCCAACGGGTTGCACTTTCATCCGCCCGAGTCCCTGTGGCTGCAGGACACCGGGGGCGCTGAGCCGCCCGACGTCTCGCAGCTCATGGTGGCGCACGACGTCGCCGACACCGAGTACCTGATCGGCCGGGCGGCGGAGCTCACCGAAGAGCAGTGGGCCGAACCGCTTTCGCCCGGCCAGGTCGTCCTCGACTGGGACGGCGAGGAGCCCAGCATCGCGGCGGTGCTCGGCGCGATCGTCTGGACGAAACGGGTGTGGCTGGCCAGCATCGTCGGTGCCGACCAGCCGGAGCGCGGGTCGGTGGGCACGGCGGCGGAGCTGGCCGAGGAGCACCGTGCGGTGTCCGCTCGATGGACGACGATGATCGCCGACTGCGCGGCGCAGGGCCGGCTGGGCGACACCGTCATCGACGCGCTGTGCGATCCGCCCGAGTCGTTCCAGCTGTACGGCATCATCGCCCACGTTCTCACCTACTCGGCGCACCGCAGGGGTCTGGCGCGCGCGATGTTCACCCGCCACGGCCTCGTCGTCGGCCGTGGCGACCCACTGGAATGGATGAGAGGCGATAGCTCGTGAGCTGCATCTACTACACCGCGTCGAGCCTGGACGGATACGTGGTCGACGAAGCCGACAGCCTGGACTGGCTGATGTCGCGCGACGTCGACGCCGACGGTGCGTTCGGATACGAGGCGTTCGCGAAATCCGTTGGGGCGCTTGTCATGGGCTCGGCGACCTACGAGTGGATCGTCAAGAACGAACCGGGTGACTGGATGTACGAGCAGCCGAGTTGGGTGCTGACGTCGCGTCCGGGCATCGTCGTCGACGGTCACCCGGTGCGGACCGTCTCCGGTGACGTCGCCGAGATCTACCCCTCGGTGGTCGAGTCCGCCGGTGACAGGGACGTGTGGCTGGTCGGCGGGGGCGTCGTCGCGGCGCAGTTCGCGGCGGCCGGCCTGATCGACGAGATGGTGGTGACGTACGCGCCGTGCACGCTCGGCAGAGGCGCACCGGTGCTGCCGGTCCGATCCGAATGGGCGCTGCACGAGGTCGCGCGCAACGCCGACTTCGTCTGTGCGCGGTGGGCCAGAGCCGCTTAAGCCGTCTTGACGAGCTGGAACGGCCGGTTCAGTGCCTGCTCCGCCGATCGGCCGCAGCCGTCCCCGGTGGTGGTCGCGACGGCGTCCCCGGCAAGTGATTCGGCGTTGAAGGTGTAGGTCATGACCACCGGTACGTCGCCGCCACCGACCGGACACGGAATCCGGTGCGGGCCGCTGTAACTCCACGTGCCGTCGACGAGCTGGAAACGCCAATCGGACACGAAGCTCGAACCGGGCGAACTCGCCAGGGTGCAGTCGACGCCGCAGGGTGTGAACTGCCAGGCGATGGACTGTCCGTCGGCGTAGCGGATGTCGTAGGTCCCCGACGGCACCTCCGGCTCCGCCGACGCGACCGCGGGCGTCAGACCTCCGACGACGGCGAGCGCCCCGGCGAGCAGTACGGCCCGGAACGCCATCAGGCGGTCCTGGTCAGCTGGAAGGGTCGCACCATCGTCTTGCCAAGGGGCGCACCGCAGTTGTCAGTCGCCAGCGTGGCCTGCGCCTGGCCGGTGAGGGTCGCCGCGTCGAACCCGTAGACCACGGCGATCGGGGCGGTGTCACCGGCGGGACAGTTCAGCACGTTCGGCCCGCTGTAGTTCCAGCGACCGTCGGCCAGCTGGAAACGCCAGTCCGTGACGAACGGGTCGCCCGGCGCACTCGCGGCCGTGCAGTCGGGTCCACAGGGGACGAAGACCCAGTTGCCGGTCTCGCCGTCGGCGTACCGGATCGAATAGGGACCGTCGGGAACGGAAGGCTCGGCGGCGGCCGTTGGCGCACCGACGACGCTCACGGCGCACAGTGCACCGACGACCAGGCTGCGAGCGAACACGTCAGCGAGCTTACGACGGCTTGTGCGGCATCCCGTAGCGCTTGATGAACTCCCTCGATTTGACCAGGAACTCGATCTGATCGGCGACATCGTGCAGGGGTGCGACACTGCCGCCCGCCCGGCACAGCACCACGGCGCCCTCCAGTGAGGCGATGCAGGTGACGGCCAGCGACCGCGCCTCCGACTCGTCGAATCCGTCGGCGACGAACGCTCGGCCGAGCGCAGCGCGCCAGTGCCCGAAGATCTCGCCGGCCGTTGTTCGCAGCGCGGGATCGTCATCGGGCGACGACCCGATGGCGGCCGCGACGACCGGGCAGCCCGCCGCGAAATCGCTGTCGGCGAGCGTGCGCTCCCAGAAGGCGACGAACTCGCTCACCAGCGCGGCGCCGCCGCGGTGGACCGCAGCGTCGATGAGCGAGGTGATCGAGTCGCCCGCGAATTGCAGCGCCTCGGTGATCAATTGGGCTCTGCCGTCGGGGAAGTGGTAGTACACCGAGCCGCGCGGTGCGCCGCTGCGGGCGAGCACCTCGTCGATGGTGACCCCGGCGGCACCGCGTTCGCGCAGCACCTCGGCGGCGGTCACCAGCATCCTGCGCCTGGTGGAGCCCTTCGCGGATGCGGTCGCCGCCGCCATCAGGCGGCAGCCCGCGGCAACGCGCGAATCAACTGCGTCAGCCGAGTCTGGACGGAGCGCCGCGTAGCGGGGAAGGCGCCCCGCCGGAAGTGCACCTCGCGCGTGAATCTGCGGCCCGGGATGTTGATCTCAACGAGCCACATGGCGGCGCCTTTCGTCTATGCCTTCGAGCATAGAATCCACAACACACGTGTGCAATAGATGTATTCCCCATCACATCCACGGGGCGTCGGCATCGCTCGATTATGGTCTCTTGCATAATCGCGCGGGCAGGAGTTCACTGCTGACATGACCACCCCGCACGAGGACCTCCCGGCCCTCGACACCGTGACGCTCGAGCGGGACGGACACGTGCTCGTCATCGGCCTCAACCGGCCGGCCAAGCGCAACGCCTTCACCGTCGCGATGCTTCAGGACCTGTCGAGGGCGTACGCACTCCTGGAAACCGACGACACGCTCCGGACCGGCGTGCTCTTCGCGCACGGCGAGCACTTCACCGCCGGTCTCGACCTCGTCGACGTCGGGCCCTACCTCGCCGACGGCCGCGACCCGATGCCCGACGGCGGCCGTGACCCCTGGCGCCTGGACGGCGCGTGGACCAAACCCGTCGTCGCCGCGGTCCAGGGTCGGTGCCTGACCCTGGGCATCGAGTTGCTGCTGGCCGCCGACATCCGAGTCGCAGCGGCCGACACCCGATTCGCTCAGTTGGAAGTGCTGCGCGGGATCTATCCCTTCGGCGGCGCCACGGTGCGGTTCCCGCGGCAAGCCGGCTGGGGCGATGCGATGCGGTGGCTGCTGACCGGCGACGAGTTCGACGCCGAGGAGGCGTTGCGGATCGGCCTGGTGCAGGAGGTGACCGCGGATGCGGCGGGCGCGCTGGCGTGGGCGCGCGAGGTCGCGCACCGCATCGCGGATCGGGCGGCGCCGCTGGGGGTGCGCGCCACGCTGGCGTCGGCCCACCTGGCGGCGAGCGCCGGTGACGCCGCGGCGGTCGACGCCCTGCGGCCCGAGGTCACCCGGTTGTTCGGAACCGCCGACGCCGCCGAGGGAGTTCAGTCGTTCATCGAACGCCGACCACCCCGGTTCGCCGGTTGCTGACCCGTCTGCAGGGCTAGGCTCGGTGCCGCGGGTTCGCAGGTGAAGGCGCGACGGGAGAGCTCGATGGGCCACTACAAGAGCAACGTGCGTGATCTCGAGTTCAACCTCTTCGAGGTGCTCGATCTGGAGAAGGTCCTGGCGCGCGGCGAGTACGGCGACCTCGACGTCGACTCGGTCCGCGAGATGCTCGCGGAGGCGGCCCGGCTGGCCGAGGGGCCGCTCGCGGAGTCCTTCGCCGAGGCCGACCGTCATCCGCCGACGTTCGACCCGGATACCCACGCGGTGTCGATCCCCGAGCCCTTCAAGAAGTCGTTCCGCGCGTGGCAGCAGGGCGAGTGGTTCCGAATCGGCATGTCGGAGGAGGTCGGCGGGGTGCCCACGCCGTCCACGGTGGCGTGGGCGATCAACGAGTTCGTGCTCGGTGCGAATCCGGCCGTGTTCATGTACCTGGCGGCGCCGTCGCTGGGCAACATCCTTTACGGCATCGGTAACGAGCAGCAGAAGCGCTGGGCCGCAATGGCGATCGAGCGCAACTGGGGCGCGACGATGGTGCTCACCGAACCCGACGCGGGCTCCGACGTCGGTGCCGGCCGCACCAAAGCGGTGCCCCAGCCCGACGGCACCTGGCATCTGGACGGCGTCAAGCGGTTCATCACCAGCGGGGATTCCGACGACCTCTTCACCAACATCGTCCACATGGTGCTGGCCCGGCCGGAGGGCGCGGGCCCCGGCACCAAGGGGCTCAGCCTGTTCCTGGTGCCGAAGTTCCTCCTCGACCCCGAAACCGGCGAACCGGGCGAACGCAACGGGGTCTTCGTCACCGGTGTGGAGCACAAGATGGGGCTCAAGGTCTCGGCGACGTGTGAGCTGACCTTCGGACAGCACGGCACCCCCGCCGTCGGATACCTGGTCGGCGACACTCACAACGGCATCGCGCAGATGTTCAAGATCATCGAGTACGCGCGAATGATGGTGGGCACGAAGGCGATCGCGACACTGTCGACCGGCTATCTGAACGCGCTGGAGTACGCCAAGACCCGCGTACAGGGTGCCGATCTGACGCAGATGACCGACAAGTCCGCACCGCGGGTGACGATCCTGCACCACCCCGACGTCCGACGTGCGCTGCTGTTGCAGAAGTCGTACGCCGAGGGGTTGCGTGCGCTGTACCTCTACACCGCCGCGCATCAGGACACCGGCGCGGCGGCCGTGGTGTCGGGGGCCGACGAGCAGATGGCCGAACGCGTCAACGACCTGCTGCTGCCGATCGTCAAGGGCGTCGGGTCCGAGCGGGCCTACCAGTGCCTCACCGAGTCGCTTCAGACGTTCGGCGGGTCGGGCTTCCTGCAGGACTATCCGATCGAGCAGTACATCCGGGACGCGAAGATCGACTCGCTGTACGAGGGCACCACCGCGATTCAGGCCCAGGACTTCTTCTTCCGCAAGATCGCCCGTGATCAGGGTGTCGCGCTGGGCCACGTCGCCGGGCGGATTCAGGAGTTCCTGGACAGCGAGTCGGCACGACCGGAGCTGGCATCGAGTCGGGCGCTACTCGGCGGTGCGCTGGCCGATCTGCAGGGCATGGTGGCGGCGATGACCGGCTATCTGATGGGCTCCCAGCAGAATCCGCGCGAGCTCTACCGTCTCGGACTCGAGTCGGTGCGCTTCCTGATGGCCGTCGGTGACGTGCTCATCGGGTGGCTGCTGCTGAACCAGGCCGAGATCGCCCTGGCCGCACTGGACACCGACACCTCGGATCGTGATCGCGCCTTCTACCGGGGCAAGATCGCGGGCGCGGTCTTCTTCGCCGAATCGGTGCTGCCGCGGTTGGCATCCGACCGCAAGGTCGTCGAATCGGTCACGCTCAACGCCATGGAACTCGCCGAGGAGTCGTTCTAACCAGTGAGCCATTACCGAAGCAATCTGCGCGACCTCGAGTTCACGCTCTTCGAGATGTTGGACCTCGACAAGGTGCTCGCCACCGGGGCGTTCGGCGATCTGACCGGCGAAGGCGTCCGAACCCTGCTTGCCGAGAGTGCAGCCGACGCGGAAGGCGTTCTGGCGCGGGCCTATTCGGATGGCGATCGGCATCCGCCCACGTTCGATCCCGACACGCACGCGGTGACTCTGCCCGCGTCGTTCAAGGAGAGCGTGCTCGCCTGGCAGCGGGCCGGCTGGCTGCGCATCGGAATGCCGGAGGCGCTGGGCGGCCGACCCGCACCCGCTGCGGTGAAGTGGTCGATCAACGAGTTCCTCGTCGGAGGTCAACCCGCCGCGTTCTTCTACCTCGACGGCCCACCCATGATGGACGTGCTGTACAGCGAAGGCAATGCGCAGCAACGGCATTGGGCCGCGCTCGCCGTCGAACGGCACTGGGGCGCCACGATGGTGCTCACCGAGCCCGATGCGGGCTCCGATGTCGGCGCGGGCCGGACGAAGGCGGTGGAACAACCCGACGGCACGTGGCACCTCGACGGGGTCAAGCGCTTCATCACCTCGGGCGACTGCGACGACCTGTTCGAGAACATCGCGCACCTGACGCTGGCCAGACCCGTCGGTGCCGCGTCGGGCACAAAGGGCCTCAGCCTGTTCCTGGTGCCGAAGTACCTGCCGGATCCCGAGACTGCGGAACCCGGCGCGCGCAACGGCGTCTTCGTCACCGGCCTCGAGCACAAGATGGGCCTCACCGCCTCGGCGACGTGCGAGTTGACGTTCGGCCAGCACGGCACCCCTGCCGTCGGCTACCTGGTGGGCGACGTGCACAACGGGATCGCGCAGATGTTCAAGATCATGGAGTTCGCCCGAATGGCCGTGGGCTCCAAGGCGATCGCATCGCTGTCGTCGGGCTACCTCAACGCGGTGGCGCACCTTCGCGCGCAGCCGACGGGTCTGGCCGATCCCGAGGTGCGGCGCTCGCTGCTAACGCAGAAGTCTTACGCCGAGGGGATGCGCGCCCTCTACCTGTACACCGCCGTGCATCAGGATCCGGTGGCTGCCGCGGTGGTGTCCGGCGCCGACGAGGGGATGGCGCGGCGGGTAAACGATCTGCTGTTGCCGCTCGTCAAGGGTGTCGGCTCGGAGCGGTCGTACCAGTTGCTCGCCGATGCGCTGCAACTCTACGGCGCGGACGGTTATCTGCAGGACCACCCGATCGAGCAGTACCTGCGCGACGCGAAGATCGACTCGCTGTACGAGGGCACCACCGCGATTCAGGCCCAGGACCTGTTCTTCCGGAAGATCATGCGGGACAGGGGAGAAGCCCTCGGCTTCGTCTCGGCGCGGATCACCGAGTCCCTCGCGGGAGGGCGTGCCGAACTCGCGTCGGCGCGGGCGGCTCTGGCGACCGCGCTGGCGGACGTCACCGCGATGGTGGCCACGCTCACCGGGTACTTCGCGGGTGCGCAGACCGAGCCGCGCGAGATCTACCGCGTCGGGCTGAGCTCGGTGCCGTTCCTGTTGTCGCTCGGCGATCTGCTGATCGGGTGGCTGCTGCTGTGGCAGGCCGAAATCGCGCTGGCCGCACTCGAGCGCGGGGCGGCGGGCGACGACGCGGATTACTACCGGGGCAAAGTCGCCGCCGCGAAGTTCTTCGCGGCCAACGTCCTACCCCGGCTTTCGGCCGAACGTCGCATCGTCGAGCTGAGCGACCTGCAGGCGATGGACCTCGCGGAGGCCGGGTTCTGACGAAATCAGTGCGCGGACCGTGCTGGCAGCCCGCTTAGGGTCGTGATCATGGGATTGGGAATCGTCACGCTGCTCATCGGGATACCGATCGGGTTGCTGATGCTGTTCAGACCGCGTGAGGTGTGGAAGTTCACCGAGGGGTGGAAGTTCCGCAACCCGGAGGCCAACGAGCCGAGCGGCGTCGCGTACGCGCTGAGCGGCGTCGGCGTCATCGCCGTGACGCTCATCCTCGCGGGACTGGCGTTCACCAAGCCGGACGACAACGCATCGGTGGCGTCGACAACCACCCGGAGCAAGCCGCCGACCACCCGGAGCCAGCCGACGACTCCGTCGTACTCCAATGTTCCGCGACCGCCTGCGCCGTTTACGGCACCGAAACCGCAGAGTCGCGGCGCACTTCCCGTGATCGGCTACATGACGAATGACGGTGTCACGACGGTCTACTACTACGCACCGGTGCTCGCGTCGGCGACTGCGCCGCCGGACCGCGCCCGCCCGTGCGATGTCGCGCCGCGGATCGAGGGCGTCGATACCGAGCACGTCGTCGTCAATGTCGACCTGATGTGGGCGCCGACGCTGCAGGAGGACGTCCCCCAGGGCTGGAATTGCCGTGTCGAGAACAACGACGATCCGCTCGTCGCGCGGTCGCTGGTCATCGGCGTCATCTCGCCGACCGCCGAACTGATCACCAGCAAGCCGGTTCCGAACATGCGGCTGCCGAAACTCGCCGAGCCGCCCCGCCCGCTCGCGGATCCGCCGCCGGCGATCGCACCGTAGACAGTCAAACCGGCCCCGCTCGCGGAGGAGAGCCAGCTACTCCGGCTTGTACCCGAACGGCAGCAGCACGCTCTTGGCCTGGGTGTACTGCTCGATACCCTCGGGCCCGTTCTCGCGGCCGATGCCGGAGTTCTTGTAGCCGCCGAACGGCGCACCCGGATCGAACGCGTACATGTTGACCGCGTAGGTGCCGGTGCGGATCTTCGAGGCGATCTTCATCGCCTTGTCGTTGTCGGTGGTGAACACCGAGCCCGCCAGGCCGTAGGGGGAGTCGTTGGCGATCCGCACGGCGTCGTCCTCGGTGTCGTAGGGGATCACCGCCAGCACGGGTCCGAAGATCTCCTCCTGGGCGATCGTCATCGAGTTGTCGACGTCGGCGAACAACGTCGGCTCGACGAACCAGCCGCTTTCGAGGCCCTCGGGGCGGCCACCGCCGGTCACCAGTCGCGCGCCTTCTTCGACGCCCTTCTTGATGTAGCCCTCGACGCGCTCGCGCTGCTTCTCACTGATCAGCGATCCGATCATCGCGCCCGCGTTGTCGGGCAAGCCGACGGGCATGCCCGACACCGCGGCGGCGAGCTTCTCGACGATCTCGTCGTAGCGCGACCGGGGCGCCAGGATGCGGGTCTGCGCGACGCACGCCTGCCCGGTGTTCATCAGGCCCGAGAACACCAGCATCGGCAGCGTGGCGTCCAGGTCGGCGTCCTCGAGGATGATGGCCGCGGACTTTCCGCCCAGCTCCAGCGAACAGGGCTTGAGCTTCTCGGCGGCGATCTTGGCGATCTCCCTGCCGACCGCGCTGGATCCCGTGAACGTGAACTTGTCGATCTCCGGGTTCGCGGTCAGCGCGCGGCCCGTCTCGGGGCCACCCGGAACCACCGAGAGCACGCCCTCGGGCAGTCCGGCCTCGGCGAAGATGTCGGCCATCGCGAACAGCGACAGTGGCGTCTCGGCGGCGGGCTTCACCACGATCGTGCAGCCGGCGAGCAGCGCGGGCCCCAGCTTGTTGGCGGCCAGGAAGAACGGCACGTTCCACGCGGTCACGGCGGCGACGACGCCGATCGGCTCGCGCAGCACCATGGTCTGCCCGTAGGCGCCGTCGCGGAAGTCGCGCCAGGTGAACTTGTCGGCGGCGCCCGCGAAGAACTGGAACGACGCCATCGCCGCGCCGTACTGCATCATGTCGACGATGGTCGGTGGCTGACCGGTCTCGGCGGCCAGCAGGAACTTCAGTTCCTCGGCCCGCTCCTCCAGGATCTTGACGGCGCGGCCCAGAATCTCGGCACGCTCGGTAGGCGTCATATGCGGCCACGGACCCTCGTCGAAGGCCTTGCGGGCGGCCGCGCACGCGGCGTCGACGTCGGCGGCCGCCGCCAGCGGCACCTTGCCGACGAGCTCTCCGGTGGCAGGCGAGTGCACCTCGATGACCTCGTCGGTGGACGGCTCGACCCACTTGCCGCCGATGAACAACTTGTCCCACTCGGTCTTGAAGGCGGTGCTCTGTGTCATGGCCGTCACATTACCCACGAATAGCGGAAACGAGAACCTGTTGCAGTTCAGCCTTTCAGGACGGCTGTAACACCAGCACCAGATTGCTCACCGTGAATTCCCGCAGACCCGGCACGCCGACCATCCACCAGGCCCATCGCGGGTGGTAGCGCGGGAATGCGGCGATCAACGCGCCCGTGCCCGCAGCCCACTTCAGACCCGCCGACGCCGAGACTGCGAACAACGACGAGCCGTAGTCGTTCTTCGGTCGGTGGCCGTGTGCGCGCGCGTAGCGATCGGCGGCGCGCCGACCGCCGAGGTAGTGCGTCAGCCCCATCTCGTGGCCGCCGAACGGACCGAGCCACACGGTGTAGGACAGCACCGCCAGCCCGCCGGGCCGCGTCACCCGCAACATCTCCGCACCGAGCCGCCACGGCTCCCGGACGTGTTCGGCGACGTTCGACGACAGGCACACGTCGACGCTGTCATCGGCGAACGGCAGCGCCATCCCGGAGGCGCGGACGAAGGCGCCCGCCCCGCGCACGCCCGCCGGGCCCGCATGCATCTCGCGGGGATCAGGTTCGACGCCGAGGTAGTCGAAGCCGGCGTCGGCGAAGGCGTCGGCGAAGTAGCCGGGACCGCCGCCGACGTCGAGTACGGTGCGGCCGTCGGGCGACGTACCGCACGCTCCCGACCACAGCGATGCGACGAGGTCGACGGTGTCCTCAGCGAGGGCACCGTAGAAACGCGCGGGGTCGGTCTGCTCGAACCGGAACTCGCTCAGCAGCCGCACCGACCGTGCAAGGGTCGCCCGGTTGGCGAACGAGTCGGTCACGGCCACCCGGAGAGGGTAAGCCCGCGGGTTGACCTGAACTACGCTCGACAGCGATGTCCGCCCCCGTGAACTCCGTGCTGCTGCTCTGCTGGCGCGACACCGGCCACCCTCAGGGCGGCGGCAGCGAGACCTATCTGCAGCGGATCGGCGCCCAACTCGCGGAATCGGGTGTCGACGTCACGTTGCGCACGGCCCGCTACGACGGTGCGGCGCGCCGAGACCTCGTCGACGGCGTCCACGTCAGTCGCGGCGGCGGCCGGTACACCGTCTACATCTTCGCGATGGTCGCGATGCTCGCCGCCCGGATCGGCCTCGGACCACTGCGGCGGGTGCGACCCGACGTCGTGATCGACACCCAGAACGGCGTGCCGTTCCTGGCGCGGTTGGCGTACGGACGGCGGGCCGTCGTGCTCGTGCACCACTGCCACCGCGAGCAGTGGCCGGTTGCGGGGTGGCTGATGAGCCGGGTGGGCTGGTTCGTCGAGTCGAGGGTGTCGCCGCGCGCGCATCGCCGCAATCAGTACGTGACGGTGTCGCTGCCGTCGGCACGCGATCTGGCCGACCTCGGGGTGAATCCCCGACACGTCGCAGTCGTGCGCAACGGTCTCGACGAGGCCCCCGCCGCAACGCTCACGACCGCCCGCTCGGACACGCCGCGCATCGCCGTGCTCTCGAGGCTGGTGCCGCACAAGCAGATCGAGCACGCGTTGGATCTGGTCGCCGAACTGCGAACGACGCTGCGCGACGTGCACCTCGACGTCATCGGCGGAGGCTGGTGGGCGCAGCCGCTCGTCGAGCGCGCCGAACTGCTGGGCATCGCCGACGCGGTCACCTTCCACGGTCACATCGACGACTACGCGAAACACGAAGTGCTGCAACGCTGCTGGGTGCATCTCCTGCCGTCGCAGAAGGAGGGCTGGGGGCTGGCCGTTACCGAGGCGGCTCAGCACGCGGTGCCGACTATCGGCTATCGCACGTCGGGCGGGTTGACGGACTCGATCGTCGACGGGGTCACCGGCGTGCTTGTCGACGATCACGCCGGGCTGGTCGACGCAACCCGCGAGCTGCTGACCGACCGGGTGCTGCGCGAGCAACTGGGCGCCAAGGCGCAGGTGCGCAGCCTCGAATTCTCCTGGCGCATGAGCGCCGACGCGATGCGCGATGTGCTGGAGTCGGTCGCCCGCGGCGACCGCGTCAGCGGCGTGGTCTAACCGGCCTGTTGCTGCGGTGGATCCGTCGACGTCGGTGTGCCGCCGATGAAGTCGTCCCAGTGCCGCCGGATCGGAGCCCACCGGTCGTCGAACGCCGCGGCGCGCCGCTCAGCGCGAGCCTTCCTCTTCGGGCTGTAGCGCCAGCGGGCCCACGGCGACGTCGGGCGCGCCAGCCGGACGGCACCCACCCAGGCGACCGGCCCGATGAACAGACCGAGGAGCGCGGTGGGGTACTTGCCTTTCAGCGCGGTGATCGCCACCAGGACGAAGTTGACGAGCAGCACCGCCACCACCGCGGTGCGCACCGCCGTGACGTCGCGCGGCAGATCGTCGACGGGTGACACGCCCGCGACGGCCAGGCCGACGCAGGCAGCTGCCAGCGTCACCATGTTCACCGAAAGTTGGCCCTCCTGCGACCAATAGACGTCCTGCAGCCGGAAGATCATCGCGAACTCGTCCAGCACGAGCGACGCGCCGACGCCGATCAGCAGGCCGGCCAGATAGGTCCACGCCGACATCGGCGGTGCGCCGACCGCCGTGAAGCCGCCGGTGATCAGCAGCACGACGCCCGGAGTCGAGTGGTGCATGTGCACGCCGCCGCTGCTGATGTTGTGGAACGGACCCCTGCCCGCCCGGATCAACCGGGTGATGGTGCGGGTGGTCAGGAACGTCACCACGAACGCGGTGAAGCTCAACAGCAGCGGGCCCTTGTATCCGCCGACGACCTCGTCCTGCCACCATCCGCTCAGCCAGCTCACGACCGGATGCTACGGCGACGGGCCCACGCCGACCCGGCGATTCCGATGACGAGCGTCGCGAGCCAGACCAGGTGGGTCGCGATCATGAGTGCCCGGTGTGGGGCGGGAGCACCGGTCCCGCCGACTCGGTACAGCGCGATGTCGGCGTCGCGGTGCACCACGGGCAGATCCAGCGGCGCAGCGGCCCCCTCGACCACCACCCAGCCGACGCCGTTGCGCAACAACTCGTCGGAGTCGGCGCCGTCGGCCAGCAGACGTTGCACCGCGCGTGCTCGAGTCCCCTCGCCGGGTACGGTCTGCCCGCCGATGACGAGGTCGCCCGTCGTCAGCACGTCGGCGGACACCCAGCGCGGCAGCGGATCGAGCACGGGAGCGGTTCCCGCCCAGGCGAATTCGCGCATCACATCGGGCGGCAGCACGGCCACCGGCCGCGGATCGGCGTTGATCTCAGCGGCCACGGCCGCCCACCCCGGCGGATAGCGCACCGCCACGACCTTGCCGCCGACGCCCCACGCCAGGTCCGGCAGCACGGCGAGTAGCGCGGCGCAGCAGACCGCCGCCGCGGCGACCGGGGGTACTCGGCGTCGCAGCGTGAGTACCGCGGCGCCACCGGCCAGCGCGTAGCCGGGCGCAGCGAGTGCGACCCACTTCTGGCCGTCGCGCAGGACCCCGAGGCCGGGCACCGTGCGGATCAGCGCCTCCAGGGCCGCGAGTCCGGGCCCCGTCGCGGCGACTGCGGGAAGCACGACCGCCACGGCGGCGAGCACCAGGAACGGCACCGTCGCCGGTGTGCGCAGCGCCGTCGGCAGGCCGAGAGCCACCACCGCGAGCAGCACGGCGGTGCCGACCACGGCGAAAAGCGTTGTCCGCGAATCCGGTACGGCCTGGCCGTTCCAGATGCCAGCCAACCCGGCCAGGCTGCCGAGGGTCCCCAGGCCGGGCTCGGCCCTGGCGGCGAACGCCGTGACCCCGGTCGCCTGCGTCGACGACAGCGACCCCGCCGCCGCCGAGGCCACCAGCCACGGAGCCGACGACAGCACCGCCACCGCCAGGCTCACCGCCGCGCACGCTCGGCGCGACCGGCCCGTGCCCGGCACCGCGACGGCGACCAGGGCGACCACCGCCGCGAGCATCAGGCCCGTCGGGGTGAGCCCCGCCACCGCGATCCAGGCGACCAGTGGCCACCACCCGCCCAGCCCGGTACGCAGCCGCGTCACCGCGACGCCCACCCACGGCAGGCAGCCGTAGCCGACCAGCAGACTCCAGTGGCCCTGCAGCAGCCGCTCCGCGACGTACGGGTTCCACACCGCGACCGTCGCGGCGACGAACTCGCCGGGCACCCCCGCGGCGGGCAGCGCGGTCGACACCAGCCGTGCGGCGCCCCAGCCGGCGAGCCACAACCCCGCCACCAGCAGCGCCTTGACCACGACGCCGCCGTCCACCGCCCACGACGCCACGGCGATCGCGAAGTCCTGCGGCAGGGCACGCGGCGCCGCCTCGGACAATCCCAGTGCGGCGTCGGAGAGGTGGGAGCGCGGCGTCGACACCGCGTCGCGCAGCAGAAGATAGCCCGGTCCCAGCAGGGGGGCCGTCACCAGAAGCGCCAGTGCCAGCGCGTACGCAGGCACCGCCACGCGGTCGCGACGGCTCAGTGGCGGTCCGGGGGCCGCTGCGACGGCAGCTTCTCGGTCTGGGCCTCGGCAGCGGGCATCGGACCCGAGTCGGTGGGTCGGCGCCCGAAGAAGCCGTGGTCCGGCTCGTCGAGACCCGGATCGATCAGCGCCCGCTCGGCCCGCAGCGTGAATGCGCCGAGCAGGACGCCGCCGACCAGTGCGACGAGGCCGAGCGCGGTGAACGAGATGGGCAGGATGCGGCTCCACAGCGCCACCACGTCACCCTCGTCGCGTGCACTCGCGACCTGCGACTCCACCGTGTCCTCGGTGGATTCGACGGTGAAGTCGGCGAACGTCACCTCGGGCTTGAGCGCGTCCCGAGCGTAGTAGTGGAAGCCGTGTTCCTTGGACTTGACGATGGTGCCCGACACCGGGTCGACCCAGAAGGTGCGCTGCGCCGCGTAGTAGCGCGTCATCGTGATCGGCTCTTCGGGATCCTCGGCCTCGACGCCCCAGAGTGCGGCGCGGGCGGTGACCTGACCGTCCTCGTCGTTCTCGTAGAGCGATGCGTACTTCAGCGGGTCGGAGAGCTTCGCGTCGGGACCGTTGCCGTCGTACCCGACGTCCTGCGTGAACCGGTACGCCGCCAGTCCGTTGACGTCCTCTTCGCCGTCGTAGTTGGCGTCGTAGGCCTTCTGCGCGATCGGGTCGAACACCGGGTAGGTCTTCTTCTCCGTGTCGTACGGGAACCGGTAGGACAGACCGTCGTGCGGCAGCGCGATGTTGGTCGGCGGGTTCTCTTCCTCGATGCTCCGGGGCTTCTGCACCGCGCCACCGGGGTTGGTGTCGCTGGACACCGCCATCGCCGTCGAGCGGTCCAGCGTCACCGTGTCGACCATCGCGAGCAGCAGGCCGTTGTCCTGCTGCTGGTCCGTGCGGCGCAGCGTGTCGCCGACCTGCAGCGTGACCACGTCGGCGTTGGACGGGGCCTCCACCGTGATCTGCCGCTGCAGCACCACGGGGGTGTTCTCCGTGATGACGAACGGGTCGCCCGTCGTGAGAGACGTGGGGTCGAGCGCTGTCGCAGTGCCTTCACTGACCAGCGTGGTGTCGATGTTCAGCGGGATCTTGGCGACCCGGCCCGAGGTGTACATCGTCAGCAACAGGGCTGCCATGAGCAGGGCGGCGCCCAGTCCCATCAGCCCGCACGCCGCGATGCGCAGCGCCACAGCGCGGTTCAAACCGTGCCTCCTTCGCCTGCCGGACGGCAAAACCCGTCTGACCCTAACAGTCCAAACTAAGGTGCCTGCTTACTACGAGTCCCATCCGGCAGACTGTCGCGCATGACCACCGACGACCAGGACAGCACAGTCGGCGGTACGCGCGGTTTCCTGCCCGCCGTCGAGGGGATGCGCGCCTGCGCGGCGATCGGGGTCGTCATCACGCACGTCGCGTTCCAGACGGGCCACTCCACCGGCGTGACGGGGCGCCTGCTTGGACGTTTCGACCTGGCGGTGGCCGTGTTCTTCGCGCTGTCGGGGTTCCTGCTCTGGCGCGGCCACGCGGCGGCGGCGCGCGGGCTGCGGCACCGGCCGCCGACGGGGCACTACCTGCGGTCGCGCATCGTGCGGATCATGCCGGGCTACCTGGTGGCGGTGATCGTCATCCTGACGCTGCTGCCGGATGCCAACGCCGATGGCACCGTCTGGCTGGCCAACCTCACCCTCACCCAGATCTACGTACCACTGACGCTGACGGCCGGGCTCACCCAGATGTGGAGTTTGTCGGTCGAGGTCAGCTTCTATCTCGCGCTGCCGCTGCTGGCACTGCTGGCACGCAGGGTTCCCGCGCGCGGCCGGATCGCCGCAGTGTCCGCCCTGGCGGTGCTCAGCCTGGGGTGGGCGCTGCTGCCGTTCGACCCGCCGGTCGGCATCAACCCGTGGAACTGGCCGCCGGCGTTCTTCGCGTGGTTCGCCGCGGGCATGCTGCTCGCCGAGCTGACTGTCAGTCCCGTCGGCTGGGTGCACCGGCTGGCCCGGCACCGGGTGCTGATGGCGCTGATCGCGCTGGCCGCGTTTCTGCTCGCAGCATCACCGTTCGCGGGCCCGGAGGGGCTGATCCCCGGCACCGCGGGCCAGTTCATCGTCAAGACGACGTGCGGGGCGGTCGTCGCGGGCGCGCTGCTGGCGCCGCTGGTGCTCGATCGGCCCGACACCCCGCACCGGATCCTGGGCAGCGGCGTGATGGTGACGCTGGGCCGGTGGTCCTACGGGCTGTTCGTCTGGCACCTCGCCGCGCTGGCGATGGTGTTCCCCATGATCGGCGAGTTCCCGTTCAACGGCCACATGCCCGTGGTGTTGGTCCTCACCGTGCTGTTGGGCTTCGCGATCGCTGCCGTCAGCTACGCACTGGTGGAGTCGCCGTGCCGGAACGCGCTGCGGCGGTGGGAGAGACGCAACGATCCGTCACCGCTGGACAGTTCGGCTACCGACTCGACGGAGCCCGCCGCCGCGCGCTAGCTCGATTGCGCGGCCCGCGCGATGACCTCGTCGCGCACCGCCGTGCGGCGCGCCTTGCCCGCGTCGTCGCGCAGCGGCCGGTCGACGAACTCGACCGCGCGGGGAACCTTGTAGGCGGCCACCCGGTCGACGAGAAACGTGCGAATCGCGTCCTCGTCGAGTGCGGTCGAACTCTGCACCAGCGCGTGCGGGACCTGACCGAGGTCGTCATCCGGGACTCCGACGACCAAGCAGGACAGGATGTCCGGGTGCTCGGCGAGCGCCGCCTCGATCTCGGCCGGGTACACGTTGCGGCCGCCGACGGTGAACATGTCGACGCGGCGGTCGGACAGGTAGAGGAACCCGTCGGCGTCGAAGTGCCCGAGGTCGCCGAGGGAGTCCCAGCCGTCGCGACTCTTCGCGGTGACGCCGACGTACCGGTAGGTGGGCGCACTGCCGGGCGCGGGCCGCATGTAGATCTCGCCGACGACACCGGGCGGGCATTCGTTGCCGTCGTCGTCGAGTACCTTCATCTCGCCGGCCACGACGACGCCCACCGACCCCGGATGCGTCAGGTACTGGTCGCCGTTGATGAACGTCAACGCCTGAAGTTCGGTGCCGCCGTACAGTTCCCACACCGCCTCCCCGCCGAGGATCTCGATCCAGGCGAGCTTGATGACGGGCGGGCACGGCGCGCCGAGGTGCCAGAACCGGCGGATCGACGACAGGTCGTAGGACGCCGGATCCGCCCGGTACACCGGCAGCAGGCGCTGCATGACGGTGGGCACGGTGGTCAGGAACGTGACGCGGTGCTCGGCGATCAGGCCGAGGAACGCGTGCGGGTCGAATCGCGGCATCACCACCAGGTGGTGGCCCTGCAGCAGGCCGACGGCCGCCGTGGTGAACCCGGTGTTGTGGCTCAGCGGCACGGAGATCAGGTTGACGTCGCCCTCCTGCGCGCCGAGTGGATAGCCGATCGCCGCCGGGATTCGGCTGTCGCCGCCCGCCTCGATCAGCTTGGGCCGCCCGGTGCTGCCGCCCGATGTCATCGACTTCCACACCGGGGACACCGCGTCCGGCAGGGCGTCATCGGATAGGGCGGCGGGGGTGAAATCCATTGGCACGCTGGGGACCAGGCCCCGCGGGTCGGTGCGACCGACGATCAGGGCACGCGGCTTCAGATCGAGGATGCCGGTGAACTCGGCGTCGGGCAGCCGAGCCGACAGCGGTTGTGGTACCGCCCCGAGCTTCCAGCATGCGAGGATCGCCTGAATCCACTCGATCGAGTTCGGCATCGCGATCGACACGTAATCGCCGACCCCGACCCCGAACTCGGCGTACGCGCGCGCCAACCGGTTCGTGCTGCGGTCGAGTTCGGCACGGGTCAGCGTGCGTCCCTCGCAGGTGACCGCCGGGGCGTCGGGGTCGGTCCGCGCCAACTCCGAGACCTGCGCGCTGATCGGCGGAACCCCGGCGACCATCAGTAGCCGCCCGTCCGCTCGAAGATGCGGCGGGGGTTGTCCACCAGCATCGTGGTGAGTTGCTCGTCGGTGACGCCGCGGGCCTTCAGCGCGGGGATCACGTCGTTGTGGATGTGCAGGTAATGCCAATTCGGCAGCACCACCGGCAGAGTGGCCTCGGGCAGCGCGTCGAAGTAGCACGACGCGTCGTGGGACAACACCATCTTCTCCGCGTAGCCGCGCTCGCACATCGCGGCGACCGTCGCCACCCGGTCTTCAAACGGCAGGTAGACGTCGACGCCGAACCTGTCCATCCCGATGTAGGAGCCGGCCTCGATGAGTTCGGTCAGGTAGTCGAGGTCGGTGGTGTCACCGCAGTGGCCGATGACGACCCTACTCAGATCGACACCCTCCTCGGCGAACACGCGCTGTTGGTCGAGTCCGCGCCTGGTCTCGGCGTGGGTGTGTGTCGAGATCGGCACCCCGGTCTGTCGGTGCGCCTGCGCGACCGCGCGCAGCACGCGCTCGACTCCGGCGGTGAGACCCGGTTCGTCGGTGGCGCACTTCAGGATCGCCGCCTTGACCCCCGTGTCCGCGATGCCGTGCTCGATGTCGCGGACGAACATCTCGGTCATGATCTCGGGCCCGTCGAGCGGAGCGCCGGGGCCGCGGTAGTGGAAGTACATCGGCAGGTCGTTATAGGTGTACAGCCCGGTCGCGACGACGATGTTGAGCTCGGTGGCCGCGGCGATGCGGGCGATCCGCGGCAGGTAGCGGCCCAGCCCGATGACGGTCAGGTCGACGATGGTGTCGACGCCGCGGCCCTTGAGTTCGTTGAGACGGTCGATCGCGTCCGCCTCGCGTTTCGCCCCGTCACCCCACGCCTCCGGATAGTTCTCGAGGATCTCCGTGGTCATGATGAACACGTGCTCGTGCATCAGCGTGACGCCCAGATCGGCGATGTCGATGGCGCCCCGCGCCGTGTTGACCGTGCTCATGCGCTCACCGTGCTCACCGATGCGAGCATCGCACGAAGAGTTTTGTCCACGCGCTGAATTCAGGTCTTTCGACGGTCCCGCCGGCGTCGGCGTCGGAGTATCCGCGGCACCGATCACTGAGTCGCACGTAGCCCGTCGAGTGTCCGAACCGACCAACTGGGTTTGCTCCAGAAACTCCGACCCATCCCAAAATTGGGCAAGAACGTAAACAAAGATTTGCTGGACCAACTTACTGTCGGCAGCGTAAATTGTTGTGAGCACTCTCGGGGGGTGCGGCTGGACTGGTGACCTGGACGACGTTCGAGCGATACCGCGTCGGCGGTCTGCCTCAGTGGGCTACCACGGCAACGAGGCCTGCGTTGGACAGCTTTGCGACAAATGCGCTGCTCAAACTGGTCCCAGGCAGCAGAGGTGACACATGGACCCGTCGGCCCGCCAACGTGCGCATGGAAAGAAAGCCCGCCATCGCAAGGCCAAGGGGTTCACCGAACGCCAGGAGATCCAGCTGAGCTTTCGTCTCGGCACCGACGCCGCGGCCCCAATCGAACCTCTAATACCCGTTTGCGCTAATGGTGGAGCCGGTAAATACATCGGCCGAGTCGGAGCGTTAGCCGTCGCTCTCGGTGTTGGTGTGGCAATGGCGACCGGCCATGGTCTCGGGTTGGGCATCGGCCTTGGTGAGGCGCGCGCCGAAACCGATTCAGACGGATCGGAATCGTCGACATCCGATTCCGGTTCCTCCCCGCAATCAGGGGGCGCTCAGTCGGCGGAGGACCCCTCTGCCGCCGCGGAACCAACGCCGGATTCGAGTTCGACGTCGACCGCTTCGGCTGGTCAACCCGCGTCGTCGAGCGCTGCGGGTGAACCCGACACCTCGCCACCCGACATGCAGGTGGCGAACTCCGGCGGCGTGATCGATTCGACGAACGACGCGGGCCAGGCGACCGACGACGACACCTCCTCGCCGTCGGAACCCACGTCAGACCCGGTCGGCGACACCGAATCGCCGTCCACGGAGTCGACGAACTCGGACGTTGCCACAACCCCCGCAGAGGGCTCTGAGCAACTTTCCTGGCCAACCGACGAGTCACCCGTCGCGACCGCCCCGCAGGGCGACTCCTCGCCGAGCGGCGCGGCCGACACCGGCGATGCGTCGAGCCCCGACCCCGCGACGACGCCGGTCGTCACCCAGATCCCCGAAACGGAACTATCCGTCGCCGCGCCGGGCGATGAGCTGTCGCTCGCCGAACCCACGGTGGAGGGTCTCGCCTTCAGCTCGACCGCTGAGGGCTCCGAGCCGGAGACCACGGCGACGTCCGAGATGGTCGACGTCGCGAGCATGGTGGTGTCGGTGTATCTGTCGCCGTTCGCGGAACCCGGAGCACCGGTCAGTCCGGTGCAGCCCTCCATCGTGTGGGCGGTTCTGGCCTGGATCCGTCGGGAGATTCAGTACACCTTCTTCAACCGCACCCCGCAGGTGAGTCCGCAGGACATCACCCTCGTGCTCGGCCCCGGCGAGGTCAGTGAGCCGATTCCGTTCTACGGATACGACGCGGACGGCGATCACATCAGGTATCGGGTGCCCACCCGCGGTCATTGGGGCGGACCATCCCACGGCACCGTCACCGTCGACCAGATGACGGGGACGTTCACCTACCAAGCCGACGCGGGTTACACCGGACCGGACGAGTTCACCGTCATCGCCAGCGACGTCGCGAACTGCTTCCACATTCACGGACTACTCAGCTTCCTGAGCCCCCACTTCGCCCACAAGGACACCGCGGTCATCAGCCTGATGTCGTTCGCGCCGAACGCCGTCCCCGTCACCGTCGCGGACAGCTACACGACCAACGAGGACGGCACCCTGACGGTCAGTGCGGCTGCCGGCGTTCTCGCAAACGACAGCGACCCCGACGCCGAACCGCTGAGCGTCGCCGAACCGGGCGTCATCACCACCGCGCACGGATCGGTGAACCTGGCCGCCGACGGATCGTTCGTCTACACCCCGACCCCCGACTACGCCGGCTCGGACTCGTTCACCTACTCCGCCACCGACGGAATGGGCACCAGCGCCCCGGCTACGGTGACGATCACCGTCACGGCCATCAACGACGTTCCCGTCGCCGCCGGCGACACGGTGACTACCGCCGAGGACAACGCGGTCTCGGGCAACGTTCTGAGCAACGACATCGACGTCGACAACGCGCTGCTGACAACGTCTCTGGCGAGCGGTCCGACCCACGGCACCGTGACGCTCGGCCTCGACGGATCGTTCATCTACCGGCCCGACGACGACTACTACGGCCCGGATTCCTTCACCTACACCGCGAGCGACGGCTGGTCTACGAGTGCCCCGGCGACGGTCGCGATCACCGTCACCCCCGTCAACGACGCCCCGGTCGCGGTCGGCGACACCTTCACCACCACCGAGGACGACGCGGTCTCGGGCAACCTCGTGAGCAACGACACGGACGTCGACAACGCCCTGCTGACAACGACTCTCGCGAGTCAGCCGACGCGCGGCACCGTGACGCTCGGCCTCGGCGGCTCGTTCATCTACACCCCCACCGGGAACTATTACGGCATCGACAGTTTCACCTACACCGTCAGCGACGGGACGGTCAGCAGCGCGCCGGCCACCGTCACCGTCACCATCACCGCCGTCAACGACACCCCGGTCGCCGTCGGCGACACGTTCACCACCGCCGAGGACTCAGCCCTTGCCGGGCACGTGCTCGGCAACGACACCGACGTCGACAGCGCGATACTCACGACGACTCTGGCCGATGGACCCAGCCACGGCTCCGTCATCCTGGGGCCCGACGGGTCGTTCATCTACACTCCCGACGACGACTTCTACGGCTCCGATTCGTTCACCTACACCGCGAGCGACGGGACGGCCACCAGCAGTCCGGCGACGGTGACGATCACCATCACGGCGGTCAACGACGCCCCTATCGCCGTCGGTGACACGTTCAGCACCGCCGAGGACGTCGCCCTCGCAGGCAACGTCCTGGGCAACGACACCGACATCGACAGTTCCTCGCTCACAACAGTTCTCGCGAGCGGGCCGACCCGAGGGACCGTCGTGCTGGGGCTCGACGGCTCGTTCATCTACACTCCGCCCGACGACTACCGCGGCTTCGACTCGTTCACCTACACCGTGTCCGACGGGGCGATCACCAGCAGTCCGGTCACGGTGACGATCACCATCACGGCGGTCAACGACGCCCCTATCGCCGTCGGCGATACGTTCAGCACCGATGAAGACGCCGCCATGGCGGGCAACGTCCTCGGTAACGATCTCGACGTCGACAGTCCCTTCCTCACGACGAATCTGTCGAGTGGGCCCAGCCACGGCTCCGTCATCCTGGGGCCCGACGGATCGTTCATCTACACACCCGACGACGACTTCTACGGAAGCGATTCGTTCACATACACCGCCAGCGACGGGACGGCCACCAGCACGCCCGCCACCGTCACCATCACCGTCGCCGCCTTCAACGACACTCCCGTCGCGGCGGGTGACGGCTACGCCGTGGCGGAGAACGGCACCTTGGTCGTCATCACCGATGTCGGGGTGCTGGCCAACGACTCCGACGTCGACGGCGACACTCTCACAGCGACTCTGGTGAGCGGCCCGGCCCACGGCACCTTGACGTTCAACACGAACGGGTCCTTCACCTACACGCCCGACGCGGCCTTCAACGGCGTGGACTCGTTCACCTACCGGGCCTCCGACGGCCAGGTCACCAGCAACCTGGCCACCGTCTCCATCTCCATCACCGCGGTGAACGACACCCCGGTCGCGGTCGGCGACGCGTACACCGTCGCCGAGGACGGCACGCTCAACCAGGGCACCGGCACCGGGGTGCTGGCCAACGACACCGACGTCGAGAACAGTGCGTTGACAGCCACTCTGGTGAGCGGCCCGGCCAACGGCACGCTGACTCTCAACGCGAACGGGTCGTTCACCTACACCCCGACGGCGAACTTCAACGGCACCGACAGCTTCACCTACACCGCGACCGACGGTCAGGCCACCAGCACCGCGGCCACGGTCACCATCACCGTGACTGCGGTGAACGACGCCCCGGTCGCGGTCGGCGACTCGTTCACCACTAACGAGGACACTCAGCTGGCCGGTGGTGTCCTGGCCAACGACTCCGACATCGACAGCGGGTCGCTGACCGCATCGGTGGTCACCGGCCCCAGTCACGGCACGCTGAGTTTCAACACCGACGGGACGTTCACCTACAGCCCGAACGCCAACTACACCGGTGCGGACTCGTTCACCTACCGGGCCTCCGACGGCCAGGTCACCAGCAACCTGGCCACCGTCTCGATCTCCATCACCGCTGTGAACGACGCTCCCGTTGCAGTCGGCGACTCGTTCACCGTCGATGAGGACACCGAACTGGTCGGCAACGTCCTGGGTAACGACACCGACGTCGAGAGTAATTCTCTCACTGCGACTTTGGCGAGTGGTCCGGCCAACGGCACGCTCGTCCTCAACGCGAACGGGTCGTTCACCTACACCCCGGACGTGGACTTCAACGGCACCGATAGCTTCACCTACACGGTCTCGGACGGTCAGGCCACCAGTACCGCCGCCACCGTCTCGATCTCCATCACCGCGGTGAACGACGCTCCCGTTGCAGTCGGCGACTCGTTCACCGTCGATGAGGACACCGAACTGGTCGGCAACGTCGCCGGTAACGACACCGACGTCGAGAATAATTCGCTCACTGCGACTTTGGCGAGTGGGCCGGCCAACGGCACACTCGTCCTCAACGCGAACGGGTCGTTCACCTACACCCCGGACGTGGGCTTCAACGGCACCGACAGCTTCACCTACACCGTGAGCGATGGCACCGACGCCAGTGCCGCGGCGACCGTGACCATCACCATCACCGCGGTCAACGACGCTCCCGTCGCGGTGGACGATGCGTTCACCGTCGATGAGGACACCGAACTGGTCGGCAATGTCCTGGGTAACGACACCGACGTCGAGAATAATTCTCTCACTGCGACTTTGGCGAGTGGTCCGGCCCACGGCACGCTCACTCTCAGCGCCAACGGGTCGTTCACCTACACCCCGGACGTGGACTTCAACGGCACCGACAGCTTCACCTACACGGTCTCGGACGGCACCGATGCGAGTGATCCGGCCACCGTGACGATCACCATCACCGCGGTCAACGACACCCCGATCGCAGTGGACGACTCGTTCACCGTCGATGAGGACACCGAACTGGTCGGCAACGTCGCCGGTAACGACACCGATGTCGAGAACAGCACGTTGGCGACGACTCTGGACAGTGGGCCGGCCAACGGGACCCTGACCTTGAATGCGAACGGGTCGTTCACGTACACACCCGATGCGGACTTCAACGGCACCGACAGCTTCACCTACACCGTGAGCGATGGAACGGACGCGAGTGACCCGGCGACGGTGACGATCACGATCACCGCGGTGAACGACGCTCCCGTCGCGGTCGGCGATGCGTACACCGTCGCCGAGGACGGCACGCTGACCGTCCCGGTAGGAACCGGGGTGCTGGGTAACGACACCGATGTCGAGAACGGTTCTCTGACCGCCACTCTGGCGAGTGGTCCGGCCAACGGCACGCTCACTCTCAGCGCCAACGGCTCCTTCACCTACACCCCGGAAGCGGACTTCACCGGAACCGACAGCTTCACCTACACCGTCTCCGACGGCACCGATGCGAGTGATCCAGCCACGGTCACCATCACGATCACCGCGGTGAACGACGCTCCCGCGGCGGTCAACGACTCGTTCACTGTCGCTGAGGACACCGAACTGGTCGGCAACGTCCTGGGTAACGACACCGATGTCGAGAACAGCACGTTGACCGCGACTCTGGCGAGTGGTCCGGCCAACGGCACCCTGACCTTGAATGCGAACGGCAGCTTCACCTACACCCCCGACACCGATTTCAACGGCACCGACAGCTTTACCTACACCGTGAGCGACGGTACCGACGCGAGTGATCCGGCGACGGTGACGATCACCATCACGGCGGTGAACGACGCCCCGGTCGCGGTGGACGATTCGTTCACCGTCGATGAGGACACCGAACTGGTCGGCAACGTCCTGGGCAACGACACCGATGTCGAGAACGGTTCTCTCACCGCCACTCTGGCGAGTGGCCCGGCCAACGGCACCCTGACCTTGAATGCGAACGGCAGCTTCACCTACACCCCCGATGCGGACTTCACTGGCACCGACAGCTTCACCTACACCGTCTCGGACGGCACCGATGCGAGTGATCCAGCCACGGTGACCATCACGATCACCGCGGTCAACGACGCTCCCGTTGCAGTCGGCGACTCGTTCACCGTGGCCGAGGATACTCAGCTGACGGGCAATGTCCTGGGTAACGACACCGATGTCGAGAATAATTCTCTCACTGCGACTTTGGCGATTGGTCCGGCCAACGGCACGCTCGTCCTCAACGCGAACGGGTCGTTCACCTACACTCCGGATACGGACTTCGCTGGCACCGACAGCTTCACCTACACGGTCTCGGACGGCACCGACAGCAGTGGTCCGGCGACGGTGACGATCACGATCACGGCGGTGAACGACGCTCCCGTGGCGGTGGACGATGCGTTCACCGTGGCCGAGGATACTCAGCTGACGGGCAATGTCCTGGGTAATGACACCGATGTCGAGAACAGTTCGTTGACAGCCAGTCTGGTGGCCGGCCCGGCCAGCGGCACGTTGACCTTCAACGCCAACGGCAGCTTCACCTACACCCCCGACACCGACTTCACCGGGACCGACAGCTTCACCTACACCGTCTCGGACGGTCAGGCCACCAGCACCGCCGCCACCGTCTCCATCTCGATCACCGCGGTGAACGACGCTCCCGTTGCAGTCGGCGACTCGCTCACCGTCGATGAGGACACTCAGCTGACGGGCAACGTCCTGGGTAACGACACCGACGTCGAGAACAGCACTCTGACGGCGACTCTGGACAGTGGGCCGGCCAGCGGCACCCTGACCTTCAACGCCAATGGGAGCTTCACCTACACCCCGGATGCGGACTTCGCCGGGACCGACAGCTTCACCTACACCGTCTCCGACGGCACCGACGCGAGTGATCCAGCCACGGTCACCATCACGATCACCGCGGTCAACGACGCTCCCGTTGCAATCGGCGACTCGTTCACTGTCGCTGAGGACACCGAACTGGTCGGCAACGTCCTGGGCAACGACACCGACGTCGAGAACGGTTCTCTCACCGCCACTCTGGCGAGTGGGCCGGCCAACGGCACCCTGACCTTGAATGCCAATGGCAGCTTCACTTACACCCCCGATGCGGACTTCGCCGGGACCGACAGCTTCACCTACACCGTCTCCGACGGCACCGACAGCAGTGGTCCGGCGACGGTGACGATCACGATCACGGCGGTGAACGACGCTCCCGTGGCGGTGGACGATGCGTTCACCGTGGCCGAGGATACTCAGCTGACGGGCAACGTCCTGGGTAACGACACCGATGTCGAGAACAGTTCGTTGACAGCCAGTCTGGTGGCCGGCCCGGCCAGCGGCACGTTGACGTTCAACGCCAACGGCAGCTTCACCTACACCCCCGACACCGACTTCACCGGGACCGACAGCTTCACCTACACCGTGAGCGACGGAACCGATGCGAGTGATCCAGCCACGGTGACCATCACGATCAACGCGGTGAACGACGCTCCGGTCGCCGTCGACGACTCCTTCACCGTGGCTGAGGACACTCAGCTGACGGGCAACGTCCTGGGCAACGACACCGACGTCGAGAACAGCACGTTGACCGCGACATTGGACAGTGGGCCGGCCAACGGGACCCTGACGTTCAACGCGAACGGGTCCTTCACGTACACCCCCGACACCGACTTCACTGGCACCGACAGCTTCACCTACACCGTGAGCGACGGCGCGGATACCAGCACCGCGGCCACCGTCACCATCACCGTCACCGCGGTGAACGACGCCCCGGTCGCGGTCGATGACGGCTTCACCGTGGCCGAGGACACTCAGCTGACGGGCAACGTTCTCGGCAACGACACCGATGTCGAGAACAGCACGTTGACCGCGACATTGGACAGTGGCCCGGCCAGCGGCACCCTGACGTTCAACGCGAACGGGTCCTTCACGTACACCCCCGACACCGACTTCACTGGCACCGACAGCTTCACCTACACCGTGAGCGACGGCGCGGATACCAGCACCGCGGCCACCGTCACCATCACCGTCACCGCGGTGAACGACGCCCCGGTCGCGGTCGATGACGGCTTCACCGTGGCCGAGGACACTCAGCTGACGGGCAACGTTCTCGGCAACGACACCGATGTCGAGAACAGCACGTTGACCGCGACGCTGAACAGTGGCCCGGCCAGCGGCACCCTGACCTTGAATGCGAACGGCAGCTTCACTTACACCCCGGATGCGGACTTCGCCGGGACCGACAGTTTCACCTACACCGTCTCCGACGGCACCGATGCGAGTGACCCGGCGACGGTGACGATCACGATCACGGCGGTGAACGACGCTCCCGTGGCGGTCGGCGACTCGTTCACTGTCGCCGAGGACACCGAGCTGACGGGCAACGTTCTTGGCAACGACACCGACGTCGAGAACAGTTCTCTCACGGCGACTCTGGACAGTGGCCCGGCCAACGGCACCCTGACCTTCAACGCCAACGGCAGCTTCACCTACACCCCCGACACCAACTTCAACGGAACCGACTCGTTCACCTACACCGTCAGCGACGGCACCGACACCAGCACCGCCGCCACCGTCACGATCACCATCACGGCGGTCAACGACGCTCCCGTCGCAGTCGACGACGGCTTCACCGTGGCCGAGGACACCGAGTTGACGGGCAATGTCCTGGGTAACGACACCGACGTCGAGAACAGCACCCTCACCGCGACATTGGACAGCGGTCCGGCCAACGGCACGCTCGTCCTCAACGCGAACGGCTCGTTTACCTACACCCCGGATGCGGACTTCAACGGCACCGACTCGTTCACCTACACGGTGAGCGATGGAACCGATGCGAGTGATCCGGCGACGGTGACGATCACCGTCACCGCGGTGAACGACGCCCCGGTCGCCGTCGACGACTCCTTCACCGTGGCTGAGGACACTCAGCTGACGGGCAACGTCCTGGGCAACGACACCGACGTCGAGAACAGCACGCTGACGGCGACTGTGGCGAGTGGTCCGGCCAACGGCACGCTCACTCTCAACGCGAACGGCAGCTTCACCTACACCCCCGACGCGGACTTCACCGGCACCGACTCGTTCACCTACACCGTCTCGGACGGAACCGATGCGAGTGATCCAGCCACGGTGACCATCACGATCAACGCGGTGAACGACGCTCCGGTCTCCGTCGACGATGCGTACACCGTCGCCGAGGACGGCACGCTGACCGTCCCGGTAGGCACCGGGGTCCTGGCTAACGACACCGACGTCGAGAACAGCACCCTCACCGCGACATTAAACAGTGGGCCTGCCAACGGCACCCTGACCTTCAACGCCAACGGCAGTTTCACGTACACCCCGGACGCGGACTTCAACGGCACCGACAGCTTCACCTACACCGTCTCCGACGGCACCGACACCAGTGCCGCCGCCACCGTCACGATCACCATCACGGCGGTGAACGACGCTCCCGTCGCGGTGGGGGACTCGTTCACCGTCGCTGAGGACACCGAACTGGTCGGCAATGTCCTGGGTAACGACACCGATGTCGAGAACAGCACGTTGACGGCGACTCTGGACAGTGGCCCGGCCAACGGCACGCTCGTCCTCAACGCGAACGGCTCGTTTACCTACACCCCGGATGCGGACTTCAACGGCACCGACTCGTTCACCTACACGGTGAGCGATGGAACCGATGCGAGTGATCCGGCGACGGTGACCATCACGATCAACGCGGTGAACGACGCTCCGGTCGCCGTCGACGACTCCTTCACCGTGGCTGAGGACACTCAGCTGACGGGCAACGTCCTGGGCAACGACACCGACGTCGAGAACAGCACGTTGACCGCGACATTGGACAGCGGTCCGACCAACGGCACGCTCACTCTCAACGCGAACGGCAGCTTCACCTACACCCCCGACGCGGACTTCACCGGCACCGACTCGTTCACCTACACCGTCTCGGACGGCACCGATGCGAGTGATCCAGCCACGGTGACCATCACGATCACGGCGGTGAACGACGCTCCCGTCGCGGTCGGCGACGCGTTCACCGTGGCTGAGGACACCGAACTGGTCGGCAACGTCCTGGGTAACGACACCGACGTCGAGAACAGCACGTTGACCGCGACGCTGGACAGTGGTCCGGCCAACGGCACGCTCGTCCTTAACGCGAACGGGTCGTTCACCTATACCCCGGATGCGGACTTCGCCGGCACCGACTCGTTCACCTACACCGTCTCGGACGGCACCGACACCAGTGATCCAGCCACGGTGACCATCACGATCACGGCGGTGAACGACGCTCCCGTCGCGGTCAACGACTCGTTCACCGTCGCCGAGGACACCGAACTGGTCGGCAACGTCCTGGGTAACGACACCGACGTCGAGAATGATTCTCTCACTGCGACTTTGGCGAGCGGCCCGGTCAGCGGCACGCTCACTCTCAACGCGAACGGCAGCTTCACCTACACCCCCGATGCGGACTTCGCCGGGACCGACACCTTCACCTACACCGTCTCGGACGGCACCGATGCGAGTGATCCAGCCACGGTGACCATCACGATCACCGCGGTCAACGACGCTCCCGTCGCGGTCGGCGACTCGTTCACCGTGGCCGAGGACACCGAGCTGGTCGGCAACGTCCTGGGCAACGACACCGACGTCGAGAACAGCACCCTCACCGCGACTCTGGACAGTGGGCCGGCCAACGGGACGCTCACGTTCAACGCGAACGGCAGCTTCACCTACACCCCCGATGCGGACTTCGCCGGGACCGACAGCTTCACCTACACCGTCTCGGACGGCACCGATGCGAGTGACCCGGCGACCGTCACGATCACAATTGCCGCGGTCAACGACGCCCCCGTCGCGGTGGCCGATGCGTACACCGTCACCGAGGACGGCACGCTGACCGTCCCGGTGGGCACTGGCGTCCTGGGTAACGACACCGACGTCGAGAACGGTTCTCTGACCGCCACTCTGGACAGCGGTCCGGCCAACGGCACCCTGACCTTCAACGCCAACGGCAGCTTCACCTACACCCCCGACACCGATTTCAACGGCACCGACAGCTTCACCTACACCGTCTCCGACGGCACCGATGCGAGTGACCCGGCGACCGTCACGATCACGATCACCGCCGTGAACGACGTTCCGGTCGCGGTCGCCGACGCGTACACCGTCGCCGAGGACGGCACTCTCACTCAAACCAGCGGCACCGGGGTCCTGGCCAACGACACCGACGTCGAGAACAGCACCCTCACCGCGACATTGGACAGCGGCCCGGCCAACGGCACCCTGACCTTGAATGCCAACGGCAGCTTCACCTACACCCCGGATGCGGACTTCAACGGCACCGACAGCTTCACCTACACCGTCAGCGACGGCACCGACACCAGCACCGCGGCCACCGTGACCATCACGATCACCGCGGTCAACGACGCCCCCGTCGCGGTCGACGACTCCGTCACCACCAACGAGGACACCCAGGTCTCCGGCGGTGTCCTGGCCAACGACTCCGACATCGACAGCGGATCCCTGACCGCGGCGGTCGTCACCGGCCCCAGTCACGGCACGCTGAGTTTCAACACCGACGGGACGTTCACCTACACCCCGAACGCCAACTACACCGGTGCGGACTCGTTCACCTACCGCGCCTCCGACGGCCAGGTCACCAGCAACCTGGCCACCGTCTCCATCTCCATCACCGCGGTCAACGACACCCCGGTCGCGGTCGCCGACGCGTACACCGTCGCCGAGGACGGCACGCTGAACCAGGGCGCCGGCACCGGGGTGCTGGCCAACGACACCGACGTCGAGAACAGCGCGTTGACAGCCACTCTGGTGAGCGGTCCCGCCAACGGCACGCTGACTCTGAACGCGAACGGGTCGTTCACCTACACCCCGACGGCGAACTTCAACGGCACCGACAGCTTCACCTACACGGCCACCGACGGTCAGGCCACCAGCACCGCGGCCACGGTCACCATCACCATCACGGCGGTGAACGACGCCCCGGTCGCGGTCGGCGACTCGTTCACCACCACCGAGGACACCCAGCTGGCCGGTGGTGTCCTGGCCAACGACTCCGACATCGACAGCGGGTCGCTGACCGCGGCGGTGGTCACCGGCCCCAGTCACGGCACGCTGAGCTTCAACACCGACGGGACGTTCACCTACAGCCCGAACGCCAACTACACCGGGGCGGACTCGTTCACCTACCGGGCCTCCGACGGCCAGGTCACCAGCAACCTGGCCACCGTCACCATCTCCATCACCGCCGTGAACGACACCCCGGTCGCGGTCGCCGACGCGTACACCGTCGCCGAGGACGGCACGCTGAACCAGGGCGCCGGCACCGGGGTGCTGGCCAACGACACCGACGTCGAGAACAGTGCGTTGACAGCCACATTGGTTAGCGGCCCGGCCAACGGCACGCTCACTCTGAACGCCAACGGCAGCTTCACCTACACCCCGACGGTGAACTTCAACGGCACCGACAGCTTCACCTACACCGCGACCGACGGTCAGGCCACCAGCACCGCGGCCACGGTCACCATCACCATCACGGCGGTGAACGACGCCCCGGTCGCGGTCGGCGACTCGTTCACCACCACCGAGGACACTCAGCTGGCCGGTGGTGTCCTGGCCAACGACTCCGACATCGACAGCGGGTCGCTGACCGCGGCGGTGGTCACCGGCCCCAGTCACGGCACGCTGAGTTTCAACACCGACGGGACGTTCACCTACACCCCGAACGCCAACTACACCGGGGCGGACTCGTTCACCTACCGGGCCTCCGACGGCCAGGTCACCAGCAACCTGGCCACCGTCTCCATCTCCATCACCGCCGTGAACGACACCCCGGTCGCGGTCGCCGACGCGTACACCGTCGCCGAGGACGGCACTCTCACTCGAACCAGCGGCACCGGGGTCCTAGCCAACGACACCGACGTCGAGAACAGTGCGTTGACAGCGACTCTGGTGAGCGGGCCGGCCAACGGCAGTCTGACGCTGAACGCCAACGGGTCGTTCACCTACACCCCGAATGCCAACTTCAACGGCACCGACAGCTTCACCTACACCGCCACCGACGGTCAGGCCACCAGCACCGCGGCCACGGTCACCATCACCATCACGGCGGTGAACGACGCCCCGGTCGCGGTCGGCGACTCCGTCACCACCAATCAGAACACCCAGGTCTCCGGGGCTGTGCTCGCCAACGACACCGACATCGAAGGCACGACGCTGACCGCCGCGGTCATCACCGGCCCAAGCAACGGCACGCTGAGCTTCAACACCGACGGAACGTTCACCTACACCCCGAACGCCAACTACACCGGGGCGGACTCGTTCACCTACCGGGCCTCCGACGGCCAGGTCACCAGCAACCTCGCCACCGTCTCCATCACGGTGGTCGACAACGTTGCGCCGACTGCGGTCGGGGTGCAGACCACCAACAGCGGCACACTCGGGCGTGCCGAACAGAACGACACCATCGTCTACACGTTCAGCGAGCCGATCGATCCCGGCACGATCCTCGCCGGCTGGGACGGCAGCGCGACCAGCGTCGTCGTCCGGATCTGGGACGGTGACATCCTTCTCGGCATCCTCGGCGGCAACGACACCCTCCAGGTCTACGACGCGACCAACACCACGGCTATTGGACTGGGGACGGTCAGCCTCGGTGGTGATAGCTACGCCAACGGACTGCTCGGCGGACTACTGGGATCCAACATCCGCTTCGGCGCCACCGGGACTGCGTCGACGATGACGATGAGCGGTAACACGGTCACGATCGTGCTCGGGACCTACAGCTCATCGAACTCTCTGCTCGTCGGCCAAGGCACCGAAACGACCGCGGGGACGATGGTGTGGACGCCGACGACGGGGCCGGAGGACCTTGCGGACAACCCGCTCACGATCGCTACCGCGACCGAGTCCGGAGGCTCGGACAGGGAGTTCTGACGCCCCGACAGACGCCCAGTCAGCTCTTCGGCGGGTCGCGCCAGATCACCAGCGTCGACGCCAGCATCGCCACCGACGTCAACGCCAGCAGCTGTAAGCCCCAGTGGTGGCCGATGTATCCGTCCACCGAGCGCCACGGGTAACGGCTCAGCGTCGCACCGGCCAGGATGAGTCCGCCCGCGGTCACGCCGACGGTCACGCGGTCGCACCACGGTTCCCTCAGCGCCCGCCGCACGCCGAGCGCTGCCAGCACCACCACCGCACCGACCCAGCCCGAGATCATCACGCCCATGGCGACGACCCCGACGGAAAGGACTGCCGGAGCGGGCTGCCACGGCCGTGGTGTGGCCGTCGGAACACGCTCGCGGCGGACCGGCCAGAACGCCAGCAACAGCAGGACCGGCAGCAGCGCGAGCCCGCCGATGAGCCCGATGCGGTACGGCGTGTTCGACGCGAACTCCAGCGTGACCTGACCCGAAGTGCTCGGCGGCAGCACCCAGCCCTGCTGCCAGCCGTTCACGGTGACAGCCGTCAGTGCCGAGCCGTCGGCGGTGTGCGCCGTCCAACCGGGATTGACGCTCTCGGGCACCACCAGCACGCGCGACCGCTCCGATGCCGTGATGTCGACGACGCGCTCGTCGTTCGACCAGCGCGCCACCCCCACGGGCGTCGTCGGGGCGCTCGTCACGCCCGCGGCCTCGGGACCGGCCAGTTGGACGCCGTCGACCACGAACGCCGAGCCGGGGCTGATGAGCAGTTCCTGTGCGCCTGCGGGAATGGCGATCGGATCGGTGCGGCACGGCCGCGCGGGGATCGGCGCGCCGTCGAGAAGTGCGCTGACGGTGGTCGTGACCGACGTCTGTACGAACTGGCCGGCGACGCCGATGATCGGGCCCTTCCCGCACGGCAGTGCGATGGCTCGCTTCCGGTTGGCCGCCGCGTCGGCCGCGCCGACGGGGTCGCCGCGGTCGTCGAGCACCTCGACTTCGGCGAACCCCGGCGGTTTGACCTGATCGAAGCCGAGTGCGGTGCGGTCGATGACGTCGCGCCAGTCCAGAATCGACAACCGGACGGTGTCGGTGACGCGCGGGTGCAGCGAGACATCCACGGGCGCATCCGGATTCAGCCGCCGGACCTGAGGGCCGTCGCCGAGGTCGATCGCGACCAGCGTCGGGTGGGCGGGTAGGGGCGCCGCACTGGGTGTCAGCCGCAGTCCCGCGACGCGCGCCGGACCGGGCAGCTTCAGCACGAGGTTGGCGGGCGAACGGAACTGAGCCACCCGCTGCGGTGCGGTCCACGAGGTGCGCGGGTCACCGTCGGCTGCGGCGTAGGCCGAGCCCAGCACGTCGATGGGGTCGGCATCGCCCGTCGCGACGACGCTGCCGGGCGCGCGGATCAGGTCGGCGAGGTTGGGTCCCTGCCTGGCCCGCACCCACACCGTCGGGGTCAGCGTGGTCGACTCCGGCACGGTCAGCGTGCGACTGAGGTTGACGGGTTCCTCCGGCGACAGCGCCATCGTCGCCGCGCAGAGCACGGCATCGGGGCCGTCGGCGCAGCCGGCCCGGCCCAGCAGATCAGCTCCCAGGTCCCATTGGGCGACAGTCGATCCCGCCGGTGGTCCCGGCACGACGACGGTGTGTCGCAGGTTGACGGGCTGTGCGAAACCCGAGGCGTCGTACTGGGTGATGTTGAAGTCGGTGATGCCGAACTGGACGCCCGGTGAACCGTCGTCGGTGCCCGTCGCGGTGAAGCGCACCCAGGGCGTCTCGCCGTAGGGCAGCGCGACCGTGACCGGCTCACCCGGCTCGTCGAACCGCAGCGTGCTCGTTCCGTTTGCCGTCGACACCTCGATGCGGCGCACCTGCGCACCCACCGCGGTCGCGCTCGGCGTGATGGTGACGGCCGCGTTCGTGATGGGGCGGTCGAAGTCGACCTGCAGCCACTGGCCGAGCGCGGTCTGCAGCGAGTTGGACACCCAGCTCGTCGACGGATCGCCGTCGATCGCCGCAGCGGGACTCGCTGCGGGCGAAACATAGGGCAGCGCAGTGGAATCCGCCGCGGAGCTCGACACTGTGACTCGCCCGCCGGGCCACTTCCCGTAGACCAGGTCGGCACCGGGAGCGGGGTAGTCGATGACGCGGTTGAACGTCTGCCGCTTGTCGTCGGGTGTGCGCACGGCCGACGAGTGGTCGTCGACGCGGCCGTAGTCGGTCTCCCTGGCCGTCGGGGTGTCGGTGACCGTGACGAGCGGTACGGGCAGGCCCGCGCGCTGCGCATCGGACGTGAGCAGCATCGGACCCAGTGGCGGGCGGTTCAGCAGGCGCCGGCGTTCGTCGAGGCGCAGCAGTGCCTCGGGGGCGCCGTCGACGCGGGCCATCGCGTCGGTCTCGGTGAGGTAGGGCCGCAGGGCGTTCGCGGCGCCGTCGACCCGGTAGATCTCCACCGCCGGGTACCGCGGCCGCAGCCCGCTGTCGGTGATGAACCCGTCGAGGGTGCCCGGTCCCACGGGATCGCCGAACTGGGCCACCCTCGTCAGTCCCGGCGAGCCGTCGATCGCGCGGTGCACCAGCAGCGGCCGCGCCGACCGCGACGTCTCCGGATCGAGGTCGTTGCGCACCACGACGTACGAGATGCCCTGCCGCGCAAGCGTGTCCGCGAGTCCCGCGGACGGTCGGCCCGCCGCGAACAGGCGCTGCACCGAATCCAGGGCGCGGATGGTCGCGGGTGGTGTCAGCGGAATCGAGTCCCGAACCCCCCACGGGCTGTGCCCCAGCACCTGCAGCGGCTCGTCGTGGCTGTTGCCCCACGTCTGGGTGGCGAACGGCGCTCCGGGCGCGACCAGCACCCTGCCGTCGGAGCCGTTGTGCTCGTCGAGCCAGTCCGCGGCATCGTGCCAGTACTGCGGTATCGCGGTGAACGACCCCGCCGGACTGAGCCGACCCGTCCACGCCAACGAGGTGGCGGTGAGGATCGCGACGAGCACGACCATCCCGACGGCCACCCGCTTGTCGCGTTCGGGGTGGGCGAGCGCCGCGACCCACGTCGGCCGCGGCACGCTGCCCGGCAGCGGCACGCGGCTCAGCAGATGAGCCAGCCCGAGGACGAGCGGAAGTCGCAGCAGCGGTTCCAGTTTGTGCACGTTGCGCAGTGGTGTGCCCGACGCGTCGAGGAAGAGCTGCACCTGGTGGGCGATCGGTGAACCGAGGCCGCCGGAGTAGGCGAGCGCGAGCAGCGTCAGGCCGGACAGCAGCATCGCGATCAGCAGCCGGCGCGACGGCATGCTGCGCAGCGCCAGGCCGGCCAGCCCCGCGGCGGCCACCAGCGTGGTGGCGAGCACCGCAACCGAGCTGGTCACCAGCGACGAGCCCGCGGTCGCCGTCGGAGCGACGAACGGCGTCCAGGCGTAGGTGCCGCGCAGCACCTCCGTGAGCGACAGCCACCGCGTCGTCACACCCGAGGATTCGATGTAGTCGAGGAACGGCGGGCTGACGCGGCCGAGCATGCCCAGTGCCACGACCCACCAGGTGACCGCGAGCGCCGAGCACAGCGCCCACCATCCGGTGAAGCGCCACCACAGCCGGTTGGGCCGGTGGGCGGCCCACCACACGATCGCGGCCAGGCACCCGGTCAGGGTCGCGACGGCGTTCACCGCGCCCATCAGCGCAACGGCGAGCGCCGAGCGGGCCGCGAGCACCCGGATGTTTCCCTCACCGCGCAGGGCCAGGATCACCGGAAGCAGCACCCACGGCGCGAGCATCATCGGCAGCGTCTCCGACGAGATGGCGCCCAGAGTGGTCAGCGCCCTCGGTGACAGGGCGAACGCCGTGGCCGCGACGACACGGGACGAGGTGGTGCCGATGCCGAGCGCCTCGGCGACCCGCAGGACGCCCCAGAATCCGACGATCAGCAGCAGCGCCCACCACAGCCGCTGCGTCACCCAGCCGGGCAACCCGAGGACGTCGCCCGCCAGGAAGAAGGCACCGTGCGGGAAGAGGTAGCCGTAGGCCTGGTTCTGCGTCTGCCCGAAGGGCAGCTCGCTGTTCCACAGGTCGGCGGCCCGCGCCAGGAAGCGCAGCGGATTGGCCGTCAGGTCGAGTTTGGTGTCCGGCGCGATCTCACCGGGGGACTGCGCGAACGCGCAGACGAGTGCTACACCGGATACCAACCAGAGCCAGCCCCTGGACAGGCGCTCGGCACCGGGATCAGGAACGGTCGCCGTACTCGACCCTGTTGAGCACCGACGACGCCGGGTCGCCCGCCTGCAGCGGAGGCTTGGTGTCCTGCTGGATCATCAGCGTCACACCGAAGACGGCGGCCGCGCCGAGTAGGAGCCCCACGACGATGCTTGCCGCGGCGGGCAGGGCGAACTGATCCACGCGGCCAACGTAGCACGGCGGGAACCGACGGCTGGCCGGCGCGTTACGATGCGGCGCATGTCGCCGCAGCGCAGTTCTTCGCCCCGCGCGCTCACGGTCGTCGGTGCTGTGCTCGCGATCCTGGTGGTCGTCGCCGTCGCCGTGTTCTTCTTCCGTGACCGCTACTACCAGAGCCACGCGGCCCCGCCGCCGGTCGACGTCATGTCGACGCCCGCCGCCGAGCTCCCGCCGCCGGGGCCGGCCGCGTGCGGTGAGGGTGACGCGCTGCTGTCCCAGATGTCGACCCGGCAGAAGCTCGCGCAGCAGCTGATGGTCGGTGTCACGGGCCTCGACGACGCGCAGTCGGTGGTGGCGCGCGAGCAGGTCGGCGGCATCATGATCGGCAGCTGGACCGACCTCACGATGATGGGCGCGCCCCTGCAGCAGCTCTCCGCGTCGGCGAGCCCACTGCCGCTGTCCGTCAGCACCGACGAGGAGGGCGGCCGGGTGTCGCGGCTCAAGGGCCTCATCGGGGTGCAACCTGCCGCGCGCGAACTGGTGGCTCAGGGCAAGACCGTCGACGAGGTCTACGCGATCGCGCGCGACCGCGGCGCGGCGATGCGAAACCTCGGAATCACCGTCGACTTCGCTCCTGACGCGGACGTCTCGGATCAGCCCGACGACACCGTCATCGGCGACCGGTCGTTCAGCGCCGACCCGCAGGTGGTCACCGACTACGCGGGTGCGTACGCACGCGGCCTGCGCGACGCCGGAGTCATGCCGGTGCTCAAGCACTTCCCCGGCCACGGGCACGCCTCGGGCGACTCGCACCAAGGCGGCGTGGTAACCCCGCCACTCGACGCGTTGCAGGACAACGACCTGGTGCCGTACCGAACGCTGGTCGCGCTCCCCGGCACGGCGGTGATGGTCGGCCACATGGACGTGCCAGGCCTCACCAACGGCGAGCAGGCCAGCCTGAGCCCGGCGGCCTACGGGCTGCTGCGCGGCGGATCCGGCTACGGCGCACCGCCGTTCGGTGGGCTGGTGTTCACCGACGACCTGTCGAGCATGGGTGCGATCAACCAGAGCTACACCGTCCCCGAGGCGGTGCTCAAGGCGCTGCAGGCGGGGGCCGACGTGGCGCTGTGGATCACCACTGACGAGGTGCCCGCGGTGCTGGACCGGCTGGAGGCCGCCGTCAACGCCAACGAACTGGACCCGGCGCGGGTGGACCAATCGGTGCTGCGCATCGCGGCTGCGAAGGGCAAGAAGCCGGACTGCGGGGGCTGACATGGCAGGTGGAACGAAGCGCTTGCCGCGCGCCGTCCGCGAACAGCAGATGCTCGATGCCGCGGTGCAGATGTTCTCGGTCAACGGCTATCACGAGACGTCGATGGACGCGATCGCCGCGCAGGCCGAGATCTCGAAGCCGATGCTCTACCTGTATTACGGGTCCAAGGAGGAACTGTTCGGGGCGTGCCTGGACCGCGAGCTGAGCCGGTTCGTCGAGTCGGTGCGCGCGGACATCGACTTCACCCAGAGCCCGAAGGACCTGCTGAGCACCGCCGTGGTGGCGTTCCTCAGCTACATCGACGCCAACCGGGCGTCCTGGATCGTGCTCTACACACAGGCGACCAGCTCACAGGCGTTCGCGCACACCGTTCGTGAGGGCCGCGAGAAGATCATCGACCTTGTCGGCAGGCTCCTGACGTCCGGCACGCGCCATCCGGAGCCCGGCACCGACTTCGACATGATGGCCGTCGCGCTCGTCGGTGCGGGCGAGGCGGTGGCCAACCGGGTCAGCACCGGCGACACCGACGTACACGAGGCCGCCGACCTGATGATCAACCTGTTCTGGCGCGGACTCAAGGGCAAGCCCACCGACAAGGACATCAAGGACACCCCACCGACTCCGGGTTAGTGTGGTCGAGCCGGGTCAAGATCAGTGTCGGGCGGAGGGCGATATGCGCGCGACGGCTCTGTTCTCACGCAGCCTGGGCATGCTTCGCAGCGTGCGCGGCATCATCGCGGCCTCGGTGGTGACCGGCGTGATCGCGTCGGCCCTGCCGTACGTGACCGCGGCCGCCTTCGGGCCCATGATGCAGGTCGTGGCCGACGCCGGGACGAGCGGGAACATCAGCGGGGTGTGGGACTTCGAGGGACCCCTGGTGGCCCGCGAGGACGGGTTGTTGAAGTCGCTCGCCGGCCCCGTTCCGTTCGCCGTGCTGCTGACGGTGTGGGCGGCGTCGCTGGTGCTGACCCAACTGATGTACTTCGTGAACGCCTGGGTCGGGACGAAGGCGGAGCAGAGGCTCGCCATCGACGTCCGGCAACGCGTGCACGATCACGTGCTGACGCTGTCGGGCGACTTCTTCGCGTCATCGCGCAGCGGGGAGTTGATGCAGCGCGTGATGCGCGAATCATCCGGCGTGCAAAGGCTTCTCACCGACTGCCTGCTGCCGCCGATGATCGACGTGGTGGTGTTGGTCGTCGCACTGGCCTATCTCATGGCGATCTCCTGGCAGATGACCGTCGCCGCACTGGTGCTCACGCCGCTGGCGTTGCTCGTGCTGCGGTTCGCCGGCGGTCACGTCCAAGCCGAGGTGGAGGGGGAGATGCTCGCCGACCGGGCGATGGGTTCCGAACTGGAGCAGACGATCAACGGCATCGCCGAGATTCAGATGCTCAACGCGCAGTCGTTGCGCAGCAGAAGATTTCGTGGGGTATCCGAGCGCGCCGCCGAATGCTCGGCGCGGACCACCGTGTGGATGCAGGCGACGGCCAACGGTTCGCAGATCTTCGTCGCGCTCAGCACGGTGCTCGTGCTCCTCGTCGGGATCGGATTCAGCGATCGCTTCGGACTGACCTTCGCGGCCCTCATGATCTTCGCGGGAATGGTCCCGACCATGTTCGGGGCCGCCCAGCGCGTGATGGGCGCCTACACCACCTACCAGGCGGTGGCACCCAACGCCCGCTCGACGTACGAATTGCTCGATACCCGTCCGTCCGTTCGGGATCGGGACGACGCGACACCGCTCGGCGCGGTGCACGGCAACGTGGTGTTCGATGACGTGCGGTTCGGCTACGCGCCGGGCCGGCCGGTGCTCGACGGGCTGACCTTCTCGGTGCGCGAAGGCGAAACGGTGGCAGTGGTCGGCGGAATCGGATCGGGCAAGTCGACGGTCTTCAACCTGCTGCTGCGCTTTCTGGAGCCCCAGGGCGGCCGGATTCTGCTCGACGGCCACGATGTCACCGCGGTGACCATCGACTCACTGCGCGATCAGGTGTCAAAGCTCGCGCAGTTCCCGTTCTTCGTCAAGGACACGATCCGGGAGAACGTCCGGTTGGCGCGCCCCGCCGCCGACGACGCGGCGGTGGCACGGGCGTGCGCGCGGGCGAATATCGACTCCGTCATCACCGATCCTGAGCGGATGCCCGCCGGCTACGACACGGTGGTGGATGTCCAGGTGCCGTCGGGCGGGCAGAAGCGGCTCATCGCGTTGGCGCGCTCCCTGTTACGGGAACCGGAGGTGCTGCTGCTCGATGAGCCGACCGAGAACCTCGACGCCGACGAGCGGGCTCGACTGACCGGGGTGATCCGCGGCTACGCGAAAGACCGAACCTGTCTCGTCATCAGCCACGACATGGACTTCATCGCCGCGGCGGCGGATCGCATCCTGGTGCTCGAACACGGTCGCATCGTCGCCGACGGCGACCACGCCACCCTGATCGCGCAGGGCGGCCTCTACAAGCGGCTGTACGAAGCGCAGAACGCGACTAGCGTCCCGTGACCGTCGCGGTCAGGTGCGGGTAGCCCTTCGACAGGTTGCGCAGCGTCAGATCCCAACCCGAGCCGGTCCGTTCGACGTACAGTCCGGCCTTGGCGGGGAGGACCACCGGCTTGCCGAACCGCACCGAGTAGTCCACCTCGGAGGGCAGCTGCCCTTCGATGTTGGCGAGAACGGCGGCAGCGCTGAACATCCCGTGAGCGATCGCCGTGGGGAAGCCGAACAGCTTGGCGCCGATCGAGCTGGTGTGGATCGGGTTGTGATCGCCACCGACCGATGCGTAGTGCCGGATCTGGCCCGGCGTGATGGTCAGAATCGCGTTGGGCGGCGGGAGCTTCGGCTGTTTCTGCTGTTCCGGCTTCGGTTCGTCGGACAGGCTGGTGCGCTGCTGATGCAGGAACGTCGCAACCTGGTGCCACGCCAGGTCGTTGCCGATCCTGATGTCGGTGACGGCGTCGACCAGCAGTCCGCGCCGGTGCTCACGCAGGTTCTCGGCGCGCACGTCGACGTCCAGCACGTCGGTGACCGCGATCGGCCGGTGTCTGGTGATGCGGTTCTCCAGATGCACCGAACCCATTGCCGCGAAGGGGAAGTCGAAGCCGGTGATGAGCGACATCATCGCGGGAAACGTCAAGGCGAACGGGTAGGTGAGGGGGACGGTGTCGTCGAAGCGCAGTCCGGTCACCGACGCGTACTCGGCGACGTTGGCGGGGTCGATGCTCAGGTCCTTGACCGTCACCGTGCGCGTCGACAGCCCGGCGGGACGCGAGACGAACGGCAGCGCCCCGGCCGCCGCGCGGGCCAGGTTCAGCAGGCCGTTGGGTTGACCCGCCACGTCAGGCTCCCAACATCATTTGACCGCAGACCCGGATCGTGTTGCCGGTGACGGCATTCGAGGCGGGGCTGGCGAAGTAGGCGATGGCCTCGGCGACGTCGACGGGCTTGCCTGCCTGGAACAGCGAGTTCATCCGGCTGCTCACTTCGCGGGTGGCGAGGGGAATCGCCTCAGTCATCTTGGTGGCGATGAACCCCGGCGCCACCGCGTTGATCGTGATGCCCTTCTCGGCGAAGCCCGGTGCCAGCGCATCCGTCATGCCGATCATCCCGGCCTTGGTGGCGGCGTAGTTGGTCTGGCCGCGGTTGCCCGCGATACCCGCCATCGAGGACAGGCCGACGATGCGGCCGCCCTCGCCGATTGCACCGCTGTCGACCAGGCCCTCGGCGAGTCGTTGCGGGGCAAGGAGATTCACGGCGACAACGGAATCCCAGCGGGCGTCATCCATGTTCGCGAGCAGCTTGTCTCGGGTGATGCCCGCGTTGTTGACCAGCACGTCGGCCCTGCCGCCGTGGTGCTCGGTTAGGTGCGCGGTGATCTTCTCGACCGCGTCGGGGGCGGTGACGTCGAGGGTCAGTGCCGTCCCGCCGACCTTCGCGGCGGTGTCGGCCAACGCCTCGCCGGCCTGTTCGACGTCGATCGCCACCACGCTGGCGCCGTCACGCGCGAAGACCTTCGCGATCTCCGCGCCGATGCCGCGCGCGGCGCCGGTGACCAGCGCCACCTTGCCCGCCAGCGGCTTGTCCCAGTCGGCGGGCGGGGCCGCGTCGTCGGCCCCGACGTAGAAGACCTGGCCGTCGACGTAGGCCGACTTCGCCGACAGCAGGAAGCGCAGGGTTGACTCGAGACCGGTCGCCGCCGGCTTGGCGTCGGCGGCGAGGTAGACCAGACCGATCGTGGCGCCGCGCTGCAACTCCTTGCCGAGTGAGCGGGTGAAGCCCTCGAGGGCCCGCTGCGCGATGCGCTCGTCGACGCTGCCCGTCTGCTCGGGTGTCGTGCCGACGACGACGACGCGGGCGCACGGCGCGAGGTTGCGCAGAACCGGGGTGAAGAACTCGTGCAGCGCCTTGAGCCCCTCGGGGGTGGTGATGCCGGTGGCGTCGAACACCAGCCCGCCGAACGTGTCGGCCCAGCGGCCGCCGATGTTGTTGCGCACCAGCTCGTAGTCGTCGGCCAGCGCGCTGCGCAGCGGCTCGGTGACCCGGCCCTCGCCGCCGATCAGCAGGGAGCCGGGCAGCGGGGGATCACCGGCGCGATACCGCCGCAGTTCCTGCGGTTGCGGGACGCCCAGCTGCTTGGCCAGGAACGAGCCGGGCCCGGAGTTGACCACGGAGGAGAACAGGTCGGAAGCCACGTCGCTGCCTTTCGAATCATTGTCGTGTCGGTCACCGAACTTACTCCAGAGTAAGAACGGTGGGTAGTATGACCCTCGACACGCTTCACCCATACCCGTCGAACACAGAGGTACGCAGTGGCTGACACCAGGAACACTCGCAGAGTCGCGATTCTCGGCGGCAATCGGATCCCCTTCGCGCGGTCCGACGGCGCCTACGCCAACGCGTCCAATCAGGACATGTTCACCGCGGCGCTGGACGGCCTCATCGACCGCTTCAACCTGTCCGGTGAGCGGCTCGGCGCCGTCGTCGGCGGAGCCGTGCTCAAGCACAGCCGCGACTTCAACCTGATGCGCGAATGCGTGCTCGGCAGCGCGCTGTCGCCGTACACGCCCGCCTACGACCTGCAGCAGGCGTGCGGCACCGGGCTGCAGTCGACCATCGCCGTGGCCAACGCGATCGCGCTCGGTCAGTACGACTCGGCCGCGGCGGGCGGGGTGGACACCACGTCCGACGCCCCGATCGCGTTCGGCGACGACCTTCGCCGCGTCCTGCTCGGGCTGCGCCGCGCGAAGTCCAACGTCGATCGGCTCAAGCTCGTCGGCAAGCTGCCTGCGGCCGTCGGCGTCGAGATCCCGACTAACGGCGAACCCCGCACCGGCCTGTCGATGGGCGAGCACGCCGCGATCACGGCCAAGAAGATGGGCGTCAAGCGCGTCGACCAGGATGAGCTGGCCGCGGCCAGCCACCAGAACATGGCTGCCGCCTACGACCGCGGCTTCTTCGACGATCTCGTCACGCCGTTCCTCGGGGTGTACCGCGACAACAACCTGCGCGCCGATTCGTCGGCCGAGAAACTCGCCAAGTTGAAGCCGGTCTTCGGGGTCAAGAACGGCGACGCCACGATGACGGCGGGCAACTCGACGCCGCTGACCGACGGCGCCTCGGTGTCGCTGCTGGCGAGTGAGGAGTGGGCCGCCGAGCGCAACCTGCCGGTGCTCGCCTACTTCGTCGACGGCGAGACCGCTGCGGTGGACTACGTCAACGGCGACGACGGCCTGCTGATGGCGCCGACCTACGCCGTTCCCCGCCTGCTGGCCCGCAACGGCCTGACCCTGCAGGACTTCGACTTCTACGAGATCCACGAGGCGTTCGCGTCGGTCGTGCTGGCGACGCTGGCCGCGTGGGAGTCCGACGAGTACTGCAAGGAGCGGCTCGGCTTGGACACCGCGCTGGGCTCGATCGACCGGGCGAAGCTCAACGTCAACGGCTCGTCGCTGGCCGCCGGGCACCCGTTCGCCGCGACGGGCGGCCGCATCGTGGCCCAACTGGCCAAGCAGCTGGCCGAGAAGAAAGTCGAAACCGGTAAGCCGGTACGCGGCCTGATCTCGATCTGCGCGGCCGGTGGCCAGGGCGTGACCGCGATTCTGGAGGCGTGAGGATTTCTTTCGAAACCGTGTAACGCTCCGCGGAGAACCGTCGATACGTAAATAGCCCCGTGCTGCCGTCTGACCCCCCGACCCGACGACAGTACGGGGCTCTTACGTGTTCTGGGGCTGGTCCTTGCTGGCCTTGATGGGCCCGGCGGGCGCCGGCTTGAACAGGCTGCCCGCGACGCTGCCGCGCGCGGTTCGCACCGCCACCAGTCCCCAGGTACCCAGCAGCGCCACGTAGGCGATCACCGCGGCGATCTCGAACGCGGGTAACCCGGTGTGCTTGGCCAGCTGCGTGGTGCCCGTCACGAAGGTGCCCACCGGGAACGTGAGGCTCCACCAGGTCAGAGCGAACGGCATGCCGCGCCGCAGTGTCCGCACCGTCAGCTGAGTGGCCAGCGCGATCCACAGCACCGCGAATCCCCACACCGGCACCCCGAACAGCACGGCGAAGACGTTCATGGCGCTGGCGAGTTCGGCGGGCACCGCGAGGTATGCGACCCCGCCCAGCAGGCCGGCCGCGGTGATGCCCTGGCCGAGCGGACCGAGCACGATCCACAGCGTCGGCACGCGTGCCGTTCCCGAGGTCCCGTACAGCGCGAGCCTGCTCCAGATCATCGTGATGATGATCAGCGCGGCGATGAGCGAGAGCCCGAACATGGCGTAGCAGCCGTAGAGCATCGTCGTGCGCCCGGTACCGGGGGCCATGTGCGGGAGCAGCAGTGCCCCCGACGCCGCCGACACCATCGGCGGGACGACCGGCATCAGCCAGCCGCCGAACGCCGCGTCGGGTTCGACGTTCAGCTGGGTGAACATCAGGAACGGGATCGTCGCGGCGGTGAACAGGCCGCCGATGGTGCCCGCCGTCCACAGCACCCACGCGAGGTCGACGGCCAACCGCTCGCCGATCAGATCGGAGCCGCTGAGCAGCGCGCCCGAACCGACCGTCATGAGCGCCATCGGCGCGGCTCCGTAGAAGTGCGCCATCTGCGGGTTACGGCTGTGGCTGCGCGCGACCGTCGGGTGCCGGACGCGCTGCACGGTCACGGCCACCACCAGGACCACCAGCAGCACCGCGGCCACGACCCACACCACGTGTGAGAACCCGCGCAGGCCCGGCACGTGCACGGGCAGCCCGGCCCCGGCGGTGGCGACGATGCCGGTGCCCATCACCGAGGCGAACCAGTTCGGGCCGAAGTGTTGCAGCCGAGCCGCCTCGCCGGTGTCAGCCGTCATGGTTCGATACCAGTCATGCGGGTCAGTATGTTCGGGCAGCTCAGTGGAACGGGCGAGGAATCGCCGATCGACGTGACGATCGCCAACCTCGCCATGCTTCGCGACGAGGGTTTCGGCCGCGTCTGGATGAGCCAGATGCCTTACGAGCCGGACCTTCTCACGATTCTGGCCGTCGCGTTGCGCGAGGTCGACACCATCGAGGTGGCCTCGGGTGTGGTCCCCATTCAGAACCAGCACCCGATGAACCTCGCCCAGCGGGCACTGACGGTGAGCCTCGCATCGGGCGGCCGGTTCATCCTGGGGTTGGGCATGACGCATGCCCTGGTGACCGAGGGCATGTGGGGCATTCCCTGGGACAAGCCGGTGCGCAGGCTCAACGAGTATCTCGACGGGCTGCTGCCGCTTCTCGCGGGTGAGGCGGCGGCCGCCGAGGGGCAGACGGTGACCACTCGCGGGGCGCTCGCGTTCGCAGCGCCGCGGCCCGAGGTGTACATCGCCGCCCTCGGCCCGCAGCTGTTGAAGATTGCCGGTAAGCGGACCTCGGGCACCTGCACGTGGATGACGGGGCCCGCGACGCTGGCGGGACACGTCGTACCGACGCTGCGGCAGGGCGCCGCCGCTGCCGGCCGCGCGGAGTCCGACGTGCGCGTCGCGGCGTCACTGCCCATCAGCGTCACCGACGACGTCGACGCCGCACGCGCGCAGGCGGCCGCCCAGTTCGCAATGTACGGCCAGCTGCCGTCCTACCGCGCCATGCTCGACCGCGAGGGCTACGCCGGACCGGAGGACGCCGCGATCATCGGCGACGAGGCCACCGTGCGCGCGCGCCTGGACCAGCTGCGCGATGCGGGAGTCGACGAGTACGTCGCGGCGACCTTCGACGCCGACCCCGAGGGCCGGGCCCGAACCCGCGCGCTGCTGCGCGAGTACGCGGGCTGACCAAAGCCGCTGACAAGACGCAAAAGCCCCTGAATCGCGTGGATTCAGGGGCTTTTACGTCTGCTCGCGCAGGAACTAGAAGGAGGCCTCGTCCAGCTCCATGACCTCGTTGTCGATGGTCTCGATGATGAGCTTGGTGCTGGTGAGCAGCGGAAGGAAGTTCTTCGCGAAGAACGACGCGCTCGCGATCTTGCCCTCGTAGAAGGACTTCTCGGAACCGGTGGCGCCCTCGTCGAGCTTGGCGATCGCCACGACGGCCTGCTTCTGCAGGAGCCAGCCGAGCACCAGATCGCCGACGCTCATGAGGAAACGCACCGACCCGAGGCCCACCTTGTACAGGCTGGCCGGCTCCTCCTGCGCGGCCATCAGGTAGCCGGTCAGGGTGGCGGCCATGCCCTGCACGTCGGCGAGCGCCGTTGCCAGCAGCTCGCGCTCGGCCTTCAACCGGCCGTTGCCCGACTCGTTCTTGACGAAGGTGTCGATCTCGTTCGCGATGTACGCCAGGGCCTGGCCCTTGTCCCGGACGATCTTCCGGAAGAAGAAGTCCTGGGCCTGAATCGCCGTGGTGCCCTCGTAGAGCGAGTCGATCTTGGCGTCGCGGATGTACTGCTCGACCGGGTAGTCCTGCAGGAAGCCCGAACCGCCGAAGGTCTGCAGGCTCTCGGTCAGCTTGGCGTATGCCTGCTCGGAACCGACGCCCTTGACGATCGGGAGCAGCAGGTCGTTCACGCGGGGCGCCAGGCTGGGCTCGATGCCGTGGACGGCCTCGGCTACGGACGCGTCCTGGAACGTCGCGGTGTACAGGTACAGCGCGCGCAGCCCCTCGGCATAGGCCTTCTGCGTCATCAGCGAGCGACGAACGTCCGGGTGGTGCGTGATGGTCACGCGCGGCGCGGTCTTGTCGGTCATCTGGGTCAGGTCGGCACCCTGCACGCGGTCCTTGGCGTACTCGAGGGCGTTCAGGTAGCCGGTCGACAGCGTCGCGATGGCCTTGGTGCCCACCATCATTCGGGCCTGCTCGATGACGTCGAACATCTGCGCGATGCCGTCGTGCACCTCGCCGACGAGCCAGCCGACGGCGGGGGTGCCGTGCTGGCCGAGCGACAGCTCACACGTCGCCGAGACCTTGAGGCCCATCTTGTGCTCGAGGTTGGTGACGTAGACGCCGTTGCGCTCGCCGAGCTCGCCGGTCTCCTTATCGAAGTGGAACTTCGGCACGAAGAACAGCGACAGACCCTTGGTGCCGGGGCCGGCGCCCTCGGGGCGGGCCAGCACCAGGTGCATGATGTTCTCGAACAGGTCGTCGGAGTCACCCGAGGTGATGAAGCGCTTGACGCCCTCGATGTGCCAGGTGCCGTCGGCCTGCTGGGTGGCCTTGGTGCGGCCCGCGCCGACGTCGGAGCCCGCGTCGGGCTCGGTCAGCACCATGGTGGCGCCCCAGCCGCGCTCGGCTCCGAGGACCGCCCACTTCTTCTGCTCGTCGGTGCCGTTGTGGTAGAAGATCTCGCACATGCCGGAACCCATGGCGTACATGTAGGCCGCCGGGTTGGCGCCGAGCACGTGCTCGATCAGGGCCCACTGCAGTGCGCGGGGCATCGGCATGCCGCCGAGTTCCTCCGCGAGGCCGACCTTGTCCCAGCCGCCGTCGAGCAGCGCGCGCATCGACTTCTTGAAAGCCGCGGGGAGCGTGACGGTGTGGGTCTCGGGATCGAATGTGGGGGGATTGCGGTCACCGTCGGCGAACGATTCGGCGATCGGTCCCTCGGCCAGTCGGGCGATCTCGGCGAGCATCTCGCGGGCCGAATCCTCGTCCAGATCGGCGAACCCCTCGGTTCCGAAGACCCTGTCGATGCCGAAGACCTCGAAGAGATTGAACTCCTGGTCACGGACGTTGCTCTTGTAATGGCTCACGATGTCTCCTCGCTGAGATGCCGTCTTCGGTTGGGTACTTCCGATAAGTTACCCACCAGTAACTGCGGCTAACTATACCGGCCGGTAACCCCGCCGCAAAGCCGTCTAGAGCAAATTGCTGCCAGCTAATGGGCCGACACCCGCGTAGGCCCTGCCCAAACGGTTGGTTGGGAGCGGTGACCTGGTATTTCGTCCAGATGTGATGTCTGCCACGAGGGGCCGCAGCACGCCCGCTAGGGTAGGCGAAATGACACGTGTTGCAGTTTGGGGAACCGGCAATATGGGGGCTACCGCGATCCGGTCCACGGTCGCGTTTCCGGGCCTCGCGCTCGCGGCCGTCATCACCTTATCGGACGAGAAGGCCGGAAAGGACGCGGCGGAGTTCGCCGGCTTGCCCGATCCCACCGGCGTGCCGGCCACCACGGACGTCGACACGGCGCTGGCCGAATCCGACGCGGTGGCCTACATGGCGTCCGGCGATATCCGGCCCGACGAGGCGATTGCGGACATCGAGCGCTGCCTGCGCGCGGGCAAGCACGTCGTCACACCCTCGCTGTACTCGCTCTACGACCCGGCGTCCGCACCGCAGGAGTGGGTGGACCGGCTCACCGCCGCGGCCGAGGAGGGCACGGCCACGCTGCTGGTCAGCGGCGTCGACCCCGGCTGGGGCAACGACGCGCTGGCGGTGACGGCCGCGAGCCTCTGCACCCGCATCAACACCATCACCTGCCAGGAGATCTTCGACTACTCCACCTACAACCAGCCGTTCGCGGTCAAGGTTTCCTGCGGCTTCGGCGGATCGATGGACGAGACCCCGATGATGCTGCTGCCCACGATTCCGACCATGGTGTGGGGCGGCAACGTGCGGCTCATCGGCCGCGGGCTCGGCATCGAGATCGACGAGATCACCGAGGAACTCGAGCGACTTCCGCTCGAGGAGACCGTCGACACCGTGATGGGGCCGTTCGAGAAGGGCACCCAGGGCGCGTTCTTCCTCAAGGTCATCGGCTGGTCGGGAGGCAGGCAGCGGGTGATCATCGAGCACATCACCCGGATCCATCCGTCATGTGCTCCGCACTGGCCGCAGCCGGACCAGGGCGCGGGCGATCACCGGGTGATCGTCGACGGGGACCCGCAGCTCACCATCACGACCCGCGCCGACCTGGTGGGCGGCAATCGCGCCGACGGCGGTAACACGACCGCCGCCAATCGGCTGCTCGGCGCACTCAACTGGCTCGCGGACCAGAAGCCCGGGATCTACGACGGCCTCCAGGTGCCGCTGCGCTCGGTGCTGCCCGCCGAGGCGGAAGCCGCCCGCTGGGCGTAGGGTGCTCAGGCGTTCAGCCGCCACACCGCGAAGTTCAAGCACAGGGCGAAGGCCGACCACGCCACGTAGGGCAGTAGGAGCGCTCCCGCGACGACGCTGCGCCGCCAGAACGTGATCACCGTGGCGATCAGTACGACCAGCAGGGTGGCCAGTTCGAAGAACGCGATGCCGCGCCAGCCCAGGCCGAAGAACAACGGCGTCCACGCGGCGTTCAGCACCAGTTGAACGGCGTATAGGGTGAGCGGCCTGCGGGTGTCGGACCAGGGTCCGGACCGCCAGACCAGCCACGCGGCGACGGCCATCAGCAGGTACAGCACCGTCCACGTCGGCCCGAAAACCCATGCGGGCGGCGCGAATCCGGGCTGTTGGAGCCGACCGTAGTCCTCAGCCGTGGTACTCGACGCCAGCCCGCCGAGCCCGGCGACGATTGCCACCAGAACGACGGAACCCGCCAGCACCAGCAGCGACGTCGGGCGAGCACGCGGAGAATCAACGACCATGCACCGCAGGCTACCGGCTCAGACGGACGCCTCCTCCTTCGGTACTTCCGCGTCGGGCAGCTGACCCACCAGGTACTCGGCCAGCCCGCCGATGGTCGGGTAGTCGAACACCGCGGTGGCGTTGATGGTGAACTTGCCGCCGAACTGGCTGTGCAGGCGGTTGCGCAGTTCGATCGCCATCAGGGAGTCCGTGCCGAGGTCCAGGAACCGACTCGTCGCGGCAGGCGGTGATGCCAGCCGCAGGAAGTTCTGCACCTCGCGCTGCAGGAACTCGGTGACGAACCCGGCGCGCTGCGACACCGGAATCTCCATCAGCTGCTTGAGCATCTCGCTGTCACCGGCCAACTCGCCGACCGCGCTCGGCAGCACCAGGTCGAGGATCGGCGGACGCGAGGTGCCGAGCACCTTCGCCGCACGCTGCCAGTTCGCCTTGATGACAGTGGCCTGACCGGTGCCGTTGGCGACGACCTCGGCGAGAGCGCTCAACGCCGCCGACGGGTCCAGCGGAATCAGGCCCTGCGCACTGATGTTGGCGGTCGCCGCCTCAGATGACGCCATGCCGCCCCGAGCCCAGGGCCCGAAGTTGACGCCGGTCGCCGGTAGACCCTGCGCACGCCGCTGCGCGACGAGGCCGTCGAGCAGTGCGTTGGCGGTCGCGTAGTTGGCCTGGCCCGGCGAGCCGAACAGGCTCGACACCGACGACGACACGATGAAGAAGTCCAGGTCGTCGTCTCTGGTCAGCATGTCCAGATGACCTGCGCCGAAAGCCTTGGGCGCCAGGGTCGTCCGGAATCGATCCACACTCTGCTGACCCAGCAGCGCATCATCGAGCACACCGGCCAGATGTACCACGCCCGCCAGTGGCGGCAACTCGGCGCGGATCCGGACCAGCAGGGCCGCGACGTCGGATTCCTCGCCGACGTCCGCTGTGAAGACGTGCACGCGCGTCTTGTAGCGCTCGGTGATCTCGTCGATCGCCGACTGCGCGTCGGCATCGGCGGGCCGCCGACTCGTCAGAACGACGTCACCGGCGCCGAGCTGGGCGAGGTACGCCGCGGTGTGCAGGCCGATCGCGCCGAGCCCACCGGTGATCAGGTAGCTCCGATCGGCCTTGGGCTGAAGCGGATTCGGGATCTGCACCACGATCTTCCCGATGTGCCGCGCCTGCTGCATGCGGCGGAACGCGGCCCTCGCCTCGGTCAGCGGGTAGATCTCGGCGGGCAGGGGGCGCCACTCGCCGTTGGCCAACCCCTCCGACACCTCGGTGAGCAGGTCGCGAATGCGATCGGGTTCGGTGAACATCACCGTGTCCAACGCGACGATCTCGTACGCGACATCGGGCCGGGCGTCGGCCATCTGCGCGTGCGTCCAGATGTCGCGCTTGGCGATCTCGGCGAAGCGGCCGTGTTGTGCGGTGGCTTTCAGCGTCGCCTCGATGAACCCCTCGCCGGTCAGGGAGTTCAGCACGACGTCCACCCCCGCGCCGTCGGTGTCCGCCAGGATCTGATCGGCGAAATCCGTTGTGCGCGAGTCGTAGACGTGCTTTACACCCAGCTTGCGCAGCGTTGCACGCTTGAAGGTGCTGGCCGTGGCGAACACCTCGGCGCCGAACTGCTGGGCCATCTGGACGGCCGCCAGTCCGACGCCGCCGCTGGCGGCGTGGATCAGCACCTTGTCGCCCGGCTTGAGTTGCGCCCAGTCGAACGACAACCGCACCGTGAGCGCGGCGGCGGGGATCGTCGCGGCCTGAACCGCGCTCACCCCGTCCGGGATCGGCGCCAGGAACTGGGCGGGCACGTTGAACCGGCTGGCGAACGCACCCTGCATGGAGCCGTAGACGCGCTGGCCGACCTCGAGTCCGGTCACACCCTCACCCGACTGCGTGACGACACCCGCGAAATCTCCGCCGATCGGTCCGGGGTCGCCGGGATAGAGGCCGAGCACGTTCAGCACGTCGCGGAAGTTGAGGCCCGCGGCCTCCACTCGCACCTGCACGTAGCCCTCGTCCGGCGGCGGGACCTCGGTTTCGGTCAGCCGCAGGTTGTCGATCGCGCCGCGTTCGGTGGGCGCCAGCACGTAATCGCCCCCGCGCGGCACCGTGAGGTGGCCACTGCGCGCCCAGGGCAGCAGCCGGGACGCCAACAGCTTCCCCTGCCGCACAGCCAGTTCCGGCTCCTCAACGGGAGTCGCCAGCAGGTTGGCGACAGCCTGCACGGCCTCCGGCGACCCGTCGACGTCGACGAGTCTGGCGCGCAGCGCCGGTTCCTCGTTGATCGTGGTGCGCCCGAATCCCCACAGAGCGGCCTGCACCGGGTCGACCGGCTCACCCGATTCGGTGGCCACGGCCCGCTCGGTGACGATCCACAGCCCGCCGGGCAGCTTGACCGCACCGCTCTGCACCGCGTGGACGGCGCTGAGCAGGTTGGCGATCTCGGTCTCGATCCGCTCCTCGACGTCCGAACCCGACTCGTTGCCGGTCGGTCCCGCGCTGCGCCAGACGACGCCGGAGAAGCCCGCACCGGAGTCATGGGCGTGGGTCAGCACCTGCCCGAGGAGTTCCGGATCGACGGTCCGCTTCAGCGGAACGCAGCCGGGGACCTCGGCGGCCAGGTCGTCGAAGCCGGCGATCAGCCAGTTGCCGCTCACGCCCGAGCCGGTCTCGCCCGACACCGGTACCTCATGCCAGCCGAGGGTGTAGAGCAGCCGGGTGGCGTCGCCGCCGAGGCCGCGCAACAGGGCTTCGCGGGGGGCCCGCTTGACCGTGAAATCGCGAATCCCGCCGAGCTGGTTGCCATCTCGATCGAGGTAGTCGAGATCGAACACCTGAGTCTCGTTGTCCAGGGCGTTCTCGTGCCACCGCGCGCGGCAGTAGAACCGACGCGGCATCTTGTCCCGCAGTGTCACCCGCCCGTACCTCAGCGGCAGGAACAGATCGCTCACGCCCTGCTCGGCCGCGAGCAGCGCGGGGAACGCCGGGAAGGCGACGCCGGTGCAGAGGTCCATCAGCACCGGGTGCATGGGTTCGGTGCCGAGCTGTTCGGCCAGTTCCTCGCCGACGAGGACGTCGCCGATCGCCTCGCCGTCGCCGAGCCACAGTGACTTCAGCGAACCCGACCACGTCGGTCCCCAGGCGAGTTCGAGGTCGGCGAACGTCTCGAACAACTCCTGGGGGCGCATCCGCTCGAGCCGCTCGACGGCTTCGTCGACGGGCTCGCTCTCAGCCGCCGGGGGTTCGGAGACGCCGCCGATCACCGTGCCCTCGGCGTTCAGAGCCCACTCGGCACCGCGCTCACCGTAGCTGCGGCTGTGCACCCGGAACGTCCACTGGCCGTCCTGCTCCAGCGGATGCAGGGTCAGCTGCACCTCACGGGAAGCCTTCTCCGGCAGGATGATCGGCTCGTAGAAGAACACGTCCTCGGCGTGCGCCGGGGTACCCACCGCAGCAAGGGCCATCGCCGCGTACGTCGCGCCGGGAACGACGACGGTGCCGTAGATGACGTGGTCGGCGAGCCACGGCTGCGACTTCACCGAGATCCTGCTGGTATAGACCGTGTCGCCGGACGCGAGTTCCTTGGCACTGCCCAGGATTCCGGAGACGGCGGGACCGACACCACCCTCGACGGCCATCCCCGAGGACTTGGGCCAGAAGCGGCGCCGCTGGAACGGATAGGTGGGCAGGTCGAGAACCCGGCGCGGTCGATGTGCCAGCGCAGCGAAATCGGGCCGATGTCCGCCGACGTAGGCCGCAGCCAGCGCATCGGCGATCTGACGCCGGTCGCCGACGCCCTTGCGCAGCGAGACGATCGCCCGCGGCGCGGCGAGGTGCTCGGGCCACACCTGCACCGCCGCCCCGGTGAGCACGGGCTGCGGGCCGATCTCGACCAGAACCGAGCAGCCGAGCGCGGCCGCGGTGCGCACGCTTTCGGCGAACTGCACCGGCTGGCGCGAGTGCCGCCGCCAGTACCGTGCGTCCATCGGGGTCTGCGCCGTGAGTACCGCGCCGGTGCGGTTGCAGACGAGCGGCAGTGTCGGAGCGGCGAACTCGACCTGCGCGGCGTAGGCCTCGAATTCGTCGAGGACGGGTTCCAGCAGTTCCGAGTGGAAGGCGTGGCTGGTCTCCAGCCAGGTGCAGCGAATGGCCTCCTCCTCGAACCGGGAGACGACCTGTTCGAGGTCCGCACCGGGACCCGACAGCACGGTGTTGGGTCCGTTGTAAGCGCCGACCGACACCCGCGGGAACTCGGCGGCGATCTCCTCGACCTGCTTGGGGTCGGCGAACACCGCCACCATGCGTCCGCCGTCGGGGAGGCTGCCGAACAGCCGGCCCCGCTCGGCGATGAGCCGGGCGCCGTCCTCGATGCTGAACACCCCCGCTACGCACGCCGCCGCGTACTGGCCCACGCTGTGGCCCAGCACCACGTCGGGCTCGACACCCCACGACTGCCAGAGCCGGGCCAGACCCATCTCGACCGCGAACAGCGCGGGCTGCGCGAACGACGTGTGCCGCAGCACCTCGCCGGCCTTGCCGCCGGTTTCGCGGTCGGTGGCGAACATCACCTCGAGAAGCGGACGGGTGACGATGTCGCTGACCGCCTCCGCGCAGCGTGTCACGGTCTCCGCGAAAACCGGTTCGGCGGCGAACAACTCGCGTGCCATGCCGGGGTACTGACTGCCCTGCCCGGTGAACAGCCACGCCGTCGTCGGATGGTTCACGTGCTCGCCCCGGATCACGCCGGGCCGCAGCCGGTTCTCCGCCAGGTCGGCGAGGCCCGAACGCGCGCCGTCGATCGAGTCGACGACCAGTGCGGCACGGTGCTCGAAGTGCGACCGGCCGGTCCCCGCGGTGGCGCAGACGTCGGCGAGGTCGGAGTCCGGGTTGGCGGTCAGCCACGCCTCGTAGCGCTGCGCCAGCGCGGTCAGCGCTTCAGGGGTTCGGGCGGACAGCGGGAGCACGTTCACGGTGTCGCCAGGGGTCTCCGCGTCGGCCGGGATCGCCGGCGCGGGTGCCTCTTCGATCAGCACGTGCGCGTTGGTCCCGGTGAAGCCGAAGGAGCTCACGCCTGCGCGCCGCGGCCTGCCGTCGGCCTGCCACGGAGTCGCCTCGGACACGACCCGCACCGGCAGTGAGTCCCACGGGATGTGCGGTGACGGGGTGTCGAAGTGCAGGCTCTTCGGCAGCACGCCGTGCTGGAGCGAGAGCACCACCTTGATCAGACCCGCTGCGCCGGAGGCGGATTCGGTGTGGCCGATGTTGGTTTTCACCGATCCCATCAGCAACGGCCGGTTCGCCTCGCGCGCGTCGCCGTACGCCGCCGCTGCGGCTTGCACCTCGATCGGATCGCCCAGCGGGGTGCCCGTGCCGTGCGCCTCGAGGTAGTCGACGTCACCACCGGTCAGCCCGGCGCGCGCCAGGACCGTTCCGATGAGGCGCTGCTGCGCACCGCCGTTGGGGACGGTCAGACCGCTGGACGCGCCGTCCTGATTGACCGCGCTGGCCGAGATGACCGCGTGGATCCGGTCGCCGTCACGCTCCGCGTCGCTGAGTCGCTTGAGCACCAGAATGCCGCAGCCCTCGCTGCGCACGTAGCCGTCGGCGGACGCGTCGAAGGTCTTGCAGCGTCCGACGGGGGAGAGCATCCGCGCCCGCGAGGCGGCGATCACGGTGACCGGGCTCAGCAGGACGTTGACCCCGCCCGCCACCGCCAGGTCGCAGTCACCGGACCGCAGGGCCTGGCACGCCTGGTGTACGGCCACCAGCGCGGAGCTGCAGGCGGTATCGACCGCCATGGCGGGACCCTCCAGTCCCAGCGCGAAGGCGACGCGGCCGGAGATCGCGTTGAGCGCGTTGCCGGTGATGAAGTACGGCTCGATCTTGTCGAGCGATTCGGCGGATAGCAGATGGGCGTACTCGTTGGCCGCAACGCCGGCGAAGACGCCGGTTCGGCTGCCGCGTAGGCCGGCCGGCGCGTAGCCCGCGCGTTCGAGGCCCTCCCACACGGTTTCGAGCATCAGCCGCTGCTGCGGCTCGATCCACATCGCCTCGCGCGGCGAGATGCCGAAGAACTCGGGATCGAATCCGTCGATCCCGTCCAGGAATCCGCCGAACCGCGTGTAGGTCTTGCCGGCGGCGTCCGGGTCGGGGTCGTAGAACTCGTCGATGTCGAAGCGGTCCTCGGGCACCTCGCGGATCGCATCGACGCCGCCGGCCAACACCTCCCAGAAGGCCTCCGGGTCGGGCGCACCGGGGAACCGGCACGACACCGAGACGATGGCGATCGGCTCGTCGGCGCTCGTCGTGGCCACCGAGGCGGTCCGTGTCGCCGCCGGAGCGTCTTTCAGTTCGAGCACGTCGCCGAGCAGGTAGTCGGCGACGTCGGACAGCCGGGGGTGATCCATGACCAGCGTGATGGGGATCTCCCTGCCGACGCCCTGCTCGATGCGCCGCCGCATCTCGACGGCCATCAGCGAGTCCATGCCGAGGTCGAAGAAGCCCGCGTCCTCGCGGATGTCGGCGACGTCGACGCGCGTCACCTCGGCGACCGCGGTGAGCAGGTAGTCGGTGAGCAGTCGTTTACGCTGCTGCACAGGGGCGTTCACCAGCCGTTCGACCAGCTGGGTGCGTCCCGACGGCGACACGGCGGGCACGGCGGCCGGCACCTCGCGCTCCAGTTCGGCCAAGAACGCGCGTCTGCCCGCCTGTTCGAAGAGCGGCAGGAAGCGGGCCCAGTCGATCCGCGCGACGACACCCTGCGCAGTGGGCGCCGCGGCGGCGTCGGTGAGGCCCGCCAGCGCATCGGCGGGCGACAGCGTCTGGACCCCGCGCTGCTCGAGCCGCGCGCGGGACTCCGCATCGGCCATGCCCGCGGCCCACGGTCCGAAGTTGACGCTGGTGCCTGCGACGCCGCGCTCGCGCAGACGCCAGGCCATGCCGTCGAGGAACGCGTTGGCCGCGCCGTAGGCGGTCTGGCCGAACCCGCCCCAGACCGACGCGATCGAGGACGTGCTGATGAAGAAGTCCAACTGCAGATCGTCGATGGTCTCGCTGAGATGCCATGCACCCCAGACTTTTCCGGCGAAGACCCGATCCACCTCGGCGTCGTCCAGCGTTGCCAGCGGGGTGGTGCCGATCTCGCCTGCCGCGTGGACGACGCCGGCCAGTGGCGGGAGTTCGGCCCGCACACCGGCCAGCAGTCGTGCCACGTCGTGTGCGTCGGCGACGTCGGCGGTGACGACGCGGATATCGCAGGTGTGCTGCGCGGCCAACGTGTCGATGCGCTGCCGCACGGTGTCGTCGGGGCTGCGGCGACTGGTCAGAACGAGGTGTCCGGCACCGTGGGCGGCGAGGTGGCCTGCGATCTCGAGTCCGACGGCCCCCAGTCCGCCGGTTACCAGATACGTTGCATCGGAGCGGATTTCGATCGATGCACCGCTCGTCGTCTCCGTTCGGCGGACCAGCCGGGGCACGTACACGATCTGCTCCCGCACTGCGACCTGGTCCTCCCGAACGGGGGAGTCCGAGGTCGTGGCGATCCGGCCGATGAGTCGTGCCCATTCGTCGGTCGACCCGACGGACAGGTCCGCGAGCCCACCCCAGACCTGAGGATGCTCCAGCGCCGCGGCGCGGCCGAAGCCCCACAGCGCCGTCTGCTCCGGCGCCACGGTGTCGGTGTCCGTGACGCGTTGTGCGCCACGGGTGACGATCCAGATCGGGGTGCGCAGGTCGGCGGCGACGGCCGCGCGGAACAGTCGACGCGCGCCGCCGAGGGTGTGGTGCTGTAGGCGCAGGAGTGCTCGGGTCGAGGAGGCGCCGTCGGCGTCCACCGCGGCGAGGACGATGCGCAGCCCATCGGCGGCGGCGGCACGCAGGGTGGCGGCGAGTTGTTCCTCGTCGGCGTCGGACGAGGGAAGGCCGACGAATCGATGCCGCTGGTGTCGAGCGGCGATCGCGTCGACCAACGGCTGCACCGCGGGAGACTCGGCGCCGACGAGCACCCAGCTGGCGTCCTCGCCGGCCGCGGTGAGCGGGGTCGGGGACTTCTCCCAGCGGATCTCGTAGCGGTCCTCGGCGATCGACTGGGTGGTCAGTTGCCGATTGTGTTGTGCCGCAAGCCTGGTCAGTACGTCGACGGTCTGCCGGTCGTCGGCGGCGCTTCCGAGCAGTGCAGCCAGTTCCTCGACGCGGCCGTCCTCGAGAAGCCGTACGGCGTGCGTGCGCGGTGCGGACGGGTGCTCCTGCTGCGGCTGCGCTGCGTCATCGCGGTTATCGGAGAACCAGTAGTGGCGGTGTTCGAACGGGTACGTGGGCAGGTCGAGCTTCTTCGCGTTCGCGTGCTGGACGGCACCGAAGTTTGGCAGGTGACCGAGGACGTATGCGTCGGCGACGGCTTCGGTGATCTGCCGTTGGCCCGCGGTGTTGCGACGCAGGGACGCGATCGCGCGCGGCGCGGTGGCCGCGTCGGGCCAGGCCCGCAGCGCCGTCGCGCTGAGCACCGGTTGCGGTCCGATCTCGAGCAGCACCTTGCAGTTCAGCCGGGCCAGGGTCGCGACGCTCTTGGCGAACTCCACCGGTTGCCGTGCGTGCCGGCGCCAGTAGGCGCCATCGAGTTGCACGGTCCAGCCGAGTTGGTCTCCGGTGCGGTTGTCGATCAGGATCCGTTGCGGTACCGCGTAATCGAACTTCTGCGCATACGCCTCGAACTCGTCGAGGATCGGGTCCAGCAGCGCCGAGTGGAACGCGTGGCTGGTGTCCAGCCAGTCACATCGGACGCCGTCGGCGGTCAAGCCGGCCACCGCGCGCTCCAGGTCGTCGGCCGGGCCCGACAGGACGGTGTTGGCGCCGTTGTACGCCGCGACCGACAGGGCGGGCAGATCGTCGGTGACGCTCTCAACGCGCTCGGCGTCGGTGAACACCGCGACCATCCGGCCGCCTCCGGGCAGGCTGCCGAACAGGCGGCCGCGTTCGGCCATCAGGCGGGCACCGTCCTCGAGGCTGAACACGTCGGCGACACAGGCCGCCGCGTACTGGCCGACGCTGTGGCCCAGCACCACGTCCGGTTCGAGACCCCACGACTGCCACAGCCGGGCCAGGCCCATCTCGATGGCGAACAGCGCCGGCTGTGCGTACGACGTCTGCCGTAGCGTGTCCTCGTTCTCGAGATCGAAGATCACGTCCAGCAGGGGGGTGTCGAGGGCGCCGTCGACCGCCGCCGCGCACCGGTCCACCGTTGCGGCGAACACCGGCTCCGCCCTGTACAGCTCCTCGGCCATGCCCGCGTACTGGCTGCCCTGGCCCGTGAACAGCCACGCCGTCTTCGGGGCCTCGTGGGATTCGCCGCGAACCAGGCCCGGTGCCGGGCGGTCCTCGGCGAGCGCGCGCAGCAGGTCGATCGCGGCGTCCCTCGAATTGACCACCAGCGCGGCCCGGTGTTCCAAGTGGGCGCGCCCGGCCCCGGCGGTGAAGCACACGTCGGCCAGGGCGGCTTCGGGATGGGCATCCAGCCAGTTGCGGTACCGATCGGCGAGCTGGACCAGCGCCGCGGGAGTGCGCGCCGAGAGGGGAAGCACCGTGAACCCGTCCGACTGCTCGGCGTCGGTCGGCACGGCCGCCGGCGCCTCTTCGAGGATGACGTGCGCGTTGGTGCCCGCGAAGCCGAACGAGCTGACGCCCGCGATACGCGGCCGATCCCCGCGCTGCCACGGGGTGGCCTCGCTGACGACCTGCACGGGAAGGCTGTCCCACGGGATGTGCGGCGACGGGTGCTGAAAGTGCAGGTGCTGCGGCAGCAGTTCGTGCTCGAGCGACAGCACGACCTTGAGCACGCCCGCGATGCCGGCGGCGGCTTCGAGATGCCCGATGTTCGTCTTCACCGAGCCCATCAGCAGCGGGTCGCCGGCGTCCCGTCCGGCGCCGAACGCCGCACCGGCGGCCTGTGCCTCGATCGGGTCGCCCAGCGAGGTCCCGGTCCCGTGCGCCTCCAGGTAGCTGATGTCGCGGGGTTCGAGATCGGAGCGCTTCAGCGCATCGGCGATAACCCGTTGCTGTGCAACACCGTTCGGCACCGTCAGGCCGCCCGACGCGCCGTCCTGGTTGACGGCGCTACCGCGGATGACGGCACGGATCCGGTCACCGTCCCGGACGGCGTCCTCGAGGCGCTTGATGACGATGACGCCGCAGCCCTCGCCGCGCACGTAGCCGTCGGCGGCCGCGTCAAACGTCTTGCACTTGCCGTCGGACGACAGCATGTGCGCGTGCGAGAACGTGATCATGGTCGCCGGGGTGAGCAGCACATTGGCGCCGCCGGCGAGCGCCAGGTCGCATTCCCCGAGGCGCAGCGCCTGGCAGGCCTGATGGATCGCCACCAGGGACGAACTGCACGCGGTATCGACGGCGACCGCCGGACCCTGCAGGCCCAGCCGATAGCTGATCCGACCTGCCGCTGCGGCGTTCGACGTGCCGATTGCCAGATACGCCTCGATCTCGGGATAGGTCAGCGCGTCGGAGGCCATACCCAGGTAGTCGTGGGTCGCCAACCCGATGAAGACACCGGTGTTGGTGTTCGCCAGATCCGTTGGGGCGGTACCCGAATGCTCCACCGCGCGCCACGCCGTCTCGAGCAGGATCCGATGCTGCGGATCCATCATCCGGACCTCGCGCGCCGACATGCCGAAGAACGGGGCGTCGAAGCCCGTCACGTCGGCGACGAAGCCGGCCCTGCGGGTGACGACCTTGCCGGGCACTCCGGGTTCGGGATCGAAGAACTCGTCGCTGTTCCAGCGGTCCGCGGGGACCTCCGACACGGCGTCCCGGCCATCGCGCAGCACGTTCCAGAACTCGTCGACGTCCGGGGCGCCCGGAAAGCGCGCGGCGTAGCCGACGATCGCGAAACGCGGGGCGGACTCGTTCGGATTCTCGCCGGATCCCATGCCGGATTTCCTTCCTTACTCCGCGGTCAGTTAGACTTGCTCAGCGGTCAGGATTACACGCGGGGCGAAAAATTGTTGGGCTGGGGCGGCCAACGTCGACGCACAACTATGGCACGGCATCCAGGGCTGCGGGGGACGTCGCCGTCGGGCTCCGGTCCGGTGCCGGGCCGCAGTAGGTGATGCGCAGGTATCTTGTACCCGCAACGCGCGATGCCGGATCGAGGTGCCGGCAGCAGCGGGGAGAACGGGAGAGGACCAGGTTTTGCGCATCGGCAAGATAACGGTTGGCGCACTTGAGGAGTGGTCGCTGACCGCCGGTACGGTCACCTCCTGGCACCCGACGCCGGCAGCTCTGGCGAAGGCCGCGCGAGCAAATGTAAGTTCCGTGCCTGTCAGTTACATGCAAAGCCAGCATCTGCGCAACTACAGCGAGCGTGCGGCGGCGGGGCTGAACTTCTCCCGGCAGATCATCGCGAGCTGCGAGGTAGCGGGCCAGTGCGACATCGCCGCCATGGATCACGCCGTCAACGCCTACCTGCGCAGGCACGACACCTTTCGGAGCTGGTTCTCCCGAACCGATGACGGCGGCTTCGTCAGGCACGCGCTCGACGACCCGGCGGATATCGAGTTCGTGCCGGTTGAGCAGGGCCACCTGAGCGTCGACGAGATCCGCGCCCACGTCGTCGACATCCCGAGCCCGCTCGAATGGGGGTGCTTCACGTTCGGCATCGTGCAGAACGACGATCACTTCACCTTCTTCGCGGCGATGGACCACGTCCACGGGGACGCGACGCTGATCGGCACCACGATGATGGAAGCCAACGGCATGTACTCGTCGATGAGCGGCACCGGGCAGGCCCTCACGTTGCCCGAGGCCGGCAGCTTCGACGACTTCTGCGTCCAGGAGCGGCAGTACACCGACACCCTGACGATCGATTCGCCGGGCGTGCAGAACTGGCTCGACTTCGCGGAGAACAATCGCGACGGCTTCCCGGAGTTCCCCCTGCCGCTGGGCAATCCGAACGAGGCGATGACCAGCGCCTGGTCTTCGCATGTCCTGATGAGCAACGAGCAGACCGAGCGCTTCGAATCCGCCTGCGCGGCGGCGGGTGCGCGCTTCGTCGGTGGCCTGTTCGCGTGCCTCGGTCTGGTGGAGCACGAGTTCACCGGTGCCGTGACCTACTACGGGCTCACGCCGAGGGATTCCCGCACCGCGGGCGCCAACTACATGACGCAGGGCTGGTTCACCGGCCTGATCCCGATCACCGTGCCGGTGGCGGCGACGTCGTTCGCCGAGGCCGCGGCCGCAGCGCAGGCGTGCTTCGACTCGAGCCTCGACATGGCGCGCGTGCCCTACTACCGCGTGCTGGAACTCGCGCCGTGGCTGAAGTGGCCGCAGCCGAACTTCCCGGTGTCGAACTTCCTGCACGGCGGGGCCGCACCGCTGAATGCGATCCTCGCCGCGGGTGAGATGGGCCTGGCGAACAACATCGGGATGTATCCCGACAACCGGTTCTCCTACCAGCTGACGATCTACATCTTCCGGTACGGCGAGGGCACGGTCATGGCGATCATGCACCCCGACAATCCGGTCGCCGCGAAATCCGTCGCCCGATACATGGAGGCGATGAGCGCCGTGTCGGTGCGCGTGGCCGACAGCGGCCACTGGGGCCGCGTGGCGTAGTGATGGAACGCGCGATATGAGACGGCTGGCCGATCTGGTGGTCCGATGGCCACTGGCGGTGATCGGGATCTGGGTCGCGCTCGCGGTCGCCCTGCCGTTGACTTTCCCCTCGCTCGGCGAGATGGCCCAGCGCAACCCGCTCGCGATCCTGCCCGGCGACGCGCCCTCGAGCGTCACCGCCGCGAAGATGACCGAGGCTTTCCGCGAGCCCGGTAACGACAACCTCCTCGTCGTCGCCCTCATCAACGAGAACGGCCTGACAGCGGCCGACGAGGCCGAGTACCGAGGACTCGTCGACGCCATTCGCGACGACGTGACCGACGTCGTGTCGGTTCAGGATTTCGTCAGCACGCCGCAGTTGCGGCAATTCCTGACGAGCGAGGACAAGACGACGTGGGTGCTGCCGGTCAGCCTCGAGGGCGAGCTGGGCACGCCGCGGGCGTACGAGGCGTTCAACCGGGTCTCCGACATCGTCGCGCACAACACCTCGGACGGTCCGCTCGCGGTGCACGTGACCGGTCCGGCGGCCACGGTCGCCGACCTCACGGTGGCAGGCGAGCAGGACCGCCTCCCGATCGAGATCGCCATCGCGGTGCTCGTGCTGCTGGTGCTTCTCATCGTCTACCGCAGCCTCGTCACGATGCTGCTGCCACTCGTCACCATCGGCTCCTCGTTGGTGATCGCGCAGGGGCTCGTCGCGGGATTTTCTCAGCTGACCGGGGCGGGCGTCTCGAACCAGTCGATCGTCTTCCTCAGCGCGATCATGGCCGGTGCGGGCACCGACTACGCGGTATTCCTCATCAGCCGCTACCACGACTACATACGAGCCGGCTACGACGAGAAGAAGGCGGTCGTGGCGGCCGTCATCTCGATCGGGAAGGTCATCACCGCGTCCGCTGCGACGGTCGGCATCACGTTCCTTCTGCTGAGCTTCGCGAAGATGGGCGTTTTCAAGACCGTAGGAACATCGTCGGCGATCGGGATCGGCGTCGCCTACCTCGCTGGCATGACGCTGCTCCCGGCGATCCTCGTGCTGGCGGGCCCGCGCGGCTGGGTGAAGCCCCGGCGCGAGCTCACCGCGACGTTCTGGCGGAAGTCCGGGATCCGCATCGTGCGAAGGCCGGTGCCGCACCTCGTCGCCAGTCTGCTGGTCCTGGCGATTCTCGCCGGGATCGGAACGCTCGCTCATTTCAACTACGACGACCGCAAGGTCGTCTCGGCGTCCGCTCCGAGCTCGATCGGCTACGCCGCGATGGAGAAACACTTCCCGATCAGTCAGGCGATCCCGGAGTACATTCTGGTCCAATCGCCTCGCGATCTGCGCTCACCGCAGGCGCTCGCCGACCTCGAACAGATGGCGTCGCGCGTCGCCCAACTGCCGAACGTGGAGATGGTCAACGGCATCACGCGGCCGCTCGGCGAGGTCCCGCAGGAGTTCAGGGCGACGTTCCAGGCGGGCATAGTCGGTGACCGGCTGGCCGACGGGTCTGCGCAGATCGACAAGCGCAGCGGAGATCTCAACAAGCTGGCCGCCGGCGCCGATACCCTCGCCGACAACCTCAGCACCGTGCGCGCTCAGGTCAACCAGATGGCGCCGAGCATCCAGGGCCTTCTCGACGCGTTCTCGTCGGTGAAGACCAAGGAGGGCGGCGACAAGCTGGTGCGTGACGTCGAGAACGCCGCCAAGCTGGTTCAGGCGGCGAACCGGCTCGGTAACGCGATGGGCATCAACTTCGCGAACGTCAGGGACATGTTCGCGTGGATCGGGCCCGTCCTGACGGCGTTGCAGGGCAATCCCGTCTGCAACGCCGACCCCTCCTGCACCGACACCCGCAACCAGTTCGAGAAGATCGCGGCGGCGCGCGACGCCGGGGCGCTCGAGGACTTCAACGAGGCCGCGCGCCAACTCCAGGGCTCCAGCGACAAGGAGACGCTCACCGCGACGGTCAGCAAGCTCAACAACGCGATGGCGAGCATCTCCAAGGCGGCCAAAGCCGCGGGACTCGACCGGCCCGGCGGCCCGCAGACCGGCCTCGCTCAGTTGCAGCAGGGGGCCAACCGCCTCGCCGGTGGCAGCCGTGAGGTGGCCGGCGGCGTGGACGAACTGGTCCAGCAGGTCAAGGTGATGGCCGACGGGCTCAACCAGGCGTCGTCGTTCCTGTTGACGATGCGCAGTCAAGCCGCCGACCCGTCGATGGCCGGGTTCAACATCCCGCCCGAGGTGCTCGGCCTCGCGGACTTCAAGAAGGTGTCCGCGGCGTTCATCTCGCCGGACGGGCACTCTGTGCGGTACCTGGTGCGGACGAAGCTGAGCCCGTTCAGTTCCGAGGCGATGGACCAGGTCAACGAGATCAACGACGTCGCCAGGGGCGCCCAGCCGAACACCACGCTGTCCGACGCGACGATCTCGATGGGTGGTCTGCCCGCGGCGCTGCGCGACACGCGCGACTACTACCAGCAGGACATCCGGTTCATCATCGCCGCGACGCTGGTCGTCGTGCTGCTGGTCCTGATGCTGCTGCTGCGCTCCGTCATCGCACCCCTGTACCTCGTCGGGTCGGTGGTGGTCTCCTACTTCGCGGCGATCGGGATCGGCGTGCTGGTGTTCCAGGTCCTCCTCGGCCAGGAACTGCACTGGAGCGTGCCGCCACTGGCGTTCGTGGTGCTCGTCGCGGTGGGCGCCGACTACAACATGCTGTTCGTCTCGCGAATGCGTGACGAATCCCCGAACAGCCTGCGCTACGGCATCATCCGGACGCTGAGTACGACGGGCGGCGTGATCACCGCCGCGGGCCTGATCTTCGCCGCGTCGATGGCCGGCCTGATGTTCTCCAGCATCGGCATCGTGGTGCAGGGCGGTTTCGTCATCGGCGTCGGAATTCTGCTCGACACCTTCGTGGTTCGGACCATCACGGTGCCCGCCGTCGCGACGCTGGTCGGTCGCGCGAACTGGTGGCCGTCACGTCCCGACGGCCGCAGAGTCGCGCCCGTCGAGTCAGCGAACGTCGGATGAGCGAGGGTCTGCGATGCGGATGAAACTACGAAAGACGGGGAGGGACTCGTGACGCCGGCACCCCAATCATCGGTGATCTCCATGCTTCACGGACGCGCCAGCATGCGCCCCGACGACGCCGCGCTGACGTTCATCGACTACACGCACGATCCGGCGGGAGTCGCCGAAACGCTCACGTGGTCGCAGCTGTCGCGCCGCACGCTGGGCGTTGCGCGCGAGCTCAGCCACCACGCGTCGGTCGGTGACCGGGCGGTGATCCTGGCACCGCAGAGCCTCGACTACGTCACCGCGTTCCTCGGTGCCATGCAGGCCGGGCTGATCGCGGTCCCGCTTCCCCTGCCGCATCGCGGCTCGACGCACGACCGCGTCAGCACGGTGTTCGAGGACACCTCACCCGCCGTCGTGCTCACGACGGCAGAGGTCGCCGGGGACGTCGGCGACTACGTCGACCAGTCGCGGTTGGACACGGCACCGAAGCTCATCGAGGTCGACAGGGTGGCGCAGTCCCAAGAGGACGGAGCCGGTCCCGCGGGCCCGCTGCCCGCCGACCTGCCCAGCGTCGCGTACCTGCAGTACAGCTCGGGTTCGACTCGGTCGCCCGCCGGGGTCATGCTGTCGCACCGCAACCTCACGGCGAACTTCGACCAGTTGATGCGAAGCTTCTTCGCCGAATCCAAGGCTCCCGCTGACATGACGATCGTGTCGTGGCTGCCGTTCTACCACGACATGGGTCTGGTGCTCGGAATCTGCGCACCGATCCTCGGCGGTTTTCACGCCGTGTTGACCAGTCCCGTTGCGTTCCTCGAGAAGCCGTCCCGCTGGGTGCGCGCGCTGGCCGAGTATCCGCACGCGTGGTCGTCGGCGCCGAACTTCGCGTTCGACCTGGCGGCCAGGAAGACCACCGACGCCGACCTCGCCGGACTCGATCTCGGAGGTGTGCGCGGCATCATCAGCGGCGCCGAGCGGGTCGAACCCGCGACGCTGCGGCGGTTCGTGGATCGGTTCGCGCACTTCAACTTCCGTGACGACATGATGCGCCCCTCGTACGGCTTGGCGGAGGCGACGGTCTTCGTGACGAGTGGAGTGTGGAACGACTCGACCGCCGAGGCCCACTTCGACGTCGACGCGCTGGCGGCGGGCCGAGTGGAGCCGACCACGCGGAGAAAGGGCACGTCGCTCGTCAAATACGCTGTGCCGCAATCCCCGTCGCTGCGCATCGTCGACAACGAAACGCGGCACGAGGCCGCACCGGGCCTGATCGGTGAGATCTGGGTGTGCGGCGAGAACGTGGCGGAGGGCTACTGGAAGAAGTCGCCGCAGGAGCAGTTGTGCTTTGGCGCAGAGATCGTCGATCCGTCCACGGGCACGCCGACAGGGCCGTGGCTGCGCACCGGCGATCTCGGGTTCGTTCACGACGGTGAACTGTTCATCGTGGGCAGGATCAAGGACCTGCTGATCGTGCGCGGCCGCAACCACTATCCCGAGGACATCGAGGCGACGGTGCAGGAGATCACCGGTGGCCGGGTCGCCGCGCTGGCGGTTCCGGTGCGCGGCACCGAGGAACTCGTCACCGTCATCGAACTCAAGATGCGCACCGACGGCAACGGGGATCCGGTCAGCTGGCTCAGCGGGGTCAAGAACGACGTCACGTCGGCGATCTCCAATGCGCACGGCTTGAACGTCGGGGACCTGGTGCTGGTGCAGCCAGGGTCGATCCCGACCACGACCAGCGGCAAGATCCGGCGCGCGGCGTGTGCCGAGCAGTATCGGCAGGACCAGTTCGAGCGGCTGGACGCGTAGGGTGGCTTCCGTGGACGCTGTGAAACGCTTCGCGCCGGTCGCTGTGCTGGTAATCGGCGGCGCTACAGGCCTTTTCGGTGCAGGCAGCGCCGTCGCGGACGACCCGCCTGCGCCGCCGCCCCCGGCACCGGCGCAGATCGGCACGCCGGGCAAGGGGTACGCGCTCGGCGGAGCGCATGTGCTCGGAATCCCCTACGACCAGTACATCATCGACACCGGCAAGAACTGGTTCCCTGGAAACCAGGAGCAGAAGCAGATCGTCCGCTATCCCGCGGGTCAGGTGCAGGGCCACACGCTCGAACGTCTCTTCCCCGGTATCGGCGCCGTCGGGGAGCAGATCCTGCCGGGACTGGGCCTCGACGGTCCCAGCGTCGAGGAGTCGATAAACGAGGGCGCGCCGCACACGATCGCGCAGATCAAAGCGGGTGGACCCGGCACCGTGATGGGCCTGTCCGAAGGCGCGATGGTCCTCAACGAGGTGCAGGCGCAGCTCGCCAACGACCCCGATGCGCCGCCACGCGATCAGCTGAGCTTCGCCATGTACGGCGACCCGGTGGGCAAGCACGCGTTCGGCGAGGGCTTCCTGACGCAGATGTTCCCCGTCGGCGCCGTCGTGCCGTCGCTCGACTACCGGATTCGTCCTCCGGTCGAAAGCCAATACGACACTTATCAATTCGTGTCGCCCTACGACAGCATCGCCGACTGGCCGGATCAGGCGGACCAGAGCTGGATGAGCGTCGTCAACGCGGTGTTCGGTCTCGCGACCGGCCACACCGCGGTGGCGTTCACCGACCCGAGCAATATCAGCGTGCCCGCCCGCAACATCCGTACGACGGTGAACTCCAAGGGTGCGAAGACGACGACCTACATGGTGCCCGAGCAGCATCTGCCGATCGTGATGGGATTCAAATACCTCGGCGTCGACGAGGGCACGCTGAACAAGCTCGACTCGGTGCTGCTGCCGATGGTCGATGCGGGCTATTCGCGCAACAACGATCCGGCGACGGCCCCGATCACGGTGGATCCGGTGCACGGTTACGACCCTGCTGAGGTCACCGCTCCGTCCACCGACGCGTCGTTCGGCGGTGGTGCCACCGACCCGATTTCGCAGCTGCTCGCCGGCGCGCAGTACGTGTTGAACAACCCGCCGAAGCCCGCGCCGGGCGGTTAGAGGCTCACCAGCCCGACCGTGATGAGGATCGCTCCGACGATTCCGAGCAGTGCGGCCACCTCGCGGCGCCTGCGGCACCGGATCCAGTTGTTGAGGGACGTCATCGCCGCTAGGGTGCGTTGCGGCGCAACGAGATACGCGACCAGCGGGAGCTCGACGAGCATGAACGCCACGACCTGGAACAGCGCCAGCGCCGCCACTTGAGTGGCCGCACCCGCTCCGGACGCCAGGATGACGGCCAGCACCGCGAGGAAGTCGACCGACGGCAGTGCGATCGCCAGCCCGGCCGCCGCGGCGACCCACAGCGAACTGCCGCGCGTCACCCGGTCCACCAGCCGGGACATCCAGCCGTCCCCGTCGCGGCGGGCGGGTCCCGGCCGCAGCGCGAGGTAGGCGCCGATCGCCAGCGCCAGGCTGCCGATCACCAGCTGCACCCGTGGCAGGGTGAAGTGCGCGTTGTCGACCAGATGCTCACGGAGGCCGAACAACACCACCAGACCGACCGTCGTACCCATGGCGAACCCGCCGCACAGGAAGGCGAACAGCTGCAGTTGAGGCCGCGGCCGGCTGAGCATCAGCACCGTCATCCCGATCCGGAAGGGCTCAAGGCCGATGGCGATCGCCATGACCACGACGGTGATCCACATGTCGCGCGACACGTTACCGCTCACGCCGATTCGGAACCTGGCCGCCGGCGCCGACCTCGGCGATCATGGGTGGGTGTCCACCGTCCTGACCGCGCTGCCGATCGTCGACCTGCGCGATGACGACACCGTGCTGCGCTCGCGGCTGCGCGAGGTCGCCCACGAGGTGGGGTTCTTCCACCTCACCGGCCACGACGTTCCCGATGCGTTGACGCGCCGCCTGCTGGCCGCGTCGCGGGCGCTGTTCGCGCTGCCGCAGCCCGCCAAGGACGCCGTGGCGATGACCAACAGTCCGCACTTCCGCGGCTACACCCGGCTCGGCGGCGAACTCACCGGCGGCGAGACCGACTGGCGCGAGCAGATCGACATCGGCCCCGAACGCGTGCCGCTGGTCGACCCGACGGAGGACTACCTGAGGTTGCAGGGCCCGAACCAGTGGCCCGCGGGGTTACCCGAACTGCCCGCGGTGATCGCCGAGTGGGACGCCGCGCTCGCCGATGTCGGACGGCGGCTGCTCCGCCACTTCGCGGCATCGCTGGGCAGCCCGGCGGACGTCTTCGAGGCGGCGTTCGCGCAGACGCCGGCGACCCTGATCAAGGTGGTGCGCTACCCGGCCGTCGCGGACTCCACCCAGGGCGTCGGCGCGCACCGCGACGCAGGTGTGCTGACGCTGCTGCTGGCCGAACCGGGCACGACGGGCTTGCAGGTCAAGGGGGCCACCGGCTGGATCGACGTCGACCCGGTGGCGGGGGCGTTCATCGTGAACATCGGCGAGATGCTCGAGATCGCGAGCGGCGGCTACCTGCGCGCCACCGAGCACCGCGTGAAACTGTCCAACGCCGAGCGCATTTCGGTGCCGTACTTCTTCAACCCCCGGCTCGACGCCACGCTGCCCGTCCTGACGCTGCCGAGCGAGCTGGCGGCCGGGGCCCACGGGGTGACGGCGGACCCGTCGAACGAGCGGATCTTCGCGGTGTACGGCCGCAACGCGTGGAAGAGCAGGCTGCGTGCGCACCCGGACGTGGCCGCTGCCAACGGGTACGTGTCAGGATGAACTGGTCATGAGTAGCACTGATTTGAGCCCGGCCTCGCTGCGCGAGGCGTTCGGCCACTTCCCGACCGGGGTTATCGCGATCGCCGCCGAGGTCGAGGGTGTTCGCGTCGGCCTCGCCGCGAGCACGTTCGTCCCGGTGTCCCTGGACCCGCCGCTGGTGTCGTTCTGCGTGCAGAACAGCTCCGAGACGTGGCCGAAGCTGAAGGACCTGCCCGCTCTGGGCATCAGCGTGCTCGGCGAGGCGCACGACGCCGCGGCTAAGACGCTGGCGGCCAAGACCGGGGACCGCTTCGCCGGGCTCGACACGGAATCGCGGACGAGCGGTGCGGTGTTCGTGCACGGCACCAGCGTCTGGCTGGAGAGCGCCATCGAGCAGTTGGTGCCGGCGGGCGATCACACCATCGTGGTGCTGCGCGTGCACGAGATCACGGTGCACGACGACGTGGCGCCCATCGTGTTCCACCGGAGTACCTTCCGGCGGCTCGGCGAATAGCTCAGCTAGGGCCGCGCGCCCAGTTCGGTGCGGTAGCCGTCGACGCGCTGCTCGAGTTCCGCGGCGTCGGCGTCGCGGCCTTCCTTGCGGGCCAGTTCGGCGCGTGCGCTCAACTCCCGGATGGCCGTGCGAATGTCGTTGACGCTCTGGGTTTCTCCAGTGCTCATGGGGTGTGCCCCTTTCATCGTCGAAAGGTCGAACATGGGTGCACACCCCACCGTACGCCGCGCTACCGCCTCGTGAAGCGCTCTACTTCTTCTTGAAGAGCACCTTGCCGAGCCACACCACCGGGTCGTACTTCCGGTCGGCGACGCGCTCCTTCATCGGAATCAAAGCGTTGTCGGTGATCTTGATGTGCTCGGGGCACACCTCGGTGCAGCACTTGGTGATGTTGCACAACCCGAGGCCGTTCTCCTCCTGAGCCATGTCGCGGCGATCGATGGTGTCCAGCGGGTGCATCGACAGCTCGGCCTGACGCATCAGGTACCGCGGCCCGGAGAACGCTTCCTTGTTCTCCTCGTGATCGCGCATGACGTGGCAGACGTTCTGGCACAGGAAGCACTCGATGCACTTCCGGAACTCCTGGCTGCGGTTCACGTCCTCCTGCTGCATGCGGTAGTCACCGGGCTGCAGGTCCTTCGGCGGCGTGAACGACGGGATCTCGCGCGCCTTCGTGTAGTTGAACGAGACGTCGGTGACGAGGTCGCGCATGACCGGGAACGTGCGCAACGGCGTGATGGTCACGGTCTCGTCCTGGTCGAACGTCGACATTCTGGTCATGCACAGCAGTCGCGGCCTGCCGTTGATCTCCGCAGAGCACGAGCCGCACTTGCCCGCCTTGCAGTTCCACCGCACGGCCAGATCGCCGGCCTGGGTGGCCTGCAGCCGGTGGACGATGTCGAGCACGACTTCGCCGTCGTTGACCTCGACGGTGTAGTCCTGCAGGTCGCCGCCCTCGGGGTCCCCGCGCCAGACCCGGAGCTTCGCGTTGTAGGGAGCCATGATCAGGCCTTCCGTTCCGGGTGCTCGAGCAATTGGTCGTCGGTGTAGTACTTCTCGAGTTCGGAGAGCTCGAAGGTGGCCAGCAGATCGGCCCGCATCTTCGGCTGCTCCTCCGCCACGACGTCGACATCGGGCACCACTGCGGCGACTCCGTCTTCGGCGGGCTCGGCGACCTTGCACACCAGCAGCTTGTTGCGCCAGTGCGAGTCCATCTTCGGGTGGTCGTCGCGGGTGTGGCCGCCGCGGCTCTCGGTGCGCTGCAGTGCGGCCTTCGCCACGCACTCGCTGACGAGCAGCATGTTCCGCATGTCGATGGCGAGGTGCCAGCCGGGGTTGAAGACGCGGCCGCCCTCGACCACGACGTTCGCGTAGCGCGTCTTGAGTTCGTCGATCTTGGCGAGCGCCTCTTGAAGCTCGCCCTCCTTGCGGATGATGCCCGCGAGGTCGTTCATCGACTGCTGCAGTTCGGCGTGCAGGGTGTACGGGTTCTCGCCGTTCTCCTTGGGCTCGAACGGATCGAGCGCCAGCTTGGTGGCCTCGTCGACCGCCGCGTCGGACACCCTCGGCCGGGTGTCGTCGGACAGCGCCCGCACGTAGTCGGCGGCGCCGAGACCGGCACGACGCCCGAACACCAGCAGGTCGGACAGCGAGTTGCCGCCCAGCCGGTTGGAGCCGTGCATGCCGCCGGAGCACTCACCGGCGGCGAACAGGCCGGGGGTGGCCGCGCCGCCGCTGTCGGGGTCGACCTCGATACCGCCCATGACGTAGTGGCAGGTCGGGCCGACCTCCATCTCGTCCTTGGTGATGTCGACCTCGGCCAGCTCGATGAACTGGTGGTACATCGACGGAAGCCGGCGCTTGATCTCCTCGGCGGGCATGCGCGAGGCGATGTCGAGGTAGACGCCGCCGTGCGGGGTACCGCGGCCGGCCTTGACCTCTTCGTTGATGGCGCGGGCGACCTCGTCGCGGGGGAGCAGGTCAGGCGTGCGGCGTGCGGAGTCGTTGTCCTTGAGCCACTGGTCCGCCTCCTCCTCGGTTTCGGCGTACTGACCCTTGAACACGTCCGGGATGTAGTCGAACATGAACCGCTTACCCTCGGAGTTCTTCAGCACTCCGCCGTCGCCGCGCACGCCCTCGGTGACGAGGATGCCCTTCACCGACAGCGGCCAGACCATGCCGGTCGGGTGGAACTGGATGAACTCCATGTTGATCAGGCCCGAACCCGCGCGCAGCGCCAGCGCGTGGCCGTCGCCGGTGTACTCCCAGGAGTTCGACGACACCTTGAACGACTTGCCGATGCCGCCGGTGGCCAGCACGATGGCCGGCGCCTCGAACAGCACGAAGTTGCCGGTCTCGCGGTAGTAGCCGAACGCGCCTGCGATCTTCCCGTCGGTCTTGATCAGATCGGTGATCGAACACTCGTGGAACACCCGGATGCGGGCCTCGTAGTCGCCGAGTTCCCTCTTGTCCTCCTGCTGCAGCGACACGATCTTCTGCTGCAGGGTGCGGATGATCTCCAGGCCGGTGCGGTCGCCGACGTGCGCGAGTCGCGGGTAGGTGTGCCCGCCGAAGTTGCGCTGGCTGATCTTGCCGTCCTTGGTGCGGTCGAACAGCGCACCGTAGGTCTCCAGCTCCCAGACCCGGTCGGGCGCCTCCTGCGCGTGCAGTTCGGCCATCCGCCAGTTGTTGAGGAACTTGCCGCCGCGCATGGTGTCACCGAAGTGCACCTGCCAGCTGTCCTTGGTGTTGACGTTGCGCATGGCGGCCGCGCAGCCGCCCTCGGCCATCACGGTGTGCGCCTTGCCGAACAGCGATTTGGTCACCACCGCGACGCGCAGGCCGCGCTCGCGGGCTTCGATCACCGCGCGCAGTCCGGCGCCGCCGGCACCGATCACGACGACGTCGTATTCGTGCCGTTCCAGGTCAGTCATTGATCAGTGCCCTCGTTCGTTCGTGAATTGAGCTGTCTGCCAACCGGATCAACCGACGAATCGGAGATCGGAGATGGTGCCGCTGGCGACCAGCATGACGTAGAAGTCGGTGAGCATCAGCGTGCCGAGCGTGATCCACGCGTACAGCTTGTGCCGGGTGTTCAGCTTGCTGATCTGTCCCCACATCCAGTAGCGCACCGGGTGCTTGGAGAAGTGCTTGAGCCGACCGCCGACGACGTGGCGGCAGGAGTGGCACGACAGCGTGTAGATCCAGAGCATCACGACGTTGACCACGAGGATCACGTTGCCCAGGCCGAAACCGAAGCCGCCGGGGCCCTCGTCGGAGTGGAACGCGACGATCGCGTCGTAGGTGTTGATCACCGAGATGATCCCGGCGATGTAGAAGAAGTACCGGTGGGTGTTCTGGATGATCAGCGGGAACTTCGTCTCGCCGGTGTAGTGCGCACGCGGTTCGGCCACCGCACAGGCGGTCGGCGACTGCCACACGGAGCGGTAGTAGGCGCCGCGGTAGTAGTAGCAGGTCAGGCGGAAGAGCAGCAGGAACGGCAGCGACAGGAACGCGTACGGGATCAGCGATAGCGGCCCGGTGGCGGGCAGCAGCTGCGGCCAGAAGTCGCTGGCCTCGCCGCACGCCTGGCTCAGGCACGGCGAGTAGAACGGCGTCAGGTAGTGGTACTCCGGCACGAAGAAGTGATCCCGCTGGAAGGCGCGCACCGTCGCGTAGATCACGAAGGCCGCGAAGCCCAGGTCCGTCAGGATCGGCGACTTGAGCCAGTTGTCCGTGCGCAGTGTCTTCTGCTTGATCTGCGCTCGGCTGGGTGAGAAGACGCCTGTGCCGGGGCGGTTCGCGGCTGGTGCGCTCACTGCGGTTCCTCTATTTCGTTTGGGCTGTTGCTTTGGGACGTTAACGAAGCGCTGAAATGCGCCCGAAGTCAGCGGACCCTAAGTTGGCTAGCGAACTCCACCGAGACCCTCGTCGTCCACGTCACGCCAGAAGTCGCTGGCGTACTGGGTGTCCGGAATGGCGATCTTCTCTCCCACATGGTGGTGGCTTACCCCGCGGGTGAGTTCTAATTCCTCTGCATCGATGTCCAACCGGTCGATGTCGTTCATGATTCGCTCGGCGTCGTTGACGATCCTGCGCATGGCGGGGGTATCGCCGTAGCGTGATGACAGCGAGGAGACGCAGCGACGCAGGCCGCCGATCAACTCGTGCAGCTGGGCGAGTTCGGTGGTGTTGGAAGATACGGACAAGAGGCTGACCTCCTCGGGCTGAAGGGTGTCGCGAATCACATTACGACAATTAATGCTAGCCACATCATGGCTTCGAAGTGAGACAGGTCACGTAGCAGTAAGGAGTAGGTAAGTGGTTTCTCAGGCCCTGCAGGAGCGCGCGACCACGTTGTTGGCGCTACACGTACCCGGCAAGCCGGTGGTTCTGCCCACGGTGTGGGACGCGTGGTCGGCCACGGTCGCCGTCGACGCCGGCTTTGCTGCGCTGACGGTCGGCAGCCACCCGGTCGCGGACTCGGTGGGCAAGGAGGACGGCGAGGGCATGTCGTTCGACGACCTCACCACCCGCGTCGCGCAGATCACCGGCGCGGTCGACGTCCCGATCTCGGTCGACGTCGAGTCGGGTTACGGCGAGTCGGCGCAGCGGCTGATCGACGGTCTCCTCGAGGCGGGTGCCGTCGGCCTCAACATCGAGGACACCGTGCATAAGGACGGTGGTCGCATCCGGTCCGACGAGGATCACGCCGCGCTCATCGGCGAGCTGCGCAAAGCCGCCGACGCCGCCGGCGTACACGTCGTCATCAACGCGCGGACGGATCTCTTCCTGCGTCAGATCGGTGACGAATCCGACCGGTTCGAACGCGCCGTGCGGAAGCTGAAACTGGCCGCGGAAGCGGGTGCCGACAGCCTGTACCCCGTCGGCAGGCACGACGACGACACCTACCGGCGGCTCGCCGATGAGTTGCCGCTGCCGATCAACGCCATCGCCCTGCCCGACACCGACGACCCGGCGTCGTTCGGTCCACTGGGCGTCGGCCGGATCAGCTTCGGGCCGTTCTGGCAGCGCGCACTGACCGCGCGATCCGAGGAGATCCTGGCCCGCTGGAAGTAACCGGCCATACGATCCGGCGGTGGAAGACGAGTTCCGGCTCCCGGAGGACTGGCACAACAGCCCACCCGTGGCGATCGCGGGCGGCATCGCCGCGGCAATCCTGCTCTGCATTCTGATCTACGCCGTGGTGAGCGTGTCCGACGACTCCGTGACACCACCCCCCGCGCCGTCGTATCCGGTGTCGTCGACCGCGACGACGACGTCCTCGCTGCGCACACCCGCGTCGACGTCGAGCTATTCGCCGCGCACGACGACGTCGACTACAACGACGACGACGACGACAACGACGACGACGACGGCCGAGGAGACCGAGACCACCTACGAGACGACCGACGAGGAGACGTCGGACACGCTCACAACGACCACCGACACGCCGTGAGCACACCGTGACGGCCGCTTCACACGACGCGACACTGTGGCAATCTGCGCTGCCTAGCCTTCGGTCATGCACTATCCGAGACGTGTGGTCGTCGTGGGCCACGGCATGGTCGGACACCGTTTCGTCGAAGCACTGCGAGCGCGCGACAGCGACGGGACGTGGCAGGTCACGGTCATCGCCGAGGAGGCCGACGCCGCGTACGACCGGGTGGGGCTGACCGGCTACACCGAGCACTGGGACCGCGGCAGGATGGCGCTCGCGGGCAACGGCTACGAGGGCGACGACCTGGTCGAGGTCGTGTTGCGCGACAAGGTGACCCGGATCAACCGCGCGTCGAAGTACGTGACGACGGTGCTGGGCCGGCGCTTCGGTTACGACGCCCTCGTCCTCGCGACCGGGTCGTACGCGTTCGTGCCGCCGATCCCCGGCCACGATCTGCCGCACTGTCACGTCTACCGCACGCTCGACGATCTGGACGCCATCCGGGCGGGAGCGCTGGCCGCGGCCGAGTCCAAGACGCCGGTCGGTGTGGTGATCGGCGGCGGGTTGTTGGGCCTGGAGGCCGCCAACGCCCTGCGCGGTTTCGGCCTGACGACCCACGTACTGGAGATGTCGCCGCATCTGATGGCGGCCCAGCTCGACCCGGCGGGCGGCGCGCTGCTGAAGCGGATGATCGCCGCGCTCGGCATCGAGGTGCACACCGGTGTCGGCACGGAGAGCATTCAGCCCTCGCAGCGGAACACACCGTTGCGGAAGTCCGATGCCGACGACTCGGTGCGGTTGTCGCTCAACGACGGCAGCAGCATGACCGCGGGCCTGGTGGTGTTCGCCGCGGGCGTCCGACCCCGTGACGAACTGGGTCGGCAAGCCGGTCTCGACGTGGCGCAGCGAGGTGGTGTGCTCACCGATCTGTCCTGCGTGACAAGCGATCCGGACGTCTACGCGATCGGCGAGGTGGCCGCGATCGAGGGTCGCTGCTACGGCTTGGTGGGGCCCGGCTACACCAGTGCCGAGGTGGTCGCCGACCGTCTGCTCGGCGGCGAGGCGCAGTTCGGTGAGGCGGACATGTCCACCAAGCTGAAGCTCCTCGGGGTCGACGTGGCCAGCTTCGGTGACGCGCAGGGGCGGACCCCCAACAGCCTCGACGTCGTCGTCAACGACGCGGTGAAGCAGACCTACGCCAAGCTGGTGCTCTCCGACGACGCCAAGACGCTGCTGGGCGGCATCCTGGTCGGCGACGCATCCGCGTACGGCGTGCTGCGCCCGATGGTCGCCAGCGAGCTCCCCGGCGACCCGCTGTCGTTGATAGCGCCGGCGCAGGAGGGCGGCGCGGCAGCCCTCGGGGTGGGGGCGCTCCCGGACATCGCGCAGATCTGCTCGTGCAACAACGTCACCAAGGGCGACCTCAGGGAGGCCATCTGCGGTGGCTGTGCCGACGTCGCGGAGCTGAAGAAGTGCACGCTGGCGGGCACGTCATGTGGCTCGTGCGTCCCGCTGCTCAAGCAGCTCCTGGAGGCCGAGGGGGTCGAGCAGTCCAAGGCGCTCTGTGAGCACTTCGGGCAGTCGCGGGCCGAGCTCTACGAGATCATCTCGGCGACCGAGATCCGGACGTTCTCCGGGTTGGTCGAGAAGTACGGCAGCGGAAGTGGTTGCGACATCTGCAAACCCGTCGTCGCGTCGATCCTGGCGTCGACGAGTTCCGATCACATCCTCTCCGGTGAGCAGGCCTCGCTGCAGGATTCGAACGACCACTTCCTGGCCAACATCCAGAAGAACGGCAGCTACTCGGTGGTGCCGCGGGTGCCCGGCGGCGACATCACACCGGAGCAGCTGATCCTGATCGGGGAGATCGCCCGCGACTTCGGCCTGTACACGAAGATCACCGGCGGCCAGCGCATCGACATGTTCGGTGCGCGAGTGGATCAGCTGCCGCAGATCTGGGCGCGGCTGGTCGACGGCGGCATGGAATCCGGTCACGCGTACGGGAAGTCGCTTCGCACGGTGAAGAGCTGTGTCGGTAGCGACTGGTGCCGCTACGGCCAGCAGGATTCGGTGCAGATGGCCATCGACCTCGAAATGCGCTACCGCGGCCTGCGCGCGCCGCACAAGATCAAGATGGGCGTCTCGGGGTGTGCCCGCGAATGCGCTGAGGCGCGAGGCAAGGACGTCGGCGTCATCGCCACCGAGAACGGGTGGAACCTCTACGTCGGGGGCAACGGCGGCATGACCCCGAAGCACGCCGTGCTGCTGGCGGGAGACCTCGACGACGCGACGCTGATTCGCTACATCGACCGGTTCCTGATGTTCTACATCCGCACCGCGGATCGCTTGCAGCGCACAGCGCCGTGGGTCGAGGCGCTCGACGGCGGCATCGACCACTTGCGTGAGGTGGTGTGCGACGACTCCCTCGGTCTGGCAGCGGAATTCGAGGCGGCGATGGAGCGCCACGTCGACGGTTACGCCTGCGAGTGGAAGGGCGTCCTCGACGATCCCGACAAGCTCGGACGCTTCGTGTCGTTCGTCAACGCACCCGAATCACCCGACCCGACCGTCACGTTCACCGAGCGCAACGGCCGGATGGTGCCGATGGGATTGCCGAGCTTCACGATGCAGGAGACGTCATGACACTCGTGGACGATCGGGAAACCGATTCCCGCGCAGACGATTCCAGGTGGACGACTGCGTGCCCCTACGATCGACTGCTGCCCGGTCGCGGCGTCGGCGTGCTGATGCCCGACGGTGCTCAGGTCGCGCTGTTCCGGCTCGACGACGGTTCCCTGCGGGCGATCGGCAACATCGACCCGCTGTCGGGTGCAGCGGTGCTGTCCCGCGGCATCGTGGGGGACCGCGGCGGCCGCGTGTGTGTCCAGTCACCGATCAAGAAGCAGGCCTTCGCTCTCGACGACGGCACGTGCCTCGATGACGACGCCGTACGGGTGCCGGTCTACCGCACTCGGCTCACGGACGCCGGCGAGGTGCAGATCGCGGGCTGAAAATTTGTCGTACCGGCGTGCCAGTATGGGGTCATGTCCACGGCGGCAGCGTCTTACGGGCCCGACCTCAGTCGCGGCGAGCGCCTCGACGCGTTGTTCGCCGAACTCGCCGAGATCACCGGACAGCGCAACGCCCTCGACGGCCGCATCGTCGACATCGTCGCCGAGATCGACGGCGACGGCGTCTACGGCCTCTGGGGAAACACCGGCTGCCGCTCGATCGCCGCACTGGTGGCCTGGAAGACCGGCTGCTCGCCGCGCAACGCCGAAACCGTCGTCGCGGTCGCCAAACGCGCCTCCGAGTTCCCGCAGTGCACCGACGCCCTACGCGAGGGCCGGCTCTCACTCGATCAGGTCGGCGCGATCGCCGAGAAGGCCGGCGACGGTTCCGACGCCCACTACGCCCACCTCGCCGACAGTGCGACCGTCACCCAACTGCGCACGGCCATCAGCCTGGAATCCACACCCGACAAGCCGGCACCCGAACCGAAGCGCTCCATCACGAAGTCCGAGCACGGGGATCACACCACCTGGAAGATCACCCTCCCCAAGCTGGACGCCGCCCGGTTCGACGCCGCGCTGGGCTCGCACCGAGACGCGCTGATCGCCGACTGGACACGCGATCACGCCGACCGCGAAACCGGGCAGACCCCGCCGATGCCCACCACCGTCGATGCGTTCATGAGCCTGGTCGACGCCGGCTGGGACACCGACGCCGCGGCCCGCCCGCACGGGCAGCGCACCACCGTGGTCGCGCACCTCGACGTCGACAAGCCCGCCGCATCGCTGCATCTGGGGCCGCTGCTGTCCGACGAGGAGCGCCGCTACCTGCTCTGCGACGCCACCTGCGAAGTCTGGTTCCAACGTCACGGCCGGGTGATCGGCACCGGGCGGGCCACCCGCACCGTGAACCGCCGCCTGCGCCGCGCTCTCGAGCACCGCGACCACGGCACCTGCGTCGTCCCCGGCTGTCACGCGACCCGCGGACTGCACGCCCATCACATCAGACACTGGGAGGACGGCGGACCCACCGAACTCGACAATCTCGTCCTGGTCTGCCCGTACCACCACCGCCTGCACCACCGCGGTGTCATCACCATCGGCGGCGACGCCCACCACCTCACCGTCACCGACCGCCGCGGCCGAACACTGACCAACGCCTCCCTCGCCCGACCACCCACACAACCCCCACCCGCGGTCGCCCCCTACAAAGGGCCGACCGGCGAACGCGCCCACTGGTGGTGGTACGACCCCTTCAAACCGAACCCACCACCGGCGACTGATTAGCCGGGACACTAGAGAGCCTTCAGTACGTGTTCCTCACCGGCGGTGCAGGATTGGTGCTCGGCGCTGTCGGCCGGCGGGTTCCACTTCTCGACGGTCTGCACGGCCCAGTAGACGAAGAACTCGGCCAGCAGCACGATCTCGACGATGATGACGACGTGGCTGAACTCGCTCAGCGCGTAGTGCGCGACGACGGCGGCGATCAGCGTGATCGCCATGACGACCGCTATCCACCGGTAGAGCCATTGGTAGAGAGCGGGATTCGGGCTGTCCACCACGCCCTTGTCCGCGACGAACGCGGTCAGGAAGACCGTGGCGATGATCGCGGCGAACAACGCGACCGCCGCGATGCCGTGCGCATTCGCGACGAACCAGTGCGGAGCAGCGACGAGGGTGACCACGCCGGCGAGTAGTAGGAGGCGTTGCATCCACATCGCGGCCCGCGCGATCGGCCCGAGGTCGGGTGCGGTCCGTGTCCGCCGGTACAGCGCCCACGACGCGATGCGGGACACCAGCAGCGCCACCGTCAGCGCCCACACGTTCGCGGTGACCGTGGCATCGGGCACCAGACCGATGGCCACCTCGGGCTCTGGTCGCGTCGTCGGGACGAAGGCGACCACGAACGCCAGGACCCCCGCCAGGTTCAGCAGGACGTCCTCGGTCGGTTTCACGCCTCGGTAGACGATGAGAAGTGTTCCCATCGCGCAGATGCTTCCGATGAACACGGCGTGTGCCGACGTGAAGTAGTACGCGCTGATCGACGTCAGCCAGTGGCCCGTCCGAGCGACGTCGATGGCGATCGCGACCCCGAGCATGATCAGCATCACCGGGATCCCACCGCGCAGGTACCGGTAGGTGTCCAGCGCCGCGTCGCGATCCATCGCTCGAATTTACTCGCGAGGTTAAGCGGCCATCGGAATCAGGGCCCGGCGGAACCGTGATGCGATGAGTCGCACCACGCCGGGGTGATTGCCGAGCGGGGCGCTCACCACGTCGGCGCCCGAGTCGCGTAGGCGGTCCTGAAAGAGCCCGTCGGCCAACAGGTACGACGCGACCGCGACGCGGCGGGCACCAGCGGCTCGGAGGTCGGCGACCGCAGCGGCGACGCCCGGTTCCCCCGTCGCCGCGTAGCCTAGTTCGACGCGGGTTCCGATCGCCGCCGACAGCATCGCCGCGGTGACCCGCAGGTCGCGCTGTGCGCAGGGGTCGGATGATCCCGCGGCCGCCAGCACCACCGAATCGGTTGGCCGCCAGCCGGATTCGATGAGTCGGTCGACGATCACCCGAACCATTGAGGTGGATGGTCCCAGCGCCTCGGTGACGACGACGTTCGGGTGCCCGCTTGCGGCCACGTGGGCGGGGATGTCGCTACGCACGTGATACCCGCTGGAAAGGAACGCCGGCACCAGAACGGCGGGAACGTGTTGGGGGAGTGTGTGCAGCACCTCGGCGGGGGTGGGGCCCAGCACGTCGACGAACGCGGTGCGCACCCGCGTGCCGAGCACGGCGCTCACCCGGTCGGCGAGGTCGCCGATCATCGCGACGCCAGGGGCCTTCCGTGTGCCGTGGGCTACCAGGATCGGGTTCACGCGGCACCGATCGGGTAGGGGTCGTCGACGGCCAGTCGGTAGCCGCGTTTCACGACCGTGGACACGATCTGCTTGTCGCCCAACGCCGTTCGCAGGCGCAGTACCGCGGTCTCGACCGCGTGGGTATCGGAGCTGGAGCCGGGCAGCGCGCTGAGCAGATCGCCGCGCGACACCACGGAGCCGGGCCGAAGCGCGAGTGCGCGGATGGTCGCCATGCCGGTGGGGGACAACTCCTTGACCTCGCCGTCGACCATGACGCAGGTGCCTCGGATCTCGAGGCAGTGCCCGGCGACCTGCACGGTGCGCGCCTGCAGCAGCGGTAGCTCGTCGGTGATGTGCCGGGCGAGCGCGCCGAGTCGCATTCGCTCGGGAGCGCTCGTCGGTACGCCGAGACGCACCAGCGGACGCGCGGTCACGGGTCCGACGCACATCGCGTGCACCTCGGTGCGCAGCGCCGACAGCACCTTGTCCTCGACACCGAGGTCGACGGCGCGCATCAGCAGGGCGGCGACCGCGGGTGCCGACGTGAAGCTCACCGCGTCGAACTTCCGCTCGGCCACCGCCGTCACCAACTGGTCGAACGCGCCGTCACGCGGCACGGGGTGCCAGCGGTACACCCGGATCGGGACCACCTCCGCGCCCGCTGCGCGCAACTCGTCGAGGAACTCGGGGAACGGATCCCACTCCGCGGTCGCGCCGTGTAATTGCACGGCGATCCGCAGCCCCTCGATGCCGCCCTCGCGCAGGTAGTGCAGCACCTCACGCGACGACTCGGAATCGGGCGACCACTCCTCGGGCAGCCCGGCGGCGCGCAGTGCGCCGGTGGCCTTCGGTCCGCGGGACACGACGCGGGCGCTCCCGAGTGCCGTCAGAAGCTGCTCGTCCAGTCCCCAGCCATCGGCCGCGGCGATCCACCCGCGGAAGCCGATGCCGGTGGTGGCGACGACGATGTCCGGAGGTGCGGCGATGAGCGCCTCGGTGTGCGCGCGCAGTTCGTCGTCGTCGGGCAGCGGCACCATGGCGATCGCGGCGGCGCTGGTCACGCTCGCGCCGCGTCGGCGCAGCAGCGCGCTCAGTTCGTCGGCACGTCGTGCCGAGGTCACCGCCACTCGGAATCCGGTGAGGGGTGCCCAGCCGGGCTCACTCATGCCGTCCAGTGAAGGCACTGCGTGTTTCGGGTTCGTTACCCGGTCATTGCCCCCCGGTGTCGTCACACGTCAGTCGCGAAGGAATTCGTGAACGTGCGCTCACCGCACGGGTGACGTCGGTGTGAGGTGATGTCAGCAGGTCACCACGGGTCGCCGGGGCGCCAGTCGCAGGCCAGCTCGGCCTCGGTGTCGAGCTCGACGGCGATCGGCAACACGTACACCGAGCCGTCGTCGTCGGGAGTGCGGGTGAGCCCGCTGGGGGCGAGCACCGACGTCGGCCCGCGCCACGGCAGCCAGCCGCGGGACAGGTACAACGGCGTGCCCGCCTCCGACGCGCTGAGCGCACCCACCTGGTACGCACCGCGCAGTACCTGCTCGAGCGCGTCCATCACCGCCATCGCCAGGCCCTGTCCGCGCCAGTCCTCGCGAACCGCGACGGCCTCGAGGTAACCGCAGCGCAGCGCCGCGCCGTCGTGGATCAACCGGCGCTGCACGACCGCGCCGTGCGCGATGAGATGGCCGTGGCGACAGATCAGCGCGTGCATGCCGCCGAGCGCGTGCTCCCAGTCGGCCTCGGTGAAGTCGACCTCGGAGCCGCCGAACGCGTCGATCACCATGCGCCGCGCGCCTTCGCGCGTTTCGGCGTCGAGGTCGGAGGTGTGGATCAGCCGTGCGGTGTGGACCACACCAATGGTTCTACCAGTGTCAGCGCGTGAACGGACGCCGTGGACGCGACCAGTGGAACCGCACCGGTTGACCCGGCCGGATCTGGGCGACCTCGTCGATATCGCAGTCGGCGACCACGCCGATGACGGGGTAGCCGCCCGTGACCGGGTGATCGGGGCCGAGGATGACGGGTAATCCGTTGGGCGGCACCTGAATCGCACCTCGCGTCGCGCCCTCGCTGGGCAGCTGGCGATCGGGCCAGCGGATGTGCAGCGGGCGCCCCGACAGCCGCATTCCGACGCGGTCGCTGCGGTCGGTGGCGATCCACTCCTCGTGCACCAGTCGGTCGGGTTCCGTGAACCAGTCGTCGCGGGGGCCGGGCACGACGCGGAGTTCGAGGACGTCGTCGGTGATCGCGGCCACGGGCGCCTGCTCGAGTTCGGGGAACTCCGCCGAGTGATCGCCGATGGGCAGGACGTCGCCCGGTCGCAGCGGCCGAGGGCCCAGCGCCGACATGACGTCGTAGCTGCGCGACCCGAGTACCGGCTCGACGGCTATCCCGCCGCGCACGGCGAGATAGCTGCGCAGTCCGGAGTGCGGCGCGCCCAGCGATATCACCTGACCATCTCGAGCGTAGTGAATACTGTTGGTGCCGAACGGGATTCCGCCCACGGATGGATCCGCGTCGGCGCCCGTCACGGCGATCGCGACGTCTCCGCCGCGCACCCTGGCCGAGAACCCGCCGAACGTCACCTCGATGGTGGCGTGCTCGTTCGGATTGGCGACCAGCCTGTTGGCGAGCGTGTGCGAGCGCCGGTCGGCGGCGCCGGATCGCGTCACGCCCATGTTCGCCAGCCCCGGCCTGCCGAGGTCCTCGACGATGGCCAGCGGTCCGGTCTTCAGGATTTCGAGTGTCGCGCCCACGAGCTAGCCGATCGCCCGGAACTGCACCCACGCGCCGGGAGTCAGCAGCGCTGGTGGATCGCGGTCCAGGTCCCACAGCACGGCGTCGGTACGGCCGATCAACTGCCAGCCACCGGGGGACTCCCGTGGGTAGACGCCGCTGAACTCACCGGCCAGCGCCACCGAACCGGCGGGCACCTTCGTGCGCGGCTCGCCGCGCCGCGCCACGTGCAGTCTCGGGTCGCCGCCGATGAGATAACCGAAACCCGGTGCGAAGCCGCCGAATCCGACGCGCATCGGCGCCGCGGTGTGGGCGGCGACGACCTCCTCGACCGTCATCGCGGTCAGCCGCGCCACCTCGTCGAGATCCTCGCCGTCATAGGTCACGTCGATCACGACGTCGGCGACCCGGTCCAGTGGATCGACCGCGGCGGCCACGTCGGCTGCGGCGACGCGCAGTGCGGCCAACCGCTGTCGGTTGGGTTCGCGGTAGCGCGAGGCCGCGAACTTCAGTAGCACGGTCCGCGACGCGGGCACCACGTCGAGGACACCCAGCAGGTCGGCGCCACGCAGGGCGTCGGTCCACGCCAGCACCTCCGCGGTGCTGTCGAACTCGAGAAGCAGCGCATGATCGCCGTAGTCGTGCACGGCACCGAGGGCGATCTCGTCCACCGTGTCCACCGTCACTGTCATGCCCCTAAGCTACCCGCGAGTAGCAACGTTGTCGGCGACCTTCAGGGACTCGCCAGAAGAGCCTTAGCCGGGTCTTACAACGCTGCCTGGTAGGTCGGCTCGCGCTGCTTGATGACGGCGATCACCCGGTACGTGACGGGCAGGAACAGCACCTCGACCGCGGTCTTGTAGGCCCAGCCGAGCGCCGCGTAGACGACGAAGTCGCGGAACGTCCTGATGCCGATGACGTGTCCGGCGATCGCGCAGAACACCAGGGTGTCACCCAACTGGCCGGCGAACGTCGACCCGACGAGGCGCGCCCACAGGTGCTTCTCCTTGGTGCGCTCCTTGATCAACACGACCACCCCCGCGTTGATCGTCTGCCCGACGATGAAGCCGGCGAGGCCCGCGATGATGAGTCCGTAGTAGGCGTTCGCGACGTTCTCGAAGTGCTCCTGGTTCTCGTAGAAGTCAGCGGCGGGCAGATGCACTGTGGCCCACAGGGCCACGGCGGCGAGGATGTTCATCAGGAAACCGAGGATGATCGCGCGTCCCGCGGCCTTGAACCCGTACACCTCCGACAGCACGTCCCCGATGATGTACGTCAGCGGGAAGACGATGAAACCGCCGTCGGTGAGGATCGGGCCGAACGCGACGCCCTTCGTCGCGGTGAGGTTGGAGACGATGACCAGCGCGGTGAAGACGGCGACCAGGATCGGATAGTAGGTCGACCCGACGCTGGCGAAGACGGGTCGATCGTCGGATTCGGGTCTTGTCACCCGGCCATCCTGTCAGGTCAGCACCTTGGCCAGCATGGCCGGGAGCTGATCGGCGACCAGCGGATACGACAGCAGCGACGCGAACGCGATCGCACCGGCGAGCTCCTTGCCGGTGAGCACGTTGCGGTTGGTTGTGGTGGTCTTCAGTGCCGCGAAGACGGGGTCGGCCAGCAACGCCGCCTGTTCCTCGTCGCTCTCGGTGGTCCAGATCAGCACGTCCGCGCTGTCGAGCACCTCGGCCATCCGGTCGCGCGGGACGAACGCCTGCGTGCCGTCGCTGAACTCGCCGACCGCGTCGGGGATAGCGAAGCCGAGCTGGCTGAGGAATTCGGTGCGCCAGCCCGCCGGGGTGACCACCGCGGCCCCGTCCTCGAACACGCCGCGCACCAACAGGGCCTTCTTGTCCTTGAACGACGGGTTCTGCTCACCGGTTTTCGTGAACCTGTCGTCGATGGCCGCGATGAGGCCGGTCACGTCCTGATACTTGAAGACCGCCTGGCCGATGGTGGTGGCCTGGTCCTTCCACGGCTCGAAGAACGCGTCGCGCCCCGACTGCGCGACGGTCGGAGCGATGGCGGAGAGCTTCGCGTAGGTGTCGGCGTCCAGGCCGGCGTTGGTGGCGACGATCAGATCGGGTGTCAGCGCGGCGATGGCGTCGACCTGAATGCCGTCGACGAGGTTCAGTACCACCGGTTGCGCACCGCCGAGTCTCGCTTGCGCCCAGGGCCATACGCCGAACGGCTCCCCTCCGAACCAGTCCGTGACGGCGACCGGTACGACACCGAGCGCCAGCAGATCGTCCTGGTCGGTGTAACCGGCGCTCACCACGCGGGTGGGCGGGCGGGCGATCCTGGTTTCGCCGAACACGTGCTTGACCGTGACCGACCCGTCGTCGGCGACCGTGCCCGGCTCGTCTGAGCTGCACCCCGCGGTGAGCGCGACAGCGCCTGCGCTCAGTGCGAGGAAACGACGGCGCCGGCGCGACAGCGGCTGTGGACGCACCGGCCGAGCGTAACCGCTAACCGACTGTGAAGCTCCCGAACAGGATCAGCGCCAGGCCGAGGGCCACCACGATGTTGACCACGGTCGCCGAAGCGAAGACGGCAACCGGCCGCCAGCCCGCCTCGCGCAGGCCCTTGACACTGAACTCCAAGCCGATGGCGACGAACGCGAAGATCAGGAACCAGGTGCGCAGGTCGTCGACCGTGGCGAGCGTGGCCTTATCGCCGCCCCACTGCAGGTAGAGGGTGCCGATGATCGACGCGGCGACGAAGCCGAGGACGAACTTGGGGAAGCGCTCCCAGAACTGCCCGAGAGTCGGGCGGGCCGCGCGTGCGTCCTTGCGCTCCACCTTCAGGGCGAAGTACGCCGTCAGCGCGATCGCCACGAAGCCGATCAACGCGTTCTGCGTCGTCTTCACGATGGTCGCGATCTTCAGCACGTCCTCGCCCGCCAGCGTGCCCGCCGCGGTGACCGCCGCGGTGGTGTCGATGTTGCCGCCGATCCACGCGCCCGTGACGGCGTCCGGTAGACCGAAGACACCCGCGAGCCAGGGCAACAGGAAGATCGACGGCAGGGCGAAGACGATCACCAGGGAGGCCGCGTAGGCCAGCTGCTCCTTCTTCGCCTGCACCGCGCCCGCAGCGGCGATGGCGGCGCTGACACCGCAGATGGACACTGCGGACGCGAGCAGGGCGCGTAGCTTGTCGTCGATTCCCAGCTTGCCGCCGAGCCACCACGTGAACCCGAAGACGATCGAAATCAGCAGCAGCGCCTGCAGAATCGCGGGTCCGGCCGCGGTGACGAGGAGCTTGAGGTTGATCGAGGCACCGAGCAGCACCAGACCCGTCTTAATGAAGAACTCGGTGCGGAAGCCGGGTGAGAGTGCATCGCGGACGGCGAGTTTGGTGAGCACGACGTTGCCGATCAGGCCGAGCGCGATCGCGTAGATCGGAAACTCGATCGACTTCCCGATGCCGGCCAGCGCGGTGCCCTTCGTCCACACGGGCACCTGCACCGAGAGGTACCGAGTCGCGGCGCCTAGCAGTAGTACGACGAGCACGCCGACCACGGCGTACACCACGGTGGGCTTGCGCTCGACGACGGTCACGGGATCACGCTGCCGGGAAGCGCGCCGACCAGTACGAGTGCGAGCAGCGCGAGACCGACGATGACGGCCAGCCAGTCCTCATTCACGCGTCGCGACGGTACCGCCCGCTACCGGCGAGTGCGCGGGTTGTGCTCAGCGCGAGCGCAACCCGCGCACAGTCAGCCGAAGGCCGTGGCCAGCTCGTCGTAGTCGCGGACGGCACCGCGGAGCTCGTCACGGGCCCGGTCCCACGACGCGGTGACGTCGCCGCGCACGGTCTCGCGCTTGGCCGTCAGCGCGGCGCGCTCCCGGCCGATCGTCTCCCGGACGTCGCCACCCTGCGTGGCCGCCACGGCGACCGAGAACGCGGTGTTCACAGCTGTTGCGGCGACGGCACCCTGAGCACGCAGGACGGTCTCGGCGATGTCGGCGGCACCGACGACGACGGCGTTGGGCAGCGCGGCCTGCGTGCCGACGTACTCGCCCACCGCGGCGCGGGCCTGCTGCCCTGCAGTGCCGACAGCCTCGCGGACCGAGCTCCCGCTGCGGCTGATCGCCGTGGGAAGCGTTGCACCACTGCGGATCTCGGTGACCACAGTGGCTGGGGCGCGGGTCACGGCGACCGAGGCGTCGGTGGCCGCCTCGACGAGGCGTGTGCTCAGATCCTGCCCGGCCGACAGCTGGCGCTGCGCGAGGTGGCGGATCGCGAGGCTGCGCGCCCTCGCCTTGACGTCGTGTGCGGTGTCGTCGGCGTCGTCCTCGGTGCGGACGACGCCGACCTCGACGTCGACGACCTCGTCGCGTACTTCGTGGGTTTCCGTCTCTGGCATGGCGGCCATTGCACTCGCCCCGTCGGTCGCGGAGCCGTCGCAGAGGTGACGAGAAGGGTTCGAGCAGTGAAAGTCTGGTGTCACCGCTTGTCAGGACACGACGAGCGAGACGCCCAGCGCGATCATGAACGCTGCGATGAATCCGTCGAGCAGTCGCCACGTGCGCTGCGTCGCGAAGAACTTCGCGAGCCGTTTGGCGCCGAATCCGAGGCCGGTGAACCAGAGCGCGCTGGCGAGGACGGCGCCGAGGCCGAAAAGCCAACGCCCGTCACCCTGTTCGTTAGCCAGCGCGCCGAGGAGGACGACGGTGTCGAGGTACACGTGCGGGTTCAGGAACGTCAGCGCGGCGCAGGTGGCCAGCACCGCGCCGAGGCTGGCGGGCGCCGCATCGGCGGGCGTCAGAGTCGACGGCCTCCACGCTCGCCGCGCCGCGAGCAGTCCGTAGCAGAGCAGGAACGCCGCCCCGCCGAACTTGGCGACGGCGAGCGCGCCGGGATGGGCGCTGATCAGGGCGCCGATGCCGGCGATTCCCGCGGCGATCAGGGTCAGATCGGAGACCGTGCACATCACGACGACCGGCAGGACGTGCTCGCGACGAATCCCCTGGCGCAGGACGAACGCGTTCTGGGCCCCGATGGCCGCGATCAGCGCGAAGCAGGCGAGGAAGCCGACGAGCAGGGGTGAGGTCACGAAGTCGACGCTAGGGCGCTCGCCTTCTGCAGTACAGCTAATGATTCTTCAGATGCATTAGCCATTCTGATGACATCAGTGCGGCCGGAAGGGTTTGCATGCTCGGTGGATGGCTACGTTGACTGGGTGACCGGTCACCTACTCGCGGGGCGCTACGAACTGCGCGGTGTCCTCGGCCGGGGCGGCATGGCCGAGGTGCGGGACGGCTGGGACACGCGGTTCAACCGCCCGGTGGCGGTGAAACTGCTGTACCCGGTCTTCAGTGAACGGTCCGACTTGCGTCGTCGCTTCGCTGACGAGGCGCGATCCGCTGGATCGCTCTCGCATCCCAACATCGTGACGGTGTACGACTCCGGCGAGGACCGCGGCGCACCGTTCATCGTGATGGAGCGATTGTCGGGCGACACGCTCGGCGATCTGATGGCGGCCGGGCCGATGGACCCGCCACGCGTGCGTGCGGTGCTCGACCAGGTGCTGGCCGCTCTGCAGGCGGCGCACGCGGCCGGGGTGCTGCATCGGGACATCAAGCCGGCCAACATCCTGCTCTGCCCGAGCGGAGTGAAGGTCGCCGACTTCGGCATCGCCAAGTCGAGCGGTTCCGCTCCCACCACGACCGGCCAACTCGTGGGCACCATGTGCTACCTGAGCCCGCAGCGAGTGCTCGGCGCCCCGGCCTCGGCGGCCGACGACCTCTACGCTGCCGGTCTGGTCGGGTACGAGGCGCTGCTCGGCGCGCCGGCGTACCAGCAGGACAACCTGGCGGCGCTGGCCCGCGCGATCACCGACGAACCGCTGCCGCCGCTCACCGGGCTTCGCGGTGACGTCGATCCGCTGCTGGCCGAGGTCGTCGATCGCGCCCTCACCCGCGATGCGCACCATCGGTTCGCGAGTGCCGGACAGATGCGCGCCGCGCTGGCGGGCGACCGAGCGGCGCTGGCCGCCGTCACCCCCGCGCGCCGACCGGCTACGAAGGTGATGGATCAGCCGCCGGTGTCATCGGTGTACCCTGCGCCAGTCGTTTCGCAGGAAAAGCATTCGCGTGCAAGGCGATTCGCGTTCGTCGCCGGGATAGTGGCGGCCTTCGCGGTGGCGGCGTGGGCGCTGGCGATGATGGGGCCGTTCTCGTCGACACCCGAACCCGAGCCAATCAGCACCAGCACCTCGACCACTCCGCCGCCGCCACCGACTACCACCAGCCCGACACCGACCGTGACACCGGTGACGCAGGCGCCCGAGCCGCCGAAGGAGAAGAAGCCGAAGGGTGAAGGTCGCCCCGGACGCGGCAACGGGAACGGAAACGGCAGATCGGGGTGATCCCGTTCGGCGTGGCCGCTCGCTTTGCCAGCTGAGACGTGGTCACCTTGAACTCGATGATCAGGCGATCGCAGGTGCGGAACGCGGCCACCGCGGCAGCGGTGCTGGCACTGCTCGCCGCCGGGACGCAGCAGGCGCTCGCCGCGCCCGCCATCGACGACCAGGGTTTCGTGGACTCCTGGGCCAGTTGCGCCTCGCCGAGCACCGCGGTTGCCTTCGGTAGTACCGCGACGTCCCGCGTGGCGGTCTGCAAGTCGTCCGACGGTCAATATCAATACCGCGGGGTGCGGGTCCGCGACGGCGCCAAGCTCGCGGTCGACGCGGAGCCGTCCGGAAACAACGGGTTCGTCGCCGAGGGAGACGGCGTCTCCTACACGGTGACACCGTCGGCGCTGCTGGTGAGCGTGGGCGAGAAGGTCATCCGCGACGAGCCGTGGCAGACCTACAGCGGGCCCGAGGCGCCGGCGAGCGCAGCGCCCACGGCGGAGTCGTCGTCGGAGCCGTCGACCCCGCTGCCGCCGCCGCTACCCGCGGAGCAGGGCCACGGCTGATCAGTGGTCGGCCTTCTTCTTGCCGAACGGCAGGACGTGGACGATGGTCGCCACGATCGCGCCGATCACCAGGCCGAGGACCGCGGAGATGCCGGTGTTGACGAGCCACGGGACGACACCGCCGGCACTTCCGATCGCATGTGCGACCGCTTCCTCGGCGTGGTGCACCAGGTCGTAGGGCGCAGTGAAGCCGGCTTTGTCGCTCTGCGCGATGAGGATGTGACCACCCACCCACAGCATCGCCACGGTGCCGACGATCGACAGCGTCGACAGCACCTTGGGCATCGCCGCCACCAGACCCCGGCCGACCTTCTGCGCGACCGTCGACGAGCGCTGAGCCAGCGCCAGTCCCGCATCGTCCATCTTGACGATCAGCGCGACAACGCCGTACACCGCGGCCGTGATGATGAGGGCGACGACGATGAGGCTGCCGAGGCGAAGCCAGAACGTCTGATCGGCGACCTCGTCGAGTGCGATCACCATGATCTCGGCGGACAGGATGAAGTCGGTGCGGATGGCACCCGAGGTCATCGTCTTCTCGACGTCTTCGCCCTCGACGGCGGCGGGTGCGGCGTGGGCATCGGAGCCGCTGATCCAGCCCCAGACCTTCTCGGCGCCCTCGAAACACAGGAACGTCGCGCCGGCCATGAGCAGATAGGGCAGCGCCCACGGCGCGAACACGCTGAGCAGCAGCGCGACGGGCAGGATGAACACCAGCTTGTTGCGCAGCGACCCGATCGCGATGCGCTTGATCATCGGGAGTTCACGGGACGCGGCGATGCCGTGGACGTACTGCGGTGTCACTGCCGTGTCGTCGATGACGACCCCGGCGGCCTTCGCGGTGGCCTTGCCCGCTGCCGCGCCGACGTCGTCGATCGACGCCGCGGCCAGTCGCGCCAGCGCGGCGACGTCATCCAGAAGTCCGAACAGACCTGCGCTCATCGCGTCCCCGCCATGACTCCGAAGGCTACCCGCCGAGGGTGGACCCGGCGCGGCGCGTTCTGTGAAGTAGCCCCACCCTATTAAGGAATGCTGAAGATCTTGCGCGACGATTAGAATCGCTCACCATGCACAACGGCCGGTTGGGTGCGGATCAACTCGCGGCGTTCGCCGCGGTGATCGAGCACGGCAGCTTCGACGCGGCCGCCGACCGGCTGCACGTCACCCCGTCGGCGGTGAGCCAGCGGATCAAAGCACTCGAGCAGCGCGTCGGGCAGGTCCTCGTCGTCCGCGAGAAGCCCTGCAAGCCAACGGCGGCGGGCATCCCGCTGCTGCGACTGGCCGCGCAGACGGCCCTGTTGGAATCCGAGGCGCTGGCCGAAACCGCGGGTGACGGTACAGGCGAACGGACGCGCATCGCTCTCGCGGTGAACGCCGACTCCGTTGCGACGTGGTTCACCGCCGTCCTCGGCACGCTGCCCGACGCGCTGTACGACGTGCGGATCGAGGACCAGGACCACTCCGCCCGACTGCTCCGCGAGGGCACGGTGATGGGTGCGGTGACCACCGAGCGCGCACCGGTGGCGGGCTGCCGGGTGCACCCCCTCGGCGTGATGCGCTACATCCCCGTCGCCAGCCCCGCCTACGCCGAGCAGCAACTGGCCGACGTGTTCACCGTCGACACCGTCGCCAGCGCGCCGTCGCTCGCCTGGAATCGCGACGACGCCCTACAGGACATGTTGGTGCGCAAAGCCTTTCGGCGCACTGTGCCACGGCCGGTGCACTACGTGCCGACGGCGGAGGGCTTCGCCGCGGCGGTGCGCGCGGGCCTGGGCTGGGGGATGTACCCCGAACAGGTCGCCGAGCGCGCGATCGCCGACGGCGCGTTCGTCCGGGTATCCGACGTGCACCTCGACGTCCCGCTGTTCTGGCAGTGCTGGAAGATCGACAGCGCGCTCGTCGCCGAGGTCACGGCTGCGGTGGAAGCGGCGGCCGCCGCGAAGCTACGCCATTAGGCCGCGTCGTGGAACACCAGGCCGAGGGTGAACCGCTCGCCGGTCCGCACCGTCGACACCCCGTGCCGCACCGGGGCCGCCGACCAGCCGCGTGCCGAGCGCACCGGACGCTCGCGCGTGGTGAAGACGTAGCCGTGGCCCTGCGGTATCGACTGAGCCGTCCCGCGTGACTGGGCGCGCGGCCGCTGTTCGACGAGAAGGAACTCCCCGCCGGTGTGATCGACGCCCGGCGCGCTCAGGTTGACGACGACCTGTAGCGGAAAGATCAAGTCGCCGTACAGGTCCCGATGCAGCGCGTTCCAGTCGCCGCTGACGTAGCGCAGCAGGATGGCCGTCGACTTCGGCTGCCCGGCCGCGTGGCAGATGTCCAGCCAGTCGGCGAGGTCGTCCGGCCACGGCGCCGGGCGGCCGAGCCGGGTCCACCAGTCCCGCGCGATCGGCAGCAGCCGCGGGTAGAGCGCCTGCTTGAGGTGCCGCACCGCGTCGGGGTACGGATGAGCGAAGTAGCGGTACTCGCCCGACCCGAAGCGGTACCGCGCCATGTCGATCGTGCTGCGGAAACCGGGGCCGTCGTACAGTCCGCGCAGGGCGGCGGCCTCGGCGGGCGTGACGAGCTCCGGTAGCAGGGCGCCACCGTGCTCGTCGATCTCGGCCGTGACGGCCGCCCAGTCGGCGGTCGCGACGCGCTGCGCCCAGCGGTCGCTCATGCGGCCCGCTCCAGGCTCAGCAGCGTCGACTTGGCCGCTTCCCCGCCCACGTAGCCGCCGAGGCTGCCGTCGCTTCGCAACACCCGGTGGCACGGGACGACGACCGGCAGCGGGTTGGTTGCGCAGGCGGTGCCGACGGCGCGAACGGCGTTCGGGTTGCCGACGCTCTCGGCGACGTCGCGGTAGGACGCCGTGTGCCCGTAGGCGATGCGGGGCAGGTAGTGCTGCACCGTCCTCCGGAATCCCGCCGACAGCGCGAAGTCCAGTGGCACGTCGAACTCGCGGCGGGTGCCCGCGAAGTACTCGTCGAGCTGTCGGGTGACCGCGTCCAGACGTCCGGGTGCGGACAGGATGCGCGGGCTCACCTTCGCGGCGACGACGTCGAGCACGCGGTCGAAGTCCTCGCGCTCGTAGGCCACGCGGACGAGGCCGGCGCCGGTGGTCGCGAGCAGCAGGGTGCCGACGGGCGAGTCGACGGTGCGGTAGGCGACGTCGAGCAGGCCGTCCGACGCGGCGCGGTCGACGAGGGCGGAGTGCAGTGCGTTCAGGTATGCGTCCCCGATGGGGAACAGGTCGGTGTCGGTCACGGTGTGCTCTCTTCTCCTTCGGCCGCTGCGCGGTAGGACCTGCGCAGCGACTTGATGCCGTCGGCGGCGGCACGGCGTACGGATGTCGCGTTGCCGCCGATCAGTTCTGCGGTCTCGGCGTGCGGGAGTCCGCCGAGGTAGTGGTAGGCGATGGCCAGGCGCTGCCGCTCGGGCAGTTCGGCCACCGCGCGCCAGACGTCGCCGTCGCCGGAGGCCCGCGGGGCGGGCCGGTCGGGTACGTCGGCGGCGGGCACGGCGCGACGGGCGCGGGCGCGGGTCACGTCGAGGGACTTGCGTTGCGCGACCCGGACCAGCCAGGCCTCGACGTTGGCGTCGTCGGCGAGGTCGGGCCAGTGCCGGAGCGCCGCCAGGAAGGTGTCCGACCAGGCGTCGTCGGCGTCCGGCCCGGCACCCAGCACGGTCCTGCACACTCGCAGCACGGTGGCGCCGTGGTCGTGGATCGCCCGCTCGAACGGAATCTTCGCTGTCATCGCATCGGCGTCAGGATAGGCGCGCGTGTTGCGCGGCGTGCGTCGTTCATACACGGTAGACGCTCGCCGGGCCGCAAACGTGAGGTCGTTAGTCTTGCGCCGTGAGCGACAACCCGTTCGACCTGCACGGCCACGTCGCCGTGGTGACCGGTGGTGGTTCCGGTATCGGCCTCGGATTGGCCGGTGGGCTGGCGCGGGCGGGCGCCGCGGTGGCGATCATCGGCCGGTCGGCCGAGCGCCTCGCATCTGCACAGGAGACGCTGCTGTCCTTCGGCAACCCCGTGTTGAGCGTCGCGGCCGACGTCGCCGACGAGGCCGCGGTCGGGGCGGCGATGCAGCGGGTCCGCGACGAGTTGGGCGGCCTGGACTCGTGTTTCGCGAACGCGGGGGTGGCCGGCTACTACTCGCCGCTGCTCGACACCTCGCTGGACGACTTCCGTGCGGTGACGGCGATCAACCTCGACGGCGCGTTCGTCACGTTGCGGGAGGCGGCTCGTCAGATGGTCGACGTCGGTCGCGGCGGCAGCCTGATCGCCGTGTCGAGCATGGGCGCGCACCAGGGGATGCCCCGCCAGCACGCGTACGCCGCGGCCAAGGCGGGCGTCGTCGCACTGGTGAACAGCCTCGCGGTCGAACTCGCCCGGTTCGGTATCCGGGCCAACGCCATCGAACCCGGCTGGGTGTCGACGGAGATGATCGACGCGCTGCTCGCCTCCGACCGTTTCGCCGAACGCGTGCTGCCGCGAGTTCCGCTGCGGCGCTGGGGAACCGCAGAAGACCTCGCCGGCGTCGCGGTGTACCTGGCCAGTTCGGCGAGCAGCTATCAGACCGGCGACGTTTTGCTCATCGACGGCGGCTACGGCAAGTTCTAGCCATGACCTGGTCGCAGAATCTCTGGAGCGGCATCGAGCCGATCTTCGCCGCCACCCTGGAGCACCCGTTCGTCCGCGGGCTCACCGACGGCTCGCTCGACTCGGAGGTGTTCGGGCACTACGTCGCTCAGGACGTGTACTACCTGCGCGAGTACGCGCGGGCGCTCGCCGTCGTCGGAGCCAAAGCGCCAACCCTCGCCGACACCGCGGTGTTCACTCGGCACGCGGCCGACGTCTTCGACGTGGAACTGGGGTTGCACACCACGCTGCTGCCCGAACTGGGCCTCGATCCCGCGCTCCTAGCGCAGATCCCCGTCGCGCCCACCACGCGGGCCTACACCAGCTACCTGATCGCCACGGTGTACAGCGGCACGTTCGCCGATGGCCTGGCAGCGGTGCTGCCCTGCTACTGGATCTACGCGCGGGTCGGAGAGGCCCTGCTGGCCCGCGGTTCCACCGATGCGCGCTACCAGAAGTGGATCGACACCTACGGGGGCGAGGAGTTCGCCGACACGGTCGCCGAGGTGGTGGCGCTGACGGATCGGGTGGGTCCGACGCTGACCCAAGCGGACGAATCCGCAGCTCGAGAGCACTTCACGACCACGTCGCGCTACGAGTGGATGTTCTTCGACGCCGCGTACCGGCGAGAGGCGTGGCCGGTCTGAAAATAGCTGGTTTCACCGGTCTGCACGGGGGGTAACTCCCGGCCAGCGCTGGAGACGACGGCGCACGATGACCCGTCCTCACGAGGTGTGCAACATGCTCGAATACATCTGTCCCCGGTGCGGCACGTTCGATCTGGAGAGCTCGGCGTGCGCGTCGTGCGAACTCCCGGCCGATCAGACTCCTCGCGAGTCGGTGGTTCTGTGAGGCTGCACCCCCTCGATCTCGCGCTGGCATCCACCCGGATGTACTCGTCGCTGCCCGTGATCGGTAAGCATCTCGAACCCTTCGCGGGTCTGACGGCGATGGCGCTGTACGGCGGCCACTACGCCGGCCCCGCGGCCAAGGCCGCGATCAGCAGGCACTTCGGCGAGTCCGTCGCCGGTGTGATCGACAACGAGGACGTCGACCGCATCCCGCCGTTCCTGCGGGCCAGCGGTCAGCGCCGAAAGAACCTGTACCGCAAGTCCGTTCAGTACGGTGATCATCCGGCGCAGCAACTCGACGTCTGGCGCCGGAAGGATCTGCCCGGTGGCCCCGCTCCCGTCCTGCTGTTCGTGCCGGGTGGCGCCTGGGTGCAGGGCACCCGAGTGCTGCAGGGGCACACGCTGCTGTCCCACCTGGTCGAGAAGGGCTGGGTGTGCCTGACCATGGACTACCGGGTCTCCCCGGTGCACCGCTGGCCGCGGCACATCGCCGACGTCAACGCGGCCATCGCCTGGGCGCGATCCAACGTCGACAAGTTCGGTGGCGACCGGAACTTCGTTGCGATCGCCGGGTGCTCGGCAGGCGGTCACCTCGCGGCGTTGGCCGCCCTGACGCCGGGTGATCCCGCCTTCCGAGGCGAGCTGACGGAGAGCGCCGACACCTCGGTGGACGCGGTCGTCGGCATCTACGGACGCTACGACTGGCAGGACCGCTCGACCCCCACTCGGCGGAGCTTCACCGGGTTCCTCGAGCGAGTTGTCGTGGGGCGCAAGCAGAACCGTCATCCCGAGATCTACGAGGCCGCGTCGCCCATCATGCGCATTCACGACCAGGCGCCGCCGTTCCTGCTGATCCACGGCGACCACGACAGCATCATCCCCGTCGACGAGGCGCGGCAGTTTCGGGACGCGCTGCGCGCTCGCGGCAACGGTCGAGTCGACTACGTCGAACTGCCGAAGGCGGGGCACGCCTTCGACCTCGTCGACTCGTCGCACGCTCGCCGGTGCGCGGTGGAGAGCACGCGGTTCCTCGAGTCGACCTACCGGGAGTACGTGCACCGGGGGGCCTGCGCCGTCGTCGCGGCTGTCTAGTCGCGGTTCGGTGGCATCCTGGGTTCGTGGGTCTCGTCTTCCGATTGGCCGAGCTGTTGCTCCTGCTGGTGCCGTTGGCCGGTGCCATATGGGCGGCGTCCGCCGCGCTGCGGCGGGGTAAGCGGTCGCCCGACACCGAGGTGGCGGCGCCCGACGTCGCGCCTCGCGATGTGGACGGCACGCACGCGCAGGCCGGGCTGTGGCGCAGCATCACCAGGACCGTTCAGCAACACGACCACACGGACACCCGCTGGCTGGGCTACGAATTGGATGCGGCCAAGCTCCTCGACTTCCCGCTGATGACCGATGTCGGCAACGAGATGGTGATGCGCTTCCACAAGGCGAAGCTGCGAGCGGACGTGCTGCGACCGGAGCGGGCGGAGGACCTGCTCGACGACCGCGAATCGGCCAACGCGTACCTGGCCGCCGTCGAGGACTACGTGACGGCGTTCAACGCGGCCGAGTCCGAGGCGCTGCGGGTGCGCAGAAGCGACTTCTCCCAAGACGCGCAGCAGCGGATCGCGCGGGCGCAGAGTCTGCTGCGGGTCGCGGGTGACTCCACCGCCACGCCGCCGGAGCGGATGCAGGCCTACGAGCTCGCGGGCAGGGAACTCGCCGGCCTCATCGTGCTGCCGGAGCCGACGCGGCTCGGTCTCGAACGCGGCATCGCGGGCGAACTCGGCGGTTAGCCACCGACGAGCGCTTGCGCGAGGAGCCGACTAACCGGTGACGTGCTTGTCCGCGATCGTCAATGCCGCGTCGAGCATCTGCAGGCCCTCGTTGACCTCGGCGTCGCTGACGTTGCACGGGGGCACCGCGTGGATGCGGTTGAAGTTGGCGAACGGCAGCAGACCGTTGGCCTTACACGCCGCGAGCACCTCGGCCATGGCGGGGCTGGATCCGCCGTAGGGGGCCAGCGGCTCGCGCGTCTGCTGGTTGGCCACTAACTCGATCGCCCAGAACACGCCGAGCCCGCGTACCTCGCCCACCGACGGGTGCTGCGCGGCCAGCTTGTGCAGGCCGGGCCCAAGGACGTCGTCACCGATGCGGGCGGCGTTGTCCACCATGCCCTCGTCCGCCATGGCGGTGATGGTGGCGACGGCCGCGGCGCAGGCCAGCGGGTGCCCCGAGTAGGTGAGTCCGCCGGGGTAGGCGCGCTCGGCGAACGTCTGGTAGATCGCGTCGCTGATGGCGACACCGCCGAGCGGCACGTAGCCGGAGGTGACACCCTTGGCGAAGGTCAGCAGGTCGGGGATGACGTCGAAATGCTCGATGGCGAACCACTTTCCGGTGCGCCCGAAGCCCGCCATCACCTCGTCGGCGATCATCACGATGCCGTACTTGTCGCAGATCGCGCGGACACCCGCCATGTATCCGGGCGGGGCGACCATGATGCCCGCGGTGCCGGGCACGGACTCGAGGATGATCGCCGCGAACGAGGACGGGCCCTCGTGCTGGATCAGCCGCTCGAGGTACTCCAGCGCGCGCTCGGATTCCTGCTGCTCGTCCTCCGCGTAGAACGACGAGCGGTACAGGAAGGGACCGTTGAAGTGCACGACGCCCGCGCTGGCGTAGTCGTTCGGGTAGCGGCGGGGGTCACCGGTGAGGTTGATCGCGGTGTCGGTGCCGCCGTGGTACGAGCGGTAGCGCGACAGCACCTTGTAGCGGCCGGTGTGAAGGCGGGCCATCCGGACCGCGTGCTCGACGGCGTCGGCGCCGCCGTTGGTGAAGAACACGTGGTTCAGATCGCCGGGCGTGCGCTCGGCGATCAGGTGCGCGGCCTCCGAACGGGCGGCGTTGACGTGCTGCGGCGCGATCGTGCAGAGTTTGGCCGCTTGTTCGGCAATGGCCGCAACGACTTTCGGGTGCTGGTGGCCGATGTTCGTGAACACCAGCTGCCCGGAGAAGTCGAGCAGCTTGTTGCCGTCGCCGTCCCACACGTAGGAGCCCTCGGCGGCCAGGACCGTCATCGGCTTGAGGGCGGCCTGGGCCGACCACGAGTGGAAGACGTGCTGCCGGTCGAGCTCGTAGGCGCGCTTACCCTCGGCGATCGCGGACTCGACGTCCTGGCCGTTGGGCAGGGTCTTGGTCTCGGATGAAGCAGTCATGCCATGACCGTATCCCCGGTGGCGGCGCGGAGCTAGCGAGGGTCGTCGGCTCGCAGCATCAGACCTTCCAACCGCTCGCGCGCGTCCTGTGGAATCTCGGTCGGGCCGTGGTCATCCAGCACCACCAGCACGGTGTCGCACAGGCTCACGCACGCGTCGTCGAGGAAGAGCGCGGTGGCCACCACGTACGACGTTCGGCCGATACGGCCGACACCGCCCGCGGTCTGGATCGTCGCGGGCCAGTGCGCTTCGCGCAGGAAGTGCACGACGTGGTTCGCCGCCACCAGTCGGTACCGCCGCGTCGCGTTCTCGTAGACGCCGGGAAAGGCGCCGCGGTTGAGCGTCGCGCGGGTGTTCTCGTGCATCGCCTCGAGGGCGATGTTGTTGAGATGCCCGTTGGAGTCCATGTCGGCGTAGCGGGCCTCGAGCGGATTGCACACCGGATACGTGGTGAACTCCAGGCGCGCCGGATGCGGACGCGGAACCGAACTGACGAGACTCATCGGCCCAACTTAGACAGTGCGCGCGTGCGGTTGCGCGGGCCACGGCACCGGGCGCGGTCGCTGCCTGACGATCTGCGGCCACCAGAACCACCTGCCCAGCAGCGCGGCGATCGACGGCATCATCAGCGACCGCACCACCAGGGTGTCGAACAGCAGGCCGAGGCCGATCGTCGTGCCGACCTGCCCGATCACCGTCAAATCGCTGACGGCCATCGACATCATCGTGAACGCGAACACCAGACCGGCTGACGTGACCACCGAACCGGTGCCGCCCATCGAGCGGATGATGCCGGTGTTGAGGCCGGCGTGGATCTCCTCCTTGAACCGCGCCACCAGCAGCAGGTTGTAGTCGGCGCCGACCGCCAGCAGGATGATGACCGACATCGGCAGCACCATCCAGTGCAGGTCGATACCGAGCAGGTGCTGCCAGATGAGCACCGAAAGGCCCAGCGACGCACCGAGAGACAGCACGACGGTGGCGACGATCACCGCCGACGCGACGACGGCGCGGGTGATGATCAGCATGATGATGAAGATCAGCGCCAGCGCGGCGACGGCCGCGATCATCAGGTCGTACGTCGAGCCGTCGGCCATGTCCTTGAACGTCGCCGCGGTGCCCGCGAGGTAGATCGTCGACCCCTCCAGCGGCGTGCCCTTGACCGCCTCCTTGGCAGCCTGCTTGATGGCGTCGATATGCGAAATGCCCTCGGGCGTCAGCGGATCGCCCTCGTGCGACACGATGAACCGCACCGACTTGCCGTCCGGCGAGATGAAGTTCTTCATGCCGCGCTTGAAGTCCGGGTTGTCGAACGTCTCCGGCGGCAGGTAGAAGGAGTCGTCGTTGCGAGCGTTGTCGAACGCCTCGCCCATTGCCGACGAGTTCTCCGACGCGGCGGCCTGCTGATCCTGCTGGCCCTTCTGCGTCTGATACTGCGTCAGCATCATCGTCTTCATCGACTTCATGGTCGCGATCTGCGACGGCATCAGCGCAACCAGTTGCGGCAGCAGCGCGTCGAGCTTCTCCAGCTCGGGCACCAGCTGCTGGATGTCGTCGGTCAGGGTGTTGATGCCGTCGAGCGTGTCGAACACCGAACGCAGCGCCCAGCAGCCGGGGATGTCGTAGCAGTGCGGTTCCCAGTAGAAGTAGTTGCGGATGGGCCGGAAGAAGTCGTCGAAATTCGCGATGTTGTCCCGGACTTCGGCGATGTCGACCGTCATCGCCTTGGTCTTGGCGACCATCTCGTGGGTGACTGCGGCCATCTGCTCGGTGAGCGCCGACATCTTCGTCAGCGAGTCGATAGTGCTCTGCATCTCGTCGGCCTGCTTGAGCATGTTGGCCATCATGTCCTGGTTGTACTTCTGGTTCATGATCTGCGTCGTGCTCTGCATCGACAGCTGGAACGGGATCGTGGTGTGCTCGATCGGCTTGCCCTCGGGCCGCGTGATGGTCTGCACCTCGCTGATCCCCGGCACCGCCATGACGGCCTTGGCGATCTTGTTGATGACGAGGAAGTCCGCCGAGTTCCGCAGATCGTGGTCGGTCTCGATCATCAGTAGTTCGGGGTTCATCCGCGCGGGGGAGAAGTGCCTGTCGGCGGCCGCGAAGCCCTGGTTCGCGGACACGTCGGAGGGCAGGTAGAGCCGGTCGTTGTAGCTGTTCTTGTAGCCGGGCAGGGTCAGCAGGCCGACGAGCGACAACGCGATGGTGGCGATCAGAATCGGACCGGGCCAGCGGGTCACGGCCGCGCCGACCCTGCGCCAGCCGCGCTTCTTCATCGCGCGCTTCGGCTCCAGGATCTTCCCGAACCGGCTCGCCACGGAGATGACGGCAGGCCCCAGTGTCAGGGCGGCCAGAACGCAGACCACCATGCCGATGGCGAGCGGCACGCCGAGGGTCTGGAAGTACGGGAGGTTGGTGAACGACAGGCAGAACGTCGCACCGGCGATCGTCAGGCCGGAGCCGAGGATGACGTGTGCGGTGCCCTCGAACATGTCGTAGTACGCCGCCTCGCGATCCTCGCCCGCACCCCGCGCTTCGTGATAGCGGCCGATGAGGAAGATCGCGTAATCCGTTGCGGCGGCGATGGCCAACGTGACGAGCAGGTTGGTGGCGAACGTGGAGAGGCCGATTATCTCGTGGAATCCGAGGAAGGCCACGACGCCTCGCGCCGCGGCCAGCTCGAGCACCACCATCACCAGGGTGATGAGCACGGTGACGATCGATCGGTAGACCAGCAGCAGCATCACGATGATGACGGTGAAGGTGACGGCCTCGATCAGTCGCATGCTGCTGTCGCCGGCGGTCATCTGGTCGGCGGCCAACGCTGCTGCACCCGTCACGTACGCGGTCACGCCTGGCGGCGCCTGCACGCTATGCACGATCTGGTTGACGGCCTCAACGGACTCGTTGGCCAGCGACTCACCCTGGTTACCGCGGAGGTACACCTGGACGTAGGCGGCCTTGCCGTCGGCGCTCTGCGAGCCCGATGCGGTGAGCGGGTCGCTCCAGAAGTCCTGGATGTGTTCGACGTGCTGGGTGTCGGCCTCCAGCTTGTCGATCAGCTGGTCGTAATAGGCGTGCGCCTCGGGGCCGAGGGGCTTGTCGCCTTCGAGGACGATCATCGCGGCGCTGTTGGAGGTGAACTCCTGGAAGTTCTCGCCGATGCGCTTCATCGCGATCATCGACGACGCCTGGTCGGGCGTCATCGACACCGAGCGCAGCTTGCCGACTTCCTCGAGCTGCGGCACCACGACGTTCAGCACCGCGATGACGAGTACCCAGCCGATGATGATCGGTACGGCCAGAGTGCGGATCATGCGGGGGATGAACGGATGCGCAGAGTGCCTCGCGGGCGGGATCACGTCGGTGGCCGGGTCACCTTTGCTTAGCACACGTATATAGTAGGGCTAATCGTTATACGTGCAAGTCGCACCCCATTCGGCCGGAATCGGGCGTGATGTGCGTTACACACCTTGAAGGACAACGGTTTACGTCACATCGTGAGACGCATGAGGTCCCGGTCGCACGATGTGTGCGGCCGGCCCCCGCACGTCGATCATCGTCGATGCATAGTGCCGTGATGTATTTTGCGTCCGTGGCCCTGGATGACGACGTCGAGGCGATACACGACGCGTTCGCGCAGACGACGATGCTGATGACCCGCTACCTGTTCGATCGCGCCCAGCTGAGTCCGACCGCGTCGGCGGTGCTCTACCGGCTGCACGCTGAGGGGCCGGTCCGGCTTACCGTGCTCGCCGCTCTGGTCGACATCAGCCAACCGTCGATGACCCAGCTGGTGCAGCGTCTGGAGCGTCGTGGCCTCGTCGAGCGGTCGGTCGACCCCGCCGATCGGCGGGCCGCGCTCGTGACGATCACCGACGGCGGCCGCGAGCTGGTGCTCGAGCAGGAGAACGCCGTCCGCGCTCGGCTGCGGGACGCGGTCGAGGGGCTCTCGGTGCAGGAGCGCGACGGCCTACGGCTCGCCGCGCACGTCGTGCTGCCGATCGTCACCGGGCTGGTCGACGCGGAGGCCTGCCGCTAGCTCAGCCCGCCACGTCCAGTTCGCGAGCGATGACGTCGAGTGCGCACGCGGTTCGAAACGCCTCGGTCGGCTCGACGGCGGCAGCGGGCAGCGCGGCGGCGAGCAGCGCCTGGAACTTGAACGCGAGCGCGGCCCCGCTGAGGCGGTGCGTGACGGACCGTACGGCGCCGAGGTCCGCGGCCGTTCCCCACAGGAGGACCTCGGTGGTCTTCGTCGCGAGCGCCGCGTCGACCTCCGACCGGATGGAGCGGTCGGTCGTGTACAGCGCTGCGGAGGTCAGCAGCGCGGTGCGCAGGTCCCGCTCGGGTGCGCCGTCCTCGATGTCCGCGCCGAGCACGCGCAGCGGCCGCATGTCCGCGCCCGCGGGCACCCGAATCGTCACCCGCCAGCCCTGTCGGACCCGATCGCAGATCAGCCCGCCCGCCGACTCGACGACGTCGTGCGCGTCGGCCCGAGCACCGCCAGGTACGGGCGCAGCACAGCGGGTCTGTCCGTCACGGTACTGAATATACAACGGTAAGCCATACGAAAACGGCGCCGGAACCGGCGGTGCCGTTGAGGCGTTGCACGGCCATGACCGTTCTCGACTCGCCGCTCCCTCGATTCCACCTCGCCGTGCCGGTCGACGACCTGGCCGCGGCCATCCGGTTCTACGGCGACGTACTGGGCCTCGACCGCGGACGCAGCGCCGACACGTGGGTCGACTGGAACCTGCACGGCCACCAGTTCGTCACGCATCTGGCGCCGGAGCGAACGCGGTCGGTGCACAACCCCGTCGACGGGCACGACGTCCCGGTTCCGCACTTCGGGCTGATCCTGACCGTCGACCGGTTCCACGAACTGGCCGGCCGGCTACGCACCGCCGGGGTGGAGTTCGTCATCGAACCGTATGTGCGCTTCGAGGGCGAGACCGGCGAGCAGTGGACCATGTTCCTGCGCGACCCGGCGGGAAACGCGTTGGAGTTCAAAGCCTTCGCCGACGATTCGCAGGTGTTCGCGTCATGAGTGGTCGCATCGTGATCGCCGGCGGCCACGGCAAGATCGCCCTGCTGCTAGAGCGTCTGCTCGCTGACCGCGGTAACGCCGTCACCGGACTCATCCGCAACCCCGAGCACACCGCCGACGTGCAAGGGGCGGGTGCCGACGCCGTCGTCCTCGATCTGGAGAGCGCCACCGTCGACGACGTCGCCGATCGACTGCACGGGGCCGACGCCGTGGTGTTCGCCGCCGGGGCGGGCCCCGGCAGCGGCGCCGCACGCAAGGACACCGTCGACCGCGCCGCGGCGGTACTGCTGGCCGACGCCGCGATCGCGGCGGGCGTGGTGCGCTACGTGATGGTGTCGGCGATGGGCGCCGATCGCCGTGCCGACGACGAGACCTCGGATCCGGTGTTCGCGGCGTACCTGCGGGCCAAGGCCGAGGCGGACGACTACGTGGTGAGTCGCGACGCGCTGCGCAGCACGATCGTGCGGCCGGGTCTGCTCACGGATGACGCGGGGACCGGCCTGGTTCGGATCGCCGAGCAGACCGGACGGGGGAGTATCCCGCGGGCCGATGTCGCGGCGGTGTTGGTTGCGGTACTGGACAGTCCCGGCACCGCGGGCCGCACCTTCGAGTTGATCGGCGGTGTAACCCCGGTGCGCGACGCCGTCGCGGCGCTGTCGGATTAAGCGGCCGCGGCCCTCTCGAGGGCCGGGCGGTGGGCGGTGAGCGGCTTGCGGCCCCGAAGGACCCGCATCAGCCAACGAACGTCGAGCAACATGATGTTCCTCTCTCAGGCGGTCTTGGCGAGCATGGGGAGCAGGCGGCGCCGGGCGGCGGTCGCATCCGCGAAGTGGTGCAGGGCGTCGGGCACCGAGTCGACGGTGTGGAAGTCGGCGGGGTTTCCGTAGTGGCGCATGGCGTCGAGTACCGCGGGGCTGGCGACGACGGCCCATTCGACACCCTCGTCGAAGCTGGCGTCGTCGATCGCGTACAGCAGCGCGATGGCGCTGTCGGAGAACTCCTCGACGTCACCCAGATCGAGCACGAAAGGCTTCTCGCACAACACATATCGGGTGGCGTACTCGGTGGCGCGGGCAACGTTGGTGTCGTCCAGCACTCCGCTGATCGACACCACGGTGGCGAGTTGTCGGCACAGTGCGCTCATCTGGGCGAGGTCGCATGCCTGTGCCGGATTCCCATATCGGAAGCCATGAACGTTGTCGGTCACGGTGCACTCCCTTCAGTCCGGTGGATTGGCTGCGACGGCAACGTCGCTTGCTTCTGTTACTGAAGGTATCCACGCAAGTTGGCCTACCCTTGAGTAGCGACTAATACTTCGCTAAGAACTATTTGTGGCAAATCTCTGGCAAAGGCTGCGCGCGCGTTTGACTCAGCGCTGCCACTGGGCGCCGGAGTAGTTCTCCCAGGGGCTGTAATCCGCGATCAGATCCTCCTGCGGGGGGCGCTGAGCCTCGGGGACGTGCTGGAGGTTGATCCGGATGCGATACCAGATCGAACTCGGCCCGCGCATCCCGTCGACGAGCACGTCGACCGGCTCCAATCGCTCGGCCACCGCCGGATGGCGGGCACGCCAGACGTCCAGCGCGGCCATCGCCTCGTCCTTGGTCTTGGTGCGGGCGATCTCGATCAGCGGCTTGGAACTCTCCCGGCGCCCGGTCCCGCTGGATTTTTCGGACGCCTTCACTCGCTTTTCTGATGGACCCAGCTCCTCGGCCCGCCCCAGCAATCCGTCCAAGCCACCGGGGGCGTCGTTCATGCCCGCCCACGGATCGCCGAGTTCGGCGTAGCGGGCGGGCACCGTCGCGACCGTGAACGCCTCGGGCCTGCAGCCGGCCACCTCGTCCCAGAAGAGCGGCGTGGAGACCCGCCCATCGAGGCGCGACCGCACCGAGTAGGCGGATGCGACGGTGCGGTCCTTCGCGTTCTGGTTGAAATCGACGAAGACGCCCTCGCGCTCCTCTTTCCACCACTTGGCCGTGGCGAGGTCGGGGGCCCGCAGCTCGACCTCACGGGCGATCGTCTCGGCCGCGAGCCGCACCTGTCGGTACGGCCAGTTCGGGTGGATGCGCGCGTAGATGTGGAAGCCGCGGGATCCGGACGTCTTCGGCCACGCGGTCAGCCCGTAGTCGGCGAGCACGTCCCTCGCGACCAGTGCCACGTCGACGATCTGCTGCCATTCGACGCCGGGCATCGGATCGAGGTCGACGCGCAGCTCGTCGGGATGCTCGAGGTCCTCGGCCTGCACCGGGTGCGGATTGAGGTCGACGCAGCCGAGGTTCACCGCCCATACCAGCCCCGCCGCTTCGCGCAGCACCGCTTCCTTGGCCGACGTCCCCGAGCGGTACTTCAGCTCGGCGACCTCGATCCACTCGGGCCGCTTCTCGGGTGCGCGCTTCTGGAAGATCGCCTCCTCCGCGATGCCCTTGACGAAGCGTTTGAGGATCATCGGCCTGCCCGTGACCCCGCGCAGCGCGCCGTCGGCGACGGCGAGGTAGTAGTCGATGAGGTCGCCCTTGGTGACGCCGGCGTCCGGGAACACGATCTTGTCCGGGTTGGTGACCTTCAGCGTTCTACCGCCCACCTCCATGGACAGCGCGGTCGCCATGACGCCATGTTAGTTGTGACCACTCACAGCTGTCGGCTCCTCGCGCGAGCGCTCGTCGGTGAACCGGGCCGAGACTCGACACCGGTCACATAGGGTGGGCGACATGGTGAACGTCTCAGACCTGCTGCCCGCGAAGGTCCTGCAATACGCGGACCGCGGTGCCGCCGAACTGCACTACGCCCGCAAGATGTTCGAAGCGGGCGCGTTCAAGCTGGAACCTCCGCAGAACCTGCTCGTGATGGCTGATGCCATCCGCAAGTGGGGCGAGTTCGGCATGATCCCGGCGCTCAACGCACGCCGGACGCCGCATCGCACGGCCGTCATCGACGACGACGGCGAGATCACGTTCAAGGAGCTCAACGACGCCATCAACGCGGCCGCCAACGGGCTGCTGGCGCTGGGGGTCCGAAACGGTGACGGCGTCGCCCTGCTGATTCGCAACCACCGCTGGTTCCTGATCGCGTTCTACGCGGCGGCCCGGACCGGCGCCCGCATCATCCTGCTCAACAGCGAGTTCTCCGGCCCGCAGATCAAGGAGGTGTCCGAACGCGAGGGCGCCAAGCTGATCATCCACGACGACGAGTACTCCGCCGCCGTGTCGGCCTCCGACCCGCCGCTCGGCAAGCTGCGGGCGCTGCCGACCAACCCCGACAAGGACGGCCCGTCGGAGAGCACCGACGAGACGCTCGCGGACCTGGTCAAGCGCAGCAGAACCGATCCGCCGCCGAAGAGCGACAAGCACGCGAAGATCATCATCCTGACGAGCGGCACGACGGGCACCCCCAAGGGCGCCAACCGCAGCACCCCGCCGTCGCTGGCGCCCATCGGCGGCGTGCTGTCGCACGTGCCCTTCAAGGCGGGCGAGGTGACGTCGCTGCCCGCGCCGATGTTCCACGCGCTCGGCCTGCTGCACGCGACCATCGCGATGATGCTCGGGTCGACACTCGTCCTGCGCCGTCGCTTCAAGCCGGCACACGTGCTCGAGGACATCGAGAAGCACAGCGTCACAGCGCTCGTGGTGGTGCCGGTGATGCTGTCGCGCATCCTCGACGAGCTGGAGAAGACCAGTCCGAAGCCGAACCTGTCGAGCCTGCGCATCGTCTTCGTGTCCGGGTCGCAGCTCGGCGGTGAGCTCGCCACGCGGGCGATGAAGGACCTCGGTCCCGTCGTCTACAACCTGTACGGGTCGACGGAGATCGCGTTCGCCACGATCGCGCGCCCGCAGGACCTCTCGAAGAACCCGGCCACCGTCGGCCCCGTCGTCAAGGGCGTCAAGGTGCGCCTCTTCGACGACAACGGCAAGGAGGTCCCGCAGGGGGAGGTCGGCCGCATCTTCGTCGGCAACACCTTCCCGTTCGAGGGCTACACCGGCGGCGGCCACAAGGCGATCATCGACGGGCTGATGTCGTCGGGAGACGTCGGCTACTTCGACGAGCACGGTCTGCTCTACGTCAGCGGCCGCGACGACGAGATGATCGTGTGCGGCGGCGAGAACGTCTTCCCCGCCGAGGTCGAGGACCTCATCAGCGGTCATCCCGAGGTCATCGAGGCGACGGCGCTCGGCGTCGAGGACAAGGAGTGGGGCCACCGGCTGCGCGCCTTCGTCGTCAAGGCCGACGGCGCGACCGTCGACGAGGACACCATCAAGTCCTACGTCAAGGACAACCTCGCCAGGTACAAGGTGCCGCGTGAGGTCATCTTCATCGACGAACTGCCGCGTAACCCCACCGGCAAGATCCTCAAGCGCGAGCTCGCCAAGCACGAGGTCGACGGCCAGACGGCCGAGGTGAAGGGCGAGAAGGTCGAGCCCGACGAGAAGGCCGAGTCGGAATAGTTTCGGCGCACGGGTGGTAGTCAGAACCCGTGAACATCGATCTCTCGGGTAAGACCGCACTCGTCACCGGCTCGACGCAGGGCATCGGCTTCGCCATCGCCAAGGGGCTGGCCGACGCCGGCGCGAAGGTCGTCGTCAACGGCCGCTCCGCCGATCGCGTCGACACCGCGGTCGCGCAGATCCGCAAGGCGACCGGTGCCGACGTGGTCGGAGTGCCTGTCGACGTGGCAAGCGCGGAGGGTGTCGATGAACTGTTGAGCCAAGTGCCCCGCGTCGACGTGCTGGTGAACAATCTCGGCATCTTCGAAGCGGTGCCGGCCGGCGACATCACCGACGAGCAGTGGCGCACCTACTTCGAGGTGAACGTGCTCGCCGCGGTGCGCCTGATCCGGACCTACCTGCCGGGCATGGTCGAACGCGGCTGGGGCAGGGCCATTCAGATCGCGAGTGACTCGGCCATCGTGACGCCCGCGGAGATGATCCACTACGGCGTCTCCAAGACCGCGCTGCTGGCGGTGTCGCGCGGCTTCGCCAAGGACGCGGCGGGCACGGGCGTGACGGTGAACTCGGTGATCGCCGGGCCGACTCACACCGAAGGCGTCGAGGACTTCGTCTACCAGCTTGTCGACAAGGATCTGCCGTGGGACGAGGCGCAGCGCGAGTTCATGCGCAAGCACCGCCCGCAGTCGTTGCTGCAGAGGCTGATCGAGCCCGAGGAGATCGCCAACATGGTGACCTACCTGGCCTCGCCACTGGCATCGGCGACGACGGGCGGTGCCCTGCGCGTCGACGGGGGATACGTCGACTCGATCCTGCCGTAGGTCAGTACTGAATCGCCTCGATCAAGGGACCCGGCTCGTCCATCAGCGCCCAGAAGCGGTCGCGGATGGCGACGGTCATCGGGCCGGGCTCGCCGTTCCCGATCGCCTCACCGTCGAGTGAGTTGATCGGGGTGACGCCGCCCGCGGTGGTGACCGCCATCAACTCATCGGCTTCGTAGAGTTCGTGGCTGGTGACGTCGCGCAGGGTGGCTTCGATTCCCATGGCGTCGGCGATCTCGAACACCGTCTTCCGGGTGATGCCCGGCAACGCGTTTCGCGACGGCGACGCCAGCTTGCCGTCCTTGACGATGCACACGTTGAAGCCGGGGCCTTCGGCGACGCAGCTGTCGGAGTCGAGAAGGATCGCGGTGCGTGCGCCTCGGTCCTTGGCTTCGAAGCTGGCCGCGGTGAGGTCGCCCCACTGGTAGTTCTTGATCGTCGGGTCGACGGTGTTGCGGCCGGCCCGGCGCACGTGGCGCGGGACGATCGCCGTGGTGCCGAAGATCTGCTCGGCGGGCGGGAAGGCCCACAGGTACGGAATCGCGTAGATGTACACCTGGTGGGTGAGCTTGGATAAGTCCTTCTCGCCCTTCTTCTTCCCGTACCCGCGGGTGACGGTCAGGTTGACGAACGATTCGCGAAGCTGCGACATGGAGATGCACTTCTTGGTGATCTCGGCGAGTTCGGCTTTGGACATGCCTGCGTCGAGGCGCAGCTTGGCGGCGCCGTCGAGCAGTCGGTCCAGGTGGTCGCCGAGCCGGAAGACGTTGCCGTGCCACACGTGTGCGACCGTGTAGGTCAGGTCGGAGTGCCCGAAGCCGGTGTCGAAGATCGAGATCTTGGCTTCCTCGGCGGGCATGTACTCGCCCTCGATCCACGCCACGCCACCCGCGAACGGACTGGTCGTGTCGAGTTCGTAGTCGCTGTACTGGATCACCGAGCCGGGTGGGGTGTCCTCCCGGATGGCGCCGGGTTCGACGGCGACCAGGTTGGAGGTTCCGAGTGTCGGGGTGATGGTCATGAGAGGTGTTGCCCTTTCAGGTGATTCAGGTTCAGAGATGGTTCTTGGCGAAGTCGGGTCCCGCCTCGCCGTTGGCCAACCGCTTGCGCAGCCCGGTGACCGCCCAGAGGCCGGCAAGGGCGACGAGGCCGAGGAACACCCACTTGTTGCCTGCGAACTGCGGCAGGAAGAGCAGCGCCGCACACACGAGGGAGAACGCGATGAGCCCGACGATGTAGATCGGCATGCGAGCCCGGCCCAGATCGAACGTGCCCGGTTCGGCGGCGGGGATGGAACCTCGGCGGTGTCCGATGATCAGCGCGACGGTCTGCAGCACGTAGGTGGCGAAGACCGCCAGTGCCGACAGGCCGAGAATGAGGAAGAACGCCTTCTCGCTGACGAGGGCCAATAGAAGCAGCAGCGTGGAGAAGCCGAACAGTCCGAGCACGGCGTAGGTGGGCGTGCGGTTGCTCGGGGACACGTGTCGCCACACGTTGGAGAACGGCAGCATGTTGTCGCGGGCCATCGAGTAGGTCAACCGCGTCGCGACCAGGATGTTGGCCAGGATGCATGCCATCACGTTTGTGAGCGCCACCGCGACAACGATTTTCGTGACCACGGGTCCGAGTTGCTGGGTGATGATCTCCTCGATGGGAGCGGCGCCGTTGGCTTCGACGGCTGCGGCGTCCTTGATAGCCAGCACGTAAACGACGTACATGAGGAACTCGATGACGATGGAGGCGGTCAGGGCGTAGAACATCGTCCGTGGGATGACGTGCCGAGCGTTCATGGTCTCCTCGGCGACGTCGGCGCTGGCCTCCACCCCGATCAAGCCGAAGAACGGTCCCAGGGAGGCGGCCAACCACGCCAGCACGTAGGGTGTGCTGCCTTCGGAGGTCCCGCCGGTGAACAACACCGAGAACGGTTGGTGATTGTCCGGCGAGGAGAAGGCCACGATCGCAACCAGGATCGTGGCGCCGATGGTGATGACGAACTCCAGGCTGACGCCGATGTTGTTGACCATCGTCGCGAACCGCACGCCGTAGAGGTTGACGAGCATGCAGACGGCCATCACGGCGATGGCGACGAGGATCTGCGTGGTCTGGGTCATGGCGAAGCCGAAAAGTCCCCCGAGATAGCCGGAGAGGATGAATCCGACGCCTGTCATGCCGCAGATCCAGCCGCCCAGGGCCATCACTCCGGTGAACCAGGCGAGGTTGGAGCCGTGGATGCGGCTGGTCCACTGGTACGCGTAACCGGCCAGCGGGATCTTCGCAGTGAGGTCGGCGGCGATGACGACCCAGATGAGGAACACCGCGGCGGCGAGCAGCAGGGTCCAGACGAACGGGGCGCCTGCGGTGAAGTACCCCGCGCCGAAGCCGGTGAAGACGGCGGTCGTCGCGCTGATCGTCGCGAACCCGATGGCGAAGGACGCCATCCGGCCGACGGAGCGGTCGAGTTTCTGCGTGTAGCCGAACTGCTCGAGCTTGGCGTCCTCGGCGTTGAGGGTCGGCGGTGGAGAATCGGTGGGGCGGACGGGGGTGTCGGTCATGAGGACTCCAAAGTCAATCCGGTGGGATAGCGACTGATGACAGACAAGCCCCGGCTGGCGTTCACCGGAAGTTCAATGTTTTGATCTGCTCATAACGTCCGTTTATCAGTCTGCGTCGGCAGGGGGCTGATCACCGAAGTTCCAGTGTTCTTGGACGTGGCTGACCAGGGCTTCCGCTTGTGGAGTCAGCACGGTGGGGTTCCACGCCAGTGCGGTGTAGCTCGGCGGCCGATCTGTTATCGGCACGTAAACGATGCCGGGCCGGTCGTAGAACCGAGCCACCGAAGACGACGTGAAACTGATGCCGAGACCGCGCGCGATGGACGTGGTCTCGGCTTCGTAGGTCGCCGCGACGGCGGCGATGGTCGGTGGGCGGTTACCGCGCACGTCCATCGCCATCCAGTAGTCGCGCCAGGTGCCCGCGGTCAGCGGTGCGCACACGATGGGGTCGTCGAGTAGTTCGGCGACTGCGACCTCCGTCCGATGCGCCAGTCGGTGATCGCGCGGCAGACACGCCACCCATGATTCGGAATCGAGCATGATGAGCCGGTGATCCGGTAGGTCGACGGGCGGCCGGATGATCGCCACCTCGGTGGTCCCGCTCGCCAAACCCGCTGTGGGGTCGCCGAAGTCGAACTCGATCGGCTCGACGGTGACGTCCTGGTACGCGGCCTCGAAGTGCCGAACCAATCGGAACAGCAGATCGGCGCCCGTCCCGATCAGGTAACCGAGCCGCACCACGCCCTGCCGAGTGCCCGACAACATGACGAGGTTGTCCACGACGGCGTCGACACCGGCGAGCGCCTGCCGCACTTGCGGCAGCCACGCCGCACCGAGGTCGGTCAGCGACACCTCACGGGTGTTTCGGGTGAAGAGCTGCACGCCGAAGGTGTGCTCGAGCTGCTTGATGGCCGTCGAGAGCGCGGGCTGCGTGATGAACAGCCGTTCGGCGGCGCGCCGGTAGTTGAGTTCCTCTCCGAGCACGGCGAAGTACCGCAACTGACGCAGCGTGACTTCGGCGCTCATCCGGATAAGAGTGTCACGCCGGGCTGTGCGGGATCCACCGGACCGACTGGCGGTCTACCCGACCGTTGTTCTCGCCCACAGCCCGTCGATTGCCGCCTCCGCATCGGCGAGGCTCTGGTCCGCCAGCGGGCGGAGCTCGGCCATCGCCGGGTTCCGGTCGGCCAGCGTCAACTCCGCGGTGATGAACCGCGGTTCCAGGCCCGTCATCGACACGCCGTGCGGTAGCCAGGTTTCGGCGTGATCCCAGCCGTCGCGAGGCGTACCGGGTCCGTAACCCCCTCCGCGCGAGGCCAATACGACGAACTGGGTGCCACCGAGGTGTCCGTTGCCCGACTGCGGATCGAATGACAGTCCCGCCGCGACGAGGTGATCCACCCAGGCCTTGACCGTGCTGGGCGGCCCGAAGTTGTACAGCGGCAGCCCGAGCAGGAGGACGTCGGCGTGCGTGACCTCGCCGATCAGTTCCACGCTGCGGGCGTAGGTGGCCGCTTGGGCCGGGGTGTGCTCGGCGGGCGGGATCATCAGCGCCAGTCCACCCTCGGCGTCGAGGTGCGGAATGGGATCGACGGCGAAATCTCGGTAGGTCACCGTTCCGTCGGGATGCGCGGCGCGCCACCGATCCGCGGCCCTCGCGGTGAGTCGGCGGCTGACCGACTGGTCGCCCTGGATTGACGTGTCGATGTGGAGAAGGTGGGCCATGACTGATCCTTAGTTAATGGTTTGTGTAGTACAAACTATATCCAACACGTAGACAGTCGATTCATTCCCTACGATGTGGGAATGGTTGAGCTGCCGATCGTCTCCACGGGTCGGCACCTGTCGGGGCCGTTGATCGATCATCTGGCTCGGCGACTCCGCACCGAATCGGAGGCTGAACTCGAGCGCTTCGGCCTGCGAGCGCGGCACCTCATTGCGTTGACGCTGCTGCGTGGTCTCGGCGCGCGACCGCAAGCCGAGCTTGCGCAGCTGTTGAGCATCGATCCGACCAACGTGGTCGGATTGCTGAACGAACTCGAATCCGACGGTCTGGTCGAGCGGCACCGGTCACCCGAGGACAGGCGGCGGCACACCGTGGCGTTGACGCAGGCGGGACGCGAGAAGCTGGACGCCGTCGAGGACGTCCTGATCACCGTCGAGCGACGCGTGCTCTCGTCACTCGATGACTATCAGCGGGGGACGCTGCACGCCCTCCTCCAAAGGGCCGTCGGTGAGGCCGACGGCCAATGGGCCGGCCACCCGGCAGAAGACGTTGTGCGCCTTACGGATCCCGCGGCAGTCCGAGCAGACGCTCGGCGATGATGTTGAGCTGCACTTCGGACGTGCCGCCGTAGATCGTGGTGGCACGGCCGGCGAGCAGGTACTCCGACCACTTGCCCGACAACTCGCCCTGGTCGCCGATCGCGGCGTCGGTGCCGAACGACGAGACACCGAACTCGGCGTAGCCCTGGCCGGTCTTCATCGACAGCAGCTTGCTGATCGCCGCGGCCGGCATCGGATCACCGCCGGCCAGCGTCAGCAGCGTGGAGCGCATGTTCAGCAGCTTCGCGGCGTGGCCCTCGGCGATCAGCTTGCCCGCGTCGTGCTGCTCGATCTGGTCGAACTGGCCCGTGGAGAGGAACTCCACGAACTGGTCGAGGCTGGCGAGGAACGGCGGCTCACTGCTGCCGATCGACACGCGCTCGTTGGTCAGCGTGTTGCGGCTGACCTCCCAGCCGCGGTTGACCTCACCGAGCACCATGTCGTCGGGCACGAACACGTCGTCGATGAAGACGGTGTTGAACATCGCGTTGCCGGTGAGCTCCCGCAGCGGCTTCACCTCGACGCCTTCGGATTCCATGTCGAGCAGGAAGTACGTGATGCCCTGATGCTTGGGCGCGCTCGAGTCCGTCCGGGCGAGCAACGCACCCCACTGGGAGAACTGCGCGCCGGTGGTCCAGATCTTCTGCCCGGTGATGCGCCAGCCGCCGTCGACCTTGGTGGCCTTCGTCGTCAGGCTCGCTAGATCGGAACCCGCACCCGGCTCGGAGAACAGCTGGCACCAGATCATCTCGCCGCGGAACGTCGGCGGCAGGAAGCGCTGCTGCTGCTCGTCGGTGCCGTACGCCACGATCGACGGGATGATCCACGCCGCGATGCCCATCTGCGGTCGCTTCACCCGCCCGGTCGCGAACTCCTGGGCGATGATGATCTGCTCGATCGGCGCCGCGGCCCGACCCCAGGGCTTCGGCAGGTGCGGCGTCACCCAGCCGCCCTCGGCGATGGCGGTGACGCGCTCGTCGCTCGGAATCGCCTTCAGCGCCGCCACTTCCGCGCGGATCTGCTCGCGGAGCTTCTCGGTGTCGGGGTCGAGGTCGATGTTGATCGGGCGCATGCCGGTGGACGTGGCGACGTCGACCACCTGCTGTGGGTAGTCGGCCGCACGGCCGAAGCAGGCCGCGAGCACGATGGCCCGCCGGTAGTACACGTTGGTGTCGTGCTCCCACGTGAACCCGATGCCGCCGTGCACCTGGATGCAGTCCTGTGCGGTGTGCTGTGCGGCGGCGGGAGCGAGGGTGGCGGCGACCGCCGCGGCGAACTCGAAGTTGCTGTCCGCGGGGTCCTCGTCGAGGGCGCGCGCCGCATCCCACACGGCTGCCGTCGCACGCTCGGTCTCGGCGATCATGTTGGCGCACTTGTGCTTGATCGCCTGGAACTGGCCGATCGGCCGACCGAACTGCTCGCGGATCTTCGCGTACTCGGCCGCGGTGGTGGTGGCCCAGCGGGCGACGCCCACGCACTCCGCGGACAGGAGCGTCGACATCACCGCACGCGCGCGGGTGCGGCTGAGGTTGGAGAGCACGCTGTCGTCGCCGACCTCGATGGCGTTGGCGCGGACGTGAGCGACCGGGCGCAGCGGGTCGACGCTGGCGACGGGTTCGATCTCCACCTGGTCGGCGTCCAGCACCACCCACTCCTCGCCACTGTCGATCGCGACGGGCAGGACGAGCAGCGACGCCTGGGCGGCGGCGGGCACGGCGCGCACCTCACCGCGGATGACGAGCCCTTCACGCTGCCGGGTGGCGGTGAGGCCGGAGTCGATGGCGTACGCCGCGATGACGTCACCGGAGGCGAGGCCCTCGAGACGCTTGTCGTCGGCGTCGTTGGCCGAGATCAGCGCGCTCGCGATGGCGGACGGGACGAAGGGGCCGGGCACTGCGCCGTAGCCGAACTCGGCGAGCACTATGGCGAGTTCGAGGATGCCGAAGCCCTGTCCGCCCACCGCCTCGGAGAGGTGGACGCCCTGCAGGCCCTGCTCCGCGGCGGCCTTCCAGTACGGCGGCGGGTTGGACACCGGCGTTTCCAGCGCCTCGTGCAGGACCTCGGACGGCGCGACGCGCTTGACCAGGTCTCGAACGGAATCCGCCAGGTCGTTGTGCTCGGAAAGGATCGCGATGGGCATTGGTACCTCTTCGTACTCGGCTAACCGGTCGGTTGGTCCGAGACTACCTCGCCACCTGGTTTACCAAGTTCGCGAGGTGCCGGCCGTCACGAAGGCGTTCGCAATTGTCGATCGCGACCTCGAGGTAGCGCCGCATGGTGTCGGCGGTGTACCAGGTCACGTGCGGCGTCACGACCACGTTGTCGAGCGTCAGCAGCGGGTTGTCGGCGGGCACCGGTTCCTCGGCGAACACGTCGAGACCGGCGGCGGCGATCCGGCCGGTTCGCAGCGCGTCGATCAGCGCGGGTTCGTCGACGATCGGCCCGCGGGAGGTGTTGACCAGGACGGCCTGCGGCTTCATGGCGGCCAGTTGTGCGGCGCCGATGAGCCCCGCGGTGGCGTCGGTCAGCGGCAGGTGCAGCGAGACGATGTCGCTCGCCGCCAGCAGATCGGTCAGCGATCGCCAGCCGGGATGCCCGTCGTCACGGGTGCTGGTGTGCAGAACGTCGGCGCCCAGGGTGGCGACGATCGTCTCGACCTGCTTGGCCACGTTGCCGTACCCGACCAGGCCGACGGTGCATCCGCCGATGTCGCGCACGGTCTCGCCGAGGGTCGGATCCGACGGCCAGCCGCGGCCCGCCTTGGTCTCCCGGTCCAGGACCGGCAGTCGGCGTAACGCGGCGAGCATCAACAGCAGGGTGCCCTCGGCGACCGACGGAGCGTTGGCACCCGGCATGTTGGCGACGCCGATCCCGAGGCGGGTCGCCGCGTCGACGTCGATGGTGTTGACGCCTGCGCCCAGCTTGTGGACGTACCGGCAGCGCGTGGCCCGCTCGAGGTCGGCCCCGGAGAGCGGGCGCAGCACATGCCAGATCACCTCGGCATCGGGAAGCAATTGGTGGAAGGTGTCGTCATCGTCCTCTGCGCAGTACCGCACGTCGAGCCAATCAGAGTGCGGTGCAAGTAAGTTCAGCACCTTGTCACCGGGCGTGAAATGGGCCAGGACTGTTATCGCCACCGCTTCGCTATCCACTTGGCGATCATGTCAGCTTTCTCGCTCCGCGCGCCGGGGGTGGTGAAGTAGTGGTCGGTGTCGACCGCGCACAGCGTCTTGTCGGTGCCGGCGAGCGCGTCGTGGATGCGCTGGGCGTCGGACGGGTACACGCCCGTGTCCTGTTCGGCGTTGATCACCAGGGCCGGGCAGTCGATCCGCGCGAGGTGCGGTTCCGCGCGGGTCTGAGCCGTGCGCAGGCTCCACATGCCCAGCCAGTTGCGCAGGGTGCACGCCGCGGCGATACCGTACGCCGACCGGTTGGCGTTCACGGGGGTGCCGGCGTAGCAGGTGTTGGCGGGGCGCTTCGTCGGTTCGAGCGCGGGGTCCACCATGCGAGGGTCGGCCCAGGTCCGGTGCACCGTGAAGGGTCGATCCGAGAAGCCGGCTTTCCGAACGCGTTTCAGTTCCTTCACCACCCAGTCGGTGATGGCGTTGTTGCGCTTCACCTGGGCGGCGCGATAGCGCTTGACGAAGTCGGCCGAGAACGGCGGGCCGTTCTGTTCGGCGAACAGATCGAGCGTCGAGTCCGTTGCGACGGGGTCGAGTTCGTCCACGACGGAGCCGTCCATCCACGCCGTTAGCACGTCGGGCCTGCCGGGGTGGGCGGCGCTCGCGATGTACCCGTCGGCGGGCAGCAGTTCGGTGAGACCCGTCGCGGGCCGCATCCCTTCGAGCGGCGTGACGTTGGGCTCGACGGCCTGCGACTGGTAGGCCGCCATCAGTGAGCCTCCGCCTGAGTTACCGAGCAGCACAATCGTTTCCACGCCCTGGACCTCGCGCAACCACCGGACCCCGACACCGAGGTCGACGAGCGCGTGGTCGAGTAGGAAGCTGGTCTCGTGCCCGCGGAACCGGGTGTTCCAGCCGAGGAAGCCGATGCCCCGAGTCGCCATGTAGTCCGCGAGGTAGTGCTCGGAGAAGTCGATCTGATAGTGCGCGGCGATCATCGCCACCTTCGGCTTGCGGCCGACGCCGCGGTAGTAGACGCCCTGGCACGGATGCCCGCCGGAACCGGCGCGGCGGGCCGTCGGGGAGTCCATGCCGATGAACTCCCGCGTCACTCCCGGCGTCGAGCTGCCCGAGTTCTTCTGCGTCACTTCCCGTCGCTCCGCTCGCCCAGTTGTCATAACGGAATCCCCCGGTGGTAGATGGTGCGGTGGAAGACCTTGGCCAGCGTGGCGATGCACGCGTCGTCGTCCGCGGTCTCGGCGCCGGTCCCGCTGAGTTGCGTGTAGCAGAACTGGTTGAGCATCGAGACCAGGGCGACCGCGGTCAGGTGCGGGTCGTCGTCCGGGCAGAAGCCCCGTTCCTGGGCTTGCTGAATCATCGAGGTGATCAGGCTGATGGGCAGTTCACAGATCTCGGCCCAGTAGTGCGCGAAGTCGTCGTTGACGGTGGCGAGTTGCGATACCGCGATCATCTCGGCGAGGCGGTGCCGATAGGTGGTCCAGTGGGCGGCAGCGGCGCGGTGGGAGCGTTCGGCGTCGGTGAGATCGGGTTCCCCCGCGGCGCGGGCGCGCTCGCGGGCCTCCTCGCGGAAGCGCACGGCCCAGTCGCGGACCATGGCCTCTTTCGAGTCGTAGTAGTTGTAGAACGAGGCCGTCGACCGGCCGGCCTCGGCGGCGATGTCGGCGATCGTGGTGGCGAGGATGCCTTTGCGGGCGACGACCACGCGCGCTGCGGTGTCGATGGCCGCCCTGGTCTGTCGGCCGCGGCTCGTCGGTAGCCGATCACCGGGGGCAACGGTCATCGACGGCCCCTTTCTCCGATCTGAATCTGATGTTAGATTCAGATCCTGATCTTGACCAGACCTCAGCCCATGGTGATCGAGGAGTTGCGACGTGATCAAGCCCCACAACGAGAATCGCGAGTTCGAACTCGGCGGCATCAACCACGTGGCGCTGGTCTGCGCCGACATGGAGAAGACGGTCGACTTCTACACCAACATCCTCGGCATGCCGCTGGTGAAGTTGCTGGACCTGCCCGGTGGCATGGGCCAGCACTTCTTCTTCGACGCGGGTAACGGCGACTGCGTGGCGTTCTTCTGGTTCGCCGCCGCGCCCGACGGCGTGCCGGGCATCTCGGCACCCGCCGCCATCCCCGGAATCGGCGAGATCGTCAGCGCCGTCGGCTCGCTCAACCACCTGGCGTTCCACGTGCCCGCCGAGAAGTTCGACGCCTACCGGCAGCGGCTCAAGGACAAGGGGGTGCGCGTCGGCCCGGTGCTCAACCACGACGAGAGTCCGGCGCAGGTGTCGGCCACCGTGCATCCCGGCGTCTACGTGCGATCGTTCTACTTCCAGGACCCGGACGGCATCACGCTCGAGTTCGCCTGCTGGACCAAGGAATTCACCGAGAGCGACATCGTCACGGTGCCGAGGACTGATGCGGACCGACGGCCGCCGGTAGCCGCGACCTGAGCCGCTAGTCGCGCAGCAGATGCGGCGACGCGAGGCCGTCGAGAATCCGGGCGAGCTGCCGGACCAGCTGGTCCTCGTCGAGGTCGACGTCGCCCGACACCCAGGCGCTGATGGTCTGGCCGACGCCGCCGACCACGAAGTGGGCCAACGCCGTCGTCGCGCCGTCGTCCGGTAGTTCGTAGGCGCTCGTCACGTGCTGGCCCGACAGCAGGGCGAAGAAGCCCCCCATCTCGGCACGCTTGCGCGCGAGCACGGCGTTCGACAGTCGCGGGTTGAACAGCAGTCGGCCGATGCGGGCGTCGCCCGCGATGGTGTGCACCAGGTTCGCGATGCCCGCCCGGTTCTGCTCGTCGCGCGGCGCGGCGGCGACGGCGGCCTGCGTCGTCGCGGCGATGTCGGCGGTGACGCCGTCGAACACCGCCGCGACGAAGACGTCCTTGTCGGCGAAGCTCTCGTAGAAGTAGCGCGCCGCCAGGCCGGCCTGTCTGCACAGGGCGCGAACCGTCAGTTCAGGCGGATCGTCGGCGCCGCCGAGCAACTCGACGCCCGCGTCGACGAAGCGGCGTCTGCGCTGTGCGAGACGTTCGTCGGCGTGCACGCCGCGGTACGGACGGTCCTGAGGCACCCGACCATCTTGACACCCGTCGAGTGTGCCGGGCAATATCTGCTCACACGTGTTAGCAGATTTGTGAGCAAGGGAGCGACGATGCCGGTCGACCACGTTGGACGCGCGATCAACGACCCCGCGCTGCCCGGTGGCCGCCGCCCACCGCGGCGCCTGGCGTCCTCGGAGGAGGCCATGCTCGGCATCGGACTGCTGTCGGGCCCGGCCAACGTGATCATGGAACTGGCACGGCCGGGGGTCGGCTACGGAGTCAAGGACAGCCGCGTCGAAAGCGGGCGCGCGGACCGGCATCCGATCAAGCGGGCCAGGACGACGTTCACCTACCTCGCCGTCGCGCTGGCGGGCACCGACGAGCAGAAGGCGACCTATCGGCGCGCGGTGAACCGATCGCACGCCCAGGTGCACTCGCTTCCCGACAGCCCGGTGAAGTACAACGCGTTCGACAAGGACCTCCAGATGTGGGTGGCCGCGTGCCTCTACAAGGGGTTCATCGACGTGTATCGCATCTTCGTCGGCGAGATGGACGACCGGACCGCCGACGATCATTACCGCAAGGGCATGACGCTCGGCACCACGCTGCAGGTGCCCGCCGAGATGTGGCCCGCCGATCGCAAGGCGTTCGACGAGTACTGGCAGCAGTCCCTCGAACTGATCCACATCGACGACGCGGTGCACGCGTACCTGTGGCCGATCGCCGCCGGGCGCATCGGCAACGTCGCGCTGCCGAAACCGATACAGGGCCGGCTGGACGCGATCAACCTCTTCATGACGACGGGCTTTCTGCCGCAACGCTTCCGCGAGGAGATGCGGCTGGCGTGGGACGACGACAAGCAGCGCCGGTTCAACCGGATCATGGCGACGGTCGGTCGGGTCTACGTGCTGATGCCGCGGCCCGTACGGCGATTACCGTTCAACTGGATGCTCCGGGATCTGGACTGGCGAATCCGAACCGGCCGTCCGCTGGTGTAGGCGTAGCCTCGCGCGCATGCGCACCGACGGCGACTCCTGGAACATCACGACCAGCGTGGGATCGACGGCACTGTTCGTCGCGGCGGCCCGCGCACTCGAGGCGCAGAAGCCCCAGCCGCTCGCGGTCGATCCCTTCGCTGAGGTGTTCTGTCGTGCCGCGGGCGGCGAATGGGCCGAGGTGCTCGACAACACCACCCGTGGACCGGGGCCCCGCCGGCTGCGCTCCGGCTTCGGCGAGCACTTCACCTCGTTCCAGGGCGCACGCACCGCGTACTTCGACGCGTACTTCCGCGACGCGGCAGAGGCCGGCGTGCGCCAGGTCGTGATCCTGGCCGCGGGCCTCGATTCCAGGGCGTACCGATTGGATTGGCCCGCGGACACCGTCGTCTACGAGCTCGACCAACCGCAGGTGCTGGACTTCAAACGGCGGGCGCTCGCCGACGAACCTCCGCGCGCCGACCGCCGCGAGGTCGCCATCGATCTGCGGGACGACTGGCCACGGGCGCTGACGGACGCGGGCTTCGACCCGTCCCGACCGTCCGCATGGCTGGCCGAGGGTTTGCTCATCTACCTGCCCGCCGCGGCTCAGCAGCAACTCTTCGACGGCATCGACCGGTTGGCGGCGCCGGGAAGCAGGGTGGCGGTCGAGGAGGGCACGCCCATGCCCGCGGCGGCGTGGGAGGCGAAGAAGGCCGAGGAACGCGCGGCGGGGGAGGACGGCTCCTTCTTCACCCTCGTCTACAACGAGCAGCACGCGCCCGCGGATCGGTGGTTCGGCGAGCACGGCTGGCGGGCCGAGCCCACCCCGCTGCTCGACTACCTCGACCGGCTGGGTAGGCCCATCCCGACGGACGACCCCGATGCGGGGCCGATGGCCGCGTCGATCACCCTGGTCAGCGCCATCAAGGGGTGACGGGCCTCACCGGCCGTCGCTGACCCGTGAGTCTCGACAGCTAAGTTATGCGATGCTAACTTCTGCAAGTTAGCTTAGGCATACATAAGGGAGAATACGGGGGCCGCACCGCTTCCGTGACACAGACACATGGGTAGTGACACTCTCGCGGCCGTCGACCGTGATGTGCTCAGTCGGTTTGCCACGTGCTGCCGCGCGCTGGGCCTCACAGTGCACGATCGACGTCGCCCGGCCGACCTGACGACGGCCCGCTCCGGGTTCGCCGAGCTAACCCGAATCGCCCGCGAGCAGTGTGACGCGTGGACGGGTCTGGCCGCCTCCGGTGACACCAGCCCGAGGGTGATCGAGGCGATCTGGACCACCGTGGCAACAGCGGGTGTGCTGCAGCGGCAGCTCGGTCTCCCACCTGGCGACCTGTCGTTCGACTACGACACCGGGCTCTATCTCCGGTTCGCTGCCGCATCGCCCGACGACTTCCAATTGGCCTACGCGACAACGCTGTGCGATGCGGGCCGGTTCGCAGCCGCCGACGAACTCGTCGCAGCGCTCATCGCGCGGCGGCCGAAGTGGCTGCAGGCCCGCTGGGTGCGCGTCGTCATGTGTCACCGCACGGAACGCTGGTCGGAGGTCGTCCGGCTGCTCAACCCCATCGTGAATCAGGTGGGTGACGACTCCGCCGCGGGTGAGGAGATCGCACACGCCGTCCGGGTCGCCCTCGGGATCGCGCTGGCACGACTGGGGATGTACGCGCCCGCGCTGTCCTACCTCGAGGACGCCGGCGGCCCCGTACCCGTCGCGGTGGTCGACGGCACCCTGACGAAGGCGCTGTGCCTGCGCGCGCAGGGCGAGGACCTCGACGCCACCGACGTGCTCGCCGAGCTGTACGCGGCGAACCCCGAGCACGACCAGGTCGAGGCCGCACTGTCCGACACGTCCTACGGCATCGTGCCCACGACGGCTGCCCGGATCGACGCCCGCACCGACCCGTGGGACCCCGCCACCGAGCCGACGGAGTCCGACTTCGTCGATCCCGGCGCCAAGGAGCGCAAGGCGCATCTGCTCATCGAGGCGGAGGCCGAACTCGCCGAGTTCATCGGCCTCGACGAGGTGAAGTATCAGGTCGCGCGTCTGAAGAGCTCGGTCGCGATGTCGATCCGCAGGCAGGAGCGCGGCCTGGCGGTGGCGCAGCGCACCAACCACCTGGTGTTCGCCGGTCCACCGGGAACCGGCAAGACGACGATCGCCCGCGTCGTCGCCAAGATCTACTGCGGCCTCGGCATTCTCAAGAAGGAGACCGTTCGCGAGGTGCACCGCGCCGACCTCATCGGCCAGCACATCGGTGAGACGGAGGCGAAGACCAACGGCATCATCGACAGTGCGCTCGACGGCGTGCTGTTCCTCGACGAGGCCTACGCGCTGGTGTCCACCGGCGCCAAGAACGACTTCGGTCTCGTCGCCATCGACACGCTGCTTGCCCGCATGGAGAACGACCGCGACCGGCTGGTCGTCATCGTGGCCGGATACCGCAAGGACCTGGACAACTTCCTCGACACCAACGAGGGACTGCGATCGCGCTTCACTCGCAGCATCGACTTCCCGTCCTACTCCTCGCACGAACTCGTCGAGATCGCGGTGCGCATGGCCGAGAAGCGCGACAGCCTCTTCGCCGGTGCCGCGCTCGACCACATGGAGACCCTCTTCGCGCACCTCGCGAGCGCGACGACACCCGACGCCGCCGGTGTCGAACGGCGCAGCCTCGACATCGCGGGTAACGGCCGCTTCGTCCGCAACCTCGTCGAGCGCTCGGAGGAGGAGCGGGAGTACCGCCTCGACCACTCCGACGCCGATGACTTCACCGACGACGAGTTGATGACCATCACCGACACCGACGTCAGCAATTCCGCCATTCCGCTGCTCCGCGGCCTCGGCTTGCGGGTGCCCGAATGACGAATCAGCCGCGCCGCGAGTTCACCTCGCGCACCCCGACCAACGAGAACCCCGACCACGTCCGGTACCGGCGCGGATTCGTCACGCGCCATCAGGTCTCCGGGTGGCGATTCGTCATGCGGCGCATCGCATCCGGCGTCGCGCTGCACGACACCAGGATGCTCGTCGACCCGTTGCGAAGTCAGTCGCGGGCGGTCCTCGTCGGCGCCCTGCTGCTCGCCACCGGCGTCGCGGGCTGCTTCATCTTCTCGCTGATCCGCCCGTCCGGCGTGGCCGGTGACAGCGCGATCCTCGCGGACCGCGAGACGTCGGCGCTCTACGTCCGGCTGGGCGAGCAACTGCATCCGGTGCTGAACCTGACGTCAGCTCGGCTGATCGCGGGTCGCCCCGAGAACCCGGACATGGTCAAGGGCAGCGAGCTCGACGCGTTCCCCCGCGGCAACCTCGTCGGTATCCCCGGTGCCCCGGAACGCATGGTGCAGAACACCTCTCGCGATGCGGACTGGACCGTGTGCGACGGCATCTCCGGACCGGCCACCGGCACGACCGTGATCGCGGGCCCGCTGAGCGACGGTGACGAACGCGCCGCCGTCCTGCCGAGCGGCACCGCGGTACTGGTGGACAACGCCGCCGGGCCCGACGGCGGCAGCTGGCTGCTGTGGGACGGCAAGCGCAGCCCGGTCGACCTCAGCGACCGCGCCGTCACCACCGCCGTCGGGCTGGGGGCCGAACCCCCTCCGGCGCCGACGATTTCACCGGGTTTGTTCAACGCGCTCCCGGAAGCCCCGGCGCTGCGGGTACCGCCGATAGCGGGTGCGGGTGGCGCGCCCGGCTACCCCGTGCCGTTTCCCGTGGGGTCGGTCGTCACGTCCTTCGACGCCGACAACACGCTGCGGCACTACGCGATCCTCGCGGACGGGCTGCAGCCCGTGTCCCCGGTGGTCGCGGCGATCCTGCGCAACGCCAACTCGTACGGTCTCGATCAACCGCCTCGTCTCGGCGCCGACGAGATCTCCCGGCTGCCGGTCGCCGATGCCATCGACGTCGGGGCCTACCCCGCGGAACCGGTGACACTCGTCGAACCCGAGGCGGCGCCGCTGACGTGCGCGCAGTGGTACCGCACCGCCGACGCCACCAGCGCCACCGTGGTGCTGCGGTCCGGCGTGACTCTGCCGATCGACGACGATCTACGGGCCGTCTCACTGGTGGGTGCCGGCACGGGCGCAACGGCTGACCGGGTCGTCATCTCCCCCGGTCGTGGCTACCTGGTCGACACCGGCGGCGCCCGCTTCTGGGTCAGCGACACCGGTGTGCGGTACGGCGTCGACGACGAGCACGACGACAAAACCGTTGCCGCACTGGGACTCACCGGTCCCACGCTGCCCATCCCGTGGTCGATCCTCAGTCAGTTCGCGGAGGGGCCGACGCTGTCACGTGGTGACGCGCTGCTCGCCCACGACGGGCTCGCCGCCGACCCCCGCCCCGCCGTTCTCATGCAGGAGAATCCGTGAGCCGCATCATCTTCGAGGCGCGCCGCCGGATTCCGGCTCCGGCGACGCGCAAGGGCACCATCACGATCGAACCACCCCCGGAGTTGCCGAGGGTGATCCCGCCGTCGCTGCTGCGCCGGGTACTGCCCTACCTGATCGTCATCCTGGTCGTCGGCATGATCGTGGCTCTGGTGGCCACCGGTATGCGGCTGATCTCGCCGACGACGCTGTTCTTTCCGTTCGTGCTGCTGCTCGCGGCCACGGCGCTGTACCGGGGGACCGACAACAAGATGCGCACCGAGGAGGTCGACGCCGAGCGCGCCGACTATCTGCGCTATCTGTCGGTGGTCCGGGACAACGTGCGCGCGCACGCCGCCGAACAGAGGGCGTCCGCCGAGTGGTCACACCCCGACCCGGCCCTGCTGGCCGACGTGCCGGGCACCCGTCGCCAGTGGGAGCGCGACCCGCACGACGCCGACTTCCTGGTGCTGCGCGCGGGTCTGCACGATGCGCCGCTGAGCGCGACTTTGAAGGTCAAGGACGCCGCCGACGAGGTGGACCTCGAACCGGTGTCGCACAGCACGCTGCGCGGTCTGCTCGACGTCCAGCGCACGGTCCGCGACCTACCGGCGGGCATCGAGCTCGGGAGGCTGTCCCGCATCACGCTGGTCGGAGATCCCGAGGAGATCAGGGGTGCGCTGCGCGCGTGGCTCCTGCAGGCCGTCGTGTGGCACGACCCGGCGGTGCTGGGTGTCGCCGTCGTGGCGCCCGATCCGGAAGCCGATGACTGGTCGTGGCTGAAATGGTTGCCGCACAACGATGTTCCACACAGCATCGACGGAGCAGGCCCGGCCCGCTATCTCTCCTCCAGCCCGGCGCGGTTGCGCGAGCTGCTCGATCCCGTGCTCGACGATCGCGCTCCGTTCGGCGTCACCGACGAGGGTGCCAGGCACCTGGTGATCGTCGTCGACGACGCGGAAGCCGATATCGAGACGCTGGTTCCGCGGGGCGGGCTGGCGGGGGTCACCCTGATTCACCGGAGCGACGACGAGCCGCATCGCGAGCAGTACGCCGACCCGGAGCGCCCGGTCCTGCGCGTCGTCGGTTCGGCGGGCAGGAGCGCAGCGACCGGGGGGTCGAGTTGCACTCTCCAGCGATGGCAGCAGGGCGGCTGGCAGCCGTTCGTCGACACTGCCGATCACGTCGACGTCGCGCACGCACGCCACATCGCGCGCAGGCTCTCACGGTGGGACTCCAACCCGACCCACGCGCGGACCAGCAACGCCGGCATCGCGACGTTCTCGAAGCTCATCGGCATCCCGGATGCCGCGGCGCTCGACGTCGCGAGCCTGTGGGCGCCGCGCACCAGATTCGACGAACTGCGGGTTCCCATCGGCGTCACGGCCACCGGCGAGCCCCTGCTCTTCGACCTGAAGGACGAGGCCGAGGGCGGCATGGGCCCGCACGGCCTGATGATCGGCATGACCGGTTCCGGCAAGTCGCAGACGCTGATGTCGATCCTGTTGGCGCTGTTGACCACTCACTCGGCGGACCGGCTGATCGTCATCTACGCCGACTTCAAGGGTGAGGCCGGCGCCGACATCTTCCGCAACTTCCCGCAGGTCGTCGCCGTCATCTCGAACATGGCGGAGAAGCGCTCACTCGCCGACCGGTTCGCCGACACTCTGCGCGGTGAGGTCGCCCGGCGGGAGCAACTGCTGATGGAGGCGGGCAGGCGGGTCCAGGGCAGCGCGTTCAACTCGGTGCTCGAATACGAGGGCGCCATCGCCGCGGGCCACGACCTGCCGCCGCTGCCGACCCTGCTGGTGGTGGCCGACGAGTTCTCGCTCATGCTGGCCGACCACCCCGAGTACGCCGACCTGTTCGATTACGTTGCGCGCAAGGGCCGGTCGTTCCGGATCCACATCCTGTTCGCGTCGCAGACGCTGGACGTGGGCCGGATCAAGGACATCGACAAGAACACGTCGTACCGCATCGGCCTGAAGGTGGCGAGCCCCAGCGTCAGCCGTCAGATCATCGGTGTCGAGGACGCGTTCCACATCGAGGCGGGCCCCGAACACAAGGGCGAGGGTTTCCTGGTGCCGACGCCCGGCGCGCTGCCGGTCAAGTTCCGCAGCACCTACGTCGACGGCATCTACGACCCGCCCCGTATCGAGAAGTCGATTGTGGTGTCGGCGGTTCCGGAGCCGGTCCTGTTCACGGCGCAGCACGTCGAGGGGGCTCCCGACACCGTCGTCGTCACCGAACCCGCTGTGCACGACGAGCGGCCGCCGCGCAAACTCGTCGCCACGATCGGCGATCAGCTCATGCACTACGGGCCGAAGGCGCCGCGGCTGTGGCTGCCGCCGCTCGAGGAGTCGATCCCACTCGACGAGTTGCTCGCCCGCTCGGAGATTTCGGAGCGGCAGTGGCGTTGGCCGCTCGGCGAGATCGACCGGCCATTCCATATGCGTCGCGACCCGCTGGTGTTCGACGCGACGTCCGCCGCGTCGAACGTGGTGATCCACGGGGGGCCCAAGTCGGGCAAGACCACGGCGTTGCAGACGTTCATCCTCTCCGCAGCCGCCCTGCACTCGCCGCGCGACGTCACGTTCTACTGCCTGGACTACGGCGGCGGTCAGTTGGGCGCCCTCGAGGATCTCGCGCACGTCGGCAGCGTCGCCTCTCCGCTGGAACCCGAGCGGATCCGCCGCACGTTCGGTGAGCTCGAGCAGCTGCTCCGTGCGCGCCGGGCCCGCGGCCAGAACGGAGACAACCGTGGGGAGCGTGACCCCTACGGCGAGATCTTCTTGGTGATCGACAACCTGTACGCGCTCAGCCGCGATAACACCGACGCCTTCAACACGCGTAACCCGTTGCTGGCGAGGGTGACCGAGCTCGCGAACACGGGGATGTCCTACGGAATTCACGTGCTGATCGCGACGCCGAACTGGCTCGAGGTGCCGCTGGCCATGCGCGACGGTCTGGGCCTGCGACTCGAGCTCAAACTGTCCGATGCGCAGGACAGCAACGTGCGGGTCGTCGGTGCGCTGCGTCGGCCCGCCGACAGTGTGCCCGCCGACCAGCCGGGCCGAGGCCTGACGATGGCGGCCGAACACTTCCTCTTCGCCAAGCCGTCCCTAGAAGACGTCGCGGTCATCAATGCGCGCCACCCCGGCCTGGAAGCACCCCCGGTGCGGCTGCTGCCGAACGATCTTCCGCCGGCTGTCGTCGCACCCCTGTACCCGGCACCCGAGCGCATCGTCATCGGCCAGCGCGAGGAGGATCTGGCCGCGGTGTCGGTCGACTTCGCGCACAATCCGCTGCTGATGGTGTTCGGCGACGCGAAGTCGGGCAAGACGACGCTGCTGCGTCACCTGATCCGTACGATCCGGGTGAACTCGACCGCCGAGGAGGTCGCGTTCACGGTGATCGATCGCAGGCTGCACCTCGTCGACGAGCCGATCTTCCCCGACAACGAGTACACCCCGAACATCGACCGCGTCACCCCGGCCATGCTCGGGTTGGCCGCTCTGCTCGAGAAGCGCCGCCCGCCTGCGGGTTTGACGCCCCAGGAGCTCAGCGGGTGGCGTTATCGGTCCGACCGGGACGGGCAGGTGCACTACCTGATCATCGACGACGTCGACCAGGTACCGGATGCGCCGGCGATCAGCGGCCCGTACGTCGGGCAGCGGCCCTGGACCGGGATCATCGGATTGCTCTCGCAGGCAGCCGAACTGGGGCTGCGCGTGATCGTGACCGCGCGTGCGACCGGTTCGGCACATGCGCTCATGACGGCTCCGCTGCTGCGTCGCATGAACGAGTTGCAGGCACGGACGCTGATGATGTCGGGGAACCCACAGGACAGCGGCAAGATCCGCGGGCACCGCTTCACGCGCCTGCCCGTCGGCCGCGCGATGCTGCTCGACGACGGCGACGAGCCCGAGTTCCTGCAGTTGGTCAACCCGTTCGCGGATGAGGGCGCAGTGCCCGGAGGGCCGGGCTACCCCGGAAACAGAGGAAGGGAGTTCACCTGATGACCCTGCGCGTCGTTCCCGAGGGGCTCGCCGCGGCGGCTTCGTCCGTCGAGGCGCTGACCGCTCGCCTTGCAGCGGTACACGCCGCCGCGGCTCCGCTGATCAGCACCGTCCTGCCACCCGCGGTCGACGCCGTGTCGTTGCAGACCGCCGCAGGTCTCAGCGCACACGGAACCCAGCACAGCGCGCTGGCCGCCCTCGGCGTCGAGGAACTCGGCCGGTCCGGTGTCGGCGTCGGCGAGTCGGCCACCAGCTATGCAGCGGGCGATGCCCAGGCCGCGACGTCCTACCTGGTGGCTGGTACCTGATCATGACCGCCCCCGTGTGGATGGCCCTCCCTCCCGAGGTGCACTCCGCGATGCTGAGCAGCGGCCCTGGCCCCGGGGCACTGCTGGCGGCCGCGGGGGCGTGGCAGTCGTTGTCCACCGAATACGCCAGTGCGGCAGCTGAACTCACCAGCCTGCTCGGTGCGGTTCAGGCCGGCGCCTGGGAGGGGCCCAGTGCCGAGCAGTACGTGGCGGCGCACGCCCCGTATCTCGCGTGGCTGGCCCAGGCGAGCGCCAACAGCGCAGCTGCGGCGGCGCAGCACGAGACCGCAGCCGCGGCGTACTCCACCGCGCTGGCCACCATGCCGACGCTGGTCGAGCTGGCGCTCAACCACACGATCCACGGTGTGCTGGTGGGTACGAACTTCCTGGGCATCAACACGATTCCGATCGCGCTGAACGAGGCCGACTACGTGCGGATGTGGATCCAGGCGGCGACCACCATGGGTGTGTACCAGGCGGTGTCGGGTGCCGCCGTCGCGGCGACGCCGATGTCCACGCCCGCGCCGATGCTGCTGGCGCCGGGGGTCGGGGAGACTGGCAGTTCACTGGCGTCGGCTCGGCAGTCGCTGGCCCAGGTGCAGGCGGCCGACGCGGGCAGCGCGTTGCTCAACGCCGACGTCCTGCAGCAGTTGCTTCAGGCGCTGACGCAGTTCTACCAGGCCTACACCGAGTACACGTATTCGCTCTTCGAACCCATCCTCACGTTCTTCGAGGATCCCGTCGGCAACACCTTCCAGCTCATCACCGGACTGCTGACCAATCCGGGGCCGACGCTGGTGCAGTACGGTCCCTTCCTGTTCGCCGTTGCATACCAGGCGGTTTCGTGGGTCGGCGCGTCGCTGACCTATCCGCAGCTTCTGCTGCAGCCGCTGCTGGCGATCGGGTTGGGCATCGGAGTCCCCCTGCTGCAGGATTACCTCGCCAAGCCGGACCCCGAGCCGGCTCCCGAGCCCGTTCAGGAGGCGGCGCCCGCACCCCAGCAGAGCAGGCCGGTCGTGCAACCCGATCTGGGCGGCACCACCGTGTCCCCCACCGTTCCCGGTCCGTCGGGTGCCGCCCCGGCGTCGACGGTGGCCGGCGGTGCGCCCCCGAGCGGGGCGCCCGCCACCCCCGGTGTCGGTGCCGCGGTGGCCTATGCGGTGCCGCCGTTCGATCCCGGCGGGGAGTCTCCGACCTTCCGCGAGGGCACCGGCGCAAAGGCGCCCGCGGCGGACCTCATCGCCTCGTCGGCCGCCGCGGCGGCGGCGCCGTCGCTGGCGCAGCGCAAGTCGCGGCGTAAGCGCAAGCAGACCGTCCAGGAACGCGGCTACGCCGACGCCTACATGGACTACGAACCCGAGGCCGATCCCGAACCCGCCCCGCCGGCCCGACCGCACACCAGTGCGTCGGCGCACGGTGCGGGCCCCATGGGGTTCGCAGGCACACGCTCCGAAAGTGATTCCAAGGCAGCCGGTTTGACCGAGCTGGCGGCGGATTCCTTCGGAGGCGGACCCGTCAACCCGTTGCTCCCCGGCGACTGGGAAACGAAAACAGATAAGGAGTTATCATGAGCATGCTCGACGCTCACATCCCACAACTCGTCGCGTCCGAAGCGGCGTTCTCGGCCAAGGCCGCGCTGATGCGCAGCACGGTCGCTCAGGCCGAGCAGGCCGCTCAGAGCTCGCAGGCCTTCCACATGGGCGAGTCCGCCGCCGCCTTCCAGGCCGCGCACGCCCGCTTCATCGAGGTGTCGGCGCGCGTCAACCACCTGCTGGACGTGGCACAGGCCAACATCGGCGACGCCGCATCGACCTACGTCGCCGAGGACGCGGCCGCCGCGTCCACCTACACCGGCATCTGATCCGACCAACGAGCCGAAAGGATTTCACGATGTCTCAGATCATGTACAACTACCCGGCGATGCTGGCGCTGTCGGCGGAGATGAACGGTTACGCGGGAGCGCTGCACGCCGTCGGTTCCGACGTCGCGAGCGAGCAGGCGGCGCTGTCGGGCGCCTGGCAGGGCGACACCGGGATGACCTACCAGGCGTGGCAGGCTCAGTGGAACACCAGCCTCGAGGAGTTGGTGCGCGCATACCGCGCCATGGCCGCGACGCACGAGACGAACACCCTGTCGATGAGTGCTCGCGATGCGGCGCAGGGCGCCAAGTGGGGCGCCTGAACGCCGTCGAGCTGACCGCCGATCAGGCCTGGTTCGTCGCCGATGCGGTGAGCGCCGGGAGCATTCCGTGGGTGCTCGCCGTCACGCCGCCCTACAGCGACACCGCCGCCCGCGCGGAGGTGGTCTCTCGGCTGACCGCGGAGCTGACCGAGCTCGGGGTGGTGGTCGACGGCGCTGTCAACTCGGCTGTCCGCCAGTGGATCACGGTGACGTGCCGGGCTCGGCGCTGGCTCGAGCTCCGCTTCGTCAGCGGCCCCGGCCGCATGTTGCGGGGTCTCGTAGCCCGCACCGACGGCACGACCGTCGTCGCTCTGCGCAGCGGCGGGTTGGTGACGTTCACCGAGGTGGACGTCGACCACCCGGAGGCGCTGGTGCCGATCCTGACCGCGGGGCTGTCGCGCCGCCCACCCGCCGTGTTCGACGACTTCGCCGTTCCCGCCCGCATCGGTGCGCGCGCCGACGAGAACCTCCGCGACGGAGCCGATCTCGTGGACGTGCTCGACTTCCTCGGTATCCCACCGTCGGCGCACCACGTGGTCGAGGCCGCCTACGCACCCGACCGCAGCTACGTCGAGATCGTCGCGGGTGATCACCGCGACGGACACCGAATCAGCACCGACGTCGGCGTCAGCGTCGTCGACACGTCGGCGGGCCGGATCCTGGTGTCACCGTCGAAGGCGTTCGACGGCGAATGGATCTCCACCTTCACCCCCGGCACCCCGCTGGCGATCGCCACCGCGGTCGAGCGGCTCACCGCAACGCTTCCCGATGGGCCCTGGTTCCCGCACACGCACTTGATTCGAGATTTCGACCAGAGAACGGAATACGTGGAATGTCACTCACCACTCACACCCCACGCGCGTCGGTGATGCCGATCGTCCGCGTCGCCGTCTTGGCCACCGGCGGCTCGGACGGTCAGGCCGGCGGTCGCGTCACCGACATGGCACTGCCCACCGAACTGCCGCTGCGCGAGATCCTGCCCACGGTCCGCAGGTTGGCACTGCCGCCGAGCGACGACGATGACGACGCGACTCCGATGACGCTCTCGCTCGCGCCGGTCGGCGGTGCTCCGTTCAGTCTCGACGCCACGCTCGACACCGTGGGTGTGGTCGACGGCGACCTGCTGGCGCTGCAGCCCGTTCCCGCCGGACCGGCCGCGCCGCGCATCGTCGAGGACATCGGTGACGCCGCGGTGATCTTCTCGGCCGCGCGCGAGAAGCCCTGGGGGTCAACACACATCGGTCGATTCGCCGGGGTGGCCCTGGTCGGACTGATCGTGGTGGCCACCGCGCTGGCGGCTCTCCACCGCGCGAGCACCGGAGGCAGCGCGGCGCTCGTGGTCGCCAGCGCTGTCGCCGTCGCCACGGTCCTCGGGGCGCTGATGGTGCGGGCGGCGTCGCAGCACCTGTCGACCGCACTGTCGGTTGCCGCGCTGGCTCCGATCGCTGCGGCTTTCGCATTGGCGGTGCCCGGCGACTTCGGCGCGGCCCAGGTGTTGCTCGCCGCCGCCGGAGTGACGGCGTGGTCGATCGTCAGCATCACCATCGCCGAACGGGCGATCGCCGTCTTCACGGCGGTCTCCGTAGTCGGCTTCGGGGTGATCGTCACCGCGGGAACGTCGGTGCTCTGGGAACCGAGCACGTCCGTCGTGGCCGCGATACTGATCGTGCTGGCACTGCTGGTGACCGTGCAGGCGCCGCAGCTGTCCGCGCTGTGGGCGCGCTTCCCCGTCCCGCAGATTCCGGCGCCGGGCGATCCGACGCCGTCAGCGCCGCCCATCGGGGTGCTGCGCGATCTGCCGCGCCGGGTTCGCCTCAGCGATTCGCATCAGACGGGTTTCATCGCCGGCGGGGTGCTGCTCGGCACCGCGGGTGCAGTGACGATCGCTGCGCCGCAGGGTGTTTCGTACTGGTCCTGGTACGTCGGCGCAGCGGTGGCGCTCGGCGCCGTGCTGCGGGCCAGGGTGTGGGACTCCGCACCGTGCAAGGCGTGGCTACTGGCCCAGCCGTTCCTGATCGCGCTCGGATTCCTGGTGGCGTTCATCGCCGAGGGCCGGTTCACCGCCGCCTGGTGGGTCTTGGGCGCGCTGGCCGCGTTGACCGCGCTGTGGGTCGTCGCCGCGCTGTTCCCGAAGGTGGCCTCGCCGGACACGTACTCGCTGCCGACGCGTCGACTGGTCGGCTTCCTGTCGTCCGGTGTCGACGCGTCGCTGATACCGGTGCTCGCCTTCCTCGTCGGACTCTTCGCGTGGGTGCTCAATCGGTGACGCGCCTTTCGACGCGCAGGGGACTCGCGGTGCTGACGGCCGTTGCCGCCGTCGCGATGACCGCCTGCCCGGCCGCTGGAGCGATCACGCCGCCGAAGGTCGCGCCGGGGGTGGCCCCGCCACCGGGTGCCGCTGGCCCGGTGACCACGTACGCACAGCGGTCGCCGTGCGCGGTGGCGGGCGTGCTGCCCGGTACCGACCCCGGTGCTGCGGGCCCGAACCAGCCGATGCTCACCCTGCCGGAGGCGTGGGAGTTCAGCAGGGGCGACGGGCAACTCGTCGCGGTCATCGACACCGGGGTGCGGCCGGGTCCGCGGCTGCCGAACGTCGAGCCCGGCGGTGACTTCGTCGAGTCGACCGACGGTCTGACCGACTGCGACGGCCACGGCACGCTGGTGGCGGGCCTCATCGCGGGACAGCCTGGCCCGGATGGGTTCTCCGGGGTGGCGCCCGGCGCGCGCGTGCTGTCGATTCGGTCGACGTCGGCCAAGTTCTCGCCGCGGGATGCGTCCGCAGCGGCGCGGCAGGACCCCGTCGTCACCCGTGCCGTCGTCGACGTCACGACGTTGGCGCGGGCCGTCGTTCGCGCCGCCGACCTCGGCGCCCGTGTCATCAACGTGTCGTCGGTGACGTGCTTCCCCGCGGGAGTCGACGTCGACCAGAACCCGCTGGGCGCCGCGCTGCGATACGCCACCGTCGAGAAGGACGCCGTCGTCGTCGCCGCGGCCGGAAACAATCAGGCCGGGCTGAACCCCGGCTCGGCGTGCCCCTCCAATCCGCTGTCGGATCCCGGCAGGCCCGAGGACCCGCGCGACTGGGCGGGCGTGACGTCGGTGTCGATCCCGTCGATGTGGAACCAGTACGTGCTGTCGGTCGGTTCGCTCACCCCGACCGGCCGGGCGTCGGCGTTCACGATGGCCGGACCGTGGGTGGGCATCGCCGCACCCGGTGAGTTCATCGCCTCGGTCGGCAACGGTGACGACGGCGGTCTGGCGAACGCCCTGCCCAACGATAAGGGTGAGCTCTTCCCTCTGTTGAGCTCGAGTTTCGCGGCGGCCTACGTGTCGGGCGTCGTGGCGTTGGTGCGCAGCAGGTTTCCCGAGTTGAAGGCGCAGCAGGTGGTCGATCGGATGACCGCGAGCGCCCGCGGCGCCGCTCGGGCGCCGTCGAACCTCGTCGGCGCCGGAGCGGTTGATCCGACCGCGGCGCTCACGTGGGACGTCAGTGCGGTGGCCGAGGACGGCGGCGCGGTGGCGTCCGAGGCGATCGCGGCGCCCGCCGAACCCGCGTCCGAGGACCACACCCCGCGAGCCGTCGCGCTGGCGGGCACCGCTGTGCTGGTGCTCGGAGCGATTGTGACTGCGGCGGTCGCTGCGAACCGCCGGAAGGAGACCCTGTGACCATCCGAATCTCGTTGGCGCTGTTGGCCGTCGTGCTGGCCGCCATGGCGTACCCGTGGCAGTCGGTGATCGACCGCTGGATCGTCGGGGGCGCGGTCGCCGTCATGCTGATCACCTTCGCGTGGTGGCGTGGACTGTTCCTGACGACGATGCTCAGCCGTAGGATCGCGATGTGGCGCAGGCGCGGAACGACGCCCGCTCGCCGCCACGCCGATCGGATGATGATCCTCCTACAGGTGGACGATCCTGCGGGAGTGGATCTTTCGCTGCCACTGGTCGCGGGTTACGTCGACCGTTTCGGTGTGAGGTGCGCCAGCGTGCGCATCACCAGCCGCGATCGGGTCGGCGCTCGCACGACGTGGATCGGGATGACGCTGGACGCGGTGGACAACCTGGCGGCCCTGCGGGCCCGGTCGCCCGACCTGCCGCTGTACGACACGACGGAGGTCGTCGGCCGCCGGCTCGCGGACCATCTGCGCGAGACGGGACTGGAGGTGACGGCCGTCAACGCCGCCGCTGCGCTGCTCGGCCAGTCCGGCAGGGAGACGTGGACCGGTGTCGACGACGAGTTCGGGTTCGTCTCCGCCTACGGCCTTCGCGTCGACGACCGGCTGGGAGATCGGCTCGCCGAGGTGTCGGCCCAGCCCACCGAGACGTGGGTGACGCTGGAGTTCAGCGGGACTACGGCGCGCCCGACGGTCGCGGCGGCATGTGCCGTCCGGACCGCCGAACCCGTGCGCGGCGCGCCACTGGACGGTCTCGTCGTGCACCGCGGAGCGCAGCGTCCACTGCTGACCGCGCTGGATCCCACGTCGGCTGGGCGGTTGGGTATCGCCGAGGTCCCGGTACCGGACGGGCTGCTCGAGCGCATCACGTGGCGGGTCGGGTCGACGAAGTCGGCGCCGGTGCAGCAAAGCCACTTGTAGTATCGCCGCATGGCGGGGCCACACCCCGGCGAAGCGCGAGGTGAGTTCGAGTACCTCTTCGAGCCCGTCGCCGGCGATACGACGACGACCGAGGTTCCGGTGGAGGGGCCGGTGGCCGACGAGTCTGCGGGGGACCGGCGCGGCCGTTCGGTCGGGTTGCTCGCGGTCGCAGCGGTCGCGGGTGTCGCGATCGGCGTGGTGCTGATGTGGCCGGATCCGGGCCCGACCGGTCCGGTGCCGGAGACATCGTCCACCCGTCCCACGCCGGCTCAGGTCAGCACCGGTCAACCCGTCGCGGAAACGCCGCCGCCGGCTCCGGCGCCGCCTCCCGATGCGCCGGTGCCCACCGCCGTGCCGGTGACCACGGCCGTGCCGGCGAATCCGCGGACGACGGCGGCGGTGTCCACGCCGACGCCGACCCCGGCCCCGCCGCAGTCGCGGCAGGCACCGACCCCCTCGCTGCGCACGCCGATCAGCGTGAGCCCGTCGTCGCGGGTGCCGTTCCCCAATCAACAGGCTCCCGCGCCGGGGGACACGCCGCCCGGCGGCCTGCTCGGCGGCGGCGGGATCCTCTGAGTGGCTACTGGACTTCTGCACCAGGGTGGTCGGTGGTGACGCGATGCACGACCCCGGTGCAGAAATCAGTGTCGACAGCGCCGAGTGCTGCACGATGGCTGTGTTGTGACGCGATCAATGACCCTCGTGCAGAGTTGGGTGACACCCGTGCCGAGTTCCGCACGAGGGTCGTCGGTGGTGACGCGTTGCACGACCCAGGTGCAGAAAACGGCTACTCGAACATGAACCCGCGTAGGAACCGCGTCATCCGGCGCAGGTAGTCGGGTTGGCTGACGTGCAGGATGTGGTTTCCGGGGAACCAGTGGAACGCGCAGCGATCCCAGTGCCGCCACAGCGCCTCGGCCTGCTCGGGCGGGGCCAGCCGATCGCCGAGCCCGGTGATGATGAGCCTGCGGTCCTTCGGTACCAGCGGAGGGTAGTTCAGCGGTGAGTGGTAGCGCGCCGCCGCCGACGACAGTTCCGGATCGGTACCCGCGATGCGGTTGCCGAGCTTGACGAGGAGATTCGCGGGAAACCACTCGTCGAACTGCGACTCCGGAGTCACCACAGGCACATTCGGGATGACGGCCTGGATGCGGTCGTCGACGCCGGCGATCAGCGCCGAGGTGTAGCCGCCGAGTGACATCCCGGTCAGGGCGATGCGATCCACCCCCGTGTACTCGAGATAGTCGAGAACCGACCGGAAGTCGTGCACGGCCTGGGCCATCGACTCCGCGAAGCCCGCGAACCCGTCGGCGAAGAAGCCGTAACCGCTGAAGGGCGAGTGCTTCTCGGCCCTCCGACCGTGAAACGGCAGTGTGTACAGCAGCACGTCGTATCCTGACCGGTAGAACCACGGCAGCGAGAAGAACAACCCGTTGAAGAGGTAGGCCGAACCCATGAAACCGTGGATCAGGCACAGCGTGGGGTGCGGTCCGTCGTCGTGCCGCCAGTGCTGGGCGTGCACCACGTTGTTACGCTCATAGCCCCGACGACGTTCTCGCACAGCGGGATTGACGGCTTCGAAGCTGCTTCTGAACCTGATGTCGTGCACGCTGCCGTGAGCGAGCCACTCGGCCACCGGGTTGGCGGGCCGCGACGCGACGCGCGGGGGCTCGGACGGGGCGGGGAACGACAGCGCCGGGTCCCTGGCGGCACCGAGTTCGGCGTAGAACCGAAGGGCATCGCGCTCGGCACGGGAGTCCTCAGGCCGCAGCAGGGCGCCCGCGATCGTCGGCAGCATCGCCGTTCCGACGATCGACGCGATCGCGGTGCGCAACCCGATGTCCGCGACAGCGGAACCGTCGACGATGACCTTCTGCTTCCATGTCAGGTCCTGGCGCCGTGGCAGGCCGCGGGCGGTCGCATCGGCTCCGGGAACGTCGGGAACCGGGATGGGCGGATAGACGGGAACGCTCGACGACTCTCCGACCACAGCCCGATGTTAACCCGCCAGCTCGAACAGCCGGGCCGCGTTCCGGTACAGCACGCCGCGCAGCCAGTCGTCGTCCATCCCGTCGAGCCGGGTCAGCACCGTGATCGCCTCGAGGTATCCGTACGGGATGTTGGGGAAGTCGCTACCGAACAGAACGCGGTCGCCGTGCTCGCGCAGCCGCGGCAGCGCGTCGGGTGGAAACGGCATGGTCTCCTCGGCGAACGGCGTGAACGCCATGGTCGTGTCGAGTCGGACCTCGGGGTGGCGATCGCACAGATCGAGGAACTCGACGTATTCCGGCATCCCCAGGTGGGCGACGACGAGTCGCAGCCGCGGATGCTCGGCCAGGACGGCCGCGATGGGCTCGGGGCCGGTGTGCAGGCCGGGTGCGGGGCCCGAGCCGCAGTGGATGACGACCGGGACGCCCGCATCCTCGAGGACACCCCATACGTCGCGCAGCAACGGGTCGGTTGGGTCGTAACCGCCCACCTGCACGTGCGCCTTGAACACCCTGGTGCCGCGTGCGATGGCGTCGGCGACGTACGCGGCGGCACCGGGCTCGGGGTAGAACGTGGCGGTCGGCAGGCAGTCCGGCGTGGTCGCGGCGAACTGGGCCGCCCACTGGTTGAGCCATGCCGCCATGTCCGGCTTGTGCGCGTAGACCAGCGACGTGAACGCCTGCACGCCGAAGCCGCGCAGGGTGTCGAGCCGGTGCGCCTCGTCGGTGCGGTAGGTGATGGGCCACGCGCGGCCTACCAGCGGCCCGGCGGCGTCGAAGTACTGCCAGACCTTGTCCATCACGCGCTTGGGCATGAAGTGGGTGTGCACGTCGACGAGGCCGGGCAGCCCGAGATCGGTCCAGATTCCGCGTACCGCTTCTGATTCGTCCATCGTGTTCGACCATAGGCACATGTGGAATCCCGATGTGTACCTGGCCTTCGCGGACCATCGCGGGCGACCGTTCTTCGATCTGATCGGGAGGGTGCGCGCCGAGTCGCCGCGCCGCGTCGTCGACCTCGGCTGTGGACCGGGGAATCTGACGGCGACCCTCGCGCAGCGCTGGCCCGACGCCGCGCTGGAGGCCGTGGACAGTTCCGAGGAGATGGTGGCCGCGGCGCGGGACCGCGGGATCGACGCCGTCGTGGGCGGGATAGCCGAGTGGACGCCGAAACCCGACACGGACGTCGTGGTGTCGAACGCGGCGCTGCAGTGGCTCCCCGACCACAGGGCGATCGTCACGCGGTGGGCGAGCGAACTCGCGGCGGGGTCGTGGATCGCGTTCCAGGTGCCGAACAACGTCGAGCTGCCGTCGCACCGGGCGATGCGCGAGGTGGCTTGCCGCCCCGAGTTCGCAGAGCCGTTGCGCGACATGCCGTGGCGACAGGGGAACTCGGTCGAACCGCCGGAGAGTTACGCGGGCGCGCTGACCGACGCGGGTTGTGCAGTCGACGCGTGGGAGACCACCTACGTACACCAGTTGACCGGTGACACACCGGTGTTGGACTGGATCACCGGAACCGCACTGACTCAGGTGAGGAGCAGGCTCACCGACGACCAGTGGGAGAGCTACCGGCAGGCGATGATCCCGGTGCTGGCCGAGGCGTACCCGATGCGGCCCGACGGGACGACGTTCTACCCGTTCCGGCGGATCTTCGTGGTGGCGCGCGTCGGCTAGCGCTTACTGCGCAATAACTCGAGCACCTGCACCACCAGGTCGTCGATGTTCGCGCCCGTGGTGTCGACCACCAGGTCGGCGCTCTCCGGTGGCTCGTACGGCGCGTCTATTCCGGTGAGCCCCTTGAGTTCTCCGGCGCGGGCGCGCTTGTACAGGCCCTTCGGGTCGCGGCGTTCGCACTCCTCGACCGACGTCGACACGTACACCTCGAGGAACGGCAACTTGGCGGCGTCGTTGAGCGCGCGGGCGATCTCCCTGTCGGACCTCAACGGCGACACCAGCGACGCCAACGCCACCACACCCGCGTCGGCGAACAGTCGCGTGAGATGGCCGACGCGACGGATGTTCTCGGCCCGGTCGCCCGCGGAGAAGCCGAGATCGTCGGACAGCCCGTGCCGGATGTTGTCCCCGTCGAGCAGGTATGCGACGTCGCCGGACTCGACCAGCGCGCGTTCGACGGCTACTGCGAGCGTCGACTTTCCGGAGGCCGGCAGCCCGGTGAACCAGATCGTGGCACCGCGCTGCTCGGTCCTCCCCCAGCGGTAATCCCGATCGAGTGACGACGGGTGCCAGCGGATGTCGTTGCGCGTCTGCTCACCCGGCTTGACCTCACGGGCTTCGGTGATGGTGCCCGCGCCGACGGTGTCGTTGGACGTCTCGTCGATGAGGATGAACGCGCCGTTGTCGCGGTTCTCCGCATAGGGGTCGGCGACGACGACCGAGCTCGTCCGCAGTGTGACGGAACCGATGTCGTTGAGCCCCAGCTCGACCGGCTGATCGAGGTCGTCCAGCGTCTCGGGATCCAACCGGGTGTGCAGCGCCTGTACCGTCGCCCGGACCGTGCGGGTGCCCTGCTTGAACGCCACACGATCGCCCGCGCGCAGCGGGGTTTCGGTGAACCAGCACACCGTGGCGTCCACCTCCCTGGCGAGCACAGGGTGTGCGGCATCCTCGGCGCCGCTGACGAACACATCGCCGCGGCCGACGTCGATGTCGTCGGCCAGTTCGATCGACACCGACAGCGGCGCGACGGCCACCTCGCGAGCGTCGTCGAGAGTGTCGAGCCTGGTGATGGTCGACGAGGTGCCCGCGGGCAGCGAGACGATCGGATCGCCGACGCGCAGCGTGCCCGCCGACAGCCGACCGGTGTAGCGACGGCGATCGTCGGCGGTGGGCCGCGACACCCACTGCACGGCGAGCCGCAGATTCGCCGCCTCGGGATGGGGTGCCGAGAGTTCGATGTCCTCGAAGTACTCGAGCAGGGTGGGCCCGTCGTACCAGGGGGTGTTGTCCGACCTCTCGACGATGTTGTCGCCCAGCTTGGCCGCGACCGGGATCACGGTGAGCTCCGGTAGGCCCAGCCGGTCGGCCAGCAGCCGCAGGTCGGCCTCCACCTCGCTGAAGCGGCCCTTGTCGAAGTCGACCAGGTCGATCTTGTTCACCGCGGCGACGAAGTGTTTAATGCCAAGCAGTTTCGCGATGCGGGCGTGTCGACGGGTCTGGCGCAGAACGCCGGCGCGGGCGTCGACCAGCAGCGTCGCCACGTGGGCGTTGGACGCGCCGGTGAACATGTTCCTGGTGTATCGCTCGTGGCCGGGGGTGTCGGCCAGGATGTAGCTCCTGCTCTCCGTCGAGAAGAAGCGGTAGGCCACGTCGATCGTGATGCCCTGTTCCCGCTCGGCGCGCAGGCCGTCCGACAGTGCCGCCAGATCCGCGATGCCCTCGTCGTCGGTGACCGCCTCGAGGTGGTCGAGCGGCAGGCTGTCGGTGTCGTGCATCAGCCGGCCGATCAGGGTGCTCTTGCCGTCGTCGACGGAACCCGCGGTGGTGATGCGCAGCAGTTGCCTCGTCATATCAGAAGTAGCCTTCCCGCTTGCGGTCTTCCATCGCGGCCACGGACGTGCGGTCGTCGGCGCGGGTCTCGCCGCGCTCGGACACCGTCGCCGCCGAGATCTCGGAGATCACGCCCGTGATGTCGGTGGCGCGGGACCGCACCGCGCCGGTGATGGTCAGGTCACCCACGGTGCGATAGCGAACCCACTCCACCGCCGAGATCTCGTCGCCCTGCGGCTGAACGTATTCCGACACCGCCAGCAGGATGCCGTCGCGCTCCAGCACCTCGCGCTCGTGCGCGAAGTAGATCGACGGCAGCTCGAGGTTCTCCAGCTCGATGTAGCGCCAGATGTCGAGCTCGGTCCAGTTGCTCAGCGGGAACACCCGGACCTGCTCTCCCTTGCGGATGCGCCCGTTGTACAGCGACCACGGTTCGGGCCGTTGCGCCCGCGGGTCCCACTGGCCGAACTCGTCGCGGAAGCTCAGGATCCGCTCCTTCGCGCGGGCCCGTTCCTCGTCGCGCCGGGCGCCGCCGAACGCCGCGTCGAAGCCGCCCGCCTCGAGGGCGTCGAGCAGCGTGCGGGTCTGCTGCCGGTTGCGCGACGCTCCCGCGCCGGGGTCGGCGACGCGACCGCTGTCGATGGTCTCCTGCACCGAGCCGACGATCAGCTTGTGGCCGTGTTCGTTCAGTCGCCGGTCGCGGAAGTCGATGACCTCGGCGAAGTTGTGGCCGGTGTCGACGTGCAACACCGGGAACGGAAGCGGTGACGGCCGAAACGCCTTCTCCGCCAACCGCAGTAGCACGATCGAGTCCTTGCCCGCGGAGAACAGCAGCACCGGGCGCTGCAGTTCGGCCACGACCTCCCGGATGATGTGGACGGCCTCCGCCTCCAGCAGCCGGAGTTCGTCGACGTGAACGTCGTCGAAGGTGAGCGTCATACGGGCAGTCCCTCTCTCGCCGCGTCGGCCTTGTAGCGCTCCACCCACTCGTCGGAGCGTTGGTCGGCCTGGCGCTCCAACACCGGCGCGGGGGCCAGTCGGCGGTCGAGGCCGAGGGCCTCCAGCACGTCGCCGACCACCTGAGTCAGGTTGCGCCACAGCACCGGGTACGGAACGTCGATCGGCGTCACGCCCTCCTCGGCGAACCAGTTGCGCCAGCCCTCGTCCTGGGCGCGCAGCATCGTCACCACGTGGGCGATGGCCCCGGCGTGATACTCGGCGCGCGCGTCGCGCACCGGGTCGGGACGGCCCCGCCAGACCCTGGTCTGCACGGCGCGCCAGAACGACACCGCCTGCGAGATGACGTCCGGCCGATAGACGTGGATGAGCACCGGGTCGCTGCCGACGACGTCGCGGATGGCGGCCAGCAGGCCGGTGCCGGAGCGTTCGGACTCGGGCAGCCCGCTCACCCGGTCGAGCAGCAGCGGCGTCTGGTTCCACATGAGCTTGCCGCCCCACACTCCGTTGGGGGTGCGGCCGACGGTGCGGATGTAGTCACGCCAGATTCCGGCGGGGGCGATGTCGGGCTTGCCCTCGTCCAACGGGTCGAGCAGTCGCAGGATCGACTCGTCGCCGACGCCCGCGAACCACTGCCGGGGCTGAGGCGACTGACTGGTGGTGGGCAGGTACTGGAAGAACTCCTGCGGCTCACCCGCGACGCCCGTCGCGCGCAACGACTCGACGAGCAACGTGCTACCGCTGCGCTGTGACGCGAGCACCAGATAGGCGGAGGGGGCCATGGCGTGCAGCGTAGCCGGTGATGAAAACGCCTGCTAGATAGGCATTTTACTCAGCACGAGCAGAACTATTGGCCGTCGCGGACACCGCGCTCCGAGGCGAGCGCCGAGCGGCTGGGCAGCGGTTGTTCGAGCAGGCTCAGGTAGGTGTGCGTATAGCGCTCGGAGATCCGGGTACCCGCGAAATCCGAGGGGATCACGTCATTGGTCTTGTCGCGCCAGTCGTTGAGAAGCAGGGCGAGGTCGGTGGCGACGCGCTCGTGCTCGTCGGACGGATCCTCGAGCAGGTTGACGGCTTCCGTCGGGTCCGCCGCGAGGTCGTACAGTTCGCGAGCCGGCCGTGGGCCGCGGGTCATCGGGCCGACCACCTGACCGGGTGCACTGTCGGCGATGTCCCACGGGAGATCGAGCATCGGTCGCGGCGCGTAGTTCTCGATGTAGCTGTACTCCTTCGTGCGAATCGCGCGGATCGGGTCGAAGGAGTCGTGGTAGGTCTTCGTGGTGTAGACCTCGGTGCGCGCCGGGGGTCCTCCGGCGGCGGTGAGCCGATGTGCATGCGAAACACCCTGCACCGCATCGGGAATGGTAACGCCGAGCAACTCGAGCAGAGTGGGTAGCAGGTCCACGCCGCTGAACAACTCGTCGTACACGCTCGGGGGGACCGCCCGGCGGCGGGGCGGCCGCACCACGAAGGCGATACCCGTGCCCGCGTCGTACAGCGTGGACTTCGCCCGCGGCAGGGCCGGCCCGTGGTCGGTGACGAAGACTACCCAGGTGCTCTCGTCGAGGCCCGTGCTCTCGAGCGTGTCGAGCAGCCGGCCGACCGCGGCGTCGGCCACGGTGATCGAACCGTAGAAGTCGGCGAGGTCCTGGCGGACGTCGGCGGTGTCGGGCAGGTAGTCGGGGAGATCGACGGAGCCGGAATCCGCTGGGGTGTAGCGATCGTGGGGATACGGCCGATGCGTCTCGAAGAACCCGGTGGTCAGCAGGAAGGGTTCCGCGGGCGCCTCGGCCAACCATCGGGTGGCGTGTTCGACCACGTATTCGCAGTAGGAGTTCGACACGTCGTAGGAGTCGAAGCCCAGGCGATCCGGGTACGACGTCTCATGCTGCATCCCGAACAGAGCTGTGTGCCAGCCTGATTCGGACAGCAGGTCCGGGAGGGTGCGAACGTCGGACTTGTACTCCCAGCCGTGGTGGGCCAGACCGATCAGCCCGTTGCTCTGCGGGTAGCGGCCCGTGAACAGCGATCCCCGCGACGGCGAGCACAGCGGCGCGGTGGCGTGCGCCCTGGTGAAGCGGATGCCCTCGGCTGCCAGCGCGTCCAGGCGCGGACTGGCGACGTCCGGGTGGCCGTAGACACCGAGGTAGCGGCCGAGGTCGTGCCAGTGCACGAGGAGAACGTTGTCGGGCATCCGTACGAACTTAGCCACACTTTCGCGCCGAGCGTGCACTGAGGGCGGGATTCCGGTCATTTCCCCGCCCTGTGCGCACACTCGGTGATACTGAGCCCATGATCAGAGCGGCCGCCGTCGCTGTCGTCGGCGCACTCCTCGTCGCCGCGTGCAGCACGTCGGCACCGGACCGCGCCGGGGATCGGGCCGCCATCGAAGCCGCGCTGCGGCAGTGGCCGTCGGCGTTCAACGCGAAGCGCATCGACGACGTGTGCGGACTGTTCGCCGACGATGTGGTGCTGGTGTACCCCGACAGCCCGGATCGCGATCACCGCGAGTTCTGCGATCAGATGCGCGCGTTGTTCGCCGACCGGTCGAAGTCCTTCACGTACGCAGAACCCGATATCCGCGAGGTCAGGGTCGACGGTGATCTGGCCGTCGTGCGAGTGATGTGGACGTTGACCGTCCGCGACGCCGCCGGGAGGGTAGTCGAGACCGTCGTCGAGGACGGCGTCGACGTGTTCAGCCGGCAATCCGATGGAAGCTGGAAGATCCATATCTCCCATGCCTTTACGAAGGAGTGAGCACCTAGCCCCGTGGCACGCCGACCACGGAGTAGACGAACTTCGGCGGTACGTCGAAGGCGAACGACCGCTGCGGCAGACGCAGCAGCACGCCGTCGGCGAGAGCGGACTTGTAGTGCAACGACAGTGAGCCCGCGAATGCGGGATCGACAACCGAGAGGTCGGGTACGTCCAGCGTGAGCCCGGAGTCGTCGAGGGTCGCCGTGACCATCGACCCCGGCTCGGCGTGCCACTGGTGATCGACCGTGCGGCCCGCCTTCTTCGGCACCGTCGACAGTGTTCCGAGCACCCGCCGATTCGTGATCGCCAGTGCGCCCACGTAACTGCGCAGGTTTCCCTTCGCGGTCTTGCCGGGCACCCTGCCGGAGAACCGGTACGTCACCGGCACGCATTCCTCGAGGTGGAGCACTCCCTCGGACTCGACGGCGGCCCGCATGTCGTCCGGCAACCTGCCGATGCCCAGCAGCTTGCGCAGGAAGACGGCCATAGCCACGGAGGATAGTGGCTACGGCCGCCTTCCGGGGTCGCTCTTCGGACTAGGTCTGCGCAGGCAGGACGTGTTCGCCCGACTTGTCGGTGCTCAAGCACAGCGAGCAGATGAAGCCCTCGTGGACGGCCGACTTGATCATGTCCGGGCGCTCGTACTCGTGATGGCAGACGTGGCAACGCAAGTGGTCGTCGGCCGGGTTGCCGTGCTGGTCGAACATCGGCAGATCGATGCCGTCGTCCGTGCGTCGCAGGTAGTACCTGCCCTTCGTCGCGATCGCGATGACGGGCGGCAGCACCAGGCCGAGCACGATCGCGACGAGCGGCGAGTACGGCCGGATGGCCTCCCCGAGTCCGCCGAAGAACGCCAGGATCGACACGCCGGCTGCGATGAGCATCGAGCCGAACCCGACGGGGTTGAAGTTGTAGAGCATGCCGCGACGGAACTCCGGCTGCATCGGCGAGAGCTTCAGCAGGAACTTGTTGAACACGATGTCCGAGGCGACCACGACCACCCACGCGATGCCGCAGTTGGCGTAGAAGCCGAGGATCGTGTTGAGGAAGTCGAACATGTTGGCTTCCATCAGGATCAGCGCGATCAACAGGTTGAACGCGAGGAACACCAGCCGACCGGGGTAGGTCTTCGTGACGCGGGTGAACGAGTTGGTCCATGCCAGCGAACCGGAGTACGCGTTGGTGACGTTGATCTTGACCTGACTGATGACCACCAGCACCACGGCCAGCGTCATGGCCAGCCACGGCGGCAGGAAGTTCTGATAGATCTCCAAGAACTGGTGCACCGGCTGGTTCGCGATGCCGGCGCTGTCCGCCACGTTGGCGATCAGGTACACGGCGAGGAACAGGCCGACGATCTGCTTGATGGCGCCGAAGATCACCCAGCCGGGACCGGCGAGGAACATCCAGGTCCACCAACTGCGCTTGTTCTCAGGCGTTTTCGGCGGCATGAAGCGCAAGTAGTCGTTCTGCTCCGCGATCTGGGCGATGAGCGACAGGCAGACCCCCGCGGCCAGTAGCGTCGACCCGAGATCGAAGCCCTCGACGCCGTTCTCACCCTGGTAGGCCATGAACTGCCCGACCGACTCGGGATGGCTCACGACGAGGTACACGAACGGCGCGACCATCAGGATCAGCCACAGCGGCGTCGTCCACACCTGAAGTGTCGACAGCACTTTCATGCCGTAGATGACGAGCGGGAAGATGATGACCGTCGACGCCAGGTAACCGAGCCACAGCGGTATCCCGAGGCCGAGTTCGAGGCCCTGGGCCATGATCGAGCCCTCGAGCGCGAAGAAGATGAACGTGAAGGTCGCGAAGATGACGTTCGTGACCACCGAACCGTAGTAGCCGAATCCACTTCCGCGGGTGACGAGGTCGAGGTCGATGTTGTACCGCGCCGAGTAGTAGGCCACCGGGAAACCGGTCGCCATCACCACGACGGCGAAGATGAGGATGCCCCACAACGCGTTGGTGGTTCCGTACGCGATGCCGATGTTCGCGCCGATGGCGAAGTCGGCCAGATACGCGATACCGCCGAGAGCCGAGATGCCCACCACCCTCGTCGACCACTTGCGGTAACTACGTGGCGCGAAGCGGAGGGTGTAGTCCTCGAGGGTCTCCTTCGTGGCCGTCATCTGGTCGAGGTCGGCTTCATCTACCTCGGGATCGGGGGGCGTTACAGCCTCTTGAGTCATGGGTAGCAAAGCTAAAGGGGCGTTGTTTCGTCGCCGTGACGGTTTGTGACGACGAGGTACCGGCGAACTGTGAACGCCCGTGTTGCCGCCAAGAGTCGGGGTTTTTGTGGCGGCAGCACGGGCGCTTGCGATGTACTTCGAAACTCCTGTGCAGTGTGTTACAGGTGGTACAGATGAAGATGTGAGTGTCGACCGCCGGTGGCTGATCGCGACCGCTGTACTGGCTGCCGGCGTCTACGCCGCTACATGGATCGGCTGGTCAACGCCCTGGCCGTGGGTGGCGTCGGTCGATGATGCGGCACTACGCGTCACCCACGGCTACGGCGTCGAGCATCCGACCTGGGTGCTGGCCTGGGACGTGCTCTGCTCGGTCTTCTCCCCAGTGGTTTTCCGGCTGGTGACGCTCGGCGTCATCGTCTGGGCGGCGATACGCAGGAAGTGGCGGTTGGTGGTGTACCTCGCCGTCGCGGTGGAGATGTCGGGCCTGCTCACCGAGTTCGCGAAGGGACTGGCCGATCGGGCGCGACCGGACACCGCACTGGTGGGGGCGTCGTCGTCGTCGTTTCCGTCGGGTCACGCGCTCGGCAACACGGCCATCGTCCTGTCGGCGCTCGTGCTGGTCCTGCCGCTGGTCCGGCGCCGGGTCCGGCCGCTGCTCATCGTGCTGGGAGCCGCGATCGTACTGGTCATCGGCGTCGGCCGGGTCGTCCTCAACGTGCACCATCCGTCGGACGTCGTGGCCGGCTGGGCGCTCGGATACGTGTGGTTCGTCGTGACGCTCGCGCTGCTGCCCCCGCGCCCCGCCGATGTCACGGCAGAGGACGGAACACGGGTAGCCCGCGGTAGTTGACCTTGAAGTGCGCCTCGTCGAGGTGCAACTCGACCTCACCGTCGTGGGCGAGCGCGGTGGGCCCGTCGAGCGACTTGAACTGGAACTCCGGCACCCGCATCTCGTGGTAGAGCGGGCTGCGTACCAGGCGGCCCAGCGCCAGCGAGGTGACGAGGCGAAGTGTCGCGAACGGACGGCCCGTCTCGAGGATGCGGACGTCGATCAGCCCGTCGTCCATTCGGCTGCGCCGCGACGGCGCGAAACCCGAGGGCAGGTACACCGAGTTGCCCAGGAAGAACAACGACGTCTGCAGTTCCTTGTTGTCGTAGGCGATGCGCACCGGCGCCTCGCGCCGCAGCGTGTGGAAGATCGCATACGCCCCCGCAAGCGGCTTACCGATCTTGTGTTCCAGCTTCTCGCGCGTGCGCACGAACGCCGGATACGCGCCGATGCTCGCGGTGTTGATCACCGTGTCCTTCTCGTTGAGCGTGATGACGTCGACGCAGCCGATGCTGCCCGCCCGGATCGCGGCGACGGTCTTCGCGACGGTGTCGCAGCCGACGTCCTTCGCGAAGTGGTTGAAGGTGCCGCCGGGGAACACCGCGAACGGCTTGCCCGCCTCCAGCGCGATACCCGCCGCGCACGACACCGTGCCGTCGCCGCCGCCGACGGCCAGCACCTCGGCACGTGCCGCGGCGTCGCGCAGCACCGCCCCGATGTCGTCGTCGCCGTCGAGTTCGATGATCTCCGCCTCGGGTAGCGACTCCTTCACCTCGTCGATTACGCGCGCACCCGTGCCGCTGCCGGACGACGGGTTGATGACCAGGACGACGCCTGCGCCGTCGGGGCGTTCCGGGGTCTCGACGCGCAGGGGGTCGGCGGTGGGCAGCTTCGCCTCGACGATCGGCGGCACGATCCGACCGCCGAGGACGGCGACGGCCGCGCCCACTCCGAAGCCCGCCAACACGTCGCCGGGGTAGTGGGCTCCCGTCGCGACGCGTGAGATGCCGACCAGACCTGCCAGCAGCGCCAGGCCGAGGCCGACGGACGGGCTTTCGAGACCGACGCCGACGGCGAAGGCCGCCGCGCTCGCCGAGTGCCCCGACGGCAGCGAGTTCGACGTCGGCATCCGGCGCGACCGCCGAATCAGCGGCACGGTCGTGTAGTTGGGTCGCTGCCGCTTCCAGACGCGCTTGGCGACCTGGTTGGTCACCAGGCTGGTGACGGCCAGGGTGGCGACGCCGCGGGCGGCGCCGCGTTTGGCCGACGTGCTGCCGACGGCGCCGATCGCGGCGGCGAGGGCGAACCACAGTTTGGAGTGGTCGGCGGCGCGGGTGAGGCGCGGCATGAACGAGTCGAGCAACGGGCTCGGCGACTCGGCGATCGCTTCGAAAACCTCGCGGTCGAGTGTGCCGAGGCCCTCGCCGATCTGCTCTATGCCGCGGCGGCTGCGTCGTAAGTCCATCCCCCCAACCTAACGGGGGCTTGACAGACTTTCTTGTCAAGGCCACTATCGGGGACGTGCTCGATGTGGAGGTGATCGACGACCCCGCTGCCGCGGTCACCGCACTGGACCCGATCCGCAGCAGGCTCCTCGCCGAACTCGGCGAACCCGCGTCCGCCGCGGCGCTCGCGACACGCACGGGTCTGACCCGGCAGAAGATCAACTACCACCTGCGCGCGCTAGAGAACCGCGGCCTGGTGGTGGCCGCGGGGGAACGGCGGTGGGGTGGCCTTCGGGAACGGCTGCTGGTGGCGTCGGCGTCGTCCTACGTCGTCTCACCGGGCGCGCTCGGTGAGGTGGGCGCGGACCCCGGCCGGACCGGCGACCGGCTGTCGGCCAGCTACCTCATCGCGCTGGCGGCGCGCGCGGTGCGGGAGGTGGGCGGGATGTGGCGGCTGGCCCGTGACACCGACAAGCGACTGGCGACGCTGTCGATCGACACCGCCATCCGGTTCCGCACGCCCGCGGAGAGGTCCCGCTTCACCGAGGACCTGTCCGACGCCGTCACCGCCCTGGCCGCGCGCTACCACGACGAGACCGCCGAGCACGGCCGTACCCACCGACTCGTGCTCGTCGCGTACCCGATGCCCACCGACACCTAGGGGAAGTGAAATGCCCGTTCATGCAGACGATTCCGGCAACCGCTGGGTGGAGATGGAGTACGTCGTCCCCGGCACACCCGAACAGGTATGGGATGCCGTCGCGACCGGACCGGGCATGCGGGCGTGGTTCGCGAAGGTCGACGTCGACGAGCGCGAAGGCGGCAGAATCGAGTTCCACTTCGGGCCCGACACCACCACCTCGGGACCGATCACGGTGTGGGAGCCACCGGTTCGGTTCGGCTACGAGGAGCACGGCTGGAACGGCGACGCGCCCGTCATCGCGACCGAGATCACCGTCAGGGCGCGTTCGGGAGGCGAGTGCGTCGTCCGCATGGTCCACACCATGACCACCGACTCCGAGGACTGGGACGGCGAACTCGAGAGCTTCGAGAAGGGCTGGCCAGGCTTCTTCGACGTCCTCAGGATTTACCTGCGGGACTACGCCGGTCGTCCCGCGGCCATCGCCGGTGCCATGGCACCGCTCGAGATCGACGTCGCGCGGTCGTGGTCCGCACTCATGACGGCCCTCAACCTGCACGGCGCCGATGTCGGAGACCGACGCGAAGCCCCAACGGGCGGGCCTGAACTCGGTGGTCGTGTCGCGATCACACATCAGGACACCGACAACCGTTACGTGCTCGTCCGCCTCGACGCGCCGCACGACGGCGTGGCGGTGATCGGCGTCTGCGACGGCGGCGACGGGCGCGGCATGGCGAGCGCGTCCCTGTACTTCTACGGCGAGGGTGTGGACCGAGTGGCCGCCGAACAGGATGAGGTCTGGACGGCCTGGTTGCCAGATCGTGTCCGAACCTTGTCTTGACCGCGGTGTCGTGGTGTGCGAACCATGGACGGGTGCGACGACTGCTCACCCTGCTGTGTGCGGCGGCGGTGGCGATCTCGGTGGCACCGTCCGCCCGCGCTGACCTCACCCCCTGGTTCGCGAGCGAGGTCGGCTCCGCGACGCAGGTGATTTCCGTTGTCGGCGTTGGTGGTACGGACGCCAAGGTCGACGTGTACGAGCGCGGGGCAGCGGGGTGGCGGGCCGTCGCGGCGGCGATCCCGGCCAAGATCGGCGAGAACGGCATGTCCGCGGATCATTACGAGGGTTCGGGGATGACGCCGATGGGGATCTACCCCCTGGACTTCGCCTTTGGCACGCAACCGAATCCGGGCGGCGGACTGCAGTACGTCCAGGTGGGGTCCAACCACTGGTGGGACGGCGACGTGAAGAGCCCCACCTACAACACGATGCAGGTGTGCGAGAAAGCGCAGTGCCCCTTCAGCACCTCGGGTGGCACGGAGAACCTGGACATCCCGCAGTATGCCCACGCGGTCGTGATGGGGGTCAACAAGCAGCGGGTCCCCGGCAAGGGCAGCGCCTTCTTCCTGCACAGCACCGACGGCGGACCGACGGCGGGTTGCGTCGCGATCGACGACGCGATGCTGGTCACGCTGATGAAGTGGCTGCGTCCCGGTGCGCTGATCGCGATCGCGAAGTGACGCTCACTGCTTGACTGCGCGCCCGACCTTCACCTTGAAATCCAGCGCCTTCAACGACATCTGCGCGTCGTACGTTCTGTCGTAACCGGTTTCGCTGATCCGCCAGCCGTCGGCGGTGCGGCGGTAGCGGTCGTGATAGAAGCCCGCGCCGATCAGCATGAAGTCGAACTTGGGCACGATCACCTTGTCCTGGAGGTACCAGGTGCCGGTGGCCTCGTCGCCGTCGACGGCGATCTCGGGGTGGGTGACGCGGTGCTCGGTGATCAGGTCGGGTCCCATCGACTTCTCCATGAACGCCATCAGGTCGTCCCGGTTGTCGAACTCGTGGGTCTCGCCGATGGACTCGCCGTACCGTCCGATCACGTCCTCGGTCAGCGTCGCGGCCATCTCATCCCAGTGTTTGGTGTCGAGCGCGCGCAGATACCGGTACTTGACTTGCTGAATGTCGTCGATGTCACCCATCGCCACATTGCAACACACACCGTGCAACACGGCATAGAGCACGGCCACGAAATGATTGACGGCGACGTCAACTTCGGCTCCGATGAGGGCGGACGGTGTTTGCCAGTCGACTCGTCGGGTTGCCGTCGTGGGCCGATTCCACAGCCAAAACATAGTCGGGGCAACACTGTTCACAGGTTCGCCAACGGAGTGTCAGCACGGCCGGCCCGGCGAACCCGGTTATCGTGGTGCCGATATGAGCGACCCAATGGGGTTGTCGATCGGGACGACGAACCTGGTCGCGGCTCGCGTCGGCAACCCACCAGTGATACGCCGCTCCGTCCTGACCCTCGCCGGGCAGGCCATCGGCGGCTTCGTCGAGCGCGTCGGCGACCCGGTTCCGTTGATCACCGCCGACGGCGCCGCGCACTCGGCTGACCAACTGGTGGTCGAGGCACTGTCCGCGCTCGTCGGGGACGAGCCATCGGACCGGTTGGCAGTCGCCGTACCCGCGCACTGGACCGGCGCCACGCTGCGAACGCTGCGCGCCGCGATGCGGGAGAAGCCGAACCTCGCCCCGAACGGTTCGCCGCCCCGGCTGGTGTCCGACGCGGTCGCCGCGCTGACGGCCCTGAACGCGAACCCCGGCCTGCCCGCGGCCGGGGTGGTGGCGCTGCTGGACTTCGGCGGAGGCGGCACCAGCATCACCCTCGCCGACGCCGCCGCGTCGTTCGAGCCGATCGACACCGTTCGGCACGCGGACTTCTCCGGTGACCACATCGACCAGGCTCTCATGACGTTCGTTCTGGAGCGGGTCGCCGACGCCGGCGGTGTCGATCCCGCGGGCACCGCCGCAGTAGGTTCGCTCTCGCTGTTACGCGAGGAGTGCCGTCGCGCCAAGGAGGCGCTCTCCGACGCGCAGGCCGCCGAGGTACGCGTCGAGCTGCCAGGGCACTCGACGACCGTCGACGTGACCCGTGCGGACCTCGAATCGTTGGCGGAACCGCGACTTTCCGAGGTGCTGTCGGAGCTCGACGATGTGTTGCAGCGCAACAGGATCGCGCAGTCGGACCTCACGACGGTCGCACTGGTCGGCGGTGGCGCCAGGATGCCACTGATCGCTCAGCGGCTGGCGAGCCACACCGCCGCCGCGCTGGTGACCACACCCGCACCGGCGTTGGACGCCGCAGTGGGTGCGGCCGTCTTCGCCGCGTACGCCGCGGACGCCGAGGCCGCCACCGGGGTGGCGCCGACTGCCCAGGTCCCGCCCGACGTCAGCGCCGCCGAACCCGGCTCGGCGACATTCCGCGCGCTGGCGTGGTCGCAGGCCGACGAGGTGACCGACGACTCCCTGCTGTACGTCGACGACGGGGAGTACGTCTACGACACGGGTACGACGCGCGCTGCCGCACAGTACGTGCCACCGACCGGGCCCGTCGACGTCGTCGAGGACCGGCCCTGGCAGCGGTTGCCGCAGTTGGTGTTCGGGCTCTCGGCGGTCGTGGCACTGGTGGCGGTCGGCGGAGTCGCGGTGGTCCTCACCAACGCCGTCGACGACTCCTCGCCGACGCCGACCACGGCACCGGTCACGGCGACGTCCGTCCCGCAGAGCAGGGTCGAACCGCCCCCGTCGCCCGAGCAACTGATGCCCACCACTCCCGAGCAACTGCCGCCGAGCATCGTGACCGTCACCGAAGCGCCGCCACCCCCGCCTGAGCCGACCTACGAGCCGCCCGTCACGGTGATCACGACCGCGGAGACCACGACCCCTCCCACGACCACGACCACCACCACGACCACCACCACCACGACGACCACGACGACCACGACGACAACCCCGACCACCACAACGACGACGACCACGACCACGACGACGCCGACGATGACGACGAGTTACCTCACCGTCCCGTTCGTGCCGGTGCCGATTCCGATCCAGGTGCCGAACTCGGGTACGACGACCAACCCGTACCAGCCGCAGTACCCGCAGTACCCCCAGCAGCCGCAGTACCCGTACTGAGTTGTGTAACGGTTCGACCGGAACTGCACACGAACGGGTATGTCATCGACCCCCGCTCGTCGCCTGCCCCGTCTAGTCCTTCTGAGTCTGGCGATTGTCGTCGTCGGTGGACTCTCCCTGGGCGCCTACTGGTTCCAGCCCTGGAGATTGATCACCGACACTACGGTCGCCGAGACGCTTCCGGGCCTACCCGAGGCGGGTGCGGACACTGCCCCGCAGGGACCGGTGGTGCTGGCGCAGGGCAGGCTGATCACGCACGAACACGACACCGCGGGCCTCGTCCGGTTGATTCGCAACTCCGACGGCACCCTGATCGTGCGGATCCAGGGGCTCGAGACCAGCGACGGCCCCGACCTCCACGTCCTCATCAGCGATGCCCCCGTGCTCCCCGGCACCGAAGGCTGGCATGTGTTCGATGACGGTCGGCACGTCGATCTCGGCGCGCTGAAGGGCAATCGCGGCGACGCGAACTACCCGGTCCCCGCCGGCGTCGACATCTCCGGACTGGCCAGCGTCAGCATATGGTGCGACCGATTCAATGTCTCATTCGGCGCGGCCGCAATGACTCCGGTCCTGTGATCAGATCATCAGTGGGACTGCAGATTGCGGGGGTGATGGCACGCCGCGACGTGTTCCGGCTTCAGTTCGCGCAGTACCGGATCGTCGTCGACGCACACGTCGGTGGCCCATGGGCACCGCGTGTGGAAGTGGCACCCCGCGGGCGGGTCGATCGGACTCGGGACGTCGCCGTCGAGGACCAGCCGCTCGCGTGCGACGTTGGCCTTCGGGTCGGGGATCGGCACGGCTGAGAGCAGCGCGTTGGAGTACGGGTGCAGCGGGTGCTCGTAGAGTCGGCTCGCCGTGGCGCTTTCGACGATCCGGCCGAGGTACATCACCGCAACGCGGTCGGATACGTGTCGGACGACACCCAGGTCGTGCGCGACGAACAGGTATGACAGCCCCATCTCGGACTGAAGATCCTTGAGCAGGTTGACGATCTGAGCCTGGACCGAGACGTCCAACGCGGAGACCGGCTCGTCGGCGATGATGAGCTTGGGCCGCAGCGCGATTGCCCTGGCGATGCCGATGCGCTGTCGTTGGCCACCGGAGAACTCGTGCGGGTAGCGATCGCCGTGCTCGGGTTGCAGACCGACGCGGTCGAGGAGATCGCGAACCCGAGTGTCGACGTCCCGCCCGCTGGCGATGCCGTGCATCTCCATGGGTTCACCGATGATCCGGCTGACCCGCTTGCGTGGGTTCAGCGATGCGTACGGATCCTGGAAGATCATCTGAATCTGCCTGCGGATCGGGCGCATCGCGCGGCGGGATCGCCCCACCAGTTCGTCACCCGCGAACGTGACCGACCCCGACGTCGGCGTCGTCAGCTGCAGGATCACGCGGCACAGGGTGGACTTGCCGCATCCGGATTCGCCGACCAATCCGAGGGTTTCGCCCTCGCGAATCGTCAGGCTGACGCCGTCCACCGCCTTGACGCGGCCGACCTCGCGGTCGATGACGACACCCGACTTGATGGGGAAGTGCTTGACGAGATCCTTCACCTCGAGCAGCACCTCGTTTGTCATGCGCGATCCCGCTTCGCTTCTCGCTGAACCGTCACGAATTCACCGCCTTCCGCAATCCGATCCGGCCGTCGACCTCGCGCAGCTCGCGCTTGCGGTCCGGGTTGAGCCAACAGCGGTTCCCGTCCCGAAGCGGGGGCGGTTCGGCGCAGCGATCGAACTCGTGCGGGCAGCGCGGAGCGAACCGGCAGCCCGACGGCGGGTTGGCGAGCGACGGTGGCATCCCCGGAATCTGCTCCAGCCGAACGGGTGTCGGCTGGTCGAGCCGCGCGAGCGAGCCAAGCAGACCCCAGGTGTAGGGGTGTTGCGGGTTGTAGAACAGTTCGTCGAGGGTGGCGTCCTCGACGATCTGCCCGGCGTACATGACCGCCACTCGGTCGGCGACCTCGGCGACGACGCCCAGGTCGTGGGTGATCAGCACGACGGCGAGCCCGCGCTCGGTGTTCAGCCGTTGCAGCAGGCTCAGAATCTGCGCCTGGACGGTCACGTCGAGGGCGGTCGTGGGCTCGTCGGCGATCAGCACGTCGGGATCGAGGGCGAGTGCCATCGCGATCATCACCCGCTGTCGCATGCCGCCGGAGAACTCATGCGGGTAATCCCGAACGCGCCGTTCGGGATTGGGTATTCCGACCGAACCGAGTAGCTCGACGGCGCTGACGCGGGCCTCCGCCTTGGACACGGCGCGGTGGGCGCGGATCATCTCGACGATCTGATCCCCGACCCGGTAGACGGGGTTCAGCGACGTCATCGGATCCTGGAAGATCATCGCGATCCGCTCGCCGCGCACGCCCCGCAGCCCCCGGTCGTCCATCGTGGTGAGGTCCTGGCCGTCGAACGTCACGGACCCCGTGATCGTGGTATTCGGGGAACGGGTGAGACCCAGCACGGTCTGGGCGGTCACGCTCTTGCCCGAACCGGATTCGCCGACGATGGCGAGTATTTCGCCCTTGTCGAGAGTGAACGAGACACCGTCGACCGCGTGCACCGTGCCGCCGTCGGTGGCGAACCGCACGCTGAGGTTCTCGACTGACAACATCATGCGGGTGCCGCCTGTCCGAGTCGAATTCGGGGGTCGAGCAACGCGTACAGGACGTCGACGATGGTGTTGAAGAGCACGATGAAGAACGCGCCGAACATCGTCACGCCCATGAGTGGCGGCAGGTCGAGGGCGCCGATGGCCTGCCCGGCGTAGAGTCCGACGCCGTTGAGATTGAACACCGTCTCGGTGAGGATGGCGCCGCCGCCGACCACCATCCCGAAGTCCAGGCCGAACAGCGTGATCACCGGGATCATCGAGTTACGCAGGACGTGCTTGATACGTATCTGCCTCTCGGACAGTCCTTTCGCGCGCGCTGTGCGCACATAGTCCTCGTTCATCACGTCGAGCATGTTGGAGCGCAGCAACCTGCTGTAGAACCCGACGTAGAGCACCGCCAGGGTGATCCACGGCAGCACCAGGTGGTAGGCCCATTCCAACGGGTCCTTGGAGAACGCGACGTAGCTGCCCGTCGGGAACAGTTCGACCTTGAAGCTGAAGAAGTACAGCAGGATGGCGGCCAGCCAGAACACCGGCATCGAGATGCCGATGAGCGCCAGCACCGTCAGCGTGCGATCGGTGAACCGGCCGGCGCGCACGGCCGACAGGTATCCGAAGAGCACGGCGACTGCCATCCACAGGACGGCCGCGCCGATGCACAGGGACATCGTGGCGGGCAGGCCCTTCCAGATCTGCTCGGCAACGTTCTGCGAGCTGGCGTACGACGTCAACTGTCCGGTGAAGATCTGCTTCATCATCGTGACGTACTGCACCGGCAGCGGCTGGTCGAGCCCGAGATCGGCACTGACCCTGGCGATCAGCGCGGGGTTGGCGTTCTTGCCCGCGATGCGCTGGGCGGGATCGGAGTTGGGGATCACGTTGAAGATGAGGAACACGATCACCGAGATCGCGAACAGCACCGCGAGCATCCCGAGGATGCGTCGAATGACGAAACGAGCCATCGGTCTAGTGCTCCAGCCTGATCTTCGCGCGCGGATCGAGCGCGTCACGCAAACCGTCGCCGAACACGTTGAGCGACAACACCGTCAGCGCGATCATCGCGCCGGGAACGATCGTCAGGTGGGGTGCGGTGTAGATGTTCTGGTACCCGTCGGCGATCATCGTCCCCCACGACGCGTTGGGCGGCCGGACGCCGGCGCCGAGGAACGACAGCGCCGACTCCAGCAGCATGTTGTTGGCGATGTTCAGCGTGAAGAAGACGATGAGCGTCGACGCCACGTTCGGCAGCAGTTCGGACACCATGATCCGCAGCGGCCCCTTGCCCTGCGCCACCGCGGCCTCGATGAACTCCTTCTCCCGCAGCGCCAGGATCTCGCCTCGGATCGGTCTGGCCATATAAGGCACGTACACCAGGCCGATGATGAGGATCGGAATCCACAGCGAGTCGCCCGCGACGACGAGACTGCCGATCTTCACACCACCCAACGCCAGCGTGGTGCCGAGCGCGATGCCGAGCAGCAGCACCGGGAACGCCCAGATGACGTCCATCACCCGGGACAGCACCGCGTCGACCCAACCGCGGTAGTACCCGCAGAGCAGTCCGACGAGAACGGCGAGCACCGTGGTGACCCCGGCGGCCAGTGCGCCGACGAAGATCGACGTCCGGCCGCCGTACAGCAGTCGCACCATGACGTCCCGGCCGTTCTGGTCGGCGCCGAGTAGGTACTGACCGTGCAGGCCGGGTCCGATGGGCGTGCCGTCCGGAGAGACGACGTAGGTCTCCTGCCCGTCGCGCATCACCTTGTCGGTGATGTGATTCTGGTTCGGTCCGGTGTGGGCGACGTGATCCGCCCACAGCGGCGCGGCGAGGCAGGCGATGACGACGGCGACGAACAGCGCTCCGAATCCCAGTGCGAACTTGTTGCGCCGCAGGCGCATCCACGCGAGGAACCAGGGACTGCGCCCGCGAATGTGTTCAGCGGAGACGCCGACGGGTAGCGGTGGTACATCCGATACCTCGACGTCCCCCAGCGGGGCGCCCATCTACTTCAGTGCCAGTGCCGAGTAGTCCTGATTGAACAGCACGTGACTGTAGGCCTTGTCGAAGTCCATCCGCTCCGACACGAACGTCGCGAACTCCTCGTTGCCGTACGGCGCCCAGACGGCCTGCTCCATGTACGCCTTGTCCAGCGCCGCGTACTGCTTCTCGAGGTCGTCGGACATCTGCTGGGTGGCCAGCTCGTTCATCTTCTTGTCGAGCTCGGGGATGTTGGCCCGCGAGTAGTTGTTGCCGTTGGTCGGCAGGATGCTCGCGCCGTTCAGTAGCGGCCGGAAGAAGTCGTCCGGGTGCGGGAAGTCCTGGAACCAGTCGGCGAAGCCGGTGTCCACATCGGGCGTCGACTGGTTGCCGATGGTGGCCCAGTAGACGTCGCCCGCGATGACCTTGAGGGTCGCGTTGAAGCCCAGCTGAGTCAGCAGGTCGTGGTAGTACTCGCCGATCCGTTTGCGGTCGGGTTCGTCGTCGGTCCACACCGTGATGTCGCGATCGGCCGGATTGGCCTCGGCGATAAGCGCTTTGGCCTTCGCCATGTCCGGTCCGGGGTACAGCGTGAACTCCTCGTAGCCCGGCATCCCCGGCGGAAGGATCTGCTGCGTCGGGTGCAGTCGGCCGCCGAAGACGCGGTTGAGCGCCTCGGGGTCGATCGCGTAGTTGATCGCCTGCCGGACCTTCAGGTTGTCGAACGGCGCCTTGCTGGTGTTCATGAAGAAGTAGTAGGTGTTGATCGACTCCTCGAGCCGGAATCGGTCGCCGTACTTGGCCTTCACCTCGGGCAGGCGGTCGGCGTCCGGCGGGTCGAACATGAAGTCGACCTGGTTCTGCTGCACCGCGGTCACCTGTGCGGAGTTGTTCTTGTTCTGGGTGATGGTGATCTTGTCGACCTGGGCGTCGGCGACCTCGCTCGCGCCCGCGTCCTTGACGGTCGTGAAGTTCGGGTTGCGTTCCATGGTCATGGTCTGCGGCCGCTCGACCTTGGTGATCATGAACGGCCCACTGGTCGGCGGCGGGTTCTCAGTCGCGTCGGCGTCGAGTGGCGTGCTCGGTGGCACGGGCGCCGAGAACGACAGCGCCAGCAGGTTGTCGAACGTGCCGCTGGCCTCGGTCAGCTTGATGGTGATCGCGCCGGTGGCGTCGTCGGTGGTGATGCCGCTGATCGAGTCGGCCTTGCCCTCGGCGTACTCGGTTGCGCCGATGATGGTTTCGTAGAACACCGACCCGCCGGAATTCGCCTTGAACAGACGCTGGATGGCGTACGGGAAATCGGAGGCCTTGATGTCCGTGCCGTCTGAGTACTTCATGTTGGGGCGGAGTTTCAGCGTGTAGGTCCTGCCGTCAGGGGATACCTCGGGCATCGCCTCGGCGAGCGCGGGCACCACCTCGGCGCCGTCAGCGCCCTTGGCGTGCTTGTACGTCAGCAGCGGGATGTAGGTGTTGTACATGACCTCCCAGCCCTCGACCGTGTAGGAGAGCTGCGGGTCGATGTAGTCGGGGAACGACGTCATCGTGATGTTGATGTCGCCGCCTTCGCCCGATGCGCTGTCGTCGGAGTCGCCACCGCACGCTGTGACCCCGAACGCGGCCAGTGCGGTGATACAGGCGGTGATCAATATCTTTCGCGGCGTTCTCATGTCACTCCTGGGGATCTGTTCACGGGCTGTTCCATAGCTGTACGCCACTTGTCGCGGGCTGCATGCATCTTTTCCCAAATCGAGCGCATGGCAAGTCGGTGTATTCAGCCTGCTGACAGGGTTTGCACAGGGTCGTCGGCAGCGTCAAATGCGCTGCCGAGTCACCCCTCGGCGGGCCGTCGACTTCGCTCGGCGTCGACCTCATCGACGTCGGTCCCCTGCGGTGGAATTGCCCGATCGGGCTGTACGGGGCGGGCGGCAACGTGCGCGGCTTTGCCGGAAGGTTCGGCACCCACGCCGGATTCGACCGGAAAATTTCTGGCGATACGGCGCGCCGCACGATGATTTTCGGGCGATGTCGTCGGAATGCGACACCGGAAACCTCCCCGGCGGATCGCCGGGGAGGTTTCTGGCACCTTGGTGCGCTTCAGGCGCCGGGCATCGTGAAGTTGACTGCCGACGTGGGGTCGAGCAGTGACGGGTGATGCCGGTGCCACCAGTTGCCGGGCGTCGCGTTCGGGGCGGGGTGGGCCGTGGTCTGCGGTACGGCGACGACGGCCGGACCCGACGGCGACTCCGCTGCGGACGCGTTCGCCGCGCCGGAGAGTCCGAGCGCGACGCCGCCTGCGATGCTCGCCGCGGCGACGGGCATGATGACGATTCGGGCGATCCGGCTCTTGCTCTGTGCGTTCATTGAAAACTCCTGCTTTCCAGTGTCTTTCGGGAGTTCTCCCGAGGTGTCCAGCCGATGGTTTCGGCCACGGGATAACGATCTCGCCGCCGGCGGCGGTTGTCTGTCGCGCGAACGGGCGGTGCGCAGGATGAATCCGGTGTCGTCCGAATGGACGACACCGGCTGGGGGATAGACTCCGCCTGTGCGTCGCGACGGCAGCGCGGAACCGCGGGCAGCGGGCGGATTCTGGGCCAGTCTGGTGGTGCCGCCGGTTGCGACGGGACCGGCGGGAAGCGAGGCCGTCCGCGACATCTACGTGATGTTCAACCGACAAGCGCAGCGGCTCCGCAGCATTCTGCGGCTGCTCCTCGTCGGGGTGATGCTCATGCTGGTGTGGAGTGGCACATCGCGGGGCGAGTGGCCCGCGCAGTTGACGCTGATCACCTGTTACGCCGCACTATCCGTGGCGGCCGCGTGGGCGGTGGCACGACATCCCCAGCGAGCCCACCGGTTACGCGCACTCGAGCCCATGGTTCCGGTGGACGTTGCGGCGATCTGCGTGCTGCAGTTCCTCTCGACGGGCAGCTACCTGGTGCTCGGCCTGCTGTCGTTTCTGCCCTTCTTCATCGCAACGCAGGCAGGCAGGCGCGCGGCGGTGATATCGGTCGTCGCGATTGTCGGTGGTGGCTCGGCTGTGGTGGCGGATCCCGTTTTCCGGCAACAGATGTCCGCGCCGATGGTGATCGCGTTGCTGACGATGCTGGCGCTGCTGTGCCTCTGCTCGTACACGGTCTCGCGCGTGCAGCAGCGCAGGCTCGCCGCGATCGCCGAGCTGACGGCCAGCCGGTCGCTCTTACTCGCCGACGTGATGTCCGCGGAGGAGCGGGAACGCCGACGGATCGCCGAGACGCTGCATGACGGCGCCTTGCAGACGGTGCTCGCGGCTAAACAGGATCTGCGGGAAGCGATTCGGAACGGCGGTGCGGCAGACGGGGTGGTCCGTGCCAGCGAGTTGCTCGGCGACGTCTCGCGCGACTTGCGTCAGGTGACCCGCGAACTGCACCCGTCGGTGCTCGACGAAGCCGGTCTGGCGGTGGCGGTGCAGACCCTGGCGGAGACGTTCACCGGACGCACGGGCGTGCCCGTGCGCTGCGACATCAACTGCTCGCGTGCCCATTCCGAGGCGCCGACGCTCTACGCCGTCGCGAGGGAACTGCTCGGCAACGTCGCCAGGCACGCGGGTGCGGGCCGGGTGGACCTGGAATTGCGTGATACCGGGGACCAACTGATCTTGACCGTGCAGGATGATGGTGTCGGGCTGGACCCGGCGTCGCTGGCGCAGCGCCTCGCAGAGGGGCACATCGGCCTGGCATCGCATCGTGCACGTATCGAAACGCTAGGGGGCACATTGGAGTTCCTTCCGGCGGACCGCGGCACCCTGGTCCGCGCGACGGTTCCCGCGAGGACGGCACCGTGAGGCCCGTGCGGGTAGTGGTCGGAGACGACCATCCGGTGTACCGGGAGGGTGTGGTCCGCGCCCTCGACCTGAGCGACCGCATTGACGTCGTCGCCGCGGTGGGTGACGGGCACGCGGCGCTTGATGCGATTCGCGAGCACAGTCCCGACGTGGCGCTGCTGGACTACAAGATGCCGGGGCTCGACGGCATCGCGATCGCCCACGCGGTCGTGCGGGACAAGCTGCCCACCAGGGTGCTACTGCTGTCGGCGACCACTGAGGGACCGGTCGTCTACCGGGCGATCCAGGACGGCGCCGCGGGATACCTGTCGAAGGAGTCCGACCGAGACGAGATCGTCGCAGCGGTCGTCGCGTGCGCCAGGGGTGAGAACGTCCTGCCGCCCGAGCTGGTGACGTCGTTGACGGCGCAGGTGCGCCGAAGCGCCCAGTCGGCGGCGCCGTCGCTCAGCGAGCGGGAACGCCAGATCCTGCGGATGATCGCCGACGGCAAGTCGGTTCCGGAGATGGCGGCGGAACTCTTTCTCGCGCAGACCACCATCAAGACCCACATCCGCAGGCTGTACGAGAAGCTCGAGGTGTCCGATCGCGGGGCCGCCGTCGCGAAGGCGATGCGCAACCAGCTGCTGGAGTAGTCGTGTCATCCGTTTGAACGACACCGGATTCATCCCCTCCGTCATCCGATGGAATGCTGTCCCGTTGTCCCGTTGCGGCGCAGGCTGATCCGCATGACAACTCACACCACCACCCCCACTGCGTCCACCCCGATCATTCACCGGCCGGCGGCCAAGTACGCCACCGAGGCAATTGGGACACTGCTACTCGTCTTCACCGTCGGCGGCTGCGTCCGCATGGGCGGCCCGCTGGCCCCGCTCGGAATCGGCGCCGTCCTCATGGCACTCGTCTACGCCGGCGGGCACGTCTCCGGCGCGCACTACAACCCCGCCGTGACGGTGGCAGCGTTCGTGCGGGGTCGCGTCGACGCACGGGATGCCTTCGCCTACTCATCGGCGCAGGTGATCGGCGGTCTCGTCGGCGCGGAACTGCTCCGCCTGGTGCTGCCCGGCGGCGCGGCCCCTGCGGTGGTTCCAACAGGCCATCAGATCGTCGCGGCGTTCATCGCGGAGTCGGTGTTCACGTTCGCGCTCTGCTATGTCGTTCTCAGCGTCGCAACCAGTAGGGATCACGTCGACAACTCGTTCTACGGCGCGGCGATCGGGTGCACCGTCACCGCGGGCGCCGTCGCCGTCGGCGGTGTCTCCGGCGCGGCGTTCAATCCGGCCGTGTTGATCGGCGGTGCCACGCTGGGCCCGTTCGCCGGGTCGACGCTGTGGGTCTACCTACTGGCCCAGCTCATCGCGGGCGTAGCCGCCGGCGCCGCGTTCCGGACGCTCAATCCGGGCGACTGCTGACCTCGCAGATCCCTCGACCCTCCCCTCGACCGAGGGGAGGGTCAGTTCTGCATCGGGAAGGAGCCGGAGAAGATGCTCGCCCGGCGACCACTGGCCTTGGCGGCGTACATCGCGGCGTCGGCATCCCGCAGCAGCGTCGCGGCGTCCCGTTCGTCCTTCCGATCCGTCCGGATGACGCCGATGCTGGCGCCCAATTGCAGAGTGCCGCCGGGTATGTCGATCGGCTCGGTGAGAACGCGGTGGATCCGATCGACGGAGCGTTCGAGCGCACCGTTGGCCAGTTCGCCGGTCAGCAGCGCGACGAACTCGTCCCCTGCGAAGCGACCGACGATGTCGTGTCGACGGACCGCGCCCCGCAGTCGATCGGCGCAGGCTTGGATCACGGTGTCGCCGACGTCGTGGCCGAACGTGTCGTTGACCGTCTTGAGGTCGTCGAGGTCGATGAACATCACGGCGGTCAGCATCCCGGCGTCGCGCTGCAGGGCGTTGACCGTCTCCAACAGGTGGGCGCGGTTGGGGAGCCCCGTCAGCACGTCGTGGGCCGCTTGGTGCGCGAGCGCCTCGGTGGCCGCGCGCTGGGAGGTGATGTCGGTGAACGAGGCCAGCACGGGCGAGTGGTCGTGGGAATCCGGATGCAGCAGTTGACAACTCATGGACACCCACACGCGGCGGCCGTCCGGCCGGTCGACGCCGAACACCCGGCCGATGACCGGCAGTCCGGTGGCGAACGTCTTGGGGACCGGACGCTCCTCCGCGCTGAGCAGCACGCCGTCGGAATCGTAGACGGGTAGGTCACGGAGACGGTCGCCGTGCTCTATCTCGTGCTCGCCCAGCCCGAGGATGCGGCGAGCCGACGGGTTGATGGTGAGCAGCCAGCCGTTCCGGTCGATGACGACCACGCCCTCCTGCAGCGTGTTGACCACGGTGCGCAGGTTTCGGGCGGCCCGGCGAAGTGCCGTCTCATCGGAGCAGAGGAGGACGTAGCCGTTGTCGAACTCGGTCGCCGAGACCCGCATGGTGCGGACCGACCCGTCCATCGCATAGTGCGTGCTGTGGACGACGCCACCGGCCTCGGCGATGGCGTGCACATCCACCGGCGCCCCGACGGCGACGTCGATCGGCAGTGCGAGCGCCCGGTGCGCCGGTCTCCGGTAGATGCGCTCGGCGGCCGGATTCCAGCTCGTCACCATGCCGGTTCTGGTGATCGAGATCATCGCGTCGCTGGCGTGGTCCACCAGCGCGGCCTGGTGAGCGAGCGTGTCGTGAGTGGCGCGGTGCTCGGTGAGGTCGCGGAAGATCAGTTGGTAAGCGGCGGCGCCCTGCCACGTGGTCAGTACGGACACCGCGTCGACGTCCAATTCGGAGCCGTCGAGGCGCACCACGGTAGCCCGTGCCGCTGCGGATACATCGCCCGGCCTTCGCAGTGTCGCCGTCTTGGCGAGCAGGTGCGGAATCGAGCGCGCGTGGACGAATCGTGACACGGCGTGGCCGATGAGTTCGTGAGCGGTGCGCGCGCCGAGCCACCGCACAGCTACCGCGTTGAAGTAGACGAAGCGCCCGTCCTGGTGGATGCAGATGGCGTCGGGACTGTGGTCGACGATCTGGGCGAACGCGTCGTGGCCGATCCGGGGCGGACCTTCGCGGTGACCGTTGGTCGAACCATTCCGGTGCGGATCGGGGTGCGCCGCGACGAAACCCGTGCTGGGGTCTGCATCGCCGACGAAGGGCTCACGGTGTCTCATCGAGACACCCCGAATACCACTGTCGCCATCATCATGCCCCGACACCTGATGTTTCGCTCCAACTGCCAACTCGATTTGCTATCGATGTGCAGCTTCGCGACCTTGAAGTTTGCCCGAAAGCTGAACATTCTCGATTGGCAACTGGCACTTTACCGGATCGGCCTCGGATTTACCCCTGGGGTGGCAATTAATGTTTCACGTGTAGATAATTAGCGCGACTGACATATCTTCGCTAGTACTGCATCTGCCGGTCGTGTTGCCATTGGCCTAAACGATCCGCCGGCGCCGAATCCCGTGGTGAGACACGGTGGCTGCAGCCCAGCAACACGGCCGGGCGGCCCGTAGCTAACGGTGGACGGCGATCCAGGTTCGAGCCAGGCCAGGCGGGGGAGGAGTTGCTCCGCCCGAGCGCGGTAGTGATGCAGGAAGCGCGAGTGCCCTGCGAAAGATGGTGCACTGGAACGCAATTCGGATTTCCTGCGCGGCAACGCCGGCCAGGGGACGGTTCCCGGTGCCCATTCGCTCCCGGAATCGGACACAGGGCAGGGGGCGGCGCCACCGGCGGGGTGCGCGCACCGTGAGTGTCGCCTAACCCAGCAAATAACGTTGCTATAACGAGAATGTGACGTAGAAGATGCTGGTCAAGCCTCTTTCATACTGTTAGTATGATGTAGCTAAGTCCGTCTCCGGGTGCCGTCCGAGACAGCGCAGTCCGCGCTTTCCCACGACAGCAGGAGCACCCGCAGGCTATGACCAGCATCGAACTGGCCCCCACGTGCCTCGACCTCGCCGATTTCACCCGTGTCGCCTGCTGGGATCCGGTCGCGGAGACGTCGATGATCATGGCGACGCCCTCCGCCGAGCCGGAACTGTTCGAGCGCTATCACCGAGGCGCGGTGGCGAGCTACCGCCGGTTCGGCGTGAGCGGCGCCATGGACGCCGACGTGGCCAGCTGTGCCGACGACACGGCCGTCTTCTGGGCGCTGACCGATATCCGGGGTGAGATGGTCGGCGGTGTTCGGGCGAAGGGGCCGCTGCTCACCCCTGACGATTCCCACGCCGCCGTCGAATGGGCAGGGCAACCCGGCGAGACCGACCTCCGACGGGCCATCGCCGAGATGGTGCCGCTGGGAGTCGTCGAACTCAAGGGCGCCTGGACCGACAAGGAGTCGGGGGGCACGCGGCACCGCTCGCAGATGATCGCCCGCTGCGGCTTCCACGCCATGTCTGCGTTCGATCTGACCTACTTCATGGCCACCTCGGCGGCGCACATCCTGGAGCAGTGGCGATCGTCGGGCGGCGTGGTGGCCGACATCCCCGCGACGCCTTATCCCGACGAGCGCTACGAGACCAAGATGATCGTCTGGGATAGGCGCACGTTCACCGTGCACGGCGCCGCCGATCAAGTCGGGGCGATCTTCCGGGAGATGGCTCAGGTCCAGCGTGGCCTGCGCGTGCAGCGGGTGCCGGGCCTCGCCACTGGAACGTCGCCATACGAGTCCCTGGCGTTGGCGAGCTGAGCGGTAGCTTCCTCGCTGTCAGTACGGTGATCCTGTGCGGATAGCCGGCGGGAACATCTCGGTCGAGGTGCGCGACGGCGTGGTGCGCGCTCGCGGGCTGCCGTACGGCCGGGTCACCCGCTTCGCCGCAGCCGCGCCGGCCTCCGCCTGGTCCGGTGAGCGCGACGCGACCCGATCCGGCCCGGTCTGTCCGCAACGGCCGTCGCGACTGAGCTTCGTCACCGGTCCGGTGCTCGGCGATCTGGTGTTCGACGAGGACTGCCTGGTGGTCTCGGTGACGGCTCCGACGGACGCCGACGACCTGCCGGTGATGGTGTGGTTTCACGGTGGCGCGTACGTGGCGGGCGGCGGGGAATCACCGAAATACGATGCGGGAGCGCTGGTTCGCGAAGGCGGCGTCGTGGTCGTCAACGTGACCTACCGGTTGGGTGTCTTCGGCTACCTCACCCCGCCGGGGGCCGGAGGCGACGACAACCTCGGGCTGCACGACCAGATTCTCGCGCTGCGCTGGGTGCAGGACAACATCGCGGCGTTCGGCGGCGACCCGGACAACGTGACGGTGTTCGGGCAGTCCGCGGGCGGCGACAGCGTGCTGGCGCTGATGCTGTGCGAGGAGACCGACGGACTGTTCCACCGCGCGATCGTGCAGAGCGCACCGCTGGGCATCGGCACACAGAATGCGGGCGTCGGCGCCGACCGGGCGGCGATGGCGACCGCCCTGCGGGAGGTGATGGCGACCTCGCTGGCCGGCGTCGCACCGGGGGACGCGTCGCGCGCGCAACTGCTGACCGCCGAGGGCCGTGCAGTCGCGTCGGCGCAGCGCTTCGGGATGCTCGGCGGGATGGCGTTCGCGCCGCTGCTCGGCCGGGCGCCGCTGCCGGCACCCGACGAGATGCCGGCGCGAATCGCCGCCGCCGCCACCCGCATCGAACTGCTGATCGGGCACACCGGGGACGACGCCTCGCCGTTCATCGCGATGAGCCCGCGACTGAAGAGGCTGGCGCGTGTCAAACCCGTCGAGCGGCTTGCTGTTCGGTCATTGGCGCCGAAGGTCACTGCACGCATGTTCGGGGACCCGGTGGACCCGTTCGTCGCGACCTGGCGCGCGCACGGTGGCCGGGTGTCGACGTATCGGTTCGACTGGCACCCCGACCGCGCACCGCTGGGGGCCTGCCACTGCATGGAACTGCCGCTGCTCTTCGAGTCCGGCGACGTCTGGTCGGACGCCCCGATGCTGGGGCCCGGCGGGGCGATCGACCGGGCACTCGCGGCACGCCTCCGGGCGGTCTGGACCGGCTTCGCGCACCGTGGAGTCGACGGTCTCGCCGCTACGATGCTCTTCACGTGACCCCGCGGTAAGGATCGGTGCGTGGCTGAGCCAACCATTCAGTTCCGTCGGCTCGCCGAGCAGGTCGCCGACCAACTGCGCCGACGGATCCTCTCCGGCGAGCTCGCGGACGGCAGCATCCTGCCCAAGGAGGACGAGCTGCTGCGGGAGTTCCCGGTCAGCAAGCCGTCGCTGCGCGAGGCCATGCGGATTCTGGAAGCCGAGGGACTGCTGCGCGTCCGTCGCGGAAAGCTCGGCGGGGCCGTCGTTCGTCGGCCCACCGCTGCCAACGTCGCGTACACCATCGGCCTGGTTCTCGGGTCGCAGGAGGTCGGGCTGTCCGACGTCGGGCGGGCGCTGCTGCGGGTCGAGCCGGCGTGCGCGGCGCTCTGCGCCGAGCGCACGGATCGCGAGCGCGCGGTGGTGCCGACGCTGCGCGCGCTGCACGACGAAGCGGTCGCGGTGGTCGAGGACCTCGCGTTGGTGACGGCCGCGAGCAGGCGGTATCACGAAGCGCTGGTGGCCAATTGCGGCAATCAAACCATGATCATCCTCGCGGGCGCCCTGGAGATGCTGTGGTCGGCGCACGAGACGTCGTGGTCCAGCCGGGTCGCCGACGGCAGCATCGTTCCACTCGCCGAGCGGCTCGCGGTGCTCGAGGACCACCGGCAGGTCATCGATGCGATCGCGGCGGGCGACGGGCGTCGAGCGCATGATCTGTCGGCCGCGCACCTCGTCGACGCTCAGCACTATCCGGGCTCGGCGGGGGTCGTCGACCCGACGATGGTGCGGGCTTGGCAGCCCGACCATTGACCGGGCTCCTCATTTTCATATGATTTGGTGATGGGCGTCGAAGCAGCCGCCGCGACCCCCGCGGAAGCCGCGCAGTACCGCGAGGCGGGCTGGTGGTCCGACGTCACGCTGTCCGACTGCGTCCGCCGCAACGCGACCGCGACGCCGGACGGTGCCGCCTATACCGATTTCGCTGCCGCCGGCCGTCGGCTGACGTGGGCGGAGTTCGACTCCGCCGCCACCAATCTGGCGCACCGGCTCGTCGCACTCGGGGTTCGGCCGGGGCAGCGGGTTGCCATGTGGCACAACGACACCGCCGCCATTCACGTGCTCCTAGTCGCCATCGAACGGTGCGGTGCGGCGGTCATCGGTCTCGGCGCCCGTGCCGGTGTCCGCGAGACCGCTGAGATCCTGCGGACCTCGGAACCGGCGCTGCTGGTGTGCGACCCCGAACGACAGGTACCGGCCGCAGAGCTGGGGCAGCGCGTCGTCGTGTTCGGCGACGGTGCCGAACTGGAGATCGACACCCGTCCCGCCGCCGACACCGGGCTGGCCCCCATCGGCGCCGACGACGTCTTCCTCATCAACTCGACGTCGGGCACGACCGGCCTACCGAAGTGCGTCGTGCACACCCAGAATCGCTGGCACTACTTCCATCAGAAGGCCGTCGCCAACGGTGGGCTGACGAGCGACGACGTCTTCCTGCCCGTTATCCCGACGCCGTTCGGCTTCGGCATCTGGACCTCGCATACAACGCCGATTCACCTGGGCGCCAGCACCGTTCGCATGGACCGCTTCGACGCTGCGGACACCTGTGCGGCGATCGAGCGGCACCGTGCGACCGTGCTGTGCTGCGTCAGTACGCAGTTGGCGATGCTGTTGGCCAACAGTGCGTCGCGTGAGCACGATCTCTCGAGCCTGCGCGTCGTGTTCACCGGCGGCGAGCCGCTGCCGTACACGCAGTCGGCTCGCTTCGAGGAGTTGACCGGCGCCACCATCCTGCAGTTCTACGGGTCAAACGAGACCGGCATGCTCAGCGCCACCACGCTCGACGACCCGCTGCACCGAAGGCTGCGCACCGCCGGGCGCATCGTGCCCGAGATGCACGTACGACTGTTCGACGGCGACCGCGACGTCACGGCGACCGGCCGCGGCCAGCCCGCGTGCCGAGGCCCGGCGCTGAGCCTCGGATACCTGGGCGGCGCCGACCACGACAAGCTGTACACCCCGGACGGCTGGATGCGGATGGGCGACATCTGCGATCTAGACGACGAGGGGTTCCTCACCCTGGCGGGCCGCACGTCGGACTTCATCCTGCGGGCGGGCAAGAATATCAGCGCCGTCCAGGTGGAGGACGTGGTGGCGACACATCCCGCGGTGGCCGTCGCCGCCGCCGTCGCAATGCCGGATCCGCTGTTCGGGGAGCGAGTGTGTGCCTACGTCGAGCTCACCGACGGCGCCGCGCTCGACCTGCCGACGCTGGTGGAACATTTGCTATCGCAGGGTGTTTCGAAGGAGCTGCTGCCCGAGCGACTCGAGGTGCTCGACGAGCTACCGCGATCGTCTGGAGGCAAGATCGCGAAAGGGCGGCTGCGGGATGAGATCCGATCGAGACTGGAGTCACGATGACGACTGACGACGTGAGACCAGGCGGACTCGCGGTGTGGGCGCCGTCGAAGACGCCGCCCATCGGCGTCGACCTGACCGAGGAGCAGATGCTGGCGGTGGCGTTCCGGCACCTCGCCGACCTCGGCTTCGCCGAGAACATGGCGGGTCACATCACCTGGCAGCTCGACGGGCGGACCGACATGCTGGTCAATCCGTGGGGACTGTGGTGGAAGGAGCTGACGGCGTCCGACATCTGCGTCGTCGACGAGGACGCGCGAGTCGTCCGCGGGCGCTGGGACGTGACGCCCGCCATCCACATCCACACCGAACTGCACCGGCTGCGGCCCGACGCCAGGGTCGTCATCCACAACCACCCGTACTACGTCAGCGTGCTGGCCGCGCTCGGTGTGCTGCCCGAGCTGATGCACCAGACGGGAGCGCTGTTCCTCGACGACATGCATCTGGTGCCGACCTACGACGGTGAGATCGACGCCCCCTGGCGGGCAATCGAACTCGCGAAGGAAGTGGGATCGGCCAACATGATCCTGCTGGCCAATCACGGCGTGATCATCACGGGCGGCACCCTGGCCGAGGCCGTCTACCGGGCCGCGTCCATCGAGCGGGTCTGCAAGCTCGCCTACGACGTGATGCTCACGGGCCGAACGCCTTCGGCGATGAATCGCGGCGACCTCATCGGCATGAAGGCCTCGCTGATCGAACGCGCCGCCGACGTGTACTGGGCCGGGGCGGCCCGCATGACCATCAAGGCCGACCGCGCGGTTCTCGACTGAAGGAGATCAGGCCATGGGTTCCATCGACGAGATGTCGGCGAATCTCGGTTTCACGACCGCCAAAACGGGGGCCGACCGGTCGGTCACCTTCCTGGCCGAACCGGAGCGGGCCGACCGTCTGTACACCGTCATCTCCGTCGACGATCACATCGTCGAGCCGCCCGATACGTTCGAGGGCCGGGTTCCCCGGAAGTTCGCCGACCGCGCCCCGCGGGTGGTCGACACCGACGACGGCGGCCAGACGTGGCTCTTCGACGGCAACTCGCTGCCCAACGTCGGCTTCAACGCCGTGGTGGGGCGGCCGGTCTCCGAGTACGGCTTCGAGCCGACGCGGTTCGACGAAATGCGCCGCGGCGCATGGGACATCCACGCGCGTGTCGCGGACATGGACCTCAACGGCGTGTACGCGTCGCTGAACTTCCCGTCGTTCCTGCCGGGGTTCGCCGGGCAGCGTCTGCAACAGGTCACCACGGACACCGACCTCGCGATGGCGTGCGTGCGGGCCTGGAACGACTGGCACATCGACGCGTGGGCGGGCGCGTACCCGGACCGCATCATCCCGTGCCAGCTGCCGTGGCTGCTGGATCCCGAGATCAGCGCGAAGATGATCTACGAGAACGCAGACCGCGGCTTTCACGCCGTCACGTTCAGTGAGAGCCCCGCGCTACTGGGACTGCCGACCATCCACTCCGGGTACTGGGAGCCGATGCTGGCGGCGTGCGCCGACACCGGGACGGTGGTGAACCTGCACATCGGGTCGTCGGGTACGTCGCCGTCGACGTCAGCAGACGCGCCGCCCGACGTGCAGGGCGTGCTGTTCTTCGCGTACGCGATCACCGCGGCCGTCGACTGGCTGTACTCGGGTGTGTGCACGCGCTACCCCGATCTCAAGATCTGCCTGTCCGAGGGTGGAATCGGCTGGGTGGCCGGGCTTCTCGACCGTCTCGACCACATGCTCAGCTATCACGAGATGTACGGGACGTGGGCGGCGCTGGGGGAGACGTTGACACCCGCCGAGGTGTTCACGCGCAACTTCTGGTTCTGCGCCGTGGAGGATCAGTCGTCGTTCGTGCAGTACAAGCGGATCGGCGAGGACAACATCCTGCTCGAGGCCGACTATCCGCACTGCGACTCGACGTGGCCGCACACCCAGCGCACCATCCACGAGCAGATCGCCGGCCTGCCGCCGGAGATCATCCGCAAGGTGACGTGGGAGAACGCCGCTCGGCTCTACCAGCATCCGGTGCCGGTGGCGGTGCAGAACGACCCGAACGCGTTCTAGCCGAGTCCCAACCCTCCGGTGACCTTCTTCAGTCCGCCGGTCAGACCGCCGGTGACGCCACCGACCGCGTCGGTGACGCCGCCGGTGACGCCGCCCACGGTGTTGGTGACGCCGCCGGTGACGCCGCCCACGGTGTTGGTGACGCCGCCGGTGATCCCGCCGACCGCGTCGGTGACGCCTCCGACGACGCTGCCCACCGGGCTACCGGGCGCCCTCGGCGTCGCCGACATTCCGGCCGGCCTGGGCACCGACGACGTCCGTGTCTCCTTCGTCGGCTCGGGTTCGGTCTCTTCGACCGCCTCGGGCTCGGGGACACTCTCCTGCTTGGCCGGCGCGACGTTGGTGTAGGTCGGTTCGTTGAAGGTCGTCGTCATCGGCGCGGGCTTCGCCTCGGGCAGCGCGCCGACCTCCTTCGTCGCGGCTGCGGCGAGCGGATTCATTCCGCCCACAACGGCCTTGATGATGTCGTCGAATCCGCCGAAGCCGATCCCGCCACCCCCGAGGATCTTCGAGAGCAGCGTGAACACGCCGGTGATCGCGTTAGGCGTCGACGGTGTCGGATTGCCGCTGAAGAACTCCTTCTGGATGCCGTTTATCAGCGACTGGACGATGTCGCCGGGAACCCTGCCCCAGTCGACATCCGGGAACGACATGAACGCGGTCGGGTCGCCGGCTTGATCGAGCGTTCGGGTGTACGTCCCATCCGGGTTCCGCACGACGTCGGTGTACCCGAGATTGACCAGGCTGGTCAGCGCGGGCGCGAGGGCGTTCGCCAAGGTGCCCAGGGGATTCGGGAAAGCCCCCAGCGTCATGATGTTCGTCAGGTCGGTCAGCAGGTACAGCGGCTCGAGCAACGGCAGGCTGTTGGCGGGCAGCGTGAGATACAGGTTGAGCGCGAGCGGGTCGGCGCCGAGGCTGCTCAGGATCTGCTTGAGTTGGGCCTCCATCTGCGGGGTGAGGTTCGACGTGTCGACGCCGCGCAGGACGTACGTCGGTAACAGGAACGCCATGAGGTTGTTCGCGACCGAGAACGGGTTCGGCCACGCCGCGAAGTCGGACAGCAGGTCGTACTGCACCGTCGCGTCGACCTTGATCGGGATCAGGTTGGCACCGCCGAGCGAGAGTCCCGTGGTGCCGATCGGCACTCCGCCGCTGCTGGTGACCTGAGTGTCGGGCGTCACGGTGTCGATGCCGAAGAGTCGGGCGATCGGATAGAACCGGGCGAACAGGCCACCGTTGGCGCGACCGGGATTGCGCAGCAACAACATCGGCAGGATCGTCAGACTGCCCAGCAGGGGATCGGTCGCCTTGGTCGGCGACTTCGCACCGCCGGGTTGGTACTGCAGGTCCTCGACGATCTTCGGGTAGGCGGCACCCGCGGCGAACGCGCCGAGGCCGAAGCCGACGACGATCGGCACACGCAGGTCGATCAGATCGAGTCGGGCGGGAATGGCGTCGACGACGTTGTCGAGGAGACCGTCGAGTGAGCCGACGAGGCCGCCGAGTCCCAGCAGTGGATTGTCGGCCGAGAGGATCTGAAGCCGGTCGAGCACCGTGCTGAGCAATCCGTTCACACCGAGCGGCAGATACTCGGTGCTATTGACCTCTGCTGCAACCGAATTCGGCAGCGCCGGCACCCAGCCGAGGTCGAGGCCGAGCAGCTTCAGCAGTGTGAAGGGCGGGCCCGTGGTGATGATGTTCAGCCCCGGCACGTCGAGATTCGACAGGTTCAGCGGATCGCTGAGGTCGAGTCCCAGGAGTTGTAGCAGCTTCGTCACGGTCGTCATGCCGGTGCCGTCGGTGATCCCGAGCGCTTTCAGCGCGGGTCCGAGGATGCCGTTCGCGGCGTCGAGTCCGACGAGATTCGCGAGCAGCGGCGACAGGTCGATCGGAATACGATCCAAGACGCCACGGAGCAGTTCGGGCGACAGACCCTGGAGGAAACTCGCCGGGTCCATCCCCGACGCTTTGGCCAGTGCCATCAGGTTGATGTTGTTCATGATCGCCTCGAGAATCGCTGCCGCGATCTGCTGGGCGAGGTCGTATCCGGCGGTGCCGAGGCCGCCGGTCAAGTCGGGGATCTCGTCGGGCGGCGGAGCGGTCTTCACCGCTGCGGCGAGTGCGACGTCGCGGTTGAGCATCTCGTCGGTGGGCGGCGGCACCAGGCCGACCGTCAGCGTCGCCGCGGTCATGATCGCGACGGCGGCGACGGCCAGCTTCCCTGGCCGGAAGCCGACGCTGACCCGCGTGCGGTCCCGTTGGAGTTGATGATCGCCCGCCATTCGGACACCCCTTCGGTCGCGCAACGGTGACATCACGTCCCTCGGAGCATATGTCACCGTGAGCTACATCACATAAGATTGCCAGCAACGCCGGGTTCGGCCTTGTAGAGCGCCGAAACAACCAAGCTGTACGGCAGTGAACTGGACCGGGCGCTCGTTGCGGGCGGTGGTGCTGATGTGACGTCAGGTGCTGCTGATTGAGGTATCAGCAAAGTTCCGGCCACGGTTGAACTTGGATAGCCGGATCGTTTGCTCAGTCCGCTCGCGCCCGATGCCGCGGGGATTCCGTCACGGGCCTGTGAACTGGGCTTTATTCATCGGTAACACTGCCGCGGGTGACTGAGCCCGCGGGATGCAGCGGATGCCGTGGTTAGCCCTGCGGGAAGGGCCGCGGGTGCCGGCTCATCGCTCGTTGCTGTACAGATCACGTTTTGATAACTATGTTGCTCTTCGTGGGTCGGCATGCGTTAGCCAGCAGGCAGCGAACGTCGTCCGTGTTGATGACCGCGGCGGTCGGCCCGATCGCGGTCCTCCTCGCGGTCGGCGGTGACGCGTGGTCGGCGACCGCCGCCCGCAGCGTCGCACCCGCCGCGGACAACCCGCCCCCCTGCTGCGTGGAGATCGTCGCCGTCCCGACGGCGTTCCCGTCGGGCCCGCTGGCCGGGACGGAGGCGGGCGATTCCGCTCCGGCCGAAGTCGTCACGGCCGCGTCCAGGATGCGCACCGCCGTCGCACCGGCGATGAGGGTGGTTCTGGGCGCCGGAGACGCCCCGGAGCAAGGCCTGCAAGTCAAGACGATTCAGGTGTCGCGCAGCATCAGCGCGATCTTCCCCGAGATCACCAGCATCGGCGGCGTACGTGCGGACGCGCTGCGGTGGCATCCCAACGGCTTGGCGCTCGACGTCATGATTCCGAACGCGAACTCCGAGGCCGGTATCGCCCTCGGGAACGAGATCGTCTCCTACGTGCTGAAGAACGCCAAGCGGTTCGCAATCCAGGACGCGATCTGGCGCGGCGTCTACTACACGCCCGGAGGATCGCGCGCGGGCGGCTACGGCCACTACGACCACGTGCACATCACGACTCTCGGTGGCGGCTATCCCACAGGGGACGAGACGTACTACCGCTGAGCGGAACGTCGTCGTCTTTCGCTAGCGTCGACTGCTCGTACGGAGCGGTCCTCATCACCGGTCTTTCCGCTCGCGGACCGTGCTACTCGGGTTATGTTGTGCGCTCAGCAGCAGCTTCCGGGGAGGCCGACGTGGATGGCACGCCGTTTGGGCGTTACCGATTCATCGAATTGCTGGGTCGCGGTGGAATGGGTGAAGTCTGGCGCGCGTACGACACGGTGACCGACCGCGTCGTCGCGGTCAAGGTACTGCCCGTCCATCTGGCGAGCGACGAGCGATTCCAGCAGCGCTTCCGGCGGGAGGCGAAAGCCGCGGCCAGCCTGACCAATCCGCACGTCGTGCCGATTCACGACTTCGGTGAGATCGACGGCAGGCTGTTCGTGGACATGCGACTGATCGAGGGGCGCGATCTCGACACCATGCTCGCCGACGGCCCGATCGAGCCGACGCGCGCCGTCCGGATCGTCGAGCAGATCGCCTCCGCGTTGCAGTCGGCGCATCGCATCGGCCTGGTGCACAGGGACGTCAAGCCGTCCAACATCCTGGTGGCCGAGGACGATTTCGCGTATCTGATCGATTTCGGCATCGCCCGTGCGGCCGGAGAGAGCGGTTTGACCGAGACCGGCGGCGCGGTGGGCACCTGGGCCTACATGGCTCCCGAGCGGTTCGGTTCCGGGGACGCCGACGCCCGGTCGGACGTCTACGCGCTGGCGTGTGTGCTCTACCAGTCGCTGACGGGTCGGCAGCCGTTCCCCGGCGATTCGTTCGAGCAGGTCGCCACCGCCCACCTGATGACGCCGCCGCCGCTGCCGTCGACCTCATCGCCGCGGTTGTCCCCGTCGCTCGACCACGTCATCGCCACCGGGATGGCCAAGCAACCGGAGCAGCGCTACGCGACCACCCGCGATTTGGCCGCGGCCGCGCGGGATGCCGTCACGGAACCGCTCGGCCCGAAGACCCGGTCGAACCCCGAGCCGGCCGCACCGACCATCGCGGCCCCGCAGGGTGGTGGCGCCCCGACCGTGCGTCACCCGGCCGTGGTTCCCCCGCGCCCGCAGCAGCCGCCGCCCAGACCGGTGCCGCCGCCGCACCCGCCGGGGCCGCAGGCGGCGCCCACCCAGGCGCGGCCGCCGTCGTCGCCGCCCCCGCCCGTCATCCCGCAGGCCCCGCCCGCGGCGGCGGCTCCCACCCCCGCCGCCCCGTCGAAGGGCCGCGGGAAACTCCTCCTCGCGGGTGCTGCGGTCGTCGTCGTCGCGGTCGTAGCGGTCACGGCGATCATGCTGACGGGTGGGGGTGGTGACGAGACGGCGGCCCCGTCCGCGTCTCCGTCACCGTCGTCGGGTGGGCCCTCGCCGGGTGGGACGTCGTCGGCTCCCGGCGCGACCGGCGGCGGGATCTTCAGTGGCGCGCAGCCGTGGAACCTTGACGTCTCCGGAGCGGCGGTGTCCGACCGCAGCGAAGCGATCATCAGCACGCTCAGCGGAATGGGCGGCTGGGGGACTGACAACGCGCTGCAGACCGACTTCTCGATACCGGTGTTCTTCGCGGACGCCAACACACCGCGGATCCAGGTCGTCGGTGTTGAGGATTACTGCGGCGGAGGGCCGGACTGCGACCCGGTACCCGCGGAGATGCCGGTGCCGGAGAACGCCAACATCGAGGGGTCGACGAACTTGGAGTGCGATATCTCGGGCAGCACTGAGAGCCAGGGCGACTGCCATCTGCTCGTCGTCGACCGTGAAGGCGGCAAGCTGTACGAGACGTACCAGGCGAATAAAGACGGCGAGAACCTCACCGTCCAGGGATTGTTCGTGTGGGACCTGAACAAGGAATATCCCGACAACCTGCGCGGGGAGCAGTGCACGAGTGCGGACGCCGGTGGGTTCCCGATCTCCGCAATGCTGGTCACCGCCGACGAAGTCGCCTCCGGCTCAATCGATCACGCGATCCGGTTCGTGCTACCCAACGACCGGATGAAGGCGGAGACCTACGTGCATCCGGCGAGCCACGCAGGTGGCCCGCAGAGCACCGACCCCAACGCACCGCCGTACGGCGTGCGGTTCCGGCTCAAGCCGGACTTCGACGAGTCGAGTTTCACCGACTCGCAGAAGGTGGTGCTGAAGGCGATGAAGACCTACGGGATGCTGCTGTCCGACGGCGGCCAGGTTCCGCTGACGTTCGCCGACGATCGGACCAGCACCGCGAAGTGGGCGGACCTCGGGATCGACGCGCAGTCGTTCAGCGCGATCACCAGCGACCAGTTCGAGGTCGTCGAACTCGGTGAGGAGATCCCGCTCACCTACGACTGCGTGCGAAACCCCTGAGCTACTTGAGGATCAGGACGACGGCGTACCCGTCGTGATCGCCGGTGGTCGTGGTCGCCGTGGTGTAGGCGTTGTCCAGCGGGACCATGCCGCCGTACGTCGCCCGGCCGCTGAGGATGAGTCGCATCGCGAGCGCGTTGCGCGCCGTGTTCGACGAGACGTACGTGTGCCCCGGCAGGAAGCCGTGCACGATGCCGAACTGCTCGGTGCTGAACGCGCCGCTCCAGACGTACCCGCCGGCGGTCTCGACGGGATCGGGTCCGAAGATGCGGCCGTGATCGTTCGGGAACACGAAGAGGTTGTTGGAGTAGCCGAACAGCGGCAGGTTCGGGAGTTGCCCGTAGGTGATCTCGTCGATCGTGCCCTCGAAGCCGCCGGTGTGGATCGGCTGAGCCGGGAAGCCCGACCAGAACATCGCGGTGTCGAGCTTCGACGCGGCCTGCGCCGGTGAGGTCGACGTGGGGTCGACGATGACGATGTTCACCGCCTCGAGCAGCGTCTTGCCGCCGTACGGCTCGCCACCGTAATCGGCGATCCGCCCGTCGGGCTTGAGCATCCACTTCCCGATGTCGCCGTACGCGGTGTCGGCTTCGTCGGAAGGGTCGGGGATGGTCGCGGAGGTCGCCGGGGTGGCGTTCGTCAGCCCGGTCGTCGTGGTCAACGGCCAGGTGAGCTGCAGCGTGATGTTCTCGATCTCGCGGCGCACCAGCTGCAGCACACCGAGGATGATCGGCATCGGCGCCGTCGGCGTGCCGTCCGGGGTGCTCGCCGACGGCGGGAAGCCCAGCGCGGACAGCAGTCCGGAGACCAGGGTGACGACGGGGTTGACGAAGACGAGTTGCGGTGGCGCAGGCGCGACCGGGGCCGCTGCGGCGAGGTCGCTCACCGACGCCGAGGTGAGTCGTGCACCCGGAGCCGGAGGTGTCGGGGCGGTCGTGGGGGCGGCGACGTGCCTGACCGCGTCAGCGGTGTCGGAAAGCATGCGCGCGTACGTGCCTGCGGTGTCGTCGGTGGTCGCGTCGGTATCGGGTTCGGCTGTCGGTGGGGTGCTCTCCCGTGCGCGTTTCCCCGACACGACCGGTGCGTCGGAATCCTTTGTCGCGGATGCCTTCTCGGGGAGGTTCGGGATCGACTCCGGTAGCGCGGCGGGATCGTTCTCCCCGGCTTCCTCCGCGGGAGCGGTGCCCAACTGCATCGTCGGCACGGTGGGCGCACCGGGCTCGTGGTCTTCGGAAGTCGTGGAAGCGGTGGGGGAGTCCGCACCGGTGGGCGCGGTGGCGGTGTCGTCGCCGGTCGACGGGCTCGACGACGTCTGTGCGCCGGCACCACCGGCTCCGCCGGTCTCGTCGGCGCGCGCGATTCCGGGACCGCCTGCAACGGCTGCACCGATGCCCAGCGCCAGGGCCAGCGCCCCGACCCGACCCACGAACGCCGCAGCGGGTCGAGCGGAAAGACCTTGTTGCGCATCGATGTACGCGATGCTGTGCCTACCCATGGCCATCTCCCCACTACCAGCTACCTTCGGCGGACGAAGTGTATACGCCTGACCGCCGCAACCGCCAAACTCCTCGGAGTCCGAGCAACCCCACTGGACAGGATTCGCCACGCCGCTGTCGGAGGCGGTAGGCAGGATGGCCGCCTGTGAACTCCTTGACGTTGACGCGTACCGCGGCGGTCGTGATCACCGTGGGCATCGGGATCGCGAGCTTCGTGCTGTCCTTCACGGCGCTCGCGGATCTCGCAGCCAGGGCCGGTATCCCCGAGAGCTTGGCGTGGCTGTGGCCGCTGATCGTCGACGGCACCATCCTGCAGGCCACGATGGCGGTGGTCGCACTCGCCGGCCTCGAGGGTCAGCGGCGCAATCGGCGTTACTTCTGGATCGTGTTGTCGACGTCAGCCGCCGTCAGCGTCGTCGCCAACGGCTGGCACGCCGTGCTTCCCGATTCCGCGCCGGTGAGTCCCTGGCTGGCGGCGGCGATCGCAGTGGTGGCGCCCGTCAGCCTGTTGGCGTCGACCCACGGGCTGAGCCTTCTCACCAGGGTTTCGGCGTCGCGCCCTCGGGCGATCGCCGACCCGCCGCTGCGCGCACCGCTCGTGGATGCGGCGCCCGGACTGCTCGACGAGGCGGAGATGCCGACGCCGCCGCCGGTGGACCCGGCGCTCCTGCCGTGGGCGGACGTGGCCGACGTGATCGTGGCGCGGGGCGGCGACGCCGACGCCGACACCGTGGCTGCGGTTCTGCACCTCTGTTTCGAGCGCGACCTCAGCCCGAAGACGATAGGGCGACAACTCGGGGTGGAGCAGCGGGTGGTTCACGACATCGTCGCCGTCGGAGACGAGTTGCTGAGGTCGGGCGACGTCAGCGTCGAGCGGGTGGCGGTCTGACGCTTCGCCGCCGCCGATTGGCGAATTGACCCCTTGGCAGATTCCTCCCGCGGCGTGGCCCACAGCGTCCTAAGCTGTGCCCCAGGGCTACCCTCGGGGGAGAGGCATGGATCACGACGAGTCCATGGTCGGCAGACGCTTCGGCCCGTACGAACTGATCAGGTTGCTCGGCGCGGGCGGCATGGGCAGCGTCTACGAGGCGCGCGACACCAATCTGGACCGGGTCGTCGCACTGAAGCTGATCTCGGGTCCGTACGCTCAGGACCCCGCGTACCGGCAGCGGTTACAGCGCGAGGCGCGCATCGCAGGGCGGCTTCAGGAGCCGCACGTAGTGCCCATCCACTCGACGGGTGAAATCGACGGTCACTCTACGTCGACATGCGCCTGATCAACGGCACCGATCTGGACACCCTGATCAAGCGGTCGGGGGCGCTGCCGCCTGCTCGCGCGCTGGCCATCGTGCGTCAGGTGGCGTCGGCACTCGACGCCGCGCATTCGGTCGGCGTGCTGCATCGCGATGTCAAGCCGGCCAACATCCTGGTGACCAACGACGACTTCGCTTATCTCGTGGACTTCGGGATCGCCAACGCCGAGTCCGAGCAGAAGTTGACGCAGATGGGCGACGTAATCGGGACGTGGACATACATGTCGCCCGAACGGTTCTCCGGCGAAGTGGATCGGGTCTCGTCACGTGCCGACGGATACGCCCTGACGTGTGTGCTTTTCGAGGCGTTAACCGGAGCGCCCCCGTACTCGGGTGACCGGGTCAGCCTGATCGGTGCACACGTGTCCGCTCCGATCCCGCTGGCCAGCAACAGGGTCGGGCTTCCCAGTGCGATCGACGCCGTCATCGCGAAGGGGATGGCCAAGCGACCGGAGGATCGGTACCCGACATGCGGTGACCTCGTCCGCGCTGCGGACGCCGCGACCACCGGAGTCGGCCAGCCGACGATGAACTTCACACCGTCGACTGCTCCGCACGTCCAAGCCGCCTATCCGGCACCGAGGGCGCCTGCAATGCCGCCACCGCCCGGTAGCTGGGATCCCAATGTGCATGCCATGCAAGTGAACTCGGGGCCTCAGTCGCCGCTCGGGGGATGGTCCGCGCCACCGCGGGAGCCGGCCCCGAAGCGGCGGGGGATGTGGATCGCGATCGCGGCGGCCGTCGTGCTCGTGGTCGCACTCGTGACCTCGGTCGGTGTCTGGCAACTGACGCGTGACGAACCCGTCCAAACGGATGCCGCTGCCGCAGTGGACCTCTCGGCGCTCGACGTCGGTCGCTACGATACCGAGCCGCATCGGATCCCCTCGACCGGCGACAAGGAGCAGGGCCGCTTCGCCGAGGCCTCGCGGTTGGCCGAGGGCATCGCGAACCCGTACGAGGTCTTCCCCAACCTCTCCTACTTATACGGTGGGCCGCTTCCCGATCCAGCCCTCGCCGCGACCGCGATCTCCGGTACCGGAGTTGCAGTCGTACAGCCGGTTCTGGAGAAGTACGGCATGATCAGCGCCTTCCTCGTGCAGGGTTTCTCGAAGCGACGTGCCGACTTTCTACGGGATGGTGACGGCGATGAATTGATCGTCATGCTGACGAGCTTCCCCAACCCCGACTTCGCATCACGCGCCGCCCAGGAAATGGACGCCACCGACATGGCGGTGAATCCGAACAACCAGCAAGTCGACATTCCCGGCTATCCCGATGCGCACGCGCACTACACACCGGGCAACGTGTCGATCGCGGCGACGTTCGCCCGTGGTTTCGTGGTTGCGTCCATCTTCAGCGTGAGACAAGACGCCACCATCGTGAGCAGGATGACGAAGAGCATCCAGACCGTTCTCGACGGGCAGGCTCCGTTGATGAAGGACGTCCTCGTCAGCGCCGACGCGGCGCTGACAACTCTGCCACTGGACCCGGACTCGATGCTCAGCCGGGCGTTCATCTCCGGAGACGTCCCACCGTTGTCGGCGGGGTTCATGACCATCGGCCCCAGGGCGGTGATGGTGTGCGGCAATGCCCAGGAGACCGAGAACGACCTGCTTGTGGATGCCGGTGTCGACCGATGCGCTATCACGTCCGACGGGCTTCTGCTCAGAGCCAAGGACGAGGACGCTGCGACGGAGCTCCGTACGAAAGCTCATGACGCCGTCAAGGTGGACACCGTCGAGCAGGACATCGATCCGCCCACCGGCTTCGACGGCGTCAACTGTTTTGAGGCGAAATCGGAGTTCTGGGCGGATAACGACAACGCGCGATATCAGTGCCTGTTGTCCTTCGGCCGGTACTACGCGGGAGTGATCAGCAACGAGCAGGACGACGTCCGGCAGCGCGCATCCGCTCAGTACGCGCTGCTCGTCAACAGCGACTAGCCCGCTGATCGCGGCGGCGTGCTCGTCAAGATTCCATCAAGGATCTGCCAAGCCCTCTCGATGAAAGTGGTCTCGTACCCACCGAGAGGACGAGACGATGACCACCACTCTGACGGCCGAGACCCCCCGTTCGATTGCGCAGTTGCCGACGTCTCGCACCCTGCCCGCCGCCACGACGGTGCGGCTGATCTGCTTCCACCACGCCGGTGGGGGCGCCACGTCGTTCAACCTCTGGAAGCGCGGCCTCGGGGCCGACGTCGAGGTGATCGCCGTCGAGATCCCCAACCGCGAGCGCTTCGCCACCCTGCGTGACCTCGTCGCCGAGGTCAACGATCAGCTCGGAGCGACGCTGGACGAGCCCCACGTCTTCTTCGGGCACAGCTTCGGCGCGCTCGTCGCCTACCGGTTGGCGAGCATGCGGGCGGCGGCCGGGCTGTCGCAGCCGCAGGCGCTGATCCTGTCGTCGTTCACCCCGCCGCACCTCCCGACGTCGATCCCGATGGTGGACGAGGTCGACGACGAGCAGCTGGGCAAGATCCTGTCCGACATCGGCGGGCTGCCGGTCGAGCTCACCCGCTGGCCGACGCTGCGCGAGAAGGCCGTCGCGCTGGCTCGCATCGACCTGCGGATCGCCGCGACCGACGACGACGCCGACTCGGTCGCGCTGATGTGCCCGATCCACGTCATCGGCGGCGACGAGGACATCCTCGTCAGTGAGTCTGATCTTCGGCAGTGGCGCTCACGGACGCTGGCGCAGTTCTCGCTGCAGATGCTCGAGGGCGGCCACTTCCACGTGAGCAACCGGCAGCAGCTGTTCGCGGCCTTGCGGCCCATGCTGATGGACTTCGGCTCGCCGCACGCCAACGTGGCCTGATTCGGCAATTCGCTGACCCGTCGGGGCTGGGATCACTCGCAAAGCGACCGTGACCGAATGCTGACGTGATGAACCGTTCGCCCACCGCGCGCGTGTCACGAACGTCTACTGGCGAGAAGCCGGCCGCGTGCCGGACGCCCCGATGGAGGACCGGTCATGGCACGTATCGGAATCTGGTTTCGCGGCTCGTTCCTGATCGCGATCGTCGCGGCCCTGGCGTCGGTGGTGTTGGTCAGCCCACCCGCTGCGCTCGCCGACGATCGACTGCAGTTCACCGGAACCACCCTGTCGGGTGCGCCGTTCAACGGTACGTCGCTCGAGGGTAAGCCCGCGGTGCTGTGGTTCTGGACGCCGTGGTGCCCGTTCTGCAACGCCGAGGCGCCCAACGTCAGCGCGGTCGCCGCCGCGAATCCCGGTGTCACGTTCGTCGGTGTCGCGGCCCGGTCGGACGTCGCGGCTATGCAGGGCTTCGTCGACAAGTACCGGCTCGGTTTCACCACCCTCAACGACGCCGACGGGTCCATCTGGGCGCGCTACAACATCCCGTGGCAGCCCGCGTACGTGTTCTACAAGGCCGACGGATCGTCCACCTTCGTCAACAATCCCACCTCGGCGATGTCCCAGCAGGAACTGGCCGACAGGGTGGCGGGCCTCCGGTAGTCCGTGCAGTCAGCCGATCTCGCACTGGCTTTCGCCGCCGGCCTGGTAGCCGCCCTCAACCCGTGCGGGTTCGCCATGCTGCCCGCCTATCTCGCGCTGGTCGTGCGGGACGTGGACACCACCCGCGCGACCGCACTGGGCCGGGCGCTGGCCGCCACCGTGGTCATGACACTCGGATTCGTCACCGTGTTCGGGGTGTTCGGTCTGCTGACGACGGCGGCCGGGTCGGCGGTGCAACGCCATCTGCCGTGGGTGACGCTCGGCATCGGGGTGGCGCTGGCCGCGTTGGGGTGCTGGCTGCTGGCCGGCCGGGAGGTCGCGGGGCCGGGCCGAAACCCGTTGGCGGCCAGCACGTCCTGGGCACCGACGGCTCGACTCGGATCTATGTTCGGCTACGGCCTCGGTTACGCGCTGGCGTCGCTGTCCTGCACAATCGGTCCGTTCCTCGCCGTGACCGGGATCGGGTTGGCGGGAGCGTCGGGCGGGCTGCAGGCATTCCTCGCCTACGCCGCGGGGTTCACCTTGATCGTGGGCACGCTCGCCGCCGCAGCGGCGTTGGCGGGTGCCGCGCTGATCGCCCGACTGCGGGCGGTGCTGCCGTACCTGAACCGGATCAGCGGCGTGATCCTGATCGTCGTCGGCGCGTACGTCGGCTACTACGGCTGGTACGAACTCGGGCTGCGGTCGGCGACCGGTGACCCGAACGACCCGGTGATCAACGGCGCGGCCAGGATTCAAGGCGCCGTGGCCGGGTGGGTGTACGGGCACGGTCCCTGGCCGTGGCTCATCGCCTTGGCGGTACTGGCGCTGACGGCGCTGACGTGGGCGCGGCGATCGCGGCCGTCTGAGTGAATCCGGACGCGGCCGCGCTGACCGAGCTCGAGGTTCAGTAACGCGTCTCCACGAGTTCGGCGAGTTGCCGGGTCACCGTGCCCCAGCCGTCGTGGAAACCCAGCTGTTCGTGCTGATCGCGGTCGGCGACGTTGCGATGAAGGGCGGACGCGGTGTACTCGGTGCCGTCCGGGTGATCGCGCATGACGATGACCGCCGTCATGAACGCCGCGTCAGCCGGGCGCCAGCCGGCGACGAGTGCGTCGGTGAACACGATGCGCTCCAGCTCGTCGACAGCGAGGAAGCAACCCGTGATGTGCGGGCCGAATTGCCCTCCGCCCTCGCTGATTTCGGTGCGGAACGACCCGCCGGGGCGCAGGTCCATCGCCTGCACCCGACAGATCGTCGGCTCGGGGACCCACCACTTCTCGAAGCTCGCAGGATCAGTCCACGCATTCCAGACCGCAGAGCGCGGCGCCTTGATGATCCGAGACACGGTGAGGTCCAGGTGCGGATGCACGGTTGCGGTCATTCTGATGATTCCTCCTGGTCGGTGACGAAACGTTCGAGTCGGTCGGTGCGGGCTTCCCAGATGCGGCGCTGTTCGGTGAGCCAACCGTCGACGTCCTCGAACGACTCGTGTCGGAGGGTGCAGGTACGCACCCGGCCGGTCTTGCGCGTCCGTATCCATCCGGCGTGCTCGAGGTGGTGAATGTGCTTCATGAACGACGGCAGCGCCATGTCGAACGGTGCCGCCAACTCGCTCACGCTCTTCGGTCCCGCGCCGAGATGGCTGAGCACGGCGCGCCGAGTCGGGTCGGCGAGAGCCTGGAACGCGTCGTCTAGCCGCGATGAATACTTAGCCACACGGCTAAGTTATATCGGCGTCAACGGTTAGCGCAAGAGCTAAGTATGGGTCGGATCCCTCACCCGATGACGCGGTAGCGCAGGTGCGCCACTCCGGGAGCCTCGAGCACGCGGACGAGTTCGAGCGCGGGGGTGCCCGCGGCGAAACCGTCGAGCAGCCGCTCGCCCGACCCGAGGACGACCCCGCTCACCTGCAGGTCGATCTCGTCGACGAGGCCCGCCGCGAGCGCCTGCCGAGCGCAGGAGGCGCCGCCGGCGATGGAGATGTCGCGTTCTCCCGCAACGGACTTCGCCTGCGCATACGCGGCGTCGATGCCGTCGGTGACGAAGTGGAACGTGGTCCCGCCCGCGAGCTCGATCGGGTCGTGTGCGTGGTGGGTCAGGACGAAGACCGGGCAGTGGTACGGCGGCTCGTCACCCCACCAACCGGTCCAGTCCGAGTCGCCCCAGTCGCCACGCACCGGCCCGAACATGTTGCGACCCATGATCGTCGCGCCCATCCCGTCCATCATGTCCGCGACCACCCGCTGATTGACGGGATGGTTCTTGGCCGGTCCGAGGTGCCAGGCGTGCAGCGCTTCACCGCCGACGCCGAGCGGGTGCTCCTCGGACTGATCGGGTCCCGCGACGTACCCGTCGGCCGAGATCGACATGGAGAGGTTCGTTCTGGTCATGCACGTGCAGACTGCCGCGACCGCCGAAAGTCACCGACGACTAGGAGCGGTCGGCGTCCGCCAGTCGCCGGGTCCACCGGTACAGGCCGGCGATGATCGCCACGAAGACCACGACGCCGAGGATCTCGCCCCAGTTCGCGAACCCCTTGCCGACGATCGCCAGTGGCGAGTCGGAACCGGAACCGGCGACGATGCCCGCGTAGATCACCCCGAACAGGCTCTCCCCGACGATGAGCCCCGTCGCCATCAACACCCCGAGACGCTTCTTCTGCTCTGTGTTCTCGGCGGAGCCGCCCCTACGCTCGGCCCACCTGTCGTAGAAGCGGCCCAGCAGCGCGCCGAACGGGATGATGAGGGTCAGCGACATCGGGAGGTACATGCCCATCCCGACGGCCAGCGGCGGCAGGCTGACCTTGGTCCGCAGCCTGAGCACCTCGTCGATCACGATGACCCCGACGCCGATGGCGGCACCGAGGCCCAGCAGCTTCCAGTCCAGATCGGCACCGAAGACGCCCTTGGCGAGCGAGGAGATCAACGCCGCTTGCGGTGCGGCGAGAGCGTTCTCGCCCGCACCCGGCGCACCGGCGAAGCCGAACGCGGTGTTGAGCAGGCTGAGGACGGGAGGTATCACCAGCCCGCCGAAGACGACGCCGATCACCAACGCCACCTGCTGTCGCCACGGTGTCGCGCCGACGAGTTGGCCAGTCTTGAGGTCTTGAAGGTTGTCGTTCGAAATGGTGGCGATGCCGAACACGATCGCGGTAGCGAACAGCGCGTAGGCCACCAGCGCCAGCGTCTGTCCGGCGTCGTCACTGCGCCCGTGCACCAGCACCAGCACCACCGACGCGATGATGACGACCAGGATTCCGAGGCCCGAGATCGGGCTGTTGGAGGAGCCGATCAGACCCGCCATGTAGCCCGCGACGGATGCGAGGACCGCGCCGATCACGACGACGAACAGCAGCGTCACCCCGATGAGGAGCGGCCTGTTGCCGGCGATCGGGGTGCTCTCGAGGAACCACCACAGCAGCAGCCCGATGGGGATCAGCGACACCGCGATCGTTCCGCCCACGATTCCGATGGGGAGGTCGCGTTCGGTGAGTTCGACCTGCTCGCCGCTGCGGCGCGTCTTGGTCGACGCGGCCGCGGCGCGGATGCCGCGCACGATGGGGCCGAGGATCTTCAGCAGCGTCCAGATGGCGGCGACGGCGATGGCGCCCGCGCCGACGAAGCGGACATCGCTGGAGAACGTGCTCGAGACGACGTCCTCGAGTGCGCCGCCATCGGTGACGTCACCCCACGTCAGCGTGGGGAGCAGGATGAAGTACGAGATCACCAGGCCGACGATCATCGCGAAGCCGACGGTGACACCCACCAGGTGGCCGACGCCGATCAGGGCCAGTGACAGGCTGGCGCCGATCGTCGATCCACCGGCGCCGACGCGGAAGTAGACGGCGATGTCGCTGAGGATCAGTTTCGTGGCGGCGAGCAGCGACATCGCCGCCGCCGCCAGTGATCCCACGATGATCGCGCGCAGGCTCCGCTTGTTTCCCTCGCCGCCGTCCTCGGCGGCCTCGCCGACCTTGAGCACCTCGGCCGCGGCGACGCCCTCGGGGTAGGGCAGGTCCGATCCCGTGACGAGGGCGCGGCGCAGGGGAACGGAGTACATCACGCCCAGGACGCCGCCCACGATGCACACCGCCACCGTGATCCAGTACGGGAAGCCGGTCCACCACCCGATCATGATCAGGCCGGGCAGGACGAAGATGATCGCGGCGAGTGTGCCCGCTGCGGAGGCGATCGTCTGCACGATGTTGTTCTCGAGGATCGTGTGGCCGCGGAAGTAGCGCAGAATCGCCATCGAGATGACGGCCGCCGGGATTGCTGTGGCGAACGTCAGGCCGACTTTCAGGCCCAGATACACGTTGGCGGCGGTGAAGATCAGCGTGATGACGCCGCCGAGGACGATGCCCCGAAGGGTGAGTTCGCGAACTGACGGAGCGGTGTGTTCGACGTCGGCTTTCGTCACCCGGGGGATGTTAGTCCGTGCGCCAGCGGTTTTTGTCGACGCTTCAGACGCCGCCCGAACCGCCCGATGCGCCGCCATCGGTTGAGGAGTTCGTCGCGTCACGCGTGTCGATACCTGCACCGCCCGCGTCACCCTCGGCCGCGACGTTGCCCGCAGCAAACTGTATTCTACGTAAGCGTTATTAGCTGATGTATTCCCTGTCGGACCGTTGGCGCGGTAGATTCTTCAGGAATCAAGTACGTTGTCGACGCCGGATTAGGGATTTCATGAACGCGACCAGGCTTTTGTTGGCCAGTACCGGTATCGGAGCCGTTAGCGCGGGCGTGTTGCTAGCCGCTCAGATGCAGAGCCCTGCCGCAACTTCGAACGATCCGACGGGCCGCGACGTGCAACTTGCCGCTGCGCCGTTCGAGTTCAACGTCAGTCAGGTGTTCCCGTTCGCAGCCGGTCCGAGTACCGGTGCCGTCGCCGTGTCGGCACTCAGTGACCTGACAGACCCCGCTGCCGTCGCCGCGGCAGCGGCCCTTCAAACCGCGAATCAGTACGGCCCGCTGTCCTTCGGCCTCAATTCGATCAGGTCCATCGGCGTCGCGCAGACGGTGCCCGGTACCAACAACACTCTCGGCACCGTCAACAGCACGGATCAGTGGGCGGCCGGGCTTGCGGGCATCGTCAACAGCACGGGAGCGGTCGGATTCACCGAGGCCGCCGCCCAATACGACCCCTTCATGGCCAACCACGCGGGCTTCCTGCAGACCTCGAATCAATTCGGCCCCGCCGTCTTCGACCTCAACGTGCTGAAGGCCATCGGTTTCTTCCAGGCGCCGAGCGGGACGCTGCTCGCAAGTGGCTACCCCGACAACGTCAGTGCCGTCGACATCGGCCGCTGGCGCGGAGGGATCCCCGGCCTGATCATGAACACCGGGACCACCGGCTTCGTGGACAACGCGGATATCGGCCCCGGCCCGTTTCAAGCGAGCGCGGTCGGCGGCCTGCACACCACGACCCAGATCGGCTCCACGACGTTCGACCTCAACGTGTTGCCAACGGTCGGCGCGGGAATCATGCCCTACAGCTTCTCGTTCGGCCTTGCGCCGGACATGACCGCCGGTGGCACTCCCTTTGCGCCGATCACTCCACCCGCGCCCGGAATCATCGCGCCGCCTCCGCCGGTGACCTCCCCGCCGCTGGCTCCGGCGCCGACTCCACTCGTCGCCGCATCCGCGACCGAGTCCGAGGAGCCGGTTGTCAAGACGGCCCGAAGCGCGGAGGCCGATCCGGAGCCGGTGATTCCCGGCGTCAACGGTGCTCCGCTCGACAAGACGCCCAAGACGAGCACAACCGGCGCGGGCGGGACTCGGTTCGATCCGTTCAAGCCCTTGAAGCCGTTCTCCGACATGGTTACAAGCGGGATCAGCTCGTTCACTGGCACCACGCCAGCAGCGAGTGGATCCGCTGCGGGTACCGACGCTGACGGTGATTCCGGGAGCGCCAGCGGCGGCGAATAGGCCGGACACCCGCGGGGGCTAGGATCGCGCTCCGTGCCCACGCCCACACCACCGCGCACCGTCACCGAACCGAGCCGCGAGATCGACGTCATCCACCAGACCGATGTGCTGGTCGTCGGCTCCGGTCCGGGTGGACTAGCGGCCGCCCTGGCCGCCGCCCGTGCCGGAGTGGACGTCGCGCTCGTCGAGCGGTTCGGCTGCTTCGGCGGGAACATCACCGCCGTCGGCGTCGAGGGCTTCGCCTGGTACCGCCACGAGCAGACCGTCGAGGCGGGCGGCATCGGCTGGGAGTTCGAAGAACGCGCGAAGGCGATGGGCGCCGCCGTACCCGAAAGCCAGTCCCTGTCATATGAATTGGATTCCGAGGGGTTCAAGCTCGTCGCCGACCGACTGGTCGAGGAAGCCGGCGTTCACGCGATGCTCCATCGGCAGTTCGTCGCGCCACTGGTCGACGGGGACACCGTCATCGGAATCGTCACCGAGTCCAAGGCCGGCCGGGAGGCGATCCTCGCTCGTCGTGTGGTGGATGCGACCGGAGACGCCGACGTCGCGACGCGGGCGGGCGCGCCGGTGCATCGGACGCCGGTCGAGGACATGATGGCCGCGTCGGTGATGTTCCACCTCGCCGGGGTCGACAAGGCGGCGTTCCTCAAGGGCGTCGCCGACGACCCCCAGACCTACCGCGACTGGGCGGCAGGCGAATTCGCCGCGGACGAGATCGACGAGAAAGACGCCGACCGCTACTCGCCGTATCTGGAGAAGCCCTTCGCGAAGGCCATCGCCGACGGTGTGCTACCCGCCGCTCTCAACACGATCGGCGGCACCTGGGGTGCCATGCACGACACCGGCGAGCTGACCTACATGAACCTCGTCCACCTCGCCGGCTGCGACGGCACCGACCCCGACAGCCTTACCCGCTTCGAGATCGAGGGCCGCAGGCAGGCGATGCTGGCGATCGAGGCGCTCCGCCGCTACACCCCCGGCTGCGAGGCCGCGCGACTGCGCAACTTCGGGATGACGATCGGCATCCGCGACACCCGCAAGATCGACGCCGTCTACAACCTCACCGAGCACGACGTACGCGAGCAGGGGCGGTTCGACGACAGCATCGGCATCTATCCGGAGTTCATCGACGGCTACGGCGTTCTGGTGCTGCCGACCACCGGGCGCTATCTGCAGATCCCGTACCGGTCGCTGTTACCCAAGGCGGTGCGCAACCTGATCGTCGCCGGCCGCGCCACCGGGGGAGACCGCATCGCCCACGCCGCGACGCGCAACATGTCGTGCTGCGCCGTCACCGGTCAGGGCGCCGGGGTGGCCGCCGCGCTGTCGATTCGCTCCGACCGTTCGTTCGACGACGTCGACGTCTCAGCGGTCCAGGCGGAACTCACCCGCCAGAACGTCCGCATCTCCTAGCGATTCGTGCACGTTCGGGAGCGCCCACCGCTCCCGAGCGTGCACAAGTCACAACTAACCGATGACTTTGGCCCAGTTGGCGCCGAGGTACTCGGCCATCTTCTTGCTCTGCTCGTCGGTGGCCACGACCGGCTCACCCGTGACCTCCGGCAGGGCGGCCAGCAGCGCCGCGTCGACGGTCCCCGCCTTCTCCATGGCGTCCGCGCGGACCGGCCGGGCCAGCCCCTTCAGGAACAGGTTCTGGCCCTCGTCGCTGTAGAGGAACTCCTGCCACAGTCGCGCGGCGGCGGGGTGCGGGCCGTCCTTGTTGATGGCCTGGAAGTAGTAGCCGCCGACCAACGCATTCTGGGGGACGAACACCTTCCACGTTGGGACCTTCTTGGTCTCGGCGGCGTTCAGGTAATCCCAGTCGATGACGACGGGGGTCTGGCCGGACTCGATGGTCGCGGGTGTCGGGTCCACCGGGATGAAGTTGCCCGCCTCTTTGAGCTTGATGAAGAACTCGACGCCGGGGGCGATGTCGTCCACCGACCCGCCGTTGGCGATGGCGGTCATCAGCACGCCGTTGGCGGCCGCACTCGCCGTCGTCGGATCGCCGTTCAGCGCGACCTTGCCCTGGAACTCCGGCTTGAGCAGGTCCTCGACGCTCGTGATCTCGGGCAGCTTCGCCGAGTCGTAGCCGATCGACGTGTAGCCGCCGTAATCGTTGACCCAGGTGCCGTCGGGATCTTTGAACTGCTCGGGAATCGAGTCGAAGGTCGCCACCTTGTACGGCGCGAACATGTCGGTGTTCGCGATGGCGATGGCCTGGCCCAGGTCGAAGACGTCGGGCGCTGTGCTTTTGCCCTTCTGCTGGTTAGCGGCGTTGATCTCGTCCTGGCTGTTGGCATCGGGCTGAGCCGAGTTCACCTTGATCCCGTACTTCTTCGAGAACGTGTCGATGATCTCTGCGTAGTTGGCCCAATCCGGCGGCAGCGCAATGACGTTGAGTTCCCCCTCGGCCTTCGCGGCCTCGATCAGCTTGTCCATGCCGCCGAAGTCCTCCGCGGAGGTGGCCTCCCTGGCGCTCACCCCGGACTCCGTTTTGCTGCCGGTGTCCTCTTTCTCCGGCGGCGCGCAGGACACCAGTCCCAGGACGACGAGGGTGGACGCGGCGACGGCGAGGAGCCGTGAGTTCTTCATGCCAAACCTTCCGATCGAGGAGGGGCGGAGAGTGAGCGAACGTGGCGCTCGAACACTATCGCGTGGGTGCCTCGACGGCGGCGGGTTGATGGACAGCGGTGCGCGACCATCGCCGGGATATAGGGGGTTTCCCTACGTTTTCCGTGCGTGCGGGGTGTTCTCGACGGAAACCGCCGCAGCGTGTGCGCGGGCGATCAGACTCACCTCATGGCGTCGCTGGTGTTCACCGAACTGCTGGGCGGTGGTGTCTTCGAGATCGACGCGGGCCTCGACGAGTCGTCGCTCAGGACTCTCGGCGGCGGTGGCTTACGCGGCCCGTCCGGCCCCGGCCGCGACCCGTCCGGTGCGGTGGTGGTCGCCGAGATCACCGGCGACGGCATCGCACTCGCCGACCAGGGCGGCGCCTGGACGCTCTTCGGCACGTCCGGTGCCGGCGACGGACAGTTCCGACGGCCGGCGGCCGCCGCGTTCACAGGTGGCGGAATGGTGGTTCTCGACAGCGGCAACTGCCGCCTGGTGTTCCTCGACGACATCGGCGGATCCGGTTGGAGCACATACGGGCACCGCGGCATGCCGTCGGCGACCAACCCGGCAGTGGGCGCGTACGCCGATCCCCGTGGGCTGGCTGTCGACTCGTCCGGCCGCATCTGGGTCGCCGACCCCGGCTCACAGCGTCTGACGAGAATCGACCGAAGCGACGGCAGCGGGTGGTGCCGTATCTCGTTGCCACCCGCATCGGCGCCCTCGCTGCCCTACGGACTGTGCGCGTTCCGCGACGGTGTCCTCGTCCTCGATGTCGGCAACCGGCGGGTGCTCGTGGTGGACGACGTCGACACGGTGGAGGTGGCGCTCGACGATCCGTCGATCGTGTCGCCGGGTTTCGTCGCCGCGGTCAACGACGACGACATCGTGCTGGCCGATCTACGGGCCAACGAGTTGCGTCTGGTGCAGTTCGACGGCGCGGGCTTCGTCGACGTCGCCAGACTTCGCGGCAGCCCACCCGATGTCGTTGTACCCCTATTCGATTCGATCGGAGGTGTCGGGGCGTGAGCGATTCGATGCGCATCCTCACCTACAACGTTCAGATGCGGTCGGCGCTGATGGAGATGGGCGCCCCACCGTCGATCCCCCCGGTGTACACCGCGCCGCAGCGAGCGGCGCTGATCGCACAGGCGATTCTCGACAGCCCCGAGGAGATCGACGTCGTCTGCCTCAACGAGGTGTTCGACGAACCGGCCCGTGTCGTCCTCAGCGACCTGCTGAGTACCGAGTTCCCCTACCAGGTGGCGAAGGCCGACACGTTCCACACCCGCATCGTGCGGCCACCCGCATTCGTCGGCGACATCGTCGAGGACGTCTGGACACTCACGCTGGGCGAACTTCCCAACCTGGCCGGCCTCGCCCTCGGCAAGTTCGAGGACAGCGGGCTGTTCCTGGCGAGCCGATTCCCGTTCGCGACCGTGCCCGCACCTCCAGCGGTGATTCCGCTGCTTCCAACGGTTTTCGGGCGCAAGGTTCCAGTGGTGCGGTTCCTGATGTACCGAGACGCGTCCGACAACGACAAGTTCGCCGCGAAGGGCGTGCTCTACGTGCGCCTGCAGCCGCCCGATGTCGACGAGCGCCACGTGTTCATCAGCCACACGCAGGCCGACACAGATCGCGCGGGCGAGAACGTCGGCGACCGACGCAAGCAGATGCAAGACGTCGCCGGGTTCGTGGAACGGTGTGTCGAGGAGAGCCCGCCGTTCGCGAAGGAGGTGTTCTTCCTCGGCGACCTCAACGTCGTCGGCTACGCGGACCTCGACGACGCGTCGCATCCCTCGGGACCGGACCCCGAGTGGACGACGTTGTTCGGACGACCGGGCGCACCGCTGTACGAGCAGCTCGTCGACCGGTGGGGCCGCGACCAGTGCCCCGGACTGGTCAGCGGACGCAACGACCCCGGTTTCACCGCCGACGCTGTGTACACGCCGTATCGGCAGCGCCTCGATTACGTGTTCAGTTCGGCGACAAGCAGACTCGTCGCGCAGCACGTGCGCATCGACCGCGCGTTGGCCGATCCGCACGGGGTCCTGCCGTACCTGAGTGACCACCATCCGTTGCGCGCCGACTTTCACTCGGACGAGCCGTTTCGCACGCCCGCAACCGCGTTCGACATACCGAACAGGGTGGACTTCACTCGCAGCTCGTCGCTCAACGCGGGCCGCGTCGACTGGTACCGCGTCGACGAGGCGGGCACCTACGACATCGACCTCTTCAACACCTCCGCCGAGGTCGTGTTCGAGGTGTATCTCGGCGACGACTTCTCCACGCCGCAACCGCCGTACCGCGTCGACGACGATCCGGAACGTGCTCCGCGGTTCGTGCTCGTCGCGCCGTTCTTCATCAAGGTCTTCCTGCCGGACCGGCACGGTGAGAGCAACTACACGCTGCGCACCCATCGACACGAGGGCAGGACGTGGCGTGACGCGATCGTGCTGGTCCCCGAACAGTCGCGCACGGAGTGGTTTCCGAACCGTCGCTTCAACCTCAACACCGCCGACGCCGACTGGGACGACAGTGACAGCAAGTGGTTCCTGGTGGAGACGCCGCGCATTCCGCTGCCGAATCCGGTGGAACTGTCCGTCGACGTGCAGTTCGCGGTCGTCGTCGACGCGGGAGTGCCCGCCGACGTTCAGCTGACCGTCGGCCACTGGGATGGGGTCACCCCGCCGGCGACGCTCCTCACTGAGGCCGATCCGGGTAGCGATCCGCGGGTCGTCTGGGAGGCGAAGGAGAACGAGCACTTCTTCGTACTGGTGCGGCGGCTCACCGACGTCTCGAAGAAGGTCAGCTTCACCATCGTGCACCGCGCACCGATCAACCTGCTGATCGCCCGGCCGGCCGTCGACACCACGCTGACGTGCCAGAAGGAGACGTCGGGCTGGGGCGCCGACGACATCGCGCTGCGGGTACGTGCCGACGGCACCGTGATCGCCGACGTCCCCAACTCGATCATCGGCGACTTCGAGGACGACTCGGTGCGTACCGTCGGCGACAAGATCGCCGAACCGATCACCACGTACCTCGAGGGCATCGAGGTCGACGTGATCGAGGAGGACGACATCGACGACAACGACGTCGGGACTGGCGTCATCCCCCGAGTCGAGGACGCGCACGCCGCCGCCGGGTTCACCGTGCTCCACGAGGGCATCGACGGCCGGATCTCCGGGAGTCTCCGGATCCGGGTCGACGACGGCTGGTACGCGTTCACCTGCGCGATATCGCGGTGGCACCCATCAGCATGAGTGCCCCCGACTAGTACTCCACGAGGAAGTTGCCGATCAGCGCGATCGTGTTGCCGTCCGGGTCGCTGAGCCTGGCGATGTCGACGCCCTTGTTCACGCTCTCGACCGCACCGGGGGCCAGGCCGTTGGACGTGGCGTCGTCGACAGCTGCGGCCAGGTCGTCGACCGCGAAGTTCAGCAGGCCGGAACCGGCGCGTTCGTGATCGACGAAAACCTGCACCCAGCCTCCGGGAACCACCTGCCACTCCACCAGGGCGGGCATCGGATTGTTGTCGGCAGGCCGGCCGAAGAGCTTTGCGTACCAGCGTTCCGCCGTGTCGATGTCCGACACGGGAACGACGGCGAGTAGATGGTCGAATGACACGGTTGACTCCCTTGCTTCACGAGTACTGACCCGCCCGGACGGCGAAACTCGTCGGTGAGGCGGGCACATCGGGTGGGTACCCGATCAGCGGACAATCGCACTACGATTCGCCGATGAGTAAGAAGAAGCCCGCCAAGAAGCGCAAGCGCCTCGACGGCAAGCTGCCCAAGGACGTCTACGAGGCCGAATTATTCCGTCTCCAAACGGAATTCGTGAAGTTGCAGGAGTGGACCCGACACACGGGCGCACGCGTCGCGGTGGTCTTCGAGGGCCGCGATGCCGCGGGCAAGGGCGGCACCATCAAGCGCATCACCGAGTACCTCAGCCCGCGCGTCGCCAGGATCGCCGCGCTGCCCGCGCCCACCGACCGGGAGCGCGGTCAGTGGTACTACCAGCGCTACATCGCCGAGTTGCCCGCCAAGGGCGAGATCGTGCTCTTCGACCGGTCCTGGTACAACCGGGCCGGCGTCGAGCTGGTGATGGGATTCTGTACGCCGCAGGAGCACACGCTGTTCCTGCGGCAGACCCCGATCTTCGAGCAGATGCTTCTCGAAGACGGCATCCTCCTTCGCAAGTACTGGTTCTCGGTGTCCGACGACGAGCAACTGCGACGGTTCAATCCCGGATGAACGACCCGGTCCGGCAGTGGAAACTCAGCCCAATGGACCTCGAGTCGGTGTACCGCTGGGAGGACTACTCGCGGGCGAAGGACCAGATGATGGTGCATACCGACGTTCCGGAGAGTCCTTGGTACGTCGTGGAGTCCGACATCAAGAGGCACGCCAGGCTGAACATGATGGCGCACCTGCTGTCGACCATCGACTACGAGGAGGTCGAGCTTCCGAAGGTGGAGCTACCGGAGCGGCCGATCCTGAGCCAGACCTACGAGCGGCCCCCGCGTTCGCTCTCCACCTACGTCGACGATCACGTCGCCACGTTGATCGGGGATCGCGAGTAGGCCCAGCGTGTTCCGGCGTCTTTCACGTACCGACCTTGCGGTACGCGGGCGGCAGGGGCATGCCCCGCTCCGCCATCACCTGCCGCAACACGGTGGGATAGTCGGTGATGATGCCGTCGGCCCCGGCGTCGATCTGCGCGTTCATGCTGCCGGCGTCGTTGATCGTCCAGGGAATCACCTTGAGCCCCAGCGCATGTGCGCGGTCGACGAATGTGCTGTCAGCCACCAGCGCGAAGCCGGGATCCTTCGGTGTCAACCCGTACGGTACCGAGTATCCGGGCGAGAGAACGTTGGCCCCGACGAGGGTCGCGGCCGTAATCGGGTCACCGACCACCGCCGGATCGACTCCGTTCAGCCACGGTGAACCCGGCACCCAGGTCGTCTCGTCCCAGAGTGCGACCAGGGGCACGGAGGGTTCCCGCGCCCGCACCATCGGCAGCGTCCGCCAGTCGAAACTCTGGATCTCGACCTTGTCGAGCTTGCCGGCCGAGCGGACCGCACCGAGTATCACGTCGACGAAGTCGGCTGGCGGCGCTGATGTTTCGGGCCTCTCCGCCTCCACCTTGGTTTCGATGTTGTATCGCACGTTCGCACCGTAGGAGTCGGCGAGCGCGAACACCTGCGGCAGCGTGACGATCCTGTTACCGGTGACCACCTCGGCTTTCGGGAACGCGGCCAGCAGTTCACCGCAGTCCAGGGTGTTCAGTTGTGCCGCGGTGAGGTCGACCACCAGCTTGCCGACATAGGGGTATTGCGGATCATCGGGGAACAGGGGTGCGGTGTCGGCGCACTTGTCCGCCTGGATCACCGGGTCGTGCCAGACCATCGGCTGGCGGTCCCTCGACAGGACGATATCGAGTTCCAGCGTGCTCACCCCGAGTTCGAGGGCTTTCGCGAATGCCCGCAGTGACTCCTCGGTGGTTTCACCGCGCCCTCCGCGATGTGCCTGCAGGTCGAAGTCGGATGCCGCGGCCACGGCGTTCGCGGGTGAGATCAGCGCTGCGATGACGGCGCCGGTGCCGAGAGTACGAGCGACGGTAGTGCGGGGTGGCCTCATCCGTCGACGCTAACCCGCTGCCGGAACCTCGAGGGTCTGGTCGAGCCGAAGCCGCGGTGATCGATCGAGCCCCGCGTTAGTCTTCGCACATGATCGCGGGCGACAAGGCGCCTAACTTCACCCTGTCCGATCACACCGGTCGGCCCGTGGCGTTGTCCGCGCTCCTCGCCGGGGGACCGGTCGTGTTGTTCTTCTTCCCGATCGCGTCCTCGCCGATCTGTACCGCCCAGGCGTGTCACTTCCGGGATCTGAGCGACGAGTTCGCCAGGGTGGGCGCCCAGCGGGTCGGCATCAGCACCGACACCGTCGGCAGGCAGGCCCACTTCGCCAGGCAGCGCTCCTTCGACTATCCGCTGCTCTCCGATGCGGACGGGGTGGTGTCCGAGATGTTCGGGGTGCGCCGGGGCAGATTCGCCAAGCTCAGAACCTCCGTCGCGGCACGCGAGACGACCCGCCACGGCAGGCACACGCGGCGCCGCGGCGTGCTGGCCCGGTTGATGCCGGTCCGACGGACGACCTTCGTCATCGGCACCGACCGGACCGTACTCAAGGTCGTCTCGAACGAGGTGCGCGCGTCGGTCCACGCCGACGAGGCCCTGCGGTTCCTCGAGGAGCACACCGCCCTCCATGGCGGGTCGACGCCCGCGGAGCCGGACACCGCGCAGGGGGATGCGGCGGCCGACCGCATCGACTCCGGCATCGACCTGGCGCTCGAAGCTCCGATCGAAGCGGTACACAGCGCGGCGACTCCGCCGAGTTGGCCGAGAAACGATGTGCGGGGTCAGATCCTCGCGTGGTGCGCGCACCGCACCTCGGTTGCGGAACTCGCCGCCCGGCTGGCCCTGCCGCTCGGTGCGACGCGGTTCCTGGTCGACGACCTCGTGACGCAGGGGTACCTCCGGGTGCACGCCCCACTGGGGGACACGATGTCGATCGCCGAACGACGCGAGTTGTTGACGAGAACCCTGGCCGGTTTACGCGCCCTCTGAGGGTTGACGCGGGTCGGCATCGGCGTTTGCCGAGCACCGGAAAATTATCGCTGGAGACGATTTCTCGATTACCCTCATCGGCCTTCCGGTTTAGCGATGTACTTTGTCGTGAATCACTCTCGCTGTCGTTGCTCACCAAGGGAGGACCATGGACCGCCCGTTGCGATTCGGCGTCAGCACCCCCGGTGGACCGCTGGCTGTCGAGGAGTTGCGGTCGGTCGCGCGCGTGATTAGCCGTAGCCTCGATATCGTGCTGTGGTTCGAGGATTTCGCCTCGCCACCGCCAATCGCGGAATTTGCTGTGGCCCGTCGGTGGGGCGCGCGTCCGATTGTCACCTGGGAGCCCTGGCTGTGCCGCGGCCATGCCCGGAATGTCTCCTCGGAACCCTTCCAACTCATCGTCGAGGGCCGCTACGATGCCTACCTTCGACGATGGGCCGACGAGCTTCGGGACTTCGGTTCCACCGTCTACGTGCGATTCGCTCACGAGTTCAACGGCACCTGGTATCCGTGGTCACCGGCGGGCGGCACCTCGGCGTCGGCGTACACGGCGGCCTGGCGGCATCTGCACTCACTTTTCGCGGCCCACGGCGCCGCCAACGTGAGGTGGGTCTGGGCGGCCGATGCCTCCAGCGAGCAGGAGGGTGCGCTTCAGGACTGGTATCCCGGCACCGACTGCGTCGACGTGCTGGCCGTCGACGGCTACAACTGGGGTACCTCACTGCCAGGGGCGCGCTGGGTCACGCCACCCGATCTGTTCGCGAGGCCCCTCGAGCAGCTGCGCGGCATAGACGACGGCAAGCCCATCCTCGTGACCGAGGTGGCGTGCGCCGAGGCGGGCGGAGACAAGCCGGCCTGGATCGGGGACCTCGTACGGGAGCTGTCCGGCCAGCGAAACGTGACCGGGTTCGTGTGGTTCGACCACGACAAGGAAACCGATTGGCGGTTGACGAGCTCGCCCGAATCGGCGCAGGCCATGGCGGCGGCGTTGCAGGACGTGGCGGCGTGACGGCCGCCGAGTTGAACGTCCGGTTCGCATTGCCGCCGGACGTCGAGGACCACCGGGTGCGGGCGGTCGAGCAGCTGGAGATGCTCGACTCGCCACCCGAGGAGCGGTTCGCGCGGATCACCCGGATGGCGCGCACGGTCTTCGGCATTCCCATGGCGGCGGTGTCGCTGCTCGACCGCGACCGCCAGTGGTTCAAACAGGTCGACGGTCTGGAGCTCGGTGACAACGGCAGCATTCCCAAGGGCAACACGGTGTGTCAGGCGACGATCGCGCGGGCGTACGACAACCCGAACAACCCCGCCCTGATCCTGGAGGACGCCACCGAGAGCGAGTTCGCAGCCGTACCCGGAATCGGCGGCGAGGACGGCATCCGGTTCTACGCGGGCTACCCCTTGTACGGGCCGGGCGGTCACGCCGTCGGGACGTTCTGCATCTACGACACCGTTCCGCGGGCGCTGAGCGACGCCGATCTGGAGACTTTCACCGAGCTTGCGGCGTGGGCGCAGCGGGAGCTGGAGCGCTCCGACGACCTCGATCGGGCGTCCTCAGTGCAACAGCAGCTACTGCCAAGGGAATTGGGGGATCTCACCGGCTACACGGTGCGCTCGATGTGCCTTCCCGCGTATGCCGTCGGCGGCGACTTCTACGATCACTACCGGGTCAAACGGGGCGTCGTCTTCACCGTCGCCGATGTCATGGGTAAGGGACTCGGTGCCGCCATTCTCGCGGCGAGTGTGCGGTCGGCACTGCGCGCCGCATCGCGCGCGGTGGATCAACTCAACGTCGAGGTCGACCTGGCCGACGTCGTGACTTCGGTCGCCGAGCAACTGGCCGACGACCTGACGCTCACCGAATCCTTCGTCACCGTCTTCCACGCCCGGCTCGACGTAGAGCGCGGACTGGTGAAGTTCGTCGACGCCGGACACGGATTGGCGGTGATCGTGCGGGCGGACGGCTCCGTCGAGCCGCTCCACAGCGCGGGGCTCCCCATGGGAGTGCTGCGCGACGACGTCTGGCAGTCGGTCGAGGTGCCACTCAACCCCGGCGACACCCTGGTGATCGCATCCGACGGGGTGCTCGACCTGGTCGGCGACGGCGTCGACGTGCGGCCGGCCTTGCGGTTCGTCGCCGAGCACCCGGGCCCCGACGACTTGTGCAAGCAGGCGCGCGCTTTGGCGGCTGCGCGGCCGCCGCTAGACGATGTCACCGTGGTCGCGGTGCGCCGGGAGCCGGTGTGACGCGGCACCGGCTGCCCGAGCAGTCACCGGGCACCTACCCGTCGCCGGGTATGCGGCTGCTCATCCTGGTGACCACTCTGCTCGGCGTCAACTACATCGTGTGGCGGTGGCTCGCGTCGGTGAACTGGGCGGCGTGGTGGATCGCGGTCCCCTTGGTGATCGCCGAGACCTACAGCGTGATCGACTCGCAGTTGTTCGGGCTCACCATGTGGCGGCTGCTTCGCCGCAACGCACCGCCGCCTCCGCCCGAGGGCGCCACCGTCGACGTCTTCATCACGACGTACAACGAGCCGATCGAGATGGTGATGGAGACCGCCGCTGCGGCCCAACGGATTCGGTATCCGCACACCACGTGGATCCTCGACGACGGGGCCCGCGACGAACTGGCTGCAGCGGCCCGCCAGCAGGGCGTCGGGTACATCACGCGGTCGGCGCACTGGACCGACGACAAGCCGCGGCACGCCAAGGCGGGCAACCTGAACAACGCCCTGCTCGAGACGCACGGCGAGTTCATCCTCGTGCTCGACGCGGATCAAGTGCCCGACCCGAAGCTGCTGGACAACACGCTCGGCTACTTCCGCGATCCCTACATGGCGCTCGTGCAGACGCCGCAGTACTTCCACAACGTTCCGCTCAGCGATCCGCTGGGGAGCCAGGCGCCGCTCTTCTACGGGCCGATCCAGCAGGGCAAGGACGGCTGGAACGCCGCCTACTTCTGCGGATCGAACGCCGTGCTGCGGCGCGAAGCCCTGATGCAGCTCGGCATCTCGAGCTATGTCGCGGCGGTCGAGGAGGGCGTCAAGCGCACCCTCTACACCGCGCGGCGGATCCTGAAACACGCCGCTGCTCAGGATATGTCGGATCAGCCCGAGCTTAAGGCGGCCTTGGCCTCGGTGCAGCAGGCGGTGCGTGAGGCGCGCAGGCAACTGCACGACAAGCAGCCTCTCGCCGAGATCACGTTCGAGTTCCAGCAGAGAGTCGACGCCGCCGCACGCTCGGTGGTCGATCGGGACGTCAGCGCCATGCGCGCCGATCTGGAAGCCATCGCCGCCCTCAACGAGGACCCCGAAACCACGGCTACGACGGTGCTCTTCGACGACGAGGCGTTGGCGTCGCTGGCCGGGCGTGAGTGGTCGCCGTTGGGCGCGATCGAATCGATCCAGGCGATGATCCGCGCCGTGGACGTCGGTCGTGACGACGAAGCGCAACCCGTGCTGCCGATGGCGACGATCTCGGTGACGGAGGACATGGCGACCTGCATGCGTATGCACGCGATGGGTTGGCGGTCCGCCTACCACCACGAGGTGCTGGCCAAGGGGTTGGCGCCGGACGACGTGCGCACGATGCTGACCCAACGGCTGCGCTGGGCGCAGGGCACCATTCAGGTGATGTTGCGTGAGAACCCGTTTCTGAAGCGGGGTTTGAGCATCGGCCAGCGGTTCATGTACTGGGCGACGATGTACAGCTATCTCGCCGGATTCGCCGCGCTCGCGTATTTCGCCGCGCCGGCGATCTACCTGGTGTTCGGAATCATGCCGGTCCAGGCGTACAGCTGGGACTTCTTCGGCCGGTTGATCCCGTTCCTGCTACTCAACCAGTTGATGTTCTTCATCGTCAGCCGCGGGACCCCGACGTGGCGGGGGCAGCAGTACAGCTTGGCGCTGTTCCCGGTGTGGATAAAAGCCTGCTACACGGCGTTTCTCAACGTGTTCTTCGACCGTCCGCTGGGATTCGCGGTGACTCCGAAGACCCGTCAGGAGGTCGGTGCGGTGCCCTGGCGCCTGGTGAAGTGGCAGCTCGCCACCATGGCACTGCTGGTTTTCGCCTCGGTCATCGGAATCATCCGCCTGTACCTCGGCGCCAACTCCGTTCTCGGCGTCGGGGTGAACCTGTTCTGGGTGATCTTCGACATTCTGATCCTGAGTGTTGTGGTGCAGGCGGTGCGCCACCGCGGACACGTAACGGAAGGGACATGATGAGCCGTTTTCCCACGCGGACAATCGAATCGGGGGTGGTCGTGGTACGGCCGGAGGGGCGGCTCAACATGGTGGCGGCGCCCGCGTTGCGGAAGGAGCTGAACGGTCTCATCGAATCCGGGGCGACGCGCGTCGTGGTGGACCTCTCCGGCGTTGAGTTCATCGACTCATCGGGGTTGGGTGCGCTCATCTCCGGGCTCAAGGCGGCGCGTCAGGCCGGAGGCGACCTGCGCATCGCCCGGCCCACCAAACAGGTCAGCACGGTGCTCGACATCACCAACCTCAACCGTGTGCTGACCGCATTTCCCGATCCGGAGGCGGCATTCGATGCCTAGCCCGGAATCGGCGCACGTGCTCGAGACCAACACCGGTCCCGACACGTTGGCGGCCATTCAGGCCACCCTCGACGAGGTGTGGTCGGCACACGACGTACCGGAACTGGTGCGGATGCATGTGGATCTGGCCGCGGGGGAGATCGGCGCCAATATCGTCGAGCACTCGGCGGACGGGCGTTCGGTCCGAATGCGGATGGAGGTCCGGGTGTCACCGGAGGCCGTCCGGACGACGTTCACCGACGACGGTCGGGCCACGCCGATCGATCTCAGCGAGCTGGCGATGCCCGACGACATGTCCGACCGCGGCCGCGGCCTGGCCATCGCGTACCGGGTCCTCGACGAGCTGTCCTATCGCCGCGACCGCGAGGGTAACCACTGGACCCTGGTGCGCGTGCTCGAGGAGTAGCCGGCCCACGCGCGTGAGCGCAATGCGCACAACCAGGGTAAACGCGAGCAAGATCCGGTTGTGCGCACAAGCGCGCCACCGTGCCCGCACCGGCTTAGCTTCAATCTCGTGAATCGAATCCCCCTCGGGGACAACAGAGATTGGAGACATCCCGTGTACACCTTCAAACGCATCATCGCAGGACTCGTGGTTGGCACCGCCGTGACCGTCGCCCCCGCGGTCGCCATGGCCGCTCCCGCGTTCGCCTCGCCGAAGGAGAACGTCATGACGGCTGCCGCGGAGCACGATGCCGCAGAGAACCTCGCGCACGCTCACCACGGAGCGGGCCTCGGCACCGCCCACGCCCAACACGACGTCCTCCGCGTGTCCCGCGCCGGCCACATGACGTTCAAGGACGATGGCGGACACCAGATGACCTACGCCCGGCACGTTGCGGCGACGGCGGAGAGGCCCTGACCGGGCGTACTTTCCGCTCCTTACCCGAAGTGCCCTGCTGCCTGGGCTACGGTGAGCGCATGTCCGAATCCGACGGCGGTGATTTCGAATTCGAGCGGAAGTTCTTCGTCCGCGAACTGCCGGCGTCGGCGTTATCGGATCCCACTCCCGCCGTGATCGTGCAGGCGTACCTGTTCGCCGCCGACGGGTACGCCGTCCGGGTGCGGGTGCAAGGGCCCGCTCCGCGGTCGGGCGGCGACACGTCCGCCCAGCTGCTGGAAGCCGTGGGCGAGGAGTGGATAGGGACCATGACCGCCAAGGGGCCCGCGATCGGTGGCACCCGCTACGAGGCTGAGCGCGAACTCGATCCACTCGTCGCGGCGGAGATCGTGCGGCGTTCCGAACACGTCGTCGCCAAAGTCCGATACTCGATGTGGTTGGGCGAGGACGGGTGGATCATCGACCGGTTCCTCGGCGGCAACGCGCCGCTCCTGCTCGCCGAGGTCGAACGAGCCAGTCCCGTCGTCGGTCTCGCCATTCCCTCGTTCTGCGTGTCCGAGGTGTCCGAGGACGACCGGTTCCGCAACGAATACCTGGCCCACCAGCCGTTCGGCGCCTGGGTCGGCGAGTACGTCCGTGATCTCGACCGGCTGGGCCCCACCTTCGTCGACACGCTGGGCTCGAATCGGTTCGAAGACACCTGAGCGACTCGCTTGGCGATCGACGGTCAGCGCTCGGACACGCTGCGTTCGAGTTCCGGATTCGTGTCGGCCCCCTTATTGTGTGCCTGTGCCTGAGATGGATCGCCGCAGTGTGATGATGATGATGGGTCTGGGAGTGGCGGCGGTAGCACTGCCCGCCGGGGTGGCCAGTGCGGAGCCGGTCGTGGGGGACAGCCCACCCGTGCCGGGGGCTCCGACTCCGCCGACGGCCGACGTCGGACCGCTGTTTCTCTTCCAGGACGAGTTCAACGGTGCGGCGGGGAGCCCACCTGACCCGGCGTCGTGGCACATCGTGCCCGCCCGCGAGACCATCAAGAATCCGAATGAGTGGGACAAGCCGTTCAACATGGGCCGGTACGTGACCGACCAGGAGCACGTCTTCCAAGACGGCAACGGCAACCTGGTGATCCGCGCGACGCGGGGACCGGGCACCACGATCCAGGAGAAGTACGCCAGCGCGAAGATCGTCGGGCTGTGGCGGGGCGGCATCGGCACCACCTGGGAGGCACGCGTCAAGCTCAACTGCCTGACGGACGGGGCGTGGCCGGCGTTCTGGCTCCTGAACGACGATCCCGTGCGCGGCGGCGAGGTCGACCTGGTGGAGTGGTACGGCAACCGCGACTGGCCGTCGGGCACCACGGTGCACGCCCGACTGGACGGTGAGTCGTTCGCAACCGATCGGCACCCCGTGGACAGCGAGTGGCACACCTGGCGGATGTCGTGGACGCCGGCGGGGATGTACTTCTGGAAGGACTACGTGCCCGGCATGGAGCCTTTCTTCCAGGTTCCGGCGAACTCGTTGCAGGACTGGCCCTTCAACGATCCCGGCTACACGATGGCGCCCGTGTTCAACATCGCGGTGGGCGGCTCGGGTGGCCGCGAGCCGGCTGGGGGCAACTACCCGGCCGAGATGCTGGTCGACTGGATCAGGGTCTTCCAGGGTTAGCGTCGGGGTTCCTCCTGTTCAGGGGGTGTTAGATTCGGCATCATGCCCCCCGCCAGCAGCGCCGCGCCACGCGGCCGGGCGGCCCACCTCGGCCCGGAGCGGCGTCGACCGCAGGTGCTGGACGCGGCGTTGGCCATCACCGTGGAGCAGGGGGTGGCGCAGGTGACGATCGGTTCGATCGCCGACCGCTTGGGCGTCACCCGCCCGGTGATCTACGCCTGCTTCGACGATCGCGTCGCGCTCATCACCGCGCTGCTGGAACGTGAAACGGCCGCACTGAGCGAGGCACTGGTCGCCGCCCTGAAGTCGGCGCGGGGTGAGGAGCCGGAAGTGGCGTTCATCAACGGCTACCAGTCCCTGCTGAGGGCGGTGGCCCAGCGACCGAATTCCTGGCGCGTGATCTTCTCGGCCAGTCCCGACCCGGCGGTCGCAGGTCGTTTCACGCGGGTCCGTGCACAACTCGGTGAGGCGGCGTCCGCGTCGATCGGCCCCGTGCTGACCCGCTGGTGGGGCATCACCGACGCCGAGGCGAAACTGCCGATCCTCGTTGAGTTCCTCATGTCCTCGTGTGAAGCCGCGGTCCGTTCACTGCTGGACGACGACAACCCCTGGGGGGTAGATGATCTCGGGGAGTTGTACGGGCGGATCGTCTGTGCCGCTTTCAGCGCCGCCTGAGCACACGTCGCCGCGCAGTGCTGGACGCGCGGCCGCCGAGGTGTGCCCCGTAGCCGACGCCCGCGATCGTCGCCAGCATGCGCGTACGCGGCGCCCGGATGCCGAGTCCGATTGCGGTCGCTGCCACCCCGTTGAGGTAGACGTATCGCCGCGTTCGTCGGGGAAAGGCCCGTCGGGTCAGTGACGTGAAGAGGTGCGGGTTGGTCAGATGGGCGACCCCGACGCCGGCGAGGATCACGCCGGCGAGTCGGGGGAGACGGGCACCGGTTGAGGCCATGCTCTCGCTCCTAGCGTGAATGTTGCTGTTGAGAAACATCATTCGCTGACTCGCCTGTCTTCCGGGTTGAGGAGAAGCACGAGTCCGGCGCCGACACCGAGCGCCAGCACCGCCGAAGCCCACCCGCGCCGCCACAGGACCGCCGACTGACATCCGTCGACGTAGCCGCTCTGCGATTGCGGGGGCGACGGGGGCTGCTGATCGGCGATGGCCGCTTGGTCGTACGAGGACGCGAAACCCGTTCCGCAGTCGATGCGGAAGCCCCACCGGTCGTACTCGTCGAGCTCGACCGGCCAGAACAAGGCGAAGATCCCGATGACGAGCAGCGCGCCGACGATCAGTGCTGAGACGAGCGGGTCCCGCAGTAGTGCCGCTGGTTTCATGTCAGTTCATGGATCCCAGGATGGGCTCCGATTCGATCAGCCCCTCGTCGCTGGGCTCAACGCGCTCACCGAAGACGCGAGCCGCCTGGCGAGCCCTGAGTTCCTGATGCGCTACGGCGGGCGCCTCGAAGCCGTAGCGACGGCGCGCCTCGGCCGGGGTGAGTATCTCCGGGGTGACCGGCGGTACCCCGAGCAGGATGGGCGCCGCGATCGGCACCGTCGACGGCGACAGCACTCCCAGTGCGAGTACCTGAGCCCTCGGGCTGAGACTGCCCACCAGGAACGCCGTCCGCAGCACCGGGCGCACGAGGACGTCGATGATTCGGGACTGCTTGATACCGCTCATCTCCCGCATCCAGTCCGGCATCGTCGCGATGCTGCCGGCCCGCAGAACCTCAGCCGCGATGCGGGCCACCGGCCGGGCGGCCTTCGGCATCGGCGGCATCATCACCTTGGCGTTGAGCAGGTGCTCCATTGCCTCCGTGGCTATTTCGCTGGCGGCAAGGTGCGGGCGCATGCGCGCGAAGTACTGGCGGACACCCTCACGGGTGCGCGGCACGTCATCCGGTGAGCAGGTCTGGAATTCGGCGGCGACGGCGCATTCGCGCCAGTAGCGCGCTTCCTCCTCCGGCGAGAGTGGGCCGGGCCCGTACTTCTCGTAGCAGTAGAGGATGGAGTGCCAAGCCGTGAGGTGAATCCACAGCTGCGAGGCGGGGTCGTTGGCGTCGTAGCGACCGCCACCGTAGGGTTCGGTGCCGATTGCCTTGGAGTGGATCTTCACCAGAACGTCTGCAGCCGTCGATGTTTCGCGGGAGCCGCCGAAGGCGACCATGGCGAAGTAGCGAACCGTGCGGTCATAGCGCGTCCGCGGGCGCCTGTAGATGTCGTGGGTCTTGTCCACGGCGGCAACCAGGCTGGGATCGAGTTCCTCGATGACGACGGCCCGTTGGAATCCCACGGTCAGGGAGGACGGGTAGCTCCATACCTTCCAGGCCACCGAGTCCGGGCCGAAGAAGCCGTAGTCCTGGTGGGGTTGCACTCGGCTGCCGGCTAGGCGCCGGCGGAGCGGTCGCGGTGTTGTCGTCGTGGTCATGGGACCGACCATAACCCGAGAAAATACATATGTGAAGGAAATTCCTTCACATATGTACGGTAATGCTTCACGGGCGTAGCAAAACACCTATCTCCGCCGCGAACACGACGCCGCCCGCGCGCTCTGATGAGCGCGCGGGCGGCAGAAGTGTGAAGGGTTACCGGTTGTTGCCCGGCGCATTGCCCGAGTTGCCGGGGCTGGTACCGGCGTTCTGGGTGGCGGTGAGGTCGCCACCCGGAAGGCTGCAGAACGTCTGCGTGTCGCCGGTCTGGTCGACGGCGCCCAGCACGGCGGCTGTCACGTCGGTGCCGCAGACGGCGGCGATGATCTGAGCGGCAACATCGACGTTGACGTTCTTGGCGATCTCGACGTTACCGACGCCGACGTTGATCAGTCCGTCCTGCAGGTTCACGGGCGGGGCGGCGTTGGCGATCCCGAAACCGCTGAACAACAGCGATCCGCCGATGGCCGCGCTGATCGTCGTCCGCTTGATGGTGTTCTTCATTCGTGTTCACTCCTTGTGATCTGGGAAGCGACAAGCCGGTCCCCGACCGTTTATGACTTGCACCGGAGGCAGGATCGGCCTGCCTAGAGCGGTGTGCACTTTGCGCTTCCCGTTCTCCTGGCTACCCCGTGACTGTGGGCGAGAAACACATCTGGCAGGAGTTTCATCGGAATATTACTGAACACAGCAAACCTAATTAACTGAAGCGATAATAATTTCTCGCGGTTATTTGTTTCGACGTGGCTCTTCTTGAAGTCGGGGCGCCCGTCAAGATCGTTACTCGCGCACGGTCACTGTTGCGCGATTACCGACCGTTGATCTCTGACGGCGGCCATCAGCCGGTGATCTCCCAACGATCTTCGCCGCGATAGCTGCACCGGATTCCGGTGACGAGATTCCGGTCGAGATGCTCGGCGGCGTTCGGTAGCACCTGCTCCAGGCGACGCAGTGCATCGCGGATTCGGCCGGCGACCGCCTTCCGCGCACGCTCCGTGGGGTTGTTGGCGAACGCCCGCTGACGACCACCGAATCCGGTGCCGGCGCGGATCTCTGCGACTAGCGCGTCGTGCTCGTCGTCGATGTCGGCCAAGCGGTTCGCGTCGCCCTGCTCCGTCGCTTCCTCCCGCATCCCGGCCAGTGCGGCGATCCGTCGGCGGTACTCGTCAGCCGAGCGGCGATCGTGGATCGGGCCGGCGTCGTCGGACGTGACGCCGGAAGCCACGAGGTCCAGCACGTGCACCTCGACGCCCGGCTGTCGTACCAATGAGGCGATGTCGCGCATGCCCTTGCAGTCGCGTACGGCAGCGGTCTGCCCGTCGTACGTCACCTCCCAGTCGAGGCCGCGTCTGCGCAACACGTGGGACGCCGCCGTCGCCGCGCTGCGCTGCACCGCGTCGAGATCGGCGCGTGCCTCGGCCGACATCGAGGCACCGAGTCGTTCGTATACCCGGCACGCCCGCGTCAGTAGGTCCTCCGCACGGGCGTGTTGGCCGAGGGCGGCGGCGAGCTTGCCCGCCGTGTGGGCGTGGCTGCCCGCGAACGCGACGAGTGCGCCGTTGACGCCGCATGAGTCGGCCAGCGGTTCGAGCTCGACCAACAACTCGGCACACAGGGTCCGGTCGTCCACGGCGACGGCGGCGACGGCGAGTTCGCGGACGAACACCGACCAGAGGTAAGACCGCTCCGCGCGCCAGGTGCCCAGGTCGTGGACCGCGGCGATGTGGCGGCTGGCGTCTGCGAGGTTGCCCGCCCTTGCGTTGAAGCCCGCGGCGACGGCGTGCGCGTGTATCGGCGCGCCGGTCCAGTGCCTGACCGCCTCGTCCGCGAACGCCACGAGCTCCGACGCCGCTCCGCGGGCGCGGACCAGTTCCAACCGCTGAGACATCGCAACGTTCTGCGTGTCCGGCTCGCGGAGCCGCTCGCCCAGGGCGACTGCGGCGTCGATCAGCGACTCGGCCTTCTCCAGCTCGTTGTGCAGTAGCGCGCGGAACGCCCGCCGCGTGGCCAGCGTGTAGCGGTGCCGCAGCTGTCCTTGCCGTGCCAACAGCGCCAGGCACTCGTCGAGGGTGCCGTCGAACGACACGCGTCCGTTCTCCAGCAGAGCGTTGGCGTGCAGCAGCAGCCGCTCCGCCAGGCGTTCGGGATCGCCGCCGCGCCGAGCGAGACCGACGAGCTCGACGGTCACCTCGACTCGCTCCGAGGCGGCGCCGGGCGTCCAGAGCACGTCGTGGCGGGCGAGGAGGCAGTCGGCGAGGACGTCCTGGTCGCCGGTGGTCCGTCCGAGAGCGAGCGCCTGCTCGGCGAGCTCCCTCGCCTGCGAGCGTTCCTCGGCGACCGAGTGCGCGAGCTCGCGGGCGAGGGTGGACGTGAGCTTGGCCCGCAGTGCGGCGTCCGCATTGGGAACGTGGTGCAGTGCGGCCTGGAGTTCCGCGGTGACCTCGTCCCGTCGGGTCGCGAACTGCGAGCCCAGCCCGGCCGCGGCCAACGCGACGAACGCACCGGCCCTGGGGTCGTCTGCGAGTCGCGCGGCGCGGCGAGCCTGGTGAAGCAGGTTTCGGGCCTCGGCGGCGCGGCCATCCCGAGCCAGCAGGTCCACCTCGGCCAGCAGCACCTCGACCAACACGATTGCGGGCGGATTCACAGCGGCGTCGGCGATCGAAACGCGCAGCAGCCGGAGATGCTCGGCGGCCTCCGGGAGAGCCGATGAGGCGCGATCCGTCCGTGCGGCTCGCAGGGCCCACCTGACAGCCTCGTCGAGGCCGCCGGTCGCCACTGCGAAGCGGAGGTGCCGGGCGATCTCGGAGGGAGCCACCCCGGATACCCGTTCGGCTCGCGCCGCGAGCGCCCGACCCACGGCGAGGTGCAGAAGCGGCCGATCCTCGGGCGCGACCGACGCCGCGAGGACTTCGCGATAGAGGTCGTGTGCGAACCGCGTTCGCCCGTCGGCGATCATCAGGACGCCGGCCGCCGCAGCATCGTCGACTGCCTGCTCGACTTCGGCACGGGAGCAGCCGAGCGTCGCTGCGACGACGTCCGGCATCACAACCGACCCGGCGAGCGCCGCCGCGCCGAGCATCCGTGAGGTTCGCGGATCCAGGCGCCGGGCCCGGCGGTCGATGGCCTCGCGGATCGCGGACGGAACCTCGTCGGCCGGGGAACCGTCGGCGGCCGCCAACGCGAGTTCTCGGAGGAACAGCGGGTGACCGCCGGCCCGGCGAAGCAGCGTCGCCACCTCGCGGTCCTCGAGCGAGCGTCCGGTCAGCACGGTCGCCAGTTGGGCGGCCGCCTCGGCGCCGAGGGCTCGAAGTCTGACGTGCTCGGCGCGGGCCGTCACGGCGGCCAGTCGCTCCGCCAGCCGGTCCCCGAGCTCGTCGTGTCGGTAGGCCCCGATCACGCTCACCGACGACGGCCACGCGGACGCGGCGGCGAGTTCCAGGAGCTCCAGCGACGAATCGTCAACCCACTGAAGGTCGTCGAGTACTACCACCACGCCGCGGTCGGCGGCCAGCGTTTGAAGCCAGACCAGAGTCGCGTCCAGCATCAACATCCTTCCGCGGCTTGATGATTCGACGCCCGCCGGCTCGCCGAGACTCGACACGACCGTTGCGACGAGGCCGACGTCCGCTCCGGCCGCGGCGCGGGCCGCGTCGGTGCCGACGGCCCGCACCACCGCGTTGAGCGCCTGGGTCCACGGCCAGAAGCCGGGCGCTGCACCGCCGTACAGGCAGGTGCCCCAGGCGAGGACGGATTCGGACGGGGAGCGCAGCGACTCCCGCAACAGCGACGTCTTACCCATGCCGGCGGATCCGCTCACGAGGATCAAGCGACCCTCACCGCGCCGCGCGCCGGTAATGACGCGGCTGACCGCGTCCAGCGGGGCGTCGCGTCCGAACAGAACGCGCGCGTCTGTCATCCACCCATTGTCGCTGGCGGCGGTCTAGCAAACTGCCAGAACGAATCTTCCGTGATGTCCGATCGATCTGGCGCCTTCAGGGTGACGGTGACATCGAATGAGGAGGACGTCATGGGATTCGATCCGATTCAGTACAAGCAGACGACGCGTCAGCAGTGGGAGGACGCGGCCGAGGCCTGGCACCGCTGGGGGCCGGTTCTCGAGGACTGGCTGGGCGCTGCGACCACGCTCATGCTCGACGCCGCGCGGATCGGCGATGGGGTGAGGGTGCTCGACGTCGCAGCGGGTGCGGGCGGACAGAGCCTCGCCGCCGCTCGGCGCGGTGCGCAGGTCGTGGCCACCGACATCTCGCCGGCGATTCTGCAGTACGCCGAGAAGCGGGCTGCCGACGAGGGACTCGTGCTGAAGACCGTGGAATGCGACGGGGAGCAGCTCAGTGACAGGGTGGGCGGGCGATACGACGCGGTGATCTCGCGCCTCGGCCTGATCTACCTGCCCGACCAGCGCGCGGCGGTATCCGGATTTCGCGACGCCCTCGACGACGGGGGCCGGGTCAGCGTGGTGGTCTACTCCACGCCCGACCGGAACGGTTTCTTCGCCGGACCGGTGTCGGTGATCCGAGCCCGCGCCGGCCTGCCCGCCCCGGCACCGGGCCTGCCCGGCCCCTTCAGCCTCGGCGCGCCGGGGGTGTTGGAGGAAATGCTGACGTCAGCCGGCTTCCACGACGTGACCGTAGAGTCGTTGGACGCACCCCTTCGGCTCCCGTCCGCTGCCGAGTGCCTGCGGTTCGAGCGAGAGTCCTTCGGGGCGCTGCACCAGATGCTCGCGGGGGTCCCGGACGACGAGCGCGAGGACGTCTGGGACGAGGTGCACCAGGTGTTGCGGCAGTACCAGGCCGATGACGGGTTCGTCGGACCCTGCGAGCTGCTAGTCGGATCGGGGACGCGATGACCGAAGCGGGGTCCAGCAGTAGGGCGGACGAAAGAGGCTCGCGCGGCCGATAAGAGTCACGGCGTGATTCGCATCAGTAGCCGTGTCCGTGCAGGCCCGCGGGGGGAGATTCCTGCTGAATGCGCCTCTTGGCACGTTTCTTTGGGGCGCTATCGCGACCTATGCAGTGAAGGTTCTATTCCACGGCCATCGGCATGCACGTGCAAATCCCCGGCATGCAGCCACTGACCTTCAGCTGCCGCGACTCCGTCTCTGGTTGGACAAGCGATTCTCATGGCAGGGCAACGCACCGGCCGCACGTGAACGCGCCGATTACGAGGTGATGGGCACGGATTGGCTTACGCTCGTTGAGAAATTCGGGCTGGCCCAGTATCTGCACATACGCGGGTAGTGCTGAACGCATTGCCCTTGCGGTCGACCCCGCAGTCACACGCGATGGCCGAGTGCGGCACGCCAGCCGATCAGCTTGAGGCGAACGCGGTTCTGGCGCGCGCGAATCGTGGCTAGCGTGACCACATGATCGCCACTAGAGAAGTCACCTACGACGCCGACGGACTGACGATGGTGGCGCACCTGGCGCGGCCAGACGGCGAGGGGCCCTGGCCTGCAGTGCTCATCGGACATGACGGGATCGGTCTCGACGACTATCAACGCGGCCGCGCCGACGACCTCGCAGAGCACGGCTACATCGCCCTCGCAATGGACTACCACGCGGGCCGGACCTATTTCGGCGACCCGGAGGCGATGTTGGCGCGGGTGATGCCCCTGATGGCCGACCCCGCCCGCATGGAGGCCATCGGCCGTGCGGCGCTCGACGTTCTACTCGCCGAGCCCGGCGCCGACCCCGACCGGCTCGCGGCGCTGGGATACGGTGCCGGCGGCCGAATCGTGTTGGAACTCGCCAGTGCGGGAGTGCCTTTCAAGGCACTCGCCGCAATCCACCCCGGCTTTCCGGCCGCCCGCGCCGACGATTGGCGGGGCGTGGACGGAGCCTACCTACTGTGCACGGGCTCCGAGGACCCACTGTGCACGCCGGATCAACTGCTCGCATTCACCGCCGCGCTCCAGAATGCCGGAATCGATTGGCGCGTCAATGTTTACGGTGGTGCCAAGCACGCCTTCTGGGCCGCTCCGACGAACGCCGACGGTTCGTTGACCGGAGGCACCACTCACGTCCTCGACACGGTGCCCGGCGTGGGTCACCACGCTGTGCACGCGACACGGGCGTGGCAGGCGGTGCTCGACCTGCTCGACGAAGCGGTTGGATCGGCCGATAACCCTGTGCCCTAGGCGGATTGACCGACGTAGTAGCGATTGCCGTCGATGTCTCGGAAGCTGAACATGAGCGGAGCCGTTTCCCAGTCGAGGAGATCGCCGACGTCGAGTCCCTGTTCCGCGAGCGCAGCGTGCGCGGCGCGGGCGTCGGGCGTCACCAACCGGATGCCCGTGTCGATTCCCGTCGGAAGCTCGCTTCCCGTGGATACGAGCGCGAGCGATGGACCACCCGTCGAGGGTGCGAGTTCGATCCAGCGAAAGCCCGGCTGCAGTTCCGCGTCCATCGTGGTGATGAACCCCAGTGTCTCGAAGAGGGCCTTCGATTGATCCTGATCGCGGACGGGCACGGCGACGCAGTGAAGTCCGGTGAAGAGTTCGGCTGTCATGTGCGTGGTGACTCGAATCCGCGCGAGAACTCATCGGTGCCGCCCCCGAACGGGATCACTCGGTGAATCTCACCGACGCCGCGACGGACTTCTGGGGCGCCAGTGCCGCGAGGCGCTCGGTCAGTGCAGTCCGAATGGCCTCGTAGCTGTCTTCGCCGAGAACGAGCCGTAGTGGGGGATCGCTCTGGCGTGTGGTGGCGTAGACGAGCTCTGCGATCTTCCGCGGATCACCGGTGAGCAGGGCGCCCGCGTCGGCGTCGCGCATGTCCCGTCGCAGCCGGCCCACGGCGGTCGACTCGTACGGGGGCGTCGCCTCGACGAATCGCATGCCGGAGAGGAACGACGTTCGAGTGGCTCCGATTTCGACCAGTGTGAGATGGATGCCGAAGTCGACGACCTCCTGCGCGACACTCTCGGTGAACCCCTCCAGTCCCCATTTGCCCGCGTGGTAGCCGCTGTGCGTGGGCACGGTGGTCTGTCCGCCCAGGCTGGAGATCTGGATGATCCGGCCGCCTCCCTGCTCTCGCATCGGCTTGAGGAACGCTCGCGTAATGAGCATCGGGGCGACGAGGAGGACCTCGATCTGATCGCGGATCTGATCGGGGCTCATCTCCTCGGCGGCACCGACGAGCGCGTAGCCGGCGTTGTTGACGACAACGTCGACGGGATGCGCGGCGAGCACGCGTGAGATCACGGTATCCACATCGGCGGGCGGGCTCAGGTCGAGCACCTCGACGGTCAGGCGATCGCCGTAGCGCTTTCGGAGGTCGTCGAGCCCGTCCGCTCGGCGCGCGGTCGCGGTGACCGAGTCACCTTGCTGCAAGGCGTATTCGGTGATGTTTCGGCCTAGTCCGCCCGTCGCGCCGGTGACGAACCAGTGGCGAGGGGAGTCATCACGGCCGTGAGTCATGACAAACACATCCTTTCGTGAACGGTAACCGGGTCAGAACTGGCTGGCTCCACCGTCGACGTAGACCTCCGAGCCGGTCATGAAGGAGCTTCCGTCGGACGCCAGGAACGTCACGACGCTACCGATCTCCTCTGAGCGGGCGCGCCGTCCCAGCGGCACGGTGGAGGTCAGGTCGGCCAGCGCGTCGTCGGCTCCGGAGAAGAGGTCGTTCAGGCCCGGTGTCTCGGTGAGTCCGGGTGCGACGACGTTCACGCGGATCCCACGGTCGATCAGTTCGGCGGCCCAGCTGCGGCCCAGGGACCGGATCGCGGCCTTGGACGCGGCGTAGACGCTTGCACCGGGGGCCGCTTTCACGTCGCCGTTGGACCCGCACAGGATGACCGACGCGCCCTCGTTGAGCAGTGGAAGAGCGGCCTGCACCGCGAAGATGATTCCGCCGACGTTGGTATCGAAGATCCTGGTGTGGTGCTCCCAGGTGAGATCCCCGAGCACCGCGAACTCGTTGATGCCCGCGTTGGCGAACACGACGTCGAGTCGGCGCCCCGTGTCGGCGATGGTGGCCGCCATACCGTCGAGGTCGGACTGCTGTGTGACGTCGGCGCGGATGAACGAGGCCCGGTCGACGCCGATGTCGGCGACGGCTGCTTCGAGGGCGTCCGCACGCCGACCCACGAGAAAGACGTAGGCCCCCTCCTGCGCAAGTGCACGAGCCGCGGCCAGCCCGATTCCCGACGTTGCTCCGGTGACGAGTGCGGTCTTTCCTACCAGTGACGACACGGGACCCTCCAGTTTTGTACCGATCGGTTTCACGGTCAACCTATCAGTTTTGTACCGATCGGTAAACCGAGTGCGAGGTGCGCCTAGGATCGGGGGATGGACGCAGAGCGACGGCACGCCGGAGGTCGACCTCGCACCTTCGACGAGGGTCGAGCGCTCGACGCCGCGATCGAGGTGTTCTGGCGGCTGGGCTATGAGGGGGCGTCACTGACGGAGCTCACCAGGGCCATGGGGATCAACAAGCCGAGTCTGTACCACGTGTTCGGTAGTAAGGAGGCGCTCTTCGCCCGCGCCCTCGAGCGGTACGGTCTGGTGGCCCACGGCGAACTGGATGCGGTACTGGCGAAGTCCACTGTCTACGAGGTTCTCGAGTCCTATCTGCGCTCCACGCGGGAGGCCATGACCCGCACCGGCACCTTGCCGGGGTGCCTGTCCATCCAGGGTGGGCTGGCCTGTGCGCCGGACCACGCCCGGATCCCGCTACTGCTCGCCGAGTACCGGCAGGGCCTCGAGGACGCCGTGGCGAAGGCGCTGTCCAGGACCGAGGACGCGTCCGGCGTTGACACCGCGGCACTGGCGGCCTACACGGTGACGGTCGGGCAGGGGCTCGCGGTCCACGCGGCGGCGGGAGTCGCCCCCGAGCGATTGGACGTCGTCGTTGACGTGGCCCTGGCGGGGCTGAGAGCTCTTGTCCCGCAGGGTGTGCCGACGTGCGACTGACCGGCGCACCGGCCGCCACGCCGACCCTGAAACCGCGCGGTTTCAGCACATCTCGGCACACCACCCACTACCTCGAGTGCGGGCTCCTCCGGTGGACCCCGCATGATCTTCGTCCACGGCTGGCCCGGCATCGGTCTGATGTGGCGCGCACGGACTTCGACGCGCTCGCGCGGGCCTACCGGGAGAGCGGCTACAGATCCTCGTGCGCGTGGTATCTCAACGGCGCCGCCAACACCGCCTACGCGCGTGCGGCACCCGAGGGCGGGCGTCTCACGATGCCGGTCCTGTTCGTCAACGGCGAATGGGATCCGATCTGCACCATCACCGGCAATCGCCAGGGGCGACCCCATGCGCGCGGCCTGCGCGGAGCTCACCGTCGCTCACCTGCCCGCGGGGCACTGGCTACCGCTGGAATGCAAGACGCAACTCGTCGAGACCATTCGAGATTGGCTGCGCGGGTAACCGTCTCACTTGGCAGGCTGCTCATCGGCTCTCCCGGTGCGACGGCAGCGCTCCGAGCAGTACACGACGCGATCCCACACTCCGCGCGTGCGCCACTTGCGACGGTTCGTGAACGGCCGTCGGCACACAGGGCACGTCTTGGTTTCCTCGGGTGGCATGACGAGGGCATTCCCGTTTTCGCGCGGATCCAGTCGATCGGTGCAGTGCACAACGGCGCCTGTGCTGCGTACGTGTCAGGCCACCGGCAGATGCCGGTGCAGGAAGTCGACGTAGTCTCCGACGGCGTGTTCAAACGCGTCTCCCAGGTAGATGTCGAAGTGCCCGCACGGGTATTCGACGATCTCCGCGCAAGCCGCTCGTTCCCCGTGCCTGCGACTCGCCGCTGCGGGCGCGACGGTGTCGTCTCGGCACAGCGCGAACAGGATGGGGCAGTCGAGCCGAGCGGCACGGCGGCCCGGAAAGTAGGTCGCGATCGCGAGCGCGAAGCGTGCGCACACTTCGTTGCGGAACGCCGGAGCGGTGTCGGTCAGCGCCCGGTATCCGGGTTCGCAGTCGTGGGCCGACATGAGCGAGGCTGATCGAGGGGGACCGGACAGGGCGGCCATCACCGGAGTGCGTCCGAGTGCGGCCGCCACCACGTCTCGAGTGGCCAACGCCGTCACCTTCACGGTGGATATCGTGCCGCTTGCGCGCGCCGAGGCGAACCCGTCGGTGAAGGGGCACTGGGAGATTACGGCTGAGATGCGACCGTCGGCGGCGGCGACGTCGATGACCAGACCGCCGCCGAACGACGAACCGAACAAGGCGATTCGATCGCCGTCGACGCCCTCGAGACGGCGAACGTAGGCGACGGCGGCCGCCCAGTCTGCCAATTCCTTCTTGATGTCGAGAAGCTGCCGGGGCAGACCGCCGCTGGCGCCGAAATGCCGGTAGTCGAAGACCAGGCACGCGTAACCGGCCTGCACGAAGCGCTCGGCGTAGGCGTCGAGTCTCATCTCCTTGACCCCGCCAAGGCCGTGCCCCAAAATCACCGTCGGCCGCGGTGCGCCCTCGGTGGCGGGGGTGTACAGCCAACCCGCGCACCGGTCGGCGCCGGATTCGAACGAGACGTCCACACGGGTCATGCGGCGCACCTGCGACGGCACTGTTCCGCGGCATCGGCCATCCGGTCGTCCTCCTCGCCGATTCGCTTCAGTGAACAAGTGTACTTACTTCACGGTAATATAGCGGACGAATCGCGTGCAGACGTGGGCCTGAGGCGCAGGCCGGCTTCCCTAGCCGGTGACGTCGCGGCCGATGAGCTGTCGGGCGATGATCCACTGCTGGAGCTCGTTGGCGCCTTCGAAGATCTCGAGGATCTTCGCGTCGCGATACATCTCCTCGAGCCGTACCGACTCGCCGGTTTCGCCGACGTGCCGGGCGAAACCGAGCGCACCGTGGATTTGGATGGCCTCTCGAACAAGGTCGTTGGCCAGGCGGGTGCCGTACGCCTTGGCCATCGCGGCTTCCGGCTCGGCGCTGCGGTCGCCACGATCGAGCAGGGTGGCCGCCTTCTGGTATAGCGTGCGGGCGCACTCGATCTCGGTGGCGCGCTGAGCCATGGTGAACTGCCAGTGCTGCATCGCGCCGAGTGGGTGCCCGAAGACGTGGCGGGTCCGTAGTCGTTCGACGGCGAGATCGAGTGCCGCCTGGGCGACGCCGACTCCTGCGGCGCCGATGCCGATCCGTCCGCGTACGAGCGCGGATAGCGCGACCCCCAGGCCGCCGCCCGCTGTGCCGAGCAGGTTGGCGTGGGGGACTAGGACGTCGGTGAACTCGATGTCGGCGGTGATCTGTCCGCGGTGTCCCATCTTCAGGTCCGGGGTGCCGATGCGGACCCCCGGCGACGACAGATCAACCAGCAGCATCGTGGCCCGGTTGCTTCCGGCCCCGGCTCGCACCAGCACCGAGACCCAGCCGGCCACAATGCTGTTGGTGATCCAGCGCTTGCGCCCGTTGACGACGAAGCCCTCCGGGGTGTCCTCGGCGACGGTGCGCATCCGTTCGGCGGTGAGATCGGAACTGGTGTCGGGTTCGGTGGTGGCGAAGGCGAAGGCCGTGCGTCCGCCGATCAGTTCCGGGATCAGGCGTGCTCGCAGGGCGTCGGTGGCGAAGGTGAGCGTTTGGGGTACGAGGATGCACTGGCCGTCGTAGACCCCGGCCATCGACGAGGAGTGATAGGCGATCTCCTCGGTCACGGTGCAGGTGCCGAGCATCGGATGCTGTAGTCCGCGACCGTATTCCGAGCTGAAGGGCACGGCGAACAAGCCCTCGTCGGCTAGCCCGCGGAAGGCCTCCCACGGAAAGCTGTCGGCGGACTCCTCGCGTTCACCGATCTCGCGTGCGTGAGGGACGAGTCGCTTCTCGACCGCGGCGCGGGCTTCGGCGCGCAACGCGACGATCTCCTCGGGCAACCACACGTCGTGGGTCATCCGGTCTTGGGTGCGCGGGACGGACGGCGGTGCGTCGACCTCGGGCATGTGGCCTCCTTCGAACGATCGCATGACAATAACAGTCACGATTGACCGGTTTTCCTCGGCTACGCGTCGACGCCGAGCAATCGGCGGGCCAACGAGCGCCACAACGCGAGGTGAGGGTCGGTCGCGGGATCACGTTCGACGAACGAGTAGGTGAGTGCTACTCCTCGCATGCTGGTGAACAGCACGTCGCGCACGTCGTCGAACGCCGGGTGGCTGCTGTGGACCGGTCCGAACATCGTGGCGACGACGTGCTCGATGGCGCGGCCCAGCCTGCGTTCGGATGCGGCGAGTTCACGTCGCACACCGTCGTCAGTGCGTGCGGCGTTCCACAGTTCCATGGCGGCCCAGAAGTACGGCTGCCGAAAGGTGTTCCACAACTGGCCGACTGCCCGATCAACCCGCGCTCCGCCACCGGGATTCCGGTCGGCGGTGTGCTCGAACCACCGCTCCATCTCGGCGATCCGCTGATCGGCGAGGTGGTGTACAGCGGCGACGACCAGGGCGTCGCGAGAGGGGAAGTGGTGCAGAAGTCTGCCTCTGGTGACGCCGGAGCGCTCCTGGATGGCGACGGTCGTCGTGCCGCCGTATCCCCGCTCCACCAGGAGGTCGACGGCGGCGTCGAGGATGAGCGCGTGACTGTCGGCCCGCCGACTCGTCTGCGACCGACGGAGTTGCGCGGCGGTGGATGCCATGCGAGCAGACTAACGAATGCACGGCTCCCGGCAGTCAGAATTGACCGCAAATCGACGCTGCCCGCCGGGGATCAGGTGGCGGCGAAGTCGGCTTTGCGGGCGCGCAGGAGGTATCCGGGGAACTGCAGGCGCCCGAGCCGGTCTCGTTCGAAGGGCAGTGTCAGATTGGGAAGTCCCGGTAGCGCTTGGACTTTCGCCAGGATCGGTGCCGGGCGAATGAAGTCGATGTCGAAGTAGCGTCCGACCGCGGCGTGAAGCTCGTACGCGTCGACCTCGTTGGGCTTGGATGCCATGTCCGCGGGATAGGCGCCTTTGGCGAAGACCAGGATGTAGTAGTCCGCACCCGGTGCGGCGGCGCGGTGTACGGATTTCAGGTAGGTGTCGCGCTTGTCCACCGGGAGCGTGTCGCGAGTGCTCTAGCGGGATTTGGGAACCATGACGGGAATCTCGCGGTCCGTCCAGGATTGGTACGAGTCGAAATCGGCGTAGGCCTCGACCAGGTGCGGCCACAGCCGCGCTCGCTCGTCTGCGCTAGACGACGTCGGAACGCAATTTGTAGTACTCCTCGACCATCACCTCGATGCGGTGGCGGGACAGGGCCGTTGACGGTTTCAGCCGCGGCTCACCGCAAGCCGCTCAACCCGCCGACACCTTTCGGACCGCCGGTGGGTACCAGCGTCCGTCGAGGACATCGGCCTTGGGGGCGTAGAGACGCATCGTGACACCAAGGGGTCCCAGCGGGGCGGGCAGCCAGTTCGCCACGCGCTCTTCACCGGGATTGGTGTGCTGGAGGTAGAGGTCCAGGGAACCATCTGCGTTGTAGGTCAACCGATCACGGTCACCGATGGCGAATCGGTCGAGTTCGTTCGCAACCTGATAGCCGTCGGCGTCGTACATCGTCACCGACCAGAAGGCGTAGGCGGGCGGGAGCTTGTCGGCGTCGAAGTGGATGACGTAGTCGTGCTCACCGCTGATCGGGTTGCCCTCGGCATCGGCGGTCAGTAGCGGGTACACCGCATCCTCAGGCGGGTTGGCGCCCAACCCGATCAGCGTCACCACAGCCCGCTTGAAGTACGAGTTGCCGTACACGCCGATGTTGTCCGCCAACACGTTCCACCCGTTCGCACTGGTGCCCAACGTCGGTAGGGAGGCCGTCATGGCGGCCAGCGCGTCGGCCTTGCCGGCTTCGAGCTCCGCCTGGTCGTCGGCACTGAATCGACTCGCGTCGAACGGCTTTCCGGGTGCGATACCCAGCAGTGCGATTCGAGCCAGCTGCGAGAAGTCGCTGGCGTGCGGCGGAATCACCGACAGCAGCTTCGCCGCGTACGCGAAGTAGTCCAGCGCCGTCATACCGTTGACGATCTTGAGCGGTTCGGTCGTCACGTCGTAGTCCGCGTCGACGCTGTGCTCGGGTGCTTTATCCAGCGGGGTGATGGTGTAGCCGTCTTGCACGACGTGCACCGCGGGGTAGTCGACGACCCCGTTGGTCTGGGTGCGTCCGATGATCCACACGTACGGTGTCGGCGCGGCGATGACGGGCAGGCCCGACGGCAGCTTCCCGGTGTAGCCGGGTCCGACGATGACCCACTCGCCTGCCTCGGTTCCCGTAGTGCGCTTGCCGGGGTTGGCGAAGACGTCGGTCCACATGTCGATGCACGGCAGCATGTAGTACCGGTCGTCGGTGTCAGGTGCGGACAGTTTCACCGGTCCTGCGGTGAGGTCGAGCCAGGCCGAGGAGTACAGGGTGTCGAAGTTCGGTCGCACGACGGCGCGGAAGTCGGCGGTGGGGAAGGCACGCAAATGCGAGAACCGATTCGGTGGGCCGGAGCCCGGCGTGGTGCCGATGGGCGAGTTGACCGCCTGTAACCGGGTGATGTCCATCGTGATGAGCGGGTAGAAGTACACGAACGCTTCACGGCTCAGCGTCCGTAGGTCAGCAGACAGGGTGCTCACAGATGCTCGCTTTCCGCACGTCGCCGCTGAGCACGGTGCTCACGACGACGGACAACCTACCTTCGCGCTCGGAGTAAAGCGCCGACTCGCTGACACTCACGTGAATTTCTCAGACTCGAACCGACGGGGGCTTTCCGCAGCTGCGTACGAGCGGTCGGGCCGCCAACCTTGAGCGGTCACGCGACACCTCACCATCGACCCCACCGGGGACTATCGACCCCGCGAAGTCCCTGCGGCCGCCCACGAAAAAAGCTCTGAACCCCCAACGAGGGTTCAGAGCTATTCGGATGTCTTGCGACAGCACACGGAGCCGATGACGGGAATCGAACCCGCGTATTCAGCTTGGGAAGCTGATGTTCTGCCATTGAACTACATCGGCGCTGCCAGCAGCGCTGGTGGTTACGAAGGCTAGCATCCGGCGCGGCAAGCCACCCCTGGGCCTGATCGGATGGGGCCACTGGCCCCGGCGGGAGGGCCCATCGGAACGGGCGTCACGGGTGCCAGGCGCGGCACCGGCGCGTGGTCATCGGCTGACCACGTGTCCTCGATCGCGGTCGCCGGCAACTGTCCGCGCACCTTCATCGAGCGGACTTCGAGTTCTCCCAGGGCTTTTCGACGCTGTATCACCGAACGAAGTGCGAGGCAGAAGGACCGTCGCGCAGTGAACCGGGCCGCGCTGTCGGTATCTACCGGCCCGGTGCGGTCGTCGGCGACTCCCTGCAGATCAGATTGCCGGCACGGCAGGAGCCTTACGTTCGTAACTTTGCCAGTCTGTTCAAGTCGCTACTCAAGGTCCTACTATCAATTTGCCAGAACGGCCGGGAGGTGCCGTGTTCGCACGCGAAATGGCACCAGCGCGAACCCCGACGTGAATGCGCGCCAAGGGAGGGGCCCATGTCGATGAACGTCAACCACCCAGTGGCCGGGGCACGGCAGTTCGTGGCGGACCCCCCGTTCTGGGGCTCCAAGACGGCCTCCCGAACGGGGCCGGCCTGGCAGAAGAACCCCGGTGCGTCCTACGGCATCTGGGTGGCCGCCATCCTCGGGTTCACGTTCGTGGGCAGCGCCCTGGTCGGAGGACTGTATCTCTTAGTCCCGCGAGACTTCCTCGCGATCGTCGGGCCAATAGTCATACCCGTCTTAGCAGTCGTATTCATCGCCTGTGTCGGCGGCTGGTATTGGTACTCGCGGTCTGGGAGCAAGAAGATCGTCATTTCCGTCGCGAACCACAGTCTCACAGTCAACACGCGGCCAGGCGATGTCTATTTGTTCAGTACTGCGAAGTTGGGCACCTGGGGGCAGACCGGTGGCATGACCATGGGTACGGCGCTGCACCTGCAGTGCGGGCCGCACCGGTTCGTTCTCGGCGGACGAGATCGCCGCGTTCCTGCGGGAACTCGACTCGACGCGCCGGACGTGGGCTACGGCCTCGAGATGGACATCGACGCGCAGTTGCCAGCCGCGGAGTTCGAGGAAGTTCTCGCCCTGGTCGGTGGTTCGCGACCCGTGTCCGCCCGAAGCGCGCTGGATAAACCATCTCAGGCACCGAGCGGGCTGACCCGCTGCCTGCTGTTCACCAACCCGCTGCTGGCTCAAGAGTTCGGGGCGTTCCAATACCGGCAACGGAACGAATTCATGCAATCGGTCAGCCGACCTCGGCTGGCCATCGATGTTGGACCAGAGGCGATTTGGGTGGTCGACCCGAATACCAACACCGTGATCGCCTCGGCGTGGCCCGCGCAGGTGAGCGCGACGCCGGTGGTCTTTCAGCCCAGGCTTCCCTTTGGACTGTTTCTCTTCGGCGGTATCGCGAGCTATGCAGTGAGCAGGTTCTATTCCACGGCCATCGGCATGCACGTGCAAATCCCCGGCATGCAGCCACTGACCTTCAGCTGCCGCGACTCCGTCTCGGGCTTGGACAAGCGATTCTCATGGCAGGGCAACGCGCCGACCGCACGCGAACGCGCCGATTACGAGGTGATGGGCACGGATTGGCTCACGCTCGTCGAGAAGTTCGGGCTGACCCAGTATCTGAAAACACGCGGGTAGGGCTCAACGCAGAGCGGAAGGACGGGTTATCTCTGGTCCGGTCCGTGGAACCGATGACGGGAATAGCATCCGGCGCGGCGCGGCACTCCTAGGCCTGAGCGGATGGGACCGCCGGACCGGGAGGCGGGCCCATCGGGACGGGCGTGACGGGTGCCAGGTGCGGCACCGGCGCTTGGTCATCGTCCGAGACCACCAGCGCGGTCGCGTCCGGCCCTGGCGCAGGTTCCTCGCCCGCGGCTGCCGCAGTCGCCGCCTCCGCCGCCCACTCCGCCTGCAACCGCTGCACCGCGAAGGTCGCGCCCTGGTTCACCAGGCCCAGTTCGGTGTACTGGTTGTGCACCGCGAAGCCCCGGCCACGCGGATCGCACACCAGGTCGTTGTCAACGCACAGGTCGACCGACTTGGCCGCGTAGTACGGCCCCACGACGACGTCCGGATCCTTGAGCACGTTCATGAAGCGGGTCGACGGCTTGCCGAACAGCACCACGGCCGCGACGTGGTCGGCGACCTCCGGCGGCATCGGCGCGGGCACGTCGTCGGGTGAAACACCCTCTGGCACAACACTCGCCGTGACGAAGCCCATGACCGCCGCACCCTGGGAGAAGCCGCCGAGCACGAGCTTCGTGTCCGGACAGCTGGCGACGGTGGACAGGATGTGGGCGCGCGCGTCGGAGATGCCCTGCACGGCGGTCGAGAACGCCATGGTGGCGGGGTAGTCGACGGCGTACACGCCGACCGACTTCGGGCCGACCTGCGAGCGCACCGCGTCGACGAAGGCCTGTCCGGTGGGCCCGACGCCGGGCGCCTCGGTCGTGCCGCGGGCGAACACGATCTCGGCATCGGGGCACGGCGCCGCGGTCGCCGGCCCGGCAAGCCACGGCGTCACGACCGCGGCCGATGCCACCGCCGTCACAATGACACCCGTCCGTCTCATCAGTCCCATGGGCAAATGCTGTCACTCGGATGTGCGTCATGCGCTCCAACTGCGCGAACACACAGAGTTTCGATAGGAAAGTCGGCGATTCCTTAGACACCGTTAGGGTCGTACGCGTGCTGCTCTCCGATCGCGACATCCGCTCCGAGATCGCCGCCGGTCACCTCGGCATCGACCCCTTCGATGAGGGAATGGTCCAGCCCTCCAGCGTCGACGTGCGACTCGACAACCTGTTCCGCGTCTTCAACAACACCCGCTACACCCACATCGACCCCGCGCTCCGCCAGGACGACCTGACCACGCTCGTCGAACCCAAGGAGGGCGAGCCGTTCGTGCTGCACCCCGGCGAGTTCGTGCTGGGGTCGACGCTCGAGCGCTGCAGTCTGCCGGACAACCTCGCGGGTCGGCTCGAGGGCAAGTCGTCGCTCGGCAGGCTCGGCCTGCTCACCCACTCGACGGCGGGGTTCATCGATCCCGGCTTCAGCGGCCACATCACCCTCGAGCTGTCGAACGTGGCCAACCTGCCGATCACATTGTGGCCGGGGATGAAGATCGGCCAGCTCTGCCTGCTGCGCCTGACGAGCCCCGCCGAGCACCCGTACGGCAGCAGCGCGGCCGGATCGAAGTACCAGGGCCAGCGCGGCCCGACGCCGTCGAAGTCGTATCAGAACTTCATCAGGCACTGAACGAGGGGGAGGGGTCATGGCGCAGCTCAGTAAAGGCGCGAACACGGGGGTTCCGACCGCCAGGCTGATCGTCGAGGTGACCTGGGCCGTCGCCGGCGACGTCGACATCGACGCCAGCGCGCTGCTGCTCACCGCCTCCGGCAAGGTGCGCAGTGACGCCGACATGGTGTTCTACAACCAGCCGGCGTCCCCCGACGGTTCGGTGCGGCACCTCGGTGCGGGCGCTCGCGGCGGGCAGCGCCTCGAGGTGGACGCCGCGTCGGTGCCCGCGGACATCGACCGCATCGCGTTCACCGCGACGATTCACGACGCGGCGGCCAAAGGTCATTCCTTCAGTCAGGCCAGTGGACTGGCCATCTCGGTGCTCGCCGACGGTGCCACCGTTGCCGACTTCCCGCTGTCGGGCCTCACCACCGAGACCGGGCTGATCTTCGGCGAGCTGTACCGACGACAGGGCGCGTGGAAGTTCCGCGCCGTCGGGCAGGGCTACGACTCCGGGCTGGCCGGCATCGCCACCGAGTTCGGCATCGCGATCGACGACGCGCCCGCCGAAGCCACACCCCCGGCGCCCCCGGCGCCCACGATCGACATGAACAAGCAGCGCCAGGTCAACCTGCGCAAGATGGTGTCCGACCAGTCGCCCGTCCTGCTCCAGAAATTCGACGCCGCAACGGTTTCCCTGGAGAAGCGCGGTCTCTCGAGTGAGCGTGCCGAGGTGATCCTGGTGCTCGACGTGTCGGGCTCGTCGCACCCCCTGTTCAAGAACGGCAGCTATCAGGAACTCATCGACAGGTTCCTCGCCGCCGCCCTGCTCTTCGACGACAACGGCACCATCGACACCCTGCTGTTCGACCACCGTGTGCACGATGCGGAACCGGTGACCGTCGCCAACCGGGAGGGCTGGACGGACCGCACCACAAAGCGCAAGGGCATCTGGGGCACGACGAAGTACGCGCCGCCCCTCGAGCGGATCGCGCAGGGACTCAGGCGCGGCGCCACCATGCCCACCTACGTCGCCTTCGTCACCGACGGCGGCAACAGCGACCGCAAGGCCGCGGCCGAGGTGGTGCTGCGCGCGTCGGGACTGCCGATGTTCATCCAGTTCATGGCGATCGGCCGCGAGGACGACTTCCCGTTCCTGCAGAAACTCGACGAGCTCACCGGCCGTGAAGTCGACAACGCCGGCTTCGTCGCGGTAGAGAACGTCAAGGCGATGAGCGACGAGGATTTCTACGCACGGGTCATGTCGGAGTTCCCCGCCTGGCTGGCTGCGGCGCGAAAGGCCGGCATTCTCGGCGCCTGAGCCCGAATCCCCGATAAAGTCACGCCGTGACGAGGGTGGCGATCCTGGGTGGGGGCGTCGGCGGTCTGAGCGCCGCGCACGAGTTGTCGGAGCGCGGTTTCGACGTGACCGTGTACGAGGCGCGCGGCGAGTTCGGCGGCAAGGCGCGATCCATGCCGGTGCCGGGGTCGGGCACCGACGGGCGGCAGGACCTCCCCGCCGAGCACGGGTTCCGCTTCTTCCCCGGCTTCTATCGGCACGTCACCGACACCATGAAGCGCATCCCGTACGACGGCGGCTCGGTGTACGACAACCTCACCAAGTGCACCGAGATGCTCATGGCGCAGGCCGGCGGCCGCAACGAGTTGATCGCGCCCGCAGGGTTTCCCACGTCGCTGACGCAGATGATCACCGGCTTGCGCAGTATTCGCGAACTTGTTCTCACTGCGGGCGTGCCCGTCACGGAGTTCGCCGTGTTCGTCGAGAAGATCCTCACGGCCATGACGTCGTGCGACGAGCGACGCCTCCACGAATTCGAGGCGACCAGCTGGTGGGACTTCGTCGAGGCGACGCGCAAGTCCGCGGCATATCAGAAGTTCCTCGCCACCGGGATGACGCGCACGCTCGTCGCCGCGAAGGCCGACCAGATGTCCGCCCGCACCGGTTCCACCGTGCTCTGCCAGCTTCTCTACGACATGCTGCAGATCGACGGCCGGCTGGACAACGTGCTCGACGGACCGACGAGCGAGGTGTGGATCGACCCGTGGCTCGCGCTGCTGGAACGCCGCGGGGTGACGCTTCGTCCGCACAGCGGGGTGTCCGGAATCCTCTGCGACGGCGAGCGAATCACCTCGGTGACGATCACGACGCCCGACGGCGACGAGTCCATCGAGGCCGACCACTACATCGCCGCACTACCCGCCGAGCGCTTCGAACTGCTCATCTCACCGGCGATGCGCGCCGCGGAGCCCCGCCTGGCGCTGATCAGCGAGCTCAAGAAGGAGTGGATGACCGGTGTCATGTTCTACCTCGACGAGGACGTCCCGCTCGAACACGGCCACGCCATCTTCATCGACTCCGAGTGGGCGCTGACGGCGATCTCGCAGAAACAGTTCTGGCCGGACGTCGACCTCGAACAGCGCGGCGACGGACGTGTCGAAGGGGTTCTCTCCGTTGATGTTTCGGATTGGACCAAACCCGGACCGGTGACCGGCAAGGCCGCGTCGGCGTGCTCGAAGGAGGAGATCCGGCAGGAGGTCTGGGCCCAGCTGGTCGCCCACATCGACGACGGGTCGCTGCGGGAGTCCAACGTGGTCACGTGGTTCCTCGATCCCGCGATCGAGTTCCCGAATCCCGGTCAGGCCACCAACGCCGAGCCGCTGCTGGTCAACACCAAGGGGTCGTGGGCGCACCGACCGGACGCCACCACCGCGATCCCGAACCTGTTCCTGGCGGCCGACTTCGTCCGCACCAACACCGATCTCGCGACGATGGAGGGTGCGAACGAAGCGGCCAGGCGGGCGGTCAACGGCATCCTCGCGGCGACGGGATCGACCGCGCGGCGCTGCGACGTCCACGCGCTGCAAGAGCCCTGGGTGTTCTGGCCGTTCCGGCAACTCGATCGACTTCGGTGGCGACTCGGGCGCAAGCCCGCACCCGCACCGTTCCGCCTCAACGAGGACGGCGAACTCGAACCGACCGGCCTCGCCGCACGCGCCGCGTTGGCGACCCTGCGACGCCGCGGCGGCAGCGCGATCCTGGGGAGGAGGTAGGCGTGGCCACCGACGTCATCGCGCACGCGGTGGCCAACACGGCCATCGAGGGCTTCCTGGATGCGCAGGACGGTCCGCGGGCGCTGGTCGTCGAGGGCGAGGCGGGCATCGGCAAGACCACCCTGTGGTCCACGGCGTGCGACGCCGCGCGAGCGCGTGGGCACCTCGTCGCCACCTCGCGTCCGAGTGAGGCCGAGTCGGTGCTGGCCTACGCCGGGGTGGCGGATCTGCTGGCCGAGGTCGACCCCGCCGCCATCGAGGCCCTGCCCGACCTGCAGCGTCTGGCGGTGTACCGGGTGCTTCTCACCGCGGGATCCGAGGGTCCCGTCACCGACCAGCGGGTCGTCGCCGCGGCCGTGGCGGCGGTCCTCGAGGCGCTCAGCAGCGAGCGCCCGGTGCTGCTCGCGATCGACGACGTGCAGTGGCTGGACACCTCGAGCAAGGCCGTCGTCGCATTCGTCGCACGCCGGCTGACCGGCCCGGTCAAGTTCCTCTTCAGCGAGCGATGCGAACCGCTGCAGGGCACGACGACGTCGTGGCTGAGGTTCGGCGGCCTCGAAGCGGTGTCGAACCTGCGACTGGGCCCCGTCAGCCTCGGCGCCCTGCACGCACTGATCCTGCGCAAGCTCGACCGCTCGTTCTCGCGGGCCGCGATAGTCCGCATCGCGGAGGTCTCCGGCGGCAACCCGTTCTACGCGCTCGAATTGGCCCGCGCGATGGACGACCGGGGTTCCGCGTCGCAGACCGGGCTGCCCAGCACGCTGGCCGAGTTGGTGCGGGTGCGCCTCGGCAAGCTCGACGCCGACGTGCGCAAGGTGTTGCTCACCGTCGCGTCCGTCGCCGCGCCGACGGTCGATCTCGTTGCGCGCGCCAATGATTCGACACCCGAAGAGGTCGTGGAGTTGCTCGAGGGCGTGGAGACCGACGGCATCATCTGGATCGACGGGAACCAGGTGCGGTTCGCGCACCCGCTGCTGGCGCGCGGTATCTACGGGGACGCGGCGCCCTTTGCCCGGCGGGCGATGCACCGCTCGCTCGCCGCCATCGAATCGCAACCCGAACTCAAGGCGCGGCATCTGGCGTTGGCCGCCACCAGCGCCGACGAGGACACGCTGGCCGCTCTCGACGGCGCCGCGGACACCGCCCGTACCCGCGGCGCACCGGCCGCGGCGGCCGAACTGCTGGAGCTGGCGATCGGGCTGGGTGGCGACAAACCGTGGCGCCGCCTGCGCGCCGCGGGCGATCACTTCCAGGCGGGGGACACGAAGCGCGCCCGCACCCTGCTCGAGGACACCGTTGAGGAGTTGCGACCGGGCGTGCTGCGCGCCATCGCCTTCAACCTGCTCGGCGCCATGTGCCTTTTCGACAACCGCTACGCCGAGGCGACGCAGCTGCTGACCAGATCCGCCGAGGAGGCCAGCGACCTGCCGACCGTCGTCGTGCAAGCCCTGATGTCGCTGTCGTGGGCGCAGGGCATGGGATCGTTCGCGGAGGGGATGGAGGGGGCCGAGGGGGTCTCGGAGAAGGGCCTCTTCGACGTCATGCGGGAGAACTCGCGCCGCGCAGTCGAATTGGCGGACGACCCCGGCGTCTCGCCGTCGGTGAAGAGCCAGGCGCAGGCCATGTGGGCGCACACCCTGTTCATCCACGGCGAGGGCGTCGACCGGACCGCGATCGACACCGCGCTCGCGCTCGAGGACGACGCGGACGACGTCGCGTTCCCCTTCAAGGCGAGCGCGGTCAACGCACTGCTGCTGGCGTGGACCGGCCGGCTCGACGACGCGGCCGAGCAGCTGGTCGGCGTGCGGGGGCACTACGACGAGCGCGGCGCCGATCGCAGCATGATGGCGGTGGCCAGCTACCAGGCTCTCGTCGAGATGTGGCGCGGAAACCTAACTGCCGCAGCTACTTTCGCCGATGAAGCCGTTGAGCGGGCGCAACAGCTGGGTGGCGACCACGTCGAGATCATCCCGTTGAGCGTCCGCAGCGTGGTCGCCGCCCAGCTGGGTCTGGAAGAGGCCGCCCGCGCGGACGCCGACACCGCGTTGCAGTCCGCGCTCGAGTGCGGGGCCACGCGGATGGCCGACTGGCCGCGGATGACGCTGTGCCTGGTGGAGGTGTCGCTCGGCAACCACGAAGCGGCGGTGGCGGCCGTCGCACCGCTGCTCGAGCGCCTGCAGATCGTGCCCGGTACCGAGCTGATGCACTCCTGGTATCTACCCGACGCCGCGGAGGCGCTGATCGCGTTGGGCCGGCTCGAGGAGGCCGATCAGATCGTCGACGTCCTGGAGCGCAACGGGCGGCGGGTGGACCGGCCGTGGATGCTCGCCGTCGCCGGCCGCTGCCGGGCCATGTCGCTGGCCGCGCGCGGCGACGTCGTCGAGGCCGAGCAGGCCGTGCGGGTCGCACTGGACTGGCACGACCGGCTGCCCATGCCGCTCGAACGCGCGCGGACCCTGCTGCTCCTCGGTCAGCTGCAGCGCAGGCGCAGGCTCCGGGATCCCGCGGCCGCGACCCTGCGCGCTGCAGCATCGGTGTTCGAGGAGATGGGCGCCGCGCTCTGGGTGGCACGCGCCGAGGCCGAGCTCGCCAGGGTGAAGGGGAAGCGCGGCGACGGTACCGTGCTCACCGCGTCCGAACAGCGCGTCGCGGAGCTCGCGGCCACCGGCATGACCAACCGCGACATCGCCGCGACGCTGTTCATCAGCCCCAAGACCGTCGAGCAGAACCTCGGCCGCGTCTACCGGAAACTGGGCATCAAGAACCGCGCCGCGATCGGCAGCCGGCTCGCCGACATGCCGTGAGCAGTCGGTAACCGCCGCGAAACACGAAACATGCCGGAAACACGTTCGTCCCTCAGCTGAAACGCGGCGCCGACATTCTCCTTCGAATGCAGGAACTCGATCCCGCCGCGACCGCCTGGCTGCTCGCCAGCACCGCCCTCGTGCTGCTGATGACCCCCGGTCTGGCCATCTTCTACGGCGGCATGGTGCGCACCACCGGCGTCCTGAACATGATCATGATGAGCTTCATCTCGATCCCGCTGGTGACGGTGGCCTGGCTGCTGGCCGGCTACTCGCTGGCCTTCTCGGGTGACGGCGGCGGATTCGGCCTCATCGGCGACCTCGCGCACTTCGGGATGACGGGCATCGCACCCGACACCCTGCACGGCGCGGTCCCGGAACTGCTCTTCGCCACGTTCCAGCTCACGTTCGCGATCATCACGGCCGCGCTCGTCAGCGGTGCGATCGCCGACCGCGCCCGCTTCTCCGCGTGGGTGGTGTTCGTGCCGGTGTGGGCGATCGTCGTCTACTCAGTGGTCGCGCACTGGGTGTGGAACCCCGAGGGCTGGCTGTTCAAGCTCGGCGTGCTCGACTACGCGGGCGGCCTCGTCGTCGAGATCGTCTCCGGTGCGTCGGCTTTGGCGCTCGCCCTGGTGCTCGGCCCGCGCATCGGGTTCAACAAGGACGCCATGCGGCCACACAACCTGCCCTTCGTGCTCCTCGGCGTCGGCCTGCTGTGGTTCGGCTGGTTCGGCTTCAACGCCGGCTCGGCGCTCGCCGCCAACGGCATGGCCGCGGCGATCTTCCTCAACACGCTGGTGGCCGGTTGCCTCGGGATGCTCGGCTGGCTCGCGGTCGAGAAGTTCCGCGACGGTCGGCCCACGACGTTCGGCGCAGCGTCCGGTGTCGTCGCGGGCCTGGTCGCCATCACGCCGTCGTGCGGCACGGTGAACACGCTCGGCGCGGTCGTCGTCGGGCTGGCAGCGGGCGTCGTGTGTTCGTTCGCGATCGGCCTGAAGTTCAAGGTCGGGTACGACGACTCGCTCGACGTCGTCGGCGTGCACTTCGTCGGCGGTGTCGTGGGCGTGCTGCTGATCGGCCTGCTCGCAACCGAGGTGATGACCGGCGGCGCGGCGGGCCTCTTCTACGGCGGCGGTTTCCTGCAGTTCGGTAAGCAGGCGCTGGGGGCCGCGGTCGTCGCGGTCTACGCGTTCGGCGTGTCCTACCTGCTGGCCAAACTCATCGACCGGGTCATGGGCTTCCGGCTCAGTCCGGAGGACGAAACCACCGGCGTCGACTTCACCCAGCACGCCGAGACCGCATACGCCGAAGGCGTGCACGGCCACCTCGCGAACCGGCGCCCGTCGGGCCTCGGGGACCTGAACGCTCCGCGCCCCCGACCGGACGCCGCCGACGAGAACTGAGTCGATGCCGGCCGCCCACGCGAGTAGCCTCGGATGGGCGTCCCGGCCACGTGCATAGCTAACGCCGCAGGTGTAACGATCGTGCAGGTCGGGTCGATGAAACAACTAGTCGGCGCACCGCGACAGGTCATCGCGCGGAGGCGACGGATAACCGTAGCAAACATATTGGAGGGGTCAGTGGACATCGTACTAGGTGTGTCGTTGACGCCTAAGACGGTCCGCTTGGTGCTGGTCGAGGGTGAAAAGGGCGACGGTCCGATCGTCGACCACGACACCTTCGAGGTGTCGCCGTCGGACGACTCAGCAACCAACGGCGTGGCCGAGCAAGTGGTCGCCGCAGTACTCGGAACCCAGGAGAGCGCGGCCGAGGGCGGGCACGTCCTGAAGTCCATCGGCGTCACCTGGAGTGATCGCGCCGAGGCCGCCCAATTGCGCGACGGCCTCGCGGCCCACGGCATCCGTGACGTGATGCTCGTCTCCGAATTGCACGCCGCGGGTGCGCTCGCCCAGGCCGCGGGCCGTGCCGTCGGCTACACCAGCACCGCTCTGCTCTTCATCGACCGCGATACCGCGACGCTGTCGGTCGTCCAGAGCGACGACGGGTCGATCGTCAAGGTGCTCAGCACCGATTTGCACAGCAGCGACGCCATGGCCGTGCTCGGCGAGATGGCCGCCGCGGTCGAGGCTCACTCCGCGCCGCCGCAGGGCATGTTCGTCGTGGGCTCGGGTGTCGACATCGCCGCTGTCAAGGAGCACCTGCAGGGTCTCGTCGCCCTGCCCGTCAGCGCACCCGAGGAGTCGTCGCTGGCACTGGCGCGCGGCGCCGCGATCGCCGCGGCCACCGCGCCCGCCCTCGACGCCACCACCGCTGGACTGGCGTATTCACAGGATCCCGACGGCCCCACCGCAGGCGGCGATTACCTCGGGCTGGCGGGGGCGGCGACGATGCTGCGTCCCGTCGACGACCCGTACGACGACGGGTACGACTTCGATGCCGATCGGCCCGCGGACGAGGGCAGCAAGCCGTTCCTCCTGGTGGGTAGTGCACTCACGTCCATCTTCGTCATAGGCGTGGTGGCTCTCGTCATCTCGCTGGCCGTCAGCATCCGGCCGACCGCCGACCAGCGTCCTCAGGCGGTGCCGCCGCTCATCCCCGCAGCACCCGCCGAGGTGGTGCCGTCGGTCCCCGAGGCAGTCGTCCCCGCGCCCGCGCCCGCCCCGGCCCCGGCCCCGGCGCCCGCACCCGCGCCGGAGACGATCAAGGCCCCGGTGCCCGTAGTCCAGCAGGCTCCGGCCCCGCAAGCACCGCCGCGCAACGTGTACGTCGAGGCCCCGGCGGCACCCGCGCCCGCCGCACCGGCCCCGGTACCGGCCGCCCCGCCGGCACCGCTGCCGGTCGCCCCGGCGCCCGTGCCCGCGTACAACCCGCCGGCGATCGTGCCGCCGGTCCTCTTCCCGCCGATCTGGCAGCAGCCGCAGTGGAGGCCGCCGACCCAGCGGCCGCCGTGGCAGCAGTGGCCGCCGGGCGGATACGACGATGACGACGACTGGCCGCAGGCCCCGCAGTGGCCCACTCAGCAGCCTCAGCAGCCGCCGTACACGCCGCCGCAGGCGCCGCCCTCGCGGCCGGACTACCCGCAGTGGCCGGGTCAGGGATCGGGTGGCTCACCCGGTTCGCAGTGGCCCGGCAGCGGTAACGACGGTGGTAGCGGAGGCCGTGGTGACGGCGGCGGTCGCGGTGGCTACGGCGGCGGTGGTGGCGGCCAAGGTGGCTACGGCGGCGGTGGCGGCGGCCAAGGCGGTGGAGGCGGCCAGAACTGCTTCCTGATCTTCTGCAGCTAGGCGCGGACCGCTCACTCGTCACCCAACGTTGGTCTGCCGCTCAGTGTCGCGTTGCAGTTAGCTCATCGCAGCCGCATATCCAGGCAGTATGCGATGCACCGTATTCGGTACCGGTTACCTCGGAGCCACGCACGCCGCGGGAATGGCGGCGCTGGGCCACGAGGTGGTCGGGGTCGACATCGACCCCGGCAAGATCGCGAAGCTGGCGTCGGGTGACATCCCGTTCTACGAGCCCGGACTGCGAAAGATCCTGCGCGAGAACATCGAAGCGGGCCGACTGCACTTCACCACCGATTACGACGAGGCGGCGGAGTTCGCCGATGTGCACTTCCTCGGCGTCGGCACCCCGCAGAAGAAGGGTGAGTACGGCGCCGACCTTCGCCACGTGCACGCCGTCATCGACACGCTGGTGCCCAGGCTGCGCCGTTCCGCGGTGATCGTCGGCAAGTCGACGGTGCCCGTCGGCACCGCCGCGGACCTCGCCGAACGCGCCCGTGGGCTGACACCGGCCGGCCTCGACGTGGAGATCGCGTGGAACCCGGAGTTTCTGCGTGAGGGTTTCGCCGTCCACGACACCCTGCACCCCGACCGCATCGTGCTTGGCGTGCAACGTGATTCGCGCCATGCCGAGTCGGCGATCCGCGAACTGTACGCCGACATGCTCGCCGACGAGGTGCCGTTCCTGGTCACCGACCTGCAGACCGCGGAACTGGTGAAGGTCTCGGCGAACGCGTTCCTGGCCACCAAGATCTCGTTCATCAACGCCATCTCCGAGGTGTGCGAGGCCGTCGACGCCGACATCACGCTGCTCGCCGATGCGCTGGGCTACGACCCGCGCATCGGTCGCCGATTTCTCAATGCCGGACTGGGATTCGGCGGCGGCTGCCTACCGAAGGACATCCGTGCGTTCATGGCCCGAGCGGGAGAACTCGGCGCGAACCACGCCCTGACGTTCCTTCGCGAGGTCGACAGCATCAACATGCGCAGGCGCACCCGCATGGTCGAACTGGCCACCAGGGCCTGCGGCGGCTCGCTGCTCGGCGCCAACATCGCCGTGCTCGGAGCGGCCTTCAAGCCCGAGTCCGACGATGTCCGCGACTCGCCCGCGCTGAACGTCGCCGGTCTGCTTCAGCTCAACGGCGGCACCGTGAACGTGTACGACCCCAAGGCCATGGAGAACTCGCAGCGCGTGTTTCCGACGCTGAACTACTCGACGTCGGTCGCCGAGGCCTGCGACCGCGCGGACGCGGTGTTGGTGCTGACCGAGTGGCAGGAGTTCGTCGACCTCGATCCGCATCAGCTCGCCGACATCGTGCGCGCGAAAGTCGTTGTGGACGGCCGCAACTGCCTCGACGTCGCCACCTGGCAGCGGGCGGGCTGGACGGTGCACGCGCTGGGCCGCAACCTCGCGGAGGCGAAGGCGTCGTAGTACGTCGTCGTAGCCTGGGGTCCATGACGGTCTACGCACTGAACCTGTTCGACGTCGCCGACCGCGACGAGTACCTGGCCTACTCCAAGCGCTCGGTGGCCGAGGTCGCGCGCTACGGCGGCCGGGTTGTCGCGCTCGGCAAGTTCGCCGACAACGTGCAGGGTGACTTCACGCCGCGGCAGGTACTGATCCTCGTCGAGTGGCCCAGCCGGGAGGCCTTCGACGGCTACTGTTCCGATCCCACGCTCGGCGACCTGCACGCTCACCGCGAGAACGGCACCAGCTCCTACGTCTGGCAACTGTTCGATCGGTTGGACGATCTGCGACCGGTGCTTAAGCTCGGGTCATGACGGCCCGTCAGCGACTGCACTGGTTCGCCCTTCACGGTGTCATCCGCGGGTTGGCGTCCTTCGGCGCCAAACGCGGCGAGATGCAGGGCAGGCTCATCGCCGACCCGGCGGTGCGCACCGACCCCGGGGGCTTCGCCGACGAACTCCGGGCGCGCGGACCGCTGGTCCGCGGCCGTGCCGCCTGGCTCACCGCCGACCACGCCATCGCCCACCAGTTGCTGCGCTCCGACGACTTCGCGGTGACCGCGATCGGCCGCACGCTGCCGGGCCCGCTGGGCTGGCTCGAGCAGCGCACGACGGTGCAGGGCCGCCTGCACCCGCTGCTGCCTCCGTCGCTGCTGTCGGTCGAGCCGCCGGAGCACACCCGCTATCGCAAGACCGTGTCGTCGGTCTTCACCACCAGAGCCGTTGCCGCCCTGCGGGACCGCGTGCAGCAGGCGGCCACGGCGCTGATCGCGGAGCTGGACGGCGGGACCGTCGACGTCGTCGACCGCTACTGCTCCCAGCTGCCCGTCACCGTCATCGGCGACATTCTGGGGGTCCCCGACGCCGACCGTCCGCGCATCCTCGAGTTCGGCGAGCTCGCCGCGCCCAGTCTGGACATCGGGCTGTCGTGGCAGCAGTACCTCGCCGTCGAGAACGGGCTCGACGGGTTCAACGCCTGGCTGAGGAACCACATCGCCGCGCTGCGCCGCGACCCCGGTGACGACCTGATGAGCCAGCTGATCGAGGCCTCGGACGACGGCGCACGCCTCAATGACGAGGAGTTGCGCGCGACGGCGGGCCTGGTGCTCGCCGCCGGTTTCGAGACCACGGTGAACCTCCTCGGCAGCGGTATCCGGATCCTGCTGGAGCACCCCGATCAGCTCGCGATGGTGCTCGAGGACCCGGAACTGTGGCCGGGCGCGGTCGAGGAGATCCTGCGGCTGGAGTCGCCGGTGCAGCTGAGCGCACGCATCGCCGTCGTCGACACCGAGGTGGCCGGCCGCACGGTGCGCGCCGGCGAGCTCGTCATCCTCTACCTCGCCGGCGCCAACCGCGACCCCGCCGTCTTCGAGGACCCGCACCGCTTCGACATCACCCGCGAGAACGCGGGTAGGCACCTGTCGTTCTCCGGCGGCAGGCACTTCTGCCTCGGTGCCGCACTGGCTCGCGCGGAGGGCGAGGTCGGCCTGCGGGCGTTCTTCGAGCGCTATCCCGATGCCCGGCTGGCGGGCTCGGGAAGTCGTCGCGACACCCGCGTGCTGCGCGGCTGGGCGGAGCTCCCGATCGCGCTCGGGCAGGCGCGGGCAGGCGTACGTTCCTAGGTGTGGACTTCCGAGCAGCCCTCATCGAGGAGACCAAGGCCTTCGCCGATCTCTACCGTGACGCCGACCCGGCCACCCCGATCCCGACGTGCCCCGGCTGGACGCTCCAGCAGCTGTTCAAGCACGTCGGCCGCGGGAACCGGTGGTGTGCCCAGATCATCGGCGAACGCCGCACCGAGCCACTGGATCCCAGAGAGGTCCGCGACGGCAAACCGCCCGAGGACCTCGACGACGCGATCGCGTGGTTCAACTCCGGCGCACAGCTGGTCGTCGACGCAGTCGACCACGTCGGCGCAGAGGCACGGGTGTGGACGTTCAACGGCGGGAAACCCGCGGGCTGGTGGATCCGGCGCCGCGTCCACGAGCAGGTCGTGCACCGGGCCGACGCGGTGCTTGCCCTCGGCGGCGATCTGACGCTGCCCGCGGAACTGGCGGCCGACGGCGTGAGCGAGTGGATCGACCTGGCCGTTCAGGCGCGTCGCCCCGACCCGCCCCTGGCGCGCGGGTTCACCCTGCACCTGCACGCCAGCGACGACGGCCTGGGCCCGACCGGTGAGTGGACGATCACCCACGACGAGGACGGCCTGAACTGGTCGCACGACCACGTGAAGGGGGAGGCCGCGGTGAAGGGGACGGCGACGAACCTGCTGCTGGCGATCACGCGCCGCGCGTCCTCGGCGGATGCCGCTCTCGAGGTGTTCGGCGATGCCGCGGTATGGGATGGCTGGCTGAGCCGCACGCCGTTCTAGGCTGCTGCCATGCGGGGAATCATCCTGGCGGGCGGATCGGGCACCCGGCTGTATCCGATCACGATGGGCGTCAGCAAGCAGCTGCTGCCGGTGTACGACAAGCCGCTGATCTACTACCCTTTGTCGACGCTGATGATCGCCGGGATTCGCGACATCCAGCTGATCACCACGCCGCACGACGCGGAGGCCTTCCGTCGATTGCTCGGGGACGGTTCCGATTTCGGGATCAACCTGAGCTACGCGGTCCAGGACCGGCCGGACGGGCTGGCGCAGGCGTTCGTGATCGGCGCCGACCACATCGGCGGCGACTCCGTCGCGCTGGTGTTGGGCGACAACGTCTTCTACGGTCCCGGCCTGGGCACCAGCCTCAAGCGCTTCCAGAACGTCAGTGGCGGAGCGATTTTCGCCTACTGGGTGGCGAACCCGAAGGCGTACGGCGTGGTCGAGTTCGACGCCGACGGCACCGCACTGTCGATCGAGGAGAAGCCGTCGACGCCGAAGTCGCAGTACGCGGTGCCGGGCCTGTACTTCTACGACAACGACGTCCTGGAGATCGCCCGATCGCTGGAGAAGTCGGCCCGCGGTGAGTACGAGATCACCGAGATCAACCAGCGCTACCTCGACGCGGGGCGGCTGTCGGTGGAGGTGATGGCGCGCGGCACCGCCTGGTTGGACACCGGCACCTTCGACTCGCTGCTGGACGCCAGCGATTACGTCCGCACGATCGAACGCAGGCAGGGTCTCAAGATCAGCGTCCCCGAGGAGGTCGCGTGGCGCGTCGGGTTCATCGACGACGATCAGCTTGCGGCACGGGCGAACACGCTGCTCAAGTCCGGTTACGGCGCCTACCTTCTGAAACTGCTGGAGGGTTAGCGCGCTGCGGGGTGGCGAGCACCGCCGCGATGCCGGTCGTCAGCGGCACCGACAGCGCCAGCGCGATCCCGCCGACCGCCGACCTGGCGATCTCGATGGCCACGTTCTCACTGGTGAGCACGTCGCCGAGCGAGCGGTCGGCGACGCTGAACAACAGCAGGAGCGGTAGCGCGCTGCCTGCGTAGGCGAGAACCAGCGTGTAGACCGTGCTGGCGATGTGGTCACTGCCCACCCGCATCGCGCCGACGAAGACGTCCTTGCGCGACGCTCCGGTCTGGGCGAGTTCGAACACCGCCGACGCCTGGGTGATCGTGACGTCGTTGAGCACGCCGAGCGAGCCGATGATGAACCCGGCCAGCAGCAGACCGGTGATCGACACGTTGCCGAGGTAGGCCGCGACGGCGTTGTTGTCCTCCTGGGAGAGTCCGGTCAGATGCGTCAATTCGATTGCCGCCCAAGACAGTACCGCCGCGAGCAGCAGTGAGGTGAGCGTGCCGAGCAGGGCTGCGCTGGTGCGAAGGCTGACGCCGTGGGCGAGGTAGATCACCGCGTAGAGGATGATCGCCGACGCCACCAGCGACACCGGAACCGCGGAGGCCCCGTCGCGCAGGGCGGGGAGCAGGAACACCACGAGAACGACGAACGCCACGACGATGCCGAGCAGGGCGCGCAGCCCGCGCCACCGGGCCACGGCGACGACCACGATCGCGAACACCGCCGCGAGGCCGGCGAGAGACCAGGTCCGTTCGTAGTCGTAGAAGGCGTAACTGGTCGCACCGGTCGGGTCGACCTGACGAGTGATCCTGACGTGTTCACCGACGGCGAGGTTGGGTTGCCCTGGCCCGTTGCTGAACTCCACCAGCGTGTACGCGCCCTGGTTGGGGCCCGAGTCGATCGCGATCTGAGACTGTCGGCAGTTCGCGTCACCCTCGACGCGAGCGGGCTCCGATGTGAGCACCTTCCCCACCGACTGATCGCCGCAGGCCGCGGCCCTCGTGGACACCACGTGCCCGGCTTCCGTCGTCACCGCGTTGCCCGAGGAGTTCTGGTACGGCAGCGGGATGTCCACGGTCTGCTGCGCCGGCCACAGCAGACCGGCGCCGATGACGACGACGACCCCGATGCCGACGAGCAGGCCGACGACGATCTTGGCGGCCAGCGGGCCGAGGGGCGCCGGGCCGGACGCGTGCGAGTGCGAATGGGAATGCGTCACCCGGACAGGTTAGAGGTGAGGGCTGCGCGAGGTGCCTTGCGGCTGTCTCGTTTCCTCCGCGCCGGAACGGGCAACTGAAGCCGTTGTCGCCACGGCATCGAGGGTCGAGATCTAAGCCGTATCGAACCTTCCTTCGTCGCGCTTTCGGATCAACACGGGAAGCGACCTCGCTGATCACCATGTCACTGGCAGCGAAAGTAAGCCGCGCACTGCGCTATTGGTTCGCCATGGCAGGTCATCCCGTTCGATCGCGAAAGTAAGTGTTGGAATGCGGGCCAGAAGGGCGCTGAGGCCGACGTCGAGTTCCATGCGGGCCAGGGGCGCGCCGAGACAGTGGTGCGCGCCGTGACCGAAGGCGATGTGCGGATTCGGGTTCCGGTCGAGTCCGACCTGATCGGGGTCGGGGAACACGTCGTGCTGGCGATTGGCGATCGCCGAGGCACCCACGACGATCTCGCCCGCACGCACGTTGACTCCGGCGATCACGAGATCTTCGGTGGCCATCTGGCCGAACGTCCCCGCCACCCCACTGCCCAGCGGGGTCAGCCGCAGGAGTTCCTCTATCGCCGAGGGCATCTGCTGGGGATCGCGTCGTAGCGAGTCCGCGAGACCCGGGTTCTCGAGCAGGCGGTAGGTGAAGTTGGCGAGCTGCGTGGCCGTCGTCTCGTGACCCCCGACGAGCACGCCGGCTGCCAGATCGACCATCTCCTGCTCGTCGAGCCGCTGCTCGTCGTCGCGGGCCGCGATCATCACCCCGAGCAGGTCGTCGGCTGGCGCGGCGCGTTTCGTTTCGATCAGCGCCTTCATGTAGTGGTCCAGGTCCTCCTCGGCCGACACGACCCGCGACGGATCTGCAGTCGACATCAGGTCCCTGGACCACTGGGCGAACCTCTCGCGATCGGAGTCCGGGACACCCAGCAGTTCGCTGATCACGGTGACGGGAAGGGGCAGACAAAAGGCTTCTATCAGGTCGACGGGCGGACCGTGGCGCAACATGTCGTCGATCAGGGCGGCGGCGATCGCCTCGGTGCGTTCGCGTAGTGCTGTGATTCGGCGGGCGCTGAAGGCACGCACGACGATTGATCGGACCCGACTGTGGTCGGGTGGATCCATCATCGAGATCGAGTCGTGGTTGCCGGGTTTGGCGAGCTCGGCGCGGGAGAACCTCGGGTCGGTCAGGAGTTGACGAATGTCATCGTGGCGGGTCAGCAGCCAGGTGACCCGGCCGTCGATTTCGAACCGGTGTGCCGGCCTCTCGGCCAGGGCCATCGTGGCCTCGGTGAGGTCCAGGCCCACTTCGTCTGCGGGGAACTGCGATTCGTTCATGGCACGACTCCTTCCGAATGGTGCGGTGTCTCGGGCTCGGGATCCTCGGTGAGCGTCAACGCGCCCGACGGGCAGCAGGCGACGGCGCGGCGCACGGCGTCGAGGTGGGCGGCCTCGGGAACTCGGGTGAGCAACACGACGATCCCGGTGGCGTCGTCTTGGTCGAAGACACCGGGGGCGGTGGTGACGCACATGCCTGCGCCGATGCATGTCTCTGAGTCGGCGTGTAGCCGGACGACGCGGTCGGACACGGGAGCTACCAGGTAACCGGGAGTGCGTGGACGCCGTACACGGCCTGGCGTCGGCGGTAGGCGATGTCTTCGAACGGCACGCCGAGCGCCAGGTTGGGGAAGCGGCGAAGCAGCGCGGGGAAGGCGATGCGCATTTCGGCTCGGGCCAGCGGTGCGCCGAGGCAGTGGTGGACGCCGTGCCCGAATGCGACGTGTCCCAGCGCACCGCGACGCACGTCGAACCGGTCGGGGTCGGTGACGAAACCGGGGTCGCGGTTGGCCGCGGGTAGGTAGACGACGACGCATTCCCCCGAGGGGATGGTGTGCTCGCCGATGGCGACTTCGCGGGTCGTGATGCGTTCCACGCCGCTGGGCACGATGGACAGCCACCGCATCAGTTCTTCGACGGCGGGTTCGATCAATTCGGGGTCCTCACGCAGAGCGGCGAGCTGGTCGGGGTGGCGCAGCAGGGCCAGCGTCCCCAACCCGAGCATGTTGGCGGTGGTCTCGTGTCCGGCAATGAGCAGCAGGGAGCCGATGCCGACGAGTTCGTCGGCCGACACCTGGTCGCCGTGACTGCGCACCAGCGCACCCAGCAGGTCGTCGCCGGGATCGGCTTGGGCGAGCGCCACCAGGCCGGCCATGTAGCGACGTTGCTCCCGATCGACCTGCAATTGCTCGGCGGGACTGAGGGTGGAGTCCACCATCGCCTGGGCTCGCTGCTGGAATTCATCCCGGTCGTGGTACGGAACCCCGAGCAGTTCGCAGATGACCAAGGAAGGCACCGGCAGCGCGAAATGGGCGACAAGGTCGGCGGGTTGGGGTTGGACGGCCAGATCGTCGAGGAATCCGTCGACGATCTCGGCGATGCGTGATTCCAGCGCCGCGACCCGGCGAGCGGTGAACGCGGACACCAGCATCCGGCGCAGCCGGGTGTGCTCGGGCGGGTTCATCTCGAGGAGGTTGCCGGCCCGCATCGCGGCGGCCTCCTCGTCACTGACCGGGCCGAAGTCGGCGGCGGCCACCGCGAAGTCGGCGCTGTTGGCGAGCACGGTGCGGGCCTGCTCGTGGTCGGTGACGACGTATGCCAGCTTGGGCGTGGCCGAGAACATCACCGGAATCCGAGGTAGCGCGCCGTCGTTGCGGGCCCGGGTCAGCTCCGTGTCGGGGTCGAACACGTTGTCGCGCTGCAGGATCTGCGGCAATGCGGTGCTATCGGACATCGTTGGGGTCCTCTCGATCGGCGGTTGGGGGCGGGGTGAACAGCGTGGTGGTGGTCAGTTCGAGGAGCAGGTCGGTGTTCCCTGCGGCCTGGCACACCTGCGCCAGGTGCACGATGGCGTCGCGATCGCCGTGTCGAACCGCCTCGGCGGCCAGGCGGCGTGCATCGGTCCAGCGCCGCGCACCGGCCATCGCCATCGCGGTCAACGTCAACGCGGCGGGAGCGCCGTGACAGGCGGCCTCGCGAGCCAGTCGTTCGGCCTTATCCCACTGCCGTCGTTGGGCCCGCACCGCCGTCAATGCGGTCAACGCCGGACCAGGGTTCGGACACGCCGTCGCAAGCGTCTCCGCGCGCATCCAGTCGTACCGGGTGGCGGTGCGCCGCTGCACGAGCGCCGTCAGAGCCGCAGGTTCGCCGCGGGCTGCCGCGGCCCGGATATCGGCGCGGTCGACGCGGCCCGCCTGCGCGATCCTGACCCCGGTGACCGAGGCTTCGAGCATGCCGCCGACGTCCGCGCCCACGACCGGTCTCGCGATCGCCGCCGCCGTGCGCCCGGCCGCCGCGCGCAGCGCAGACAGCCTCGTTCGGCCGCTGGCGGTGTCATCCTGCCGCACCGAGTCACGGCGGCCCGGCGGCGGCGCGGTCGTCGCCGTAATGAGGCGCCACGACACGACGGCCGCGGCCAGGAGCAGCACAGCCGTCACAGCCGAGGTCATCTGCATCGCGCTGACGAAGGCGCTCCGGCTGGCGCCGACGATCTGCTCGCTCAGGCTCGGCGCTGCGTCACCCGCCGCGGTCATGGCGGAGGCGAGGGATTCCCTGGCCCGTTCCGCGATGTCGTCGGCGACGCCGGTAGGAAGGGTCAGATGGCGCCGGTAGAGAGCGGTGTGCAACGAGCCCAGCAGGGCGATGCCGAGGGCGGCGCCCAACTCGTATCCGGTTTCCGACACCGCCGCCGCTGCTCCTGCCCGTTCGGCTGGCACCGCTGATACGACCGCATCGGTGGTCACGGTCAGCGCCAACCCGACGCCGAAGCCGGTGACCGCCAGCCCGGCGGCCAGCCACCCGTATCCGGGCACGACCTCGGCCGCCGCCACCGCGGCGACACCGGCCGCGGCACACGCCAAACCCGCGGCGATGACCCGGCTGCGGCCCGAGCGCGCCACCAGCCAACCCGCTAGGAACGCGGTGAACAGGCTCGCCAACGTCATCGGCGACTGCGCGATACCCGCGGCGAGCGGCCGCAGCCCACGCACCAACTGGAGGTACTGAGACAGGTAGAACAGCAACCCACTGAGCGCGAAGATGGCCAGCACGTTGGCCACCACCGCGCTCGAGAACGCCTTCGACTGAAACAGTCCCAGGTCGAGAAGCGGGGCTGCGGCACGGCGCTGCCGAGCGACGAACAACGACCCGCATACCGTTGCGACCACCGCCGCCCCGACCACGGTGACGTCGAGGCCTTCGCTGGCGAGCAGCTTGATCGAATACACCGCGGGGATGATCGTGGCCACCGACAGCACCGCACCCAGCACGTCCAGCGGCGCCGAGTGCGGCGCCCGCGACTCCGGCAACAACCAGGCTCCAGTGATCAGCAGCAGCACCATCACCGGCAGGTTGATCACGAAGACCGAACCCCACCAGAAGTGTTGCAGGAGAACGCCACCCACCAGTGGTCCGGCAGCCGCGCCGGCGGTCGCCGCCCCGCCCCACACCGCGATTGCGGTAGTGCGTTGGCGCGCGTCCGGGAACATCGTCCGGATCAGGGACAAGGTCGACGGCATCAACGTCGCACCGGCCACACCCAGCAGCGCACGTGCCGCGATCAACCACTCCGCGGTCGGTGCGAACGCCGCCAGCAGTGATGCCGCCCCGAAGCCGGCGGCCCCGATCAGCAGCAGTCGTTTCCGCCCGATCCGATCCCCCAGGTTGCCCATCGTGACCAACAACCCCGCCAGGGCGAAGGAGTACACATCGACGATCCACAGCAGCTGCGTGGCCGAGGGGTCGAGATCCTCGGCCAGCGACGGCACGGCGAGCGAGAGCACCGTGGCGTCGACGGCGAGCAGGAGCACCGCCAGGACCAACACGGCCAACCCCAACCACTCCTTGCGGCCAGCGGTCCTCACCTCCGCGTGGTCGTTGGTTGGGCCGTCGATCGACCGCTGGGGATCAGCCATGACGGTCAACCTACCGTCCAGACGGTCGGTTAGCCAACCCCCGGCGGTATGCTCAGCTGGTGACGACGGTTCAGCGCGATGCGATCCGCACTCGCCGCGCCCTCTTGGAAGCGGCCGAGCGTGCGCTGATGGTCCATGGCCCCCAGGTGAGTCTCGAGGCCGTCGCACGGGACGCCGGCGTCTCCAAAGGCGGCCTGTTGCACCACTTCCGCAGTCGAGAAGCGCTTCTACGAGCGTTGTGCGAGCACTGGATTCAGCAGTACGACGACGCAGTCGCCCGACACCTGGAACCCGACGATGGACGACCCGGTCGATTCTGCCGGGCGCACATCAGGGCAGCGTTCGACCCGTCGATCGGTGACGGGCCGTGGCGCAACATCGCGGTGCAGTCAGCGCTGCTGGCCATCCCCGGCCTCTTCGAGCACGCCCGCATCAACGGTCGCCGATGGGAGGCGGAGATGGCCAGCGACGGACTTCACCCTCAGCGGGTACTGATCATCTCGCGCGCACTCGACGGCGACTCGATGACGGAGATGTTCGATACGCCGAGCGACGACGACGAGCGGACGACGCTGCGAGACCTTCTCCTGGTCCTCACCGAGCGGAACGAACCGCTGACTTGATCGCCGGCGTGTGCACACTGTGGCACCACTCCCGGAGAGCGAATAGTTCCGCTCTCCGGGCGCCCTAGCGTTCTCAGCCTCGCCCGAATCGCGGGGATCGTCTACTGACGGTAACTCGCCAGGAAGTTGCCGAGCCGGTCGATCGCGTTGGCCAGGTCGCGAGCCCACGGCAGCGTGACGATGCGCAGGTGATCCGGTGCGGGCCAGTTGAATCCGGTGCCCTGTGTGACGAGGATCTTCTCCTGCAGCAGCAGATCGAGGACGAGCTGCTCGTCGTCGTGGATGTCGTGCACTTCGGGGTCGAGGCGGGGGAACGCGTACAGCGCACCCTCCGGCTTCACACAGGAGACGCCGGGGATGTCGTTGAGCTTGGTCCACGCGACGTCACGTTGCTCGAGCAGCCTGCCGCCGGGCAGCACCAGGTCCTCGATGCTCTGATGGCCACCGAGCGCCACCTGAATGGCGTGCTGCGCAGGCACATTCGGGCACAGTCGCATGTTGGCCAGCAGGTTGATGCCTTCGAGGAAGCTGCTCGCGTGCTCCTTCGGGCCGGTGATGACGAGCCATCCGGAGCGGTAACCCGCGACGCGGTAGGCCTTCGACAGCCCGTTGAACGTCAGCGTCAGCAGGTCCGGGGCCACGGTCGCGAGGCTGATGTGTTCGGCGTCGTCGTACAGGATCTTGTCGTAGATCTCGTCGGCCAGCAGCAGCAGCTGGTGCTTGCGGGCCAATTCGACCATCTGCTCGAGGATCTCGCGCGAGTACACCGCGCCGGTCGGGTTGTTCGGGTTGATCACGACGAGGGCCTTGGTGCGCTCGGTGATCTTGGATTCCAGATCCGCGAGATCGGGCTGCCAGCCCTGCGTCTCGTCGCACAGGTAGTGCACCGGCGTGCCACCGGCGAGTGCGGTCGACGCCGTCCACAGCGGATAGTCCGGAGCGGGGATGAGCACCTGATCGCCGTTGTCGAGCAGCGCCTGCAGCGTCATCGTGATGAGTTCGGATACGCCGTTGCCGAGGAACACGTCGTCGACGTCGAACTTCGGGAAACCGTCGACCAATTCGTAGCGGGTGAACACGGCGCGCCTGGCGGCCTGGATGCCCTTGGAATCGGAGTAACCCTGCGCGTACGGCAGCGCCTGGATCATGTCGCGCATGATCACGTCGGGCGCCTCGAAACCGAACGGCGCGGGATTGCCGATGTTCAGCTTGAGGATGCGGTGGCCCTCCGCCTCGAGCCGGGCCGCGTGATCGTGTACCGGACCACGGATCTCGTACAGGACGTCCTGCAGTTTGGTCGACTGCGTGAACGTGCGCTGACGCGGCTGATGGCTCGTATGCCAGACGTTTCCGGGTGGCAGCTGTGGCGGACTCACGTCCTCATCGTCCCATCACGTGTCCAGCGATTTACCTTTTCGGCGGGCGCTTGACGCCCTTGGCGATGCCCAAGCCCTTGACCTCGACGCGCGGCGCCTCGTCGACGGGCTCACTCGCCTGACCGTTCGACGACGATCCGTTGTTCGACTCCACCTGCGGCGCAGCGGGTTCCGGCTCGGGTTCCGGTGCGGTCTCCGGCGCGGGTGCGGCTTTGGCGGCACCCTTCTTGGGCGGCCGCTTGGCCTGGATGCCCAGGCCCTTGACCTCGACGGCGGGCTTCTCCTCGGCCGGTGCTTCCGCCGCCGGTGCTTCCGCTGCGGGTGCAGCTGCCGGCGCCGCTGCGGGTGCGGCCTTGGCAGCGCCCTTCTTCGGCGGCCGCTTGGCCTGGATGCCCAGGCCCTTGACCTCTACGGCCGGCTCGGCGGCTGGTTCGGGAGTCGCCTCCGCCGCGGGGGCGGGCTCGGCCTTGGTCGCGGCCCCCTTCTTGGGCGGCCGCTTGGCCTGAATGCCGAGACCCTTCGCCTCGACGGCGGGCTTCTCCTCGGCTGCCGGTGCCTCGGTGGCAGTCTCGGCGGCGGCGCCCTTCTTCGGCGGGCGCTTGGCCTGGATGCCGAGTCCCTTGGCGGGCTTCGCCGCTTCGGTCTTGGCGGCGGGGGCCTCCTCGACCTCGACCTCGTCGACCTCGTCGTCCTGAACCTCGCTGACGTCCTCGACCTCGGCGGGCGCTGCCGCAGCCTGTTGCTTGGCACGTTCCTCGGCGAGTTCGGCCGACCACTTGGCGGCCGTGCCCTTCTCCGGCAGCGTGAACGTGGACGAGTCGAGCGACCCCAGCAGCAGCTGCGCCACGTCGAGCACGTCGGCTTCCTTGCCCATCTTCTCGGCGACGTCACCCACGCCGTCGGTGATCATCACGCGGCAGAACGGGCAGCCGGTGGCGATCGTCGACGCGTCGGTGTTCAGCGCCTCTTCGACGCGCTCGTGGTTCACGCGCTTGCCGATGTGCTCTTCCATCCACATCCGCGCGCCACCCGCGCCGCAGCACAGGCCGCGGTCGGCGTGCCGTGGCATCTCGGTGAGCGTGGCACCGGCCGCGCCGATCAGCTCGCGGGGCGCGGCGTACTCCTTGTTGTGCCTGCCGAGGTAGCACGGATCGTGATACGTCACGTCCTGGCCGACTGGCGTGACAGCGACGAGCTTCTTGTCGCGCACCAGGCGGTTCAGCAGCTGAGTGTGGTGCAGCACAGTCCAATTGGTGCCCAGCTGCGAGTACTCACGGCCCAGCGTGTTGAAGCAGTGCGGGCAGGTGACGACGATCTTGCGGTCGACGGTCTCGACACCCTCGAACAGCTCGTCGATGGTCTCCTTGTTCTGCGCGGCGAGCTGCTGGAACAGGAACTCGTTACCCGCGCGGCGGGCCGAGTCACCGGTGCAGGTCTCACCGGCGCCGAGCACCAGGAACTTCACACCCGCGGCGGAGAGCAGTTCGGCGACGGCCTTGGTGGTCTTCTTGGCGCGGTCCTCGAAGGCGCCCGCGCAGCCGACCCAGAACAGGTACTCGAAGCCGGCGAAGCTCTCGACGTCCTCGCCGTACACCGGCACGTCGAAGTCGACCTCGTCGATCCAGGTCTTGCGCTCCTTGGCGCCCTGGCCCCACGGGTTGCCCTTCTGCTCGAGGTTCTTGAAGAGCACGCCGAGCTCGCCGGGGAACTCGGAGGCGACCATCACCTGGTAGCGGCGCATGTCGACGATGTGGTCGATGTGCTCGATGTCGACGGGGCACTGCTCGACGCAGGCGCCACACGTCGTGCAGGACCACAGCACGTCGGGGTCGATGACGCCGAGCTCCTCGGCGGTGCCCACCAGCGGGCGGGTCGCCTGCTCGGGGCCCGATCCCATGACGCGCTCGAAGCCGGACTCCGGCACGTGGTCGTGCGAGTGCTCCTCGCTGTGCTTCTCGCCGCGAATCGCCTCGCCGACGCCACCCTCGGGGGTGTTCTCGAGCGGGCTCTCCTTGTCACCGAGGATGTAGGGCGCCTTCGCGAACAGGTGGTCGCGCAGGTTCATGATGACGAGCTTTGGGGACAACGGCTTTCCGGTGTTCCAGGCCGGGCACTGCGACTGGCAGCGGCCGCACTCGGTACACGTCGTGAAGTCGAGGTAGCCCTTCCAGGTGAAGTCCTCGATCTTGCCGCGACCGAACACCGCGTCCTCGTCGGGATCCTCGAAGTCGATGTACTTGCCGTCGTACTCCATCGGCAGCAGCGGGCCCAGCGCGTTGGGCAGCCGCTTGAACGTGACGTTCACCGGCGCGAGGCCGATGTGGAGGTGCTTGGAGTGCAACACGATCAGCAGGAAGACGAGCGCGACACCGATGTGCAGCAGCAGCGCCACCCGCTCGATGATCAGGTTGGGCGTCTCGCCGAGTGGCGACAGCAGCGCACCCATGCCGTGGGAGAAGAACGCGCCCCAGCCGTAGGGCAGGTTGTCCGTCGCGACCGCAGCGCCGCGGAACAGGGCGTAGGTCCAGATGACGTTGAAGATCATGAAGAGGATCACCCAGGCGCCACCGGTGTGCGATCCGTAGAACCGGGAGTCGCGGCCGATCTTCTTCGGTTCGCGCTTCACGCGGATGAGCGCGAACGTGATGATGCCCGCCAGCACCGCCAGCGCGAAGAAGTCCTGAAGGAAGCCCAGCGCGTCCCAGTGCCCGACGAACGGGATGGCGAACTTCGGGTAGAACAGCACTCCGAAGGCCTCGAGGTAGACGGTGCCGAGGACGAAGAAGCCCCACATGGTGAAGAAGTGGGCGACGCCCGCGACGTTCCAGCGCAGCAGACGGGTCTGCGCGAAGACCTCTTCGACCTGCGTCAGGATGCGGGTCTTCATGTTGTCCTTGCGGGCATCCTCGTCGATCGTCTTCTGACCGGACGAGATGAGCTTCACGAGGAACAGCACCCGCTTGGCGGCGAGGGCCAGCACGACGATCAGGCCGATGACGCCGATGATCATCGTGATCAACACCAGGGTGTGCTCGTCCACGCGTGCCTCCCGAAATAACAGCTACCGACGAGTAACTTGGGCTGGTTACTGGAGGGTAACTTACGCTTTATGCCAGCTCATAGTTGCACCTAGTAATACAAGGTCGCTACGAAGGCATACCTAACTCGCAGCGGGCGGGACAACTCGCACCGCAGCGCCGCAGCGCGGGGGCGAGATCGCCGTTTCCGCCCTGGTGACCCACTTCGACGTGGTCGGAAGCCCTGTGCGGCGCCGCACTTGTGGTCTTTGTGGTCGTGACGGCGCCGGCTTTGCTGTGGCGGTTGTCACTGTGCGAGACCTGTCAGCCGCCGCTCACCCCAGGATGGCGCGCAGCATCGAGAGCATCTCCGAGCGCGACTCCGCCCCGAGTCGGCGCCGGATCCGTGCGACGTGGTGCTCAACCGTCTTGGCGGAGATCAACAGCTGACTCCCGATATCGCGGTACTGCATGCCCTGCAGCAGGAGTTCGGCGACCTCACGTTCCCGATCCGACAGCCGCGCGAACGGCGCCGACGCCGGCGGGGTGGTCGGCGTCGAGGAGGTCGACACCGGCTGCGGCACCGGTTCGTCGTCACCGACCGAGGCCAACTTGAGGTCGCGGGCCACCTGGAGCATGGCACCCGACACCCGCCCGTCCGTCGCGTGCAGGGCGGCCTGACTCGCCAGGCGCGTCGCATCCCAGGTCAGGCCGTACTGTCCGAGTGCCCTGGCCGCCGCGGTCACGTCGTCGACGTCGACGTGGTTGGCCAGCACCCGCAGCCATGTACGGCCCGCATCGGCCAGCGCCTTGGCGAACGCACTCGACGACGCCGCGGCCGTGAGCGCCTGGCCGTGGGGTGCGACGGCCTTCGGGTCGTTGGCCAGGATTCCCGCGTGCACCCCCGCCCAGTGCAACGGCACCGCCCACAGCACCGGATCACCGAGTGCGGCAAGCAGTCCGAACGCCTCGTTGAGCGGATGCCGCAGCCGATCGACCTGCTGCAGACGGCCGGCGGCCACCCACAACTCGCCGAGTGGAAGCAGTGAGAGCAGATCCGTCGACTGCTCGGACAGCACCTCGACAGCGGTGAACCAGTGCTTCTGCATGGCGCCGGTGTCGCCGCTGCGCCGGGCGATCGCGGTCTGCAGCGCCGCCGCCCACAGTGCGTCGCGCCGGTGCAGGTCGGCGGTGAGTACGGCGGCCGCGTCGGCCGAGGCCGCCGCGAGTTGACCGTCCTGCATGCGCACCCAGCCCTGCAGTAGACGGTGCCGGTGCGCGCTGAAACCGTGGTAGCCGTCCTCGTTTCCTCCCGTGCGCACCGCGCGGGCGATGACGCTGCGCGCGCGGACGGGATCACCGCCGTGCAGCGCCACCAGGGTGACGAGTGCCGCCGCCGAGTCCGGTGCGACGCCGGGCGGCCGCTGCTCGGTGATAGCCTGCGACAACCGTGCCACCGCAACCGAATACGGTGCGTCGAGCGTGAGCACGAGGCCCTCGGCCAGGCTGCGTGCGGCCCGCGCCGTCGACGTCGGCGGCCCCACGGCGTCGAGATCGAGGGCGGCCCGCGCCGACGCCGCGTCGCCCGTCGCCACCGACACCACCGCATGGGCCGCCGCGAGGTGCGCCGTGTTGCCCGCCTGCTGCGGGCCGAGCCAGCGGAACAGATCGGCGGCTTGCGCGGTACCGCCGTCGTGCATCGCGATGCTCGCCGAGATCCGCACCGCCGTCGCGCGTTCCGCTGCGTCGTCGGAACCCAACAGCTCGTCGGCCAGTCGGCCCGCGGTCGCGCAGTCGCCGGTCATCGCCAGGGCGTCGGCGAGTCGTGCGGTGAGAGCCGTGGCCCCCGCCTGCGCCGCGGCGCGGTAGAGCCGCGCAGGCTGCCCCGGTTCGCCCCGGTCGTCGGCGGCTCGCGCGGCGAGCACGTCAGCCAGCCGCCCGTCCCGCATCCCGTGCTCGGCAAGCCGAAGCGCGAGATCGGTTGACAGCGTGGACATCTCGAGCTGCGACTGCAGCAGCGCCGTCTCCACCTCGTGGTGGCGGGCCGTCCCGACGACCTGCGCGAGGCCGCGGTGCAGGCCTCGGACGAACGCGGTGTTCAGCGCGGGGGAGAGCAACCCCGTCGCCCTGGCCCGATCCACCAACCCCGCCGCCTCGGTGCCGCTCACGTGCAATGCGGCGGCGACGTCGTCGGGCCCCAGCTCGGGGGTCAACGTGCACAGCAGCAGCGTGTCGAGCACCGGCTCGTCGAGCCGGACCAGGCGTTCGACCAGCGTGACCCGCGCCGCCTGCACCGCGGCCGATGCCGGCGCATCCCCGTCGGCCGCGAGCGCGGCACGCGCGGCGGGATACAGCAGGAAGGGCAGGCCCGCGGTCGACGCCATCAGGGCGCGCCCCAGCTCCGGCGGCGGTGTCGCCCCCATGATCTCGGCTGTTGTGCGGACGAGTTCCCTGCCGGGCAGTGGTCCCAGCTCGACGACGGGTGCCTCCCGCGCCATGGCGGTGGCGAGTTCGGTCAACGCCGCGCGGTGTGCGAGCGGCAGTGCCGACACGACGACGGTGGTGCCGGGCTCGTCGACGACGGCCGTGATCCGCTGCAGCTCAGCGTCATCCAGCAGATGCGCGTCGTCGACCACGATCGCCGCTTCGCCAGCGGTTGGCGGTACCCGGCTCAGCACCGTGACGCCCGCGCTCCGGAGCGCGGTGCGAATGGCGGTCAACTCGGTGGTCTTGCCCGTGCCGATCCCGCCGGTCACGAACCGCTTGACCGGGTCGGTCACGGCTGGGGCGGCACCAAGATGGGCACTTGGACTTCGGGCACCAGCGCCGGACTCGAGGCGACCACGGACTCGGGCACCACGACGGGGCTCGACGGCGGCGGCGTGATCGGCGTGATGGGCTGCGCCGTGGGCGTGTCCGGCGTGATCGGCGGCGGCTCGATCGACGAGCTCGGGGTGATGGGCGGTTGCGTCGTGGTCGAGGTGCTCGTCGACGTCGACGTCGACGGGGTGGTCGTCGTCGTGGTCGTCGTCGTGGTGGTGGTCGTGGTGGTGGTCGTCGTCGTGGTGGTGGTCGGCGACGTCGTCGTTGTCGTGGGGGACGTCGTCGTCTCGCCCGTGGTCTGCGGTTGCGAACTCGTCGACGTCTGTGGCGCCTCGCCCTGCGTCGTCTCCGAGGTCTTGGTCACGATGTTCGTGGTGATCTTGCCGTCCGAGCCCGTCGAGGTGATCGTCACGACCTCGGTGACGGGGTCCAGCTCATCCGATGAACTGGTCAGGCCCACCACCGCGAAACCGCCTGCTGCCAAGAGGAACGCGGCCGCGGCGGCGCCGAACAGGATGGGCGGGCGCCGGTACCAGGGGGTCAGCTCCTCCTCGGGGAGTTCGTCCTCCTCGTCGTGCGCGTACTCGATGTCCGGGCGGGCGTCGCCGGGACCGCCGTAGGGGTCGGCGAAGTCGTCCGCGGCGTAGTCGGTCGTCGGTATGCCGTCGGCGTCCTGCGACCAGGCCAGCGAACTGGAGGCCGAGGTCTGGGCCGCGTCGGGTGTGGCGGGCGCCATCTGCGTCGCGTCCGGCGAGGCGCCGGCAACACCGGCGGCTCCTGCAACACCGGCAACACCGGCCGCACCGGCAGCCCAGCCCAGCGTCGGGGCCAGGCCCGTCGCGCCATCGGCCGCCGGTGCCATCCCGGTGGCCGCGTCGGGGGCGAGGCCGAAGTCGGCGACGACCACGGCACCGGCCGCGTTGGCCAGCTGAGGCTGGGGCGTGGTCACCACCGGCGCGCGCAGATGCTCCGAAAGCCGTTGGGTGACAAGGGGAATGGCGGCGCCACCACCGACGGTCGCCACGGCGGCGATGTTGGCGAGCGGAATCCGGTAGCGCGCCAGCACGTCCTCGATCGCGCTGACCAGCCCGCTCAGGGGCGGATCGATGAGGCGCTCCAACTCGGGGCGCGTCACGCGGAACTCCGATGCGTGGCCGGGCAGTTCGACGGGAATCACGGTCGCGGTTTCGGAGGAAAGCCGCTCCTTGGCCCGCCTGGCCTCGTCGCGCAGGCGCCCCAGCGAGCCGACGGCCGCCGTGCTGGCAGGGTCGGACTCACGTGCCTCGGCGATCCCCGTCACGACGTGGTTCAGCAGGGTCTGATCGATGAGGTCGCCGGAGAACTCGTAGTGCCGCACGGTGTCGCCGACGAGCGCGAGACCGGCGCTGGCGTCGGCCAGGGTGATGCTGGTGCCGGTACCGCCGATGTCGACCAGCACGACGATGCCGTTGGCCGGTAGCCCCGGCGCGGCGCGCAGGCCCGCCAGGGCGGCCCCCGCATCGGGAATGATCGACGCGGGAACGCCGTTGGGCGAAAGGCTCGGCCTGGTCTGAAGGGCGGCCCGCAGGGCGCCGATGACTGCCGGGCTCCACTGGGCCGGCACCGCTATCGAGATCGGCGCTCCGCCACCGACGGTCCGCGCCATCGCGTCCAGGGCGTCGACGAGGATGTCCTCCGCCCGGTGCGAGGTCCCGTCCGGCGCGACCAGGGCCACGGGATCGCCGACCCGCTCAACGAATGACGTCAGGACCAGGCCGGGCGGGCCCGCGGACGGAGCCAGCTGGGGATTCTCCGAGGGCACGCCGACTTCCGGGGCGCGGTCGGGGAACAGCGTGACGATCGCCCGCCTGATCACCGGGGGCCTACCCTCGCGGATGGCGACCAGGTTCGTAGTCCCGATCGACAATCCCAGTGCGTCGCTCATGTGCCTAACCTCTATGACCTCGGTTTCGCAAACAGCCCTCACCATAGCCGTCCGTGCCGATCGAAGGGGGACGAAACCCCCTAGTGGAATCGAACCCCTAACGGTCCTCCCCCTAACCGGTGTCGGGGACGGGTGGGCTGCGCACCGATCTCTCAGGCGGCGAGCGCCGATAGCATCGGCGGTAACCGCACACAGGAAGGAGGCACGTCATGGCCAACTCGCTCCTCGACTTCGTGATGTCGCTGATGAGCGACCCCGACGCCGCCGCCCGGTACGCAGCGGATCCGGCACAGGCGCTCGCCGACGCGAACCTCTCCGGCGTCACCGCCGCCGACGTCAACCACCTCATCCCCGTCGTGGCCGAGTCGGTGTCCTCCGTCGCCCCGAGTGCCGGTCTCGATGCGTTCGGCGCCGACGCCGCGAGCAACGTGTGGACGAGCGGGGAGGCGACCGCCGCGTTCGATGCCTTCGGTGACCACCTGCCGCAGCAGGTTATCGACGACCCGTACGGCACGCTGAATCACGTTGTGACGACCGGTGATCCGGGGTCGGTCATCGACACGGCCGGACTGGACGTCCCGGATGTGCCCACCGTCGCCGGCCTCGACGACATCCCGCAACTGGATGCGCCCGTCATCGACGATCTGCCGTTCGCCGACGTCACAGCCGACGACGGCTGGGTCCAGCAGGTTCACGACCAACTCGACCAGCACGGCATGGCGGCCGAGATCCCCCACGGCCCCGAACTGGACGACCTGATCTAGCCGATGGTTCTCTCCGCACACGACGGCGCAGCCCTTGACGGGCTGCGCCGTCGCTGCGTTTGCGCACGTCGCGGGGCTGACTCACGGACCCCCAGGGGCATCCCCTAATCCCCTAATCTAGATCCCCCGAACACCCCACTACGGGATGTCCACGCGAGGGGATCCGGCCCCGTTTCCGATGCCTCCGCCGCTCAATAACGTGGTCTTCAGTTCGCCGGAGCGATCCGGTGACCAGACCGAGAACCCGCCTGAGAAAGGAACCCCAATGACCAACCTCATCGACTTCATCCTGGATCTCTTCCGCAGCCCCGATGCCGCGGCACGGTTCGTCCTGGACCCGGACAACTCGCTGCGCGACGCCGGCCTGCCGAACGTCACGGCGGCGCAGCTGCAGGCGGTCGCCGCGACCGCCGCTCCCGCCGGCCTGGTGCTCGGCGGCGGCGACCCGGTGCAGGGCCTGCAGCAGGCGGTGGCGAGTCACCACAACATCGCGTCGCCGACCTGGGCCCCCAACAACGAGTTCGCGAGCAACAACAACGTGCCCATCGCGAGCAACAACGACCTGATGAGCCCCAACCAGTCCGCCGGGTCGAACGCCCAGAACGGCGCCTTCAACCTCGGCTTCGGCGACATCACCCTGGGTGACAAGACCAGCAACACCGCCACCGAGGGCGGCGTCGTGAACACCGGCACCGCCGGGGACATCGACACCACCAGCGTGAAGGGCGACGGCAACGTGGTCGGCGACGACAACAACGCCAACACCGGCACGGTCGTCACCGGGGACCACGGGTCCACGACCATCGGCCAGGGCAACGACACCGAGATCACCGATCAGTCGCAGAACGCGGGCGGTGACGTCATCTCCGATAACGAGGGCCCGGTCATCAAGGACAACGACATGTCCGGCGGTCACGGCGGCAACGCCGGCGCCGACGGCGGCGGCAGCCTGATCGGCATCGGCACCGGTGGCAACGAGGCCAACGCCGGTGGCGGCGGCGGTGGCGGGTCGATCATCCTGACCGACTCGCACAGCAGCACCAACTCGGGCAACACCTCGGTCGGTGGAAACCAGACCACGGTCGGCCAGGACTACGCCCAGGACAGCTCGGTGAACACCACCGTCGAGACGACGAACGAGATCCACACGGACAACTCGGTCGACGACCACAGCTACTCCGACAGCAGCCTGACCAGCAACGTGGCGTCGAACAACGACACCGACATCGCGTCGCACAACGACACGGCGTCGCACAACTCGAACGAGATGGACGCGTTCTGATCGACCAGTAGCGAACGGGGCGGGGATCACCTAGGGCACAGCCGGGTGATCCCCGCGCCGTTGCGTCTACCGTGACACGACGGCATTTCGAGGAGAACCCATGACGCAACCGAACGACCCTCGCAAGGTCAAGGTGATCCTCGAGCTCATCGACCACACCAGCCGCATCGCCGACACCTACGAGCGCGGCGACCTCGTCGAACGGCTCGCAGTGGCCAAGGAGCGCATCAGCGACCCGCAGATTCGCGTCGTGATCGCCGGCCAGCTCAAGCAGGGCAAGAGCCAGCTGGTGAACTCGCTGCTGAACGTGCCGGTCGCCCGCGTCGGCGACGACGAGAGCACGGTGTTGCCCACCTTCGTCTCCAGCGGTGACCCGGCGTCGGCACGGCTCGTCGTCGCCGACGCCAACGGCGAACCGCAGCGGGTGGACGTGCCGGTGGACGACCTGAAGAAGGATCTGCGGTTCGCCCCTCAGGCCGGCGGACGCGAGGTGCTGCGGATCGAGGTGAACGTGGCGAGCCCGTTGCTCAACGGCGGGCTGGCGTTCATCGACACGCCGGGCGTCGGCGGCCACGGTCAGCCCCACCTGTCGGCGACGTTGGGGCTGCTGCCCGAGGCCGACGCGATGCTGATGGTCAGTGACACCAGTCAGGAGTTCACCGAGCCGGAGCTCGTCTTCATCCGGCAGGCTCTCGAAATCTGTCCTGTCGCAACGATCGTCGCCACCAAGACCGACCTGTACCCGCACTGGCGCGAGATCGTCGCGGCGAACGAGGCGCACCTGCGCCGGGCCGGGATCAACACGACGATCACCCCGGTCTCTTCAGCATTACGCTCACACGCCATCCAGCTCAACGACAAGGAGCTCAACGAGGAGTCCAACTTCCCGGCGATCGTGAAGTTCCTCAGCGAACGCGTGCTGACCCGTGAGACCGACCGGGTGCGCGATCAGGTGGTCGCCGACATCCGTTCCGCTGCAGAGCATCTCAAGCTCTCCGTGGAGTCCGAGCTGTCGGCGCTGAACGATCCGACCACGCGCGAGAAGCTGACGGCGGACTTGGAGCGGCGCAAGCAGGAGGCGACCGACGCGCTGCAGAACACGGCACTGTGGCAGCAGGTGCTCAACGACGGTATCGCCGACCTCACCTCCGACATCGACCACGATCTGCGAAATCGCTTCCGCCACATCACTGCGCACACCGAGAAGGTCATCGACAGCTGCGACCCGACTCAGCACTGGGCCGAGATCGGGTCCGAACTCGAACAGTCCATCGCGACGGCCGTCGGAGACAACTTCGTCTGGGCCTTCCAGCGCGCCGAGGCGCTCGCAGCCGATGTCGCCCGCACGTTCACCGAAGCGGGCTTGGACACCGTCGACATGCCCGAGGTCAGTGCCCGCGACATGGGGGCCGGTTTCGGTGAGCTGAAGTCGGTGGCGCGGCTCGAGGCCAAGCCGATCGGCAAGGGCCACAAGGTCGTCACCGGTATGCGCGGTTCCTACGGCGGCGTGCTGATGTTCGGCATGCTGACGTCGTTCGCGGGTCTCGGCATGTTCAACCCGCTGTCGCTCGGCGCCGGCCTGGTGCTCGGCCGCAAGGCGTACAAGGAGGACATGGAGAACCGGATGTCGCGCGTGCGCAACGAAGCGAAGATGAACACCCGGCGCTTCGTCGACGATGTGTCCTTCGTCGTCATCAAGGAGTCGCGGGACCGGCTGCGGGCCATCCAGCGCCAGCTGCGCGACCACTACCGGGGCATCGCCAACCAGACCACCCGGTCGCTCAACGAGTCGCTGCAGGCCACCCTGGCCTCGGCTCAGCTCGAGGAGACCGAGCGCGCGACCAGGGTGCGAGAGCTGGAGCGGCAGCTCAACATCCTGGTGCAGGTCGTGGACAACGCGATCAAGCTGGAAACTCCTCCAATCGGCGCCGCCTAAACTGTTCCCCGATGAGCACGAGTGATCACGTGCGCGCGATCCTCGGCGGCACCATTCAGGCGTATCGGGCGGACCCCCATTACGCCCAGCGCCCCGACGTGCACAACCAGCTGGACTGGATCGGCAGGAGGCTCAACCAGCCGATCCGCATCGCGCTGGCCGGGACGCTCAAGGCGGGCAAGTCCACGCTGGTCAACGCTCTCGTCGGCGAGGACATCGCTCCGACCGACGCCACCGAGGCCACCCGCATCGTCACCTGGTTCCGCTACGGCCCGACGCCGAAGGTGACGGCCAACCACCGAGGCGGTCGTCGGTCCAACGTGCCGATCGTGCGCGAGGGCGTGACCGGCGAGCGTGCGCTGTCGTTCGACTTCGCCAGCCTCGATCCGGTCGACGTGGTGGATCTCGACGTCGAGTGGCCGGCGGCGGAGCTCGTCAACACCACGATCATCGACACCCCCGGTACGTCGTCGCTGTCGCGCGACGTGTCCGAGCGGACGCTGCGCCTGCTGGTGCCCGACGACGGCGTGCCCCGCGTCGACGCCGTGGTGTTCCTGTTGCGCACCCTCAACGCCCCGGACATCGCGCTGCTTCGGCAGATCGGGGAACTGGTCGGCGGATCGTCGGGAGCGCTGGGCGTCATCGGCGTGGCCTCGCGTGCCGACGAGATCGGGGCGGGCCGCATCGACGCGATGATGTCGGCGAAGGACGTCGCGGGCAGGTTCACCGAGGAGATGGACCGCACCGGCATCTGCCAGGCCGTCGTCCCGGTGTCGGGGTTGCTGGCGCTGACCGCTCGCACGCTGCGGCAGAGCGAGTTCGTCGCGTTGGAGAAGCTCGCGGGCGTCGACGCGACCGAGCTGACGAGGGCCATGCTGTCAGTGGACCGCTTCGTGCGGGAGGACAGCTCGCTGCCCGTCGACGCGCCGACGCGCGCGGCGCTACTGGACCGCTTCGGCATGTTCGGCCTGCGGATCTCCATCGCCGTGTTGCGCGCGGGCGTCACCGACTCGGTGGCGCTGGCCGACGAGCTGCTGGAGCGCAGCGGGCTGATCGCGCTGCGCGACGTCATCGATCAGCAGTTCGCGCAGCGATCCGATCTGCTGAAGGCGCACACCGCGCTGGTGTCGCTGCGGCAGTTCGTGCAGGCCAATCCGATCTTCGCCACGCGTGAGATCCTCGCCGACATCGATCCGCTGCTGGCCGACACGCACGCATTCGAGGAACTCCGGCTGCTCAGCCAATTACGTTCTCGGACAACGACGTTGAATGACGACGAGATGGCGTCGCTGCGGCGGATCATCGGCGGCTCCGGCACCGACGCGGCGAGTCGGCTCGGCCTGTCGCCCGACGCCCCGTACGACGGCCCGCGCGCCGCGTTCGCCGCCGCACAGCGCTGGCGTCGACGTGCGGACCACCCGCTCAACGACCCGTTCACCACGCGGGTGTGCCGCGCCGCGGTGCGCAGCGCCGAGGCTCTCGTCGCCGAGTACCACGCTCGCGGGCGCTAGGGCTGTTCGACCGGGCTCAGCGGCGGCGGTGACACCGTCACGGTGCTCGTCGAGGTCACCGTGCTGGTCGACGTGCTGACGCTCGGCGTGGTCGTCGTCGTGGTGGTGCTGGTGGTCGTGGTGGTGCTCGTCGGCTCGGTTGTCGTCGTCGTGGTGGGCGGCGTCGACGACTCCGGGGTCTGCGTCACCGTCTCGGTCTGGGTGACCGGGGGGACGACCGCGCCCGACGTCGCCGAGGTGGACGACGGGGACGACGTCGTGGTGGTCGTGTCGGAGGTGTCGTCATCGCCGGAGACGAGCGCGATGATCGCGTACACCACCAGCGCCAGGATCACCGCGCTTACGGCGCCGAGGCCGACGAGCCCGGCGGGTTTGCGATACCAGGGCGTGTCGGCCGGATGCTCCGGCAGGCGCCCCGTCTCGGCGTAGGCGTCGTACTTCGGCGCGTACGCGGTCGGCTCCTCGTCGGCGTAGTCCGAGTAGTAGTCGGGATCTTCGGGACCGCGCGGCATGCGCTCCACCCTAGATCGACTCCCCGAGTCAGGGCTGCGGGTACAGGGTGCGTGTTTCGTTGAGACGCGGCCGCTGCCGCGTCGTCGTCACGTCGTTGTCCCTGGTGCGGGGCGGCCGCCGCGACGTCGACGGATCCGAGGTGTCGGTGCCCGACGTGGTGGTCGTCGTCGCACCGGGGTCGTTGATATCGGACGTGACCGGCGGACTGGTGCTGGTGATCGTCGGCGTCGTGGACGTGCTGGAGGAATCGGTGACTCGACCCGACCCCGTCGTCGTCGGGTCGAGGAAGTACTGCTGTACGGGCGCGGGCTCGTCGAACTCGCGCACGAATGTCGAGATCAGGAGGTACAGCAGCGCCAGCACGAGCAGGGCGGCCACGCTCGCGCCGGCAAGCGTCGACGTGCGCTCGTGCCAGGCCGGTTCGACGGAGACGCGGTCACGCCGGTCGTCGTCGCGGGTCACGGGGAGTGATAGTAGCCGCGCCGGCGACACCGGGCCGGGTTCATCCCAGTTGCGGGATGACGTCCTGCGCGACGTACGCCAGGTGGTCCAGATCGTGCATGTCCAGCACCTGCAGGTACACCCGCTGCACTCCCGCGGCGGCGAAGGGCGCCAGGCGGTCGACGATCTCGCCGGCGCTTCCGACGGTCGGCGAATTGCTGCGCAGTTCCTCGAGCTCGCGGCCGATCGAGCCCGCCCGCCGGGACAGCGTCGACTCGTCGCCGCCAGCACACAGCACGAACGCCGCGGAGTACGTCAGGGAGTCGGCGGGGCGCCCCTCCGTCTGCACCGCGGCGGCCACGCGCTCGTACTGCGCGGTGAGCACGTCCAGCGGGACGAACGGGATGTTGAACTCCGAGGCGTACTTCGCGGTCAGCGCCGGTGTCCGCTTCGGGCCGCCACCGCCGATGACGATCGGGAGCGGGTCCTGAACCGGCTTGGGCAGCGCGGGGGAGTCGATGATGCTGTAGTGCTCGCCGGTGTAGTCGAACGTCTCGCCGGTCGGGGTGGCCCACAGCCCGGTGATGATGTCGAGCTGCTCGGACAGCCGGTCGAAGCGCTCCTTCAGGGGCGGGAAGGGGATGGCGTAGGCCTTGTGCTCAGCCTCGAACCACCCGGCGCCGAGGCCGAGTTCGACACGGCCACCGCTCATCTCGTCGACCTGAGCCACTGCGATGGCGAGCGGTCCCGGAAAGCGGAACGTCGCCGAGGTGACCATGGTGCCCAGCCGGATGCTCGACGTCTCACGGGCGATGCCGCCGAGAGTCACCCAGGAATCGGTGGGGCCTGGAAGCCCGTCGCCGGCCATCGCGACGAAGTGGTCGGACCGGAAGAAGGCGGAGTAGCCGAGGTCCTCCGCGGCTTTCGCGACGGCGAGCTGGTCACCGTAGGTGGCTCCTTGCTGGGGTTCGACGAACACGCGGAAGTCCATGAGGGGAGCCTAGAGTCCCCCGCGACCGTCGCGCACCGCGGCGATCCCGGCGTCGTCGCCCGTCAGCTCGACCCGCGCCTGATCCCGACCCGAGATGTACATCAGCAGCTCGCCCGGCGCACCCGTCAGCACGACGGACGGACCCTTACCCACGGTCGTCAGTGTCTTGCCCTCGGGGGTGCGCACCACCACGTTCGCGTCGGCCTTGAGCGCCATGCGTGCCATCACCGAGACCTGACGGGTCACCGCGGTGGTGGTCGCATCGTCGAGCACCCGCGGCTCCCACGGCTCCACGGCACGACGGACGTCCTCGTGGTGGATGAACATCTCCGCCACGTTGATAACCGGGTCGAGCAGTTTGAACGGCGAGAACAGCGGCGGCCCGGAGGCGACCTTGTCCAGCAGCTCGGTCCAGTCGGTATCCGCGGCGACCTGTCGGGTGACCCGCTCGGTGTAGTCGGCGAGCTGGGGGATCATGATTCCCGGTGCGGCGTCCAGCCTGCGTTCCCGGACGACCAGGTGCGCGGCGAGCTCGCGGTTGGTCCACTCCCCGCACAGCGTCGGGTGGTCCGGGCCGGTGTCCCGCATGGTCTGTACGAGCGCCGCGCGCTCCCGTTGTGCGACTGACACGTCTACTTCTCCTCATCGAGTGCGCGATCGAGGTTGATCGCGGCGCTGACGAGCGCGAAGTGCGTGAAGGCCTGGGGGAAGTTCCCGACCTGGTCGCCCGTCGCGCTCACCTGTTCCGCATACAACCCCACGTGGTTCGCGTAGGTGAACATCTTCTCCAACGCGAGTTGGGCGTCGGCCAGCCGCCCCGCCCGCGTCAGCGCTTCGACGTACCAGAACGAGCACAGTGAGAACGTGCCCTCCTCGCCGTCGAGTCCGTCGGTCTCCGGCGTGTACCGGAACACCAGGCTGTCGGTGACCAGGTCGCGCTCGATCGCCTCGAGGGTGGACAGGAACTTGGGGTCGGCCGGTGACAGGAACTTCACCATCGGCATCAGGAGGACGGCGGCGTCCAACGCGTCGCCGTTCTCGGTCTGCATGAACGATCCGCGATCGGCGTCCCAGCACTTCGTCGTGATGCGTTCGTAGATCTCGTCGCGGACCCGCGACCACGTGGCCACATCGCCGGGCAACCCGCGCCTGCGCGCGATGCGGATGGTGCGCTCCAGCGCCACCCAGCACATCAGCAGCGACGTCGTGTAAGCCCGCCGCTCGCCGCGCACCTCCCACATGCCCGCGTCATCGCGCTGCCAGTTGTCCATCACCCACTCGACGAGTGCGACGACGTCGTGCCAGGCGTCGTCGCTGATACCGGGTCCGTGCTTGTCGAAGAGGTAGACGGAATCGATGACCTCGCCGTAGATGTCGAGTTGCAGTTGCTCGACCGCCGCGTTGCCGACGCGCACCGGTCGCGAGTCGCGGTAGCCGCGCAGGTGGTCGAGTTCGACTTCGTCCGGCGGGACGTTCCCGTCGATGTCGTACAGCACGCGCAGCGGGCCGAGGTCGTCCTCGTCCTCGGTGGGCGGGACCTCGCGGTCGCGGCCGATGCGCTCCGACAGCCACGCGGTGAACGCGCGGGCCTCGCCGGTGAACCCCAGTCTCAGCAGTGCGTACAGAACGAAACCCGCGTCGCGGATCCACACGTATCGGTAGTCCCAGTTCCGGTTACCCCCAACGTGTTCGGGAAGGCTGGTGGTCGGCGCGGCGATGATCGCGCCGGTGGGTTCGTGGGTGAGCAGCTTCAGGGTGATCGCCGAGCGGTGGACGGTCTCGCGCCAGCGGCCGGTGTAGCGCGACTGCGACAACCAGTTCCGCCAGAACGCCGTGGTGGCGTGAAGCAGCGCGTCGGTCATGTCCATGGTGTTGCAGGACGGCTCATCGTGCTCGCCCAGCACCTCGAGCACGAACGTCGCCGTGTCGTGGGTGGTGAGCTCGACGTCCGCGTGCACGCGTCCGTCGTCGGCGATCTCGAGCTCGGTCGAGGCGACCAGGCCGAGACGTAGCCCGTCGCCGGTGAGCAGCACGCCGTCGCCCGACTCCTCGGCCCGGCACCGTTGGCGTGCGTAATCGGGGCGGGCGTCGAGCAGCGTGTGCATGCGGATGCGTCCGCGCACGCAGCTGACCCGGCGCACCATCCGTTGCCGGTGCTCGGGGTCGCCGGCGCCGAGAATCGGCATGAAGTCGTGGATTTCGGCGACGCCGTCGTCGGTGAGGAAGCGGGTGATCAGCACGGCGGTGTCGGGGTAGTAGAACTGCTGGGTTCTGGTCACCTCACCGGCGGGCGCGAGCCGCCAGCTGCCGCCGTCGTCGGGGTCCAGTACCGCGGCGAAGACGCTGGGCGAGTCGAACCGCGGCGCGCAGAACCAGTCGATCGTGCCGTCGGTTCCGACGAGCGCACTGGTGCGCAGGTCGCCGATCAGGCCGTGCTGGGAGATGGCGAGCCAGTCGTCACCCATCGCCCAACCGCCATCCGTCCGGACCCGCCAGCTCGGTCGCCTCGGCGGGTCCCCACGACCCCTTCGGGTACGGCTGCGGCTGCGGGGGATCGTCGAGCACCGGCTGGCACACCTGCCACAGTCGGTCCACCTCGTCGGCGCGGGTGAACAGCGTCTGATCTCCCCGCAGCACGTCGAGGAGCAAGCGCTCGTAGGCCTCGAGGCCGTCGGAATCGTCGGCACTGGAATCGAATTCGACCGCCCGCGGTGCCAGCGTCAGGCTCGGCCCCGGCTTCTTGGTCAGCAGGTCCAGGGTGACGGCGGGAGTATCGGTGAGCTCGAGAACGAGTCGGTTGGGCGGCTGCTCGCCGAACGTCTCCAGCGCCGGCGTCCGAAAGGTGAGGGTCACGGTGCGCCGCGTCTCGGCCATGGCCTTGCCCGTCCGCAGCAGGAACGGAACCCCCCGCCAACGCTCGGTGTCGACGTACGCCTCGAGTGCCACGAACGTCTCGACCGCCGAGTCGTCGTCGACGCCGTCCTCGTCGCGGTAGCCCTCGTACTGACCGAAGACGACCCTGGCGGGGTCCAGTGGGCGCATCGCCTCGAAGACCTTCGCCTTGGCGTCGCGCAACGACGTCTCGTCGAGGTCGGTCGGCGGCTCCATCGCGACGAATCCGAGGACCTGGCACAGATGCGTCGAGATCATGTCGCGGAAGCAGCCGGTCGACTCGTAGAAGCCGCCCCGCCCCTCGATGGTCAACTCCTCGGGGACGTCGATCTGCACCGAGCTGAGATGGTCACGGTGCCAAGCGGGTTCGAGCAGACCGTTGGCGAATCGCAGGGCGAGGATGTTCTGCACGGCCTCCTTGCCGAGGAAGTGGTCGATGCGATACACCCGGTCCTCATCGACGACGTCCTTCAGCGCGGAGTCCAGGTCGCGGGACGACTCCAGATCCGTCCCGAAGGGCTTCTCCACGACGATCCGCGCGTCGTCGACGATGCCCTCTCGCCCCAGCATGCCGATCATCGGCAGCATCGCCTGCGGTGGCACCGAGAGGTAGACCAGCGTGCGGGAGTTCTCGCCGAGTGCCCCGCGAGCGGTCCGCACCGCCTGCGCGAGGTCGGCTCCGTCGTCGGCATCGGACACCTGAAAGGACAACCGCTGCAGCAGGTGTCGCAGTACGCCGTCGTCGACATCGGGCCCGCTGTCGGTCAGCGAGGTCCGTATCGACTCGCGGAACTCCTCGTCGGAACCGGGGGAGTGCCTGCCGGAACCGATGATCGCGTAGTCGTCGGGTAGCCGGCCGGCGGCCGCCAGCCGGTACAACCCCGGAAACAGCTTGCGCTCGGCGAGATCACCCGTCGCGCCGAACAGGACGAAGACGTGCGGGTCGAGGTGATCGGTCACGACGGCTCCCGCACGTCGCGCAGCGCGTTCTCGACGACTTCCGTGAGCGCCGGGTGAATCCAATACGGCTGGTGCGCGAGATCATCGGCTCGGACACCGAATTGCATCGCCACGACGAAGATCTGGATCAGGCTAGCCGCCTGCGGACCCATGATGTGCGCCCCCAGGATTCGGTGGCTGTCGCGGTCCACCAGCACCTTGCACAGCCCGGTGTCGTCCCGCATCGCCCAGCCGTACGCGACGTCTCCGTACGGGGTGCGGCCGACGAGATAGTCCGGATGGGTGTCGCGGCACCTGCTCTCCGTCAATCCGACGGAGGCCATCTGCGGATCGGCGAACACCGCCGACGGCACCAGGTCGTGGTCGACGGCGCGCATCCGGTCGGGGTGCAGCAGGTTGTGGGAGACGACCTCAGCCTCGCGGTTCGCGACGTGCTTCAGCGGAATGGGGGCACTGACGTCGCCGAGGGCGAAGACCCCGTCGGCCGTGGTGCGGCAGAACTCGTCGACCACGATGCGACCGTCGTCACGGGTGTCGACGCCCGCCGCGCCGAGGTTGAGGCGGTCGCTGTTGGGCCGACGGCCGGCTGCGACCAGAAGCGTGTCCGCCTCGACCGTGCTGCCGTCGTCGAGGCGCAGCCGCAACCGCCCCGGTGCACCGTCGAGGGACTCGAGCCCCGCGCCGAGCCTCAGGTCGTAACGCTCCCGCGCGATCTCGGTGTAGCGCTGCCTGATCTCGTCGTCCTGAGGGCCGCCCAGCAGTGTGTCGGACTGCTCGATGACGACGATTTCGCTTCCCGCGCTGGCGAATACGTGCGCCAGCTCCGCGGCGATGTAGCCGCCGCCGAGGACGGCGAGGCGCTGCGGCGGCTCGTCGACGCGCATGATCGTGTCCGAGGTCTCGAACGGTAGGCCGGATTCGGCGACGACGTCCGGAATCACCGGTCGGCCGCCGTTGGCCAGCACGACGCGGTCGGCGGTCAGTTCGGTGCGGGTGCCGTCGGATGCCTCGACCAGGAGGGCGCGCGGCCCGGTGAACTCGGCGCGGCCCGAGTAGAAAGTGGTGTAGGCGCCGTCCTCCCGATCCTTTCGCCCCTCGTCGGAGTGCTGGTCGGTGCGGCCGAAGACGCGGTCGCGCAGCTCGCGCCAGCGCACCCCCCGTAGTTCGGCGTCGACGTTATAGCGGTCGGCCGCCGCCGCGGTGTCGGCCACGCCTGCCGCGTAGATCAGCATCTTCGACGGGATGCAGCCGTAGTTCAGGCACGTGCCGCCGGCACGGCGTTCCTCGACGAGGCCGACGCTGAGGTCGGCGAAGGACTCGTTGACGACCGCGTTACCCGATCCCGTTCCGACGATGACGATGTCGTGATGCACCAGAGGTCATTTCCCTGATCGGGGCGACGGTCAAACGACATGAGACGTAAACGTCAGATGCGCGACATTTTCAGAAGGCGTCGACGCGCTCGATCGCCACGAACATGCCGTGCCCGGTGGCGTCGTTGGTGAAGCGTGTGCCCGCCTCGGTGGCGTCGATCGTCCAGCCCAGGGCGCGGTACGTCCGGTAGTCGATCGTCACGGTCGGGATGTCGCCGAGATTGCCGAGCACCCAGGTCTGCGTCCCGTCGGCGGTGATCCGCACGCCGTTGGCCTGCCCGCCGTCGACGGTCGGCGAGTCGACGAACTGCGCCTCGCAGCCGACCGAGTCGGCGTCGATCTGGCAGCGGGTCTTCCCGGACTTGGTCTCGATGTACGCGTAACCGTTCTCGATCGGCAACTGGTCGCCGGGCGGCGCGGGGGTCGGCGTGGACGGCTCTGGGACCAGCGGCGGCTCGGACGTCGGCGTCGTCCGAGACGGGCGGGGCGTCGGGACCGTCGGCTCGGTGAGGTCGGCCGACCCCGATTCCGGACGGCCGTCGGTGACGGTGCTGCAGCCCGCTAGCAACGCCGCGACAGCCAGCAGCGCGGCAGCCAGCCGCCTCGTCGTCGTCACCTCTTGACGGTACCCGGGCTGTGACGGGTGTGAAACTCGTGGCGACCGCCCGTTATGAAGCCGTGCCCATCGCGGCGTAGCCGTCGGACAGCGCTCGCAGTTGCGCGGCCCCGTCGCCGCGATAGGAGGAGCCGTGCATAACCGCCAGCGTGGTCGGCCGCAGATCGGCGAGCGCCGCGAGCGTCGGCGCGAGATTCGAGTTCAACCCCGTCGCGTGGAAGAAGCCCTCGGCCTGCAGGGCGGGACCGACGACGTCGTTCTCGGTGAGCGCCGGACACCTGCCGGTGTGGGTGAAGAGGTCACCGGCCAGCAGCGTCGACGTCGTCTCGTCGAACCACAGCCCGGCCTCCCAGTTGTGCGGCACGTGCGGAGTCGGGATGAATCGCAGCCGATGACCACCGATGTCGACGGGCGATTCACCCGCCGCGACGGGCGGGCGATCGCACATATCGGACAGCGACAGCATGCAGGCCAGTTCGCCGTGCACGACCTCGGCGTTGGGAGCGGCGTCGAGGAACAGGTTCATCGCGCCGCACTCGTCGGCCTCGAGGTGCCCGAAGGAGATCCACCTCAGGGTGCTCAGTGGGACGACGCGGGACACCGCCTCGGACACCTGCGGGAAGAGGAAGCGCTGGCCGGTGTGGAACAGGAAGGGCTCGTCGCCCATCAGCAGGAACTGGTTGAACGTGAACCCGTGCTCGGTGATGCCCGGAATCCACGTCGAGAGCCGGTAGATGCCCGGCCCGATTTCGTCGACCTCGGTGTCCATCACCTCATGGTGCGCCTCGCGGACGTGACGGAGCAATGACGTGCGCGGTGGTCGGGAGGACAGCATCCGGCTGATTGGATTGACTGGTGAGGTGCCGACGGGGATCAGTCGCCGTTCCGTACTCGGCATCGCCGGGGCACTGGCCGCGACGATGGCCGCGTGCTCGTCGGGCACGCCGTCCGCGCGCAGCGCCGCGATGACCCGGTACACCTACGGCGACCACCCCAGCCAGTACGCCGAGCTCACCCTGCCGGACGCCGTCGCCGCCGCGCCGGTCGTGGTCGTGGTGCACGGCGGCTACTGGGGAGCGAGCTACGGCGCCGAACTCGGACGGCCGCTCGCCGTCGATCTGGCCGCGAACGGGTTCGCAGCGCTCAACGTCGAGTACCGGCGACTGGGTGACGGCGGGGGCTGGCCGCAGACCGGAGACGACGTCGCAGCGGCCGTCGCCACGCTGCGTGACCGCGATGGTGTCGATTTGAGACACGTTGTGGGCCTGGGACATTCGGCGGGCGGACAACTCGCCGGGTGGCTGGCCGCGCAGGGGCCGCTGACCGGGGTGGTGCTGCAGGCCGGGGTGCTGGACCTCGTCGCCGGGTCCGCGGCGGGCCTGGGTGGCGGTGCGGTCGAGGCGTTCCTGGGCGGCACCCCGGAACAGCGGCCCGACGCCTACGCGCAGGCCTCGCCGCTCGCACGCCTGCCACTGCGGGTTCCGTCCATCGCCGTGCACGGCACCCGCGACACCCTGGTGCCGATCGACCAGTCGCGGCGGTTCGTCGACGCCGCACGGGCCGCAGGCGATTCCTCGGAGCTGCGCACGTTCGACGGCGACCACTTCGACCCGATCACCGTCGGCACCCCGGCGTGGGCCGAGTGTCTCGACGCGGTGCGGCGGCTGACCGGCCGCTAAACACGCGCCAGCAGATACGGCGCCGTGCGGCTGGCCTTCGAGTGCGCGACCTGCTCCGGCGGCCCCGCCGCGACGATCGTGCCCCCGGCGTCACCGGCGCCGGGTCCCAGGTCGATCACCCAGTCCGCGTTCGCGACAACGCCCATGTCGTGTTCGGCGACCACGACGGTGTTTCCCGCGTCGACGAGTTGATGCAACTGCCGTTCCAGCCGTTCGACGTCGGCGGGATGCAGGCCGGTCGTCGGCTCGTCGAGCACGTACAGCGTGTGCCCGCGACGGCTGCGCTGCAGTTCGGTGGCCAGCTTGATGCGCTGCGCCTCGCCGCCGGACAGTTCGGTGGCGGGCTGGCCCAGCCGCAGGTACCCCAATCCGACCTCCCGCAGGGTCGTCAGGCTGCGCGCCGCGGTGGGCAGGTCGACGAGGAACTCGGCGGCGTCGTCGACCGTCATCTGCAGCACGTCGGCGATGGTGCGGTCGCGGTATCGGACCTCGAGTGTCTCGTCGGAGTAGCGGGCGCCGCGGCAGGTCGGGCAGGCCGCGTAGGTGCCGGGCAGGAACAGCAGCTCGACGGCGACGAATCCCTCGCCCTGGCAGGTGGGACACCGACCTTCGGCGACGTTGAACGAGAATCGGCCCGCGCTCCAGCCGCGCCTGCGTGCCTCCGGTGTCTCGGCGAACGCCCGGCGGACCGCGTCGAACATGCCGGTGTACGTCGCGAGGTTGGACCGCGGGGTACGCCCGATCGGTCGTTGGTCGACGGTGATCAGACGGCTGATCACCTCGACGCCGTCCGCGGTCACGCCCGCGCTGGCGTCCACGTCGATATCGGGCATCTGGTCGTCGTCGGCAGCCGTATCCGCTTCGGGCGCAGCCGTTTCAGCGCCGAGATGGCGGCGCGCGACGTCGCCGAGCACCTTGCACACCAGCGTCGACTTACCCGAGCCCGAGACGCCGGTCACCGCGGTGAACACTCCGAGCGGAACGTCGACGTCGACACCGCGCAGGTTGTGGAAGTCGATGCCGCGCAACCGGAGTGTGCCACTGCGCTCGCGCTTTTCCCGCCCGGTGCCGGTCGCGGCGTCGAACAGATACCTCCGGGTGACGGACGATTCGACGTCGGACAGCCCGGCGATGGGGCCGCTGTAGAGCACCTCGCCGCCGTGCTCCCCGGCGCCGGGCCCGACGTCGACGATCCAGTCCGCGCGCCGGACGACGTCCATGTCGTGCTCCACGACGAACAGCGAGTTACCCGCCCGCCGTAGCCGGTCCAGCACCGTGAGCAGTGGCTCGGCGTCGGCGGGATGCAGGCCGGCCGACGGCTCGTCGAGGACGTACAGGACGCCGAACAGGCCCGAGCGCAACTCGGTGGCGAGCTTGAGGCGTTGGAGTTCGCCCGGCGACACCGTGGGCGTGCGGCGGTCCATGCTCAGATAGCCGAGGCCGAGGTCGATCAGCACCTCGATCCTGGCGACGAGGTCAGCCGCGATCACGGTGGCGACCTCGGTGAGCTCACCGGACTCGGTGGACTCGTAGGCGGCCTCGAACTCGGTGCGCTCGGCCGCGGGGCGGAGCGCCTCGGCGAGTTCGGCGAGCGGCATGGCCACGTAGTCGGCGATCGTCCGGCCCGCGAAGCTGACCGCCAGTGCCTCGGGACGCAGGCCTGAACCGCCGCACACCGGACACGTTGCGCTGTCGACGAATTGGAGGACGCGGCGGCGCATGGTGGCGCTCTGCGAGTTGGCCAGCGTGTGCCGGACGTGGCGCTCCGCGCTGGAGAAGGTGCCGTTGTAGTAGTAGTCGGCGGTCACCGGGTTGACGCTGGGGTCGATCTCGACGGTCGGCTGGTCATCGGTGAACAGGATCCAATGGCGTTGCCGTTTGGGCAGTTTGCGCCACGGCCGATCGATGTCGTAGCCGAGCGTGATCAGGATGTCGCGCAGGTTCTGCCCCTGCCAGGCGCCGGGCCACGCCGCGACGGCGCCCTCGCGGATCGACAGCGTCGGATCGGGCACCAGCGTCTGCTCGGTCACCCGGTGCACGCGGCCGAGCCCGTGACACTCCGGGCACGCGCCGATGGCGGTGTTGGCGGAGAACGAGTCCGAGTCGAGGCGCACCGTCGCCCCCGGCGGGTACGTGCCCGCGCGGGAGAACAGCATGCGCAGCAGGTTCGACAGCGTGGTGACGGTGCCGACGGTCGACCGGGACGACGTCGAACCGCGGCGCTGCTGCAGTGCCACCGCGGGCGGCAACCCCGTGATGTCGTCGACCTTCGGCGCCCCGGCGGGCAGCAGCAGCCGGCGGGCGTAGGGGGCGACCGATTCGAAGTAGCGGCGCTGAGCCTCGGCGTAGATCGTCCCGAACGCCAGCGACGACTTGCCCGACCCGGAGATCCCGGTGAACACGACGAAGGAGTCGCGTGGGGCCGCGACGTCGACCGCTCTGAGGTTGTGGACCCGCGACCCCCGGACGCGCACGTAGGCGTCGATCGTCGGGTCCATGACGTTCATTGTGCTGGTTCGCAACGACACGGAACCTCACTACGCCAACCGGTCGATGACGTTGTCACGTTCCGAGTCGCCGACGCTGTAGGGAACAAATCCCGCAAGACCCCCGTTGACCCTTTCGACAACTTGAGTGGATCAGGCTCAAGTCTGGGTTGACTTCCACAGTTCCGCACCTAGACTTGCGCGTGGTCCACTCAGACCGGAAACGTTCTATCAGGAGGAAATCAACATGGCTCGTGCGGTCGGTATCGACCTCGGGACCACCAACTCCGTCGTCGCCGTTCTCGAAGGTGGCGACCCCGTAGTCGTCGCGAACTCGGAGGGTTCGCGCACCACCCCGTCGGTCGTGGCGTTCGCCCGAAACGGCGAGGTCCTGGTGGGTCAGCCCGCCAAGAACCAGGCGGTCACCAACGTCGATCGCACCATCAGGTCGGTCAAGCGCCACATGGGCACCGACTGGGCGGTCGACATCGACGGCAAGTCCTACACCGCGCAGGAGATCAGCGCCCGCATTCTGCAGAAGCTGAAGCGCGACGCCGAGAGCTACCTCGGTGAGGACATCACCGACGCGGTCATCACCGTGCCCGCGTACTTCAACGACGCCCAGCGTCAGGCCACCACCGAAGCCGGCCAGATCGCCGGCCTCAACGTGCTGCGCATCGTCAACGAGCCCACCGCGGCCGCGCTGGCGTACGGCCTGGACAAGGGCCAGAAGGAACAGACCATCCTGGTCTTCGACCTCGGTGGCGGCACGTTCGACGTCTCGCTGCTGGAGATCGGCGACGGTGTCGTCGAGGTTCGCGCCACGTCCGGCGACAACCACCTCGGTGGCGACGACTGGGACGACCGGATCGTCGAGTGGCTCGTCGACAAGTTCAAGGCCAGTGCCGGTATCGACCTGACCAAGGACAAGATGGCGATGCAGCGGCTGCGTGAGGCCGCCGAGAAGGCGAAGATCGAGCTGAGCTCGGGCCAGAGCACGTCGATCAACCTGCCGTACATCACGGTCGACGCGGACAAGAACCCGCTCTTCCTCGACGAGCAGCTGAGCCGGGCGGAGTTCCAGAAGATCACTCAGGACCTGCTGGACCGCACCCGCAAGCCGTTCCAGTCCGTCGTCTCCGACGCGAAGATCTCGGTCGGCGAGATCGACCACGTCGTGCTGGTGGGAGGTTCCACCCGCATGCCCGCGGTCACCGACCTGGTCAAGGAACTCACCGGCGGCAAGGAGCCCAACAAGGGTGTCAACCCCGATGAGGTCGTCGCGGCCGGTGCCGCCCTGCAGGCCGGTGTGCTCAAGGGCGAGGTCAAGGACGTTCTGCTGCTCGACGTCACCCCGCTGAGCCTCGGCATCGAGACCAAGGGCGGCGTGATGACCAAGCTCATCGAGCGCAACACGACCATCCCGACCAAGCGCAGCGAGACCTTCACCACGGCCGACGACAACCAGCCGTCGGTGCAGATCCAGGTGTTCCAGGGTGAGCGCGAGATGGCGGCGGCCAACAAGCTGCTCGGCAGCTTCGAGCTCACCGGTATCCCGCCGGCTCCGCGCGGGGTGCCCCAGATCGAGGTCACGTTCGACATCGACGCCAACGGCATCGTGCACGTCACGGCCAAGGACAAGGGCACCGGCAAGGAGAACACGATCAAGATCCAGGAGGGCTCCGGCCTCTCCAAGGAGGAGATCGACCGGATGATCAAGGACGCCGAAGCGCACGCCGACGAGGACCGCAAGCGGCGCGACGAGGCCGACGTTCGCAACCAGGCCGAGTCGCTGGTGTTCCAGACCGAGAAGATCGTCAAGGAGCAGCGCGACGCCGAGGGTGGTTCGAAGGTTCCCGCGGACACGCTCGACAAGGTGGATTCGGCTGTCGCCGAGGCCAAGTCGGCGCTCGAGGGCACCGACATCGCCGCCATCAAGTCGGCGATGGAGAAGCTCGGCGTCGAAGCGCAGGGTCTCGGCCAGGCGATCTACGAGGCCGCGCAGTCCGAGCAGCCCGCCGGTGACGGTGGCGCGTCCGCTCACCGTGACGACGACGTGGTCGACGCGGAGGTCGTCGAGGACGACGAGGAGCGCAAGTGACACGTAGTTCGTCTGGTGAAGAGCGAGATCCGCACGACGAGCCGGTGACCATCACCGACAAGCGGCGCATCGACCCCGACACGGGCGAGGTACGTGCGGACAGCGTCGGTGGGCAGGAGCGCAGCGACCAGGGATCCCATTCGGCGTCGGCCCCCAGTGGGCCGGCGCCGGAGGGTCCCGCCTCCACGGAGTCCGATGAAGCCGCCGAACTGAAGGCGACGCTGCAGCGGGTGAAGGCCGAGTACGACAACTACCGCAAGCGGTCCGTTCGTCAGGAACAGGCCGCGGCCGACCGCGCCAAAGCCGGTGTCGTCGTCCTGCTGCTCCCCGTGCTCGACGATCTCGAGAGGGCGCGCAGTCACGGCGATCTCGAGTCCGGTCCGCTGAAGTCGGTGGCCGACAAGCTCACCGCCGCCTTCGAGAACCTCGGATTGACGGCGTTCGGAGCCGAAGGTGACCCCTTCGATCCCGATCACCACGAGGCCGTGCAGCACGAGGGTGACGGGTCGAATCCGGTGCTGGGCACGGTCATGCGTCAGGGCTACCGCCTGGGCGAGCGGGTGCTGCGGCACGCGATGGTCGGCGTTGTCGACGCCCCCGCGGATTCCGACACGAACACGCAAGTCGGCTCAGCTAACGCCGCCGACAGCCCACAGAGCCGAGAATCGAACGAGTAATGACACTCCGCGAGTCGCAGTGAGGAGGTGACGCGGAATGGCCCAACGTGAATGGGTCGAGAAGGACTTCTACAAGGTGCTGGGCGTCGCCTCCGACGCCAGCGAGTCCGAGATCAAACGGGTGGCGAAGAAGCTGCTCGCTGAGAACCATCCCGACCGGAACCCGGGCAACGCCACCGCCGACGAGAAGTACAAGGAAGTCGGCGAGGCGCGGGACGTGCTGACGGACCCGTCGAAGCGCAAGGAGTACGACGAGACCCGTCGGCTCTTCGCGAACGGCGGCTTCGGCAGGCGCTTCCCCGGTGGCGGCGGAGGTGGCGGCGGCTTCAGCGGTGGATTCGGCGGCGACGGAGCGGAGTTCAATCTCGGCGACCTGTTCGACCAGGCCGGCCAGACGGGTGGCGCCAACATCGGCGACCTGTTCGGCGGGCTGTTCGGACGCGGCGCGCAGCAGCCCCGGCCCAGCAGGCCGCGGCGTGGCAACGACCTGGAGACCGAAACGGAGCTGTCGTTCCTGGAGGCCACCAAGGGTGTCGCGATGCCGTTGCGGCTCACCAGCCCCGCGCCGTGTACGAACTGTCACGGCAGCGGCGCCAAGCCGGGCACCAGCCCGCGAGTGTGCGCGACGTGCAACGGCTCCGGCGTCATCAGCCGCAACCAGGGCGCGTTCGGATTCTCCGAGCCCTGCACCGACTGCCGCGGTAGCGGTTCGATCATCGACGAGCCGTGCGACGAGTGCAGGGGTACCGGCGTCACCACCCGGACCCGCACGATCAACGTCCGGATCCCACCGGGTGTCGAAGACGGACAGCGCATTCGGCTCGCCGGACAGGGCGAGGCGGGGCTGCGCGGCGCACCGTCCGGTGACCTCTACGTCACCGTGCACGTGCGCCCCGACAAGGTCTTCGGCCGCGACGGCGACGACCTGACCGTCAGCGTTCCGGTGAGCTTCCACGAACTCGCGCTGGGCACAACGCTTTCGGTGCCGACGCTGGAGGGCAAGGTCGGTGTTCGCGTGCCGAAGGGTACGTCGGACGGTCGGATCCTGCGGGTGCGTGGCCGCGGTGTGCCGAAGCGCAGCGGTGGCCACGGCGACCTGCTAGTCACCGTCAACGTCGCCGTACCGCCGGGCCTCGAGGGTGAGGCGGCCGAGGCGCTGGAGGCGTACGCGAAGGCGGAGCGCGCCAGCGGGTTCGACCCGCGGGCCAATTGGCAGGGGAACGTGTGATGAGCGCCTGCGCGAAGAGCAGAGTGTGCTGATGAGCGCCGAGCGGAATGAGGACGCGAGAACGTTTCTCATCTCGGTGGCTGCGGAGTTGGCCGGCATGCACGCGCAGACCCTGCGGACCTACGACCGGCTCGGGCTGGTGAGTCCGCAGCGCAGTTCCGGTGGTGGACGCCGATATTCGGAGCGCGACGTCGACCTGCTCCGCGAGGTGCAGCGGCTGTCGCAGGACGAAGGCGTCAATCTCGCGGGAATCAAGCGCATCATCGAGCTCACCAATCAGGTGGAGGCGCTGCAGAGTCGGGTCGCCGAGTTGTCCCGTGAGGTCGAGCGACTGCGGGCGACCGCGCCCAAGAGCACCGCGCTGGTGGTGTGGCAGCCGCGTAAAGGCCGCTGACCTTCCCGCTGAACAGACGCAAAATCCCCTGAATCCGCTGATTTCAGGGGATTTTGCGTCTGCTCGCGCTAGTAGACGGTGATCGAGAACCGCGCGGTATCGGGGGCGTCCCGAGTGGCGACGCGGTAGCCACCGCGCCGCAGCGCATCGGTCGGCGCCGTCATCGGCTCGATGCCGATGAGGTCGTCGGAGGCGGGCGCGAACAACTGAGCGCAGGGGTACCCGGTGTCGAACGTCACCTCGATGCGCCGGTCGCCTCCGTTGAGCGCGAACACCGATCCGGCGGCGACCTCGTCGAAACCGTCGTCGTACTCTATGCCCTGCAGCGATTCGGTTCGTGAGGGCCGGCTTTCGCGTTCCCCGGTGGGCAGCCCGCGCTCGTCGACCAGCAGGTGTCGCATGGTCGGGGTGGACAGCGACCAGTCGTCACGCGGAACGCCGGGGATGCGCAGGTACGGGTGGTAGCCGTAGCACAGCGGCACCGCGATCTCGGTCGTCGGTGCGACGGTCGTCTCGACGGTGAGCGTCCGGTCTCGCAGTGTGACCGTCTGAGTGAGCTTGTGCGGGAACGGAAACGACGCCAGCAGCTCCGGGCTGTCGTAAGCCAGCACCGCCGTCACACCGTCGTCGGCTTGCGCGGTCACCACCCAGTCCGGGTTGGCCGCGAGCACGCCGTGCATCGGCGCGCCGTTGGCGTCGGTGCGCACCCCGTGCTCGCCCGCGGTGAGCGCGACGACCCGACCGTCGACCGTGTAGTCCGGCGCGCTGAGCCGATTCGCCCACGGGTAGAGGATCGGAATGCCCATGGTCTTCCCGTCCGACACGTAGGCCTCGAGGCCGCGCCGCTGCCCGAGGAACTCGAGGTCACCCTCGGCGAACGACGTGCCGATCATGCCCGCCGACGGAACGAACGTCGCGGTCATCGACGGAGAGGTGAGTGTGACGGTTGCGTAGTCGGGCACGCGGCGATTGTTCCACTACCCGGTTAACGGGTCGTGCTGAATGCGGTCGGGGTCGGCGCCTTTGGCCACCAGCGCGGCGACCGTCGCCTCGACCATCGCGGGTCCGCCGCACACCAGGATCTGCCGGTCGCCCCAGTTGCCGTACCGCGTGACCACGTCGGGCAGCGTCCCCGACTGGCGCACGTGCAGGCCGCGCGGCGGTTCCGGATCCGGATAGTCGCCCGCCCACGGGGGATTGGTCGCGAACTCCGACACGGGCGTCACCGACAGCCACGGGTTCGTCGACGCCACCTGCCACAGCGTCGGCAGGTCGTAGAGATCGCACGGGAACGTTCCGCCGTAGAAGAGGTGCACGCGCGGGTTGACGCCGTATCGGGTGAGATCCATGATCAGCGTCCGCAGCGGCGCGAGGCCGGTGCTGCCCGCGACCATCAGCACGTCGCCGGCGTCGCGGTCGACGTGCATCGCGCCGTGCGGACTGGAGACGCGCCACCGGTCACCGGGCGCCGTCTCCTCGACGATGGCCCGGCTGACCATGCCGCCGGTCACGGAACGCACGTGGAACTCGAGCGCGCCGCTGCGATCGGCGGGGATCGACGGGCTCAGGAAGCGCCACCGCCGCGGCCACTGCGGCACCTGCACCGTGACGTACTGGCCGGGGTGGTAGTACAGCGGCTTGTCGAGTTGCAGCCGGATCACGGACACGTCGCGGGTGGCCCGGATGTGCTCGACGACGGTGCCGTCGCGGTAGGCCGGGCCCTTCTCGGCGTCGGCGGCGCCGCGCATGATCCCGATCATCAGGTCGACGACGTCGCGGGCCGCGTCGGCGAGCCGGGTGTCCCATCGGTCGGCGAAGTGGGTGCGCATCGAGTTGCCGAGGGCCTGGCGCATCGTGTCGTAATGGGCCTGTGTCACACCGTACTTCCGGTGGTCGCGACCCAACTGGGCGAGGAACGCGACCGGCTCGTCCGCACGCTGTGCGATGACCTCCCCGAGGAAGTATGTCAACGCCGCCGCGAACGCCGTGCGCTGCCCGGTCATGTCGGGCGGGAACAGTTCGCGGGCAGAGGTGTCGATGGCGAACCAGCGGGTGTAGAACTCGCGGACCAGTGCGTCGGATCCGTTCTCCGGGTCGAGCGCAGCACGCAGCACCTCCAGCGCTTCGCGATCGTCGAGTCCCACGGCGACCGAGTTTAGTTGCGCTCGCGGTTACAGCCCGTGCACGCCCTTGTACAGCACCATGAGTCCGAGGACGACGAGGATCGCGGCGATCAGGACCGCGTGCTGAGCCTCCATCCAGTCCTTGAGCCTCTGCAGCGCCGGATCGAGTCGCTCGCCGGACACCGTGTACGCAAGGATCGGGAGTACCACCGTGGAGGCGGCGATCGCCACGTAGTACCCGACCCCCAGCGCCGCGCCGGTGCGACCCAACCCCTCCGTGCCGATCGCCAAACCCGCTGCGGCGCACATGAACAGCACCTTGGGGTTGACGACCACCAGGATGATCGCCGTGAGGAGCGCCCGCGGCGGGGTGATCGTGGCGAAGGTGCTCATCCACTTCGGCGTGTGCTCGGAGCGCTTCCTGGTCAGCCACTTGTAGACGCCGAACGCGATCAGCGCGGCACCGACGACGATGCGGACGTAGACCGCCCAGCTCGGCGGCCTGTTGAGGCCGCCCCCCAGGAGGCTCGACACCTCCACGAAGATCTGCGTGAGCGCCGCGAGGCCCAGCACCCAGCCGGCGAGGTACGCCAACCCGGTGGGCCGCGGCCGGGCGGAGTGCAGCACCAGCACCGCCGGGATGATCGACAGTGGCGACAGCGCGACCACGAGGGCTAGGGGAATCAGTTCGCTCAACACCGGTTCAGAACCTATCAGCGGTCGGCGGACTCGCAGTAGGGCAATTTTTGAAGCGGACGTCAATATTTGCGAAAGCGTCGGTCCGCCGCCCCGGTTTCGGTAGCGTGAGCGCGCTTGCAGACTTTGCTGGGTCGGAGGGAAGCCATGTCGTTCCACACGCTGAAGCGGACCTTCGCCGTGGGGGTGGTCATCGTTCTGACGGTTCTGTCGACGAGCTGCGCCCCGGAGGCGAAGATGTCGACCAACCCCGCCCCCGGCGTGAACGCGGGCCCCGACGGGAAGCCCGCACCGTTCCGCGAACCGGTGCGGCTGTCGAGCGAGGACGGCGTGCTCGAAGTGCGGCTGTCAGCACATCAGGGCACCGTCAACCTCGACACCGTTGAGAAACCGGTCACCAACTTCATGGTGTTCGGATTCGATCTGATCAACGGCACCAGCTCGGACGGATCGGTGAAGGGGGACAACCTCTATCCCGCACCGACCCTGCGCGTCGACCCCGGCGAGAAGCTGATCGTCCACTACGACAACGATCTTCAGGATCTCGACATCAAGGACTTCTTCGACCCGGCGATGACCCCCAGGGGCGACGACGTGCCGATGTATCCGCCCCAGCTCACCGAGGCCCCGCTCAACCTGCACACCCACGGACTGCACGTCAGCCCGTCCGGCAACGCCGACAACGTGCTGCTGTCGATTCCCGCCGGAATGGGCAACACCTACACCTACGACGTGCCCGAGAACATGCCCAACGGGCTGTACTGGTACCACAGCCACCGGCACACCATGACGACGCAGCAGACCTACGCCGGCCTGGCCGGACTGCTGGAGATCGGGCGCCCCGACGGGAATCTGCCGCTGGTGACGCAGAACGACATTCCGGTGCGCACCATGGCCTTTCAGTACAACTACGTCTTCGACCGGAAGGGCGGCGGGCATCAGCTCAACAACTACAGCTGGCCGCAGTTCGTCAGCACGCTGACTCCGCCGAAGGGATCCCAGCTCGCGGACGGAACGTACCGGCCCAGCCTCGCGCCGGTGAACATCGCCCAGACGAGCAACGGTTCGCAGTACCTGACGCCGTGGTGGGCGGGCCCGCTGTCGCCGCACAACAACCGGGGCCAGACCCAGTTCATCCCGCAGAACCTGATGAGCTTCGACAGTCCGACGGTGAAGATCCCGGAGAACGAGGCGCTGCCGGACAACGAGCGTGACGTCCAGTTCACCGTCAACGGCCAGTTCCAACCCGAGCTGAAGATCAAACCCGGTCAAACCGAGATCTGGGCGGTGGCCAACATCAGCGACATCGGTTACATGACAGTGCGATTGACCGAGACCGCGACCGGGAAGCATCCGAAGTTCGCCATCGTCGGTCAAGACGGCAACCCCTACACGCAGGTCCAACGGCCCGTCTACGGCGACGGCACCACGCTGAGCGTCCCGCCGGGGTCGCGGTATGCGATCGCGGTCACGATGCCCGCCGAAGGCGACCTGGTTCTGGAGTTCCCGCCGAACCCCGAGGCCAAGCCGCTGGTGCTGCCCGGTGTGGTGTACACCAACAACGGCACCGAGAACACCCCCGCGGTCCTCGGCACGCTCACCGTGGATCCGAAGTACATGAGCTTCGCCGACGGGTTCTTCGTCTTCCCCACCCAGACCCTGATCCGCGCCACACCCGACACCAGCGGACCGGGTCGGACCACGGCCTTCGAGCCGGGACAGAACCTCGACGCCTACACGTCGTTCGTCGACACGTCGGTGATGGATCCCGCGGTCACGAGGGAACTGACGATCACCGACACCATCGGCGGTGATAAGGCGAGCAAGAACGACCCCAAGGCCGTCATCTACATGTTCGAGCCCGCCGGCTTCCCGAACGTCGCGCTGATACAGCCGCGACTGAACTCCGTTGAGGAGTGGAAGATCAACAACCTCAACAACGACGCGCACCCGATGCACATCCACGTCAACGACTTCCAGGTGATGGGCATCGACGACCCGAATCGGGGGGTCACCGGCGTGCAGCCGTGGGGGCTGGACAACGTCAACGTGCCCGCGCCGATCTTCAACGACATGCACGTCGTCACCACTCCGGCCACGCTGACCCTGCGTCAGGAGTTCGCCGAGTACAAGGGCACCTACGTGATCCACTGTCACCGGCTGAACCACGAGGACAACGGGCTGATGGCGACCATCAACGTGATCCCCGAGGTATCGAGCTACGCCGTCGCGATCCCTGGCGGTAACGGCAAACCCGCCACGGTGCAGGTTCGGGATGGCAACGGCGACAGCGTCATTGCAACCGTGACACCGTTCCCCGGCTTCGAGGGCAGTCCCTCGGTGGCGATGGCCGACGTCAACGGCGACATGATCCTCGACCTGGTGGCGGGCACCGGGAAGGGCGCGGCGCCCGAGGTGGCCGTCTACGACGGGAACGACACGACCGAGGGCCGATTCAAGACCGAGCTCACCCGGTTCGCGCCCTTCGAGTCGGCCTTCACCGGTGGCGTCACGGTGGCGGGCACCGACATCGACGGAAACGCCATGGCGGACAACATCATCGTCGGCTCCGGTCCGGGTATGGAGTCACAGGTGAAGGTGTACTCCTCGACGCTGCCCGCCGAACGCGGCACTGAGCCGGACGTGTACTCGACGTTCACCCCGTATCCGGGGTCGGAGTCCGGGGTGCAGCTGGCCACCGGCATGGTGGAGATGGGCTCGGGACGCGAGAGCATCGTCACCGCACCGGGTCCGGGTGAACCGCCGGTGCTCAAGACCTTCCGGTGGGACCTGTACACGCCGACGGCGCGGGCGCAGGCCAACGGCACCTCGACCGAGCACGCGGGGAAGCCGACCGACCCGGTGCAGACGACCGAGTACCTCGCCTTCGACGAGAACTACACCGGCGGCGTGGCACTGACCACCGGCTGGGTGGCGGGCGCCGAAGGCGGTGCCAAGAGCATCGTGACGAGCCAGCTCGGCGGTGAGGGCCGGGTGGCGGTGTGGTCCACCGGGTCGCTGCTCGACGGTCAGCCGGCGATCTACCTGGACAGCCCGAACCACCACGACACCGACGTGAAGTACAGCCGAATAGCGTCTTTCGTGCCCTTCCCCGGCAGGCCGAGCGGTGTCACCGTCGCCACCAGCAGCACGACGCACGGCGCAGATCTGCTGATCGCCGGGCCGGGTGAGGTGCGCAAGTACACCCTGGAGCGCCCGTCGGCCGACGCGAAGACGGTCGCACCCAAGCGGATCGCGGCGCTACCCGGAGTCACCGCGGGCGCCCTCGGCGGGCGCTGAATCGCTCAGGTGACGAAGTAGAAGATCACGGTCCAGGTCGCCAGTGCCACGACACAGATGCCGAGGCCGCGCCAGTTGGTCCGGGCGACAGGCGCATTCGGAGGTGGGCGCAGCCAGTGCTTGAGCAGCGGGTTGACGTAGAACGGCATGGTGATGAAGCTCATCGCGAAGCTCGAGATGAGGTTGCCGATCAGCAGGCCCAGCCACAGCGGCATGTGCAGCGGTGACAACGCGAGCGTCAGCAGCACGACCGTCGGATAGAGACCGACCCACACCGCGATCGACGTCTTGAAGTCCGACGGCGGGGGAGCCTCGTTGCCCTGGTCGTCGAAGGCGAACCAGCTGCCGAACGAGTTGTCGATCGTGCGGGACTGGAAGTCGGAGAACTTCTCACCCTCGGCGAGTAGCGCCCGCCGTTCCTCGGAGATCAGCCACTTGTCGAGGTCGGCGGCGTTCTCGTACCGGTACAGCGCGGTCCACTCGTCCTGAACGCCTTCGACCGGTCGGAACAGTTCCGTGCCGCGGAAGCCGTCGAACTTCAGTTCCGCCAACCGAAGTCGCTCCTGCCACGCCAGGAAGTCGTCGACGTACTCGGGGGCGACGCGGTGGGTGACCACCACGGTGACCAGCTGATCGGTCGGTCTGGCACCGCCGCTGATCACCTGCTGCGTGCCCGGTCCGTCGAAGAACCGTTCGCCCGATGCGAGCAGATCCTGCCGGGTGGCACTGTTGATCCACGCCTGAACGTGCGCGACGGAGTCGAAGCGGTAGACCACCACCCAGTCCGATTGCACGGCGGTCGGCGGATTGATCTCGGCGCCGAGGAAGCCGGGATATGCGGCTGCCTTGGAGTTCACGTCGACCTGCCAGGCCTCGAATTCCTGCTCACAGCCCGGCCGAACCTTCTGGCCGATGATGACGGTGGCGGCGGTCCCCGCCGACTTCTTCAGGTCCATGGCTAGGTGGTGACCGGCGTTAGCGCCTCGTCGGCGAGTCGGGCGTAGATGCGTTCCGGCGACAGCGGCAAGTCGCGGAACCTGACGCCCGTCGCGTCCTCGACGGCGTTGGCGAGGGCGGGCGCAACGGGATTGATGCAGCACTCCGCCATCCCCTTTGCCTTCATCGGGCCCAGGGAGTCGCCGGATTCCACGAAGAACGTCTCGGTGCGGGGCACGTCGGCGTACGTGGGGATGCGGTAGTTGCGCAGGTTCGGGTTGCCCATGACACCGGCCGCGTCGACGCGGAAGTTCTCGGTGAGCGCGAACCCGAGGCCCATCGCCACGCCCCCGTCGACCTGACCGAGCACCTGCGCGGGGTTGATGATCACCCCGGCGTCCGTCGCGTGGACGCTGTAGAGGATCCGGATCTCACCGGTCACCCGGTGGACGGCGACGCGGAAGCCGTGCGCGTTCGAGGTCACGCTGCGAGGGGAGCCGTAGGCCTTGCGCGACTCCGTGAATCGCGCACCCCGTGCACGTCCCGCGGCGATGAGTTCGGTCAGCGACAGCCGGGTGTCGCCGCACACCACACCGTCGTCGTCCATCCGGCAGTCCTCGACTGCGGCCCCGGTGTGGGTGGCGGCGAAGCTCAGGATGCGCCGCCGCAGCGCGCTCGAGGCGTAGTTGACGGCGTTGCCCGCGACGAACATGCCCGCGCTGGCGAAGGCGCCGGTGTCGAAGCCGGTCCGGTCGGTGTCGGACTGGACCAGCACCACCCGGTCCGGCGTGGTGCCGAGGTTCGTCGCGGCGATCTGCACGTGCACGGTGGACGTACCCTCGCCGAATTCGACGGTCCCGACGGCGATCTCGTATCGGCCGTCATCGCGTAGCGTGGCCCACGCGTCGGAGATGTGGTCGGTTGGCGGGGCGGTCTCGTGCAGCGACGAGGCGGCGCCGGAACCGATCAGCCAGTCCGCACCCAGATCGTGACCGCTGTCGTCACGCTGCAGCGCCGCGTCGACGAGATCGATGCACTCGGTGACGCCGTCCTCGGTGAACTCGACGTCCTCGGGGTGGTCGCCGATCGCCAGCAGTCGGTCACCGGGGCGGACGACGTTGCGCCTGCGCACGTCCATCGGGTCCAATCCGAGTTTCAGCGCCAACTCGTGGATGGCGCACTCGACCGCGTAGGCCGGCTGAGTCATGCCGTACCCGCGCAAGGCGCCGCTCGGCACCGTGTTGGTGTACACCGACCAGGCGTCGAAACTCTTGTTGGGACAACGGTAGAGCGCGATCGCGGCACCCGCGGCGAACAGCGTCTCCCCGCCGTGGTTGCCGTAGGCGCCGGTGTTCGAGATGTTGTGGTACGAGAACGCCGTCAGGGTGCCGTCCGACGTGGCGCCCAGTTTCACCGTCACCTTCATCGGATGTCGTGGCGACGCGGTGGTGAACTCCTCCTCGCGGGTGAACTCGAACGAGACCGGGCGGCCGGTGTCGAGGGTGGCCAGCACCGGCAGATCCTCGGAGATCAACTCCTGCTTGCCGCCGAATCCGCCACCGACCCTGGTGCAGAACACCCGAAGCTGATCGGGGCGCAGGCTGAAGAGGTGGGCCAACTTGAGCTTCGCGATCGACGGTGATTGCGAGGCCGTGCGCACGTTCAGCCTGCCGTCCTGCATCCAGGCGATGGTGCCGTGCGTCTCGAGGTGTGCGTGCTGGACCCTGGGCGAGAAGTACGTGGCCTCGTGAATGACGTCGGCATCGGCGAAACCCTGGTCTACATCGCCGATTCGGCCGTGTAGTTCGAGTAGGACGTTGCGGGTCTTGTCGTGCGCGAACGGATCGTCGTAGGTGTGCAACTGCGGTGCGCCGTCGGCCATCGCCTCTTCGGGATCGAAGACCGCCGGGAGCACCTCGTACTCGACGACGACTTCTCGAACGCCCTCCTCGGCGGCGCGCACCGAGTCGGCGAGCACCGCCACCACGCGCTGACCCGCGAAGCGGACGACGTTGTCGAGCATGTAGGTGTCGTCCGGGTCGACGAGGTGATCGGTGTGGATCGCCGTGCTGTAGCGCTTCCTGGGAACGTCCTCCCAGGTGTAGACGCGATGCACGCCGGGCACCGCGAGGGCCGCCGACCTGTCGATCGACACGATGCGCGCGTGCGCGTGCGGGGAGTGCAGCACCTTGAGGTGGAGCATGCCCTCCATCCGGGTGTCCATCGTGAACTCGACGGTCCCGGTCACCACTCCGACACCCGCGGGTGCGCCGACGCTGGTGCCGACGGCCTCGCCGGGTTTCGCCTGCTCGATGCCGCTGACGCCGGTGACGGCGTCCTCGATCGCCCGGTATCCCGTGCAGCGGCACAGGTTTCCCTTCAACGCGCGAGGGAGGTCCTGCGTCTGCTCGTCGGTGAGCGCGGCGGAGGTCATGATCATGCCCGCGGTGCAGAACCCGCACTGGAAGCCCGGCGCGTCGCGGAACCGCTTCTGCATCGGATGCAGGTTCTCCGGCGTGCCGAGGCCCTCGATGGTGGTGACCTCGCGGCCGTCGGCGCGGAACGCCGGGGTGATGCAACTGTGCACCGGTGCTGCGTCGAGCCACACCGTACACGCGCCGCAGTCGCCGGCGTCGCAGCCCTTCTTGACGCCGTGCACGCCCAGCGAGCGCACGAAGGTGCGCAGGCACTGGCCGGGATCCGGTTCGGCGTCGTACTTTTCGCCGTTAACCGTGTACGTCATTCCTGGACCCCCATGCTGAGTTCGGCGCGGATCTGTTCCGCGTAGTACGTGGCCAGGTGGTGCCGGTGGCCGGGGGAGCCGTTCGGATCGTCGAACCACACGTCGTCGCTGATCGAGTCGATGCGATGCCGCAGCGCCTCGGGCGTCGGCATGGAGTCGAAGCCGAGCCGAACGGGGTGGGTGGTTCCCGCCGTGATGGTGAGCAGCAGATCATCGGTGGCCGGGCTCTGGGTGCCGATCATGAAGATCGTCGAACGGCCCATCTTGGTCAGCGTGAATCGGCGGTGCGCGGTGCGCTTCTGCAGAGCGTGGGCGGGGATGTGCACCGTGCGCAGCAGCTCGCCCGGCGCGAGGACGGTCGCGTGGTTGCCGGTGACGAAATCGATTGCCGCGACGGTTCTCTCGGTACCGTCGGCCGCCCACAGGGAGTAGGTCGCCTCCAGGGCGACGGTCATCGTGATCATCGGGCCTGCGGGCAGGGCCATGCAGATGTTGCCGCCGACCGTCGCGGTGTTCCACACCTTGAACGACGCCAGGAACGCCTCGCAACTGGTGGGGATCAGTGCGGCGGCCGGCCATTCGGCTGGCGCCCGGAACGCGTACAGATCGCGGATGGTGCACATGGCACCGATCTCGAGACCCGCTGAGCTGGAGAGCAATTCGGTCCAGCCGAGCGGTGCCAGGTCGATCAGCCTGCGCACGTCGGGCTGCTGATCGGAGAACAGCCACGTGCCGCCTGCCACCCACGCGTCACCGTCGCGCCACAGTTCGCCGGGCCGGTCGGGTGGTCGTCGCACGACGTCGGTGACCGTGGTGATGTCCATGGAATCTCCGCTCTCCGGGGCTGCTCGCCAGAGCCTAGAAGGTTTGCTGAGCTGCGGGGCCGAAACCGCCTAGAAATTTTGACGTTTCCGTTAACGACTGGTATCGGTGTTGTTCAGGCGGTGAACCGTGTGACTCCTGCGATCGGCGGTGTGTTCGCTCGCGGAGGTGGAAAGATGGGCCCGGTGACCGCAACCGCCATCACCGTCCTGCACCGGCCGGTGAGTCCCGAGGGCTTCGAACAGTGGCTCGAGGCATTGCGCGCGTCGGCGGCCGACGGTGTCGTCGAGTCGGCGGTATCGGCACACGCCGACGAGCGTCTCGACTGCGCGGTCGCCGTGACCTTCGGAACGGAGTCGCAACTCGACGCCTGGCTCGACGGTGCCGACCGGGCGAGCGTGCTTCGCGACGGCGCCCTGCGGGGCTTCCACCGAGCGGCGACGGACCTCGTCGTCGTCGAGGGCGGCGCGCCGCCGTCGGGCGCCGCGGTGTTCCGGCATCCGGTGGCCCCCGGCCGAGAGGCAGCCTTCGCGCGGGCGCAGGGCGATCTGACCGAGGTGAGTTCGGCGTTCGCGGGCTACGAGGGCACGGCCGTCTTCCCACCGGGGCCGTCGGGCGAGTGGACGTCGATGATCCGGTTCCGCACCGAACGGTTGCTCAGCGCCTGGCTGCAGTCCAGTGAGCGGTCGGCGTCACTGCCGAGCCTGCGTTCGACGCTGACCCGCGAGTTCTCCGTATCGGCATCGGAGACGACGCCGTTCGGTACCACCGTGCGCATCGAGGACGGCAGGGCGGAGCTGACGCCGAGTTGGAAGTCGGCGATGCTCGTCCTGCTGGTGCTCTATCCGATCGTCATGTTGCTGTCGCGGTTCCTCAGCCCGGAACTGCGCGACCTCGGCGCCGCGCCGTGGCTGGCCACGTGGCTCGGACTGGTGGTCAGTGTCTCCGCGCTGCAATGGGTGCTGATGCCGTTCGCGGCGCGGCGGATGCGGCGCTGGCTCGATCCCGTGGACGGTGCGAGCCCGGCGGTGTCACTGCGCGGCGCCGCCGCCGTCGTGGCGGGGTACGCGCTGACGTTCGCGGTCTTCGACAACGTGACGTGGCTGCAGTTCTGGGATCATCACTGACGCGTCAGAGTTCGCACCACTTCCACTCGTCGCCTTCGCGCGCGAAGTCGAAGTCGTTGGCCGACTCGCCCTGCTGTTCGATGCTGACGACCGCCGTGTCCCCGGTGACGTCCATCTCGAGGACCGTGAGATTCAGGCGACCGCTCTCCTGCCGGGATGCGAGGAACTCCTCCTCGGTGAACTCGGGATCGTCCTGCAGCTCCTCGCACACGATGGACTCCATCGCGGCGAAGTCCTCGTCGTTCCAGGCTTTCTCGAATGCGTCGACCTGGTCCTCGATCTGATCCTCGTCGGAGGCCGCGGTGGCGGTGGTCGACGGCCCCGATCCGCCGCCCGAGTCGGAGCGGGACACCAGCACGACGGTCAGCACCACGGCGACCAGGGCGACGATCGCGACCGTGATGCCGCCGATGATGAGCGGCGTCTTGTTGCGTCCGACGGGCGCGTGATCCGGCACCCAGAGCTGCCAGCCGGGCGGCGGCGGAGGCCACGTCGGGTCGGGCTGCCAGTTGGGCGGCGGAACCCAACCGGGAGGGACGGGCGGCCAGTTCGGCGGCGGATTGAAGCGCATGGGAACAGTGTGCAGGGCCGGCGGGTCGACGGTCGGGCCCGGCACACCTAGAGGCCTTTGGTCTCTATTTCGGGTATGCCCAACGGGATATTCGTTAGACTTGAGCGGAACAGACTCAACCTTATCGACGTTGTACGACCCGACAAGCATTTTCCGTGGCCGTGTCCTGCGGCCACCAGACATCGAAATGGAGGTGTCGTGGACTCGTTCAATCCGACCACGAAGACCCAGGCGGCCCTGACCGCGGCGCTTCAGGCGGCTACTGCTGCCGGAAACCCGCAGATCACGCCCGCCCACCTGCTGATGGCGTTGCTCACGCAGAACGACGGCATCGCCGCGCCACTGCTGGAGGCGGTCGGAGTCGAGCCCGCGACCATCCGCGCCGAGGCCGAACGCCTCATCGCGCGGCTGCCCAGCGCGTCCGGGTCCAACTCGCAACCGCAGCTGTCGACGGAGTCGATCTCCGCCATCACGACCGCGCAGCACCTGGCGACCGAGATGGACGACGAGTACGTCTCCACCGAGCACCTGCTGGTCGGCCTCGCCAGCGGCACGTCGGAGGTCGCCAAGCTGCTGACCAACCACGGCGCGTCGCCGCAGGCGCTGCGAGAGGCGTTCACGAAGGTGCGCGGCAGCGCACGCGTCACCAGCCCCGACCCCGAGGGCACGTATCAGGCTTTGGAGAAGTACTCCACCGACCTGACCGCCGCTGCCCGCGAGGGCAAGCTCGACCCGGTTATCGGGCGCGACAACGAGATTCGTCGCGTCGTTCAGGTGTTGAGCCGCCGCACCAAGAACAACCCGGTGCTCATCGGCGAACCCGGCGTCGGCAAGACGGCGATCGTCGAGGGCCTCGCGCAGCGCATCATCGCCGGCGACGTGCCGGAGAGCCTGCGCGACAAGACCGTCGTGTCCCTGGATATGGGCTCGATGGTCGCGGGTGCCAAGTACCGCGGTGAATTCGAGGAGCGGCTGAAGGCCGTGCTCGACGACATCAAGAACTCGGCAGGCCAGGTCATCACGTTCATCGACGAGTTGCACACCATCGTCGGTGCCGGTGCGACCGGCGAGTCGGCGATGGACGCGGGGAACATGATCAAGCCGATGCTGGCCCGAGGCGAGCTGCGGATGGTCGGGGCGACCACGCTCGAGGAGTACCGCAAGTACATCGAGAAGGACGCCGCGCTCGAGCGACGGTTCCAGCAGGTGCTGGTCGGTGAGCCGTCGGTCGACGACACCGTCGGCATCCTGCGCGGGCTCAAGGACCGCTACGAGGTGCACCACGGTGTCCGCATCACCGACTCGGCCCTGGTCGCGGCGGCCACGCTCAGTGACCGCTACATCACCTCGCGCTTCCTGCCGGACAAGGCCATCGACCTGGTCGACGAGGCCGCCTCCCGGCTGCGCATGGAGATCGACTCGCGGCCCGTCGAGATCGACGAGGTCGAGCGGATCGTCCGTCGTCTCGAGATCGAGGAGATGGCACTGGCCAAGGAATCGGACGACGCGTCGAAGGATCGGCTGGAGAAGCTGCGCGCCGAACTGGCCGACAAGAAGGAGACGCTCGCCGAGCTGACCACGCGCTGGCAGAACGAGAAGAGCGCCATCGACGTCGTCCGCGACTTCACCGAGCAGTTGGACAGGCTGCGCGGCGAGGCCGACCGGGCCGAGCGTGACGGCGACCTGGCCAAGGCCTCCGAACTCCGCTACGGCCGCATCCCCGAGCTCGAGAAGAAGCTCGACGCGGCTCTGCCCGTGGCCGAGGCTCGCGAGAACGTGATGCTCAAGGAGGAGGTCGGACCCGACGACATCGCCGATGTGGTGTCGGCGTGGACCGGGATCCCGGCCGGCCGGATGCTGGAGGGCGAGACCGCCAAGCTGCTGCGGATGGAATCCGAGCTGGGCAAGCGGGTCGTCGGCCAGGTCAAGGCCGTGCAGGCGGTGTCCGATGCGGTGCGCCGGACGCGCGCCGGCGTTGCCGATCCCAACCGGCCGACCGGTTCGTTCATGTTCCTGGGCCCGACGGGCGTCGGCAAGACCGAACTCGCAAAGGCGTTGGCGGAGTTCCTGTTCGACGACGAGCGGGCGATGATCCGCATCGACATGAGCGAGTACGGCGAGAAGCACTCCGTCGCAAGGCTGGTCGGTGCGCCTCCCGGCTACATCGGCTACGACCAGGGCGGTCAGCTGACCGAGGCCGTGCGTCGACGCCCGTACTCGGTGGTGCTGTTCGACGAGGTGGAGAAGGCCCACCCGGACGTGTTCGACGTGCTGCTCGCAGTGCTCGACGAGGGCAGGCTGACCGACGGTCAGGGCCGGACGGTCGATTTCCGGAACACCATCCTGGTCCTGACCTCCAATCTCGGTGCAGGCGGTTCCGAGGAGCAGGTGATGGCGGCGGTGCGCTCGGCGTTCAAGCCCGAGTTCATCAACCGGCTCGACGACGTCATCGTCTTCGACAGCCTGCAGCCCGACGAGTTGGTGTCGATCGTGGACATCCAACTGGCCCAGCTGCAGAAGCGCCTGAGCCAGCGCAGGCTCACCCTCGAGGTGTCGTTGCCCGCCAAGCAATGGCTGGCCGAGCGCGGGTTCGACCCGCAGTACGGTGCGCGGCCGCTGCGCAGGCTGATCCAGCAGGCGATCGGCGACCAGTTGGCCAAAATGTTGCTGGCCGGTGAGGTGCACGACGGCGACGTGGTTCCCGTCAACGTCACCCCCGACGGCGACGGCCTGGTTCTCGGCTAACCCGTGATTTCGGCGCGCTCACGACCCGAGGTTGGGTCGTAAGCGCGCCGAAGTCGCAAGATGGGGGCGTGATATCCCACGTTCCCGGACCGCCGAACCTCTTGCTGGGCGCCTACGACATCTCGCTCCTCGGCTACTCCGCCGACGAGTACTTCGTGTCCGGTACCGCCACGGCGTCATCGGGGGAGCGGGCCGACTACACGACGCGGGTGGTCACGCTCACCCCACCGGAGTTCAACGGCACCGTCGTCGTCGAGTGGCTGAACGTCAGCGGCGGCATCGACGCCCCCGCGGTCTGGTTCATGGCGCACCGAGAGCTGGTCCGAGCGGGGTACGGCTACATCGCGGTGTCCGTGCAGCGCGTCGGCGTCGAAGGCGGCGACAATCTCGTCGGCATCGACATGTCGCTGAAAGCCCAAGACGCCGAACGCTATTCGCCGCTGAACCATCCCGGCGACGCCTACGCCTACGACATCTACACCCGGATGGGCCGCCTCGTCCGCGACGGTGAATTCGGGCTTCGACCCGAGTACGTGCTGGCGGTCGGCGAGTCGCAGTCGGCGATGTTCCTGACCACCTACGTCAACGACGTCGACGCGGAAGCGGCCGTCTACGACGGGTTCCTCGTTCACTCGCGCTTCGGCACCGCTGCCCCGCTCGACGGCAGCAGTGCGCTCGAGACGACGACGCCCGCGCCGTTTCGCGACGACCTGAGGGTTCCCGTCCTGACCGTGATCACCGAGACGGATCTGCTCGACGGGCACCTGCTCGGCTATCGACACGCGCGACGCCCGGACGACGAGCACCTGCGCGCCTGGGAGCTACCGGGCAGCGCCCACGCGGACAACTACACGATCAAGGTCGGCTTCATCGACAGCGGCGCCGCATCGCTCACCGAACTCGCGGCGGCCTACGCGCCGACCGACCAGCTCATGGGCCAGCAGCTGTCGTACTACATCAACTTCGCGCCGCAACACCACTACGTGCTGCAAGCCGCCGTCGCCGCCCTGCACCGCTGGGTGCGCGACGGCGTCCCACCGTCCACCGCCCCGCCGCTGGAGCTGGCTGACGGCGCGCTCGTCCTCGACGCCAACGGTCTTGCCACCGGAGGCGTCCGCATTCCGTGGGTCGACGTGCCCGCGGCCCGCACGTCGGGCACCGCTCCGGATGAAACCCCGATGTCGTTCCTGTTCGGCTCGGGGGAGGTGTTCGACGCCGCGACCCTCGCCGCGCTGTACCCCGCCGGGAGCGGCGACTACCTGGCGCGCTTCGAAACGGCCCTCGATCAGACGATCCGGCACGGTTTCCTGCTGGCCGCCGACCGAGCCGAGATCCTCGACCTGGCCGCCGCGATGTATCCCGGCTAGCTGAACGCGGCGCTGGGAACGTCGGTCTCCTTACCGAGGACGGCCTCGACGATCCTCGCCGCCACCGCGTCGGGGTCGAGGCCGGTCGGCAGCTTCGGCGGGTCGCCGGCGATCGCGCGATCGGCCAGCCCGGTCTCGGTGTGCGGCGGCCGGACGTCGACGATGCGGATCTTGCGGCGGCGCGCTTCGGTGCGGACCGCGGTGAACAACGCCGCCGCCGCCGCTTTAACCGCCGAGTAGACGGCCATGTTGGGCAGCGGCTGCTCGGCGACCACGGCGCTGATCCCCGCGATCACGCCGCCCGCCTCCATGGCCGGCAGCGCCGCGCGGACCAGTCGCAGCGGGGCGAGGAAGTCGACGAGCACCAGGTCGTCGACGGTGTCGTCGTCGATGTCGGTGACCGGACCGAAGGCCACCACCCCGGCGGCGATGATCACGCCGTCGAGCCGTCCGTGCTGCGTGACCGCGGCCTCCACCAGCGAGCGCGGGGCGTCCGGTTCGCGCAGGTCGGCTGAGTGGATGTGCGCCCCGTCGATGCCGAGGGCGGCCAGTGCGTCAGCCGAACGGCCGCTGATCGTCAGGTCGGCGCCGCGACCGGCCAGCAGTCGGGCGATGCGTGAACCGAGGGCGCCGGTGGCGCCGACGACGAGGAAGGCCTTGCCGGAGAGGTCGCTCATCGGATCATTGTGCGCGACTCTTCTCGTCGATTCGTCCGCCGAGCAGACGTGAACGGCCCTCAATCGCCGCGATTCGGGGCCCCTCGGGTCTGCTCGCAGGAGGAACTCTTCCCTGGTAACCGGGTTGTGACCTTTTCGAGTTCGGGCGAAAGCGCTACCAGCAAGTAGGCTGTCAGGCAATGGTGCCCCTCTGGTTCACGCTGTCCGCACTCTGTTTCGTGGGTGCGGGCGTACTGCTGTACGTGGATCTCGACAAGAAGCGCGGTCTCGGGCGGCGGCGCAAGTCGTGGGCGAAGAGTCACGGGTTCGACTACGAGCACGAGAACCACGACATCGTGAAGCGCTGGAAGCGCGGCGTCATGTCCACCGTCGGCGACGTCACCGCCAAGAACGTGGTGCTCGGGCAGATCCGCGGTGAGGCCGTCTTCATCTTCGACCTCGAAGACGTGGCCACGGTCATCGCGCTGCATCGCAAGGTCGGCACCAACGTCGTCGTGGACATGCGGCTCAAGGACATCAAGGAACCACGCGAGGGCGACATCTGGCTGCTCGGCGCCATCGGCCCGCGGATGGTCTACTCGACGAACCTGGACGCCGCGCGCCGCGCGTGCGACAGGCGGATGGTGACGTTCGCCCACGCCGCCCCCGACTGCGCCGAGATCATGTGGAACGAGCAGAACTGGACGCTGGTGTCCATGCCGATCGGCAGCACCCGCGCCCAGTGGGACGAGGGTCTGCTCACGGTCCGCCAGTTCAACGACCTGCTGCGCGTTCTGCCGCCGGTTCCGCAGCCCGGCCAGCACGGCGTCACGGGCCAGGCGATCGCCCGCAGGCCCGCCGCGCCCAGCCGACCGCTCGCCCGCCCGGCCGAACTGCCCACCGGCCGCAGCGACCAGCCGGCGGGCCCCGCCGACGTCGGCCGCTACACGCAGCAGCGCCCGCAGGCCCGCAACGGCCGCCAGTCGCCGCATTACCAGAGGTAAGTAACCTGTCGGGCATGTCCCGACCCGTCGCACTGATCACCGGACCGACCTCCGGACTGGGGGCGGGGTTCGCGCGCCGCTACGCCGTGGAGGGCCACGACCTGGTTCTCGTCGCGCGCGACGTCGAGCGTCTGCAGCAGCTCGCGGCCGAACTACGAGACGAGGCGGGCGCGGCCGTCGAGGTCCTGCCTGCCGACCTCGCCGTCGCCGCCGACCGGGAGAAGGTCGCCGAGCGGCTGCGCGCCGGGGTCCGGGTGCTCGTCAACAACGCCGGCTTCGGCACCTCCGGCGAGTTCTGGTCCGCCGACTTCGCGACACTTCAGTCGCAGTTGGACGTCAACGTCACCGCCGTCATGCAGCTGACGCACGCGGTGCTGCCCGCGATGCTCGACGCCGGCGCCGGCACCGTGATCAACGTCGCGAGCGTGGCCGGGCTGCTTCCCGGCCGCGGGTCGACGTACTCGGCGTCGAAGGCGTGGGTGATCTCCTTCTCCGAGGGGCTGGCCAACGGGCTGGGCGGCACCGGCGTCGGCGTGCACGCCCTGTGCCCGGGCTTCGTCCGCACCGAGTTCCACGAGCGCGCGGGCATCGACATGGAGGGCACGCCAAAGATCCTGTGGCTCGAGGTGGACGACGTGGTGCGCGACACCCTGGCGGGAGTCGCCAAGAACGAGGTCGTGATCATCCCGGGACTGCAGTACAAGCTGCTGACCACGGGCGGCCGGATGGTGCCGCGAAACCTGGTGCGCGCCATGACCAAAGTGGTCGGACGCGGTCGCGGTCGGACCTAGTGCGCGCACTCCTCGCCGTTCTGCTGGCGCTCGTCACCGTCGCGGTGGTGGCATGCTCGGACGACGCCGCGGACACCGACGTCTACGGCGCACCGACCGCGGCGATCGGCGAGTCTCAGCAGGTGATCGGCTGGAACGTCGCGGTCGCCAACCTGCGTTTCGACGGCGATTACGTGCTCGTCGACGTCGACGCGTCGGCGGCCCAACCGGGTGGCCAGCACGTCGCAGCGGAGTCGCTGCGGTTCGGGCTGTACGGCGCCCTGGCCCATCCGATCGAGGCCAACGCCATCGGCGGATGCGTCGGCGTCACGAACCTCAACCTTCGGCCAGCAACGTCGCCGACTCCCGAAAGGCTCTCCGGGACGGTGTGTTTGGGCCCGCTGCGAGACCAGAGTCAGGTTCGGGGGGTGTACGCCTACTCGCCGCAGGATCGCATGAAGGGCACCACGTTCGCCTACGCCGCGGCGTACCCGCTGGGCTTGCCGCCGGTGGAGCAGAATGACACCGGGCTGGCGCTCACCACCACCAGCGTGGAGGCGTTCCGCGACGACGGCGCCCAGTTGAACCCGACGGCGCTGGGTGACCCGACCGCGTTCGAGGGCAACGGCTACATGCTGCTCGGGCTCGACATCACCGGCCTGGCCGAGAGATACCGCGACGAGTCGAGGGCACGGGGCGGGCCGCTGATGGTCGTGATCGCCCCCAGCGTCCCCGGCCAGGGGCTGTCGCCCGCGTGCTCGGCGTACGGGGCGTCGCTGTTGGTGCTGCCCGACGCGTCGCTCGACGCCGTGTCGGTGCGGGCCTCGCTGTGCTCCCAGGGCGAGATCAATCAGGCGCTGCTCTACTCCTCGGTGTCGGTGATCGGCACGCACGCCGCGCTGTGGACGACGCCGCGTGACTGAGCCGGGGCCGACGGAGTGGACGGCGGGCGTCAGCGTCGGGGTCGGGCCCTGGCAGGGGCCACTCCCCGACGATCCTCGGTACGACCCCGAGTTGCTCGCCGCCGGTGACACCCGCAACGTCGTCGACGCCTACCGCTACTGGACCCGCGAGGCGATCATCGCCGACATCGACCAGCGCAGGCACCCTCTGCACATCGCGATCGAGAACTTCGGCAGCGACGCCAACATCGGCGCCGTCGTCCGCACCGCCAACGCGTTCGCCGTCGACACCGTGCACATCGTGGGCCGCCGTCGGTGGAATCGGCGCGGCGCCATGGTCACCGACCGCTACCAGCGGCTGCGCCACCACGACGACACCGCGGCGTTGACGTCCTTCGCGGCCGAGGCCGGACTCGAGGTGGTCGCCGTCGACAACGTGCCGGGCTCGGTGCCCATCGAAGGTGCCCGGTTGCCGCGGGAGTGCCTGCTGGTCTTCGGGCAGGAGGGGCCCGGAATCACCGAGGCCGCTCGCCGCAGCGCGTCACTGACGGTGTCGATCGCCCAGTTCGGCTCGACGCGCAGCATCAACGCCGGCGTCGCCGCCGGTATCGCCATGCACGCGTGGATCACGCAACACGCCGACCTCTCCTCCGCCTGGTAGGGCAGGATCAACGGCACCAGGGCGAGCGAAGCGACGGGAAGAACGCCAGGGCGAGCGAAGCGACGGGAAGAAGAACAATGGATCAGCTATGGGCGAATCGCGCGGCCAGCTCGGAGGCGGCCATCGCGAAGCGGCACCTGAAGCGGCTGTGGCACCTGCCGGGCACTCAGCTCGGCGTCGTCGCATGGCCGACCGAGCGGCGCTACTCCACGTTCCGCATGTGGCACTACTGGTGGCAGGCCCATCTACTCGACAACCTGGTCGACGCGCAGCTGCGCGATCCGCAGCCCGAGCGCCTCACCAGGATCAACCGACAGATCCGCGCGCACCGCATCCGCAACACCGGCCGCTGGATCAACGACTACTACGACGACATGGCCTGGCTGGCGCTCGCGCTCGAACGGGCGGGCCGGCTGTGCGGCGTCGAGCGGCCCAAGGCGCTGGAGAAGCTCGCCGACCAGTTCCTCAACGCGTGGGTGCCCGAGGACGGCGGCGGCATCCCGTGGCGCAAGCAGGACCAGTTCTTCAACGCCCCCGCCAACGGGCCCGCCGGGATCTTCCTGGCCCGCTACGACGACAGGCTGCGGCGAGCGCAGCAGATGGCCGACTGGATCGACGAGACCCTCATCGACCCCGAGACGGGCCTGGTGTTCGACGGCATCAAGGCCGGCTCGCTGGTGCGCGCGCAGTACACCTACTGCCAGGGCGTGGTGTTGGGCCTCGAGACCGAACTCGCCGCCCGGACCGAGGACGAGCGGCACGCGTTGCGCGTACACCGGCTGGTGGCCGCGGTCCGCGACAACATGGCGACCGACGGCGTGATCCGCGGCGCGGGTGGTGGTGACGGCGGACTGTTCAACGGGATCACGGCGCGCTACCTCGCGCTGGTCGCGACCACGTTGCCCGAACGGACGCCTGAGGACGAGGAAACCCGCTCGGCGGCAAGGGAACTGGTGGTGAAGTCGGCACAGTCGGCGTGGGACTACCGGCAGACCGTGGACGGGCTGCCACTGTTCGGCGCCTTCTGGGACCGCAACGCCGAACTGCCGGGCGCGGGCGGCAAGAGCGCGGAGTTCGTCGAGGGCGCGGTGAACGCCTCCGAGGTGCCGGAGAAGGACCTGTCGGTGCAGTTGTCGGGGTGGATGCTGATGGAGGCCGCGCACACGCTCACCGACGACGGGCCGCAGCTCGCTTTGGAACTCGAGACCGAGCCGTCGAAGGAGGACGACGAGTAGATGACCGGTGCCGATGAACTGACGGGAAGCTGGACCCCCGGCCAGGCGGACATCGACAATGCGAACCTCACCCGCTTCACGGCGTGGCTCGGCGAGACCGGCCGCGGCGAGTTCGCCGACTACCAGGAGCTCTGGGAGGAGTCGGTGCGCGACGTCGCCTGGTTCTGGGAAGCGGTCTGGCACTTCTTCGCGGTGCGGTCCACGACGACTCCCGAGACCGTGCTCGCCTCCGCGGAGATGCCGGGCGCGCAGTGGTTTCCGGGCCTGTCGGTGAACTACGCATCGGAGGTGTTCCGGCACGAGACCACCGACCGGCCCGCCCTCGTCGCGGTCGGGGAGGACGGTTCGACCGACTGGTCGTGGGAGCGGCTTCGCGAGGAGACCGCGTCGTTCGCCCACCATCTGCGCACGCTGGGCGTGAAACCCGGCGACCGCGTCGTCGGGTACCTGCCCAACGTCGCCGAGGCCGTCGTCGCGTTCCTCGGCGCCGCGGCTGTCGGTGCGACGTGGGCGGTGTGCAATCAGGACGTCGCCGTTCCCGGCGTGGTCGCGCGGCTGGGGCAGCTCGAACCCGTCGTGCTCGTCGCCAGCGACGGCTCGCTGTACAACGGCAAGCGCGTCGACCGCAGCGCCGAACTGGCGGAGATCCGCTCCCAGCTGCCGACGCTGACGGCGACGGTGCTGGTGCCGAGGATCGGGCTGCCCGCCCCGGACGACGTCACGCCGTGGGCGGAGGTGCTGAATCACGATGTGCCGCTGCAGATCACCGCGGTGCGGTTCGGCCATCCGCTGTGGGTGCTGTTCTCGTCGGGGACGACGGGCACGCCCAAGGGCATCGTGCACGGGCACGGCGGGGTGGTGCTCGAACACCTCAAGTACCTGAGCCTGCACCTCGACCTGAAACCCGAGGACCGCTTCTTCTGGCAGTCCTCGACCAGCTGGATGATGTGGAACCTGCTCCTGGGCGGCCTCCTAGTCGGGTCGACGATCGTGCTGTACGACGGCAGCCCCACGCACGGTTCGACCGACCACCTGTGGCAGGTCGCGGCCGATGCGGGCGTGACGGTGTTCGGCGCCGGTGCGGGTTACTGGCTGTCGTGTGCCAAGGAGGAGTTGCGGCCGGGACGCGACTACGCGCTGGACGGCGTGCGCGCGGTGGGGTCGACGGGCTCGCCGTTACCCGCGTCGGGATACCGCTGGATTCAGCAGGGTCTGGGCCGCAGCGTTCCGGTCGTGTCCTGCAGCGGCGGTACCGACGTGGTGACGGCGTTCATCGGCGGGTGTCCGCTGGTGCCGATCCGTGCCGGCGAGCTCAACGTGCTGTGTCTCGGTGCGGCCGTCGAGGCATGGGGTGAGGGCGGCACGCCGGTGCGTGACGAGGCCGGCGAGTTGGTGGTCACCAAGCCGATGCCGTCGATGCCGGTGTTCTTCTGGAACGATCCGGACGGGGAGAAGTACCGCGGGGCCTACTTCGACAAGTATCCCGGCGTCTGGTGCCACGGCGACTGGCTGACGATCACCGATCGGAATTCGGTTGTGGTGCACGGTCGTTCCGACGCCACCCTGAACCGGATGGGCGTCCGGATGGGCAGCGCCGAGATCTACAACGCGGTCGAGGGCCTCGCCGAGGTGCAGGACTGCCTGGTGGTGGGGTGCGAGTTGGACGACGGCGGCTACTGGATGCCGCTGTTCGTCACGCTCACCGACGGCGCCGATCTCGACGACGCCCTGCGCGATCGCATCGTCGCGGCCATCAGGACCGGCGCGTCGCCGAGGCACGTGCCCGACGACGTGATCGCGGTGCCCGGCATTCCGCGCACGATGACCGGTAAGCGCCTGGAGATTCCGATCAAGCGAATACTCCTGGGCGCCAAGGCTTCCACCGTGCTCACGCCGAGCGCGGTGGACCGCCCGGAGTTACTGGACGTGTTCGCGGGGTACGCGCGCACGTGACCGAGCAGACCCGGCCCGCGTCGGCGCCGAGCCGTTTCGGACGGGATCCGACGGCCGCCAGGGGCGGCGAGAACACCGCCGCCGCCCTGTTGCTGCTCTTCACCCTGCTGGCGATCGTGTGGGCCAACTCGCCGTGGGCGCAGAGCTACACCGACTTCTGGAACATGCACGTCGGCCTGGTGTTCGGTGACATGCACGCCGAGTTGAGCGTCAAGCACCTCGTGAACGACGGGTTGATGGCGTTCTTCTTCTTCATCGTCGGTCTGGAGGTCAAGAGCCAGTTCACGATCGGCGAGCTCACCGACAAGTCGCGTGCCGCCGTGCCGGTCGTCGCGGCGCTGGCGGGCCTGGTGGTGCCCGCGGTGATCTTCCTGCTGCTCAACCCCAGCGGCGACGACGCGCGGGCGTGGGGCGTGGTGATCTCCACGGACACGGCGTTTCTCGTCGGCGCCCTGGCGATCATCGGCCCGAAGTTCCCCGCGCGGTTGCGGACGTTCCTGCTGACGCTCGCCGTCGTCGACGACGTCGGTGCGCTGCTGGCGATCGCGCTGTTCTACTCCGACGAGGTCGAGATCTGGCCGCTGGTCCTCTCGTTGGGACTCATCGCGGCGCTGGCCGCGGTGCGTCTGCTGCCGATGGTGCTGCGCGGTCCCGCGTACTGCGCGTTGGCGTTCGCACTGTGGCTCGCGCTGTTCGCCGGGGGTGTGCACCCGACGCTCGCGGGCGTCGCCGTCGCGCTGCTGATCCCGGTGTTCACCCCGGAGCGCGAGCGCGTCGAGGAGGCCGCGGAGGTGATCCGCGCGTTCCGGCAGTCGCCGAACTCCGAGTACGCCAGGGCCGCCACGCGCAGCCTGCGGCAGTCGATCTCGATCAACGAGAGGCTGACCACCAGCGTCGGGCCGTACGTCTCGTATCTGGTGCTGCCGCTGTTCGCCCTCGCCAACGCGGGGGTGCGGCTCGACCTCGCGACCATCTCGGCGGCGTTCCGGTCACCGCTCACGTGGGGTGTCATCGCCGGCCTCGTCGTAGGCAAGTTCGTCGGGATCACCGCCGCGACGGCGCTGGTGCGTGCCACCGGTATCGGGCAGTTGGCGCCCGGCCTGACGCTGCGCCGGGTCGCGGGTGGTGCGGCCCTGTCGGGGATCGGATTCACGATCTCGCTTTTCATCGTCGACATCGCGATCGCCGACCCCGTCAAGCAGGATCAGGCCCGCGTCGGCGTGCTGGCGGCGTCGGTGCTGGCGTTTGCACTGGGCTGGCTCTGGTTCCTGGTCACCGACCGACTGTTCCCGCCGGTGGCCGTCGGCGCCAAGCTGATTCGCGAGGTCGATCCCGACCGCGACCACATGCGGGGCAACCCCAACGCGGAGCTCACGCTGGTGGAGTACGGCGACTACGAGTGCCCGTTCTGCAGCCGCGCGACGGGGTCCATCGACGAGGTGCGCGACCACTTCGGCGACCGGCTGCGGTACGTCTGGCGGCACCTGCCGCTCGAACGGGTGCACCCGCACGCCATGGACGCGGCGCGGGCCGCCGAGGCGGCCGGCCTGCAGGGCAAGTTCTTCGAGATGGGGATCAGGATGTTCGAGTTCCAGGACTACCTGGAATGGGAGCACATCTACCGGTACGCCGACGGAATCGGCTGTGACATCAAGAAGTTCGACGAGGATCTGCACTCGTCGCACGTGCTGCACCGAGTGCAGGACGACGCGCAGGACGCCGAGTTGATGGACCTGAACTCCACGCCCACGTTCTTCGTCAACGGCATGCGGCACAAGGGGCCGTTCGACGCGGCGAGTCTGATTCGGGCGCTTGAGGAGACGGCGCCCGAGTAGCCGATCGCGTCGGGGCAACTCGTTAGCAAGGGAAATTAATTCGGCACGTGGCGCGTTGGACCCTGCAGTACCGAGTTCAGATGAATTCGGTTGCAGTAGAAGGAGTAACTCGTGACGAAGAACACCACCATCGCCGCAGTGATCGCCAGTGGTCTCGCCGCCGCCGTGCTCGGACTGGCCGCGCCCGCGCAGGCCGACATCGGTCACCACGACTGGGCCGTCGACACCAACCAGCAGGCGCACGCGCCGTCGGTCGACACCACGGTGCAGCAGAGCCGCTGATCGCTATGTGCGGAGGTAGCTCACGATCGCGTTGGTCAGCCCGGTGCGGGCGAGGTCGAGGTCGTAGTACGAGCCGAGTTGACGTTCGGACACCAGGCCCCGCATCGCACCGGGTATGAACGACGCCACCTCGCGGACGCGCTCGGGATCGACGTCCACGTCCGCGAAAGCCCTCTGACAGGCCAGAATCCAGCTCCGCCCCCACGACTGGAGTTCCGCTGCCGTCTGCGGGTAGAGCCGCTCGAGTTCGGCGCCGTCGCGGGGGAGGGCGGCCCGCAGCGTCTCGATGGCGCGGGAGTCCGGGGCCGAGAGGCCGTCGAACAGCAGGTCGATGATCGCCGCGACCCGTTCGCGCAGGGGCGCGTCCGGTGTCGCCTGCGACGGCAACTGGCCGCGTCGCTCCGCGGTGCGCTGCAGGACCGCCGCCCAGAGTCCGTCGATATCGCCGAACTGATACTTGATCGCGCCCCAGGTGACGCCCGCGTCCTTGGCGATCCGATTGGCCGACGCCGCCGCGGTGTCCCCGGTGGCCAGCGCGCTCAGGGCGGCGTCGAGCATTGCATCGCGGGTCGCCTGGCCCCGCTTGTTGGTGCGCCGCGCGTTGGTCTCCGCCACTTGACGAATCATAGAACCCTCTGTGATTCTTGTCGACATGGCCAAACCGCCACTGTCGATGAAGCCGACCGGTTGGTTCCAGGTCGCCTGGTCCGACGAGGTCGGCGTCGGCGACGTGCACGTGATGAAGTACTTCGGCGAGGACATGGTCGCCTGGCGGTCGGAGGCCGGCCAGGTCACCGTCATGAACGCCTACTGCGAACACCTCGGCGCCCACCTGGGGTTCGGCGGCAAGGTCGTCGGCGAGGTCCTGCAGTGTCCCTTCCACGGCTGGCAGTGGAGTCAGGAGGGGCGAAACGTGTGCATTCCCTACGAGAGTCGGCCCAACCGCGGCCGTCGCATCAAGACCTACCCCGTCATCGAACGCAACGCATCGATCTACATCTGGCACGACCTCGAGGGTCGCGAGCCGTTCTTCGACGCACCCGACGTCTTCGCGAGCTTCGAGGACGGCAGCAGCGTCGACGACTACTACCCGCAGCAGCGCCTGTTCGAGCAGGGCCACGAGATGCACCCCCAGTACGTGCTCGAGAACGGCGTCGACTTCGCCCATTTCAAGTACGTCCACGAGACGCCGATCAACCCGATCTTCACCCGGCACGATTTCGCCGATGCCGTGTCGTACGTGGACTTCACCATCACCTTCGAGGGCGACGACGGGCAGCGGATCGAGGACGTCAACAGCGGCGTCGAGGCGATCAACGGCGGACTCGGCATCGCCGTCACCAAGAGCTGGGGGATGGTCGACAACCGGACGATCTCGGCCATCACTCCCGTCGACGAGTACACCTCGGATGTCCGCTTCATGGTCTACATCGGCCGCGTCCCCGGTAAGGATTCACCGCGTGCCGAGCAGAAGGCCATCGCATTCGGCGAGGAGATCATCCGCCAGTTCAGGCAGGACATCTACATCTGGAGCCACCAGCGCTACTCGGATCCGCCGGCGCTGTCCACCTCCGAATACGAGGGCTTCACCGCGATCCGCACGTGGGCCATGCAGTTCTATCCCGACGGCCGCGGCGGAAGTGCTGCGGACCTTGCACACCAGAAAGGCTGAGCAGCAGATGAATTCACCGATCCGGGTGTTCCAGGTCGCGACCGGCAACGTCGGTTCCGAGATGATCAAGCGCTTCACCACCCAGTCGGAGCTGGAACTCGTCGGGGTGCACTGCTACTCGCCGGACAAGATCGGCAGGGACGCCGGGGAGCTGGCGGGCATCGGCCCTATCGGCGTGACCGCCACCGGCACCGTCGACGAGATCATCGCCGCCGAGCCGGATGTGCTGACCTTTCACGGCGTCTTCCCCGACGAGGACCTCTACGTGAAGGTGCTCGAGGCCGGCATCGACATCGTGACCACCGCCGACTGGATCACCGGCTGGCACCGTGACACCAACCACCCCCACCCGTCGGGGAAACCGGTCAGCCGGGTCCTTGCCGAAGCGTGTGAGAAGGGTGGTTCGACGTTCTACGGCACCGGCATGAACCCCGGTGTGAACCAGATCCTCGGCGTGGTGTGCTCGGCCGACGTCGCCGAGATCGAGAACGTCACCACCATCGAGTCCGTTGACGTGTCGTGCCACCACAGCAAGGACACCTGGATCGAGGTGGGATACGGCCTGCCCGTTGATGATCCGTCGATTCCCGGCAGGCTCCGCAAGTACACCGAGGTGTTCGCCGACAGCGTGCTGATGATGGCCGACTGCTTCGGTCTCGAGCTCGACGAGGTCGCGTTCAGCTACGAACTCGGCGCCTGCACGAAGGACGTCGACCTGGGCTGGTACGTGCTGCCGAAGGGGTCGCTGGGCGGCAACTACATCAAGTACCAGGGCATGGTGGACGGGGTGGCGCGCGTCGAGACGCACCTGGAGTGGCAGATGACGCCGCACACCGATCCGAGCTGGGATATCAAGGGCTGCTACATCACTCAGATCAAGGGCGATCCCTGCGTCTACAACAAGCACATGATCTTCCCGAAGCCCGGCGTCGACCTGTCGAACCCCGAGAACTTCGCGTCGATCGGCATGACCGTCACCGGCATGCCCGCTCTGCACGCCATCCGGTCCGTCGTCGCGGCGCCGCCCGGACTGCTCACCAGCGCCGACCTCCCGCTGCGGGGGTTCGCCGGACGCTTCGCGTAGGCCGTCTAACATCGGGGCATGACTAAACCCGACATCGACTTCCCCTCGCAGATCGGCGTTTGGTGGGCCAGCGAAACGTGGGCCATGCCCGACGCGCAGGCCGTTGCGCGGGACATCGAGGCGCTCGGCTACGGCTCGTTGTTCATCCCGGAAATCGGCTTCAAGGACGCCCTCGTCGAGTCTGCGGCGTTCCTGTCCGCCACCGAGCGCTTGGTGGTGGGAACCGGCATCGCCAACATCCACGTCCGCGTCCCGTCGACGGCCGAGGTCGCGGGTCGGACCCTGAACAACCTGTTCCCGCGGCGCTTCATCCTCGGGCTGGGCGTGAGTCACGCACCGTTGGTCGAGGGCAACATGGGCGGCAGCTACGCCAAGCCGCTGGCCACCATGCGCACCTACCTCGAGAAGATGGCCGCCGTGCCCGAGCAGATCGAACCCGGCTCAGGACGGCCGGTGCGACTGCTGGCGGCGCTCGGTCCGAAGATGATCGAGCTCTCGGGCACCGACGCGGACGGCGCTCACCCGTATCTCGTGCTGCCCGATCAGACGCGGGTGACGCGCGACATCCTGGGTCCGGACAAGTGGATCGTGTCGGAGCAGGCCGTGGCGATCGGCGGGACGGACGAGGACCAACTGCAGTGGGCGCACGGTCACCTGATGGGATACAGCGGGCTGCCGAACTACCGGAACTCGTGGCTCCGTCAGGGCTTCGACGAGTCCGACCTGGTGCCGGGCGGTTCGGACAAGCTGGCCCGTGCGATCGTCGGCACCGGGTCGGTCGACGACGCCGCGGCCGCGGTGACGGCGCACCTCGACGCGGGTGCCGATCACGTCGTCGTCCAGGTGCTGGGTGACAATCCGACGATCGACCCGCGCCCTGCGCTGCGCGAACTGGCGTCCGCGCTTCAGCTGGGATAGGGAAACGCCCTATATCTCGCCGCGCTGGAGGACGTTAGCGTCGGAGCCATGACTCGTGGCCACTCCGCCCTGTTCTTCGCTGCTCTCTGTCTGGCGCTCGCCGGCTGTTCGGAGACCGAGCCGTCATCCGCGACACCGGAGAACGACGGCGCGGCGGCCATGTCGTCCATTGAGTCGTCGGCGCGCGCCGACACGGCGGGGGACGACGCCGACGCGGTCGACGCGTGTGCGCTGCTCTCGTCGGCCGACGACGTCGCTCCGTTGATCGGCATCACCGTTGACGGCGTCCCGAGCGGGCAGGGCGCCACGACGGCGTGCCTCTGGGAGAACCCCGAGACCTACGTGTCGGTGTCGGTCGACATCGGGGCTCCCGGCACCGCGGTGAACAACACGCTGCCCGAGATCGAGGTGCCGACCGTGCCGGGACCGGACGGAACGCGCAGCCTCGCGGGAGCCGTCGAATTCGCGGCGGACGATCGCTACAACTCGGTGCAGGTCGCGTCGCCGATCGAGATGACCGCCGACGAGTCCACCGCCGCGGCCATGGACCTCATCGCGAAGATCAAGCCGCAGCTGGAAGGCTAGCTCTCCGGAGGAGAACGTAAGCTCCGCAAACGAATTCGAGCTGATCGCGCGTATCGGTCTCGGTAGGTCGCCGATGGGCGGTCGAGCGCACGCGGGCAAGACTTGCCGACGCGTCACGCGTTCGGACGTCGACGGCGCGCGGTCGACGCACTTCGGCCTCTTCTCTACATAGGGGTGTGGGGTTCCGCGGCCGAGAAAGTTCAGGGATTTCCCTGATTCAACGACCGATGAGTTCGGCGATGCTGTTCAGAAGGGGACCCGACCGTGGAGGTCGGGCTGAACAGGGGGAGTCTCAAATGTGCTGCGCAAAATACGTTGGCAGGGTAGGCGCGTTGGCCGTGGCGTTGGGTGTGGGGTTCGCAGTGTCGGCCGCTCCGGGCGTCGCGTGGGCCGACGACACGGGCACGTCGAACAACGCCGATTCGCCGAGTGGCGAGGGCGGTGATCAGTCCAATGCGGTGACTCAGCCGATAAGTGGTGAGGGCACCACCGAAGCCGATCACGACGGCGGTGCGAATCAGACGACCACAACCACGACGACGACCAGCACCACCGGATCGTCGACCACGACCGTCATCGGTGGCGGATCGACGCCGACGGTGACCTTTGGCAGCTCGGGGTCGATCGTGTCGGAGAACACGAGCGCCACCAGAACAGTCGAATCCTCGGAGCCCACCACGCCCGCTACGGCAGAGCCGGTGGAACCGGTCGTCAGCCCGACGGCGACGCCGATCGCCGTGGCGCCCACCGCGACCCCGGAAGCCGTTCCGCTGCAACCCAAGTCGAACGGAGACGTCGACAAGCTCGAGAACGCCGTCGTGCCGAACACCGGCCTCACCGGCCAGCGGAAGACCGCGTCACCGCCGCCGTCATTCGCAGCGCATCCGAAGGGCGGTGAGGTCGCAGGCGCGGACCTCGCAGAACCGACGAACATCGCCGCAACCAACATTTCCGACCTCGCGCAGGCCCGCACATTCAGCGCGCTCGACGCGTTGGTACCCACTGTCGCGGCGGATCCGGCACCGTCGCTACTGGAGGCTCTGGTATCGACGTCGACCAAGCTAATCTCGGCTGGGATGACGTTCACTCTCAAGCTGTTCGCGTCCTACTACGGACCCGGTGGCACGGAGGACTGGCCGACGCTATGGGGGGCGCTTCTACTCGTTCGTCGCCAGTTCAACGAGGCGTTCGGCATCGAGAACACACCCATCGTCCAGGGGACCACGGCCATCACCGACCCCAACGCGGACGGTTACCAACTCGGAACCATCGCCGCGAAAGGTGGCGAGGGCGGCGGTCAGACCGACGCGCAGGGCAATCTCTACGTGCCGGCCGGAAACAAGCTCTACGTCTACTCACCCGACAACGAACTGATTCGGGTCGACACCCTGCCGTTCCCCGTCCTCGACGTCGCGCCCGGTCCCAACGGCGACTACCTCTACGTCGTCGACGGTGACCTCATCAAACAGGAGCCGTGTGCCGGATGTGCGCCGGCGACGCCGAAGAAGCTCGTGCGCGGGCTGGACGGCTCGTACAAGGTCGACCCGACCTTCAAGCTCGACACGTATACGTACGGGCCGAAGACGATTACGCCGGAGGGCTATCGCATCGCCACTGATGACCAGGGTCGGCTGTATGTGGCGCAGGGCATGTGGACGCAGCAGCAGGTGGGTACCGTTCTGGTGTACGACACCGACGGAACGCTGCTGACGCGATTCGGCGATTCGGTGTCCGGGAACCAAAACGACCCGTCCAGTTACGAGTTGGGCAAGTTCAACAACCTCAACGGGATCGCCGTGTCGCCTGACGGGTCGACGATCTACACCACCGAGGCCACCAACAGCCGCGTCCAGGTGTGGACGAAGCAGGCGGACGGCACGTACAAGCAGACCGGCTCGTGGGGCAGCACCTACGCCACCGATCCGAACCACTCGGGAGGTGGCGCGGACGGTCTCAACGCGCCGTACGACATCGGGCTCGACGCCGCGGGTGACGTCTACGTGCTCAGCGCCACCGACGCCAAGGTCGTGAAGTACCACCCGAACGGTGAGAAGGTCACGCAGATGTACGTCGGGTCGGGTAAGACTACCGATGCCGCGACACCCGGCAGCCGCGCTCACGGGATTGCGGTGACGGATCACGGGGACGCGTTCATTCCTCAGACCGGGCTGGTGATGATTCGGGTCTGACATCGAATCCGTCCTCTCCGAGGTTCCGTGCACCGCTAGGTCGATCAGGCCCCCTTTCGCGGGCGCCTGATGGCGATCACAGTCAGCAGTGGCGACAATCAGCCGGCGGATGACACGGGCCCCGCGCAGAGAGTCGAGTTTCGTAGTCGCACAGGAGGTGTCGCATTCAAGGACGCTTCGACACGGCCTCGACAGTGCCCGCTCGGCGAGTGCCGGGTAAGCGTCATCAATCAACCGAATTGGCCGGCGTCCGTCTATTGCGGTATTGGTCCGCGGCGTTATAAATTGTGGATGGTTGCTGAGGGGGGCCCGACATTTCGGGCACGGCAATCGACAAGGGGGGATGACGCGTGAACGCGTCTCGGGGATTTCGCAAGCAGATGGCCACGTTCGCGGTAGCCGTGAGCGTTGTGGTCGCTCTCACCACACTGCCGGGTGCGGCGCTCGCCGAGCCGGATCCTGGTGGCTCCTCGTCGTCGTCCGGTTCCTCGTCGTCCTCGGGTTCGTCGTCCTCATCCAGTTCGTCGTCGGGCACGACGTCTTCCTCTGGCACGACGTCTTCCTCCGGCACGACGTCTTCCTCCGGCACGACGTCGTCGCCCGGCACGACGTCGTCGTCGGGCACGACGTCGTCCTCCGGCACGACGTCGTCGTCCGGCACGACGTCTTCCTCCGGAACCACCTCGTCTTCGGGCACCACGTCGAGTTCGTCGTCGGGATCGTCAAGTTCGTCGTCGACCTCTTCGGGTACGCCCAACAAGACGACGCAGATTAAGAAGACCAGGGCGCCTCAGCCTCCCCCGAGCCCTGCGCCCCCGCCTGAGCCGACTCGAACACAGACGGCACCGCGCCCTGCGCCCACCACGGCGCCACCGCCGTCTCCGACACCGACACCGGCACCCGTGGCCGTTCCGCGTGTGGTACTCCCTCCGCCGCCTGCTCCGCGAATCGAGCTACTGACCGTAACCAAGGCAATCGCGGGCGTCGCAGAGGTACACGGGCAGGGGTGCGCTGCGGGCGCTCCCGTCACCGTAACGGTCAACAGCGAGCCGGTGGCTAAGACCACCGCCAACACCGACGGCGACTTCACGACGCAGTTCAGCACGGGTACGACTCCTGCCGGCCAGCACTCGGTGCAGGCGGTCTGCGGTCCAACGTTGAACGCGCTCCTCGACATCGTGCTGGTGTCCGAGGTCGGCACGCAGGGACCCGCGGTCGTAATGATCATGCTCTTCCTACTTGTTTTCGGCTGGGTGCTGCTGCGCGGCGGCGCTCCTTCGAAGAAGGGTTCGGTGCGGTGATGGTGCCAAAGTTGATCGCGGTGCTCGCGATGCTGCTGATTGGAAGTTTCTGCGGCGGCGGGGTCGCGCACGCCGCTCGCGGGGACGTGACGGTGGCCGCCACGTTCAACGACCAGAACGTCGCGACCGCGAGCACAACCGCCCCTTTGCGTCTTGAACCCGGCACGCTCGCCAGGATCGAACTCGACGTGACCAATGGCGGCAACGAGCCAGTCGTCGTCAAACGCGTGGAACTCTCCGGCAACATCCTCGGTCTGAACTTCTACCGGTACGTCGCCTCGACCGAACTCACCGTGCAGGCGGGCACGACGGGTGTGTTGAGCTACCAGGTCGACCTCACCGATCTCGACCGGCAGGCGACGGGCTTGATTCGAGCCGATCTGAAGATAAGCGATGACGCGGGCAGAACCATCACGACCATTCCCACAGTCACCGACGTCGAAGGCTCACTGTGGTCGGTCGCCGGTCTGTTCGGTCTCATCCTCGTGATCTTCACGGCCGTGGCGTTCGTTCGTGTGGCGGTAGCGGTCGCCAGTCACCGATTGCCGGCGAATCGTGCTCAGCGGGGTCTGCGCTTCCTACTGCCCGGGCTCGGACTGCTTCTCGTCCTCGGCTTCACGGCCTCGATTCTGCGACTGTGGAGTCCGTCGGCTGGGTTCTGGTACGCCGCCGTCGGTGTCGCTTCCGTCGTGTTCTTCGCGTTGGGCTTCTTCTCCCCGGCGCCGGGCGACGACGACGAATTCGACTACGACCAGTTCACCGATCAGTACACGGACCAGTACACCGACCAGGACCCCGACGGTGTGACCGACGGCCAGTTCACCGTCGACCTGTCCGATGAGGTGGCGACTGATGGATTCCTCGAAGCCGGCGTAACCACGGAAGACCGCGTCGACAGCGAGGCGGGTCAGGTGCCGTCCGACGTGATGCAGCCCGCGAAGGTCGGCGCGGGTGACGTCAACAAGACGGCCGGCGACGAGGCCGGGCCGTGACGTCGGATGTGTTCGAGCGTGTGCGTGCTGCGCTGCCGGGCTACGAGATCGGCGGTGAGATCGCACGTGGGGGCTTCGGCGTCGTGCTGTTCGGAACCCATCAGCGACTCCAGCGCAAGGTCGCGGTCAAACTGCTGCCTTCCGAGGTGGCTCACGACGTCGACATCCGACGGCGGTTCGCCGCCGAGGCGCGTCTCATGGCCGCTATCGACCACCCGCACGTCGTGCCGATCTACGACTACGTCGAAGACGAGGAGTTGTGTCTCTTCGTCATGGAGTACCTGTCGGCCGGAACCGTGCTCGATCGATTCCTGTCGCAGGGATTCGCACCCGGTCCCGCAATCGGCGTCGCACTGGCGTGTTCGTCGGCGTTGGAAGCCGCCCACCGCCGGGGAGTGCTCCATCGCGACGTGAAGCCGGCGAACCTCATGTTCGCCGCGAACGGTACGGTCAAACTCAGCGATTTCGGCATCGCGAAGATCGTCGGAGGAGATTCGGGCAAGACCCGCGCCGGAGACGTTCTAGGTACGGCGTATTACATTGCGCCGGAACAGGTTCTAGGGACTCCGGTGACGCCGGCAACCGACGTCTACGCGTTGAGCATCACCCTCTACCAATTGCTTTCGGGAACCTTACCCTTTCCGACAGAGGTGGACAGTACAGCGCTCTACATGATGCACGCCTACAGTCGCCCGACGCCCCTTATCAAGGTCGCTCCTAAGCTGCCGCCTCCGCTGTGCGACGTCGTCATGCGCGGTCTGACAACCGATCCGAGGCAGCGTTGGCAGACGGCGGAGGAGTTCGGTGTTGCTTTGGCGTCCACCGCCACCCAGTGCTGGGGGCGCAACTGGCTGGCACAAGCCGGCGTCCCGGTACTCGGTACGAATCGATCGCCGCGGCCACCGCGGCGATCAGTGTTCCGGCGACGGCGAGCATCAACGCCTGGCCGCCGGACCTCGTTGCAACGCAACGGGATTCGGCCGCGAGTAGCGAACGTCCGGGAGCGCGGACGCCGTACATCATCGCCGGGGTACTCGCTGCGGCCGCCGTTGTGGCGGCACTGGTGGGCGTGGGATCTCCTCCGCGCGGGGGCGACCTGAAGCCCGGCGAAGTGACGATCGCAGGTGTCGATCCGGTGACCGCAGGGGTGGTCGCTATCGACATGACGAAGCCGATCGAGGTGACGGTGAAGGACGTCGATGGTGACACGGTCGCGCTCGAGCAGAAGGCGCTTGGTGCCGATATCACCTCACATACCGGGCGGATCGTCCCCGACCGTGCTGGCGGGACCGCTGAGCTCGATCCGCCGAATCCGTATATCGTCGCGGGTCGCACGTCGGCCGAACTCGTCGTGAGCGATGGCGAGAAGGTCACCGCGTCATATCGATTCGGGATGCGCAGCACGCAATCTGCGTGGGCGACCGCACTAGCCGGCGGCGTCTTCTTCGTCGCCCTGTTCGCGGTGGCCTACGTCGAATCCTTCAACCGAACTCTGCGACGAGGACGCAGGGAGATGTCCGCCAGAGTGGGACTTCCGGTCGCCTCGGCTTTCCTCGCCGTTGCAATGGTCGGAGCCGTCTGGATCGCCGCGGGACGTGAGCCGACTCCGGCCACCCTCATCCTGTGCGCGCTGCTGGGCACAGGCGCCGGCGTGAGCGTCTCCATCGCGGCGATGAGACACGGCTTGGCCAACCGGAACTCCCGCAGTGGACGAGATTCTCGTCCTACCGGGCCGAACAGTCGACCGGCTCGACCGAGCGGCCCTCCCAAGGCGCAGCCGCCGAAGCGCCACGGCTCGACACCCGCTGGCGGATCGAAGCCGTCGTCCTAGGTGGACCCTGCACGTCCGCCGGACGCCGACTGGCCTCAACCGCACCCATTGCACGAATCGCGTCGCCGTCTCCGGGGAAATGAAGGCCAGGTACCCGGCGATCATCAGCAAGCCGAAGAAACCCACCATGATCGACCAGTTGATGCCCACGTGGAGCAACACACCGAGCGCCAGCACCCAAGGGCGGAATGTGCGGTTCCAGACCAGCACGCCGAGAGCGAACTCGAGAAGCAGCGTGCCGAGAGTCAGTGCGCCCGTGATGAAGACCGAGTTTGCGAGGAAACCGGGGGTGGTGAATCGGTGGATGTCCTCGACACGGAGCGCATACCACACCGCCTCCTCGTTCCTCCACAGTTGGCCGCCCGATTTCTGCCACACGGATGCCAGATACCCGACGCTGATCTGGATCTGGATGAGTCTCAGGCCCCAGGGCGAATGTAACGGGAAGTCCCAGAAGCGTAGGTGTGCAGTGCGATACCGGTCGACCGAGAGGGCCGCCCCGGCCGGCGTCAGAACGAGTAGGAATGCCAGGTTCCGAAGCAGCGAGTCACCCCCGTTCGTGATGAACACGTTTCGCTGCTCGAGGCACATCAGGCCGAGTGCGAGCATCACAGAGGCGGTGCGCGTGTACGCACCGAGCATCACCGCGGCGGCTGCGACCAGCGTGACGGCGATAACGGCGATGACCACCGGCGGGTCGGGAAACCAGAACAGGAGCCCCCACTCGAAGGGCTGTCGGGCTGGTGGGGACGGCATAACGCCCTGCGGTCCGTAGAACGCCATGGCGTTGGGCGCCAAGCTCGCGGTCCAGCACACGGCGAGGAACCCGAATGCTATTCGAAACAGTGCAAGGCTGGACGTCGACTGTGGTTCGAACCAGAACCGATTCCAGTGCTCTGTCGTTGAATGTGCGATGAAGGCAACCTTTTTCACTCGTGCAGATCCAGTACGTAGATCGGGGTCTCAGTCCAGGGGCCGCGCTGTGGGTCGCTGCCCGGCGGTAGGGTGTCGGCCGAGCGCCGAATCAGGATCACGCGCAGCGGTTCTCGTCCATCGGCACGCGCACGGTTGGCGAGGTAGGCGGCGTACGCATGCCACAGAGCGTCACCGGTCCACAACGACTCCTCGAGCTTCTGCCACCGGTAATCCACGTAGGCGCCCAGCCCGCGCCGCGTGACGATCGGATACGTGGTTGCGCCGCCGTCGACGAAGTCCACCCGCCCATCGACGTAGGTCGAGTTGGTTCGCGGATCCGGAGCGAAGGCGTCCCAGTGTTGATTCAGCCCGGTCACCGTGCGGATCGATTGGGTTGCGCGTTTAACCTTGCCCTGAAGTCCGACATCGGCAAAGTTTCCCGAGATTATCGCGGCGACGAGAACGATGATCAACGCGCTCAACGCGGTTCGCGAGGCGAGTATTTCGGTGTGGTCTCGATCGAACTCGTCGACATTCCGACTGCGCTTCACCAGACAGCCCCCCGCCTGCACCGATCCCTCGGTAACCTAACCTCCAGGGGCGGCGGACGCAATGTCCGCAGGCTGAGCTAGCTCTCCGGCGCGGGTTCGCCCGGCGCTGGTTCGCCCGGCGCGGCGCCTGCGTCCCGAGCCGCGCGGCGGCGTTTGTACCACTCCCAGCCGATCGGAGCGATGGACGCGACCACGATCAGGATGAAGATCGGTTCGAGCAGTTTCTGGATGATCTCGAACTGGCCGAGCCAGTACCCGAGCAGGGTCAGGCCGACGCCCCATACGAGGGCGCCGACGACGTTGAACAGGGTGAACACGCCGTAGTTCATCCGCGCGGCGCCGGCGGTGATCGGCACCAGCGTCCGCACGATCGGCACGAACCTGCCCAACACGACGGCGAACGGCCCGCGTTGCTCGAAGAAGAGGTGGGCCTCGTCCAGGTACTTCTGCTTGAGTACGCGATTCGTCGGCTTGAACATCGTCGTGCCGACGCTGCGGCCGATCCAGTAGCCGACCTGACTGCCCAGCACAGCGGCGATCGGGATGAACACCAGCAGCTGCCACAGGTGGAAGTTCGCCGTGGCCGCGACGTCCTGCGCCGCGGTGCCCGCCGCCAGCATGCCGGCCACGAACAGCAGCGAGTCGCCGGGAAGGATCGGGAACAGCACACCCGACTCGATGAACACCACGACGAGGATGCCCACCAGGGCCCACGTCCCGAAGTAACCGATGAGGTTGATCGGGTCCATGTAGTCGGGCAGCAACGCGAGGTTCGTGGTCGTCACGGGGCCCAAGGCTACCGAAGTTCGGTTGAGGACCCGCTCAGCCACGTTTCCCGGCGACCGCGCACCCATTCGCTCCTCTGCATGATTAGGGTCGGAGCATGCCCACTCACACCGCCGTTCACATCGCCGCAGCCGATGGCGCACTCACCCTCGCCGAGGTCGATACCGTGGCCCCGCCGCGCGACCACGTCCGCATCGCCGTCGCAGCGTGCGGCGTGTGCGGCACCGATCGCGAGTTCCACGCCGGCCACTTCCCCGGCCTGGAGTGGCCGCTCACGCTGGGTCACGAGATCGCGGGCACCATTGCGGAGCTCGGCGACGGGGTCGAGGACTTCGCCGTCGGCGACCGGGTGGCGATCGGCTGGTTCGGCGGAAACTGCAACCGCTGCATCCCCTGTCGCGGTGGCCATTTCATGCAGTGCGAACGCATGCAGGTGCCCAGTTGGCACTACCCCGGCGGCTATGCCGAATCCGTGACCGCGCCCGCCACGGCGCTCGCCCGCATTCCGGAAGGACTCTCGTTCGTCGAGGCTGCGCCGATGGGCTGCGCGGGGGTCACGACGTTCAACGGTTTGCGCAAGACGCGGGCCAAGGCGGGCGACGTCGTCGCGGTGCTCGGCGTCGGAGGGCTCGGCCACCTCGGCGTGCAGTTCTCGCGTGCCATGGGATTCGAGACGGTCGCCATCGGCAGGGGAACGGGCAAGGCCGACGAGGCGAGGACGTTCGGTGCGCACCACTACATCGACTCGACCGCGGCCGACGTCGCCGCGGAGTTGCAGAAGCTCGGCGGCGCGGCCGTGGTGCTGGCCACCGCGAACAACGCGGCGGCGATGGCCGCGACCATCGGCGGACTTGGCCCCGAGGGTGAGCTGGTGACCGTGGGCGTCACCGCCGAGAACCTGCCGATCAGCCCGCTACAGCTGATCAACTCCGGGTTGTCGGTGACCGGTCACCCGTCGGGCACCTCGCGCGACGTCGAGGAGACCATGCACTTCGCGCTGCTGTCCGGAGTGCGCGCCATGGTGGAGGAGCGACCGCTGGCCGACGCCGCCGAGGCCTTCGAGAAGATGGACACCGGCAAGGCGCGCTACCGAATGGTGCTCACGGTTTAGTCCTCCGAGTCGGGCGGCAGATTCACCCTGAGTTCGGTCCTGGTGCGGACGCCGAGCTTGCGATAGGTGCGGGCCAGAGTGGCTTCGACAGTCTTCTGGCTGATGAACAGTGCGGCCGCGATCTCGCGGTTGGTCAGCCCCCCCGCGGCGAGCCGGGCCACACGCGTCTCCTGGGCGGTCAGCGCCTGCTGCGCGCGGCCCGACGCGGTGCGGGCGAGTTCGGCCCGCGCCCGGTCCGCCCAAAGTCGCGATCCGAGCGCGTCGAAGGTCCCCAGGGCCTCGGTGAGTACGGTGGTCGCCCGGTCCTTGGCACGCCTCCGCCTCAACAATTGTCCAAGGAGCAGCTGCGTTCTGGCCCGCTCGAACGGCATCGGCAACCGGTCGTGCTCGACCATCGCCTGCTGTGCGGCGGCGATGGCGGCCGAGACGTCGCCGTTCGCAGCGGCGATCAACGCCCGTCCCCTGGCGGCCACCATCAGCATCCACGGCCGGTCGACCCGGCGCCCATTCGCCTCGACGAGCTCCACGAGCGCCGTGGCGATGTCCCGCCTGCCGGTGGCGACGGCTGCCTCGATGGCGTCCGGTAAGAATTCGGCGATGACCGCTTCCGTTGCAGTGGGCCGATTCTCGAGCGCGTTGAGGCTCAGTTGCACGGCATCCCATGCGGCCTCGTAGTTCCCGAGAGACACCTCCAGGAAGGCGAGTTGGCACTTCGCCCGCATCGTGATGAGCCGGGTCTCGGCCAACTCGGTGGCTGCGACCGCCATGCCCACGGCCTCTCTGGTGCCCGCCTCATCGCCGGTGTGGGCGGTGACCACGGCGCGCGCAGTCTCGGCCGCGACCAACGCGACGCCGCTACCGGACTGTTGGGCGCGTTCCAGTGTGGTCTCAACCGTGGCGGCCGCCTCGGCGTATGCGCCGTACATGATGTCGGCGACGACGGACATGAACGTCAGGATGTTCAGTCCGGCGTCGTCGCCCGCGTCGAGGAACCCTTGGTACATCTCGCGCAACACGTTGTGCGCATGAGGATTCCGCCCAGTCCACGCGACCAGAAACGCGTTGTGCAAGGTCGGGCGGAACGCCACGTGGATCGCGTCGGGATCGCCCTCGAGTTCGAGCGCGCGGCGCATGATCATCTCGTCGAAACCCTCACCCGCCATGAAGCCGACAGTCGCGCGCATCGCAAGCGCCTGACTGAGCAGCACCGGGTCGCCGATGCCTTCCGCGGCGGCGATCGCTTCCGAGACCGTGGCGATCGCAATGTGGACTCGACCCGTATTATATTGTGCCAAAGCGAGAGTCACGCGCATCATCACCGCAAGCGATTCGTCCTCCACGCCCTGGTCCAGCGCGTCTTGCAACACTTCGGCGGCCTCGCGGAAGCTGTCGCCGAACATCCGCACCATGCCCAACAACTGGTAGGCCCGCGACCGCACGGGTCCGGGAGGACGCTCGGCGACGAGCGCCTCGAGCAGGCTCCTGGCACGGGTGCCATCGCCTGCGTCGAAGTGATAGCGCGCCAACTGAACTCGACGTTCCGGCGTGTCCCCGCCGAGGCGTAATGCCAGCCCGGTGAGCTCGGCGGCCGCGTCGGGAGCGCCGCGGACGTGTGCCGACGTGGCGGCTTCGTCGAGCGCGTCGACCGCCATCGGATCGGCGCCCGTCGCGGCGAGCGCGAGGTGCCTGGCGCGCGGTTCGGGCTCCGTGACCGCTTCCGCCAGCCGTCCATGCGCGGTGCGTCGCCGCGTCTCGTCGGCGCTCGAGAGGACCCCCTGCGCAAGGAGAGGATGCGTGAACGTCACTCGGTCCCCGGCGAGCGACAGCACGTCGGCGTCCTCCGCGTGTTCGAGTAGAGGGATCACATCCCCGATTTCCGGCGGAGCGGCGCGCTGAACCAGTTGAGCGTCGGCGTCGTCGCGCACGCGACGATGAGCAGGGCGGCCTCGGTGTCGGCGCCGAGACCCTCGAGGCGCGTCCGGACCATCTCGGCGAGTGTGGGCGGAAGCGTGGCGTCCGGATCCGCGATCCAGTCGACGGTCCGGCTGAGTTCGAGCGCGTAGAACGGGTTCCCACCGGAGATCCGGTGGATTCGGGTCAGAGCCGGACGGGGCAGCGAATGTCCGTGCCGCCGTTGGATCATCGCGTGCATGGCGCCGAGCGTCTGTGCCGGCACGCAGATGGTGCGGACGGCGTCGGGCCAGGCCAGCGTCAGCCATCTCGCCGACGTCACCTCGTCCGACCGGACTGCGGCGAGTACGCGGACCGGCCCGCTGATCCGCCGCACCGCGAACGACAGCACCGCGGTGCTGCTGGGATCGAGCCACTGCAGGTCGTCGATCACGATCAGCACGGGCGTGCGGTCGGCGAGCGCTCTGATCGTCGAGAGGAACGCCGCGGCGACGGCGCGCTGATCGGTCGGCCCCGCGCCTCGCTCGGGGCGGCGCACCTGGCTGAGCGCATTGCGCTGCGGCGCTGGCAGCAAGCTCAGGAGGTCCTCGTCCACCGGCGCGAGCAGGTCGGCCAGTGCCGCGTACGACGGCATCGACTCGGCGACCGATCCCGTCGTCGACAGCACCGTGAATCCGAGTGCGCCGGCCTCGGCCGCGGCGGCACGAAGCAGTGTCGTCTTCCCGATGCCCGGCTCACCCTCCAGCAGGACCGCACTCGGGTGAGTGGGCGTGCCGGCGAGGAGATCGGATATCGCCCCCGCGATCGAGTGGCGCGAGTTTCCCGCGGCCACGCGGTCAGCATCGCAGCGATCCGGCGACCCGTCTACTTGAATTTTCAAGCATCCACACCGCGTGGTGCGGGATCCGGGTCCCACGGCCGGACGCTTCTTGAGATACTGCACGGAGGAATCGCCACCGGAGAACGCCGAGAGGACACGTCATGCCCATCGCCACGCCCGAGGTCTACGCCGAGATGCTGGGCCGCGCCAAGGAGCACTCGTACGCGTTCCCGGCCATCAACTGCGTCGGCTCGGAGAGCATCAACGCCGCCATCAAGGGTTTCGCCGACGCGGGCAGTGACGGCATCATCCAGTTCTCGACCGGCGGCGCGGAGTTCGGCTCCGGCCTCGGAGTGAAGGACATGGTCACCGGCGCCGTGGCGTTGGCCGAGTTCGCCCACGTGATCGCCGCGAAGTACCCGATCTCGGTCGCGCTGCACACCGACCACTGCCCGAAGGACAAGCTGGACGGCCTGGTGCGTCCGCTGCTGGCCATCTCCGCCGAGCGCGTGGCGAAGGGCCAGAACCCGCTGTTCCAATCGCACATGTGGGACGGCTCCGCGGTGCCGATCGACGAGAACCTGGAGATCGCGAAGGAGCTGCTGAAGCAGGCGGCCGAGGCCAAGATCATCCTGGAGATCGAGATCGGCGTCGTGGGCGGCGAGGAGGACGGCGTCGAGGCGGAGATCAACGACAAGCTGTACACGACGCCCGAGGACTTCGAGAAGACGATCGACGCACTCGGCGTCGGTGAGCACGGCAAGTACCTGCTGGCCGCGACGTTCGGCAACGTGCACGGCGTCTACAAGCCGGGCAACGTCAAGCTGCGTCCCGACGTGCTGGAGCAGGGGCAGAAGGTCGCCGTCGCCAAGCTCGGGCTGCCCGAGGGTTCGAAGCCCTTCGACTTCGTCTTCCACGGCGGATCGGGCTCGCTGAAGTCGGAGATCGAGGACTCGCTGAAGTTCGGCGTCGTCAAGATGAACGTCGACACCGACACCCAGTACGCGTTCACCCGGCCCATCGCCGCGCACATGTTCTCCAACTACGACGGCGTGCTGAAGATCGACGGCGAGGTCGGCAACAAGAAGGTCTACGACCCGCGCAGCTACCTGAAGAAGGCCGAGGCGTCCATGTCGGAGCGCGTCGTCGAGGCGTGCAACGACCTGCACAGCACCGGCCGGAGCGTCAGCGCATAGCGCGCCGAAATCACTACTGGCGGCTCGCTGCGGGGCGGACGATGATCTCGTTGACATCGACGTCGGCGGGTTGGGCGACGGCGTAGGCGATCGCATTGGCGATCGCTGACGCCGGCAGTGCGACCGCGCGGTAGGCGTGCATCGCCTCGCGTGCGGTCGCATCCGAAATCGACTCGGCCAGTTCGGATTCGGTGACACCGGGCGATATCAGGGTGGCCCGGATGTCGCCGGTCGATTCCTGGCGCAGTCCTTCGGTGATGGCGCGGACGGCGAACTTGGTGGCGCTGTACACCGCGGAGGTGGGCACCACCTCGTAAGCGCCCACCGACGCGACGTTGACGATGTGACCGCTGCCCTGCGCCTGCATCACCGGCAGAACCGCACTGATGCCGTGCAGCACACCTCGGATGTTGACGTCGATCATGCGGTCCCACTCGTCGGTCTTGCGTGCCGCCAGCGGTGACAGCGGCATGACCCCCGCGTTGTTGACGATGACGTCGACCCGACCCCAGCGCCGGTGCGCGGCGTCGACGAAGCGCTGCATGTCGGCGGCGTCGGTGACGTCGAGCGACTGGAACGCGGCCTGTCCGCCGGCGGCGGTGATACGACCGGCCAGCTCCTCGAGCCGGTCGGTTCTGCGGGCGCCGATGAAAACCCGATGCCCGTCTCGGGACAGCCGCTCGGCGGTGGCGGCGCCGATGCCACTGCTGGCGCCGGTGATCAGCACGACCTTCGAGGTGTCGCTCATGATGGTTGTCTCCTGTTCGGTGTGTGTGCTCAAATCGCTTGCTGGGTGGGAAGAACGGTGATCTCGGTGAGATTCACATGCCGGGGCACCGACGCGACGAAGGCCACCGTTTCGGCGATGTCGGCCGGGCTGAGCACGTCGATATCGCGGAGCAGGTCGGCCATCAGCCCGCTGGCATCCGGATCGGTGACGTGATCGGGCAGCTCCGTGTCCACCATGCCCGGTTCGATGGTGGCGACCCGCACCCGCTGTCGTCCGAGCTCCACCCGTAGCAGCCGGGTCAGTTGGCTCAGGTACGCCTTGGTGGCGGAGTACACCGAGAACTTCTCCAGCACCCTGGTGGCCGCGATGGACGAGGTGGTGATCAGATCGCTGGGCCGGCCGTCGGCCGCGGACTCCACCAGCTGGGGGACGAATGCGCCGATGGTGTTCATCACGCCGGTGATGTTGAGGTCGATCTGGCGCTGCCAGTCGTCCACCCGAAGCTCCTCGATGCCGGAGATCAGTTGAACGCCGGCGTTGGCGAACACCAGATCCGCCGGTCCGAGTTCGGCCGCCACGCGCTGGGCGGCCGCGGTCACCGCGTCGCGGTCGGTGACGTCGAGCGGGCTCGCGAGTGCGGTGCCGCCGGCGGTGGCGATGCGTGCCACCAGGGCCTGCAGCCTGTCCTCGCGGCGCGCCAGGACGGCGACCTTCGCGCCCAGTGCGGCGAGGCGTTCGGCGGTGGCCTCGCCGATCCCGCTCGAGGCGCCGGTCACCACGGCGGTCCGGCCGGCCAGCGGGGTGGATGTGATGACGGTCGACATGCCCCGTCTCCTTTCGTCGGTGTGGTGTTGCCCCCGAGACAACCACCGGAAAGTCGCTGCGGCGCCGGTCAAACGGGCCCGTCTTATCCTGGGACGAAATGGGCCACCCTCAGCGCTGCCGGCCGCCGGGACGCACGCCAGACTGTGGTGGTGGCAGGCACTCGATCCGCACTGGCCGACTTCCTCAAGACGCGACGGGCCCGGCTGGACCCCGCGGACGTCGGCCTCAACCCCGACGTCTCCCGGCGGCGGGTGCCGGGCTTGCGCCGTGAGGAGTTGGCCCAACTGGCCGGTGTCAGCGTGGACTACTACACGCGACTGGAGCAGGGCCGCAGCCGAAGCGCCTCGGTCGACGTGCTCGACGCGCTGGCCACCGCGCTGCAACTCGACGACGCCGAACGCGAGCACCTCCATCAGCTGGGTCGCCCGCAGCCCGTCGCGCGTGGCATCCGGTCGCGGCCCCAGCGCGTGCACCCGGCGACGCTGGCGTTGCTGGACAGGCTCGACCTGGTCGGCTCGCCTGCGTTCATCCTCGGCAGGCGCCTCGACGTGTTGGCGCACAACCGACTGGCCGGCGCGCTGGTCACCGAGTTCCGCCGGCTGCCGGCGCCGCAGCGCAACCAGGCGCGCTTCGTCTTCCTCGATTCGCACGCCCGCGAGCTCTATGCGGATTGGCGGCAGGTCGCCGTGGACACCGTCGCGATGTTGCGGCACGACGCCGGCCGGTACCCGGATGACCCCAAGCTGTCGGCGTTGATCGGCGAGCTGTCCATCCATTCCGAGGAATTCCGCACCTGGTGGTCCCGGCACGACGTGCAGCGGCGGACGACCGGGACCAAGGGCTATCACCATCCCCTGGTCGGCGAGCTCACCGTGCAGTACCAGGCGCTGAATCCCAGCGGCGACGAAGACCAGGTGCTGATCGTCTACACGACCGAGCCGGGCACCGCGTCGGACAACGCCCTACGGTTGCTCGCCCAGTTGCACGCACAGGACGCCGCGCCCACCGTGGCGGAACTCGACACCACCGACAGCACGGAAGGCCGCCCATGACCCACACCGACAGCGAAGCGCAGGCCATGGCGGTGGTCCGCCGCAACACCGAAAAGGTGCAGGGGGAGGGTGATTTCGCGCTGTTCGAGGAATTGTTCGCCGACGACTTCATCGACCACACGCCCCAGCCCGGCACCACCGCCGACAAGGACGGGGTCAGAGTCCTGTACCACCGGCTCCGGGAGGCGTTCCCGGATTTCTGGCCGGAGATCCACTGGCAGACGGTCGACGTCGACGTGGTGACGACGTACAAGACCTACCACGGCACCCATCGCGGCGAATTCCTCGGCATCGCGGCGACGGGCCGCACGGTGCGGTTCGACACGGTGGACGCGATGCGCGTCCACGACGGGCGCATCGTCGAGCACTGGGGCGTCGCGAACCTGTACGGGGTACTCGGTCAGCTCGGCGCTCGCATCGAGTCCTGACTTACTGGGGGGCCTGGCAGATCTTCCACTGCTCGTCGCGGAACTCCAGATCGAAGCTTCGGGTGGACTGGGTCGACGGGTCGTAGGCCATGAACACCCGCACGTTGGCCTCGGCGTGCCTGTCGTTCACCACGACCTGGTCGATGCTCGCCACCACCGGGTACTGACGGGCGGCAGCGACGCCCCGGTGGATGTCGGCCCACTGCCTGTCGTCGTACTTGATGTAGGCGTCGGCGGTCTCGCCGCAGGTGATGCTGCGCAGGGTCGCCAGGTCGCCCTTCTTGATGGCCGCGTCGAAGTTCTGAATCGCGGTGCGCACCATCTCCTCTTGCGATACCGCGGGCGTGTCGTCTCGTGTCAGCAGGACCGTGCCGAGGATCGCGACGGCCACAATGGCGGCGATCACCAGGAGGACCGCGATGACCCATCCCCAGCTGCGCCGCCGCTTGGGTGTTTCGGTGCGGCCCGGAATGACCTGTGGGGCAACGGGATTGGTCGCGACGATCGGCTCGGTTGGGGGCGTCGCGCCGGAACCGCTGCTCGACACGGGGAACACCTCGGTGGCGGGTTCGGGCGCGGTCTCGATGATCTGCGTCGAGCCCGCGTCGAAACCCGACGGCGCGGTGAAGCGTCGCTCGGCGGGCTCCTCGCTCGCCACGGACTCCACACCGGGATCGGACGACGGGATGGACACTGTCTCCGCGGCCTCCGCGGTCTCCGCGCCCTCGCCGCCGTGCTCGGGCTGCGATTCGTCAGGCCCCGATGGGTTCGACATGGCTGCTCAGTCCTCCCTCGTCTTGCTCACGTGTGAGCTTATCCATCGACCCGCGGCCGCGCGGCCGACCAGCCCGCCTCTCGGGCTCCGATGCCGCACGGCACAATAAGCGCATGACGAGGATGGGTGACCTTCTGGGGCCGGATCCGGTGCTGCTGCCCCCGGACGTCGAAGCGGAGGCCGAGCTCGGCGCGGGGGAGAAGGCGGAGATCGTCGCCGCCGCGCATCCCGCGGCGTCGATCGTCTGGGCGGCGCTCGCGGAGCGGGCCCTCGACGACGACAAGGCGATCACCGCGTACGCCTACGCCAGGACGGGTTATCACCGCGGCCTCGACAAGCTGCGCCGCAACGGCTGGAAGGGCTTCGGCCCGGTGCCGTTCGCGCACGAGCCGAATCAGGGCTTCCTGCGCTGCGTCGCCGCGCTGGCCAGGGCCGCGCAGATCATCGGTGAGACCGACGAGTACGCGCGCTGTCTCGACCTGCTCGACGACTGCGATCCGGCCGCTCGCGCGGAACTCGGCCTCGGCTAGTCACCACTCGGTGTGCTGCTCGCAGTCGCGGGCGGTCTCCGGCGGCTCGACCTGAACCGTCGCGTGCGCCAGCCCGCGCGCCGCGAGCACCGCTCGGGCGCCGGACAGCACCTTCGCCGAGTCGCCGTCGCAGTTCACGTGCACGGTGGCCATGTCCTTACCGGGTACCAGCGTCCACACGTGCAGGTCGTGCACGCCGGTGACGCCGTCGACGCCCTGCAGTGCGGTCCGCAACTCGTCGACGTCGATGTGGCTCGGCGACGATTCCGACAGAATGCGCAGCGCCGCCCTCGCCAGTGAGAACGCGCGCGGCAGCACCCACAGGGCGACGAGGACCGCGACGACGACGTCGGCGTACGGCCAGCGCGTCGTGACGGTGACGACGCCTGCGATCAGGACGCCGATGCTGCCGACGGTATCGGCCACGACCTCCATGTAGGCGCCCTTGACGGCCAGGCTCTGCTCGGACTGCGACCGGAGCAGCAGCACCACGACGAGGTTGGCCAGCAGGCCCGCCAGCGCGACGACGATCATCGGCACACCCGGCACATCCGGCGCGTTGCCCAGACGCTCCAACGCCTCGTAGAGGATGAAGCCGGCGACACCCAGCAACAGCACGGCGTTCGCGACCGCAGTGAACACCTCGGCGCGGTGCCAGCCGTAGGTGCGGGCGGCCGACGCCGGGCCGTGCCGGGCCAGCAGCACGGCCGTCAGCCCCATGAACATCGCGACCAGGTCGGTCAGCATGTGGCCCGCGTCGGCGAGCAGGGCGATCGAGTTGATCAGCAGCGCGGTCGTCAGCTCGATGACGAAGAACGCCGCGAGCACGGCAGCGGCGATGACCATCCGGCTGACGCGAACGTCGGCGCCGCCGTGATTGTGATCGTGCCCGTAACCCATGGCGAGCAATCTATGCGTAAATACGCATATGTTGCAAGGGCTTCGCTACATCCAGGCGGACCAGAACCGGGTCAGGGCGTTGCCCCAGGCCACCAATTGGTCGCTCACCCCGCTGAGCCCGACGATCCCGGACACCGCTCCGAAGAACAGCGCGTTGAGCGGCCGGATGAACAGCAGGAGCAGCAGCACCAGGAACCCCCACTGCTTCACCGGATCGAACTTGCGCTGCAGATCGTGGCTCAGATGCGGCTCGAGCGCGCCGTAGCCGTCGAGTCCCGGAATGGGCAGCAGGTTCAGCAGCACCGCCGTCACCTGCAGAAAGCCCAGGAACGCCATGCCGCCCCAGAACACCTGGTGCTCGGGGTCGTAGAACACCGCCGTGACCGCCAACAGCACGACCGCCAGCACCGCGTTGGCGAACGGACCCGCGAGGCTCACCCGCGTCCGCTGCGCCGGCGTCATGAACGACGTCCGCACCCACACCGCGCCGCCCGGCAGCCCGATCCCGCCGAGCGCGATGAACAGCATCGGCAGCCCCAGCGACAGCATCGGATTCGCGTACTTCAACGGATTCAGCGTCAGGTAGCCGCGCACCGCCACGTCGTGGTCGCCGTAGCGCCACGCGGTGTAGGCGTGGCCGAACTCGTGCAGACACAGCGACACCAGCCAGCCGAACACCACGAAGACGAACACGCCGGCGTAGGCCAGCGGGGTCGTGTCGAAACCCGCGAACCAGGCGAGGGCGCCGCCCGCGATGGTGATCGCCACGATCGCGAGGAAGATCGGGTGGGGGCGCACCGAACTGCGCAGCGGGCGGATCGTCACGATTCGACGCTACCTGCAGCGCAGGTCAGCACACGGCCTGCCAGTCGGTGACGTGCCGGTAGTACGCGAACCTCCGGACCACGCGCGTGGACGGCTCGCCATCGCGCGTCACCGACGCCCCCGTCGTCCCGAGTTGCGCGGCGCGGCCGCTCACCCAGCCCCGCGGACGCATCCGGCGACTGACCACCGACGCCCGCAGTCCGGGCGCATCACGCGTCGGTTCGATGCGCACTCCCGGCGCGACGCCGTCGAACAGCACGGTGTCGTCGGCGATCGCCTCACCGTGCAGCGGTCCTGACTCGCCGACCCAGAGCGCGGCTCCGACCAGCACGTTGCCCGACTCGTCGCGGATCAGCGGCATCGGTTGCGCGGCTCCCGTCAACGCCGCGCGCGCGGCACCGCCGCCGAAACGCAGGCCGCAGGCGCGGGTTGCGGCCGTGCGCCAGCGCGGTACGAACGCCACCTCGACGTCGAGCCTGTCGAGCTTCAGCAGCCGGGACAGCACGGTACCGAGGTCGGCGTCGGTGCCGACGACGACGAGCCGGCCGGCGTCCACATCGCCGACCCGGTCGATCGAGAGCTCAGGCAGCGCCGTCAGGCTCCGTGGGATCCGGCGCCCGCCGAACCGCAACACCGACGTCGTCAAATGGGTTCCTCGCCTGCACTGGGATAGGGTGTGTCACCGGCTGCAGCAGTATTGAGCAGGAGACAGCGGGAGATAATGCCATGCCGGCAATCGTCCTCATCGGAGCCCAGTGGGGCGACGAGGGCAAGGGTAAGGCCACCGATCTACTCGGTGGACGCGTGCAGTGGGTCGTGCGCTATCAAGGCGGTAACAACGCCGGGCACACCGTGGTTCTGCCGACCGGTGAGAACTTCGCGTTGCACCTCATCCCGTCGGGCATCCTCACCCCCGGCGTCACCAACGTCATCGGCAACGGCGTCGTGGTCGATCCCGGAGTGCTGCTGACCGAACTCCGGGGACTCGAGGATCGCGGCGTCGACACCTCGCGACTGCAGATCTCCGCTGACGCCCACCTGCTGATGCCGTATCACGTGGCGATCGACAAGGTGACCGAGCGGTACATGGGCAGCAAGAAGATCGGCACGACCGGCCGCGGTATCGGGCCCTGCTACCAGGACAAGGTCGCACGGCTCGGCATCCGGGCCGCCGATGTGCTGGACGCGGACCTGCTGGCCCAGAAGATCGAGGCGGCACTGGAATTCAAGAACCAGGTGCTGGTCAAGATCTACAACCGCAAGGCGCTCGACGCCGACGAGGTGGTGGCCAACCTGCTCGAGCAGGCCGAGGGTTTCAAGCACCGGATCGCCGACGCCCGGCTGCTGCTCAACCAAGCGCTCGACAACGGCGAGATCGTCCTGCTCGAAGGGTCCCAGGGCACGCTGCTCGACGTCGACCACGGCACGTATCCCTTTGTCACGTCGTCGAACCCGACCGCGGGCGGCGCAGCCGTCGGCTCCGGGATCGGGCCGACGCGGATCACCACGGTGCTCGGGATCCTGAAGGCGTACACGACGCGCGTCGGCTCGGGTCCGTTCCCGACCGAATTGTTCGACGAGCACGGCGCGTACCTCGCGAAGACCGGCGGCGAGGTCGGTGTGACCACCGGCAGGCCGCGGCGCTGCGGCTGGTTCGACGCCGTCATCGCCCGCTACGCCACCCGTGTCAACGGCATCACCGACTACTTCCTGACCAAGCTGGATGTGCTGTCGAGCCTGGAGACGGTTCCGGTGTGCGTCGGCTACACCGTCGACGGCAAGCGCACCGACGAGATGCCGATGACGCAGAGCGACATCGCCCGCGCCGAGCCGATCTACTCCGAACTGCCGGGGTGGTGGGAGGACATCAGCTCGTGCCGTACCTTTGACGAACTGCCCGCCAACGCCAGAGACTACGTGCTGCGTCTGGAAGAGCTTGCCGGAGCGCATGTTTCCTGCATCGGCGTCGGCCCCGGCCGGGATCAGACGATCGTGCGAAGAGACATTCTCGCGTGAGTGACCCCCATGAGATCGACCCCGATTACTCCAAGCACGGCGGCTTCCCCGACTTCGAGGCCGCGACGCCGGGACCCGGTTTCGGCCGCTTCCTGACCGCGATGCGGCGCGCGCAGGACCTCGCGGTGTCGGCGAATCCGGACAGCGACACCTGGATCGAGGCGGCCCAACTCGCCGAGCGACTCGTCGCGCTGCTCGATCCGTTCGAGGCGGCCGAGGGTGTCGGGCCCGCCAACCGCGTGCCGTCGGAGCCGGGTTCGGGCAGCCTGCTGATGCCGCCGTATCGGGTGCACAAGTTCGACGCGGAGGCCGTCGAACTGACGGTGACCTTCAGCCGCTATCACGTCGGCGGCAACTACGCCGTGCACGGCGGCGTCCTGCCGCTGATGTTCGACTCGTCGTTCGGCATGGTCATCCACGCCACCGGAAAGCCCATCAGTCGCACCGGCTTCCTGCACGTCGACTATCGCAAGATCACCCCGATCGACATCCCGCTGACGCTGCGCGCGTGGGTGCGCGAGGAGCAGGGCCGCAAGTCGTTCGTCAACGCCGAGCTGCGCGACCCCGAGGGCAATCTGCTCGCCGAGGCCAACGGCTTGATGATCATGCTGCTGCCGGGGCAGCCGTAACCGTGCCACCATGAGCCGGTGAGCGAACGTCAGGATCGCCGGCTGCACAGCCTCAACACCCCGCGGGCGGCCGCCGTGGCGGGCGTCCTGTTCGCGGTGTTGTTCGGGACGTCCCTCGTGCTGATCCGGCTCGCGCTACCCGACGGCGCCGAGCACGGGTCGCAGTGGCTGAGCGGCGAAGCGACCAAGCTGAAGATCGCCGCGATGCTGATGCCGTTCGCGGGCATCGCGTTCCTCTGGTTCATCGGCGTCGTCCGCGACGGTCTCGGCCGCTTCGAGGACAAGTTCTTCGCAACGGTGTTCCTCGGCAGCGGGCTGCTGTTCCTGGCGATGATCTTCGCGTCGTCAGCGGTGGGGGTCGCACTGATCGCCAGCCGTAAGGGTGTCGCCGACGGCCCCGAGCAGGACCAACTCGCGGCGTTCGGCGTTGGCCTGTTGACCACGTTGAGCAACACCTACGCGCTGCGCATGGGCGGGGTGTTCATGATCTCGCTGGCGACCATCTGGCTCAAGACGCGTTTGATGCCGAAGTGGCTGGTGCTCACGACGTACGTTCTGGCGGTGGGCCTTCTGATCGCCAGCGATGTCACCCTGTGGCTGACGCTGGTCTTCCCCGGCTGGGTGCTGCTGGTGAGCCTGCTCGCGTTGGTCCGGGCGGGCGTCATCGACCTGCACCGCGATGACGACGTCAGACCAGGCGCAACGCCGACGCCGGACACAGCTTGACCGCTTCGCGCGCCTTGGCCTCATCAGCCTCGGTGAGCTCGCCCGCGGTCACGACGACGATGCCCTCGTCGTCCTGATCGAAGAGATCGCCCGCCACCATGACGCAGTTACCCGCGGCGATGCAATCGTCGCGTTCCGCTTCGATGTGCACTGCTCTACCACCCGACCTTCAACGACTTCACACCGTAGATGAAGTGAAACGAGCGGAACTCGACATCGTCGAATTCCTCGGCGAGCTCGAGCGAGGGGAATCGGCGCAACAGCGCGGGCCAGGCGATGCGCATCTCCATGCGGGCCAACGGGGCGCCGAGGCAGTGGTGCACGCCGTGGCCGAAGGCCAGATGGCCCGGTGCGCCGCGCCGGATGTCGAGTTCGTCGGGCCGGTCGATGAAATCGGGATCCCGGTTACCCGCGGGCAGCGACGCCATCACCAACTGTCCGGCGGGAATGGGCACACCCGCGACCTCGGTGTCGGTGACGCAGATGCGGGGGATCGACGTCTGCACGATCGACAGCCACCTGAGCAGCTCCTCGATCGCCGGCCCGACGGCGTCGGGGTCGTCGCGCACCGCGGCCAGCTGATCCGGATGTCGTAGGAGCGCGAGGGTGCCGAGTCCCAGCATGTTCGACGTGGTCTCGTGTCCGGCGAGCAGCAGCAGCCCCGCGATGCCGACGAGTTCGTCGTCGGTCAACTCCGCGCCGTGCTCGCGGACGAGCATGCCGAGGATGTCGTCACCGGGCGCCTTCCTGGCGTCGGCGACCAGACCGTGCATGTACTCGCGGCTGCGGCGGACCACCTCGAGCCGTTCGGGGATCGGCAGCGCCAGATCGAGTTGCCGCGCTGCGCGTTTCTGGAAGTCCTCGCGGTCTGCGTAGGGGACGCCGAGCAGCTCGCAGATCACCAGCGACGGGATGGGCAGTGCGAACGCCTCGACCAGGTCCACGGGCGGGCCCGCGGCCGCCATGGCGTCGAGGTGCTCCTCGACGATCGCCGTGATGCGCGGTTCCAGCTCTTTGATCCGCCGAATGGTGAACGCGTGCGTCAGCATGCGCCGAATGCGTTGGTGCTCGGGGGGATCCAGTGCCAGCAGGTTTCCCGCGCGCGAGCGCTCCTGCTCCTCGGCGGTGATGTCGTCCGCGCCGGGCATGACGAAACCAGGGGGTCGCGAGTTCGCGAACCGGCCGTGGTCGGAGAGCACGGCCTTGACGTCGTCGTGCCGGGTGATCACCGAGATGGTCATCCCGAAGGGGTTGACGCCGGTGTGCACGCCCGAACCCTCGCGGATCCGGGACAGCTCGGAACTCGGGTCGAAGGCGTCGCGCCGCATGTGGACGGGCGGTTCGGCTGGCGGAGCACTCACCTTCTCGACCGTACGCTCCGAATTCCGCTCATCCCGGAAGGCGATCCCACTCACGGCGTTCGCGGTCAAACAGTTGAAAGCCCCAGTGATTCGGCGGCGTCGACGACTGGCGGAGGAGGTCGACGCGGTTTGGGCACGGCGAACCACCGTTGATTCCACACCCCGAGTACGGCCAGCACCGAGGCCAGGTCAGCACCGGCCGACGTGAGCCGGTAGACGGGGCGTGCGCCCTCGGAGGTGCGCTCCAGAAGGCCTGCCTGCACGAGATCGCGAAGCTTGCGCGACAAGGTGTTGTCGGACATCCCGAGCCGAGTCTGAAACTGCTCGTAACGTTCGGCACCGGCCAGCGCCTCTCGCACGAGCAGCAGGGTCCATCGATCCCCCAGCAGTCCAACGGCGTGAGCCATCGGGCAATCGGTATCGGCGTGTCGGTTCACGCATCCGACGCTACCGCCTTGACTTCCGTTACGGAAGTAGAAATACTTCCAAAATGGAAGCTAATCCGAGGGATGGTGCCCGGTGACACGACTCCGGGCGGCGAATCGATTCGCCGCACCGCGCACGCCGCGTGAGGTGGTCGACGGGGTGTGGCTGCTGGGAAGTGCTCGGGTGAACTTCTACGCCCTCACGGAGGGCAGGTCGGTCACCCTGGTTGACGCGGGGTTCTACGGCCACCTCCGGTATCTGAACGAGTGGCTGGAGTTGACCGGTCGACGCGTCGGCGACGTGGATGCGATCGTGATCACCCACGGTCACGCCGATCATCTGGGATTCGCCGGGGACTTCGACCGCCGTGGCGTTCCGGTCTACGTCCACGAGGACGATGTGGCGATCTCTCGCACCACGCGAGTCAGACGCCCGCCCGCACGGATCAGAAATCAGATGTGGCGGCCGGCGGCGCTCGGCTTACTCGCCGAAGCCGCCGTCGATTCGGTGTTCTCCCAGCCGCCGGTCTCGGGCGCTCGCCCCTTCACCGATGACGAGCGCCTTGACGTCCCCGGTCGCCTTCGGGCCGCCCACGTTCCAGGCCACTCGCCTGGCAACTGCGTCCTGCATCACCCGTCACTCGACGTCCTCTTCACCGGCGACACGCTGATGACTCGAGATCCCATGTTCGGCGGCGAGGGACCCGTGGTGTTCAGTGAGCACCCGGCACACGACGCGCTATGCCTGTCGAGCCTGCGACTCCTGCGCCCGTTCGGCTCCGCCGCCCTGCTACCGGCTCACGGCGAACCCGACCCCGCGAGCGGCGCAGTCGATGTGGCTATCGACCACGCACGGATCGCTCACGCTCGATGACCGCAAACGGTGGTTGACGCCGGCTGTCCGCCGACGCGCGGCGCTCGACCGCATGGCTGATCCGTCCAAGTCGGAGTTTGCCGCGCGCAGTGCCCCGGTTCCCGGATACGCGTGCCGGCGGTGCTGAATGCACCGCCTGCGACCAGCGGAAATCTGGACGCGATCGGGACCGGAGGGGCGTCGGGGCGCGGCGATCGACAGCGATCGACACCAGTCGTCAACTCGGTCAACCGTCAATCGGCACAGGTGATAGCGGTATCGACGTATCATCCAGCCAGCCATCCACGGGGGGAATCGAAATTGACATGCCGGAATGGACGGGTGCTGCCGAGGGCCGGATACGGCTGGAACGACGCATGGGGGCCGATCTTCGGGAGTTGACCTCCGAGTCGGACTGGATCGCCAGGGCATTTGCGGACCAGAACAACATCTCCGCGAACGAGTTTCGCGCGCTGCTGTTCGTGATGCTGGCCGAGGGCCAGGGCGTCCACCTGACCGCGGGCGATCTGCGCCGCCAGATGGGGCTGTCGGGCGCCGCGATCACCTATCTCGTCGAGCGGATGACCGAGACGGGGCATTTGCGACGGGAAACCGATCCGACGGACCGACGCAAGGTGATCCTCCGCTACGCCGACCACGGGATGGGCGTGGCGACGCAGTTCTTCCGCCGACTGGCCGAACACAACCAGCGGGCGATGGCGCACCTGCCCGATGAGGACCTCGCGGCGGCGAACCGCGTGTTCGAGGCGATGATCACGGCGATGCGGACCTTCCGCGCGGAGATGCCCGAGAACGGCGTCAAGGACACCGCTAGTTCCGGTTGAGCGCCGCCTCCTCCAGATCCAGTCCGTGCAACGCCTCGCGCAGCACCTCGTCGCTGATGGATCCCGCGTCGCGCTCGTCGATGAAGGCCTGGCGTTCGGCCGCCAGCATCTCCAGTCGCAGGCGCTTGAACGCCGCCGCGGGGCTCTCGCCGATCTCGTCCGCACCCCGGCCCAGCCGTTCCCACGCCGCCCGCTGCCTGCGTTCGTTCCAGCCGCGCAGGATCTCGGCGGCGTCCCCCACCCGTGAGCCGGCGCGCTGGTCGGCGAGCACCTCGTCGAGCCTGGCCTCGGCCGCGGCGGCCGCCTTGGTCTGTGCCGCGGCCTGCTGGAGCGCGTCGCGGTGGTCGTCGTCGGCCTGCACGTCGAGCGTTCTGATCAGCCACGGCAGCGTCAGTCCGTGGAGCAGCAGCGTGCCGATCACCACCACGAACGTCAGGAACACCAGCTGGGGCCTGCCGGGGAACGGGTCCCCCGACAGCGTCGTCATCGGGACCGCGAACGCGGCCGCCAGCGACACCACTCCGCGCATTCCGGCCCACGCGACGATGAACACCTCGGACTTGGTCGGTGGCCGGGTCTCCCGCGAACGGACCTTGGGTGAGAGCGCGCGCGGCAGGTAGGCGAACACGTAGACCCAGACGATCCGCACCGCGATGACCGTCCCGAGTACCGCGAACGACGCGATGGCGAGCGTGCCCGCGGAGATCCCCGACAGCTCACCGACGACGGTCGGCAGCTGTAAACCGATGAGCAGGAACGCGAAAGACTCGAGGATCAGTTGCACGGCCCGCCACACCGCCGCGTCCTGCAGGCGCGTCGCGTACCCCGAGTGGGCGGACAGCTGGCCCAGGATCAGCGCGGCTACCACGACCGCGATCACACCGGAGCCGTGCACCTCCTCGGCGATGAAGTAGATGAAGAACGGCGCGACGAGTCCGATGGCGCTTTCGATCATCGGATCGTCGAACCACTTGCGGGCGAACGCGATCAGCGAGCCGAGTGCGGCGCCGACGACGACGCCTCCGACCGCTGCCAGGGCGAACGTACCCAGTCCCGACTGCCATGTCGCCGCCGTGCCGACAGCCGCGGCGAGCGCCACCTTGTACGCGGTCAGCGCGGTCGCGTCGTTGAGCAGACTCTCCCCGCCCAGCAGCGTCATGATCTGCCGCGGCAGCCCCAGCCTGCGGCCGATCGCGGTCGCCGACACCGCGTCGGGCGGCGCCACGATCGCGCCGAGCGTCAGCGCCGCGGCGATCGTCAGCTCCGGCACCGTGTGGTAGGCGACGACGCCCACCGCGAAGGTCGTCGCGAGCGGTAGGCCGACGGCCAGCAGCCCGATCGGCCGGACGTTGCGGCGCATCGCCACGTAGCTGCTCTCGAGGCCCGCCGACCACAGCAGCGGCGGCAGGATCACGAACAGCACCAACTCGGGCTCGAGCTCGATACCGCGCAGTCCGGGGATCAGCCCGGCGAGCAGTCCCGCGACGACGAGTGCCAGCGGCGCCGAGATGTCGAATCGCCGAGCCAGCCCGGCGAGAGCGACCGACGCCACCAGGGCCGCGAGTAGAGACGCTTCCACGTCACCGTTCCTCCCGTTCTACGACGAGTCGCGGTGCCCGATCGTGGGCACCGCCGCCCGCCTATCCTTGACCAGCATGCGAAGGAGAACACGCGGAGGCGACCGGAAGCTTCCGGCGCAGCCGGTGTCGAACACGTGCGAGCACCTCGCCGCCGCTGCCGGGCGATCCGATCCCGAACCGCTGACGCCGGGCCGCTGCGGGGAATGCGCCGAGCACGGCCAGGATCACTGGGCGCATCTGCGGATGTGTCTGACGTGCGGCCACGTCGGCTGCTGTGACTCGAGCCCGCACCAGCACGCCACCGCCCATCACCGCCAGACCGGGCACCCGGTGATGCGCTCGGTGGAGCCGGGCGAAAGCTGGCGCTGGTGCTACCTCGATCTGCAGGTCGAGGCGGCCACGAGCTAGGAGGGCCCGGCAGGGCGGACGAGCGAGCGCGCGAAGACCACTTAGGCTGGCAGAGCGATGAGTGAATCCACGAAGGTGCTGCTGCTCGGCGCCTGTGACCGCGGCGGTGAGTTGGCGCTGGCCTTCCGGCGGCTCGGCGCGACCGTCGTCGCCGTCGAGACGTGCGCCGACGCCGCCGAGCTGGGCCGGCTGCTCGACGAGCACTCGCCGCAGTACGTCGTGGCGACGACGCCGGACGTATCGGTCGAGGTACTGATCGCCGCCGCCGAACGCGATGGCGTCGAGGTGTTCCCGACGCCGCGGGGCGCCCGCCTGAGCCACGACCGCGAGGGTCTGCGCACGCTCGCCGCCGACGAGCTCGGTCTGCCGACGGTGCCGTTCTGGTTCGCGGGCTCGGCGGCGGAACTCGTCGCCGTGGCCGGGCACGCCGGCTTCCCGCTCGCCGTCACGCCGGTCGCCGGGTCCGGCGCCGAAGGCCGGTCGGTGCTCCTGCGCTCCGACGACATCGAGGCCGCGTGGCAGGTGGCGGCCCGGTCGACGTCGTCGGGCGCGCCGCACCGGGTCCTGGCCGAGAGCGTGATCGAGGTCGACGACGAGGTGACACTGCTGACGGTGCGGACCATCGGTCAGGCGGGGCCGGCCGTGCACTTCTGCGAACCGATCGGCCACCGGGAGCTGCCCGACGGGCAGTTCGAAGCGTGGCAGCCGCACGCGATGCCGCTCGAGGCGCTCGACGCCGCGCGGTCGATCGCGGCGCGCATCGTCAACTCGCTCGGCGGTCGCGGCGTGTTCGCCGTCGAACTGCTGTTGCGCGAAGCCGAGGTGTACTTCGCGACGGTCCGGGCGCTGCCGACCGGAAGCGGGCTGGTAACCCTTCGCTCGCAAAGGCTTTCGCAATTCGAGCTGCACGCCAGGGCGATCCTGGGGCTGCCCCTGGACACCATCATGATCTCCCCGGCCGCGGTGGAGATCTCCGAGGCGGGCGGATCCGTCCCCGTCGCGGTGCTCGCGGAGGCGCTCGCGACGCAGGAGACCGACCTCCGGCTCGTCGACGGCACAGCGGTGTCGCTGGCCACCGCGCCGGACGTCGTGCGCGCCAGGGACCGCGCCCACAGGGTGGCGGCCGCGCTCGCCGGTGCCGCGTCGTGAGCGACGACAAGCCCGCCGACGCCTCCGGAGACGAACCGGAGGAGATCGAGGACAAGCCGACCATCGCGCCGTTCGTCGGCGCGTTGGCAATCGTCGTGCTCGTGGTGATCGGAATGTTCGTGATCGACGCCCTCGGCGGTGACGACCTGACGCCCGAGCAACTCGTCAGCAGAGCGGTGATCGGGCAGAACGACGCCCTGCAGCGGCAGAACTACGCGGCCTTCCGCGATTACACGTGCGCCGCCGCGCAGGGCGACGAGGCCAGTGTCATCGCTGCTCAGCGGGATTCGGTCGAGAAGAACGGCGAACGCTACGTCGACGACGTCGCCGACGTGCGGATCGACGGCGAGCGGGCGACCGCGGCCGTCACCTACAGCTTCGACAAATCCCGCGACGACAAGAAGACGTCGGATGTGTCGCTCGTCAAGGAGGACGGTTCGTGGAAGAGCTGCGAAGTCTGACGACAACACGTATGGGACACTCGCGAACGTGAGCTACGCCGGAGACATCACGCCCCAGGAGGCGTGGGAACTGCTCAGCGCCAACCCCGAAGCGGTGCTCGTGGACTGCCGAACGTCGGCGGAGTGGAAGTGGGTCGGCGTGGCCGATCTCTCCGGGCTGGGGCGCGACGTCGTCTACGTCGAGTGGAACTCGGCGAACGGAACACACAACGACGGCTTCGTCGACGAGTTGATCGCGCAGCTGAATTCGGGGGGCGATGCCCCTGCTGAGCGCCCGGTCGTCTTCCTCTGTCGCTCCGGCAACCGGTCGATCGGTGCCGCCGAAGCCGCGACGGCTGCGGGCATCGCACCGTCGTACAACATGCTGGACGGTTTCGAGGGTGACCTCGACGAGTCCGGCCATCGCGGCGCCACCGGCTGGCGCGCCATCGGACTCCCGTGGAGACAGTCATGAGTAACCCCGACGTCCCGTCGGTCAGGATCCCGGCCGCACTCCCCGACGGCGTCAGCCAGGCGACCATCGGCGTGCGCGGTGGACTGCTGCGATCGGGCTTCGAGGAGACCTCGGAGGCGCTGTACCTGACGTCGGGTTACGTCTACGCGTCCGCGGCCGAGGCCGAGAAGGCGTTCACCGGCGACATCGACCGATACGTCTACTCGCGCTACGGCAATCCGACGATCTCGATGTTCGAGGAACGGCTGCGGCTCATCGAGGGCGCGCCCGCGGCGTTCGCGACCGCGACCGGCATGGCGGCGGTGTTCACGTCGCTGGGGGCCCTGCTGGGTGCCGGCGACCGGCTGGTGGCCGCGCGCAGCCTGTTCGGATCGTGCTTCGTGGTGTGCAGTGAGATCCTGCCGCGCTGGGGCGTCGAGGTCGTGTTCGTCGACGGTGAGGACCTCGCCCAGTGGGAGGAAGCGCTGTCGGTGCCGACGCAGGCGGTGTTCTTCGAGACGCCGTCCAATCCGATGCAGTCGCTGGTCGACATCGCCGCGGTGTGCGACCTCGCCCACGCGGCGGGTGCGAAAGTGGTGTTGGACAACGTCTTCGCGACGCCGCTGCTGCAGCAGGGAATGCCGCTCGGCGCCGACGTCGTGGTGTACTCGGGCACCAAGCACATCGACGGTCAGGGCCGAGTGCTCGGCGGCGCGATCCTCGGTGGCAAGGAGTACATCGACGGTCCGGTGCAGAAGCTGATGCGCCACACCGGCCCGGCGATGAGCGCGTTCAACGCGTGGACGATGTTGAAGGGTCTCGAGACGCTCGCGGTGCGCGTCGACTACTCGAACCGGTCCGCGCATCTGGTGGCGGAGTTCCTCGAGGGGCATCCGTCGGTGTCGTGGGTGAAGTACCCGTTCCTCGAATCGCATCCTCAGTTCGATCTCGCCAAGCGGCAGATGCGCGGCGGCGGAACGGTTGTCACGTTCGAACTGGCCGGGGGGACGAAGGCGAGGGCCTTCGAGGTGCTCGACAAGCTCCAGGTCATCGACATCTCGAACAACCTCGGCGACGCGAAGTCGCTCATCACGCATCCGGCGACCACGACCCACCGCGCCATGGGACCGGAGGGTCGGGCGGCGATCGGCCTGGGCGACGGCGTCGTCCGCGTGTCGATCGGCCTCGAGGGCACCGAGGATCTGATCACCGATCTGGACCGGGCCCTGTCCTAGCGGGTTGTCGCGCCGGTTACCGCTGCTTTCGGGGTTTCCGGCTTAGCATCGACGCGTGTCCAAGTCGACGGCCGCCAAGAAGGCGCGGCGGAAGCGGCGGCTCGCCGCGCGCAACGAACGGTGGCTGACCGACGACATGCAGGCCACGGTCGCCGGTGTCGAGCTGATCGCCAAGCAGATCAACAGCCGGGGTTGGGAATTCGATCGTGAGTTCTCGACCGACGAGTTCATCACCTGGTACTACCCGCCGTCCGGCGTGGACGTCGACGACGAGTCGGCGGAACCCGTGACGCGAATCTGGGTCACCGACCCGGCCGAGCCGCACGTACTGCTGGTCGGAACCACTCCGGAGTCCGATCACGTCGAGTACGTGCTGACCGTCGAGCAGTTGTTCGCCCACCTCGCCACCATCGAGGAGTATCGGTTGGGTGACCCGCAGCCGACACTGAGCTAGCTGGCACCCCTCGGCGAGCGTGCGCGGAATCGCGGTCAAGATCGGCGTGTCGGCGCGCAGACACGCACGCTCGCCGGGGAAGGTGACACGTCGTTGAACTCGGGCATTGGGGCAACCCGACCCGGTTCGCGGGGGTATGGTTTGGCCGTGATCAGCGGGGATACGCTGACCGGGCGGGACACGGAACTAGCGGAACTGCGCCGCGCGCTGAGCGGTTCGGGTAAGTACGCGGGGGTGGTCATCGCCGGGCCGGCGGGGGTGGGGAAGACGAGGCTCGCGCGTGAACTGATGATGCGCGCCTCGGCAACAGGCACGTCCACGAACTGGGTCGTGGGCACGGCGTCGGCCCGCCCGATCCCGTTGGGCGCCTTCACCACAACGCTGAGCAGTGAAACCATGGCGGCGGTCTCCGAGCCGGCGCCGCCCAGCGTGCGTCGGGTCATCGACTCACTCGTCACCGGCCACGCCCAGGGGCGCCACCTCATCGGCGTCGACGACGCTCATCTGCTCGACGGGTTCTCCGCCCACGTCGTGCACCACCTCGCGCAGACCCGCGAAGCGCGGTTGGTCGTCACCCTCCGGACCGGCAACAGCCCGCCCGACGCCGTCACCGCGCTGTGGAAGGACGGTCTGCTGGCGCGGCTCGACCTGGAGCCGCTGACCGAGGACGGCACCCGCGCGATGGTGGAGACGGTCCTCGACGGTCCGGTCGACGCGCGCAGCGCCAAGCGGTTCTGGCGGCTCACCGGCGGCAACCCGCTGTACCTGCAGCAGCTCATCCGCGACCAGGTGGCTGCCGACCGGCTGCGACAGGCCGCGGGCATGTGGATCTGGGACGGCGACGTGGCCGTGTCGCAGAGCATGAGCGACCTGCTCGGTGACCAGTTGAACCGGCTGCCAACCGAACTCGCGCTCGTCGTCGACACGCTGTCGCAGTGCGAGCCACTCGAGCTCGACGTGCTCGCCGACGTCGTGGGCCGCGAACAGATCGAGGCCGCAGACGCGCTGCACCTGATCACCGTCGAGCGCACCGGCGACGCGCTGATGGCACGGCTCGCGCACCCGCTGTACGGCGAGCTGCGCCGCGCCACGGCCGGCGAGATGCACCTGTCCAGGGTGCGCGGAAGGGTCGCCACCCGGCTGGCGGCGCGCCCCGATCGCGATCCGCAGGCCACGGTGCGGCGCGCGTTGCTGGTGCTGCAGTCCGATTTGCCCGCCGACCCGGATCTCTATCTCGATGCGGCCCGCCACACGATGCAGCTTCTCGATCTCGAGCTCGCCGACCGGTTCGCCGCGGCCGCGGCGGCGATGGGCGTGGTCGACGCCGTCGAACTGCAGGCGCTCAACCGGGTGATCGCCGGTCAGGGCGAGCGGGCCGAGGAGCTGCTGCGCGAGCTCGCGGCGCGCGACTGCCCGACCCGTCATCGGTGGGCGACGATTCGGGCGGCCAACCTGATCTGGATGCTCGGCAGGCCGGCCGAGGCCGCCGCCGTGCTGGCGAGCCTCGCGGAATGCCCGGAGACCGACGCCGAACGTGCGGAGCGGTTGGCGGTCGAAGCGTGCGTCGACGCGGTGTTCGCCCGGTGCAGTGACGCCGAGAAGAAGGCAAGGGCCGCACTGGAATCCGGGTTGTCCGACATCTTCGCGATGCTCGCCTCGGTGGCGCTGGTGATGGCCTGCGGCGCGCTCGGTCACACCGACGACATCACGCCGGTCGCGCGCGCCGCGCTGGACCGCGCGACGAACTCACACGAGACGTCGCACATGCGCTTCTGGTTCGGCGGCGTGTACGCCAGGGCGTGCCGGCTGACGGGCCGACTGCAGGAGTGCCACGACGCGGCCAGCGCCCTGGTCCTGATGGCCAAGGACGCGCCGGGTCTCGCCTACGCGAACCTGGTGTTCCTGATGGGCAACGCGGAACTGATGCGCGGCGATCTCGCCGCCGCGGGACCGCTGCTGCGGGAGGCGCTCGCGGGCGTCGAGAACCACGGCATCACCACCGGCCTGCGGCCCGCCTGCACGTTCGCGCTCACCGAGATGTACGCCAAGCTGGGCGACACGTCGGCGGCGGTCCCCATGCTGGTGGAGGCGCGTCGCGGGGTGCCGCCCGACTTCCTGTTCATGCAGACGGGTCTGGCGATGGCCTCGGGGTGGACCCTGGCGTCGGGTGGCCGGCTCGCCGAGGCCGTCGGCACCGTGCTGACCGAAGCCGCCGCCGCCCGCGAGCGCGACCAGCCGACGCACGAACTGTCCTGCCTGCAGGCGGCGCTGCAGTGGGGCGCCGTTGACGAGCTACCTCAGATCGTGGCTCGGACAACCGAACTCGCGGAGGTTCTGCAGCTGCCGATCGCCGACGCGGTCGCGGCGCACGCCGCGGCCCTCGCCGCGGGAAACGGGGATGAGCTGCTGACGGCGTCGCAGGCCTACGAGTCGCTCGGCGATCGGTGCACGGCGGCCGACGTCGCAGCGCAGGCGGCGACGGTGTTCCTGGCCGGGCAGCAGCGCGGCCGCGGGTCGCTCGCTCAGTCGGTGGCGGACAAGCTGGCGACCGAGTGCGGCGGGTTGTGCACGCCGGCGACCCGAAGTGCCACCGCACCCGTCCCGTTGACGGCCCGGCAGCGCGAGGTGGCCGAGTTGGTGGCGGTCGGACTGTCCAACAAGGAGATCGCCGACAAACTCGTCACCTCGGTGCGCACGGTGGAGGGCCACCTGCTGCGGGCGTGTCAGCGCCTCGGCGTCACCACGCGGGGCGAACTGCGCAGGATCATGCGCGGCCGCTAATCCTTCTCGATGACCCCGGTCGCCGCCTGGGCGCGGTCTTCGTAGCCCTTCCGGGCTGCCGTGTCGTAGGACAGGAACACCTGGTCGAGGCCGAGCTTGCGGTTCAGCCAGCGGCGCCCCCGCGGTCCCAGCATCGACGCCGCGGCCGCCGTGAACCGCAGCGGAGTCGGGACCGACACGTGCGTCTTCGGCTTGTCGAGGGTTTTGACGATGGCGGCCGCGATGTCCTCGGGCTCAACGGGTTTCGTGCCGGGGGTTTCGGCGGTGCCGGAGATCAGCTGGGTGTTGGTGAACGGCGGCATGATCACCGACACCTCCACGCCGTGCGGTGCCATCTCGTCGGCGAGTGCCACCGTCAGTCCGACCACCGCGTGCTTGGCGCCGACGTACACGACCTGGCCCGGCACCGGGATGAGCCCCGACATCGACGCGATGTTGATGATGTGGCCGCGGCGGCGCTTGACCATCTCGGGCAGCACCAGCTGGCAACCGGTCAGCACACCGTAGAAGTTGACCTCGATCGACGAGCGGATCGACTGCTCGGACTGTTCGAGGAAGGGCCCGATGGGCATGACGCCCGCGTTGTTGATCAGCACGTCGATGTGGCCCGCCCCGTCGGTGCGCGCCTTGTCGAGGAACATCGCGAACGACTCGCGGTCGGTGACGTCCAGGGGATAGCCGGTGACCTGGCCGAACCTGCTGAGGCCGGTGACCGCCTCCTCGAGCACGGCGACGTCGCGGTCCCCGATGACCACGCGTGCGCCCCTGGCCAGCAGTGCCTTCGCGGTGGCATGACCGATGCCGCGCGCGGCGCCGGTGATCGCGATGGTCTTGCCTCGGATGTTGTCCATGCGGCCAAACTTTACACGTGTCAAGTTTTTCTCGGAAGGGTGGTCGAACAGGGGTTAATTGCACTCGTGCTGACGCGATGTGCGGCGTGGGGAATACCGGGGGGCGGGAGACGGTAGACCTGAGGCGTGGCAGGTCACTCCGTACCCCTCTCGATCCTCGACCTCGCCCCGATCAGCGCGGGCGACGACGCCGCGACGGCGCTGCGCAACACCGTGGACCTCGCCCGGCACGCCGAGCGCTGGGGCTACAAGCGCTACTGGCTGGCCGAGCACCACTTCGTCGCCGTCGCCAGCTCGCAGCCCGCCGTGCTGATCGGGCAGATCGCCGCCGCGACCGAGCGGATCCGCGTCGGCGCCGCCGCGGTGCAACTTGGTCAGACGACGGCGGTCGCCGTGGCGGAGAGCTTCGGCATCCTCGACGCGTTTTTTCCGGGCCGTATCGACCTCGGCGTCGGCCGGTCCGGTCAACGCCGCAGGGAGGCGCTGGCGAAGGCCGGCCCCGCCCCCGCCCCGGCGCGGCAGGAGTGGCGGGAGATCGACGGCGTCGTGCTGCCACCGCCGTTCGACGTCAGCGCACTGATGCGCAACCCCCGGTTGCGGGCGCGGATGTCGGTGCTGACCCAGCCCGAGGCCGTGCCGCCCGACTTCGACGACCAGGTCGGTGACATCCTCGCGATGATCGGCGGTTGCTATCGTGCCGACGGCGTCGAGTCGCACGTCGTGCCCGGAGAGGGCGCCGCGTTGACGCCGTGGGTGTTCGGCAGCGGCAAGGGGCAGGGCGCGCAGGTCGCCGGGGCTCGCGGGCTGCCCTTCGTCGCGAGCTATCACATCACCCCGGCGACCGCACTCGATGCGATCAGTTTGTACCGCAACGCTTTTCAGCCGTCGGCAGCACTCGCCGAACCCTACGTGGTGGTGTCGGCCGACGTCGTCGTCGCCGACGACACCGCGACTGCGCGACACCTCGCGTCGAGCTACGGGCACTGGGTGCACTCCATCCGCGCCGGGGACGGTGCGGTGCCCTACCCGGATCCGGACACCGTCGATCCGCTGACACCGGAACAGGTCGAGGTCGTGAAAGACCGCACGGCAACGCAATTCGTCGGCGATCCCGACGAGGTCGCCCACCGGCTCGACGCCCTGCGCCGCGTCGCCGACGCCGACGAACTCGTCGTCACCTCGGTCACGCACCGGCACGCGGATCGGCTGCGGTCACACCAACTGCTCGCCGAGCGCTGGGGCACAACCGCCTGAGCGGGGGCGCTGCGGCGGATACGCTGGCGCCGTGACGCACGCGGAGGTGGGTTGGCTGCTGCTGGCCCTCGCCGTGCTGGTCTTCGTCGGCGGAATCGGGACGCGGGTGCTCATCGGGCGCAACCGCAAACGCGCCGCCGTCCGTCGCGTCGTCGGCGGTTTCCGGATGTCGCGGGTGGCGCGCTTCCTGTTCGGCGCTGTGGAACGCGACGCCATGCACGACGACGAACTGGACGGGATGTTCGTCATGCCGGCGATCATCATCGCCTGCGGGTTGTGCCTGACCGCGGTGTTCCTGCTGGGCTACGGCGTGCTCACCTGACGGCGGCCCGCTCCGAAGTCTTATCGAGCGGCCCGCTCGGCCGCCTCGCGGATGGGTCCGCGCCAGACCGGGCCGTGCCCTGGCAGCAGCACGTCGGTGTCGAGCATGCCGAGCGCGGACAGGCTGCGCTCACAGCCCGCCTGGTCGTGATTGAACAGGTCGGGCAGCAGCTGCGGGCCCGTGCGTGTCGACACGGGGTGGGCGGTGACCAGTGCGTCGCCGCTGACGAGCACGCCGTCGACGACGTAGGAGCAGTGCCCGCCGGTGTGGCCGGGTGACGGGATGGCCATGGGGCTGCCCGGCAGCGCCGCGGCCACCTCCTCGGTCAGCGCGTGAGCGGTCGGGATGCCGTCACGGACCAGCGCGCCCTTCACGCCGATCGTGGCCGACCACACGACGTACCGCGGCTGCCACATCTTCATGGCCAGGTCGAGCAGCGACACCTGCTCGAGGTACTCGCGGTGCGCGTGGCCGACCTCGGCCGCGTGACAGAAGACGGGCGTGCCATGGTTTTTCGCGAACCAGATGGCACTGCCGAAGTGGTCGACGTGGGCGTGGGTCAGCAGGAACGCGTGGATGTCGTCGATGTCGTAGCCGAGTTCCCGCACGGACGCGAGCACCTCGTCGCGCTGGCCGGGGAAGCCGGCGTCGATGACCAGGATCCCCGTGTCGTCGGTCACCAGGGTCCAGTTGACCAGTTCGGTGCGGGCGAAGTGGACGGTGTCGGTGATGGCTGTCAGCTCCGCCATGGGGGGAGTCTATCGACACGGGTGGAATACACCGGACGGCGCAGGAGTAGAAAAGAAACGTGGCTGAACTCAAACTCGGATACAAGGCGTCGGCTGAGCAGTTCGCGCCGCGTGAGCTCGTCGAACTGGCCGTCGAGGCGGAAGCCCACGGCATGGACAGCGCAACCGTGAGCGATCACTTCCAGCCGTGGCGGCACGAGGGCGGGCACGCGCCCTTCTCGCTGGCGTGGATGACCGCCGTCGGGGAGCGCACCAAGCGACTCGTGCTCGGCACGTCGGTGCTGACGCCGACGTTCCGCTACAACCCGGCGGTGATCGCGCAGGCCTTCGCCACCATGGGCTGCCTGTACCCCGACCGGATCTTCCTCGGCGTGGGTACCGGTGAGGCCCTCAACGAGATCGCCACCGGCTACGAGGGCGAGTGGCCCGAGTTCAAGGAGCGGTACGCCCGGCTGCGCGAATCCGTGCGGCTGATGCGCGAGCTGTGGCTCGGCGACCGCGTCGACTTCGAGGGTGACTACTACAAGACCAAGGGCGCCTCGATCTACGACGTGCCCGAGGGCGGCATCCCGATCTACATCGCCGCCGGCGGTCCGCAGGTGGCCAAGTACGCGGGCCGTGCCGGTGACGGCTTCATCTGCACCTCCGGCAAGGGCGAGGAGCTCTACAAGGAGAAGCTCATCCCGGCGATGCGGGAGGGCGCGGAGGCGGCCGGTAAGAACCCCGACGACGTCGACCGGATGATCGAGATCAAGATCTCCTACGACACCGACCCCGAGCTGGCGTTGGAGAACACCCGGTTCTGGGCCCCACTGTCGCTGACCGCGGAGCAGAAGCACTCCATCGACGACCCGATCGAGATGGAGAAGGCCGCCGACGAACTGCCCATCGAGCAGGTCGCGAAGCGCTGGATCGTCGCCTCGGATCCCGACGAGGCGGTCGCGAAGGTCAAGGACTACGTCGACTGGGGCCTGAACCACCTGGTGTTCCACGCCCCCGGCCACGATCAGCGGCGGTTCCTCGAGCTGTTCCAGCGCGACCTGGAGCCGCGGCTGCGCAAGCTGGGCTGATCGTCTAACGCGCGAGAGCCGTTGCGGCCCTGCGATGATGGGCCGCGATGAAGCCGCCCGACAATCACGTCCACACCAGGTGGTCCTGGGACACCGCGTCGTCGTCGACCATGGAGCTCGCCTGTGAGCGGGCCCGCGATCTCGGGTTGCCCGGCCTCGCGTTCACCGAACACGTCGACTTCACGGCGTGGGGCGACGGTGACGGCGGTGCCACCGCACCCGCCGACGTCGGGGCGCGCCCGCGGGTGACGCCGATGAACGTCCAGGGCTACCTTGCGGATCTCGCCCGGTGCCGTGAGCTGTACCCCGAGTTGCGCCTGCTGTCCGGGATCGAGGCCGGCGAGCCGCATCTGTTCGCGGGCAGCGTGGCCGCGGTGCTGGCGGCCGGGGAGTTCGAGCGCGTGCTCGGCAGCCTGCACGCCGTCGAACACCGGGGCGGGTTGGAGTACGTCGACTCGTCGCTGCTCGCCGACGTCGACCCGCACGACCTGATGCGCCGGTATCTGACGGACATGGTCGAGCTCGTCGCCGGTTCGTCGGTGTTCGACGTGCTGGCGCACTGCGACTACCCGCGTCGATACTGGCCGACGGATCGTGCCGGTGAGTACTCGGAGGCCGACTTCGAGGAGGAGTACCGGACGGTGTTCCGCGAGTTGGCCTCATCGGGGCGAGCGCTGGAGATCAAACACCAGGAGCCCGCTGGCATCGGCGGAGCTGATGCGCTGGTGGTGGCAGGAGGGCGGTGACGCGGTGTCGTTCGGCAGCGACGCGCACACGCCCTTCCGGATCGGCGCCAAGTTCGACATCGCGGTCGACGTGGTCGAAGCCGCCGGGTTCCGCCCTGGCCGCGACCGGCTGGACTTCTGGCGGCGGTGACTGCCGCGGACGTCCATGGCAGGCTGGGCAGCGTGCAACCGGTTGCCGCGTCCGCCAACTCCGCGATCTACGTAGCCTCCCCGGAGGGGGACACGGGCAAGTCCACCATCGCGCTCGGGATCCTGCACCGGCTCGCGGCGACCGTCGCGAAGGTCGGGGTGTTCCGGCCGATCACCCGGCTCGGCGAGGACCGCGACTACATCCTCGAGCTGCTGCTGGCTCACACCACGGCCGGCCTGGCCTACGAGGAGTGCGTCGGCGTCGGCTATCAGCAGCTGCACGACGACCCCGACAACGCGCTGGCCGAGATCGTCGACCGCTACCACCAGGTGGCCGAGCAGTGCGACGCCGTGCTGATCGTCGGCAGTGACTACACCGACGTGGCTTCGCCCAGCGAGCTGAGCGTCAACGCGCGCATCGCCGTGAACCTCGGCGCCCCGGTGGTGCTCGCCGTCCGCGCTGCGGGCCGTACCCCCGACGACGTCGCGCACGTCGTCGAGCTGTGCCTGGCCGAAATCGCCGGCCAGCACGCGCACACCGCAGCCGTCGTGGTGAACCGCTGTGCGCCGGATGAAATGGACGCGGTGTCGGAGGTACTGCGGCGCAGCGCCCCGGACGGGGTGAAGTGCTACGTGCTGCCGGAGGAACCGCTGCTGATCGCGCCGTCGGTGGCCGAACTGCAGCAGGCGGTGCACGGAACGGTCATCAGCGGCGACGAGGACCTGCTGACCCGCGAGGCGCTGGGCGTGCTGGTCGCGGGCATGACCGCAGAGCACGTCCTCGAGCGACTCACCGACGGCATGGCGGTCATCACGCCCGGTGATCGTTCCGATGTCGTGCTGGCGATGGCGAGTGCCCATGCGGCAGCGGGCTTTCCGTCGCTGTCCTGCCTGATTCTGAACGGCGGACTGGCCCTCCATCCCGCGATCGCCAAGCTGGTCGAGGGGCTGGGGTTGCGGCTGCCGATCGTCGCCACCGACCTGGGAACCTACGACACGGCGAAGGCCGTCGCGCTGAGTCGCGGCCGGGTGACCACCGGATCGTCGCGCAAGATCGACACCGCGCTGGAGCTGATGGAGACCTACGTGGATACGTCGGATCTGTTGGCGCAGCTGGCGATTCCGATTCCAACGGTCGTCACACCGCAGATGTTCACCTACCAGCTGCTGGACCGCGCCCGCGCGGACCGCAAGCGCATCGTGCTGCCCGAGGGCGACGACGACCGCATCCTGAAGGCGGCGGGTCGGCTTCTGCAGCGCTCGGTGGCGGAGCTGACGATCCTGGGTGACGAGCCCTCCGTGCGGGCCCGCGCCGCCGAACTCGGCGTCGACCTGTCGGACGCGAAGGTGATCAACCCGCAGACCAGCGAGCTGTGCGATCAGTTCGCGGCGCAGTACGCCGAGCTGCGCAAGCACAAGGGCGTGACGGTCGAGCAGGCCCGCGAAACCATTCACGACGTGTCGTACTTCGGCACGATGCTGGTGCACAACGACATGGTCGACGGCATGGTCTCCGGTGCACGGCACACCACCGCCCACACGGTTCGGCCCGCCTTCGAGATCATCAAGACGCTCCCGGACGTGTCGACGGTGTCGAGCATCTTCCTGATGTGCCTCGCCGACGAGGTGCTCGCCTACGGCGACTGCGCGATCGTGCCGGATCCGACGTCTGAGCAACTCGCCGACATCGCGATCTCGTCGGCCCGCACCGCCGCCCAGTTCGGGATCGAGCCGCGAGTGGCCATGCTGTCCTACTCGACGGGCACCTCGGGCACCGGCGCCGACGTCGACAAGGTCCGCGCCGCAACCGAACTCGTCCGGCAACGCGAACCGTCGCTGTTGGTCGAGGGCCCCATCCAGTACGACGCCGCCGTGGAGCCCTCGGTGGCGGCCACCAAGATGCCGGAGTCCGACGTGGCGGGGCACGCGACCGTGCTGATCTTCCCCGACCTCAACACCGGCAACAACACCTACAAGGCGGTGCAGCGCAGCGCGGGTGCGATCGCCATCGGCCCGGTGCTGCAGGGCCTGAAGAAGCCGGTCAACGACCTGTCTCGCGGAGCACTGGTGGAGGACATCGTGAACACCGTGGCGATCACGGCGATCCAGGCGCAGGGCTCATGACCGTTCTCGTTCTGAACTGCGGATCGTCCTCGCTGAAGTACGCGGTGGTGGAGCCGGATTCGGGTCGGCAGCTGGCCGACGGCATCGTCGAGCGCATCGGTGACGACGGGGGCCCTGCGGACCACGAGGCCGCGCTGCGCCTCGCGTTCGACGCGTTGGCGGGGGCCGGCCACGATCTGGACGGGCTGGGGCTGGTCGCGGTCGGGCACCGCGTCGTGCACGGCGGGCCCGATCTCCACGAGCCGACGATCGTCGACGACGCGCTGCTGGAGAGGATCGAGCAGCTCTCACCGCTGGCGCCGTTGCACAATCCGCCTGCGCTGCTCGGCATTCGGGTGGCTCGCCGCGTGCTGCCCGACCTGCCGCATGTGGCGGTGTTCGATACGGCGTTCTTCCACGACCTGCCGCCCGACGCGGCCACCTACGCCATCGACCGGGAGATCGCTGCGCAGTGGCACATCCGCCGGTACGGGTTCCACGGCACGTCGCACGCGTTCGTCAGCAGGCAGGCCGCCGAGTTCCTGGAGGAGCCGCTCGAGTCGCTGAGTCAGATCGTTCTGCACCTCGGCAACGGGGCGTCGGCGTCGGCGATCGTCGGCGGCAGGCCGGTCGACACGACGATGGGCCTGACGCCGATGGAGGGGTTGGTGATGGGCACGCGGTCGGGTGACATCGACCCCGGCGTGATCATGTATTTGTGGCGCACGGCGGGAATGACCGTCGAGGACATCGAGACGCTGCTGAACAAGCGCTCCGGAGTATCGGGCCTGTGCGGCGAGATCGACTTCCGCGAGTTGCACAAGCGCATCGACGCCGGTGACGAGTCCGCCCTACTGGCCTACGACGTCTACATCCACCGGCTGCGCAAGTACATCGGCGCGTACCTCGCGCTGCTGGGGCGCACCGACGTCATCACGTTCACCGCGGGGGTGGGGGAGAACGACGCAGCGGTGCGACTCGATGCGCTCAGCGGGTTGGCTCCGCTGGGCATCGAGATCGACGAGCACCTCAACGAGAGCCCGGCCAGGGGACCACGGCGCATCTCGGCGGAGATGTCGCCGGTCACGGTGCTGGTGATCCCGACCGACGAGGAGCTCGCGATCGCGCGCGACTGCGTCCGGGTGATCTAGCGGCCCGCGAGTTCTTCGACTCTGCTGCGTTCGATCGCGGGATCACGACGCGGGTGTAGAACTCGCGATATCCCGACTAGTCGCGGATCCAGACGGCGACGAAGCTGATCGGAATGCCGGTGCGCACGGCGATGCACTCGCGCGCCGCGCTCTCGGCCTCGGCGCGGCGGACGACGTGAACCTCCGCGTCGAGCTCGGGAATCGAGACCGTCCAACCGGTGACATCACGGGCGATGGTCGCTTCGAACAGCTGGCCCGCCATCGGGCGCAACGTGCGGTGGCGGACGGGACGGGTGCGGGTGACGACGCTGGCGCGCATGAGGAGCTTTCACGGTCGAGGAGACTTGGGCCGTCGGCAAAAATACTGCGCTTGGGACGGTAATACCAAATCCGGTTGACAGGTGTGCTTTGACCTAAAAGGTGCTCATCGGGCGGACGCTGTTGGCCAGGTCGACCAGGGCGTAGCGGTGCGCCTGGGTCGGTGCCACCCGCGCGAGCCCGCGCAGTGACGACTCAACGCCCAGCCGCAACCCGTGCTCGGTGAAGGGGAAGCCGAGAATGTGGTTGGTGCTGGCGGTGTTGTCGGCCAGCCAGTCCATCGCGGTGCCCAGGACGAGCGCCCTGATCTGCAGCACGCGCGGCTCGGTGTCGGGCAGCGCTTCGACGCGGTGGGCGGCGTCGCGGATCTGCTGTTCGGTGACCTCGCCGCCGCTTCGGCCCGACAGCAGTGTCACCGCGCTGGTGAGCCGGGCGGTGGTGAAGTGCCGCGACGTGGCCGGCACCTGGTCGAGGGTCTTGACCGCCGCTTCGCGCTGTCCGTCGGCGGACTGCGCACGCGCCAGGCCGAAGCCGGCGGAGATCACGCCGTTGTCGGTGTTCCACACGGTCTTGTAGAACGTGCTCTCGTCGGCGGTGCCGCACAGTTCGGCCGTCGCGGCGAGGGCCAGCTTGGGCGCCAGCTCGCCGGGCACCGTGTCGAGCACCTCGGTGAAGTGCTTCGTCGCCGACTCGTAGTCGGCGGACAGCAGGTCGGCGACCGCCTTGAACCACAGCAGCCGCCAGCGCCACCCGACCCGATCGGCGAGGTCGTCGAGCTTGCGGTTCGCCTTCGCCACGTCGCCGAGGTCGAGCAGCGCCCGGACCTCCATCAGCGGTAGCTCGACGGACTCCGACAGGTCGATGCCGTCCGAGTCCAGGGCGCCGTGGCGAGCGGCTCGCAGCGAGTCCAACGTCTGCACGGGTTGGCTCAGCACGTTCGCCGAGATCACGGCGGCGCCGACGTCAGCGGGATCCACCAGCGGCACCTGCAGCGCCTTCACGATCTCCTGCGCCGTGAGCTTCTCGCTGTGCACCTGACCGTCGAGGTAGACGTCGGTGTGCGCGACCAGCAGGTCGACGCCGAACGTCGAACGCGACGGGCTGAACACCGTCGACAGGCCGGGGCGGGGCACACCGGTGTCCTTGGCGACGACCTCGCGCAGTACACCCAGCAGCTGGCCCGCCATCTCGTCGGCACTGGCGAAGCGGCGGCGCGGATCGGGGTCGATGGCGCGCCGCAGTAGCCTGGCGAACGAATCGTATTGCGCCAGAAGCGGATCCTCTTCCGGGAGCCCGTCGACGTACCTGCCGTTCTTGGTCCGCAGGTTCAGGGTGAGGGCGGCGAGCGTGCGGCCGACGGTGTAGACGTCTGTGGCCACGGTGGGGCCGGTCTTGACGATCTCGGGCGCCTGGTAACCGGGTGTGCCGTACAGGTAGCCGAAAGAGTTGATCCGCGACACGGCGCCGAGGTCGATGAGCTTCAGCTGCTCCTCGGTCAGCATGATGTTCTCGGGCTTGAGGTCGTTGTACACCAGCCCGACCGAGTGCAGATAGCCGAGCGCGGGCAGGATCTCGAGCATGTAGGCGATCGCCTGGGCCACCGGAAGCTTGTCACCCTTGGCCTGTTTCAGCGACGTACCGCCGACGTACTCCATCACGATGTAGCCGACGGGCTCACCGTGCTTGTCGTCGTGCTCGACGAAGTTGAAGATCTTCACGATCACCGGGTGGGTGACCTCGGCCAGGAACTGGCGTTCGGCCATCGCGATGGCCTGCGCCTCGGCGTCGCCGGAGTGCACCAGTCCCTTGAGCACCACCGGCCGGTCGTTGACGTTCTTGTCGAACGCCAGGTAGATCCAGCCGAGGCCGCCGTGTGCGATGCAGCCCTTGATCTCGTACTGCTCGGCCACCATGTCGCCGGGACTCAGCTGTGGCAGGAAGGAGTAGGCGCTGCCGCAGTGCGGGCACCAGCCCTCGGACTGCGCCGCACCGTCCGATGTCGACCGGCCGACCGGTTTGCCGCAGTTCCAGCAGAACCGCTTGGCTTCGGCGACAACCGGATTCGTCATCAACGCGTCGAGCGGATCGCGCGCAGGCACTCGGGGGACCTCGACGAGTCCCCCGCCGAGCCGTCGGATCCGGCGCACGGTCCGCATCGGGGGAGTGAGGTGTTCGGTGGGTTCGGTCTCCGCGGTCGGCACCGAAACGCCCTCGGAGTCGTCGAAATCCGGCCGGAACACGGCCTGGGTGGCCATCGGTCGCATCGTGGCCAGCGAGTCGTACGTCATGGCCTCCGCGGGCTGGGTGCCGGGCGGCTCGTCGTCGGCCTCTGCACGCTGTTCCGCCGTCATGCCGAGTACCTCGGGACGGGCGGTGACGGCGCCGGGCCCAGCACCGTCAACCACTTGCGGTACAACGTGTTCCACGTGCCGTCATTGCGGATGCGCTCCAGCGTGCCGTTCACGAAACGGGTCAATCCGGTGTTCTCCAGATTGATGCCGATCCCGTAGAGCTCCTCGTTCATGCTCGGCCCGACGATGTGCAGATACGGGTCCTGGGCGACGAGGCCGGCGAGGATCGTGTCGTCGGTACTGACGGCGTCGACCTGGCGCTGCTGCAGTGCGACAAGGCAATCCGCCCACGTGATCACCTCGACGACGTCGGCGGGCGGGGCGATCTGCTGAATGCGGCTCAGCGACGTGGTGCCCTTCACCGCGCACACCCGCTTGCCCGGGAGATCGGCGGCCGTGGCGATCGGGGTGTCGCGCGCCGTCATGATCCGCTGGTTGGCCGTCAGGTATCCGGTCGAGAAGTTCACCAACTCGCGCCGCTCGCACGTGATGCTCATGGTCTTCACCACGATGTCGACCTGATTGTTCTGCAGCGCGGTGATGCGATCGTTGGAGGTGAGGATGCGGTACTCCACCTGAGAGGGCGTGCCGAAGATGTCGCGCGCCACCTCGCCGGCGATGTCGACGTCGAAACCGGTGATCTCGCCGGTGATCGGGTCGCGGAAGCTGAACAGGTTGCTGCCGATGTCGAGTCCCACGATGAGACGTCCCCGCGTGCGGATGTTCTCGACGGCCTCGTCGGCCATGGCCCTGGTGGGGAAGGGGCGCAGACTCGCCGTGCACCCCTCGTTGTCGGGTGGCGGTGGTCCGGGCGGAGCGGGCGGCAGCTGCTCCATTCCGGCGGGTGTCGGCGGCGCGAGCGTCACGCCCGGCACCGAGTCGATCGGAGCGACCTGAGTGCAGCCGGCCAGCACCGTCACGGCGGCGAGCCATCCGATGGTCCTACATGTTGAGCGCATCACCATCATCTGTACTCGCTCAACCGGGGCCACAGCCCCAACGTCACGGCGATGGCCGCGATCACGCTCAGTGCGGCGGCGCCGACGGTGGCGCCCGACAGCACCGTGCGGGCGCTGACTATGTCGTTGCGCAACTGCTGCCGACTCTCCTCGATGCCCTTCGACAGCGCGGCGTCGAGCTTCTCGAACGCCGGCGTGGAGTCGTCCTCGCCGGTGCCGAGCGCGACCTGGGTGGCCTTCTGGTAGTCACCGACCGCGATGTAGGCGTTGATGCGGTCGTCGGCGGCCCGCCAGCGTCGCAACAGCTGTTCGGCGTCGGCCAGGTCGGCCTTGTCGATCGCGTCCTCGCGGCCGAGGTAGTCCGACAGCTGCTGCTGCATGACGTCGATGCGCTGGTAGTACGACTGCTTGCGCGCGCCCTCGTCGCCCCGCCGGATCAGCGACAGCGTCTCGTCGGCGCGCGCCTGCTGCGCGGTGATCGCCATTGAGGTGATGGTCTTGAGCGACTCGGCCGCGGTGCTCTTGGCGCTGCGGCTCGCCGAGGTCGAGATCACCAGGGCCGTGCCGACCCACAGGATCATGATCAGCACCGCCATGCCGCCCGCGACGAAGCCGATGTTCACCCGGCGCCGGGTGCGACGCGCCAGCCACCGGTTGGCGAATGCGCCGAACAGCAGCGTCGCCAGCACCACCAGGATCACCGGTGCCGGGATGCGCGTCGACGCCGTGGTCTCGACGTCGACCTGCTTCGACGTCTCCTCGTACAGCCGCTGCGCGTCGGGCAGGATCTCCGTCTGCATGAGCCCAGACGCCTCCGACAGATACGACGAGCCGACCGGATTCCCCGCCCGGTTGTTCGTACGCGCCGTCTCGACCAGGCCGGTGTACACCGCGAGTTGGCCGTTGATCTCGCCGAGCAGGTGGATCATCTCCGGGTCGGTGAGCCCGCTCGAGGCCAGCGTGACGGAGACCGCGGCGTCGGTGATCGCCTGCTCGTAGCGCTGCCGCACCGGCCGCGGCTCGGTGCCCGCGATGAACGCCGTCGCCGCCGCGGCGTCCGCGACGGACAGCGTCGTGTAGAGCCGGCCGGCCGCCGACGCCAGGGGTTCGGTGTGCTCGAGCACGGTGGTGAGCGCCTGCTGGCGGTTGTTGATGGTGGTCGACGTCGCGAACGCGCATGCGATCACCAGCGCCGACAGCACGACGCCGATGGTCAGGATCCGACCGGGCGTGGTCCAGAGGAACCACCAGCGAGGGTGCGCGGGACTGGTCGGCGACCGCGACGCCATCGGCTCGGTCGAAGGGTGCGCCAACTCCACAGTCACCTGTGCGCGGACCTCATCTTCCCGTCTCCTCCACCTTGTATGAAGAAAGTCTAAGAGCAGATTGCTGGAAAGGGCTGCTTATCGGGAAGCGCGATGTCGCGCAGTCGCGAGCGGCGCCCGTTCCCTATCCTGAACAACGTGCGCGGGGACGGTGATGGATGGGTGTTTTCCGAAGACGGCGGCCACTTCTGGGGCGTCTACGGTGCGGCGGGTCTGCTGCTGCGCGCACCGCTCGCCGACGGAACGCCGGCGGTGCTGCTTCAGCACCGCGCGCCGTGGAGCCATCAGGGTGGCACGTGGGGCCTGCCCGGCGGGGCGAGGGACAGTCACGAGACCGTCGAGGAGGCCGCCGTGCGCGAGGCGCACGAGGAGGCGGGCCTGGCCGCCGACATGATGACCGTGCGCACCACCGTCGTCACCGCGACCGCGTCGGGCGGTGAGTGGACCTACACGACCGTGATCGCCGACGCGGCCGAGATGCTCGCCACCGTGCCCAACCGGGAGAGCTCCGAGCTGCGCTGGGTGGCCGTCGACGAGGTGGCCGCGCTGCCCCTGCACCCCGGCTTCGCGGCCAGCTGGGACGCGTTGCGCGCGGTGCTCCAGGGCGACCAACAGCACTAACCCAGCGCCGCCACCAGTGCCCGCGCCGCGGCGGCGGGATCGTCCGCGCCGGTGATCGCGCGGACCACCACGATGCGCGTCGCGCCCGCGGCCACCACCTCGGGAACGCGCTCCAGGTCGATGCCCCCGATCGCGAACCACGGAACGGCCGGGGCGCTCGCTGCGGCGGCCCGCACCAGATCGAGGCCGGGTGCGGTTCGGCCCGGCTTCGTCGGGGTGGGCCAGCACGGGCCGACGCAGAAGTACTCGACGTCCTCGGCGCCGGCCGCGGCGGCCTGGGTCTCGTCGTGCGTCGAGCGTCCGATCAGCACATCGGGTCCGACGATGTCGCGCGCGACGGCCAGCGGCAGATCGTCCTGACCGAGGTGCAGGACGTCGGCGCCCGCCGCTTTCGCGACGTCGGCCCTGTCGTTGACGGCCAGCAGCGCGCCGTGCCGCCGCGCCGCGTCGGCGAGCACCTCGAGCGCGGCCAGTTCCGTGCGCGCCTCCAGGGCGCCGAAGCGCTGCTCGCCGACGGAGCCCTTGTCGCGCAGTTGCACGATGTCGACACCGCCCGATAGCGCGGCGTCGGCGAACTCGGCCAGATCACCGCGTTCCCGGCGGGCGTCGGTGCAGAGGTAGAGCCGGGCGTCTGCGAGGCGATCGCGGGGATGCTGCACAACGCGAAGGCTAGCGATCGGCGGGTACGCTGGCTCACGCGACACGGGAGTCCCGAGGACCGGGGACTGAGAGTGGGCTGCGCCGCCCTTACCGTCACACCTGATCCGGGTCATGCCGGCGAAGGAAGGAGAACATGAAGTCGGGTTCGTTGGCCGTCATCGGCGGTGGTGTCATCGGGTTGTCGGTGGCACGGCGCGCCGCGCTCGACGGCTGGTCGGTGCGGGTGCACCGGACCGAGGACCGCGGCGCCTCCTGGGTGGCAGGCGGCATGCTCGCGCCCCACAGCGAGGGCTGGCCCGGCGAGGAGCACCTGCTGCGGATCGGGCTGGAGTCGTTGCGGCTCTGGCGTGAGGGCTTTCTGGACGGCCTGCCACCCGAGGTGGTGACGGCACGGGAGTCACTGGTGGTCGCCGTCGACCGCGCCGACGCCGAGGACCTCAGAACCGTGGCGACGTGGCTCGCCGCGCAGGGCCACCCCGTCGAACCCACCACCGCCGCCCGCGACCTCGAACCGCTGCTGGCCCGTGGCATCCGGCACGGTTTCCGCGCGGAAACCGAACTGGCCGTCGACAATCGGGCTCTGGTGGCCGCGCTTGCCGAGCAGTGCGAGGCGCTCGGCGTGGTCTGGGCACCGCCCGTCGATTCGGTCGACGAGACACGCGACGCCGATGTCACCGTGCTCGCCAACGGCATCGACGCACCCGCGCTGTGGCCCGGACTGCCGATCCGGCCCGTCAAGGGCGAGGTGTTGCGGTTGCGGTGGCGACGCGGCTGTATGCCGGTGCCGCAGCGGGTGATCCGAGCCCGCGTGCACGGTAGGCAGGTGTACCTGGTGCCGCGCCCCGACGGCGTGGTGGTCGGCGCAACGCAGTACGAGCACGGCCGCGACACCGCACCGTCGGTGTCGGGCGTGCGGGATCTGCTCGACGACGCGTGTGAGGTCGCGCCCGCCCTCGGGGAGTACGAACTCGCCGAGTGCGCGGCGGGCCTGCGTCCGATGACTCCGGACAACGTGCCCCTCGTCGGTAGGCTCGACGAGCGCACACTGGTGGCGGTGGGTCACGGCCGGTCGGGCTTCCTGCTCGCGCCGTGGACCGCGGAGCGCATCGCGGCGGAGTTGAAGGTGGGAGTGCTCGCGTGAAGGTCATCGTCAACGGCGAGACGGTCGAGCTCGCCGAGCACACGACCGTGGCGGGACTGCTTGATGCACAGGGTTTTCCGGAGAAGGGCATCGCGGTCGCGGTCGACTGGTCGGTGCTGCCGCGCTCGGAGTGGGAGCTGCCGCTGAGTGACGGGGCCAGGGTCGAGGTCGTGACGGCGGTGCAGGGTGGCTAGACCGGCGGGCAGGAGCGAAGCGACCGGGGAATTCGCCGAGCACGCGTTGACGATCGCCGGCCGCGCGTTCGGCTCGCGACTCATCATGGGCACCGGCGGCGCGGCCAACCTGGCGGTGCTCGAAGCGGCCCTCGTCGCATCGGGCACCGAACTGACCACCGTCGCCATGCGCCGGGTCGACGCCGACGGCGGCACGGGGGTGCTGGATCTGCTGAACCGCCTGGGCATCACGCCGCTGCCGAACACCGCGGGCTGCCGCGGTGCCGCCGAGGCGGTGCTGACCGCGCGGTTGGCGCGTGAAGCGCTCGGCACGGAGTGGGTCAAGCTCGAGGTGATCGCCGACGAGCGCACGCTACTGCCAGACGCGATCGAATTGGTCAGGGCGGCAGAACGACTGGTCGACGACGGTTTCGTCGTGCTGCCCTACACCAACGACGACCCGGTCCTCGCCCGCAGACTCGAGGACATCGGCTGTGCGGCGGTGATGCCGCTCGGTTCGCCGATCGGCACCGGCCTCGGCATCGCCAACCCGCACAACATCGAGCTGATCGTGGAGCGCGCGGGCGTGCCGGTCATCCTCGACGCCGGTATCGGCACCGCCAGCGATGCGACGCTCGCGATGGAGCTGGGGTGCGACGCCGTGCTGTTGGCCACCGCGGTGACCAGGGCCGCCGACCCGCCGATGATGGCCGCGGCGATGGCGGCTGCGGTCACCGCGGGCCACCTGGCGCGGCGGGCGGGCCGCATCCCCAAGAGATTCTGGGCCCAGGCGTCCAGCCCGACCAGCCCGTGACGGCGGGCAGGCGCTACGTCGCGCTCGGTTCCTCGATGGCGGCAGGACCGGGAATCCGACCCGAGGCCGACGGCGCGCCCCGCGGCTCCGGGCGATCAGCCCGCAACTACCCGCACCTGGTGGCAGAGCGGTGCGGCTACGACCTCGTCGACGTCACGTTCTCGGGTGCGACGACGGCGCACGTGCTCGCCGACTCGCAGCGCGGCGCACCCCCGCAGATCGCCGCTCTCGACGGCTCGGAGACCCTCGTCACGATCACGATCGGCGGGAACGACGTGAGATACGTCCCGCTGCTGTTCGCGGCGAGCCTGCCTCGAGTGCTGCGGTCGGTGCCCGTCCTCGGCAGGACCGTGCGAGACCTGCTCGACCCCGGAGCCAGGGACGCTGCGCTGGGCGTCGTCGCGGAGTCGCTGCGGACGGTCGGGCGCGAGATACGCCGCCGCGCACCGGAAGCCAGGGTGCTGTTCGTCGACTACTTGACGCTACTGCCGCCGCCCGGCACACCTGCGGCACCGCTGTCCGACGCCGACGCCGATCTCGGCAGACACGTCGCCGCGACGCTGGCACGGCATACCTCCGAGGCCGCCGCGGAGACGGGATGCGAGCTGGTGAGCGTGGACGCCGCGAGCGGTGACCACCACGCCTGGTCGGCCGACCCTTGGACCACGCGGCCGGGGCTGCCGTGGCCGGGCCGGGTCGCGCCGCTGCACCCCAACGCGGCGGGGATGGCCGCCGTCGCCGACCTGGTGGTCGCTAAGGTGAGCGGCGACTCGTGATCATCGAATTATCCGGCTTGACCAAGACTTTCGGCCGCATCCGTGCGGTCGATGATTTGAGCTGCACGATCGAGCCGGGTGTGGTGACCGGGTTCCTGGGTCCCAACGGTGCGGGCAAGACGACCACGATGCGGATGATTCTGGGATTGGACCGTCCGACGTCGGGCACCGCGACGATCGGCGGCCGCGTCTACCGCGAACTCGACGAGCCGCTGCGTACCGTCGGCGCGCTGCTCGACGCCAAGCAGGTCCACCCGAACAGGTCGGCGCGCGACCATCTGCGATGGCTGGCGGCCACCAACCGGATTCCCGTCACCCGCGTCGACGAGGTGCTCGACATCGTCGGGCTCGCGTCCGCCGCCGATAGGAACGCGGGCACGCTGTCGCTCGGCATGAGCCAGCGGCTCGGAATCGCCGCGGCACTGCTCGGCGACCCACCGGTGCTGTTGTTCGACGAGCCGGTCAACGGCCTGGACCCCGAGGGCATCCGGTGGGTGCGCACCCTGATGCGCACGCTGGCGGCCGACGGCCGAACCGTGTTCGTGTCGAGTCACCTGCTGGCCGAGATGTCCAGCACCGCCGACCGGCTCGTCGTCATCGGCCGCGGCCGGTTGATCGCGTCGACGACGGTCGCCGACTTCGTCAGCCACTCCGGCGTCGACGCGGTGCGGGTGCGCAGCCCGCAGTTGGACACGCTGAGCAGGCTGCTGGTGGAAGCCGGCATCGAGGTGACTGCGGAGACGGACGGTTCCGGGGTGTCGGTCCGCGGTGCGGCGATCGAGGTCATCGGCGAGGTCGCGGCGCGGAACGGGATCGTGCTGCACGAGCTCAGCGTGCGGCACGCCTCGCTCGAGGACGCGTACATGCGGCTCACCGAGGCGGACGTCGAGTACCGCTCGGGAGGCCCATCGTGACGATGCTCGCAGTCCTCAACGCCGAACGGATCAAGCTGTCGACCATCCGGTCGCCCCTGTGGTCCGCATTGCTCGCCGCGGTGTTGAGCATCGGGGTCGCGGCGCTGCAGGGAGCGGCGGCCTACGGAACAGCGGGACTGGCTCCCGAACAGGTGAGCATCGGCGTGGCCGTATTCGGGGTCCCCATTCTCATGATCTTGTCCGCCATGGTCGTGACGGGGGAGTATCGAACCGGCATGATGCGGACGACGTTCGCTGCGACGCCGAACCGGACGATGGTGCTCGCGGTGAAGGCTGTTGTGGCGGCTGCGCTTTCGAGTGTGTACTCGGCGGCGCTCGTCCTCGCGGCGGTCGTCATGGCGCGGCTCACCTCCGAGCCGCTGCAAACGACGCGACTGTCGTTGACCGACTCAGGGGTGTGGCGGGTGGCGGGTGCGGTCGCACTCTACGCGGCACTTGCCGCGGTGCTCGGCGTATCCGTCGGTGCCCTGTTGCGTCACACCGCTGGCGCCGTTGCGCTGCTACTGCTGTGGCCGCTGGTGGTCGAACCGGTGGTCGGTAATCTGCCGAACTTCGGCACCGAGGTGGGCCCCTTCCTGCCGTTCGTCAACGCGTTCATCTACACCGATGTGCCCTGGTTGTTCCCCACGTACGTGATGCCGTGGGGGCCGGTGGGATCTCTGGTGTATTTCGCGGTGATCGTCGGGGCTGCCGCAGCAGCGGCGGTCATCGTGGTGAATCGTCGCGACGCCTGACGGGATCGGACCGCGATCCGGCGTTGCTGAGCTGGCTCTCAGGTGAGAATTCAGCAAAAACCTACTGTGGTGTAGGTCACATCTGGCTCGGGGCGGAGCGGCTTGCCCTTCGCGAGGCCTGCGTACTGCAGCGATGTCGCTTGAGCGAGCTTGGCAGCCTCCTGTAAGGACCCTGCTGACGTGTTCGTCGATTGCAGTTTTGGCAACCACTTTCCACGGTGCCTGAATGCCCTATGGCTAACTTTCTGGCTAAGTCCGAATCGCGCGAATCACCTTTCAAAGAGAACCTAATCAATTGGTGTCCAGGTCGACTCCCAGGCCGCCGACGGGAGTGGATCGCATTACTGATATGACGGTTTTAACAGCACAATCAGCACGCAGTGTGGACAACGGCTGTAGGCCGCATGGGGTCGAAATCCGCTTCCGTCAGCGACAGTTTCGGCCCGATGTTCGCGCTCTGCAGCGGTCGCGATGTGGCCGATACGCGCAGCGTGGCGAATATTGACTTCCGTGAAAGCAAAGTCCTACATTTGACCCTCGGCCACCGAGTAGCCGGCGTTGAGGAGGCATTTCGGGCATGGGTAAGCACTCCAAGAAGAATGTGCGCAAGCCGGCGTCGACCACGATGCGCTCCTCCACCCGGACGGTTGGCGCCTCGGTGGTGGCGGGTGGCTTGGCGTTCTCGCTTGGCGTTGCGACTCAAGCGCCGCCCCAACCGGACGTCGAACTGGCGGTGATCGGGGTGCCCGTTCCGCTCGGACCTGTTGGGGATACCTCCGGTGACGGCACGACCGGGGGAACGACGAGTGATTCCACGACGGCGGACTCCACGACGGCTGGTTCCACGACCGACTCCACGACGACCGACTCCACGTTCGGTGGCGCCGAGACCACTGGGACCGGGGACGGCACCGGCACCACGTCGGGGAGCACGACGGACGGAACGACCTCGGGTACCTCGGGTGCCGTGGTGAGTACGACGGGCGGCGCGGGCGGACGCATCTCGGGGTCCGAGGAGTCCGGTCTTTTCGGGCTCACCGGCCTGACATCGCTGACGGGTCTTACCACCGATCTGGCGACGACGGAGTCGACGTTGACGGGGTTGACCACCGACGTGACGGGGCTGACCACGGACCTGGCGACCACGGAGTCGACGTTGACGGGGTTGACCACCGACGTGACGGGGCTGACGACGGACCTGGCGACGACGGAGTCGACGTTGACGGGGTTGACCACCGACGTGACCGGGGTGACCGGGTTGACCACGGATCTGGCGACGACGGAGTCGACGTTGACGGGGTTGACCACCGACGTGACCGGGGTGACCGGGTTGACCACGGATCTGGCGACCACGGAGTCGACGTTGACGGGGTTGACCACCGACGTGACGGGGCTGACGACCGATCTGGCGACCACGGAGTCGACGTTGACGGGGTTGACCACCGATGTCACCGGGGTGACCGGGTTGACCACGGATCTGGCGACGACGGAGTCGACGTTGACCGGGTTGACCACCGATGTGACGGGGCTGACCACCGATCTGGCGACCACGGAGTCGACGTTGACGGGGTTGACCACCGACGTGACCGGGGTGACCGGGCTGACCACGGATCTGGCGACCACGGAGTCGACGTTGACCGGGTTGACCACCGACGTGACCGGGCTGACCACCGATCTGGCGACCACGGAGTCGACGCTGACCGGGTTGACCACCGACGTGACCGGGGTGACCGGGCTGACCACGGATCTGGCGACCACGGAGTCGACGCTGACCGGGTTGACCACCGACGTGACGGGGGTGACCGGGCTGACGACGGATCTGGCGACGACCGAGTCGACGCTGACCGGGTTGACCACCGACGTGACCGGGCTGACGACCGATCTGGCCACCACCGAGTCGACGTTGACCGGGGTGACGTCCCTGACGGGTGTCACCACCGCCTCGACTCTCACCGGGTCGACCACCGACGGGCCCACTCCGGGCCCGATCGCGCGGTTCTTCCAGTTCCTCTCGACGCTGATCGGCAACGTCATCAACTTCGTCATCAACCTGGTGACGTCGGTGGTCAATCTGATCTTCGGCGGCGGCACCGGCGGCGGCAGCAGCAGTTCCACCACCTCGGGCTGGTGGCTGACCTGAGATGGTGACCTACGCGCGCCGGCCACCGAAGGAGGTGGCCGAGGACGGCGTCGAGGAAGGTGCCGTAGAGGAACGACCGCGCTCTGATCGCTGGTCGCGCCTCCGAGAGGTGATGGTCAGCGGGTTCATCATCATCGCGCTGATTGTGGCCGCCGTGTGGAGCATTCCCGACTCGCCGATCAAGAGGGCGCTGAACCCGTCTCTGCTGCCGGTCGCACGCGCGACCGGATTGGATCAGAGCTGGCGGATGTTCTCTCCCGATCCGCCCAGGGCGGTGTCCGAGATCGAGACCTACGTGCAGTTCGACAGCGGGCTACGGCGCGTGTGGACGTTCGACCGCGACCGCGACATCCTCGGGTCGTTTCACTACGACCGCTGGCGCAAGCTGAAGGAGCAACTCCTCAACGAAGCGCAGCTGCGGCCCGCCTTCGCTATGTGGGTGGTGCGTCAGCTGACTCAGCCGGGCGAGAAGCCGCTCCGCGTGTGGATGGTGCGTGACACCCGGACGACGCCGGCACCCGGTGCCGACGGCCCCAACAAGAGGGAACGGAAGTTGTTGTACGACCGCATCTTCGAGAAGGCGTCGTGAACAGTCCGATGACGGCGCTGAGGGTCCGGGCGCAGGCCGGGGTCGCAGCGTGGCGAGGCTTCTGGTTCACCGTGCAGCCGGCCTACACGCTGGGGATCGTCCGGATGGCGTTCGGCGTCCTGGTCTTCTTCTGGGCGCTGGAGGTGGGTCGGGACCTTTACGTGCGATTCGGCAGCAGCGGCTTCTATCCGGTGCCGCCGAACGTCCCGTTCATGTGGTCGGTGTTCAAGCTATTCCCGTCCGATAGCGCCTTGCTGGTGGGTTGGCTGGCGTTGATGATCGCCTCGGTTGCTCTGATCTTCGGCTGGCACAGTCGATTCGCTGCGATCGTCGTATTCATCCTGATCTTCTCGTTCGAACGACGGAACCCGTGGATCTTCAACGCCGGTGACGGACTCATCCGGATCGAGGCGCTCCTGATGGCGCTGTCTCCCTGCGGTGCGGCCCTGTCGCTGGATCAGCGTAGGCGGACCGGTTCGTTCTGGACCTCGCAGGAGAAGTCGCTCTGGGCACTGAGGTTGATGCAGGTGCAGGTCTCGGTGATCTACATCTCGACCGTCATCGCGAAGTTGCGTGGCGAGACGTGGCAGTCCGGCACCGCCGTCGGGTACACCCTGCGCTTGGACGACATGCTGATCCTGCCGGTGCCGTGGTTCGTCTCCGACACGCCCGTCATCGCCAACGCGATGACGTGGGGCACGCTGGCGGTTGAAATCGCGATCGGCGTGCTCGTATGGAACCGGCGATGGCGGGCGAAGGTGCTGTTCGCCGGAGTGGTGCTGCATCTGTCGATCATGCTGACCGTCGTCGTGGGGTTCTTCTCGCTCGCGATGTTCGTCATGTACCTGGCGTTCGTCCCGACGGAACGTGCGCAGGCGATCGCGGATGCGATGGCACGTCGGTCGGCCGCGTTCACCGCGCGCTTCCGCAGGCGCAGGCAGCCCGCCGACACTCCACCGTCGACGCCGGAGCCGGTGCACGCCGCCGAGCCCGCCCCGGTGTTCGTCGTGCAGCGGCCCCCTGCGCCGGAACAGGAGGCCGAGCCCGTGTCGACTGGCAGGCACGCCCGCCGCGAACCGGCCGACGCCGCCGCCCCGGCACCTCGATAATCTGGGCCGCCTCGGCATGGTCCGTGCCCACCGGCGTCATGCGTGACTAATCTGGGGCAAATGCGTTGCAGCTCTCGAATGGTGTCGGTGTTCACGGCGGTGGTACTGGTGGTTGCCGCGTGCGGCACCAAGAGCACGCAGCCCGACGCCTCGACTCCCGTACCGCAGCCCTCCACACCCGCCACGGAGTACGCGGCCGGCATATCGGGGATGGTGCGCGCCGACGCCATGCTGGGGCACCTGCGCAAGCTCCAGGAGATCGCCGACGCGAACGGCGGCAATCGCGCGCTGGGCAGCCCCGGCTACGCCGCGAGCGTCGACTATGTGGCGGATACGCTGCGGGACAACGGGTTCGACGTCAACACCGACGAATTCGAGGTCAAACTGCCGTTCGCCGACGAACCGTCGGTCACCGTCGACGGGCAGGAGGTCAAGGCCGCGCCGCTCGGTTTCACCATCGGGACCCCCGGTGGGGGCGTCAGCGCGCGGTTGGTGCCGGTTCGCGCCGACGACACGCCGGGGTGCACGGCGAGCGACTACGACGGACTCGACGTCAAGGGCGCGATCGTCCTGGTCGACCGGGGCGCCTGCCCGTTCGGTGTGAAGCAGACGGTCGCCTCGGGCCTCGGGGCGGTGGCCCTCGTCGTCGCCAACAACGAGGACGGCGCCCCAGGCGGCGGCACCCTGGGCGAGGACACCGACGTCAAGATCCCCGTCGTGTCCATCGGGAAGGCCGACGGGGCGCGGTTGCGCGCCACCCCAGGTGAGACCGTGATCAAGATGAACGCGGGTGTGCGCGTCGAACGGACGCGCAACGTCATCGCCCAGACGAAGACCGGTTCCACGCAGAACGTCGTCATGGCGGGCGCGCACCTCGACAGCGTTTCGGAGGGGCCGGGCATCAACGACAACGGGTCGGGGGTGGCCGCCATCCTGGAGACGGCGATCCAGCTGGGCAGCTCGCCTCCGGTGAAGAACGCGGTGCGGTTCGGGTTCTGGGGTGCCGAGGAGGAGGGGCTGATCGGCTCCGCGAACTACATCGGGACGCTGGACCTCGACGCCCTCAAGGACATCGCGCTCTACCTCAACTTCGACATGCTCGGGTCGCCCAATCCCGGCTACTTCACCTACGACGGCGACCAGTCGGCGCCGCGCACCGACGCCGTACCGCGAGTGCCGGAGGGGTCGGCGGGTATCGAGCGCATGCTGGGCGCCTACCTGCAGGGTGCCGGAAAACCGCCGCGGGACACCGATTTCGACGGCAGGTCCGACTACGACGCGTTCACCCAGGCCGGGATCCCCGCTGGCGGTCTGTTCTCCGGCGCCGAGGAGAAGATGAGCCGCGAGGAGGCCGAACTGTGGGGCGGCGACGCGGGTGAGCCGTTCGATCCGAACTATCACAAGCCCGGTGACAACATCGACAACATCGACCGCACCTCATTGGAGATCCAGGGGCGTGGGGCGGCTTACGCGGTGAGCCTCTACGCGCAGGATCAGACCGGTCGCAACGGCGTGCCCGTGCGCGACGACCGCACCCGTCACGCGGTCGAGCAGTGAGGCGCGCGGCGCTGCTCCTCGGTGTCGTCCTCGTCGCCGCGGCCTGCTCGGCGCAGCCCGCCGATCCGCCCGACCCCGAGGAACTGGCGTCGAAGGTCACCGTCGACGGCATGTGGGCACGGCTGGAGAAGCTCTCGGAACTGACGCTGGCGGGCAGGGGTGGCCGCGCGGAGGGCACGTCGGGCTATGACGCGAGTGTCGACTACGTTGCGAACACGCTGCGCGACAGTGGCTTCGACGTGCAGACGCCGGAAGTCGACCGGCTGGCGCTGAAGAGCGAGGGGAAGCCCACGCTGACGATCGGATCGCGCGGATTCGCCGTCGACCAGGCGTCCCTGCTGACGTCGACCCCGCCCGGCGGGCTGTCCGCTGTGACGCTGCGTCCGGCGAAACCGTCCGGCTGTGCCGCGGCCGACTACGCCGGGGTCGACGTCCGCGGCGCGTTGGCGATCGTCGACGATGCCGTCTGCTCGGTCGTCGACAAGCAGAACGTCGCCGTTGCTAAGGGTGCGGTGGGCGTGCTGATGGTCAGCGATACCGGCACCGCGGGTGCGCGCGCCGGCCTGTTCCCGACCGGTTACTACGAGAAGTTGACGAGCCCCGTCGCGGTGATCGACGCGGCCGCCGACGCCGCGTTACGCCGCACGTCGGCGCCGGTTGAGTTGGTGCTCAACGCCGAGACGGTCCGGGTGAAGTTTCGAAACGTGGTGGCTCAGACCAAGACCGGGGACGCCCGCAACGTCGTCGTGGCGGGTGCGCATCTGGATGCGGCGGCGGGCAGCCCCGGTGTCAACGACAACGCGACCGGCGTCGCGGCGGTGCTCGAAACGGCGGTCGCGCTCGGTGGGTCGCCGCAGGTGACGAACGCCGTACGGTTCGCGTTCTGGGGTGCAGGCGGAGCGGGGCTCGAGGGTGTGACCAAATATGTTGCAGGGCTGGATCGTTCGGGGTTGGACGACATCGCGATGTATCTCGACTTCGATATGCTCGGCTCGCCCAACGCCGGTTACTTCACCTACGACGGCGATCAGTCCGGTGCCGCCAGCCCCGATTTCGCGGCTGCAAAGGTGCCCGATGGCTCGGCCGCCATCGAACGGACGTTGGCCGGCTACCTGAACCTGGCGGGAGTGCGGCCGGCCGACATGCCGTTGAGCCGGGCCGGCAACTACAGCCCGTTCCTGTCGGCGGGCGTTCCCATCGGTGGCGTGACCACCGGTGCGAGTCAACGGAAATCAGAAACGCAGGCCAGGCTCTGGGGTGGCCGCGCCGGTCAGCCCTTCGACCCCAACTACCGCACGCGCGGCGACACCCTCGACGACATCAACCGTGAGGCGCTGGGCATCACCGGGCCCGCCGTCGCCTTCGCCGTGGACACCTACGCGCGGTCCACCGGGGGCGTCAACGGGGTGCCCGCGCGGGGCTAGCAGCCCCGATAGGCCGTCGCCACCCGCGTGACGAACTGGTAGACGCCGTCCTCGTCGGGCGCCAGCGGACCCGGCTTGGCGTGAGGTGAGCTGAGGCCGCGCTGCACCGACTCGCACGCCGCCCAGTCCTGCCGGTTGGTGAGATCCCAGAAGTCCACCGCGTAGGACGGATCGAAATCCGGTTGCGCCGCAACCTCTTCGGGGAAGGCCCACGCGCACTCGACATGGGTGCGGTCGGCGGCGAGCGGCGTCATGAGATGTGTCATCACGTAATCGGGATGCAGGCTGACCAGGAGGTTGGGGTAGCCGACCAGATACATGACGCTGCGCAGCTCGTGCTCGGAGAGCCCCGTGATCGCCACCCCGCCGCTGGCACCCGACAGCGACATCGTGTCGGCACCCTCGATGATCGACATCCAGCCGCCCATCCACGTGCCCTCGAGGTCGAGGTTCTCACCGCTCGTCGGTGGGCTGATCCGGGACAGCTCGGGGTGGATCGTCGAGCAGTGGTAGCACTCCTGGTAGTTCTCGGCGATGATCTTCCAGTTGGTGGCCAGCTCGTAGGAATGCCGGGCCACCACGGTCAGATCCTCGGGCCGGTACGGGCCGACAACGTCCTCCAGACCCGCCACGTGGCTGTCGAATTCACCGCCTTCGCCGCTGCTGTCGACGAACAGCCAACCGTGCCAGTCGGTGATCCGTAGCGGGGTGAGCCCGAACTCGCCCGCGTCGAAACCGTCGTCGTCGGAGAAGCCGGGCGCGTTGCGCACCTGCCCGTCGAGCCGGTACGCCCAGGAGTGGTAGGGGCAGACGATGGTGCGCCGCTTGGTCGTCGCGCCGCACGCGAGCAGCTCGTGCCCGCGGTGTCTGCACGTGTTGGCGAATGCCCGCACCTGCGAGTCCTCGCCGCGCACCAGCAGCACGCCGTTGGCTCCCGATCCGACGGCCTTCTGCGCGCCGGCACCCACCAGATCGCTGGCGTGCCCGACGCAGATCCATCCGGAGAAGATGTTGGCCTGTTCCCACTCGAAGACCGCCTCGTCGGTGTACGCGACGCGCGGCAGCATGCGAGACCGTCCGAACGGCGCAAGGGCGGCGGCGAGCTCGTCGGCGGGGACGGGCGCCGGACCGTGCTGCTGTTTGAACATACAGTCAGGATAGTCGCTGAGCGTGCATCCGGTCTACCGCTGAGCACCACCTACATCTCGCCCGCGAAGGCGCCGATCCCGCGGTCCGCGGTGGTGTCGTCGTTGCGGGTCATCCTGCGGAACACCAGGTACCCGATGACGACGGCGGCGAGCGCGGTGAGCAGGAGCAGTGTGGCGAGCGCGTTGAGTGCGGGAGTGGGAGCGCCCCGTGCGGTGTTGTAGATCTTCACCGACACGGGTTCGGTGTCGGCGCCCCCGGACAGGTAGCGCACCAGGATGAAGTCGTCGATCACGTCGGCGAACACGAGCACGGTGCTGGCGAAGACCGCGGGCGTGAGCATCGGGAAGATGACGCGGCGCAGCGCTCCGAACGGCGATGCGCCGAGATCCATTGCGGCCTCTTCGTACTGGGGTCCGATGGTGGCCAGGCGGGCGCGCACCAGCACGGCGGGGTACGACACCTGGAACGTCACCAGGCCGATCACCTGGGCGGTGGTGCCGAGTTGGATCGGCAGCGCCACGGTGGTGATGACGAACAGCAGCGAGACCGCCAGCAGCACCTCGGGCAACACGAACGCGACGAGCATCAGGAAGTTCGCGCCGGCGGGCAGTTTCCCGCGCCAGCGGTCGATGCCGATGGCGAACAGCACGCCCAGCGGCACTGTGATCACCGTGGCGATGACACCGAGCTTCAGGGTCTGGAACAACGCGTCGTGCAGTGAGGCGTCGTGCCACACCGAGTGCGTGGTGTCACCCCAGTACCAGCGAAAGGAGAAGCCCTGCCACGTGGTTCGCGAGCGGCCGTCGTTGAAGGAGTAGAGCACCGCCACCAGCACGGGCAGCAGCGACCACAGCAGGTATCCGATCGTGACCGCGACGAGCACGCGCGGTGGTCGCCACGGGTCGTTCCACCATGCGATCGGACCGCGGATGCGTCGTGTCACGTCGCCACCTCGTCGCGGCGCCCCGTCACGCGGATGTAGTACAGCATCGGCAGCAGCGCCGCGATGAACACCAGCATGACGAAGGCGCCGGCCTGCCCGGTCTGCCCCGGACTCAGCACGCTGTTGTTGATCAGGTTGCCCACCATCGCGGTCTTCGGGGAGGCCGACAGCATGTCGCTGGTGAAGTAGTCGCCCAGCATGGGCAGGCACGTCAGCAGCAGGGCGGCGACGATCGTCGGGCGGCACAGCGGCAGCGTCACCCGCCAGAACGACGACAGCCGGTCGGCACCCAGGTCACGCGAGGCTTCGAGCATGGGCTGGGAGAGCCGATCGAGCCCGGCGTACATCGGCAGGATCATGTAGGGGACGTACCCGTACACCAGACCGAGGATGACGACGACGGGTTGTCCTGTGAGCCAGTCGATGTCGGGTTGGAACAGGCCGCCGAAGCTCAGCACCTCGTTGACCAGACCGTCGTCCTGCAACAGGTTGACCCAGGCGAACATCCGCATCATGTAGCTGATCCAGAACGGAGCGATCAGCAGTGCGAGTAGCAGACCCTTGCGGCGTCCTGCGAGCCGGGCCACGTAGTAGGACACCGGGAACGCGATCAGCAGGCACAGGGCGCTGGCTGCGACCACGTACACCGCCGTGCGCAGCAACGCGGGACCGAAGACGCCGTCGGCGCCGACGATGCGGGTGAGCACGTAGGTGAACTGAGTCGGGTCCCACTGCAGTGGATTCCAGGTGGGAACCGGGGTGCGGAAGATCGGGTCGACTTGACCGAACACGATGCACAGCACGACGTACATCGGCGCGAGGAAGAACAGCAGCAGCCAGATCAGGCCGGGCGCGGCGAGCGCGGGCCACAGGGCGCGGGTGCGCATCCGCAACACCGGGCGTTAAGCCCCGCCGGCCTTGAAGGTCCGCCAAACGTTCTGCCATGCTTCGTCGTTCGCGGCATCCAGCTCCAGCACCCGGTAACCGGCGTCGAAGAACTCGGGTTTGACGATCGACTCCTTGAGGTTCTCCGGGATGAACCCGTCGGCTACCAGCTTGTCTGGGTTGATCGAGTTCTGCGGCGGCTGGTAACCGATCTGCGCGTAGTTCTGCATCGCCACTTCGGGATCCAGCATGTGGTTGAGGAAGTGGTGGGCGAGCACGGGATTCCTGCCGCCCTTGAGGGTGACGAGCATGTCGTTGTCGACCATGCCCTTGCCGTCGGACGGGAACCAGTAACGCAGGACCTCCGGGCCGGTGCCCTCGGGCAGGTACGACTGAGCCATGATGATGTCACCCGACCACATCTGCGCCAGACCCAACTGCCCGGCGGGCAGATCACTGTAGGCGGTGATCGTGACGCGCGGAGACGTGTCCTGCACCAACGCCTTCAACTGCTCGCCGACCATCTTCAGGTCGTCCGGGTTGGACGTGTTGATATCGGTTATGCCCTGGCGCAGCAGGACCATCGCCATGGTGGTGTGCCAGTCGTCGAGGACGGCGACCTTGCCTTTGTACTTGGTGTCCCAGAACGCGTCGTACGGATTATCGAGGGCTCCGATGTCCTCGGGCACCTGGTCGGTCCGCCAGCCGATGCCCGTGGTGTAGATGGTGTACGGCACGGTGTAGCGCCACTCCCCGTCGTACCACGGGTTTTCGAACGTCGGCCACACGTTGGAGATGCCGGGGATGTAGGTGTGGTTCAGCGGGCGCAGCAGATCGCCGGTCACCAGCCGGCTGATCTCGGTGTAGTTGGCGTTGTAGACGTCGAAATCGACACCGCTGCGCAGCTTCGTCAAGGCCTCGCCGCCGTCGTTGTACGTCGACACCTCGACCTTCGTCTTGTACTTGTCCTCGAACGACTTCAGCGCGTCGGGGGCGAAGTAGTCGGCGTAGCTGTAGAGCTTGAGCGGGCCCTTTTCCGGTTCCAGCCCGTCACCGATCGGCTCGTTACCGGGGGCGATCGGCCACGTCACGGGATTGTCTGGCGCCGCGATGGTCAGAGTGGGCGTCGACGTTGCGGAGTCGGGCTTGGAACACGCCGCGAGGAGGGCGCCCAAAGTCGGTGCGCCAGCGGCCAGAATCGCGGCGCGCTGCAGGAACTGGCGGCGGTTGGGACTGCCTCGTCGGGGTCCGATGGGCACTGGCATTCAAGGCCTCCCCGAGGGTTGTCGGCGCGTGTCGCGTGGGTTTACTCTCACATAGACTGAATGCTCAGTCAACCGTTCACGGTCCTTTCCAGCGGGAGGTTTCCTCCGTGTCAACCCCGGTGCTCGAAAGCCCCGTGTCCGACGGCGTCGACGAACTGATCGCCGCAGAGCAGCGGGCGTTTCTGCGCAGGCAGCCGCGCAGCACCGAGATGATCGAACGGGCCAGCGAGCACCTCGCGGGCGGGGCCACCTCCAACTGGCAGATCGCCGACCCGCAGGCGGTCTGGATGAGCCACGGGGCCGGCTCCAAGGTCTACGACGTCGACGGCAACGAGTACGTCGACATGCACGGTGGCTACGGTGTTTCCATTGCGGGACACGCGCATCCGGCCATCGTCGCCGCGGTCAGCGACAGGGTGCGTCGCGGTACGCACTTCGCTCAGCCAACCGAGGACGCCATCTGGATCGCGGCCGAACTGGCGAGCCGCTTCGACCTGCCGCTGTGGCGGTTCGCGAATTCGGGCACCGAAGCCACCATGGACGCGGTGCATCTCGCCCGTGCGCTGACGGGCCGCGACCTCATCATCAAGGTCGAGGGCTGCTACCACGGCCACCACGACTCGGTGCAGGTGTCGGTGCTGCCGGAGGCCGACGAGGTCGGTCCGCGTGACCACCCGACGCGCGTGCCCGGTAACAGCGGCATTCCCGCCGCCATTCGCGATCTCGTCATCGTCGTTCCCTTCAACGACGCGCAGGCCGTCGAGCGCGCGCTCGCCGAGCACCGCGGACGGATCGCCGCGATGATCCTCGAACCGGTGATGATGAACGCGGGCATCATCGCGCCTGCCGACGGGTACCTGGCGACGATCCGAGACCTGATGCACCGGGCCGGCGCCTACCTGATCTACGACGAGGTGAAGACCGGCTTCACCACCGGCCCCGGCGGGGTGACCGCCCTGAGCGGAGTGGTGCCCGACATCGTCTGCCTGGCAAAGGCGTTGGGCGGTGGCATCGCCGTCGCCGCGATCGGAGGCACCACCCAGATCATGTCGGCCATCGCCGATGGGCGCTACGAACAGGTCGGGACCTTCAACGGCAACCCGCTGGCAATGGCCGCGGCCAGGGCGACGCTGTCCGAGGTGCTCACCCCCGACGCCTACCGGCACCTGGCGTCGGTATCGGCGCACCTGCGGACGGGGCTGGAGGCGGTGCTGGCTCGGCACGACCTCGACTGGCACGTGGTGTCCATCGGCGCCAAGGGCTGTGTGACCTTCCGGGGAGACCCGGTGCGCGAGTTTCGCGACTTCCTGACCGTCGACGCCCGATTCGGCCAGCTGCACTGGCTCATGCAGCACAATGGGGGCGTGTTCCTGCCGCCCTGGGGGAAGGTGGAGCAATGGCTCCTGTCCGTTCAGCACGACAACGACGACGCCGACCGGTTCATCGCGAACTTCGCGCGGCTCGCCGAAGCGGTGACGAACTGAGCGCGCGTTGGTAGCCGGTGTCACCGGTGGCGCGATCCGGTTGGTCGAACTCGCCAAGTCGTTCGCGGGCGTCCCCGCAGTCACCGGCATCGATCTCGACATCCCTGCGGGCCAGTTCTATTCGCTGCTGGGTTCGTCGGGCTGCGGCAAGACCACCACGCTGAGGATGATCGCGGGGTTCGAGAAGCCGGACTCCGGTCGCATCGAGCTCGACGGGCGCGACGTCGTGGGCGATCCGCCGCACAAGCGGCCCGTCAACACCGTGTTCCAGACCTACGCGCTGTTTCCGTTCATGACGGTGTGGGACAACGTCGCCTTCGGATTGCGCTACCAGAAGGCGTCGAAGGCCGAGTCCCGTAAGCGCGTGGGAGAGGCGTTGGAACTGGTGGCGATGACCGACTTCGCCACACGTCGCCCCGCGCAGTTGTCCGGCGGTCAGCAGCAGCGGGTGGCGCTGGCCAGGGCGCTGGTGCTGAGACCCAGGGTGCTGTTGCTCGACGAGCCGCTCGGTGCACTGGATGCCAAGCTGCGCAAGCGATTACAGCTCGAGCTACGCGCCGTCCAGCGCGAGGTCGGTATCACGTTCGTCTACGTGACGCACGATCAGGAGGAAGCGCTCACCATGAGCGATCGGATCGCGGTGCTCGCCGAGGGCAGGGTGGAACAGGTGGGCGCGCCAACCGAGATCTACTCGGCGCCGGCCACCACGTTCGTCGCGGGCTTCCTCGGTGCAGCCAACATCTTCGACGCCGATGTGCTCGAGAGCTCCGACGGCACCGCGATGTGCGCGGCGTTCGGCACCCGCCTGGGCGCCGCGGTCGACGGGCCCGCTCCCGTGGGGGATGCGGCGATCGTCATCCGGCCGGAGCGCATCGTCCTGCAGGCTGCCGGTGATCCGGTTAGTGAGGGCCAGAACGTGATTCGCGGCACGGTCGCCGAAGTGGTGTACCTCGGCGCGTCCACTCAGGTGCACGTCGACGTGGGGGCGGCGGCCGCGCTGGTGGTCGAGGTGCCCAACACGGCAGGACCGAACTCCGTGCCGCACCGAACCGGTGCGGAGGTGGCCTGCGTCTGTGCGCACGATGCCGTGCGGGTGCTGCACCGCAGTGCGGCGAGTCCGGTCAGCGACCCCGTGATCGAGCAGGAGCCGGTTTCCTCGACTTCTTGACCGGCGGCAGGTTCAGCTCGCGTTCGGCGAACCGCATCGCGATGTCGTAGGCGACGGTCGAATCCACCTCGGGGTCTTCGAGCGCCACCTGAATGGACAGGCCGTCGAGCAACGCGCCGAACTCGAGGGCGAACATCCTGGCGTCGACACCGCTGTCGAGTTCGGCCGAGGCCTCCGCGGATTTGATGGCGTCGACGATCATCCGGCGCCACCGTGCGTCGAGTTCGACGCGGCCCGCCTTGACCTCGTCGTGCCGAAACGCCTGCGCCCACAAGTCGAACCACAGACCCCACGCGCCGGGTATCTCGTTATCACCGGACGGGACGCACGTCCACTTGATCAGCAGCGACAGCCGCTCGCGCAGCGAGGTCTCGTCGGCCAGCATGGCCTCGGCCGCCTCGTAGAACGACTCCTCGGAGTGGCGCAGCGCATCGACCAGCAGCCGGTCCCTGGTGCCGAAGTAGTAGATGACCAGCGCTGAACTGACGCCGGCGCGCTTGGCGACGTCGGCGATTCTGGTGTCTCCGAAACCCCGCTCGCAGATCAGCTCCGCTGCCGCATGGAGCATTTCGGTTCGACGAGCTTCGTTGTTCTCGGTCGCGGGTGCGGGCTCGGCCATGGTCCCCCTCGTTGAGTGGCGGCGCTGCTACTTGTCTGCAGCCTAACACTCGCTTAGATTGAACAGTCAGTCAGGATGAGTGGCCCGCCCGGTGAGATGAGGTTCCCGATGTCCAGTTCCTACGACGCGATCGTCGTCGGAGGAGGCCACAACGGACTGGTGTCCGCGGCCTACCTCGCCCGTTCCGGCGCGCGCACTCTCGTACTGGAGTCGCGCGGCAGCCTCGGTGGCGCGGCGACCACCGAGGCCCCCTGGGAGGACGCCCCGCACCTGCGGGTCACCCGGCTGTCGTACGTCATGAGCCTGATGCCGCCGACGATCGTGCGGGAGCTGAACCTGGAGCGGCACGGCTACAAGGTGCACCCGATGGGCCCGTACTACCAGGCGTTTCCGGAGGGTGGCTCGCTGACGATCTACGAGGACGATCCCAAGCGCACCCACGACCAACTCGCCAGGTTCTCCAAGCGGGACGCCGACGCCTGGCCGAAGTGGAACGAGTGGCTCGAGGGCATCGCCGACGTCATGGGACCGCTGCTCACCCAGGTGCCGCCCAACATCGGGTCCCGTCGTCCGTCGGATCTGCTGGACCTCGCGAAGCTCGGGTGGAGCCAGCGCGGCATGACCACTCGCATGATGGGCGACGTCACCCGACTGCTCACCATGAGCATCGCGGATCTGCTCGACGACTGGTTCGAATCGCCTCAGATCAAAGGCGCGCTGGCGGTCAACGGCGTCATCGGAACCTGGGCGGGGCCCTACGAGCCGGGCACCGCCTACGTGATGGCGCACCACTCGATCGGCGACGTCGGCGACGGTCAGCTGGGCAGCTGGGGCTACCCCGAGGGCGGGATGGGCGGGGTCTCGGAGGCCATCGCGCGGTCGGCTCGCAGCTTCGGAGCCGAAATCCGCACCAACGCCGGGGTTTCTCGCGTCCTGGCTGCCGGAGGCCGGGTGCGCGGCGTGGTGCTGGACAACGGCGACGAGATCCTGGCGCCGCTGGTCGTCACCACGCTGCACCCGCGGATCGCGTTCCTCGACCACCTACCCCGCCACGAACTGCCCGACGACTTCGTCGGCGACATCGAACACTGGAAGACGCGCAGCGGTGTCGTGAAGATCAACCTGGCACTGGCCGAACTACCCAACTTCACCGCCGACCCCAGTTCGGGCCAGGCCGAGCACCACACCGGGTCCGTCGAGATGGCGCCCACCATGGAGTACATCGAGGCGGCCTTCCAGGACGCCCGCGTCGGCAAGCCCGCGCTGATGCCGTTCAGCGACGGCGTCATCCCCACCACTCTGGACAAGACATTGAATCCCGATGGGACGCATATCATGTCGCTGTTCACGCAGTGGTGTCCCGCGGAGTGGGCCGACGCGCCGCACACCGAGGAACTCGACGCGTACGCCGATCGGTTGATCGAGCTGTACGACCAGGTGGCGCCGGGATTCAAAGCCTCGATCACGCACCGCGACGTCGTCGGCCCGCACGAGATGGAGCAGGAGTACGGGCTCATCGGCGGCAACATCTTCCACGGTGAACTGTCACTCGAGCAGCTGTTCCACATGCGGCCGGCGCCGGGATTCGCCGACTACCGCACGCCGATCACGGGGCTGTACAACGGAAGTTCGGCGACCCACGCGGGCGGGGGAGTGTGCGGCATCCCCGGTTGGCAGGCCGCGAGGGCCGCCCTCGCCGATCAGAGGAAGGGCGGCCGGCGACTGCTCTCGGCGCTCGGTCGGCGCGGCTAGGGTCGGGCGGTGGATGCGCGCCGGACCGCCGTCGCCGCGATGCTCGGCGCGCGCTCGGTAGCGCTCGTCGGCGCCAGCGCCCGGCCGGACAGCCTGGGTGCGCGGATGATCGTCGAGGCGCGACGCAGTTCGGCGCGGATGCATCTGGTCAATCCGCGCTACTCCGATATCGACGGAACACCCTGCGCGCCAACGCTAGCCGACCTTGATGAACCGGTCGACCTGGTTCTGCTCGGCGTGCCGGACAGCGCCCTGGTCGAGCAACTGGAAGCGGCGGCCGCAGCGGGCGTCCGCGGCGCGGTGCTGTTCGGCGGTGCGCACGGCCTGCGCGACAAGGTCGCCGCCGTCGCCGCCGAGTCCGGAATGGCGCTGTGCGGTGCGGGCTGCATGGGCTTCGTGAACAACGCGCTCGGGTTGCGGGCGCTGGGCTACCTCGAACCCGATCCGCTTCCGGTGGGCGGGATCAGCCTGATCACTCACTCCGGCTCGGCGTTCTCGACACTGCTGCGCGCGCATCGCGGCTTCGGTTTCCGAATGGCGGTGTCGTCGGGTCAGGAACTCGTCACGGACGCAGCCGATTACGTGGAGTACGCGCTGGACGACCCCGGCACCGACGTGGTGGCGTTGCTGCTGGAGTCGCCGCGCGCGATGCCCCGGCTGCGCAGCGCACTGCTGCGCGCCGCCGAGCAGGGTGTGCCCGTGATCGTGCTGCCGGTGGGTGGATCGCCGACCGGGCGGGTGTTCGTGGCCGCTCACTCCGGGGCGCTCGCCGGTGAGGGCACGGCTTGGCGGGCCTTCTGCGAATCGGTGGGAGCGGTGATGGTCGGCGACCTGGCCGAGTTCACCGACACCATTGAGCTTTTCGCCGCAGGACGCCGCCCACGTGACGGGGTCGGCAGCGGAGCGATCGCGACGGTGCACGACTCGGGTGCCGAGCGCGCCCTGACGGCCGACGTGGCGCACACGCTGGGCGTGGAGTTCGCCGACCTGTCCCCGAAGACGGTGGAGTCGATCTCCGACCTGCTGGACGACGGTCTGGTCACCGCGAATCCGCTCGACGTGTGGGGGACCGGCGCGGACACGCGAAGACTGTTCCGGGCCTGTCTGCGCGTGCTGACCGACGACCCGGAGGTGGCGGTCACGGCGCTGGCCGTCGACCTGGTCACCGAGTACGACGGTGACACGGCGTACGCCGACGCGGTGCTGGACGTCGCGTCCGATACGCCGGCTCCGCTAGCCGTACTGACCTCGGTCCCGTCGGCGGTGGACCGAGCCACCGCAGATCGACTGCGCAGCAACGGGATACCCGTCCTGGAGGGCACCCGCAGCGGATTGGCGGCACTCGGGCATCTCGCGCGATGGCCCCGGCCGGTCGATACGCACGCGACCACCGTCGACGGAGACCGCAGGCGGCGCTGGCTGAACCGGCTCGCGGGGTGGGACCCGCGGTTGGCGTTCACGTTGCTGAGCGAGTACGACGTGCCCGTCGCCGAGGCGAGGTCGGCGTGCACTCTCGAGGACGTGCTGGCCGCTGCCGAGGTGATCGGTTACCCGGTGGCGCTCAAGACGCTCGGCGCCGAACACAAGAGCGACATCGGTGGCGTGATACTCGGGATCGACGGCCCCGCCGTGTTGCACCAGGCGTACGCCGACCTCGCGGTGCGTCTGGGGCCCGAGGTGATCGTTCAGGCGATGGCGGAGACGGGGGTCGAGATCTCGGTCGGCATCGTGCGTGACGCCGTCTTCGGGCCGCTGCTGGTGCTGGCCGCCGGTGGCACGCTGGTCGAGGTGCTGGCCGATCGCGTCGTGACCGTGCCGCCGGTGTCACCGAAGAGGGTGCTGGAGTTACTCGCCGGGTTGCGCGTCAAGAAGATGCTCGACGGTTGGCGGGGGTCCGCGCCCGCAGACGTTCTCGCGGTGGCGCGGGCGATCGCGGCGTTCTCGACCATCGCCACCGAGCTCGGAGACGCGGTCGAGGCGGTCGAGGCCAACCCGATCGTCGTCACGGCGGCCGGCGCCGTCGCCGTCGACGCCCTGGTCTACCCCCGCACCACCACCTAGCGGGTCACCTTCCTCGGCGAGCGTGCGTGTCTGTACGCCGACACGCCGGAATCCCTACGCGTGCGTGCACGTTCGCGTTGAAACGTTGTAGGGCGAAGGTGCGGTGACTGCCACATGTCAACGGCGTGTCGCGTACAGACACGCACGCTCGCGGATGGGCGAGATCAGAAGATGGAGTAGACCTTTCGCACCGTCTCGTGGACGTCCCAGGTGCCGGTCCAGCCCTTGGGGAACACCGCGACGTCGCCGACACCCACGTCGAGCGGTGTGCCGCCGTCCGGGGTCACCGTCATGCGGCCCGCGACCAGGTAGATGACCTCGTTGGTCTCCAGCGTCCAGCGCGAGGGGCCCGGCGCGCACTGCCAGATGCCCGCCGACGCGTCACCGTCGACCCAGATCTCGAGTCCGTGCGTCGCCATCGGATCACCGGTGGCCTCCTGCAGCGGGCCCCAGTCCTCGAGATCGGCATCGGCTGCGGCGGACAGGCTGGGTGTGATCACGAGGAGGCCTTCTCGGGGAATGGTAGGGAAATCGGTTCGGGGGCAACGCGACTGTTGCCGTCGGCGTCGAAGCGGTCGAGGCCGAGATCGGTCAGGTCCAGCCAGTCGCAGGTGCCCGTGAGCGTCACGTCGGCGGCGACCTGCGCGACGGCGGGGCCCCACATCATGCCGTGGCCCGCCGGGCTGGCGACCACGACGCCGTCGACCGGCCCGTCGTCGGCGAGCAGCGGGCCGAGGATCGGCAGGTGATCGGGGGTGTAGTCGATGGTCGCCGCCCAGGACCGCCGCAAACCCAGGCCGCGAACGGCGGGGAACAGGTACTCGATGCGATCACGCGCCTTGCGGTAGTAGCCCGTGTCGAAGTCGACCGCCTTGCCGGGGGACTCGTCGGGGTTGCTCATCCCCCACAGCACACCGCCGGCTTCACCGGGGCGCCAGTAGATTCCGGATGTCACGTCGAACACCATCGGCACGTCGTTAATGTCGATATCGGCCGGGGCCGCGGTGACGACGACCTGATGTCGAGCGCCACCGGCAGGCACGCGCCCACCCGCGGTCGCGCCGACCGCGGCGAGTTTCGGCCCGCCGGTCAGCACCACCCGATCGGTGTCGACGGGACCGTCCGACGTGTCGACGCCGACAACCCGACCGCCGCTGGTGCGCAGGCCGGTGAACCCGCACCGCTCCCGTACGTCGACACCGTGAGCGACCAACGCCGCGGTGTAGGCCAGAACGTTGCGCGGCGCGTCGATGTACCCGTCACCCGGCGCGTAGGACGCTCCGAGCGTGACGCCGGGCGCCAGGCCCGTGTGCCGTGTGTCGAGATCGTCGCCGCTGAGCCATTGCACGTCGAGGCCGAGGCTCTGCTGCAGCGCGATCCGGTCGTGTGCCTGCTGCACTTCGGTTTCCGTGAAGCACGGCATCAGGTAGCCCTGGGCGACGAAGCCGCAGTCGAGGGGAAAGCGCGCACCGGTCTCCGCGTAGAACTCCTGCGAACGGATCCCCAGCCGGATCGCGGTCTCGGTGCCGCCTTGCGCCCGCACCATGCCCGCGGCGCGACTGCTGGCACCGTCTCCGAGCGTTGCGGCTTCGAGCAGGACCACTGAGCCGACGCCGGATTCGGCGAGCAGGACGGCGGTCCACGCGCCCACCGTGCCTCCGCCGACCACCACCACGTCAGCCACATCGGACCTAGTCATACCAGTGAACGCTGGCATAGACTGAACGCTCAGTCAAGAGCGAGGAGCCCGGATGTACGGACTGACGGACGAGGATCGGCGCATCCAGGAGGTCGCCAGAGGCTTCGTCGATTCGCTGATTCCCCTCGAGGTCGAGACGGAGCTCGCCGGCGGCGTGATACCCAAGGAGGTGGCCGCCGAACACCATTCCAGAGCAATCGAATTGGGTCTGTACGCCACGAACATGCCGGTGTCGGTCGGCGGTCCCGGTTGCACCGCGCTACAGCAGGTGCTGGTGCAGGAGCAGACCGGTCGCGCGACCAACGGACTGGGTTGGGTCATGCACACCCCACCGCAGTGGTGGGTCGACGTCGCCACCGAGTACCAACGCGAACGGTGGTTGCTGCCCGCCGTCCGGGGCGAGAAGCACGAGGCCTACGCGATCACCGAGGAGTTCGCCGGATCGGACGTCTCCGCGCTCGAGACCACCGCCCGCCGGGAGGGTGACGAGTACGTCGTGAACGGTGTCAAGTGGCACGTCACGTCGTACAACCTGGCCGACTACTGCTTCGTACAGGCGCGCCTGGTCAACGGTCGATTCGAGGGCGAACACGTGCTGCTGGTGATCGACCTGCCGTGGCCGGGTGTGGAAGTCGTTCGTACACCGCACTACTCGCACCACATCGCCGACGAGCACCCGATCGTGTCGTTCACCAACGTGCGAGTCCCGGTCCGGAACCTGGTCGGCGCCGAAGGGGAGGGGATGACGTTCTCGCAGGACTGGTTCCGCTTCGAGCGGCTGATGGTTGCCGCCCGCTGCGTCGGGGCCGCGCAGCGACTGCTCGACGAGGTCACGTCGTTCGCACGGGACCGAGTCGTCGACGGCCGACGACTCGGCGATCATCAGCTGGTGGCGGGCATGCTCGCCGACACGGCCACCGAGTTGTTCGCGGCGCGAACCATGCTGTACGAGGTGGCGCGCTCGATCGACGGCGGTGCCGACCGTAAAACGCTGCACGCCCAGGCGTCGATGGCCAAGCTGTACTGCTCGGAGACGGCCGGACGCGCGGCCGACCGCGCAGTACAGATCTTCGGCGGCCGCGGCTACATGCGCGAGAACGTCGCCGAGCGGATGTACCGCGAGCTACGCGTCGAGCGAATCTGGGAGGGCGCCAGCGAGATTCAGCGGATCATCGTCGGCCGCCAGCTGCTGAACCGCGGCCCTGCGGCGGTGCTGGAGGGGCGCTGAACGTGGTATCAACCACCCGCTACAGCCCACGCAGTCGCACCGACAGGCAGGTGACGCACCCCTCCAGCTTCTCGAACTCCGAGATGTCCACCGTCACGACGCGGTAGCCGCGCGCCTCGAAGAGTTTCGCCGATTCCGGTGCCGCGGACGACATGAGAAGGACGTCGTCGTCCAGCAGCACCACGTGGGCGCCGGGCTCCTCGGGCACGGCGAGAAACGCGTCGCCCCAGACGCCCGGGTCGTCGACGACGGGCGCGTAGCCGATGACCGTGCCGTCCGGCAGCGCGGTGACGGCCGACTTGAGGTGCAGCACCTTCGTCAGCGGGATGGTGACGACCCGTGCCCCGAGGGGTTCGAGGGCCGCGGCCAGCTGGGCGATGCCCTCGTCGTTGGTGCGCCCGCCCCTGCCGACCCACACCGTGCCGCCGTGCTTGAGCACGTCGCCGCCGTCCAGGGTGCCCGGCGCCTCGATCTGGACCATCCGGTAGCCGAGCTCGCACACGGTGTCGGCGGCCGCCGGGATCTCGGTCCACCGCTCCTCGGCGCCCGGCCGGCTGATGACCGCGAGTTCACCGTAGACGACCATGGTGTCCTCGACGAATGCCGAATCGGGGCTGTCCGGTGCGGGCGGCACCTCGTGGGTGGTCCAGCCCGCGGCGTGCAGTGCCTCGACGTAGCCCTCCCACTGGCGCAGCGCGAGATCGGCGTCGACGTCGTCGCTGCGTTCGATGTGGGTAACCAGGCCTTCGGCGAGCAGCGGAGACGGCCGACGGACCAGGGCGCGACGATTCATCCGAAGATATTAACCCTCAAGGGCTTTCGCGCAGCCGGCCAGTACCGCGTTGAAGTTCCACGGCAACAGCCGCGAGCTGACGGCCTCCATGGGCTTTCCGCCGCCCCGCAGCGGGTGGGTGTAGCTGGACACCCAGTCGACGTGCGTCCCGGCGCCGGACGGCGTGAACGTCAGCGTGCCGCCCTCGTGGTCGAACGCGGGGAACGACCGAACGATGCGGTACGAGTAGCTCCGCGGTGGGTCGTACGCGGTGATCTCCTCCCGGAACCACATGCCCGCGGCGACGACCTCGCGCATCGCGCCCACCGACGGCGCCGCGGTGCCACGCGCCCACCGGGCGCGCAGGACGAGCGGTGCGGAGGTCAGGCTCCCCGGATCGGCCAGCCAGTCGAAGACCTCGTGCGGTGGTGCGGCGATGGTGCGTTCGACGCGCAGTTCGGCCATGCCGTCGAGGCTAGTCTTCGCGCACCTCGGGTACCCCGTCCGGGCGGGTGTCCGCACGCTCGGCGCCCAGCAGCTTCATCACGTGGTAGATCACCAGCGCCGCGATGGAGCCCAACGCGATACCGCCGAACGTGATGCCCTGGAACGACCAGGTGAAGTCGGCGATGCCGAGGATCAGCGGAATCGCCGCCGTCATCTGGTTGATGGGTTTGGAGAAGTCGACGTGGTTCGTCAGCCAGATGCGCACGCCGAGGATGCCGACGAGCCCGTACAGCACGACCGTCGCCCCACCGAGCACGCCCGCGGGGATCGCGGAGATGGCGGCTCCCACCTTCGGGCACAGCGACAGCGCGATCGCGACGAAGGCCGCTATCCAGTACGCCGCGGTCGAGTACACGCGGGTGGCCGCCATGACGCCGATGTTCTCGGCGTAGGTGGTGGTGGCCGATCCGCCGCCGAGCCCGGCCAGCGTGGTCGCCACTCCGTCGGCGGCCAGTGCGCGTCCCACGAGCGGGTCGACGTCCGTCCCGGTCATCTGGCCGACGGACTTGACGTGACCGATGTTCTCGGCGATCAGCACGACGACGACGGGAAGGAACAGCGGCATCACCGACAGGCTGAACGAGGGCCCGTGGAACTCCGGCAGCCCGATCCACGGCGCGGCGGCGATTGCGTCGCCGCCCTCGAACGCCCCCAGCGCGAGGGCGAGGGCGTAGCCGATCACGACGGCCAACAGAATGGCGAGCCTGCCGATGATGCCGCGGAAGAACGCCAGGATTAGGACGAGCAGGACGAGGGTGACGAACCCCAGCAGCGGGCCCTTCTCGAAATTCTGCTTGGCGACCGGTGCCAGGTTGAGCCCGATGAGCGCGACGATCGCACCGGTGACCACCGGCGGCAGAAGCAGGTCCAGCCACCGGGTTCCGACGAAGTGCACCACGGCACCGACGATGATCAACGACAGCCCCACCGCGATGAGGCCGCCCAGCGCGTGGCCCATCCGGTTGGTGCCCTCGATCGCGGTGATCGGCGCGATGACCGCGAAGCTCGACCCGAGGTAGCTCGGCAACCGGTTGCCGGTGATGATCAGGAACAGGATGGTCCCGACGCCGCTGAACAGCAGCGTCGTCGTCGGCGGGAAGCCGGTCAGCACCGGCACCAGGAACGTGGCGCCGAACATCGCGACGACGTGCTGCGCCCCGATGCCGATCGTGCGCGGCCAGCTCAGCCGCTCGTCGGGCGCGACGACGGTGGCGTCACGTGGGACTGCTCTCCAGGTCAGCGGGATCACAGGTGAGCACTCTAGGGATTTCGGCGTGATTCCGTTCGGTGAGCGATCGAGAACACGCCGAAACCGCAGAGAACCACGACGCTGCCCGCGAGCACCGACTGCCAGGGCAGTGACACGGCCAGCACCACGCAGCCCACCAAGCCGAGTACGGGAATCAGCTTGCCGCGCAACGTGAAAGCAGCCGCATTGGCGATCGAGTAGTAGATCAGGACCGCGAACGACGAGAAGCCGATGGCGCCGCGGAGGTCGACGAGCGCGGCGAGGGCGGCGACGACGACACCGACGGTGATTTCCGCCCGGTGCGGGCTGCCGAACCGCGGGTGCACGGCCGACAGGCCGGACGGCAGATACCGGTCCCGTGCCATTGCGAGCGCGGTGCGCGACACCCCGAGGATGAGCGCGAGCAGCGCGCCGGTCGCCGCCACCACGGCCGCGACCCGCACCACCGGCGCCAGCCAGGGGTGTCCGGCGGCCTCGACGGCGGCGGCGAGCGGCGCGGTGGCGGTGCCGAGGGCGTCGCCGCCCAGCACTCCGAGCACCGACACCGCGACCGCCGCGTACAGCGTGAGTGCGATGCCGAGCGAGATCGCGATGCTGCGCGGGATCGTCACCTCGGGGTTGCGCACCTCCTCACCCAGCGTGGCGATCCGGGCGTAGCCGGCGAAGGCGAAGAACAGCAGGCCGGCGCTCTGCAGCACGTCACCCACGCCAGCGGACCCCGTCAGGGCGAGGTTGCCGGTCTCGATCCGCGGCGCGATGGCCACCACGACGGTGCACAGCGCGGCGATCACGACGACGACGATGATCCGCGTCAGCAGCGCGGACTTCTGGACGCCGAGTACGTTGACCGCCGTCAGAACGAGCACCACCGCCACCGCGACGGCGCGCGCGTGATCGGGCCACGCGTAGGCGCCGACCGTCAACGCCATCGCCGCGCACGATGCCGTCTTGCCGACGACGAAGCTCCACCCGGCGGCGTGCCCCCAGACCGGGCCGAGTCGTTCGCGCCCGTACACGTAGGTGCCGCCGGACTGCGGATACAGCGCCGCGAGCCGGGCCGACGACGTCGCGTTGCAGTACGCGACGGCGGCGGCGATGGCGAGGCCGACGAGCAACCAGGAACCGGCCGCGGCCGCCGCCGGGGTCAGCGCGGCGAAGATCCCCGCGCCGAGCATGGCGCCGAGTCCCACCGTGACGGCATCGAGCGTGCCGAGGCGTCGCGTGAGCACGCGCCGATCCTAGAGGTGCTCGGTTACAGCGGATATGCCGATGTCAGGCGTGACACCTCGGGTTTGGTGAACACGTCGTTCAGCGTGACCGTTCGGAGGTTCCGCTCGGCGATGACGTCGAGCAGTTGGTGGTAGACGCTCGTCACCGGTGGATGGTTCAGGTGGCCGATGACGATGTTCTGCGCGACGCAGTACTTCGCGGCGTTGGCGACGATGTCGGATGGTGCCAGGATCGCGTCGTCGCCGATGTTGCCGTTCCACATCGTGACGACGGTGTAGCCGAGGTCGCCCGCCACCTTGGTGACGAGATCGTTGGAGGCGCCGTAGGGCGGCCGGAAGTACGGCGTGGCGTCCACACCGAAGGTGTCCCGCAGGAACCCGTGGTTGCGGCTCAGTTCGTCGGCGACGTCGGGTGCGCTGAGTTTGGTGAGGTCGCGGTGGCGCCAGGTGTGGTTGCCGATCTGGACCTGGCCCGACTCGACCAGCGGGAGCAGCAGGTCGCGGTTGTCCGTCCACGACGAGTACACGCCGTTGGCGAACATCGTCAGCCGGATGCCGGTGTCGTGTGCGAGTTGTGCGTAGGCGCGGACCACCGCGGTGTCGACCCCGTCGTCGAGGGTCAGCGCGAGCAGGTCGCCGGGTCCGGGCAGCGCGCTCAGGACGGCGCCGCCCGGCAGTGCGATCCGGGCGGCGGGTGGCGGGGGCGGCAGCAGAGCCGGCCACTGCGGCGGGGGTGGCGGTGCAGGCGCGGGCGCGATCTGCGCGGCTTGGCTCGACGGGTCGCTCGCGCACCGCGCCATCGCGACGGCGGTGGCCGACGCCACCACCCCGAGCAGCACCGTGCGCCGTGACACCACACGTGTCACTCCAGTCACATCGGGCACAGATGAAGGGTAGCTGGAAAACGTGGAGAAGCCACGCAACCAGGCCCGTACCGGGCTACCGGTTGCGAATGACGTTGCTCGCCAGGTAGGCCACGTAACCGACCGAGCCGAGCACCGCGAGCTTGCGGGTCTTCGGTGAGAGCAGGCCGACGCCGATGACGGTCTCGATGCCGCCGTTGATCTGGATGTGGCGCGCGGTGTCGGTGGGGAAGGCGCCCTTGGTGATGCCCTCGAACAACTCCGGCTTCGCGAAGTGCGCAAGCCCCGCCCCCGTCAACGACAGGCCCGCGAGGACCGGCAGTCGTGAGCTCTTCTTCTCGGCCAAGGTGTACTCCTTCTCCAATGGTGTGGTGTGTCAGACGATCTGGTAGTCGCTGAGCGGGAACTCGGAGGCCTCCTTGATGGCGGACTCCGTCGACGACGGGCGCAGCAGCGTGGGCTCGCCCGCGGGGTTGAAGTAGTACGACCTCGCGGTGGCGCAGTTGCCCATGGTGAACAGTGACTCGCCCAGGAGCTCGGTCATCCGATCGAGAAACGCCGTGTTGGCCTGCTCCGTCACCTCGAAAGTCGTTGCGCCTCTGCGCTTCACCTCGGAGAAGAGGCGGTCCATGAGCCGCATCTGGTACTCCATGGTGTTGAAGAAGTTCAGGCCGAGGAAGGCGTACGGGCTGGCGAGGCTGAGGTAGTTCGGGAAGTAGGGCATCGACACGCCCTGGTAGGCCTGGAACCTGGTTTCGCGCCACCACTTCCCGAGGTTGCGACCGTCGCGGCCGATGATCTCGACGGCGGGGAAGTTCGCCTCCCACAGGTCGAAGCCGGTGGCGAGCACCAGGGTGTCGACGACGTTCTTGCCGCCGTCGTTGCCGACGATGCCGTCGGCCTCGATGCGTGCGATGCCCGCGTCCTGCAGGTGTACGTGCGGCTTGGTGAAGGCGCGGTAGTAGCCGTTGCTGAATGTCGGTCGCTTGCAACCGAAGTCGTAGTCCGGCGTGAGTCTGCGACGCAGGTCCTTGTCGCGGATCGTCGCGAAGCGGTGGATCTTCGACAGGTCGGCCGCCGAGATGTTGAACCGCCCGCGGAAGGTGCCGTAGTGGCGGACCGCCACCGAGACCATCACCTCGTAAATGCTGTCGGTCAGCCAGCGGATCACGCGTTGCGTCACCGGCACCCGTGCGAACAGCCGCTTGGCGCGCTCGCCGAACCGGACGTCGATCTTCGGCACCACCCAGATCGGGGTGCGCTGATACACGGTCAGATCTGCGGCCCGCTTGGCGAGCTCGGGGATCAGCTGTACCGCGGTCGCTCCGGTGCCGATCACGGCGATCCGCTTGCCCGCGGCGTCGAAGTCGTCCTCCCACTCCGTGGTGTGGATGACCTTGCCCTCGAACGTCTCGATACCCGCGATCTCCGGCACCTTCGGCTGTGACAGGAAGCCGGTGGCGGTCAGCAGGAAGCGCGCTGAGACGGTCGCACCGTCACGTAAAGCGATGCGCCAGAGCGAGGCGTCCTCGTCCCAGCGGGCCCCCTCGACCACGGTGTTGTAGCGGATGTGGCGGCGCACGTCGTACTTGTCGGCGACGTGGTCGGCGTACTGCTTGATCTCCGGTCCGGGGGTGAACAACCGCGACCAGTTCGGATTGGGTTCGAAGTAGTACGAGTAGGTCGTGGTGGGGACGTCGACGGCCAGGCCGGGGTAGTGGTTGACGTACCAGGTTCCGCCCAGATCGTCCTCGCGCTCGAGGATGACGATGTTCTCGTAGCCGAGGCGTTTCAGCTGGATGGCGGCCCCGATGCCGGCGAAACCGGCACCCACGATGACCGCGTCATGGTGTTCCGAAGGCATGCGGTGACGGTACCAGGGGTACCAGCTACCTCACTCCGTGAGCGATCCCGACCGCTTCGGATCGAACGTCGCGATGCAGGTGATCGCCCGGTCGTCCTGCTTCCACGTCTCCGGTGTCGGGTACAGCACGTAGATGCCGATCGAGTCGTCGTCGATCGCGTCCGGGGCGATCGACAACAGCTCGTCGGGGCACCTGTTCTGGTACGCGTCGATCTTCGACTGACCGGGGTAGTCGCCGTCCGGCATGTCGATGACGGCGTACACCTCACCCGAATGCGGCTGGGCGCAGTCGGTCGTCGGCAGCGTCATGACCCGCGCATCGCTGGGGAGGTCGGTGATGCAGTCGCCGACCTTCATGTTGGTGGCGATGGTGTTGTCCTTCAGCGCGAACACCCCGATGATCAGCACGCCGATTCCGAGCAGTATCAGCACGCCCAGGACCGAAAGGCCGATGATCAACGGCTTCTTGGATTTCTTGGGCGGGGTGTACGGATAGCCGGGTCCGCCCTGACCGTAGGACGCGCCGCCGTAGGGCAGCGGTGGTGGCGGTGGCGGCGCCCCGTAAGCGGGCTGCTGGGGTCCGGGAGGCGGCGGCCAGGATCCACCGGGTGGTGGCGGCGGTTGCCCGCCATAAGGTTGGTTCGGGTCTCCGGAAGGCCAGGTCACCTCTGGAAGGTAGCAGCATCCCCGGCACGGTGACGGACGGTCACCCGAGCAGTCGAAGGGCCGCGTCGACGGCCAGTGCCGGCACGTTCAGGGACTTGGAACCGAGGTCGTGTCTGGCGCCGGTGATCTCGACGAACTCCGTTGCGGCACCGACGAGTGCGAGCGCGGCCCGCATCTCCTCCGGCGACCCGAACGGATCGGCCGTGCCGTGGGTGAACACGGTCGGCACCGCGATGGCGGGCAGGTGCTCGGTGCGTGCCCGCTCCGGTTTGCCGGGCGGATGCAGGGGATAGGACGTCAGCGCGAGCACGTCGACCGCGAGCCCGTCGGCCACCGCCACGGACGTCATCCGGCCGCCGTACGAGTGACCGCCCGCCACCACGGGCCCGTCCGTCAGCCCCCTGGCCAGCTCGACGGCTTCGACGACGCCCTCCTGATCCGCTTTCGCCGACCCCGACGGCGGGCCCTTCGGCCTGCGCCGCCGGTACGGCAGGTTGTAGCGGATCGCGAGCCAGCCGCGGCCGGCCCACTCATCGCACAGCCCGACCAGCAGAGCGCCGTCCCGGTTACCGCCTGCGCCGTGCGTGAGTACGACGGCGCCCACCGGGCTGCCCTCCGGTTCGTGGGCGATACCCGCGATGTCGTCGAGCGTCACGCGTTGAGCCTGAACAGTGCCGACACCGGGCCGTGCCCGTGGCCCAACGGGTATGCGGCGCGCAGACATTCGGTGACCCACGCCTTGGCGAACGCCACCGCGTCGGGCACCGGGAAGCCGTGCGCCAGCGCGCACGCTGCGGCCGCGGCCAGGGTGTCACCGGCGCCGTGGTCGTGGGGGGTGTCGATGCGGTCGGCGTCGAACTCGTGGAACTCGGTGCCGTCGAAGAGGACATCCGGGCTGTGATCGGACGACCGCAGGTGCCCGCCCTTGACCAGGGCCCACGCCGGCCCGAGCGCGTGCAGGGCGCGGGCGGCGTCGCGCTGGGACTTCGAGTCGACGACGTCGATTCCGACGATCAGCCGCACTTCGTCGAGATTCGGCGTGACCAGGGTGGCCAGCGGGAACAGCTCCGAGCGCAGCGCGTCGAGCGCCGACGGATGCAGGAGCGGGTCGCCGTGCATGGACGCGCACACCGGATCGACGACGAGCGGGACCTCGTCATCCAATCCGCGCCAGGTGTCGGCGACGGCGCCGATGATCTCCGACGAGGCGAGCATGCCGGTCTTGGCGGCCTGGATGCCGATGTCTCCCGCGACGGCCTCGATCTGGCCGGCGACGATGTCGAGTGGAAGCTCGTGAAATCCCTTGACGCCGACCGAGTTCTGCACGGTCACCGCGACGACGGCGACGCACCCGTGCACTCCGAGCATCGCGAACGTGCGGGAGTCGGCCTGAATGCCCGCACCGCCGCCCGAGTCGGTGCCCGCGATCGTCATGACGCGCAGCGGGGTCTGGCCCGGCGGAGTCAACGGCAGGTAGTCCATGAGCTCAAGGGTAGAGAGGGGCGCTCGCCACGGGTCGCGAAGGCGGCTCCTGCGGGGAATGGAATTGCCCGGAGATCCTTTGTATAGCTAACATATGTATTTTGGCGTGGGCCGGATACGGCCGGATTCGGATTGTGCGAAGAGATGACGACTGAGATCGAGATGACCGACACCGCCCGGACTACCGACGAGGCCCTGTCCGCGACTGCCCGCCGGCGGTCGCGGATGGACCACGATCACCCGCGCTACAAGTGGATCGTGCTGTCCAACACCACGTTGGGCATCCTTCTGGCGGCGATCAACGCGTCCATCGTGCTGATCTCGCTGCCCGCGATCTTCCGCGGCATCGGGTTGAACCCGCTGTCGCCGGGCAACGTCAGCTACCTGCTCTGGATGATCATGGGCTACCTGGTGGTGACGGCGGTGCTGGTCGTGCCGTTCGGCCGCCTCGGCGACATGTTCGGCCGCGTGAAGATCTACAACCTCGGCTTCGTCGTCTTCACCGTGGCGGCCGTCGCGCTGTCCTTCGACCCCTTCCACCTGGGCGGCGGCGCCGTCTGGCTGATCGCGTGGCGGGTGATCCAGGGCATCGGCGGCGCGATGCTCATGGCCTCGTCATCGGCGATCCTCACCGACGCGTTCCCGGCCAAACAGCGCGGCATGGCGCTCGGCGTGAACATGGTCGCCGCTGTGGCGGGCTCCTTCCTGGGCCTGCTGGTCGGTGGCGTCCTGTCCGAATGGCACTGGCAGGCCGTGTTCTGGGTAGGCGTTCCGATCGGCATCCTCGGCACCGTCTGGAGCTACCGTTCGCTGCGCGAACTGGGTGCCCGCACCCCCGGCCGGCTGGACTGGGTCGGTGCGGTGACGTTCGGACTCGGGCTGACGGTCTTGCTCGTCGGCATCACCTACGGCATTCAGCCCTACGGCGACTCCAGCACCGGCTGGACGAGCCCCTGGGTGCTCGGTTCGATCGGCGTCGGGCTGCTGCTTCTGGTCGGGTTCGTCCTCGTCGAACTACGCGTCGATTCGCCGATGGTCGACATCCGGCTGTTCAGATCCGCGACGTTCGGCATGGGCAACCTGGCCGGGCTGATGTCCTCGGTGGGCCGCGGTGGCCTGCAGTTCATGCTGATCATCTGGTTACAGGGCATCTGGCTTCCCCTGCACGGCTACAGCTTCGAGTCGACGCCGCTGTGGGCGGGCATCTACCTGTTGCCGGCCACGTTCGGCTTCCTGGTGTCCGCGCCGTTCGCAGGTTGGCTGTCGGATCGGATCGGGGCGCGGCCGCTGACCGTCGGTGGCATGCTTCTGATGGCCGCGTCATTCGTTGCGCTGCTGCTGATTCCGGTGAACTTCGACTACTGGATCTTCGCGCTGTTGGTGTTCCTGAACGGTGTCGGCGGCGGGTTCTTCACCGCACCGAACACCGCGGCCATCATGTCGAGCGTGCCCGCCGATCAGCGCGGCGCCGCCTCCGGCGTGCGGTCGACGTTCTTCAACGCGGGCAGCTCGCTGTCCATCGGCGTCTTCTTCTCGCTGATGATCGTCGGCCTCGCCCAAACGCTGCCGTCGGCGATGTACAACGGCCTTCAGGCGCAGGGTGTTTCGGCCGACGTGGCCCGGCAGGTGGCCGATCTACCGCCGGTCGGCAGCCTGTTCGCCGCGTTCCTCGGTTACAACCCCATCGAGGAACTGCTGGGCCCGTCGGGTGCGCTCGACGCGCCGGGCGTCGACGCCGAGGTGCTGACGGGCAAGACGTTCTTCCCGCAGCTCATCACCGAGCCGTTCCACTCCGGGCTCACCGTCGTGTTCATCGCGGCGGCCGTGATGATGGTCATCGGTGCGATCGCGTCGCTGTTCAACCCCGGCCGCTATGCCGACGCTCCTGGCGCCGACAACGTCTCCTAACGCCTAAGCCGCGGGTGGGACTCGGAACAGCGCGCCCCTCAGGAACAGGTCGTCAGCATTGCGGACGATGATCGCGCCTGCGGGCAGCCGACTGGCGATCTCGAGGTTGTCGTCCGCGACGTCTTCCGCCCACGCGAGCGGCCAGCCGCCGTCCGGCAGGCTGGTACTGAAGGCCAGTACGACGTCGTCGCGCGTCATCTCCGACTCGACGACCATGGCGGTGGTCGTCGCGCGGTGTGAGGACGCGCCGGCGAAACCCCGTGCGCAGCCGCACTCCTCCCGATCGCAAGGGGTCTGGATCCACACCAGTTCGCCCTCGACGCAATAGTGATAGTCGCTGGGGTTCGTGCCCTGGGTGTGAGCGGTCGCGACGAGGATTCTCACAAGCACGGCTCCAATGATTCGAACATGTGTTCGACAATAGCGATGCTAACCGACGGAATTGCTTTGCTGTCGGCGGGGCTGCGGAAGTGTCTGCTCATCGACGTTCGATGCCGACGGCAGAAGTTAGCTCGATTCCAGTTGTAAGGATCGATATCGGCTGGGAACATGCACGAATGGCAACGGGGGTGGTGGATCGTCCCGCGGAGCAGCGCGCCCTGACCGAGCTGCTGGCTGTGAGCGCCGAACGCCCCGCGGCGCTGATGCTCACCGGAGAGGCCGGTATCGGCAAGACCACGGTGTGGATCGACGGCATAGAGAGGGCCACCGCGGCGGGTTTCCGGGTGCTGTCGACCAGGATCTCCGCGGCTGAGACGGTGCTCGCCTATGCGGGACTCGCGGGTCTACTGAGCTCCGTCGATCCGGAGGTGTACGCATGGCTGCCGCCGACGCAGCGGTTGGCCCTGGACCGGGTCATGCTCAGGGAGGACGCCGACGGTCCGATGACCGACCAACGCGCCGTCGGCGCGGCGTTCGCGTCGGTGCTCGCCACCCTCGCCGGTGCGACGCCCCTGCTTGTCGCCATCGACGACGTGCAATGGCTCGACGTGCCGAGCATGCAGGTCGTGTCAGCGGTGGCCCGTCGACTCGCCGGGCCGATAGGCCTCCTGGCCACCGTGCGCACGGGTGCCGACGACGTGTCGCCGCGGACCTGGCTTGAGCTGCCGCGACCGGAGAGCATGCAGTGGATCACTCTGCAGCCCTTGAGCGTTGGCGCGTTGCACACGGTGGTGTTCGACCGGGTGGGGCGGTCGTTCTCGCGGCCGAGGATGCTTCAGATTCACGAGACATCGGGCGGTAATCCCTTCTACGCAGTCGAGCTCGCTCGCGCAGCCGATGACGGCGCCTGGGACGCCGGAGCCTCGCTGCCGAGCAGCCTCGCCGAAGTGGTCCACCTGCGGATCGGCAACGTCGGCGAGGAGGCCGAGTCGGCATTGTTAGCCGCGGCGGCATTGGCCGATCCGACAGTGGAGTTGGTGGCTCGCGCGACCGACAGCACTCCCGCCGCGGTGGTCGCCGCGCTCGAGGACGCCGAGGAAAAGGGCATCGTCATCATCGACGGGCACCGGTTGCGCTACACCCACCCGCTCCTCGCGCGTGGGGTGTACAGCGCGAGCGCACCGGCACGTAGGCGCAGGATTCATCGCAGGCTCGCCGAGATACTGGACGAGCCGGAACTGCGTGCGCGCCATCTGGCGCTGGCGTCGGCCGAGGGCGACCAGGAGACGTTGGCGTCGTTGGATGGTGCGGCGCAGACGGCCAGACAGCGAGGAGCGCCGGCGTTCGCCGCCGAACTCCTCGATCTGGCCATCGGGCTCGGGGGCGCCACTTCCGAGCGCCGCATCCTCGCGGCGATGAACTACTTCGATGCCGGCGATCTCGCCACCGCGCGCGCTCGACTGGACAGTGTGATCGGCGGGCTCGGCCCCGGTCCGTTGCGTGCTCAGGCGATGACGCTGCTGGCCAACGTCCGCCTGCACGACGACAGTTTCGCGGAGGCGGCCGGTCTGCTCGCCCGCGCCGCCGATGAGTGTGACGATCCCGCCTCACGAGTGCAGATCCTCATCATGCGGAGCTACGCGCTCTTCAACTGCGGCGAGACCGAGGTCGCGACGGCGTACATCAAGGACGCCGTCGCGGAGGCCACCGCACTCGGGCACCCGGCCCTCTTGAGCTCCACGCTCGGCATGCACACCACGTTGCGCTTCCTGGTGGGCGACGGTCTCGATGACGAGGGTTTGCGGCGCGCAATAGAACTCGACGACGATAACGAAGCCGTGCCGGTCGCCGCGCGCATCAGGGTGCAGCACGCGTTGCTGCGTGCGTGGTCCGGCGAGCTGGCCGACGCCGACGCGGAGCTGGCTGCGCTGCGGCGGCGCTGCGCCGAGAGGGGCGAGGAGACGGAACTCATCTTTCTCGGCTTCCACGCTGCCCTCGTCAGCGTCTGGCAGGGCAGGCTGGATTCCGCGGAGGTCGTGGCGACCGACCTCATGCAACGCGCCGTGCAACTCGGCGGTGATCTGCCGATTTTCATCGCGCTGTCGGTGCGCGCGATGGTCGACGCGTACAGCGGCCGAGTCGATGACGTCCGGCGCGACACCGAACGCGCGCTCGCCGCAGGTCGCCGATGCAAGTCGCAACGACTGATTGAGTGGCCGATCTCGAACCACGCCTTCCTGACCCTGTCGCTCGGACGATACGACGATGCGCTCGTGACGCTGCAGCCTCTGGTGGACGGGCTGTTCGCAGCTCCTCGCGCCACCGAGATCGTGTCGGCGTCGTTCGTGCCCGACGCGGTCGAGGCGATGTGCGCCGTAGGTCGCTCCGACGACGCCGATCGCCTGATCACCGTGTTCGAAGCCAATGCCGTTCGGCTCGACAGACCTTGGATGCTCGCGGTCGGCGCGCGCGGCCGAGCGGCCGTGCTGGCCGCACAGGGCGACACGGCGCGTGCCACCGAAGCGGTGACGCTCGCGCTGGATCACCACCGGCGGGTGCCCATGCCGTTCGAACTGGCTCGCACCGAGTTGCTGGCGGGCCAACTGGCGCGCCGTAACCGGCGCCGGGACGCGGCGCAGGTTCTGCTACGCAAGGCGCTCGCCGGCTTCGAGGCGGTCGGGACTCCGTTGTGGGCGGAGCGCGCCCGTGCCGAACTCAGCAGGGTGGACGTGACGGTCCGGCACGCGGACGGGCTGAGCGCGACGGAGCGCGGCGTTGCTGAGCTCGCCGCGACCGGTGCCACCAATCGCGACACGGCCGCCAAGCTGTTCATCAGCCAGAAAACCGTAGAGGCCCACCTAACTCGCATCTACCGCAAACTCGACATCCACTCAAGGGCCGAGCTGGCGCGGATTATGAGCAGAACCGATCCGTAGGGAAACACCCGATTCGAGGGAGCACCCCCCGGCCATATCGTGGCTGGATGACGTGCGCGCGATCGAACTTGCACTTCCTGGCTGAGTGGTACTGGCCGACCTCGACCGCACCTGAGTTCGACGCCGCGGTGACGCACCTTATCGACCTCGCCGAGGCGTCGGAGGCATCGGTGCAGCTGCTCGTCACCGTGCTCGTCGAATCAGACGAGGTGGCTTTCGCGGTGTTCGGCGCGCGCTCCGCGGCGTCGGTGGCGGAGCTCTGCGAGCGAGCGGGGATGCCCGCTCAGCGGCTGACTCAGGTGGCCAACACCCGCTTCCCTTCGGCTGTTCAGGTCAGCTCGACCAGCACCGGCGCGTGATCGCTGGGCGCCGGCGTGCCCTTCTTACCCGGCTTGCGCTCCTCGCGGACGATCTCGGCGTGCGTCACCCGAGCCGCGAATTCCGGTGAGCCCAGAATGAAGTCGATGCGCATGCCCTGCTTCTTCGGGAAGCGCAACTGCGTGTAGTCCCAGTAGGTGAAGTTGCCCGGCGGTGGCGCGTACGGCCGAACCACGTCGGTGAAGCGGTCCTCGATCGCGCGGAACGCCGCCCGCTCGGGTTCGGTGACGTGGGTGGCGCCCCGGAAGTGCTCAACGTCCCAGACGTCGTCGTCGGTCGGGGCGATGTTCCAGTCACCCACCAGCGCGACGGGGGTGGCCGGGTCGTCGGCCAGCCATCCGCTCGCGGTATTGTGAAGAGCGGCAAGCCATTCCAGCTTGTACTGATAGTGCGGGTCCTCGATCGTCCGGCCGTTGGGGACGTACAGGCTCCACACTCTCACCCCGTTGCAGGTAGCGCCGATCGCCCGCGCCTCGTCGGCGTCGTTCCACACCGGCTGTCCTTCGAAGCCGATCTGCACGTCCTCGAGGCCCACCCGCGACGCGATCGCGACGCCGTTCCACTGGTTGAGGCCGATGTGCGCCACGTCGTAGCCCAGCGCCGCGAACGGCATCGTCGGGAACTGGGCGTCGGTGCACTTGGTCTCCTGCATCGCCAGCACGTCGACCTCGGCGCGCTGCAGCCAGTCGGTGACGCGGTCGATACGGGAGCGGATCGAGTTGACGTTCCAGGTGGCCAGTCGCACGGCTAGAGGTTACGGGCGTCGACGTACCGGACCCGGTGCTGGGTGGTGAAGCCCATCGCCTCGAAGAGGTCGATCGCCGGTTTGTTCTCGGTCAGGACCTGCGTGTACGCCCGCGTGGCGCCCTGCTGGTGGCCCCAGTGCACCAGGGCCGAACAGATGCCCCGGCCGTGCCCCCGCCCTCGACTGTCCTCGTTGACGTGCACGGCCGACAGGCCCAGCCAGCGGGTCCCGTCGGGAGCCTCGGTGACGGCCCCCCGCGCCACGGCGACACCAGGGAACGTCGCGAACGCCACCTCGCCCTCGATCACCGCTGTCAGCACGTCGTCGGGTACGCCGCGGGGATCGACGGCGCGCCACAGCGCATCCGGACGCGGCGTGATGACCGGGAGGGTCTCCCCCGACTGCGGGCCGACATCGCTCACCATCACCAGGTTCTCGCCGTCGGTGGCCACGCCCGGCAGCACCCGGAACAGTCGGTCGGGCGCCGCGATCAGCGGGGGCGCGTCGCGCGCCGCGTACCAGTCGATGATCGCGGGCACCGTTGCGGGAGAGGCCCACGCCTCCAACGGAATCGCCGAGTTGGCCCGACGGGTGTGCCCGCCGCCGAAGCGCAGCAGCCAGCCGTCGATCCAGTGCTGCTCGGTGCCGGGCCAACCGCGTGCGGCGGCGTGCTCGAGGTTGCGGATCTGCGAGGTGCGCACCGGCTGCTCTGGAATGATCCGGAACGCCTGAACGTCGCGCGCGTCGACGCTGACCAGTTCGCCGTGCCGGGTGCGAACCCGGACCGTCGGCCCGCTGAGTTCGACGTGGCCGACGACGTCGGTGTACGGCCGTGCCGCGGGTTCGGGCAGCCGGTAGCGCAGGCTGACCCTCGAGCCCTCCGGCGGCAGCTTCACGGCTAGTGCCCGAACGGATCCGGGTCCTCGCCCGGCATCCAGGTGTTGCCCGGCACGCCCCAGCCGTTCGACTTGATGGTCCGCTTGGCGGCCCGCGCGTGCCTGCCGATCAGCCCGTCGACGTAGAGGAAGCCGTCGAGGTGGCCGGTTTCGTGCTGCAGCATCCTGGCGAACAGGCCGTTGCCCTCGAGCGTGATCGGAGTGCCGTCGGCGTCCAGGCCGGTGACCCGCGCCCAGGTGGCCCGGCCGCGCGGGAACGACTCGCCGGGCACCGACAGGCAACCTTCGTCGTCGTTGTCCGGATCGGGCATCGTCTCGGGGATGTCGGAGGTCTCCAGCACGGGGTTGACGATGACGCCGCGCCGCCGCGCGGCCATGCCCCGTTCGTCGGCGCAGTCGTAGACGAACACGCGTTGCGACACGCCGATCTGGTTGGCGGCCAGGCCAACACCGTTCGCGGCGTCCATGGTGTCGAAGAGGTTCGCGATCAACTCGGCGAGTTCCGCGGGCAGGCTTCCGTCGTCCCCGACGGGCACGGGAGTGGTCGCGGTGTGCAGGACGGGATCTCCCACGATGCGGATCGGAACAACGGCCATGTGCAAAGCGTAATGAGCAGCGTTTCGTCGGCCGACTCGCGGGTGACGATCACCGCTCAACTCGTGCCGCCGTGGTTGAATGTTCGCCGACAGCACCGGAATGTCACTGAGTAAGTCGTAGTTGGAGAGGGTCCTAGCAGCAATGGACGGCGCCATCGCGCGGACCGAGGGGTCCGGGGACTCCGCGGAGAACACTGTCACCGACGGGCTCACTCGCCGCGAACACGACATCCTCGCCTTCGAGCGGCAGTGGTGGAAGTACGCGGGCTCGAAGGAAGACGCCATCAAGGAGCTGTTCGCCATGTCGGCGACGCGCTACTACCAGGTGCTCAACGCCCTCGTCGACCGTCCCGAGGCGCTTGCCGTCGATCCGATGCTGGTCAAGCGGCTGCGTCGGCTTCGCGCCAGCAGGCAGAAGGCCCGCGCGGCCCGTCGTCTCGGCTTCGACGTCACCTGAGCTTTTCACCTCGTGGGCGCCTCTGAAATAGTGTGGGCTCGATGAACCAGCGAGAGTCCTCCGGGCTGCCCCTGCGCGCCATGGTGATGGTGCTGCTGTTCCTCGGCGTGGTCTTTCTGCTGGTCGCCTTTCAGGCGATGGGTGGCAGCGACGACGACTCGGACACCTCGAGCGCCACCTCGGTGACGTCGACCATCAACCCGACCACCACGACGACCCCCACGTCCACGGAGTCCGACGCGCCTCGGCCCGAAGTGCGCGTTTACAACGTCTCCGATGTCGACGGTGCCGCGGACCGCGTGGCCACCCAACTCAAGGACCAGCAGTGGAATGCGCGGGCGGAGAACCTCCCGCTCAACGAGGTGCCTGCGGAGACGACGGTCTACTGGGGTCCGACGCCCGGCGAGCGCGCTGCCGCCGAGGACGTCGGGGCGATCCTGCAGGCGCCCGTCGTCGAGCGAATTCCCGAACTCGGAGACCAGCCGCCGGGAGTAATCGTGGTGGTCACCGGTTAGGCTTTGCGCATGCCGATCTCCGCCCCGCTTCGCCTTCTCGCCGCCGCGGCGCTCGTCGTCCCGATCGCGAGTGCCTGTGCCCCGTACGAGCCGGAAACGGACGCGCCGTACACGACACCGCCCGTCTGGACCGGCTCGCCTGCGCCGGCCGCCGAGGGCGAGTCCGAGAGCGAGACGCCCGCTGCCTCGGCGGAGCAGTTGACCGCGGAGCTCAAGAACCCCGCCGGCGTCACCGTTGCCACGGCGGAGTTCTCGTTCGCCGACGACGTCGCGACCGTCACGGTCAAGACCGTCGCAACGGGGTTGCTGACGCCGGGATTCCACGGCATGCACATCCACTCGGTGGGCAAGTGCGAACCGAATTCGGTGGCTCCGGCGGGGGGTGCGCCCGGCGACTTCAACTCCGCGGGCGGACACCTCCAGGTGGACGGCCGCACGGGACACCCGATGAGCGGTGACCTCTCGTCGCTGTTCGTCCGTGAGGACGGCAGCGCCGAACTCGTCACGACCACCGACGCGTTCACCGCGGAGCAACTGCTCGACGGGCAGGGCACGGCCATCATGATCCACGAGAAGGCCGACAACTTCGCCAACATCCCGCCCGAGAAGTACCAGCAGGTCAACGGCACTCCGGGACCCGACGAGAACACATTGGCCACCGGCGACGCAGGCAAGCGCGTGGCGTGCGGTGTCGTATCCGTCTCGTAGGGCGTCGGCCGGCCCGCGGCCGGAGCGGATCGCCTTCAACCGCTCGCAGCGGCCGACCGTCGGAGTCGAGTGGGAGTTCGCGCTCGTCGACCCCGTGACCCGTGACCTCGCCAACGAGGCCGCGGGCGTCATCGCCGAGATCGGCGAAACCCCGCACGTCCACAAGGAACTGTTGCGCAACACCGTCGAGGTCGTCACCGGGATCTGCAAGAACGCGGGCGAGGCGATGGAGGATCTGCGCGGCACGCTCGGCATCGTCCGCCCCATCGTCCGCGAGCGCGGCATGGAGTTGTTCTGCGCGGGCACCCATCCGTTCGCGGAGTGGGAGAAGACCGAACTGACCGACGGCGCGCGCTACGCCGAGTTGATCAAGCGCACGCAGTGGTGGGGCCGCCAGATGCTGATCTGGGGTGTGCACGTGCACGTCGGCGTCTCGTCGGCGAACAAGGTGATGCCGATCATCACGTCGCTGCTGAACCACTACCCGCACCTGCTCGCCCTGTCCGCGTCGTCGCCGTACTGGGACGGCGAGGACACCGGCTACGCCAGTAACCGCGCGATGATGTTCCAGCAGCTGCCGACGGCCGGGCTGCCGTTCCACTTCCAGAGGTGGTCGCACTTCGAGCGTTTCGTGCACGACCAGAAGAAGACCGGAATCATCGATCACATGAACGAGATCCGTTGGGACATAAGGCCGTCCCCGCATCTCGGCACCATCGAGGTGCGGATCTTCGACGGGGTGTCGAATATCGCCGAGCTCGGTGCGCTGGTGGCGCTGACGCACTGCCTGATCGTCGACCTGGACCGCCGCCTCGACGCGGGCGAGCAGCTGCCGACCATGCCGCCGTGGCACGTACAGGAGAACAAGTGGCGGGCCGCGCGGTACGGGCTCGACGCCGTGATCATCCTCGACGCGGACAGCAACGAGAGGCTCGTCACCGAGGACCTCGACGACGTGCTGAACCGCCTCTACCCCATCGCGACGTCGCTGGGTTGCGCCGACGAACTCGCCGCGGCGTCGTCGATCGCCGTCAACGGGGCGTCCTACCAACGCCAGCGCCGCGTCGCCGAGGAGAACGGCGGAGACTTGCGGGCGGTCGTCGACTCGCTGGTGGCGGAGCTGGAGCTGTGAGCGACTCAGGGGGCGGGATCTCTCCCATGTTCCCGCTGGAGTCGGTTCGGCTCCCCGGCGAGGACCTGCCGCTGCGCATCTTCGAACCCCGCTACGGCGCCCTGGTTCGAGACTGCCTCGCCGGCGAGGCGACGTTCGGCGTGGTGCTGATCTCCGCCGGGCGCGAGGTGGGTGGCCAGGATGTGCGCCACAACGTCGGCACGCTCGCGCGCATAGTCGCGGGGGAGGAGTACGGCGAGGGCCGCTATCGCATCGAGTGCGAGATGACCGACCGCATCCGCGTCGACGCGTGGCACGACGACGACCCGTACCCCCGTGCGACGATCTCGGTGTGGCCCGACGAGCCCGGTGCCAACGTGACCGGCGCCGACATCGGCGATGTCGAGGATCGGGTGATGGACCTGTTCGAGCGCATCGCGTCGGCGCAGGAGGCGCAGCTGCCCCCGCGGGCCACGCTGCTCGGCGAACCCGAGCCCGGCGAGGATGCCGGCGCCCGGCTGTTCGCACTGGCCTCCCGCATCCCGATCAACCAGGCCGACAGGTACGCCGTGCTCGCCGCCCCGTCGGCCGCCGACCGGTTGGATGCGTTACGCGATGCGGTCGAGACGGTCGCCGCGCTGGTCGAATTCCGGCTAGCAGCTGAGTAACTCGCCCGACACGAACTCGGTGCGGGGCATCACATCCGGAACGTCTCGGTGGTAGTGCTCGAGGAGGTTGGCCGCCGGTGTGACGCTGGTCCGCCAGCCGTGGTTGGCCAGCCAGTCCGCCACGTCGGAGCGGTCCTCGAGGTATTCGGGGTCGAAGAAGTCGGGCCCGAACGCCTCGACGGCGAACCGGCTGCCGGCGGCGCTGAGCTCGTGCACGCGTGCGAACAGCAGATCCTGACCCGCCGCCGGTAGATAGCTCAGCAGCCCCTCCGCAGACCAGGCGGTCGGCTCGGAGGCGTCGAAGCCGTTGTCCCGCAGTGCTGTCGGCCAGTCCTGCCGAAGGTCGACGGCGACCGCGGTGTACCGGGCGGCCGCCTTGACGCCGTGGTTGCGCAGTGTCTCGACCTTGAACGCGAGCACCTGCGGCTGGTCGATTTCGTAGATCCTGGTGGTCGACGTCCACGGCAGGCGCCACGCTCGCGCGTCGAGTCCGGCTGCCAGGATGACCGCCTGCTCGACGCCGTTGGCGCCCGCTGCGATGAAGAACTCATCGAACCACTTGGTGCGCGCCGCGGCGTAGTCGCCGAGGTGGGCGATGCGTTCGGTGATCGCGCGGGACGGTGGGCTCCATCCGCGCTCCGACGCCGCGTCGATGAACTGCTGCGCGTGCGGATCGGTGAAAAGCGGTTGCTTCGATGAGGATTCGCGAGCTCTCGCCCACGCCACGCCCAGCGCGGTCGCGCCAACGCCCTCGGTGACATCCCAGCTGTCGTCTTCGGTGCGGCCTGTGGTCATTCGCCCATCTCGTCCTTCGTCAGCAGGTCATCGCGGAACGCCTGCTCGCGGTAAGCGAGTTGACCGACGCGGTTCGCGACCACCGGGGCGGTGATCACGGTGAAAAGTCCGGTGAGAAGCACCATTCCGACGTCGGGGTGGCCGCGCAGCCGGATCGCCGCCCCGGCCAGCACGAGCAGCAGCCCGAGCACCTGCGGCTTGGTCGCTGCGTGCATACGCGACAGCGTGTCCGGGAACCTGACCACGCCGATGGCCGCGGTGAGCGCGAGCACCGAACCGGCGAGCACCAGTACCGCGGCGACGACGTCGAGTGCGTTCACGTGATACCGCCTTCGCGGTCGGTGTCCCGAACCCTGAAGCGCGCCACGCTAACCGAGCCGACGAAGCTGATCAAGGCGAGCGCCGTCAGGCTGTAGGTGACCGTGGTGTCGAGGCTGAACGCGGCCCAGGTGCCGATCGCGCACATCGTCACCGCGACGAAGGTGTCCAGGGCCACCAGTCGGTCCAGGGTGCCCGGCCCGGCCAACAGCCGGAACATCGTGATCGCGGCGGCCGCGGTCAACAGCACCGCGGCGATGATCCAGATGACGGTCACGAGGCCTCCTCTCGCTGCGGGGAAGGCCGCCAGTGCGCCTCTCGTTCGAACGTCGCGACCATCAGCCGCTCCACCGTGGCGACCTGCCGGTAGAAGCGGTTCACCCCGCGCTCCGAGCCGACGTCGATGACGTGTGCGTAGATCATCCGGCGGTTCTGGTCGATCTCGAGCACGATGGAACCGGGGATGAGGTTCATGATGTTGACCGAAAGAGCCAGCACCAGATCCGATTTGAGGTTGAGGTGTGCTCGCAGCACCGCGGTCAGCGGAGGCGGCCCCGGACGGATCGCGAGCCACGCCACCTGGACCGACGACAACACCAGCGAGTAGGCGACGTAGCCGATGAGCCGGATCAGCGACAACGGGTGCAGGCGGCCCTCGGTCGGCACCGGCGGTAGCGGCAGCAGCACCGTGATCACCAGGGCGATCGCCAGCCCGCTCACGGCGTTCGCGGCGGAGACCTCGCCCCACAGCAGCATCCAGACCAGAATGAGGAAGCACAGCACCCAGATGCGCAGCAGGGCCTTTCTCATCGCGCACCACTCCCATCCCCGAGCACCGCCGTCAGGTACTGCCCACGATCCAGCACCTCGACCGCCGCCCGTTCGCTATACCCGAACATCGGTCCGGCGAACACCGTGAGCGCGATGCCGACGGCGAGGAGCGCACCGGTGGGGATGAGCATGCCGACGGGCATCCGGCCCACGTCGTCCCGCTCGGTGAACACGACATCCTCGGTGTCGTCGACGAGCGCCGACGGACTGGCCGCGGACATCTCGCCTTCGGGCGCGTCGGCGCGCTCCCGCCAGAACGCCTTGGTCCACACCCTGGCCATGACGTAGAGCGTCAGGAGGCTGGTGACCACGCCGCCGCCCACCAGTAGCCACGCGAGCACCGAGCCGTCCTGCGCGCCCGCCTCCAGCAGCGCCACCTTGCCGATGAACCCCGAGAACGGCGGGATGCCGCCGAGATTCAGGGCGGGGACGAAGAAGATCAGCGCCAGCAGCGGGCTCGCGGCGGCCAGCCCGCCGAGTCGCTGCAGGGTCGACGCGCCCGCCTGCCGTTCGATCAGACCCACCACCAGGAACAGCGTGGTCTGCACGATGATGTGGTGCGCGACGTAGTAGACGGCGCCCGACATCCCGAGCTCGCTGGAGAGCGCGATGCCGAACACCATGTAGCCGATGTGGCTCACCAGCGTGAACGACAGCAGCCGCTTGATGTCGCTCTGCGCCATCGCGCCGAGGACGCCGACCACCATCGTCAGGAACGCCGCGATCAGCAGGACGTCGTCGAGTGCGCCGCCGGGGAACAGCAGCGAGTGCGCTCGGATGATCGCGTAGACACCCACTTTGGTGAGCAGGCCGGCGAACACCGCCGTCACGGGCGCGGGCGCGGTGGGATAGGAGTCGGGCAGCCACGACGACAGCGGGAACACCGCGGCCTTGATACCGAACGCCACCAGCAGGACGGCGAAGAGTGCGCTGCGGGTGCCCGCGGGAACGTCGTCGAGGCGGACCGCGATCTCGGCCAGGTTGAGCGTGCCCGTCGCCGCGTAGATCAGCGCGATGCCGATGAGGAAGATCAGCGACGAGACCATCGACACCATCACGTAGGCGATGCCCGCACGGACCCGCTCGGCGCTGGCCCCGATCGTCAGCAGGACGAAGCTCGCCGCCAGCAGCACCTCGAAGCCGACGAACAGGTTGAACAGATCGCCCGCCAGGAACGCCGTGCAGACGCCCGCGGACAGCACGAGGTAGGTCGGCAGGAAGATCGAAACAGGTTGGCGTCCATCGCCGTCCCGGATGCCCTGGCCGATGGCGTAGAAGACGACGGCCAGCAGCACGGCCGCGGACACCACCAGCATGAGAGCGGACAACCGATCCAGGACCAGCGTGATGCCCAGCGGTCCCATCCCCGGCTCGGTCGGCCCCCAGCCGCCGACCTGCACCGCGATGGTGCCGTCGCGGTCGGCGAAGTAGACCAGCGCGCAACACACGGCGAGCACCGCGGCCAGCGAGACCACGGTGATGCCGCGCTGCAGTCGCGGCCTGCGGCCCGCGATGAGCGTGGCGGCCGCCGCGATCGTCGGAATGAGCACGGGCAGCGGGACGAGAGCGCTTGGATTCATCGCGATCCCTCGTGCCCCGGCAGCGCGTCGAGTTCGTCGGGTTCATCGGTGTCGCGCCGCATGTCCGGGGCCGGCGGGTCCTCGTCGAGCGTCGTCGACTCCGTCTTTACTCTGGTGTCCTCGACGTCGTCGTCCACGTCCTCGTCGGAGTTCAGTCGGTACGAGCGGTAGGTGAGCGCCAGCACGAACGCGGCGACTCCCATGGTGATGACGATGGCCGTGAGGATCATGCCCTGCGCCAGCGGATCCGAGGTGGCGGTTTCACCCGCGCTCGTCCGGCCGCGAACCGGCGGATTGCCGGCGGGCCCACCAGCGGTGAGGATCAGCAGGTTGACTGCGTTGCCGATCAGCAACAGGCCCAACAGCATTCGGGTCAGCGTGCGTTCGAGGAGAAGGTAGACACCGGCACTCGTCAGGCCGCCGATGAGGACGAGGGGGACAACGAAGGTGGTCATCGTGCCTCCGCCCGCTGCGCGACGATCTCCTCGTCGACGCGCGCGCCGAGGCTGCGCAGCACGTCCAACACCAGACCCACCACGATCAGGTAGACACCCAGGTCGAAGAACAGCGCCGTCACCAGCTTCACCGAGCCCAGCACCGGCAGGTCGAACGCGATGACCGCGGAGGACAGCACCGGGGCGCCCAGGAACAGCGACGTCACCGCGGTGCCCGCCGACAGCGCGAGACCCGCGCCCAGGATCTTGCCCGCGTCCAGCGGCAGCGTCTCACCGAGTTCGTAGCGCCCGCCCGCCAAGTAGCGCAGCACCAGCGCCAACCCGGCCGTGAGGCCGCCCGCGAAACCGCCGCCGGGGGTGTTGTGGCCGGCGAAGAAGAAGTAGGCCGACAGCAGCATGATGAGCGGGAAGATCAGGCGCGTCGCCACTTCCAGCACCAGCGACCGGTTGCGCGGGTCGCGCAACTCGCTGCCGCGCAGCCAGGTGACGTCGCCGGAGGCCGGGCTGGTGCCGAGCGCGGGGATCCGGCCGATATCGGGCTGGCCGGCATCGGCGACCCGCGGGGCGGCCCCGAACCTCCTGTTGCGGAACACCATTGACGCGACACCGGTGGCCGCGACGAGAAGCACCGAGATCTCGCCCATGGTGTCCCAGGCGCGGATGTCGACCAGGAGCACGTTGACGGTGTTGGAGCCGTGGCCCCGGTAGTACGCCGCATCGGGCAGCAGTTCGGCGATCGGCCTGGTCGAGCGCGCAGCCATCGCGAACACGGCCAGCAGGGTGACGGTCGCCCCGACGGCGATCGCGAGCACCGCCCGCGGCAGCCGGTTCAGGGTGATGTTGGCGCGGTCCGCCTCGGCGGGCAGCGACCTCAGCACCAGCACGAAGATGACGAGCGTCAGCGTCTCGACGAGAAACTGGGTGAGCGCGAGATCGGGAGCGCCGTGGAACACGAAGATGGCACCGCACCCGTATCCGGTGACACCGACGAGGAGGACCGCGGCCAGGCGGTTGCGCATCACGGTGGCGCTGAGAGCGGCCGCGAGGATGATGAGTCCGACGACGACCTGTAGTGGGTGGTCCCACAGCCGCAACTCGGGGACCGACCGCGCCCCGAGCAACAGCGCGACGATCGGGAAGACCACCAGCGTCGACAGGATCACCGCCTGGGTGGCCGGAATCGAGCCGCGCTGGGTGAGCGAGGTCAGCCGTACCGCCAGTACGTCGGCGCCGCGGACGACGCTGTCGTAGATGCGGTCCGCGTTGCCCAGCGGCAGGTACCCCACCCTGGTCCGGGGCAGTTTGGATCGGGTGAAGAACGAGGCCGCGCCCACGGCGAGCACCAGAAGCGACAGCAACAGAGGAAGATTCACGCCGTGCCAGAGCGCGAGGTGGTAGCCGGCACCGCCGGGCGCGGTGTCGGCGTACTCGGCCAGCACGGCGTCCAGGCCCCCCGGCCAGAGGCCGAACACCAGGCCTGCGGCGGCGAGGACGGCGGGTGCCGCCAGGAAAGTCGCTGTCGGACGGTGCATTTCGGCGACCCGCTGGCTGGGCTCGGCCCGTCCCTTATCGGCGAATGCGCCGTAGACGAAGCGCAGGCTGTAGATCGTCGTGAACACCGAGCCGAACACCACGCCCGCGAGTACGAACGGACCGGCCCACCCGAGCGCGGTGGTCTCCGCGAGCGTCGTGAGATCCGCCTCCTTGGCGACGAATCCGAAGAACGGCGGAATGGCCGCCATGCTCGCGGCGCCCGCGAGCCCGATGACCAGCAACGGTTTACTGCGCCGGCCCAGCCCGGCGAGACGGCGAATGTCGCGAGTACCGGTGGCGTGGTCGATGATGCCCACGACCATGAACAGTGCCGCCTTGAACATCGCGTGCGCGCACAGCATCGCCAGGCCGGCGAGCAGCAGGTCGCCGCTGCCGCCGCCCACCATGACGGTGATCAGGCCGAGCTGGCTGACCGTGCCGAAGGCGAGGATCAGCTTGAGGTCGTACTCGCGGACCGCACGCCAGCCGGCCATGAGCATCGTCAGCAGCCCGAGTGTGATGACCATCGGTCGCCACGGCGCGGCATCGGCGAAACCGGGCGCCATCCGGGCCACCAGATAGACCCCGGCCTTCACCATCGCCGCAGCGTGCAGATAGGCGCTGACGGGAGTCGGCGCGGCCATCGCGCCCGGCAGCCAGAAGTGCAGCGGCACGATGGCCGATTTCGACAGCGCACCGACGAGGACCAGCACGACGCCGACCGACGCGGCGGTGCCGGTGGGCGGCGCGGCGACCAACTCGGAGAGCAGATAGGTGCCCGACATCTCGCCGAGGATGATGATGCCGACGAGCATCGCCAGCCCGCCCGCGGTGGTGACGAGCAGCGCCTGGGTCGCGGCGCGCCTGCTGGTCGCGCGCTCGGCGTAGTGACCGACCAACACGAACGACAGGACGGTCGTCAGCTCCCAGAACAGGTAGAGCAGCAGCGTGTTGTCGCTGACGACGAGACCGAACATCGCGCCGGAGAACGCGGTGAGTTCGGCGGCGAAGCTCGGCAGCCGCTTCTCGGTGTGACCGTCGTGGTGGTGGAAGTACTCGGCGCAGTAGAAGAGGACGAGCGCTCCGACGGCGAGCACCAGCACGCTCATGATCGCGGCGAGGGTGTCGAAGCGCAGGTCGATGTTCATCGACAGCTCGGGGACCCACTCCATACGCACGCTCGGCGCCGCCCCCGGACGGGGCCAGTTCAGCACGACCCAGCTGAGCGAGAGCAGCGGAACCACCGCGAGCCCGTAGAACGCGTGCCGTCCCCACCGCCGCACGAGCAGCGGCGCGAGCGCGGCGGCGACCGCGTGCGCGCAGAGGATGGCGAGCATGGCACTCTTTCCGGCTCACGTCGGCGAGCGCTTTCATCGGGATTCGTCGTTACTTGGAGTTGATCAAGATTCTACGGATCCTGCTTTTCCCCGAGCGTCCGGTCAGAAGTACCGACCCCGAAGCGGAGCCACGCCAGCAGCGTCTCACCATGTGATACGGGTCGCATCGACCCGCTCGTGTGAGCCACCTCGCATTGGGCAAAATCGCCGTGCGTGTAAAGCGACGACGGGCGCGGTTGCCGATGACGGCACCCTCATCCGCGTCGACGTTCGGCCAGCGAACGCCTTGGCGCGCCCACGGACACTGCTTTGCTGCCCATGAGCAGCGAGTGAACTGACCCGCCAGTAAGTTGGCTCGCGTTCCAGCGATGCCCTGGCAGATGTTTTCAAGATCAACAATCTCGTTTGCAGATTTGCAAATGGGTGTCTGTGGTGAACATTTTGCAGCAACTGTGCAGTGGACTCACGGTAAGAAGAGATGGCCTAGCTAAATCCCTGAACTGCAAAAACTTCACTTGACCAAGACCTACTGACCGGTAAGTTCTCGGTTCGCGGGGGAACTGACGGTTCGGAAAGGATGGACATGCAATTAGCTGTACGGTCATCATTCGCTGCGGGCGTGGCGATTTTGGGAGCTGGGATCCTCGTCGCCGCTCCGGTGCGGCCGGTGGCCCTGGAGCTGCCCGATCCGGTAGCCGCAGTTCGCTCCGCCTCGGTGGAGTTGTCGGCGGCGGTCAGCCCGCTGGTGGTGCAGCCTGCAGCCGCGTCGATCGCGGCGCTACCCGATCCGGGGGCGCTCCTCGCGGTGGCGCAGGCGTTCGTCGCCCAGTTCGGGGAGGGGCTCAAGCAAGCCCCCGGCCTGCTTCAGCAGGCCATTCAAGAGGTCCTGGCCGGGCAGATCACCCAGGCTCTTAACACCGCGGCGAACATCGTGCTCACGCCGGTCACCGGGCCCGTTCTCGACGCGATCTTCAGCGGCGGCGGGCCGCTGGTCGATCTCGTCGACGTCCTGCAGCCGTCGCTGGCCTTCTTCCCCCCGCTCGCCAACGTCGTCGGCTTGCTCAAGAACCCGGACTTCCTCCTCACGGTGGGTCTCGGCCCGCTGCAGTCGATCTACTCGATCAACACGGTCATCGGCGGTGCGGCGGAGACGGTGCTCAAGGCCGCCCAGGCGGGCGACCTGAGCGGCGTGGTCAACGGTGTCATCAAGGGCCTGGTCGACTTTCAGGGCACCGTGGTGACGCAGTTGTTCGCCGCGGGCACGGGACCGTACTACTACGACCGCGGTCTGATCGGAAGCCTGATCGCAGCGGGTCAGATGGTCATCGACGCGATCACGGCGCCGGCCGCGACTGTCACCGCTGGGGTGCAGACGGCGGCGAAGGTGGAAACCTCTGCGCCGGAGGCCCTCTCGGCGTCATCCGAAGAAGCCGCCGCCGCTGAGGCCAAGCCGTCCGCATCGGCGGCCGAGGAGGCGCCGGCCGCCACCGAGGTGAAGCCCGCCACCGAGGTGAAGCCCGTCGCCGAGGTGAAACCCGTCGCCGAGGTGAAGCCCGTTGACGAGGCGGAGCCAACCGCCGAGCCCGAGGTGCGCACCGGCATCGTCGCGGTGCCGGGCAAGGGTGTCGTCAGTGCCCCGGCTGGCAAGGACGAAGCCGCCACGACTGGCGCGCAGGAGGATCCGCCGGCGACGGACGCGACGACGAAGGCCGACGCCGCTTCGACCACATCCGACACAGGCGACGGCGCCACGGGTGACGGTGCCGGGAGCGGTTCGGACGCGGGCGGCTCGGACGGCGAGTAACGATCGCGACCGTCGGCCCCTCCAGTTACGTGCTGGAGGGGCCGTACGCGTCAGCGCCGCGCGGCGCACATCCTGATCGGGATCGCGTGGCACAGCAGGCCGATGCCGGCGCCGAGGATCGGCCAGATCGGCCAGAAGTACGTGGGGCCGCCGGATACGGCGACCGCCGTCCACACGGTCAGCACGATCACGACCATCAGCAGGTAACCCGCGAGGTGCAGGCGAACCGACAACCGGGCGGCCGCGCGCTGCGCCTCGCGGCGCCGCGGGTCGTTTCGGTGTAGGAGTGCGAGCGGTAGGTCTGCGACCAGTTCCCGAAGCTCACCGGAGGTCTGCGCGGCGAACGCCGAGCCGACGCGGCGTTCGTACTCGGGCATGTCGAGGTAGCCCTGAGCGAGCGCCAGCCCCAGTTGACCGGCCGCGGTCTCGCGCTCGCGGTCACCGGCGCGGACTGGAGTGCTGTGGGTCCCGGAAGGTGCAGCAGTCATAGGTCAACGCTGACATGTCACTAGTGGAATGTCAACGGGTGGAGGTGAACGAATCGATGGCGTCGCTCGACTGGCTGTCCGGCCTGGTCGCGTCAGCCTGATCCGGTTGCTCGCCGCTCGTTTGGTGAATGTGCTGCAACCGGCCGACCGCGCGCTCACCATGAGGTCATCCGGGCCGAACTACGAAACGAGGCTGCGATGGCTATCGACGAAACCACCTTGAACGCGTTCATCGGGAAGGCCGTCGGCGACCTCGGTGCCGCGATGAGCGCGGCACTGATGCTGGTCGGCGACCGTCTCGGGTTGTACCGCGAACTGGCCAAGGGCGCGGTGACGTCAACCGACTTGGCGAAACGCACCGGTACCGACGAACGGTACGTCCGCGAGTGGCTGGGCAACCAGGGCGCCGGCGGCTACGTCGAGTACGACTCCGCATCCGACACCTGGTCGCTGAGCGAAGCGCAGGCACTCTGCCTTGCAGACCCGGCGGGTCCCGTCGACCTCCCCGGCGCGTACAACATCGTGGAAGCGACCTTCCACGCGCTCGACCGCACACTCGAGAACTTCCGGTCGGGCGCGGGCCTCGAATGGGGCGAGCACCACCCGTGTCTCTTCGAGGGCACCGAGCGATTCTTTCGCGCGGGTTACCACACCAACCTCATCGATGCCTGGTTGCCCGCACTCGACGGCGTCGTCGACAAGCTTCAACGCGGCGCGAAGGTGGCGGATGTCGGGTGTGGACACGGCGCGAGCACCATCCTGATGGCGGCGGCCTTCCCGCAGTCGGAGTTCGTCGGTTACGACTATCACGGGGAGTCGATCCGGGTGGCCGAGGAGAAAGCCGCCGCGGCGGGTGTCGCGAACGCCCGGTTCGAGGAGGCCGATGCCGTCGGATACGACGGTAAGGGCTTCGATCTCATCGCCTTCTTCGACTGCTTGCACGACATGGCCGATCCGGTCAGCGCGGCCAGGCATGCGCGAAGTGCGGTGGCCGATGACGGCGTCGCGATGATCGTGGAGCCGTTTGCAGGAGACCGGGTGCAGGACAACATGAATCCGGTGGGCCGCGTGATGTACGGTGCCTCGACACAGATCTGCGTCCCGGTGTCTCTGGCCCGCAACGGCCCCGCCCTCGGCGCGCAGGCGGGAGAGGCCAGGCTGCGCGACGTCGTGGTTGACGGTGGTGGTTTCAGCCGGTTCCGCCGCGCAACCGAGACGCCGTTCAACCTGGTACTCGAGGCCCGACCGTAGGGGGCTAAACCTGCCGCCCTTCGGCGAACGCCCGTAGCGAATCGACCTGTACCGGATCCAGGGACGGCCGGACGTTCTGGCGGGCCTTGGCCACGTCATCGGCCGTGACGTCGGCGGCGTCGATCGACCGGCGCATCGCGGTGAGTGCGGCTTCCCGAAGCAGCGCAACGCAATCCGCTGCGCTGTAGCCGTCGAGGTCGTCTGCCAGAGCGTCGAGGTTGACGTCGTCGCTGAGCGGGATCGACTTGCCCGAGGTGTGCAGGATCGCGCGTCGCGCCTCGGCGTCCGGTGGCTCCACGAAGACCAGCTTCTCGAGGCGGCCCGGCCGCAGCAGCGCGGGGTCGATCAGGTCCGGCCGGTTGGTCGCGCCAAGCACGATGACATCGCGTAGCGGGTCGATGCCGTCGAGTTCGGTCAGTAGCGAGGCCACGACGCGGTCGGTGACACCGGAGTCGATGCTCTGACCGCGCCGCGGCGCCAGCGCGTCGATCTCGTCGAGGAACACCAGCGACGGCGCGGAATCCCGCGCACGCCGGAACAACTCGCGCACGGCCTTTTCCGACGAGCCGACCCACTTGTCCATCAGCTCGGCGCCCTTGACGGCATGGACCGACAGCTTGCCGGTGCTGGCGAGCGCACGCACGACGAACGTCTTGCCGCAGCCGGGCGGGCCGTACAGCAGCACGCCGCGTGGCGGATCCACGCCCAAGCGCTGGAACGTGTCGGGGTGCTGCAGTGGCCAGAGGACGGCCTCGGTCAGCGCCTGCTTGGTCTCGACCATGTCGCCGACGTCCTCGAGCGTCACCGAGCCGACGGAGACCTCCTCGGTGGCGGATCGCGACAGCGGGCGGATCACCGACAGTGCGCCGACGAAGTCGTCCTGCGTCAGCGCGGGGGGCTTGCCGTCGGCGCTCGCCCGCGCCGCCGCCCGCAGCGCGGCCTCGCGCACCAGCGCGGACAGATCGGCGACGACGAAACCCGGTGTCCGGGAACCGATCTCCTCGAGATCTAGTCCCTCCGACGGAACGCCGCGCAGCAGCACCTCCAGCAGCGCCTTGCGGGTCGCGCCGTCGGGAAGGCTCATGCCCAGCTCGCGGTCGCACAGGTCGGGTGACCGCAACCGGCTGTCGAGTGTGTCGGGCACCGCCGAGGTGGCCACGAACGCCACGCCCTTCGTGCCGATCGCGTTGCGCAGCTCGGTGAGGATGAGCGTCGCGACCGGTTCGGCGTCGGCGGGTAGCAGCGCGTCGATGTCGGTGATGAGCAGGACGCCGCCGCCGTCGCGTACCGTCGCGACGGCTGCGGACACACTGGCCAACCGGTCCTCGGGGCGCAGTGCGCCGACCTCCGGGCCGTCGAGCTCGACCAGCCTGCGCTCGGCGCATACCGCGCGTACCAGCGTGGTCTTGCCGACCCCCGCCGGCCCCGTCACCAGGACACCCAGATTGGCTGTGGCGCCCAGGGTTTCCAGCAGCTTCGGCTCGTCGAGCGCCAGCTTGAGCCACTCGGCCAGCCGGCCCGCCTGCGTGTGCGCACCCTTGAGATCGTCGAAGGGAATCGCCGGTGTGGACTTCTCGGTGGGGGCGGTCACGGTGACCTGACCCGTTGGCGAGGGGGCGACGGCGGTGTCCGTGCTCGCCGAACCGCCCGACCCGTCGCCCCAGGTGACCAGTGAATTCGGTTGCACGCTCACGGGTCCCGGCGGATCGACGCTCGTCACGGTCAGCAGTTCGGATGTCCACGTGATGCCGACCGATGACGCGAGGGCGGTGGTGGCCTCCGATGTCGACGTGCCGGGGCCCAGGTCGCGCGGCAGCAGTGACACGGTGTCGCCCACCGTCATGACCTTGCCCAGCAGGGCCAGTCGCAGCGTGGCCGCTGACAGCGACTGGGTGGCGAGCCGGGATCCGCTGAGCGTCACCGACTTCGCTCCGTACACGGTGACCGGCGCGACGATGACGGTGCTGTTCTCGGGCAGCCCGGCGTTGGACAGGGTGACGTCGTCGATGAGTGCGGTGCCCGCGGGAGTGCCCGGCGGGGCGATGCCCACGACCGTCGCGGTCGTACGCGAACCCGTCAGCGACACCGCGTCCCACTCGCGAATGCCCAGTGCCGCAATGACTTCGGGATGCAATCGGGTGACACCGCGGCGCGCGTCGAGCGCCGACGTGTTGAGGCGCGCCGTCAGCCGCAGGTGCGAGGGACCGGAATCCTCGACGGCGAGTTCCTCGTCGCGCCGCTCAGTCATCCCGCGAGCCCGGCTTGCGCAGGCCCAGCCGGACCACCGACCGGCGATTGGGCGCGGCTCGCCGTGCCGCTCGGCGGATGTCGCGCCGCTGCTTGGGCTTGGTGTCCCAGGCCTCGGGCCGCGCGGCCACCCACCGCTGGCTGCGGACTGTGAACGGGATGATGCACAGGTACCCGGCGATGATCAGCAGCAGCAGGATGTACGGGAACAGCAATAGCCCCGCCGCGGCGGCGGCGATGAGGATCAGCAGGATCGGTGCGGCGTTGGGCGGCACCGAGATCGCCTTGAGCGCGAGGGTCGGGATCCGGCTGACCAGCAGCGCGGCGTTGATCGCCAGCCACACACAGACGAACCACGAGGACGTCCACCAGCCGTGGCCGAACTGCATCATGGCGACCAACGGGCCGATCGACCCGACGGCACCGCACGGAGCGGGCATGCCGGTGAAGAACTGGCGGGTGTAGGCCGGCTGGGTGTCGTCGTCCAGAAGCGCGTTGAAGCGGGCGAGTCGCAACACCACGCACACCGTGTACAGCAGGACGAAGATCCAGCCGACCTGCGAGCCCTCGAGCATGCTCACGTAGATGACCAGCGCGGGTGCGACGCCGAAGTTGACCGCGTCGGCGAGCGAGTCGATCTCGGCGCCCATCCGGGACTGCGCGTTGAGCGCGCGGGCGATGCCGCCGTCGATGCCGTCGAGGACCGCCGCCGCGCCGATCAGGGCCAGCGAGATCCACGGCTTCTCGTCGAGCGCGAACTTTATGGACGTCAATCCGGCGCAGATCGCGAGCACCGTCGTCGCACTGGGCAGAATGCGCATGGAGATCGGCGGCGTCTTGATGCGACTCATCGAGGCAGCTCCGCGAGGATCGTCTCGCCACCGATGGCGCGCTGCCCGATCTCGACGCGCACCTCGGCGTCCGCGGGGAAGTAGGTGTCCAGTCGCGAGCCGAACCGGATGAGCCCGTACGTCTCGCCGAGCTCCAGCTTGTCGCCGACCTTCGTCGAGCAGATGATGCGCCGGGCGATGAGGCCCGCGATCTGCACCGCGACCACGTCGACGCCGTCCGACGTGCGCAGCCACACGCTGTTGCGCTCGTTGGACGTGCTCGCCTCGTCGCGCTCGGCGGAGCCGAACTCGCCCGGCTGGTACTTGATGGTCACGACCTCACCGGCTACCGGCGCGCGCTGAACGTGCGCGTCGAACACCGACAGGAAGATGCTGACGCGTGTCATCGGGACCGCGGGCAGGTTCAGCTCGGTGGGCGGCTGCACGGTCTCGATCAGCGTCACCCGACCGTCGGCCGGGGCCACGATCACGCCGGGCCGAGTGGGGGGCACGCGTGGCGGGTGCCGGAAGAACAGGGCACTGAAGCTCGCCGCCGACAGCCCCGTGTTGCGCAGCCAGCGATGCCGCCGGCCGGCGAGGGCGATACCGAGGCCGCCCGCGATGAACGGCAGGCCCGCGGGGTGCAGGGGAGGGACGGTCATGCGGACGAGGTCGACCAGTCGGGAGAGCTCGGATTGGTCGGGGGCGTCGGCTGGGCGCGCTGGTCTGGCCATGGGGCTCCGATTCTACGGTCGGGACGGGTTGCCGGGACTGCTAACCCAGGTCCCAGACTCGGACGGTTGAGCCTGCGGGCAACTCGACGACGTCCTCGCCCAGTTCCAGCAGGCAGTTCGCCGAGGCCAGCCACCGAAGGTGATGCGATGCCGGAGGGCCGTAACTGGTCACGGTCCCTCCGCGGGCGTCCAGCACGCCGCGCCGGAACTGCCGCTTACCCCGCGGCGAGGTCAAGTCCTCGGTCAGTGTCGCCTCGACGCGCGGGCGGTCCGGTTCCGGCTGGGCCATCGCAGTGCGCAGCGGCGAGCGGATGAACACCTCGAACGACACCAGGGCGCTGACGGGGTTACCCGGCAGCGTGATGATCGGCGTGCCGTCGACCACGCCCGCGCCCTGTGGCATCCCCGGCTGCATGGCGACCTTGACGAATTCGACCTCCTCGCCGAACGAGTCCTTCACCACCTCGTAGGCGCCCGCGCTGACACCGCCCGTCGTGATGATGAGGTCGGCGTCTGCCGAGTGCCGGGACAGTGTCTCGCGGAACGTCGCGACGTCGTCGCCGGTCATCGTCGACGCGACCACCTCGGCGCCGGCGTCGCGGACGGCCGCCGCCAGCATCACCGCGTTGGACTCGTAGATCTGGCCCGGCTCGAGCGGGGTGCCGGGGGCGACGAGCTCGGTGCCCGTCGACATCACCAGCACGCGCTGCCGGGGTACCACCTCGAGGTGCCCCAATCCGAGCGCGGCCGCGAGGCCGAGCGCGGCGGGCGTCAGCACCTGACCCGCGTGCAACACCGTGGTGCCCGCGGTGACGTCCTCACCTGCGTGCCGGAGGTGTTGTCCGGTTCTGGCGCCGGCCCGGATCGTCACGGTGTCGACGCCGCCGTCGGTGACCTCGACGGGCACCACCGCGGTGGCACCGTCCGGCGCCGGCGCGCCCGTCATGATGCGGTGCGCGGTGCCCGGCGCCAGCGTGAGCCTGTCGGTGCGGCCGGCCGGAATGTCCTCTGCGACAGGAAGAGTCACCGGATTGTCTTCGGAGGCTCCGGCGACGTCCTCCGCCAGCACCGCGTAGCCGTCCATCGCCGAGTTGTCGAACCCCGGCAGCGACAGCGGTGCCACGACGTCGGCCGCCAGCACCAGGCCGAGGGCTTCGGCAAGCGGAACCGGTTGCGGCTCACGGGGCCTGATGAGGCCGGCGACAACCCGCTGATGCTCCTCGACGGACCGCACGGGTCAGACCTCGATGGTGACGCCGGTGAGCTGTTCGGACACCGTCCAGAGCCGCTCCTGAACGCTCACGTCGTGTGACTGCTTGCTGGACGACACCAGCACCGGGTGCCCCATCAACTCGCGGAACCCGTCCGGACCGTAGTACTGGCCGCCCTGGGCCGCCGGGTCGGTGGCGGCGCGCAGGGTCGCCAGCGCGCCCGTGAACGGGCTGTTGGTCACCAGCCCGGCGGCTTTCATGACGCCCGGCAGGCTGGTTCCGGGCACGTGCCGCATGAGTTCGGTATTGGAGATGCCGGGGTGCGCGGCCAGCGCGATCGTCTTCTGGCCGGAGGCCTCCAGTCGTCGCTGCAGCGTGTACGCGAACATCAGGTTGGCCAGCTTGGATTGTCCGTACGCAGCGACGCGACTGTAACGCCGGCGCTCCCATTGCAGATCGTCGAAGTCGATCTTCGCCTGGATCTTGTGCGCCATGCTGGCCACCACGACGATGCGTGAATTCGGCACGGCCAGAACGTTCTTCAGCAGCAGGCCGGTCAACGCGAAGTGACCGAGGTGGTTGGTGCCGAACTGCAGCTCGAACCCGTCGGCCGTCGTCGACTTCGGCGGGTACATGACGCCCGCGTTGTTGATCAGCAGGTCGATGCGCGGGTAGGCCGCCGCGAGCTCGGCGCCGGCCGTGCGGACCGAGTCGAGCGACCCGAGGTCGAGTGCGTGCACCGCCACGTTCGACGACGGCGCCGCCTTCCTGATCGTGGCGGCGGCGGCCTCGCCCTTGCCGGTGTCGCGCACGGCCATCACGACGTCCGCGCCGCGCCGCGCGAGCACCTTCGCCGTCTCGTAGCCCAGCCCGGTATTCGACCCCGTGACGAGGGCGACGCGGCCGGACTGGTCGGGAACATCGGCGTCGGTCCACTTGGCGCTCATGAGCACGACCATACTGATTCCCTGTGAAGCCCCTCGTCGATCCCGCCAATCGACCGAGCCGCAAAGCCCCGCTGGTGTGGGCTGTCGCCGCAGCGGTGCCGTGGGCGCTGCTGGCAATCGGGCAGGTGGTGTGGTGGCTGCTCGACGCTCGGTGGCCGCTCTGGCACGGCCTGGCCGCCGCGGCGACCGCAGCGGGTGCGCTGTTCTTCATCGGGGTGGTGCCGGTGTGGCGTTACCGGGTGCACCGGTGGGAGGTCGGTGCCCAAGCGGTGTACACCCGTACGGGGTGGCTGGTGGAGGAACGCCGCATCGCGCCGATCTCCCGCGTGCAGACCGTGGACACTCAGCGCAGCCCGCTGGATCGCCTGTTCGGACTCGCCAACGTCACGGTCACGACGGCGTCGTCGGCGGGTGCGGTGCAGATCGTCGCGCTGGACTCGGACGTCGCAGACCGCATCGCCGCGCAGTTGACCGACATCGCCGCGCTGGGCGAGCAGGACGCGACGTGACGCAGCCGGATGGGTGGCGCCGGCTCAGCCCGCGGATGCTGCTCGTGAGTCCGGTGCACGAGGTCCTCGGCCAGCTGCCGCTACTCATCGGCGCGGTGGTGCTGGGCACCGCGACGGGAAACGTCTGGTACTCCGTCGCCGCTCTGTCGCTCATGGTGCTCTACGGCATCGCGAAGTGGTTCACCACGACCTACCGGATCGACGTCGACCAGATCCAGCGCCGCGAGGGCGTCTTGCAGCGCAAGGTGCTATCCGTGCCGCGCAACAGGATTCGCTCCGTGTCGACCGACGCCCGGCTGCTCCACCGGCTACTCGGGCTCGCCGTCGTCAAGATCAGCACGGGTCAGGAGGGCGGCGGCCAAAGCGAGTTCGAGCTGGACGCCGTGCCCGTGGCGGAGGTGGCCTCCCTGAGGGCGCTGCTCGTCGAGGAACGGCAACCCGACGAGCTCGAGGGGCCGCGCGAGCAGGTGCTGGCCCGCTGGCAACCGTCCTGGCTGCGGTACAGCCCGCTCAGCTTCACCGGCCTGGCGACGATTGCGGCCGCTGTCGGGGTGGTCTACCAGACGGGTGCTGCTGCGGCGCTTGAGAATTCGGAGTTGACCCGCGCCGGCCTGGATGCGGCACAGCGCGCGGGTGTGGTTGCGACGGTCGCCATCGCGGTGCTCGGACTGCTGGCGATGTCGGTCCTGCTGTCGGTCGCCAGGTCGCTGTTCGCCTACGGCAACCTGCTGTTGTCCCGGCGCGATGACACGCTGCATCTGCAGCACGGCCTGCTCAGGTTGCGCGAGCACACCTACGACACCGCGCGGTTGCGCGGCGGCACACTGCGGGAACCGTTGCTGGTGCGGCTTTTCGGAGGCGCGCGGCTCGATGCGGTGATGACGGGCGTGAACGGCGCCGGCGAGGCGTCGTTGCTGTTGCCGCCGTGTCCCCGCGCGACGGCGCAGCGTGTGCTGTCCGAGTTGACCACTGCGGACGTGGTTGATCGCGCGTTGGTCGGCCACGGGCCCGTCGCGACGCGCAGGCGGTGGACGAAGGCGTTCACCGTCCCACTGCTGCTCGCCGTCGGACTGGGCGCCGCGTCGTGCTTCGTCGGGATTCCGGTCTGGGTGTGGGTGGGGTTGGGTGTGTTCGGCGCAGCCAGTGCCGGATTGGCTGCGGATCGGGCTCGCGCACTGGGGCACTGGGTCGACGCGCAGTGGCTGGTGGCCCGCGCGGGCAGCGTGGACCGGCGGCGCGACTGCATCGCCGCAGCGGGCATCATCGGGTGGACCGTGCGGCAGACCGTCTTTCAGCGTCGCGCGGGAGTGGCGACGTTGATCGCGGCGACGGCCGCTGGCGTCAAGGGTTACCGGGTCCTCGACGTGCCCGCCGACATCGCATGGGAGGTCGCGGCGTCGGCGTCACCCTGGGTGGCGGACAACGAGTGGGTGCGGGCCTAGCATACGGGTGTGACACGAATCGTGTTGCGGGCCTGAGTCATCCACAGTCCGGGTTTCATCCACAGGTCGATCGTCCACCGTGGCGAGAGGTCCTCGACGTCCGGATAATCGAATGTATGTGCGAAGCGTTTCGGGATCCGGCGGGGATGGACGATGCCGCGCTGAACCTCGCGATCACCGGGTACGCGCGGATAGAGGCCGCGACCGCCGGACACCGCCTGGCCGCGATCGCCGAACTGATCGACCGGCGCCTGGGCACCGAGTTGGCGCGGTCGCGGGAACGGTCGGCCTGCGACGCCTGGGATTGCTGTGCCGCCGAGATCGCCGCCGACCTGATCGTCAGCCACCGCACGGCCTCGGGGTTGATGTACCAGGCCCTGGACCTACGCGACCGGATCCCCCTGACCGGGGACCTGCTGCGCCTCGGCGACATCACCCCGAAGGTGGCGGCCACCGCGTCGTGGCGCACCCAACTGATCGTCGACCCCGACGCGCTGGCCCGGGTGGACGCCGACCTCGCCGCAGTGGCCACCCGATGGGGCGGCTACTCCGAGCAGAAACTCGCCGACGCCATCGACGCCGCGATCGAACGCCACGACCCCGACGCGGTGCGCCGGTTCCGCACCGCGCAGCGCTCGCTGAACATCGCGTTCGGCAAACCCGACGACGCCACCGGCACCCGCTCCATCTACGGACGGGTCAGCGCCCTGGACGCCGAACTGACCGACCGCCGCCTGGACGCCATGGCCACATCGGTGTGTCCCGAGGATCCGCGCACCCACGGCGAACGCCGCGTGGCCGCCCACGGGATCATCAACGCCGGCGGCGATCACCTGCCGTGCCTGTGCGGATCCCCGGACTGCCCCGCCACCGGGCCCGACGCCCGCGGTAAGCACTTCGAGATCCTCGTCCTGACCGACAACCCCCACCCCGCCGACGGCCCGGCACCCGACGACGGCCAGGATGACGGCCCGGATGACGGGCCGGACGACGGTGGGCCGCGCTACGACCGCGACTACGACTGGGAGCAGCACTGGACCGACGAAGCGCCACCCGAGGACGAGGAAGAGCCCGAACTGCCGCCCGGCGACGGGGAACCGGACCGAGACGTCGACCCCACGCGTGACGACGGTGTAGGTGACGACCCGGTCGTCAACTGGGAACACCATCGGCCCGCCGACGACGAGCCCGACGAGCACCCGGAGCCGCCACTCGACGAGGAATCCGCGCCCGAACGAATGGATTCCGTCACCGAGCCCGAGAACGCCGAATCCGCAACGACTCCCACCCCCGCGACCACCACCCCGTGCGGGTATACCGCGATCGTCGCCGGCGGTGGCGTCCTGCCCGCCGCGCTGCTGGCCGACCTGTGCCGGATGGGCGCCTCCATCCGCACCATCGCCACACCCGAGGACCTGACCGCCGAGATCCGCTACCGACCCTCCATCGCGACCCAACGTCTCGTCCGGGCCCGCGATATGACGTGCCGGTTCCTCGGCTGCGATCACCCGGCCGAGTACGCCGATCTCGACCACACCGTCCCCTACGGCCGCCCCGGCGGGCTGACCCATCCGGGCAACATCGCCACGCTGTGCCGAAAACACCTATTGGTGCACAGTGATGGCAACCGGACGGCTTCGACGGGGGTCGATCCGGTGGGCTGCTGGGTGACTCGGAAAACACTTGCCATAGATGGCTTTCAAGGTGATTTGTCCATA
>NZ_JANDBD010000029.1 GCF_024320865.1 Mycolicibacterium arenosum | reverse complement strand
TGAGTGTGGTCACCTGACTTGGCCCCACTTCGGTCGTAGTTCTTCACGAATTTTGGCCCCACCGGGGTGGTGATCGTGTCCGTCCGGGTGGGCGCGGTGTGTCGTCACCAATGTTGGCCCCACCCTCGTTCAGATCGTTCTTGTCGCCCGTCGTCTCTGGCGGTCGTCAGGGAGGTCGGTCAGGATGCGGTCACGCGTGGAACTGTTCGAGCAGATCAGAAGGGATCGGCGGCTGGAGGATTTGTCGGTCCGTGAGTTGGCGGATCGTCATGGCACACATCGCCGTACGGTGCGTCAAGCCCTTGCCGACGCGGTCCCGCCGCCACGGAAGGTCTATCCGGTTCGGCCCCGGCCAGCGATCGACGAGTGGGTGGCTGTGATCGACGCCTGGCTGCTGGCCGACGTGGACGCCCCGCGCAAGCAACGGCACACCGCACGGCGGGTCTGGCAGCGCCTCGTCGCCGAACACCAGGCCACGTGCTCGGAGGTGACGGTGTCGCGGTACGTCGCCCGGCGTCGGGTCGAACTCGGACTGCTCCAGCAGGAGGTGTCGATCCCGCAGACCCATCTGGCCGGCGCTGAGGCCGAGGTCGACTTCGGTGAGTTCTACGCCACGATCGCCGGACTGGTCGTGAAGTGCTGGATGTTCGTGATGCGACTCTCGCACTCGGGCAAAGCGTTTCACGTCGCATTCGCCACCCAAGCCCAGGAAGCGTTCCTGGAGGGCCACGTACTGGCCTTCGAATACTTCGGGGGTGTGCCCGGGCGGATCCGCTACGACAACCTCAAACCCGCCGTCATCCGGGTCCTCAAAGGGCGTGACCGCACCGAGTCCGAACGGTTCACCGCACTGCGCTCCCACTACGGATTCGACTCGTTCTTCTGCCGCCCCGGCATCGACGGTGCTCACGAGAAGGGCGGCGTGGAGGGCGAGATCGGCCGCTTCCGGCGCCGCCACCTCGTCCCGGTCCCGAAGGTTGCCTCCTTGGCAGAGCTCAACGAGCTGATCGCCGCCGCCGACGTGGTCGACGATGACCGGGTGATCACCGGCCGACCGATCACCATCGGCGCGGCGTTCGCCATCGAGTCGACGGAGCTGATGGGATTGCCGGCCGAGGCGTTCGACTGCGCGAGGCTGCTGCAAGCCAGGGTCGACAATCGGGCCAGAGTATCTGTGCGGCAATGCTTCTACTCCGTCCCAGCCCGTTACGCCGGGCGACGCCTCCCGGTGCGGTTGGCCGCGAGGACCGTCGAGGTCTACGACGGACCCCGTCTGGTGGCCTCCCACGAACGGGCGGTCGGACGCTACGTCGAGGTGCTGTGCCTGGATCACTACCTCGAGGTCCTCAAGACCAAACCCGGGGCGCTGCCCGGTGCGACCGCACTGGCCCAAGCCAAGACCCGCGGGGTGTTCACGCACTCGCATCAACGCTATTGGGATGCTGCCCGGGCGGCGCGCGGCGACGCCAAGGGGACCCGCGCCCTGATCGGAATTCTGTTGGCGCACCGCAGCATGGCCGCCGCCGCACTCATCGCCGCGATGGACCGAGCCGTCACCTCGGGATGTTTGGATCCCGAGACCGTCCTCATCGATGCCCGCCGACACACCAGCACGCCCGCACCGGCGGCCACGATCAGCGCACTGGCCCGCTACGACCGACCACCACCCTCGCTGGCCGACTACGACGACCTGCTCACCGGAAGCGACTCATGACCACCACCACCAGCACAAGCAAGCCGGGGACCGTCGATGCCGCCGCGAAAGCCTCCATTGGTGCCGCGGCCCGTGAGTTGCACCTGCCGACGGTGCGCACCGAAGCGACGCGTCTGGCCGAGATCGCCGACCGGGAACGCCACACCCACTTGGGCTACCTCGCCGAAGTGTTGGCCGCCGAGGTCGACGACCGCACCGAACGGCGCCGCACGCGACGCATCAACGATGCCAAGTTTCCGAGGCTGAAACGGTTGGCGGAGTTCAACATCGACGCCGTCCCCGGCATCGCACCAGCGACCCTGGGCCACCTCGCCGCCGGGCATTACATGGACGCCGGTGAGCCGATCGTGCTGCTCGGTGACTCCGGGACCGGCAAGTCCCACCTGCTCATCGGGTTGGGGTTGGCGGCCTGCGAGCAAGGTCGCCGGGTCCGCTACGTCACCACCGCGCAGCTGGTCAACGAACTCGTCGAAGCCGCCGACGAGCGGGTCCTCTCCCGTGTCGTGGCCCGCTACGGGCGCCTGGACCTACTCTGCCTCGACGAACTCGGATACGTCCAAATCGACCCTCGCGGAGCGGAATTGCTGTTCCAGATCATCACCGAACGAGAAGAACGAGCCTCGGTCGCGATCGCCACCAACCTGCCCTTCAGCGAATGGGGCACCGTATTCCCCGACCCCCGCCTGGTCGCCGCCATCGTCGACCGCGTCACCTTCAACGCCCACATCATCGAGACCGGCACCAAGTCCTACCGACTCCGCACCAGCAAGACCACCACCCGAACCAAACGCGCCACCTAGACCAGGTGGGGCCAAAATCCATGACGACGGTGGGGCCAAATCACTTGACGAAACGCAC
>NZ_JANDBD010000028.1 GCF_024320865.1 Mycolicibacterium arenosum | reverse complement strand
CCTGGCCCCTTCTTCACCCGACGCGACGATGTCAACACAACCTCCAGAATCTAGAGAAGTGTTGCGACCGTCCCTAGAAACCACCCCGGAACAGGCTGCTCACAATTCAACCGGAGCTGACAGGCAAGGCCCTGGCGGCCTTCAGATAAGGCGATACTCGGCCGTATTACGAGTGCGACGCCCACCACGTGTAGAGGTCCTCCAACCTGGGCAGCGGCCCGACCACGCCACGGACGCTCGTTGAAAAAAGTAGTTCGGCGCTGGTCCAGTCCACCACAGGCGCACCCTGGCGGATGCCTCAGAACACAGTGCCACGTGTGATGGTTGGCGAGTCGTTGCGCCTTCACGGCCCCGGTGACTGAATGTTGCCGGGGCACGAAAGTCGAGTCGCCGAGAAGTGACCGCGCCGATGACTCGGCGTCACGCAGCGGGTGGCGTTCTAGACCCGCACCCTGTCGAAGTAATAGTTGTCAGGAGTTGGTGTGCATTGCCAGCCGCAAAAGTGTGACTGCGCGAGTCTCCACGTCCGCGAGAGCGTTCAACAGCTGCTGGCACGCGCCGACCCGTACTAGCAGAGAAAATCCTCAGCGTCCTGAGTAATGTGCATGACACTGGCGCGGTCAATATCACTGAGACCCAAGCTGTCAGTGGCGGCGGAGGCGACGGATCGGTCTGACTGACCGCGTGCAATTGCAATGGACGTACCGGATCTGAGGCTCGTCTGCATCGCCTTGCAAGCGACGTAACCCAGCTGCAGTAATTGTTCGTTCGTGAGGTCGACAAACAACTTGTTCTTCTGGCGCATCTGATTCAGGTATAGACCCTCATCTGCGATTGCAGGCGGGGCCGCGCCCAACAATCCGATCAAGGCCACGACAACGACTACGCCTGCGCGAAGCCGAACCATCATCAGCAGGCCATGTCTTCAGCGTTGATGAAAAGGCCGTTGCCTGCCTGGCCTTCGCTTATCCCGAGATCCTGGGCCAGGAATCGGACGACGTAGTTGGGAGATGTCCCGCCCGCAAGCGATTGGCAGATCCCGCGCGCAATTTGCAGCAGCCGGTCGCGGTCGGTCGGGATGCCCGCCATGCTGTAACTCAGCGTTCTGTCGATGAATGCCGTCTCGCCGGGACGCGCTGGGCTGACGTCAGACCAGCAGTCCCACGGGCTCGTATGAGCGCCGCAGTAGCCGGGATCGCCTGGACCTGGAGGTGCTGCAGGTGGGGAGGCGGCGGCAACCGCGCTTCCCGCCAATGCAGCGGCCGCAAGGGAAGCGGCAAATAAACTGCGGAAAAGCAACTTGACCATGAGAGGCCCCCTCCAGCGATTACTTTCAACCCTGGCTACGTCGGTCATCTATGAACGCGGTTGTCGGTGAATTGGGTCCGCAGCTGCTTTGTGGGTCGGAACTGTATCGGTGAATGCCGACCGCGGATTGGGGCGTGTGAGGCATTGGCAGGCAATCCGCTATTGCGACACCGGTCGGCCTACGGCTTGTCGTAGCCGAGGAGCATGTTCGCGAACCGGTCAAGGTCGGTCCGAAGCTCGTCGAGAGTGGCTGCGTGGCTGGCGCGCTCGGTGGCGCCGAGGAATTCGTAGAGGGACGTGTCGAGCCGGTTGGGGTCACTGAGGAGCCAGTCGCTGAGGAAGCTGAGGATTTCGGCGAGTTCGACGGCGTCGGCCGCGTCGAGGCTGACGTGCATGATGTGCACCTCCGGAACGACAGATGTTGTAGTGACCCGGCAGGATCTGAGTGGGCTTCGCTGGGGTGGCGAGGCCGGGCGACGTTAGGTCTTTGTGGCTTTTGTGCGGGCGAGACGGAATGAGTCGGTTCCTGTTTCGATGATGTTGCCGCCGAAGGTGAGTCGGTCGACGATGGCAGCGCAGAGACGTGGATCGGTGAAAGTCTTGGTCCAGCCGGAGAACGATTCATTGGAAGCTATTGCGACGCTGTTCTTTTCCTCCCTTTCGGTGAGAACTTGGAACAACAGTTCGGCGCCACGCTTGTCTAGTTCCATGTATCCGAGCTCGTCGATGCAGAGCAGGTCGACGCGCCCATAGCGGGCGATGGTCTTTGACAGTTGTTTGTCATCGGCGGCCTCGACGAGTTCGTTTACGAGCTTGGTTGCCAGGGTGTACCGCACCTTGAAGCCCGCCATCGCCGCCTCGGTGCCAAGAGCGATGAGCAGGTGAGATTTGCCTGTTCCAGAGTCTCCGATCAGGCAGAGCGGGAGCCCTTTCTTGACCCATTCGCATTTGGCCAGGGTGTGGACGACGGCGGCGTCAACGTTGGGGTTGGCGTCGAAGTCGAATGCTCGCAGGGACTTCTCACGCGGGAAGGCGGCTCCTTTGATGCGGCGTTCGGAACGTCGCCGGGCGCGGTCGTCGCATTCGGCAATGAGGAGTTCAGCGAGGAAGCCGCGGTAGGACATCTGTTCGCGGGCAGCTGCATCGGCGAGCTCGGAGAACTGCGAGCGGATTGTCGGTAGTCGCAGCATGCGACAAGCTTGATCTGTGGCGGCGTCGGCGGCTTCTTCAGTGAGGCCGCGGCGGCGTGAGGTAGCGGTCATCTCGGTGTTCCTTCCTGGGTTGGGCGAAGGCGCAGCAGTTCGTCGTAAGCGGCGACTGAGGGCAACGGTCTGGGGTCTGGCGGCAGCTGGGCGAGCCGCCGCTCGGTCAACGACACGACCGGTCCGCTAGATGGTTCCGGTGGTCCGCCTCCGGTGGGCGGCTCATCGGCGTCAGCGGCTCGCCGCGCTTCGAGCGCGACGGCGTCGGCGGTCAGGGCTCCTGAGCCAATAGCGGCGGCAAGGCCGGCGATGACTTGCTCGTGCTCCATGTGACGGTGCAGGAGCAGAACTCTGATCAGCTCGCGGGTGCCGTCTCGGTCGCCGTGGGCTTTGCACGCTGCCGCCCACCAGGCGTCGTGTGTCGGGGTGAACTTGCCTGCAGCGCGGGTCTGTTCGAGGGCGGTCGCTCCGGGCAGTGCCCCAGGCTTGCGCAGCAGTCCTTCGAGGTAGTGGTCCAGGTCGTAGCGAGACTCACCTTTGCCGATCAGCCGTTCGTGTCGAGCGACCTCGGTGCGGCCCTGGTAGATCACCAGGTGCGAGGCGTGCAGCAGCACCCGCACGGGGCGTCCGATCAGCCGCGCCGGCACCGAATAACGGTTGGTGCGAACGGTGATCTGGGCGTAGCGGTCGACCCGCGGCGTGAACCAGACGCCGGTTTCGAACGGTTCGGTCGGGAGCGGTTTGAGCAGCGGCCTCTCGACCGCGAAGTGCTCACCCACGGTGTGTGACCGTGTACCGATCCGCCGTGTTTCATCGGACAGGTCCCAGGCATCGATCATGTCGTTGAGGTGGTCGAGAGATTCCACTTCGGGGACGGGCACGAGGTGGTTGCGGCGAAACCAGCCGATGTCGCCTTCGACGCCGCCCTTCTCGTGGGCGCCATCGATGCCGGGCTGGCAGTAGAACGCCTCCAATCCGGCGTGTGCGTTTCGTCAAGTGATTTGGCCCCACCGTCGTCATGGATTTTGGCCCCACCTGGTCTAGGTGGCGCGTTTGGTTCGGGTGGTGGTCTTGCTGGTGCGGAGTCGGTAGGACTTGGTGCCGG
>NZ_JANDBD010000027.1 GCF_024320865.1 Mycolicibacterium arenosum | reverse complement strand
GGGGAGCGAACAGGATTAGATACCCTGGTAGTCCACGCCGTAAACGGTGGGTACTAGGTGTGGGTTTCCTTCCTTGGGATCCGTGCCGTAGCTAACGCATTAAGTACCCCGCCTGGGGAGTACGGCCGCAAGGCTAAAACTCAAAGGAATTGACGGGGGCCCGCACAAGCGGCGGAGCATGTGGATTAATTCGATGCAACGCGAAGAACCTTACCTGGGCTTGACATGCACTAGAAAGCCGTAGAGATACGGCCCCCCTTGTGGTTGGTGTGCAGGTGGTGCATGGCTGTCGTCAGCTCGTGTCGTGAGATGTTGGGTTAAGTCCCGCAACGAGCGCAACCCTTGTCTCATGTTGCCAGCACGTAATGGTGGGGACTCGTGAGAGACTGCCGGGGTCAACTCGGAGGAAGGTGGGGATGACGTCAAGTCATCATGCCCCTTATGTCCAGGGCTTCACACATGCTACAATGGCCGGTACAAAGGGCTGCGATGCCGTGAGGTGGAGCGAATCCTTTCAAAGCCGGTCTCAGTTCGGATCGGGGTCTGCAACTCGACCCCGTGAAGTCGGAGTCGCTAGTAATCGCAGATCAGCAACGCTGCGGTGAATACGTTCCCGGGCCTTGTACACACCGCCCGTCACGTCATGAAAGTCGGTAACACCCGAAGCCGGTGGCCTAACCCCTCGTGGGAGGGAGCCGTCGAAGGTGGGATCGGCGATTGGGACGAAGTCGTAACAAGGTAGCCGTACCGGAAGGTGCGGCTGGATCACCTCCTTTCTAAGGAGCACCACGAGTTCTGGGCCGGCCCGCACATCGCGGATCACCGAGATTCAGACGAATCGTTGGATGGCCCCGCACCTGTAGTGGGTGGGGGTCTGGTGCACATGCAGCAGACGCTTACCGGTGGGAAGACGCCGGTTGACTGATTCCGCCAGACACACTGTTGGGTCCTGAGACAACAGGCCCGTGCCCTTTCGGGGGTGGCTCCGCGGTGGCGGGGTCGGTTGGTTGTCGCCCCGCTTGGTGGTGGGGTGTGGTGTTTGATTCGTGGATAGTGGTTGCGAGCATCAGAGTCGCATGAGTGGTCTTCCGGGCTTTCGGGTTCGGGAGGGTATTGGTGTGTTTCTGTTGTGGTGTAATTTCAATGAAACTCATTTTTTGGTTTTTGTGTTGTAAGTGTTTAAGGGCGCATGGTGGATGCCTTGGCATCAGAGGCCGATGAAGGACGTGGGAGGCTGCGATATGCCTCGGGGAGCTGTCAACCGAGCGTGGATCCGAGGATGTCCGAATGGGGAAACCCAGCACGAGTGATGTCGTGTTACCCGTATCTGAATACATAGGGTGCGGGAGGTAACGCGGGGAAGTGAAACATCTCAGTACCCGTAGGAAGAGAAAACAATTGTGATTCCGTGAGTAGTGGCGAGCGAAAGCGGAGGATGGCTAAACCGCATGCATGTGATACCGGGTAGGGGTTGTGTGTGCGGGGTTGTGGGACCCATCTTATCGGGGCTACCTCCCTGGTGGGCAGTGAGAAAGCGTTGTGGTTAGCGGAAGTGGTCCTGGGATGGCCTGCCGTAGACGGTGAGAGCCCGGTACGTGAAAACCCGACGCCTGCCTTGATGGTGTTCCCGAGTAGCAGCGGGCCCGTGGAATCTGCTGTGAATCTGCCGGGACCACCCGGTAAGCCTGAATACCTTCTGATGACCGATAGCGGATTAGTACCGTGAGGGAATGGTGAAAAGTACCCCGGGAGGGGAGTGAAAGAGTACCTGAAACCGTGTGCCTACAATCCGTCAGAGCCCTCGCATCGCGTGGGGTGATGGCGTGCCTTTTGAAGAATGAGCCTGCGAGTCAGGGACATGTCGCGAGGTTAACCCGGGTGGGGTAGCCGCAGCGAAAGCGAGTCTGAATAGGGCGTATCCAGTCCACAGGGACTGGTGTAGTGGTGTGTTCTGGACCCGAAGCGGAGTGATCTACCCATGGCCAGGGTGAAGCGACGGTAAGACGTCGTGGAGGCCCGAACCCACTTAGGTTGAAGACTGAGGGGATGAGTTGTGGGTAGGGGTGAAAGGCCAATCAAACTCCGTGATAGCTGGTTCTCCCCGAAATGCATTTAGGTGCAGCGTCACATGTTTCTTGTTGGAGGTAGAGCTACTGGATGGCCGATGGGCCCTACTAGGTTACTGACGTCAGCCAAACTCCGAATGCCGACAAGTCCAAGAGTGTGGCAGTGAGACGGCGGGGGATAAGCTCCGTGCGTCGAGAGGGAAACAGCCCAGATCGCCGGCTAAGGCCCCTAAGCGTGTGCTAAGTGGAAAAGGATGTGCAGTCGCGAAGACAACCAGGAGGTTGGCTTAGAAGCAGCCACCCTTGAAAGAGTGCGTAATAGCTCACTGGTCAAGTGATTGTGCGCCGATAATGTAGCGGGGCTCAAGCACACCGCCGAAGCCGCGGCAACGAGACGTGTTCTCGTTGGGTAGGGGAGCGTCCTGCATCCGGTGAAGCCGCAGAGTGATCTGGCGGTGGAGGGTGTGGGAGTGAGAATGCAGGCATGAGTAGCGATAAGGCAAGTGAGAACCTTGCCCGCCGAAAGACCAAGGGTTCCTGGGCCAGGCCAGTCCGCCCAGGGTGAGTCGGGACCTAAGGCGAGGCCGACAGGCGTAGTCGATGGACAACGGGTTGATATTCCCGTACCCGTGTGTGTGCGCCCATGATGAATCAGAGGTACTAACCGCCCAAAACCGTTGTTACCGATCACCTTCGGGTGTGAGGATCGACGGGGCTGCGCGGGACCTTCTCTGGTAGTAGTCAAGCGATGGGGTGACGCAGGAAGGTAGCCGTACCGGTCAGTGGTAATACCGGGGCAAGCCCGTAGCACGAGCAGTAGGTAAATCCGCTGTTCACATGTGTGAGAGGTGATGCATAGCCGAGTGAGGCGAATTCGGTGATCCTATGCTGCCGAGAAAAGCCTCTAGCGAGCTCACACACGGCCCGTACCCCAAACCGACACAGGTGGTCAGGTAGAGAATACCGAGGCGTACGAGTGAACTATGGTTAAGGAACTCGGCAAAATACCCCCGTAACTTCGGGAGAAGGGGGACCCCCACACCGTCAAGGCCCTCGCGGCCGGCAGCGGGAGGGGGTCGCAGAAACCAGTGAGAAGCGACTGTTTACTAAAAACACAGGTCCGTGCGAAGTCGCAAGACGATGTATACGGACTGACGCCTGCCCGGTGCTGGAAGGTTAAGAGGACCGGTTAACCCCTCGGGGTGAAGCTGAGAATTTAAGCCCCAGTAAACGGCGGTGGTAACTATAACCATCCTAAGGTAGCGAAATTCCTTGTCGGGTAAGTTCCGACCTGCACGAATGGCGTAACGACTTCTCAACTGTCTCAACCATAGACTCGGCGAAATTGCACTACGAGTAAAGATGCTCGTTACGCGCGGCAGGACGAAAAGACCCCGGGACCTTCACTACAACTTGGTATTGGAGTTCGGTACGGTTTGTGTAGGATAGGTGGGAGACTGTGAAACCCGCACGCCAGTGTGGGTGGAGTCGTTGTTGAAATACCACTCTGATCGTATTGGGCTTCTAACCTCGAACCGTATATCCGGTTCAGGAACAGTGCCTGGTGGGTAGTTTAACTGGGGCGGTTGCCTCCAAAAACGTAACGGAGGCGCCCAAAGGTTCCCTCAACCTGGACGGCAATCAGGTGTTGAGTGTAAGTGCACAAGGGAGCTTGACTGCGAGACGTACATGTCGAGCAGGGACGAAAGTCGGGACTAGTGATCCGGCACCCCCGAGTGGAAGGGGTGTCGCTCAACGGATAAAAGGTACCCCGGGGATAACAGGCTGATCTTCCCCAAGAGTCCATATCGACGGGATGGTTTGGCACCTCGATGTCGGCTCGTCGCATCCTGGGGCTGGAGCAGGTCCCAAGGGTTGGGCTGTTCGCCCATTAAAGCGGCACGCGAGCTGGGTTTAGAACGTCGTGAGACAGTTCGGTCTCTATCCGCCGCGCGCGTCAGAAGCTTGAGGAAACCTGTCCCTAGTACGAGAGGACCGGGACGGACGAACCTCTGGTCTACCAGTTGTCCCACCAGGGGCACCGCTGGATAGCCACGTTCGGACAGGATAACCGCTGAAAGCATCTAAGCGGGAAACCCCCTCCAAGACCAGGCTTCTCACCCATTAAGTGGGATAAGGCCCCCCGCAGACCACGGGATCGATAGACCAGACCTGAACGCCTAGCAATAGGTGAAGGGAACTGGCACTAACCGGCCGAAAACTTACACACACAACAAATGAGTGTATTGACGCACCACGCGCACGCAACCACAATCCACAATCGGACAACCACACCCCACCACCAAAAAACACCAGGGGCCCAATTAAATAGAGTTACGGCGGCAACAGCGGCAGGGAAACGCCCGGACCCATCCCGAACCCGGAAGCTAAGCCTACCAGCGCCGATGATACTACCCCTACGGGTGGAAAAGTAGGACACCGCCGAACACCCTTTA
>NZ_JANDBD010000026.1 GCF_024320865.1 Mycolicibacterium arenosum | reverse complement strand
ACAACGATGCCAGGAGTATCCCCGCTGGTTGCACACCTACAATCACCACCGCGGCCACACAGCACTCGGCGGTCAACCACCAGCCAGCCGTGTACCTAACCTCTCAGGTCAGTACAGCTAGCCGTCTGAGCCGCCGCTGCCGCTCGAGCTGCCGGCACCGCCCGAGCCGTTGCCGCCCGCACCGCCGGTGCCACCGCCGCCGGTGGTCCCACCGCCGCCGCCGTCGCCGCCCGCTCCGCCGGTGGCCTTGCCCGAGCCGGTGCTGGCGGAGCCGCCCGTACCGCCGGAGCCGCCGTTGCCGTTCACGCCGCCACCGGTACCGCCGTCGCCACCGGCGCCACCGGTGCTCGCGCTGCCGCCCTTGGTGGAACTGCTACCGCCGGCACCGCCCGAGCCTCCGTTTCCGACCACCGAACCGCCGTCGGCCCCGTCGCCGCCGGACCCGCCCTTCGACGCGCCTGCCGTGGTGTTGGTGCCGCTACCGCCGGAGCCCCCGCTGCCGCCGGTGCCGAGCACTGCGGTGTGCCCGCCGTCGCCGCCCTCGCCACCCTTGGTCGAACCGTTGGTGGTGCTGGCGTTGCCTCCGTTTCCGCCGTCACCGCCGTTACCGAGCACGCCGGTCGCACCGCCCGTGCCACCGGTACCGCCGGCCGCGGGTCCGCCGGGCAGGAAGATCCCGGTGTTCGTGGTTTGGCCGCTACCGCCCGCGCCACCGTCGCCGGCGTCGCCCGTCACGACGCCACCGTTTCCGCCGTTGCCGCCCGCACCGCCCGTCGCACCGAGAATGCCACCGGGCGAGTTCGCGTTGCCGCCGTTGCCGCCGTCGCCGCCGGCCCCGAGAGCGCCTGCCTGTCCGCCGTTTCCGCCGTTGCCGCCTGCGCCGTTGAAGATCACTGCGGCCGTGCCCGACCCGCCGTCACCGCCGTTGCCCGCGTTGCCCAGCACGATGCCACCCGCACCGCCGTCACCGCCGTTGCCCCCGACGATGCCTGCGCCGCCCGCGCCGCCGTTGCCGCCGCTGCCCAGGAGGCCGCCGCCGTTGCCGCCGTCACCACCATTGGCTCCGACGGCGCCGGGCAGGCCGGCGCCGCCGTTGCCGCCGGTGCCGACGAGGCCCGCGTTGCCGCCGTTGCCGCCGATCACCGACGTGCCGCCGTTGCCGACGATGCCGCCCTGTCCGCCGTTGCCGGTGAGGGTCGAGCCGCCGCTGCCGAGAATCAGCGCACCGGCGCCGCCGTTTCCGGTGCCGGAGAGTCCGCCGTTGCCGGCGACGAGGCCGCCGCTGCCGCCGTTGCCCGTCACCGATACGCCGCCGTCTCCGAGGACGAGTCCACCGTTTCCGCCCGTTCCGCTGCCGGAGGCACCGCCGGTGCCGATCAGTCCGGCGTTACCGCCCGAGCCCGTGCCGGACGCACCGCCGTTACCGAGCAGCAGACCACCCGCACCGCCCTGCCCATTGGCCGACGATCCACCGGTGCCGATCAACAGGCCGGCGTTTCCACCGTTGCCCGTCGCCGAGTTCGATCCGTTGCTGATGAGGGTGCTCAGCACGCTGCCCAGCAGGCTGCCGAGGAACACCGGCTGAACCTCTGCGCTCTGAGTTCGCGGTGCGGCCACCGGATTGGCCCCCGTGGTGAGTGCGGCGGTGAGGCCGGCGGCGCCACCACCTGCGAGGACGCCTGCGGCGAGGAACGCCGTGACCGCGGACCTCTTACGAGTGCGCGTGACCTTCTTCTTCGCGTGCTTGGCCATCGACTTCGATCCCTTCATGTTGCGTTCGGCACTGGGTCAGCTAAAACATCTGCTGTCGCGAGCAACATATTGCCACGGGCTCGGTTGTATTGGTAGCAAACTCACCACTCGATTTGGCGACGTGCCGATTCGGCGAGCCCGCCCATGGTCTCGCTGCCGGCTCTCCGGCCGCTGCGCGATGGTTTTGTGTGCGAAAGCTGGCCTTGTGGTTGAGGTTTCCTCGATTCTATTCGCGTCAGCGTCAATTTCGGGCCGCCCCGATGAGTCTGGAGGAAGTCGTCGTCGACGGGATGACAGCCGGTACATAGCAATACAATGGGTGAACAATGAACGGCTCGCGGGCGATGAATCGCTAATCATCTGAATGCCATTGGCAACGATGCGGCCGGGTGCGCCATATCGATGCTGCCGCGAGCAGATGCGGGCGTCGCGTGGCCGGTCGATAGGCTTCCGCCATGCGAGTGGGTGTGCTGGGTGCCAAGGGCAAGGTCGGCGCGACGATCGTGGCCGGAGTCGATGCCGCCGAGGATCTGAGGTTCACCGTCGGGGTGGACGCCGGGGACGCGCTCACCGCGTTCACCGACAGCGATACCGACGTCGTCGTCGACTTCACCCACCCGGACGTCGTGATGGACAACCTGAAGTTCCTCATCGACAGCGGCGTCCACGCCGTGGTGGGAACGACCGGTTTCACCGACGAGCGCCTCGCGCAGGTCCGGACGTGGTTGGCCGACAGGAGCGACGTGGCCGTCCTCATCGCCCCGAACTTCGCGATCGGTGCGGTGCTGTCGATGCAGTTCGCCAAGCAGGCGGCCCGCTTCTTCGAGTCGGTCGAAGTCATCGAACTGCACCACCCGCAGAAGGCCGACGCGCCGTCCGGCACGGCGGTGCGGACGGCGCGCTTGATCGCCGAGGCGCGAAAAGGCTTGCCGCCCAATCCCGATGCCACCAGCACCGGTCTGGACGGTGCGCGAGGGGCCGACGTCGACGGTATTCCCGTGCACTCGGTGCGGGTCGCCGGACTGGTCGCCCATCAGGAGATCCTGTTCGGGACACAGGGGGAGACGCTGACCATCCGTCACGACAGCATGGACAGGACCTCCTTCGTCCCCGGCGTCCTCCTGGCCGTGCGGCACGTCCACGAACGACCCGGTCTCACCGTCGGGATCGAGCCCCTGCTCGACCTCTGATCGTCCGATGACCGACGGGTCCCGCGCACTGCGCATTCAACTGCTCATCGCCGCGATGTCCGTGGCGCTGGTCGTCTACTTCGTGCTGCTCGGTCGGGCCGGTGTCGTGCTCGTCACCTCCGGCGAGCCGGCGGCCATCGGTTTGGGCGTTGGCGTCTTCCTGCTTCCCGTGGTCGGGATGTGGGCGCTGGTGGCGACGCTGCGCGCCGGATTCGCCCATCAGCGGTTGGGCAGGATGGCGCGCGAACAGGGGATGGAACTCGACGTCAGCGAGCTGCCGCGGATGCCGTCGGGCCGGATTCGACGCGATGCCGCCGACGCCCTCTTCGCCGAGGTGAAAGCCGAAGTCGAGGAAGACCCGGATGATTGGCGACGGTGGTACCGACTGGCCCGCGCCTACGACTACGCGGGGGATCGCAGCCGCGCGCGGGAGACCATGAAGACGGCGCTGCGCATCGAGGAGGGTTCGCGGTGAGTGCAACGCTGTTGATCGTGCACCACACGCCGTCTCCGCACCTGCAGGAGATGTTCGAGGCGGTGCTGGCCGGCGCCACGGACCCCGAGATCGAGGGCGTCCGCGTCGTGCGCAAGCCGGCGCTGTCGGTCACGCCAACGGATGTGCTCGAGGCGGACGGGTACGTGCTGGGCACTCCGGCGAACCTGGGCTACATGAGCGGCGCGCTCAAGCACGCGTTCGACACCTTCTACTACCCCTGTCTCGACACGACTCGAGGCCGCCCGTTCGGGCTGTACCTGCACGGCAACGAGGGCACCGAAGGCGCCGAGCGCGGAGTCGACGCCATCACGACCGGCCTGGGGTGGGTGAAATCAGCCGCCCACGTGGCGGTCTCGGGCAAACCGACCAAGGCGGACATTCAGTCGTGCTGGGAGCTCGGTGGCACGCTCGCCGCGCAGCTGATGGAGATTTGAGAGCCCTGGACCGGACGTAGCGGTACGGTCTGTCCATGTCAGGTCTCGCCAGTTTCGCCATGGCTGGGGCGCCGATCGCCGGAGGGGCGCTCGTCGGCTTGCTCGCCGGCAACCTCCGCGGCCCGGACGTCCGCGCGTTGATCAAGCAGGACATGGATCTGCTCGCACAGCTTCCGCCAGAACAGGTCGAGCGCCGAGCCGAACTGCAGCGGGTCATCGACATCCGTGTCGACGACATCATCGCCGGGGTCGACAAGAACCGCACGCTCGTCGAGATGGCCCAGTCCTACCGCGGAAACTGGCGCGACATCGTGGTGTTCATCTGCGCCGTCCTGTTCAGCATCGTGTGGTTCGAGGTCGCCGACCGGGCCAAGGGCCAGTTCTGGCCCATGTTCATCGTGCTGATCCTGCTCTCAATCGTGGCGGGAGCGTATGCGGGCCGCGGCGTCATCCGGGCCCTGCGGTCACTGCTGCGGCACGGCGACGATCAGTAGTGGTAGGTGTCCGACGGCGCGGGCGCGTGGCCGGGATCGTCACCGAACTCCGATGCGTGGATGCCGTACGACTGAGCCAGTTCGAGGATCTTCTTCGCGCGGGCGATGCGGGGCAGATCCGAGCCGTTGCGGATCTCGCCGCCGTCCCGATCGAACTCCGCGAAGAACTCCTTGGCCCAGGCGATCTCGTCCTGCGACGGTGACAGTCCCTCGTTGACCGTCGGGCACTGATCCGGTGTCAGGCAGATCTTGCCGGTCATGCCGAACTCGGCGGAGACCGCGGTCGCCTCGGACAGTTTGAGCGCGCTCGAACCCACCGTCGGGCCGTCGATGGCGCTGGGCAGATGAGAGGCCTTGGCGGCGATCGTGAAACGGGATCGCGCATAGGCCAGCGTGGCGGGGTTGTCGCCGAAACCGGTGTCGCGGCGGAAGTCGCCGATGCCGAACGCCAGCCGGAAGGTGCCCTTCGTCGCCGCGATCTCGGTGATGCGCTCCAGTCCGCGGGCGGTCTCGACGAGCGCGACGATCGGCACACCGGGCAGTCGCTTCGCGGTCTCGGTCACGTGGTCGACGGATTCGACCATGGCGAGCATGACACCACCGACGGAGGTCTTCGCCAGCACGTCGAGGTCCTCGGCCCACCACTGGGTGCCGAAGCCGTTGACCCGGACCCAGTCGGTGTTGCCGTCGGCCAGCCACCGAACGACGTTGTCGCGCGCCGCGACCTTGTCCTTCGGGGCTACCGCGTCCTCGATGTCGAGCACGACGATGTCGGCGCGGGAGCGGGTGGCCGGCTCGAACCGGTCGTACTGCGCTCCGTTGACCAGCAGCCAACTGCGGGCCAACACGGGGTCGATGCGGGTGCCTGCGTCTGCGGTCGCATCGGCGATGCCGGGATCCTGGTCGTACACCCGAACATCGTCGCCTATCGGGGCGAGGCCGCTCAGCCCAGGGTCGCGCCGAAGACCCGCTCCATCGCCGCCCAGTGCCGCGTGGCGGCAGCCGCGTCGTACGGCCCGTTGTCCGGCACCGCGAAACCGTGGCCGGCCGAATAGAACTCGATGGTGTGCTCGACACCGGCCGCGGTCAGCGCCTTGTCGAGGGTCTCGCCGTTCTCCTCGGTGAACGACGCGTCGTTCTCCGCGGCGCCGACGTAGACGGTGGCCGTGATCTGGTCGGCGAGCAGATGCGGGCTACCGGGGTCGTCGGACGCCAACCCGCCGCCGTGAAACGACATGGCCGCGGCCACCCGCTCGGGAACCCGGCCCGCCACCACAAGAGAGGTGCGGCCGCCCATGCAGTAACCCGTCGTGCCGAACGCGGTGCCCGACACCTCGGGTCGGGACTCCAGGTAGTCGAAGAACGCCGCGGCGTCGGCGGCCATGATGTCGGGCGTGACCTTCGAGATCATGCCGAACAGGCGCTTGCGCTCTCCCTCGTCGGTGAACACGGTCGCCATGTCGAACGGCGCCCACCCCTGGTCGCGGTAGTAGACGTCGGGCACCAGCACGGCGTAGCCGAGGTCGGCGAGTTGCTGCGCCATGTCGCGGAACGTCTGACGCGTGCCGCCGGCGTCCGGGTACATCACCACACCCGGCCACGGGCCGTCCCCGTCCGGGGTCGAGAGCGTCACGGCGCAAGCTCCGTCGGCGGTGGTGATGGTGTCCTCAATGGTCGGCATGCCTTCCGTTCTACCCCGAGGCGCTGGACGTAAGCTGACCGCGTGCCCATCCCGACCCCCTATGAGGATCTGCTGCGCCTGGTGCTCGACCGGGGCACGCCGAAATCGGACCGCACCGGCACCGGCACACGCAGCCTGTTCGGGCATCAACTTCGTTACGACCTCACCGCCGGCTTCCCGCTGATCACCACCAAGAAGGTGCACACCAAGTCGATCGTGTACGAACTGCTGTGGTTCCTGCGCGGCGACTCCAACGTGCGCTGGCTGCAGGAGCACGGCGTCACCATCTGGGATGAGTGGGCAAGCGAGACAGGCGATCTGGGTCCCGTGTACGGAGTGCAGTGGCGTTCGTGGCCGACGCCGTCGGGTGAGCACATCGACCAGATCAGCGCGTCGCTCGAGCTGTTGAGGCGCGACCCGGACTCGCGCCGCAACATCGTGTCGGCCTGGAACGTCGGCGAGATCCCCCAGATGGCGCTCCCGCCGTGCCACGCGTTCTTCCAGTTCTACGTCGCCGACGGCAAGCTGTCCTGCCAGCTGTATCAGCGCAGCGCCGACCTGTTCCTGGGCGTGCCCTTCAACATCGCCAGCTACGCGCTGCTGACTCACATGATGGCGGCGCAGGCCGGGCTCGGCGTCGGGGAGTTCGTCTGGACGGGCGGGGACTGCCACATCTACGACAACCACGTCGAGCAGGTCACGCTACAGCTCAGCCGTGACCCACGCCCGTACCCGGAACTGGTACTCGCGCCGCGGGACTCGATCTTCGACTACACCTACGACGACATCGCGATCGTCGACTACGACCCGCACCCTGGCATCAAGGCCCCGGTGGCCGTGTGACGGATGTCGGTCTGATCTGGGCGCAATCGACATCCGGGATCATCGGCCGGGACAACGGAATCCCGTGGCGGCTGCCGGAGGACCAGGCGCGCTTCAAGGAACTGACGATGGGCTCGACGGTCGTCATGGGGCGGCTGACCTGGGAGTCGCTGCCCCCGAAGGTACGGCCGCTGCCGGGCCGCAGAAATGTCGTAGTGACGCGGCAAGCTGACTACGTGGCTGACGGAGCAACGGTGGTGGGCGACCTCGAGGAGGCGCTCACCCGACCGGACACCTGGATCATCGGCGGCGCCCAGATCTACACGCTCGCCCTGCCCTTCGCGACGCGGTGCGAGGTCACCGAGGTCGACGTCGACCTGCCCCGCGAGGACGAGGACGCGGTGGCGCCCGTACTCGACGACGAGTGGACGTGTACCGACGGCGACTGGCAGGTGAGCGACGCCGGCGTGCGCTACCGGTTCTCGACCTACGTTCGCGCGTGAAGCTCACAGCCGAGCAGGCCCGCCGGGTCGCGGTGGCGGCACAGGGTTTCACCGAATCGAAGCCCGCGGGCCCGGTGACGCGAGCGCACCTGCGCAAGCTGCTCTCGCGAATCCAGGTGCTGCAACTGGACTCGGTGTCCGTCGCGGTGCGCGCACACTACGCACCGGTGTTCAGCAGGCTGGGCGGCTACGACCGCGACGTCCTCGACAGGGCGGCGTGGAGTCACAGCGCCAGGGCCCCGCGGTTGATGGTCGAGTACTGGGCGCACGAGGCCGCGTTGATGGCCGTCGACGACTGGCCGCTGCTGCGGTGGCGGATGCGCGAGTACGAGCACGGGCGCTGGGGCCGAGAGATCGTCAAGAAGAACGCCCACCTCGCCGAGGACGTCGTCGCCGCGGTCACCGAACTCGGCCCGTCGACCGCCGGCCAGATCGAGGCGCATCTCGAGGCGGAGCCGCGGGGACGCAAGGGGCCCTGGTGGGACCGCAGCGACACCAAGTGGGTGGCCGAGGCGCTGTGGTCGTCGGGCGTGCTGACGACGGCGACCAGGGTCGGCTTCGCGCGGCACTACGACCTGAGCGAGCGCGTCCTGCCGCCGGAGGTGTTCGCCCGCGACGTCGACGACTCCGAGGCGATCCGGGAGTTGGTGCTGCGGGCCGCGGGAGCGCTCGGCATCGGCACCGAAACCGACCTGCGAGACTACTTCCGGCTGAACCCGAAGCAGAGCAAGCCCGCGGTGGCCGCGCTTGTCGCCGCCGGTGAGCTCGAGGAGGTCGAGGTCGACGGCTGGTCCGCACCCGCCTACTTGAAGCCGGGGCAGAAGGTGCCGCGGTGGGACCGGGGGACCGCGCTGCTGTGCCCGTTCGACCCGCTGATCTTCTTCCGGCCCCGCGTCGAGAGGCTCTTCGGTTTCCATTACCGCATCGAGATCTACTTGCCGCAGCCCAAGCGCCGATTCGGTTACTACGTATGGCCTTTCCTGCTCGACGGACGCCTGGTGGGCCGCGTCGATCTGAAGGCCGAACGCGCGTCGAATGCGCTCGCCGTCGTCGGCGCGTTCACCGAGGAGGGGGAGGACGCCGGGTACGTCGCCGCGGCGCTGGCGGACGAACTGCGGTCGATGGCGTCCTGGCTGGGGCTGGGCGATGTCACCGTGGGCAGCCGAGGCGATCTGGTGAGCGCACTGCGCAAGGCGCTGCGCTAGGACGTGCGGTCGGCCAGCGCCGGCTCACGCGGTCGTTTCGAGGATCAGGCGCACCGTCTCCTCGGGCTGGTCCCAATGCGGGAAGTGACCGCAGTCGGAAAACCAGTGCAGCGCTGCATCCGGGAAGAGCTGCCGGGCCCGGTCGGCCTGACTGGGTGGGGTCACCCTGTCGTTACGGCCCCACCCGATCACCGTGCGGCCGCGAAGCGATCCGGCCGGCGCCCCCTCCTGCTTCGGGCCGTGGATCAGCGCATGCAGGGCGGCGTCGATGCTGGCGGACGTCGCGAAGCAGCGCAGCTCCTGCAGGACGAGGTCCTGCGGGAGCTTCCACGGCTTGGCCGAGAACTGCAGGAGGAGCGCGGTCCGACCGATCGCGCTACCGGTCAGGGCGGGTAGGAGCGGCTGGATGCGCTTGACCAGGGAGATCGACGGTCTCACGGTGGCGCCGAAGACCTTCACCTGTCGGTCGGTCCAGAAACCGCCGGGGTCGAGGGCGACGACGTTGCCGGAATGGCCACGGCGCGCCATCTCCAGAGCCATTCGCGCACCCATCGAACTGCCCACGACGTCAACGGCGCCGAGCTCCTGGTCGACGATGAATCTCTCGACCGCGTCGGTCAACGACGCGATGGTCACCTCGCCAGGCAATGGCGCACTGTCGCCGAAGCCGGGAAGATCGACGGAGATCACTGTTCGCTCGCGGGCCAGCGCCTGGACGATCGGATCCCAGTTGTGCAGGTTGGAGATGCCGTGGACGAGTAACAGTGGCTTTCCCGAACCGGTCTGAACTGAGCGCATCCGGGTGATGTACCCACGTGGTGCGGATTGAACGGATGGAGGCCGAGCAATGTGTCGTCGGTCCGCTCTACGTGACCGTCGATCGGTCGATGCGGGTGGCTGGGGAGGCGTCGCCATGCTCGACGTCGTCGGTCCGCCGCACGGACCCACCTGCACCGGTGCGGCCGGCCGGGGTGACAATCTCACCAACGCAAAGGAGCATCAGCATGGAGGTAGTACGCACCCCCGACGAGCGATTCGCGGGGTTACCCGACTTCCCGTTCGAACCGCACTACGTGGAAGTGCCCGCAGGTGACGGTGGGATGCTGCGGATGCACTATCTGGACGAGGGCCCTTCCGACGGTGAGGTCGTGCTGCTGTTGCACGGTGAGCCGTCGTGGAGCTACCTCTATCGCACGATGATCCCGGTCCTCACCGCGGCCGGGTTGCGCGCCGTCGCGATCGACCTCGTCGGGTTCGGTCGCAGTGACAAGCCCACCCGTCGCGACGACTACTCCTATGCGGCGCATACGGATTGGACGTGGGCGGCAATCGATGCGATCGGGCTCGGCGACATCACCCTGGTGTGTCAGGACTGGGGCGGGCTGATCGGCCTGCGCCTGGTCGCCGAACACCCCGACCGGTTCGCACGAGTGGTGGCGGCCAACACGATGCTGCCCACCGGCGACCACCACCCCGGCAAGGCGTTCCTGGCCTGGCAGAAGTTCAGCCAGGAGGTACCGGTGTTCCCTGCGGGCCAGATCATCAACGGTGCGACGGTGTCCACTCTGACCGCCGAAGTGATCGCCGCCTACGACGCTCCGTTCCCGGACGACACCTACCAGGCGGGTGCCCGCCAGTTCCCGATGCTGGTGCCCACGAGTCCGGAGGACCCGGCCGCGGCGCGCAACCGCGCGGCCTGGGCGTCGCTCGGCGAGTACGACCGGCCGTTCCTGTGTGCGTTCTCGGATTCCGATCCCATCACCGGCGCCGCCGAACCCGTGCTGCGCTCCCACGTACGCGGTGCGCAGGGGCAGAAGCACGTCACGATCGCCCAGGGCGGGCACTTCCTTCAGGAGGACCGGGGGCCCGAGCTCGCGACGGCCGTCGTCGAGTTCATCGCGGCCAACCCGCGGTGACTAGGTGTACTGACCACGGACGTTGGTGACGGCGTGGTGAGGTGACAAGACGAAGACCTCCGGGTGAAGTGCGAGCTGTCTAGGAACGCACCAACTCACCTCGGAGGTCTTCGTGGTTCACCG
>NZ_JANDBD010000025.1 GCF_024320865.1 Mycolicibacterium arenosum | reverse complement strand
GCACATCTTGTTGATCGTCAACGACGGCACATCCCAGCCGATCCCGGCACCCACCGCGGCCTGCCGCGCCGGCATCTGCCCGGCACCCGCGGTCAACACCTGACCCATGATCACGTACTCGACTAGGCGCGCCGGTCCGTCAACATCAGGGAAGGCCTTCTCCAGAGCCGCCTTGATCGCCACGGCACCGAGGTCACTACCTGAGAAGTCCTTCAGCGAACCCATGAGCTTGCCTACCGGAGTCCGCGCCCCAGAAACAATCACCGACGTCGTCATTTGCCTACCTCCGAGACTCGCGTTCTTCTTTGTGTGGCCCATCACACATTCCGCAAACATTCCGGTAAAGGTTACCGTTACGGAATGACCACCGAACACGTAGATGCACGTCCGGCACTTGCCAGCGCACTCGTGACGGCGATCGACCACGTCGGGATCGCGGTTCCCGATCTCGACGTCGCCATCAAGTGGTACCACGACCACCTCGGCATGATCGTGCTGCACGAGGAGGTCAACGAAGATCAGGGCATTCGCGAGGCGATGCTGTCGGTTCGCGGCGCCCCCAAGGGCAGCGCCCAGGTGCAGCTGATGGCCGCTCTCGACGAGACGTCGACCATCGCCAAGTTCATCGACAAGCGCGGCCCCGGCCTGCAGCAGTTCGCCTACCGAGTGAGCGATCTCGACGCCCTCTCGGAGAAACTGCGCGCCGAGGGCCTGCGGCTGCTCTACGACGTCCCGCGCCGCGGCACATCCAACTCGCGCATCAACTTCATCCACCCCAAGGACGCGGGCGGCGTGCTGGTCGAGCTCGTCGAGCCGGCAGCCGACTCAGACCACTAGGACCACCGGCGCGTCGGGCTGCGGCGATTCGCCCAGCACGACGTGTGCCAGTGCCGACGATCCTCGACATCCCCCGCATCCACCGGCCACACGACGACGTGCGCCGTTCCCGGTTTGATCTCGTGGTCACAGCCGGGGCACCGGTACGTCTTCGCGGCCCGTGACGCCGGCACCGGCTTCACCTCGTAGTCGTAGCCGTCGGATCCCGGCTCGACGCGACGCGTGTCGGGTAACGGCGGCCGCGGGCCGGTTCGGCGCGCAGGAGGTCGACGGCGTGGCATACCGCTCAGAACAGCCGGAATTCGGTGCTGTCCATTCCACGCATCTGGTCGTAGTCCAAAGTGATGCAACGGATTCCACGGTCGGTCGCCAGCGTCCGCGCCTGCGGTTTGATCTGCTGGGCGGCGAACACGCCGCTGACCGGCGCCAGCACGGAATCCCGGTTGAGCAGATCGAGGTAGCGGGTCAGCTGCTCGACTCCGTCGATCTCGCCGCGCCGCTTGATCTCGACGGCCACCGACCGGCCCAGCTCGTCGCGGCACAGCAGGTCGACCGGCCCGATCGCCGTCATGTACTCGCGGCGCACCAGCGTGTACCCGGTGCCGAGGAGCTCGACGTGTTCGGCGAGCAGTTCCTGCAGGTGCGCCTCGACGCCGTCCTTGACCAGGCCCGGATCGACGCCGAGCTCGTGCGAGGAGTCGTGTTCGACGTCTTCGAGCGTGATGCGCAGCTGTTCGCCCGCCTTGTTCTCGACCACCCACACCGGGGCCGGGCCGTCGTCCTCCTCGGTGAGCCAGCACGGCGGGCTCATCCAGTTCAGCGGTTTGTACGCACGGTCGTCGGCGTGCACGCTCACCGAGCCGTCGGCCTTGATCAGCAGCAGCCGACGGGCGGAGGGCAGATGAGCGGTGAGACGTCCGACGTAATTGACGGTGCACTGGGCGATGACGAGCCGCACCGAACCACCATAGATGCCCGAGCGCGGTAACTAGGCTGACGCCACGATGACGGACAGGAAGACCAGCGCACAGCGGTTGGGTCGGGTGCTCGAGAAGGTCACCAATCAGAGCAGCCGGGTGCTGACCACCCCGGAGTACGGCTCGTGGATTCTCGGGCGGGTCTCGGAGAGCCAGCGCAGGCGCCGGGTCCGGATCCAGACCATCCTGACGACGTTCGCCCTCGGTGCCAACCTCATCGGCGTCGGGGTGGCCGTACTCGTCGTGACCGTCACCTTCCCCGTTCCCAGTGTGTTCGACGCCAGCGTCCTGTGGATCACGTTCGCGGTGGCGCCCGCCTACATCACGCTGGCGTTCGTCGTCGGCGTCATCTGGGCGACCAACCGGGTGATCAACAACGTGCGGTGGGCCATCGAGGAACGGGAGCCGACGCCGAAGGATCAGCGCAACACGTTCTTCGCCCCGTGGCGGCTGACGCGCGTGCTGCTGGTGTTGTGGGGCGGCGGCACGCTGGTGCTGACCCTGCTCTACGGCTTGCAGGACACCGACTACATCCCGAAAGTTCTTCTCGGTGTGAGCTTTCCCGGCATCGTGGTGTCGGCCAGCTGCTACCTGTTCACCGAGTTCGCGCTGCGCCCCGTGGCCGCGCAGGCGCTCGAAGCCGGGCCGCCACCGCGCCGGTTCGCACCCGGCATCATGGGCCGTACGCTGCTGGTCTGGGCACTCGGTTCCGGTGTGCCGGTGCTCGGCATCCTTCTCGCGGCCATCATCACGCTGAGCCTGCAGATCGTCTCGCCGACCCAGTTCACCGTCGCGGTGATGATCCTGGCGCTGTTCGCGCTGGTGTTCGGGTTCATCCTGATGTGGATTCTGAGCTGGCTCACCGCAACCCCGGTGCGGGTCGTGCGGGAGGCGTTGACCAGGGTCGAACAGGGCGACCTCGATACGGATCTGGTGGTGTTCGACGGAACCGAACTCGGCCAGTTGCAAAGAGGTTTCAACAGCATGGTCAACGGGCTGCGGGAGCGCGAACGCGTGCGCGATCTCTTCGGCAGGCACGTCGGACGCGAAGTCGCCGCCCTCGCCGAGAAGGAACACCCCGAACTCGGCGGCGAGGAGCGCCACGTCGCGGTGATCTTCGTCGACATCATCGGGTCGACGAAGCTGGTGGCGAGCCGCCGACCCGGCGAGATCGTCGCTCTGCTCAACCGGTTCTTCGACGTCATCGTCGACGAGGTCGACAACCACCACGGGCTGGTGAACAAGTTCGAGGGCGACGCGGTGCTCGCCATCTTCGGCGCTCCCGTGTCCCTGAAAGATCCCGACGGCGAGGCGCTTTCGGCCGCGCGGGCGATGGCCGAGCGGCTGCGGGCCGAGGTGCCGGAGTGCGACGCCGGAATCGGCGTGTCCGCGGGAACGGCGGTGGCCGGCAACGTCGGCGCCAAGGACCGGTTCGAGTACACCGTCATCGGGGAACCGGTCAACGAAGCGGCGCGGTTGTGTGAGATGGCCAAGGAGGTGCCCGGCCACCTCGTCGCGTCATCGGACGTGGTCGAAGGCGCCGGCGAAGAAGAAAGAGCGCGTTGGCGATTGGGCGAGGAGATCACGCTGCGCGGGCTCGACGACGCGACCCGACTCGCCACGCCGATCTAGAAGCCGGGGATCGGCCGCGACGAACGCTACCCTCGAAGCGAACTCAGCGGAGAGGAGCGTTGTCACATGTCGTTCGCAGCACGGCTTCTCGTTACGGTGGCGGCGGTCCTCGCCGTCGCGGGCGGGCTCGCACCCGTCGTTGCGGCGGATCCCGACATCGACAGCGAGTCGGCCTCCGAGGTGATCACCGAACTCAAGGAACAGGGCTACGACGTTCGCATCAAGGGTGTTTCGGGTGACGACACCGACATGCTCACGTCGTGCAGCGTGACGTCGATAAACGACTCGGGCGAGGACTCCCCCGATCCCACGAAGACCACGCTGCTCTACGTCGACATCGCCTGCCCGATCCAGCACAGCTAGCCGGCGAAACCCCTGCGCAAAGCCTGCTCCGCCGCTTCCACGGCGTCGTCCACGCACAGGTAGCGCACCTGCTCGAAATCGCTTCCGGTGCGAATGACGATGCCGTCGGGGTCGACGAGGTATCCGACCTTATTCTGCGAACGCAGCTCGGCACTCATCCCGGACAGCATCGACCGGGCCGCGTCGTCGATGTCGTCCACGCGGGATACGTCGAGGATCGCCACCTCGAATCTCCCGCGGTCGCGGTCGACGGTGCGGACCAGCAGCTCGGCACCGCTGAAGAGCAGGTCACCGTGGGTCTCGTAGACGCGGACGTTGTCGCGCGGCTCGTAGACCGCGCGTAACGTCGCCCGCGAGTCACGGGCCACCGACAGGAAGTGCAGCCCGAGTTGCTCGGACAGGCTGCGGCACACCCGTACCCCCCGCACGCTGTTGCCCTTCGCGTCGAGCCGCGGCGAGTACGTGCCGATCCCCAACTGGCCGGGCAGCACGGCGACGATCCCGCCACCGACGCCGCTCTTGGCGGGCATGCCGACCGCGCTGACCCAGTCCCCCGCCGCGTCGTACATGCCGCACGTCACCATCACCGACAGCGTGCGTTTCACGACCGCGGCGTTCGTGACCCGCCTGCCGGTCGCGGGGTTGACGCCACCGCGCGCCAGCGTGACCGCCATCCGGGCCAGGTCGGTCGACGTCACCTTGAGCGAGCACTGCCGGAAGTACACGTCGAGCGCCTCATCCGGATCACCTTCGAGCACACCGAAACTCGCCAGCATGTAGGCGATCGCCCGGTTGCGGTTGCCCGTCGCTTTCTCCGACGCGTAGACATCGTGGTCGAGTTCCAGGCGGCGCCCCGCGAAGCCCGAGTAGAAGTCGTGGAGTGCGTCGAACCGCTCATCGGCCGTCGCACCCGGAACCAGCGACGCCGCGGCGATGGCGCCCGCGTTGATCATCGGGTTCTTCGGCGTCTTCGAGGTCTTGTCGACGCTGATCTCGTTGAACGCCTCGCCGGACGGTTCGACACCGATGCGCGCGTCCACTGCGGCCTGCCCCAGGGAGTCGAGCGCAAGGGCGTACGTGAACGGTTTGGAGATCGACTGAATGGTGAATTCGACTGCCGTAGATCCGGTTTCGTACACGTGGCCGTCGGCCGACGACAGCGACAGCGCGAAGCCCTCGGGATCGACGCCCGCCAGCTCGGGGATGTAGTCGGCGAGCACACCGTCGCTCACCCCCGCATGTTCGGCGAGGATTCGGTCCAGGTACTGCTGAACCAGTTGTGCCATCAGGCGATTCTAGGGCTGCGGATACGGTGCGAAGCGGTTGTCGTAACCGGCCTTGCGCTCGGCGAGCTGGTCGGCGCGGCCCTGGTCGCTGAGATAGACCGTGTTGGCGGGCAGCACCGCGCCCAGGTCACTGAGCTTGACCAGCTGGCTGCTGACCGTCGGCGGGTTGTCGGGGGCGTTCGGATCCAGATCCTGGAAGCGCATGGAGATGGTGCCCTGATTCAGCCCGCCGGTGGACACCCAGTTCGCGACGTGCTGGCCGCCGACGAGCGGATCGGTCTTCGAGATGACGACGGTGTACGAGCCGTCGATCGGATCGGCCTCCGCCTGCGAGTTGTTCAGGCTCGTCTGCTCGTTCCAGTAGTCCTTGGTGATGGTCCAGTCGTCGGTGACCGGGAGAACGAAGTACCCCGCGTTGTTGGGATGGATCGTGACCACCAGCGCCTCGTCGTCGGCGAGTTGGAAGTACCCCGCGCTCTGCAGCTGTGTCGCAAGGAACTCCGCGTTGCGCGCGGGGTTCTTGAGCACGTTCGGCGGGATCTTCTCGCCCGTCGCCGGATCGGTGGTCGCCACCGCCATGTAGGTCGCCTCGCGCTGAATGCCGAGCGCCATGATGACGGCCGCCACCGCGCCGCGCAGAATCGGCGGGTTGAACGGCAGCGGCGGCACCAGTGAGACCAGCGTCGTCAGCAGCGGGTTGTTGACGACGGCCGGACCGAGACCGGGGATCGCGAAGCCGCCGAGCTGGCTGAAGAGGCTGTTCGGCGGGCCACCCACGCGGGTGATCTCCAGGCTCATGGGTTGTTCGGACGTCCAGTCGGACAACGTGTTACGCGTGGCGATCAGCGTCGAGTCACCGGTGAGCTGAAGATGGTTGACACGCCCGTTGGCCGGGCCGCGGTCGGCGGTGATGGTGAAGCTCCTGCCGTCCGGATCGAAGACCAGTTGATCCTTGGTCAGCACTGAGGCGGTGTTACCCGTCAGACCGGTGAGGACGCTGAACGTGGTGTCCGCGGGCACGTCCCCGTCGAACCGGCCCCGGATGACGTAGGACGAGGCGCCGTTGACACCCATGAAGCGGTAGATGGTGTCCGGATTGTCGTAGAGGATGCGCGATCCCGGCACCGTCCGGCCGTACCACGTGTGGGGCGGCGCGACCTGCATGACGACGGTCGGCTGGTTGGAGTTGAGGATCTGCTGTTGGAACGCCGCGCCCATCGCGTACTCGTTGACCGCCGCGTCGAGGCGGTCGATGTTCGCCTGATCGGGTCCGCCGACGAGCGAGAACTGTTGCTGCGCTGCCGACATGAAGCCGAACCGCAGCACCAGCTTCATCAGCGCGACGGGCAGGGTGTTGAGCGTCGCGGTGGCGGTCCGCTCAGCGTCGAGTTGCTGCTGGGTGCCCAGCGGGCTCGTCGCGGCCGGAGCCACCGACGGCGCGAACGCGTTGCCGATCTCGCGACGCACGAAGCCCAGCATCGTCCACATCACCGGCGACTGCGGCGGCGTCGCGGGCCCGCCCGCGGCCTGGGGCGTCAGTCCGATCACCGACAACAGCCCCGAGACGACGTGAGCGACGATGTTGGGGGGCGGCGCAGCCGCGGCGACAGGTGCCGGTTTCTCAGCGGGCTGAATCAGCACCGTGGCCTGCACGATGGGCGCGGACTCCTGCGACGTGTCGTCGGTCGCGGGGACCGGGTCGGGGGCCGCGGCGGTCTGCGCCTGCACAGCCGATGCCGCCGCGGCCGAAGCGGCGCCGTCGGCCGGCTCGCTCGGGTCCGGCTTCTCGGACGTGTCGGACGTGTCGGTCTTCTCGGTTGCCTCGGCCGCCCGATGCCCCTTGTTCGACTTCGCCTTCTTGGCGCTGACCACCCGAGGCTCCTCCGCGTCGGCGTCCGTCGCCGGAGTCGCGGCCTCGGTGTCGGTGTCGGTGTCGGTGTCCTCCGGTGTCGTGTCCGCCTCCGGGGCGGGATCCGCGGTGTCCTGCGAGCCCGCCGAGGGACTCTTCGCCGGCTCGGAGTTCGATGAATCGGACGCCGCCGAGCCCGCCGAATCCGGCTCGTCGGCCCACGCCACGCCGGGGCTGGTCGCGATCGCGGCACCGATCCCCAGGGCCACGGCGAGCGCGCCGACACGACCGATGAACCGCGAACTACCGGACGACTCATCATTGAGCATGTCGTGATTAAAGCAGCGAAACCCCCGTGAATGTGTCGATGCCGGACACTCGTCAGCGGGTTGCAGGCCGTGCGGTTGCGGTGATCCAGCGTCGGCCCTCCTTGGCCGCCCGCACCAGCGCCCCGTACTCCCCCAGGTAGTCGGCGACAGCACCGACGCCGGGCAGCACACCGAGGTAGCGGAACACCGCGCGGGGCCGGGGCCGCCGGTTCAGTTCGTCGCCGATGGCCCGCAGTATTCCGGCGAGCCGCCACAGCGTCGACGGCAGCGATGCCGACCCGTCCTCGGGATCGTCGTCCGCAGGGGCGGCGAGACCGTCGTCGCTGAGATCGCGGTCGCACATGACGGCGCCGAGCAGGGCCACCTGTTGGCGCCGGTCGGTGACACCCATCTCGCGCGCCACCGCACACAGGACGATCGCCTGATTGGCGAAGCCGAGGACATCCTGCACGGGGAGTCGGTCCGCGACTACGCCGAGCACACCGGGGAACGCGACGAGCACGTTGTCGACGGCGCCGACCCGGTGCACCCACCAGTCGATGCGGTCGTCCAGGCTGGCCCGCTCCCACGCCTCGGTACCCGGCACGTCGAGTGTGTTGAGCACCCAGGCCGCGGCGTCGAGCGTGTTTCCCAGGGCGCCGTCGTCCGAGTCCTTGCTGTGCGTGCGGCGCTTGAGCCCGATCGGGTCGGTTCCCCACAGCAGGTCCAGCGCGGGGTTGATCACCGCGACGGCCCGGTGCAGTACACACGCCACGTGCGCGTCGTCGAGTGTCGCTTCGGGCAGCAGATTCATGCCGTGATCATGCCCCGCGTTCGGGCTCGTCAACCAATCAGGCGCGACTCTGGGATCCCCACGCTGATGTCGGTTTTCCGCTAGTGATGTCGGTGCCGACGTGTAATCGTCGACGTGTGCACGAGGACTTCGACCACTGTTATCGAGCGGTGCAGTCGAAGGATGCGCGCTTCGACGGATGGTTCGTCACCGCGGTGCTCACCACGGGGATCTACTGCAGGCCCAGCTGTCCGGTGCGACCACCGTTCGCCCGCAACGTCCGCTTCTATCCGACGTCGGCCGCCGCCCAGCGGGAGGGCTTCAGAGCGTGCAAGCGATGCCGACCCGACGCCTCCCCCGGCTCGCCGGAGTGGAACGTCCGCGGCGACGTCGTCGCCCGCGCGATGCGACTGATCGCCGACGGCACCGTGGACCGCGAGGGCGTGACCGGCCTGGCGACCCGTGTCGGGTACACCCCACGCCAACTCGAGCGGCTGCTCCAGGCCGAGGTCGGCGCCAACCCGCTGGCGCTCGCGCGGGCGCAGCGGACGCAGACCGCGCGCGTTCTCATCGAGACGACGTCATTGCCGTTCGGCGACGTCGCGTTCGCTGCGGGCTTCTCCAGCATCCGGCAGTTCAACGACACCGTGCGCGAGGTATGCGCGCTGACTCCTACCGAACTGCGGGCTCGCGCCGCGGTGACGTTCGGCCGCGGCGAGCAGAGCGGCGCCGGCGTGCTGTCCGTGCGCCTTCCCGTGCGCGCGCCGTTCGCGTTCGAGGGGCTGTTCGGGCACCTCGCTGCGACGGCGGTACCGGGCCTCGAGGAGGTCCGCGACGGCGCCTACCGGCGGACGCTGAAGTTGCCGTCCGGCAACGGGATCGTCAGCCTGACCCCGCATCCCGACCACGTTCGGTGCGGGCTCGTCCTCGACGACCTCAAGGACCTCGCGACGGCGATCGCCCGGTGCAGGCGGCTCCTCGATCTCGACGCCGACCCCGAGGCGGTAGTCGACGCGCTCAGCGACGATCCCGTGCTCGCCGCGGTCGTGTCCAAGGCGCCGGGACAGCGCATCCCGCGCACGGTCGACGAACAGGAACTCGCGCTGCGCGTGGTGATCGGTCAGCAGGTGTCGACCAAGGCGGCGCGTACTCACACACGGCGGCTCGTCGAGGCGTTCGGTTCACCTGTCTACGATCCGAACGGTGCTCTCTCGCATGCTTTTCCGAGTGCGGAGCGGCTCAGCGAGATCGATCCCGGAGCACTGGCCTTCCCGAAGTCACGCCAGCGCACCTTCCTCACGCTGACGCGGGCACTCGCCGACGGTGAGGTGTCCCTCGACACCGGCTGCGACTGGAACCGAGCGCGCGACCAGCTGCTCGCAATCCGCGGAATCGGGCCGTGGACCGCCGAGGTCATCGCGATGCGGGGCCTCGGCGATCCCGATGCGTTCCCGGCGAGCGACCTGGGTGTGCTCTTGGCGGCCAAGCAACTCGGCCTGCCGGCCGAGGCCAAGGGACTCACCGAGTACAGCACCAGGTGGCGACCGTGGCGCGCCTATGCGACACAACATCTTTGGACGGCACTCGACCACGAGGTCAACGACTGGCCGCCGCGGACTGCGCCGAAGGAGAAGTGATGGAGATACTGCAGGCCCGCACCGTCGACAGTCCGGTCGGACCGCTGACTCTCGCCGGCCGGGATGGTCGGCTCAGGCACCTGCGAATGGTCGACCAGACCTACGAGCCCGACCACGACGGCTGGGAGGTCGATGACGGGGCGTTCGACGACGTGGCTGCCCAACTCGACGCCTACTTCGCGGGCGATCTGCTCGACTTCGACCTCGAGCTCGACCTGATCGGCACGGAGTTTCAGCGACGGGTATGGGCCGCACTGTTGACCATCCCCTACGGCGAGACCCGGTCGTACGGTGAGATCGCCCGCCAGATCGGTTCGCCGCCCGGCGCCTCCCGAGCCGTGGGTCTCGCCAACGGGCACAACCCGATCGGGATCATCGTCCCCTGCCATCGCGTGATCGGAGCAAACGGCAGCCTCACCGGATACGGCGGCGGCATCGCCCGCAAGAGACAGCTGCTCGATATGGAACAACAACGCGTTGCGCCCATCGCGACATTATTCGACTGATCCGTCAGTATCATCCGTGCATGTCACGCGGAGTCCTGTACGCAGCAGTGATGATGGCACTGATCGCTTCGGCCTGTGGGTCGACGGAGCGGGGTAGTCCCGTGGCGGCCGACGCGACTGAATCGTCGGCGTCATCGTCGTCATCGACGACACAGACCACCTCCGCAAGTACGACTACGGCGGCCGCCGCCAGCGGCCCCGTCGCGGAGATCCTCGCCGCACGTCAGGTGAACGCCGATGACTTTCACGACATGTCCTTCGGTGGCGACAAGCCGGAGGACATGACGGAGAGTTCGTCGATGGTCGCGTTCATCACGCCCAGCGCAAACATCGCCTGTAACTGGTCGCTCACGGACCCGACCGGGGAACTCGGGATCAACTGTGACGCGAAAGAGCGAACGTCACCGCCGCCAGAGCGCCCCGCGAATTGCGAGCTCAACTGGGCGACGGGCTACGTCCAGTTGCATCCCGATGGCGTTGTCGAAAACGGAGTATGTACCGGCGGGGTCCTGACGCCGTCCATCGCCAACACTCTCCCGTACGATTCGGCTCTCGTCGCCGGCGATTTCGGTTGCCTATCAGCTGAAGCGGGTGTCACCTGCGCGCATATTCCGAGTGGTCGCGGATTCGTGCTCAGTCGAGAGGAATTGAGGACATTCTGAATTCGAATTCTCCGCGAGAATTTAATGATGAAATAGAAATGCCAGAGACCCCCAATCGGAATTGGGGGCCTCTGGACTTAAAGGGTGTTCGGCGGTGTCCTACTTTTCCACCCGTAGGGGTAGTATCATCGGCGCTGGTAGGCTTAGCTTCCGGGTTCGGGATGGGTCCGGGCGTTTCCCTGCCGCTGTTGCCGCCGTAAC
>NZ_JANDBD010000024.1 GCF_024320865.1 Mycolicibacterium arenosum | reverse complement strand
TGTCCGTTCTCATTGAATCTGGGGCACATTTACTAGTCTGACCTGCATTGCCCCAGATTGGATGAGAATTTCGATCGCGACGTTTCTCATTGAATCTGGGGCAACCCTGCTTCCGCGCCCGGCTGCGAGCGCAGCAGGGTAGCCGGAATGGTCTCCTGTCGATTCCGTTGGCTCGGGTACGTCTTCGGTATAACTACTGTGATCGTGTCTCTCGTGACACACGATCATGATTCTGTGGTGCGCTCGCTCGTGTTGGTAGTTCGGGTGCCGGCTGCGGCCTTTGAGCACCTTGGCCACCGCCCGTTTTAGATTGTCATAGCGGATACGGGCCGGGACATCACCAAAGTGGTTGAACGCCAACACATGCCGATGCAGGAGCGCCTCCTGGCCCTGAGTGGTGAAGTTGCTCCGAGCTAGAGGGCGAACGCTCCGCCTTTGATGAGGATGAGGGCCCCGATTGTGATCAGTGCAACGGGCAGAACGATGTGGCCCCAGCGTGAGAGTGCTTTGGCGATGATCGGGTGGGAGGCGAAATATCGGCCGGCCGCGCACCAGATGGCCACACCGATGAGGAACACGATGATGTAAACACCGATGGTGGCGATCGTTGAGACGGCGAAGATCGGAACGTACACGCCGATGTTGTCGCCGCCGTTGGCGAAGGTGATGACTGCGACCTGCCAGGTGCCAGGCGTCAACAGTGTTGCGGGATCATCGGTCGGCGCCGGTTGGGTGCGGCGATCCCGCCAGGCCAGCCATGCCGCCCGCAGCCCCAACACGATGGGCAGCAGCCCGAAGTACGGCAGTGCGGCTGGAGGAAGCAGCGTGGCACCCAGGAGTGCGCCGCCGACCGAAACTGCCAAGATGGCGGTGAAGCCGAGGTACTGACCGGCGGTCACTCGGATGGCTGCGCCACGATGACCGGGCGCCTGGCCGAACATCACCGCGAGGACCACGATGTCGTCGATATTGGTGATGGCGAAGGTGGCGATCGCCTGAACGAGTGTGGCTGGGCTCAGCACGGCCAATGCGACCAGCTTCGAGTGAAATCCCACCGCATCGGGTGAGCCTACTGCTCAGCAGGCCCCGCGCTCCCGCGCACCAACGACCTCCAGTGGGGCGGAAATTCATGACGACTGCCGGGGTCAACGGACTTGACGAAATACATGCCTCCGGTGCCACGGAGGTGGCTCCTAGAGGTATCGACATACGTCATCGGCGCTGCATGATTCCGGGTCGACGCTTTCGGCGCCCTGCCGCAGCCGGGCGATGGTCTCGCGCAGTGCCACCAGTGCGCTGATCTGCTCGTCGAGGTCGGTCAGTCGGATGTCGAGCAGGTCGCGCACGTGCGTGCACGGCGCGTGGCCGCTGTCACGGATGTCGAGGATCTGCCGAATCTGGGCGAGGCTGAACCCGGCGGCCTGTCCCCGTCGGATGAAGCCGACCCGGGCGATCGTGTCGGCGGCATAGTCGCGATACCCCGCCGGGGAACGTTCGGCGGGCGGGAGCAGGCCTTCGTCTTCGTAGTAGCGCAGCGTCGCGGTGGTGGCCCCGGTCGCCTCGGCGAGCTTCCCGATTCTCACGATGTCTCCTCAGAACACTTGACCTTCAAGCCTACTTGAAGGTCAAGGATGGGTGCATGAGTCAGGGATTGGACCTCGCGGTCATCGGTTCCGGCGGCGCGGCGATGGCCGCGGCGATCCGCGCTACCGCGCTCGGCAAGTCCGTCGTCATGATCGAGCGCGGCATCTTCGGTGGCACGTGTGTCAACACCGGCTGCGTGCCGTCAAAGGCCCTGATCGCAGCGGCCGAGGCCCGGCATACCGCAGCCGACACTGCCCGGTTCCCGGGGATCGCCACCACGGCCGGCCCGGTGGACATGGCGGCCCTGATCGCCGGCACGCACGATCTGGTGGAGTCGCTGCGCTCAGAGAAGTACCTCAACGTGGCCGAATCGTATGGCTGGCAGCGCATTCAGGGCCAAGCGCGGTTCGCCGGAACCCCGGACGCGCCCGTCATCGAGGTCGGCGATGCCACCATCGAGGCCGAGCACTACCTGATCGCCACCGGCGCGAACCCAGTCATCCCGCCCGCATTCGAGGGCGTCGCCTACCTGACCTCGACCACCGCGATGGAAGTCACCGAGGTCCCGGAGTCGCTGCTGGTGATCGGCGGCGGCTACGTCGCGTTGGAGCAGGCGCAACTGTTCGCCCGGCTCGGGTCAACGGTGACGGTGCTGGTCCGCTCCACGCTGGCATCGAAGGAAGAGCCGGAAGTCGGCATGGCGCTGCTGGAGGTGTTCGCCGACGACGGCATCCGGGTGGTGCGCCGCGCCACGGTGAGCGAGGTCGAGCAGGCCGACGATCAGGTCACGGTCACCGCGACCATCACCGGCGGAACGCAGCAGTTCCGTGCCGCGAAAGTCCTCGTCGCCACCGGCCGCCGTCCGAACACCGACGGCCTGAATCTCGAAGCGGTGCAGGTCAAAACCGGCGAGAACAACGAGGTCGTGGTGAGCGACGGGCTGCAGTCGTCGAACCCACGGATCTGGGCGGCCGGCGACGTGACCGGGCACCGCGAGTTCGTCTACGTCGCCGCCCATCACGGCGCGATGGTCGCCGACAACATCTTCACCGACGCCGGCCGCAGGGTCGACTACCGCCATCTGCCCCGCGTGACGTTCACCAGCCCCGCGGTCGGTGCGGCCGGGACGACCGAGGCCGAGCTCCTCGCCGCCGGGACACGGTGCGACTGCCGGGTGCTGCCGCTAAAACATGTGCCGCGTGCGGTGGTCAACCGAGACACCCGCGGTTTCATCAAACTCGTCGCCGACGCCGGCACCGGCCGCATCCACGGCATCACCGCCGTCGCCAAGGATGCTGGCGAGATCGCCGCCGCCGCGGTCTACATCCTCGACGCCGCGATGACCGTCGACCAGGTCGCCGGGTCCTGGGCCCCGTATCTGACCATGGCCGAAGGCATCAAAATCGCCGCCCAGTCCTTCAGCGCCGATATGTCCCGACTGTCCTGCTGCGCATCCTGACGCATGGCTCACTCGAAAGGTTCCTGATGCCCAATTTCCTTGACCGCCTGACCATTCCGGAAGAGTCCGGGCTCGACCCGACGATGCTGGTGCCGTTGCTGCGGCTGCTCGCCGCCGGCGAGCCGGTCACCGTGGAGGCGCTCGCCGCGGCCGTCGGCCTCCCGGTTGACGAGGTGACCCGGCGTCTGGCCGCGGTACCCGACACCGAATACGACGAGCAGGGCCGCATCGTCGGCCAGGGCCTGACCCTGCGCCCGACCCGCCACCGATTCACCGTGGCCGGCCAAGAGCTCTACACCTGGTGCGCCCTGGACACCCTCATCTTTCCCACCATCCTGGACCGGCCCGCCAGCATCGAATCCGAATCACCCGTCAGCGGGCACCCGATCAGGGTCTCGGTCGGCGAAAACGGTGTCACCAGCGTGCAGCCCGAGACCGCGGTGGTCTCGCTGGTCAACCCCGACGACCTCACCTCGATCCGGTCCTCATTCTGCAACCAGGTGCACTACTTCACCTGCGCGCAGGACGCCGCGCCGTGGCTCGCCGAGCACCCCGAAGGTCAGATCGTCAGCGTCGCTGAGGCCCACCAACTCGGCGCAGCCCTGACCACACAAATCCTTACCCAGCTCCATACCCCGCCAACTGCCCACCCCGGCTGCTGCAGCTGACCAGCCGCACCCAACCTGATGAGGAGAAATCAATGAATCAACGTCCACGAAGAAATCCCGTGCTGCTGGGTGCGGCAGCGGTGCTGGTGACGGCCCTGTGTTGCGCCGCGCCAGTCCTGATCGCCGGCGGCGCGCTCGCCGCCGTGTGTGGACTGCTCGAGAATCCATGGGTCATCGGGGCAGCCGTCGCGCTGCTGCTGGCGGCTGTGGTCGCCTTCGCCCGCCGCGGTCAACGCGGCGATCACTGCTGTCCCGCCGACAGCCATTCACCCGCGACGCACACGCTCGACGACCTGACGAAAGGAAGCATCGACAATGTCTGAAACGCGTTCGTTTACACCCCACAGGTGGGCGGGCGTTACGGCTGTGATGCTGGCAGCGGGCGCGCTGACCGCGTGCGGCCAATCGGCCACAACCAGCAATCCGACCTCACCGCCACACGCCAACGCCACAACCCAGGCGACGGCGGCGACACTGACCACGGTGGACGGCAAAACCGTCGAACTGCCCGCTGCCGCCCCGACCGCGATCCTGTTCTTCTCCTACGGGTGCGGCGAATGCGTCGGCGGCGGTAAATCCCTGGCCGCTGCTCGGGCGGCCGTGGAGAAAGCCGGAGGCAGCGCCAAGTTCCTAGCCGTCGACATCGTCCCCACCGAGAAACCCGCCGATGTTCGCCACTTCCTGGACCAGATCGGCGGCACCAGCCTGCCCGCGGTCGTCGATACTAACGGGGCCCTGACCAGCCGCTACCAGGTGACCGCGCCGACCACCGCCCTCGTCATCGACCCGTCCGGGCAGATCAGCTACCGCGGCCACGCCCCGTCCCAGGATCAGATCCTGGCCGCCCTCGGCAGCAGCGCCGCACGGTGAACCTGCTCGCGCTCGCGTTTACCGCTGGCATGCTCGCCCCGGTCAACCCCTGCGGGTTCGCGCTGCTACCGGCGTGGATCACCGGCACCATCGCCACCGGCGGCACCGATGCGGTGCTCGTGCGGCTGGCCCGGGCACTGCGCACCGGGGCCGTCCTGACCATCGGGTTCACCGGCACCCTCACCCTCGCCGGTATCGCGATCAGTGCCGGTGCCCGGACCCTGGTGACGGCTGCTCCCTGGCTCGGGATCACGATCGGGCTCACCCTGGCCATCTTGGGCGGCTTCATGCTCACCGGCCGCACCATCGGTCTGCGTATGCCTGCCCGGACGCGTCATCGGCCGGACTCCCCAACAGCCGGTGGTGTGCTCGCGGCCGGAATCGGCTACGCCCTGGCGTCACTGTCCTGCACCTTCGGGGTACTGCTCGCGGTGATCGCCCAGGCCCAGGCCACCAGCGGATGGGGCGGTCTGCTGGCAGTGTTCACCGCATACACAGCCGGTGCCGCCACCATCTTGATGCTGGTCAGCGTCGGCACCGCCATCGCCGGCACGGCCCTGACCCGGCATCTGGGTATCCTCGCCCGCCACGGGACCCGCGTCACCGCCGTTGTCCTCATCGCCACCGGCGCCTACCTCGCGTGGTACTGGCTGCCCGCGGCCACCGGGCACACCGCCAGCGGCGGCAACCTGCTCACCGGCTGGTCGGCCACCGCGACCGGATGGCTGCAGGACCACGCCCTCCCGGCCAGCGTCATTGCCGCCTTCGCTGTGGTGGTCAGCGCGGTGGCCGCGTACTGGACCACCCACCGCCGGCCAATCACCGGCAAGCAGCGCCGCCGGTGATGATTCACCGGCCGATACACCCAGCCAGATACCACTGTCCCTAACGATTAGAAAGCCGATAGATACAACCGTCGGACACAGTCAGATGCACACCACAAGTGCCTTACTGATAAGGCACATTCAAGACTGCCGACCCCTAAGCGCGACACGCCAGTTCTGGGGACTATCTCGTTAACGGTGTTTCCGGCGGTCTTCATCAGTAGGTTTCGGCTGCCGGAAATCGGTCGCCGAAAGTGATCGCAAATGCATTCAACGCAGGTTTCCACCGCATCGTCCATCGTGCCCTGCCAACACCGGTCGGGTCCAGCGATCGGGTCACGAGGTAGAGACACTTCAACGCGGCCTGCTCGGACGGGAAGTGCCCGCGGGCCTTGATGGCGCGGCGGTAGCGGGCGTTCAGTGACTCGATCGCATTCGTCGAGCAGATCACCCGCCGTATCTCCACGTCGTAGTCCAGGAACGGGATGAACTCGTTCCAGGCGTTGTCCCACAAACGGATTACTGCCGGGTAGCGCTGCCCCCATTTCTCGGCCAACTCGTCGAACGCCGCACGGGCCGCGGTAGCGTTGACTGCGGTATAGATCGGTTTCACGTCGCGCTTGATCTCATCCCAGTACTTACGTGATGTGAGCCGGAATGTGTTGCGTATCAGGTGAATGATGCAGGTTTGCACGATGGCTTGCGGCCACACGTTGCCGACCACCTCGGGCAGTCCCTTCAGACCGTCGCAGACGACGAAGAAGGTGTCCTTGATGCCGCGGTTGCGTAGGTCGGTGAGCACGGCCATCCAGAATTTGGCGCCCTCACCGCCGGTGCCGGCCCACAGGCCCAGGATGTCGCGTTCCCCGCCGAGGGTGACCCCGATGGCGGCGTAGAACGGGCGGTTGGCGACCTGGCCGTCGCGGACCTTCACCACGATCGCGTCGATGAAGATCGCGGCGTAGGTTTCATCCAGCGGCCGCACCGTCCACTCGTTCATCTCCTCGAGCACTTTGTCGGTGATCCGGCTGATCGTCTCCTTGGACACCGACGCACCGTAGATCTCGGCGAAATGAGCCGAGATCTCCCCGGTGGTCAACCCTTTGGAGTACAACGACAGCACGACCTCATCAACGCCGGAGAGCCGGCGCTGGCGTTTTTTGACGATCTGCGGCTCGAACGTCGATGCCCGATCGCGCGGCACGTCGAGCTCGACCGGGCCGGTGGTGTCGGTCAGCACAGTCTTGGATCGGGTGCCGTTGCGGATGTTGCCCGTCCCCGCTTCGGGCGGGTCGTGTTTCTCATAGCCGAGGTGCTCGGTCATCTCCTCATTCAGCGCGGTCTCCAGGACCGTTTTGGTCAGCTGCTTGAGCAGCCCGTCAGGCCCGGTCAGCGACAGGCCCTGTTCCTGGGCCAGCCGAACCAGCTCGACGGCAGCCTGCTGCTCAGCGGACTGCTCAACCTGCTTCTTCTTGGTCACATCGTCCAGTGTCGTCATCACGGCACCTTTCTCGCCGAGCATCGCTCAGCGTGTCAGGCCGGAAACACCGTTAAATCCACAGTCCCCAGTTCTGCGCCGTCTGAGCGTGTCGTCAATACGGCAGTGGCGAATAGGCGTCGGTACTGCGCCCATTGCTCGACGGGGGTGGCGTCGGCATGGTGGGCGCCGGTGCGTTCGTTGATGCGGTCGAGCAGTAGCGTCGGCCAGGCGGGTTCCGTTGGCGTCCTGGGCTGTTCAACCCGAGGGCGAGCTGTGAGCAATGTTGCGGCTACGGCGATCACATCGGGGTAGGCCACCACGTGCGCTTCTAGGCCATTCTGCAGAATCCCCGCCGCCACGTGACGCTCTGCGTGAGCCCAGAAGACCAGGATGTGGCGGGCGTCGCCCAAGGCGTCATGAAGGTCGACCTCTGAATACTGACGGGCCAAGCGCCGATGCGTGCGCCCGGCACTGAGCACCGTGGGCCGGTCACGAAGATCCACCTGGTCGTCAAGAACGCGCGTTGGTGAACCGATCCAGCGTCGGTGACGGTGGCATACGGAGACATGTGCAGGCAGGTAGCAGTAGACGGGTTCGTGTATTCCCTTGCGTGCCATACATCTTTGACACAAAGGGCGGCGGAGATATTGCTTGAGCGCGGTGGGGTCGCCAGCAAGCCCGCAGAGACGGGACCGGATTACCTGCTCAGGTTGGCCGCTGACGACGGCCAACCAGTCCGGTCGCGGCCGGGCTGCGCATGATTCGGCGACATGGCCGCGCAGTGTGGAGACGCCGATATGGTTGGCGCGGGCCAGCCTGTCGATGTAGGACGATACGGCTTCCCAACGGAACGGTGCGATCGTTCGCGGGAGCCGCTGGCGTGGTCCGCGCGGCCACGGCCTGACAGTTGCCACGTCAGCTGGCCGTGCGGGCCGCGGCCGTGTGGGCGGCGTAGTCGATCAAAATATCGTCCATGGCCTCGCGGGTGATGTGCTCGGTGCCGTCGAGCATCGCTTGGATTGCTGAAGCCCGGATCAAGTGGGCCAGGCTGCCGATCATCCCGCCGGTGCGGCGGTGCAGGTAACGGGCCTGGGCGACAAGGCTTCCCGGTTCGTGTCGATGCAGACGCAAGGTACCTTCCATGGCGGCGACGAGTTGTCGCCACTCCTTGGCGTCGGGGAATGCGCTGGTGTGGATCACCCCGCAACGGCCGGCCAACTGCCGTCCCCGCGTGCCGGTGAACAGCCCCGAGCGTTCCACTTCGATCCCGGCGTAAACGAATGTCGCAGGCAGATGCTCGGTGAAGTATTTGAGGTGGTCGGACAGTTCTTCGCCGGCGCGGGTGTCGAGGTTGAGGTTGTGGATTTCATCGACCACCACGATGTCGGTACGGGCATCGATGAGCACCTGGCACACGGCATCGGAAATATCGGTCACGTTCATCCGCTGATTGAGCGTGGGAAGCCCCAGAAACCGTGCGAACTCCATCGCCAACTTGCGGGGCGACCCTTTCGGCGGGGCCGTCACATACACCACCGGAATCCGGCTCTCATCGCCGGGAAACCGTGCACGGGTGCGCAATTCGTGAAACCGACCCAGTTGCTTGATCGCCGTAGTTTTCCCCGTCGCTGCCCCGCCGGAGATGATCAGCCCGCGCCGGGCCCCGATCTCGCGCTGGTTGAGCAATGTCAACAGCCGGCCCTGATGGGTGATCGCTTCGATCGCCGACGTGGTGACCACCACCAGCTCCGAATGATGCGCAACCCGGGCCTCGTTGTAGGCCGTCCGCTCGTCCTCACCGAGGCTGGCCCACTCGTCGTCGGCGAGCAACGTGAACTCCGGCGGATCGGCATCAACAAAACGCCGCCAGCCCTCCAGCGTCGTGGTCGGCTGGCGGCGATCCTCTAACTGACCCACCGCCGCAATCTCGGTCACAGTCGCCACGTTTGGGCCTCCTTGCGTGCATCAAACACCGGCAGGGGTATGACCTCCGCCATCTCGCCGTCATCGTCGAAAGTCTCGTTGTCGGCGGCCCGTTCCGACGGTGACGGGCCATGATGTTCGGATGATTCCGTCGGGTCCGGCCAGTCCCGGCCGGCGCTCGCGGCGCTGGTCCGTCCAGTCACTCGGCGCTCGGCTTTCGTCTGCTGCTGCGGCCCAGCGGCGGCGCGGTCCAGCAAGTCCTCCGCGATGGCCGCAATCTCCGCTTCCTGGGTCTTCTGGGCCCCTCTGCGGTCGGCTACGGAGCGGGCGTGGCGCCACAGTGTCTCGCCGAACGGCACCGGCGAGGACCGAAGGTGCGTCCACGTCGCGGCCAGCCATCCGTCTTCGTGGTGATTGCGCACCCAAATCCTCGACACGTCATACGGGTCGTAGTGCACTTCCCACTGTCCGTTACGGGCATCGACCCCGGAATGCTGGCGCCGGTATGGGTTGAGCGCCTTGGCGTCATAGGTGCGATGGTTGATCCGGACCCCGTAACTGTTGATTGTGCGCCACTGCACGGGAAGCAATTCGATATAGTCGTCGGCGTCCAGTGGGACCGGTACATAGCCAGCCACCTCAACGAGGGCAGTGTATTTCTCGTTGGGAGACAACGCTTTCCCCGGCGTCACCGGATCCCGCAGGCCATCGTGGGGGCGGTTCTGCCACACCGCGATGATCCACTCGTCCAGCAGCGCCTGCAGCTCAATCATCGACCACACCGCGTCGTCCTCGGCGTTTTTCCCACGCCGCTCCACCGATGAACCGACGTAACCGGCCACGTACTGTGCGAACAGGGTGCCCACCGACTGCAATGTCCGCTCGATCTTCGGCTTATCGGTCGGGCAGTCGGGATGAGCCGGCTGCAGATTGATCCCCAATGTGCAGCACGCTTGCCGAAATGTTTGGGACAGATACGCTTTCCCGTGATCGCAGACGATCGTCTCGGGAGCGATCACCGGCCTGGCCGCAGCATCGGCCAGGCGCTGATCGACACTGGTCAGGCTGTGGTGCGGAAGTACCGACCGGGACATCCGCAGCGCATCGGCCCATCCCGGGCGCATCGGTTCGGGCGTCAATGCCCGCGCCAAGAGCAGTGACGCGTCCACTGCTTTGGTCGTCGGTCGCAGCACCGCGGCCGGGATGGACCGCGTAGCGTTGTCGACCATCGCAGTCAGCTCGACTCGGTCTACCATGCCGTCATCGAGCACTACCCGTACATCCAGAAGGGTTGAATCGATTTCCACCATCTCGCCGGGGCGCACCACGGTGATCGACCCGAATGGGCCATCGGGCTGCTTGGACAGCGATCGCCGCGTCCGTGCTGACCCGAACGTGTGCCGTCCTTCCGCGAGGCGCTTGACCAGCCGGTAGAAGGTGGGCTGCGACGGCATCGCGGGCGCGTCGTCGGCACCATAGGTGGCCACCAGCGTCTTGGCGACCCGCCGTTGCAGACGCTGCACCGTTCCCGTTGACAGGTCGGTCTCGCCCTCGATCGCATCCCGCACCGCGGCGACGACACGGTCGTCCACACGGCCGAATACCGCGCGCCGCCGATTATGGCGCCCGTCAACCACTCCCAGGAGCCCGTCCCGTTCGTAGGCAAATCGGCGACGCTGCAACGCATTCCGACTCACGTCGTGGCCGGCGGCACGCAGCTCGTCCAACTTGGCCAGCTCACGCTGCCGCAGAGATCGTTTCGCCGTGTCGAACTCTGGGCGGGGACGAATGCCCGCGGCCGTCCCAGGCGGGCGGCCGCTGAGGATCTCCACGATGTGGCGCTCCCACCACCGTGCTTGCTCGACGGCTGCCTCGGGAATGCCAGCCAGCATTTCCTCAGAACACAGTGGCGGTCGCGACCCCGACACCAATTCCAATGCCGGATCAACCATCAGCTGCGAGAGCGGCACCACAATCTGCTCGCCGACAGCGTCAACCAGTCGAGCTGATCCGCCCGACAGGGTTACGACGGTGAAAACACCTGCTGATAAACGGATTTCGTCTCCCTCTCGGACGACACCCGTTCGCACGTCAGGTCACCACCCGGTCCCGAGGCCAATCGCCGTGTCGTCGCCAAGTGCCGCTCCTTGCAGATCGGCAACTAAACGGCCGTGCCAGAGCAGATGAAACAGTACGGGCAGCACCACCAAAGGAGTCCCGACCGCGTGCACACCAGCCATCAACGGACGGACCCGAGCGAAGACCTCCGCCAGTTGATCAGCCAAACCGATCTTCAATACTCGCGGATGCCGATAACCCGACAACCAACGTAGATTCGCCCGCAGCACTGGATCGAGGGAACCGACACGCAGGTAATCCCAACCGACCATCGCGCACGTGGCGGCAGACCGATCGAACACGTCCCGATCAGCGTCAGAGATCCGGTCGTCCTCACGAACGTCGACTACGACGACAGATCCATCGCGGCGCCGCACGAAGTAGTCAGGAGCATGCCGCGTGCCGTCACGCCAATGAATCCAAAATGGTTGCGACAGAACACCAACAACATCCGGATCGGCATCCAACGCCATCAACTGGTCACGTTCTACCCAGGACTCGTGACCTACATGTGCGCCGGTTGTGGCGAACCACCACAGCCCGGGAAAGTTACGCTGACCTCGAAACGAGGGGAAATTCCGCACTGGTGAACAGTCCAACTCAAACCGGGTTGCAGCACATCGGTCCAGCGATTGCCGCGTGCATCCCTCGCGGGTGTTGAACTCCAAGTCCACTGCACTCGCTACACCTGGCCCAGCCGAAACAGCCGACGTCAGCACACATAAACGCTAAGCCTCGTGCCCCAGATTCAATGAGAAAGACACGCACTTACCCCAGATTCAATGAGAATGCCCCAGAATCAATGAGAACGGACA
>NZ_JANDBD010000023.1 GCF_024320865.1 Mycolicibacterium arenosum | reverse complement strand
CCCAGCCGAAACAGCCGACGTCAGCACACATAAACGCTAAGCCTCGTGCCCCAGATTCAATGAGAAAGACACGCACTTACCCCAGATTCAATGAGAATGCCCCAGAATCAATGAGAACGGACAATCGCAACGCCTGTCGCCGCACGCGACAACGGTCACAGCACTGGGCGAATCGGTGAGCGCTGTCCTGCGTTCGGCGACGGCTCCGGTTTGGCACTTTGTGGCCGTAACTCACTGTAGCGGAACCCTTCTCACGATACGTCACAGTGACGATTTGAAGGCGCTGGGGAGTTCGTGGGGCCCTGGGTTCGATATCCGATGAAGTCCAGTCGAACTCCGCAATGGACTCCGGCAGGGTCGGCACTACGCCGGAACCCCGCCCTGACCATCGAGCTCAAACGTGCCGATGTCTCGGATGAGGCTCGAGGCATCGCGCGAGAAGTGCCGGAAACGGCTGTGTTCTCGTCGACCACGGACGGACTGCTCCCTACCGCGCGACGCGCTCAACCCGGAGGGCCGATCCTGTGCTCGAGCACGGGCGGCTTCTCACAAGACATACTCCACTATTGACATGTCATAATTGGAATGTCAGGGTGGGAGCGCCGAATCGAAAGGAGCGATCACATGCCGACACTGCCGTGGACGAACGGACGAGCGGTCGCGGACCCCGGCTCCGCAACGGTGCCAGACGAATCGGCGGCCGTCGTGATGGCGTCTCGATTCGAACTCAAGGCGATCGGTGACGCACCCGCGTTCCTGTTGGCCGCCATGCGAATTCGACGCCAGATGCTCCACTCCCCCGGCAACCTCGGAGTCTCGCTGATTGCCAAGCCGTTGAGCCGGACGTTCTTCACACTCTCGGCGTGGCGGGATCAGGCGGACCTCGATGCAGCCGTGCCGCGCCAGCCTCACGCACAGACGATGAGGCGGTTCCACGACCGGATGTCGGCGTCGCAGTTCGTCTTCTGGTCGAGCCGTCCATGCGACCTGCCGCCCGCGTGGCCCGATGCGCTCGAACGGCTTGACGCCGGGAACCGTGACCGAAACGAGTAATGCTCGGTAGGCGTTAACTCGGCGGGTTGTCTTAGCGGCGGTGAAACACCGTGACCGAATCGACGGCAAGTTGAGTCCCACGAGGGCGCGTCGGCACGACAGTCACGGGATAGTCGAGGTGACGTGACGGAGTGCGCCGCCGTTCAAGCCGATCTCGGGTTCGGTACCGGGCGCAGTTCCAGGCGTGGAATTCCGGCGAAGTCGCTTGGATTGCAGGTGTAAAGACCTACGCCGTAGGCGATCGCGCTCGCGGCGATCAGTGCGTCGTACGCCCGCGCCGCGGGCTTGCGTCCTGCCGAACGCAGGGCTGCCGCGACACCTCCGAACGCCCGCGCGCAGTCGGCGTCGAACGGAAGGATCTCGAAGTCCGCCTCGGCCTGCTGCAGGTGTTGTTGCCGCGCAGCGCGTTCGTCGTCGGAGCGGGCGACGTGGGGACCGACGGACAACTCGGCCAGGGTGATCGCGCTGATGACCGACTCCTGGGGAAGCAACGCAGGGTCGGTGATGTCGCCGAGCAGGATCACCGTCGACGTGTCCAGCATTCCGCGGGACGGCGACTCGCTCACAGCGACGGATCGATCACGTCGTCGATGTCGCGGCGCAATTCGTCGGGGTCCACCGCGGGCAGACGGCGACGACGACGGATCAACTCGGCGGCACTCAAGCTCGGTCGCGGGAGCGGTCGCAACTCGGCGACCGGCGTGCCGTCGCGGGTGACGATTACGCGCTCGCCGTGCTCGACGCGACGCAGAACTTCTCCCCCGTTGTTGCGCAGGTCGCGAACCGTCACCGATTCCATAAGGTCAGAGTATCACCGGTGAGACATGAATGCGGTCGGACGAATGGCGATGGACTGAGCGAGCTGTACAGCAAACGTGCGACTACCTGACAGGCTCGTCTTCTCTTCCACACGTTGGGCTTAAACGATTCGAAGCACGATACCTCTGATACCTGCCGCTGCAGGCGTGGCAGCTGCGCAGGGTTTCCTATCGCGATCCGACTCGAGCATGCGCGATACGTCGGCGGGTCGGCACGACAGTCGCGTAGTAGTCGGAGTGACGTCACGAAGTCCGCCGCGGTTCAACCCGATCACGGGTTCGGCACCGGATGCGAGCCCGGAGGCGGAATACCGGCGAAGTCGCTCGGGTTGCGCAATCGTCATCCGCCTCGACTGCTTGCCAGGGACTGCAGCGACTTCGCTGAATAGGAGTGTGTTACGTCGTACTCCGGCACGCCTCCCCCCACGCGTCCCGGAGCGCGGGCGACAGTTGGTCGCAGCCCTAGATCCCTCGGCTCTCGAGCCAACCGTCGACGCGCTCGGCGACGGACCTCCATCCCGGTTCCAGCATCATGTCGTGACCCATGTCCGGAAAGAGATGCGCCTCAGTGCGATACGCCAGCGCCGTGGCACGCACTTCGTTCGTTGAGACCCCGCCGTCGCATTCGCCGCCCATCACTAGGATCGGCGCCGTGATCCGGGCGACGTCGATCCCCTTCGATGACATGGTGGCGACGAGGGCCTTCGCACTCTCCTCCTGCAGTCTGGCGGAACATCTGGCAACGACGTTGTCGGGAGTGCTCGGTGAGAAGAACGCCTCTCGCGTAAGCGGCAGCGGAGTGAGGCCGGGCAGTTGCCTTCCCGTCAGTGTGGATTTAACGGCGAGCCAAGGGTGCCGCCTCATCCTGCGCAGGGTCATCGCGACGGAGCCACCCGGCGGAAGCGAGGCCATCAGCACGGCGGCGGGCGCCTCGTGTGACTCGAGGTACTTCTGCACGACGTAGCCGCCCATGGAATGTCCTACGACGACCGGTCGGATGGGCATGCCGTCGGAGATTTCGGCGACATCGCTGACGTAGTCGTCGATGGTGCACTTCCGGAGCGGTTTGGGAGACGTGCTGGTTCCGTGGCCGCGGAGATCGAGAGCCGCTGCCCGGTAACCCCTTTCGGCGAAGAACTGTATGAAGTGGTCGTCCCACGACCACGCTCCGTGCCCGCTCCCGTGAACGAACAACAGCGGAACGGGATGCGCTTCGGTGACAGAGCCCTTGTCGATCACTTCGAGCATGCGCTCGCCCTCCCCGTAGCGCGACTTCCCGGTGATCTTCGCAGGCGATGGGCGCAGATGAGGCACGATTCCGCTGATGCGCACTCGTCGACGCCGCCTGGACACGCCGCGAACGGCCGTCGGAAACCGCCCCTTGGCGATCGCACGGTCATGTGAATCAGGGGTCGCCGAGACGGTCGAGTTCGTAGGCGACGTCGCGCCAGAGTGACGTGGCGCCCGCCAAGGAGACCGTCGCTTCCGTCACCGGCATCGCGGCCGAGAACTGCAACTCACCGAACGCGCTGCACGTGATGATCGCGACCACCGTTGCCGGGCAACCGGGTTCGGCGACGATCGTCATCTCGATGGGCTACCAGGGCGCCCCCGGCACCGGCACGATCGACAAGATAGTGAGGTCGTTGCGGCCGGCTTCCTGAGCGGCCCGGCACGTTCGTGTCGCCTCGGCGGCGACGGCGCTCGGCAGTGACGACGGCCGAGTCGGCGACGGGCGCGATCTCCGGGATCGAGCCGAGGATCGCAGGCTGAGTGTGCTCTCGCCCGAACGCGAATCGCGGAACCGGACGGCTTCCGAGACGCCGGTTCGCGATAGCCGCGTGCCGAGCGTGTTCCTCGCAATACGAGTTACGGACGCACGTCGTCACCGGCCTGCCGTCGGATGAAGTCGGCCATGTGCGGAACGGTGAAGGCGATGCGGCCGTGTTCGGGAGCCCAGATCAGCCCCTTCTTCAGCGCGGAGTCCCGCACGTCGCTGACCGCCGACGCCGACGCGCCCATCAACCGGGCCACCTGACCCGATCGGGGGGACTCCTCACCGGTGTGCGCGATGGCCGCCATGTAGCGCCGCTCCCGTTCGGTGGCCCGGCGCCAGCGCGACGGGAAGAACCCCTCGTCGAGGCGTTTCACCCCGACCTCGACGGCCAGGTACGCGTCCTCCTCGTCGAACGGCGCGTCGGCCGCGACGTTCCAGACCGCTTGCCCGAACACCTGCAGGAAGTACGGGTAACCGCCGCTGGCGGCCACCAGGATGTCCAGGGCGTCGGCGGACAGGTCGCCGCCGAAGTCGCGTATCGGCACCCTGAGCGCATCGGCGGCGGCGGCGGCGTCGAGCGGCCCGATCGAGCTGTAGGCGAACTGCCGCTCGGCGTAGGACCTGGTGTCGGCGAGCACCGCCGGCAGATTCGGCAGTCCCGCGCCGATGATGAAGAACGGCCATTCGCGTTGTCCGGCGCGGTGCTGCGTCGCCAGCAGCGCCGACAGCAACCCTCGATCCAGATCCTGCATCTCGTCGATGAACAGCCCGAACGCGCTGCCCTTCGGCTTGATGGCGGCGGTGATCTCCTCGACGAGTTCCTCGACGTCGAGGGCGATGTCACCGGTCGCGGCGGCCTCCCCCGTCGACTTGACGGTCAGCTTCGCCGGGCCGAGCGCGACGTCGACGGAGAACCTGCGGGCCATCTCGATGAGCGGCTCGACGACCTTCTCGATGCGGTGCTTGCGGCTGAACCGTCGCAGCCCGACGGTCAACTCCTGCGAGAGCTGCGCGCGGACGGCGGTCACCCCCGCGTCGTCGGGCCTCGCCTCGATGGTCACCGTCAGCCAGCCCTGTCGGTCGGCGTGGTCCGCCAGGCGGTTGAGCAGAGTGGTCTTGCCGACTCCCCGCAGCCCGCTGAGGATCATCCCGCGGTCGTAGTTGCGCCGCTTGCTGCGCGCGACCAGCAGGTCGAAGTCCTCGAGTTGACGGTCGCGGCCCTCCAGCGCCGGCGGCCGCAGGCCGGACCCCGGCTTGAACGGGTTCAGCTCGCGATCCATATGGCCGACTATAGGGCACTATGGCATTCGGGCCATACTCCCCGATACACGCCGAGAAACACGCGCCGCGGTCGCCGCCCGACTCGGGTGCTCAACCCCGGTTCGCCCACCGCGCGACGACCAGCACCGCGACCGCCGCGATGATCCCGATCGTCGCCGCGACGCCCGTATGGTCTTCCGCGACCCCGAGCAGGATCAGCGCAGTCGCCCCGAACGCACCGGCGGCCATCAGTCGCGTGAAGTGCCGACCGGGGTGCGGCCCACGATCCGGTTCGCGCCCTGCGTCACTCACCGCGCCGCATCCGCCGTTCGTAGGCGCCCTGCAGGATCACCCGGATCTGCTCGGTCTCCGCCGGTGTCATCGCGGCCCACACCGCGGGATCCTGCAGCCGCCGCCGGACCCACTCGCCGATCCCACCCTCGTAGGGACCGCCGTCACCCGCGGTGCCGTGACGGGCTCGCGCCGCCGCGATCACCCTGTCGGTGAACTCCTCGTCCGACTCGTCACCCATCGAATCGCCCCGTGGGACGACGCCGCCACATCGTCCAGTGGTCGGCCGAGTCGAACCACTCCCTGTGACCGCCGTCGTCGTGTCGACTGCGGTGCGGGCCGGAGTGGCCGTCGGCCCTCACGCACACGTCGCCCGCGGAGGGCTGCGACGGCAGCAGTGCCCAGCAGCGGGGTCCGCCGTCGAGCCGCCGTTCGGCGGCCTCCTCGAGGAGGCGGTCGATCCGCGCCGATCGGGCGCTGCGGCGGGGCTTGAACAGCAGGACCGCCGTCGTGACGACGCAGGCACCCATCAGGAGCAGCCCGTCGTACACGTCCATTGCGGCTCCTCCGCCGGCGTCCTGATCGGCGTTCGTTCGCCATACCCCGCCTGCTCCCGCGATAACCGGCATCGACTTCGCCCGTGACACACGAGACGCGGTGGTGCTCATGACCACGGCGTCCCCGGCGATCGCCACCGCCGCCTGCGCGCGATCTCACCTCGTCACCCACGACGCCTGCGGACACACGGCCACCGACGATCGGGCCCCGGCTAACTCCAGCACCGCGAGAAACCGCCTCTCCGCGCCGACGCGACGAGCCGACGATTCCACGCGACGACAGTCCTCGGACGTGCGTCACCACACATGGAGCGGGCCGTCGCAGCCGGCGGTACGACCAGGGAGGATCATCGGGCGAGCAGTGGTATCGTTCGCGCTTGGCAAATCCACGAAGGCGAAAGGGCGCGGCGCGTGATGCACGACATGCACCCCGATGTCGCCGCGGTACTCCACCGCGCGCATCGGCTGCAGTCCGTGATGGACGAGTACGTCGCAAAGGTCGCCAGTCGGACGTTCACCGCAGCCGACGACGACCGCACCGTCGAGGTCACACTGGACGGACACCACCGCGCGACCGTGGTGTTCCCCGACCTGGCACCGCTCGACGACGACGCCCGACGTGATCGAATCGGCCGGGCCTCGCAGCGGGCCGCCGAGCTGGCCGACGACTCCAGGGCGGCCGACGTCGTCCGGATCAGAGCCGAAGTCGCCGAGATCATGCGCACCGAATGGTGTCCCACCCGATGGGGCCGTGATGAGTGACGACGGATCCGAGCAGTTCCCACCCGGCTGGGTTCCCGACGCCGCACCGGTGCCGAGGAGAAGGCCCACCGGGAACAGGCGATGGGTCGTGCCGCTCGCCGTTCTCGGCGTCGTCGCAGTGGTCGTCGCGGCCGTACTGATCGTCACCGACGACGAACCGTCGCCCGCGACCGTCGCCGGCACGTCGACGCCGTCGTCGGCTCCCGCCGCACCCGCCCCGCCCTCGGGTGACCCGACCGCGATCGCCAGCGCCACCGACACCGGTCCGGTGAAGATCATCGCCTCCGACATGACCTGCCAACCCTGGCGGGAGATCCAGAGCACGGTCGCCTCGGCGCAGTCCGGCGGGTGGGACCAGCGCGACCCCTCGATCCCCGGCGCGGCCTGGACCCCCCAGCTGAAGGCGCAGTACGAGCAGGTCGGCACCGCGCTGCGCGCCGCCGCCGACCAGGCCGTCGCGCTGGCCCGACAGACCCCGAATCGTGTGCTGCGCGAGCTCTACGAGGTGTTCACCGCCTACGGCCGCGCCTACGCGGCGGCTCTGACGAACTACCAGCCCCCGCAGGACGCCTACGCCCGCGCGAACACCGCCGCGCTGCAGGCGATCTCGGAGATCTGCGCCGCCGCCGACGGCGGCTCGGCGATCACCAGGGCGACGCAGGTACCGCCCGCGGCGCCGCCCACCGCGCCCGCCCCCGCCGGCGACCCGGCCAACCCGGAACGCTTCATCCCGCAGGCCGGCCCCACGTGCGCGCGCTGGGTGCCCGCCGAAGGCGCGCTCGCCACGGCCGTGCAGCCCTGGCTCGACCTGAACCCCGATGTCCCGGTGGCGCAGTGGACACCCGATCAGCGTGCCGCCCTGCAGAGCGCCGCGGCTCAGTTCACCGCCGCCGCCACGACCCTCGAGGCCGACGGGCGCGGCAGCGGCACCCCGCAACTCGAGGACTTCGCGGTACTGGCCGCGCAGTACTTCCGTGCGTTCAACGCCGCGGTCCCGAACTACTCCGCAGCCGACCGCAACCTCGGCATGGTGGGACTGCGCCTCGACACCCTGGTATCGTCGGCGTGCCAGGCGGCCGCAGCGGGATAGCGCCGCTCGCAACGACTCTCAGCGGCGTTCCGGTACCACCGGCGTCGGCGGTGGGATCGCCCGCGCCCGCATCGGGCCGCATGGTCGCGGCCGCGCGGAGGCACCGGTGGCTGGGGTACGTCGGTGGCGAGCGGCGGACTGCGTGAGGAGGTGTGCCGTCGTGAGTTCCGGCACGCCGCGATTCGCGTATTCACGGCACGGCGGCCTCGAGGGGCCGCGGATACCGCGTTCAACCAGTCGAGTAGCTCGCCCGAATCGTCCATCGCCGTCGGATGCCGCTGACGATCGGCTTGCGCAGCAGTGTGGCAGTGGTACGGCGGACGACGTACGCCGATGACGTCTCGCCGGAGTTCGACGACTCCGCGCCTCGGTCGGAGCCGACCGCGGACCCCGTTCGAGTAGTGCGCTACGCGTGAGCACTCGGTGCCACGGACTTAGCGTTCGACCATGGTGCCGGAATCGATGAACGGTCGCAGGAAGACGGTCTGTGGCCGGAAACCGTCCGTTCCCGTGCCGACGTCTCGTCCGCGCCTCACGCGCCGGACCGTCCGTCGATGTCGGAGGGGGGTGAAGTCATGATCCGCAGACTGTTTCGTCTGGCCCGCGCCAGTCGCTGGGGCTGACCACCGGACACGTCCTGCGCTGCGTTGACGCGCAGGGTCGTGCGGTGACCGGTCGAAAGCGGGGCCGGTGTTCGCTCGCCACGTCGTCCTCGTGGTGGGTCCGTCGATCGTTGCGCGATCGATCGGGCGGGGGTGAGGAGGATGCCGCAGGCATCCACCTCACCCCCGTGTCACGAGCGGCGAAGAACCCCCGCCGACGTGCTCGACAGCACTGACCGATCGGAGGTCTCGAATGGTGAGACTGGCGCCGGACGCCCGTTACCGCGTCAGCAAGCGCGGACTGGTGTTGGCCGGCGAGACCGGTGAAACCGTCCTCTTCGAGCACCCCCGCGCAGCCGACCTACCCGATCTACTCGGCGACGACCCCACCTCGGCTGTCCTGGTCAGCCGGCTCGGACCGCCCCTTGACGACACCGTCGTCGACGACCTCCTCGATCTGGGTATTCTCACTGACCGCGCTCGCCCGCAACGGAATCCGAGCCGGCACCGCTCGGTGTCCGTCACCCGGTCCGGTCTGCTCATCCGCGGTATCGCCACGCCAGCGCGGCTGTTGGACCGCTATCTGGTGCCTGTTCTCCTGCATCCCGCCGGCGCCGTCGCGATCGCCGCGGTGGTGCTATCGGGCGTCGTCGCGTTGCTGACCGGGCGTCCCACCGGCCTACCGGCGGTGAGTTCGGCGCCGGCCGTCGAGGCGCTGCTCATGATCACGATCGGCACGGCCGCCACGGTGTGCCACGAACTGGCCCACGCCGTCGCGCTGCACCACTTCGGGCGGATCCCACTGCGCGCGGGCTTCGGATTCTATTGGGGCGCACTGTCGTTCTTCGTCGACTCCACACCCGCGCTGACCCTGCCGCGCCGGCAACGAGTCACCCAGGCGCTGGTCGGCCTCGCGGTGGACGTGGTGACCACCGCCGCCTTCGCGATCGCGGCGCACCTCTTGGTATCGCACCCGTTGATCGCAATCGTGCTCTGGCGCCTGGCGATCCTGAGATGCGTCGACATCGCCGTCAACCTGGCCCCCATCCTGCAGGTCGACGGACACTGGGCGCTCGCCGACTACCTCGACGAACCGGACCTCGCACCACGCGCCCGCCGCGCCGCCGGGCGGGCGCTGCGCGGGCGCCTGCCCGACGGGCAGCGCGCACTGGCGGGTTACGGCGTGTTCAGCCTGATCGTCGGGATCGCCCTGATCGCCATCGGCGCCACCGTCTTCTGGATCAACTCCTCAGACCTGGTCGTCGCCCTCTTCACCGGCGATACCACCGACATCCTGATCGGTGTCTACTACGTGGGCCCGCTCGTGCTCGGGGTCGCCTTCAGCGTTCTCGGACTGCTGCTGGAGACGCTCTCGGTGGGCGTCGACCGTCACACGCTCCCGCCGTCGGCATTCAGCGCGCCGGACGACGCCACCCACGACCACGGATGACGGGGACGCCGAGCGCCGTCTCCGGCCGATGAAGGCGCGCCGTTCACCGACACCACGCACACACAAACCACGTGGGAGTGCGTGGGGCGCCGGGGATCCGACCCCTGCGAAACGCACCGCCGACGAGGTGCACGCCGAGGGTGAGCCACCGGTGCGCCGGAGTTCGACGCAGCGTCGAACTCCGGCGCACCCGCCCGTCGTTACGGATACCTCCGCTGACCGTCATTGCCTCGAAAACGGTTATCCGTCAGTGGTTTTGATCATCAGAAGGATATCCGTCGCAGGTTGCGGATACCCGCCGCCAGCCCCTTCCGGGGCGGTTCGCCGATCGCTACGCTGAGCGTCACCAGTCCCGGTCGCAGAACGGATCACCGTGTACCGACTCACCGTCGACGCCGCCGACGCCGTCGCGGTCACCGAACACCCCGACCGCGACGCCGCGCACGGCCGCCTGATGCGCCACGTCGTCACCGGCGACTACTACCTGCGCACCGTCCGCACCGGCCCCGCCCACAGCACCTACGAGATGCTCCACCTCGCCGATCATCGACGCCGGCCGCGCAGCGCCGGGCACGCCGTCATCGAACACGTCGACCCCGAGCGCCGACCGCCGATCGATCCACACGTCGTCGCCGACGCCGCCTGCGACTGGATCGCGCGCCACGAACGCGCCTGGCGGCACGGCCACGACACCGACTCGCGCGGCGGCTATCCCGGCGCCGTCCTCACCACCGCCCGCGCCGAAGCCCGCACCTGGTTCCCGGCCGGAGCCGCACTACCCGAAGCCGCCCGACTCGCGGACGCGGAAACCGCTTCACCGCTCCCACAGGTGCGCCTGGAGGAGCTGCGTCGCCGCGCCGTCACCGCGGCCGCGCCACTCGACGCCCGCCTCGCCGACACCGTCATCGCGCAACTCGACCCCGCCGCACCGGCGTCGACCACCGCGGCCCTGATCTGGTGGTACTCGCTGATCACCTGGGGGGCGACCGCACCGTGACCGCCGAGCCGTAGATGCTCACGAAAAGCGCTGCGCTTCGGGAGCTCTCAGGAGCCGGCGCGGTCCGACCGATGGATCCGGTAGGCGCGGTAGCCGGTGATCAGCGCCAGGCCCGCCGATGCGGCGATCCCCAGCCATCCGTTGTCGGTGGCGAACCCAAGGCACAGGACCGCCACCCAGAGGACGCAGAACGCGGCCCACGGCATCCATCCGCGAACCGTCCGGTCCGACACGCGATTCATCGAAACCGCCTCACTCCGTGCACCGTTCGATGATCTGAACCCCGTCGATGGTGGCCGCGAGACCCAGCCCGATCTGCGCGATGGCCGCCGGGACGCCGACGCCGGTGGCCGCCTCGACGGGGGTGGTGAGGATTGCGACGGGTCCGCCGACGGCCTCGGCGACGCCCTTGGTCCAGTCCTCAAGGCCGCAGCCGGGCGGGGGCGGGGCCGACGGCACCGACGTGGACGGCACCGCGGGTGACCCGACGAACGGTGGATTGACACCGGGCATGCGCGGTGGCGAGGTCGCCGGGGGGAGATCCTGCGGTGTGAGCAGGCCGCCGGTCGGATCGACGAGGCGGGGCGTCGCGTCCGGCGGTACGGCCGCCGCCACCTGCGGGGGCACCGGGAACGGACCGATCTGGGGTTGTCCTCCCGGGGTGTTCACGACCGGACCCGGCCCGGTCGTGTGGTCCACCGGGACCGCCCGCACGTCACCGGGCCGGTCGGGGCCCACGATGACGTCGTCGGGTCCGGCGGATGCGGGCCGAGTGTCCGCGTCGGCGCCGGGGGCGATGCTCGGCGCGGGCGACAGCGGGTGCGGCAGCCCGCCCAGCGTGCTCGTCGTGCTGGGGTGGTATCCGGCCAGTACGCCGTCCAGGGCCTGGGTCTGCAGTCCGGAGTAGTGCTGGGCGGCGACGCTGAGGGCGACCGGATCACCGGCGGCCTGCGCGGACAGGATGTCCCGGCGCGCTCGGGCGAACTCGTCCGGCGGCGGGACGGCGGCGCGGGCGTCGTCGAACGCGTCGGCGACGTGATCGGCGGCCGCCGCGAGCGCGTTCGCGTGCACCGCTGCTCCGTTCAGCCAGTTGCCGTGCCGTTCGATGTTGGCGCCGGCCTGCTGGATGCCGTCAACCCAGTGCTCGTCGACTCCGCGGCCGTGGCCCGCGACCCGCCCGGCGGTCTCGTCGAGGCCGCCGGCCTGCGCGCGCAGCGCCTCGGCGAACGCTCGAAGCCCGGCCGATCCGGGTCCGCCGTGGATCAGCGCCGACCACTGCTCACCGGGCAGCAGCGGCGGGGCCGGGACGGTCGGCAGCGGCGGGAGCGCCGGGAGCGTGGGCAGCGGCATCGACGCGGCGGAGAGTGTCGGAACACCACCGGCGGGCGGGGCACCTCCCGCGACGGCGCGAATCGCGGCGGCGTTGCCTGCGTCGACGCCGGCGAGGGTCGCCGCGGTCGCGGCCACCGCGCCACCACCGTGCGCGCGCACGGCCGACGAGTAGTCGACGGCGGCGGCGAGCGCCTGCGCGTGGGCGGTGAGGGCGCCCACCGCGCTCACCGACACCGGATCGGCGCCCGGAGCCCAGCACGTAGGTATCACCGCCGCGGTCGTGCACCCGGCGAGCCCGGTGCCGTGGTCGGCCAACGCCGTGTCCTCGAAACGCACGGTCCCCATCCGACCATTCAACCGCACCTCCACAGGGGGTCCGTGCACGAATTTCCGCGCGGGTGCGAGGCCCAGGGCCCAATCGCAAGGCGCGCAATGCCGGCGGACCGCCCCGTGTTCCATCGGCTCCCGGCCGTCGATGCCGGGCACCAGCGGTCCCGGTTTCCGATCCCGCTGGGCTCGAGGACTGTTTCATTCGGTGTCGCTTTGACGTTGTTCGAAACCCTGCGACGCTTCCGATTCATCACACCCAAAGCACGGTGGCGCGGATTCTTGCCGAGCGCCGGCACTGTCACGGGCGGCGTGTATCAGCTGCGCTAGAGCCGCTTACGACTCGTTAGCGCTTAGGGCACCCGATCGATTGACCGCGTCCCGCGGGGACGAGGCGCTACACGTTGAAGCGGAACTCCACGCTGGGCGTTTGCTCCGGTTGACCGCGTTGGCTTCGATAAGCCTTAGCAGGTCAGAAGGTTGGGGGCGTTGGCTGCCGCATACGGGGAATGAAGCTGCTGCGGACGCACTGCGGACCGATGACGGTCGTGTCAGCTCGGAGAGAGAGTGAGCGCTGGCCGTGCGAGGCGCAGCCGAGTCCTGAGCAAGGGGCACCCCCCACCCTCATCGGTAACCAGCAAGCGTTGCGTTCAACAGTGCAGAGTCACGCTACCTAAGCCTGATCCGCCTCGAAATCACTAGGCTTCCAAGAACCATCGAAAGCCGCTTGGTCGGGACCGTAGATGCGAAAGTAGGCGAACCATCCTTTGCCTGGAATCGTCTTGATCCAGCAGCCTTCTTGATCGGCGGGTGGCTGCGGACCGAAGTAGAGTTCGGCCAACGGCCCTGACAGAGCGTCTAATTCAAACAACGAACGCAGAGCCGCCTTGCCCTGATCGGTCTGGATTTGGCTGCGCGTTTCGGCGTCGTAGACAGTGACCGACCAGAAGAGCTTGGCGGGCACAGGCAGAGGCACTGTGAGTTTGTAGGTTCTGCCGCCGTCGAGGTAGGACCCCGCTTCATCGCTCAACCCCAGCCAGTAGAGCGAGCCGGCACCGGCATCGCGGCGAAACATTGCCGGTGAGGTGGCGATGGCTTGGAAGAACCACTTGTCTAGTGCATAGGTGTCGCGGAAGTTGGGAGTGTCGAAGTTGCCGTTCTCGAATCGCAGCGCAGCCCATTGCCATTGACGGTCATCCCACACGATGCGGTCGGGCCTACGGTCTGCGAAAGACTCCACCCGCATTTGCGCGCAGGCACTGCGAGCACCTTGTATGAGGATGCGGCTCAATCGGTCATCGGGATTGAATGGCTCACTCTTGGCAATGCCGAGCGCCGCGAGGTCGCCGTACTGAGCAAGGCTGTCGCCGAGTGGCGGCTCGGTCTCGACCACACCGTGGAGGACTTCCCAGAATTCGAGGCTCTGCTCGTACCGGTGCGGTGTCGTGTCTTGTGGCGCGGGGGTCATGTCGAACCAGGTCGGCTCTGTCCAGTCCGGACTGGGATTTAGCGGATGCACGTTGATGGTCTTGAGCCGCTCAATCGCGGCGGGCACGTCGCCGTGCTCGGGAAGTGAGCGAACGCCGACGACGACCCGGTAGGAGTCAGCTTCACTGACGTGGTAGCCGGACGGCACCACCTCCCGATACCCAGGGGGGAGCAGCAAGTGCTTTCCGCCGTTGCCCGCGTCGGGTCCGGGGATGCCCATGTCCTGTATCCATCGTTGATGGATGTCCAATGCCGCGCCGATGATCGGGCCGGCGGGCACTTCGATCACCATCGGGCCGATGCTCAGGTCCAACAGCACACCGCCGTATGGGGTGTCCGAATTGAGCGTGAAGCCGACGTGGCGCGGTTGAGTGTCCATGTAGCCGAATACTTTGTTCGGCAGCGCGCCTGCTTCCACGGTGCCGTCGTATATGGCTGCGCCGGAAACCGTGCGGTAGAAGAACCGATACGACTGGATGGCCCGGTTGAGGTCGACGGCGTCGAACGCCTGACCCACGGCATCGGGTGTTGGATAGCCGTCCCCTACATGGGGTTGCGGTTGACTGTGTGTAGTCATGGGGCGATCCGTTCGATGCCGCCAAGACGCCATGTCTTGTCGAACAACTTCTGCTCAGGGCCGTAGAAGCGGGCGAGTACCTCGAAGTGACCGTCCGAATCGGTTGGCACCCAATTGGATTCCACAGCAGGTGTATGTGGGCCGAAGTAGACGTCAACGGAGCCGTCGTCGTTGATGCTCAGTCCTGGGGTTTGCGAGGAGCGCCCCGCCCGCCGGGCATTGCGGATCAGGGTGTGGGTATCGCGGTTGTAGACGGTCAGTGACCAGTACTGGGTTACCGGCACCTCGGCGGGAACGTTGACGCGGTAGGACGTGTCTCCACGCAGCGCCTGTCCGTTTGTGTCCTCGGTTGCCATCAAGTAGTACTGCGCCTCGCCAGCATGGCGAGCACTGAAATAGATGAAGGTGTACAGCCAGCCGCGCTCGTCCACCGGGTAGGAATCGGGGGTGGTGAAGCCGTTTGCGATGCTCTTTTGCAACTCCGAGCTGACCGGGAAGAACCAGCGATCGCCGTCGTAGAACGGCGTGGTTCTGGCCCACCATCGCTGCAGTTCGGCCTTGACGTGTGTCATCGCCTCGTTCAGTACCTGGCGTGCCTCCGCGCTTGGGGAGAAAGCCGTGCCGCGTTCGATGCCGATGGTCTTGAGTTGGTCGATCATCGCTTTGTCGCGGTCGCGCCACGGCTCGGCTTGGATCATGCGGTTCAGCGATTCGAAGAACCGAATGTCGTAGGGGATGGTGGCGTCGTAGATCACGTCGATGGCATCGACGTACGTGGTAGCCGACGGATTGGCCGCCTCCGACAACGGATAGAGCTTCATCCGTCTTCCATATTCCACCGCGGTGGCGACGTCGGCGTCGCTTCCGCTGCGCAAGACTGACCGCACCAGCGCATATCCGCGGTATGTGTCGCACGGCATCGCGACATAACCTTGAGGCACACTGTCGGAGTCGTAACCGGGCGGCAGGATCAGGTACTTGCCGCCACGGCCTTCGTCCATACCGCCGGGGCCGATGTCCTCAATCGCCGCCTGCCAAAAATTCATCACGCTGCCGTTGAGCACCCCATCATCGGCAGGTGGAATCTCCAGCACCATCGGCCCGACGTCGCTGGTGTCGAAGAACGGCATGAAGTAAATAACGTCCGGGTTTGGGGTCAGCGTCTGATTCTTCCAATCCAGCAGCCGAGACCAGTAGACGATTTGGTTGTATTCGCCACCGAGTTTGTCCACCATCTCGCGGTACATCAACTCGAAGTTGACCGCGGGCACACCCCAAATCGCAGCTTCGATACCGCGGCGCAACACCGCAGCATTACCGAGCGAATCTGCTTGGTCATTCACCCCGCCATGATCGCGGTTCCGCGCCGACCGTGCGGGGTTTTCACTTCGGCGGACGCGGGCGAGGTCATGAAAGCCCGGACACGGAGCACCGCTAGGTTACTGTCCGTCGCTCACGGCTAGCACCCGGTACACGGTCGCTCGCGAGACGCCGAGCGTGGACGCGATTGTGCTCGCCGACTCGCCGCTATCCTGCACGCGACGGGCCAAGGCGATCTTCTCATCTGTCAGCGCCTTCGGCCGACCTATGGACTGTCCGCGTGCCCGCCGTGCGTCCCGCGCTGCCGTGCGGCGTTCCTTGCCCAGTTCCAGTTCAAGTTCGGCAAGACTGGCAAGCACTCCGGCCACCATGCGACCCGCAGCGTTCGACGTGTCGATGCCCTCACGCAGTGAACGCAGCACGATGCCGCGCTGACCGAGGTTTCGGATTGTGGTCATTACCTCCGCAGCATTACGCCCTAGGCGGTCGATGCCAACGACGACAATGGCGTCGCCGTCGCGTGCGTAGTCCAGGAGCGCAGCGAGTCCGGACCGCTCCTGCCGCGTAGAGGTGCCGGAAAGCTTGTCGGTGTAAACGCGGCTGGCCTCCAAGAAGCGCGAGTGGCGCGAGGAGATGAAGCGTCGCAGCGATCAGGCTGGGATCAGCCCTGCACGGCACCGAATCACCCGTCGGGTGCTGTGGACGTTGCTGATGCTCGCCGTCCTGGGGATCGCGGCGTTCATCGCCGGCGTCGTGGTCGGCGGTTCACTGGTCTGGATGGGTTTGGCGTTGTTCGCAGGCTCGTTCATCCCACTCGTTGTGGTTGTGGAGGTCCGGGAGCGCAAAATCGCCAAGAGTCGGTGGCAGGTGGGGACCGTGACGTTTCGCACCGTCGAACCCGGCCGTGTCGATGAATACGGCCAGGAAGTCGTCTGTGAGGTGACCGTGAACCCCACCGCACCCATCACCCGGGTCGCCGCGACGATAGGCCTGCTGGACACCCAGTGGCTCGTCGTGGGCGCGACGACCCGCTGCGTCGCCGACCCCCGCCCGGCGGTGTTGCCCAGGGTGGTGTTGCGGCGTTCCCCTACGCCGGGGACGACGCCACCCTCCCGTCCAGTCGCGAGGTGAAATTCTCCAAGGCAATCCGCCCCGGTAGGTGGACGTATGGCTCGACCGGTCCGAAGTCCGTTGGGCTGTGATTGCATTGCTCGCAGACCGCCACGCCCGCCCTCCGCGGCGGCTGCCCAGCGAGAACGCGGACGTCGACGCTTGCCGATCGCCTCGGCTCAGGCCCACTTCCCGAACCAGTCCACCAGGAGTCTCGCGGTGGCCTCGGGTTGCTCGTCGGGAATCCAGTGCGAGCCGGGAAGCGCTTCGAACCGGAAGTCGTGTGCCACGTATCGTTCGGAACGACGGACGGCGTTTCGGTGGATGTACCTGTCGCCCTCACTCCAGATCGTCAGTGCCGGAACGGCGACCGTTCCCACGCGGCCCGACCACGGTGCAGCGCGGTACCAGTTCAACGCCGCCGTGTAGGCACCTGGTTCCGTCATGGCCCTAGCGTCGCGGTCGGCGAGGTGCGGTTGCTGTCCTCCGGACGTCAGCATTCTGGACAACCTCCTCCCGCTTCGGTCGGCGCCGAGGTAGTACCACTCGGGTAACAGCGGCAGTTGATGTCAGTTCCGGTCGAAAAGTGAGCAGGTGATTCCGGGGTGGGTTCTAATCAACGTCGCAACACCGACGGACTTTGTGAGGTTAGCAGAGCGGCGAATAGGTCAGCGGGACAGCGATCTTGGA
>NZ_JANDBD010000022.1 GCF_024320865.1 Mycolicibacterium arenosum | reverse complement strand
TCCAAGATCGCTGTCCCGCTGACCTATTCGCCGCTCTGCTAACCTCACAAAGTCCGTCGGTGTTGCGACGTTGATTAGAACCCACCCCGGAATCACCTGCTCACTTTTCGACCGGAACTGACACTTGCCCCCGCCAAACCGAGAAGTAAGCGGACTGCTCGCGGCAAATTTCGCCATCACTCCTCCGGTCGTGCACGGCCACGGGGCAGTGGATTTTAAGATCGCGCTACACGGCGTTTTGAGTTTGCGCTGGGTTTGATGCCTTATGTGGAATCAAACATCTGAGCTGCGCGGATGCGTCGTCGGTTGTGATGACTCTTGATGGCATTTATGAGACTGGTTTACAAGACGCCGGCGATCGGCGTTCCCGCAGCCGCCGTCTCCACGCGGATCGCCGCATCTCAGTCGCATTAACCTATCGATTTCGAGGTACGAGGATAGCGGCATTTTGTCGCCTTCCCGCCCGAGTCACGCCGCCGCCCGCAACGGCGGCACCGCGTCTCTATCAGCGTCGATGCGATAGCGGACGACGCCTTAGGCGTCGCCGCGATTCTCCGCTGCTGCCTTGTGAATGGCGGACTTGAGTTCGTCGTAGGCGCATTCATACGGACCGAGGGCCTTCAGCGGTCCGAGCCGAATCGTCTTCTGCTCGGGGAGTTTGCTGGTAGGTAGCACATAGAAGGTCCACTGTGCGACATCGAGCGGGTTGATGGCATCGTGGTCGTCACCTTCGAGCAGACAGAATACGTACACGTCGGCGCTTCGCCCCGCACTCTCCGCAAAGGTGTCGGTGCGGGCGTCCCAGCCCGTTGCGGGGCGGACACCGAACACTATCTTTGATAGCTGGGTTTGCTTCCACGTCTGCACGTACGCAGCCGACTTCACCTCGACACCGATATCACCGATGACAAGGTCGTACCGGTCCCATTCCACGCGCTTCGTGTGGTGAATGCCGAGTGCTGTAGCCACGATGTATTCGGCCAGCACGCCGCGGTTGGTGTTAGACAGCAGGTCGCCGTACGCCCACTCCCAGAATCCCTGTTTGTTCAGGCGAGTCATCGTCGAGTCCTCATCGCTTGAGCGGTTCCCTTGCCCAGCACGGTCGTCACTTTGTACCGGTCGATGTCGTCGAGGGCCAGCACCGCTTCGGGTCGGGTGATCCGCTTGATGTCCTCGACCTTCGGCTGCGGCACCAGTAATGCCAGTTCGCGTGCCTCATAAACGTCGATGTTTGTGTGTATCCACTGGTTCTGATCGGTGAGCTCGTGGTCGACGCTCACGAACCAGTTCGCCATGAAATCCTGCAGGTGCGGGATGAGAGTCCAGACCTTGCGCCGGGCGAGTGCCGACCGCGCATCAGGCCGGGTGAATGCGAGCCAGATGAGTTCTCCACTGTCGGCCTCGGTGAGCTTCCAGAACGCGCGACCATTGTTCTTCAGGACATTCGGCGGCCTGGTGGCGGCGATCTCTTGTCCGATCTCGCGGGCCAGACTCCGGTAGTCGGGCAGCGTGTCGGTCCAGTTGGGCGCGCGGTCGAAGTAGTCGTGTGGCCGCTTGCCACCAACGTCGTCCATCAATCGCGTCCCCTCACTGCGGCGGAACCACTGCGCCCGGCCTCGCTCCGTTCACGACACCCCGTTCCCCGGTTGCCTCCAAAACCCCTCAGCATCGTATGCGGCAGATGTCTTTGGCCATTTCGAAAGCGAGGATCGTTTCTGAGACGGAACGTGAGGCAGTTATGACAGTCGTCAGAGCGACGACAGGCGGCGGTGGGGCACTCGGTCGCCGTCTCTTACACGCACGTTCAACGCTCGCAGCCTATTCAGGCCGATTGGCGCTTGGCCATTTGTACCGACTGCGCCTGCCTGCTCGGCGGCGAACGCAAACGGACCGTTGTAGACCACCTCATGGTTCGCGTCGGACCTGCGCGACAGTCTTAGAACGATCAGCGCGTCAGCAACCCGATGCCTACAAACGCCGGTTGCTTAATGAGTTTAAAGCCTCATAGCTCACCCGCCTGATGCCCGGTAGCAGTGCCATCGTCGTGCTCACCCGGTGGGCTGAGGACGACATCGCGGGATCACTGCTCGCCGAGCCCGATAGCCGCTGGCGGTCGGTCAACATTCCCGCCATCAGCACCAGCGGTGTCCCGGATGCGTTGCAGCGCAACACGTCGGGCACCGCGCTCACGTCGGCCAACGGGTTCACCCTCGAACGGTTCCGGGGCATCAAGGCTGAGGTCGGTTCGCGGGAGTGGGCGGCGATGTACCTCGGCGTGCCATCCAGCCCCGAGGGCGGGCTGAGCAAACGCGAGTGGATCGACGGGCACCGGCTGATCACCGCCTCCCGCCGTCCCACGCTGACCGTCGTCGGCGTCGACCCCGCCGACAGCGGCGAGGGTGACGAGACCGGCATCGTGGCCGGGCAGGTGGGCCGCGACGGCCGCATCGCGTTGACTCACGACGTCTCGGCCCGCATGACGTCGGACACCTGGGCGACCAAGGCCGTCGAGCTGGCCGACGCCATCGGTGCCTCGCGAATCGTGGTCGAGGGCTACAGCGCCGCCACCACCTACAAGCGACTTCTACGCGAGGCCGTCGATCGCCACGGCGCCGGCCACACGATCAGCGTGAGCACGTGGCCGCCACCGGGCACCCCGCGCCGCGGGGACGCCCTGGCCCGCTCTCAGGGGCTCATTGCGGCGCTGGAGACCGGGCGGTGCCGCATCGCGGGCCAGCTGCCGCACCTGGAAGCTGACATGCTCAGCTGGGAAGCCGGTCAGCACCAACCCCACTCGGTGGCCGCCGCGGTCATCACCTACGAGACCCTGGCCTCGGCCGCTGGTGCCGTGATTACCATCGCCGCACCGACGGGCCGCCTCGCGCAGCACGGTGCAACGACCCTGCCCGCCGCCGTCGGCGGGCAGGTGCTGCCGTTCAACCCCCTTGCGCGCCGCATCACCCGTTGAAACGACCCGGTGCCCGCCGACATGGCTGGGCGGATTAAGCATCAACGTACGTGGTGGTTGTTGGCGAGTCGGGCGGCGGAAGCGCTTCGCTTGCTGCTGTCTTGAGGAACTGTCGTATGGCGCTGATGGTCTCGGGTACGTCGGTCCCGAGGTCAAGCTGGTGCACTCCGTATCTGATCACGCCGTCCACGGCGATGCTCACATGATCGAAAATGGTCAGCGCATTGGGGTCCGGCTTGCCCCAAACCTTCCCTAGCGCCCTATCTTCGATGTGCTCGTAGGCATTGCGTATTGCAATCACGGCCGTAGCCCGCGTGGTGATGTCCGACGGCACGGCGGTCGTGACGCCGATGTCCGTTCCTGCTTTAGTGCACATGTCGATCGCTCGGCTCAGCGAGACCACCGCCAGTTCGGTCGCGCCAACTAGCTCGAATAGAGCACGTCGCACCGCGGGCGCGCCCTCAGGATCGCTCTGTCGGAGTTCCTCAACCCGCATGAACAGCGTCTGAGCCAAGTCGAGTCGCCGTGCGGCGGACAGCAAATACCGCGGCCTGTCGTCGGTCAGTTGCGGTGCGATCTTTAGCCACGTCCACAGAACAGGGCTGATGGGTGCATAGCCGAGGACGCCTTGGGATTCGAACTCGTCGACGGCGTCGATCTCAAGCGTCGGGTGCACCTCGATTTTGTCGCCTGGGCGGACGTGGACACGACGCCCGTCATCGACCTCCCCGTGGCGGAGGGTTCTGGCGACGACCATTCCCGGTTCCCGGCTTGTCTCGACAATGCGTTGCGGCAGCAGGTAGCCGTCATCGCCTTCGAGTGTCAGGTGGTGAGTGATGTGTGATAGGTGCTCCATGACGATCAACTCGTCGCCATCGTCGATGCGCACCCGTTCAGGTTCCTGGTCGTCATCGCACGGGTCGACCGCGCGGACATAGACCTTCTTCCCAACCCGCTCGTACAGCACCACGCGTTCTGGGGTGTCGCTGCCCTCGCGGGCCACCGATTCCAGATAGACAGGCTTCGTCGGTTCGACATCGCTCACGCCACTCATTCAATCCGCTTGCTCCGCGTTACGGTTCCCGACTGGCGGCCTCAGGCGGCGGATAAGGCTCGCCCGTCAACCCATTCATTTGAAGGTGCCCGCCGAAATCGTACGTCTGCACTCCGACGCGCCACGGCCTCTCGCTGTGGGTGACTCGACGTCCACTTCTTTAGCCGGTTCGAGCGCCGCGTCGGTGCGCCAACCCGGTGGCGTCGGTGGACGGTCCTACAGTGCCACTCATGGCTCAGCCTGAGACGATCCAACAGGACCTCGCCGACTTCATCGCGTACCGCCACAACCTTCTCAAGGGTGACGAGAAAGGCGAGGCGCAGGTCTTCCTGGACCGCCTGTTCAAGGCGTTCGGCCATGGCGGGGTGCGCGAGGCGGGGGCGACCCTGGAGGCGCGCGTGCGGAAAGCCGAGTCGAAGGGGACATCGTTTGCCGACCTCCTTTGGGAGTCGCGCTGCATCATCGAAATGAAGAAGGCCGGGACCGACCTGTCGAAGCACTTCCGGCAGGCCTTCCAGTACTGGATCCAGGTCGTCCCGCACCGCCCGAACTACGTGGTGCTGTGCAACTTCGACGAATTCTGGGTGTACGACTTCGATCTCCAGCTCGACGCCCCCATGGACGTGCTGAAGCTGGACGACCTCGTCAGCCGCAGAGAAGTGCTTGCGTTCCTGCTGCCGGAGCCGGAGCCGCCGCTGTTCGGCAACGACCTCGTTCAGGTCACGCGCGAGGCGGCGGCCCAGGTGTCCAGCGTGTTCCGCTCCATGAAGGAGCGCGGCGTCCCTCGGCTCGATGCTCAGCACTTCGTCCTCCAGTCGGTCGTGGCGATGTTCGCCGAGGACATCGGGTTGCTCCCCGAGAAGTTCTTCACCCGTGTCGTCGAAGAGTCCAAGTCGGGCCGCGAGGCCTACGACCTGCTCGGTTCGCTCTTTCGGGAGATGAACGAGCCGGGCCGGACGAAGGGTGGCCAGTTCGCCGGGACGCCGTACTTCAACGGCGGCCTTTTCGAGAACATCACGCCGATTGAAATGAACAGGGATGAGCTCAACGCGATCCGCTGGGCGTGCACGACTAACTGGGCGGCCGTCCGCCCCGAAATCTTCGGCACGCTGTTCGAGACCTCGATGGACAAGGACGAGCGCCACGCCTACGGTGCCCATTTCACGTCGCAGGCCGATATTGCTCGCGTGGTCATTCCCTGCATAGTTGACCCCTGGCTAGAGCGAATCGAAGCCGCGAAGACGATCGGTGATCTTGAACAGATCCAGCTCGCGATGGCCAGCTATCGAGTGCTCGATCCGGCGTGCGGATCGGGCAACTTCCTCTACGTGGCCTATCGCGAAATGCGCCGTCTGGAGGTCGAGGTCAAGAACCGGATTCTGGCGCGCCGCAAGGTGAAATCAGGTCAGGCGACGATCTCCTACGTAACGCCGGATCACTTCATGGGGTTCGACAACAACGCCTTCGCCGTCGAGGTGGCCAAGGTCACCATGATGATGGCGAAGAAGCTCGCCGCCGACGAGCTCGAGGAGTACATCGAAGCGCTCCCGCTGGACAACCTCGACGAGTCGATTCAATGCCGCGATGCACTCTTCGCCGAATGGCCGAATGCCGACGTCATCATCGGCAACCCTCCATATCTGGGCCGGCGGAAAATGGCCGCCGAACTGGGCGCCGATTACGTTTCGCAGCTGGACGACAAGTATCCGAGCCCAGGGGTCAGCGATTTCGTTACGTACTGGTTCCCTCTCGCGCACAGGGCACTTCCCGACAGCGGCCGGGCAGGGTTCGTCGCAACGCAGGCGGTTCGCGATGGCGATTCGCGAAAGGCCTCACTCGATTACGTCGTCAAGAACGACGGGGTGATCTTCGAAGCGATTTCAGTCATGCCGTGGTCGGGTGACGCCGTGGTCCACGTATCCATCATCAACTGGGTCAAGGGCTCGAGCCATGCACCGGCGAAGAAGGTCCTATGGCTCAACAACGGACAGCTCCGCCTGGAAGTCGATGACATCGCTGCCAGCCTGAGGCCGGTCACCGACGTCGGCACGGCGGCCTCGCTGCCACAGAACAAAGCACCGAAGCGCATCTTCCAGGGCCAGACGACGGGCAAGATCGCCGCGTTCCGCCTGACCAAAGACGAGGCCGCAGAACTGACTGCCAGGGATCCCGGCTCAGCGGCGTTTGTTCATCCCGTCCTCGGTGGGAAGGTTCTACTCCACTCACTTAACCCTGAGCACCTCGTAATCGACCTACCGCACGACGACGCTCTGAAGGTCAAGGTTGCAGCCCCAGGCGCGCTGGCAAGGCTGCGGGGTCTGGTGCTGCCCGACCGAGAGCTGGCCGCGGAGAAGGAGGCCACTGCGAATGCTGCGATCCTGAAACGCAATTCAAAGGCACAGGTGCGATGGCATAACAAGAACTTCCTAAACAAGTGGTGGCAGCACTCGTACCGGCGCGACGACATGATCGAAGCGTTCGCCCACTTGGACCGGTACATCGCCACTTCTCGCGTGGCCGCCGAGCAGCGAATCTCGGTCTTCCAGTTCGTCGACACAACGATCCGGCCCGACGATTCGATGACCGTCATCGCGTTAGATGACGACTACTCTCTCGGCGTGTTGTCGTCGGCACTCCATAGGGCGTGGTTCGAGGAACGCTGCTCGAAGCTGAAATCCGACCTTCGTTACACGTCGACCACGGTGTGGGACTCGTTCCCATGGCCGACGTCCCCAGGCGCCGCCGCGGTAGCCGAGGTCGCTCAGGCGATGGCCGCCATCACCGAGTACCGAGCGGCCCGGCTCACCGAGGGCATCAGCCTGGGGGATCAATACGACGCCCTGCGGACGCCGGGGAAGTCCGACCTGCGTGCTTTGCACGAACGCCTCGATGCGGCGGTGATCGCTGCTTACGGATTCAACCCCGAGGAAGACCTCCTCGCTCAGCTGCTCGCCCTCAACCTCGCCGCCGCGTCGGACCCGGAGGTCGCAACCGCACCAGGTGGAGGCGGCCGACCCGAGGCGTACACCACCACCTACCGGCTTACCGCAAACCCGTAAGAGCGCCCCGCGCCAACGCGGTCGCGATTCCGTCCGTCTAGTCACTAGGCCTTGGCCTTCGACCTAGATGTCGTCCCGAAACAAAGTGCATCGGGCACGGCTGCGTTCGTGCGCCATGGGGCGAGCACAGCCCGTCCCGTGGCTTCGCCTGTCGGCGATGGCAGTCACCGATTTACGGATTGGGACGAGCCGACGCTGGTATCGGGGCTGAACTCGGCGCAGACGACGGCGCTGATTCAGCTGACGGGGGTGTAGGCGGGGATGACGCTGAACTCGGGACAGGCGTCGGCGCAGAGGTAGACGCCGGAACTACGGGAGCAAAATGCTCCGTGATGTCTTCGACGCTGCCGCAGGCTGGTCGGTACAGGCGGTCGTATGCCGGACCCCCGCCTTCAATCTCGTTTAGGTCAGCGTCAAACACCGCTCGCTCGGCGTTCAGCACTGCCGCGATCTGGTCCGCGGTCAATCCGTGATCGTGCAGTGCGATCACCGCGTTTCGGTAGTTCATACAGGGCTGCAAACCTGCAAAACGGGTGCTGCCGATGGACGCTCGGCTTGAATCGATGGCCGACACAGCGCTGCCGACCGAGGCCACCAAGGCTACGATCGCGATCCATTGAGCGCGTTTAGTGCGCTTCTCTTGAAGCGCACTCTCGGCCTTAAGGCGCTCGCGTTCAGTGGATGACATCCCAGAAGTCATGCGACATCATCGCACTTGAAGCTTTGCCTCCTACACCTTGGCCTTGGACGTAGACGATGTTCCAAACCGAAACTCCACTAGGTCCAGCCTCAACGGGGTCAGGCTACAACCTGCTGCTCGCCAGGTGCGCTGGGCTGTTTGCGGTTTCGCCGCCGCCATCGTCGGTGGACCGGGTGAGTGCCCGGTGCTACTTCATCGCGGGCCGCTATTGCCCGATAGTTGCCCGGCTGTCTCGGAAACATATTCTGACCTGGTGCTCCCGGCAGGATTCGAACCTGCGACCTTCCGCTTCGGAGACAGACGCTCTATCCCCTGAGCTACGGGACGCGTGCGGATCGTCGCGAGACGATCCAGTGCCGTTGGGCTGGACGGCCTAACGAATCGCGCCGAGCCGGCCACAACGGTCAAACGGATGCGACAGTGGTGTTCTTCAGGCGATGCCGCCAACCCGCCGAATGCCGGATCCTTCCTGTCGTGAACCACGCGTTTTGCGACGACGCTCGAGCGCATCACGGGACGTGAGTGCCACGTCCACCTGACGTCCACCCCTGACGTCGCGGCCCCGCCGTCGCCACCAAATCCCTGACCGCAGAGTCGAACAACAACCGCCATCGACTCCAGTCCGGGATCTGCACGCAGTGACCCAACCCACCGCGCAGGATCAGTCGCGCGTGCTCGCGATCCGGCGGCAGCAGCTCCTGCCACCGAAGCCCCGATCCGAAGTCGCTGCTGAGCCCCTTGCGGCCGTCGGCCTGCTCGAAACCCTCGGTGCGGCGGAACGTCAGCCCCGACCAGTCCTCGCTCTGCGCCAACAGGTCTCGTTCGTGAGCGCCGTACATGATCAGGTTCGCCGGGAAGATGTGGCGCAGTTCCTCGGCGTACACCGGCCCGTAGACCGTGTCGAGCTGACACGACGCCTGCACGACCGCGACGAGGTTGATGCCCAGGCCGCGGCCCTCACCGACGATGCGGCGCAGGCCGGGAATCGGTGCGGTGTTGGGCAGTTCGTCGATCACCATCAGGAGGCGGTGCATCTGCTCGCGTCGCGAGGTCTTCTCCCGCCACCGTCGCACCAGCGAGTCCAGTAGAGTCACCGCCGCGCCGGCGACGGTACCGTCCGCGGGGGCCAGGACGAACAGCGTCGCCTGCGGATCGTCGAGGAAGCGCGGGTCGAACGCCTGGACGAGCTCGGTGGTGTCCGCGTTCATCAGACTGGCCCGCAGCCACGGCGTGATCGCCTTGCGCATCGTGATGGCCACCGAATCACGCTGCCGCGCTTCCATATCCAGGATCCGGGTCATTCCGACGGCGAGCACCTCGAAGCGGTGACAGATCGCGGCGGCCTGCACCCAACCCGGCCTGGCGGCACCGGCGCTGGTGGTGTCGATGTTGTCGACGGCTTTGAGCACCCAGTCCATGCCCTGGTTGTTGCCCATCGGCGACGCCGCGTACAGGAAGGCCGCCAACGGCCCGGCGGCCTGCGACTCCCAGACCCCGCCGTCGGAGACCTGGTCCGCGCCGGAGCCCAGGCCCACCGTGGCCATCTGCATCACGGTCTCGGCCACCGTCAGAGCCTCGTACGGCGTGAAGATGTTCGCCGTCGGGTCGTACACGGTCCGCTCGACGCCGTCGGGACACAGCGGGTCGGTGATGGGCCTCAAGTCGATCAACTGCTTGGGCCCGAACCTGCGTTCCATCACCAGTTGCATCAGATCGTCTTTCGACGAGACGACCACCGTCGGCCCGCCCCACAACACGGCCGCCGGCGCCATCACGCGACGGGTCTTGCCCGTCTCGGTGGGCGCGGTGATCAGCACGTGCGGTGCGGTGCGCGGCATGTACAGCTGTCGGGTGCGGCGACCGCCGGCGCCCTCGACGACGCGCGTCATGAACCCGCAGTACGGGGTTTCGGGTTTCGCGTACACGGCGCGTCTCACCCGCTCAGGACGCGGTGCCGCGGACGGCGTGCGCTTCGCCGCAGCCCCCGGCGCCGAAGTCGCGCCAGGGCACGAAACGGTCCTGCTCCTCGCTGCGAGGACACCAGAAGCCCCACGTCCGCACGTTCGGTCCGGTGAGAACCACTGTCCAGCAGCGCCGTTCGCGTCCCTCGCGGTCGCGGAGAAGTGCGACACGGTGCCTGTGGTCGGCGCGGCGCCGAGCGATCGCGCCGGGGCGGCGCTCCAACACGCCGCACTCGGTGACCTCGCGATACCGGCCGACCAGCACGACCGTGACGAACGCCCACGGGTGGTCGTGCAGGGCCCGGTCGTCGTCGGACTGGACGAACCTGTGTAGGTACAGATTGTGGAATCGATTGTGCGGCAGCAGATACCACCGGTGCAGGTACGCGCCGTCGGCGTTGCGCACCACCTGGTGCGGTCGACCACTCAGCAGGGTCCGCAACCAACCGGACGTATCGGGCTCGCTGACGACGGCGCTCATCGTGGCAGGCTCCCGCCGGTGGTGCCGACAGTCGCCGGCCCGAGCGTCCCGTCGTGATGCTGTCCAGCGATGAGACGGATGCGGTGCCGGCTGGACGCGATGTTCTCGGTTCCGGGGGACCAGCCCGTACACCGGGACGACGCGATCCGAAGCACGGCACCGCATCTCGCGGTGTGGCCCCGTATCGCCGTCACGGACGGCGGGTGATCGGCACCGGCGTGAAACGGATGGGGTCGCACCCGCCCATAATGGCATTAACAAGCAACACCATGCAATAGTGAACATATCGATGTTCGCACGAGGTTGTATCTACGGAGGTCGCCGTGTCGGAACCGAACCGTCTCCGCGCGCTCGACGAGGCCCGCAGCGACGTGGCCTCCGCACGGCGGGCCGCCACCGACGGCGACCGTCACCGCCGGAGTCAGTACGCGTGGTCGGCCGTCGACGCCGCGACGGAGGCCCTGGCCGACCCGACCGCGAGCCGACGCGAGGCCGTCGCTGCCCGACGGCTCCTCGCCGAGGGTCTCGCGCTGGACGAGCCGCCGGGCGCGCACCAACCACGCCGTTACTTCGAGGAACAGACCGCAGGACTGTGCGAGGCGGACCGGAAGTGGGTCGACGACTACCTCGCCGCCCGTCCATCCGAGCTCCCCGGTGACGGTCGGTGCCTCGGCCGCTGACCGACGCATCCCACCTGCGAGGCGTCCACATCGCCGCCTGCAACGGATTCCCACGGCGGAGTCTCGAGCGGAAGTCGCAGGACGTGGAATCCTGGGAGGATGGCCACGGGTGGGGAGATCGCGGGCTACCGCGTCGAACGCGTGCCCGCCGCCGGCGGCACGAGCACCGTGTACCTGGCCCGCAATCCGACGCTTCCGCGTCTCGACGCCCTCAAGGTCCTCGACGCCGAACTCTCCCGCGAACCCGGCTTCCGGGGGAGGTTCAGCCGCGAGGCCGACATCGTCGCGGGCCTCGCCCACCCCGACATCGTGCCTGTGTACAACCACGGCGAAACCGACGACGGCCTGGCTCTGGATCGCCATGCAGTACGTCGCCGGCGCCGTCACCCCGGAGCGAGCGATCCGCATCGTCATCGAGATCGCCGAGGCGCTCGACTGCCCGCACAGCCGCGGTGTGGTGCACCGACACGTCCTCCGACGTCCTGCTCTCGGCTGTCGGCGAACACGTCCTGCTCACCGGCTTCGGCGTCGTCCGCGCCCGCGGGCACATCGAGGCCATTACCGACGACTCAACCCCTAGCGCGACGCGCCCCATCTCTCCAGGGGCGAGCCGAACTGCGGTCATCGCCGGTGCGGGGTTACGGTACGGCGGTGCGATTCGACGGAGAAGAGGCGGCTCATCGAGCCGCCGACGCCAGACAAGGCGCCTACTTCCGCGCCGAACTCGTCGCGCGACGCGATCATCTCCAGGGCACGATCATCAAACGCCGGGCGTTGATCGAGAGGCGCGCGTATGCGGCCAATCTCCGTGCGGATGTCCGCAGCGCGGAGATCGAGATCAGCATTCTGACCCGCATGATTGCGGATTTGGACAGGCGCTTCGCGGCCTATTGGGCCAGCGACGAGCTAGCTCTCTAAGCCGGCCAATTCCCGACGGGAGCCGCGCTCGACGAACAGCGGTACGAAGTCCCGTACCGGTCGACCGTCGAAGCGCGAATGGTTGTGGTGAACCACCGTCGTGACCGTCTCCTGCGGGACGTTCGGATAGCTCGCTGCGAGCCGCTCAACAACCTGCTGGATAGCCGTCCATTCGTTTGACTCGACCATGTATCAATGCTCGCACCACGTTCACGCGGAGGACAACTGTTGTTCGAATTCGTCACACACTCGCTGTAGCTGGTACCCGTCGCTGCAGTCCCCCACGTGAGCAACTCGAGCCAGTGGGCCACCGGCGCCGCAAACAAGTTCCGCGAGGCGGAGCGGACAACCGAGAACCCGACGACGAAGCAGCTAGCGGAAGGGCTCATCCAACTCTGTGAAGCCGTCCGCGACCTCGGCGACGAGGTCGAAAGAGCTGAGAAGCGACTGCGAGCGGACTAGACCTCAATCGGACACGATCACCAACTAGAGGTACTGAATTCGGCCGTCGATTGCCGACGTGGGAAGGCTGGCGCGGATGGCCGGGTTTGACGGCGACTTTAGGGGCAACGAGCACGTCTGGCAGCTCAGTTCGGACATCGTCCGCGTCATCGGCGAACGCCGCGCCGTCAGCGAACACTGTAGGTTCCCCCAATCGACGACACCTTTCAACCTGCTCAAGTGCGACGTTTCAGGATTCCCCCCGAGATGGCACTCGCTGGCTTCCAGTCTTCGTGTCATTTCCTCTAGCCCGAACTTGTTCGACGCTCAAATGTGAACCGCAAGGGTGGCGCCCCGACCGGTCATGAGCCGCTTCCCCGGGAGGTGGGGTACTCCTTCGCTTCGCGCTCAGTAGTCGCCGCCGGCCCAGATGAAGCCTTCTGACATTCCCGGGTCGAAGCAGGAAACCAGGTAGCCGGCCGTGCTGCGGGCGCTCTGGCCACTCTGGGAGGGCAGGCAGGATGACCCGCTCTCGACGGTGCCCACCAAAGGCTCGGTGACCGGCTGCCAGACCTGGTTGTTCATGCTGTCGTCGTATCCGCACACGATGATTCGATCGTCTGCCGGATCGATGGACAACTTGCCGATGTTGTAGCCGCTCGAACCCGCACAGGGCGTACCGATCTTGGACGCCACCACCTTCGTCGTCACCGTCACCGTTGAAGCCGGGGGAGGCTGCGGCGCAACAGAAGTTGTGACAGGAGGCGGCGCTGCTGTCGCGGTCGGGCTGGACGGGGACGATGCTCTGCTCGTTGAGGTAGCGGTCGTGCTGGACTGCGGGCGCTCCCATAGCCGCCACGACAACCCGATTACGCCGAGCAGCAGCAATGCCGCTACGACCGATACGCCGAGAGTTCTCCGCGTGGCAGAGCGAGCAGAGTCGTCTTCGTCTGTCGCACCGACGTTTTCGGTGGAGGGAGGTGTGGCCCGGGGGCGGCGGGCCGGCAGGGCTGGAGTGGTGGGCGCTACAGCACTACGGGTGGTCTTCGAAGAACTGGCGTTGGTCAGAGCACGGGCGAAGTCGACGCATGCGGCGAAGCGGTCATCGGGATTCTTGGCGAGCGCGGTAGCCAGTGTTGAGTCGAGCGAGGCGAGGTCGGGTCGTGTGTCGGCGAGCTCGGGTACAGGTGCGTTGAGGTGGCGACTGATGACAACGGCGGGATTGGAGTGCGGGAACAACTGCGCGCCACTCAACAGGTGGTATGCGGCGGCGGCCAGGGCGTACTGGTCCGCACGCCCGTCGATCGCATCACCCATGAGTTGTTCTGGGGCGGCGAAAGCGACTGTGCCAACGGTCATGTTCGTCGTAGTGATGCCGCCGATGTCGTCGACTGGCCGGGCGATACCGAAATCGGCCAGGTACACACCGGACTCGTCGCCGTCGAGGTCGGCGACGATGATGTTCGCGGGCTTCACGTCCCGGTGCAACAGGCCCTTCCGGTGTGCGTAGTCCAGGGCGCTGGCCACCGAGGTCGTGATCGACTCGACGAGATCAATCGGCATACCCGCGGGATACTTCTGTTCGAGCAGCTGGGCTGCGTCGGTGCCGTCGATGTAGTCCATGGCGATCCAGAGTTGGCCTTCGTGTTCGCCTCGATCGTGGATTCCGACGATATGGGGATGACGCAACCCGGCGGCCAGGTCGGCCTCTCGAATGAACCGCTCCCGGAACGACGTGTCGCTGGATATGCCCGGACGAAGGACCTTGAGTGCCTCACGGCGGGGAAGCCGAGGGTGCTGAACGAGGTACACCTCGCCCATGCCCCCGGACCCCAGCATCCGCAGAACTCGGTACCCGGCGAACGTCTCACCGATCCGCAGTGGCATGGGCGAATGTTAGTTGCTGACAGGGACGGCCGCGGTATTCCCGCAATACGCTTGGTCGTCACTGATAACACGTAGCGTCACGCACATGTCTTCTGCGACAAACGCCGCAGAGGACCTCCGCAGCACGTCCTGAGCCCACGCGTTTGTCCAGCGCCGCAGCCCGGCTCAGCCCTCGTACCCCAACGCCCGTCGCACCGCCGCAACAGACGACCCGTCCGGGTCCGCCGGCGAGCCGGGCAGCGTGAGGTAGCGACCGCCGTCGGCATCGCGGATTGCGATCGCCTCGTCGAGACCCGCGCCGTCGAGAGCCACCGCATCGCTCAGGTAGGTCAACCACCCCACGTCGGCCTGCGGGGTGCGGTGTCCCTGGGCCTTGCTGATCTCGAAGGACGTCAGGGTCAGGTACGTCGGCTCCCAGGTCTGGACGAGCGCGGCGCAGATCGCCTGCAACACCGCGGGTTCAGTGTCGGAGTTGACGTTGAACAGGATGGTGTTCCTTCGTGGCGCGCTGAATCCGGCGCGCACCGCGAACTCGGCTTCGGCGGGCGCGCCGTCGACGGTCTCGAGTCGGCTCTGTCGTCGGAACGACGCGAACACCCCCGGTGCGGATCGGGGCCCCTTGTTCATGAAGGTGGTCTCCGCGACGATCGCCTGCTCGATTCTCTCCACGCTGTCGGGATCGTCGAGCTTCGCGAACGTGGTGTGGTCGGCGCCGTCGGCCGGGTGCCGTACCCCCCACGGGCCGTAGGCGTCGGGCTCGGGCGGGATGCGCTGCCACGTCCTCAGCACGCGCTCCGCGGCCGTGCGCGACGTGTCGGGGCGATCGGTCCACGCCCCTTTGAAGTACAGCACTCTGGATCTCCTAACCCGCCGGTACCGTGACCACGGTAATCAGGTCGTCGTACTGATTGGCCGCGATGATCCGCTCGATCGCCTCGGCGAAGCGCGGTTCGGCCACCCGCCACTCGACGGGGACGCCTCCCGCTGCCAGCGCCGCGTCGTACTGCAGCTCCAGTTGCCGCGGTATCGACACGGCGACGTTCAGATTCGGTTTCAGGTTGCCGTCGGCGCCGACCATCCAGTCGTAGCCCGGCCCCTTCGCCTCGATCAGCAGGCCGGCCGCACCGGATCCGGGGTCGAACCCGTCGAAGTCGGTGTAGCCGGGTTCGCCGTCACCGCGGGGCAGTTCGTACTCCATGCCGTCCGGTGATCCGCTGACCCGAGACTCGTAAGCGCGCGATCGCTCGGAGCCGCCGCGCCGTTCCGCGGTCCATGTGCCGGGGCCACCGGTCAGCTCGTTGGGGATGACCGCCTTCTCGGCGATGAGCGGGCACGGAACGACAGGGTCCCCGATGTCGGTGACGGCGCCGGTCGCCGAGCCGAGGTACACCAGCATGGCGTCCACGGCGCGGGTCTGCAGCCTGGACAGCTCCGCGGCGGCCTCCTCGACGCCGCCGGCGTTGAACCCGAACATCTTGCGGTTGAGGTCGATCTGGTGGCGTAGTTCGTTCTTCGCGTGGTCGAACTCCGCCGGCCTCGGGCAGTTGTCGACGGCGGTGTCGAACGCGTCCGCCACCCCGTCGGCGCCCGTCGAGAGGCGGGCGGCCCACTTGGCCATCGACTGCAGCCACTTCCCGTGCGTGCGAACGTTCTTCGCGGCGTTGTGCTCACCGTCGAACCAGTCACGGTCGATTCGGTCCCCGATGGACCGGACGTCGTCGCCGAGCTCCTCGAGCTCGAACCCGTGATCGAGCCAGTCCCTCGACAGGTTGCGCACCGAGTTCGAGCCCGGCCCGGAGTCGAGTTCCTCGGCGAACTGCTCCCCGGTCAGCGGCGGAACGCCGGTGTTCGGCTGCGGAATGCTCGGAATCCGGTAGCCGCCGGGCTTAGGAGGCAGATAGGGCATGCCGGGAACGCCGGTGGTGCTTTGCGGGAGCTTCGCGTCGTGCGTGACCGTGACGCGGTCGAACATGAGGGCGTTGTTCCGGTCGAGGACGGTGAACATCGCCGCGGTGGACTCGACGACGGCCCCGCCGTGCTCGCGGACCCGTTGCGCGTAGTCCAGCATCTCGCTGATCGCCTCCTCGTGCCGGATGAGCAGGAAGGCGACGTCCATCGAGATGGGATCGCCCGCCGGCGCCGCACAACCCGTCCGCTTGATCCTGTCGCCCGCGGCCGCGAGCTGCCGGCCGTCGGCCGTCAGGCCCTCGGTGTCGACCTCGATCCGTCCGGTCATCGCACCGTCGAACCCCGCCGCACCACCCGCACCATAGGGCTACCGGGGGTGTTCACCCCCGCAGTCCCGGTGGTAGCGCCTCGTGCAGACCCTCGGCGAGATCCTCCTTGGTGAGCAGCGAGATGGCGTCGTCGGGGACCTCCGCCCCGGCGGCGACGTCGCTGAGATCGATGTCGTGCAAACCGAAGTCGCCGATGATGCGCTCGTCGCGGACCGCCTGCGCCTTCTCCACGATGTTGCGGGCGAACCGGCCGTTGTTCAGGGTGTCGATGGTGCGCACCACGTCGCCGTCGTCGGTGAGGTGGTGCTCGTTGTAGAACCGGGTGAACGGCGCGGTGAACACCGCCTCCAGCGCACCGGGCTCCACCGTGTCACCGCCGCGGGCGATGATCACCTCGGTGATCCTGATCAGGGTGTCCGGGGTGTAGGAGTCGAAGGTGATGATCGTCGAGAAGCGGCCCCGCAGACCGGCGTTCACGCCGAGCACCTTCTCGCAGGCCTTCGGGTAGCCGGCGGCGATCAGGATGGCGTCCTCGCGGTTGTTCTCCATCCACGGCACCAGCTCGCCGATAATGGCCTGCCCGATCGGGTCGCCGTGCGCGTAGCCGCCGTGGATCAGATCGCCGAACTCGTCGAAGAACACCGTCGCGCCGATCGCCGACTCGAGGAACTCCCGCGTCTTCACCTCGACCTCGCCGACGTACTGCCCCGCGAGGTTCGTCTTCTTGGTCTCCAACACGTCGGGCCGAGGAAGGATCCCGAGCCCGCAGAAGATCTGCGCGATCGCCCGCGACGACTCGGTCTTGCCCACACCGGGCGGGCCGACCATGAGCATGTGCCGACTCGCCGATGCGGCCGGCATCCCCTTGCGCTGCCGCAGAACCCGCGTGATCGTGCTCGCCTTCAGCGACGCGATCTGCTTCTTCACCCCGTCCAGGCCCACCATCGCCGCCAGCGTCGCCTCGCCGTCGGCCATCCGCTGCCGGGCGTTGTCGGCCTGCTCGGCGGCCGCCCGCTGCTGCGGGGTGGTCTGCGTCGCCGGGTTCCAGCGGTCGGTGCGGCTGTCGATGGTGGTGTGGTCGACCACGTGCAGCCCGTAGGTCGGATCCGCCAGTGCGGCGGACGCGTCGCCGAACCGCGGCCACCGGCCCGCGACGTCGGTCAGCAGCTGCCGCGCCGCCTCCGGATCACCCTGGGCGCGGTGCACCAGTGCGCGTAGGAACAGCGCGTCCCGCACGATCGCGTCGTCGTCGGTGATCGAGGCCTCGGCCGCCCGCTCGGCCGCGGCGGCCGCGCGGTCGAACAGTCCCAGCCGGGCGGCGGCCTTGCCCTCCAGCAGGCTGGCCGCCCGCACCAGGTAGGGCTGGCCCGGCCAGCCCTGGCAGCCGGCCACCGCGGTGAGCACGTCCGGCCAGCGTTCGGTGTCGCCCATCAGCTGCGCGCGGGTGAAGCGCACCAGCACCGACGTCGCGTCCAGGTCGTCGAGTTCGGTACTGGCGCGGTCGTAGTCGCGCTCGGCCAGCAGTGCCGCGGCGTACGCGAGCCGGGCGGTCAGCGCGTCGTGGATCTCCCAGCGCACGTATCCGACGTCGAATCCCACGCCCAGCTGGCGCGGCTCGTATCCCAGGCCGCGCAGGTCGTGGCCCAGCCGTGGTGCCGCCTTCGCCAGCGCCGCCCGCACCGTCGGGGTGTCCTCGCCGGCGGCGAGCCGGCCCAGCCATGCGTCGGCCATGGCGGGGTCGTCGTCGGTGGCCATCCGCAGCACCTCACCGGCTCGGCGCGGATTGCTGGAGAGGGCCTTGATGCCGGCGCGCAGCGCCTCGGTGCTGCGGGTGCTCACGACCGGGGCCCGCCCGCCGTCCGCAGGTGCGTCAACGACTGAGCCTCGTTGCGGGGACGCATGATTCCCAACGTGATCTCTCCCGTGCGGACGGGGGTCATCACCGTGATGTGACCCGTGGCGGTCTGCTGGATCCGGATGTCGGCGTTCTCGGGCATCGGCTCTCCGGGCCCGACGACGGTGACCAGGGCGCGGCCGCGCTCCCCCACCGGGCTGAGCGCCTGCCGCGGTGCCGCCCCGTCGGCGACGATCAGCGTCACCGCGTCCGAGCGCACACCGGGCTGACCCAACCGGATGCGGGTGTGGTCGCGGATCGGCTCCCACGATCGCGTTCTGTCCGTGTGGATCTCGGCCGTTGCCCCGGCGGCGGTGGCGCGCAGGATCAGCGACTGCACCACGTCGAGGTTCGCCGCGATCGCCACGTGCACGAACTTCAGCGGGTCGGTCCACGAGATGAGGTACGGCGTGCCCTCGCGCTCGTCCATGCCGTGCAGGAACCCGGCCGGGCCGACCGGCACGTCCAGCGGGCGGGCCGCCAGCGGCCGCGCCGGCAGGTCCAACTCCAGGGAGCGGGCACCCAGCGGCAGGGTCGCCGCCAGCCCGGCGAACCCCTGCAGCGGCACGGTGTGCAGCGGCGAGATCGGCGGATGCGGCTGCGGGGCGGCGGTGTGCACCCGCACCAGCGCTGCCACCAGCAGCTCACCGTCCTCGGTGTCGCGCGTGAGGCGCAGCAGCACAACCGTTTTCGTGGCCCGGATGGTCCATAGGTCGCTGAGCAGCCGGGTGGTCAGGTCCCGCCCGGCGATGCGGTACACGTTCACCGAGTCGTCGCCGACCCTCAGCTCCGACCACCGCTCGGTGTAGGCGGCGAGGTCGTGGCCGTCCAGCAGCGCCGCGGTGGCCTCGGTGATCTGCTCGGCGCTGCACGTCACCGCCCGGCAACCGCGGGCGGCGGCGGCCTGCCGGATCCGCTCGGTCGCCGCGGCGGCGGCCTCGGCGACGCTGCCGCGGTAGGACATCGCGTCCAGGCAGCCCTGCGGGCGCAGGCGCAGCACCAGCCAGGTGCGCCGGATCCCGACCGCGGACCGGTCGGCGATGATCTCGACGTAGCGCGGCGTGTAGGCCCCGTCGGCGGCGGTGCGCGCCCCCGCCGAGACGAGGTCGACGGACTCCAGTTCCAGGCCGCCGAACTGCTCGAGCAGCGCCCCGCACACCTCCAGCGGCGCCAGGTCGGTGGTCTGCGCGCCCTCGGAGACCAGCCGCGACTCCGCGTGCGGGCGCCCGTGCAGGGCGATCACCGTGATCGCGTAGCCGTCGTCCCAGCGCATGCCGATGGTGCCGACGCTGGGCAACTCCACGGTGAACGGCTGCGCGATCGCGGCGCGCGCGGCCCGGCGGCGCGGCGAGCGCATCCGGCGCAGCGTGCGCCACCGGCCCAGCCACCGCGACGCGCTCGCCTCCCGGTAGGTCACCGTCGAGAACAGCACGATCACCGCCGCGACGATCCCCGACGCCCACCACGGCGCGAACGGGACCAGCGCCAGCGCGGCGACCGCGGCGACCGTCTCGGCGATGACGACCCGGCGCAGCGGGAACCTCAGCTGCCAGCGCGGCAGCCGACCGCGCTCGTCGGCGCGACGGCGGGAATCCGTTGCGGGAGCAGCGGTCTCGCCCAGGCTCTCGATGGTGACGGTCACGATCGCCGCTCCCTGGCCGTGTTCGACACGAACACCGCGAGCAGCACCGCGCCGACCAGCGCCCCGGAGCCGACGAGCGCGATGTACATCGGCCGGCGGTCCGGCGGCGGGGGCGGCGGCGGCACCTCCAGCGAGCGCGACAGGTGCTCGGGCATCCTCGGCGGGCCCTCCGGCACGTCGTTGTTCAGCGCCGCCAGCGGGTCGATGACGCCGTACCCGACCCGGTTGTCCACCAGGGCGGCCGGCGAGTGCGCGGTGGCCTCGATCCGGTTGATCACCTGCGCCGCCGACAGCCGCGGGTACTTGGCGCGCACCAGCGCCGCCAGCCCCGACACGTACGCCGCCGAGAAGCTGGTGCCGTTGATCGCGCGGAACTGGCTGGCCTGCGCGTCGAAGGTGGCGTTGATCAACCCGCCCTTGTCGTCGAAGCCCTGGGCGAAGACCCCCGGCGCGGCGACCCCGACCCACGGGCCGGACAGGCTGATCTCACGGCCCTGGTCGTCCACGGCGGGCCGGCCGGTGCCGTCGGTGGCGCTGACCGACAACACGTAGTCGGAGAACCAGCTCGGGGTCGAGATCGTCACCACCCCACCCCAGTTGCGCGGATCCTTCCCGTTGGTGGCGTCGATGTCGGGGTTCTGCGCGCAGTCCTGGTTGGCCAGGTTGCCCGACGCGGCGACGATCACCACGTCCTTGTCCACCGCGGCGTAGCGCAGCGCGGCGCCCAGCGTCGTCTGGTCGACCGGTTTGAGCACCGGGATGCACGCCACGATCGACATGTTCAGCACCCTCGCGCCGCTGTTGGCGGCGTGCACCACGGCTCGCGCCAGGGTGGACACGGTGCCGGCGCGGCGGTCGGCCTGCGCGTCGCCGGGCGACGGGTTGGCCGGCCCGTACGCGGCCGAGGACTGCCGGATCGAGACGATGTCCGCCTCGGGCGCCACCCCCGACATGCCGTCGGTCTCGGCGGGCGCGGCGCCGATGATCCCGGCCACGATCGTGCCGTGCACGTCGCAGTCGGCCAGCCCGTTGGCCGCCGGGTCGACGTAGTCACCGCCGCCGTGCACCCGCGACAGCCGCGGGGACACGTTCACCCCGGTGTCGATCATCGCCACCGTGACCCCGGCGCCGCGGCTGGCCGCCGCCTTCCACAGGCTCGGGATGTCCATGAACGCCTGTGACGGGCTGGGCGCGCCGAGGTCGCTGCCCGGCACGACGCCGGGGACCGTGCAGTTGTGCTCCATGCGCAGCGGCTCGTCGGGCCCGGGCGGGGTGTCGGGCGGGACCGCCGCCGGGTCGACGACCGGCGCGGTGATCGCCGCGGCGGTGCCGGCGGCCAGCGGCCCGGCCAGCGCCAACAGCGCCGCGCAGCCCAGCGCCGCGGCGCGGGTGAGGGAGCGGCCGCTCACAGCGCGTTCCTGACCAGGAAGTACAGGTTCAGCAGCCACAGCGTCGCCGGCACCACCAGCACCTGCAGGCCGTAGGACACCCACTCCACGCCCTTGCGGAACGGGGCGGAGAACACCCGCGCCGGCACCACCGCGGCGACGACGAGGGCGGCGAAGCCCAGCGCCATCGCGCCCATCGCCATGCCCAGGCTCATCACCGGGTCGTGGCTCACCCACACGTAGCGCAGCCCGAGGGCCACGGCCATCGCCAGCGCGGTGGCCACCACCGTCACCGCGGCGACCCGGTCGGTGAAGTCGCGGCCCCGGAACACCAGGATCGTCGCGATGCCCAGGACGAACACCGTGGCCAGCACCCAGCGCCCGGTGAACGGGGTGACCGCGCCGTACGCGCCGAGGACGAGGAACGGGGCGACGGCGGCCACGATCGCGCGCAGGTAGGTGTTGGCGTCGTCGGCGGCGCGTTCCAGCTCGGCGACGCTCGGGGTGCCCTCGGTCTCGGCGGCGACCAGCGCCTCGGCGGCGATCTCGTCGGCGTCGTCGAAGGTGTTGCGGCCGGTGATGGTCGGGAACGGCGGCATCGGCACGCGCGCCATCACCTGCGCCAGCGTCTCGGTGGACTTCAGCACGACCAGCGACACCGCCAGCGTCCCCACCCACAGGTAGGCGGTCTGCACGCCGGCGCCGCGCAGCGCCGCCAGCGCCGCGGCGCCGATCCCGACCAGCGTCAGCCACGCCGCCGCGCCGCGCGGGACGGAGCCGAACCGCCACAGCAGGATCGCCAGCACGGCGGCGGTGACCGCGGCGAAGAACAGGTGCCAGGACGCCGGGGGGTTGGGCGCGCAGATGAACGCCGCGGCCGTCGCGGCCAGCACCCCGCCGGCGCGCAGCGCGTTGGCCACGGCCGGGGACTGCCGCCGCCAGGCCGTCAACGCGCCGCCGGTCAGCAGGATCAGCGCGAGTGCGGCGGCCGTGATCGCGGGGACCAGCGCGGGGAACGGCCAGGCGGCGTCCGCGGCCAGATCCAGCCGCCACCCGTCGATCAGCAGCCCCACCGCGAGCGCCGCGCCGATCGCGGCGGCGACCGCGGCGAAGGCGGTGGCGGTCTGCGGGGTCACCGACGCGAACTTCGTCGCGTTGTGCTGCGCGATCGCCGAGGAGGCGTTCTCGATGACCGGGGTGAAGGACACCTCGGCGTCGTCGACCTCCAGGATCAGCAGGTCGCCGTCCTTGACGCCCTGCTCGGCCAGTGACTGCCCGCGGCTCAGCGGCCGTCCGGTCACCCGTTTCAGCGCGACCGCGCCGGGGGTCACCAGGTCGCGGCCGTCGGGGGTGCGCAGCGCCTCCCCGCCGTCGAGCAGGTCGCGCAGCACGTCGCCGACCAGGGTGGCCACCGGTTCGGTCGCCGGCAGCGCCATGTCGGTCTGGCGGTCGTCGAACAGCACCGCCACCCTCACCTGCTCGCGCAGCCGGACTCGGGCGGCCGCCCGCACGCCGGGGGTGCGCTCCTCGCCGCCCAGCCCGGCGCGGCGATCGCTGACCGCCGTCACGGCCGGCCCCCGGCCGGGCCGCCCCAGCGGGCGCCGGCGTCGCGGTCGGCGGCCGAGGCGAACCCGTCGACCAGCGACGCGGCGGCCTCGATGTACACCTGCCGGGTGTCGGGGCGCAGCCGCTCGAAGTCGATGGCCACGGCGTCGGACAGGTGCTGGTCGAACGGCACGTCGTGCACCGCGCGCACCGACCGGGCGAAGTCCTCGTGCAGGCCCTTCACCTGCGCGGAGGCGTCGATCCGGTTGACGTTGCTGACCACCACCACCGCCTCGCGCACCAGGTGCGGGAAGCCGTGCGTCATCAGCCAGTTCAGCGTCTCGGCGGCCCCCTGCGCCCCGTCGAGGCGGGTGGTTGAGGGCACCACCACCGCGTCGACGCCCAGTTGGTGCAGCAACACGTAGGTCAGCTCGTCGCGGAGCTGGTTGCCGCAGTCCAGCAGCGCGATCGGGTACTGCTTCTGCAGCAGCTTGACCGCGGCCAGCAGGTTCTGCCCGCTCATCATCTGATCGCCGACGTCGCTGGAGAGCACCTCCAGCCCGGTGGAGGTCTGCCTGCCCAGATACGAGCGGAAATCGGTGTACTCCTGCAGGTTTCGGTCCTCGATCAGGCCGCGCCACGACAGCGTCACCGGTTCGTCGACGCGCCGTGCCAGGTTGCCGCTGGCCGGGTTGGCGTCGACGGCGACGATCTTGTCGGTGCGGTAGCGGCTCAGCGCCCCGCCCAGGCAGATCGTCGAGGTGGTCTTGCTGGCACCGCCCTTGACGCCCATCACCGCGATGACGTACTTGCCGCGCAGGTTGACCTTGAGCCGGCGGGCCAGGTCGTTCCAGTGCCGTTCGGTGGCCGACAGTCCCAGGTTGATCCGGGTGACCTTGTACACGCCCTTGCGCCAGCCGGTCTGCGGCACCGGCTTGTAGGGCGGGGCGACCTGGGACTCGCGGATCCGGGCCCGCATCTCGCCGACCGACACGCCGGGTCCGCCGGCACCGGAGCCGCCGCCGGGGTAGTGCGGCTGCCACGGCGGCGGTGGGGGCTCATGGCGCAGCGCGCCGGGATCGGCGCCCGGCGGCGGGTACCCCGGCGCGGCCGGCGGGTAGTGGTTGGGCTCCGGCGCCGGCGCCGGCGGTGGCGCACCAAGGGCGCTCGGCCGGGCGGGCGAGGGCAGGCCGGGGCCCGCCGCCTCGGGTCGGGGCGCGGCGCTGTCGTAGCCGTTGCGACCGCCGGATCCGTTGAGCCAGTAGGCGGTCGGCGTCGGCGGCGCCTCGGGCCCGCCGGTTTGCTCGGATCCGGTGGCGGGTTCCGCCGAGGGCTCCGGGGCCGGCGGGCTCGCGAGGGCGGCGTCGACGTCGGCGCGATCGACGACGGTGGTGCGCTCGTTCTCGGCGTGCCGGTTCGGCCCGCCGGTCATCGTCACGGCCTGCGTCGCCTCCTCCGCGCCGGGTGCGGCGAAGGGGTCGACCGGAGCGGGCGCGGCGTGGGCCGGTCCGGTGTCACTCGGCCCGGTGTGCTCGGGCGCGCCACCGGCGCGGGCGGTGTCGAGGCCGGTGGTGTAGCGGGAGCGGAAGTCGTGGTTGTCGCTCACAGGGAGTCTCCAATGATCGTTCGTGGTCGGGGCGTGCGGGCCGCGAGCGGTGGTGGCTGGGGGAATGGCCTGTCGCGCAACGACATCGCTAGCGGAACCTGTTGTGGGTGCTCCAGTCGACGCCCATGGTGGCCATCAGCGAGCGCAGCGCGCTGCCGCCGGCGTCGGACGTACCGGGCACCATCTGCGTCCACCAGGTGCCGTCGTCGCCCCGCACCGGGCCGGTGACGATGCGGCCCTCGACGGTGTCGGTGACCGCCGCCGAGGCCAGGGCGACGTGGTCGCCGCGCGCGTCGTGCACCAGTAACCCGAACCCCACCTCCAGCGCCGGGGTGTCGACGGCCAGCATCACCAGGCGGCGCTGCTCGGCGGTCAGCGCGAGATCGCGGAACGCCTGCGCGGGAGTGTGATCGTCGCGGGCGACGTCGCCCAGCCCGGCGATGAACTCCGCCGAGCGCACCGTGATCGGCTCGAAGCGGGCGGGTTCCACCGGCGCGGCGCCGCGTTCGCACAACTCCATGACCCGCTCGTAGAGCACCCGCATCGACGGCACGGTGCCGACCGCCTCGATGGTGACGTCGTCGCCGTCGCCGGCGCCGCTGCGCGAGATCGCCACGTGCTGCTCGTCGCGGCGGGCGATCACCAGCCGCATGAACTCGCCGCCGCGGCGCACGTCCACGCACAGCGCGATGTCCGGGGCGCCGAGGGTCTCGATCCAGCGTGCGACCGTGGGGTGCACGGTCGGCTCGTCGTCGCCGATCAGCACACCGGCCTCGCGCAGCACCGGGATGCCGGGGTGGTCGTACTGCACTCCCCCGGCGCCGACGTAGGGCCGCAGCAGCATCGGCGAGGGCAGCAGTTCCACCCCGCACAGTGCCTGCAGCAGCCAGACGCCCTCGCAGGTGGTGTCGACGGCGACCGCGGAGACCGGCGCGTTGTGCGCGGGCGCCCTGCGCCTGGTGAAGGAGGGGGATGCCATTCGTGCCGCCCTGTCTGTCGTGATGGGTGCCGGTTGCGTCTCGGCATCGGCGGCGACGCGGTCGCCGCCGATGAGTTCCCGCACAGCGGCCCGGCCGGGATCCGTTGCGCGCGTAGGGGTTGCGCGCGTCAGCCCCGTACCGGGCCGCTGATTCGGGAACGGCGGAGTTGTGGGGTTAGGCTCCGCCGCCGTACTGCGCGGCGGCCCTGCCGTCGCCGTCGCCCATGCCCTGGGTGGCCGCCTCGAGCGCCGCGCCGGCCCGGTCGATGAGCTCCTGGGCCTGGGTGTAGTCGTGGTTGAGCTTCGAGATAACGCTCTGGAAGTTCATCCCCGTCGAGCCCTCCAGGTTGTCCTGGTTGCGGGTGGCGATGTTCACCGACTGAGAGTGGTTGTCGATGGTGCGCTGGGCCGCGCTGGCGATCTGCCCCCTGGCGTCCATCAGCAGTCCCTGGTTGTACTGCACCAGTGTCATGGTCTTTCCCTTCGTGAGTTCTGTTGTCGTACTTCGGATTCGATGTGCAATGGGTAGCCGGGGCTACGGGATCATGCTGGACACGGCGTTGATGTGGCCCATGCCCTCCTGGTCCGCCTCGTGCAGGATGGTGGCGTTGTTGCCCATCTTCTGCGAGTGGTCGGCGAACTCGGTGGTGAACTTCGCGCCCTGGGCGCGCAGCTGCTCACCGAGGTTCTGGAACGCGACCGCGGCGTCGCCGTGGAAGTGCCCGGTGAGGCCGTCGAACGTGTCGGCCAGGTGGTTCATGATGGCCGCCTGGTTGTCGGACACCTCCTGCAGGCCCGAGCTGTCCTGGGCTACGCCGTCGAGTTCGGCCTTGATCTGCTGTGGCATGTCGTGAATCCCTTTCGTGGTTCAGGTGTTCGGTCGTTCATCGAGGATCGGGTGGCGGTCGAGTCTGCGGCCACCCCGGTGGAGCGTCACGTCTGCTGGTCCTCGCCCCCTCCCCGTGCGGCGAAGACGGCGCCGCCACTCCCCGTGATCACCGGCACCCCGTGGGGTGCCCGGTAAAGGGCGGCCAGTGAGGTCAACGGGCTGGTCCTGCCTTTGCCCTCGTTCTCGCTCTTGTTCTGATCCTGATTGGCGCCGTGCATCATCGGGCCCATCATCCCGCCGGTGCCACCCATCCCGGACGTGCCGCCGGGGGCGCCGAGGGCGGCCCTGGCCTCGTTGACCCGCGACACCGCGGCGGTCTCGGTCGCACCGGGCGCGGCGGCGTTGACGGTGGGCGTGGACGCCCACCCGGTCGGGCCGCGCAGCGCGCTCATCCCGCCCAGGCCGGCACCTCCGCCACCACCACCGGCCGAGATCATGTTCGCCGCGACCGGCCCGCCCGCGCCGGGGGTGGCGGTCAGCCAGTTCGCGGCGCCGGCGCCCAGCGCGTCGGACGGGTTGCCCATCCCGCCCGCGGACATCAGCTGTTGCAGCGGGCCCATCAGCTGCTGGCCCATCCCGGCCACACCCTGTAGCGGTCCGCCGGAGGTCAGCTGGCCGGCCTGCCCGCCCAGGGACTGCAGCGGACCCATGACCGTCGACATCATCGACTCCATGCCGCCGCCGAGTCCGTCCTTGGTGGGCATGTCGCTCTGCGACGCCGACCGGTCGCCGCCGCCTCCGGCGGTGCTCGGCGGGGGTGGCGGCATCGGCGGCAGCTGGGCGGTGCCGGCGTTGCTGGCCGCGGCGTAGGAGTACTTGTTGGTCGACCCGGTCAGCCACATCCGGCCGTAGTCGGCCCGATTGGCCATGATCGCCGGGAACAGCATGTTCAGGAAGTTGTGCGCCTGCAGCACACCGTGTTCGACCTGATTGGAGCCCACCTCGACCGGGGTCGGGGTGGCCGCCTTGAGCGTTTCGAACGCGGTCGCGGTCGCCGTGATGAGCGCGGCGGCCTCCATGACCAGGCCGGCGGCGGTGCCCTTCCAGAGCAGGTGCGGCACGGCGGACAGCACCGACAACTCCCCGGTCGGATCGGGCCAGTTCGCCCCGAGCGCGGCCGCCACCGCCTCGCTGCCACCGAGGTTGGCGATGATCTGCGCGGCCACGGCCAGCAACTGCTCGGCGGAGGCGAACATCGACCCCGCGCCGGGGCCGTCCCAGAACTCCGAGGACGTGACCTCGGGGGGCTGCGCCCCCCACAGTCCGCCCGGAATCGGCATCACCATCCGCTCGCCCCTACCGCCCCGTCGCGCCCGCGCTCAGATCAGGCCGTTGATGCCGGCCGCGTTCAGCGCGTCGGTCAGGGAGGTGATCACCGACGACGTGCCGTTGGCCACCCCGTAGGCGGCCTCGATCGCCGCCGAACCCTCCAACGTCGCGCCGAGCTGCTCGGCGTAGGCCAGGATCCGCCCGACGTTGTAGGCCGAGATCTCGTCCAGCCCCGGCGGCAGGACGACACCGGCGGCCATCGCCTGCGCTCCGTGCCCGACCGCCTCGGCGGCCAGTCCCGCCGACGCGCCCTGGGTCGCCAGCACGCCGACGGTCTCCATCTGAGTCAGTCCACCGATACCCATGTCCCTCTCCCTTGATTCGTTCAAGCCTGCACAGCATGCGGCCGTTCAACACAGTTGCCGTACAAACTGAACGGCCGTCTGTTCACCGATGAGGCAATCGTACCCCGGTTCCCCGCGGTTCCGATGCATTGAATTCTCCACCCCCGCCGAAGGGGTGCTGCGCACCAATTTCCGGACCCGCATTCACGCTGGTCGACACTGAACGGCGCTGCTCAACGGCGGTCATCGGGGCTCTCGGCACGCACCGTTCAGCCCGTGGGCGGCGCGATTCGCCCAGAATCCAGCCGCCCGCGCACGGCTGCACAGCTCGCCGCGGCCGGAGATGTGCGCCGCACGTTGTCAATGGCGCCTTCGGAGCGGCCCAGTTGAGAACGGTGCGCTCACAATGTCCAGCCCGATGGTTTCGGGGCAGTACGCCGTGGGCGTCAACGGGTCGGAATCCGTGCTTGGTACGGTCACCTGTCCTGATTACTGGGCAACCGTTACACGTCCGCTACTGGATTGAAGAAAGCCCAAGGCAGCGCACCCGCGGCGATCAACAATCACGCGTTTGTCGCACTGGCTTTCGGAATGATCGTGCCGATTCGCTCGGCCATCTCGCTAGCGCGCAGATGCGCCGCAGACGAGGGCGGCGAGGGTGTGGCGCTGGCAGGTCTCATTCTCGGCTGTCTGCTTCCCGCCGCATACAACGTCGTCGCCGCGATTCTCGTCATCGATAGTGAGGCATCATCACGTATCGCTTGCGCTCAGCCAGTTCGGCGTCGATTACGTCAGCCGGCGCGGAGGCTAGCGCTGCAGGGGTTCGGGCCCCGCGTCCCCTCCATCACCTCGGTGGCCCCGAAGACGTTCACCTCGGCAGGGACTGCCATATGCAACTCCGTGAGCATGTCCGCGGCTCGCCTGCACCCCGGCGGACACAGTGGGCGTCTGGGCTTCCCCGGTGCCGAGCGCCGACGCCGGATCGACGCAACTCGACGATGTGTGTAGCAGGCACGAGTGTTGTGTGGCAGGCACAAGGATTCGCACCTGCGACGGCGTTAGCCGACGGATTCACAACTCGTTCTTTTGTCGTTTATCTCGGCAAGCCGCATTGGTCGCGTGACGAATGACCAGTTCAGAGGGTTGACGGTGTTGGCTGCACCGAGCTGGTGATAGCTGCGTTGCGGACGATTCCGCGGATACATCCGCGTCGGAGTTCCGACAACACCTACAGGTGTCTCGCAGGTGATCAGTTTCGAGACACGCAATCGTGCGTCCTAGTCGTCGTCGTACGTCGACGTGCCCGTGTCCGTCTTCACAGCGAGGTGAGCACGGACAACGAGGGCAGGGGGATAGTGCGGGCCGCTCGAGTGGGAGCGCATGGCGTGATTGTCCAAGGGCGTGATTGTCCAAGGGCTTGAGTGTCGGGCGACGGGCCATGGCTCTCGACAAACCTCTAAAGGCGCTGCACGCAGAATGCGCTGCTTCCAGCAACAGAAGGTGCGCTGCGCGCAAGGGCGTGCAATTTCTGCTGGACGAAATCGACGGTGCTAACTCGCCCCCATGGCCGACTTCTCCCAACTCGAATTCACGCAGATGAGCGGCAAACCATCGAGCGACTGCGCGGCGCCACCGGTTGGCGGCGAACATTGTCCGCCGACCTCGCGGACACCAACGACGGTCTCCGACGCGACCCATCTCCCCGTTGCACTGGAGCCGCCCCCGAGTTTCACGCACACGAGCTGCATTCCGTCCGATGACTGGCCGAACACGTAAGTCGGAAAGTTGTAACAAGGTTGTCCGAGCGCCGCGCCTTCCACCAACCCGGGTAGCCCCGTCGATTCAGGTACTGGAGTAGGACAGTGCCCGGTCGATTCCCCGATCGCATTGATAATGCTCGCATCTCGCGGGTCGCCGGCGTAATCGACGCGCGTGGTGCAACGTGGCTCGGATGCGGCGATACCCGAGATGACCCGTTCGGCGGACTGAGTGAGAAATATTACGGCAGCGGCAATCACGACTATCCCGACCGCTGCAATGCCGATGACACGGCGCCTCACGCGCGTCACCCTGCCCTCGCGAGCGTCTTCGGCCACTTCGCCCTCAGCGCTCATTCAGGAACGGGCCGCTCGGACCGACGCGGCCGTGTTCGTTGCCGGTTCGCTACGCTCTGCCGACTCACCCAAAGCCTTCCAATCCGACTTCGGCGAGCCGCCGCGTGGCTTCTGCAGCGATCTGGCGGGCCACTGCGGCGTCGACCGGTTCGGTCCCCGCCGGACCGAACCCCCACGGCGCGCCGCCCGATGCGAGTTGATCGATCACCTCGCTGAGGCTGAAGGCGTTTGCGAAACGAGTGGCACTTATGTCGCGTACGCGGTCGTCCGGACGCTGAGTCCGCGGGCTGCCCATAGCTCGAGACACTAGAAGCGTTTTCCTGAAGAGGCGCTGAGAGCGGCTGCCGCGAATTCGCGCCATCAGCTGTCGGTCAGACCGGCAGGCTCGCCCCGCGACGCTCGGTGACGCTCTCCGACAATGGTCGCGAAACGCGCCAATGGCGACAGCGCGGCCTCCACGGTCACCAGCAATCGACGCTCACGTTGGCGCGCAAGCCATCAGGTCGATGATCGCGGCGGCCCGCGGCCACGGGGGCCACGCCATCTCGTCAGGCGTTCCCGAATTAGTACGGCCATCTGCCGGGCAAGGAAGGTGATCGAGACACGCGAGTTCGCGGCAAACTGCGCGCGGTACTGGACGCTCGCACTGACCCCGACCCCGAGGTGATCGCACGCACCGACGCTCGGGCACCATTGGGGCTGGACGCGGCGATCGATCGGGCCAACGCCTACGCCGACGCACCCCTGTCAAGGCTGATCGTGCCCGCGCTGGCGTCCGGCGCACAAGGACACGCGTGGACCGGTCGAATCGCTGTTCGACCTCCTAAACTAGACGCGCCGCGTACTCGTCCATTGGCTCAGTGGACGCGGATTAATCCCCACATGACGTCCGGATAGCCGACATTCGTCATCGCCGATCACCTCCGCCATGTGTCAGTGTGGGCGGGATGCTGGCGCAGGTAGTGATTGCATCGCGCCTGTTCGAGCACTCAGCAAGCTGGTGACGGTTCACCGCCAGTGAATCCATCGAGAGTCGTGCTGCGTTCAGTGTCTACGCGGTGAGGTGGGCAGGGCTTCACCGTTGCGAACGAGGCTCGGCGGGTGCGGATAGGGCAGGCGCACGCATTCGATATCCGGAGCGCGGCCGGAACGTCGCACGTGACCTGCGGTGAATGACTCAGGAACGTACGTTTTCGGCCGCCGAGCGGAAATCACAGGGCGACCGTGCCAGCAGTGCACGTCCGGCACACTGGGCTAGTGAATGAGCGTGATAGCAGCGCCGAGCCCGAGTGGTTGTTGCTGATCTACCGCATCCCTGCGGAGCCGACGCGACTGCGTGCAGCGGTGTGGCGACGGCTGAAGTCGCTGGGCGCCGTGTATCTGCAGAATTCAGCAGCGGCGCTACCCGCCCGCGATGGCGCCGAGCGGGCGCTCCGTCGACTGCGTCGAGAGATCGAGGAGATGGACGGTTCGGCCGTGTTGCTGTCCTGCTCCGGTTTGGCTGGCGGGTCCGACGTCGTGCAGCTGTTCCAGACCGCACGGGACAGCGAGTACGAAGAGATCCTGGACAAGTGCGTGGACTTCCATGCCGGGCTCGAAAAGGAATACGTCGCAGATCATTTCACCTACGGCGAACTCGAGGAGAACGAAGTCGAGCTCGTCAAGCTGCGGAATTGGTACGAGAAGGTGCTAGCCCGTGACGCATACGGAGCGCCCAAGCGCGAAGAGGCGGCCCGCGCACTCGACAAGTGCGGTGAGGCGTTGGAGCTCTACGCTGCAAGGGTCTACGACGAAGAGGACGAGTCGCGCTGAGAACGGCAACATCAGCTCGTCCCTCAGCCCGCTGACGAGAGAAGCACTCGAGTCGCTGTTGAGGCAGGCACTGAGATGCCGCGGTGAACGGTCCGGCGTAAAGCGTCACAACGGGGACGATAACGACGAGCGCGAGGGCGCCGGCTGGCCACCGCGCTCCGGCGCCTTCCGCGCTTCGGCGCCTTCCGGCCCCGGTCGACAGCACTCCTTCGACGAGAACCGCACTGCGGTGGGTATTCGCGACACGGGGTTCCGCCGCAGGGCGCCCGCTAGAACGAGCCAGAGCGCCTGTCGGCACCAATGGCGACGACGCCGATGCGGCCCTCGCTCGCGTGCAGTGCCAGCACGATCGACGTCAAATCGAGTGCCACCTGTCCTATTCGGCTGCAGGCCGCGGCCGTGCCGGGCCCCGCCGACGACGGCAGTTCGCAGCCAGTGCAGCCCGACGAAGAGCAGAGGGGCGCCGAAGATTTCTGGACAGCAGGGAGAATCGTCGCGGCCATCGTGCCTCCTCCGCTTGGATGTAACGGCGGTTAGATTGCTTTTGTAACGAAACTGGAACGGCCGTCGCTACACTTGGCTCATGGCAGACGAGGCGGAAGACGACTCCGGCGTTGCAGAGTTGGCGGAAAGCCTTCACTGGCAGATGTTTCGGATAGCATCGGCGATCCGGAGGCGCGAGTACGCGGGCACATCGGAAAGTGACCTCTCGCTCACGCAGTGCTCGATTCTGTACGCCCTGCGCACCGCCGGGCCCATCCGATTGAGTGACCTCGCCGCGCATGAGGGAGTGCGAGCGCCGACGATGACACTTGCGGTCAGCCGCCTGGAGAAGCGTGGAATGGTCAGGCGTCGCCGCGATCCCGTCGACAAACGAGGTCTTTGGGTCGAAGCCACGTCGGAGGGCATCGACGCACAGCGGGCCGCGGTATCGCACTTGATCGCCGCGATGCAATCCACGCTCACCGTCGATGAACTCGAAGCGCTTCAGGTCGCGATGACACCGCTCGAGCGCTTCGCAGTAGTTGTCGAGAGCGCAGTCCCCAGCTCGTCCTGACGTGCGACAGGCCGGTGCGGTGATGCCATGCCGCCGCGGCTGCCATGCCGGCCACGACCAGCAGAAGCACGGGTCCAATGGCCGCGCTGTGCGTAAACAGGAATCTGGAAACCAGCGCGCTGAGCGCGTCCGTCATTTCACCCACACCTCAAGCGTGGTGGCCACCACCTGAACGAACGCTGAAAGCCGGCGTCACCGGCAGTGACGTTCTGCTGTACTGGTAGCGATCACGACGATGGGACGAGGCCATGCGGGTGCTGGTAGTCGAAGACGAGGTGCGGCTCGCCGAGACCATACGTCGTGGACTGGTGTCGGAGGGCTTCGTCGTGGACGTCGAGCACCGCGGTGATGAGGCGTTTCACACCGCCCTGACCGACGATTTCGACGCGATCATCCTCGACATCATGCTGCCGGGGAAGAACGGCTACGAGCTCGTCAGAGAGCTGAGAGCCCAGGGCATCTGGACGCCGGTCCTCATGCTGTCGGCGAAGGACGGCGAGTACGACCTCGCCGACGCCTTCGACCTCGGCGCGGACGACTACCTGATCAAGCCGTTCTCCTTCGTCGTGCTGTTCGCTCGCCTGCGCGCACTTGTGCGGCGCGGAGCACCCGAGCGCCCGTCGGTATTCGTGGCGGGCGATCTCGAACTCGATCCGGCCCGCCACAAGGTCACTCGTTTGGGGTCTGAAATATCCCTTACGCCAAGGGAATACAGTGTGCTCGAGTTCCTGCTGCGGAACCGCGACACCGTGGTCAGCAAGGCGGACATCGTCAGATCGGTCTGGGATTCCAACTACGAGGGTGACGACAACATCGTCGAGGTGTACGTCGGCTATTTGAGACGCAAGTTGGGGCTACCCGCCGCCGGCAACAGCATCGAGACCGTTCGCGGTGTCGGCTACCGGTTCGTCGCCGGCTAGGGGCAGTTCGATCGCGAAGCGGGCGCCACCTCCGGGTGCCTCGTCGACCCCCGCTCGGCCACCGTGATCCCGCACGATCTGCGCGACGATGGCCAGACCCAGGCCCGCACCACCCGAATCGCGATCGCGAGGCTGGTCCAATCGAACGAAGCGATCGAAGACCCTGCCGCGATCATCCGACGGGATGCCCGGCCCGTCGTCCGTGACGATGATCTGGGCCGCTCCGGCCGCTATACCGCACTCGAGCCGAATGGCGCTGTGCGCGTGGCGAATCGCGTTGTCCACAAGATTGCGGATCATCCGCGAGAGACCATCCGGGTCTCCGATCACTCTGGCGGCCTTCACATCTGCCTCGACGGTCGGGTGAGTCAGCGATCGCACACGCTCCGCCTCCCGGAGGATGATGTCGTCGAGATCTACATCGATCCGCGTATGCCGACCTCCGCTCTCATCGGCTCTGGCTAGCAGAAGCAGGTCCTCGACGAGTCCTTGCATGCGAAGCGCTTCCGGGAACAGCGCGTCGTCGATCAGGGACTGATCGAGAAGGTCCGGGCGCTGATGAGCGAGGTCCAGCGCCGCTGTAATGGACGCCAGCGGGCTTCTCAACTCGTGCGAGGCGTCGCTGACGAATCTCCGCTGCGCGTTCTGGCTGGCGACCAGTCGATCGAGCATGTCATTCATCGTCACCGCCAACCGAGCTACCTCGTCCTGCGCGGGTGGGACCGGGACGCGCCCCTCCCCCAGGTTGCCTCCGGTCATCGCGGCCACGCGCTGGCGGATGCGTTCAACCGGCCGCAACGCGGCACCGACGAGGCGGTGGGTGCCGAAACCGACCAACGCGAGTACCACCGGCCCGCCGATGGCGATCAACATCGCGACGGTGTTCACCGCCTTCTCGACTGGCTCTCGATCGGCTCCGATCAGCACGGTCACCGGTCCGTCCGGCGTGTCCGCTCCACCCGCTGACACCCAGAAGTCCTCCTCGTCGCCGACGGCCATGCGTCCGAGGAACTTGCGGGCGCCGGGAGCCAACTGCGCGGTCGACAGCAGGTGGTCCGGACTGCCCGCCGAGCGAGCGACGATGTCCCCAGACTGGTTCACCACCTGGATGATTCCCACCTGGCTGTCCGTCGCCAGAATCGACGCGTCCAGTTGAGCCGGGGTATCGGACCCCAGTTCCTGGATCAGTCCGGTCATGCGCGAATCCGCTGTGGCGCGGGCCGACGTCTCCAACGAGGAGTACATCACGAAGAGCAGTGCGCCTCCAGCCACCAGCAGACACAACGCCATCACGACGACTGCCGCAGCCGTGGCTCGAGCGCGGACAGTCCACTGAGCCGGCGCCGCAACGCGTCGAAGTTGCCCCCTCATCCCTCAAGTGTGACCCCCGATGGTCACGCGATACCGTCGGGATGACTACAAAGGAGCGGATCTCGTGTTCGACGTCGCAGTCGTGGGTCTCGGCGCCATGGGGGCGATGGCCGCATGGCGGTGTGCATCGAGGGGCGCTCGCGTCGTCGGCTTCGAGCGCTTCACGGCGGCGCACTCCCGCGGCTCATCGCACGGTGGATCCCGGATCTTCCGCGAGACCGTCTTCGAAGGCGTTGAGTACCTGCCTTTGGTAGCCCGCGCCAAACCACTCTGGGGTGAGCTCGAAAAGCGCTCGGGGGCAACCCTGTTCCGGCGCTCAGGTGCACTCTACATCGGCCCACGCGACGGTGCCGATGTCAGCGGAGCGTTGAGTGCCGGCGAAGGCGGCGGCTTCGAGCATCACCTACTCGAGTTCGACGAACTATGCGCCAGGTACCCGCAGCACGTTCCGATAGACGGTGACGTCGCGGTGTTCGAACCAGACGCCGGCCTGCTCGACCCGGTGGCCTCCATCCTGGCCGCGCTGCGACTCGCGTCAGAGGCAGGTGCCCGACTGGCTTTCGAGACGCCCGTGCTCGATGTGCGATCGGACGGCTTCGGCGTCATCGTGACCACCGCGTCTGAGGCGATACACGCTCGGCGCGCCATCATCGCGACCGGAGCGTGGTACGGCGACCTCACCAGAACGTTACAGCTGCCCCTTCGCGTTCAACGTTCGTCCGCACTGTATTTCCGCGCACCCGTGGACGGTTCCTTCGGGATCGAGCGCTTTCCCGCATTCATTCGGAAGAGCGGCGAACTCGATGGATGGGGCGTCCCCGATGTTGACGGAAGCGGTGTCAAGATCGGCGCCGGCTCATCAGCGGGCAAGCCCTGGCTGACGCACGCCGACGACAACACGGGCGATCTGATCGACGAGGACATCGCCCCGACCCTGGCTTTCGCTCGCCGAGCATTTCCCTCGTGGACGCCTGTACTGCAATCCGGACTGCCCTGCATGAACTCCAAGACACCCGACCTCGACTTCGTCATCGGTACATCCGAACGATGCCCGGGCCTCGTCCTGGCCGGCGGCTTCTCGGGCCACGGCTTCAAACACGCTGCCGGGGTCGGCGATATCGTCGCCGACTTGGCCTTGGACGGAGCAAGCGACGTGGCGCTCACGCGGTTCTCACCGGACCGGTTCACCGCGGCTCGGCGGTGAATCCCATTCGTCGCAGCCGTCACTCGGGCCTCGAATAGTTAGCACCGCTGCTGCTAAACACTTCTCAGCTTCATACCAATCTGGAATAACTCAAACATGCTGGTGATGACTACTTTTCGGCGATGCCAAGTCGCATTGAGGGCCTTTCGCTTTCCGGAAGAGTCGGGTACCTGTTGATGCCGTGAACTCCAGGGCGCTTGTTCTGATCGCAATCGTCGGGCTCGTCGCCGCTTGCAGCGGCTCCCCGACGACCACCGCAACGGAATCGCAGGCCAGCGGTCCCGAAACCGTGATCACCGACGTCCTGGGCCGGGAGGTCACCGTCAAAGTGCCGTCAGCGCGGATCCTCGTCGACGGCGGCCGGCTCATCTACACGACGGCGATGCTCAACAAGAACGACCCGACCGACCGGATCGTCGGCTGGCCGGACGACCTAACCCAGAACGATCCCGGCACACTCACGACATACGAGGCGAAGTTCCCTCAGATCAAGGACATTCCCACCACGGGTGACCTCTGGGATGGCTCGTTCTCGGTTGAGCAGGCCATCCAGCTGCAGCCCGATGTCTTCGTCGTGGGCGCGTCCGACTTCCCCGCGGCTCAGGATGCGGGCACCATCGATCAACTCGAGCGGGCCGGCATTCCCACCGTCGTAGTCGACTACTTCGTCGATCCGCTGAAGAACACCGTGCCCAGCGTCGAACTTCTCGGGCGCCTCTTCGACAAGGATAAGGAGGCAACCGATTTCACGACGTACTACCGCGCGAAGATGGACGGTGTGAAGGCGCGTATCGACTCGGCGAGCGCACCGCCGACGCCGACCTTCCTCTGGCGTGCACCGGGCTACTTCGAGTGCTGCTCGTCGTTCGCGAAGTCGAATCTCGCCGCGATGGTGACCTACTCCGGCGGGGTGAATCTCGCCGACGACATGCTTCCCGGCCAGCAGGGCACCATCTCCCCCGAGGCTGTGCTCGCCGACAACCCCGCAGTGATCATCGCCACCGGCGCCAACTGGTCGCCCGACACCCCTGCCGCACCCGGAAGCTTCGTCCCGCTCGGCTACGACGACGCGGCGGAACGGGCCCGAACACATCTCCGGTCGATCGTCGACCGCCAACCGGGGTTCCCGGACCTGCAAGCCGTGAAAGACCGTCGCACCTATGCCGTGTGGCACCACTTTTACGATTCGCCGTACAACTTCCTCGCCGTCGAGTGGTTCGCGAAATGGCAGCACCCCGAGTTGTTCCAAGACATCGATCCTGATGCCGGGTTACGCGAGCTGCACGAGAAGTTCCTCCCCGTCGAGCCGACTGGAACGTTCTGGACCGAACTTCCGTGACGGAACCCGGCGCGGCGAACGCCACCCGCGCCTATCGCGCCATGGTCGCTCGGCGGCGCACCATCGTCCTCGGCCTGGCGACGCTGACAGCCGTACTATTCGTCACCGACGTCGGGGTCGGGGGAAGCGGACTGCCTCTCCAGCAGCTGATGCAGGGAGTGTTCACGCCGTGGAACGCGCACGAGACCATCCAGCAGATCGTGTGGAACATCCGGATACCCATGTCGGTAACCGGCGTCCTGGTCGGCGCTGCGCTCGCGATCGCGGGCGTGCAGATGCAGACCATCTTGAACAACCCGCTCGCCGAGCCGTACACGCTGGGCATCGCGGCCGCCGCGGGCTTCGGTGCGGCCCTCAGTGTCGTCGTGGGCGCGTCGGCAGTCTCGATGCTCGGGACAGCTGGTAGCGCATGGGTATTCGCGATGATCGCGTGCGGTGTCATCCTCGGCTTCAGCACGCTGCGCGGCGCCAGCGCGGAGAGCATGATCCTGCTCGGGATCGCCCTGGTGTTCCTCTTCACAGCTCTGCTGTCGCTGATGCAGTACGTCGCTTCCGACGCCCAACTACAGCAGGTGGTGTTCTGGACCCTCGGCAGCCTGAGCCGGGCCAGCTGGGCGCAGGTCGCGCTGCTCGCCTCGGTTCTCGTGGTCATCACGCCCGTGTTCCGCAAGTCCGCGTGGACCCTGACCACCTTCCGCCTTGGCGAGGACCGAGCACGCGCGCTCGGGGTGGATGTAGAGCGCACCCGCATGCTCACTCTCATCGGCGTATCACTTCTCGCCGCGACGGCCGTCGCGGTATCGGGGACCATCGGATTCGTCGGTCTCGTCGGACCTCACGCTGCTCGAATCCTGGTGGGCGAGAACCAGCGTCACTTCCTTCCCGCCGCCGCGCTGTGCGGGGCGGCACTGCTCTGCTCGGCGTCCGTCGCGAGCAAGCTGATCGTGCCGGGCGTGATCGTGCCGGTCGGCATCATCACCTCCATCGTCGGCGTCCCGCTGTTCCTCGTCCTGATTCTCACGAGGACGCGACGACTGTGGAACTAGGTCTCGAAGTCCGGCAACTGGCGTTCGGATACGGCCACATCGGCGTACTCCTGGACGTCACCCTCCCGACGATGCGATCCGGTGAGGTGACCGCGGTCGTCGGTCCGAACGCCGCGGGGAAGTCGACTCTGCTGAAATGCATCGCGGGCATCCACTCCGCGGCGGGATCGGTCGACCTCGACGGCGATGCCCAGACTACGGACCGGACCACCGCATCAGACCGGCGGAACGCCCGGTGGCGTCGGCGGCGGCGGCACGTGTTCTCCGACCGCATCCTGTACACGCCGCAGGACCCGCCTCCCGCCGTCTCGATCAGCGTGTTCGAGGCGGTTCTCCTCGCGCGCCAGGGCCAGCTCACCGGCCGCGCGAGCCCCGCGGTGCTCGACGAGATCGGTTCGGTACTGGCCGAACTCCACCTCGATGACCTGTCGGCGCGCCCCATTTCGGACCTTTCGGGCGGTCAACGCCAACTCGTGAGCATCGCCCAGGCCATGATCCGCAAGCCCGCGGTGATGTTGCTCGACTAGCTGTACTGACCTGAGAGGTTAGGTACACGGCTGGCTGGTGGTTGACCGCCGAGTGCTGTGTGGCCGCGGTGGTGATTGTAGGTGTGCAACCAGCGGGGATACTCCTGGCATCGTTGTTC
>NZ_JANDBD010000021.1 GCF_024320865.1 Mycolicibacterium arenosum | reverse complement strand
TGCAACTACCAGCGCGGCGACAAATCCACCCGGACCTACCGCACCCGCGAGCCTCAACCGGCATCATCGGTGTACGCGATGTCCTGAGACATATGTGTACGCGATGTCCCGAGACACCACACGGATCTCAGTCCGGAAAAGCGCGCCGAAATCACGCGCTTTCGGCGCGCTGCGCCCTGCGCATGGCACCTACCGGGTCGGCGTAGATGCCCCCGAGCGCCACCACGCCCGCGCCCGCCTCCTGCACGCGGTTGCCGAACGCCGTCACCCTTATGTCACGAGGCGCGAGCACCGAGCGCTCGGCGAATGCGGCCTCGACGCGCTCCATGCCCTCGGGGTACTCGGTGAACGCCTGCCCACCCACGACGAGGTCGTCCGGGTTGAGCATGTCGCGCAGCATGGCCACCGACTCCCCGAGCACGCGGGCGCGTTCGGACAGCAGCTCGACGGCGCCCTCGTTGCCCTGGCGGGCGGCGCGCAGCACGCCGCCGATGGTCGACGACGGGCCATCGGCGGGCACGATGCGCCGCTTGCGCGCCGCACCCAGCACCGCCTCGTCGCTGACCGTCGACTCCAGGCGGCCCGAGTTGCCGAGCAGTTCGGACTGCGCGGGCAGCGCCGCGATGGTGCCGGGGCCGCTCGCAGGCGAGTGCACGCGGCCGCCGATCGACAGGGCGTAGCCGACGGTCTCGCGGGCGTACACGTAGAGGCTGGTGGCGGTCGGCGTGTTCGAGCGGCGCACGCCTAGCAGCAGTTCGGCGCCGGCCATCGCGTCGACGTGCGACGCCACGGACACGGGCAGGCCGATCGCCTCGGCGAGCACCGGACCCACCGGAGCGTCGGTCCAGCCGAGTCGGGAGTGGCTGAGGTAGCCGGTCGAGGTGTCGATGACCCCGCCGGAAGCGACGCCGACCCACAGCGCCTTACGGCGGTGCCAACGGCTCAGGTAGCGCCGGGCGCTGTCGGCGAGCGTCTGCAACGCCGCGCGCTGCGGGCCCTGCGGGGTCGCCGTCTCGACGACGTCGAGGGTGCGACCGAGCAGGTCGGTGGCGACGATGCTGGTGGTGCGCGCGCCGATGTGGACGCCGAGCGTCAGGTACGGCTCGTGGTTGACCTCGACGGGCACGCGGGGCCTGCCGATGGCGCCGGAGACGGCGAGGTCGGCGCGCTCACGCAGCACCCCTGACTCCAGCAGCGCGGTGACCTGGCGGTTCACCGTGGCGATGGACAGCCCGGTGACGTTGGCGATGCTGTCGCGGGCGATGGGTCCGCGCAGCCGCGCGGCGCCGAAGACGGAACCGGCGGCGGCGTCGGGCACACGCAGCGACGGCGCCACCACCTGGTGGTGCCTGCGGTTCTGAGGCTGACGCCTCGAGGTGATAGGCGAGGTCTGGCCGGCCCGCCCACGCTTGGAAGCGATGCCGATCGGGGTCTGACGAGCGGTGGTGGGAGTGCTCACGGGGGTGTCCTTCGGGGGAGTTGTCGGCGGGGTCTTGGCCTCGCACCCGACGACTCAGAAGGACGACATGTAGTCCGCGATCAGTCAGGCGCGACGAGAAGCGCGACAACAACACGCACGCCGAACGGCGATGCGGGCAGCCTGACTGGTGGACACGAAGAGAAGGTAGCACGACTACTAGAGTCGTGTGAATGGCGACTCCAGCAGCTCAGCAACGCGTGGCGGTGGTCACCGGCGCCAGTTCAGGCATCGGTGAAGCAACCGCCAAAACCCTTGCCGGACTCGGCTTTCACGTGGTCTGCGTGGCCCGTCGGGCGGACCGGATCGAAGCGGTCGCGCGCGAGCTCGGCGGCACCGCCATTGTGGCCGACGTCACCGACGACGCGGCGGTGGAAGCGCTCGCCGATCAGCTGGACCGCGTCGACGTGCTGGTGAACAACGCGGGCGGGGCCAAGGGACTCGAGCCGGTGGCCGACGCCGACCTCGACAACTGGCGCTGGATGTTCGAGACGAACGTGCTCGGCACCCTGCGGGTGACGCGCGCCCTGCTGCCGAAGCTGATCGCATCGGGCGACGGACTCATCGTCACGCTGACGTCGATCGCCGCCTTCGAAACCTACGACGGCGGCTCGGGCTACACCGCCGCCAAGCACGGCCAGGGCGCGCTGCACCGCACGCTGCGCGGCGAACTGCTCGGAAAACCGGTGCGGCTCACCGAGGTTGCGCCCGGCGCGGTGGAAACGGAGTTCTCCCTGGTGCGCTTCGACGGCGATCAGGAGCGCGCCGACAACGTCTACCGGGGCATCACACCGCTGGTGGCGCAGGACGTCGCCGAGGTCATCGGATTCGTCGCGTCACGTCCGTCGCACGTCGACCTCGACGTCATCGTGATGAGGCCGCGCGACCAGGCGCCGTGGGGCCGTTGGAACCGCAGGGCGGACTAGCCGCCCGGCGCCGGCTGCGGCGTGTTCGCACTCGGCGGCTCGGTGGTCGGCGTGCCGGAGTAGGAGGGCGCGTCGGTGGGCGTCGCGGGTGCCGATACCGGGATGTTCGGCGGCGGGTTCTGCGACGTCAGCGCCGACATCGCCGTCCACTCGTCCCACGACACCGCCCAGTCCCAGATGTCACCGTCGGCGTACGAGAGGTTGATCCGGGTGCCGGTGACCTCGACGGGGTCTCCGTACACCGCGCTGTTGAAGTACTGCTCCGAGTTCTCCAGGTTCAGGTTGATGCAGCCGTTGGTGACGTTGGTGTTGCCCTGCGAGCCGATGCTGTTCGGGTTGCAGTGGATGAACTCGCCGTTGTTGGAGATCCGCACCGCGAAGCGCTCGTGCACGTTGGCGTAGCCGGCGGCGGGGTTGGTCATGTAGAAGTCCTCATACTTCTCGGTGACCACGTGGATGCCGCTGCGGGTGACGTTGCGGTCCAGGTCGCCCTCGCCGTAGCTGCACGGGAAGTCCATGATCACCGCGCCCGCGCCGTCGAGCACCTGGATGCGGTGGCTGTTCGCATCGGCGATGACGACCTGCCTGCGGCCGATCTCGAAGTCCAGCGTGACGTCCTGGTCGCCGTACGCGCCGTCGCCGAAGGGGACGCCGTAGAGGTTGGCGGCCACGTGGACCTTGGTCCCGGTCGGGTAGTAGTCGCGGGTACGCCAGTGCGCCCTGGATCCGCCGACCTCGTCGGGCAGCCACGCCCAGCTGCCTTCGACGGGAGGTGTGGTGGTGACGACGAGCGCCTTCTCGACGGTCGCCTTGTTCTCGTCGCTGATCGACGCGTCGAACTGCAGGATGACGGGTGCCGCGACGCCGACCACCTGGCCGTCGGCGAGCTGGAACTGACCGCTGACCTTCACCTGCGGCGCGACCGTGGTGAAGCTGCCGGTGAGCTGCACGGCCTTGCCGTCCTCGCCGACCGCTGAGCCGCCCCAGGTGTACTCGACGCCGTAGCCGAGCGGCTCGGTGGCGGTGTAGGCCGTGCGCTCGCGGTTCACCGCGCCCGCGACCACCTTGCCGTCCGGGTTGGTCAGCGTGACCTTCTGCAGCCAGCCGTTGTCGACCTCGACGCCCACCTTGCCGGTCGGCACCGCATCGGTGGTGGCGTTCGCGGGATTGAAGGTGATGACCGGGGATTTCGCGGCGTCGGTCGTCTGCGTGGGGTTCGACGACGTCGCCGATTTGTCGCTGCACGCGGCCAGGAATCCGGACGCGCCGACCGCGAACGCGGTCAGGGCCTGTCGCCGGTTGATGCTCACGTGGACCAAGGCTACCGAGCGAACCGCCGACGACCGAACCGGTTCTCCCCCGCAATGACCCCTAACAGGGGATACACCGCCCCGGTGTGTCGAGTTCCACCTAAAGGTCGGCGCCGATGAGAACCGGCTCGGGGATGAGATCGATGCCGAACGCGGCCCGCACCCCGTCCCGCACCGTCCTGGCCAGTGCGAGAACGTCGGCCGACGTGGCCTGGCCGCGGTTGGTGATGGCCAGCGCGTGTTTCGTCGACAGCCGGGCGGGCGCGTCCTCACCCGGATAGCCCCTGCCGAATCCGGCGTGTTCGACCAGCCAGCCCGCAGCCAGCTTGACTCCGTTCGGCGCCGGGTAGTGGGGCACGTCGCCGTGCTCGGCCTGCAACCCGACCAGCACCTCGGGGTCGACGACCGGGTTGGTGAAGAACGAGCCAACGCTCCAGGTGTCGTGGTCGGCGGCGTCGAGCACCATGCCCTTACCCGCGCGCAGCGCCAGCACGGCCTCGCGGACGCGGTGCGGGTCGGCCCGCTCCCCCGGTTCGACGTCGAGCACGCGGCTCAGCTCCCCGTACCGAATCGGTGCGCTCGCACCCGAGGCGTCGAGGGTGAACTCGACCTCAAGCACGACGGCGTGATCGGAGTTCTTCAGGACGCTGTGCCGGTAGCCGAATCCGAGCTCGCCGGGTGCGACCCAGGCGTCGGATCCGGTGCGCCGATCGAAAAGCCGCACGCGCGAGATGGTGTCGGCGACCTCGGCACCGTACGCGCCGACGTTCTGCACCGGGGTGGCGCCCGCGGACCCCGGAATTCCCGACAGGCATTCGAGCCCGCCGAGGCCGTACGCCAGCGAGGTGACGACGACGTCGTCCCACTGCGCGCCCGCTTCGGCGCGGACCAGATTCCCGGCCACGGTGATCTCGGTGTTGGCGAGCAGGACGACGGTCAGTCCGGCCAGATCGTCGGCCAGCACGACGTTGGAGCCGCCCGCCAGGACGAGCACCTTCTCGTCGGCCGTTTCGCGCAGGACTTGGACCGCCTGCTCGGTGCTCTCGCAGGTGATCAACCGCTCGGCGACGGGGCCGACGCGCAACGTGGTCAGCGGTGCCAGCGGAACGTACCGTTGGACCGCCGCGCCCCCCGTTTGCGAACCGTCCACGGGCGGTAACGGTAGCGTGACTACCTATGCCGCGTTCCTTCGACATGGCAACCGAGTACGGGGATTCCGTCGAACTGGTCTACCGGACGTTCGGCGATGAGCGGTACTGGCTGGCGCGGCTGGCAGGCTCCGGGGCCGACAAGGCCACGCTCGACGCCATGGACCGGACCGCCGACGGTGGCATCGACATCGTGACGACGCAGACGCTGCGGGCGGACCGGCTCCCCGGCGTGGTGAGCCAATTCCACCACGGGGACCTCAGTTTCGTGCGCGAGGAAACCTGGGGGCCGTTCGTCGACGGCCGGGCGAGCGCGATCGTCAAGGGGTCGATTCCGGGTGCGCCCGCGAGGCTTTCGGGTACGGCGGAACTGCGGCCCACCGACGACGGGGCGGGCGCGCGCCTCGAGTTCTCGGCGACGGTGGAGGTACGCATCCCCCTGGTCGGCGGCAAGGTGGAGAAGTTCGTCGGCAACCAACTGGCCGAACTGCTGATCGCCGAGCAGCGCTTCACCACGGACTGGATCAACGGCATCTGAGGGCCGGCCGTTTCGCTGTCCGGCGTGGGTCCCGCGAAATCCCTGCTCCCGCACTAAAATCGCTGGCCATGAGTGGTCCGGTGGTCGTCGGGCAGCTGACGCGCGGGACCACCGGCTACAACAGGCTGCGCCGCAGCGATCGCTGGCTCATCCACGCGCCTGGCGTACGCGCCGCCCTGCTGTCGGCAAGCGACCCCGTCGTCGTCGACCTCGGATACGGTGCCCTGCCGGTCACGACGCTCGAGCTGTCCGCCCGGCTGCGCGCCGTCCGCCCCGATCTGCGAGTCGTCGGCCTGGAAATCCACCCCGATCGCGTACGCACCGCGCGCGACCTCGCGGGGTCGACGCCGGACGTCGAATTCGGGCTCGGCGGTTTCGAACTCGCGGGTCTGCACCCCGTTCTGGTGCGGGCGTTCAACGTGCTGCGGCAGTACCACGTCGACGCCGTGGCCGATGCGTGGGCCACGATGCAGCGGCAGCTCGCGCCGGGCGGTCTCATCGTCGACGGCACCTGCGACGAGCTCGGCAGGCACTGCGCATGGGTTCTGCTCGACCAGCGGCGACCGCTGAGCCTCACGCTGGCGTGCGACCCGTTCTCGATCGACCGGCCGTCGGACCTCGCCGAGCGGCTGCCCAAGGTGCTGATCCACCGCAACGTGCCGGGTGAGCCCATCCACGCGCTGCTGCTCGCCGCGGACCGCGCGTGGGCCACCGCGGCCGGGCACGGGGTGTTCGGCCCACGGGTGCGCTGGCGGGCCATGCTCGACCTGCTGGCCGCGGACGGCGTGCCGGTGGACCCACCGCGGCGTCGGATGCGCGACGGGGTGCTGACGGTGCCGTGGACGTACCTGCAGACGTAGGCTCGCGAACATGCGTATCGCCCTGGCTCAGGTTCAATCCAGCGCTGAGCCGCGGGCCAACCTCGAACTCGTCGAGGACTGCACACGCCGCGCCGCCGAGGCCGGCGCCCGCCTGGTGTTGTTCCCCGAAGCGACCATGTGCCGGTTCGGCGTTCCGCTCGGACCCGTGGCCGAACCGGTCGACGGGCCGTGGGCGCAGGGGGTGCGCGCCATCGCCGCCCGCAACGACATCACGGTCGTCGCGGGCATGTTCTGCCCGAGCACCGACGGCCGCGTCACCAACACCCTCATCGCCACCGGATCCCACGCCGACCTCGACGTGCACTACCACAAGATCCATCTCTACGATGCGTTCGGCTTCACCGAATCACACACTGTCGCACCGGGTTCCGAGCCAGTCGTCATCAGTGTCGACGGCGTCGGCGTCGGCTTGACCACCTGTTACGACGTCCGCTTCCCCGAGCTGTACGTGGAGCTGGCGCGGCGCGGCGCGCAGCTGATCACCGTGCACGCGTCGTGGGGTTCCGGGCCCGGCAAGCTCGAACAGTGGACGCTGCTCGCTCGAGCGCGGGCGCTGGACACCACCAGCATCGTGGCCGCCGTCGATCAGGCCTACCCCGGCGACGAGATCGCCGCGGTCGGCCCGACGGGCGTCGGCGGCAGCGTCGTGGCTTCCCCGACGGGCGAGGTGCTGGTGCAGGCCGGCGCCGACCCGGATCTGGTGGTGACCGACCTGGACCTCGCGGCGGTAGACGCCGCCCGCGACAGCATCGCCGTCCTGCGTAACCGAGCTGTCTTCGCATCGCAAGATAACGCCAAGTCCGGTAGGGCAGAATCCCGAACATGAGTGATCAATGGGGGCGTCCACCACAGCAGCCGCAGCCGAATCCCTATGGCCAGGGGCAACCTCCGCCGCAGCAGTACCCCCAGCGAGGCCAGTACCCGGACCCCGCCACGCAGCAGTTCCCTCCGCAGTACCAGCAGCCGCCGGGGTCGTACCCGCCGCCGCCCCCGTCGTCGTACCCGCCGCCTCCGCAACAACCCCCGGTCGAGGGCGAGGCGACTCCTCCTGCCGCGCCCAAGAAGAAGCGCGGCCTCTCGATCGTCCTGATCCTCGTCATCGTGTTCGCGTTGCTCATCGCGGGGGTCATCGGCGCCGAGCTCTACGCCCGGAACAAGGGCAACAGCAAGATCGCGACGGCCGCCGCGTGCATCGTCGAGGACGGCGCGACGGCGTCGTTCGGAACCTTTCCACCGTTCCTGTGGCAGTACCTCAACGACGAGTACAGCAGCATCTCGATCGAGACCGCCGGCAACAACATCCGGCAGGCGAAGGGCATGAAGGCCGAGATCGAGATCGAGGACCTGAAGCTGACCGACGGCGGCGACTCGAAGGGCACCATCGGAGCGCTCAACGCCACCATCACCTGGACCGGTGACGGGATCAGCCAGACGATCGAGAGCTTCATCCCGGTGATCGGCAGCGTCGTGTCGGACGTCAAGCTCAACCCGTCCAACGGCACCGTGGAGGTGGGCGGCGGACTCGCGGGCGTCACCATCAAACCGATCACCAGGGACGACGGCATCGCGCTGGAGATCGAGGATCTGACCGGGCTCGGCTTCGCGCTGCCGCGCGACGACATTCAGGAGGAGCTCGACTCCTTCACCGACGATCTGAACAAGAACTACCCGTTGGACATCAAGGCCGACAGCATCGAGGTCACCGAGGCCGGCATCGTCGCGAAGTTCTCGACGCAGAACGCGACGATCTCGAATGACGGCAACAGCAACGAGTGCCTGGCAGACCTCTAACCGCTCACCCCAGCCCGTCGAGTACCGCGCGCGTCCCGGACAACCCGAGCCGGGACGCGCCGGCGTCCAGCATCGCCACGGCGTCGGCGGCGGTCCTGATGCCGCCGCTCGCCTTCACGCCGATTGTCGGCCCGACGGTCTCCCGCATGAGTTCCACCGCGCGCACCGACGCACCACCCGCGGGGTGGAAACCCGTCGACGTCTTGACGAAGTCGGCGTCGGCGTCGACCGCTGCGCGGCACACGTCGATCAACCGCTTCTCGCCGGCCAGGTCGAGCAGAGCCGCGGACTCGACGATCACCTTGAGCACGGCGTCGGGCACCGCGGCGCGGACGGCGGCGATGTCGGCGTGCACGGCGTCGACGTCGCCGAGCACTGCGGCGCCGACGTCGATCACCATGTCGATCTCGACCGCACCGTCGGCGACCGCGAGCTGTGCCTCACGCGCCTTGATCGCCGAAAGGTGTTTGCCCGAAGGGAAACCCGCGACGGCGGCGATGAGGGGGCCGGTGCCGGCCACGTCGCGGGCGGCCGTCACCATCGACGGCGAGACGCACACCGCGTACACCCCGAGCGCGCGGCCCTCCCGCGTCGTGTTCGCGACGTCGAGCAGGGTGGCTTCGGGTTTCAACAGCGTGTGGTCGACGAGCGCCGCGACGTGCGCGCGACTCCATCGTCTCCCCGTCGCTTCGCTCGCCCCGGTACCGCCCACTAAAACGGTTCCTCCGTGCCACCCGGATTGCAGTGCGCGGCGGCCATCTGCGCGGAGCCGACCTCGGGGCGCCACGGTTCGAGGTTCCAGCTCGTCTTGCCCGGCTGGGCGAGCTCGGCCACCCACCAGTGGCAGTCGAACTGCTCCTTCATGCCCGGTATCGCGGCGTCGGGCGCCAGTGCGAGCACCTCGGCCCACGCCTCGTCGGCCGCCGGTTGCGAACCCGGCTGCGCGGACGCCGCGCGCCCGGCGGCGGTCGGGTAGACGCGCAGGCTGGACAGGTCACCCCACTTGGCCCACTCGGCGTGCGCGATGTAGGGCGGACCGGCGTCGGCAGCCGCGGTGCCCGCAGAGCTCAGGACGAAGCCGACGGCCAAGACGGCCGCGAACAGGATGCGCCGCATGGCTTATCGCGACTTTCCCTGGACGTCGAGCAGCTTGGGTCGCACATCGGTGAGGTAGACCCCCGAGGCGACCGCCGCCGCGGAGACGAAGAGGATGTCGAGGCCGCTGAACCCGAGCAGCGCGAGCACCGTGAGAAGGACCGCGCCGCCCAGGATCCCCATCCAGGCGTTCTTGGTCAGCTTGCCCGCCGCGGTGTACGCGTCGGCGCGCTGCATGCCCCCGTGCACCAGCGAGTACACCGACAGCACGAGCACCAGGAGATAGACGGCGAGGAGGACGTACACCGTCAGGGATTCAAGCTGCACACTCTCAGCCTAAGGCAGAATCGCGGCGTGACCGATCCTTGGGCCCCGCCGCCGGACCAGCCGTCCGCTCCGCAGCCGCCGGCCGGCGACCCGCCGACGCAGCATTTGCCACCGGAACCGCCGACGGAGGCCGCCCCGACGACGCAGCTGCCACCCGAACCGCCGCCACCGCCCCCGCCACCGCCGGCGGATCGCGGTGGCCGGTTCACGCGGCTGTTTCGCGATCCAGTGTCGATCGTCCTCGCCGTGGTCATCGTCGTCGCCCTGGCGATCGCCGGCGTCGTCGGCGTGGAACTGTATGCACGCCATAAGGCGGGCAACGTGGTGGCGGGGATCGCGGCCTGCGTCGTCCAGGACTCCGCCACCGCGTCGTTCGGCGGCGCCACGCCGTTCCTGTGGCAGCACCTGAACAAGCACTACGGGAACATCTCGATCTCCACCGGGGGCGATCGGATTCGCGACATGAGGGGGATGAAGGCCGACATCGGCCTCGACGACGTGCGACTGGCCGACAGCACCGACTCCAGGGGCACCATCGGTGCCATGACGGTCACGATCACGTGGACGTCCGCGGGCATCACGCAGACGGTGCAGGATCAGGGGCCCGCTCTCGTCACCGCGCTGCAGGAGGCGTTCGCCCAGTACGGCGGTCTCCCCACAGGGCTGATCGCCTTCGCGCAGCCCCTGATCGAGAGCGCCAGCAAGAACCTGGTCTCCGAGGTGAAGACCGATCCGTCGGCCGGTGTCATCGAGCTCTCGGGGACGCTGGGGCACCTGAGCGTCAAGCCGACCGTCGAGAACGGGAAGCTGAAGCTCACCCCGACCGACGCCGGTTTCTCACTGCCGCTGCTCGGCGACCAGCCGCTGCCGACCGAGTCGTTCCAGCTGCTGGTGGACAGGTTCTCCGACGGGATGGAGGACGATCTGCCGCTCGGCATCCGCCCGCAGAGCGTGACGGTGACCGATACCGGGATCACCGCGGTGCTCTCGTCGACCAACACGGAGATTCCGAAGGGCCAGAACAACGAGTGCTACCAGGGCATCTAGACAGCGATCAGGACGGTAGCCGGGTGGCTACCGTCCTGATCGTGGAAATGCGTCTTACTTCTGGGTGACCTTCTTGGCCGGCGCCTTCTTGGCGGGGGCCTTCTTGGCCGGCGCCTTCTTGGCAGGCGCCTTGGCGGCGGCCTTCTTGACCGGCGCAGCGGCCTTCTCGGCCTTCTTGGGCAGCTCGACGCCGACCAGCTTGGCGGCGCGCTCGCCGACCGCGCGGGTCTGGGTGGCCACGGTGCCCAGGGCGTCCTGGGTCAGCTCGACGGCCTGATCGGTGACGCTCTCGACGCGGCTCGCGGCCTCCTCGAGCGCCGGCTGGCTGCGCAGGCGCGCGAGCGCCTCCTCGCCACGCTCGACGAGCTTGTTGTACGTCGCGGTCGCGTTCTCGGCGTAGCCCTCGGCCGCCTTGCGCAGCTCGTCGGCGTTCAGACGGCCACGGATCTCGTCGACCTGACCGGGCAGCTCCTCCTGGAGCTTGGTGATGTTGGTGCGGACCTCTTCGACGCGCGTGTTGGCGTCGGTGCGGGCCTCCTCGGCACGCTCACGCAGAGCGGCGACGATCTCGTTGACCGTGGCGAGCGCCAGGTCCGCGGCGCCGACGGCGGCGAGCAGCGGAGCCTTCAGGTCTTCGATTGTCGGCTGGGTGGTCTTCTCGGCCATGGTGATTCCTCTCCTACGGGTGATTCAGGTGTTTGGTGATCAATGCGGGGAACAACAGTCGTCAGTCAGAGGCAGTCCCCTCATCAGTCGCTACTTCGACGTCGAGCACTCCGGCCTCGATGGCCTCGGTGCCCGGCGTCAGCGCGGCGTTCTGCTCGACAAAGGACAGGTAGATGTCGAGCAGTACCTGCTTCTGACGCTCGGTGATCGCGATGTCGCCGACGATGGCGTCCCGAACCTCACTGGGCTCGCTGGGTTCGAGCATGCCCGCCTGGACGTAGAGCACCTCGGCGGACAGCCTCAGCGCCTTCGCGATCTGGCTCAACACGTCGGCGGACGGCTTACGCAGGCCCCGCTCGATCTGGCTGAGGTAGGGGTTGCTGACGCCGGCCTGTTGAGCCAGTTGACGCACCGAGACCTGCGCGGCTTCGCGCTTGGCTCGGATGAAGCTCCCGATGTCCTGCGCCGCGTTGCTGACGACAGCTGCGAGGTTCTCGTCCTGAGACATCGCGTCTGCCCCCTTCGTCGTCGGTAATCGGTGTGCTTACGTACACCACCGTACGACCGGGTGCTAACAATTGCAAGCGCCTGCTAGCGCAGGTCAGAACATTAGTTGGGCTACGGAGTAGATCACCAAGCCCGCCAGCGAGCCCACCACGGTGCCGTTGATGCGGATGAACTGCAGGTCACGACCCACGTGAAGTTCGATGCGCCGACTCGCCTCCTCGGCGTCCCACCGCTCGATGGTCTCCGTGATGATCGCTGTGATCTCCGTCCCATACTGGCTGACCAGGTGCTGAGCGGCCCGGACGATCCAGTTGTCGACCTTGTCGCGCAGTTCCGAGTCGTCGCGTAGCGACTCCCCGATGTGCACGACGGAGTCTTCGATCCGGGCCCGCAGCGTCGACGACGGATCCTCGACGGATTCCAGGATGATGCGCTTGGCCGTCGTCCACGCGGTCTCCGCGGCGCGGGTGATCTCGTCACGCGCCAGGATCTGCTCCTTGACCCGCTCCGCGCGCTCGACCGTGGCGTCGTCGTGCTGCAGGTCGTTGGCGAACTCGAACAGGAACTTGGTCGCCGAGCGGCGCAGTTCGTGGTCGGGGTTGCGGCGCACCTTATCGGTGAAGTCCATGAGCTCGCGGTGGATGCGGTCGCCGATGAGGCTGTCGACCCAGCGCGGCGACCACGTCGGGGAGTCGCGCTCGATGACCCGCTCGATCGTCTCGCCCGCGTTGAGGGACCACTGGAACGCCCGGTCGGCGAGCAACTGCAGCAGCGCCTCCTGGCGGCCCTCCTCCAGCAGCGAGTTCAGCACCCGGCCGATCGGCGGGCCCCACTGCGGTTGGGCGACGCGCTTGACGATCATCCGGTCGAGCACCTGCTGGACGTCCTCGTCGCGCAGCATCTCGACCAGCACGCGCAGCACCGTGGACACCTCACCGGCGACCCGCTCGGCGTTGCGCTGATCCGCGAGCCACTTGCCCGTCCGGGCGGCGACGTCCGCATCGCGCACCTTGGTGCCGATCACCTCGGGCGACATGAAGTTCTCCCGGACGAAATCACCGAGACCCTCGCCGAGCTGGTCCTTCTTGCGCTTGATGATCGCGGTGTGCGGAATGGGGATGCCCAGCGGGTGCTTGAACAGCGCCGTCACCGCGAACCAGTCGGCGAGCGCGCCGACCATGCCTGCTTCGGCCGCTGCCCGCACGTAGCCGACCCAGGCGGCCGCGTCGTCGTTGCGCTGGGCCCACGAGCACAGCAGGAAGATCACGGTGGCGCCGAGCAAAAAGCTCAGCGCGACGAGCTTCATCCGGCGCAGCGCACGCGCCCGCTCGGCGTCGGCTGCGGAGTCCGCTCCCGCGAACGATTCAGCGAAGCCTCGGCGCGTGCCGTCGGCCGTTCGGTGGGTCACGTCGTACATGTTCCCCCATCGCGCGCTGAAGCCACCCAACCGTGACAGCGGTTACATGTAACCGCGGCTATCATGAAAGCCACCCAGGGGAGAGAACAGCACAGAAGTGGCATCACAGACTCCGGCTAAACCCGTCAAGACGGATGGACGCAAGCGACGCTGGCACCAGCACAAAGTCGACCGGCGCAACGAACTGGTCGACGGCACACTCGACGCCATCCGCAGCCGCGGCAGCAACGTCAGCATGGACGAGATCGCCGCCGAGATTGGTGTCTCGAAGACCGTGCTGTACAGATACTTCGTCGACAAGAACGACCTCACGACCGCCGTCATGATGCGCTTCGCGCAGACCACGCTGATCCCTAACATGGCCTCCGCGTTGAAGGCCAATCTCGACGGGTTCGCGCTCACCCGCGAGATCATCCGCGTGTACGTCGACACCGTCGCCGCCGAACCGGAGATCTACCCGTTCGTCATGGCGAACAGCTCGGCGAGCAAGAGCAAAGCCGTCGCGGATTCCGAGCAGATCATCGCGCGCATGCTCGCGGTGATGCTGCGCAGGCGGATGGCGGAGTTCGGCATGGACACCAGCGGCGCCGCGCCGTGGGCGTTCCACACCGTCGGCGGCGTCCAGCTCGCAACGCACTCGTGGATGTCCAATCCGCGCATGACGTCCGACGAGCTCATCGACTACCTGACGATGCTGTCGTGGAATGCGCTGTGCGGAATCGTCGAGGTCGGCGGATCGCTGGAGAAGTTCAACTCGATGGCGCATCCGTCTCCTGTGCTCCCGCCGCAGCTGCTTGACTTAGCGCGTGACTGACTCCTCCTCCGACCTCCCCGAGTTGTGGACTCACGAGCCGCACATCCACCTCGAGTTCAAGCCAGGCGACTCCGTCGCCGCGATCGACACCAACGCCACTCCGGGGTTCAGGGGCTCCAAGAGCGACGCGCCGGCGCTTCAGGAGGAACGCAACGCGCGGTACGCGGAGTTGCAGGAGATGCTGTACGCCAGCAGCCGCGCTGGTGACCACCGCAGGATCCTGCTGGTGCTACAGGGCATGGACACCGCGGGCAAGGGCGGCATCGTCAAACACGTTGTCGGATCGGCCAATCCGCAGGGCATCCAGTACGCCAGCTTCGGAAAGCCGACCGAGGAGGAGTTGGCGCACGACTTCCTGTGGCGCATCGAGAAGAAGCTGCCCGCCGCCGGCCACATCGGCGTGTTCGACCGCTCGCACTACGAGGACGTGCTGATCGTCCGCGTGCACGACCTGGTGCCGCCGGACGTCTGGGGCGGGCGATACGAACTCATCAACGATTTCGAGAAACGACTCGTCGACGACGGCACCACGATCGTCAAGGTCGCGATGTTCGTGTCACTCGACGAGCAGAAGAAGCGCCTGTCCGAGCGACTCGACAGGCCGGACAAGTACTGGAAGTACAACCCGGCCGACATCGACGAGCGGTTGCTGTGGCCCAAGTATCAGGAGGCCTATCAGGCGATGCTGGAGCGCACGTCGACCGACTACGCGCCGTGGCACGTCATCCCGTGTGATCGCAAGTGGTACTCGCGCCTGGCGATTCTCGAGCTGCTGATCGAAGCGTTGAAGGGACTCGACTTAGCCTGGCCACCAGCCGATTTCGACGTCGAAGCGGAGAAGGTCCGGCTGGCGCAGGCCTGATCTGTGCCGAGTGCGCGCGCTCGGCGTCAGTAGGTGTAGAAGCCCTTACCCGACTTCTTGCCCAGCTGACCCGCCTCGACCATGCGCTGCAGCAGCGGCGGCGCGGCGTAGTGGGCGTCCTTGAGCTCGTCGTACATCGCGTCGGCGATGAGCTTCATGGTGTCCAGCCCGATCAGATCCGACAACCGCAGCGGGCCCATCGGATGCGACAGCCCGGCGACGATCGCGCGGTCGACGTCCTCGACGGTCGCCACGCCGGATTCGACCATGCGGACCGCCGACAGCAGATACGGCACCAGCAGCGCGTTGACGACGAAGCCGGACTGGTCCTTGCAGCGCACCACCTGCTTGCCGAGCGTCTCCCCCGCGAACTGCTCGACGCGGGCGGCCGCCTCGTCGGTGGTGACGAGCGTGCTGACGAGTTCGACGAGCGGCAGCACCGGCACCGGATTGAAGAAGTGCAGCCCCAGTACTCGGCCCGGATTCTTGGTCGCCGCAGCGATTTTCATGATCGGGATGCTGGAGGTGTTGGACGCGAGCACGGCGTCGGGATCGGTGACGATCTCATCGAGCTGCGCGAAGACCTTGGCCTTCACGGCCTCGTCCTCGATGATCGCCTCGATGGTGAGCTGACGGTCGGCCAGGTCGGCGAGGTTCGTGGTGTAGCGCAGGTTCCCGACGGCCACCTCGAAGTCGTCGGCCGCGAGCTTGCCCTTCGCCTTCGCCCGCTCGAGCGACGCCGTGATGCGCGCCTTCCCCGCGTCGATCAGCTCCTGCGTGGGCTCGAACACCAGCACGTCGGCGCCCGCCTTGGCGCACACCTCCGCGATACCGCCGCCCATCTGTCCGGCGCCGACGACGCCCACTCGTTCGATAGTCACAAGTACTCCTCACAGCAGTCAGGCCCCGCCCGCATGACACGGACGGGGCCTGACGCTATCAACCCTTAGTGGAACTGGCCCTCTTCGGTCGAGCCCGCGAGCGCGGTGGTCGACGAGGTCGGGTCGACCGTGGTGGCGATCCGGTCGAAGTAGCCGGCGCCGACCTCGCGCTGGTGCTTCGTCGCGGTGTAACCACGCTCCTCGGCGGCGAACTCGCGCTCCTGCAGCTCGACGTAGGCGCTCATCTGGTTGCGGGCGTAGCCGTGGGCCAGATCGAACATCGAGTAGTTCAGGGCGTGGAAGCCGGCCAGCGTGATGAACTGGAACTTGAAGCCCATCGCGCCGAGCTCCTTCTGGAACTTCGCGATCGTCGAGTCGTCCAGGTGCTGCTTCCAGTTGAACGACGGCGAGCAGTTGTAGGACAGCATCTGGTCCGGGAACTCGCTCTTGACGCCCTCGGCGAACTTCTTGGCGAGCTCGAGGTCCGGGGTGCCGGTCTCCATCCAGATCAGGTCCGCGTACGGCGCGTAGGCCTTGGCGCGGGCGATGCACGGCTCGAGGCCGTTCTGCACCCGGTAGAAGCCCTCGTTGGTGCGCTCACCGGTGATGAACGGGCGGTCGCGCTCGTCCACATCGGAGGTGATCAGCGTGGCGGCCTCGGCGTCGGTGCGCGCGATGACCAGGGTGGGCACGTCGGCGACGTCGGCGGCCAGGCGGGCCGACGTCAGGGTGCGGATGTGCTGCTGGGTCGGGATCAGCACCTTGCCACCGAGGTGGCCGCACTTCTTCTCCGACGCCAGCTGGTCCTCCCAGTGCGAGCCCGCGACACCGGCGGCGATCATCGCCTTCTGCAGTTCGTAGACGTTCAGCGCGCCACCGAAGCCGGCCTCGCCGTCGGCGACGATCGGGGCGAGCCAGTTCTCGACCGAGGTGTCGCCCTCGACCTTGGCGATCTGGTCGGCGCGCAGCAGCGCGTTGTTGATGCGGCGGACGACCTGCGGCACCGAGTTGGCCGGGTAGAGGCTCTGGTCGGGGTAGGTGTGGCCGGAGAGGTTCGCGTCGCCGGCGACCTGCCAACCCGACAGGTAAATGGCCTTGAGGCCGGCGCGGACCTGCTGGACGGCCTGGTTACCGGTCAGCGCGCCGAGGGCGTTGACGAAGTCCATGTCGTGGAGCTGGTCCCACAGCACCTCGGCACCGCGGCGGGCGAGGGTGTTCTCCTCGACGACGTGACCCTGCAGCGCGACGACGTCGGCCGGGGTGTAGGTACGGGTGATGCCCTTCCAGCGGGGGTTGTGGTCCCAGTCGTGCTGGATCTGCTCGGGGCTCTTCGGCGTGCCAACGGTGGACATCGTGACTCCTTCACTTTTTCGGACGGTCGTTGCAGGCTGCTCTTGCTAACGCCGCCGCAGCTTCACTGCTGTGCTAAATCGAGCTTGACATAGCGCATACATGCAGGTCCACCCGTTTCAGCTGCCATGTTTTGCCAACCAGTACAAGCATCTTGTGAAGATTGCGAAGGTGGTCGATAGCTGAACCGGTTCAGAAGTTACCGTCCAGTAAGCGAAAGTCGCAGGTCAGTACGGTCGTACTGTTAGGTGTACCGGTTCAGAGCGGGAAGATGCTCGCGACGGCTTTCGTCTCGTCGCCGACGGAGTATGTGAGCGTTGTAACAGTCCGGTCGGCGAGCTCCTCGCCGAACCTGTCCGTCGACCCGGCCGGATGGGTGTGCCGGATGATCTCCAGCGAGTCCCCCAGCGCGACGGGCAGGTCGTGCTCGATGGTGACGCGCAACGGCGCCTTCAACAGGTCCGGCTGCGTGCCGAGGAAGTCCTCGACGACGCTCCAGTACACCGAGTTGTTCATGTGGTCGAAGATGTCGATATCGCTGACCCGCACCGGGTAGGCGCGGATCTCGTCGGCGTCGTCACGACCGCCCGCTTTCAGATACGCCTTCCACCGCAACCGGTCGACGTCGGTCGTCCTTCGCAGACCGGAGAGGAAGTCGTCGGAGATGCGGGCGGGCCCCTGCGTCTCCCGGTTGATGTTGATCCAGAACGCCTCGGATTCGATCCGGCCGCCCTTGCGGCCGTCTATCCGGACGCGCATCTCGCACCAGCGGTTCGACGTGCCCGAACACCAGCGGCGCAGCCGCAGCATGTCCTTGAACTCGATGGGCGCGATCAGGTCGATCATCGTGCGCCGGACGATCCACAGCGGATGGGTCTCCTCGAAGCCCATCTCACGCAGTTGGTCGGAGCCGACGTCCTGGATGTGGCGGGTGGCGGCGTCGAACTTCAGCCTGCCCTCGCGGTCGACGTCGGCCACGCGCAGCGGCCACTGCGTGTCGAAGACGTCGGGGTGCGGGTCGGGGACGGGCATCATCTGCTTGGCGAGGCCGGTTCCGGGTCCACCCTGGGTACTCACCTGCTGGATATTGCCACAGCACCCCGATCTGCCAAGACTGCTAAGCGATCCTTCACACCGTCGTTATCCTGGTTGACATGGCAAAAACGTTCGTCGGATCGCGGGTTCGCCAGCTTCGCAGTGAACGCGGTTTCAGCCAGGCGGCGCTCGCCCAGATGCTCGAGATCTCGCCCAGTTACCTCAACCAGATCGAGCACGACGTGCGGCCGCTGACCGTCGCGGTGCTGCTCCGGATCACCGAGGTGTTCGGGGTCGACGCGACGTTCTTCGCCTCGCAGGACGACACCCGGTTGCTCGCCGAGTTGCGTGAGGTGACGCTCGACCACGATCTCGGCGTCGAGGTGGACCAGACGGAGTTGGCCGACGTCGTGAGCGCGCACCCGGCGCTGGCGCGCGCACTGGTCAACCTGCACCGGCGCTACCGACTGACGACGACGCAGCTCGCCGCCGCCACCGAGGACCGCTTCTCGGACGGCAGCGGAACGGGTGCGATCACGATGCCGCACGAGGAGGTCCGCGACTACTTCTACGAGCGGCAGAACTACCTCCACGAACTGGACACCGCCGCCGAGGAGCTCACCGTCCGGATGCGCATGCACCGCGCCGATCTGGTGCGCGACCTGTCCGACCGGCTGACGGCCGTACACAACGTGCGTATCAAGCGAATCGATCTGGGCGCCAACGTTCTTCACCGCTACGACACCGAGACGCGGACCCTCGAGATCGGTGGGCACCTGCCGTCGGGGCAGTACGCGTTCAAGCTCGCCGCGGAGTTGGCCTATCTGGAGCACGGGGCGCTGATCGACGGTCTGGTCGACGAGGGCAACTTCACCAGCGACGAGTCGCGCACGCTGGCCCGGCTCGGCCTGGCCAACTACTTCGCCGCCGCGACGGTGTTGCCGTACCGGCAGTTCCACGACGTCGCCGAGAACTTCCGCTACGACGTCGAGCGGCTGTCGGCGTTCTACGCGGTGAGCTACGAGACGATCGCCCACCGGCTGTCGACGCTGCAGCGGCCGTCGATGCGCGGCGTGCCGCTGTCCTTCGTCCGCGTCGACCGCGCGGGCAACATGTCGAAACGCCAGTCCGCCACGGGTTTCCACTTCTCGTCGGCGGGTGGCACGTGCCCGCTGTGGAACGTCTACGAGACGTTCGCCAACCCCGGCAAGATCCTGGTGCAGGTCGCGCAGATGCCCGACGGTCGGCTGTACATGTGGGTGGCGCGCACCGTCGAGCGACGGGCATCGCGTTACGGCCAGCCCGGTAAGACGTTCGCGATCGGGCTCGGCTGCGAGCTGCGGCACGCCCACCGCCTCGTCTACTCGGAGGGCCTCGACCTGTCGAGTGAGGTCGCGACGCCCATCGGCGCCGGCTGCCGGGTGTGCGAGCGCGACAACTGCCCGCAGCGCGCCTTTCCCACGCTGGGCCGCGCCCTCGACCTCGACGAGCACCGCAGCACCGTGTCCCCGTACCTGGTGAAGCGGACGTGAAACGCCCCGCCGCCGGTCATTCCCTAGACTCACGCACGTGACCCCCGACGATCGACCCGAGCCCGCCCGAATCCCCGCCACACGCAGCCTCCGCGAACTCGGCCCGATCGGCTGGGTTGCCGCTCGCGCGGGTGCACGCACGGTACGGGCTAAGCGCTTTCACCTCTTCGACACGATCGGTCAGAACAAGCTGCTGTTCCTGACGTTCATGCCGTACGCCGGAGTGCTGTTGAACTGGGGCAAGATGTCGAAGCGGGACAAGGAGCTGGTGATCCTGCGGGTGGGCCATCTCCGCAACAGCGAGTACGAACTGCAGCAGCACAAGCGACTCGCGCGCTCGCGCGGACTGGACGACGCCACCCAGGCGCTCATCTTCGAGGGCCCCGACGCCGAGGGCCTCACCGAGCGCCAGCGCGTGCTGATCACCGCGACCGACGAGTTCGTCGTCACCAGATCCATGTCCGATGAGACGTGGAGTGCGCTGTCCACTCACCTCGATCGCAAGCAGCTCATCGAATTCTGCTTGCTCACGGCACAATACGACGGCCTCGCCGCGACGTTGGCGACGCTCAAGGTGCCGCTGGACTTCCCCGACTAGAGGTAGGTCACTCCGAGCACGCTGATCGAGAACAGCACGGGCAGCATCGGCAAAGCCCAGAGGAACGCCGCCTTCGCGGTCGCCCTGCGCTGGTAGGCCAGGTAGCCGAGCAGACCACCGACGACTCCCGCGACGAGGCTGACGCCCGCCACGATCAGCACCCAGAACGCGACGGACCCCGACATGGTGGCGAGCTTGATCCCGACCAGCCACAGGACGTGGCCGATCACCAGCCCGCCGAGCCCGGCGACTACTGCTGATCTCACAGGCGCCGTGCCAGCTAGAAGTTGATCATGTGGCCGGCCAGCCCGTGGAAGCACTCCTGCAACGCCTCCGACAGCGTCGGATGAGTGTGTACGTTGCGCGCCAGCTCGTTCGCGGTCAGGTCCCACTTCTGCGCCAGCGTGAGCTCGGGCAACAGCTCGGCGACGTCGGGTCCGATGAGGTGTCCGCCGAGCAGTTCGAGGTGCTTCTTATCGGCGATGAGCTTGACGAAGCCGGTCGGGTCGCCGAGCCCGTGCGCCTTGCCGTTGGCGGTGAACGGGAACTTCGAGACGACGACGTCGTAGCCCTCGTCCTTCGCCTGCTCCTCGGTGAGCCCGAAGCTGGCCACCTGCGGCTGGCAGAACGTCGCACGCGGCATCATCCGGTAGTCGCCGAGCGCCAGCGTGTCCGCGCCCGCAATCGTCTCGGCGGCCACGACTCCCATCGCCTCAGCGACGTGCGCGAGCATCAGCTTTCCGGTGACGTCACCGATCGCGTAGACGTGCGGCACGTTGGTGCGCATGTAGTCGTCGATGCCGATGAGGTTGCGCTCGTCGGTCTCGACCCCGACGGTGTCGAGGCCCAGGTCCTCGACGTTGGTCATGAAGCCGATGGCCTGCATCACCTTGTCGGCCTTGAGTTCCTCGGTCTTGTCGTCCTTCGACACCGTCACCGTGACCGACGAGCCCTCGTCGGTGATCTTCTCGACCTTGGTGCCGGTCAGAATCTTGACGCCGAGCTTCTTGTACTGCTTCTCGATCTCCTTGGAGACCTCGGCGTCCTCGTTGGGCAGCGCGCGGGGCAGGAACTCGACGATCGTCACATCCACGCCGTAGTTCTTCAGGACGTAGGCGAACTCCATGCCGATGGCGCCAGCGCCGGCGATGATGATCGAGCCGGGCAGGTCACGCTCCATGATCTGCGTCTCGTAGGTGACGACGTTGTCCGACAGCTCGGTACCGGGGATCAGCCGGGTGCGAGCGCCGGTCGCGATGATCGCGTTGTCGAACTCCACCTTCTCGGTGCCGCCCTCGTTGAGATCGACCTCGAGTTCATTGGGTCCGGTGAACTTGCCGGTGCCGTGGATCTCGGTGATCTTGTTCTTCTTCATCAGGAAGTGCACGCCCGCGACGCGGCCGTCGGCGACCTTGCGGCTGCGGTCGAACGCCACGCCGTAGTCGAACGTCGCCTCCCCGCTGATGCCGAACGTCTTGGCTTCCTTGGTGAACACGTGGGCCAGCTCCGCGTTGCGCAGCAGCGCCTTCGACGGGATGCAACCGACGTTGAGGCAGACGCCACCCCAGTACTTGGGTTCGACGATGGCGGTGTTGAGGCCCAGCTGGGCTGCGCGAATGGCCGCGACGTAGCCGCCGGGGCCTGCTCCGATTACGACGACGTCATAGTGAGTCACGGTGCCAGCCTAGTGGTCGCGCCGCGGGTCCCTGCGGTCACGGTTGGGGTGCTTCGGGGAACAGCGGCGGCAGTGTCAGTTCGGGGAACAGCGGAGGCAGTGTAGGGACCGTCGGCACCGTGGGGAACGTCGACGGCGGGGTCTCGACCGTCGGCTCCTCGGTCGGTTCCACAGTCGGCTCGGGCTCGGTCGTCGGCGGTGGTGTCCACGTGGTTTTCGGTGTCGTGTACACCGGCGGCGGCGCCTTCGTGGTGACCGGTGCCCTGGTCGGCGGGGGCGTCGTCTTCGGCGGTGGCGGTGTCGTCGTCGGTGGCGGCGTGGTCTTGGGTTTCGGCGGCGGCGCCGAGACCGTCTTCAACGGGTTGCCCGTCGAGGTTCTCGGCGGCGGGGGCGCCGGCTCGATCGGCGCCGAGTCGCCGGTCAGGGTGACCGCCGCGATGCCGCCCGCGGTGAGCAGCACCGCCGCCGCGGCCGCCCCCAACACCATCGGGGTGCGCGCGTACCAGCGGGAGGGCGCGCCCTCCGCGGCGTCCTCGGCGGGTTGGCTGGTGAGATCCAGGGGCTCGCGGGTCTCGGTTTCCTCATCGAGCGACGGGTGGTGCGCGTCGTACGCGGGGGTGTACTCGTCGACCGCCGGAGCGTGGTCGTCCTGGGACCACGCCAACGCGGCGAGCTGCGCGGGCGGCGCCTTCCTAGTGGCGGGCGCGCCTTCGGCGAGCTGCGCGGGCGGCGCCTTCCTGGTGGCGGGCGCGTCCGTCACGTACGGGGTGTTGCCCGCCCAGCCCATCGTCGCCGCGAGCGCCGTGGCGTCGTCGGCTGCCGAACTGAGTCCAGTGGCCGCATCGGAGGCCGGTCCGCGTGCGGCCGCGATCACGGCCCCGGTGACGTTCGCGAACTGCGGCGCGGGCGTGGTCACCACCGACACGCCCAGCTGCTCCGAAAGCCGCTGCGCGACAAGCGGAATCGCGGCCCCGCCACCGACCGCGGCGAGCACCGAGACGCTGGACACCGGCACCCGGTGCCTGAGCAGCACGTCGTCGACGGCATCGACGAGCCGATGCACGGACTTGTCGATCAGCCGCTCGAGGTCCGATCGCGTGATCCGCACCTCGGTGGTGCGGCCGCGCAGGTCGGCGGACACCACGGCCGAGGTCTCCGTCGACAGCCTCTCCTTGGCTCTGCGGCAGTCGTCCCGCAACCGGGAGAGCGCCGCGACCGCTGCCGTGCTGGCCGGGTCGGCGCCGCGTTCCCGCGCGATGGCGTCCACGACGTGGCTCAGCACGGCCTGGTCGACCGCGTCGCCGGAGAAGTCGTTGTGCCGCACCGTCTCTCCGATGATGGAGAATCCCGCACTCGCGTCGGCGAGGGTGATGTTGGTGCCGGTTCCGCCGATATCGCACAGCACCACGACGCCCGTGGGCGGGAGTCCCGGATCGGCGCTCAGGCATGCGAGTGCGGCGCCGGCGTCCGGGATGATCATCGCGGGTGCGCGTTCGGGGGACAGCCCGGCACGCCCGCGCAGCGCCGCTCGAAGCGATTCCACCGCGGTCGGGCTCCAGTGCGAGGGCACCGTGATCGTGACGGGAGCCCCGCCGCCGACCGTGCGGGTCATCGCGTCCAGCGCGTCGACGAGGACCGCTTCCCCGCGGTGCGAGCTGCCGTCGGCGGCGACCAGCGCCACCGGGTCACCGACCCGTTCGACGAACGACGTGAGCACCAATCCCGGTTGCTGCAGGTTCGGATTCTCGCCGGGAACCCCGACTTCCGGGGACCGGTTGGGGTAGAGGGTGACGACGGCCCTGCGGGTCGCCGCGGGGCGGCCGTCTCGCATCGCCACCAGATTCGTGGTCCCCACGCCCAACCCCAGCGCGGAGGTCCCGAGGTTCACGCTCGGCGTCGCCAGCTGCGGCTCCAGCGGCGGTCGGCTACCCACAGCCGGATTCGGCCGCGCGATGCGCGGGCCGGGGGCCGACGGGTATCGGATCATCCCCGGACTGCGAGGCCCCGCCGTCGGCGCACCCGCCCTCGGACGCGGCGGCGGACCGGGTGGTCGCGAGGGACTCCGGCTCTGCGGCGGGACGCTGTGCGGCGGAGGGCCGATGGTCGGCGCCCCGACGGGCGGCGAGCTGGGCGGCGGTCCCGCGACCGGTGCGGGCGACGCCGGCGCAGGTGTGGCACGCGGGATCACCGCTGCTCGGGCCGCCTCGGCCAGCTCGATCGCACTCTGGAAGCGGTCGTCGGGCTCCTTGGCCATTCCCTTGGCGATGACGGCGTCGAGGGCGGTGGGCAGGTCCGGCCGCATCGCGGTGACCCGCGGCGGGTCCGAGGTGAGGTGCGCGACGATCACCTGCTGGGCGTCGGTGCCCGGGAACGGCGAACGTCTGGTCAGGCATTCGAAGAGGACGCAGGCCAACGCGTAGATGTCGGTGCGGGCGTCGGACTGCCCGGTGCCGAACCTTTCCGGTGCCATGTAGGCCCAGGTGCCGACGGCCATCCCCGCGTTCGTCAACGCGGTCTGTCCGGTGACGACCGCGATGCCGAAGTCGATGAGGTAGGCGAAGTCGTACTTCCCGACCAGGATGTTCGCCGGTTTGATGTCGCGGTGGATGAGGCCGATCGCGTGCGCCGACTCCAGTGCCATCGCCACCTGCTCGATGATGTGCACGGCGCGGGTGGGGTCGAGCTCGTCGTCGAGGATCAGCGAGTGCAGGTCGCGCCCCTCGATGAACCTCATGTCGACGTAGAGTCGGCCGTCGATCACCCCGTAGTTGTGGATGGGGACGACGTGCGGGTCCTGGAGTGCCGCGGCCGCGTGGGCTTCCCGTTGGAAGCGCTGCTGGAAGGTGGCGTCGTCGGCGAAGTGCGGTAGCAGCACTTTCACCGCGACGACGCGGTCGGTCGCGGTGTCGTGGGCGCGCCAGACCTCTCCCATGCCGCCGCGTCCGAGAAGTTCCAAGAGGTCGTAATGACCGAACTTCGTTGGCTCCACGGTCCCCCTTTCCCTACGGAAAATACTCGCCTACCGGCGATAACGCGGGGGTAAGGCCGAATTGTCGGACCCGCCGATGCTCCGTCGCGGCCTCGCCACGCGGCGTGAACGCGGTCCGCGGAGGACGTTGCGAGGGGTTTTCCGATGCCGGGGAGGCGCCGGTGTCAGCTACTGCGGGTGCGCATCGCCGGTTAGGTGAGGCGGGCCGCCGGGATCGGGCACGCGTCCGACGCCTGGGCCACGATGTGCGTCCCGGCGTCCGCCGGTCGGTCGCCGCGTTCGTAGGCCGATCCCGTGATCGGTGGATTGCCGTCCAGCGCGGTCAGCTCGTCGGGGGTGAACGCCCTTCCGCGGGAGAGGAATCGCATACCCTCCGGCGCTTCGAGGCTGAAGCCGCCGCCCCGGCCGGGCACCACGTCGATCACCAGTTGGGTGTGCTTCCACGCGTCGAACTGAGGCCCGGAGATCCACACCGGCACGCCGCCGTCGCCGACGTCGAGGATCGACAGGAGGATGTCGCGGTCGCCCACGATGAAGTCGCCGTCCGGGTAGCACATCGGCGACGAGCCGTCGCAGCAGCCGCCCGATTGATGGAACATCAACGCGCCGTGGCGCTTCTGGATCGTGCGCAGCAACTCGGCGGCCGCCTCGGTGATGAGTGCACGGCTGGGTGCCTCGGTCGTCATGCGTGTGCGTTCCTTTCCGCCGAACGTTGGTTACCGCCACGCGAAACCGCGATTCTGCGTGTCGGTAACCAACGTTCGCGCGAGTGTGAGGGCCTAGAAGAAGCCCTGCGCCTTGTTCGAGTAGCTCACCAGCAGGTTCTTCGTCTGCTGGTAGTGGTCCAGCATCATCTTGTGGTTCTCGCGGCCGATGCCCGACTGCTTGTAGCCGCCGAACGCCGCGTGCGCGGGGTAGACGTGGTAGCAGTTGGTCCACACCCGGCCGGCCTTGATGTCACGCCCGGCCCGGTATGCGGTGTTGCCGTCGCGGCTCCACACCCCGGCACCCAACCCGTAGAGCGTGTTGTTGGCGATCGAGATCGCGTCGTCGTAGTCCTTGAACGACGTCACCGCCACGACCGGACCGAAGATCTCCTCCTGGAAGATCCGCATCTTGTTGTTGCCCTCGAAGATCGTCGGCTGGACGTAGAACCCTCCGTTGAGGTCGCCGCCGAGCTCGGCGCGCTCGCCGCCGGTGACGACGCGAGCGCCCTCGTCCTTGCCGATCTCGATGTAGGACAACACCTTCTCGAGCTGATCGTTGGACGCCTGCGACCCGATCATCGTCTCGGTGTCCAGCGGGTCGCCCTGCCGCACGGCCTTGGTGCGCACCGCGGCCATCGCCAGGAACTCGTCGTAGATGTCGGCCTGGATCAGCGAGCGTGACGGGCAGGTGCAGACCTCGCCCTGGTTGAGGGCGAACATCGTGAAGCCCTCGAGCGCCTTGTCCTGGTAGTCGTCGTTGGCGGCGAGCACGTCGGAGAAGAAGATGTTGGGGCTCTTGCCGCCGAGTTCCAGCGTCACCGGGATCAGGTTCTGCGAGGCGTACTGCATGATCAGCCGGCCGGTCGTCGTCTCGCCGGTGAAGGCGATCTTCGCGATGCGGTTGCTGGAGGCCAGCGGCTTGCCCGCCTCGGCACCGAAGCCGTTGACGACGTTCACCACCCCCGCGGGCAGCAGGTCGGCGATCAGCGACATCAGGTAGAGGATCGACGCCGGGGTCTGCTCGGCGGGCTTGAGCACGACGCAGTTGCCCGCGGCGAGCGCCGGGGCCAGCTTCCACGTCGCCATCAGGATCGGGAAGTTCCACGGGATGATCTGCCCGACGACGCCGAGCGGCTCGTGGAAGTGGTAGGCGACGGTGTCCTCGTCGATCTGGGACAGCGAACCCTCTTGTGCGCGAATGGCACCCGCGAAGTAACGGAAGTGGTCGACCGCCAGCGGGATGTCCGCGGCCAGCGTCTCGCGAATCGGCTTGCCGTTGTCCCACGCCTCGGCGAGCGCGATCGAATCGAGGTTGGCCTCGATCCGGTCGGCGATCCTGTTCAGGATCGCCGCGCGTTCGGCGGCGGCCGTCTTACCCCAGGCGGGGGCGGCGGCGTGCGCGGCGTCGAGGGCCTTCTCGATGTCGGCCTCGGTGGAGCGCGGGATCTCGCAGAACACCTGACCGGTGACCGGCGTCGGGTTCTCGAAGTACTCGCCGCCCGCAGGCGCGACCCACTCGCCGCCGATGAAGTTGGCGTAGCGGGATTCGAAGGTCATCAAGGCGTCGGTGGAGCCCGGGCGCGCGAATACGGTCATGGGACAACTCCCTGATTCGGTGGTCGTGTTACCCAGCTCACACTACGCTCGGGCGATCCCGGCAAAGCCCGCGATCCGAACCGCCACTCCGGCCCCGAATCCGCCCGAGTGAGAGCATGGCCCGTATGACCACCGACGAGCGCTCGCGCGCGGAGCCGACGGCAAACGACGATCCCCACCTCTGGCTCGAGGACGTCACCGGCGACGACGCCCTGGCCTGGGTCCGCCGCCACAACGACGAGACGACGGCCGCGCTCAGCGGGCCTCGTTTCGACGAGATGCGCGCGTCGATCCTGGAGGTGCTCGACACCGACAGCCGGATCCCCTACCCGCGGCGCCGCGGCGAGTACCTCTACGACTTCTGGCGTGACGCCGAGAACCCGCGTGGGCTGTGGCGGCGCACCTCGCTGGAGAGCTACCGCACCGACACACCGGACTGGGAAGTCGTCATCGACGTCGACGCGCTCGCGGCCGCCGAGGAGGAGAACTGGGTGTGGGGCGGTGCCGACGTCATCTACCCGGAACGCACCAGGGCGCTCATCACGCTGTCCCGCGGCGGGGCGGACGCCGCCGTTGTACGCGAATTCGACATGGCGACAAAGGAGTTCGTCGCCGATGGATTCCAGCTGGCGGAGGCGAAGTCCTCGGTGGACTGGGAGGGCGAGGACACCCTGCTGGTGTGCACCGACTTCGGCGACGGGTCGATGACGGAGTCGGGCTACCCGCGCATCGCGAAGCGCTGGCACCGAGGGCGGCCGCTCGAGTCCGCCGAGACGGTCTACGAAGCCGAGCCCACCGACGTGAGCATCATCGCCAGGGTCGACCGAACCCCCGGTTTCGAACACCTCGTCCTGGGCCGGTCGACGGACTTCTACCATCGGGTGCGCTACGAGGTCCGCGACGGCGAGCTGATCCTCCTGGAGGCTCCGGAGGACGCCTCGATAACCGTGCACCGCGAGTGGCTGCTCATCGAGCTGCGCACGGAGTGGACCATCGGTGACACGACCTATCCCGCCGGCGCCCTAATCGCCACTGGGTTCGAGGAGTTCCTTGCGGGCGCAAGGGAATTCGACGTCGTCTTCGAACCGGACGCGCGCACGTCGCTGAGCCAGTTCGCCTGGACGCTCGACAAGCTGGTGCTCGTCACGCTGCACGACGTGGCCACCAGGGTGTCCATCGTGACGCCGGGAACGTGGACGGCCGAACCAGCCGCTGACATCCCGCCGGCCACCAACACCGTGATCGTCGACATCGACGACGACGGCGACGAGGTGTTCTACGACTCCAGCGGATTCATCACCCCGTCGCGACTGTTGCGCGGAACCGCGGGCGGTCCACTGGAGGTGCTCAAGTCCGCACCCGAGTTCTTCGACCCCGAGGGCATCGACGTCGACCAGTACTTCGCGACGTCGGCCGACGGCACCGCCATCCCCTACTTCGTGGTGGGAAAGTCGCCCGCGCCGGACGCGGAACCGGGGCCGACGCTTCTGTACGGCTACGGCGGATTCGAGCATGCGATGATGCCCGGCTATGCGGGCGCGGTAGGCCGGGTGTGGCTGACGCGCGGCGGCACCTACGTGCTGGCCAACATCCGTGGCGGCGGCGAGTACGGACCGACCTGGCACACCCAGACACTTCGTGAGGGCAGGCACCTGGTCTACGAGGACTTCGCCGCTGTCGCAGCCGATCTCGTCACCCGCGGCATCACGACGGTCGATCGGCTCGCAGCCATGGGCGGCAGCAACGGCGGCCTGCTCATGGGCGTCATGTTGACGCGGTACCCGGAGCTCTTCGGCGCGCTGGTGTGCAGTGTGCCGCTGCTCGACATGAAGCGCTTCCACCTGCTGCTCGCGGGCGCGTCCTGGGTCGCCGAGTACGGCGATCCGGACAATCCCGACGACTGGGCGTTCATGGAGCCGTTCTCGCCGTATCAGAACGTGGCAGCCGACAGGCCTTATCCCCCAGTGCTCTTCACCACGTCGACGCGTGACGACCGGGTACATCCCGGCCACGCCAGGAAGATGGCCGCGGCACTGGAGGAACTCGGCTATCCGGTGCGCTACTACGAGAACATCGAGGGAGGGCACGGCGGCGCCGCCGACAACGCCCAGGCGGCGTTCAAGTCCGCCCTGACCTACGAGTTCCTCTGGCAGACCATCGGCAGCGTGTAACGCTTCGGCGTCCCGGCGGCACTGCACTCGGTAACCGGTCGACGAAGCGTCGGCCCGAGACCTTCAGGAGTGCATCATGACCGCGATCACCGACACCGTGCACGTCGACGCATCCGCGCTGGACGCCCGAATCACCCGCATCGGCGGCACTATCGCCCGCTACGGGCTGGTCCTGGTGATCGGCTGGATCGGCGTGCTGAAGTTCACCGCGTACGAGGCACAGGGCATCCAACCGCTCGTCGCCAACAGCCCTTTCATGAGCTGGCTGTACGAGATCTTCTCGGTGACGACGTTCTCGTCACTGCTCGGCGTCGTCGAGGTCAGTGCAGCCGTGCTGCTCGCCGTCAAACCCTGGCTGCCGAAGGTGTCCGCGGTCGGCAGCGTCATCTCGATCGGCCTGTTCCTCGCGACCATCAGCTTCCTGTTCACGACACCCGGTGTCGTGGAGGCGGCCGAGGGCGGCTTCCCGTGGCTCGGCACGACCGGGCAGTTCCTGATCAAGGACGTCGCCCTGCTGGGAATCGCAGTCTGGACCCTGGGCGACGCTCTCAGCAGCGCACGCTCCGGACGTCGTGCCTGATCCGTCGTGCCGATTTCGCTCCGGGACCGTCCGGCTCGGGGCGAGAATCACCCCGATGCCGCGATGACCACCACCCTGTCGGACGACGAGGGTGCCCTCGTCGCCGCGCTTCGCGCCGGCGACCAGGGCGCCTTCGCCCGTCTGATCGATCGCCACACCCCGGCCATGCTCCGGGTGGCGCGCGGATACGTGCCGAGTCGGGAACACGCCGAAGACGTCGTACAGGAGACCTGGATCGCGCTGCTCAAGGGGATCGACGGATTCGAAGGCCGATCGTCCCTGCGCACTTGGCTTTTCACCGTGCTCATCAACATCGCGAAAGCCAGGGGCCTCAAGGAGCGCAAGCACGTCGACGCTCAGATCAAGGCGTTCACCGGCGGCACGGTGGATCCCGAGCGGTTCCGGGCGGAGGGCGACGAATGGGCCGGCCACTGGAAGGACGCCGAAGCGCCCGCCCCGTTCCCCGACACCCCGGAGGGCTCGGTGCTGAGCCACGAACTGACAGCCGTCGCACAGCGCGGACTCGCGACACTGCCCGAGCGGCAACGGGTCGTCGTGACCCTTCGGGACATGCTCGGCCTCGACTCCGCCGAGGTGTGCGAACTGTTGGACATCAGCATCGCGAATCAGCGGGTGCTGTTGCACCGCGGTCGGGCGGCGATCCGCCAGGTGCTCGAGGACTATCTGAGGGATGCGTCGTGAAGCCATTGGACTGCAACGAAATCGTCGAACTGGTCACCGCGTACCTCGACGAGTCGCTCGACCTCGATACCCGCGCGCGGTTCGACGAGCACCTGCTCGACTGCGACGGGTGCGACAACTACCTGCAGCAGTTCCGTTCCACCATCGGAACGGTGGGCAGGATCCCGGACGACGAGATCGCACCCGAGTTCCGCACGCGGCTCCTGGACGCCTTCAAGGACTGGCGGGTGTAACGCTTTCCGATTGTCGTAGCACTACCGATCTGTCAGCGCGCACCGGCAGGTGTCGCGGTAGCTCCGACAGAAGGATCGAACAATGAAGTTCCTCATCAACGTCGCCTTAGCCGCTCTCGCAGCCGGCGGGATCGCCTTCGCGGGCGCAGCCCACGCCGCACCCGTCGGCGGTGGCAACGCCGAAGACCTGGTGATGCAGCTGCAGGCCAGGGGCAACACCGTGATCGTCAACCGCACGGGCTCGCAGCCGCTTTCGCAGTGCACGGTGACGAGCGTGCGGGCCGGCCAGTCCTACAGCCGATACGACTCCGGGTATCCGGGCGCGCAGATGGATCCGATGACGCAGGTGACGTCGATGACCGTGTTCGTCGACGCCAGCTGCTAGGACATTCAGCGCAGTACGCCGCGACCGACGATCGTGGGCAGGTCGAGGAACGTCCTGATACCCGGCGCCGCAGCGCATACCGGCGCGATCGCGTGCACGGCGTGCATCGCCGTCCCGAGGCACCCCTGGTCGGTCTCGTCCTCGCCGTGGGTGGCGATACGGCTCTCCAGCACCATCGACGGAGTCCCCTCAACGGTGACCTTCCAGCCGCGACCCCGCGGCCAGTCCGGCGCCTCGTCGTCACTCAAGCGGGTGATGTGCTCGATGGTCAGCGCGGGCCGTCCGCCGATGATCGCGGTGCAGCTGAACCGTTGCGCTGAAACGGTTCCCGCCTCGATGCGGCCGGCCTTCACGTCGAAGGCCGCGGCGGCGACCGCGACGCGCCGGTCGTAGGAGAAGTCGTCGATGGTGGCGCCCAGCCCGTCGGCGACGAGCATCAGCGACGCCTTGAACGTCGACCCGGCCAGCACCGGATCCGCCAGCGGCACCGGCTCGTCCGGTCCCCTGCCGAATCCCATGATGTCGAACAGCATGTCGGCGCTGTCGTAGGTGCTGTAGTCGAGCAGCTCCTGCACGACGAGCGTGTCGATCCGGCGGAAGAGCCCCGACATGGTAAGCGGCAGCACCTCGGCTGCCCAACCCGGCTCGATACCCGTTGCGTGAAACGAGCTGCTGCCCTTGGCACATGCCGCGTTCAGTCGCTCGACGACCTGCGCCCCTATGCTGGCCGGGTAGATCAGCGCGGTGACCGCCGTCGACACCACGTTCTTGCCCGATTGCAGCAGCGCGCAGATGTCGTCGAGCGCTCCCATCGGATTCATCTCGCCCTGCGGCATGTAGAGCACGCAGTCGGCGTCGAGCGCCTCGATGTCCGTGCGCTCGGCCGTCGCCGTCACGCCGAGAGGGCCGACGCCGCACAGGTCCCCGATATCGCGGCCCACCTTGTCGGGGTGGTAGACGTACGCGCCGACGAGTTCGAGGTCGGGGTGCTCGGCGACGGCGGCGACCGCGTGCCTGCCCACGGTCCCCGTCGCCCACTGGACGACGCGCAACATGCCGTGAAGCTTACGGTAAGGCCCGTTGTTGTCAGCCCGGTTCGGTCAGCCCACGCACCGTCCGCTGGAACACCCCGGTGGTGAAGCAGTTCGGCTCGGCGAACTCCTCCATCGTGATGCTGGCGTCCCAGGTGATGTCGGCAGCCTGGCGCAGAAGGGGTTTCGCCATCGCCAGCGCGTGCGGCGGCAGCAGTGCGATGCGTCGGCACCAAGCGTCCGCGGCGACACTTAACTCGGCGGCGGTCACGACCTCCTGTACGAGTCCGAGTTCCAGCGCTCGACGGGCGGCCAGTGGCGTGCCGCCCGCGAAGAACGCGAACGCGCCCTGGTAACCCAGCCGCCGCGTCAGCGCCCACGAGGTGCCCACCTCGGGGATCAGGCCCAGCTTTCCGAATGCGGGCACGATCAGGGCGTCCTCCGACGCGATGATGACGTCGCAGGTGAGCGCCCACGCGAGTCCGACACCCGCGGCCGGGCCGTTGATCGCCGCGACGAAAGCGGTGTCGCTGCGCGCGATGAGCCTTGCGACGCCGCCGAATTCGTATCGGATCCAGCGCCAGATGTCCGTGGTGCCCGCCTCGTCGGCGAGGTGGTCTTCGGCGAGTCGCATCATCGCGAGATCCCCGCCCGCGCTGAAGCCGCGACCGGCCCCGGTCAGCACGACGGTTCGTATGGCCGGGTCGCCAACGAGGTCGACGATCGCCTCCTTGGCCTGGGCCACTAGCGGCGCGCTGAGCACGTTGAGCCGGTCGGGTTCGTTGAAGGTCACGACGGCGGAGTCCGCTCGTCGTTGCACTTCGACGTAGCGCTCATCGGCCTCGCGACCCTGACGGAGCAGTTCGGCGTACACGCTCATTCGTCGTCCCTTCGTAGTGCCCGCCAGGCGGCCTCCGCCAGGTGGGTGGTTTCGGTGCGCAACGACCCGTGCTGACCGCGGGCCAGCCACAGCCTGGCCAGTTCCTGGCTCGGTCCGAGCCACAGCGCGTAGACCACGTCGGTCGACCCGGTGCGGATCTCGTCGCTGTGCCGGTGCAGCCAGTCGGTGACCGCCGAGAAGAACGCCTCGTTGAGCGCGCGCAGGTCGTCCCGTGCCGCGCGGCGGACGTCGGTCCCGGCGATCAGCAGGAGGAATCGGGCCCGCTGCGGATTGCGCACCACCCAGCGGAGGTGGGCGCGCACCGCGGATCTCACACCGTCCGCGGCGGTTCGGGAGCGGTCTAGCGCAGCGACGAAATCGCGCTGATAATCGCGCAGCGCAGCGAGGTACACCGCCGCGGCGATGCCCTCCTTGCTGCCGAACCGGTGGTAGAGCGAGCCGACGCTGGCGCCCGATCGTCGGCGGATCTCCTCGATCGACGCGGCGGGCACCCCGGCTTCCAGGAACACCGCCAACGCGGCGTCGAGGATGGCCTGAGTCCTCTCATCCGATGCCATGTCTAGAACAGTATTCTAGAATATCGTTCTAGCCAACCGGTGCGTACCCATCCCGCCGAGCAGACGCAAAGTCTCCTGATTCCACGCACGGCTGGTGCGTCGGCGGCGGCGCCACCGGCTCCGCCCGAACGCAGGCCCAATCGGTCACACGTGATCGGCCCCCAGACGCACGCATTACTGCCAGTCGTCGTTCAAATACAGCCACTGGAATATGTGGCCTGACCTGCTGGTTCTACCCATCAGACCACGACGACAAGTCGAGAAGGAAGAGGGAAGATCATGAAGAAGTTCGCAATCTCCAGCGCGATCGCCACCGGATTCGCCGCAGCACTGTTCGGCCTGGCCGCCCCGGCCAGCGCGGATGTGGGCCATCACCAGTGGGTGCAGGACATCCAGCAGCAGGCCACCGTCGGCTCCGCGCAGGCGACCGTGGGCAACGGCCGCTGATCCACAGCACGACAGGAGGGGCACCCGGAATCGGGTGCCCCTCCTTCGTTTTCTGCGACGAAAAATTGTCGTACCCGCGTGCCAATATGGGGTCATGTCCACGGCGGCAGCGTCTTACGGGCCCGACCTCAGTCGCGGCGAGCGCCTCGACGCGTTGTTCGCCGAACTCGCCGAGATCACCGGGCAGCGCAACGCGCTGGACGGCCGGATCGTCGACATCGTCGCCGAGATCGACGGCGACGGCGTCTACGGCCTCTGGGGCAACACCGGCTGCCGCTCGATCGCCGCACTGGTCGCCTGGAAGACCGGATGCTCGCCGCGCAACGCCGAGACCGTCGTCGCCATCGCCAAACGTGCCTCCGAGTTCCCGCAGTGCACCGACGGGCTGCGCGAGGGCCGGTTGTCACTCGATCAGGTCGGCGCGATCGCGGAGAACGCCGGCGACGGTTCCGACGCCCACTACGCCCACCTCGCCCGGAGTGCGACCGTCACCCAACTGCGCACGGCCATCAGCCTGGAATCGACACCCGACCCGGCACCCAAGCCCGAACCGAAGCGGTCGATCACCAAGTCCGAGCACGGGGACCACACCACCTGGAAGATCACCCTGCCGAAGCTGGATGCCGCCCGGTTCGACGCCGCCCTGGGCTCGCACCGCGACGCGCTGATCGCCGACTGGAAACGCGATCACGCCGACCGCGAAACCGCGCAGACCCCGCCCATGCCGACCACGTTGGACGCGTTCATGAGCCTGGTCGACGCCGGCTGGGACGCCGACGTGGAGCGTCGCCCGCACGGCCAGCGCACCACCGTCGCGGTCCACCTCGACCTCGACCAGCGTCTCGCATCGCTGCATCTCGGGCCGCTGCTGTCCGACGAGGAGCGCCGCTACCTGCTCTGCGACGCGACCTGTGAGGTGTGGTTCGAACGCGCGGGCCGGGTGATCGGCACCGGGCGGGCCGCCCGCACCGTGAACCGGCGCCTGCGCCGCGCGCTGGAGCACCGCGACCGCGGCACCTGCGTGGTGCCGGGCTGCCACGCCACCCGCAGGTTGCACGCGCACCACATCGTGCACTGGGAGGACGGCGGACCCACCGAACTGTGGAATCTGGTCCTGGTCTGCCCGTACCACCACCGCCTGCATCACCGGGGTGTCATCACGATCGGCGGTGACGCTTACCACCTCACCGTCACCGACCGTCGCGGCCGAACACTGACGAACGCCTCCCTCGCCAGGCCACCCACGACACCCCCACCCGCGGTCGCCCCCTACAAAGGGCCGACCGGCGAACGCGCCCACTGGTGGTGGTACGACCCGTACAAGCCGAACCCACCACCGACGACCAACTAGGTCGTCACCGCGCGGAACGCGTCGACCAGCCGGGTCAGCGACTCGTCAACCCCGACCTTCGGCAGCGGCGCCGCGATGCGGAAATCGGTCACGCCCGCGGCTACCAGGTCCGGCACGACCGCCATCGAGGCTTCGTAGTCGGACGCGCCGTCGTCCCCCTTCACGATGCGTGCCGTGCCCTGGACCTGCAGATCGGTGGGGTCGCCGCCGACGTCACGGATCGCCTCCCGCATCGCCGCGATCGAGCCGGGAAGGTCGACGATCGCCGGCCCCCACGGAATCCAGCCGGTGCCGAATCGCGCGATCCGGCGCGCCACCGCCCGGTTGACCGTTCCACTGATCCACAGCGGAACACCGCCCTGCTGAACGGGTTTCGGCATCTGGTGGATCGCGTTGAACTCCAGCTCGGACGAGGAGTAGGCGACGCGCTGCTGCGTCCAGAGTGCCTGGCACACCTCGAGCGTGTGGTCGAGCAGTCGACCGCGACCCTCGAAGGGCAGCCCACACGCCTCGTACTCCTCGCGCTGCCAACCCACCCCGACGCCGATGTCCACGCGCCCGGCGGAGATCACGTCGAGCGTCGCCAGGACCTTCGCCAGCACCGCCGGACGACGCAGCGCCGCAAGCAGAATCGAGGTGCCGAGCCGGATCCGGGTCGTGCTGGCTGCGATCGCCGTCAGCGCCGTCAGCGGTTCCAACCACGCCCCGTCCGGACCGGTCGGCTGCCTGCCGCCCCTGGTGCCGCCCACCGACGGGTCCGCGTAGGCGTCGAAGTTCTCACCGAACACCACGTGGTCCGACACCACCAGCCGGTCGGCGCCGGCCGCATCCATGGCACGCGCCAACGCGACCGTTGCCGGCCAATCGTGCTCGGGGCCGTCGGTGAACGTCGTCAGATACAGCGAAATCTCGGGTCGGCGCACGATGCGATTGTGTCAGCCGAGTGCCGCGGCCCGTTCCAGATACGGCCAGGCGATGTCCGGCGGGATGCCGCCACACAGCGGCGACAGGTTGAAGACCTCACCGTCGGCCGACCGGCGAGCCGCCTCGTCGGTCGAGAGGATCACGTGCGTGCGCGACGTGGCGCGCAGCTCGTCGACCGTCTTGGCGGTGGTGATGTTCGCCGACACCTCGTTGTCGGGATTCCACTCGGAGTAGGACAGCGCGTCGTGGAGCAGAAACTCGCCGATCTCGTCCCAGGCCGCGTCGACGTCGTCGGCGACGAAGCAATTGGTGACGGTCTCCCGGTCAGGCAGCATCACGAACCCCGGTTCATGGCCGTACTCACGGCACGCGGTCTCATACGCTTCCCGCATTCCCGGCACGACGCCGTTGGCCAGCAGGCCGAGCCCATTGCGGCCCGCGCGCCTCGCTGCCGCCAGGCTCGCGCCACCCCACGCCATCATGGGACCGTCGGGAGTGCGCGGCTGGGGTGTCACCACCATCCGCCGACCGTCGTGTTCGACGGTTTCACCGCGGAGTAGCCGACGCAGGATGCCCAGCTTCTCGTCGGCCAGCTTGCCGCGGGCCGACAGCGACAACCCGAAGTGGTCGTACTCCTCTCGGCGATAACCGATTCCGAAGATGTACGTCGCCCGACCACGGCTGATGTGGTCCAGCACGGCTATGTCCTCCGCCAACCGGGCGGGGTCGTAGAACGGCAGGATGATCGTCAGATTCAGCATCAACGTCCGCGTGCGCGCAGCGATCGCCGATGCCAGCAGCAGCGGCGACGGCAGGTACCCGTCGTCCGCGCAGTGGTGTTCGCAGAGCACCGCGGCGATGCACCCACGGGTCTCGGCCCACTCCGACATCTCGCTCGCGGCAGCGTAGAGATCGCTCGTCGCAATGCCGGGCGATTGTGAGCGCATGTCGAAGCGCAGCGTGAACATCGGCTCCCCGTCCTGTCGACCGACCGTAGGGGCCGCCGTCGAGCGGAGTCAAGAGCGCAGCCACCGCCTAGGGCAGACGCTCACCGATGACACCCCGCTCGCGGAGGTCAGCGATGCGCGCGGTGGTCAACCCGAGTTCGCGCAGCACCTCGTCGTTGTGCTGACCGAGGGTCGGCGCCGGCATCCGGTGGTGCTGCGCCGGGCCCGGAGCGATGCGAAAGGGCCAGCCGGGAAAGCGCATTCGGCCGAGCACCGGATGATCCATGTCCTGATAGAACCCGCGCTCTGCGAGCTGGGCGACACCGTACATCCGGTCGGCCGTCATGACCTGTTCGGCGGGCACTCCGCGGCGCTGCAACTCGTCCACCACCTCGGCTGCCGTGCGCAGGGCGGTCCACTCGGTCACGGCGAGGTCGAACTCGCGGTGCCAGGCAGCGGGCAGACCCGGCACCACGTCCGCCAGCGCCGCGGCGTCCACGTCGTCGCGCGCTGACAGCGCTACCCAGGAGTCGTCGGCGGTCGGGTAGACCCCCTGCCGCATGTCGCGGCGACGGTTGCCCTCCCGCTCGGGCGCCGTGCCCGTCATCGACGCCGCGATCACCGGCTCGGCCGTCACCGCTGCACCGGTCTCGATCTGCGCCACCTCGATCAACTGCCCCTCGCCGGTCCGCCGCCGATGCTCCAGTGCGGCAAGCAGTGCGACCGTGGCGTGCACCCCGATGATGGGATCGGCTGGACCCTGGAGGTTCGTCGGCGGCCCGTCCGGATACCCGGTGACCGCGGCCATTCCGGCCAGCTGTTCGATGTTGAGAGCCCAGCCGACGTAGTCCCGCCACGGCCCGTCGAGCCCGAAGCCCGGCATCCGCACCATGATGACGTCGGGCTTGATCGCGGCGACGGAGGCGTAGTCCAGCCCGAAGTGCTCGACCACTCGCGGGGAGAAGTTCTCCACCACGACATCGGCTTTCGCGACCAGCGTGCGCGCGATCTCGCGGCCCTCCTCGGTGGTCAGGTTCAGGGTGATATCGCGCTTGTTGAAGTTGGTGCCCTGCCAGATGACGCTGCGCTCGTACCAGTCGTCGCCCTCGAAGGGGAAGGCGCCGGAGTAACGGTGGCCGTCCGGGCGCTGGATGGACTCCACCTTGACGACGTCGGCACCGAAGGCCCCGAGGTAGCACGTCAGGTACGCTCCGGCCCAGAAGGTGCTGAGGTCGAGTACGGTCAGATCGGCGAACGGCGCACTCGGATCAACCGCGTTCGATTGCGCTGCCGCAGCACGGCTCTCGGGGGGACACCGCGCCCCGAGCCGCGGCGCGGGGCGGGGCGGTGGCACCGGCGTCCGAGTCAGCCGGAACGGCGCACCGGGCCGGGTGAACGTCCACTCCTCACCGCCCGCCTCGACGAAGAATCCGCGGGCGGCGTACTGCGGACACCGCCGCACCGTCACGCCGTCGGTGACCGGCGCCGCCGGAATGCGCATCGCCTGGCAGAGTTCGACGAGGTCGGCCACGGACTGATCGGCGAGCCAACGCCCCGCCTTCTCGAAGAACTCGGTGCGCTCGGGCCCGCCCGCCATCACCTCGAACTGGAGCTCTCCGTATTCGGGCAGGCCGACCATGGCACACACGTCGAGCCAGTGCTGACCCGTCAGGCAGTTGATCCCGAGCCACCCGTCGGCGGCCCGCACGATGCCCAGCATCAGACCGCCACCGGGTTTCGGCGTGATGCCGAGGCGGCGCAGCTTCTCGTAGCCGACCATGGGATAGGGCAGCGTCGCGACCAACGTCTCGAACAGCGAGACGTCGACATCCACTCCTCCTGTGCGGCAACGCAATGCCGTTAGCGCACCCATCGCCGCATAGGCTCCCGCGACGTACTCGGCGATGCGGGCTCCCGCCTGAACCGGCGGCCTGCCCGGCTCCCGCACGTTGACCCAGCCCGATAGCGCCTGCACGGTCAGCGGTGTCGCAGGCCGATCGCGCAGCGGCCCGGTTCGGCCGTAGTCCGAGATGTGCACGGCGACGACGTTCGGGTTCACGTCGCGCCACCGCTCCGTGCCACCGTCGGCGATCAGGACGTCGGCACCGGCGATCAGCTCCGGCGCGTCGTCCAACGCGGCGCCACGCTTGCCGGCGTTGAGGTACTCGAACAGGCCGCTGCGCTCGGGATCGGCGACGGCACCGGGGAACGGACCCCACCCCCTGAGCGAATCACCCTGCGGCGATTCGACCTTCGTCACCGTGGCGCCGAGATCGACGAGCAGCTTGCCGGCGTACGGTCCCGAGATGCCGTCGGCCAGCTCGACGACGCGCGCCCCGTCGAGGGCTCCCGTACCTACTTCGATGGTTCGCTCGCAAGCTTCGCTCACGTGGGCAGGCCGATCGCCTTCGGCTCCATGTAGTGGTGCAGTCCGATCACCCCACCCTCACGGCCGTAACCGCTCAGCTTGAAACCGCCGAACGGCGCGTCCCCGGGCCCACAGCCGTTGATCGTCACCTGCCCGGTGCGCATTCGGCGTGCCACGGCGAGTGCGCGGTCGACATCGGTGCCCCACACCCCACCGGACAGTCCGTACGGCGAGTTGTTCGCAATCGCCACCGCCTCGTCGTCGGTGGAGTAGCGCAGCACCGACAGGACGGGGCCGAACACCTCCTCCTGGGCGATCGCCGAGTCCGGCGTGACGTCCACCAGCACCGTCGGCTCGAAGTAGTGCCCGGCGTCGAGGTGCTCGGGCCGTCGTCCCCCGGCCGCGATCGTGGCGCCGGCGGCAACCGCACGCTCGACGTGGCCGCTCACCGTTGCGAGATGCGCCTCGGTGATCAGCGGCCCCATCTCCGTCGCCGGGTCGGCCGGGTCGCCGACCACGACCGCGCGGGCCAACTCGACCAACCGCGCGACGACGTCGTCGTGGATCGCGTCCGGCAGCAGCAGTCTGCTGTTCAGGATGCAGGCCTGGCCGGCGTGCAGCGTGCAGCACTCGAACAGAATCCGTTGCAGCAGTTCGTCGGTGACCTCGACGTCGTCGACGAGGATGCTGGCGGACTTGCCGCCGCATTCGAGCAGCAGCCGCTTCATCGTGGCGCTCGCGGCGGCCATCACCCGGCTGCCGACCGCCGAGCTGCCGGTGAAGCTGACCATGTCCACGCGCGGGTCACTGGTCAGCAGTTGGCTGCCCTCGAGGCCGCTCGGCGTCACCACGTTGACGACGCCCGCCGGGATGTCGGTGTGCCGGTCGATGAGGGCGGCGAGCGCGAGGCCGGCCAGCGGGGTCAGCGGGCTGGGCTTCAGCACCACCGTGTTCCCCGCAGCGAGGGCGGCGCCGAGCTTCATCAGGTTGATGGTGTGCGGGAAGTTCCACGGTGTCAGCACGGAAACCACGCCGAGGGGTTCGTGACGCAGCAGGGTGGTGCCGACGGCTCCGAACGCGTCCATCGGTTGCTCGACGGGTTCGTCGGCCAGGTCCGCCGCGCGCATCACCATGAACGGCGGTCCGTCGATCTGGAAGAGCCGCTCGTTGGCGATGCACCCCCACTCGGTCTGCGATAGCGCGAAGAACTCGTCACCCAGCGTCATCAGTGCGTCGGACAGCTGACGCAGGCAGCGCGCCCGTTCCTGCGGCTGCGCCGCCCACTCCCCCGCGTCGAATGCTCGCCGGGCCGCGGCGATCGCCTGATCCACCTGACCGGTACCCGCGTCGGGCGCCGACGCGATGACCCTCCCGGTGACCGGTGACGCATCGACGTAGCGGCCGGCGTCCGGTGCCACCCAGCGGCCGTCGATGTACAGGTCGTAGTCGCGAACAAGCGCGCACTGGTCGGACATCAGGCTCCCCACTGTCGGACAACTGCTCTTGATCTGTACTCCGATGTTGTGGCGAATACCAGACCTTGACAGCATTCAGCGTGGGGCGTAGACAACGTCTATCAAACATATCGGTACCAAGTGTCCGACTCGGAGTACTGGAGTGCGTACGTGCATCTGAAGGACCAACTGCACTCACCCGAGTTCTTCGTCGGCGACCCCTACCCCACCTACCGGGAACTCCGCGCGACGGACCCGGTGTGCTGGAACGACGTGACGAAGTTCTGGGCGCTGCTGAAATACGAGGACATCCGCTGGGTGTCGAGCAATCCGGCGAGGTTCTCGTCGGCGGCCGGCATCACGCTGCCCGACCCGAACCTGCCGTCGCCCGCGGTGCCGGGGAACCTCATCTTCACCGATCCGCCGCGGCACCGGCAGCTGCGCAAGCTCATCAGCGCGGGCTTCACCAAACGTCAGGTGAGCCTTCTCGCCGTCAAGATCCGCGACCTTGTCGACGGCATCCTGAACGACATCGAGCCCGGTGCCACTCTGGAGTTCGCCGAGGGCGTCGCGGCCCCGCTGCCGACGCGGTTGATCGCCGAGATTCTCGGCGCACCCCCTTCCGACTGGGAGCGGTTCCGGCGATGGTCGGACGCCTGCGTCGGCAATGCCGATCCGTCGATCGAGCTGGACGCGATGGTCGCCATCGGTGAACTGTTCCAGTACTTTCAGGAGCTCATCGCCGCCAGACGCGCCGACGAGTTCGACGATGTGTTGTCGATCCTCGCGCGCGCCGAGGTCGACGGTGCCAAGCTGACCGACGACGAACTGCTCCAGTTCGCGTTCCTGCTCCTCGTCGCGGGCAACGAGACGACGCGCAACCTCATCGCACTCGGCACGCTTGCGCTGATCTCGCACCCCGAACAGTGCGACCAGTTGCGCGCCGACCCGACGCTGATCCCCGGCGCGGTCGAGGAGATGCTCCGCTGGACCAGCCCCGTCACGCACATGGCTCGGACCGCCACCGAGGACGTCGAAATCCGCGGTCGACTCATCCGAAAGGGCGAGGTCGTCGTCATGTTCTACGGGTCGGCCAATCGCGACGAGGAGATTTTCGGACCAGACGCCGAAGACTTCCGGATCACCCGTAATCCCAACCCGCACATCGCCTTCGGATGCGGTGAACACGCCTGCATCGGCGCACAGCTAGCGCGGATCGAAGCGACGATCATGTTCGACGAACTACTCAAGCGCTACACCGGATTCGAACTAACCGGGGACATCGAGCGGATCTACGCCACGATGGTTCCCGGCGTCAAGACCATGCCGCTGCGGCTGGGAGGGAACTGACCATGCGCCTGGAGTACACCGACGAACAAGAGGAATTGCGCGCCAAGCTCCGCGCGCAACTCGAAGCGGTGATGACGCCGGAGCGCTCCACAGCCGTCGCGGGCAAGATGGAGGGCGGCGCCGAGGCCAAGGAGTGCGTCCGAGCGCTCGCCGACGCCGGGCTGCTCGGGGTCGGATGGCCGAAACAGTACGGTGGGCAGGGCTATTCGGCGATCGAGCAGTACATCTTCTTCGAAGAGGCCAAGCGGGTGAGCGCCCCGCTTCCGATCGTCACGCTCAACACCGTCGGCCCCACTCTGATGGCCTTCGGCACCGATGAGCAGAAGGAGCAGTTCCTCCCCGCGATACTGGCGGGCACCGTGGAGTTCGCGATCGGCTACTCCGAGCCCGACGCGGGCAGCGACCTCGCTGCGTTGCGGACCACTGCGGTGCGCGACGGCGACGAGTACGTGATCAACGGCGCGAAGATGTTCACCAGCGGCGCCGCGAACGCCGACTACATCTGGCTGGCCGCCCGCACCGATCCGAACGCCAAGCGGCACAAGGGTTTGTCGCTTCTGATCGTGCCCACGTCGAGTCCGGGCTTCTCCTGCAAGCCCCTGCACACCATGCCGGGCGTCACCACCACCTACACGTTCTACGACGACGTCAGGGTGCCGGTCAGCGCGCTCGTCGGCGAGGAGCACGAGGGCTGGAAGCTGATCACCACGCAGCTCAACTTCGAACGCGCGGCACTCGGCACCCTCGGTTCGGTCGAGCCGCTCTTCGAGAAGACCCTGAAGTGGGCTAGGGAGACGGAGTGGGATGACGGTCGGGTGATCGACCAGCCCTGGGTACGGCAGTCGCTGGCCAGGGTCGAGGCCCAGGTGTCCGCCTACCGGCTGATGAATCTGCGGGTAAACGCCGCGATGACGCAGGGTGTGCTCGGCATGGGCGAGGCCTCGGCGGCGAAGGTGTTCGGCACCGAACTCACTCAGACCGTCGCCCGGCAGTTGCTCGAGATCCTGGACCGCGCAGGCTCTCGGACCGGACGGGAGGCACCGTTGCGTGGAGTGCTCGAGTCGGCGATCCGCACCGCCGTGATCAACACCTTCGGCGGCGGCGCCAACGAGATTCAACGCACCATCATCGCCATGGCGGGTCTCGGGATGCCCAGAGAGCCGAAGCCGACTCAGACGGGGGCGGCATGACCGACGACTTTCAGCAGCGGCTCGACGATCTGGTCGGTCAGCCGACCGGTGGTACCGGAAAGCCCTCGGTGGCACCGGATCCGGTGAACCAGCCGATGATCCGGCACTGGTGCTACGCGCTCGACGACATGAACCCCGCCTACCTCGATCCCGAGTTCGCCGCCAAGTCGCGGTTCGGCTCGATCGTGTCCTCCCCGGTGATGCTGCAGACCTGGACGTTCCCGCCGCCCAAGATCGCCGGAATCGCAGAACGCGACGGCGTGCCCATCGAGATCAAGCACAACCCGATGAAGTTCATCGAGGAGGCCGGGTTCACCGGCACCATCGCCACCAACTCGGAGTTCGAGATCGCCCGCTATCCCAGGCTCGGCGACGAGATCAGCTCGACGACGGTCATCGAGCAGGTGTCTGCGGAGAAGAAGACCGCCATCGGCACAGGGCATTTCGTCACCTGGGTGACCACGTACGTCGACCAGGACGGCGAGGTGCTCGGCAAGCAGCGCTTCCGCGTACTGCGGTTCAGGGCGGAGCGCTGATGGTCATGCGACTGCCACCCACGGTCAGCCCCGACACCGAGTTCTTCTGGAACGGCTTGCGGAACCACACGCTTCTCATCCAGCGCTGCGTCGACTGCGGGCAGCTCAGACAGCCGCCGCGGCCCATGTGCCCGCACTGCACGTCGCTGCAGTGGGACACCGTTGCCGCATCCGGGCGCGGCACCGTGCACAGCTACGTGATGCCGCAGTACCCGCCCATGCCCTTCATGGAGTACCCCTACATCGTCGCCCTGGTGGACCTCGAGGAGGGCGTGCGTCTGGTGTCGAACCTCATCGACATCGCGCCGGATGCCGTCGAGGTCGGTATGCCCGTCGAGGTCTGCTACGTGACGTTCAGTGTTGTATCCCCCGTCGCTTCGCTCGCCCAGGGCGAAGGCCTCGTTCTCCACCAGTTCCACCCCGCGAGTTAGGCACTCCCCCATGGACTTCACCTTCACCGACGATCAGCAGACCCTCGCCGAGGTCGCACGCGGACTGTTCGAGCGACACGCCACCCCGGAGCGGCTGACCGAGCTCGAAGCGGGCGACGTCCGCTACGACGCGGCCCTGTGGAAGGACCTGGCGAGTGCGGACCTGCTCGGCATCGCGCTGCCCGAATCCGTCGGCGGCAGCGGCGGCGGATTCCTCGAGCTCGGACTGCTCCTCGCCGAAGTCGGCTGGAGCGTCGCGCCCGTGCCCGTGTACGCCACACTCCTGCTCGGCGCCGACGCCATCACCCGGCACGGCACCACCGAGCAGCAGGTGCGCTACCTGACCGACGTCACCACCGGTGATCGCCTGCTGACCGCCGCGCTCTCGGAGCCGGGGCGGTCGAATCCGACGGTCCCCGTCAGCATCGCACGCCGCGACGGCTCCGGGTGGCGGATCGACGGCGTCAAGGATCTGGTGCCTGCTGCGCGGATCGCCGACACCGCAGTGGTTTCGGCGCGCACCGATGACGGTCCCGGCCTGTTCCTCGTCGATCTCCACGCCCGCGGTGTCGAGGTTCGGCCGGCCCCCGTGACCGGCGGGGAGCCGCACGCCGATATCGAGTTCGACGGGGCGACGGCGGCGGATCGGATCGAGGGCGACGGCGCGGGGATGCTCACCGCACTGCACGAACGCGCGCTTGTCGGCGTGTGCGCGCTGCAACTCGGCGTCGCCGAGCGAGCGCTGCGGATCGCCGCGGCCTACACGACGGGCCGTGAGCAGTTCGGCAGGCCGATCGGCAGCTTCCAGGCGGTGCAGCAGCGGATGGCCGACGCCTTCATCGACGTCGAGGCCATCCGCTGGACCACCTGGCACGCTGCGTGGCTGCTGTCTGAGGGCCGGTCCGCCGATCGCGCGGCCCACATCGCGAAGTTCTGGGCGGCCGAAGCCGGCCAGCGCGTCGTCGCCACCGCCCAGCAAGTACACGGCGGAATCGGCATCGACGTCAGCTACCCGCTGTTCCGGTACTTCCTCGCCGCCAAGCACAACGAGCTCGCATTCGGCTCGGCCAGTGCACATCTCGCCGCCCTCGCACACTCCTACCCGTCCGGCGAAGGGGACCGACCATGACCACACTCACCACGCTCGACTGGCGCACCATCCGGGTCGGTGACGAGGTGACGCCGCTCGAGGTACCGGTGACCGCGACCGTGATCGTCGCCGGTGCCATCGCCTCCCGTGATTACATGCCCGTGCACCACGATCCGGCGTTCGCGAAGCGCCAGGGGTCACCGAACATCTTCATGAACATCCTGTCCACCAACGGACTGTGCGTGCGGTTCCTCACCGACTGGGCGGGTCCGGAGGCGATGGTGACGAACCTCGCGATCCGACTCGGCACCCCGTCGTTCCCCGACGATCCGCTGGTGTTCACCGGAGCGGTCACCGACGTCACGGCAGGCGTCGACGGCGAGGGCCTGGTCAGCGTGTCGTTCTCCGCGAAAACCTCGATCGGAGAGCATGTCTCGGGTACCGCGGTGATCAGCCTGCTCGACGATCGAGTGGGCGGATGAGCAGGACGCTGTCCGGCGCCGCCGCGATCGTCGGGATCGGCCAGACCGAGTTCTCCAAGGAGTCCGGGCGCACCGAACTGCAACTGGCGTGCGAGGCCGTGAAGGCGGCACTCCGCGACGCCGGGGTGTCGCCCGCCGAAGTGGACGGCATGGTCACGTTCACCATCGACGCCAACGAGGAGATCGAGGTCGCCCGAAACGTCGGGATCGGCGAGCTCACGTTCTTCTCCAGGGTGCCGCATGGCGGCGGTGCGGCGGCGGGCACGGTGGTCCAGGCCGCGATGGCCGTCGCGACGGGGATGGCCTCGACGGTGGTCTGCTACCGCGCGTTCAACGAGCGCTCCGGCTTTCGCTTCGGCGGCGCCTCTCGCACCGGTAGCACGACGCCGCTGTGGCTGGCTCCCTACGCGCCGTTCGGGCTGCTGACACCCGCGGGCTGGGTGGCGCTGCACGCCCAGCGGTACATGTCGACGTACGGCGTGACGAACGCCGACTTCGGCCGCATCTCGGTGGTGGATCGCGCCCACGCCGCACGCAATCCCGACGCCTGGTTCTACGAGCGTCCCATCACGCTCGAGGAGCACCAGAACTCGCGCTGGATCGTCGAACCCGTCCTGCGGCTGCTGGACTGCTGTCAGGAGAGCGACGGCGGCGTCGCCCTCGTCGTCACCAGCACCGAGCGGGCTCGCGATCTGGCCCAGCGCCCCGCCGTCATCACCGCGGCGGCACAGGGCGCCGCACCGGACGGCGAGATGATGACCAGCTACTACCGCGCCGACATCACCGGCCTTCCCGAAATGGGCGTCGTCGCCCGAAAGCTCTGGCGCGATTCGGGTCTGGGGCCCGAGGACATCCAGACCGCGTTCCTGTACGACCACTTCACCCCCTTCGTCTTCTCCCAGCTGGAGGAACTCGGGTTCTGCGGCCGGGGTGAGGCGAAGGACTACGCCACGGTCGAGAACCTCTCGCTCGGAGGCGGACTGCCGATCAACACCAACGGGGGCCTACTGGGCGAGGCGTACATCCACGGCATGAACGGCATCACGGAGGGCGTTCGACAGGTGCGCGGGACCTCCTACAACCAGGTCGAGGACGTCACCAACGTGCTGGTGACGTCGGGGACCGGCGTCCCGACCAGCGCCCTGATACTGTCCACCCCCGACTGACATGACACAGATCGCCGAGACAGACACCCGAGAGATCATCATCTCGGCCGCCTTCACGTGCTTCCGCACCATGGGCTTGCGCAAGACCACCATGGTCGACATCGCCAGAGCCGCCTCGGTTTCCCGCAGCACGGTCTACGAGTACTTCCGCGATAAGGAGTCCGTCGTCGAAGCGTGCGCGGAGTCGGCGTCGCAGCGCTTCTACCGCAACATGGTGAAGGCCATCGACCGCGAAGGCGGCAGCACGCTCGAGGACAAGTTGGTGCGGGCCGCCGTCTTCGTCACCCAGGCGCGCCAAGTGGTCGCACCCGAACCGTACTTCGACAGTGACGAGGTCAGCGTCATGATGACGAAGAACGCCGCGACGCTGCTGCAGGAGTGCGCCGACTTCTTCGCACCGTATCTGGCCGCCGCGCGCTTGACCGGTGAGGTGCGCGGCGACCTCGATGTCGCCGCGGCCGGCGAGTGGTTCGCGCGAATGCTCTTCTCCCTGTTCACCACCCCGTCGCCGCGGCTGGAGGCGAACAGCGACCAGGCGGTGGCGGAGTTCGTGCGGCCCTTCGTGGTTCGCGGTTTCGTCGGCGACAAGCCGCGACGCCGATGAAGTGCTCAGCGGCGGTGTTGCGCGGAGTCGGCATCGACTGGGAGGTCACCGAGATCGACCTGGACCCGCCGCGGGCGGGCGAGGTACTGGTCAAGATGGCGTACGCGGGCGTCTGCCATTCCGACGAGCACTTCCACACCGGCGACAGTGTGCCCACCGCCGACATGGAGGAGATGATGCGGGCGTCCGGAGTGCCGGTGCCCGAGTGGTTTCCGCTTCTCGGGGGGCATGAGGGCGCCGGCGCCGTCGAAGAGGTGGGACCCGGCGTCACCTCGCTCGAACCCGGTGACCACGTGGCCGTCTCGTTCTTCCCGGCGTGCGGCAGTTGTCGATTCTGCGTCACCGGGCACACGTACCTGTGCGACGTCGGCGCTCACATCTACAGCAAGGCCATGACCACGGACGGGACGTGTCGCCGCCATCTCGGTGACGAGGACCTGATGGCCATGATGCAGGTCGGCACGTTCGCCGAGTACGTCGTCGCCTCCGAACGTTCGCTGGTGAAGGTGCACGACTGGATTCCGCTGGAGGCGGCGTCGCTGGTGTCCTGCGGTGTGACAACGGGTTTCGGCTCCGGATCCGTCGCCGCGGGCACCGAGATCGGCGACACTGTCGTCGTCATCGGGGTGGGCGGCATCGGCATGAACGCCGTCCAGGGCGCGAAGGCCGCCGGGGCTAAACACGTCGTCGCGGTCGACCCGAACGAGTTCAAGCGCGAAGCGGCACCGAACTTCGGTGCCACGCACACCGCGGTGGACGCGGAGGCCGCACTGGGATTGGTCAGGAAACTCACCTGGGGTGTGATGGCCGACCGGGTGGTCATCACGCCGGGTGTGGTACCCGCCGACATGGTGATGGTCGCGATGATGCTGCTGCGCAAGGGCGGCGTCTGTGTGCTCACCGGCATGGCGAAGATCACCGACGTGATGGTCCCGCTGATGCTGACCGACATGGTCAGTTCCTGCAAGACGCTGAAGGGCGTGCTCTACGGCGAGATGAACCCGCGGGAGGCCATGCCGCGGTTGCTGTCGATGTACGAGGCGGGCACCCTCAAACTGGACGAGTTGGTGACGAGGAGGTATCCGTTGAACGACATCAACGAGGCGATGCGGGATCTGCGTGCCGGCAGGAACATTCGCGGTGTGCTCGAATTCTAGGCCGGCGGCGGGTTGAACCCCGAGTGCGCCACCGCGACGGCGACACACGACCCGACGGCACCCTGCAGGTCCACCAGCGTGGCCGTTCCCGTTGCCACCCCGTCATGGCTTAGGTGGCTGTGCGACGCCATCCCGAGCACCGCACCCTCGGGTAGCCGAGCCAACGTGATGGTGTAGTCGGCGTTGATGTACTGCAGGCCCGCCGAACCCCAATTCGCCAGGGAGGCAGTGATATCGCCGGCCATCGCCGCGCGCGTGAAGGGGGTCAGCGGGTCTCCGTCGACGACGGGTTGCTCCAGATTGAGCCACGTGTACTTGGTGCCGGTGGCCGCCCAGTCGGGATCCGGCCGCTGGACGGGCACGCCCCAGCCGTAGGTGCGCACGAACAGCGACGCGTTCGCGATCTCGTCGTCCGGCGGCACCGGCGGCATGTCCACGGGCTCCGTCCAGACCTCACCCGGCGGCTGCTCGCAGCGCCGCAGGAACAGCGCCGACGCGCGGGCCACCTCGACGCCCTGCTGCTCGAGCGACGCCTCGACGAGCTTCAGTCGCTTACCGTCGCGCAGCACTCGCGTCTGCACCTCGATCGGCGCCAGCGCAGTGGGCCTCGGCAGGTCGACGGTGAAGCGCGCCGGTTGCATGTCGGCATCGTCGACTTCACGTTCGACCGCCCAGCCCAGCAGGCCGCCGACGGCGTGGCCGCTGACCATCTCGCCCCAGCCACCCTTCGCCGAGCGTCGCGGGGTCAGGGTTGCGCCGTCGCGGGCGAACAGAGCATTGGTCACCTCAATGTTCCTACCCGACACCCGCCACGGATCCGAGCGCAGCCCGGACGTCATCGCGGTGGTATTCGCTGACGCTGCACGCCTTGCTGCATAACGTGCCTTATGACGGAGGTTTTCCGTACGCTTCCCCCTCATGAGCCGGCTCTCCAGTGTTGACGCAGCGTTCTGGTTCGCTGAAACCGACAGCTGGCACATGCACATCGGGGCGTCAGCCATCATCGACCCGTCCGACGCCCCGAACTTCAGCTTCGACCTCGTTCGCGACCTCGTCGCCAGCCGGCTGCCCGAACTCCCCCAGCTTCGGTGGCGCGTCGCCGGTTCGCCGATGGGGTTGGACCGGCCGTGGTTCGTCGAGGACGAGGACCTCGACATCGACTTCCACATCCGCCGCATCGCGGTGCCGTCACCCGGCGGACGCAAGGAGTACGCCGAACTGGTCGGGCGCCTGATGTCGTACAAGCTCGACAGGTCCAAGCCGCTGTGGGAGCTCTGGTTCATCGAGGGCCTCGACGGCGGTAGGAACGTCGGGATCGTCACGAAGATGCACCATTCGGTCGTGGACGGGGTATCGGGTGCGGGGCTCAGCGAGATCCTGTTCGACGTCACGCCCGAGCCGCGCCCACCCGCGGTCGACGTGGACCGATCACTGGTGGGCGTGGGCGTGCCACGCCGCGAAGTGCAGTTCGTCAACGGCCTGATCAACGTCGGCGTGAAGACCCCCTACCGCATCGCCCGACTGCTCGAGCAGACCGTGCGTCAGCAGATCGCGGTCCGCGGGATCGCCAACAAGCCGCCCCGCTACTTCGATGCGCCGAAAGTGCGCTTCAACGCGCCGATCTCACCGCATCGCGCCGTTGCCGGGACACGCGTGCCGCTGGACCGCGTCAAGGCGGTCAAGGAGGCCTTCGGCGTCAAGCTCAACGACGTCGTGCTGGCGCTGGTGTCCGGCGCCCTGCGCGAGTACCTGAGGGAGCGCAAGGAACTCCCCGAGAAGTCCCTCGTGTCGCAGGTGCCGGTGTCCACGCGGTCCGAGTCCGACAACGGCGTCGGCAACCAGGTGTCGGCCATGACGGTGGTGCTCGCCAGCGACGTCGCCGATCCCGCCGAGCGCATCAAGGCGATCTACGCCTACACCCAGGGCGCCAAGGAGATGGCCAAAGCGCTTACCGCCCACCAGATCATGGGCTACACCGAGACCACTCCGCCGGGGCTGCTCTCGCTGGCATCCCGCGCCTACGCGGCCAGCGGGATCGGCAGTTCGATCGCACCGATGAACGTCGTCATCTCCAACGTGCCCGGCCCGAACTTCCCGCTCTACCTCGGCGGCGCCAAGGTGGTCAGCTTGATGCCGGTGGGCCCGCTGCTGTTCGACGTCGCACTCAACGTCACGTGCTTCAGCTACTGCGACTCGGTCGATTTCGGGTTCATCACCACGCCCGAGATCGCCTCGGACATCTATCAACTCGCCGACCTGATCGAGCCCGCCCTCGTCGAACTCGAGGTGGCCGGCGGTCTGGCGAAGCCCGCTAAGGCGACAGCACGGAAGACCGCGCCTCGCGGCCGTCCATAAGGGCGTCGATGTCGCCCAGGCAGCGCAGCGTGTCGTTGAGGTGAGTGCACGTGGTGATTCCGACGAACTCCGTCCGAATCCGGTTGCGTAACTGCCCGACCGGCATGCCGACCACGCGCGACGCGCTGCCCAGTGCGCCAGGGCACTCCCGCCACGGCAACACCCTGGCCTCGACGTCGATCCGCGCGACGGTCCGCGTGTCGCCGTCGACCTCGCCGACGACGGTGTACTCGTGCACGATCGTCTCCCGCCCGTCGCCGTCGACGTGGGAGTCGCGGAAGTGCGCGTCGAACGCCCCGTCCGGAGTGAGATCGATCCGTCGTAGCCGTCGCATCCCGTGTGCGCGAAGCACTTCCGTGGGATGCAGCCCGTCCAGTCGCGGCGCGGCCGGCCCCTGTGCGCACGGCATCAGCAGGGTGCGCCTGGTGAAGTCGACCGCGGCCGCGTCGGGTGCGAAGCCGGAGCAGATCCCCGCGAGGTGGTCGGCGACGACGTCGGCCATCTCCTCCTCCTCACCGGCGACGATGTTGGCGTGCTGCACGCCGTAGCCCGTCACCAGCGAGGCCCCCACCCAGTCGTCGAGCAGCAGGTTGAGCAGCGTCGCGCGGTCGACATCGGACCCCAGCAGCGCGCCGGCCTTCGCCCGGAAGCCCTGGCCCACCCGTACGCCGCGTAGTTCCGCCAGCCGAGCGTCGGCGCCGGCGATGTCGTCGATCACCCGGTCCGCCAGCCGGGCCCGCACCACGACGTCGTCGACCACCTCGACGGACCCGGCCGGGCCGATGTGCACGTCGCGAGCACGCAGGTCGGTGTCCTGGTGCACGGGGCCGTCCGGCTGAGTGTCGATGGAGCTGGTTCGACGCATCGTTCCGGGAGCGGGCATCGGCCATCGCTGCACCGGGCGCTGCGGGCCGACGATGTCCGAAACGAACGGCATACCTGGACCTTTACACTCCGGTACGGCAATGGCAAGGAGAGCTGATGATCGTCGACGTGCAGCGGCGTGGCCGAATCCTGGTGATCGCGATGCAGCGGCCCGAGAAACGCAACGCCGTGAACCGCGAACTGGCCGTCGCGCTGAGCGAGGCGTTCGACACCCTCGATGACGACGACGAGCTCTGGGTCGGCGTTCTGACCGGCACGCCCGACGTGTTCAGCGCGGGCACCGACCTCAGCGGCGGCGCCGACGCGACGACCGAGCGCGGCGGCGAGTACGGGCTGATCCGGCGGCAACGCCGCAAGCCGCTGATCGCCGCGGTCGAGGGACCGGCGTTCGGCGGCGGATTCGAGATCGCGCTGGCCTGCGACATGGTGGTGGCGTCGACGACCGCGCGGTTCGCCCTGCCCGAATCCCGGCGCGGGCTGATCCCGTCGTCGGGCGCGTTGTTCCGGGCCATCCGAGCGCTGCCGCTGCACGTCGCCAAGCAGTTGATGATCACCGGCGCGGAGCTGACGGCCGAGCGGGCGCAGGACCTCGGCGTCGTCAACGAGGTCACCCCGCCGGGTGCCGCACTCGACGCGGCGATCGCGCTGGCCGAGGACGTCTGCCTGTCCTCACCCGTCGCCGTGCAGGCGATTCTCGCGGGCGTCGCCGCCCAACTCGAGCCGGCCGACGCGGCGGGGTGGGCCGCCACGTCTGACGCCGTCGACAAAGTGATGAGTTCGGCCGATCTGCAGGAGGGCATCGACGCGTTCTTCGGGCGGCGACCACCGGAGTGGACCGGCCGCTAGTGCGATTTCGGCGTGATAACCGTGCGCTCGCGCACTGTGAAGTCTCAGGACATCGCGTACAGGGGTATGTCTCGGGACATCGCGTACACCTGATCGGGCTGGGTGGATCCAGAGTGGTTCATGGCCCAGAAGGTGACGGCGATGGATACGCGTGCG
>NZ_JANDBD010000020.1 GCF_024320865.1 Mycolicibacterium arenosum | reverse complement strand
GTGGGGCCAACATTGGTGACGACACACCGCGCCCACCCGGACGGACACGATCACCACCCCGGTGGGGCCAAAATTCGTGAAGAACTACGACCGAAGTGGGGCCAAGTCAGGTGACCACACTCAGGCGTGGGACCGAAACGCGCACCACCGGTCGCTCTCCTGCCGGTATCGGCTGAATCCGAGAACACGTGACACCGCGGCCTTGAGGTTGTCGTAACGCACCTTGCCGAAGGGCACCCCGCCAAGCACGTTGAATGCGTGAACATGGCCTTCGAGGAACGCCTCCTGACCACCCGAGGCAAAGACCCGGTGAATGGACTTGCCGGAGAACGACATTCGGAACGCGAACATGTAGACCGTGACCAGCTCCCCACGCAGCCGGACCGCGACCTCACCGAAATCGACCTCCGCCTCGGCACCCGGACGATGAGTTTGCGGCACGAATACCGCAGATGGGCCACGGCCGGCCTCGATACGGATCTGCGGTTTACGGTCGGCGACGTAGTCGCGCACCGTCTGATACGCGATGCCGGTCATCGCGTGCTCATCGATCAGACGGGTATAGATCCGTTTAATCGTGTGCTGCTGCTTGCGGGGCGCGTCGAGGTCGGTCCGCAGCATGGCATCGATCGCCGGTTTGAACGGATCAAGCTTGGAGCCTCGCCGCGGATACTGCTTTCGTGGCGCCGGCCAGGCGGAGGTCAGAGCCGCGTTGACGGTGCGCCGGCCAACGCCGTGCTTGCGCTCGATTTCGCGCCCCGATAGCCCCGCCCGGGAATCCCGGCGAATCGCCGCATAGAGCTCGACCCTCGACGGTTGCGGCATCGGCTGGCACGGTCCTCGTCAGTAGCCGCGGTACGGATCAGATTGGGTCCGAGACCGATTCGGGCCTGCCCGCGCGGCGAGCGAGTGCCTCACCGGCCTGTCGTTGAGTCAGCGCGGTCAAATGGGAGTCGATGGTGGCGTTGCGCTGCAGCCGCGCGTGGGTGGCGTGGACGCAGTCAGCAATGGTGTCGCGGTCGAGTGCCGGAAACCGGGCAGTGAGCGTATCGATGACACGGTCCAGAGAGTGTTCAGCGCCCACGGCCTCATGCTCGCTTTCAGATATCGGATGCCGATGTCGCTTCACGATACCAAGGTCCAGACGCGGACGGACACGCACGTCCAGGTGTCATCATGTCCCTTCGATTGCCCACGCCACGTCACGTGCGCCGCCGTCACCATCTGCGCAGCATCTCTCGTCTCGGGAGGATATATCGGTCACCGATATCCCACGGCGATAGCCTTCATGGTGATCGAGACCCTGGTCGCTGCTTCGCATCAAATGCCGCCGCCGTGGCTGGCAGCCTTGCGAGCTGCCTCTCACCGGTAGGATCGGTTCCCGATATCGGATGCGTCACTGCATGGGTTGTGAGGTGGATGATGAGGGAGTTTCAACGCGGCGCGGTGCGGCTGCACATTCTGCATCACGCCGCGGTCGAGGACGTTCATGGTGCGTGGTTGACCGAGGAACTGGCGCGCCATGGCTATGACATCAGTCCCGGCACCCTGTATCCGACCTTGCACCGTCTGGAAGCTGACGGGCTGCTGACCTCCCAGCAGCGGGTCGTGGACGGTCGCACCCGGCGGGTCTATCGTGCGACGAAGGCGGGTAAGCAGGCGCTTGCCGAGGATCGTAAAGCGTTGGCGGAGTTGGCCCGCGAGGTTCTCGGCGATCAGTGAGGACGACGCGCTACCCTCGTCAGGGCGATGTGGGTGAGCTGCTGCGCAGTGTTCGGCGCAGGCCGTAGAGCACCGCACCGGCCACGATGACGGCGGCACCGACGATCACCGACACCAGCGGCAACGCGAACGCCAGGACCACACAGCCCGCCACGCCGATCACAGGCACGATCCGTGGGGGACGGCCCTCAGCGGGAGTTAGGGTCCAGGCAGCGGCGTTGGCGATCGCGTAGTAGATCAGCACCCCGAACGACGAGAAGCCGATCGCGCCCCGCACGTCGACGGTCGCCGCGACCACGATGACGACCGCCGCAACGGCCAGCTCGGCGCGATGCGGAATCTGGAATCGGGGGTGCACCGCGGCCAGCACGTGCGGCAAGTGGTGATCGCGGGCCATCGCCAAGGTGGTGCGCGACACCCCCAGCACCAGGGCCAGCAGCGATCCCAGCGCGGCGATCGCCGCGCCGACCTGCACGACCGGCACCAGCCATCCCACCCCGGCGGCGCGGACCGCATCGGCCAACGGGGCAGCCGACGCGCCCAACCGGTCGGCGCCCAGCACCGCGAGCACCGCGACCGCCACCGTCGCGTACACGACCAACGTGATTCCCAGTGCCAGCGGGATCGCCCGAGGAATCGTGCGCGCCGGGTCGCGGACCTCCTCACCCAGCGTGGCGATCCGGGCATACCCGGCAAAGGCGAAGAACAACAACCCGGCCGCCTGCAACACCCCACCGACGGTGATGTCGGCACCGATGGCCAAACGGCCAACGTCCGCGTGTCTCGAGGACACGCTAATCACCACGACCAGAGCCAGTACTGCTAGGACGCCGGCCACTATCACGCGGGTCAGCAGTGCTGACTTCTGCACGCCCCGATAGTTCACCGCGGTCAGCGCAACCACGGCAGCGACCGCGACCGCGTTGGCGTGGGCGGGCCAGACGTACGCGCCCACGGTCAACGCCATCGCCGCACACGATGCGGTCTTGCCGACCACGAACGCCCACCCAGCCAGGTAGCCCCAAAAATCGCCCAACCGTTCCCGCCCGTACACATACGTGCCACCGGACTGCGGATACCGGGCGGCCAGCCGGGCCGACGATGTCGCGTTGCAATACGCCACCACTGCGGCGAGCGCCAGGCCCACCAACAACCCAGTCCCGGCCGCTGCCGCAGCCGGTCCCAACGCGGCGAAGATGCCCGCTCCGATCATCGATCCGAGGCCGATCACCACCGCGTCGAACACACCAAGCCGACGCTGCAGCTGCGGCCGATCGTCCCGTGACTGCGTACTCATCACCCTCCAACCTGTGATCCCATCGAGTCGTCCGTAACGATATCCGATATCGGCGACCGTTACCGAGTGGGCAACGACTGCTCAAAAGTTGACGACACTGCCTAGTGCGACCTCCGAACGAGCACACGCCACGACTAGGACATCAGAACTCCGGCGGCACATCGCGGTCGAAATTCACCGATATGGCGCCTCGAAACTGCCGCTCCGCGCGGTCACAATTCACCGACAATCGGTGCCAAGATTCACCGGCAGAGCCACAACCCCACGCTTCGCCCAGCAACGCGTCGAATTATCGCACATTCCGTCTGGACCAACGGCTGGAAGGGCTTCAATTGTCGATGAATACTCGTCTGTCCGTGCTCTGATTGCGCAGAAAGTGGCTGACGTTAGGTTGGCGTTCATCGAGTGCGTCGCCGCGCGAACGTCGCGCCGGGAAGTTCAGTTGACGTTGCTGGCGCCGAGACGCATCCGAGCGTTGCGCGGTTAGCGACGGAGGGGCAACCCGCGGATGCGGGCCGCGAAGAATCCCGTGTTTCGCTATTCAGAACGGATGCACGTCGTCGATACTGACGAACATCCCGTGTCCTGTGCCGTCGTTCGTGAACCGAGTCCCTTCGAACGACGGAGCGATAGTCCAGCCCAAGACGTGATACGGCTGGCCATAACTCATGACGATGTCGCCTGCCAGAGCATCACGGTCACCGGGAATGTTTCCTTCCATCCAGCTGAATGCTCCCAATGGCCTGATCGTGGCGATATTCCAGTGGAAGCCAGGGGTGTCGCTGCCCGGGGCTTGCGTGAATCCACGGCTATCCGGCCCACTGGTCTGGCACGCCACTACGGGTCCACCACCATGACCAACGTCGTTGACCTCAATGATGCAGCGCACTCGGCCCGACTGCGTTCTGACCGATTGACTTTGATCGGCGGCCGCCGACGCGATCACCCCCGGCGCGAAAGCCAGACTCAAGCCAACCCCGGCGATCGTAAACATTCGAAACACGACGACGCCCCCTCCATCCCCTGAACGACTAGCAAACCGTATTCAGAGAGCATGCACATTGCAAGGGGTTTCGCGTTCACGCCGAGTACAAACCCGAATCAAGCGCTTTCGCCAGACCGACCAGCGCTGCGGTCGTCGTCCACACCGAGCCGATCAAACAGAAGGCGAGTCCTGCGGTTACCAGGTTGCGTGGCTCGGTGGACTGCACGATCTGCCCAGACAGCACGGGGTCGGGCAGGGCTTCTGCGTCAGCGGAGTCGAACACTGCTGGGGCGGTGAGGTCGTCGGGGTCGAGAGCGAGGTTGAACTCAACCGGTAGTAGGGGAGGAGTCACCGGCCACCATGTGGCCGAACCGTCAACGGCCAGCCAGCCGTTGAGGATCCCGTAAGCGCCGGCCGAGAAGAAGGCCGCGGGGATCTGCGCGATCAGATAGGGCGCGAGGACCGACGCGGTGAACGACGCATCTGGTGTGTAGACCCAAGCGGTCAACACCCCGATGCCCGCGGCGCTCCACAGCAGCGCGACGACGGGAACGGCGCGTAGCCGGCGGGGGATGAGGACAACCAACCGCCCGTACAGCAGCCGTCCCAGCGGCCAGCCGATCGGTGCGAGCGTCGCGCACAGCAGCACCACACACCGCTCGAGAACCGTCTCCACCGTGCCGCCGCGGCGCGCCCACAGGGGGTGGATCACGTTGTCGTCGTGGGGATTCGGTTGTGCGCCGGCTCCCATCCGGATCCGTTTGCGGATGCGGCGATTGAGCAGTTCTGCGCGTCGACTCTGCATCGTCCAGATCCCGGCGTGTTCGGCGATCCACTCCCGCCGCAGCTGGTCGTACCGATCGGGCACATTGTGTTCCATAATCTGTTCACCTGTTGCCTGTGTTGCTTTTATATGCCACACTTCGGACACGGGACAGAGCGTAGCCGAAGACGGCGCACCCGGTCACCGATACGACAGGAGGTCTCCCGTGACGACACTGGGACTCTTCGAATTGCTTTGTGCATTTACTCTTTTCGGTGCCGCAGTGCTCGTCTTGGCGTGTCCGTCGCCGAGGTCGGCCCACCGGTCGAGCACCGCACCTCGTCCGCGGATAGCGGCGATCGGCTACACCTCTCACAGGCAACACGCGAGCGTCCGCCCACACCCTCAAGCCGTTCCGGTCGGTGCCGCTCATTACGGTCCGATGCCCGCATGGCAGCCACCGGTCCACCCGCCAGCCGTTCCGGCTTCGGCGATCCCTCGCGCCACTCAGCGCCGTCGGCCGAGTGTGTGGGGGCAGCGGATGGCCTGCCCCGGTGCTCGCCGATGACCGCGCACACGCTCACCGACGAACACTGGGCAGAGCGGGTGCGCAACTTCGGCGCCACGGACCCTGACACGCCACCGGATCCGGACGGCACCGTCGGCGAGCGCGGAGCACCGACGCCAGTAAACAACGCGCCCGTCGATCCGCCCGCCGGGCCCGTTGAACTCGACCCCGTCGACCTCGACCTCGACGGAGACGGCGACGACGACCTCGACGGCGCACCGCACCGGTTCGATCACCGGATCGCCTGGGGCTTCGGAGGTCTCGTCACCGCCGCAGTGGTCGCGACTCTGGTCGCGGCCGGCGCCTTCTACTCCCACGACGACGGGGCACCTCGGTCGCAGGACGCCGAACCCCGCCCCGTGGCGGTCGCGCCCACCACCCCGGCACCGCCGGGACCGACGGCGCCGCCCGGCCCGGATCGCCCGCTGCCCTACACCGCCGACGCGCAGGGGTCCTGCGCACCGGGTTCGACACCCGCGCAGACGATGTCCGGCACCGACCCGCGCAACGCGTTCGTCTGCGTCCGCAGCGGCGGTGACGGCCAGACCCTCACCCTCGACCTCGGCCGCACCTACGTCATCACCGCCATCGCCCTGACGCCCGGTTGGGTCGGACTCGACGCCAGCGGGGTGTCGCAGTGGTCCCAGCACCGGGTGGTGACCCTGGTGCAGTACCAGTTCGACGATCCCGACCGCACACTGATCACCCAGGACACCCGCAACGTGCACGGCGAAGCGGTCCAGCCGGTGAAACACGTTCTCGCGTCCAAGGTTCGGCTGCTGATCCGCCAGACGTCGCGGCCGCCGGCCGAACCGCGGACGACGCCGGCACCGGCGCCCGGCGAGACCGGGTTGCTTCCGGACGTCTTCGGCGACGCCGCGCCCACCCTCGCGCTGCCGATCCCGGCCGCCGATCCCTTCCCCGGCACGTCCCCGAACGGGAACGACGACCCGGTCGACGCGACCTTCGCGATCGGCGGCCTGAAGATCCTCGGTCACGAGGCGGTCTGACATGCCCCGAATAGCCGAATACCGTGTCCACGACGGGTCCGGATCACGATGAGGCTCAACAGGACCTGGACGAGGCGGGTGTCCGCATCGCGGGGCGCGGCGAGCAGCGTCGGACGCTACGCGGTGCTCGGCCTCGCGGCGATCGCCGGCCTGCACGTGGTGTGGCAGGTCGCGTTCGGCCAACCCGTCGACGTCGTCGGCCCCGCGCGCACGATCGTCAACAAGTCCGCCGTGGTCGGATCGTTCGCCCAGGACTACGTGTCGACCTGGCTGACGGCGACGTCCGCCGACGCGGGCGCCCTGCGGCAGTTCGTCTCCGTCGACGCCGCCGACCTGCAGTTGCCGTCCACCCCCGCGGTGGTGATCAGCGCCCCGACCGTGGTCGCGGTGACCTACGAGGGCGACGCCGCCGAGGACGCCGCCGCGGAGGTGTACTCGGTCGTCGTCGCGGTGAACGAACGCCCCTACGACTCCGCGCCGCCGACCCGCGGGCTGTACCGGGTGCCCGTGCTGTGGTCGGCGTACGGGCCGCGCGCGGCCGCGCTGCCGGCGCGGGTGCAGGGTCCGGGAGCCGGCGCCGACGTCCCGCCGGCGTACCCGATGACGCTGGCGCCCAACGACACCGCCTTCCAGGTGGTGTCGGGATTCGTCACCGCGTACCTGACCGACGCCGGCGGCGTCGACCGCTACGCCACCGCGGACTCGGGCATCGTCGGCCTGGGCGGGGTCTATCGGAACCCCGCCGACGTCACGGGACGCTCGGCACCGCTGGTGACCGCCGTGACCGCGACCGCCACCCCGTCGAGCGCGCCCGCCGACGGCGAGACGGTGCGGGTGTTGGCACGGGTGACCGCGATGACCGCGCAGTACGCGCCCGTGCACATGGTGTACCCGCTCACCCTGCGCGGCGTCGGAGGGCACTGGTCGGTCGCCGCGATCGACCGCGCCCCGGTCCTGTCCGACCGGGACGCCCCCACTCCGGTCGTCCCGACCGCCCCCACGCCCACGAGATGACCCACCCACCGAGGAGATCCGCCATGATCACATCCACCCTGGCCGCCGCCGACATCGTCACCGCCATCCCCTCGCTGTGGGAGGCGATCAAGGTCCCCGTCTGCATCCTGATGATCATGGCCGGCACCGGCAGCGCGATCTTCAGCCTGCACCGGGGATTCGGTTCGGCCGCTGGCAAGATGATCGGCGGTATCGCCCTGGCCGCCCTCGCGCTCGGCGCGGTCGGCCTGACCGTGTCGGCGAAGGAGACCCTGGACCGTCACTCCGGCGGGATCCTGGTCGGCCAGTACGGCAACTGAGCACCACCCGCCCGGCACGGATTCGACGATGACGAGCACCGACGACGACACCACGGCGAAGGTCTTCGCCGACGTCCTCGACTTCCCGATCTACCTGTCGCAACTCGACGACCGCACCCGGATGTGGCTGGGGCCCTGGCGCGGCTGGGATCTCGCCACCGCGGTCGTCGGCACCGGGATCACCGTCGCGGGAGTGCACTACGGCTTCGACAGCGGCTACGCCGCCTGGATCGGCGTGTTCGGCCTCGGGCTGACCGGGCTGGCGACGCACCTGGCACGCCGGATGCCGATCAGCCGGCCGTCACCGTGGTTCCGGATGCTGTGGCTGCTCAACTGCGTCGTCGGCACCCGGCGCCGGGCCGCGGTGCACGGCCGCCGGGACCCGTGGCTGTCCCCGCCGACCGCGGTGGTGGACAACCTGGTGTTCACCCGCGGCGGCGTGTACGCGGAGTTCCTGCTGACCGGCCAGCTCTCCGGGATGATCCCCTACGAGGTCAAACGCACCGTCGCCCGCGCGCACCGCCCGCTGGTGCGACAGCTGCCGTCGGGACTGGTGTTCTGGGGCATGTCGGCGCGCATCGACCCGGTGCGGATGCTGCAGCGGATGCTCGCCGGGTTCGGCCACCAGCCCGACTGGGTGCGCGAGGTGCGCGGCTGGGAGGACCACCTGCACCGAATCCCGTTCCACGAGCAGGTCTTCGGAGTCCGCATTCCGGTCGACGCCGGCACCGCCGGCCGCACCGCGACCGGCGCGCTGAGCCGCACCGCCCGCGCCGTGATCGGGCGCGACCACGACGCCCCCGCCACCCTCGAGGCCTACAGGGCGGTCGTCGAGGAGATCCTCGGCCGGATCCCCGAGCAGTTCGCCGCCGCCCCCGCCACCCCTCGGCAGATCCACTGGCTCTACGAGCGGCACTGGACCCGCGGCGCACTCGACCGCCCGTTCCCGCACGGCCCCGGCGGCCCCAGCCGACTCGACGCCGACGACTTCGCCTGCGTACCGGCCGATTTCGACGAGGGCGACCGAACCGGCCGTCGGTCGAGGCACCCCCGGTGGCGACGCCTGCCGCCGACGTTCGCGCCGATCCTGCGGATCGGCACGGCCGCGGGGGACGGCTTCCAGGCGGGCCTGGCGGTGGCGCAGCTGCCGCGTCACGGGCTGGCCTTCCCGCGCGCCGAGATCCTGCTGGCGCCCTACGACGTCGACGTCGACGCCACCGTCGACTGGTATCAGCACGTCGCGGTCCGGCCCCGCGAGAGCGAGCTGCTGCGCGTCGACCGCGCGCAGCGCAACCTCGAGGACCAGGCCCACCACCTGGCGGGCCGCCGGGCCAGCGACACCGACCTGACCCGGCGGTTCGCCGCCGCCGAGGACTACCTGGCCGGCCTGAACGCCAGCCAGCTGGAACGGGCCGTCGAGTCGACCACGGTGATCGCCGTCGGTGCTGCGACCGCGGAGGCGACCACGCGGGCGGTGCGGCAGCTGCGCACCCACTTCGCCGAGGAGCTCGACACCGTGCTGGCGTGCCGCCGCGGCACCCAGATCGCGTTGTGGCAGTTGGGACATCCGGGCAGCGAGGCCCGCGCCCCGCGCAGCCAGTTCACCCAGCCCACCACCACCGAGCAGTGGGCGCGCTTCGCACCGCTGGTGTCCGGCGAGCTCGGCCACCCCACCGGGATCCTGCTGGCCGAGAACCTCGCCACCCGCCGGCGGGCGCCGGTGTTCGTCGACCTGGAGGGCTCCACCGACCGCCGCGGCGCGCCGGGGATGCTGTTCATCGGCGCACCCGGCGGCGGGAAGTCGCAGTCCTGCAAGCGGATCGTCGACGCCCTGCTCAAACGCGGCCACCAGGCCTCGATCATCGACCCCGGCACCATGCGCGAGTGGGAACCGGCACTGGCGCACCACGGCGACCGGGTCGCCGTGGTCGAACCGACCGGCGGCCGCTGGTCGCTCGACGGGCTGCGCCTCTTCCCCCCGGAGAAGGCGGTGGAGCACACCCTCGACCACCTGCTGCCGATGATGGGACTGGAGGCCACCGCCCCCGCGGCGCGTCAGCTGCGCCGGCTGCTGCGCCCCGACGACCGCGTCGCCGACAGCCTCGGCGGGCTGGTGCGGTACTTGAGGAACCTGGGCCGCACCGAGTACGCGGAGTACGCCGAACTCGCCGACGCGCTGACCTACTGGTCGGAGTTCGACTACCTGCGCGCGATGTTCGACGACTCGCTGCCGGTCCCGCCGATCGCCGAGAAGGACGCGGTCGTCTGGCTGACCGCCGACCTGGAGCTGCCCGACACCGGCGAGGTGGAGCAGCTGCACCTGTACCGGCGCCAATCCGCGCGCGCCCGAGCCGGTCTGGCGATCTACGGGATGATCGCCGCGCTGACCCGCTCGACCTACACCGACCCGCGGACGCGCCGCCCCGGCGCGTTCGGCTGGTTCGTCGCCGAGGAGGCCCGCACCTACTTCTCCTCCCCGGTCGGCCGCAAGGACGCCCTGCGCATCGCCACCCAGGGCCGCAAGGAGAAGTACGGACTGCTCGGCGTCTCGCAGCACGCCGAGGAGTTCGACGCCATCGGCGCCCAGAACCTGCCGATGCGCGTCATCACCCCCTTCAAACCCACCGACCGCGGCTACGCGCGAGACTCGTTCCGCCGGTTGGGCATCGACCCCGCCGAGTACCCCGAGGTGCTCGACCTGCGGACCGCCGACGGGCACGGCTACGCCTACTTCCTCGACGACCTGGGTCGCGCCGGACTGGTCGACCTGCTGCCGCCGGTGCAACCGGAGCTGGCGGCGGCCTTCGACACCCGCGCCCTGGACCACCGGCCCGCCGGGGTCGCGCCGTGACCGACGCCGTCGCCGCCTGGCTATACACCCGGCCCCGGACCCGCCGGTGCTGGCGGCTGCTCCGGATGATCTGGGGTGCAGCGGTTCTCGCCGTGGTCACCGCGCCACGGGCGGTCGCCGAGACCACCGCCACCGGCCTGTCCTTCACCGGCCTGCACGACAGCCGCGGAGTGCCCATCGGCGCCATGTTCGTCTCCGTGCTGCCGCTCGACGAGGTGCTCGGCGCGCAGGGCCCGCGGTTCGGCGTCGACCCCGACACCTGGCTGCCGGCCCTCACCTCGGCGATGCAGACCACCCTGACCTACACCCAGCTCGCCGGGTGGTTGGGACTGGAGTGCGCGTTCTTCCTGTGCATGTGCGCGGTGGGCATCTGGCTGATCAAGTTCGCCCTCGGCGCGGTCTGGCTGGGCTGGCTCGCCGCCATCGCCCAGCCGATCGTGGCCAACCTGCAGGCCGTCGTCGGCGGCATGCAACTCCTCGCCGGCGGCGTGCTGATCTCCGTGCTGGTCGGCGGGATCCTGTGCTTCACCGTCGGGTACGGCACCGGCATCGGCGTGATCGCCGGCGGCCTGCTGATCGCGCTGCTGGTCGGGCTGGTGCTGCGCGACCCGGTCGACGAACTCGTCGGCGACGACGGAGTGCTCGGCATCGGCCGCACACTCGGGTTCACCCTGTCGCAGGGCGTGGCGCACAACGGCCCGCTCGCACCCGGCGGCACCGCCGCACAGCTGGACACCCTGACCAGCTGGCTGTGCGACGTACTGGTGCGCAACGTCGTTCAGCTCGTCTCGTTCGGTCAGGTGATCGACGACGTGCCGGGCTGCGCGGCGCGATTCGACGCCGCCGTCCTGTCGGGGGTGACCGCCGCCCCCGCGCAGGCGATGCGGACGTGCGCGCCCGCGGCGTACGCGCACGCCCAGCAGCTGTCCGCGGTCACCGTCGGCCTGTTCGCCGTCGTCATCGCCCTGACCGGGGCGATCCTGCTCGCCGTCGACTACATCGCGTGCGAGGCGTTCCGCATCGGGTTCACCGCCTTCTGGACGGTGCTCATCATCGTGCCGGTCGCCGCGGTGGCGGTGATCCCCGGACCCACCCGCGCGTTCGGGAAGCGCACCGCGGTGCGGATGCTCAAACACGGCGCCGAGATGATCGCCGCCACAGCCGGTCTGGCGGTGCTGGTCATCCTGATGGCGCAGGCCACCCGCGGCACGCTGCCGGGTGCGATCGGGATGACCCACCCGCTGGCCAAGCTGCTGGTGATGCTGCTGATCGCCGTGTTCGGCGCCATCGGGTTCCGGCACCTGATGCGCGCCTTCGGCGACCGCGGCATCCCCGGACCGCTGCGGATGGGGGCGGGCGGGCTGGCCCTCGGGTTCCGCGCCGGGCGCACCCTGGAAGGCGTCGACTACACCCGCCGCCGGCTCGGCGACGTGCGATCGCGGCTGTCGGGCGGAACCCAGCCGGGCGGGAGTCCTCGGCTCGACGACGGGACCGCGGGCCGCGCAGCGCCGGGCCGGCGCGCGCATCCACCCACCGGGAACCGGTCACCCTCGGGGGCGGCCGGGACGCGGCCCGGCGGCCCGACCGCACCGGGTACCGGAAACGTGCCGGGTCGCGGCCGCACACCGAACACCCCGGTCCCGCAGGCGAAGCCGCCCGCCGGGGCCGCCGCAGGCCGGACGACAGCCGGAGCGGACGGCGCCGGCGGCCGGGCGGCCGCCACGTCGGGGGCGGCACGGGCGGGCGCCACCGTCCTCGCGCCGGAGGTGGCCATCCCCGTGGCCGCGGCGGCCGCCGCCGCGGGTCGGACGTCCGGACGGTCCGGGCACCGTGAGAGCGGCGCGGCCCCCGGTCGTGCCGGATCGCCTGCGCCGTCGCCCGCCGCGCCGACGCCCAACCGGCCCGACCCACAACCGAAGCCGCCGGACACCCCCGCCGACGCCGTGACCACACCGGTGCCCCCGGCGCCGAGCAGCGCGCCGGGGCGCACTCCGCCACGACCCACCGACCCGTGATCCGACAACCCGCACCGAGGAGGTTCCGACGATGACGACACCCGCGCTCCCGCGCAGCGCCCGCTGGGCCCCGGTCGAACCGACCGATCTCGACGCCCGACCACGGCTGCAGATCCGCGGCGAGGACACCCCGCGCGGTGCGGTCAACGTCACGGCGGGCACCCCGTACGCGAACCCGTTCGAGGCGATCGACTGCACGCCGGAGCAGCGGGCGGCCGCGCTGGTCCGGTTCGCGGTGTGGCTACCGCATCGGGCCGAGTTGCGTGAGCACTCGCGGGTGCTGGCGGGCCGCGACCTGGCCTGCACGTGCGCGCTCGACGATCCCGGCTGCCACCGCGACGTGTGGCTGGACGTCGCCAACCCGCCCGTCGCGCCGGACGGGCCGGGCCGGGCGATGGGCCTCACGGTGCGCCGTCCGTGGGCCTCGATGCTGCTCACCCCGGCCGCTCACGGCGGCAAGACCGTCGAGAACCGGTCCTGGAGCACCGATTACCGCGGCCCGCTGCTGGTGTTCGCGGGTACCCGCGTCGACGACGTCGGCATCGAGGCGGCGCGCCGCGCCGGGCTGGACGCCGACTGGCACGTGAAGCAGCGCGGCTGGCTGGGCGCGGCCGTGCTCGTCGACGTGCACCCCGCCCGCCACGGCTGCTGTCGACCGTGGGGCCGGCCGCGGACCGGCCGCGGCGTCCCCGTGCACCACTGGGTGTTCGCGGATCCGCACCGGTTGGCGCACCAGACCTTCGGACGCGGCTTCACCGGTCTGCGCCCGGTGTCCTGGTCGGTGCTGGTCGGCCGCACGACGCGCGTGGCCGATGCGAGAGGAGAACACCGCGCGTGACCGCGAAGGACGAAGCCGAACGGCTGCAGGAGATCCGCCGGCTGGCCCGCCAGCGGGCACGGAAGCGACGCGACGTGCTGACCCGGCGCATCGACGTGCTCGACGACGTCACCGCCGGGCACGGGGCGACACTGCCGCCGCGACCGTCTCTCCAGGACGTCGCGGGGTTCCTCGGCGTCGACCGGGGGCCGCTGACGACGCTGGTGCGGCACTACTCCGAGGAACTGCGCCGCGACGGCTGGATTCCGGACGATCCCCGCCGACCCGGTGTCGACCGCTGGACGGAGGCCGCGGTCGTGCGCGCCGCGCTGCTGCTCGACGTCGCGGTGGGCTGCGACTCCGAGGTAGCGGCGTGCATCCGCTACCACCTCGGCGTCGAGCGGCTGCCGCTGATCTACGAGGCCACCGGACGGCGGTTGGCGCAGTGCGCCCGGCTGTGGGAGCGGGCCATGACGACCGTCGGGGACGTGCACGGCGACGAGGGCCGCGACGAGATCTGGCGCACGCTGCAGGAGACGCCGCGCTACGAGTTGCAGGCGCTGGTGGTGACGTTGGCGGCGATGGTGCCCGACGACGCACCGGACCGCGGCCGCTTCCTCGTCGACACCGCGGGCGACCGGGAGCGCGGGCTGGCGCTGCTGGTGCCGCGGCCGTCGAAGTTCCTGCAGCGTCGTCGACGCGCCGGACGCCGGGCGGGCCCCGTCGACCTGCCGGGCGGCCTCGCCGTCACCGCCGAACGATGACCGTCACCACAGCGGCTCGCCCGCCATCGAGTCCACACCGGGAGATCGAGGGGAGAACGGTGAGCGCGAGCACCGGATCGTGGACGACCGCCGCCACCCGCGTGGTCGCGGTGGGCATCACGGCGGGTGTCGGGGCGGCGGGGTTCGCGCTGTCGTTCACCGCGTTACGCGATCTCGCCACCCGCGGGCACGTCCCCGCGGGTCAGGCGTGGCTGTGGCCGCTGATGGTGGACGGCGCGATCGTGCTCGCCACCCTCGGGGTGGTCGTGATGGCCGGCGACCCGCGGTGCCGTGGCGACCGGCGGTTCTTCTGGGCGGTGCTGATCGGGGGAGCGGCGGTCAGCATCGCCTGCAACGCCCTGCACGCCGTCCTGGAACCCGAGGCTCCGCTGGAGGCCTGGCTAAGAGGGTGTCTGGCGGCGGTCGCTCCGACGGCACTGCTGGTGACCACGCACGGGCTGACGTTGCTCAGCCGACTGCACCGCCGCAGCGTGGGACCGTTGCACGCCGTGGCGGGGGAGCGGACGCCACCCGTCCCCGAGTCGATCGACATCGTCGACGATGCGGATACCGAGGTGGCAGCGGGCTCTCGGGCGGCCGACCGCGACCCGGTTCGGGCCGATACGACGCCGTCGGGTCCGCAGGTCGCGCCGGACAGCCGGTGGCACGCCGTCGCCGAACGGGTGCTGCGGCGAATCGCGTTGAAGGGCGCAGACATCGGGGACGTCGCGGAGGTGCTCTACCTGAGCTTCGAGCAGGCGATGGCCGACCGGGAGGTCGGCCGGCGGCTCGGGGTGTCGCACCACACGGTGTCGAAAGTCGTGACCGCGGGCGCCTCGGTGCTGCGGGAGGACGAGGACGCCGTCGCCGTGGCGGCGCCGTGAGCGCGGTGATTTCAGTGCGTCGAGGGCCCCTCGAGGGTCCTTAGAATCGATCGTCGAGGGGGTTTCGCAGATGACGACGCACGTGCGTTCGGTCAGAGTCGGAGGTGACGGTCCGTGGCGGCGGTGACGCGGTTGGATTCCCACGGGCTGATCTCGGCGGGACAGGACCTGGCCGGAACCGGCAGCCACACCTATTCACCGGCCACCGCCAGCGGCCCCGGTGTCGATGAGACCTCCACCGCCGCCGCCGCGCACCTGAACGCCGTCTCCGCAGGCCTCGCGGCCCGGTTGAACCACGGCAGCGCACTGCGCGCGGCCGGCGGCCGGGCCGTGATGGCCACCGCCGCCGCCCTGGTCGGCCTCGACGAGGACAACGCCAGATCCATCGCCACCCTGTCCACCAGCCCCGGATCGATCAGCGGGCTGCTGCCCACCCCCACGATCCCGGCACCCACGATCCCGGAACCGCCTGCGATTGCCGCGGTTCCGAGCCCGCTGCCCGGTGAGGCGCAGTCCCGTGCGCTGTACGGCGGCCCCGGATCGAGCGGCCTGCACGCCTTCGCCGACCAGTGGACCCGCTACGCCGCCCAGTTGGACGAGCTCAGCGGCACCCTGCACGGCGCCGCCGGCGGGATCGACGCGTCGTGGGATCGGGGTGAGCAGAACGCCGGCAACAACGTCCGCCGCCACGGCGACTGGGCCACCCACATGAGCCGGCAGGCTCGCGGCCTGGCCCGGACCGCGCGAACCATCGCCGGCCACTTCGAGACCGCGAAGGCGAACACCCCCAGCCCGCAGGAGTTTCAGCAGGTCCGCACCGATCTGAACAACGCCATCCAGCGGTTCACCGCGAGCGGGGGCCTAAATCCGGTCGCGGCCTCCGACGTGCAGACCCTGACGGCGAAGTGGCAGACCATGCAGACCGAAACCGCCGCCGCCGCAGGCGGTTACGCGGGCAACGTCCAGACCGCCTCCCTCGACACGATCACCGGCGGCGCCGGAGAGGCGCCGCCGATCACCCACGACGGCGACGCCGTCCCATTGGACGCCACGTGGAAGCCCGGCGACCCGCGCCACAAGCCCTACATCAGCCCGGACGGCAAGCCGCCGAAGACGGGCTGGTGGGAGGGGCCGAAGTGGACCGAGATCGGCCCCGGCTCGGGGATCTTCGTACGGTCCGACGAGATACCCGGTGCCATCGTCAAGGATCCCGGCGAGCTGGGGCCGCCGGGGTTCTACGACGGAAGTGGCAACGCGCACGAGTACATCGAGCTGATGCCGGGCTCCGGCGTCTGGGTGTCCGATACCGAGTTCCCGGACGCGCAGTTCAGGTCGCCGGGGGAGTTGGGGCCGTGGAACGGCAGCGAGTACATCCCCGGTTCGGGGATCTGGCTGCCGAGCGACGACCTGACCCGCGAACCGCTGGCGCCGCCGCCGACGGGGCCGCCGCCGACGGGGCCGCCGGCCACCCTGCCGCAATCGGCGATGCTACCCACAGGAGGCGGTGCGAATCCCGCCCACTTCGCCGACGTGCGGAATCTGGCCGCACCGCCGGGCGCCTCGACGACGCAAGCCGCCTCGTTCGGGTCTGAGCGCCTCTCCGCGAGCAGCGATCCGTACTGGGACTGGCTGCACGACTTCCGCGACGGCAGCGAGGTCGAGGTGCCCGTCGATCTCGGCGGCGCCGCCGCGGGACCCGGTGCGGGACCGCGGATCCCGGATTCACTGATCTAAAAGAGGTGATGGCGCCGATGACGTGCGGTGGGCACGCGTCAAAACGCTCGATCGTGTCGGAAGCGGCCGCTCGGGTGATCGCCGCCGGTGGCTCAACGGGTCCGCCCGCCTAGACTGGCCGGTGCTGATGACACTCTCCGATGTTCGGCCGATGCTCGCGACGCTAGGCGCACCTCCCGTCCGCTTCGCGGACTACGCGGTGGAGGCGAACTACGTCGGACAGCGTGGGATGGCCGTCGTGGACGGCGGCCGTGTCACGCTGTTCAGCCGCAACGGCGCCGACGTGTCTTCTCTAGGGGTCAGCAGGATCGTGTGAGGAAAGTCTTAGCATCTGCGGTGGTAGTTGGCTTGATGTGTTGGTCGGACTGCTGCGACACGTGTAGTGCACGGTGCCAAGTGGACAGTCCGCCGGACATGTCGGGCTGCCAAGGGCTGCGTGGCCTTGGCCAATGAGAAAGGGCTGAAGCCCCGCCGGTGTCAGCTCCGATTGAAAGTGAGCTGTTAGTTCCGAAACAGGCTGCTCAGGATTCAAACGGAGCCAACAGCCGGGTCGCCGAAAGCAGACGTCAGCGGGGCGGGCTCTTGACGGTCGCCGCGCCGCAGGGTCTTGACGAGTTGCAAGGGGGTCTATTTAGTTCTTCGTCGCTGCGTCGCCGTGACAAGGCTTGGGTCGCGTCAAGTAGCTTGAGGACCGACTCTAGGAGGATCGGGCGGCGAGGTCGACGGAGCTGGTGTAGAAGCCTGCGTTGGCTCGCCGCTCTCGCCGCTACATGGCCACACTTTGTGGTCGCACGTGCCGTATTAAGCCGTGCTGTCAGCCTTTTGAGATCAAGCCGTGTTGTCAGCTTTTTGAGCCCCGGCCTCGTCTGCGCGTCCGGCGGCTGGCACTTCCAGGCTTAGGCGCACGCTGAACAAATCGCGCACGCCGTCGACGGTGAACTGCGAGAAGATGGCACCTTCTCGCGGCACGACGCCGACCAGGCTGACCTGCTGCAGCCGTTGCATCGCTTCGCGTGTGCCATGTGTTGCGCGCGGTTTACGTCTGTCGCAACGGGGGGCGCCGACGAGCGCCCACGATCGGTTGTTTCGTTCACGACGTCCGATCATTCGCGTCAGGACGTCGGCATGTCACGGCCCCAGGGTGTCGACCAAACGACCGCGGGTAAGCACGCTGGCATGAGTGACACGGCTGTACTCGTCATCGACATGCTCAACTCGTATCGACATGACGACGCGGAGGCGCTGGCCGCCAGCGCGGCCCGCATCGTCGAGCCCCTCGCCGAACTCATCGGGGAGGCGCGCGACCGCGACGACGTCGACCTCGTCTACGTCAACGACAACTACGGCGACTTCACCGCCACCCGTGAGGGCATCGTCCGTCAGGCGCTGAACGGCGCGCATCCCGAGCTCGTCGAACCCCTCGTGCCGGACGGGCGCTGCCTGTTCCTGGAGAAGGTCCGCCATAGCGCCTTCTACGCCACCCCGTTGTCGTATCTGCTCACCCGGCTGGAAACCAAACGGGTGATTCTCACGGGTCAGGTGACCGAGCAGTGCATCCTCTACAGCGCGCTCGATGCCTACGTCCGCCACTTCGACGTGGTGGTCCCGACCGACGGCGTCGCACACATCGACGCCGAACTGGGCAGTGCCGCATTGCGGATGATGGAGCAGAACATGCGGGCCGCATTGATCGGGTCAGGCGACTGCCTTCCGTGACCCGCGAACTGCGCGACACGAGAAGCCATCCGGCAGCGTTTGACCCGAGACAGCGCAGGAGTTGCTGGTCACCGTGATGAGGGCGACATCGCGGTGGGGCGCGGGAGCCGGCGATCGGCGTTCAGAGCACCGGGCCGCCGCCGGCGACGGCCAGTCGCGCCCCGGAGATGTAAGTCGCCGCCCGTGACGGATCTCGATACCCCCTGGCTCGGCCTAGAAGACCGATCCTGCGAGTGGCGATTCTCAAAGGCGCTCGGCGCGGTGGCCGAGCCGGAAACGGCGTGAGCTCGCGGTATCGAGGTCGGTCCGTCCGAGCGTTTCGACGATCGCCTCCTGCGCGCCGCCCGGCCGAGGTGGGTAGCAACGAGTAGTCGTGAGCGAGGCGCCGCCGCGGCAATCGACGTCCAGCCGAAAGTTGCCCGGCACTGACGGTACGAAAGGCATCGACGTCGCGGCCAGATCATCTAATCGCAGCTCGCCCTTTAACTTTCAGAACGGGTAGGGAGGGTACTGGTCAGACGTCAACTGACGTGCCAAGTGCGCTGCGTTGCGCGCCGCGTTGGCTGTCGCGGATGCCGTCGCCTCGGGCACCTCGTCGAGGTCGTTGTAGTCGGTCTTGCCCATCGCCGGGCCGTTCCAGTAGGTGCAGCCCTGAGCGGGGATGGTGTAACCGACGTCGTTGAGGGCCTGGAACGCCTCGGCGACGATGTGGTGCGCGCCGTCCTCGTTTCCCACCACCGCGACGAGGGCAACCTTCCCGAGGAGGATGGGGCGGTTCTCGTCGTCGGTTTCGGCGACCTCGGCGTCGAGGCGCTCCAAGACCCGCTGCCCGACGCTTGAGGTATGCCCCATCCAGGTCGGGGTAGAGAAGATCAGGATGTCGGCGGCCAGGATCCTGTCCCTGATGGCAGGCCATTCATCGCCCTCGCCCATGTCCTTCTCGACACCGGGGCTGATGTCGTGATCCACGCAGCGGACCGTATCGCCGGTCACGCCGTACTTCTGCAGTTCGGACTGAATATGCGCGGCGATCAGCTCACTGCTCGACGGCGCCGGCGACGGTTTGAGGCTACACACCAGCGACAGCGCGGTCAGTTTCTGTTCGGACATGATTGTCGAGCTTTCTGTTCGGACATGATTGTCGAGCTCCTTGTCTTCCTCATGTGAACATGTCTCCGTATCAACGTGCCGAAGCACCGCGACCCGGTCGCAGAACGCCGACGTGTCGGCCTCGGTGGCGGCGTGGTCCTGCTCGCCGTCCGAGCCGGCCCACCGTCTGGTTGTCGAAGGACCAAGCGGTGGAAGCCTCGTTGTTGATGCTGATCTCGACGCTGCCGCGCCACGCGCCGGCCGACCCTCTCGCGCTCGAAGTCTCAGTCGGCTCCGCCGCGGATCAACTGTTGCGAATCTTCGCGATCAGCTTGCTCTTCGTGAGACCGGAATAGCCCGACAAACCCAGTTCCTTGGCGCGCTTCTTCAGTTCCGCCACGGTCCAGTCGTCGTAGGAGCCCGATTTGCCGCCTTTCCGACCGACTGCGGACTTGCCGCGGGCAGCGGCGGCGTTGGAGATGCGCGCCGCCTTCTGCTTGGAGTCGCCCTCCCTGCGGAGATCCTCGTACATCTTCTCGTTCTTCAGCGATGCGTTCGGCATGATCGATCCTCTTTCCGAATCACGGTGAGCAAGCGAAGGTTGAATTGCCCGCGCCCCGACCCCGTAAACCGGCGCTACTTCGTCGGGTCGTGGCCCCAGTTCATCAGCGAGTACCGCCACGGAGTGTCGCTCACGTCGCCCGACGGTCGTTGCGCCAGATGGCGTTTGACGTAGCCGTTGACCTTCCGCATATGGCTCACGTCGTCATCGGACAGATCGTCCTTCTTCGTTCGCAGGATCGTCACGATGCGACGCCCGCTGGCGTGCCCCGCCGACTCGCCGTCACCCGACTTCTGCCCGACGGATTTCGAATCGTCGGTGTCCAGCCAGTCCTCGAGTTGTTTCGGGGTCATGTTGACCGCGTCCTGAAACTCGGCGTATACCGCTTGATCGTCTTCGTCGCTCACAGGGGACTACTGCCCGCGGCACCGCGGACCAAACAGCGTCGGGCAACGCCGGATCAGCGCGGCGTCCGTTCATGGACGGTCATCACCAGACGGTCGCACACCGCACGCGACGGCGGCCCGTTCTCGGCGTCGAGAGACTGAAAGTCGGCGACCAGTTGCACGGCGAGCGCGCGAAGAGTCGTGTTCGTCTGCTGTGAACGCCAACGCAGGATCTCGAAGGCCGCCTCCGGGGCGATGCCATAGATCACCGTCAGCGCACCCTTGGCTTGTTCGATCGCGGCGCGGCGACTGGAGATCTCGGCAACCTTCTCGGTGATGCGTTCCTCCTCGCCGAGAACCATCGGCGACAGATCGACGTAGAAACCGTGCGTCCCGATGAGCGTTCCGGCGTCGTCGCGCAACTCGTCGCCGACGATCACCACGTGGTGGACGCGCCCCCGGGTGTCGACGATGCGGTGCCGGGTGCTCAACGGCGCCCGGTCGCGCCGTATCCGGGCCAACGTCGTCGCCACCGCCTGTTGGTCGTCGCGGTGCTTGTGCGCGAGCACTCGGTCGGTACTCGGGGACATCGCCTCGGGGGGATACCCGTGCATCTCGGCGACTTCGGGCGACCACTCCCACCGGTCGTCATCGAAGAGGAACCGGAACGACCCCACCCTCGGTGCCTGTCCCGATAGCGGAGTCGGACCGGCCGACGCGCCGCCGTCGAGTGAGGCAGTCGCAAACCCCTCGGACATGACAGCAGAAATTCCAAACAATCGGACGCCTGTCATGGGGTTAACCGGCAAGAACACGAATGGTGACCATTCATTTCGCCGACGGCTCGGGACGCGGCGTGGACCGCATCATGAGCGCAAGGGCCCACCAAAAGGCGGCGAACAGCGTCAGCGCGCAAACACCGGCGATCAACGCCGCCGTCCGTCCCGACACCGCATCGAAGACGATCGCGGCAGCGCCGGTGAGCGCGAGTCCGAGCAGAAGCAGGCCCGCATACGCGCAGCGATGGGCCGCCGATACGAGCACCGCGATCCGGTGCCGGCGAAAGAGCATGCGGTGCATCCCGACAAGTGGCACCAGCAGTACGGTCGACGCGATCGACGCCGCCACGGTAGCCAGGTATACGACCCGCATGTCGTCGTCAAGGACGTCGAAACGCTGCTGAAACGGGAGCGTCAGCAGCAGGCCGGTGAGAAGTTGAACGCCGGTCTGCACGACCCGCAGCTCCTGAAGCAGACTCGCCCAGTTGCGATCCAGCCGTTCGGTTCCGGTCTCCCGCCGAGCGCGCCGATCCCAGCCCTAATCTTCGCCGGGATCATCGACGTCCACGGAGTCATCATGTCACCGGCGGAGAAAGGCCACGCTGGGTTTGGCCCGCCGGCCATTAGGAGTGACGACGTGCAGAGTCCCGTGTTCGAACTGCCGGACAATTTCTGCACCGGTCAGTCAGGAGCCGTTCATGGCAATGAAGCCGTCTTCAGCTTGGGAAGTTGAAGCAATACGTTCGAACGCGTCCTTGGGCGTCCGTGGAAGTCGCTGATCTGCGGTGACGCGTGCGCCGGCGTACGTGGTCGTCTGCCTGGATGTGCGGGACTTGTGACACGCTCGTGACACCGAGGTGCGGGTTGCGCCGCCACTAGGCGTGTTGTCCTTTACGCGGGTCCGGCACCTTCGAGCAAGTGGCGCGCCGCCCCGTGGATGGCGGCGGCGAGCAGTTCGAAGCCGGAGAACGCATCGGATTCGTCGATCTCGTTGGCGATGAAGAGCCCGTCGGCGGCGGCCATCGTGAAGGAGCCGAGTTGATGAAGCGAATGGTCATCGAGGCCGGGGAAGAGTCGGGCGAAACTCGCAACAGTGCGTTCGAGTGCTTCCTCGCGGACGGCGAGGAAGCGACGGCGAGCGGTGGGCTCCCGCTCGCGGCGTTCGAGGGTGAGCATCAGTCCGAGTCGTAGAAAGTCCGATGATTCCTCGAGTGCTTTCGCGGTGCTTTGCATCATCGCGCTGAGTTGGTCGTCGACGGAACCTTCCGCCTTGCCCTCGGTCGCCTGGCCGCCCGCCTTGGCCAGCCAGGATTGGAAGCTGTGGTCGATCACTGCGGCGATCAGCGCGTCTTTGTCCTTGAAGTGCCAGTAGATGGAGCTTGCAGGTAGTCCGGAGCGCTCGCTGACGAGATTGATCGACGTTCCTTCGTACCCGCGTTCGGCGGCGATCTCGGTGGCGGCCTGGAGGATCCTCTGCTGCGAGGCCTCACCGTCGACGCGTCGCCGGCGAGACTTGCTCTCCGCCGTCGGCATCGCGACCTCCTCCATTCCGAGTACGGTATCGCGTCCTCACCCCACCAACGGCTTGCGGCCCGTGGTCACTCCGTGAGTGCACGCTGCATGGCGATCTCCACGCGTGCGGCGAACTCCAGCGCGTCCTCGTCTTCGGTCGCCGTCATCGCCGTCAGCACACGGGTCTTCAGCTTGGTGGGCAGCGGAAGGTAGGGAAGGATGCCGACGGCGCCCACGTTCAACCCCCACGGCAACGACACGGTGACGGGTGCTGCCTTGAGTCGCAGTAGTTTGTCCAATCGTGTTGCCCTGGCCAATCTTTCCCCGCTGGACAACACCAGGAGCGACTCACCTGCACCTGCGGTCACAATCGGAACGATCGGAACCTTGTTCTCGATGGCCAGGCGGGCGAACCCGCTGCGGCCACCGAAGATAATCCGATTTCGGTCTTCCCAGGATTTCATCGCATCCACGTCGCCGCCGGGAAACACGACCACGTGGTGCCCCTGGTTGAAGGCTTCCTCGGCGCTAGCCTGGGAGGCGGGCCTCGCTCCGAGGGCCTCGACGAATCGGCCTACCCCCAGGGTCCAGGCCAGCTGGTGAGTCAGGACGGTGATCGGACGATCGAGTTCGAGCTGGTCGAGCGCTGCTCCGACGGCGAACACGTTCAGGTCGAAAATTCCGCCGAAGCCGTGGTTGGCGACGAACAGCACCGGGCCGTCGAAGGCGTGAGCATCGGTGTCCACTTCGAGCCGGTTGTACCGGCGGACGAAGTCGATGCTGAGCCGACGGAAAACCATTGCCGCGGTGCTGAACGCGTCGGGCGGGGCGTTCTCGTCCGGGCGCGTGTCGGCGCCGCGCTCGGCGGCGTCGAGGATCGCATCGGCCAGGGGCTCGACGTCATCCCGGTCGGCCGCCGAAGGGGATTCGGTCACGGCCGGGCTCCCGTCATCGAGGTGGTGAGGTCGAGCGCGATGTCGACGAGCATGTCCTCTTGACCTCCGACCATGCCGCGGCGGCCCGCCTCCTCCAGCAGGCTGCGCGCGTCGACGTCGTAGCGTTCGGCGGTGGCTTCCGCATGTCGGAGGAAACTGGAGTACACCCCGGCGTATCCGAGGGTCAGCGTCTCGCGGTCGACGCGCACGGGGCGGTCCTGCAGCGGGCGTACCAGGTCGTCGGCGGCGTCTTCTAGAGCGTGCAGGTCGCAGTCGTGGCGCCAGCCGAGTTTGGTCGCGGCTGCGATGAACACCTCCAGCGGCGCGTTGCCGGCACCCGCGCCCATGCCGGTGAGTGAGGCGTCGACGCGGTTGGCGCCGTGCTCGACCGCGGCGATGGAGTTAGCTACTCCGAGCGACAGGTTGTGGTGTGCGTGGATGCCGACTTCGGTTGCCGCGTCCAGGGTCTGGTGTAGCGCATCGACTCGCTGTGCGATGTCGCGCATCGTCATCGCGCCACCGGAATCTACGACGTAGACGCACGTCGCGCCGTAGCCCTCCATGAGCTTGGCCTGTTCGGCCAGCGACATCGGGTCTGTCATGTGGCTCATCATCAGGAAGCCCACGGTGTCCATACCGAGCCCGCGGGCTGCCTCGATGTGCTGAGCGGAGATGTCGGCCTCGGTGCAGTGGGTGGCGACCCGAACCACACTCGCGCCGGCGCGGTGTGCGTCGGTGAGGTTGCGCACGCTCCCGATTCCGGGCAGCAGAAGGGTGGCGACCTTCGCGCGATGTACGGCGGTGGCGACGGCCTCGATCCACTCCAGGTCGGTGTGGGCGCCGAAGCCGTAGATGCTGCTGGAGCCGGCCAGGCCGTCACCGTGTGCGACCTCGATGGAGTCCACTCCCGCGGCGTCGAGGGCGGCGGCGATGGTCACCGCCTGCGCGACGGTGTACTGGTGTTTGATGGCGTGCATACCGTCACGCAGGGTGACGTCGCTGATGTACAGGTCCTGACTCATGCTGTCGCTCCGGCGGTTTCGATCGAGTGTGCGGCGATCCGCTCGGCGGTGGCCTTGGCCGCCGAGGTCATGATGTCGAGGTTGCCGGCGTAGCTTGGGAGGTAGTGCGCGGCTCCGGTGACTTCGAGCATGGCCGTCACACGGGTGCCGGTGAACTTGCCGGTTTCGGGGATGTAGAGCGGGTTGCCGACGCTGAACGTCTCGAATTGGACGCGCTGTTTGAGGCGGTAGCCCGGTACGTAGGCGTTGACCCGGTCGACCATCTCGGTGACCGCCCGCTCGATCGCCGAGTGGTCGGGGTCGCCGTCGACCAGGCAGTAGACGGTGTTGCGCATCAGGATGGGCGGGTCGGCGGGGTTGAGGATCATGACCGCTTTTCCGCGCAGGGCGCCGCCGACGGTTTCCAGTGCAGCGGAGGTGGTCTCGGTGAACTCGTCGATGTTGGCGCGGGTGCCGGGCCCCGCCGACTTGGAGGAGATCGACGAGACGATCTCGGCGTAGGACACGATCCCGCACTGCGACACCGCCGACACGATCGGCACCGTCGCCTGTCCGCCGCAGGTCACCATGTTCAGGTTGGGCGCGTCGAGATGCTCGTCGAGATTGACGACCGGCACACAGTACGGCCCGACGGAGGCGGGCGTCAGGTCGAGCATCCGGACCCCGGTGGGTTGGAGCGTTGCCCAGTTGGCGTGGTGCGCACCGGCGGAGGTCGCGTCGAACACCAGCCGGATGTCGCCGAAGTGCGGCAGTCCCATCAGTCCTTCGACACCGTCGGCGGTCGTGGGCACCCCCATTCGGCTGGCGCGCGCCAGCCCGTCGGAGTTCGGGTCGATGCCCACCATCGCGGCGACCCGAAGCGGGCCGTCGCTGCGCAGGATCTTGATCACCAGGTCGGTGCCGATGTTCCCCGAACCGATGATCGCCACCGGGAAAGTCTGTGTGGTCATTGAGGTTTCCTTCTAAGTGAGGGTCAGGGACACGACGCCCAGGCCGCTGATCGTGGTGGTGGCGACGTCGCCGGCGTGGACGAAGGCCGCCGATGTGAAGGAACCGGACATGACGAACTGTCCGGCGGTGAGTTCCACGCCGTACGCGGCGAGGGCGTTGGCCAGCCACGCCACGGCCGCGGCCGGGTCTCCCATGACCGCCGTGCCCCGGCCGGAGTCGATCCGCACTCCGTTGAGGTGGAGATCGGCGACGGTCTGGGGGAGTGCGAGTGCGTCGTCGTACCGCACCCACTCGCCGAGCACCACCGCGCCGGAACTGGCGTTGTCGGCGACGGTGTCGGCCAGGGTCAGCTTCCAGTCGGCGATGCGGCTGTCGACCAGTTCCAGTGCCACGGCAACGGATTCGGTGGCGGCTCTGACGTCGGCGACGCTCACGTCGGGTCCGCGAAGAGTGCGGCCGAGCAGGAACGCGATCTCGGGTTCGACACGCGGCGCGCAGAAGCGGGCCGCCTCGACTGCTCCGTCGGTGATGACCATGTCGTCGAGGATGAAGCCGTAGTCGGGCTCGTCCACTCCGAGCAGGGTCTGCATCGGTTCGGACGTCAGCCCGATCTTGCGGCCCACCACGACGTTGCCGGCCGCCAACCGACGCTGCAGGTTGACCTGTTGGACGGCGTACGCACCCGCGACGTCGAGCATCGGATAGCGCTGAGTGAGCGGTTGAATCGGCTCCCGATCGCGTTCGGCCGCCCACAGATCGGCGGCGGCGGTGACGATGACGTCGCTACCCACAGCGGTCATGACCGGTACTCCTCGTCGACCAGACGGGAGGCGGCGTCGACGATGGCGCGGGCGTGGAGTTGAAACATCCGGACCAGATCCACGGTGTCGCCGCCGATCTCCTTGGCGATGAACAGCCCGTCGGCACCCGCCATCGCGTAGGTGACCAGTTCGTGGACGTGGGCGTCGCTCAACTGCGGGAGCACCTCGCCGATGGCTCGGCTCAGCGCGTCATGGGCCTCGGCGCGCACGCCGGTGAACATCGTCCGCGCCCGTGGCTCCTCGGGTCGACGCTCGAGGGCCAGCATCAGGCCGAGGCGGATGAACACGGGCGAGTTGAGTAGCGCTTTGGCGATCTGCACGGCCATGGCCTCGGCGCGCTCGAGTGGTGTGCCCTTGGCGGGCAGTTCCCAGGCGCTCAACCAGTCGCCGAAGCTACGTTCGATGACCGCGCCCAGCAGGTCGTCCTTGTCCTTGAAGTGCCAGTAGATGGAGCTGGCGGGGAGTCCGCAGTTGGCACTGACGGCGCCGATGCTGGTGCCCTCGTATCCCCGCTCGGCGGCGATCTCCGTCGCCGCGTCGAGGATTCGCTCGCGTGACAGCTCTCCGTCGACGCGGGTGCGCCGTCGCTTGGGCTTCCGATGGTCGCTCATCCGAACTCCTTCGATGTCTTGACTCCGTAGTGATCGCTACAGTAACGTAGCGATCACTACGGAAGCAAGACCCCGAGTGCGGGTCGACAGAATCGAGGGCGGCAGTGACGACGGTGTCGAGCTACGACGTGGCGGTGATCGGATACGGACCGACCGGCGCCACCGCCGCCAACCTCTTGGGGCGGATGGGCATGAAAGTGGTTGTCATCGAGCGTGATTCGGATGTCTACAACCGTGCTCGGGCGATCTCCACCGACGAGGAGGTGCTGCGGGTGTGGCAGTCCGTCGGGCTGGCCGATCGGCTGCAGGCGGACATGCTGCCCGACCGTCCGGTCGCCTTCGTCGACTCCAACGGGGTGCCGTTCATCGAGACCACCATCACCGGCCGCGGCTGTGGACACCCGCCGCAGCAGTTCATCTACCAACCGGCCATCGATCTCGTCCTGCGCGAGGGGGTGAGCCGATATCCGAACGTCGAGGTCCTGCTGGAACGCGAATGCCTGCGAGCGCTCAACAAGGGCGACCACGTGGAACTGCTCGTCGGCGATCTCACCACCGACACCATCACCCGCATCCAAGCCTCCTACGTCATCGCCGCGGACGGCGGCTCCTCACCCACACGTGGGCTGCTGGGCGTGGGGTATTCGGGCCGCACCTACGGCGAACGCTGGGTCGTCATCGACACCAAGGTGCTCCAGGAGTGGGACGGTCACGACCGGCTGCGGTTCCACTGCGATCCCGACCGCCCGACCGTGGACTGCCCGACGCCGCTGGGCCACCACCGTTGGGAGTACCCGGCCCGCGCCGGTGAGGACGAGAGGCAACTCGTCACCGATGAGGCGGTCTGGAAGGTGCTCAACGACCAGGGCATCACCTCCGAGCACGTCGAGATCCTGCGCGCAGTGGTCTACAGCCACCACGTCCGCGTCGCGGACCGCTGGCGGATCGGCCGGGTGTTCCTGGCGGGCGACGCCGCGCACGCCATGCCGCCGTGGATCGGCCAGGGCATGTCGGCCGGAGTCCGCGACGTCGCCAACCTGTGCTGGAAGCTCACCGCCGTGCTCGAAGGCCGGGCGCCCGACTCGCTGCTCGATTCGTACGAGGTGGAACGCAAGCCCCACGTCACCGAGGTCACGCGACGCGCCGTCTTCGTCGGCCGAGTGATCACCGAACGCCGCGGTGCCGTCGTCGCGCTCCGTAACCACGTCGTGCGGGCAGTCACCAGACTTCCCGGCGCCCTGGCCGGGGGACAGAAGCTGTGGTGGATCCCCGACGCCCACAACGACGCGGGCTTCTTCTCCTCGACCGGATCGCGCGCCGTGGGGTGGCAGATTCCTCAACCCCGGGTCATCGACCCCCGGGGCACCGCCGTCCGCCTCGACGACGTGCTCGACGGACGGTGGACGCTGCTGCACACCGGGGCGCAACCCTCAGGATCCCACGCGTGGACAGCCTTGGGAGTAGCCACGATCCGGCTCGCCGGCGCGCACGACGCCGACCTCGCAGACGGCGTGCGGGACAGCGAGTCCACGCTGATCGACTGGATGTCGAGAATGAAAGCCACCGCACTGATCGTGCGACCCGACGGCTTCGTCTACGCCGCCACGCGATCCGGGCAGTCGCTGCCCGCGCCGCCAGCCGGGCTGAGCACGACGCCCGCGCCCACGCATCCCACCCCGAGCCGAAACGGAGTCACCGCATGACCACCACTCTGACCGAGAACACCGTCACCATCGGCGGCAAGCAGATCTTCTACACCGAAACCGGAACCGGCCCAGCCGTTCTACTCCTGCACGGCGGCGGACCCGGCGCCTCCGGAATCTCCAACTACTCCCGCAACATCGACGCCCTCGCCGAGCACTTCAGGGTCATCGTGCCCGACCTACCCGGCTACGGCCGCTCCACCAAGGGCGTCGACGGATCCGACCCGTTCGGCTACCTCGCCAACGGCATCCGCGGACTGATGAACCATCTCGACGTCGACGCGGCCCATCTGGTCGGGAACTCCTACGGCGGAGCGTGCGCGCTGCGACTGGCGCTCGACACCCCCGAACGAGTCCGCAAGATGGTGCTGATGGGACCCGGCGGAATCGGAACCACCCGCGCCCTGCCGACCGCCGGCCTGCAGAGCCTGCTGTCCTACTACGGCGGCGGCGGCCCCTCGCGGGACAAGCTGGAGACGTTCATCCGCCAATACCTCGTCTACGACGGAGCGTCCGTCCCCGCCGAGGTCATCGACACCCGGTACGCGTCGAGCATCGACCCCGACGTCGTCGCCAACCCACCGCTGCGCAGGCCGTCGGGCCCGTTCGCGCTGCGAACACTGTCGCGGATGGACTTCACCCGCGACAATCGGCTCGCACACCTTCAGACCCCGACGCTGGTCGTCTGGGGCAGCGCCGACAAGGTCAACCGCCCCAGTGGCGGACAGGTGCTCGCCGACACGATGCCCAACTGCGACCTGCTGCTGGCCGCCAACGCCGGCCACTGGGTGCAGTGGGAACGCGCCGACTTCTTCAACGACGTCACTCGAGCCTTCCTCAGCGCATGAACGTCTTCGGCAAAGCCCACCTCGGCTACCTGGTGATCGACACCGAGAAGTTCGCCGACTGGCGACGCTTCGGCGAAGACGCCATCGGCATGCACTGCGACGAACTGTCCGCTGAGCACATGCGGTTCCGACTCGACGACCACGAGTGCCGCTTCCTACTGCGACGCGGCGACGCCGAAGACGTGAGCGCGATCGGCTGGCACCTCGACGACCACGCCACGTTCGACGAGATCATCCGCCGGGTGACCACCGCCGGCGTGCCCATTGCCGAGGGCACCGACGAGGAGGCCGCTCTCCGCGGGGTGCAACGTCTGGTGCGGTTCCCGGGCCCGAAGGGCTTGACGCAGGAGGTCTTCACCACCGCCAACACCGTGCCCTCCCCGCCGCGCATCCGGCACGGCGGGTTCGTCACCGGTGCCGCCGGCATGGGACACGTCGCCGTCACATCCACCAAACCCGAACAGCTGCACGGCTATTACGACACCGTCTTCGATGCGCGTCTATCGGACTACATCGACGAGACGATCAGCGGCGTCAAGCTCAAGATCCGGTTTCTACGGGTCAACGAGCGACACCACTCCGTCGCCATCGCCGCGGTCCGCGGGCTACCCGTCAATCCGATTCGCACCCGCGTGCAGCACCTCAACATCCAGGCCGTCGAACTCGACGATATGGTGGACTCCTACCAGCGCGTCAACGCCCTCGGTTTCGGCATGGCCCTCACGATCGGGCAGCACACCAACGACCGCGAGCTGTCGTACTACGCCGTGACCCCGTCGGGCTTCGAATGGGAGGTCGGCTGGAACCCCATCGTCGTCGACGAAACGACCTGGGAAACCACCACCCATCAAGGCATCAGCATCTGGGGGCACACTCCGGTCGGACAGACCGTCATCGACAAACTGGCTCAATTCAAAACCGGCGTCGAGTCCCTCCTGCATCGTGAAGACACCGTTCCCGCGCTGGCCGGCACCGGCATCCGCAACTGACGACGAGGAAGTCCCGTGCGCATCGACACCCACCACCACATGATCCCCCCCGAGTACCGGAAAGCGTTGCAGAGAGCGGGGATCGACGACGCCGGTGGACGCGCTCTGCCGGAGTGGAGCCCGGAGGCGTCCCTGCACACTATGGCCGAGCTGGACGTCAACACCGCGATCCTGTCCGTGTCCACGCCGGGCACCACGTTCCTGCCAGCCGCCGCCGACGCGGCGGCGCTCGCCCGAGACCTCAACGAATACGCCACGGATCTCGTCTCCGCTCACCCCGATCGGTTCGGTTTCTTCGCGACGGTACCGATGCCCCACACCGAGCAGGCGGTTGCCGAGTCCGTACGAGCTCTGGACGAGTTGAAGGCCGACGGCATCGTGCTGCTGGCCAACAACGCGGGCACCTACCTCGGCGAGGACGGGCAGGACGACCTGTTCGCCGCATTGAACGCGAGATCGGCCGTGGTCTTCATCCACCCCGCTGATCTCCCCGGACCCGTTGTACCGGGGGTGCTTCCGTTCGCCACCGACTTCCTCCTCGACACGACGCGGGCGGCGTATCTCCTCGTGCGCAACGGGATTCGCCGCAAGTACCCGAACATCAAGTTCATCCTCAGCCACGCGGGCGGTTTCGTGCCCTACGCCAGCCACCGCATGGCCGTCGCCATCATGGGCGACACCGGTCGCAGCCCCGCCGACAGCCTCGACGACTTCTCGAGCTTCTACTTCGACACCGCGTTGTCGTCGAGTGCCGCCGCCCTACCCACACTGCTGACGTTCGCCCATACCGGTCACGTCACATTCGGCTCCGACTGGCCCTTCGCGCCGATCGCCGCATCAAAACTGTTCGCAGCCGGGCTGGAAACCTACGGCGGGCTGGACACACAGACCCGAACCGCCATCGAACGCACCAACGCCCTGGCCCTGTTCCCACGACTCGGCACAGCGAACGCGGCGCCGCGCCCTTCGCCGCTCGACCGAATCAAGCACCTCACCAGCCGCGCCGTCATGCGGGGTATCGTCAGAGCGATCTCCACGACGTAGCCACTGCCGCGCTCCTCTTCTTTCACGCGCAGCTGTCGTCGACCGGACCGCCAGCCAGGTCGGTCACACTCGTGCGAACTCGAATATTCCGGGGACGTCCCACTTTCCGGTGTCGACGCGCAGCAGCTCCGGACCGTGGCCCGTCGATCGCACTTCGAAGGGTGTTCCGCGTCGCGTGAGATCGTCGGCTTTGCCTTCGACGTCGTTCACGCCGATCCGAATTGCCCATGACCCCGGTCCCCAGGTGTCGAGTGAATCCCGTATCTCACCGTGTGCAATCGGCTCCAGAACCTGAAGCTCGGCGCTACGCGGATGGCGGAATCGGTAGATCACCTGGCGCGCCGCAAGGGATTCGTCGAGCACCGGCCCTATCGCGGGCATGAGGCCGAAGTTTTGTTCGAGGGCTTGCACGGTCGCCCAGAGATCTTCGGTGATCCAGCTGCGCCGCAGCACCCGGATCATTCCTCCGGGAGGGAGATCGGGATCCGGTCGCGGTTCCCACAACTTATCGCCCTTACCCAGCGCTGAAGTCTCGATGAATTCAAAGAACAGCCCGCCGTCAACCGAAGGTTCGTATGCCCCCGGATCGTCCTCCGTCCACCCGATCCAGAGCCGCGTGAAGATCCCCGGCATCTCGTAGAACGAGCATCCCGTGTCGCGCAAGCGCAGGGCGAGGCGCCGGATGTCTGATGTTGCGATCTCATTGGCGTGCGTCTTCCACGGTCGATCACCCTGAGCGGCAAGCAGTTTCGGTAGGAAGGGTAGCGTGGTCAGCGGGTCTCGCTCTGCGTCGAGGGAAGCCACAGCCATCGCCTCAATCCGTGTGGGAGACACCAGTAGCGACGGATGAACCCTTGCGAACAAGTAGGTGAACCCGCTGCCTGGTTCATTGTTTCCCCATGCGGCGTGTGGTTCGGGGAAGCCGAGCGCGTCGACGAACACCTTTTCAGCGACCGCGACGTCGTCGACGAAAACCTCGGCATTGCAGAGTAGGTCGTACATCTGACATCTCCTTCATAGTCCAGGGAGCTGAGTGATCAGTGATCGATCCGAATCAGTCGCTTGCCCAGACCGGCACCGGCGAGCATGTCGAGGAAGGCCCGCGGTGCGTTTTCGAATCCGTCGATGATGGCTTCGTCGAATCTGATCGATTCTGTTGCGATGCCCTCATGAATTGCCCGGCGAGCCTCCGGTAAGAGGCGTCGGTGCTCGCTGACCGTGAAGGGGATGATTGAGATCTGCTTGTAAAGCAAAGTGAGGAAATTATGCAGTGTGGCTGGCAGCGAAGTGTTGTAATGGGCCGCCAGTCCGCACATCATGATCCGGCCGTGTTGAACCATCGACGGTAGAGCCGCGTCAATACTAGGGGCGCCGACGTTCTCGAAGACGACGTCGATGCCGTCGCCGGCCACATCGGCGATCTGCCCTGCGAGGTCGGTTTCGCGGTGGTCGACACAGGCATCGAAGCCCAGGACGTCGACTGCGTGCGTTCGCTTCTGCGCGCCTCCCGCCATCCCGATCACCCGGCAGCCGCGGTGGATCGCCAGCTGACCCGCGATGCTCCCCACTGTGCCCGTCGCAGCCGATACGAACACGGTGTGTCCCGGCTGCAGGTCGGCGAGATGAAGCCCGATCCAGGCCGTCCATCCGGATGCGCCGAGCGCGCCGAGGACGAGGCTCGGCGGCGTGATGTCGGTGGGGACGGGCCGCACAGATTCTGCGTTGAAGACCTGACATTCCTGCCACCGACCGAGCCCGGTGATCAGATCGCCGGCCTTCAGGGCGTCGGTACGGGAATCAACGACCTGCGCGAGTACCCGCCCGTGGATGGTTCCGTCGACCCACCCCGGTGTTTCACCGAGCCAGGTCTTCATCGACTGCGTCAGATACGGGTCCAGGGATAACTTCGAGGTCCTGGCCAGGACGTATCCGTCGGTGAGTTGCGGGAGCTCGGCGTCGACGAGTTCGAAGTCGTCAACCGTGAGTAGCTCGGTGCGGCGCCGCATCCGCCATTGCCGCGTCTTCATCGATCACGCACTCTTGCTCTCCCGCGCCGAGATGCGGTCGACGACTTGCTTGGCAGCGGCGGCAGGGTCGCCGCCGGCCAGCGCCCACCCGCGGGCGCGGACGTAGTAGGCCGTCGCGGCGGACTCGACGGCCGCCCCCAGTCCGCCCTGGACATCTGATCGTCGTGGAAGACCGCCCGTTGAGCGAGTGCCTTTGCCGCCGTGAACACCGCGACGGCCGTCGGGTCGTGCTGGGCCTTGGGACTGCACCCGCCAACGCCGCGACCAGACCGGGGGTGTTGAGGCGGCGGTGCTGGCGTCCTCAGGTCACGGCGGTGCCGTGCCCGGCCAGTGCGGCGCGGCCGGCGGCGTAAGCGTCGAGCGGATCGGACTTGCCCTGGCGGCGACGCGCGCCGCGGTCAGGGCGGCTGACCTCGGCGACCTCCACGCCGGCGTCCTGCAGGACCCAGGGTCACGCCGGCGCCGTAGCTCGAGGTCCCTCCACGCCGGCGATCGTGATGGCGCCGAAGCAGCGCGCCCAGGTCAGCAATTCCTGTTATCCGGTCGGCGTGGTCGTGAACTCGCTGTCGGACAACGGGTTTCCGGTGTCGGTGATGACGGCGAGGTGGACGGTGTCCAAGTGGGTGTCGCCGCCGATGACGACGGGCTGTGGTGCTGTCGCGATGGTGGTGTCCGTTTCTGCTGGTAACCGCTGACAGATGGCGACACCCGGCGGGGCGTGCAGACAACGCATTGATGAGGAACGGCCAGGCTCGGCGATTAAGTCATGTCCGCCCCGCCGGGCCCGTAGAGCACCAGCCGGCCACCGATATGACAGATCAAGTCATAGACACCCATTGGTACCTGCGTCAGTGACACAGGGAGTCACCATCGGCGGCCGACTGGCGAGACCATCGTCAGTCCGGCACTCAGGCTCTAACACCATCGGGTGAGACACTCTCGTGACACTGAGGGTGCTGTCGCCCATCGCCTGCAGAGAGGCCTCGTCGCACGGGGCGTGAGCGACCTTGGGGATCGATCGCGTGAGCCGAAAAGCCAGCCATCCTCGAAGCAGGGGCCTGAAATTCTGATGGGCTTTGGCGAGAAGCGTGCCTCCCGCACGTGGGCGGGTCGCGGCGAGGTCGACTTCGATCTATGGTGCGACCATGATGAGCACCGGCGGGCAAAAGGCTGGCGACAACACGCGCACGACTGCGTGCCGGTGTGCCCTACAACAGGGTGAGCTTGTTTTTCCGGGACCTGAAGGGCAGCTGATGACTCGAAGCGCACGAACGGCCGAGTCGGTCAGCCTGAAGTCTGCGTGACGATGTCCGTAATCGCGCGGAGGCTGCGGACCGTGATGGGCGAGCGACGAGACCAGGGAGCCGCTAACCGGCTGTGCCGGGCCTGCGTGGAGGTCTCAGGTGTCGACGCGGCGTCGATATCATTGATGCTCAATGGCACCGCCATCGGAACACTCGGCACCAGTGCGGTAGCGGCCCGGACGTACGACGAGGTGCTGTTCGTCTGCGGCGAAGGGCCCTGCCTGGACGCCGTCAGGAACGGTTCCCCGACGGTCGTCCCCGATCTCGCCGATCCGACGGAGACTCGCTGGCCCGCATACGCCGCGGAAATGTTGCACCGCGACATCCAGGCGGTGTGTGCCGTGCCGATCGCGCTGGCGGGCGAATACGTCGGTGCCGTGGCGCTCTTCCGCAGTACGGCGGGAACCTGGGCTGCTGAGCAGATCGCGACCGCCGCGATCGCCGCGGGATTGGCCGAAATGCCGTTGCTCGGGCTGATCGAGCGTGCCGCTGCAGTCGACGACCCGGAGCCCGAGGCGGAGGCGTCGAACGAGCTGGACACCGTGATTCGCGCTGAGATCGGTCAGGCCACCGGCGTGTTGATGGTCCGATACGGTCTCGACGCGTCGTCCGCTCTGGTGCGGCTGCGTGCCCGTGCATACTCGACCGGTTGCAACGTCGTCGACCTTGCACTCGACGTCATCGAAGGCCGCATCCGGTTGAACGCCGACTAGAGCCGATCAGTGTCGTCGCGAGCGGCGTGCAGCCGACACCACTGACCTCCTGCGGGAGGTATTGCCGCTGGCTACGAGGCGCCGCTCGCGGCTCTTGTCAGCGAACCTACGGAGGAAGGTCGCCGGTGGCGGCCACGAATTCGGCGACGACGACCACTTTGCGATTAGTCCGCTGAGACGTGGCGCGCAGTCGTTCGAACGCGTCGTCGGCGGTGATTCGGTACCGCGTCATCAGCACGCCCTTCGCCTGACCGATGAGATCGCGATTGGCCAGCGCCCGCCGCAGCTGCTCGGTGCGCTGCGCCTCCAACAACACCACGGCGGCGTGAGTCGCGTATAGGTCGGCGATCCGTCTCGCCGTGTCGTCGAAGGCACCGCGCGATCCGGCGTACAAGCTCAGCGATCCCAGACGTCGATCATCGACCCACAGCGGGACACACAACATGGCGAGCACTCCCAACTCGACTGCCGCGGCTGCGAACTCCGGCCAGCGCGGGTCATCGGTCAAGTCCTCCACGTCGATGCGCCGCTGATTGCGCGACGCGTCGATGCACGGGCCGACACCGGTACGCCACTGCAGTTCGTCCAGCGGGGGAGGTGCCCCACCGATCGTCGCCTGCGGCTCGAGACCCCTGCGGGTCAGGAGGTTGACCCCGGCGTGATCAACGCCGCGGACCGTCGAGGTGACCGACGCGAGTATCGCGGTGAGAGTGCCCTGGAAATCCGCCTCCTCGACGTGCAGAGCGCGGCACAGTACGTGCAGAGCGTTGAACTCCGACTCGCCGAGAGCGCCGAGTCCTTCCAGGCCGGCGAGCGAATCGCGTCGATCGGATGTCATGGCTTCCTCGTCATGGAGCACGCGACGATTGTCGCAGCCGGGCGATGATCCCAGGCCGGCCAGACGATAAGGCGGTCGTATCGCATCGAGCGAATTGTCAGGATTCGCGGCTGCGTCGACGTGCATCGCGAGCCGCCGAACGGCAGCCGGCTGGTGGTTGGCTCGTCGCAGAATCGAACCGGTCGCCCGTCAGATGCCCGCCCTCGTTCTCAGGTCCCAATGCGATTCGGTCTCGTCGGTGATGTAGATCATCAGGAACGGATCGGTGGCTCGAAGCAGCAGCGGAGTCGAGATCGCGGTGTGCATGGCGAACCCCTCGGCGTGACGCCATGTGACGACGTCTCCGCGCCCGGCTGCTCGCAGAACCGAGATGCATTGCTGTGGGGTCGCGTCAGGGTGCTCGGCCAGTAGCGTTTGCGCGGAGAGCCCGAGCATGGCATCGCCTAGGTATCCGAAAAGTGAGACGGCCGCGGGGTTGGAGTACGCGACCACCCCGTCGAGGCCGAGGCCCAGCACCGCGCCGGGCATCCGGTCCAGCAATACGCGCGCGGGAAGCTGGTCCAGCAGCCCGGCGAGGTCGGTGGGCTGGGTGCGCCGTCGTCGGTCGTCTGCCATCGCTTCAGCGGCCTTCGTGCTCGTCAGGATGGAAAGGCTTCAAAGGCGGATGCTTTCTGAACCGGCCACCAAGACCATAGCCCCGTACCGATCGAGCCGGTTCGACAACACGACCTTCGAGACGGGCCCGACGTCCTTGGCGCGGTGAATCGGTCCACGACCGCCCGACGGAGTTGCGCACGAGGCCGGGGTCGCGGTGGGGCTGTCAACTCACTGCTCACGGTCCAGCAAACCGCGCACCGCGGCGCACACCAGCAACCGGTCGTAGGTGATCACGAAGTGGAATCGTTGGTCGGCGTCCGCGTGGCGCACCGCGTCGCCAGACGGAACGACGGCCTCATCGACGACACGGCGGTGACAGTCTGCGAGCCGCTGACGACCCAGTGATGGCGAGCAGGGCTGCCGGACGATTCATCGCGGTGCGCCCGCCGGCGAAACACCGGTGATCGCGGAATGGCCGGCGTACGGGCGGGAAATGAACGCCGCACCACCTGCTGGCGGCACACTGGAGTGTAGGTTGTGCGCTCGCGTCATTCGCTGTAGGACGTCCTTCCCGGAGTCAGCAGTCCTGCGATCACGTGTCCACCACCAGGGGTCACCCCACGACGTGCAGCGGGTTACTCGAACGCGAGGCTCATGAGGTAGTGGTCGACGGGGGTGGTCGCGGAGAGGCGAGTTCCGAGGATCTCCGGCAGCTCGTCGACGAGCTTCTCGGCGACGGTGAAGAGCTTGACGTTGAGTTCTTGAGAGCGCCACCTCAGCACTGCGAAGGCGGCGTCGGCGTTGATCCGGTAGACGGCCATGAGCATGCCCTTGGCCAGGTCGATGATTTCGCGGTGGGCGAGGATGACGTCCAGTTCCTCGCTGAGCGACTGTTGGAGGTCGCCGTCGAAGCTGTCGGTGATGTCGATGTAGAAACCGCGGGTGGCCACGACGCGGTCATCGTCATCGGTCACGGCGTCGCCGACGACCACGACTCTGCGTGTCAGCCCGGTGGTGGTGATGATGCGGTGCCTACTGCTGAACGGCGCGGCGGTCTGTGACAGCAGCGCCCTGACTTGGGCCAGGTCGTCCGGATGCTTGTGTTTGAGAACGAGGTCCGTGGTGGGGGTGACCTCACCGGGTTCATAGCCGTGAATGCGGGCCACGGTGTCCGACCACATCCAGGTGTCGGTGTCGTAGCGGTATTCGAAGCGCCCGACTCGTTGCGGCGGACCGCCCAGGATGGCCTTGTCCAATGGGCTCGCGCGCTGGCCGTCGACGCCCGTTTCGGCGGCATCGGCGGCCGCCTGATCAGCGAGGCCGACTTCCCGTTCGGAGGGTCCGTTGACCGACACACGAGGAATTTTATCCACGGCACGTGAACCTGGTGAGGTGATCGTCGATGTGTTCGGGCTGAGCCGACCGGCTGACGAATACAGCCCCTGGGAGTGATCTTTCAACGTGCGACCGGTTCACGGCGAGGATCCCTCGGACGCGGGACAACACTCCGACAATGGACCCACACGACAACGTCAATGGCACTGTTCGGAACCGCACACAGCAGTTCATGGTTTTGTGCGGACTTCTCGACGTCGATTGTTCGCGAACGTTGACGTCGCGTTCTATGCGACCGATCGGTTGTTCGTGAATGTTGGAGTCATTGGGTCGTTACGCCGGGTCACGGCGGTTGGTGCCGGCTGCTTCGATGATGCCGGTTCCAGCGGTCGTACCGCCGGCGCGGTTGATTGCTTCTTTCATTTCCGCCAGGCCGCTCCGGATGACTGTGTCTGCAGCTACTTTCTCTGTCACGGTGCGGAGGTCACCGGGTGTGGGCGATGGGAGTTGAACTCCGAGTCCGAGGGATTCGAGGCGGGCGGCGTTGACCGATTGCTCGCGGACCTGAGGTACGGCGATGGTGGGGACCTTGTAGTACAGAGCTTCCATCGTTGATCCCATTCCCGCGTGGGTGATGAACGCGGTTGCGTGGCGCAGCACGTCGAGTTGGGGCACCGTTTGGTGGGCCTCGATGTTGTGTGGCAGCGTTCCGATGTCTGCAGGGTCGATATGGGTGCCGAGACTGAGAACGACGTGAAATCTGCTGTCCGCGAATGCCTCTGCGCAGGAGGCGAAGAATTCGGGTCGATTGTTGAAGGCAGTGCCCAACGACACCAACAGCACCTGGGCGTCATCGTGTGGTGGCGTCCAGGACGCGCTGCGGCGGGCGCGCCTCGGCATCGAGGGACCGATGAAGTGGACGTCTTCGGCGAAGCTGTTGCCGGCGATCTGAAACTCCCGTGGAATGAACACCAGCGACGGCGGTGCCGGCGCGTTATCGCGGCTCGGGCCGACGGGAACCGCTAGACCGTAGGCGCTAAACCAGTCGGCCAGTTCGGCGAAGTAGTGCTGCATGGCGGGGTGATGCGGCGTGAATCCGTCGATCAAGTTTGAGGGTGGGAACCCCTCGTTGGTGGCCAGGTTCGCGATCAACGAGACCGTTGACGCCGCGAACTGCTCGGCGAGGAATCCGCCGAGCGGAACACTGTCGATGCATACGACGTCGGGGGGATCGTCGGACAGCGCGTCGAGCAGGCCGGGAGCCAGCGTGCGCGCGGCAGCCAGGAACCCGCGCAGGTCAGCGCTGAGAGCGTCAACGCTAAATCCTGATGCGGCCAGTGTGGTGGTGTCGGGTTCCCATCCAAGATCGATGAACAATGCACCGGCTCGCACGATCTCCGCTTCCAGCGATGCGGCGCTGATGTAGGTGACACGGTGGTCGCGGTCGACGAGTTCCTCGACTAGGGGCAACGTCGGATAGACGTGGCCCGGAGCCGGTGGCGTCGTGAAAAGAACATGCATCAGATGGCCGCCGTTTCCGCTAGATTTAGCTAGATATATCTAGTCACCTTACAGAGTGAAGGATCGCGCGATGCCTGTCGCCACCGCCACCCGTATCGATCTGGCCAGCATGGTCGCCCTCGTCGTCCGGCTCGCAGGGCCGATCAATCAACTGATGGCCCGTGAACTCGGATTGCCCCTCAACGACTTGGCGGCGTTGCAACATCTCGTGGGACTACCGCCCGCGGGACCGGCCGAGCTGGGCCGGCGTTTGGGAATGTCGTCGGCCTCAGCCACGGTGCTGGCCGACCGACTCGAACGTGCCGGTTATGTCCGGCGTCATCGCGACCCTCACGATCGACGCCGAGTCATCCTTGAGGTCACCGACACGGCCGCCATGCGCGCCCAAACCGCCATCGGCCCACTCGTCGAGGCGCTCAACTCAATCAGCGACCGGCACGACGTGGCTGGTCAGCAGCAGATCAACACATACCTGGCCGCCGTGATCGACGCGATGGCCGAGCTCACCGGCGCTGATGACTCGGAACTCACGAGTTGAGCTGTACGCGGCGATACGCCGCGATGCCCGCGCAGGCCTGTCCGGTCGAGAGATCCAACGCAAACACGGCGTCGGATGGCGCACTGTGCAATCCGCCCTCACATCGGCCTGGCCCCAACAGCGCGCTGCTTATCCCACCAGAGCCTCCAAACTCGACGGGTTCAAACCCGCGATCGACGACATTCTGCGGTCCGATCTCAACGCGCCGCGCAAGCAACGCCACACCGTGACCCGCATCGTCGACCGCCTGCGCACTGAGTTCGGTATGGATGACGTGTCCTACCCCGTGGTGCGGGCGTACGTGGCCACACGGCGACCCGAGATCAGCATTGAATGCGGCCGTGGCGCGCCCGGGGTGTTCGTTCCGCAAACCCATTTGCCCGGCCGCGAAGCCGAAGTCGACTTTGGTGAGATCGGCGTGCGGTTACGTGGCCAACTCACCACCTGCCACCTGTTCTCCCTACGGATGTCGTACTCGGGCAAAGCTGTTCATCGTGCCTCTGCAACCGGAGGCCAGGAGGCGTTCTTCGAAGGCCACGTGCATGCGTTCCAGATCCTCGGCGGAGTGCCCGCCGGCAAGATCCGCTACGACAACCTCAAAGCCGCTGTGGCACAGGTAATCGGGTTCTCGCGCCAGCGCGTCGAAACAGACCGCTGGGTGGCGTTTCGCTCGCACTTCGACATCGACGCCTTCTACTGCCAGCCAGGAATCACCGGCGCTCACGAGAAGGGCGGTGTGGAAGGCGACATCGGTCGGTTCCGCCGCAATCACCTCGTGCCGGTACCGGAAGTCGAGTCACTGCACGAACTCAACGAACTCATCGACAGCTACGACCAGGCCGACGATCGGCGTCGCATCGGCCACCGCGCCCACACCGTGGCCGAGTCCTTCAACGCCGAGCGTCAACTCCTCAAACCGCTCCCCGTAGAAACGTTCGAGACAGGACTCTGGGTGACACCGCGCGTGGACCGCTACTCCCAGATCACCGTCCGCACCAACCGATACTCCGTACCCTCACGGCTCATCGGCCGCCAAACCCGCGTACTCCTCAACGCATCAGACCTCACCGTCTACGACGGCAGAACACTCGTCGCCAGCCACGAGCGACTGCTCACCAAAGGCGGCTCCCGCCTCGACCTCGACCATTACCTGGAAGCATTCGTCCGCAAGCCCGGCGCCCTGCCCGGAGCGACAGCCCTAGAGCAGGCCCGCCGCGCAGGCACCTTCACCGCAGCCCACGACGCGTGGTGGGCTGCAGCCTGCAAAGCCCATGGCGACACCGACGGCACTCGCGCACTCATCGAAGTGCTTCTCCTGCACCGACATACCGACCACCGCCACGTCATCGCCGGCATCAACGCCGCCCTGCAAGCCGGAGCACTCACCGCTGACGCCGTTGCCCTTGAGGCCCGCAAAGCCGCTGAGACTGGCACCGACATCACCACCGCCAACCCGCCACCGACCGACACTCCAGCCGTGTCGTCACTGACACAGCGCCGCTTAACCCACCTACCGATCGACACGCGGCCCCCGCCCTCAGTCACCGCCTATGACCAGCTTCTCCGACGGAGCACGCAGTAGACGCCAACCGAAAGGACCCCGCCGATGAACGCTCCCACCCGTCGCGGACTCACCGAACAAGCCGCCGATGCCGCGATCGACCAGGCCTGCCGCATGCTGCGACTTCCCACCATCCGAACCCACTTCCCCGAAACCGCTGACACCGCCGCCCGCCAACAGCAGTCCTACCGCGCCTTCCTCGCCGAACTACTCCTGGCCGAATGTGACGACCGTGCCCGCCGACGCTCCGAACGCCGCATCCGCGCCGCGGCCTTCCCACGCGAAAAGTCCCTTCGCACTTTCGACTACACCGCAAACCCGAACGTCGACCCCGCCGTCATCAACACCCTGGCCACCGCAGACTGGGTACGCAAAGGCCAACCCCTCTGCCTCATCGGCGACTCCGGAACAGGAAAAAGCCACCTGCTCATCGCCCTGGGAGCCGAAGCCGCCATGGCAGGATTCCGGGTGAAATACACCCTCGCCGCCAAACTGGTCAACGAACTCGTTGAAGCCGCCGACGAAATGACGCTCACCAAAACGATCGCCCGCTACGGGCGAGTCGATCTGCTCTGCATCGACGAACTCGGCTACATGGCCCTCGACAAGCGCGGCGCCGAACTGCTCTTCCAAGTTCTCACCGAACGCGAAGAAAAAGCATCCGTGGGCATCGCCAGCAACGAAGCCTTCAGCGGATGGACCAAGACCTTCACCGACCCACGACTCTGCGCAGCCATCGTCGACAGGCTCACCTTCGGCGGCAACATCATCGAAACCGGCACCGACTCCTACCGCCTCGCCCACACACTCCGCAGCCGCGACACCACCGACAAGTGACGTCAACATTCACGAACACACCACACCCGATCCCGCCGAACCTGACGTCAACATTCACGAACAAATGACGTCCTCATCCACGACCAACGCCAAGTTCAGGTCAGATCGGCCCACCGGTGCGTCGAGGATGTCGAACGCACCGGTAACGATCAGCAGGTTTGGCCGCCGAGGACGTCCTATCCACCGAGATCTGCGCTGGGACCGACGGCGGTGTCCGCTGGGGCGCCATCGGGGACACGCGCCGACCCCGTAAACCGGGCACCTGACATCCGCCTCGGCGAGACGACGGTGACATGGGGCCGTCACGCACCGGCGCTACTTCGTCGGGTCGTGGCCCCAGTTCATCAGCGAGTACCGCCACGGAGTGTCGCTCACGTCGCCTGACGGTCGTTGCGCCAGATGGCGTTTGACGTAGCCGTTGACCTTCCGCATATGGCTCACGTCGTCATCGGACAGATCGTCCTTCTTCGTTCGCAGGATCGTCACGATGCGACGCCCGCTGGCGTGCCCCGCCGACTCGCCGTCACCCGACTTCTGCCCGACGGATTTCGAATCGTCGGTGTCCAGCCAGTCCTCGAGTTGTTTCGGGGTCATGTTGACCGCGTCCTGAAACTCGGCGTATACCGCTTGATCGTCTTCGTCGCTCACAGGGGACTACTGCCCGCGGCACCGCGGACCAAACAGCGTCGGGCAACGCCGGATCAGCGCGGCGTCCGCTCATGGACGGTCATCACCAGACGGTCGCACACCGCACGCGACGGCGGCCCGTTCTCGGCGTCGAGCGACTGAAAGTCCGCGACCAGTTGCACGGCGAGCGCGCGAAGAGTCGTGGTCGTCTGCTGTGAACGCCACCGCAGGATCTTGAAAGCCGCCTCCGGGGCGATGCCGTAGATCACCGTCAGCGCACCCTCGGCTTGTTCGATGCCGGCTCGGCGACTGGACATCACGGCGACATTCTCGGTGATGCGTTCCTTCTCGCGCAGGACCATCGCCAACAGATCGACGTGGAAACGTGCGTCCCGAAGAGCGTTGCGGCGTCGTCGCGCAACTCGTCGCCGACGATCACCATGTGCTGGACGCCCCGGGGTCGGCGCCGAGGTCATGTCGACGTAGCTGGAAATGCCGTGATGGAGCGGCGCGTCGGCCAGATCGTCCAGACCCGCAAGAGCTGGGGCGGCACCGCGCCCACGCACTGCCCGGACGGCCTCGAGCTCGGCCGCGGGCGAGCGTCCGCCGCGCGCCTCCCGGGCGGCGTCGTCTGTTCTGGCGGCCACACGATTCCGCGGTGCAACGAGTGCGTCGCGACCATCAGCCACCCCGGACGCTGGTCGTCGCGCCGAATCCTGCACAGTCCGCGGGTGTGCACAAGATGTGATCCGGGGGTTCTGGTCTAGCCGGCGGTTACAAGCGCAATGCAGCTGACAGCACAGAGCAATTCGAACTCCGCGCATGTGCAGCGGGCGTACGGATGGTCGTGCTCGTCGGTTGGGTGGTCGTATCGGCTGCAGTCCGTGCACCCGTGACACGCGTTGAATATCGAATGCTCAGCGTAGCGATGCCCACACTGGCAAAGCGCGTTATCACGGTCCTCGACCGCCGAGTTCTGAAGGTCGTCGGCAGCTCGAGCTAATTGCATGTGGAATGATCCTACGGACGTTCAGCTCGATCGGCTAGCGAAGAACAGGGAAATCACCCGATTTGCTCTATGACGTTCGCAACACCCTGAGCAGAGCGAAAGCCAGATCGTCAAATAACTGACGTTGGCCCCGCCAGGGATGTACGCAGGTCGCCCTTGGTGGCTCATAGGCCGAACCACCAAAGTCTTGAACGAATCGGAGTCCGGACTGCGAATCATTCCGTTGCCTCAGGTACCCGTGACAGCTGCGGCTATGCGGTGTCACGGGGTGTCAAAAGTTGTTGGACTCTTCGTTCAGGAGGCGGGCGGTGGCGTCCACTACGCGCCGATGTGCATTCGACAGGATTCCGTCTATATGCATGCGACGCTCGAACCGGTTGGACCGGGCAAGTTCGGGCAAATCCTTCGAGATCTGCTCGGCGATCAGTGTCAGCTTGATGGTGCGGTCCTGAGACACCGTGCGGAGTATTGCGAACGCCTGGTCGGCGCTGATGTCGCAGACGAACATCAGCATGCCCAAAGTCTGCTCCAACGGGGGCGCGACGTTCGGCGATCTCCTCGACGGCGGTTGTTGCGCGTTGCGCGAAGGTGCCGTCATCGCCAGCGTGCCCGGCAATCACTGGTGGGGGCCTGGGGTTGTTGGGGCACGTCGGGGTGGCGTAGACGCGTCTCGCTGCCGACGTCTGAGAGCGGTGATCATCCTGCACACTGATTCGGCGTAGGCCGCGCTGAAGATGGGTCGGATTACCGCCTGTTCGACGCCACCACAATAGTTCCCGAGACGGCAGCCGCGGACCGTCATGCCGGGAATGAATCCGGCGGAACGCCGGAGATGCCGGCGATGGTGATTGTAAATTGTCTTCAGGCGACCGCCGCGTCACCCTCCGCCGCGCTTGCTCAGGGTCTCGACCGACTCCAATCCCCCTTGATAGTGGAGTCGGCGGGGCCCGCCCAGAATCTCACCAAACCAGTCACCCTGGTCCGAGTCTCACCCTCTCCACCTCCCCGACGGTCGCGCGACCACGGTCACCTGAGCAGGGTCGATGAGTGGCCGGGCCCCGCAGTCCGTCGTGCTAGGTGATCGACGCCGAGCCTCCGCGGCGGCGCACGTTCACCTAGCGACCCGTTTAAGCTCCGTGGCTATGAACGACGATGTGAACAGGCTCCTCGAGCTCGATTTCCGCAAGGCCGGCGGCAGCTATCGCGTGATCTGCAGACTGTTGTCGCGCAGAGGGTGGACGGCCACCTGAGCGACGATGAGTACGAGGCGAAGCTCTTGAGCGTCGTGGTGCTCGGATTGGCTGCCCTCGAGGAACGCGTCGCCCAGATCGAAACACGCTATGTGAGACCCGCTTAGCGACTGTCGCGAAACCTTCGGTCGCGGAGGTCGGTGCGGGCGGCCGCTGGCCAGTCCGAGCCGCGACTCGAACTGCGCGAGGTTCAGTAGCGTCGAGCGGGCGATCAGCGCGTACCTTGCGGTTGCCGATCTGTTTGGTGAAGATGCGTCTCAGGCGGACGAGTACGGCCAGGGCGCGCCGATGATGAGCAGGACTCCGACGGAGCTCACCGTGCTCGACGAGGTAGTGATTCGCGTTCAGGGTTTCACGGTGCCGCCGCGGCGGCTCGCACAACGGACACGAACCACAGCTCGCCGTCAATCGTGACCGGGTGGCGCACATGCGGACTCGCCACCTGCGGAAAGCTGCGATCACCTCGTCGCCCACCGAGGCGGCCGCGGGATACGCCAGCAGCATCTTGATTACCCGCGCCTGCCACCGGTTCACCCTCGGCTGCCGAGTCGTTTTCAGCTGCGGATTCCGTTTTCTGGATGTGATGTGGAGGACTGCTGCCGTCCGCGAGCGCAGCGCGTGGTGGGTCGACGCCACGACAAGTATCAGGAACAGCCCCGGTGGGTAGGGCGCGTCTAGATCAGAGGTCTGAGTGAAGGCGCCTCTGCCGAGTACTTAAAGAACTTCGTCCACGTGGAGCGCGCGGCGGTCGCGGGGTTGGGCTACACCAACGAACATCGCCTAGAGCTTGAACTCGACCGGGCGATGAAGCGGCGCGCGGGGCCACCACACCTCGACGAGGAGATCGTGTCCCGCCCTCGCAGATGCTTCTCGCGTCCCGCGCCGCATCCTGAGAACGACAACCGGAACGGATATCAAGCCGTGGTAGGGCAACTGGACTTCTCAGCGTCCCGAGGTCGAGACTCGGGGCGGCGATGATGAAAGACGGTGATCGCTGGCCGATGCCAGTTCTGTGTGCGGGTCAAATCGGTCGCGAGTTCCGTTTCGCCCGCGGTTGAGCTCGCACCGGAGCTTATGTAGGACGTCTAACGCTCTAGTCCGGGTGTAGGAACAGGCAGCCGGGTTTCGATGACCCGCCAGATGTCGGCGTCGAGTCGGCTGCTCGCGGCGTGTCGTAGCCGGAGAACGTCGCGTTCGTTCAGGGCAGTCGTGATGGACGACGGCAGAGGCGCGCGATCACATCGCGCTGCGTGATCGATGACGGGGTCGACATCGGGCCGGGCGGCGCTGCGTGCGGGTGTCGCTTCGTCAACGGTGAGCGTGACCGACCAGGGCAGGTCCTGCTGCAGGAGCTTGAAGATGCGTCTGGATGGTGCGGAAGGCCGTCCGCAGTCGTCGCCATCGAGGAGAATCAGTCGAGCGTGATGTTCCGCCACATGGTCCGCGAGGTCCACGAGGATGGCCGGATCCGCCTGCGCGGCGTATTCGACGACGATGGTTGTGCTGGAGTCGATTTGGCGCTCGCGTCGACAGACCTGACCGTGGACGTGGGCGAGTGAGAGCCCGGAGTTCCAATCGTCGCAGTCGATAGGCCGTGTCAGGTGCTTGTCGGTGGGGGAGCACCATAGGATGGTGCGATCTTGCGCCGACGCCGCGGCCTGGAGGACGGCTAGCGCTCGACGTGTGGTGTTGAGGTCGCCGGCGTGGACGGCGGTGACGGTGAAGCCGCTTCGCGCGAGGTTGGTGATGCCGCGGGCGGTGAGGTCTGGGAGGTGGCTGACGGCGTCGGGGTCGATGTGGATGGCGCGTTCGATGCGGTAGTCGCCGGCGGCGCGGAGCATGGCGAGTTCGGTGTGCAGCTGGTCAATGTGGTCGAGAACGTAGTCGGTTGTGCGGGCGTCGGCTTCGGCGAAGGCTTTTGCGGTGGCGGCTTCTGCGCGATCCAAGTCGGTGCGGAGGCGGTCTCGGTGAGCGCGGGCCGCGGCCACTGCGGCGGCGTCGTCGGCGATGGCCTGTTTGCGGGCGGCCTCCACCGTCCCGTCGGTGACGATCCGGTCGGCGCCACCTGCGGCCTCGGCGCGCTCGGCCATCACCCCGGTGAGCTCGCGGTGGAAACGTTCTGCAGGTGAAACATCGGGGATCGCGAAAGTGGCGAGCTTGACGGCGGCGCGGGCGGATTCGACGTCGAGTCGGTCGATGTCTGCGTCGGCTTCGGCTTCGGCTTCGGCTAGCGCGAGTTGGTCCCGGGTGTAGCGCGCGTAGTCGAGGGCGTGTTGGTAGTCGGTGTCGGCGTCGGCCCAGCGGGCGAGGACGTCCTGGACGGCGATCGCGTACGGGCGGTCGGCCGCCGCGCGTTCGCGGAGCTCCGCCATGAGTTCGGCGGCGGCGCGAACGGCGGGGCCGTCGTTGCGGCGGACGCGGTCCTGGAGGTGGCGGAGGTGTTCGGTGGCGCGGTGTTTGGCTTCGCGTAACGCCCTGACGTCCGCCACGACCTCGTTGAGGGGGCGGGGTGCCGGGCGTTCGGTGAGGAGGTCGTCGAAGGTGAGCGCGAAATCGTCTGTGTCGTAGTCGAAGAGGTCGGGCGGGAGGTCTTCTAGGTCGGTGGGTGGGATGAGGTGGCCGCCGTGACCGAGGCCGAGCATCTCGAGCAGGACGTCGTCGGGTGGGACTGTCGGCGCGTGGCTGGGGTCGGGCACCTGGTGAATGAGTGCCTCCTCCTCGTCGGTGTCTACGGGGATGTCGGCGTCGCTGTAGGCGGGGATGTCGATGTGGTCGTAGGGGTTCGGGGTGGCGAACAGGTCGATGGAGTAGGTGAGCAGTCGGGCGTACTCATCCCGGCGCAGCGTGTCGTCGTGGTCGCGGAGGTGTTCGTGCGCCAACTGCAGGAGCTCGATCGGTGTCCAGCGTTCGGGGTCGGCGGTGTCGATGGCGGCGACCAGGCCGCCGAACGCCGGGTCGGCGACGATGGTTCCGGCTGTCGCGGAGCCGAACACGCGGTGCAGGTCCGGTAGCCAGTCGGGGCGCAGGTACTCGGCGCGGGTCTCGAGGGCGGCGGGGTGCAGGCGTCCGGCCAGGCGCCACCACAGCGCGGCGCCGGGCATCTGGTCGGGCAGTGGCCCGTCGGCGGCGGCGTCGGCGACGAGCCGTCGGACGTCGACGTCGGTGCGAGCGACCTCGGTCAGGCGGTTTGCGAGTTGCGGCCAGTAGGGGTCGCGCCGGATGCGGGGGTCGAGGCGGTCGAGGTAATGGAAGCGACGATGGTCGGGTGCGGTGTGGCCGATCTCGCGGGCGGCCATGTCTTCGAGGAGGTTCTGGGCGCGGCGGTCGCGGGTGGCGTACTGCTCGGGCCCGGTGAGTCGGGTGTCCGGGTCGGGCACGTCATGGGCGGCGCGGAACACCGCGATCTCCGCCCGCACTCCCGCATTCGCGTCAAGGAGGGGGCGGGCCCAGCGGGGCGCGGTGGTGGCATCCCATCCGGCGGCGGTGTACCGGATCCGGTCGGCGAGGGTGGTCACGAGGTCGCGGCGCGCGTGCAGGTAGTCGGCCCAGTCGGTGCTGTCGATCAGAGCTTCGGGAAGGGGCGGCAGCCACCGAAGGGGACCGGCGTCGCGAGTGTCGGCACCGGGCTCCAGGCGGTAGTCCAGGACGGCTGCCGGGTCAGCCGCGTTGGTCAGGTCGCCCTGTGCGGCAGCGGCTTCGAGCCGCTTGATCGGGTCGTGGCCGGCGATGGCGAGCAGCGCAAGGTGCAGCCGCAGGGTGGACCAGCCGCCCGCGGCAGTCAGGTTCGGCTGGACCTGTTTGGCGGCGGCGTCGATCGCCGCCATCGCGGCAGCGCCGAGGTGGTGTTCGGCCAGGGCGCCGATGGCGTGGACGTACATCCGGCTGGCGTGCCCGATCCGCTGGAACGGGTCCTCGGTGCGGCGTTGTTCGGTGGTGGCCGAGACCGCGGCGCCGTCGCGGGCGAGGACGCGTTGCAGGACGTCGAGGGCGGTGTCGGGGTGGGTGGCTTTCGGGGTGAGGACGTTGTGGGCGTCGGTCTCCGCGGTCGCCAGGTACACGTGGCTTCCGTCGGTGGCACGTGTCATGGCGGTGTAGAGCTGTTGGCGGGTCAGGCGATCCGACCCGACGACGTGGCAGGTGCCGGTGGTGGTTTTGTTGCCGATGGTCATCCCCTGCGAAGCGTCGATCGTCGAGGCGTAGCCGAGGGTGACGTGGGCGCGGACGTACCAGGCCGGCAGGACGGCTTTCTGGCCGGTGTCGAGGCGTGCGACCGTGAGTGCGCCGTCGCGGGTGACGTTGTCGACGCGCCAGCGGTAGCCGTTGCGCACGAAGTCGGTACCGCCGAGGCGTAGGGTGCGCCTGTTGCGGCGGGTCGCCACGATATCGCCAACGGACGCACGCAGGCCGTCAGCCAGCTGAGCTTCGCGGACGTCCGCGGCCCGAACGGGGCTGCCGCTCTCCGTGATTCGGGTGAGTCGGTCGAGGCGAGCGCGTTCGTTGAGTTGGGTGACGATGTCGTTGGTGGGGGCGAGCATCGCACTGTCGAAACCGCGGTTCCGATCGTCGGACCACGCTTGGTAGACCTGATCGATGACGGTGTCGTCGGACCCGACGTGGATGCGGTGGTAATCGGCGTAGAACGCCAACCCGGCCGGATCCCCGTCTCGCAGCGCGAGACCGGCGTGCGCTTCGGCGCGCGACCGGAACCGAATCACCTCTGAGAGGGTGAGTGCGCCGTGGGTGGCGTCGATATCGCGCAGGACCCCACCCGCGGACATCGATGCCAATTGTTGGTCGTCACCGATGAGACGCACGCTCGCGCCGCGGGCGAGGGCGGTGGTGATGACGGCGTCGAGTTGGCGGGTGCCGGCTTTCCCGGCTTCGTCGAGGATGATCAGCGTGTTCTCGTCGATGGCGTCGAACCACTGTCGCGCCGGATCGTTGTGAGCATCGGGGTGTTGGTGGAGCCAGATGAACTTGTCGACGGTGTCGCACTCGGCGCCGATGTCCTCGCGCAGCAGTTGGGCCTGGTTCGCGCCGGGGGACAGGCCCAGGACGGTGCCGCCGGACTCCTCCCACGCCCGCGCCAGCGCGGCCATCGCGGTCGTCTTCCCCGACCCGGCGGGTGCGAGAGCGAGTTGCACCCGCGCACCGGAGCAGGCCATCTCCCGCACCACCGCACGCTGGCCTGGGTTGAGTTCACGACCACGGGTGGTCTTCAACCCGAGCAGCGCCAGATCGACGGTCTCGTCGTCGATGCGGCGGCCGTCGCGTTGTCCGGCGGCGCGCAGGATGCGCTTCTCGGCGGCCAGAACATCGACGCTGGTGAACAGGGCGGTGCCGTGGGTGGTGTAGACACTCGCGCCGTCACGACGCCGCAGCACGTCGGGTTCCCCAAGGTCGGAATCGACGATACGGGCGTGTGCGCGACTCAACGGCTCGGCCAGAGCGGCCGCCGTAATGGACTCCGCGAGATGCGAATCCGACGCCATGCCGGTATTACGGATACGGCGTTGGGCTTCGGCGTACACGTGGACGCGCTGCCAACTCGACCGCGATGCGGAGACGGTGTCGACGACCAGGCGAGCCTGTTGCGCGACCCACTCCGGTGTGACCACCACCGTCTGCAGGGGCAGTTGTGCGTGGATGCCGACGAGCACCGTCGACAGGGCGTGTTGGGAGCCGAGATGCTCGATCGCCTGGGTGCGCCACTGCTGACGCTGCTCGGCCAACGAACGCGGTTCGTGCTTCGCCACTCGCGTTTCAAGGGTGGCCTGCTGATGCAGGGCGATCGCCTCGATGGTGGTGGGTTCGCGACCGTGATCGAACTGAAAGCGTTTCGCCAGATCGGTGTAGCGGTCGCGGATGAGGGCGCGTCGGGTGGAGAACATCTCGCACAGATCGGTCGGTATACCGACGATCTCCCGCACCGGACGCTTCCCCCGCTCGGTCGCGGGACGTTCCTCGAACACCACCCCGGCGAGTTCGGTGGCGTACGCCTCCAGGCGGGTGTTGTAGAACTCCGACGCCGCGACAGTGGTCTTGAACAGCGGTCGTCCGTCCACTGCCAGCCACCTGGGGACGCCGTCGGCTCCGATCGCGCGGACCTTGTTGGAGACGGCGATGTGGGTGTGCAGATCGGGGTCACCGGCGCGACTGTCGCGGTGCACAAAGCGGGCAGCGATGAACCCTTCGGTGTCGAGTTGAGCCACTCCCTGGGCGCCGATGCGGGTGAAGGCGGCGTGGTCCTGCAGGAACTCGAGGGTGTCGGCGACGGCCCGGTCATGGCACTGCTCCAACGTCTTCGACAGCTCGAGTGGGGCGAGTGCCCAGAGCACGGAGAAGCTCTTCACGGGGCTGAACGTGAGGTCGTACCCGGCGGTGGAGGTGGTCTGGTCACGGGACTGGGTGGCGATGAACCCGGTCAGTTCCCGCTCATCCGACGGTAGACGGCCGTATTCGGCGGCGAACATGTCGCGCGCGATGTCGGTCCTCAATCGAGCGCGCAGCGCTTCGTCGATGGGCGCGTTCCACGGGCGGCTCGTACTGAGGTTGTGGTCGCGGAACGCAACCGCCAGGCGGCGCTGCAGTTCGGTGGAGGCGTCGTTGATGAGGAACGGCCGCCCTAGGTTCACCGCCGCGGTGGCCGCGGCTTTGCCAGCACCGCGCAGTATCAGATGTTCGGCGATCCGGCCGGCGTTCGGGTGCAGTCCGAGTCCGAAGAGGGCGCGCATCTGGTCTTCGGTGACCTGCGATCCGGGGTCGATGCGCCACAGCTCGGCCTCGGTGTCGGTGCTGAACTCGCGGCCGACGGGGTCGCCGAACGCGGACAGCCCTCGGCCGGTCCACTCGCCGGGTGTTTCGCCCTTGTCGGTGTAGTAGTCGGCCAGCGTTGTGCGGCCGCGCTTTTCGGCGTCGTGCGCGGCGGTCTGCCGGACCAGATACAGGTATCCGTCTCCGGCGGTGAGCTTGTGGGTGCTCATCATGACCGCGTCACACGCCGACGATAAGACGATCACCCCACGGCTCCGGCGATCGTAAACAGCACCCCTCCTGAACGGGAGTTATGCGGACGTGACCTGAGTGCAAGAGGTGTGTGGTGTGTGGGAGGGGCCGGTAGGCCCTGACGGCTGGTGACCAATCGGGTGCGGGACTTGGGCGAACGGGGGTGGGGGACGGGTGACGCTGGGACGAGCGGGATCCGGACGACGTGAGGACGGGGAACGGGAGTGGCTCGGGAGGGCAAGATCGAACGGGAACCGGGGTGGTGCGGCGCGCCGGGCCGCCGGCGCGGGAGGCCCGGCATTCACGATCGCCGGACGCGTGGGGTGATCGGTTTAGCATCGCCGCCATGGAGAGGACGACGAGCCGTAAGCAGGCGCGGGCCCGACTGTTGGAGCGCCAGCGCGACGCCGCCGCGGCGCGGGAAGCGCGGGAGCGGGCCAACATCGGCGATCTGACCGAGTTCACCGTGCAGGCCGCGAGGGTCGCGGAGGTCGACGCGTGGCTGGCGGCCAAGACGACGGCGCTGAACGCGGAGGCGGAGCGGCGCCGCGACTCGCACCGGCTCGCGGCGGGTCGGGCCTTGCAGCGGATGCGGTTGCGGGGCGAGACGGTGCCGGCCATCGCCGACGCCGCCGGGGTGTCCATCGGTCGCGTGCGCGAGTTCCTCAAGACGGCCGCGCAGTCCACCTCGGCCGAGCAGGCCGCCGGCGCCGCGGCGGAACAGGGGGTGCCACCGCCGCCCAGTGGGGCGGAGCCGGTCACCGACGGGCGTTCGGCCGCCGTGACCCCCGGTCGACGCCCGTGACGGCGTGACCGGGTGATGCGATCACGTGGTGATCGTGTGATCGCGGGCGGCGCGCTGGATCGCGGCCGGCGGCCGGGCGACGCGCGGGCGGCCGGGCCCGCGTGGGACCCGGCCGCCCGCCCGGTTCACCACTCCACGTGGATGGTGGGGTCGGCGCTGTGCTCGGCGGCGTCGAGGAAGACGGCGGCGGCGGTGCGGTGCACCTGGGTGAGCAGGGCGATGGTGGACTTCAGGCCGATCTGGTCGCGGATCTGCCAGGTGACCGGTCCGGTGTAGAGGTCCAGCCAGTGGACGGCGGCGGTGCCGGCCTTGTTCGGCGCGGTCTGGGCCAGGACGGCGTACTGGGGGCGCCGGGTCCATTCCAGGGCGAGTGCGATGCGTGCGGACCCGGATTCGGCACGGGGCGAGGGGATCTCGCGGGGCAGGTTGGCCATGTGGCCGCGGGCGGCGTCGAAGGCCTCGAGCAGTCCCTGGGCGGCGTCGCAGGAGTAGATCGTCATGTGGATCCCGGTGAAGGTCATCGAGATGCGGGCGTCGGTGGTGCGGGCGTGGTGCACGGAGATGTCGGCGCGCTGCAGGCCGCGGATGGCGGCGGTGGTGTGGGTGATGAGGGCGGCGGGAACGAAGTCCGTGAATTCGGTACGCATGATGTTTTCCGTTCGGGTAGGTGATGTGCACCGGAGTTGGCGCGGGGGTCGGGGGACCGGCGGGGTGGCGCCGTCAACCCCGCAGAGCCCGGCACCGGCTGGAGGCGGATTTCCGGCCCCGCGAGCGCAGCGAGCTCCGATAGGGCCGGAAATGCCGTCGGAGCCGCACGGGCGCAGCGCAGGCGCGCGGAGCCTGCGGAGCGCGCCGCAGCGGAGAACGGGCGAGCCGTGCCGGGCGTGGGTTGACGGTGACGGGCCCCCGTCGGTCACACTGGGCGACCCGCTAACGGCTAGTAGGTGAGTGGCTCCCATGGACGCCGCAGGCGGCCGGGCCCGCGCCCCCAGGGCGCGGGCAGAGGTGACGGCACGGGATCGACTGGCGGCAGGAGGGATCCGGCCCGCCCGCGGCGTTCGGGGCGGACCGGATCCGGTTCGGTCAGAACAGCCGGCCGGCGCGCATCGGGTCGCGGTGGCACGGGCAGCCGCAGCGCCACGTGAATCCGGGCAGCGACAACTTGAGGGTGACGCCGCCCTCCTGCGGTCCGCCGAGGCGGTGCGGGCAGGCGTCGTGTCGGCCGCGGTCGCAGGACCCGGTGGCCGCGTCGACGGGCATGTCGATCACGACCGGGACTCCGCGGCGTTCGTCGGGGAAGGTGATCCAGCGTCGGCCGTCCTGAACGCGGACCTTCGCGCCGCGCTTGAGTTGTCGCACCGGCGTTACGGCGGATCCGCACCAGCGCTCCCAGTCCTCGTCGTACCGGGCAGTCGCCGGATCGTGGTCGTCGTCGGGGTGGTTCATCGGGTGCTCCGTCGTCTCGTCATCGGGATGCGCCGGTCGGCGCGGGCCCGGTCGGACCGGCGGGGTGGCGCCGTCAACCCCCCGCGGTGACACCGGGACTGGACGCCGGTGCGGGTTGACGGAGACGGGGACCCGTCGGTCACACTGGGCGACCCGCCGAGGGAAGTGGTTGAGTGGCTCCGCGGAGGCCACCCGACCGCCCTCGGTGCAAGACCGTTCGGGGGTCGGCCCGGCGATTTTTCAGTGCACCGACCGCCGAACGGCGCGCTATAGACTTTCGAGCACGCGGGCGGACACGTCCGAGACGAACCGAGGGACGAGGACCGCCGTGGCCGCCGTAGACGACGCCGTCGGGCGGCGTCGCGCCGTCGGGCGAATCGGCAAGCGCGGCACGGGGATCGCGCTGACGTCGCGGAATAGTCGCCGCGGGAATCCGGAGTAGACCGCCGTGTCGCAGTTCGTCGTTCGCGCCGTCGGCGGCCCGCCGGATCTCGTCGCCCGCGCCCCGTTCACCGCGACGACGATCACCTCCCTGCCCGACGTGCTCGGTCACGGCGAGTACTGGTGCGCTTCACTGGAGGAGCCGATCAAGTACCGGCTGCCCGCCGATTTCGACCGTCGTCGCTGCCAGCCCGAGTTCCTCGGCTTCGACAAGCAGGGGCCGTTCCTGTGGACCGGGGTGATCGTGGTGTGGGTGAGTGACCCCAACCGCCGGTTGCACCCAGGCATGCGCGATCTCGAGGTGCAGATCGCCTACGTGGTGGATCAGACGCTCGGGCGGGACCGCTTCCTCGACCCGGCGAAGATCGACGTGGTGGCGATCGGCCGCATCGACGACGTCGACACGGCGCCGCCGCCCGCGCCGGTTCCGCCGCCGCCCGCGCCGGTCCGGGTGCCGCCTGCGCCCGTCGCGGTGGACGACGCACCGCCTCCGGCGGCTGCGGTGGAGTCTCCGCCTCCGCGGGTCGAGACCCTGTCGGACGGCGAGGTCGAGGCCCCGGCGCTGGGGGTGGCGGAGTTCCGTCGCCGACTGGCGCTGCTGATCGCGAAACTGGCGTCGTTGACCGGTATCCACCCCGGCACCGACACGCCGGTGGAGGCGCCGATCGGCGATCTGATCGCCGGCGGTGTCACCGGATTCGATCTGTACGGCCCCGACGGGCCGCGGTACCGCCGCGACTCCGAGGTGGGGTGGCAGACGATCGCGACGGGCACGCTGGAGGAGTTGCTGTACCGCATCGTCGACGACGTCGCCAAGATGCTGGCCTGGCGGTGGTCGGCCGCCACGCCGGTCGCGGCCGACGGGATGCCCGATCACCTGCGCACTCGGGTCGCCACGGCGTACTGGCGTCTGCTCGTCGAAGCCCTCGACCCGGTCTGGGGTGCCCGCACCACCGAGACGATCGACCGGAACGGCGGCATCGGCGCAGCGGCGGAGTCCGCCGTCACCGAGGGTGCGTCGTCCTAAGTCGGCGACGACGCCGAATCGTGAGCCGCGAAGGGCGTCTCAGTCGTCGCTGGCGACGATCAGGGCCAGTTCACGCGCGCCGCGGTCGACGCACACGTACTCGTGGAATCCGTCACAGCCTACGACGTACCCCCAGTCGTGTTCGGCGTTGGCGCGCAGGTCGGGGAGCTCGAAGATCACGGTGGCACGCTGAAACCGTCGGTGAACTTCGCGTTCCGTCACCCGCTCGTGGGCGTCGTCCCACCGCGTGTAACGAACGGCCCAGGTGCGGATCAGCGTCTCTGCGTCGCCGGGATCGGCCGCGGTGAACACGTCGGGGGTGATCGCGCTCAGCTGGTAGGGGCCGTGGATGTCACCATGTCCCGATCGCCAGTGCCGGCGTAGCTGTCGCGGTAGCGAACGTGAGCGATCATCGCCGTCAGTGCCGAGCGGTCGTCGAGGTCGTCGGACAGGGCGAACAGCTTGACGCTCACCCACTGCCGGGTTGCCGACGGGTTGATGAACACCTCGCCCGAGAAGGTCAGCCGGTCGCCGAATGCGTTTACGGTTCCCATCGTCGACCTCGTCTCGTCGTAGCTGGTGCGTTCGGCCGGCGGTCGAGCCCGTGATCGGAATACCGTAGAAGGTCGTGCCGCCGATTCAAGCCGCGGGTGACGGCGGCGCCGGTGCGGTCGTGGCGTGTCCCCGTGACCGCCGCGGGGCACGGGTCGAGGCGCTGGGAAGGTCGGCGAAGTCGGAGACGTTGCGGGAGTGGTTCGCCCGGATCTCCGCGCCACCGGATGAAATCGGGGGCTCGGCCGGGTTCGTGACTCGGGCCCCGTCCCAGCCCTCGTTGAGGTCGAGCAGCTGGCAGTACAGCGCCGCCCCCGCAGAAGTGTTCCAGGGCCCCGTAGACGATCAGCGAGTCGCGAAAATCGCGCATCAGCCCCCCGCGCCGCGCCCACCGATCCATTCAACCTTGCGGCGGAGGGTGTTCAGCGCACCTGTTTCGCCGAGCCTTAGTTTCAACCGATCCGCTCACGTGCTGCGGCCTGAGTGCGGTCATCTGTTCCGGCCCCGGTAGGTGAAGGTTTCCACACTGGCTTCGGCCCCCACCCGATCGTGGTTGGTGGTTGCTGCTGGGCGAGTCTGCCGTTGACGAATGGGCACTCAACCCGTGCTACCGCAGCGGTTCGGTTTTGGCACTGATCGGAATCGGACTGTTCGCGCGACTCACGAAGATGGACGCCGCCAATGGTGGAGGATGCCCGAACCGCTCCGCGCCAGCGGGCTGTCCGCAGTGCGGCTGCATCGCGGCGGATCGGTGCAGTCCATAGCCAGCTCGCTGCACTGCTCGGGCTCACGCCGGTGAGGGGTGTTCGTCGGATGGCGGCGAAGTCGGCGCCCGCACACCGCGGTTTGCCCGGCTGACGGCTCCCACTCACTCCGGCACCGGCAGCAGGTGGCCGTCGCCGCGTCGGTGGAGCAGTTCACGCACCTGCTCGGGTGTGCAGTCCAGGGCGAGAGCCAGGTCGGCGACCGGCCTATCGCCCGTTCGGCCGAGAAGGACACGCAGACGGGCACTGTCGCTCGTATCGGCGGCCAACGGCACCGCGTGGACGCCACCGGTCACGACGTCGAACACCAGGACCAGGGTGTCGCCGAGAGCGACGCCGAGGTCGGTGGCCAGTGCGCGCAGCGAACCGAAGCGGCCGCCGTTGAGGGCGGACTCCCGCCAGGACAGGGTGACGTCGTGGGTCGGGCCGTCGAACTGCCGGCGCCCGCCGGGATGGACACCCAGCGCGGTGGCCAGGGCGGGGCTGACGACCGTTCCGGAGCCGCGTAGCAGGTCTCGGGTGACGGGCAGCGCGACGCGGATCTCGTTGGCCCCGTTGCGGAAGACGCCGCGCACGGTGTTGAGCGGGGCGACAGCGGGCCAGCCGTCGGCGGCCGTGCGTCGGCGCACCGCGCCGTTTTCGATGACGAATCCGGGCGCACTGAGGTATCCGCGGACGGACGTCCGCTTGACGTCGGGGAGGGCCGCGGCGATGTCGGCGACGATCGCGTCGGTGGGCACCGGAGCGCGGTGCGCGTCGATGCAGGTGGCGATCTCGTCGAACAGGCCGGTGTACTCGACGCCGCCCCACACCCGCAGCGCCCATCTGGTCCTGGTGACGCGGATGAACCGGTCGTCGCGGCGCAGGGCGTCGCGGATGGTCTGCTCGTCGATCTCCTCGCCGATGCCGGCGGTGATCTCCTCCACGGCGACCGGCTCACCGACCAGACGCAGTGCGGCGGTGATCTTCTCGACCGCGGTCGGGCCCTGACCCACCCAGTGTTCGCCGTAGGACTGCAGTCCCGGATGCGTTCGGATGAGGTCCTCGGCGGTGCGGGCGGGGACGCCGATGGCGGCGAGCCCGTCCACCAGGACGCCGGTCGTCGGGGCGCCGAAACGGGTGAGTCGATCGAGGATCGCACGGGCGTCGGCGAGACCGCCTGCACCGGTTGGGATTTCGAGCCAGTCGTCTGCCTCCGCGTACGGACCGGCCACGTGCAGCAGCAGCTGCCCGGCATCCGAGTCGATGCGCAGGCCGAGGTCGCCGAACATCCGGCCGACGGTGTGCGCGCGTGTGACCGGCCCGAGTCGCCAGCGCAGATACGCCGCGGCGTGGACGATCTCGGCGTGCTCGGGTTGCTCGAGGAGCTCGGTGAGGCGGCGGCGGGCGCGGGGCTGGTTGTGGACGACGTTGTTGCGGGATACGCCGAGGCGGGCCGCGGTCTCGGCGATGGTCGACGGGCGCAGCGCCCACCCGCGAGCCGACAAGAGCTCGCGGTCGTAGTCGTCCAGCCGGTTCAGCAGACGCCGCACTGCCTCGTTCGCGGGCGTGCCGTCGTCAGGGCCGGGTGATGCCGATCCGGCGTCGCCTGCGGCCTCGCGGGCGGCGGCCAGCAGCGCGTCGACGGTGATCCTCCCGGCTTTCGGGTGTCCGGTCAGCGTGCCGACGGTCTGGTCGGCGAGGTCGCCCCAGAGTCGGAACTCCTCGCCGAAGACGGTGCGGGCCCGGCGAGGCAGCCGGCCGTAGGGGATGGGCCGGTCGGCGATGAGGTCGAAGCCGTCGACGACGTCGCGGACCGGCGGATCGGCGGCGGTCATCATCGTGATTCTGGCAGGGCACCCGACAGCTGAAGGTTACGGCGGCTGTCGGCTATGCACGAGAGACCGTCGATCCACGAGAACCGCAGTCGGCATCACCGGGGACCGGTTCGGCGGTGGGTGGGTCCTCCTACCGTCGCGCCGCATGACGGACGAACTCGGAACCCGTTTCGACCTGTGGTGCGGTGCCCGCCGGTGACCTGCCGGGTCTGCGGGGAGCCGACACCGCGGGGTGTGCCCCTCTGTCGGCACTGTCGGGGTCACGCCGGGACCGCGGGGACCGCGGACCTCGTGGTCCCGCTGGTGTACGCGGTGGCCGGGGAGGAGTCCGGTCGGCTGGTGCGCGACTACAAGGACCACCCGTTGCGGGCCGTGCGCGAGCGGGCGGCGGGGCTGCTGGGCGCGGTCGTCGCCGCGAACCTGGCGCGGCACTCGGCGTGTATCGAGGCCGCGGTCGGGTCGCCGGTGGCGGTCCGAACGACGCTGCCGTCGTTGACGTTCCGCGCCGGGGTCCATCCGTTCTCGCGTCTGCTTCGGGACGTCGGCGTGCCGGTGAACGAGGTGCTGCGCACCGGCGCGGCGGCGACGTGCCATCGGGTGGTGAGCCCGGACAAGTTCGCCGTGGTGGATCCCGCGGTGGTGGCCGGGCGGCACGTCCTGGTGTTCGACGACGTGTGGACGACGGGGTCGAACGCCCAGTCGGCGGCCCTGGCAGTCCGGCGGGCCGGCGCGGCGGCGGTCAGCGTGCTGGTGGCGGCGCGCCGCCTCAATCCGAGGTATCCGCCGACCGGGCGGTTCCTGCGCGACCGCGACCGCGCCGGGTTCGATCCGGAGGTGTGCCCGGTGATCGGTGGGCGGTGCGCGTGAGCGCGGATCCGTTGCGACTCAGTGGATCTGGCGGGCGATCGCGTCGACGAGGGCGGTGTCGAGGCAGCCGGTGGCGGCGTAGCCGCCGGTGGTCAGCGCGGCGACGATGTTCGGGTCGTCGACGATGACGGTGGTGCCCTTGAAACCCTTCCCGGTGAACTCGGCGGGCAGGCCGTTGTATCCGCTGCCGGCGGCGCTGTCGGTGCGCACCACGAGGCGGACGTCGACGTCGGCGCTGTTGAGGGCGGCGGGGTCGGGGACCGGGCGGGTGTCGCCGGTGTCGTCGGCGGTGCGTTTGAGCGCGTCGGCGTAGCGGAACCCGATGGCCTCCAGGTAGTCGGCGGTGTTGGAGCCGCTCAGGGCGGCGGTGATGCCGGTGTCGGTGACGTCGACCGCCTGGACGGTCTTGCCGTCGAACGCCGGATGGTCCGCGCGCAGCGCCTCCGTGCGGGCGGCGGCGTCCTCGACGAGGCCGCGGGCGCGCTCGGTGTCGCCGAGGACGCGCCCGATCCAGTCGAGCCGGTCCTGCCACGACCACTGCCCGGTGTCGGGCGGTCGGGTGATGGTGGGCGCGACCGCGGACAGGGCGGTGTAGGTGGCGTCGTCGATGTCTCCGGTCGCGATGACGACGTCGGGGTGCGCGGCGGTCACGGCGGTGACGTCGATCGCGCCGGTCACGGTGGGGTTGCCCTGAACGAGGCCGCGTTCCCAGTCGGGCAGTCTTCCGCCGGGGGCGGTGAGGACGACCGGTTGCACGCCGAGGGACAGCACGGCGTCGGCGTCGCCGGGGCCGAGCGCGGCGACGGCGGTGGGCTTCGCGTCGAGCCGGGTGCTGCCGTGGGTGTGCACGAAGGTCTGCGCCTGATACTGCGGTGCGTTCGGGCCGTCGTCGCGGGTCAGGGCGATGACGGTGCCGGTGACGGCGAGGGCGATGACCGCGGCCAGGGTGATCAGGATCGCCAGCCGGCGACGCTTCGGCCGGTGCGCGGGTGGCGGGCCCGCGGGACCGGTGGTGAAGGGCCGCGGCGGCGGGGTCGACGGAGGAGGCGGGGTGGGCGGTGTCGTGGCGGACCACGGCCGGGTCGCCGGTGGCGGCGTGCGGGGCGGACCGGGAGGGGGTGCGCCCGGACGTGCGTGCAGCGCGTCGGCGGCGGCGCGGGCGAGGTCACGGGCGGTGGGGTAGCGGGCGGCGGGGTCCTTGGCCAGCGCGGTGTCGAACACGTCGTTGAGCGCGCGGGGCAGCGCGGGCATCCGGTCGGTGATCAGGGGGATCGGCGCGGTGAGATGCGCGGCGGCCATCCCGGCCATGTTCCCGGCCCAGCCGTAGGGGGTGGTGCCGGTGAGCATCTTGTACAGCGAGCAGCCCAGCGAGTACACGTCGGCGCGGCCGTCGACAGCGCCCCCGGAGAAGATCTCGGGGGCGGCGTAGGCCACGGTGGCCACGAAGGTCCCGGTGACGGTGAGTCCGGCGGCCTCGTCGAGGGCGCGGGCGATGCCGAAGTCGGCGAGCAGGACCCGCTCGGGTTCGCCCGGTCCGCCGGGGGCGAGCAGGAAGTTGGCCGGTTTGACGTCGCGGTGCAGCAGCAGCCGCTGGTGGGCGTAGTCCAGGGCGCGCGCCACCTCGGCGGTCACGGCGACGGCGCGCGGCGGCGTCATCCGCCCGGCCTTGACCTCGGCGTCGGCGTCGCTGCCGGCGACGTACTGCATGGCGATCCAGAGCTGCCCGTCGTCGGTCCGCCCGCGGGTGTACACCGTGACGACGTTGGGGTGGTCTAGGCCGGCGGCGAGGTCGGCCTCGCGGGTGAACCGGGCGCGGAACTCGGCGTCGCCGGAGAACTCCATCGGCAGGATCTTCAGCGCGTCGTACCGCGGCAGGGACGGGTTGCGGGCCAGGTAGACGGTGCCCATGCCGCCGGAGCCGAGCATCCGTTCGATGCGGTAGCCGGAGACCACCGCGCCGGGGTCGAGCGGCACGCTCAGCCCGCCGGTCGGGGTGCGGGTGCGGGCATCGGAGTCCTATCGGTGCGGTCGTCGGTCCCGGCGAGGCTACCGCGACGGCTCACTTGCCGACGAGGATGCGGTACTGGGCGGCCGTCTGCTGGTGCACGTCGGCTTCGGTGTTGGAGAAGGCGGTGTAGGTGTAGCGGTCGGCGGTCGCCACGCACTTGTAGCGCCACGCCACCCGCCGCCAGCTGATCGACACGTCGGGGGGTTGGGCACCCTTGGTGCGCACGAAGCACTTCGCCGCGGGCAGGCCGGGCACCGCGGCGGCCGGTTCCACGTCGGTGGTGGCCGCCATCTCGGCGGCCATCGCCTCGGCCAGCCGCCGGGCGCCGTCGACGTTGTGGGTGCGGAACACGGTGGTGAGCCGCTGACTGACGACCTCGAGTCCGGCCTCGTCGAAGTGGGCCCTGGCGGTGATGGGGTCGGCTTCGAAGTGCAGCCAGCCGGCCGGCTCCCACTCCCCGATGATGAAGGGGGCGGAGTTGTCGGGGGCGCCGAGGGTGCGGGAGAACAGGTCCCCGGTGAAGTCCATCGGCAGGTCGGCGCGTTTCGCGGGTTCGGTGGGCGCGAATCCGGCGATCGTCTTGCTCTGCGCGGTGATCAGGCCGCCGGCCAGGACCTCCGCGGAGACGTTGGAGTCGGCGCCGGCGTAGCTGGACCCGAAGAGCACCAGCGGCCCACTGGTCGCCACCGTCTGCACGAACGCGGATCGATCGGAGTTGTCGTAGCGCATGGCGCGGACGTCGGGGAGGTACATCAACGCGACGGGTCTGCCGGGGGGCCCACCCTGTGGGGGCAGGTTGACCGCGGCCATCTCGTCGGCCGCCGCGGTGGCCGCGGCGGCGTCGGGGAACTCCAGGACGACGTTGTTGATGGCGCGCCCGGTGCCGCTGCGCGTCAGCCGGTAGCTGCTGAAACCCGAGAAGAAGCCGTGCTTCGCGGCGGCGTCGACCAGCGGATCCGAGATGATCTGCGATCTGCGCAGCTGGTCGAGAGCGGAGATCGGCCCGGTCCAGTTGAACTCCACGGGGCCCCGCTCGATGAGCTCGTCGAAGACCTGCCACGGTCCGGTGGCGTAGGGCCCGAGCCGGTGCGCCTCCATGAGGGCCTGCGACACGACGTCGTCACCGGCGGTGCCGATCGGCGGGCTCGGGGTGGTCGCGTACGGGCCGGTGTTCATCCGGGCGATGACGGCGCCGTCGGGTTGGACCTCGTCGGCGGCGATCACCGGCCGGCCCTCGGTCGTGGTGGAGCACGCGGCGAGCACCACCACGGTGAACGCGGCCATCGTCGTGCGCAGCAACCGCGCTGAGTCCGCCATCCGCACCCCCGTCTCACTCGTCCGGTGCCATTCCAACACGGCGGGAGCGGGTGCGTGGACGGGAGTCTGTCCAGCGCGCGCCGACGGGGGTGGCCGCCGCACGGGGCGCGGTGGCGGGTGGGCCTCGGCTTCAACGTATCGATGGCAGCTGATGGCGTCCCCGGCGATCTGCGCTGATCGCCGACGAGCGTCGGTTCAGGCGCGATCATGTACACCATGGATCGATTCGCTCGCGGTGACTTGAGCTTCGACGTTCGGGACAGCGGAGCCTCGGATGCGCCTGTTGTCGTTCTGCTGCACGGCCATCCGCAGACGAACCGGGCGTGGGACGAGGTCATCCCTCGTCTCACCAGCACGGGTTATCGGTGCCTGGCGCCGAACCAGCGGGGGGTCTCGCCACGCGCACGACCGATTCGTCGCCGTGATTACCGAACCGCCGAGCTGGTCGAAGACGTCGGCGCGCTCGTCGACGCGAGCGGCGCCGATCGAATCCACCTGGTCGGACACGACTTCGGTGGCCTGGTCGCGTGGAGTTTTGCCGCGAAGCATCCCGAGCGGGTCTGGACCTTGTCGTCGCTTTCCAGTCCTCACCCGGCCGCGCTGCAGGACGCGATGGTGACGAGCAGGCAGGGTCTCGCGTCGTGGTACGCCTACGTGTATCAACTGTCAGCTCCGGTTGAATTGTGAGCAGCCTGTTCCGGGGTGGTTTCTAGGGACGGTCGCAACACTTCTCTAGATTCTGGAGGTTGTGTTGACATCGTCGCGTCGGGTGAAGAAGGGGCCAGG
>NZ_JANDBD010000002.1 GCF_024320865.1 Mycolicibacterium arenosum | reverse complement strand
AACCTGGTCAAGATCAGCGCTCTGGCCGGATGACAACCGATGTCAGCGCCAGAGTCCCCTCGACGCCAGAACCACCATCGAGCCGCACCGACCATCAATCCTTTTTCAGGTCGAAGTAGCTAGACACCCAGTCGCGGGCTGTGCGACTGTCCCGCCGATTCCGGCCTGGCCCGGGCTTCAATGACGCCTAGTGGCTCACCGTCGTAGCGGTCCGGTTCGGGGAGAGGTAACCGATACATGGAACCGAAACTGCGGTACCGGATAGAACCGTTTGCAGCGCGGCAGTCGCCGGCTACACACCCCTGAGCCAAGCCAGGCGGTACCGCAGTCGTTTCACTCGGCCCCGACGCCGGCCAACGCAGCCAATACTGCATTCTGCGCGAAGCGATTCTCAACAAACGCCCAGTTCAGGAACTTCTAAGCCCGAATACCCTGCCTGATTAGGGTTTCTACGACGCTTCGTCGCGATCCAACAGGGCCGTCAATATCCAGTTCAGCGGTGGGGTACGGCTCCGAGAACGGGCACTGTAGCCGGTGCTGTCTCGTTGTCGCAGGCAGCCGGATTGCTGCCGCGCTGCTGTCAGGTCGCTGTCCCGTCACCTGCATCACTGGCACCCACGTCGTCAGGTTCGTACGAAGCGACGAAGGACAGCACGCGCGGGGCGAGTGGGCTCATGGGCGGACACATCTTGCGACGCGTGAAGCCAGGACCGTCCTGCAGCGCATGCACTCCGTTCGGGTGCGGGTAGCGGCTCAACAGTTCGCGAACGGTCGCAACATCATCCGCCACGTTCGGGTACAGAATCGTGTCAAGCTTTTCCTGAAGCGGTCCCATGAGCGGCTGAATTGCCTTGATCATGTCCAACACGCTCGGATCAGAATCCATGTCTTCCAGTTCCCGACGCTTCAACCACTTCTTCTGCGACGAGTTGCGCGTGAAGTCGAGCATGAACTCCCGACTCATGTACACGTTCGCCACCGGTTCTTCGTTCATCGATGCCCCGAAGCCCCACTTAAAGGCGTTGATGTCGCCGTGCTGCAGCGCGCCACGCAGTTCTTCCAGCCAGCCGTACTCGAACGACGTCTTGCGCAGCTCGTCAAACAATTTCTCGACCGCCTGGACCTCAGGACCGCGATTGAGGGTCTTCTTGGCCGTCCTGACCGTCTGCTCCCTGTGGCTGTACAGCGCGGCAGTAAATGAGATCAACGCGGACCGCACCTTGCGCCTGTGTTCGTCCCAAGCATCCTCATCGAAGATTGGAATCCGGTTGTACCGCAGGTCAGTCAGCAGCGCCATCACCACGTCGCAGAGCCGGTCGCTCTCGTCCGAGATGTGCTGCAATAGTTCGCTGTCGATCATGCGCCGAAGTTGTTCGTATGCATCGCGATAACGCTCATCTTCGTCCTCAGTCAAGGAACACACCTTCTCGAAGATTGGAGCATCAGCAGATCGGCTGGGGTCCAGGTGAACCAGGATCGCGCCGTAGGGGTCTGCCGCAGCTTCTGCGTCTTGCGCGTCATGCTCTGCATTGCGCTTGCCAAGCAGTTCCTGCGCGTCTCGCATGTCCTTCGCCGCGGTCGAGATACGTTGCTTCACTTCCTCCTCGGAAGGTAGGCCGTCGGAAAACCAACGCGTGCAGTTCGAGAGCACGCGATCCAGCGCGTCCTTCACGAGCCGCTGCGCGGTGTCCCGTGTGTAACGATCCCGAACGTCAGGTGTGTCCGCCCAGTCCATGATCACGGTTGTCGTTGCCCAGGTCACCGTGCTCGCGGCCTCCAACGCCAGCAGCATTGACGGAACCCGTGCCGGGGCCACGTGCGGCATCACCACGGACTGCATTGCCTCAAGCACGTCGTTGGCGAAATCAGTGGCGCTGTTGCCTTCGATGTCGTCAAGTGCAGAGGCGAAGGCTTCAAGCCGGCCGATCCACTCTCGTACTCGCTCTATCTCTTCCTGCTCGTCGGCCTCCACATGCGTGCCTTTCTTCGATCTTTCACATCGTGTGTGGCTCCCTTCTGGTGGGCAGCCATACAGGATCGCACAGAGGTGCGACAGAACGCACGACAGTTTCCTGGCGTTCCCTACAAAGGCCGACTATGCGCGACAGCAGCAGGCGGCCTCAGTTGGGCGCGATTTGGTCGTACCTCTCTAATAGAATCCGCTCGCGCGATCGCTAAAGGCACCGCAGAGCGATGGGAGGTGGGACGACAACGCCGTGAACGCCTGTGGATGCGGGTGCGGAGGCGAAACCAAGTCAGTTCGTCCGTAGACACCATCGCCGGGTGCCAGGAGCGAAGCCTCCACGCGCTGCGCAGCCACTCGACCGTCCTCAGTCACCCGAGAGTTGTTGCGAATGCGGTCATCCTCGGGGCCACATGAGAACTCCTAGCCTCCGAGTCCAGTTCGTCCATGTCCAGCGGACGTCTTTCCCGATCTCGAGTGGCGCGCGGCTAGTTAAATTCTCGCACGAAGTATGACCAGGGAAATACCGCAGTGAGTACCGCAGTGCTCTCGTCCGATTTCGATGACCGCCAACGCAGCCAACACAAAATCCGCAGCTAGATACGGTTCTTCCGGCGGCTACCGCCACTTCCCAACACAACAAACGCCCAGTTCAGAGGATTTTAAGTCCGCTGCCTCTGCCGATTGGGCTATGGGGGCCGTGGCTATGCCATGACCGTAGAGGCTAGCGCGAAGAGCCGACCTACCCGGTCACTCATCGCGGAGCTTCAAGGCGTCGAAGTCGATGACTTCGCCACGGTTGATGGAGACCCAGTCGCGAGCCTCCAAGTACGGGCGAAAGGTCGCGGTGATCGCTTGCGCATCCGCTGGCGTCTTCGGCCGCTGAAGCTCGTAGAGATGCGGAAACTCCGTCCAGGCGACGACTGCGTCCCACAGCCGCAGGGCGGCTTGTCCCGTGGGCGGATCGATGAGCACGGGGCCGAACAGACACTGATCGTCGGGGAAGAACATCGTCGGAACGCCGTAGCCGTTCGCTGCCACGACCCGCTCGTGTTCGGCCAACACCTCGGAACTGGTGGTCGAGTCGGCGATCGCAACGTCGACCAGCACGGGGTCGAGTCCGATCTCCGCAAGCAGATGCCGGGCGACGTCCTTCTCATGCGGCTTGTGCCCGTCGACGTGCAGCGCTCTGCCCGCGCGGGCGTACCAGGCGTCGAGGTCGTCCATGGAGGTGCGGCGCAGTAGGGCACCGATGCGCATCATCGACCAGCCGTAGGACCACTCCCGCTCCCACGGGTGCTTCTTGCCGTCCTGCCGGTTGATCTCTTCGAGGCTGAAGAAGCGCCAATTGATCTGCAGCCCAGTGAGTTCGCGAACCTCGCGGATCCACAGCGACGTCTGGTAGGCGTACGGGCACATGACGTCGAAGTGGAAGTCGACGAATTCGGGACGGCTCGTCACGTCGACATCGACCAGTCGCCGAGGCTAATCCGCGCCACCGTCCTTCGGAGCGTCGTCGGCCGGCTTGTTGTCAGCCGGCTTGTTCTCGGCCGGCTTGTCGACACCCGCCGACTTGTCGGCATCGGCGGGGTCTCCCGCGGCGGGTGGGTCCACCGCGGTCACCTTCTCCTCGGTGTCGACGGCGTCCTTCGGATCGAACGTGTCCGGAACCGAGACGACTTCATCGACCGGCGGATCATCGTCCACCTCCACCTCGGCGACCTCGACGGCCTCGACCTCCTCGACGACGGGCGCGACATCCCCCGTGGTGTCGCCACCGCCCTCCGAAAGAGATTCGGAGACAATCGGTTCCGGCGCATCCGCCGCGACGTCCTCGGACCCACCCGCCACGGTGATCGTGTTCTCCGCCGAGAACGATCGCATCGTCGACACGTCGGCGACCAGCGTGGGCGGCGGCGGCCCGACCGCCAACGCGGTCGCGATGCCCAGTTGGGCCGACTCGATGCCGTCGACGATCAGCCCCGCCCCGTCGCCCAGTGCGCCGAGGAAGTTCACCGTTCCGTCGATCGCCGCGTTGATGATGTTGCTGAGATTGAAGGTGAGGATTGCGCCCACCAGGTCCTGAGTGCCCTCGATCAGCGACGTCACGACCACGTTGCCGGCCAGGAGGAACCCGTTGGCGACGTCGATGAACGCCAAGGGGACCGCGGACTGCAGGGCGGTCTGCACTGCGTACAACTTCTGGTTGCGCCAAATGAGCGAATCCAGCAGCGGCTGACCGACCGCCACCACCGAATCCCGCACCGCCGTCGTGAACGTGTCGAACGCGGCGACGAAGTCGAGTGCGAACACCTCCTGGACGATCTCGACCGTCACGCCCGGAATGGCGAACAGCGACTGCGCCGCGCCCACCCCGGCTTGCGCCAGACCCTGCAGGTACACCGCCCAGTTCTGCGCCCAGTTCCGGATGTACTGCCGGACGACCGGCAAGGTCAGGATGTAGGGCAGGTCGAGCGCGGTGAGATCGAAATCCCTCGAGACCGCCGCCGCTGTTGCGCGCACCTGTTCGACCGGCGACGCCGTCGGCATCGGGGCAACCGGGGCCAGCGCGATCGCGGTCGCCCCGACGAGGGCCACCCCCGAGGTGAACCACGGCCGTAGCGAGGCGTCCATGTGCGACTCCTTCAAGATCGACTGATCAGCGAACCGTAGCCTTCTCGAAGCGGACAAGCAGCGGAAGCACAGAATTTATTGACATCGTCGCAAAATGGTTCACCAACTGAACTTCATGCGGTCGACGAGAACTTTCCAGTGACCATTCGCCATCGGCGCGCTACGCTGGGATCACTGTCGAAGTCAGGGCCAGTCGGGGGCACTGCATTATTGAAGGGTCCTCGGCCATGCTCACAATCTCACTCAAGCGTTCGCTCGTCGCTGCCGTTGGCGCCGCTGCGTTGTCGCTCAGCGTCGGGGGCGGCGTCGCGAACGCCGATCCGATCATCGACACCACCTGCACCTACCCGCAGGTGATTGCTGCGCTCAACACCGAGAATCCAACGCTCGCAGCCAAATTCGCGTCGAACCCGGTAGCGGCGGGCATGCTGACGAACTTCCTCTCGGCACCGCCCGCCGAGCGCCAGAAACTCGCCACGAACTTTCAGCAGACCTCCTGGGGCCAGAAGTACTTCGGCGCCATGTCGGCGATCGCCGGGGTCTGCAACAACTACTGACCTGCGGGCTCCCGCCCGAGCCCGATGGTGAAGGCGAGAGCGGGGACCTCGTCGGGTGAGGTCCCCGCCCTCGCTGACAAGAGAATGCCGATCGGTTCTTGGAGCTTTCTTGGCGACCGGTCAACCGAAGGCGCCCGAGTACGCGTTGACCGCGGGCTGGCCGCCGAGGTGTGCGTAGAGCACGTTCGAGCCGGCGGGAATGGTGCCGTCGCACACCAGGTCGATGAGACCCGCCATCGACTTCCCCTCGTAGACCGGGTCGATGATCACGCCCTCGAGTTCGCCGAGCAGGCGGATCGCGCCGACGGTCGACGCCACCGGGATTCCGTACAGGTCGCCGGCCCATCCCTCCAGGACGACGATCTCGTCATCGCGAAGGTCGCGATCGAGACCGATCAGATCGGCGGTGTGACGGGCGATTCGCGCGACCTGGTCGCGAGTCTTGTCGAGGGTGGCCGACGCGTCGATGCCGATCACCCGCCGGGGCCGGTCCTGTCCTGCGAAGCCGGCGATCATGCCCGCGTGCGTCGAACCCGTCACGGTACAGACGACGATGGTGTCGAAGAAGACTCCGAGCTCGGCCTCCTGACGCTCTACCTCATACGCCCAGTTCGCGAAACCCAAGCCCCCGAGCGGATGTTCGGAGGCGCCGGCCGGAATCGGGTAGGGCTTGCCTCCTGCCGCCTCGACCTCCCGGATGGCCTTCTCCCACGACGACCGGATGCCGATGTCGAAACCCGCTGGATCCAGCCGGACCTCGGCGCCCATGATGCGCGACAACAGGATGTTTCCCACCTTGTCGTTCACCGAATCCGGCCAGTCGACCCACTTCTCCTGCACCAGAACCGCTTTGAGACCCAGCTTCGCGGCGACCGCCGCCACCTGCCGGGTGTGATTGCTCTGATAGCCACCGATCGACACCAGGGTGTCGGCACCCTTGGCGAGCACGTCGGGAACGATGTACTCGAGCTTGCGCGTCTTGTTGCCACCGAAGGCCAACCCCGACTTGCAGTCCTCCCGTTTGGCCCAGATGCGAACGCCCCCGCCCAGGTGAGCGGTGAGGCGATCCAGCGGATGGACGGGACTCGGCCCGAACGTCAGCGGATACCGATCGAAATCGGTCAACGGCATGGGTCCACCCTCTCTCGCGACAATTGATATGCAATATATTGGTTCGCTTCCGCTGACGCCAACCACGAGCCCTTCTGCGGATTCCGCTACCGGCGGTACCGCCTCGCGCTACGCTCCTCGAACTTCGGTCTCGACGAGGAGGACGTGCCGATGGGATGGTCGGGTCGTAGCGGTGCCATCGCCGCCATTGTGGGTGTGGCGATCTTCACTTCGGGACCGGGCACCGCCTGGGCCGATCCCACAGGTACGGACTCACACGACACCTCGGTCAGCACGTCGGAGTCGTCCACCTCCGCCGGTCCGTCCTCCAAGCACGATGATCGCGACTCCCCCTCCGCGACGAGCGGGAGTACGCGATCCGAGACCTCGTCACCGGACAGCCCGGACAGGCCGGACAAGCCGGACACCACCGACGAGCCGGGGACACCGGATACGCCGCCCACCTCGTCGGGGGACAGCGAATCCTCCGACGACACCGGCAGCACCGTCAGCTCGTCGCCGCCGCCGACGGCAGCCGAACCCGAGCCGGCATCACCGGCGCCGGACCCGCCGACCACGCAACCCGACGAACCCGCATCGACTCCCGTCCCCTCCGTCGACTCGAGGAAGTCGGGGCAGGAGCCCGAAGGCGCAACCGTCGCGGCGGTGACGGCGCCGTCCACTCCGACGCCGCCCGCGACGATCGAGGAGGAGGCGTCGGCGCCCGCCACCGCCCGGCTGTCGACGCAATCCGCCGCACCGGTCGCCGCCGTCGCGACGTTGCGCGCCACGGCAGTCCACACCGCGGCAGCCGACACCGCGGCAGTCGAGGCCACGGTGGTCACGCCGGGACCGGTGTCGCCGATCGCCGAGATCGCGGCGCTGCCCGGCCGGATCGTGAACGCCGTCCTCCAGGTTCTCGGCATCACCACTTCCGCGGGCACGGGGCAGAGTCCGTTCTCACCGGCACCGATCGCGGATCTGATCTTCGCGGTGTTCCGCCGGATCGAGGAGATCATGGGCTTCAACGCCCCCGTGGTGCAGCCGGTGCCGCCGGCCATGGTGTACGAGGGACCGCTCGACATCCCCACGCCGACGGTGAAGCAGTTCCTGGACGCGGCGAGCGCCGAGTACGTGCTCGGCGGGACCCCCGGCGGCATGGTGCCGTTCACGGTCAACGGGTGGCCGTTGACGTCGCTGCATCTCGAGACCGGTTCGGACGCCTCGGTGTGGGTGACGCCGCAGAACCAGATCATCATCGCCTACTCGGGAACCACCGGCGGGACGCATCTGCTGTTCAACCCGCTGATCGCCGTCACCCAGATCATCACGGATCTGCAAGCGGGCCTTGATGATGCGACGCCGCTGGCGTTCATCCAGGCGGTCGGCTTCGCGGAAGCGGTGAAGGCCGAGGCGGCGGCCAGGGGCTACTCGTCCGACGACATCTTCGTGACAGGCCACTCGCTCGGCGCGTGGCAGGCGCAGTACGTCGCGCAGCAGATCGGGCTGAACGGCATCGGTTTCGAGGGGCCCGGCCTGAACAGCGTCGTTCCCGGCAACGGGGCGAATTCGCTGTTCGTCAACACCGCGACCTACGGCGACATGGCGGGTTTCCTGGCGAGCGATCTGCCTGGCCTGAATCCGATTGCGCCACCCTATGTTCCCGGCGGCGGCCTCAAACCGCACTACGGTCCCATCGTGCTGCTCGGAGATCCGGCGGCGAACACGCCGATGGTCAACGCTGCGAGCCTGTTCAACCAGGGTCCGATCGCCACCCTGATCTCGGCGATCGATCTGTTCGGCAACTTCCTCGCCAAGCACCTTCCCGCTGTTCAGGCCTACCATCTCGACGTCGATCTGGATCCCGGCGTGGTGCCGTGGCTCGGCATCAACGAGGGCCCGGTCCACACCGGGTTCGGTGACCTGACGATCCCCGAGTTCCTCAAGGCCGCGTCCGACGCGGGAATCCTGGTGACGCCGTAGCAGCCGCCGGTGAACGTCAGTCGGCGCTCGCCGGCGTGATGCGCAGGGCGACCCGCGGTTTGCGGCCGCGCGAGATAACGGCTTCCACGAAGGTGATGATTCGGAACTCGAAGCCGTACTTGCGTTTGATCAGACCCTCGACCCCGGCGACTTCGCCGGGATCGCGGAGCACCTCGGCGCTGCCGGCGAACACGGGTGCGTTCTCGGCGACCTTCCCGGTGCGTCCGGACGCCGTCAGCGTCACCCGCGGATCTCGGGCGACCCGCTTGACCTTCCAGGTGTCGGCCGGAGTCCACGCCACGAGGCTCTCGCCGTCGCGCGCGATCCACATCGCGCTGGCGACCGCGTCACCGTTCCGCTTGAAGGTGGTCAGCGAGACGAACTTCTCGTCGCCGAGGCTGGCGAGCAGGTCGCGTGTCACGGGTTTCTCCGATCCGGTTCGGGCCCAATCACTTCCGGAGATTACCGCTGAGTGATCCGGGCACGTCGTGGTTCGCGCATGCCGGTGATCACCTTACCCAGGATGAGACTGCGGATCCTGCGGGGAAGCGGTAGCAGAGCGGCGGTGAGGAACTTTCCTCGAGTACCCGGAATCACCGTGCGCCGGTTGCCGAGCGCTGCGAGGGTGACCCTGGCGACGACCTCGGTGCTGGTGGCCGACGACATGGTCAGGCCCGCCCTGGCGCCGAACCCGGAGTCGACGGGTCCGGGGGCGACGGCGAGCACGTCCACTCCGCGCGGGCGCAGTTCGTCGTGCAGTCCCTCGGCCAGGCTCTGCACGTACGCCTTGGACGCGGCGTAATTGGCCTGACCCGGAACGCCCTGCCATCCGACGATCGACCCGAACAGCACGATGCCGCCCCGGCCGCGTATCGCGAGACGTCCCGCGAAGACATGCGCGAGGTGCGTGACGGCGATGACGTTCACCGCCGTCAACTCCAGTTCGGCCGCCAGTGGTGTCTCCAGGAACGTGCCGGTGGTGCCGAACCCGGCGGCGAGGACCACCAGTCCGACGTCCAGGTCGCGCGTGACGTCGACCAGGGTGTCGACGCCAACCGAGTCGGAAAGGTCGACGGCCGCGACCAGCGTCTCAATACCGTGACCGGCCTCGAGCTCGGTGGCGAGCGCCCGCAGCCTATCCACGCTGCGCGCAGCGAGCACGATGTTGATCCCCTGCGTTGCAAGATGTTCGGCGAGCGCCCGGCCAATCCCGTCACTGGCTCCGGTGACGACGGCCCACGGTCCGTATCGGTGCGCGTTGCTCATACCGGCATCACCTTCGCGGGGTGGGCGGGCAGCACGGCGAGCACGAAGAACGCACCCACCAGACACACGGCCGCGGCGGTCAGACAACCCGCATGCAGGCCGGACATGAACGCGTCGTTGACTGTGTCCCGCAGTGCCCCGGCCATCGACGGCGGCGCCTGCGCGGCCACCTGCAGACCCTGTGCCAGGCCCTCCCGCGCCACCGCTTGGGCGGCTTCCGGCGCGGCGCTCAGGAGCGGGCTGTCGGATAGGTGGCGGATGTACAGGGTGGAGAAGATGCTGCCGACCACAGCCACCCCGAGCGTGCCGCCGATCTGACGAGTCGCGTCGTTGACCGCCGATCCGGCACCGGCCTGTTCGGGCCGGACCACCCCCATGATCGAGTCGGTAGCGGGCGCCGTCGTCAGCCCGAGTCCGCCGCCGAGCAGGATCATCTGCCCCGCGACCTGCAGGTACGGTACGTCGACGTCGATCACGGCCACCCACGCGAACGCCGCGGTCAGCATGAGCAGGCCGATGAAGACGACCACCTTGGTGCCGATCCTGGTCACCGCGATGCGGGTGCCGAGGACGGACCCGACGGCTATCGACAGGGCGACCGGCAGGATCCGCACGCCGGTCTCCAGCGGTCCGAAACCCTGCAGCAGTTGAAAGAACTGCGTGATCAGGAAGATGAATCCGAACAGCGCGAAGAACGCGACTGTCACTGCGCCGCTGGCCGCGCTGAACCGCAGGTTGGTGAACAGGCTGACGTCGATCAACGGATCGTCGACGCGGCGCTCCCACCACACGAACCCGACCCCGGAGAGGAGTGCCACGCCGAACCCGAACAGCGTGGGGGTCGACGCCCAACCTCGGTCGGGAGCCTCGATGATCGTGTAGACCAGGGCTCCGAGCATCACGATCGACAGCAGCAGACCGCCGCGGTCCAGTCGGGTGCCGGGCAGCGTGCCGGACGCCGGCACGAAGAGCACCGTTCCGAGCACGGCGACGAGCGCGATCGGCGCGAGGGCGAGAAACAGGCTGCCCCACCAGAACGTCTCCAGAAGTGCGCCACCGAGTATCGGGCCCATGGCGACGCCGAGCCCGGTGACGGCGCCCCACACTCCGATGGCGGCTGCGCGCTGCTTGGGATCGCGGAACGTGTCGGTGATGATCGCCAGGGTGGTCGGGTAGATCAGCGCCGCCGAGACGCCCATCACCAGTCGCGCACCCACCAGCTGTTCGGTCGTCGTGCACAGTGCCGCCCCGACGCTGCTCACTGCGAACAACAGGAGTCCGGCGATCAGCGTGCCCCGCCTGCCGAACTTGTCGCCGACCGTGCCGCCTGCCAGGACCAGGGCCGCGAACGCCAGGTTGTAGGCGTCGACGATCCACTGCAGCCCGCGCGTCGACGCATCGAGAGCCGAATTGAGCGTCGGCAGAGCGACGTTCACGATGGTCGTTTCCACGTTGATGGCCAACGCGGCCACCAGTACCACGGTCAGGATCAGGACGGGTCGGCTCCGTGGCGGTGCCGGATGCACGCTTCGGGCCGAGTGCTTACCGACGTCGATGGTCATTGAACCCGCCCTTGATGTTGACAGCGTTAACATGCTGAGCATGGCAGTCGATGTTAGTGCTGTCAACATGTGGGGTGCGCGGTTAGCGCAGGCCGTCGCCGATCGCGTCGAGCAGTCGCTCGGTGATCAGCTGCTTGCGACCGGCGTCGGCGTCACCGAGCGGGCCGTCGAGGAACAACGTGGAAAGACCGTGCACCGCGGCCCAGGCGGCTTCGTCGAGGCCGTCACGACGATCGGCGGACAGCGCACCGGTGGCGACGAGGTCGTCGATGCATCCGCTCAGGATCCGGAACGGATGGTGTTCGGGCACTGCGGCCGCGGGAGTATCGGCCGGATGTGGGTCGGCATCGTCTGCAGTCTCCCTGTGCGCGAAAGCCGTTCGGAACAAGCCGGGTTCGGCGAGCGCGAAGTCGATGTACCCCTGCCCGGTGGCGCGCAGGCGCCCGAGCGCCCGCTTGGCCTTGGGTCCACGGCTGGGGACCGCGTTCAGCCGCGCGACCATCGCATCGGCGAGGCGTCCCTCGGCGTACTCGGTCACTGCGGCGAGGAGGGCGTCACGATCGGCGTAGTGCCGATACGCAGCGGAGTTGCTCACCCCAGCCAGCCGCTGAACGTCCCGTAAGACCACCGCCTCAGGGCCGCCAACCCGTGCGAGCTCAACGGCGTGCTCGAGGAGGGCCTGTCGCAGATTGCCGTGATGGTAGGTGTCGGCGGCAGCGCGGGAACGTCGAGTAATGGGCCGATCTCCCTCCGTTCTAGGTTGCCAAAAGTAGCATCGCGGCTCCGGGCGGCGGGCGCGCACGAGTCGCCGCCGCCGTCGCGACCTTACCCAGCGGATAGGAAACTCTTACCCCGCGCGGGCCGATTCTGGCTTTCCGGCGATTACGCCGCCGCCGCCCGATAACGACCATTTCCCTCATGGTTCTTCACCTTCACAGCGAGCAGTCGGCGGACCGTGCGCTGCTCGACTCGGCGAGCGCGGCGCGCGTCGCCGTCGTCGGGGCCGGTGTCGGCGGCACGCTCACCCTCAGCAGGCTGGCGGAGCTGGCGGACGGCTCGTGGCGCGGGACCGCACTGGACATCGTCGACCGGCCCGAGAGCCTCGGGCGCGGACGCGCCTTCGGAAGCGACATCGCCGCCGCGGCGGTCAACACGTCCGCGCATCGACTCGAGGCGCTCTCCCCCACCCTGCACTCGTTCCGCACCTGGCACGCCGGCCTCGGCGGCCGATCGACCGACCTCGACATCGTGCCGATGTCGAGGTCCGTCTACGGCGACTACCTGACGACGACCCTGGCGAAGGCGATCGACCGGCTCCGGTCCCACGGGGTAGGCGTCCGCCTGCATCCGATGCACGCCAACGCGATCCGGCCCGTCGACGGTGGCATCGCCGTCCTCGGCGACACCGCGGCGCTGCCACCGGCCGACATCGCCGTCGTCGCGCCCGGCGTGTGGTCTCCCGCACCGACTCGCCACGACACCGTGTCGGCCTACCCCCTCAGCGGTTTGCGTAGTCGGCTGGGCGGCAGCCGCGCGGTCGCCGTGCTCGGTAGCGGTTTGACCGCCGTGGACGTCGCCTGCACGCTCGACGACGGAGAGACCCGAATCCACCTGCTCTCGCGCAGTGGAACCCTGCCCCGGGTTCAGGTCGAGGCAGCCCGGACAGGCGATGCACCAGAACATCTCACCGCGGAGGCGTTCCGTTCTCACACGGGCGGGTTGACCGCGGAGGCGGTGCTGAGCCTGCTCGACCGCGAACTGGCGCGCTTCGGCCGAACGAGAGCCGACATCTTCTCCGACGCCGCCCACGCCGACCACTGGACCGATCCGCTCGCCGATCCGGCCGACCTCGCCTGCTACCACACGCTCAGTGCGACCAACCAGGCGTTGAACACCGCGTTCGCGCTGCTGCCCGCGGCGGAACGCCACGCGCTGCGTGACGCACTGGGCCCCAGGTGGTTTCGCTACCGGGTCCGGGTGCCGCTGAGCCGGTGGCGCCAGCTCCGACGCATGCAGGCCGAGGGACGCCTGATGGTGCACGGCGGCATCGACGCTCGACAGACCGGGCTCGACGACGTCCTCACCGACCTCGGTGTCAACCGCCTCATCCCCGCGCTGGGCCAGTCCTCGATCCTGTCGGAGGGACCCGCGCTGGTCGCGGATCTGGCCGCCCACATCGGCTGCGACGACGCCGGCCAGGGGCTGGTGGATCCCGCGACCGGGCGGGCGCTGACGCCGTCGGGCACCCCGCGCGACGACCTCCTGCTCGTCGGGCAGGTGTCCGCGGGCAGCTACTTCACGGTGTCCGCACTCGACGTCGTCGCCGGACAGGCACGCCGTGCCGCGCAGACGGTCGCGGACCACATCACCACCCGCACGGGCCTCCGCATGCCGGTGGCCGGAAAGGCAGCCTGACATGACGACCCCGACACCGCATCTGGTCATCGTCACCGGAAACGACTCCAGCCTTCCCGTCGTCGCGCCGCCGGACACCCTGATCACGCTGATCCAGACCCCCGACCGGGCAACGGATTTCCAGCGCTCGGCGGTACACCGGTACCTCGAGGTCCCGCATCTCGACGCCGGTGCGCTGACCGAGTTGCTCCGCAGGATCCACTACGAGACGCCGGTCACCGCGCTGGCGTGCTTTCTGGAAGCCGGCATTCTCGCGGCGGCCATCGCAGCCAACGCACTGGGCATCCGGTCGAACCCGCTAGCGGCCGTTCGCACCGCCCATGACAAGGCGCTCACCCGCCGCGCGCTTGAGGTGCACGGCATCCCCCAGCAGCGATGGCAGCTGTGCCACAGCCTCGACGAGGTCGCCGCGTTCCGCGCGTCGTTGGCGGGCGCTCCGATCATCATCAAGCCCGTAACGGGCGCGGGCAGCGCCGGCGTGCGGCTGATCCGCGACGACGCCGACCTCGCGTCGGCCTGGCACGCGATCAGCGGACTCAAATGGTGGGCACTGCAGCACAATCCGAGGCACGCCGTCATCGCGGAGGCCGTGCTGCCCGGCAACGAGTTCAGCGTCGAGGCGATGAGCATCAACGGTCGCCACGAAGTACTGGCCGTCACCGGCAAGCTCACCACCGGGGCACCCGAGTTCGTCGAACTCGGACACTGGCAGCCGGCGCAGCTCCTCCCACCCCAGCACCACGCCGTCGTGACGCGCACGATCGAGGTGCTCGACGCCATCGGACACCGGACCGGCCCCAGCCACACCGAGGTGATGGTGAACGGCACCGACGTCGGTCTCATCGAGACGCACACCCGCTTCGGCGGCGACCAGATCTGGGAGCTCACCCAGCTGACGACGGGGCGGCACTTCGCCACCGAGACCGTGTTCGCGCTGCTCGGCCTCGACGCACCCGCACCGGGCCCACGGCACGGCGCCGCTTCGATGCGCAAGCTCGACTGGGCCGACCCGGAGCGGATCGACGACGCCGAACGCCTGCGAGATGTGGTCCGGGTGGCCCCACCGAAACAGCACCGCCCCGAGGACGTCACCGCGATCGCGGACTCGTCAGACCTCACCGGTTACGTGCTGACGGTCGGCGACGACGTGCAGCAGGCGTGGGCGACCGCCGAACGGTCCTGCGCCGCAGCGAAGGGCGACGCTCCGGTGCTGGTGATGAGTCCGGCGAAGGTGGTGAACCACTTCGGCCGCGAGCGCTTCGCCGCGGTGGTCCCGAGCGGATCCGTCCTCATCACGTCGGGCCCGGTAGACGTCGACACCTCCCGGCTGGCCGACCTCGTGGTGTTCGACGAGTACACCACCGACGACCGGATTCCGATCGTCGCCGACGAGCTGATCGGTGTGCACGGACTCGGGCGCGTCATCGTGCTGGCCGAAGCGGATGTCCTGCGCGCCGCCGAGATTCGCGGCCGGCGGGGACTCCGCGGGCAGCAGCCGCAGGATGCGCTGCTCTTCCGCGACAAGGCGTTGATGAAGCGGGCGGTGCGCGCCGCGGGCATCGCGGTCGCGCCGCATCGCGAAGTGCGGACCGCGCTCGAGTTACGCGACGCGACAGCTGAACTCGGCTACCCCTGCGTCGTCAAACCCCCGCACGGCCGGGGCTCCTCGGGCGTGTCGGTGCTCGACGACGCGGAGGCGCTGCGCGACTTTCTTCGCACCGGGCCCTTCAGTGACCAGGGCCGAACGTCGCCGTGGCTGGTCGAGGCGTTCCAGCCCGGCGAGCAGTACCGCGTGGACGGCGTGTGCCGTGGTGGCCGGGTGACATTCGCCGCCGCGGCGATCTACGTCAACACCCACCTCGACTTCCTCGGTGGCGGATACATGGGCTCGCTGATGCTCCCCGAGCAGAGCGACGAGGCCCGAACCGTGCTGAGCGTGGCGCGATCCGTACTGGAGAAGGCCCTGCCCGCCTACGACGGCGGCTTCCACCTCGAGGTGTTCCTCACGCCGGACGGCCCGGTCTTCAGCGAGGTCGGCGCCCGGATCGGCGGCGGGTCGATTCCCGAGGAGGTCGAGCTGTCCTACGGATTCAACCTCGTCGAGGAGGCGATCCTCGCCCAGCTGGGGCAGCCGTCGCGGCGCGCCGTGGCGGGCCAGCGCGGCCTGGCCGGCCAGCTGAACTTCTCCCCCGTGCCGGGAACCCTCCTCGACGCACCGGAGCGTTTCGAGCATCCGGACGTCGTCCTGTCGGAGATCGCCTCTCCAGGAATGAGTTTCACATCGATGACGCACACCAACGCCGAGTTCGCTCGCGCGGTGTTCCGCGCCGACTCCCTGGAGTCCGGCCGGGACACGATCTCACACCTACTGCAGCACATGAACGCAACGACGAAGTGGAAGGACTCCGACCATGTGGCGACGGCTTGACGTGGATGACTACGACGCGGTGATGGCACTCCGCCAGACCGTGCTGGGCAGCCTTCCCGATCCGGACTTCTACGTCCGGGAAGACGACGAGCGGATGTTCGTCCGGGGCCACCTGGACCTCTTCGGCGAATCGGTGGGCTACTTCGACGGCGACGCCCTGGTCGCCTACCTCGCGCTGACCACCGACCTGGTGTCCTCCGCCGAGGACATCGAGTTCGCCTCCTGCGAGCCGACGTTCAGCGACGTGGTGTTCGCCGCGGCGATGGTGCTTCCGGAGTACCGCGGCCGCGCGTTGCACCGGGCGGGCATCCGTCATCACATCGCCGCGGCCCGAGCGATCGGCGCGCTGCGCGGCATGGCGCAGATCTCCGCTCGCAACCACCGGTCGCTTCGGTCGTATCTGTCCGAGGGGTTCCGCATCACCAGAGCGGTCGAGTACCCCGACGGCAGGCGCCGCCTGCGGTCGAGTACCCCGACGGCAGGCGCCGCCTGCTGCTGGAGCGCCATCTCGTCGGGAGCGATCGGGTCGCACTGATCGACGACGTCGCACTCGTCGACGTCAACGACTTCCACGGGGTTCGTCGCGAGCTGACCGACGGGCGTGCGGGGCACGGTCTCCTGCCGACCGGAGCCACCGCGCTGATGGTCGTCGGCACCGCCCGCTCAGCGGCGTGCGCGCCCGCGGCCGACCTGGAATGGTCGTCCGCCTCGTGACGCGACTCCTGGTGGTCGGGGGCATCTCCTCGGTACACGACATCGCCCGCCGGCTCGGCGCCGAACTGACGCTCGTCAAGACGACGGCATCACAGACCATGCTGGAACCCCAAGCGTACGAGCGCATCATCGACGTCTCCGACTACGCCGACCGCGACCGCGCCGCGAAGGAGGCGACGGAGGCGATCGCGGAAGCGGGCCTGGCCGCCATGACGTTCGACGGGATTCTCTGCCTGCACGACGACGCCGTCGAGTTGGGCGCCGTCATCGCCGAGCAGCTCGGGTTGCCGTTCCCGAGCCCCGAGGTGGTGCATCGGACCGTCGACAAGTCGGCGATGCGCGACCGCCTCGACGCGATGGGGCTGGGCACCGTGGCACACGGCGTCGTCGCCGAAGGTCGCGCCGAATGGGCCTGCGGCACTCCGTCATCCGAGGTCGTGCTCAAACCGGTCGACGGTCGGGCCAGCCGCGGCGTGACCTTCCACCGCTCGATCGACGACCTCGACGACTGGCTCGCCCACCATCCCGGTGAGGCGGACGGCTACGTGGTGGAGGAGCGCAAGTCGGGCCGGGAGTTCAGCGTCGAATCGCTGATCCTGCGGTCGGGTGATGCCTGGCACGGGGTCACGGCCAAGACCACCAACGCGGCGGTGGAATCCGGACACCTGCACCCGGCTCCTCTCCAGGCCGATGAGAGGGCCCGCATCGTGGCGACCGCGGCGGCCTGCATCGAGGCGTTGGGCGTCGACCGGGGTCTGTTGCACACCGAGGTGATCCTGAGCGACGACGGCTCGGCGCACGTCGTCGAGACGCATCTGCGCGGCGGCGGCGACTACATCCTCGATCTGGTGCGGTCCGCTACGGGGTTGGACCTGCCGGAACTGTACGTGCGCGACCTCGTCCACGGTCTCGACACCTTTCCGCAGGCAGCCGAACTCGGCTATGCCAGTGCGCAGTTCGCGTTTCCGGTGGACACCGGCGTGATCACGGGATGGCACCTCGTCCGGGAAGCACGCGCACTGCCGGGGGTGGACGCCGTCATCACCCTGCTCAACGTCGGGGATTCCGTGTCACCCGACGTCACGTCCAGCTACGGCAGGTCGGTGTGCGCACTCGCGTACGCGACCGATCCGGCGTCGGCCCTCAGGCGGGCGCGCGCCGCGGCACTCACTCCTCGTCCGACGGTGGAGCCGGTGTGATGATCACGTCGCCGCCACCACGATGGCCGGGCGCGCGCCTGCTCGCGGGCTCCGCGCTGTTCAACATCGCGTCGGGGTGCTACACCATCACACTCGGTCAGGCCCTGTTCGAGACGTCTGGATCGGTGACGGCGTTCACCGGAATCGTCGTCCTCGAGTTCGTCGTGCCAGTGATTCTGGGTGCGCTGGCCGGAAGCCTGGCCGACAGATTCAATCCCGCGATCGTGTGCGCGGTCGCGTCGATCGTTCCCGCGCTGTCGTTGGTCGGCTATCTGGTCGCGCCCGTGAGCCTGATGGTCGCGGGTGGCGTGGCGGTCGGGTTGATCGTCAACCTGGCCCGCCCGTTCTATCGAGCGGGGGTGTTCGCGGTCGGCCCACGCTCGCTCGATCAGGCCGACCTGCCTCGGTACAACGTCCGGTGGACCGTGTCCGTGCAAGCGGGGCAGATCATGGGCGGCGCGGTCGCCGGCCTGTTCCTGTGGGCCGCCGGGCCGTCGTGGGCGTTCGGTGCCGCCGGTGCGGCCTACGCCGTTGCCGCGTACGCGTTGTGGTCGGCGCGGTCGACGATGTCGATGACGTCCGACGACGGCGCGCGCGACGACACCGGTTGGGGTGCGGTGCTGCGGGAGGCCCTCAGCAGTGTGCGCTCGGTGCTGTCGCTTCTGCTTCTCGGCGTCGACTTCCTGACGATCGCCACGTTCAACGTCGCGTTGGCTCCCCTGGTGCACCGGTTGTACGGCAACGAGATCTGGTTGGGACTCCTGGACGTCTGCTTCGCGGCGGGCGCGATAGCGGCGTCGATGCTGTGGGCGCGGTTCCCGTCGGTATCCCCACGCCGGGCCGTCACCACCGGATTCGTCGTTCAGATAGCGGGTTTCGCAACCATCGCGCTGGCGCTGGCCGTGGACGGCGGCTTCGGGCGGTGGGGTGTGCCCGTCGGCGCGGCGCTGCTGGGCCTCGGCGTGGCGGTGTCGTCGAGCCAGCAGGTCAGCATCCTGCAGAGCTGGGCCAGGTCATCGACGATCGGCAAGGTCGGCGCTCTCCGTCAGGCCGTCATCGGACTGACCACGGCTGTGACGTTGCCGGTCGTGGGTTACGTGATCGACGTGGATCTGGTGTCGGCGTTCGGGGTGGTGGTCATCGTGCTCATCGTCGCCGTGAACGTGAACGTCAGCATCGGCTACAGGACCATTCCGCCGTCGCGGTCGGGCAGCGCCCGGATCGGCTCAGCGCCGTGAATGGCGGCGCGCACCGACTCCTCGACGGCACTGTCGGAGACGAACAGCATCTCGTCGCCGGCCTGGAGGACGTCATGCGGCCGCGGAAGGATGACCTCGCCGCCGCGCACCAGCGTCACCAGCGCGGTGTTGGCCGGCAGGTCCAGTTCGCCGACCCGCTGGCCGACCAGCGGATTATCCTCGGGCAGAGTCAGTTTCGCGAGATCGGCCTGCCCCTGCCGTAGACCCATCAACCGGATCAGGTGGCCGACGTCGATCGCTCCCTCGATACCGGCAACCAGGGCGCCGGGCGTCGAGACCCCCACGTCGATCCCCCACGCCTGGGTGAACAGCCACTCGTTGCGCACCTCGTTGATGCGCGCAACCACCCGCGCCACCCCGAACTCCGTTTTGGCCAGCATCCCGACCACCAGATTGGCCTTGTCGTCTCCCGTCGCCGCGATCACCACGTCGCAGGTCTCAGCGCCGGCCTCCTCGAGCGTCGTCAGCTCGCACGCGTCGCCGAACAGCCAGTCCGCCTCGGGCACGGTGTCCGGTTCGAACTTCCGCCACTCGCGCTCGATCAGCAGCACCTTGTGGCCGGACTCGAGTAGTTCGCGCGCCACGGATCGACCGACATTGCCCGCACCGGCGATCCCGATGCGTGTCTTGCGCTCGCCCACGACGCCCATCTTCGCGTACGGAGCGGCACGTCGCGGCCCACGCTTGAAATACTGACCTCCGAGATGACTCTGCAACAGCTGTACGTCGCCCTGCTCGTCGGCGGCTTCGTGCTGCTCGCCAGCATCGCCAGCACCCGGCTCTCGACGCGAGTCGGCTTCCCGAGCCTGTTGCTGTTCCTGCTGTTCGGCGTCCTGCTCGGTGAGGATTTCATCGGCGTGGAGTTCGACGACGTCGAGTTGGCGCGCAATCTCGGCACCGCGGCACTCGCCGTCATCCTCGTCGAAGGCGGCCTGACCACGAAGTTCGCCGACGTGCGCAGGGTGCTGGCCCCCGCGGGCGCGCTCGCCACCCTCGGCGTCGTCGTCAGCATGGTCGTCACCGCCGCCGGCGCCCACCTGCTGCTGCGGATGGACTGGCAGCTCGCGCTGCTGCTCGGCGCCATCGTGTCGTCGACGGACGCCGCAGCGGTCTTCGCAGTCCTGCGCGTGCTGCCGCTGCCGCGTCGCGTCGTCGGCCTGCTGGAGGCCGAGTCGGGGTTCAACGACGCGCCGGCGGTCATCTTCGTCGTTCTCTTCAGCACGGTGCCGTTCATCTTCGAACCGGAGCACACCGTCGGGCTGCTGGTCTACGAGTTGCTCGCGGGATCCGCGATCGGGCTCGGCTGCGGGTTCGTCGGCGCCATAGGTCTGCGCCGCATCGCGTTGCCGGCGTCTGGCCTGTATCCCATTGCGACGTTCGGGTTGGGCATCGTCGCGTTCGCGGCCGCCGGCACCGTTCACGCCAGCGGGTTCATCGCCGCCTACCTCGCCGGCGTGGTGCTCGCTAACTCCGGTTTGCCACACCGCTCGGCGACGCGGTCCTTCGCCGAGGGCCTGGGCTGGCTCGCTCAGATCGGACTCTTCGTCCTGCTCGGCCTGCTGGTCGACCCCAGCGAGTTGGCCGCAGACGTCGTACCCGCGATCGTCGTCGGACTGGTCCTGCTCTTGGTCGCGCGGCCGCTGTCGGTGGCGCTCTCCCTTGCCGGGTTCAGCATTCCGCTGCGCGAACAGCTCTTCGTATCGTGGGCGGGGCTGCGTGGCGCCGTCCCGATCGTGCTGGCGACCATTCCCATCGTCGCGGGCGTGCAGGACAGTTCCCGGCTGCTCAACATCGTGTTCGTCCTGGTGGTCGTGTTCACCCTGATCCAGGGCCCCAGCCTCGGTGCGGTCGCTCGTATCCTGCGCCTGGTCAGCAAGGACTCCCTGCGGGAGATTCAGGTCGAAGCCGCACCGCTCGACGTGCTCGACGCCGAACTGCTGACGATGACCGTTCAACCCGAGTCGCGACTGCACAACGTGACGGTGCTGGAACTCCGACTACCCGACCCGTGCGTCATCACGTTGATCATCCGCGACGGCCACACCTTCGTGCCTCTTCCGGACACCCGCATCGAGGCTCGCGATGAGCTGATGGTCGTCACCACCTCGAAGACGCGCGCCGCCGCCGAGCGCCGCCTGCGGGCCGTCAGCAGACGCGGCAAGCTCGCCTACTGGTTCGACGAATACGGCGAAGCCGAGTGAATTGCACGTGATCTTGCCGTAACCGTGCTTATGCTCGCGGAATGCCCGATCCGAGGGAATCGCGTCGTCGTAGCCGCGCCCTGTCGCATGCCCTGTGGTTTGCCCGCGCGCGGCCAGGGGACTACCTCCTCGCCGCCGCAAGGATGTCCGCCGGCCTGCCGATGATCGGTCGACACCTCGAACCGTTCGGCGGCTTCCTGGCACTCGGACTGTTCGCTCCCGGCTTCGCCCCCGGCCTCCTGGCCACCACCGGCCGTCCGCACCTCCCGGTCGGCGGAGTCGATCGCCAGCGCGTCCGGCACGGTGACACGGTAGCCGCCGTCGCCTCCGGCCTGGCCGACGTGGTGTCCGGGTCGGTCCAGTGGCCCGCTCCGACAAGCCTTGCGCCGGTGTTCAATTCGACTGCACACCGCAAGCACGTCCGGCACGCCTCGGTGCCCTACGGCGATCAACCCGGCCAGGTGGTCGACGTGTGGAGTCGCGCCGACCTGGTCGGCACCGACGCCCCCGTGCTGCTCTTCGTGCCCGGCGGCGCATGGGTTTTCGGCAGCCGCAAGCTGCAGGGCCACAGTCTGATGTCGCACCTGGCCGAGATGGGTTGGGTGTGCCTGTCGCTCGAATACCGCACCAGTCCCAAGCATCGGTGGCCACGCCAGTTGATCGACGTCAAGGCCGCCATCTCCTGGGCGCGCGCGAATGTCGGCCGCTACGGCGGTGATCCGGCTTTCGTCGCCGTCGCGGGCTGCTCGGCGGGCGGGCACCTCGCCACGCTCGCCGGCCTCACTCCGGATGACCGCACCCCCGAACTGCCCGCCGACGCCGATACGACGGTCGACGCCGTTGTCTCGATCTACGGCAGCTACGACTGGGAGGACCGCTCAACGCCCGAGCGGGCGCGCTTCATGAGCTTCCTCGAAAGGGTCGTCGTTCAGCGCCGCCAGCGCGCCCGGCCGGAGACCTTCCGTGCGGCTTCCCCCATGGCGCGCATGACGTCCGACGCCCCGCCGTTCCTGGTCATCCACGGCACCAAGGACTTCCTCATCCCGATTCACGAAGCCGAGACGTTCGCCGCACGCCTGCGCTCGGTGTCTCGTTCCCGCGTCTCCTACATCCCCGTGCCGGGCGGCACCCACGGGTTCGACCTCATCGACGGCACGCGCACCGGTCCCGTCGTCAACGCCATCGGAATGTTCCTCGACCACGTTCACCGCGAGCGCCGGGCGAGGGTCGACACGGCCGTCTGAGTTCCACCCGCGGCCGACCCGCGGCATCGGCAGTATCGTCGCGAGCATGGTGACCACGCCGACACCCCTGACCATCATGTTCTGGCCGGAGTCGGCCTATGGACCGACGAACCAGTGCATCGGTCTGGCCGCTATCCTGCGCGACCGGGGACACACGATCGTGTTCGCCGCCGAGAGTTCTTGGGCGGGAAAGCTCGCGCCCTACGGTTTCATCGAGGAACTGGTCGATCTGGCGGAACCCGCCGAGGGAGCGAGCGACGAGGACGCGGGCGCGTTCTGGACCGAGTTCATCGCCGAGACCGCGCCGGAGTTCCGCAAGCCGACGATCGACCAGCTCGAGTCGTTCATCAAGCCGACCTATCAGGCGCTGATCGACGGCGCGAAGTACTGCGAGCCGAGGCTGCGTGAGATCCTCTCGACGCACCGGCCCGACGTCGTCGTCGAGGACAACGTCGTACTCTTCCCGGCACTGACCAGGGCCGGGGCGCCGTTCGTGCGGATCGTGTCGTGCAGTCCGCTGGAGGTCAGCGGAACCGCTGTGCCACCGCCCTTCTCGGGCCTGCCGACCGCCGACCGCAGCCAGTGGGACGCCTACCGCGCCGAGTTCGACCGCACCCACCGCGAGTTGTGGACCGAGTTCGACGCGTGGGTGCAGGCGCAGGGTGCGGCGGCGCTGCCCGACCTGGAGTTCATGCCGCGCGCGAACGCGGCGAACCTCTACGTGTATCCGGCGGAGGCCGACTACCTGGACGTGCGACCACTCGACGACAGCTGGACGCGGATGGATTCCAGCGTCCGCGAAACCGACGACGAGTACGTGCTGCCCGCCGAGGTCGCCGACCGCCCGGATGACAGCGCGCTGATCTACCTGTCGCTCGGCTCACTGGGTGGCGCCGACCTCGAACTCATGCAGCGGCTGGTCGATGTACTGGGCACCACCGGACACCGCTACATCGTGAGCAAGGGCCCGCAAGCCGATCGAATCACGCTGGCCGACAACATGGTCGGTGAGCAGATGCTGCCCCAGACCAAGGTCATCCCGCAGGTTGACCTGGTGATCTCGCACGGCGGCAACAACACGGTCACCGAGACCCTGCACTTCGGCAAGCCGTTGATCGTGCTGCCGCTGTTCTGGGACCAGTACGAGAACGCCCAGCGCATCGACGAACTCGGATTCGGTATCCGGCTCGACACCTACGCGTTCGCCGACGCCGACCTGATCGGCGCGGTGGACCGGCTGATCGCCGATACGGAACTGCGCCAGCGACTCTCGGAGATCGGTGCGGACATCCGCGGCCGGGACGGACTGCGCGTCGGCGCCGACGTCATCGAACGGGTCGGGGCGGAGCACCGGGCCCGACGGTGACCGAACCCCTCGATGTGCTGAACCTCGCGGACGGCGTGCGACTCGAGGTCGTGGCGCGGTCCGACGGGCTCGCGGCCGTGCCGATGGTGGTCGACGCGGGGGGATGGCGACGGGCCGCGGCGGGTGACGGCGCGGCCGAAGCACTGCTGAGGATGCTGACCGAAGGCTCGGCGACCATCGGGCGCTTCACCATTCGGTCGTGGACCATCCGCGCGGCGACGGGCGAACGGTCGGTCGGGGTGGACCAGACCAACGAATCGGTCATCGTCGGTGAGACCGCCGTCGTCAAGTGGGCCACGCATCTCCAGGAGGGCCCGCATCCGGCACCGCGCCGCATCGCGGTGCTGCGCGAGAAGGGATTCCACGGCATCCCCGTACCGTGGGGGCTGATCACCTGGGAGCCGCCCGACGGTGCCGAGACGCTGGTCGTCAGTGTCGACGAGTACCTTCCCGGCGCGGTCGACGGCTGGACGTGGGCGGTGGATCTCGCCACCGGCGCCGCGCTCACGGGGCGACACGACGACCTGATCTCCGCGACCCGCCAGGTCGGCGAACTGGTCGCCGACATGCACGCGGCGCTGGCGTCGACGAGCGGTGTCCCGACTGCGGACGACGTCGCGCGCTGGCATCGGGACGCTCTCGCAACCCTCGACACCGTCTGCGAGCTGGACGGTTCCGCGAGCGTGCGGCTAGCTCGAGAGCGCCGGACGGACATCGCGGCCGAACTCGACGGTCTGGCGGAGGTCGGACGGACGCCCGTCATCGCGGGCCACGGCGACCTGCACGTCGGTCAGATACTGCTCGCCGGCGGTCGCTTCGTGGTCACCGACTTCGACGGGAACCCGGTGCTGCCCGCCGAGCAACGCGCCCTGCGCATCCCACCGATGCTGGACGTCGCGGGAATGACGCAGTCGCTGGCGCACGTCGCCGTCGTCGCGCGCAGGTACACCGAGCTCGACCCGCAGGAGTCGGCCCGCGCCGACGCGAGCGGGCGCAGATCGTTCCTCACGGCGTACCGGGCACAGCTGCGGGCGCGGGGCGTCGAGCCGTTCTACGTGCACGCCCTGCTGCGACCGTTCCGCATTCAGCAGGTGCTGCGTGAGATCGTCTACGCCACCAGGCATCTCCCCCGCTGGATGTACGTACCCGACGCGGCGCTTCCCGCGCTGCTCGACGATGGGATCACCTCGTGAAGCCCGACGGTTTCGTCACCGACCTGTTCCGCAAGCCGGAGGTGCTGCGGGCGCTCGCCGAGACGCTGGCGAGCGAGAACCCCTGGGCCGCCGTGGTGCCCGCCGATACCGCACGGGTCGTGCTGCTCGGCATGGGATCCTCGGCATACGCGGGCGCGGTGGCGGCTGCCCGGATGCGCTCCCGCGGTGTCGTCGCCGTGTCGGAACTGGCTTCCTCGCAACGACTTCCGGCGTGGGGTGAAGCAGCACTGGTGGTGGCGACGTCGGCGAGCGGCGGCTCGGTGGAGACGCTCGACGCGTTGGTCCGGTTGCCGGCGTCGGTGCCGACCGTGGCGCTGACCAACACGAAGGACTCGGCCATCACCGAACGGTGCGGCGGAGTGGTGCCACTGCACGCCGAGCCGGAGGTCGGCGGAGTGGCATGCCGCAGCTACCAGCACTCGCTGGCGTTGCTGATCGCACTCGAGTGCCACCTCACCGGAGCCTCGACGGCCGGGCTGGTGGCGTCACTCGATGCGGCCGCCGACGCGACGGATCAGCTGCTGGCCACCGAATCCGACTGGCTGCCCGAGGTTTCGCAGCTGCTGCTCGGCCCGTCGGGCACCCACCTGGCCGCGCCGGCGGAGCGGCTCTGCTCGGCGCAGCAGGGCGCGCTGATGCTGCGGGAGGGTCCGCGCCGGCCCGCCGTGGGCTGCGAGACCGGGGACTGGAGCCACGTCGACGTCTACCTGACGAAGACCACCGACTACCGGCTGCTCGTCTTCGCCGGGTCGCCGTGGGAGCACCAGCTGGCCGAGTGGACGACCTCGCGCGGCAGCACCGTCGTCGGCGTCGGTGGTGAGGTACCGGGCGCCGGCTACGAGCTGCGCTACCCCGGCGACACCGAGGACGACGTTCGCCTGCTGACCGAGGTGCTGGTGCCCGAGCTCGTCGCGGCGCGGGCGTGGCAGGCGCGCTAGAAACCCGTAAAGGCGCTGCCAGCGGGCGTCAAGAAACCGTAAGGGCCGGGAAAACGCCTGTTCAGCGGGCCTAGCTTCGACGGCGTGTCCATTCTCGTCTACGTCGTGCTGACCATCGCGATCTTCGCGCTGTTCGGCGTCATTCAGAAGGTGTTCGAGCGATGAGCGCCGAGAACGTCATAGGTCTCGTCCTCGCCGTCCTCATCGCGGTGTTCACCTTCGCCGCCCTTCTGTTCCCCGAGAGGTTCTAGTGACTGTGTTCGATGCGGGCATCACCTCCTGGATCTTTGCGGCAACGCTGGCCTTAGCGCTCGTGCTCGTGCACGTCCCGTTCGGCGACTACATGTACAAGGTGTACAACGCCGACAAGCACTCCCGTGCCGAGCGCCTCATCTACCGCGGCATCGGCGCGAATCCCGACGCCGAACAGGGCTGGGGCGCCTACGCCCGCAGCGTGTTGGCGTTCTCCGCGGTCAGCGTCCTCTTCCTGTTCTTCTTCCAGCTGCTCCAGGGCAAGCTGCCGCTGCATCTCACCGATCCGGCGACCGAGATGACCGCGGGCCTGGCGTGGAACACCGCGGTCAGCTTCGTCACGAACACCAACTGGCAGGCGTACTCCGGCGAGTCGACGCAGGGACACCTGGTCCAGATGGCCGGCCTGACGGTGCAGAACTTCGTCTCCGCAGCCGTCGGCATGGCTATCGCGGTCGCGCTGGTCCGCGGGTTCTCGCGTCGCCGCAGCACCGAACTCGGCAACTTCTGGGTCGACCTGGTGCGCGGCACCATTCGGATCCTGCTGCCGCTGGCGATCATCGGCGCCGTCATCCTCATCGCGGGTGGCGTGATTCAGAACTTCGCGTTGCACGACCAGGTGGTCAACACGCTGGCCGGCGGAACCCAGGTCATCCCCGGCGGTCCCGTCGCCAGCCAGGAGGCCATAAAGGAGATCGGCACCAACGGCGGTGGCTTCTTCAACGCCAACTCCGCGCACCCGTTCGAGAACCCGACCGCGTGGACCAACTGGCTCGAGATCTTCCTCCTGCTCGTCATCGCGTTCTCGCTGCCGCGCACGTTCGGCCGGATGGTGGGGTCCCCTAAGCAGGGCTACGCGATCGTCGCGGTGATGAGTGTGATTGCGGTGGTGAGCATCTCGCTGACGATGTTCTTCCAGATGCAGCACTGGGGCACCGTGCCCGAGGCGGTCGGTGCGTCGATGGAGGGTGTCGAACAGCGCTTCGGCGTCGCCAACTCGGCGGTGTTCGCCGCGTCGACGACTCTGACCTCGACCGGCGCGGTGAACTCGTTCCACGACTCGTACACCAGCCTCGGCGGCTTGATGACGATGTTCAACATGCAACTCGGCGAGGTCGCCCCCGGCGGCGTCGGTTCCGGTCTCGTCGGCATGCTGATCCTCGCCGTCATCACGGTGTTCGTCGCAGGCCTCATGGTCGGTCGCACCCCGGAGTACCTCGGCAAGAAGATCACGCCGCGTGAAATCAAGCTCGCCGCAAGCTACTTCCTGGTGACTCCCTTGATCGTGCTGACCGGCACCGCGATCGCGATGGCGTTACCCGACCAACGCGCCAGCATGCTCAACACCGGGCCGCACGGCCTGTCCGAGGTGCTGTACGCGTTCACCTCGGCGGCCAACAACAACGGGTCGGCGTTCGCGGGCCTATCGGTCAACACCGACTGGTACAACACCGCCCTCGGACTCGCCATGCTGTTCGGCCGCTTCCTGCCGATCATCCTGGCTCTCGCACTGGCGGGATCGCTGGCCGCCCAGGGCACTACGCCTGAATCCGTCGGCACCCTGCCCACCCACCGGCCGCAGTTCATCGGCATGGTCGTCGGCGTGACGTTGATCCTCGTCGCGCTGACCTTCCTGCCGATGCTCGCACTCGGACCTCTCGCTGAAGGACTCCCCTCATGACCGTGACCTCGGTTCACACTCGCATGGCCAAACTCTCCGCCGCGCAGGCGCCCAGGAAGGGCGGGCCGAAAGCGGGCATGCTCGATCCGCACATGCTGTGGACTTCGATCCCCGACGCGCTGCGCAAGCTGGATCCGCGCACGCTGTGGCGCAACCCGGTGATGTTCATCGTCGAGATCGGGGCGGTGTGGAGCACGGTGTTGGCCGTCGCCGACCCGACCTGGTTCGGCTGGATGATCGTGTTCTGGCTGTGGCTCACCGTGCTGTTCGCCAACCTGGCCGAGGCCGTTGCCGAGGGTCGCGGCAAGGCACAGGCCGACAGCCTGCGCAAGGCCAAGTCCGACACCGTCGCCCGGCGCCTCATCGGCTGGAGCCCCAACCAACCGGGCACCGAGGAGGAGGTCGCGGCCCCGCTGCTCCAGCAGGGCGACACCGTCGTGGTGGAGGCCGGCCAGGTCATACCCGGCGACGGTGACGTCGTGGAAGGCATTGCCTCGGTGGACGAGTCGGCGATCACCGGCGAATCCGCCCCCGTCATCCGCGAGTCGGGCGGCGACCGGTCCGCGGTGACCGGCGGCACCACGGTGCTGTCCGACCGCATCGTCGTCAGGATCACCCAGAAGCCCGGCGAGAGCTTCGTCGACCGGATGATCGCGCTCGTCGAGGGTGCCAACCGGCAGAAGACGCCCAACGAGATCGCGCTCAACATCCTGCTCGCCGCACTCACGGTCATCTTCGTATTCGCCGTCGCGACGCTGCAGCCGCTGGCGATCTTCTCGAAGGCCAACAACCCCGGCGTGCCGGACTCGTTGGCGCTCACCGGCGACGGCATCAGCGGCATCGTCATGGTGGCCCTGCTGGTCTGCCTGATCCCGACGACGATCGGTGCGTTGCTGTCCGCCATCGGCATCGCAGGCATGGATCGGCTGGTGCAGCGCAACGTGCTGGCCATGTCGGGCCGCGCCGTCGAAGCCGCGGGCGACGTGAACGTACTGCTGCTCGATAAGACCGGCACCATCACACTCGGCAACCGGCAGGCCGGCGAGTTCGTCCCGCTGCCCGGAGTCACACCAGCGGAACTGGCCGACGCCGCACAGCTGTCGAGCCTCGCCGACGAGACTCCCGAAGGCCGCTCCATCGTGGTGTTCGCCAAGCAGGAGTTCGGACTACGGGAGCGCGCCGCAGGCGAGCTGACCGACGCCCACTGGGTCGAGTTCACCGCGGCCACCCGGATGTCCGGTGTCGACCTCGGTGGGCACCAGCTCCGCAAGGGCGCCACCGCGTCGGTCGCCGACTGGGTGCGTGCCAACGGCGGCACCATCCCCAACGAACTCGGCGACGTGGTCGCTCGCGTCTCCAAGGCCGGCGGCACCCCGCTCGTCGTCGGCGAGCTCCGCGACGGAACAGCCCGTGCGCTCGGAGTCATCCACCTCAAGGACGTCGTCAAGGAGGGCATGCGCGAACGCTTCGACGAGATGCGCCGCATGGGTATCCGCACGGTGATGATCACCGGCGATAACCCGTTGACCGCCAAAGCGATTGCCGACGAAGCCGGGGTTGACGACTTCCTCGCCGAGGCCACTCCCGAGGACAAACTGGCGCTCATCAGGAGCGAGCAGGAGGGCGGCAAGCTCGTCGCGATGACCGGTGACGGCACCAACGACGCCCCCGCGCTCGCACAGGCCGACGTCGGCGTCGCGATGAACACCGGTACGTCGGCCGCCAAGGAGGCCGGCAACATGGTCGACCTCGACTCCGACCCGACGAAGCTCATCGAGATCGTCGAGATCGGCAAGCAGTTGTTGATCACCCGCGGGGCGCTCACCACGTTCTCCATCGCCAACGACATCGCGAAGTACTTCGCGATCATCCCGGCGCTGTTCGTGACGCTGTACCCCGGCCTGGACCTGTTGAACGTGATGCGGCTGCACAGCCCTCAGTCGGCCATCATGTCCGCGGTCATCTTCAACGCGATCGTGATCATCGCGCTCATCCCGCTGTCGCTTCGCGGCGTGCGCTACACGCCCGCGAGCGCGTCGAAGCTGTTGAGCCGCAACCTGTACGTCTACGGGCTCGGCGGCATCATCGCACCGTTCATCGGCATCAAACTCATCGACCTCGTGGTCCAGTTCCTCCCAGGGATGTCCTAATCATGAAGTACGCCAATGTCATTCGTCAGCACTGGGCCGCACTGCGCGCACTTCTGCTCCTCACCGTGATCACCGGGCTGGCCTACCCGCTGCTCGTCTGGGCGGTGGCGCAGCTGCCGGGCCTGAAGGAGAAGGCCGACGGGTCGATCGTCAGTGCCAACAGCGCGCCGGTAGGCAGCAGCCTGATCGGGCAGCTGTTCACGGACGCCGACGGCAACCCGCTGCCGCAGTACTTCCAGAGCCGGCCGTCCGCCGCCGGTGACGGCTACGACCCGATGGCCACCAGCGCGAGCAACCTGGGACCGGAGAGCATCGTGGACGCCCCCGACAAGCCCAGCCTGCTGACGCTCGTCTGCTCGCGCAGCGCGGCCGCAGCGGAGCTGAACGGCATGGACAAGGGGGCCGGCACTCGTCCGTACTGCACCGGCGGCGGTGTCGGTGCGGTGCTGGCGGTGCTGGGCCCCCGCGACAACCGCGGTCTGGTGATCGCACCGACGAAGGTCGTCAGCGTCAACGAACCGTGCGCCACCACTTCCACGCCGTTCCTGGACACCTACCAGGGGGTGCGGGTCGAGTGCGCCGAACCCGATGCCGACTACTCGACCGGCCAGTTGGTGCCCGTGCGCGGCTCGGCCCCGGCCGAGCCGGCCGTACCCGCCGACGCGGTCACGGCCAGCGGCAGCGGGCTGGACCCCGACATCTCCCCCGCCTACGCCGATCTCCAGGTCGACCGTGTCGCCAAGGCACGCGGGGTGAGCCCCGAGCAGGTCCGCGAGGTTGTCGCGGCCAACACCTCGGGCCGGGCTCTGGGCTTCATGGGCGAGCCGACGGTCAACGTGCTGGCGGTCAACGTCGCGCTGGACCGCCTCGGTGGATGATGGGTAGGTGAGCACGACCAAGCGGGGTGAGCTGCGCATCTACCTCGGCGCGGCACCCGGCGTCGGCAAGACCTACGCGATGCTCGGCGAGGCGCACCGGCGTCGCGAGCGGGGCACCGGCGTCGTCGCCGCCGTCGTCGAGACGCACGGACGCAAGCGGACCGCCGAACTGCTCGACGGTATCGAGCTGATCCCGCCGCGGTACATCGAGTACCGCGGCGGGACGTTCGCCGAACTCGACGTCCCCGCGGTCATCGCCCGCAACCCCGACGTGGTGCTGGTCGACGAACTCGCCCACACCAACACGCCCGGCAGTAAGAACCCGAAGCGCTGGCAGGACGTCGAGGAACTGCTCACGGCGGGTATCACCGTCATCTCCACCGTCAACGTGCAGCATCTCGAGAGCCTCAACGACGTCGTCACCCAGATCACCGGGATCGAACAGCAGGAGAAGGTTCCCGACGACGTCGTCCGCGCGGCCGATCAGATCGAGCTCGTCGACATCACCCCGGAGGCGTTGCGGCGCAGGCTGTCCCACGGCAACGTGTACGCCTCGGAGCGCATCGACGCGGCGCTGAGCAACTACTTCCGGCAGGGCAACCTGACCGCGCTACGCGAGCTGGCCCTGCTGTGGCTCGCCGACCAGGTCGACGCCGCGCTCGCCAAGTACCGGCACGACCACGACATCAGCGACACGTGGGAGGCCCGTGAGCGCGTCGTCGTCGCCGTGACCGGTGGCGCCGAGTCGGAAACGCTGGTGCGCCGCGCATCTCGGATCGCCTCGAAGTCGAGCGCCGAACTGATGGTGGTGCACGTCGTCCGTGGCGATGGTCTTTCGGGGGTCAGCGCCCCTCAGATGGGCAAGGTCAGGGATCTGACCGCGAGCCTCGGAGGGACGCTGCACACGGTGGTCGGCGATGACGTCGCATCGGCGCTGCTCGACTTCGCCCGTGACGTCAACGCCACCCAGTTGGTGCTCGGCACGTCGCGGCGTTCGCGGTGGGCCCGGATCCTCGACGAGGGCATCGGCGCGGCGACGGTGCAGGAGAGCGGCAAGATCGACGTGCACATGGTCACCCACGACGAGGCGAAGCGCGGCTTCACCTGGGAGTCGGTGACACCGCGTCAGCAGCACCTGATGTCGTGGCTGGCCGCGGGCGTCGTACCGTCGGCGATCTGTGCGGTCACCGTGCTGCTGCTCGACCGGTTTCTCGGGGTCGGCGGTGAGAGCGCGATCTTCTTCATCGGCGTGCTCGTCGTCGCCCTGCTCGGAGGTGTTGCGCCCGCTGCACTTTCGGCTGTGCTGTCCGGGCTGCTGCTCAACTACTTCCTGGTCGAACCGCGCTACACGTTCACCATCTCGCAGCCCGACAGCGCCGTCACCATCGTCGTCCTGCTCGCGGTCGCCGTCGCGGTCGCCGCACTGGTCGACGGCGCGGCCAAGCGGGCCCGCGAAGCGCGCCGGGCGTCGCAGGAGGCCGAACTCCTGGCACTGTTCGCCGGCTCGGTGCTGCGCGGCGCCGATCTGACCACGCTGCTGGAACGCGTCCGCGAGACGTACTCGCAGCGGGCGGTGAGCCTCGTACGCGGGAGCCCGGAGAACGGTCAGGCGGTCGTCGCCTGTGTCGGTGACAACCCGTGCGTCGACGTCGACACCGCCGACACCATTGTCGAGGTCGCGCGGGAAACGGGAGGGGCCGAGTTCTGGATGCTGATGTCCGGGAAGCGGTTGGCCGCGGGCGACCGGCGCGTGCTGAGCGCCGTAGCGAAACAGGCCGCCGGGTTGGTGCGTCAGCGCGAGCTGACGGAGGAGGCCGGCCACGCCGAGGCCATCGCCAAAGCCGACGAGCTGCGCCGGTCGCTGCTGTCGGCCGTCAGCCACGACCTGCGGACGCCGCTGGCGGCCGCCAAAGCCGCCGTGTCGAGCCTGCGCGCCGACGACGTCGGCTTCTCCCCCGAGGACACCGCGGAACTGCTCGCCACGGTCGAGGAGTCCGTCGACCAACTGACCGCCCTCGTCGGGAACCTGCTCGACTCGTCGCGGCTCACCGCTGGAGTCGTCCGGCCCGAACTGCGACGCGTCTACCTGGAGGAAGCGGTACACCGCGCCATCGTCGGGATCCGCCACACCGCCACCGGGCCCGATCGCATCAAGGTCGAGGTCGGTGACACCGCCGTGATGGCCGACGCCGGGCTGCTCGACCGGGTGCTCGTCAACGTCATCGACAACGCGGCGCGCTACGCCCCGGACGGCATCGTGCGCGTGAACGCCGGACGCGTCGGGGATCGGGTGCTGATCAACGTGGTCGACGAGGGGCCGGGTCTGCGCCGCGGGACCGAGGAGCAGCTGTTCGAACCGTTCCAGCGGCTCGGCGACCACGACAACACGTCCGGCGTCGGCCTCGGTCTGTCGGTGGCGAAGGGGTTCGTCGAGGCGATGGGCGGCACCATCTCGGCGACGGACACGCCCGGAGGTGGATTGACGGTCGTCGTGGAACTCGCTGCACCAGAATCGGTCACGACATGACACGGGTGCTGGTGATCGACGACGAGCCGCAGATCCTGCGCGCGCTGCGAATCAACCTGTCGGTCCGCGGTTACGACGTGAGCACCGCAGCAACCGGGGCCGATGCACTGAGGGCCGCGGCTGACCACAAGCCCGACGTCGTCGTGCTGGATCTCGGGCTGCCGGACATGTCGGGGATCGACGTGCTCGCCGGCCTGCGCGGCTGGCTGACGGCTCCGGTCATCGTGCTGTCGGCACGCACCGACTCGTCCGACAAGGTGGAGGCGCTCGACGCCGGTGCCGACGACTACGTCACGAAACCCTTTGGCATGGACGAGTTCCTGGCTCGGCTGCGGGCCGCGGTGCGCCGAGGCGCGGCGGCGTCGGCGACCGACGAGCCCGTCGTCGAAACCGCCTCCTTCACCGTCGACCTCGCCGCCAAGAAGGTGACGAGGAACGGCGCCGACGTGCATCTGACGCCCACCGAGTGGGGCATGCTCGAGATGCTGGTGCGCAACCGCGGCAAACTGGTCGGCCGCGACGAACTGCTCAAGGAGGTGTGGGGCCCGGCCTACGCCAAGGAGACTCACTATCTGCGGGTGTACCTCGCGCAGCTGCGGCGCAAGCTCGAGGACGATCCGAGCCACCCCAGGCACCTGCTGACCGAAGCCGGGATGGGCTACCGCTTCCAGGCGTGACCGCTCATGCCGGCGCCATCAACTGCCGCGTCATCGCCAGCACCGGGTCGTAGAGTTCGAGCACCGCGTCGGCGTCATCGGCCAGCAGCGCGTTGGTCACCATCGTCGAGACGGCCGCCACCAGAGTCCAACAGTTGAACCGGTCCTGCTCGGTCGTCGCGTCGAACACCCCCGCGACGCCGTCGACGAACTGCTGCTGCAACTCGAGTCGGTGCGCGATCGCCTCCGAGCCGGCCGCGTACACGCCGACGAGGTACAGCCGGGAGCGCCCCGGACACTCGGCGATGGACCAGAGGTAGGCCCGCAGCAGGACCGCGAACCGCTCCATCGCGGTGTCCCCGGACAGGCGGTCGAGCACCCTCGTGATCAGCGACTCCTGCCTGCGCGTGTAGCTGGCGACGAAGCAGTCCTGCTTCGATGAGAACAGCTCGTAGAACGTCTGCCGCGAGACACCCGCGGCTTTGATCACGTCGGCGACGCTGGTCTCGAGGTAGCCCTTGTCCGACATGACCTCCTCCAGCGCCGTGAAGATGCGCGTGATCTGGTGAGCACGCACTTCGTCGCGGCTCAGCTGATGCCTGCCGGGTCGGAGACGGGGAGTGGCGGTCATGGTGCGACGCCAGTCTAAGCGTCGGTGTGAGAAGTCGGATTGCCATTCATAGACATCAGTGTTTATATTGCGCGGGGGCGTGAAGGGGCCGGCTTGCGGCTCCGCCTCGGGCGGGTTCAGACGAGGGGCCTGGATCCGCCCGAGTGGGCGCTCTCTTTCGCGCTCACGAGGCCTCCTCAACGCGCCGAAATCACAGACTCCCGATTTTGGGTCAGTGCCCCGTCACGCGATCGTTCGCCTGCTGCTCGCCGGCCCGCCGGTGCGACGCTTTGAGTATCGGCGACGCGTGGTGCCGCCTCGATGAGGCCCAATTGCCTGTCATGCGTGCAGGTCTGCGGGGACGGTTCGCCGGGTGCCGAGTTGCGCTGGGAGACCGGAGAATCCGCGCAAGTTGACAAGGCCTCTCCGGCGCGGCACTTCGGTGAGGCGCAGCTCGGGAAACGCCTCGAAGAGTGCCCGCAACGCCGTCGCACCCTCGATGCGGGCAAGGGCAGCACCAAGGCATGCGTGAATACCGGATGCGAACGCCAGGTGTTCGCGCGCATTGACCCGAGTGACGTCGAAGGTGCTGGGGTCGGCGAACACCTCAGGGTCTCGGTTGGCACCCCCGAGCATCAGCCCGACCATCTCGCCGGCGGAAATGGAGTGCCCGGCGATCTCGACGTCGCAACTAGCCGTCCTGGCGGTCATCTGGACCGGGCTGTCGAGCCGCAGGATCTCCTCGACGGCGCCAGGCCACAGGCCCGGATCGTCGCGCAGCAGGGCCAGCTGGTCGGGATGTCGGAGCAGCAGCGCGATGCCGTTACCGATCAGGTTTACGGTGGTCTCGAAGCCAGCGCCGACGATGAGCGCGGCGTTCGCTGCAAGCTCACGGTCGGTCAAGGTGCCGTCGGCAGCCATTCTGCTGAAGGGGTTCTCACTCGCACCGCCATCGCGCATTCGGTCGATGTGTTCGTGAAAGTAGTCATCGGTATCCCGCAGACCATCGATGGCCTTCCGATAGGTCTTCCAGCCGATCCCGATGTCCAACAGCGGGGCGCCGCACCGGCCCCACTCCAACAACCGGTCGTGACTGCCGGCAGGCAGGTCGAGAATCTCGGCGATGATCGCGACGGGGAGCCTCATCGCGAAGTCGGCGATCAGATCGGGATTCGGCCTAACTGCGAGCCCATCGATCAGTTCGGCGGTCACCTCGGCGACCCTGGCGCCGAGCCTGTCCGTCGCACGCGGGGTGAAGCTCTGGGCGACCAACTGCCGATAGCGGGTGTGATCCGGCGGGTTCACGATCACCATCGCGGGCGGTTCGACCGGATTGGCCACGCCGGGGTCGGTCTTCCGAAGCAGCGCCCGAAGAGGCCGAGGCAGGTCCATGTCCGACGGCGCGGTGACACCGAATCTCTTGTCCCGCAGAACTTCCTTGCATACGCCGTGGTCGACGCTGGCCCAGACGAAGCGCGTGCGCATGAGTGGCCCGTGCGCCCTGATCTGTTCCATCAGCGGATAGGGGTCACCGTCTCGCCCGTGATTGGCGATCAACTTTGCCAAGGGGTCGCCCCGTCGCGCATGAACCGCCATGTAGGCCCGCGGCACCCCGTGCATTGCCGTCCACCTCGCCCACAGCCCGATGCCCATAACGACCCTTTCCCCGAGGACACTCGCTATCATGAGACTTGTGAGACAGAAAGACAATCAATGTCTCGCTTGCTTCAAGCGCCACCATACGGCGACCGAGGGCCGCGGGCAAGGAGGAATCACGTGACGTCGAGTCGAACGGCGGAGTTCGTGCGGCGACTGACCGATCCCGATCCTGCCGTGCTCGCCCAGCTCGACCACCCGGACGAGATCACCACCCGCATCCTGCGTGCGACGCTCGAGCAGGCCGAACTCGTCGGGCTGCGCCGCAGCACCATGGAGGACGTCGCCCGCCGAAGCGGTGTCGGCCGTGCGACCCTCTACCGGCGTTTTCCCACCAAGGCGGCTCTCACGGATGCCATGGTGCTGGCCGAAGTGCGCCGTTTCATGGAGGGCAGCGCGCAGGCGCACGCGCATGGCGACACCCTCGAAGACAGCCTGGTCTACGGAACGGTGTTCAGCGTGACGTTCATGCGTGAACACGCTCTGCTCACGAAGCTGCTACACACCGAGCCCGAAACCATCCTGCCCAGCCTGACCATCGACGCCGGTGCGATCCTCGACTTCGCCACCGAATACTCGGCTGCGCTGCTGCGGACCGACATCTACGGCACGACGGCCACGACGCCCGCCCAGGACCGGCAGCTACGCACCGCCGCCGAGCTCCAGGTCCGGCTAACACTGTCCTTCATCGTCACACCCCACACCAGCATCAAGCTCGAGACCCTGGACGACACACGCGAATTCGTGCGCACCTACCTCTTGCCGATGGTCGCCCCCTAGGGGGCGAGTTCGTCGGCGAACGCGATCAGCTTGGCGCGCACCAACTCCGGCCGTTCGTCGAGGATGAAGTGGCCCGACTCGACGAATTCGACCGTGTAGTCGTCGGCCTTGGCGGTTCTGGCTGAGGCCAACGAGTGGTGAATCGCGACGTCACCGACGCCGAACAACGCGCGAATGGGCATCGTCGCCCGGCGCTCCTCGGGGGTCCGTCCGTTCGCGGGCAGTTCGTTGACCAACCAGGTCCGGTAAGTGTCCCTGGCCGTTCGCGCGACGACAGGATCGCGGAAGCGGTCGGTGTACACCCGGCGATCCTCCCGGCTCACCCGATGCGCCTTCGGGCCGATGCCGAAGATCATCTTCCGCAGGTACGGCGTGCGCTGCTGTAGCGCAACGCCGGCGGCGGCCACGATCGGCTGGTAGTACAGGAAACGCCAGAAGTGCGGCGCCAGCGTGCGCGGCGTCTGCCAGGGGTGGGCCATGTTGCAGACCAGGTAGCCCTCGATGCGCTCGGGCGCGGTCAGCAGCATCCGATACCCGATGAAACCGCCCCAGTCGTGGCCGACGAGGAGGGTGCGCTCGATGCCCAGCGCGTCCAACAGCGCCAGCACGTCGTCGGCGACGTCCTGCTTGGCCCACTTGTGCGGCGGCGGTCCGGACCAGCCGTAGCCGGGTAGGTCGGGGGCGATGATCCGCAGTCCCGGCGGCGGGTCGGCCAGCAGGCTGCGGTACACCCAGTGGTGCTGCGGCCAGCCGTGCAGGCACAGCACCGGGCGGCCGTCCTCAGGACCCGCTTCGGTGACGTGGAAACGCACTCCGCGCGCTTCGACGAATGAGCGACGCACGCCGGCGATCGCCGGCGGCGCGGTCGTCGTTGACATGGCGTCAGTAATCATGCCCGAACTATACGGTACCGCCGGTATCGGCTGAAGTCACCGGCGAAGCGGCCGTGAAAGCGCGCTCGCAGCGATAGCGTTCGGGTATGTCCGGGTACCGCGAACTGTTCGACGCCTCCATCGATGATCCCGCCGCATTCTGGGCCGACGCCGCCCGTGCAGTCACGTGGACCCGTGAGCCGACCCGAATCCTCGACGACTCGAATCCTCCCTTCTACCGGTGGTTTCCGGACGGTGAGCTCAACACGTGCGCCAACGCGCTCGACAGGCACGTCGACGGCGGACGGGGCGACCAGGCCGCGTTGATCTACGACTCCCCGGTCACGGGGGCCAAGCGGACCTACACCTACCGCGAGCTGCTCGACGAGACGGCGCGTTTCGCGGGCGCGCTGCGCACCCTCGGCGTGAGCAAGGGCGACCGGGTCGTCATCTACCTGCCGATGGTGCCGGAAGCCGTCATCGCGATGCTGGCCTGCGCACGGCTTGGGGCGGTGCACTCGGTGGTCTTCGGCGGGTTCGCGGCCAACGAGCTCGCGGCCCGCATCGACGACGCCCGGCCCGCCGTCGTCGTATCCGCGTCGTGCGGGATCGAGCCGACCCGCACCGTGGCCTACAAGCCGATGCTGGACGCCGCACTCGAGATGGCGAAACACGACACCCCGGCGTGTGTGATCCTGCAGCGCGAGCAGCTTCCGTGCGACCTCGTCGACGGCCGCGACGTCGACTGGGCCGCCGCGATCGCTGGCGCCGAAGCCGTCGACCCGGTCCCGGTCGCATCGACCGACCCGCTCTACGTCCTGTACACATCCGGCACCACCGGCAAGCCCAAGGGCATCGTGCGCGACAACGGGGGGCACGCCGTCGCGCTGCTCTGGACCATGCGCCACGTCTACGACACCGATCCCGGCGACGTGTACTGGGCGGCGTCGGACGTCGGCTGGGTCGTCGGCCACTCCTACATCGTCTACGGGCCGCTGCTCCTCGGTGCGACGAGCGTGCTCTACGAGGGCAAGCCCGTCGGCACCCCGGACGCGGGGGCGTTCTGGCGCGTCGCCTCAGAGCACGGCGTCAAGGTGCTGTTCACCGCGCCGACCGCGATGCGCGCGATCAAGAAGGAGGACCCCGACGCCAAGTACCTCGCCGACTACGACCTGACCGGGCTGAAGTACCTCTTCCAGGCCGGCGAGCGACTCGACCCCGGCACGTACCACTGGGCGACGGAGAAGCTCGCGATCCCCGTCGTCGATCACTGGTGGCAGACCGAGACCGGCTGGTCGATCGCGGCGAATCCGGTAGGCGTGGAGCATCTTCCGCTGAAACCCGGCTCCGCGACGGTGCCGATGCCCGGTTACGACGTACGGATACTGCGGCCCGACGGCACCGAGGCCGACGTGGACGAGGAGGGCGCGATCTGCGTCAAGCTGCCACTGCCGCCCGGCACGCTGCCCACGCTCTGGGGTGACGACGACCGCTTCGTCGCCTCCTACCTCTCGGCGTTCGACGGCTACTACCTGTCGGGCGACGGCGGCTACCGCGACGGCGACGGCCACCTGTTCGTCATGGGCCGCACCGACGACGTCATCAACGTCGCCGGCCACCGGCTGTCGACCGGGGCCATCGAGGCCGTCCTCGCCGCCCATCCCGCGGTCGCGGAGTGTGCGGTGATCGGCGTCGCCGACGAGATCAAGGGGCAGGTGCCGCGCGGTTTCGTCGTGCTGAAGGCCGGCGCGTCCGACGAGGGTCTCGCCGATGCCCTGATCGCCTCCGTACGCGAGAACATCGGCGCCGTCGCGGCACTCAAGCGCGTCGACGTCGTCGCGGCGTTGCCGAAGACCAGATCCGGCAAGATCCTGCGCAAGACCATGCGCGGCATCGCCGACGGCCGAGCCGAAGCGCCACCGTCGACGATCGAAGACGTCTCCGTGCTCGAGGCGCTGACGCCCGTACTGCGAAGTGGTTCCCACTCACCGTGATTCGAACTATTGTGAAGTAGTCATATGTTGATAGTCGATTGAGTCAACAGAGGTGGTTCGCATGAAGTTTTCCCAGGCTCCCGTTCAGCGGGGCGGCTGTACCTGCAAGTGCAACGCGTGCGACGGCGGACACCACTGCGGTAATCCCCCGAACTGCAACGTGCGCCGCTGAGGCGGAATCGCCGCGGGCTCGCTCGCGATCAGCGAACAGTGTCGGAGTCGGTCCTCAACCAACTGGGGAACGGCAGTTCGGCGGCAGGCTCCTCACCCTTGCGGGCATCCGCCATGAAGTAGGCCAGGCTGATGCCGAATCCGACGGCAGCGGCGGCCCACGCGATGATGGCCGTCGCAGCGCTGCTCTGACCGAGTTCCACCGCGCCGATCACTCCCCCGATGATGGCTCCCACCACCAGGAGTAGTGCGCCCGTTGCGAAGATCTCCTTCAACGGATCGTCACCGTCTGCCATGGTCGCTCCCTCCGAAACCGCCTCGCCCGATGCGAGCAGACGACAGTTACCCGGACCCCTCGACGCTCAAACCGACGCGTCAGAGCAGTGACAGCGCGATGCCGTCCAGAATGTCGTGTTCGCTGACCACCAGTTCGTCGACTCCCGCGCGTTCCCCCAGCTCACGCGCCAGTTCCTCGACGACGATGGCGCCGCCGCCGATGACGTCGACCCGGCCCTCGTGCATCGGTCCGAGCACCGCCCGCTGCTGCCGCGTCATCGCGAGCAGTTCGCCACACACCTCCAGGAGTTCGGGGAACCCGACCCGCGAGAGGTGGATGGCCTCGGAGTCGTATGTCGCCATGCGCTTAGCGAGGGCGGCGAGCGTGGTGAACGTCCCCGCGACGCCCACCCACGTGCGCGCGCTCTCCACGGGCACGACGCGCAGGGCCTGGCCGAGAGCAGCCCGAACCACGGCCCTGGCCGCATCGATCTCGTCGGCCGTCGGCGGATCGGAGTGCAGACAGCGCTCGGTCAGCCGCACGCAGCCGATGTCCGCCGAGAAGCTCGCCGCGACGTCATGCTCACCCAGCACCACCTCCGTCGATCCGCCACCGAGGTCGACGACGACGAACGGCGCTGCGGCGCTGTCGAGTTCGCCGATCGCACCGTGGAACGACAACGCCGCCTCCTCGGTCCCGGTGATCACCTCGGCGATTGCTCCGGGCACCACCGCGCCGAGCACCTCCGCGGTCATCGAGAAGAACTCGTCGCGATTGCCCGCGTCGCGCGTCGCCGACGTGGCGACCATCCGCACGGTTGAGACATCGTGCACGCGAAGCAGTTCGGCGTACTCGGTCAGGGCCGCCCTGGTCCGCTCGATGGCATCCGGCGCGAAGTTCCCCGTCGCGTCGACCCCCTGCCCCAGCCGGACGATCCGCATCTCGCGATGCACATCGCGCAGACCGCCGCCCTCCGCCTGAGCGATCAGCAGGCGAATCGAGTTGGTACCGCAGTCGATCGCGGCCACTGTCCGGGTCACGGCACCCACCTCTCGGGGTCCAGAATGCCCGCCATCGCGGGTTCGACGGCCAGCATCGCCAAGGCCTCGTCACCGAAGGGGTTGACGCCCGGCCCCTTCGCCAGCGAATGAGCCATGACCACGTGCAGGCACTTGACGCGGTCCGGCATCCCGCCCCCGCTGAACGTGGTGCCGAGCGATTCGATGGCGTCCCGTTCGGCGAGGAACGACTCGTGTGCCCGGCGGTAGGCTGCGGCGAGATCCGGGTCCGCAAGCAGCCTTTCGGTCATCTCGCGCATCACACCGGCTGATTCGAGCCTGCTCGCCGCCGCGGTCAGCACGGGATGCGTCAGGTAGTACAGCGTCGGGAAGGGCGTGCCGTCAGGCAGCCGCGGCGACGTCTTCACCACTGCCGGTTCGCCGTTCGGACAGCGGTACGCGATCTCCAGGACACCCCGCGGCTCACGGCCCAGCTGCGCGGCGACGGCGTCCAGATCAGCCGGGTCAACCACCGGGAGCGGGGGGCGGTGGCGCGGGCAGGGGCGGCGCCGGGGTGGGCGACGAAACCCCGTGTGGCGCATCGGAAATGGTGTGCCACAGCGACGTGTACCACGGCTGACCGGGCGGTGGGCCGGCCGGTACGGCGCCGTCGGGGCTCGCGTCAGCGCCGACGCGGTTGGGCAGCTGCACCTGATAGGGGATCTCACCTGGCATGACGAAGCCCAGTCGCTCGCGGGCCTGCGACGCGATGTAGACGGGGTCGGCGAGCTTGACCCGCTGCTGCTCGAGATCGGCGATCTGCGCTCGCAGTTGCGCTTCGGCCTCGGCCAGTTGACGCATCTCGGCGCGCTGCGAGAAGTAGGTCCGCACCGGGCCCGCGATCGTCAACGTCAGCACGCAGACCACCGCGGCCAGGATCGCCGCGCGTCGCGCGGCCGAGCCGAAGCGCTGTTCCGACTGCTGCTCGGCGGCGTCGGCGATCGCCGACCGGATGGTGTCGATGACTCCGGCGTCGGCGGCCTCGTCGTCCGTCTCCTCGACGAGGTCCTCGTCGACGGGCTCCTGCACCGGTCGCGCCGGAGCCGCACGGATCTCCCGCCGGATCGGGGCGGCCCCGCCGGGTCGGCCCCGAACCCCGCCGCCCTTACCAGGGCGCGACGCGGGAGTGCGCCTCCTGGGGTCGGGTCGTTTGGCGTCGGGCATAGGCTTTCACGTTACGGGAGTACGTGATGAAAAGACCGAACCCTAGACCGCGAAGCGCGGGAACGCGGCGTCGCCCGCGTACCGGGCGGCGTCGCCCAGCAGTTCCTCGATGCGGAGCAACTGGTTGTACTTGGCCACGCGCTCGCTGCGGGCCGGGGCGCCGGTCTTGATCTGGCCGCTGCCCACCGCAACCGCGAGGTCGGCGATCGTGGTGTCCTCGGTCTCGCCCGAACGGTGGCTCATCATGGACTTGTAGCCGGCGCTGTGGGCGAGCGACACCGCGTCGAGGGTCTCGGTGAGCGTGCCGATCTGGTTCACCTTCACCAGCAGCGCGTTGGCGGCGCCCTTCTCGATGCCCTCCAGCAGCCGCTCGGGATTCGTGACGAACAGGTCGTCGCCGACGAGTTGGACACGGTCCCCGATGGCCGCGGTCAGCGCGACCCACCCGTCCCAGTCGTCCTCCGACAGCGGATCCTCGATGGACACCAGCTGGTAGGAGTCGATCAGATCGGCGTAGAACTCGATCATCTGCTCGGCGGTGCGGGTCTCCTTCTCGAAGGCGTAACCCGTTCCCTCCGTGTGGAACTCGGTGGCCGCCACGTCGAGGGCGAGCGCGACGTCGGTGCCGAGCTTGAGACCGGTCGCGTCGATGGCGGTGCCGATGAGGTCGAGGGCCGCCCTGGTGCCTGCGACGTCGGGGGCGAACCCGCCCTCGTCACCGAGGCCGGTAGCCAGGCCCTGCTTCTTCAGCACCGACTTCAGCGAGTGGTACACCTCGGCACCCCAGCGCAGCGACTCCTTGAACGTCGGCGCGCCGAGCGGGGCGACCATGAACTCCTGCACGTCGACACCGGTATCGGCGTGCGCGCCGCCGTTGAGGATGTTCATCATCGGCACGGGCAGGATGTGCGCGTTGGGCCCGCCGACGTAGCGGAACAGCGGCAATTCGGCGGAATCCGCGGCGGCCCTGGCGACGGCCAGCGAGACGCCGAGGATCGCGTTGGCGCCCAGCCGCGACTTGTCGGGCGTGCCGTCGAGATCCAGCAGCGCCTGGTCGACGAGCCGCTGGTCATCGGCGCTGAAGCCGATGACGGCCGGAGCGATCTCGTCGAGCACGGCGTTCACGGCCTTCTCGACGCCCTTCCCGAGGTAGCGATCGCCACCGTCGCGCAACTCCACGGCTTCGTGCTCACCGGTCGACGCCCCGGACGGCACCGCGGCGCGGGCGGCCGAACCGTCGCTCAGGGCGACCTCGACCTCGACCGTCGGATTGCCGCGGGAATCGAGGATCTCTCGGGCCGCGACCTGCTCGATGATGGCCACAGACGTCTCCTTGAAGGGTGGGCTCATTCGGACGGGCTCAGCCTAGTGGGTGTCGCCCAACCGTTCATCAGGGGCGAGCGGAGTGTTACAGCGGGCGGCCCTCGGCGTAGGCCGTCGCCCAATCGCGCACGGTGCGGGCGTACTGGTCGGACAGGTTGTAGGCGCGCAGGCCCTCCATCCAGCCGCGGGCGGTCTGCATGTCCTTGCCGCGCCAGCACAGGTAGCCCGCGGCCGACAACGCCGCGTCGTCGATGTTGTCCGGTGAGATGACGCGGTCGTTGTTGGCGTCGACGCCGTAGAGCTTCCACGTCTCGGGGATGAACTGCATGGGCCCCATGGCGCGATCGAGTTCGTCGTCGCCGTCGAGCTGGCCGCCGTCGGTGTCCTCGATGGCCAGGTTGCCCATCGAGCCGTCGAGACGCACTCCACGGATGGGCGGGACGACGTCACCCCCCGGCTCCACGTCCGACCCGCGGTACGTGCCGTGGTGGCTTTCCACCATGCCGATGCCCGCGAGCGTCGTCCACGCCAGATGACACTTGGGATTGACGACCTCGGCCACGCGGGCGGCGTACGCGTACGCCTCGAGTGCCGTCACGGGGATGCCCAGCGCCGGTGCCCGTTCCGCCGCCCACTGGTGCAGCTGGTCGGCGGGCCTGCCCTTGACCGAGATGTCGATCTGCGGCACCTGATCACCGGGCGGCGGCGGCACGCCCTCCGGAATCGGCGAGCCGGCCCGGAACGAACACGAGGACGCCATCAGCAGGGCTGTTGCGGCGATAACCACAACAGCCGTCAGCCAGCGCTTCGGTGACAACAGACTCCCTCAGATGAACGGTTCCGCATCAATAGTGCCCTGACCGTGGACCCCGGCTCCCAACGGTAAGCGAGAACGCACATCACGCGGTCGTCCCCCGAATGGTTTCTGGAAATTAGGGGTGCCTACCCTTTGCATGTCAGACGTTGTAGTGTCACGCGCGACTATTCAAAGGAGGCTGTATGAGAAGGCAACTCGCCTGGCCGGTGTCGGCTGTCGCAGTGGCTCTGGTTCTCGGCGGTTGCTCAGGCGGCGACAGCGGATCCACCGAGTCGAGCAGCAGCAGCGCGAGCGAATCCAGCTCGAGCACGTCGGCCGCGGCTGCCCCCAGCCCCGAACTGCAGAAGGCCGCCGACGAGTACAAGGCGTACGCGGTCGCGCAGGCCGACGAGTTGGTCGGCGCGGTCAAGGTACTGACCGACGCCGTCCGGGCCGGCGACGTCAAAGCCGCGCAGGCGGCGTTCGCGCCGTCCCGCCAGCCGTGGGAGCGCATCGAGCCCATCGCCGAACTGGTCGAGGACACCGACGCGAAGACCGACTCGCGCGTCGACGACTTCTCGGGCGTCGACGATCCGGCGTTCACCGGGTGGCACCGCATCGAGTACTACCTCTTCGAGAAGAACACCACCGAGGGCGCGGTGCCCTTCGCCGACCAACTCGACAAGGACATCGCCGACCTGAAGGCGGCGATTCCCGGCGTCACGGTCGAGCCGATCAACGTGGCCAACGGCGCCGCCGAGCTGATCGAAGAGGTCTCGCAGGGCAAGCTCACCGGCGAAGAGGACCGCTACTCGAAGACCGACCTGTGGGATTTCGACGCCAACCTTCAGGGGTCGCAGGTCGCGGTCGACAAGCTGTCGGCGGCGCTGTCGGCGAAGGATCCGGCGCTGCTCGGCGAGATCACGGCGGGCTTCTCCGAGCTCTTCGACACCATGCGCCCGCTGCGCCAGGGAGACGGCTGGGTGAACTACTGCATCGAGGGCAGCGAGTTCCCGTCCCCGCTGTGCCCGGCCGTGACCGTGCAGCCGCCGGTTGTCGACGCGCTCAAGTCGCAGCTGGCCGGCCTGTCCGAGAAGCTGTCGACGGTCAGCGGAGTCCTGGGCCTTAAGTGACGGAAGGGCAACCACGCCAAGGTCTCTCGCGTCGAGGCTTCGTCGCGGGAGCCCTGGGTGCGGGGGCCGGGGCGGCTGTCGGCGTCGGCGCCACCCTGGCGCTCACCGACTCCGGACGACACTCGGGAAAACCGTCCTCGCGAGGGGGCGGTTTCACCCCGTTCGAGGGACCGCATCAGGCCGGTATCACCACCCTGCCGATCCCCGAGCAGGGCCTGATCGCGTCGTTCAACCTGCAGACGCGGGACCGGGCCGGACTGCAGCGGGTGCTGGAGAACCTGACCGACGAGATCCGCGGACTGATGTCGGGCACGCCGCCGGAGGTGCGCAACCCCGAGTTCCCGCCCGTCGACTCGGGCATCCTGGGCTCGCATCCGCCTGCGGACGGCCTCTCGATCCTCGTCGGCCTGGGTGCGTCGGTGTTCGACAACCGCTTCGGACTCGTCGACCTCAAGCCGAGGGAACTGGTCACGATGCCGTTCCTCGCCAACGACCGACTGGACCCGAAGCTGTCCCACGGTGACATCTCGATCGTCTTCGAAGCCGGGCACAACGACACCGTGCAGTTCGCGCTTCGGCAGATCATGCGTCGCACCCGCAGCGACCTCACCCTCAAGTGGATGATCGACGGTTACGCCCGCGGAATCGGGGCGGGCCAGACGTCGGAGGCGTCGACACCCCGAAACCTGTTGGGCTTCAAGGACGGAACAGCCAACCTCGATGTCGAGGATCCCGGCGTCATGGATCGGCACGTCTGGGTGCAGCCCGGCTCGGGCGAGCCCGAGTGGACGGCGGGCGGGTCGTATCAGGCCGTGCGGATCATCCGGATGTTCGTCGAGTTCTGGGACCGCACGCAGCTCATCGAGCAGGAGAACCTGATCGGTCGCGAGAAGATCAGCGGCGCTCCGATGGGGATGAGCGACGAGTTCGACGACCCCGATTACGCGAGAGACCCGGACGGCACGCGCATCAAGCTCGACGCGCACATCCGACTGGCCAATCCGCGAACCCCGGAGACCGAGGAGAACCTGATCCTGCGCCGCGGGTTCAACTACTCACGCGGCTTCGACCGCGCGGGCCGTCTCGATCAGGGTCTGGCGTTCATCGCCTACCAGCGCAGCCTCAACAAGGGGTTCCTCGCGGTGCAGGAGCGCCTCACGGGCGAGCCGCTGGAGGAGTACATCCTGCCGGTCGGCGGCGGATTCTTCTTCGTGCTGCCCGGTGTGCAGGGCGCCGACCGGTACCTGGGCGACGGCCTGTTCGGCTGAGGGCTCGCGGCGGCGACCACCCTAGAGCAGAAATCGACCCTCGCCTCGCCCACTTCTGCGTGAGGGCTGCGATCCAGCGAAAAGCACAGCCCTAGTGCAGAATTCGATGCCCAGCGCGGCGAGTTCCGCATGGGGGCTGTCGTCGCCGCCGCCGATCACGACTCTCACGCAGAACTCGCGAAACGAGGTCGCCAGCCGCGCTGCTGGAATGCCGAGTCCACGCGATGCAGGATGTATGCGCGACTGTGTTCTTTCACGACCTTGATATCCAGCCAGCCCTGTCCGGCGACCAACTGCGAACGGCCGATATCGTGAACGTACTGGTCGCGATCCTCTGAATGGTGCTCCCCCTCGTAGTCGAGACCGACTTTGATCTCGTCGTAGCCCATGTCGAGGAACACCGAGGTGGCACCATCGGTGACGCGGATCTGCGAGCGCGGCCGCGGGTATCCCGCGTCGATCAGCAGGAGCCGCAGGGACGTTTCGCGCGGAGACTGGGCGCCGCCGTCCATGAGATCGAGTGCAACACGTGCCGCGCGGATCCCGCGTGCACCGCGATACCTCGCCAGCAGCGGAAGCACCTCGTTGATCGTCACGCCGGTCGCGGCGGCGAGCGCGTCCAATGCGGCTACGGCCTCGTCGCGGGGAAGGTGACGCGCGAGATCCAAGGCCGTGCGCGGGATCGACGTGACCGGTAGCCCGCCGATCTGCATGATCTCGTCGGCAGCCAGGCGCTCTTCGCGGACGATGACGCCTTCACGCGGACGAGTGTGGTCGGCGATGATCTCGATCGGCGTGCCGGCGTCAACCCAGTTCGCACCGTGCAGGGCGGATGCGGCCCGCCCGGCCACGACGCCGCGCCGACCGGTTCGCAGCCAGGCTGCGACGGCGTCGACGAGGATCGTCTGCTCAGCACCTTTGGCGAGGTAGACGCCAGGATGCAGCGACTCGTAGTTCCAGCGCAACCGCGCTCGGGTGAGAATTCCGTCGCGGATCGCCTCCGCGCCGATGAAGGGCATGTCCATGGCCGCGATGGTGGCGCCGCCATCCGACGAATCGCTGCTCCCGAAGCATTTTCCGCACTACGGCTGTGGATAACTCGTCGCGCGACCACCCTCGTGCAGAATTCGACCCTCGCCTCGCCCACTTCTGCGTGTGGGCTGCGATCCAGCGGAAAGCACAGCCCTAGAGCAGAATTCGACGCGCGCGACTCGCGAGTTCCTAGTCGGCGGCCGACTTCGCCTGCGCCGACTCCTCCGGAGGGATGGGCTCCAGCGATTCGAGTACCTCGCCGGCGGGCGCATCGGGGATCACCAGCGGCTCCACCTCGGGCTCGGGCTCCTCGGCCTCGACATCCGAATCCTGCTGCGGCTCAACGTCATCGGCAGACTCCTCCGCCTGCAGGGTCGGCCAGTGCTGCCGCCACTCCTCCTCGGTCACGGTGCCGAGGTGCGTGGCGTCGAGTTCCTCGGGCAGGTCGGGATTGCGCCTGCTGGCCGCGATCGCCTGCTCGACCTTGCGGACGGTGTCCATGAACTCCAGCGTCGCGCCGCGCAGCACGCTCTCGGCGTCCTCGCCCAATCCGACGCCGATCGACACCAGCCCCTCGGGGATCAGGTCGACGGGCATGCCCGCGGCGATCACCCGCTCGTAGACCTTCTGCGTCAGGGCCAGCGCCGGCTGCGCGGTCGGCACGTCGTCCATCGCCGACCCGCGAGGCTTCTCCCCCGCTTTGCGCTCCTCCCATTGGGCGAGTTGCTCGTCGAGCGAGATGGCGTGTCCGGCAAGCACCGACGGCGCCCGGTTGATCAGCTTGCGGACCAGCGCGTCGGCGACGTCGTCGATGCCGAACGGCAGCTGCTCGGCGTCCTCGGCGATGCGGGCGTGGAACAGCACCTGCAGCAGCAGGTCGCCGAGCTCCTCGCGCAGCTGCTGGCTGTCATCGGCGCGGACGGCGTCGAACAGCTCGTAGGTCTCCTCGAGCAGGTAGCGGCGCAGCGAGTCGTGGGTCTGTTCGCGCTCCCACGGACCCGACGTCCGCAGCTTGTCCATCAGATCGACCGCGTCGATCAGCCGCTCGCCGACTCTGGGAGCCGGCGCCGCGATCAGTCGCTCCCCGGCCGCCAGCCGCGCCTTCACGAGGGGATGCTCGGGATCCGACGACAGCAGTACCGGCGCGTCCTCACCGTCGTGCGACGGACGCGACGACGGCAGCGACCACGGGACCCGGATCGGCATCTCCTCGGTGTACTGCACATCGCCTGCCAGCAGCTCGATGGCTTCCACCGGAACCAGGGAGGGGCGCCGCGGATCGACCAGCACGACTGTCATCAGTTGCCTTTGCTCTTCGCGTCAGCAGTCCCCGCGCCGCCGCTTACGAGCTTCGTTATATCAACATCCGTCTGCGGCCTTCCATCCAGCGCGAGAAGCAGACCCGCCACCACTTGCAGTAGCTCGACGTCGCGGATGCGCGGCGACCCGACACCACTGCTCACCCGCGGGATCGGCATCGAGATCGTCGAGGTCGTCGCCCGGTACGACGCACTCGGGTACATGCGCTTGAGCCGAAGTTGCTGAGAGTCCTGCAGCGGCAACGGCGCGACTCGCAGCGTCGTCTCCGAGACGGAGCTGACCTCGGTGACACCGTACTCGCGGCACAGCAGCCGCAGCCGGGCCATCGCGACCAGCAGACGCGCCGGTTCGGGCAGCTCCCCGTACCGGTCGACGAGCTCCTCGACCACCGCCGAGATGCCCGCCGGATCGGGCGCCGCCGCCAGCCGGCGATAGCCCTCGAGACGAAGCCGGTCACTGCCGATGTAGTCGGGCGGCAGGTGTGCGTCCACCGGAAGGTCGATGCGCACGTCCTTCGGTTCCTCCGGCGCCACAACGGTTTTGCCGTCCACAGCCGCGCGATACGCCTCCACGGCCTCGCCGACGAGTCGGACGTACAGGTCGAAGCCCACGCCGGCGACGTGGCCGGACTGCTCGACACCGAGCACGTTGCCCGCACCGCGGATCTCGAGGTCCTTCATCGCGACGGCCATCCCCGCGCCCAACTCGTTGTTCTGCGCGATGGTCGCCAACCGGTCGTACGCCGTCTCGGTCAACGGCACCTCCGGCGGATACAGGAAGTACGCGTAGCCGCGCTCGCGACTGCGGCCGACGCGCCCCCGCAGCTGATGTAGCTGAGACAGTCCGAAGACGTCCGCGCGCTCGACGATCAGCGTGTTGGCGTTCGAGATGTCGAGGCCCGTCTCGACGATCGTCGTGCACACCAGCACGTCGTACTCGCGGTTCCAGAAACCCTCGACTGTGCGTTCCAACACCTCTTCGGGCATCTGGCCGTGCGCGACGACCACCCTGGCCTCGGGCACCATCGCCTTCACCCTCGCCGCGGCGGCGTCGATCGACTTCACCCGGTTGTGAATGTAGAACGCCTGCCCGTCGCGCAGGAGTTCGCGCCGAAGTGCGGCCGCCACCTGCTTCTCGTCGTTCGGGCCGACGTACGTCAGCACCGGGAACCGTTCCTCGGGCGGGGTCAGGATCGTCGACATCTCGCGGATCCCGGCCAGGCTCATCTCCAGCGTGCGCGGAATCGGGGTCGCGCTCATGGTCAGCACGTCGACGTGGGTGCGCATCGCCTTGATGTGCTCCTTGTTCTCGACGCCGAATCGCTGCTCCTCGTCGACGACGACCAGGCCGAGGTCCTTCCACGTCACGCCGGTCTGCAGGAGTCGATGGGTGCCGATGACGATGTCGACCGAGCCGTCCTTCATGCCCTCCAGCACCGCACGGGACTCGGCGGGAGCGGTGAAGCGCGACAGCCCCTTCACCGTCACCGGGAACCCGGCCATTCGCGAGGTGAACGTCTGCAGGTGCTGATCGGCCAACAGCGTCGTCGGCACCAGCACAGCGACCTGCTTGCCGTCCTGCACCGCTTTGAACGCCGCGCGCACCGCGATCTCGGTCTTGCCGTAGCCGACGTCACCGCAGATGACGCGGTCCATCGGCACGGGTTTCTCCATGTCGCTCTTGACCTCGGTGATGGCGGTCAACTGGTCGATGGTCTCGGTGAAACCGAACGCGTCCTCCATCTCCGACTGCCACGGCGTGTCCGGCCCGAACGCGTGGCCCGGCGCCGCCTGCCGCTTGGCGTACAGCGCGACGAGTTCACCGGCGATCTCGCGAACCGCCTTGCGCGCCTTCGTCTTCGTGTTGGCCCAGTCGCTGCCGCCGAGCTTGCTCAAGCCGGGCGCCTCGCCGCCGACGTACCGGGACAGCTGATCCAGCGAGTCCATCGGCACGTACAGCTTGTCGGACCCGCCGCCGCGCTTGGCCGAGGCGTACTCCAGGACCAGGTACTCGCGCCGCGCGCCGCCGACGATGCGCTCCGTCATCTCGACGAAGCGGCCGATGCCGTGCTGGTCGTGTACCACCAGGTCGCCCGCGGCGAGCGCGAGAGGGTCGACGACGTTGCGGCGCTTGGCCGCCAGCCGCTTGCCCTCGGGCGCGGTCGCGCGGTTGCCCGTCAGGTCGGACTCGGTGATCACCACGAGGTTGGCCCCCGGCACGATCAGACCGTCGTGCAGCGGCCCCTTGAGAACGCTGACCACCCCGGGCTTCGGCGTGACGCCGGACTCCAACATGGTTGCAGGCGTGTCGGCTTCGCCGAGCTGCTCGACCACGCGGTGCGCCGTCCCGGCACCGGGGGTGACGACGACGGCGGTACCGCCGGTCGCGACGTGCGCACGCAGCATCGCGAACGTCTCCTCGAGCGACGACACGTGTCCGCGCGCCGACGGCGCCGCCCGCACGTCCAGCTCGACGGCGGACTCCGACGCCAGCTGGCTCAGCGTCCACCACTGATGGCCTGCCGCGGCCGCGCCGTCGCGAACCTCGTCGAACGCACGGAAGCCGGAGCCGCCGAGCTGTTCGATGTCGATGGGGGCGTCACCGCCGATCGCCGCGACCGACCACGACGCCTCGAGAAACTCGCGCCCGGTCTTGATCAGGTCGGCCGCTCGGGTGCGCACCTTCTCGGGGTCGCAGATCAGCAACGGCGTGCCCACGGGCATCAGGTCGTAGAGCAGCGCGGGTTCGACCGGCTGCAGCACGGGCAGCAGCGCCTCCATGCCGTCGACGGGGATGCCCTCGGCGAGCTTGGCCACCATGTCGCCGATGGTTCCGGTGACGCTGTTCTCCCCCCTGGGGATCCCTGCGGACAGCGCGGCCGCGCGCTGGCGGACGTCCTCGGTGAGCAGCAGCTCGCGGCAGGAGACCGCGATGACGTCCGTGACCTCGATCTCGGGGATGGAGCGCTGGTCGGCCACCGAGAACATCCGCAACTCGGTGACCTCGTCGCCCCAGAACTCCACCCGTATCGGATGCTCCGCCGTCGGCGGGAAGAGGTCGAGAATGCCTCCGCGGACGGCGAATTCACCGCGCTTGCCGACCATGTCGACACGCGTGTAGGCCAGCTCGACGAGCCGGGCGATGACGGCTTCAAGTGTCGCGGCCGGAGCCGCTCCGGCGGCGACATCGGGAACCGCCCCGACCGTCAGCGTCACCGGCTCGACGTCGGACAGGCCGGCCGCCATCGGCTGCAGCAGCGAGCGAGCGGTGGTGACGACGACCCGCAGCGGCGCCCCGAGCCGCGCGTCGTCGGGGTGGGCCAGGCGACGCAGCACCAGCATCCGCGCGCCGACGGTCTCGACGCCGGGTGAGAGCCGTTCGTGCGGCAGCGTCTCCCACGACGGGAACATCGCGACGGCGTCGCCGAGAACCGCGCGCAGTTCGGCGGTGAGATCGTCGGCCTCCCGCCCGGTGGCGGTGACGACGAGCAGCGGCCCCGAGCGGGCGAGCGCGGCGGCGGCGTACAGCCGGGCGCCGACGGGCCCGACGAGCGCGGTCTCGCCGTCGCGTGCGATGAGATCTTCGAAGGTGGGCGCGGTCAGCGCCAGGTCGATGAGCCCCGCCATCGGGGTCTGGACAGAGTGGTGCCCCGGTGCGGTCATGATGTCCCCATTCTAGGGAGGCTCTCCGACGCGGCGTTCGAGCGGACGCTCTCACCCCACTGCCGCAAGACCGTCATGATCCGGGCACCGGCCGTGAGGGAAGCGTCAAGATCGCGGCTCGCCCCCGCGGGCCCGCGCACCGTGGAGGCATGACACTTCTCGACTCGCTGCACTCCCTGCATCGCGCCGCCCCGATGCGCATCGACCCCGCCGTCTGGCCGGTCACCGCGCGCGTCGACGTCGACGGGCGGCTGTGCGTGGGCGGTACCCCGCTGTGCGACCTCGCCGACCAGTACGACACCCCGAGCTACGTGATCGACGAAGCCGACTTCCGCTACCGCGCCCGCCGCTACCGCACCGCGCTGCGCGAGACCCGCATCGTGTACGCGGGAAAGGCGCTGCGCACCACAGCGGTCGCTCGCTGGGCCGCCGACGAGGGCCTGGGCGTCGACGTGTGCTCACCCGGCGAGCTGGCCGTCGCGCTGCGGGCCGGCGTGGACCCGCGTCGCATCGTCGTCCACGGCAACGCCAAGACGACCTGCGAGCTCCGGGAGGCCGCGAGGTCGGGTGTCGGCCGTATCGTGATCGACTCCGGCACCGAACTCGCGATGCTCGCCAGCCAGTTGCGGGCACCCCAGGACGTCCTGGTTCGCGTCACGCCGGACGTCGACATCCACGGCCACGCCGCGGTGACCACCGGCGTCACCGACCAGAAGTTCGGCTTCGCGATCGCGGGCGGAGACGCCGAGACAGCCGTGCGGCGAGTACTCGACCAGCCGATGCTCAATCTCGTCGGCCTGCACTTCCACCTCGGCTCGCAGGTCGCCGACGCCGAGGTCTACGCGGAGGGCATCCGCCGCACCATCTCGCTGATGGCCGACATCCGGGCGCGGCACGGCGTCGTGCTGGCGGAGCTCAACATCGGCGGCGGTCACGCAGTGCCGTACCTCGCGGGCGACGCCGAACTCGATCCGGCGGTACTCGCCGACGCCGTCGACGACGCCCTCGACTCGGCGTGCGGCGCCGAGCGCTACCCGCGGCCGACGATCGTCGTCGAACCGGGCCGCGCGTTGAGCGCTCGCGCCGGCGTGACGATCTACCGAGTCGTGTCGATCAAGCGGCAACCCGGCGGCCGCACGTTCGTCGCCGTCGACGGCGGGATGGGCGACAACCCGCGGGTGGCCCTGTACGGCGCCCGCTACACCGTCGCGGTGGCCAACCGGCACCCACTGGGGCCGACCCACCCGGTGACCGTCGTCGGCCGGTACTGCGAGGCGGGTGACGTCATCGCCCGCGACGTCGCGCTGCCGATGGACCTACACCCCGGTGACCTGCTCGCCGTTGCGGGGACGGGCGCCTATCACCACAGCATGGCGTCGACGTTCAACATGGTCGGCAGGCCGCCGGTGATCGGGGTCCGCGACGGCGCGGCGCGCGTGCTGGTGCGAAGGGAGACGACCGAGGACCTGCTGGCCCGCGACACGAGTTAGTTGTCGTACTGGTGCAGGACCGGGTCGGCCTCGAGGTGCGTCAGGCCGTTCCACATCAGGTTCACCAGATGGGCGGCGACGACCTCCTTCTTCGGCTCGCGGACGTCGAGCCACCACTGCGCGGTCATCGACACCGAACCGACGAGTGCCTGCGCGTACAGCGGCGCCAGGTCGGGATCGAGACCGCGGCGGGAGAAATCGCCGGCCAGGATCGAGGCGACCTGGCTGACGGCGTCGTTCAGCAGGCTGGAGTAGGTGCCGGTGGCGATGGACGCGGGCGAGTCGCGGACCAGGATCCGGAAGCCGTCGGTGCGCTCCTCGACGTAGGTCAGCAGCGCCAGCGCGACGCGCTCCACGCGCACCCGTGAGCGGTTGTTCGTGAGCGACGACGTGATGCCGTCGAGCAGCGCCGACATCTCGCGGTCGACGACCACCGCGTACAGCCCCTCCTTGCCGCCGAAGTGCTCGTAGACAACGGGTTTGGACACGCTGGCGCGCTGGGCGATCTCCTCGATGGAGGTGGCCTCGTACCCGCGCTCGGCGAACAGCGACTTGGCGATCTCGATGAGCTGCTGGCGGCGTTCGGTACCGGTCATCCGCGCACGCGGTGCACGCACTTCCTTGTCCGGGGCCGCCACGAATATCAGGTTAGCCTGCTGGTCGCGGTCGACTAGAGTCTCAGCCGCGGGAACAGTCCGTCGTGGTGTAATCGGCAGCACCTCTGATTTTGGTTCAGATAGTTCAGGTTCGAGTCCTGGCGACGGAGCAGCGAGCGAGAGTCCACATGAGTTCCCGAACCGATACCGCCGTCGTGGTGCTGGCCGCAGGCGCGGGCACCCGGATGCGGTCCGACCTCAACAAGGTCCTGCACCCCCTCGCGGGTCGCAGCATGCTGGCCCACGCACTGCACGCGATCGCCAAGCTGTCCCCGCAGCACCTCGTCGTGGTGGTCGGCAGCGACCGGGAACGCGTCGGCGCCGCCGTCGCCGACCTGGCCGACGACCTGGGCCGTCCAATCGACGTCGCCGTGCAGGACCGCCCGCGCGGCACCGGCCACGCGGTCGCGTCCGCGCTGCCCTCACTGCCCGCCGATTTCGCGGGCACGGTCGTCGTCACCACCGCCGACGTCCCCCTGCTCGACGCCGACACGCTGGCCGAACTGATCAGCAGGCACGGCGCCGCCGGGGCGTCGGCCACGGTCCTCACCACGACGGTGCCCGACCCGACCGGCTACGGCCGGATACTGCGCACGCAGGACGCTGAGGTCATCGGCATCGTCGAGCAGGCCGACGCCACGGACTCGCAGCGGGCCATCCGCGAGGTCAACGGCGGCGTCTACGCCTTCGACGTCACGGCGCTGCGCTCCGCGCTGGGCCGCCTGAAGTCCGACAACGCGCAGGGCGAGCTGTATCTCACCGACGCGATCTCGATCATCCGCGGCGACCGCGGCATCGTGCGGGCCCACCACGTCGACGACAGCGCGCTGGTCGCGGGTGTCAACGACCGCGTGCAACTGGCGGAACTCGGTGCGGAGCTCAACCGCCGCATCGTCGCCACCCACCAGCGCAGCGGCGTCACGGTCATCGACCCGGCCACCACGTGGATCGACGTCGACGTGACGATCGGCCGCGACACGGTGGTGCATCCGGGCACCCAGTTGCTCAAAGCCACCGCGATCGGCGCGGCGTGCACCATCGGGCCGGACACCACGCTCACCACGATGGAGGTCGGCGACCGCGCCTCCGTGATCCGCACCCACGGGGAGCTATCGGTGATCGGCGACGACGCGAGCGTCGGCCCGTTCACCTACCTGCGTCCCGGCACGCACCTCGGCGCCGACGGCAAGCTCGGCGCGTTCGTGGAGACCAAGAACGCGACCATCGGGACGGGCACCAAGGTGCCGCACCTCACCTACGTCGGTGACGCCGACATCGGCGAGCACAGCAACATCGGCGCATCGAGTGTCTTCGTCAACTACAACGGGGAAAGCAAGTCCCGCACCACAATCGGCTCCCACGTGCGCACCGGATCGGACACGATGTTCGTCGCTCCGGTCACCGTCGGTGACGGTGCGTACACCGGCGCGGGCACCGTCGTGCGCGACGACGTCCCGCCCGGCGCGCTCGCCGTTTCGGCGGGCCCGCAGCGCAACATCGAGGGCTGGGTTCAGCGCAAGCGGCCGGGCAGCGCCGCGGCTTCGGCGGCGGCGGCCGCGAATCAGGCCGGAGTGGCCGATTCCGATGACTCCGACGCCTGACGTCAACATTCCGGTAACCCGGCAGCGAACTGCCCGCAGGGCTACGTACCATTGCCCCGTATCGAATCCCGACCGGCGATGCGCCGTTGAGAGGGCAGAAGTGAGCAGCCACGACTGGACCGACAACCGCAAGAGCCTGATGCTTTTCTCGGGCCGGGCGCACCCCGAACTCGCTGAGCAGGTGGCCAAGGAGCTCGACACTCCCGTCACCGCGCAGACGGCGCGGGACTTCGCCAACGGCGAGATCTTCGTCAGGTTCGACGAATCCGTGCGCGGGTGCGACGCGTTCGTCCTGCAGAGCCATCCGGCACCACTGAACCAGTGGCTCATGGAGCAGCTCATCATGATCGACGCGCTCAAGCGCGGCAGCGCGAAGCGCATCACCGCGATCCTGCCGTTCTACCCCTACGCCCGGCAGGACAAGAAGCACCGCGGCCGCGAGCCGATCTCCGCGCGCCTGGTCGCCGACCTCTACAAGACGGCGGGCGCCGACCGCATCGTCACCGTCGACCTGCACACCGACCAGATCCAGGGCTTCTTCGACGGCCCGGTGGACCACATGCGCGCGCAGAAGCTGCTGACGGGGTACATCGCCGACAACTACTCCGACGAGGACATGGTCGTCGTCTCCCCCGACTCGGGCCGTGTCCGCGTCGCGGAGAAGTGGGCGGACTCACTCGGCGGTGTGCCGCTGGCGTTCATCCACAAGACCCGCGATCCGCTGGTGCCCAACCAGGTGAAGTCCAACCGCGTCGTCGGCGACGTCAGGGGCAAGACCTGCATCCTCACCGACGACATGATCGACACCGGTGGCACCATCGCCGGTGCGGTCAACCTGCTGCGTCAGGACGGCGCGAAGGACGTGATCATCGCCGCGACGCACGGGGTGCTGTCCGACCCCGCCGCCCAGCGGCTGGCCGACTGCGGCGCCCGCGAGGTCATCGTCACCAACACGCTGCCGATCGGCGAGGAGAAGCGCTTCCCCGCGCTGACCGTCCTGTCGATCGCGCCGCTGCTGGCCAACACCATCCGCGCGGTGTTCGACAACGGCTCGGTGACGAGCCTGTTCGACGGATCGGCTTAGCCTTGCCAGTTCGGATTTTCCACAACCCGAAGTGCTCAACCTCGCGCAAAACGCTGGAGTTGTTGCGCGAGAACGGGATCGAACCGGAGATCGTGCAGTACCTCAAGACGCCGCCGTCGCGCGCGGAGCTGGTGACGCTGATCGCCGACGCGGGCATCGACGTGCGGACCGCGGTGCGCAAACGCGAAGCGCTGTACGCCGAACTGAACCTCGCCGAGGCCTCCGACGAGCAACTGCTCGACGCCATGGCGCAGTACCCGATCCTCATCGAGCGGCCGTTCGTCGTCACCGAACGGGGCACCCGGCTGGCGCGGCCGATGGACTCCGTCCGAGAGATTCTGTGACGCTGCGCAGGCGCCTGTCGGTCGCGGTGGCGGCCGTCGCACTGACGACCGTCGGCTGCGGTCCCTCGGCGCCCGACTACCAGTCGATCTGGTCGACGACCCCGACCACGACGACCACCACGCCGACCGAGGCGCCCACGCAGTCGTTCTCGGAGTACCTCGAGAGCGTCGGCGTCGTCGGCCGCCCCGTCGCCGCCGACCAGCTGAAGGACCTGACGATCAGCATCCCGATGCCGGACGGGTGGCAGCCCTACGTCAACGAGAACCTGGCGCCGGGGACGCGAACCATCACCAAGGGCAACGGCTACCCGAGCGCGATGCTCGTCGTCTTCGAGCTGACCGGGAAGGTCGACGCCGCGGAGGCGATCAAGCACGCCGACGCCGACGCGGAGATGAGCGAGAACTTCAAGAAGCTCAACGGGTCGAAGGACAACTTCCGCGGCTTCCCCTCGTCGATGATCGAGGGCAGCTACGACCTTCAGGGTCAGCGGATGCAGAGCTACAACCGCGTCGTCATCGCCACCGGCAAGCCGACGAAGCCGGACGCGCCGGGTCAGCAGTACCTGGTCCAGTTGACGGTGACGAGCTTCGCCGACGAGGCGCAGGCCGACGGCCCCGACATCGAGGCGATCATCAAGGGCTTCACGGTCAAGGTGCCGTGATTAGGCTCACCGTATGAGCGACTGGACCGCCGCCCGACTTCCCTCCTTCGCCGGCCGCACCGTCATCGTGACGGGTGCCAACAGCGGGCTCGGCGAGGTCACCGCGCGCGAGCTCGCCCGCGTCGGCGCACGGGTGATCCTGGCGTGCCGCAACACCGCGAAGGGCGACGCGGCCGCGGCGGGCATGCCGGGAGACGTCGAGGTGCGGCCGCTCGACCTGCAGGACCTGGCGTCGGTCCGGGCGTTCGCCGACGGCTTTCTCGAATCCACCGACACCGTCGACGTGCTCGTGAACAACGCGGGCATCATGGCCGTCCCGTACGCGCAGACCGTGGACGGGTTCGAGAGCCAGATCGGGACGAACCACCTCGGCCACTTCGCCCTGACCAACCTGCTGCTGCCCAAGGTCACCGATCGAGTGGTGACGGTGTCATCGCTGATGCACCTGATCGGCAAGGTCAGCATCAAGGACCTGAACTGGAAATCGCGGCCGTACTTCGCCTGGCCGGCGTACGGCCAGTCGAAGCTCGCGAACCTGCTCTTCACCAGCGAACTGCAGGCGCGGCTGACGGCCAGCGGGTCGGCGGTCCGCGCCGTCGCCGCGCATCCCGGCTACTCGGCGACCAACCTGCAGGGCCAGACCGGCAACGAGTTCGGCACCAAGTTCTGGAAGGCGGCCAACGTCATGGCCACCAGTGCCGACTTCGGCGCCCGCCAAACGCTGTACGCCGTGTCGCAGGACGTGCCGGGCAACAGCTTCATCGGGCCGCGATTCGGCGCACGGGGCGCCACCGGGCTGAGTCCCCGCAGTCCGCTGGCCAGCTCCAAGGGCACGGCTCGAGCGCTGTGGGAGCTCTCCGAGCAGCTCACGGGCACCGGATTTCCGCTCTGAGGCCCTGATCGGATAACCTTGCCGACGATCACGGCGAGGGTGGTACCGAACCACCGTTATCGACGGGACTGCAAGAACCCTTGCGACCTGGCCGTGCACTGACCACCGGTTACAGGAGCAACATCACATGGCCAAGTCCTCGGCGAAGTCCACCCCCAATCAGCTGGTCGCCGCCGTGCGCACGCGCACCGGCAAGGGCGCATCGCGCCAGGCCCGTCGCGAGGGCAAGGTGCCCGTCGTGCTGTACGGCCACGGCACCGACCCGCAGCACCTCGAACTGTCGGCACACGACTTCGCGGCCGTGCTGCGCCACTCGGGCACCAACGCGGTGCTGACCCTCGACGTCGAGGGCAAGGAGCAGCTGGCGCTGACCAAGGCGCTCGAGATCCACCCGATCCGTCGCAGCATCACCCACGCCGACCTGCTGGTCGTCCGCCGGGGCGAGAAGGTCACCGTCGAGGTCAACGTCCTCGTCGAGGGTGACGCGGCTCCCGAGACGCTGGTCAACCAGGAGGCCAACGCCATCGAGATCGAGTCCGACGCGATGTCGATTCCCGAGAACTTCACCGTCTCGGTCGAGGGCCTCACGCCCGGCACGCAGATCACCGCCGCGGACGTCCCGCTGCCCGACGGCGTCACGCTCATCTCCGACCCCGAACTGCTCGTCATCAACGTCATCCCGGCGCCGACGGCTGCGGACCTCGAGGCCGAGGGCGGCGGTGCGTCGATCGAGGAGCAGGTCGAGGAGTTCGCGGAGGCCGTGGCCGAAGCCGAAGAGGCCGCCGAAGAGAAGTCCGAGTAGGCGACCGCTGTCATGGCCGAACCGCTTCTGGTGGTCGGCCTCGGCAATCCCGGCCCGCAATACGAGAGCACCCGGCACAACCTCGGTTTCCTCGTCGCCGACATCCTGGCCGATCGCATCGGCTCGGGATTCAAAGTGCACAAGAAGTCGGGTGCCGAGGTCACGACGGGCAGGCTCGGTGGCAAGTCGGTGGTGCTCGCCAAGCCGCGCACGTACATGAACGAGTCGGGTCGCCAGGTCGGGCCGCTCGCCAAGTTCTACTCGATCGCACCCGCCGACGTCATCCTGCTGCACGACGAGCTCGACATCGACTTCGGCCGCATCCGGCTGAAGTTCGGTGGCGGGATCGCCGGTCACAACGGCCTGCGTTCCGTCGGACAGTCGTTGGGTAGCAACGACTTCGGGCGGGTGCGCCTCGGTATCGGCAAGCCGCCGGGCAGGCAGTCGGGGGCGTCGTTCGTGCTCGAGAACTTCAACTCGCGCGAGCGGCCCGAGCTGGGCGTGTTCCTGGAGCAGGCCGCCGACGCCACCGAGATGCTCATCCGCGACGGACTCGAACCCGCGCAGAACATCGTGCACGCCTGGGGTTAGTCCGCGTCGACGCGCTGCCTCAGCCAGTCCCGTTGCCGCCGAACGAAATCGGCGTCGACAACGGCGCCGTGCCCCGGCACGTAGCGCGCATCGGGGCCACCCGCGGCCAGGACGACGTCGAGGGTGTCCGCCCACTCCGCGGGGTGACTGTCGTCCGCGATGGCCGGGTCACCGGACTCCTCGACCAGATCGCCGCAGAAGACGACCGTCGGCGCACCCGGCACGACGACGACGAGATCGTGGCCGGTGTGGCCGCGACCGGGACTCAGCAGCGTCACCACGCGATCACCGAGGTCGATCGTCGACTCCACGCCGCGGCGATTCAGCGGACGCAGCGCCGCCACGGTGGCGGCGATTTCGGCGGCATCCGCCCCGTAGGAGACGGCGTCGGCCGCCAGTGCACCCGCGTCGCGCAGTGCCGCGAGCACCTCGTCGGCGCAGTGGGTTCGCGCGTCGGCGAACACCGAGCACCCCAGGACGTGGTCGAAGTGGTGGTGTGTCAGCACCAGATCCGTGACGCCGCGCGGGTCGAGACCGCGGACGTCGTCGGCGATGGCGCCTGCTTCGGCCAGCGTGGTGCCAGAGTCGATCAGCACCACCCCGTCGCGACCCGTGACGGCACCGACCGTCACGTCGAGAAACGGCAACCGGCAACGGTATACACCGTCGGCAACCCGCTCCCACCGGTAGGTGCTCACGGCGCCATCGTAGGCAACCCCGCTACCGGCGGCCCCGGATCCCGCTGTCGACGACCTTGGTGGGCTTGTGGGGGAAGCGGCGTTCCGCGTGTTCCTTCGCAGCCGAATCGGGCAGAACGTAGAGCGTCTCCCGCTTGTCCTGCAGCGGCTTGAGGACCAGCTTGACGAAGCCCTTGCGGTCCTCGAGGTACGGCTCGATGACCTCCTCCCCGGCCGGGCACACCGCCAGACAGTAGGCGGCCTTGTAGTTCGCCTTGAAGGACAGGCTCTGCCACATCGACGCGTTCTCCGAATCGGTGACACGCGAGCGGAAGTCGGCGGCGTCGGCACTGTCGGCGATGGTCTGCGCCCAGTCCGTGAAACCACCCATGAACTCGCGGTAGTTGTGTACCGAGCACGCCACGAAGTCGAACTCGCCGTCCTTGCCGATCGCGCCGACCGGACAGGCGGCGACGCAGAGCTTGCACTCGAGGCACGGCGAGTAGTCCAGCGGCTCACCGTATTCGGAGATCTCCTCGGCCACCACGATGGTGGCGAGCAGGATGAAGTTGCCGAAGCGGGGATGGATCACGTTGCGGTGGATGCCCATGACGCCCAGGCCCGACGCCACCGCGACCGGCTTGTGCGCCACGACCCAGATGCGGCCGGGGAAGTCGTCCATCTCCATCGGGAACGTCGCCGACGGGTTGAGCGCCCGATAGCCGGCGTCCTGCAGGGTGCGGGTGATGCGGTGCGCAGCCTCGTTGATCACCTCGCCGGTGCGATGGAACTCCTGGTTGGCCACACTGCGCGCGGGTGAGCGCACGTTGTCGCGGTTCATCTTCACGACGAGGGAGATGAAGCTGCGCGCACCCGGCAGCGCGTGCTCGACGTGCTCGCGCTCCGATTCCAGTGCGGGGTTCTCGACGCTGGCGAACGCGACGTCGTCGGCACCCGCCTCGAGGCACAACCGGCGCAGCCAGCCGGCGTCCAGCGCGCCGGGCGGGGTCGACGGTGCACGCTCGCGCATCGTGCGCACCGTCGGATGGTCGGCCAACCGCCGCGGCAGCTTCTCGGTCATCAGCTGAGTATAGTCAGCTATATCTAGCTGCCGTCAAGATGCGGAGCTGCGGCGTAAGGATTCCGTATGGGCCGCGCATCGCCCGAGTGGGCGCGAGTAGACCGGCGTACATGACGACACCGCCCACCCGATCGACCCGCGCGCCCCTGCTGCGCACACTGCTCGACGGCGAGCGCACCTGGGGTGGCCTGGAGGTCTCCGACGGCCGCTACGGCGTCGCGCGCTACCGCCTCACGGTGTACCCGCCCGGCCTCGGCCGCGACGAGCGGATCCCGCTGCGGCTCTGGCGCGCGTTCCCGATCTGGGGCCTGGTGCTCTGGCTGGTCCTCCAGGTGACGCTGATGACCGCCGCGTCGCCGACCGTCGCACTCGCGGTGGCGACGGGCACCTGCCTGGCCGCCGGATTCGCGGTCATGGCCATGGCGGGACGAGTACGCGGGCAGGTCCGCACGATGACCGTCGTGCGCATGGTCGGTGTTCGCGACCTCGACGTCCTCGCCGCGTACTACGAGCTCGGCGCACTCGCCGAGCAGCTCATCCGCGCCGACACCCGGCTCGCCTCGGGCGAGCTCACCACGGTCGAGCACGAGGCCGAAGTCTGGCGCGTGTACACCCGCATGGGCGACCGCATCTCCGGGTAACCCCCGCCCATGACGACCCTTCCGACCCGGTCAGGCCGCACACCGCTGCGCGCGCTCCTCGAGGGTGCACAGGCGTGGGGAAACCTCGAGGTCTCCGACGGCCGCTACGGCGTGGCGCGCTACCGCCTCACGGTGTACCCGCCGGGGCTGACCCGCGAGGACCGTATCGCGCTGCGACTCTGGCGCACGTTCTCGATCTGGGGGCTCGGCCTCTGGCTGCTGGTCGAGGTGTCGCTCATGACCGTGCTGGCCCCGTGGACCGCCGTCGCGGTGACGACCGTCGGATGCCTGATCGTCGGCGCGGCGGTTCTCGCGCGAGCCGGTCGACACCGTCACGGCGTGCGGACCCTCGCCACAGCGCTGGTGACCGGTGCGCACGACCCAGACGCCGTCGCCAGCCACCGGATGTTGTGCGACCTGGCCGACCGGCTCCGGCGCGCCGACGCCCGCTTCGCCGCGGGCGAGCTCACCGCGGGCGAGCTCACCGCGGTCGAGCACGAGGCCCAGGTGTGGGCCGTGTACGACCGCATCGGCGGTTAGCCGTCGGCGCCGTCCGGACCGTTGCTGCCGTCGCTGGTCTTCCCGTCGCCACCGGCACCGCCGGCGCCACCCGGCCCGCCGAAGCCGCCCTGCCCACCCGCGCCGCCCGCACCGCCGAAGCCGTTGTGATTCGTCGAGGTGCCGGTGCCACCCGACCCACCCGCGCCTCCGGCCGACGCGAGGCCGCCCGCGCCACCGTTACCGCCACTGCCGCCGAACGCGGGCCCGTTCGCCCCTTTTCCGTTGCCGCCCGTGCCGCCGGCGCCACCGTCGCCGCCGAAGGCTCCCCCGTGGCCGCCGGAGCCCGCCGAGCCGGAGTATCCGCGATCACCGGTGGCCGAGCCGCCGTCTCCGCCCGCGCCGCCGGCGCCCCGAACGTGCGCGTCGCCCCCGCGACCGCCGGTGCCGCCCTGCGCGTCGGCCTTGGAGCCCCCGGCACCGCCGTTTCCGCCGGCACCCGCCGGGCCCGAAACCGCGTCGCCGCCGTTACCGCCGTCGCCGCCGAACGCCTCGCCCTGGACGCTGGCCGCGTTGCCGCCGGTTCCGCCGCGACCACCGGCACCGGATAGGGCGCCGCCGCTGCCACCGTTCCCTCCGGCACCACCGACCGCTGTGCCGTCGTTGGTCGCGTTGCCACCGGCGCCTCCGCTGCCTCCGTTGCCCGCGAGCAGGCCGCCGTTACCGCCGTTGCCGCCTGCGCGTCCCGTCCCGCCGTCGGCACTGGTGGCGTTGGCCCCCTGACCGCCGTCGCCACCGTTGCCGAAGAGGCCGGCGGCACCGCCGTTGCCCGCGGGTAGCACGGACGTTGCGGCACCGCCCCTTCCGCCGTTGCCGAACAGCAGGCCGCCGCGGCCGCCGTTCTGGCCGGCCGCTCCGTCGGCCCCGTTGCCGAACAGCAGGCCGCCGTTCTCCCCCGGTTCGTCCCCGTTGCCGACGAACACGGCGATCAACGCGGAGAACAAGTCCCCCGGTGGACCGGGCGCCAGGGTCGGCGGTAGAGCGAGCGGTGGCGCCACCTGGCTCGCCACGGCGCCGATGCGCCCACTGCGGGCCCTCGTCTCGGGTCCACCTGAGGTCGGCCTGAACGACAGCGCGGTGTGGCCCGCCACCGTCACCACCGAGATCGTGCCGCCGCTGATGTGCACCTCGGCCGCGGCGGGCTCGCTCGCCGGCTGACCGACGGCGGCGACGGGCGCTGCCACGTCGTCGACTACCGTCGCCTTCGGTACCTGTATGTGATGGTGTGCGGGCCCGATCGGGGTCGCCGCGACCACGGCGCGCGGGGGGTCGGGGGCGTCGACGGTGTTCCCCGGTGCGAGCGCCACCCCCACTCCCAGTGCGACGGCGAGCGCGCCGACCCTGCCGATGTTCATCAGTTCTCGTTTCTCGTTCACCGTGATCTCCATGGGTGTCGTCGGGTCGATCGGAATGGAGCCACCGTCACGCGCGTCGCCTTCGCGGCGCTGAAGCAATCGTGAAACACCCGTTTCAGAACCCCTTCACGAGCGCCGCACACTCCAGAGCCACCGTTGAACCGTTGCGCGACGTCCGTCGTGACTACGGAGAACGAACAGGAGAAGTGCCGTGAAGCGCTATTTGATCGAACGAGAGATCCCCGGAGCCAGCGAGCTCACCGAAGCCGAACTGGCCGACATCGCAGCGAAATCCAACGAGGTGGTCTCGTCGCTGGGCGTGCCGTACCGCTGGATCACCAGTTACGTCGCGGGTGACAAGATCTACTGCATCCACGAGGCCCCCAGCGAGGAGGCCGTCCGCGAGCACGCCCGCTGCGGAGGGTTCCCCGCCAACAGCATCTCGGAGGTGTCGGGCGAGTTCGGCCCGCACAGCGCCGACGTTGCGGCGACCAGCTGAGCGATCGCTAGTCGGACGTCCTGCGGGCATAGGCGCGCAGGGCGAACGGCGCGAGCACGGCCGTCATCGCGAGCGACCACAGAACCGTCGACAGCACCGGATGATGCAGCGGCAGTTGTGCATCCGGCGGCGCCGCGGGTCCGTTGCCCCAGAGTTCGCGCATCGCCTGCGCTAGTGAGGACACCGGATTCCACTCGGCGACCACTCGCAGCCACCTCGGCATGGGTTCGGTCGGCGCGAAGGTGTTGGCCAGGAACGTGATCGGGAACAACACGGTGAACATCACACCGTTGACGGCCTCGACCGACCGCATCAGCGAGCCGATCAGGATGCCGAACCAGATCATGCCGAAGCCGAACACCAGGATCAGCACGAACGCCAGAGCGGCGTCGAGGACTCCACCGCGGATGCGCCACCCGATGCACAATCCGGTGATCGCCATGACGACCACGCCGATCGACGAGTGGATGAGGCTGGCGACGCTGCGGCCGATCAGCACCGACGACCGACGGATCGGCAGCGACCGGAACCGGTCGATGACGCCCTTCTCGACATCGGCGGTGATCCCCGACGCCACGACGAACGCGGTGAACACGATGGTCTGCGCCTGGATGCCCGGCAGAAGGAACTCACGGTACGACGCGCCGCCGCTGGTGGCGATCGACGCGCCGAACACGAATGCGAACAGCAGCACGAACATGATCGGCTGCACCGTCACGTCGCTCAGCATCTCGGGCATGCGCCTGGTGTGAATCATGTTGCGCTTGACCATGATCCACGACTGCTGCGCGAGGTTCGTCGGCTGCCCGGTCACGCGGACACCTCCTGGTCCTCGTCGTCGGCGCGGTGCCCGGTGAGCGAGAGGAACACGTCGTCGAGGCTGGGCCGCGACAGCCCGATGTCGTCGACCTCGATCCGGTCCTCCTGCAGCCAGCCCGCCACTCTCGTCAGGTCGGCGATGCCGTCGGCCGCCGCGGTGAGCTGCCGAGCGCCCTCGTCGACGTGCACGTCCGCTCCGGTCCGCGCGAGCAGTTCGCGGGCCGCGCCGAGGTTCGCCGCGTGCGACACCGTGACGACGAGGCTGGCGTTACCCGCCTGCCGCTTCAGCTGCAGCGGGGTGCCCTGGGCGATGATGCGGCCGCGGTCGATGACGACGATGTCGTCGGCGAGTTGATCGGCCTCCTCGAGATACTGCGTCGTCAACAGCAGCGTCGTCCCTCCGGCGACCAAGCCGCGCAACACCTCCCACAGATCACTGCGGCTGCGGGGGTCGAGGCCCGTCGTCGGCTCGTCGAGGAACAGCACCGGCGGCGCGGCGATGAGGCTGACGGCCAGGTCGAGGCGGCGCCGCATCCCGCCGGAGTACGACCGGACCGGCCGGTCGGCGGCGTCGACGATGTCGAAGCGCTCCAGAAGCTCGTCGCCCAGTCGCCTGATGTCCTTGCGGCCGATGCCGTAGAGCCCGCCGATCATACGGATGTTCTCGCGGCCCGTGAGCAGTTCGTCGACGGTCGCGGCCTGCCCCGTGAGACCCATGTTGCGCCGCACCAGGTCGGGCTCGGTGCGCACGTCGTAGCCCGCGACCCTGGCCGTTCCGCTCGTCGGCACGGTGAGCGTCGTCATCATCCGCACCGTGGTGGTCTTGCCGGCACCGTTGGGGCCGAGCAGACCGAGCACGGTGCCCTGCGCAACGGTGAAGCTGACGCCGTCGACCGCGAGCTCGTCGCCGAAGCGCTTGACCAGATCGATCGCCTCGATGGCCGGGGTTTCGGTCACACCGATCACGCTACCCAGTGACTTCGGCGTGAAAACCGTCGCTAGGCGAACGTTTTCACGCCGAAACCGCTAGCCGGTGACGAGCGAGACCGAGTTCGCGCGGCGCAGCTTGCCCGACGACGTCTTGGGAATGGTGCCGGGGCCGAGCACGACGACGTTGCGCGGCCGCACGTCGACCTCGGTGACGACCTCGTGGGCGACCTGATGCTCGATGCGTCGCACCTCGGCCGGGTTCTGCCAGGCGTTGGATTCGACTGCGACGGCGAAGGTTTCACGCGAGTGCCCGGCGTCGAGCCGAACCGCGACGGCGCAGCCGATCCGGACGCCCTCGACACGGCCCGCGGCCCGCTCGATGTCGGTCGGGTAGATGTTGCGGCCCGCCATGATGATGACGTCCTTGACGCGGCCGCAGACCACGATGTGACCGTTCTCCATCTGGTAACCGAGATCGCCGGTGTCGTACCAGCCGTGCTTGTCCTGCGCGGGCAGGAAGCCGCCCATGGTGATGTAGCCGGGCGTCACGCACTCGCCGCGCAGCTCGATGACGCCGACGCCGCGAGCGGGCATGATGTCGCCGTTCTCGTCGACGACGCGCGCCTCGAGATCCTGCAGCAGCGGGCCGAGCGACGCGAGCCGCCGCGTGTTGCCCTTGGTGGAGGGGACCGCACGGCGCAGCGCGGCCAGCAGGTCGGCGTCGACCTCGTCGACCACCAGGCCCGCGTTGCACTCGGAGAACGACACCGCGAGCGTCGTCTCGGCCATGCCGTATGCGGGCAGAATGGCCGACGGCTTCAGCCCGAACGGTTTGCCGGCATCGAGCAGGTCCTCGACGTCGGCGGGATCGACGGGCTCGGCGCCCGAGAGCGCGAAGCGCAGCGTCGACAGGTCGAACTGGCCGGGCTCGGCCTGCTTGCGCAACCGCTTCGCGAACAGCGCGTACGCGAAGTTCGGCGCCGCGGTCATGGTGCCCTTGTACTTGTCGATGAGCTTGGCCCACAGCAGCGTGTCGCGCAGGAAGTCCATCGGGGTGACCTTGACGAGCTCCGCACCGAAGTACATCGGAATGGTCAGGAAGCCGACCATGCCCATGTCGTGGAAGCAGGGCAGCCAGCTGACCATGACGTCCTTCTCGACGTCGTACTCGGCGCCGATGAACATGGCCTCGGCGTTGGAGTAGATGTTGCGGTGGGTGATCTGCACGGCCTTCGGAGACCCGGTCGAGCCGGACGTCAGCTGCATCAGCGCGAGGTCGTCCTCGTCGGTCTCCACGGGGTCGATCGGCTCACCCTCGAGCAGATCGCCGATCGTGAGCACCTTGATGCCCTTCTCCTCGAGAACGGGGATCGCGACGAGGAACGGCTCGGACACGATGACGGCCTCGGCCTCGATCATGCCGATGACGTTCATGGTGTCCTCGGCCCACACGGCGAGGTCGGTACGGGGGGTCGGCTGGTGCAGCATCGTGAGGCTGGCACCGCGCATCCACAGCGCCTGGGCCGTGGGGGCGATCTCCACCGGGAAGCCCGCCAGGACACCGACGGCGTCACCCTTGCCGACACCGGCCGCGGCGAGGCCGCCTGCGATGCGGCGGGCGCGCTCGTGCACCTCGAGCCACGTGTGGCGCACCGGCTCGTAGGGCTCACCGGTGACCATGCCCCGGTCACTCTCCCGCGCGTTGCGGAACATCTTGTCCGTGAACCTGCTCACGACAACCTCCTCGGTTTACGGGCAGCTAATACCCGGATGTAATGCTCCGACGTAACCTTGGCGCTTTCTTGGAGGCGCGCTCGCGTTTCGGAACCGGTTAGGTCTCGAAACGGTGTTGCACCAGCGAACGTGTCACCGTCCGAATGGACGACGCGAGTCCACCCGCCCCGGCATCGGGCGGGTCGTGTCGTCGCGTGGTCCGCGTGACCGTTGGCATTCACCGCGGATCATCTTAAGAGACTCTTAAGTAACCTACAAACCAAAGGCCGAATTGAGGCCTCCGTCACACTACGGCAACCGGCGTTGTCAGGTGATGGACGACGGCGTCGGCACCACCCGGGCGCCGTGTACCGGGCCGCTGGCGGCCCGCACCGTCCGGCACACGCCCTCGCCGGCCAGCTGCACGCCGACGTCGATGGCCGCCGACGCCGACCGGCAGAGGAACGCGCACGTCGGCCCGGAACCCGACACGATGCCCGCCAGCGCGCCCGCGTCGACACCCGCGCGCAGCGTGCGCCGCAGCCGGCTGTCGAGGCTCAGCGCCGCCGGCTGCAGATCGTTGCCGAGCAACACGGCCAGGTCGTCGGCACTGCCCGACGCGAGCGCTGCGAGCACCGGTTCCGGATCGTCGAGCCGCGCGGGCAGGTCGCGGGCACCGTCGGCGCGCAGGCGGTCGAGCTCGCCGAACACCTTCGGCGTCGACAGCGATCCCTCACTGAAAGCGAGCACCCAGTGAAAGGTGTTGCGCGCCAAAACCGTTGCCAGCTGTTCGCCTCGCCCGGTACCCAGCGCGGTGCCGCCGTGCAGCGCGAACGGCACGTCGCTGCCGAGTTCGGCGGCCAGCGCATGCAGGTCTCGGCGGGGCAGACCCAGCTCCCACAGCGTGTTGACCGCGACGAGCACCCCCGCGGCGTCGGCGCTGCCGCCCGCCATTCCCCCGGCGACCGGAATCGACTTCTCGACGGAGATCGCCACGTCCGGCGCCCGCCCGACGTGCTCGGCCAGCAGTTCGGCGGCCCGCCACGCCAGATTGCGGTTGTCCGTCGGCAGATCCTCGCTGCCCTCACCCGTGGACCGCACCGACAGGGTGTCGGCGCTGCGCACGGTGATCTCGTCGAACAGCGATACGGCGTGGAACACCGTGTTCAGTTCGTGGTAGCCGTCGTCGCGGGTGTCACCGACACCGAGGTACAGATTGACCTTGCCGGGAACGCGCACCGTCACCGACCCGGTGGGGACCCATTCGGATGCGGTGTTTCCATCGGACGCGGGCACGACACGACAGTATCGCCGGGGCGGCGACGACAAGTACGGAAGTGGTGAGATACCCCTCGTAAATCCCGCCGCTGAGCACCAGGTACGCCCGGCAACACCAGAATTCCCACGCTAGTGTTTGCTCGCGTGATGTGTCAAGGATCACAGCTCGTCCCCGCTCGACGGGTGCGGTGGGCGGGCCGACCCTAGGCTCGACGTGTGCTCACCACGGGGGATCGCGTTCGGGACTACGTCGTCGACGGCGTAGTCGGACATGGCGGATCCGCGACGGTGTACCGCGCTCACCACGCCGACGATCCCGGTGCCGCGGTAGCCCTGAAGGTGCTCGACGATCACCACCGCGACAACGTCCACCTGGCCCGTCTCGCGCGGGAGTACGACTTTGCCGGCACCTGCAGGCACCCGCACATCGTCGCCATGACCGAACGCGGTCCGTACTGGCTCGCCATGGAACTGCTCACGGGCGGACCCGTCAGCGGCCTCACCGACCGGGCCGACATTCTCGTCGCGCTGGGCCAGATCGCCGCCGCCCTCGATTTCGCACACTCGCTCGGCGTCGTGCACTGCGATGTCAAGCCCACGAACATCTTGCTCTCGGAACACTTCTCAGACCGTGGCGCGGTACTCGTCGACTTCGGGGTGGCACGCGCGCTGACCGACCACCTGGGGCGCGATATCACACACATCGAGGCGTCGCTGCCCTACACCGCACCGGAGGTGCTGTACGGCCGCACCCCCACTGCCGCAACGGATCTCTACGCGTTGGCTTGTACCGCGGTCGAACTCCTTACCGGAGCAACGCCTTTCACACGCTCGACGACGTTCGCGCTCGCCGATGATCATCTGCGCTCCCCGGTCCCCACATTTTCACGCCGAATCGACTGGGCGACACACGCTTTCGATTCGATCCTCGCGAAGGCCATGGCCAAGGACCCGGAGCTCAGATACGACACGTGCACCGAGTTCGTCACGCTGATCACCCGCGCATTGCCGGTGTGAACAATAGTTACGTAACGTAACTTTTACCCTCCTCGAGTGTCGGTACCGGTCGGGCGGGGTTAGCGTCGGAAAATGTCGACCCCTACCGAATACGACAACTCCGCGCTCGCCCACGAAGAAGAGGGCTATGACAAGGGCCTGAAACCCCGCCAGTTGCAGATGATTGCGATCGGCGGCGCCATCGGCACCGGCTTGTTCATGGGCGCAGGCAGCCGACTCGCCAGCGCCGGCCCCGGCCTGTTCATCGTCTACGCGGTGTGCGGGGTGTTCGTCTTCTTCATCCTGCGCGCACTGGGTGAGTTGGTGCTGCACCGGCCGTCATCCGGGTCGTTCGTGTCCTACGCGCGTGAATTCCTCGGCGAGAAGGCCGCTTACGTCGCCGGCTGGATGTACTTCTTCAACTGGGCGTGTACGTCGATCGTCGACGTGACCGCCATCGCGCTCTACATGCACTACTGGGGAGCCTTCGAAGCTATACCGCAGTGGGTGATAGCCCTGATCGCACTGGTGATCGTGTTGAGCATCAACATGATCTCGGTCAAGTGGTTCGGAGAGATGGAGTTCTGGGCGGCGTTGATCAAGGTGGTCGCGCTGGTGACCTTCCTGGTGGTCGGAATCGTATTCCTGGCCGGTCGTTTCACGGTGCAGGGCGCGACCACCGGTCCGTCGGTGATCGCCGACAACGGAGGCATTCTGCCGAACGGTCTGCTTGCCCTCGTCGTCATCACGTCGGGCGTTATATTCGCCTACGCCGCAGTGGAATTGGTCGGAACCGCGGCCGGCGAGACGGAGAACCCCGCCAAGGTCATGCCCAAGGCCATCAACTCTGTGATCTTCCGCATCGCAGTGTTCTACGTCGGGTCGCTGATCCTGCTCGCACTGTTGCTGCCGTACACCGCCTACAAGGCCGGCACCAGCCCGTTCGTCACGTTCTTCTCCAGCATCGGTGTGCCCGCCGCCGGTGACATCATGAACTTCGTCGTGCTGACCGCGGCACTGTCGAGTCTCAACGCCGGCCTCTACTCGACCGGTCGCATCCTGCGGTCGATGTCGCTGAACGGCAGCGCACCGGTGTTCACCTCGAAGATGTCCAAACGCGGTGTGCCGTGGGCGGGTATCGCGCTGACGGCGTGCTTCACCGTCGTCGGCGTCTTCCTCAACCTGGTGGTTCCGGCAGAGGCGTTCAACATCGCGCTCGACCTGTCGGCGCTCGGCATCATCGCGTCCTGGGCCACGATCGTGATCTGCCAGATTCAGATGTACCGCTGGTCGCAGACGGGGATCCTGGAGCGGCCGGCGTTCAGATTGTTCGGTACGCCTTACACCAGTTACGCCACCTTGGCGTTCCTGGCCGCGGTGACGCTGCTCATGTGCATCGAGAACTACTGGAACGCCGTCGCATTGCTGGTTATCGTCCCCGCACTCATCGGCGGGTGGTACGCCGTGCGCGGCCGCGTGCTAGCGGTCGCTCAAGAGCGCGTCGGGATCACCGGCAACTACCCGATCGTGGCTGAAACCCCGCTGCAGGCTGAATTCCTGGCGAAGGACGCCAAGGAGTCGGAGGACTGACCGCGTCAGAAGGCGTGGACGTGCTCGTCGTCGCCGCTGTCCCCGGCCGTTTCCGGGGCCTGCGGCGGCCACGTGCCGGACCGCTGTAGCAGCCGGACGAAATCGGCGATCGACAGCGTCTCGCCGCGACGGGACGGATCGATGCTGGCGGACAGCAGTCGCTCCGCGGACTCGTTGCCGGAACCGGCCCACTCGGCGAACGCGTTGCGCGACGTCTTGCGCCGCTGCGCGAACGCGATGTCGATGAGTTCGAAGACCTGGTCGCGGAAGCCCGCCTCCACCGGCCACGGCGATTCCTCATAGCGGTCCAGCCGGACCAGCCCCGAGTAGACGCGCGGAATGGGCCAGAACACGGTCGGCGACACCATGCCGTGCCTGCGGACCTTGCCGTAGAACCGGACCTTGGCACTCGGCACGCCGTAGTCCTTACCGCCCGGTTCGGCGGCGAGTCGCTCGGCGACCTCGGCCTGAACCATCACCATGACGGTGCGAACGGTCGGGAAGGTAGCGAGCAGGTGCAGGATCGCGGGCACCGCGATGTTGTACGGCAGGTTGGCCACCACGGCGGTCGGCGGCTCTTCGAGCCCCTCCTCCTCGCCGGTGACCGTCAGGACGTCCTTGTTGATGACGTTCAGGCGGTGTACCTCGCTGTGCGAGTGGTCGGCCACGGTTTTGGGCAGCTGATGGAACAGCACGGGATCGATCTCGACGGCCGTCACCTTGGCGCCGCGGTCGAGCAGCGCTAGGGTCAGCGAGCCGAGGCCGGGGCCGACCTCGAGAACGTGGTCGTGGCGGTTGACGCCGGACGCGGAGACGATACGTCGCACGGTGTTGGCGTCGTGTACGAAGTTCTGGCCGAAGGCTTTCCGAGGTCGGAAGTCGAGTTCCTTCGCCAAGTGGCGGATTTCGGTACGACCGAGGAGTCGAATCGTCACGTCAGCGCACACCCAACCTTCCGCTACAAGTCGGCCACGCCCCCCAACCCTGACGCGCCCGAGTTACCTCAGCAATTGCGATCTGCTCTTCACGCGTAGCCAGATCCGCCCGCTGAGCATACCTCAGTCCACCGTTTCGCTCCCAGGTGTTTTGATCAAATTGGACGCCACCGAAAAATCCGTTGCCGGTGTTTATAGCCCAATTACCACCTGCTTCGCAGCGCGAGAGCGCGTCCCAGGTACCCCCGTTCTGCACCTCCGGAACCTCGGTTCCGGGCTTCGCACCGACCCTCACGAGGGCGTCTCGGGCAGGGGTCATGACGACATTGGCTACTGGCAGTCGGCCCGTTTCCGCACCGTTGACGGTAGATACAGCAAACGTCACGCTTTGTGTACCGGGTGTTCCAGGATCTTCGACCACCGTGCGGCTCATGTTCAGGTTCGGGTCCGGGACGGTCTTGTTGAGCGGAGCCAGCGGCATCACTTCGGTAACTTTTTGGATCCGCACGCGTGTCACCTTGATCAGCATGCCGTCCAGGACCGGGGACGTGGCGGCGGGCTCGACGGTGTCGCGCTGCTGCAGCGGGACGCCCGCGGCCTCGAGCAAACCGGACACGTTCGCGGCGGGCAGCGTGACGCTCCGGATCGCGCCGCCGTCGTCGAGTTGGACGGTGCGCGCGCTCACGACCGGCAGGGACATGCCCTCCAGCGGAACCCTGCTGCCGCGCGACGCCGCCGCGGGTGCGGTGTCGGTCAGCGACAGCTGGACGAGCGCCTCCTGCACCGTCGCGGCCGTCGTCCAGACCTCTCGGCTGTTCCGGCCGTCGAGGGAGATCTGCAGTGGCCTGCTGCGACGCAGCACGATCGTGTCCGCCTGGTGCACAGCCGCGTCGGCGGCGGGGAACAGGTCGTCGCGCTCGCCGACGTCGAAACCGTTCTCCTGGACCACGTCGATGACCCGCGTCTTCATGGTCGACACGGTCATCGGGGCGCCGTCGACCGTCAGCGTGACGGTTTTGTGCGCCACCACGGCGTAGCCGCCTGCGAAAGTCAGCGCCACCAGCAGGGCCGCGACGACGAGTCGCAGCATCGGCGAGCGCGCTTCATCGAGTTTTTGCAAAGCGTTCAAAAGTGTCTATCCCGACTAATCAGGTCGTCAGGCAGTGATCGCGCCGCCGACCGCTTCGATTACAGGACGGTAACGAAAAGCCGAAGGGCCAGCAACTCGCTCTAGCTGCGGATTCCGTAGGTCCGAGCGGCATTCCGAGACGTCTCGTCGGCGAGCGCCTCGGCGGGACGGCCAACGACCTCGGCCAATGCCCGAACCGTGTACGGCAAACAGTACGACTCATTCGGTGCCCCACGGTACGGGTGTGGCGTGAGGAACGGCGCGTCGGTCTCGACGAGCAGCTGATCCGGCGGGATGAGCAGGGCCGCCTCGCGCAGGTCGCGCGCATTCCGAAAACTGACGGTCCCGGAAAGGCTCAGCAGCCAGCCGGCGTTCACGCACTCCCTGGCCATCTCGGGACCCGACGAAAAGCAGTGGAAGATCACTGTGTCGGGCGCGCCCTCGGCGCGCAGCACGTCCAGCACCGCGGCATCGGCGTCGCGATTGTGGATCATCAACGGCTTGCCCGTCCGCTTGGCCAGGTCGATGTGCCACGCGAAGGCTTCGCGCTGCTCGGCGGGCTCGGCGCACCCGTCGAGCTTCCCCGGCCAGTACAGGTCCATGCCCGTCTCGCCGACGGCGACGACCCGCGGGTGCGCTGCGAGCCTCTCGAGTTCGGCACGAGCCGCGTCGTCCAGCGCGTTGGCGCGCGTCGGGTGCAACGCGATCGCCGCGTAGACGCGGGGATCCCACTCCGCGGCCTGCACGGCCCACTGCGCAGCGTGCAGATCGTCGGCGATGGTGACGACGGCCGTGACACCGACGGCCTCGGCGCGGTCGAGGATCGCGGTCACATCGGCGGCGTCGGATGCGCCGCAGGCGTCGAGGTGCGTGTGGGCGTCGATCAGCGGTGCGAGCGGCTCGGGAGGAGGCGGCGGGGGACGTCGGGAGCTCACCGGCACACCATAAGCTTGGGCTCAAATGAGGCCAGAACATCTCCCCGGCGCGGGGACGCGCACCCAGGGAGCCCCGTACTACGTCACCACCGCGATCGACTACCCCAACGGTGCGCCGCACATCGGGCACGCGTACGAGAAGATCGCCACCGACGCCATCGCTCGATTCAAGCGACTCGACGGCTTCGACGTCCGCTTCCTCACCGGAACCGACGTGCACGGACTGAAGATGGTCCAGACCGCCGAATCCGAGGGAACCTCGACGGCCGAACTGGCGCTGCGCAACTCCGACACGTTCGAGGCGATGCAGACCCGGTTCGGAAACTCGTTCGATCGCTTCATCCGGACGTCGGACGCCGATCACGTCGACGCGTCGATCGAGATCTGGAAGCGGATGGACGCCGCGGGCGACATCTACCTCGACTCGTACTCGGGCTGGTACTCGATACGCGATGAGCGCTTCTACACCGACGATGAACTCGAGACGCGCGACGACGGTGAGAAGTACTCGATCGAGACCGGCACGCCCGTCACGTGGACCGAGGAGCAGACCTACTTCTTCCGGCTCTCGGCGTACGCCGATCGGCTGCTGGCCCACTACGAGGCCCACCCCGAGTTCATCGGCCCCGACGTGCGGCGCAACGAGGTCGTCAGCTTCGTGTCGAGCGGACTCCGGGACCTGTCGATATCCCGAACCACGTTCGACTGGGGAGTGCCGGTACCGGACCACCCCGACCACGTCATGTACGTCTGGGTCGACGCGCTGACCAATTACCTGACGGGAGCGGGCTTTCCGGACACCGACTCCGAGAGCTTCCGCAAGTACTGGCCCGCGGATCTGCACGTCATCGGCAAGGACATCATCCGGTTCCACGCCGTCTACTGGCCCGCGTTCCTGATGTCGGCGGGAATCGAGTTGCCGCGCAAGGTGTTCGCGCACGGCTTCATCAACGTCAAGGGCGAGAAGATGAGCAAGTCGGTCGGCAACGTCGTCGACCCCATCGCGCTCGCCGACGCGTTCGGCGTCGACGCCGTGCGCTACTTCCTGCTGCGCGAGGTGCCGTTCGGACAGGACGGCAGCTACAGCGAGGAGGCGATCATCGGACGCATCAACGCCGATCTCGCCAACGAGCTGGGCAACCTGGCGCAGCGCTCGCTGTCGATGGTGAACAAGAACCTCGGGGCACGCGTGCCGGAGCCCGGCGAGTTCACCGACGCCGACCGCGAGCTGCTGGCCCTCGCCGACGGGCTGCTGCCCAGGGTGCGCGCGCACTTCGACGTACCCGCCATGCACCTCGCACTGGAGGCCATCTGGGCGATGCTCGGCGCCGCCAATCGGTACTTCTCCGCGCAGGAGCCGTGGGTGCTGCGCAAGTCCGAGGCGGCCGCCGACCAGCAGCGGTTCTCGACCGTGCTGTACACGACGCTCGAGGCGGTACGGATCGCGGCGCTGCTGGTACAGCCGGTGATGCCGGGGTCCGCGGCCACGCTGCTCGACCTGCTGGGCCAGCCCGCCGACAGCCGGGATTTCGCCGCGATCGGCACCCGGATCGCGCCGGGGGTTGAGCTGCCGAAACCCGAGGGCGTGTTCCCGCGCTACGTCGCCGAGGAGTGAGCCCCGTCACATCCCGCTTCCGAGCTGTCACACTTCTGGACGTGGCGGTGTCTTGAGGTCAGCCCGGCTCAGCGAGGAGCCGACTACCTCAGAGGAGTGAGAGATGAACGAGCAGAACAACCGGGTCGTGGTGATCGGCGGCGGGTACGCCGGCGTGATGGCGGCCAACCGTCTGGCCGGCGCGGGTGCGCACGTCACGCTGGTGAACCCCCGTGCGGAGTTCGTCGAGCGGATCCGACTGCACCAGTTGGCAATCGACAACGACGACGCGGTCGAGGACTACGCGACGATTCTGAACTCGAGCGTGCACCTGGTCGTCGACAGCGCCGACCGCATCGACGCATCCGCGCGCCGGGTCGAGCTCGCGTCCGGGGCGAGGCTGACCTACGACTACCTGGTGTACGCCGTCGGCAGCACCGGAGCGGTACCGGCCGGGGTTCCGGGCGCGGCCCAGTTCGCTTATCCCATATCGGAATTGGAACAGGCGCAACCGCTGCGCGCGGCGCTTGCGACAACCCCGGCCGACGCCCCGATCGTCGTGGTGGGGGCGGGGCCGACCGGCCTGGAAGTGGCGACCGAGTTCGCCGAGGCGGGCCGGAACGTCACCCTCGCCTGCGGCGGCCCGCTCGGCCCGTACCTCACCGACAACACCCGCAAGGCGGTCGCCAAGCGCATGCGCAAGCTCGGCGTGACGGTCGTCGACGGACCCGAGTCGCTGGTGATCGAGGTGCGCGCCGACGCGGTGAAGCTCGCCAACGGTCAGTGGCTGGCCAGCACGGTGACGGTCTGGACCGCCGGATTCGGCGTCCCGGACCTGGCCCGCCGCAGTGGACTCGACACCGACGCGTTGGGCCGGCTGCTCACCGACGAGACGCTCACCAGCGTGGACAACCCGTACATCGTCGCCGCGGGCGACGCCTCCGCGCCATCGGACACGCCGCTGCGGATGAGCTGCCAGGCGGCGCTTCCGCTCGGAGCGCAGGCCGCCAACACGGTGCTCAGCCGCATCGCAGGCACGGAACCCGCCACGGTGAATCAGGCCTTCACCGGGCAGTGCATCAGCCTCGGACGCACGGGCGGCACGATCCAGCTGGCCCACCTCGACGACCGGGTGATGCCGATGTACATCAGCGGACGCGTCGCCGCGTCGATCAAGGAGGCCGTGTGCAAGGGCACGCTGTCCTTCCTGACGCGCGAGGCCCGCAAGCCCGGCTCGTACTTCTGGCTCAAGGGCGGTAAGCGTGCGCAGCGCCTCGCCGCCGTGTCGGTCAAGTGAACGAGCACGCCGAGCGGTTCACGCATCTGCGTCCGCTGCTGTTCACGATCGCCTACGAGATCCTCGGCTCGGCAACGGAAGCCGACGACGTGCTGCAGGACGCTTACCTGCGCTGGGCCGAGGTCGACCTCGCCCACGTCCAGGACACCAAGGCCTACCTGGCGCAGCTCGTCACCCGGCAGGCGCTCAACGCGCTGCGCGCCGCGTCCCGACGTCGAGAGGACTACGTCGGCCCGTGGCTGCCGGAGCCGCTGCTGGTCGACACCGACGACGCCTCGACGGATGTCGTTCTGGCCGAATCGGTGTCGATGGCGATGCTTGTCGTGCTCGAATCGCTGAGCCCCGATGAGCGGGCGGTGTTCGTACTCCGCGAGGTGTTCGGGTTCGGCCACGACGAGATCGCTTCGGCAATAGGCAAATCCAGCGCGGCGGTGCGTCAGATGGCGCACCGCGCGCGCGAACACGTCCAGGCCAGGCGCAAGCGATTCGAGCCCGTCGACCCGCAGCAGTCGATGGCCATCACCGCGCAGTTCTTCGCGACGGCGTCGACGGGCGACCTCGACGCACTCATCACGATGCTCGCGCCCGACGTGGTGTGGACGGCCGACAGCGCGGGCAAGGTCAGCGCTGCGCGCAGGCCGGTGTTCGGCGCCGACAGGGTCGCGCGACTGGTGCTCGGCCTGCTGCGGGTCGGCGGCGACGACGGCCGCGTCGAACCGGCGTTTTACAACGGCGCCCCGGCGCTGGTGCTCTACCTCGACGACCACCTGGAGGGCATCATCACCGTCGAGATCACCGACGGCAGGATCAGCCACTTCTACGCGATGCGGAACCCCGACAAGCTCGGTGCTGTGTTGGTCGCGCGGGAGATCAGCCGGTAGTCGCTTCTGCCATGCTGAGCCGATGCGCGCCGAGCGGATCGCCGAGGGTCACCAACCCGTGGCCGTGCTGCGCGCGCTGGCGGCCGCGACTCGGCGGCTCGGCCTGCCACCACCCGCGGCGCTGACGGGCGACTGGTTCGGTGCGCGCGCGGTGATCGTGCCCAGCGTCGCGGTCGAACAGGTCGCGCCGTCCGAGGTCTTCGACGTCGCGCCCGGCCCCCGCGGCGAGCAGATCGGCGGCGGCTGGATCGGCTACCTGTCCTACCCCGACGGGGCGGGAGCGCGCATCCCCGAGGCCGCGGGCGGGTGGACGGACTGCGTGTTGCGCCAGGACGCCGCCGGATCCTGGTGGTACGAAAGCCTTTCCGGGCAGCCGATGCCCGACTGGGTCGCCGGCGCGTTGCGGACGCCCGGCGCGGCGGCGCCGTGGCGCATCGAGTGGACCCCACCCGACCGGGAGGTGCACCGGGCGGGCGTGCTGGCGTGCCTCGAGGCGATCGCCGCCGGCGAGGTCTATCAGGCCTGCGTGTGCACACAGTTCGTCGGCGTCGGCACCGGTGCGCCCGTCGACTTCTTCGGCGATCTGGTCAGCCGGACGGCACCGGCCCGCGCGGCGTTCGTCTCAGGTGACTGGGGCGCCGTCGCGTCGCTGTCGCCGGAACTGTTCCTGCGCCGCACCGGCGACACCGTCACGTCGAGCCCCATCAAGGGCACGCTTGCGCTGGACCGGCCGCCCTCGGCGCTGCGCGAGTCGGTGAAGGACGTCGCCGAGAACGTGATGATCGTCGACCTCGTCCGCAACGATCTCAGCCGTGTGGCGCGCACCGGGACCGTGACCGTGCCCGAACTGCTGGTGGTGCGTCGCGCTCCCGGCGTGTGGCACCTGGTGTCGACCGTGTCCGCGAACGTGCCGGTCGACGTGCCGATGGCCGACGTGCTCTCCGCGACGTTCCCGCCCGCGTCGGTGACGGGCACCCCGAAACGGCGGGCTCGCGAACTGCTCGGCACGTGGGAGCCGGAACACCGCGGAGTCTACTGCGGCACAGTCGGTTTCGCGTCACCGATAGCGGGCGTCGAGCTGAACGTGGCGATCCGCACCGTCGAGTTCACGGCCGCGGGCGACGCGGTGCTGGGTGTCGGCGGCGGCATCACCGCCGACTCGGACCCCGATGCCGAATGGCAGGAGTGCCTCGACAAGGCGGCGTCGATCGTCGGCTCGGTGGGTCGTGGCCCGGAGGCTCAGGCACCCGCCTGGTTGGGCGACAACGCGGTGAGCGCCGTGACCCACTCGCCGATACCGGAGAAGACGTAGAAGCCGACCTCGCCCGTCGCCGTCGCCACGATCAGATGCGTCTGTCCGCCCACCACCGAGCCGTTGAACACGGTCGCGGACCTCACCCCCGTGATCGATGCGAGAGGCACCTCGATGGTCTTGCCGGTGAGCGTCCGGAAGACCAGCCGCCGCCGGGTCAGGGCGATCAGCCCGGCGTTCTTGACTCGGGGAAAACCCGCCGCGGTGCTACCGCGGTAGGACCCCTTCTCCGGCGGCAGGACCAGGGTCTCGCCTTCTAGTTCCTCCGATAGCTGTTTGCTCGCGGCTTCCGCACGACGCCGCAACCAACCGATCATTACCGCCCCTCCCGTTCACGTGATCGCAGAACGGAATCGTAGAGCTCTCGACGCGACGGCGCACCGGGGTTTGCCGCGATCACCTCGGCACAGGCGTCCTTGACGCGGGCGCCCGCCTCGACGAGTTCGTTGACCGCCGCGACCAGCGTGTCGACATCGGCGGTGGGAACCGCGCCCGCGAGTACGACCGTCAATTCGCCGAGCACGCCGTCGGCGGCCCATTCGGCGAGCTCGGCGAGCGAGCCGCGCCGGACCTCCTCGTGGGTCTTCGTGAGCTCGCGGCACACCACCGCGCGACGGTCCGGACCGAGGGCGGTGACCGCGTCGCCCAGGCATTCGGCGAGCCGCCGGGGCGACTCGAAGAACACCGTGGTGCGCTGCTCACCGGCGAGCGTCGCCAGCCACGACAGCCGCGCTCCGCGCTTGCGCGGCGCGAAGCCCTCGAAGCAGAAGCGGTCCGACGGCAGCCCGGAGACCGCGAGCGCCGTCGTCACGGCCGACGGGCCGGGCAGGCACGTCACGATCAGCCCGGCGTCGGCGCACGCGGCGACCAGTCGATAGCCGGGGTCGCTGATGAGCGGCATCCCGGCGTCGCTGACCACCAGCACCGAGGCTCCCGCGGCGACCTCCTCGACGAGCTGCGGCACCCGGGACGCCTCGTTCTGGTCGAAGAAGCTGACGATCCGGCCGGTGGGCCGGACCCCCAGCGCCTGCGCCAGGGTGCGCGCGCGGCGGGTGTCCTCGGCCGCGATCACATCGGCGGTGGACAGCGCGTCGATGAGGCGCGCCGACGCGTCACCCGGCTGGCCCAACGGCGTGGCCGCGAGGAGCAGGCGGCCGCCTGTTGGAGGTCCCGTCACAGTCGACAGCCTACGATCGCCTCTGTGACCGCTCCCCCGCTCGACGCGCCACGCGAGCGGTCCGTACCCGTGATCAGCCCCGGCCCGCTGATGCCGGTGGCGGACTTCGGGCCGCTCGACCGGCTGCACGGCTGGGTGATGACGGCCGTGATCACCGCTCTCGCGGCGCTGACGCGGTTCCTCAACCTCGGGTCCCCGACCGACGGCGGCGTGCCGATCTTCGACGAGAAGCACTACGCGCCGCAGGCGTGGCAGATGCTCGGCAACCACGGTGTCGAGGACAACCCCGGCTACGGCCTGGTGGTGCACCCGCCCGTCGGCAAGTTCCTGATGGCCATCGGCGAGGGGATCTTCGGCTACAACGGGCTGGGCTGGCGGTTCAGCGGCGCTGTGTGCGGCGTGATCATCGTCGTGCTGGTCGCGCGCATCGTGCGGCGGATCACGCGCTCGACGGTGATCGGCGGGATCGCGGGGCTGCTCATCATCGCCGACGGGGTCAGCTTCGTGACGGCCCGAACGGCGCTCCTCGACGTCTTCCTGGTGGTGTTCGTCGTCGCGGCGTTCGGGGCGCTGATCGTCGACCGCGACGAGATGCGCGAGCGGATGCACGTCGCGCTGCTCGAGGGCCGCATCGGCGAGACGGCCTGGGGTCCGCGCCTCGGCGTGCGGTGGTGGCGGTTCGGCGCCGGTGTGCTGCTGGGCCTGGCGTTCGCGACGAAGTGGTCGGGTCTCTACTTCATCCTGTTCTTCGGGGTGATGACGCTGGCGTTCGACGTCGCGGCCCGCAGGGCGTACCGAGTGCCGCGGCCGTGGCTGGGCACGCTGCGGCGGGACTTCGCGCCGACGCTGTACGCGCTGACCGTGATCCCCGTCGCCGTCTACCTGGGTTCGTACGGGCCGTGGTTCGCGTCGGAGACGGGCACCAACCGCCACGAGGTCGGCAGGACCATCGGCGAGGGCGGGCTGCTGCCCGACGCGGTGCGGTCGCTGTGGCACTACACCTACGGGGTCTACAAGTTCCACTCCGAGCTGACCAACGCGGCGGGCAACCACCACCCCTGGGAATCCAAGCCCTGGACGTGGCCGATGTCTCTGCGGCCGGTGCTGTACGCCATCGTGCAGGACGGCGTCGACGGCTGCGGACCGCAGTCGTGCGTCAAGGCCGTGATGCTCGTCGGCACGCCCGCGATGTGGTTCCTCGCGGTGCCGGTGCTGGCGTGGGCGGCGTGGAAGTCCTTCGTGAAAAGGGACTGGCGCTATGCGGTCGCGCTCACCGGCTACTGCGCCGGCTTCCTGCCGTGGTTCGCCGACATCGACCGGCAGATGTACTTCTTCTACGCCGCGCCGATGGCTCCGTTCCTGGTGATGATGATCGCGCTGATACTCGGCGACATCCTCTACGCCCCGAGACAGAGCGCGGAGAGACACACGCTCGGGCTGCTGGTGGTGTGCTTCTACACCGCGGCCGTGCTGACCAACTTCGCGTGGCTCTACCCGGTGCTGACGGGATTGCCGATCTCGCAGGCCACCTGGAACATGCAGATCTGGCTGCCCAGCTGGCGCTAGCCGGGCGTCGGCCCGTGCAAGGCTCGCGGTTTCTACGCTCGAGTCGTGCTCGCCGAGTTATCCACAGCGCAGGCGTAGAAGTCGCGATCGGCCACGCAGTCTGTCGGGGGTCAGCGCCACGATCCGAGCGTGGACGAAGCCAGTTACGGATCGGATTTGCTCGGCGGCGGACTGACACCGGGCCAATTGCGTTGGCGCTACGAGAAAGTGCTGCCGGGGGTCTACGTACCGCGAGGGGCCGAGACCTCGGTAGCACTGAGCGCACACGCAGCGTGGCTGTCAACCGACCGAACGGGCATCATCGCCGACCACCGTCGTCGCAGACGAACGGTCGTCGTGCGTGAGGAGCGCATCGACTGGGACGAAGTGTGCATGGTCGGCGAGCTGGCCGTGACCACTCCGGCCCGCACCGTGTTGGATCTGGCTCGGCACCTGCCCCGCCTCGAAGCGGTCGGACACCTCGACGCGTTAGCCGCGGCGACGGGGATCACAGCGGCCGACGTCGCCGTCCTCGTCGACAGATATCGCGGCGCGCGCGGCATGAAGCGGGCGCGAATCGCCCTGGCACTCATGGACGGTGGCGCACAGTCACCGAAGGAGACCTGGTTGCGACTACTCGTCGTCGACGCCGGCTATCCACGCCCGACGACCCAGATCCGCGTCACCGACGGGTGCACCAACGCGTTCGTCGACCTGGGTTGGGAGGAGCCGCGAATCGGCCTCGACTACGACGGCGAGCATCATCAGACCAAGCGAGACCAGTTCGTTCACGACATCGGGCGGGCGGAGTTAATCGACAGTTGCGATTGGCTCGATCTGCACGTCGTCAAGGAGCACACGCCCGCGTTCATCCTCCATCGACTGGGTGAGGCGTGCGAGCGGCGCGGGTGGATCCCCCTCGCGAGATCTGCGCCTCGGTAGTGCACAAGCGCAGGCGCACGACGAAAGCGTAGAACTCGCGGGGCTGGCGAGCTACAGCGGGTCGCGTGCGACCGGGCACGACATGCAGCGCGGACCGCCGCGACCGGTACCCAACTCCGACGCCGCGATCGGAAGCACCTCGATGCCCGAATCCACAAGGCGCGCATTGGTTTCGGCGTTGCGCTCGTAGGCAACGACGACACCGGGGGCCAGCGCCAGCGTGTTGTTCCCGTCGTCCCACTGCTCGCGCTCCGCGGTGACGGGGTCGAGACCGGTGTCGATGACCCTCAGCTTCTCGATGCCCATGGCGTCGGCGGCAGCGTCGACGAACGGTGCCGCGCTGTCGATCTTCACGCTGTCCGCGGTGCGGCGAATGGTGAACGCCGACAGCGAGCCGACGATGTTCGGGTACATCACCACCGCGTCGACGTCGACCATCGTGCAGACGGTGTCCAGGTGCATCTGCGCGCGTTCCTGCGCGATCGGCACGGCCAGCACGGTGTGCGCCAGATCGTCGTCGAACAGGCTGCGCGCCAACGCCTCCGCACCGGCGGGAGTCGTCCGCTCCCCGACTCCGACGGCCACGACACCGGGGCCGAGCAGCAGGATGTCGCCCCCCTCCACCGGCGCCGACCGCGACTCGTAAGCCCGCCGGACCCCGAGGAACCGGGGGTGGTGGGCGTAGATCAGGTCGGTCAGCGACGTCTCGCGCACTCGCGCGGGCAGGGCGAGCGACGTGATGGCCACGCGCGGGCCGATCCACACCGACGAGTCGCGGGTGAACAGCAGGTTCGGCAGCGGGTCGATGACGAAATCGCCGCCGTGGTGCATGCGGCGCACCAGCGACAGTTCGCGCTCGTCGAACGGCAACTCGTTGAACGTCATTCCCGCCATCAGCACCCGCGCCAGTGCGGTCGGCTCTAGGGTCCGCAGATAGACCGAAAGCTCCTGCGCGAGCGGCAGTCCCAACCGTCGCGAGTCGACCGCCGCCGAGATGCCGTGCATCCGCGCCGCGCCGCTGGCCAGCGCCTCGGTGAGCAGGTCGCTGAGCAACAGCACCTCGACGTCGCGCGATCGCAACACGTCGGCGAAGGCGTCGTGCTCCTCCTGCGCCCTTGCCACCCAAGGCATGCCGTCGAACAGCAGCGCGTCGTTGTTGCGCGGGGTCAGCCGCTGCAGTTCGGCACCCGGCCGGTGCAGGATCACCGTCCGCAGCCTGCCGACCTCCGAATTGGAACCCAACGCAGTACCCGTCACATGAAGCACGGTAGTCGCAAAACTCACCTCAAGTATGGTTGAGGTCATGGAATCACCCGAGCTCACCCCCGGCGACATGTCGCGGCGTAGCGGGGTTGCGGTGTCCGCGCTGCACTTCTACGAACGGGAGGGGCTGATCGTCAGCAGACGGACGTCGGGCAACCAGCGACGCTACCCGCGTGAGGCCATTCGGCGGGTCGCCTTCATCAGGATGTCGCAACGACTCGGCATCCCGCTGGCCCGCATCCGCGAGGCCCTCGCGACGCTGCCCACCAATCGCGTTCCCACGAGCAAGGACTGGGCGCGACTGTCCGCAGGCTGGCGCGCCGACCTCGACGAGCGGATCACCCACCTGGAACGCCTGCGCGACAACCTGGCGGGCTGCATCGGCTGCGGGTGCCTCAGCCTCAAGGTGTGCGCACTCGCCAACCCCGGTGACGTCCTCGCCGCACAGGGCCCCGGCGCCGCCAATCTCTGATAATCGAATGTATGTGCGATAGCATGCAGGCGTGACTGGGATCGGAACGGCGATTCAGGGATCGCTCTTCGACCACGCCGAGCGGCGTCCGCTCGGCGACGGCGCCTGGATCGACGTCCGGGCGGGCTGGCTGACCGGTGCGGAGGACCTGTTCGACGAACTCGTCGAGTGCGTCCCGTGGCGCGCCGAACGCCGGCAGATGTACGACCGCGTGCTCGACGTGCCCCGCCTGGTCAGCTTTCACGACCTCACCACCGGGCCCGCCCCGCACCCCGCGATCACCCGGCTTCGGGTGCGGCTCAACGACATCTACGCGCGGGAGATGGGTGAGCCGTTCACCACCGTCGGCATGTGCCTGTACCGCGACGAGAACGACAGCGTCGCGTGGCACGGCGACAACATCGGCCGCAGCAGCACCGAGGACACCATGGTCGCCATCGTCAGCCTGGGCGCACGGCGGGCCTTCGCGCTGCGCCCACGCGCGGGCGGGCGCAGCCTGCGCCTCCCCCAGGGACACGGCGACCTGCTGGTGATGGGCGGCTCCTGCCAGCGCACGTGGGAGCACGCGGTGCCGAAGACCGCCAAGCCGACCGGACCGCGGATCAGCATTCAGTTCCGGCCGCGGGACGTCCGCTAGCTGCCGCGGACGAGTGCGACAGCCGACGCCAGCAGTTCACGCGCCCTCTCGGTATTCGTCGGTAACACCGGCTTGTTCGGCTCGACCAGCGGATTGGCGGTCACGATCACCAGGTACGAGCCGAAGCTCGCCACGTAGTTGTACAGCTCGCCGCTGCCCGTCACCTTGCCGTTCGCCACCGTTTGGACGAACCGGTGGGTACCCAGCGTCGTGGCTCCGTCGATCGCGGGCGCGTCGGCGACCTCGACGAGCCCTCGCGCACCGGGTCCGGCGAACGCGACCTTGCGGCAGTTGTCGCCGGGCTGCGGTGGCGTCACCGCCTCCGACGTTTCGACCGCGATGACGATGAACCGGTTACCCGCCCCCTCGGCGGTCACAGCGGCCATGTTCCCCTTGAGCCCGTCGGGAAGTGTGAGTCCGGTCGCGAACGTGCCGCAGTCCGGCGGGTCCAACGTCACGCCCTGCGGAAGCGGCTGCGGCGCAAGCAGACGCGGATCGATTCCCGTCGGCTCGACGGTCGACAACGTGTAGTCGGGCCCGAACGTCGACCTCAGATCGACGACCTTGGCGATGTCACCACGCACGTCGGCCGGTTGGCCGCCGCCACACGCGGCGAGCAGCAGGGCACACGCAAGGGCGAACAGCGTCCGAGACATCCGGGCCAATCTACCCGCCCCGCAGCGTGGCGACGGTCTTGACCAACAGCGTGGCGGCGAAGTCGGGCCCCAGCGGCGGACCCGTCGAGCCGGGGTCGGTCACGACGGTGACGGAGACGACGTGCCCGCCGAGATAGGCGCTGAAGGTCTCTGCCCGCGAATGGGTTTCGGTGCCACCCTCGACGACGGTGGTCGCGTCGCTGGTCATGCCGACGGTCGCGGCGTCGTCGATTACGGGCCCGTCTATCAGAGCGACCCGAGCGCCGGTGTGGCCCGCCGACGCGGTCCACGCACCGCATTCGCGCGTCACCGCCTGGTCGAGCTCCACCGTGGTCTCGACCACCGCTGCGTATACGATTCCGCCGGGCCCGGACGCGGACCAGCCGCGCACCGGCGCATCGGGCGCCGCAGGCTGACCGAGCACCGCGCATTGCGCGGGATCGGCGGTCCACTCCCGGCCCAATCCCCAGAACGCGGCGGGCGACGAGCGATCCGCGAGGTCGCCCACCTCGTATCCGGCGGGTAGTTCGGTGCGCGCCCGCGAGATGTAGTCGGCGTTGACAGTGGGCGCGGCCGCGCTGTCCGCCGATTGGGGCGCCGCGGGCGGCGGGTGGCCACACGCCGCACACAGCGCCAGCACGAGGCATGACGCGAACATCCGCACGGGGCCATGAAACCACAGCTACGCTTCACCTCGATGTGTACTCGAGTCCTCTGGAACAGCAACGACTTCGCGGTCCTGGCGGGACGCAGCATGGATTGGCCCGAGTCGACCGAGCCGCTCATCGTGGTGTTCCCGCGCGGTAGGCAGCGCGACGGTGGGTTGCTCGTCACCGAGGTGGTCGTGCCGGACAACCCGCTGCGCTGGACCAGCACCTATGGCAGCGTCGTCACCACCGTGTACGGGCTCGGAACCGTCGACGGCGTCAACGAGAAGGGGCTCGGCGTCCACGCGCTGTACCTCAAGTCGACCGATGTCGGCACCCGCAATCCCGACCTGCCAGGGCTGCACACGGGGCTGTGGGCGCAGTACCTGCTCGACGGGGCCGCCACCGTCGGCGAGGCGCTGGCGCTGATGGACGGCGTCCAGTTGGTGATGGTCGGAGCCAACGGCCACGACGCGACGTTGCACCTGGCGATCGAGGATGCCGCAGGCGACTCCGCGATCATCGAACTCGCGGGGGGCGAACTCGTCGTGCATCACGGCCGCGAGTTCACGCTGATGACCAACGACCCGACCTACGACGAGCAACTGCGCCTGCTGGCCGCCCAGGACTTCTCGCATCCCAGCCGCGACATGCCGCTGCCCGGCAACGTGAATCCGGTGGATCGCTTCCAGCGCGCCGCCTACTACTCGGCGTTGCTACCCACTCCCGTCGCCGAGCGACCAGCGGTCGCCAGCGTGATGGCGATCATGCGTAACGTCTCGGTGCCGTTCGGCGCGCCCTACGGCGAGTTCGGCGTGTACAACACCGAGTACCGCACGGTCACCGACCTGACTCACCTGACGTACTTCTTCGAGTTGACGACGAGCCCCAGCACTCTGTGGACTCGGCTTTCCAAGCTCGACTTCACAGAAGGCGCACCGGTTCTCGCGATCGACCCGTACGACGAATCCCTAGTGGGCGACGTGACTCCGAGTTTCGCCCCGCGGCACATCGGTTTCTGACGCGCCGCGGGTTCACATGCGCAGGGACTTTGCCAACGGCTAGGCTCCGCCGTGTGAAGGCCTGGAGCACCGCGACGGCGTTGGCCGCGCTGGTCGTGGGCGGCCTCGTCGCCTGCGGATCGGCTGCCGAGCCCGAGCAGCCGCCCTCACCCTCGTCCGCGTCGTCGTCGGCGTCGTCCGCGACATCGGCAACCAGTCCGCCGAGCGCCGCACCGACCCAACCGCCAACCGGGGCGCAACCGACCATCGCCGACTACATCAAGCAGGCCGGCATCACCGAAACCAAGGTGAAGCGAGGCGATCCAGGCTCCCCGACGATCACGCTGCCGGTACCCGCGGGGTGGCGCGATGCCGGTCCGCAGACACCGCAGTACGCGTACCAGGCCGTCGTCCTCAACGATCCGGCTGCGGCGGCCGACCCCGCGTCGGTGATCGCTCTGGTCTCCAAGCTGACCGGGCCCGTCGACGCGGCCAAGATCTTCGAATTCGCCCCCGGCGAACTCAACAACCTGCCCGGCTACAACGGCGCAACGGAGGGCAAGAGGGGCACGCTGAGCGGCTTCGACGCCGTCGAGGTCGGTGGCAGCTACATCAGCGACGGCACGCAACGCATGATCGCGCAGAAGACGGTGGTCATTCCGGCCGCAGACGGCTCCGGACTCTTCGTTCTGCAGCTCAACGCCAACGGTCAGGGGGGCCAGATGAACCAACTACTCGACGCGGTCAGCGAGATCGACACCAACACCACCATCACGCCGTGAACGTCTCCCCGGACGAACCGACGGATATCAGGCGGTGGCAGACCTAGTGGGTCCGCTCAACCGATCGGGCGGCGTGCGGATCACCGTGACGCCGGATGCGGTGCGACCCCGACAGACCGTGACGGCCACCGTCACCGTCGAGACGCCGATCGACGAGGTCGGCTCGGCGCGCCTCGAGTGGGGCTACGACAACTTCTACCGCTACCACGTCGGCAGCACCGACGGCGGCGAACGCGACGCCGACGGCTGGGTGTGCGTCACCAGGGTCGAGATACCCATCGCCGCAGGCGAATTCGCCGGAACGTCGAACTCGTTCCGGATCCCGTCGTGGGCACCCGGCTCCTCACCTCAGCTCGCGCGCTGGGCCTGCCGGCTGGTGATCGATCGCGGCGACGTCGACGTCGACGAACGCGGCGTGTTCGACGTCGTCATCGGCGCGGACGACGTCGACGCCACCGACGAGGCCGCCGCGGAGACCGAGCCGTACCCGGGCGGCGGCGCCACCGAGATCGATATCGTCCTCCCGTCACCGGTGTGGCGTGCCGGCGAGCCCATCACCGGTCACCTGGTACTACGGCCAGGGGAACGGGTCCCGCTCGCCGAGGTCGCCGTGTACTGGCAGCGGCACCGCGAGCACCATCCGATCGAGCGCTCCCCCGCCCGAAGCGGCGTCATCGACGGACCGCCGACGTACCTCGGCACGCAGATCCCGCTGCCGCCCGGCGATGAGTACGACATGCCGTTCGAGGTGCCGCTGCCCGCCGACGCCGCGCCGTCGGGCACCTCGGTGAACTCCTCGGTCACCTGGCAACTCGGCGCGCGAGTCGTCTACCAGGGCGCTACCCGGCGCCAGATCGAACGCGCGCGTCGCCCGATCGTCGTCGTCAACGCGTCCTGAGGGCACTACGCCCGCGACACCGCCGAGGCCGCGGCCACCTGATCCGCGGTCGGCCGCACCCCGGTGTAGCGCTCGAACTGTTCGGCGGCCTGAAGGGCGATCACCTCCGCCCCGGTGATGACCGCGACGCCCGCGGCCCGCGCCGCGACGATCAGCGGCGTCTCCGACGGCAGGGCGACGACGTCGAACACGGTGCGCGCGTTGGCAATCGCCGCTGTGTCGAACGCCTGCCGGTGTTCTTCGGGCCCGCCCGCCATGCCGATCGGGGTGACGTTCACGATGACCGCCGCACGACGGTCACCGACTTCGGGCGCGTAGTCGTAGCCGAGCCGATCCGCGAGCGCGCCGCCCGTGTCCTCGTTGCGGGCGACGACGGTGCCGGATGTGAAGCCGTGGTCGCGAAAAGCCGCGCCGACGGCACTGGCCATCCCGCCGCTCCCCCGGATCAGCACCGTGTCCGACGGATCGAGTGCGTGCTCGTCGATGAGCCGCTGGATCGCGAGGTAGTCGGTGTTCGACGCGGTGAGGAATCCGTCGTCGTTGACGATGGTGTTGACGGAGTTGATCACCCGCGCCGACGGCTCGACCTCGTCGACGAGCGCGATCACGTCCTCCTTGAACGGCATCGACACCGAGCAGCCCCGAATGCCAAGGGCGCGAACGCCTCCGATGGCCGCGACGATGTCCGTCGTGGTGAACGCCTTGTAGATGAAGTCGAGACCGAGCTGTTCGTAGAGGTGGTTGTGGAAGCGCGTGCCGATGTTGCTCGGCCGCGCCGCCAGCGAGATGCACAACCGGGTGTCCTTGTTCAGCGGCGGCCTCTCACCCATCAGCCGACCACCCTCATGACCTGCCGCGCCGTGGCGCGGATCTCGCGGTACATCTCCGAGGACAGCGACAGCTCGCGAACCGTTGGCACGTCGATCACCGTAGTCACCACTCCGAGGTCGTCGCGGTGCCAGCGCGCGCCGTGCCGGTCGAGGATCCTGCGCATGGCGAGGTTGTCGGCGAGCACCCGCGCGGTGAACCGCCGCACCCCGTCGCTGCGCGCCGCGACCGATACCGCGTCCATCAGGAACGAGCCGATCCCGCGGCCCTGGTAGTCGTCGCCGACGATGAACGCCACCTCGGCGACCGTTGGATCGGCCTCGTCGCGGACGAACCGGGCGTCGGCGACCACGGGCCCGTCCGGACCGTCGGTCAGCACCCACACGAAGTGATCGACGTAGTCGACTTCGAACAGGTAGGTCATCAGCGCGCGGGTGGGCGTTCGGGTCGACTGGAAGCGGCGGTACAGCGTTTCGCTCGAGAACTGGACCGGTCCGTGGACGACGCGTTCGTGGTCGCCCGGTAGCACCGGCCGCAGATACAGCACGGAACCGTCGCGCATGGTCACCGGGATGGAGGTGAGGTAGGTCGCGAGCCGCTGCCGTGCCGTGCGCAGCAACTTGTCCACCATGCAGGGCACTTCGAGCATGGTGGCCAGCGCCTCGCGGCCTCCGACCCAGCCGGCGAGCTCGTCGCGCGCTGTCACGGTCGCGTTGCGGGGGGCGTCCCGCAGCAGCGCCATCTCACCGACGATCAGACCGGGACCGACCTCCACGTCGACCGGATCGCCGTCATCCGATCCGACGTGCGTCACCTCGGCGTGCCCGCTGCCGATGAGCAGAAAGGACACGGCGTGCTCGCCCTGACGCATCAGCACCTGACCGGGTGCGGCTGTCAACGGCCGCAGCTGAGGAGCCAGCGGCCTCAGTGTTTCCTTCGGGCAGCCGGCGAAGAACTCCAGACCCGCCAGATCGTCGGCGCTGGCGGTAGTGGATCCCACCACGACTCCGAGGCTACGTCATGGCGGCTGCAGGTCAGCCGGACCGGGCCTCAGGCCCCCGGCAGCCCTCGAAGGACATCAGCACTCTCGTTCCGCCCGTCCTGCGGTCCAGGGTGAAGTAGTCGGACAGCGCGCGCATGAGCATGAGGCCACGCCCTCGAGATAGCGACTGGGCGGTGGCATCGCTCTCCCGCCACTCGCCGCCGTCCGCGACCTCGATGTCGAGCCGGGAATCACACGGCGTGTAGGACACGCTCAGCGTGACGTCACCTCCACCCGTGCCCGCGTAGGCGAACTCGGCTGCGTTCGACAGGGCTTCGTCGACGGCGAGCACGACGTCACTGCGTCGCTCGTCGTCGAGGTCGAGTTGGCGGTGCAGCCACGTGGCGAACTCGCTGCGCCACGCCACCACCGTGGCGGGTGCGGCGGCGCCGACGCGATGGAAGCCCAGTTGCGCGGTCGGCGCCTGCGGTTCGGTGATGGACATGATGGTTGGGGGCTACCCACAACCCACCAAGGTCACGCCCCCAAGTCGGTCACAGCATCCGCGAGCGTCGGGTAGAGCGCGATCAGTTCCGTCAGTCCGGTGATCGTCAACGGCCGCGACGTCGCGGGCCCGTCCGCGACCACCGCCAGCTTGGTGCCCGGTCCAGCGGCCCGGTGCCCTTCCACGAGCGCCGACATCCCGGCTGATGCGAGGAAATCCAGCCGGGACATGTCGACGATCACCGCCTGGGGAGCTTCGCCGATCGCGGCCAGCAGATCTTGGGTGAAATCACCCGCGGTCAGGATGTCCAGGGCGCCGGTGACGGACAACACGATCGTCTGATCCTCTCGGCGCCTGGTCACCCCGTACGCCGCGAACCCCCCCGTCGAGGCCCCTGTGTCACTCATCAGTCGAGATTATCCGGAGCCCCGAGAACACGACGCGCCGCCGGGTCTATCCGGCTCACGTCAGGGCAGGTAGCCGATGGAGTCCATGGGCGGACCGTCGAGGTTCGCCACTTCTCGGGCCGCGACCGCGGTGGCGACTGCGGTCCCGTCGCGCATCTCGCCGACGATCGTCACCTCGTCGTTGACTCCGAACGGCGCCGTCCCCACTCCGCCACCCTCCGGGGTGACCGATGTGGTATCCGGCGTCACCACGTACGTCCGAGCGGAACCGTCCGCGCTCTGCGCGGTCAACGAGTTATCGGACAACGCCACGACGGTGCCCTCCTGCGCGACGGGTTTCGGATGCGATTCGAAACCGGCGGACGGGCCGTCCGGCGCGGACAGGAGGAACACGCCCACCGCGGCCGGCGCGGCGGCGAGCAGTGCTCCCGCGGCACCCACGGCGCGGGTGTCGATGAGTCGTCGATTCTGCTTTCGATGCCTGGAGCCCATGGGCCCGTACCTCCCAGTCGGTTAGCTGAGGCGTACCCAAGTGCGTGCTGAGGAAAACACCGGGCCGACAGATTTCAGCGAGCGACCTTGCGAATCATCGAGCGCGTGGCCTTTTCGAGTATCGCCTGGGCCTGCTGCGGATTCCGCTTCCGCTCGGCTCGCTTACAGGCCGCCTCGATGGTGATGTTCTGCTCGTAGGCCCGCACGACGCGCGGGTCGACGTAGGAGGTCCTGGCGACGGCCGGGGTGTTTCCGAGCTCCGCCGACACCTCTTTCATGACGGCGGAGACGACGCGCTTGACCACCTTCGGGTCGACGGGCGGGTCGGCGTCGACGAAGGCCTCCGCCGCCAGCACGGTGCCGTGCCAGGTGCGCAGATCCTTGACGGTGTACTCGTCGCCGACCATCTCCTTGAAGCGCGCGTTGAGGTCGGCGGCATGAACCTCCGCCCAATCGGTTCCCTTGCGGTGCACCAGGAATCGGTTGCTGTCGCATTTGCGACGCTGCATCGAGCGAACGGCCTTCACGATCTCCGGATCGTCGATCTTCACGGTGCGCTGCACCCCGCTCTTGGCGGGGAAGTCGAAAGCGACGGCGTTCTTGCGCACCGTCACGTGCTCGCACAGCAGCGTGGACAGACCGTAGTGCTCGAATTCCTCCGCGGACTGATCGCCGCCCGCACGGAAGTAACCGCGGTCGACGAGGTGCAGTGCCAGGGCCAGCACCCGTTCGCGGGCGAAGCCGCGACCGCGCAGATCCTTCGCCGTGTCCGCACGCCACTCCGGCAGCTTCTTCGACAGTTCGAGCACCCGGTCGAACTTCTCCTCGGCCCGCTCCTCCTGCCAGGCCTGGTGATAGAGGTACTGCCGCCGACCCGCGATGTCGGTACCGACGGCCTGAATGTGACCGTTGGCGTGCGGGCTGATCCACACCTTCTTCCACGCGGGCGGAATCACCAGCTCCTCGATGCGCTGGAGCGTCTTGGCGCCCACCTTCCCCCCGTCGGATCGGGTGTAAGAGAACCCCTTTCCGCGTCGCTGGCGCGTGATCCCCGGCCCGGTCACCTCGCTGCGCTTGAGCTTCACCCGCGGGCCCTCAGCTCCGGCGGCGCAGTGCGCCGGGCTTGTGCACGGCGGTGCCGCCGCTTTTGTCGCTGCGCACGAGATACTGCGGCTCATCCTTGGACGCGCGGACGGTGCGACCGGCGGCCTCGGTATCGCCGGTGATCTTCTTCTCCACGACCCCCTCGGCGGTGCCGCCGTGGCTGTCCCATTCGACCTTGTCGCCCTTGCGAAACTGCTGATCGCTCATGGGCGGTTATTACCCGCGGCGGCGCGATTTATTCTCGCAACATTCGCCGGCCGGATACTTCCGCGCGATGCACAACGAAATCCGTTGCGCGAGCGCGATCTTGCCTGTGAGCCAGTGCACATCCAGCGAACATTGACGCGCTGAACTGCAACTTTCCGCCGATCAACAGTCATTGTGCAGGTCAGGGATTCGTACTACCGTTCATGTCAGGTTGAGTGAACAGCCCCTGGAGACGTCATCGACGCCCGGCCGGAACTCCGGGCGACGGCTTTCAGACGCTAGAGCCTCACCCTGACGTGAACCCCAGTACGAGTCTCACTGATGGAGTTTCACCGATGTCCGCAGCGTTATCCACCGTTCCCGGGAAGCCCGCGCCGCTTCCGTTCCAACCCGCGACCTACACCAGCGTCCTCATCGGATCGGCCATGCTGTCGGTGACCGCCGAGGGCGAACTCGACGCCCGTAACGCCAGGGGCCTTGCCGAGTACATCGAGACGGTTCTCGACGGGAAACGCAGGCTCATCGTCGATCTGCGGGGCCTCACGTTCTTCGGCACCCAGGGATTCTCGGCGCTGCACTACGTCAACGTCACCTGCTCGCGGCGCCACGTGAACTGGGTCGTCGTGCCCGGTGTCGAGGTCGACAGACTGCTGCGCATTTGCGACCCGGAGGGCGGACTTCCGGTGGCCGACACGCTCGAGTCGGCGATCGCCGTCGTCACGCGGCCACCGCGCACGCACCTCAGGCCGATTCGGCGCTGACCGCGAACCGCGCTCCGCTGCCGGCTCTCATCGCGCCGCCGCCCTGCCCAGAGCGGCCAGGTCGCGTTCGGCGTGACTCTGGCGGACGTACATTCCGAGGTCGAGGACGCGTTGGGCGTGCTCGGCGTCGGTGACGAGTTGGGCGGGCCCGAGCGCCCTGCCGGATCGCGAGATGGCCTCGTCCACAGCGGTTTCCACCACCGCCCTGACTCGCCGGGCGATGAGTTCCGCGTCGTCCTCCGGTTGCGCGTCGACGCGTGCGGCCGCCCACCACAGCATCGCCTCCGCGGCGGCGAGCGCCGCATCGACCGCGCCGAGGTGTGCGTGTGCGTGGGTGTCGTGCGCCGCTCTGCCGTGCTCGTCGCCGACCGCCCGGTAGAGCGGAGTCGCGACAGCCCGCGCGCCGCCGAGCCAGCACGCCGCCACCCCGATGGCACCGTGCCAGAAGCCGGGCCGCTGCAGATACCGCCCCGGAGCGCCGACGGGCGTCGCCGCAGCGCCGTCGAACCGTACCGAGCGGGTGTCGCTCGCGACCATTCCGGGGTGGTGCCACTCCGACTTCATGGGCACCACCTCCGGCGCGTCGAGATTCACCGCGTACAACCCGCGCACGTCGTCGGCCGTCCGCGCCGTGACCAGCGCACGCGTGCACAGGCCCGCTCCGGAACACCACGCCTTGACGCCGTCGAGCCGCACGCCGTCGCCGTCGTCCGTGACCGTCACGACGGCGTCCGGAGCCTCCGCCGCCCACACCCCCCATAGCTGATTCCGTTCCACCACAGGCGATCCGAGCTCGGCGAGGATAGCCATCGCGTCGGTGTGCGCTTCGGCGAGTCGGCCCGCGACGACGTCGCACTCCGTGAAGGCTGCCAGCTTGGCCCAGCGCTGGCCGGTGCGACCCGCACCCGGTAGCGGCAGGTCCAATTGACCGGCCTGCAGCCAGCGCCACACTCGGTCCGCGGTCACGCCGAATCCCGCTGTGCGCGTGGCGTGAACGCTCTCAGGTGGCCGGCGAATCCCCTCGGCGCCCTGCCCACCTGGCGCGCGGAGGTGACGACGGACAGTCGATCGTTGCGGGCGATTCGACACCTGTGCGCCTCGAAGCGACGTACCAGGTCGACGTCCTCCCCCGTCTTCAGGGCCGCGAAGCCGCCCACCCCCCAGTATGCGTCCGCGGCGAACCCCATGTTCGCCCCGTGCACGTGCCCGTGTTCGCGACCGCGCCGCTTGGCCCGATAGGCCCGCACGTACCGACGGATCGCATCGGCGGGAACGTTGCGCCAGTTCGCGACTCGGACGACGCCGAGCACGACGTCCGCGTCCGCGTCGAGTTGCTTGAGCAGCCAGTCCGGGTCGACACGACTGTCGGCATCGGTGGTGGCGTACCAGACGTGAGCATCGTCGACCCCACGGTTGCCGCACAGCGTACGGGCGTACTCGAAGCCACGGTGCCTGGTGGCCCCCACGTTGCGTTCGTCGACGTCGATGAAGTGCACGTCGGCACCGTACCGACCCGTCAGTGCTCCACTTCCGTCGTCACAGGCGTCGAGCACGACGACGATGCTGACGGGAAGCCCCGCACACGCACTCGCGGTCACCAGCGCTCGAAGACACTTCGGCAGGTTCCGCGCCTCGTTGTGAGCGGGAACGACGACCACCGCACGCTCGTATGTCATGCCCCTGCGTCAGCTCGCCGGTGGCTGGACGTCGGCCTCGGGATGATCGGCAGCCCATTGCAGCTCGTCGCGGCGCACCCGTCGATGCGCTACCGCGAGCCAGACTCCGCCACTGACGACCAGCACCGCCGCGATCGCCGCGGCGACCGCCCCCGGCCCGTTCTCCCCTGACGCGAACGTCGCCATCGCGACGACGAATGCGACGACGCCGACCGCGATCATGATCAGTCCCGGCGCGTTGTACCCGTTCTTCATCGTCTCGCCCGCATGTTGGCGGGTCGTCCTGGCGTGATCGATCGGATCACTTGAGGTGTTGCCCATCGAGTGCTCCTTTCTCCGAAGATCGAGCGCGAGAAGCGCTGCTGGCGCTTACCCGTGTTCGCCCTGGCGAAACCGGGGTGGAGCGCGGGTTAGGTTCACGCAACGGGGCTATACCCACCGGGGACGCGTGTCCCACGAGGAGGTAGTGACATGACGGGTCGACATCGGCGGCAGTCCGAAGAGGACGTCCAGGACGATCCACACGTCGCGGCATCGCGAGAGGGCAACCACGGCGAGTACGTGGGCCGCACGGCCGACGACGACTCATTCGACGCAGGCGAGACCGGCGCCGAAGCGCGGGGCGGCACCTAGCCAGCGGCGAACCGTTCGACGATCTCACGACAGAACGCCGGGAGATCATCGGGCGACCGGCTGGAGATGAGGTTGCCATCGACGACGACCTCCTCATCCGCCACATCCGCACCGGCGTTGCGCAGGTCCGTCCGCAGGCTCGGGTACGAGGTCAGCGTGCGCCCCTTCGCGACGCCCGCCTCGATGAGCGTCCACGGCGCGTGGCAGATTACGGCCACGGGCTTGCCGGATTCCACGAAGTCCCGCACGAACGCAATAGCGGCACCGTCGATCCTCAGTTTGTCGGCGTTCACGGTGCCGCCGGGAATCACCAGGCCGTCGAACTCGGCGACCTCGACGTCCGCTACTCGGCGGTCGACGGTGAATTCGCCCGCCTCCTCCAGGTCGTGGTTACGCGCGTCGATGGAGCCGGACTCCAGGGATACCAACTCAGTTCGGCCGCCGGCGTCGTCGACCGCCGCGCGCGGTTCCGCGAGTTCGCGCCGCTCCACTCCGTTCGTCGCCAGGAACGCGATCCGCTTACCTGCTAGCACGTCGCTCACGCCGTCACTCCTCGTCGTATCGGTGTTCGGGGTCGCTTTCCCGCGCTCCGGTGGAGCAAACGGGTTTCGGCCCGATCACCGGCACTCGGTGATCGGGCCGAAGTTCCATCGAACCCAGTGGCTTCTCAGTGATTGCGCAGTTCGAAGATCAGGTCGCTCTTGCTCAGACTCGAGTATCCGGTCAGACCCAATTCCCTTGCACGCTCGCGGAGTTCGAGCACCGTCCACGTGTCGTACGGGCCGGACCGACCGCCACGGCGGCCGATCCTGGATCTTCCGCGTGACGCTGCCGCATTGGAGATGCTCGCAGCCTTCTCCTTGGAGTCACCCTGGTCCCGCAGTTCGTCGTACATTACGTCGTCCTTGATAGACGCATTCGGCATACCTGCACCTCCCGCGATGTCAGCCCTTGATTAGAGAGGGGTAACCCGCATGCGCCTCGGCTAATCCCGATGTGACGACTTAGTCGGGGTGGGCCTCGTGGCCGGGCCGGCCCTTGGTCCGACGCTTCTCCTTCATGTGCGCTTCGAAGACGTGCCGCTCGCCGTTCTGCAGGTCGTCGCGAACGCGTCGCTCGTGCTCACGGAACCGGGACCAGTACCCGTCGTCGAACTCCTCGACGAGTTGAAAGGTCCAGCGACCGTTGATCACGTTGCGCCCCAACATGTCGGTGCGCAGGCGGTCGGCGGCGTCGGCGTGCCCCGCTTCCTCCAACGCGTCGCACGCGTCGCCGAGCAGGAGATCGGCGTGCCCCATCAACTGGTGGAAGGAGTACAGGTGTCCCCGCGCCCGCTCAACGAATTCGAGCGCCTCGGAGACTTTGCCCACCGCTTCGACCGTGTCCTCGTCGAGTCCGGGGCCGCGCTGGGCCGGATCTGCATGTTCGCCACTCACATCGGGCGCATACCCGGTCCGACCTGCGGACAATCACGATCAACGAACGGTTAGCCGTTGGGCACCGTGGACACGTCGGAAGCCGAAGTCTGCGAGATGAATTCGTCGAGGAGCTCGGCGACGAGGTCGGGCGCCTCCACGTGGGCGAAATGACCCACATCGGGCAGCACCTCGAGTCGGCAGTCGGGACGCACCTCCAACGCGGCGTACGCGTGGTCGACCGGGATGATCGTGTCGTCCTCGCCCCAGATCGCGAGCGTCGGCATCTCCGCACGCATCTGCAGACGGTTGAGCGCGCTGACCGCCTGCCCGCGGTAGTCCACCACCGACCGCAGCGTGCGCAGGAATGCGGACCGCGTCGCAGGGTCGGCGAACGACGAGTAGGCGCTCCACATCTCGGCGCCGCGCGGTGAGCGAAGTCCGCGCGCGCTCAGAAACGACCGGACGGCGTTGCCCGCCTTCAGCACCGGCTGAGGCGCGATGATCGGCATGACCAGTTCGGCTCCCGGTGCGGACAGCAGTCGCAACACCAGGCCGACGTCCTGCCCCAGTCCGCCACTGCTGATCAACACCAGCCGTCGGCAGTAATCGGGGTGTTGGTAGAGGAACTGCATCGCGATACCGCCGCCCAGCGACTGACCGACGACGGTCGCGGACTCGATACCGAGTTCGTCGAGCAGGTCGCGCAGTCCGACGGCGAACGCGCCCAGCGAGTAGTCGGACCGCGGTTTCGACGACTCCCCGTGGCCGAGCAGATCGGGTGCCACGACGCGGTACTTCTTGGCCAGCTTCGGCATGATCGCGCGCCACGTGTGGGAACTACCCGCCATTCCGTGGATGAGCAGCAGCGCCTCTGGCGCGTCGGGGTCGCCGGCCTCGCGGAACGCGATCCGCTCGCCGTGTATGTCGATGAACTTCAGGTCCGTCACGTCATCCCCTCGATGTGCCCACCGGTCTCCGAGCCTACCCGTCGGTAACCTTCTCGCCACACATTCCCTGTAGTCGCCACATACCCCCAGCAAGCACGAGTAAATTCACCGCCATGGAATTCATCTCGCCGACCGACTCACTGTTCCTCGTCGGCGAATCCCGCGAACATCCGATGCACGTGGCGGGTCTGTCGCTGTTCGTGCCTCCCGAGGACTCGGGCCCGGACTTCGCTCGCCACGTCTATGAGCAGATGGTCAAACAGGACGACTTCCAGCCCACGTTCCGCAAGCATCCGGCCCGCCTGTTCGGCGGCATCACGAACCTGGCCTGGACGGTTGACGACGACGTCGATCTCGATTACCACCTGCGCCGCTCGGCGCTGCCGCGACCGGGCCGCGTCCGGGATCTGCTGGAGCTCACGTCGCGCCTGCACGGGACACTGCTCGATCGGCACCGCCCGCTGTGGGAGACCCATCTGATCGAGGGCCTCGGCGACGGGCGCTTCGCCGTCTACGCCAAGTTCCAGCACTCACTCATCGACGGCGTCTCGGCGCAACGACTGCTGATGCGCACCATGACGCCGGATCCGGACGATCGTGAGATCCGGGTGCCGTGGAATCTCGCGCCCAGGAAGCGGAAGCGGACCGACGTGGCCACGCGGTCGCCGGTGCAGAGCGCTCTGAGTACCGCGGGATCGATTGCGGGACTGGCCCCGACGACGCTGTCGCTGGCCAAGTCCGCGCTCATCGAGCAGCAGCTGACACTGCCGTTCCGCGCGCCGAAGACGATGTTCAACGTCAACATCGGCGGGGCGCGCAGAGTCGCGGCGCAGTCGTGGCCGATCTCCCGGATCCGGAACGTCAAGACCGCGGCGGGCGCGGGCACGACCGTCAACGACGTCGTGCTCGCCATGTGCGCGGGCGCATTGCGGGCCTACCTCAGCGAGGCGGACGCCCTGCCCGACACCCCGCTGATCGCGATGGTTCCGGTGAGCCTGCGCACCGAGGACGACCAGGACGCCGGCGGCAACATGGTGGGCACCATCCTGTGCAACCTCGCGACTCACCTCGACGACCCGGCCAAGCGGCTCGCGGCCATCAGCACGTCCATGCACGACAACAAGAACGTCTTCGCCGATCTCGGGAAGACGCAGGCGCTTGCACTGTCGGCGTTCCTGTCCTCGGGTATCGCGTTCGGGTTGATCCCCGGGTTCGTGTCGACGGCGCCGCCGCCGTTCAACATCGTGATCTCCAACGTGCCGGGTGCGCGCGAGCCGATGTACTGGGGTGGCGCTCGACTGGACGGCAACTACCCGTTCTCGATTCCGCTCGACGGGCAGGCGCTGAACATCACGCTCACCAACAACGCGGACAACCTCGATTTCGGGCTCGCCGGGGGGCGGCGGGAGGTGCCGCACATGCAGCGCCTGCTCCTGCACCTCGAGGACGCACTGACCGAACTCGAGGCCGCCGTCGGGCACTGAATGACTTCTTCGTACGCCTCGGTGGTCGAGGCGCGTCGGCTGAGTGCGCGCATCGTCCGGATCACCCTGCGAGTCGAGGACCCGGCCGCCCTCGATGTCGCACCGGACGGCGACTCCGCGGTGGGCGTCTACTTCGGGGCGGACCATGGCGAGGGCAGAACCTACTCGGTACGGGCCCACGACGGCGACCGCATCGATCTGGACGTCGTGCTGCACACCCGCGGCCCTGGAACGACGTGGGCGGCCACCACGCGCCCCGGCGACCGCGTCGGGCTCGATCACGCCCGGTCGTGGTACCGCCCCGCCCCGACCGCGGACTGGCAGCTGCTGGTGGCCGACCTGGCCGGGCTGCCCGCGGCCGCGCGCATCATCTCCGAACTCCCCGACGACGTCGCCGTGACCGCCATTCTGGAAGTACCGGATCACGACGACCTCGACTATCTGCCAACCCGGCCGAACGTCACCGTCATCCCCGGAATCGGCACTGGAAACGGTTACGCACCAAGCAGATTGGCGCAGCTGGTTCGCGACTTCGACGCGCCCGCCGGCGAGGGTTACTGCTGGTTCGCCGGCGAGGCCGCAGAGGGGCGCGCCGTTCGCAAGCACCTCCGCGGGCTCGGGTGGACCGTCGACCAGCTCGACGTCACCGGGTACTGGCGCTTCGACTCGGAGACCTGGGATGCCAAGTACGCCCTCGTCTCAGACGAGGTCGCGGCGGTCTGGATCGACGCCCGCGCGGCCGGCAAGAGTGAACGACTGGCCGGCGAGGAATTCGACCTGGCGCTCGAACGGGCTGGCCTGTAGGCGCGTCAGCCCCGGGGTTCCTCCGGGCCGATCTCCTTGGGCGCACTGGTCTCAACGGGCTCCTTGGCGGCATTCCCCGGCTCTGGTGACGACCAGGCGCCGTTGGGCGGAGGGGCGACGGGCGCCACGGTGCTGATCGGCTTCAGCGCGGGATCCGCCGCCGGGGTGCTCAGCACGAATACCAGGCCCGCCAGCGCGATCGCGATCAGAACGGCCACGGCCGCAGCCACTTTCGGCCACGCCGACGTCGAACGGTGCGGCGCGGGCGTCGCGACGGGAGCCGGCGGGTAGGGCCGCGCCGGCGGCCGCAGTGTCGGTCTGGGACAGACGGCGGGCACCGGCGGCGCCTGCCCGTGCAACGCGGCCCGCATGTCGTCGGCGCTCGCGAACCGCGCCCGCTGATCACGCGCCATGGCGCGTTCGATCGTGGCGATCAGCGCGGGGTCGGCGTCGGGCGCGAAGAAGCGCAGCGGCGGCGCGTCGCGCAGCAGGATCGCGTGGGTGATGGCCGCGAGGTCCTCCGTCGGACCGAACGGGTGATGGCCGGCGAGCGCTTCGTACCCGATGACACCGAGAGCGAACAGGTCGTCGTCGACCGACGCCTGCACGCCGGTGAGCCGCTGCGGACTGAGGTAGGCGAAGGTGCCGAAGACCTCGCCGACGACCGTTTGCGTGGCGACGCTGGTCTTGGCCAGTCCGAAGTCGGCGAGCTTGTAGCCGTTGCCCGCTGCCAGCAGGTTGCCCGGCTTGATGTCGCGGTGCAGGATGCCGCGGGCGTGTGTCGCCGACAGCGCGGCGAGGATCCCGTCCAGAATGGCGCGAACCCGATCCTGGGGTATAGGCCCGCGCTCGATCTCCTCGGCGAGGGTGCCGCCGGACAGTCGCTCCATGACGATGAACGGCGTGCCGTTCTGATCGCCGCTGGCGTACACGTTGACGATGTTGGGGTGGCCGATGGCGGCGGCCGCCGCGGCCTCGGCGTAGAACCGGCGCACGATGTCCGCGCGATCGGCGAACTGCGGATGCAGCATCTTGATCGCCACCGGGGATCCGGTGGCGTGATCCCAGCCATCCCAGACGTCGGCCATTCCGCCGCGCCCGAGCAGGCCACCCACCTCGTACCGGCTGTCGAGCAGCATGGTGCCCTGCATGGTCTCTATAGTGCCCCGTCACCTCGCCGGCTAACCCTCACGACGCGGATGACAGCGATCGCAGCAGGTCACGGGCGCGGATGAGCGACGTCCTCCGGTCGGGCCCCACCGGGGTGAGCTGTGCCCAGACGTCGGTGGCGCCCGCGTCGATCAGGCGGTTGAGCTGCTGGGTCACCTCGCGTTCGGTGCCCACGATCGCAGCCTCCGCGGGATCGGAGACCCCGCCCCTGTCCAGAATGCGGCGGTAGTTCGGCATGCCGGCGTACGCGCCGGAGGTCGCGGCTATCGCCTCGCGGGCCTGCGCGGCGTCGTCGTGCACGACGATCGGCAGGCCGGCGACGATTCGGGGCGCGGGCCTGCCAGCGGCCTCGGCCGCGGCGGTCAGCGTCGGGGCGACGTGCCTGTCGATCGCCTCCGCGGTCGCCATCCACAGCACGGTGCCCGCCGCGAGCTCGCCCGCCACCCGGAGCAGCCGCGGTGACAGCGCGGACAGCAGCACGGGCACCGGGTGATCCAGGGTGGCCATGCGCCCGTCGCTGTGCGTGGTCCAGTCCTCGCCGTCGACGTCGACGCGCTGACCGTCGAGCAGCGCGGTGACGATGCGCAGGTACTCCTCGGTGTTGCGGCCGGGGTGGTCGTAGTCGAGGCCGAGCACACCTTCGACGAGCGGCCGGTGCGACGGCCCGAGGCCGAGGGTCAGGCCGGGGCGGTTCATCGCGTTGGCCGCGGCGGCCACCCGGTTGGCCTGCAACAGGGGGTGACACGGATACGTCTGCAATACCGCGGTGCCGAGCTCGATACGGGAGGTGGCGCGGCCCGCCAACGCCATCGCGGTGAGCGGATCCCCGGCCACGTTGCTCGCGTACCAGAGCGCGCTGAAGCCGTCGGCCTCGGCGCGTTGCGCCTGGGCGACGATCTTGTCGACCGTGCCCGCACCGCCCGTCAGTCCGAATCGCACCGGGCGCTCAGAAGAGCTCGTCGTAACGCTGCATGAATTCGCCGATCTCGTCGTCCATCTCGAGTTCCAGTGAGCTGAACATCCTGGCGAGCGTGTCGTAGGCGCCGACGGTGAAGATCACGTCGAGCACATCCCTTCCCCGACACTGCGTTTAGGCGATCGCCCAAATGATGCCAGAGGACGGGGATCACGCGGCGGTGCCGCTCGCCTCCGCGTGGATCAGATCGGAGTGGGTCAGCTCGGAGTGGACGTGCTGACACGCGCCGCAGCGAACCTGGTACTCGACGGTGCCGTTGCCCAGGTCGAGGAAGCGGTACTCCGCGTGGACCATGCACCTCGGGCAACGCGCCACTCCGAACTCCACAGTCTTGCTGTCGGCTTTCATGGCGGTGCCTCACGTCAGGGGAACTTGCCTGGTAGGTGCCCGCATTCGGACTCGGCGAAACACCGCGCGCACCGGCATTCGCGGCACGCCGGTAAATGGTTTGTGAACGACGGGCCATCGACGGTTTACTCTGTCCCGCGCGTGGGAACATCTGCGCTTCCAACGACGTTGCGAAGGCACTGGGACCACGAAACCGAGAGGATGGGCTGCCACATGGCGACCGACTACGACGCACCCCGACGCAACGAGAGCGACGATGTGGCCGAAGAGTCGCTCGAAGCCATCGCAGGCCGCCCGCGCAACGACGCCGCCACCGCGGTGCTGGACGTGGACGACGGCGACGTCGTCGATTCCTTCGACCTGCCCGGTGCCGATCTCTCCGGTGAAGAGCTGACCGTCCGCGTCGTGCCCAAGCAGTCCGACGAGTTCACCTGCTCGAGCTGCTTCCTGGTGCATCACCGCAACCGGCTGGCGATCCAGCGCGACGGGCAGCTGTTCTGCTCGGACTGCGTCTGAGTCAGTCCGTCCCGACGAGGAACCGGTTCACCAACGCCGACACCTCGTCCGCCGCCTCGTCGAGTGCGAAGTGGCCGGCGTCGATGACGTGCACCTCCGCCTTCGCAACGTCACGCTGATAGGCGTACGCCTCACCGGTCTCGAATGACGGGTCGTGCCGGCCCCACACCACGAGCAGCTTCGGCTGATGTTCACGCAACCACTGCTGCCACGCCGGGTAGCTCGCCACATTGGTTCGATAGTCGTAGAACAGGTCGGTCTGAATGTCGTGCTGGCCGGGCCGCCCGAGGAACGCCAGTTCATCAGTCCACAGGTCCGGGTCGTAGCGCTCGGGTCGCGGACTGTTCCCCACGTGGCGCAGACGAGTCGCGTTGGGCGAGAAGAAGTTCTCCCTCAGGGCCGCCTCGTGCGCCGCGCGGTCGTTCCAGAACGCGCGACGCGTCTCCCACAGCGGTCCGAGTCCGTCGTCGTGACACACCGCGTTCTGCACCACGAGCGCCGTGAGACGTTCCGGCCTGCGGACGGCCAGGCGCATCCCGACCGGTCCGCCGTAGTCCTGCACCACGAGTGCGTACCTCGCGAGCCCGACCGCATCGGTGAACGCCTCGACCACGTCGGTGAGGTGATCGAACGTGTAGTCGAAGTCGGCGGCCGCCGGGGCCGAACTGTGGCCGAATCCAGGGTAATCGGGCGCCACCAGCCGATACCGGTCGCCTAGCCGGTCGAGCAGCGGCTGCCACATTCGCGACGATGACGGGAAACCGTGCAGCAGCAGGACGGCGGGCGCATCCGCCGGGCCGGCCTCGCGGTAGAACACGTCGAGGCCGCCGACGGCGACGGATCGGTAACTCGTTGACATGACGGTGATCCTCCCCCACCCCGCGGGTCCGTCCTACACTTCGGCCGTGACAGAGGCGCCGCACCGCTCGAGGATTCGACGTCGCTACCGCCGGGACCGACTGGACTGCAACAGCTTCCGGACATTCTGGTGCGGATCAGCAAGGCCCGGCGGTGTCGATCGCGGCGATCCGCGGCCGTGCCACCGGGGTCGGCTGGGTTACCACGTCGGGCAGTTGGGCGACGCGGAGTAGCTAGGCCACCGAATCGGGCTGCCGCAGTTCCGACAGGTCGGGCAGCGGGCGCTGACACACCTCGGTGGCCTCCTCGGGCGTCATCCCGAACAACAGCAGGACATCTCGGGTAACCGCGTCGGCGGCCGCTTCGTCATCGCGATCCGGTTGGGCGCGAAGCAGATTGCCGAGCCCGAGCAGTGCGCCACCCGCCACGGCGAGCGACAGCTGCGGATCCTCGACGCGGAACCGGCCCGCCGCCACGGCCGCGGTGATGTCGCGCATCGCCCGCGGCGCCAGGCCGCGATCGGACTGCAGTAGCGACATTCCGTTGGCGAGCAGGATCGAGCTCTCCTGCGGGAGTCGGCGGAAGAGGCGGCCGGTGAGCCGGAAGCAGGTGGCGAACGTCTCGGCGGGATCGTCGATGGCCGAGGTGTACTCGTCGAGGATCGCGCCGTGGGCGTCGAGCACGTCGAAGACCGCCGCCTCGAACAGCTCGTCCTTGCTCTGAAAGTGGTTGTAGAACGAGCCCATACCGACATCGGCGGCCTGCGTGATCTCGAGCACTGGGACGTTGAGCTTGCCCTCGGCGATGAACGCCTGCGCAGCGCGGATCAGCGCGGCGCGCGTGCGCTGTTTGCGCCGCTCCAACCGGCTGACGGGCTCAGCCGTGCTCTCCGCCATGCGGGCCACTTTAACAGCCGGAGTCAATACTGAGGAATTCGTCAACACCACTTGACTGATCCTGTCGTCGTATGTGACGATTTCGTCAGCCAAGGAGGTGGACGCATGGCCCGCACACACGCCGACGTGCACGAGAAGCTGCACAGCGAGCGGGGCGCTCGCAAGCACGAGCACACCGGCCGGTCGCGCAATCCGGTCATCAAGGTCGCCGATATCGCGTGGCTGGAGTTCGAGAAGCCCGATCTGATCCGTGCCGAGGCGTTCGCCCGCGCATTCGGCTTCCAGGCGGCGATGCGGGCACCGGACGAGCTGCACCTGCGCGGCACCGACGCCGGCGCGCCGTGCGTCATCCTGCGGGGCGGGGAGCGCAGCCGATTCACCGGAGTCGCGTTCCGCGCCGACGACGAGGTCGACGTGCTGCGGCTCGCCGATCACACCGGCGCACCGGTCCTGGCGCTTCCCGAGGCCATCGGCGGGCTCGGCGTGTCACTCGCCGATCCGAGCGGCGTGTCCGTGCGGGTCGTAGCGGGAACGCACCCGCTGCCCGAGCTGCCCGCCCAGCAGCCGCACGTCATCAACGTCGGCCACGCGAGCACCCGCATCAACGCCACTCAGCGGCCGCGCCGGGTGCCCGCCCGCGTGCAGCGCCTCGGGCACGTTGTGCTGCAGTCGAACCGGTACCTCGAGACACTGAACTGGTACCTCGACCACCTCGGCCTGATCGTCAGCGACTTCCTCTACTTCCCCGGCCAGCGCGACCGCGGACCGGCCATGAGCTTCATCCGCTGCGACCGCGGCGCGACACCCACCGACCACCACACCCTGGCCCTGGCACTCGGTCCGGCTAACCGGTACGTGCACTCCGCGTATCAGGTTGCGGACTTGGATGCGCTGGCCGCGGGTGGCGAATACCTGAGTGAGCGTGGCTATCTCCGGTCCTGGGGCATCGGGCGGCACATCCAGGGCAGCCAGTTGTTCGACTACTGGCGCGATCCCGACGGGTTCATGGTCGAGCACTTCACCGACGGTGACCTCTTCGACAACACGCTGGAGCCGGGCTGGGCGCCGTTCACCGCATCCGGCCTCGCACAGTGGGGCCCTCCCGTCACCGCGGATTTCCTGGGCACTCATCCCAGATCCGCAGGCCACGAAGTGCGATCGATGCTGACCGCACTGCGTGGCGACAACGAGTTCGACGTCCACCGCCTCCTCGGCCTGTTGAAAGCAGCGAAATCATGACCACCACCATCCTCCGCACCGCCGACGCCTGGTGGGTCCAAACGGCCAAGGGCGCCAACCGGATTCACACCGAGGCGGGCACGACGCGCGAACTGCTCGCCGATCGCGCGGCGATCGACGCCGCTACGGGCAGCGGCGACTCCGTACCCGTCGACGGCCTCGACCTGATCTCCCCCGTCACCCGGCCCTGCCGTGTCGTCGCGCAGATGACGAACTTCGAGTCGCACGTCAAGGACGCCGGCATGGACCCGACGACGGTGCCGCTGACCTTCTTCCGCAAGTCGTCGGCCTCCATCAGCGGACCCTTCGACGACGTCGTGAAGCCCGGCCACGTCCGCTTCCTCGACTACGAGGTCGAGATCGGCCTGGTGATCGGCAGCGACATCCCCGTTGGCACCACGCTCACCGACGCCAACCTCGCCGACTACATCGCCGGCCTGGTCGTCACCAACGACGTGTCGGCGCGTGACATCCAACTGCCGCAGACGCAGTTCTACGAGGCCAAGTCCTACCCGACCTTCACCCCCGTCGGCCCGGCACTGGTGCTGACCGACGGCGACGAACTGAAGCGCTTCGGCGATCTGCGGCTGCGCCTTTCGGTCAGCGGTGACGAGCGCCAGAACGCCGTCGTCGAGGGCGACATGCTGTACCGGCCGCTGGAGGCGCTGCAGTCGCTGGCCCGGTTCCAGGATCTGGCCGCAGGCGATCTGGTTCTGACCGGCACGCCGGTCGGCACGGCCCTCAGCGCCCCGCCGAAGCCCGTGGAGATCATCGGTCACCTGCTGCCGCCCGCGGTGAAGTGGAAGGCGTTCTTCAAGAGCCAGTCCAGGAACCCCAAGTACCTTAAGCACGACGACGTCATCGAGGCGTCCGTCGCGACGGACGACGGCGTCATCGACCTCGGCACGCAGCGCATGCGCGTGCGCTACGCGTAGCCATGGGGGACAACGCCGTTGACGCGAGCGATCGCCACTACCCCGTCGTCATCGTCGGTGCGGGACCCACCGGCGTCACCGCCGCGACGCTGCTGGCCCAGTACGGCATCGAGAGCCTCGTGCTCGACCGGTGGCCCGACGTGTACGCGCAACCACGCGCGGTGCACCTGGACGACGAGGTGTACCGCATCATCGCCCGCCTCGGTATCGCCGACGAGTTCGCCGCGATCTCCCGGCCCGCGCTGGGGCTGCGGCTGCTCGACAGCACCCACGACGTCCTCGCGGAGTTCGCGCGCGACCCCGGCGCGCGCGCCCACGGTTTCCCGCAGGCGAACATGTTCGATCAGCCGGAGCTCGAGGCGCTGCTGCGCGCCAACCTCAAGCGCTACCCGCAAGCCGACCTGAAGGGCGACGTCGAGGTTATCGACATCGCCACCCACGGACAGGGCCCTGTCCGCATCACGGCGGTCGGCAGAGTCGACGGCGAACAGCACACGGTGACCGCCGACTACCTGCTGGGCTGCGACGGGGCGAACAGCCTGGTGCGCAGCAGGATCGGGGCGACGATGCACGACCTGAGGTTCGAGCAGCGCTGGCTGGTGGTCGACGTCGAGACATCGGCCGATCTGCGTCAGTGGGAGGGTGTGCACCAGCTGTGCGACCCCCGTCGTGCGGGCACGTACATGCGGATCGGCGACACGCGCTACCGCTGGGAGTTCCGCCTGCACCACGACGAGTCCGCCGCCGACTTCGACACGATCGCCGCACTGGAGCCGCTCATCAGGCCCTGGACCGCCGGCGCCGCGACCGCCGAACTGCGCCTGGTCCGCGTCACGGAGTACACGTTCCGGGCACAGCTCGCCGACCGCTGGCGCGACGGGCGGGTGTTCCTACTCGGCGACTCCGCCCACCTGACCCCGCCGTTCGTCGGTCAGGGCATGGGTGCGGGGCTGCGCGACGCGATGAACCTGACCTGGAAGCTGGCCGGCGTGCTATCCGGAACGCTGCCGCCCGCGCTCCTCGAGACCTACGAGGAGGAGCGGAAACCGCACGCGCGCAGCATGATCGGCCTGGCCCTCAACGTCGGCCGCGCGATGACCGCCGGCGGCGAGCTCGGTCGGCTGGCGCGACGGTTCATCGTGCCGCGCATGCACCTGCTCCCCGGCCTGCGGGCCAGGGTGCTCGATTCGGCGACGCCGGCGCTGCGCGGATCGGGCCTCGCCCGCACATCGTGGCGACGCCGTGCCCTGATCGGTCGACTGTGCCCCAACTCGCTGCTGGACAACGACTCTCGGCTCGACGACGAAATCGGTGCCGGCTTCGCCGTGCTCAGCACCGCCGCGCTCACGATGGCGCAGCGCGAGCTCGTCGAGGGGCGCGGCGCCGTGGTCCACATCGCGCGCGGCGAGCTCGCGGCGTGGCTGCGCGGTCACCACGCCACCGCCGCCGTGATCCGGCCCGATCGCACCGTGATGCGCGCCGGACACGACGTCGCCGCGGTGTGCGCGGCCCTGCCGGAGTTCCATGTCCCCACCACCGTCAGGAGAGCCCGATGATCACGACGATCAAGGGGACGCCGAGCTACCGGCCCGACATCTACACGCGCGACGCGATCCTCCACCCGTACCCGCACTACCGTCGGCTGCGCGAGCTGGGTCCGGTCGTGTGGCTGCCGCGCCACCGGGTGTACGCACTGCCGCGCTACGCCGAATGCAAGGCCACCCTGCGCGACGACGCGACGTTCGGATCGACCGAGTCGGTCGCGATGAACCCGGTGAGCAACCGGCTCTCCCGCGGCACCACCCTCGCCAGCGACGGCACCGAGCACGATCAGCGCCGCAAGCTCGTCGCCCACCGGTTGATGCCTCGGGCGCTGCGGTCGATCGCCGAAAGTGTCGACGCCGCCGCCGCGGCCGTCGTCGACTCCGCCATCAAGCGGGGCACCGTGGACGGCGTCGACGATCTGGCGACCGTGCTGCCGCTGGCGATCGTGCCCGATCTGGTCGGTTGGCCACGCGACGGGCGTGAGCACCTGATCGCCTGGGGTGGAGCGACGTTCGACATCCTCGGGCCGCTGAACCGGCAGGCGGTGAAAGCCATTCCGCGGACGTTGCAGATGTTGCGGTTCGCCCGCCGCGTGGTGCGCCGACGCACGGTGCTCGAGGGCAGCATGGCCCACGAACTGCTGGCGGTCGCCGATGAGGGGAGGCTGACGCACGACGACTTGCCCGCGCTGATGGTCGATTACATCGCTCCGTCGCTGGACACCACGATCAGCGCCATCTCCAACGCGTTGTACCTGCTCGCCACCCACCCCGAGCAGTGGGAGCTGCTGAAGAGCGATCGCACTCTCCTCACCTCCGCCGTCAACGAGGTCGTGCGCGTTGAATCGCCGTTGCGCGCTTTCGCCCGTGGAGTCCGGGCCGATACCGAACTAGGCGGTGTCGCACTGCCTTCGGGCTCGCGCGTCCTGGTGATATACGCGTCGGCGAACCGCGATGAACTCGAATGGGACGACCCGGAGACGTTCGACATCCGCCGGGACTCCGGCCGCCACGTCGGCTTCGGCAACGGCGCGCACGCCTGCGCGGGGCAGGGCCTGGCACGGCTGGAGACCACCGCGATGCTCAATGCACTGCTCGACCGCGTCGACCGCATCGAGGTGGCGGGCGAACCGACGTGGGCGGTCAACAACATCATCCGTCGTCACCACCACCTGCCGGTGAGACTGGTCGGCGCGTGAGGCGCGCTCAGATCGGCGCGTTGAGGAACCACTGGTCGTAGAGCTCCTGCGGCGTGCCGTCTCCCCGTGCCGTGACGACGCACGTGTCCCGGTCGGGATCGTCGAAGATCACCTCGACGAACGACCTCACCATCCCGCGGTACCAGCGCACCTTGCCCGACCCGCTGGCGCGCGTCCAGTCGGCTTCCCGAACCTCGGATGACGACGACGGGTAGAGGGTGTCGAACCCCTCCTTGCGGTCGAGCGTGTTGCAGGTCACCCACATCATCTGATTCGCCATGCAGTTGATCTCCCCCTCCACGTCGCCGGACGTGAACGCGCACATGCTGGTTCCCCGATAGCCCTCGCCACCCGGCGTCGCGGGAATGAGGCCGGGGAACTTCGCGGCAATCGACGCCGCCTGCCCCGACCAGGGTGCGTTCGGATCCGATGGGCCCGAAGTGGTCGTGGTCGTTTTTGAGGTGGTCCTGCCCCCGGTGGTCACCGGGGCGTTCGACGACGCCGCCGGGTCGCTCCCGCCGCCCCGAAGACCGACCGCCAGCACCACCGCGACGGAGACCGCCACCGCGACGCCCGCCGCCGCGAGGATCCACGTCCTGCGATGTCCGTGTTCGGGAGCCGTGGCAGGCAGCGGTCCGGGAGCGAACGACTGCTCGTGCGGCCGCGTCGGCGGCGCAACCACGGTGGGTTCGGCCAGGGCGGCGCGAGCCTCCGCGGCGAACCCACTCGCGGTACTCGGTCGCGCCGCGGGATCCTTGGCCAACCCGTGGGCGATCACCGCGTCGAGCGCGCGCGGGACGCCCCGCACCACCGCGGACGGCCGCGGCGGGGGCGTGTGCAGGTGCCCGGCCATCTGCCGCTCCGCACTCTGGCCGGGAAAGGGTCGCTGACCGGTCAGGCACTGATGCAATACACACGCGAGCGAGTACACGTCCGCGCGGTGGTCGTAGCGGTCGGAGGCGAATCGCTCCGGCGCCATGTACGCCCACGTGCCCACGGCGACACCGGTACTGGTCAAGCCGGTGTCGTCCACCGCACGGGCGATGCCGAAGTCGATCAGGTACGCGAAGCCCGCGTCCGTGACGATGACGTTGGACGGCTTGACGTCGCGGTGGACCAGACCCGCGGTGTGCGCGGCCTGCAGCGCCGCGCCGATCTGTTCGACGATGGCGACCGCGGTGGCGGGCGGCAGCGCCCCGTCGTCGAGGATCGCCCCGAGATCGCGCCCCTCGATGAGGCGCATGTCGACGTACAGCCGGCCGTCGATCTCGCCGAAACCGTGGATGGGTACGACGTGTGGATCGTTCAGCGACGCGGCGACGCGGGCTTCGCGACGGAAGCGCTCCTTGAACTGCTCGTCATCGGCGAGATTGGCCGGCAGCAGCTTCAGCGCGACGGTGCGATCGGTCTCGATGTCGTGAGCTCGCCAGACCTCACCCATCCCGCCGCGGCCGAGCAGGGCCTCCAGCCGATACCGCCCGAACGACACACCCTGCACCCCGCCACCCTAAGCAGAGCGTGGCGGGGTGGGGTGCGTCAGTTCGCGATGTGGCGCAGCTGCGAGGCCAGCATCCACCGCTGCTTCTCGAGCGACTCCAGGACGCTGTGCAGGATGTCGGCGCTCGTCGGATCGGCGGCGTCGACGTCGTCGTGCACACGGCGAATGACGGCGACGACGGAGCCGAGGCGCTCGGCGATGACTGCGACCGCCTTCTCCACGCTCACTTCACCCTCGGGGAACGAGGTCAACGTCGTGGTGTTGGCGACGGTCCGGGTGCGGCCGTCCGGCACGGCGTTGAGCGCGCGCATCCGCTCGGCGACGGTGTCGGCGTGCTCGCGGACCGCGTCGACGATCTCGTCCAGTTCGAGGTGGACGGAGCGGAAGTGCGGTCCGACGAGGTTCCAGTGCGCCTGCTTCCCCTGGCCCTGCAGTTCGAGCAGTTCGACGAGGACGGCCTGCAGGTCGGCTGCGAGGACGGGTGAGGCGACGAATTCCGTGGTGGCGATTCCGGTGGTCATATCGGTAACAGTACACCCTGTCTTGAACTAGTCAAGATAATGACTCAGTACTTAAAACGGTTAGGTCATGCTAACCTGAGTTCATGAGCACCTCGGTCGAGCGGTACAAGCAGGAGTTGCGCGACGCCGATCTCCGGGCGACGTCGGGCCGGCTCGCCGTCCTCAGCGCACTCGAGGAGTCGCCGCACTCGACGGCCGAGAGGGTCTACGAGCTGATCTCACCGACGCTGCCCGCGACGTCGTCGCAGGCCGTCTACCTGGTCCTGCACGACCTGACGCGCGCCGGACTGATCCGTCGGTTCGAGCCCGCGGGGTCCGCCGCGCGCTACGAACGGCGCATCGGCGACAACCACCACCACCTCGTCTGCGAGTCGTGTGGCGCCGTGCAGGACGTCGACTGCGCCGTCGGCGCCGTACCGTGCCTGACGCCGAGCGACGACGCCGGCTTCCGCGTCCGTGAGGCCGAGGTCACCTACTGGGGCGTGTGCGCGGACTGCCAGGCGCGCTAGGCCGCGCGGGCGGTGAGCACGCGAGGGCCGTGCTCGGTGATCGCGATGGTGTGCTCGGAGTGCGCCGTGTTGGATCCGTCCGCCGAGCGCAACGTCCAGCCGTCGGGATCATGGGCCAGCTTGTTCGTCCCGCGGGCCCACCAGGGCTCCAGCGCCAGGGTCATGCCCGGCCGCAGCGGAAGTCCGCGCCCGCGCTTTCCGAGATTCGGAACGTGCGGATCCTCGTGCATGGTCCTGCCGATGCCGTGGCCGCCGAAGTCGGTGTTGACGGCGTAGCCGGCCCCCTTCGCCACCTCACCGATCGCCGCCGAGATGTCACCGAGGTGGCCGCCGGGCACGGCCGCCGCTATCGCCGCGTCCAGGGCCCGGCGGGTGGACTCGACGAGTGCGGTGTCGGCGGGGTCGGCGGCACCGACGATGACGGTGTGCGCGGAGTCGGCCGACCAGCCGTCGATCGTCACCGCGAAGTCCATGGTGAGCACGTCTCCGTCCTTCAGCGTGTAGTCCCATGGAAGTCCGTGCAGCACAGCGTCGTTGACTGAGAGGCAGATGACGTTGCGGAACGGGCCGCGGCCGAACGACGGCGAGTAGTCCCAGTAGCACGATGTCGCGCCGCGATCGGCGACCAGCTTCCTGGCGCGGTGCTCGAGGTCCATCAGGTTCACGCCCGGCGCGGCTTCGCCGGCCAGAGTGGCCAGCACGTGGCCGACGAACTCGCCGGTGACGGCCATCTTGTCGATCTCGCCGGGCGTCTTGAGTTCGATCATGCGGGTGGCGCTCCATCTGGTCGGTATTTTTATACCGTGCCGACGATACCAGCACCGGTATTCAAATACCGGCTATGCTGACGGCCATGGTCCGCATCCCGCTGAGCCCCGACCAGATCCGCGCCGGCCAACGCCTCGGCACGCTGATCAGAACGGCACGGGCCGGCCGCGCACCCGAGGCCATCGCCCGCGAGGCGGGAATCTCCCCGGAGACGTTGCGCAAGATCGAGGTCGGCAGAATGCCCAGCCCGAGCTTCGGGACGGTCGTGAGCCTGTGCGACGCACTGGGTCTACCGCTTCAGCAGGCCGTCGACGTGTGGCGTGGCGCGGGGGCCGAACAGATCGCGATCTAACCCCGAGCCATGTGCAGCGCGGCGCGATGGCTGAACACCATCGACGCGCCGATCGGATTGCCACCGCCGGGATACGCCTCCCCGGACACCGCGGCCATCGTGTTACCGGCCGCGTAGAGACCGGCGATCGGGTCGCCGGCGGTGTTCAGCACGTTGCCGTGCACGTCGGTGCGCAACCCGCCCTTGGTCCCGAGGTCCGACACCCCGAACGCCGCTGCGCGGTACGGCGGGGTGTCGATGGGCACCAGAGGCGAGGCCCCGATGAACGCGCGGTCGAAGGGTTCGCGGCCGCGTCCGAAGTCCTCGTCGTCGTCGCGGTCGGCGAGTTCGTTGAAACGCCTTACCGTCTCGGCGAGGGTGTCGGCGGGGACGCCGATCTGCTCGGCGAGGTCGGCCAGCGTGCCCGCCTCGCGCCACAGCCCCTCGGATCGGTACTCGTCGGTCGGCGAGAACGACACGTTGGTCGCCATCACCGGCGGCTGCTCACCGGTTCGGCTGTCGTACACCATCCAGAACGGCGTCCCGACGGTGCCTGCGGCCATGGCGCGCAGGATCTCCCGGCCCGACCGGTCGTAGGCGGTGGACTCGTTGACGAAGCGGCGACCCGCCTTGTCGACGAAGATGCCACCCGCGAAGCACAGCGCGAACGCGGCCCGGCCGTCCGGGTGGATGAGGCCCGGCGACCACCACGCCTGATCCATCAGGTCGGTGGCGGCGCCCGCCGCGATCGCGGCCCGATGTGCGGCGCCTGTGCACCCTGGCGCACCCATCGTGTCCGAAGCGCTTCCCGGAACACCGAATTCGTCTCGCATCGCCTGGTTCTGCTCGAAGCCGCCCGCCGCGAGCAGCACGCCGCGCCGGACGCGGATCACGCGGCTCTCGCCCTCGTGCTCGACGACGGCGCCGATCACCCGGCCGTCGTCCACGATCAGGTCGACCAGGTGGGTGTGGAGATGTGCTGTGACGGCGTCGTTCCCGGCCATTGCGGCGAGGAATCGGCCGATCAGCGCGCGCCCGCCGGTGAGGAGGTCGGGCTGCGACGCCCCCAGGCGTTCGTGGTCGAGTGGGCCGCGGACCCGGCCGGCGAATCGACCCAGCCTCTCGTCGGGAACGGCCTTGGACACGATGTGCCGCATCCCGTCGGCGCGCGCGCCCGGCACCGTGCCGTAGTAGTCCGGCCACGGCAGGATCTTGAACGCGAATCGCTCGTCCTGCTCGAGGTATTCGATCAGCGCGGCGCCCCCGCGGACGTAGGCCTCCTGCAGTTCGACCGGAGTGCGGTCGCCGACGACGTTGTGGAAGTACTCGAACGCCTCGTCGAGGGTGTCGTCGACGCCGGCCCTGACCAGCACGGGGTTGCAGGGGAACCACATGCCGCCGCCGCCGGAGTAGGCCGTCGTGCCGCCGAAGAGTGCACTCGCCTCCACCAGCGCGACTGAAAGCCCCTCGCGCGCAGCGGTGTACGCACCGGTGACCCCACCGCCGCCCGAGCCGACGACCAGGACGTCGACGACTTCGTCGAGCGCCTTCACAGGTGCCTCGAACGGTTGACGAAGCGATCCTCCCGCGGCGAGAACAGCCATCCACCACCGGCTTTCGTGCCGCCGTCGACCGGGATGTTGTGCCCCGTCACGAAGGACGACAGGTCGGAGGCGAGAAACAGTGCCACCCTGGCCTGGTCCTCGGGCCAGCCGACTCGGCCCACCGGCGCCCAGGAGGCCCACAGAGCAGCGTCGTCCTCGTAGCCGGTCAGGTAGTCGACCTGCGGGGTCTGCGCCAGGTCGGTGCCGATCCCGTTGACCCGGATGCCGTGCCTGCCCAGGTCGACCGCCAGGCACGTGGTGAAGTGCGCCGCGGCCGCCTTCATCGCGCCGTAGACCGGATCCTTCGGGTAGCCGCGCATGCCCTCGACGGAGTGCACGGTGACGATACTGCCCGAGCGCGCGTCGGTCATCGTCGGCACGAATGCCCTTGTCACGGCGAACACGTGGCGCAGGTTGACGTTGTAGATGGCCTGCCAGGAGTCCGGTGTGGACTGCGCGAACGGCACCAGCGGGCGGTAGTCGCCGACGTTGTTGACCAGGACGTCGACGCGGCCGTGGGCGGCGAGCACCGCCTCAGCGAGACGGGCGACGTCGGCATCGGAGGTGACGTCGACGACGTGGCTGCGGATGCTCCCGCCCGCTGCGGTCACCTCGGCGCGGATGCGCTCGGCTCGCGTCGCGTCGATCTCGGCGACTTCGACGTGGGCGCCGTGCTGCGCGAACAGCCTCACGATCCCGGCTCCGACGCCGTCGCCTCCGCCGGTGACGACGGCGACCCGGCCGTCGAGCAGTCGGTTCCAGTCGTCGATGGGAGGGACGTCCTCGGCGGTCCCGGACCGTGCGTGACCCGTCATAGCGCCGGACCCTACGCGAGCACCGCCGCCGACACGGGCGATTTCAGGCCCGAGCGGTGCCGGTTACGTACGCACCCGCGCTCGGCGGCAGCCGCAGCGCTCCGTACAGGGTCGCCGCCATCAGCAGTGTCAGCAGGACGAACGCGCCGCCGAAGTCGCTGGCCGCGAACGGTATCCAGCCGTGGTCGAGCAGAGCGGCGCCCGCGGCGGTGGCGACCACCGCGCACGCGACGCCGATCCCCGCGAACAGCTCCTGGGCGCACGCGTGAATCGTGTTGGCGTCCGTCAGCTGCGCGGCGTCGACGTCGGCGAACGCCAGCGTGTTGTACGCGGTGAACCCGATACTGCGCAGCGCACCGCTGACGCACAGCAGCGCGGCGATCACCCAGAGTGGCGTGCCGGGCGAGATGAGGGAGAGGGCGCCGGTCACGACGATCGAGGCCAGCAGTGTCACGACGAGCAGGCGCTTGATGCCGACAACGCGCATCAGCGCGGTCGTCGTCGGCTTGACGATGACGTTGCCGAGGAACAGCGCGGACACCAGCGCTCCGGCCTTCACCGCCGACCAGTCGAAGCGCAGCTGGAACATCAGCGGCAGCAGGAACGGCACCGCGGTGATGACCGCGCGGTAGCACGACCCGTACACCGTCACCGAACGGAACGTGGCGATCCGCAGCACGTTCGTGTTCACCAGCGGGTGCGCCGTCGACCGCAGATGCCGCGCGGCGATCGCGGTGACGATCACGCACACCGCGGCGGCGGGCAGCAGCACCGGCCAGTGCACGGACCCGACCCGGATGGCGTCGAGTCCCACCATTCCCGCGGCGACCGCGAGCACGACGGTGACGATCCCCCACCCGTCGATCGGCCGGTGTTCGGCGGGCGCGTCCTCTCCTGGCATCATGCGCCATGCCACGGCGAGTCCGATCAGCGCCAGCGGCACGTTGATGAGGAAGATCCACTGCCACGTCAGATAGGTCGCGATGAGCCCGCCGAGCAGCGGCGCCAGGACGGGTGCGACGAGCGCGGGCCAGGTCAGCCAGGCGATCGCGGCGACCAGTTGGTTGCGGTCCACCGCGCGCAGCACCGCGAGCCGGCCGACCGGAACCATCAGCGCGCCGCCGAGCCCCTGCAGGACCCGCGCCGCGACCAGCATCGGCAGTGACGTGCTGAGCGCACACAGCGCCGACGCGACCAGGAAGACCGTGATCGCGACGAGGAAGACGCGGCGCACCGTGAACCGCTCCGCGAGCCAGCCACTGACCGGGATCACCACCGCGACGGTGATCAGATACGCCGCGACGGCGAGGTTCGCGTCGAGCGGGTCCACGGACAGGTCGGCGGCGATGGCGGGCAACGCGGTGACGATGATGGTGCCGTCGAGGATCTCCATGAACAGCGCCGCCGCCACCAGCAGTGCGACGCCGCGCGGAAAGTCCCGTCCCGCGCCCGCGTTCACCACGTGTGCAGAGTAGAGGGCCGGGCGCGTCCCCCGGCGAGCGTGCGTGTCTGTACCCCGACACTCCGTGCCGGGCGTACAGCCTCCGCACGCTCGAGGCAGCGCGGTCATCCACAGTCGACGGTTGATCCACAGATCGATCGACGCGTCTTCAGCTGGGCCCGCGCCCGACGCACGCTCGTCAGCATGGATGCACTCGATGCGCTGCTGGCGACTCAGGACGGCGTGGCGACCACCGGACAACTACTCGAGCTCCTCGGCCGACGCAGGCTCGAGACCCTGATCGACGCAGGCAATCTGGTGAAGGTGTGGACGGGCGTCTACGCACCTCCTGAGGTGGACGATCTCACCCGTCTGCGCGGTCTGGACCTCCGTGCGGGGCAACGGGTTCCGATATGTCTGGCGACGGCTGCCCGCGCGTACGGCTTCGACACCGAGGACGAGGTCGATCTGCACGTGCTGAACCCCGCGTACGGACAGCTGCGCCGTGCCGACGGGCTGGTTATCCACCGACGCGAGGGAGCACCGCTGAGGATGATCGAGGGGCGGCTGGCGACGACGCCGGCGTGGACTGCCGTCGAGGTCGCGCGCAGCCTGCGACGCCCGCGAGCCCTGGCCACGCTGGATCTCGCACTGCGCACCGGCACGTGCAATCGGCAGGATCTGCACATGGCCGCGGTCGAACAGTTCGGGCGACGCGGCATCGTCCACGTGCGTGAGCTGATTCCACTCGCCGAGGCCGCAGCTGAGTCAGCGATGGAGAGCGAAGCCCGGCTGGTCATGCACGACCACGCATTGCCCAGGCCCGAACTGCAACACCGGATAGTCGACCGGGACGGCATCACGTGGCGAGTCGACTTCGCTTGGCCCGATCGCAGGCTGGCCGTCGAATACGAGGGCTTCGACTATCACAGCTCGCCGGACGACCTGCGCCACGATCGGCGAAAGCGCAACGCGCTGAGTCGGATCAACTGGCGTGTGATGAGCATCGTCGCCGACGACGTCCGGAAGCGGCCAGCCGAGATGGCACGCGACATCGCAACCGATTTGAGAGCACGAGCGGCGGCATGAGCGTGCGTTGGCTGTACGCCCGGCACGGAGTGTCGGGGTACAGACACGCACGCTCGCGGTAGAACGTCAGGAGTCGCGGGACTCGAGCCAGGCGAGGAAATCGGCGGCGGAGAAGACGGGTTTGCCCCACTCGAGTGCCTTGCGGGCCTTACCGGACTGGCTGCCGACCTCGGCGGTGATGAGCACGTCGCAGCGGGTCTTGCTGACGGTCCGGACGGGCAGCAGCCCGGCGGACGACGCGCGATCGTGCATGTCGTCGCGGTCGATCACGCGGCCGCGGCCGTCCTCCGCGGTGCCCGTGAAGCACACGCGCGCACCGGGTATCAGTACCGCGGCGATGTCGTCGCCGACCGGGGCGGCCGACACCTCCCCGATCTCGACACCGAGATACCCCTCCACCGCGCGCAACCGCTGCAGCGCCTCGTCGGTCATCGGCACTCGCGACGCCGCCACCCGCAACTGATCGGCAACCGAGAACCGCGCCGCCGCGTGCCACGGCGTATCGGGCACCGCCTCCGGCGCCGACCGCCCGAGCAGAAGCGCGCCCACCGGTCGGCTGACGTCCAGCAGCGCCGACAGCGCGGGCAGGTGCACCGCCGTCGGCGTCGGCACCTCGGCGTCGCGGCTGACCAGGCAGCCGGTGGGCGACTCGGCCGTCTCGGGGTCGTCGAACGCGAGCGCGCCGGAATCGCCTGTCCCCGAGGCGAGAAACGCATCCAACGCCGCGCGAGCCCGGTCCAGCGCCGTCCCCCTCGCCAACCTGCCGGCCCGAATCTCGACGCCCAGCGGCGTGGCCACCACCAACCCCAGCCGCTTCAGTTCGAAGTCGATCAGCCCGAGCGTCTCGTCGATCCCTGCGCCGACGGGTGTGCACCCCGCCAGCATCGGCGCGACGACCTGCCACACCTCGGCGAGTGTCGGCGCCAGCAGCACGTCGGACACCGTGATGCCGAACTCCCGCCGTGCGTCGGCCAGGTCGCGCTGCGGGTTGACCAGCGTCGTGACCGCGGTGCCGTCGTCGAACGCCACGGCGAACTCCACCGGCCGCGGCCGGGACATCCGCCCCTCGTCGCCCACGGTGAGAATGCCGATGCCGCAGTACCGTCGGACACCGTCGTCCGCCGTGGCCTGCCGGAGGAACCGGACGACCCGCTTGTCGGTCTTCAGATCCTTCGGCAGCACAGGCCGTTTCAGCACCAGCCCGTTCAACGACGTGCACCGGCTCAGCGCCACGTACAGCTGACCGAACGAGAACATGCCACCGCTGAGGTCGACGACCATCCGGTCCAGCGTCTGCCCCTGGCTCTTGTGGATCGTGATGGCCCACGCGAGCTTGAAGGGCAGCTGCGTGTACGTGCCGATCACCTCGCGGCGCAGTGAGCCGCCGTCGACGACCGGCCGCGTCGCCTCCCATGTGAACGGACGCACATCGCAGACCTCACCGTCGGTGAACTCGACGGTGACCACTATGCCGTCGTCCATCCGCACACCGGTCACGCGGCCGAGGGTGCCGTTGACCCAGCGGTCGAACTGATCGTTGTTCAACATCATCACCTGTGCGCCGACCTTGAACCGCAGCTCGTCGTCCACCGGCGGATCGAACAGGCTCAGATCGCCGGTCCTCCTTGCCAGATAGGTGATCTCGTCCTCGGGCAGCCGAGCCAGCCGCTCCCGGTTGCGCGCGGTGACGAGCCGGTTGGTGGGGGCCAGCGTCAGCCAGAACTCGTCGTCGGGTGGGACGAAGTCGGGATCGGTCCGTGCGTTGAGCTCGTCGCGCGCGCGGCCGACGAGCACGCCTTCACGAATCTCGTTGAGAATGGCCGCCATCCGGTTGTCACCGAGCTGGCGGAACACCGTGGTGAGGGCGATCGTCGGAAAATCCTCGCGGCGGAACGTCTCGGCGGAGAAGAAGTACGGCGTCTCGTACCTCGCGTTGAGGTAGCCGGCCTCCGCTTCGTGTACGACGGGGGGCAACTGGTAGAGATCGCCGACGAGCACGATCTGCACGCCGCCGAACGGCGTCCCCGGCGCCGGACCGAACCGCTCGAGCGCCGCGGCGAACTGGTCGAACAGATCGGCCCGCACCATCGACGCCTCGTCGACGATCAACGTGTCGAGCGACGCCAGCGTCTTGGCGAACCGGCCGGGGTAGTACCGGCCCGTCCGCACGTCGTCGAGCGACGTCGTGGTGGTGAACCCGAACAGTCGGTGGATGGTGTACCCGTCGACGTTGAGTGCGGCGATCCCGGTCGGCGCCACGACCACGACGTTGCGCTCGGTCTCGGCGATGAAATGCCGGATCAGCGTCGACTTGCCGGTGCCAGCCTTGCCCGTCAGGAAGACGTGCCGGCCACCGCCGAGCAGGTCGAGAGCTTCGGTGAACTCGCCGGTGAGGACGAGACCGGGACCGTTCATCGCCGCCTCCTCCTCGAGGCGAGCGTAAACCACCCCAAGAGTCTCGGGACAGCGGTGCGGGCCGACCCTCGCCCGGCTGGCAAGTCGTCTCCGTGATGTGCTGCATCGACGTCGCACGCGGTCGGCCCGCAATCTCACAATAACACAACATGTGAACAGGTGGACAGATAACCGAAGCGCTCCTAGGGTCGTGGTCATGGCCGAATACACCCTTCCCGAACTGGATTACGACTACGGTGCGCTCGAGCCGCACATCTCGGGACAGATCAACGAGCTCCACCACGGCAAGCACCACGCGACCTACGTCAAGGGACTCAACGACGCCATCGCCACGCTCGAGGAGGCGCGCGCGAACAGCGACCACGCGGCGATCCTCCTCAACGAGAAGAACCTCGCGTTCCACCTCGGCGGCCACGTCAACCACTCGATCTGGTGGAAGAACCTCTCACCCCACGGCGGTGACAAGCCGGCCGGTGACCTCGGAGCCGCCATCGACGACCAGTTCGGCTCGTTCGACGGGTTCCGGGCGCAGTTCGCGGCGGCCGCCAACGGTCTGCAGGGGTCGGGCTGGGCGGTGCTCGGCTACGACACGCTGGGGCAGCGTCTGCTGACCTTCCAGCTCTACGACCAGCAGGCCAACGTGCCGCTCGGCATCATCCCGCTGCTGCAGGTCGACATGTGGGAGCACGCCTACTACCTGCAGTACAGAAACGTGAAGGCCGACTACGTCACGGCCTTCTGGAACGTGGTCAACTGGGAGGACGTGCAGAACCGCTTCGCCAACGCCACGAGCAAGGCGCAGGGGCTGATCTTCTAGCCGCTCTTCTCGTCCCGACGACGCCGCCGTACGCTCGCCACGTGCGGACGTTCATCACCGGTGTCGACGTCGACGGGAAGTCTTACGTCGTCAGTCAGGACGAGTTGACCGTCGACCAGGTGGCCCCCGGCTTCGGGATGGGCATTCCGTACGCCACGTCCACCAGTCCGCCACCGGCCCGACCCGCCGGCAGTGCGCCCCTGATCGACCAGGGCATCGCCCCCGGCGTCGTGCGGTGGATGGTCGTCGATCTCGGCCCGGACTCCGAGACCCCGCTGCACCACACCGACACCCTCGACCTCCAGACCGTGGTGTCGGGCACCGTCGATCTCGTGCTCGACGACGGTGCACACCGCCTCGAGCAGGGTGACCTGGTCGTGTTGACCGGGGTCGACCACGCCTGGAGGACCGGATCGGAGCCGTGCCGGTTGAGCGCGGTGCTTATCGGAACTCCCCCACCAGCCGCCGAGGATGCGCAGTGACCGAATTCAGCAGCCACACCGCGCTTTTCGATCTCACCGGCAAGCGCGCACTCGTCACCGGCGGAACCCGCGGCATCGGCCTGATGATGGCCCGCGGCCTGCTGCAGGCGGGTGCCCGCGTCGTGATCAGCTCGCGCAAAGCCGAGGCCTGTGAGCAGGCCAGGGCGCAGCTGGCCGAGTTCGGCGACGTGACGGCCATCCCCGCCGATCTGTCCAGCCACGACGAATGCCGAAGGCTCGCAGGCCTCGTCACCGCGGACGACCAACCGCTGCACATCCTGGTCAACAACGCGGGTGCGACGTGGGGCGAACCCCTCGAGACCTTCCCGGACTCGGCGTGGGACAAGGTGCTCGACCTCAACGTGAAGTCACCCTTCTGGATGGTCCAGGAGCTGGCACCGGCGCTGAAAGCCGCCGGCACAGCCGATGACCCGGCCCGCGTCATCAACGTCGGCAGCATCGACGCCATCCACGTCAGCCTGCTGCCCGTGTACTCCTACGCCAGCAGCAAGGCCGCGCTGCATCAGCTGACCAGGGTGCTCGCCCGCGAGCTCGGGCCTCAGCACGTGACCGTGAACGCCGTTGCGCCAGGACCCTTTCAGTCGAAGATGATGGCCGCCACCCTCGACGCGTTCGGCGAGTCCATCGCCGCGGCGGCACCGCTTCGCCGGATCGGCCGCGACGACGACATGGCGGGTATCGCGGTGTTCCTCGCCAGCCGGGCCGGCTCGTATCTGACCGGGGCGATCATCCCCGTCGACGGCGGCATCGCGACGACGGCGAGCGGATCGACCGGCTAGCCGGCCGGGGCGAGCGAAGCGACGGGAGAAGGGTGTGGCGGTCAGCGAGCAGCGCGCGGGCGTCGATCTCACCAACCTCGACGAGCCCCTGAGCCCCGACGCCGGGGCCACCAAGCGCGACCTCGTCGACTACCTCGAGGCCGTGGCCGACCGAATGCTGCCCGCGCTCGCCGGGCGCCCGCTGACGGTGAAGCGGGTGCTGCGCGGCCAGCGACCGTTCATGCAGAAGAACGCGCCCAAGTACACCCCCGACTGGGTGCGCACGACGCCGATGTGGGCCGAGGCATCGCAGCGCGAGGTGCACTACGTGCTGTGCGACGACCTGCGCACCCTGCTGTGGCTGGGGAATCAGCGGGCCGTCGAATACCACCCGACGCTCGGTCTCGCCGCGAACGTGTACCGGCCGACGCATCTGGTTCTCGACCTCGACCCGCCGGACGACGACTTCACGAAGGTCGTCGCCGTGGCCCACCTGGTGCGGCAGGCGCTGGCCGACAGCGGGCTGGACGGCGCGGTGAAAACCAGCGGCGCCAAGGGGATTCACGTGTTCGTCCCGATCGACGACGCGTCCCCCGTCGAGGACGTCGCCGGGGCGACGCGCGCCCTCGCCGCCCGCGCGGAGTCGCTCGACCCGGACATCGCCACAACGGCGTTCATCGTCTCCGATCGCGACGGCAAGGTGTTCGTCGACTCGACCCGCGCGGGTGGCGCGACGGTCGCAGCGGCCTACAGTCCCCGCTTGCGTCCGGGCACCCCGGTGTCGTTCCCGCTGGCGTGGTCGGACCTCGATAGCGTCACGCCCTCCGACTTCACCGTGCACACCGCACTCGCGAAACTCGAGGGACGACCGTCCTGGGCGCAGTCGATGCCTGCGCCGCAGCGCATTCCCGACGACCTCGTCGAGCAGGGCAGGACCATTCCCGTGGCCAGGGTCGCGGCCATGCACGAGGGGAAACGACGCGCCCGCGCCAAGCGAAAGGCCGCGGAGCAGTGAGCGTCGGCTTCATCGGGTTGGGCAACATGGGATTGCCGATGGCCACCCGACTGGTCGACGCCGGACACGGCGTCGTCGTGTTCGACGTGCGGGCAGACTCCGTGGAACGCATGGTCGAGTGTGGCGCCGTGGCGGGGTCGTCGGCGCGCGACGTCGCCGACCGCACCGACACCGTGCTGGCGAGCCTCCCGACGCCGCAGGTGTCCGAAGTGGTCGCGGCCGAGGTGTCCGGCGGCAGCGCCGTGCGCCGCTACGTCGACCTGTCCACCGTGGGTGCGCAAGCAGCACAACGCAATAGCGCCGTCCTCGCCGAACACGGGATCACCGCGCTCGACGCGCCGGTCAGCGGCGGCGTGCACGGCGCGGAGGCGGGCACCCTCGCGGTCATGGTGTCCGGTCCGCGGGCGGACTTCGCGGCGATGGAATCGGTGTTCGCCGCGATCGGTCGCGCCATCTTCGTGTCCGAGCAGCCGGGCGCCGCCCAGACGATGAAGTTGGTCAACAACCTGATGGCCGCCACGACGCTGGCCGCCACCGCCGAGGTCATGGTCATGGGCGTCAAGGCCGGTCTCGACGCGCACGTCATGATCGACGTGCTCAACGCGGGTTCGGGCGGCACTCACGCCAGCCGCGACAAGTTCCCGCGGGCCGTGCTGCCGCGCACCTTCGACTACGGGTTCGCGACGGGACTGATGACCAAGGACATCCGGCTCTACCTGGACGAGGCGCGGTCGCTCGGAGTGCCGTCGCGCGTGGCGGAGACGGTCGCCGCGCTGTGGGAGACCACGCTGGCCGAACTGGGCGCGGACTCCGACTTCACGTCGATCGTCAAACCCATGGAGGACGTCGCGGGCGTCGTCGTGGGCGGGGAGGAGCACGGCGGCGGTGGCTGACGTCGTCGTCGTCGGCGCCGGCGTCGTCGGGTTGACGACGGCGCTCACCCTCCTCGGCGATGGTCACCGCGTGCGGGTGGTGACGGCGGACCCGGTCACCGCAACGACGTCGGCCATCGCCGCGGCGGTCTGGTTCCCCACCCACGTCGGGCCTCCCGACCGGGTACTGCGCTGGGGCGCAGACACTTTCGACGCCCTCGTCGATCAGGCCGGCAGGCGGGTACCGGGGGTGGTGATGCGCGATTCACTGGCGCTGTACCGTGAGCCGCCCGGCGAACTGGACTGGATGGCCGCGGTCGGCGGCGTGCGCGACGCCCGCGCCGACGAGCTGCCGCCGGGCTATCCGCACGGACTGCGCTTCGCGGTACCGCTGACGGACATGCCGCGGTACCTGCCCTGGCTGGAAGCCGAGATCAACCGTTGCGGTGGTGGTTTCATTCAACAGAGGCTCCACACGCTCGACGAAGTAGACGGCTCCGACCTCGTCGTCAACTGCACCGGGCTGGGTGCCCGCGACCTGGTTGACGACGGTGCGGTGTACCCGGTCCGCGGCCAGGTGGTCCGGGTGGTCGACCCCGGCCTGCGCCTCTCCGTGCGTGACGAGCACCACCCGGCGGGACGCGCATACGTCCACCCGCGCGGCGACGACTGCATTCTGGGCGGCACCCTGGACGAGAACGTCTGGGACACCAGGGTGAATCCCGCGACCGCGCAGTCGATCCTCGAGCGCTGCTGCGACCTGGTTCCCGAGCTACGCGGCGCGACGATCCTCGGCCACGCCGTCGGATTGCGGCCGGGGCGACCCACCGTGCGGCTGGAGCAGGGGGACACGCTCTCGACCGGTGCGCGTCTCATCCACAACTACGGGCACGGCGGGGCGGGGATGACGTTGAGCTGGGGCTGCGCGCGGGAGGTGGCGCGGATGGCGGGGGGCATGGCGCCCGCGGCTCGGGAGGAGTACTCCTGAAGGCGGGGACGTATGAGCGAGAGGATCGGTGATGATCGAAGCGCTAACCGACATGCCGGAGGGCGTGAGCGGGATCCGGGTGTCGGGACGGATCACGGGTGACGACATCCGCTCGTTCAAGCCCGAGATGGACACGATGCTGGCCGGCGACGAACTCCGCTTCGTCGAAGTCATCGCCCCCGATTACGAGGGCTTCGGCAAGGGCGGTCTCGTCGAGGATCTGAAGCAGGGGTTCGGCGTGCTGTTCGAGCACCACGCCGCGTTCAAGCGGATCGCCGTCGTGTCCGACATGGAGTGGGTGGCCCACACGTTGCACGCGCTGTCGTGGATGGTGCCCGGCGACCTCAGGATCTTCGGGCTCGACGACCTCGAGGCGGCTAAGGAGTGGGCCGCAGGCTGAGCGCGGCGATCACCTCGCGAGCGGCCCGCTCGCCGGCCTCGACGGCTCCGTCCAGATAGCCGGGGTGATGGTCCGCGGTTTCAGCACCCGCCCAGTGCACGTCGCCAGTGGGAGTGGACGACATCGGACAGAACCCGTCCGTCGTTCCCGCCTCGGGCAGAGCCAGGTAACCACCACCGACGAATTCGTCTCGGTGCCAGGCCTTCTCATGCCAGCTCACAGGACCGAGCACGTCGGCGCCGAAGTGTGCGACCAGCGGGCCGAGAACAGCCTGCCTGCGCGCGGCGGCATCCAGGGGGTCGAGCGACCGGGCGGCCGGACCGCCGATGAGGACGCACAGGTGCCCCGGCCCGCCGGGCGCTGTCGAGTCGAACACCACGCTGCCGGGGCCGTCCAGGACCACGCACTCCCCGCCGGAGCGCCCCCGCCAGAACGGGCGCTCGTAGACCGCGATGGCCTTGTAGACCGAGCCCATGTAGGTGTTGCGTTCGAGTGCCGAGCGGGCCGCAGGCAGCGGCGGGTCGTGGTCGATCCGCGCCGCGACCGGTGGTGGGACGGCGACGATCGCCTTCTCGGCGCGGACGTCACCCGCGTCCGTGCGCACGGTGACGCCCGCGTCGGTGCGGACGATCGCCGTCACGCGTCTGCCGGTGCGCACGCGGTCGCCGAGCTCGGCCGCAATGCGCTCGGCGAGCGTTCCGGCCCCCTCGACGAGGAGCGTCTCCTGCGCCCCGCCCTTCGTCGAGAGGATGTTCACCAGTCCGCCTTGGCGCCCGATCATCTCCGTCATCGCGTGGACCGACATGCGGTCGAGGTCGCCGGTCCACGAGGTCAGCGCTACGACCTCGAGCAGGCGTCGGGCCCGCCGGCCGGGTACACGCCGCAGCCACTGGTCGACGGTGACGCGGTTCCACCGCTTCGGGGTGCCGACGCGGGCCAGCACTGCGACTCCGACGAGCGCCAGCGCCGCGACGAGCATCGTCGTTCCCTTCGCCCGGCGTGCACCGTCGAGCACCGCGGGAATCGACCCGGTGTGCATGGGGTACGTCGTCAGACCCAGCTCGGCGGCCATGGCCGCCACCCGGTGATGGTCGGGCCCGAGCCACTGGCCACCCAGATCGAGGCGCGACCCGAGCGCGGACGTCTCGCTCATCGAGCGCCCGCCAACCCGGTCCGCGGCTTCGAGCACGACCACGTCGACACCGGCGCGGTGCAGGTCACGCGCGGCCGTCAATCCGGATAGGCCAGCCCCGACGACCACCACGTGCACCATGCCCATCACTCCTCAACTAAGTCGGACAACCGTCCGAGTTGAGTGAAGCATGACTACCGCCGAAAGCGCAACGACGATCAGCGGGAGCGGCCGGCGACGGGTCGCGGATCGGCGAGCAGGACGACCATGTCCACCGCGCGATCGAGATCGCGGTGGGCCCGATCCGAATCGGGGCTGGCGATGTACTGCAGGATCAGCCCGTCCACCAGTGCGAGGGAGAGGCGGGCGAGCACCCCGAAGTCGACGGCGCAGCGCTCCCCCGCATCGCGCGCCGCCCGCTCGCAGAGGTCCGCGATGAGCGACGTGTAGCGCTCATACTGCAGCTGCGCCAACCCGCGCGGCCCCTCGCTTCGTGCCGAGTACAGCTCCAGCTCGTATTGCATTATCTGCAAACCGATTTCACCCTCGACCAAGGTCTTCCAGAACGTCGTGACCCCGGTGCGCATCGCGTGTGCCACCCCACTGCCGACGTCGAGGTCCGATTGCACCGTGTCCAGTACGTCGTCGATGACGGCGGCGATCACGGCGCGCAGTAGCTTGTCCTTGGACGGGAACACGTAGTGCAGCGTGCCCAGTGGCACGCCCGCCTCGGCCGCCACCCCGCGCAACGTCGTGTTCGGCACGCCGATGTCGCTGAGGACGCGGATGGCGGCAGCGACGATCTGCTGCTCACGCTCGACTGCCCGCACGTAGGCCATCGACTCAGTGTCGCACGGCATGTCGGACAACCGACCGAAGCGTCCTCAGGTACCGGCCCGCAGCGTTCGAATCGGGCTCTCACCGTAGGCCTCGCGATGGAACGCGGCGAACCGGCCGGCGTGGCCGAACCCCCACCTGAGGGCGATCTCGCCCACGGTGACGACGGCCGGATCGGCCGACGCCAACTCGACGTGGGCGTGGTGCAGTCGGACTCTGCGCAGGTACTCCAGCGGCGTGACGTCGCGGTGCCTGCGGAACAGGTACTGCAGCGCCCGCGGAGTCACCGACGCGGCGGCGGCGATGTCGGCGAGGCTGATGTCCCGTGCCGCGTTGTCGTCGACGAAGGCGATGGCGCGACGGAGGTGCTGCGGCGTGCCGTCGCGCCGGTCCGCAACGCCTGCGTCGATCCGCGCGGTGTTCGGGAACGTCGCGAGGACGGCCGCCGCCACGTGCCGCCGGATCTCGCCCGCCAGCACCGGGTTGTTCCCGTTGAGCACGCGATCCGAGACATCGCGCACGTAGTCGATGACGTGGGTGAAGTACCTGTTCGCATCGTCGTCGATCGGCCGCAGGCCGGTGAGTCGGACGGGGCGGGCGGAGCGTGCGAACGACGTCGAGGCCGTCTCGTCGAGGGCCTTCGCATCGAGAACCAGTTGACTGAACCGTCCCGCGTGCACGTCACCGCTGAAGGGAACACCCTGGTGCGCGCCGAGGGCGACCACCGCGCCGGGACCGGCGTAGACCGGTGCGACGCCCGGTAGCCGTTGGTCGAATCCGCCCGAATGGGGAACGCAGAACATCAGATTCGCCATCGGCTCGGCTTCGTACCGGAAGTCGGCGCCGTAATCCAGTTCCTGGAACGCGAGCGGCCCCGTTCCCGATTGGGTGATGCGGAATCTGGTGGCCGCGCCGGCCGACGCCGAGAGGCGGATTCGGGCGAACTGCGCGGCCAGCACCGCTTCGGCTTCACCGAGGTCGTCGGTGTCGAGGAGGATCTCGCTCACCGCTACGCCGTGCCGGTCCGCTCGCGGTGCTTGCACCCCGGCCAGCAGCAGGGCCTGCGCATGCCCTCCTCGAGTTCCTCCTGGGTTCGGCGGATACGCCGTTCGCGCGTGGCGGCCTGCTTGGCGTCCTCCACCCAGCAGATGAACTCGTTGCGCGCGAGCGGCGTGATGTCGATCCAGGCTCTGAGAGCAGTGTCGTTGGCCGCCAACGCCTTACGCAGATCCGTCGGCAGTTGGTGCACCACCCCGCCAGGCACTCGAGTAGCGCTCATACCCAACGATAACGCCGGAGGTCACACCACTAGCTGCATTCCGTCCTCGCCGACGGTGATCCGGCCGTGAAAGTGATCGGACACGCCCCTGGTGAACAGGAAGCTGCGGTTGTCGAGGGCCTAGGCGGTGGCCCGCGTCGCCGCACGCGGCTCCGGTGTGCCCGTCCCGCAGAGCAACACGCGAATTCCGCTGGGGTCGTTGGAGAATGAGTTCTGATCCGCGGACTGCAGTCGATCCCGGATCGCGTAGTCGACGATCGATTCGCGTGTGAGGTAGATCAGTGCGCACGTGGCGAGGAGGACGACGAGGACCACGGCGCCCATGCCGACGGCCACCCAGAAGTTCGCGTCGGCGAGCAGGCCCTCCAGCGCGACGGCCGCGACCAGTGGGAGCGCGTCCGCGACGGCGACCGGCCGAACCTGTCCTGGCTGTTCCACGACGGTCCGCCGGGGCCGAAGCTGGAGAAATCAACACCGGGACTGCTGCTGCGTTTCGAGCAGGCGATCACCGACGCGTTCAACGACCGCGGCGACGACGGGCCGGGTCAGGCCGAGCTGATCACGACGGCGTTCACCGTGCTGCGCGGGATCCAGTCAGAGCGGTGCCACCCGGTCGGCCCACGGCAGCGCCGTCTCCAGCTGCGACGCCAGCTCGATCAGCAGCGTCTCCCCCGCCAGCGGCGCCACGAACTGCACACCGAGCGGAACGCCCGCCGACGTCTGGTGCAGCGGTAGCGATATCGCCGGTCGCCCGGTGATGTTCGCGAGCTGCGTGTACGGCACCCAGCCGAGGTTCTTGTCGACCATGTCGTCGACGACGTTCGTGAAACCCAGCAGACGCGTCGTACGCGTCTTCAGCAGCACGTCGGACGCCCGCTGCAGCGGAACCGGCAAGTCGAACTCGCCGATCCTCGGCGGCGGCGTGGCGAGCGTCGGGGTGAGCAGCAGATCGTAGGACTCGAAGAACGCACTGAGCCTGCGGGTGTGCTCGTGCCTGCGCTGCACGGCGTCGACGTAGTCCACGCTGCCGGTCGCCCGGCCCAGCGCGGCCATGATGAGCGTGTCCCGCTCGAACTTGTCGTCCCCGGCACCCGTGCGCGCTTTCGCGTCGGCGACTTCCCACGCGACGTACGCGAACCAGGTCAGCAGGAACTCCTTCGCGAGTGCCGCATCGTCGAACGGCGCCTCCGGTAGTTCCTCGACGTGGTGGCCGAGATCGGTGAGGGCCTGCACGGTCGCCTCGACGGCGGCGAACGCCTCGCGGTCCGGGTGCGGCGTGATTGCCGACGGCACCCGCACGCCGATCCGCAGCGTGCCGGGATCCCGGCCCACGGCAGTGGCGAACGGCGCATCGGGCAGCGCGGGCGCGAACGGCCCGGACGGCTCGCCGCCCGCGAGGACGTCCAGCATCGCGGCGGTGTCGCGCACGGTGCGCGAGACGACTCCCTGCACCGCCGCACCGTGCATCGACTCCGCCGTGACAGGACCGTTCGGGGTGAGCCCGCGGCCGGGTTTGAGGCCGACGAGGCCGCAGCACGCCGCCGGGATGCGGATCGATCCGCCACCGTCGTTGGCACCCGCGCACGGCACGATGCCCGCGGCCACCGCTGCGGCCGAACCGCCCGACGACCCACCTGGCGTCCGGTCGAGGTTCCACGGATTGCGGGCCGGGCCCCAGGCCTCGGGCTCGGTGATGCCCTTCGCGCCGAACTCCGGGGTATTGGTCTTACCGAAGATCACCAGGCCCGCGTCGAGCCAGCGCTGAACGACGGTCGCGTGCTCGGCTACCTTGAGCGACATCAGGGCACGCGAACCAGACGACGTGGGCAGGCCCGCGTAGTCCTGGGCGAGGTCCTTCACCAGGAAGGGCACGCCCGCGAAGGGACCGGTGACCTCGTCGGTCGGCGCGGCGGGGACGTCGCGCACGATCGCGTTGATCCGCGGGTTCACCGCGGCCGACCGCTCGCGTGCCAGCGCCAGTAACTCCGCAGCCGACACCTCCTTGTCGGCGACCAGTTTCGCCAGCCCGGTGGCGTCGTACGTGCGGTACTCGTCGAAGTTCACCGTCCGACCGTATGCCGCGGCGGCTGAGAGTGTCACAGCTACGCGGGGAACTCCACGGCGCGGCCGTTCGTATAACCACCCGAAGCCTGTCGCCGATCCGAGAGACCGAATGAGACGCGCTAAGCGCAAACGCCGACGACCTAGTGTCCGACCCCGCGGGTGTGCGCCGTGCTGATCGCAGGGAGCATCGCGCTCGGCGTCCTCGTCGTCCTGCTCATCACCGCGTTCACCGCGTACTTCGTCGCGCAGGAATTCGCCTTCATGGCGGTGGACCGCTCACAACTCAAGGCCAGTGCTGCGGCGGGTGACGCCGGGGCCGCCCGCGCGCTGTCGGTCACGCGGCGCACGTCGTTCATGTTGTCGGGTGCCCAACTCGGAATCACCGTCACCGGCCTGCTGGTCGGCTACGTCGCCGAACCGCTGATCGGCCAGGGCATCGGTCAACTCCTGGGGATCGCCAACGTGCCCTCAGGCGTCGGGATCGCGATCGGCGGCGTGCTCGCCATCCTGTTCTCCACGCTGGTGCAGATGGTGTTCGGCGAGCTCTTCCCGAAGAACCTCGCCATCGCCCGACCCGAGCCCGTTGCGCGCAGACTCGCAACGTCGACCACCGTGTACCTCGCGGTGTTCGGTTGGCTGATCAAGCTCTTCGACGCGTCCTCCAACCTGCTGCTGAAGGCGCTGCGAATCGAACCGGTGCACGACGTCGAGCACTCGGCCACCGCCCGAGACCTCGAGCACATCGTGGCCGAGTCCCGCGACGCCGGAGAACTACCGCGCGAGCTCTCGGTGCTGCTCGACCGAATCCTGGACTTCCCCACCCGCACAGCCGAACACGCGATGATCCCGCGTGGTCGTGTCGACCTCGTCGACGCCGACGCGACCACCGACGCGGTGCTCGCGACGATGGCGGCCGGCCACACCCGCTACCCCGTCGTCGACAACGGGTCGATGGAGCCCATCGGCGTCGTGCACCTGCACGACCTGCTCGACCCGGCCGCTTCGGGTACGGCGCGCGGTGTGACGCGGCCCGCCGTCATCGTGCCGACGTCGCTACCACTGCTGGGGGTGGTGCACGAACTGACCACCGCCGGTGAGGAAATGGCGCTCGTCATCGACGAGTACGGCGATTTCGCCGGGATCGTCACCGTCGAGGACCTGGCCGAGGAACTCGTCGGCGAGATCGACGACGAGCACGATCTCGAGGGAGAAGCGGACGACTTCCAGCGGGACGGCGACAACTGGGTGATCCCCGGCGACGCCCCGGTGGACGAGGTGGAGCGCACGCTCGACACCGAACTGCCCGAAGGGGATTACGAGACTCTGGCCGGCCTGGTGATCACCGCGGGTGGTGGACTGCCGGAGGTCGGCGACGTCGTGGAGATCGAGCTGCCCGACGATCCCGCCGACCTACTCCTCGACGAACGTCCGCCCACCCGCGTGCTCCGCGTCGAGGTTCTCTCCGTCGACCGGCACGTGCCCGCCTCCGTGTCGGTGTCCCTGACGACCGCCGCCCCGAAAGCCGAAGAGCAGAACGATGAATGACCCGTGGATCATCGCGGCCATCACGATCGGGCTGATCGCCGCGAGCGCGTTCTTCGTGGCCGTCGAGTTCGCGTTGATCGCCGCACGGCGACACCGCCTCGAGGATGCCGCACCCCGCAGCGCATCAGCGCGCGCAGCGCTGCGGAGCGCGTCCGAACTATCGGTACTACTGGCCGGGTCGCAGCTGGGCATCACGGTGTGCACGCTGGCGCTCGGGGCGATCACCAAACCGGCCGTGCACCATTGGCTGACACCGCTTTTCACGTCGTGGGGTGCGCCGTTGTGGGCCGCCGACGTGGTGGGCTTCGTCCTGGCGCTGATCATCGTCACGTTCCTTCACCTGGTCGTCGGCGAGATGGCGCCCAAGTCGTGGGCCATCGCACACCCGGAACGGTCGGCGATCATGCTGGCGTTGCCGATGCGCACGTTCATGTGGGTTACCCGTCCGCTGATCGTGCGGCTCAACACGCTCGCCAACTGGTGCCTGCGGAAGGTCGGCGTGGTGCCGGTGGACGAGGTCGGCAGCGCCCAGAACCCGGATGCGCTCAAGCAACTCGTCGAACACTCCGCCACGGCCGGGACGCTCGACGAGCGCTTCCACGGCCGCCTCACCAGCGCGCTGGAACTACAGTCGCTCACCGTCGGCGACATCGTGCCCGCCGGAGCATCGTCGAGCAGCGTGGCGCCCACGGCATCCGTCGAGGAGGTGAAACGCGCAGCCCGCCGGACCGGTCACCTGCGCCTGCTGGTCGCCGATGGTGACAACATCGACGGTGTCGTCCACGTCCGCGACAGCCTGAGCGCGCCCGCCGAGTCGCTGGCCGCCGACCTGATGCGGCCCGCGCTGGTCCTTGACGTGAAAGTACCCGTGTACGAGGCGCTTCGGACGATGCGTGAGACTCGTAGCCATCTCGTCGTGATCACCAAGGGCGCCGCCGTGGTCGGGCTCATCACGCTCACCGACGTACTGGACCGACTGCTGCCGACGGGCCGTTCCGCGGCCTAGCACAGGACGCCGACTCGAAACACGTTGCGCGACCGACTTATCCACAGTCCGAGGTTCATCCACAGGGCGGCTCCGTGCGATCGAAATCGTCAGCGATCGAAGGTATGTTCGAAGCATGTCGATCGACGAGGCACTCGCCGCGTTCACCGCCGGGGTGGACGCACTGCTGACCGCCGACGTCGACACCCCCTCACACCACGAGCTGCTGACCCACTTCACCCGGATCGAGGACCAGACCCGCCGCATCCCGACCGCCGGCTACGCCATCCTGGCCCGCCTGCAACGCGAAGCGTCCCCCGTCGAACTGGGCGCCACCTCCTGGACCAAACTGCTGACCCTGCGCACCCGGATGAGCACCGGCCGCGCCCGCAGACTGCTCACCCGCGCCCGACAACTCGCCCCCCGCCCGCACCCTGCACGGTGAGCAGCTGCCCCCGCAGTGGGAGCACACCGCCACCGCCCTGGCCGACGGGACCATCGGCGACGAACACGTCGAGGTCATCGCCAAGTTCCTCGCCGCCCTGCCGGCATCGGTGGATCCGACCACCTCCGCCCACGCCGAAGCGTCCCTGGTTCAGGCCGCCGCCACCCTGGACCCGCGATCGCTGACCGTCGCCGCGATCCACCTGCTGGCGCTACTGCACCCCGACGGCGACGAACCCGCCGACGCCGCCGCGCGCAAGGCGGGCCTGCACCTGGGCAATCAGCAACCCGACGGCCTGAGCTACCTGTCCGGATGGATCTCCCCCACACTGCGCGCCCTCATCGAACCCATCCAGGGCAAATTCGCCGAACGCGGCCGCCACCCCCGACCCCAACCCGAAGCGGAGTCGGAGCCGCCGCCCGAACCCGCTGCCGCCGAGAACGATCCGTTCGCCCCGCACCCCGACGACCCACCACCCCCGCCGCCCAACCCGGTCCTGGACCACCTGTGGCGCACCAGAGCCCAGTACACCCACGACGCGTTCGCCACCGCCCCGGACCTGCTGCTGCGCTCGAACACCCTCGGCACGCTCAACGGACTGCCCACCACCGTGGTCGTCACCACCACCCTGCAGGAACTCCAAGCCGGCGCCGGTTACGCCGTCACCGGCGGCGGCACCCGCCTGCCGATGCGCGACCTCATCGCCATGGCCGCCGACGCCTACCACTACCTCGCCGTGTTCGACGGCCACACCTCGATGGCCCTGCACCTCGGCCGCGCGCAACGCTGCGCCACCGGAGCCCAGAAACTCATGCTCTTCGGCCGGGAACGCGGATGCACCTGCCCCGGCTGCACCGTGGACTACTACCGCACCCAAGCCCACCACGGCGTCGCCGACTGGAAACACCACGGCCAGACCAACATCGACGACCTCACCCTCGCCTGCGGACCCGGCAACCAGATGATCGAGGACACCGGCTGGAAAACCCGCCGCCGACCCGACGGCCGCTACGCGTGGATCGACCCCGTCACCGGCCGACCCCACGTCAACAACCTCCACCACCCCGAACGCCTCCTCACACCACGAGACGACGACCCCTTCTAACCGGGTCGGGCGTACGTCAGCGCAGCGGGATGTCGCGGCCGGGCCCCCGCTCGTCCTCCGACCGTGGCCCGAAGTAGCGGCGGTCGGACTCGGCGATGGTGACGTCGTTGATGCTGGCCTCCCGGCGCCGCATGAGGCCGCCGTCGGAGAACTCCCACAGTTCGTTGCCGTAGCTGCGGTACCACTGCCCCGCGGCGTCGTGCCACTCGTAGTGGAAGCGCACCGCGATCCTGTTCTCCCGGTAGTCCCAAAGGCTCTTGCGCAGAACGTAATCCAGCTCGCGCTCCCACTTGGCGGTGAGGAACTCGATGATGGCGGGCCTGCCGGTGATGAACAGGTCGCGATTACGCCACGTGGAGTCCTCGGTGTACGCGAGGCTGACCCGGTGCGGGTCGCGGGTGTTCCAGGCGTCCTCGGCGGCCTGCACCTTCTCGAGCGCACTGGACAGGTCGAACGGCGGGAACGGCGGTCGCTTGTCCGACATCGTTTGCCCTCTCTTGTGGTTACGGTTCGGCGTACTGCAGGTGGTCGGGTTGCGTGATCCAGCCGTCGGGCACGTCGGCCGACAGCACCAACTGGACGAACCGGCCGATCGCCGCCGTCGCGGCTCGGATCGGACACCACTGCAGGGTGTACGGCATGTACTGCGCCGGCGAGGTGGGCAGCATCCGGTAGGCCTCGGCGGACCTGGTGACGGAGTGGGTCGTCACGATCCAGTCGACATCGGCCTGCGCCCACCAGCGACCGGCGGACAGATCGGTGTCGATGAGTTCGGCGGTCGGCGGCGCGACGCCCGCAGCGTCGAGCACCTGCCGAATGCCCATCGACCACGCGGGGAACAGATCGTCGCTGTGCACGCCGAGAACCTCTCCCTCGAGATCGGACAGATTCACCGAATCCTGCTGTGCCAGAGGGTGTTCGGGTCGCAATGCCACCACCAGGGGTTCGGCGCAGAACACCTCGCCGATGATGCCCGGCGGCTCGTCGACGAGGCCCGACGTGATCGCCACGTCGACCTTTCCGTCGGGGATCGCCGTCTGCAGGTCGGGCAACCACATCCGCCGCACCGTGAGTTCGACGTTCGGCGCCTCGGCACCGAACGCGGCGACCAGGTGTGGTGCCAGCGCGGGCGCGACCGGCGGGGTGATGCCGAGCCGCACCGTTCCCGCGTCACCACCCACGATCCTGCGCACCGCGGCGGCGGCGCCACGGACGTCCTCGAGAATCGCATCGGCGCGGTTCAGCAGCTCGACACCGGCCTCGGTGAGCGCCACCCGTCGCGTCGTCCTGGTCAGCAGCGGCGTCCCCAACTCACGCTCCAGCCGCCGCACCATGTCGCTCAACGTCGGCTGGCTCATGTGCAGCTTCTGCGCCGCACGCCCGAAGTGCAGTTCGGTGGCCACGGCGACGAACGCCTCCAACTGCCGCAACTCCATCGGTCGATCGTATGCCGACGACAGGCCGTCACCGCCGCTCCATTGATCGGGATTCGCTATCACCGCGATAGGCGATCGCCCCTTTTTCCAGCCCCTGATGCGGGCCCATGGTGGGGGCATGACGACATTCGACACCCGCTACCAGACCGTCCTGATCGACGGACTCGACGTGTTCTACCGCGAAGCCGGTGACCCGTCCAAGCCCACCGTGCTACTACTGCACGGGTTTCCGTCGAGCTCGCACATGTTCCGAAACCTGATCGCGTCGCTGTCCGACGACTACCATCTGATCGCGCCCGACCACATCGGCTTCGGCAGGTCCTCGACGCCGTCGGTGGACGACTTCACCTACAGCTTCGAGCGTCTGACCGAGATCACGGAGAAGCTCATCACCCACCTCGGCCTGGAGCGCTTCGCGATCTACATCCACGACTACGGCGCACCCATCGGACTGCGCATCGCCACCGCGCGGCCCGAGCGCATCACGGCGATCATCACGCAGAGCGGCAACGCCTACATGGAGGGCTTCACCCCGTTCTGGGACATCCTGTTCGCTCACGCCCGGGACAGGGCGGCCAACGAGGCCGGGGTGCGCGAGTACCTGACCGCCGAGAAGACGCAGTGGCAGTACACCCACGGCGTGCCCGCCGATCGGCTCGACCGCATCGCGCCCGAGACCTGGGTGCTGGATCAGGCGGGGATGGACCGGGCCGGCAACAAGGAGATCCAACTGCAGCTGTTCTGGGACTACCAGTTCAACCTCGACTCCTACCCCGCGTTTCAGGAGTACTTCCGCACGCACCAGCCGCCGCTGCTGGTGACGTGGGGCCGCAACGACGAGATCTTCGGGGTCGCAGGAGCGGAGGCCTTCACACGGGACTTCCCGAACGGCGAGTTCCACCTGCTCGACGCGGGCCACTTCGCGCTGGAGTCGCACGGCGAGGAGATCAGCGGCTACATCCGCGGCTTCCTCGGTCGCGTCCTGACATGAGCCGCCGAATCTCGTGATCGGTAGCGGCCGCGCCGGGGTCGACTTGGCCATCGCCGACCGACGGCCGGCACCGAGGTCAGGAGCACGACATGACACGCACCGAGCGTCTGAGCAGAGCCTTCACCGCGGCCGTGCTGGCCGGTGGGCTCGCGATCGCCGGGTTCGGCATCGTCGCCGGCGTCGCGCAGCTCGCCGGCGATACGACGATCGCCGCCTTCAACCCGCAGCCCGAGCCGCCCACGCGACCCGGCCGCATCGATCCGGGCGGCCGCGTCGGGTTCGACCCGCAGCCCGACCCGCCTGGTGCCACCCGCGGGTTCGATCCGCAGCCGGAACCGCCGACCGGAGGCATCGCCGTCGGCCGCTAGCCGCCCGGTAGCGCATCCTCTACTATCTGCGTATGAACGCAGATAGTAGAACAGGGCGTCGCCTCGACGACGATCAGGCTGCGCTCGTCGTCGAGGTCTTCCGGATGCTGGCCGACTCCACGCGCATCCAGGTGCTGTGGGCGCTCGTCGAGGACGAACTCTCCGTCACCGAACTAGCCGAGTACGTCGGCAAGCCCGCTCCGTCGGTGTCCCAGCACCTCGCCAAGCTGCGCATGGCGCGCCTGGTTCGCACCCGCAGGTCCGGCACCACCATCTTCTACAGCCTCGAGAACGAGCACGTGCGCCAACTGGTGCGCGACGCCGTGTACAACGCCGAGCACTCCGGACCCGGCGTGCCCGCACACCACCGGGACGCCCCCGCCGTGCGCCCACTCGAGGCACGAAAGCCGCGGAAACGCAGCGGAACATGAGCCCGTTGCGCGACCCCACGTTCCGTCGACTGTTCGCCGCGCAGGTCGTCGCCCTGATCGGCACCGGGCTGCTGACGGTCGCCCTGGGCCTGCTCGCCTACGACCTGGCGGCAGGCGAGGCCGGCGCCGTGCTCGGGACGGCGCTCGCCATCAAGATGGCCGCCTACGTCGTCGTCGCCCCCGTCATCACCGCGGTCGCCTACCGGCTGCCGCGACGTGGACTCCTGCTGAGCGCCAACGCCGTTCGCGCACTGATCGCCGCGGCGCTGCCCTTCGTCGACCACACCTGGCAGATATACGCGCTCGTCTTCGTCCTCCAGGCCGCCTCGGCGACCTTCACCCCGGCATTCCAGTCCGTCATCCCCGCGGTGCTCGTCGACGAGGCGTCCTACACCCGCGGGCTGTCGCTGTCCCGCCTCGCCTACGACCTGGAATCGCTGCTCAGCCCCATCCTCGCCGCGGCCCTACTGACGGTGATGACCTACCACCACCTGTTCTTCGGCACCGTCGTCGGGTTCGGCGTGTCCACCCTCCTGGTTCTCACGACCGCCATCCCGGAGACACGGGTGGCCGATCCCATCGAAACCTTCTGGCGGCGAACCACATCGGGGGCGCGGGCGATGCTCGACAACCCCGTACTCCGCGGCCTGCTCACCCTGAACATGGTGGTCGCGACGGCCACCGCTCTGGTCGTCGTCAACTCCGTCGTCTTCGTGCACGACGTGCTCGGCTCGGCCGGTTCGGCGCTCGCCGCGCTGCTCGCCTGCTACGGAGCCGGGTCGATGGTGGTGGCCCTGGCGTTGCCGCACCTGCTGACCAGGGTTCCCGATCGCACGGTGATGCGTACCGGCGCCACCCTGATCCCGCTGACACTGACCGCGATCTCGGCGGTCCTGGTGGCCGACCCGACGCCGAGCGTCGGCTGGGTCGCGTTCGTCGTCGCATGGGCGATCCTCGGCGCGGCGACATCCCTGATCTCCACGCCGTCGGCACGGCTGGTGCGCTACGAGTCGACGCCCGACACGCGAACATCGGTGTTCACCGCGCAGTTCTCGCTATCGCACGCCTGCTTCCTCATCACCTACGCGTTGGCGGGCTGGCTCGGAGCCCTTGCGGGTCAACCCGTCACCGTGGCGGTGCTGACCGTGCTCGCGCTCGGCGCCGGGGTGGCGGCGTTCCGACTGTGGCCGCGAGATCGCGCGGCCGTCCGCCAGCGCCCGCACCTGGCTACAGTCGGGTGATGCTTCTCCTGCGCTGGCTGGTCGCCGTCGCCGCCGTGCTCGTATCCGTGTCCACCGCGTCCCCCGCGTTCGCGCATGCCGCGTTGATCAGCAGCGACCCCGCCGACGGCGCGGAACTCGACACCCCGCCGACACGCATCACGCTGACCTTCAACCAGGACATCGAGCGGCAGTTCGCGACGGTGACGGTCAGCGGACCCGATGGCACTCCGTACGCCGACGGCGCCGTGCGCGTCGACGGGCCGACCGTGGTGGTCGACGTGAAACCGCTCGGCGCCGCCGCGGCCTACGCCGTCGCCTACCGCGTCATCTCCGCTGACGGCCACCCGATCTCCGGCAAGTACAGCTTCCAGCTCACCAGAGCCGCACCCACGGTGACGAGTTCAGCGGCTCCGACGGCGAGCGCGGCCCCTGCCGCCGCCGCGCCGGCCGAGTCCGACGAGCGGGGCTTCCCCGCGTGGATCGCCGTCGCCGCGGCCGTCGTGCTCGCCGGACTCGCGGTGGTGATGGTGCGTCGACGCGGCTGAGGCGGCTCGACGTCTAACCCCGGTAGCGGTTGCGCGCCAACAGCGTGGTGTGCAGATCCTCGATGAGCGGGTTGAGGAAGTCCTGCTTGTACTCGTCGTCACCGACCGACCGCGCGCTGACGTACATGAAGGTCAGCGAGATGAGGACGAGCGTCATGTGGATGAGCGACTGCGGCACCGGGATCGTCATGCCGAGAACGGTCCCGTCACTCGACCCGCCGCCGGTCCACTTGTTCAGCACCTCCGGGCTCAGCACGATGAGGCCGAGCACGAAATAGATTGCGGCCGTGCAGATCGCAACCATCATCAGATGCGCTATCTGCGCGCCGGCCAGCACCGCGATGACGTTGAGCCGCTCGCCACGCGTCAGCGGCTGCTCCTGCTGCGGGTCCGGTAGCTCGGCGAACGGCGTGCCGTCGAGTCGGTGCGATGTGTCGTGCGGGTCGGTGAGCGACGCGAGCATCGACTTCACTCGCGTGCGACTCGTGGACACCAGGAACGCCGACGTCACGAGGAAGAGGAAACCCAGTGCCGCCCAGAGGCGGTCGCGGCTGATCGACGCCGCCATCTGCCAGACGTAACTGTTGAAGAACACCACCACGGTCAGCAGCATCACCGGCAGGGCCCGAACGAACAGGCCGCCCATCGCGGCGGCCTGATTCATGGTCAACCGCACGGCCCAGCCCAGCACCGCGCCCGCACCGCTTGCCGTGACGAGGGCGATCATCACCACGACGGCGCCCGTGGTGAGCAGATGCCACAGGCCGCCCTGGATCAGGTCCGCAACCGCGCCGACGACCACCGACGCGATAGCCACCACGGCCTGCTTGCGGCGATCGCGCAGCCGAATCACCCACCGCGCGGCCCATGCCGCCACGGGGACGACGAGCACAAGGACCCCCAGCACCGCCGTCTCGGCGGGTGTGGGTGCGCCGTCGATGTAGATCTCGCTGGTGCCGAGCAGGAAGTAGACGATCAGCAGCGCGACGACCACGGCGGCGTAGGCGGCGAGCGCCGGGGCCATCCGGGACAGCAGATGATGCGACCGGCCCCCCACCGTCAGGACGGCGGGCAGACCGCGAGCGAGGAACCAGCTCTCGGGTGTGTGCTCGTCGATGCCCGAACCCTAGTCCAGCGTGCACTCGCGAACTGACGAACGCGACAGTATTCGTCCGGTTCAGTCTCGGTGAGTGGGATCACACCTTGTTGACAGGTCGGACCGAGATCCACCGTGTGCTGTCTACATCACCCTCAGGAGGACTTTTCCATGACGACACCGGTTCCACCCCGGCCCTGGATGAACGCGGGCAGGGTTCTCGGCATCGCGCTGGTCGCGTTCGCGCTGCTCGTCGGCGCCGCGATTCCCGCGTCCGCCGCCGAGTTGATGAGGGTGACGTTCGTGCGTCACGGCCAGTCGGCGGGTAACGCCTCCGGCAACATCGACACGTCGACCCCCGGCCCGCTGCTCACGCAGTTGGGCCAGGATCAGGCGAAGGCCGTCGTGCGCACGCTCGGCGCCAACAACTACGACGCCGTTTACGCGTCGACGATGATCCGCACCCAGCTGACGGCGGGTCCGACATCGGAGTTCCTGCACCTGCCGATTCACGTACTGCCCGGACTTCAGGAGATCGAGGCCGGCGTCTTCGAGGGCACCCCGGAGAGCCAGGCCCAGAACGGGTACGGACGGTTCCCGCTGGCGTGGGCGCTTGCCGGCCAGCGCGACCTGAGGATTCCCGGCTCGATCGACGGCAACGAGTTCGACGCGCGCGTCGACGGCGCGCTGCGCACCGTCTACGACAACGGCGACCGCAACTCCGTGGTGTTCTCCCACGGCGGCGCGATCATGTTCTGGACGATGATGAACGCAACGAACCTGACCGCGGAGCAGAAGCTCGACCTGCTGCGGACCGCCGCGCTGAAGAACACCGATTACGTTGTCGTCGAGGGCAATCCGACTGACGGCTGGCGCCTCGTCAACTGGAACGGCCGGGAGTTCGGCGCCCAGCCGACGCTCGAGGCCGACGTCCAGTTGCAGCTGCGGACGCTGCAGCGACAGCTCGCGGCGCAGGCCAGGAACGTGGCCGACGCGTTCGCGACGCTGAATCCGGCGAAGGTGCTCGCGGCGATCACCGCGAGCGCCGTCGAGGCCACGTACTCGGTGGTGAAGTTCGCCGGAGCGGTGACCAATCGAGTGGTGAAGGAACTCGCCACCCGCGTCGAGCCCACCGAAACGGTGACCACCGCGGCGGCGACCACGGCCACCCCGGCGGCTGCCGCCAGGACCGTCGCCGTCGAAGCCCCGGCGGCCACGTCGACCGGCCTAGTGACCACCCCCTCCACCGCCCCCGGCGTCGAGACCGGCGACGCGCCGAACCCGAAGTCGGAGAACACGGTTGACGACCACCCGGCCACGACGACCACCGAGGCGGCGGTGCCGTCCACCGGCGGGACCGACCTGACGGACGGTAACAAGGCGGTACCCGGCGCGACCGGTGAACCGCAGGGCGCCGTGTCCGGCGACGTCAAGGAGACGGTCGCGGTCGGCGTCGGTGCGGACTCCGGCACCGACGGCGGCGATACCGGCTCGGACAGCGCCGGCTCGGACGGTGCGGGCGGCGATTCCGAGTAGCCACCCGCTCTACAGTGGGACCGTGTCCGCGCCGGCGTCGATGGTGGCCAGGGTTGCCCTGATCGTCAACGCGTTCGATCGCGCGGGCACGGTGCTGCGCCTCGACGAGGTGGTCGACCGGACCGGGCTCCCCCGGTCCTCGACGCATCGAATCCTGAACCAGCTGCACACCTCCGGCCTGCTGCAGCACACGCCGGACAGTTATTCGTTGGCGGCGTCGTCGCTGCCCGCGTCGGGCGCCATCGATCACTCGCAGCTGCGCAGCGTCGCGTCGCCGGTTCTCGAGCGGCTGCACGCCGACACCGCGCTCGTCGTCCATCTCGGCGTACTCGCCGGCGCCGACGTCGTCTACCTCGACAAGGTCGCAGGCGGTGGCGGCGCGGCCGTGCCGACTCGGGTCGCGGGCCGGACGCCTGCGCACGCGAGCGCGCTGGGCAAGGCGATGCTCGCACGACTGCGCGCCGAGGACGTCGACGGAATCCTCGACGCCCCGCTGCGCAAGTGCACGCCCTCGACCATCGACGACCTGCCCACGCTGCACCAGGAGCTGGCGCGGATCAGGTCGCGGCGCGGGCTGGCCTACGACGATCAGGAGCTCGCCGTCGGCTTGGCGAGCATCGCGGCCCCCATCACGATGCCGGGCCCCCACCACGCGGGCCTGTCCCTCACCGGCGCGGCACCGGCGCAGCGATTGTCGCGGGTGGCGCCGTTCCTGTCCCGCGCCGCCAACGGCATCTCGGAGCGGCTCGGCAGGTCCCCGGCGGGCGCCGAACAGGTCGCGGCGGAGGCGGTCACCGAGGACATGCTGTCGCGCGTCCTGCGCACACTGTCCTCCGACGACTGGGTGTGAGTCACCAGATCAGGTCGTCGACGTCGAGGCCGACGGCGTGCCTGCCCACCACCGACAGCACCTGATCGACATTGCTCGCGACGTGCATGCGTGCGGTCTCCACGTCGCGCCGGATGCGTTCCAGCAGCGTCTCATCGACACCGGAGCGTGGATCGTCGGCGATCACACCGACCGCCCGCCACCCACGATCCGATGCCATCACCTGATCGCGCCGCGTGCGCAGCATCAGCTCGGCATCCGGATAACCGCCCGCGACAACGCATTCCACCTGCGCTGCCACATTGCGGCTGATCTGGCGAAGCGACAACTCGACGTCCGACCTGGCCATCGCAACCCGGCTCAGCGGTCGGTCGTCGCGGGTCCGCCGCAGCTCGAGCAGGCGTTGCGCCGCGCCCAGAATCGGAATGGTCCCCGCGAGGGTGTAGAGCGTCGGTTGCGGCAGCCTCTGCAGCGCGGGCACCTCCGGATCGAAGACCGTGTCGAGCCAGCTGAACACCCGGTGCTCGGGCACCAGCGCTCCGGTGACGACGACGTCGTCGGCCCCGATCCCGCGCAGTCCCAACCCGTTCCAGGTCGAGACGACGGTGTAGTCGGACGCGGGCAGAAGCACCGCGAGGAAATCCTGTGCAGCACCGTCGCTTCCGACCAGCAGCCCCGCGACGCTCAGCCACGACGCGTGCCGCGCACCCGTGCACCGGGTCCACCGTCCGGTCAGCCGGAAGCCGCCGTCGACGCGCTCCAGTCGGCCGGTCGGCGCGTACGAGGAGCAGAGGAGCGTCCGCGGATCGGCGCCCCAGATCTCCTGCAGCACCCGCTCGTCGCGTACCGAGAGTCCCCAGTTGTTGACCGCCAACCAGCCGGCGAGCCACCCCGTCGACATGCACGCCGACGACAGCTCGCGCGTAGCGGTCAGATACTCGTCCGGGTCGGCGTCCAGACCACCGTAGGCGGGCGGCTGCAGCAGTGCGAAATAGCCAGCGTCGTGCAGCCGCTCGATGACGAGCGGATCGACGGAGCCGGTGCGATCGACGTCGTCGGCCGCCCCGGTGATCTCGGGAAGCAGCGCTCGGACGGAGCTCAGAACGGACATGCCACGATCGTGTATACCAGTTGACGACCCCCGTGGAGGTGAGTATGCCGAAGACGAAAGCGCCGCTCGACGAGTTCGTCTGCACCGTAATCGAACTCGCCACCGCTGACAGTTCGCGCGGTTGGCTGGCCGCGATGTACGGCGCCGCCGCCTACGACGTGCCCGACCACGACGGGGCGAGGATCGCCGTCGGGCACCGCGGCACCGCGGACCACGTCGACGGGCGGCTGACCGGCAGGTGGGAGTCGGTGATCGGCGCCGAACACGCCGACCGGGTGCTGCTGTCCATCGGCCCGGCGAGCCGGGCGTTGCTCGCACGTGACGCCGTGCACGTCGAACCGGTTTCTCGCCGAACAGGTCTCGACGAAGCGGGCGTCTGCGAGGTCGTGGTGTACAACGCCGACGTCGAGCACGTTCTGACCGGTGCAGCCACTCCTGCGCTTGCGGCCGGTGCGGCGGCCGCCGTCGTCGGCTCGGCAGCAGGTGTCTGGCGGACACACGTCGATCACCTACGCGCGCGACTCGCCGTCGCGCACGGCGGCGACGAGGCCTTCGACGCCGTCGATGTCGCCCGCGCGGCGTCCGACATCGACGCCGCCACGCTGCAGATCGCCGCCGCGGCGGGGCAACCGGGTGTCGGCGCGGCGCCGTTCGTGCAGGCGGTCGCACGTGCCCGCGGCGCGGCGGACCGGCTGCTGGCGAGCAGTCGCCATGCTCTCGACGCGTCGAACCCGGTCGCGAGCAGGTGGCGCGACGTGCACGCCGGCTGTCTCATCGCAGCGCAGTTCCTCGACTGACCGCTACGGGGAGTGCGAATCCCCCGGTTCGAAGACGTCGATGGGCCGTACCGCCGAGAACATGAGCAGCGGTATGTGGCGACTCGTCGACCGCTGGTAGTTGATGTACGGCGGGAACAGGTGGCACATGTACTCCCACACGTTGTGCCGTTCGGTTCCCTCGGGTTCGTGCCAGGTGGCTTCGAACGCCTGCGTGGCGATCTGAACGTCGACGGTCTGGCCGGCGATGATGTTCAGATACCACTCCGGGTGCGTATCGGCGCCGCCCTTCGACGCCACGACGACGATCTCGCCGCCCACGTTGCCGTAGATCAGCGGCTTGACGTACACGCGTCCCGACGTGCGTCCCCGATACCGGACCAGGCAGTGCGTCGTGATCTCGCGGCCGCCGACCGAGGTCACGTCGAGGATGTGGCCCCGCGTGCCACCCGACTCCAGGTAGCTGGCCAGGTGCTCGGCCATGAAGTCCGCGCGTTCGGCGCGGATCTCGGCCGCGTCGACGTCGGCCATCAGCAGGGATCGCCGGGCGGCGTGTAGTAGGGCACTCCCTCGACGGTGTAGCAGGGCACCTCGCCGGGCACGTACGGGACGTGCTGCGACGCGATCGCGGCACCGACGGCGACGTCGCCCACGACGTTGGTACACCCGCCCGCTGCGAAGTGCCTGCCACCGGCGCCCGCGCAGACGTCGGCACTCGCCGGCGCGGCGAGGACGATGGGCGCGAGCGCGAGGCCCGCGGCGGAGATCAGAATCGCCGTGCGCTTCACGGAGAACTCCTCACTGCTCGATGGGGACCGGAGTGGGCCCACCAGGTGATTTTGACGGTGCGGTCAGCAAAAGTCCCGACAATGCGCAAACGCGTTTCGCGGCACCGCCGATCGCGTACCGTCCGGGTCGAGCGCAAGGGACATTAAGCCGTCTCCTGCAAGCACTTTGGGTAGCCTACGTTTGCTAGCGCCTTCGGCGTTTGTTCACTAGCTTGTCGGCCATGGTGGAGTCGGTGCGGTGACGGAGCGCAGCCTCGCCCACATCGGCGCACTGGTGGCACAACGGCGAAAAGAACTGGGCCTGACGCGATCCCGCGTGGCTCACCTCGCGGAGATCAACGCCCGCACCATCGCGGCGATCGAAGAGGGCACGCAATGGCCGCGACCCGACACCCAGACCAAAATCGAGTCCGCGCTCCAGTGGGCCGAGGGCAGCCTGGCCGACGCCCGGACGGGCGGCGTCCCGGAGGCGATCGTGCCGAGCACCATGCCCGCGCTCCAGGGGCGCAGCGACGCCGAGCTCTGGGATCTCATCACCTCGGGCACCCTCGACCCCGGTAGCCGCGCAGCCGTCGTCGCCGAGTACGAGAACCGGCAGGTGGCACAGCTGCCGGAACGGCTCGAGCGGCTGAGCAGGCACGGCCTGACGGCGGTGTCGCGGTACGTCGCGATCCTGCTCGAGTCCGCACCGTCGGAGGGTTTCGTCCGCCCCGCCGACGACGAGTCCTGAGCACACCTTCGATTAGTACAGATTCGCCTGTACCGTTGCCGTCATGGAGACGCTCGTCCATCGCGACGCCCTCGCCCGGTTCGGTTACGCCCTCTCCGACCCGACCCGCGCGCTCATCCTGCTGAGCCTGCGCGACGGCGGACGCTACCCGTCCGACCTGGCCGACGCGATCGGCGTCTCCCGGCAGATCGTGTCGAATCACCTCGCGTGCCTGCGCGGCTGCGGACTCGTCGTGGCGGAAGCGGAGGGACGACGCAGCCGATACGAACTCGCGGACCCGCGAATCACCCACGCGCTCAACGATATTCTGGGCTTGGTGCTGGACGTCGATCCCAACTGCTGCACCGAGAACGGTTGCAGCTGATGACGAACGTCAGCGCCGACCGGCGTCGCGTGCTGTCGCGGCGCATCCGATGGTTCGTCGCGGCGACGATCGCGTACAACGTCGTCGAGGCGGTGATCGCCCTGGCAGTTCGCCGGCCCCGATCACCGGCATCGCGCTCGCCGCGGTCAGCCTCGCCGTGATGCCCGTACTGTCCTCTCTCCGCCGTCCTTCTGGTGGGACTGCTGCTCAACGCGTTGTTCGGGTGGTCGTGGGCGGATCCCGTCGCGGCGCTCGTCATCGCGGCCTTCGCCGTGCGAGAGGGACTCGACGTCTGGCGGGGCGACGCCTGCTGCTGACCCCTACTCCACCCTGCTCCGCAGCGCGGCCAGCGACTTCGCCAGCAACCGGGATACGTGCATCTGCGAGTGCCCGATGCGCTCGGCGATCTGCGACTGACTCATGTTCTCGAAGAACCTCAACTGCAAGACGATTCGCTCCCGCTCCGGCAGCGACATGAGCAGCGGCCGCACCGTCTCCACGTCGACGACCTTCTCGATGTTGGCGTCGAGATCGCCGAACGTGTCGGCGATCGAGTAGCCGTCATCACCGCTGGAACCGATGGTCGCATCGGTGGAGCGTGTTGAGTAGGCGTTGGCCGCGATCAGTCCCTCCACGACCTCCTCGCGATCGACGCCGAGGTGCTCGGCGAGCTCAGTGGCGGTCGGTGCCCGGTTGAGTTCCTGCGAGAGTTCGGTTTTCGCCCGGTTCAGGCTCATGTTCAGTTCCTTGAGCCGGCGTGGAACCTTCACCGCCCAGCCGTGATCGCGGAAGTGCCTGCGGACCTCACCCATCATCGTCGGCACCGCGAAGCCGATGAACTCCGTCCCGGTTTCGACGTCGAACCGGTTCACCGCGTTCACCAGGCCGACGCGTGCCACCTGGAGGAGATCCTCGTGCGCCTCACCGCGGTTGCGAAACCGGCGGGCGATGTTCTCGGCCAGCGGCAGGCAGCGCTCGATGATCGCGTCGCGCTGCCTGCTGTAGGCGGTTGAGCCCTCCTCCAAGTCCGCCAGCCTGCGGAACATGTCGCTGACGTCGGAATAGTCGTTGGAGTATCCGGGCGCAATCGTCGCGTCGTCGATCATCCGACGGTGTTCGGCCGGAAGGTCATCGACACGCCCGCGACCGGGGGCTGCCCCTCGGCGGCGACGTTGTAGGCCTTCACGTCGTCGGCGAGGATGTTCAGCACATGGCCGGTGAACCCCTCGAGCGGGTCGTCGGTTAGGGCTCCCGCGGTGCAGACCTCGATGGCGAACTCGTCGGCCAGCCGGTTCACGATCACGCTGAGCGGCGCCCCCTGCGGATCCATGCGAAGGATCAGCGCGGTACACGCCTCGTCGATCGCCAGTTTGAGGTCGGCGACGGCATCCGGACCGAACCCGGCCGCGGCGGCGTGCGCCGAGATGACGGTGCGGAGCAACCCCAGTTTCGAGGGGTCGCCCGCGATCCGAATCTCGAGGGGACCGAATCCGTACGGGATGTCGTCGTTGCCAACGTCCATCAAGCACTCCTGCCTGCACTCGCCGACGCTCGTCCGGGACGGCGAAGACGCGGTTGCGTGATCACCGTGCCGGAAGCTCGACACGACGTTCGATCATGATAGGCGGTGACCGTCGGCGACGGTCAGGCGCTGGCGATCAGCGCATCCCAGTCGATCGCCACGACATCGGTGAAGCCGTCACAGCCGCACCGCCGAAAGGGGTGATCGTGCTGCTCGCCCTCGTCGCCGCAGTCGTTGCACCCGTGGCACGTGTCGAACGCGGAGTGTTCGGCCTTGCGGTGGCCGCAGCCGCACAACACGTCGAAACCACCGCGACCCGAAACGGGTAAAAGGTACGGCCTATCCATGTTTCGGATAGTACTGGTCGGTAATGTCGGAATCCAGTTAGAACAGCGAAGTTGCTCTGTGATTCGCATAACAGCATTTAACTGCATAAACGTCAAAGTGTGCGTTAACCGGGTATTGCGGTCGCGTGGACCCACCGTGGCTCCGTGATAGACACGGACGGTGACGGCTGCGCTCGGCGAGATCGACTTCACCGACCTGGACAACTTCGCGGCGGGCTTCCCGCACGACCTGTTCGCCGTTCACCGCCGGGATGCGCCCGTGTACTGGCACCGGCCGACCGAGCACACGCCCGACGGCGAGGGCTTCTGGTCGGTCGCCACCCACGCGGAGACTCTCGCGGTGTTCCGCGATCCGGAGACCTACTCATCGGTGACCGGCGGCAGCCGTCCCTACGGCGGCACGCTGCTGCAGGACCTCGCCGTCGCCGGCCAGGTACTGAACATGATGGACGACCCCAGACACTCGGCCGTCCGCCGGCTGGTCGCTTCCGGTCTCACCCCGCGGATGGTCAAGCGGGTTGAAGACGACCTGCGCGCCAGGGCGCGTCGGCTGCTCGACGGGGTCGTACCCGGCGAGCCGTTCGACTTCCTGGTCGACGTGGCCGCCGAGCTTCCCATGCAGATGATCTGCATCCTGCTCGGCGTGCCCGAGTCCGAACGACATTGGCTGTTCCACGCCATCGAGCCGCAGTTCGACTTCGGCAGCAGCCGCACGGCCGCCGTCGGCCAGCTGTCGCCGCAGGACGCCGCGTCGCGGATGTACGAGTACGGCCAGCAGCTCATCGCGGCCAAACGTGCCGACCCGACCGACGACATGCTGTCCGTCGTGGCCAACGCGTCGATGGACGGCCAGGCCCCGCTGTCCGACATCGAGCTCTACCTGTTCTTCAGCCTGCTGTTCAGCGCGGGCGCCGAGACCACGCGCAACTCCGTGGCCGGTGGCCTGCTGGCGCTGATCCAGCACCCCGATCAGTGGGAGCTCCTGCGCGCCGACCTCGCCGCCCTACCGACCGCCGTCGAGGAGATCGTCCGGTGGTCTTCGCCGTCGCCCTCGAAGCGCCGCACCGCCACGCGCGACGTCGAACTCGGTGGCTGCCACATCGAAGCGGGGCAGAAGGTGCAGATCTGGGAGGGTTCGGCAAACCGCGACGAGACGGTGTTCGTCGACGCGTCCCGGTTCGACGTGACGCGAACGCCCAACCCGCACCTGGGTTTCGGGCAGGGCGTGCACTACTGCCTCGGCGCGAACCTGGCCCGTCTCGAACTGCGGGTGCTCTTCGAGGAACTGCTGGCCAGGTTCTCGAGCGTCCGACTGGTGACGCCCGTCGAGTGGACGAGAAGCAATCGCCACACCGGGATTCGGCATCTCGTCGTCGAGGTGGCCCGCTAGCTTTCGGGCAGCGGCTCCCAGTCCCGTGACACCGAACGCGTCCACGTCGGCGTGCGGCGGGCCAGGAACGCCTCGACGCCCTCGCGGGCATCGGCGTGTCCCATCACCCGGCGATGCAGGTCCGTCTCGAGATCCGCGACCCGTCGCGGCGGATACCCCTTGATCACCGTGTCCCACAGCAGGCGTTTGCTCAGCGCGGCCGACATCGGCGCCACGTTCTCCGCGATGTCGCGCGCAACCCGCAGCGCCTCATCGAGTACGGCGCCCGCCGGAACCGCCCTGCTGGCGATACCCGTGGCCACCGCTTCCGCGCCGTCGAAGGTGCGCCCCGTCAACAACAGGTCGGCGGCGACCGCCACCCCCGCGATGTGCGGCAACGTCCAGTGCGACATGCAATCCGGGATGACGCCCCGCCGAACCTGCGCCACCGCGTACTTCGCGTCCGCCGCCATGATCCGGATGTCGGCCTGCAGTGCGATGGTGAGGCCGATCCCGATGGCGTGGCCGTTGACCGCCGCGATCACCGGGGTACGCAGTTCGAAGGCGGCCGGATCGGTGGGCGAGGCGGTGAACCCGTCAGCGTCACCGGGCGCATCGAAAGGTCTTGTCGCGGAGGAGAAGTCCGCACCGGCGCAGAACGCGTCGCCGGCTCCCGTCAGGACGATCGCGCGGACGGCGTCGTCGTCGTCGCACTCGACGTAGGCCTTGTTCAGCGACGCGCCCATGGCCGCGGTGTAGGCGTTCCGGCGGTCGGGCCGGTTCAGGGTCAGCACCGCGACGCCGTCGGACACGTGGACCGTCAGGTCGGGCATGACTGCGAATCTATCCGAGATCGCCAACCGGTTTCATTGACGGTCGTCATTGACGACTGCCAGTGAAACGGCTAGCGTGCGGATATGCCGACGTCGAGCACCCTGACCGCGCGTCAGGCGCGGATGCAGGAGACGCGTGCGCGGTTGTTCGACGCCGCACTGGCCGAGATCGGCCGGTCCGGCCTGGCCGGCGCCGACGTGACCGCGATCGCGAACGCGGCCGGCGTCGTGCGCGGCACCTTCTACTTCCACTTCCCGACGAAGGAGCACGTCCTCGTCGAGTTGGAGCGCAACGAAGAGGCCAGGATCGTCGCCGAACTCGACATCGCCCCGAGCGACGGCGCCGACCTCGAGTCCGTGTTGTCGCTGCTGGTGGCCCGAGTGGTCGCCGCCGAACGACGTTTGGGCGCCGTCGTCTTCCGCGAGATGCTGGGACTGCACTTCTCCGCGAACCGGCCCGTTGAGGACGAAGTCCCGCAGCATCCGCTGGCGGAGTTCGTCATCACGGCGATCACCACCGCACAGCGCGCGGGCCGCGTCGCCGCGGACGGCGACGCAGCCGAACTCGGGGTGTTCTTCCTGACCGGCCTCTTCGCGCTGCTCGCCACCGGCGCATACACGTCCACGACGGCGGACGACGTCGTCGGGCGATACGTCAGAACCATCGTCAAGGGAATGGAAAAACGATGAGCGACAACAGAATCGACGGCTATCGCGATTTCCTCAGACGACGTGACGGAGAGGCCGATCTACTGAATCGCCGACTGGCGAATCGCGAAACGTTCTTCAACGACCTGGAGTCGAATCCCGTCCGTTCGGCGCAGCCCGCGGACAGCGCGACGTTCCTGCGCAACCTGCGTCGCCGCACACCCGAAGCCGGCCTCGACCGCAAGATGCTGTTCCTGCTCGCGACCGCGAAACTCAACCAAGCCGAGCGTTTCGGGGTGGGACTCGGCGAGACGTACGGCCTGAACAGCGACGCGGATCTACCCCCCGAGCGGGTGTATCTGGAACTCGAAGAGCATTACCACACAAGACTTCTGGCGTACGTGCTGGACGTCTTCGACCTGACTTTTCAGGTGGTGCCACCGCCGTTCGTCATGCGCCAGCTCGTCAAGGCCGGCGTCTTCCTGCCGGAACGCCTGGGCTTCGTGTTCGTCGGAGCGGCGGAGATGGCGGGGTGCATCATGTTCGACGAACTGCGCCGCGTCGGCGACGAACTGTTCGCCGACGAACCCGACGTCCGCGAGCGGGTCCACACGCTGTACACGGAGATCCTCACCGACGAGGTCGGACACGTCGGGTACTGCGCGTCGCGGTGCACACGGGCGGAACGCGCCGTCATGCGCCGGCTCTACCCGCTGATCGGCCGGGTGTTCGCCCGCCAGACCGTCGAGATCAGCCTCCTCATCGATCCCGCGGGGATACGCGCACGGCTCGACCGGCCCTTCGTCGTGGACGAACTGACGGCCGGGCTGACCAATGAGACCTACGTCGTCACGCATCCCTGACCGAGCGGCGGATTCGGCGGCCCTGTGACCGGGAACACTCGCCGCATGGCATTCAAACTGACGTACACGGACGGCGCTGAAGCGGATTACGACGACGACACCGCATGGGAGGTCGACGACGGCGTGCTCAAGATCGGGCGCACCGAGGGCGACTGGAGCGTCCTGGTGTCGCCGAGCCACTGGGCCGTGATCGAGGTCGGCGGCGCGACGACGGCGAAGGACGAGTCGGACGATGACCAGGACACCGGTGAGGACGACGCTGACGACAAGGACGAGGACACGAAGAAGGACGAGGACTGAGCCGGACCCCTCGACCGGCTCAGCCCAGGCTGGACGCGATCTTCGCGTCCTGCTTGCCCGCGACGTCCAGCACGAACTCCGGCGGCACGGGATCTCCCGCGATGCTGTCGAATTCGAGCGTGGTGAACGCGTTGCCCTCAACGAACAGCAGCACCGTGACCTCCTTCGACCCGTCCGGTGAGGTACCCGCCACCATCACCGAGTCGGTGCCTACGTTCGCGACCTCGGGAGTGCCTCCGACCACCGCGGCACTCAGCGCCCCCTGCGCGCCCTGGAAGGCCACGACCGCGGCGTCCGCATCCGGGAGGACCAGGATGGTGTCACCGATCTGACGGGTGTCATCGCCGTTGGAGAACACCGTCGCCACACCCGGCTGCCCGTTCTGATGCAGGCCGAATCGGTGTCCGCGGCGACGGGTGAGCGGGTCTGGGATGCGCAGCTGTCCGCCCGGCGGCTGCGGTTGATCGCGCGGGCTACGGCTATCCGACCGGTGCCGGTCGCGGACCCCTGACGAGACCGCCCGGCCGGCTGTCGGTCAGTTCGCCGCCGGCGACGATGGTTTCGCCGAGCACCAGCGTTTCGACGTAGCCGTCGGCTCGCTGAATCAGGCGACCGGCCCCCGCGGGCAGATCCTCCACACGCTCCGGGTAGTGCAGGCCGAGATCGTCGAGGTCGATGAGGTTGATGTCGGCGCGTCGACCCGGCGCCAGCACGCCCCGGTCACCGAGTCCGTAGAACGCCGCCGGATCGCCCGTCAGTCGGTGCACCGCCGTCTCGAGCGGGATTCGCGGTCCGCGGGTCCGGTCGCGCACCCAGTACGACATCAGATACGTGGTCATGCTGGCGTCGCAGATGATCCCGCAGTGCGCTCCCCCGTCACCGAGGCCCTGCAGGCTCACCGGATCCGACATCATGTCGTGCAAATGGTCGTAGTTGTTGCCCGCGTAGTTCAGCAGAGGCAGCAGCAGGAACTCGCGACCGTCGGCGCCGAGCAGCGTGTCGTAGGTGACGTCCCACGGGTCGCGGTTCTCGCGCTCGGCAATCGCGGCGATGCTGCCGTCGGCGGACGGTTCGTAGTCGAGGCGATCGCCCAGCGGATAGAGCCGCTTGAACGTGTAGCGGTTGAGTTGATCGGCCGACGGCCCGTCGCCGGCGTCCGGAGTCTCCGCGAGGATGCGGGCCTTCATCTCGGGGTTCCGGAGCACCCGAACGCGCTCGCCCAGCGGAAGTTCCATCAGCGCGCGGTACGTCGGGCGGTGCCGGAACGGGTTCATCCGCGACTGATGACCCATCAGCATTCCGAACGCGCGACTGGCCACCTGCGGTCGGACGTTGGCCCCTGCACGGTTCGCGTCACGCACCGCACGGAACCAGCGCCGCCAGTCGTGCGGATCCTGCTCGTTGACCATCGCCAAAAAGGTCAACGGCATGCCGAACCGCGCACCCAGCCTGCTGATCCACTTCACCTCGGCGTCGATCGAATGGCGTTGGTCACCACCCATCTCGCCACCGACACCGGCCGGAACCACCTGCAGCACACCGGTTCCCGCGTCCACCATCGCCGACATCAGGGCCACCAGTTCGTCCTCCTCCGAGAACGTGCCGGGAACCGGTTCGCCGCTGAGACTGCGATGCCCGGCGGTCCTGCCGAACGACATGCCCAGCGCGCCCGCGCGCAGACCCTCGGTGACGGCTCGGCTCATCGCAGCCAGGTCGTCCGCGGTCGGAGCGTCGAGCGCACGGTCACCCATCACGTAGGCGCGCAACGCCGCCTGCGGCAGTTGCGTGCCGACGTCCACCGCGCGCGGCATCCGCTCGAGGGCGTCGAGGTACTCGCCGAACGTCTCCCACTCCCACGTGATCCCCTCCGCCAGCGCGCTTCCGGGGATGTCCTCGACGCCCTCCATGAGTTCGATGAGCCAGTCGTGGCGATCGGGTTTCACGGGTGCGAACCCGATGCCGCAGTTACCCATGATCGCCGTGGTGACTCCGTGCCAGCACGACGGCGTCAGGTGCGGATCCCAGGTGGCCTGCCCGTCGAAATGCGTGTGCACATCCACGAATCCCGGTGTGACGGTGAGCCAGTCGGCGTCGATCGTACGTCGCGCCGTTCCGTCGACTCGGCCCACCTCGACGATGACACCGTCAGTGACCGCGACGTCGGCGGTGCGTGTTGCGGCTCCGGTACCGTCGACGACCGTGCCGCCGCGAATGATCACGTCGTAGCTCACGACACCCTCCTGGTGGCTCCGGCGTAGCCGAGCGCGTGCGCGTAGGTGGACAGGTTGTCCGCGGTGATCCTGGCGTGCACGCGGCGTTCCAGCAGCGCCCGAAGAAGTGGGTTGTACGCGTGGTAGGTCTCGTGGAAGGTCAGCAGCGTCGAGCCGTCCGGCTGTTCGGACAGCGAGTGATAGCCCTCGGCGCGCGACCACAGCGGCTTGCTGATCGAGACGTACCTCGAGATCTCGTTGACCCTCGCCTCGGTGACGACCTCCCACGACCTCGCCTTGCCACCTGACAGTAGGTACCGGGGTACGTCGAAGACGCAGGTGCGTACCAATCCCTCGCCGGCGTCGTCGCCCTCGCGCAGGACTTCGATGCTGCCCGCCGGGTAGGTGATGATGCGGGGCGACGGCGCGTCCGCGGGCACCGGTGGGTGCAGGACGCGCCACACCCGGCGGACGGGTGCGTCGATCGCGAAAGTCGCTGTGCTCGAGATCATTACCGCTCACCCCAGGCGTTCCACGACGTGACGGTCTCAGGTGGCGGACGGGAGGCGGGCTTGAATTCGGTGCCCAGGGTGTAGGCCACCGGGAAGAGCGCGACCTGGGTCACGGTGTCGGGGATTCCCAGCAGTTCGGCGACCTCCTTCTCCTTGGCCAGATGCAGCGTCGTCCACACCGAGCCGAGGCCGCGCGCGCGCAGTGCGAGCAGGAAACTCCACGCGGCCGGGATGATCGACGCCCACGCCGACGCGGCGACCACCAGGTCGCTGCCGTCGAAACGCCTTTCGATGCAGGGGATGACGAAGACGGGGACGTCGGCGAGGATCGCGGTGAGAGCGTGCGCGCTCTCGTACACCCGACGGTTCTGCGGATCGGACGCCGTGCGGGCGGCGTGCTCGAGATAGGCCTCGCCGACAGCGCGATAGAGCGCCGCGATCGCCGCGCGCTTCTCGGCGTCGGTGACCACCAGCCAGCGCCAGTTCTGCTCGTTGCTTGCCGTCGGCGCCTGCATCGCCAGTCGCAGACAGTCGAGGATGACCTCGCGTTCGACCGGACGCGTCAGGTCCAATCTCCGTCGCACGGCACGCGTTGTCGAAAGCACCTCGTCGACCGACTCGATATCCACCACGTTCCGTCCGCTCGAACCCTAGGTGTCTATTTTTATAGCCTTAGCGTCAGGCAGACAAGGGTCGCGTTCCGCAGCGAGGGCGGGTTCGGTCAGGCGGGCTTGTGGAACGTGTACACGCGGTACTGCAGCAGGCCGGCCTTCGTCAGCCACTTGATCCAGCGGGTTCCCACGACCATCGTCTTCTTCGCGTCTTCCGACCCCTGCTCGCGGAAGAACTTGATCAGGAAGGGATACGTCGGCAGCGTGTTCCTGCGGATGTTGCGGTTCGCCTCGAGCTGCAGTCCGGCCCGCTTGCCCAGGGTCTTGTAGGACCGGATGGGCACGGTGCCGAGCGTGCCGTAGGACTTCGCGATCCGCGAGCGAACGCCCACCCAGATCGGCGTCTTGGCGAAGAAGGCCATCGTGGGTACGAAGTCGGACACCGCCAGGTAACCGCCCGGCTTGAGGACTCGCGCCGCTTCGGCGAGGAACTTCTCGCGTGAGGGGAAGTGGAAGATGCACTCGACGGCCAGCACGCGGTCGAAGGAGTTGTCCTCGAACGGCAGGTCACACGCGTCGGCCTCGACCCAACCGATCGTGTTGCCGTTGGCCGCCGTGGTCTGTGCCTCCGCGGCGGCGAGCTGGCGCGGATCGATGTTCAAGCCGGTGATGTCCATGCCCGAGTGAGCGGCGTTGATCGACTGGATGGTGCCGCCGAATCCGCACCCGACGTCGAGCAACTTCTGCCCGTCGGCGACCTTGCCGGCCTTCAACAGCTCGACGTCCATCTGCTTCATCGCCGCGATGTAATCGGCCCTGGTGCCGTCGGCGGCCTTGGGATCCTCCCAGTACCCCCAGTGCACCTGCTCTTCCCACAGCTGGCCGGTCTCGCCCCCGTCCTGCCGCTCGTCCATCAGCAGGTCGAAATAGGGCAGGTCAGCCATGGGCGGACCGTACCACGGTCGGCACGTCATTCAGTGGCAGCGCACCGATGGTCACATCGTGGGCATGAACTCGGCGAGCGCCCAGATCATGCACACCACCATGGCGAGCCCGATCAGACCGCCCGCCGGAATCATCGCCACGCACACCGCCACCCAGACGAGCAGCCTGGGCCATTCGAACGGCTGGTTGCCCACGACGCCGCCGCGGCGCGCCCGAACTGCGTGGTAGGTCGCCCACACCCCGGCGCCTGCGGCGGCACACGCGATGATCTTCACGCCGTCGGGAGCGACCCCCAGCGCGACGATGGCCGTGATCGCCACCGCGGCCAGACGTCCCCACACCGCCAGGCGATTCCCGACCGACGGGTTCACCGTGTGATCCCGTTCCGGCTCGCCGCGGTAGCGCGGCACCCGGCCTTCGACTCCGAATGCTCGCCACAGCCACCGGGACCACACCGTGCGCAGTCCGAGGTCGTCGGCGATCCGCCGGACGTCGGCGGCACCCTCGGCCATCATCCGTCGCGACTCCGGGCTTCTCCAGTACGCCGTCTTGAACACCCGCCGCGGCACGCCGAACTCCCTGGCGAAGTTGCGTGGCGGTCCCATCGACTCGCCGATCAGCCACCGCAGATAGAAGGGGAACGCGATCGCGTAGGTGGCCCGTCGGAAACGACCGAGACCGTGCATCCGCTCAGCCAGATAGTCGTCGGCGAACGTGATGTGGCGGGCTTCCTCCGCCAGGTGGATGTAGGTGACCTTGTTGAGCAGCGGCGGCACGTTCGCAGCACCGCGATGCTGCAGCGTCTGCTGATAATGCAGCGGCTGCTCGCCGCACAACACCCCGATGAAGTGGAAGATGCTCGCGTAGCCGCCGATGAAACCCAGGATCGGCCCGATGATCCGGGAACCTCGCCGCATACCGGGAACGTCCTCCCCGGTGCGGTTGATGAACTCCTGGAACATCATGATGTGGTTGGCCTCGTCGACCAGTTCGTGCATGAGATAGCGAAACACCGGCGAGCCGTTGGGCAGGGCACCCGCGGAGTGCACGACCCCGCGGATCAGCATCTGCTCGAACTGGATCGTCGCCTTGAGGGTGTTCGCGGTGATCCAGCGGCCCATGTCGATGCGCTTCTGCACCGACTGTTCGGCGTACCACTCCGTCGCCGCGAGTGGATCCGTCGCCGGGTCCAGCTCCCACCGGGGATCGTCCTTGTCCAGCACGTTGTCCGGGGCGTCCCAGTCGATATCGCGGTACGGCTCGAAGCTCAGCCGGGTGGTTGCCTCGGAAAGGGCCTCGACCCGGTCGAAATAGGTGTCCTGAGCTGTGAGGTCCGTGTCGTCGGTGGCCGTCACATCGGGCTCCGGTCACTGTGCACGATGGCACCCAGCAAGCCGCTCAGCGACGTCCAAGGCGTTCTCATATGTGCAATCCATGCTCTCGTCCGTGGACAGTAAAGCGGCTGACTTCGCGATTACTGTAGGGCCTGAGCGGTTGCGATGGGTCACTCCGGCGGAGCGGAGCGATCACAGTTCTCTAACGCCTCGTCACGATGCTCGGTTGAGTTCGCCGGGCGCAGGCGGGTTTTCGCACTCCCATGTCGCGGTGATTCTGTGCAAGCGCAACTACTCGACGACTGCCCCACCGCGTGCGACCAGGCTCGTTCAGCGCGCGCATCGATTCCCCACCCGGCCGTCGACGAAGACGGACGAGGGTGACACGGGCCGTTTGCGACGCGCGTTTCGGCCGCCCATCCGACGCCGCCCGGTGCTCGTCGGCCGGTCGTTAGAGGGCCGAGCACGTCCGGAAAGCACGCCGTTCGTGTCAATCCGACCCGGTTTCAGCAACGAATCACCCGCAATGAGCGAGACCGTGGGAGTAGCCGCACCCCTGCTTCTGGGCGAGGTGCGGTTTCGGCGCGACGGCGATCGGCTGTGCGTGGACCACGCCCCGTCGGTGATGTGGTTCGCGCTGTACGTGCTCGAGCGCTGTCGAGCCGAACCCGACGTCGGGTTGAGCTACGACGGCTCCCTCATCACGCTGCGCGCAGCCAACGGAACGTGGGTGTGGAGGCTCACCGGTCGCCGGTGCGGCCATCGGTGGAGCACCGACGGCGAGCCGTTCGACATGGTCGAAGCCGTCTGGCCGGACTGAGAAGCGGCGCTACGCGGCTGCGCGACGAGCGAAGTCGTTCGGTAGCGAGAGCCGGAACACCTTCTTCCAGGCGGACGCGACCTGTCGGGGCATCGACCCGGTGGTGTACGTCAGGCCGTAACGCTCGAACAGGTCCTGAACCTTCGGCGCGATCTCCTGATAGCGGTTGCTGGGCAGATCCGGGAACAGGTGGTGTTCGATCTGGAACGACAGGTTGCCGGTCATGAAGTGCAGCAGTGAACTGCCGGAGATATTGGCCGACCCGAGCATCTGGCGTACGTACCACTCACCCTTGGTCTCGCCGACGATGGAGGTCTTCGCGAAGGTCTGCACACCCTCGGGGAAGTGCCCACACATGATCACCGAATGCGACCAGATGTTGCGCGCCAGGTTGGCGGTGAGGTTCGCCGACATCGTGGTGAGCGCCGACGGACCGGACAGCAGCGGATGCAATACGTAGTCGCGGATCACGTGTCGCTTGATCTTGGCGAGCACCTTCTTGCCGTCACGGCGCAGTCGCTCCCTGTCCCCGCGGCCCTTCACGTGCTTTCCGAGTTCGAGGTCGTAGGCGGCGATGCCGTACTGGAACAGGCAGGCGTTGATGAGATTCCACAGCGGCTGCGCGAGGTAGAACGGCATCCACTTCTGATCCTCGTCCACGCGCATGATGCCGTACCCGAGGTCGTTGTCCCTGCCGAGCACGTTCGTGTAGGCGTGGTGCAGTTCGTTGTGCGAGTGCTTCCACATGTCGGACGGCGACGCACTGTCCCACTCCCACGTGGTCGAGTGGATCTTGTCGTCGCGCATCCAATCCCACTGACCGTGCAGCACGTTGTGCCCGATCTCCATGTTCTCCACGATCTTGGAGATCGACAGGCCGACGGTTCCGACCAGCCAGGCGGGCGGGAACAAGGAGAACAGCAGAAGGGCGCGGCTGCCGAGTTCGAGCTTGCGCTGGCCCGCGATGACCTTGCGGATGTACGCGGCGTCGCGCTCTCCGCGATCGGCGATGACGTCGGCGCGGATGGCGTCGAGTTCCCGGCCGATGTTGTCGATGTCGTCGGCGGTGAGATGGGCGGTGGGACCGCTGATGCGGTCGGCTTCGAGAGTCGTCATGGCGATTCCTTGAGAGTCGAGGGGTAAGAACGTTGTGGCTAGAGGTCGATGTCGCAGGCGCCGGCGGCAGCGGAGACGCAGGTCTGGATGACGACTCCATCGGCGGCGGCGGTGATGTCACCACTGCGGAGGTCGCGGACGGCGCCCTGGCGAAGCGGTGCGACACAGCCGAAGCAGATGCCCATCCGGCATCCCGACGGCATGAGCACGCCGGCGTTCTCCCCGGCCTCGAGCAGCGTCTGCGCCCCGCCCGCGTCGACGGTGGTGTCGGACCTGGAGAAGGTCACCGTCCCCCCGTCGCCTGCTTCGACGACGGCGGCGCGGAAGCGCTCGGTGTGCAGGCGGTCCGCGATTCCCTCGGCGGCCCAACGCCGTTCGAGCGCGTCGAGCATTCCGGCGGGCCCGCACGCCCAGGTGTGGCGCTCGGTGAGGTCGTCCACCATGCTGCCGAGTTCGGCGGCGTCGAGCATCCCGTCGGTATCGGTGTGGCGTTCGATCAGCCGAATTCGCCCCTGGCTGGCCATCTTCCGCAGCTCCGGTCCGAAGATGACGTCGCCGGAGGTCGGGGCCGAGTGCACGACCACCACGTCCGACTGCCGAGCCGTCATGTTGCGCAGCATGCCCATGACCGGGGTGATGCCGCTGCCTGCGGTGAGGAACAGCACCTTGGCGGCCGCATGGTCGCCGAGGGTGAAGTCGCCGGCGGCCTGGTCCAACTGGACGACCGTGCCGGGCGTCGCGCGACGGACGAGGTGATTGCTCACGACGCCGCCGGGAACGGCCTTCACCGCGATCGTGATGCAGCCGTCGCCGCGGCCGACCTCGGACGTCAGCGAGTACGCGCGCCACTGGCGGACGCCGTCGACGTCGATGCCGATGCGGACGTACTGACCGGGTGTGTGCGTCCGCCAGCCGCGGCCGGTCCTGATCACCACGGTCGCGGCGTCGGGCGTTTCGGGCTCGATCGCGACGATGCGGCCGCGCAGCGTGGCGCTCGACCGCAGCGGGTCGATGACGTCGAGGTAGTCGGCCGGGACCAGTGGAGTGGTCACGCGTTCGGCGAACCTGGTGACCCGTGCTCGCAGCGCGTGTGCGGCGGGGCGGGGGGCGATCGCTGTCATGCGTTAATCCTCGCCGAATGTGCGCACAAATTCTTGGCCGCGCGGCGTAGTCTACCGGTGAGTAACTGTTCGGAGGGAACAAATGAGCCAGCCGCTACGTCGATTCACCGGGCTGCACATCGCCCCCGAGGTCGCCGATCGACTGCGCGCTGTGCTGCCGCGGATGGCCGAGGAGACCGTCGCGGCCATCACGGTGGAGGTGCCCAGCTACACCGACGCGTTCAGCGGCAGCATGGGCCAGAACATCGAGAACGCCGTGCAGATGGCGCTCGGCGCGTTTCTGCGCATCGCCACCCACGCCGACGACTCCCATCCCGCCGGGCAACTCACCGCCGCCTTGGACGGCGCCTACGAACTGGGCCGCGGCGAAGCCCGCAACGGCCGCTCGATCGACGCACTGCTCGCCGCCTACCGCGTCGGGGCGCGCGTCGCGTGGCAGGGATTGTCGGCGACGGCACTCGAGGCGGGCCTCGACGGCGCCACGATCGCCCGGTTCGCCGAGATGGTGTTCGCGTTCATCGACGAGTTGTCGGCGTCGAGCGTGTCCGGCCACACCGACGAGTTGGCCACCACCGGTCGCGCGCGGGAGCGCTATCTCGAGCGCCTCGCCCAGGCCCTCCTCGCGGGAGAATCGGAGCAGGCGCTGGCGGCGCACGCCGAGAAGGCCGACTGGCCCGCTCCTCGGACGCTGACCGCGGTGCTTCTGCCGACCGGGCAGGTACGCGGGCTCACCGCCTTCTTCGGTTCAGCGACGCTGCAGCTGAACGCCGACCTTCCCGGCCTCGACGACGCGGAGTCGATGACGGTGCTGCTGGTGCCGGACGTCGACGGACCCCGAAGGGGTGGTCTCACAACGGCACTCACGGGACGGCGGGCGTGGGTCGGCTCGACGCGGCCATGGCGCGAGGTGCACGTGTCCTACGACCGCGCCGTCCGATGTCGGTCACTTCCGGTCGCCGAGGCGGACGGTGTCGTGGACGCCGATGACCACCTGGTGCAGCTGCTAATCGCGGCCGACCCGGAGTCGGCGCACGATCTCCGCCGAAAAGCGTTGGCGCCGTTAGCGAATCTACGCCCGGACACAGCCGCCCGACTGGCCGAAACGCTGCGGTCCTGGCTGCTGCACCAGGGCCGTCGCGACGCCGTCGCCGCAGAGCTGTTCGTCCACGCCCAGACGGTGCGATACCGGATGACCCAGCTTCGCGAGTTGTACGGCCCACAGCTCACCGATCCCGACGCCGTCTTCGAACTCCTGGTCGCCTTGAGCGTGCCGCCCGCTTAAGCGGTTGTGTCCGTCGCACCCAACCGCAGGTGCTCGATGTGGAAGACCGCTTCGTCCAGCAGTTGCGCGACGTGGTTGTCGAACAAGCGGTAGACGATGCTCCGTCCGTTGCGCTCCCCCGCCACCAGGCCGAGCGCCCGCAGCAGCCGCAATTGGTGAGACACCGCCGGCTGCTCCATGCCGACTGCGGTGGACAGTTCGCCTACCGAGCACGGCGACTGGCGCAGCCGAGTCAGGATCATCAGGCGATTCGGAGAAGCCAAGGCCTGCAACGTTTCCGCGATCTTGACCGCTGACGCCGCGTCGAGTGTCGCCGGTGGCGTGGCGCGCCCGTCGACTCCGTGTCCCATTCCCCCATTGAAGCACGTGCCGACCTGTGCATATGACACATGTAGAGATTTAGATGTATACATGTGCAGACTGTTGACGACGACACCGGGGAGTTCCGTTGAGCACGATGACTGCGCCGCAGAGCCGTCAGGGCGCACCGGCAGCGCCTCGACTGGGCCTCGCCGGACTGTTGTCGGTCGCATCGGTGCGATGGGCGATCGCCGCACTGTGCCTGTTCCTCGTCGGACTCGCCGCCCAACTGCTCGACGCGCCCCCCGCCACGTGGTGGGTCTGCTATCTGGCGTGCTATCTCGCCGGCGGATGGGCACCGGCCCTGGAAGGTGTTCGAGCGCTGCGTAGTTGGAAGCTCGACGTCGATCTGCTCATGGTGGTCGCCGCCGTCGGCGCAGCAGGCATCGGACAGATCTTCGACGGTGCACTGCTGATCGTCATCTTCGCAACCTCCGGAGCACTGGAGGATGCGGCGACCAAACGCACCGAGGACTCCGTGCGGGACCTGCTGGACCTGGCCCCGAGTAGCGCCGCTCGGATCGACGCGGACGGACGCGAGGAACCCGTCCATCCGCGGGACCTGAGAATCGGTGATCAGGTCGTCGTCCGGCCGGGTGAGCGCGTCTCCGCGGACGGAATCGTGGTCGGCGGATCGTCCGACGTCGACGAGTCCTCGGTCACCGGAGAACCGCTGCCCGTCGACAAACTCGTCGACGACGACGTGTTCGCGGGCACGCTGAACGGCGCGGGCGTGCTGCGCATCCGCGTCACCCGGAACCCTTCCGAGACCGTCATCGCCCGGATCGTCGCGCTCGTCGGCGAGGCCTCGGCGACCAAGGCGGGGACGCAACTGTTCATCGAGAAGGTCGAACAGCGCTACTCGATCGGCGTGGTCGCCGCGACGCTGGCGTTGTTCGCCATCCCGCTGATCCTCGGAGCGGATCTCGAGAGCACGCTGCTTCGCGCGATGACGTTCATGATCGTCGCGTCGCCGTGCGCCATCGTGCTCGCCACCATGCCGGCCCTGCTGTCGGCGATCGCGAACGCCGGACGCCACGGTGTGCTCGTCAAATCCGCTGTCGCGATGGAACATCTGGCCGAAACGACGGTAGTCGCGATCGACAAGACGGGAACCCTGACCACCGGAACCCCGCGACTCACCGGCGTCGTACCCCGTGAGGATCTGGACGCCGAACAGGTGCTCGGGATCGCCGCCGGCGCTGAGCAGTTCAGCGAGCACCCGCTCGGACGTGCCGTCGTCGCCGAAGCTCGCCGACGCGGAATCGACATACCGGCCGCGACCGCCTTCCACGCCCGACCCGGCTGCGGTGTACGCGCCCACTGCGCGGGACGGGTCGTCGACGTGGTGAGTCCACGTGCCCTCGGAGGCGATCCGCTGCCCGAGGTCGTCGACGTGCAGGACACCGGGTCCACCGCAGCCGTCGTGGTCGTCGACGCCGTGCCAGTGGGGGTGCTGGGATTCGCCGACACCGTCCGCGAGGGCGCCGCCGACGCGGTGCGTGCCATCACGGCCGTGACGTCAGCACCTCCGGTTCTGCTCACCGGTGACAGCCGGCGCGCTGCCGAGCGCCTGGCTGCCGAGGTGGGCATCGTCGATGTCCGCGCCGACCTGCTGCCCGAGGACAAGGTGGCACAGGTCCGCCGCCTGCAATCCGGCGGGCACCGCGTGTTGTTCGTGGGGGACGGTGTCAACGACACGCCGGCCATGGCGGCCGCGCAGACGTCGATGGCCATGGGACGGGGAGGCGCCGATCTGACACTGGACACCGCGGACGTCGTCACAGTTCGCGACGAACTCGCCACCATCCCCGCCGTCGTCGCACTGGCCCGGCGAGCGCGTCGGGTCGTCATCGCGAATCTGATCATCGCGGCGTTCTTCATCACCGTGCTGGTGGCATGGGACCTCTTCGGGCACTTGCCGTTACCTCTGGGCGTTGCCGGACACGAGGGTTCGACGATCATCGTCGCCCTCAACGGGTTGCGCCTGCTCGGCAATCGAGCGTGGCGCGGCGATCAACCCGGTTAGCTACCTTGTCTGACATGTCGACACGTCCCGCACCCAAGGTTCCCGGCCGGGTGTTCATCACCGGCGCCAACGGTTTCATCGCCCGCAGTCTCGCCGCCCGGTTGCGCGAACTGGGGGCGCGTGTGACCGGTGTCGATCTCACGGCATCACCCTCTGACGGCGTCGTCGTCGGGAGCACGGTGAATCCGGCTCCGTGGGCCGAGCAGCTGACGGACGTCGACGTCGTGGTCCACACCGCGGCGATCGTGTCCAACGCCGCGCCGCTGGACACGGCGTGGGAGGTCAATGTCCTTGGCACCCAACGGGTGCTGCGGGCGGCAATCGCCGCCGGGGTCACCCGGTTCGTGCACGTCTCGTCGATCGCCGCGTACGGTTTCGATTTCGCAGACGGGGTCGACGAAACCGACCCCGTCCGCGTCAGCGGCTACAGCTACGTCGACACCAAGGTCAACTCGGAGCACGTCGTGCTCGCCGCCGACGCGGCCGGTGAGATCGCCACCACGATCATCAGGCCGGGCGACGTCTGGGGACCCGCTTCCAGACCGTGGACGATCATCCCCCTGGAGATGATCGCCAAGGGTCAGATGATCCTGCCCGCCCACGGGCGAGGCGTCTTCAGCCCGGCGCACGTCGACAATCTGGTGGACGGAATGGTGCTCGCCATCGCCTCCGAGCGGGCGGTCGGGCAGATCTTCAATCTGACCGACGGCTTCGGGATCCCGTGTTCGGACTACTTCGGCAGGCTCGCCGCGATGGCCGGCGGGAAGGTTCGCACGCTCCCGACTCCCGCCGCGCTCGCGCTGACGACGTCGCTGGGCGCCGTTCAGCGACGACTCGGCATGGAGAGCGAACTCACCCCGGCCACGATCGGCATGCTCACTCGGCGAGGCACCTACTCGATCGAGAAGGCGCGCACCGTACTCGGCTATCAGCCGATCGTGTCACTCGACGACGGCATGACGCGCGTGGCGCAGTGGGCCCGCGGCCAGGGGCTGATCGGCTGACGAATCCGCGGGTCGGTCACGCGTCGGATTCGGAGATCTGATCGGCGTCGATCAGCGCGGCCAGCTTGGCGTAGCCCTGGTCCACGCCGACCTCCATTCCGCTGCTCAGCCAGGCGTCTCGCGCTTCGAAGCTGTCGCAGAGCGACTGCGTACGCAGCCGGGTGCGCCCGGCGCCGAGATCCTCGAAGAGCAGCGTCTCCAGCGCGACACCGTCCGGCTCGCCCTCCCACGTGAAGGTCTGCACGATTCGGTCCGGGCGGACCTCGTGGAAGCAGCCGTGAAAGCCGAACTCCTCGCCGTCCCCAACGGCGACATAGCGCCAACTGCCGCCGGTGGTGGCGTCCCAGCGGTCGATGGTGGTCGCCATTCCGTCGGGCCCGACCCACCGCGCGAACAACCGGGGGTCGGTGTGCGCCCGGAACAGCTGGGCCGGAGTGGCCGCGAAGTCCCTGGTGATGCGAATGATCGGAACGGTCGGATCCGCTTCGATCGTTGCGGTCGTCGTGTCGTTCATGCCGTCTCCTCTTCCGCCGGGCGATGCCCGGTGTTCTCGTTATCCATTTCCGCCAGAACGGCGTCCAACCGTCGGTATCTGGCCTCGGCCCGCTGCCGGTACCGCTCGATCCACTTGGTCATGAGATCGAAGACCTCCGCCTCCAGGTGCACCGGACTGCGGTGGCCCGGCGCGGTCCGACTGACCAAACCGGCCTGCTCGAGCACCTTCAGGTGTTTCGAGATCGCTTGCAGGCTCACGTCGTACGGCGCAGCGAGCTGACCGACGCTTATGTCGCCGTCGGTCAGCCGAGCAACCAGGTCGCGCCGGGTCGGGTCGGCCAGGGCCGCGAACACCTGCGATAGCGGGTCGCTCATGTCACCTCTTTCTCAACCACTTGGTTGAGATACACCGTAGGACGGACCCCTTTCAGATGTCAACCACTTGGTTGACATCTACGGCGGATTGCGACACCCACCCCAACCTCGGCCGGGAAGAGTAGCGTCGGCGCTGCACGCACACCGATAGCAGATCCTTCTTCACCGGCCTTTCGAGAAGGCATCGCGCGAGGAGACCCATGATCACCAACCGCCTGCCGCAGCGTCGTTCGGGGGTAGCGGCGGCCGCCCTCGTCGTGTTCTCCGGACTCTCCAGTGCCGTGGCCTTTCCTGGCGTCGCGCACGCCGACGTGTGCGCGGGTGCCAACGGACGACACGTGTACGCGAGCGGATGCGTCGACGTCGCCGGGGCGATCGACTATTACGCTCCACCGCCGGCCTACTACGCTCCGTTGCCGGAGGACTTCGCGCCACCGCCACCTCCGCCCCCGCTTCCGAACGTCACCGCGTGCGTTGGGGCGACTGGACGACGCGGGCACGTCTCCGTAAGCGGTTGCACGTAGAGCATCTCGGAGACCGCGGAGTGGAAAGTGGCGCTTCCGCGTTCAGTCTCCGCGTAGGCGTCGCGCCAACTTCTGCCGGTACATGTCGGCGTCGGCGTGGCGGAGCAACCGGTCGACGTCGTCGGTCGCACCGCGCGTGCAGCCGACCGAGGCGCTGAGGCTCACCGACGCGTCGAGAGTGGGATAGCTCCCGGTCAGTGCGATCCTGATGGCGTCGGCCAGGGTCTGCACCCTGTCGGTAGCGGCATCAACGCACAGCACCACGAACTCGTCGCCTCCCAGGCGATAGGCCGCATCGGGTGGCTCGATCGTCTCCATCAGCAGTTGCGCGGCACGGGCGAGGACGCTAACGCCGACAGCGTGTCCGAAGGCGTCGTTGACGAGTTTGAACCCGTCCAGATCGACGAAGACGATGCCCACTGCCGCCGACGGGTCGCCTTCCCGGATCCGACCGATGTGTTCGGCGAACGCGTGCCGATTGTGCAGTCCGGTGAGCGGGTCCGTCAGCGCAAGTCGTGCGAGTTCGGCTTCGGCACGCCTGCGGGCGGTGACGTCTTGGAACTGGGCGACGATGACGTCGTCGCCGCCGTACGCGCCGGGTACCAGGACCGCATTGCGTTGCATCCAGATGGTCGTACCGTCGCGCCGGACGTAACGACGCTCCGAAGACACCTGAGACACCGAGCGGTCCTGCAAGCCGGCGAGGTCGGCGTTAGCCGATGGACGGTCCTCGGGGTGTACGAGTTCGCGAAAGTCCCTGCCGAGCAGATCCTCTGCCTCGTAGCCGAGCAGGGCGCACAACGCCGGGTTGATGTGCAGCGTGTGCGCGGACGTCGTCAGGACCGCCTTGCCGAACGGGGCGTTGGCCATGCTGATCTCGAACAGTCGCAGCGCCTCGTCTCGAGCGTGCTCGGCCTCGACTCGGGCGGTCACGTCGGTGACCTGAACGTAGAAGCCCTCCACCCGGCCGTCGACGATGTCGGGGAGGTAGGAGGCCTGGGTGTACCGGGTCATTCCGTGCTGATCGATGAGAGTGCGTTCGAAAAGCTGCTCCTCACCGTTCAGAACAGCCCGTATGTAGGGAAGGTTCAGCGCGTACACCGCTTCGCCGAGGACATCGCGGATGTGGCGTCCCCGCGCCTCCTCCGGCGTGAAGCCGAAGTAGTCGACATAGGCGGCGTTGGCCATGACATTGCGCAGGTTTCGGTCCCAGTAGCCAATCAACGCTGGAAGACGGTCCAGCAATATCCGCAGTCGACGCGTCTCCTCCTGCAGCGGCAGCAAATGTTGAGGGCTCGTCTCGTTCCGACTCGGCTCACCGAACACGTTCAGCAACAACGCACGCCCTTCGTATGACCACCGAGGCCGCGCCGACGAACAATGCAAAGCCGTCGTCGGACAATCGGTGCACGGCGTCTCGCGTGCCGGCCACCGGGGGGCTCGTCAGCTCGCCAGCAAATTTACATGAAGGTCAAACCCGCCGCAACGGCAAGGTTTCGCCGGAACAAACGGGCCTCCAGGCCCGTTCTGATCAATCTCTGTGGAGCTAAGGGGAATCGAACCCCTGACCTTCTCGATGCGAACGAGACGCGCTACCAACTGCGCTATAGCCCCTAGTGCCGGTACAGGCTATCAGCCGCCCTCGTCTCCGCGAAAACGCGTGACGCTACTGGCCCGCTGCCTGCGGCAGGTCGTACTCGCGGGCGTACGACACGTACTCGAGGTGCTCGAAAATCGGGTCCTCGTCGTCGATCTCCAGCACCACCGAACCGGGGCGCCGGAGTCGTGAAGGGACGACATCGAACTCCTGGTCCTCGGTGTTCTCCACCCCCAGCCTGGACCGGGACATGCGCTGTGCACGCCTGCGTCGCAGTTGCGCCTCGATGCGGGTCTGCCGGCGCAGATAGGCCAGATACAGCACGGTGATCGCGCCGATCGAGCCACTGACCCACCACATCGCGGTCGTCACGAAGAAGGCGATGAGCGCCGAGGCCAGGAGCGCGACGCCCATGCCCAGCAGCATCCGCTTGCGGAACCGGTACTTGCGCGCGCTGACCTTCGCCGCGGTCGCCGACTCGTAACGCTGGCTGCGGGCCCGCGACAGCGACGCCACCTGCTCATCGGGCGAGGCCTCCAGACCCGACGAGTCGTCGACGTACTCGTAGTCGTGCTCGGTGCCGTCGGCGTCCTGCTGGTCGTCGACCTCGTCTACCTCGTCTACCTCGTCCAGGTCCTCGAGTTCGTCGCCGTCGAAGTCGGCGTCGTCGACCGTCCGGATGGCCTGGGTCTGATCGAGGCGCGGTTCGTCGGCGTCGGCCTCCGCCGCGTCGAAGTCGAGCATGAGTTCGTCCTGCTGAGTCGCCGACGCCCCGACGGGCAGCGCACCCGAATCCTCCTCGACGATGTCGACATCGAGGTACAGCGAGTCGGTGTCCGCCTCGTTGGCCGCCAGGACGATGGTCTTACGAGGTGCGGTCTCGCCGTCGTCGCCGTCGAACTCGTCGTCGGCGTAGTCGTCGCTCGGTCGCCAATCCGGGTCGCTGTAGTGGCCGGCGGCCGGTCCGCGCCGCCGCAACAGCCGGGCGCCGCGGCCACCGCCGTTGAGCACTCGGGTCGCGAGTGCGACGTCGCTCGTCCGACGTACGTTGTCGCGCTTGCTGATCAGCATCGGCACCAGAACGAACAGCCAGAGCACGACGAGGGAGATCCACAGGAGGGATTGAGGAATGCTAGGCATGAGGACGGGTCCTTTCCCCTTCAGGCTAGGTCCGTGACCAGCGTGTCCAGGGACGACGCGCCGGGGTCAATTACACACCTGTAATTCGCCCCGATCAAGCACATCAGTCACAAATGTCACATCTGCAACACAATCAGCTCCAGCTGGCGTGTCCGGCCCGCACCAGCGCCGACGTTGCCGACCCCGACATCTCCTCGATCGTCAGCGCCACCAGAAGATGGTCGCGCCACGCGCCGTCCACCTCCAGGTAGCGGCGCAACAGGCCCTCCTCGCGGAAACCGACCTTCGCGAGCACCCTCCGACTCGCCGCGTTCTCCGGCCGCACCGTCGCCTCGATCCGGTGCAGCATCACCGGCCCGAATCCGTGGTCGAGCCCCAGCGCCAGCGCCGCCGTCGCGATGCCGCCGCCGTTGACCTCCTTGGCCACCCAGTAGCCGATCCACGCCGATCGCAGCGCTCCGTGCGTCACGTTGCCGATGGTGAGCTGTCCGCAGAACTCCCCGTCGAGTTCGATGGCATAGGGCAGCATCCGGCCCCGCCGCGCCTCCGCACGCAATCCCGAACACATCGACGGCCATGACGAAACAGCATGCCGCGCTTCCCAATTCACTTCGGCGACCGGTTCCCACGGTTCCAGGTGAGCGCGGTCGGCTAGCCGCGTTCTGCTCCACGCAGCGCCGTCGCGCAACCGCACCGGACGCAGCCGCACCAGGCCGGCGCGCACCCGCACCGGACCCACCGCCCTCGGCCAGCCGGGGTGCGCAGCGGTGTTTCGCCAGATGTTCACGGGCGTGCCGTCAGCCGCGCTGGGCCAGGAACGCCACGTCGACGATCTCCCCCGTGCGGACCTGCTCGGCCTCGCTCGGAATGATCACCAGGCAGTTCGCCTCGGCCAACGTCGCCAGCAGGTGCGACGACGCACCCGGCGCTCCGCCGAGGGCCTGCACCAGATACTCGCCGGTGTCCTGGTCGCGCATCAGCTGCCCGCGCAGGTAGCCCTTGCGACCGGCGACCGACTCCACGGGCGACAACGTCCGAGCCTGCACGACACGCCGCAGCGGTTGCCGCTTACCCAGTGACATCCGGATCAGCGGCCGCACCATCACCTCGAACACCACCAGCGCGCTGACCGGATTCGCCGGCAACAGGAACGTCGGCACGCCCTCGCGGCCCAACTGGCCGAACCCCTGCACCGACCCGGGGTGCATCGCGATGCGCGCGACCTCCATGTCGCCGAGCTCCGACAGCGTCGTCCGCACGCTCTCCGCCGCGGCGCCGCCGACCGCACCGGCGATCACGATCACCTCGGCGCGATTCACCTGGCCCTCGACGACGTCGCGCAGGGCCTTCGGGTCGGTGTCCACGATCCCGACCCGGTTCACCTCGGCGCCCGCATCGCGCGCCGCCGCCGCCAGCGCATACGAGTTCACGTCGTACACCTGACCGTTGCCCGGCGTCCGGGAGATGTCGACGAGCTCACCACCGACGGACAGGATCGTCACCCGCGGGCGCGGATGCACCAGAACGCGTTCGCGTCCGACCGCCGCGAGCAAGCCCACCTGCGCCGCGCCGATGATCGTGCCCGCGCGCACCGCCACGTCACCCGGCTGGACGTCGTCACCCGTGCGGCGCACGTACGCGCCGGAGCGCACACTGCGCAACACCCGCACGCGCGAGTCGCCGCCGTCGGTCCACCGCAGCGGAAGCACCGCGTCGGCGAGCGTCGGCATCGGCGCGCCGGTCTGTACGCGCGCGGCCTGCCGCGGCTGCAGCCGGCTCGGCGTCCTGGCGCCCGCCTCGATGAGCCCCATCACGGGCAGGCTGATCTCCCGGATGTCGGTGACGCCGCCCTCGCCGTCGCCGTCGGTATCGCCGATCGGCTCGGCACCGAGCACGTCGACGCTGCGGACGGCGTACCCGTCGATGGCCGCCTGATCGAATCCGGGGAGCGGCCGTTCGGTGACGACCTCCTCGGCGCACATCAGGCCCTGCGCCTCGGCGATCGCCACTTTCACGGGCCTGGGCGCCACCGCGGCAGCGGCCACCCGAGCCTGCTGCTCCTCAACCGAACGCACAGTGCGCCTTTCTGAAGTACGCGGACCGGCAGCTCAGCGCGATGTCAGCTCTGCGCCAGCCCCAGTCGCTCGACCAGCCAGCGCCTCAGCTCCGGTCCGTAATCGTCTCGTTCCAAGGCAAAGTCAACCGCAGCCTTGAGGTAGCCGCCGGGATTTCCCAGGTCGTGTCGAGAACCGCGGTGCACGACCACGTGGACCGGATGGCCCTCCTCGATCAGCAGCGCGATCGCGTCGGTCAGCTGAATCTCGCCGCCGACGCCGCGCTGCACCCGACGCAGCGCGTCGAAGATCGCCCGGTCCAGCACGTACCGGCCGGCCGCCGCGAAGTGCGATGGCGCGTCCTCGGGCTTGGGCTTCTCGACCATGCCGAGGACCTTCAACACGTTCGGGTTCGCCGCATCCGGAACGACCTCGACGTCGAACACGCCGTAGGCGCTGATCTCGTCGCCGGGCACCTCCACGGCGCACAGCACGGACCCGCCGCGCTTGGCGCGCACCTTGGCCATGGTCTCCAGCACGCCGATCGGCAGCACCAGATCGTCGGGCAGCAGCACCGCGATGGCGTCCTCGTCGTCCAGCAGCACCGACTCCACGCAGCTGACGGCGTGGCCGAGCCCGAGCGGCTCGTTCTGCACGACCGATTCGACCTTCATCAGGTTCGGCGCTCGACGCACCTTCTCCAGCATGGACGTCTTGCCGCGCGCCTCGAGCGTGCCCTCCAGCACCAGGTCCTCGACGAAGTGCGCGACGACGCCGTCCTTGCCCTCGGAGGTGATGATCACCAGGCGTTCGCCGCCGGCGGCGGCGGCCTCCTCGGCCACCAGCTCGATACCCGGAGTGTCGACGACGGGAAGCAACTCCTTGGGCACCGTCTTGGTGGCGGGCAGGAACCGCGTGCCCAGGCCCGCGGCCGGAACGACCGCGGTACGGGGAATGGGTACCAGGGCCTGTGTCGTCATCGTCAACACCATAACGTCACCCGCCGAACAAGACGGCTTGAGGCTCGGATCCGGTGTCGGGTGACATGGTTGACGACGTGGATCGGACGACGCCGGACAAAGGGGCCTTGCGCACAGCGGTCCTCGCAGCCCGCCGCCTACTGTCTCCGCAGCAACGCCGCGCCGAGTCACTGGCGCTGCGCGAGCACCTGTCGGCCATCGCGACACCCGGTACGACGGCGTGCGCCTACGTGCCCGTCGGCACCGAGCCGGGATCCCCCGAGATGCTGGATGCGCTGGTCAGCGCGGGCGTCCGCGTGCTGCTGCCGGTCGCGCGCGAACTCGACGGCGTCCCGCAGCCGCTGTCCTGGGGGGAGTACCGCTCCCCCGCCGACCTCGTCGCCGCGCCGTTCGGACTGCGGGAGCCCGCGCAGCCGTGGCTGCCGCCCGCCGCCATCAGCGGCGCAGCGCTCGTCGTGGTGCCCGCCCTCGCCGTCGACCGGACGGGCGCACGGCTGGGCCGAGGCGCCGGATACTACGACCGAACACTCGCCCTCGCCGCACCCGACGCGCGGTTGGTCGCCGTCGTGCGCGACGACGAGATCGTCGACCTGCTGCCCGCCGAGGACCACGACGTGGCGATGACCCACGCACTGACGCCCGGCCGCGGGCTCGTCACGCTCGGCGCCTGACCTGCTCGGATGCCACGATCGAAGTAGCAGGCGGTGCAGGGAATGACCCGCATCACCTAGCGGTTCTAGCACTTGAGCCGGTAGAGTGCTAACAAGTTTGCCCCAAACGGAGGATCTCGTGCCTACCTATTCCTACGCCTGCACCGAATGCGACAACCGCTTCGACCAGGTACAGGCGTTCACGGACGACGCGCTGACGACGTGCCCTAAGTGCAACGGAAAGCTGCGCAAACTCTTCGGCAAGGTCGGCGTCGTGTTCAAGGGCAGCGGCTTCTACCGCACCGACAGCCGCGACTCGTCGAAGAGCTCGAGCAGCAGTTCGTCGGCCAGCTCCGATTCGTCGAGCTCCAGTTCCTCGGACAGCTCATCGAGCACGTCGTCGGACAAGTCGTCGTCGAGTTCCTCGAGTGCCGGATCCAGCTCGTCGGGCAGCTCGGGATCCTCATCGACGTCCTCGTCATCGACCCCCGCCGCCGCCTCCAGCTAGCGGTATCCACAGCGCAATCCCTCCACAGGCGCGCCGGAGAGCCACTGCTCCTTAGCGTGCGCGCATGAGGGAATCGCTCAACCCGTCGCCACTGAGCCGGCTTTGGCACGGCCTGCGGCCGGACTGGTCGCGCACCGTCGCCGCCCGACGGGTCGCCGCCGCGGGACTGGTCCTGCTCGCGGCCGTCACGGCGCTGAAGCCGGACCCGTCGGCTACGGAGGACCGCGTGGTTGTCGCCGCGCGTGACCTCGAGCCGGGTACCGAGCTGACAGTCGACGACGTCTCGGTCGAATCACGTTCGGCGACAACCACTCCCGACGGTGCACTCACCGACGTCGGGGACCTTCTCGGCAAGACGCTCGCCGGCCCGGCCCGCCGCGGCGAGGCGCTCACCGATGTGCGACTGCTCGGGCCGCGACTCGCCGAGGCGGCCGCAGGGCCCGACGCCCGCGTCGTACCGCTGCATCTCGCCGACCCCGCCCTGCTGGACATCGTTCGCGCGGGCGACGTGGTGGACGTGCTGGCCGTCGACTCAGAACCGATCGACGACGTCACGGCACCGCGAGTGGTCGCGCGCGGCGCCGTCGTCGTGCTCGCATCGGGTGCAGCCGACGGCCCCGGCGGGGACGGCGTCGTGCTGGTGGCGCTGCCCGTTCAGGCCGCGATCGACGCGGCGGGCGCCTCGCTTTCGCAGGCGATCACGCTGACGTTCCACTGAGCGACGTTCCCGCGCCGCACTCGCCGAACCTAGGGAATCGGCGCGGGCACCGGGGTCGTCGTGGGTGCGCCCGACGACGACCCGTGCTCGATCGCGTCCAACACCATGTCGGCCAGTTCCTCGTTCGTCGACCCCGGAACCGGTGACGGCGCAGGTGCGGGTTCGGCCGCAGCGACGGGCGCCAACACCGCCGCCAGCACAACCGCACCGATCCCGACACACCTGCGCGCGCGCCTCGTCACGTTGGTCGCTCCGCTCCTGCCCACTGTCACCGCTCCCAGATCGCTATCAGGCCAACGCAATACCAGGGAAAACTAGCACCGCGGAAGGCCGCCCGCAGCGGTCAACCGGACTAACGTTTGTCCCCTGACGCGTAAAGAACTCAGGAAGGAATCACTTCATGTTGAAGGGCTTCAAGGAATTTCTCGCCCGCGGCAACATCGTCGATCTGTCGATCGCGGTGGTCATCGGTACCGCGTTCACCGGACTGGTTACCAAGTTCACCGAGAGCATCGTGCAACCGCTCATCGACGGTGTCGGCGCGGGCAAGGACGCCGACTACGGAATCCTGCGCGTTCCGATCTACGGCAACCAGACCATCGACCTGAACGTCCTGCTGTCGGCGGCGATCAACTTCGTCCTCGTCGCCGCCGTCGTCTACTTCCTGGTGGTCGTGCCGTACAACAGGCTGCGCAAGAAGGGTGAGGTCGAACAGGCCCAGGACACCGAGTTGTCGATCCTGACCGAGATCCGCAACCTGCTCGCCGACCAGCAGGGCGTGGCCAAGCAGACCACCGGCCCCGGCACCGGTCCGAGCCCCGACACCGCGAAGTTCACCAGCGCCGATAGGGACTGAGCGCCACCACGGACCAAACAGCCCCCCGGCCGCACTGGCCGGGGGGCTGTTCTGTCAGCGATGAACCTAGGGAGTTCTCAGTTCATGTTCCAGGGCTCGCCGTACGTGGTGACCGAGTCGCCGGTGGAGGCGATCAGTCGTGCGAACGGACGCAGCAGGACGCCACCGGCAGCGCCGGTCACGGTGCCGTGAGCGTTCGACACCGCAACGCCACCGGCAGCGCCGGACACGTCGACGGAGAACGTCGCGACTTCCTGGATACCGGGGCCGTTGCCCAGGTCAGCCGAGATCGACACACCCGGGAAGAGGTTCGGGGTGATGACCGAGTTCAGGCCGAACGGCGGCGCGGTGATGTTGCCGTCGTCGATCAGGATGTTCGGCGTGGTGTAGGAGAAGTTGATGCCAACGCCCAGCGACCAGGGGAAGCCGATCTGGTAGCCCAGCTCCAGCGTGCCCTCGAACTCGTCGGCACCGGGGCCGGCGACGATGTACTTCGCGCGACCCGAGTGGAACCACTCGCGAGTCAGCCGGTTGCGGTCCAAGGGGAACACGCCGTTGAGGAACGTGTCCCACTGCTGCACCGTCAGGGTGCGGTCCTGGCCGTCGACCAGGCTCAGCTCATTGTCCAAACCTGCGTGTGAGGTGCCCGTGCTCGCGAACAGAGCCGCGATGGCCGCGACCAGCGCGACCAGCACCCGACTGATTGCCTTCATGTTCTCCCTTATCTCTAGCTGAGAAGTTTCTCAGTGTTGTTCCGGTGAAAAAGGCGCCGACGAGAATCTCGTCGACGCCTTCTTCGACTGGAGTCCGAAGACTAGTTCATGTTCCAGGGCTCGCCGTACGTGGTGACCGAGTCGCCGGTGGAGGCGATCAGTCGTGCGAACGGACGCAGCAGGACGCCACCGGCAGCGCCGGTCACGGTGCCGTGAGCGTTCGACACCGCAACGCCACCGGCAGCGCCGGACACGTCGACGGAGAACGTCGCGACTTCCTGGATACCGGGGCCGTTGCCCAGGTCAGCCGAGATCGACACACCCGGGAAGAGGTTCGGGGTGATGACCGACTCGAGGCCGAACGGCGGCGCGGTGATGTTGCCGTCGTCGATCAGGATGTTCGGCGTGGTGTAGGAGAAGTTGATGCCAACGCCCAGCGACCAGGGGAAGCCGATCTGGTAGCCCAGCTCCAGCGTGCCCTCGAACTCGTCGGCACCGGGGCCGGCGACGATGTACTTCGCGCGACCCGAGTGGAACCACTCGCGAGTCAGCCGGTTGCGGTCCAAGGGGAACACGCCGTTGAGGAACGTGTCCCACTGCTGCACCGTCAGGGTGCGGTCCTGGCCGTCGACCAGGCTCAGCTCATTGTCCAAACCTGCGTGTGAGGTGCCCGTGCTCGCGAACAGAGCCGCGATGGCCGCGACCAGCGCGACCAGCACCCGACTGATTGCCTTCATGTTCTCCCTAAAGGTGTCGACGACGGACCCTTCGCCCGCCGTAGTGTGCCCGGCTCTACCGCTAAACCTGACACATCGCAAGACCTCGGTGTGAGTGGAATTAGAAACCTCACACGTTCTTCTTACGTTTTGCTCATCGTTGACAGGAGGAACATAACGGCGGGGCATCGACCCGGCAACGCAAGGATTCAGCGGAAGTGAAAGCCCACGCACGGCTTGCGAAGTTTGCTGAGCCTGAATTGGCGGGAAGGCCGCGAGCGGCGGCTGACCAGTGGGCTACGTCACCGGGTGCCCGGTCGGCGTTCGCCAACCTGCGGACATACCTAAAGCACCATTTCCGCGCAGTCGGTGCGAACGACGAATCCGCAGTTCAGGAGTGGTGCGGAGGCACGTTGTCACGCAACCACTGGTCGCGGTCGGAGTCGTCGTACGGCGAACCCTCATCGACCTCGTCACGCGACGCCACAGGCATCGAATCACCGAATATCGGGTTAACTGAGTGATGGGTGGGCTTCGAGGGACGAGTCACCGCGACCTCGCACTGTGACGAAGATCACACTTGCTGAGGGAATCGCGTTTACCAGGAGTTAACGCAATCAGCGCCGAAGCCGACGAGCACAGACACGAACCGGCGGTGTCCCCCAGGACACCGCCGGTCGGTTCGACCCGATTCACGCTCTTATATTTCCAAGCTGGATAGCTGCGCGATGATCTGCGCCGCCAGCGGTCCCAACGTCGCCATGCCGTCGCGGACCGCGCCGCGAGACCCCGCGATGTTGACCACCAACGTGCTGCCGGAGATGCCCGCCAGGCCGCGTGACACGCCCGCGTCGACGATCCCGGCCGACAGCCCCGAGGCGCGCAGTGCCTCCGAGATGCCGAGCAGTTCACGATCGAGGATGGTGCGCGTCGCCTCCGGCGTGACATCGCGCGGCGTGACGCCCGTGCCACCCACCGAGATCACCAGGTCGACACCGCCGATGACGGCGGTGTTGAGCGCGTTGCGGATCTCGATCTCGTCGGACGCGACCACCACCACGCCGTCGACGACGAACCCGGCCTCCCCGAGCAGTTCGGTGACCAGCGGTCCGTTGTGATCCTCTTCGCCGTGCGCCGTTCGATCGTCGACGACGACGACCAGTGCGCGACCTACCAACTCACCCGGCTGTTCCATGAGTGTCACCGTATATCTCGCCTCGGACGTCGGTGCGACCGGTGACGAGGCCACCGTCAAGGACGAACGCCCCGGAGCGATGGTCACTGCGGCGCCTTCCCCAGGGTGACCTGAACCGTCTGCGGCTTGTTCTGCGCGTCGAGATAGGTCAGCGTCACCTGGTCGCCCGGCGCCTTCGACCGGATGGCGGCGACCAGCGCGTTACCGCTGCCGATGACCCGATCGTCGACCTTGGTCACCACGGCACCGGCGGGCAGCCCCGCGGCCTGCGCGGCACCTCCGTCGGTGACGTCCATGATCTTGGCGCCGTCGACGGTCCTGTCGCTGACGACCTGCACGCCGAGCGACGCGTGAGACGCGGTGCCGTTCTGAATGAGCTCGTCGGCGATGCGCTTGGCCTGGTCGACGGGTATGGCGAAGCCGAGTCCGATCGATCCGCTCTGCGATTCGGTCGGGTCGCCGCCGAGCGTCGCGATGGCCGAGTTCACCCCGACGAGGTCGCCGTTCATGTCGACCAGTGCGCCACCCGAGTTGCCGGGGTTGATCGCGGCGTCGGTCTGGATGGCGTCGAGCACGGTGTTCTGGTTCTGCGCGTCACCACCGGCGGCGACAGGACGGTTGAGCGCGCTGACGATGCCCGTCGTCACCGTGCCCTCGAGGCCCAGCGGCGAACCGATGGCGACGACGTCCTGGCCGACGCGCAGATTCCCCGACGACCCGAGCGTGATGGGCGTCAGGCCGCTCGCGTTCTCGGCCTTGACCACGGCGATATCGCTGCTGGGGTCGGTCCCGATCACCTCGTAGGAGGTGGTGGTGCCGTCGGCGAACGTCACCTTGGTCTGCGCCCCGGCGCCGGGGTCCTTGGCGCCCGCGACCACGTGGTTGTTGGTCAGGATGAGCCCGTCGGCCGACAGGACGATGCCGGAGCCCTCCTCGGACTGACGTCCCATCTCCGTCTCCAGCTTCACCACGCTGGGCACGACCTTCGCGGCCACCTGCTCGACGGATCCCGCCGGAAGGCTGGCCGCGGGCTGGCTGGGGTTCGCGCCGAGGATGCTCGTCGACCCTCCGGTGTGGTCCGGGTGGACCAGCGTCGCGACTCCGCCGCCGATGCCGGCGGACACCAGTGCGACTGTGAGCGCACCGACGGTCAAAAGCCCTGCGCGCGAACGCTTCCGGGGCGCACCCGGCGCAACGGGCATGGCACGGGTCGGATCGGTGCGGTACGGGTCCTGACGGAACTGCGGCGGCTGCGTCGCGTAGCGCCAGTCGTACTGCTGTTGCGGCGTCACAGGACGCGGCTGGCCCTGGTAGTGCGGCGTGGCGCCCGTGTTGTGCACTCCGGAACGCTCGTAGGAGCTGGGGCCGTGGTGCGGCGGGTACGGCTGGTTCGTCATCGGGGTTCGGCGCTCTTCTTTCCGTGAGTTCGTGCGCAGTCGGTTGCAACTACAACGAAACGTGTACCCAGACTGTGCCCTTCACGGCTGAGAATCCACTTAGAGAATCTTCGGGACATGTGCAGACTTTCCGCAGGTTCCGGTGTCAATTCTCGGGGTTCCGCCCCGCGTCGTCCAATGCATCGCCCTCGCGTGTCGCGGCGGTCACAGCGACGGGTCGGCCGGGCAGCACGACGTGAATCGAGGTCCCGGGCGGGGTTCCCCCCGGCACTGTGTCGTCAATGCGAAGCGTCCCACCGTGTTTCACGACGACCTGCTTCGTGATCGCGAGGCCGAGACCGGAGCCCGGCATCGCCCGCGCCGTCGTCGAGCGGTAGAACCGTTCGAAGACCAGCGCGCGCTCCTCGGGCGGAATGCCGGGGCCCAGATCGGACACCACGAGCTCGGCGTGCACCGGATCGACCTGTCGCAGCCGCACGGCGACGTGTCCGCCCGGCGGGCTCCACTTGGCGGCGTTGTCCAGAAGGTTGAGCACGGCGCGGGACAGCCCTGCGCCGTCGCCGTAGACCTGCCAGCCCGTGCTGTCGACGGTGAACTGGATGTCGTTGCGGCGCCGCCGAACCCGTTCGAGGCTGCGGTCGATCACGTCGGCCATGTCGACGGGCTCGTGCACCGTCACGCTGGCGTCGTCGCGCGTCAGATCCATGAGGTCACCGATCAGCGTCGAGAGTTCCTCGATCTGAGCGATCACGTCGGCGCGCAGCCCCTCCATCTCCTCCTCGGGAAGGCCGGGTGCGCCGGGCTGCACGGACATCAGCAGTTCCACGTTGGTGCGCAACGACGTCAGGGGGGTCCGCAGTTCGTGGCCGGCGTCGGACACCAGGCGCGCCTGCCGGTCCCGCGACTCCGCCAGCGCCCGCAACATCAGGTTGAACGCCTGGGTGAGACGGGCGAGTTCGTCGCTGCCGTGTACCGGGATCGGCCGCAAATCGTCTGTGCGCGCAACCCGTTCGGCCGCTTCGGTGAGTCTGGCCACCGGCCGCAATCCGGTGCGGGCGACCGTGCCGCCCGCGATGGCCGCCACCGCCATCCCGAGACCCCCGACGATCAGCAGGATGGTGCCGAGCCGGTTGAGTACCTTGCTGGTGGGCACCATCGTCTTGGAGATGAGCAGCGAACTGCCGTTCGACAGGTTCACGGCCAACACGCGCTGGTAGTTCGCAGTCCGCAGGGAGAACGTCGCCTTGCCCTGGATCACGTCCTTCTCCGGCTGGCCCAGCGGCAGCGTCTGCCCCTCCTGGTTGGCCGTGTAGATGGAGCGGCCGGGGATCACCAGCATCGCGTTGACGTCGGAGTACGCCGTTCCCTCGATGGCCTTGCCGGGGTCGGCCGCCAGCGACCCGCTCTCGATCAACAGCCGCGCCCTGGTCTGCAGTTGATTGTCGATGTCCTGGTAGAGCGCCCGCGACACCACGACGTAGACCGCCAGCGACATCAGTACGACGACCATCGCGACCATCGACATGGCGAGCAGCATCACGCGCCAGCGCAGCGACACCGAACTGGCGTCGTGCAGCGTCCGCTGCCTGACGTCGGTGGTGCGCTGCTCACGCGCCTTCCACCAGAACGGCGACCGCATCGTGGCCATCAGGTTCGGCGGTTCTTCGCGCAAGCGCTCATCACGGCGGCGTCTCGCGCAACACGTAACCCACCCCGCGAACGGTGTGGATCAGGCGCGGCTCACCCTCGGCTTCCGTCTTGCGACGCAGGTATCCGACGTACACCTCGAGCGCGTTGCCCGACGTCGGGAAGTCGAATCCCCACACCTCCTCCAGGATGCGACTGCGCGTCAGCACCCGGCGAGGGTTGGCGATCAGCATCTCCAGCAGCGAGAACTCGGTGCGAGTCAGGCTGATCCGGCGCTCGCCCCTGGTCACCTCGCGCGTCACCGGGTCGAGGCTCAGGTCGGCGAACGTCAGCGCTGCGGCGTCGGCCGTGTCGTCGTCGGGAGTGCGGCGGCGCAGCAGCGCCCGCATCCTCGCGAGCAGTTCCTCCAACGCGAACGGCTTCGGCAGGTAGTCGTCGGCGCCGGCATCGAGGCCCGCCACCCGCTCCGACACCGAGTCGCGCGCCGTCAACACCAGGATCGGCAGGTCATCGCCGGTACTGCGGAGATGCCGGCACACCTGCAACCCGTCCATCCGGGGCATCATGACGTCGAGAACGACGGCATCGGGTCGATCGCTGGTGATGCGCTCGAGAGCCTCCTGCCCGTCCTGGGCGAGTTCGACGGAGTATCCGTTGAACGAGAGGGAGCGGCGCAGGGATTCGCGGACCGCGCGGTCGTCGTCTACGACAAGAATGCGCACAGCCACAGTTTCAACCCGCTGTCTGAGAGTGGCCTGAGAGGCGCGCCCTATTCAGGGCGTGAAAAACGCCGGTCAGCGCTTGTCGAGGTCGATCAGTCCGAGGCGGGCGGCCTTGAGCAGCCGACGCGGCACCTTGTGCTGCTGACCTGCGACGGTCACGCCGACGAGTTCGGCCTTGGTGGCCTTCCACTGCGCGCGCCGACTACGGGTGTTCGAGCGCGACATCCGACGCTTGGGCACAGCCATGATCAGTCTCTCCTCTTGAGGGTGCTGCCGCGCGAATACTCCAGCGTCGGCGAGTGTCCATCAGGATAGCCGGTGACCTGCGTCGGCTCCAAAACGCAGATCCTCAGTAGTCCCGCACCACGCACAGCACGACGCCGTCGGTGGTCCAGATCGCGTCGTAGACCGGCGGTGTGCAGTCCTGCGGCGTGGCGGCGTGCTGGACGACGCGCATGTCGTGGGCGCCGGCGGTGCACGGCACCGGGATGGTGTTCTTGAGCTGGTCGGGGTCGATCGAGACGTCGGTGGTGATGTTGATGCACATGCCGACCGGGAACTCGTCGGCGGTGCCGTGGTAGCCGTAGTGGCCGGGGTCGACGGGGTCGTCGGCGAGCGCCGGCCCGGCGACCGCCGTGCTCACGACGCCGAAGGCCGCCCAGACGGCGATCCCGACCGACGCCCTCAGGGCTAGCCCCAACTCGGGCCGCGGTCGTTGACCACGCACAGCACCACCAGGTCGCGCGTCGTGTAGATGAAGTCGGTGTTCCCCGGGTCGCACTGAGTGAAGTTGGCCCCGTGCTGGGCCACCCGGTAGTCGCGATTCGGGTCGGTGCACGAGACCGCGCTGACGTACAGGATGTCCTCGGTGTCGAAGTTCCTGTGGTCGTTCTGGTAGTCGATGCAGGCGCCGACGGGGAACTCAGCGGCCATTCCCGACGAGTCGGCCGATGCGGGCGCCGCGCCGCCGAACGCGAGGACGGTCGCAGCGGCGGTGAGGCCGAGCGCGGTGGCACAGGCGCGGGTGTTCATCAACGTCCCTCGGGTCGGAGGGCCTCGAAGGTCCTCGTTGTGTGCACGATAACCGCAGAAGCGCGTCCACGGGACGAAACGTCGGGTCAACGCCGCGTCCTTGACGTGGGACCGGAGGTACCGGCTAACCTACCGGTTGGTTGGCGCTGCGCGACGATGCGATGGAGGTGCTGTGGGTCCGGATTCGGCGGGCAGGAGCGAAGCGACCGGGGGCTCGGGCTCGGTACGAATCGGCAACTGCTCGGGCTTCTACGGTGACCGTCACGCCGCGATGCGCGAGATGATCGCCGGTGGCGAGCTGGACTACGTCACCGGCGACTACCTGGCCGAGCTGACGATGCTCATCCTCGCCCGCGATCGGGCCAAGTCCCCGGACCGCGGGTACGCCAAGACCTTCCTGACGCAGGTGGAGGAGTCCCTCGGGCTCGCACTCGAACGCGGCGTGAAGATCGTCGCCAACGCGGGCGGGCTCAATCCGGCCGGGCTCGCGGCCGCCGTACGCACCCTGGCTGAGCGCCTCGGGCTCGCGGTGAACGTGGCCCACGTCGAGGGCGATGACCTGATCGGGCGCGCCGGGGAACTCGGATTCGGCTCGGTCCTCTCCGCCAACGCCTATCTCGGCGCGTGGGGCATCGTCGACTGCCTCAACGCCGGAGCCGACGTCGTCGTGACCGGTAGGGTCACCGACGCCTCGGTGATCGTCGGGCCCGCCGCCGCTCACTTCGGTTGGCAGCGCGACGATTACGACGCCCTCGCCGGCGCGATCGCCGCCGGCCACGTCATCGAGTGCGGGGTGCAGGCCACCGGGGGCAACTTCGCGTTCTTCACCGAGATCCCCGATCTCCTGCATCCCGGGTTCCCCCTCGCGGAGATCGCCGCCGACGGCTCGTCGGTGATCACCAAGCACGCGGGCACCGGCGGCCTGGTCAGCACCGACACCGTGACGGCCCAACTGCTCTACGAGGTCGGCGACGCGCGGTACGCCAATCCCGATGCGACGCTTCGCCTCGACAGCCTGTCGCTCTCGCAGGACGGCCCGGACCGGGTGCGGATCTCGGGGGTGCGCGGCGAGCCCCCGCCGCCGACGCTGAAGGTCTCGCTCAACAGCATCGGGGGGTTCCGCAACTCGGCGACGTTCGTGCTGACCGGACTCGACATCGAGGCCAAGGCCGACCTGCTGCGCCGCCAACTCGACGCCGCCGTCACGGTCAAACCCGCCGAACTCGAATGGACCCTGGTCCGCACCGATCACCCCGACGCCGACACCGAGGAGACCGCCAGCGCGCTGCTGCGCTGCGTGGTCCGCGATCCCGACCCCGCGAACGTGGGACGCCGGTTCTCCTCGGCCGCAGTGGAACTCGCGCTGGCCAGCTATCCGGGGTTCACCACCACCGCGCCGCCGGGCGAGGGCCAGGTGTACGGCGTGTTCACGCCCGGCTACGTCGACGCCGCGGACGTGCCGCACGTCGCCGTGCACGCCGACGGCACCCGCACCGACATCGCGCCGGCGAGTGAAACGCTGCCGTTGGAGCCTGTGGCGGAACCCTCTCCGCCGGAACCGTTTACCGCCGCAGCCACCCGACGCGTGCCGCTCGGCACGATCGCCGGCGCCCGCAGTGGCGACAAGGGCGGCAACGCCAACGTCGGCGTATGGGTGAGGACCGACGACCAGTGGCGCTGGCTGGCGCACACGATGACGGTCGAGAAGCTCCGCGAGTTGCTGCCCGAAACCGCCGAACTGGCCGTCACCCGCACGCTGCTGCCCAACCTGCGGGCCGTCAACTTCGTCATCGAGGGCATCCTCGGCCAAGGCGTCGCACATCAGGCCCGCTTCGACCCGCAGGCCAAGGGCCTCGGCGAATGGCTGAGATCCCGTCACATCGACATCCCGGAGGAGCTGCTGTGAGTACGAGCATCTGGACCACACCCGAGCGCGAGGCCCTGCGAAAGACGGTGCGCGACTTCGCCGATCGCGAGATCCTACCGAACGTCTACGAGTGGGAGCGCAGTGGCGACCTGCCCCGCGAGCTGCATCTTAAGGCCGGCGAGGCCGGCCTGCTCGGCGCCCAGTTCTCGGAGGCGTACGGCGGCGGTGACGGCGACGCGGTCGATGCCGTCGTCATCTGCGAGGAGCTGCACCAAGCCGGCGTCCCCGGCGGTGTCTTCGCCTCCCTTTTCACGTGCGGAATCGCGGTGCCGCACATGATCGCCTCCGGTGACGAGCGGCTCATCGAGACCTACGTGCGGCCGACGCTGCGCGGCGAGAAGATCGGCTCGCTGGCCATCACCGAGCCGGGTGGCGGCTCCGACGTCGGGCACCTGACCACGAAAGCGGTTCGCGACGGCGACGACTACATCATCAACGGCGCGAAGACCTACATCACCTCCGGAGTGCGCGCCGACTTCGTCGTCACCGCCGCGCGGACCGGCGGGCCGGGCGCCGCGGGCATCTCGCTGATCGTCGTCGACAAGGGCACACCGGGGTTCGAGGTGTCCCGCAAGCTCGAGAAGATGGGCTGGCGATCCAGCGACACCGCCGAACTCTCCTACGCCGACGTCCGGGTCCCGGTCGCCAACCTGATCGGGCCGGAGAACTCGGGGTTCCTCCAGATCGCCGCCGCGTTCGTCTCGGAACGCGTCGGCCTTGCCGCACAAGCGTATTCGAGCGCACAGCGCTGCCTGGACCTGACCGTCGAGTGGTGCCGCAACCGTGAGACGTTCGGGCGTCCGCTGATCTCGCGGCAGTCGGTGCAGAACACCCTGGCCGAGATGGCGCGCAAGGTCGACGTCGCGCGCGTCTACACACGGCACCTGGTGGAGCGCCAGCTCGCGGGTGACACCAACCTCATCACCGAGGTCTGCTTCGCGAAAAACACCGCCGTCGAAGCCGGCGAATGGGTCGCGAACGCGGGCGTCCAACTGTTCGGCGGCATGGGGTACATGGCCGAATCCGAGATCGAGCGGCAGTACCGCGACATGCGCATCCTCGGTATCGGCGGCGGCACCACCGAGATCATGACGAGCCTGGCGGCCAAGACGCTGGGCTACCAGTCATGACACGAGCGAGAAGCGGAGCGGAGCGCGTATGACCGAGTTGGGGTCGTCAATTGACACGCGGTCGGCCGCCTACACCGAAGCGGCGGAGGTCATGTCGGCCAAGCTCGCCGAACTCGACACCGAACACGCCAAGGCGCTGGCGGGTGGTGGCGAGAAGTACGTCAAGCGGCATCACGACCGCGGCAAGCTCACCGCACGTGAGCGCATCGAGATGCTGCTGGACCCGGATTCGCCTTTCCTGGAACTGAGCCCGCTCGCGGCGTGGGGCACCGACTTCACCGTCGGCGCCAGCGTGGTGGTCGGCATCGGCGCCGTCGAGGGGGTCGAGTGCCTCATCGTGTCCAACGACCCCACGGTCAAGGGCGGCACCAGCAATCCGTGGACGCTGAAGAAGATCCTGCGCGCCAACCAGATCGCGATGGAGAACCGGCTTCCGGTGATCTCGATGGTCGAGTCGGGCGGCGCCGACCTGCCGACGCAGAAGGAGATCTTCATCCCCGGCGGGGCCATGTTCCGGGACCTCACCCGGCTGTCCGCCGCGGGGATTCCGACCGTCGCCCTGGTGTTCGGCAACTCCACCGCGGGCGGCGCCTACATCCCCGGCATGTCCGATCACGTCGTGATGATCAAGGAGCGGTCCAAGGTCTTCCTGGCAGGCCCGCCGCTGGTGAAGATGGCCACCGGCGAGGAAGCCGACGACGAGTCGCTGGGCGGTGCCGAGATGCACGCCCGTACATCGGGTCTCGGTGACTACTTCGCGATCGACGAACTCGACGCGATCCGGATCGGCCGTCGCATCGTCGCGCGGCTGAACTGGCGCAAGCAGGGGCCGGCACCCGGTCCGGTGACCGATCCGCTGTTCGACGCGGACGAGCTCATCGGCATCGTGCCCGCCGATCTGCGGATCCCGTTCGACCCGCGCGACGTGATCGCGAGGATCGTCGACGGCTCGGACTTCGACGAGTTCAAGCCGCTCTACGGCGGCTCCCTGGTGACCGGCTGGGCCACGCTGCACGGCTACCCCATCGGCATCCTCGCCAACGCACGCGGCGTGCTGTTCAGCGAGGAATCGCAGAAGGCCACCCAGTTCATTCAGCTGGCGAACCGGTCGGATACTCCACTTCTGTTCCTGCACAACACAACCGGCTACATGGTCGGCCGCAAGTACGAGGAGGGCGGGATGATCAAGCACGGTTCGATGATGATCAACGCCGTCTCCAACTCGACCGTCCCGCATCTGTCGCTGCTGATCGGCGCGTCCTACGGGGCGGGCCACTACGGCATGTGCGGCAGGGCCTACGATCCGCGCTTCCTGTTCGCGTGGCCCAGCGCGAAGTCGGCGGTCATGGGCGGGACACAGCTCGCGGGCGTGCTGTCGATCGTCAGCCGCGCGGCCGCCGAAGCCCGCGGCCAGACCGTCGACGAGGACGCAGACGCGGCGCTCCGGGCTGCTGTGGAGGCGCAGATCGACGCCGAGTCGCTGCCGATGTTCCTGTCCGGGCGGCTGTACGACGACGGCGTCATCGACCCGCGCGACACCCGGACGGTCCTGGGGATGTGCCTGTCCGCCATCGCCAACGGCCCGATAGAGGGGACGTCGAACTTCGGCGTCTTCCGGATGTGAGGACCGACTGATGATCACAAAGGTTCTGGTTGCCAATCGCGGGGAGATCGCCCGCCGCGTGTTCAGCACGTGCCGTCGCCTCGGCATCGGCACCGTGGCCGTCTACACCGATCCCGACGCCGCGAGCCCGCACGTCGCGGAGGCCGACGTCCGGGTGCGCCTCGAGGGCCGCAACGGCTACCTCGACTCCGCACAGGTGATCGCCGCGGCGCGAGCCGCCGGGGCCGACGCGATTCACCCCGGCTACGGCTTCCTCTCGGAGAACGCCGATTTCGCGGCCGCGGTGCAGGACGCGGGACTGACGTGGATCGGCCCACCGGTCGCCGCGGTGCAGGCGATGGGCTCCAAGATCGAGGCCAAGAAGATGATGTCCGCCGCGGGTGTGCCCGTGCTCGAGGAACTGGACCCGGACGCCGTCACCGAGGCGCAGTTGCCGGTGCTCATCAAGGCGTCCGCGGGCGGTGGTGGCCGCGGCATGCGAATCGTCCGCGATCTCGGCGAACTGCCCAAGCAGGTGGAGGCCGCGCAGCGCGAAGCGCAGTCGGCGTTCGGCGATCCGACGGTGTTCTGCGAGCGCTATCTCGCATCCGGTCACCACGTCGAGGTGCAGGTGATGGCCGACTCCCACGGCACCGTGTGGGCCGTCGGCGAGCGGGAGTGCTCGATTCAGCGCAGGCATCAGAAGATCATCGAGGAGGCCCCGTCGCCGCTCGTCGAACGCGTTGACGGGATGCGCGACAAGCTGTTCCGCGCGGCGCGGCTCGCGGCGCAGGCGATCGACTACACCGGTGCGGGCACTGTGGAGTTCATGGCCGACGAGAACGGCGACTTCTACTTCCTGGAGATGAACACCCGACTGCAGGTGGAGCACCCGGTGACCGAGGAGACGACGGGTCTCGATCTGGTGGCGCTGCAGCTGGACGTCGCCGCCGGCGGCGCACTCAGCCCGGAACCGCCTGCTGCGCATGGGCATTCGATCGAGGTCCGGCTCTACGCCGAGGATCCGGCAAAGAACTGGCAGCCACAGGCCGGTCCCGTGCACCACGTCGAGGTGCCGGGTGCCCGCACCGAGTTCGACCTGCTGACCCCGCGCACGGGGATCCGACTGGACTCCGGCGTCGTCGACGGGTCGGAGGTGTCGATCTTCTACGACCCCATGCTGGCCAAGGTGATCTCGTACGCACCCACCCGGCAGCGGGCGGCCGCCGTGCTCGCCGATGCGCTGACGCGGACGCGGCTGCACGGCATCACCACCAACCGCGACCTGCTGGTCAACGTGCTGCGTCACCCCGCGTTCCTCGCAGGTGCCACCGACACCGCGTTCTTCGACACCCACGGACTGGCCGAACTGGCCGCTCCGGTGACCGATCCGAGCGCCACCCGGCTCGCCGCCTTGGCCGCCGCGCTGGCCGACGCGAGCCGGAACACCGCCGACGCCAGGGCTTTCCGCGGACAGCCCAGCGGCTGGCGCAACGTGCCGTCGGGGTATCAGGTCAAGTCCTACGTCGACGCCGCGGGTGCTGAGCTCGAGGTCGCCTACCGTTTCACCCGCGGGCGGCTGGAACTGCGTGATGGCGAAACCGTCGGCCTCGTCTCCGCCACACCCGACCGGGTGGTGCTGTCGGTGGCCGGCGTCGAATCCGGCTTCGACGTGGCCCGCTACGGCGACCAGGTGTTCGTCGACGCTCCGCACGGCGCGGTCCGGCTCACCGTGATGCCGCGCTACCCGGACCCCGCGTCGGCCGTCGCGCGGGGATCGCTGCTCGCGCCGATGCCCGGCTCGGTGATCCGCGTCGGCGCCGCCGCGGGTGACGCCGTCACGGCCGGCCAGCCGCTGATCTGGCTGGAGGCCATGAAGATGGAGCACACCATCACCGCACCCGCCGCCGGTGTGCTCGCCGAACTGAACACCCATGCCGGCCAGCAGGTCGACGTCGGAACCGTACTCGCCCGCATCGAGAGCACCTAGAGGAGAACCCATGAGCTTCATCGAGACCGAGGAACAGCAGGAACTGCGCAAGGCCGTCGCGCAGTTCGCCGCCAGCTACGGCGAGAAGTACTACCTGGAGAAGGCGCGCGCCGGCGAGCACACCACCGAATTGTGGACTGAGGCAGGCAGGCTCGGGTTCATCGGCGTCAATCTGCCCGAGGAGTACGGTGGCGGCGGCGCGGGCATGTACGAGCTGTCGCTGGTGATGGAGGAGATGTCGGCCAACGGCGGCGCGCTGCTGCTCATGGTGGTCTCCCCCGCCATCAACGGCACGATCATCAGCAAGTTCGGCACCGAAGAGCAGAAGAAGCGCTGGATTCCCGGCATCGCCGACGGCTCGATCACGATGGCGTTCGCGATCACCGAACCCGACGCCGGGTCGAACAGCCACCGCATCACCACCACCGCGCGCCGCGACGGCAGCGACTGGATCCTGTCCGGCCAGAAGGTCTACATCTCCGGCGTCGACCAGGCGCAGGCCGTCCTCGTCGTCGGACGCACCGAGGACCACAAGACCGGCAACCTGAAGCCGGCGCTGTTCGTCGTTCCCACCGACACCCCCGGAATGTCGTGGACCAAGATCGACATGGAGATCGTCAGCCCGGAGAACCAGTTCCAGCTCTTCCTCGACGAGGTGCGGCTGCCGTCGGACGCTCTCGTCGGCTCCGAGGACGCGGCCATCGCGCAGCTGTTCGCCGGCCTCAACCCCGAGCGCATCATGGGCGCCGCCAGCGCAGTCGGCATGGGCCGCTTCGCGATTCACAAGGCCACCGAGTACGTCAAGACCCGCCAGGTATGGAAGACGCCGATCGGCGCGCACCAGGGCATCGCCCATCCCCTGGCGCAGAACCACATCGAGATCGAGCTCGCCAAGCTGATGATGCAGAAGGCGGCGACGCTCTACGACCTCGGTGACGACGGCGGCGCCGCCGAGGCGGCGAACATGGCCAAGTACGCCGCGGGCGAGGCGTCGGTGCGTGCCGTCGACCAGGCGGTGCAGTCACTCGGCGGCAACGGGCTGACCAAGGAGTACGGCATCGCCTCGGTGCTGACGGCGTCGCGGCTGGCGCGGATCGCTCCGGTGAGCCGCGAGATGATCCTGAACTTCGTCGCGCAGACCTCGCTGGGCCTGCCCCGGTCGTACTGATGCAGCTCGTCCGCTACAACCTCGACGGGGCCGTCGCCCGGCTCGTGCTCGACTCGCCGCACAACCACAACGCGCTCTCCACGGCGCTGGTGACGCAGCTGCGTCAGGGGCTGGCCGATGCCGCGGCGTCGGGTGCGCGCGCCGTCGTGCTCGGGCACACCGGCAGGACGTTCTGCGCGGGAGCGGATCTCAGCGAGGCCTCATCGTCCGAGGGCGCGGGCCCTGCCGATCTCGCCGTCGATCGGGCGCGCGAGATGACCCACGTGCTGCGGTCGATCCTCGAGTTGCCCGTTCCCGTCATCGGTGCGATCGACGGCAACGTGCGCGCGGGCGGCATGGGACTGGTGGGCGCCTGCGACATCGTCGTCGCGGGGCCGGCGAGCACCTTCGCGTTGACCGAGGCCCGCATCGGGGTGGCGCCGTCGATCATCTCGTTGACCCTGCTGCCGAAGCTCGACGCGCGAGCGGCGGGCCGCTACTTCGTCACCGGCGAGAAGTTCGGGGCCGACGAGGCGGCGCGCATCGGCTTGATCACCGTGGCGACCGACGACGTGCCGGGGGCCGTCGCGGCGCTGGCCGCCGAGACCGCGAAGGGCTCGCCCCAGGGGCTCGCCGCATCCAAGGCGCTCACCACCGCGGCGATCCTCGAGGGCTTCGATCGGCACGCCGAGGACCTCACGCAGCTGTCGGCGCGGCTGTTCGTCTCGGACGAAGCGCGCGAGGGCATGATGGCGTTCCTGGAGAAGCGCCCGCCGCGCTGGGTGTCGTGAGGCGACCGTAACTCCGGTTACGCGAGGTGTGCGAACGCGACGGCGGGGCAACGCGATGTCTATGGATTCCGTGACGGATGTGGCCAGGCCCTTGCATGTGCCGGGGTTAGTCGTAGGCTCGTCGATGATGAGCACTCCAGCGTCGCGCGACTCCACGATGCGTGCTGCCGACACCGACCGGATTCGGGTGGCGCAACTGCTGACGGAGGCGGCATCGCAGGGGCGGCTCCAGATGCCCGAGTACGAGAATCGGCTCGCGAAGGCGTACGCCGCGCAGACGTACGACGAACTCGATCGGCTGAGCGCCGATCTGCCCGGCGCCATGTCGTCGTCGCGGGATTGCGGCGGTGTGCGCCCCGCACCGTCGACCCTGCTGCTGGCGATCATGAGCGGATTCGAGCGGCGCGGCCGGTGGAACGTCCCGAAGCGGTTGACCGCGCTGGCGCTGTTCGGCGGGGGCGTCATCGATCTGCGCTACGCCGACTTCACCTGCCACGACGTGGAGATCAAGTCCTACTCGGTGTTCGGCGGTCAGACCATCCTGCTGCCGCCCGAGGTCAACGTCGACGTCCGCGGGCACGGTGTGATGGGCGCGTTCGACCACGTCGACGAGACGGGCTCACCCGGCGCTCCGCACATCACGATCCGCGGCTTCTCGCTGTGGGGCAGCGTCGGCATCAAGCGCAAGAAGCGCGCAGCCACCTGAGCTCACTCGTCGTCGAGCAAGCGCGACGCGCGCTCGGCCTGCGCCAGCAGCTCCGCCCCGGTGAACTTGCGTCGCGGCGGCAACTCCACCCACTGCCCGTCGAACGGTGAGCTGTCGACGTCGGTGGGGTTCACCAGCCGCCGGAAGCTGAGCTTGTCGCGAACGTCGGCGGGATCGGCGGGGTTGATACGCGAGTAGTGGAAGATCGCGCAGTTCTTCACGTCCTGCGCCTTGTCCCGCTCGATCACCTCGAACTCCTCGGGAAGCAGCCGTTCGATGTTGTACCGCGCGATGCCCATGAAGTCCCCGTGGGTGACGACGAGCACGCGCCGCCCTGCGGCTTCGCGATGCAGCGTGCCCTGGAAGTCACGAAACCGATCGCTGACCTCGTAACGACTCTCCCCGCCGGGAAGCTTTGTATACCAGGGTGATTGGCCGTACATCTTCATGGCCAGCGCATAGCGGCGTTTCCGTTCGGCGCGGGGAAGCGCGCCGTAGGTCCCCCAACTGCGTTCGACGACGCGGTCGTCCATGATCCAGCCGCCGCACTCGGTACCTCCGAGATGAGCAGCCGTCTCCCTGGTTCGCAGGAACGGCGAGAAGTAGCGGAAGTCGAACGACGCGGCGCCGCCCAGGTGCCGGTCGAACCACGCCCCCGCGAGCTTCGCCTGCTCGATTCCGCGCGTCGACAGCCGTTGTTCCCAGTCGGGACGGTCGTAGATCTCGGCGTGCCGGGTGCTCAACCGGCCGAGTTTGTCGGCTTGCTGGGCGATGTTGGCCTCGGATTCGCCGTGACGCACGAAAACGAGATCGTTGGGCATCGCCATGGCGCCACCCTGCCATAGCCGCCCGACGAGACGGCCCGGCGATTACCCTTCGCCGCCGCCCTCACCGTCGGCGTCGCCGGTGGTGTCCGACGCGGGGGTGGCGGGCTTGCCTGCGTTCGCGATGGCGTCGTGCACCCCCTGGGCGATGTCACCGAGGATGCCCCAGCTGCCGGATCCCGGCTTGGCGCCACCGGATTCGATGATGATCTCCGGCTCCACCTTGTTGGCGCCGCCGTCATCGGGCTCGGTCTCCTCCTCCGCCTCGACCTCTCGGATCTTGGCGGTGAAGGTCGGCTTGGGATCGTCGCCGGGTGCTGCCGCCGGTGCGGGGTCCGGTGCGGGGGCCGGTGCGGGCGCGGGGTCCGGTGCCGAGAACGCCTCGGCCTTCGGCGCCTCCGGCTCCGCTTCGGGCGTCGACTCGGCGACCTCCGCCTCGGGCGCGGAGAACGCCAGCGTCTTCATCAGCGGCATCGGCGGTGCCGGCGGAGGCGGCGTCGGATCCTCCGGCACCGGGCCCGCGAGCAGATAGCGCACGACGCCCGAGATGCCGTTGTCGAAGAACTCGTTGACGATCGCCGCCTGGTTGGGGTCCGACACGCGAGCCAGGATCTGGGTTCTCGCCACCTCGGTGACGCCGCCGCCGAAGAAGTCGTTGATCACCTGCTGCTGCTGGGGGTCCTGGAAACCGGCCAGCAGCTGGAGTTGGGCGACCGATGTGACACCACCGGTGAAGAAGGCGTCGATGTTCGCCTGCTGGACCGGATCGGTGAAGCCGTCGCGGAGCCTCTTGTAGACGACTCCGGTCGCGCCGGTCACCTCCTCCTCGTTCTGGCCGAAGAAGATGTCGAGGTACTCCAGGGAATCCGGGTCGGAGGTGCCGCTCGCCAGGTACTCGTAGGCCAACTGACTGGTGCCGCCGTCGAAGAACGCGTCGATACCCGCGACCTGATCGGGGTCGGTGTTGTTGGTGACGAGGTACAGCCGGACCAGTTCGGAGATGCCCTGGAAGAAGGCGTTGATGCCGTCGACCTGGTCGGGGTCGGTGTTCTGGGTCGTCAGCATCAGCTGGATGTAGGCGGCGAGGCCGCCGTTGAAGTACTGCGTCAGACCGACCTGCCCCGGCACATAGCTGCCCTGCTGCGCGTAGAGCAGTTGGTAGAGCACACCCGCAATGCCCGACGTGCCGGGCGCGCCGGTGACGGGCGGTAACAGGATGTCGTCCGGCGTCGGCGGATTCGTCGGGTAGGCCCCCTGGGGCGTCACCCCGAAGTACACGTTGATGAGATCGGTCAGGGTCAGCGCGGCGGCCAGATTCACCTGGGCCTCGGTCTGCTTGACCACCTGGATGTCGCGCGGGGCGAGCGGCGGAGCGATGGCCGGCACCAGGGCGACCATGCCTGCGGTCGCGAATGCGGCTCCCGCGGTGATGAACGAGCGAACTGCCATGTGCCGGCCCTCCGATTGGTCTGACAAACGCGACTATGAGGAAGCTGAGAGACAACCAAGGGGATCGTACGACGACGGTTGAACATTTGCCCGCAAAGTCGCCAACCATCACGAAAGCTTTTCGACGCCTTCGCTAATTCTTCACGATAACCAGCACTACAGCCCTGGTATCCAGAGCACAGAACCGCGGCTGGGGGGTGTCGGCGGCACGCAAGGCCGTTGTAGCCGTTTATTTGCTAGTACAGCACGGGTGCGTTAAGCGCACCGCGCTGGCAGCGACTCTTCAGCAAACAGCACTCACCCGGTCCGGCAATCGCGGAGGGGCCGCCCTCCGACTGCCGAACCGCATTCATGAACCAGACAGGTGAACTCGATCCCGACGGATCGCCCGCGGCCGAGCCGAACGGGATCGCCATCGTGCGATGGCCGAGCGCCAATCCGCCGGATGCGGGTTTCGCAAACTCCGACGAAGCGCTTTCCCGTCAGCCCTCCGCGCCGCCACCGTCGGTAGCGCCGCCGCCCGACTCGCCCGTGCCGCCCGTCGCGCTACCGCCGGCCGGCTGACCGCCGCCCGACATGCCCGCGATGGCGTCGTGGACACCCTTCGCGATGTCGCCGAAGACGCCCCAGCTGCCGGATCCCGACTTCGGGCCGCCGGTGCCGAGGATGATCTCGGGTTCGGCCTTGTTCGCGCCGCCGTCGTCGGGCTCCGCCTCCTCCTCGGCCTCGACCTCACGGATCTTGGCAGTGAAGGCCGGCTTGCCCTCCCCCGCTGCGGGTGCCTCCCCGGTCGCTTTCGCCGGGGGCGCGGTCTCCGCAGCGGGTGCGGTCGCCGCGGCGGGCGCGGACGCCACGGCCGGCTTCGCCTCCACCGCGGGCTCGGCCGTCGCGGGCTCGGCCTCCGCGGCCGGCTTCGCCTCCACCGCGGGGTCCGACTCCGCAGCGGCCTGGACGGTGACCGCAGTCCTCAGGGTCTCCTCCTCGGGCTCCTCCTCGGGCGGCGGCGTCGGCGCCGGGCCGACGAGCAGATACCGCACCACACCGGAGATGCCGTTGTCGAAGAACTCGTTGATGAGGTTCTGCTGGTTGACATCGCCGGTGCGCGACAGCAGTTGCACGCGTGCCACTTCGGCCGCACCGCCGTTGAAGAACGGGTCGATGACGCTCATCTGCTCGGGTGTGAGATCGCCGGTGGCCGCCGCGGCCTTGAGTCGGGTGTAGACGACGCCGGACACGCCGTTCAGCGACGGGCTGCCCGACCCTCCGGGGTCGACGATGTTGTTGTTGATCCCGAAGAACGCGCTCAGGTACGGCGTCGACGTCGGCAGCGGCTCACCTTCCTCGTCGACGGTGCCCAGGTCGCCACCGAGCTGCTGGTACGCCACCTGGGTGACGCCGCCCTGGAACAGGTTGTTGATGAACGCCTGCTGCTCGGGGGCCTGGAAGCCGGCCAGCAGCCGCAGGTACAACACGCCGGGGGCGCCGAACAGCGCAGGGTTGCCGAACCCGCCCTGGTTGAAGAAGGTCTTCAGGTACGTGGTCGTTGCCGGATCGGTGGTTCCGGACTGGAGGTACTCGTAGGCCAGCTGAGACAGGCCGTCGAAGAACGCCTCGATGCCGGCGCGCTGCGCGGGGTCGGCGTTCTGGGTGAGCAGTGCGAGTTCGATGTAGTCGGTGAGCCCGCCGTTGAAGTAGGTCTCGAGACCGACCGTGCCGGGGAGGTAAGCACCCTGCTGCTGGTGCAGCAGCTGGTAGATGACCCCCGACAGCCCGGACGTGCCCGGTGCGCCGGTGACCGGCGGCAGCGGTGGCGCGTCCGGACCCTCCGGGTCGACATAGGAGCCCGCAGGCGTCACGCCGAAGTAGACGTTGATCAGATCCTGCAGCGTGAGCTGAGCAGCGAGCTGTACGTGGGCTTCGGTCTGTTTGATCACCTGGATGTCTCGGGGCGCCAGGGGTGGAGCGATGGCGGGCACCACTGCCACCATGCCCGCGGTCGCGAACGCCGCTCCTGCCGTGACGAACGAGCGAACTGCCATTTTGCCGACCTCTCCGATTGCTGTGACGACGCGGCCAGTCGAAAGCTGAGATTGAGCCGAGAAGATCGTATAACGAAAGCTGTAATATTTGCCCGTTTACAAACTAACTCCGATCTTTTGAATTGACGACAGCGCCATTTATTGACCTCTAGCTGTAGACCAGCGCCGCAAAGCGTGGATTTCGACGGCCCGAGCGGGCCGAGTATCGACGTACTTGAGTTAACCAACCACCGGTATTTTATTTGCTGTATCCGCATAGTCCGTTATTCGCCAATGGTGACGCGTCAGCATTCAGCAAATAGCCGTTCAGCCGTTCGGAGGAAGTCGTCCCCATTCGTACCGAATGCATGACCAGCGGTCAGGCGGATTCCGCACCGGCCCGCGACAGCCGGGATCGCAACTGCGTGGTCACATCAGCTGGGACGACGCGACGTTGTCGGCGCGGTCCGTTGCCCCGGACCGGACCCGGCGACGTGCCGAGATGGCACCGCAAACGCCGACGGCCCACCCGGAGGACCGGGTGGGCCGTCGAATCGGAAGGTCGGGCGTCAGCTGTCGCCGCCGCCTGCGTCGCCTCCGGCACCGGCGCCGTCGGCACCCGGCTGGGCACCTCCGCCGGCACCCGCGATGGTCTTGCCGATCGCGTCGGCGACCTGTCCGAAGACGCCCCAGCTACCGGATCCGCTCTTCCCTTCGGAGCCGAACGGCAGGATCGGCGTCACCTCGGCCTTGTTGCCGTCCTTCACGGCTTCCGTCGCATCCTCTTCGGCGCCGGCATTCACCTGCGACTTGGCGAGTTCATTCGGGGTCGGATCGGCCGCTGGCGCGACGGCAACCGGGGCCGCCACGGGCGGTGCGTCGTCACCCTTCGGCGCTGCGGGAGCCGGTGCCGGAGCCGACAGCTGCTCGGCGTCGCCCTGGCCGGGTTCGGCCGCGGGAGCCGGAGCACCTGCGTCCTCCACTTCGGACGCCGTGAACGTGCGTGCGGCGAAGGTCTCCTCCGCCTCGTCTGGAACCGGCTTGGGGCCGACGAGCAGCAGTCGGACGACCTCCGCAACGCCCTCATCGAAGAACGCGTTGATGATCGCCTGCTGCTGCGGGTCGGAATTCGCGGCGAGGAATCGATCCTGGATGTTCTCGGTGATACCCCCCTCGTAACCCGTGGTGGCGTCGGGGAAGAACAGAGCGATGTCGCGAAGCTGCTGCGGGTCCTGGGTCGAGCTCAGCAGCTGGGTGCGCACCACTTGGGTGACGCCACCGTCGAAGAAGTCGTTGAGGAACTGGCGCTGCACCGGGTCCGACGTGCCGGACAGCAGTTGCCTGCGCACGACCGCGGTGAAACCGCCGTTCACGTAGAGGTCCTCGATGAACTGCGCCTGCTCCGGCGTGATGTCTCCGGCCAGCGCGGCTTCCTTGAAGCGCACGTAGGAGACACCGGAGAAACCACTCAGTGCGGGGTTGGGGCTGTACTGGTTGAAGAAGTAGTCGAGATACACCTGCTGGTTCGGCGTGGTCACGCCGGAGGACGCGTAGCGATACGCCAGCTGCGTGAGGCCACCATCGAAGAAGTCGTTGATGAACTGGGCGTTCGACGGGTTGTTCAGGAGCAACTGCTGCCGCACCACTTCCTTCAACCCGAACTGGAAGAACTGGTCGAGCACCGCCCGGTTGGGTGCGAAGCCGCCCTGCTGCTCGGAGAGCAACTGGTAGATGAGGCCGGGGAAGCCGGCCGTGCCCGCCGCGTCGGTGACCGGTGGGATGTTGTCATCGTTGGGCGCGGGGTCGACGCCGAAGAACACGTTGATCAGGTCCTGCAGGTTCGCGGCGAGCGTCACCTGCTCCTCTGCCATCGCGACGACGTTCTTCTGCGCCTCAGTCAGCTGGGGGACGATCGTCGGCGTCAGCGCGAGCACGCCCGCCGAAGCGACGGCGATACCGGCGGTGAGCAAGGGGCGAAGAGCCATTGCGATCTCCTGAGAGGAAGCTTAGAAGTTGCGATTGAGAGGATCATGCCACAGCCTGGCAAAGTTTTGCACCCGGCCTCGCAAATAAATTGACCGATCTTGAAAATAGCCGCCAGCAACAGTTGACCGATAGTGCCGCGAAATTACTGGGAACGACCGTCACCACGTTGTCGCAGCGTCTCCTAGCTGCTACGACGGCCTTCAGGACAGCGTTGTAACAACCATTGTTAGCTGACAGCAAACGGTGCCGAGGAGGGCAAGCGGAGGGGGTCGACGCCAGGTCTTCGACAGAAGGTTTCAGCCACTTCGTCAGTTAACACATTTGGTGAGAGGCTCGAGGCGCGCGGCACTCGCCAGTGCGCGCTGGCGATCCGTAGGTGGTGTGAATCAGCGGCGACGGCGACGGGATCCGAGGTAGTCGCCCACCACGGCCGCTCCCAAGCCGTCGAGATCGGGTTCGACGACGCGCCCCTGCACGCGACGCGCCACCTGATCGATGAAGCGCGCCAAGCCGGGGTCACTCCCGAGCCGGAAGATGGTCACCTGCGCCCCGAGTCGGGCGATCTCGTCGAAACCCCTCACCGTGTGCGCGATGGTGCGCGGGTGCGGGGGGTAGTCGAAGAAGACGCCGGTGCCCTCGCCGTCACCCCAGTCCTCGAGGTGGGCGGTGGGCTCGCCGTCGGTCACGATGAGCACGACCGGTTGCGCATTCGGGTGCCTGCGCAGATGACGGGTCGCCAGCGCCAGCGCGTGATGCAGATTCGTCCCCTGCTCGTAGACGCCTTCGAGCCCGGTGAGCTCCGCTGCGGTCACGGTGCGCGCATAGCGGCCGAACGCGACGATCTGCAGTGCGTCGGAGCGGAACCGGGTGCTCACGAGGTGGTTCAGCGCGAGTGCGGTGCGCTTCATCGGCAACCACCGATTCTCCATGACCATCGAGAACGAGGTGTCGACCAGAAGCGCGACTGCGGCCTGCGTCCGGGTCTCGGTTTCGGAGATCTCGACGTCGTCGACGCTGATCTTGAGCGGGCGCTCGACGGTGCCGGTGCCCGCGCTGCGCAGTACGGCGTTCGTCAGCGTCCTCGTCACGTTCCACGGCTCGGTGTCGCCGAACTGCCACGGCCGGGTGCCACCCGTCAGCTCGCCCGCCGCACCGGCTCGCCGCGTTTCCCGCTCACCGTGGCGACCCGAAAGCTGTTGCGCCACATCGCGTAGCGCGGCCTGACCCAGTTGGCGCATCGCCTTGGGCGACAACCGCCACTGCCCGTCGGAGCCGCGATCGAGGAAGCCCTGGTTCATCATCGCCTTCTCCAACTCGGCAAGGGTGCGCGCGTCGACGGCGGCGTCCTCCCCCAGTTGGCGGGCGAGCATGTCGAGGTCGACGTCGTCCATCTGGGCGCCCGCGTAACTCTGCGAGAGTTGGTCGGCCAGCTGCTCCAGCTCGGCGATGTCGTTCATCGCCTGCGCGCCCTCGCCCATGCCGAGCGGGTTGTCGCCGGAGAAGCGCTGCGAACCGTTCCAGTCCTCGCCGGGACGGGCTGCCTGCAGGTGCGAGTCGAGCCGGTTCAGCGCGTTCATCAGCGACGGCGAGCCGAAGGCGTTCTGCGCCAGTTGATCCAGCTCGGCGCGCTGCTGTTCGGACAGGCTGTTGCGGAACCGCTGCGCGGCCGCGGCGCGCTGCGCCAACGAGTCCAGGAGCTCGTCGATGTTCTTCGGATTCTCGGGGAAGAACTCGCCGTGCTTGGACATGAAGTCCTTGAAATCCTGCTCGGTGTCCTGCCCCTGCGCGTGCTTGTCGAGGAGATCGTTGAGGTCGTCGAGCATGTCGTTGACGCGCTGCCGGTCCTCGTCGGTGGCGTTCTCAAGGGCCTCCTTCATGCCCGCGAAACGCTGGTCGAGCATCTCTCGGCCCATCAGATCCTTGATCTGCTCGTACTTCTGGCGCGCCGCCTCGCTGCGCCAGTCGTACTCGGAGAGTTCCTGCACCGCCTTGGCCGGTGAGGTCGACAGCGACTCGAGCTGCAGCTCACCGAAGCGGGCGTCGTCGTCGAGCGCCCGCGCGAGTTCCTTGCGCTCCGCTAGCACCGCTTCGTCGAGCAGCTTCTTGATCTCCTGAAGCGTGCCGTCAAGGTTGTTGTTCTGCAACAGCTTCCGGCGCTTGCTGTTGGCCTCAGCCGCCAGCCGGTCGGCGCCCTTCATGTTCTTCGAGCCGCGACGCATCAGTTCCTGGAGAGCCCGGCGTGGCGACGACCCCTCCATGACGTCCTGGCCGATCGCCTCAAGCGCCTCCCGCAGATCGACGGGCGGAGCCAGCGGATCGGGCCCGCCGGTGTATCGCGAATAGCGCGAAAGGCGTTTAACCATAGACTGTTTCACCCTCGCCCGATACCTTGTCGATCTTCTTGGCGAGGTACAGCGCCTCGAGCGCCATCTCCAGCGCGGCGGCCCGTTGCCCGTCGGACTGGGCGCCGAGCTTCTCCGCGATCGCCTCGACCACGGGCAGGTCCGGCACGGCGGCGAGAACGTCCTTGGCCGAGACGCGCTCGCCGGTGGTGACCGGTGCGCCCTCCTCGACGGCGGCCACCAGGGCGCCGACGTCCAGTCCGCCGAGCAGTCGCTGCGCGGTGTCCGCGGTGGCCCGGCGGAGCAGGTGCTCGAGCACGGCCTGCTCGCGACCCTCCTCGCCGGATTCGAACTCGAGCTTGCCGCGCAGCACGTCGATCACCGTCGACAGGTCGACGACGCGGGCGACGGGGTCCTGCTCGCCGAGGATCGTCGAGCGGTGCCGCGCGGCGGCGGCGACCGTCTCGGCAGCGGCGATCGCGAACCGCGCCGACACCCCCGAACGCTGGTCGACCGACGTCGACTCGCGCAGATGCCGCGCGAACCGTGCCAGCACCTGCAGCAGATAGGCGGGCACCTCCGCGGCCAGATGCGCCTCCTGCGTGATGACGCCGACCTCGGCCGCGAGTTCGAGCGGGTAGTGCGTGCGAATCTCGGCGCCGAACCGGTCCTTGAGCGGCGTGATGATGCGGCCGCGGTTGGTGTAGTCCTCGGGATTGGCGCTCGCGACGACGAGCACGTCGAGCGGGAGGCGCAGCGTGTAGCCGCGGACCTGGATGTCGCGCTCCTCCATCACGTTGAGCATCGCGACCTGAATGCGCTCGGCGAGGTCGGGCAGCTCGTTGATCGCGACGATGCCGCGGTGCGCCCGCGGGATGAGGCCGAAGGCGATGGTCTCCGGATCGCCGAGGCTGCGTCCCTCGGCCACCTTGATGGGGTCGATGTCACCCACGAGGTCGGCGACGCTGGTGTCCGGCGTCGCGAGCTTCTCGGTGTAGCGCTCGCTGCGGTGCACCCATCGGATCGGAAGGTCGTCACCCGACGTCGTCGCGCGGCGGATCGACTCCGGCGTGATGGGCGTGTACGGGTGCTCGTTGAGTTCGGACCCCTCGATGACGGGCGTCCACTCGTCGAGCAGGCCGGTGAGCGCGCGCAGCAGGCGGGTCTTGCCCTGACCGCGCTCGCCGAGCAGGACGATGTCGTGTCCGGCGATCAGCGCGCGCTCGAGTTGCGGCAGCACGGTGTCCTCGAAGCCGAGGATGCCGGGCCACGTCTCGCGTCCCTCCGCGAGCGCAGCCAGCAGGTTCTCGCGCATCTCGGTCTTGACGCCGCGTTCCCGGTGACCGGATGCACGCAGCTCGCCGACGGTGCGGGGAAGATCGTTAGGTGACGTCACAACCTCCACGCTACGACGGACTAGCCCGCTAGGCATCGGTTACCCGTCGCGCGAACTCGGGAATAGGGCCGGCCAGGGGCATGTGTTGGCATGAGTGCGATGGTCCTCGAGTCCCCGCTATCGGCCGGTCGAGGCGAAAATCCACGGCCTGGCAAATATGCGTAGTCAACTACGCGTGTCGCGTCGACGCCTTTCGCCCGACACTGACGGATGCGCGAATGCGCGACTGATTCAGGGGGTGGGGAAATGGCGGTAGATAGGGAAGACAAGGGCCGGGACTACGGAATCGAAGTTCGAGTGCACGGCATCGGCGATCACGAGCGCTACAGCGCACTTGGCGAGCCGACCTATAAGGAGACGGTGGACAGCCGCGTGTGGATCGGACGCGTGCCTCAATTGCCCAAGCACAAACTGCGACTCGTGAACTGGAGCCGTGCGAATCGGAAGATCACCCGAAATACCGCGTGGTATCTGGCATTCCCATTCACCCTCCTCAACGTCGTCGGCTTCATGGAACCTCGGGAGAAGCGGTGGCGACTCGTCGTCCGAGCCATGATCGCGAGCGCGAGCCTGTGTCTCACGATCAGCATGGCAGCGTGGATCACCGTGATCGTCGAGACCGCATGGCGGTCTCTGGACGGCCACGACGACCGGTTGACCGCCGTGATCCTGCAGGCGTCGGGGCCGAGCATCCTGATCATCCTGGTCCTCTATCGGCTGGTAGCGGGTCGCCCTCTCGTCGATCGCGGTGGCACGCTGATATCGGTCACCACAATCGCCGCGCTCATCGGCATGATCGTGTATCTGCACGGGCACCCCGCGTCGCGGACCCACGGTTTCCTCCACACGATGCTGAACCGTGGGAACGAGAACGCAATCGATCCGATGACTCCGGTCGTGGTCTACACGACGGCGACGATCTGGTTGATTGCGCTTTTCCTCGGTGTCGCCGCATGGACCGATCGGAAGAGACGGGCTCACCTCGCGGGGGCGGCGATCCTGGCGATGCTCGCGGTCGTTCTCCTGCACGCCGGCGGTTCGATAATTCGATTGTTCGTCGCGAGTGCGCTGCAGATCGTGCCATTCGTTCGGAGTAGCGACGACGACAAGAGCACGGGGCTCGAGTACATCCTCTTGCCGAAGGCCGATGATTTCCAAGGCGGGAAATCGCTGGAGTTCGGACACGCATTGCGCATCGACCTGATCCCGCTGTTCCTTCTCGCGATGTTGGCTGCCTTCAGTGTGTTCGTGGCCATCGAGGTGTTTCGGTTCAGAAAGAAGCGTGAGCTACCTGGATTCCGGCCGGACGCTGAATGTTCAGTTCCTGCGGCGGGCGCCCCGGAGTCCCGCAGGATTACGATTAACGGACATTCTTCGACCAACGGACACGGTGCGAGTTCGCGGCTTCCGCGGCCGCCAGCCGAACACGGCAGAGGTGTGGCCGAGGACGCCGAGGATCGCAAGGGAGTCTCCGCGTCGCACTATCTGGTGACCCACCTGTCGAGTTTCCTACCTCGGCTGGCCGTGTTATCACTCGCCCTCACCGCCGCGCTGTGGCTCCTATCGGCATACGCGATCAGCAAGGTGAGCCTCCCGCTCATCGAGGAGTGCTTGATCGTGCTCAAGATCACCGGAGCGGTCGTGATCGTCCTGATCATCGTCCGCCGACCCGAGGACTGGGCCAATCGCCTCGGACGCTTCTTCGGGTCGATCGCCGACATCGCCGGATTCTGGGCCCCCGACCTGCATCCGCTGGCCGGTGCGTCGTATCGGCGGGCGCTGCTGTCGGGAATCCGCCAGGCGATCAACGACCTGGCTCTTCAATTCCCAGGGGAGCCCGTAGCTCTCGTCGGCCACAGTCAGGGATCGGTAGTCTGCGCATGGTTCGTGCGCGGCGGCCACTGGATGGAGAAGCGCACCGAGGGTCGGACGGATCGACGCTCGCTGAAGGATGAGTTGCACCTGGTCGAACGCGAACGATCGGCTCGGATCGCACTGTTCACGTGCGGATCGCCGCTGCACTCGTTGTACGAGACGTTCTTTCCCCGGTACTTCGACGACGCCTTCTTCAAAACGGCGTTGACGATGTCGTACGGCGGGGATCAGTGGAAGAACTATTGGCGCGCAACCGATCCGATCGGAACCTGCCTGCCGTCGTTGGGTGAGGACAGCAACGAGGATGTCACGGAACTGGCCAAGGAGGACACCCTGGGCCACAGCGAGTACTGGAAGGACGATGACCTCCGAGCGGACGTGACGGCCTTCTTCCACCGGGTCCAGAATGACAAACCCAGCCGTGCCACCGTAGTCGCCGACTCGGAGCTGGCGAGATCGCGATGAACAGCACGCGACGATTGAGGAAGACCGTGGTCTGCATCGTGGCTCCCGCCGCCCTGCTCCTGACCGCCCCCAGCGGATCGTGGCTCAGAGCATGCAGCCATGAGCGCCCTCCGATTTCGGTTGTCCACGAGACCCCACCGAAACCGCCGCTGTGGACGCCGCCGACGCGGAAGCCGAGGAACGTCCCGACCGATCTGCCCACCACGGAGACCAGCGAAACGGAGCGCCCATACGGGTGACGTCAGTGCGCGAAGTGTCGTGCGCCCGTCAGATACAGCGTGATCCCGGCCTTGGCCGCGGCCGCGGTGACCTCGTCGTCGCGGACGGAGCCGCCGGGGTGCACGATCGCCCGCACGCCCGCGACGGCCAGCGTTTCGAGGCCGTCGGGGAACGGGAAGAACGCGTCCGACGACGCGACCGCTCCGTCCACCCGCTCGCCGGCCCGCTCGACCGCGAGTCGGGCGGCATCCACCCGATTGACCTGACCCATGCCGACGCCGACCGTCGCCCCGTCCTTCACGACCACGATCGCGTTGGACTTCACCGCCCGGCACGACCGCCAGGCGAACACCAGGTCGGCCAGCGTCTCCGGGTCGGCGGGGGTGCCCGTCGCGAGCGTCCAGTTGTTCGGATCGTCGCCCGCTGCGTCGAGCGCGTCCCGGCCCTGCATGAGCAGCCCTCCGCTGATCTGCCGGAACTCGGTGCCACCCACCTGGGGTTCGGAGGCGACGAGCACGCGGATGTTCTTCTTGCGCGTCAGCACGTCGACGGCACCGGGCTCGTAGGCGGGCGCCACGATCACCTCGGTGAAGATGTCGGCCACCGTCTCCGCCATCTCGACGCTGACCGTGGTGTTGGCCGCGATGACGCCGCCGAAGGCGCTCAGGGGGTCGCACTCGTGCGCCTTGCGGTGCGCGTCTGCCACCGAAACCGACGACACCGCGATGCCACAGGGGTTGGCGTGCTTGATGATTGCGACGCACGTCTGCTCGTGGTCGAACGCAGCACGCCACGCCGCATCGGCGTCGGTGTAGTTGTTGTACGACATCTCCTTGCCGTGCAACTGCTCGGCCTGGGCCAGGCCCGGCCAGCCGATGTCGTTGCGGTACAGGGCCGCCTGCTGGTGCGGGTTCTCGCCGTAGCGCAACACCGCGGCGCGCTTCCACGTCGCGCCCGCCCACGGGGGCAGCGGCGACGGATCCTGCTCGGGCGCCAGTACCGACGTCATCCAGCTCGCCACGGCGACGTCGTACTCGGCGGTGTGCCGGAATGCCAATGCCGCCAGCTTCTTCCGCTCGGCGAGCGTGAAGCCGCCGGCGCGTACCGCGGCGAGCACGCCGTCGTAGCCCATCGGCTCGACCACGACGGCGACGCTCGGGTGGTTCTTGGCCGCGGCGCGCACCATCGACGGGCCGCCGATGTCGATCTGCTCGACGCACTCGTCCTCGCCGGCGCCCGACTCGACGGTCTGACTGAACGGATACAGGTTGACGACGACGAGTTCGAAGGCCGCGACCCCGAGTTCCTCGAGCGCGGCCAGATGTTCGGCCTTCCGGGTGTCGGCCAGCAACCCGGCGTGCACGCGGGGGTGCAGCGTCTTGACGCGGCCGTCGAGCACCTCGGGGAACCCGGTCACGTCCTCGACCGGGGTCACCGGAACACCGGCATCCGCAATGGTTTTCGCGGTCGATCCCGTCGAGACGATGCTCACACCCGCGTCGTGCAGGCCGCGCGCGAGGGCACCGAGACCCGTCTTGTCGTACACACTGATCAACGCCCGCCGGATCGGTCGCCTACCCTCACCGCTGCTGGTCATCCCAACGCCGCCTTTCGTCCAGTCCACGTCACGCCGCGTGTGGCCATCGCGGCGAGTACATCCACCAACAGGCGGCGCTCGACCACCTTGATCCGCTCGTGTAGTGCGGCCTCGTCGTCGCCGTCGAGGACCGGGATCGCCTCCTGTGCCAGGATCGGCCCGGTGTCGACGCCGGCGTCCACCAGGTGCACCGTGCAGCCCGTCACCCGCACCCCGTAGGCGATCGCGTCGCTCACCGCGTGCGCACCGGGGAAGGCGGGCAGCAACGCGGGATGCGTGTTCACGATGCGACCGAGGAAGCGCGAAAGGAACCGTGCACCAAGAATCTTCATGAAACCGGCGGCCACGATGAGATCGGGTCGGTGTTCTTCGGTCGCCGCGGTGATCGCGTCGTCCCACGCCCCCCGGTCGGTGTGATCGCCGAGCTTGACGGCGTAGCCGGGGACCCCGTCGGCCGCCGCGATCTCCAGCGCGCGGCAGTCCCTGTCGGCACCGACCGCCACCACGCGGGCCGGGTAGTCGTCGACGGCCGCGGCGAGCAGCGACTCCAGCAGCGATCCGGTACCCGATGCCAGCACCACGAGTCGCGCAGGCGCACTCGGTGGCACGTGGAGGGGTGGCTGCACGCGATGCAGCCTAATCTGCCGTTCCGCGCTTCTCGTCGCTGGTGCTCTCGTCCTCGTCGGCGAAGAAGTGGGCTTCGGGATCGTCGTCGTGATCGGGAACGGGTGCCGGGGCGCGCGGAGGTTCCGGCGCCGGCTCGGGTTCGACGTACTCGGGCTCCTCGTCGGCCCACTCGACGTACTCGGGCTCGGTCTCGGTCTCGACGTACTCGGCTTCGACGTCCTCGGGCTCGGGCTCCTCGTCGACGGCCTCCGGCTCCGGTGCAGGCGCCGGCGCGGCCGGTGCTGTGCGGACCTTCGGCGTCCGCGCGATGCCGCCGGCCATCGCCACCGTCAGACCGCCGATTCCGAGGAACCACAGGAACACCGCGGGCCCGAACGTCACCTGGTCGACACCGACAGCGCCGAAATTGCCAAGCTTGCCGCCGCTGACGTGGCCCAGCAGCGCCATCACCAGCGCGGCGATGCCCGCCGCGACGGTCACCTTCGCCGCTGCGAGTGCGACGGGCAGTGGCCGACGCGCGCACTGCTGGCCTACGGCTACGGCCGACGCCGCCCCGACGATGAGCAGCGCCACCCAGATGGGCCCGAGCGGGGGCGTCGGCACGGCCGCGAGCACCGGCAGCGCCGGGATGTCGCCGCCGAGCACGGTGAACGAACTGAACGTCGCCAGCCCGATGTGCGCGCTGGATCCGACCGCGATGGCTGCGGTTCCGACGATGACGTTCGGCGCGTACAGGACCGCCAGCACCGTCAGGCTGAACTGGCCGAACACCGAATCCGTGATGCCGTACAGCTGATCCATGGTCGACCAGTGCACGATCATCGAGATCGCCGACACCACGCCGGACAGCCCGAGCAGGGCGAGCACACCGGCCGCGGCGGCCCGCGTCGCGTCCGGTAGCCAGCCGGGCAGCGGCGACTGCCGGAGCAGCCGCCGACCCACCTTCGTGCCGACACCGATCAGCGCCCCGGCCAGATGCACCCCGAGGACGCCGGTGAAGGCGCGCAGCGCGTTCGGCGTCTGCAATTCGGTGAGCACCGACGACGCGTCGTGGATGACCGCGAGGGCGATCGCCGCGATGAGCAGTGGGCCGCCGAGTGCCGACGCCACGACCCACCGCACGACGAACAGCGACGCGCCGGGACTCGTCGCTCTCGCCGTGGTGCGCGCGGTGCCCCACACCATCAACAGCACGGGCAGCAGCGGCATGACGCCGAGTTCGCTCCCGCCGATGTTGACCGGAACCTGGTGCACGCCAAGCCACATGCTCGCGATCGCACCGAACGCGCCGGTCATGTCGCTGTTGGCGATCAGCAGTTGCAGCAACACGAGCGCTGCGATGACCACCAGGGCGACGACCGACGGGCCGAACGCAACCCTGAGAAGGTCGCGGGCCTGACGGGTGCCGACTGGCCGGTTGTCCACTAGACGGGTAGCTCCTCGCGCCTGGTGCGCGCGAACGCCGCGTGCGCCGCTAGTGATTATGACGGCGGCGGCGCCGATTGCTGCGGAGCCACCTGAGTGTGGTGTGCCGCGTCGTCAGGCTCCGGTTTCGCGAGGGACGGTGCCGCCGCGGAGTCGGGTGCCGCCTGCGGCTGACCGAATGCGGGGAAGCCGGTCGGCGGCGTCGGAGGGCCGCTCTGTTGGCCGCCCTGTGATCCGGATGTCGGCCAGGCGGTGGTCTGCGCCTGCGACCCCTGAGGCGCGTTGCCGAAGTGGCCGCCCTGCGGACCCGGTCCGTTCGGCGGCCCGTTCGGGCGTCCGAGGGCCTGGAATCCGCCGGTGTTCGGGGCGCCGCCCTGATAGCCGCCGTACTGCTGCGGCGGGTAACCCTGCTGCTGCGGTCCGCCGTGTGGCTGACCGTAGTACCCACCCGATGCGCCGTAGCCGGGGCCGTAGGCCGGTTGCTCGTACTTGGGCCGCGGCGGGGGCGCGGTGATGACGCCCGCGTCGAGGAGCACAACGGCGACCGCGGCGATCGACTGCAGCACGGAGAACACGATGAACGGGTAGAACGCCCAGTCGATGGGCGCGCCGGCCACGACGACCAGGATCAGCAGCAGGAAGCCGAGCACGGCGAACACCGCGGCGATGGCCGAGCGGTCGGTCTGCTTCGGCAACAGCCCGACACCTGCGAGCAGCGCCGCGACCACGGGTGCCACCACGAGTTCGAAGGCGCTACCGCCGAACTCGCCGAAGACCGGGCCGAAGCTGGTCAGGTAGATCGCGAAACCGAGCACCGCGACCGCGGCACCGAGGTAGACGGGCAGCTTGCTCGGGCCTGCGTCCGGGGCGGACGGCGCTGCCGACGGAGTCGCCGACGCATGCGCCAGCGCCGGGGGCTGGGCGGGCTCCGGGACCCTCTCGAACTGCTGAGTGGGCGCCGAGAACTGCGATTGCGGCGGCTGTGGGTAACCGGGGCCGCCGGGCGGGTAGGTCATGACCTCTCCTGTCCTGTGCGTGTCGAACACCCACGCTAGCGCACCCACCCGTGAGCGCGTCCGGTGCGCGTCAGGCCGACACCAGCACGGGTGTGTTACGCGAATCCGCTTCTGATTCCTCGATTTCCCGAACGAGGGGCAGGACGTGGGCCCCGAAGTACTCGATCTCCTCCTGGAAGTGGAGGAAGCCGCCGAGGATCAGGTCGACCCCGCGTTTGCGGTAGGCCGCGATGCGCTCGGCGATCTGTTCGGGCGTGCCGATGAGCTGGGTACGGAAACCGTCGTTGTACTGCACGAGGTCCTCGAACGACGAATCGGCCCACATGCCCTTCTTGTCACCGGTGGAGTTGCCGGCCTGCTGCACCGCGCCGCGGAAGCCCTCGACGGCGGGCTTGTTGGCCTTGGCGATGATCTCCCGCAGCGTCTCCTTCGCCTCCCGCTCGGTGTCGCGGGCGATGATGAAGCCGTTCAGACCGACCTTCACCTCGCGGCCCACGCTGCGGGCGTGGTCGCGCACCTCCACGACCTGCTCGGTGATCCCGTCGAAGTCCTTGCCGTTGGAGAAGTACCAGTCGGAGTAGAGGCCGCCGTTGCGTCGGGCCGCCGTCGAGTTGCCCCCCTGGAACAGTTCCGGGTTGGGCCGCTCGGGCGTGTTGAGCGGCTTGGGCTTCAGCGTGAAGTCGTGAATGCGGTAGAAGTCGCCGCGGAAGTCCACGTCATCCACGGTCCAGATCTTGCGCAGCACCTGCAGGAACTCCGCGCTTCGCCGGTACCGCTCGTCGTGTTCGAGCCAGGGTTCGCCGAGGTGGGTGAACTCGTCCTTGAACCACCCGGACACCACGTTGACCGCGAACCGGCCGCCCGACAGGTGATCGGCGGTGGCGCCGAGCTTGGCCAACACGGCGGGCTGCCACAGGCCGGGGTGTACCGCGGCGATCACCTTGAGCCGCTCGGTGGCCAGCAGCAGCGCGAGGCTGAAGCTGGTCGACTCGTGCTGGTACTCCGCGCCGTAACTCGCCTCGTAGCGGACCTGCGACAACGCGTACTCGAACCCGTTGTTCTCCGCGGTCTGCGCCAACCTGCGGTTGTACTCGTAATTCCAGTCGGTGCGCTGCTCGATGTCACTGGTCACCAGCCCGCCGCTGACGTTGGGCACCCAGTAGGCGAACTTGACGTGGTCGGCGATTCGTTCGGTCGTCATACCGCCATGCCACCAAGCGAGGTGGCCGCGGTCACGGGTAACGATCCGCGTGACCCTAAGTGGTTGCTGCGGACGCGCTGGGAGGTCCGCCTTGCTTTCCCAGACTGGAACACGTTCTAATTCCAGTCATGAACTTCGGGCTCGTCCTCTTCACCAGCGATCGCGGCATCACCCCGGCGGCGGCTGCCAAGCTCGCCGACGACCACGGGTTCGAAACCTTCTACGTGCCCGAACACACCCACATCCCGATCAAGCGCGAGGCCGCGCACCCGACCACCGGTGACGAGTCGCTGCCCGACGACCGCTACATGCGCACCCTGGATCCGTGGGTGTCGCTGGGAACGGCCGCAGCCGTCACGACGCGGGTACGGCTGTCGACCGCGGTCGCGCTGCCCGTCGAACACGACTGCATCACCCTGGCCAAGTCCATCGCCACGCTCGACCACCTCTCCGGCGGCCGCGTGTCGCTGGGCGTCGGGTTCGGTTGGAACACCGACGAACTCACCGACCACAACGTCCCACCGGGGCGGCGGCGCACCATGCTGCGCGAGTACCTCGAGGCGATGCGCGCCCTGTGGACGCAGGAGGAAGCCGAGTACGACGGCGAATTCGTGAAGTTCGGCCCGTCCTGGGCGTGGCCGAAGCCGATCCAGTCGCACATCCCGGTCCTCGTCGGCGCGGCGGGCACCGAGAAGAACTTCAAGTGGATCGCGAAGTCGGCGGACGGCTGGATCACCACACCGCGCGACTTCACCATCGACGAACCGGTGAAGCTGCTTCAGGACACCTGGGCCGCCGCCGACCGCGACGGCGCCCCGCAGATCGTCGCGCTCGACTTCAAGCCCGATCCCGAAAAGCTGGCGCACTGGCGCGAATTGGGTGTTACGGAGGTGCTCTTCGGGCTGCCCGACAAGTCCGAATCCGACGTCGCCGCCTATGTCGAGCGGCTCGCGGGCAAGCTCTCCGCGCTGGCGTAACTCAGGCCAGCTGGGCCCTGTTGACGTCACCGTCCGCGGTGACCGTGATCTTCGCGCCGAGCGGATCGCCCTCGGTCATCAGCGCCATCAGGCGCTCATCGGTGCTGAGCGCCATGAACCGGCTGCCGTCGGCGTCGAGCCGGCCGATGACGACGCCGGTGATCTCCGGCCAGTCGTAGCGCACCGAATACGTCTCGATGGTGCCGCGGCCGTCGGCGTTGCGGGTGACGGGGATCGTCGGAAGCGCGGCGATGTCGGCCTGCAGCTCCCTGCTCCGGTCCGGCGCCCAGTCGGCGGGCTCGGTTGAGTACACCCCCACCGAGTACTTGCTCATCACACCGCCGTTCGCACCGACGAGGCCGAAAGCACCTGGCTTGTCTCGCATTTCGGCGACAGTCTCGGCGATCCCGTGCAGGGAGTAGCTGTTGCCGGGTCCGCCGAAGTATGGCAGGCCACCGGTGAGCGTCAACCCGCGCGGATCGTCGGGGGCGACGCCCGTCTCGTCGCACACCGCGAACACCGGGAAGGGGAAGCAGCTGTAGAGGTCGAAGGTCGCGACGTCGTCGATACCGATGCCCGCGACCCGAAGCGCTTCGGCCACAGCCTGTCTCGCGGAGACGCTGACATCAAGATCGACGCGATCGAGGAGGTCCTGCTCGGTCTGGTCGGCGTGCCCGCGCAGGTACACCCACCTCTCCTCGGGCACCCCGAGTCGAGCGGCGGCGGCCACCGACATGACGAGCACCGCCGCGCCCTGGTTCACGGTGTCGCGAGCGACCAGGTAACGGGGGTACGGGTCGCAGATCATCCGGTTCTCGTCGGTGACGGTCACGATCTCGTCGACCGAACGCTCCACCGGGGACGACGAGAACGGGTTCTTGGCAGCCACTTTCGAGAACGGAGCGAAGAGCTCGGCCATCGCCCGGCGGTAGTCGGCCACACCGAGCCCCAGCCGTGCGCGGCGGGCGTTGTCCAGCAGCCCGTACTGCACGGGGGCACCGGTCAGGCCGTGCTTGGCGGTGTACTCGCTCATGTACTGCTCGAAGCCGTACCCGCGGTCCTCCAGCTGCCCGCCGACGCGCTCGGTGAAGTCCGGCTTGTCGGCACGATTGGAGAAGTACTTCGCCGTGGACCCCGGCTCCGAGCCGAGGACCAGGGCCACCTCGATGTCGCCGGCCGCGATCACCCCGGCGAACTCCGTCACCACCTTCTGCGATCCGTTGCCCCCGATGGGCTCGAGCACCGCACGCGCCGGATCGGCGCCGACTCGCTTCGCCACCGACCGCACGTAGTTGTCCGACGCACCGAGGGGCGGATCGGCGAACGGCGTGCAGATCTCGAACTGCCGGAGGCCGGCGAAGACCTCGATCGCCCGCGCCACCTCGGCCACGTCGGCTCCGGTGTCGGCGAGCGCCGCCCGCACCGCCTCCGTGGCCAGGTCGACCGCCGACATACCGCGGTATCCGGGGTCGTCGAGGCGTTCGGTGAACTGGCCGACTCCGACGATGACGGGCGTGCGCGGATCCACCATTACAGACCTCCTGGCAAGTGTTAGTTCGTGAGGCTAACCGATACCTGGAACCTGTTCCAATTCCTGTGACTCACCAGACCCGCGACCAGACGCAGAATCCCCTCAATCGCGGGGATTGAGGGGATTCTGCGTCTGCTCGCGGAGGAACTAGAGCGCCTCGAAGATCTCGCGCGCCAGCTTGGCGGTCTCGGACGGCGTCTTGCCGACCTTCACCCCGGCGGCTTCGAGCGCTACCTTCTTGCCGTCGGCGGTGCCCGCACCGTCGGAGACGATGGCACCGGCGTGGCCCATGGTCTTGCCCTCCGGCGCGGTGAAGCCCGCGACGTAGCCGACGACCGGCTTGGAGACGTTGGCCTTGATGTACGCGGCGGCCTTCTCCTCGGCGTCGCCGCCGATCTCACCGATCATCACGATCAGCTTGGTCTCGGGATCCTTCTCGAACGCCTCGATGGCGTCGATGTGGGTGGTGCCGATGACCGGGTCGCCGCCGATGCCGATGGCGGTCGAGAAGCCGAGATCGCGCAGCTCGAACATCATCTGGTAGGTCAGGGTGCCGGACTTCGACACCAGCCCGATCGGCCCCTTGCCGGTGATGTTGTTCGGCGTGATGCCGACGAGCGCCTCGCCGGGCGTGATGATGCCGGGGCAGTTGGGCCCGATGATGCGGGTCTTCTCACCCTTGTCGACGTTGTACGCCCACGCATACGCGGTGTCCTGCACCGGGATTCCCTCGGTGATGACGACGAGCAGCGGGATCTCGGCGTCGATGGCCTCGATGATCGCGTCCTTCGAGAAGGCGGGCGGCACGAAGGCGATCGACACGTCGGCGCCGGTCTCCTTCATGGCCTCGGCGACACTGCCGAACACCGGCAGTTCAACGTCGTTGCCGTTCTTGTCCTTGTGCGACACCGTCGTTCCGGCCTTGCGCGCGTTCACGCCGCCGACGACCTGCGTGCCCGCCTTCAGCATCAGCGCGGTGTGCTTGGTGCCCTCGCCGCCGGTGATGCCCTGGACGATGACCTTGCTGTCCGCGTTAAGGAAAATCGACATGGGTCATAGTTCCTTGTCTACTTGTTGGCCAGCTCGGCGGCCTTGTCGGCGCCGGCGTCCATGGTGTCGGCCTGGATGACCAGGGGGTGGTTCGCCTCGTCGAGGATGCGACGACCCTCTTCGACGTTGTTGCCGTCGAGGCGAACGACGAGCGGCTTGTTCGCACTGTCGCCGAGCTTCTTGAGCGCGCCGACGATGCCGTTGGCCACCGCGTCGCACGCGGTGATGCCGCCGAACACGTTGACGAACACGCTCTTCACCTGGCTGTCGCCGAGAATGACGTCGAGTCCGTTGGCCATCACCTCGGCCGACGCGCCGCCACCGATGTCGAGGAAGTTGGCCGGCTTGACGCCGCCGTGCTTCTCACCGGCGTAGGCCACCACGTCGAGCGTCGACATGACCAGACCCGCGCCGTTTCCGATGATGCCGACCTCGCCGTCGAGCTTGACGTAGTTGAGGTCGTTCTCCTTGGCCTTGAGCTCCAGTGGATCGGTCGCGTCCTTGTCCTCGAACTCCGCGTGGCCGGGCTGCCGGAAGTCGGCGTTGGCGTCGAGGGTGACCTTGCCGTCGAGCGCGAGGATCTGATCGTCGGGCGTGCGCACCAGCGGGTTGACCTCGACGAGGGTCGCGTCCTCGCCGACGAACACCTCCCAGAGCTTCTGAATCGTCACCGCGGCGGCGTCGAGCACCTCGGCGGGCAGGTGACCCTTCTCGGCGATCTCACGGGCGAAGGCCAGGTCGACGCCCTTGACGGCGTTGACGGGCACCTTGGCGAGACGCTCCGGCTTGGTGGCGGCGACCTCCTCGATCTCCATGCCGCCCTCGACCGAGCACATGGCGAGGTAGGTGCGGTTCGAGCGATCGAGCAGGAAGGAGATGTAGTACTCCTCGGCGATGTCGCTCGCTTCGGCGACCAGCAGCTTCTTGACGATGTGGCCCTTGATGTCGAGGCCCAGGATGTTGGTGGCGTGCTGATGAGCGTCTGCGGGCGTGGCAGCAAACTTGACGCCACCGGCCTTGCCGCGGCCCCCGACCTTCACCTGCGCCTTCACCATGACGGGCTTGCCGATCTCCTCAGCAATCGCCTTGGCGTCGTCAGCCGATTCGGTCACCCGGCCGGGGGTGGTGGGTACGTTGTGCTTGGCGAACAGTTCCTTCGCCTGGTATTCGAATAGATCCATTGTGCTTTACCAGGATTCCTGTCTGTCTGCGTTGACTCTCGGACTGACTTCCACGGGTTCGGGCCTAGAAGGCTCGAGGGAACTTTATCCACACCCGCTCAGCCCACCCGCACCGCCTACCACTCATGTGGCAGATCTCACCGGGCCCCATTGGTGATACAAATCACAATATTCCGCGGAATTACCGCTCGGGTTGCCACCAACATTGGATTTTGGTTAACGTGCCTGTGGTCTTGATAACGGACAGGTCACGACGACAAGGACATTTGGGTTGGCATCGCATAGTTCGTCCCGCTCTCCACGAAGAGCTTCGACGAACGCCCGGCCCGCGGTATTCGACGCCGACGTCACCGACATCATCCCCTTCAACGAGTTCGGCGATCTGTCCGAATCCGTGACCGACCTGGACTTCTGCAACTCCTCGGCGTTCGACCGGGAAGCGCGTGTCATCAGCGCGCCCGAGCTCGACGACCTGCACCACACCGACGATCTGGTGCCGTTGCGACTCGTCGTTCCCTCGGAGTTCGCCGCCGCGCCCGGTGCCGAGCGCCGGTCACGGGCCTACCGCGACAGCCGGACCGACATCAGCGACGGCATGGACCAGACCGACGTCATCGACATGCGTCGCGGCGGGTCCCATCGCAAGCTCAACGACGGTCACGTCAAGGGCAAGCTGGTCGCCGCTGCGATGGCGATCGGCGCGACCGCAGCCGGCGGCTACACGATGGCCACCGCGACCAACACCCCCGAGGCCGACGCTCTGGTGGCCGCGGGCCCCGGCGCGTTCGTCGATGAGAGCGTCAGCACCTCCGGCGGGGGCATGCAGATCGTCTCCGTCGCTCCCGCCGCCAGCTCGGCCATCCACAGCGAGGAGCTCGCCAAGGGCGCCGCCTTCGCAGCCGAGCGCGCCGAGCGTGAGGCGCGGCTCGCACGGCCGTTGTTCGAGATGCCCACCCGCGGCGTCTGGACGTCCGGCTTCGGCTACCGGTGGGGCGTCCTGCACGGCGGCATCGACATCGCGAACTCCATCGGCACCCCGATCCTGGCTGCGTCCGACGGCGTCGTCATCGACGTCGGCCCCACCGCCGGATACGGCGCCTGGGTCAAGCTCCGGCACTCCGACGGCACCGTGACGCTGTACGGCCACATCAACACCTGGCTCGTCAGTGAGGGCCAGCGCGTGATGGCGGGCGACCAGATCGCCACGATGGGCAATCGCGGTAACTCGACGGGGCCGCATCTGCACTTCGAGGTGCTCGTCAACGGCAGCGACCGGGTGGATCCCACCCCGTGGTTGGCCCAGCGCGGCCTGAGCCCCGGCAAGTACTCCGGCTGACGCCGACTACTCTGGCCGAGTGACCTCCGGCGGCGATTCCGACCGCACCCAGATGATCCGGCGCGAGCCCGATACCACTCTCGCGCCGACCACCGCCGCGGAGATCCCGGACGCCGACGCCCCGCAAACCAGCATCATCCGCCGTCACCCCACCGGGTCGTTCCCCGTCCTCCCCGAACCGCCGGTCGACGAGATCGCCACCAGCTACCTGCCTCGGGCAACCCCGGTCGAAGTTCCCGCGCCGCGACCGCCCAGACCGGATCCCCGTGCGGCTGTCGCGACCGCGGCGGTCAGCATCCTCAGCGGCTGGGCGACCGCCGTCATCGCCACGTCCCTGATCTCGGCCTGGTGGCGCACCGACGAGTTGTTCTGCGTCGCAATAGGTTTCCTGGCGGCAGTATCAGCGGGAGCGACCATCGGCGGGCTCATCTCGCTGCTGCTGCGCCGGCGCGTCGGCCGTCTGCTGATCATCGTCGGCGCGTTCGTCGCGGTCATGATCTTCGCCGGCCTGTTCGTCGCGGGTGCCGCGCTGCCGACCATCGTGTACGCCATCCCGCTGCTCCCGATCGCCAGCGTGGTGCTCGCCGCGCTGCCGGCGACCGGCCGGTGGTGTCGCTAGCCGGCTGTTACAGCTTCTGCACCGGCGCGTGGTTGTGCATCAGCTTCACGCGTCCCGCACTGCCGAAGTCGATGAGCGACATCGCGGACTCCCCCACCCCGGACACCTCCTCGACGCGGCCCAGGCCGTACTTGTCGTGGGTGACGCGATCACCGGGTTCGAGCGTGATCGGCGGCCGTTTGTTGCCACTGGAGCGGGCGGGGGACGGCCGGGGGTTGTTGCCGAACCGTCCTGCACCGGAAACGGGCGCGCTCATCGCCGACGGTGGCGCTTCCACCCGGCGCCAGTCGATGAGCTCCTGCGGGATCTCGCGCAGGAAGCGCGACTCCGGATTGAGCATCGGCTGACCCCACGAGGACCGGACCTTGGCCCGGCTGAGGTAGAGCCGCTGCCTGGCGCGAGTGATCCCGACGTAGGCGAGCCTGCGCTCCTCGGAGAGTTCCATCGGATCGCCGAGAGCGCGCATGTGGGGGAACATGCCGTCCTCCCACCCGGTGACGAACACGACCGGGAATTCGAGCCCCTTGGCGGTGTGCAGCGTCATCATCGTCACGACGCCTTCGCCGTGCTCGGGGATGCCGTCCGCATCGGCCACCAGCGACACCCGCTCGAGGAAGGCGGCGAGAGCGCCGGTTTCGGGGATGTCCTCGTCGACCGGATCGTCGGACTCCTCGCGCAGCGCGGTGGCGTTGGCCAGGTCGATGCTGAATTCGTGTGCGACGCTGACGAGTTCGTTCAGGTTGTCGAGCCGGGCCAGATCCTGCGGGTCACTCGACGCTTCGAGCTCACGCCGGTAGCCGGTGCGGTCGAGCACCGCCTCAACGAGGTCGCCGAGCTCGTCGCCGAGCAGGCCGCGCAGCCCGTCCACGAGTTCGACGAACGCCGCAATCGCCTTCTCCGAGCGGGTGTTCAGCATCGGCACCCGGCCCTCGGCCGCGGCCTGCAGCGCGTCGTTGAAGCTGGCGCCGGTGTTCTCGGCGTACACCGCCACGCACGCCTCAGCGCGGTCGCCGATGCCGCGGCGCGGCGTGTTGAGGATGCGCCGCATGCTGACCGAGTCGCCGGGGTTGTCGAGCACCCTCAGGTACGCGACGATGTCGCGAATCTCCTTGCGCTCGTAGAACCTCACGCCGCCGACGACCTTGTAGGGGATGCCGGCGCGGATGAACACCTCCTCGACGGCGCGCGAGTTGTTGTTGGTCCGGTAGAAGACGGCGACGTCGTTGTACGAGATGTCACCGCGGTCGTGCAGGGTGTCGATCTCGCCGGCGACGAACCGGGCCTCGTCGTGCTCGTTGTCGGCGACGTACCCGACGATGAGCTCGCCCTCACCGGAATCGGTCCACAGCCGCTTCTCCCGACGGCCGGTGTTGCGGGAGATGACGGCGTTGGCCGCCGACAGGATGTTCTGCGTCGACCGGTAGTTCTGTTCCAGCAGAATGGTTTCCGCGTTCGGGTAGTCCCGCTCGAAGTCCTCGATGTTGCGGATCGTCGCGCCCCGGAACGCGTAGATGGACTGGTCGGCGTCGCCGACGACGCACAGCTCCGCCGGCGGTACCTCGGTGTCGGTGAGATCGTGGCCGACCAACTCGCGCACCAGGACGTACTGCGCGTGGTTTGTGTCCTGGTACTCGTCGACGAGGATGTGCCGGAAGCGGCGCCGGTAGTACTGGGCGATCTGCGGGAACGCCTGCAGCACCGCGACCGTCTCGCCGATCAGGTCGTCGAAGTCGAGGGCGTTAGCCGCGCGCAGCCTGCGCTGGTACTCGCCGTAGACCTCGGCGACGATGCGCGGGAGCTCCTCCTCGGCCTCGGTGGCCTCGGTGAGCGCCTGCTGCGGGTCGACCAGCTCGTTCTTGTGGTTGGAGATGCTGTTGGACAGCAGTCGCGGCGAGTACCGCTTGGTGTCCAGGCCCATGTCCTTGCCGATCATCATCAGCAGGCGGCGGGAGTCGTCGGCGTCGTAGATCGAGAAGTTCGAGTTCAGCCCCGGCAGCAGCGAGGCCTGGTTGCGCAGAATGCGCACGCACGTCGAGTGGAACGTCGACACCCACATCGACCGGGCGCGGGGCCCGATCAGCCCGACGACGCGCTCGCGCATCTCGGCGGCGGCCTTGTTGGTGAACGTGATGGCGAGCACCTGTCCGACACCGACGTCGCGGGCGGCCAGCAGATAGGCGATCCGGCGGGTGAGGACGGCGGTCTTGCCCGAGCCGGCACCGGCGACGATGAGCAGTGGCGAGCCCTCGTGCAGCACGGCCTGCCGCTGCTGGGAGTTGAGGCCGTCGAGGAGCTCGTCGGTTTCGGTTCGCGCGGGAAGCACAGTCATATCGTCGCCGAATCTACCGCTGCCGGGCGACACATTGCATCGACGCGACCGGTGGTGGCACACTCAATCCGTGCTTAATGCGCAGGGACGATTTTTCTACGGGTACCGGCCAGCGGTGCCCGTGGTCTAGCTGCTCCCCAGTCAGCCCCGCGGTCCGCATCCGGATCCGGGGCTCTTTTGTTGTCGAGGCCCGAAACCGGTTCGGATCGCACACCCCCAACGCAACCCCGAAACGACAAGGAACCCGACATGAGCGTAGAAACTGAAGCCATGGCCGACATCGACGACCTTCGCCTCGAGATCGACACCCTCGACGCCACCATCCTCGCGGCGGTCAAGCGCCGCACCGAGGTGTCGCAGGCCATCGGCAAGGTCCGGATGGCGTCCGGCGGCACCCGGCTGGTGCACAGCCGCGAGATGAAGGTCATCGAGCGCTACAGCGAGCTCGGCCCTGACGGCAAGGACCTCGCGATGCTGCTGCTGCGCATGGGCCGCGGCCGCCTCGGCCACTAGGACCTGAGCCGCCTCGGCCACTAGGGCTTGGCGAACCCCGCCGCGTCGAGCACCTGCTGCCCCCGCTCCCCGGTCACGTAGCCGACGAACCTGCTCGCCAGCTCGGGGTCGGCGGCGTCCTTCAGCGACGCGATCGGGTAGGTGTTGACCGCGTCGGTCGTCTCCGGGAACGCCACGGCGTCGACCGAGTCGCCCGCGCCCTTGGCGTCGGTGACGTAGACCAGGCCGGCGTCGGCCTCGCCCGAGGTGACCTTGTTCAGCACATCGGTCACCGAGGACTCCTCGCTGACCGGGTTGAGCGTCACGGCGGTGGCCTTCTCGATCTTCTCGGTGGCCGAACCGCACGGCACCTGCGGGGCGCAGACGACGACGTCGAGGCCCTCGCGGGTCAGGTCCGTGAAACCGGTGATCCCCTCGGGGTTTCCGGGGGCGACGGCGATGGTGAGCGTGTTCGACGCGAAGTTCACCGGATCGCCTGAGAGCAGGTTCGCCTGGGCGGCCTTGTCCATGTTCCCGGCGTCGGCCGAGGCGAAGACGTCGGCTTTCGCGCCCTGCTGCAACTGGGTGACGAGGTCCGAGGATCCCGCGAAGGAGAATTCGACCGAGGTTCCGGGGTTGTCGGCCTCGAAGCGCTCGCCGATGTCGGTGAACGACTGCTTGAGCGATGCCGCGGCGAACACCACCAGGTTGGTCGCACCCTCGCCCGCCGTCGCGGGCTGCGAGCCGGAGCCGCAACCGGCGACCAGCACCACCGCCATCGCCGCGGCGAAGGCAAGGGCGGCAGGACGTTTCACCAGGTTCCTCCGGGCGTTTCGACGATGACGGTGGTGGCCTTGACGACGGCGGTGGCGACGCTGCCCGGCTCGAGGCCGAGCTCACGCACGGCGTCGGTGCTCATGAGCGAGACGACCGTGAACGGGCCGCAACGCATCTCCACCTGGGCCATCACCTTGTCGGCGGTCACCTTCGTGACGAGGCCGGCGAAGCGGTTGCGCGCCGAGCTGCCGACCGCGACGGGGTCCCTGGGTACCCGGCCGCCCTGGGCGCTGACGAACCGCGCCAACTCGGCTCCGTCGAGCACCTTGCGGCCGGAGTCGTCGGTGCGCACCGACAGCTGGCCGTCGTCGACCCAGCGTCGGACGGTGTCGTCGCTGACCCCGAGCAGTTCAGCGGCGTCGCGGATGCGGATGGACGGCACACCCCGGATATTAGCCGCAGGTGCGGATGAATACGCCCTCTCCAGCCGCAGCCGCGGAGCCCGTGCCTAGTTCGTCAACGCGATGTACTTGATGTCGAGGTACTCGTCGATGCCCTCGGAGCCGCCTTCGCGGCCGAAGCCCGATTCCTTGACACCGCCGAACGGCGCGGCCGGATCGGAGATGACACCGCGATTGACACCGACCATGCCCGCCTCGAGCGCCTCGGCGACGCGCAGCGCCCGGTCCAGCCCCTGGGTGTAGATGTAGGCCGCCAGACCGTATTCGGTGTCGTTGGCCGCGGCGATGCCCTCCTCCTCGGTGTCGAAGCCGATCACCGGGGCGACGGGCCCGAACACCTCCTCCTTGAAGATGCGCGCGTCGGCGGTAACGTCGGCCAGCACGGTCGCCGGGTAGAAGTGCCCTGGCCCGTCCGGCGCGGCGCCGCCGACGGCGACCCGTGCGCCCTTGGACACGGCGTCGGACACCAGGTCCTCGACGGTGGCGACCTGCTTCTTGCTGATCAGCGGACCCAGGGTCGACGACTCGTCCAGCCCGTTGCCGAGCTTGTACTCGCTCATCCGCTTCACCAGCTTCTCGGTGAACTCCTCGCGCACCGCGTTCGCGACGTGGAAGCGGTTCGAGGCGGTGCAGGCCTCGCCGCCGTTGCGCATCTTGGCCAGCAGGGCGCCGTCGACCGCGGCGTCCAGATCGGCGTCGTCGAACACGATGAACGGTGCGTTGCCGCCCAACTCCATCGAGGTGCGCAGCAGCTTGTCGGCGCTCTGCTTGACGAGTGCCTTGCCTACGCCGGTGGAGCCGGTGAACGTCAGCTTGCGCAGCCGGCCGTCGTCGATGAGGGCCGTCGTCAGATCGCCCGGCTTGGTGGTCGGCAGAATCGAGAGCACGCCCTTGGGCAGCCCGGCCTCGTCCATCAGCTTGGCGAGCAGCAGCATCGTCAGCGGCGTCTCCTGGGCCGGCTTGATCACCATCGTGCAACCGGCCGCCATCGCCGGGCCGATCTTGCGGGTGCCCATCGCCAGCGGGAAGTTCCACGGCGTGATGGCCAGACACGGGCCGACGGCCTGCTTGGTGACGATGATGCGGCCGGTGCCCGCGGGGCTTCGCGTGTAGCGGCCGTCGATGCGCACGGCCTCCTCGGCGAACCAGCGGAAGAACTCGGCGCCGTACTTCACCTCGCCCATGCTCTCGGCGACGACCTTGCCCATCTCGAGGGTCATCAGCGTCGCGAACTCCTCGGCACGCGCGGTGATCGCTTCGAACACCGAGCGGAGGATCTCGCCGCGCTCACGCGGCGGCGTCGCGGCCCACTCCTTCTGCACGCCCGCGGCGGCGTCGAGTGCGGCGATGCCGTCCTCGGGGGTGGCGTTGGCGATGGAGATCAGGACCTCGTCGGTCGCGGGGTTGAGCACGTCGAAGGTCGACGATCCCGGTCGTTCCTCACCGCCGATCCAGAGTCCGGTCGGAACGGATGACAGCAGCTTTTCGATGTCCATGCATCCATCATTTACACCTTCATTCAGCGCTCCGCACTAGGGTCGAAGGAATGACCGATGCCGTGGATATTTCGTCAACGCCAGCATGGAACGCGCTCGCCCGCCACCACGATCAGATCGCGGACAAGCACCTGCGGGAGTACTTCGACGAGGACCCCGAACGCGGCCGCGAGCTGACGCTGACCGTCGGCGACCTGTACATCGACTACAGCAAGCACCGAGTCACCCGCGAGACGCTGACGCTCCTCGTCGACCTGGCCAGGGCCGCCGATCTGGAGGCCAAGCGCGACGCCATGTTCGCCGGCGCGCACATCAACACCTCCGAGGATCGCGCCGTGCTGCACACCGCGCTGCGACTGCCCCGCGGTGCGGAACTCGAGGTCGACGGTCAGAACGTCGTGGCCGACGTGCACGAGGTGCTCGACGCGATGGGCGACTTCACCGATCGGCTGCGCAGCGGCGAGTGGACCGGCGCGACGGGTGAGCGCATCAGATGCGTCGTCAACATCGGCATCGGCGGCTCCGACCTCGGCCCGGTGATGGTGTACCAGGCGCTGCGGCACTACGCCGACGCGGGCATCTCGGCCCGCTTCGTGTCGAACGTCGACCCCGCCGATCTGGTGGCCAAACTCGACGGGCTCGATCCCGCCACAACGCTTTTCATCATCGCCTCCAAGACGTTCTCGACGTTGGAGACGCTGACGAACGCGACCGCGGCGCGGCGCTGGCTGACCGACGTGCTCGGCGACGCCGCGGTGGCGAAGCACTTCGTCGCGGTGTCGACGAACAAGAAACTGGTCGACGACTTCGGCATCAACACCGACAACATGTTCGGCTTCTGGGACTGGGTCGGCGGGCGGTACTCGGTGGACTCGGCGATCGGGCTGTCCGTCATGGCGGTGATCGGCAAGGAGCGGTTCGCGGAGTTCCTGGCGGGCTTCCACGTCATCGACGAACACTTCCGGACCACGCCGCTGGAGGCGAATGCGCCTGCGCTGCTGGGCCTCATCGGACTCTGGTACAACGAGTTCTTCGGCGCCCAGTCACGCGCGGTGCTGCCGTACTCGAACGACCTGGCGCGGTTTGCGGCGTACCTGCAGCAGCTGACCATGGAGTCCAACGGCAAGTCGGTGCGCGCCGACGGCTCCCCCGTCACCACCGAGACCGGCGAGATCTACTGGGGCGAACCGGGAACCAACGGCCAGCACGCCTTCTACCAACTGCTGCACCAGGGCACCCGGCTGATTCCCGCCGACTTCATCGGTTTCAGCCAGCCCACCGACGACCTTCCGACGGCCGACGGCACCGGCAGCATGCACGACCTGCTGATGAGCAACTTCTTCGCGCAGACGCAGGTGCTGGCGTTCGGCAAGACGGCCGAGGAGATCGCGGGCGAGGGCACGCCCGCAGACGTGGTGCCGCACAAGGTGATGCCGGGCAACCGGCCCACGACGTCGATCCTCGCGACGCTGCTGACGCCGTCGGTGGTCGGCCAGCTCATCGCGCTCTACGAGCATCAGGTGTTCACCGAGGGCGTCATCTGGGGTATCGACTCGTTCGACCAGTGGGGTGTCGAACTCGGCAAGACGCAGGCTAAGGCGCTGCTCCCGGTCATCACCGGGGACGCGTCACCCGCGCCGCAGACCGACTCGTCCACGGATGCACTCGTCCGCCACTATCGCTCCGAACGCGGCCGCACTGCGTGATTCGTGCACGCGCAGGAGCGGTCAGCGCTCTGTGGTGTGCACGAACCGCGAGATCACCAGACGCGGACGTAGTCGATCAGCATGTCGGCGGGGTAGGTGCCGCCCGACGGGTCGCCGCCGCCGGAGCCCGCGATCGCGAGGTCCATCACCGGGTAGAACGTGTAGCCCGGCGTGTTGAACTGCCAGCCGGGCAGCGAGTCGGCGGGCACGTTGAAGTACGGCTGCGCGCCGTCGGTGTAGTCCTTCCAGAACCGCATCCCGGCGTCGTCCCACTGCACTCGCCACGTGTGCCACGCGCTGTCGACGGCGATGGTCTGGCTGACGTGTTCGCCGCCGTTCAAATTGGCGTGCACCGTCGAACCGGGTGCCCAGCTGCCGTTGCCGTACCACTCCATGACGTCGACCTCGCCGCCGTTGACCGGGTTGTTGTTGGCGAGGTACCACGCGGGCCAGGCGCCGGGGGTGATGCAGTTGCACTTGATGCGGGCTTCCCAGTTGTGCCCGATGCCGCCGCGGTAGGTGCCGAACACCTTGCCGCTGTAGTAGGTGTCGCCGTCCTTGGCCGCGTGGAAGACCAGATTCGACTTGCCGTCGACGTACACGTTGCGGCGGTCGTCGCGGTACTGGCCGACGTTCTCCGGAAGCTCCCAGAACGTCGGGTCCTCCATCGACTCGCGCTCGGTGGCGATCTCCCACTTGGACCGGTCGGGAGCCGAGCCCGCCGGCCCGTCGAAGTGATCCTCGAACAGGTACTTGCCGCTCGGCGGTGGCGCCGCCGGTGGCGACCCGTCCCACGGGGCGGCCGCGGCCTCCGCGAGAGGCAGCGTTGCCCCCAGCAGACCGATTCCGGTCATCGTGAGCATCGTACGCCGATCGAGTTGAGGCATCGGGCTATCAAAACACCCGAACCCGGGAACGGTTCCTACTCCGGATCGGGGTCGCGCCGCGTCCAGCCGAGGATCATCGCAGGAGTCGAGCCTCCGACGAGGAGGACGGCCAGCGCCATCAGTCCGCCCGCGTAGGCCATGTTCTCGTCGGTGCCGCCGGTGATGGCGGCGCCGAAGATCAGGTAGGCGATCGGGATCATCATCAGGTTCTGCGTCACCGTCAACCCGATGGATCGCGCGCTGTTGCGTTGCGCGACCTCGTACTCGTCGAGCGTGGCCTCGGGGGCGTCGCTTTGACGGCCCAATACGATCTGCAGCGCGACCCACATCGGCATGAACACCGCACACGCCGGAAGCCACAGCAGTGCAACCCATTTCACGCCGAACGCGTACACCACTCCGACGGCGAACATGAACGCGAACGTGACCGCGAGGCCGATGACGAGCGAGCGTCGCCGACGCTGTGTGCGCCAGCCCGGCAGGGACTGCGCGGTCTTGCGTTGGTGCTCGGTGAAGCGCCGGGTGCGGTAATCCTGATAGCGGTCGAGCAGGTTCTGTTGCGTCATCCCTCTCACGTCCTTCCGTAGAGCTCGGCCGACAACGGCGTGAAGGCGGAGCGCGAGAAGACGGCCTCCACGGGCAGGCCGAACACGTCACAGATCCGGAACGCCAGATCGAGGCTCGGATAGTGATCGCCACGCTCGAGCGCTCCCACGGTCTGCGGGTTCACGTCGACGAGCGCTGCGAGCTCCGCCCGCGTCATCCGCCGCTCGGCGCGCAGCACGCCGATGCGGTTGTGAATGGGAAGATTTTCCCCACGTCTCACCGGGCTCATACAACTAAACGTTAGGAAAACCCAACGCTCACGTCAAGCCGTTCTGCGATTTTCGGTCAGGCGAAGTACTTGGTGAAGCGCGGTGGCAGCACCTTCATCACTTCGACCAGCGGCCACCAGGGCCAACCGGGGACGACGGCGCGGCCCTTCTCGTTCTCGATGGCGTTGACCATCGCGCGGACGCCGGTCTCGTTGTCGACCATGAGCATCGTCGAGTTGGACTTCGCGGTCATCTCGGACTCGATGTAGCCCGGTTCCAGCACGGTGATCTTGATCGGCCCCGACGGGTACTCGGCCCGCAGCGACCCGCCGAGCGACGTCACGCCCGCCTTGCTCGCGGAGTAGGCGGCCTTGTGACCGGGCACGCCGACGTTGCCGAGCACCGACGACACCAGCACCAGGTGCCCGTGGCCCGCGGCCTTGAACATCTCCAGCGCCGTCTCGATCTGGACCAGCGCCGCAACGAGATTCGTTTCGAGGGTGGCCTTGTTCGCCCACAGTTTGCCGCCGCCGAGTGGATACCCCTTGCCGATGCCCGCGTTGACGATGACGCAGTCCAGGCCGCCGAGTTCGTCGGACATCTCGGCGAACACCTTCGGCACCGCCTCGTGATCGTTGACGTCGAGCGCTGCGACGGCGACCTTGATGCTCGGATACCGCGCCGTGAGCTCGGCTTTCAACTCGTCCAGATTGTCGACGCGACGTGCGCACAGGGCCAGGTCGCGGCCCTTCGCGGCGAACTGGCGGGCCATACCCGCGCCCAAGCCCGAGCTCGCGCCGGTGATGAGGATCTTCTGCCGAGTCATGCGTGCAGAATAGCTGGACTCGACAGGTGTCAAGAAATCGGTGAACGAAGATGGAGTCCGTGAAACCCGCCATCCCGGTCCTGGCCGCACTCCTGCTCATCGCCGGAGCACCCGCGGCCCACGCGGACGACGACAACCCTCTGCACCTTCTCGTCGACACCGCGGCCCAGCGCCTGCAGACCGCCGATCCCGTCGCCGCCTACAAGTGGGTCAACGGCGGGTCCATCGAGGATCCCGCTCGGGTGGCGCAGGTGCTCGACACCGTCGGCGCCGACGCCTCGAACCGCGGCATCGACCCGGCCTACGTCCGGGAGGCCTTCGAGAACCAGATCCACGCGACCGAAGGGGTCCAGTACATCCTGTTCGGACACTGGAAGTTCGTCCCCGCCGCCGCGCCGGCCAGTGCGCCGGACCTCGCCGAATCACGCACGGCGATCGACGGTTTCAACAAGTCGATGGTCGCGGAGATGGCGGCGCAGTGGGGAGTGCTGCACGGTCCGACCTGCCCGGCCGCCCTGGACGCGGCCAAGCGCACGGTCGCCGCTGAACGCGGCCTCGACCCGCTGAAGGTGGACGCGCTGGCCGTGGCGACCGCGTCGTACTGCTGACACCTACTTGAGCAGCTTCGACATCCGCCGGTCGGCCAGCACCTTGCCGCCCGTCTGGCACGTCGCGCAGTACTGAAACGACTTGTCGGCGAACGACACCTCGCGCACGGTGTCGCCGCACACCGGGCAGGGCAGCCCCGTGCGGGCGTGCACCCGCAGACCGGACCGCTTCTCGCCCTTGAGCGTCGCCGCCCCCTGCCCCACCGACCGCGACACCGCATCGGTCAGCACGCCGATCATCGCGCTGTGCAGATCCGCGAGTTGGGCGTTGGTGAGCTTGCCCGCCGTCGCGAAGGGCGACAGCTTCGCCACGTGCAGGATCTCGTCGCTGTACGCATTGCCGATCCCGGCGATCACCTTCTGGTCGGTGATCACGGTCTTGATGCGCCCGGTGTTACCCGTGAGCACCGCCGCGAGCCCATCCGGATCAAGCGACAGCGCGTCGGGTCCGAGCCCCGCGATCTGCGGCACCGTCGCCGGATCCCCCACCAGCCAGACCGCGAGCCTCTTCTGGGTGCCGGCTTCGGTGAGGTCGAATCCCGGTGCCTCGCCGGGTGTTCCGAGGTGGACGCGCAGTGCGATCGGTCCCTTGCCGGGCTTCAGCGGTGCGGGCGCCAGCTTGTCCGACCAGCGCAGCCACCCAGCCCGCGACAGGTGGGTGATCAGATGCAGGTCGCCCACCTGCAGGCCGAGGTACTTCCCCCAGCGATCGGCGCCCGTGACCTCCCGGCCGTAGAGCGCGGTGACGGGTGGATCGAACGTCTTGAGCACCGAGAAGGCCGACACGTCGATCCGTCCCACTGGCAGTCCGACGGCGTTGCGGCGCAGGTGGTCCGCCAGCGCCTCGACCTCGGGTAGTTCCGGCATGACGTCCAGTGTGCACCGGTTACGAGCGCGAACCCACCCGATCGCCGTCGGGCAGCACCAGCGAGAGCAGCCAGCTGACGATCGACAGGACGATCGCCGCCCAGATCGCCGTCCACCAGAAGTCGTCGATGTACAGGCCCCAGTGCGTGGTGTTCTCGGTGATCCACGACGTGATCCAGAGCATCAGCGCGTTGATGACGATGTGAATGAGGCCGAGCGTGAGGATGTAGAGCGGGATCGAGATGAACTGGACGATCGGCTTGATGAACGCGTTGACGACGCCGAAAACGAGCGCCACGACGAAGATGATGCCGACGTACTGCAGTGTGGTGTCGCCGCCGATGATCTCCACGCCGGGAACGACGAGCGTCACGATCCAGAGCGCGACACCCGTCAGCGCGGCACGAACCAGGAATTGCCCCATGCGGTTGATCTTGTCATCTTCAGTGGCGCCCCGCGGGCTATGCCGGTCGCAGCAGGTACGTGTCCATGATCCAGCCGTGCCGCGCTCGGGCCTCTGCCCGCACGTCGACGATGCGCTGCCCGACGTCCCCCACCGAGCCCGCGACGAGCAGTTCGTTCGCCGTGCCGAGGTAGGCGCCCCACCAGATGCGGGTGTCCGGCGGGCAGTCGAGGAACGCGCAGTCGCCGTCGAGCATCACGACCGAAGCGCCCGTCAACCCGTCGGCGCGCAGCCGGCGTCCCGTCGTGATGAGCACCGGTTCGCCGATGTCGTTGAGCGGGATGCGATGTCGCGCGGTGAGCGCCTGGATCGCGGTGATGCCGGGGACGACGTCCCAGCTGAGGTCGACACGCTGCGCGACGAGGTCGAGGATTCGCAGCGTGCTGTCGTAGAGCGACGGATCACCCCATGCGAGGAAGGCCCCGACCCCGTCGTCTCCCAGCTCGTCGGTGAGCGCGCGCGCCCAGACGTCGGCGCGCGCGGCGTGCCAGTCGGCGACCGCCTGGTGGTAGTCGCCGTCGCGGGCGCGCGGCGGGTCGGCCAGCTCGACGAAGCGGTACCGCGGCTGATCGATGAATCGTTCGCAGACCTCGCGGCGCAGCGCCACCAGGTCGTCCTTCGCGTCGCCCTTGTCCATCGCGAAGAACACGTCGACGCTGTTCAGCGCCGCTACGGCCTGGGCCGTCACGTAGTCGGGGCCGCCGGCGCCGATGCCGATGACGCGAACGCGGCGCGTCACGGAACCCGAAGTATCCGGTACCGGGGGTATTGACATGTTGAGAGCGGCGTCATTAGGTTCTGGAGCATAGCTGCGGCGAGAGGACTGCCATGACGAGCTCCGTGAGGTCCAACTCCCCCACGCGCGAGGAGTTCTCGGAACGCCTCCTGCGCGGGTCGGTGAAGAAGTACTACGAACCCGTCGTCGACATCGACTGGGACGCACCGCTGGATCCCGACAAGTTCTATCTGCCGCCGAAGCTCGTCTCGCTGTACGGCACCCCGCTGTGGGACACGATGACCCGCGAACAGCAGATCGAGCTGTCCCGCCAGGAACTCGTCAACACGCTGTCGGCGGGCATCTGGTTCGAGAACATTCTCAATCAGGGCATCCTGCGCAAGCTGATGCACGAGGACCCGACCAGCAACGCGACGCACTACGCGCTCACCGAGATGGGCGACGAGACCCGCCACATGGTCATGTTCGGCAAGGCCATCGAGCGCATGGGCGTGAAACCCATTGCGCCGAAGCGGTATCAGCGGATGATCATCAACGCGGTCCCCCTCGGCTTCAAGGGGTCGGTGTTGTGGGTCGCAGCGCTCATCGGCGAGGAGATCTTCGATTCGCTGCAGCGTCAGATGATGGACGATCCGCAGCTGCAACCGATGGTGCAGCGGCTCATGCGGATTCACGTCACCGAGGAGGCCCGGCACATCCAGTTCGCCCGTGACGGGGTGCGCAAGCGCATCGACGACATGCCGCGGTTGAACCGGTGGTGGATCTCGACGATCAACGGGATCGGGGGCCCGTTCTTCCGGTACATCTTCAGCAACCCGGTGATGTATCGGCGCGTGGGACTCGACTGGCGGCAGGCGCGGCGCACGGCGCGACGCAGCCCGCACCGGCACGAGATGCAGATCTCGGGCTTCGCCCCGCTGGCCGCCTTCCTCGAGGAGGTGGGCCTGATGGGCCCGATCGCCCGGATGATGTGGCGGCGCAGCCACTTCCTGCCCGCGAAGACCCCCCGCGTAGCCGTCGAGGCGCCGACGGGACCGGCGCCCGACGAGGTCTACGACGGGCCGGCGAACATCAAGGTGTCCGACGAGGAGCACGCGGTGCGGGTCCGCCTCACCGGCAGACTGGATCCCGTTGACGGTAAATACCATTGGCGCGGAACGGTTTTCGGTGCACTGCCCGAGGACGTGCTGCGCCGCCCGGAGGCGCTGCTGACCGCCAACGGCCGCACCGCGGCGGCACGCCTCACCGAGCGCACTCCGCAGGGTGGCTACTCGGTGACCGGCGTGGGCGCGCCGCCCTTCGGCTGACGCAGCCCCCACCCGATCAACCCGACCGCGAGGACGGCGCCGACGCCGCCCGAGATCAACAGCGGCAGTTCGCCGTCCGCCCCCCACAGCAGACCGGCCCACACTCCGGCGATCAGGATGGCGAAGCCCGAGGCGCCCTGGAACACCCCCTGGGCGCTGGACTGCACATCGCGTCCGACCAGTGATGAGATCCACGCCTTGCCGACCCCGTCCGTGCATCCGGTGAAGACACCGTAGGCGGCGACCAGGAGCCACGCCGTCAGCGTGTCGTCGGTCAGGCCGAGCCCGCCGTAGCCGACGGCGAAGAACACCATTCCGATGCCGAACACCAGGGGCTTCGACAGCCGGTCGGCGAGCACCCCGGCCGGATAGCTGACGATCGCGTACACGGCGTTGTAGCCGACGTAGGCCAGGATCACCTCGACCACCGAGAAGCCGATCTCGTTGAGCCGCAACAGTAGTAGCGCATCGGGGAAGTTGACGACACCGAAGGCGATCAGGACCCCCGCCACCCGCCAGTAGCCGCCCGGCAGGTCCTTCACGTGCGCGAAGATCCCCGCGCGGACCGCCGTCACCGCGCGGCGCTTCTCCCGCGTCGCGAATACCAGCGCCACGCTGAGCACCGCGGGCACCACGGCGATCCACAGCAGCGGCGCGATCCGGTGGTCGAGCAGTTCGTATCCGACGAGCCCGAGCAGCGGACCCACGACCGCGCCCGCGGTGTCCACCGCGCGGTGGAAACCGAACACCCGGCCACGGGCGGAGTCGTCCACATCGGCCACCAGCAGCGCGTCGCGTGGCGCACCCCGCAGGCCCTTCCCCAGTCGGTCCACGACTCGGCCGGCCAGCACACCGGGCCACGCCGCGAACGCCGCGACCATCACCTTGCCGAGCGCCGCCAGCCCGTAGCCGGTCGCGATCAGCGGACGCTTGGCGTAGCGGTCGCCGAGCGGGCCGGAGGCCAGCTTGGTCAGCGCGGCCGCGCCCTCGGCCGCACCCTCGATTGCTCCGACCACGGCAGGCGGCGCGCCCAGCACCGTCGTCAGGTAGATGGGCAGTAGTGGATAGAGCAGTTCGCTGGCCGTGTCCTGCAGAAACGACACCGCCGAGAGCACCCGGACGTTCCTGGTGAGCCACGGTCTACTTACGTTGCTCATCCGGCCCGCCTGTTCCGTATCGCAGAACTAGAACGTGTTCTAGTATCGGGTTCATGCGGTTCACCTATGCGGAAGCCATGACCGATCCCAAGTACTACATCCCGTTGGCCAAGGCCGCCGACGAGGCCGGGTATCACGGGATGACCATCGCGGACAGCGTCGCGTATCCCGAGGTTTCGGACTCCAAGTATCCGTACACCGAGGACGGGAACCGCGAGTTCCTGGACGGCAAGGCGTTCATCGAGACGTTCGCCCTGATCGGCGCGCTGTCCGCGGTGACGACGAAGCTGCACTTCAACATCTTCGTGCTCAAGCTGCCGATCCGCCCGCCCGCCCTGGTCGCCAAGCAGGCCGGCTCGCTCGCGGCGATGTTCGACAACCGCCTCAACCTCGGCGTCGGCACCAGCCCGTGGCCCGAGGACTACGACATCATGGGCGTGCCGTTCGCGCGGCGCGGCAAGCGGATGGACGAGTGCATCGACGTCATCCGCGGCCTGACGTCCGGGGACTACTTCGAATACCACGGCGAGTTCTACGACTTCCCGACGTTCAAGATGACACCCGCGCCGAGCAAGCCGATCCCGATCCTCATCGGCGGCCACGCCGACGCCGCACTCAAGCGCGCCGCCCGCAACGACGGCTGGATGCACGGTGGCGGCGACCCCGCCGAACTCGACCCGCTGCTGGCCAAGCTCGCCAAGTACCGGGAGGAAGAGGAGCGCATCGGACTGGCCGACGAGTTCCAGATCCACGTCATCTCGATCGACGGGTTCACCCTCGACGGCGTCAAGCGCCTCGAGGACAAGGGCGTCACCGACGTCATCGTCGGCTTCCGGATCCCGTACATCATGGGACAGGACACCGAGCCGCTCGACGACAAGATCCGCAACCTGGAGTGGTTCGCCGAGAACGTGATCGCGAAGGCGAACGGCTAGTAGTCCGGAAGGCCCTTCTGCAGCTTCGCCATCACCTGCTCGAGGTTGAAGGTCGCCGACTTCTGCCGTTGCGGGAACTCGACGAGGGTCTGCAGCATCTCGGCGACGAACGCCTGCGCCGGCGTGAACAGGTAGATGCGGTCGAGCATCCAGTCGAAGTAGGTGTTCGACGTGATGTCGGCACGCTCGTATGGGTCGGTGCGCAGGTTGAACAGCTTCGGTGCGCGCAGTTCGACGTAGGGCTCCAGCCAGATCCGCAGCGTTCCCACAGCGCGCTGCTCCATGAACACGACCTTCCAGTTGTCGAAGCGGAGCGCGGTCAGGTCGCCGTCGTCGGAGACGTAGAAGAAGTACTTGCGCGGGCTCTCGTCGACCTCGCCGGTGAAGTACGGCAGCTGGTTGTGTCCGTCGAGGTGCACCTTGTACGTCGTGCCGTTCAACTCCGTTCCCGCGCGCAGCTTCTCGGCGATGTCGGGCACCCCGGCGGCCGCCAGAAGCGTCACGAACCAGTCGTTGTGGCTGACGATGCCGTTGAGCACGCTGCCCGCCTTGATGCGGTTCGGCCAGCGAACCAGCGCCGGAACCCGGTACGCGCCTTCCCAGTTCGAGTTCTTCTCGTTGCGGAACGGTGTCATGCCGGCGTCCGGCCAGCTGTTCATGTGGGGGCCGTTATCGGTGGAGTACATGACGATCGTGTCATCGGCGATGCCCAACTCGTCGAGCAGGTTCAGCAGGTCGCCGACGACGTCGTCGTGGTCGAGCATGGTGTCGTGGTACTCGGACTGCCACCTGCCCGCGCGGCCGACGCTCTCGGGCTTCGGGTGGGTGCGGAAGTGCATGTGCGTCGAGTTGAACCAGACGAAGAACGGGGTCTCGGCGTCGTGCTGGCGCTTGATGAAGTCGATTGCCGCGTCGCGGAATTCGTCGTCGCAGGTCTCCATCCGCTTCTTGGTCAGCGGGCCGGTGTCCTCGATGCGCTGCGTGCCGTCACCGTTCGCCCAGGTGTGCAGCACGCCGCGGGGGCCGAACTTCTTCCTGAACTCCGGATCCTTCGGGTAGTCGACGTTCTCCGGTTCCTCTTCGGCGTTGAGGTGATACAGGTTGCCGAAGAACTCGTCGAAGCCGTGCATGGTGGGCAGGAACTCGTCGCGGTCGCCGAGGTGGTTCTTACCGAACTGTCCGGTCGCGTAGCCCTGCGCCTTGAGCGCGGTGGCGATGGTCGGATCCTCGGCCTGCAGCCCGATCGGTGCGCCCGGCAAGCCGACCTTCGTGAGCCCGGTGCGATAGGGATTCTGTCCGGTGATGAACGCGGCGCGTCCCGCGGTACAACTCTGCTCGCCGTAGTAGTCGGTGAACATCGCGCCCTCGGTCGCGATCCGGTCGATGTTGCGGGTGCGGTAACCCATCACCCCGTTGCTGTAACAGCTCAGATTGGTCTGGCCGATATCGTCGCCCCAGATGATCAGGATGTTGGGTTTGTCAGCCATGGGCCCGCCTCACGTGTCGTCAACGCCGCCTTCCGGACGTCCGCACGCGATGCTAGTCCTCGTATTGACGCCTACGTCACACCTTCGCCGACACCAACTGGTCCACCGCGTGAACACTCAGCACCTCGTCGAGCACCATCGCGGCCGTTCCGATCACCGCCGAGTGCCCGCCGTGCGCGGCGGCCACCACGTCGAGCCGGCGCGTGGCCATCGCCGAGGCGTTGCGGTAAAGAGTTTCGCGAAGACCGGCGACGAACACGTCGTAGGCCGCCGCCATGTCGCCTGCGATGACGAGGACGGCCGGGTTGAGCAGGTTGACCGCCGCGGCGACCACCTCGCCGACGTGGCGCCCGCTGTCGCGGACCATGCGCCGTGCCTCGGGGTCGCCGGCGTGGACGAGCTCGACGACGTCGCGCATGTGCCGGACGTCGCGGCCCTGCTGTTGCAGCCGGTGCACCAGCGCCCAGCCGCCCGCGACGGCCTCGAGGCACCCCGTGTCGCCGCAGCGGCACGGAAGCCCTTCCGCCGCAGGGGTTTTGTTGTGCCCGAACTCGCCCGCCGCCTCCGCGGCGCCACGCTGCAGCACCCCGCCGGAGATGATGCCGGCCCCCAGGCCGGTGGACGCCTTGAGCACCAGGAGGTCGTCCAGGCGCTCCAGCTCCCCGCCGCGCTCGCCGATGGCGATCGCATTGGCGTCGTTGTCCATCAGAACGGGCACCCCCGACAGCAGTTCGCCGAAGTAGGGCCGCAGCTCGACACCGTCCCAGCCGCGCAGGATCGGCGAATCGCGGCTGCAGCCGCGCACCCGATCGACGGGGCCGGGCAGGCTGAGACCGACGCCGTAGACCGGCACGTCGGGGTGCTCCTGCAGCAGCACGTCGAGCCGCTTGACGACGTCGGGCATGAGGTCGTCCGGGCCCAGCGCGACCTCCTGCTCGATATCGCTGGTGGCGATGACCTCGCCCGCGAGGTTGCACACCGCCATCCGCGTCCGGCTGATGCCGATCGCGACGCACAGCACGATGCCCGCGTCCGCGTCGAACGTCAGCATGGTGGCCGGGCGACCACCGGTCGACGCCGCCTGCTCGCTTTCGGCGACCAGACCGAGCTCGGTGAGCGACGCCACTCTGGATGCCACGGCGGTGCGGGAGAGTCCGGTCAACTGGCCGAGTTCGGTGCGCGTGGTGTCACGCAACTCCCTGATCAGGACGAAGACGTCGCCGGCGCTGGCCATGGGATCGATTGAACACGGAAATCGTAAGCTCCGCCACTTTCGCCCTGAAAATGCAAAAGTCGTTTTACATTCCTGCTTAAGTGGACCTACCGTTGTGCACGTGACTCGAACCGTGCCCACCCGGCCCACGCGACCCTCAGCGGTGGTCGCGCCCGACCCCACCATCCGGTGGCTGGCCGTATTCGCCCTGGCCGTGGGCGGATTCGGCATCGGCACCACCGAGTTCGTCGCGATGGGCCTCCTGCCCGACATCGCCGCCAGCCTCGACATCACCGAGCCCACGGCCGGTCACGTCATCTCGGCGTACGCGCTGGGTGTCGTCGTGGGAGCACCCCTCATCGCCGCGCTCACCGCGCGGGTACCCCGCAAGACGCTGCTGCTGGGCCTGATGGTGGTCTTCACGCTCGGCAACCTGGCCAGCATCTTCGCGCCCACCTACGGCACGCTGATGGCGGCGCGGTTCATCGCGGGCCTGCCGCACGGCGCGTACTTCGGCATCGCCGCACTGGTGGCGGCGCACCTGATGGGCCCGCAGAACCGGGCCAAGGCCGTCGCGCACGTGCTGACCGGTCTCACGGTCGCCACGGTGCTCGGCGTGCCGGTGGCGTCGTGGTTGGGACAGCACTTCGGCTGGCGCAGCGCGTTCGGACTCGTCGTCGCGGTGGGCCTGGTGACGCTGACGGCGATCTGGTTCTGGCTGCCGACCATGAACACGATGCACGTGACGAGCCCGCTCACCGAACTCGGCGCGCTCAAGCGCCCGCAGGTACTGCTCGCGCTACTCGTCGGCATGATCGGGTTCGGCGGCATGTTCGCGGTGTACACCTACGTGTCGACCACGCTGACCGACGTCGCGGGACTGTCCCGCGATCTGATCCCCCTGGCGCTCATGGTCTTCGGCGTCGGCATGGTCATCGGCAACCTGGTCGGCGGCAAGATGGCCGACAAGTCGGTGATCGGTTGGCTCTACACCTCGCTCGCCGCGCTCGCCGTGGTGCTGGCGGCCTTCGTCGCCGCAGCGCACAACCCGTGGACGGCGCTGGTCGGACTGTTCTGCATCGGTGCCGTGGGCTCGTCCATCGCGCCCGCGCTGCAGTCCCGGCTGATGGACGTGGCGCAGGACGCGCAATCGCTGGCGGCAGCACTGATGCACTCGGCGTTCAACTTCGCCAATGCGACCGGCGCGTGGATCGGCGGCGTCGTCATCGCCGCGGGCTACGGCTACACCGCACCCGCCGCCACCGGCGCGGTGCTCGCGGTCGCCGGGATCGTGGTGCTGACCCTGTCGGTGCTGCTGCAGCGACGAAGCCGCTGACTCAGGCTCCGACCGAGGGGTGTACGACGGGCCGGTACCCGTTACGCAGCGCGGTGACGGACAGGTCGGGCGTCACCACCGGCGCCACTCCCGACACCGGCACCGGATCGACGTAGCCCGCTGGCGTCCAACGGCGCAGCGCGCCTTGCCATTTCAACCGCGGCTGGTCGTCCACCAAGACGAACACGCCGTCGGGCAGCGCGTCGACGTCGCGGATGATGCGATCCGCATCGCGGGATTCGCGTAGCCGCTCGTTCAGTTCGGGTGCGCCCGAGATCCGCACCGCTTGCAGGTAGGCCCGGTAGTCGGAGCGTCGGCATTCGGCGCACGGTCGATGGCCCGCCGCCAGCGCAACTGCCTCGTCGAGGAAGAACAGTTCGGTGTAGCGGCCGGGCGTCATCACCTCGCGACGGCGTCCTTTGAAGTCGAGCACGCAGATGATCCAGAGCATCGAGTTCGCCGCGCGCACGATGCGCCGCTGATCATCGTGTAATCGGCCGCGGTTTCCCATGTACATCCCACGCGCGGTGGCGGCGATCAGCTCACCCCGAGGCGTCACCCGGTTCTGCAGGGGCATGCCGCGAAGGTAGCGGGCACGTTCGCAGATCGTCACCTGAATTCGAGGGCGTCGTATGCCACTGTGGAGTGATGAACGGACTGCGCTGTATCGGCCTCGTCGGCACCGTCACCGCCGCCGCCGCGCTGCTGACGTCGATGCCCGTGGCGATCGCCGCACCGTGCGCCGACGTCGAAGCAGTGTTCGCGCGCGGCACCTTCGCCCCGCAGGGTTTCGGAGGCATCGGCGATGACTTCGTGAGCGCGCTGCGGTCGAAGCTCAGCGATAAAGCCGTCAACGCGTACGCCGTGGTGTACCCGGCGAGCACCGATTTCCCGACGGCGGTCGACGGCATCCGCGACGCGGCCGATCACATCGAGGACGTCGCGACCCGCTGCCCGAACACCAAGCTGGTGCTCGGCGGCTATTCGCAGGGCGCCGCGGTCATCGGGTTCACGACCGCCAATGCCGTGCCGGGCGGCGTCGACCCCGCCGAAGTGCCGGAGCCGATGCCAGCGGCCGTCGCCGACAAGGTGGCTGCTGTCGTGCTGCTCGGCAAGCCCGACCCCGAGTTCATGGACCTCATCGGCCAGCCACCGGTCAGCGTCGGCCCGGCGTACGCGGCGAAGACGATCGAACTGTGCGCGCCCGGCGACCCGATCTGCAGTGACGGCGGCGACGGTTCGGCGCACAGCAGCTACTCGAGAAACGGCATGGTCGATCAGGCGGCGACTTACGCGGCCAGTCGGGTCTGAGCTCGCGACTCGGAATCCGACGACGCGAAACCCGGCCCAGCGTCGGCAGATTCAGTCTCGCGAGCGAAGAGGCGCCGACCTGCTCGTCAGCGGTGCACGTCGGTCACGGTGACGGTGATCGTCGCGTCGGCGACGTCACCGATGACGTCGGCGACGACGGCCGCGCACCGTTCCCGAACCCGAAGCGCCGCGCCCTGGGCGTCGGCCAGGTAGCGGCAGCTCAGATCGATCGAAACATCAAGCAGTGCACCGTCTCTCGATTGCGCTCGGATGTCGGTGACCTTGTAGTCGAGGCCGCCTCGCAGGGCCCGGCTCAACAGGTTCGTCAGCGCCAGATCGCTGACTCGGAGCACTCCCCGTGCGCCGCCGGGCTCGGGATCGACCACGTCGAGCGGCCAGCCCCCGCGCGGCGTGGTGCGGACCGCGGCGATGACGTCGCGTTCGATCGCCTGCCAGCCCGGTTCGGGCACCACGCGCAGAATCCTCGCTGCCCGATTGACGAGCTCGTACTCACCTTCCGACCGTGCTAACGCCATTGCTGAAGCCTCTTTTGCAGTGTGGCGCGGGCTCGATGGTGGTGACCCCGCGCGCCGTCCGCGCTCATGTCGAGGATGGTCCCGATCTGGGGGAACGTCAACCGCTCCACTTCTCGGAGCGTCCACACCGCTCGCTGCCGCGGCGGTAATTCGGCGAGCGCGGCCTCCATGGCCTCCAGGAACGCGGTGTTCGAGGCGACAGCGAAGGGGTTGCTCTCCGCATCGTGACTCACGGGGTCGATGAGGCGGTCGTCGATCGGAATCGCGCGTTTGACGCGGTGTGAGTCGACGACCTTGCGAGCGCATATCGCGAAGAACCACGTCTGCGGACTCGATTCGCCGCGGAAGGTCCCGATCTGTCGCCACGCGGCGACGAAGGTCTCCTGCACAATGTCCTTGACCGCGTCCGCGTCGCGGGTCATTCGCCGTGCGTAGCGGTACAGACCGGGGCCGTAGCGACGGACGAGCTCCTCGAACGCCTCGGCGTCTCCCGCGCGTGCCGCCGCCACCAGGGCTCTGTCGTCGACGGCCTCCGGGTCCGCTTCCACAGCGTCGTCTGTGAGCACCTGCGCCCTCCACCTGCACCATCGGCGCCGAGCGCACCGTCCAGAAGTATTCGCAGCCGGAAGTTCCCTGTCGCTTGTGGCGTGAAACACACGGCCCCGGCGTTCGGTTTGCGCCACCGCACCCGTCCCACCCTGCGTACGAAGAAGTCACGCTTCAGAGAGGATGCTGAAAATGGCAACCACCACCCAGGATTCGTCCACCGCTCCCGCTGTCGCCACCGGTGCCAACGGCCCGCTGACCACCAGCCACGGTCGCACCACCATCGCCGACACGGTCGTGTCGAAGATCGCCGGGCTCGCCGCACGTGAGGTGAACGGCGTCCATGACCTCGGCGGCAACACCAGCCGCGCCGTCGGGGCGCTGCGCGAGCGGATTCCCGGTGCCTCCACCAACTACGCACAGGGCGTCTCGGTCGAGGTCGGCGAGAAGCAGGCCGCCGTCGACATCGACATCGTCGCCGAGTACGGCGTGTCCATCTCGGACCTGGCGTCGGGCATCCGTCGCAACGTCATCGCCGCACTCGAGCGCATGACCGGTCTGGAGGTCGTCGAGGTCAACATCACCGTCCACGACGTCTACGTCGCCACCGAGGACGACGGTGACGTCGAGTCCCACCTGGCGCGGGTCGAGTAGTGACGCTGGACCCCTCATCGGTTGCCGACACGGTCGCGGACGTCGTCCGCGCCGTGCCCGGCGTCGCCGATCTGCATCCGGGCATGTTCGGCGAGGTCGCCACCTATCTGCCCGGCCGACGTGTCGTCGGCGTGCGCGTCACCGACGCAACCGTCGACGTCCACGTCACGGTGTCGGCGGACGCACCCGTCCGGCCGACAGCGGCGGCGGTGCGCGCGGCAGTGGCCGCGGCCCTGCCCGATCACGTCGTCGACGTCACCGTCGAGGACGTGGCCACCAACCCGACAACGGTTACCCCATCCGAAGGAGTGAGATGACTACTGCGACCGCAGGCATGCTCGCCGGCGTACTGCTCGGCGTTGCCGCCGCCGCCGGCGGATTCACCGGTTTCCTACTGGCCCTCGTACTCGGCGTGATCGGGTACGTCGTGGGTGGTCATCGGGACGGTGAGTTCGACGCCACCACCTGGCTGCAGGGCCGGGGTCGTGGCTGAGATCGACCAGGAGGTCGACCCGGCGGAGCGTGGGCGCCTCACGATCCGGCACCGGGCCGTTGAGCACATCACGGTGGCGGCGGCCCTGAACACCCCCGGTGTCCGCCGCCACGGCAGCGGACTCGGCAGGCTCGCAGGTCGTGAGCTACCGCGGGTCGACGTCGACGTCGCGGGCGACCGCGTTCGTGCGGACGTGGAGGTGGCCGTGGAATGGGGCCGATCCCTCGCCGCGACCGCGACCGCCGTCCGCCGTGACGTCACCCGCGCACTGTCCGACCACAGCGGTCTGACCGTCGACGGCGTGAGAGTTCACATCGCGGCAGTCATCCCGCCCGACACCACGTCGACTAGGAGTCTGGAATGACCATCACCGAGTCCCGTCCTACCGATGCTGTGACGACACCTCGGGCGCGTGCTCCACTCGGTGCGGCGAAGTCCGCGTTCGTGGCCGCGTTCCTGGCACTCGTGCTCATCGCGATCGGTGCACTGGGTGTTCGTGACGCAGCGGTGGCCGCGGGCTGGCTGCGCGGGGAACCGTTGATCCCCAAGGCTTTCGACGCGATTTCCGAGTTCGGACCGCAGCCCTGGATGGTGCCCGCCGGTGTAGCACTGGCGTTGTCGGGTATCGTGCTGGCCGCGGTCTCGCTCCTTCCGCGGCGGCCGACCGCCGTCGCCGTCCAGGCCGGCACCGCGGTGTACGTCGGTCACGGTGACGTCGCCCGCGTCGCGTCGGCCGCCGCGCTCGACGTGCCCGGCGTCCTCACAGCCACCAGCACCGCCTCGGCGCGCAAGGTCGTCGTGCGATGCCGCGCAACCGGACACGGTGACGACGTGCGCGCACTCGTCAACGAAGCGGTTTCCGACGCGCTCGAACCCCTGCGCCACACGCCTCGTATCGCCGTCCGCATTCGTCAGGAGGACCGCTCATGACCCGCCTCGCCGTGGCATTCGACCGCGTGGCCACTCTGCTGGCCGGCCTCATACTGCTGGCCGCCGGCGCGGCGGCGGTCGCGTGGCAGCGTGGCGCTCTGGTGGACGGACGCAGCCTGTCGTTCGGCCCCGCGGCCGACGCGACCCGGACGGACTGGTGGCCCTGGGCTTCCGGTGGCGTCGGCGCCCTCCTCGTCATCCTCGGTATCCGGTGGCTGCTCACGCACCGGCCCGCCAGGAAGGCGTCGCGCGTCACGCTGGAGACGCCGGCCGCGAGCCTCCCGCGCAGCACCGCCGACGCGGCCTCGGTCGCACACGCCGCAGCCATCACGATTCGACGAGATCCCGCGGTTCTCAAGGCGAGTGGGGCGGCCGTCATCGAGCGCGGTACACCGACGGTGGCGATCACCGCGACGGTGACCGCGCGCCACGGCCTGCATGCCGGCGCACGGGCCGCCGACGAGACGGCTGACGTGGTGGGCACCATGCTCGGTGCCGCCGTCGCCGTCCGGACGGTGCTGCGCGTCGATTCGAAGAAGGCGCGCGGCCCGGTCGCCTGACTCGCTTTCCCGGGTCGGGCCGAGTTCGGCACACGGACCTCCTATCTGCGCCAAGATTGGCGTCGATAGGAGGTTCCATGTCGTCCCACCTCGAGGTGTCGAAGCCGTCCGGCCGCGAGTTGGTCCCGTTGACGGGCCAGCGGGTCACGATCGGCAAGGCGTCGACCAACGCCGTGTCGCTGGACCACGACGACACCGTGTCACGGCTGCACGCCGTGCTCGAACACCTCGAGTTCGCCTGGTCGATAAGGGATCTCGGGAGCCGCAACGGCACCTACATCAACGGCGAGCGGATCACCGCGGAGCGGGTGCTGCGCTCGGGTGACGAGGTGCGGATCGGGAAGTCGCGGCTGATGTTCTGGGAGGTGAAGGACGGCGGAGGCGGCAAACTCGACGAGGAGACGGTCTCAGCCGCACCGCACGACGTCCCTCCGCGGTTGACCAGGCGAGAGCTCGACGTCCTGATGGTGCTCTGCCGCCCGCTGGTATCCGACAACCCCTTCCCCGAACCGGTGTCGGTGAAGCAGATGGCGGGCGAACTGTTCGTCAGCGAGGCCGCGATCAAACAGCATCTGCAGAACCTCTACGACAAGTTCGCCATCCCGACGGAGGGTGACCGCCGCGTCCGGCTCGCCAACGAGGCGTTGCGGCGCGGCGCCGTGACGATCGCGCAGTTGCGCGACGGCGGCACTACCTGAAGTCGAGCGCCTGCACCGTCGCGACCGCACCCTCGTGGGTCGGTCGGTCGGCGCCGCCGATGACGTAGAGGGTGTCGCCGACCGCTGCCACCACCTGACCGTGAACGGGAGTTGCCAACGGCGCCAACGAGGTCCACTTAACGCCGGTGATGTCGTACATCTCGACGGTCGGCAGCACGCGGGTCGGAACCTCTCCGCCCACCGCCACGATGCGGCCCTCGACGACGGCGGCGCCGTAGCTGCCGCGCGGTGTCGGCATCTCGGGCAGTGACTCCCACGTTCCCGAGGCCGGGTCGAACCGCTCGAAGGCGCCCGAGTTCTCGTCGGAGCTCAGCTCGCGGCCGCCGACCGCGTAGACGTAGCCGCCGTCCGAGACCGCGGCCAGATGTTCCCGCGGCACCGGCAGTTCGGCGCCCTCGGACCACGAGGTGCCGTCGAAGATCTCGGTCGGCGGGACGAGTTGCTTGTCGTCCTGACCGCCGAGCACCACCAGCTTGTCGCCGACGACGGCCGCCGCCGCGGCGGCCCGGCCGTGCTTCATCGGAGGCAGCTCCGTCCAGCTCCCGTTGCGGAACGCGAAGACCTTGTCCGATGCCTCGGCGAGGTTGTCGCTGGCACCGCCCATCACCACGACCTCGCCGCGATACGTCGTCGCCGTCGCGTGGTGCAGTGGGATCGGCAGGGCGGGCTGCGGTTGCCACGCCCCGGTCGCCGGATCGAAAGTCTCGACCGTCGCCAGCGTTTCGCCGTCCCGAATGCCGCCCGCGACCCAGATCTTCCCGTCCAGCACGGCCCAGGCCATCATCAGCCGGGGGGTCGGCGCGTCCGGGAGGACGCGCCACGCGGCCGCGGGCTGCGGGATCCGCGGTGGCAGCTTCAGTGCCTCCGCCGCCGGGGTGACGTCGTCGTCCGAGGCGCCGGTGGAGCCGCCGATCGCGTACACGTTCTTCCCGACGGCGGCGACGGCCATTCCGTGCCGCGCGGTGGCGAGGTCGGGCAGCGAGCTCCACGTCGTCATCGCGAGGTCGAAGGCGGCGACGGTGTCGGACGCCTTTCCGCCGGACTCGCCGCCGACGGCCACCAGCCGGCCGTCGACGATCGCCGCGCCGAGATCGCTGCGCGGCGCCGGCATGTCGGTGAGGGCGGTCCAGCGGTTCGCCGCCGGGTCGTAGGACTCGACCGTCGCCATCGCGGCCGTGCCGTTCGTGCCGCCGACGGTGTAGACCGTCTCGTCGTCGGACGCAACGGCCAGCAGTTGACGCGGCGTCGGGATCGGCGCTCCGAGCGTCCAGCCCGACCCGTCGAAGATCTCGGTGGTGTTCAGCAGCTGCCCGTCGGTGCCGACGCCGCCGGTCACGATGATCCGGTCACCGACGACGGCGGCCGCCGCGGCCGCCCTGGGCTGGAGTAGGGGCGGCAACTCGACCCACTTGCTGTTGACCACGCGCCAGACCCGATCGGTGGCGACCTTCGTGTCGGCGCCCTCGGTACGCCAGCCACCCAGCACTACCGGGGTGCCGGACCAGGTCACCGCCATCGCGTGCTGCACGGGGACGGGCAGATCGTCGCCGCCCTTCCAGCTGTCGATCGGAGGATCGAAGCCCTCGTGCGCGCCGCTCACCTTGCCGTCGGTCCCGACTCCGCCGAACACCCAGATGGTGCCGTCGGCCTGCGTCGCCGCGACCCCGGTACGGGCGACGCGGGCATCGGCGATCGACTTCCACTCGGGTGCGGGGGGCACGTTGGGCGCCGCTGTCTGCGACGGGTTCTGGGCTGCGTCACCGCCGTCCTTCGGAGCGGCAACGATGTACACGCCGCTGACCACCAGCGCCAGCGCGGCGAGCACTGCGAGCACCGCGATCAGAATGCGTTTGCGACCCGAATTCGGTTGTGATGCAACGGGTTCGGGCCCCGCCGACGGTGGGGCCGACGGCGGCGGGGGCGGTGGCGGAGGCGGCTGCGACTGCGGTGGCTGAAACGCTTGTCGCGGCGGGCTCGAGGCGCTGAACGCAGCGGTGTGCGCGAACATGCCGGGGTCGGAATCGCCGGACAGCGGCGCCTTGATCGGACCGGAACCCGTTATCACCGGGTCGATTCGAGTAGCGGGCGCGTGCGATCCCAAGCCGCCTACGACCGCGTGCTCACCGCTGACAGCGGTGCCACCGGAAAGCGCCATGTGGTCCGTCGGGAGTCCGAGCTTGCGCTGCACCAGTTGCAGTGCACGGCCGAACTCCTCGGCCGTCGCGTACCGGGCGGCCGGTTCGGCTGACATGGCCTTCTCGATCACCGCGCAGACATCGGCCGGGATGCCGTTCATGCGCATGTCGGGAACGGGCTCCGACGTGATGCGCAGATAGTGCGCGATGAGTTCCTCGTCGGTCTTGCGCTCGTAGGCGGCCTGACCGGCGATCACCGCGAACATCGTCGATGCGAGCGAGTACACGTCCGCGCAGGCGGTCGGCGGCTTTCCACCGAGCACCTCGGGCGCGGTGTAGGACAGCGTGCCGGTGAAGAACCCGGTGATGGTCTTGTAGCCCCCGGCGATGCGAGCCGTGCCGAAGTCGCTCAGTTGCGGTTCGCCGTACTCGTTGACGAGGACGTTGCCCGGTTTGATGTCGCGGTGCAGAGTGCCGGTGCGATGGGCGGTTTCGAGCGCGCCGCTGAGTTTCACGCCGAGGCGGAGCGCGTCGGGCCAGGACATCGGACCCTCCCGCCGCACCCGGTCCGCGAGGGATCCCGATGCGTGGTACGGCATGACGATGAACGGCCGGTCACTCTCGGTGACGCCCACCTGCAGGATGTTGACGATGTTCGGGTGGCCGGACAGCCCACCCATCGCGAAACCCTCGCGCAGGAAGCGTTCCCGGTCGGCCTCGTCGAGTTCCGATCCGAGCACCTTGATCGCGACGCTGCGGCCGAGCGCCATCTGCGTGCAGCGGTAGACGACACCGCCGCCACCCCGGCCGACCTCGACGGCATCGTCGAACCCGGCGGCCGCCAGTTCCCACACGATCCCGCCCGCCATAATCCCCATCCCTCAGCTAGAACCCCGTATACACCCGCACCTAAAGGTACCGAGGTGTTGTTCGGAATAAATGAAATATTCGTTTCATGATCGGTCGACCGTCCAGCCGTCCTCCTCGCCGTTCCTCGCGCTTTGGACCGCCCACTCGGCCGTCTGCGCAGAACCTCCCCCGGTGAGCACGATGGCGAGCACGCATTCGTTCAACACGCTCGCGCCGGACTCGTGGATGAGGTTGCGGCAGATCGATTTCGGTGCAGCGTCTGCGGGCGAGCCGGCTGAGCCGAGGTGTCGCCCGACATACTGAGCGACATGACCGTCACCGTCGACGAACTCGTCGTTGCCGACCCACCCGAGGCGTGGAGGCACGCCGGGTTCACCGTCGACCCGGACGACGTCTGCCGGGTCGGCGGGGTCCGCGTCCGACTGGTCGGCCCGGATCGGGGTGCGGGCGTTCTCGGGTGGGCGTTGCGCGGGCTACCCCGCAACACGGCCCCGGACCTCGACGGCGTTCCGACGACGCCGTCTGACGCCGACCCCGGCACCCCTGCCGAGCACCCGAACGGCGTCACCGGGATCGACCACGTGGTGCTGCTGTCCCCGAACCTCGGTCGGACCGTCGACGCGCTCGCCGCGATCGGGGTCGCACCGCGCAGGGAGCGCGACGGCGAACTCGGCGGCCGCCCGATCCGCCAGATCTTCTTCCGGCTGGGCGAGGTGATCGTCGAGGTCGTCGGTTCACCCGACGACGCGGGTGACGGCCCGTCGACGCTCTGGGGGATCACCTACGTGGTCGGGGACCTCGACGCGACGGCCGCGTTCTTCGGTGAGCGGACGTCCGCGGTCAAGGACGCGGTCCAGCCGGGCCGCCGGATCACCACCCTCCGGCACCGCGACCTCGGCATGTCCGTTCGGACCGCGATGATCTCGGCGCGTCGGTGAGTGCGCCGCCCGGCACGCCTTATTCTCGGCGCATGACCGACGACCGCGGCCCCGTCTTCGACGGAATCCGCATCGGTAGGCCCGCAACCGGCGCGCTCGTCGACGCCGGCTACCGCACGGTCGCGGATCTGCCGTCAGATCTCGAGCAGCTGCTGTCGCTGCACGGCGTCGGACCGAAGGCAGTGCTGCTGCTCCGACAGGCTCGGGTGGACTGACGGTGGACGACGAACCCGTGATCATCCACACCGACGGCGGGTGCCGCCCGAACCCCGGCCCCGGTGGTTGGGGTGCGGTTCTGCGCCATCGCAAGCACGTCCGCGAGATGTGCGGCGGTGAGCCGGGCGAAACCAGCAACAACCGGATGGAGCTGATGGCGCCGATCATGGCGCTCGAGGCCCTCACCCGGCCGGTCGTCGTGCATCTGCACACCGACAGCACCTACGTCCGCAACGGCATCACCAAGTGGGTGTTCGGCTGGGAGCGCAACGGCTGGCTGACCGCCGCGAAGCAACCGGTGAAGAACGTCGACCTGTGGCAGCGGCTGCAGGCCGCGTGCGCGCGACATCGGGTCGAGTGGTTCTGGGTGAAGGGTCATTCCGGCGTCGCGGACAACGAGTTGGCCGACGTGCTGGCCACCCGCGGTCTTCAGGAGGCCGTCGCCGGGACCCGCTGACGGCCCGACGTTCTGCGCGTCCCTCGCTCTGGCGAGTGTGGACAGCAGGGGCCAAGGGGGTGGCAGGCCGCAACCGCGTCGCGTGCGTGGACCTGGACGACGCGGAACCGCGGCCGCGGGTTGTCAACGTGCTTTAAGGGTCTCGGACGTCAACCGCGTGGAGTCGGTCTGCGGCCTGCTGCACCTTGCGGCGCGACGGTGTGACGTCCATCGCGAGGACGCCGTTCGACTTGGCACCGCGGCGACACCGGTGTCAGGCTGTAGGCAATGTTTGCGCGAAACGGTGAAAGCGCCGCTGATAACGATGTAACCGGCATCACACTGTTTGCTGGCCGCATCGGTTGGTACCTGCGCGCACTCGGTGTCAACCCGCTGGTCCGCGCGGTCGACCGGCTCGAAGCCCTCGCTGTCATCGGCGTTCTCGCCACCGCCCTGTTCGCGATTCCCGCGGCGGTGTCGGCGGGGACCCTCGTGCACGACAGCGGCATGCGGACGGCTGCGGAGCAGGCGCAGAGTCGGCACTCGGTGCAGGCGACCGTCGTCGAGGGCATCGGCCTCCCGACGGACCTGGACACCCCGGCCTACGTCCAAGCGCAGTGGCGCGAAGGGCAGCAGACGCGTTCCGAGTCCGTTGTCGGACCCGCCACGATCAAAGCGGGCGACCAGATGACGATCTGGCTGGACCGAAGCGGCAAGGTCGTCGCCGCGCCGCTGACGACGAGCGACGCCGAGTTCAACTCGATTGCCGCCGCGGGGACCCTCTGGGTGAGCATCGTGATGTGCAGCGTGCTGGCCGCGTATCTCGTCCGGCGCGTGCTGGACCGCTCCCGAGACCGCCTGTGGGAGCGTGAAATTCGTCTTCTGGCGCACAACGACGACGGCTGGGCCAACCGGCACTAACCGGCGTGGCGAAACCTGTTGCCGCCGGCTCGTTTCGCGTTGTACATCGCCTCATCGGCGGCCACGACCAAGCGGTCGACGCGAGCACCGAGGTCGTCACCGTGCAGGGTCCGGATCTCGGCGCTCGCCGTCCCCACGCTCGCTGTGATCGGTACGGGGAGGTCGGCGATCGCGTCGCAGATCCGGCGGGACAACAGCGCCGGATCGTTGGTCCGGCACGCGGCGGCGACCACGAACTCCTCACCCCCGAGCCGGGCGATGACCGCGGTGGTGTCGAAGACCGCCGCCCCCAGCGCACGCCCCACCGACACCAGTGCGTCGTCGCCGGCCTGGTGACCGTGAGTGTCGTTGATGCTCTTGAAGTCGTCGAGGTCGACCATCGCGACTACCAGGTGCGGTCGCACCGTGGCCGCCACCATCTTCGCCGTGTGCTGTTGAAAGGACCGCCGGTTGAGCAACCCGGTAAGCGGATCGCGGTCCGCCTCCTCGAGGTCGACGCCCAGCGCGCGGATGAGAACGTGAATCGATACCGGCATGACGATGTTGATCTGGAGAACCAGGAAGAGGTCGACCGCGGCGAGCGCGAGGTGCCCCTCGGCGATTACGCGTGCCGCGGCGATCGCGGCCACGATGGCGGCCAGGGCGAAGTGGCAGAACACCAGTGCCGAGGAGTGGAAGAACGCGATGTAGGCGGCGATGATCGCGAACGCGATGCACCCCGTGAGCGCACCCTGAGGGTTGGGGTAGGACAGGCAGGCCAGTGCGACCGAGGTGCTCGACACCACGGCGTAGGCCGACGACTGTCGTCGGGTCGGCCATCGCAGCGCCCACAGCAGCGCACCTGCGACCCCACCGACGAACGCGGTCCACATCATCGCGGCGGCGAGGCCGCGCGGGCCGTCGACACTGCGCAGAAGTGCCAGCAGACATACGGCGAGCGATGCGGAGACCAGCGCCATCATGACCCGAACGGCGCCGGCCATCTGACGTGCGGCCAGGTAGTCGGTGATCCACTCGTAGTGGTTGGCCCGGAGGAGCCACCTGCTACTCGGTACCGCGGCCGTCATCGTCGTCGCCCTTGCCTCTGAAGTCAGCAAATTTACGTCGAGGGTACATGGCAGCCGCGAACATGCCAGTGAACTGCAAGAACGGGATGATTAGCCGAGCGTTTCGTACCATCGGTCAGCAATCGTCGCTCCGGCTAGATCCCCGACTTCCCGAGTACGGGGTCGACCCCTCGCCGTGCATCGACGACCATGAGCGCCACCGACAGCGAGGTCATCGACTCCGCATCGTCCAAGTCGACGCCGAGCGTCCGCTCGATCCCGGCCAGCCGCTTGTAAAGCGACGGCCTGCTGATGTGCCGTCGGGCGGCCAGCGCCGCCTTGTTTCCGGCGAGACTCAGATACTCGCGAAGCAAGTCGACGTCGCCTGCCGCGCCGAGATCCAGCAGCGGCTTGAGTTCGGTTTCCGCGAACCGCTGCACGCGCGCGTCATCACCGAGCAGTGCTATCAGTCCCCGGAGACGGACGTCGGATGCGCGGTAGTACCACCGCGGGTTCGGCGGCATCGCCAGCGCCACCTCGGCGACGTGGGCGGCCTCGGCCACCCCGCGAATGGCGTCGGTGAGTTCGGGTTCGGGCGTCCCGACCGCGCACACCGTCCGGGTGATGCCGCCGACGCGACGGACGTCGGCGTCGAGACGTTCGCCCATGTCGGCCAACGCCTTGTCCACGCCGCCCCTGGAGGAGTTGAGCGCGAGCACGGCCGCGATCTCACCGTCCCGCCGTCCTGCGAACAGCCCGGTGTGGCCCGCTGCATTCACCGCGTGCGCGACGGCGTCCAGCAGTTCGGCGTTACGTCGTTGCGTGACAACGGGATCCCTGGCCAACCGGGAACGCGCCACGCGGACCACGACGGGCTGGTAGCGCGATGCCTTGCGCAGTCCCAACGCGTGCGCTCGCGCGGCAGCGTCTCGTTCATCGGCGACGCGCCCCTGCAGCACGTCGTCGATCAGCCCGCTCTGCGCCTGCTGGTGCAGCCCGCTGCGACTCCGCTCGACCATCCGGCTCATCGCCAGCGCAGCCGAGGCTCGCTCCAGCACCATCGACGTCCGGGCGCGGTGATCGGTGGCGACGGGCACGATCAGCCGCCCCCACTCCTCCCCGCGCGGACCTACAGGAGTCACGGCCCAATCGGCGGGCGTCCCTCGCGATCGCCGCTCCCAGTCGTCGAGCAGATCCGCGGCGCTGCCACCACTCGTCGCGACCGCCTGATGCGCGAGGTCCTCCAGCACCACCGACAGATTCAGCATGCGCGATGCCGCGTCGATGATGCCCCCGATGGACGCTCGCCTCATGCTGAGTTCGGTGAAGGTCTCGTGCACGCGGCGGTCGAAGGCCACCTCGTCGTACTGATCCGCGACGATGCGCCGGTGCACCACCTCGGTCACGCTCACGAACTTGATCTGTCGGTGCAGCGTGACAAGCGCCAGGTCGAGCTCGTGCGCAAGCGCCGGAAGCGACGCGGGGATCGTCGGCATCGCCCTACCCAGTTCGACGACCAGGCCGAGGGCCCCGGCGTGCGCCAAACCCTGCAGGTACCGCTTGGGGGCGCGCCCGAGTCCGACACCGGTGGTGAACACCAACTCGCCGCCCTGCAGCATCGACGGCAGGTCGGCGACGTCCCCGACGTGCAACCAGCGGATGGGATCCGACCACCGCGAGCTGCTCAGCACCTCAGGGTCCCCGCGCTGCACCTCCGGGAGGCCGATCACCTCACCGACGGTCATGGCCATTTACACAGTGTATCCGTGTGGGCGGAATCGGATACATAACGTAACCACAACTCACGATCACGAGCGGCGACAATGGACGCATGGCGAACACGATTTCCCATTGGGTTGATAACGCCCCCTTCGACGGTTCGAGCAGCGCGACGGCGCCGGTGACCAACCCGGCCAGCGGCGAGGTGACCGGGCAGGTCGCCCTCGCGACCGTCGAGGACGCCCGCCACGTCATCGACGCCGCCGCCGCGGCGTTCCCCGCCTGGCGCGACACCTCGCTGGCCAAACGCACCCAGATCCTGTTCACCTTCCGCGAGTTGCTCAACACCCGCAAGGGCGAACTCGCCGAGATCATCACCAGCGAGCACGGCAAAGTCGTCTCCGACGCCCTCGGCGAAGTCGCCCGCGGCCAGGAAGTCGTCGAATTCGCCTGCGGTATCCCGCATCTGCTCAAAGGCGGCTACACCGAGAACGCCTCCACCAAAGTCGACGTCTACTCGATCCGCCAGCCGCTGGGACCGGTCGGCATCATCTCCCCGTTCAACTTCCCGGCCATGGTCCCCATGTGGTTCTTCCCCGTGGCGATCGCCTGCGGCAACACCGTGGTGCTCAAACCCTCGGAGAAGGACCCGACCGCGTCGTTGTGGATCGCGAACCTGTGGAAGGACGCCGGCCTGCCCGACGGCGTGTTCAACGTCCTGCAGGGCGACAAGACCGCCGTCGACGAACTGCTGACCAACCCCAAGATCAAGTCGATCAGCTTCGTGGGCTCGACCCCCATCGCGCAGTACGTCTACGCCACCGCCACCGCGGCGGGCAAACGCGTCCAAGCCCTCGGCGGGGCCAAGAACCACGCCGTCGTCCTGCCCGACGCCGACCTCGACCTGGCCGCCGACGCCATGGTCAACGCCGGCTTCGGCTCCGCCGGCGAACGCTGCATGGCCATCAGCGCCTGCGTGGCCGTCGGCCCCATCGCCGACGACCTCGTCGCCAAGATCGCCGAACGCACCACACCACTGAAAATCGGCGACGGCACCACGGACTCCGACATGGGCCCCCTGGTCACCAAAGCCCACCGCGACAAGGTCGCCTCCTACATCGACGCCGGCGAAACCGACGGCGCCAAAGTCGTCGTCGACGGCCGCACCATCTCAGAAGACGGCGCCGACAGGGATTCCAGCGGCTTCTGGCTGGGCCCCACCCTGCTCGATCAGGTCACCCCCGACATGAGCGTCTACACCGACGAGATCTTCGGCCCCGTCCTCTCAGTGCTACGCGTCGAGACCTACGACCACGCCCTGGAACTGATCAACACCAACCCCTACGGCAACGGCACCGCCATCTTCACCAACGACGGCGGCGCCGCCCGACGCTTCCAGAACGAAGTCGAAGTCGGCATGGTCGGCATCAACGTCCCCATCCCCGTCCCCATGGCCTACTACAGTTTCGGCGGCTGGAAAGCCTCCCTGTTCGGCGACAGCCACGCCCACGGCATGGACGGCGTGCAGTTCTTCACCCGCCAGAAGGCCATCACACAGCGTTGGCTCGACCCCAGCCACGGCGGCATCAACCTCGGCTTCCCCGAAAACCAGTAGGTCGCTTCCCGTGACACTCGCCATCGACACCCTGCCCAACGGCCTCACCACCGACGAGGCCCGCCAGCGCGCCGCCCGAGCCTACGCGCTGGACCGGGCACACGTGTTCCACTCGTGGTCGGCGCAGGCCGAGATCACGCCCATGACGATCACCGCGTCGCAGGGCAGCCACGTGTGGGACGGCGAGGGAAACCGGCTGCTGGACTTCAGCTCTCAGCTCGTCAACACCAACATCGGTCATCAGCACCCGAAGGTGGTAGCGGCGATCCAGGAGCAGGCGGCCACGCTGTGCACCGTGGCTCCGCAGTACGCCAACGACGCCCGTTCCGAGGCGGCCCGGCTGATCGCGGAGCTGACCCCCGGCGATCTGAACAAGGTGTTCTTCACCAACGGCGGCGCCGACGCCAACGAGCACGCGGTGCGGATGGCGCGGCTGCACACCGGCCGCTATAAGGTGCTGACGCGCTACCGGTCCTACCACGGCGGCACCGACACGGCGATCAACATGACCGGCGATCCCCGCCGGTGGCCCAACGACCACGGCACCAGCGGCGTCGTGCACTTCTTCGGGCCGTTCCTGTACCGCTCGCACTTCCGCGCGACGACCGAGGCCGAGGAGACGGAGTTCGCCTTGGCGCACCTCGACGAGGTCATCCGACTCGAGGGTCCGTCGACGATCGCGGCGATCGTGCTGGAGACCATTCCCGGCACCGCGGGCATAATGGTTCCGCCACCGGGATACCTCGCGGGAGTGCGGGAGATCTGCGACCGCTACGGCATCGTGTTCATCGCCGACGAGGTGATGGCGGGCTTCGGTCGCAGCGGCGCGTGGTTCTCCGTCGATCACTTCGACGTCACGCCCGACCTTCTGACGTTCGCCAAGGGGGTCAACTCCGGGTACGTGCCACTGGGCGGGGTGGCGATCAACTCCGCCATCGCCGAAACCTTCGCGCACCGACCGTATCCGGGCGGCCTGACGTACTCGGGCCACCCACTGGCCACCGCCGCCGCCGTGGCGACGATCACCGCAATGCGGGACGAGGGCGTCGTCACCAACGCCGCCCGTGTCGGCGAGGAGGTTATCGGCCCCGGCCTCCGCGACATCGCCCGCCGCCACCGCAGCGTCGGCGAGGTCCGAGGGCTCGGCGTGTTCTGGGCCGTCGAACTCGTCGCGGACCAGTCGACGCGAGAACCGTTGGCACCGTACGGTTCCAGCAGCGCGGCGCTGAACGAGACCGTCGCGGCCTGCAAGTCGCGCGGGCTGCTACCGTTCGCGAACTTCAACCGCATCCACGTCGTGCCGCCGTGCACCGTCTCCGACGACGAAGCGCGGGAAGGTCTCGAAATCCTCGACGCCGCATTGGACGTCGCCGACAGCCACGTCTGAGGGCGGATCTCCGCGCGCAGGATCGCTATTCGGGAGGCTAACCCGACTACGTGTTCCGCTCGGCCTCACTGCGCGCCTCCGCGCCGCTCTCCTGCACGTCGGCGTCGAACTGCGGACTCGTCCGGCCAACGTAACTGCCATCCTGGTCATCGACGTTCGCGCGCGACCCTGCGACCCCGGCGTCGGGCTTCACGTCGGATTCGGCCTTCTCCTGGCGCGCGGCACGGTTGTCGCGAGCCGTGCCGGCCAGATCGCCCACTTTGTTCTTGACGTCATCGATGAAGCTCATCGAGTGGCAGTACCCGCGGTGAATGGCCTGAACCGGTTTGGCCATCGGCAAACCGGGAAAGCGCTCGCGGTGATAAGCCCCTCCAACCACAATTTCGCCGTCCGTATGGCGGATATGGCGCGCACCCTGGCGACGGAACGCACGCTCGACGCGGTCCTCGCCGAGGTGACGGCGGCAGCCGTGGAACTGATCCCCGGTGTCGACACCGCGGGGATCCTGCTGATCACCCCCGGCGGCGGCTTCGAATCCCTTGCCACCACGTCCGATCTGCCGGCCCAGCTCGATGTTCTGCAGATGACCTTCGACGAGGGTCCGTGCGTGCAAGCGGCGCTGGCGGACACGATCGTGCAGACCAACGACTTCCGCCTCGAGTCGCGATGGCCTCAGTACTCTCCCGCGGTCGCCGAGATCGGCGTGCTCAGCGGCTTGTCGTTCAAGCTCTACACCGGTAGCCAAACCGCAGGGGCCCTGAATCTCTTCGGCTTTCACCCCCGCGACTGGGAGCCGGACGACGAGTCGACCGGTGCCGTGCTCGCCGCCCACGCGGCCGCGGCGATCATGGCCACACAGCAGGAACAGCAGCTTCAAGCCGCCCTGTTGACCCGCGATCGGATCGGTCAGGCGAAGGGCGTCATCATGGAGCGCTTCGGCGTGGACGACGTCCGCGCCTTCGGGATGCTGCGCCAGCTGAGCCAGGAACAGAACGTCAAACTCGTCGACATCGCCGACCGCGTGATCGGCACCAGGGAGAGCTGAGCGCTCTAGCAGTCGCCTGGAAGCCGGATCAGGCCCTCCTGAGCGATCTCGGCGACCAACGCACCGCTGCGGTCGAACACGCACGCCCGCGCGAAACCGCGTCCGTCACCCGCCCACGGCGAGTCGGCGTCGCACAACCACCACTCGTCGGCGCGCGACGCGCGGTGAAACCAGACCGCGTGGTCGATCGTGGCGGGCAGAACGTCCTCCGCCGCCATCGATCGTGCGTTCGGACGGGTGACCGGATCGAGCACCGTCAGGTCGCTGGCGTACACGAAAAGCGCGGTGTGCAAAAGCGGGTCGTCACCGACGTCGCCGTCGGCCCGCATCCACATTTGCGACCGGTCCGTCGTCTCGCCGAGATCCCGGCTGACGCGTGAGTGATTGCCCACCGAGCGGATGTCGAACGCAGCCGGTCGTGCGAGCGAGGGCACCACGTCGGGCATCGATCGAAGCCGGGTCCAGTCCGACGTCAACTCCTCAGGCGACGGTACCTCCGGCATCGAAACCTGATGGCGCAAGCCCGGTTCCGGCATGGCGAAGGAGCAGGCCATCTCCATGATGGCGCGGCCCTGCTGCACCGCGCTGACCCGCCGATGGCTGAAGGATCGACCGTCGCGGGTCATCTCGACGCGGAGCTCGATGGGATGCCCCGGATCGCCGGGCCGCAGGAAGTAAGCGTGCAGCGAGTGGATCGGCCTGTCCGTGGCCACTGTTCGGCACGCCGCGACCGTCGCCTGCGCCGCCACCAGTCCGCCGAAAACGTGGCCGGTCTCGGCGGCACTCGCCGCGTGTCCGGCGATGAACGTGTCGTCGCCGAGCCGATCGATGTCGAGCAGCGCCACCACCTCGTCCAGGATCGAGTCACTCACTCCCTCGGTCCTCCGTGCACGGGCCACAGCCTATAAGTCGGTCCGGCCACGGGCCGCGGGGGCGGTGCCACATCGATGTCGCACCATGGCCTTCGAGCGATTCGGTCGTCTTGCCGGATACGCCGGAGTAGAACGGGAGGGCTCGACGAAAGGAGCGCACGGTGAGTGGACGGTTCATCGGTAAACGGGCGGTTGTGACGGGAGCGGCCGGCGGAGTGGGTCGCGCGACGGTCGAACTGCTCGACGCCGAGGGCGCCTCGGTGATCGGCCTGGACCTGAACCCCGGTGACGGCGACGTGGCCTGCGACGTCGGCGACACAATCTCGGTCGACGCCGCCATGACCACCGCGACGGAGCGCCTCGGCGGGCTCGACATCGTGGTCAACGTCGCCGGAATCGACCAGTTCCGCAAGTTCGGTGACCTCGACGTCGCCACCTGGCAGCGGCACATCGGCGTGAATCTGACCGGTCCCATGTTGATCTGCCGTGCCGCGCTGCCGCACCTGCGCGCCAGCAAGGGCAACATCGTCACCGTCGCCTCCATCGCCGGCCTCCGGGCCCAGCCCTACCAGGCCGCGTACTGCGCTTCGAAGGGCGGTGTCATCCTGCTCATGAAGTCCCTGGCGCTCGAGTTGGCCGCCGACGGCATCCGCGTCAACACCGTCTGCCCCGGCGGTGTCGAGACGGACCTGCCGGTCAAGGCGGCGGCCGAGCATCCGGACACCGACCTCGACTGGGAGTTGCTCATGGAGACCGCCGGTGCCCGATACGGATTCATGCCGCCCAAGGACGTTGCCGACGCCATCGCCTACCTGGCCTCGGACGCGGCGGCGTCAGTCACCGGTGCGGTGCTGTCGGTGGATCGCGGCACCGCCTGCTGACGTCCAGCGGGTTGTCTGCGGGTGTCAGGTGCCGGCACCTCCATCGAGTAGCCAGTGGTGGCGCATGTGCATTGCCCGCTCCATCGCCCCGACTACCGCGCCGATTCCCAATGCGAGGTTGAGCCACAACGGAAGATGCAAGGGCGATTCGAAGGTGCCGAATGTGCTTGCAATGAAGGGAATCTCGGAGATCGGCTCTGCGGCCTGCAGCAGGTTGAGCCCTACGCCGATGAGCAGCAGCAGCACCGAGACCGCACTGATGAATCCACTCGCGAGGGGATGCGCATGTGCGAAACGCATGCGTCGCCCCTCAGCGGACTTCGGATCGGGCACGAGACGCCGCTCGGTGCCGTCGTGGGCAACGAAGTGACAACGTCGTAGTCCTACCTGGCTGGTGCGGACCTCGATATGGCCGTGCGTGACGGGGAATCGAGCGGGCACCTTCGACTGCGCCCTGAGCTGCCCGTCGAGGTAGAGCCCCGCCTTGACGACGCCTGTGTCAACGTCGCCACCGTGCTTCACCTCGATCGTGTGCACGATCTGTCGGCCGTCAACCGGGAGCGCGATCGACATGACCGAACGTCGCGTCAGCTGCCACCAACGGAAGGGCTTCAGCGGGCGCCCGTCACCGGGCTTCACACGCTTGGCGAGCCGACGTTCGTTCCAGCGCGGGCTCACTGCTCGAACCCCGACGCCGGGCAGTCCGCAGGCGTGCGCGCAGGCCCACTCCCGCGAGTCATCCACCACACGGTCGCGGTGATGAGCATCAACGCGGCGCTGGGCACCAGGTTCGCCATCGAGCCGACCGCGTCACCTCGATTCGCCAACTGCGCGCCGATGTCGATGTGCAGGGTCGTGGAGAGCACGAGGAACGCCACGTTGTAGACACCGTGGAGGACGACCGCGACCTCGAGGCCGCCGGTGCGCCAGGTGACGATCGCCATCGACGAGAACAGCACCAGGTACGACGTCAGCAGGAACGGATCGAGCGTGCCGTGTGCGAGCGAGAACAGCACCGTCGTCACGACGATGCCCAGGATCGCACCGGACCGCGCCTCCCGCGTCCAGCTACCGAGTACGCGAAACATGAAGCCGCGGAATCCGTATTCTTCGCCCGCTGCCGCAAGTGGGGTAAGCACCATGCCGATGACGAAGAACGCCACGAGATCCGCAGTCGCCCACGGAACGCTGCCGGTTTCATTTAGAGCAACCAACGCGACCGCGATCAGTACCAGGGGTCCGATCACCAGCAGTGCGATGGCCGCGATGCCACGCAGGATGCCACGACGCGCTTCCGCGTACACGCGGTGATACTCGACGCCGGCCGGGACCGGCGGGGTCGGTGCTGGATCATCGCCCTGCAAGATCCAGCACCGGGTCATGGTGTTCATCGTCTGTTCCTTCGCCAAGATCAGCGCGCGCCGACGGCTCCGTTGATGGCTTCGACGACGTCGTTCGGGTCGTCGACGGTCAGGACCAGTCGGTCGAAGCGTTCGGCGTCATCGAGCGTGATGACGATCGCGCGGTCGTATCCGGAGACGTTCCAGAACTGCTTCCTTCCGGCTGCGTGGAACGTGCCGGCGAGCTTGCCGGGCAATCCGAGGCCGGGACCTCGCCACCCCTTCGGCTCCTCTCGCACGCCGGGGTCGAAGGTTGCTCCTCGCACCCGCTCGAGTGGGAACTGCAGACGCCGTGTCAACGACCAGACCTTGGTGAACCCCGTCGGCTCGACCACGAGGTGGTCTGCGGTCACGGTGACTCGGTTGGCACTCATGCGAAATCTCCTTCGTGCTGCATCCAATACGTTCTAGTACGCTGTACTAGTTCCGAGACTCGAAGGTAGCACAGTGTGCTAGAACGGACGGGGAGGTGGCCAACCGATGAGCGAGCCGACGAAGCACAGCACGCGAGACAAGATCCTGATCGCCGCGGCGACCATGCTCGGCGAGGATCCGACCTCCCGGCTGAGTGTGCGCGCCGTCGCCGCGCGCGCCGGGGTCAGTGCCGGCTCGCTGCGCCACTTCTTCCCGACTCAGCAGGCACTGATCGACACCGTGATCGCCGGACTCTACGACCTCGACATCCCCGACGACCCGATGCAAGACACCTCCAGCGACCCCGGCGACCGTCTCGTGGCCTGCCTGCACTTGCTGCTGTCACAGGTGGGTACGGGCGAGCGGGCACGCGAGCACTGGCGCGCCCTACACGACGCGTACGTCGCATCGCCACCGTCCGCGGATGCCACCCATGCCTTTCTCGCGCTCGAACGCCTTAACGTGGACTACATCGCGCGTTGGCTCGGCACCTTGCGCGACGAGGGAGCGCTCGCGTCCGGCGCTATCGATGTGCAGGCGAGGTTCCTGAACACCGTGGTTAATGGACTCTCATTCGAGCGTGCCCTCCCAGGTGACCGTGAACGGCTTGCCTACGAGGCTCATACGCTCCGCACTGCCGCTGACAGCGTCCTAAAGCGCAGAACGTGAACAGTGGTCATTCCACCACGTGGCCAACGCTTTTCAGAATCCGATACGCAGCATCGACGCGTGCGGCGTTCGGGTAGTTCTTGTTGGCCAGCAGAATCACGGCGAGTCGTTCTCGGGGGAGGTAGGCGACGTAGGAACCGAAACCGTTGGTGGAACCGGTCTTGTCGAACAGCGCCGACGGATCCGACGGGGTCGACTTGCCGAACCTCGTGCACGGGACCGCTGCACCCAGCCGCGACAATCGAGATCATCAGGCACGCGCTCAGCCTGGTTATCAAGGTGCGCAACGTAATCACAACAGCCACTGAGCAAGCGGATGAACGAGGTATCTCAGCGAGAAGGCCTCGTACACCGCTCCCGCGACGAGCAGGACGAGAGCAGACAAGGCGAGCCAGCCGAGTTGTCGCAGTCCTCGAAGGTAGCCCTCCCGTCGATTCCGAGCTCCCATGCTCTGCGGCCATAGCCAGCACCTACCGAGCAGCAACGCACCCAGCAGGAGAAGGATGTAGGCCTGGAACTCGACGATCAGCGTGAGGGAGTGCGGGATCAGAGCCACCCAGCCGATGTCACTCGCAGGGACGAGAGTCAGTCCTGTCGTGAACGCCCAGTATGCGAACAGTGGGATGCCGGCGAAGGGCACGACCATCGACGGCACCACGATCGTCAGTGCGCCCATCTTCACCGTGTTCACCGCGAGAATGGTCAACGCGAAGAGCCAGGGTTCGTTGATCAGCGACTGAACGAGATCAGCCGTGCCGTCCTCGACCAACTGTGTGTGCTGCGTTCGGCTGAGCTGCGGGAACAGCATTCCGACAACGAAACCGGCCAGGAACAGGCCGTAGGCGCCCGCGTTCATCACCACGTAGGCGCGGGCGTTCGCGCGCACCGGGCCTAGTGGCCGCCACGCGGACGGACTCGACGTCGTCTCGGAGGGTGAAGTCACAACTGCTGCGCCTTGTCGTTCGGGGGACTGACGCTAGTACGCTGTACTAGCGAGGAGTCCACACTAGCACGCTGTGATAGAACCGCTCGCGTCTACAGCACTACTCCCACACCACCTCGTCCGGCGACTTATCCGGACGCAGGCCTCGCCAACTCGGCTGCCGCAGTCTGCCGTCGGAGGTGCGTTCGCTGAAGCGCACCTCCCCCACCAGTTCGGGGCGCACGAACGTCACGCCCTTGGCGTCCGGACCGGTCAACCTTGCGGCGAAGGGGGATTCGTCGGTGTGGAGCGGAGCCAGCGTCTTCTTCAGCGCGGCCAGATCCTTCTCGGTGAACCCGGTGCCGACGCGGCCCGCGAAGTCGAGACCGCCGTCCCCTGGCACTCCGACGAGCAGCGCCCCGATCCCGCTGGTGCGCCCGCCCTCCCCAGCGCGCCAGCCGCCGATGACGACTTCCTGTGTGCGCCAGAGCTTGTCCTTGATCCACGAGTGCGAACGCCGGCCGGGCTGATAGGTGGAATCCCACTTCTTGGCGATCACGCCCTCCCACCGCTTCGACTGCGCGTACTCGAGCGCCTCGGGCCCGGTTCCGGGGAGTTGTTCCGGCACGATCGGCACTCCGCCGTCGGACAGCATCTCCAGGATTCGACGTCGGTCCCGATACTTGGCCCGCAGCAGCGAGCGGCCGTCCAGTGCCAGGACGTCGAACGCCCAGAACTCGATGTTGCTGTCGGCGTTGCGGTGCTGGATCGCCTGGAAGCTCGGCACTCCCGAGGAGTCGAGCGCTACCACCTCCCCGTCGAGCACCACGTGGTGATCAGCGAGATCGGCTGCCAGCGATCGCAATTGGGGGAACTCTCGGGTGACGTCACGACCGCTGCGTGACGTCAGCGTCAACTCGCCGTGGTCGGCGTCGACCAGCAGGCGGTAGCCGTCCCACTTGCCCTCGAACGCCCACACCGTCGATGTCAGCTTCTCCACCGAGCCGTGGGTGGCCAGCATCGGCGCCATGTCCTTGGCGTCGAACGTGCGCTGCTCCTTCATCCGGTGCGCCAGCCAGTTCTTGCCGTCGGTCTGGATCAGCGCGTAGCGACCCTCGATCTTCGACCCGTGCAGGGTGACGATCACCTCGCCTTTGCGGCCGTCGATCTTCCTCTCGCCGTCCACCCCTGGATCGCGGAACTTCTCGGTCTCGTATGTGCCCGAATCCCAGACGATCACCTTCCCCCCGCCGTACTCCCCTCGCGGGATGTCGCCCTCGAACGTCGCGTACTCAAGTGGGTGGTCCTCGGTGTGCACGGCGAGGTGGTTCACCGAGGGCGTCTCGGGCAGGTTCTTCGGCACCGCCCACGACACCAGCACACCGTCGCGCTCGAGTCGGAAGTCGTAGTGGAGTCGACGGGCGTGATGCTCCTGGATGACGAACGTGTTGTTGTTGCCCTGCACCGGGGGCGTCGCAGGCACCGGTTCGGGCGTTCTACCGGGGTCCCGCATCCTGCGGTAGGTGGTGAGCTTGTCGGCCACCGGGGCGTCGGTGTCGAGGTCGGCGAGCAGATCCCCTTCGCGCTCAACACGTTCCAGCACCTCGTCGAAGCGCAGGTGGCGCAGTCCCGGATCGGCGATCTCGTCCCAGGTGCGCGGTGCGGCCACCGTCGGCTCGGCACGACCGCGCATCGAGTACGGCGCGATCGTCGTCTTGGCCGCGCTGTTCTGGCTCCAGTCGAGGAACACCTTGCCCGCCCGGAGGCTCTTGGTCATCGTCGCGGTGACCTGCTTCGGCATGGTCTTCTCGAGTTGCTGGGCAATGCGTTTCGCGAGCGTGGACGCTCCGCGCGAGCTGATCGGCGACTCCAGCGGGACGTACAGGTGCAGACCCTTGCTGCCACTGGTCAGCGGGAAGACGGCGAGGCCGATGTCGGTGATGATGTCGCGCACCTCGTTGGCGACCTCGCACAGTTGGCGGAACGTGACGTCGTCGCCGGGATCGAGGTCGAACACGACGCGGGTCGCCGGACCGGGTTCACCTCGATCATCGAAGCGCCACTGCGGCACGTGCACTTCGAGTGCCGCCTGCTGGGCGATCCACGCCAAACCCTCGCGGGTGTCGATGATCGGGTACGTCGTCGATCCGGACTTGTGGTGGACGGTGCCGCGGTGCAGCCAGTCGGGTGCCGATGACGCCAACTGCTTCTCGAAGAACTCCATCTCCCCGATGCCGTTGGGCCACCGCTTCCGCGTCACGGGCCGGCCCGCGATGTGGGGCAGCATCGCCTCGGCGATCGCGACGTAGTACTCGAAGATCTCGGCTTTCGTCGTGCCGGTCGCCGGATAGAGCACTTTGTCGGGATTCGTCAGTCGAACCCTGTCGTAACGCTCCACCCGGCCAGTATCGCGCGCGTATCGTCGGTTCGGTGAGAACCCTGCTGGTCGCGCTGATGACGGGGGCCGCCGTCGCGGTCGCCGCGCCGGCGAGCGCGGACCCGCAGGACCTGGTGCCGTACTGCTCGGGCGATCAGACGCCGATGGACTCCAACTGCAGGACGACTCCGTCGCAGATCGCCACGCACGACGGCATGGGCCTCAGCCCGAACCTCCCGAGCGGCCTGACCCCCGGCGACGAGCCCGCGATCTGACCATCGGCAGGCAACTAAATTGTCGGCCGTGCGATGTAGAATCGCACATATGTTCGATTCTGAGCGCGCACTGATCGCGCGAATGGCCGCGCTCGAGGCGGTGAAATCAGCTGCCGCCGCCGAGCAGGCGGAACTGGCCGTGCAGTTCGAAAAGGAGCGGTGCGAACGCGAGATCGCCGCCGGCATCCCCGCATCCCGGCGCGGCAGGGGAATCGCCGGTGAGATCGCCCTGGCACGTAAGGACTCGCCGAATCGTGGAGGCCGGCACCTCGGCTTCGCCAAAGCCCTCGTGTTCGAAATGCCGCACACCCTGGCCGCTCTCAAGGCCAACGCGCTCTCGGAGTGGCGGGCGACGCTCATCGTGCGCGAGTCCGCCTGTCTGTCCGTCGAGGACCGCGGCGAACTGGACAGGAGGATGTGCGCCGACACCACGGAGTTGGAAGGCCTGGGCGACAAGCGAATCGAAGCCAGGGCCAGGGAAATCGCCTACGAACTCGACCCGCAGGCGTTCGTCGACAGGGCCGTCAAGAAGGAAGCCGAGCGTACCGTCAGCGTCAGGCCGGCACCGGACAACATGGCCTACGTGACCGCGCTGGTGCCCATGCCCAAAGGCGTCGGGATCTTCGCCGCCCTGAAACGACAGGCCGACGTCGCCTGCGACGGTAGGGGCCGCGGGCAGGTCATGGCCGACACGCTCTACGAACGGGTCACCGGCCGCCCTGCCGAAGCGCCGGTCCCGATCGCCGTCGACCTCGTCATCACCGACGAGACGCTGCTCGCAGGAGACACCACGCCCGCGCGGGTTCCCGGCTACGGGCCGATCCCGGCGGCGATCGCGTGCCAACTGACCGGAGACGCGATTCTCGACGAGCGGTCCAAGGCGACGCTGCGGCGGCTGTACCGCCACCCGGCGTCGGGCGCGCTGGTGGCCATGGAATCCCGCGCGCGCCTGTTCCCGAAGGGCCTCGCGCAGCTCATCGCCTTCCGCGACGACACCTGTCGAACGCCCTATTGCGACGCGCCTATTCGGCACACCGATCACGCCCAACCTCACGCCGCCGACGGCCCCACCTCCGAACTCAACGGACTCGGCGCGTGCGAGGCGTGCAACTACACCAAGGAGTCGCCTGGCTGGCGGGTGGTGACCGCACGACAACGCGACGGCACCCACACCGCCGACGTCACCACGCCCACCGGAAATCGCTACCGCTCGAAGGCGCCGCCACTGCCGGGGCGCCGCACGCGCCCCAGCCGCGTCGAGACCGTCTTCGCCGACGATCTCGCCTGGGCCGATGCAGTCATGGACAACGCCGCATAGGCGCCATCGGACCGGCGCGAATTCCGTTAGCGCTTAAAAGCGTCAGTCGTCCTCCGACAGCACGGCGAACGGCTCCGTGGGCACCTCGGCGACCGCCATCTTCGCCGCGGAATCAGTGGGCGCCGCCCCTCGCGTCAGCGCGGCCAGCGCGACGTTGGTCCCGACGTCACGACCGGCCTGCTCGCTGAGCAGCCAACGCACCTCGAGTAGGTCGCAGTAGGCCTGAATCGCGGTGCCCCGGTTGTTCAACGCCGCGTGCGCGACGTGTTCGGTCGGCGTCACCACCTCGATGACCCATAGCCGCGCAGCGGTCTGCTCGTCGACGTCATGGCCCTCCTCCCGGCACAGCTGCGCCTGGTACGCACGCAGGTCGCCGAGCAGGATCCGTGCCTGTCCCTCGCCGACGTCCAGGCCCGTGAGCTCCTGCAGCCGTTGCGCGTGGTAGCGCCGATCCCCCACGGCCACATGCAGTCTCAGCTGACTCGGATCATCCCCGACGGGCTGTAACGACACCTCGTCGACCGCGAACCCGAGGTCGTTCAGCTTGCGCACGGTGCCCTCGACGCGGTATCGGTCGGTGAAGCCGAAGACCGGTTCGGCGTGCAGTGCCTCCCACAGCGTGTCGTAGCGTCGCCGGGCCTGCTCCACCTCCTCGATCAGCACGTCCTCGAGTTCCGATCGGCCGAGCCGTTCGGCGAGATCGACCATGCCCATCGCGACGTTCTCCACCATGATGTCGAGGTCGTGCTCGCGCTGCCCACGGCTCAACACCGGATGCACCTCTGAGGTTTCGGCGTCGACGAGGTACGCCTGCAGCGTCTGTCCGTCGCGGGAGAACAGGGTGTTCGCCAGCGAGCAGTCACCCCAGAACACCCCGTGCCGGTGCAACTCGACCAGCAGTCCGGCCATGCCGTCGAGCAGCCGCGCACGGTGCTTCGGCTGATCGGGCGGTAACCGCATGAACAGCCGCCGGTACTGCCAGGATCCCTCGAGGTAACGCGTCACCAGGATGGCGGTCTCGAACTCCGGTTGCACCACCAGACCTGCGGGACGCACCGCGGGCAGACCCATCTCCTCGAGCCGACGCAGCACGTCGTACTCCTTGGCCGCGACCCGCGGCGGCATGTCCTTCACCGCCCACAGCGCGTCGTCGGCGTCGACGAACTTCACCAGATGCCGACTGGGCCCGACGGCGATGTCGCGCAGTGGAACGTCGGGGACGTTCCACTGCGACAACGGCCTATCCCACGGTAGGGCGAGGAGACCGGGAGTCGGCGCCCGGAGCCTGAACTCAGCCACTCCCCGAGTCGCTTCGCTCCAGCCCGCCGAACGGCGCTTGCACGTCAGTTGAGACGTTCGCCGGTCTTCGGATTGAACAGGTGCACCGCACCCTCGGGGTTCTTGCGCAGCCGCACGGTGTCGGCCAGCTTCGGCGCGGTGCGCGGATTGCACCGCGCCACCAGTTCGACTCCCGAGCCCGCGTGGGTGTACACGTAGGCCTCGCTGCCGAGGTCCTCGACGAGATCTACGACGACCTCGACACCGCCACCGTCGCTTGAGATCTCCAGCTGCTCGGGCCGGATGCCGAACGTGACCTCCGACAGGCCCGCCTCACTGATCTTGGCGACGTCGGCGCGGTCGATCTCCAGCACGGAGTCACCGATCTTCACCCCGTTGTCGGCGACCGGCAGGTCCACCAGGTTCATGGCGGGCGAGCCGATGAAGCCGGCGACGAACGCGTTGGCGGGCCGGTCGTAGAGCTCGTTGGGCGAGGCGAACTGCTGCAGCTTGCCGAACCGCAGTACCGCGACGCGGTCGCCCATCGTCATGGCTTCGACCTGATCGTGCGTGACGTAGACGGTCGTCGTGCCCAATCGCCTTTGCAGAGCGGCGATCTGGGTGCGCGTCTGCACCCGCAGCTTGGCGTCGAGGTTCGACAGCGGCTCGTCCATGCAGAAGACCTGCGGCTCACGGACGATGGCTCGGCCCATGGCCACACGCTGCCGCTGACCACCGGACAGCTTGCCCGGCTTACGATCCAGGAACTCGGTGAGATCCAGGATCTTGGCGGCGTCCTCGACCTTGCGGCGCCGCTCGTCGGCGGGCACGCCGCGCAGTTTCAGCGCGAAGCCCATGTTCTCGGCGACCGTCTTGTTCGGGTAGAGCGCGTAGTTCTGGAACACCATCGCGATGTCGCGGTCCTTCGACGGCACTCCCGTCATGTCCTTGCCGCCGATCTCGATGGCGCCCTCGTCGATGTCCTCGAGGCCGGCCAGCATCCGCAGCGCGGTGCTCTTGCCCGATCCCGACGGGCCGACCAGCACGATGAACTCGCCGTCCTGGATATCGAGGTTGAGTGAGTCGACCGCGAGCTTGTCCGACCCCTCGTAGATGCAGGTCGCGTTCTTGTACGTGATTGCAGCCATTGCTTTCTCCAAATTCTCTGCGTCTGTGTGTGGTGTGGGGGTTACTTGATCGCGCCGAACGAGAGTCCGCGCACCAGCTTGTTCTGAGCGAACCACCCGCAGAGGATCACGGGCAGCGCCGCCATGGTTGCGGCCGCCGACAGCACGGCCCAGTACTGACCCTCACCGGCGATGAAGCCGACCAGGTACACGGGCATGGTCTGAGCGTTGACCGCGGTGAGGTTCACCGCGAGGAAGAACTCGTTCCAGGCGAAGATGACGCAGATCAGTGCGGTCGCCGCGATGCCGGGTGACACCAACGGCAGGATCACCTCGCGCACCGAACGCCAGAGGCTGGCGCCGTCGAGACTTGCCGCCTCGAGCAGTTCGCCCGGCACCTCGAGGAAGAAGGAGCGCATCATCCAGACCGCGATCGGCAGGTTCATCGACGTGTAGAGGACGATCAGAGCCCAGATGTTGTCCAGCAGACCGATGTTGGACACGATGACGTACAGCGGCAGGATCGCCGCGACCACGGGAAGCATCTTGGTGCTCATGAAGAAGAACAGCGCATCCGAGGTCTTGCGGACCGGGCGCAGCGACAGCGCGAACGCCGCGGGTACGCCGAGCAGCAACACCAGGATCGTCGACATGGCGGTGGCGAACACGGAGTTCAACATCGCCGGTCCGATGCCCTGATCGAAGACGGCCGAGTACTGGTCGAGCGTGGGGGTGAAGAACAGCTTCGGCGGATTGGTCGCCGCGTCACCCTCCTGCTTGAACGACGTCAGCACCATCCAGAACACCGGGAAGAAGAAGCCGAGCCCGACGAGCCAGGCCACCACGCCCCAGGGGCTGAACTTCTTCGTCTTCTTCTTACGCACCGGGGCGGAATCGGTTGCCGCCGAGGTTCTTTCGACTGTGGTGGTCATTTCTAGGCCGCCTCTTCCTTGCCGGAGAATGATTTGAAGATCAATCGGAGTGCGAAGCTGGCGATGATCATCGTGAAGATGACGACCACCACGCCCATCGCCGCGGCCTGGCCCATGTCGAAGCCGAGGAAGGCCCGCTGATAGATGTAGAACGGCAGGTTCGCGCTGGCGACGCCGGGGCCGCCCTGCGTCATCATGAAGATCGCGTCGAAGGTGTTGACCAGATAGACCGCGCCGAGCACGACGCCCAACTCGATGAAGCGCCGGAGGTGCGGCAGCGTCAGCTCCCGGAAGAGTTGGATCGCCGTCGCGCCGTCCACCCGGCCCGCCTCGAGTTGGTCACGCGGCATGGACGTCAGGCCCGCGAGGATCAGCAGCATCATGAACGGCGTCCACTGCCAGATCAGTTCGACCATCACCATGGCCAGCGGGAACTGACCGATCCAGTCCACGGGCGGGATGCCGACCAGCGACAGCAGCCAGTTGAGGATGCCGTTGTTGGGGTCGAGGATCGTCGTCTTCCAGATCAGGGCGCCCGCCACGGGAGTGATGAGGAACGGCGTGATCAGCAGGGTCCGGACCACACCTCGGCCCAGGAACGCCCGGTCCAGCAGCAGCGCTATTCCCAGGCCGAGCAGCGCCGAGATCAGCACCACCCCGACGATCAGGATGACGGTGTTACCCGCCACCGACCAGAACTGACTGTCCTGGACGACGGCGATGTAGTTGTTCAACCCGATGAACTGACGCGACCCCGGACGGACCAGGTTCCACGACAGCGTGGAGTAGTACAGCGTGAACAGGAACGGAACCTGTGTCACGGCGATCATGAAGATGAGCGCTGGCAGTAGCGGACCGCGCCGTCGCCACCCCTCGGCGCGGCTCACGCCGACGTCTTGGGACTCCTTGATTCTTCGGACCCGTTCGGCGACGGCCTTCTCCTCGGTGTCGGCCGCAGATCCATCGGTTAGCGAAGTCGTAGTCATCACTTCTCCTGGTAGCTCTTGCCGACGACCTCGGCATACAACTGTGCTTGCTCCAGAGCGGCGTCAACGGACTTCTGCCCGGCGATCGCCGCACTGATCTGCTGGCTCACCCGCGTCCCCAAATCCTGGAACTCGGGAATGCCGACGAACTGCACACCGGTGTACGGAACGGGCTGCACGGTGGGCTGGTCCGGGGTCGCGTTGGTGATCGACTGCAACGTCAGCGGACCATAGGACTTCGAAATCGCCTCGTACTCCGGCAGTTCGGTGTAAGTCGAGGTGCGGCTCCCCGGTGGTACCCGCGCCCAGCCCAGCTTCTCGCCGACCAGCCGCATGTAGTCCTTGCTCGTCATCCAGGAGATGAACTTCCACGCGCCGTCGGGGTTCTTGGCGGCCTTCGGGATGCCGAGCGCCCAGGTGTAGAGCCAGCCCGAGTTGGGCTTCTTGACGATCGGAGCGGGCAGGTACCCGATCTTGCCGACGAGATCCGGGTACGTCTGGGGATCCTCGAGCACCGAGACCGCCGACGTCGCGTCGTACCACATGGCCGTCTGGCCCTGGCCGAACAGGTTGGCGCACTCCTGGAAACCCGTTGAGGAGGCGCCCAACTCACCGGACTCCTTGATCGTGTTCACGTAGAAGTTGACGGCCTCCTTGACCTCGGGGCTGTTCAGCTGCGCGTTCCACTGATCGTCGAACCAGCGGCCGCCGAAGGTGTTGATCACGGTGTCCAGCGGTGCGAGCACCTCACCCCAACCGGGCTTGCCACGCAGGCAGATTCCCGCATCCGAGACCTGCTTGGCCTTGATCGTCCTGGCCCACTCCGCGACTTCCTGCCAGGTGGGTTGGTAGCTCGGGTCCGAGTTGACCGTGATGCCGGCCTGCTCGAACATGTCCTTGCGGTACATCAGGAACGACGACTCGCCGTAGAACGGCACCGAGTACATGTTGCCCTCGTACGACAGGGACTCCCGCAGCGACGGAATGAAGTCGGCCTCGTCGTAACCCGGCGTCTCCTTCGCGTAATCCGAGAGGTTCAGCAGCCAGCCGTCTTTCGCCCACTGCGGCGTCTCGAAGTTGCTGATCATCGCGACGTCGAACTGACTGCCTCCCATGGCCGTCGACATCGTGATCTTGGCGCGAGCCTGGTTCTCCGACAGGGAGATGAACTTCAGCTTGACGCCGGGGTTCTCCTTCTCGAACTCCGACGACAGCTTCTGCGCGTCAGTCATCTGCGAGTTCGACACCAGGGCGATCGTCACCTCGTTGTCGGACGCGCCGAGACTGCCCGCACCGGCGCACCCCGCTGTGAGGGTCAACCCCACCGCGGCGACGCATGCGGATAGCTTCTTGAGCACTCCTTGCCTCACCTTTACCTCCATTATTTGGACTCTAAAAGCCAACGGGCACAGTCGATATCACAGACCAGCATTTTCGCGAGCCGGCCGCGCAGCGCAGCGAGGGTCGCGACGTGCTTGGCCGCGCCGCTGGCGACGAGAATGGTCTTCGCACACGCGCGCACGTCCTCGAGCGGCACCGACACCGAGCGACGGGCCAACTCGGTCACGACCGGCGTGCCGTGTGCGTCGAAGAAGCGACCGCCGATCTCGCCGACGGCGCCGAGGGCGACGAGTTCGTCGAGTATCCGGCCGTCGAGGAAGCTGCCCTCGAAGAGCGTGGTCGAGGTGGAGGCGGCGCCGACGCCGAACAGCATGGTGTCGGCCCGGCGGCCCGCCTCGAGCGTCCGCGAGATCACCGAGTCCGAACTGATCGAGGCGACGGTCGACGGATCCGCGTACAGCGGTGCGGGCAGCCGGATCGCGTTGGCGCGCAGCACGTCGGCGCTGCGGCTCAGGATCAGCTCCATGCCGGTCTGATAGGACGCGGTCGACATGGCGCCGTCCATCTGGACGACGGTCCGGCAGCTCGCGATGCCGGGGGCGAGTGCGGTCGCCACGGCCACCTGCTCGGGACCCCAGGTGAACCCGAGCACGTCGTCGGCGGAGAGCCTGCGCATCAACAGGGCGGCGGCCGCCCTTCCGACGCTCGCGTACACCGCCGGCCTGCCCGGTGCACCGATGTCCATGCCGTGGCCGGCGACGACGACCTCGGTCAGCCCGAACTTCGCCTCGAGCTCGCGCTCCTCGTCGGCGTGCAGGCTGTCCTGAAGCGTCGGCGGGACCACGACCTCGATGCGGACCAGGCCCTTGGCCTTCGCGCGGGCTATCAGCCTGCCGGCCGTCGGGCGGGACACTCCCAGCCGCGCGGCGATCTCCGCCTGCGTCAGTCCGTCGAGGTAGTAGAGGGTCGCCGCGCGCAGCGCGAGCCGGAGATCCTCGGTGCTGCCACCTGCGCCGATCTGCATGCCGTCGGCCACTTGGCCGTTCGACGTCGGTGTCGCCACGTTCCCGCTCCGTCCTTCCTCGCAGGTGAGCAAATGCTCAGGGATGCGAGTAGATGTTCATCACGCTAACATCCAAGTGTGACGTACACAACACCCCCGGTTCCTAAACACCTGCGCTCGCCGGTCTTCAGCGGACCGCCGGGATCGAAACGTGGCGGGGTGGCGGCGAGTAGCGTCGGAGCGGTGGTGAGCGTGCCGTGAAACTCAATGCCGAGACCCTGTCGCGAATCCCGATCGACAAGCCGACCTACGACCGCGGCGCGATCGGCGTTGGCATCGTGCACTTCGGCGTCGGCGGCTTCCACCGCGCGCACCAGGCGATGTACGTCGACCGCCTGCTGAACTCCGGGACCGCGAGTTCGTGGGGAATCTGCGGGGTCGGCGTGCTGCCGTCCGACCGCCGGATGGCCGATGTCATGAACGCGCAGGACGGGCTCTACACCCTGGTCCTGATGAACCCCGACGGCAGCCGCAACGCATCCGTGATCGGCTCGATCGTCGACTACCGGTTCGCGCCCGACGACCGCGAGTCCGTCGTCGAACTGCTCGCCGCGCCGGACACCCGCATCGTGTCGCTGACCATCACCGAGGGCGGCTACCACGTCGACACCGCCGGTCCCGACAGTGTTTTCGGGCTCGTCGCCGATGCGCTGGCCCGCCGCCGCGAGCGCGGCGCGCCGTCGCCGACGATCGTGTCGTGTGACAACATCGAGGGCAACGGCGACGTCGCGCGAGAGGCGTTCACCGCCTACGCCGAACGCGCGCACCCCGGCCTCGCCGACTGGATGGCCGAGCACACCCGCTTCCCCAACTCCATGGTGGATCGCATCACGCCGGTCACCACCCCTGACGTGATCGACGTGCTGGCAAGGGATTTCGGAGTCGACGACCAGTGGCCGGTGGCCGCCGAGCCGTTCACGTCGTGGGTGCTGGAGGACTCGTTCTCCGACGGCAGACCCGCCTTCGAGGACGTCGACGTGTTACTGGTCGAGGACGTCACGCCGTACGAGCTGATGAAGCTCCGACTGCTCAACGCCGGCCATCAAGCGCTCTGCTACTTCGCATATCTAGCCGGCTACCGGCTGGTGGCGGACGCAGCGGGTGACCCGCTGTTCGCGACGTTCCTCCTCGACTACATGGACTCCGAGGCGACACCGACGCTGCAGCCCGTGCCGGGAATCGATCTGCCCGCCTTCAAGCGGACGGCCATCGAGCGCTTCGCCAACCCCGGCGTGCGCGACACGATCGCCCGGCTCTGCTTCGGGTCGTCGGACCGGATTCCCAAGTGGCTGCTGCCCGTCATCCGGGAGAACCTCGAATCGGGTGCGCCCATCGAACTGTCCGCGGCGGTCGTCGCGAGCTGGGCGCGCTACGCGGAGGGCGTCGACGAGCAGGGCGAGCCGATCGACGTGCAGGACCAGCTCGCCGACACCCTCGTGCCGCTGGCGAAGTCGCAACTCGAGCACCCGACCGCGTTCATCGAGAACACCGACGTGTTCGGGGATCTCGCGAACGAGCAGCGCTTCGTCGACGCCTATCTGTGGGCGCTGAACTCGCTGCACGAGCACGGTGCGCGCGCGACGCTCGAGAAGCTGGTCGGGACATGAGCCGCGCTCTGGTCATCGGCGAGGCGCTCATCGACATCGTCGAACGGGGTGGCGTCATCACGGGCGAGCACGTGGGCGGCAGCCCGCTCAACGTCGCGATCGGCCTCGGCCGGTTGGGCCGCGACGTCGACTTCCTCACCCACATCGGCCGCGACGACCGAGGCAAGCGGATCATCGAATACGTCGAAGCCTCAGGCGTGCAACTGGTTTCGGGAAGCACCGACGCGAAGCGCACTCCGACCGCGCTCGCACACCTGGACTCGACCGGTGCGGCGACGTACGAGTTCGACATCGAGTGGTCGCTGTCGGGGACCGCTGAGGTCGGCCCTCCCCTGATCGCGCACACGGGCTCCATCGCCGCGTTCCTCGACCCCGGCTGCCTGGCGACCGCCGCGCTGCTGGACGCCTACCGCCCCTCGGCCACCATCTCCTACGACCCGAATGTCCGGCCCGCCCTCATCGACGATCACGACAACGCCGTGAACCGCATCAGCCGGCTGGTCGAGAAAGCCGACGTGGTGAAGGCCAGCGACGAGGACCTGCGCTGGATCGACCCGGACAGGTCACCGGAACAGGTGGCCGAGACGTGGCTCGCGCTCGGGCCGTCGATCGTCGCGGTGACCAAGGGCGGGCAGGGCTCGTTCGCGGTCTGCGCGGCGGGAACCGTCGTCGTCGAGGCGCAACCGGTCGACGTCGTCGACACCGTCGGCGCCGGCGACTCGTTCATGACGGGACTGATCGACGCACTCTGGTCGCTCGATCTGCTCGGTGCCGAGCGCCGCGGGGCCCTCGCCGCCATCGACGCCGCGACACTCGAGGGCGTGCTCCGCGCCGCGACGCTGGCATCGGCGCTCACGGTCGCCAAGGCGGGCGCCGACCTGCCCGATCGCGCCGCGCTGCAGCGGGGCTTACCGGTTTAAGCCGCAGGCCGTGGGCCATACTGGGTTATGCGTTCCATCTGGAAGGGTTCCGTGTCGTTCGGCCTGGTGAACGTGCCGGTCAAGGTCTACAGCGCGACCGAGGACAACGACATCAAGTTCCACCAGGTGCACGCGAAGGACAACGGGCGCATCCGCTACAAGCGAGTCTGCGAGGTCTGCGGCGAGGTCGTCGAATACCGCGATATCGCGAAGTCGTACGACACCGAGGACGGTCAGACCGTCATCATCACCGACGAGGACATCGCGACGATGCCCGAGGAACGCAGTCGCGAGATCGAGGTGGTGGAGTTCGTCCCCGCCGAGCAGATCGACCCGATGCTCTACGACAAGAGCTACTTCCTGGAACCCGACTCGAAGTCGTCGAAGTCGTACGTGCTGCTGGCGAAGACGCTGTCGGAGACCGACCGCATCGCGATCGTGCACTTCACCCTGCGCAACAAGACGCGGTTGGCGGCGTTGCGCGTCAAGGACTTCAGTAAGCGCGACGTGATGATGATCCACACCCTGCTGTGGCCCGACGAGATCCGCGATCCGGATTTCCCGGTGCTGGACAAGGAAGTCGACATCAAGCCCGCCGAGCTGAAGATGGCCGGCCAGGTGGTCGAGTCGATGACCGACGACTTCAAGCCCGACCAGTTCCACGACACCTATCGCGAGGAGATGCTCGAACTCATCGCCGCGAAGATCGAGGGCGGCGAGGCCTTCCAGGTCGAGGAGCAGGAGCCCGAGGACCTCGACGGCGACACCGACGACGTGTCCGATCTGCTCGCGAAGCTCGAGGCCAGCGTGAAGGGACGCAAGGAGTCGGGGTCATCGGAGTCGAAGCAGGCGACCAAGGCACCCGCCAAGAAGGCCGCCGCGAAGAAGGCCCCTGCGAAGAAGGCCGCAGCCAAGAAGGCTCCCGCGAAGAAGGCCGCGGCCAAGAAGTGACCGACCTGTCGGGGCTCGCCAAGCACCCGGCGACGACCCTCTCACTCGGCGCGGCGGCGACGGCGATCGGCCTCGCGGCGGAGGGGTATCGGGCCTGCGAACGGCTGCCCTTCGTCGGCGATCGACTGCGCGGGGCCCGGTCCGCACTCGAGCGACGCGGCGAGGAGGTGCTCGCGGCCGGACTCGAGCCACTCACGGCGGCCATCACCGCAATCGCGGTGGAACTCGTCGACCGCGTGCTCGATGAACTCGATCTCAACGCGCTGGTCCGCGAGCGCGTCGACCTGATCGGGTTGGCCGACGAGGTCGTCGCGGGAATCAACCTGCCCGCGATCATCCGCGAGTCGACGGGATCGGTCACTTCCGACGTCATGCACGACGTGCGCAGCCAGAGCGAGCGCGCCGACGACGCCGTGGCGGGTATCGTCGATCGGATCCTCCGTCGGGACAAGGGTTTACGTTGACCGACCCCGGTGAGCCGCGGACCGCGGGCATCGTGAGCCGTGGGGTGGCCGCCGTCATCGACCTCGGGGTGGTGCTGGTAGTCATCGGCGTCATCTACGTCGGCCTGATCCTGACGCGCCTCGCGCTGAACCCGTCGGCGTTCCAGTTTCCGAGCCTCAGCGTGCTGTTCTCGACGACCGTGACGTTCGGTGTCGCCGTGGTGTATCTCGCTGGCTGCTGGTCGATTTCGGGCTGCACCGCGGGTGCGGTGGTAATGGGACTACGGGTGACGGGACGCAGAGCCGAACGCCTGTCTGGGCTGCGGGCGCTGGTGCGGGCCGTCGCGTGTGTCGTGTTCCCCATCGGACTCGGCTGGGTGGTGATCGACCGGCAGCGGCGCTCGCTGCAGGACGTGGCCGTCGGTAGCCGGGTGGTATACGTCCGAGGGTGAACCGCGCACCGAATTAGAACGTGTTCCAGAAAGTGGTCACACCGGCGATCCCGCCTTGCTAGCGTGACCCGCGATCAAGGAAATGAGGAACACGTGATTCTCGACAGGTTTCGTCTCGACGATCAGGTAGCGGTGGTCACCGGCGCGGGCCGCGGACTGGGTGCCGCGATGGCGGTGGCATTCGCGGAAGCCGGTGCGGACGTGGTGATCGCCGCGCGCACTCAGTCACAGCTCGAGGAGGTGGCCGAGCAGATTCAGGCGGTCGGACGCCGCGCGCACGTGGTCGTCGCCGACCTCGCCCACTCCGAGGACACCGCGGCCCTCGCCGCCCAGGCAGTCGAGGCGTTCGGCAAACTAGACATCGTCGTCAACAACGTCGGCGGCACCATGCCCAACGCCCTGCTGAACACCTCGACCAAGGATCTGCGCGATGCGTTCGCCTTCAACGTGGCGACCGCGCACGCGCTCACGGTGGCGGCGGTGCCGCTGATGCTCGAGCACTCCGGCGGCGGCAACATCATCAACGTCACGTCGACGATGAGCCGCGTCGCCGGACGCGGGTTCGCCGCCTACGGCACCGCCAAGGCTGCGCTGGCGCACTACACCCGACTGTCCGCACTCGACCTCGCGCCGCGCATCCGGGTGAACGCGATCGCGCCCGGGTCGATCCTCACCTCGGCGCTCGAGATCGTGGCCTCCAACGACGAACTCCGCGACCCGATGGAGAAGGCCACCCCGATGCGCCGACTCGGTGATCCCGTCGACATCGCCGCTGCCGCGGTCTATCTCGCGTCCCCCGCCGCGAGCTACCTGACCGGCAAGACCCTCGAGGTCGACGGCGGCATCACGTTCCCGAACCTCGACCTGCCCATCCCGGATCTGTGAGGACCTCATGACCATCAAAGTCGCCGCCATCGGCACCGGCAACGTCGGCATCCACGCCCTGCGACAGCTCATCACCGACGCGCGATTCGAGTTGACCGCGGTGTGGGTGTCGTCCGATGCGAAGGCGGGCAGGGACGCCGCCGATCTCGCCGGCCTCGATCAGGCCACCGGCGTGCTGGCCACCACCGACCTCGACGCCGTGCTGGCCACCAATCCGGAGTGCGCCGTCTACACCGCGCTCGCGGACAACCGCCTCGTCGAGGCACTCGAGGACTACCGCCGCATCCTCGCCGCGGGCGTCAACGTCGTCGGCAGCAGCGCCGTCTTCCTGCAGTATCCGTGGAACACATTGCCCGAGAACATGATCGCGCCGATCGAGCAGGCGACCGAAGAAGGCGGGTCGAGCCTGTTCGTCGGCGGCATCGACCCCGGTTTCGCGAACGACCTCCTGCCCCTCGCCCTCGCGGGAACCTGTCAGAGCATCGAGCAGATCCGGTGCATGGAGATCATCAACTACGACACCTACGACAGCGCCCCGGTGATGCGCGACGTCATGGGCTTCGGCCGCGACCTCGACGACATCCCGATGCTGTTGCAGCCGGGCGTGCTGAGCCTGGCATGGGGTTCCGTGGTGCGACAGATCGCGGCCGGTATCGGCGTGGAACTCGACGAGGTCACCGAGACCTACCTCCGCGAGCCCGCACCCGAGGACTTCGAGATCGCGTCGGGTCACATCGCCAAGGGCACGGCGGCGGCGCTGCGGTTCGAGGTGCGGGGCGTGAAGGACGGCAAGGTGGCCGTGGTGCTCGAGCACGTCACCCGACTGCGCAACGATCTGCAGCCGGACTGGCCGCAGCCGGCACAGGAGGGCGGGTCGTATCGCATCGAGGTGACCGGCGAACCGTCCTACGCACTGGACCTGTGCCTGTCGAGCCCGAACGGCGACCACAACCACGCCGGCCTCGTTGCCACTGCGGCTCGTGTGGTCAACGCGATCCCTGAGGTCGTGGCCGCGGCGCCGGGGATCCGGACCACGCTCGACTTGCCGTTCATCACTGGGAAAGGGTTGTACGCTGGCTGAGTAATCGGTGGTGTCACGACGATTCCATTAAGGACGTGCTCATGCGGTTGGCTTCTCGCTCACTTCTGCTCATTCCCGCCGCGGTCGGCGCGGCTGTTCTCATGGCACCCGTAGCCGGCGCCGAACCCACGCCCGGACTTCCGCAGTGCGTCGACACCGGTGGCGCGGCGGCCGAAGGCGGCTCGAACACCGAGTGCGCGACCCCCGGCAACGTGGAGATCAACTCCACTCCCGCTGAGGGCGAGTTCACCGGCCCCTGGGGAAACATGTGGGGCGAGCCGGGGTTGTTCTTCCCGTGACGTACATCGTCCGACCCAGGAGGTAGATCATGCGGTCAATGGGCCGTTATCTTGCACCATCCATCGCGGTCCTCGGCTTGTGCGGGATGGCGCTCGCCGCGCCCGCCGCGGCTGAACCGAACTCGACTCTGCCGGACTGCCAGTCGGCGGCCGGCGGTACCTACACCGGCACCGGCATCACGCAGTGCCAGTCGCCCGGCAACGTGCAGATCAACGCGACGGCGCCGGCGCCGGCGTATCCCTACCCCTGGGACGACGAGTTCTACGGGGCACCGCTGATCATCGCTCCCGGCGGCTGGGGTCCGCACGGGGGCGGTGGAGGCGGTGGAGGACATGGCCGCTAGTCGCGGAATACGCGGCGCCGCAGGAGTTCTCGCGGTGGGAGCCGCTCTGCTCTCCGCGCCTCTTGCGTCCGCTGGGCCGCAGTGCACTCAAACCGGCCCGACCACGACGCAGTGCGAGACCAATGGGAGCGCGCAGATCGTCACGTCGCCGCCCAACATCAACAACGGCCCGTACTACCCCTACGGCGGATTCGGTTTCAGCCTCGGAGGGTTCGGCTTCGGCTGGTAGTCGGCCATCAAACCGGCCCCCGTTGCTGGCTGCCCAAGGTTTCGGCTAGCCTAACTTTTCTGTTCGTACGATCGGATAGAAGGGTGGGCGAGTGACCACGGATTCGAAGGCGCCGCAGCGGGCGGGCTTCCTCCTGCTCGGACCGGCGTTCGTCGCCGCGATCGCCTACGTCGACCCCGGCAACGTCGCGGCCAACGTCAGCGCCGGTGCGCAATACGGCTTCCTGCTGGTCTGGGTGATCCTGGTCGCCAACGTCATGGCGGGCCTGGTCCAGTACCTCTCCGCGAAGCTGGGCCTGGTGACCGGCCGTTCGCTGCCGGAGGCGGTGGCGGACCACACCCGAAGGCGCACCCGCCTGGCCTACTGGGTGCAGGCTGAATTGGTCGCCATGGCAACGGATCTCGCCGAGATCGTCGGTGGCGCGATCGCCTTGTATCTGCTTTTCGACCTGCCGCTGCTCCTCGGCGGCGTCATCACCGGGGCCGTCTCGCTGGTGCTGCTGGCGATCCAGAACCGGCGCGGCCAGCAGATGTTCGAGCGGGTCATCACCGGCCTGCTGCTCGTCATCGCCGTCGGCTTCCTCACCAGCCTAGTGGTCGGACCGCCCTCGGCCGCTGACGTGGCCTCGGGCCTGATCCCGCGATTCGACGGCGCCGAGAGCATCCTGCTGGCGACGGCGATGCTCGGTGCGACCGTCATGCCGCACGCCGTCTACCTGCACTCCGGGCTCGCGCGCGATCGGCACGGGCAGCCCGAGGCGGGCGGGCCGCGACGCCGACTGCTGCGCATCACCCGCTACGACGTGGGAATCGCGATGCTGGTGGCCGGCGCGGTGAACCTCGCGATGCTGCTGGTGGCCGCGACCCACCTGCAGGGCATCGAGAACACCGACTCGATCGAGGGCGCCTACACCGCGGTGCAGGGCGCGCTGGGGCACACGGTCGCACTGTTCTTCGCGATCGGACTGCTGGCGTCCGGCCTGGCGTCGACGTCGGTCGGCGCGTACGCGGGGGCGATGATCATGCAGGGTCTGCTCAAGCGGTCCTACCCGCTGCTGCTGCGCAGGCTCGTCACGCTGGTTCCCGCGCTGGTGATCCTCGCGATCGGCGTCGATCCCAGCCGCGCGCTGGTGCTGTCGCAGGTGGTGCTGTCGTTCGGCATCCCGTTCGCACTGATCCCGCTGATCCGGCTGACGGCCGATCGCTCGCTCATGGGCGACGACGTCAACCACCGCGTGACGACGGCGCTGGGGTGGCTGGTGGCGGGCGTGATCAGCGCGCTGAACGTGGTGTTGATCTATCTGACGGTCACCGGCTAGGCGATTTGTGTGGTCGAAACCCGCGCTGGACGCGGGAGACCACACACGAGTCGCTAGATTCGGACGCGATGCACCGGTACTTCGCCTACGGCTCCAACCTCAGCGTGGCGCAGATGGCGCAGCGCTGCCCGGACGCCGTCGACCCGGTCCCCGCCACCCTGGCCGACCACGACTGGCTGATCAACGAGCGCGGCGTCGCGACGGTGGAACCCTTCGTCGGCTCCGAGGTGCACGGCGTGCTGTGGCAGGTCAGCGCCACCGACCTCGCCGCGCTGGACCGCGCCGAGGGCGTCCCGGAGCGCTATCGCCGCGACCGACTCCAGGTGCTCACCAACGACGGGCCCGTCGACGCCTGGGTGTACGTCGATCACCGCGTCGAACCCGGCCACCCGCGGGAGGGCTATCTCGAACGGATCATCGACGGGGCCGGACACCACGGTCTGCCGACGCGCTGGGTCGACTTCCTCAACCGCTGGGACCCCGTCAACTGGCCCCGCCAGCTCGGCGAGCCCGAACCCGATGCACCGCAGACGCTTTCGGAGCTGCTCGCCAGGCCGGACGTGACGGAGTCCAGCACGCTGCGCTCCACGTTCGGCTTCCTCGCGATCCACGGGGGCGGACTGGAGAAGATGACCGACGTCATCGCCGAGCGCGCCGCGACCGAAGCCGGCGCCTCCACCTACGTCGTGCACCATCCGCCGAACTATCCGAACCACCTGTCGTCCAAGGCCTTCCGCGCTGAGGAGTCCGCGATACTCGAGGAGTTCCTCGACCACGTGGACGTCGTCATATCCCTGCACGGCTACGGCCGGATGAACCGCAGCACCCAACTCCTCGCCGGCGGGGCCAATCGCGAACTCGCGGAACACGTGGCCCGCCACGTCGTGATCCCCGGCTACCGCGTCGTCACCGACCTCGGCGAGATCCCGCGTGAACTGCGCGGCATGCACCCGGACAACCCCGTCAACCGAACACGCGGCGGCGGAGCCCAACTCGAACTCTCGCCACGCGTGCGCGGGATCAGCCCCCGCAGCGGCATGGCCGGCGCCGACGGGCTCACTGCCGCCACCTCGGCGCTGGTGCGCGGCCTGGTGACCGCCGCTCGCGAGTGGGCCTGACTACTCCTCCATGTCCAGCACCGGCGTGGGCCGGGAGAAGCCGCGGGTCACCCCGAGCAGCCAGACGAATCCGATTGCCAGCCAGATCAATCCGACCCACAGTGTGAGCGCCGAGAGGTTGAACCAAAGCCACACCGTAAGGCCCAGACCGATGAGCGGCAGGATCACGTTGTTGAGCACGTTCTTGTCACCGACGTCGATGTAGAAGTGCTTGATGACGGTGAGGTTCACCGCCGAGAAGGCCACCAGCGCACCGAAGCTCACGATCGACGCGAGGAAGCCCAGCTCGATCCACAGCGCTGCGAGCGAGATCACCGACACCACGAGGATCGCGAACGTCGGGGTGGCGAAACGCACGGACACGTGACCGAAGATCTTGCGCGGCATGATCCCGTCACGTCCCATCGCGAAGAGGATGCGCGCGACCGAGGCCTGCGAGGTCAGCGCCGACCCGATGCAACCGGCCACGTAGGCCGCGGTGAAGAAGATGTTGAGGAAGTCTCCACCCGCCGCCAGCATCACGTCGGTGGCACCGGCGTCGACGTCCTCGAAGGTGTTGGTCGGGAAGGCCAACTGAGAGACGTAGGACAGCCCGATGAAGATCAAGCCACACACGACGGTGGCGATCATGATCGCCTTCGGCACGGTGCGGGTGGGGTCCTTCGCCTCCTCCGACAGGGTGGACACGGCGTCGAAGCCGAGGAACGACAGGCAGAGGATCGCCGCACCGGCGAAGATCGGGCCGAGTCCGCTCACCGATCCGTCGCCGGTGAACGGCGCAACCAGATCGACGTTGCCGTAGCCGGAGATCGTCACGACGGCCATCACGACGAGCACCAGGATGAACACGATCTGCAGCGCGAGCAACAGGAAGTTGGCGCGCGCCACCGACACGATGCCGACGATGTTGAGCACCGTCACGACGACGATCGCGATCAGGATCCACACCCACGGCGGCACGCTCGGGACGGCCGCGCTCATGTAGATGCCGATGACCAGGTAGTTGAGCATTGGCAGGAACAGGTAATCCAGCAGCAGGGACCACCCGGCCAGGAAGCCGACCGGCGCCCCGAACGACTTCTGCGTGTACGCGTACGCGGATCCGGCGACGGGCATCGCCGCCGACATCCGCGCGTACGACCGCGCGGTGAACACCATGGCGGCAAGCGTCACCAGATACGCGACCGGCAACCGGCCACCGGTCATCTGGGTGACGATCCCGTAGGTGGTGAACACCGTCAGCGGAACCATGTAGACCATGCCGAACAGCACGAGTGACGGCACGCCCAGAGCGCGTTTGAGGTGACCCTCCTGCTGCGCGAGAGCCCCGTCCTTACCCAGGTTGATGGGGGTGTCTGCCGTCATTGGCGTTCCCTTCTAATGCTGTTCGCTGAATCCGAGCGCGCCCCGCACATACGTGGCCCGCACCGTGATCGCGGGCAACTCGAGTGCGGGAGTGCTGCGCGGGTCGCGGTCCAGCCACAGCAGGTCCGCGCTCGCGCCGGGGACCAGCCGGCCCCAGGTCCCCTCGGCGAACGCCTGTTTCGCGACGCCTTCGGTGTACGCGCCGAGGGCGCGCTCGATGGGGAGGATCTCGTCGGGTGTCCAGCCACCCGCGGGTTCGCCCTCTGCGGTCTGCCGCGACACGCCGATCGCGATGCCGTCGAGCGGCGCCCCCGACGACACCGGCCAGTCCGAGCCCAGCGCCAGGGGCGCTCCCGAATCGGCCAGCGACCGCATACGGTACTGCTTGTCGGCGCGCTTGCGGCCGAGGCGGGGCACCGTCAGCACGTTCATCAACGCGTCCTCCTGCGCCCACAGCGGCTGCATGCAGGGGATCACGCCGAGCGCCGCGAAGCGCTCCAGGTCGTCGTCGTCGACCAACTGCACGTGGGCGATCACCGGGCGGCGGTCACGCTCGCCATTGGTGTCCACGACATACTCGATGGCGTCCAGCGCCTGGCGCACCGCGGCGTCGCCGATGGCGTGGATGTGGATCTGCAGGCCGAGGTCGTCGACCTGACGCGCCGCCTCGGCGAGCGCGTCGCCCTCCCACACCGTCATGCCGTGCGAGTGCAGCCCGCTGCAGTACGGCGCCAGCAGCGCTCCCGTTTCGTTCTCCACCACCCCGTCGGCGAAGAACTTCACCGTCTGCGCGGTGAGGAACGGCGAACCGAGTTGCTCGACGCGACGTTTGGCCTGCGAGAATCCGGCGATCTGCGCCTCGAAGTGCCGGGGATCGGCGTAGAGCGCGAGGTTGAACCGGATCCGGAGCGCATCGCGCCGCGCGGCCTCCAGATAGGTGTCGACGTCGCCCGGCTCGACCCAGGCGTCCTGCACCCAGGTAACGCCCTTGTTCAGGTAATAGTCGGCGGCCGTGCCCAGCGCGGCGATCCGCACCTCCTCGTCACGGGCCGGCATGACCGCGGTGACCAGGTCGACGGCGCCCCACTCGCGCAGCGTGCCCAGCACCGATCCGTCCTCGCGGTGCGGGATCTCCCCGAGCACGGGGTCGGGCGTATCGGCCGTGATGCCCGCGGCGTCCAGGGCCGCGGTGTTGCACCACACCGTGTGGTAATCCCACGCCCGCAGCACCACCGGCCGGTCGGACACCGCCTTGTCGAGCCACCGGGCGTCGAACAGCCCGCCCTCGGCGAGGCTGCCGTCGTAGGAGGCGCCGACGATCCACTCCTCGTCGGGATTGTCCTCGGCGAAGCGACGCACCGCGTCGACGATCTCGTCGACCGTCGTGCACGGCCGCACCGCGGGGCCGACGTACTCCAGCCCGCCCAGCAGCGGATGGGCGTGTCCGTCGCCGAACGACGCCATCAGGAAGCCGTCCTCGAGATCGACCTCGGTGGCGTCGGCCGCCGCGGCGAGGGCGTCGTCGCCGAGGGCGGCGATCACACCGTCGGAGACCAGCAGGGCACCGATCGCAGGCTCACCCGCCCCGGTCCACACGGTTCCGTTGCGGAAGAGGGTCGAAGCCACGGTTTGGGACCTTACGCCGGGTTAAGCGCCACGCAATCCGAATGATGCCCATCCGTCGCACTCGCGGGTCCGAATAGTGATCGTGCAACGAGAAACCCCTCCCGGCCGCTCGATCGCGGTCATCGGCAGCGGCGTCGCGGGGCTGACGGCCTCGTACGTCCTGTCCGGGCGCGCCCGCGTGACGCTGTTCGAGGCGGACACCCGGCTCGGAGGCCACGCGCACACCCACTTCCTCGACCGCGGTGACGGTGACGTGATCGGTGTCGACTCGGCGTTCCTCGTGCACAACGACCGCACTTATCCGACACTGTGCCGGCTCTTCGACGAACTCGGCATCGAGACCAGGGACACCGACATGTCGATGTCGGTCCGCGACGATGACATCGGTCTCGAGTACGCAGGTGCCCGCGGCATCGGCGGCCTGTTCCCGGCGGCGACCAACGTCGTTCGCCCGAAGTACCTGCGGATGTTGATGGAGGTCAAGCGCTTCCACCGCGCCGCCACCGAGTTGCTCGACGCCGAGACCGACGGGACCGAGCTCGAAACCGTCGGCGCGTTCGTCGAACGGCACCGCTTCTCGCCGTATTTCGTCGAGCACTTCATGACGCCGCTGGTGGCCGCGGTCTGGTCGTGCGCGCCCGACGACGCGATGCGCTACCCCGCCCGATACCTCTTCATGTTCCTGCAGCACCACGGCATGCTCTCGGTATTCGGATCCCCGACGTGGCGCACCGTCGTCGGCGGATCGGCAACCTACGTCAACGCCATCGCCGCGACAGTGCACGAGATCTGCGCCGGTACTCCCGTCGATTCCGTCCAGCGGGTCACCGACGGTGTGCTGGTCAGCGCGGGCGGCGCCGCCCCGCGGCTGTTCGACGCCGCCGTCATCGCCACCCATCCCGATCAGGCGCTGCGGATGCTCGCTCGTCCGACCGCCGAACAGCGCAGCGTGCTCGGGGCCATCCCCTACTCGACCAACCACGCGCAGCTGCACAGCGACGAGTCGGTGCTGCCGCGCCGCTCGCGGGCCCGAGCGTCGTGGAACTACCTCGTCACGCCGGGGACCGACAACGTCCTGGTGAGCTACGACATCACCCGGCTCATGCGACTCGACGCACCGCAGCGCTACATCGTCACGCTGGGCGGCGAGGATCGCGTCGACCCGGCGTCGGTGATCGCCGAGATGACGTATGCGCACCCGCTGTACACCCCGGAATCCGTTGCTGCACAGCGCCTCCTACCCACCATCGACGACGATCACCTGGTCTTCGCCGGCGCGTACCACGGCTGGGGCTTCCACGAGGACGGCGCGGCATCCGGTCTGCGCGCAGCCCAGCGTCTCGGCGCCGACTGGCCCGCCGCCGTCGAATCCGAGGCGGTGTCGGTGTGAGCACCTCGGCCCTGTACCGCACGCAGATCACCCACCTGCGCCGCGCACCCGTGCACCACTACTTCGAGCAGCGCGGCTACTGCTGGTACGTCGATCTCGACGACATGCCCCGCCTGCCGAAGTGGTTGCGCCCGTTCGCCAACTTCGAAGCGCGCGACCACTTCACCGGCCCGGTCCAACCGGGCCAGACGCTGCGCGATCGCGTCGACGAGTTCCTCGCCGACCGCGGCATCAGCCTGCCGGGCGGCAGGGTCACCGCCCTGATGCAGGCGCGCGTGCTCGGATACGTCTTCAACCCGCTGAGCATCTTCTGGTGCCACGATGCCGACGGCGTCGTGCGCCACGTCATCGCCGAGGTGCACAACACCTACGGCGGCAGGCACGCCTACCTGCTGCCGCCGACCGGTGATCAACCGGTCGCCGTGAAGAAGCAGCTCTACGTGTCGCCGTTCAACGAGGTGGAGGGTTACTACCTGGTGCGCGCGCCGCAACCCGGCGAGGAGTTGGACGTCTCGATCTCCCTGCACCGCGACAACGCCCCCGCGTTCGTCGCCACCCTGCAGGGCTCCCGGCGTCGGGCGACCGCCCGGCAACTCGTCAAACTTCAGTTGGTCGCACCGGTGGCACCGCTGATGGGCGCGTTCTGGATCAGAGTCCAGGGCATCACACTGTGGGCTCGAAAGGTGCCCGTGGTTCCTCGGGTGGCCGTCGCCCATCGCGAGAGGGTGGGCCAACTGTGACCGTGCAGACCACCGGAAGCGTCGCCACCGCCATCGATTCCGCGCGCTGGCCGGCGGTGGCCAGGGCACCGCGCGGCCCCTCCAGCATGATGACCGGGCGCATCGCCGACAGCCTGCTGCGCCGGGCCGTCGCGAAGCTGCCGATCCGCCTGGAGTACCCCGACGGGACCGTCATCGGCGCCGCCGACCAGACGCTGCCGACGATGATGATTCACGACGCCAAGGCGCTGTCCCGGCGCGTCGGTCGCTTCGGGCTGATCGGGTTCGGTGAGTCCTACATGGCGGGCGAGTGGACGTCGAACGATCTGGCGGGCGTCATGACCGCCTTCGCCAACTCGGTCGCAGAGCTGATTCCGACTGCCCTGCAATGGCTTCGGCCGCTGGCCGTGGTACGCCACCCGCGCTCCATGTACAACAGCCTCACCCAGGCGCGCAGCAACATCGCCGAGCACTACGACCTCAGCAACGACCTGTTCGCCGAGTTCCTCGACGAGACGATGACGTACTCGAGTGCACTGTTCGACACGTCTCGCCCGGGCTGGGCCGACCTCGCCGACGCCCAGCACCGCAAGATCGACAGCCTGCTCGACTCGGCCCGCGTCGGCCCCGGCAGCCGGCTGCTCGAAATCGGCACCGGCTGGGGCGAACTCGCGATCCGAGCCGCGGCACGGGGTGCGCACGTGCACTCCATCACGCTGTCCGCTGAACAACAGCGGATGGCGCAGCAGCGCGTCGCGGACGCCGGCCTCTCCGACCGCGTGGTGATCGAACTCAAGGACTACCGGGAGGTCGACGGTCTGTACGACGCCGTGGTGTCCGTCGAGATGATCGAGGCCGTCGGATACCGCTTCTGGCCCACTTACTTCCACACCCTGGACCGGCTCGTCTCGCCGGGCGGCCGGGTCGCGATCCAGGCGATCACCATGCCGCACGATCGAATGCTGGCTTCCCGCAACACGTATACCTGGATCCAGAAGTACATCTTCCCCGGCGGCATGATTCCGTCGGTCGAGGCCATCGTGGGCATCACCGAACGCGAAACCCGGCTACGCACCGTCGGTGTGACGTCGCTGCGCGCCGACTACGCCGAGACGCTGCGGCTGTGGCGGGAGCGGTTCCTGGCCCGCCGGGAGGCGGTGTCCGCGTTGGGCTTCGACGACGTCTTCCACCGGATGTGGGAGCTGTACCTCGCCTATTCCGAGGCCGGGTTCCGGTGCGGCTACCTCGACGTCTACCAGTGGACGTTCGCCCCCACGGGGAGCGACCTGTGAACTTCGTCGTCGTCACCCTCGCCGCACTCGCCGCCCTCGTGGTGTTGTTCGGCGCTACGTTCCTGATCGGCCGTCGCCTCGGGCGCTACAACGTCGTCGACACCGCCTGGGGACTCGCCTTCGTGGCGGTCGCCGCGACGTCGGCGGTGTTCGGCAGCGGCGACCTGTTCCGCAGGCTGCTGGTGCTCGCGCTGGTGTCGATCTGGGGTCTGCGGCTCGCCTGGCACATGCTGGGCAAATCCTCGGGCAAGGGCGAGGATCCTCGCTACGAGAAGGTGTTGAAGGGCGACACGTCCACCCTGAACGTACTGCGCAGGATCTTCGGCCTGCAGGCTGTCACCGCCTGGTTCATCTCGTTGCCGGTGCAGTTGTCCGCGACGCTGGGGCCGACCCCCCGCGCGTTGTTGCCGCTCCTCGGACTCGGTGTCGTGCTGTGGCTGGTCGGCGTCCTGTTCGAGGCCGTCGGAGACCATCAGCTCAAGGAGTTCAAGGCCGACCCCGCCAACAGGGGCGTGATCATGGATCGCGGACTGTGGTCCTGGACGCGTCACCCGAACTATTTCGGTGACGCATCGGTGTGGTGGGGTATCTGGCTAATCACGATCGCCGGCTGGGTGTCCTTGGCAACGGTGCTGTCACCGGCGCTGATGACGTTCTTCCTGGTCTATGCCACCGGCGCCCGGCTCACGGAGCGAATCATGGCGGATCGGCCCGGCTTCGACGAATACTGCGCTCGTACATCGTTTTTCATTCCCAGACCCCCCAAATCGCGAGTATCATGATCGCGGCGACTATCCCCTTTAGTAGGCTCTGGCTTGTGACAGCCGACCTCGACGCCCTGCTGCGCCGAGTCGCGCAACGCGATGTCGAGGCGTTCACCGCGTTCTACGACGAAACCCGCGCCCGTGTTTTCGGACTGATCACCAGGGTGCTGCGCGATCCCGGCTACAGCGAAGAGACCACGCAGGACGTCTACCTGCAGGTCTGGAACAACGCGGGTAATTACAACCCGCAGGCCGGCACTCCCCTCGCGTGGCTGATGACCTTGGCCCACCGCCGCGCGGTCGATCGGGTGCGCTCCGAACAATCCGCTAGCCAGCGGGAATCCCGGTACGGGGCCGCCACCGTCGAACTGCCCGCCGACCGCGTCGCCGAAGCCGTCATCCAGCTCGACGAGCAGCGTCAGGTGTCGGATTGCCTGGGTTCGCTCAGTGATGCGCAGCGCGAGAGCATCCAGCTCGCCTATTACGAGGGCATGACGTATTCGCAAGTGTCGGAACGTTTGTCAACGAATCTTGCGACAATAAAGTCACGGATGCGTGATGCGATCCGCGTGCTGCGCAATTGCCTGGGGGTGACATGATCACACCAGCGGACCCCGCTTTCATGGAACTGGCGACTCCCTACGCCCTGCATGCGATGCCGCAGGCCGAGTCGGACGAGATCGACCGGATGCTGGCTGAGGCCCCCGAACTCATCGCACGTGCGTTCGCCGACGAGGTGCGCGCGGTCCGGGAGGTCGCCGCGCGGTTGTCCGCGTCGACTGCCGTCGAGCCACCCGAGCAGGTACGCGTCCGACTGCTCGCGGCGATCGGCAAGGAGACGACGGCTCCACTACCCGCCGTCGTCACCGAACTGCCGCGCCGCAACTGGCGCAGCACCATCCTGTCCGCAGCGGCCGCGCTGATCGTGGGCCTCGTCGTCGTCGGTGTCGGCTGGGCGATCCGGCCGGATCCGAAGCCGACCACCGCAGAGCAGATCTTCGCGGCGAAGGACGTCAGGACCGTGTCCGGCGAGATCCCGACCGGCGGCACCGCCACCGTCGTGTTCTCACGTGAGCGCAACGCAGCCGTCCTGGTGATGAACAACGTGGCGCCGCCGGAGTCCGGCACGGTGTATCAGATGTGGCTCGTCGGCGCCGACGGCGCCCACTCGGCGGGCACCATGGACGCGGGAGCGGTCTCGCCGTCGACGACCGCGGTGCTGCCCGATATCGCCAACTCGCGGGCGCTGGCGTTCACCGTTGAACCCGGCAGTGGATCGTCGCGACCCACCACTCCGGTCTTCGCGGAGCTCCCGCTCGTCTAGTCTTTCGAGCGTGGCTAAGGAATTCCGCTTCGGGGTGGGCCTGCAGGCGGCGCGGCGCCCCAAATCCGTGCAGGACTGGGCGCAGCGGATGGAGGGTGCCGGCTTCGACGTCGCGCACATGGCCGACCACCTGTACACGACGGCACCGTTTCCGATGCTCACTGCGCTGGCGCTGGCCACCGAGCGGTTGCGCGTCGGCACGTTCGTGCTGAACGCCGGCTTCTACCGACCCGCGCTGCTGACCCGCGAGGTCACGTCGCTGCGCGACCTGTCCGGCGGCCGGTTCGACGTCGGCCTCGGGGCGGGGTACGTCAAGGAGGAGTTCGAGCAGGCCGAACTGCCGTTCCCCACCGCGGGTCAGCGCGTCTCCTGGCTCGGCCACGTCATCGAGCATCTCAACGAGCACGCTGCCGACGTGCCGATCCTCGTCGCGGGTAACGGCGACAAGCTGCTGACGATCGCCGCGCAGCGTGCCGACATCATCGGGCTCACCGGCGGCGGGCCGATCACAGCCGAATCCGACCCGCTGGCCGACCGGATCGCGTTCGTGAAGGCCGCGGCGGGTGACCGCTTCGACCAGTTGGAGCTGAACCTGTCGATCATCGCGATGCCGAGCGACGACTCCGGCGTGCCGGACCTGTCTATCGCGCGGCGGTTCCTGCCCGGCCTGTCGGATGAGGAGATGCTCCTCACGCCGACGGTGCTGTCGGGGTCGACGGCGGACATCGTCGACCGGGTGCGCGAGTTGCGCGACACGTACGGCGTCACCTACATCACGGTGCAGCAGCAGCACGCCGAGGCGTTCGCGAAAGTCATCGCGGCACTTCGGTAGACTCCTGCCGGTCCCCGCCCCCGTAGCTCAGGGGATAGAGCACGGCTCTCCTAAAGCCGGTGTCGCATGTTCGAATCATGCCGGGGGCACTTTGCTGGATATCGCCGACTGCACGGTTGTTGTACACATCGGCCGAGTGACGCCGGAGAAAAGCGTCAACTCGATGCCCCATGACGGGCAGCCGCACGGTCGCCGCGCACCGAGCAGCAGGTGAAACGGCTTCGAGAATGTCGAAACCGGGCACACTTCCACGAGTGGCCACGCGATGGTGACGCGACGCAGTGGACAGACGAGCCGAGCAAGCCTTCAGGAGTTGTGCCCATGACCGAGTTCGACGTCACCGCCGAGCAGATCGCGTCCGACGAGGACGATCTGCGCGACGGCCTGACCGGCCTGGCGGGCCTGGCGGGCCTGGTTGCGAACGCCCTGAGTGTCCGCGAAATGCTCACCGCCGTTGCAGGTTTCGCGGAGCAGGCGATACCCGGTGTCGACGGGCTGGGCGTTACCGTGCTCCACGTCACCGACGGGATGCTGCGCATTCGGGCGTGGGAGGTGACGGACCCCTTCGTTCGCGAAATCGACATTCTGCAGTACGAGACGCTCAACGACGGGCCCTGCATCACGGCCATGCAGACCCGCCAAGCGGTGGTGAGTGGGGCTCTGGGCACCGACTCCCGGTGGCTCCGTTTCGGCGGCCGAGTCGCCGCGCTGGGAGTCGAGTCGGCGTTGTCCCTGCCGTTGCTCATCGGTGATCAGGTCGTTGGCTCGATCAACTGCTACGCCCGTGCGCGCGACTCCTTCGGGGAGCACGCCCTGCGATTGGGCTCGCAGTTCGCCGCTCCGGCGGCGGTGTCGGTGTTCAACACCCAGCTTCTGATCGAGGCGCGCGAACGCGCGGAGCAACTGCAGCGCGCCCTGCGGAGCAGAACGGTGATCGATCAGGCGATAGGCATCCTCCGCGGGCGAGCTGGCGGATCCGCAGACGAGGCGTTCGAGCGTCTGAGGCAGATCAGTCAGCACGAGAACGTGAAGTTGGCGGTCATCGCCGAACGGATCGTCGGCGATGCGGTACGACGGGCCGAGGCTCGACAGCGGCTCTCCTGAACCACCGAGCGCCGAGCGGCGACGTGGCGGTGCTCAGTTCGGTCCGGACGCCACATGACTCATCGCATCCAGAATCGCCTGACGGGACTCGGGTTCGGAGAGCAGGCGTCTGGCGACGATCGTCATGTGCACGTCGTGGGCCCGTGCGTAGCGGCGCAGGAGAACGAAGGCGTCCTCGACGGACACGTCGAGACGTTCGCGCAGGAATCCCTTCGCCTGTTCGACCACGAGTCGATCGCTGAGCGCCGCGTGCAAGCGCAGTTGCAGGGTTTCGGGGATCGGGTCGTGACTGCGCAGGATCGCGACACACGCGATGTGGGCGAGGGTTTGGGCGAGCAACTGGTCGGCGACGTCCAGATCGCCCGATTGCATTCCGAAGAGATTGAGCGCGCCGAGGACGTTGCCCGCGGCCCGCATCGGCACGGCGTGTACCGAGACGAACCCGGCCTCGGTAGCGGCGGCGGCGAACCGCGGCCAACGCGCGGCCTCCGTCTGGACGTCGGCCACCGAGACGGGCTGGCCGGTGGAGTAGCAGTCCAGGCAGGGACCTTGATCGGACTGCAGTTGGAACAGCTCCAGATCGCGGGTGGCCTCGGAGGTTGCGGCCATCAGATGCAGCTGGCTGCGGGAATCGGCCAGCAGTAGGCCCGCGGTCGCGACGTCGAGCAGATGGACGCAGTGCTCGGTGAGTTCGGTGAGCAGTTCGACGACGTCGAAGTCGGCCAGCAGGGTGTCGACGAGTGAGACCACTGCTTCGAGTACGAGGGTTTCCCGTGCGGTGTCGGCCATCAGTTGGGCTCCAGGCGTAGTCGGCGGTCGAGGATGTCGCGGGCGACGTCGGTGGCGCTACGCCCCGTGGCGTACGCGTGGGCCCGAAGCCGGACGAGGGCCACGGCGGGATCGACGTTGAGTTGTGCGACGAGCATTCCGGTGGCCTGGCTGACCTCCGCGCGCGACAGCGCGTTCAGCTCAGCCCAGGCGTCGCTCTCGGGATCGGTCATCGCGTCCTGCATCTCATCGCCCAGCAGATCGAGGAACGCGATCTCGGCGTACTCGGCGGCGACCAGTGCGCCGGAGAGTTCCGCACCGCCGAGTTGGCCGGGTGCCGCCCGGAAGAGATCCAGGGCACCCAGGTACTCCCCGGCAACCAGGACCGGCAGCGCGAAGACTCCGCGTATGTCCATGGCCAGCAGCGCAGAGCTGTAAGCAGGCCAGAGGGTGTGGTCGGTTCCCGCAAGGTCGACCACCAGGATCGGGCTGTGATGTGCCACGGAATCCAGACACGGACCCTCACCCAAGGTGAACTGCAACTCGTCCATGGCGCGAGCCGCGGATCCGCTGGCGCCCAGAGTGCCGGTGTTGGTGCCGTCGAATACCACCGAGATCGCTGCACCGTCGACGCCACACAGGGTCACACAGGCCTCGCACAGCCGGTCGGCGGCACTGGCGCCCCGTTCGCCGCCGACGGCCGCCTGCAGGTCTTCCAGCGCGGTCACCGCAACGACGCCGAACTACTGCCGGACTGCGATGAAGGCGTCATGGCTCCACCATGCCCTATTGGAGGCCGTGGCAGTACCTGCATGCTGATCGGTCCTCAGCCCTGCTCGGCGGGCCAGCCGTGGGCCATCGATGATGATCACACTCTTCCGGTCCGCACGGATCCATCGGCGGCGGGAGAAGTCCACCAGTATCTTGTTGACCGTCTCACGGGTGGATCCGACCAGCTGCGCGATCTCCTCCTGCGTCAAATGGTGTGTGACATGGATTGTTTCGCCGTCACGAACGCCGAATCGGTGCGCCATTTCGAGCAGTTGCCGAGCCACCCTCCCCGCGGCGTCGGGAAGCGCCAGATCGGCCAGTTCGTCGTCGCCACGCCGCGCGCGCCGGGCGAGCGCCTGCAGCAACCGCTCGGCGACCTCGGGACGTTCCGCCATCCATCCCCGGAATGCGGCACGATCCAGCGCGACCGCGGTCACGGCGGTCAACGCCGTCGCCGTTGACATCCGCGGACCGGGATCGAAGACGGAGAGCTCACCGAACATGTCCGACGGACCCAGCACCGCGAGCAGGTGGTCGCGGCCCTCGGACGTGAGACAGCACATCTTGACCATGCCGGAGGCGATCACGTAGAGCCGATCACCCGAATCCCCTTCTGCGAACACGGTTTGACGACTGGCGAAGGTAACCGACTCCAGCTGATTCGGAAGGACAGCCACCGCTTGAGGATTCGTGGATTTGAAGATCTCCGCCGACGCCACCACTCGGGTGAGCGGCGTAGGCAGTAGCGGCACTCGGGGATACCCGGCAGCACGGGAGGTTTCGATACCGCGGTGGCGAATCCGCGTCTGCATCACCATCCCCGGCACACGACGATCGCCTCATCGAGCGTGCAGCAGTTGACCTGGTACAGAACCCGGCGCACTCCGGCCGAGGAGAAGCTCGCCGAACGAGTGTCGACGAGTATCAGCGTGTCGGGCGGCGCTCCGAACTCGGCACCGCGTCGCAGAAACCAGATCGACGCGGCCATGTCGTCGAAAGGCTCCGAGCAATGCGGTTCCACGCACTCGTGGCCTAGCCAGCGCAGGGCCGAACCCAGGGTGAAAATCGACGATCGGCGCGCCACGGAGAGTTGCGCGGGAGGGGCGTTCATGGTGATCCACGGAGGTGCGGGCGTCACCGGTGTCCGGCACGAGCGTCTGCTCAACGAGAATGCCGCTGCATGCGGCCGACCTCGTTTCCGGATTGGCTGAAGGTCTCAACGATGCTGACGATACCCGCTGCGCCGCTGATCCGCTGGACTTCACCTGCGAGAAGCCGCCAACGCGTCAGGTGCGTCTGAGGTCCGACTCGAGAATGCGCAGAATTTCACGAAAAAATCGGCCACACAGACGTATTCGTCCCTCAACGGCTATCCGATCAACACCTGACCGCGCCGTTGGTAGCACCGAAACGAATCGCCACATCCTTCGGATCCTGTTTGCCGCGGGCGGTCAGCAGATGGTGCCACCTCCGCCGCGCGACGATGCTATCCGGAGATTCCACGCCGTCATCGGCGAGCGACTCCACGAGGGCCTGACCGATGCCGTGCGGCCCCAATCCCGTCTCGCGCCCGGCTTGAGTGAGTTCGGCGAGCGCCTCGTGCTCCGCGCATCCGCGCAGGCCCATCAACGCTCCGACCGCCATGTCGACGATCCGGTGGGAGGCTAGTGACTCAGCGAGCTGGCTGAGATCCGGAACCGTCGAGGACTGCCGGCACGGCGCTGTGCCGTCGTCACGGGACGCGGTCAGCAGGTCCGCCCAGCCCGCTTCCGAGTACTGAAACGGTGCCGTCTCCGCAAGGAAATCGTCCATCGCGCACAGCAGTTGACCCGGAGCGGATTCATGGGGGTAGTGGCCCGCACCGGCGATCTCGACCATCACCGCATGCGGCACTCGCTCGGCGAAGCTCTGGTGATGACTCGGTGGGATGGTGGTGTCGCGTGTCCCCCAGGCGACCAGGACAGGGACGTCGCGCAGCAGACCGAGTTGGCGATCGGCCGATACGGTCTGCCCGCGCCAGTCGATGACGGTCTGCGCGGTGCGGACGAACGCTCGCCGCTGCTGCGAGCCGGCCAAGCCGCGCAGCACCCCGGACAGGGCGTCGGCGTCCGGCGACGCCGCCAACGGCGGCACCATCGCCAGCACGCGCCGCGTCACAGCGGTGGGAATCCTCGAGAGCCCGGCGACCACGGTTTCGGCACCGGGCAGCGTCGCGGCGCGCAGCATCGGGGCAACCTCGCTGCCCAAACCACCGCTGCTGATGAGCATCAACCGCTCGGTGCGGTCGGGGAACTGGTACGCGGTCTGCAGCGCGACGCCCCCACCGAGGCTGTGACCGACGATCGTCGCGCTGCGATGCCCCAGCGAGACCAGAAGATCCCGAATGGCGCAGGCGTGCGCTCCCAGCGAATAGTCCCCGGCCGGTGGGTCGGACTCGCCGTGGCCGGGAAGATCCGGGGCGATGACGGTGTGCGCGTGCGCCAGCGTGGGGATGAGGTGCTGCCACGTCCGACGGGTGCCGCCCAATCCGTGGATCAGCACCACGACCGGTCCCGTTCCGGCCGAGGTGTAGGCGATGCCACCGCCCGAGAGTTGCGCACGTCCCTCGATCACGGCGGGGCGGCCGAGCGAACAATCGAATGCGGGTTCAGTCCGCAGGCCGTCAGCGTGAAGCGTGGCGGTCATGAGGAAACTCCTGGTGCAGGGCGACGAAGAGGCGCCCGCACCGCGGTACCTGTGTGTCCGGACTCAAATGGTTGAGATTCCCTCACGGTCCGAAGTAGAAGTCCTGATGGTGGTTCCCCGTGCGCTCGCGAATCAAACCGCGGGGGTGGGTACTAACCGGGCGGCGGCGGCAACGGCGGCAGCTTCTCGAGTTCCTCCAGCGCCGACTCTTCGGGTGTGTTCGGGTCCGCACGCATCGGCATGACGATCGTCGGCCGGTAATCGGGCGGCGGGTTGTCCACCTGCTTGACACAACCGAGCCCGTATTTGGTCGGCACGGTCAGGCCACCGTGGTTGACGCAGCATCCGGTCACCACGACGTCGAGGTTCTGATCGGGTCCGGGCACCGTCGTCGCAGTGCAGGTGGAGTAGCCGAACTCGTCGAACACGGGCGCGGCATCCGCCGACGGCATCCACACCGCACCCGCCGCGATCACCGCTGCGGAGATGGCGATCAACCTCATGACAGCCGACCCTAGTACCTCCGCACTCCGCGCAGAGGCGCCACCGCGAACCGCGCGGAAAAACTACAACCCGGCCACCGTGGCGCTCGCGGCCTCCTCCACCACGTCGGACACGTCGTGACGACGCTGCCACGCCGCCCGCTGGCGGACGGCGCCGTTGCCGTCGGCGAGCACCCTGTCGACACCGCCCCGCACCAGCTCGTAGTCGTCTGTCGCGGTCAACGCGGGACGCACCCGCTCGACCAGCCCGTCGAGCAACCGAGGCATCCTCTCGCCGGTCACCCCCTCGCGGGCGGCGACCCAGCACGCGGCGCGCAGTGCGTGCGTGCTCGGCCGATCGCCCGGCCGCCCCGTCCGCTCGTCATCGAGAGCGGTCATCACGAGCGCCCGCACCAGGGCCGCGTACACGACGGTCTCGTCGACGGTGGCGGGCACGTCGGAGACCCGCACCTCGACGGTGGGATAGTCGGCCGACGGACGGACGTCCCAGTAGACCTGCCCCTCGTCGAGCATCGCGCCGACGTCCTGCATCATCGCGACCATCGCGTCGTAGTCGTCCTCGGACTCGAAGTGCGGTGGAGGCCCGGCGCTGGGCCAGCGCGCCCAGAGCACACCGCGCCAGCTGGCGTGGCCGGTGTCGGCGCTGCGATAGATCGCGGAATTCGCAGTGAGCGCAAGCAGAATCGGCAGCGCCGGCCGCAACCGGTTGCTCACCCGGATGCCGGTCGCGCGGTCCGGAACCGCCACGTGCACGTGACACCCGCTGATGCCCTGCTCGTGCGCGATGAACCCGAACCGCTCGGCGATCCGGTGGTAGCGCGGGGTATCGGTGATGGGGAACTCGTGCGGCACGACCGGCGGGAGTCCGACCGCGAGCAGGCGGGCACCGATCCCGTCGGCCGCATCGGCGGTCACCCGACGCAGCCGTGCGAGCTCGGTGCGGAGTTCCTCGGTCGACGACTGCACGCTCGTCGTCGTCTCGACCTGGCAACTGGTGAGCTCGAGATCCAACTCCACGCCGGCACGGCCCGCGCGATCGGCCACCTCGCGATTACGCGGTACGGGCGCTCCGCTGCCGTGCTCGACGAGTAGGAGTTCCTCTTCGACGCCGAACGTCGGGTGATCGGACACGGCCGGAAACTAGATTCGGCCCGCCGGATGTATCACGACGGGCCGAATCGGGAAACGAAGTTCGGGCGGCGGGCACTGCCCGCGGCGGGAGGTTGATTCCCGAACCGTGCCCTCGATAAACAGCTCGGACGAACAATCTTCGAACCTGCAGGACATCGGCATCACGCTCATCCGGTTGGCATGCCCGCGCAGGACCGCGGGAAACCGTCGCTACTGGTCGCCGCGAGTGTCGATGACGCGCTGGGCGACCTCGATGAGCTTCGTGTTGGTGTCCTGCGACAGCTGACGAAGCATCCCGAAGGCACGCACGTCGTCGATCTTGAATCGCTCCATGATGATGCCCTTCGCCTGGCCGATCCGGTCGCGCGTCGACAGCGCCGACTGCAGCTGCTCGCCCTCGCGGCTGGCCAGTATCGCCGCAGCGGCGTGTGCGGCGAGCACCATGCCGATGGTCTCCGCTTCGGAATCCCACAGGTTCGGCTGGAACCCGAACAGGTTCAGAGCGCCCGCCGTGCGATCGGCGGTGTAGAGCTTGAAGGACAGCGCGCTCAGCACGCCCAACTTGACGACCTCCGGCGCGTAGTTGGGAAAGCGCGGTTCGTCACGGAAGTCGTCCGTGCGGATGACGACCTCGTCGAGCGCCGCCTCGAGGCACGGCCCCTCGTGATACTTCATCTGCAGCTCATCGAGTTGATTCATCAAGGAGGAGGTGGGTCCGAGCGTCTCGTGGGTGTTGTTCCTGCCGACCAGCAGGATCCCCGCCTCGTCGACCCCCGGAATCAGCTCCTTCGCCGTTTTGCTGACGTCGTGCAGCACCGCGTCGACGCCGATCGGCGGAGCGATCGAACGCGCGAGTTCCGCCATGCGGAGCGCGAGGTCGTGCTTTGGCGATGACATGTCCCCCATCTTCCCCTGAAGCCCGTTGGGCGCAAGCGTTTGCGAGCGGCACATCGCGGGCACTGCGGGCACAGACGGTCTGGGTGGTCGACCACTCGTGTCGTCTAGGCCCCGCCGGTTCAGTCACACGTGCCGGCGGGGTCGCCCCGAACCACCCGAGTCACTCTGTTAGTTGTAGTACGGTGCGACCATGAGCCACGTGTGGATCCTCGGCGGCTATCAGAGCGACTTCGCACGCAATCTGCATCGCGAAGGTGTCGATTTCGCCGGGCTCACCGGGGAGGTGGTGACCGGCACGCTCGAGGCCTCGCTCGTCGACGCAGCCGATGTCGGCGTCGTGCACGTCGCGAACGCGTTCGGCGAACTCTTCGCGAATCAGGGGCATCTCGGGGCCATGCCGGCCACCGTTGTCGACGGCCTGTGGGGCACTCCCGCCACCCGGCACGAGGCCGCCTGCGCGTCGGGCAGCGTCGCGATGCTGGCCGCGATCGCCGATCTGCGCTCCGAGGCCTACCACTGCGCCCTCGTCGTCGGCGTCGAGCTGGAGAAGACCGTGCCCGGCGATATCGCGGCACAGCACCTCGGGACCGCCGCGTGGACCGGACACGAGGGCGCAGACGCCCGGTTCATGTGGCCGCACATGTTCTCGGCGATCGCCGACGAGTACGACAAGCGCTACGGGCTGGACGGGATGCACCTCAGCGCCATCGCAGCGCTGAACTTCGCCAACGCCCGCAGGAACCCGAACGCGCAGACGCGGGACTGGCAGGTGCCCGATCTGATGACGGGGGACGCGGCGGCCAACCCGATCGTCGAGGGCCGCATCCGACGCTTCGACTGCAGCCAGATGACGGACGGCGGCGCCGGCGTCGTACTGGTCAGCGACGGCTACCTGCGCGCGCATCCCGACGCACGACCCATCGGGCGCATCGACGGCTGGGGACACCGCACCGTCGGCCTCGGCCTGCAGCAGAAACTCGACCGCTCATCCGACGATCCATACGTGCTGCCGCATGTCCGCCGGGCCGTCCAGGACGCGTTCACCCGCGCCCGGATCTCGCTCGACGACCTCGACGGCATCGAGGTACACGACTGCTTCACCCCCAGCGAGTACGTCGCGATCGATCACATCGGCCTGACCGAACCCGGTGAATCGTGGAAGGCCGTCGAGAACGGCGATATCGAGATGGGTGGCCGGCTGCCGATCAACCCCAGCGGCGGGCTCATCGGCGGCGGCCATCCCGTCGGCGCCACCGGGGTGCGGATGGTGCTCGACGCCGCGCGGCAGGTCAGCGGGACGGCGGGTGACTACCAGGTCGACGGGGCCACCACCTTCGGCACGCTCAACATCGGCGGAAGCACCGCCACCACAGTCAGTTTCGTCATAACCGGTGGACCAGAGGAGTAACCCGTGCATACAGAAGTCATCGGCAAGTACCTGTCGACGCTGCCCGAGGACGACGAGCACCCGTATCGCACCGGGCCGTGGCAGCCGCAGACCACCGAGTGGGACGCCGACGACCTGACCATCGTCGACGGCGAACTGCCCGCCGACCTCGACGGCGTGTACCTGCGCAACACCGAGAACCCCTTGCACCCCGCGCTGAAGGTGTACCACCCGTTCGACGGCGACGGCATGATGCACATCGTCGGCTTCCGTGATGGAAAGGCGTTCTACCGCAACAGGTTCGTCCGCACCGATGGATTCCTCGAGGAGCTCGACGCCAACGGCCCGCTGTGGCCGGGCATCGCCGAACCCGTCGAGATGGCCAAGCGCGACTACGGCTGGGGCGCGAGGACGCTGATGAAGGACGCCTCGTCCACCGACGTCATCGTGCATCGAGGCACCGCGCTGTCGAGCCACTACCAGTGCGGCGACCTGTACCGCATCGACCCCTATTCGGGCGACACGCTCGGCAAGGAGGACTGGCACGGCGGATTCCCCAGCGCCTGGGGGGTTTCCGCGCATCCGAAGGTCGACGACAGCACCGGCGAACTGCTGTTCTTCAACTACAGCAAGCAGGCCCCCTACATGCACTTCGGCGTCGTCGACGCGAACAACGACCTGGTGCGCATGGTGGACGTGCCGCTGCCCGGCCCGCGACTGCCCCACGACATGGCGTTCACCGAGAACTACGCCATTCTCAACGACTTCCCGCTGTTCTGGGACCCGGAACTGCTGAAGCACAACGTGCATCTGCCGCGCCTACACCGTGACATGCCGTCGCGCTTCGCGGTGGTTCCGCGGCGCGGCGACGGTCCGATCCGCTGGTTCGACGCTGACTCGACGTACGTACTGCACTTCACCAACGCCTACGAGGAGGGCGACGAGATCGTGCTCGACGGGTTCTTCCAGGGTGACCCGGAACCCGCCGACAACGGCGAAGGCTCCAAGTGGCAGCGCGTCTTCCGGTTCCTCGCGATGGACCGCATGCAGACCCGACTGCACCGCTGGCGGTTCAATCTCAGGACCGGCGCGACGCGCGAGGAGCGGCTGTCGGACAGCATCACCGAATTCGGGATGATCAACTCCGGCTACGCCGGTCGCGACTACCGCTACACCTACGCCGCCACCGCCAAGCCGGGCTGGTTCATGTTCAACGGCCTGGTGAAGCACGACCTGCACTCCGGCGCCGAGGAGCGGTTCGGATTCGCCGACGGCGTCTACGGCAGCGAGACGGCGATGGCCCCGAGGGTGGGCAGTACGGGCGAGGACGACGGTTACCTCGTCACGATCACCACCGACATGAACGCCGACGCCTCCTACTGCCTGGTGTTCGATGCGGCCAGGCTCGGCGACGGTCCGGTGTGCACGATCGCACTGCCGGAACGGGTGTCCAGCGGTACGCACGCGACGTGGGCGCCGGGAGCGGAGTTGCGCCGCTGGCGCGAGACCGACGACGCAGCCACCGCGATCGGGCTCTAGTGCCCTCCGTCGGCGGCACCAACGCCGTCGGCCGGATGCTCGGCACCCTGGGCGACGAGTGGACGCTGCTGATCCTGCAGCAGGCGACGCTCGGCGCGACCCGGTACGGGGATTTCGCTGCGCGGCTTCCGATCTCGCACGCGGTGCTGACGAGGCGGTTGGCGTCGATGACCGATTCGGGCCTGTTGGAGAAGCGGATCTACCAGGAGAACCCGCCGCGCGCCGAGTACGTGCTGACGCCCCGGGGGCGAGGGTTGTGGCCGGTGCTGATGTCGATCTGGGAGTGGGAGCGGCACTGGGTGCCCGCCCACGCGGAGGGGCTGCCCGCCATGCACCACGCGACCTGCGGCTGCGCGTTCGCCCCCGTGCTCAGCTGCCGCGGCTGCGGCGCCGCGGCGACCGAGAAGGACGTCGCCGCACAGTGGGGCCCGAGCGGATCCTGGGCCCGGTCGATCCCCGCGCAGTCGACGCGACGGCGCTCCGCCTCCGGGCGAGGCGCGGCGGGCGCGGGGCTCTTCCCCGAGACCATGAGCATCCTCGGAAACCGCTGGGCCTTCGCGCTACTGGTGTCGGCGTTCGTCGGCACCAGTCGCTTCGGCGACTTCGCCGATCAGCTCGGCGCACCGCCCGGCTCTCTCGCCGACCGATTGCAGATCTTCACGGGGATCGGCGTGCTGGCGGCCGCCGACGGCCGCTACCGGCTGACCGAGAAGGGCCGCGCGACCTTCCCCATCCTCATCACCGCCCTGCAGTGGGCGCAGCACACTTTCCGGTCCCCCGACGGCCTCGCGGTGGACCTGCAGCACACGGCGTGCGGGGCGACGTTCGAGGCCGAGCTCACCTGCGACCAGTGCACGGGCGTATTGAGAGGCACCGAGGTCGACGTGCGTTAGCCCTCGGGTCACGCACTGCCACAGCGCATTCCGGAATTAATGTGATGTAGATCACACTGATTTCCTGCTGGCACTCGGCGGTCGAGAGTGCTAAAAACGGAAGTGCACAGTGATTGGTTGCCCGCCAGGGCGGCGGGCTTCTGATGGTGAAGGAGGTGGATTGCTGTGCTTCGTTTCGACCCGTTCAGTGACCTCGATGTGGTGACCCGCGGCCTGTTGTCCAGCCAGGCCGGATCGACTCGCACTCCGCGGTTCATGCCCATGGACCTGTGCAAGATCGACGACCACTACGTCCTCACCGCAGACCTGCCCGGCGTCGACCCCGGCTCAGTGGACGTCGACGTTGACAACGGAACGCTCACCATTTCGGCCCACCGCACCGCCCGTTCCGAGGACTCCGTGCAATGGCTCTCCAACGAGCGGTTCTTCGGCACCTACCGCCGACAGCTCTCCCTCGGGGAAGGCGTTGACACCGCCGCGATCTCGGCGACCTACGAGAACGGTGTCCTGACCGTCATCATCCCCGTGGCGGAGCGGGCGAAACCGCGCAAGATCGACATAGCGCACGGTGGCGAGCAGAAGTCGATCCAGCCGACGACCGTCGACTCCGCCTGAGGCCCGGTGATTCGCGTGTCGTCTCCCGCGATCAGCGCGGGAGACGACACGTAAATCGCTTAACGGTCGAGGCGGAAGCGCAGGTTGTTGCGCACTGCGGGCCACTCGATGTCGAGGATGGAGTACACGACGGTGTCCCGGCGCGAGCCGTCGGACAGCACCTGATGGCTGCGCAGAATGCCGTCGAGCTTGGCACCGAGCCGTTCGATGGCCGCCCGGCTGGTCGAGTTGAAGAAGTGAGTGCGGAATTCGACTGCTACGCAACCCAATTCATCGAAAGCGTGGCCGAGTAGAAGCAGCTTGCTCTCGGTGTTGACGCCGGTGCGACGGACGGACTGGGTGTACCAGGTGTAGCCGATCTCCAGCCGCCGGTTCGCCGGGTCGACGTGGCAGTAACTCGACGAGCCGACCAGCTCGCCGTTCTTGTCCCGCACCACGAAGGTCAGCCCGGTCGCCGGCTGCTGCGCCGCGAGTCGGCCGTCGATCCACGCCTCCGCGGTCTCCGGTGTCGGCGCCGAGGTGAACCACAGTTCGCGTACGTCGCGCGACGCGGCGGCGATCTCCGGCGCGTGCTCGCGGGCCAGCGGCTCCAGCGTCACCCAGTCCGGACCGATCAGGACCACGGGGTCGACTCTCATTGCGACCGGCTCCAGGCGGCCACCATGGCCAGCACGGACAGCGCCGCCGCCACCAGCGTCGCGACGACTGCGATATAGAACCCGTAACCGGCGCTGATCGGCGGCGTCACGTACAGCCGGTAGTACCACACCGACAGCACCGCGACCAGAACCGAGATGCCCAGGGCCGCAGTCGAAGTGACGCGAGGCGACAGTCCACGAGCCGACATCGCCGCCGCCACGATCAGCGTCGAGCTGAGCAACACGATGAACTGACCGATACCGAATCCGTCCGGCGGGAAGTCGATCTGGCCGTGCTTGCCGCCGATCGCGAACGCGCGACCACCGCCGTCGGCGGCCGTGACGAGCCACGGCAGGAACGCGCTGACCAGGACGACCAGCGCGCACAGCGCGACAAGCCAGCCGGGGCGCAGACGAGCCATGCGATGAGAGTATCGGGTGGGACGCCCTCGCCCGTGCAGGCTCGTCAGTAGGCTGGTCGCATGACGGAGCTACCCGGCTGGGCGCGCAGTCTCGACCTCGGCCCTCATCCGGAAGGCGGCTGGTTCCGCGAGACCTGGCGCAGTGAGCTCTCGATCGCCGAATCCGGCCTTCCGCCCGGCTATCGCGGCCCGCGCAGCGCCGGAACCGCGATCCTGTTCCTCCTGATGCCCGGCCAGCAGTCGGCGTGGCACACCGTCCGCAGCGCGGAGCTGTGGCTGTTCCACCGAGGCAGCCCGCTGGAGCTCGAAATCGGCGTCGAACAGCACAGCGCGACAACGCATCTGCTAGGCAGCGACATCGACGACGGCCAGCAGCCTCAGATCCTGGTCCCACCGGGACACTGGCAGCGTGCCAGGCCGAGCGGCGACGAGCCGACCCTGGTCAGCTGCATAGTGGTACCCGGTTTCGACTTCGCCGACTTCGGGCTCGCAGCTCCTGAGCATCCCTCGCTCACCGACTGAGCAGCGCGACCGCCGCCGCCACCAGGGCGGCGTTGTCGGGGGCCGGCGAACCGTCCGGCAGCGTCAACACGTCCTCCATGCCGATCCGGGTCTGCAATCCCCGCGCACCGGCGTGTTGCAGCAGCGGCCAACAGCTTTCGTCCAAACCGTGCAGCAGCACCGGTGCGGGCGAGCCGGCGGCCGCCGCCCTGGCAAGCAGGTCGTCGGCGACCGCGGCGTCCTCGTCGGCCTGCAGTTCGATCATCACCCGCAGGCAGTGCTCGGCGAAGTCCGACGCCGCCCACGACTCCGCGGCCTCGGCGTGGAAGATCCCGACCTCGACACCGAGGCCCTTACTCAGCAGCAGCTTGCCCAGCTCCGGCGAGCCCGGCTCGTGCCAGTTCAGCGACGCGAAGTCGGGCAACACGGTCCACCCGTCCACCGCGCGGTGCCTGGCCTCGGCGTCGGGCAGCGCCCAGAAGCCGGTCGTCACACCCACCGGTAGCCCCGGCAGCGCCCGCCGCACCGCGGCGACCGCGGCGTCGACGACGTCGGGCTCGAGCGAGTCCTTCCCGTCGGCGCCCTTCGGGTGCATGTGCACGACCTGTGCACCTGCGGCGTGCGCGGCGACGGCGGCCGCCGCCAACTCGTCGGGAGTCACCGGAAGGCCGGCGTGCTGATCCGGGGTGCGTGCGCCGTTGATACACGCCTCGACGAAGGTCATGGCCCCATCTTTCCCTGAATCCAGCCGAAGAGCGGGCCGAGCTTTCCACACGCGTGACGTGCGGCGGGGCTACCGCGACGACAGGTTGAAGCCCGCCCCGGTGGGATCCGCGACGGCCGCGAGCCGCCCGTACGGGGTGTCCTCGGGAAGGAAGTTGGTCGCGTCAGTCGTGGCGCCCGTGGCCTCGGCATCCGCCGTGTGCAGGTAGGTGGTCCAACCGTCGGGTGCGTTCCACTGCCCGTCCGAACACGGCGCCGTAGAACTCACGGGCGCGAGCGAGGTCGGACGTCGCGAGGTCGATCCAGATTGGGGCGCCGAGCGGTGCGATCTTCGTGGGGGCGGTCACATCGGTCTCCTGTGGTCGGGGTCGGGTATCCGTGTCGACCACCGCGCCGGCGAAAACTCATCGCCCGTGAGATCAGCCGAGGCCGAGCACTCTCAGCGCGTTCTCCTTGAAGATCAGCGGCGCGACGTCGGTGTCGAGATCCAGCACCGCGAAGTCCTTCCTCCAGCGATCGAGCTGAACGTAAGGGTAGTCGGTGCCGAACAGCGCCTTCGTGCGCAGTTGTCGGCCCAGCGCTCGAACGAGTTGCGGTGGAAAGTATTTCGGCGAGTACCCGGACAGATCCAAGTACACGTTGGCCTTGTGCGCGACGATCGCGATCTGCGCGTCCACCCACGGCACCGCGGGATGGGCCATCACGATCGTCAGGTTCGGAAAATCGGCGGCGACGTCGTCGAGCAGCACCGGATCGCTGTAGCGCATCTTGATGCCGTGCCCGCCGGGCAGCCCCGAGCCCAGCCCGGTCTGCCCGGTGTGGAACAGCGCGGGCACACCTGCGGCGGCGATGGCCTCGTAGATCGGGTAGTAGCGGCGGTCGTTGGGCTCGAACGCCTGCACACTCGGATGGAACTTGAAGCCGCGCACGCCGAGTGCGACCTGTTCCTCGACGCGGGCCGCCGCCCGGTCGCCGAGCGGGTCGACGGTGCCGAACGGGATCAGCACGTCGTGGTGCCGCACGCACCCGGCGATGAGGTCCTCGACCGAGTTCGGCGGGTGTCCCGTCGCCGTTTCGGCGTCGATCGTGAACACCACCGCGGCGGCGTTGCGCTGACGGTAGTGCTCGGCCAGGTCGTCGACGGTGGCCGCACCGGCGTCGCCCATCCGGAAGTACGTCCGGGTCGCGGCAACCAGTTCGTCGTCGTAGGCGTTGTGACCGTGGCAGTCGACCTCGACGTGGGTGTGGATGTCGATGGCGTCAATCGCGTCGAAATCGATTCCGTACTCGTATTTTTCGGCGGCCATCGGCTGCAGTGTAGCCAGCGGACTCGCAACACGAGGTAGTTTCACGGACCATGGGTGGCGTGATCGGCGAACTGTTTCCGCTAGCTGTCGCGCTGGCGACGGGACCCTTACCGATCATCGCCCTCATGCTCATCCTGGCCTCCGACGGGGCCACGGCCAAGGGGTTCGGGTTCGTGGGCGGCCGACTGACCGGGCTCGCGGTGCTGATCGGCGCCGCGCTGGTGATCGCATCGGCCGTCGATGACCCCGGTCTCGGGCATCGCGCGCATCCCTCACCCGTTGTGTCGATCATCAGGATCGTGGTGGGCGTCGCCCTGCTGGCGCTCGCCGCTCGGATGTTTCTGCGCCGCGGCACGACTCCCAGTGGGGAGCCGAGCCGATTGGCCCGTCACGTCGACGGCGTCTCGGCACGTGGTTCGTTCGGGCTGGGCCTGGCCGTCACCGCGATCGATCCGGCGAGCCTCTCCATCGGCGTGCTGGTCGGGGTGGACATCGCCGCGGCCAGAATGAGCGCGCCGGGCGACGTCGCGTTCGTCGTGGTGTTCGTGGTGGCGGCGACGGTGAACGTGACCGTGCCCCTGCTCGCCTACCTGGTCGGCGGTGAGGCTGCCCGAACCAAGCTCACCGCGCTCCGGGAGTGGCTGCAGGCCAATGAGAAGACCGTGATGATGGTCCTGTTCGTCATGATCGGCGCGATCCTCATCGGACGCGGCATCCGCGCCCTGTCCGGCTGACCCCTCAGGGTTTGCGCGCGAGCAGTTGGTCCACGCCCATCCGGCCCTGTTCGAACGCCAGACCGCCGCCGACGAGGTACAGGCGCCAGACTCTGGCCACCTCCTCGCCCTGCAGCGCGACGAACCGGTCGTAGTTCGCGTCGAACGTCTCGAGCCAGTGCTCGACGGTGCGTACGTACTGCTCGCGCATCGCTTCGACGTCGCGGATCTCGAAGCCGCCGTCCTGAAGATGCCGCACCGTCTGCCACAGCGGTCGCATGTGCATGTCCGGCGCGATGTACGACTCGATGAACGGCCCGCCGCCGGGCGCGGCGTCGGCGTTGCGCGACATCTGCTGCAGCAGCAGATGCCCGCCCGGTGTGAGCGCGCGGTACATCACGTCGACGTAGCCGGGGTAGTGCCGCTCGCCGACGTGCTCACCCATCTCGATCGAGCTGACCGCATCGAAAGTGCCGGGCGGATCGTCGAATTCGCGGTAGTGCTGCAACCGCACGTCGACGAGGTCACCGAGCCCCTCCGCGGCCACCCGCGCGACGATGAAGTCCCGCTGCTCGGCGGACAGCGTGATCCCGGTGGCGTGCACCCCGTGCGTCCGCGCGGCGTGCAGGATCATCGAACCCCACCCGCAGCCGACGTCGAGCAGCCGCTGCCCCTTCGTCAAACCCAGTTTCTGACAGACCAATTCGAGCTTCGTGGTCTGCGCGTCGTGCAGCGTCTGGCCGTCGTGGGTGTAGTAAGCCGACGAGTAGGCCATGTGCTCGTCGAGCAGCAGTTCGTAGAACTCGTTGGAGAGGTCGTAGTGGTGTGCGATCGCCGCACGATCGCGCAGGCGCGTGTGAAGACGTCCGGTCAGCTTGGCCTCCGACACCGGCGGTTTGGGCGGCGGCCCAACGGCACCGAGTCGGACCGCCCCCGCGGCCGCGACGGCACGCGAGCGCCAGCCGGTCGGCGCGGGCGAGCGGGTCGCCGCCATCGCCCACGCCTGCCGGAATCCGTCGGCGAGATCACCGTCGACGTCGATGTCACCCGTCACATACGCACGTGCCAAACCCATTTCGCCCGGCGCCCACAGCAGTCGGCGCAGCGCGCGGCGGCGTTTGATGACGAGGACGGGGCCGCCGACCGGACCCGCCTCGCTGCCGTCCCAGGCGCGCACCCGAACGGGGAGTTCGATACCCGCTGCGTCGCGCACAACGTCGGCGAGGCGGTCCGCCGCGGTCACGCGAACACGGCCTTGAACTTCTCCAGCGACTCGCGGATGTCGCTCTTCAGCGCGCCGGCCACCACCATGCCGATCGGCCCGAACAGCGCAGGCCCGCCGAGGTGCACGTCGAAGGTGACGGTCGCGCCGTCCGTGGCGGGCTTGATCTTCCCGATCAGCTTCACCTTCACACCACCCTTGCCCTCGCCGTTGAGCGTCATCGACTCGGGCGCCTTCCAGTTGACGATCGTCCAGTCGATCCGGTTGGGCATGCCCTTCACCTCGATGATGGAGGCGATCTCGGTGCCCTTTCCGAGCGTTTCGGGGAGCACGCTGCGCCACACCCGGTGGATGGTCAGCCATTCCTTGTAGCGGGAGAGATCGGACGCCGCGGCCCACGCCTGCTCGGGCGGCAGCGGGACGTCGACCGACACCGACAGCTTCGCCATTTACGAGATCGGAGGTGCCGTCGGAGGATCGTTGGCAGGTGGCGTCTGGCCGGACTGCTGGGTGGGGGGCACCTGCTTGTCGACGGCCTTCTTCGCCGCATCCTGCGCCTTGTCGACGACGCTCTTGTACTTATTGCCGGTCTTCTTGTCGACGGCGTCGCCGACCTTGTCGATGGCCGTGTCCACCTTGTCGGCGTTCTTCGAGACCAGGTTCTTCACCGTATCGAGAAATCCCATGGCGTCAGCCTAACCTCCGCCCTAATCCGCCGTTCTCCACAACCGGCGGCGCTCGCCCAGGATGCGGCCCTGAATCCACCAGATCACCTCGATGAGCAGGGCACCCATCAGGCCGATCAGCAGAGCCGTCACCGTGAGCTGAACATTGGACGGATCCAGTATGAACGTCTTCCGCGCCAGCGGGATCGAGAAGATGACGACGTAGGCCAGGGCGGACACCGACACCAGTGCCACCCGCCACCACTCGTAGGGCCGAGCGACGACCGCCAGCACCCAGAGGGCGCTCACCAACAGTGTGATCAAGGCCGCGGTCGACGCCTGCGTCTGCTCGACCTCCGTGGACGTCCTGCCCTGATACGCCAGCAGGTACGACGTGAACGTCGCGACACCGACGACGAGTCCCGACGGCAACGCCGACATCATCACGCGTCGCACGAAACCGGTGTGTGCGCGTTCGTTGTTCGGCGCAAGCGACAACACGAACGCCGGAATGCCGATGGTGAACCACGCCGCGATCGTGACGTGGATCGGCTGGAAGGGGAACAGCAGCGGATCGGTGCCGAACAGCTTCGAACCCACCCCCGCCAACCCGACCAGCATGGCGAGCAGCACCGAGTACACGGTCTTGGTCAGGAACAGATTCGAGACGCGCTCGATGTTGCCGATGACGCGCCTGCCCTCACCGACCACGTACGGCAGGGTCGCGAACTTGTTGTCCAGCAACACGATCTGCGCGACCGCCCGCGACGCGGAGCTGCCGGATCCCATGGCCACCCCGATATCGGCGTCCTTGAGCGCCAGCACGTCGTTGACGCCGTCCCCCGTCATCGCGACGGTGTGGCCGCGCGACTGTAGCGCGTGCACCATCGCGCGCTTCTGATCGGGCCGCACTCGGCCGAAGGTCGTGTACTCCTGCAGCGTGTCCGCCAGCGCCTCCGGTGCCTCGGGCAGCTTGCGGGCGTCCATCGTCTCGCCCTCGAGGCCGAGTGACCCGGCCACCGCCCCCACCGACACCGCGTTGTCACCGGAGATGACCTTCACCGAGACCTTCTGGGAGGCGAAGTAATCCAGCGTCTCCCTGGCATCGGGGCGGACCCGCTGCTCGAGCACCACCAGCGCGACGGGGGTGACGGTACCGGGGGCGTCGGGCGCGTCGACGGCGCGGTCCGACGAGCCCAGCAGCAGCACCCGCAACCCCTTGGCGCCGATCCGCTCGGCCTCCTCCGCATCGGGCGAGGCCGGATCCAGCAGCACGTCCGGCGCGCCGATGACCCAGTTGCCGTGATCTTCGTACGACGTGCCACTCCACTTGGTCGCCGACTTGAAGGGTGCGCTGGCGGTCGCCGTCCAGCCGGGCGCCGCTCCGTATGCCTCGCCGATGGCCGCCATGCTCGCGTTCGGCCGGGCGTCGTCGGAAGCCAACTGCGCCAACACGTTCTCGACGTGATCGGCAGTGAAGGACTTGAGGTCGCTGACCCGCATGCCGTTCTCAGTCAGTGTCCCCGTCTTGTCGGCGCACACGACGTCCACGCGCGCCAGCCCCTCGATGGCGGGCAGTTCCTGCACCAGACACTGCCGCTGGCCCAGCCGGATCACCCCGACGGCGAACGCGATCGACGTCATGAGCACCAGGCCCTCCGGCACCATCGGCACCAGCGCGCCGACCATGCGCAGCACCGATTCCCGCCAGCCCGCATCCGTCGTGAACAGCTGGGTGTAGATGATGAGCGCGCCCGCCGGGATCAGCAGGTACGTGATGAACTGCAGGATCTTGTTGATACCACTGCGCAGTTCGGATTTGACCAGGGTGAACTTGCTGGCCTCCTCCGCCAGCTGGGCGGCGTAGGCCTCGCGACCGACCTTCGTCGCCCGGTAGGCGCCGCTGCCTGCGACCACGAAACTGCCCGACATCACCTTGTCGCCGGCGTCCTTCGCGATCGGATCGGCCTCGCCGGTCAGCAGCGACTCATCGACTTCGAGGTTGGCCTCCTCGATGACGTCCCCGTCGACGACGATCTGGTCGCCGGGACCGAGTTCGATGACGTCGTCGAGCACCACCTCGTTGGGGTTCAGCGGTGCCGTGCCGGATTGCCTGCGCACCAACGGTTTCGCCTGCCCGACGATCGCCAGCTTGTCGAGCGTCTTCTTCGCGCGCAGTTCCTGGATGATGCCGATGCCGCTGTTGGCGACGATGAGCAGGCCGAACAGGCCGTTGATCACCGACCCCGTCGACAGCACGATGATCAGCAGCACGCCGAGGATCGCGTTGATCCGGGTGAAGACGTTGGCACGCCAGATCTCCGAGACGCTGCGGGCGGCGCGATTCGGCACGTCGTTGGTCTTGCCCTCGGCGACGCGCTGCGCCACCTCCGCATCGGTCAGGCCGACGGCCACCGTGTTCGTCACTTGGTGAACGTCCCTCTTCCGAATTCGTCCCAGTACTCCAGCGTCAGCGTGTTCCCGTCGAACGTCGCCTTCGAGACGCTGCCGGGGTTCGAGTTCTCGGTGACGAAGCTGACGCTGAACACGTTTCCGTCCCAGTGCTTCAGCGGCACAGTCAGTTTAGGCCCGAGCGCGAGCTGCAGGCCTCCGTCCTTCTCGGTGATCCTGGCGGGTCCCCAGAACGGGTTGGCGTAGTCGCCGACGTAGCTCGCCAGCGGGGCGGGCGGAGCGGGACTGGCCGGCGCGGTCTGCCCCACCAGTGAGCCGGTCGGCTCCTCCATCTGCTGGAAGGCGTTGTGGTACGGCGTCCACCAGTCCTCGCGCACCTCGCCGTACTGCACCAGATCGGCGAACTCGGCGGTCAACGTCTCCGGTGCGCCCGACGGGGTGCCGTTGGTCAGCACGACGATCCCGACGTCGGCCGACGGCAGCAGCAGGACGTTGGTCGCCGCGCCGAGTTCGAAGGCACCCGAATGGCTGATCTGCTGTCTCCCGGTCGACGTCGTGCTGATGTTGAAACCGTAACCGTAGGAACCCGATCGCATCGCGGGCTCGCTACCGCGATCGGAGGTGATCTGGGGAGTCAGCGCGGGGAGCAGTGCCGCGGGGTCGATGATCTGCCTGCCCTCGTAGGTGCCGTTGCCGAGGACCATCGCCAGCCAGTGGGTCATGTCGTTGACCGAACTGCTCGCGCCGCCCGCCGGCGATTGCTGTTGCGGGTCGCGGACGTAGTCGGGCGCGTACTTGTCCCCGAGGCGGATGTGTCCGACGGCGCGGTCCGGCCGGGCCTCGTAGTCGGCGAACTCGGAGCTCGTCGAGCTCATGCCGAGCGGCGCGTACAGCACGTCCCGGCTGAGGTCCTCCCACGACTTGCCCGCACCGAAGGCTGCCGCTTCGGCACCCGTCGTGTAGCCGTAGTTGGTGTAGGCATAGGAGATTCGGAACGGATCGAGCGGGAAGTCACGTAGCTTCTCGAGAATCTGCTGCCGGTCGTAGCCGAGGTCCTCGAGCAGATCGCCCGCGTGGTCCGGCAGCCCCGACCGATGCGACATCATGTCCCCGATCGTGACCATGCGGGTGACTGCCGGATCGGAGAGCGCGAACCAGGGCAGCTTCTCGACGATGGGCGTGTCCCAACCAATCGCCTTCTCCCCGACCTGATGGGCGACGACCGTCGAGGCCAGCGACTTCGAGACGGAGGCGAGTTGGAACACCGTATCGGGATCAACCCTGTTCGCCGGGTCGTCGGTTGGCTTGCGGTTGTCCTTGACCCCGAAGCCCTTGGCGTACACGCTCTTTCCGCCGTGCACCACGGCGACGGCCATGCCGGGCAGCCCGGACTTCTTCAGCAGGTCCTCGGCGAGTCCGTCCAGCTTGGCGACGGCGTTCTCGACGGCGTTCTCCGGCAGCGGCATTGCCGGAACGAGCGGGGGTGGGACGTTGCCGAGTTCGGGCGGCTTGCTCGCCGACGACGCCGACGGTTGGGCGGGCTCCGCGGGTCGGGCGTCGCAGCCAACCACGAGGAGCGCGACGGCGGCGAGACAGGCGACGGAACGGCGGGGCGGGATCACACCAGCACGCTAGCCGGTCAGGCCCGCCACCACGTGTCCAATGGCGGCGACACGGACGCGACGCGCTCACCCGGTCTCGGCGTCGCCACCCGCACGTTCTCCGCGGCCGCGGCGGCGAGCATGCGCTCGACCGGTTCGGACCACGGATGCGGTGCGAGGCGGAACGTCGCCCAGTGGATGGGCACCAGGAGGCCCGTGTCGGTGACGTCGCGGTGCGCCCGGATCGCGTCCTCCGGGTTCATGTGGATGTCGGGCCAGCCGGGGTGGTACGCGCCGATCGGCATCAGCGTGACGTCGAACGGTCCGTGGTCGGCGCCGATGTCGGGGAAGCTCTTGGTGTAGCCGGTGTCGCCGCCGAAGAAGGCCCGGTGCGTCGGCCCGATCAGCGCCCAGGACGACCACAGCGTGACGTTGCGAGTGAGGAAGCGCCCCGAGAAGTGCCGCGCGGGAGTGCACACCAGCGTCAGCTCGCCGAGCGTCGCGCTCTCGTTCCAGTCGAGTTCGACGATGCGGTCCTCGGGAATCCGCCACTCCCGCAGATGCGCTCCGATACCGAGCGGCACGAAGAACTTCGCGCGCTGCGTGCGCGCGAGCACCTTGACGGTGTCGACGTCGAGATGGTCGTAGTGGTCGTGGCTGATGATCACCGCGTCGATCGCGGGTAGCGCGTCGAGCGCGGAGGGCGGCTCGTGGAGGCGCTGGGGTCCGACGACGCGCGACGGCGAGCACCGGTCGCTCCACACCGGATCGGCGAGCACCCGGTAGCCGTCGATTTCGATGATCGCCGACGAGTGGCCGTACCAGGTGACGGCCAACTCCCCCGCGGGCAGAGCCGGGGCCGGGGTGACCAGCGGAACCGGGAACGGCGGCTGGCGCTTCTCGTTGCCGGTGAAGAGTTCACCGACGAGCCGGAACTGATCCTGGCGCGTCATGCTCGCGTCGGACGCCGGCTCGAGGTTCTGGAAGACGCCCTCGCTCCAGTTGGGTGAGTTCCTGGCGACGGGGTGGATGTCCAGCGGTGACGCGCCGAGCGCGGCGGGTGCACCCTGGACGGCCCGCAGCGCAAAGCCACCGGCGACGACCGCCGCCGTGCCCCCCACCAGCCGGGCCGCCTGCACCCACATCTAGGCCCCCTGGAAGTTCGGCGGCCGCTTCTCGATGCGCGCCACCTGTGCCTCGATGATGTCCTTGCTGCTCCAGGCCCTGTCGAAGAGCTCCTGATGCGCCGGCCACGGATCCTCGTAGGCGCCGTCGTCGTTGAGGACCCGCTTCGCGTGCTGCAGGGCCAGCGGCGCGAAACCGGCGAGCTCCTGCGCCCAGGCCTGGGCGTCGGCGAGCGTGCCGATCCGGTTGGCCAGTCCGGTCTGCAGGGCGGTGTCGGCGGTCAGCCGATCGGCCGCCATCAGCATGCCGCGGGCCCGGCCGTGGCCGACCAGCGAGACGAGGCGACGGATGCTCCAGTTGTCGAGCGCGATGCCGTACTTCGCGACGGGGAACTGGAAGTACGCCTCGGGCGCGACGACCCGCAGATCGCAGATCATCGACAGGATGACCCCCGCGCCGATGGCCGGGCCGTTGATCGCCCCGATCACCGGGATGGGCGCCTGATCGATCGCGATGTTCAGCGCCTTGGCCTTGTCCGGCAGCTCCTCGGCGACACCGGACGCGTCGGACAGATCCGCACCGGAACTGAAGACGTGGCCCTGGCCGGTGAGCACGACGACGCGGGTGTCGTCGGCGGCGGCTCTCTCGATCGCCTCCCGCAAACCGTCGACGAGTTCGCTGTTGAGCGCGTTGCGGCGCTCGGCGCGTTGCAGTTCGAGGGTCGTGACGTGGCCCTCTCGGGTAACTCCGATCATGCCGACCACCCTAACGACCACCCGGCTAGCCTTTCCTGGTGAGCCGGATCAGCGCCACCACCCTGCGCGACACCGTGCTGGACGAGGGGTCGTTCATCAGCTGGGATTCGCCACCGTTGGACGTGCGGCCGAACGCCTCGTATCGCGACGAGCTGGCGGCGGCGCGGGCGGCGACGGGCCTCGATGAATCGGTGCTGACCGGCGAGGGCAGGGTGTTCGGCCGCCGGGTGGCCGTGGTGGCCTGCGAGTTCGACTTCCTGGCCGGCTCCATCGGCGTCGCGGCCGCCGAGCGCATCACCACGGCCGTCGAGCGCGCCACCGCCGAGGGGCTGCCGCTGGTGGCGTCGCCCAGCTCCGGCGGTACCCGCATGCAGGAGGGGACGGTCGCGTTCCTCCAGATGGTGAAGATCGCCGCCGCCGTCGAACTGCACAAGAAGGCGCATCTGCCCTACCTGGTGTACCTGAGGCACCCGACGACGGGCGGGGTGTTCGCATCGTGGGGTTCACTCGGGCACGTAACCGCCGCCGAACCCGGCGCGCTGATCGGCTTCCTCGGGCCGCGCGTGTACGAGCACCTCTACGGCGAGCCGTTCCCGAAGGGGGTGCAGGTGGCGGAGAACCTGCACCGCAACGGCGTCATCGACGGCGTCGTCCCACTGGAGTTCCTGAGGTCGACGCTCGACCGGGCACTGCGCGTCGTCGCGGATGCGCCGGGCGCAACGCATCCGGTTCCGGCTACCGGCCCGGTGCCCGATGTGCCGGCCTGGGAGTCCGTGGTGGCGTCACGCAGGCCCGATCGACCCGGTATCGGCTACGTGCTGAAGCACGGCACGACCGAGCGGGTGCTGCTGTCCGGTACCGACCAGGGCGAAGCGGCGACGACGGTGCTGGCGCTGGCGCGGTTCGGCGGGCAGCCCGCGGTGGTCGTCGGGCAGCAGCGCGCCGCGGGTGGCCTTGTCGGTCCGGCGGCGCTGCGCGAGGCGCGCCGCGGAATGGCGCTGGCCGAGGGACTTCGACTGCCCCTGGTGTCGGTGATCGACACCGTCGGGCCGGCGCTCTCGGTGGAGGCCGAGCAGGACGGTCTGGCGGGCGAGATCGCACGCTGCTTGGCCGAACTCGTCACGCTGGACACTCCGACGGTGTCGGTGTTGCTCGGACAGGGCAGCGGTGGACCCGCACTGGCGATGGTGCCCGCCGATCGCGTGCTCGCCGCCCTGCACGGGTGGCTGGCGCCGCTTCCGCCGGAGGGTGCGAGCGCCATCGTGTATCGCGACGTCGATCACGCACCGGAACTCGCTGCGGCGCAGGGCATCCGGTCGGTGGATCTGATGCGCAACGGCATCGTCGACGCGATCGTGCCCGAGAAGCCCGATGCCGCCGACACTCCCGCCGACTTCACCGAACGGTTGTCGGCCACCATCGCGGGCGAACTGTCCGCATTGCGAGACATGCCCGCCGCCGAGCGACTGTCGCAGCGGTTGGACCGGTATCGGCGAATCGGCTTGCCGGACTGAGGGATCGCGCGACGAGACTGCACTTGATGACGGAATGAACTCGATTCTCGTCATCAAGTGAAGTCTCGAAGATGATCTCAGTGCGGTAGTTTTCGCCGGAAGAGTTCGGCGGGTCTCCCGCGGCCACGCGTCACCGACTCGTTCACCGACTCGACGTGATCTCGCATGGCCCGGCGAAAGCTGTCGCGCTGCAACCTCTTTCCCGCGACGGCACTGTGGGCGTTCAGCAGCTCGAGCATGGTGAACGTGTCATCGAGCAGCCCGTCCGGGTCGGCCCCCTTCGCGTAGCGAGCACGGAGATCGTCGACGGCCCTGCCGATGATCTCGGGGTGATCCCAGGCCATCTCGCGCGGATCGATCGCCGCCACGGGAGCCAGGCGCGTGGTCTCGGCCAGCCGGCCGGCCAGCTCCTCGCGATGAACGACCGCGACGTGCGCGACGGACAGCACCCAACCCCGGTCATCGCGGTCGAGTGCGTCGAACACGTGCAGCTGCCGTGGCCGGACCCCCTCGACCCCGGTCTTCACCCGCAGAGCCCGGCGCACGGCGTCGGCCAGGGTCTCACCCTGGTGCAGGAACGTGCCGGGCAGCGCCCACGTCGGCCCCGCCTCGCGGTGGACCAGCAGGACCTGCAGTTCGCGGCCGCTGTCGTCGAGCGTCAGCAGGGCCGCGTCGACGGCCACCGACGGTCTCGGATAGCGGTCGAGCTGCACGTGTCGGCCCCCTCGTTATAGTGGTCTCAGGAATTAGAGCGTAATCGCTCAAATTCATCAACCGGGGAGGATGACGATGGAACTCAACACGGCACAGCTGGATCGGGCGGTCGGGGTGCTGCTGGCCAACGCGGCGGGCGACGCACTCGGCGCCCCCTACGAGTTCCAGCCGGCGCGCGGCCCCGAACTCGAGGTCGCGATGGTCGGGGGCGGCGCGTTCGGCTGGAAGCGCGGCGAGTGGACCGACGACACCTCGATGGCGATCGCGATCGGCGAGGTCGCGGCGACCGGCGTCGACCTCCGCGATGACGCCGCGCTGACCGCGATCGTCACGCGCTGGCATGGCTGGGCGCAGACCGCCAACGACGTCGGCAACCAGACCCGGAGCGTGCTCGGCGCGACCGGGCGCGCGGGCCTCTCGGCGACCAACGCGCTCACCGCGTCCCGAGAGCACTACGAACGCACCGGCCACTCGGCGGGCAACGGGTCGCTCATGCGCACCTCCCCCGTCGCCCTGGCGTTTCTCGACGACCCGGCCGCGCTGGCCGAGGCAGCGGCGCGCATCAGCGCGCTGACGCACTACGACCCCGATGCGCAGGACGCGTGCGTGCTGTGGTGTCTCGCCATCCGGCACGCGGTGCTGACCGGAGCACTCGACGTCCGCGCCGGGCTCGACCGGCTCCCCGACGACCGGCGGGCGCTGTGGTCCGAGCGGCTCGACGTCGCCGAGCGGTCGACGCCGTCGGACTTCCGCAACAACGGCTGGGTGGTCGAGGCGCTGCAGGCCGCGTGGTGCGCGATCGCCACCACCCCGGTGCCCGAGGACGATCCCGAGGCCGGCGTGTTCGCCGCGGACCACCTGCGGCTCGCACTCGACGCTGCTGTGCGTTCGGGCAACGACACCGACACCGTGGCCGCCATCGCGGGCGGCCTGCTGGGGGCGCGCTGGGGCGCGTCGGCGGTGCCGGGCGTGTGGCGCCGCGTGCTCAACGGCTGGCCGGGGCTACGCACGCGCGGGCTGGTGCAGATGGCGACGCGAATCGTGAAGGCCGACAGGGACTTCCCGCGCCCGCAGCGGCCGCACATCGCCGTTCAGCATCCTGTCGACGATGGCGTCTGGCTTGGCAACGCCCACACTCTGCGAAAACTCCCGCCGGGCGTCGACTGCATCGTGTCGCTCTGCCGGGTGCACGACGACGACCTGCCATCGGGCGTCGAACACATCGACGTGCGGCTGGTCGATCGCACGGATCCGGACGAGAACGTCAACCTGGAGTTCGTGCTGACCGACACGGTGCGGTTGATCGAGCAGTTGCGCATCGAGCACCGCACCGTGCTGGTGCACTGTCACGGCGCCTACAGCAGGACACCGACGATCGGTGCGCTGTACGGGGCGCGGGCTCTCCCGACCAGTGGTGCGGAGGCACTGCACGACGTGCTCGAGGTACTCCCGCATGCCGATCCGAACATCGCCTTCCGGGATGCGATCGAACGGCTCGCGCCCTGACCGACCGACGCGCGATGGCATCCTGGATGAGGTGGAGTCGTTCCTACAGTTCGCCGGAAACTTCTGGTGGCTGATCTTTCCGCTCGGCGGCGTGATCGGCGGTGGTGTGAAGGCGGTCTCCGCCGCGAACGAGCGCCGCGCCGAACGGCGACTCGAGCGGTACCGCATCAAGCAGCAGACGAAGGTCGCGGTCGCCGAGGCTCGCGGGCGGGCGAAGGTCGACGACGCCGCCCTCCGCCGCGACACCGGCAAGGTCCTCGCCCAGCACGAGAGCACCGACGCGCGGTGGCTGGACTACGAGATGGACGTGGCCAAGCTACTCGACTTCCCGATGATGACCGACATGCGCGAACCGCTGACCGTGGCGTTCCACAAGGCCCGCAGCCGAGCCGACCTGCTGAGGCCCGTCGGGGACGTCGACCGGGATGCCGCGCTCGAGTACCGCGACGCCGTCCACGAGTACGTGACCGCGTTCGACGTCGCCGAAGCCGAGGCGGTTCGCCGCAGGCGCAGCGACTTCAGCGCGGAGGGCCGGGAACGCATCGAACGCGCGCAGCGGCTGCTGCGCCTGGCATCCGACTCCGCGGCAACGCCGGACGAGCGGCAGAACGCCTACGCCAAGGCGCAGCGGGAACTCGACGGCTTGATCGTGCTTCCCGCGGTGACGCGACGCGCACTCGAGCGGGCCGTCGCCCGCGAACTCGAGGCCTGAGTACCGCCCGCTCACTCGGTCGCGTAGCGCTGCAGTGTGGGACCCAACCAGTCGACGAGTTCGGCGCGGCTCAACCCGACCACCGGTGGCAGCTTGAGCACGAAGCGGCACAGCGCCATGCCGAGCACCTGGGTCGCGATGAGGCCGGCTCGCCGGGGTGCGTCGTCGGGCACGATCTTGGCGATCGCGGGTAGTAGCTGCGCCGCGAAGATGTCCGTCATGCGTTGTGCCGCTTCGGCGTTCGTGGTGGCCGAGCGCAGCAACACGATGAGCGCGTCATCGTCCTCCCAGCGCAGCAGGAAGTGCGACACCAGCGCCTCGCCCAGCTCGCCGGGCGGCACGTCGGTGAGGTCCGGGAACCGCAGGTCGAACTCCGCGGCCGCGGCGAACAGCAGATCCTTACTGCCGAAGTAGCGCATGACCATCGACGGATCGATGTGCGCGTCGGCCGCGATGGCGCGAATCGTCGCCGCCTCGTACCCGGACTCGGCGAAGCGGTCCCTGGCCGCGGCCAGTATCGCGGCCCTCGTCTGATCACCCTTCCTGCCCACGCCCGACACTATATGCCAACAGGTGTTGACTTTTTCTTCGTCCGGGCGCACGATAAAAAAAGTCAACGTCCGTTGGCTTTTATCTCGAAGGGATTCGCCATGACCACCACCGACGTCCTCATCGTGGGAGCGGGCCCGACAGGGCTCACGCTGGCCGCGTCACTACTGCTGCACGGTGTCGACGTGATGCTCGTCGACCGCCAGGCCGACGGCGCGAACACCTCGCGAGCGGCGGCCGTCAACGCGCGCACGCTCGAAGTGCTCGAGCACGTCGACGTCACGCGCCGACTGCTCAAGGAGGGCGTCGAAGCACCGCGCTTCGCCATCCGCGACCGCGCCAAGACGCTCGTCGACGTCGACTTCAGCGGACTGGCCACCGACTATCCGTTCACGCTGCTGATACCCCAGTCGACCACCGAACGTCTGCTGCTCGAGCGGGTCCGCGAACTCGGTGGCGACGTGACTCGACCCAAGGTGCTCGCCGCCGTCACCCAGGATGCGGTGGGGGTCACCGCCACCTTCGACGACGGCGACACGGTCCGGGCGCGGTACGTCGTCGGCGCCGACGGCATGCACAGCACCGTCCGCGAGCAGGCCGGCATCGGCTTCGCCGGCGGGTCCTACGAGCACTCGTTCGTCCTCGCCGATGCCCGGCTGACGGGCGACGCCCCCGCCGACGAGGTGCGGCTGTTCTGGGCCGGCGAGGGCCTGACCGTCGTCGCCCCCCTGCCCAACGGCGACTTCCGCATCGTCGCGCCCGTGGACGACGCACCGGAGGAACCCTCGGTGGCGTTCGTCCAGCAGATCCTCGACGAACGCGGTCCCGGTGGCATCACCGTCACCGACGTCACGTGGGGTTCGCGATTCCGCATCCACCACCGCGTCGCGGACACCTACCGCGCGGGCCGGATCCTGCTCGCGGGCGATGCCGCGCACGTCCACAGCCCGGCAGGCGGGCAGGGCATGAACCTCGGAGTTCAGGACGCCGTCGCGTTGGCCGACGCGTTGGTCGCCGTCCTCGGTGGTGGTGCCGATTCGCTCCTCGACGACTACAGCGCCACGCGACGCCCGATCGCGCAGCAGGTCGTCGCGTTGACCGACCGGCTGACCCGGTTGGCCACCCTGCCCCCAGCGCTTCGCCCGATCCGAAACGTGTTGCTGGGCATCATCGGTCGCATTCCACCGGCGACGACGGCGCTGGCGTCGCGGCTCTCGGGGCTGGTCTACCGCTGATCAGGGGTTGGCTACTCCGGTGAGGGGGAACCAGAACCGCGGCCTGTTCGACTGGACGTTCACCGACGCCATGCCCGCCGAAGCGCCGGGCAACTACCTGGTCGCGACGATCGGTGGTGAGGACGTCGCGGCGATCGGAACGGCTGACGGCGGACCCGAGGGAGTCTGGCGCACCTACATCGCCGTCGACGACGCCGATGCGTCCGCCGCAGCGGTCGAAGGCGCCGGCGGCGAGGTCACGCTGGCACCCGTCGACGCCGGTCCCGGCGGGCGCCGCGCGGTGTGCGTCGACCCGCGCGGCGCCGCGTTCAGCCTGTGGCAGGCGTGCGCCCGGCCGGGCGCCCAGCGGGTCAACGTGCACGGCACGTGGAACTTCAGCGATCTGCACACCACCGACCCGCACGCCGCGGCGCCGTTCTACGGAGGTCTTCGGCTGGGAGGTCGACGACGTCGGCTTCGCCACTCTGATACGACGGCCCGGCTACGGCGACCACCTCGCGGCGACCGTCAACCCCGACATCAGGAAGATCCAAGCCGACGTGATGGTGCCGCCGGGATTCGAGGACGCCGTCGCGTGGATGGCCCTCGAGCAGCAGGGGCACCCGGAGCACTGGCAGGTGTCGTTCGCGGTCGACGACCGCGACGCCGCCGCCGCTTCAGCCGAGAACCTGGGCGCGACGGTGCTGTCGTCGGAGGACGAGGTGTGGACCCGTACCGCGACGGTGCGCGATCCGCAGGGTGCGGTCTTCGTGCTGAGCCAGTTCACCCCACCGACGAAGTAGCGAACGCCCGTCTGGCAGCCTGTCCGGATGCACACAGTCGAAGCCGATTACCTGGTCGTCGGGGCGGGCGCGATGGGCATGGCGTTCGTCGACACCCTGATCACCGAGACCGACGCGACCGTCGTGCTCGTCGACCGCAACGACGCCCCCGGCGGGCACTGGCTGTCCGCCTACCCGTACGTGCGGTTGCATCAGCCGTCGGCGTACTACGGGGTGAACTCGCGACGCCTCGGCAACGACTCGATCGACGCGAGCGGCTGGAACGAGGGCTTCTGGGAGCTCGCAGGCGGCAGCGAGGTCGTCTCGTACTACGACACGGTCATGCGGCAGCACCTGCTGCCGTCGGGTCGCGTGCAGTACTTCCCGATGAGCGACTATCTGGGTTTCGGAGCGCACGAGCGCAGCGACTCGGGAGATGTCACAGGCCGGTTCCGCAACCTGGGCGGTGACGAGTACCGCGTCGAGGTGAAGCGACGCGTCGTCGACGCCACCTACCTCAGCGTCGTGGTGCCGTCGATGCGGCCGCCCGCCTACGAGGTCTCGCCCGACGTCGTCTGCATTCCGCCGAACGGTCTGGCTCGCCAGCCGGTCCACGAGCAGTACGTCATCGTCGGTGCGGGCAAGACGTCGATGGACACGTGCTCGTGGCTGCTGCGCCACGACATCGCACCCGAGCGGATCACCTGGATCAAGAACCGCGAGTCGTGGATCCTCGATCGAGGCGCCGTGCAACCGGGACCGGAGTTCGCTCGCCGCGTGCTCGCCGACTTCTCCGCGCAGTCGCGGGCCATCAAGAAGGCGACCTCGATCGACGACCTCTATCTGCAGCTGGAGAAGCTGGGCTGCCTGATGCGCATCGACCAGTCGGTCGAGCCGACGATGTACCGCTGCGCGATCCTGTCGCAGCTCGAACTGGAGAAGCTGCGCACCATCACCGACGTCGTGCGGCTCGGCTACGTGCAGTCGATCGCGCCGGGTCGGGTGACCCTGGAACGAGGCGTCATCGAGACCGCCGCCGACACCCTGTACGTCGACTGCACCGGGGACGGCATCGGCCAGAAGCCGCCGACTCCCGTCTACTCCCCCGGCGCGATCACGCTGCAGTCGGTGCGCACCTGTCAGCCGGCGTTCAGCGCCGCCGTCATCGCCCATGTCGAGGCGATGGACGTCGACGACGACGAGCGCAACGAGTACTGCCGTCCCGTTCCGCACCCGACGAATCCGCTCGACTGGGTGACGATGACGCTCGCGTTCAACCACAACCAGCTGAAGTGGTTCAGCGACCCGGCGATGATGCAGTGGCTCAACCGCGCGCGCCTCAACGCGGTGAGCCACATGCAGACCAGCGACGAGGAAGCCCAGCAGGGCGCACGCATGATCGAACCCCGACTGATCGCCGCCAGCGCGAAGCTGAACGAGCTACTGGCGCAGTAGCCTCCCGCGATTTGTGCACGTTAGAGAGCGCTCACCGCTCCCGCGGGTGCACAAATCACGACAAACCGAGGATCTCGACGGTGCGCTCGCGCATCTCGACCTTGCGCACCTTGCCGGTGACGGTCATCGGGAACTCGTCGACGACGTGGACGTAGCGCGGGATCTTGTAGTGCGCCAGGCGTCCGTCGGCGAACTCGCGAACAGCGGCGGCGTCCAGCGGTGTGCGCTCCGGCTTCATCCGGATCCACGCGCAGATCTCCTCGCCGTACTTCGCGTCGGGCACCCCGATCACCTGGGCGTCCTCGATGTCGGGATGCGTGTAGAGGAACTCCTCGATCTCGCGCGGATAGACGTTCTCGCCGCCCCGGATCACCATGTCCTTGATCCGGCCGACGATGTTGCAGTAGCCGTCCTCGCGCATGACGGCGAGGTCGCCGGTGTGCATCCAGCCCTCGGAATCGATTGCCTGCGCGGTCTTCTCGTCGTCGTTCCAGTAGCCGAGCATCACCGAGTAGCCGCGCGTGCAGAACTCCCCCGGCTCACCCCGAGGTACCGTCTCGCCGGTCTCCGGGTCGACGATCTTGATCTCGACGTGCGGGTGCGCCCGGCCTATCGACGCCGTGCGGCGCTCGAGATCGTCGTCGACGCGGGTCTGACACGACACCGGCGACGTCTCCGTCATGCCGTAGGCGATCGCCACCTCGGACATGTGCATGTCGTTGACGCAGTGCTTCATCACCTCGACCGGACACACCGAGCCCGCCATGATGCCCGTGCGCAACTCCGACAGGTCGTACTGGGCGAAGTCGGGGTGGTTCTGCATCGCGATGAACATCGTCGGGACCCCGTAGACACCCGTACAGCGTTCGTCGGCAACGGCTTTCAGCGTCAGGCCTGGATCGAAGCCCGGTGCGGGGATGACCATCGTGGTGCCGTGGCTGGTGCAGCCGAGGTTCCCCATCACCATGCCGAAGCAGTGGTAGAAGGGCACCGGGATGCAGAGCCGATCGTCGGGCCCGAGCCTTATGAGTTCGGTGGTGAAGTAGCCGTTGTTCAGGATATTGCGGTGCGAGAGCGTCGCACCCTTCGGGAAACCCGTTGTGCCCGAGGTGTACTGGATGTTGATCGGATCGGTGTTGGCCAGGCTCGCCATCCGGTCGGCGAGCGCGTCCGCGGGCACCTCGGAGGCACCGTCGCGCAACCGATCCCAGTCGGCGGTGCCGATGAACACCACGTCGGTCAACCCCGACGCCTCGGCGCGCACCTCGGCCACCATCGCCACGTAGTCCGAGGTCTTGAACGACGTCGCGGCGATCAGCAACCGCGTCCCGGACTGGTTGAGCACGTACGCGAGTTCGTGCGTCCGATAAGCCGGGTTGATGTTGACGAGGATCGCGCCGACCTTGGCGGCGGCGTACTGCGCCAGCGTCCACTGCGCACAGTTCGGCGCCCAGATCCCGACGCGATCGCCCTTCTCGATGCCCATCGCCATCAGACCGCGCGCGACGACATCGACCTCGGCGTTCAGTTCGGCGTACGTGTAGCGCAGACCCTGCGCGACATCGACGAGCGCTTCCACGTCCGGGTGGCGGGCGGCGGTGCGTTCGAAGTCGGCACCGATCGTGTCCTCGAGAATCGGCGTGTCAGTGGGTCCGGCGTCGTATGAAGGTGAGGTCATAGCAGGTCCTCGTAGCGATGTTCCGTACCGATCGGCGTACCCGACCGGTGTGCCTCATCCTCGCGCTTGCGCAACTCCACGCGGCGGATCTTGCCCGAAATCGTCTTGGGCAGTTCGAAGAACTCCACCCGACGCACCTTGAGGTAGGGCGCCAGGTGGTCGCGGGCGTACTCCATGATCTGGCGGGCGGTGTGGGCGTCGGCGGCCCAGCCCTCGGCCAGCGCGACGTAGGCCTTCGGCACCGAGAGCCGCGTCGCGTCGGGTTGCGGGACGACGGCCGCCTCGACAACGGCGGGGTGCTCGATCAGCACGCTCTCCAGCTCGAACGGCGAGACCTTGTAATCCGACGACTTGAACACGTCGTCGGTGCGGCCGATGTAGGTGATGTAACCGTCCTCGTCACGGCTCGCGACGTCGCCGGTGTGGTAATACCCGCCCGCGGTGACGGCGGCATTGCGCTCGGGATCCCCGAGGTATCCCGTCATCAGGTTGAGCGGCGCGCGGCCGAGGTCGAGGCAGATCTCACCCTCGTCGGCCGGCTCGCCGGTCACCGGATCGACCAGGACGACGGGCACACCCGGCATGGGCCTGCCCATCGAGCCGGCCTTGACCGGCTGGCCGGGGGTGTTGCCGACCTGCAGCGTCGTCTCGGTCTGGCCGAAGCCGTCGCGGATCGTCAGGCCCCACGCCGCCTCGACGCGGGCGATCACGTCGGGGTTCAGCGGTTCGCCTGCCCCGAGAACCTCTCTGAGCTCTCGCGGCCTATCACCGAGGTCGGCCTGAATCAGCATGCGCCACACCGTCGGTGGCGCGCAGAACGTGTTCACGCCGGCGCGCTGCAGCTGACCGAGCAGCGCTGCGGCGTCGAACCGGGAGTAGTTGTAGACGAAGATCGTGGCCTCGGCGATCCACGGCGCGAAGAAGCAACTCCACGCGTGCTTGGCCCAGCCGGGCGAGCTGATCGCCAAGTGCACGTCACCCGGTTTGACGCCGATCCAGGCCATCGTCGACATGTGCCCGACGGCGTAGCTCACCTGCGAGTGCTCGACGAGCTTCGGCCTGCTGGTGGTGCCCGACGTGAAGTAGACGAGGCTGGTGTCGTCGCCGGCCGTGCAGGCGGTGAACGGCTGGGGCTCAACGGCGTAGGCGTCGGCGTACGTGTGCCAGCCGGACACCGGCTCCCCCACCACGACGCGCGTGTAATCGCCGTCGACGGCCTCGAACTTCGCGGTGTCATCGGCGTTGGCGATGACGAAGCGGGCACCGCCGCGGCCGATGCGGTCAGCCAGATCGGCGGGGCCGAGCGCGCTCGTCGTCGGCATGATCACCGCGCCGAGCTTCGCCACGGCCAGCATCGCCTCCCACAGCTCGACCTGGTTGCCCAGCATCAGGATGACGCGGTCGCCCTTCCCGACGCCGAGGCCCCGCAGCCACGTGGCGCCGCGGTCGGAGCGATCGGCCATCTCGGCGAACGTCACCCGAGTCTCGGTGCCGTCCTCCTCCACAATCCAGAGCGCGAGGCGGTGGTTATCCCGCGCGATGACGTCGAACCAGTCGGTGGCCCAGTTGAACGCGCCCTCGATGCGCGGCCACGCGAAGGTGTCGACGGCCTTGTCGTAATCGCTGATCACGGCCACCAGGTGATCGCGGGCGGCGCGATACAGATCGGTGTTGGTCGTCATGGTGACTAGGATCTACGTCACACTCACCCGTCCGCTACCCCCGAAAGAGGGGAACCCTGTGCGATCGCTGTTAAGGCCCCGCGACACCGACGTGCTGCGGGCCGAGTTGCGCCGGGTCGCCGTCGACGGCGGGGTGCCGGTGCTCTTCGGCGGCGAGGTGCGGGGTGACGCGTTGCTGCTCAGCGAGTTCGTCGGGACCAGGACCGGGCGGCTGCGCGGGCTGATCGTGCGATCCAACTCGGGGCTGGGCGGGGCGAGCATGGTCGAGGGCAGACCGCTGTCGGTGGCCGACTACCGCAACGCGTCGACCATCACGCACGACTACGACGGCCCCGTGCTGTCCGAGGGCATCCGGTCGGTGCTCGCGGTCCCCGTGATCGTCGACGGCGTGCCGCGCGCGATGCTCTACGGCGCGTACCGGTCGAGTGCGCCGGTGGGCGGACGCGCCGCCGATCTTATGGTCGCCTCCAGTCGCAGGATCTCCGACGAACTGCGCATCCGCGACGAGGTCGACCGCCGGCTACGGCTGCACGAGGCCGCTGCGGCAGGAGCCGTGGCGTCCGAGCGGGTGCGCGAGGTCCACGCGGAGTTGCGCCGACTCGCCGGGGTGGCGCCCGAGTTGCGGGGCGAGTTGGAGCGACTGGCCGGCCGGCTGACGGGCGACAGCGGGACGACCGATGTACCGCACCTGACTGCGCGCGAGCTCGACGTTCTCGCTCAGGTGGCCCTGGGCTGCTCCAATGCCGAAGCGGCCAAGCGACTTTCGCTGCGACCCGAGACCGTCAAGAGCTACCTGCGCAGCGCCACCGCGAAGCTCGGTGCGCGAACCCGGCACGAAGCCGTGTCCACGGCGCGGCGCGCGGGGTTGCTGCCCTAGGTTTCGACCGGCGCGACGCGGCCGGAGAAGCTGACCGCCTCGATGCCGTGGTCGCGAGAGTCGGCCTCCGCCTTCGCGATCTCCGCGGCGAGGTCGAGTGACCGCGCCATCAGCAGGTAGGCGAGCGCCGACGCGAACAGTCCGACGAACAGGGCGATGTCGACGTCACCGAGCGCCGAGGCGACCGGGCCGGTGTACCAGACCGTCACCACGAACGGGATCATCGCGACGATTCCGATGGCGTACGCACCCAGGCCGCGCCACCCCCACGTTCCGTACACGCCGCCGGTGGGCACGAAGATCTCGCGGATGGCGTAGTGGCCGCGCCGGACGAAGTAGTAGTCGACCAGGTTGACCGACGTCCACGGCACCAGCAGGTAGAGCAGCACCACCAGGAAGCTGCCGAAGTTGGCGAGGAATTCACCCGTCGACAGCACCGCTCCGAGCAGGCCGGCCGACGCGATCACCGAGCACGACACGATCCGCAGCCGGAGGGTGGGCCGCACCGCCTTGAACGAGTCGATCATCGTGATCAGCTCGAGGGACGCCGCGTAGATGTTGACCGTGATCACGGTGATGAGTCCGGGCAGCGCTGCCACCAGCAGCCAGGTGCCGGAGCCGGCGACGAGCTGGTCGGCGGCGCTCTTGACGGCCTCGAGCGGCGACGCGTCGGCGAGCAGAGCGGCGACCAGCGCGCCGAGCACCATCAGCCAGGCCGCACCGACGAAGACACCGGCGTACGTGTACCACAGCGCCTTTCGCGGACTCGTCTGCGGCGGCAGGTAGCGCGAGTAGTCCGAGACGTAGGGTGCCCAGCCGAGTGCGTACGCCGCCGCGGCGGCGAACTGCACGAGGAAAGCGGCCCAGGTGAAGCCGTCGAAACCGAACTGCCCCTGCGGAAGTGGCAGGAAGACCAGCGCCGCGACGGTGAACACGCCGAACGTCGCGAGGAACAGCCACGTCAGCCACGTCTGGAAGCGGTGGATCCAGTGATAGCCGTAGATCGCCAGCGCCAGCGCCAGGCCGGTGATGAGGACGAACCACAGGTCCCGCAGGTCGGTGTGGGTGGTCAGGGTGATGACGTCGGCGGCCAGGATCTGGTTGAAGATGTTGAACCCGACGATGCTGAACACGACGACGGCGCAGATCACGACGACACCCCGGTAGCCGAATTGCGCTCGCGACTGGATCATCTGGGGCAGTCCGAGCTGCGGTCCCTGCGCGGAGTGGAACGCGGTGAAGACCGTTCCGACGGCGGCGCCCAGCACGATCGCCACCAGCGACGTCAGAAACGACGCACCGAGCGATGCGCCGACCATGCCGGTGGCGAGGGTGGTGAGGTTCGCATTCGACATGAACCACAGGGGGAACAGCGTCGACGGCTTTCCCCGTCGTTCGTCGAGGGGGACCCAGTCGATGGACTTCGACTCGATGGCGGACGTCTCGGGCATGGCTTCCTCGCTAGCTGTTCAGTAGGACGTGCGGTTCAACAGGGCGTAGTCGGGCGTGTACAGCTCGGGGCGTCGATCGGCGAACAGGTCGTTGTACGGCCCGATCGACTTGTCTGAGGTCGTGGTGAGCACGGTGGAGGCGACGCCGTGCTCGTCCGGGGTCGCGCACACCCAGCCGTCGGGCGAGATGATCGCGGTGCCGCCGGTCCATTCGACGCCGCGCTCGACGCCGTGCCGATCGGCGATCACCGTGGGCAGTCGTGAGGCCCTGGCGGCTGCCATGGCCTGCACGAGCTCCGGCGGGTGCTCGCCTGCTGGCCGCTGCACCAGCGGCCAGTTCGACGGCAGTGCAAGCACTTCGGCTCCCGCCAGTGCGAGCCGGCGCGGCACCTCGGGGAACTCGTTGTCGTAGCAAATCGCCACGCCGAGGCGACCGACCGGGGTGTCGAGCACCGTTCCCGCCTCACCTCCGGTGGCGAAGATCCGGCACTCGGCGTCCCACAGGTGCGACTTGCGGTAGCACCCGAGCGCGCCGGACCGAGTCAGCACGAGCGCCGAGTTGTACAGCGCGCCGTCCGCCTGTTCGCAGAACCCGACGACGGCCACCGCGCCGTCCGGCACGGCGTCGGCGAGCGAGGTCAGCCGTGGGTCGTCGGCGCTCAGCGCGAGCGATCGGGCCTCGTTGTCGTCGGTGAACACGTAACCGCTGGTTGCCAATTCGGTGAAGACGATCAGGTGCGGTCCCGCCTCGGCCCGCGTCAACGCAGCGCGGATCGCGGCCAGATTGGCCGCGAGGTTCCCGAATTCGATCGGGATCGCGACAGCGGATGCGCGGACCGTGGCCATCAGCGGCCTCGGGTAACCGCGGGTGTGCCGTCGAAAGCGCCGGAGTGGCGGCCGATCTCGTCGATCCGGATGGTCGCGGTGGCTTCATGGGCGGCGAGTCCTTCGAACGCCGAGATCCGTTCGACCGCCGGGGCGAGCGCCGCGGTGGCCTCGCGCTGCGCCCGCTGGTAAGTCAGCGGCTTGAGGAACCGCGATACGGACAGCCCGGCGTTGTAGCGTGCCGTCTTGCCGGTCGGCAGCACGTGATTGGTTCCGGCGATGCCCTTGTCGGAGTAGGCCACGGTGCTCCACGGCCCGATGAACAGCGAGCCGTAGTTGCGCAGCTCCTTGAGGAAGTATTCGTCGTCGTCGGTCTGGACTTCGAGGTGCTCCGGGCCGAGGACATCGGCGATCGCGGCGGCCTGGGCCCGATCCGTCGCCACGACGACCGAGCCGTAGTCCCGCCACGCCGCTCCGGCGATCTCGCGGGTGGCCAGCGTGGCCAGCTGGCGGTCGATCGCCTCGATCACCCTGCGGCCCAACGACTCCGACGTGGTGATCAACGCGGCGGGTGAGTTGGGCCCGTGCTCGGCCTGCCCCAGCAGGTCGGCGGCCACCCACTCCGGATCGGCGGTCTCGTCGGCGAGCACCGCGACTTCGGACGGCCCTGCGAGCAGGTCGATACCGACGCGCCCGAACAGCTGCCGCTTGGCCTCGGTCACGAAGGCGTTGCCCGCACCGACGATCATGTCCACGGGCGCCTCACCGAGGAGGCCGAACGCCATCGCGCCCAGCGCCTGCACGCCGCCCACGGCGAACACCCGGTCGGCGCGGGACAGGTAGGCGCCGTACAGCACCGCGGGGTGCGCACCGTGCTCACCCGACGGCGGGGTGCACGCGACGACCGTCGGAACGCCCGCGGTCTTGGCGAAGCCGACGGTCATGAAGGCGCTGGCGAGCAGCGGGAAGCGGCCGGCGGGGAGATACGCGCCGACGCGGGTGACCGGGATGTACTGCACGCCGCCGACGACGCCCGGCGCGATGTCCACCTCGAAGTCGGAGAGGTGCGCGCGCTGCGCGGTGGCGAAGCGGTTCGTGCGCTCGTAGCCGAGTTCCAGTGCGGCCCGGACATCGGCGGGCAGGGCGTCGCCGCTGCGGCGGAGATCGTCGACGCCCACCTCGAGATCGCCGGTCCAGCCGTCGAGTTCGCGCGCGTAGTTGCGTACCGCGTCCAACCCGTTGCGTTCGATGTCGGTGAGCATCTCGGACACCCGCTCGACGACCTTCGGATCCCGTTGGGCGGGCGGCCCGTCGACGGCCGGCTTCTTGAGCCAGGTGATCGGTCCGAGGGCGCGGGCTTCGTCGGGCGTGATCTGCATGGCGGCGACGGTAGGCGGATTTGAGCCAAAGGACTAGATGGGTGAATCCAGCATAAACCACAGGACAACCCTGCTGTTAAGCGGTACCCGCTGGTCAGGACCGATTCCGGGCTATCAGCGGCACCGCGCCCGCCCGCTGCTCAGCCCTGGTGAGCGGGACGACGGGGAGGTGACGGATGGTGTCCTCGGCCAGCCGAGCGAACTCGCGCGTCGCGTTCGACAGCGGCCGTCCGCGATGCTGAGCGAGGGCGATCGTGTCGTAGAGCGGCTCGGCGAACGGCGTGGTGTGCAGACCGGCGGGGAACGCCTCGCTCGTCAGGACCGCGCCGCTGACGATGGTGTCGCCGATACCCGCGGCGACGAGCTTGAGCGCCGATTCCACGTGTTCGATCTCGATGACGGGCTCGAGCTTCAGACCCGCGAGTTGAGCGCGTTCGGCGAGCTGCCTGCGGGTGGGGTCCTTCCAGCCGTAGTGCGCGTCGTAGAGCACCAGGGTGGCCTGCGCGAATTGCCTTATCGTGATCGGCTTCTCGGTGCGCGCGGGGTCGGCGCTGACGTAGTACACCTCGTCGCGCAGCAGCGGCCGGATCACCAGATCCTCGTCGTCGATCGGCAGGATCAGCATGCCCGCCTCGATCTCCCCTGCCGCGATCGTCGCCGCCGTCTCCGCGGAGTTCTGCCCGACGAGCCGCACCCTGACCGCGGGGTAGCGCATGTGGAACGTCTGCACGAGGCTCGACAGCAGGTAGTAGTCGGCGTTACGGGGCACGCCGAACGTCGCCGTCCCACCGCCCAGCGACCCCACGGCCCGCACGGCGTCGACGCCGCTCTCGGACGCGTGCACGGCCTGCTGCGCGTACGGGAGCAGTTCGCGTCCCGCGGCGGTCAGGGTGAGCCGCCGACTGCCACGCACGAACAATTGCGCGTCGAGTTCGTCCTCGAGCCTGCGCACCAACTCCGACACCGACGCCTGCGCCATCACCAGCGCGTCGGCGGCAGCGGTGAAGGACCCGAGCCGTTGGGCCTCGACGAAGGCGCGGAGCTGATTGAGCGTCATACGGGTCGATTGTGGATCACCTACGCTCAGACCAGCGATTCGACCCAGGCCCGATGCAGCGCCGCGTACCGGCCGTCGCCCTGCATCAACTCCGCAGGCGGACCGTCTTCGACGATGCGGCCGTGCTCGAGCACCAGCACCCGGTCGGCGACCTGCACGGTCGACAGCCGGTGGGCGATCACCAACGCGGTGCGGTCGGCCAGCACGGTCGCGAGCGCGCGCTGCACCAGTCGCTCACTCGGGATGTCCAGCGACGAGGTGGCCTCGTCGAGGATCAGCACCGCGGGATCGGCGAGGAACGCCCGCGCGAAGGCGATCAGCTGACGCTGACCAGCCGACAGCCGACCGCCGCGTTTGGCCACGTCGGTCTCGTAACCCTCCGGCAGCGCCTCGATGAAACGCTGCGCGCCAACGGCTTCCGCCGCCGCGCGGACCTCCACGTCGGTGGCGTCGGGCCTGCCGAACCGGATGTTGTCGGCGACGGAGCCCTCGAACATGAAGTTCTCCTGCGTCACCATGACGACGTGCCTGCGCAACTCGCTCTGGTCGAGGTCGCGAAGGTCGACTCCGTCGAGGGTCACCGCACCCGAGGTCGGGTCGTAGAACCGCGCGATCAGCTTGGCGATGGTCGTCTTACCCGCTCCCGTGGTACCGACCAGCGCGACGGTCTGGCCCGCAGGCACCTCCAGCTGCATGTCGGGCAGCACCGGGCGCCCCGGCACGTAGGAGAAACTGACGTCCCGAAACCGGATGTCGCCCTTGACCGTCGGCAGCTCGACCGGCTTCTCGGGATCCGTCACCGCGGGCTGCTGAGCCAGCACGCCCGCGATCTTCTCCAGGGCCGCCGACGCCGACTGGAACGTGTTGAAGAACTGTGAGATCTCCTGCATCGGCTCGAAGAACATGCGCAGATACAGCAGGAACGCGGTCAGCGTGCCGATCGTCATCTCGCCGCGCAGCACCCGGTAGCCGCCGTACAGCAGCACGACACCGGTGGTGACGTTGCCGACGAGTTTGACGCCCGGCATGAAGATCGCGAGCAGCTTGAAGGCCTTCTCGTTGATGTCGCGGTACTGATCGGCGACGTCTTCGTAGATCTCCTGGTTGCGCGGTTCGCGGCGGTAGGCCTGAACGGCCTTGATGCCCGTCATCGTCTCGACGAACTGGACGATCAGCAGCGCCGCGCTCTCGCGCACCTTCAGATACGTCTTCGACGTCTGGGTCCGGAACCACCACACCAGGCCGACCAGGATGGGGAACGCCGCGAGGCACACCAGGCCGAGGTGGACGTCGAGCACCACCAGCAGCACCGCCGTGCCACCGAGTGTGAGGATCGCGGTGATCAGCCCGTCGAACCCGGTTTCGAGCATGTCCTGGATCGCCTCGACGTCGTTGGTCGACCGGCTCACCACCCGGCCCGACGTGTAGCGGTCGTGGAACGCCACATCGAGGCGCTGGAAGTGCCGGTAGATCCGCTGGCGCAGCGCGAGCAGCACCCGCTGACCGATCCGTCCGGAGCGCCGCAGGAAGTACATCCGGCTGACGGCCTGCAGCAGCACGACACCGCACAGCGCGCCGACGATCGTCAGGAGCTCGCGCGCCGGCCCCCCCGCGGCGATCGGCGGGATGCCGTGGTCGATACCCCGCTGCACCAGCAGCGGCACCGACAGCCGGGCGGCGTTCTCGACGATCACGACGAGCGCCAGCAGCGCCACCGCGGGTGCGTACGGCCGCAGCAGCGATCCCAGCAGCGACCGAGCCTCGCGACGACGGGACACCGATTCGTCGATCGGAAGATCGTCGTCGCGATCCTCGATCGTGCGGCCGCGCCAGTCCGTGACGCTCATGTGCGCGACCTCCCCTCCGCCAGATCCCTTTCCTCACAAGCCTCTTCGGTGGCCCTGGCCTCGAGGTAGAGGTTCTCCAGGCGCGTACGTTCGTCGTCCTGTTCCCATTCGAGGTCCTCGTCGGCGGCCAGCAGATACCGGTACTCGGGAGCGTCGGCCAGCAGTTCGGCGTGCGTCCCCACCCGCGTGATGGTGCCCCTCTCGAGCAGCGCGACGCGGTCGGCGAGCAGCACCGTCGACGCCCGGTGCGCGACGACGATGCCCGTCACCGCACCGAGCACCCGGCCCAACGCCTCGGTGACGACGGCCTCGGTGTGTACGTCCAGCGCCGACAGGGTGTCGTCCAGCACCAGCACGGCGGGCGCGGCCAGAATCGCCCTGGCGAGCGAAAGTCGTTGCCGCTGGCCGCCGGACAGGCTCATCCCCTGTTCACCGATGCGGGTGTCGAGGCCGAACGGCAGGTCGTAGACGAACTGCGCGGCGGCGACGTCGATGGCCTGAGCGATATCGTCGTCGGTCACAGGGTTGTCTGGGGCACTACCGAGTCTTAGATTCTCCGCCACCGACATTGAGAACAGCGTCGGATCCTCGAAGGCGGTCGCCACGGTCCGGCGCAACGCGGACAGCGACAACTCGCGGATGTCGAGGCCGTCGACGAGGATGCGTCCCTCGGTGACGTCGTACAGGCGCGACATCAGCGCGGCGAGCACCGTCTTCCCCGACCCGGTGGCGCCGACGAGGGCCAGCGTTTCACCGGGTTCGACGGTCACGTCGACGTGCCGCAGCGCCCACTCGTCCGAGTCCGGGAAGCGGAAGCCGACGTCGACCAGTTCCAGCCGGCCGCCGCGGGGCGGCTCGTCGATCGGGCCGTCGACGATGTCGCGCGGCGCGTCGAAGATCTCCACGACGCGGTCAGCCGCGGTGAACGACTCCTGTGTCATCGACAGCAGGAACCCCAGCGAGGCGATCGGCCACACCAGCGACAGCATCATGGTGATGAACGCGACCAGGGTGCCCAGGGTGACGAGGCCGTTGCCCGCGGCGTACGCACCGAAGCCGAGCACCAGGATCAGCGTGATGTTCGGAATGACCTCGAGCAGCGTCCAGAACCGCGCCGACACCGCGACCTTCTCGAGCTGGGTGTCGTACAGCTCCGCGGCGCGAGAGTTGAACCGCTCGTAGCTGTAGTCCTCGCGGCCGAACGACTTCACCACGCGCATGCCGAGCGCGGCCTCCTCGACGTGCGTCGCCACATGGCCGGCCTGGTCCTGCGACCGCCGCGACAGCACGGTGAACTTCCGCTGGAAGTGGAAGACCGTGACGGTGATCGGGACGATCGACACCACGACGACGACCCCGAGCGGCCAGTACATCGTGAGCAGGATCGCGGTGATGACCGTGATCTGAATCCCGTTGAGAACCAGGAACAACAACCCGAACGACAGGAACTGCCGAATGGCGCTCAAGTCGTTCATGACGCGTGACAGCAGCTGACCCGACTGCCAGCGGCCGTGGAAGGACATCGGCAGGATCTGCAGCCGGGCGTACAGGTCCTTGCGGATATCGGCCTCGACCCCGAGGGTCGCGCGTGCGACGAGCCAGCGCCGGATGAACCACATCAGGGCTTCGGTGATGCCGACGCTCAGCGCGGCCAACCCGAGCACCCACAGCCCCCGCTCGTCCTGGTTGCGAACCGGCCCGTCGATCACCGCGCGCGTCATCAGCGGGATCGCGACGGTGGCGGCGAGGCTGAACACCGAGACCAGCGCCATGATCGTCCAGCGCCACCGATACGGCTTCAGGTACGGCAGCAGGCGCGTCAGCGACGACGCCGCCCGCGACGACCGGCGCGGGCCCGCGACGGCCGGCGCACGCGTCAGCGTCGGAGGCCTCGACTCCCGTTTCGCGCGCATCACACCATCACCTGTCATCTGTCTAGCTCGTGCCTGTGACACGTTGAACGTCCCCGCTCACGATGTTCCCACCGCAAGCAACCGATTAAGCAACGTCACGCAACGGCTTTCCGGTCGCCGAACTGCGTCTCGTACAGCGACGCGTAGCGCCCGCGGCGGGCCAGCAGTCCGTCGTGCGTGCCGCGCTCGACGATGCGCCCGTCCTCGACGACCAGAATCAGGTCGGCGGCGCGCACGGTCGAGAGCCGGTGTGCGATCACGATCGAGGTCCGGCCCGCCAGTGCCTCGTCGAGTGCGGACTGCACCGCGACCTCCGACTCCGAGTCCAGCGCCGCCGTGGCCTCGTCGAGCACCACGACGCGCGAGCGGCCCAGCAGCAGCCGCGCGATGGTCAACCGCTGCCGCTGACCACCGGACAGCCGGTACCCCCGCTCGCCGACGACGGTGTCCAGGCCGTCGGGCATGTCGGCGACGACGTCGGCGAGGCGGGCCCGCCGCAGCGCGTCCCACAGCTGATCGTCGGTGGCTTCCGGTGCGGCCAGCAGCAGGTTCGCCCGGATGGACTCGTGGAACAGGTGCCCGTCCTGGGTGACGACGCCGACGGTGTCGCGCAGCGACGCGAACGACACGTCGCGCACGTCGGTGCCCGCCAGCCTGACGGTTCCCGAGTCGACGTCGTACAGCCGGGCCAGCAGCGACGCGATCGTCGACTTGCCCGCCCCCGACGGCCCGACCAGTGCGACCATCTGCCCCGGCTGCGCAGTGAACGAAACACCGTGGAGGACTTCGTCTCCGCCGCGCTCGTCCAGCACGGCGACCTCCTCGAGCGAGGCCAGCGACACTTTGTCCGCGGACGGGTAGCCGAAGCGCACGTCGTCAAACTCGACGGCGACCGGACCGTCGGGAACCGGCACGGCGTCGTCGCGTTCCCGGATGAGCGGCACCAGGTCGAGCACCTCGAAGACGCGCTCGAAACTGACCAGCGCACTGGAGATCTCGACACGGGCGTTGGCGAGCGCGGTCAGCGGCGCGTACAGCCGGGTCAGCAGCAGCGCCAGCGACACGATGGCGCCCGCCTGCAGCTGGCCGCCGATGGCCAGCACACCGCCGAGGCCGTAGACGAGCGCCAGCGCGAGCGCGGACATCAGCGTCAGCGAGTTCATGAACGTGGCTTGCAGCATCGCGGTCTTCACGCCGATGTCGCGCACCCGACTGGCCCGCGCCGTGAACTCCGCCGATTCGGCAACCGGGTTGCCGAACAGCTTGACCAGCGTGGCGCCCGGCGCCGAGAACCGTTCCGTCATCTGGGTGGTCATCGTCGCGTTGTAGATCGCGCTCTCGCGGCTGAGCTTGGCCATCGTGGAGCCGATCCGCCGCGCGGGCACCAGGAACAGCGGCATCAGCAGCAGCGCCAGCGCCGTGATCTGCCAGGAGATGCCGATCATCACGACGAGCGTCAGCGTCAGCGTGACGAGGTTGCCGACGACACCGGACAGAGTGTCGGAGAACGCGCGCTGCGCGCCGATGACGTCGTTGCCCAGCCGGCTGACGAGTGCGCCGGTGCGGGTTCTGGTGAAGAAGGCGATCGGCATCCGCTGCACGTGGTCGAACACCGCGCTGCGCAGGTCGAGGATGAGGCCCTCGCCGATAGTCGACGACAGCCAGCGGGTGACCAGACCGACGCCGGCCTCGGCCAGCGCGACGGCGGCGATGACCGCCGCGATCACCACCACCGTGGACGGCGCCCCGCCTTTGACGATGACGTCGACCACCCGGCCCGCCAGCAGCGGTGTCGCCACCGCCAGCAGGGCCCCCACGACGCTGATCGCGACGAATCCGCCCAGCCGTCGGTGGTGTCGCGCGGCGAAGCGCCAGATGCGCGTCAGCAGCGCCCTGTCGGCTAAGCCGCTGACATCGCCGCCGCGGGCTCGCGTCTGCCGGTACAACGTCTGGCGCGCGACTGTCTCAAGATTCATGTCATCACCGTAGAACCTCAACAAATGATGAGGTCAACGCCTTCCCGATCGTGCTTTTCCTGCGATTTCGGCGTGATGACCGTCGCCGAGCGAACGGAATCACGCCGAAATCACGACTGGACGATGCCGAATACCCCGCTTACCGCGTCCTGCCCACCTCATCGGGCAAGATGGCACCCATGGACATGGGCGCGGCCGCTGGCTCCTCACCCAGAGTGCTCGTGGTCGACGACGACCCCGACGTGCTCGCCTCGCTCGAACGCGGGTTGCGGCTGTCCGGCTTCGACGTCTCGACCGCGGTCGACGGCGCCGAGGCGCTGCGCAGCGCGACGGAGACGCGGCCCGACGCGATCGTGCTCGACATCAACATGCCGGTGCTGGACGGCGTCAGCGTGGTCACCGCGCTGCGGGCGATGGACAACGACGTGCCGGTGTGCGTGCTGTCGGCGCGCAGCTCGGTCGACGACCGCGTCGCCGGTCTCGAGGCCGGGGCCGACGACTACCTGGTCAAGCCGTTCGTGCTGCAGGAGCTGGTGGCGCGCGTGAAGGCGCTGCTGCGTCGCCGCGGCGCCACGGCGACGTTCTCGTCGGAGACCATCGCCGTCGGCCCGCTGGAGGTCGACATCCCCGGCAGGCGCGCTCGTGTCAACGGCGCCGACGTCGACCTGACCAAGCGCGAGTTCGACCTGCTGGCCGTGCTCGCGGAACACAAGACCGCGGTGCTGTCGCGCGCCCAGCTGCTGGAGCTGGTGTGGGGTTACGACTTCGCCGCCGACACCAACGTCGTCGACGTATTCATCGGATACCTGCGCCGCAAGCTCGAAGCGGGCGGCGCTCCGCGGCTGCTGCACACCGTGCGCGGCGTGGGATTCGTCCTGCGGCAGCAGTAGGAGTGAACCTGCAGGCGCGGACGTTCCGACGGACCCCGTCGCTGCGCACCCGCGTCGCGTTCGCCAGCGCCGTCGCCGCCGCGATCCTCATCACGATCGTCGGGACCATCGTCTGGGTCGGCATCACCAACGACCGCAAGGAACGGCTCGACCGGCGCCTCGACGAGGCCGCGGGATTCGCCATTCCGTTCCTGCCGCGCGGAATCGAGCAGATTCCCCCGTCGCCCAACGACCAGGACGTGATCATCACGGTGCGTCGCGGCGGCCAGGTCGCGTCGAACTCCGATGTCCTCCTACCCGAACTGCCCGCCGGCTACGCCGACACCGAGGTCGACGGGGTGCGCTACCGCGTTCGCACCGTCGAGATCGTCGGCCCGTCCGAGCCGACGGCCGGGGCGAGCGAAGCGACGGGGAAGACCTCGGTGGCCGTCGGCGCCACCTACGACGCGACCATCGCCGACACCAACAACCTGCACCGCCGCGTGCTGATGATCTGCTTCTTCGCCGTCGGCGCCGCGGCACTGCTCGGCTGGCTGCTCGCCGCGTTCGCGATCCGACCGCTCAAGAGCCTGGCCAAGCAGACCAGGGAGATCGACCTGGACGACGAGGAACCCGACGTCGACGTCCGCGGGGCCACCGAGGCCGTCGAGATCGGTGATGCGGTCAACGGTCTCATCGAACGCATCTGGGAGGAACGCGACCGCACCGAGGCCGCGCTCGCGTCCGCGCGCGACTTCTCCGCGGTGTCGGCGCACGAACTGCGCACCCCGCTGACGGCCATGCGCACCAACCTCGAAGTGCTCGCCACCCTCGACATGACCGACGAGCAGCGCAAGGAGGTCCTCGGCGACGTCATCCGCACGCAGAGCCGTGTCGAGGACACCCTGACGGCGCTCGAACGCCTTGCGCAGGGCGAACTTTCGACGTCAGACGACCACGTGCCGGTGGACATCACCGAACTCCTCGACCGCGCCGCGCAGGATGCGATGCGGGTCTACCCCGACCTCGAGGTGTCACTGGTGCCCGCGCCCACGATGATCATCGTGGGGCTGCCGACGGGGTTGCGGCTCACGGTCGACAACGCGATCGCCAACGCGGTCAAACACGGCGGGGCGAGCCGCGTGCAGCTCTCGGCGGTCAGTTCGCGTGCCGGTGTCGAGATCGCGATCGACGACAACGGTGTCGGCGTACCCGAAAAGGAGCGCAAGGTGGTGTTCGACAGGTTCAGCCGGGGATCGACGGCCTCGCGTTCCGGCTCGGGCCTGGGCTTGGCGCTGGTGGCTCAGCAGGCCCAGTTGCACGGCGGGACAGCATCACTCGAGGAGAGCCCGCTGGGCGGCGCGCGGCTGCTGCTACGCCTACCCGGCCCGACCTAGCGCGTTACTTCTTGGGGCGCTGCGACTTTCCGCTGTCCCATCGGTTGAATCCCGCCGCCTCAGCGGTTTCGACGTCGCGGAACCACACCTCGGCGATGGTCCGTCCGTAGTACGGGCTCTCCGTCGAGTGGTAGAGCATCGAGTCCTCGTTGCCCTTGACCAGCCAGCCCTCGGGCCCGCTGCCGTCGGCGGCCGGCTTCGCCGAGCCCGGACCATGCGGCGCGTCGACGTCGGACTCGGCCTTCGCCGTGTTCACCGATCCCGTCAGCGTGGCGGCCGTGGCTCCCCCACCGGCGGGCGCCGGGACCTCGTGCTGGACCCGTCGGATCATGAAGGCGAGCGTCAACGCCACGCCCAGCACGAACGCCAGGGCGACGAGGTACCAGTTCACCGAGGTCATCGCTCGCCTCCGATCGCCCGCGAGCCGGACAGGTCGGCCAACGCCTCGTCCTCGCTGGTGCGTTTGATCGTCGCGGCGGTGACACCCCACGCCACCAGGGAGCCGACCAGGAACGCGAGCACGTACCACACCCATTGGATGAAGAAGTCCACTCTGTTCGCTCCTCAGTTGACCGTGATCTCGACGCGCCGGTTCTGGGCCCGGCCCTCGGCGGTGTCGTCGGGGGCGATCGGGGCCGATGCGCCCACCCCTCTGGACGTCACGTTGCCCGCGGGGACGCCGTCGGCGACCAGCGCGTCGGCGACGGCCTTCGCCCGGCCGGCGCTCAGCGGGGTGTTGATCGCGTCGTTGCCCGTCCCGTCGGTGTGACCGGTGACCGACAGCTTGGCGTCGGGACACCCCTTGACCTTGTCGGCGATCTGCCCGACCAGGCGCTGCGACTCCGCGGCGAGCGTCGCGCCGTTGGTGACGAAGGTGATGGGCGTCTTCAGCAGACCGGTGATATCGGCCTGCAGTGACGCGCACGCCCCACCCGGCGCAGGCGCAGGTGGCCGAGCCTGAGTGGTGGTGGCCGACGGCGGTGGCGCGGAGGCCGACGGCGAGGCGGCCGATACCTCGATGTCGTTGACCACGTTGACATCCGGGAAGGCGGCCTTCGCGTACGTGTCGGCACTGTCCTTGATCGGCTGCGCAGGCGCCACACCGGTGAGCGTCGCGGTGCCGCCGTCGAGCTTCAGGCTGAAGTCCGGAATTCCCACCGCCGCACTGAACAGGCCACCGAGACCGCCGATGTCGGGGGTTCGAACGCCGGGCGTGACCTTCAGCTCGTCGACGATCGAGGCACCCGGCAGCACCAGCTTGAGCGTGTCGATCAGGCCCCGCTTGGTCTCCTCATCGGCTACCTCGCCGGTGAGCGTGAAACCGTTGCCGCTGCGCACGATTGACCATGCCGGGTAGTCGCCCCGCGGAGCCGCGGCGGTCGACGACGGCGGCGTCGGCGCGCTGGCGGTCTCGCTCATCGTCGCCGTCGGATTCACCGTCGGCAGCGTCAGCGCATCGGAGGTCGTTCCGGTTCGGCCCAGGCCCGCCCACCCGATCAGCGCCAGCAGCAGGGGCACTGCGAGGAAGGCAAACAACCACCCCGGACCGGGCATCCGCCGGTAGAACCGGGACTCGGCGCGCCTGTCGGAACCCGCCATGGAAAGCGGCCTACCGGGCGTCGAGCAGGTCGATGACGAAGATCAGCGTCTTGCCCGACAACTGGTGCCCCGAACCCGCCGGACCGTAGGCCTGCTCCGGCGGGATGGTGAGCTTGCGCCGCCCGCCGACCTTCATGCCCGGAATACCGTCCTGCCAGCCCTGGATCAGCCCGCGCAGCGGGAATTCGATGGACTCGCCGCGGTTCCACGAACTGTCGAATTCCTCGCCGGTGTCGTGTTCGACGCCGACGTAGTGCACCGTGACGGTGCCGCCGGCGACTGCCTCGGCGCCCTCGCCGATCTCCAGATCTTCGATGACGAGCTCGGTGGGTGCCGGACCGTCGGGGAAGTCGATCTCGGGTTTCTTGTCGTTGGCCACGACGTACACCGTAGTCGGGCAGACTGGGGCGGTGGATAAGGACCGCGACATTCTCGAACAGGTCAACCAGCTCGTCGCTGAAGAGCACGAACTGCGCGCCAAACTGCAGCGTCACGAGGTCGACGAGACCGAGGAGCACCGGAGGCTGCAATCGCTGGAGGTTCAGCTCGACCAGTGCTGGGACCTGCTGAGACAGCGTCGCGCGTTGCGCGAAACCGGTCAGGACCCGGACCAGGCCAGCGCGCGCCCCGGCGACCAGGTCGAGGGCTATCTGGGCTGACGTGACGTCGTGACGGCATCAGAGAGCTACGACGCCGTCGTCGTCGGCGGTGGTCACAACGGCTTGGTCGCGGCGGCCTACCTCGCACGGGCGGGGCGGCGGGTGCTGGTCCTCGAGCGCCTGGAACACGTTGGTGGCGCGGCGGTTTCTGCGCAGGCCTTCGACGGCGTCGGTGCGCGTCTGTCGCGCTACTCCTATCTGGTCAGCCTGCTGCCCGCGCGCATCGCCGAGGACCTCGGCGCGCAGGTGCGGCTGGCCAGCCGCCGGTACTCCTCGTACACGCCGGATCCCGCGACGGGCGGCCGCACCGGACTGCTGGTCGGGCCCGGCGGTTCGTTCGACACCATCGGAGCGGGGGCGGACAGGGCCGCATTCGACGACTTCTACCGACGCTGTTCGCTGGTCACCCGGCGGCTGTGGCCGACGCTGCTGCAACCGCTGCGCACGGCCGACGACGCCCGCCGCCTGGTCACCGCCGACGAATCGGCCGACGCCGCGACCGCGTGGGAGGAACTCATCCGGCAGCCGATCGGCGCGGCGATCACCGATGCCGTCGCTCACGACCTGGTGCGCGGCATCATGGCGACCGACGCGCTCATCGGGACGTTCGCGCGGACCGACGATCCCGCACTGAGCCAGAACGTCTGCTTCCTGTACCACCTGATCGGCGGCGGCACCGGGGACTGGGACGTCCCGATCGGCGGCATGGGTGCCGTCAGCGGGGCACTGGCCGCGGCGGCAGCGAGCCACGGCGCCGACATCGTCACCGGCGCCGAGGTCTACGCGGTGACACCGGACGGCGAGGTGCGATACCGCCGCGGCGGCGTCGACAACGTCGTGCACGGGCACCGCGTGCTGTCCGGCGTGACACCGACGGTGCTCGCCGGTCTCCTGGGCGAGCCCGCGCCCGAGTCCGCTCCCGGCGCGCAGGTGAAGGTCAATCTGATGCTGAAACGACTTCCCCGCCTTCGTGATTCGACGATCGCACCCGAGCAGGCGTTCGGCGGCACGTTCCACATCAACGAGACGCTGACCCAACTCGACGGAGCCTACGAGACGGCACGCCGCGGCGAGGTGCCTGATCCGCTGCCGTGTGAGATCTACTGCCATTCACTGACCGACCCCAGCATCCTGTCCGAGGAGTTACAGCGCTCCGGGGCGCAGACGCTGACGGTGTTCGGGTTGCACACCCCCCACACGCTGGCGGCGGGCGATCCCGACGCGACCCGGTCCCGCCTCACCGACGCCGTCCTCGCCTCGCTGAATTCGGTTCTCGCCGAGCCGATTCAGGACGTGGTGATGACCGACGCGCAGGGCAAACCGTGCATCGAGACCAAGACGACAGCCGACCTCGAGGACGCCCTGGGCATGACGGCGGGCAACATCTTCCACGGCGCCCTGCAGTGGCCGTTCGCCGGGGATGACGACCCCCTGGACACGCCGGCGCGACGCTGGGGTGTCGCCACGGCGCACGATCGCATCCTGCTGTGCGGGTCCGGCTCGCGACGCGGCGGCGCGGTATCGGGGATCGGCGGCCACAACGCGGCCATGGCGGTACTGGAGACCTAGCCGGGTCGGACCTTTCCGAGAATCCGTTGCAGCGTGCGTAATTCGGACACCGGCAACTCGGCGATCACGCCGGGCGCGGGGTCGTCGAGACGAGAGATGCTGTCGATCAGTTCGCGGCCGGCGGCCGTCAGCGAGATCAGCTTGGACCGGCGGTTCGTGGGATCGGCTTCCCGGATCACCAGACCGCGCTCCTGCAGATCGTTCACCGCGACCGTGGTGGCCGGAGCGTCCATGGACGCGGCCTTCGCGATCTCCTTGGCGGTCATCGGCCGCGCCGCAAGCCTGCGCAGCACCCGCACGCGGGAGAACGGCAGCCCGGTGTGCTCGATGACGGTGCGCTTCCATGCATCGCGGTTGTCGAAGACGACTGCGGCCATGGTCCGCCACACGTCGTCGGCCAGTCGGGCGTCAGACATCGACGGCCACCTTCGGCACGTCCGGCCCCGTGATCAGCGGCGCGAGCCGTTCCGCCGACCGGATCGCGCGTGCCGACGTCGCGAACCAGCCCAGGGCCAGGATGACGATCCCGCACCCGACACACGCGAACCACAGCGGCCGCGCGGCGGTACCGAAGTCGGAGTCGGCCTGCGTCAGCGCCGCACCGGTCAGCGAACCGCACAGGGCCACGCCGATGCTGACGCCGACCTGTCTGCTGGTCGACGTCACCGCCGACGCGGCGCCTGCCCGGTCCAGCGGCATCCCGCTGACGGCGGCGTTGGTCACCGGGGCGTTGACCATCGAGAAGCCGATGCCGAACACGGTGAACACGATCAGCAGCTGCCACACCGGCGTCGTCGCGGTCCGGAACGTCAGCAACACCGATGCCGCGGTGATCAGCACCCCGGCGCTCAGCAGCGACGGCCGAGCTCCGAAGCGGCCGACCAGGCGGCCCGACAGCGGTGAGAACACCAGCGCGCCAACGGCGATCGGCAGGTAGATCAGCCCCGTCTGCATCGCGGTGAAGTGCCGCTCGCCCTGCAGGTAGAGCGACATCACGAACAGGAAGGCGCCCCAGGCCGCGAACGCGGAGACCGCCGTCACCGTGGCCGACGCGAACGGGATGCTGCGGAAGAAGCGCAGGTCGATGAACGGGTCGAGCCGCCGGGATTCGTAGTAGAGGAAGCCGACGAACGCGACTGCGGCGACCGCCGCGATCCCGAGAACGAGCGGCGACGTCCAGCCGTAACCGGGGCCTTCGATGAGCGCGAAGACGACCCCGAACAGGAAGGTCACGGCGAGCAGTTGCCCGATGGGGTCGATGGACCGCATGGTGGCGGACTTGCTCTCCGGCACGAAGATCGCGGTCAGCGCGATGGCGAGCACGCAGATCGGCAGGTTGATCCAGAACACCGCCCGCCAGCCGACGTACTCGATGAGCAGGCCGCCCACGATCGGGCCGAGCGCCATCGAGATGCCGACGACGGCACCCCAGATGCCGAGCGCCTTTGCGCGCTCCACGCGGCCGGTGAAGATCTGCGAGATGATCGACAGGGCAACGGGATTCATCATCGATCCACCGATGCCCTGCACGAAGCGGGCGGCGATCAGCATGTCGATCGACGGCGCGAGGCTGCACAGCAGCGAGCCGATCGCGAAGACCGTCAGGCCGATCTGGAACACGCGCCGCCTGCCGAAGCGGTCACCCGTCGCGCCCGCGAGGATCAGTAGCGACGCCAGCACCAGCGTGTAGACGTCGACGACCCACTGCAGCTGTGACGGCGAGGCGTGCAGATCCGACCGGATGGCCGGTATCGCGACGTTCACGATCGTCGCGTCCATCGACACGATCAGCAGGCTCAGGCAGCAGGAGACCAGGATGACGGCTTTACGCCGCGAGGTCATTCCTGCCGTGTTCACCCGACCATTGTGAAACTACAATCATTATCAATGCAAACGACCTTGCGGTGAGCTTGGTCTCATGCGGGTGCACGCGCGAACGGCGGAAAACCTAGCGGGCGTCGAGGTCGGCGTAGTCGCGTTCGGTGTAGCCCGTGTAGACCTGACGCGGGCGGCCGATCTTGCTCGGCTCGGAGTGCATCTCCTGCCAGTGCGCGATCCAGCCGGGCAGCCGGCCGAGCGCGAACAGCACGGTGAACATGCGGGTCGGGAAGCCCATCGCCCGGTAGATCACGCCGGTGTAGTAGTCGACGTTCGGGTAGAGCTTGCGCTCGACGAAGAAGTCGTCGGTCAGCGCGATCTCCTCGAGCTGCTTGGCGATGTCGAGCAGCGGATCCTCGACGCCGAGCTTGGCGAGGATCTTGTCGGCCTGCTCCTTGACGATCCGCGCGCGGGGGTCGTAGTTCTTGTAGACCCGGTGCCCGAAGCCCATGAGCTTCACGCCGTCCTCGCGGTTCTTGACCTTCTTGACGAAGGTCTCGACGTCGTCGCCACCGTCGCGGATCTTGGTGAGCATCTCCAGCACCGCCTGGTTGGCGCCGCCGTGCAGCGGGCCCCACAGCGCGTTGATGCCTCCGGAGATCGACGTGAACAGGTTGGCCTGCGACGACCCGACGAGTCGCACCGTCGACGTCGAGCAGTTCTGCTCGTGATCGGCGTGCAGGATCAGCAGCATGTCCAGCGCGCGGACGATCTCCGGATCGACCTCGTAGGGCTCAGCCGGGAAGCCGAACGTCATCCGGAGGAAGTTCTCGACCAGCGTCAGCGAGTTGTCCGGGTAGAGGAACGGCTGCCCCTCGGACTTCTTGTAGGCGTACGCCGCGATGGTCGGCAGCTTGGCCAGCAGGCGGATCGTCGACAGCTCGACCTGCTTGCGGTCCAGCGGATCCAGCGAATCCTGGTAGTACGCGCTGAGCGCGTTGACCGCGGAAGACAGCACCGGCATCGGATGCGCGTTGCGGGGGAACCCGTCGAAGAAGCGCTTGAGGTCCTCGTGCAGCAGGGTGTGCCGCTGAATCAGGTTGGTGAACGTCGCCAGCTGGTCGGCGGTCGGCAGCTCGCCGTAGATGAGCAGGTAACTGACCTCGATGAACGTCGACTTCTCGGCCAGTTGCTCGATCGGGTAGCCGCGGTAGCGCAGGATGCCCGCGTCGCCGTCGATGTAGGTGATCGCACTCTTGGTCGACGACGTGTTGACGAAGCCGCCGTCGAACGTCGTGTAACCCGTCTTCGCGAGGAGCGGGCCCAACGCGATACCGTCCGATCCCTCAGTCGCCTTGACGATCTCAAGATCGATCTCACCACCGGGGTAGCGGAGCGACGCGACCTCGGCGGGAGTGGAGTTGTCGGGCACGTTAACCCCTTCTGCGGTTGTCCTGGGGACAGTGTTCGTCGGGCTGGCTGTCCGTCACTTAGGGAAGGTAGTCGCTATCCACCGGCGGCGCTTGCGTGGGGTTCCCGTTGGGGCCGCCCGCCGCGTTCCAGGGTTTGCACGTTCGGCAGAACAGGTCGTACTGGGCCTGCAGGCGGTCGCACAGGGTGCGCGGTTCCAGCGGTTCGTGCCCCGGCATCCCGAGCCCGGCGAACGCGTTCGCAAAGATCACCGTCCAGGTGTCGCCGACCATCCGGACGGCCGGATCGTCGGCGTCGACGCCCATCCGCCTGCCCATCACGACGAACGCCTCGCGCTCCTGCACCCCGCGCTGGTGCAGGAACGCCGACGAGCGCAGCGACTCGGCGTTGTTGATGATCTGGATGAGCACGGCCATGCGCGTGAAGCCGGGCGTCCGGTAGTCGGCGTCCGGTTTGAACACCTCGAGGTGGGCCCGCAGCAGCGCCTCGTACTCGGTGATCCCGGACGACTGCGCGGCGAGGGCCGCGGCGAGGTAGCGGTCCATGTCCCCGGTCATCGCGACGACCACCGACTCCTTCGTCGGGAAGTACCGGCTGAACGTCCGTGTCGACACGTCGGCGGCGGCCGCGATCTGCTCGACGGTGGTGTGGTCGAAACCCCTCTGCAGGCACAGCGTGGCCGCGGCGTCGATCAGGGCCTCTCGGGTGCGAAGCTTCTTGCGCTCCCTGATACCGGACGGCGCGATGTCAGGCATGCACCGTCTCGTGCGTGAGCTGCGAAACCGGTTCGACGCCCATGAGCCGATGTTAACCCGCCTGCACAGGAGGTAACGCGTTCACACGCGATAGCGAATGAACGCCGGCACAGCGACTGTGGCGATGATCACGCCGACGACGACCAACCCGCCGCCACCCGCTGCGGCGACCGTCGTGCCCACCGCGGCGGCGGCGGCGCCGTGCACCGCGTCGGCGAGTCGCGGGCCACCCGCGACGACCACGGTGAAGACGCCCTGAAGCCGGCCACGGAGGTCGTCGGAGGCCGCCTGCTGCAGGATCGTGTTGCGAAAGGCCGACGAGACCATGTCCGCCGCGCCACCCACCGCCAGGAACGCCAAGGCGACCCACAGCAGCGTCCCCGCCCGACCGTCCGCGAAGCCCGCGGCGAGACCGAACCCGATCATCGCGACGCCCCACACCAGGATGGCGACGACGACCGCGAGGCCCTGTCGCCGGACGCGCGGCAACCAGCCCGAGAACACCCCGCCCGCCACCGCGCCCACCGAGATCGCCGCGGCCAGCAGCGCCATCGTCGTGCCGCCCTCCACGGGCCCGCCGAAGTTCTCGTGCGCCATCTGCGGGAACAGCGCGCGCGGCATGCCCGCGATCATCGCGATCAGATCGACGACGAACGACATCAGCACGACCTTGTTCCCGGCCAGGTACCGGAACCCGTCCCACACGGCCGCGACACCGTACTTGCTGCGGACCGTCTCGGTGGCCGTCGGCGGGATGGGCGACAGCCTGAACGTCGCCCAGATCGGGAGGATGCACGTCACCGCGTCGATGGCGTAGAGCGTCGACAGATCCACCCAGCGCAGCAGCACGCCGGCCAGCAGCGGCCCGACGATGGCGCCGAACTGCATCACCGTGATGTTGAGCGAGTTCGCCGCGGCCACCTGTTCGCCGGGCAGCATGCGCGGGATCGCCGCGGCGCGGGTGGGCGCGTTGATCGCGTAGAACGCCTGCTGGACCGACAGCAGACACAGCACCGCCCACACGTTGTTCAGCGCCAGCGCCGCCTGCAACCAGAGGAACACCGACGACACCGCCAGGCCGATCGAGGCGATGATCAGCAGGACGCGGCGGTCCATCGCGTCGGCCAGCGCGCCGCCCCACAGGCCGAAGACGATCAGGGGAACGAGCGCGAAGATCCCGGACAGCCCGACGTACGCCGAGTTCTGCGTCAGCGCGTACAGCTGGACCGGGACCGCGAAGATCGTGAGGTTCGCCCCGATGACGGTCGGGATGCCCGCGACCCAGAGTCGGCGGAAGTCCGGCGTCCGCAGCGGCGTGGTGTCGGCGAAGAAACCGCCCACTCTTAGGGCTGAAGCCGCTCGAGACGGCCGTCTGCGACGCGGATGCGATTGTGCACACGGTTCTCGCGGCCCTGCCAGAACTCGACGACGTCGGGGGTGATGAGGTAACCGCCCCAGTTCGGCGGCACCGGAACGGTTTCCAGGTCGGCGAAGCGGGCGGTGACGTCGGCAAGCTGCTCGAGCAACGCCGCGCGCGATGCGATGGGCCGCGACTGCTGCGATGCCCAGGCGCCCAACTGCGAGCCGCGCGGGCGCGTCGACCAGTAGTCCAGCGTGGCGGCGGCGGAGACCTTGGTGACCGAGCCGCGGATGTGGACCTGCCTGCCGAGCGCGTACCACGGGAACGTCGCCGACGCGTAGGGCGTGGCGGCGAGTTGCTCGCCCTTGTCGGAGGCGTAGTTCGTGAAGAACGTGATGCCGGCCTCGTCCACGCTCTTGCACAGCACCGTGCGCGTGACGGGCCGTCCCGCCTGGTCGACGGTGCCGACCACCATCGCGTTGGCCTCGACGCACCCGCCCTGTTCGGCGTCGGCGAGCCAGGCCCGCAGCAGACTCAGCCAGCCGTCCGCCAGCCAGTCCGCGTCGAGATCGGCACTGCCGTCCTTCTCCACCGAGCCGTACTCCACCCGCATGTTGGCGAGGTGGTCGCCGTTGACAGGACCGGACTCGGGACTCCCAGCGCTCACCCGTGCGACGCTACGCCCGGAAGTTCGGCCACTCGTTACCGACCGGAAGTAGTCGCCGCCGATCCCAGTGCGAGAATCGCGGACATGACGCAACCGTCAGTGGTCCCCGATGACTTCGTCGCCGGTCTCGAGGGCGTCGTCGCCTTCACCACCGAGATCGCCGAACCCGATAAGGACGGTGGCGCGCTGCGCTATCGCGGTGTCGACATCGAGGATCTGGTGGCCGACCACGTGACGTTCGGCGACGTGTGGGCGCTGCTGGTCGACGGCCGGTTCGGCAACGGGCTCGTCCCCGCCGAGCCGTTCCCGCTGCCGATCCACAGCGGCGACGTGCGCGTCGACGTGCAGGCCGGTCTCGCGATGCTCGCGCCGATCTGGGGTTACGCGCCCACCCTCGACATCGACGATCAGACGGCGCGCGACCAGCTCGCCCGCGCGTCGGTGATGGCGCTGTCCTACGTCGCGCAGTCCGCTCGCGGCATCTACAAGCCCGCCGTACCCCAGCGCGTGATCGACGAATGCGCAACGGTCACACAGCGTTTCATGACCCGCTGGAAGGGTGACCCCGATCCCCGCCACGTCGAAGCCATCGACGCGTACTGGGTGACGGCCGCTGAGCACGGGATGAACGCGTCGACCTTCACCGCGCGGGTGATCACGTCCACCGGGGCCGACGTCGCGGCCGCGTTGTCGGGGGCGGTCGGGGCGATGAGCGGTCCGCTGCACGGCGGCGCCCCCGCCCGCGTGCTGCCGATGATCGAGGAGGTCGAGGCGACCGGCGACGCCCGCGCCGTCGTCAAGGGCATCCTCGACCGCAAGGACAAGCTGATGGGCTTCGGCCATCGGGTCTACCGCGCGGAGGATCCGCGGGCACGCGTGCTGCGCGCCACGGCGCAGCGCCTGCAGGCGCCCCGCTTCGAGGTGGCCGCGGCGCTCGAGCAGGCGGCGCTGGCCGAATTGCGCGAACGCAGGCCGGATCGGGCGATCGAGACCAACGTCGAGTTCTGGGCGGCGGTCATCCTCGACTTCGCGGGCGTTCCCGCCACGATGATGCCCGCGATGTTCACCTGCGGACGAACCGCGGGGTGGTGCGCGCACATCCTCGAGCAGAAGCGCCTCGGCAAGCTCGTCCGCCCCGCCGCGATCTACGTCGGACCCGAACCCCGCTCACCCCAGTCGGTGGAGGGCTGGGACCAGATCGCAGCGAGGTGACCACGACGTTCGCGGCCGCGGCGCACGCATTCGCGGCCCAGGTGCGCGCCCTGCCGCGGGACGGGTGGGCAGGGCCGGGCCTCGGCGAATGGGATCTGCGGGCACTCGTCGGCCACACGTCCCGCTCACTGATCACGGTCTCGACCTACCTGCAGTCGACAGCCGAGCACGAAGACGTCACCAGCGCGGCCGACTACTACGCGAAGATCCGCGACTACGCCTCGAACGTCGGGGCCGCCGACATCGTCGAACGCGGCAGGCAGGCCGGCCTCGCCCTCGGCGACGATCCCGTGGCGACCGTCGACGCGCTGGTGGTGCGCACGCTGGAAGACGTTGCCGCCGTCGACGATCCGTTGATTACGGTGATCGGCGGACTGGGCATCCGGCTGAGCAACTACCTCCCGACGCGCGTCTTCGAGTTCGCGGTGCACGGCCTCGACATCGCGCGGGCCACGGGGTTGCCTCCGACCCAACCGGCCGACGTGCTCGCGGAGGCGGCGGCGCTGGCCGCCCGCATCGCGGTTCAGGTCGGTGACGGCGAGGACGTGCTGCTGGCGCTGACCGGACGGGCCGCGCTGCCACCGGACTTCTCCGTCGTGTAGCGATGAGTTCCCGGTGTGCCGCGAGTCAGCATCGCGTCACCCCAACGAACGGAGTCAGCCATGACCGACCTCACCCCTCCCACCCCGCCCTTCGTCGCAGCCCACCTCGTCGTCGACGACGCCGCGGCGGCCATCGACTTCTACGCGGCGGCGTTCGGCGCCGAGGAGATGATCCGGCTCGCCGGGCCGGACGGCAGGATCGCGCACGCCTCGCTGCTGGTGAACGGCGCGATGATCATGCTCAACGACGACTACCCCGAGATGTCGGGCGGCAAGTCCACGACGCCGACCGCGCTGGGCGGCTCGGCGGTCACCATCCACCTCCAATTCGCCGACGACGTCGAGTCCCGATTCCAGCGCGCGCTGGACGCGGGCGCCACCGTCGTCGCGCCGCTGGAGGACCAGTTCTGGGGCGACCGCTACGGCGCTATCCGCGACCCGTTCGGCCACCTCTGGTCGCTGGCGCAGCACGTGCGCGAGGTCGACATGGCCGAACTCGCCGGGCAGATGAGCCAGGGGTCATAGCGACGGCGCGTACTGGCCGAGCAGGAACAGGGGCAACCCGTTCGAGCCGGTGATCGCACTGATCGCCGCGATGCTCGCCGGTTTCGGGGTGCGTTCCAGTTCCGGCGTCGTCGGGTCCGACCCGTACAACCCGAACTGCAGGTGGTAACCCTCCGACCACTCGAGGTTGTCGACGAACGACCAGTACGTGTATCCGCGGATGTCGGTACCGTGCGCGACCAGGTCCTGTACGACCGCGATGTGGTTCACCAGGTACCCCGGCCGCTTGGTGTCCTCGTCGTCGGCGATGCCGTTCTCCGTGACCCACACCGGTTTCCCGTACGACGCCGCCACCTCGAGCACCTCGCGGAACCCGCCGGGGTCGATCGGCTGGTTGAAGTCGCTGCACGTCGCCGACGCCGCCTCACACCGGATGGGGATGCCGCGCAGGAACGGGAATCCGGGCACGGGTGCGACGCCGAAACCGGTCATCGGCTGCGACCCGTAGTACTGAACGCCGAGGAAGTCGATCTTGTCCGCGAAGTCCGGGTGGATCTCGTCGGGCGTCTGAACGCCGTCGAAGTTCGCGTCGACCCAGCCGTTGACCACTGCCTGGGGAAACCAGTTGTTGTAGAAGAGGTTCCACGCGTCCGCCGCCTGCACGTCGAGTTCACTGGTCGGGTTGGCCGGGCGTGCCGGAATCATGTTGTTCGTGAAGCCGACGAACGCATCGGCGTCCCAGGCGTGGATCGCGTCGTAGGCGGCGACGTGCCCCTTGGCCTCGTTCACCAGGAACGTCGACGCCAGGTCGGGGCGGATGACACCCGGCGGCCACGCCGGCACGACGCCGGGGATCGCGAAGTACTGGGTGAGCACCGGAGGGAACGGCTCGTTGATGGTGGCCCAGTTGTCCACCTGGTCGCCGTACTTCCATGCGAGATAGGCGGCGTACTTCTCGAACTCGACGGGCGTGGTCTCCGACAGCCAACCCGCCGCCGGCGCGGGCAGGCCGAGCTGAATCAGCGGGCGCGCCGCGATCGGGTCGTTGACCCAGACGGGCAACGAGAAATGCGACACCGTCACCATGGGCTCGAGCCCGTGTGCGCGCAGCGACGCCAGCACGTCCCGGTAGTGCGCGACCTCGGCCTCGTCAGCCAGCTCGTCCATCGCCTGCAGATCGGCGAGGCTGATCACGCCGCCCTCATCCGAGATGTCGATGGCGGCAGTCGAGTTGGGGAAGATGCGACTCCACTCGATGCTCATCCGGAAGGTGTTCATCCCCAGTTCGTCACGGGCCAGCTGGGCGTCCTCGTCGTACCGGACGTAAGCGCCCGGCCCGTCCTCCGGCACCCCCCTGGTGAGGCCGAGCAGCTGGTTGATCGGGTCGTGCACCCATCGATACCAGTCGGAATTCGGGTCGACGGGGGACCCTGGTCCACCCTCGGCCTGGAAGCCAGCGTGCGCGACACCCCAGTGGAAGCCGTCGGGGAACGACAGGTCGACGCCCGCTGTCGGTGCGACGGTGACCGTGACGGTCTTCGCAACCCGATGTCCGGCACCGGGATTCAGGAAGTCACCGAGGATCGGCACGAACTGCAGCAGGCCGAGCGGGCCGTGCACGTGCAGGCCTGCGGCCGCGTCGTCGACGACGACGGTGAACTGATCCCACCCGCCGACGGCGGCCATCGCGTTGGTGGGCCGATAGGTGAAGCCCCCGTCGACGTCGACGGACACGGTGCCGCCGTTGAGTGGGCGGCCGATCACCGTGTACGTCCTCGGGTCCGCGTCGGCGTCGTCGGCGCCGATGTCACCCGTGACGACGACGTCACCGTCGGAGTTGACCGTCTGCGAGTTGAGCACCGGGTCGTAGGTGATGGTCGGCGACTCGTTGAACAGCTCGCGGCGCACCCATGCCAGCAGCGTCCACACCGTCGGCGGTTCGACGGGGCCGGCGGGCAACCCCGCGGCGAACGGGTTGAGCACGGCACTGACGACACTGGTCACCAGGCCCGTCAGGTAACTCACCGCCGTCGTGGGGTCGAACGCCGTCGGCCAGGCGCGCAGGCCCGGTACCGCGGGCTCGGTGGCAGCGGTGGTGAGTGAGAGTCGTTGCTGCGTAGCCGGTTCCGGCTCGGGGTCGGCAGGCTCGGGGTCGGTTGGCTCGGAGTCGGTTGGCTCGGGGTCGGCTGCTCGAGATTGAACTGACGCAGAGGAAGTACGAGTGGCGACCTGCGTGGTGTCGATCTCGCGAACGCCGGGCTCGGGTGCCTGGCTGGCGAGCTTCTTGCGCTGGAGCTTCGGCTTCGGTTCGGCGATCCCGGTCTCGTCGGGTTCGGGCCCGACCTCGTCGGAATCCTCGTCGGAATCGTCGGCGCTCACCGGCACGCCGTTGACCGACGACGTCGGCCCGTCGGTGTCGGCCGACCCGGTAGCTCCGGATTCGGCACCGTCACCGGTCGGCTCAGGAGTCGTCGACTCGGCGTGGCTCGACTCGGCTTGGCTCGACTCGGCTGACGACGAGCCGCTCGATTCGTCAGGGTCCGCCCACGCGACCCCCGTACCGGTGAACAACCCGGCACCGACCCCCAGCGCCACCGCCAGTGCCCCGACCCGACCCACGTACGTCGCACACGTCACGACATCTGCCTACGCCCGCGCTCCCCCGCCGCGCGCCGCTTTGGGAAAAGTCGCGTCAGCGCAGCAGGCCGCTGAGCAACCTGCGGCTGAGCGGCGGCCGCGGTGCGGTCGCCGCGACGGCGAGCATCTCCGGCACCGCGGTGAACTTCACCCGCGGCCGGATGCCGCCTCCGCGCGCCAGTTCGGCGCTGTCGATGGCCGCCCACCCCGCCGAGTCCACCAGGTCGGGCTGGCGCGTGCGGACCAGCCGGTCCAGCGCGGAGGTCTTCGCGACGGGATCGGCCAGGGCGCCCGCGTTGTAGTCGGCCACCAGTTCGTGCACGGTCTGCGAGGCACACGACTTGTTGGTGCCGATGAAGCCCGTCGGCCCCCGCTTGATCCAGCCGGCGACGTAGGTGCCGGGCGTCCCGTCGACGCGGCCACCTTCGTTGGGCACCACACCGGCGGCGTCGTCGAACGGCAGGTCGCGAATCGCCTTGCCGCGGTAGCCGATCGACGTGAGCAGGAGTCCGGTGTCGAGACGACGGGTCTCGGTCGTCCCGGTGATCGTGAACTCGACGCCCTCGACGCGGCCCGCTGATCCGATCACCCGGTGCGGTGTCATCAAGTAGGCGAACCGGATGCGCGGTCGGGTGCTCGGCGCCTCGGCGGCACCGAGTCCGGCCAGAATCTCGAGCTTGCTACGGGTCAAGGGATCGGACTCGGTGGCGAGGTCGGACTGCACCAGGTCGTGGTCCGCTGCGCTGAGGACCACCTCGTGTGTCGCCGTCAGACCGATGAGTTCGGGCAGCGTGAACGCCGACTGGGCTGGGCCGCGGCGCGCGGCGATGACCACTTCGCGGACGTGGGAGTCCCGCAGCGCCGTGAGGGCGTGGTCGGAGATGTCGGTGCGGGCGAGCGCGTCCGGTTCCGCGGTGAGAATGCGCGCCACGTCGAGTGCCACGTTGCCGTTGCCGACGATCACCACGCGCTCGTGGCTCAGGTCGACGGGCAGGTCGGTGTACTCCGGGTGGCCGTTGAACCAGGCGACGACCTCGGTGGCCGTGCTGGTGCCGGACAGGTCGACCCCCTCGATGTCGAGCCTGCGGTCATTGGGCGCGCCGACGGCGTAGAGCACCGCGTGGTGGTGGGCCAGCAGTTCGTCGTGCGTGATGTGCTCGCCGACCGCGACGTTCAGGTAGAACGTGAAACCGGGCGAGGCCGCCGTCCGATCGAACAGCCGCGTGACGTGCTTGGTGGTCTGGTGATCCGGTGCGACTCCGGCGCGCACCAAACCGTAAGGCGTCGGCAGCTTCTCGAAGACGTTGACTTCGACGCCCTGCTGGGTCAGAAGTTCGTCGGCCGCGTACATGGCGGCCGGGCCGGAGCCGACGATGGCCACCCGCAGCGGTCCGCCGGGCCGCGAGTTCACGCGCGGTGCCTCGAGCACCGGGGCGAGCTTCGATGTCGGCGGCAGCTTGCCCTCCCGCTTCGGGAAGTACATCGCGTTCAGCTCGACGAAGGGCAGCTGCTTGGGCTCCAGCTTCGTGTCCGGGGCGATTGCTCCGACCGGGCACGCCGACACGCACGCACCGCAGTCGACGCACGCGTCCGGATCGATGTAGAGCATCTCCGCGGTCGCGAAGCCCGGCTCGTCCGGTGAGGGGTGGATGCAGTTCACCGGACAGGCGTAAACGCAGGACCCGTCGCTGCAACACGACTGGGTGACGACGTGGGGCACTCGGCGAGCCTATGCCGCCGAGACCAGATGCTGGCGCTGCGGCTCGCTGCGGTAACGGCTGGGTGTGCCGTTGATCCGGCACATCCGCCAAATTAGCTTGGCGACCGGATTCATCAGGCCGGTGTCGTGCGCCAGCATGCGCACGTCGCCGAACATGTCGCGCAGCATCTGACGCGACTCGGGCGAGGCGAAGAAGATCTCCTTGCGGACCGAGCGCGGAATGTCGAATTCCTTCCAGAACGCCCGCGGCGGCACGATGATCGCCGAGCACAGGATCCGCATCGTCAGCGGCACGAAGAGCGACAGCCAGAAGCGCTTGCGGCGCGGCAGGTGCGGCACCCGCTTACGCAGGTACTCGTGCGCGAAGGAGATGTGCCGGGCCTCCTCGGCCACGTGGATCGCCATCACCCGCTCCATGATGGGGTGCAGTTCCTTGCCCTCGCGCAGCACGTTCTTCTGTGTGTGATCGATCGGTTCCTCACCCGCGAGGATGCCGAACCAGAACGGAATCGGAAGCGGCCCGGCGACCAGCGGGATGGCCGGCTGCACCCACTTGAGCAGCCGCGGCATACCGGGCACGTCGGCCCCGATGCGGTTGACCATCTCCTGGAACATCAGGGTGTGGTTGCACTCCTCGACCGCCTCGTGCAGGCAGTACCGGTATTCGGGCGAGCCGTTCGGCGTCCAGAACGCGTACTCCATCAGGCCGCGGATCAGGATCGACTCGAAGTGCAGTCCGACCTTCGCGACGTTGGCCTGGCGCCACATGCCGATCTCGATCTGCCGCTCGACCGACTGAGACCGGTACCAGGGGTGCTGGCCGATCGGATCGGTCGCGGGAAGGATCCAGCGCTCGTCGTTCGGGACGACGGCGAACTCGGGCGAGTCCCAGTCGATGTCGGTGTAGGGGTTGAAGTTGCGTCGCACCGACCCCTCGGACAGCGTCTTCAGGGTGTCGACGTACTCGGTGTCGTCGAGGACGTCCATGTTCTTGCGCCAGCGGCGGACGACTCGCGTCCTGGCTTCTTTGACAGCCACTTCAAGGCCTCCCATGCCTACCGTGAGGTTTACATTCGGTTGCTCGTTGTCTAAGCACAGTACCCGCGGTCCCAGGAAGTAACCAGGGGCTATTCCGAGATGTGGTTCAGCGAGGTTATCCACATCACATGTGACCCACTTCACATCACATCCCTGCGATCTGCGTGTGCAGCGCCGCGCTGGACGCGGGTGCACACACGCAAGTCACCGTTATTAGGCTTGGCGACATGGCGCTCACGATCCCCGAGGACCTCAAGCCCAAGGACGGCCGCTTCGGCTCCGGCCCCTCGAAGGTCCGGCCGGAACAGCTACAGGCCCTGGTCCAGGCGAGCGAACTGTTCGGCACGTCGCACCGGCAGGCGCCGGTGAAGGACCTCGTCGGGCGGGTGCGCGATGGCGTGAAGCAGCTGTTCTCGACGCCCGAGGGGTACGAGGTCATTCTGGGCAACGGCGGCTCGACCGCCTTCTGGGACGCCGCGGCGTTCGGCCTCATCGACAAGCGCTCGCTGCACCTCACCTACGGAGAGTTCAGCGCGAAGTTCGCCTCCGCCGTGAAGGCCAACCCGTTCGTCGGAGACCCGATCGTCGTCACGACCGATCCCGGCGACGCCCCCGAGCCGCAATCGGACCCGTCGGTCGACGTGGTGGCGTGGGCGCACAACGAGACGTCGACGGGCGTCGCCGTGCCCGTGCAACGCCCGGCCGGTGACGCGCTGGTGGTCATCGACGCGACCTCGGCGGCGGGCGGCCTGCCGGTCGACATCACCGCGGCCGACACGTATTACTTTGCGCCGCAGAAGAACTTCGCCGCCGACGGCGGGCTGTGGCTGGCGATCATGAGCCCCGCCGCGCTGACGCGCGTCGAGCAGATCGCCGCGAGCGGACGCTGGGTCCCCGATTTCTTGTCGCTGCCGATCGCCGTGGACAACAGCCTGAAGAACCAGACCTACAACACCCCGGCGATCGGCACGCTGGTGCTTCTGGCCGAGCAACTCGACTGGCTCAACGGCAACGGCGGCCTGGACTGGGCCGTCGGCCGGACCGCCGACTCGTCCTCACGGCTGTACACGTGGGCGGAGAAGACGAGCTACACGACGCCGTTCGTCGCCGACCCGGCAAAGCGCTCGCAGGTCGTCGGCACCGTCGACTTCAGCGACGACGTGGATGCCGCCGCCGTCGCCAAGGTGCTGCGCGCCAATGGCATCGTCGACACCGAGCCCTATCGCAAGCTGGGGCGCAACCAGCTGCGGGTCGCGATGTTCCCGGCCGTCGACCCCGACGACGTCAGCGCACTGACCGCCTGCGTCGACTGGGTCGTCGAACGGCTCTGAGCACACCTTCAGCCCCTTCAGCACCACGAGTAACAGCACAGAACCGCCGCGAAAGCAAGCGTCGACCACCCCGCGTGTCGGGCCGGTGACGACCCGATCACGCAGTAGGGTGACGCCTTAAGCTCCGAGGAGGTCGGTATGCGGGAACTCAATGTCGTCGGACTCGACGTCGACGGCAAACGGATCATCTGCGAGACGTCCGACGCGAGCGAGAAGTTCATCTTGGACCCGGACGACCGGCTGCACGCCGCGCTCCGCGGTGAGGTCATCAGCTCCAGCAAGCCCAATATCGAGGTCGAGGTTCCAACCGTGCTGCGCCCCAAGGACATTCAATCCAGGATTCGCGCAGGCGCATCCGTCGACCAGGTCGCAGCCGCATCGGGTATGGAGCGCCACCGCGTCGAGCGGTTCGCCCATCCCGTCCTCCTCGAACGCGCACGGGCGGCCGAACTCGCCACCGCCGCGCACCCGGTGCTGTCCGACGGGCCCGCGGTCATGACGCTGCTGGAGACCATCACCGCCGCGCTGATCTCCCGCGGCCTCGACCCCGAGGCGACCACCTGGGACGCCTGGCGAAACGAGGACGGCCGCTGGACCGTTCAGCTCGCGTGGAAGGCGGGCCGCTCGGACAACGTGGCCCACTTCCGCTTCAGCCCCGGGGCGCACGGCGGCACGGCGACCGCCTTCGACGACGCCGCCTCCGAGCTCATCGACCCGGACTTCAATCGGCCGCCGCTCCGCTCCGTGGCACCGGTGGCCGAGCCCGTCGTACAGCCCGCCGTCTCCGAGCCCCACCTACCACTGGTGGTCACTCCGGAGCCCGTCGCCGTCGTCGAACCGGAGCCGAAGCCCGCCCCCAAGCAGCGCGCTCGCAAGCGCAAGCCCGAGGTGCCCGGCTGGGAAGACGTTCTCCTGGGCGTGCGTTCGGGCACTCAGCCGTAGCCGCCCAGCGCGAGCGCCACGGCCGCCACCCAGCCGACGGCGACGCCGACACCGGCACCCAGCACGAACCAGCGCCACACCGGCCGAGTGCGCCAGCCCCACACCGTCGGGGCCAGTCCGCCCACCGCGACGGCGTTCAAGCCGACGGCGAGCAGCGGATGCACGCGGGTCAGCCCGAGGCTCAGCACGATGATCGCCGCGGCCACCACGGCGGCGACGAAGGCCGCGACCGTCAGCCCGGTGCCCCACGGCGTATCGGCGGCCTGCCTCGGCGCCTGCTCACTCACCCCGCCACCCTAGCCCGCTCGTAGAAGGCCAGTGCCGCGGCCGTTGCCACGTTCAACGAGTCGGTGCCGCGCGACATCGGAATGCGAACGCGCACATCGCTGCTCCGCATCGCCCGCTCGGTCAGCCCCGGCCCCTCGGCACCGACGAGGATCGCCACGCGATCGCCCGCCAGGCCCTCCATCGCGGCGGCCAGCGTGAGCGCCTGCGGGTTCGGTGTCATGGCCAGCAGCCGAAAGCCGTTGTCCCGCATGGTCTCGAGATCGGCCGGCCAGCTAGCCCACGCGTAGGGCACCAGCAGCGCATGGCCCATCGACACGCGCACCGCCCGCCGGTAGAGCGGGTCGGCGCAGCCCGTGCCGAACACCACCGCGTCGACGTCGAGGCCCGCCGCGTTGCGGAAGATCGAGCCGAGGTTCTCGTGATCGTTGACGCCCTCGAGCACCGCGACGGTACGCGCTCCGTCTAGCACCTCGGCCACCGTGAGCTCGCGCGGGCGCGGTGCCGACGCGAGAACGCCGCGGTTGAGATGGAACCCGACGACGTCGGCCATCACCTCGGCACTCGCCCGGTAGTACGGCACGTCGACACCGGCCAGGTCGGCGCTGAGTTCCCGCAGCCGCCGATCGGTGCCCAGTAGCGCGCGAGGAGTGAAGCGCGACAACAACATCCGCTGGACTACCAGCACGCCCTCCGCGATCACCAACCCCTTGCCGGTCGGTAGGTCCGGCCTGCGGTCGATGCTGTTGAGGTCGCGGAAGTCGTCGAGCCGCGGATCCGCCGGGTCGTCGACGTCTATGACGGCACTCAGGCTCAGGCGCTTTCGTCGACGATCGCCGTCATCAGGTCGGCGGCCGATACCAGCGTCCTGCGGTCCTCCGGCGTGAGTTCGGCCAGCCGCTGCTGCAGCCACTCCCGGCTCGCGCGCCGCTCGACCTCGATCAGGTCGGTGCCCGACGGCGACACCGACACCAGCACCTGCCTGCCGTCGTCGGGGTGCGCACACCGGTCGACGAAGCCCAATTCGACGAGCGAGGCGATCACCCGCGTCATCGACGGCGGACGGACGCGTTCACGGATGGCGAGCGCACCCGGCGTCATCGGCCCCTCCTTCGCCAGCGTCGCGAGCGCGGACAACTGCGATAGCGAGACCGGCGAGTCCGGTCGACGGAACCTCAGTTGCCGCGCCAGTCGAACGACCGCCAACGACAAATCGCTGGCCAGGCGGGCATCGGCGTCGGTCACGACCTGAAGGTTACCGACAGTAAGGACATCCGGCGGCCAACCCCACACCATTCGGGCCATTCCACAGGCGAACGGGCACGAGCTAGGTTGATCGGCGATGACTGGACCCTCAGTACCCTCCGGCGCACCGGCGGCCCCGGAACCGCCGGTGCTCCCCGCGTCGCTGCTGGCGCCGTGGCCCGTCATCGTCGCGATCGCCGCAGGCTGGGTTGTCGCGGTGGTGCTCGCGTTCACCGTGCCCGCACTGCACGACTGGCGCCCCATCACGATCGCGGGGCTCGGCGTCGGCGTGCTGGGGACGAGCATCTTCCTGTGGCAGCGCCACGCGTACCGCCGCGGCTCGCGCGGCGCCCAAACCGGGCTCAGCTGAGCCCCCGACGAGTGGAGAGTCCGTGTCCGACCAGGTACTGCAGGCCCAGATCGACATCGCGGCACCGCCCGAGCGGGTGTGGGCGCTGATCTCCGATCTGAGCCAGATGAAGCGCTGGAGTCCGCAGTGCCGCGCCATGAAGGCGCTCGGCCCCGTGATGGCGGGGACCAGGACGGTGAACCTGAACCGGCGCGGTCTGATGGTGTGGCCCACCACGTGCAAGCTCACCGAGGTGGTCTACGAGAAGAAGCTGGCGTTCCGCGTCAACGAGAACAACACCGTCTGGTCCTATGAGCTGGAGCCCACCGACACGGGCACCAGAGTCACCGAAACCCGGCGCGCGGACGACGGCATCAAGCCGGCGTCCAACTTCCTCGTCGGCAAGTTCATGGGCGGCGTCCCCAGTTTCGAGCGGGAACTGGTCGACGGAATGAACCAGTCGCTGTCCCGCATCAAGGCCGCCGCCGAGCTCTGACTACTGGTCCGCGAGGTCCAGCACGCCGTCGTCGAACGGGTCGAACATCGGCGAGCCGATGCTGGCGGGCGCGGGGGTGTCCGAGTGGGCGCCGCAGCCGTACTCGCTGGCCACCACGTGACCGTCGGCCGACATCTCGTTGCCGCACACCCCGAACGACGGACCCAGCGAGCCGGCCAGGGGTAGATAGAAGCCGCACTCGCGACACAGCCGGCGGGTCGCCCGCGCCATCGCAGAGCCCGGTCCGTAGTCGCCGTCGTACCAGCGCTGCGCGGCGTCCATGCGACCCCACTGGCTGAGCACCTGACGGCGGCCGAAGCCGACCTCGTTGGCCACCTCGTCGAGATCGGGATCACCGACGCCCAGAAAACCGGGCACCAGTCGCGGGTCGTCCGCCTGCGGCGACAGTAGATCACCGGGGCCGAGGTCACCGGGCTGGACGCGTTCGTGCCACGGCACCCACGCCGGCGCCAGCAGCGCGGTGGGACCCGGCACCAGGACGACCTCGCTGACCGTGGCGCGCTCCGAGCCGGGGTAGGCCGCGACCACGACGGCCCACTGCCAGCCCTGATATCCGGGCACGTCGGCCAGGAACCGGTGGGTCGCGGCGGTCGGGTCGTCGAAGCTCGCGCCGAGGTACTCGCCGACGACGCCGTCCTCGCTGAACTCCTCGATGGCGGCGCGCGCCATCTCGACGGCGCCGGTCAGCACCGTCGCCAGCTCAGCCGGAACCTCCACTGCGGTGTCAGTGGGGTCGCTGGCGGGCTGCTCGACTTCTTCAGTAACGCTGTCCATCGGCATCAATACTGCCTGACGACCGGCGAGCAAAGCCACACCGGCCGCCCTGCGGGCGCCTGTCGGGTCGATGGGGAACAATCGACGGCGTGAGCGGACCGCGGGATCGAGGGCAGTGGGCCGGGGGCCACGGGGATTCCCGCGATCCCCGCTACTCACCGCCCCGTCCGCCGTCCGGCGGCTCCGACGAGCATCCCGGAATGGCCAACTATCCGAGCCACCCACCGGGTCCGCGCCGCCCGCGCCGTGACCCGCAACCCGGCAGCGCCAATCGGTACCTGCCGCCCATCGATCAGGCACGGGGCCGCCCGCTCCCGCCTCCGCGAGAGGGCGGCGCGGGCAGGTCGGCCGGTGAACGCGTGGATCCGGGGCCGCGCGGCGCCGCAGCGCGTGGACGCGAGATGGGCTCGAAGATGTACGGCCTGTTCCAGAAGGCCGCCACCGCCGACGGCGCGGACAAGTCCGGTCTGACCGCGTTGACCTATCCGGTGATGGCCAACTTCGCCGCCGACTCCGCGATGGCCATCGCGCTCGCCGACACGCTGTTCTTCGCCGCCGCCTCCGGCGAGAGCAAGGGCAAGGTCGCCCTGTACCTGCTCATCACCATCGCACCGTTCGCGGTCATCGCACCGCTGATCGGCCCGGCCCTCGACCGCGTCCAGCACGGCCGCCGCGTCGCGCTCGCCACGTCCTTCGCGCTGCGCACCGCGCTGGCCGTGGTGCTGATCGCCTACTACGCCAACGGCAGCTTCCCCCCGTGGGTGCTGTACCCGTGTGCGCTGGGCATGATGGTGCTCTCGAAGTCGTTCTCGGTACTGCGCAGCGCGATGACGCCGCGCGTGCTTCCCCCGACGATCGACCTGGTTCGGGTGAACTCCCGGCTGACGATGTTCGGACTCATCGGCGGGACCATCGTCGGCGGTGGCATCGCCGTCGGCTTCCAGTACGGCCTGAAGGTCCTCGACATGCCGGGCGCGCTCTACGTGTGCGTCGCGGTGACCGTGGCCGGTGCGGTGCTCTCGATGCGCATCCCGAAGTGGGTCGAGGTCACCGAGGGCGAGGTGCCCACCACCCTGAGCTACCACGAGCCCACCGAACTGATCCGACGCGACGCGAAGGGCAAGCCCGCCCGGCAACCGCTGGGCCGCAACATCATCACGGCGCTGTGGGGCAACTGCACCATCAAGATCATGGTCGGTTTCCTGTTCCTGTATCCCGCGTTCGTCGCCAAGGCGGACGCGGACAGCAGCGGCTGGGAGCAGATCAAGGTGCTCGGGCTCATCGGCGTCGCCGCGGGGATCGGCAACTTCGGCGGCAACATGGTCGCCGCTCGGCTCAAACTCGGCCACCCGGCGAGGCTCGTCGTCTGGTCCACCGTCGCCGTGACGGGCGTGGCACTCGCGACCGCCCTCGCGGGCAACATCCTCGTCGCCGCGGCCGCCACCCTGGTGACCTCGGCCGCCAGCGCGATCGCCAAGGCGTGTCTGGACGCCTCGCTGCAGGACGACCTGCCCGAGGAGTCGACGGCGTCGGCGTTCGGCCGCTCGGAGTCGCTGCTGCAGTTGGCCTGGGTGATCGGCGGCGCGACCGGGGTGCTGGTGTACACCGACCTGTGGGTGGGCTTCACCGCCGTCACCGCCTTGCTCATCCCCGGCTTGGCGCAGACGTTGGTGAGCTACAACGGGGATTCGCTGATTCCGGGCCTCGGCGGCAACCGGCCCGTCGTCGCCGAGCAGGAGGGCTGGCGCTGGAGTCCGATGGCGGCGCCGGAGTGAAGCGCGTCATCGCGATCCTGGGCGTCGTCGCGGTGCTGGCGTGCGCCGCCACCGCCGTCCTGGTGTGGCGGCTCAGCGCAACGCAGTCGCCGCAGTACCCGGAGATCAGCGCGTACACGCACGGCCAGCTGGCGCGGATCGGCCCGTACCGCTACTGCGAGGTGTTCGACCTGAACACGTGCGTCACCCCGCAGACGACCGGTGAACTGACCCTGAATCCCCGTGACGCCGTTCAGCTTTCAGTGCCGCCGTCGATCTCCAGAGCCCCGTGGGTGCTTCTGCTCGCCTACGAGTCCGAGGACGGTCCGCCGCCGCGGGAGTTCCGGCCCGGCAGCACGCTCGCGGTCACCATCCCCAGCGTGGATCCCCGCTACGGCAGGCTCACCGGCCTGGCGGTGCAGTTACCGACTCTGGTGCGCGACGAGGCGGGCAACGAGTTCCCCCTCCCGCACGCCGAGTGGTCGGTGCGGATGGTCTGGGCCTAGCCGGCGCCGTGCCCCGCGGGCACCCGCTCGGAATCGCGGGTCGGCCCTGGCGGCGTTCCGGCTCCGAACGGCTTGCCGCCCAACGACTCCCGGCCATGCGGCGTCAGCCAGTTCGCCAACTCGGGCCCCTTCGGCACGACACGCGTCGGGTTGATGTCCGTGTGCACCATGTAGTAGTGCTGCTTGATCTGCACGAAGTCGACGGTGTCGCCGAAGCCGGGGGTCTGGAACAGGTCGCGGGCGTAGCCCCACAGCACCGGCATCTCGTCGAGCTTGGCCCGATTGCACTTGAAGTGACCGTGGTAGACGGGATCGAAGCGCGCCAGCGTGGTGAACAGCCGAACGTCAGCCTCGGTGATGGTGTCCCCGACGAGATACCTTTGGCCGCTGAGCCTTTCCGACAGCCAGTCCAGTGCCGTGAACAGCCGGTCGTAGGCGGCGTCGTACGCGTCCTGGGAACCGGCGAAGCCGCAGCGGTACACGCCGTTGTTGATTTCGGTGTACACGCGCAGCGCCACCTCGTCGATCTCACCGCGCAGCGCCTCCGGGTACAGCTGCGGCGCGCCGTCGCGGTGATGGGCCGTCCACTCCGTCGACAGGTCGAGCGTCATCTGCGCGAAGTCGTTGGTCACCACCGCACCGGTCCCGACGTCGACGATCGCAGGCACCGTGATCCCCTTGGGGTAGTCGGGGTCTCGCGCGAAGTACGCGTCCTGCAGCCGCGGGATCTTCAAGACCGGATCGACGCCACCGGGGTCGAGATCGAAGGTCCAGCTGCGCTCGTCGTGCGTGGGGCCGCAGAACCCGATCGACAGCACGTCCTCGAGGCCAAGCAGCCGACGCACGATGATCGCCCGGTTCGCCCACGGGCACGCCCGTGCGACGACGAGTCGGTACCGCCCCGGTTCGACGGGATAGCCGTCGCGGCCGTCCGCGGTGATGCGGGTGGTGAGGTAATCGGTGTCGCGGTTGAACTCACCCTGGGGATTCACGTAACTCATGCAGCCAGTCTTCCCCGCCGAGCGGGTCCTACGCGTCGAGTTCGCGTGCGACGGCCTTGACGACCTCGGACACCCGGCGGGCGGTCTTGCGGTCGGGATAGCGGCCCTTGCGGAGTTCGTTCTGCACGGTGTCCTCGAGGAGCGTGATCATGTCCGAGACCATGCCGTGCAACTCGTCGGGCGTGTGCTTGTGCTCGGGGCGCTCGGCCTCGCGGCGCGTGCGCTGAATGCTCGGCGGCGCCTCGAGGACCGTCAGGCTGAGGGCCGACGGGCCCCTGCGGCCGGCCGCGATGCCGAACTCGACCTTCTGACCCGCCTTGAGCTCCGCAACGCCTGCGGGCAGCGCCGAGGAGCCCACGTAAACGTCTTCGCCGTCCTCCTGGGACACGAATCCGAAGCCCTTTTCAGCGCTGTACCACTTCACCCTGCCGGTCGGCATTGGAACTCACCCGCTCATCTATCGGTTAACACGAGGAACGCGTCCCACTTACGCAGGACGCGAATGCGATGATCCTACTCGGACGCCGTCCCGACCAGCATTCGAATTGCTCGGCGGACCCGGCCGGTAGTCTCGTAACCACTGCTGGAGGAGACAAATGCGCCTGGTCCTGAACATCATCTGGTTGATCTTCGGAGGGCTGTGGCTGGCCCTCGGGTACTTCCTGGCCGGGATCATCTGCTTCATCCTCATCATCACGATCCCGTTCGGGTTCGCGGCGTTCCGCATCGGCGTCTACGCGTTGTGGCCGTTCGGCTACACCGTCGTGGACAAACCGGGTCCGCGTCCGGGCGCGGCCGTCGGCAACGTCATCTGGCTGATCGTGGCGGGCATCTGGCTCGCCATCGGGCACGTGCTGACGGCGATCGCGATGGCCGTCACCATCATCGGCATCCCGCTCGCCATCGCGAACCTGAAGCTGATCCCGGTGTCGCTGCTGCCGCTGGGCAAGGAGATCGTCCCCACTGACGCGCCGTTCGCCGGAGCGCCCAGATGACCGTCACCGAACTGGGCGTGCCCTCGCTGCGGCGCCCCGTGGGTGCGGCACCGGCGACCGGCGGGCTCATCGACACCTACGGTCGCGTGGCGACGGACCTGCGGGTCTCGCTGACCGACCGCTGCAATCTGCGGTGCACGTACTGCATGCCCGCCGAGGGCCTGGACTGGCTGCCGGGTGACGAACTGCTCACCACAGCCGAGCTGACCCGCCTCATCGGCATCGCCGTCACCCGACTCGGCGTGGACAGCGTCCGGTTCACCGGCGGTGAGCCGCTGGTGTCCCCGAACCTCGAGCCGGCCATCGCCGCCGCGGCCGCAATGTCGCCCCGGCCCGAGATCGCCTTGACCACGAACGGACTCGGACTGGCCCGCCGGGCCGCTCGGTTGAAGGCCGCGGGACTGAACCGGGTGAACGTCTCGCTCGACACCGTCGACGCCGACCGGTTCGCCACGATCACCCGGCGTGACCGGCTCCCCGACGTACTCGCGGGGCTCGAGGCGGCAGCTGCGGCGGGCCTCACCCCGGTGAAGGTCAACGCCGTCCTCGATCCCGTCACCGGGCTGGACGACGCGGTCTCCCTGCTGCGGTTCTGCCTGGAACACGGCTATCAACTGCGCATCATCGAGCAGATGCCGCTGGACGCAGGCCATCACTGGCAGCGCGACAACACCCTCGACGCCGACAGCATCCTGTCGGCGCTGCGAGCGCATTTCGAGCTCGAGCCGGATCCCGCGCCGCGCGGCTCGGCGCCCGCCGAGCTGTGGCGCGTTCTGGGTCCGGAGCACACGGGCACGGTCGGCGTCGTCGCCTCGGTGTCGCAGGCCTTCTGTGCGGCGTGTGACCGGACGCGGCTCACCGCGGACGGTCAGGTGCGCAGCTGCCTGTTCTCCCGCGAGGAGACCGATCTGCGGGCCCTGCTGCGATCGGGAGCCGACGACGACGCGGTGGAGGCCGCCTGGCGCGGCGCGATGTGGGCCAAGCCCGCCGGACACGGGATCAACGATCCGGGGTTCGTGCAGCCGGATCGGCCGATGTCCGCCATCGGCGGATGAGCGCTTGCGCGAAGACCAGAAAGCAGGGGATGAGCGCTTGCGCGAAGACCAGAAAGCAGCGGATGAGCGCTTGCGCGAAGACCAGAAAGCAGGGGATGAGCGCTTGCGCGAAGACCAGAAAGCAGCGGATGAGCGCTTGCGCGAAGACCAGACAGCAGCGGATGAGCGCTTGCGCGAAGACCAGAAAGCAGGGGATGAGCGCTTGCGCGAAGACCAGAAAGTGCAGCTGAGCATCGTTCACATCACCGTCCGGTACTTCGCGGCGGCGCGAGCGGCCGCGGGTGTCGACGAGGAGTCGCTGGACGTCACCACCGACGCGTCGATCGACGATCTCGTCGCGATCCTCTCCGCGCGCGGCCCGGAGTTGGCCAGAGTTCTCGCCCGATGCAGTTTCCTCTGCGACGGGGTGGCGGTGCGCGATCGCTCGGAATCGCTGAGAACAAACCGAACCGTCGATGTGTTACCGCCGTTCGCCGGCGGCTAACGGTGATTTACGTCACATCACGAATTGGTCACGGAATGACCACGTGCCCGTTATGCGGGTTTCCATTGCTGGGACAACGTCAAACATTCCTGCGCCTTTAAGATCCTCTTATAGTTCGCTAGCTGCGGAAACGCCGTCGTGGTCAAAAGTGACGAGACCGCACAGACCCGTTACGGTCTGTTCCCAAGCCACCAACCCCCATTGGCGGCCCGCTGTGCCCGATAACGCTGAACTCCATCCGTTGGGCGCGGTTCTTCAGACTCCTTGGATGGAGGCGGGGGACCCACCCGGTCCACCGAAATACCGGACCACTGGAGCCTTCACCGGCTCCTTGGGGTGAAGCCGGCGCCGCGAGGCGCAGGCCGGGCAACCTCTCCAGCCCGAACCCGACAGCTGACTCCGCAGGCGTTGACGAGAGGATTTTCTGCACCTATGAGCGGACGGCACCGTAGGGCCACCAGTTCGACCGTAAGTGTCGCGAAGATCGCCTTCACCGGCGCTGTCATCGGAGGCGGAAGCCTCGGAAGCCTTGCCCTGGCGGGCCAGGCTGGGGCAGCCACCGATGGTGAATGGGATACCGTCGCGAGCTGCGAGTCCGGTGGCAACTGGGCGATCAACACCGGCAACGGCTATCAGGGCGGCCTGCAGTTCTCGCCCAGCACCTGGAGTGGACACGGCGGTGGCGAGTACGCGCCCGCCGCGCACATGGCCACCAAGGAGCAGCAGATCGCCGTCGCCGAGCGCGTGCTGGCGTCCCAGGGCCGCGGCGCCTGGCCGACATGTGGGCGCGGGCTCTCCAGCGCGACGCCGCGCAACGTCCTCGCCGACGCCCCGCAGCCCCTCGACAACCCCGATGTGAACGGCATCCTGCCGCCTCCTCCGGTCGACCTGCTGGCAGCGCCCCCGCCGCCGGACCCGTTCGCACCCCCGCCGCCGGACCCGTTCGCGCCGCCTCCCCCGGCCCCGTTGGACGCGCCGTTGGCCGTGGCTCCGCCGCCCCCGCCGCCCGCTGACATCCTTCCTCCGCCGCCCGCCGACGCCGTGCCGCTGGCTGACATCGCACCCGCGGACCCCGCGCTGCCGCCGCCCCCGGACCCCGCAGTGCTGGCCGCCGCCCCGGCGCCGGCACCGCTGCCGCCCGGTCTCGGTCCGCTGAAGCTCGCTCCGCCGCCGCCCACCGAGGCCATCGCCGCCTCGAACTGGGACGTCGCCCCGGACGCTCAGGCGGGCGGACCTCAGCTGTGGGCGCTGCACGCCGGCGACCTGCCGCAGGAACCCGTGTTCCCCGCACCCGCTCCGGCCCCCGCGCCGGCACCGGCACCGGCACCCGCTGCCGGCCCGCTCGGCCTGGCCGGTCCCGCACCCGCTCCGGCCCCGGCAGCGGTGGCGCCCGACGGCGCGGTGCCGCCCCCGGCCGATCCGCTGGCCGCTCCCGGCCCCGTTCCGCACCTCGCCAGCCCCGACGCGCTGCCTCCCGGCGCGACCCTGGATCCGGTGGCGGGCGGCGCCGACTCGCCCAACGCGAGCTACCTCAAGGATCTGTGGCACGCCGTCCAGAACCAGGAGATCAGCGGCAAGGAGGCTCTGATCCTCGGGCTCTCCCAGCGCGGCATGAACACGCCGATCCCGGATCAGGCGCCGGGCCCGAACGTGCCGACCCAGTTCTCGCAGGGGCCCGCTGCGCCTCCAGCCGATCCGGCACTGGCACCCGCGCCGGTTCCGGCACCCGGTGGCCCGCTGGTTCCCGCGCCGCTTCCCCAGGCCTAACCGCCTAGGCGCTGCCGACCCACTCGTCGGTGCCGTCGGCGAAGAGCTGGTGTTTCCACACCGGCAGTCGCGCTTTGACGGTGTCGACGAGTAGCGCGCACGTCTCGAAGGCCGCTGCCCGGTGATCGGCCGCGACCGCGGCGACGAGGGCGTTATCGCCGATCTCCAGAGGGCCGATGCGGTGGCTCACGGCGATCGCCCGCACCCCACTGCTCCCCGCGGCGATCTCGGCGGCGACCTCGGCGAGTACCTGCGCCGCGGTGGGATGCGCCGAGTACTCCAGTCGACTGACGGACCGTCCGCCGTCGTGATCGCGCACCGCGCCGACGAAGCCCACGACGGCACCCGCCGTGGGAACCCACGCGGCCGCCTCGTGTTCGGCGAGATCGATGCGCTGCTCGGTCAGGTCCGCGCGCACGACGATTGCGGTCATGGGGAATGGTCTCCGCCCGCCAGTTGATCCAGCGCGTGCTGCAATACGTCCTCGAGCACCTCGAGGCCGTCCTTCACGCCGCCGGTGGACCCCGGCAGGTTGACGATGAGCGTGCCGTCGCGCACGCCGCACACGCCCCGCGACAGCACCGACGTCGGGACGTGGGGCAGGCCGGATCGACGGATCGCGTCGGCGAGGCCGGGGATCTGGTAGTCGACGATCTCCGCCGTCGCGTCGGCGGTGCGGTCGGTCGGCGAGATCCCGGTGCCGCCCGACGTCAGGATCAGGTGCACCCGCTCGCCCAGCGCCGCCAGCAGTGCGTGGTTCACTCCGATGCCGTCGGCGACGACGACGGGGGCGGGCACGGCGAACCCGCGCTGAGCCAGCCAGTCCACCAGGATCGGCCCGGTGCGGTCCTCGTAGACCCCCGCGGCGGCACGGGTGGACGCGATGACGACCCTGGCGCTGCGCGTCACGGACGGGTCCAGGTACCGGTCTTGCCGCCGTCCTTGCGTTCGACGCGCACACCGTCGATGACGGCGGCGGGGTCGACTGCCTTGAGCATGTCGTAGAGCGTCAAAGCGGCGACGCTGACGGCGGTCAGCGCCTCCATCTCAACCCCGGTGCGGTCGGTGGTGCGGACCGTCGCGGCGATGTCGACTTCGGTTGTGCCGATGTGGAATTCGATGTCCACCCCGGTGAGCGCGAGCTGGTGGCACAGCGGAATGAGGTCACTGGTGCGCTTGGCGGCGAGAATGCCCGCGACGCGCGCAGTGGCGAGTGCGTCGCCCTTGGGCAGTCCGCCCGTCGCGATCAGCGCGACGACGTCGGCGCGGGTGCGCAACGTCCCGACCGCGACGGCGGTGCGCTTGGTGGCGTCCTTGCCGGTGACGTCGACCATGTGCGCCGCCCCCGTCTCGTCGAGGTGCGACAGCTCCACGACTACTTGTTGACGACGGTGACCGGGTGCGTGTACGGCAACTCTTCGGCGGGCAGGGGGAATGTGACGTCGCCGAACGGCGACAGCGCGCCCGTGCGGTCGGCGGCGAGTTCGCTCACGGCGTGGTCGCCGTCCTCAACCGTGGGCCAGCCGTTGTCGACGTAGTGCTTCTTCTTGTCAGCCACGCCCACATTGTGGCAGGTCGACGGCCGAGTGGCGAGGGCGGTGCGCTGACATAGGCTGGTTGGCAATGTCTACCTCGGCGTCGTCATCCGCGCCTGCGCTGCCGCTCGGCGCATGGCTGGGTGAGTCGTCCGACGATCGGCTCGTCCGGCTGCTGGAACTCCGCCCCGACCTGACACAGCCACCGCCCGGCTCGATCGCCGCGCTCGCGGCCAGGGCGCAGACCCGGCAATCGGTGAAGGCCGCCACCGACGACCTGGACTTCCTGCACCTCGCGGTGCTCGACGCACTGCTACTGCTGCAGGCGGACGGCGAACCGATACCGGTGACCAAGCTGACGTCGCTCATCGGCGACCGTGCCGGCGTGGGACGACTGGACGCCGCGGTGGCCGACCTGCAGGAGCGGGCCCTGGTGTGGGGTGACGGCGTTCTGAGGGTCACGGCGGAGGCCGCGTCCGGGCTGCCGTGGTACCCCGGCCAGGTCACACTCGAGACCGACCACGACGCCAGCGCGATCACCGCACTGCTCGCAGGCGTCGACGCCGCGCAGCGCGATCTGCTGGAACGCCTCGTCGACGGCTCCCCCGTCGGGCGCACCAGGGACGCCGCGCCGGGCACCCCGGCCGACCGGCCCGTGCAGCGCCTGCTGGCGGCGGGTCTGCTCCGGCAGGTCGACGGCGACACCGTGATCCTGCCGCGGCTCGTCGGCCAGGTGATGCGCGGCGAGAGCCCCGGCCCCACCGGTCTCGTCGCGCCGGACCCGACCGTGACGACGACGACGGCGGCCGACGTCGACGCCGTGGCGGCGGGTGCGGCCATCGACCTGCTGCGCGAGGTCGAGGTCGTCATCGAGACCCTGTCGGCCACCCCGACGCCGGAGCTCCGCAGCGGCGGGCTGGGGATCCGCGAGGTGAAGCGGCTGACGAAGGCCACGGGCATCGACGATCAGCGGCTCGCGCTGCTGCTCGAGATCTCGGCGGCGGCCGGCCTCATCGCACCGGGGGTGCCCGATTCCGTCGACTTCGGCGACGGCACGGTCTGGGCGCCCACGGTCAACGCCGACCGGTTCATCGAGTCGCCGACCGCGACGCGCTGGCACCTGCTCGCGTCGACCTGGCTGGACCTGCCGGCCAGGCCCGGCCTGGTCGGCGAACGCGGGCCCGACGGGAAACCCTACGGGGCGCTGTCGGATTCGTTGTTCTCGACGGCCGCGCCACTGGACCGCCAGCTGCTGCTCGACATGCTCGCCGACCTCGCTCCCGGCCACGGCGTCGACGCCGAGTCGGCGGCGCGGGCGCTGATCTGGCGCAGGCCGCGGTGGGCGGCCAGGTTCCAGCCCGGACCGGTGGCGACCCTGCTCGCCGAGGCGCATGCGCTCGGCCTCGTCGGCCGCGGGGCGCTGGCCACCCCGGTCCGCAAGCTGCTCGCGGGCGAGCCCGACGACGTCGTCGTGGCCGCCATGACCAAGGCGCTGCCAGCGCCCATCGACCACTTCCTGCTGCAGGCCGACCTCACGGTGATCGTGCCCGGCCCGCTCGAGCGCGGCCTGGCCGAGCAGCTGGCCGCTGTGGCGACGGTGGAGTCGGCGGGCGCGGCCATGGTGTACCGGATCAGCGAGCAGACGATCAGGCGCGCCCTCGACACCGGACGCACCGCGGGCGAGTTGCACGCGATGTTCGCCAAGCACTCGAAAACGCCTGTGCCACAGGGCTTGACGTATCTGATCGATGACGTGGCGCGCAGGCACGGTCAGCTGCGCGTCGGGATGGCCAGCTCGTTCGTCCGGTGTGAGGATCCCGCGCTGCTGGCTCAGGCCATCGCCGCCCAGGCGATGGACCAACTCGACGTCAGGCTCCTGGCCCCGACCGTCGCCGTCTCGCAGGCCCCGATCAACGAGGTGCTGGCGGCGCTGCGGACCGCGGGTTTCGCACCGGCCGCCGAGGACTCGACGGGCGCGATCGTCGACCTCCGCGCCAGGGGCATCCGGGTGCCGGCACCGGCGGGGCGCCGCCGCGTGTACCGGTCGGCGTCTCCGAGCCTGCAGACGCTCGGGGCAATCGTGGCGGTGCTGCGCAAGATGGCCGCGGCGCCGGCGTCGGCTAGTCGGCTCGACCCGGCCGAGGCGATGGCCCTGCTGCAGCGCGCGGCCCACCAGCAGGGGTCGGTGGTGATCGGCTACGTCGACGCGGCGGGCGTGGCCACGCAGCGCGTCGTCGCTCCCATCAACGTGCGCGGGGGTCAGCTCACGGCGTTCGACCCGGCGGCGGGTCGGGTCCGCGAGTTCGCGATTCACCGCGTGACGTCGGTGGTGTCGTCGGACTCGGAGTGACCGGTCACACGCTGGCCGCAGGTTGTCGCAGGAGCCTGGATAATGGACCGAATGGTTTGCGAGCGAGAAGCGAAGCGGGATCGCGCATGACTGACGGCCCACTGATCGTCCAGTCCGACAAGACGGTGCTGCTGGAGATCGATCACGAACTCGCGGGCGCGGCGCGCGCGGCGATAGCACCCTTCGCCGAGCTCGAGCGCGCCCCCGAGCACGTGCACACCTATCGCATCACGCCGCTGGCGCTGTGGAACGCCCGCGCGGCGGGCCACGACGCCGAGCAGGTGGTCGATGCATTGGTGACGTACTCGCGCTACGCGGTGCCGCAGCCCCTGCTGGTCGACATCGTCGACACCATGGGCCGCTACGGCAGGCTGCAGCTGGTCAAGAGCCCCGTGCACGGCCTCACCCTGGTCAGCTTCGACCGCGCGGTGCTGGAGGAGGTGCTGCGTCACAAGAAGATCGCCCCCATGCTGGGCGCGCGCATCGACGACGACACCGTGCTGGTGCACCCGAGCGAACGCGGCCGCGTCAAGCAGCTGTTGTTGAAGATCGGCTGGCCCGCGGAGGACCTCGCCGGCTACGTCGACGGTGAGGCGCACCCGATCGCACTCGACCAGGACGGTTGGGAGCTGCGCGACTACCAGCAGATGGCGGCCGACTCGTTCTGGGCGGGCGGCTCCGGCGTCGTCGTCCTGCCGTGCGGTGCGGGCAAGACCCTGGTCGGGGCCGCGGCGATGGCCAGGGCCGGTGCGACGACGCTGATCCTGGTCACCAACACCGTGGCCGGCCGGCAGTGGAAGCGCGAGCTGATCGCGCGGACGTCGCTGACCGAGGAGGAGATCGGCGAGTACTCGGGCGAGCGCAAGGAGATCCGGCCGGTCACCATCGCGACGTACCAGGTGATCACCCGCCGGACGAAGGGCGAGTACCGGCACCTCGAGCTGTTCGACAGTCGCGACTGGGGCCTGATCATCTACGACGAGGTGCACCTGCTTCCCGCACCGGTGTTCCGCATGACGGCCGATCTGCAGTCGCGGCGGCGGCTGGGGCTGACGGCGACGCTCATCCGCGAGGACGGCCGCGAGGGCGACGTGTTCAGCCTCATCGGCCCCAAGCGCTACGACGCGCCGTGGAAGGACATCGAGGCCCAGGGCTGGATCGCACCCGCGGAGTGCATCGAGGTGCGGGTCACGATGACCGACAACGAGCGGATGATCTACGCGACCGCCGAGCCCGAGGAGCGCTACAAGCTGTGCTCGACGGCGCACACCAAGATCGCGGTGGTGAAGTCGATCCTCGCCCGCCATCCGGACGAGCCCACGCTGGTGATCGGCGCCTACCTGGATCAGCTCGACGAGCTGGGCACCGAACTCGACGCACCGGTCATCCAGGGGTCCACCAAGAACGCCGAACGAGAACTGCTCTTCGACGCGTTCCGGCGCGGCGAGATCCGCACACTGGTGGTGTCCAAGGTCGCGAACTTCTCCATCGACCTGCCGGAAGCCAGCGTCGCGGTTCAGGTGTCGGGAACCTTCGGGTCACGCCAGGAGGAGGCGCAGCGCCTGGGCCGGCTGCTGCGGCCGAAGGCCGACGGCGGCGGCGCGGTGTTCTACTCGGTGGTGTCGCGCGACAGCCTCGACGCGGAGTACGCCGCACACCGGCAGCGCTTCCTGGCCGAGCAGGGCTACGGCTACGTCATCAAGGACGCCGACGATCTGCTGGGCCCGGCGATTTGACGGTCCTTCGCGTGGTCCCGGTGCACACCGTCGAGGATCTGCAGGCCGCTGCCGCCGGGTACGTCGCCGCGCTCGGTCTGGTCGAGGTGATGAACCACGGCTGGATCGTCACGCTCGCCGGTGACGACGGCCACCAGGTGAGCCTGATGACCAGGGACCTGACCGCGGCCGTCAACCCGACGATCTCGGTGGAGGTCGACGACGTCGACGCCGCATACGCGTCCGCGGTCGCGGCGGGACTGGAGATCGTGCACCCGCTGTCCGACGAGGAGTGGGGCGTGCGTCGCTTCTTCTTCGCCGACACGTCCGGCAACGTCGTCAACGTGCTCTCGCACGCCTAGCAAGCCCGCGTCGCCGACGTGAAAGGCGACTTTCGGCGGAGGAGTTCGAGTGAATGTCTACCGAAGTCGCTTCTCACGCGGCGATCTGACTTCGCGCATGGCTTCGCACTCGACGCGGCGAGGCGCTAGCCTCATTCCTTGAGTCGGGACGACAGAGAGCACGGCAGAGATTTCATGACCCCTTCGCAGCGCGATAGCGCCACGACCTTGAGGTTCGTCACCGGTGTCGGTGCCGCCGCCGCGATCGCGCTCGGCGCGCTCCTGCAGGCGGGCACCGCTGCCGCCGAACCCGTGCTTCCGACGCCCGTCCCCGGCGAGCCCCTCCCGCCGGGGCAGCCGGTGATGATCCAGGACGTCGGGGGTGGCGACGCACCGCCCGCTCCCCCGCCGATGGGCGCGCCGCCGGTGCCGGAGATGGCGGCCGGGGACGCCAAGTACGGCTCCGGCAACGGCCCGCTGGGCTCGCTGCGCGACGCGTGGAATCAGGCCAAGGATCCCTTCAACATGGCGGAGAACCCCCAGGGCTTCGGCTCGGCTCCGCCGCCGGGAGCGGGCGCGCCGCCGCCGCTGCCGCCGGGGTACGTGTCGGTGAACGCACCGGGCTCCGAGACCATCGCCCCGCCGCAGGATCCGGCCCAGGGTCCGGCTCTGCCTCCCGGCTACTACTCGCTGTCGGGGCCTCCGCCGCCCGGATACTTCGACGCCCCCGCCGGAACGCCGATGGCGCCGCCAGCTGATCCGAACGCGCCGAAGCCCTACGTGCCGGTGGTGTCGCCTCCTCCGCCGCCGCTGATCCCGCAGCCGTAAGGCGGGTCGGCCTGCGGCGACTCGACTCAGGATGCTTCTGCAGGTTCGGAACCGCGCCAGCTCTGGTCCGTTGAGGCAGCGGCGCGACTGTCCATGAGCGCCCGAGTCATCGCGTCTGCAGGGAACCACAGCTCCACCCGCGGCGTCGCCACGGTGATCTGCTGCGGGATCCCGACCACAGTCTGCAAAGTGAAGAACGACAATCTGCCGTAGCAGGTGTCGAACCGCAAATGCAGCGACGGGTCACCGCGGTCAGGCTCACGGTCGCAGGGGACTACCCGGAAGCGTTCTCGTAACGACGCCTCGAACCGATCGACCCGCGTCCGCAGGCTCGGGTTGGTCAGCTGCTCCGTCCGCAATTGCCGCAAATACGCCTCGCCGACGTCCGCGGCATCCCGAACATGCGACAGAAGACCGCCCGAGTGAGTCAGGGCCGCGAGCATGTCCATTCCGCCGTCGGGGTCGGGCACATCGGCCCAGAGGTCGGGCATCACCACGGAGCACAACCACTGACCGCCCTGGTTCAGTCGCTGCATCGTCCAGTCTGCGTCGAAAACGAACGCCGGGTTGGGGTTATGGCGGCCGATCATCTCGACCAGCGACGCGCTGACAGATTTCGCCGCGTCGAGCTCGACCACGTGCCGAGGCGCGTAACCTCCGGCGAGCAAGCACATGTTGAGCTCGTGGTTGGACGCTCCGAGCGCTCGTGCGAGGTGGACGATCAGCTCCCTGCTGGCGCGGGCGCGGCCGGTTTCGACGAAGCTGAGGTGACGGGTAGACACGTCGCAGTCGACAGCGACGCGCAGTTGGCTCCAGCCCCGCCGCGCGCGCCAGCGGCGCAGGTGTTCGCCGACTCGCGCGTGAGTGTTCGTCGACTGGCCCCGTCGCGGCGCGGTGGCCACGGGCGCGGCCGTTGGAGAGGTCGTCGCTGACATCGTCGACCCCTCGCGCTCCCTAGGCGATTCGGCTGGCCGACGAGGGCGCGATGCGCTCGGTGGGACGGCATCGGCAATGCCGGCGGGCGGCGAGACGGCGGCGCAACGGGGGCAGAGTGCGTGCGGCGACCACGCGCGGTTCCGGAAGAAGTCGCCGCAGCGATCGCACAGTACCGTCTCCGGCCGACTCTCTCTGTCCTCGTGGATTTTTCCGCGGCGGACGGCGATCTCGTCATTCATGGCAGCGTCCAATCCTTTGTCACCGATGGGGCAACACTTCGTTTGCGAGAGTGGGCGCAACGACGCCACTGATTGGACCCGTCTGTCGAGACGACGCCCGGGGTGGCGGCGGTGAAGTGATCGCGATGTCGATTGCGCACCGCATCGGCCTCACCCGATTCACCGAGTTTGTCCACGCCGTACTGCCGCACGGTTTCCGGAATCTGGTATCGGACGGCGCTTTCGGCATGCTCCGCCGTTACGAGGAAGAACTCGACCAGTTGGCCGAGAAGCTCGTCGAGTCGGGCTCGCATCGGCTCGCCGCCACCTTCGACCGCCAGCGCGGCATCCATGTCGAACCCACCGATGAAGACCGCCAGCCGCCGCAGCACGGCTCGTTGCGGCTCAGTCAGAAGGGAGTGCGCCCAGTCCAGCGTCGTGTACAGAATCTGCTGACGCGACAGCGCCGTGCCCGAAGGTCCGGTGAGCAACCGGAACCGAACCTGCAGGCTTTCGACGATCTGCTGCAACTCCATGGTTCCCGCCCGAGCCGCCGCCAGTTCGATCGCCAGTGGGATGCCGTCGAGCCGCTGACATATCCAGTTCACCAGGACGGCGTCGTCGCCGGATACACCGACTTCTCGCCGCGCCCGGCTGGTGAACAGCTCGACCGCCTCGCCAGCCGGTGACAGGGGACACACCAGCCAGGTGACGGCGTTCGGGACGGCGGAGGGCTCCCTGCTCGTCGACATGATCGACAGCCGCGGGCAGACTCCGAGGAGTTCGACGACCATCTGGTCACACGCGTCGTAGAGGTGCTCGCAATTGTCGAGCAGCAAGAGAAACCTGCGGTCGCCGATGAACGTCCCAAGCGAACCTATCGCGGTGTCGTCCTGCAGATCGACAAGGCCCGGTCCCCGGGCGCCCGTGGCCGCTACGGCCCGCGGACTGCTCGCCAGCGCGAGATCGACGTAGCACACCGCGCCGCCGAACTTCTCGCTCAACGCCGCGGTCACCTCGAGTGCCAGCCGCGACTTGCCGACACCGGCGGCCCCGGTCAGGACGACGAAGCGGCTGTCGGTGACCAGCCGGCACAACTCCTCGGTTTCCGAGCTGCGCCCGACGAAGCTGGTCGACGGTCTCGGTGGACGCCGGGCCGCGACAAGCGGATTGCACCGCCGGTCCGCTCGCTCACCACCCATGGCATCAACATTCGCCGACCAGGGACGCCAGAACATCGGCGATACCGCGTATATGCAGACCGCCACCCCGCGTACTCCGACACCTGACGGCCTTGGCGCCGCCGCGGCTCAGGTGTGGCGCGCGGCTTCTTGAGCGAGCTGCACACGCGAGCTCAAGCCCAGCTTCGCGTACACGTGGGTCAGATGGGTCTGCACCGTACGCGGCGAGACGAACAACCGCGCTGCTATCTCCTTGGTTGCCAACCCTTCACTGACCAGGCCGACGACGTCGCGCTCGGTGGGTGTTAGCGAATCCCAGCCCGTGGTGGGCCGCTTGCGCTCACCACGGCCCCGCCGCGCATACGCAACGGCTTCATTGACGGACACGTCAGCAGCCTGCGACCAGACGCGGTCGAATTCATCAGAGCCCAGCGCGTTTCGGGCATCGCGCACCCCGGCTTCGTGGTCGGCGTCGTACACCTTGAACCGCACCACGCCGAGACCGCTGCGGATGCCCTGTGCCGCAGCGAAGAGCCGGACGGCCACCTGATGGCTGTCGGATTTCACGGCGAGCCCGGCGAGGATCTCGAGGATATCGGGAATGACCAGAACAGCGCCGACGTCCGCGGCGCACGTCAAGGCGTCGCGGGCATCTCGTTCGGCCTGCTCGACGCCGTCCTGTGCGCATGCGACCCGAGCGCGCGTCGTGAGCGCCAGCGCCCGGTGCCATCCGCCCAGAGTTGCCCTGACGTCTTGATCCGCCCACGTCCGAGCGGCCTCGAGATCGCCCACCGCCAAGGCGAGTGCGGCGAAGCGCCAGAGCATCGCCGCCGGGTAGGCGGGCTGGGCGGGTATGTGCCGCCGGGCCGCGGCTGCTGCGGCCTCGGCGGCCGCGACGTCGCCGGCGGCCAGTTCTGCCGCGATCATCGCCATGTGGCCGAGTCCGATGTAGAAACCGCCCCCCGATCGGACGCCGGTGTCGATGGCCGCGACCGCCTCATCCCGTGCGGCGTCCGGCCTGCCGCGGTAGGCCTGCAGGAAAGCCAAATTGATGCGGCCCACGAACACGTTGACCGCATCGGCTGCCGCTTCCGCATCGGCCGTCAGCTCGCGCAGCTCCGCTTCTGCGGCAGGCAGCGCGCCCTCGACCATTTGCGAGACCCCGACACCCCAGAGGCGGCACTGTCGCATCACGAAGTCGTTTCCGATCGCGAGCGCGAGGTCGTACCCCTCCTCGCCGGCCGTCCGAGCCGCGACCGGATCACCGGCGACGAACGCCGAGTACGCCTGCCAGCCGAGTAACTGGCTGAGGCGCCACCGATCACCCAGCGAACGGGCGAGCGAAATCGCCTCGGTGAAGTACGGCCGCGCGGCGTGCCCGTGGACAGCGGAGGTGGCGGCGCAGGCCGTGAGCACGTGACCCACGAGAACCGGGTCGTCAAGGTCCCGCGCGATCTTCAATGCGTGTTCGGCCTGCGGCAGGCTGTCGGCGGTCACCCAACCGCTGTCCAGTACGGCCTTGTCGGCTAGCGCCCGCGCGTGCACTGCGGGCGCAAGCCCGAGGTCGCCACCCTTCTCGTTGCTGAGGATCACGTGAAACCAGCTGCGTCCCTCCACCATCAACCCGCGCATCAGCCAGTACGGCTGCAATGCCGATACCAGGCACAGAGCCGTTTCGGGGTCTGCGCATTGGCGGCTCCACGCGAAAGCCGCTCGCAGATTGTCGATCTCGGCCTCGATCCAGTCGAGCCGCTCGTCTCCTACCTGCGCACCCGAATTGTCCAGCGCGATCACCGTCGACGTGTAGTGGTCTCGGTGGCGGCGGCGCAGCTGGTCGGCCTCACCCGACTCGCCCAGCTTCTGCAACGCGTATTGCCTCATGGTTTCCAGCAGGCGGTATCGGGTTCGGCCGTCAGCGTTCTCGGCGACCACAAGCGACTTGTCCACCAGCAGCGTCAACTGGTCGAGCACCCCGATGCGCTCAACGTCGCCACCGGCGCACACCGCTTGTGCTGCATCGCGGTCGAATCCACCCATGAACACGGCGAGTCGGCGGAACAGCGTCCGCTCGGATGTCGTCAGCAGACCGTGCGACCATTCGACGGAAGCACGCAGCGTCTGCTGCCGGGGTGTCGCGGTGCGCGCTCCGCCGGTCAGCAGCCGGAAGCGATCGTGCAGGCCGTCCAGGATCTCGGTCAGCGACAGCACACGCACCCGCGCCGCAGCCAACTCGATTGCCAGAGGCATGCCGTCCAGACGGCGGCAGATCTCGCCGATGACCGCCAAATCCTGCGCATCCGCGACGAAATCAGGTCGTACGTGCCGCGCTCGGTCATCGAACAGTTCGATCGCCTCGTCGGCCAGCGACAGCGAGGGCACGCGCCAGATGACCTCTCCGGGTGCGCCAATCGGCTCACGACTTGTCGTCATGACCTTCGCCGCCGAGGACGCACTGAGCAGGGCCTCTGCGACGCATGCGCTGGCGTCGAGCAGGTGCTCGCAGTTGTCGAGGACCATCAGCAGCTGCCGACCCGACGCGAACCGCAATACGGTGTCCATCGTGGAACTGGCGGTCTGATCCTTCAGCCCGAGAGCGCGCGCCACCTCAACCGACACCACGTCGGAAGCGGTGAGCGGCGCGAGATCGACGTACCAGACGCCGTCGGCGAAGTCGTCGCTCAGTGTGGTCGCCACCTGAATCGCCAAGCGTGTCTTGCCAACACCGCCCGCGCCGGTCAGGGTGAGCAAGCGGTTCTCCGCCAGCAGTCGACGCACCTCACACATGGAGGCAGCGCGGCCCACGAAGCGGGTCAGCTGCCGCCGGATGGTGCGCGGCAACTGCGCCGGTAGGGACTTGAGTGGCGCGAAGTCGATGGGTAGATCCGGATGACACAGTTGAACCACCCGTTCGGGCCGCGGCAGGCCCGCCAGGGCATGACTGCCCAGGTCGGTCAACCACGCGTCGGCCGGAAGCGAGTCGGCGACCAGCGGCTCAGTGGCGCCTGACAGTAGGGTCTGGCCGCCGTGCGCCACATCGCGTAACCGAGCCGCGCGGTTGATCGTCGGCCCGACGTACGTGGCGCCGTCGCGCAGGCGCACCTCACCGGTGTGCAGTCCGATCCGCAGCCGGATCGGCGTCAACTGCGCGCGCTGCAGATCCAGCGCACAGGCCACGGCATCCCTCGGGCACTCGAACGCGGCCGCGAAGCCGTCGTCGGCGCCCTGCTGGGGCGGGCGGACACCCCCGTGCGCGTCGACCGCCTCCGAGACGGTCGAGTTCAGGGCGGCGTTAGCGGCAGCCATGTCATCGGGCCGGCTCTCCCACAATTGCGCTGCGCCCTCGACGTCTGCCATCAGCAGCGTCACTATCCCCGTCGGCAGCAAGCTCATACCCAACCCGCTCTGCCGCGCAGGAAGCCGACCTGTGCGACCGTCACAGCGATAAATCGACTCGTACTCGGGGCCTACCGACCGCCGAACAAGAGAACATCCTATGTGGAGTTGCCGTCGCATGGCACGGTTAATTCAGTGATGGCTGCCAGTGAACGGCAACGCTCTCTCGGTTGACGGTCACGTTAGTTTGCTTTCCTCAAGCTGGACGGTATGTACGGCATTTCGGCTCTGCACCTTCGGTTTAATTGCACGCGTCGCTGAAGCCACGTACTGGAGACTGGGCGCGGATATCGGTATCGGCTGGCGCGCGCCGCGCATGCAGCCGTCGGCGGAAGTGGCAAAGATTTGCAGCTTGGCGAGAACTGCATGTCGAGGTAGTTCGACTTGGCTTGCCCGAGAATGTCTTTGATGGATGTGCATGCGATCAATTCCGCTTTTCGCTTGTGCCACAGCGCTGTTCGACATATCGCGATCCGGCGTTACGATCCCCACGCTGACGCGGTTACACGCGGGCGGATCGGCATGGAGTGCTTTGAGCAATGACCAACTTGGTAATGGTCAACGCGGGCATTGGAGTTCACTATCGCACCGGCGCAGTGGGGGTCGATCCCGGAACGTCGATTCCATTGCCATTCTCGGCGTTCGGCCGACGGGGAGCGCGTAGGAAGCTGCTTACCCATCAGGTAATCGACTCCGATTCCGAGGCCCCAATACGTTCATGCTATGAGCGTCGAGGTGCCAGCGGACCTGCGCACCAATCAAAGTCGTCACGTCACTGCACCGCGATCCGATCCCCGATCGATCCCCGCTGCCAGCCGGAGCCTGCGCCAATCGGCCAGATCGGTTGTCGAACAATATGATCTGTCGAGTGCTGAGGTCGATGCGCCCATCGGCCAGCCGCCCTCGTTGCCATCGCTGCCCAAGGATCTGCAGCACCGGTTGGATGCGGCCTTGGCTCGCCCGGCGGTCCAGCAGCCCAGCTGGGATCCCGAAGCGGCCCGCACCATGCGCACGGTACTCGAGAACGTCCCGCCGGTGACGGTGCCCGCCGAGATCGAGCGACTCAAGGGTTTGCTGGCCGATGTGGCGCGCGGCGAGGCGTTCCTGCTGCAGGGCGGCGACTGCGCCGAGACGTTCTCCGATAACACCGAAGCGCACATCCGGGCCAACATCCGCACGCTGCTGCAGATGGCGGTGGTGCTGACCTACGGGGCGAGCATGCCGGTGGTCAAGGTGGCCCGCATCGCGGGGCAGTACGCCAAGCCGCGCTCGGCCGACATCGACGCGCGGGGTCTACGGTCCTATCGCGGGGACATGGTCAACGGGTTCGCCGCGGACCCGACGGCGCGTGAACACGATCCATCGCGGCTGGTGCGCGCTTACGCCAACGCCAGCGCGGCGATGAACCTGGTGCGAGCGTTCACCGCGTCGGGGTTGGCGTCGCTGCACGCCGTGCGCGACTGGAATCGCGAGTTCGTGCGCACCTCCCCGGCTGGTGCGCGCTATGAGGCGCTGGCCGGTGAGATCGACCGCGCCCTGACGTTCATGAGCGCCTGCGGCGTCGCTGATCGCAACCTACAGACCGCCGAGATCTACGCCAGCCACGAGGCACTGGTGCTCGACTACGAGCGGGCGATGCTGCGGCTCGCCGATGACGCCTCGGGCGTGCCGTCGCTCTACGATTTGTCGGCGCACTACGTGTGGATCGGGGAGCGCACCCGCCAGATCGATGGGGCGCACATCGCGTTCGCCGCGGCGATCGCCAACCCAGTCGGGGTCAAGCTCGGCCCGATGACGCCCCCGGAGCTGGCGGTCGAGTACGTCGAGCGCCTCGACCCCGACAATGTGCCCGGCAGGCTCACGCTTGTTACCCGCATGGGCAACGACAAGGTGCGCGAGCTTCTGCCGCCGATTATCGAGAAGGTGCAGGCCACCGGCCACCAGGTCATCTGGCAGTGCGACCCGATGCACGGCAACACCCACGAGTCCTCCACGGGTTACAAGACCCGTCACTTCGACCGGATCGTCGACGAGGTGCAGGGCTTCTTCGAGGTGCACCGCGCGCTGGGCACTCACCCCGGCGGCATTCACCTCGAGATCACCGGCGAGAACGTCACCGAATGCCTGGGCGGTGCCCAGAACATCTCCGACTCCGACCTCAGCGGGCGCTACGAGACCGCCTGCGACCCACGGCTGAACACACAGCAGAGCCTGGAACTGGCGTTCGTCGTCGCCGGAATGCTGCGCCGTTGAGTCTCGCGCCAAGCAAGGAAGAAAGTGAGTTGTACTCAGGCGGATTGTCGACCTCGGTCTCCGCGCAGCGAGAATCGGATGCGCCACGCCGACCACAGAGGCAGCGGCCAAAGTCAGTGAGCCGATTATCCACAACGGGGTAAGGACCTTAAGGGCCACCAACGAGGACTTCTACATGACGACTGACAATGAGTGAACGGTGAGCGAATCGGTAACGCAATGCGGTTGTCGGTCAACCCCGTGGGCGTTCTCGTTGGGCGCGTGGACGATTCATCGCATGCTCGGGAAGGGCTCGTCGTCAGCCCGTCGGCAGGACGAAATCGCCGACATCGTGCTCTGCCCCTGCAGCTCCATCGTTCCCATCGCCCTCCTTACGCTGTCGCCATCAAGAACTCACGCAGTGCGTAGGCAGTATCGACCCACTCGAACTTTTCAGCCCATCCAGCGGTTGCTCGAGGGACCATGATGCGGACCACGACGCGAGTCGGCCGCCTCGTCGTGGGCCGCCGCAGTGAAGCGACAGGGATCGGCCTTCACCACAGCCCTTTTCGAGCTCTGCTGGATCTCATGCGTACCGCACTCGCCCGGTGCCATCACACCGAGCCTGTGACGAGCGGTTCGCTCCGCCCGTCGACGAACGGAGCCTAATCGTCAATCTCGTCGACGCGGTGTTGAGGCTGACTGTCGCGCGCACTCTCAATGACGTTGATGGCGACCCCCAATGCTGTTCGCAACTCGTTACCGGGCGGGTAATCGACGTCGATCCGTCGCACAGCGAGTATCGATGTGTGCGCGAGCAGGCCCCGGAATCAGACCCGCACGCTGTACAAGGCGGGTCTGCGGACCGCTCGGCCGAGATGCACGAGTTCGACTGCACATTCGGACCGTTGCGATTGCGGTTCACCGTCCGGACCCGTCCGCCCTTCACCATCGGAAGCGGGACCCTGACCGTATCGGCAGCTTTGAGCCGGTGGCGATCGGGACCGACGCCGGCGACGCCGATCCCTGCCGAAAGTGTCTCCGCGAGCATCCGTCTGCCGACTGGTTTGGCGACGAATCCGGTCGGCACGGCGCCCCAGCTGCTGTGGCTATGGCTGCGAGGGCTTTTCGGCCCGCTCACCGCTGTCACGGTCGCATTGAGAGGCGTGGCGCTCGCCGCCACCGATGCCCTGTGGCCGCGATGACCTCGGTGCGCAACTCACGACGAGGTGGCCCAGACGCTCGGAGCCAAGGACGACGGTTCGTCGGTGCCCCTGCGATTGACCCAGCTGCACCCCACTTACAGGGTCGGCATAATTCAAGGCCATACCGGCGATGGTGACCGCGATAGCGGCCGCCCCAGGAACGCGATCCAAGGCACGGCGGCCCGGTGGTCCGGGGGCAGGAACTGACGCCGCGCGAGCGCGAGGTGCTCCAAATCATACCGATGAACTCCGGAACGTGGCGGGCTCGCCGAACTCACCACCGCCGATGAACCTGACGGCACAAACGGCTTTTCAGCCGACGGCACCGATCACGGTGCGGCGCAGCGTCGCCCTGGTTGCGGCACCCCGACGGCATCACACATCCAAATGAAAACAGTGACAACGGTTTCGCCTCGGTTGGAGTCGGGAAATCCTCCCGTATTGCATCGACGCCCGATATTCGTCCCCAAATCATTTCTGCTGCAACACGTTTGCTTTGCATCAGCGAGGAGGGCGCTTGCTCCAGTCGTCGGCAGCAAACCAGCGACCACGTCCGCGCCGAATTTCGTTATCGACGAACGCCGCCACGAAGTTGATTGCGCGCCCGCTTCGTTACCTACTCGGTAATTGATCCGACCCAGATAATGAAGACATTGTCGATCCGATTCGACGGTTGAGCGTCAGCGAGCCAAAGGACAGATCATGACAGAATCCGACATCGGGCGCAGTGACGCCGAATCCGCAGCCCTCGACAGCGTCGCAGTGATCGGCACCGGGATGATGGGCACCTCCGTCGCGCTGTCCCTGCGGGCGCGCGGTCTGCAGGTTTACCTGCGGGACCAGGATCCTGCGGCCGCCGCAGTCGCCGCAGCCAGGGGCGCGGGCACAACGGAGGATCCGCCGGGGCCGGTCGACGTGGCGGTGATCGCGGTGCCACCCGGTGAGATCGCGCTCGTGCTGGCCGAATGCCAGGCCGCCGGACTGGCGCGGGTGTTCACCGACGTCGGCAGCGTCAAGGCCGCGCCAGTGGCCGCCGCCGAGGCCTACGGCTGCGACCTCTCCAACTACGTCGGGGGCCATCCGATGGCGGGAAGTGAGCGATCGGGTCCGATGGCGGCCTCACCGACGTTGTTCCTGGACCGCACGTGGGTGCTGACCCCACTGTCGGAGACCACTCCCGCGGCGATCGAAACAGTGGTGGAACTCGTCGAACTGACCGGTGCCGAACCGGTGATGATGACACCCGCTGATCATGACCGCGCGGTCGCCAGGGCGTCGCACGTGCCCCACCTGGTGGCCGCGGCGCTCGCGGCGACGCTCGACGACGCCGACGACGCGGTGCTGCGGCTCTGTGACTCCGACATCCTGGACATCACCCGGGTCGCCGCCGGCGACGCGAAGATGTGGTCCGACGTCCTCTCGCTCAATGCCACCGATGTCGCCAAAGTGCTGTCCGAGGTCGCGGCCGATCTCGCCGAAGCGGCCGCCGCAGTGGCTGGCGATTGGACGCAACTGACAACCCTGCTGCGGCGCGGCAACAGCGGGCGGGCGTTGCTGACGGGTGCCCTTTTCTACTGACCAATTCAGTTGGGGCACGGCGCCGACGAACGGCCGATGCTCAGGCCGACGCGCGCGCCATCACCTGACGAGTGTGCTGATCGGCGGGGAACCACATCTCCACTCTGGGCGTGGCGACGGTGACCTGCTGCGGCATCCCGATGACGCTTTGCACGGTGAAGAACGACACCGGCCCGTGCACAGTGTCGAAGTCCAGGTGCAGGGTTGGGTCGTCACGGTCCCCCTCCTCGTCCGCGTCGAACGCCGGATAGCGGCGTAGCAGCGAGGCCTCGAACGCGTCGACGCGCGCTTGCAGGTCGGGATTGGTCAACTGCTCCATCCGCAACTGGCGCAACAGTGCCCAGCCGGTGCAAGCGGCGTTTCGCATCTGAGAGAGCAGGCCGTCGCTGCGTGTCAGCGCGTCCAACATGTCAACCCCGACGCGCGGGTCGGCCACGGCGCTCCAGAGGTCGGGCATCAACACCGAGCACAACCACTGGCCGCCGGCATTCACCCGCACCGTCATCCAGTCGGGGCTGAAGACGAACGCCGGGTAGGGGTTGTGACGGTCGATCATCTCCACGAGGGCGTCGGATACGGCATGCAGGTCGCCTGCGAGTTCCACCATGTGCCGCGGAGCGAATCCACCGGCCAGCAGGCAGACGTTGAGTTCCTCGTTGGTCGCCCCCAGCGAGCGGGCAAGGTAGACGATCAACTCCCGACTGGGCCGCGCGCGACCGGTCTCGACAAAACTGAGGTGACGCGTCGAGACGTTGCAGTCGTGGGCGACGCGCATCTGGCTCAACCCCACACGGTTGCGCCACCGTCGTAGATGCTCGCCAACGCCTGCTTCGGACGGCACCGACACGGCGCTCGACGACTCGGTCGTCACGACGATCCTTTCGGTGCCACGGTGAATTGCGCTGTCGCCAGCGGATACGGACTGTATACGACTGGTCCGACAGGTACCGGACCTGACCGACAAGGCGACGTGCAGGGTCGCCCAGTCACTGGGGCCCGGCGTCGATGTAGGCCATCGCCGACGCGAGTTGCAAGATCAACTCGCTGCGCGGTTGCGCTCTTCCCGTCTCGACGTAAGTCAGGTGGGCCGTCGAGACACCGCACTCAGCCGCCGCGCGCGACTGACTCCGGTCCCGCAGCAGTCGCCAACCGCGCAACTGCTCCCCGACGCTGCCTCCGCTTCCCGGTGGGAGCTCTCGGTGTGGCTCGCCCGGCAAGCTCGGCCTCCTGCCGAATCGTGCACGGAAACGTCAGGACTGGGGCCGAATAGGCAGCACCGAGTTGTCGACGCTCTGGGACACACGGCTCACCGGTTCGGAGGTCGTCTGTGCGCGCGGGACGCCCTGAGCCGGCGCACCTTGGGCCGTCGGCGTCGCGGCGGTGGCGGCTTCGCCATTCCAGTAATGCGCGGACTCGGCGTAGCGCGCAGCCACATCGCCGGCGTGCACCGCGGCGTCGCCGTCCGCCGTCGCGGTCTCCGCCGCCGTTTCGGGCGTTGTCGGCGGCTGCGGATACTGGCCGTAACCGTGCTCAGCCGCCGCGGCGTAGTACGCGTAATACGCGTAGGGATCGGCGGCGACCGGCGCTTGATCGCCCGTCGTCGATTCGCCGGCCACGAGCGCAATCGCCGCGGCGACGGTTTGAAGAGCGGCCAGGACGACGATCACCACGACCGCCCAGTCCGACAATGCAGCACCTATATATCGCGACAACGCGTCGAGGAAGCCGACAGCCGCCAGACAGACCATCACCGCGAGCGGGGCCCGCCTGCCAGGTGCCAGGCTGACCGCGGCAGCGATGCCGGCCAGCAGGGCGAACCGCACCGCCCAGTCGGCGCCGATCGACGTGACCGGGGAATTGAAGCTGAGCAGGTAAATCGCGAGTCCGAACACCGCGACGGCACCGGCGAGATACCTGCCGATCAGAATCCCGCCCTCGTCCCGCGTCGGCGCCCGCCGGCCGACGTCCTCGTACCAGTACGTCATCGCCACTCCTGCTCGCGCGCCGCGGCCGCTCCCATCACTGATACAGACTGTATCACTGATGGTGGGCACCCGTCGATACCCGCGTCCGGGAGACGGACGTCGGCGCAGGCCGCCCGGCGCGGTTCGCCGGCGCCCCGAACTCGGTGGCGGCCAGCGACGCCTGCAGATAATCCAGCTCGTCGTCGGTCGCGACCATCGTCACCACCGACGATCCCGCGTGGGTGCTGACCCGCACGGTGTCACGGCGCGGGTCGAGCAACTGCAACGCCACATCGCAGGTGTCCGACGGCGGGACGGCCGGGGGCTGCACGACCACGACCGTCACCCCAACTCGGATCGCCTGCTCGGCGACGCCGTCGAAGATCTCCATCGACAGGTTGCGTTCCGAGCCCGCCTGGATCGCGCCGCGCCGCAACTCGTCGACCCAGAGCATGTCCTGGTCGCCGACCCGCTCGACCATCGCGTGCCACTGCGCCGGGCGCTCGGTGTGCACCCGCACGCGCGCTCCGAGCGCCAGCGAGCGCAGCACCACCTGCTGCGCGAGGTGCAGTGTGCCGGATATCTCGACCCTGGCGACATGGCGCCCGAACAGCGGCACCGCCACCGCCCGGCCGTCGGCGTCGGCGCCGATCACCTGCCCGCAGCCGGCCGCGGGCAGTGCCAGGTTCGCGAACGGCGAATCCCCGCGCCCGAATGCCCACCGCTGCACCGGGTGGTTCGGCGGCGGCAGCGGCAGACTTGCCGTCAATGCCGAGAACTGTTGTCCGACAAGAGGGTCGAGGTCACCGAGTGCGACGTCGCGTGATCCACGAGTGTCGAATCGGGCCAGCCCTCGGATCTGCACCGCGTCCCCGGCGTCGTCCGGCCGCAGCGACACCGTCAGCGTGGTCGAGTAGCTCGGAACCGTCCACAGCCCGGCCAATCCCTCGGTGGTCAGCAGCGCGGGCGGCAACAGGTAGCTGCGCAGCTGGAACCGCCCGGCGCTGCACGTCGCCCAGTTCTCGGTGACGTTGCGCAGCCCCAGGCCGTCGGACAGCTGGTTGACGGCGTGCCCGATCTCGACCGAGGTGAGGATCCTGGGCCGCAGCCCGGCCTCGACTAGCCTGCTGGCGACCCGGCGGGTGGCCGTAGCCGCCGCGCGCAGAATCCCATCGCGCCCGCCCCCGCGTCGCCGTACCGCGTTCGCACACCGGGACGGGTCGAACCGGACGACGATCCAGACGGTGCGCTCGGCGATGGCCGGAAGCGGTCCCAGGACTGCGTCGTAGACAGCCGCGATCCGGCTGCCGCCGTGCGAGCGGGCGCCGTGGCTGATGACGTCCACCGACGCCAGGCTGACGTCGTACTGCCGCAGGCAGTCAGCCACCAGCTGGACCGGGACCGTTTCGCCCGACACCGTGACGCCGGGTTCGAGGATCGTGATGGCCTGCGGGTTCGCTTCGATGCGCAGCATCGACAACAGGGTCTCGCCGTCCCAGCGGAACCCGACCTTCTCGCCGTCGCCACCGTCGGCATCGAACGGCTCGGCGATGTCGCTAGCCGTACCGTTGTCGCGCAATCGTTTTCGGCGATCACAGGCGAACTTCAGCCACAACGCCAGCCATTTCGGCAACGTCCCGCCGCGCACGCGCGCCACAATCGCCGCCGCGACGGCCAGACCCATGGCCCCGCCCTGCCAGCCCTGCAGCCGCAGCGCTTCGGCGGCCGTCAGTCCCGCGAGCACCAGCACCTGGGTCAATACGACGTGCCCGACGGGCAGCATCCGTTGGACGAGGATGTCGGCGGTGACGACCGGCGGACCGGGGTCGACTTCGTGACGAGACACTGGGCGTCCTTGCTTGGGCGGCGGCCGGTGGGACCTTGATACACTAAGTATCCACTATCTGGCGACGGAGGACCATGCCAGCGCCTGTAACCACCCGAGCGCAGGTCAACGGGTATCGATTCGTGCTCCGGCGGCTCGAGCACGCGCTGATTCGCGGCGACTCCCGGCTGATCCACGACCCGATGCGCGGTCAGATCCGCGCCCTGATCGTCGGCTTGGTGGTCAGCGTTCTCATCGCAGGCGCGGCCGGCGTGCTCGCCTTCTTCAAGCCGACTCCCAACATGGGTGATGCCCAGATCCTGTTGAGCAAGTCCAGCGGCGCTCTGTACGTGCGGATCGGCGATACCGTGCACCCCGCGCTGAACCTGGCGTCGGCACGGCTCATCGCCGGCGAGAACGCCGCGCCCAAGGAAGTCGACGACAAGTTCCTCAATGCGGTCAGGCGGGGCCCGGCGGTCGGGGCGGTCGGTGCCCCGGCGAGCATCGCCGCGGGCGACGACATGTCCGAGTCGTCCTGGTCGGTCTGCGACACCACCCGCACCCCGACCACCGCCGAGACCGCCGGAGCGCGGTCGATCGAGACGGCCGTGCTCGCCAACAGTCCGGACCTGTCGGCCGGCATCCGGGCCGCGGCCCCGCAGGAGATGATCCTGGCCCGGTCCGGTGCGGACGTGTTCCTGCTCTTCGACGGCGTCCGCGCGCAGATCGACGTCGCGGACCCGGCGCTCTCGGGCGCACTCCATTTGGGCGGCAACGCAATACGCGATGTCTCACCCAGCCTGCTCAACGCGTTTCCAGCGGTCGCGCCGATTGTGCCGATCGTCGTCGAGCGGACCGGGGAGCCGACACCGTATCTGGATCCGCAGTACCGGGTCGGAGCGATACTGCGCACCTCGGACTCCCGCGGCGACACGATGTACGTCGTGCTGCCCGACGGATTGCAGCCGGTCTCCGCGACCACCGCCGACATCATCCGGTACGGCAACCCCGCGCTGTCCGCTCCACAGATTGTCTCGCCCGCCGTGACGAGCGCCGCGCCGATCGTCCGGCGACTCGCCGTCGACCACTACCCCGCCGCGGCCCCGCAGATCGTTGCCGCAGACCCGGATCGGGTGGTGTGCCTGGCATGGCAGCGCTCCAACGGGGCAGCGCAGGCGACCACTCGCCTACTGGTGGGGCACCGCCTGCCGCTGCCGCCCGACGCGGCGCCGGTGACGCTGGCCACCGCCGACGGCAGTGGGCCGGGATTGGACGGGGTTTACCTGCGACCGGGGACCGGGGAGTACGTGCGCGCGACCGGGGTCGAACCGGGCAGCCGGGCGACAGGTCAGCTGTTCTACGTCTCCGACACCGGTTTGCGGTTCCATGTCAAGGACCTCGAAACCGGCGCCGCATTGGGCGCGACCGCGGTCAAGGGCAGCGACGGGCAGCCCGACACACCCCAACTCGCCCCGTGGCCGGTGCTGGCTCTGCTCCCGCCGGGACCGCAGCTGTCCCAGGAGTCGGCGCTGGTCGCACACGATGGAATGGCGGCCGATCCGGCCGGGCAGCCGGTGCTCCCATCGGGCGGCGGATAGGCAACCGGTGCCGCGTCCGTGGCCCGCGCTCAGATCTGCAGTTCGCGAAAGAACGCGTAGAGCCGGGTGACCCAGAAGCAGAGCGGGAACAGCATTCCGATCGCCAGGTACTCGGCAAGTTCGACCTGGCGGCGCATGACGGGCGAAAACGCGATGCGCGGCGCGGCCAGCCCGCACATCGCCACAACTACCGAAAGCGCGACGAGCATCGCCGCCGCGTTCACCTGCCAGCCCGGCAGGAACGTCGCGGTCTTGACGATCACCGCCAGCGCACACATCATGCCGCCGCCGATCAGCATCCCGGCCTGCTGCAGCTCGTGGTGACTCCGCCCGCGCAGGCACAGCACCACTGCGACGGTCAACGCGAAAGCGGTTCCCTGCCAAAAGAATCCGTTGCTGATGTCGACGGCGAAGTAGCTACCGGTGACCGCCACCACCGTCGCGGCGCCGAGGATCCCGGTCAGGTACCGGTTCGCGCGCCCGACCCGGTCGAGCATGTCATGCTCGGTGGGGATGACCTGTCTGCCGACCGCGTTGACGCCCTCGACCGTCGTGCCGCCCTGGGTGTCGATGTCGTCGAGCGGTTCCCCTGCGGTGGGCACCGGGGGAATCGGCACCCGGGACAGCAGGATCGTGATGCGTGGAGCCAGATAGATCGCCACCACCGCCGCCATCGCCGCCAGGGCGGCGACCGATCGGATCGGCGGGTGCCACAGCAGCAGGAACACAACTGCCGGTGCGCCCACCAATGCCACGCCGACCAAACCGGTGCACAACGCGCGACCGGTGTCGGCGACCAGCACCATCAGCAGTGCCGCCAACGCGGTGATGGCGACGGCCATCGGCAGCGACGTGAGTTCCGTGCCGCCGGGGATCACGAAGAGGCTTCCCGCGAGAATCGGCGGCAGGGCCGCCGCGGACAGCCACATTGCATCCCGTGGGCCGGCCAGACCGCGGTGGCGCAGCAGGCACACCACCGCCAGTCCCAGCACGCCGAGTACCACCGCCACCGTCGCGACCGACGGCGTCGGCGTCGGCGTCCCGAGTGCCAGCAGCACCGATGCCACCGCGGACCCGACGACACACAGCGCGATGATCGGGAACCCCCGCACCTGATCGTCGCCTTGCGCATAGGCATCGACGTCGTCGAACAGCGCAGGCGCGGTCGGCGTGCCGACCTCCCGGACTAGCAGCAGATCGCCGTCGACGACACCGACGTCGCGCAGCGAGCGAGACGGCTCGAAAGGCTGCAACCCCACACGCGCCAGCGTCCATCGGCCGTCGGTGTCGTCGTATACGGCCCCGGAACCGCCGGATGCCAGCGAGGCTTGCGCGTTCGCCAGCCCGATCACGTCGCCCACAATCGCCGACACCGGCGCATCGGCCGGCAACCCGACATCCAGGAGCGTTTCACCCACCAGCACGGATACGCGGCTGAGCTCCGGCTCGGTGACGACCTCGGTGTCCACCCCCGGAGGCGCCGGCGCTGTCATTGTCATCGCTGCCCTCCGTGAAATCCGACCGAGCCATTGAGTGATACTCGCTGTATCATACGGGTAACGTCAGGAGGTCGGTTGAGCACACAGGGATTCGTCCGCCGACTACGGCTGGCGTCGCCGCGGATGCCCGGTGGCGAGGTCAACCTGCAACCGCCGCCCGAGGTGCCGCGGGTCATCCCCGGCCGCCTGTTGGTCAAACTCATGCCGCTGGTCATGGTGGTCGCGGTCGTCGGGATGATCGCGCTGATGGTCACGGTCGGCGGGCGCGATCTGACGCGCAACCCGATGTTCCTCATCTTCCCGATGATGATGGTGATGTCCATGGCCGGCATGTTCATGGGCGGGATGGGCGGTCGGTCGGGGAAGTCGGCGGCCGAACTGAACGAGGAGCGCAAGGACTACTTCAGTTACCTGGCCAACCTGCGCGACGAGGCAGTCGACACCGGTTCCGAGCAGCGGGCGGCCCTGGAGTGGAGCCATCCGGATCCACGCGCCCTCATCGACATCGCCGGGTCGCGCCGAATGTGGGAACGCCGCCCCGGCGACCCGGACTTCTGCCACGTGCGGGTCGGGATCGGCAGCCACCGGCTAGCGACGCGGCTGCTGGCCCCCGAAACCGGCCCGCCCGAAGACCTCGAGCCGGTGTCCACCGTCGCACTGCGGCGCTTCGTGCACACCCATTCAGTGGTGCACACGCTGCCCACTGCGGTGTCGCTGAGGGCCTTTCCCACCATCGGGTTCGAGGGCGACCGCGCCGACTGCCGCGCGCTGGCGAGCGCGATGATCGCCGAGCTGTGCGCCTTCCACGGCCCCGACCACGTCCGGGTCGCGGTGGTGACGGCCAATCCCGACGGTGCGGCCTGGAGCTGGGTCAAGTGGCTGCCACACGCCCAGCACGCCACCGCCCGCGACGGTTTGGGCTCCATGCGCACGTTGTTCCCGTCGCTGGAGATGTTCGAGACGACCATGTCGGCCGATCTCGCGGAACGCGGAAGATTCACCCGGCACGGCGAGCCGACCCAGGGGGTGGCGCAACTCGTCGTGGTGATCGACGACGGGTACGTCTCAGGTGACGAACGGCTGGTGACCGACGTCGGCTTGGACAGCGTCACCGTGTTCGACCTCAGCGGCCGCGCCGAGGGCCTGGCCGCCAAACGCGGCCTGGCGCTCGTCGTGGAGGAGGACAGCGTCGGCGCCCGCACGCGCACCGGCGTCGAGCATTTCGCCATCCCGGACCGGATGACCACGATCCAGGCGACCGCGATCGCGCGGCGCATCGGGCGTTACCGGCCCGCCAGCGCGGCGCACATCGTCAGCCTCGAACCCGATTCGCGAGCAACCGATCCCGGCTTGATGGCGCTACTGAAGGTTCCCGACGCTGCCGAGATCATCCCCCAAACGGTGTGGCGGCAGCGCTCAACCAGGGAGCGGTTGCGGGTGCCGATCGGCATCACCCCGACCGGTCAACCGCTGGAACTCGACATCAAGGAGTCGGCCGAAGGCGGCATGGGCCCACACGGGTTGTGCATCGGCGCAACCGGATCGGGCAAGTCCGAGTTCCTTCGCACGCTGGTGCTGGGGCTGATCGCATCACATTCACCGGAGGCGCTCAACCTGGTTCTGGTCGACTTCAAGGGCGGTGCAACGTTTCTCGGGCTCGACGGCGCGCCACACGTTGCGGCCATCATCACAAACCTGGAGTACGAGCTGACGATGGTGGACCGCATGCGCGATGCGCTGGCCGGCGAGATGAACCGTCGTCAGGAACTGCTGCGGGCCGCCGGAAACTTCGCCAACGTCTCCGAGTACGAACGGGCGCGGGCGAGCGGGGCGCCGCTGGACCCGCTGCCGGCGCTGTTCATCGTCGTCGACGAGTTCTCCGAACTGCTGGCGCAGAAGCCGGACTTCGCCGAGCTGTTCGTGATGATCGGGCGGTTGGGCCGCTCGTTGCACATCCACCTGCTGCTGGCGTCGCAACGGCTGGAGGAGGGCAAGCTGCGCGGCCTGGATTCACACCTGTCCTATCGGATCGGGCTGAAGACGTTCTCGGCCGGGGAATCCCGCAGCGTGCTGGGCGTTCCCGACGCCTATCACCTTCCCAGCGTCCCTGGTTCGGCGTTCTTGAAATGCGATGCGTCAGAACCGTTGCGGTTCAACGCCTGCTACGTGTCGGGGCCCTACGTGAAACCCCAGAGCTCGACCGGGACGAGGAGCACCGCCGCGTTCGGAATGTCGGCGCCCAAGCTCTTCACCGCCACACCGGTCGCCAAAGATCCGACGCCCGCACCGCCCTCACGCGAGGAGGCTACCGAGAGCCACGGACCCGACGCGTCAACGGTGGCCGGCGCCGGGCGAGCCTCGCAGGCCAGCATCCTCGACGTCGTCGTCGACCGGCTACGCGGGCACGGGCGCCCGGCGCACGAGGTGTGGTTGCCGCCGCTGAATGAGAGCCCGGCCGTCAACGATCTGCTCCCGGACCCGAGCTGGCAGGACCCGCGTAACCTCGACGGCGGCCTGTGCCTGCCGATCGGGGTGGTGGACCGGCCCTACGACCAGCGCCGCGACCTGCTGTTGGTCGACCTCTCCGGCGCGAAGGGAAACGTCGCTGTGGTCGGGGGTCCGCAGTCGGGCAAGTCGACGGCCCTGCGCACGCTGATCATGGCGTCGGCCGCCACGCACACCCCCGAGCAGCTGCAGTTCTTCTGTATCGACTTCGGCGGCGGCACCCTGGCCAGCCTGGACGGCCTGCCCCACGTCGCGGGCGTGGCCGGACGGATGGATCCCGACCGCATCCGGCGTACGGTCGCCGAGGTCTCCGGACTGCTCAGCGAGCGCGAGCGGCTGTTCCGGGACCTGGCCATCGAATCCATGCGGGACTTCCGCCAGCGCAGAGCCCGGCTGGCAACCGTGCCTACCGACGAGCGGGCCGCAGATTTGTTGGCCCGCCACAAGTTCGGCGACGTCGTCCTCGTCGTCGACGGCTGGGCCACGGTCAAGAGCGACTTCGACAGTCTGGAACCGGTGCTGCAGTCGATCGCCATCGGCGGGTTGTCCTACGGCGTGCACCTGGCGATCTCCGCAACGCGCTGGATGGAGATCCGGCCCGCGGTCAAGGACATGCTGGGCACCCGCATCGAGCTGCGGATGGGCGATCCTATCGACAGCGAGGTCGGCCGCAAGTTCGCCGAACTGGTTCCCGTCGGACGGCCCGGACGCGGCATCAACGCCGAGCGCCTGCACATCCTCACCGCATTGCCGCGACTCGATTCCCGTTCCACCGTCGAGGATCTCCCGGCCGGCGTGGCCGATGCGGTGGCGGCGATGCGCACGCACTACGGCGACCGAGCGGCGCCACGAGTGCGAATGCTGCCCGACCACCTCGATCGGCAGGAGGTAGTCGAAAGAGCCCGCACCGCAGGCCTTGTCGGTCCATCGAGGATCGCGATCGGCATCGACGAGGCGGAGCTGGCGCCGGTGGTACTCCGTTTCGACCTACAACCGCACCTGGTCGCGTTCGGGGACAGCGAGTGCGGGAAGACGAGCCTACTGCGCAACATCGCGGCAGGAGTCATGGAGAACGCGACTCCGCAGGAGTGCAAGATCGTCCTCGTCGACTTCCAGCGTTCACTGCTCGGGTCGGTGGCCGACGAGTACCTGGGCGGCTACGCGACCGCCGCGCCGTCGTGCACGGAGTTGATGACGGCGCTCGCCGCATCGCTCAAGGAGCGGCTCCCACCGGCCGACGTCACGCCCGCCCAGCTCAAGGAGCGGTCCTGGTGGAACGGACCCGACATCTACCTGCTGATCGACGATTACGACCTGATCGGCGGCGGCTCGCTCAACCACCCGCTGGGTCCTCTGGTGGAGTACTTCGCGCAGGCCCGCGACATCGGTCTGCGGATCGTTATCGCCCGGCGTAGCGGCGGGGCGGGTCGGGCGATGATGGATCCGATCATCGGCCGGCTCAAGGACCTGTCCTGCAACGGTCTGGTGATGAGCGGCTCGCGCGACGAGGGGTCGCTGTTCGGCGGCTACAAGGCGACCACACTGCCGCCGGGTCGCGGCATGCTGGTCTCACGGACGGTCGGCAGCGGCGTGATCCAACTCTCCCGGATGGCGGACCAATGACCGGGTTCGGTGAGCTGGACCGCGCGTCGTCGATATCGGCCGCGCCCGAGCTGATTCGCATCGCCGTGCTCGCGGACCGGACGCAACTCGATGTGGCTCTGCCCGTTGATGTTCCGGTGGCGGCCCTGTTACCGGACCTCGTCTCCCTTGTGCGGTCGCGACACGGCGACGAAGCCGAGGAGACATCAGCGTCGCCGACCTGGCACAGGTTCTGGGTGGTGAGCCGGATCGACCCCGTGGTCACCCTCGCGCCGGACACGACACTGCGCGAGGCCGGCGTCAGCAGCGGCGAGGTGCTGCGCCTGACAACTCAGCCGGCACTCTCACCGCCCACTCTGCACGACGACGTGGTCGACGCGGCCGCCCGTCTGAACAGGACCGCTCACGTTGGTTGGAGCGCCGACTCGGCGCGCTGGATGGGTTGCGCCGGCCTGATGGCGGCCGGGCTCGTGTGGGTGTATTTCGTTGCGGGAGAGGCTTTCGCGGGCCACCGGTCGGTCATGGTCGCACTGGCGGCGGTGGTCGTCGCGGCTACGGTCGGCGCGGCCGCCCTCGCCCATCGTATCTACCGGCGGGCCGACGTCGCGACGGCCCTCGGGTGGACGATCATCCCTGTGGTCGCCGCGCTGGCGTGGGTCGCGGTGCACGGCCGAGGAAGCCTCGCGCTTGCGGCAGGCGCCGGTTCGACAATCCTGGTGCTCGGCGTGTGTCGGTGGGTGATCGGCACGGGCGGTTGGGCTTTCGTCGCGTGTGCGGTGCTCTTGGCCGCCGGGTTGGCGGGGGCGCTGGGGCACGCCGCGGGTGCGGGCACCTCAACGGTCGGTGCGGTGACAGCGGTCCTCGGGGCCTTCGCGTGTTCGGGTACCGCACGTCTGCATCGCCGCCGGGTCAGCGGCACCGGGGACCCCGGCGACACGGCACCTCGCCTCGGCGCCGCCTTCGGCGAATCCGAGCGAATCACGCACCCCGATACTGGGCTGCCGACCGCGGAGACCGTCTGGGCGGACGTGCGGGCAGCCGAACGGACGCGCTCCGCCGTCTCCGCCGGCCTCACGGCGACCGTGGCCTGCGGCGCAACTGCGGTGCTGTACGCCGCGCCTGCCACCTGGGACCGGGTGTCGTTCGCCGTCCTGTGCGCGACCGTACTTGCCCTGACGGCGCTGACACGCCGAGACCGGTTGCAGCAGGCCGCGTTCGCGGTTCCGGCAGCCTTGATCGTGATGCTCGCGACGGTGCGGGCGCAGGAGGGTTCGACGGTGATGGCCTCGGCGGCGCTGGTGACCCTTGTGGTGAGCGCGGTGGCGGCTGCCGCGGGCGCGCTGGCGGACGCGGGCGACGCCACGCGGGCCCGGCTTCGGACGGCGGCGGCGTATCTGCGGTACGTGACGTTCGCCGCGTTGATCCCGGTGGCGGTGTGGGTCGACGGGGGCCTCGCCGTGGTCGGCCCGACATGACAACCCGGCTGCGACGGTGGTTCGCGACCAGTGGAACCGCGGGCCTGGTGGCCTGTTTGGCTGCCGCTCCACCCGTCCACGCGGTCGCGCCGCCCGTGGTGGCACCCGGTCCACCTCCCACCGGACCGGTGGCGCCACCGCAGCCGACGGAGCGCATCACCGATTGCGGCGTGACCGCCATCCTGCCTCAGTCGGATTTCGGCCTGGCTCCACACGCGGCGCAGATGCTCGCCCTCACTGAGGCGTGGCGATTCTCCAGGGGCGCCGGCCAGAGGGTGGCCGTCATCGACACCGGCGTCAGCAGGCACCCCCGACTACCCGCGTTGGAGGCCGGCGGCGACTACGTGTCGAGCGGCGACGGCTTGGAGGACTGCGACGCGCACGGCACCCTGGTCGCCGGGATCATCGCGGCGGCACCGAGTCCCGACGACGCGTTCGCCGGGGTGGCGCCCGAGGCCACGATCCTGTCGATCCGGCAGCACTCCGGCGCCTACGACTTGGCCGGCACCCGCCGCAGCGACGACGACCCCAACGCGGTGTCCAGCGGATACGGCGACATCATCACACTGGCGCGGGCCATCACGCGGGCGGTCGACCTAGGCGCGACCGTCATCAACCTGTCAGTCGCCGCGTGTGTTCCGGTCGGCACTCCGATCGACGACGCCGATCTGGGCAGGGCCGTCCGGTACGCCTTCGAGCGCGACGTCGTCGTCGTCGCTGCGGCGGGCAACATCGACCCGCAGGGCCTGTGCGGTGTCCAGAACCCTGCCGGCGATCCGAACCTACCGCTGGAGCGGGAATGGGCATCGGTGCAGACCGTCGTCAGTCCCGCGTGGTACTCCGACTACGTCCTCACCGTCGGCGCATTGACACCGAACGGGGAACCTGCGGAGTTCAGCGTGCGCGGGCCGTGGGTCGACGTCGCCGCCCCCGGCGAGATGATCACGTCGCTGGACCCGCGCGGACCGGGCCTGATGAACGCCTGGCAGGATCAGCGCGGGATACAGCCGGTCAACGGCACCAGTTTCGCGGCGCCGTTCGTATCGGGTGCCGTCGCTCTGCTCCGGTCGCGATTCCCCGATCTGAGCGCGGCTCAGGTGATGGAAGTCATCAAGCGCACCGCCCACACCGCCGGTGGCCAGCCGAGCGCCGACACCGGTTTCGGTGTCGTCGATCCCGTCGCAGCGTTGACATACCTTCTGCCGCCGGTCGCCGCGCTGCCCGACAGGCAGGCGCCGCAGCCAATCGCCCGGCCACCGCAACCCGAGAGCGTCGACCTGCGCGCCCGCAACATCGCGCTGACGGTGTCGGGAGCATGCATCGCGATCGCTGCGGTGGCCCTGGGCGTGTTGCCTGCACGGCGGCGCAGCGCGGGCGGCGGTGACGGTGAGTAGCATGACACGGTGTATCAGTTTGGACCTAGGCGGTTGACATGTACCAGCAGGATGAGTTGAGCAACAGTAACGGCAGGCACAGCAGCGACCGGCCCGACCCGTCGTCGGCGCATACCGACGACGGCGGAGCGAACGCGCAGGCGGCACGCCGAATGGCATTGCCGCCGTGGCAGACTCCTTCCTCGTCAGTACCGAGGATGTTCGCCGACGCGGCGGCCGAGGCGGCCGATACCCAGGCGGCGCCCGTGCCTGCGCCGCGCCCGCCGCCCGCCGCCCGCACGGTGCCCGAATCGAAGCAACCCACGCCGGCAGCCGAACCGGCCGTGCAGGCACCCGGCCCGCCACCCGCCTGGTGGCTTCCCCCTCCTCCACCGGGATGGGCCGTCGCGCCGCCCGCCGGCTATGTCCCACACCCGGGGGTGCCGCGGATTCCGTTTCCGCCTCCGCCACCACCGCCCGGTTCGCCGCCACCACGGGCGTTTCGCACGCCGCCGTCGTTGGACGAGGCGGTACAAAGTCCAGGTGACCGTCCGTCACCGCGATCGGGTTGGCGCAGAACGGTTCACCACCTCAGCGGCGGCCGCGTCAACCCCGGTGCGTCACGTCGGCAGCGGGAGTACGACGAGCTGCTCGCTCGGATCCGCCGACCCATCGCCGGCGATTTCCGAGTGGCGATCCTGTCCGTTAAGGGTGGAGTCGGAAAAACCACGACCACACTGGGATTGGGGTCGGCGTTGGCCATGACCCGATCGGACCGGGTGATCGCCGTCGACGCCAACCCCGACCGCGGCACCTTGGCCGAACGCGTGCGGGACACCACGAACCAGTCCACGGTGCGTGACCTGATCTCCGACCCCCGCATCAGCAGCTATGCCGATGTCCGGGGCCATACCCGAATGGCTTTCAGCAGGCTGGAAGTTCTGGCCAGTGAGCAGGATCCGGCCGCAGCCGACGTGTTCGGCGAGGACGAATACCGGCGCACCGTGGAGATCTTGCGGCGCTATTACAACGTGATCCTCACCGACTGCGGCACCGGCATCATGCATTCGGCGATGACCGGCGTGCTCGATCTCGCGCACTCGGTGGTCCTCGTCAGTTCGCTTGCCATGGACGCCGCGCGCAGTGCGTCCGCGACACTGGACTGGCTGATGCAGCACGGCCATTCGGGGTTGGTACGGGATGCCCACGTGGTGCTGAGCGCATCTCGGCCGAGCGCCGCAGCAATGAAGGTCGACAAGGTCGTCGAGCACTTCGAGGCGAGGTGCGCTTCGATCCATCTCGTGCCGTTCGACCGTCATCTGGCCGAGGGCGCCGACGTCGACTTCGCGTTGCTCAAGCCGGCCACCGTCAAGGCCTACCTCGAACTGGCCGGCTCAGTGGCGGCCAACTTCTCGCGCCTTGGTGGCGGCTAGCCACGACAGGCTGCCGCCGCTCGCGATTACCTGTGGACGAGTTCAGCGGTAAAGGTGATCGCGAAGCACGCTCATGGCCGCCGAGGCCATGCCCTCTTCCCCGCCCGCGTCGACCCCCGCGACGAACATGACGTCGCCGTGGTCGACCATGGCCGACCACTCGGCGGAGAAGACGATGTTTCCGCCATCGTGCCAGTACACCCGGCCGAGCTGCGGGAGATCCTGTACGACAACGCCGTAGCCGTAGAAGCTGGTGCCGGTGTCGTCCTCGGCAACCCTGGGCTCCCGAACCCGTTCGAGCGAGGAGGCTGTGAGAATCCTTCCGTCCGCCAGTGCCTGAAGGAATTCGACGAACGTCCCGGCGGTGGTGACGAGCCCTCCGTTGCCGATGAGGTGCCACGAAGCGTCGTGGCCGCCCCAACTCGCTTCGAAGACACCTTCGCCGTTCGGAGCGCGCAGTGTTCGCGCGTCATCGTATGCGGACAGGTAGCCGATTCCATCAAGGCCCGCCGGCACCAGCAGCTCCGCATGTAGATACTCCTCATAGGATCGACCGCTGCGAAGTTCGATGATGGCGGCGAGGATCGAGTACCCGACATTGGAGTAGGCGTAGCGCGTGCCGGGCACCCCGACCATCTCGGACGCCAGAGCGCGCCGCAGGAACTCGCCGCGGTCGATTTCCTCAGCGTCGTCACCGATTGCCTCTGAAAGTCCGCCGGTGTGCGTGAGCAGCTGCTCCACCGTTATCTTCGCCTTATCTGCCGGGACTCCGGGCAGAATCTCGGTGAGCGTCTCGTCCAGACGGAGCCTGCCCTGCTCGACCAGTTTCGAGATCGCCACCCCAGTCACGGTCTTGGTGATCGATCCGATGTCGACCAATGCCTGTTCTGCGGCCACGCCGTCTGCACGTAGCGACCCGAACTCGCGCACGTGCGCTGGCTCTCCGTCGAGCGACACGGCGACGACGACGGGCGCCTCGTCACGCTCGAGCTGTTCGAAAGCTGCTTCCAGAGCAGCATTTCGATCCTGTGACGGCTGCTCGGCGACCTCGCCTTGACGATCACCGCAAGCGGCGGCCAGGAATGCAACGAGGCAACAGCTCGACAGGAGACGTTTCACTAGTCAATCATGCCAGACAGCAATGCTTTTCAAGCATCCGCCGCGCGGCTCTCCGGCGTCCTCAGGCTCGCGCCGGGTAGGGCGCCGTTCGAGGACGGCCGCAGGGGTCGGTATGACGATCGATGAGCGGTGAGGATAAGTTGGGAGCATGCGGGTCGGCAGAAAACTGGTGGTCGCCGCGGTCCAGCCAATTGTCATCGACGGCGATGTCGACGGGAACGTCGCCTCGCATGTGGAGGCCATTACGCGGGCCGATGCCCGGTTGGTGGTGTTCCCGGAGATGTCGCTCACGGGTTATCGGCTGGATTCCACGCCGGTCGACATCGCCGGATCGGGCATGGCGCCTCTCGTAAGGGTCTGTGCGAGAACAAACTCAGTGGCCTTGGTCGGTGCACCCGTGGAAGTCTCCGGTGGCCGGTTCATCGCGATGGTGCGGATCGACGGCGACGGCGCAAGCGTGGCCTACTGCAAGACGTTTCTGCACGGGACCGAAGACCGGTGCTTCGAACCGGGGTTGGGGCCGCGTGTCATCGAGGTGGACGGCTGGCGTATCGGTATGGGGATCTGCCGCGATACCGGAACTGAGGAACACGTTAGGGGCACCGCTGAACTCGGTGTTGATGTCTATGCGTGTGGTGTGGTCAACGATCAGACGGAGCTCGCTGAGCAGCAACGCCGGGGGCGCAGTATCGCCATGGCATGTCAGGCTCCGGTCGTGATGGCCAGCTTCGCCGGTCCCACTGGTGGTGGATTTGTCAGAACTGCTGGGCGTTCGGCTATTTGGTCGGCGGACGCCGAGGTGCTGGTTGAAGCCGACGATCGACCCGGCGATTTCGTATGTGCCACATTGAGGCGATCGTCGGGGGCAGAAGCGGTGCCGTAGCCCCCGGCTACGTCTCCGCCGGCTTCCACCGCTTGAGGAAATCCGTCTCCGGCCATTCCTCGTTGGCGGCCATCAGCTCGTACATCGTTGCGCCGTCAACGGATTCGCGGATAATGTCGGCGTGCCCGGCATGGCGGGTCAACTCCTCAATGAGGTGCAACACGACCCAGCGCACAGTCCAGTGGTCGAGGTCCTGCGGGAACCACGGCACGTCGTGCGGCACCGGCACCGCGGTGTCGAAATCCGCCTGCCGGAACACCTTCAGAACCTCGGCGTTCTGCTTCTCGAGGCCGGCGAGCAGGTGCTGGAGCGTCTCGTCGTCGCGCATCACGTACTGGTCGGCATGCTCAGCCATGATCTCCGGCATCGGGCGGTCGTCGGCGGGCGGGAAGTCCGGCGCGCAGGCCGCCCGTTGCACCCAGCCCTTCTGCACGACGGTGGCGTGCTTGATCAGCCCGCCGATGGACAGCGAACTGACCGATGGTGTGGACCTAGCCTGCTCGTCGGTCAACCCATAGGCCGCCGCGAAGAAGGCGTTCTGCTGAAAAGTCAGGAACTCCAGCAGACTCTGGCGTTCATCGGCGGCGGGCGGTGGCAGTCCTGGCATGGTTAATCAACTTCCTTTTCGTTGTATGCGGGTGAAGACGTTGACCGGGTCGCGACTATGAAGCGGTATCCAGCCTTTCGTAGTGCAACGTCATCGCTGACAAGTAGTCGTCGAAGCCGGCCACCTCATTGCCTGTCAAGCTGGCCGCGAGCATGTCGAGGTAGTACTCCCAACCGGGGCCCGTCGACGCCGCCTTGACTTCGGGATCGAGGTGGTGCACGAACCGCAGTGTGGTGCCCTGCGCGTCTGCGGTAAGCCACGCCTCGAGGTGCCACCGACCGTGGTCATCGAAGGCCTCAACCTCGAGTCGGCTGCATGGCTCGCACCCGATGACTGTCAGGTCGGCCTCGGGATGGCCGTCTTCGTGAGTCAGCGTCAATCGCACTGTAGCCGAGGCCCTTCCCGCACCAGTCCATGAACCGAACCAGCGCGCTGTCCGCTCCGACTCGGTCAGACTGGCCCAAACCTCCTCGATAGGAGCCTGAATGTCGCGCGTTAGTTCGAGATCTCGGCCCTGCGGCGTATCGAGTAGCCGACCGGTTGGTGTGAGTTGCATCCTGCACTCCTAGTTGTCGATCTTTCCCGCACGATGCTCTGCGGCAGCGCACGGTCAGGGCGCCGGGTCGGGCTACCGCACCATCAGCCCGGCTAGGTCGAGCTGGTTGACGGCGCCGTCGATGTCGGCATCGGGATGTTCGGCGAAGACGGCGGCGACGGCGGCGTAGCTCGCCGATCGCTCGGCGGTCACGGCCAGCAGTGCGCGACACTGGTCGGCGGTCGACGCACCGGTCTCGGCGACCATCGCCTCGATGGTCGCGTCAGCCGTGCCGACGGCGGGCAAGGCGACCAACTCGTCGCGGGTGTCGGTGCCGCCGCGATGCCACTCGCCACAGTTCCACCAGTAGCAGAACGTCAACAGGCCGTTGAGATTTCGCGTGTTGAGTACGCCATCGGTGACCCATGACGGGGCGCCCGTGTACAACGCCGGCAGGTCCTGGCCACCGTTGTAGGCGGCGTCCAGCAACGGCGAGCCCCATCGGCCGCCGGACAGCACGGCCCGATCACCGGGCAGCACGTACAGCGTCGACCCGCTGCGCCGATCGCCCTCGAACCAACCGTAGCCCGGCTGTATCCGCGGCCCCCATTCCGAGGTGACACCGACGTGCACCGCCGACAGCACCGCCCAGCGCGCCCAAAGGTCCGGCAGCGGCGCAACGTCCTCGTTGGTAGTGCTGCCGCGGCCGACGGCATTGTCCGCCGCCGCCTGAGCCGCAGCCCGCCTCGGGGTGCGGCCCTGCGCATCCGGACCGGCGATGTAACCCGCCAGCCAGACCGGCACCCAGTTGCGCGGAAAGGTGTCCAGGTCGTCTCGGTAGTCCTCGGGCGCCAGAATCTGGTCGTCGGGGAACGGTTCGTCGCCGTAGTCGTACTCGACGGTCATCTCGCCGTCCTCGGTCACGCCCAGCAGCAGCCGCCACCACGGCCCCGCCGGCATCTCGGCGGCCACCAACCGTTGCTGACGCACCAGTGCGGCAATCGATTTCGGCACGGGAGCAAGCCCGGACTGATCGTCGACGAAGAACCTCAACTGGGCGACCTCGGCGGTGACGGTGAACGCGAATACCGCCTCGAACCGCTGCCACCCCGCAGGTCCCAGCGCGGCCAGTTCGGTGACGATCGGCTCGAGTAGTTGCGAGGCCTCAGCGGTGGTGGCCTCCTCATCGCCGAAGCCGTCGAGGCCCACCGGCGGTTCGTCGACGATGGTGAAGTCGCTGATCAGCGGCTCACCTTCGGACTCGCGTTCGCGCAGGCGCTCTCCGAGGTCGGCCATAAAGTCACGCTGGCTGTAGTCGCTGGGTGTGCTCACTGGGGATCGCCGTTCTCGCGGGCACCGTCCGCGCGCTCGCGCACGGTGAAGGCATCGCGCGCCTGCTGCGGTGGCACCGACGACGACGACTCCTCGATCCGCCCGGAGTCCCCGACCAGAAAGATCGCCCGCCCCACCGGCATGTCCAGAAACGCCAACGGATCGCTCTCGTCGATGTCGACCGGGGCGAACACACTCCAGCCGGATTCGAAGCGGTCGGCCTCCAACCCGTCGGTCGGATAGTCCAGACCCCGAGACCGCACATACTCCGCCACCAACGAAATCGCCTGCGTTGCTTCCACTTTTCCTTCTTTCGGTTGTCTCAGGCTCTCGGCTCAGCCGTGGCTCCGCGTCGGCGCCGTCGGTCGGGCACGCAGTGGATGGTGAGGAGGCGGAGTCGTGGTCGCACATGACGACGGTGGAGGGTGCCGGCGGTGGGCCGCCGTGACCTCGTCTGAATCACTCAATCCATCTCACCTTATCCGCGCACCGTAGGACCGAACGACCTTGATGATACATCGAGTATCATACCGTGTGTTCGCAGCGGTCTGCTTCAACGGACCAAGGCGCAGGTCGAACCTGTCAGTTCAGAATGGCTCCGCAGGTGAGGTCGAGAACGGTGCCGGTCGTGGCGCCGGCTCGGTCCGAAGCCAGGTACGTCGCGGCGGCCGCAATCTCATCGAGCCGAGGCAGCCGAGGGACGAGTGTGTCGACGAGGAGGGGATCCAGGGCCCCCGGGGGGAGGTCTGGGACGCTCTCGGGTGTGAAGTTGGCCCGGATGCACGCCACTCGTACGCCGGTGCCCTTGAGTTCTCCGGCCAGGGTTCGGGTCAGCACCTCGATCGCGGCACATCCGACACTGAAGCCGCCCATCCGGTGACGCCACTCCTTCGCGGCTGAAGCGGTGAGCATCACGATCACTCCGCTGCCTTCGGGTGCCATTCGACGCGCCGCAGCGGTCGCGGTGATGAAGTGTCGGCGACTGGCGTCCCTGATCGGCTCCATGAACTGTTCGAGCGACATGTCCACGAGAGCGACGTCTTGGGTCGCCGCCATTCCGACCGCATTGAACGAGACGTCGATTCTGCCGGCAGAAGCGACCACGAGGTCAGCGTGTTGCTCGACGCTGTCACGGTCGTCCACGTCGACCTCGTGAGCGTGTCCGGTTCCGCCGGCGGCATCGATCTGATCCACGACCGCTTGCACCTTCGAGCCGGTGCGACCCGCAAGGAACACCTGCGCTCCCGATGCGGCGAATCCGCGAGCTACCGCGCCGCCCATCGATCCGGCTGCGCCGTAGACAACCGCCACTTTGCCTTCGAGTTGCATGTCTTCCTCTCGATCAGAAACACGGGCATCTGACTCCCCCTGGGCGAAACACCGCGGCCGGATTCGCAACGGCAAGCCTCCCACCCATCGGTCGGATAGTCCAGATCGATCCCGAGACCGCCCAAACCCCTGTCATCAACGAAATCACCTGCGCTGCTTCCAGACTGCCTACCATCCGGTCGTCAACACTGACCGCGCAGTGTGTGCAGCCCAACGTAACCACCTCCGCCAAGCTGCTCGGCGTCGAGGTTGCCGCCATGGTAACGGGCCAGTAATCAGCGGAAATCGCACCGAAACAGGTTGAACGTAGCTTCTCCGCCAGGAGTCGATCGGCCTCACTCCCTGGGTTGCCCTGCCGGACGACGTAATCCGGCGCTCCCTGACTATTGCGGTTGGCCATTGCGCGGCAAATCCGAAGGAGGTCCTGGTGACTGTTGAGCTGCCGACAGCATTGCGGCCGGTGGCGTGGTCGGCTTCGCCGGGCCGTGCGGTCAGTAAGACCCCGATGGCGTGCTTCGTTGGGTGCCGGCATGGACATTGAGATTCCACCGAGCCTGCACTGGGTGTCCTATCTGGCCGGTGATGAGTGGCCGACCGGGAGCGAGACGGCGATGGCACTCGTCGACGAGCACTACCAAGCGGCCTCGCGAGCGCTGGACGCCCTGATCCCGGAGTTGGATCGCGTCCGGGCACAGACCACCGAGGTGCTAGTTGGGCAGTCCGGGGCGGCCGCCCACGAGCAGTTCAGCTTGCTGTTCGATGGTGAGCACGCGGTCGCCGGGCTCGCCGATGCGGTTGCGGCGTTGGGCGATTCGGCGGGGTGGCTGGCCATCGAGATCGAGTACATCAAGCTCTCGATCGTATTCGGCCTCGCGTCCGCCGCGGTCGAGATCTCCTGGGCGCTAGCCAATTCCGGGTGGACGGCCGGAGGGTCCCTGTCACGCATCCCGATCACCGAGGCGGTGAGCCGGGCCTGCATTCGCCAGGTGGTGGCGGCGGGGTTGCGACGCATCGCCTCCGCAATCCGCGAGGTGGCGGCCCGCACGATGGTCAAACGGCTTACCCACGAGGGCGCACAGGGAGCCCTGGAAGAGCTCGGCTTCGCCGGGATCGAGGAGGGAGCCAAGTACACGGCTCTCGGTCACGAGAGCTACACGCAGGTCGTTGACGCCGAGCGGTTACGGCTGACGGCGATCAGCTCCGCGGCCGGAGGAGCCGCCGGCGAAGCCAGCGCGGTACCCACCGCCCACGTCTTGGGCACCGGCCGAATGGCCGGTACGGCGACGATGCTCGCCTCGGGGACGGTGGGAAACATCACCGGCGCGGCGGCAGTTGGCCAAACCGTCGACGTGTTCTCCGCCGGGTTCCTGGCCGCGACCGCAACCTCCGGCGTCAGTGGTCTCGGGGGAGATGCCGGCATGGCAGGGGGACACGACGCGATCGCCCGCACTCGAGCCGAACAGTTCTCCCTCCCAACGCCGCCCACACACGGTGCCCCACGCATGCCGGTCACTGCCCACACCGGCGCGCCCGTGCCCGTCTCCGACCCCTCGATGACCCCGGCCGCGCCCACCGCCACCGGCACCGCCGGCGCCGCGTCCACCGCCGGCCCACACGGCGGCGACACCCCCGGTGCTCGTAGCGCCTCGGTAGCCGACGGCGCACCCGAGTACCACCCCGGCGCAAACGAGGTGAACGTCACCGATTCCACCGCCGCCTCCCCACCCCACGGCTCACCACAACCAGCCGCAGCACACGCGAGTTTCCCGACCACTCCTACCGGCACAGCCAGCTCTACACCCGCCACCTCGCCAGCGCCCGCCGGCGCCACTCACTCCCCGACAGCCGCCCCCTCCCCCGCAGCCACCCCGCCGCAACAAATCACCACCCCGTCACACAATCCCACCGCCGACGTGTCCATGCGACTCGGCGAGACCAGCGCGCGGACATCCCACACCGTTGGGCAAGAGTCGATTCTGATGGCGACACGCATCGGCCGCGGCGACGTCGGCCCAGGCTCGGGGCCGGAGTCACACCGGGCCGGCGGGAGGGGAACCGATCCCGACCGCGCTGATCCCCGAGAGCAGATGAGTATGGTCCGACTGCCGGGGCAGCCTGACAACGATTTTCTTTGGGAGAGCGCGAATTACGAGTTCGAGGGAGCGCTGGACGACGCTGCGCGCAGCGCAGTCGAGGCGGTTGTCGGCCGCGCGTTGAATAGCCGTGCCGGCCTGGTCGGTGGCGAGCAGCCGCGCGTTGTCATCGTCGACTGGGAGGGATCGGATCACGACGCGAGATTGACCGCGGCGCTGGATGAGTTCACTGAGCTCGCTGTCGCGCTCACGGAGCGGGGCGCACGAATCCAGTACCTGTCCGGCCGTGTCGACCCGCACGGGGACGTCCAGCTCTCCGACATCGAATCGCCCGACGTACGTTCAGCCACAGGTGAATCGGGTTGGTGGCGAGGAACCGAGTTAATGTACTGGCAGGACGGGGACGGATACTGGCGCCCGGTGCCGCGCGATGTAGGACTCGACCGAATCCCACCTGCGCGCACAGGAGTGCAACTGGATGCGAGCTATCCGCTGCGCGAGGAGTATCGGGGTGAGGATGATCCGAGTCTGTCGCCCTTCGTCCGGGTGCATTATCTGTCCGCCGCCGAACTCGAAGCGACTCGCGTGTTCGCAGGGCCCGACGGCCGGCTGTACCGAGCAGCCGACGGCACACCGTTCCACTCTCCCGATTGGGCCATGTTCGTGATGGATCGCGGTGGCAATCTCTACGCCACCTCAAGTAAAACCTCTGGCCGCCTGCACCATTCGTCGTTCCTCGCCGGTGCGCCAGTCGCGGCCGCCGGACAGATGAAGGTGGCATTCGGGCGACTGCTGGCCGTACACGACCAGAACGGTCACCACCGGGCGACCGCAAACGCCAACGACCAAGGCCTGCAACTGCTCCGGAAGGGCGGTTTGGTACTGGGGGATGGATTCCTCCTGTACGACCATCACACCGCGGCGCGAGAATCAACACTGGCCGAGAGTGTCCGCACTGCCGATGTGGTGTCCGAACCCTCCATCGTCGAACACGTCCAGGGGACGTCGGTCCGGCCACCCCGGCAACGGATTCTGGTGTTCTGCGATAGATGGGGTCGCAACAGCGGTATGGAGACGTTGAACATGGCGTTGTGTCGTGGGTTGGCGCGGGCCGGCCACGAGGTGTACGTGCGGGTGAGGCGGGAGGCGGAAGGTGAGGTGCCGCCCGACGTGACGGTGATCGCCCCACGCCACGGTCAACCCGCGATATCTCGTCACCGGGACTCGATCGCCTTCCTAGCGGATCTACCGGAGTCGGTCGACATGGTGATCGGGCATGGTTACGACGGCGGGATGTCCGCCGTGCACGCGGCCGAGCACCGCTATCCCGACGCCAAATGCATTCATCTGCTTCATCTTCTGCCCATGACGCAACACGCCCTGAAGAACGAGGCGAGGCACGGTAGGGCCCGGCTGGCAGCTGACGTGTACATGGCCCGCCGTTCTCATCTGGTGGCGGGTGTGGGGCCGGTATTGGCCGCCGAGTCACTGGTGTCGTCATCGATGGCCGGGCGCGCATCAGTCCACGAGTTGCGGCCGATGCTTACGATGTCCGAGCAGCCGCCGCTGCCCTCGCCCGATGAACCCGAGCGGGTGTTGCTGTTCGGCCGAACGGACGACCCGTTGAAGGGCGTCGGGCAGGCGGCTCGCATGGTGCGGGGACGGCGCAGCCGCGGCCACGACACACGGCTGGTGACGCTTGGCGGCGACCTCCAGATGCTCCGGCACGCACGCCACAATCTGGCCGCCCTCGTCGGCGAGCCGGACGCGGTTGAGGTGCTGCCGCGCACCTCGGATCCCGATGAGCTGCAGGCGATTATCCGTTCGGCCACGGTGGTCGTCATGCCGTCCCGCGTCGAGTCGTTCGGCTTGGTCGCCGCGGAGGCGATCGAGCAGGGCGTCCCGGTGATGATGCCGTCGAGCAGCGGGGCCGGGCGGTTTCTCGCCAGTCTGGCGGATTATCGAGAGGCGGCCCAGCGGTTCAACCTCGTCGAGCAGCACTTCGGCGCACCGCCATCCGTCGACGCCTGGACCGACCGACTCGACGTCGTTCTCAATGACCTGCCCGCGGCGTGGGCGAATGCCCGGCAGCTACAGGAGCGGCTCGCACCATTCACCCCCGAACGCAGCGCGGATCACCTGGTCGATGCCGCACTGAACGCCGAACCGGGCACGCGCGTTCAGTCGCCTCCCGGACGCGCGAAGGTCCGTGTAGTCGGCTGGGGGGTGGTCGTTTATCCATATGGCGACGAAATAAGCGACCATGACCTCATCTTGGCCGTAGCCGATGCCATGGAAACCGATCCCGAGGTGAGAGCAGCCATCGCAGCCAACGCTCCCGTCAACTTCGGGCCCGCGCAGCACGCGTAGACCGGCGGGCCCGGTTGTCACCGTCGGCGACAGGTCGTCGCCTTAAACCTTAAACGGGTTGGCGGACTGTGGGTCAGGTGCCGCCGCGCTCTGAGTGCCGTCGCCCTCCTGTGGGTCAGCACCGACCGAGCCGCGGTGGTGCGCCAGCGCCACCAATTGCGTGCTCACACGGATCGACAGCTTCCGCATGATCGCATCGACACGCCTGCGCGCCGAGCCGGCGGGCACGTTCATCTTGTCGTCGATCTGCGCGGTGGTCAGACTCTGACCGAGCAGCCGGAACACCGCAGACTCGCGGCGATTCAGTCTGGCCAACTTCGCTCGCAGCCCGGCTGGTGCAACCACGTCGGCGGGAACCGCGAGACCGTGCCGGAAGGCAAGAGCCACCAGCGTTGTGAGTTCGTCGATCTCGGCGTCGCTCATGACCGTCAGGACGGTCGAGGCCGCGGTGCCGGGATTCAGTGACAGCTGCGTGTCGATGCGCTCGTTCGTCGAACCGTGAGCCAGCGCGACCACGACAGCGCGCTCCAGATCGGTCAGCTTCGCGAACCTCTGCGCGACGAGCGTTGCCGCATCTTCAGCCAAGGTGGCGGTCAGGGTCTCGAGGGCACCGGTGTCGTACAGAAGCGAGACTGCGTGGGTGAGGTCACGTGCCCCGAGTCTGTCGAACGCTTCCCGGTAGATCTGCCTGACCGACTCGGTCGTAGTGCCCAGCCGCGTGGCGATCTCCTTGGTGGACTTGCCACGGGCCGCCAAGCTCAGCACCCTCTTTTCGCGCACCGCCAACAGCGCCAGCTTTCCAGCCAACGTGCCCGACATGTCGGCTCGGGGCCGCAAGGTTCCGTTCCGGAACGCCGCTATCACCAGGTTCGGATTGCTCGTGACGCCGAACTTGCGCCGCAAGCTGCCCAGGTCAGTCCGCACGGTGTGCTTGTCAACGCCCAGTTCGGCGCTGATCTCGGTCGCAGCGCCACCCGCGCCAGTCAACTCCAAGATTCGGCGTTCGCGTGACGACAGTTCGACCGACGGCAGAGTTCCGTCGTCTGCTTCCGAAAGACTGGCTCTATGGGCCAGCGCCACCAGCCCGATGCGGTCTTCGGCACCCCAGTCGCTCATCGCGCGGTCGAGGTACCGATTGATCCCGGTAACGGTCGTCTCCAGTTTGGCGGCTATCTCGTCCGGAGAGAGTCCCCCGGCGAAGAGGCGCACCGCAAGCTGCTGGCGCGCGGGCCACGAGGTCAGAGTTCGGCGCAGCGCGCCGGATGAATCCGGCGGGACCGACAACAATCCCATGTGATGTGCCTTGGCGACTACCTGGGAACGGCCCTTGACCCCGAACGTGCGCAGCAGCCGTCCGACGTGTCTTTCGGTGGCATTGATACCGAACTGCAGCCGGGTGGCGATCTCGCGGTTCGGCAGGCCCTCGGCCAGCAGTGCCAACACGTCGCGCTCCGCGTCGGTAAGGCACAGCGCGCGTGCGGGATCGGGTGAGACCAACCCGGCCCGGAAGGCGATGACCGTCAGGTGGGCACGATCACGGGCACCCAAGATCCTGATCGCGGACTGCAGCTGGGTCTTGACCGCCGCCGCGCTGGTCGACAGTTGCGAGGCGATCTCGGCGTCGGCCATACCCCCGGCCAGCAACGCGGTCACCTCCCGACCCCGGGGTGTGAGCGCGGTGAGGCTCGGCGCGGCGGCACCGGTCCGCACCGATGTCACCAGACCGGTGTCCCAGGCCGTCGTAACGAGCTGCAACCGCTCGCGGGCACCGAGCTTGGTCAGGACATCTCGGACGGTGCGATGCGCGGTGCCCGGATCCCCCGACATCCGTGCGTCGATCTCAATATCGGTGAGGCCGGCGCCGACCAGCGCCAGGACCGCGCGCTCGCGCCGATTCAGCTGCGTCAGGCCCGGTGTGGACAACAGAGCACCCGACGGCAGCGACAGTGTGGCGAGCACATCGTCGCCGGGCCGGTCGATGCGCGGGTGAGCGGACACCAAACCGGCGTCGTAGGCCGTCACGGCGAGCTGGGTGCGTGCCTGAACGCCGAGCTTGCCGGCGATGGCGCGGACCCATCGGGCCACCGTGACCGAGCTGGCGGACAGGCGGGCGGCCAGTTCGTCATTGTCGAAGCCCTGTCCGACCAGCGTCAGCACTTCACGTTCACGGGCGCTGAGCGCGGTTACCCGCGCCGGCCCCGTCCGCGCCGCACCCAGCAGCCCGCGATCCTGCACCCAGGCCACGACGCCCACCCGGTCGGCGACCCCCAGTCTCGCGACGACCTTCCGGCAATGCCGCTGGACTTTAACCTTCGAAATCAACAGCTCTGCCGCTATCTCGGCGTCCGTCCGTCCGGCGGCCAGCGCTAGAGCCACCTCCAGCTGGCGGCTGGTCAGCGGTACATCTTCGACGCGAATGCGGCGGGCCGCGGTGGCGTGGTCCATCGGCTTCTCGCCCCACCACTGCGCGGCGTGCATCAGATGCCACCCGAGCAGGCGGTCACTGTCGACCTCGAGACTCACCAGATCACCGGGTTCCGGCAGATCGGATCGACCGGGGTACAGCAGGCCCCTGACGCGCCGCAACTCGGCTTTGGCGTCCTCACCGGTAACGATTCGCTCGAGGTCCCGCGCGGCACGCCGAACGTCCGCCAGCGACTGACGCAATTTCGTCGCGTTCCGCGGCCAGGTGAAGCCTCGGCGCGCGGCGAGCACGCTGCCGTCGCCCGACAATCCGGCTTCGATCCGGTCGACACCGCAGCTGCGGTAGTAGGGCTCCAGCTTGGCGTTGCCGACTCGGGCAAAGCCCCGGCCGCGCAACGTGGCGATGTCGATGAAGCTCGCGACCTCGTACACGACGAGTCGTCCATCGCTATCGCGGTAGAAGTTGTGCCGGATCCTGCCGACCCGCTGCGCGCCGAAATAGATCGCGCCGACCAGGACGACTTTTTCGCCGGCGACCGAAGCGCTGAATTTCACGGGAAACGGACCGTAATGACCCGACAGGTCGCGGGCGAACCGGGCCAGGATGTCCGGCGTCGCGCGGTTGTCGACCACCTCACCGAGATCGGCCGCGAAGCGGGGGTCCGCGTGGCGATCCCGCCAGCCGCGCGCCCGGTATTCGGCGACGTTGCGCGGCGCGCGCAGCGCCGCGTCTCCGGGATCGTCCTGGCGGTCCTTGACCAGCGGGCCGATCACACGATCCAACAGCGTGCGGCCCAGCCGGGTCTCGCCGAGGTTGGCCAGTTCCTTGGGTGCGGGAACATCGGTTTGCCTGTCGAGGCGACGGGCGACGTCGTTCAGCAGCCCGGCGTCGGCGTCGGCGTCCGCCGCCAGGTCGAAGGCGGCGCGCGCCAAGCCGCGCAGCGTCGTCCGCAACCGATACGCGTCCGAGGTTTTCCAGCCGAAGTCCCTGCGGGCGAGGCGATAGGCACTGCGGCCGGGCCCGGCCTGGGTTTCGATCCGGTCGACGCCGCGGCTGAAGAAGTAGCTTTCGACGGCGGCCTCGAGAGCGATCAGCCCGTCTGGGCCGTCGACGTCGTCCGGTGCGAGTACGACGTCACCGCCGTCGACCACCAATCTGCCGTCCCGGTCGCGGAAGATCGTTGCGCTGAACCGGCCGACGGTCGCGTCCCTGCGGCTCACGATGCCGTCCACCTCGACGACGCCGGCCCAACTCACCGCCGTCGCGTCGAAACGCAACGGCCCGTAATGACCGGAGAGATCGAATCCGATCTGGTCGACACCTTCCGCGTCGCCGGAGTCGACGACGTCGCCGAGCGGGCGCTCGGGCACGCTCGGCGGGCCCTGCACGAAGCCGACCCGCTCGGCGGCCGCCAGTTGCGCGGGCTCGAAGAGCAGGTCGACGGCGTAACCGTCGGCGTTCAGGTATCCGGCCGCGGTGAGCGACACCGCGTCTTCGCCCCACGCCGGCGGCCAGTCCGACCAGAGTCTGGTGTGCGGGTCGTACAGCCGGATCACGCCGTGCATGTTGAACGCCACGTAGGCATGCCCGCCGGCCGGCGCACCGCGGTCCGCCCACGACGAGACCAGCACGGCCGACGAGAGTGCGCCGAGTTCGCGCAGACGTTCGAACACCTGCTGATAGGTCTGGACCTCCGCACCCGACCCGAGTGCTTCGTACAGGTCTCGTGCTGGAACCCCGCTTGCCGTCGGCACCGTCTCCAAATCGATGTCGTGGTCGTAGATCTCGGACAGCACCTCGGCCACCCCATGTGCGCAGTTGGTCCGCAACTGCCTCTCGCCCCACCACTCGGCACCGGTGAGCAGCGCGCGTGCCAGACCGGGCTCGTTGGCCAGGACGGCGAGGTCGAGTGGGGACGGCAAGCCGGCGCTGCTGCGTGTCAGGGCCTGCAGCACGCGGTCGAGCGCCGCGCGGGCGGCCGGTTCGGCGTGCTCTCGTAACTCACCCGCCAGGCGCCGCAGGTTGTCCACCGACTCCTGGCGCAACCTCGGGTCGGCCGTCCAGCCGAAGCCCCGTAAGGCCGCCTGGTACCCGTCGGTCCCCCGCGGCGCGCAGAACGCTTCGTGGCGGTCGACGTCGTTGCGCAACGAGTAACGCTCCAGCTCGGTCAGCGCCGCCTCGAATCCCTTGTTGCGGAACGTCTCCTGCAGCTCAAAGCCGGTCTCGGTGACGACGAACTCGCCGTCGAGATCCGAAAACCTGAGCTGCAGGCTGCCGATCCGCTGGGTACCGTTCAGGATCACACCGTCGAGCACCACAGTGAGTGTCTCGTCGTTCCCGGCGTCTGCTGTGGTGAACTCCACCAGGTACGGCCCGTAGTGGCCGGACAGATCACGGGCGAACTGCGCCACCGGTGGCCCGTCGACGCTGTCCAGAATCACCCCAAGCGGATCGGCGTGGCGGGTGTTGACGTCGCGCTGCGACGGTGACTGCGCCCGGTACGCGACGACTGCCGCGGCCTTGTGCGCCTCGCCGGGGACGTCGGAACCATCAGTCGGACCGAAGGCGAAGCCGAGCACCCCGCTGCGCACATGGTAGTACGGCATCATCTGCGCCGTCATCGCATCGATGACGGCCTGGAACTGGTCGCGGGGCAGGTCCGGTGCGGGGTCGACCCTGGCCTCCCGGACGGTGAGATAGCCCTTCGCGTTCCGCGAGTAGATGCGTTCGACGTCGCCGATGTGGCGGTCGCCGTCGAACATCGCCCCGACCAAATGGATGCCGTCGGACTGCGCCCAGCCCCTGTAGGCGATGCGGCATGGCCCGTAGTCGCCGGACAGGTCGGCGGCCAGTCGGTCGATCCTGCCTGGGTCGGCGCTGTCGACGACTTCGCCCAGCGGAATGACCTGGCGGTGGTCGACCTTTCGGGTGGCGGTGTCCTGCCAGAAATAGCTGCCGCGGCGCCAGCGGGGACGCCACCACCGGCGGGCGGCCGCCGCGTCGGGGTTGCGTCGCGCGCGGCCCGCAGCCGGGTCGACGGTGCGTCCGCCCCGAACATCGCGATGCGGCTCGTGGTTGATGCGGTCGGTCGCGCCCGCGGCGATCCGGCCGAAGTTGGTCTGTGCCTCCGCCGCGGATTCGGCGGTGACACGCACGGCACCGAACCATCCCATCGCGGCGTCGGCCCCCACCCCGAACCCGAAGCGGCCGCGCGAGCCCGGCGTGCGACCACCCAATGAGGCGATCCGGCTGTGGGAGGCGGCCGCCACGTAGACGCCCACCCCGTGGCCCAACTCGCGAGCGTGCCGTAGCGGACCCGCCCCCGGCGAGTCGTCAAACGTCACCGAGCGCACCTGGCTTGCCAAGCGGCCGCCGGCGCCGGCGTAGGCGGCGACCGTCGCCCCCCACCGGTGCCCGAAGACGTGATTGCCGCGGAACCGGTGCCCATCGGCGGCCCACATTTCGCGCGCCGCGGTGAATGCCTGGATGTCGGCACGCAGCCGCGTGCTGGCCGCGAGTAGCGAATCTTGTTGTAAAGCCTTGCTATAGCCGTCCAGACCGGCGGCGACGGTGTAGCCGAGCCACGCGATCGACGCCATCGCCGATTCGGGCGCTTGCGTACGGGCCGACTCCAACTGGCTCTTGGCGGTCGCCGCCCACACGTCGAGCCGTTCGATCTTCGCGGTCGGCCCGGCCACGTGCCAGCTCACCGTGTCCGCGGTGAGCGGATCGTCGCCCCACGCCACGAGGACACGCCCGCCGCCACCGGGGCCGGTCACGTCGAGTGCCAAAAGCCAAGGGCCACTGACGTCGTCGGATTCCGCGTCGAGCAGACGGCTGAGCCGTTGCCATCGCGTCCGCTGCCGACGCGACCCGTCGCCCCCGCACAGCTCGCGCAGAACCGCCATGTTGGCCTCGTGACGCGCGGCCACCGGGATGCCGTCGGCGTTGCCGATCGCGTGCGGGTACGCGTCGAGTACCGCGCGCTGCCGGGTTCCGTCGAGGCTGGCCCACCACGCCGTGTTGGCGCGGGCCGGCTCGGCGACCGCCTGAACCGAGCCCGACAATCCGGTCAGCGTCGCCGGGGTCAGCGGCGGTACGCGTCGCGACAACGCGTCCCGTGCCAGTTGCCCGTCGGGGTCGTTCCCGGTCGGAACGTCACGCCAGCGCTCGCCGGCGGACCGCACGGGCTCGGCCTCGCCCGCGGTACGCAGCGGAGGTTCTGCGTCGATCAACGGATGCATCGGGTTGCCGTCGGCGTCGAGGTAGCCCACCACCGTCTGGGCCACCGCATCCTGACCCCAGAACGGCGGCCATCCCGTTGTGGTGCCGAGGCGGGGGTCGAAAAGCTTGATCTGCCCGTCCACGTTGATCGCCAGGTACGCATGCGCCCCGCGCTCGGGTCCCCCCTGCGCCCACACCGAGACCAGGACCGCGCAGTGCCTGGGCCCCAGCCGCTGTAGCTCTGCGGCCACCTCGTCGTAGGACTGTGCGACACGCGCGGTCGAGTTGAGGGCCTCGAAAAGCACACGCGGAGGCAGGCCGGCCGCAGTCGGCTCGGCGATGACGGCGAGGCTGCGTCCGTAAAGTCGGCCCAGCCATTTGGTCAGCGCCACAGCACTATTGGGAACCTTATCCGCCACCCAGCCCGCGGTCCGGGCGATCAGCTGCCAGCCGAGATCCTGCTCCTGTGGCGTGGTGAGCGCAAGCAGTCCGAGCGGCGTCGGCACATCGAGGCGGCCCGGCTCCAGCCGCGCCAGGATGTCGTCGAGCGCCATCCGGGCCTCGACGCTGACGCCCTGCTCGATCAGCGCGAGGGCTGATTGCCGGATGCTGGCCAGTGACTGCTCCAAGCGCACCGGGTCGGGATCCCACGTGGCCGCGGCATAGGCCGAATCTTCGGCGTACCCGCCGAGCCGTCGTCGGTGTTGGGCACCACTGGCGCGGAAGTAGCTTTCCAGTTCACCGAACACGGCTGCGTAGTGGGCGTCGTCGGACGGGTCGGCGAAGCCCTGCTCGCTGTCGAAGACCATGAGATCACCGTCGCCGTCGCGGAACACCGTCGCCAGGACCGCCCCCACCCGGCGTGCGCCGTCGAAGACCTCAGCCTCGAGTCGCAGGTTCGGCCCGTGGTCGCCGGGCCTGGCGTGCGCGCTGAATCGGACCCGGCAGCCGCCGTAGACCCCAGAGAGGTCGTGGACGAGGGTGGCGATCAGGTCGGCACCGGCCGGGTCGTCGAGGACATCGAGCGCGTCGAGCACATTGCCCAACGGATCGGCGAAGTCGGTATCGACCGGGGCAACCTCGCCCGTTTCCACGCGGTCGACGCCGCTACGGAGGTAATAGAAGTCGTCGAGTTCGGCTTTGATGTGCGTGCGCACCGCGTCTCGGCGCTCGACGTCGTTGATCATCAGCCCGAAGTCGCGGACCACCAAGGCGCCTTCGTCGTCGCGGTAGTAATGCCGTCTGAACTCCCCGACGCGCCGGCCGCCGTCCCGGATCCGTCCGGAAAGCAGAACGCCGTCCGGCCCGCCCCGACCGCGCAGGGCGACGAAGTAGGGACCGTAATGTCCCGACAGATCGCTGGCCAACTGGTCGGCGGCGTTGTCGGCGACGGCGTTGTCGACGACGTCGCCCAGGCGCTCGGCGAACCGGCTGTCGGCGAAGCGGTGTTCCGGTTCGGTGTCGCGGTATGCCGCACGCGCCTCGTCCTCGCTGCCACCCCGTACGAGGCCGACGTCGTCGGCGGCGGCGAGGTCCTCGTCGACATCGATCAACGGCACCATCGGCAGTCCCTCGGCATCCAGGTAGCCGACCGCGGTCGTGCTGACTGCGTGTTGTCCCCACCACGGCGGCCATCCCGAGGTCTTGGCCACGTGAGGATCGAACGTCCGGATCTGCCCGTCGACGTTGATCGCCAGATACGCATGCCCGCCGGCCCGCATGTTGCTCGGCGCCCACGCGGAGACCACGATCGCGCAGTGCCCCGGCCCCCTGCGGAGCAGTTCGGCGGTGACCTCGTCATAGGACTGCACGTGTTGCGCGGCCGAGTTGGCCGCCTCGAACACGGCACGCGCCGGTAACCCGGCTGCTGTCGGCGTGGCGGTGACGACATAGCTGCGCCCATAACGCCAGCCCAGCCACTTACTCAGGGCTACACCGCAATTCGGGTGGCCATTGGTGAGCCAGCCGACGGTCCTGGCGATCAGCCGACGGCCGAGGTCCTGCTCGTCATCGGTGGTCAAGTTCATCAGTTCGAACGGCGTGGGTACGTCCAGCGAACCCCGCTTCAGCCGATCCAGCACGTCATCCAGACGCAGGCGAGCCTCGACGCTGACTCCCTTCTGAATCAGCGAGGTCGCGCACATCCGAACGCTGGCCAGCGACTGCTCGAGACGGACCGGGTCGGGATCCCAACCCGCCAGGGAAGTGGAGCGGAATTCACCGGCGCACAGCAGTCGGCTCCGATGTTCGGCGCCGCAGCGACGGAAATAGCGTTCCAACTCGCTGAACACGGCGATGTAGTGCTCGTCGTCGAAGCGACCTTCGAACCCCTGCTCGCTGTCGAACACCGTGAGCGTGCCGCCGTCGTCGCGGAACACCGTCGCCAGAAAACCGCCCACGCGCCGGCTGCCGTCGAAGACCCGGGCCTCCAGCCGCAGTGTCGACGCGTCACCCGCCGGGGTTGCCTGCACAGTGACCTCGACTCGGCAGCTGCCATACCACCCGGACAGATCCTCGGCGAGGCCGGCGACCCGGTCGGCGGTGGTGTGATCGTCGAGCACGTCGCCCACGGCTTCAGCGCGGTCGGTATCGATGCGGTCGGCGCCGTCGCGACGGACAACGCGGCTGTCGACGTAGCCATCCTCAAGCTCGTCGTCACCCTGTCCTCGCGTTTCAACGCGCCCGCTGTCAGGGTCCGCGGCGTCCTGAATCAACCATCCGACGGACCGCGCGAGCAACACGCGTCCCAATTCCGGGGCGTCCGGGGTCGCTAGGTCGCGGAGGTGTTTCAGTGCGGGCAGGTGTCCGTTCTGCAGTTCGGCGCGAAGGTCTTCGAGCTGCTGGTGTGCTTCACCACCAACCACTCGCCTGATCACCGCGCGCACCGACGCCGACATGGCGATCCTCGACGCCGTCAACCGCGATGGATCCCACGTGAGATGCTCGAGCGCCCACGGGTTGGCGGCGGCCAAGGCCAGCCGTTGAGGATGCACGATGCCGCTGCGGCGCAGATAGCGCTCCAACTCGCCGAAAATCGCCAGGTACTGGACATCGTCGACGCCGGTGTCGAGTCCCTCCTCATGATCGTGAAGTCTCAATTCGCCCGCGTTCCACTCCTCCACCACGGCGAGGTAGCCGCCGACGCGTCGTCCTCCGTCGTCGAAGACGCTGGCCTCGAGCCGCAACTGCGACATGTCCTTTGACGCTCGTGCGGTGAAGGACACCCGGCAGGTGCCGTAAAGACCGGACAGATCGTCGCTGAGTCGGGCCAACCTGCTCGCGTTGGCCAAGTCGTAGATCAACGCGCTTAGCGGTTCAGCGCGGTCGGTATCCACACGGTGGTCGGTGGCGGTTTCGTAGCGCACACCGCCGCTGCGCTCGAAATAGTAGGAGAGTTCGGTGTCCAAATGAGTGCCGACCCATTCGCGCAACCTAGGGTCGGCGGTGGCGAGCCGAACCTCCCGCGCCACCAACCCGTTGCCGTCACGGTAGAAGTGCCACTCGAACTCCCCGACGCGTTCGCCGTCGGCGTAGTCGATCTGCCCGGACAAGTGCACACCGTCGGCCCCGCCCCAACCGACCAGCGCGACTCGAAACCGCCCGTAGCGACCTGCCAGGTCATCGGCGAACTGCGCGACGACCGACTCGTCGTGGGCGTGGTCGACGACGACACCCAACGGGTCGACCAGCTCGAGGTTGACGAATCGACTGGCGCGATCCTCGCGGCGGTAAGCCGCGCGGGTCTCATCGCGCGGGCCACGCACACGACCGACCGCATCGGCGGCAGCCAACTCGCCGACACTGCCGTCCAGCGGGATCACCGGTGTGCCATCGGCGCGCAGGTGACCTACCGCAGTGTCTGCCACCGCATCCGGACCCCATGAAGGCGGCCAGTCGGACCACATCCCGGTATGCGGGTCGAGAAGGCGGATGCGTCCACGGTTGTTGATCGCGAAGTAGGCGTGGCCGGTTCCGGCGCCGCCGACCCATGACGAGGCCAGCACCGCGGACGCGCCGTGTCCGCCGGCGAGCAGGCTTCTCTCAACGTCCGCATATGTGGTGAGTCGAGCGGCCGTGCCCACCGCCTTGAACAACGTTCGCGCCCGCACTCCAAGCAGCGAGGGCGGCGTGTCGAGGCGGCACTTGCGGCCGTAGAGCAGCCCAACAGCCGCGGCTATCCCGTGAGCGCAGCTGGTGTGGAAGTCGACCACCGACGCCAGCATCTCCTGGCCGAGCCAGCGCTCCGGGTCTAGGACGTCGGCTGTCTGACCGAATACCGATGTCGTCAGGTCCCCTGCGCGGAGCGCGAGACCGAGTACGTGTGCGCGGCTGTTGGCACCCAGCTTTCTCAGTACGGCGTCGACGTGTTGGCTGACCGAAGCAACGGGCAGGGACAGGTGGGCAGCGACGTCATCGACGGGGTGCCCCTCGGCCAGCAGAGCCATCACTCGACGGCGCGACGACACGAAGTCGTTGGCCGCCCGGCGAGTCCGTTGGCTCACCCGAACGTGACCTGTGGCGTTCGGAGTCAACATGTTGTGGCGCAGTGCGACGGTCACCAGCCGACCGCGGGAGTAGACGTCGAGTGACCGCAGAAGTTCACTGATGTAGCCCTGCGCGGTGTGCTCGCTCACCGACAGCTGTTCAGCGATGGCGGCGGGGGTGCGACCCTCGACGAGCAGCGCCGCTACGTCGTTCAGCCGTGTCGTGAGCACGACCCGCCGCTGCGTCGGTGCGGATCGCGCGTCCCCCGGCGTCTCCGGACGGACGAAGCCGTGCTCGTAGGCCATCACCACGAGCTGGGTGCGGCTTTGCACCCCCAGTTTCTTGCAGATCCGGTGGACGTGCTGCTTGATGTTGTTCAAGCTGGTCGACAGCCGCGCCGCAATGTGGTTCGGGGTGAGACCGACCACCAAGAGCGCAAGCACGTCGAGCTCCCGGCTGGTCAACGAGTTGACGGCTTCCGGCGCGATCCCCGCGGTGTGACCACGCGGTGTAGCGGGAATGACGCTCCAGCGGTGCGCCAGTGCAGCCAGCTGAACGGGGTTGTCAATTGCCAACTTTCGCAACAAACTGCCCACGTGCTTGCCCACCGCGGACTCCGAGGTGGTGAGCTCAGCGGCGATCTGAGCGGTCGAGGCCCCTGCAACCAGCCGAGCGAACACCGCCTGCTCGGTGTCGGTGAGCTCACCGATCTGCTCGGCGTTAAGGACCGGAACATCGTTACGTTCCTCGTCGGTCAGCGCGGCCAGCGGCCGATCGAGCGCGCTGGACATCGTGCTGTGTGGCGAGGTTTGGGCGGACTGCGGCTGCGAGCGCATCGCTTCGCGCGCAGGGTCCGCCTCCACCGGCCACGCCTGCACGGCCGACTCGGTCAGAGTTGTAGGCGCTGTCGAGGCAGCGGACACGCGCGGCGTCGAGACGAGCCCGGCTCGGTAGGCAACGGTCACCACTTGAGTGCTGGCCTGCACGCCGAGCTTCTGCATGATCACCGCAAGGAGCCGACGCACCGATCCCGCGGCCATCTTCAGATCGACATCGATCTGCGCGGTGGCTCGACCCCGGCCCAACAGGGTCACGACACGGCGCTCCAGCGGGCTCAACTGCCGGAGTTTCGCTGCGAGTCGCGCCGGCAGCGGCGTCGCGGTCGGGGACGGGCCGTCCCATAAAAGCTGATACGCCATCGCCACTAGCTGCGTGGGCTCGGCAAGCCTCATCGCGTCGAGCAACCGCTCGACGGCTTTCGCCGTGGTGCCCGTCGGGTAGGTGAACTTCGCGTCGACTCGCGCCGCCACCAGCCCCCGCGCCAACCACAACATGATCTCGCGATCGGATCCCGACAGACCCGCCACCGCCTCCGCGTCGGTGAATCCGTCCGGCTCAGCAGCCTCGGCAGTCACCAAACCGTTCGCGTAGGCCATCGCTACCAACTCGGCGCGATCACGCATCCCGAGCTTCGCTACCGCGCGCCTGACCAAGCCTTCGACCGTGTCCAGGCGGATACGCCAGTGCCGTGCGATGTCGCTATCGGTGTGGCCTTCGGCGAGCAGCCTCACCACCTCGGTCTCGCCGCCGGTCAGTGCGGCCTTCGCATCCGCCGGGACAGCCGAACTCGTCTCGTGCCAATTGACCTCGAGCAGGTCGCGGTGATGCGCCCAGGCCGCCAATTGTGCGCGGCTGGCCGCGCCGAGCTTTCTTCTCAGCTCACTACACGTTCGCTTCACCGTACTTTCGGCGATGCCCAGCTCCGCCGCGATGGCCGGGTTGCCAAGCCCCTGGCCCACCAGCGCCCACATCGTGCGTTCGGACTCGGTGAGCCGGGCTGCCAATACGCGCTCGTCGGACACCTCGACCCGAGCGAGTGCAGCTGTGGAGCGGTACCCGGCAGCGTCGGCGACCTCGGCTAGCAGCCGAGGATCCGGTACTCCGAGCTTCACCTGAAGTCGTGTGATGTGGCCGGCGGCGACCTCCTCCTCAATCGACAACCGGTCTGCGATCTGACTCGTCGTCAGAGCGGCTGCGAATAAGGCCAGCACCTCGCGCTCGCGCGGTCGCAGCTCGGTCAACACGGCCCCCGCCGCGAAGTCACGCCAGCCCTTCGGTGCTGGTAACTGCTCATCATCCGAGCCGGCATCACTGTTCGACCGCGAACTGTCGCGTGTGTCGCCGCCACCCTGCACGAAACCCACGTCGACCGCTGGCGCCAGCTGCGCCGCACCGGACAGCTCGTTGTGCGGGGTGCCGTCGGGATAGAGGAATCCGACCGCGGTGCGCACAACGGCCGTCTGGCCCCAGAACGGCGGCCAATCCGACCACCGGCCGGTGTGCGGATCGAACAACCACACACCGTCGCCCGCGCGGACCGCGAGGTAGCCGTGGCCCCCGGTGCGGGTGCCGCCCTCCGCCCACGCCGATGTGAGTACCGCCGTCGACCCCGGCGGCATCGTCATCAACCTCGTGCGCACCTGTTGATAGGTGAGGTCGCGTTCGGGCGCACACCGCAGCAACGCGAAGATGTCTCGGGCCGCGACCCCTTCGCGCGTTGCCACCACCTCGCCGAACGCGAGCTCGTGCCAGAACCGGATGAACCGCATCAGCGCGACGCCGCAGTTCTCGCCCCGCGGGTCAGCGCCCACCTGGCCTTCACCGCTGTCGGTGGCGGCCTCGATGATGGCGGTGTACGCGTCGTGGCCGAGTAGACCGGCCGCGTGGTGCTGCGCGACGAGCGAGCCGAACCCGGGTGTCGGGTCGACCCCGTCGAACCATTGTTTCGGTCCCCACGTGTCTGCGACCTGCTGAAGCCAGGTGCGCATTGCCCCGTGTAGTCCGGAGAGGATCTGCGCCCGGTCGGCGAGGCCCACACCGCCCTCAACCAGCTGGTCGTCGAGCGCTCGCAGCTGACGCACCCCCTCGTCAAAGGCGGCGTTCACTTGCGGCGGTGTCAGGGTGCCGGTACGCACACGGGGCAGACCGAGTGCGCGTACGGCCAGGTGGGCCGGTCCCGCTGCCACGTGCAGCCATCTCGCCCGCAGGGGTGTCGACGCGAAGTCGCGGGACTGCAGCGGGATGATCCCGCGGCCCTCGGTGCGATCCATCAGCTCGACACCGAGGTCGGCCCTGCCGGGCACTGTCAGTGCGACGAGCTGGTGCGGCTGACGCAGGTTGTCGTCGCCGGCGTGCAGGGTGGCCACCGCCTCGTCGAGCGCCAGGCGGGCACGGCCGCTCAGCTCGGGGCGTAGGCGGTCCGCGGCATCGGCCACGCTGGCCAGCGACACGTCGAGCTCGTCCCGACTCCACACGGCGCCCCGGCGCGCCGCCGCGCTGCCGCCGCCGGTCGTCCACCTGGTGTGCACATAGGCCACTCCGCAAGCGCGGAAGTAGGTTTCGAGCACCGCGGCGACGGGTGCTGCGAACCACTCGTCGGGCAACGCCGCCGCGCGGAACTGACCAACCTCGTCGACCACCAGGTCGTTGTCACCGTTGCGGTAGGCATGCCGCTGGATCTGCCCGATCGGTCGGCCCCGATGAAAGACCTCGCCGAACAGGTGAACGCCGTTCGCCCCGCCGTACCCCTGCCAACTCACCCGGCAGGGTCCGTAGATGCCCGACAGCGCGTCGGCGAGCCGGTCGACCCCCGACTGGTCGTCGGGGCTGGCGGCAACGCCGTCGACGACCTCGTTGAGCGGTGGGGCGAAGTCGGGGCGCACCACGCGAGCATCCGGATCCCCGCGCAGGTACGCCTTGACCGCGGCCCGTCGCCGCAGATCCCCTGCGACGTCGCCGATGTCGTCGGCCGCCGCGAGCTGCTGCACCGGGTCGACCAGCCGCGCCAGCGGCGTTCCGTCGGCGTTGAGGTAGCCCACGGCCGACTTGGTGACCGCATCCTGCCCCCAATACGGCGGCCAGTCGAGCGGGATGCCCGCTCTCACGTCGACCAGCAGCACCCGGCCGTGGTCGTTGACGGCCGCGTAGGCGTGCCCGCCAGTGCCCGCCGGCGACCACGCCGACGCGATCAGGGCCGAGGCACCGTGGCCCAGGTGCAGGAGCCTTCGCTCGATCTCTTCGTAGTCCGCGAACTCGGCGGATGACCCGACCGCCTCGAACATCGCACGCGCGGGCAACCCGTTCGCGGTCGGCTCAGCGTCGATACGCCAGCCGGGTCTCATGTAGAAGGCCCTCGCCCACTCCACCACGTCGATTGCGCAGTTGCGCAGGCGCTGCACGCTCCACCAGTCGAGGCCGGCCATCACCTTCTGGCCCAGATCGTCTTCGCCGGGCGCCGACAACGTCGCCAGCTCGGCCGATTTGGGCAGCAGCGGATGGCCTGCGCGCAACCGTTCCATCATCTCGAACAGCAACGGCAGGGCGCGTTCGTCGACGTCGCCGGCCAGTGACTGTATCGATCGACGGACCCCGTCGAGGGACTGCTCGAGGTGATCGGTGCGCGACGACCAGGTCTCACCCTCCAGCGCCCGGCGGTGGCCGTTGCCCTCGAAAGACGTGTGTCGAAGCCGGTACTCGATGCCGCTGCGCCGATAGTAGCGCCGCAGCTCCCGTTCAAGAGCTTCGCGGAAGCCGCGGCCAGTGAACGCGTCATCGAGCTGGAAGCCGTCCTCGAAGACGCACAACGCGCCGTCACCGTTGCGGAAGAACCCAAGGTGTATCTGACCGATGAACTGCTCTCCGTTGAGGACGCGGCCAGAGAACACCGCGCTTTCCCGGTTCCGGTGGCGGAGCTGCCGACCCGTGAGCTCGACGCGGTAGGGACCGTAATAGCCGGACAAGTCAGTGGCGAGGCGGTCAATCGCCACGTCGTCGTCAAGGTCGTGGAGAATCCACGCGATCGGCTCGGCGTGATCGGCGTTCACCCTGCGCACCGACGAGGACGTTTCGCGGTAGACGGTTGCGGCGGTCACTGCGGCCGCGGGCCGGTCGCCGGGGCCGGCAACGGTGACCCGGCTGCGTCGGTAGTAGGGGCTCAGTTGGGCGTTGAGCGCCGCTATGAACTCGTCACGCTCACGCGTCCCACCCTCGACCATCGTCGACCCGTCAACCACGAGATCGCCGGTGCGGGTGCGATAGAAATGCCGCTCGACGTCACCGATATAGGTGCGGCCGTCGAACACCGCACCAGTCAGATGAACACCGTCCTGGTTCTGCCAGCCCCGCAGCACAACTCGGTAGGGGCCGTAACGACCCGACAGGTCATCGGCGAGCCACTGGGCACGAACCGCATCGGCTGGCCCCGCGATCAATTCACCGACGGGGTCGGCGTAGCGGCTGTCGACCCGGCGGTCCGTGATGTCTTGGCGGTAGTACTCGACCGCAGGCCAACGCAATCCGCGACGCGGTATGCCAGCGGAGGGTACAAGCGACGGCACCCGGCCCGCGGCCGGCTCCCGCATGCTGCGGCCCAGCCGGATGCGATGCCGTTCCCGCTCGACGGTATCGAGCTTGCCCGCGGCGACACGTCCCATGTTCGCCAGCGCCTCGCCGCGCACCGCACCGGTCTGCCCGACATGGCCGTAGTAATCGGCCTGCTCGCCGACGAACTCCGCGGTCACTCGCTTGGCTCCGAACGCGCCGGCAGCCGGGTCGGGCCCCCGGCCGCGTACCCCCCGCTCCGACGAGGAGACCGCGACGAACACTTCGATGTCAGGACCGACGTCGCGCGCGTGGCCGAGCGGCAACGCATCTGCGCGGCCGACGATGGTGACCGAACGGACCATTCCGTCGAGCCGGCGACCGGCGGCGGCGTAACCGACCTCGGCGGCCGCGCCGCCCCGCGCGAAGAGGTGGTTGGCCGAGAATGGGCGCCCGTCGCCGGCCCACATCTCGCGCGAAGCGTTGAACCCGCCGATGGCGCTGTGCAAGGCGTCGCCGCCCATCCGCGCCCAGAACCGTCGGGCCCGCTGCCACCGCGACGAGCCGTCGAATCCAACCCACGCGATCGACGCGGCCGACAGTTGCGGATCTTCGGTCTGCGTGGATCGCAGTTGATTCAACGCGTCACTCAAACCCGTGTCCAACCGGTCAACCACCGCGCCGTCTCCACTGATGTGCCACGACACCGACTGCGCCTCATCCGGATCGGCACCGAAACTCAGCACGACGCGCCCTCTGCCGCCGAATGCCAGCGGGTCACAGGACAGCAGCAGGGGCGCGCCTATGCCGACCGCTTCGGCCTTAGCCGCGGCGTCGCGCAGCGCCCTGTCGACGCGATCAAGCCACGCCGCGAGTTTGCGCATCGCGCGAGGCATCGGCTCGCCACGCTCTGCAGCGGCCGCGAGCTCGGCGTGCATCTGCTGCAGCACAGTGGAATTGACCTGATGGCGCACCTGCGCCGGGACGCCGTCAGCATTGCCGATCGCCCACGGGTAAGCCTTCTTCACCGCGTCCTGTTGAGTGGTGGTCAACCCGTCCCACCAGACAACGTTGGCGCGCGCGCGTTCGGCGGCCAGCGTCGCCGATGCCAGCGGACTGACCAAATGATCGGCCCTGACCGGCGGAATCCGTTGTGCCAGAGCCTGATCGGCGACGATGATCGCCGAGTCGGCTGTCGGCTCAGTTGGGCGCCCTCGCACGAGGCCGATCCGCTCGGCCACCGCATCGAGCTGCGTCACAGGGTCGTAGAGCGGCTTGATCGGGTAACCGCGGTCATCGAGGTAGGCCACCGCGGTCGCGGTCACCGCTTCCTCGCCCCAGGCCGGCGGCCAGCCGGACCGGCGGCCGGTATGCGGGTCGATCAGATAGATCTGCCCGCCGTCGTTCACCGCAAAGTAGGCGTGCCCGCCCGAGCGCGCACCGCCCGGCGCCCAGGCCGAGGCCAAGACTGCGGACGACCCGGGACCGAGTTTCTTCAGTCGGGCGCGCACATCGTCGTAGGACCGGAGAAGCTCCGCGCCGCTGGCCGCGGCCACGAACAGGTCGCGCGCGGGCACCCCGAGTTCAGACGGCGGCGATTCGACGACGAACCGTCTGAGATAGCGGTCCGACAACGCGTTGGCGACCGTGTGCGCGCAGTTCGCGGTCAGATGTTTCTCGACCCAGCAGGCGGTGCTCGCCATCAGCCTGCGGCCCAGATCGGGATCGTCGTCGGTGTGCAGACTCGCCAGGAAACCCGGCGGCACCAGTTCGATCGCATCCAGGTCGGCGCGCAGACCGGCCAGGTCGCCCCGCCGCACCAGCTCTACCCTGTCCGGGTCGAACCACGGCTGCTCGGTCATCCACCGGACCAGCGCACTCCACTCGACCACAGCATCCAACCGTTGCCGGGCGTCGCCCTCGGTCGTGGCCAGCAACCCGCGGGCGGCTGCCTGCACATTCTCCATCGACTCGCCCAGGCGCGTCGCATCCAGGATCCAGGTGAACCCGTCTAGCGCACGGTCGGCCCCGTCGTCGCCGACGACGGCGTAGCGCTGCACGCCGGCCACGCCCGCACGCAGGTAGTACCGACCCATTTCAACACCGAGGTTCTCGACGAACATCCATCCCAACGGGTGCTGGCCGGTGCTGAGCGCCGCTTCGAAGACCACCAGCCGGTCACGGTCGTCGCGGAAGAACACCCGACGCAGGTCCCCCACATGTGAATCGCGGTCGAAAATCTCACCGCTCAACGCGATGTGCGGTCGTCCCGCGGTGAGGTAGCCCACTGCGGCGAACTCGACACGGAGCGAGCCGTAGACACCGGACAGGTCGTCGGCGAAACGAGTCACCCGCTCGTGATCGCCGACGTTGCTCAGCAGGTCGGTCAGCAGTTCGGCTCGCAGGCTGTTAGCCGGTCGGAACCGGTGATCGCGGGCCAACGAATCACCGACGAGGCCGTCGAGCACGCGACGGTACACCGCGTCGACCGACGCCTGCAGCTCAGCCGGCGCCACCCACGGGTCTCGGGGGAGTGCCTCGGCCTCGATCTCGATGCCGGCGACGCCGCTACGGCGATACAGCATGTCCAGTTGCAGATCGAGCTCGTCGAGGAACTCCGTCAACGCCGGTGACGGGTCGGCGCTGAAGACCGTTTCCGTTTCAACCACCTGCAGGTCGCCGTTGGCGTCACGATGGAAGCGGTAGGCGACGGTGCCGAGAGGCTGGTCACCATCCAGCACCGTGCCGACAATGCGGACGCCGTCATCGCCACCGGTGCCCGACAACGCCAGGCGGAAGGGCCCGTACGATCCCGACAGCTCGCTCGCCAACCGACGCACCACAGCCCGGTTCTCCGCGTTGTCGACCACGACCCCGAGCGGAACGGCGGAACCGGTGTCGACCGGCCGGCCCGTTGGATCCTGTGCAACCTCATCACGGAACACACCGTCGCGCGCTTCCGGCTCGTACCTGATCCGCGGGCTGCGCCAGTAGTAGTGGTCAAGCTCCCATTCGAGATGCAGACTGACACGGTCACGCATCTCGGCGTCGTCGATCCTCAGCACGACCTCGTGGACCACCAGCTCGCCGGCAGGGTCGCGGAAGAAGCGGCGCTCGATCTCGCCGAGGTATCGGCCGCTGTCCCACACCTCGCCGACCAGGTGCACGCCATCCGGTCCACCCCAGCCGCACAGGCTCAGACGGAACGGACCGTAGCGCCCGGACAGGTCGGCGGCCCACTGCTCGATGACGGCCCGATTGTCCGTCGCGGCAATAACGACATGGAGCGGGTCGGCGTGTTCGATCTCGACGAATCGTGCTCGCGGGTCCTGCGCCCGATACTGCTCTCGGGTCGATGGCTCGTCGTCGGCGGGCCCACGAACGGGACCGACCTCGTCGGCGGCGGTCAGTTCGTCGGCGGAGCCGTCGAGCGCGGTGACGGGGCTGCCGTCGGGACGGAGATAGCCGACCGCCGTCGTGGCAACCGCCCTATCGCCCCACACGGGTGGCCAATCCGCCAGCTCGCCGGTGGCGGGGTCGTAGTAGTACAGCTGCCCGTCGACGTGTACCGCGACGTAGGCGTGGCCGCCGGCCTTCGTCCCGCTCAGCGCCCACGACGACACCAGAATCGCTGATGACTCGGACGGCATCGACAACAAGGTCTGCTGAACGTCGTTGTAGGTCGCCCGCTGGGCTGCCGAACCGGCGGCCTCGAACAGGGCCCGGCTGGGCACACCGCGTGTCGATGGTCGGACTGATACCTCCATGTCACGCCCGCACCATTCCGATAGCCACGCCGCCGCCTCGTGGGCGCAGTTGTCGCGCAACGAGGTCGCGGCAAACCAGCCCGCGGCGGTCATCAGGTCGACGCCGAGGCGGGGTGCATCGTCGGTGCGCAGCGCCGCCAACAGAGCCGGCGTCGGCAACTCCGGGTGGCTCGGCTGCAGCCGGGGCAGCAGCGTCCGCAGCTCGGCCTGCGCCAGAGGGCCGACCCGCGGCATCAGGTCCGCCACGCACAGACGGATGCGCTCCAATGAATCGGACAGCTTGGCGGGGTCCCATCCGTGGCCGAGCCGCGCCGCAGCATACGAGCCCGCTGCGGTCGGCGTGGCCAGCAACCGGTCCGCGCGGCTGCGCCGGTAGTAGCGAGCCAGCTCGCTTTCCAGGGCGGTGTAGAAGCCGTGCCCCTGGTCGTCGGCGTCGTAGATGGCGATGTTGACGTTCTCGACCACCACATGCCCGTGGGCGTCGCGGAAGTAACGCCGTTCGATCGAGCCGACGTAACGCTCACCGTCCAGGATCGTGCCGGCCAGCCGCACCCCATCGCCCTGGCCGGGCTGAGGAGCCTGACGGGAGAACTCCACCCTGAACGGGCCATAGCCGCCGGTGAGGTCGTCGGCCAATTGGTCGACGAGCGCCGGGCCCACGGCGTCGACGACGTCGCCCAATCGCGGGGCGTATTCGCTGTCTGCTCGTCGGGTCGTGCGGTCGGCTTTGCGGTACTGCGTCCGCGCGGTCCGCGCTCCGGTGGACGGAACCGACAGCACCGCAAGGACTTCCGCCGGCGAGTGGTTCAGCTTGAGCAGCCCGATGGCCTCGACTTGGCGCGACCCCAACCGCACGCGCTCCGGCGCCGGTGGCAGCGCGATGCCGCGCCCGGACGTCGCGTGCCCGGCGGAAACCGACGTCGGCTGCTGGTAGGCAAGCGCCATGAGCTGCGTGCGGGTTGGCGCGCCGCTCTTCCTCAGGATGTCGCGCACCAGATCCTTTGCGGTACCCGACGTCCAGGACATTCTTTTGTCGATCTGGGTGTCGCTGAGACCGTCGGCGATCAAACCGACGAGCATCGTTTCACGTCCGGAGAGCCCGCTCAGCGCCGACTGCGCCTCCGCCTCGGGCACCGGGCGAACGAGACTACTTTCAGACAGCTTGTTGCGCAGGGCTTCCCGATTTCGCAGGCCCACCTTCAGCGCCGCGGTTTGCAGGTGACGCTCGACCTCCCAGACAGGCCGGGACAGTCGTTTCGCGATCTCGTTCTCAGCGAGTCCGAGGCCGAACATGACGACAACTTGTTTCTGACGGCTGTGGAAGCCGGCCAGGGTGCGCTCGTCGATCGCTTTCGCAGCGCGGTCCGGCTGTGTCCGCCGGGTGACCTCCGGACGCGCCGGGGGTCCGAAGTCGGCGCGGCGGAAATTCTCTGTCAACTCAACATAGTTGGACGCTCCCAGCTTCTGCATGGCGGATCCGAGTGCCAACGCAACCCGTTGCTCGCTGAACGACAGTGCTCTGCTGATCTGCCCGACCGATCGCCCATCTGCAAGTAACGCCAATACCTGCAGCTCAGGATCGGTCAGCCCCGCCGCACTCTCGTGATAGATCCGTACGAGTTCGGCTTCGCGGACGCGCAGTTTTAGCATCAACGTGTTCAACACGGAATCCGCGGATCCGCTGCGCACGCGCAGTCGTTTGTCGATCTCAGGGTTCGGCAACCCTTGACCCACCAGCGCCAAAACCTGCCTTTCAGCGACTGTCAGTTTCGCTGCCTCGACCTGTGCGCGTGTCGCGCCGCGCCGAATTGGCACAAGACCTCGCTCGTACCCGATGGCTGCGAGTTGACGGCGATCATGGACGCCGAGTCTGTGCATGACGCGGTCGACGGCGACCCGCACCGCAGCCGGACTGATCGCGAGTTGGCCCGCGATCTCGAGATCGGTGCGCCCGACGGTCACCAGCCTGGCGACCTTCCGATCGAACTCATCCTGCGCCGCGACCTGCTGCGAGGTGACCACCAGACCGGTTCCGATGGCGATCGCCGCGAGTTGGCTCCGCTCGTCGACGCCGAGTTTGAGCATGGCGGCGCGCAGATGACGCTCAGCGGTACCTGCCTTACCGTTGAACAGCGTCGCGTCGATGCCGGCGTCATCGATCAGCTGCACCGTCAGCCTGATCGACTCGATTTCACTGGGGCTCAATAATTTGCGGGCGCTTTCCTGCGCCTCGTCCATCGCCGTCGGAATCACAAGCCGCATGCCGAACGCCGCCACCACCAGACCGACGCGGTCAGCGGCGCCGAGCTTGGCCATCGCCTGGTTCAGAAGGCGATCGACAACCGTCGCACTCACCGACAGCCGACCAGCGATCTCGGTCTCGCTGAGGCCACGCGCGAGCAGGATCACCACCCTGCGTTCGTCATCGTTGAGGCCCGCCGGCGCGGCGCCGACCGATCGCGCGGGGGCGGTGGCGCCGCGTTCGGTGTCGCGCGAGTGAACCAAACCCATCTCGTCGGCCAACTGAACCAACTGCTCGCGCTGGGAGAGTCCGAGCTTGGCCATCAGGGCACGAACCCGTTGCTCGGTGGCGCCCGCGACCGGCGTCCGCGCGTCGATCTGCGCGTCGGTGAACCCTTGCGCCACCAAGGCCAGCAGATCGCGCTCGCGAGGGTTCAACTTCGCTGCCAACAGGGAACTTTCGGTACCTCTCGCCTCCTGCCAGGCACCCGCCTCACGGGCCATCGTCGCAAGTTCGCTGCGGTCCTGCACATCACACTTGGCCATGATGCGAATCAGATGAACCCGCACAACGTCGACGTTGAGGAAGGACTGTTGGGCGATCTCCGCGTCGGTCAAGCCGCGCCCCACCATCGCGGTCACCTGCCGCTCACGCTCGGACAACTGAGCGAGAGTGAACGCGCTTCGAATCCGCCCGACCTGCTGATCGCGCGGCCCCCGCACCTCGCCGACCGCCTCGGCGGCGGCCAACTCACCGGCGGTGCCGTCCAACGGCGTGACCGGCGTGCCATCAGCGTGCAGATACCCCACCGCCATCGCACCCACGGCGTCCTGACCCCACACCGGCGGCCACCCCGACCACTGACCGGTGTGCGGATCGAACAGCATCACGTCACCACCACCGACGTTCACCGCCAGATACGTGTGCCCGCCCAGCTTCTCGTGCCCGGCCCACCGCGACGCCACCACCGCCGCCGACCCGATCGGCATTCCCAACAGCGTCCGCTCGACCTGCCGGTAGTCGTCGTCTCCGCGGACCTGCGAACCCACCGCCTCAAACAGCGCGCGTGCGCGCACCCCACTCGCCGTGGCCTCCGAGCGAACGGTGAACAGGTGCGGGGGGTAAAGCCGCCTCAGGACATCTGCTAGGGCCAATGCGCAGTTCTCACGACGCGAGGTCAGCGAAACCGACTCGCGTGCAACATCATCAGCGGCCAGCTGCGCTCCGGTGCGCTCCGGGTAGTCGGTGGCGATCCAGCGCACCCCGAGGTCGCGGCAGAACGCGACGTCCGCGGGGTCGTTGGCGGTCCACACGTAAACGTCGAGTCCCCGCGCCGCCGCCTCCTCGACCAGGCCGGGATGCTCACACAACGTCCTGACCGACGGCCCGATCGCGGTCGCGCCGATCCGGGGTCCGACAGTGGTCAGGAACCGCGCGGTGGTGGCGCCGCCGCCTAGCCTGGCGGACACGTTGTGACCCAGCAGGATCGTCGGCAGCCGTGGCGCGAGCGCGCGCACCCGCGCCATCGCGGTCGCTGAGAACGAAATCATCAGCGCCCGAGCCTCTTCCGCGGTACGCGGCGAGGTCATCCCGTACCGGGACAGCATCGCCACGACTTCACGTTCCACGGAAGAGCCGTAGCGCACCGGGTGTTTGGTCTCGACGATCAGCTGAGCCGGATGGCCGGCGTCGGCCACCAGCCGGACCAGGTCCTCGAAGAGGAGTACGTCGAAGGTCTGATCCGCGGCACCGTCGCGGGCGCGGAACCGCAGGGCCTGCAGTTCGGCCAGGGTCATCTCACTGACCAGGCCGGTGCCGGTGGACACCTTGTCGACCCGCCGGTCGTGCAGGCACACCAGGTGGCCGTCGCGGGTCAATCGGACGTCGCACTCGACGGCGTCGGCGCCCTGTTCGAGCGCCAACTGGTAGGCCGCCAGCGAGTGTTCGGGACGTTCAGCCGATGCGCCGCGATGCGCAACGACCAGCGGTCGGTCCACCCGCAGCAGTCCCGACGGTCGTTCGCTGACGGAGACCGCAGTGGTGTCTACGACGACTGCGGGGGTCGGCTCAACGCCGACGTCGTGGTGGTGTTTGACGCCTTCCCACAGCGCTCCGTTGATGAAGTCGACGCCGAGCGTGGGGTAGTCCGGAGTGCTCAACGCCGCAATTCTCCTCGGCGTCAACAGGTCTGGTAGGCCGGGCTGCAATCTGGCGGCGGCGTACCGTAGGACGGCAGCGGCCTCGGGCCTGTCTCCCTCGATGCGATCCGCGGTGTCCTGTGCCCACGTGCGTAGATTGCCGAGCGATTCGGCGTGCAGCTCCGAATCCGTGTTCCACGTAACGCCCTGACGCGCGGCCGAGTATCCGCCGCCGGGCGGTTCGGCGCTGAGTTCGGTGCGGTCGACGCCGCTGCGGCGGTAGAGCCGCTCCAGTTGCACGTGGACCGCCTTGTGAAAGCCCTTCCGCTGGAATATGGGGTCGATGCGGATGCGGTTGTGGTGCACGACGGGTAGGCCGTCGTCGTCACGGAAGTAGGTGACCACCAGGCGGCCGATCTCCTGGTCGCCGTTGAGTATCGGCCCCTGCAGGCGGACCCGACGGTCGGCCGCGCTGGGGTCGACGAGCCGATGTTCGGAGTCCACGACGTCTGGGGTGAAGGCGACGCGGAATGGGCCGTAATGCCCGGACAGATCGCGGGCGAACCGATCGAGCACGGCCGGATCGTTGGCGTGGTCGACGACGTGCCCGATCCGATCGGCGTGATCGGTGTCCACCCAGCGCAGCGCTGGGTCCTGCGCCTGGTAAGCCGCGAGCGCGTCGGCGCCGGGTTCGGTCGACGGTCGTTGGCGGTCGGAGGCCGCCGCCGCGGCGGGGCGCCTCCACCTCGGGTTCCACCAGCGCCTCGGACCGCCGTCAGCGGTCAGCGCCGGTTCGACAGTGCGCCGCCCGCGCACCACCCGCCGTGACTCGACCTCGACGGGCCGACCCGCCGCGATGCGGCCCATGTTGGCCAGCGACTCGCGCGGCACCGTGGTGTCGACCGCCCCGTAGTACGAGTAGTACGAGTTGTGGGTGCCCAGGATGCGGCCTCGGTCCGCCGCTGCTGCGAACTCAGCGGTGACACGTTGTGCCCCAAAGGCTCTCACGGCAGGATCGGTTCCGATCCCGATGCCGATGATCCTGCCCGCCGATCCCGGCATGCGACCGCCCAACGCGGTGAACACGTCACGGGATGAGGCCGCGACGTAGACGTTGCGACCGATGCCGAAGTCATCGGCATGGCGCGCCGGACCGGCGCCCGGCGATCCGACCAGGCTCATCGTCCGTAGGTCTCCGGCCAGGCGGCCGCCCACCCCGGCGTAGCTCATCGTCGTGGAGCCGTAGGAGTGGCCGAAGATGTGGTTGCCGCTGAACCGGCTACCGTCGGCGGCCGCCATGCCCCGTGCGGCGTTGAACGCGACGATGTCGGCGCGAAGTATCTCGCCGCCGGCGCGCGCCGCGCTCCGCCCGGCGACCTTCCACAGGCCGCGCCCGCTGGGCACGTCGTATCCCAGCCAGGCGATCGAGGCCGCCGACAGCGTCCGCTCGGCGCTGCGCGTCGACTGCAGTTGACGCAGTGCGGTTCCCATGCAGTACCCGAGACGGTCGACGTTCATGCCCATGCCGGGAACGTGCCACGACACCGAATCTGCCACCATCGGGTCGGCACCGAAGGAGACCAGCACCCGGCCCTGCCCATTGAACGCCGACAGATCCAACACCAGCAGGTACGGACCGCCCACCCCGGCGGCCTCCGCCTCACGACGGGCTCGGTCCAGGGCGGACAGGATGCGCTCCGTACGCGCCAGCAACCTGCGCTCGCTGCGACTGAGCCGGCCGCCGCGTTGACGCTGGCCCAGCAGCGCGCGGTGAACGTCCTGCAGTGCTTGATGATTCGCTTCGTGCCGCGCCCTGGTGGGGATTCCCTCGGCGTTGCCGATCTCGGGATACTCGTCGAGGACCGCACGCTGGTGCCGACCGTCGAGCGCCGACCACCAGGCGGCGTTGGCCCGCGCGCGTTCCGCTGCCTTCCCGGCCTCACCGAGCGGATGGCAGATGTCGGCGACGCCGACCTTGGGCACCCGCATCGCCAACGCCCGCGCAGCTATGTTGCCCAGCGGGTCGACGCCGGACGGCACATCGCGCCAGCGCTCTCCGGCGGTGCGCCGTGGCGACACGTTTGAAGCCGCCGGTGCCGCGGTGGTCGACGGGCCGGGAACGCTCGCACCGGATGGGTCGTCATACACCGCGGCGGCGATCACCGCGCGGTAGACGTCGTCGCCAGTCTTGCCGTCGACACGCAACGACGCCACCCGGTCGATGAATGACATACGCTGCGCAGCAACAGCATCAGCCATCACTCGGTCGCTCATCAGGCTGTCGGTCCAGCGGCGCAACTCGGCCTCGAGATCGAAGAGCCTTCGCGCCCGGTCCGCCCACCCGGCCCCGTCGCGAACCAGCCGCTCGTCGAGTCGGCGCATCGCCACGTTGCCGTCGGCGTACACCTCGATTGCCTCGATAGCCGATAACGTCCCGCTTACGTGCGGAGGAAGGCCGAGCACCCGAATCGGGGAAGGCACCGCCGGGTGGTGATCGCCGAGAGCGACGTCAATGATGGCGCGGTAGGGGGCGTCACCGGCCAGGCCCTGCTCGCGATGGGCCGCCACGACTTCGGTGAAGGCTCGCGTGTCTATTTGTGCAGCAGGTAATTCCGCTTGTGCGCGATCGGACATCAGATCGAGTGACCAGCGCCGGACAGCAGCTTCCAGCTCGTGCAGCGTCCGGGCGCGCGCCCTGGCGCTGACGCCGCGGCGGATGAACTGGTGGTCCAATTCGCGCAGAGCGACGACGACCTCGGCGTAAGCCTCGAGCGCATTGACCTCCGAGAGCGTCCCAGCTGCGTGCTGCGGCAGCACGCGGGGCCCCAACAGCTCCCGAAGCCGATCGAGCGGGCTCGGCGTCGGACCGGGCGTGATAGCCGCCTCAGTCAGCAGTTCGGCTGCCCGCCACCGCGGGTTCCACCAATTGCGGTCGACGGTGGTTCCGTTGTCGCCGCGCCCGGCGGCCGGTTCCACTGTCCGCCGACTCGGCAGCCGACCGCTCCGGCCCGCGTCGTAGCGCGAACCCTCGCGGTCGAGACGGTCCGGGCGCCCCGCGACGATGCGCCCGATGTTGGCCAGCGACTGTGACCGCTGATCCGACTCCGGCGGCAGCAGCCACCCGGCCCGAGGCCCGGCGATCTCGGCGAAGTCGAAGTAGGCGTTGTGGGTTCCTGTGGTGTCGCCGCGATCGGTGCGGCCGGGAAACTCCGCGGTCGCGCGGGTCGCGCCGAACTCGCGCATCACCGGGTCCATGCCGAGGCCTCGGCCCCAGATCCGTCCGTTCGATCCCGGTGTCCGGCCGCCGAGTCCCGTCACCGGGTCGCGTGAGGACGACAGCACGAACACGTCGACGCCGAAATCGCTGGCGTGCCGCTGTGGACCAGCACCCGGCGAGCCGACCAGCACCACTGCGCGCACCAGGCCGGCCAGCCGTCCGCCTCGCCCCGCGTAGCTAGCGGTGGTCGAACCGTAGGAGTGGCCCACCAGCGTGACGCCGAACGCCGGATCGCCGTGTTTAGGCCACGGTGCATGCACGGCGTTGAACGCCGCCAGATCGCTGTGCAGGATGTCGCCTCCGCTGCGCGCCAGTTCCTGGCCGGCGACCCGCCATGTGGCCGAGTCGTTGGGCGCGTCGTACCCCAGCCACGCGACCGCGGACGCGGACACGCCCGGGTTCTCCGCCCCGGTCGACTGAAGCGTGTTGAAGGCGCAGTGCATGTGGTAAGCGAACTTGTCCAGCGTGGCGCCCAGCCCCGGGACGTAAACGGACACCGTCTCCGCTTGCTCGGGATAGTCGCCGAAGGCGACGATCATGCGACCGTCCCCGTTGAACTCGAGCGGGTCGAACGCCATCACGTAGGGCCCGCCCACCCGGGCACGCCGAGCGGTGGCAGCACCCCTACTCAACGCCATGTCGATCTTGTTCATTCGCAGCAGGTACTTCAGCTGCATCGGCTTCAGCGACATGCCCCGGTCGAGCTGCGCCTGCAGGCGGTCCCGAACGACCCGATGGCGGTCGATCACGATGCGGTTGGCGCGGTCCCGATCGGCAGTCGGGATGCCCTCGGTGTTGCCGATGTGCTCGGGGTAGGCCTCGATCAGGTCGTCACGCAGGTCATCGGTCAGCCCCGTCCACCACAGCTGGTTGGCCTTCGCCGTCTGGACAGCCAGCGCCGCATCACCCAGCGGGTTGCGCAGCTTGGCGGGGTCGCCGTCCGGCACCCGCTGGAGCAGCGCCTGCCGAACATGCTCGGGTACAGCATCGTTGGGCAACGGCGGCGTCGGCGGCGGGGTGTCGTCACGCGAGCGAGTGCGACGGAACGCGCCCAGCACCCCGCCGACGGTGGTCTCAGACGGACCGAGCAGCGCGTCGCCGTCGAGATGCCATCGCGGGTTCCACTGTCGCCGGATATGACGATCCTGCCTCGGAACGTCCACATCACCCTCGATGCGTAGTCGCCGCAGCATCGCGGGCTCGACGGTGCGCCAGCGGGGACGCCAGCCGGCGCGGCCGTGGTCGAACCGGTGCCGCTCGCCGTCGAGGCGCTCGGCCCGACCGGCGGCGATCATCCCGATGTTGCGCAGCGATTCGGAGCGAACCAGTCTTTCGGGGATCACCAACCTGTCGACGCGGGGCCCCGAGGCCGGCACGTAGTCGAAGTAACTGCGGTGAGTACCGACGGACGTCGGATCGTCCATCACCGAGGGGAACTCGGCGGTAGCCCGGACGGCACCGAACTCCCGCATCGCCGGATCGACGCCGAGCCCGCGCCCGAGGATGCGCCCGTCCGTATCGGGACCCCGCGCCCCCAGCGATGTGACCGGGTCGCGTGAGGACGACATCGCGTACACCGCAACGCCATCGCCGAAGTCCGAGGCATGCCGCTGCGGTCCCGCTCCCGGCGACCCCAGCAGCACGACCGCGCGTACCTCACCGGCCAGCCGCTTGTCGCGCCCGGCGTACCCGACCGTGCTCGAACCGTAGGAGTGTCCGATCAACGTGATGCCGACAGCGGGGTTGACTCCGGTGGGCCATGGGGCGCGCACCGCGTTGTAGGCGAGGAGGTCGGCGTGCAGGATGTCCCCACCCGCACGGGCCAGACCCGGGCCGGCGACGCGCCACGAGTCGAGGTCGTTCGGCGCGTCGTAACCGATCCAGCCAATGGACGCCGCCGACAGTGCAGGGTTCTCGGTCAGGGTGGACTGCAACGTGTTGAGCGTGCCGTGCATCACCCCGGCGATTTCCGCGACAGTGGTCCCCAGCCCTGGCACGTACACCGACACCGCATCCGCGTGGTAGGGGTCCTCGCCGAACGCGACGATCGCGCGGCCGTCCCTGCCGAACTCGAGTGGGTCGAACGCCAGCAGGCGCGGCCCGCCCACCCCGATCCGTTCGGCGGCTTCAGCGGCCGCGCGCAGCGCAGAGTCGATCTTGTTGGCCCACAGCAGGTACTTCATCTCGACGGGCTGGAGCTCGTCGCCATCCGTAAGCCTGGCCTGCAGCCGGTTTCGCACCCGCCGGCACCCGTCGAACACGATCCGATTAGCGCGGTCCCGCGCGTCGGCCGGGATGCCCTCGGCGTTGCCGACATGCTGGGGGTAGGTCACGATCACCGCGTCGCGCTGTTCGGGTGTCAGCGCCGACCACCACGCCGCATTGCGCTTCGCCCGGAAGACCGCCAGGTCGGCGTCGCCCAGCGGATTCCTCAACTCGGCCGCGTCACCGCTGGGAATGATCTGCCGCAACATCTTCAGCGCCAACGCGTGTACATCGGCGCTGCCGGCCACCAGGCCGACGATGTCGGCGGGCCGCAGACCGTCCACGGAGTCACGCAGGCGCAGCACCGGATCACCGTGCTCGTCGAGGTAGCCGACCGCGGTGATCGACACCTCGTCCTCGGACCACCGCGGCGGCCACGGATACCGCTCACCCGTCTCCGGATCAACGATTTCGATTCGGCCGCCGTTGTTCTCGACGAAGCACGCGTGGCCGCCGACTCGGCCGTAGCCGGGTGCCCATGAGAACGTCATGATCGCCGCCGAGCCGGGCCGCATGCCGCTCAGCTCCGCAGGCACCTCGTGCTGGTTCTGCAGTTTCACCGCGGAGCCGAAGGCCGTGTAGAGCGCGCGGGCGGGCACACCATCCGGCGTCGGCGGCGCCGTCACGGTGAACACGCGGCGGTAGCGCTGCGAGGCGATGTCGGCTACGCGATGCGCACAGCTCGTGGGCGGCGGCACTGCGGCGTCGACGGTCGGTCCTACGGCCGGCCCGACCACCGCATCCCGCTCCCCACCGATTTCGTTACGCGACGCGGGTCCTTCCGCGACCTGCGTGGCCGGCGTTCCGCCCGTGGTGGTCGACGACGCCGAGGCGGTGGCCGTGGCCGCGGCCGTGGTCGAAACGCTCTGCTGCGCTGATGTTCTCGGCGTTGCAGCTCGAGTCGGCGAATCACCGGTCGGCGTCGGTGCGGTGGCCGATGTCGCCGACGTGCTGGTCGGGGCGGATGCGCTCACCGCACCCGACGTCGCCGGCGCCGGTCCGGGCGGGGTCGACGAGCTCGGCGCGGAGGCCGAGGCAGTGAGCGATGCCGCGGTGGAGCCGACGGCCGACGGTGCCGCAGTCGCGATCGACGGTGCGGCAGCGGCGGCAGGCGGTGCCGCGGGCGAAGCGACCGCCGACGACGTCGGGTCAGACGTGGTGGTCGCCCCTGGAGCGGTCGCGACCGACGACATATCCGATCGCGTGGCCGCGTTGGAGGCGACGGCATCGCCGCCGGCGCGCACTCCGCTGTCGACTGCCGACGCGGTCCGGTCTCCGATCGACGCATCGGGCACCGCTGTCGACCCGGTCTCGCCGACAGCGGCCCGGTCCGCGCCGGTGGTCCGGTCGGCCCCCTCGGCGGGGCTGTCGGACGCCGGGGTGGCAGCGGCTCCCGAATCCTGCTGCGCGGCAGTATCTCCGACACCGTCTTGCGATTCCCGCGACGCTAGTTCGGAGGGGTCGACGGTGCCATCGATTTCCGCGGGGTTGGTAGCACCCGGAGCTCCGGGCGGATCCGCCGGTGCCGCGCCGACTAACCGGTCGTCGAGCGGTGCTCTGGGCGAAGGCACCAGGTTGCCCAGCTCCGGTCCGGGTCCGTGCAGCAGACCCGGCCCCGGAGTCGCAGCCCCGTGCATGCCACCGCTGAGCCCGTCGCCGGTCGCCCCACCCAGCAGCGAGACCAGGTCGAGTTGGTCGAGTCCGCCCGTCGCCCCGGCGCCAGCCGCGTTCCCGGCCAGACCCGCCGACACCTCCACCGCTGCGGCGTTTCCCGCGCGTCCCGCCCGGGTGCGGGCGTTCCCCAGTGCCGCCTGCATCGGATGCGCGGTGCCGCCGGCGCCGGCTCCGCCCGCCAGGCCCGCGATCGCCGTCTGCCGGAACATGTCGGCCACCAGATCTTTTCGGGTGCCCTTGTTGACCTGGAACCCCTGAACAGCGAGCTCCTGGGCAAGGCTCTGAACCAGTTCCTCACCAGCCTCGCCAGCCAACCGTTTGACCATCGTCCGCGTCAGCGCGCTGGCCAGCGCGGCACGCAACCCGTTGAGCAGGCGGAGCACGATCTGCCGGATCACCGACGTCGCAACCGCCTCCACGGCCGGGATGAGCGCCGTCGAGGCGCCACCCGTCCACGGCGCACTCTGGATGTAGAAGGCGATCGACGCCGCCGCCATCCCCAGCGTGCTGACGATCATCAGCTTCGCGTACTCGATGTCGGTGCCCGTGGTGCCGGCCAATTCGCCCAGCGCCGCCAGCGCATCGCCGAGCCTGTCCACCGAATGGTCGCCGTCGAAGAGCATCGAGAAGTGCTCGTCGGCGGCCAGCGCGGTCTCACCGAAGAGCACCGACAGGGTCTCCGAGCGCACCCTGGTCAGGTCGTCGACCAGCCCGAGAAGCTCGGTGGCCGAAGCGTTCCACTCCTCGCCGATGCGGAACATCGCGGTCTCGTCGCCCTGGGGCCACTCGTCACCGGCGAGGTAGGACACCCACTGCAGATACGACGGAATCTCAATTCCCACGCGAGGATCCCTCGGTGCTGCGCGTACTGAAAGAGCGTGTGGCTATGGCGCTTCGTCCGCCTGCTCGAACGAGTTCGCGGCGCCCTTCAGCCCGCTCGAGTAGTAGTCGAGCAGACCGGTTTTCGCATCCACCGAACCCTGCACCCAGTCCAGTTGGGCCAGATAGCCGCCACCGCCACCCGCAAACTGCTCACCGATCTTGTCGTCGCCCCAGGCCGCGCCCTCACCGGCCAGCCGTCCCTGCAGCGCCGCCAACGTCTTCTTCATCCGGTCGCTCACGTCGTGTAGATGCTCGGACGTGGCGCGCAGTTCCGCCGGTGTCACCTCGAAGGGCTCGCTCATGGGTCAACTCCTCGCGTCGATCTGCACCGTCGAGAGCGCCGATAACGGCGCGCTCATGAACAGAAATGATACACCGTGTATCACTCAGAAGTCATGTCGATGCCGGATGCTCGAAGCGCGCGGCGCCGCCACTTCGGCCGGCTTGTCACCGTCGACACCCGTTGAGCGCGAAGCGGAATCGAGCAACAACGTTGTTACGGCGACGCGGAGCGAGAGCGGGGCCACCGGTACTGCGCGGACCGCCTCAGACAGCCAATCCGCTGGCCGGACCGGACGTTTCGGAGGTGGTGGCGCGCTCCGGTCGGGTCATCCCCGCACGGTCGGGAACGGCGGGTCGCCGTCGTCCTCAGCGGCTCTGGTCGGCGTCGGCGCGCCGGTGAGGCCGGCCCAGTCAGGCAGTAGATCCCGGAAGTCCGGAGCGCCCTCGACGATGTCGGACAGCGACGGGAACGCCATGCGCCGATCGTTGATGGGAGTCATCAACTCGGACACCCGCCGGTCGATTTCGCGGATGGCCGCCTGGGCCGCCCGGGTCAGGTGCTCGCCGAGGTCGGCGAGCTCGTGGTCGTCGAGATACGACTCGTCGACCGTGACCTCGCGGACATGACCGCGGAAATCGACGGTGACCTCCACCGCGCCGTCGGCCTCCTTGGCGCACGCGGTCATGGCGCGCTGCTTCTCCTGCACGGCGGCGATGTCGCCCAGCTGCGCTTCGACCAGGGCCAGCACCTCGGCCAGTTCGTTTCGTGCGGCGTCATTGGTCAACGTCAACACCTCTCGACTCAGTGATACACAGTGTATCAAGAATCACCCTTGCTCGGCCCGCTCCTCTGGCAAGGGCACCGCGGGGTCGAGGTGGACGTCGAACTCACGCAGATGATGGTCGATGAGCAGCCAGGCCTGCGCGGTCAACCGGTCGACCACCCGGTCGCGGTCCTCCACACGACCGTCAAGCCAGCGCATCACGGAGGCGTCGACCAGCCCGATGACCGAAACCAGGGTCGCCTCCGCCGCGTCTGGATCGTCAGCGAAGTGCGGAAAGTAGCGGGCACCCGCGGCAGCAAGCTCTTCTGCGAAGGCCCCCCGCGACGCGTCATCCCGCTTCCGCTGGTGGCCTCGACTGACCAGGAACCGATACAGGTTGGGGTGCTCGTCGGCCCAGGTGGCCTGCGCCTCGATCGGTGCGCGCACCACCTCGAGGGGGGTTCCGCACAGGTCGAGCCGACTGGTGATCGCGGCCCGCAGCTCCCGATAGGCCATCCGCGCGAGCTCGAGGTCGAGATCGTCCTTGCTGGCGAAGTGGCGGTAGACGTTCGGCCGGGCCAACCCAGCATGCTCGGCGATCTGTCCGGTGATGGCGCCGGGCCCGTACTGCTCGATCGCGGCCCGCGCGGCGGCGAGTATCTGTTCACGACGGCTCGGGCGGGGTCCACCGGACCGGGCAGCCGAACGGGATGACGTCGCGCTCACGATGCCGATGGTAGGCCAGTCGCCGTCGAACAGCGTGCCGGTGTGCGTAAAGAGTTTCGCGAATGACAATTTCGGCTGCGGGTACGCATGCCACCACGGCCGCCGGTCGGTCATGTCAGCACGTGAGCAACATCGTTGGGTTCGCCGAGCAATGCTGAGGCGCGGCTACCCACGACGGACCCGTCGCAGCACCGCAACGTCCTCGGCGATCAGACGGTCGATGCGCTCGGCCAGTGCCCGACGATCCATCGGCCGGGCAGCGGTCAGGTCGGCGTCCTCGTAGAGATAGTCGCCGTCGCCGCGGACGCGAAGGAACACGGCGGCGTTCTTGCCCGCGTCGAAACCCCACCGGCGGAGCGGACGCCAATGGCTCTGCACCGTGCCGTATGCCGCAATGTCCGACCGAGCCACCGTCTCGACGCCGGTGTCGACGACCGTGTCGTGGACCGAGAAGTCGCGCGGCTCGGGAACGGCTACGGCCTGGCGTACATATTCGGGCACCACGATTCGCGCCCGCCGGCCCGGCTTCGTGAACGCCACCAGGTCGGCGATCGCCGCGCTGAGCTGGTAGGCCGAGAGTTCGTCGACGTCGATCGTGTCGACATCGACGTCGTCCCCACCCCGCTGCTGCGCCAGAAACCCGTTGTCCCCCAGCCGGTTGGCTACCACACGGATGCTCGGGGTGTCGGCGGGGATGAACTGGACATGGCACTCGACCCGGATGTCGGCGTAGGCGTAGGACGCCGCCCACTTCTCGAACTTCTGCAGATCACCCTCGGCGAGTCGGTCTGCGACCGTGGCCGCGTACTCGGCGTAGGCGTCGGCGGTCGGAAACCGCGTGGGCCGCGTGAACATCAGCGGATACGGCAGGAAGTCACGCCCGAAGTTGCGGCTGAGGATATCGACGTCGGTCAGGTCGATGCTGCCGACCCGCCGCCGGCTCGGACCGCTCATGCGACCGTCAGGGTCGGGCCGTCCACGCCGACCTCCGGTGGCCGGGCGATGTGCAGGACGACGGCGGTTGCGCTGAGCAGGTACTCCGCGGCGAGCAGCAGGACGATCGAATCCTGCAGCAGCAGCTGTGATTCGGCGAGATGCAGCAGACCAGCCGCCTGACAGCTGACACCCAGATACCCGTGGCCGAGGGCGTGCTCGTGCAGCGACTCCGCCCACGGCAGCCCCAGCACGCGGGCCAGTTGCCGGTACGGTTCGCCGCTGCGCGAGCCGTGTGGCACGAAGTGCGTGACGTAACCGGCGCTGACCCCGGCGTCGGCGAGCGCGGTGGTGGTGGCGCGCTGGAGCATCAGGAACGAATTGCGGGCATCCTCCGACGTCCTTGTGCGGCCCACGCGTTCGAGCGTCGACACGTAGTCGGCCATGGATGCCGTTTCGTGGAAGGCGTCGCGGGTGCGCCACGCCTCGGACTGGTCGGGGCAACTGGCCGTGCCCCACCCGAGAATCTGGGCGAAGCCGCCGCCCTCGGACACCACCGCCGCGTGTGCGGCATCGGAGAACGGTTCACCCCCAGCGGATCGCGATGTCGCGAACCGATCGGTCCACGACCAGTTGTCCGCGCCTGTGCACACCACGTCACCGCCGGGCTGCGCCAGACGGTCGGCCAGCACCCACGACATCAGACCGCCGGCGCAGTACTGGCGCACCTCGATGGCGTTGCCAGCGGAGCCGACGATGCCGTGTTGGACGTGGTGGTGCACGGGCCAGCCGACACTGGCCTGCACACCCGACCCGCAGTGCAGCACCCAACCCACCTGCGACGGGGTGATCGCTGCGGCAGCCAGGGCGGCCCGCCCGGCGTGGATCGCCATCTGCGCCGGCGATGCGCCCACGGCTTCGCGGACCGCCCGCCAATCCGGGACCGACGCCACTTCGCCGGTCTGTGTCGGACGCGCCGGGGGCAGCAGCACGCTCAGCGACCGGATCGACCGCACCCGCTACGACGCTTCCGGTTTGCCCGCTGCCGGATCACCGGCGTCACCGACGACGGGCACGATTGCGGCGGCCTCGCCGAACAGCGACTCACCATTTCTTTTGGTGCGCAACGCCTTATTGACCTTGTGATCCTTCTCTTCGGGGCCGCCACGCTGGCCCGACGGCGGCGGCGCGCCCGTACCGGGCGCACCGGCTCCCGCCATGCCCGCCTGCCCGAGGCCGTTGGCAATGCCGGCGAGGCGGCCCGCGGCGGTGCTCGGAGTGCCAGTCCCCTTCGGCGCCGCCAGATCGCGCGGGCCGGCTCCAGCGCCGACTCCGGCGCCGCCCGTTCCGCCGGCTCTCTCCGGCAGCCCGCCGACGCCCTTGGGTCCCAGGCCCAACACACCCTCGGGTGGCCGTGCCGACATCGGCGGCGTCTTCGCCGCGGAGCCCGCCGCCTGCTTGGCAGCGTTGGCAGCCTGACCGAGAGCATCCTTGGCCGCGTTGGCGAGCGCACCCGGTGCGCCCCCCGAACCGGCCGGTGCTCCCGGAACACTGGGCGACATGGGTCCTTTCGGCAGTTCTGCGAGATCGGGCCGAGGCCCGAGGCCGGCGAGCGCCGAACCCAGCGAGGGGCCACCGAACCCCCCGACCCCGCCCCCGCCGAACGACCCGACACCGCCGACACCCCCGACACCACCGCCGAGTTGCGGTGCCGGACCGCCGGCTTGCGAGGCCGTGCCGGTGGGTCCGACGGGCATCGGCCCCACACCGATCTTGGCGCCTGTGGTGAACGCCGGGTGGTTCTTGGCGATGTCGACGATGTTGGGGGCGTAGGCCTCCTTCATCACCTTCTGCGCGAAGGTGGCGTATTTGCGTTCGATCTGATCCCTGTGTTCAGGGAAATCCGCCACGTCGACCAGGTAGTTCTTCCGGTTGTTGACGATGTTCTCGCGGGTGGCCGAGATGGTCCGCGAGAACGCGTCCACGACAACGCTCATCGCGCCCGCGCCGGAACCCGCAGCCTGCGGCTCGACGAAGGACGACTCGAGGTTGGCCAGTGCGGCGTCGTGGGTGACGCCCGCCCACCTGTCCTCCTTGCCCTCCAATGCGGACAGGTCAAGTCGGAAGTCCTGCACCGCGCTGACGATGGCCGAACTGATCTCCTGCCACTGACCGGTGTGATTCGGGGCGACGTCCGGGTCGGCGCCGGAGATGTTTAGCCACGCTTGGCCGTAGGAGAGCCCGTTGAAGTCCTCGACCACCACCGTCGACGGGTCCTTGGCGTAGTCGCGGCCGTCCAGTTCAGGCAGCCGAGTGTGCGGATTGCGTGCTTGGATCTCGGCGTTCCTTCGGTTCTCGGGCCAGTGGTCCGGATCAAGGTCCTTCACGTCGTCGAAGATCGGCTGTGAACCCGCCGGGGGTGTGCACATCGCTGGCTCCTTGTTGCGGCGGCGGTCAGCCGGCCTGATCCTCGGCCTGCATCCGCTTGTACGCCGCGTCGACCGTCGCCTCGAACTCGTCGAGGTAGGTCAGGTACTTGTCAAGGATCGTCACGATCCCTTTCGGGCCGCTGACACCCAGTACGAGTTCAGCCCTGGTCTGCTGAGCCGAACTCCAGTTGCCCACGTTGCCGAGGTTCGCCAGGCCGATCGCCTTGTCGCGCTGAGCCTTCAGCTCGGTCCGGTACGTGTTGATCAGACCGGTGTACTCGCGATGGGCGCTCTCGGACAGCCGGAGATCCAGCGGCCCCGACTCCTTGAGTGCCGACATCTGCATCCTCAGTTGGTCGATCGACATCCTGCCTCACTCGATTCAGTCGTGATGAGCGGAGGCCCGAGTTCGACACTGAACTCGGGCTTCCGCGTCTTCCTTGCCGGCTCAGAAGCCGCCGGCCAGTGAACGGTCATGCTCCGCCGTCATCGCCTGCCGATCAACGGCCGCCTGCTGGGTACCCTGGATCTCCAGGATGGCGGCGTCCAGCTGCTGGGTGACCTGGATCTGCGCCGTCTGCAATGCGGCGGCCGCTTCGCCCTCGTAGACGTCGGCCAGCGCGGTGAACACCGAGTTGACGTCCTCCCGCAGCGCGTTCGCGTCGTTGAGGGTGGCTTTGATCGCGTCCAACTGCTCGTAGTTCGCGCCGTAGTTGTAATGAATCGTGCCCGACATGACTGTTCCCTTTCCTTGGTACGTGCCTGTTCCGTGCCTACTCGGCTTCCAGATTGACGAGCGAGGTCATGTTGCTCTTGCCCGTCTCGGCGACTTGGGTCAGCCGATTGATGATCGCGGTGAAATCCTCGTTGTGCGCCTGCATCCGCTGGGCGAAGCGGGTCGCTTGATCGCCCTGCCACGAGCTGGACGTCATCTCGAGAGTCCGGTCCTGCATCGACTGCCCGAGCAGACGTGCACTGCTCATGGCTTCGTCGACCTGCGTGATCTTGGCCTGAGCCTCCTCAGGCGTGAGACTGGTGGCTCCACTCATGTCATCTCTCCTTCTCGTTTGTGCTGTTAACTGGTGAATCCTCGGCGGGTCGGCCTAAGGGCCCTCCCATCCCTCGTCGGAGAGCCCGACGAGCTGACCGACCGCCGCGGCGATCGCGTGGTCGGTCCCCGGCTTCAACGTCGTCCAGAACTGACCGCTCGGAGAAGCACTGGGGCTGGCAAGAATTCGGCCGCGTTTGGTGTAGAGGACCGCCACCGCGGCCGGCCCCCGTTCCACGCGGTCACGCTCAGCGGCCAACGCGAAGTAGACGATCTCGGCGAAGGCGCGCCGCGCCGCCAGCGCCGACCCGATCAACATCGCCGCCCGTGACTCGGCGCCCAGCGCGCACAGGCGGTCGGCGATCAGCCGACCGTCGTGAGTGTCGCCGAGGCTCTCGGCCATCACGTCGAGTGGCGCGCCGACAGCGTCGATCGCCGCGGCTTCCGCGGCGGGCAACTCGCCGAGAATCACACGCGTCGCGGACCGCAAACCGGCTTCCGATAGGGGGCGAAGCAGATACCGATCCCCCACACGGCGGGCCATGACGCCACGGCCACCGCGGCGCACGACCGACAGGCGTGCGATGCCGTCCGGTGTGACCAACCGCATCGCGAGTTCACGGTCGGGCCGCTGCAACGTCATCAGCACATCGCACAGGTCGTCGTTGACGAGGCCGCCCGCGATCAACCCGCGGGCGGACAACCGGGCTGCGGTCGCGTCGAGCGCAGCACTCGATGACGGTGTGCTGCCGGGCCGCGGGGCTACCGTCAGAACCGTCGGTAGGCTCTGCACACCGGCCGCATCGGCGATCGCCCGCACCTCGGTGTCGCTGAGCGCGTACTCGAGATCAGCTGTGGCGCTCATGTTTGTGCGCTCCGATCGTGCCCGATAACCGGCAGAGCGACCCAACGGTCGGCCACCTGCTCCAGGTTCCGTTGCGATTCCTCTTCGGCATACCGCGCGGGTTCGGGTTCGTCGACGGCAGCGAGTTCGTCGAACAGTCCCGAATCCGGACCCCAGCTGACGTTGGACACGACGAACGGGGCATCGCTGGGCCCTGCGACCGGCAACCAGGAGACGTCGGCCTCCGACAGGCCCGCACCCTGTTCGCCGGCCCCGGCCAGCATCCCCGCCGGGTGCGGTGACTCGTGTTCGCGATCCTGGTCACCGCCGCGGCCGTACCCGGCCATCGGCGCGTACGGCGCACCACCCATTCCGGCAGCCGAGGCGCCGCCGGCGAAGCTCGTGCGCTGCAATGCCTTCGGTTCCGCGGTGCCCTTGGCACCGCCCGCCGCCCAGGGCGCCAACGGCGTCGGCATCGTGGCTGACCCGCCGCCGCCGCTCACTCCGCCACCGGCCCCGCCGGCGGTGGACTGCCGTTCGGCCGCCAGCGCATCGCGCTTGCAGATGTCCTGCGGAAGTGGCTGATCCCACGGCTGCGCGAGATGAGCCACCGCGCCCTCATACTGGCGCATCACCGCGGAAGCATCGGCGTGGTCCGCCCGCGCGGCCTCATCGAACTCCGCGAAACGGCCGGTGAGAACTGCGCCGTTGTAAGCCGCCAGGGACGCCATCATGTCGCCGGCGGCTCGGGCCTCAAGCGCCTCCGACACGGTCGGCATCGCGAGGATCGCCACCGTGTTGGCCACCGCGGCCTCCTCAGCGCGCTGACCGTTGGCCGCGGCGCCCAGACTGAACGCCTGCAGCCACTTGCCGAAGTCCTCGAGTTTGACCGCAACCGCAGCCGCCGCCTCACTGTCGAACGATGTCCGCAGCCTCGCGATGATCGCATCGTAATCGGCTGACACGGAGGCTAACTCGTTGGCCACCCGGACCCACGCCGCCCCGGCATCGCCCACCGAGCCCGGGCCGGGGCCGGTGGTGAGGTCGCGAGCCAGCTGCTCAGTGCTGCGCGACTCCCAGACCACATCGGTGAAGCTCACGATCCCACCTCCTTCCCACGTGTTGGTGACGACCCGTTATCCGTCCGGTCAGACGGTGAAGTCCTGATCCGAGGCCTCGACGTCGTGGGCGTGCTTGCGCAGGGCCGCGGCAACCTCGCGGATCTCCGTGACGCCCTTGTCCGAGGCCTCGACGAATGAGCCGTGTACCTGGTTGAGCGTCAACGCGATTCGTTGCGAGACCTCGTCGCCACCGGACGGTGTGACGGCCAGCTGTGGGGCCTCCGACTTCACAACCAGCTCGACGCGATGGGCCAACTCGTCCAGTTGGCGGGTCGCCTCGGTCACCTCGGCCGGCTCGATCGACAGTCCGCTGCCGTTGTCCATCTGCATACTCCTCGCCTAGATCCTCAGTTCGATGTCTGAAAGCCCGTGTGGATCCACCTCGCCGATGACCGGTGGCGCCACCGGCGCGAGGTCGCCGATGACCTCGCGACCGCGCCTACTGCTCTGCAACAGCGATGCGGCGCGGCGCCCATCCACGGCTGCCGAACCCGCATCGCCCTCGTCAATCGCCGAACACACGACGCACCCGTGAGTCAGCCGTTGTCCGCGGCGACGATGGCCGCCTTCGCCGCATCGGTGGCGCCGCCGATGGCCGAGTGCAGCCCCGCGACCAGCTTCGTGCCGGCCAGGTTGCTCGCCTGGGCCGGGCCGTAGGCAGCCAGATAGCCGACGCCGATCGGCCCCACCGCCGCAGCGGCGGCCGCCAGCATCGCCGCCGAATCGGCCGAACCCGCGGCGCTGACCGTCGCACCGGCCGCTTCGTTGGCAGCCGAGAACGCGTCCAAGCCGGCCGGTGCCACGTGAAAGACGTCGCCCACGTTGTGCCTCCTGTACGTCACTGTAGAAAAGTATCGCTTCCGGAAAAGCGTTCGCGCGATTACCTTTTGAGTAGTTCTCGATCCACGGGTCCAGAGTGTGATACACAGTGTATCGTCAGGCTGCCTGTGGCGCAACGGAACCGGGGCTGTCGCGTCGTCCCGGCGTGGCCCGGCCCCACCCGTGAATTCACCGGCTGCCGTTCCGGCGGACTCGGGGACGTGCTCCGCACAGGAAGTACTCGGTGATGCTCATGACCGGAACGCCCGCGGCGATGGTGCGGTATCGGCGTGCCACTACCTGAGCATCCCGTCCGTCGTCATCGCTCACCCAGTCCGGCACGTCGGCCAGCCACATCTCGGCGGCCTCCTTGAAGGTCTCCATACCGCTCGCGAGCAGAACCTCCCCGATGGGGCGATTCGTCTCGGCGAAGACCCGACGGACCGCGACCGGTAGTCTGTCCTCGGCGATCAGGGAGTCCGCGGCGACGAACGGCGCACCGGTTATCCTGCCTACCAGTTTGATTCGTCGTTGAACCACTCGCCCGAACGGCGACGCCGGGAACCCGGGGAGGTCCGGCGACATCGGGTGAGTCCGCTGATCGACGATCTCCACACCGATCTCCTCATCGGCCATGACTTCGAGGATTCGCGTCAGAGTTCCATTTGTGGCCAACAGAATCCGTAAGTCGCGCTTGAGATCTTTGATGTCGGCGGCGGATAGCCGACAGTGCGGCGCGACGGAGGTTCCCCGGCGCGACGGCGGTGCCGCAACGGCATGGTGCATGTCCACGAAAGTGTTGTCCCGTCTAGATTCTCAGGTCGATGTCAGGTGATTGATGCGAATCGATCTCACCGATCACCGGCGGGGCGACCCCCTCGAGATCACCGACGATCTCTCCGCCCTGGTTTCCGGTGTGCAGAAACGATGCCGCGGTGTGGCCGTTGGTGGCACTCGCGGCTCCCAACCCCGCTCCGGTCATCGGCGCGCCCATGAACGGCATCGCGGGCGTACCTCCCCTGCCGGTGCCTGCAGGCGCCGCGGCAGCAGCTGCCGAGACCGCCGAGGGCGCGACCATCGGTGCCGACGGCTTCGGCGCGGCGGTGCCGGTCGCTCCCGCTGCGCCCCCACCGGCCGCACCACCGACCGCGCCGCCGGCTTCGGCACCACCGACCGGTGGCGGCGCGGCGTCGGACTTCCCAGTCGGCGTCGACCGGGGGTCGGTGGTTGTCGACCCTCCCTGGCCGGCCAGCGAGGTGAGGGGGCCGATCATCCCGGTGGCCATGCCGGCCAGCGGTCCCATCATGTTGGTCAACAGCGTCGGCGCGGCGGACACGGCGACCGGAGCGCCGATCGCCGACGTCGTCGACGCCTCGCCCGCCAGGGATGCCTGCGTCTCGGTGACGACCTCGACGGAGGCGGTCACGGCACGGGTTGCCGCGGCGACGGCCGCGGCCCACCCCCACGGGAAGATGATGTTCGGTCCTATCGCCGCGATCGTCGCCTGGAACTCGGCGATGATCTCGATATGGCGCGCGCGCGCCTGCGCGACCACCGCCGCAGCGTTCGTCAGGCTGGCGCGCAGACCCGACGACTGCGCGCCCACATCGGATCCGCTGACCAACGCCGCCCTTGCGGCGTCGGCCGCAGCGGACCCGGACGCGCCCTGCCAGTCGGCGGCCAGCGCGCCGACCGCCGGGGACACCGTCCGCCCAGCGGAATCGAGCGCCTCCGTTATTCCACTGAACATCGACGTCGGGTCAACGCTGTCGAAAAGCCCGGTGCCCAGCGTGCCAAGCGCGTCGGTCACCGGACTGATCATCTGCATGGGATCCACCGGACTCGGTGGCGCGAACGGCTGCTCGTCGAGAGCCGGGTCACGTTCCCCCTCCGGGTCGGTCGGCGCCGCGGCGACAGGTGCCGAGAGTCCCAGCCGATCGAGGATCGTGCGGGTCGGCAGGCTCAGGTAGTCGACGAGGCCGGCCTCCTGGGAGGTGATCGCCGGTGTCGGGTCGAAGCCGGGTAGCTGCCGTGCCTGTTCAATCGTCGCACTGGGCGCCGACACATCGCTCACCTCGGACCGCCTCCTCGCACCTGGGGACGCGAGCAGTATCAAATCCCGCGTCGGGGTAGTGCGATTACGCGTTAGGTAACGAGCGCGGGTCCACGGCACCCGACCCGCCGAGCCTTTCGCAATCCCCGATACACGCTGTATCGTCGAGCGCGTGTTCGGAGCCCAGCTGTTCGACGATTCGGGACCGCTAGCGAGGCCGCACGGTGGAACCGTCCCACCGGGTCAGCGGAGCCTCTTGCAGCGAGCGCATCCGGGCGCCGAATTCGGCGGCCAGGAACCGCTGCCGGTCCGCGGCGATCTGCGCAGCGGCCGCCGCGGTGTCGACGATCAGTCTGGCGAGCCCCTCGGGACCGGAAGCCAGGGCGCGCGACGTGAGCCACAACCCGGTCATGGTGCCGAGGCCGTCGACCTCTACGGTGACCGCGTTGTCCCGGCTCGACACCCGCGCGGACACCGCGTTGCAATGCTCGTCCATCGCGGCGAGCAGATCGCGTTGCGCCACGATACGCGCGATCAGCGACTCAGCCAGGCCGGTCATGACGACCTCGACCACGTCACAGGGGGCTCATCCTCGCCGAACACGGCGGCCTCCGCGGCGAGCAGTTCGGCGGCGTCGGCCAACCCCAGCCGGTCAACCACCGCGGGCGCCACCCCACTGCTTTCGAGGCTGCGTCGGCGTGCAACCTGCTGGCGGCTCGCCGAGACCCGGCACAGCAGCAGGATCTCGCGAGCCAGATCCTCTGCGTCTCTGCACATCTCGCCCGAGTCGATCTTCACACGAATCGGCAGCCCGCGGTCGGTCGTCACGACCGCCACGCCGCCGCTTGCGGAGCGAACTGGTTTCGCGATCACGTCCTCGACCATAGCGCACGCCCCGTCACCGCCCACCAATCCGCACCAATACCTTTGGTGCACAGATGTTTCCGGTGATGTCAGCGGGCATCGCGGACCCCGAATCGGAGGTTGACGGTTGGCCAGCACCAGGGATGCGCAGCAGGCATTCGACGCCGGGGTGCTCTCCCTCGGCATTCCGATCGACGGGTTGGAGGCCGACCGGGACCTGCCGTATGCGCGGTTGGCGTTCACGCGCGCCACCGATCTCGACCCCACCATGTGCGACGCGTGGCTGGGCCGTGCCGCTGCAGGAGAGAACACGGACGCGGTGATCTACCAGCTGCACCAGAACCGGCGGACGTTGTTTCGGGAACAACGACGGTTGGGGCTCGCACCGCGGACGATCTCGGCACGATTCCAGACCGGCTTGTACCTCGACTACCCGCTGGCCGGTCCGGCCGAGATCCCGCTGGCCTACGCCGCCTCACTGATCGGCAATCGGGACTTCGACGAGGCCGAAGCGGTGCTCGACGACCCCGGCCCAGACGGCGGGGTCGACGTCTCCGAGATCGGGGCGTACGTGCGCGGTGTGCTGCACTTCACGACCCAACGGTGGCCCGACGTCCTCACGGCGCTGGCCAAGTCGGCGTCGTTCAGCGACGAGTACCTCGCCGCCGGGGCGCACGTGATGGTCGGTTCGGCGTGCGCGCAGCTCGGCTTGTTCGGTGAGGGCATCCGCAGACTCGACCAGGCCGCCGCGGGTCCCGTTCCAGCGGCCGGGCGCGCCGCGGAGTTCTGCAAGGGCCTGACGTTGCGCGAGATGGGCGACGAGGAGCAGGCCCGCGACATCTTCGAACGGATCTACAGCGAGGAACCCGATTTCGGCGCCAACGCCGCCGCATTGCACGACCCCAACTACCGGCTGGTGATCACGAGCAAGGACGCAATCGACTCACGCACCGACAAATGGGATCCGCAGAGCACACCCGACCCCGACGACTCCGAGCGGGACGCGCTCGCCGAACGGGGCAACCGGTATCTGGCCGAAGCGCAACGCGAGCTGGACCAGCAGATCGGGCTGGCCAACGTGAAACTTCAAGTGGCGAAGCTCCGCTCAGCGGCCGCCGTCGCGAAAGTTCGTTACGAGAAGGGGCTCAACACCGCTGCGCGCACACTGCACCTGGCGTTCACCGGTCCACCGGGGACCGGCAAGACCACGATCGCGCGAGTCGTGGCGCAGACCTACTGCGGTCTCGGACTACTCAAAACCCCCGCGATCGTCGAGGCGAAACGGCAGGACTTCGTCGGGCAGCACCTGGGCAGCACGGCCATCAAGACCTCGGCCCTCATCGACAGCGCGATGGACGGTGTGTTGTTCATCGACGAGGCGTACACGCTGATCCAGACCGGGCTCTCCGGCGGAGACGCCTTCGGGCGTGAGGCCGTCGACACGCTGCTCGCCCGCATGGAGGAGGACCGGGATCGGCTGGTGGTGATCATCGCGGGCTACGACGCCGAGATCGATCGATTCCTCGCCGCCAACGAGGGATTGGCGTCCCGCTTCACCAAACGAATTCGCTTCGGCTCCTACACTCCCGACGAACTCGGTGCGATCGGTCAGCTGATCGCGCGCACCCGCGACTCCGAACTCACCGACGACGCCTACCGCGAGTTAGTGGCGACGTGCACCGTGCTCTGCGAGGCGCATGCAGGCGACCGGGCCGGTAACCAGCGGCGCGGTATCGACTTGGCCGGCAACGGACGATTCGTGCGCAACGTGATCGAAGCCGCCGAGGAGGAGCGGGAGTTCCGGCTCAGCGAGCGTTACGGTGGCGATCTGAGCGGACTCGACGAAGGCGATCTGATGCGCATCGACGCCTCCGACATGGCGGCGGCACTGGAGGTCGTCACGGGGGCTCTCGGCTTCGCCCGCATCGATAGCCGGGCGCGACGGTAGCGGCGCGTCATGCGAGACGATCACAGCGGACATCCGGTGACGACGGAGTGGCCACCGGTTCACGCCTCACCCTCCAACGACGAGTTGGGGCTGATCCGGCACGCCCGGCCGGTAGCGCAGGAGGGCTGGCGTCGGGCAGTGCACCGCGCCAGCTTGGGCATCATCAATCCCGGCGCGTCGCAATGGGAGATTCGGCGCAACACCTTCGTGGACATGATCAACAGGCCGGTCCGCGGCGCCTACAGCATCGCGGTGCTGTCGATGAAGGGCGGCGTCGGGAAAACCACTGTCACCGTCGGCCTCGGCGCGACACTCGCTTCGCTGCGCGGCGACCGCGTCATCGCGGTGGACGCGAACCCCGACTTCGGGACGCTCGGACAGCGCGGCCCGGACGAAACCCGTTCCACGGTACGTGATCTCCTCGTCGACGACGCCATCTCCCGCTACTCCGATGTCCGCCGTCACACCTCGCAGGCGTCGAGCCGTCTGGAAATACTTGCGTCCGAACGTGATCCGGCGATGTCGGAGGCGTTCTCCGACGCGGACTACCACGCCGTACTGACCGTCCTGCGTCGCTTCTACAACATCATCCTCACCGACTGCGGCACCGGCCTCGTGCATTCGGCGATGGCCGGGGTGCTCGATCAGGCGGACGCCGCGGTGCTGGTGGCCAATCCCTCGATCGATGCCGCCCGCAGCGCGCTCGCAACCCTGGACTGGCTTAACCATCACGGCTACGCACATCTGGTACCGCGGGCGGTTGTCGTCTTCAGCCTGGCCCGGCCCGGCCAGGCGACGGTGGACATGGATCGCATGTCACGCCACTTCCTGACCAGAGTCCGCGCGCTGCAGCAGATCCCGTTCGACGACCACCTCGCCGAGGGCTCCGAGGTGTCGGTGGATCTGTTGGCCGGCAAGACGCGCAACGCGTTCATCGAACTCGCCGCCACCGTCGCCGACGGTTTCGCGTTCGAACCACCGCGCAGAGGCAACGTCACCGGCTGACGGCGCAAGCGCTACTGCCCCGTCTGCTGGCGCATCCTTGCCTGTTTCACCCCCCGTTCAACCGTCCTCCACTTTCCCGTCACGTCGATCCGCGAGTGTTGCGCTATCGAATTACTCAGCGCTGCAATACTTCTGATGCGATATGAAGGGTGGAGCGCGCCAATGCGTGGAGGAAGCCGATGGACGTCGTCATCCCGGCGGGTCTGCAGTGGGTCGCCTATCTCGCCGGACAGCAATGGCCGCAGGGCAGCGAGTCGGCGATGCGGCGCATCGCGAGCGATCTGCAGGACGGCGCCGATGAATTGGCCTCGCTGATACCCGATCTCGAGCGTGTACGGGCGCGCACGGCGATGGTGCTCAGCGGTACGACGGCGTCGACCGCCGACGAGCAGTTCGAGCTGCTCTTCGACGGCGATTACTCCGTGCACAAGCTGGCCGATGCACTGGACGCGCTCGGCGTGCTGGCCCGAACATGCGGCATGGACATCGAGTACGCCAAGTTGTGGATCGTCAGCACACTCGGAATCGCGGCGTTCGAGATCCGCGTCGCGATCGCCAACGCGCAGTGGACCGGCGGCGGATCGCTCGCCGCGATACCCGTCGTCGAAGCGGTGGTGGCGGCGTCGATCCGCGCACAGGTAGGCCGGTTGGCCGCGCACGTCGGTTCGGCGGTGGTACGCACACTGGACCGGACCATGGTCAAGCAGCTTCTCGTCAAGAGCCGGCAGGACATGACCAAAGCGCTCGGCCAGAGCGTCGCGATCCAGGCCTACCAGCTCGCCACCGGCCACCGCGAGACCGCGGACACCGCACTGCTGGCTCATCTCGCCGTGGTCTACGGCGTCGGGGGGGCCGTCCAGCGCCCGACGGGGGTCCTGGTGGGCGGGCTCGTCGGCACCGGGGGCTCCACCGCAGTGCGCGCCGTCAAGGGCGCCGCGACGGACGCCGTCGCGGCCGGAGTCGGCCGAGCCGCCGGCATCGTCGCCGACGGCGGTCAACTCGACCCGGTGACCGTGCTCGGCGCCGCCGCCAAGAGCAGCATCAAGGGCGCCGTCACCGGCTCCGCAGCGGGGGGTACAAGCTGAGTGTCGCCTCCTCCGCCGCCGCTGATCCCGCAGCCGTAAAGCGGGCCGGCCTGCGGCTGTAGGCGATTCCTCACAGCTGAGAGCACACGCGTCGTGGCGCGGCGTGGAACCCGGTGCGCACCATGGCGAGATGACTCCACACGTCCACATCGCCCGTGGCGCTGCCGCGTTGGCTGCGGCCATGGGAATCGGGCGCTTCGTCTACACGCCCATCCTCCCGTTGATGACGGCGCAGATCGGCCTGAGCCCAAGCGCGGCAAGCGGTCTCGCGACCGCGAACTACGCGGGCTACCTGGCCGGCGCGTTGGCCGCCGTGGCCTGGCCGCGTGCGACGCGCACAACGCTCAGCTGGCGAATGGCACTGGCCGCCGTGGTGGTGAGCCTGCTCGCGATGCCGATGACGCACAGCGTCGCGGCCTGGCTGGTCATCCGGTTCGTGGCGGGCGTGGCGAGCGCGGCCGTCTTCATCATCGCCGTCGACTGGATGCTGGACCACGCGCGCGGCCGGTCAGCGCAGTTGCCGGGCTGGGGCTTCGGCGGCGTCGGAATCGGCATCGCGATGTCCGGCGCGCTGGTGCTCCTGCTACCGGCCACCGGGTGGCGCACCGCATGGCTGGCCGCGGCGGCGCTGGGAGCGGTCGTCGCCGCCATCGCCTGGCACATGCGGCCCGCCGAGCACGATGCGGCAGAGCCGACTCACGTTGACTTCCAACACCGTTCCCACCGCTGGTTCACCGTGCTGCTGGTCTGCTACACGCTCGAAGGCGTCGGCTACATCATCGCCGGCACGTTCCTCGTCGCCGCGGTGAGCGAACCGGCCTGGCTGGGCAGCAGCGCCTGGGTGGTCGTCGGACTGGCCGCCGCACCGTCGGCAGCGGTGTGGGCGTGGGCGAGCACCCGGTGGTCGCGACCGACCCTCCTGGTGATCGCGTTGACGCTGCAGGCGTCGGGCATCGCGCTCACGGCCGTCGTCGGCGGCCCGACGGCCGCGCTGGTCGGCGCGTTGCTGTTCGGCGGCACCTTCATCGGGATCAGCACGATCACGCTGGCTGCGGGCAGGGTGCTGGGTTCGGCGAGCGCGGTGGCGCTGCTCACCACCGGTTACTCCCTAGGGCAGATCGTCGGCCCGCTGGTCGTCACGCCACTGCTGCACAACGGCTTTCGCGCGGCGCTCATCACCTCGGCCGCAATCGTACTGACGTCCGCGCTCACCGCGTTGTGGCTGCGCGTCGGATGCGCGGCGCTCACCCGCGATGCGGATCGTCCTGCGGCAGCCAGGCGTCCGCGACCACCAGCGGAGTCGGGGGCGCGTCACGGGTGAACGCCTCGACGACGGCGAGCACGCCGGGGTTCTGCTCCCCGCGGCGCCACACCAGCGACCAGGTCCACAGCGGTGCGGGTGCGACAACCGGGCGCCGCGACAGCCCCGCGGGCGTTGCGTCGTTCTGCCCCTTGGGATTGTTGAGCACCGGGCGCCGCAGCCGGCGGACGTGATCGAAGAAGGTCGAGCCCGTCACCCCGCCGTCGTCGACGTGCACGACCGTCGCTCCGGTGGCCTCCGCGAACTGCTCGGCGTACCGGTTCCACGACGACCAGCTGGCGTCGTCGGCGTCCACCAGCACCGTGACGTCGCGCGCCCGGACCGGGGAGGTGTTCGCACCGACGTCCAGCGCGTAGAGCTCGTCGGTGCCGACCAGCCGCGCATCGAGCGACAGCGCCGCCGTGTCGGCACGCTGCACCCAGCAGATCGCGAGGTCCAGACTGCCGTCCGCCACCCGCGCGGCCTGCGCGTGCGACGGCATCACCCACGTGTCGATGCGCAGTTGCGCGACGCCGGCCGCGCGTTCGGACCAGTCCGTCGGACACCACTGCACGCACCCGATCCGAACCGGCTCGTTCGACGCGATGCCCAGTGCCTGACGCCGGAAGGCGTCGGCCTCACCGATCAGGGCCCTGGCCCGCGGGAGCAGGGCCGCGCCCGCCGCGGTCAGCGCGACGGAGCGCCGGTCGCGGTCGAACAGCTGAACCTTGAGATCCCGTTCCAGCGCCTTGATCTGCTGCGACAGCGACGGGCCCGCGATGCGCAGCCGCTCTGCGGCGCGACCGAAGTTCAACTCGTCGGCCACCGTGACGAAGTAGCGCAGCTGCCGCAACTCCACGGACGTCAGCGTAGTGCAGTGCGAGGTTGCGCCTACCAGTAGAGAGCAAAGCCGTCCTGGCGGGCGGGACGCGCGGTGGTCGACGCTTCGTTCCGGAGTGCAGAACACATTCACTCGAAGGAGCAGCACATGACCGCAGAAGAACGCGTCGCACTCGTCACCGGCGCATCCCAGGGGATCGGCGAGGCACTGGTCGCCGGATATCGGAAGCTCGGCTACGCCGTCGCCGCGACCTCCCGCACCATCGCCGAGAGCGGCGACCCGATGGTCCTCGCCGTACCCGCCGACATCGCGGAACCCGGCGCCGGGCAACGCGTCGTCGACGCCACCCTCGAGCGGTTCGGCCGCCTCGACACCATCGTGAACAACGCGGGCATCTTCATCGCCAAGCCGTTCGTCGACTACACCGACGAGGACTACGACGCGATCACCGGCGTGAACCTCCGCGGCTTCTTCGAGGTGTCCCGCGCAGGCGTGGCCGCGATGCTGGAACGCGGCGCCGGCGGGCACCTCGTCACGATCTCGACCACGCTCGTCGAGCACGCCAACTCGCAGGTGCCGTCGGCGCTGGCGTCGCTCACCAAGGGCGGCCTGAACGCCGCGACCAGGGCGTTGGCCATCGAGTACGCGACACGTGGAATCCGTTCCAACGCAGTCGCTCTCGGAATCATCAAGACACCAATGCACGACCCGTCGACGTACGCCGCGCTGGCACAACTGCATCCGGTGCAGCGCATCGGCGAGGTGTCCGACGTCGTGGACGCCGTGCTGTACCTGGAAACCGCGTCGTTCGTGACCGGCGAGATCCTGCATCTCGACGGCGGCCAGAGCGCGGGCCACTGATGACCGCCGAGCAGATCGTGCGGGCGGTGATGGACCGCTGGCAGCGCGGTATCGACGCACACGACCCCGACGCCGTGGCCGCGGTGTTCACCGAGGACGCGGTCTTCCAGGGCCTGCGGCCGCACAGCGTCGGCCGTGCCGGCGTCGCCGCCTACTACGACTCGCAACCGGCGGGCATGACGGTCACCTATCGGGTGCTCGAAAGTCGGCTGCTGTCAGCCGATGTCGTGACCGGCTATCTGACGGCGACCTTCGCCTACGTGGCGAGGCCCGCCGTGGAGTTGCGCATCGGCGTCGTGCTAACCCGGCAGGGCGACGGCTGGCTGCTCGCCCAGTATCAGGCGAGCGCCGGAATCACCTCGCGCTCGAACAGTTCGATACCGGAACGGTCGTAGGCGGCCTCGGGGAAGTACATGATTGCGTACTCGCAGCCGAGAAGCTGCATCCGCTTGAGCTTCTCGACGATCTGCTCCGGCGTTCCACTGGCCGAATCCGGTGCGGTCACGTTCGCGAGCATCGCCTCGACCGCCTCCGCGTTGGCCTTGGTGGTCTGCCGGGCGCGGAGGCGTTCGACGCGATCGGCGACGTCGGCCTCGGATTCCCCGACGACGGCGTTGAAGTTGGCCGACCGGACGATCGCTCCGTAGTCGGTGCCCACTGCGGCGCAGTGACCCTCGAGCACCTTCGACTTGTGCGCGAAGCCCTCGGGCTCCGACACGAAGTTGGTGTACTGCGCGTACTTCGCGGCGATCTTCAGCGTCACCTTCTCGCCGCCGCCGGCGATCCAGAGCGGTGGGCCGCCCTCCTGCAGCGGCTTCGGGGCCACGATGGCGCCGTCGACCTGGTAGTGCTTGCCGTCCAAGCTGACTCGGCCGTCGCGCCACGCATCACGCATGATCCGCACACCCTCGTCGAGCTTGCCGAGCCGGTTACCGGCCGACGGGAAGCCGTAGCCGTAGGCTCGCCACTCGTGTTCGTACCAGCCACCGCCGATGCCCATCTGGACCCGGCCGCCTGAGATGATGTCGGCGGTGGCGGCGACCTTCGCCAGGTACACCGGATTGCGGTAACCCATCGCCGTGCACATCTGGCCCAGCTTGATACGCGACGTGGTCGCCGCGTACGCGGCCATCAGCGTCCACGCCTCGTGTGTGGCCTCGTCGGTCGGGACGGGCACCGTGTGGAAGTGGTCGTACACCCACAGGGAGTCCCACGCGCCGCCGTCGGCGTACGCCGCGAGGTCGCTCATCACCCCCCACTGGCTCGCCGGCGGGATGTCCACCAGATCGAGTCGCCAACCTTGCGGGATGAAGAGTCCGAAGTGCACGGGATCCCACTCTAGGTCGGAGTGCGCCGGCGGTCGACGGGCCCCGTCGACCCGCAATCCGTACGATCGGCCCGATAATCGCAAGAAATTCCGGTTCTCGCGATTGTTTCCGATGCCAGCGCGAATGCGGCCAATTGTCTACACTCGAATTCGATTAATACGATTCTTTAGCGTTCTAAGGACGATCATGGCTGTCAATTCGCGCGGAGTTCTGCGGACCCTCGTCACGGGTTCGGTGTTGGCGATCGCGCCACTGACGTCGCTCGCACTACCCGCGGTCAGCCACGCGGATGAGTGCGCCGAGGGCAGCACCGTGGACGCCGGGCAGTGCGGCGTGCGCTGTCCCGACGGCACCGTGGTGGACGAGGCCGCCGGCAAGTGCCGGGCCCAGGCAGCGCGGACGGGAACGCTGGAAGAGCAGCTCAGGCAGCTTCCATCACCGTCTGAGCTGCCGAAATTCGACGCCTCCGGCATTCCGCCGCTGGCCACGGTCGCGCTGCCGGACGTCGTTCTCCCGAGCTTCGGTATCGGTTTGGTGCCCGATCTCGTGGTCGCGCCGCAGCTCCCCGGACTCGGCGTTCCGCAGCTGCCCGCGCCGCCCAAGCTCCCCGCGCCGCCCAAGTTGACCACGTGCGGCCCCGAACTCGGCTTCGGTTTCAAGCCCTGCATCTGATTCACCGAATTTCTGCGAGCACAATTCCACGTCCACTCAGCGTGCCGATTTCCAGAATTCGACGGTTCGGCTCGTACACCTCGCCGACACACTCTCGGCTAATTGGCCAGCACGGCCGTACAGGGGTTTGACGATTGCTTTACCGCGCGCGCCGACACTCTCAGCGAGATCCGTGCAGATTGCGAGATCTGCACGGGCCGGGGCGTCGGTAGGGTCGCGTGCCGTGTCCCGCACCGTTCACCTGACCGCGTCCTCCCCACACCCCGTGGGCGGGCTCCGCTCGGCATTCGCCGACCGGGAGTACTGGCGGGCGCGCCTCGAGTTGTACGCCGCCGGCGCGCCGCGGCTGGACACGCTGAGCACCGCGACGGACGGCACGACGACGGTCGAGATCACGATGCGGTTCGGCGGTGAGCAACTGCCCGCTGTGCTGCGGCCGCTGCGGCTGGGCTCACTGCGGATCGTGCAGCGCGAGCAGTGGCAGCCGGTCGACGGCGGATTGCGCGGTGCCGTCGAGGTCGCCGCACCCCGAACCCCGATCTCCGGTCGAGGCGACGTGCGGCTCACCGGCGACGGTGCCGGGACCCGGCTGGACGGCACCGGGATCGTCGACGTCCGGGTGCCGTTGATCGGCGGACCCATCGCGGCCTTCCTCGCCGACCTGCTGGCCGATGGCATTCGCGACATCGTCGGAGTCACCGATCAGTGGCTGGACCGGCGGGCGTGACCGGTTTGGCCGTCGCCGTGCGTGGCTAGCCTGGAGCTCATGGCACTTTCGACGGATGAACGCGAACAGTTCCTCTCCGAGCCGCACGTGGCCGCCTTGTCGGTGAGCGCCGGCGACGAGCGCGGCCCGCTGACCGTGCCCATCTGGTACCAGTACTCGCCCGGCGGTGAGCCGTGGGTCCACACCGGGCTGGGGTCCCGCAAGCACCGGCTGATCGAGGCGGCGGGCCGGTTCACGCTGATGGTCGACCGGCTGGAGCCGACCGTGCGCTACGTCGCGGTGGACGGCACCGTCAGCGGCATCGAGCCCGCCACCGACGACGAGCTCGTCGAGATGGTGCAGCGGTACCTCCCGCCGGACAAGGTCGAGCCGTACCTCGAGTTCGCGCGGCGCGAGCACGGCGACAGCGTGACCATCCGGATGCGCCCCGAGCACTGGCTGTCGTCCGACCTCGGCGGGTTCTGACCAATGGGCGGGCGAAACCTGACGTTCCGGCTGCTCTACGGACTCGGGTTCACCCCGTGGGACGGTCACGCGCTGGCCCGCAGCCTCACCGACCTGATCGAGGGCGGCACGCTGACGCCGGGTAAGGCGCTCGACCTGGGCTGCGGCACCGGCGACAACGCGATCTACCTCGCCGAGCACGGTTGGCACGTCACCGGCGTCGACTACGTGGCGAAACCACTGGCGAAGGCGCGGCGCAAGGCCACCGGCAAGACCGTCGAGTTCGTGAAAGCCGATGTCACACAATTGAGTTCGGAGGGCGTCGGCGACGGCTTCGATCTCGTCATCGACAGTGGCTGCCTGCACGGGATGAGCGCAGGGGATCGCGAGAAGTACGTGCGAGAGGTGTCGGCGGTGACGTCCGCAGAGGCTCGGCTGCTGATCGTGGCGGTCGTGCCCGGTTCATCGTCCGGCGTGCGCGGCATCGAGCCCGCCGAGATCGAGCGACGGTTCGCGCCCGAGTGGACGATTCTCGCATCGGGCGACGAACCCACGTTGGATCGCGACGGGACGAACCCGGCCAGGCACTACCTACTGGCCCGAGCCGGCGGCCCCTCATCCCTCCGCTGAGCAGACGCAAAATCCCCTGAATCGCAGTGATTCAGGGGATTTTACGTCTGCTCGCGGGGTTACGTCAGTGACGCGGGCGGGTTGAAGCGCTCGCCGTACTTGGCGGCCAACTCCTTGGCGCGGGCCACGAAGGCGGCCTTGCCGACGCCGCCCGGACCCTCGTAGCCGACGATGAACTGCGCCGAGCCACCGGTGTAGGGCGGGTAGCCGATGCCCATGATCGAGCCGATGTTCGCGTCCGCGGTCGACGTGAGCACGCCCTCGTCGATGCACTTCTGCGTCTCGAGCGCCTCGGCGAACAGCATGCGATCGATCATGTCCTGCAACGGGATATCCGTCTTGCCGGAACCGAACGTGTCCTTCAACCCGGACCACAGGCCGACGCGCTTGCCGTCGACGTACTCGTAGAAGCCGGCGCCCTTGAGCCGCGACGGCCGCTCGAGCTCGATCATCTTCTCGACGACCGCCTCGGCCGGGTGCGGAGTGTAGGTGCCGCCCTCGTCCTCGACGCCCTTGCGGGACGCGACGGCGATCTTGTGCATCAGCTCGAGGTTGAGCTCGTCGGACAGCTGCAGCGGCGGCGCCGGGTAGCCGGCCTGCGAACCCGCCTGCTCGATGCTGGCTGCGGCGACACCCTCGCCGAGCATCGCCAGCGCCTCGTTGACGAAGGTGCCGATGACGCGGCTGGTGAAGAAGCCGCGGCTGTCGTTGACGACGATCGGCGTCTTGCCGATGGCCAGCGTGTAGTCGAACACCCTGGCCAGCGCCTCGTCGGAGGTCTTCTCGCCCTTGATGATCTCGACCAGCGGCATCTTGTCGACCGGTGAGAAGAAGTGGATGCCGATGAAGTCCTCCTGGCGCTTCACGCCGGCAGCCAGGCCGGTGATCGGCAGCGTCGAGGTGTTCGACCCCAGCAGCGCGTTGGGCTCGACGATGTCCTCGATCTCCTGGAAGACCTTGTGCTTCAACTCAACCGACTCGAAGACGGCCTCGATGACGAAGTCGACGCCCTTGAGATCGGCGGCGTCGGCTGTCGGCGTGATCTTCGCCAACAGCGCGTCGGAGCGCTCCTGCGTGGTGCGCCCCCTCTCGAGCGCCTTGGCCTCGAGCTTCTCGGAGTAGCCCTTGCCCTTCTGCGCGGCCTCAATCGAGACGTCCTTCAGGACGACGTCGTAACCCGCCTTGGCCGAGACGTAGGCGATGCCCGCGCCCATCATGCCCGCGCCGAGCACGCCGATCTTCTTGATCTCCTGCTTGGCGATGCCATCCGGGCGGGAACCGCCGGAGTTGATGTACTGCAGGTCGAGGAAGAACGCCTGGATCATGTTCTTGGCGACCTGGCCGGTGACCAGCTGGGTGAAGTAGCGGCTCTCGATGCGCGACGCGGTGTCGAAATCGACCTGCGCCCCCTCGACGGCCGCATCGAGGATCGCGCGCGGTGCGGGCATCGGCGCGCCCTTCAGCTGCTTCTTCAGCAGCGCCGGGAACGACGGCAGGATGCCCGCCAGGCCGGGGCTGCTCGGGGTGCCGCCGGGCATCTTGTAGCCCTTGGCATCCCACGGCTGGGTGTGGCTGTCGGGGTTGGCCTTGATCCACGCCTTGGCCGCCGGGACCAGTTCGTCGACGGTCGGCAGGACCTCGTCGACCAGGCCGGTCTCGAGCGCCTTAGCCGGCTTGAAACGCGTTCCCTGCGAGAGGATCTCCATGAACGCCTTCTGGATGCCGAACATGCGCACCGTGCGGGTGACGCCGCCGCCACCGGGCAGCAGGCCGAGCGTGACCTCGGGCAGGCCGATGACCGAACCCTTCACGTCGGCCGCGATGCGGTGGTGACACGCCAGCGCGATCTCCAGGCCGCCGCCGAGCGCCGCACCGTTGATGGCGGCGACGACGGGCTTGCCGAGCGTCTCGAGCTTGCGCAGATCGGCCTTGACCGCCTCGACCATCGCGAACGCCTCACCGGCGTTCTCGGGCCCGAGGTTGATCATGCCCTTGAGGTCACCACCGGCGAAGAAGGTCTTCTTCGCGCTGGCGATGACCACACCGGTGATCGAATCCTTCTCCGCGACAAGCCGTTCGACGGCGTTGTGCATCGACTCCTGGTAGTGCTCGTTCATCACGTTGGCCGAGCCCGTGGGGTCGTCCAGCGTCAGGGTGACGATGCCGTCGGCATCCTTGTCCCATGCAATGGTGTTCTCTGCCATGATTTTTCCTTACACCCGCTCGATGATGGTCGCGACGCCCATGCCGCCGCCGATGCAAAGCGTGACGAGCGCGCGGCGCGCACCCCGACGCTCGAGCTCGTCGACCATGGTTCCGGTGATCATGGCGCCGGTGGCGCCCAACGGGTGGCCCATCGCGATGGCGCCGCCGTTGACGTTCAGCTTCTCGTCCGGGATGTTCAGGTCCTTCTGGAACTTGAGCACCACCGACGCGAAGGCCTCGTTGAGCTCGAACAGGTCGATGTCGTCGACCGTCAGCCCGGCGCGGTCCAGCACCTTCTTGGTGGCCGGCGTCGGGCCGGTCAGCATGATGACGGGGTCGGCGCCGCTGGTGGCGGTCGCGACGATGCGGGCGCGCGGGGTCAGTCCCTGGGACTTGCCCGCGGCCTCGGATCCGACGAGCACCAGCGCGGCGCCGTCGACGATGCCGGAGCTGTTGCCGCCGGTGTGGACGTGGTTGATGCGCTCCACGTTGTGGTACTTCTGCAGCGCCACGTCGTCGAAGCCGCCCATCGCGCCGATGCCGTCGAACGCGGTCTTCAGCTTGCCGAGGCCCTCGAGGGTGGTGTCAGCGCGCATGTGCTCGTCGTGGTCGAGAACGACGAGGCCGTTCTGATCCTTGACCGGGACGACCGACTTGGCGAAGTAGCCGCCCGACCACGCCGCCGCGGCCTTCTCCTGCGAACGCAGGGCGTAGGCGTCGACGTCGTCGCGGGTGAAGCCCTCGATGGTGGCGATGAGGTCGGCGCCGATGCCCTGAGGGACGAAGCCGATGCGGTAGTTGGTCTCGGGATCGGTGGCCCAGGCGCCGCCGTCGGAGCCCATGGGCACGCGGCTCATCGACTCGACGCCGCCGGCGAGCACCAGGTCGTCCCAGCCGGAGCGGACCTTCTGCGCGGCGGTGTTCACGGCTTCGAGGCCGGACGCGCAGAAGCGGTTCAGCTGGAAGCCGCCGGTGGTCTCGGGCAGCTTGGCCACCAGCGCGGCGGTGCGGGCGATGTCGCCGCCCTGGTCGCCGACCGGCGACACCACGCCGAGGATGACGTCGCTGATCAGGTTCTCGTCCAGGTCGGGGAATCGGACGCGGAGTTCGTCGATGAGGCCGACGACCAGGTTGACCGGCTTGATCTCGTTGAGCGCGCCGTTCTTGTTCTTGCCACGAGGCGTGCGGATCGCCTCGTAGATGAAGGCTTCTTCGGACATGTCTGACTCTCCAAGTCCTTGTGAGGTTGGGGTACGCAGGTGAAATCCCACGTGGAGGGTAGTCCTCGCGAGCCGAGCCTAGCAGCCTCGCCCAACCGCTTGGTTGGGCGGCTGCTCAGGGCCTACGCCGCGTTCACTCAACTCCCCGACGTGGTCATAACCCACCGACATGGAATCTGACGACGTTCCAGGGCCGTGAACGTCGTCAGATTCCGGCTCGCGGAAGAAGGTCAGGCGCTCTTGAGCTCCAGGTCGGCGAGCGTCGGGTAGTCGACGTAGCCGACCGGGCCCGGTGCGTAGAACGTCGCCTCATCCGGGGTGTTGAGGTCGGCGCCCACGCGCAGCCGGTCGATCAGGTCCGGATTGGCGAGGAACGCCCGGCCCACCGCGGCGGCACCGATGACGCCCCAGTCGGCGAGTTCCTCGAGCTGGCAGAAGCTGGTGTCGGTCGCGCGCCCGGTGTTCAGCACCAGCGTCTGCGGCCACAGCGAGCGGATGACCCCGAACTCCGGCGTCGACGGATCCGCCACCACGTGCAGGTAGGCCAGGCCGAGCCCGCCGATCCGGTTCAGCAGCGCCTCGTAGGCGCCGATGGTGTCGACTTCGCGCATGTCGCCTGCGGGGTTTCCCGGCGAGATGCGCAGTCCGACGCGGCCCGCGCCGACCTCGGCGACGATGGCCTCGACCACCTCGGCGGTCAGGCGGGCGCGATTGTCCGGCGACCCGCCGTAGGCGTCGGTGCGCTGATTCACGACGTCGGAGAGGAACTCGTGCAGCAGGTAGCCGTTGGCCGAGTGGATCTCGACGCCGTCCATGCCCGCGTCGATCGCCCGGCGCGCGGACGCGCGGAACCGCTCGACGATCGGGACGATCTCGGCGGTGTCCAGCGCCCGCGGCACCGGCAGCGGCTGCTTGCCCTGTCGTGTGTGTGTCGTCAGGTCGGCCGCGATCGCCGACGGCCCGACCACCTCGGTTCCGCTGATGTCGGGATGGGCCATCCGGCCGACGTGCCACAGCTGCATGAACATCCGGCCACCGGTCTCGTGCACCGCGGCGGCGATCTCTGCCCACTTCTCCTGATGGGTGTCGGTGTAGTTGCCGGGGGTGTTCATGTACGCGCCGTTGGCGTCGGCCGAGACGGCCGTGGCCTCGCTGATGATCACTCCCGCCGCTCCGCGCTGGGAGTAGTACTCCGCGGCGAGATCCGACGGCGTGCCGTCCGCCTGCGCCCGCGACCGGGTCAGCGGCGCCATGAAGATCCGGTTGGCGGCGACGGTGTCGCCGATCGTCACGGGCTGCAGCAGTGGGGAGTCTTCGCCGAGGGTGAACGTCATGGCTGCCTCAGCGCCTCCGGCGACCGTTTCATTCCCTAACGATCAGTCCCTCACGACGGCGGTGACGCGAATCTCGACGCGCATCGTCGGCGCCCCCAGCACCGTGACACCGGTCTGGGTCCAGATCGGCGCCCGGTCCCCCATCCGCTGGCGGAACTGCGCGGCCATGACGTCGTTGTGGTCGGCTCCGATCGTGACGGCACCGTCGGCGAGCTTGTGATAGCTGTTGACGTGGACGACGTCGCGCCAGGTGGCACCGGCCGTCGCGAGCGTCCGCTCGATGTTGTCGAACGCCGTCACGATCTCGTCTTCGAGTTCCTCGGCGATGTTGATGTCGTCATCCCAGCCGCCGTGGCCGGAGATCTCCACCCGGTTCCCGATCCTGACGGCCTGGCTGTAATGCAGCATGCCCTTGAGCTTTTCGCCGAATCCCGGTGTTACGAAGAACTCGACCTCTGTTTCCGATTTCACTTCATGCATGAAGTCAACCGTACACGTGATGACTTCATGCGTAAAGTGAACGAATGGCGAAGACCGAGGAGCCCCAGTGGCTGTCCCCGAGCGAGAAGCAGGCCTGGACCGGGCTGGTGTCGCTGATGCTGCTGTTGCCGGGAAAGCTCGAGGCACCGCTGCGCGAGGTCGACCTGACGCTATTCGAGTACCTGACGCTGAGCCACGTCTCCGAGGCGCCGGACCGCCGAATCCGCATGAGCGAGTTGGCATTCCTCGCCAACGGGTCGCTGTCCCGACTCTCCAACGTGGTCAAGCGCTTCGAACAGCGCGGCTGGATGACGCGATCCCCCGACCCCGACGACGGCCGCTACACACTGGCCCATCTGACCGACGCCGGCTACCGCCTGGTCGTCGAGGCCGCGCCGATCCACATGCGCGCCGTGCGCGAATTCGTGCTGGACCCGTTGAACGCCAGCGACATCCAGGCGCTGACCCGAATCGCGGAGAAGCTGCGGGTGGTCGATCCCAACTTCGGTTAAGCGTGCAGTTTCAATCCGTCGACGACCTTGTCGACGGTCCTGCGATCGGCGCGAAGCGCGATCCCGACGAGATCAAGTTCGGCCTGCGCCACCGAGGCCACCGCCGCGCGGTTGGCCGCGTCGTGCCCGGTGGTGAACAACTCGGAGGTGAACACGGCGGGCACGACACCACGCGACAGCGCGCGGGTGAGCGTCCTGGTCATCCGAGCGGCGTCCGCGGTGTAGACCATGACGGGCTGACCGAACATCGGCGTGTACTTGGTGCCGTCGGCGTCGACGTAGTTCTCGCCGATCGACTCGTCGGCCGTCGCGGCGATACCACTGGCCAGGAACGCCGTCACGTTGAGCTTCTGCCAGGTGGGCAGGTCGTCGCGCAAGATGACCGCTATCTTAGTGTCGAAAGCGGGTGTTTGATCGTTCATGAGGACAGAAGCTAGCCATCCGCACCTTGCCATGGTGCCCGTGCCGAATTATGTTCGGCGATAGGTCGGAGAGAGGCGGCATGGACGAACTTGATTCGGCGATCCTCGCCGCGCTGCAGGCGGATGGTCGACGCAGTAATCGCGAGCTGGCCGCCGAACTCGGGGTGGCCCCGTCGACCGCTCTCGAGCGTGTACGCGCGCTACGACAGCGCGGGGTGCTGACCGGCGTGCATTACGCGGCCGACCCCGCCATGCTGGGCAGACCGGTCCAGGCGATGGTGACGGTGCGGCTGCGGCCGCAGTCCCGCGAGATCGTGCAGGGCTTCCGCGATTTCGTGATCCGGCTGCCCGAGACCCTGCAGGTGTTCATCACCACCGGCAGCGAGGACATCCTGGTGCACGTCGCCGTGCCCTCGACGGAGGCGTTACGGGATTTCGTGCTCGATTCACTGACCAAACGACGCGAGGTCGCCGGAGTTCGCACGGAGGTCGTCTTCGACCACGTTCGCAACCACGTCGTGCGGCCCGCGTGATGTCGAAATCGCGAAGAACATCACGATGCTGTGATCACGTCGCGGGCCAGCCTCAGGTCGTCGAGCTCCGGATGGTCGAGCCTCTTGATCATGTGAGTCGCCGCGACGACGGCGGAAAGTGCCGACACCACCTGTTCGGACGGTGTGGCACCGCGGGCGCGTCGACGCTCGTGTAGGAGCTGTCGGGTGAGGTGCAGGCCGATGCCCGTGTTGGCTCGGGTCACCACAGCGATGGACTCGTCGTTGTTCGTCAGCACCCCATCAGAGCCCAACCGGGATGGTCTGACAGGCACGAGGTGTACACCGTTAGCGCGGAATACGGGCGTCGCTAGGCTCGGTGAGCATGACAGTCGCCCGACTCCAGCCCTACGCGGTGACGATCTTCGCCGAGATGTCCGCGCTCGCCGCCCGCGTCGGCGCGGTGAACCTGGGTCAGGGGTTCCCCGACGAGGACGGCCCGGCGGCCATGCTGAAGACCGCCGAGCAGGCCATCGCCGACGGGGTGAACCAGTACCCGCCGGGATTGGGCATCGCGCCGCTACGCGAGGCGATCGCCGCCCAGCGCCGGCGCCACTACGGAATCGGCTACGACCCGGACACGGAGATCCTCGTCACCGTCGGGGCGACGGAGGCCATCGCCGCGTCTGTCATCGGACTCGTCGAACCCGGCTCCGAGGTGCTGATCATCGAGCCGTTCTACGACTCCTACTCCCCCGTCATCGCGATGGCCGGCTGTCACCGGGTGGCGGTGCCGATGGTCGCCGACGGCCACGGGTTCGCGATCGACGTCGACGCGCTGCGCGCCGCGGTCACCCCGAAGACCCGCGCGCTGATGCTGAACTCGCCGCACAACCCGACGGGCACGGTGGCCTCGCACGAGGAACTGGCCGCGATCGCCGACCTCGCCGTCGCCCACGACCTGCTGGTGATCACCGACGAGGTCTACGAGAACCTGGTCTTCGACGGCCTGCGGCACGTTCCGCTCGCGTCGTATCCAGGCATGGCGTCGCGCACCATCACCATCTCGAGCGCGGCCAAGATGTTCAACGTCACCGGCTGGAAGATCGGATGGGCCTGCGGCCCAGCCGAACTCATTGCAGGGGTGCGGGCGGCCAAGCAGTACCTCAGCTACGTCGGCGGGGCACCGTTCCAGCCGGCGGTCGCCCAGGCGCTCAACGACGAGGACGGCTGGTCCGCGGCGCTACGAGAGTCGTTCGAAGCCAGGCGGAATCGATTGGCGGCGGCGCTGGCCGACATCGGCTTCGCCGTCCACGACAGCCACGGCACCTACTTCCTGTGCGCAGACCCGCGCCCGCTCGGCTACGCCGACTCGACGACGTTCTGCGCCGAACTGCCCGAGCGGGCGGGTGTCGCCGCGATCCCGATGTCGGCGTTCTGCGATCCGAACTCCGGCCACATCGACCAGTGGAATCACCTGGTGCGCTTCGCCTTCTGCAAACGCGACGACACGATGACCGAGGCGATCTCCCGGCTGCAGGTGCTGAAAGGTCACTCGTCGTGATCGTCGTCGCACGACAGCGTGACGTAGACGGTTGAACCCGGCCCCGATAGACCGCTGACCTGCGTGGCCGTGCACTCCGAGAGCGGCGCTTCCGCGTCCCCCTGGACCTGAACGTCGTAACCCTTGGCCTGCAGGCTGCTCACCACGGTGTCGGCCTGCTGACCGCCGTAGGGGTCGGCATTGGCGGGGGCGGCCATGGTGAATCCGGCGGCGAAGATGTAACCGGTGGCGGCGGCGGTGGCGAGGAGTGTTCTTCTCATGGCTCGAGCCTCCCGCGATCCCGCGCCGGCGTCGTCGATGCCAGCACCCAGTCCCCGCTACCGGTTAGCCGCCATTCACAAGGACGCGGCGACCTCCCACACCGGCTCGAGCGCGGCGATTCCGGTTCGCACCAGCGGACTCAGCACGACATCGGTGGCGCCTGCATCCCGGTAGCGGCGCAGCTGCCTGGCCACGTCCTGGGCGGTGCCGACCGCGGCGAGGTCGATCACCGAGTCGACGCCCTCGCGTTCGATGACCTTCGCGTACGACGGAATCGACGTGTAGAAGCCCAGCGCCTCGGCGGCGGCGTCGCGGCCCGCGTCGATGTCGTCCGTGACGAGGACCGGCACGGCGGCGATCACCTCCGGCGCGGGCCTGCCGGCCTCGGCAGCCGCCGACGCGATGGTAGGCACGATGAACTCATCGAGTGTCCGTGGCCCCGCCAGGTACGGCAGCGTGCCATCGGCCAGTTCTCCGGTGACGCGTAACGCCCTGGGCCCCATGGCCGCAACGTAGATCGGTAACGGTGATCCACCCGCAACGGTGACCGGCCACTCGGGGCTCGCGGACAACTCCGCACCTTGGAAGTCGACGGTGCCGGAGTCGAAGATCGAGCGCAGCACCTGCAGGTGTTCGCGGAGCCGACCGATGGTGTTCGTCCATTCGACGCCGAACGCCTTCGCCTCGGGCGCGTGGGCACCGAGACCGAGTCCGAGGCTGAAGTTCCCATGCGCCGCGGCTTGCGCGGTCTGCGCCTGCGATGCGAGGACAAGCGGGTGGCGAGGGTTGATCGGTACGACGAATGTCCCGACGCCCAGCCCCGGTACGGCCGCGCCGACGAGACCCGACAGCGTGATCGCGTCGTGGTCGAACTGCTGCGCGATCCACACCTGGCGCACGCCGGCGGCATAGGCGCGGCGCGCCTGATCGACGGCGGCGTCGACGTGGTTGGGGGCGGACCTGTCCGGATCGAGTACTACTCCTGTGGGCATGTACGGGTCAGCGCCAGGGCGTCCCGGCACATTCCGTTTAGATCGTGCCGATTCCTAGCCGTAGAAGCGCGTCACCCGGCAGCGCAACCGGTCGACGGCCGCGTCGAGCACCATCTTCTTGGCGCGCTTGATCAGGAAGGACGGGATCGGCGCGGCGAGGTCGACGATCAGGTCGAATCTGACTCGGGTGCGGTCACCCTCGCGGATCAGCTTGTACTCCCCGTGCTGGCCGCGCTGCTGGAACGTCTCCTCGGCGTCCCACACCATCCAGTCGTCACCCCAGTGGTACTCGAGCATCTCCGTGTCGGAGATCCCCATGATCTTCACGGTCGCCTTCACGTGATGGGGTCGGCCATCGGGATGTCGGTCCACGACTTCCGTGGACCTGTGCAGGGTGGACCAGGACGGCACCTCGTCGATGTCGGCGAGCGCATTGAGGATCGCCTCCGGCGAGGCGTCGAAGAGGACTTCTCTCGACGCTCGTACAGCCATCAGGCAAATATAAGACTGCCCTTAGATTGAGGCAAGACTTTTCGCGAACTGCGATTTTGTTCATCGACGACGTTGCCAGCAGCAAATCGCCGTCACCAACCGATATCGGAGCGCGCCGTCGTCTGCTGCGGCGGTCGGCCGATAGGGCCCGGCTGGGACCGCGAGAACCGAGGCGCGGGCGCGGCCTGCGTGACGCCGTCGACGTCGGTCAACGTCGAGCGCGCCAGCAGATGGTCGTTGGTCGCGGCCTCCGTCCAGGTCAGCACCGGGGTGACGCAGGCGTCGGTGCCGTCGAAGATCACCGTCCACTCGGCGCGGGTCTTCGTCGCGAACCGCTCGGTGAGGATCGCCGCCATCTCCTCGAAGCGGTCACGGTCGTGCTGCGGCGGGACCTCCTCGGGCGACAGGCCGAGCCCCTGGAGCAGTTGCGAGAAGAACTGCGGCTCAATGGATCCCACCGCCATGTACTGCCCGTCAGCCGTCTCGTAGGTGCGGTAGTACGGGGCGCTGCCGTCCAACAGGAACGTCTCCCGCCGGTCCCGCAGCGCGCCCGTCGACTTCTGCGTCCACATCATCTGCGACAGCACGCTCACGCCGTCGACCATCGCGGCGTCGATCACCTGCCCCCGTCCCGAGTGCTCCCGCTCGTACAACGCCGACACAATGCCCAGCAGCACGAACATCGACCCGCCACCGAAATCGGCAACGTAGTTCAGCGGCACGACGGGCGGCCGGTCGCGGAAGCCGATGGCACTGAGCGCGCCGGTCTGCGACAGGTAGTTGATGTCGTGCCCCGCCGTCCGCGCCAGCGGGCCGTCCTGCCCCCACCCGGTGATACGCGCGAAGATCAGCCGCGGATTGACCGCCGCGCACTCCGCGGGCCCGATGCCGAGCCGCTCGCACGTGCCCGGCCGGAAGCAGTCCAGCAGCACGTCGGCCTTGGCCGCCAGGTCCAGCAGCAGGTGCGGGTCGTTCTTGACGTCGAGGTCGACGGCGCGCTTGCCGCGGTGCATCAGGTCGACGTTCTCCGCGGGCATCGCGAGGCCACCGGGGCGGCGCACGCGCACGACGTCGGCACCCAGGTCGGCGAGGATCATGCCCGCGTGTGGACCCGGTCCGATACCGCCGAGTTCGAGGACCCTCACCCCGGCCAGGGGACCCATGCGCTAGCCCTTCTTGACCTTCAGCACCCGCTTGCGCAGCCCCTCGGTCGCGGTCGTGAGCAGACCCTTCGCGCCCTGTTTCACCAGGAAGCCGGGCAGCGGCGCGATGAGATCCACCATGAGGTCGAACCGAACCCGCGTCTTGTCCCCCTCGGGGATCAGGGTGTAGCGCGCGTCCTGCGCGCGCTGCTGCTGGGAGCTCACCAGCGTCCAGCCGATGCCGTCGGGGTAGGTGGCGTGGTCCATGAACTGCTCGTCACTGATCCCGACGACCTTGACGACCATGCGGGACTTCTTCGGGTGCCCGTTGTCGTCTCGCTCGAGCACCTCGACCTCCTGGTGCGCCGAGGACCACTCGGTCAGGTGCTCGATGTCCAGGAGCACGTCGAGGATCTCGTCGGGTGTCGCCTCGATGACGACCTCGCGTCGTTCGGTGATGGCCACCCGCTAGCCCTTCTTGACCTTCAGCACCTGCTTGGCCAACCCGTCCGTGGCGGTCTCCATGCCGCCCTTGAGCGTGCGCTTGACGATGAATCCGGGCAGCGGCACCGACAGGTCGATCTTCATGTCGAACCGGACCTTGGTCTTGTCCCCTGCCGGAGTGAGCGTGTAGCCCGCGTCCTGCGCCTTCATCGAACTCGACGAGAGCAGTGTCCACGTGACGCTGCTATCGGTCCAGGTGTACTCGATCACCTGTTCGTCGGTGATGCCCGCGGCCTTGACCGTCATCTTGGCCTGCTTGGGCCGCCCGTCCGGATACCGCTCGAGGATCTCGGACTTGGTGTACTGCGGGGACCAGCTGGGTGTCGACTCCACGTCGGCGATGACGTCGAGGATCTCCTCGGGCGTCGCTGCGATCGTGACTTCACGCGAATCGGTGGTTGCCATGGCGCAACCGTAGCGAGTCGGAACTAACGGCCGGGCGGTATCAGCAGGGACTCCCACGAGGTGGCGGGTTGCTGCGCCAGATCGGCCTGGGTGTAACGACGCCCGTCGGGCCCGGTGAACGCTCCGGTGGCGGGGTCGTACGGCACGAAGGCGACGGGTGGCGCCGCGCTCGGTGGCGCCGCGGCGACATCCGGGCCGGGCCAGGCGACCCCCGGCGCGAACTGCGGCACCCCCTGACCCGACAGCGTCGCGTTGGGGTCGCCCTTCCAGTTAGTGCCGTCGTTGAGCGGCACGTAGTTCTCGTTGCTCTCGCACAACTCCACTGACGGCGCGCGCTTGGCGGGGTTACCCGCACACGGAATATTGCGCACACCACGGACATTCATGTTCGAGTCCTGAGGCAGCCGGCAGTAGAGCTCGCCGAGGGTGCGGTCGGGCGCGTCCTCGTTGACGGGCGAGCGCTGTTGTTGCACGGGAAGGAAGCCGGTGTTGCACGGCGGCGGCAGGTTCAGGTTCAGATTGAAGTCGAGGTAGATGCCCTTGTAGTCCTGCTGGGTGTCGGCGTTCGGCAGCGCGATCGCGGACATCACCGCGGTGCCCTGCGGGAACAGAACCAGCAACTGCTCGATGTTGGGCCGGTAGGTCACCGCGATGTCGCCGAGGCTGACCATGTTGGCCAGCAACACGGGCAGCGCGGGGGCAACCCGGTCGAGCAGCGCCCTGCCCTCGTTCAGCGCGGGCGCGCCTTTGCGCAGCAGGTCCGCGAAGGCCGGGTCCTGAGCCGCCAGCTGGCCGGTGATCGACGCCAGCCGCTGCGCCCACGTCGCGATCGAATCCGAGGTCCGCACTTGCGACTCCAGCACGGCGGGCGCCTGGTCGATCAGCTGGGTGATCGAATCCTTCTTCTCGCCCGCCTGAATCGCCAGCGACGTGGAGCCGTCGATGATGCGCGACAGTTCGGGTCCCAGCCCCGCCACCGCCGTCGCCGCCTCGTCCACGACGGTCTTCAGGTTGTCCTGCGGAATCGCCTTCAGCGCGGTGTTCGTCGCGTCGAGCAGGCTGCCGATGTCGGCGGGGACGGTCACGTTCGCAGCGGCGATGGTATCGCCGTCGGCCAGCATCCGGCCGCCGTCGTCGCCCTTGGGCGTCAGTTCCAGGAACTGCTCGCCGACCGCCGATCGGCTGTGCACCGCAGCCTCGACGTCGGCGGGGATCGGCGTGTCCGAGTTCAGCTTCAGTTCGGCCCTCGCGCCGGTGGCCGTGACGTCGACGGACTCGACGCGACCGATCTCGGTGCCGCGGTAGGTCACCACCGACGTCGGGTACAGCCCGCCGGTCGCGGGTAGGTCGACCGTGACGTGGTATCGACCGATCCCGATAAGCGCGGGGACGTTGATGAACCCGAACGCCATGATGCCGACGGCGATCACGGTCACCGCCGCCAGGATCACCAGCTGCGTCCACACGGTGCGCGGAAGGCGTATCACGTCAGTACGCTCCCCAGTTGTACGGCGCGATCAACGGGTTGCCCGCGGTGTACGGACTCGGCATCTGACCGATCGTCCGGCCCCACTGCAGCTCGAGCTCCGTGAGGTTGCCCTCCCACCGCGTGCCGGTGAACAAGCCGCTGTCGAGTCGGCTGAGCGTGAGGTCGACCACCAGGCTGATGTTGGCGAAGTCACCGCGGAACCAGTTGCCGATGGTGCTCTTCACCCACGGGTAGGTCGACAGGAAGTCGAGGCCCCTGGTCAGCGACGGGCCCGCGTTCGCGAGTTCGCGAAGTACCGGAGCGATGTTGCGCAGGTTCGCGACGAGCGATTCCCGCGTCTGGTCCGCCGTCGACGCGGCGACCGCACCGAACCTGCCGAGCGCGGTGACGGCGTCGGCGATCTGCGTGCGCGACTCCGCCAGCACAGCAAGCGCTTTCGGAATGTCGGTGAGCGCTTTGTCCACCGTGTCATCCCTGGCGGCCACCTGCCCCGCCAGCGAGTTCAGTTTCTCGGTCGCGGTGATGATGTCGTCGGTCTGCACGTTGAGCTGGCTGATGAAGGCGTCCAACTGCGTGAGCAGGCTGCGCATGTCGTTCTCGCGGCCGGCGAGCGCCTTCGCGAACGTCTGATTGATCTCCTGTAGCTGCCCGAGCCCGCCGCCGTTCAGCAGGATCGACACCGACGCGAGGGTCTGTTCGGTGGTCGGGTAGGTCGCGGCCGACGACAGGGGGATCACCGACCCGTCCTTGAGCTCACCCTCCGGCGCCACGTCGGTCGGCGGCGCCAGCTCGATGTGCATCGAGCCGAGGAGGCTGGTCTGCCCCACCTTCGCGGTGCTGTTGGCAGGAAGGCGAACGTCGCCGTTGATGCGCATGGTGACCAGCGCGTGCCAGTCCTGCACCTCGATTCTGGTGACGTTGCCGACGTTCACGTCGGCCACCCGGACACGGGTGTTCTGTTGGATGACAACGACATCGGGCAGCTGCGCCTGAATGGTGTACGACCCGTCCGAGTCCCCTGAAGTACCCGGCAGCGACAGCGAGTTCAGACCCCGCCACTCACAGCCGGGCACGGCGAAGAGGCAGACGGCGATGAACACGGCGAGGAGGGAGCGCGTCACGGGGTCCCTCCCGGCGCGGGCGGCTGCTGTTCGGCCGGGAGCGGCGGCAGCGACGGGTCCGGTTGCGGTCCGAGGCCGGGTGGCAGCATCAGGCCCTGCAGTCCGAGGGCCGCATCGGCCGGCGTCGCCTGCGGTCCGCCCGTCAGCAGGGACGCCTCCGCGGGTAGAGGAGCCGGTGGCACTCCCGCCGGTGGCAGGTTCGGGTTCAGCCGGTCCTCGCTGTAGGTGATCTCGTTGGGCCGGGCCGACGCACCGACGAACGGGTTGAAGCCGAGCGGCGGATAGTTGTACTGGCGGTTCTTGATGATCGGCGCCAGGTACTGTTCGCACAGCTTCGACGACACGTCGTTGTTCATCCGCGACGCGGCTTGGATTGCGCCGCAGATGAACTGGACGGTGTTCGCGAAGTTCACCGGCGCCAGGATGCCGGTCACCGCGCTCTGCGCGGGCTGGTAGATGTTCATGAAGTTCTGGAACACCGTCGGCGCGATGTGCAGGACCTGCTTGAGATCCATCCGGCTGTCGTTGAGCGCGGTGGTGATGGCGTTGAGCCGGTCGACGGTCACGCCGGTACTCTCGCGGTTGTCGGCGAGGAATCCGCTCAGATCGTTGACCGCCCCGTCGAGTCCCTTTGTCGCGTTGGTGAACTCGTCGGGCGAGTTGGACAGCACGGTGGTCACGTCGGCGAGGTTGATGTTGAACGCGGCCAGCAGGTCACTGCTCGACGACAGCGCCGACACCAGCAGTTGCAGGTTCTTGACCGTGGTGAAGATGTCGGTGCTGTGGTCGCCCAGTGCCGACAGCGCCTGGGACAGCTTGATCACCGTCTCGCGCGCGGTGTCGCCCTCGCCGCGGAGGTTGTCGGCAGCGGTGTTGATGAACTCGCCCACCGGACTCGGACCACCCGGCGTCGTCGGCTGCAGCGAGTCCGTCAGCTTCTCGAGCTGCTGCCGGAAGTCGTCCCACTCGACGGGTACGGCAGTGCGCTCCTGCGGAATCTCGGCTCCCGCTTCCAGTTTCGGGCCACCGTCGTACGCGGGCACCAACTGGATGGCACGAGCGCTGACGAGGGACGGCGACAGGATCGCGGCCTTGACATCTGCGGGCACCGGGTACTGAGACTCCACCGAGAAGGTGACCTTCGTCGTAGTCGGCTGCGGCTCGATCTCGTCGACCGTGCCGACGGCGACACCGAGGATGCGGATCTCGTCGCCGGTGTAGAGGCCGTTGGTGTTCGCGAAGTACGCGACGTAGGTGTCTTTCGTGACGCCTTTCCACCAGGGGGTCGCGACGAACGTGATACCGACGGCGAGTGTCACCGCGAGCACGACCGCCGCGGTGATGCGAATGGTGCGGGATGACGGGGAGGACATGACTAGCCACCTCCTTGCGCCGGCGGTCCCGGCGGCGGCCCACCGGGCGGGGGCGCGGGTTCGGGCTCCCGATACGGGTAGCAGCCGGTCGGACCGGGCAGCGGCACGCCGGGCGGTCCGCAACCCTGGTCGCCGACGTTGCCCGTGATGGCGTCGGGCAGCATCAGGCTCGGCAGACCGCCCTGCCCGGTGCGCGGGTACGGCATCGGCAACGGCGGGGTGCCGGGCTGACCGATCGGCGGGTCGACGAGTTGCGACGGCAGCAGCACGTTGGGGTCCAGCCCGAGGTCGGAGAACGCCGCGTCGATGAACGGCTGGGCGAACTGGCCGGGCACCAGGTTCATGAGCGAGGCCTTGAAGAAGGGTCCCGACCCCAGCACCTCACCGAACGACATCGCGTAGCGCCGCAACAGCGACAACGTCTTCTGCAACTCCTGCTTGCGGTTGTCGAGGATGCTCAGCACCCCGTTGAGCTTGTCGAGCGCGGGCTTCAGCGTCTGGCGGTTGTCGTCGACGATGCCGGAGATCGAGGCCGATACCGCGGTCAGGTTGTTCATCAGCGCGTCGAGTGAATCCCGTTGTGCGAGTAGCTCGGAGAGCAACGCGTTGCTGTTGGCCACCAGCTGGGCGATCTGATCGCTGCGCTTGGCCAGCACCCCGGTCACCTTGTTGGCGTTGGCAAGCAGGTTGCGCAGTTCGGCATCGCGGCTGTTGAGGGTGTCGGAGAACCGCGACACCCCCTCGAGCGCGAGCTTGAGATCCAGTGGAGTGTCGGCGAACGTCTGCGACAGCGTGGTGAGCGCCGACGACAGCTGAGTGGTGTCGAGCCCGCTGATGGCGGTCGTCAGATCCCCCAGCGCGGAGGGCAGGTCGTAGGGCGACTTCGTGCGATCGAGCGGGATCGGCCCGTCGAGCACGCCATCGCCGCGTGGCGTGATCTCGAGCATCTTGGTGCCGAGCACCGTCTCGGTCTTGATCGCCGCCTCGGTACGATCGCCGAGTTCGACGCCCTTGTCCACCGTGAAGTCGACGCGCACCTGCGTGCCCTCGAGCGTGGTGTCGGACACCCTGCCGACGGACAGCCCGGACACCCGCACGTCGCTGCCGGACTTGATCCCGCCCGCCTCGGCGAAGTAAGCGGAGTAGTCGTCGGTGCCCTTGATGAAAGGCAGCTTGTCGTAGGAGAACGACGTGACGACCACGGCGATCACCACCGCGATACCGACCGCGCCCACGGCGAGCCGGTTACGCTCTGCGAGCGGTTTGATGTTGGGCCGCTTCAGTTTCAGGCTCATTTCGGTGTGCACCGCCCGGAGTCCTGGCCCGCCACCTTGACGAACACCGGCTGACCGCCCTTGCCGTTGAGCTTGAGGATCGCGTCACACAGGTAGAACCCGAAGTAGTCGCCGTACAGACCCTGGCGCGCCAGCACCTGATACGCGTCGGGCAGGGTCCTGACCAACTCGTCGACGTAGTCGTGGTCGGCTTCCACCTGGCTCGCGAACCGATCGGTCTGCACCACGGTGTCCTTGATGGGTTGACGTGCGGCGGTCAGCAGGTCGGCGACCGATCCGGCGGCGGCGTTGATGTAACCGACTCCGTTGGCGATGTCCTGCTTACGGTCGCTGAGCCCCTGCACCAGTTCCGACAGCTTGTCGAGACCCTCGCCGAACTGGTCGTCCTGCGCAGCGAACGTGTCCAACACGGTGTTCAGGTTGGCGATCACGTCACCGATCAGCTGGTCGCGCCCGGCGAGCGTGGACGTCAGAGCAGAGGTCTGCGACAGCACCGACGAGATGGTGGCGCCCTGCCCCTGGAACACCTGGAGCAGTTCCCCGCTGAGCGCGTTGACCTGCTCCGGGTCGAGCGCGCGGAACAAGGGCCGGAATCCGCCGATCAGCGCGTCGACGTCCAAGGCCGGGGACGTCCGGGCCAGCGGAATAGCTTGTCCCGCTGATAGTTTGCGCGTCGAACCGGGCCCGTCCTCGAGCGCGAGGTACCGGTCACCGATGAGGTTCTCGTAGCGCACGGCGGCTCTGGTGCCCTCGGTGAGCGTCAGGTTCCGGTCGACGTTGAAGACGACGGTGACGGTGCCGTCCTTCTTCAGCGTCATGTTCTCGACCTTGCCGACCTCGACGCCCGCGATGCGAACGAAGTTGCCGCCCTTAAGTCCTGAGACGTTGCTGAACAACGCGGTGTACGTCGTTCTGGAGTCGAAGCGGAACTGCCCGAACACCGTGACCAACGCGAACATGAAGATGAAGCAGACGGTGATGAACGCCACGACGCGCACCAGGGTGCGACCGGTCCTGCCTCTCATGGCTGCCCCTCCATCGGTGGCGGTCGCGTTCCCGGCGGCGGCGGGTAGAGCGGAGTGCCGTCCGGCGCGAACAGCGGTGCGCCGTAAGCGGGTGCGCCGGGATAGGCGGGCGGCGGACCGGGTGCGGGCCCACCCTCGTAGCGGATCTTCGGCGGCTCCGGGATCGCCTTGGTGGCGGGCAGGTAGTTGGCGAAACCGGGGAATCCGATACCGGGATTGGGACGCACGTCGAGGCCGGTTCCGAACCCGGTGTCGGTGACGAGGTACTTGACCGGGAAGTTCTTGCTGACGTCGGGCAGGGATCCGCAGCTCGGCTTGCCACCAGGGCCGCCCTTGGCGTTGACGACGGGCAGGTTGTCCGGATACCGGTAGGGATCGTCACCGAACAGCAGCGCGGCGTCCATGATCACCGATTTCCCGTTGCCGCCCAGCGCATCCCGGCCACCGTGGTCGAGGAACCACTGCGCACCTTGGAACAGGCAGGTGTAGGTCGGCGAGTACTTGAACAGAAGGTCGGTCGTCGACACCAGCGTGTTCATCGACCGGATGATGTTCGGCTGGTTACCCCCGATCACGTCGACACCGGACTGGGAGAAGCCGACCGCCGACAGCAGTACGTCGTTGAGCGCGCCTGCGTTGTCGGAGATCGTGGTGCTGGTCTTCGAGAACGACTCGAGAATCGACAGGATATCCTGCGCCGCTGTCGAATACGCATCCGCGGTCTGCCCGAAGAGCTGCCAGTTCCGCTGCACGGTCGGCATGCGCGGATTGACGGCGAGGAGCACGTCGTTCGCGTCGGTGATCGCCTCCCCGATGACCTCGCCCTTGCCGCGCAGGGCTTCGGCGAGCGCTGACAGCACCGAGTTCAGCTTCGCCGGGTCGATGGCCTGCACCACGGACTGCAGGTTCTCGAACACCGTGTTGACCTCGACGGTCACGTTGCGCGACTGCAGCACCGCGCCTGGGGCGAGCGACTGGCCACTGGGGCCGCCATTCGGCACGGTGAGATCGACGTACTTGGCGCCGAATGCGGTGCTGGACTTGATCTCCGCCTCAATGTTGCTCGGCAGGTAGCCGAACTCGTGCGGATAGATCTTGAGCGTCAACTTCGAGAACGCCGCGTCGCCGCCCGCGTCGGCACCGATCGAGGCGACCTCGCCGATCTGCACGCCGCGCAGTTTCACCTTCGCGCCGTTCTCCATCACCAGTCCGGAGCGATCGGAGACCAGGGTCAGCGGTACGAAGCTGCGCAGGGTTCCGGAGAACAGCAGCGCGGTCAGCACCGTCAACGCGATGATGACGACGAACAGCACCGGAGCCCACCAGATGGGGTCGATGCCCGCCCGCCTCGGCGAATTCTCCTGCACCCCGCTCACCCCGACAGGTAGAAGTTGCCGGACTGCCCGTACACGGACAGCGTGATGGTCAGGAGGATGAAAACACCTGCGGTGATGGAGGTTCGCACCGCGCGGCCGACGGCCTCGCCGACCCCCGCGGGGCCACCCGTCGCGGTGAATCCGTAGTAAGTGTGGATCGCCATCACGACGGCCGCCATCGCCAGCGCCTCGGTGAACGACCACATGAGATCGGCGGGCTGCAGAAAGGTGGAGAAGTAGTGGTCGTACACGCCGCGCGACTGGCCGTAGACGATCGTCGTGCCGAATCGTGTGGCGAGGAAGGACATCAGCACAGCGACGGTGTAGATCGGGATCACCGCGATGACGCCCGCCACGATGCGGGTCGACGCCAGGTAGGTGACCGCGCGGATGCCCATCACCTCGAGAGCGTCGATCTCCTCGTTGATGCGCATGGCGCCCAGTTGCGCCGTCGCGCCCGCCCCGATCGTCGCAGCCAGCGCCACCCCCGCGGTGGCCGGGGCGATGAAGCGGACGTTCAGAAAGGCGCCGAGAAAGCCCGTCAGTGCCTCGATGCCGACGTTGGACAGCGTGTTGTAGCCCTGCACCGCGATGAGCGCCCCGGTGGACAGGGTGAGGAAGCCGACGATCACGACGGTGCCGCCGATGACGGCGAGCGCGCCGGTGCCGAGGCCCATCGTGGCGATCAGGCGCAATACCTCGCCGGGATATCGCCGGACCGCGTCGGCGGTCGAGGCGAGCGCCTGGCCGTAGAAGGCGGTCTGCTCGCCGAGGCGCCGGGTGGCGTCGACGACCTTCGACGGCTCGCTCGCGACGCCTGTCTGCGTCATGATTCGCTCGCAAGCTCGCTCATGGTGCCACCTTCACGCCGAACGCCGTCGCCAGGATGTTGATGAGGAACAGCGCCATGAACGCGAACACCACGGTCTCGTTGACGGCGTTGCCGACGGCGGTGGGGCCGCCGCCGACGGAAAGCCCCTTGTAGCAGGCGATCAGACCCGCGGACAGGCCGAACAGCAGCGCCTTGACCAGCGACACGATCACCTGGGGCAGACCGGTCAGCAGCGTCAGACCCGCCACGAAGGCACCCGGCGTGACGTTCTGGACGTACACGACGAAGAAGTAGCTGCCGGCCAGTCCGACGACGGCGACCACCGAGTACAGCATCAGCGCGACGAACGTCGCGGCGATCACCCGCGGCACCACCAGGGCCTGCACCGGGTTGACCCCGATGACCTTCAGCGCGTCGATCTCCTCGCGGATGGTCCGCGCCCCGAGATCGGCGCACATGGCGGTGGCGCCCGCCCCGGACACCACGATCGCGGTGACGACGGGACCGACCTGCGTCACCGATGCCAGCGCCGCCCCCGCACCCGAGAGGTCCCCGGCGCCGACCTCGATCAGCACGATGTTCAGCGTGAAGACGATCAGCACGGTGTACGGGATCGACAGCACCAGCGTCGGCACGATGGACACCCTCGCCACGAACCAGATCTGGTCGATGAGTTCCTGCCACGCGAAGGGCCTGCGGAACATCAGCCCGAACGTCTCACCCGCGAGGACGACGAAGTCACCCACCGCGAAAGCCGGTTTGGCCCAGGCGGCACCGTTCACAGTCGACCGGCTCTCACGTGCGTTCCCATCATCGTCAGGTTGGGGCGGACGCTAAGAGCACCGGGATTAACCGTCAAAGCGAGAGTTTCGGCGAATCCCCACGTCAATTACGGAATTCGCTGGTATCCCCCTCGTCGCCGGTTTCGCTCATCATGATCAGATGTCGGTGATCCAAACGGTGGCCAACCGGCGCGCGCGGGCACGGCTAGGCTCGACAACCATGAGTGACGTGGTCGATCCGACGGCGGTACCAAGCGGGACGGGTTGTACGGAGTGCGATGCCGCGGGCGGCTGGTGGGTCCATCTGCGGCGGTGCGCGAAGTGCGGTCACATCGGTTGCTGCGACGACTCGTTGGCGCGGCACGCGTCGGCGCACTGGCGCGCGACCGGCCATCCGATCATCCAGTCGTTCGAGCCCGGCGAGGACTGGTTCTGGAACTACGACACCGACCAGTACTACGACGGGCCGGAACTCGCCGATCCGCAGAGCCATCCCGCCGATGAAACGGTGCCGGGACCGCGGGGCAGGGTGCCGGGCGACTGGATGCGCCAGCTGCAACAGCGCGCCGACTGACATCGTGGTGAAACCCGGCGGCGACAGCACGCTCACGGTTCTGGTCGCCTTCGGCGCCAACCTGGTTATCGCCATTGCGAAATCCGTTGCCGCCGTGGTCTCGACTTCGGCGTCGATGACCGCCGAGGCGGCGCACTCGTGGGCCGACACGGGAAACGAGATCTTCCTGCTGGTCGCAAATCGCAGGAGTGCCAGAACGCCCGACGAACGTCGGCCCCTGGGGTACGGGCGGGAGGCGTACGTCTGGTCGATCCTGGCCGCCGTCGGGTTGTTCGTCGTCGGCGCCGCGGTGTCGGTCTGGCGTGGCGTCACCGAACTCCTGCACGGCGAAGAGGGTGCCGAGGACTATCGGCTGGCCTACCTGGTCCTGGCCGTCGCGTTCGTCCTGGAGAGTGTCTCGTGGCTGCAGGCGGTTCGACAATTGCGCCGCGAGGCTGCCGAATTGGACACCGAGGTGCTCGACTACGCCATGCACACGTCGGACCCGACCGTTCGTGCGGTGTTCGCCGAGGACACTGCCGCGTTGATCGGCATCGCCATCGCGTTCGTCGGCATCCTGCTCCATCAGCTCACCGGGGCGGTGGTCTGGGACGCGCTCGGATCGATCCTGGTCGGGGTGCTGCTCGGTGTCGTCGCGGTGGTGCTGATCGACAGGAACCGGCAGTTCCTCACCGGCGAACCCGGTTCACCGCGAGTTCACGACGCGCTCGTCGCCAGGCTGAAGAGCTTTCCCGAAGTCGCCGAGGTGCGCTTCCTGCGCCCCGAGTTCATCGGCCCGAAGGCGCTTTTCGTGGTCGCGAGCGTGGATCTCGTCGGCGACGATCGCGAGTCGACGATCGCGGTCACGCTGCGCGGGCTCGAGCAGCGACTGGAGCAGGACCGATACGTGGCCGAAGCGGTGCTCACCGTTTCCGAACCCGATGACGGGGTATCCCGCGTACCGTGAGCAGCCCAGACCCCAAGACCACGCCGTCCGATACCGGCCCGGCGGGTGCCGAGGACGTGCAGAGCGATCCCGCGAAGGGCGCCGACGGTCCCGCGGACTGGTCGGACGAGGGTGGCGCGACGCCGCAGGGACCCGCCGAGGACGAGTAGTCAGCGCGCGTCGGCGAGCGCCTGTGTCGCCGCGTTGTAGCCGGGGATGAACGTGATGCCGGGACCGCCGTGGCAGCCCGCGCTGCCGAGATACAGGCCGTCGATCGGAATCGGTTGATCCAGATAGCCTCTCGGGCCGGGCCGGTTGACGCCGATCTGGTCCGGGTGGATCAGGCCCTGGCAGTAGTCGCCACCGGGCGCCCCGAACATCGTGCCCATGTGCTTCGGGGTGAACGTCGTGTGTCGAATGATCCTGCTCTCGAAGTCCGGTGCCAGACGCGTCAGCTTGTCGATGACCCGCTGCCCCATCTCGACCTTCATCTCGCCGTAGCTCGACTCACTTTCTTCGATGGGGAACCACAGCGAGAACGCCGACGCGGCGTGCTTGCCCGGCGGCGCGAGGTCGGGATCGTTGACCGAGGGGATCTGCAACGCGATCGACGGATCCGACGGCACGATGCCGTGCCTGCAGTCCTCCCACTGCTTCTGCAGTTCCTCCGGGGTGCTGAAGATTCCGATGTTGGACTGCATCGCCGGATCGTTGAGGACCTCGTAGGGGGCGGCGAACTCGGGCACGCCGTCGAGCGCGAAGTGCATCTGCAGGTAGCTGCCGCGGTGGTCGATGCGGGAGAACCGCTCGCGGATGTCGTCGGGCACCGCCGCGGACGCCACCAGCTGGTTGACGGTGAGATCCGGTGCCACACCGGAGATCACGACGGGTGCGGTGATGGCGGTGCCGTCCTCGAGCCGAACGCCGCTGACCCGGCCGTCGGCCACTGAGATCTCCTTAACGGCCGAGCGCAGCCGGAGTTCCCCGCCGTGTGAGGCGAACACCTCGCACAGGTGGGCCGTCAGCGCACCGATGCCGCCCTTGAGTTTCTTCACCAGCAGCGCGTTCTCGTCGGGAACGGCGAACCCGTAGGCCAGCGCGGCGGCGGTGCCGGGGGTGGCCGGGCCGCGGTAGGTGGTGTTGACCGCGAGCAGTGACAGCATGCCGCGCAGCGCGCCGTGCTTCTCCCGGTCCGGCAGGTACCGGTCGATGACGTCGGTTACCGATCCGAACAGCAGGTCGGTGATCGTCGATCGTTCGAATTCGTTTGTCGCGCAGGCGTACATCTCGTCGAGGGTCTTCGGCGGCTGGCCGGCGTCGAAACGTCCGAGGGCTCGCGTCGGCGCCTGGCACCAGGCCATCAGGCCGGCCATCCCGTTGACGGCCTCGGCCCCGTGTACCTCGTTGATGTGGGTCATCAGCTTGATGGGGTCGGTGTAGTAAATCAGCGGTTCGTCGCCGACACCCCGCAGCGACACCGACATGACGTCGAGTTCCACGGTGGGCAACTGGTCCAGCCCGAGCTCGCGGCTCACCTTCGCTGACGTCGGGATCTGCACCGAGCCGGCGATCTCGAAGCGATACCCGTCGAAGAGCTCGACGGTCGACGCCATGCCTCCGGCGTAGAGCTTGGAATCCAGGCACAGCGTGCGCATTCCGGCTTTCTGAAGGAGTGCGGCCGCTGTCAACCCGTTGTGCCCCGCACCGATGACAATCGCGTCGAAGTCCGTCATCAGCTGAGGCTGACACGCGGTCAAAGTTTTGTCAATAATGACGAAACTTGCCTTACCGGTCCTCGAACCCCGCCGCCACCGCCTCGAGAGCGGTCCGGCACAGCCGCGCGAGTTCGGGCAGTGAGCGGTGCTCGTCGAGCATCCACACCTCCATCGCCCCGAACACCGCCGCGGAGATGCACCGCGCTGTCACCGTGACGCGCAGCCGCTCGTCGCTGCCGACAGTCGGGCCGCCCGTTCGCACCAGGTACTCCTCGACGGCCTCGGCGAAGTCCGCCTCGACCTGACGGACGTGGCGGACGATCCGGCCCGCATCGAGTTCCCTGGTACGCAGTTCGGCGATCTTCGCCACCGCGTCGACGTCGTACGGCGCGGCCATCACCGCGGCGTGGACGGAGTCGATCAGCGACTCCTCGCCGGACTGCTCGGCCAGTGCGGAGCGGAACCACTGCAGGCCGGCGTCGTAGTCGGCGAACAGGAGATCGTGCTTGGAGGTGAAGTGGCGGTAGAACGTCCGCAGCGACACTCCGGCGTCCGCCGCGATCTGCTCGGCCGACGTCTCCTCGACGCCCTGACCGAGGAAACGCACCAGTGCAGCGCTGCGCAACGCCTCGCGAGTTCGCTCGCTGCGCGCCGTCTGCGCAGGCCGGACCATGTGGGTAAGGTACCCCGGGCCTCAGCGTGGTCCCGTCAGCCGAACGTGCTCCTGCTCAGTGCGGCATCTCGGCTTCCATCGCGGCAGCCACCTCGGCGGCCTGCGTCACGGGCGCGTCCTGCTTCGGCTTGCAGGCCGCGACCTCGAATACCACATTGGCCGCCACCCGGATTACGTGCTGGCACGACCGGGTTGAATCGCCCGTTCCCCGCGTATAGGGCAGCGACAGCTCCCTATCGCCCTGGGAGAGCTGGCCGCTCACCCACTTCGGCAGCGGCTGGTCGTTCACCCGGATGTTCAGCGTGTGGTTCGTGCACTTGGACCACCGCGTCACCGAGTCGTCGAAGAACGCTTGCGCGCCGTCCCTGGTGCCCCACGACACCACCGATTGCACGACCTGCTCGCTCCAACTGTCGGCGTCGGGAGAGCGAACCACCTGCTGCCGCATCGACTTCCAGAAGGTCGGGTCGTAGACCGGAGCCTGGTTGATCTGCCACGCGCCGAGGCAGTCGAGGTTGGAGATGATGTTGCTGTTGTCGGCCATGACGTCCGTCGGCTGGTGCGCCACCATGCCCGAGGCACCCAAGATGGTTCCGATCCGGTCGGGGGCCAGCAGCAGACCGCCGAGCGCCGACTCAGGGACGCCCTTCGGCTCCGTCGACTGTCCCCCGGACGTGCCGCAGCCCACGGTCAGCAGACACACCGCTGCGGTCATCGCGACCGCGCGCGTAAGCAACGCGTTGTCTGACAAGGCTTTCAGCACCGGCTACGCGTGGGTCCCCGCGGCGGCGCAGCCCTGCTGCACCTTGGTGGCGTTGTCGTTCATGCCCGTAGCCGTGGTGTTCAGGCTCTCACCGGGAATGCGCAGGCCCATCTTGGCCCACATCGCCGTCGCACCCACGGACCACGACCGCATCGGTTCGGCGATGTCCGGTGACAGGCCCGGCGTATTGGCGGCGCTCATCGCAGCCCCAGCCGATTCGCGCATCGCCTGGCGGCCCAACTGATTACTGCTCTGCACCGCCGGGTCGTTGTAGTTGGACCCCTCGAAGGAGTCGGCGAACTCGCCGAAGTAGTACGAGGAGCCGTCGAGTATCGAGGCGAAGGCTCCGCAGGCCGCAACGGCGGCTGGATCGGCGTTCTCGGCGGGATCTACGCCGACGACCTGAACGGGCGGAGGCGCCGGTGCGACGTCCTCCTCGTCAGCCCACGCGCACGGAGCGAGCGTGAGCGACACCCCGGCACCGACCATCGCCGCGATTCCTGCGAGTTTGCTGTGAATGGTCATGGGCGACGATTACTCCTCTTGCATTCGGACTACGACAACCAGGGCACTGCACACCGACCCGCGGCATCCAGCTGAGACCGTCCCACGACCACCGTTGAATGACAAGATGTCCGGTACGTGAACGAACGCTTAGAACCGGGCCACGGCGTTGAGGCCATTTCCTTTCTTGTACATGTGAATTCGCTGTCAGTAGAATCAGAGGAATTCTCATCCGACGGTAACAAACCCCTTAGTGTTGGACGTCCATTCACCGTTTCGACATCACTGCATTGGATGCTCCCACCCAACGGATCGGTCGGATCCGGATGCGAATCCACGCTTAGAGAGGCACCCCCATCACCATGTTGAATCGGTTTGCCACAGCTGCCGCGATCTGCATCGCGCTTCCCATCGGGGTGGCACCCCTGGCGTTGGCCGAACCCCCGGCGGGCGACGACGCCGCCGTCGTTCCCGTCACCAACCCGCTTCCGCCCGAGGGTGCCGTCCCGTCCGCTGCACCCGGCATCCTCGACACCCCGGATGGCTGGCATCTGGAAGTCGTGGGCAGCAACGAGACTCAGCTTCCGGTGGCACCCCTCACCACGGCGATCTCGTCGCGCGAGTACCTCATCGCCGGCACGTTCACCGGGAAGATCACCGGCGGCGGCAAGACGAAGCTCACCGGCGGAACACTGGAGGCCGGTGAGCAGATCGGCTGCGGCATCATCTCGGACGAGGTCGAGATCAACCCCGGCGCGTCCATCACACCCGGCCTCGGTGCGCTCGGTGCGCCCACGCTGAGTGCGGGCATCAGCCTCCAGGGCAAGATCTACCTGAAGCCCGGCACCGTCACGACCGTTGCGCTGGACAAGAAGTCGTTCAAGGGCACCACCGCTCGCGTCACCATCACCGGCGTTCGCGTCAAGACCGATCAGTGCGCGGGCCAGTCCTTCATCCGCTCGTACGCCACGCTGACGAGCTCCACCGACAACACCGATGACGTCATCACCTACGTCGGTGTCACCAAAGCCGTCTAGCCCCAATCGACCTACGAACGAGAGATCACAGAACACCATGAACCGTTTCGCAGTTCTGGCCGCCGCCTGCATCGCCGGCCCCCTGGCGGCCGTCGCGCCCTTCGCGGCCGCCGAGCCGCCGCCCCCGCCGATCGACCCCGCCGCCGCCGTTCCGCCACCGGACAACGGAATCGTCGCATCGAACCCGCCCGCCGTGGTCACCACGCCCGACGGCTGGACGCTCACCGTGGCCGCCACCAACGAGAGCGAGCTGCCGATCGCCCCGTTGACCACCGCGGCGTCGTCTCGCGAATACCTGGTGGGCGGGACGTTCACCGGCACGGTGACCGGTGGCGGCAGCACGACCCTGTCCGGTGGCACCCTCGAGGCCGGCTACCAGATCGGGTGCGGCATCGAACTCGGCCAGGTCCGCCTCATCGGCCAGGCAGGCGTCAACGTCGGTGTCGGCTTCGGCGCCCAGGGCAGCGGTATCGGTATCGGCAGCGTTCAGGTGCCGCTGTCGGGCACGATCGAAATTCACCCGAAGCCGGGCACGGTCTCCACGGTGACGGTCAGCAAGAAGTCCTTCAAGGCGGCGCCGGTGCGCGTCACCATCAAGGACACCCACGTCAAGGTCGACGGTTGCGTCGGTCAGTCGTTCCTGCGGTCCTACGCGACGCTCACCAGCTCGACCACCGATACCGACGACGTGGTGGCCTACTACGGCACGACGAAGTCGGTCTGATGCGGCGACTCGCCGTAACCGCTTCTGCGGCAGCGGGTTTGGCAATGATCGGAGCGGCGGTCGTCTTCTCGGCGACCGCCGCCGCCGAACCGACGCCCGATCCTCTGCCGCCGCCCGGCGAGCCGGTTCCGCCGCCGCCACCGGGCCCCGTCGTCCCGGTGCTCGGCATGCCCTTGGGACCGGCCGGTCTCGGCGTGCTGTCGCAGACGGGTGTCGAACCGGTTCCCGGCGCACTGGGTGCGCCCGCCGTCAACGGTCTCGACGCCGCTTCGGTGTTGGGGCAGTACGGGGCACCGCAGGCGCCCAGTGCCGATCCGGGGGTCGTGCCGAATCTCAACGTGTTCAACAACGCCTACGGGCTGCCGCAGAACGTCGTGCCGGCGGCACCGGGCGAGGGGCAGCAGTTCGACGTGGCTCCGGGTCAGGAGAACGCCGACGTCTCGCGGCGTGAGTGGTTCGGCCGGTTCATCGACATGCAACGCGACCACCGGCTCTACGGCGGCCTGGGCCAGCTCCCCCAGGAGCAGCTCGGCCAGCCCCTGCCGGGCACCGCACCGCCGCCGGGAACGGTGATCTCGCCGGGGTTGGCTCAGTTCCTGCCCGACCCGGCGGACGGCCCCGTCCCGCCTCCCGGTTTGATCCTGCCGCCTCCGCCGGACGGGCCGGTTCCCCCGCCGGGCTGACCGGATCTCACAGTTCGACACGATTCGGCCCCGACCTGGCACAGGTTGGGGCCGAATGCGATTTTCAGCAGCATGGAGTTCACAGGAGCCGACGAGCTAGGTGGGCCGGCATCGCGCCGACGGATGACTGCGAACGCTTGGGTGGCCAGGGCCGGGATCGAACCGGCGACCTTCCGCTTTTCAGGCGGACGCTCGTACCGACTGAGCTACCTGGCCGTGCCGACGAGACGGTGAACATCTCGCCGAATGGCGACCCTGACGGGACTCGAACCCGCGACCTCCGCCGTGACAGGGCGGCGCGCTAACCAACTGCGCCACAGGGCCTTGCTTTCCTGCTGCTCCGACGTTGCCGCCGTTGCGTCGTACCCCCAACGGGATTCGAACCCGTGCTACCGCCGTGAAAGGGCGGCGTCCTAGGCCGCTAAACGATGGGGGCCAAAGCCGAATCTCTTCGGGGTACTCCCGCCGCGTGCGCGTTGGGAGCTTGGATAGCTTAGGGTACCGACGCCCAGATTCCCAAACCCAAAAGGCAGGCGCCCCGACGCCCCGGCATTGAGTATTCTTTCCCCCGCGCCCCTATAGCTCAGTTGGTAGAGCTACGGACTTTTAATCCGCAGGTCCCAGGTTCGAGCCCTGGTGGGGGCACCGATCCGCAACACTGCTCAGCACGCTGTCCCCGATCAGCGGTCGTACACGCAGTGCGCGTTGCCGCCCTCGGGTTTCTCAGCCACCACCTCGCCGTTGAGCGTGATCCTGCAGCCGGGACTGTTCTCGCCCGAGCCGACGACGACGACCTGCAGTTGGGCCTCGTCGGGCGCGATGGTGACGGTGGTCGACCACGGCAGCGGGACGTCGTAGAGCCGTTGATCGCCGGACGGCACCAGGTCGATCGTCATCGCGGATCCCGTTCCGGTCACCTCGAACACCACCGTGTCGGCGCCCTGCGCACTCGTGGCGGGAGCCTCCTGCTTCGGTGCGCCGTCCATCTTGCCGCCGCCGGCCGCGGGCGCAGCGGACGCCGCACCTGACGACTCCGCGCTGGGCGCGCCACCGGACTCGGTGGACGTTGAACAGGCCGGAACGGCGCCGAACACCACCAGCAGTGCCGCGGCGAGCGGGCCGACCTTCGAGTACGTGGACGCCATCACGAGTTCCCCCTCTAACCGCACGACAGTCGCCCGAGTATGTCAGGCCCGTTTCCCGGCGGCGTTCTAACACGCAATACCATTGAGCCGCAACGGCTTCCGATTCCGCGCTCGCACCCCAAGAACAAGCCAAGAACCTCCCAAGTCAGGGCTTCCACACTCATTCCAACGATCCCGACCGACGACAGGACACGACCATGACGATCCCCGCCACCGACGCCCCGTCGGCGCCACGGGACCGGTCGACCGCGCAGTGGTGGGGCAGGCTCCTCGACGGGATCTTCTTCGCCATCCTGGCCGCCTTGGCCTGGGGCATCGTCGTGGTCGTCGCCCACGGCGGCGCTTCGATGCACGTCGTGCAATCCGCCGCGAAGGCGCCCTTCTCGATCGCCAGGGCGGCGATCGCCACCCCCCAGCCCCAGCAGTACATCCAGCGGACGGAGTGGACAACGGTCGGCGACCAGGTCAGCCTGCGGATCTACCCGACCGAAGCCGGCAGGCGCGCATCGGCGGGGTTCCTCGGCTCCGACGGTGGCTGGGCTCAGGTACTCGCCGTCACCCCCGACGCCGACAAGCCGGGGATGCGCGAGCAGTTCGTCTGCCACTGGCGCTTCGCCGAGTTGGTCGAGCCGGGCAAGGCCAGCTGGAACGTCGAGCCGTGGCGACCAGTTGTCAACGGCGCCAGCATGATCGAGTCACGCTGCAATCCCGGTGCCGCCGAAGAGGTCTTCTGACGGGTGCGCACCGCAGCCGAAAAATGCGTCGCCTGATACGCCGAATCCGTGCGTCAATGGAGACATGAAGAAGATCGACGGCCACAAGCTGCTGAACTTCGCCTCTCACCTCGACGACAGCACCATCGAGCAGGCGAAGGACACCGCAGCGATGCCGTTCGTGCACCCGCACGTCGCGCTGATGCCCGACGCCCACAGCGGCAAGGGTTCGGCGGTCGGCACCGTGATCCCGACGCTCGACGCGGTCATCCCGGCCGCCGTCGGGGTCGATATCGGGTGCGGCATGATCGCGGCCCGCACCGTTTACGCCGAGGCGGACCTGGCGGGCCGCGATCTCGCAGCCCTGCGCGTCGCGCTGGAGGACGCGATCCCGCTGTCGCCGGGCAACTACAACGACAACGTCGACCGCTACCCGTTCACGCGGGCGCGCATCGCGCTGCTCGAGGACCTCGCCCAGCGGAACGAGGTCGACCTCGGTCATTCGACGACGTGGCGCAGGCAGCTCGGCTCGCTGGGCGGCGGCAACCACTTCATCGAGCTGTGCGTCGACGAGCGGGATCGGGTCTGGATGTTCCTGCACTCGGGCTCCCGCGGAGTGGGCAACAAGATCGCGCAGAAGCACATCAAGGTCGCCCAGCGGCTGATGGAGCAGTGGTGGTGGACGGATCGGCTGCCCAACCGGGACCTGGCGTTCCTTCCCCAGGGAACCAGGGAATTCGCCTGCTATCTCAGGGAACTGGCGTGGGCACAGCGCTTCGCGCTGGAGAACCGCGCCGAGATGATGGACCGGTTCCGGGTGGCGTTGGCCGAGTGGATGGGCGTCGATCCGACGACGGCTGATCAGCTCGAGGTGGAGCGGGTGAACACGCACCACAACTACACGGTCAAGGAGAGGCACGGGGGTCGCGACGTGTGGCTGACCCGTAAGGGTGCCGTCGATGCGCACGAGGGCGTCCGCGCCGTGATCCCCGGTTCGATGGGCACGCGGTCCTACATCGTGCGCGGCAAGGGCAACGCCGCGGGCCTCTGCTCGGCCCCGCACGGGGCGGGCAGGCGGTTCTCCCGGACCGAGGCGCGCAAGCGGTTCACCGTCGACGACCTCGCCGAGCGGATGCGGGGCATCGAGTACCGGCACGGCGAGGCCTGGATCGACGAGATCCCCGACGCGTACAAGGACATCGATCAGGTGATGGCCGACGCGGCGGACCTCGTCGAGGTCGAGCACGTGCTGCGCCAGATCCTCAACGTGAAGGGTCAGTAGCGATCCTCGGCACGTTGACGGTTGGGTTAAATCTTCCCGCGGCGCGGGCGCCCAACCGTCAACGGCCGTAGCGTTGTGGCGTGGCATCCGTCGGTCGTGACCCTCGCCGGGTCTTCCAGGCTGCGCTGAACAGCGCGATCGCGACGGGTGCGCGCACGACCTCCGATATCGGACTCGGCGCGGAGACGCGCGCCGCGATCGACACCGTCGCGTACGAGCACCCCGACGCCTCCGCCGACGACATCGCCTATGCCTGCGATGTTTTCGAGAGTGAGCACTACGAACACCGGCTGACGGGATCGTGACCGGAGCTTGCGGGCCGGTTGTCTCGTAGAGTCGGAGCCCGTGCCGGTCCGATCGATTCTGCTGTTCGTCCTCGCCGCGGTCGCCGAGATCGGCGGCGCCTGGCTGGTGTGGCAGGGGGTTCGCGAGCACCGCGGCTGGCTCTGGGCCGGACTCGGCGTCATCGCGCTCGGCATCTACGGGTTCGTCGCCACCCTGCAACCCGACGCGAACTTCGGCCGCATCCTGGCCGCGTACGGCGGCGTCTTCGTCGCGGGCTCGCTGGCCTGGGGGATGGCGTTCGACGGATTCCGGCCGGATCGCTGGGACGTCATCGGCGCGCTGGTGTGCCTGGTGGGCGTCGCCGTCATCATGTACGCACCGCGGGGTGCCTAGCGGGACGTCACCGGGCAGTAGTGCATCGGGTTGTCACGCTCGTCGATCGGCGGCAGGTTGCGCGCAGGCGTCTCGGGCAGCGGCGTGTCAGCGGGGATTCTCCCGGAGACTCGGTCCCATCCCGCGCGGGCACGCGGATGCATCCTGGCGCGCTTGGGCAGGACGCTGAAGACCGCGCCCACCAGCCGGCCCAGCCGGCGGTGCATCCGCTCGTCACCGTCCGACCACGAGTAACCCATCAGCTCGCGCACCGTCGGGTCGTAGAGCCCGACCGTGAACCACACGAAGAACCGGGAGACGAACCCGCGCTGCACCGCCCACATCCAATTCGGCATCCTCTCCGCGAACGGCGGCTTGGGTAGCTCGCTGAGGTCCAGCACTGCGCGTGCGGCGTAGTTGTTCTCAAGGACGTTGCGACACATGTGATCCCAGTACTCCTGGAAGTCCTCCCAGGTATCGGGCACCGGGCGCATGCTCATGCCGTACATCGAGTACCACTGCTTGTGCTCCTCGAACAGCTGCCGCTTCTCGGCCTCGCTGATGCCGCCGCAGAAGCGGTCGGCCACGATCAGGGTTCCGACGAAGAACGTCGAGTGCGCCCAGTAGAAGACGTCGGGGTTCAGCGCGTGATACCGCCTGCCCTGAGGGTCGACGCCCTTGATCGTCACGTGGTAGTCACGCACCTCGGCGCCGGTGCGCGGCGCGCGGTCGGTGTCGAACACGACGCCGCCGATCGGGTACAGCGAGCGCAGCAGTCGCGGCCAGCGCTCCCGGAAGAACGTCGAGTGCTCCTCCACCGCGGCACCCAACTGCGGATGCATGTTCTGCATCGAGCCGGCCCACGGTCCCTGCAGCATGCCGCGCCAGTCACCGAAGTACTTCCACGTCAGCGAGTCGGGCCCAAGGGGTACGGCGTCGTATGCGCCGCTCACCGGGCAGCCCGCCGCCGCGATCGGCGGCGCTTCGCTGTTCACCGGGCGCGCGGCGGAAGTATCTTGAGTCACTGGCGAGCTTTCCCTGAATGTCAGCCGATCAACTGACTACGAGCGTTGTCAGTATGAGGATAGGAGCGATGTGTCTTCCGGTCAACGACGAGGCCGCTGGTCCGGCGTACCGCTGCAGGATCGCCAGAGCCTGCGCCGCGACGAGTTGATCGCGGCCGGCGTCGGCCTGCTCGGCGGCGCGGCGGGCCCGGCCCTGACCGTGCGCGCGGTGTGCAGGGAAGCCGGACTGACCGAGCGCTACTTCTACGAGAGTTTCACGGACAGAGACGAATTCGTGCGCGGGGTGTACGACCACGTGTGCAGCACCGCGATGTCGGCGCTCACCACGTCGGACACGCCGCGCGACGCCGTGGAACGGTTCGTCACGCTGATGGTCGACGACCCGGTTCGCGGCCGCGTCCTGCTGATCGCGCCCGAACGCGAACCGGTACTCGCGAAGTCGGGCGCCGAGTGGATGCCGAGCTTCATCGACCTGCTGCAGCACAAGCTGACGCGGATCACCGATCCGGCTGTTCAGGCGATGGTGGCGACGGGCTTAGTAGGTGCGCTGACCGCGCTGTTCACCGCGTACTTGAACGGACGGCTCGACACCACTCGCGACCAGTTCATCGACTACTGCGTGGACATGCTGGTCAGCCGGGTCTCCCCGGCTGACCCGTCGCGGGCTTAGCCGCCGGCGACCTGTCCGGGAACACCGGGCTCCTCGCCCGCGAACTCGAGTTCGGCCTGCTCGCTCTGGGCTGCGGCGGCCTCGGCCTCGGCCTTCGCCTCCTCCTCGTCGATGGCGGCCTGCGCCGTGCGACCCGCCTCGCTGGCCAGGGAGTTGCCCGGCGTCGTCGCCGAGGCCACGCCGCCGTTGCAGTTCAGGTAGAACTGGATGCCGTCGACCGAGGACCCGTCGATCGCGCTGGTGAACGGGGTGCTCTGCGAGCGCGTGACCAGGCAATCGTCCTCGGAGAGCTTGTCGCCGACGCGACTCGCCACGGTCACCGTCTCGCCGGCGTCGCTCGCCGCGGACGACGCGTCCGCGTAGGTCTGTCCGGCGTAGTCGTCGGCTGCTGCAACACCACCACCGAGCAGCGTCGACAACGCGAGCGCTCCAATCGCGCCGGTACCAACAACGATGAGCTTCTTCACGTCTAGCCCTATCTGTCCGCGGGGTCGGTAAAGCTTATCCGCGGGGATAGTACCGCCCGTTGGGCGGCGGCGCAGTCCTGATCCGACGCTCGATTACAAGAGGAAAAGCCCAGTTAACAGGCTGTTCACAGTCGACTCGTCGGTGGGCGTTTACGAGTCGGGGCCGCCCTCGAGTTCCTCGAGCTCAGCCTGCTCCTGGGCGGCGCGCTGCTCGGCTTCCCGCTGTTCCTTTGCCGCCAGATCCGCCTGGTAGATCTCCTGGCCCTCTTTGCTCTGGATCGAGAACCCCGGCCACAGACTGGTGGCGTACTTCGAGTAGCAATTCAGGTTCACCAGAAACTGATTGCCTTGATCCTCGCCGTAGCCGTCCCGGAAGGCAGCCGGCGTCGCGCTGGTGACGATGCAGTTGTCCCAGTCCTTGCGGTCGCCGACGGTGGTGGCGACGATCGTCGACGCACCCTGCTGGGCTAACTTCGCGCGAGCGTCCTTGTACGTCGAGCCGACGACGCCGTCGTCGGCTGACGCGACCCCCGCACCGAGAAGCGACAGGGCGATCGCTCCGGCCCCGACAGCACCGGTACCGAGAACAAGAAGTTTCTTCACGTGTCGCGACCTTCCTGGGCGTCGAGGCGCCGTTGGGGTTTGCTGAGCAGGGCTCGCGCCCTGTTCGGAATGGTACAGGTAAAGACGTCGAATGTTCGCTAGCCGCCGACTCGTTATCGATGAACTTGATGTCACCGGGTGACACAGATATATTGACTGCTACCAACAGGTACAGATAACTCGGAGGGTGCATGTCGAAGGAACTATCCGATCTGCAGCTACTACACGAGCTGGAGCCCGTCGTCGAGAAGCAGATCAACCGACATCTCACCATGCGCAAGGACTGGAACCCGCACGACTACGTGCCCTGGTCCGATGGCAAGAACTACTACGCGCTGGGCGGGCAGGACTGGGATCCGGAACAGTCGCCGCTGTCCGAGGTCGCCCGAATGGCGATGCTGACGAACCTGCTCACCGAGGACAACCTGCCGTCGTACCACCGCGAGATCGCGATGAACTTCAGCATGGACGGGCCGTGGGGGTTCTGGGTCAACCGCTGGACCGCCGAGGAGAACCGGCACGGCATCGCGCTGCGCGACTACCTCGTCGTCACCCGCTCGATCGACCCCGTCGAACTCGAGGAACTGCGTATGGAGCAGGTCACCCGCGGTTTCTCCCCCGGCCAGAACGAACAGCTGGAGGGCGACGCGGATCTGTTCGCCGAGAGCCTTTTCGACTCCGTCATCTACGTGACGTTCCAGGAGTTGGCCACTCGTGTGTCGCACCGCAACACCGGCAAGGCCTGCAACGACCCCGTCGCCGACCAGTTGCTGGGCCGGATCTCGGCCGACGAGAACCTGCACATGATCTTCTACCGCGACGTGACGGCGGCCGGACTGGAGATCTGCCCGAACCAGGCGATGCGGTCGCTGCACAAGGTGCTGACCAACTTCAAGATGCCCGGCTACACGATCCCGGACTTCCGTCGCAAGGCGGTCGTCATCGCGACCGGCGGCATCTACGACCCGCGGATCCACCTCGACGACATCGTCATGCCGGTGCTCAAGAAGTGGCGCATCTTCGAACGCGACGACTTCACCGGTGAGGCCGCCGGCATGCAGGAGGACCTGTACAGGCACGTCGAGGAACTGAAGGACGCCTGCGAGAAGTTCGAGATCGCGAAGGAACGGCGCCTCGAGCGCGTCCGCCAAGTGGCCGAGAAGAGGGCCAAGAAGAACCTCCTGGTGTCGTCATCAGCCTCGTAACCGAGTCCCCCAGCACGACCGCTCAACAACCCGTTCTTCGCGCAAGCGGCTCATCACCGGCCCCGGCCCTCTGGATCGGGCCGATCGCGTTGCGCAGCCCCGTCGTGCTGGCCCCGATGGCCGGGGTCACCAACGTCGCGTTCCGGACCCTGTGTCGCGAACTCGAACTGGCCCGCGAGGGCACGATCAGCGGGCTCTACGTCTGCGAGATGGTCACCGCGCGCGCCCTCGTCGAGCGGCATCCGGTGACCATGCACATGACGACGTTCGCGCCCGACGAGACGCCCCGTTCGCTGCAGCTCTACACCGTCGATCCCGCAACGACTTTCGCGGCCGCGCGGATGATCGCCGACGAGGGCCTGGCCGACCACATCGACATGAACTTCGGCTGCCCGGTGCCCAAGGTGACCCGGCGCGGCGGTGGCGCGGCGATTCCGTTCAAGCGGCGGTTGTTCGGCCAGATCGTGGCGGCGGCGGTGCGCGGCGTCGAGGGCACGTCGATTCCCGTCACCGCCAAGTTCCGGATCGGCATCGACGACGCCCACACCACTCACCTCGACGCGGGCCGCATCGCCCGAGACGAGGGCGCAGCGGCCATCGCCCTGCACGCCCGCACCGCCGCGCAGCGGTACTCGGGTGCGGCGGACTGGAGCCGCATCGCCGAACTGAAGCAGCACGTCACCGACATCCCGGTGCTCGGGAACGGCGACATCTTCGACGCCGACGACGCCCTGCGGATGATGGCGGAGACCGGATGCGACGGCGTCGTGATCGGGCGCGGTTGCCTCGGCCGACCGTGGCTGTTCGCCGAGTTGTCCGCGGCGTTCGGCGGCCGTGAGCCCGCCAACGCGCCGAACCTCGGCGAGGTCGCCGACATCATGCGACGGCACGGCGCGCTCCTGGCGCAGCACTTCGGCGAGGACAAGGGCATGCGTGACATGCGCAAGCACATCGCCTGGTACCTGCACGGCTTCCCAGCGGGCGCCGACCTGCGGCGCGCGTTAGCACTGGTCAAGACCCTGCCCGAACTCGATCAGCTGGTCGGTCAGCTGGACCCGGAGATACCGTTCCCGCGCGTCGCCGAAGGCCCGCGGGGGCGTCAGGGATCGCCGGGTTCGGTAGCCCTGCCGGAGGGCTGGCTCGACGATCCGGACGACTGCACGGTGCCCGCGGGAGCCGACGTCATGCACTCCGGTGGATAGCGTCTCCGAGTCGCCGTCATCACATCGAGACGCTCTCGACATTTTCTCTGACTGGAAGCCACCCGGCCTTGCTCAGTACGATGAGGGTTCATGACCATGGGCGTCGACCACCGACGCTCGAGTAAGTGCTGCTAGAGAGCAGAAAGCACGTACAGCACGACCGCGGCCCGCGCGCACGTTCAGCGCGCGGAGCCCGCACAGTTCCCGTGAGTCGGAGGCCGGTAGGACATGAGTGACGGCGATAACGCCACTCCCGGCCGCCCACCGCCGAGTGACGATGATCACTGGCTTACCCGAACTCCCAGGCCCAAGCCAGGCGCCGCGCCGTGGGAGCGCCGCGAAGAACAGCGGGAGTCCTCGCCTCCCGCGACCGGCAACCACGCGGACGGGATCACCGTCGCCGATCTGATCGCCAAGGTGTCGGGAACGTCGCCGCCGAGCGACCGCAAGCCCGAGCCGACGCGGCACAGCGCGCCCATCCCCAGGCAGGCGTCAGTACCGCCCCCGCGGTCGACTCCTCCCCCGCCGCAACCGGTGCCCGAGGACGAGTACGCCCCGCCCACCGACATCATTCCGGTGCTCCCCGCACACGCGTCCGAGCTCCCGAACCTGTCCGCGAAACGCGTGCCCGCCCATCCCGCCCGCATCGGCGCCAGGCGCGATCCCGAGAAGCCCAAACCGAAGCGCAAGCGCACGGCCATGCTCGCGGGCCGTGCGGTGGCCGCACTGCTGGCGGTGTGCGCCGTCGCGCTCACCGGTTCGGCATGGCAGTGGCAGTCGTTGAAGAACCAGGCGCTGAACAAGGTGTCGGCGCTTGATCAGAGCTCGCGCGACATCCTCGACCCCAACGCCCAGTTCGGCGACGAGAACTTCCTGATCGTCGGCACCGACAGCCGGATCGGTCAGAACAGTGAGGTCGGGGCGGGCAGCACGGACGACGCGGGGGGCGCCCGGTCCGACACCGTGATGCTGGTCAACATCCCCGCGAACCGCAAACGCGTTGTCGCCGTATCGTTTCCGCGCGACCTGTCGATCACGCCGATGACGTGTGAACCCTGGGATCCCGAAACGGGTAACTACGGGATGATCACCGACGAGGAGTCGCCCAACTACGGCTTGGACGAGGTCTACACCGAGACCAAGCTGAACTCGGCCTACGCGGTCGGCGGGCCCAAGTGCCTGGTGAAGGTCATCCAGAAGCTCTCCGGTCTGTCGATCAACCGGTTCATGGCCGTCGACTTCGCGGGCTTCCAGACGATGGTCGACGCACTCGGTGGCGTCGAGGTGTGCAGTACCACGCCCATCGAGGACTACGAGTTGGGCACGGTGCTGCCGACGGCCGGCCGCCAGATCATCGACGGCCACACCGCACTGCAGTACGTACGCGCCCGCCAGGTCACCACCGAGACCAACGGGGATTACGGCCGCATCAAGCGCCAGCAGTTGTTCCTGTCCTCGCTGCTGCGCTCGCTGATCAGCAAGGACACGTTCTTCTCGCTCAGCAAGCTGAACAACGTCGTCAACATGTTCATCGCCGACAGCTACGTCGACAACATCGACACCAAGGACCTGGTGAATCTCGGCCAGTCCATCCAGGGTGTGAACGCGGGCCGCATCACGTTCATCACGGTGCCGACCGTCGGGTACGCCGACGAGTACGGCAACGAGGTGCCCCGCGACGACGACATGCGGGCGCTGTTCGACGCGATCATCAACGACGATCCGCTGCCCGAGGAGAAGAACGCCGACAACACCCCGGTACCCGAGACGCCGACGAGTTCGAGCGAAACCGCCCAACCGGAGTCCGACAGTGAGGTCGTCGACGCCGTCGCGACCGACCCGAGTTCCGTCACCGTCCGGGTGTCGAACTCGACGGGCGAGAACGGACTGGCCTCGACGGCGGCCAGTGAACTGCAGCAACACGGTTTCGTCACCGTCGAACCCGACGACTACCCCGGCCCGCTGGACGCCACCACCGTGTTCTTCTCGGCGGGCAACGAAGAGGCCGCCGCCACCGTCGCGTCCGCGTTCTCGAGCACGACCATCCCCACGATCGAACGGGTCACCGGACTCGGCGACGAGGTCAGGGTGGTCCTCGGGTCCGACTTCCAGACGGTCGGCACCCCGTCCCCGAGCGGCTCCGCCGTGCAGGTGAACGTGGTGCGCGGCAGCGACGCCAGCAGCGAGCCGACGCAGCTGCCCGAGGATCTGAACGTCACGAACGCCGCCGACACCACCTGCGAGTAGCACGCCGCTCAACGCCGTTTGGGCAGGTGGCATTCACCTTTCGTTCACCGGGTACGGCGTGACGATTGCGCACGTCAGCCCGTAGGCTGACCGCATGCGTACCGCGTACCACGAGCAATTGGCCGACTTGTCCGACCAACTCGGCGAAATGTGCGGCCTGGCGGGTGCCGCCATGGAGCGTTCCACCCAAGCGCTCCTGCAGGCCGATCTGGCCCTTGCCGAACAGGTCATCACCGACCACGAGCGGATTGCCGCCATGAGCACCCGCGCGGAGGAGGCGGCCTTCGTGCTGCTCGCCCTGCAGGCGCCGGTGGCGGGCGATCTGCGGGCGATCGTCAGCTCCATCCAGATCGTCGCCGACGTCGACCGGATGGGCGCCCTCGCCCTGCACGTCGCGAAGATCGCCCGGCGCCGCCACCCGCAGCACGTGCTGCCGGAGGAGGTCAACGGCTACTTCGCCGAAATGGGCCGGGTGGCAGTCGAACTGGGCAACAGTGCACAAGAGGTCCTGCTGACCCGCGATCCCGAGAAGGCCGCGCGCATCCGCGAGGAGGACGACGCGATGGACGACCTCCATCGTCACCTCTTCAGCGTGCTGATGGACCGCGAGTGGAAGTACGGCGTCACCGCGGCCGTCGACGTCACGCTGCTCAGCCGCTTCTACGAGCGCTTCGCCGATCACGCCGTCGAGGTAGCCCGGCGGGTGATCTTCCAGGTCACGGGTGAGTTCCCCGACGATGAAGAGGTCCCCACGCCCCGCTAGGGCACCAGCCGGACGCCGTCCTTACGCGCCGCGAGCAGGTCGCCGAGCACCTTGACGAGCACCTCGAGCTCGGCGTTGGTGTAGCGGGTCAGGAAGTCGCGCAGCCCGAGGGCCATCTCGTCGTGCATCTGCCGATGCACGTCCGCGACCAGTCGACCGTCGGCGGTGAGTCGCAGTTCGAGCTCCTTGCGGTTGCCGGGAATCGGCGATCGCGCCACCAGGCCGGCCTCCACCAGCCGTTGCACGTGCTTGGAGACGGTGCCCTTGAGTTGGCCTGACCGCGTCGCGAGCCCGACCACGCTGACCGGGCCCTCGGCGATGGCGGCCAGCAGGTGCATCGACAGCGTCGGGAGCGACCGGACGCTGGACTGCAGCCGCTTCGGGCAGCGCTGCACCATGAAGTCGCGCTCGTCGTCGCTGTCGTCGTCCGATCGCAGTTTGTCACCCACGGCACCGACGAGAACGTTGATGTCCGCGATCAGCCCCGATTTGGTTTTCATGGAAACCATCTTGCCATCCGCCTCGCTCCCCCGTACATTGTTTCCATAGAAACCATTTCTACTGAAACTGAGGTGCGAGCATGAAGGCAGCAGTCGTCAACGCGTGGGGCGAAACGCCCGTTTACACCGACTTCCCGGATCCCGAAGCGCGGGACGGCGCCGTCGTGGCGACGCTCGAGGCCGCCGCACTGACCAATCTGACCCGCGGCCTCGTTTCCGGAAAGCACTACGCCAGCAGGGAGATTCAGCTTCCCGTTGTGCCCGGAGTGGACGGCGTCATGCGGCTCGCCGACGGTCGCCGGGTGTGGGCCGGCGGCATCGGTGGCGGCATGATGGCCGAACGCGCGCTGGTCGCCGTCGAGGGCGCCGTCGGCGTCCCCGACGGCGTGGACTCGGTGACCGCCGCCGCACTGCCCAATCCGGGCATGTCGGCGTGGATGACACTCGAGTACGCGGCCGGAATCGAGCCCGGCGCCCGGATCCTGGTGCTCGGCGCCACCGGCGTCACCGGGGCGACGGCCGTGCAGCTGGCCAAGCGCGCATTCGACGCGGGCAGCGTCGTGGTGGCCGGCCGCGACGCGCAACGGCTCGACTGGCTCCGCGGAGTGGGCGCCGACGAGGCCATCGCGATGCGCGACGAGGATCTTTCCGCCCGCGTCGGCGCGTTGCACGCCGAGCGGCCGTTCGACGCGGTACTCGACTACCTGTGGGGCGAACCCGCGGAGCAGGCGCTGGGTGCGCTGGCCGAGAGCCACCCGTCCTCGCACTTCCATCGGACGCGCTGGGTGCAGATCGGCTCGATGGCGGGTCCGGAGCTGGCACTGGACGCCGGCATCCTGCGGGGCACCGCGATAACCCTGTCCGGACTCGGCATCGGCAGCGTGCCGCCGGACGTGCTCGCGCGCGCCCGCACCGAGGCGCTGCCCGCGATGTTCGATATGGTCGCGGACGGCCGTCTCGAGCTCACGACGCTCGCCCGTCCGCTCGCGGACGTCGAGAGCGTCTGGACCGCCAAAGAGCCGAGCGGCACCCGAATCGTCTTCACTCCCCGGTGATTTCGGCGCGCTGACTGCCCGCGGATGGGCGGTTGGCGCGCCGAAATCACCCGAAGCGACCGGAGATGTAGTCCTCAGTCGCCTTCTGCGTCGGGTTCGAGAAGATCTTCTCGGTTTCATCGATCTCGACCAGCCGACCGGGTTTGCCGGTGGCCTCCAGATTGAAGAACGCGGTCTGATCGCTGACGCGTGCGGCCTGCTGCATGTTGTGCGTGACGATGACGATCGTGTAGTCCTGCTTCAATTCCGAAATCAGATCTTCGATCGCCAGCGTCGAGATCGGGTCGAGTGCTGAGCAGGGCTCGTCCATCAGAAGCACGTCGGGCTGCACGGCGATCGCACGGGCGATGCAGAGGCGCTGCTGCTGACCGCCGGAGAGCCCCCCGCCCGGCTTGTCCAACCGGTCCTTGACCTCGTTCCACAGGTTCGCGCCCTTCAAGGACCGCTCGGCGACCTCGTCGAGCGTCTTCTTATTGCGCGTGCCCTGCAACTTCAGCCCGGCCACCACGTTGTCGCGAATCGACATGGTGGGGAAAGGGTTCGGTCGCTGGAACACCATCCCGATGGTCTTGCGAACGCTCACCGGATCGATACCCGAGGCGTAGATGTCCTCACCGTCGAGCAGCACCGAACCCTCGACACGGGCACCGGGAAGCACCTCGTGCATGCGGTTGAGCGTCCGGAGCACGGTCGACTTACCGCAGCCCGATGGCCCGATGAACGCTGTGACACTGCGCGGTGTGACCGACAGCCCCACGTCCGCGACGGCGTGGAACGAACCGTAGTAGATGTTCAGATCCTTGAGATCAAGTCGCTTAGCCATGAGGCTCCTAAACTCTGTTCCGCGTCAGGTATCGGTTGATGAATGCAGCGCCGAGATACAGTGCCGCGATGATCAAGATGAGGGTCAATGCGGCGCCCCAAACGCGCAGTGCGCCCGCGGCTTCCGGGTTGACCAGTTCGGTGTAGATCAGCAGGGGCAGCGACGCCATGTTGCCTTCGAATGCGTCCATGTTGATGGACCGGCTGTAACCGACGAGCACCAGCACCGGGGCCGTCTCCCCCATGACCCTGGCGAGGGCCAGGAGGATGCCGCTGATCATTCCGGGCAGGGCGGTGGGAACGACGATGCGCGCTATGGTCTTCCATTTCGGGACGCCCAATGCGTAAGACGCCTCTCGCAACTCGTCAGGAACGAGTTTCAGCATCTCCTCGGTGTTACGTACGACCACGGGAAGCATGAGCAACACCAGCGCAAGCGATACGGCGAAGGCACTCTGCTCGAATCCCAGGGTGGCGATCCACAACGCGAAGATGAACAGAGCGGCGACGATCGACGGCACGCCGGCGAGAATGTCGACCATGAACGTGGTGACCTTCGCGAACCGGCCCCGGCCGTACTCGACCAGGTACACCGCGGCCATCACACCCAGGGGAACCGATAGCACAGCCGCGATCGCCGCCTGGATCAGTGTGCCGTAGATCGCGTGGTACACACCCCCGGCCATCTCTTCGGGAAGCACACCGGCCAGGGAATTGGTCCACCACGTGGAGCCCGTGATCGCGGTGATGCCCTTGGCCAGCACCGTATAGATGAGCCAGACCAACGGGATCATCGCGAGCAGGAAAGACGCGGTGAACAGCGTCGTGGCGAGAGCGTTCTTGAACTTCCTGCTCGGGCTGACCGGGTGGAACGTCGGACCCTTCAGCGCCTGGTCGAGTGTTGCCGTCATCCTCCGCTTACCCTTCCGCCAGCCGCTGCACGAGCCAGCGCGTTGACGATGAACGTCAGCGCGAAGAGCACGAAGCCGGCGGCGATGTATGCACCTGTCGGCAGCGGAGCGCTGAATTCAGCTGCCGCCGAGGCGATTTTGGACGCGAACGTGTAACCACCGTCGAACAGCGACCAGGCGCCCGCCTGCGCAGCGGTGCGCAGGATGATCAGGATCGCGATCGTCTCGCCGAGCGCACGTCCCAGGCCGAGCATCGAGGCCGCGATCATGCCACTGCGGCCGTAGGGGAACACCGTCATCCGAATGACTTCCCACTTGGTCGCGCCCAGGGCCTGGGCGGCTTCGACGTGGCCGCGCGGGGTGAGCGCGAACACCTCGCGGGTGACCGAGGTGATGATGGGAAGAATCATCACCGCGAGCACGATCCCCGCCGTGAAGATAGTGCCACCTCCAGCCAGCGACACGTTGCCGGTTGAGAAGAGGAAGAACCAGCCGAGCTTGTCGTTGAGGAAGGTCGCCACCGGGGTGAGCCACGGAGCCAGCACGAAGATGCCCCACAGGCCGAAGACGATGGACGGCACCGCCGCCAGTAGGTCAACCAGCATCGCGAACGGCCGCGCCAGTCGCTTGGGAGCGTAGTTCGTCAGGAACGCGGCGATGCCTATCGCGATGGGTACCGCGATGATCAGCGCGAACACCGAACTGAGCACCGTGACCATGAACAGGTCACGGACGCCGAACCGCAGGTTGTCCGAGTCGCTGGTGAGAAACTCCGTGCTGGTGAGGAAGTTGGCCTGGTTCGCCTGCAACGACGGAATCGCCTTGACGATGAGGAAGAGCGCCATCAACGCGATAGCGCCGATGATGGTGGCGCCGGCAGCGACCGCGATGGACTTGAAGACGGTGTCGCCCCAGCGCCCGTCACCCTGCCTCAACGCTGATCCTTTCGAGGGGTTGGTTGGCACATCGGGAGTATCCCCCCGCTGTGGGCCCGACGGCTTAGCCGACGAGCCCACAGCGGTCGAATCAGGTGTCACTGACATTTGTCCGAGACGACTAGGTGGTCGCGTTGATGGCGTCGACAGCCTCGGTCAGGCGAGTCTTGAACGCCTCGGGAATCGGGGTGTAGCCGTTCTCCTCGAGCCCGGTCTGTCCGTTGCCGAGCGCCGACTTCAGAAACGCCTTGACCGCCGTGGCCACGTCGGCATCCGGGTACTTCGAGCACACGATCTCGTAGGCGGCCAACATGATCGGGTAAGAGCCGGGTTCGGTCGGCATGTAGAACGACGCCGTATCGAGTACCAGATCGTTGCCCTCGCCCTTGAACTTCACCCCGTCGATGGCGACGCCAGCCGTTTCGGTGCTCAGTTCGACCGGCTCGGGTCCGGCCGAGGTGATGATCTTGGCGATCGACAGGTTCTGCGCCTTGGCGAACGACCACTCGTTGTAGGTGATCGAACCGGGGGTGCTCGAGATCGCCGCCGAGGTGCCCTCGTTACCCTTGGCGCCCTCGCCGACACCGCCCGCGAAGGACTTGCCCGCGCCCTTGCCCCAGGCACCGTCCGACGCCGCGTCCAGGTACTTCTGGAAGTTGTCGGTGGTACCCGATTCGTCACTGCGGAAGATCACGTTGATCGGCTCGGCCGGAAGGGCGGCACCCTCGTTCAGCGCCTTGATCTCGGGGGCGTCCCAGGTCTTGACCGTGCCGTTGAAGATCTTGGCCACGGTCGGGCCGTCGAGGACCAGGCCGTCAACGCCTTCGACGTTGTACGTGACCGCAATCGGCCCGAACACCGCAGGCAGGTTCCAGGCGTCGCTTCCCCCGCAGCGCTCCTTGGCCTTGTCGTACTCACCCTTCTCGGCGCTGAGCGGAGAATCCGAACCACCGAAGTCCGTCTGTCCGCCCAGGAACTCCGAGACACCGGCACCCGAACCGCTTGACGTGTAGTTCAGGGTGAAGCCGGGGCAGTCCTTCTCATAGGCGTTGATGAAGCGCGTCATAGCGTTGGCCTGCGCGGACGACCCGCTGGCCTTGAGAGCTTCCTTGCCGCCGCAGTCGCCGGCGGGTGCCGAACCGGTGTCTCCAGATCCCGACGCGGCGTTGTTGTCACTGCCGCACGCAGACAGCAGCAAGGTACCGGCAGCCAGCAGGCTCAGCGCGGTTCCAGTTCGTTTGGCCTTCACGAAGCTCCTTCATAGAGACGTTGAGACGCCCGGCGTTCGAGCCGACTGCCCCGGTTCACGGGGCATCGTCGCGTCGAGCAGATGCTTCCTGCTCGCCTGAGAACCTAGGTGGGTGTGGTGAATGAACAGCCCCCGAAAGGTGAACGGAAGATGAACTGGCAATGGGACGGCGGCGACGAAACCACTGGAGGACTTGACGACCGCTTACATAGCTCAGTATGAATTGAGTCAATGTCCACTGAGTCAGATCAGACGTTGGCCGACCGTGCAGCGGTGTTCGCCGCACTCGCGGAGCCGACGCGCCTCGCCATCGTCGACCACCTGCTGACCGCGGACGCCTCGCCGTCCGAGCTGCGTGCCGTCGTACCGATGGCGTCCAACCTGATGGCGCACCACCTCGGCGTGCTGGTGAAAGCCGGGGTGGTGTCGAAATCCCGCTCCGAAGCGGACGCACGTCGTGCCTACTTCACGCTGAACCACTCCGCACTCGACGGTGCCCTGCCGGCAGTACGGCATCGTGCTCACCGCATTGTCTTCGTCTGCACGCAGAACTCGGCGCGCAGCCAGCTGGCCGCCGCCATCTGGAACCGGCGCAGCTCGGTGCCCGCGACGTCGGCCGGAACGGAGCCCGCGCAGCGTGTTCACCCCGGCGCTGTCGCGGCGGCCGTGCGCCACAACCTGTCGATGCGCGGAACCAAGCCGCGGTACCTGGGCGACGTACTGGCGGCCGAAGATCTCGTCATCGCGGTGTGCGACCACGCTCACGAGTCATTGCCCGAGGTTCTGCCCCGACTCCACTGGTCGGTGCGCGACCCGGCACGCGCCGCTCGCGCAAGCGCCTTCGACGACACCGTTGGCGAGCTGACCCTGCGAGTCGAGCGGCTCGCCACCCATCTGCAGACCACCTGACCAACCCCCGACCGATTGGACAACGATGACCACGAACAGCCAGGCACACCCGCATCGTGACCTATCCATTGACCAGAAGTTGGCGATCAAGACCGCGGCCGCGCGGCTCGAGAAGGACTTCGCCGATATGTTCGGCGTGGAGACCATCGAACTGTTCCTGCATTCCTCTTACGACCAGTTCGCCAGCCGCGCGTCCGTGCCCAATTTCCTTCCTCTCCTAGCCGAACGTTTCGCCCGACAGCGTCTTCGCGCACTCGCGAAGGTGGAGGGTAAGTCGAACGACGGTAAGCCGACTGTGCTGTTCCTGTGCACGCATAACGCAGGGCGATCGCAGATGGCGATGGGCTTCTTCACCCAGCTGGCCGGTGACACAGCAGTCGCCTGGTCCGGCGGCTCCGAACCGGGGATGGAGGTGAACCCCGCAGCGGTCGCGGCAATGGCCGAGGTCGGCATCGACATCTCGCACGAGTACCCCAAGCCGTGGACCGATGAGGTCGTGCAGGCCGCCGACGTGGTGATCACCATGGGCTGCGGTGATGCCTGCCCGGTGTTTCCAGGACGTCGCTACGAGGAGTGGAAGCTCGACGACCCGGCCGGCATGGGCCTCGATGCCGTCCGCCACATTCGCGACGACATCGAGGAGCGGGTGCGCCGATTGCTCCAAGAACTCGGCGTCGCGGTTCGTGGGTAACCCGTCGCAGACAGGCAGTGACATTCGCGGTTGCTCGGTCATGAGCAAGACGAGTCGCCACTACCGAGCCATTCCCTCAGCCCTGCAACAGCTGTCGGACACCCTGCACATCGAAGGCGGTATCGCCGCCCCTTCAGCTTCATGCTTCGAGGAGACATCGGAATGAGCACACCCGACACCGCCGACCATCCGGCCGTGGTCAAGAAACTATCCGGACTCGACCGGCTACTGCCCGTGTGGATCGGCGTCGCCATGGTCGCCGGACTCCTGCTCGGCAGGCTCATCCCCGGCCTCGGCGATGCGCTGAGCGCGGTCGAAATCGACGGCATCTCACTGCCCATTGCCATCGGTCTGCTGGTGATGATGTATCCGGTGTTGGCCAAGGTGCGGTACGACCGACTCGACACCGTAACCGGTGACCGCAAACTCCTTGCCGCATCCCTCGTGCTCAACTGGGTGCTCGGTCCTGCACTGATGTTCGCCCTGGCCTGGCTCATGCTCCCCGACCTGCCCGAGTACCGGACCGGGCTGATCATCGTCGGACTGGCCCGTTGCATCGCCATGGTCATCATCTGGAACGACCTCGCATGCGGTGACCGCGAAGCCGCCGCTGTGCTCGTCGCGATCAACTCGGTGTTCCAGGTGATCATGTTCGCCGTACTCGGCTGGTTCTACCTCTCGGTCCTTCCCGGCTGGCTGGGATTGGAACAGACCACCATCAGCACGTCGGTCTGGCAGATCGCCAAGTCAGTGCTCATCTTCCTCGGAATTCCCTTGCTTGCAGGATATTTGACGCGGCGTATTGGCGAGAAGGCAAAGGGGCGTGACTGGTACGAACGCAAGCTCCTACCCAAGATCGGCCCCTGGGCGTTGATCGGATTGCTGTTCACCATCGTGATCCTCTTCGCGCTGCAAGGCGACCAGATCATCTCCAATCCGTGGGATGTCGCCCGAATTGCACTGCCCCTGCTGGCGTACTTCGCCATCATGTGGGGAGGCGGCTACCTGCTGGGTGCCGCCATCGGGCTGGGGTATCAGCGCACCACCACGCTCGCATTCACCGCCGCCGGCAACAACTTCGAACTCGCCATCGCGGTTGCCATCGCCACCTACGGCGTCACGTCCGGCCAGGCACTGGCTGGAGTCGTCGGGCCGCTCATCGAGGTTCCGGTTCTCGTCGCCCTGGTGTACGTATCGCTGGCACTGAGAGGACGTTTCGCCGACCAAAGTGCCGCCGCCACCGGGGTGACGAGGTGACCGCCAAGCCATCGGTGTTGTTCGTGTGCGTGAAGAACGGCGGCAAATCGCAGATGGCGGCCGGCTTGATGCGACAGCTGGCAGGCGACTCGGTGGACGTCCACTCGGCAGGCACCAAACCGGGCACCTCGGTCAACGGATTGTCCGCGGAGAGCCTGCGCGAAGTGGGCGTCGACATCGGCGGAGAGACACCGAAACTCGTTGACCCCCAGCTCGTCCGGGACGTCGACCTCGTGGTCACCCTCGGTCGCGAAGCCCGAGTCGAGGCCGTACCCGGCACACGGTTCGAGAACTGGGATACCGACGAACCCTCCGAACGCGGCATAGACGGCATCGAGCGGATGCGGTTGGTGCGCGATGACATAGCCGTCCGGATACGAGCGCTCGCCGAGCAGCTGGAAATCGCGCACCTCCGCCGCTAGCAGCAGGACGTGCTCACGCTCGCGTTCTCGGCGCCCGCGGCCCCACCGCAGCACACATCCCCTGCGGCTGAGGAATCGCCGGCGCGCTGAGGACTGTTTCCGAACGTCTCCGAATCCGACAGGACGGTGTACACCTCCCACTTCTCCCCGGCGGGGCCGGTGACCCAGACCTTGTCCTGGGTGGCGAAGCAACAGGTCGTGCCGATCTCCTCTTCGGTGACCAGGCCCTCGCCTGCGAGTCGGGTGATCTCGGCGTGCACGGTGTCGCTGGACTCGACCTCGACGCCGAGGTGATTGATCGTGCCGCCCTGACCGGGATTCTCCAGCAGGACCAGCTTGAGCGGGGGTTCGGCAACGGCGAAGTTCGCGTAGCCGTCCTTGATCTTGGCGGGCTGGGTGTCGAACAGCTTGGCGTAGAACGCGACTGCGGCGCCGAGGTCGTCGACGTTGAGGGCGAGCTGGACACGGGACATGATGGGAACCTCCATAGTCGTGTGACATATATCGAATTACTGCTACTTCAGGATGCTCCACCTCTTCGACATATGTCAATGCTTTGGGTAAGGTGACTTTCATGCCTAAATCGCTACCCCTGGTCGACATGTCCGCACCCGTGTGTTGCTCACCGGTTGCGGCGGGTCCGATGGACGACGAGGCGGCGCTCGAGGTGGCACTGCGACTCAAAGCCCTTGCCGATCCAGCGCGAGTCAAACTCGTGTCACTGCTGTTCAGCAGCTCTGCCGGTGAGGAGAACAGCGGCGACCTCGCGGCGGCTGTCGGGCTGACCGAATCCACCGTCAGCCATCACCTCAGCCAGTTGCGCAAGGCCGGCCTGGTCGCATCCGAGCGCCGCGGGATGAACGTGTATCACCAGGTGCGGCGCGACTCGATTGCCGCGCTGTGCGTGGTTCTCGACCCGAACTGCTGCACTTAGGTCAACCGGCTTCAACGCCGTTGCCGGCGAGCGGTGTTCGCGGACGGGTGGCGAGCGCGATGAGCGCAGCCAGGACCCCGACGCCACCCAGAACCAGGAACATCGGCGCGTAGCCGTTGAGGGCGCTGGCCAGCGCGGCGCCGATCCACGGTCCCATCGCCGTGCTCAGTGCGATCGGAGCGGAGAGGATGCCGCTGAGGTGACCGTAATGAGTTGCCCCCCAACGTTCGGTCACCGCGGTCGCCTGGAGCAGGGTCATCACGCCACGGACGAATCCGGCGACGACGGCGACGGCGATCAGCGCGGTCGGCGAGGTGAAGACGCCGAGGAGCGCCGTGGTGACGGCGACCCCGGCGAAGATCAGGACGGTGCGTGCTCGCACCCCGACCCTGCGTACCAGGGTGCGGTAGCCGAGGCGCCCAAGCACCTGGCCGGCGCCGCCCAGACCCAGCGCGACCGCGGCAACCCCCGTGCTGATACCCGATTCGGCCATCAGCGGAATGAGATTCACGATGATCGCGTACGAGGCGCACGTCGCCAGCGCGAAGGACAGCGTCAACATCACGAAGGCGCGGCTTCTCGCCGTGCGGGTCGGCGACTCCACCAGGTGCCGATCCGGTGCGGGTGGCCACGGTTGCCGCAGGCCGAACACGTGGGCGGGCACGGTCACCGCTGCGAGCACCGAGGCCAACACGAAATACGTTGTCCGCCAATCGAGATGATCCGACAGCATGGCGGTCAGGGGGGCGAACACGGTGCTGGCCAACCCCGCCACCAACGTCAGGATCGTCAGTGCCCCCACGTGCCGAGGCCCGTACCAGCGGGTCAGCGCCGCGAACGCGGGCGGGTAGAGCACCGCGCCCATCGCCACGCCCACCGCAATCCACGCGGCCACGAAGCACACCGGATTCGGGGCGAGCGCCACGGCGCACAGGGCGACCGGTCCCAGCACGGAACCGACACTCATGATCGAGTGCGGACCGTGCCGGTCCAGCCTGCGCCCCACCCAGATGCCCAGCACGGCCGAGGTCAACAGCGCCCCGGTGAATGCCGCAGTCACCGACGGCTGCGACCATCCGGTTTGGGCACTGATCTGTATCGACAAGACGGGAAACGCGTAATAGAGCACACCCCAGCTGGTGATCTGGGTCAGACACAACGTGATCAGAACACGGCGCAGCCCGGCATCGGTGGGAGAGTCGGGCTGCACCGTATCTGCGTCACTCATGCCGTCGTCGGGTTGCCCGTCAACGACAGTGACAGCGTGTCAGCCTGCGCCGGTGCACCGCAGCAACCGCCACCGTTATCGGCGATCGGATCGTCGAAAAGCCCCGCGCCGCCGCACACCCCGGTATCGGGAAGCACCAACTCGACGCGGCGCGCCGCCTCGTGGTCACCCGCCAATTCAGCCGCCACGCTGCGAACCTGCTCGTAGCCCGTCATCGCCAGGAACGTCGGCGCGCGACCGTAGGACTTCATCCCGACCACGTAAAGGCCCAACTCCGGGTGAGCCAACTCCTGTGCACCGTGCGGCATGACGCTGCCGCAGGAGTGCAGATTCGGATCGATCTCCGGTGCGAGCTTTGCCGGCGCCTGCAGAATCGGATCGAGGTCGAGCCGCATCTCCGACAGGAACGACAGATCGGGCCTGAAACCCGTCAACGCGACGACGTGATCGGCTGCGGGCAGCGCGCGGCCGTCTTCGGCCACCAGGGTGACCGTGCTGCCATCCGTCGCGATCCGTTCGACGCGGAAACCGGTCACCAGAGTCACCAGGCCTGAGTCGACCGCCTCCCTCGACCGCAGCCCCAACGCACCGCGCTCCGGCAAGGCGTCGGCCTCGCCGCCACCGAAGGTGTTGTCGTCGACCACAGTTCGCCGCAGCACCCACGTCACCTTGGTAGCAGGGTGCTCTTTGACAACGGCAGCCAGGTCGATGACCGTCGTCATCGCCGAGTGCCCACTGCCCACCACGACCACGTGCCGGCCGGCGAGCGCCGAACCCTGATCAGGAGTGGGTGGAACATAGGTCAGCGCGCCAGCCGCCGCGGCGAGGGACTCACCGATCGCCGGTAATCCGTCAGCACCAACGGGATTGGGCTGCGTCCAGGTGCCCGACGCGTCGATGACAGCGCGGGCGTCGAACCGCGACTCCACCCCGGCGGCGGTGGCGACGTGAATCACGAAGGGTTGGTTCTCACGGTCGGCGCTGACCGGTCGGTCACGGCCGCGCCGCGACACCCCGGTGACGCGCGCGCCGTAGCGGACCCGATCACCCAGAGCGTCCGCGAGCGGGGCGAGATACCGGTCGACCCATTCGGCTCCGGTGGGATACCCCCGCTCAGGGGCAACCCACCCGGATGGCTGCAGCAGCCGCGCCCCCGCGGGGTCGACCAACTCGCTCCAGGCCGAGAACATCCGCACGTGGCCCCACGCCCTCACTCCTGCCGCCGGACCCGCACCCGCCTCGAGGACTACGGGTTCGATTCCCCACTCGATGAGGTGCGCAGCAGCGGCCAGACCCTGAGGTCCGGCCCCGATGACGGCAACGGGCAGTTCAGACATGGATCCTTCTCCTCGTATCGACGACTCTCGATACGTCGACTGTGCCCAACGCATCGACAGTTGTCAATACGTGTGGCACCATCGGGTCATGCCCACTACCGACGTCGCCGCCGTGGACCTCTCCTCGTGCTGCTCGCCGTTGACGGGCGGCAGTCTCGAACCCGCTGCGGCCGAGCGGCTGGCGCACATCTTCAAGGCGCTATCGGACCCGGCCAGGGTGCGGCTGCTGTCGCTGATCGCCGCCGCCGAGGGCGCCGAAGCGTGCATCTGCGACCTCACCGAGCCGCTGGCCCTCTCCCAACCCACGGTGTCGCACCACATGAAACAACTCGTGGAAGCCGGGCTCGTCAGTCGCGAGCAACGCGGCAAATGGGCCTATTTCCGGGTGGTCGATCGAGCCTTGGCACAGCTTGCCGCCGTTCTGACGCCGGCTCGCACGAACGACCCCGAGCTAGCGCGGTCGAGCGCCTAGCCCGCCGTGTACGCCACGTCGGCGCTGGACACCCCGAAGTCGAGCCGTTCGTACGTCTTCACGGCAGCGGAGTTATCGGCCTCGACGTAGAGCATGACGGTGCCGGCAACGCCGAGGCGCTCCGCCAGGTAGTGCAATCCGACGAGGGTCAGCAGGGCACCGAGACCCCGACCCTGAGCGTCCGGATCGACCCCGACCACATACACCTCGCCGAGTCCACTGCCGTGCACCTTCGTCCAGTGGAAACCCAGTAGCCCGCCGGTCGTCGAGTCGAACGCCAGGAACAGTCCCGCCGCGTCGAACCACGGCTCCCCGCGCCGCTCGGCGATGTCGGCGTCGGTCCAGCCGCCCTGTTCCGGATGCCACGAGAACGCCGCGTTGTTGACGCGCAGCAGTTCGGCGTCGTCCGCCTGCCCGGCGTACGTCCGCACCTCGATGCCGGGTGCCGACGGCACCTCGGGCAGGTCCGCCAACCCGCGGCGCATCTGCCACAGCTCGCGGGCGGCGGTGAGACCGAGAGCGCCCGCCGTCGCCTGCGCCGCGGCGAGGTTGCCGTGGGCCCAGATCCGGGTCGCCGCGCCACCGCGCACGAGGCCCGCCCGCACCAGACCCGATCCGACGCCGCGCCTGCGGGCGTCCGGATGGACGACCGCTTCGGCCATCGCGGGGGCGTCGGCGGCGGCCGGCGCGAGGTCGAGGTATCCGACGATTGAGTCACCGTCGAGCGCCACCAGATGCGCGGTCCGGTCGTGCAGTAGCTCGCGGAGCACCTGGTCGCCGACGGGCGCGACGCCGTCGACGTCAGCAGCCGCCGCGATCACCTTCCGGATGCGCGCCTGTTCATCGTCGGAAAGCTCAGTGCGCCAAACGAATTCGGTCACTGCGCGCGGAGGGGATCCGGCAGTACGTCAGGAACGTCGTCGGCGTACACGTCATCGTCGATGTCGTCGGACAGATCGGCGCCCTGCGCGGCCGGCCTGCCGCGCGCGGGACGGACGGCCTTGTAACCGACGTTGCGCACGGTGCCGATCAGCGCTTCGTATTCGGGGCCGAGCTTCGCGCGCAACCGTCGTACGTGCACGTCGACCGTGCGAGTGCCGCCGAAGAAGTCGTAGCCCCACACCTCCTGCAGCAGCTGAGCCCTGGTGAACACCCGGCCCGCGTGCTGCGCCAAGTACTTCAGCAGCTCGAACTCCTTGTAGGTGAGGTCGAGCGGGCGGCCCCGCAGCCGGGCGGTGTAGGTGCCCTCGTCGATCACGAGCTCCCCGAGGTTGACCTTGCCCGCGTTCTCCTGATCGGAGACGCCTCCGCGTCGGCCGATCAGCAGTCGCAGGCGGGCGTCGATCTCCGCCGGTCCGGTACCGGGCAGCAGGATCTCGTCGAGGCCCCAGTCGACGTTGACGGCGACGAGACCGCCCTCGTTGACCACCGCCACCACGGGAACGGACGTGCCGGTGGTGCCGAGCAGCCTGCAGAGGCCGCGCGCGGCGGCCAGGTCGGTGCGCGCATCGACGATCGCGACGTCGGCGCTACCCGCCTCCAGAAGCGACGACACCTCGGTGGGCGCAGACCTCACGTTGTGGGCCAGCAGCGCCAACGACGGCAGTACCGATTCGGGATTCGGGTCGACTGTCAGTAGTAATAGGTCCAACGGGTCCTCCAGGACTTCCCGAGAAGATCACCGACTGTCATCCTCGACGACGACCGTCGGTCACCTCCCAGATTCATGGCTGACACGCGGCCGTTACCGACCGAGATGGACTAACGATAGCTTGCTACCTGCTGTTTGGCCGCGCTGAGCGCTTCGCCTCACAGCGCGTAGGCCAGAATGTCCGAGTGCGCAAGGTGCTGTTCGGTCTGCTGGCCGCGCTGACGACGGTGGTGGTCGCGGCCGTCGGCGCCGATTTCGGCGGTGCGATCTTCGCCGAGTACCGGTGGGCGCGCAGTGTCCGCACCGCGAACGACCTGAACTTCGACCCCTGGGTCGGCATCCTCGGATTCCCGTTCGCGACGCAGGCGGCCGAGCACCGGTTCAACGAGGTGGAGATCCGGGCCAACGGCGTCGAGCACCCCGTCGTCGGGAAGGTGTCGCTCGAGTCGACGATGCACTCGGTGGATCTCGCGGAGTCCTCCTGGCTGATCACCCCCGACGTGAAGCTGCCGATCGACAAGCTCGAGAGCCGGATCATCGTGGACTCCACGCACGTCGGGCGCTTCATGGGCATCAAGGATCTGCTGGTGGAAGCACCGCAGGTCGACACCAACGATCCCACCGGCGGCACCACGGAGTCGGGCATCTCCAGCAGTAAGGGCGTGGTGTTCACCGGAACCCCGATCGCCAGCGGTTTCGCGGAGCGGGTCAGCGTGTCCGTCGACCTGTCGATCGTCGGCGGCGATCAGACGACGCTGGCGGCGACTGCGACCCAGGTGCTCACCGGGCCGGGCACCGCCGACGAGGAGGTCCCCGAGGATGAGAAGGCCGCCGTGCTCAAGGCGTTCACGATGACGATTCCCGGCCTGAAGCTGCCGTTCGCGCTGACGCCGACGACGGCGGGCGCTCGCGGGTCCGACCTCATCATCGAGGGCATCGCCTCGGGAGTAACGGTGCCCATCGCGGGGTTCAGACAGTCATGAGCTCATCAGTCGTCGTCGTCATCGTGGTGACGATCGCCGCCCTCGGGGTGGCGTACATCGCGGGCAAGCTGATCACGCTGCGGTCCGGGATGCTGCGCGACGCGGCGAAGGCCGCTGACGTCGATACCTCCGACCTCGGCCTGTCCACCACCGGCCCGACGCTGTTGCACTTCAGCGCCGACTGGTGCGGGCCGTGCGCCGCGGTACGCAGGGTCGTCGACGAGGTCTGCGAGCAGCTGCCGGCAGTCGCGCACGTCGAGATCGATATGGACGCCAATCCGGAGGCCGCGCGGCGGCTTTCGGTGCTGTCGCTGCCGACCACCATCGTTTTCGGCGCCGACGGCCGCCCGCGCCACCGCGTCACCGGCGTCCCCAGGGCCGCTGACCTGCGGTCGGCCCTTGAACCGTTATTGGCTTGACGGTCGGGTCATTGGGTAAGCTGTCCGTCGTGTCCACCCGCCTCGAGCTCAGGCTCACGAAGCGCCGTGCAGTCGATCTGTGCCGCGTAGCGGGTTGTTGCTGTTGTTGTCGTAGCTGCTGAGTAGCCGCGTTCTCTTCGCGTAGCGCTCGGAGCAGCCCTTTGTGGCGTGCCCCACACCCCTCGACGACTACAGGAGCATTCACATGTCAAGCCCGAACATCGACCAGGTCGACGTCCGCGGACCGCGTTTCGCCGCGTGGGTGACCACCGCGGTGATCATCGCCGTGCTCGCCGTGTCAGCGGTCAGCAGCGTCGCCGCCGCGGTGCTGCTGGGTCTGCAGGGCGTCGTCTTCGCGATCGGCGCCGTCGGCGGACCGCGCGCGCATCCCTACGGCCGCATCTTCGCCACGTTCGTCGCGCCCCGCCGCGGCCCGGTCACCGAGAAGGAGCCGGTAGCACCGCTGAAGTTCGCCCAGTTCGTCGGCTTCCTGTTCGCGGTGGTCGGAACGATCGCCTTCGCCGTCGGACTCGACATCGTCGGCCTCGTCGCGACGGCCTTCGCCCTGGTCGCGGCCTTCCTGAACGCCGCCTTCGGCATCTGCCTTGGCTGCCAGCTGTACCCGCTCGTCGCGCGCCTGCGGCGAGTGCCGTCAACCGCCTGATCTCTCAAAAGCAAAGCACCCGAAAGGAATTCATCAATGGCTCGCAGCGACGTGCTGGTCAGCGCCGAATGGGCTGAGGACAACCTCGACGCTCCCAATACGGTCTTCGTCGAGGTCGACGAGGACACCAGCGCCTACGAGGGCGGTCACATCGCCGGCGCCGTCCGGCTGGATTGGAAGACCGAACTCCAGGATCAGGTCAAGCGCGATTTCGTCGACCAGCAGCAGTTCTCGAAGCTGCTGTCGGACAAGGGAATCGGCAATGACGACACCGTGATCCTGTACGGCGGGAACAACAACTGGTTCGCCGCCTACGCGTACTGGTACTTCAAGCTGTACGGCCACAACGACGTCAAGCTGCTCGACGGCGGACGCAAGAAGTGGGAGCTCGACGGCCGTCCGCTGACCACGGAGGTCAAGGACCGGCCGGCGACGTCGTACTCCGCGAAGGCCCCCAACAACGACATCCGCGCCTTCCGCGACGAGGTCATCGCCGCGATCGGCGAGAAGAACCTGGTCGACGTGCGCTCCCCCGACGAGTTCTCCGGCAAGATCCTCGCCCCCGCGCACCTGCCGCAGGAGCAGAGCCAGCGACCCGGACACATCCCCGGCGCGATCAACGTGCCGTGGAGCAAGGCGGCCAACGAGGACGGCACCTTCAAGTCCGACGAGGAACTCGCCAAGCTGTACGCCGACGCCGGCCTGAACGGCGACAAGCTCACCATCGCCTACTGCCGAATCGGGGAGCGCTCGTCGCACACCTGGTTCGTGCTGCAGGAGCTGCTGGGCCACGACAACGTCAAGAACTACGACGGTAGTTGGACGGAATACGGTTCCCTGGTGGGAGCCCCGATTGAGTTGGGAAGTTGATATGTGCTCTGCACCCAAGCAAGGCGTGACCCTGCCCGCAGGTGTCGATCTGGAGAAGGAGACGGTCATCACGGGCCGTGTCGTCGACGGCTCCGGCCAGACGGTCGGCGGCGCGTTCGTCCGGCTGCTGGACTCGTCGGACGAGTTCACCGCTGAGGTCGTCGCCTCGGCCACCGGTGACTTCCGCTTCTTCGCCGCCCCCGGCACCTGGACGCTGCGCGCCCTGTCGAAGGTCGGCAACGGCGACGCCGTCGTCGCGCCGTCGGGCGCCGGCATCCACGAGATCGACGTCAAGGTCGCCTAGAACCGTCGTCCGCGGGCGTGCGCGAGTGAGATTTCCCGCACGCCCGCGGTTCGGTTGGGTAGACCCGAGGAACTAGACTTCTCGGCGTGGTGCTCTTCTTCGAACTCCTGCTTGTCGCGGCGGTGGTCGTCATCACCTGGTTCGCGCTGTACGCGGTGTACCGGCTCGTCACCGACGACCAGTGACGGCCGAGGACGACACACCGCCCCCGACCGTCCCCGGATCCGGCGACGAGGCGTTGGCCGCTGCTGCGGAACGCGCCAGGGAAACGGCGGTGCGCAACCTCCCCACGTTCGACGACCTTCCGACGCCGGCCGATACGGCCAATCTGCGGGACGGCGTCAGCCTCAGTGATTCGCTGCTCGCCCTGCTCCCGCTCGTCGGTGTGTGGCGCGGCGAGGGCGAGGGCCGCGGCAGTCACGGCGACTACCGGTTCGGCCAGCAGATCATCGTGTCCCACGACGGTGGCGACTACCTCAACTGGGAAGCGCGCTCCTGGCGGCTGTCCGAGTCGGGTGAACACGAGGGCCCCGGACTCCGCGAGACGGGCTTCTGGCGGTTCGTCAACGACCCCGCCGACCCCGGCGAGACGCAGGCCATCGAACTCCTGCTCGCACACTCCAGCGGATACGTCGAACTCTTCTACGGGCACCCGCTGAACCTGTCGTCGTGGGAACTCGCCACCGACGCGCTGGCGCGCAGCAAGTCGGGCGCGTTGGTGGGCGGGGCGAAGCGCCTGTACGGCATCGTCGACGGCGGCGACCTCGCCTACGTCGAAGAGCGCGTCGACGCCGACGGTGGCCTGGTGCCGCATCTGTCCGCCCGCCTCGCGAGGTTCGTCGGCTAGTGCGGATACGACTGCTGACCGCGGCCGTCGCCGCGGCGGGACTGCTGAGCGCGTGCGGGTCATCCGACGCACCCGCGCCGGAGACCGAGCCCTCCCCCGCCGGCCACCACGGCGGGTACGCCGCGTGTCTGGCCGAGCACGGCGTGACGACGCCGCCGATGGGTCCGGGCGCCCCCGCGGGCGTGGATGAGGAGACGTGGGCGAAGGCGTCGCAGGCGTGCGCGGACAAGGCGCCAGGCCCGTCTTAAAGGCCACGATCCGAACGTGAAGGTGAGCGCGACTTTCCGCGCGAACTTCGTACATTTCTTCACGCTCGTCGCGTATCGGGCCAGGGGTTTCGCAGGTCACGGTGTTAGTGGGTGGGTTATCTTGGCCCGACACCCATTGGGGCCGACGCGCCTACTCCTGGCGCGTGAGACGGGGGGACCACGGTGGACGATCGGTGGCCACCGCCGTATGGCGACGGTGACGAGACCCGGCGGATCGACCGGTTCGGTCAACAACACCAGCAGGCGCCCAGCGGGTCGTCCTGGCGGAATCCTCGGTTCTGGGGGCTCTTCACGGGCATCGTCGCGATTACGATCGTCGCCGTCGTCGCCATGTTCTTCATCGGCATCGGGGAGCCCGCGGACGAGGCACAGCAGCAATCCGGCGGTGAGGTCTTCCTCGAACCGGTAGCGAGCACGGGGCGGGACCCGTTCACGCCGCCGGTGTCCAAACCGCAGCCGCCGGTGACCGACCCCGGCACCGATCCGCTCGGTCCGGCGTCGCCCGCTCCCGGCAACAAGACGTTCGCCCCGGCACCGACCACCCCGGCGGACACGCCCGCAGCGACGCCGACCACCTCGGTGCGCACGGCCAACGGCGACCTACCCGGTCTCTATGGCGGGACCCGCGACATGACGACGTGCGATCCCGAACTGCTGATCAGGTTCCTGGCCGAGAATCCGGACAAGGGTCGCGCGTGGGCGGGTGTCCACGGGATCACTCCCGAACAGATCCCGGACTACGTGCGGGCGCTGACGCCGGTGCTGCTGCGGACGGACACCCGGGTTACCAACCACGGGTTCAAGGACGGCCGCGCCACCGTGCTGCAGTCGGTGCTCCAGGAGGGAACCGCAGTGATGGTCGATGCGGAAGGCGTCCCGCGGGCGATGCGAATGCGGCAACCCGCTGAGAGAGCCGGTCGCGATCACCGGGCGGGCGCCGGCGTACGTGGGAGAGAGGTGGGCGCAGTTCGCCGCCGACAAGCTCGTCGTGATCACGGCGGCCCCCGCCCCGGTCGAACGGTTCGTGTTGTGGCAGCTGACGGGGCCGACGCCGGGGTTCTACGGCCGCAACCCCGGATGGCCGATGGTGGACGTCGCGGTCGCGCAGCCTGGTACGTCGCCGACGACGCCGCCGCCGCCTGTGGTGGCCACCACTCGAACGCCCGTCGCCCCGGCGCCTACCTATGCGCCACAACCCACGCGCAACTCCACGCCGGTGCCCACGCACGATCCGCGGCCCACGGACAGCTCCACGCCGATGCCCACCCACGATCCGCGGCCCACGGAGAGCTACACACCGGAACCGACGCCGACCTACACACCGGAACCCACGCCGACGTACACACCGGAACCGGAGCCGACCTACGCACCGCGGCTCACGCCGACCTACACACCGGAACCGGCGCCGACTTACGTGCCACCGGTTACGACCCCCTACGTGCCGGAACCGACGTTCGAACAACCGCGCTGAGCCACCCCGAACATGGAGCGGCCCCCGAGCCGTTGATCCTGGTCGGACAAACCAAGGGGCTCGGGGGCCGGGTGGCTGCGGGGAATTCGCCAGCGCGCGCGGGATTCGCACGTACAGCAAAACCCCGGTGCTGCTAGCGGGCAGCCACCTCACATGTCCATAAGTCACTCAATTTCTCGGACCACCTCCTTCCCTGTGTAAAAACGAAGGTACGCCCGAAGGCCCACTCCGACAACCGTTTTTCGCGGTGGGGAAACAATCCTGGTCAGGACATCAAACGCTGGAGGAACGGCGTCGAGTCCGGCATCGAGGCGAGCACCGCGCTGCTGTGGTCGTCGTCGGGATAGACGTGGAGCTCGACGGGCTGCCCCGCGGCCACCAGTGCATCGTTCAAGCGGAACGACGATGACGGCGGCACATCGCGGTCCTGCAGTCCGACACCGAGGAAGATCGGCCTGTCGTATCCGGACGTCGGGATGCCCATGTAGTCCGCGAGAGCCTGTTCGACACCGGACAGTGAGGCGAGGGGGGCCGCGAAGAAGTCGTTCGGGCGCCATTGCGCGAGGGCGTCTGCGAGATCGCGGGTGCACGCCGTCTCGGCGAGGACGGCCGCGTTGCGCCCGACCGGGGTGAGGACGCTGTCCACGTTCAGATCCGACCTGACGTCGGAGAACGCCGCCAGAATGTACGCCGCATACGCGTTGGCGATAGGGCCGAGCTCGGGCGGTACGACCAGGTCGGGTCCGGCCGTCGCCACGATCTCCTCGATGAACGCGGGCGTTCCCGTAGCGATCGCTCCGCGATAGTCGAGTCCGCTGCCCGCGCTGAATTCAGTGGCGTAGCGCGCTGTTCCGAGTGCGCCCGCGCCGCCCTGGGACTGCCCGATCACCGCCCACTTCGGTGACAGCGGCAGGCCGGTGGCGTGCCCGGCGACCACCGAGTCGACAATCGAGTGGGCCGTCGACACCGTGTCGAGGTAGCTCATGAGCCCCGGCGTCCCGAGTCCCACGTAGTCACTCGCGACCACGGCGTAACCCTGTTCCAGCCAGTGGTCGAGGTACTCGACGTCGCGATCGCTGCGCGGCAGCGCCGACGGCGTGCAGTCGTCGCCGAGACCGACGGTCCCGTGCGCCCAGGCCACCACCGGCCAGCCACCGTCGGGTGGTGCACCGACGGGCAGGAACAGCGCCGCGGTGCTGACCGCGGGCCGATCGTGGGCGTTCGTCGTCGCGTAGAGGATCCGGTACGCGGCGCTGGCTGCCGGCAGGCTGACGGCGGGATCGAGCGGGACCGACTCGATCAGCGCTCCTCCACCGCTGATCGGTCCGGCGTACGCCGTCGCATCCAATTCCGACCAATTCGGCACGGCCGCAACGGAAATGGGCGCAAGAACCAACGCAACCGCGGACAGGACGACGGTAAGGAGAACGCTCAACGGGCGACGCACGTCCCCACCCTAAGGGGTCGGACCAGCCCCGATGTCAACTAGCCCGCGACGGCGACGTCCACCAGACCCGGCACGTCCAGACGCGCCATCCCGGTATCCAACGGGTTGCCGTCGAGCGTGTGCACGCGAACGGCGAGCGTGATCGCCGACAGCAGCCAAACCGCCTGAGCGGCAAGTAGTTCGCCGACTCCGAACACCTGGTGCCTGCACTCGACGCCGCGCTGTCGAGCAACGTCGAACAACGCGGTGACGGTGGTTCCGGCCAGGATCGGCAGGTCGGTCGACGCAGTCACCAGGGCGCCGTCCGACTCGATCACGACCGCCGACCGCGGCCCCTCGAGCACGACGCCCTGCGCGTCGACGAACACCGCGTCGTCGGCTCCCGACCGGACCGCCTGTCGAAGCGCCGCGGCGTTGGCGGCGTACGACGACGACTTCGCGCGCACCGGCGACCACGGTCCGTCGACGAGTCGCCGCGGCAGAGTGATCGCGGCGACTCCGTCGCGGCGGGCGACGAGCACCCGCTCCGGCAGCGGCGACGCGACCACGAACGCCGTGCCGCGTCCGTGCACCATCCGAAGCACGCCCTCGTCATCGCCCCACGTGTCGACGGCCAGATCGACGGCCCGGCGCCAGGCCGACGTCTCCGGTGCCGGCAATCCGACGAGGGCCGCCGACTCCCCCAGGCGGCGCAGGTGCGCGTCGAGAAGGCACGGCGCACCCGCGCGCAGCAGCAGCGTCTCGAACACGCCGTCACCCCGGCTGAAGAGCGGGTCGTCGGTGCGCACCAGCGCGGCGTCGGCGCCGTGCACCCGGCCGTCGAGCGTCACGACGAGCTCGGGTCGTGGAGCCATGGGGCCGAATCGTATCCGCCGGTCCGCTCCGTAGAGTTGGACCATGACTCCAGCTCCGGTACCAGCGCCAGCGACCGGCCCCGACGCGGGAGCCGTGTGGCACTACGGCGATCCCCTCGGCGAGCAGCGCACCGCAGCCGACGGCGTCGTGGTCGTCGACCGCTCGCACCGCGCCGTCCTGACCCTCACCGGGGCCGACCGCCGCAGCTGGCTGCACACCATCTCCAGCCAGCACGTCAGCGAGCTGCCCGACGGCGCGGTCACCGAGAATCTGAACCTCGACGGTCAGGGCCGCGTCGAGGATCACTGGTTCCAGACGCAGCTCGACGGCGTCACCGTGCTCGATACCGAGGCGTCGCGCGTCGAGCCGCTGCGGGCCTACCTGACCAAGATGGTGTTCCGAGCCGATGTCAAAGTCGAGGTCTCGGACCTCAAGGTGCTGACTCTGCTCGGACCCGCCGCGGCCGAGGTCGTGCCCGCGGTGCTCGGAATCACACCACCGGCACCGTGGAGTGCCACCCCACTCAGCGGCGGCGGTTTCGTGCGCACGCTCGGCGCGGGTGAGGTCGACGTCGTTACGCCCGCGGCGAACGCCGAGGACATCCGTCAGCGCCTCGTCGCCGCCGGCGCTCGCCCCGCCGGCGTGTGGGCCTACGAGGCGCACCGGGTGGTCGCCCTGCAGCCGCGCCTCGGTCTCGATACCGACGACCGCACCATCCCCCACGAGGTCGGCTGGATCGGCGGCCCTGGCGAGGGAGCGGTGCATCTGAACAAGGGGTGCTATCGCGGCCAGGAGACCGTGGCCCGCGTCCACAACGTGGGCAAACCGCCCCGCATGCTGGCACTCCTGCATCTCGACGGATCCGCCGACCGACCAGCGACCGGCGACCCGGTGCTGTCCGACGGCAAGCCCGTGGGTCGTCTCGGCACCGTGGTCGACCACGTCGATTTCGGCCCCATCGCGCTGGCACTGCTCAAGCGCGGACTCCCCGCGGACACCCCGTTGCTCACGGGTGGCGAGAGCGCGGTCGCGGCCGTCATCGACGCCGACACGCTGCCGCCCGCCGACGTCGTGGGTGCGGGGCGGATCGCGATTCAGCAGCTGCGCAACGTCCGCCGCTGAGCGCCGGGGCCGCGCTCACTGGTGGGCCTGCCAGCGCGACTCCACGACGCACGGTAAGGTGTTGTCAGGACGATAAACACACTCAGATCGGAGCCGCTCGGTAATCGGGCCGCTCCGTTATTGCGCGAGGGGGTCCCCCATGGGCCGCGGCCGGGCAAAGGCGAAGCAGACTAAGGTCGCTCGTGAGCTCAAGTACAGCTCACCGCAGACCGACTTCACTCAGTTGCAGCGCGAGCTGGCACACCCGAGTGATCCGTACGGGAGTCGGGTAGCCGACGAGCCCGAGGATCCCCTCGACGAGGACGATTGGCGCCGCTGAGTTCGATGGCCGCCCGTCCGGCGGTCCGCTCAGAATCTCGGGTGCTGTCCCACTAGCTGCGTCCTCGGCTCACCCTTCTTGCTCTTGGCCACCGTGCCGAGCGTCCAGCAGTCGAGGTGCCGGGCCGTGAGTATGGCCAGTGCGCGGTCGGTGTCCTCGGGGGCGACCACGGCGACCATTCCGACACCCATGTTGAACGTCTTCTCCATCTCGGCGCGTTCGATTTTGCCGCGTTGTGCGATCATGCCGAAAACCGGTGCGGGCGTCCATGTTCCGCGATCCATCTCGGCGCACAACCCATTCGGGACGACGCGCTCGAGGTTGCCCGCGAGGCCGCCGCCGGTGACGTGGCAGAAGGTGCGCACCTGCGTCTCGGCGGCCAGCGCCAGGCAGTCCTTCGCGTAAATGCGGGTGGGCTCCAACAGCTCCTCACCCAGCGTGCGGCCGAACTCCTCGACGTGGCCCGCGAGATTACCGCGGTCGATCTCGAGCAGTACCTTGCGCGCCAGCGAGTAGCCGTTGGAGTGCAAGCCGGTCGACGCCATGGCGATGATCACGTCGCCGGGCTTGACCCGCTCGGGGCCCAGCACGTCGTCCGCCTCGACCACGCCGACGCCGGTCGCGGAGATGTCGTAGTGATCGGGCCCCATCAGGCCGGGGTGTTCCGCGGTTTCGCCGCCCAAGAGGGCGCAGCCCGCCTGCACGCAGCCGTCGGCGATGCCCGAGACGATCTGTGCGACGCGTTCGGGCACCGTGCGGCCCACGGCGATGTAGTCCTGCAGAAACAGCGGCTCGGCGCCGCACACCACCAGGTCGTCGACCACCATGGCGACGAGATCGAGTCCGACGGTGTCGTGCTTGTCCATCGCCTGGGCGATCGCCAGCTTCGTGCCGACCCCGTCGGTTGAGGAGGCCAGCAGCGGTTCGCGGTATCCGCCGCGCAGGGCGAACAGCCCCGCGAAGCCGCCGAGGCCACCCCTGACCTCCGGTCGGGTCGCCTTCTTGGCGAGTGGCTTGAAAAGTTCGACTGCCCGGTCGCCGGCTTCGATGTCCACCCCTGCCGATGCGTAGGACGTGCCCTCACGCTCGGCTCTCTTGCCCTCGCTCATCGCGCCCAAGGGTACCGGTCGGCACCTACACGGTGCACGCGCCATCGGTCGGCGCGAGTTCGGGCAGACCACCGCGCGGCAACCGCGCGGTGTGCGACGCTCTGCGATTGTGACCCGACTACGCCTCGCGGCGCCGCTCGTCGCCGCGGCACTGCTCGCAGCCCTCACCCCCACTGCCCACGCCACGCCGGGTGTCGGAGTGTCCGCCAAGGTGTTGGCGCAGTCGACGGTCGACGGCGTCGACTACGTGACCAGGGAGATCACCATCCAGCCCGGCGGCAGCACCGGCTGGCACTGGCATCCCGGTCAGGTCTACGGCGTGATCCGCGAGGGCACGCTGACCCACTACGACGCCACCGATTGTGCGGTCGACGGCGTGTACAACGTGGGCGATCCGATCACCGAGCGCAGCGGTCCCGGATACGTCCACGTCGGCCGCAATCTCGGCCCGGTGCCGCTGGTGATGTGGGTCGGCTACATCGAACCCGCCGGCGAACCGCTGGCCAACGACGTACCCAACCCCGGCTGCCCGTTTGAGTAGGGCCGCCAGCGGTCATCATCCGAACACTCGCCCGCTCCGAATACGGAGCGAGAGATACAGACGGAGGACCGGTTGACGCAACCACCCGAACGTCGTTGCCTGGTGACAGGCGCGACCGGATACATCGGCGGGCACCTCGTACCCGAACTGCTGGACCGCGGGCACACGGTCCGTGCGTTGGCGCGCAACCCCGAGAAATTGGCCGACGCTCCGTGGCGTGACCGCGTCGAGGTGGCCAAGGGCGATCTGAACGACCCCGACTCCCTGGTGTCCGCGTTCCAGGACGTCGACGTCGTCTACTACCTGGTGCACTCGATGGGCACGTCGGCCGACTTCGTGAAGGCGGAGGCCGAATCGGCGCACAACGTCGCCGAGGCAGCCAAGCGGGCGGGTGTGCAGCGCTTCGTGTACCTGTCGGGCCTGCACCCGGACGGGGAGCTGTCACCGCATCTACGGTCGCGCACGGCCGTCGGCGACGTCCTCATCGAATCGGGTATCGAGACGATCGTGCTGCAGGCGGGCATCGTCATCGGTTCGGGCTCCGCGTCGTTCGAGATGGTGCGACACCTCACCGACCGGTTGCCCGTGATGACTACTCCCAAGTGGGTGCACAACAAGATTCAGCCGATCGCGATCGACGACGTACTGCACTACCTCGTCGAGGCGGCGACCGCCGCCGTGCCGGAGTCGCGCACCTGGGACGTGGGTGGACCGGACGTCATGGAGTACGGCGACGCGATGCAGGGCTACGCCGACGTCGCAGGCCTGAGCAAGCGGGTCATCATCGTGCTGCCGCTGCTGACGCCGTCGATCGCGAGCTGGTGGGTGGGTCTGGTGACGCCGATTCCGGCCGGATTGGCACGGCCTCTGGTCGAATCGCTGCACTGCGACGCGATCTGCCTCGAGCACGACATAGAAACGGTGATTCCGGCGCGGCCCGGCGGGTTGACGCCCTATCGGGAAGCCGTGGTCAAAGCGCTGCAGAGCGACGGGACCGCGCCCAAGGGCGACCGTAGGCATCTGGCGCGGCTGAGTTCTCCTGAGCCGCAGTAGGTTTCAGCATCCGGACAGCGGCGCGTCGGTCAGGGCCGCCGCAGCGCCGACACGTTGTCGTTGTCGGTCTGCACCGTTGCGTTGGTGCGCGCCGCGTTCGCGAGCATGTGCTCGATGACGTTCTTGCCCAGTGCCGACTCACTCGGCAGCTCGATCGGGTAGTTGCCGTCGAAGCACGCCGAGCACAGCCGGGACGCGGGCTGTTCGGTCGCGGCGATCATGCCCTGCCTGCTGATGTAGCCGAGGGTGTCCGCGCCGATGGCCCGCCGCACGCCGTCGATCATCTCGTCGTATTCCGCGGCGTTGCTCGAGGCGTTGGCGATGAGTTCGGCGGGCGTGGCGAAGTCGATGCCGTAGAAGCAGGGCCACTTCACCGGCGGCGACGCGATCCGCACGTGCACCTCGACGGCACCGGCCTCCCGCAGCATTCTGATCAGAGCGCGCTGGGTGTTGCCGCGCACGATCGAGTCGTCGACCACGATCAGCCGCTTGCCGCGGATGACCTCTTTGAGCGGGTTGAGCTTGAGCCGGATACCGAGCTGACGGATGGTCTGCGACGGCTGGATGAAGGTGCGGCCCACGTAGGCGTTCTTCATCAGGCCCTGGCCGAACGGGATGCCCGAGCCCTGCGCGTAGCCGACCGCTGCGGGTGTCCCCGACTCCGGAACGCCGATGACGAGATCGGCCTCGACCGGCATCTCGGCCGCGAGCCTGCGGCCGATGTCGACGCGCGTGGCGTGGACGGAGCGGCCACCGATGACGCTGTCCGGGCGCGCCAGGTAGACGTACTCGAAGACGCAGCCCTTGGGCGTCGGGTTGGCGAAGCGGGTGGACCGGACGCCGTCGGCGTCGATGGCCAGCAGCTCACCGGGTTCGATGTCGCGGACGAACGAGGCGCCGACGATGTCGAGCGCGGCGGTCTCCGACGCGACCACCCAGCCGCGGTCGAGACGGCCGAGCGACAGCGGCCGCACCCCGTGCGGGTCGCGCGCTGCATACAGCGTGTTCTCGTCCATGAAGGTCAGGCAGAAGGCGCCGCGGACGGTCGGCAGCAGGTCGAGGGCGGCCTGTTCGAGGGTGGCGTCGGCGGCACCGTGCGCCAGCAGCGCACCGAGGATGTCGGAGTCGGTGGTGGCCGCGGTCGCGCCGCTCTTGCCCATCAGGCCGGCGTCGCGTGCTCGGGCGGCGAGTTCCGTGGTGTTGACCAGATTGCCGTTGTGGCCGAGGGCGACTCCGGTGCCCGCGGCGGTGTTGCGGAAAACCGGCTGTGCGTTCTCCCACGTGGTCGAGCCGGTCGTGGAGTAGCGGCAGTGCCCGACGGCGACGTGGCCGGGCATGGCGGCCAGGGTCTGCTCGTCGAACACCTGGCTGACGAGGCCCAGATCCTTGAACACCAGCACCTGAGAACCGTCGGCGACGGCGATACCCGCCGCCTCCTGCCCACGGTGTTGCAGGGCATAGAGACCGTAGTAAGTGAGCTTCGCCACTTCTTCGCCGGGAGCCCAGACGCCGAAGACGCCACACTCCTCTTTCGGGTCCTCGTCCTGATATTCGGGCGACGGCTCGACGGTCACGATGGCTGCTCCCTGGGGGCTGTGGGTGACGTTGCTCAGTCTACGGGTAGATGCCGCCGTTGTCGGAATCGAACGGCGGTGTCGACGGAATCTGCAACACCGGGACGACGCCATCCATTTCACGATCGAACAGTGGTGTTCACCTCGCCAGGCTGACGATCGGCAACCAGTCGGCCAGCTCGCCGGCACGGGACCCGGACAGCTGCAGCGTGCCGTCGGCGACGGCCTCCGGCAGGGTGCGTAGGCCAGTTGCCAGCAGGAGCCACGTTCTGGCGTCGGTCTCGACGACGTTGGGCGGATTGCCCCTGGTGTGACTGAGTCCCGAAATGCACTGCACCGCAACGAAGGGCGGCACCCGAAGTTCCACCGTCGCGCCGGGCGCCTGTGCGGCGAGGGTGCGGGCGGTGAGCCGGACGGCCTCGGCCAGGGCGGCCCGGTCGGGCGCGGGCGCTGCGTCGTCGGCGAGCCAGTCGGCGATCGCCACCACCGCTTCTCGGGTTCTCGTCGGATCCGCACTGCGGCGAGGCGCCATACCCTAGTCTCGCAAACCGTGCAGATAGACCGCTTCGCGCCGCCGTATCGGACAGCGGGCGCGGTCTTCCTGGTGATCGTCGCGGCACTGGCGGCGCTCATCTACGCGCAGTTCCGCGGCGCGTTCGCCGATCGCACCGAACTGACGGTCGTGTCGTCGCGTGCGGGCCTGGTGGTGGACCCCGGTTCGAAGGTCACGCTCAACGGCGTCGAGATCGGCCGGGTCACGGGCATCGGCACGACACCCGACGGCGACGGCCAGGACGCGCTGCTGACGCTCGAAGTGGACCCGGAGTTTCTGCACCTGATCCCGTCGAACGTGGTGGCCGACGTGACCGCGAGCACGGTGTTCGGCAACAAGTACGTCGCCTTCAGCTCACCGGAACACCCGTCACCGCAATCGGTTTCGACCGGCACCCGCATCGACGCCCGCACGGTCACGACGGAGTTCAACACGCTGTTCGAGACGGTGACCTCCATCGCCGAGCAGGTGGACCCGATCAAGCTGAACCAGACGCTGACGGCGACGGCGGAGGCGCTGACCGGGCTCGGTGATCGGTTCGGCACGTCACTCGAGGACGCCAACGTCATCCTCGGCGATCTGAATCCACGAATGCCCCGATTGCGCAACGACATCGCCGGAGTCGCGCGGCTCGCCGACGTCTACGCCGACGCCGCCCCGGATCTGTTCGACGGTCTCGGCGCCGCGGTCACCACAGCGCGCACGTTCAACGACTACCGTCGCGACGTCGACCGGGCGTTGATGGCCGCCGTCGGATTCGCGGACACCGCCGAGGACATTATCGAGCGGGCCGCGCCGTACCTGGTGCGCGGGGCGGCGGACCTGGTGCCGACGACGCAACTGCTCGACGAGTACCGCGGGATGATTCTTTGCACGATCCGCAATTACGCCGAGGTCGGGCCGCTGATCGCCGACTCGCTGGGCGGCAACGGGTACTCCCTCGACCAGTACGGCACGCTGCTGGGCTTCGGCGCGGGAAATCCGTACGTCTACCCGGACAACCTGCCGCGCGTGAACGCCAAGGGCGGACCGGAGGGCAGGCCGGGGTGCTGGCAGAAGGTCACCAGGGATCTGTACCCGTTCCCCTACCTGGTGACGGACACCGGCTTCAGCCTCGCGCCCTACAACCACGTCGAGATCGGCATGCCCTTCGCGATCGACTACGTGTGGGGCCGACAGATCGGCGAGTACACCATCAACCCCTGACCCGCGAACGTTGATTACCGCCACGCGTTTCTGGGATTCGCGTAGCTCAAGCCAACACTCGCGGCACAGTTGACCTCAACAACGGTTGAGCTCCTAGCGTCGTGACATGACCTTCAGACCACACGAGATCGAGTACCTTCGCGCGTCAACGCTCGGCAGGCTGGCGACGACGCAGCCGGACGGAACTCTGCAGAACAGTCCGGTGGGGTTCACCTACAACGACGAACTCGGCACCATCGACATATCCGGTTATCAGATGTCGCGCAGCCGCAAGTACCACAACATCGCGGCGAATCCGACGGTGGCGTTCGTCGTGGACGACATCGCGTCCCGCGACCCGTGGCGCGTGCGCTGCCTGGAGATCCGCGGCACCGCCGAGCAGGCGACCGCGCCCACCGCCGAAGGCGCCGCGGGTGACGCGCTGGACTCCGCGATAATCCGCATCACTCCGCGGCGCATCATCGGTTTCGGCATCGACGACACCGACACCGAGCCGCATCAATTGCGGGCCGACGCACGCAACGCCTGACGACGCTGCACCAGCAGCGCGGCGACGGCACCGGCCTCGTTGACCGCGAGGTGTGCGAGCAGCGGCGCCAGCATACTGCCCGACCGTTCGTACAACCACGCGAAAACCCAACCGGCGAAGCCGGTTACGGCCACAGTCGCGACGACGGGCTCACCGGCCCCGCGGGCATCCGCGATGTGCGACAGCCCGAACGCGCCCGCCTGCAGCAGGCCGCCCCATCGCGGACCGAACGCATCGGCGGCTACGGTGCCGAGCACCGCGCGAAACGCCGCCTCCTCGGACCACACCGTGCCGACGGGGATGTGCACCAGCAGCCACCCGACGGCGGATTCGGGCATCGTGCGCTCGGCCATGCCCGCCCGCACCCGAGGGACCGGCGTCACCGCGGCGACGCCCGCCGCCACCAGTCCCGCGGCGACTCCGCCCCACCGCAGCCCGCGCCACACCTGCGGCGGCCGTAGACCGAGTGGAGCCGCGGTGAGAGCGACGAGCCCGGAGCCGAGCGTCGCGTGCACCGGCACCAACCAGCGCGCCGGCAGCCGGGGCGCGATCGCACCGCTCCAGAGCACCAGTCCGGCGGCGAGAAGCACCGCTCGACTTCGACTGCCGGGCACTAGGTCTCGGGCCCGTCGGCACCGGAGGCGTCCTTCAGCGCGGCGCGCACCCGTTCGGTGTCCGAGGGGGTCCAGCCCTCGGGCGGCGCCACCGCGACCCACCCGTCGAGCACCGAGTTGCCGTAGTTGTGACCGTGCCCGCCGGGCACCGACGAGGCGTTCATGATGTCGGCGCCGACCTGCCAGAACGTGATGATCGGATACCACCGCATCGCCGTGGAACGATCGGGACCCGCCGGCTCGATGAGCCAATCCGGTTGCGAGAACAGCAGATCGGGCGACCACCAGACGATCGGATCCGACGAGTGCTGCAGGAACAGCACTCGGGTGCCGTCCCACCTCGGTTCGGCGACCCGCACGATGTCGTCGGTGTCACCCGCCACGCTGAACCGGACGGTGCGGCCGTTGTCGTAGCGTGGTTGGACCTCGGGGGTGCCGGGATCGCGGCGCTGCACCAGCCCGCTCCACAGCGGGCTCTCGTGCGGCGGGCCGACCCACAGCACGGCGGAGAAGTCCATCCGGGCGATATCGGGCAGCCAAGGGAACGCCCCCTGGCCGGCCATCGATCCGAGGCTCTCGCCGTACAGCAACAGCTTCGGGCGGGCGTTCTCGGGCAGTTGCACCCACCGGCCGTGAACGGTGTCGACCAGCAGACGGCCCGAGTTCATCGACTTCTCGCGATCGCCGAGGAACGAGATCCAGCTCGGCAGATACGAGTACTGCACCGCGACCAGCGCGGTGTCCCCGTTGTACATCGTCTCGATAGCCCGTGCGGCAACGGGATTCACCCATCCGGTGCCGGTGGTGGGCACGATCACCAGCACCTCGCGGCTGAAGGCGTCGGTGCGGTCGAGCTCTCGAAGGATGACGTCCATGCGGCCTGCGTCGTCATCGGCGGTCTGCAGGCCCGCGTACACGCGGATCGGTTCCTTGGCGGGCTTGCCGTTGACACGGGTCAGTTCGTCGGCGTGCGGACCGGTCGCCACGAAGTTGCGGCCCTGATAGCCCAGGGTGTCCCACGGCGCCGACGAATTCGCACTTCCCGAGCGCTCCGGCTGCACCGGCTGACTGACCCCCGGCCGGGTGTCGAAGTCCTGCGGCTGGAACACCCGGTTGGCTCCCGCCAGGAAGCCGCGGTACAGCACCCCGTTGATCAGCGTGACAAGTACGATCACGACGATCGCGGTGCCGACCGCCAGCGCGACCTCCTGGTGCACGTGCCAGCGCCTGATGAACGTTCGCGCCAGCAGTTTGATCGCGTCGAGGACGACCCGCGCCACGGCGACACAGGTGCCGCCGACCACCAGCGAGGCGAGCACGGTGCGCAGGTATGCGGGGGTCTCCGGCCCCGGCATACCCATCAGCGCCGACACGTGGCGCTGCCACTTCGCCGCGGGGATCAGCATCAGCAGGCTCCCGGCACCCGACAGCACGACGATGCCGCCTTTCAGCCAGTACAGCGTCCGCTTCTCCGGCGGCCACCACGTGCGACCGCGTAACACGATGTAGTAGAGGACTTTTCCGACGACGACGCCGATCGCGTAGCCGATTGAGGCGTTGATGCCGCCGATGAGACCTTGGTACAGCCAGTCGCGCGGCACCAGCGACGGTGTCAGCGACAGGCAGAAGAACAGCGCCCCGAAGGCGACGCCGACGAAGTCGAGTCTGATCAGCCCCCAGGCCCAGACCAGTAAGGGGTGATTGTGGTTGGCGGGTGCCCTCACCCGAACAATCCGGGCAGCACGCCCTCCGACGTGCTCCGCAACTCGGCCAGGGAGACGGTGAACAGACCCTGTACCTCGATGTCGGTGCTGCCCTCGTCGACCACTCCGATGCGGGTGGCCGGCAGTCCGCGGGCCTCGCACATCGCCCGCAGCCTGCTCTCCTCGGTGCGCGGCACCGCGACCAGTACGCGGCCCGCCGACTCGGAGAACAGCGCGACGAACGGATCAGCACCCTCGGGAAGGACTATGCGGCAACCCGTTTCGCCCGCCAGCGCCGCCTCGATGACGGCTTGGGCCAACCCGCCCTCGGAGAGGTCGTGCGCGGCCGTGATCAACCCGTCGCGTGACGCCGCCACCAGCACCTCGCCGAGCAACTGCTCGCGGGCGAGGTCCACCCGCGGCGGCATCCCGCCGAGGTGGTCAGCGGTGACCTGCGCCCAGATGGAGCCGTCGAACTCGTCGCGGGTGTCGCCGAGCAGGATCAGCGTCTCCCCCGGCTCGGTGCCGAGTCCGGTGGGGATGCGGCGCTTGACGTCGTCGATCACGCCGAGCACCCCGACGACGGGAGTCGGGTGGATCGCGGTGGTGCCGGTCTGATTGTAGAAGCTGACGTTGCCGCCGGTGACCGGAATGCCAAGGGCCGCACAGCCGTCGGCGAGCCCGCGAACGGCCTGGCTGAACTGCCACATCACGCCGGGGTCCTCGGGCGAGCCGAAGTTCAGGCAGTTGGTCACGGCGACCGGCGTCGCACCGGTGACGGCCACGTTGCGGTAAGCCTCGGCCAGCGCCAGTTGCGCGCCGGTATACGGGTCGAGCGCGGTGTAGCGGCCGGACGCGTCGGTGGACACCGCGATACCGCGACCGGTCTGCTCGTCGATGCGCAGCACTCCGCCGTCGGCGTGCTCGGCGAGCACGGTGTTGCCGCGTACGTAGCGGTCGTACTGTTCGGTGATGAACGCTCGACTGCACAGATGCGGACTGCCAAGCAGCGCAAGCAGAGTCGCGCGCAGCTCGTCACCTGTGACGGGCCGGGGCAGCGCCGCCGACGTATCGGCGTTGAGCGAGTCCTGGGTGTCCGGACGCTCGACGGGCCGTTCGTACACGGGGCCCTCGTGGGCGACGGTGCGCGGCGGCACGTCGACGACGGTCTCGCCGTGCCAGGTGATCTGCAGGCGGTCGCCGTCGGTGACCTCGCCGATGACGGTCGCGAGCACCTCCCACTTGCGGCAGACGGCCATGAACTTGTCGACGTTCTCCGGCGAGACGACGGCGCACATGCGCTCCTGCGACTCGCTGGACAGCACCTCGGCGGGGGTCATGAACTTGGCGCGCAGCGGCACCTTGTCCAACTCGATGGCCATGCCACCGTCCCCGGCGGACGCGAGTTCGGAAGTGGCACAGGATAGTCCGGCGCCACCGAGGTCCTGGATGCCGATGACGATGCCCGCGGCGTAGAGCTCGAGGCAGCACTCGATGAGCACCTTCTCCATGAAGGGGTCGCCGACCTGCACGCTCGGCAGCTTTTTGCGGCCGCTGCCCTCTCCCTCATCGCCGCCGAACGTCTCCGAGGCGAGCACCGAGACGCCGCCGATGCCGTCGAGGCCGGTGCGGGCGCCGAACAGGATGATCTTGTTGCCCGCGCCGGACGCGAACGCCAGGTGCAGGTCCTCCTTGCGGAGCACGCCGACGCACAGCGCGTTGACGAGCGGATTACCCGCGTAGCACGCGTCGAACACGGTCTCACCGCCGATGTTGGGCAGACCCAGCGAGTTTCCGTAACCGCCGACACCGCGGACCACGCCGTCGAGCACGCGGCGCGTATCGGGCGCGTCGGCCGCGCCGAAGCGCAGCTGATCCATGACCGCCACCGGGCGGGCGCCCATCGCCATGATGTCGCGCACGATGCCGCCCACGCCGGTGGCCGCACCCTGGTACGGCTCGACGTAGGACGGGTGGTTGTGCGACTCGACCTTGAACGTCACCGCCCAGCCGTCGCCGATGTCGACGACTCCGGCGTTCTCGCCGATGCCCGCGAGCATGCCCTGCCGCATGGCCTCGGTGGTGGTCTCGCCGAAGTAACGCAGATGCACCTTCGAGGACTTGTACGAGCAGTGCTCGCTCCACATCACCGAGTACATCGCCAGCTCGGCGTCGGTGGGCCTGCGGCCGAGGATCTCGCGGATGCGTTCGTACTCGTCGTCCTTGAGCCCGAGCTCACGGAACGGTTGCGGTTGATCGGGCGTAGTGGAGGCGACCTGCACGGAGTCGACCGGAGACGTCACCCGGTCAGTTTATTCGCTCCGCGTCGGGCGAACACATTCGCGGCGGCCGGCGCACCCAGACCGTGCAGGACGACGCTGCCGAGAACGGTTAGGACAGTGGCGAGCAGCACGTCGACCTCGGCTTGGTCGGACAGCACGTTGAAGGCCAGCAGACCGAAGACGATCGACGTCGTGCCGCGCGGTCCCAGCCAGCCGACCAGGGCTCTTTCCCGCCAGCTGAACTGTGATCCGAGTAGCGCGATGAGCACCGGCACCATGCGCACCACCGTGAGCGCCAGCAGACAGAACACCGCGAGCCCGAGGGGGACGCCGCCCGACAACGCGAGCACGGCCGCGGCGCCGAAGACGAACCACATGATCGCCGTCAGCAGAAAGCTGATGTCGTCCAGCAACTCCAAGTCGGCCCTCAGCGCACCCGGCTCCGCGGTCTTCCGCAGCGCCACGTAGGCGATGCCGCACACGAACGCCGAAACGAACCCGTTGCCCTGGATGGCGATGCTGCCCGTGTACGCCAGCAGCGGAACCGCCACCAGGATGACGCGCTTGGATTGGGCGGTCATCAGGTTCCGGTGCTCGGCGGCGTTACTCGCCCACGCGACGACCGCGCCAATGGCCAGCCCCACGATGACCGCCTTCACCGCCTGCGGGAAGGCCGACGCCAGCGCGTCAAGCGGGGTCGAGGCGTGCGAGTGATCGCCCGCCAGCACGAGCGCGAAGATGAACAGCGGCGAGACGATGCCGTCGTTGTAACCGGCCTCGACATTGAGCGCGTCGCGTACACGCTCCGGGATGCGCGGATCGCGTAGCGCCGATGAGGCCGGTGCGAAGTCCACGGGTACCACGACGCAGGCGATGATCAGCACGACGGCCCACGACAGTCCCGGCAGCAGCCACAGCCCGAGGCCGACACCGGCCGCGAGTGCCAGCGGCATCGCCACGAACAACACGCGGATGGCGGATCGCGGATCGCGGCCGAACAACCCGCCGCGCACGTCGGTGGCGTCGACGAACAGCAGGATCGCGAGGATCACCTCGGCCATTCGCTGAGCGACCTCGGTGTTCAACGTGGCGTTCAGCTCGTCGGAGACGACGAATCCGACCGCTACGCCCGCCAGCACGAGCACCAGCGGCGCCCCGACCTGTCGCAGCTCCAGCCTGCGTGCACACAGCGACCAGGCGGCGAGCACGATCGCGAAGGCGATGACACCGATCAGCACGGCGCGATCATTCCAGGGCCGCGCGGCGGCCGGCGCCTCGCCGGTTGGTTAGAAGGTGTCGAGCGTCACCGGTGCGGTGCGTTGCTGGCCGGTGGTGTCGATCCACGTCACGTCGATGCTCTCACCGGGGTAGTGCCGGTCGAGGACGTCCGTGAGTCCGGTCGCGGAATCGACCGGCACTCCGGCGACGGAGACCAGCGTGTCACCGGGCCGCAGCCCCGCTCGGTCGGCGGAACCACCGATGAGCACCTCGCTCAGCACCAGTCCGCTGTCGCCGCTGCCCGCGGTGGGCACACCGACGCCCAGGAGCGAGGGCGGGCCGATGTGCACGGTGTCGCTGCGCGCTCCCGAGCGGATCTGACCGGCGATCCCGAGCGCGCGGTCGATCGGTATCGCGAAGCCCTGGCCGCCCGGTCCCATCCGGAAATTCACCGTGGCCGCGGTGGTCAGCCCGACGACGCCGCCGTCGTCGATGACGGGACCTCCGGAGTCGCCCGCTCGAACCGGAGCAGCGAACTCGATGAGACCCTGCAGTTCCTCCGAATTCCCCGTCAGGGAGTCCTCGGCGGTGACCGACCGCCCGAACCCGGTGACGGTTCCGACTTCACGCGTGAGCGGACGCCCCGATCCGCTCGCGTTGCCGAGGGCCACGACCGGCTCGCCGACGGACAAGCCGTTGACGTCGCCGATCGGCGCGACCGGAAGGTCCGACGCCCCGCGCAGTTGAAGTACGGCGATGTCGGCGCCGCGGTCGTAGCCGAGGAGGTCGGCGTCGAACGAGCGGTTCGCCACCGACACGTTGATCACCTCGGCGCCCTGCACCACGTGGAAGTTGGTCAGAACCGCGCCCCCGGCGTCGAGGACCACGCCCGTTCCGGCGCCGATCGCCCGCTGGCTCGGGATCGTCGTGTCGATGCGAGCGACGGCCGGTTCCACCGACGCGGCAAGCGCGAGGTCGTCTACCGGTTCGGCGGCGGCCGACGGCGCGAGGAACGCCGCGACGACCGCCAGCACCGCGAGCAGCGCGGTGCAAGAGCGCTTGGGATTCCGTTCGTATGCCATGACGGACAATTTGCCCGAAAAACGCGCGGTTGAACCGACTCGGCTGTGACGAAAACGGGACGTCAGCCGCCCGCGACGCAGAACGCGTTGCCCTCTGGGTCTGCGAGCGTCACCCAGTCGAACTCCGGACCGAAGCTGTTGCGGCCCAACTCCGTGGCACCGGCGGCCACCAGCCGAGCGACCTCGGCCTCCTTGTCGGCGGAGTGGAAGTCCAGGTGCACTTTGTTCTTCCCCGGCGTCGGGTCGGGCACCCGCTGGAAACCGAGGGTCGGCCCGTTCTCGCGGGAGACCATCACGAATTCGCCGGGAGCCACCGCGTTCAGTTCACCACCCGCCGCGTCGAGCCACCAGGCGGCGAGCGCGTCGGGATCGCTGCAGTCGAACGTCACCATTTCGATTGAGAGTGCCATGGCCAGACGGTAACCGGGTGGGGTGACATTCGGCGCTGACTCCACCCTTACTGCAGGGCCGGAATGGTCGTACCGGCGTGCCAGTGTGGGGTCATGTCCACGGCGGCAGCGTCTTACGGGCCCGATCTGAGTCGCGGCGAGCGGCTCGACACGTTGTTCGCCGAACTCGCCGAGATCACCGGACAGCGCAACGCGCTGGACGGCCGCATCGTCGACATCGTGGCCGAGATCGACGCCGCCCTGGGCTCGCACCGCGACGCGCTGATCGCCGACTGGACACGGGATCACGCCGACCGCGAAACCGCGCAGACCCCACCCATGCCCACCACCGTCGACGCGTTCCTGAGCCTGGTCGACGCCGGCTGGGACACCGACGTGGCGGCCCGCCCTGCATCTCGGTCCGCTGCTGTCCGACGAGGAGCGCCGCTACCTGCTGTGCGACGCCACCTGCGAAGTCTGGTTCCAACGTCACGGCCGGGTGATCGGGACCGGGCGGGCCACCCGCACCGTGAACCGGCGCCTGCGCCGCGCTCTCGAGCACCGCGACCGCGGCACCTGCGTGGTCCCCGGCTGCGGAGCCACCCGCGGACTGCACGCCCACCACATCGTGCACTGGGAGGACGGCGGCCCCACCGACCTGGACAATCTGGTCCTGGTCTGCCCGTACCACTACCGCCAGCACCACAAAGGTGTCATCACCATCGGCGGTAACGCTCACCGTCACCCACCGTCGCGGCCGAACACTGACGAACGCCTCCCTCGCCAGGCCACCCACGACACCCCCACCCGCGGTCGCCCCCTACAACGGGCCGACCGGCGAACGCGCCCACTGGTGGTGGTACGACCCGTACACACCGAACCCACCACCGACGACCAACTGAGTTGCCAACTCAGCCGGGCGACAGAAACGCCTGCAGCGCAGCCGAATAGGCCTCGACGTCTTCGGCGCCCATCAGCTCCCGCGCCGAGTGCATCGCCAGTTGAGCGGCGCCGACGTCGACCGTCGGGATGCCGGTTCGCGCCGCGGTCATCGGCCCGATCGTCGACCCGCACGGCAGGTCGGCGCGGTGCTCGTAACGCTGCAGCGGGACGCCCGCCTGATCGCAGGCCAACTGGAACGCCGCCGCGGTACGGCCATCGGTCGCGTACCGCAGGTTGGGTTGCACCTTCAGCACCGGGCCCGCGTTGACCTCGATGAGGTGGCCCGGCTCGTGGCGCTCCGGATAGTTCGGGTGCGTCGCGTGCGCCATGTCGCCGGACGCGACCATCGAATCGGGCAGCCGGCGCAGGAAGTCCTCCCTGCTGCCGCGTTCGGCGAGCGTGATGCGCTCCAGCACCGTCGGCAGCAGTTCGGACTGCGCGCCGCGATCCGACGTCGAGCCGACCTCCTCGTGGTCGAACAGCGCGAGCACCGGCACGTAGTCACCGGGGTCCGCGGCGAGAAACGCCTCGAGGCCCGCATAGCAGGTGCCCTGGTTGTCCAGCCGCGGCGCGCTGACCAGTTCGCGCCTGCCACCGACGAGTGTCGACGGCGTCAGGTCGTGCGTCATCAGGTCGGCGGCCAGTACGGCGCCGGGGTCCACGTCGGCCCGCTCCGCGACCCACCCCACGAACGAGCGGGCTCCGTCGCCGACCCCCCACACCGCGTTGACGTGACGCTGCGGGTTGAGCTCGACGGCCTTGCGGTCGTCGGACAGGTGGATCGCCAGCTGCGGCACCCGGAGAATCGGCTCGTCGACCTTCACCAGGACGTCAACGACGGAAGAGCCCTCCCGCACCGACAACCGCCCGCTGATCCCGAGGTCGCGGTCCAGCCAGGAGTTCAGCCACGCCCCGCCGTACGGTTCCAGCGCGACGACCCGCCAGCCGGCGACGGCCCGGTCGGGATGCTGTTTGACCCTCAGATTGGGGCTGTCGGTGTGCCCTCCGACGATCCGGAACGGAGCTCCGCGGTCGGCCGCCTTCCACGCGACCAGCGATCCCGCGCGGACCACGAAGAACGCGCTGTGCGACGACGGCCACGGGTCGGATTCCGACAACTCGATGTAACCCGCGGCGCTCAGCCGCGCGGCCGCGGTGGCACAGACGTGGAACGGCGACGGCGACGCATCGATGAAGTCGCACATGCTCTGGGGGCTAGCTGCCATCTTTCCATCTTGGCCGGTGTTTCCGACGAGCGTCGCGCTAGGGTCCTGATGTGGCCACCCGTCCGCAGCCGATCCTGACTCCGCTCACCCCTGCGGCCATCTTCCTCGTCGCCACCATCGACGACGGCGGAGAGGACGCGGTGCACGACGCGCTCGCCGGCCTGTCCGGTCTGGTACGGGCCGTCGGATTCCGTAATCCCGCAGCGCATTTGACGCTTGTGACGGGTATCGGATCGGACGCGTGGGACCGGCTCTTCGACGGCCCCCGCCCCGCGCGGCTGCACCCGTTCCGCGAGATCGCCGGCGCCCGTCATCACGCGCCCGCGACGCCGGGCGATCTGCTCTTCCACATCCGCGGCGAGTCGATGGACGTGTGCTTCGAACTGGGCGGCCGGGTGCTGGCGTCGATGGCGGGCGCGGTGACCGTCGTCGACGAGGTGCACGGGTTCCGGTTCTTCGAGCAGCGCGATCTGCTGGGGTTCGTCGACGGCACGGAGAATCCCGACGGACCCGAGGCGGTCGAGGCCGCGCAGATCGCTGAGAACTCGGGGGAGGACGCCTCTTTCCTCGGTGCGAGCTACGTGCACGTGCAGAAGTACACCCACGACATGGCCGCCTGGAACGCGCTGAGCGTGACGGAGCAGGAACGCGTCATCGGCCGGAGCAAGCTCGAGGACATCGAGATGGACGACGCGGTGAAGCCCGCCAACTCGCACATCGCCTTGAACGTCATCGAGGACGCGGACGGCAACGAGTTGCAGATCGTGCGCGCCAACATGCCGTTCGGGACGCTCGGTAATGGGGAGTCGGGCACGTACTACATCGCCTACGCCGCGGATCCCGGTGTCACCGAACGCATGCTGTCGAACATGTTCATCGGCGACCCGCCGGGCAACACCGACCGCATCCTGGATTTCTCGACCGCGCTCACCGGCGCGATGTTCTTCGTTCCAACAGCCGACTTCCTCGACGACCCGCCCCCACTGCCCGAGTCGGCGCTCGCCGCTCCGGCGCCGGCTCCCGCCGCTTCGAACCACCGTGCTTCCACGGGATCACTGTCGATAGGCAGCCTGAAAGGACAACCCCAATGAACAACCTCTATCGCGAGCTGGCACCGGTCACCGCCGAGGCGTGGGAGCAGATCGAGGAGGAGGCCACGCGAACGTTCAAGCGGCACATCGCCGGTCGTCGCGTCGTCGACGTCAGTGAGCCGGGCGGTCCGACCTCGGCTGCGGTCAGCACGGGTCATCTGCTGGAGGTCGGGTCCCCCGGCGACGGTGTCGTCGCGCACCTGCGCGAAGCCCGGCCGCTGGTGCGGCTGCGGGTGCCGTTCACCATCAGCCGCAATGACATCGACGACGTCGAGCGCGGTTCGCAGGACTCGGATTGGGACCCGGTGAAGGACGCCGCCAAGAAGCTGGCGTTCGCCGAGGACCGCGCGATCTTCGAGGGCTACCCGGCCGCGTCGATCGAGGGCATCCGGAGGTCCAGCTCGTGCCCCAACCTCGCGCTGCCCGCCGACCCGCGCGAGATGCCCGACGTGATCAGTCAGGCGCTGTCGGAGCTGCGGCTCGCCGGCGTCGACGGCCCGTACAGCGTGCTGCTGTCGGCCGACGTCTACACGCAGGTCAGCGAGACCACGGTCAACGGCTATCCGATCCGGGAGCACCTCAACCGCCTGGTCGACGGCGACATCATCTGGGCGCCCGCGATCGACGGGGCGTTCGTGCTGTCGACCCGCGGCGGCGACTTCGACCTGCAGCTCGGCACGGACGTGTCGATCGGCTACCTCTCCCACGACGCCGACTCCGTCCAGCTCTACCTGCAGGAGACGCTGACGTTCCTCTGCTATACGGCCGAGGCGTCGGTCGCGCTGAATTCCTGAGCCGGTGACCGTGACTTCAGCCCCCGACGACTTGTGTCCCTGGTCGGCGCGCGAGCGGGAGTTGCTGACCGTCACGCTCGAGTTGCTCAAGGAGCACGGCTACGACCGGTTGACGGTCGACGGGGTGGCCGCTGCGGGCCGAGCCAGCAAGGCCACGCTCTACCGGCGCTGGCCGACGAAGGCCGAGTTGGTGATGGCGGCGTTCTCCGAGGGCACCCGCCAGGTGGCGGTGGCACCCGAGACCGGCACGCTGCGCGGAGACCTGCTGCGTCTGGGCGAGACGATCGCAGCGCACGCGCACTCGCACGCGAGCACCATCCGCGCGGTGCTGGTTGAGGTGTCGCGTAACGAGAAGCTCAACGAGCTCATGCAGATGTTCCTCGAGCAGCGGAAGGCGCTGATGGAGCAGGTGCTGTCCGACGCGGTCGACCGTGGGGAGATCACGCGCTCGGCGATCAGCGACGACATCTACGACGTCCTGCCCGGTTACCTGATCTACCGCACGGTGATCACCGGTCGCCTACCGTCGAAACGCACCGTGCACGACCTCGTCGACAACATGCTGTTACCCAGCTTGACCCGCAAGAACTGACGGTTGCGTCGTATCCGGTACGGCTTGTGCGGACCGGTACCGTACCGTACTGTCAACGAAGTTGATATAGACCCGGCAGCTGGGAGCCCACCCGCCTCCGTTGGTCGGCGTCGTGTCATTTAAGCCGAAAGGCCAAGGAATGTCGGGGTTTTCGATCAGCAGGACGCTGAAAAGCAACTGGATGATCCTGGTGGCGGTGGTCGTCGTCGCGATCGCGGGCTTCGCGGTCTATCGCCTGAACGGCATCTTCGGCTCGGAGGACGTGGTGTCCACGCCGGATAACAGCGCGAACGACACCAAGCCCTTCAACCCCAAGCGCGTACTGCTCGAAGTCTGGGGCCCGCCGGGCGCGACGGCGTCCATCAGCTACCTCGATATCAACGCACAGCCGCAGCACGCGGTCGATGCCGCGTTGCCGTGGACGTACGACGTGACGACCACGCAGCCGACGGTGTTCGTCAACGTTCAGGCGCAGGGTGACGGCGACTCGTTGAGTTGCCGCATCACCATCGACGACGCCGTCAAGGACGAGAGAACGGTCAACCAGTTGAACGCCTACACCTTCTGCCTGGACAAGTCCGGATGACCGGGCGCCACGGTTCGTCGACCGACGAAGCCCCGACGGCCCCGATCGGGGTCTCGCGCAAGGAGACCCGCAGTCGCGTCGCCCACGCGATCCGGGTGCTGTCGGTCCCCATCGTGTTGTTCTGGATCGTCGTCGCGGGACTCAGCAACGCACTCGTCCCTCAACTCGAGGCGGTCGGCGCCGAGCAGAACGTCGCGCTCAGTTCCCCGGACTCGCCGTCGCTGCAGGCGTTCAAGGCCATCGGCGAGAAGTTCCAGGAGTTCGACACCGACAGCGCGGCGATGATCGTGCTGGAGGGCGACGAGCCACTCGGCGCCGCGGCACACGAGTACTACGACGAGATCGTCAAGCGGGTCGCCGCCGACACCGAGCACGTGCAGCACATCCAGGACTTCTGGGGTGATCCGCTCACCGCAGCCGGTTCGCAGAGTCCCGACGGCAAGGCCGCGTACGTCCAGGTGTTCCTGTCCGGCAACCAGGGCGAGGCGCTCTCGCTGGAATCCGTTGACGCCGTTCGCGAGATCGTCGACGGCACACCGGCTCCGCCGGGGGTCAAGGCGTATGTCACGGGGGCCGCGGCGCAGATCGCCGACCAGTTCGAGGTGGGCAACGAGAGCACCGAACTGGTGACCGCGCTGACCGTCGGCGTCATCGCGATCATGCTTCTGATCGTCTACCGCTCCTTCGTGACGATGCTGCTCGGGCTCGTCGTCGTGCTGGTCCAGATGGCCGCGGCCCGGGGCATCGTGTCGTTCCTGGCGGACAGCGGCCTGATCGGCCTGTCGACGTACTCGACCAACATCCTGACGCTGCTCGTCATCGCGGCGGGCACCGACTACGTCATCTTCCTGCTTGGCCGCTACCACGAGGCTCGCGGCCTCGGCATGGATCGCGAATCCGCTTGGTACGACATGTATCACGGGACGACACACGTCATTCTCGGGTCGGGTCTGACCATCGCCGGCGCGGTGGCGTGCCTCTACTTCACGCGGCTGCCGTACTTCCAGAGCCTCGGCATCCCGGCCGCGCTCGGCGTGCTGGTGGCACTGGCCGCCTCGTTGACGCTGGCGCCCGCCGTCATCGTGATCGGCGGCCGGTTCGGACTTCTCGACCCCAAGCGCGCCACCCAGAAGTACGGCTGGCGGCGGATCGGGACGGCGATCGTGCGCTGGCCGGGACCCATCCTCATCGTCACCATCGGCATCGCACTCATCGGACTGCTGGCGCTGCCGGGGTACAAGACCAACTACGACGACAGCATCTACATGCCGGACAGCGCCCCGTCCAACGTCGGATACGCGGCCGCCGAACGCCACTTCTCCAAGGCCCGACTGAACCCCGAACTGCTGATGATCGAGACCGATCACGATCTGCGCAACCCGACCGACATGATCCTGCTGGAGCGCGTCGCCAAGGCGGTCTTCCACACCGACGGCATCGCGCAGGTGCAGTCGATCACCCGGCCGCTGGGCACGCCGCTGGACCACACGTCGATCCCGTTCCAGATCAGCGCGGGCAGCGCGTCGCAGATCCAGAACCTGCCGTTCCAACAGGCACGCGCCAACGACTTGACGAAGCAGGTGGGCGTCATCGACGACACCATCGGGGTGCTGCGGCAGCAGCTGGCGCTGCAGCAGCAGTCCAGCGAGGTGACGCACGAGCAGAGCGAGGCGTTTCAGCAGACGGTGGCCACCGCGCAGGAACTGCGCGACAAGATCGCGAACTTCGACGACTTCTTCCGCCCGATGCGCAACTACTTCTACTGGGAGCCGCACTGCTACGACATCCCGGTCTGCAACGCCTTTCGGTCGCTGTTCGACTCCTTGGACGGGATCAACGAACTCACCGACCAGCTGAGCGACGTGTCGGCGAGCATCGCGAAACTCGATGAGCTGCAACCGCAGCTGCTGGCGTTGATCCCACCGCAGATCGCGAATCAGGAGACCAACCGCGACCTGACGATGACGAACTACGCGACGACGGCCGGCATCTACGCCCAATCGGCTGAGGCACTGAAGAATTCGACGCAGTTGGGCGCGGCGTACGACGCGTCCAAGACCGACGACTCCTTCTACCTGCCGCCGGAGGCGTTCGACAATCCGGAATTCAAGCGCGGGCTGAAGCTGTTCCTGTCACCGGACGGCAAGGCCGCCAGGATGATCATCACGCACGACGTTGATCCGGCTACTGCACAGGGCATCTCGCACATCGAGTCGATCCGCGAAGCGGCCCAGGCGGCGGTGAAGGGTACACCGCTGGCGGGCTCGAAGATCTACATCGGCGGCGTGGCGGCCACGTACAAGGACATCGCGGAGATGGCGCACTACGACCTCATCATCGCCGCCATCGCCGCGCTCAGCCTCATCCTGCTGATCATGATGTTCATCACCAGGAGCATCGTGGCCGCGCTCGTCATCGTCGGTACCGTCGCGCTGTCGTTGGGCGCCTCGTTCGGCATCTCGGTCCTGGTGTGGCAGTACCTGTTCGGTGTGCCGCTGTACTGGGTGATTCTGCCGCTGTCGGTGATCCTGCTGCTCGCCGTGGGCTCGGACTACAACCTTCTACTGGTGTCCCGCTTCAAGGAGGAGATCCACGCGGGTCTCAACACGGGCATCATCCGGGCCATGGCGGGCAGCGGGTCGGTGGTCACCGCCGCGGGCCTGGTGTTCGCGTTCACCATGGCGTCGTTCATCATCAGCGATCTGAAGGTGCTGGGCCAGATCGGCACCACCATCGCGCTGGGCCTGCTGTTCGACACGTTGATCGTGCGGTCGTTCATGACGCCGTCGATCGCGGCGCTGCTGGGCCGGTGGTTCTGGTGGCCGCTGAACGTGCGCCAGCGTCCGGTGCCGCAGAAGTTCGGCGACTCGGGCACACAGCAACTCGCCCTGTTCTAGGGACTTCGGCGCGCTACTCGGGGGTGAGCCCCGAAATGCGCGCCCGAATCACGCAGTCAGCACCGCATCCAGTGCCGAGTAGAAGATGCCGAGCCCGTCGTCGGAGGGGCCGGTGAGCGCTTCGGTGGCGTGCTCGGGGTGCGGCATCAGGCCGACGACGCGACCGTTGGCCGAACTGATGCCGGCGATGTCGCGCTGCGACCCGTTGGGGTTGTCGCGATAGCGGAAGACGACGCGGCCCTCGCCCTCGAGCTCGTCCAGCACGGCCTCGGAGGCCTGGTAGCGCCCCTCCCCCGACTTCAGCGGCACCAGGATGTCGGCGCCGGCTTCGTAGCGCGAGCTCCACGCCGTCGACGTGGACGCTACTTCGAGCCAGATGTCGCGGCAGACGAAGTGCAGTCCGGCGTTGCGCGTCAGCGCACCGGGCAGCAGGCCCGCTTCGCACAGCACCTGAAAGCCGTTGCAGATCCCCAGTACCGGCATTCCGCGCTGGGCGGCGGCGATGACCTCGCCCATCACCGGCGCGAACTTGGCGATGGCGCCGCACCGCAGGTAGTCGCCGTAGGAGAAGCCGCCGGGCACGATCACCGCGTCGACGCCCTTGAGGTCGGCGTCGGCGTGCCAGAGGTTGACGCTCTCCGCCCCGGCGAGGCGGGCGGCGCGGGCCGCGTCAACGTCGTCCAGCGTGCCGGGGAAGGTGATGACACCGACCTTGGCGGTCACTCGGACTCCCGGTGTACGGACCAGTCCTCGATCACGGTGTTGGCCAGCAGCGATTCGGCGATCTCGTCGAGTGCCTCGTCGGAGACGCTGTCGTCGACCTCGAGCTCGAAACGCTTGCCCTGCCGGACATCTGAGATGCCCGTGTGGCCGAGCCGACCGAGGGCGCCGACGATCGCCTGGCCCTGCGGGTCGAGGATCTCGGTCTTGGGCATGACGTGCACGACGACACGGGCCACGCGCGGCTCCTGTCTTGAGAGTTCGGGACGGCGATCACTCTACCGGCGGCACAATGGAGCCATGCACTTGACGCATTTCGGCCACTCCTGTCTGCTCGCCGCTTTTCCCGACGGCAGCGGCGGTGACACCACCGTGCTCTTCGATCCGGGCAACTTCTCGCACGGCTTCGAGGGCATCACGGGGTTGTCGGCGATCCTGATCACCCACCAGCACCCCGACCACGCGGACACCGCCCGACTGCCCGCCCTGCTGGAGGCGAACCCGCAGGCCGCGCTGTACGCCGACCCCATGACAGCGGCGCAACTCGGCGAGCCGTGGACGGCCGTGCACGCGGGTGACGGGTTCACCGTGGGCGGGCTGACCGTGCGCGGCGTCGGCGGCACCCACGCCGTCATCCACCCCGAGATCCCGACGATCGACAACATCTCGTACCTGATCGGCGACGGCGAACACCCGGCGCGCCTCATGCACCCCGGTGACGCCCTGTTCACCCCCGGCGAGCCCGTCGACGTGCTGGCGGCCCCGGCAGCGGCGCCGTGGATGAAGATCTCGGAGGCCGTCGATTACCTGAGGGCGGTCGCGCCCACCCGCGCCGTGCCGATCCACCAGGGCATCGTCGACCCCGCGGCGCGCGGCATCTACTACGGACGGCTCTCCGAAATGACCGATACGGACTTCCGGGTGCTCACCGAGGAGAACGGCACGGAGTTCTAGGGGTTGCGAAGCGACGGGATATCGACATGAACCGCCTCGTCTTCACCGGCAACATCGCAGGTCTCGGTACCACCGCGGGTGTCCGCATGGTGATCGGGACGTGGCAGCGGTCCCCCCTCGGTACGTTCGCCGATGTGATGGTCGAGGCCGCTGACGGCCAGCGCACGCTGCTGGCCCCGAACGAAGAGGTCGCCGAATTCGTCACGGCCACTTACACGTTCGATCACATCGAGCTGGGGCCCGTCGCATCGACGATCACCGCCGACGGCTTCACGCTGTCCGCACCGGGCCTGGAGGTGTCGGCGACGCTGGGCGGGCCCGCCCCGTTCGACTGGCTGCTCCGGATGGTGCCCGCCCCGCTGGCGGCGGCGCCGATCTGGTTGCGCGCCATCAACCCGATCGCGTCCCGGTTGGTGCCCGGTGTGCAGACGGCGGGCACCGCGGGCCACGGCCGCCGCGAGTACTACGGCGTGCGACGCACGCGGCTCATCGCGTCGGCGACGGGAACGTTCCGCGGTGCCGATCTGGGCGGTCTCACACCGCTCGAGCCGCCCGTTCACTTCGGCTTCTCGTCGGCGCCGCCCACCCCGCAGTTGGTGTCGGTGACGACGACGATCGACGTTCCCTATGCGGTGTCGCGCGCAGCGGCGCGGCCCGCGGCGCGCCCGCTGAACACGCACCCGCCGAGGAAGGTGCCCTCCAGCGAGCGGTAGCCGTGCACGCCACCGCCGCCGAAGCCCGCAGCCTCGCCCGCCGCGTAGAGCCCCGGCAGGGCTTCGCCGTCGGACCTCAGCACCCGGCTGTCGAGGTCGGTTTCCATGCCGCCCAGCGACTTTCGCGTCAGGATGTGCAGCTTCACGGCGATCAGCGGACCGGCCTTCGGATCGGTGATGCGGTGCGGTGCGACGACGCGGCTGATCCTGTCGGCGAGGTAGTTGCGCGCGCCGCGTATCGCGGTGATCTGACCGTCCTTGGTGTACTTGTTCGCCACCTCGCGGTCGCGCGCCGTCACCTCGGCCTCGACGACGTCGTAGTCGAGCGGTTCCACCCCTGGCACGGCGTTCATCTTCGCGACGAGATCGCGCAGCGAGTCCGCATGGACGAAGTCGACACCCCGGTCGACGAAGGCCTGCACGGGACCGGGCGCGCCCGGTTTGATGCGCGCGATCACCTGGCGCACGCTCTGTCCGGTCAGGTCCGGGTTCTGCTCCTGCCCCGACAGGCCGAACTCCTTGGCGATGATGCGTGCGTTCAATACGAACCAGGTGTAGTCGTAGCCGGTCTTCGCGATGTACTCGAGAGTGCCGAGGGTGTCGAAGCCGGGGTAAAGCGGTACGGGCAAACGCTTTCCGCTCGCATCGAGCCACAGCGACGAGGGCCCGGGCAGAATGCGGATGCCGTGTTTCGGCCAGATCGGGTCGTAGTTGGTGATGCCCTCGGTGTAGTGCCACATGCGGTCGCTGTTGATGAGACGGGCACCGGCCTTCTCGCTGATGCCCAGCATGCGGCCGTCGACGTGCTCAGGCACGCCGGACAGCAGCTGACCGGGCACCGGGCCCATTCGCTCGGGCCAGTTGGCCCGCACCAGGTCGTGGTTGCCGCCGATGCCGCCGCTGGCGACGATCACCGCCTGGGCGCGGAACTCGAAGTCGGCTATAGCGGTTCGCGACGATGCCACCCCGCGCGCGACGTCGGTCGGCTCGAGGACGGCGCCGCGCACCCCGGTGACCGCGCCGGCCTCGGTGATCAGTTCATCGACGCGGTGCCGGTTGGCGAACCGCACCCGCGGATGGTCCAGCAGCCTGCGGGCGAACACGTCGACGATGGCCGGGCCGGTGCCCCACGTGATGTGGAAGCGCGGCACCGAGTTGCCGTGCCCGTTGGCGCCGTAGCCCCCGCGTTCGGCCCAGCCGACCAGCGCGAACGTCCGCAGTCCGCGCTCGCGCAGGTAGCTGCGCTTCTCACCGGCGGCGAAGTCCACGTAGGCGTGCGCCCACTGCCGCGGCCAGTGGTCCTCGGGCCGGTCGAATCCCGCGGTGCCGAGCCAGTCCTGCAGCGCGAGTTCGTGGCTGTCGCGGATGCCGAGCCGGCGCTGCTCGGGGCTGTCGACGAGGAACAGTCCGCCGAACGACCAGAACGCCTGACCACCGATGTTGGCGGCGTTCTCCTGGTCGACGATGAGGACCGAACGTCCGGCGTCGATCACCTCGCAGGCTGCGACCAGTCCCGCGAGTCCCGCTCCGACGACGATGACATCAGCGCTGGATGTCGCCGCCGGGGCGGCTCCGGTATCAGCCATGCCGCCACGGTAGCCGTCAGGCGGCGTCCGTCAACGCGCGCTGCGGCTCCCAGCGGTAGACGTCGGGTGTGCAGCCGTGCATCAGCGCCAGGTCGACGGCGTCGAGGACGGCCTGGCGCGGGCCGGGCTTCCGCAGCTGCATCGCCGAGACCGCGACGCGCACGGTCCCGGACCGGCGCGCGGTCCGCTCGGCGGACAGCACCAGCGTGCGGCACCACCACGAGTCGGTCAGGAAGCCCTCGCCGATGCCGAGCACCCTGGCCCGAAGCGTGTCGTCCCGGACCAGATCGGTGATCCCCGCGAGGCCCGCGAGCAGCCGGAAACCGTTGCGAGGCAGTGCGGTAACGGTCCCCTGCGAGACGGTCCAGCCCGGCGCGGCGAACAGTCGGGTACGCAGACCGAGGTGTTCGAGCACCCGGTCGGCGCCCGTCAGCCGCAGGTTGGCCTCGTGCGCCTGCAGGGTGGCGAACTCGCTGCGCAGCTTCTTGGTAGCGGCCTCGTCGTACCCGTGCAGGACGACGGCGTCCCCCGAGGAACGCTGGCCGGTCAGCCAGTCGACCGTCCTGGTGTCGGTGTCCAGTCGGTAGCCGCCCTTGAGCCGAGGCGCCACCATCAGCGACGCGGGTACGTTGCGGGTGGCCAGGTCGGCGCGGAAGTCGGCGACCGCGTCGAGCGTGCGGTCGGCGATTCCCGAGATCGAGACGATCAGTTCTCCCACGCGGGCAGTATGGCAACGCCAGATGTGCAGAAGGTGTCGGACACGTGGGTGGGAGTTGACGATCCGGTGTGGAAACCGAAAGAGGTGGTCAGCCCGGTAGTACGGCCTCGATGGCGCTGATGACCTCCGGCGCGTCGGGTTCGGTGCGCGGACGGAATCGGTTCACCACCTCGCCGCCGGGAGCCAGCAGGAACTTCTCGAAGTTCCACTGGATGTCGCCCGCCTCGCCGTCGGCGTCGGTCGCCTTGGTCAATTCGGCGTACAGCGGATGCCTGCCCTCGCCGTTGACGTCGGTCTTCTCGAGCAACGGGAACGTGACCCCGTACGTCGACGAACAGAACGTCTGGATCTCCTCGGCCGTGCCGGGTTCCTGGCCCATGAACTGATTGCACGGCACGCCGACGACCGTCAGACCGCGGTCGCCGTAGTCCTTCGCCAGCTTCTCCAGGGCGGAGTACTGCGGTGTGAGCCCGCACTTGGACGCGACGTTCACGACGAGCGTTGCGCCGTCGGACAACTCGGCCAGCGTAGTGGCCTTGCCGTCGAGCGTGGTGAGGGCGATGGTGTTGACGGTCACGGGTCGACGCTAACACTCACTCCGCGACGGGGAACAGGTGATCGGTCTGGCCGGCGCCGTGGTTCTCGCGGTCCGCGGTCGCCAGCACCCAGGCGTACTGGAATGCCACTTCCTTCCAGCGCTCGTAGCGTCCGCTGATCCCGCCGTGGCCGGCCGACATCTCGGTCTTCAGCAGGACACGGGTGTCTTCGGTCGCGGTATGGCGAAGCGCGGCAACCCACTTCGCGGGCTCGACGTAGTAGACCCTGGTGTCGTTGAGCGAGGTCATCGCAAGGATGTCGGGGTAGCGCTTGGCTTCGACGTTCTCGTACGGCGTGTACGACTTCATGTAGTGGTAGACGGCCTCGTCGGCGAGCGGGTTGCCCCACTCGTCCCACTCGGTGACCGTCAGCGGCAGCGAGGGATCGAGAATCGTGGTGAGCGCGTCGGCGAACGGCACCTGGGCCAAGATGCCCGAGAACAACTCCGGCGCGAGGTTGGCGACCGCACCGACCAGCAGGCCGCCCGCGCTACCGCCGTAGGCGACGAGGTTCTCTGCGCGCGTGACGCCCTCGTTGATGAGATGGCCTGCCACGGCGATGAAGTCGGTGAACGAGTTGCGCTTCTCCAGCAGCTTCCCCTGCTCGTACCACGGCCTGCCGAGCTCCCCGCCGCCGCGCACGTGGGCGATGACGAACACCATGCCGCGGTCCAGCAGCGACAGCCGGGCGATCGAGAAGCGCGGGTCCTCGCACGACTCGTAGGAGCCGTATCCGTAGATCAGCGTCGGCGCCGGGAACTGAAGTCCCGCGCGGTGGATGATCGAGATCGGGACGCGCGCACCATCGAGGGCCTCGGCCCAGTCACGCCGCTCGACGTACTCCTCGGGCCGGTAATCGCCGAGGACGGGCTGCTCCTTGAGCAGGATCCGCTCACCGGTCGTCAGGACGATGTCGTAGATGCGGACGGGCACCACGAACGACGTCGTCCCCACCCGCAGACGCGGTGCCGACCAGTTCGGGTTCGCGGAGAGGCCGCACGACGTCAACTCGGTGTCGAAGGTGATGTCCTCGGGATGCCCGTAGTTGCCGTCGGCGTAGATCGGCCACAGTTGGATGCGCGGAAGCGCCTCACTGCGGTAGCTGACGACGATGTGGGTGGCGAACGTGTCGACCGCGTCGAGGCGGACGTCCTCGCGGTGCGGGATCAGCGTGCGGAACGCCGTCGGATCACTGACGGGCGCCTCGACGAGGGTGAAGTTCTCAGCACCGTCGTTGTGCAGGATCAGGAAACGGTCCTCACCGCCGACGACCACGTGATCGGCGGAGTACTCCACCAGCTCGCGTCGCGGCAGGATCGACGTGAACGTGGTGTCGGGGTTGGCGGCGTCGCCGTAGAACACCTCGCTGGTGACGGAGCTGTTGGCGGCGATGACGACGTACTTGTTGCTGCGCGTGCGGCCCGCCGCGACGTAGAAGCGCTGGTCGGCTTCGTGGTACACCTTCTCGGCGGGCAGGCCGGAGCCGATGCGGTGGCGCCACACGGTGTCGGGGCGCCACGCGTCGTCGAGGGTGATGTAGTAGACCGTCCGGTTGTCGGCGGCCCAGGTCACCCCCGCGCCGATTCCCGCGATGGTGTCGTCGTATAACTCACCGGTGCGAAGGTCCTTGAACTTCAGGGTGAATCGCTCGTCACCGACGACGTCGACGGAGAACGCGAGGATGTTCCCGTCGATGCTGATGGACGCCGCGCCGAGGGAGAAGAACTCGTGCCCTTCGGCCTCGACGTTCTCATCGAGCAGCACCTGCTCACCGGGGATCTCGGTGTCCTCGTCGAGCTCCGGCGGCGTCCAGTCGTCGGGATCGCGCACCGGACAACGGCATTGCACGCCGTACTGCTTGCCCTCGAAGCTGCGCCCGTAGTACCACCAGTCGCCGCGACGGGTGGGGATCGAGAGGTCCGTCTCCTTGGTGCGGGCCTTGATCTCGTCGAAGATCTTCTGCCGTAGCGGCGCCAACACCTCGGTCTGCGCCTCGGTGTAGGCGTTCTCGGCCTCGAGGTAGGCGGCGACGTCGGGACTCTCTTTGTCGCGCAGCCACTCGTAGGGGTCGATGAAGACGTCGCCGTGGTGTTCGCGACGGTGGTCGACGCGCTTGGCGATCGGGGGCTGGGGGGTCATGCGGCACCGATCCAGTCCTGGAACCGGAGTCCCGAGATGCGTTCGTAGGCCTCGATGTAACGGGCGCGGGTGGCCGCCACGATGTCCGGCGGCAGTGGTGGCGGGGGCGTCTCGCTAGCGCGATCCCAGCCGGAGTCGGGGCCGGTGAGCCAGTTGCGGACGAACTGCTTGTCGAAGCTCGGCTGCACGACGCCCTCGTGATAGCCGTCGGCGGGCCAGTACCTCGACGAGTCGGGAGTGAAGACCTCGTCGGCCAGCACGATGTCGTCCTTCTCGTCGACCCCGAATTCGAACTTGGTGTCGGCGATGATGATTCCCTTCTCCGATGCGTGCGCGGCGGCGCCTGCGTAGATGCGCAACGTCTCGTCACGCAGTTCGGCGGCACGCTTCTCCCCGACCGACGCCACCACCGCGTCGTACGAGATGTTCTCATCGTGCAGTCCCAGTTCGGCTTTCGTGGCCGGCGTGAAGATCGGCTCGCTGAACTTGCTCGCCTCGGTCAGTCCGGCGGGCAGCGCGATACCGCACACCGAGCCGGTGGCGCGGTAGTCGATGATGCCCGACCCGGTGAGGTAGCCGCGGGCCACGCACTCCACCGGAAGCATCTCGAGCCGGCGCACCACCAGCGCGCGGCCGAGCACCGATTCGGGGATGCGCTCGTCGTCGGCGGGTCCGGCGAGGTGGTTGCGGGTGTCCGCGGTGCGCTCGAGGAAGTCGAAGAAGAACACGCTCATCGCCGTGAGGATGCGGCCCTTATCGGGGATCTCGCTGTCCAGCACGTAGTCGAATGCGGAGATCCGGTCGCTCGCCACGAACAGCAGGTGCTCGTCGTCGATCTGGTAGATCTCGCGAACCTTGCCGCTCGCCAGATAGCGGTAGTCGGTCAAAGCGGGACGCATCGCGTCAGACTATCTGTTGGGATCGTTGCATGAGTTCTCGCTACGTCCCCTATGCGACCACACCGGGCCGCCTGTTCACGCAACTCGTCAGCGACATCGTCGTCGCGGTCTGGGCGGCGGTCTGGGTGCTGGTCGGGATGGCGGTGCACGCCGCGATCGCCACCATCGCCGAGGTGGGCAGGCAGGTGCAGACCGGCGCCGACGGCGTGTCGGGCAACCTCAACTCGGCGGGCGACAGCGTCGACGACGTGCCGCTGCTCGGTGACGCGCTGAGCAAGCCGCTGCGTGCGGCGAGCGAAGCGGCACGCGATATCGCGGGCGCCGGCCAGAGCCTCGATTCGACGGCGACCTGGTTGGCGTGGGTGCTGGCGCTGGCGGTCGCGGCGCCGCCGATCCTGGCCGTCGCGATGCCGTGGCTGTACCTGCGGGTGCGGTTCTTCCGCCGCAAGTGGACGGCGATCACGCTGGCGCGCACCCCCGCGGGCGAGCAGCTGCTCGCGCTGCGCGCGCTGGCCAACCGGCCGCTGGCGAAGCTGATGGCCGTGTCGACCGACCCCGTCAGCGCCTGGCGCCGAGACGACGCCATCGCGGTCCGCGGCCTCGCCGACCTGGAGCTCCGCTCCGCCGGGGTCGCCCGCCGAAGATCGTGATTCGTGCACCCGCAGGAGCGCTCACCGCTCCCTAGTGTGCACGAACAGCAGTTTGGAACCGTTTCGCGACGGGTTGCGTCCTAACACATGTGCTCGATGACATCCTTCGAAAGCAGGACGGCGTCATCACAATGGACCAGGCTCAGAAGTGCGGCCTGTCCAGACACGCCGTAGACAGGTTGGTTCGGTCGGGGCACTGGCAACGTCGCTGGCGGGGGGTATTCTTTGTCGCCGACCGTGAGTTCAGCGACGCGGCCCGAGTCCGCGTCGCGGTGCTGAGCAACGGCGCCACCGCCGTCGCGACCGGGCTCACCGCGGCGTGGTGGCTTGGGCTGACCAAGTTCGCACCCGACGTCGTCGAAGTCACTGTGCCTCGGGTGAGCAATCACATTCGTCGAGCCGGTATTCACATTCGGCGACGCGACCTACAGCCGGCCGACATCGTCGAGCACAACGGGCTTCGCGTGACCTCGCTACCACTCACAGTCGTGGAAGCGGCAGTGCGACCCGGCGGCGGTCCACAGCTGCTGGATCAGGCGCTGCAACGACATACCGACCTACCGAAGCTCTGGGCAGCTCACCTTCGCAACAAGGGGAGGTGGGGTTCACCGCGGGCGCGAATGCTCCTGAAAGCAGCCGAAGAGGGCACGCGATCAGCAGCCGAGCGACTATTCGCCAAACTCCTACGACAGGCCGGCATCACCGGCTGGAAGGCCAACCAGAAGCTGCTCGGCTGGGAGGTCGACTTCCTGTTCGAAGGCGACCGACTCGTCGTGGAGGTCGACGGCTGGGCGCACCACGTCGATCCTGAAACGTTCCGACTGGATCGCATCAAGCAGAACGCGCTCGTCCGTGCCCGCTACCGGGTGTTCCGCTACACGTGGATAGACCTCACTCAGTACGAGGACCGCGTCATCGCAGAGATTCGTGCACGTTAAGGAGCGGTGAGCGCTCCCGCGGGTGCACAAATCGCAACTACAGGATGGCGCCGGAGGTGTACTTGGCCGCCTCGGGGTACTGCGCGACCAGCCCCTCGACGGCCGCGGCGACACCGTCGACCTGAGAGGACGCCGCTCCGCTGAACGCGGCCTTGTCCGCTAGCGCCGAGTCCAACGCCGCCCGGTCCAGCGGAAGTCGCGGATCGGCGGCCAACCGATCGAGAAGGTCGGGCTCCGAACCCTTTTCGCGCATCGCCAGTGCCACGGCGACGGCGTGCTCCTTGATCACCTCGTGCGCCGTCTCGCGGCCGACCCCCGCTCGCACGGCGGCGATCAGGATCCGCGTCGTCGCGAGGAACGGCAGGTAGCGGTCCAATTCGCGCTGAATCACCGCGGGGTACGCGCCGAATTCGTCGAGCACGGTCAGGAACGTCTCGATCTGCCCGTCGACGGCGAAGAACGCGTCCGGCAGCGCGACGCGACGCACCACCGAGCAGAACACGTCACCCTCGTTCCACTGCGCGCCAGCCAGTTCCGCGGCCATCGACGCGTAACCGCGCAGCACCACCTGCAACCCGTTCACGCGCTCGCACGACCGGGTGTTCATCTTGTGCGGCATCGCCGACGATCCGACCTGCCCCGGCGCGAAGCCCTCGGTGACGAGTTCGTGCCCGGCCATCAGCCGAATCGTGTGCGCGAACGACGACGGCCCCGCCCCCAGCTGCACCAGCGCCGACACCACGTCGTGATCCAGCGACCGCGGGTACACCTGGCCGACCGACGTGAAAACCACTTGGAATCCCAGGAATTCGGCGACCCGGCGCTCCAGCGAATCCAGCTTCGACGCATCCCCGTCGAAGAGGTCGAGCATGTCCTGAGCCGTGCCCATCGGCCCCTTGATACCGCGCAGCGGGTAACGGTTGATCAGCTCGGCCAGCCGGATCAGCGCCAGCATCGTCTCCTCGGCCGCGGATGCGAACCGCTTGCCCAAGGTCGTGGCCTGTGCGGCGACGTTGTGCGACCTCCCGGCCATCACCAGGTCGCGGTACTCCACCGCACGCGCCGCCAGCCGTGCCACCACCGCCACGCCGTGCGCGTGCACCAGCTCCAGCGACTGCCGGATCTGCAGTTGCTCGACGTTCTCGGTGAGGTCGCGGCTCGTCATCCCCTTGTGCACGTGCTCGTGGCCGGCCAGCGCGTTGAACTCCTCGATGCGGGCCTTGACGTCGTGGCGGGTCACACGCTCACGCGCGGCGATCGACGCCAGGTCGACGTCCTCCAGCACGGCCTCGTAGTCCTCTACCACGCCGGAGGGCACGGCCACCCCGAGCTCGGCCTGGGCTCGCAGCACCGCCAGCCAGAGGCGGCGTTCCAAGACGATCTTCGCTTCGGGTGACCAGATCGCCTTCATCTCGTCGCTGGCGTAGCGATGGGCCAGGACATTCGGGATTGTCACGAATACACAGCTTACGGCGACACCTAAGGCAGGCTGGACCCATGTACTTCGTCGGTCTGGACCTCGCGTGGGGTGAGCGCAATCAGACCGGAGTCGCGGTCGTCGACGCCGACGGGAAGCTGCACTACGTCGGCAGCGCCACCGACGACGAGAGCATCACCGCCGCGATCTCCCCTTTTGTCGAGGGCGAGTGCATCGTCGCCATCGACGCACCGCTGATAGTGCCGAACGCCACCGGCCACCGGCCCGCCGAGAAGACGCTCAACCGCGACTTCCAGCGCTTCGACGCCGGCGCCCGCCCCGCGTTCAACGAGAAGCCCGAGTTCAAGCATCCCCGCGGGGCGCGCATCGCCAAGCTGCTCGACCTCGACCTGAACGCCGGCTCGGGCTCTCCGCGGCGTGCCATCGAGGTCTACCCGCACGCCGCGGCCGTCGTCCTCTTCGGCCTCGAGAAGACCCTGAAGTACAAGCGCGGCGCCTTCGAGGACCGCCAGCGCGAGCTGCTGAAGCTGATGACCCACATCGATGACCTCGACCGCGCGACACCGCGGCTGCGCGCCAACCGCAGCGTCACCTGGGTCGAATTGCGCAGACGCATCGAGGCCGCGACGCGCCCGGTGCAACTCGACCGCGACGAGGACCTCGTCGACGCCGTGCTGTGCGCGTACGTCGCGCTGTTCTGGGACACCCGACCCGAGGACGTGACCATCTACGGGGAGTTCGCCTCGGGCGCCATCGTCACGCCGTCGCTGCCCGCCGACCGCGTCCCGCGGAAGGCGCCCAAGCCCCCGACGCGCCCACAGCAGACGACGAAGCACGATCCGTCGGAAGCCGTCGCGGAGTACGCGCAGCGCAGGCCCTCACTCGTCACCGCCACCGACCACTACCTCCAACTGGTCACCAACCTGCTCGACGAAGCGGGTATCAACTACCTCAGCATCACCGCGCGCACCAAGACCGTCGAGTCGTTCGCCGCGAAAGCCGAGCGCCGCATGAAAACCGGTGAGCCCCTGTACACCAACCCGCTCAGCGAGATCACCGACCAGGTGGGGCTGCGCGTCATCACCTACGTCCGTGAGGATGTCGGCGCGGTGGCCAATCTGCTGGCCGACGAGATGACCCTCATCGACGACCGCGACATGGGCCTGGAGACCGCGAGAGAGGGCCGCTGGGGATACGCCAGCCGCCACCTCATCGTCGGCGTCGAGGGCGAACGGCAGCCCGCATCCATCCAGGTGCGCACGGTGCTACAGCACGCCTGGGCGGAGTTCGAGCACGACATCCGCTACAAGGGGTCGATCCCGCGCGAGCACGTCCCCGATCTGGATCGCCGGTTCACCCTCGCGGCGGGCCTGCTCGAACTCGCCGACACCGAGTTCACCGCGATCCGAGAACGCCTGCGCAGCACCGTGACCCAGGATGACAGCGGCTGGAGTGCGGACCGACGGATCCCGACGCCGGTGCTGGCGACGTTCCTCGGTGGGCGCTACACCGACGCGGGCTGGTCGCGCACCGATCACTACGGCTGGATTGCCGGGCTGTTGGCGGAACTCGACATCACGACGCTCGACGCGCTGACTCGGCTCCTCGACACCGTGGACGAGGACGCGGTGAATAAGGCTCTGGCATACCGCTTTCCGGCAGGCGCGGTGCGACGGCTCGATGACGCGCTGCTGAAGATCTACGGCGAGCGGTATCTCGAACTCGAGGGCAACGCGCATCGAATCGAGCTGTTGCGCAATCGATTGGAGAAGCTCCAGGGCTAGGGCGCCTCACCCAGCTGCGTCGGATCGGAAAGGCCGGCGGTCTTCACGCCGAGTTGCTTGTTGATCAGCTTCGTGACGAAGAAGAGCACGGCGCCGACCACGATGAGGATGCCTGCGAGTAGGTACTGGGTGGAGGGCCTGCCGGAGAACGGGAGCACCAGGTAGGCCGACGCGATGAAGCCGATTACGGGCAGCACCGTCGGCGTCGTGAAGTGCCCGCCGGTCTTGCGCACGTCGCGCCGCAGCACGAGCACGGCGACGTTGACCACGGCGAAGACCGCGAGCAGTAGCAGCGAGGTGGTGCCCGCCAGGATCTTGACGGTGTCCTCGCTGGCCACCGCGGACACGTAGATGATGAGCCCGAACGCGATGATCGTCGTGAACGCGATGGCCACCCACGGCGACTGCCGCGTCGGGTGGACCGTGCCGAGCACCGGGGGAAGCACGTGCTGGCGGGCCATGCCGTAGATCAGCCGACTGGCCATCAGCATGTTGATGAGCGCCGTGTTCGCCACCGCGAAGATCGTGATGAACGGCAGGATCGAGTCGATCGGCAGGTTGGGGGCACCGGCCTTGACCACCTCGACCAGCGGCGTGCTGCTCGCCTCGAGTTCCCCGACGGGCACCAGTGCCACCGCGACGATCGACACCAGCACGTACACGAGTCCTGCAATCGACAGCCCACCCAGCAGCACCTTGGGGAAGACCTTCACGGGATCCTTGGTCTCCTCGGCCATGTTCACGGAGTCCTCGAAGCCCACCATCGCGAAGAACGCCAGGGACGTCGCGGCGGTCACGGCGAGGAAGGCGTTCTTGTCATCCGGCGTGTCGAATGCGACCACCCGCGAGAAGTCGACGTCGCCGCCGCCGGTGAACGCCCACAGCCCGACGCCGAGCACCAGCAGCAGGCCGGAGATCTCGATGACGGTGAGGACCACGTTGAGCTTCACACTCTCGCCGACGCCGCGGAAGTTCACCAGAGCCAGCATCAGCATGAACAGCAGGGCGATGGCCATGACACCCGCCGTGCCCCAGGTGTCCTCCAGACCGAAGCCCTTGAGGAAGTTCAGCCCGAAGACCTGCGACGCCGTGGACGCCGACGTGATACCCGAGCACATCACGACGAAGGCCACCAGGAACGTCACGAAGTGGATGCCGAACGCCTTGTGCGCGTAGAGGGCTGCGCCCGCGGCCTGGGGATACTTGGTGACGAGTTCCAGGTAGCTGAAGGCGGTGACCGTGGCGATCAGGAACGCCACCAGGAACGGCAGCCACGCCGCCCCACCGACCTCGGCTGCGACGTCACCCGTGAGGGCGTAGACGCCGGTGCCGAGGATGTCGCCGACAACGAAGAGCAGCAGAAGGCCGGGGCCCATCACCCTCTTGAGTTCGGGCTGTTTCTCCACCGTCGCCGATTCGGCCATCACGCCTCCCTGGTCAGCATCCGCCGGTGACTACCCATCAATCGCGCAGCTCAACCCAATTCCGGGAGGTGTCCGTTGCCGCCGAGACCTCGTCGAGAAACCGCGCGACCTCGCCCGCATCCTGCCCGCGCTGCCAACCGAATGTGGTCGGCCGCTGCGCGCGGTCGTGCCAGAAGTGCGGCGGCCGCGACGCCGGCCGGGTGGCGACGAGCCACACCGCCGTGTCGGCGCCGTCGGCGGCGGTGCGCAGCAGCGGCCGCATGACCTTGTCGAACGTGGGAAGCGACTCGGTCACGCCCGGCGTCTCGGCCCAGCCGGGGTGCATGCTCGCCACGCGGACTCCGGTGCTCGCCAAGCGTTCCGCCCACGCGTTCGCGAGCACCACCTGCATGCGCTTGGTGCGTGCGTAGACCTTCACGCCGTCGTACTCGCCGCGCTCGGACTCGAGGTCGGCGGCGCTCAGCGGCGCGGTGTACATGCCGCCCGACGACACGAACACCACCTGGGCGCCCTCGGCGTTGCGCAGGGCGGTGAGCAGGCGATCGGTGATCAGATGCGGTCCCAGCACGTGGCACGCCAGCTGTGTCTCGTGACCCTGCGCGGTCTCCGCACGCGTCTTGGGCATCGCCCCCGCGTTGTGCACCAGTCCGTCCAGCGAGTCGACGCGACCGGTGAAATCGTCGGTCCAGGCGCGTACCGCGTCGAGGTCACCGACGTCGCAGACCTCCTCGACGACAACGGCGCCGGGCACCGCCGCGCGGATCGCATCGGCCGAAGTCTTCACCTTGGCGATGTTGCGGCCCAGCAGGTGCACTGTCGCGCCGAGTTCGGCGAAGGACTTCGCCATGGCCTCGCCGAGTCCGGACGTCGCACCGGTGACGAGGACGCGCTTAACCTCGAGTGCGCCCGCGGGTGGGTCGGCGGGCCACCATCGACGGCGCAGGCCCGAGCCGATCCTGGTGTAGCCGAGCACCACGGACCGATCCAGCGCCGCGTCGAGCACGTTCGACAGATTCATGCGCTCGACGGTAGCCCCTCCCCGCCGTGGTCAAACTCCGTCGTACGGCGCGAGCACGTCGATGACGTCGACGAGCGTCGCCCGTGCCGTCGCGCGCGGCCCCTCCCCGACGCCGACGAGTGCGGCGACGACGGCTCCGTCGACCGCGCAGACCAACGCGGTGAGCAGCTCGGTACGCACCGCGCGACCCGATCGTTCGACCACTTCGAAGACGGCGTCGGAACGCTGTTTCATGATGCGGCGCTGCGCGTCGCGCAGACCTGGCTGACGGGCGCACGCGATGTAGCGCTCGTACCGCGAGATGAGCTGTTCGGACATCGTGGTTCCGGGACCGTCGCCGACGAGGAGGTCGACGAGGACGTCGGCCGTGGACTCCGCGCCGCGGCGACGCCGGGACAGAGTGTCGACTCGCTCGCGAAGTTGTTGTCCCTCGCGGATACCCACGTGCTCGACGGCTTTGGCGATGAGGTCGTCCAACGAGGAGAAGTAGTACGTCGTGGACGCCAGCGGAAGACCGGCCCGGCGCGCGACGGCGCGGTGCCGAACGGCGTCGAAGCCGCCCTCGCACAACAGATCGGCCGCCGCGCTCACGAGCGCGTACCGTCGTCGCTCTCCCTTGGGAGTGACCGCTGCCGTCACGCATTGCATGCTGCCAGCAAAGGCGCTGCAAGATCGGGGTTTCGGCGAAGGTTAAGGCAGTACACAGAAAAGTCGTCGTTTGACGCCGACGCGGCGTGCCGGAGGAGCCGACGATTCCCGATGGCATGATGGCGCCCATGCCAGAGACCGTGAGCCGACGGGCCGTGCTGCGTCTCGGTGCGGGAGCCGCCCTCGGCGCCGCGGGTGCCTACGCGATCGGCACGACGTTGCTCCAGCCGGCACCGAAATCCGCACCCCCGGTCGCGATGACGGGAGTGGGCGCACCGCTGGCGCCGCCCGCACCGCTCGAGCCGGTGGCGGCTCCGGCACCGACCTACGTCACCGGTTCGTTCGTGTCGGCGGCGCGTGGTGGCGTCGACACCAACTGGGCGATCGCGCGCCCGCCCGGCCAGACGACACCGCTGCGACCCGTCATCGCACTGCACGGCAAGGGTTCCGACGCCTCCACGGTGATGGCGGGCGGGGTCGAGCAGGGACTCGCCCAGGCGGTGGCAGCGGGTCTTCCGCCGTTCGCGGTCGTCGCGGTCGACGGCGGCGGCAGCTACTGGCACCAGCGATCCTCGGGCGAGGATTCGGGTGCGATGGTGCTCGACGAGCTCATCCCCATGCTGAGCGAGCAGGGCCTCGACACGTCGCGTGTCGGTTTCCTCGGCTGGTCGATGGGCGGCTACGGCGCACTCCTACTGGGCGCGCGACTGGGTCCCGCCCGGACCGCCGCGATCTGCGCGGTCAGCCCGGCGTTGTGGACGTCGCCGGGTGCCGCCGCACCCGGCGCGTTCGACGGGTCCGCCGATTACGAGGCCAACAGCGTGTGGGGATTGCCTGCGCTGGCGTCGATTCCGATCCGAATCGACTGCGGCGACGGCGATCCGTTCTACTCGGCCACCAAGCAGTACATCGCGCAGTTGCCGACGCCGCCCGCGGGTGGGTTCTCCCCCGGCGGTCACGACGGCGCGTTCTGGAGCAGCCAGCTGCCTGCCGAGATCAGCTGGCTGGCACCGCTACTGGTGCGCTAGATCGAGATCTCGCCCTCGGCGGCCGCCAATCCGATGTCGGTGCGGAAGTGACTGCCGGGCAATCGAATCGAGTCCAGCACGGCGTAGGCCGCGGCCCTCGCGGCGGTCAGGTCGGCTCCGGTTCCGACGACCGACAGCACGCGGCCACCCGCGGAGACCACGCTGCCGTCGTCGCGCCGGGACGTCCCCGCGTGCAGCACGCCCTCGAGTTCGGCACCGACGATGACGTCCCCGACGCGCGGCCTGCCGGGGTAGTTCTCCGCGGCCACCACCACCGTGACGGCCGCACCGTCGCGCCAGTGCAGCGGAGGCTGCGCGGCGAGTTCACCGGTGGCGGCCGCACGCAGCAGGCCGCCCAGCGGTGTGTCGAGCAGGGCGAGGACCGCTTGCGTCTCGGGATCGCCGAAGCGGCAGTTGAACTCGACGACCGCCGGGCCGTCGGACGTGATCGCCAGCCCGGCGTATAGCAGCCCGCTGAACGAGCTGCCGCGCCGAACCAGCTCAGCCGCAACGGGTTCCACGACATCGGTAACGATGGACCGCACCGCCGACTCCGGCAGCCACGACAGCGGGGCGTACGCCCCCATGCCACCGGTGTTGGGTCCGGTGTCGTGGTCGCCGACGCGCTTGAAGTCCTGCGCGGGCAGTAGCGGCACGACGGTCTCGCCGTCGACGACGCAGAAGAGCGACACCTCGGGGCCGTCGAGGAACGATTCGAGGAGTACCGGGTGACCCGAGTCCAGCAGGCTGGCGGCGTGCGCGCGAGCGACGTCGCGGTCATCGCTGACGACGACACCCTTGCCCGCGGCCAGCCCGTCGTCCTTCACCACCCAGGCGCGCTGGCCGGCGGCCGGACCGAACCGGTCGAGCGCCGCATCGAGGCGAGCGGGGTTGTCGACGATCTCGCTGGCGGCGGTGCGCACCCCGGCGGCGTCCATGACGTCCTTGGCGAAGGCCTTGGAGCCCTCGATCCTGGCGGCATCCTTCGAGGGACCGAAGCACGCGATGCCCGCAGCCCGAACGGCGTCGGCCACACCGAGCACCAACGGCACCTCGGGGCCGATGACGACGAGGTCGGCGCCGACGCGCCGGGCCAGCGCGACAACGGCGCCGGAGGACGTGACGTCCACGTCGTACTGGTCGGCGACGGCCGACGTGCCCGCGTTGCCGGGCGCAACGGACAGACCGTCGACCTCGGGGTCGCGCCGCAGCGCGAGCAGCAGCGCGTGTTCACGGGCACCGGATCCGATCACGAGGACGTGCACGGGAAAGACCCTAACGCCTGATCGTCGGGCATACACTTGAAGCTCCGGTGTATGGTCTGAATATGACGACGATGCAGGGCTGTCCCTTCGGCAACGGGTACGACTTCACCGACCCCGACGTCCTCCTCAGGGGCATCCCGGTCACCGAGTTCGCCCAGCTGCGCAGGACCGCGCCGGTCTGGTGGAACGGGCAGGCCGAGTCGATCTTCGACGACGGCGGCTACTGGGTGATCAGCCGGCACGCGGACATCAAGGCGATCTCGCGCGACGGGAACCTGTGGTCGACCAACGCCAAGGGCGCGGTCATGCGCCTGCCCGACGGTGTGACAGCCGAGCAGCTGGATCTCACCAAGGCATTGCTGCTCAACCACGACGCACCGGAGCACACCCGGCTGCGCAAGATCGTGTCACGACTGTTCACCCCCCGTGCGGTGGCGTCACTCGAGGAGACACTCGCGGTCTCGGCCCGCGAAATCGTCAGAGCAGCAGCGGAAAAGGACAGCGGGAACTTCGTCGACGACATCGCGATGCCGTTGCCGCTGCAGGCGATCGCGGATCTGATCGGGGTGCCGGAGGCGGACCGCGAGAGGTTGTTCCACTGGACCAACTGCATCATGAACACCGACGACCCGGATTTCGACTCCGATCCGACCGTCGCCAACGCCGAACTGATGGGCTACGCGTACAACATGGCCGAGGAGCGGCGCCGCTGTCCCGCCGACGACATCGTCACGCGGCTCGTGCAGGCCGGCATCGAGGGTGAAGCCGGGGAGGCAATGACCGATATCGAGTTCGCGTTCTTCGTCATCCTGCTAGCGGTCGCGGGTAACGAGACCACGCGTAACGCCATGACACACGGCATGAACGCGTTCTTCGACCACCCCGACCAGTGGGAGTTGTTCAAGCGCGACCGGCCGGCGACCGCCGTCGACGAGATCATCCGCTGGGCGACGCCGGTGCACTGCTTCCAGCGCACGGCACTGGAGGACGTCGACCTGGGCGGCGTCACGGTCAAGGCGGGCCAGCGCGTCGGCCTGTTCTACAGTTCGGCGAACTTCGACGAGGACGTCTTCGAGCGACCATTCGACTTCGACGTGACGCGCAATCCCAACCCGCACTTGAGTTTCGGCGGCAACGGTGCGCACTTCTGCATCGGTGCCAACCTGGCCCGCATGGAGATCCGGCTGATCTTCGACGAACTCGCCAATCAGATCCCCGACATCGCGAAACTCGGCGAGCCGCAACGGCTTCGGTCGGGCTGGATCAACGGCGTCAAGGACCTGCCCGTCGCCTACCGCAGCTGAGGTGGGGCCCCGGGTACCATTCGCTGGTGCGCACCCACGGCTGGTCGGGCTCGGCCCCCGCAACCGATGACGAGGCCGTCGTGAGGATCCTGACGGCGGCGGGCAACGTCATCGACGAGCGCGGCGCCGATTTCAGCATCGCCGACGTCGCCCGCACGCTCGGAGTCACCAGGCAGACCGTGTACCGCTACTTCCCGAGCACCGATGCGCTGCTGGTCGCCGCGGCCGTGCACGCCGCCGGCGACTTCCTCGAGCGCATGGCCACCCACATGCAGGGCATCACCGATCCGGTGGACGCGGTGGCGGAGGCCATCGCGACGGCACTCGAGTGGCTGCCCAAGGACAAGCACATCGGCTTGCTGGTGGCGCCGGGACAGGCCGGCGAGCACATCGCGTCGGTGACGTCGGAGGTGGCGCTGCAGTTCGCCAACGCGATGCTGCGCCGTTTCGACGTCGACTGGGGTGCGCTCGGCTACACCGACGCCGATCTCGACGAGTTCGCCGAACACCTGCTGCGCATCATCCAGTCGTTCGTACTCGACCCCGGCCGGCCGCCGCGCAGTCCCACCGAACAGCGCGCCTACCTGCGGCGGTGGGTGGGTTCAGCGGTACTCACCGCGAAGCCCAGCCCGTCGGTCTGACGTCAGACCACGGTCAGCGGCAGCGACTTGCGGTCCTCGAACACCCAGGACGCGCCACCGCTGAACTTGCACACCTCGACCTCCGGCAGCACCTTGGCGGCGGTATCGGTCTCGATGACGCGCACGGTCCAGTCGGTCTCGGTACCGGACACCTCGGCCCGCAGATGCGGGTCCACAGCCTGAACGATCGCCTGCAGCGGGGCGTCGGCCACCGGCGACACCAGCGAGATCCACGACCCGTCCTCGTATGCCGGCGACCTCCGCACGTGCACGAAGTCGGGGTCGACGTCGGCCGACACGTACGCCGCCGGGTTGAGCAGCGGGTGCAGTTCGAGGACTCGCAGCGCGCCCTTCGCGTCACTGGAGAGCTTGAGCGCCCGATGGATCCGCTCCGCGGCGACGCCCGCGATACCGATCAGCTGCTTGGTGCGAATCGACCGCGCGAGTGCCGCGTCGTCCTTGGCGCGCTTCTCGACCGCGATGGTGAACGACTTCACCAGCAGGTGCATCTGAATGCAGACCTCGTCGGCGATCCGGACCAGCGCCGAGTGGGAGAACGCGCCGAAGTCGATGTCGGCGAGCAGCTCACCCGAATAGTCCGCCATCCCTTCGTCATTCGGGTCGATCGCATCGAGCTCGCACGCATGGGCGTTGGTCGCGGCGACGATGTCCATTTCCGGGATGAACGGCACCTCCGGATAGGACTCGTCGATGATGACCGTCCACCGGCAGTGCGGGTGCTGATCCGACGGCGTCCTGGGCGGGCGGTGGATGGGCCGCACCTGAGCCTTGCGGTTGGTGGCCAAGGCGGTGGCGTCGAACGTCGGGTCCTCGATGTCGTGGCACATGCCCTTGACGTAGTCGTCGCCCATCGGCTCGACGTCGAGCAGGGCGCCACAGTGGTTCAGAAAGAACTCGCCGTGCCAGCGATCGTGCACGACGTAGCGGAAGTCCATGAACTGCGGGGGCGCGCCGATGTCCAGCTGCAGCCCCTTGAAGAGCGTGAAGATGTCGACGCCCTCGTACTTCAGCGCCTTCTGCATCCGCCTCGTGTACAGCGGGCTGGACGCCGCCCACTCCTCGATCGCGATCTGAAGCATCTCCGCGCGGCCGAACGACGATATGCACCAGGCCATTCCGGAGCGGTCGATCAGCTGGCCGATCAGCAGTAGCTCCGGCACCAGGGTGGCGAGCTCCTCGCGTGACAGCGCGGCGTACCTACTCGTCATGGACCGAGCCTCCCGAGTGCATCTGCACGGCGGCGTTGACGTTGGCCTTCTTGTCCTCACCCTCGCCGCGTTCGGCCGCCTTCCTGCGCTTCTTGACGACCTTGCTCACCGCGCCGTCGAGCTTCGAGCCCAGCGGGAAGCCGAGGTACTGCGTCAGGAAGACGGCCATCTCCTTGAGTTCCTCACCGGTGAGCTCGTCGTTGTGCAGTGCCGCATTGGCCTGGATCTCGGCGAGGTCGGAGTTGCCGAGTGCGGCGACCGCGGTGAGCGTCATGATGCGCTTGTCCCGCATCGACAGGCCCGGCCGGTTCCAGATGGTCCCGAAGAGGTGGTCCACGGTCAGGTCGAAGAACGGATCGCCCTCGACGTTCGGCATCTCCCAGCCGTAGACCTCGTTCATCTTCTGCAAGCCCTTGCGGCGCAGCTCGTCCATCGGGACTACTCCTTCGTCGTCGACGTGGTGTGGGGCACACCGAGTCCGGCGGCCAGGTCTCGTAGCGCGATCTCCGCAAGGGGAAGTTCCACTCCGGTGGCCTCCCCGAGCGCGAGCGCCAGCGCGAGGTCCTTCTCGGCCAGCCCCCTGGTGTGGACGAACATGTCGTGCACGAAGTGATCCGGCGCCAGGGGTTTCGTGTCGTCGCGAACCATGATCGCGCCGGGACCACCGCTCTGGGCGTCGCTATGGCGCACCACCCGGCCCAGCTTCTGCAGGTCGATGCCCGCGGCCTCGGCGAGCCTGGACGCCTCGCAAGCAGCGGTGAAGCCGATGAAGGTCAGCATGTTGCGCGCGATCTTCATCCGGGTTCCCGCGCCCGGTTCGCCGGCCCGGACGACCATCGAGGCCCACTGCTTGAACACCGGCTTGACGCGCTCGTAGGCCTCGTCGTCGGCTCCGACCATGACAGCCAGCTCACCCTTGTCGGCGGCGCCGGCACCACCACTCACCGGTGCGTCGACGACGTGGATCCCCTTGGGCCGCAATCGGTCGGCCAGTTCGGCTGCGGTATCGGGTTCGATGGTCGAGTGGATCGCGATGACGGTGCCGGGCTCGGCGTGCTCGGCGAGTTCGGCGACGACGTCGCGCACCTGCGCGTCGTTCAGCACGGTGACGCTGATGACGTCCGCCGTGGCGACGTCCGCCACGCTGTCGGCCAGCGAGGCACCGAGTTCCGCCAGCGGTGTCATCGCCTCGGTGCGGACGTCGAAGACCACGAGTCCACCGGGCCAGTCGACCAGCCGCTTGGCCATCGGCAAGCCCTGATTGCCGAGGCCGATATAGCCCAGCTTCACGTGGTCGCTCATCGAATGATCTGTCCGCCGTCGACGTTGAAGATCTGACCGGTCACCCACTTGGCCTGATCGGAGAGCAGGAACAGGCACATCCCGGTCAGATCGTCGACCTCACCCATCCGCGACAGCGGAATGCCCTTCACGATGTCGGCGACCATCTCCTGCGGGGTGGTGGTCCGGTTGGCCTCGGTGTCGATCGGGCCGGGTGCGATGGCGTTGACGCGGATGTTCTGGCCGCCGAGCTCGGTGGCCAACTGCTGGGTCAGGCCGTTGATACCGACCTTCGCGAGTCCGTAGAAGTTCGAGTACAGCCACGCCGCCGTCGACGACTGGTTGACGATCGCTCCACCACCGCGCTTGGCCATCTTGCGGTACACCGCGCGGGTGCAGACCAGCGCGCCGTCCATGTTCACGCTCATGAACTTCTTGTAGTAGTCCCAGTCGACGGTGATGAGGAAGTCCAGCTTCATGCCACCGAAGATCGCCGCGTTGTTCACCAGGTAGTCGATCCCGCCGAACTCCGAAAGCGTCTGCGCTGCCATCTCCTTGGCGGATTCCGGATCGCTGACGTCCACCCGCACAGCGAGGGCGTTGCCGCCCTCACCCTTGATACCGTCGGCGACCTTCTGCGCACCCTCGACGTTGATGTCGGCGACGACGACGGCCGCTCCCTCACGGGCGATCGCCTCGGCGTAGGCCTGGCCGATGCCGCCGCCCGCACCGGTGACGATCGCCACCTTCTCCGTGAACTGATCTCCGTACAGACCCATGTGCTACTCCTTGCGATGTCGTGAAAGCTACTGTGCCGCGGTGGCGATGGCCTTAGTCTCGAGGTACTCCTCGAAACCTGCGAGGCCCATTTCCCGGCCGATGCCGGACTGCTTGTAACCGCCGAAGGGCATGTCCGCCGAGTACCAGACACCACCGTTGACGTTGACCGTGCCGACGCGCATCCGTGCTGCGATGCCGTGCGCCCGCTCCTCGTCGGCCGAGAAGACGGTGCCCGACAGCCCGTACGGCGAGTCGTTCGCGATCCGCACCGCGTCATCATCACCGTCGTGCGCGATGACCGTCAGCACCGGGCCGAAGATCTCCTCGCGCGCCACCTTGGCGTTGTTGTCCAGGCCGGCGATGACCGTCGGCTCGATGAAGAACCCGGTGTCGTGATCCGCGGGACGTCCACCACCACAGGCGAATCGACCGCCTTCGGCGATCGCGGAATCCAGGTAGGCCTGGATGCGATCGCGCTGCAGCGCCGAGATGACGGGACCGCAGATCGTGCCGGGATTCGTCGGGTCGCCGGGCTTCAATCCGGACATCGTCCCGGCGGCGGCGTCGACGGCCTCGTCGTAGCGGGCGCGCGGCACCACCAGACGCGTCGTGATCGCGCAGCCCTGACCGGCGTGCATCGACGCGGTGAAGGCCGCCATCGCACACGCGCCCGCCAGGTCGGCGTCGTCGAGGACCAGGAAGGCGGACTTGCCGCCGAGTTCCAGGAACACCTTCTTCAGCGTCTGCGCACTGTCGGCCATCACGGCACGGCCCGTCCGCGTCGAGCCGGTGAACGACACCATGTCGACACGCGGGTCCTTCGACAGCAGCGCGCCGACGGCGTGGTCGCTGGAGGTGACGATGTTGACGACACCCGGCGGGATGTCGGTGTGCTCGACGATCAACTCGCCGAGAACAGCGGCCGCCCAGGGCGTATCGGGAGCGGGCTTGAGCACCACGGTGTTGCCGGCGGCGAGCGCGGGCCCGATCTTGGCGAGGTTGATCTGGTGCGGGAAGTTCCACGGCGTGATGGCGCCGACGACCCCGATCGCCTCGCGCGCCACCATGCGCTTCGACTTAATGCCCATCGGCGACGCGATGCCTAAATCGGTTGTCCACGAGTAGCTCTCGGCGGTGTCGGCGCCGAAGCTCAGATCCTCGACGGGCCCCTCGAGCTGGGCGGCCGAGGTCAGCATCCGCGGCGCACCGACCTCGGCGATCGTGAGCTCTCGAAGTTCCTCGACGTGATCGCGCATCGCCTGCTGCAACTGCCGGATGCCGCGCACCCGCAGTTCGACGTTGGTCGCCCAGTCGGTGTCGTCGAACGCGTGCCGGGCCGCGCCGATGGCCGCGTCCATATCGGCCGCGCTGGCGTCGGCGGCCACCCCGAGCGTCTCCTCGGTCGCCGGGTTCACCGTGGCGAACGTGCCCCCGCTGCCGGCGACCAGCTTCCCGTCGATGAGCAGACGACTCTCGGCAGAGTCCACTAGCGCCATTCGCACTCCCACGTCTTTCCGTATCCCAGCTTTCTGGACAACTGTCCGGCTGTCTTCGTCCGAACCATAGCCGCCGATCCGTCCCGGCCGCAAGGGCACACCCTCAAAGCTCGCGTGCTCACGCCCACTGATATGCGCTGTACTGGCATTTCCCGGTTCGAACTTGCCCTGCCGTGGGGTCGTCGGATAACTTGGACATGTGTCCAGTGATGCAGTGGTGGCGGTCACAGACGAAACGCCGCGCAACCGCCGCCAGGAGGAGACCTTCCGCAAGGTGCTCACCGCGGGCGTCGAGATGCTGCGCGAGTCGTCGTACGCCGATCTGACGGTGCGTGCGGTCGCGGCACGGGCCAAGGTCGCACCGGCCACGGCGTACACGTACTTCTCCTCCAAGAACCACCTCATCGCCGAGGTGTACTTCGACCTCATCAAGCAGGTGCCCTACTTCACCGACGTCAACGAGCCGATGCCGACGCGCGTCGAACAGGCACTGCGCGCCATGGCGTTGACCGTCGCCGACGAGCCCGAAGTGGCCGCCGCGTGCACGACCGCACTGCTCACCGGGACCGACCCCACGGTGCGGAAAGTCCGTGACCGCATCGGCGCCGAGATCCACCGCCGCATCCGCTCCGCGGCCGGCCCCGACGTCGACCCGCGCGTCGTCTCAGCCCTGGAGATGACGTTCTTCGGCGCGCTGGTGAACGCCGGTAGCGGCGTCTTCACCTACCACCAGATCGCCGACCGACTGACGTACGTCGTCGGGCTCCTCGTCGGAGACGAGCGATGAACAGAAGCCTTGGAGAAACATGACCGTCTCTGACGTCGCACTCGATCCGTACAACTACGACTTCCACGAGGACCCGTACCCGTACTACAAGCGGTTGCGTGACGAGGCCCCGCTGTACCGCAACGAGGAGCTCGGTTTCTGGGCGCTCTCGCGGCACAAGGACGTGCTGGCCGGGTTCCGCAACAGCGTGACGCTGTCGAACAAGTTCGGCGTCTCGCTGGATCCCGCGTCACGCGGACCGCACGCGGCGAAGACCATGAGCTTCCTGGCCATGGACGATCCGGATCACCTGCGCCTGCGGACCCTGGTGTCGAAGGGCTTCACGCCCAGGCGGATTCGCGAGCTCGAACCGCGGGTCACCGAGATCGCACTGAAGCACCTCGACACCATGGTGGAGATGGCCGCATCGGGCGAGACGGTCGACTACGTCGACGAGTTCGCAGGCAAGCTGCCCATGGACGTCATCTCCGAACTGATGGGCGTGCCCGACGCCGACCGCGTGCGGGTGCGCGCCTGGGCCGACGGCGTGATGCACCGCGACGAGGGCGTCACCGACGTCCCCAAGGAGGCCATCGAAGCGTCGATCAACCTGATCGTCTACTACCAGGAGATGGTCGCCGAACGGCGCAGGAAGCCGTCGGACGATCTCACCACCGCGCTGCTGGAAGCCGAGATCGACGGCGACCGGCTCACCGACGACGAAGTGCTCGGTTTCATGTTCCTGATGGTGATCGCAGGCAACGAGACAACCACCAAACTGCTTGCGAACGCGGCGTTCTGGGGCTACAAGAACCCCGACCAGATCGCCCCGCTCTACGACGACGCCAGCCGGATCCCGCTCTGGGTCGAGGAGACCCTGCGCTACGACACGTCGAGCCAGATCCTGGCGCGCACGGTTCAGGGCGAGCTGACGTTCTACGACACCGTGATACCGGATGGCGACGTCCTGCTGCTGCTGCCGGGCTCCGCGCACCGCGACGAGCGCGCCTTCGAGAACCCCGACGACTTCGTCATCGGTCGCGACATCGGGGCGAAACTGCAGAGCTTCGGCAGCGGCGCCCATTTCTGCCTCGGCGCGCACCTGGCCCGCATGGAGGCCAGGGTGGCGCTCGACGAACTCTTCAAGCGCATCCGCGGATACGACGTGGACGAGACCAACTCGGTCCGCGTGCATTCGAGCAACGTCCGCGGGTTCGCCCACCTGCCCATGACCCTCCAGATCCGCTGAAAGGCTCGAAAGGCTTCCGAATGCCCCGTTTCGCCCCGCTCCCCGACCGTCGACCGGCCATCGTCGCCGGCGCCTCCGCCGGTATCGGTGAGGCCACCGCCATTGAGCTCGCGTCGCGCGGCTTCCCCGTCGCCCTCGGCGCCCGTCGCGTCGAGAAGCTCGACGACATCGTCGGCAAGATCAACGCCGAAGGTGGCGAAGCAGTCGGGTTCCACCTCGACGTCACCGACCCCAACTCGGTGAAGTCGTTCGTGGCCAACGCCGTTGACGCGCTCGGCGAGATCGAGATCCTGGTGGCGGGGGCGGGCGACACGTACTTCGGCAAGCTCGCCGACATCACGACGGACGACTTCAACTCCCAGCTGCAGATCCACCTCGTCGGGGCCAATCGGCTGGCCGCGGCCGTGCTGCCGGGGATGCTCGAGCGGCAACGCGGCGACCTCATCTTCGTCGGCTCCGACGTCGCGCTGCGGCAGCGCCCGCACATGGGCGCCTACGGCGCTGCGAAGGCCGCGCTCGTCGCGATGGTCACCAACTTCCAGATGGAACTCGAGGGCACCGGTGTGCGCGCCTCGATCGTCCACCCCGGACCGACGAAGACGTCGATGGGCTGGAGCCTGCCCGCCGAGCTCATCGGTCCCGCGCTGGAGGACTGGGCCAAGTGGGGCCAGGCCCGCCACGACTACTTCCTGCGCGCGTCGGATCTGGCGCGCGCCATCACCTTCGTGGCGGAAACGCCCCGCGGCGGCTTCATCGCCAACATGGAACTTCAGCCCGAAGCTCCCCTGGCGAGCGACCCCGCCGAGCGCCAGAAACTGATCCTGAACGAGGAGAACCTGAACGCATGACAACAGCGATCGTGCCCCGCGTCTCCGGCGGCGAAGAGGAGTACGGCCACCTCGAGGAGTTCCGCACCGACCCGATCGGTCTGATGCACCGGATCCGCGAGGAATGCGGCGACGTCGGCTGGTTCCAACTCGTCGACAAGCAGGTCGTCATGCTGTCGGGGGCGGAGGCCAACGAGTTCTTCTTCCGCTCCAGCGACAACGAGCTCAACCAGGCCGAGGCGTATCCCTTCATGACGCCGATCTTCGGCGAGGGCGTGGTGTTCGACGCCGACCCCGAGCGCCGGGCCGAGATGCTGCACAACACGGCACTGCGCGGCGAGCAGATGAAGGGCCACGCCGCGACCATCGAGAACGAGGTCAAGAAGATCATCGCCGACTGGGGCGACGAGGGCGAGATCGAGCTGCTGGACTTCTTCTCCGAGCTGACGATCTACACGTCGACCGCGTGCCTCATCGGACTGAAGTTCCGTGAGCAGCTCGACAGTCGGTTCGCGCAGTACTACCACCAGCTGGAACGCGGGACCGACCCCCTGTGCTACGTCGACCCCTACCTCGACATCGAGAGCTTCCGCATCCGCGACGAGTCGCGCGTGAAACTCGTTGCCCTGGTGCAGGAGATCATGGATGGTCGAATCGCCAACCCTCCCAAGGGCAAGGAGGATCGCGACCTGCTCGACGTGCTGGTCTCCATCAAGGACGACGAGGGCAATCCCCGCTTCACGGCCAATGAGGTCACCGGGATGTTCATCTCGCTGATGTTCGCGGGTCACCACACCAGCTCGGGCACGTCGTCGTGGACGTTGATCGAACTCATTCGGCACCCCGAGGTGTACGCCGAGGTGCTGACCGAGCTCGAGGAGCTCTACGCGGACGGGCAGGAGGTCAGTTTCCATGCGCTGCGGCAGATTCCGAAGCTGGACAACGTCGTCAAGGAGACGTTGCGGCTACACCCGCCGCTGATCATCCTGATGCGAGTCGCCCAGGACGAGTTAGAGGTTCAGGGCTTCCCGATCCACAAGGGCGACTTCGTCGCAGCGTCACCGGCGATCTCGAACCGAATCCCGGAGGACTTTCCCGACCCGGACGCCTTCAACCCCGACCGCTACCTGAAGCCGCGACAGGAGGACCTGGCCAACCGGTGGACGTGGATCCCCTTCGGTGCGGGCAAGCACCGCTGCGTCGGAGCGGCGTTCGCACAGATGCAGATCAAGGCGATCTTCTCGGTGTTGTTGCGCGAGTACGACTTCGAAATGGCGCAGCCGGCCGAGAGCTACCACAACGACCACTCCAAGATGGTCGTGCAGCTGGCCCAGCCCGCGAAGGTGCGCTACCGCAAGCGGGCGAAGTAGCCACCCCATGGGCTGCTACCGCGTGCTCCTCGACGAGGATCTGTGCCAGGGTCACGCCATGTGCGAACTGGAGGCCCCCGACGTGTTCTCGGTGCCGAAGCGCGGTGTCGTCGAGATCCTCGATTCGGAACCACCCGACGACATCCGCGAGGACGTCGAGCGGGCGATCGAAATGTGCCCTACCCAAGCGATTTCCATCAAGAACAAAGGAGACTGACTGTGCCCGATTCAAAGGTGAACCGTGACGCTCTAGAGGACTGGGTCCAGCGCTGGCTGAAGGCCAACCAGGACGCTGAGAAGGCCGGCGACTGGAAGGGACTCGCCGACTTCTACACCGAGGACGCGACCTACGGCTGGAACATCGGGCCGAAGGAAGACGTCATGTGCATGAACCGTGACGAGATCCGCGACGTCGCACTCGGTTTGGAGATGGAGGGCCTCGAGAACTGGGTGTACGAGTACCAGAAGACGCTCATCGACGAGAAGCAGAACGAGATCGTCGGGTTCTGGAAGCAGATCGCCAAGAAGTCCGACGGCACCCGCGACGAGATCTACGGCATCGGCGGCAGCTGGTTCCGGCTGAACGACGATCTGCTGATCGAGTGGCAGCGCGACTTCTTCGACTTCGGCCACGTGCAGAAGGCGTTCATCAAGCTCATCGAGTCCGGCGACCTCACCCCGACGATGCAGAAGCGGATCGAACGCAGCGTCGCGGGCGAGAAGCTACCCGGCTACTACCCCCTCGGTCAGGCCCCGGTCCCGATCTGGTGATCTCCACCAAGCGGTTGCTTGGGGTGGCTGTGACGTACTTAACTAGAGGTTCTAGTCTGGGCTCACTGGTTCTAGTTGAAAGCAGGTTGCGATGAAGACAAAAGGCGCTCTCATCTGGGAGTTCAACAAGCCGTGGTCGATCGAGGAGATCGAGATCGGTGAACCCGTCAAGGACGAGGTCAAGATCCAGATGGAAGCGTCGGGCATGTGCCACTCCGACCACCATCTTGTAACAGGTGACATTCCGATGGCCGGCTTCCCGGTGCTGGGCGGCCACGAGGGTGCGGGCATCGTCACCGAGGTCGGCCCCGGTGTCGACGACATCGCCGTGGGCGACCACGTCGTGCTCTCGTTCATCCCGTCGTGTGGCGCGTGCCCGTCGTGTCAGGCCGGTCTGCGCAACCTCTGCGATCTGGGTGCCGGTCTCCTCGGCGGCCAAGCCGTCTCCGACGGCACGCATCGCATCCACGCGTCCAACGGTCAGCCCGTCTTCCCCATGACGTTGCTGGGCACCTTCAGCCCGTACATGGTCGTGCACAAGAGCTCCGTCGTGAAGATCGATCCGTCCATCCCGTTCGAGGTGGCCTGCCTGGTGGGCTGCGGCGTGACGACCGGCTACGGCTCCGCCGTGAAGGCGGGCAACATCCGGCCCGGTGACGACGTCGCCGTGGTGGGTGTCGGCGGTGTCGGCATGTCGGCGGTGCAGGGCGCGGTGAACGCCGGTGCCCGCCACATCTTCGTCATCGAGCCGGTCGAGTGGAAGCGCGACGCCGCCCTGAAGTTCGGTGCGACGCACGCCTATCCGGACACCGACGCCGCGTTCGCAGGGATGGCCGAGGCCACCCACGGCCTGATGGCCAAGCAGGTGATCGTGACGGTCGGCGAGCTCAAGGGCAAGGACGTCGACACGTACGTCAACCTGACCGCCAAGGGCGGCACCACGGTCGTCACTGCCATCGGCAGCCTGCTCGACACCAACGTCACGCTGAACCTCGCGATGCTGACGCTGATGCAGAAGAACCTGCAGGGCACCATCTTCGGCGGCGGCAACCCGCACTTCGACATCCCGCAGCTGCTGTCGATGTACAAGGCCGGCAAGCTCAACCTGGACGACATGATCACCCGGCAGTACCAGCTGGAGCAGATCAACGACGGGTACGCGGACATGCTGGAGGGCCGCAACATCCGCGGTGTCATCCGGTACACCGACGCGGACCGCTGATCGTGACGACGGTCGAGAAAACGCCCGTCGTCGAGGCATCCGAATCGTCTTGGCGCTGCGTGCAATCGGGTGACCGGGAGGGCTGGCTAGCCCTGATGGCCGACGACGTCGTGGTCGAGGACCCGATCGGTGAGGCCGTCACCAACCCCGACGGCACCGGGGTTCGCGGCAAGGAGGCGCTCGCGGCCTTCTACGACGCCAACATCGGCCCGAACCAGCTCACGGTCACCCGTGAGGAGACGTTCCCGTCGAGCTCGCCGACGGAGATCGCCTACATCCTGGTGCTGCACACCAAGTTCCCGAACGGCTTCACCACGACGGTGCGCGGCGTGTTCACGTACAAGGTGAACGACGCGGGGCTCATCACGAACCTGCGCGGCTACTGGAACATGGACGCGATGGCGTTCGGACAGGAAGACCCGAGCTGAACGGAGCGGTAGTCGTCGGCGGCTCGCGGGGCATCGGCCTCGCGGTCGCCGAACTACTCGCCGCGCAAGGGTACGGAGTAGTGGTCAACGGCCGCGACCCCGATGTCGTCGCCAACGCTGTCGGCGGCATCCGGGGCGCGGCCGTCGGCTTCTCCGGCTCGCCGTCGGATCCCGAGGTCGCCGATGCGCTGATCGAGCGCTGCGTCTCCGAGTTCGGTGGGATCGATGCTCTGGTCAACTGCGCGGGCACTGGTGCCCTTGGCGCTGAGTCGATCCTCAATGTGACGAGCGAGCTGTTTCGGGATCTGCTCGACGCGCATCTGCTGACGACGTTCGAGACCTGCCGCGCCGCGGCCCCTCACATGGTGGCCGCCGGCGGCGGGGCGATCGTCAACACCAGTTCCTTTGCGTTCCTTGGCGATTACGGCGGCACCGGCTATCCCGCGGGTAAGGGTGGCGTCAACGGGCTGACCCTGGCCATCGCCGCCGAACTGCGCGAGCACGGCGTACGGGCCAACGTCGTCTGCCCCGGCGCACGCACCCGACTGTCCGAGGGTGCCGACTACGAGGCCCACATCGCCGAGCTCAATCGGCGCGGGCTGCTCGACGACGTCAGCATGGCCGGCGCGCTCGACGCGTCCCCGCCGGAGTACGTCGCGCCCACCTACGCGTATCTGGTCAGCGATCTCGCGAAGGACGTCACCGGCCAGATCTTCATCGCCGCAGGTGGTTTCGTCGGCCGCTTCGACCGCCAAACCCCGGCGATCGTCACTTACCGCGATCACCACGAATCGCCCCCGTGGACCGTGGAGGAGCTGCACGGCTTCGTGCACAGGGGCTGAAATTGGTGCGAAGTCGGCCTGGCAAGCGCCCATAGGCTGGTGTCGTGGGCGGTATCTGGAAGCAGCCGCAGTTGAGGACAGAACCAGACGATCTGGACGACGAACAGCTGCGTCGATGCGCCATCCGCAATCGTGAAGGATTGCGGAGCTTGGGCTACTGACGGCATTCATCCCATGACCGGAAGCCCCAGTTGGCGCGGGCTCACAGTAGACGAATCCGCGATTGTCACCGCATTCGTCTCGCGTACCGAAGTGCCGGGCTGGCAACAGATAGTCGAGAAGCTCGACGGCGCCCGCGTCAGACAAGCAGCGCCGTGGATCCTCGACATCGACCTCGGGGCCGGGCCCAGAATCGACGTGCCGAACGGCCCCCTCCCCGGTCGCGCCTATGTGCAGAGTGAGGCCGCGTACCAGGGCGAGATCATCGTGTGGATTGCCGACGGGCATGTGTGCGGGCTCGAGTACGCGTGGGTTACCGACGCCCCGCCTTCGCGATGGCCGCATCCCGACGAGATGGAAATCGTGCGCGGTTAATCCGTGCGTTATCGCCACGCAACTCGGCGCGAAGGCACCGGAGAGCCGTCTGGCATGCTCGATCCATGGCCTCCGTCTTCACCATGATCATCAATCGGGAGATTCCGGGACGTTTCGTCTACGAGGACGACGACGTCGTCGCGTTCCTGACCATCGAACCGATGACGCAGGGCCACACGCTGGTGGTGCCGCGCGCGGAGATCGACAACTGGCAGGACATCGAGCCGCCCGTGTTCGCTAACGTGATGGCCGTTGCACAGCGCATCGGTAAGGCGGTCTGCAAGGCCTTCGACACCGAACGCTCGGGCGTCATCATCGCCGGCCTCGAGGTGCCGCACCTGCACGTGCACGTCTTCCCGGCGCGCAACCTGTCCGACTTCGGCTTCGCCAACGTCGATCGCAATCCGTCGCCCGAGTCGCTCGACGAGGCTCAGGCGAAGATCAAAGCGGCGCTGGCAGAGCTGGATTAGCGTCGACGGGCGGCGCGGGCGTCTCGGCGTCGGCGATCCGTGGTAGATGCACGGTGAACCGGCAGCCCTGCCCGAGCGCGGTGGTGACGGTGACCTTGCCGCCGTGTGCGTACACCAGGGAGTCGACGATCGACAGGCCGAGCCCGGTGCCACCGCTGGCACGTGCCCGCGACGAGTCGGCGCGGTAGAACCGCTCGAACACCCGCTGCGCGTCGTCGGCGCTCATGCCCGGTCCCTCGTCGGCCACCTCGAGCAGCGCATCGTCGCCGTCGGTGCCGACGCGCACCGCGATCCCCGCCGTCTCCGGCGTGTGCTGTAGCGCGTTGGCGACGAGGTTGCCGAGCACCTGACGCAGCCGGGCCTCGTCGCCGAGAACCTCGGGAGTGCCAGGGCCGTCCACGACGTCCATCGTGATCGTGCGCTTCGGGGCGATCGACTGCGCGTCGTGCACGGCATCGCTCGCCAGCGACAGCAGGTCGACGCGATGGCGTTCGAGCGGGCGCTGCGCGTCGAGGCGTGCGAGTAGCAGGAGGTCCTCGACCAGCAGGCCCATCCGCCGGGACTCGCTCTCGATGCGGCTCATCAGCATCTCGACGTCACGGGCGGCGCCCTGCCGGTACAACTCGGCGAACCCGCGGATGGTGGTCAGCGGCGTGCGCAGCTCGTGGCTCGCATCCGTGATGAACCGTCGCATGCGGTCCTCCGACGTGCGCGCCTGCTCGGCGGACGCCTGCGACGACGCAACGGCGCGCTGGATCTGCGCCAGCATTCCGTTGAGTGCCAACGAGAGTCGGCCCACCTCGGTGCGAGAGTCGCGCTGCGGAATGCGTCGGTCGAGCTGCCCGGACGCGATGGCGGCGGCGGTCTGCTCGACTTCGTCGAGTGGACGGAGGCTGCGGTGCACCACGGCGTAGCCGGCGATCCCGATGACCAGCAGCACCACGGCCCCGATCCCGACCTGCGACCACGTCAGGGCTCGCATGGTCGATGACACGTCGGACAGATCGATGGCCACGGTGGTGAGCTCACCTCGTACGCCCCGGACCGTCATGGCGCGCCACTGCACGTCGGAGTGCTCGATGGATCCAACGGTAACCGGGACGGGGCCGACGTCGTTGTCATCCGGGAGCGCGGGTTCGGCCTCGCGGTCGTTGACGGCCATCCACGTGCGGCCGTCGGGGTCGACCCCTCGGACGTAGAAGTTGGACGGCGGGCGGGCGGGGTTGGGTCCTTCGAGCGGGGTCTCCGGCATGCGTCGCGGTGCCTGCGCCCAGCTGCGGGATGCGTCGAGCAGCGTCTGGTCGACGCGGTTGACCAGGCTGTGCCGCATGATCGAGGTCACCGCGATCCCCGAAGCCAACAGGCCCAGGGCCACCAGAACCAGGGTCGCGGCTACCAGCCCGACCCGCAGGGGCACACCCTGACCGCGAATTCCCGCCATCGCCCCCAACTAGCGCGGTTCACGAAGGACGTAGCCGACGCCGCGCAGCGTGTGCAGCAGCCGCTTCTCGCCGGTGTCGATCTTGCGACGGAGGTAGGAGACGTAGGACTCGACGACGTTGACGTCGCCGCCGAAGTCGTAGCGCCACACGTGGTCGAGGATCTTGGGCTTCGAGAGCACCGTGCCCGCGTTGATGATGAAGTAGCGCAGCAGGGTGAACTCGGTCGGCGACAGCGAGACGGGCTCGCCGGCCTTCCACACCTCGTGCGTGTCCTCGTCGAGTTCGATGTCGGCGAAGGACAGCCGAGCCGTACGGGGCTCCTCCACGCCGCGACCGGTGCGACGCAGGATCACGCGGAGTCGCGCCACGACCTCTTCGAGGCTGAACGGCTTCGTGACGTAGTCGTCGCCGCCGAGCGTGAGGCCGGTGATCTTGTCCTGCAGGGTGTCGCGCGCGGTGAGGAACAGCGCGGGCGCGTCGATACCGTCGGCGCGTAGCCGGCGCAGGACGCCGAAGCCGTCCATCCCCGGCATCATCACGTCGAGGATGACGGCGTCGGGCTTGATCTCGCGCGCCTTGTCGAGCGCGGCGGGACCACTCGAGGCGGTGTGCACCTCGAAACCCTGGAATTTCAAGCTGACGGACAACAGCTCCACGATGTTGGTCTCGTCGTCAACGACGAGCACGCGGGCTTCGGGAACGCTCTCGGGCAAAGCAGCCATGGCCATGCAGACAATCTCCCCTCACTTGCTTGCCACAGCCCTGCGTGCGACCTGTGAAATCACTGTGAATCTCTCACAGCGTATCTTCAGCGGCCGCTCAGCGGGGAATCTCTCGTCGGGCTCGTCCTTTACGTGTGACGTCGGCCATAGGATGGCGGCATGAACCTCGGCAAAGCGCTGGTCGACCTGGCCACCGCCCCGGCCCGCATCGGCTTGGCCGTGACGGAGGCCAGCCTCGGCGTCGCCACCACCACGTTGAACGCAGTCCAGCGCGGCCTGACCGGGGACGACGGTCCGACTGCCGGCAAGTCGTCGCTCGCGGGCATGCTGGGCCTGGAGGACGCCGTCGAGCGGGCCAACCGGCTGGCCCGGTTAATGGACGACGACGCGCCACTCGGCCGAGCCCTCGCCCCGGACGGTCCGATCAACCGCCTACTCCGCCCCGGCGGCCTCGTCGACCAGTTGACCGCGGAGGGCGGCCTGCTCGACCGGCTCACCGCCGACGAGAGCGTGGTGGTGCGAGCCGTCGCGCCGGGCGGTCTGATCGACCAACTCACGGCCGACGGCGGCCTCATCGACAGGATGACCACCGACGACGGCGCGATCTCTCGGGTCATCGCACCGGGCGGACTGGCCGATCAACTGCTGGCCAACGACGGCCTCATCGAGCGAGTACTGCGTGAGGACGGCGTCGCCGACAAGTTGTTGTCCGAGGGTGGTCTGCTCGACACGATCACCGCCGAGAACGGGCCGCTGCTCAAACTCGCCGACGTCGCCGACACCCTGAACCGGCTCGCGCCGGGACTCGAGGCGCTAGCACCGACCATCGACGCGCTGCACGAAGCCGTCATCACCCTGAGCCAGGTCGTGAATCCGCTGAGCAACATCGCCGACCGCATTCCACTGCCCGGCCGGCGGCCACGCGGACGCTCCACGCCGCCACGGCCGGTGACCTCGCAGCGGATCGTCGACGCGGACGAGTAAGCGCCCGGACGCTTTCGCATCCGGGCGCTCAGTGCGGCTACCTATCCGCGGTGGTTCTGGTGGTGGTGATGCACCGAGGTGCCCGGCTGGGGGGCGTTGGTCTGGTGCGGGAAGGCCGGGTGGCTGGCGCTGGAGCCGTGGTTGGTGGCTCCGGTGGTCTGCGCGCTGCTGGTCGCGGCTGCGCCGATCGCGATCAGGGCCGGGGCGGCGGACAGGGCGATGACGGCGGCGATGCGGCGGGTGACGATGTTCATGGTGTTTCTCCTTGTGCGACTTGACTTTTAAGGTTTTCATCCGGTGTGTTCCGGTGATGAGATAAGAATGCCGTGCCAGCGGGCCGCGCTGTATCGGGTGACCGGCGGATGCGTCGGTGGAACGTCAGTGTCCACTGATCGGGGGAACGCAGGGTGCTCTCGTGGACGGGGGTTCTCGCTGCGGTGAGTGCTAGTAGGACTTCCCGTCGGCGTACCGCTGTCGGCGGAAGTGCCGGCCGTTGCCGCGGTTCCTCGACTTATACGTCGGCAACTGGCTATCGCAGTTGGGACACAGAAGACGCAGGTTCTCGCGACGATTATCAGTCGCGTCGCCGTTGATGTGATCGATGATCATGCCCAGCGGCGCACCGTTCCACGTGTCGCCGGCGCCGCAGATCAGGCAACAGCCGCCCTGCTGTTCGTGGAGGTACTCCCTGATGTAGTTGCCCTTCTGCGAGATGGCGCCGCACTTTCCGGTCACCAACCAGGCTTCCAGTAGGCGCCGGCGTTGATGAGCCTGTTGACAAGCGTTGGTGCAGTACACCTTTTGCCAACGACGGGAGAACTCGACGCCGCAACCCAGACAGTTCATCGTCATGAATCGACGCTAGAGACGAGGACCGACAAAGTCCGTGGAGCCGCGTGGGAGAATCGAACTCCCGCATCCACATTACAAGTGTGGCGCTCTGCCGACTGAGCTAACGCGGCGTGGGCTTTAGTGAACCCGCGGTGATTCTACGGCCTTGACGACGGAGCGAAACCAGCCCCCGGATACCGCCCACCGGAGGCTCCACGATTCGACAACCGTAGGTTGTCGGACTCCGCTCGTAGCGTCGCGACATGAAACTGTGTCGGGGGTGCGGTTCACCGCTCACCAAGAAGAGCCAGCAGGCGTATTGCAGCAACAAGTGCCAGCGTACGTCCGAGCGCATCGCCCGCACGCAGCTGTGGCTGGAGTCCGGTCAAGCAGTGTGGACCGACGGTCGGCGCGACCACTACATTCGGCTGCACCTCATCGAGGACCAGTCAGCGCGCTGCGCGATCTGCGGCCAGGCCAACACCTGGCTGGACGCGCCTCTCTCTTTCGTTCTCGACCACATCGACGGCGATGCGTCGAACAATCGGCGAGAGAATCTCCGCTTGGTCTGCCCGAACTGCGACTCCCAGTTGCCGACCTATAGGGCGAAAACCGCGGGAAAGGACGCCTGTACCGTCGCCAGCGGTACGCCGACGGAAAGTCCTACTGACCACGCAGCGAGCGCCCGGACGCTTTCGCATCCGGGCGCTCAGTGCGGCTACCTATCCGCGGTGGTTCTGGTGGTGGTGATGCACCGAGGTGCCCGGCTGGGGGGCGTTGGTCTGGTGCGGGAAGGCCGGGTGGCTGGCGCTGGAGCCGTGGTTGGTGGCTCCGGTGGTCTGCGCGCTGCTGGTCGCGGCTGCGCCGATCGCGATCAGGGCCGGGGCGGCGGACAGGGCGATGACTGCGGCGATGCGGCGGGTGACGATGTTCATGGTGTTTCTCCTTGTGCGACTTGACTTTTAAGGTTTTCATCCGGTGTGTTCCGGTGATGAGATAAGAATGCCGTGCCAGCGGGCCGCGCTGTATCGGGTGACCGGCGGATAGCCTGGTGGAATGAGGGTTCCCCCGATCGGGGGACAGTCAGGGCAGGGCCGCCCACCAGCACGCCGTTTCAACTCGTCCGCAGTGAGGCAATACTGCGATGGACGCACTCCTGAACGAACGACATCCCGAAGGTGGAACCTTGTCCCAGGCCGCAGAGTCGGACCCCGAAGACCAGGGCAACGAGCCGACCGAGATCACGTTCGACGAACACCTGCACCCCGCGCGGCCGCGCGCCCTGCGCTACCGGCCGCGGGTCCGCGCGCCCTTCACCCGTCGCTCGCTGGCCCAGGACGGCGAGCCCGCCGGTGACAACCCCGCGTACGTGTCGTGGCTGCTCAGCCAGTCGATGCTCGCCGACGCCAACGAGATCAGCCAGCAGTTCTCCGGTCAGGGCTCGATGTGGCAGAACCCGTACGCCACGCCGAGCCCCCGGCACGCCGTCGAGACCGCATCGGTGTGGTTCACCGCCTATCCGCTCTCGCTGATCACCCGGCCCGACGAGTCGTTCCTCAAGTCGATGGCCGACGAGAACCTGTGGAAGGCGTTCGCCGAAATCGGCATCGAGGGCATCCACACGGGACCGGTGAAGCGTGCCGGCGGCATCTCCGGCTGGGAGCTCACACCGAGCGTCGACGGCCACTTCGACCGCATCAGCACCCAGATCGATCCGGCGTTCGGCACCGAGGACGAATTCCGCACGATGTGCGGCACCGCCAACTGGTACGGCGGCACGATCATCGACGACATCGTCCCCGGTCACACCGGTAAGGGCGCTGATTTCCGGCTCGCCGAGATGAAGTACGCCGACTACCCCGGCATCTACCACATGGTCGACATCGACCCCCGCGACTGGGAGTACCTGCCCGACGTGCCTCCCGGCGCGGACTCCGTCAACATCGATCCCGCGACCGAGGAGTGGCTCGACAAGGCCGGCTACATCATCGGCCGACTGCAACGCGTGATCTTCTACGCGGAAGGGATCAAGGAGACCAACTGGAGCGTCACGCGACCGGTCGTCGGGATCGACGGCGTCGAGCGCCGCTGGGTCTATCTTCACTACTTCAAGGACGGTCAGCCGTCGATCAACTGGCTCGACCCGACGTTCGCGGGGATGCGGCTGGTGATGGGCGACGCGCTGCACTCGCTCACCGACCTCGGCACCGGCGGGCTGCGCCTCGACGCCAACGGTTTCCTAGGTGCGGAGAAGACCGCGGCCGAGGACAGCGCGGGGTGGTCCGAAGGGCACCCGCTGTCGGAAGCGGCCAATCACCTCATCGCCAGCATGGTCCGCAAGGTGGGCGGCTTCACGTTCCAGGAGCTCAACCTCACGATCGACGATATCCGGGAGATCGGGGAAGCCGGCGCCGACCTGTCGTACGACTTCATCAATCGACCCGCTTACCAGCACGCGTTGGCCACCGCCGACACCGAGTTCCTGCGGCTCACGTTGCGCACCACACTGGAATCCGGTGTCGACCCGGCCTCCCTGGTACACGCGTTGCAGAACCACGACGAGCTCACCTACGAGTTGGTGCACTGGTCCACCGGACACCGCGACGACGTCTTCACCTACAAGGGCGAGGAGATCACCGGTGAGGCCCTCGGTGACACCATCCGGGCGGATCTGACGGAGAAGCTGACCGGTGAGAACGCCCCGTACAACCTGACTTTCACCACCAACGGCATCGCGTCGACCACCGCCACCGTGATCGCGGCCGCCCTGGGAATCACCGATCTCGACACGATCGACGACATCGACCGCATTCGGCGGGCGCACCTGCTGCTGGCGATGTTCAACGCGCTGCAACCGGGCGTGTTCGCGTTGTCGGGCTGGGATCTGTGCGGCATGCTCACGCTGCCGGCGTCTGAGGTCTCCGAGCTGATGCGCGGCGGCGACACGAGATGGATTCACCGGGCTGCGCACGACCTGATGGGCGTCAACCCGAACGCGAAGCAGTCATCGGCCGGAATGCCCAGGGGCAGAAGCCTGTACGGCTCGATACCGGAGCAGTTGGCGGACGACACCAGCTTCCTGCGTCAGCTGCAGGCGATCCTGAAGGTGCGCTCGCACTACGGGATCGCGACCAGCAAGCAGATCGACATCCCCGAGGTGTCACATCGCGGCATGCTGGTGCTGGTCCACGAACTCGAAGACGAGGGGCAGTACCAGCTCACGGTGCTCAACTTCGCCAACGAGGACATCGCGGGCACGGTGCGGTCCAAGGAGTTGCCGCCCGGAGCCACCGTGTCGGACATGTTCAGCGGCCACCAGATGGCGACGGTCGACGACCTGTTCAGCTTCTCGGTCGAGATGCCGGCCCACCACGGCATGTCACTGCTGGTCGAAGCGCCGGTCAGTACGCCGGAGCCGACGGACTGACTCGACACCCCGAGTGGCCATACGTAAATCGAGAAACGTATGGCGAAGCGGACGAAAACGCCCCGCCGATGGCGCGTTCGTCGTAGCGTCGGATCGACCACACGGGACACATCAGCCCGATCCGTCTCGCCGAGGAGACCGCGATGCCCACGACCACGACGGCGAAGAGCGTGTTCGACGCGGGCCTGCCGATGCTGGGCTACGACATCGACGCCGAACCCGCGCAGGCGTGGGCCCACATCCGCGAGGCGCAGCGGGTCGCACCCATCGGGATCGGCCCGGCGGGACCCGAGATCCTGTCCTACGAGTACGCCCGCGCGATCATGCGCGATCCCCGCTTCACCACCCCGCCGGGGATCAGCCTGATGGCGCAGGGCGTCACGTCGGGCCCGCTCTACGACAAGGTCATGGCCACGCTGCTCTGCATCGAGGGCGACGAGCACGTCCGTCTGCGCAAGCTGGTGTCGAAGGCGTTCACGCCGCGCGCGACGACACGTCTGCACGACACCATCGACACCGTCGTGAACGGGCTCATCGACTCGGTGGCCGACGCGGGACGCTGCGACATCGTCGAGGACATCGCCAAGCACTACCCGATTCCGATCATCTGCGCGCTGCTCGGCGCCCCCAGCGAGGACTGGAAACTGTTCTCCGACTGGACGGCTGACGTGTTCAAGGCCTTCAGCTTCGGTACCGACCTGGAGACGGAGACGCCGACGGTGCTGCGGGCGTGGGGCGAACTGGACGCCTACGTCGACGAGATGATCGATCGCAGGCGCGGCGCTCTGACCGACGATCTGATCTCCGAACTCATCCGCGCCGAGGACGACGGCGACCGGCTGAGCCAGGACGAACTGCGCACCCTGGCGGCCAGCCTGCTGATGGCGGGCACCGACACCACGCGCAATCAGCTCGCCGCATCGGTTCAGGTGCTGTGCGATCACCCCGATCAGTGGGCCGTCCTGCGCGACAACCCGGAGTTCGCCATGCGCGCCGTCGAGGAGAGCATGCGCCACTCGCCCGCCGTCTGCGGTACCCCGCGCTGGGTGACCGAGGACGCCGACTTCAACGGATACCTCTTCCCCGCAGGGACTTTCATCATGGTGAACACCTACGCGGCGAATCGCGACCCTGCGGTCTACGACGACGCCGACCGCTTCGACGTGTCCCGACAGGGCGCGCCGGCCATCCTCACCTTCGGCGGCGGCGTGCACTACTGCCTCGGCGCGAATCTGGCCCGCCTCGAACTCGCCGAGGCGTTGCGCATTCTCGCCACCCGGCTCCTCAACCCTCGGCGCACCGCGGCGACGAGGTGGAAGCCGATGCTCGGCATGACCGGACCCGAGTCACTGCCGATCGAGTTCGACGTCGTCGCCCGTGCGTAGCCACGGCTGGTCCGGCAACGCGCCCACGTCGGACGAGGAGGCCATCGAGCGGATTCTCGACGCCGTCGACGCGATCATCGCCGCGGACGGCGCGTCGATGCGGATCGCCGACGTCGCCCGAGCCCTCGGCGTGACCCGCCAGACCGTCTACCGCTACTTCCCCGGCACCGATGCGCTCCTCATCGCCAGCGCCATGCGCTCGGCCGACGGGTTCATCAGCCGGTTGGAGAAGCACGTCAGCGGACTCACCGATCCCGTCGCCGCCGTGGTGGAGAGCGTCAGCTACGCGGCCGAGGAGCTGGTGGGCAACCGGCAATTCGAGAACCTGATCACGCGACGACAGGAGGGCGGGTCCATGGTCTCGCTCACCGGGGACACCGCGATGGCGTTTCAGCGTTCGATCCTGCACCGCTTCGACGTCGACTGGGAAGCGCATGGATACGACGACGACGCCATCGACGAACTCGGCGAACTCGCGCTGCGCACCCTGCACTCGCTACTGATCGACCCCGGCGATCCGCCTCGCGACGGCGCCGCGCTGCGCCGGTTCGTCGCACGCTGGCTCGGACCGGCGATCCTTTATCCGAGCCTGGCCCGCGGCGTCGGGGCCATTGCGTCGACGTCAGCCGGTTAGGTCTCGTCGGCGATCTGGTGCCGGTCCTGCTGGAGACCCGGCGCATCCGGGTCCTCGCCCCGGTGGTCCAACTCGTCCTGCCACTCCCGCTGTTCGTCGGTCGCCTCGGTGGCGTCCGTCGGGATGGGCGATGGGTCGTCGGTCCGTTCCATGTCGGGTGGAGTCACCCCGAATCGGGGCGGCTAAACGGGCCGACCTCCCCCGGTTGGTCGGCACCCTCGATGTCATCCGCTCCGTCGAACCCGGCGCAGCCGCACCGCCGGTAGGGGTGGTCGTCGAAGAAGTCCTGGTCGCCCGGTGGGCGCTCCTCGACGTCGGGACAGTCGAGACACCCGTAGCACGTGCCGAAAAGCGAGTGCTCGGGATAGCGGTGCCCACACGTGCACACCTCATGGGTCCCGCGGCTCATCTCGACACTGGAGGATAGTCGTAGATTCTCAACAATCGATCCGAGGAGGACGCGTGGCCGAGACAGGCTTCTGGGTGGCGTGGGGCATTCCGACCCGCGGACGCGAACGGCAGGCGCTCGACCTTCTCAAGAACACCCTCACGGGATATCTCGACGGGCTGGTCCGCGATGGGCGCATCGAGCGGTTCGACACCGCGATCCTCAAGCCGCAGAGCGCCGAGCTGGGCGGCTTCATCCTCGTTCAGGGATCGAAGGCTCAGGTCGCCGCGCTGCGGGCCGAACCCGATTTCGAGCAGTGGGTGATGCAGGTGCAGCTGGTGGCCGACAAGGTCGGAATCGTCGAAGCCTGGGTCGGCGACGGGTTGGCCGAGGCCTTCGGCCTCTACGAGGACGCCCTGCGCACGCTCGACTGAAGAAACGGGTGTGAAAGTTGGGGCATTTCGCGAGTTTGCTCGTGCCCGTGTAACGAATGGGGTCTAATCACTTATTGACGGGGGAGGAACGCACGTGCATTTGACCGAGGGGACACCATGCCAGCCTCCGCCTACATCGGCCGTGTCGGCCGGCTAGCCGTCGCACTGGGAGTCGGCACCGCCGTCTTCACCGGACACGGGATCGCCGCCGCCGACGACACCGACACCTCGTCGTCGAGCACCTCGACGGCCGGCCCGTCCGCCGAGTCGAGCGGCCCGCAGACCGGCGGCGAGCAGACCACCCCGGCCACCGGCACCGCCGTCGACACTCCGACCGAGGGGTCCTCCGGCAGCGCGGGGCAGACATCGCAGGAGGGTGCGACGACGACGCCGGCCGGTGTCGTGAGCGCCCAGACCAACACCGGGTCTGCGACCACCGCGCCGACCGTGCCCGCGGAAATCGAACCCGAGATCGAGCCCGACACCGCCACGCCGGACGACGAGACCGCAGCCCCGTCCGAAGATACCTCGACCACGAAGCCGAAGTCCTCCAAGAAGTCGACGGCCGTCGCCGACACCGCGAAGACCACCCAGACGGCCGCTGTCGAGACGACGTCCGACCCGGAGCCCACGACACCGAAGGCCGGCGAGACCTTCTCCGCCGCAACGACTTCCACCGCAGGGGCGCCCGAAGCGGAGGCCGCGCCCGTCGCGGCGCTGTCCACGCAGGTGTCCGCGGCGACCACCACGGCCACCACGCGAACCGCCGCCGCGGTGGCACCCGCCGCGGCGCCCAACCCGTTCTCCATCGTCACGAACTTCGTGTCCGGGGTGGTGAACTCGATCCTCGGCCCGCTCGTGGGCAGCGGCCCCGCCGCCCCGGCCGGGCAGCCGATGGCGTGGACGCTGCTGGCGTACGCGCGGCGCGAGATCGAGGACTTCGTCAACGCCGTCACCGGCCAGTCGACCACGTCGACCGTCGCGACACAGCAGACCAGCCTGGCAATGGCCGCCGCCAGGGCAGTCGCGAACGTGCCGGGTTTCCCGCTGGCCGGGGCGCAACTGAGCCCGTCGACGAGCTTCGTCAACTGGGTCACCGGCGGCTACCAGGTGCTCGGCGCGAACGGCCAGATCAACCCGTTGATCGCCGACACCCTGACCCGCTTCGGCGTCTCCGGTACCGACGTGGGCACCATGTGGGACAACGGGATCGCCGACGACCCGGCCACCCCGTACAACGAGCATCAGGTGCTGATCGCCTTCGGCGACACCTTCGGACTGCGCAGCGTGCCGGGCGAGGACTGGCGCTTCAACGTGCTGATGCGCAGTGCCGATACGTACCTCGCGGACGGCATGGACGTGCCGGACGGCGAGTTCGGCAACGGCAACTGGTTCGGCGGTATGCCGCTGTGGGACGTGCCCAACGGCAGGCCGTACGAGCAGTACGCGCGGCGCATCATCAACCCCGAGGCGCTCCCGCCGGGACTCGCGCCGGGCATCACCCTCATCCCGACTGCGGGCATCGCGCTGCCCTCGACCGACCCCAAGGCCATCGGCGGGATGACCCAGTACCTCAGCTTCATGTCGGTGCGGCAGTGGGGCGCCGCCGGCCAGTGGACCACCAACTACTCGGGCATCGCCTACTCGATCGACAACGGCGAGAACTGGAAGATCGCACCGCAGTCCATTCGGATGAACGACCCGTGGAGCGGCAACGCCAACTTCCAGCAGGCGGCGCTGGTGCGCCCCGGTGACGGCTACGTCTACTCCTACGGCACGCCGAACGGCCGCCAGGGCGCGGCGTACCTCTCGCGCGTCGCCGAGAAGGACATCCTCGACGTGACGAAGTACGACTACTACAGCAAGGGCAGCGCGGGCGGCTGGTTCGGCATCGGCGCCACCAAGGCGGGCTGGTACCGGAATCAACCCGCGAAGGCGACCGCGGTGTTCGGCGCCAGCGAGCAGGGCGCGTGCGGCGCGGTGAACCCCGGCGTTCAGGTCAGCGAGCTCTCGGTGCAGTACAACAAGCAGCTGAACAAGTACGTGACGCTGTACGGCGACCAGTTCAACAACATCGTCATGCGCACGTCCGATACCCCGCAGGGCACCTGGTCGTCCGCGAAAGTGCTTATGAGCCAACAGCAGGGCGGCATCTACGCGCCGATGATGCACCCGTGGTCACCGTCGACGATGGGCACCGGCAGCGACCTGTACTGGAACCTGTCGATCTGGTCCGAGTACAACGTCATGCTGATGAAGACCGATCTCACCAAGGTGTAGCCGGACCGGGCGAGCGCCCGTTGACACATTACGTTACGACATGTAACGATTCGTCACCATGAGTGCCGACGCCGTCCACGATCAGAGCGGGCTGTCCCACGCGTTCGGTGATCTCCTCGACGAGGTGCGCGCCATCGAGTCCACCATGCTCGACGCCGATCCCCCGTTGCCCGAGGCGGACCTGCTGGACGGATACCGGCTGGCTTTCAGCCTGCTCCGGGTCGCGGTCGACGCGTTCGTGTGGAACGAGAAGGAGCGCCCGCGGTTCGTGGACGTCATCTCACCCTTTCTGAAGTGGGGTGGCGACAACTCGGACGCGTATTACCAACTGGCGCCGATTGATCCGACGCGGACCTACCGCGTCACCGGCAACCGCGGTGATGCCGTCTACCTGTCGCTGACGGTGTACGGCGGCCCGGACGACGGCCGCTACAGCGACCGGATCGTCGGCACGATCAATGACCGAGCACTCGAGTTCGACGCCGACGGCAACTTCGAGTTGACCATCAGCCCCGACCCTCAGCAGGGTCCGTGGCTGAAACTCGAACCCGACGCGGTATTCGCCCTCACCCGAGACTACGTCAACAACCGTGAGACGGCGCGGCGTTCGGAATGGACCATCACCGCACTCGACGCGCCCCAGCGTCGCGACGAGGACCGCGCCGACCTGACTCGCCGGCTGCGCGCCGCGCGCACGTGGCTGCACGAGCAACTGGCGATGCTCCCGGTGAAGGTGGAGCCCGCCAACGAGATTCACGAGCCCTTCCCCGTGCCGACGGTGACGTACGGCTGGGCGGCGGGTGACGCCGCATACGCGATGGGCGCCTACGAGTTGACACCGGACCAGGCGCTCGTCGTCGAGGGCACGTCACCGGAGTGCGCGTTCTGGAATCTGTGCCTGTGGAATCCGTTCCTCCACACCTACGACTTCACCAGCGAGCGCGTCACCATCAACGGCTCCGAGGTCACCTACGAGGCAGACGGGTCGTGGCGGGTCGTCATCAGCGCCGAGGATCCCGGCCATCCGAACTGGGTGTCGACGGCGGGCCGCGGCAAGGGGCTCATCTGGTTGCGCTGGTTCCTGCCCGCGGATACGCCGGCGCGTCCGGTCTGCCGGGTCGTCGGCGTCGCCGAGCTCCGGCCGTGACCAGGCCCGCCGCGATCCGGTTCACCGACCTCGCGAACCCCGTCTTCCCTCCGGAATCGCAACCCATCCGGGACGGGCTCGGCGCCTACGGAGCGACGCTCGACCTCGACCCGGACACCATGCTCGAGACCGCCGTCGACCGCGCTCGACTGGAGGACTTCGGTGATCCGGCGTTCCGGCCACGACTCGACGTCCTGTGCCGGTCGCTGCGCGAGCAAGCCGAACTGTCCAATATGGGAACGGCATTGGCGTTCGAGCAGGTGGTCGGACACCTGGTCAACCGGCTGCGACTCGAGGCGCTCATCGCCGAGCATCCGGAGATCGAGGACGTGTCGATCGACCGGCCGATCATCATCGCCGGACTGCCGCGCACGGGAACGACCCACCTGCACAACCTGATTGCGGCCGACCCGGCGATCCGGTATCTGCCGTACTGGGAGAGCCTCGAACCGTTCCCCGTGCCCGGCGAGGACGAGCACGGCCGACGGGACCGCTGCGAGGCGGGCCTGAACATCGTGAACACCGTCATGCCGGACTTCAAGCGGATGCACGAGATGACGGTGGATCACGCCCACGAGGAGATTCAGATCCTCGGCAACGACCTCTCAACCATGTTGTTCGAGACCACTTTCCACCTCCCCGACTACGCGAAGCACTACCGGGGCGAGGATCAGGCCCCGGCGTACGCCTACCTCAGGCGCTCGCTGCAGGCAATGCAGTGGCTGCGCGGCGGGACTCGCTGGGTGCTCAAATCGCCACAGCATCTCGAGCAGTTCCCCGTCCTGTACCGGACGTTCCCCGACGCCACCTTCGTGGTCACTCACCGCGACCCGGTCGAAGTGATCCAGTCGATGTGCACGATGGTGAGCTACGCCGCGCGGATGAACAGCGAGCGGCCCGACCCGATCAGGACCTCGCGGTACTGGCTGGACCGTGGAGCCGACCTGCTGACCACCTGCCTGCGCGATCGCGCCGTGCTCCCCGGTGCCCAGTCGATCGACGTCGCGTTCGAGGACTTCATGGCCGACGAACAGGGCACTGTCGCAGCGATTTACGCACTCGCCGACCAGCCGTACGACGACCGCGCCCGAGCGGCGATGGCCGCCTTCTGCGCCGCGCATCCGCGCGGCAGGCACGGCGGCGTGCGCTACGAACCCGCGGATCTCGGCCTCGACGTGGACGAGGTGGCCCACCGGCTCGCCGGCTATCGGGAGCGGTTCGTCGGCTGAACGTCACGCGGGTGGGGCCGGTGTTGGCTTCGTCACGCGGACGCCCCGTAGCGCGCTCTCGGCGACCTTCGCGGCCTAGCATCGGACACCAGGAGGCATCTGGTGAGCAAGTCCCTGCACGCGCACGAAACCCGCACGGTCCGAGCGGTCTGCTCGATGCTCGGCGTGCCCGAGGCGGACTGGACGCGGTTCGCGCGGTGGGCCGACGATCTCGTCGGCAGCGGCCTGCACGATGAACTCGACCGCTACGTCGACATGATGATCGCCGATCGCTGCTACCGCGGCACCGACGACCTGCTCAACGACCTCATCATGATCGGCGTCGACGGCGAAGACCTCATGACCGAGGAGATTCAGCTCGCGGTCCGTACCATGCTTAAGCTGGCCCGCCAAGCTGAAATCGCTACTCGCGGAATGTGATTCCGGTTTCCGAGCAGCCGGTGACGGCCTTGTCCTTCGGGAACGCTGCGGGGTCGGCGTCGGCGATCACCGTGTCGCGGTAGTACGCGCGGGTGGCATCGGCCGTGCACTCGAAGTCACCGTTGAGCACGACGAACGAGGCGGCGTCGGCACCGGGTATCACCGCGCCCATCCAGTACGCGTGCGCGCGGTCGCGGGCGTACGCCCCCTCGAGCACCTCGAGCTCCGCCGCGTTCGCGTCGGGCATCGCATCGGTGAAGTAGAAGGCGCCGGCGTCGTCGCGGCTGTACCCACCGGCGAGCACGCGGAAGGTGGCGGGGTCGGCGGCGGTGATCGGGGTGCCGTTGACGTGCACCGTCGTGCCGTCCCTGGTGTAGGTGTAGTAGTCCCTGTTCGACACGATCTCGAAGTTCGCGGGGTCGTCGGACAGCACGCTCCCGTCCGACCAGTAGACGTGGGCTGAGTCCTTCGAGAGGTTCGCGTCCAGCAGTTCGTAGTGCTCGGGGTCATCGGACACCACCCGGTCGCGGGCGTAGACGTACCGGGCGTCCTTCGCGTGGTTCGGCCGGTCGAGTAGGACGAACGTCGCGGGATCGGCGTCGGCCAGCGGTCGGCCGTCGAGATACACCTGCGCCGCGTCCTTCGCGTAGGTGCGGTCGAGCACTTCGAACGAGTTCACGTCCACGCCCTGCATCTCGTCCGCGGCGCCGGGGAAGGCCCGCAGGTAGTAGACCGTGTCGCCGCGGACGTGGTAGCCGGCGGCGTCGAACAACGAGTTCGGCTCGCCCCGACCACAAGCGGGGATGAGCACGACGGATGCGGCGCACATCGCGGCGATCAGCTTTCGCATGCGGTCACGGTACGGTCCTACACTTGGTCGATGCGTGACGTACTCGACGAACTCGCGTCGGTCTGGCGCGCCGGTGGCACCGCAGGCCTGGCCACCGTCGTACGCACCCTGCGCTCCGCACCGCGTCGGGCCGGGGCGGCCATGGTCGTCTCCCCCGACGGTTCGGTGGCCGGTTCGGTGTCGGGCGGCTGCGTCGAGGCGGCGGTGTACGAGATGGCCACCGAGGTGGTCGCGACGGGGACGCCGGTGCTGCAGCGCTACGGCATCAGCGACGACGACGCGTTCGCCGTCGGCCTCACCTGCGGCGGCACCATCGACATCTTCGCCGAACCGGTGTCGGTGGAGACGTTCCCGCAACTCGGTGCCGTGGTCGACGCGATCGCCGCGCACCGGCCGACGGCGGTTGCGACCGTCATCGCCCACCCGGACCCCAGTCGACTCGGTCGCCGGCTCGTCATCGGCGCCGATACCGTCGACGGCTCACTGGGGTCGTCGCGCGCCGACGACGCGGTCGGCGACGACGCGCGCGGCATGCTCGTCGCGGGCAGCACGGGGGTCCTGGTCTACGGACCGGACGGCGAGCGCCAGGGTGCCGGTATGGAGGTCTTCGTCGCCAGCCACGCACCGCCACCGCGCATGATCGTCTTCGGCGCCATCGACTTCGCCGCGGCGCTCACCAGGCAGGCCGCCTTCCTCGGCTACCGCGTCACCGTGTGCGATGCGAGACCCGTATTCGCCACGGCAGCAAGGTTTCCCGCGGCCGACGAGGTTGTCGTCGACTGGCCGCATCGCTATCTGCGCGCGCAGGCCGACGCCGGTGCACTGGACTCGCGCACGGCGATCTGCGTGTTGACCCACGATCCGAAGTTCGACGTCCCGGTGCTCGAGGTGGCCCTTCGGCTGGAGCTCGGCTACATCGGCGTGATGGGTTCTCGCAAGACCCATCTGGACCGGGTGGACCGACTGCGCGCCGCCGGCCTGACCGACGACGAACTGAGCCGGATGTCGAGCCCGCTCGGCCTCGACCTCGGGGCGCGTACCCCCGAGGAGACCGCGGTGTCCATCACCGCGGAGATCATCGCGCGGCGGTGGGGTGGCCAGGGCCGGCCACTCGCCGAGGTCGACGGCCCCATTCACCACGAACGCACGATCTTCGGTCCGTAAAACCGGCCGTACGTGCGGAAATGCCACTCTCTCTTTTTGGCACACCGCCTCTCCGTGTACGATAACGGCACTCGTCCACGTTGTGACAGCTATCACTTACACGCGCAAGTGATACAGGGAGGACCGCCCAGGTGACGACCGCTACGCCCGAGACTCCGCCATCCGCTCCAGACGCCGTCAGTCCCCGCTACTCCGGCACCCGGATGCCGCGGGTCGAGGACACCCGACTGCTGACGGGCAAGGGGACGTTCGTCGACGACGTGATGCGCCCCGGCATGCTGCACGCCTGCTTCGTCCGCAGCCCGTTCGCTCGCGCCACCATCACGAACATCGACACGGCTGCAGCCCTCGCCCTGCCGGGGGTGCACGCGGTGTTCACCGCCGCGGACATCAACGACGACGTCGTCGAAGCGTGGCACGCCGTCGCGGGCAAGGACATTCCCGACACCCCTCGGCCGCCACTGGCCGTCGGCGAGGTGAAGTTCGTCGGCGATCCGGTTGCGCTCGTCGTCGCCGACAGCCGGTACCTCGCCGAGGACGCCGTCGACCTCGTCGACGTGGATTACGAACCGCTGCCCGCCGTCGCGGACTTCCGCAAGGCGGTAGGGGGCGCGGCCGCCGGAGTTCCGGTCGTGCACGAGGCCTACCCCGACAACGTCGCGGGAGGCATGGGCGGCGCACCGCCGGACGAGGAGCTGTTCGCCACCGCCGCCCACGTCGTGTCCGAGCACATCTATCAGCAGATGTACGTTCCGGTGCCGATGGAGACCCGCGGCATGGTCGCCGAATGGAGTGGCAGCACAGAGGAACTCACGGTCTGGGCGTCCACCCAGACGCCACACGAGCTGCGCGCCTTCGCCGCCCGTCTGCTCGGTATCCCCGCCCAGCGGGTCCGCGTCATCATGCGCGACACCGGTGGTGCGTTCGGGCAGAAGGTCGTCCCGATGCGCGAGGACATGTGCATCCTGCTGGCGGCCCGCAAGGTGTCCGCGGCCTTGAAGTGGATCGAGGACCGCCGCGAGAACCTGATGTCCGCAGGCCAGTCCCGGCACGTCGACGGCACCGTGCGGATGGCGTTCGACGAGGACGGGAAGATCCTGGCCGCCGACATCGACTTCGTGCAGGACGTCGGGTCCTACCCGACGCCGTACCCCGTGCTCACCACGGCCGCCATCGGCATGTTCTTCCCTGGACCGTACCGGGTGCCGAAGGCGAGCTTCAACTACAAGACGGTGTTCTCCAACACTCCCGGCCTGCACGCCTACCGCGGGCCGTGGCAGTACGAAACCCTCACGCGGGAAATGCTTCTCGACTCAGCGGCGCGCAAGATCGGGATGGACCCCGTCGAGCTGCGCCGCATCAACATCCTGCGCGGCGACGAGATGCCGTTCTTCAATCCCAACGGAATGCCCTACGACAACTGCGCGCCCGCCGACACCTTCGAGCAGGCCGTCAAGATCCTCGATCACGAGGGCTTCCGCAAGGAGCAGGCCGATGCGCTGGCCGAGGGCCGCTACATCGGCCTCGGTTTCTCGGCCTACATCGAGCCCACCGGCGCCGCGACCGGCCATCTCGCGACCGAGGGCGCGACCGTCCGCATGGAGTCGACCGGCAAGATCAACGTCTACGTCAACGGCGGTTCGGCGGGCAACAGCATCGAGACGACCGTGGTCCAGCTGACCGCGGATGCGTTGGGCGCCGACATCGACGACGTGTCCACCATCCAGGGCGACACCGCGGTCACGCCCTACGGTGCGGGCACGCAGGGCAGCCGCAGCGCACCCATGACCGCCGGAGCGGTGAACGAGGCGGGCACGATCCTGCGGGGGCAGATCATCGCGATCGCCGCTCAGATCCTGGGGGTGGAGCCCGACGCCGTCGAACTCGCCGACTCCCGTGCGACGGTGCGGGATTCCGTCGGGGGCGAGGCGAAGAGCGTGAGCTTCGCCGACATCGCCTACCGGTCGTACTACGAGCCCGCACAGCTCGGCGGCGTGTCGCCGACACTGGAGGCCACCGCCCGCTTCAACTCGCAGGCGATGATCCACTGGGCCAACGCGACTCACGTCTGCACGTGCGAGGTGGACATCGAGACCGGCCACGTGACCCTCACCCGCTACATCGTGAGCGAGGACGTGGGTCCGATGATCAACCCCAACGTCGTCGAGGGCCAGGTCGCGGGCGGCACGGTGCAGGGTATCGGCGGCGCCCTGCTCGAACACCTCGCATACGACGACGCGGGTAACCCCGTCGCCTCGACGTTCGTCGACTACCTGCTGCCGACCGCCACCGAGGTCCCGCCGATCGAGTTCGGGCACGTCGAGATTCCCGGTCCCGGTGTCGGCGGCTACAAGGGCGCGGGTGAGGGCGGCGCGATCGGGTCGCCGCCAGCGGTCATCAACGCCGTCAACGACGCGCTCGCACCGCTCGGGGTGACGGTGACGCAGCTGCCCGCGTCCCCGGCCGCCATCGTCGCGCTCATAGAAGCCGGCGGGCAGGAGCGAAGCGACCGGGGAATCGAACAAGCTGGAAAGGACCATTAGACGTGGAACTGAACAACGAATTCCGGGTGGCCGTACCCCTGGCCGAGACCTGGGAGGTGTTCACCGACGTCGAGCGCGTCGCGCCGTGTCTGCCGGGTGCCACGCTGCTGTCGGTCGACGGCGACGAGTTCACCGGCGCGGTGAAGGTCAAGGTCGGCCCGATCACCGTGTCCTACCAGGGCGTGGCCGCGTACAAGGAGAAGGACGAGGCCGGGCGCCGGATCGTGCTGCGCGCCGAGGGCAAGGAGACCCGCGGCAACGGCACCGCGGCGGCGACCGTCACAGCGCAACTCAGGGACGAGGGTGACGCGACCCACGTGGCCATCACCACCGACCTGGCGATCTCGGGTAAGGCGGCGCAGTTCGGCCGCGGCGTGCTCGCGGACGTGTCGGGCAACCTCATCGCGCAGTTCGCCAGGACCCTCGAGGCCGAACTCGTCGGCGGGTCGACCGCCACGGCGGCGCCCACCGCGGAAACCGCCGCGGCGGCGGCGCTGCCGGCCGACGACTCGGTGGACCTGCTGAAGGTCGTGGCGCTGCCGGTGGCCAAGCGATTCGCACCCGTGCTCGCCGGACTCGCGGCCGGTGTCGCGGTCGGCTTCCTCGTCGGGCGCAGGCGCAAACCGGTCCATCCGGCGGCCGTGAAGACCGACGAGTTGCTCGCGGCGCTGTCGAAGCTGCTGTCGTGAAAGCCGCACCGTTCGCGTATCACCGGGCCGATTCGGTCAAGGACGTCGTCGAGCTGCTCACCGAGTACGGCGACGACGCCAAGATCCTGGCGGGCGGCCAGAGCCTGGTGCCGATGCTGGCGATGCGGCTCACCCACTTCGAGCACCTGGTCGACATCTCCAGGGTCGCGGAGTTGCAGGGCATCGACCTGGTCGACGGCGACGTCGTGGTCGCCGCGGGCACCCCGCACGCGCTGGTGGGCATGGATGACGAAGTGGCCGAGTCGGTTCCACTGCTGACCGCGGTGACACCGCACATCGGGCACTTCCAGATCCGCACCAGGGGCACACTCGGCGGCGCCGTCGCACACGCCGATCCCGCGGCGGAGTACGCGGCTGCGGCACTCGCCCTCGACGCGACGATCGAGGCCACGTCCGCCCGCGGCGACCGGGAGATCCCGGCGGCCGAGTTCTTCACCGGGCTGTGGGAGAACGCGTTGGCGCCCGACGAGATCCTGCGTGCCGTGCGCTTTCCGGTGTGGTCCGGACGCTGCGGTTTCGCCGTGCACGAATTCGCAAGGCGACACGGTGATTTCGCCATTGCAGGCGCGACCGTCGGAGTTCAGCTGGACGACGACGACGTCGTCACCCGTTGCGGTATCGGCCTGCTGGGGCTGGGCTCCACTCCCGAGCGCGGCAGCGCGGCGGAGCGGGCGATCACCGGTCGGCCCGTCTCCGACGTCACCGCCGAGGAGATCGGCGCACTCGCCATGTCGGAGCTCACCGACGTGCCGTCCGACCTCCAGGGGTCGGCGTCCTACCGCACCAGGGTCGGCGCCGCGATGGTCGCGCGCGCCTGGACCGACGCCATGAGGGAGGCGCTCGATGCATGACGTTCCGGTCGGCCTGTCGGTCAACGGTCGCCGTTTCGAGGCCGTCGTAGAGCCGCGCCTGACGCTCGCGGACTTCCTGCGCGAGAAGTGCGGGCTGACCGGCACCCACCTCGGGTGCGAGCACGGCGCCTGCGGTGCCTGCACGGTCCTGCTCGACGGGCAGGCCGTTCGCGCCTGCCTGCTCTTCGCCGTCCAGGTCGACGGCCAGGAGATCACGACGGTCGAGGGCCTGGCGTCACCCGACGGCCAGCTCTCGCCGGTGCAGGCCGCCATGCGGGACTGCCACGGGCTGCAGTGCGGCTTCTGCACGCCGGGCTTCGTCACCTCCATTACGGCGTTGCTGCGCGACAATCCGCAGCCCACGGACGCCGAAATCCGCGAGGGGTTGTCCGGTAACTTCTGTCGGTGCACCGGGTATCAGGGCATCGTCAACGCCGTGCACAAGGCGGCCGAGGCCCGGCAGTAACGCCTCGACACCCGCCGTCGATAGGCAACGAGACGTTTGCCGACGTACTGTTGGCTTTTGATCTGGGACAGGGGATACACATGGGAATGAAGCTCATCCTGGCGGCAGCGGTCGTCGCCGTCGGAACCGCTTCGGCCCTCGCTGCACCCGCGACGGCCGAGCCCGCGGACCCGAACCAGGAGCAGCGCGACGAGTTGTTCGCCAAGGCCGTTCGCGAGAAGGGCCTTCGAATCAGCGCTAACGAGGCGATGGACATCGCCCAGTCGACGTGCGATGTACTCAAGCGCGGCAAGCCGGTGTATCAGGCGCTCGAGCACGTCAAGAACGCGACCGGCTGGACGAACGAGAAGGACATCACGGCACTCGGCCAGCTGGGAGTTCAGGCGTACTGCCCGGCGGCCCTTCCCGCGTCGTAACCCGGCTCAGTTCACGACGCCGCGCAGGCCGTCGGCGCCGAAGACCGGCTCGAGCATGGCGGACATGTCGGGTCCGCGACGCAGGCAGTGCCCACCGTCGACGTTGATCACCTGTCCGGTGATCCACGAGGCGGCGTCACTGAGCAGGAACACCGCGGCGTTCGCGATGTCCTCGACCTCACCGGGGCGGGTCAGCGGAGTGCAGCTCGCGTAGTCGGCGCTGATCTCGGGCGAATCCAGAATGGGCGCAACCATATCCGTCTTGATCAAGCCGGGCCGGATGCTGTTGACGCGGACCTTCGACGGGCCGAGTTCGTCGGCGGCCAGCATCATGAGGTGATCCAGCGCGGCCTTGCTCGGGCCGTATGCGGCGAACCACCGGTGGGTGTTGCTCGACGCGATCGACGAGATCCCGACGAATGAGCCGCCGCCACCGCGCACCATCTCACGCGCGCTGTGCTTGAGCACGTACATGGTTCCGTTCACGTTGAGGTCGACGGTCTGCCGCCAGCCCTCGGAATCCACCTGCGTCAGGGGCCCGATGGTCAACGAGCCGCCCGCGCAGTGCACAACGCCGTCGAGCCGCTCGTGCCACGCGGTTGCGGCGTCGACAACCGCCGCGACCTGGTCCTCGTTGGTGATGTCGGCGGGCTCGTAGCGCGCCTCGCCGCTGTCGTCGCCGCGCTGCGCGTTGATCTCCTCGACGGCCGACGCGAGCTTGTCGGCGTTGCGGCCCACCAGCATCGCGTTGCCGCCGGACGCCACCACCTCCGCGGCGACGCCCTTGCCGATACCACTACCGCCGCCGGTCACGATGTACGTCCGGCCTGCCAACGAAAGCTGCACCGCTATCCTCCGCGTCGAGAAGTTCAGAAGCTGGAAATTGGAACACGTTCTCGTTTATCGAACCATGCTCGGCCGCCGTGTCATAGGGCGACTCGGCAGGGAGATCGGAGGCGATCGTCAGCAAATCCACAATGGCTACTCAGGAGACTTCCAGAAATGGCACGGCCGCACCATTTCGATCGTGTGTCCCGCGGTGAAATCACCGCTCACCGCGTATTCTCGTCCATGCAGTCACCCTGCGAGATGGACCAACACCTCTAGACGAAGGCGTGCCATGGCTACTATTGATTCCCGCGTCGGAACCAGCGTCTCGCTCCGGCGCCTGATTCTGGCCGGCGGCTTCGCGCTCGCGGTCGCCGCAGCGCCCGTCATCGCCGCGCTCGGGGTCTCGGCGTCCGGTCCGGCGGTCGCGGCGTGCCCCGGCGGCGAGACCGAGGACACGTTCACCGGGTCCTGCACCCCGGACCTGGTACCCAACTCGCCGGAGTTCGGCCAGACCTCTCCCGCCGGGGGGCTGCCCGAGATCAGCGGCGTCCCGTGCACCGGCGCCAACAGCGGTCAGTGCCTGGGACTGGCCGAGGAGCAGCAGGCCGAGGGACCCCAGCCGATCCCCCGTTCGACCGTCAGCTCGAGCCCGTAAGCACGCGCTGGCGGAGGCCCGGCGTCGGCGGGTGGTCGCGACTTTGCGCGACACCCGGGGCGGGAACTGTGCGAACGTGTGCAGATTCCTGGCAGCTTCCATAGAATTCTCCCGACGACCCGGTCAATAACCGACAGAAAGCGTGACGATGGCGATCTCCGACTTCTCAGCCCGACGACTTGTCCTTGCGGGTGGCTTTGCCCTCGCGCTCGCGGCTGCACCCGCCGTCGCCGCGTTCACGGCCCCCGCGCCCGCGCCCGGCGTGGTCGCAGAGGGCTGCTCCGGCGGCGAGGAGGCGGACACCTTCACCGGCAACTGCATCCCCCACACCGTGCCCAGCTCGCCGTTCAGCTCCATCCCCGGCAATCCCGACATCCCGGCGATCGACGGCATCCCCTGCACCGGCGCGAACAGCGGCCAGTGCATCGGCCTCGCCGAGGACGCGCCGCAGTACGTGCCGCCCACATCCAGCGAGAGCAACACCCCGACCGCTACCGGTTCCATCGGTTAGCGCTACCGGCCATTGGTCCAACCTCTAGGCGGCTCCGTCTCGGAGTCGCCTAGAGTTGTCTCATGGCAGCCAAGACTGAAGCCGACATCGATGATGTCGAACCCGTAGCCGACGACACCGCGAGCCAAGCCCGCCGAGTGGTCGCCGCGTACGCCGAGGACGCCGACGAGTGCAGGGTCTTCCTCTCGATGCTGGGTATCGGGCCGGCGAAGCTCGACGCGTAGTGACGCCTGGAGGCGGCAAGAGCGCCGACTCCGGGACCGCCGACTTCGTGGTGGTCGCCAACCGGCTGCCCATCGACATGGAGCGCCTACCGGACGGGTCGACGACGTGGAAGCGCAGCCCCGGCGGGTTGGTCACCGCACTCGAACCGCTCCTACGTAAACAGCGCGGCGCATGGATCGGCTGGCCGGGAATCACCGACGGTGACGAGGAGCCGATCGTCGAGGACGGCCTGTCGTTGCGGCCGGTCCGACTGTCCGCCGACGACTTCGAGCTGTACTACGAGGGCTTCTCGAATGCCACCCTGTGGCCCCTCTACCACGACGTCATCGTCAAACCCGTGTACCACCGCAACTGGTGGGACACCTACGTCGACGTGAACCGTCGGTTCGCCGAAGCGACGGCCAAGTCCGCCGCGAAGGGCGCCACCGTCTGGGTCCAGGACTACCAACTGCAGCTCGTGCCCAAGATGCTGCGCGAGCTGCGGCCCGATCTCACCATCGGGTTCTTCCTGCACATTCCCTTTCCACCCGTCGAGCTCTTCATGCAGATGCCGTGGCGCACCGAGATCATCGAAGGACTGCTCGGCGCCGACCTCGTCGGTTTTCACCTGCCCGGCGGAGCCCAGAATTTCCTGTTCCTCGCACGACGGCTGGTGGGAGCCAACACGTCACGCGGCACGGTCGGGGTGCGCTCGCGATTCGGTGAGGTTCAGGTCGGATCCCGGACGGTGAAGGTGGGCGCCTTCCCCATCTCGATCGACTCCGCCGACCTCGACGCCAAGGCCCGCAACCGCACGGTCCGGCAGCGGGCCCGCGAGATCCGCGCGGAACTCGGCAACCCGCGCAAGGTGCTGCTGGGCGTCGACCGACTCGACTACACCAAGGGCATCGACGTTCGGCTGTACGCGTTTTCGGAGCTCCTCGACGAGGGCCGGATCAACGCCGACGACACGGTGCTCGTCCAGTTGGCCACGCCCAGCCGCGAGCGAGTCGAGAGCTACAAGGAGATGCGCGAGGACATCGAGCGGCAGGTCGGCCACATCAACGGCGAGTACGGCGAAGTGGGCCACCCCGTGGTGCACTACATCCATCGGCCGCTGCCACGCGACGAGCTGGTGGCGTTCTTCGTCGCCGCCGACGTCATGTTGGTGACCCCGCTTCGGGACGGGATGAACCTTGTCGCCAAGGAGTACGTGGCCTGCCGCAGCGATCTCGGCGGCGCGCTGGTGCTCAGCGAGTTCACCGGCGCCGCAGCCGAATTACGCCAGGCGTACCTGACCAATCCGCACCACCTCGACGGCGTCAAGGATTCCATCGAGGCCGCGGTGAATCAGGAACCCGAAGAGGGCAGGCGTCGGATGCGCGCCCTACGTCGTCAGGTGCTGGCGCATGACGTCGACCGCTGGGCGAGATCGTTCCTCGACGTGCTGGAATCCACCAGAAGCAGCTAGATCGGACAGCCCTGACGCGGAACTCGCGGCATCCGGCCTCCGTTTCTGCGGGAGGGTCGTGATCCGTCGAGGAGTACCGCCCACACGCAGAACTCGAGGTAACCGGCGTCCGCTTCTGCACCAGGGTCGTTGGCTCGCGACCACCGCGCGACCGTCGCGCAGAAATCGTTGATGCAAACCAGCTAGATCGGCTGGATGTACTTGATCTTCCACTCGCCGCGCTGCTTGGTGTAGTCGACGCGCAGCCGGCTACCGTCGTACACCGGCTGCTTGGACTTGTCGGTGACCGTGCGGTTCAGGAACACCAGCACCGAGCCCGAATCACGTTGCGCGTCGAGCATTCCCGCGCCGACGACGTTGGCCTGCGTGACGAGCTGACGCTCGCGCGCCTGGGGGATGATCTCCTTCTGGGCGCGGTTCTCGAACTCGACCTTGTAGTCGTCGGTGAGCAGGAGCGCAGCGGTGTTCAGGCTACCCTCGACCGTCTGGTAGTCGAACCCGAAGATCTGCGGAACCTGCTCAGTCGCCAACGCGGGCAACGCGTCCCGTGTCTCCTTGGCGCCCTCGGCCTGCACGCCCTCCCAGAAGACGTAGCCACCGAGTCCGCCGAGTCCGACCACGACGACGGCCAGCAGCACTCCGACGACGGCCAGCAGCCTGCGCACGGCGAGCGACATCAGTTACCCCCGTCCGGGTACTTGAGGTCGTAGCCAGACATCGTTCCGTCGTCGGCCTCGTGCACGATGACGCGCAGCCGGTACGGCTTGGACGGTGCGTTCACCCCGTCGATGTCGGTCACGGTGACCCGCACCGCCACCAACACCGAGGCGTTCTTGGCGATCTCGTCGACCTTCTCCAGGGCCGCGCCGCTGACGACCGCCTCCGAGTCCGCCTGCGTCTGCTTGAAGATCGCCTTCAGATTGTCCTTGTTGTTGCCCTGCGCCATCATGTCCCGAAGCGGACCGCTGATCCCGTTGTAGAACCGGTCGACGCTCTCGTCGATGGTGTTCTGGGTGTAGCTGAACATGTTCACCACGGTCTGCTCCGCGGTGCTGACGAACAGCTGGTCCCGCTTCTCGACCGCGCCCGCGTGCCGGAGCTGAACGGCCCCGTAGGCGATCGCGCTACCGAGGGCGAGCGCGAGCACCGTCAGCACCGAGAACCAGCCCAGGGCGACACGACCGCGCGACGGTTGCCTGCGCGGCGGCGGCGCGGCGGTGCTCACCCGCTGCTTCGGGGGCGTGACAGGCTTCTCCAGCTTGATTCCGAGCGCCGCGGGCCCGACCTCGTCGCTCGCGGGGCCTGCGGCGCGAGACGCGCGACGACGCGTCGAGGATCGAACCGCGGGCCGGGCTTCGGCCTGGGTGTCGTCCGAACCCATTTACACCTTCCGTGGATCCAGCAGCATCAGGTCAACCCAGTTCTCCGCACCCGTGGCCTTGTCCATGCCGGCCGCGAAGACACCGGTCCCCCCTGCGGGGTCGACGAAGACGCCCGTCCTGGAATCGTACGTCGCCGTCGCAGGCCCACCGGCCATCGGCTGGTCACCGGGCGGCGGGGGAACCGGCGGCTGCCCTACTTCCGCGGGCAGCAGCGGTCCCTGCCCCGGAGGCAGCTCGGCGGGAGCCGGGGCCGGAACCGCTGCATCGGCAGGCGGTGGGGCCGGCGCTCCGGGTGGCGCCTGCCTGCCGTACGGCGGCAGCACCTGGTCCTGCGGCGCGAAGAACGGCCACGGTGCAGGCTGCGGACCCGGCTGATTCGGCGGTACCGGCAGCGGGAACGGCGCGTGCGGAGCTGGGCCGGGACCCGGTGTCACGCCGGGTGGCAGCTGCACCGACGGCGCTCCGGGGTCGTAGTCCGCGTACGGCGGGATGAACGGGAACTTGTTGGGCGGCGCCAGGTTACGGCCATCCGGCTCGTAACGCTGGTCCTCCGACTGACCCATCGGCGTGCCGTATGGGATCGGCGGCCCGCGCCACGGGTTGGTGCCGATCGGCACGTAGCCGACCGGGTCGCGGCACAGCTGCACCGTCGGCGCACGCTTGCCGGGGAACTCCTGGCACGGGTAGTTGCGTGCCCCTCGCACCACCGACGCGTCGTTCTGCGCCGTCTTGCAGTACAGGTCGGTCGGCAGCTCGCGCAGCGTGGTGTCGGCAGGCGACCGGATCAGCGGCGGCGGAATGAAGCCCGTCGAGCACGGCGGCGGATCACCGAGGTCCACCTTGAAGTCCAGCTTGCCACCCTCGTCGGCGGGCAGTCCGCCACCGACGGTGACGAGTGCGGCCATCAGAGCGGGGAAGATCACCAGCGCCTGCTCGATCGACTTCCGGTAGATGACGCCGATGCGGCCGACGTTCGCGAGATTGGCAGCCAGCATCGGGAAGTTCGGCCGGATGCCGTCGAACGTCTCGTTGGCGGCCTGCGTCGCACCCGGCACGGTCTCCAGCACCGACCGCAGCTGCGGATCGGCGTTCGCCACCTCGCCGGTGAACCGCGCCAGTCCCTCCGCGAGCGACTTGATGTCGTCGCCGCTGCGGATCTGCGCGTCGAGGAACGGACCCGTCTGATCGATCAGCTGGATCGTCTGGTCGTAGTTCGCGTTGGCTTCGTCGACCAGGAGCCGCGACGACGAGATCAGCCGCGATAGTTCCGGGCCGGATCCGTTGAACGCCTTGAACGTCTCCCGCAGCAGTTCCTGCAGCTTGCTGTCGCCGATGCTGCTGACCAGGTTGTCCGCCTGAGTCAGCAGACCCGCGATGTCCTGGCCGACGGCGGTCCTGTCGACGTCGATGGTGGAGCCGTTGGCCAGCATCGTGTTCGACGCGTTCTCCGGAGGCACCAGGTCGATGTACTGCTCGCCGACCGCGGAAACGCTCTTGACGGTCGCGGTGACGTTCTCCGGGACGGGCGTCCCCGAGTTCAACCGCATGTCGGCGACGATGCCGTCGTTCGTCAGACCGACCGACTCGACGCGGCCGACGGTCACGCCGCGGTAGGTGACGTTCGCGTTCGGGTAAAGGCCGCCGCCGACAACGAAATTGGCCTTGACCTTGTAGCTGCCGATGCCCAGCGCCGACGGCACGTGCAGGTAGAAGACCGAGATCGCACCGACGCACAGCACGGTGACGATCGAGAAGATCGTGAGTTGAAAACGGGTGAGCCGATTCATCCGTTGTCCCGTCGCTTCGCTCGCCTCATCAGGGCACCGCTTCCGTGTGCTGAGTCGCCGTGCCCGGCGGGATCTGGAACGGGTCGGCCGCCTGCCCGGACAGGTTCGACATGGCTCCGGTGAGGAAGTCCGGCGGATTGACGACCTCGTCCATCCGCTTCATGTTCGGGTCCAGTCCCGCCGATGTGGTGAAGACCGACTCGCCGAGGCGTCGCACGGTGAGGTCGAACGTGACGAACACGTTCAGGTAGTCACCGCGAACCGCATTGCGCAGGTACTTGTAGTGGAACGGGAACGTCGGCAGCAGTTCCAGATCGGAGATGAAGTCGTCGGCGTTGTCGTTGAACGCCTTGATCACCGGGTAGAGGTCCTTGAAGTTCGCCGCCAGGTCGTCGGAGGTCTGCGACAGCACGTTCGAGGCGATCTCCGCGAAACTCCGCAGCGCGGTGAACGCGTCGACGATGTTGGCCCGGTTGTCGTTGAGCACCTTCAGCGCCTCGGGCAGCGAATCGAGGGTGCGGCCCAGGGAGTCCTTGCTGCGCGCCAGGATTCCCGCGAAGCGGTCCAGTCCCTCCGCCGCCGAGATGATGTCGCTGGTCTGCTGGTCGAGCGAGGTGGTGAGCTCGGCGAGACGCGGCAACAGGTCGGCGAACTGTCCGGTCCGGCCCGCCACCGCGGCGTAGGTCTCGTCGCTGATGTCCTGCAGCGCGCCGAGATTGCCCTTGTTGACCACCACGCCGAGCGAGGACAGCACCTCTTCGGTGGTGGGGTAGCGACCGGTCTGCTCGATCGGGATGTTGGATCCCTCGCGCAGCCTGCCCCGCCCGGCCTGGTCGACCGGCCGCGCCAGCTCGACGTGCTGGGAGCCGAGCAGCGACGTCTGCGCGACGGTCGCCGTCGAGTTGTCCGGCAGGTCGACGTCGGAGTTCAACGACAGCTTGACCGCCGCGAAGAACGTGCCGTCGGGACGCTGGACCGCGTCGATGCCCGACACACTGCCGACGGTCACGTCGTCGACCATGACGGGCGAGTTCTGCGGCAGCGTCGCCACATCGGGCAGTTCGACGGTGATGGTGTACGAGCCGGACCCGTGCCCCTGGGTGCCGGGCATGTCGATCGAGTTCAGCCCTCCGAACGAGCACCCCGCCAGCAGTAGCGCGCCCGAGCCGAGCGCCACCACACTGCGACCGCAGCGCAACGCCTTGGCGGTCAACGGTTTACGCATCTAGCCGCCCCCCTGCTCGCTGGGCAGGGGTTCCCCCGGTGCGGGACCGGGAAGCGGACCCGCCCCCATCGGCGAGGGCGCCGGAACCGGACCGGCCGGCGAGATCTGACCGGGCACCGCGGGCGGCGGCAGGATCAGGTCGCTGAGGTTGCCGTCGGGCGACGTTGTAGGCGGGATCACTCCTGGCGCCGGCTGCCACTGCAGATACGGCACCGGCGTCTGCGCCTTGGCCTGGGTCTCAGGGGTGTCGTAGATGATCTGGCCCTTGTACGCGGTGATGCTGTTGATCGGGTGGAACAGCACCGGCGGGTAGTTCATGGTGATGCGCTTGAGCACCGGACCCATGCGCTGCCTGCAGATCTCGGCGCGCTTGAAGTTGTCCGGCGACGCGCCGACGTCGAAGGTGCCACCGCAGATGAACTGCACCGGGTTGGCGAAGTTGGGCAGCGACAGCAGGCCGCCGACCGTGCCCTGCGCGGGGTTGTAGATGTTGTAGAAGTTCGCCAGGCCGTTCGGCGTGATGTGCAGGACCTGCTCGATGTCGTCGCTGTGCTCGGTCAAGAGGTTGGTGAAATCGGTCAGCTTGGAGATCTGACCGATGAGCGCCGAATTGTTCTCGTTGAGGAAGCCCTTGACGTCTCCGAGGGCCTGATTCAGCGTGCCGAGCGTCGCGTCCAGATCCGTCGACGCGTCCGCGAGCACCTGCGACACCGAGGCGACGTGGTTGGAGAACTGGACGATCTGCTCGTTGCTGTTCGACAGCGCGTTGACGAGAACCTGCAGATTGCGGATCGTGCCGAACAGATCGGTACGCGAATCCCCCAGCCGCCCAGCGGTTTGCGACAGCTCGCGGATCGCGTTGCGGAACGAGTCGCCGTTGCCGTCGAACGTGTCGGCGGCCTGGTTGACGAACTCGGTCAGCGGACCCTGCATGGAACCCTGCTGCGGCCCCAATTGGGTGCTCAGTTGCGTGAGCTGTTCCTTGACCTCATCCCATTCGACGGGAACACCGGTGCGGTCCAGGCCGATCTCGGTGTCGTCCGCCAGCGCCGGTCCGTCCGTGTAGGCCGGGGTGAACTGAATGAAGCGGGCCGACACCAGGTTCGGCGAGATGATGATCGCCTTGGCGTCGGCGGGCAGCGTGACGCCGTCCTCCACCTTCATGGTGATCTTCACGTCGCCGGCCCGCGGCTGGATGGATTCGATCTTGCCGACCGGCACGCCGAGCACCCGGACGTCGTCGCCGGGGTACAGACCGACGGCATTGGTGAACAGGGCCGTCACGGTGCGGCCCTGTCGCGAGGGCCACAGCAGGTAGGCGCCGCCGATGATCCCGGCGAGCAGCATCGCCACCACGGCGAGGCGCAGCCAGCGTGAGCGCGAGGGCGTCGAGTTGTCGTGGGTCATGGCGTCTTCGGCCTGATGATCATGCGCTCCGAGATGTATCCACGCAGGTAGTCGGCGAGGCTGTCGGGCAGCTTGCCCGGTTGGAAGTAGGTGTCCAGCAACACTTCCGACAGCGTCGCGGGAGGCAGGCCGTACAGGTTGATCTGGAAGCCGGGGCCGGAGCCGACGACCTCGCCGAGGGCGGTGGCGTACGGCGGCAGCCTGCGCAGCGCCTCGCCGATGTGCTCCCGGCGTTCGAGCAGGTTGTCCAGCACGGCGTTGAGCTTCTCGAGGGCCGGCTTGAACTCGCGCCGGTTGTCGGCGACGAAGCCCGAGAGCTGTTGGGAGACGTCGTCGATACCGGAGATGAGCTGGCTCAGTGCCTGCCTGCGCTCGTCGAGTGCGGCGAACAGCAGGTTGCCCTCGGTGATCAGCTGGTTGACCTGGCCGGACCGCTGCGCCAGCGTGTCGGACACCCGCTTGGCGTGCATCAGCAGCTGATCGAGTGCCTCGTCGCGCTTGTTGAGGCTGCGCGACAGGTTCGCGACCCCGTCCAGCGCGCCGCGCAACTGCGGGGTGGCGTCCCTCAGCGTCGACGTCAGCGTCTGCAGGGCCTGCTCGAAGCGCGGCTTGTCCAGCTCGCTGGCGTTGCCGCCGAGGTCCTGCAGCGCGGTGTTGAGGGTGTACGGAGTCGTGGTGCGCCCCAACGGGATCGACGTGACGCTGCCCGCACCCTTCGGTGTGACGTTCAGCGATCTCTCACCGAGCACCGTGTCGGTCTTGATGGCCACCAGCGACTGGTCGCCCACCTTGATCTTGCGGTCGACGGTGAAGTTCACCTTGGCCGAGTTGCCGGCCAGCGCCACGCTCGACACCTTGCCGACGGTGATGCCGGAGATGTTCACGTCGTTACCGGGCGTGATGCCGCCGGCGTCGGCGAAGAAGGCCTCGTAGTTCTTGCCCTGCGGCCAGAACGGCAGCCCCGTGTAGCCGAAGGACACCAGCACCAGCATCGTCACCAGGGCGATGCCGAAGATGCCGGTACGGATCGGATTGCTTCCGTCCTGTGAGCCGAAACTAGCCATTGTCCGAGCACCTGCCCTTCGACGGGTCGGGCGGACCACCGAACGGGATGAGGATGTCACTGCCGGCGGGGCCGTTGATCTTCATCCGGATCGAGCAGTAGTAGATGTTGAAGAACGACCCGTAGGCGCCGAGTGCGTTGAGCCGCAGGTAGTTCTCGGCCAGCGGCTCGATGACCTTGTTGACGTCGGCCTTGCGCTCGTCCATCCGCTGCGCGAACGGGCGGAGGTTCTCGATGACGCCCTGGATGGGCCTGCGCCCCTTCTCCAACGTGTTGGTCAGCTCGCTGGACGCCGTGGCGAGCGGCGGGATGGCCCCCGCGATCGGGTCGCGGTTCTCGGCGAGTCCGCTGACGAGCTGCTGGAGTTGGTCGACGCTGGCGTCGAACTGGGCGCCCTTGTCGTCGATCGTCGCGAGCACGGTGTTCAGGTTGTTGATCACGTCGCCGATCAGCTGATCGCGGGCGGCCAGATCCTGGGTGAACGTGCTCGTCGTGGTGAGCAGCGTGGACAGCGCACCGCCCTGCCCCTGCAGCAGTTCGATGACCGCGTTGCTGACCTCGTTGATCTTGTCGCCGTCGAGTCCCTTGACCACCGGCCGCAGGCCGCCGAGCAGTGCGTCGAGATCGAGAGCGGGCTGGGTGTTCTCCTTGGCGATCGTCGAACCCGGAGGCAGCTTCTTCAATTCGCCCGGCCCGGAGAGGATCTCGAGGTAGCGGTCGCCGACCAGGTTCTCGTAGCGCACCGCCGCGCGGGTCGAGCTGTACAGCTGGTAGCGCTTGTTGACGTCGAATTCGACGTCCACGGTGTTGTCGGGGTTGAGCGAGATGCCCTTCACTGAGCCGACGGGCACACCCGCGATCCGGACGTCCTGGCCCGACTTCAGCCGGGACGCCTCGCTGAACGTCGCGTGATAGGTCTGGCCGGAGGCGAAACGGAACTGGCCGAACACGACCACCAGTCCCGCGGCCACCAACAGCATGACGGCGGCGAACACGCTCACCTTGATGAGAACCGCGCGATGTCCTATCACCAGTCGTCCCGTTCTGCGAACGCACCGTTGAACAGGAACTGCAGGGTCGACGGCGCGTCGAACTGCAACTCGGTGTTCGGTTCGAACGGGATGTACGCGTTGTCGGTCACCAGGAACGGCGTGTGGTACCAGGAGCCGCCGTACTGCTTGGTGGGCACGTCGGGGAGGCCGCGGCAGTTGGGACCACCCGAGGCGTTCACGATCGGCAGGCTCTCCGGGAAGGTGTAGGCGGGTGCGCCCGGCAGGAAGTTCGAGGCGACGAACAGACCCGGCCGGATACCGCCGATGACGGGTGCGAAGGTGTCGAGCGCCTTCTTGGTGCCCTTGATCGTGCAGGGCAGCACCGGCGAGTACTCGCCGAGGACGTTGAGGGGTGCGCGCAGTCGCTGGATCGCGGCGATGAAATCCTCGGCGGCCGGCTCGAGCGTCGCCGCGCCGTTGTTGGCCAGCCCGGTCGTGGCCAGCAGCGTGGCGTTCAGATTGTCCTGCTGGTCGACGATCGTCTCGCTGAGCGCGGGGGCGTTGTCGAAGATCCGCGCGAGGTCGGGTGCCGCGTCGCCGTAGATGTTGGCCACGACGCCGGTCTGACGCAGATCGTCCTGAAGCGTGGGCAGCTTCGGATTGAGCTGCTGCAGATAGTAATTCAGCCCGGACAACGTGGCGCCCAGGTTGTCACCGTTACCGCGCAGCCCCTCGCCCAGCGCGGTGAACGTCGCGTTGAGGTTGACCGGGTCGATCTTCTTCAGGACGTCGGTGAGCGTCTGGAACAGCGTGTTGACCTCGAGCTGCACGGACGACGCCGCGACCTGCGCACCCGGCCTCAGCGGGTTGCGCGAGGGATTGTCGGGCGGGAGGAACTCGACGGCCTTGGCACCGAACACGGTGGTGCCGCCGATCCGGACGTCGGCGTTCGAGGGGATGTACGCCATCTGACTGCTGTCGATCAGCAGGGTGAGCTTCGCCTGATCCCCGGCGTACTCGATGTCCTTGACCTTGCCGATCTGGATGCCGCGGTACTTGACCTTCGCGTCGGTCTCCATCACCAGGCCGGCCCGCGGCGACGTCACGGTGACCGTGTCGACCGACGTGAAGAACGCGGTGTACGAGAGGTAGGTGAAGACGGTGGCGGCCAGCAGCAGCACGCCGAGGATCGCCGCAGCGATCCGAACGTGGCTGCGCTTCGCGTCACCTCCTGCCATCTTTCGACCCCGCCCTATCCCGAGAGGTTGAAGTTGCCGGACGCTCCGTAGACGGCGAGCGAGATGAACAGGACGATCGTCACGACGACGATGAGCGAGGTGCGTACGGCCTGGCCGACCGCGATGCCGACGCCGACGGGCCCACCGGATGCGTTGTAGCCGTAGTACGTGTGCACGAGCATCACGGCTATCGACATGATGATGGCCTGGAGGAACGACCACAGCAGGTCGCTCGGCACCAGGAACGTGTTGAAGTAGTGGTCGTAGAGACCCGCCGACTGACCGTTGATGAACACCGTCGTGAAACGGGCGGCGAAGAACGCCGCCAGCACCGACAGCGCGTACAACGGCACGATCGCGATGAGCCCCGCGATCAACCGCGTCGACACCAGGTACGACACCGAGTGCACGGCCATCGCCTCGACGGCGTCGATCTCCTCCGCCACGCGCATGGCGCCCAGCTGTGCCGTCGTACCCGCCCCGATCGTGGCGGCCAGCGCGATGCCCGCGATGACCGGCGCGACGATGCGCACGTTGAGGAACGCCGAGAGGAAGCCCGTCAGCGCTTCGATGCCGATGTTGCCCAGCGAGGAGTAGCCCTGCACGGCGATGACGCCGCCGGATGCCAGCGTCATGAACGCCGCGACCCCGACCGTGCCGCCGATCATCACCAATGCGCCTGTGCCCATGGTCATCTCGGCGATCAGCCGGATGGTCTCCTTGCGGTACCGGGTGAGCGCGTTCGGGATGTAGCGGATCGACTCGCCGTAGAAAAGCGCCTGCTCGCCGATGCCGTCGACGGACTTCGGGACGCCGCGGAAGAAGCGGCGTAACCGGATGGTGGCGTCATAGCTCACGACTACTTCACCAGCACTCTCACGCCGATCGCCGTCATGATCACGTTGATCACGAACAGGCAGATGAACGCGTACACCACCGTTTCGTTGACCGCGACGCCGACGCCCTTCGGGCCGCCCTGCACGGTGAGCCCGCGGTAGCAGCCCACCAGGCCGGCCATCACGCCGAAGAGCAGTGCCTTGACCTCGGCGAGTAGCAGCTCCGGCAAGCCGGTCAGGACGGTGAGCCCGTTGATGAAGGCACCGGGATTCACGCCCTGCAGGAAGACCGAGAAGACGTAGCCGCCGGAGAGGCCGATGGCGCACACCAGGCCGTTGAGTAGCAGCGCCACCAGGGTCGACGCGAGGACGCGGGGGACGACGAGCCGATGGATCGGGTCGATGCCGAGGACCCGCATCGCGTCGATCTCCTCGCGGATGGTCCTCGCTCCGAGGTCGGCGCAGATGGCCGTCGCGCCGGCACCCGCGACGACGAGGACGGTGACGATCGGGCCGAGCTGGGTGATGGTGCCGAACGCCGTACCCGCACCGGACAGGTCGGCGGCGCCGATCTCGCGGAGCAGGATGTTGAGCGTGAACGCCACCAGCACGGTGAACGGAATCGCGACCAGCAGCGTCGGCACCAGCGACACGCGCGCGATCATCCAGGTCTGCTCGAGGAACTCGCGAAGCTGAAACGGGCGACGGAACATCTTCACGAACGTGTCGAAGGACATCTCGACGAATCCACCCACGGCTCGAGCCGGAGCCGCAAGCTGTTCGATCAACCTCGGCTCCGTTCTCGGGTGGGGATGGATAGACATTTTGGGCGAAGAGTCCGGGAACTCTCACCGAAATTGCCGAACCGCCCCATCTTTAAGCGTTGCTCTTAGTGAGCCGGCTCATACTAACTAGAACGTGTTCGCAGTGTCAAAGAACCGACATATCGGCCGCCATAAGGTCGTTTATGCTGGTCAACGCCACTGTGACACAGGTCATTCTAGAACGTGTTCTACCCCGCCAAAGCGCGCTTCGAATGAGACGTTCAGTCTCGCGACGCCATTAGCGCGTTGGCCGAGAAACCCACTTCCGGGTCGCGGTCAGCAAAGTAGTCACGCAGCGTTGCGTCGAGGTCGGCGGCGGCCCACGCGTCCGATGTCGCAGTGAACTGCTGCTCGACAACGGGCGCTGCCACCAGCGTCACCGTCGGACCATAGACGATGAACAGTTGTCCGTTCACCCCTTCGGAGGCCGGCGACGACAGGAACCGCACCAGCGTCACGACGTGTTCGGGAGACAGCGCGTCCACCTGGCCGTCCGTCAGTTCGGGCGCGTCGCCGAAGACGTCGGCCGTCATCGCGGTCCTGGCGCGCGGCGCGATCGCGTTGGCGCGCACCCCGTAGCGGCCGAGAGCCCTTGCCGCGGTGAGGGTCAGCGAGGTGATGCCCGCCTTGGCCGCGCCGTAGTTCGCCTGGCCGACCGGCCCGACAAGGCCCGCCTCCGACGAGGTGTTGACGATGCGGCCGTACACCTGGCCCCCGTTGGCCTTCGCCTTGTCGCGCCAGTAGGTGGCGGCGTTGCGGGTGAGCAGGAAGTGGCCGCGCAGATGCACGGCGATCACCGCGTCCCAGTCCTCGTCGGACATGTTGAACAGCATGCGGTCGCGGGTGATGCCCGCGTTGTTCACGACGATCGACAGTCCGCCGAGTCCGTCGGCGGTCGCGACGAGTTCGTCGGCGGTGCTGCGCTCGCTGATGTCACCGGGTACCGCAACGCCCTTGGCACCGGCTGCAGCTATCTCGGCGAGCACATCGGAGGAGTCCAGCGCGGGGGCGATGTCGTTCACCACGACGGTGGCGCCGGCACGTGCCAGCCCGATGGCCTCGGCCCTACCGAGTCCCGCGGCGGCACCCGTGACCACCGCGACCAGGCCGGACAGATCTGACGCGTCAGAGTTCGTGCTCAATTTACGAATACCTCTAGTCTTTGCGGAGCAGAGCGGCTCTTGGGCATTCCTGGATGGACTGCTCCGCCAGCTCCTCCTGGTCTTCCGGAACCGGATCGGCCTTGACGACGGCGTAGTCGTCGTCGTCGAGATCGAACAGGTCCGGGGCGATTCCCACGCATACCGCATTGCCTTCGCAGCGGTCGCGATCGACTATTACGTGCACGACAAACCTCCCTGCAGTACTCGCTTCAACCGTGTGCCGGTCAGAATACGACGTCACCTGGTAGGTGCCAGTGCGACACCGCCCTGGACCCCAAGACTAGAACGTGTTACAACCGGGGAGGGAAGTGCCCCCTGTGCCCCCACGGTTCGGTAGACGAAAGAGGAAGTCGCGATGCGCATCGGATACACGCCCGAGCAGGAGGAGTTGCGCCGCGAACTGCGCGCTTACTTCGGCAAGCTCATGACACCCGAGCGCGCCGAAGCGCTGTCCAGCAGCGAGGGCGAGATGGGACGCGGCAACGTCTACCGCGACACCGTCCAGCAGATGGGCAAGGACGGTTGGCTGACCCTGTCGTGGCCGAAGGAGTTCGGCGGACAGGCGCGGCCTCCGATGGACGGGCTGATCTTCAACGACGAGGCCGCCATCGCCAACGTGCCGGTGCCCTTCCTCACGATCAACAGCGTCGCGCCGACGATCATGCACTTCGGCTCCGACGAACAGAAGAAGTTCTTCCTGCCGAAGATCGCCGCCGGTGAGCTGCACTTCTCGATCGGCTACTCCGAGCCGGGTGCGGGCACCGACCTGGCCGCTCTGCGCACCACCGCGGTGCACGACGGCGACGATTACGTCATCAACGGCCAGAAGATGTGGACCAGCCTCATCGCCTACGCCGACTACGTGTGGCTGGCCGTCCGCACCAACCCCGAGGCCAAGAAGCACCGCGGCATCTCGATGCTCATCGTGCCGACCACCGCCGACGGCTTCTCCTGGACGCCGGTGCACACCATGTCCGGGGTCGACACCAGCGCGACGTACTACCAGGACGTCCGCGTTCCGAAGTCGGCGCTCGTCGGCGAGGAGAACGGCGGCTGGAAGCTCGTCACCAATCAGCTCAACCACGAGCGCGTGGCGCTGGTGTCGGCGCAGCCCATCTTCTCGGCGCTCGACGGCGTCCGCGAGTGGGCGCAGAACACGAAGGACGCGCACGGCCGGCGTCTGATCGACTCGGAGTGGGTGCAGCTCAACCTCGCTCGCGTACACGCCAAGGCCGAGGTACTCAAGCTGATCAACTGGGAACTGGCCTCGACCGAGGACGCGTCGCCCTCCCCCGCGGACGCATCCGCCGCCAAGGTGTACGGCACCGAACTGGCCACCGAGGCCTACCGACTGCTCATGGAGGTGCTCGGCACGGCGGCGACGCTGCGCAAGGACAGCCCCGGCGCGCTCCTGCGCGGTCGCATCGAGCGCATGCACCGGTCCTGCCTGATCCTCACGTTCGGCGGCGGCACCAACGAGATTCAGCGCGACATCATCGGCATGGTGGCCCTCGGCCTGCCCCGAGTGAACCGATAGGAACGACAATGGATTTCACGACCGCAGAAGAGACCAACGACCTGAGTGGCCTCGTTCGCGACATCACCCAATCGGTGTGCACGCCCGACCACTTCAAGGAACTCGACAAGCTCGACGAGCGCTTCGACACCGCGCTCTGGAACAAGCTCATCGCCGCCGACGTGCTCTCGGCCGCCGCACCGGAGTCGTTGGGCGGCGGCGGTTTCGGCGTCCTCGAGCAGACGGCGATCCTGACGGCGCTGGGCCGTCAACTGGCCGCAGTCCCCTATCTGGAGTCGGTCGTTCTGGGCGCGGGGGCCCTGGCCAGGTTCGGCTCCGAGTCGCTGCGGACCGAGTGGGCCACTCCCGCGGTCACCGGCGAGAAGGTGCTGACCGTCGCGCTCGACGGCGAAATGGGGCAGGGGCCCGTCCAGGGTCAGGCGAACGGCGACGGCTACCGCCTCACCGGCACGCGGGCACTCGTCGCGTTCGGCCCCGTTGCGGACGCGTTCCTCGTGCCCGCCGAGACCCCGTCGGGTGAGCAGGTCTTCCTCGTCGCCAAGGATGACGCCGGCGTGACGGTCACGTCGCTCGACACCACCGGGCACGGCAGCGTCGGACAGGTGGACCTGCAGGGTGTCGAACTCGGTGCCGATCGCGTGATCGGCGGCAGCGAGGTCCTCGACTGGATTCGCACGCTGTTCACGCTGGGCCACAGCGCTTTCCAGCTCGGCGTGCTGGAGCGGGCGCTGGAGCTTACCGCGACGTACGCGCGCGAGCGCGAGCAGTTCGAGCGCCCCATCGGCAGCTTTCAGGCCGTGTCGTCGCGATTGGCCGACGGGTACATCGACATCAAGGGCCTGCGACTGACCCTCACCCAGGCCGCGTGGCGGCTCTCCGAGGATCTGCCCGCTTCGCTCGAGGTCAACAGCGCGGCGTTCTGGGCCGCTGAGGCGGGCCACCGCGTGGCGCACACCACGGTGCACGTACACGGCGGTGTCGGCATCGACACCGACCACATCGTGCACCGCTACTTCCTGGCCGCCAAACAGACCGAGTTCGCCGTCGGAAGTGCCACCGGGCAGCTGCTGCAGATCGGCCGTGAGCTCGCCGAGACGCCCGTCTAACTCTTGACGGCCCAACGTAATCCGACGGTTTCCGATCTACTGGCGCCGCTCGTCGACGTCACTGATCGGGGCATCCACGACGAACACGGATTCGTCACCTACCGCGACCACATCCGGGCGGGTGCCGAGATCGCCGCGGCGTTGACGGCCCGCCTGGATCCGGCCCGGCCGCCGCACGTCGGGGTGCTGCTCGGCAACACGCCGTTCTTCTCCAGCGTGCTGGTGGCGGCGAGCCTGGCCGGCCTGGTGGTCGTGGGCTTGAATCCGACCCGGCGCGGCGAGGCCCTGGCCCGCGACGTCGAGAGGGCGGACTGCCAGTTCGTGCTGACCGACGACGCCGCCCTGGTGCCTGCGGGAGTAGAGGTCGTCGACGTCGAATCATCCGACTGGGCTGCGGAACTCGATGCGCACCGCGGTGCACCGGTGGCGTTCGTCGACGTCGCTCCCGACGATCTGTACATGCTGATCTTCACCTCGGGCACCAGCGGCGAGCCGAAGGCCGTGCGCGTGACGCACGACAAGGTGGCGTTCCCCGGCCGAATGCTGGCGGAGCGGTTCGGGCTGGGTGCGTCCGACACCGCCTACCTGTCGATGCCCCTGTTCCACTCCAACGCCGTCATGGCGGGCTGGGCGGTGGCCGTAGCCGCGGGTGCGTCGATCGCGTTGCGCCGCAGGTTCTCCGCGTCGGCGTTCATCCCGGACGCGCGGCGCTTCGGCGCCACCTACGCCAACTACGTCGGCAAGCCCCTGTCCTACATCCTGGCGACGCCGCCGTCGGCAGACGACGCCGACAACCCGTTGCGCTTCCTCTACGGCAACGAGGGCGCCCCACGGGATCTGACGCGCTTCGCCGAGCGCTTCGGCGTCACCGTGGTCGACGGGTTCGGCTCCACCGAGGGCGGTGTCGCGATCGCGCGCACCCCCGACACCCCCGAGGGATCGCTGGGGCCGCTCACCGATGAGGTCGCGATCATCGACGTCGAGACCGGCGAACCGTGCCCGCCCGGCCGCATCGGCGAGCTCGTCAATCCCAAGGGTCGCGGGTGGTTTCGCGGGTACTACGGCGACTCGTCAGCGGAAACCGAGCGCATGGCAGGCGGCGTCTACCATTCCGGCGATCTGGCGTACCGGGACGAGGCGGGTTACATCTACTTCGCGGGGCGCCTCGGCGACTGGATGCGCGTCGACGGCGAGAACCTCGGCACCGCACCGATCGAGCGGATACTGATGCGTTACCCCGACGTCGTCGAAGCCGTCGTGTATCCGATCCCCGATCCCGCGGTCGGTGATCAGGTGATGGCCGCGCTGGTCCTCGCCGGACGGGCGGCGTTCGACGTCGACGAATTCACCGCGTTCCTGGCCGACCAGCCGGACCTCGGACCCAAGCAGTGGCCGAAGTTCGTCCGCGTCAGCTCCGGACTCCCCCGCACCGAGACGTTCAAGGTGCTCAAACGCCAACTGTCCGCGGAGGGCACCGGCTGCGCCGACGCGGTGTTCGCGATCCAGCGCTAGGTTGGACCCGTGGGCTACCGCGAAACGGCGGCCCCGACCCCGCTCCGCGAGCTGGTCGAGTGCCGCTGGACGAACGACGTTCCGCGTTCGGGCGCGCGGATCCTTCCCGACGGATCGACGACGAGGTGATCGTCGCCGGTCCCGACACGACCGAACTGGTCACTCCGCGAGATGGAATCTGACGACGCGAACCCGCCGAACACGTCGTCAGATTCCGTCTCGAGTCGCGGTCAGGCCAGCGCCGCGACGTGGCCGGTGGCCTACTCTGACGCCGTGGCCGTATCCCCCGATCAGATCCTGCTGACCGACCGCGTCGCCGTCGTCACCGGTGGCGGATCCGGCATTGGCAAGGGCATCGCCGCCGGACTGGCCGCGTTCGGGGCCACGGTCGCGATCTGGGAGCGCAACGCGGAAACCTGCGCAAGCGCCGCGGAGACCATCGGCGCGCTGGGCATTCCGACCGATGTCCGGGACTCCGCGCAGGTCGACGCCGCGCTCGCCCGGACCGTCGACGAACTGGGCGCCGTCACGATCCTGGTGAACAACGCGGGCGGAGTCTTTCCCTCGCCACTGCTGGAGACGTCGGAGAACGGCTGGGACGCGCTGTACCGCGCCAACCTCCGACACGTGCTGCTCTGCACGCAGCGGGTCGCCCGATTGATGGTCGAAAACCGTTCGGGCGGAAGCATTGTCAACATCACGTCGATAGAGGGTGTGCGAGCGGCGCCCTATTACGCGGCCTACGCGGCCGCCAAGGCGGGCGTCGTCAACTACACCAGGACCGCCGCACTGGAGCTGGCTCCACACGGCATCCGGGTCAACGCCCTGGCGCCGGACTTCACGCTCACCGAGGGCCTGGCGGAGATGATGACGAAACCGGGCCAGCTGGAGAGCGCGGCGGCGATGGTGCCGCTGGGCCGCGCGGGCCACGTCGACGAAATGGCGAACGCCGCGGTGTTTCTCGCGTCGGCCATGAGCGACTACATCACCGGGCAGACCATTCACATCGACGGCGGTACCCACGCCGCCGGTGGGTGGTACCCGCATCCCGAGACCGGCCAGTACGTTCTGGGACCCGTATGAGAAGTCGCCACGCGCCTGAAAGATTCGACGCAGACGAAAACGAGTAGATCTACTCACGCAGATGAGCGCCCTAATTGGGCTACGCTTCGCTGCGGAATGGCCAACGGTGATGTTTGCCCTCAGCCTCCCGAATGTCACTGAGAACAAGGAGTGGAAGACATGAGAGCATCTGCGCTCACCGGCGTGGCCGCGGCCATGACCGCCCTGGCCGTGGTGCTGTCCGGCTGCGGTTCGGATACCAAGACCGCGACGGAGAGCAGTTCCAAGACGGAGACGTCATCCAAGGCCGACAAGACCACGGAGACCTCCAAGAAGCCCAAGGTTACGAAGACGTCGGAAGCGCCTGCAGCAGGCCCGAATCCGACGATCGCGACCTACATCCAGGAGAACAACATCCAGGAGATCGGCATCAAGATGGGCGACCCCTCGGCGCCTCCCGTCAACCTGCCGGTTCCCCCCGGCTGGGCGGTCGTGGCACCCGAGGAAGCCCCCGAGTGGGCCTACGGCGCGATCGTGAACACGGAACCCGAATGGGCCGACGACCAGCCGAACGTCATCGCGATCATGTCGAAGCTCGTCGGCGACGTCGATCCGGATCAGATCGTCGCGCTCGCGCCGGGTGAGCTGATGAACCTCCCGGACTACGACGGCGGTGAGGGTGAAGCCAGCACGCTGGCCGAGTTCCCTGCCGTGGTGCTCGGTGGCACCTACACACGCGACGGCGAAACCCGCTTCATCGCGCAGAAGACCGTGCTGATCCCCGCACCGGACGGTCAGTACGTTCTGCAGCTCAACGTCGACGGACCCGAGGATGCGAGGGACGTGCTGAACGCCGTGACCGAGACGATCGACAACGAGACGACGATCGGCTGACCTTCTTCACCAAACTCGAACGCCGTCGGGGTCAAACCCCGGCGGCGTTCGGTACTTTTACGTGATGGAGGTGTGATGGAGGGAACCGAGTTCGGCCGCTACCGACTGCTCGACCTGCTGGGTCGCGGCGGAATGGGCGAAGTCTGGCGGGCTCGCGACACGCTGACCAACCGCGTTGTGGCACTCAAGGTGCTGCTGGCACAGTTCGCCAACGACCCCACCTTCCAGCAGCGGTTTCTCCGCGAGGCACAGACGGCCGCGGCGCTCAACGAACCGCACATCGTGCCGATCCACAACTACGGTGAGATCGACGGACGACTGTTCGTCGACATGCGGCTGATCGAAGGCCAGGATCTGCAGGAACTGCTGGAGTCCGGCCCACTTGCCGTGTCGCGCGCGGTCCGCATCATCGAGCAGGTCGCCATGGCTCTCGAGGCCGCCCACGAGGTCGGCCTCGTCCACCGCGATGTCAAGCCGTCGAATGTCCGCGTCGCGAAATTCGACTTCACCTACCTCATCGACTTCGGTATCGCGCGCACCGCGGCGGACGCCGGCCTGACGGGCACCGGCAATACCATCGGCACGTGGCACTACATGGCGCCCGAGCGGTTCAACACCGGCCAGGCGGGCACTCGCTCCGACGTCTATGCGCTGGCCTGCGTGCTTCACGAATGCCTCACCGGGGCAAGGCCTTTCCCCGGTGACAGCATGCAGCAGCAGATCACCGGCCACTTGATGTCGCCGCCGCCACGGCCATCGGAAGCCCGCCGCGAGCTGTCTCCCGCGTTCGACGAGGTCATTGCGCGCGGAATGGCCAAGGACCCGAACGACCGCTACCCGACTGCCATCGCACTGGCCCGCGCCGCCCTTGCCGCGGCCGACACCCCCACCGCCGCTGCGGATCCCACGACCGGTCGATATCGTCCCCTGACCCCGGCTCCCCGCGCCGCCACCACCTCGCAGCCGCCGGGACCGCATGCGCCGCAACCGTATCCGACACCGCCGCCGATTCCGTACCCGACACCGCCGCCGGCCCGCTACCCGACGCCGATGCCCTACCCGACACCTCAGCCGCCGTCAGCCGCACCCACCGGCGGATCCAAGCGCAGCCGAACGCCGCTCGTCATCGGCGGTGCGATCGTCGCGGTGATCGCCGTCGTGGCCGCGATCATCGGCGTGGTGGCGATGACCGGATCGTCCGGCAGGGACGAGCCCGCGCCGAGCTCCACCGTGCGCGCTCAGGTCCCGAGATCCCCCGACCCGACCTCGACGGACCCCACCACCGCAACCACTGAGGCGCCGGCACCGGGCGAGCCGCAACCGACGATCGCGACGTACATCGCGGACAACGGCATCACCGAGACCGCGGTCCGGAAGGGCGATCCCGGCGCTCCGGTGATCGGCCTCCCCGTGCCCGCGGGTTGGGCGGTCGCCACCTCTCCGCCGGAGTGGGCGTACGACGCGATCGTCAGCACCGATGCCGCGTACCAGGACGATCCGCCGGCGATATTCGCGATCATGTCCAAACTCGAGGGCGCCGATGCGGAGCAGCTCCTTGCGCACGCCCCCGGCGAGCTTATGAATCTCCTTGACTACCAAGGGGGAACGGGCGAGTCCAGCGAGTTGGACGGCTACTCCGCCGTCGTGCTCGCCGGCACCTTCACCGGGGACAACGGTGCGCCTCGTTCGATCGCCCAGAAGACGGTGGTGATCCCGGCGTCGGACGAGATCTACGTGCTCCAGCTGAACGCCAACGGCCCGGAGGGCGCCCAGGCGATCCTGGACGCCGCCACGGCGACCGTCGACGCCGAAACGACGATCACGTTCTGATCCGTCAGTTGTCGCGGATACCGTCGAGGCGTCTGGTGGCGTCCTCGAACCCACCGACGAGTTCGGCGATGATGTCGGCGACGGGCCGGATCTCGTTCATCCGCCCCACGATCTGACCGACTGGCATGGCGACCGTCGTCGGATCGCTGGATTCGCTCATCCGCTGATGCGCCTCGGAGACCAGGATGTTCTGCAGCGGCATCGGCAGCGGTTCCGGTGCACCGTCGGCGTCCCAGGCGTCGGTCCACCGACTCTTGAGCAGTCGCGCCGGCTTGCCGGTGTAGATGCGGCGGCGCACGGTGTCGCTCGAACCGGCAGCCAGCAGCGCCTGCTGGATCACCGACGCACCACCCTCGGTGCGGACGCCGAGGTCGTATTCGGCGGCGGTGAGGAACGCCGAACCCATCCACACGCCCTGCGCACCGAGCGCGAGCGCGGCCGCCACCTGGCGGCCGGTGCCGATACCGCCCGCGGCCAGCACCGACGTCGAAACGCCAAGAGCGGCCAACCCATCCACGACTTCCGGGACGAGCACCATGGACGCGATCTCGCCGGTGTGCCCGCCGGCCTCATGGCCCTGGGCGATCACGATGTCGACGCCGTTCTCGGCGTGGCGCTGCGCGTGCTTCGCGCTACCGGCCAGCGCGGCGACCGGAACCCCCGCGGCGTGCACCTGATCGATGACGTCCTTGGGCGGTGACCCGAGTGCGTTGGCGATCAGCTTGATCGGATGCTTCAGCGCCACCTCGACGTGGCTGCGAGCCACCGAATGCAGCCAGCCGAGCACGCCTTCGGACTTCTCCTCGTCGTCGGGCAACGGCGGCACCCCGAGGTCGGCGAGCGTCTTGTCGACGAAGTCCCGGTGGGTCTGCGGGATCAGCTTGTTGATGTCGACCGACGTGCCCTCGGTGGGCACCTTGGCGGGCATCACGATGTCAACGCCGTAGGGCTTGCCGTCGGTGTTCGTGTCCATCCACTGCAGGACGTTCTCGAGGTCGTCGGCGTCGTTGAAGCGGACGCAGCCGAGCACGCCGAGGCCACCGGCCCGGCTCACGGCGGCGGCGACCTTCTCCGACGGCGTGAAGACGAAGATCGGGTAGTCGATACCGAAGCGGTCGCAGAGTTCGGTGCGCATTTATTTCTCCCGTCGCTTCGCTCGCCCCATCAGGTGGCCGCCTTCGCGTGCTTGGCGTGCACGTCGTCGGCGGGCCGCTCCTCCGTGGTGTCCTTCGCCCAGCGGTAGTCCGGCTTGCCCGCGGGTGAGCGTTTCACCTCGTCGACCAGCCACAGGCTGCGCGGCACCTTGTAGCCCGCGATCTCACTGCGCACGAACGCATCCAGATCGGCGAGCGACGGGCGGGTGCCCTCACGCGGCTGCACGACGGCGGCGACGTGCTGACCGAAACGCGGATCCGGCACGCCGACCACCAGTGCGTCGAAGACGTCGGGATGGCCCTTGAGCGCGGCTTCGACCTCCTCGGGATAGATCTTCTCGCCGCCACTGTTGATCGACACCGAGCCGCGGCCCAGCATCGTCACCGAACCGTCGGCTTCGACCTCGGCGTAGTCACCCGGAATCGCGTACCGCACGCCGTTGTAGGTCCGGAAGGTCTCCGCGGTCTTCTTCTCGTCCTTGAAGTAACCGACCGGGATGTGGCCGCACTTGGCGATGATGCCCCGCACTCCCGAGCCCGGCACGACCTCGTTGCCGTCCTCGTCGAGCACCTTGGTGTTCTTGTCGATCGTCACCCGCGGACCGCCGGTGTGCGACTGACCTTTCGCCACGATGCTGGTGCCACCGAAACCGGTCTCCGAGGAACCGATCGAGTCGGTGATGACGCGGTTGGGCAGCAGTTCCAGGAACTTCTCCTTGAGGCTGGTGGAGAAGAGCGCCGCGGTACTCGCGAGCAGGAAGAGGCTCGACAGGTCGTATTCGTTGCCGGCGTCCTGATGGGCGAGCAGCGCGTCGAGCAGCGGGCGCGCCATCGCGTCACCGGTGAAGAACAGCAGGTTGACCTTGTGCTCGTGGATGGCGCGCCAGACCTCGTCGGCGTCGAATTCCGGTGCCAGCACGGTGGTTTGGCCCGAGAAGATCGACATCCAGGTGGCCGACTGAGTGGCGCCGTGGATCATCGGCGGGATCGGGTAGCGGATCATCGGCGGATTCGCGGCGGCGGCCTTGGACAGGTCGTACTCGTCGGCGATCGGCTCACCCGTCGCGAAGTCGGTACCGCCGAACAGGACACGGTAGATGTCCTCGTGCCGCCACATCACGCCCTTCGGGAAGCCGGTGGTGCCACCGGTGTACAGCAGGTAGATGTCGTCGGCGCTGCGGGGACCGAAGTCGCGCTCGGGCGAACCCTGCGCGATCGCCGAGTAGAACTCGACGCCGCCGTAACGCTCGAAGTCGTCGTCGGAACCGTCCTCGACCACCAGGACCGTCTTGACGTTCGGCGTCTCCGGCAGCACGTTGGCGACCCGGTCGGCGTAGCGGCGCTCGTGCACCAGCGCCACCATGTCGGAGTTCTCGAAGAGGTACTTCAACTCGCCCTCGACGTAGCGGAAGTTGACGTTGACGAGAATCGCGCCGGCCTTGACGATGCCGAGCATCGCGATGACGATCTCGATGCGGTTCCGGCAGTACAGGCCGACCTTGTCGTCCTTCTGCACACCCTGGTCGATGAGGTAGTGGGCCAGGCGGTTGGCCTTCTCCTCCAACTGGGCGTAGGTGAGCTGTTCGCCGCCCGAGATGAGGGCGACACGGTCTGGCACGGCGTCGATGGCGTGCTCGGCAAGATCGGCGATATTCAGGGCCACAGCACTAAACTAGAACGTGTTACATTTCGAGACAAGTCTGTGGCGACGAAGCTGAAAGGCGCATCCTGTTGAGCGAGTTGGAAAAGGGCCCCGATGCCCTCATTGAGCAGCGCGGACACACCCTGATCCTGACGCTGAACCGGCCGGAGGCGCGCAACGCGCTGTCGACTGAGATGCTCTCGATAATGGTCGACGCCTGGAACCGCGTCGACGAGGATCCGGAGATCCGCACCTGCATCCTGACCGGCGCCGGGGGTTACTTCTGCGCGGGCATGGATCTGAAGAACGCCACCAAGGCCCCTCCCGGCGACTCGTTCAAGAGCGGCGCCTTCGACCCGACGAAGATCGAGGGCCTGCTGAAGGGTCGGCGGCTCACCAAGCCGCTGATCGCGGCCGTTGAGGGCCCGGCCATCGCCGGCGGCACCGAGATCCTGCAGGGCACCGACATCCGCATCGCCGGAGAGAGCGCGAAGTTCGGCATCTCCGAAGCCAAGTGGAGCCTGTACCCGATGGGCGGCTCGGCGGTGCGACTGCCGCGCCAGATCCCGTACACCATCGCCTGCGACCTGCTGCTGACCGGCCGCCACATCACCGCGGCCGAGGCGCTGTCCTATGGACTCATCGGTTACGTGGTGCCCGACGGCACCGCACTGGACAAGGCCCTCGAGATCGCCGACGTCATCAACGGCAACGGGCCACTGGCCGTGCAGGCGATCCTCAAGACCATCCGCGAGGCCGAGGGCATGCACGAACTCGACGCGTTCAAGCCCGACACCGCCAACGGCATCCCGGTGTTCCTGTCCGCTGACGCCAAGGAGGGCCCCTTGGCGTTCAAGGAGAAGCGGGCGCCGGTCTGGCAGATGAAGTAACTGCGTAACCCCACTTATGCGCGAACGTTGGTTACCGGCACGCAGAATCGCTCGGAAGCGTGGCGGTAACCAACGTTCGGCGGGATGTGGTCAGAGCCTCGCGCGGAGCAGCCCGAGCACGTCGAGGTCCTCGATGGCGGCCGTCATCGACAGCAGCGCGGGTCGCGTGACCTCGACTGGCTGCCACTGCTCACCCATCGCCGCCGTCGAGACCGCTGCGATCCACGAGTAGAGCGAGAACAGTCGGTACTGCTCGCGTGCCGTGTCCGCGGCGAGGTCCCAGCCGTGCGACGACAGCGCCGCGAGGTAGCGATCCAGCAGCGCGTCCTGTTCGGAGCGGCGCACCTCGATGGGCAGCGAGTTGCACGTGAAGTACGCGACGTCGCGCAGGCCCGGCGACCGGCACGCGACGGCCCAGTCGAAGAACCCGGTGCGACCGCCGTCCACGAAGAGGTTCCCGATGTGGTCGTCGCCGTGGATCAGCGTCTGCTCGCCCTCTCCGTACAGTGCGATCACGTCGCCGGAGCGCTCGATGTAGAGCTCGGCCAGCTCCTGGAACGCCGCACCCATCTCGTCGCCGAACTGCTCGAGACCGAGCCGGATGAAGTGCGTGCGCTGCGCGGCGAGCTCGCCGTCGGTGGGCGTGCGGCGCATTCCCTCGGCGGGCGTCAGCCAGCTCATATCCGTCCCCCGGTACGCCGCGTGCAGCACCGCGAGCTCGTCGACGAGTGACGTGGCCACGTCCAGCACATCGGGGTCGGTCGGAGTCGGGAACCTGCAGCCCGCAGCGGCGAGATCCTCGAGCACCATGATGAACGAACCGTCGGCCGGATCGCAGGCGGCATGCCACACGTGTGGAATCCGCACCGGCAGTTCACCTCCCACCGCCCCGTAGAGCCGCGCCTCGGCCACCCCCAACCCGATCCTGCGAAGAAAGCCGCGCTGCTCGGCTGTGAACGGCTGCAGCTTCACGAACACGCTCGCCGGCAACTCGGAGTGCCCGGTCAGTCCGACGCGGGCCCGCCCGGTGGTGCCGGAGTGCGCGTCGAGCAGGTCGACCGCCGTCACCGGCAGGCCGAACACCTCGCTGAACCAGACAGCGGTCAAGTCCGCGGGATCCGCCGGAATCGTCACCGCACGGAAATTACCCGCATCGCGCATGTATCGGACAAAAACGGTCTAATGTCCGATCTGTGGTACGAGCGCGCGAACGACGAACTGGTCGACGAATCGCCGCTTGGCCGCTTGGCCGCGGTACCGCCACGGCGGCGACAACAGGAACAGCGCCGCGGTGTGAATCCACCGCGCCACCTCGCGCCGATCCAGGTCCGGGTACATGTCGCCGCTGTCCTGCCACATCGCGAACAGTGCGTCGTAGTGCGCACTCACCACGTCGACGATCTGCTCGGACCCCAACTCCAGGGCCGCCGACAGCGCCGTGCTCTCGCTGGCGAACAGCGCCTCGTTCAAGGCGTCGCCGGCCACCGAACCGACCGGGACCAGGACCATCCGGGGGATGCAGCGCCGCGGATCGTCCGGTCGCTTCAGTGACCGCACCAGGCGCGCCAGTGCGGCGTCGATCCGCACCAGAACCAGGGCCAGCAGCAGATCGTCGCGCGTCGGGAAGTAGCGGTACACCGTCGACCGGACGACGCCGGCTTCGTCGGCCACTGCGGCCATCCGGATCTGAGTGTCACCGCGTGCCACGATGCACCGCCCCGCGGCGGCCAGGATGCGGTCCCGTGCGTCGTCGCTCATCGGCCAGATCGTACGGCTCGTAGATAGGAACACATGGGAATCAAGGACATTGGTCGCCTGCTCGGGGCCGACGAGGGACTGAACCACCAGATCGTCGACACGTTCGCGACGCTGTCGCAGGCCGACCTCGCGTGGACCGAGAAGATCTGGGCGTCGATCGCACGCACCGACGGATCCCTGCAACTCGACTTCGGCCTGGGCAAGTACCAGAACCGCGGCATCATCGACGGCTTCGGCGGTGTCTCGCGCGGGCGCGAGCAGTGGACCGTCCGCGGCAGCCGCGAACTGCGCAGCGCGCCCGAGGACATGGCCGTCGGTCCAGTGCGCATGGAGATCGACCAACCGCTGCGCAGGATCCGCTTCCTGCTCGAACCCAATGACGTCCAACCCATCTCGTTCGACGTGACTCTGGAGGGTGTCACACCGCCGTACTTCGAGGAGCGCAACCTGGTGCGCAACCGACGCAGCGGACGCGTCGACGTCGACGTCATCCGCTACCACCAGGGCGGGTGGGCGACTGGCACCGTGACCGTCGCGGGCGAAACACACCGGATCACGCCCGACGAGTGGTTCGGATTCCGCGATCACTCCTGGGGCGTGCGGCAGGCCATCGGTGCGCCGGTCGCCGACCTCATCCCCACGCCGGCGCCTCCGCCCGGGGTGCGCGGCGGGATGAAGTGGTCACCGGCGTTCTTCCGGCGGCCCGACGGCTCGTACTACGAGACGGCGATCTTCGTCGTCGAAGGTCCTTGGGCCTACAGTTCGGCCTATCTCAACGACGCCGAGGGCAACCAGACTCCGGTCGCACGCGTCACACCGCACATCTCCTACGACCCCGCAACGCGTTTCGTGACGGGCGGGCACCTGGTCCTCGACATGCACTCCGGCGAGGAGCGTGTCGTCGAGATCGAGGCGCTCGGGAACAGTGGCTTCTTCCTGAAGACGGCCGGCTACGGCGATTGGGCCGGGCACAAGCACGGGTCGTGGAAGGGCAAGCTGCACGTCGACGGCGAGTACGTCGCCGATTGCCACAGTGACGAGAACCTCCGCCTGCTCGGGCAGTTCCGCGACACCCCCATCCGGGTCCGAGACGGTGACGCCGTCGGTTACGGCATCATGGAGAGCCTCATCTCCGGTGAGTGGCCCGAACTCGGGCTGACCGCCGCTTCCGACCACGAGGTGTCGTACACGTGACACACGCGCAGGACGTCACGGACCGGCTGACCGCGTGGCTGCGGGACGAGGTGGGTACCCACGTCCGGATCGAAGGCCTGGAGAGCGTCGAATTCGGCCACTCCGCAGAGCTTCTCGCATTCGCGGTGATCACAGCCCGAAACGATTCGGAGAGCTGTCGCGACGTGGTGCTGCGCATGCGGCCGCCCCCGCCGGCGCTACTGGAACCCTACGACCTCGACCGTCAGTTCCGTGTTCTTTCCGCGCTCGCCGGTTCGGCCGTCCGCGCTCCGTCGGTCTGCTGGTACGAGCCCACGGGCGAGATCCTGGGGCGGCCCTTCTTCGTGATGGATCGGGTCGACGGCACGGTCTACGAACTCGAGGCGCCCGAGGCGATCTCCGAACGTGGGGAGCGCATGTGCCGCAGCATGATCGAACAACTCGCGGCCGTGCACACGGTGGACGTCGCCGCAGTCGGTCTGGCCGACCTGGCCGACGGTGCGAGTCACCTGACGCGCGAACTCGAGCACTGGACCGCCGAGAGGCACCGGGTGCAGGCGGCGCCGTTGCCCGCACTCGATCGATTGCGGGCCGAACTCGAACGTGCTGCGCCGTCGCCGTTTCCGCTCGTCACCCTGGTGCACGGTGACGCGAAGCCGGGCAACTTCGCCTTCGCCGATGACGAGGTGAGCGCGGTATTCGACTGGGAGATGACGACTCTCGGCGATCCGCTGACCGACCTCGGTTGGTTGGAGCTGCTCTGGATGCAGCCCGTCGGCCTCGCCAGCCATCCCGGCGCACCCGCCATCGACGACCTACTGGCGCACTACACGGCGGTCAGCGGAATCACCCCGCAGCACCGGCCGTGGTACCGCGCGCTCGCTGCCTACAAGATGGCGGTCATCTGCCTCATCGGGTCGATGCTGTACGCCGCAGGCCACAGCACCGATGAGCGGTACGCGTTGAACGCGTACGGTATTCCCATGATCACCAAGCTCGGGCTATCCGAACTCGGCGTCACCGAAGCCCTCGACGACGGGCCGGTGCTGGCGCGTTAACCGAGCACCTTGGCAGTCGGGGTGAACACCACCGGCATGGACTCGGGGCCGCTAACGAAGTTGGCCGGCCGCAACGGGACCTCGGCTCCGTCGGCGAGCCGGAGATCGGGCAGCCGCTCGAGCACCCGCTTCGTCATCATCGACAGCTCGAGGCGGGCGAGCTGGTTGCCGAGGCAGAAGTGCGAGCCGAAGCCGAAAGCCATGTGATTGTTCGGGTTACGGTCGATCCTGAAGTTCTCCGGGTCGCCGAAGACGCTCTCGTCGAAATTCGCCGACTCGAACATCAGCATGATCTTCTCGCCCTCGCGCAACTCCGTGCCGTGGAACTCGGTGTCGGCCATCAGCGTGCGGCACATGTTCTTCACCGGTGACGTCCACCGCAGCATCTCCTCGATGGCGGCCGGCAGCTTCTGCTCATCCGCCACCAGCGCCTCCCACTGATCCCGATGCCGCAGCAGCTGTTCGGTGCCGCCGGACAGCGTGTGTCGCGTCGTCTCGTCGCCGCCGATGAGGATCAGCAGCGTCTCCATCACGATCTCGTCATCGGACATCCGCTGGCCCTCGACCTCGGCGTTCACCAGGATCGAGAACAGGTCCTCGGTGGGTTCGGTACGACGCTTGGCGATGATGTCCATGGTGAACGCGGTGTAGCCGGCGAACGCCTCCATGACCTTCTGCGCGGTCAGTTCGTCGATGTGCGAACTCAACCCGGTCACCAGGTCGTCGGACCACTCCAGAAGCAGCGCACGGTCTTCGGGCAGCACACCGAGCATGTCGCCGATCACCGCCATCGGCAGCGGTGCCGCGATGTCGCGGACGAAGTCGGCCTCCCCGCGCTCACAGACCGAGTCGATCAGCGTGTCGCACAGCGTGGCGATCGACGGCACCTTGTCCATGACGCGCTTGCGCGTGAAGCCGGAGTTAACCAGCTTGCGGCGCAACACGTGTTGCGGATCGTCCATGTCGATCATGTACGGCATGCCGGGCGTCTCGGGCCGGATCCCGCCGGTATTGGAGAACAGTTCCGGGTTGCGCTCGGCCTCCAGCACCGCCTGATGCGTGGTCGCGGCCGCCAGTCCGTTGCGGTCACGGAAGACCGGCGAGTTCTCGCGCATCCACGCATACGCCGCGCGCGCACCACCGTCGGCGTAGAAGGTGCCGTCGGTGAAGTCGACGTCGGGTTTGGTCGAAAGTAGGGCGGTCACGCGATCTCCTCCGCGTCGGCGAACGTCATCTCCACGTTGTCAGCAGAACTCGAGAACAGTGCCCGTTTCGGGAAACCCAGCGTCGCGAGTTCCCTGGCGTACGGGTGGTCGCCGAGTCGGACCGTCGCGCCGCCCGGCCGGTAGCGCACGCCGGACAGCGTCATCTCCCCCGCGGTTCGCCGCGTCACACCGTCGAGATGCGAGTAGGTCGGATGGACCTGCGGCTTCGAGGTGAAGCGCGACGGCACCGCGAAGCCGGATTTGAAGTCCATGCCCACGGCGAACTGCCCGTCGATGTCGACGTCGAAGCCGAACGGCTTGCCCTCGCGAGCCCCGGCCGGATTGTTCGCTCCGCGAACGGTGAAGTCCGCCATCACCTTCGGGTAGCCCCAGATGTTGCGGCCCGCCTCCAGCGTGAACGCCTGATCGACCGGGAGATGGTGGATGAAAGCGCCCGCGGACTGCAGCGCGCGCAACCCCGAAGCCTCGGACCCCGGCGGGTTCACCATGATGTTGGTGCCGTACTCCAGGTACTGGCCGAGGTCGCCGTCGACGTAGTGCATCAGCATCAGCACCGCGACAGCCTTACCCGGTCGGTACCGGCAGACCTTCAGACCGCTGTGGTCGATCATCCGCTGCGCGGCGTCCGCGTCCACCGAGAACATCGCCATGTGCTGCGCCGCCTTGCGGATGCGCACCGGCATCGTGACGGTCTGGCCGGCGACAGTGTGCACGGACGAGCGCTCGCGCGAGGAACCAGTGGCTTGAGTCACACGACGAATGTAGAACCCGGACTAGACACTACGCAACAAAGTGTCTAGTCGGCGGTCACCAAGCCGGCGAGATCCGTGATCTGCTCGGGCGAACGCGCACCGACGACCATCATGGTGACGCCCGCGGCCTCCCACGCCGTGATCTGCTCCTGTACGTAGGCCAGGTCTCCGACGATCGCCGAGTCGTCCACCAACTCGTCGGGGATGATCTTCGCGGCCTCGTCTTTGCGGTCACTCCGGAACAGCTTGGTCACGTCGTCGACCACCTCCGCGTAGCCCATCCGGCGGTACACGTCGGCGTGGAAGTTGGTGTCCTCGGCACCCATGCCGCCCATGTAGAGCGCGAGATGCGGCTTCATCAACTCCATGATCGCGGGCCGGTCGTCGGTGACCACCACCTGCGCCGTCGCGCAGATCTCGAACGTCTCGCGGGTGCGACGCGCACCGGGCCGGGCGAAGCCCTCGTCGAGCCACTCGTTGTACATGCCCGCGATGCGGGGCGAGTAGAAGATCGGCAGCCAGCCGTCGCAGATCTCCGCGGCCAACGCCACGTTCTTGGGACCTTCGGCGCCCAGCATCACCGGGATGTCCGCGCGCAGCGGATGGGTGATCGGCTTGAGGTTCTTGCCCAGCCCCGTGGTGCCCTCGCCCGTCAGCGGAAGCGGGTAGTGCGGACCGTCGCTGTGTACCGGCGCCTCCCGCGCCCACACCTGGCGCAGGATGTCGACGTACTCGCGGGTGCGGGCCAGCGGCTTCGGGAACTTGGCGCCGTACCAGCCCTCGACCACCTGCGGACCGGACACACCGAGGCCGACGATGTGCCGCCCGCCGGAGAGGTGGTCGAGGGTCAGTGCGGCCATCGCGAGCGCGGTGGGCGTGCGCGCCGAGAGTTGGAGCACCGACGTGCCGAGCCGCATGCGGGTCGTCTCCCGACCCCACCAGGCCAGCGGCGTGTAGGCGTCCGAGCCCCACGCCTCGGCGGTGAAGACGGTGTCGAAACCGGCCGCCTCCGCCGTCGCGACCAGTTCGGCGTGGTTGTCCGGCGGCTGCGCGCCCCAGTATCCGAGTTGCAAACCGAGCTTCATAAGCACACCTTCCGACACGTCCTTGCAACCATTATTAGAACCTGTTCTACTTCATTCCGTGAGTGCCAGCCAAAGCAGCCCGGCCCAGAGTCCACCTGTGACGGAAGATCATCTGCCACCACTTTCCGCTCCGCTGAAACTGTCTTTCGACTACACCCGTTCAGTTGGTCCGGTGCTCGGTGCGTTCTTCACCGCGCTTCGCAGCCGACGAGTTGTCGGCGTGCGCGGGTCCGATGGCCGGGTGCATGTTCCGCCTGCCGAGTATGACCCGGTCGACTATGCGCCACTGACGGAGGTCGTCCCGGTGAGCAGCGTCGGAACGGTCGTGTCGTGGACGTGGCAGCCGGAGCCCCTGGAGGGGCAGCCGCTGCAGCGGCCGTTCGCCTGGGCGCTGGTGAAACTCGACGGCGCGGACACCCCGATCCTGCACGCCGTGGATGCGGGCTCATCCGACGCGATCAGCACCGGGGCCAGGGTGCACGTCCATTGGGCCGACGAACCGGTCGGAGCCATCGGTGACATCGCCTACTTCGCCCTCGGTGAGGACGCGGAACCCGTCTCGGACGAGCCCGCCGACCGCGAGCCGATCACCATGCTCGTCATTCCCAGCTCGCTCGAGATCCAGCACACCGCGTCACTTCCCGAGAGCACGTTCCTGCGCGGACTGGAGCAGGGCAAGCTGCTCGGCGCGCGGACCGGCGAGACCGGGAAGGTGTACTTCCCGCCCAAGGAGGCCGACCCGGCCACGGGGCTGGAACTCGACACCTACGTCGAACTGCCCGACAAGGGCACCGTCACCACGTTCGCCATCATCAACATCCCGTTCCCCGGCCAGCGCATCAAGCCGCCCTACGTCGCGGCCTACGTGCTGCTCGACGGCGCCGACATCCCGTTCCTGCACCTGGTCACCGAGATCGACCCCGCCGACGTGCGGATGGGCATGCGGGTCCAGGCGGTGTGGAAGCCCCAGGAGGAATGGGGTCTCGGTATCGACAACATCGACTACTTCCGGCCGACGGGTGAGCCCGACGCCGAGTACGACTCCTACCGCCACCACCTCTGAGGACTCATGACTGACGTAGCAGTAGTGGGTTTCGCCCACGCTCCCCATGTGCGCCGCACCGAAGGCACCACCAACGGCGTCGAGATGCTGATGCCGTGTTTCCACCAGCTCTACGAAGAGCTGGGCATCCAGCAGACCGACATCGGATTCTGGTGCTCCGGATCATCGGATTACCTTGCCGGGCGGGCGTTCTCGTTCATCTCGGCGATCGACTCGATCGGGGCGGTACCGCCGATCAACGAGAGCCACGTCGAGATGGACGCGGCGTGGGCGCTCTACGAGGCCTACATCAAGATCCTGACCGGCCAGGTCGAGACGGCACTCGTCTACGGGTTCGGCAAGAGCTCGGCTGGGGTGCTGCGCCGGATCCTCGCCCTGCAGACCGATCCTTACACCGTCGCTCCGCTCTGGCCGGACGCCGTGTCGATGGCCGGCCTGCAGGCCCGCCTCGGCCTGGACTCCGGCAAGTGGACCGCAGAGCAGATGGCACAGGTCGCGCTCGACTCGTTCGCGGCCGCCCAGCGCACCGACCGCGAGCCACCCGCGAAGTCCATCGACGAACTGCTGGCCCGGCCGTACTTCGCCGACCCGCTGCGCCGACACGACATCGCACCGATCACCGACGGTGCGGCCGCGATCGTGCTGGCCGCCGACGGCAGGGCCCGCGAGCTGCGCGAGAACCCGGCGTGGATCACCGGAATCGAGCACCGCATCGAGACCCCGGTGCTGGGAGCCCGCGACCTCACGGTCTCGACGTCCACCGCGACGTCAGCGGCCATCGCGACCGGTGGGGACGCCTCGTCGATCGAGGTGGCCGAACTCCACGCGCCGTTCAGCCACCAGCAGCTGATCCTGACCGAGGCGATCGGGCTGGGCGCTGACACGAAAATCAACCCGTCGGGCGGGGCGCTGGCCGCCAACCCGATGTTCGTCGCAGGCCTCGAACGCATCGGCTTCGCGGCGCAACACATCTTCAACGGCACGGCCACCCGCACGCTGGCGCACGCCACCAGCGGCGCAGGCCTGCAGCAGAATCTGGTCGCCGTGCTGGAAGGGAAGAACTGATGGCCGGTAGGAACGCCGCGGTCCTGGGCACGGGACAGACGAAGTACGTCGCCAAGCGGCACGACGTATCGATGAACGGTCTGGTCCGCGAGGCGATCGACAGGGCACTGGAGGATTCGGGCTCGACGTTCGACGACATCGACGCCGTGGTCGTGGGCAAGGCGCCCGACTTCTTCGAGGGCGTGATGATGCCCGAACTGTTCATGGCCGACGCCGTGGGCGCGACGAACAAACCGCTGATCCGGGTGCACACCGCCGGTTCGGTGGGCGGGTCCACAGCGATCGTCGCCGCCAGCCTGGTGCAGTCCGGCAAGTACAAGCGCGTGCTGACCATGGCGTGGGAGAAGCAGTCGGAGTCGAATGCCATGTGGGCGTTGAGCATTCCGGTGCCGTTCACCAAGCCGGTCGGCGCGGGTGCCGGTGGCTACTTCGCTCCGCACATCCGCGCGTACATCCGGCGCTCCGGTGCACCGAACCACATCGGCGCGATGGTGGCGGTCAAGGACCGCCTGAACGGGGCGAAGAACCCGCTGGCCCATCTCCACCAGCCCGACATCACCCTGGAGAAGGTGATGGCGTCGCCGATGCTGTGGGACCCGATTCGCTACGACGAGACCTGCCCGTCCTCCGACGGCGCCGCGGCGATGGTGATCGGCGATGAGAACGCAGCGGAGGCTCGAATCGCCGACGGCCATCCCGTCGCGTGGATCCACGCCACCTCGCTGCGCACCGAACCCCTGGCCTACTCCGGCCGCGACCAGGTCAACCCGCAGGCCGGCCGCGACGCCGCGGCGGCGCTGTGGAAGGCGGCGGGGATCACCAGCCCGATCGACGAGATCGACGTCGGCGAGGTGTACGTCCCGTTCTCGTGGTACGAACCGATGTGGCTGGAGAACCTCGGCTTCGCGCCCGAGGGCGAGGGATGGAAGCTCACCGAAGCCGGCGAGACCGCGATCGGCGGACGCATCCCGTTCAACCCGTCGGGCGGCGTGCTGTCGTCGAACCCCATCGGCGCGTCGGGCATGATCCGCTTCGCCGAATCCGCCATCCAGGTCATGGGCAAGGCCGGCGACCACCAGGTCGAGGGCGCCCGCAAGGCGCTCGGCCACGCCTACGGTGGCGGCGCGCAGTACTACTCCATGTGGGTGGTCGGGGCGGACAAGCCGGCCGCCACGTCCTAGTGACCGAGAGCGCTGTCCACCGTGCCGGGCGACTGTCCCGTGAGGCCGCAATGGCCGGTGACAAGGACGCGTGGCTGGCGTTGTTCGCCGACGACGCGATCGTCGAGGACCCGATCGGGCCGTCGCACTTCGACCCGGAGGGCAGGGGCCATCGCGGCAAGGAGGCGATCGCGAGGTTCTTCGACATGGCGATCGCGCCCAGTCGGCTGGAGTTCCACTTCGAGAAGACCTACGAGTGCGGCCTCGAGGAGGCCAACGTCGGTCACATCGTCATCGTCGCCGGTGGGTTCCGCGTCGTGGCCGAGGGCGTCTTCACCTATCGCGTGAACGCCGACGGTCAGATGGCCGCGTTGCGGGCGTACTGGGATGTGAACGCGGCGACGGCGAGCGCCCGGAGAATCTGACGCGAAAAAAGTGTGCGAGTGATGCGCGCACCTGGCTCCTTTCTGCGAGTGCGACCCACAAGGGCCGCAACCGACCAGAAGGAGTACGACATGAGCACCATCATCAAGGCGATCGGCACCGCGGCGGCCACCCTCGCGGCGCCGGCGATCCTCGTCGCGGGAGCGGGCAGCGCCCAGGCGGCCTCGACACTCGACACCACCAGCGACGCGGCGGGCGTCACCGTCGAGGTCACCTCGACGGGCAGTCAGGGGCTGTGCTTCTACAGCGCCGAGCCGTGGTTCGGCTGGAAGACCGTCGTGCCGCCGCTGCCCGTGTACAAGGTGCCGTTCGTCCTGCAGGCCAACCAGAGCCACAACCTGTGGTTCCCCGGCATCCAGACCGGCACCACCTGGAAGGCCAAGGTCGAGTGCACCATCGGCGGGGTGGACTTCTTCAACCCCACCTACTGAGCGCCGTCGGCGGCGGGGTTTTTGCCCCGCCGCCGATGACCCGCGTACCGTGGAAGACGGCTCCGATCCAATCCCGTTGCCAATCCCCCAATTTGAGTTGCCTTGCTCACACATGCGTTCACCCAGTAGCCCCGTCCACACCAGCCGCCTCGTCGCCGCCGCCGCCCTGCTCGCCATCGGCGTCAGCGCGTGTACACCCGCCGAACAGGGCGGTGCCACCAGCACCGCACCGGCGCTGCCGGCGTTCACGACCACCAGTCCCACGACCTCGACGACGACACCGACCGCCGAGGCGACCGACTACGGGCGCCTGCTGCTGACCGCCGACGACCTCAGCGACGCCGAGGACACGTTCGTCGAACGGACCAAGACGGCGACACCGGATGGCGTGCCCGGTTCCAGCGCCTTCTTCGTCAACGAGAAGGACACCCGCGCGATCACGGACACCGTGCTGATCTACCCGGACGCGGCAACCGCGACCGCGATGCTCAAGCAGGCGACGGACACGCTGGGCACGCTCGTCTCGGGTGGCACCCCTAAGTCGGCGAACGTCGGCGCAGACAGCGTCGTGGTCAGCGGTACCAAGCCGGACGAGGAGTCGGCCGTCACCGTGTTGCTGTTCACGGAGGGCCGCGCGCTGGTGCGGTTGAGATTCGAAAGCGCCACCGGCGACGCGACCACGGACCGTTTCGTCACGAGCGTCGGCAAGATGCAGCGGATCGCGCTGCGGATCGGGTTGGCCGACGAGCAGTAGCGGGTGCTACACCGCCTCGAAGCCGGTCTGATACCGCCGAGCGAGATCCTGGTACGCGCCGGGATTCACGTTCACCCAGTATTCGGCACCGGTGCCCGCGATGGGGCCGCGCACCTTCGCGGGCACGCCCGCGACGAACACCTCGTCGGGGATCTTCGTCTGCGCGGTCACCAGCGCGTGCGCGGCGACGAGGCTGCGCCGGCCGATGACGGCGCCGTCGAGCACGGTCGCGTGGTTGGCGATCAGCGCCTCCTGGCCGACGTGCACGCCGTGAATCACGCAGCAGTGCGCGATGGTGGCACCGGGTCCGACGTCGGTCGGGATGCCCGGCGGTGCGTGCAGCACGCTGCCGTCCTGCACGTTAGCGCCTTCCCGGATGATGATCGGTGCGTAGTCCGCGCGCAGTACGGCGTTGAACCACACCGACGCGCCGGCGTGGACGTGCACGTCACCGATCAGGACGGCGGTGGGGGCGATGAACGCGCCCTCGTCGACTTTGGGTGCCCGACCTTCGAATGAGTACAGCGGCATCGTCTACGTATACCGCAGTTCAGCCTGCCTGCATTGCGCGTCGAGGGGCAAAAACTGTAACGTGTTCTAGTTAGAGAGCTCAGAAACGGGAGGCCCGGCATGAGTACTGAAACAGCAGGTGTCCGCGAGATCGACACCGGAGCGCTGCCCGACCGGTATGCGCGCGGCTGGCACTGCCTCGGGCCGGTGGCGGATTTCCGCGACGGCAAGCCGCACGGCGTCGAGATCTTCGGCACCATGCTCGTCGTCTTCGCCGACTCCAACGGCGAGCTCAACGTCCTCGACGGCTACTGCAGGCACATGGGCGGCAACCTGTCACAGGGCACCATCAAGGGTGACACCGTGGCGTGCCCGTTCCACGACTGGCGCTGGGGCGGCGACGGCAAGTGCAAGCTGGTCCCGTACGCCAAGCGCACCCCGCGGTTAGCCAGGACCCGCGCCTGGGAGACCGACGTGCGCGGCGGACTGCTGTTCGTGTGGCACGACGTGGAGGGCAACCCGCCGCCGCCCGAGGTGCGGATCCCCGAGATCCCCGAGGCCGCTGACGACGAGTGGACCGAGTGGCGCTGGAACACGATGCTCATCGAGGGCAGCAACTGCCGCGAGATCATCGACAACGTCACCGACATGGCGCACTTCTTCTACATCCACTACGGCCTGCCGACGTACTTCAAGAACGTCTTCGAAGGCCATATCGCCAGCCAGTACCTGCACAACGTGGGCAGGCCCGACATCAACGACATGGGCACCACCTACGGCGAGGCGCACCTCGACTCGGAGGCGTCGTACTTCGGCCCGTCCTTCATGATCAACTGGCTGCACAACAACTACGGCGGCTTCAAGGCCGAGTCGATCCTGATCAACTGCCACTACCCCGTCACCCAGAACAGCTTCATGCTGCAGTGGGGCGTCATCGTCGAGAAGCCCAAGGGCCTCGACGAGAAGACCACCGACAAACTGGCCCGCGTGTTCACCGAGGGCGTGTCCAAGGGCTTCCTGCAGGACGTCGAGATCTGGAAGCACAAGACCCGCATCGACAACCCGCTGCTGGTCGAGGAGGACGGCGCGGTGTACCAGATGCGCCGCTGGTATCAGCAGTTCTACGTGGACGTCGCGGACATCTCGCCCGACATGGTCGACCGCTTCGAGATGGAGGTCGACACCACGGCGGCCAACGAGAAGTGGCATGTCGAGGTGGAGGAGAACCTCGCCGCGCAGAAGGCCGCCGAGCAGCAACCGGCGACGTGAGCACTGAAAGCGACGCGCCCGACGTCGACCGGCTGGCCCGGTCGATGCTGCAACTCGCCGGTCACGACGACGAGGACGGCCACGAGCACGCCACCGGATCCGGCAGCGGTTCCGGTTCGTGGTCGAAGGCGCCCGACTTCGCCGCGGACCCGCAGCGCGCCGCCGCGGTCCGCGAGGCCAGCGCCCGCGATCGCGAGCGCTACCTGACGGCGGGCCTCGTTCCGGTCGACTGCCGGTTCTGCCACGCCACGGTGTCCGTCAAGAAGCTCGGGCCCGGACATACTGCGGTGCAATGGAATTCGGCTGCAACGCAGCGCTGCGCGACGTTCGCGGAGTTGCGAGCGACCGGCGGGGACAGCAGTCGAAGTCGGGCCTGTCCGCGGCTTGCGGACAGCATCAAGCACGCGGTCGCCGAGGGCTGTCTCGAAGAGGTCTGCAGCGCACCCCCGCCCGGCGACGGTTAGACCCGCCGACCGGTGTCTTAGTCCCTAAACTGTCGCCATGGGCAAAGGGGCGGTGATTGTGGCGCTGTGTGCGGTCCTCGTCGGCTGCACACGTGTCATCGACACGCCCCCGCCGGCCAGCGGACCACCGATCGCACCCATCGCCGCCGGGCAGATCGAGGACCTGCTGAGCGACGACGCCCAGAAGGGTGACGACGGCAACCTCTTCGTCACCGTCGAACCCGAGGATTGCGCGGGCGTGGCGCGTGAGGTCGACCCGCCCTTCATCTTCGACGCGAAGCCCGCCGCCCACAGCGGCGGGCACTGGGACGCCGAGGTCGGCGGCCGGGTGGTGTACGTCGAGGAAATCGTCGCGATCTACCACGCCGACTTCGACGCCCGCGCTCGCGTGGCCGACGTTCGCCGCACCATCGAGTCCTGCCGGAACACCCCCCTGACGATCACCGCGATGGACGGGGACTCCTACGTCTTCGCAATGTCGCAGGCCGCCGAAAGCGAGTCTCCCGAGGTCGTGCTGTGGTCGTTCACCGCGAATTCCTGGGCGTGCGACAACACCTACGTCGCTGCGCACAACGCGGCCATCGAGATCACCACGTGCTCGGAGATCAACGGCTACGACGTCTCCGCACTGGCCGAGGACGCCCTCAAGAGGATCGACGCACTTGCGAACACGAAGCTGTAGTGCCGTTGCGGCCGTGGCCCTGCTGCTCGCCGGATGCACGAGGGTGGTCGACGATGCGCGTCCGGCGTCGCAGCGCGCGGTGGCGCCCATCACCGCGGGGCAGGTCAGCGACCTGCTGAGCGAGAAGGCCGAAGAGGACACCGAGCCCAACCTGTTCGTCACCGTCGACCCCGAGCAGTGCGCCGGCCTCGCGCGTGAGGTCGATCCGCCCTTCATCTTCGGCATCACGACCCCCGCGGCGCACGACGGCGGGCACTCCTTCACCGACGACGAGAAGCATTCGGTGCAGGAGATGGTCGGTGTGTACCCCGCCGACTTCGACGCGCAGGCCGCGCTCGCCGAGGTCTCCCGCATGATCGCGGACTGCCAGGGTGAATCGCTGGCGGTCACCACGATGGAGAAGGACACGCTGTACTTCCAGCCGAGACCCGCCGCCGACTCCGGGGTGCCGGAGATCGTGCTCTGGTCCCTCGGCGGACGCAGTTGGGCGTGCGACAACGCGTTCATCGCCGCACACAACGCGGCCGTCGAGATCACCGCGTGCGGGGAGACCAACGGCGCCGACGTGCTGGCGCTGGCGAAGGACGCGTTGACGAGGATCAACGCGCTGGCGAACGCGACCCTCTAGCCGGCGGATCCACCGCTCTACAGCCCGGCGAAGCGCGCCTTCACCTCGTCGGCCGTGAGCCCGTAATCCTCGAGAGCGTAGGTGTGCTTGGGCGCCCGCGGGCCCTGCTGGCTCGCGGTGTGGCTGTCCACGATCGCCGCACGGGCGGCCTCGGTGAACTCGATGTCGAAGTGCCGATAGATGTTCTCGACGCTGGCGATCGGGTCCTTGATGAAGTCGGAGTAGTCCAGATCGTAGAACTGGGCCGGATCCTGTTGCGCGCGTGCGGCGTCGAACAGCCGCAGGCCACGCGACCACGTCTCGAGGGCGTCCGAGCCGATCAGGTCCCCGTGGAAGCTGTTCGACCAGCCCTCGGTGGTGTGCTGCGACAGCGAGCACATCGACGCCATGATGGTCTCGGCCGGGCGGTGGCACTGCACGACGAGCGCGTCGGGGTAGGTGGCGAACAGCGCGTCGAGGGCGAACAGGTGACTGGGGTTCTTGAGCACCCAACGCTTCTCGGGCTCGTTCAGCCCGATCAGCTGCAGGTTGCGCCGGTGCCTGCGATACGGCTTCGTCCAGTCCTGCCGAGACAGCCACTGCGAGTACGTCGGCAGGTGCGCCAGCGTCTCGTAGGACACCGAGTGCAACGACTGGCGCAGCAGCTGCCAGCACTCCTCGACCTCGTCGGCCGTCATGTAGTGCAGACCGGTGTAATCCGGATTCTCCTCGTGGGCCTTGGCGAACTGGGCGTCGATCTGGTTGAACACCGGGTTCTGCGACCAGGTTTCGCGAGGCGGCCGCGGCTGCGGGAACTCCGCGAGCCACAGCTCCAGTCCCTGGTGGCGGGGGTCGGCGGTCAGCAGCCGATGGATCAGCGTGGTGCCGGTCCTCGGCAAACCGGTGACGAAGATCGGCCGTTCGATGGGCACGTCGACGTGTTGCGGGTACTGCGCGAACGCCGCCTCTGAGACCAGCCGGGCGACCAGCGCGTTGCGGACGAAGAACCGGTTCATCTTGCTGCCGAGCTCGGTCAGGTCGGCATCGCGGCGATACGAGTCCAGCAGGACGCCGAGAGCTTCGACGTAGTTGTCGTCGTCGGAACCGAAGTCGTCGAGACCGCAGGCCTTTGTCGCCGAGGCTTTGAGGTCGTCGACGGTGCCGGGGTCGGTGCGCGGACTCATTGCTCGACTCCTCCTCGCTCCGGTCCTCGCTCGTACCTCGCTGCGATCCTCACTCGTTGTCGTCTTCGCACACTCATGCCTTGTACTCCCCGCAGTTCACATCCAGTGCCTGACCGGTGATACCGCTGGACAGGTCGCTGGCCATGAAGATGATGGACGACGCCACCTCGTCCTCGGTCGGCAGCCGCTTCAGGTCGCTGTTGACCGCGGCGGCGTTGTAGATGTCGTCGACCGACGTGCCGTACTTCTTCGCCTGGTGCTCGAAATAGCCCTGCAGGGTGCCACCCCAGATGTAGCCGGGCAGAACGGAATTGACCCGGATCCCCTGCTCACCGAGCTCGGTGGCCAGCGACTGCGACATCGCCAGCAGGGCCGACTTGGCCATCTTGTAGGCGCCGTACTTCGCCTGTGAGTGCCGCACCACCATCGAGTTCACGTTGACGACCGACCCCTTGGCCTCGGCCAGTGCCGGCGTGAAGCCCTGGATCATCCGCAGCGCGCCGAACACCGTCAGCTCGATGGCGTCGTTCATGTGCTCGAAGCTGGTGTTGGCCAGCGGCCGCATCGACGGCACCTTGAACGCGTTGTTGATCAGCACGTCGACTTTGCCGTACGCCTTCAGCGTCTCGGCCACGAGGTTGTCCACCTGCGCGTCATCGGTGATGTCGGTGCCGATCGACACCGCTCGCCTGCCGAGCTCGGTGACCTGCTTGGCCACGTCCTCGAGCCGCTCGACGGTGCGCGCCGCCAGCACCAGATCGGCCCCCTCCTCGGCGCAGCGCCTTGCCAGCGTGGTGCCCAGCGCGGGGCCCACCCCACTGATGACCACGACCTTGTCAGCTAGCAGTCCACTCATGGTCAACCCACCATCCTTTCGCCGATCTGCTTCTGCCGCAAAGCGATCCGCTCGCGCCAATCCTGTTCGGAGATCTTGTTGTGGTCGTGGTACGGCAGCGCGCCGGCCACCTCGTCGACACCCATCACCTCGAGCGTCGGGCCGTCGGCTTCGGTCAGTTCGCGCGACACCCGCTGCCAGCGGAACTGCAGGTAGCCGCGTCCATGTCCCAGCGTTTCGCACCAGTTCGTCACGCCGGGGTTGGCGTCGGCGACGACGATGCGGATCTTGCCGTCCGGATCCGCTTGCGCCTGAGTGCCGTTGAGTGAGGTCTGGTGGTTGATGTAGTCCAGCGAGATGTACCAGAGGCTGCCGAGTTGGAAGCCCAGATACGGCGCGTCGGAGACCGGCAGCGTGATGACGATCGCCTGATCCGGCGCGAGGTCGTAGTGACCGACGGAGGAGTACTGCGTGGCCAGCCCGCCCGGCGTCAAGCGCGGCGCGGTCAGGGTGTTCACGGGCAGGTTGTCGTAGAACCACTTCGGGAACTGCAGCCACGTCTTCACCCGCTGCACCAGTTGCTTGCCCGCCACCGCGTAGCGCTTCTCGATGAGTTCCCTGCTGAGCGGTGGCGGCGCCGTACCCGCGGTGTCGGTGCGCGCGATAGCGAAGGTCCCGCGCTGCGCTGACCAGTCGTTGTAGACCTCGCGAATCACCAACTGCGACGGCGTCTTCGGACTGAATCGCCACTCGAAGGTGCCGTCGTCGGCGATATCGAGCCTGCGGTCGTCGAAGGCCGTGTCACTGTCGGGCACGTTGTCGTCCGTGTACTCCCCGCCGAGCAACTGGAAGCTCACGTCGGTGGTGGCGCCGCGGGTGCCGGTGACGACGTACTCGTGGCCGGGTTGCACGCGCGTGCCGAAGTACATGGTGTCGGGGTTGTCGAGCCCCATCTTGGTGAACGGGCCGGTGCCGCTGTGCAGGAACGGGTGGTCGCGGTCGTAGTCGAACGCGACGTGCGTGCACGCGGCGATGCAGCCGGCCAGATACTGCAGTCCTTCGAGCAGGTCCGCCTCGGACTCGATGAACGGCGCCTCGGAGACCAGGCGCTCGGCCTCGGCGATGGCCTCGGCCAGAGGAGTTGAATACATCGGCGTCCTTGCCTCTATCGGTCCAATATTCGACCGAGATGGTAGAGTTTCCGACCTGACACTAGAACGTGTTCTAAAAACAGTCAACGGCCGGGAGGGTCGATGGACAGCTCGAATCGGCCGTCTCCCCCGACCGAGCGCGTCGTCACGATCCTCGACTTCCTCGCCGCACATCCGCATGACAGCTTCGGACTGTCGGAGGTGGCCCGCCGTACCGACCTGAGCAAGCCGACGTGCCTCGGCATCCTCACCACGCTGGTCGACGCCGATTACCTGTTGCGCGACGCGCAGGACAAGACGTACCGACTGGGGCCGCGGCTGATCGCGCTGGGCCACACCGCACAGGAGTCGATGCGCGTGAATCCGGCTGCGCGCGAGGAACTCCGCCGACTATCGGTGGCGTTCGACACCACCGCAGCGCTGACCGCGGTGATCGACGACCGCATCACGCTGCTGGAACTGGTCGGGCCCCGGGGCCACGACGTCGGGGATTCGGCGGGCAGGAGCGCAGCGACCAGGGGGTCGGTACGGGTCGGCCAGAGCTATCCGTTCGCGCCGCCCGTCGGGCTGATGTTCGTGCTGTGGGATGACGACGCCCTGCGTGCCTGGCTGGCCAAGGAGCCCACGATCCCGCTGCGCACCGACTCGGAGCGCCTCGAGCGGGTCATCCACGACTGCCGCGAATCCGGGTATCTCGTCGAGCGGATGACCCCCGGCGGTCGGCGGCTGTACGCGCTGATGGCGGGCATGTCGAGCACGCTGCCCGACGAGTTGCGCGCCCTGCTCGGCGAGCTGATCTCCGATATCGGCGAGCGGGTGTACCTGCGCAGCGAGGCGGCCGGGGGTCGGCAGCGCTCGGACATCAGCGTCATCTCCGCACCGGTCTACGACCACCACGGACACCAGGCGATGGTCGTCTCGTTGCAGATCGGTCGCGCCCTCACCGACGCCGAGATCGGCAAGCGGGCGCGTGGACTCCTCGTCGCGGCGCGCGCTCTGACCACCCGACTCGGCGGTACGCCGCCGTAGCCGAACCCGTTGACATCCACCCATTGACAAGATTCCGAGTTGTCTGACATCTTACAACTCATGACCCCCGACCCGGAGCAACGGAGGCAGCAGCGCCAGTTGCTGTCGGAGGAAGTGCGGCTGCAACTCGCCGAGGAGTTGTCCAACGGCACCTACGCACCGAACGAGAAGCTCCCCTCGGAGCCCGAGTTCGCGAAGCGCTACGGCATCAGCCGCCCGACGCTGCGTGAGATTCTCAGCAGCCTCGAACGCGACGGGCTGATCCGCCGCGTACACGGCGTCGGAACGTTCGTGACGCTCAAGCAGACTCGGGTCCAGAGCGTGCTCGACCTGGACATCGGGATCACCGAAGCCGTCACCGCCGCGGGCGCGAATCTCAACGTCGAGGTCGTGGAGTCCAGGGTCGGGGCGATCCGCGAGTGGATCTCGACGGCGCTCGAACTCCCGAAGGGCGCCGAGGCGTTCCGGGTCGAGCGCGTCATCAGCGTCGACGGTGTTCCCGCGGCGCACGGCTTCGACGTGATCCCACTGGACATCATCACCGCCGCGGGCTCGCCGGAGTACGACGGCGGGTCGATCTACAAGTTCCTGGAAACCCGATGCAACGTCCACCTGGTCGGCGGCATCGCGGCGATCTCCCCCGTCGCCGCCACCGCCCGGATGGCCAAGATGCTCGACTGCCCGCGCAACAGCCCCCTGCTGCGGCTCGAGCAGACGGAGCGCTCCACGGCGGGCCAGCCCGTCCTGCTGTCGCAAGAGCACTACGCCCCCAACGTCTTCAGCCTGACGGTGCAGCGCCTCCGTCGCGACCGCGCCACACTCACCACCCGGAAAGAGGCCGACCATGACCGATGACCAGCTGTCCCAACGCTCAACCGCACCGTCGGTCACGTCCGACGACGAGGAGCTGCGCGCCCTCGGCTACGAGCCGCAACTCGAACGGTCGATGGGGGCGTGGAGCTCGTTCTCGATCTCCATCTCCTGCATGTGCGTCACCGCAGGCGTTTTCACCACCTACGCCTACTCGCTGGGCATGGTCGGACCCGTCTTCGTCTGGACCTGGCTGATCGTCTCGATCGGCCAGCTGCTGGTGGCGCTCGTCCTGGCCGAGCTCGCGGGCCGCATGCCGATCAGCGGGTACGCCTACCAGTGGACCTCCCGCCTGATCAACTCCCACTACGGGTGGTTCGTCGGCTGGGCGGGGCTGATGGCGTTCATACCGGGGTTCACCGGACTGAACTTCGGCCTGGCACCGGTGTTGTTGAACAGGTTGGGAATAGAGATCACCACGACGTCGACCGTGCTCGTGGTCGTCATCGTGCTGGCATCCCAGCTGGCGATCAACCTCGCCGGGGTGCGGATCGCGTCGCGCATCAACAACGCCGTCGCGTTCGCCGTCGAGATCGGCCTCTCGATCATCCTGACGGCGATCCTGCTGATCGTCGGATTCGTGACCAACCCCGTCCAGAACGTCGGCTTCCTCACTACCAGCAGCGTCGAGGGTGGCACCGGATTCACCACCGCCATCCTGCTTTCCAGCCTGCTCGCGATGTGGGTGCTCACCGGCTTCGAGGGGGCAGCGGACCTCGCCGAGGAGACCAAGATGCCGACCAGGCACGTACCCAAGGCCGTGATCCGGGCCTTGGTGTTCGCCATCGTCGTCGGGTTCCTGATGATCGTCGGCCTCACCATGAACATCGACAACCTCGCCGAGGCCGTCGGCGCCGACGTACCGGTGTCGCACATCCTCGAGACCGCACTCGGGGCCACCGGTGCCGCCGTCTTCGAATCCGTCGCGATCATCGCGCTCTACGCAGGCGGTCTCGCCAACATGGCCGCGGCCAGCAGGCTGATGTTCTCGCTGTCGCGGGACAACATGCTGCCGGCATCGTCGGCGCTGAAAAAGGTATCGCCACAGACGAAGTCGCCGAGCGCCGCACTGCTGGTGGTCGCGGCGTTCAGCCTGATCCTGATCCTGGTGGGAAGCTACGGCTCCTCGCAGGCCATGGCGCTGATCGTCGGCATGGCAGCCCTCGGCTACTACGCCGTGTACGGCTTGACGGTCATCGCGGTGCTCATCGCGTCGCGCAACGGTTCGCTGCCCACCAAGACGAGCTTCGACCTCGGTGGTTACGCCGGGCCGGTCCGGTGGGCGGCGCTGCTGTGGACGATCGTCGTCGTGCTGTGCCTGACGGTGCCCGAACTCAACCACCAGACCGCGCTGACAGCAGGCGTGTTCTTCGTGCTCGCCGGCATCTGGTACGGAGCCGTCCTGCGCAAACGCATCAACGACGACACCGCGGGAGTACCGCAGGGAGGCACCATCCGATGATCGACCGCTTCGTCAAGCCCGGATTCCGGTCCGCCGCGCCGTACAACGCCGAACACCACGACTTCGCCTGGCAGCACCGGCAACTCGCGAGGATGATGTCGAACGAGTGTCCGATCCCGCCGTCCGAAGGAGTGCGGGAGGCGGTCCGAAGGGCCTTCGACATCGGGCACCTCTACCCCTACTCGGGCAAGGATCTGCAGGCGGCGCTGGCGCGCTACAACAACGTGGCGCCGGAATCGATCGTGCTGGGCAACGGCTCCACCGAGGTGCTCGACGTCCTGGTGCGACTGCTGGTGGGTCCCGGCGACGAGACCGTGATCGCCTCCCCGACCTACGCGTTCTTCGAGAGCCAGACCCGCATCAACGGCGGTGAGCCGGTGTCCGTGCCGCTCACCCCGCGGACCTGGGAGCTGGACGTCGACGCGATGCTCGCCGCGATCACCGACCGCACCACGATCATCTTCCTGTGCAGTCCCAACAATCCCACCGGAAAAGGTTGGAGCACAGCGCAGTTGGTCCGGCTGCTGGACACCGGCATCCCCGTCGTCGTCGATCAGGCTTATCTGGAGTGCGGCTACGCGGAGTCGTTCGCCCCGCTGGTCGCCGCGCATCCGAACCTGGTGATCGCCCGGACCATGTCCAAGGGATTCGGCCTCGCCGCGCTGCGCGTCGGCTATCTCATCGGCGATCCCGAGTTGATGGACATCGTCACCCGCGTCCGGATCCCCTTCAGCATCAGCCTGATGGGGATCTGGGGATGCCTGCAGGCACTCGACGAACCCGAGGAACTCGCGTACCGAACCGAGTTCATCAGCTCGGAGGCCGACCGGCTGCACGCCGCGATGCAGCAAGTCGACGGAGTCGAGTCCTACCCCTCGGACGGCAACTTCGTCCTGGCCGACATCTCCGCGAGTGGACGTTCGGTCTCCGCTGTCGTGGATTCCCTACTGGCCGAGGATATCCTGATCAGGGCCATGGGAGCGCACGGGCTGAAGGGGTCGCACATCCGCGTCACCGTCGGCACGGTCGAACAGAACGACCGCTACCTGCGGCTGCTGGAGGAACTGCTGGTGCCCGTCTCCCGAGGGGTGTGAGCGCAGGCCATGAGTTCCCACGTCCTCGCCTTCGACGTCGGCACCAGCGGGGTGAAGGTCGTCGTCGTCGACACCGCGGGCGGTCTGGTCGACAGCGCCTATCGGGCGTACGGCCTCCTGATGGTCGGGGACGCGGGCGTCGAGCAGGACCTGGATCTGATCATCGCGGCGGCACTCGACGCGGCGCGGGAACTCGTCGACCGCGCGGCGGTCACGATCTCGGGGATCAGCGTCACCGCACAGATGTTCAACGTCGTGCCCGTCGACCACGCGGGCCGACCCCTCGGCCCGATGATCAGCTGGCTCGATCAACGCGGCGAGGTGGCGGCCGCCACGCTCGCCAAGGTTCTGCCGCCCGCCGAGCAGTTCCACCGACTCCACGCCGTGGTGTCCGGCAAGGACATCGTCCCCAAGATCCTGTGGCTGCGCGACGAACGCCCCGACGTCTATACCGCCGCCGCGAAGCTGCTCGACTGCAAGGAAGCCGTCGTCATGCACCTGACCGGAGTGGCCGTGACCGACCACGCGGGCGCGTCGGCCTATCGGCTGTTCGACCAGTCCACCCGCGACTGGGACGAGGTCGCCTGCCTGCTCACCGGTGTCGACCCGGCCAAGCTGCCGACGGTGCGGGCCGCAACCGAGGTCGCAGGCCACCTGCTGCCCGACGTGGCCGACCGACTCGGGCTCAGCGCCGACGTCGCGGTGTACGTCGGCGTCGGCGACGTGCCTGCCAGCCAACTCGGCTCGGGCGCAGTCGATCCCGGCGATCTGCACGTCAGCCTCGGCACGGCCGTGTATTTCGGTCTCGCGATGTCCGAGCCGAGACCCGACCCGCGGCAGCGCCTCGGCGTGCTCGCCCACGCCGACCCCGACCAGTGGATCCTCTGGCTGGAGATCGCCACGGGCGGAGCGGCGCTGGCCTGGGCGGTACGCATGCTCGGACTGGACCGGCCCGGTCCGGTCGACTACGGGCGCATCGAACAGCTGGTCCGTGACAGCGCCGACGACATGGACGGCCTGCTGTTCGCGCCGTGGCTGAGCGGTGAGCGGGTTCCCGTGTTCGACGATTCCGCCCGCGCGGCGTTCGTCGGGCTCGGCCTGCACCACGGGCCGGGCCACGTGCTGCGTGCGGTGATGGAAGGTGTTGCCTTTCAGATGCGTTGGGCCCTCGAGTACGCCATCGACTACGGGCAGGACGTCAACCGGATCAGGGCGGTCGGCGGTGGAACCATGGGCTCGGAGTGGACCCAGATCATCACCGACATCCTCGAACGCCCACTCGAGACCGTCGACCAACCACAGGATGCCGCGGCGGTCGGCGGCGCCGCGTGCGCACTCGTCGGCAGCGGCGCTCAACCGGATTACGCCTTCCTGACCGCGCGTGCAGCGGTCGCACGCACCTATCGCCCGGATACCTCACGGGCACTGGAGTATTCGGAGCGGTACGCGCACTACCGGCGGCTGTACGACGCGCTCTATCCCGTGTATCACCCGACGACCGGCGGCGAGGAATGACTGTGGACCGATGCGTGGTGTTCGACCTCGACGGGGTGCTCGTGATGTCGGAGCACCTATGGGAACAGGGCTGGCAGACCGTCGCCGCCGAGCACGGCTACGCCTGGTCGTCCGAGGACACCAGGACCTGCCAGGGCAAGAGCGTGCCCGAGTGGGCGACGTACCTCTCCGACCGCGCCGGCATGGCTCCGCAACGAGCCGCCGACGGCGTCATCTCCCACGTCGCGAGTGCGTACGACCGCGGCGAGGTGCCGCTCATCACCGGTGCGCTCGAACTGGTGCGGTCCGCCGCCAGCAGGGTGCCCGTGGCGCTGGCCTCGTCGGCACCCCGCGAGATCATCGATCGCGTGATGACGACGACGGCCATCGGCGAGTACTTCGCCGCGACGGTGTCGAGCGCCGAAGTGGCGGCGGGCAAGCCCGCTCCCGACGTCTACCGGGAGGCCATCGCCCGCCTGGGTGCGCGCAGCGCGGGCAGCCTCGCGGTCGAGGACTCGAGCAACGGCGTCAGGGCCGCAGCGGCCGCCGGGCTGCGGGTGCTCGGTATGGAGCACGCGCAGTATCCGATCGATCAGGACGCGGCGGGGCGCACCGTGGGCATCTACCACGCCCTCGACGAGGTCACCGAGAAGCTCGTCGCGCTCCTCGACAACCGCTGACTCAGACCTCGGCGAGTACCGCGAGCGCGTCGGTCGGAGCGACCTGCAGTCCGCAGCGATCCTTGAACGCGACGTAGGGCGCCTGGATGGCGCGGATCGCGTCCGCCTCCACCGGGTGGTTCTTGAAGAAGTCGTCGAACTGTCCGACGGCGATGAAGGACGGCTGGCGGGTCGCGTCGATCATCGCCTGGTTCACATCGGGATGCGCGGCGAAGTAAGTGCTCAACTCCGCGGTCACCGAGCTGATGGTCGAGGCCAGCCCGGCGGCGGTGCAGTCGTCGGCCGCAGCGGTCGCCTCCGGGGCCGGGCCCGGCAGCGGCGCCGTGGACGGCTGGGCCGGCGCGGTCGGCACGGTCGGATCCGCGGGCTCCACCGGGTCGGTCGGCTCGGCAGCCGCCGAGGGCAGGCTGAGCAGAACAGCGGCTGAGCCGGCGGCGAGCAGAGCCAGAGCGTTCGCGGCACGAGTCATGGACATCTCCTTGGTTCGGGCCGCACTACGTTTTCCCCGGCCACTGGGGAGGTTGTCGCCAGCAAAGGTGACCGCGTTACAGATGGGGCACGAGTTACCGGTTAGTTGGTGCTTGCCAGGGCGAAGGGCAGCACGTCGGGGGCGCCAGCCGCGCGGATGACACGCGCGGCCATCGTCAGCGTCCAACCGGTGTCGGCGAGGTCGTCGACCAGCAGGATGGGCCCGCCCACCGCGGCGATCGCCGCCGAGTCCGGCGCGAGCCACGACCCGTCGAGAGCCGCGACCCGGTATGCGGAGTTGACCGCCGTGACGGGTGTGCGCTCCGGCGCGTACTGCAGCGTGCCGAGATCGGTGAGGCGCCCGAGTTCGGCGAGCCGGCGCGCCAGCGAACCGATGAGCAGCGGGTGGCGATCCGAATCGAGGGCCATCACCGCCACCGGGCGGACCGCCCAGTCCCATGACGCCAGCACCTTGACCGCGGCCTGCACCACGTCGTCGTCGACCTCACCGTCGGGCGCGTCGAGGATTCGGCGCAGCCGCGCACCCCAGCCGAGGTCGGTGAGGCGTCCGATCACCCGCCCCGCCGCGGGTCCGTCGGCGATCTTGCCCGACAGCGCCACCCCGAGCTTCGACAAGCCCGTCGGCCACTGCTTGCGCGGGGCCAGTTCCACGCCGGGCCGCATGAGCCGCTGCCGGGTCTCCTCGGCGGCGGCGGCGTCGACGTGCCCGTCGTAGCGCGCGCCGGTGCAGTTGTCGCACCGCCCGCAGCGCTCCCCCGCGGTGAGCTCCGGATCATCGAGTTGCTTGCGCAGGAACGCCATTCGGCACTCGTCGGTGACCTGGTAGTCGCGCATCGCCTGCTGCTCGCGCTTGCGGGCGGCGTCGAGGTTCTCATACCGCGGCTCGTCGTACTCCCACGATGCACCGGTGCCCACCCAACCTCCCTTGACGCGCCGGACCGCTCCGTCGACGTCGAGGACCTTGAGCACCATCTCCAGTCGGGACCGATTCAGGTCGACGAGCGGTTCCAGCGCGGGCGTCGACAGCGGACGTTCGGTGTCGAGCTCGCGAATCACGTTGCGCACCATCGACTCCGACGGGAACGCGACGGAGGCGAAGTACCGCCAGACGTCCTCGTCCTCGCGGCCGGGAAGCAGGATCACCTCGGCGCTGTCGGTGGAGCGCCCGGCACGTCCGACCTGCTGGTAGTAGGCGATCGGCGACGACGGCGCACCCAGATGTACGACGAACCCGAGGTCCGGCTTGTCGAATCCCATGCCGAGCGCCGACGTCGCGATCAGCGCCTTGACCCGGTTGCCCAGTAGGTCCGCCTCGAGTTGTTCGCGCTCGGCGGTCTCCGTCGAGCCGGTGTAGGCGGCGACGGGGAACCCGCGCTCGCGCAGCAGCGTGGCCACGTCGTGCGCCTGCGACACCGTAAGCGTGTACACGATCCCCGAGCCCGGCAGCGAGTCGATGTGTGCACCCAACCACGCCGCGCGCTGTGCCGGGGTGCCCGCCGACACCACCGACAGCCGCAGCGACTCGCGATCCAGTCCGCCGCGCAGCACCAGCGTGTCGCCGCCGCCGACGCCGAGTTGCGTGACCACGTCGGCGACGACGCGGTCGTTGGCCGTCGCGGTCGTGGCGAGCACCGGCACGTCGGCGCCCAACTCGGCGATCAGCGTGCGGATACGCCGGTAATCGGGCCGGAAGTCGTGGCCCCAGTCCGATACGCAGTGCGCCTCGTCGACCACGACCAGGCCGGCGTCGCGCGCCAGCGCGGGCAGCACCTCGTCGCGGAAGTCGGGGTTGTTCAGGCGTTCGGGGCTGACCAGCAGCACGTCCAGGTCTCCGGAGCGGACGCGGGCGTGCACATCGGCCCAGTCGGCGACGTTGCTCGAGTTGATGGTCGCGGCGTGCACGCCCGCTCTTTCGGCGGCCGCCACCTGGTTGCGCATGAGGGCCAGCAGCGGGGAGACGATCACGGTCGGGCCGAAGCCCGCACCGCGCAGCAGCTTGGCGGCGATGAAGTAGACCGCCGACTTACCCCACCCCGTGCGCTGGACGACGAGGGCGCGGCGACGCTGCACCACCAGCGCTTCGATCGCCGCCCACTGGTCGTCGCGCAGCCGGGCGTTCGGACCCGCCAGCTGTTCGAGGATCGCCTGGGCCTGCTCGCGGGTCGCCTGTGCTGCCATGGGCACCATCGTGCCCGCACGGTCCGACGCACCTAATAGGCGTAGGTGTTCTTCGGCCTGTCGATACGCTGCACCTCGGTCACGGACATCGTCGGAACGAACCCGTCGTCCGGATGCGACGAGCCCGGTTCGATGCGGCCGACCACCCGCAGCCAGGTGTCCTCCGGAAAGTCCCGGCCATCCAACCCGGCCAGGTGCACCCTGGCGAGCTGGGCGTCCGCGGCGCAACAGACGATCACCACGCGGCCCAGGTCGACGCGGCCGTTGGCGTGCACGGTGAACCCGGTGAGCGTGATGGTCCTGCCGTCGAGCGATTTCGCGCTGTCGGCCGCGGCACGCATGACGGCGTCGGGCAGCGACACCTCCGGCGCGGGTCCCTCCGGCAGCGGCGGGAACGGTCTCGGCTGCGGCGCACTGATCGCCGGCGGCGGATTGGCGCCCGCCGCGTCCAGCGGCGGAGGCGCGACGAACGCGATCATCGCGATCGGTATCAGCAACAGCCAGGTCAGCCACGACCGGTGCGCGTGACCGTGCTCGGGGGTGACCGCATGCCGCAGCTCGTGGACGACACCGGTGACACCGAGCACGACCAACACCACCGCCGCGACGAGCAGCCACGGCCACAGGCTCGGCTTCACGTAGTTCACGTACGTGCCCCTGGCGAGCATCATCGCGACGCTCAGCCCGACGAGCAGCAGCAGGACGTGCTGCGTTCCTCTGCTCACAGGACGCTCATGTCAGCATCACCGAGCCGACGAGAGTCGCCGTCACGGTCGCCACCACGAACGTCGTCGAACCGAAGCGCAGCGCGAAGGGCCTGCCGAACATGCCCGCCTGCATCGCAGCCAGCTTCACGTCGATCGCGGGCCCGACGACGAGGAACACCAGTTTCGGCACCAGCGGCAGCATCGTGAGGCTGGCGGCGACGAACGCGTCGGCCTCCGAACACAGCGCGAGCACGACGGCGAGCAGAGCCATCACGAGGACGCCGACGAGGAGGTTGCCCGCCAGGTGGTCGAACACCCACGCGGGCACCAGAACCCGCAGCGCGGCGGCGGCCAGCGCGCCGAGCACCAGGAACGACGCGGCCTGCAGGAAGTCGTGTCGTGCGGCTGCGCTGAACACCGCCCATCGGGACGCGTCGCCCGCGGGCGGATCGGGCAGTTTCCGGGTCACCCACTCGCCCCTGCCGAAGCGGGCCCACAGCAGGCCCATGACGACGGCGGTCGCCAGCGAGGCCACGCACCGCGCGGCGACCATCGCGGGCTGGCCGGGGAACGCGACCGCCGTCGCAACCAGCACGACGGGGTTGATCGCCGGCGCCGACAGCATGAACGTCAGGGCGGCCGCGCCGGTGCTACCGGGCCCGAAGAGCCTGCGCGCCACGGGAACCGAGCCGCACTCGCAACCGGGGAGCGCCGCCCCGCCGAGGCCCGCGACGAGAACGGCGGCCGAGGGTCGGCGCGGCAGCCACCGCGCGAGCCGCTCCGCGCTGACGTACGCGGCGATCAACCCGCTGAGCACGACGCCGAGCACGAGGAACGGCAGTGCTTGCACGAACACCCCGCAGAACACGGTGGCGGCGGTGCGCAGGTCGACGTGCCGCGTCACGAAGGCACTCACCGCACCCGCCGACACCGCCAGCGCGATGAGGCTGAGCAGCAGGCCCTCCAGGGAACCGAGGCGCCGTCGGCGGTCGGTGGGGGCAGCGGTCACCGAACCATAGTGCCCGCGGATCTATCGGACGACGAGCCAGATCGCTGCGAAGTGGCAGACGGCCGCCGCCGCGGTGAACGCGTGGAAGAACTCGTGGTGGCCGAACGTGGACGGCCACGGGTTGGGCCACTGCGTGCCGTAGAGGATGGCGCCGATGTTGTAGAGCACTGCTCCGGCCACCAGCAGGGCGACGACCGCGACGCCCGCACCGTGCAGCAGGACTTCGGTGAACAGGACGGCGACGTAACCGAGCAGGAGGTACAGCGGCACCCCGACCCACCTCGGCGCCGACGGCCAGAACATCTTGAGCGCCACCCCCGCGGCCGCTCCGGTCCACACGATGGCCAGCACCTTGGTGCCGACGTCCGGGGGCATGGCCAGCACCGCGAACGGCGTGTAGGTGCCCGCGATGAACACGAAGATGATCGAGTGGTCGAACCGCATCATCCACTTCTCGGCCACCGGTGAGACCCAGCGCACCCGGTGATACACGGCGCTCACGCTGAACATGGCGACGGCGGCGACGACGTAGATGAGCGCCGCCCAACCGGCCCGCGGTGCCCCCTCGCCCCAGGCGACGAGCACGAGCGTCGCTCCGGCCACGATCGCGAAGACGGCGGAGACCAGGTGGATCCAGCCGCGGAAGCTCGGGATGCCGATGACGTCGGCGACGGTCGTCAGGGGGTCGGCTTGGCCGGTGGTCACCGCGGAGTTCTCCAGACGTCGTGAGCGGGCCGACCTGGAAAGTGGTCAGCCGCCGCGAGAATCTGGACGGCGCAGCCCAAACCCTACCGGCCGACGGGCTCCGAGGGCGCGCCGTGTGACCCATTCGGAATCTGACGACGCGAAAGGGCGTGAAACGTCGTCGAATTCAGTCTCGCGGCCCCTCAGGCGTTCGCAGCATCTCCCCCTAGCTTCGCTGGAGGCGCCCCCAGTTCGCGCTTGATCTCCAGTGCGATGTCGATGAGCTGGTCCTCCTGGCCGCCGATGAGCTTGCGCTGCCCGGCGCGGTGCAGCAGCTGGTGGGCGGGCACGCCGTAGCGCTCGGACTGGCGGATGGCGTGCTTGAGGAAGCTCGAGTAGACCCCGGAGTAGCCCATGATCAGCGCGTTGCGGTCCAGCAGGCACTCGGCCGGCATCGCGGGCGCCACGACCTCCTCGGCGGCGTCGGCGATGTCGAAGAAGTCGATACCGGTCTTGACGCCGATCTTGTCGAACACGCCGATCAGCGCTTCGACGGGAGCGTTGCCCGCGCCCGCGCCGAAGCGGCGGCAGGAGCCGTCGATCTGCTTGGCGCCCGCCCGCACGGCCTCGATGGAGTTGGCGACGCCGAGTCCCAGGTTCTCGTGCCCGTGGAAGCCGACCTGGGCGTCGTCGCCGAGTTCGGCGACGAGGGCGGCGACGCGGTCGGCGACGCCGTCGAGGACCAGCGCACCGGCCGAGTCGACGACGTAGACGCACTGGCAGCCGGCGTCGGCCATGATGCGCGCCTGCGCGGCGAGCTTCTCCGGAGAGATGGTGTGGCTCATCATCAGGAAGCCGACCGTCTCCAGGCCCAGCTCGCGCGCGAGTCCGAAGTGCTGGATCGACACGTCGGCCTCGGTGCAGTGCGTCGCGATCCGGCAGATCTCACCGCCGTTGTTCTGCGCCTCCTTGATGTCCTCCTTGGTGCCCACACCGGGCAGCATGAGGAACGCGATCTTCGCCTCTTTGGCGGTCTCGGCGGCGAGCTTGATCAGTTCCTGCTCAGGGGTTTTCGAGAAGCCGTAATTGAAGCTCGACCCACCGAGGCCGTCGCCGTGGGTCACCTCGATCACCGGCACACCCGCGGCATCGAGCGCGGCGACGATCGCACCGACCTCGTCGAGAGTGAACTGGTGGCGCTTGTGATGGCTTCCGTCGCGCAGCGAGGTGTCCGTCATCCGGACGTCCCAAATGGGATTGAAGAAGATGTCGGCGGTGCTCATGCGTGACCTCCAGTCGTCGCAGCCAGAACCTCTTTGGCGATCTCTTCGCCGACCTTGGTGGCCGCGGCGGTCATGATGTCCAGGTTCCCGGCGTACGGCGGCAGATAGTCACCGGCACCCTCCACTTCCACGAACACGGTGACGAGGTGGTTGCCGCCGTTGTACACCGTCGGCTCGTCGAACTGCGGCTCGTTGAGCAACCGGTACCCCGGCACGTAGGTCTGCACCTCGGCGACGACGTCGGTGATCGACTGCGTGATCGCGTCGTGGTCGGCGTCCTCGGGAATCGCGCAGAAGATGGTGTCGCGCATGATCATCGGCGGATCCGCCGGGTTCAGGATGATGATCGCCTTACCGCGCTTCGCCCCCCCGATCACCTCGACACCCGCACTGGTGGTCTTGGTGAACTCGTCGATGTTGGCCCGCGTTCCCGGTCCGGCCGACGCCGACGACACCGACGCCACGATCTCCGCGTACGGCACGACTCCCCCTTGTCCGGCGACTGCGGCACACACTGCGTAGACCATCGGGATGGTGGCCTGCCCGCCGCACGTCACCATGTTCACGTTGGGGGCGTCCACGTGCGCGCGCAGGTTCGCAGGCGGGATCACCCCCGGCCCGACCGCCGCGGGTGTCAGATCGATCGCCCGGATCCCGGCCGCCTCGTAGCGCGGCGCGGCGTCGCGATGCACGTACGCCGAGGTGGCCTCGAACACCAGATCCGGCAACTCGGACTGCGACAGCAGCCAGTCGACACCCTCGTGCGACGTCTCCAACCCGAGCGTGCGGGCCCGCGCCAGACCCTCACTCTCGGGGTCGATGCCGATCATCCAGCGCGGCTCCAGCCACTCGGACCGCAGCAGCTTGTACAACAGGTCGGTGCTGATGTTGCCGGATCCGACGATCGCAACGGACGCCTTGTCGGGCATGGGGACTCCCTCACTCGAAAGAAAGATGTACTGAACCTAGTCCGGCGAAATCGGCTACGAAATCGTCACCTGGACGTGCATCTATCGCACGCGTGCACGAGCCGGGAAGCACGATGTCGCCCGCCTTCAACCGAACCCCGAACTGGTCGACCTTGCGGGCCAGCCACGCCACCGACGTCACCGGATTCCCGAGTACCGCGTCGCTGCGCCCCTCGGCGACGACCTCGCCGTTGCGGCGCAGCACCGCGTCGATGTTCTTGATGTCGATGTCCTTGGGCGACACCCGCTCCTTGCCGAGCACCCACCCCGCCGACGACGCGTTATCCGCGATCGTGTCGCAGAGCTTGATCTTCCAGTCGGTGATCCGGGTGTCGATCAACTCGATCGACGGGGCGTAGGCGGCGGTCGCGGCGAGCACGTCGTCCTCGGTGCACCCCTCGCCCGGCAGGTCGTCGGCGAGGATGAAGCCGACCTCCACCTCGACGCGCGGGTAGAGGAACGTGCCCGCCTTCACGGGCTGATCCTCGAACACCTCCATGTCGGCCAGAAGGTGGCCGTAGTCGGGTTCATCGACGTTCATCATCTTCTGCATGGCCTCCGACGAGAGGCCCACCTTGTGGCCGATGACGCGTGCGCCGTCGGCCACCCGCTGACGGATGTTGATCAGCTGAATCTCGTAGGCATCGACCACGTCGATAGACGGATTGCCATCGGTCAGCGGGGTGATCGGCTGGCGGCTGCGCTCCGCCTGCGCGAGGTCGGCTGCGAGTTGTTCGCGCACCTCAACGGGCAACATGGAAGTGAAGTCCCCTCGTCTGTTCGACCGGCCCTGTTGTGGTTCGGCCGGGCAATTCTATAACGTGTTCTACTATGACTGAGCAGGAGTACGACGTCGTCGTGGTCGGCAGCGGCGCCGCCGGCATGGTCGCCGCCCTCACCGCGGCCCATCAGGGCCTCTCGACAGTAGTCGTTGAGAAGGCACCGCACTATGGAGGTTCCACCGCGCGGTCGGGTGGCGGCGTCTGGATTCCGAACAACGAGATCCTCGAGCGCGACGGCGTCAAGGACACCGCCGAAGCGGCCCGCACCTACCTGCACTCGATCATCGGCGATGTGGTTCCCGCCGAGAAGATCGACACCTATCTGGAGCGCGGCCCGGAGATGCTGTCCTTCGTGCTGGCGAACTCGCCGCTGAAGCTGTGCTGGGTGCCGGGCTACTCCGACTACTACCCGGAGACCGCGGGCGGAAAGCCCAGCGGCCGGTCCGTGGAACCTAAGCCGTTCAACGCGAAGAAACTCGGCTCGGACGAGAAGGGCCTCGAGCCGCCGTACGGCAAGGTGCCGTTGAACATGGTGGTGATGCAGCAGGACTACGTCCGGCTCAACCAGCTCAAGCGGCATCCGCGCGGCCTGCTGCGCAGCCTCAAAGTCGGCGTGCGCTCCGTGTGGGCGAATGCCACCGGCAAGAATCTGGTCGGCATGGGCCGCGCCCTGATCGCACCGCTGCGCATCGGCCTGCAGCGGGCGGGGGTGCCGGTCCAGCTGAACACCGCGCTGACCGACCTCCACGTCGAGGACGGCGTCGTCAAGGGGGTGTACGTCCGCGACACCACCGAGCCGGAAAGCGCTGAGCCGCGGCTGATCAAGGCGCGGCGCGCGGTGATCCTCGGCAGCGGCGGGTTCGAGCACAACGAGCAGATGCGGGTGAAGTACCAGCGCGCGCCGATCACCACGGAGTGGACCGTCGGCGCGGTGGCCAACACCGGCGACGGCATCCTCGCGGCCGAGAAGCTCGGCGCTGCACTGGAGCTCATGGAGGACGCCTGGTGGGGCCCGACTGTGCCGCTCGAGGGTGCGCCGTGGTTCGCGTTGTCGGAACGCAACTCCCCCGGCTCGATCATCGTCAACATGGCGGGCAAGCGGTTCATGAACGAGTCGATGCCCTACGTCGAAGCCTGCCACCACATGTACGGGGGCCAGTACGGTCAGGGAGCCGGGCCCGGCGAGAACATCCCGGCCTGGTTGATCTTCGACCAGCAGTACCGCGACCGCTTCATCTTCGCGGGTCTGCAACCGGGACAACGCATTCCATCGAAGTGGCTGGAGTCGGGCGTCATCGTGAAGGCCGATTCACTGGCCGAACTCGCCGAGAAGACCGGCCTGCCCGCCGACGCCTTCCAGGCCACCGTCGAGCGCTTCAACGGGTTCGCCCGTTCGGGTGTCGACGAGGATTTCAAGCGCGGCGAGAGTGCGTACGACCGGTACTACGGCGATCCGACGAACAAGCCCAACCCGAACCTCGGCGAGATCAGTCACGGGCCGTACTACGCCGCGAAGATGGTGCCGGGCGACCTCGGCACCAAGGGCGGTGTCCGTACCGACGTGCACGGTCGCGCCCTCCGCGACGACGACTCCGTGATCGAGGGGCTCTACGTCGCGGGCAACGCCAGCTCACCGGTGATGGGCCACACCTACCCCGGCCCCGGCGGAACCATCGGGCCCGCCATGACCTTCGGGTACCTGGCGGCACTGCACATCGCCGGAGCCGGAAAGAAGTAGCATGCCAATCGATCTGAGCGTTGCGCTGGGTTCCGAACTGCCGCCCGCCGAGTTCTCCTGGAGCAGCAGCGACGTGCAGCTCTACCACCTCGGCCTCGGTGCGGGCCAGGACCCGATGGACGTGCGCGAGCTGCGCTACCTGACCGACGACACCCCCCAGGTGCTGCCGACGTTCGGCAACGTGGCGCAGAGCTTCCACATGACCGAGGCGCCGACGGTGCAGTTCCCCGGCATCGACATCGAACTGTCGAGGGTGCTGCACGCCAGTGAGGCCGTCACGGTGCCCGGCCCGATTCCCGCGACGGGCACCGGTATCGCGGTCACGCGATTCACCGACATCTGGGACAAGGGCAAAGCCGCGGTCATCTGGTCGGAGACCGAGGTCACCTCGCCCGACGGCACGTTGCTGTGGACGCAGCGCCGGTCGATCTTCGCCAGGGGTGAGGGCGGTTTCGGTGGTGAGCGCGGGCCGTCCACGTCATCGGAGCCGCCGGCTCGCGCACCCGACCACGAGGTCGCGATTCCGGTGTCACCCCAGCAGGCGCTGCTCTACCGGATGTGCGGTGACCGCAACCCTCTGCATTCCGACCCCGAATTCGCCTCGGCGGCAGGCTTTCCCAAGCCGATCCTGCACGGCCTGTGCACCTACGGGATGACGGCCAAGGCCATGACCGACCTCCTGCTCGACGGCGACGCCGCGCGTGTCGGCAGCTACGGCGCCCGGTTCGCCGGAGTCGTCTTCCCCGGCGAGACGCTGAAGGTGAGCATCTGGTCCGAGGGCGACGGCTACCTCGCGGTGGTCACGGTGCCCGAACGCGACGACGCCGTGGCCCTGGCCGGTGTGGAGTTCACTCCCGCCTGAGGGATCATTTCAGTTGCTGAAATGTTGTTTAATCGCTTGTAGCACTACATTCGACCTACGAAATCGTTTGCCAATCGCCCTTGGAGCAGTCGGGCTGCGACGATTGCGTCCCGCTTTCCTGCGGTTACCGTGAAATGTTTGCTGTGCTGTGTACATCTACTGCTCAGCGGCATGACGCCCGGAAACAGCGGCCTGCTCAACGGCGGCACCGGAAACAGCGGTATCGCCAACAATCTGCTGGGCCCCGGAACCGGCAACACAGGCATCGCGAACGGTCTTCTCGGCGGTTCGGGCAACACCGGCATCGCGAACCTCGGCAGCTTCAACAGTGGCCTGCTCAACATCGGTGGCCCCAACGTCGGCATCGCCAACATCGGCACGCTCAACGGCGGTGTCGCGAACATCGGTGCGCTCAACGGCGGCCTCGTCAACGTCGGCGCGGGCAACGTCGGACTGGTTCAGGTCGGCGGGGGCAACCTCGGCGCGGTGAACATCGGCAACGGCCGCACCGGACTCCTGCGCATTCTGGGGTAGCCGGACACGAGCGGGTTACAGGTTTCGCGATACGTCCGCGTCGGTGCCGCGCGAACTCGGCGGCGGAGACACCGGAGCAGGAACCGCGGCGTGCGGACGGTCGCCGGGTCCCGCCGCTGCCGCCGGCGGCTGTCCCAGCGGAGCCCGCTCGGTGGGCTCGCCCCGAGTCGTGTCGCGCTCCTGGGCGGGCCGTCCGTCACCGCCTCTTCCCGATCCGTCCTTCTGCCCGTCGCCGGAAGGAGTGGAGCCGCCTGCATTCGACGACTGGCTCGCGGGCGGGCCCGCCATACCGGCCGACTGGTGCCCCTGAGCGCCGTGCCCATCGGTGCCCTCACCTGACTGGCCCTGTGAGCTTTCGGTCGCGCCCTGGACCGCCTTCATGGCCTGTTCCATCAGGCTGCTGAAAATGCCTCCACCACCGCCGGATTCGCCACCCTTGCTCGCGGCGCTCGCCGCCTGCTGTGCCATCTGGCCCATCTGACCGCCCAGTTGGCCCACCGCCTGGCCGCCGGCGTCATCGGTGTTCTGATAGGCCGACTGCGCATCGACCACCTTGCCGGAGAACATGCCCTCCTTCGCCTGCAACGAGGTCACGCTCGCGGTCATCTCCGCGTGCAGCGCCGGAATCGCGGCCGAGATGGTCGCGCTCATCGAATCCTCACCGGCCTGAATCGACGGCAACGGGGGCAACGCCACCGATGCCGGATTCCACGAAATGCTCTCGGGCTTCTCGAAAATCGGATTGTTCATCGTGTCACCTTCGCCGGATCACCAGTCATCGTCGGTGTCCTCGTCCACGTCGTAGTCGAGCGCCGGCGGCGGTGCGAGCGATGCCGCCGTGCCGCCCCCGCCCTCTGCTCCACGGTGCGGCATCATGCCCATGCCTCCGCCGCCGACCCCCGCGCCCACCGGCGCCAGCCCCGCGACCCCGCCTCCGCCGGCGCCGACTGCTGCCGCCGCCGTCGGTGCGCTGCCCACCAGGTTGCCCATCAACGACGTCTGCGCTGGCACCCCGCCGGAGCCGGGAACCGAAGCGGCCTTGGTCATTCCGCCGCCACCGCCGGCACCCGAGCCGCCCGCGAGCGGATGATTGGAGAACGCCGAGAACGGCGACGGCGAACTCGCGCCACCGCCCTTGCCCCCGAACATCGACGTCAGCTGCTGCAGCGGTTGCGACAGCTGCTGCAGCGGTTGCATCAGCTGCTGCGGCGCCTGAGTCGCCATGCCCATCAGCTGCCCCGGCAGCTGGGTGGCCATGCTCAACATCTGACCCATCATCTGCGTGGACTGCTCGGCGCCCTTCTGGCCCGCCTGCTGCGCACTGGCCGTCGGGGGCGCACCGGGGTCGTGCATCACCGGCGGTGTGCCTAGGGTGGCCGCCAGTTCGGCGGTGTTGGCGTTGACGTACGCGATGTTCTGCGAGAGCCCCATCTTGATCCGGCTCTCGATGAGTTCCTGCGTGTTGCTGACAACGGCCGCCATCGCCTGCAGCGCCATGCACTCCTGCTGCACCTCCGTCGCGGTGGCGTTCACCAACATCTTCGTCTTGGCGACGGTGACCTCCATGGCCCGCAGCTTCATCGCGGTCGCCGCGGCCTGGGCGGCGTTCGCCTCGTGTCCTCCGATGATCCGGGTCGCCTCACCCGACGCGCCCACCGCGCCGAGCCCCCGCCAGCTATCGGTCATGCTCATCAACTGGCTGGTCTGCTCGGGCACCACGGAGCCGGTGAGCTTGGCGGCGAGCGCGTCGTACTGCGCCGCCGCGGCGGCGAGCTGTTCCTCTTCGACATTCGGCCACGCCGGCCCCGTGACGGTTTGCGAGCCGTACGGGCTGACGTCGCGCGGGATCCCCACGCGACGATGCTACCGCCGAGCCGGAGCCGGCCGACGCACGTGTTTTCGGGCTCAGCCGAGGATCAGGCCCGACGTCGGAACGCCGGTACCAGCGGTGACGAGCACGTGCTCGACGTCCGGCACCGGGTTCACCGACGTGCCCCGCAGCTGCCGCACACCTTCGGCGATGCCGTTCATGCCGTGGATGTACGCCTCGCCGAGCTGTCCGCCGTGGGTGTTGATCGGCAGACGTCCGCCCACCTCGATGGCGCCGTCCTTGACGAAGTCCTTGGCGTCACCCCTGGCGCAGAACCCGAGCTCCTCGAGCTGGATCAGCGTGAACGGCGTGAAGTGGTCGTAGAGGATCGCCATCTGGATGTCGGCGGGCGTCAGGCCGGACTGCGCCCACAGCTGGTCGCCGACCAGTCCCATCTCGGGCAGACCCAGTTCCGGCCGGTAGTAGCTGACCATCGAGTACTGGTCGGGGCTGGAGCCCTGCGACGCGGCCTCGATGACCGCGGGCCGGTGCTTGAGGTCCTTGGCGCGCTCCGCCGAGACGATCACCAGCGCGACGCCACCGTCGGTCTCCTGGCAGCAGTCGAGCAGCCGCAGCGGCTCGGCGATCCACCGGGAGCTCTGGTGCTCCTCGATGGTGATCGGCTTCTCGTAGAAGTACGCCTTCGGATTTTTGGCGGCGTGCTTGCGGTCGGCCACAGACACCGCACCGAAGTCGCGGCTCGTCGCGCCGGACAGGTGCATGTAGCGCTTGGCGATCATCGCGACCTGGGCGGCGGGCGTCGAGAGGCCGTGCGGGTAGGAGAACGAGTTGTCGACACCGGTCGAGTCGGCGTTCTCCACCAGCCGCAACTGGACCTGACCGAATCTCATGCCGGAGCGCTCGTTGAAAGCGCGATACGCCACAACACAATCCGCGACGCCGGTGGCCACCGCGATGGCCGCCTGCTGGACGGTCGCGCAGGCCGCGCCGCCGCCGTGGTGGATCTTGGAGAAGAACTTCAGGTCACCGATACCGGTGGCGCGCGCGACGGCGACCTCGGTGTTGGAGTCCATCGTGAACGTCACCATGCCGTCGACGTCGGCGGGCGTCAGTCCCGCGTCGTCGAGCGCGTCGAGTACGGCCTCGGACGCCAGTCGCAGCTCGCTGCGACCCGAGTTCTTGGAGAAGTCGGTCGCGCCGATACCCGCGATCGCGGCCTTGCCGGACAGTGGGCCGGGCATCAGGCTCCTTCTCCGATCGTCAGGGTGGCGTTGGCGATGACGTGATCGCCGAGACTGTTGCTGCCAACGACTTTCAGTGTGATCAGCCCGTCGGTGACGTCGGTGACCTCACCGTTGAACGTCACCGTGTCGTAGGCGTACCACGGCACGCCGAGTCGCAGCCCGATGGACTTGATCACCGCGGTGGGGCCGGCCCAGTCGGTGATGAACCGCTGCACCAGACCCGTGTCGGTGAGGATGTTGACGAAGATGTCCTTGGACCCCTTGGCCTGCGCGAGGTCCCGGTCGTGGTGTACGTCCTGGTAGTCGCGGGTGGCGATCGCGGTGGACACGATGAACGTCGGGCTGCCGTGCAACTCCAGCGGCGGCAGCTTAGTTCCGACCTCTACCGTTGGCGCACTCATACCCCAACTCCTTCAACGGGCTCCCACGCGTAGAGGGTCCACGCCGGACCCGAATCCCCTTCGGGGAAGTCGATATACGTGGCTTTGACCTTCGTGCCGATCTCGACGGCGGCGGGGTCGATGCCGCGCAGTTCGCCGAGCATGCGCACGCCCTCCTCGAGTTCGACGAGCGCGATGACGAACGGCAGCGTGCGACCCGGCACCTTCGGCGCGTGGTGTACCACGAAGCTGAACACCGTGCCCCTGCCCGACGCGACGACGTAGTCGGTGGGTGCTTCCTTGTCGGCCCAGAGCGCGGGCACCGGCGGATGCTGCAGGGTGCCGTCGCCACGCTTCTGGATGCGGAGTTCGTGGGCGTTGACGCCGTCCCAGAAGAACTTGGTGTCCTTCGACGACGCCGGCCGCATCATGGCGGCGGCGTCGAGGTCCTCGGGCACCGCGGATACCGCGGAATCCTGTACGTCACTCTCAGCGGGCCGGAATTTCATGATGCGCCACATCATCTCGGCGACGTCCTCGTCGCCGACCGTCCAGCTGATCCGCTGCGTGATGAAGAAGCCCTCGCCGAGCGCCGTCCGCTTCGGACCGACCACGCCGGTGAGCTCAGCGGCGACGCTGACCTCCTCGCCGGGCCGCAGGTAGCGGTGGTAGGTCTGCTCGCAGTTCGTCGCCACGACGCCGATATAGCCTGCGTCGTCGAACAATTCGAGGATCTTGCCCAGCGGGTCGTCGTCGGGGCGATTGCCGCCGAGCCCCATCATGGTCCAGACCTGGATCATGGCGGGCGGCGCGACGACGCCCGGATGGCCGGCGGCCTGCGCGGCGGCCTCGTCGGAGTAGATCGGGTTCCTGTCGCCCATCGCGTCGGTCCAGTGGTCGACCATCGGCTGGTTGACGGGGTGACGTCCGGTGCGCGGCTTGCTCTTCCCCTCGGCCTTCACCCGCTCCGCGGCGGCCAAAATCTCCTCGGACGTGGTCAACAGTGCCCCCTGCTCTTCGCGCGAGCGCTCATCGCGGAACCCTCGGCACCTTCAGCCCTGACGCCGCGATCATCTCGCGCATCACCTCGTTTACGCCGCCACCGAAGGTGATGACGAGGTTCCGCTTGGTCTGGCTGTCGAGCCACTCGAGCAGTTCGGCGGTCTGCGGTTCCGCGGGATTGCCGTACTTGCCGACGATCTCCTCGGCCATCCGGCCCACCTTCTGGATTCGCTCGGTGCCGAACACCTTGGTCGCGGCGGCATCGGCCACCTCGATGGTCTCGGCGCCGGCGGCGACCTGCCAGTTGAGCAGTTCGTTGACGCGCCAGATCGCCCTGATCTCACCGAGCAGCCTGCGCACGTCGTCGTGGTCGATCGGGGTGACGCCGTCGCCCCCCGGCTTCGACGCCCACTCGTGCACCCGGTCGTAGATGCCCGCCACCTTGCCCGCCGGGCCGAGCATCACGCGCTCGTGATTGAGCTGGGTGGTGATGAGCCGCCACCCGGCGTTCTCCTCGCCGACCAGCATGTCGGCGGGCACCCGAACGTCGTTGAAGTAGGTGGCGTTGGTGTGATGTGCGCCGTCGGACAGGATGATCGGCGTCCAGGAGTAGCCGGGATCGGTGGTGTCGACGATCAGGATCGAAATACCCTTGTGCTTAACGGCTTCCGGATCCGTCCGAACTGCGAGCCACAGATAGTCGGCATCGTGGCCGCCGGTGGTCCAGATCTTCTGACCGTTGACGATGTACTCGTCGCCCTGGCGCACCGCGCTGGTTCGCAACGACGCGAGGTCGGTACCGGCCTCCGGCTCCGAGTAGCCGATCGCGAAGTGGATCTCGCCGGCGAGGATCCCCGGCAGGAACTTCTTCTTCTGCAGTTCCGTGCCGTAGACCTGCAGCGTGGGTCCGACGGTCTGCAGCGTCACCGCGGGCAGCGGCACGTCGGCGCGCGCGGCTTCGTTGACGAAGATCTGCTGCTCGATGGGGCCGAAGCCCAAGCCGCCGAACTCCTTCGGCCAGCCCACGCCGAGCTTGCCGTCCGAGCCCATCCGTTTGATGATCGCCCGGTAGGCCTTGCCGTGCCGGTCGGTCTCCATCTCGGCGGACTCTTCGGCCGTGATGAGATTCGAGAAGTACTCCCGCAGTTCGGCCTGCAGCTGCCTCTGCTCGGGGGTCAGTTCGATGTACATCCCTATCTCCCGTCGCTTCGCTCGCCCGGTGCGGCTGCCACCAGGTCGAGACGGTGTGAGGGCCCACCCAGGAGACGGGTCAGGTCCTTGATCGTGGAGTAATACCGGTCCATCGGGTAGTCGATGTCCATGCCCATGCCGCCGTGCAGGTGGTGACACGTCTGCATGACAGGGGGCGCCTGCGAGGTGATCCAGTAGCCGAGCACGTCGAGATCCTCGGCGGCGTCGCGGTCCTCGGTCAGTCGCCAGATCACCGACGTCGCAGCCAGCGAGATCGTGCGCGACGCGATGTAGACCTCGGCCAGTTGCGCGGCGACGGTCTGGAACGTCGACAGGGGCCTGCCGAACTGCTCCCGCTTGGCCACGTAGTCGGCGGTGAGGCGGAGCGCGCCTGCCACCAACCCGGCCGCGTAGGCGCCGATCGCGGCGAGGGCGAGCTGGTTGACCCGCTCGACGCTGCCGTCGATCACGTCGGCATCCGCGTCGTCGAACACCACCGCGTACTCGCACGCGTGGTTGGCCGTCGGGGTCTTGGTCAGCGTCACACCGTCGGCCTTCGGGGACACCACCGCAACGCCGTTGTCGGTGCTGACGACGAGCCAATCCGCTTGCGCCGCATAGGGAACACCGATCTTCGTTCCCGATAGCTTGCCGCCGATGAGGTTCGTGGTCGGCCGATCGGGAAGCGCGCGCCCCGGTTCGTTGAGAGCCGTCGCCACCACCCCGCCCTTGGCGACGCCTGCGAGGTAGCGGTCCTGCTGCTCGTCGGACGCCAGGTCGAGGAGTATCAGGGTCGAGGCAAGAGTCGCGAAGCCCGCGCTGGTGTTGCCGTGCCGCCCGATCTCCGTCAGCGCGGAGGTGAGTTCGGCGAGCCCGAGTCCGTCACCACCGAGCCGGTCGGGGACCCCGAAGGCGAGGACGCCGCCGCCGACGAGCGCCTCCCAGGTGTTGTCCCGTCCCAGCGCCGACGTCACCACGTCGGCAACGGCCTGCTGTCCTTCGTCTGGACTGAAGTCCACCCGAATCCTCCTTGATTCGATAGCGCTAAGCGCTGGTGCCCGTGTAGTCAACCTGCCAGTGCTTGATGCCGTTCAGCCACCCCGACTTGAGCCGCTCGGGCTCGCCGATCGACTTGAGATCGGGCATCGTGTCCGCCACCGCGTTGAAGATCAGGTTGACCGTCATGCGCGCCAGGTTCGCGCCGATGCAGTAGTGGGCGCCGGTGCCGCCGAAGCCGACGTGCGGGTTCGGGTCGCGTTGGATGTCGAAGGTGTTCGGGTTCTCGAACACCTCGTCGTCGAAATTGGCTGAGCGGTAGGACATCACCACCCGCTCGCCCTTCTTGATCGGCACCCCCGCGAGCACGGTGTCCTCGAGCGCGGTGCGCTGGAACGCCGACACCGGCGTCGCCCAGCGGATGATCTCGTCGGCGGCGGTGCCGGGCCGCTCCTTCTTGTACAGCTCCCACTGCTCGGGGAACTGCGAGAAGGCGATCATCCCGTGGGTGATCGAGTTGCGCGTGGTCTCGTTGCCCGCGACCGCGAGCATCACCACGAAGAAGCCGAACTCGTCGTCGCTGAGCTTCTCACCGTCGAGGTCCGCCTCGATCAGCGTCGTGACGATGTCGTCGGTCGGGTTCTTGGCCCGCTCCTCCGCCATCTTCATGGCGTAGGTGATCAGTTCGAACGAGGACATCGCCGGGTCGACGTCGGCGTACTCCGGGTCCTCGCCCGCCGTCATCTCGTTGGACCAGCGGAAGAGCTTGTCGCGATCCTCCTGTGGGACACCGAGTAGGCCCGCGATGGCCTGCAGCGGCAGTTCGCACGACACCTGCTCGACGAAGTCGCCGGTGCCCTCGGCGGCGGCGGTCTCGGCGATCCGCTTGGCCCGCTCGCGCAGCTCGTCCTCCAGGCGACCGACCGCGCGCGGGGTGAACCCGCGCGAGATGATCTTGCGCAGCCGGGTGTGCTGTGGCGCGTCCATGTTGAGCAGCACGGCCTTCTGCAGATCGATCGCCGAGCGTTCCATCCCCTGTGGCCACGTCGGGATGGCGCCGTCGGGCGAGCTGCCGTAGACGTCGCTGCGCTTGGACACCTCTTTGACGTCGGCGTGCTTGGTGACCAGCCAGTAGCCTTTGTCACCGAAACCGCCGGTGCCGCCCGGCACGTCGACCCAGTGCACGGGCTCGGATGCCCGCAGCTCCGCCAACTCCTCTACGGGCAGTCGCTCGAGGTTCAGGGTCGCATCCAGGAAATCGAAGTCGGCCGGAATCATGTAGCTCCTCAATTGCAACGTGTTCTAGTGTCAGTAAAACATGCCCTCACCGCAGATCAAAGGCGTGGGGGGATCACCGCTTGTCAGAATTATGAAACGTGTTCTAGCCTGGCGGAATGGGTAACCCTGTCATCGTTGAAGCCACCCGCAGCCCCATCGGCAGACGGAACGGATGGCTGTCCGGTCTGCACGCCACCGAGTTGCTGGGGCTGACCCAGAAGGCGCTCGTCGAGAAGGCCGGCATCGACGCCGGGATCGTCGAACAGGTCATCGGCGGTTGCGTCACGCAGTTCGGCGAGCAGTCGAACAACATCACCAGGGTGGGCTGGCTGGTGGCCGGTCTTCCCGAGCACGTCGGCGCGATGACGGTGGACTGCCAGTGCGGCAGCGGTCAGCAGGCCAACGGACTCATCGCGGGCCTCATCGCCGCGGGCGCCATCGACGTCGGCATCGCGTGCGGCATCGAGGCGATGAGCCGCGTCGGCCTCGGCGCGAACGCCGGCCCGGACCGTGGCATCCTGCGCCCCGAATCGTGGGACATCGACCTGCCCGATCAGTTCACCGCCGCCGAGCGAATCGCCAAGCGCCGCGGCATCACTCGCGAGGACATCGACCAGTTCGGCTTCGACTCGCAGCGCAAGGCCGCCATCGCCTGGGCCGAGGGCCGGTTCGACCGCGAGATCTCGCCGATCGAGGCGCCGGTCCTCGACGAGAACAAGCAGCCGACGGCCGAGCGCGCTCCCGTGACCCGCGACCAGGGCCTGCGCGACACCACGCTCGAGGGTCTGGCCGCGCTGAAGCCGGTGATAGAAGGGGGCATTCACACCGCGGGCACGTCGTCGCAGATCTCCGACGGGGCGGCCGCGGTGCTGTGGATGGACGAGGACAAGGCGAAGGCGCTGGGACTGACGCCCCGCGCCCGCATCGTCAGCCAGGCACTCGTCGGCTCCGAGCCGTACTACCACCTCGACGGTCCCGTGCAGTCGACGACGAAGGTGCTGGAGAAGGCCGGGATGAAGATGGGCGACATCGACATCACCGAGATCAACGAGGCGTTCGCCTCCGTCGTACTGTCCTGGGCCAGGGTGCACGAGCCGGACATGGACACCGTCAACGTCAACGGCGGCGCGATCGCCCTCGGCCATCCCGTCGGAAGCACGGGCAGCAGGCTCATCACGACGGCGCTGCACGAACTCGAGCGCACCGACAAGACCACGGCGCTCATCACGATGTGCGCCGGCGGCGCGCTGTCGACGGGCACCATCATCGAGCGGATCTAGGTGGCACCGGCGGGCAGGAGCGAAGCGACCGGGGAATCGGCTGTGCACACCGAGCGCGAAACGGCCGCGCGGGCGTATATCGACGCGCTGGCGACCCACCGTGCCGACGGCGTGCCGTTCGCAGCCCGCTGCACCCGGATCGAGTTCGGGATCAAGACCGGATTCTCGGGAGATCACCTGCGCCGCAGTCTGAATCGCGGTCCGCAGTACCGGATCATCGAAACGACCACCGACCCCGAGTTCACCGCCGAGGGCGATGTGCTGCTGGCGAGGTTCGACGTCATCACGAAGCCGTCGCTCGCCGGTCGACGGGTCTGCGCGCACGTGGCCGAGACGTTCCGGTTCACCGATGACGGCGAGATCGCACACATCCACGCGGTCGTCAGGCCGTTCATCAAGCGATAGGTTCACGACATGGCAGAACCGTCCCGTCCCTTGAGCCCCAAACAGATCGAGGGCCTGAACTCCGCGAAGACCGGCATCGCGATCAAGTGGATGTCGAAGGCGCAAACGTTCCTCTTCAAGAAGACCAAGGGCAAGCTCGGCAACAAGTTCCTGAAGGGCACCGAGGTCGGGATCCTGACCACGATCGGCCGCAAGTCGGGGGAGCCGCGCGACAGTCCGCTGTTGTTCCTGAAGGAGGGCCAGCGGATCGTGCTCGTCGCGTCGCAGGGCGGACGAGCGACGAATCCCATGTGGTACCTCAACCTGGTCGCCAACCCGAAGGTCACCTTCCAGACCAAGGACGGTGTGTTCGCGCTCACCGCGCGCGATGCCACCGACGCTGAACGCGACGAGTACTGGCCCAAGCTCGACGCCATGTACCCCGACTTCATCAACTACCGGTCGTACACCGACCGCAAGATCCCGATCGTCATCTGCGACCCCGCCTAGCGTTTGCGCGGGCCGGGCCGCGGCTATCACCCGGCCATGGCCGACATCGCCGATCAGGTGCGCAACTCCAGCGCGCTGAAGCACGCATTGAAGTACTTCACCCGCGCCCACGTGTGGCTGTATCAGCGGACGAACAGCCGGGTGGGCGCGACGCTGCTGCGCTACCCGGCGGCGCTCATCACCACCACCGGTCGCAAGAGCGGCCTGCGGCGTACGACGGCGACGCTGTACCTGCGCGACGGGGACCGCGTCGTCCTGCCCGCGTCGTTCGGCGGACGCGATCACGACCCGGCCTGGTACCTCAACATCGAGGCGCACCCGGAGGTGGAGGTGCAGGTGCGTGCCGAGCGGTGGCGGATGCGCGCCCGAGACGCCACGGCGGCCGAACGCGACCGCTACTGGCCTGCGCTGACCGAGATGTATCCGCCGTACCGCGACTATCGCGAGGCCGCTCACCGGCCCATCCCGTTGGTGGTGTGCGAGCGGATCGACGGGTGAGCGCTCGGAAACGTTAGGGTTTTCCCTGATGCGTTGCAGGGGCCGCTCCGCCTAATCTCAGGGTGCGACATCGAGTTGGGGGGCTCGACGAGCACAGTGATGTTGGCCGGGGTGCTATTCGGGGGAAGCACCCCGCCACCATCGAAAGTTCGGCAGACTTCAGGCACCACACGAGGGGTTGCCGATGTCGCCGACACGCCGGGTAGTCAGAATCCTGACGGCCGCGCTCGCGGCCGTACTCCTGCTCATCGCCAGCGCACTGCCCGCGTGGGCGGCCGAGGCGATGACGGTGACGTTCGTCCGGCACGGCCAGTCGGAGGCGAACGCCGCGAACGTGCTCAACACGGCGGTGCCCGGCCCCGGTCTCACGCCACTGGGTCACCAGCAGGCGCAGACCGTCGCAGCCCTCCTCGCCGCGGAGGCACACGACGGCATCTACGCGTCGACGATGATCCGCTCCCAGCAGACGGCGCTACCGCTGTCCGCCGCCACCAGCACGCCCGTGACCGTCCTGCCCGGTCTGCAGGAGATCTCCGGCGGTGTCTTCGAGGGCGGGCAGGAACGCGGGGTGGTGACGCTGCTCGGCTACGGCGGTCCACCGCTCGCGTGGACGCTGGGACTGCGCGCGGTGCCGATCCTCGGCTCGTCGGACACCGGTAACTCCTTCGATGCGCGCGTCGACGGTGCGCTGCAGACCATCTACGACAGCGGCGACCGCGCCCCGGTGGTGGTCGCGCACGGCGGCACCATCATGTTCTGGGTGATGATGAACGTGGACAACCCCGATCCGTTCCTCATCCTCACCCGCCCGCTCGACAACACCGACGTCGTGGTCGTCGACGGCAACTCCGAGGACGGCTGGACCCTGACCAGTTGGGCGGGCAGGGCGATCGATCCGAATCCGTCGCTCGTCACGCGGGTGTTCGTCGTGGTGCGCGACGTGCTCGCTGCCGTATCGGGTGCCGCCGCCGCTCCTCCGCCGGTGACACCGGCCCTCACGACGAATCCCGTTCCCGTGCAACGGACCGCGACACCGGCCTCGGTCCCCGCCGAGCCGGAACCCGAGCAGACGCGCCGTCCGACGAAGGACACCGAGCCCACTGCCACCTCCGCGCAGGCGACGCCCAACGGGGCGACGGACCTCTCGAGCGGCAACAAGGTCGAGCCCGGCACGGGGCACTCGCAGGACGAACAGGCCGAAGGCGCCGACCCCGAGCGCGAGCCGGAGATCGAGCCGGAGGCCGACAGCACCGAACCCTCGACGCCCGAGCCCACCACCGAAACGAGTGCAGCCGAGGGTGATTCGGAGCCGGCCGCCGCTTAAGCGCCGAAGACCGGCAGCGGCGTACGCGACTTCGCCAGCAGATCGGTGACCACCGGGCCGAGTTCGGCGGGATCCCACCTGGCGCCCTTGTCTATCTCTCCCCCGCGTGCCCAGCCCTCGGCGACGCGGATGATGCCGCCTTCGACCTCGAACACCCGACCGGTGACAGCGCGGGACTCGACGCTGCCGAGCCACACCACCAGCGGCGAGATGTTCTCCGGCGCCATGGCGTCGAAATCGGCCTCCTGGGTGGACATCATGTCGGCGAACACGGTCTCCGTCATGCGCGTGCGCGCCGAGGGTGCGATCGCGTTCACGGTGACGCCGTAGCGACCCATCTCGGCGGACGCCACCAGTGTCAGGGCGGCGATACCCGCCTTGGACGCGCTGTAGTTGGCCTGCCCGACGCTGCCCTGCAGACCCGCGCCGGAGCTGGTGTTGATGATGCGGGCTTGGAGTGTGTCGGGGCCGGTTTCTCCGCTTTTCACCTTGGCCCGCCAGTACGCGGCCGCGTGCTTCATCGTGGCGAAGTGTCCCTTGAGGTGCACTGCCGTGACGGCGTCGAACTCCTCCTCGCTGGTGTTGGCGAACATCCGGTCGCGGACGATGCCCGCGTTGTTGACCAGAACGTCGAGCGTGCCGAAGGCGTCAACCGCCGTCTGGATCAGCCCTTCGGCCTGCGCCCAGTCCGCGACGTTGGCGCCGCTGGTGACGGCTTCGCCTCCCGCACTGGTGATCTCGTCGACAACCCCCTGTGCCGCGCTTCCGCCGCCCGCCGGCGAACCGTCGAGGCCGACCCCGATGTCGTTGACGACGACGCGTGCGCCTTCGGCGGCGAACGCCAGCGCGTGCGCCCGTCCGATGCCGCCGCCCGCACCCGTCACGATGACCACGCGGCCGTCGAGCAGTCCCATACTCCGTACTCCCTTACTTGATGTCTGCGGTAGTCGTTGCCAGGTAGTGCGGCGGTTCGCCGCCGCCGTGCACTTCGAGTGACGCGCCGCTGATGTATGCGGCGGCGTCGGACGCGAGAAAGGCGGCGGCCCAACCGATGTCGGCGGGTTTCGCCAGCCGGCCCAGCGGGACGTTCTTCGAGATCGCCGCGATGGAGTCCGCGTCACCGTAGAAGAGTTCGGACTGCTCGGTCTCGACCATGCCGACGACGACGGAGTTCACCCGAACCTTCGGCGCCCACTCGACGGCCAGCGTGCTGGTCATGTTCTCCACGCCCGCCTTCGCCGCGCCGTAGGCGACGGTGCCCGGCGTGGGCCGCCTGCCGCTCACGCTGGTGATGTTGACGATAGATCCACCGGTCTCCTGCGTCTGCATCACCGAGTTCGCGTGCGTCGAGACCGATAGCGAGCCCAGCAGATTCAGCGCGACGATCTTGGCGCTGAACTTCGCCGACGCTTCGGCGGCCAGGACGTAGGGCGAGCCGCCCGCGTTGTTGACGACGACGTCCAGACGACCATGGGCGGCCACGATCGCGTCGACGAGGGCCTTGACCGAGTCGTCGTCGCGGATGTCGCAGGGCTGGAAATCGTAGGGCAGACCATCGACCGGGCGGCGCGCGCAGGTGACGACTGTGGCGCCCTGAGCTGCGAAGACCGAGCTGATCCCGGCGCCGACACCGCGAACCCCGCCGGTGACGAGGACCACCCGGCCATCGAGTCGGAGATTGATTCCAGCGGCGTCGCTCACTGTGCTAGCGTACCAAGCAAGTGCTTGCTTTCCTAGCCGCCCCCTGTTCACGAGCTCACTGGAGACCTCATGACGATTACGTCCACGACCGTCGAACCGGGCATCGTCTCGGTGACCGTCGACTACCCGCCCGTGAACGCGATTCCGTCTCGCGGGTGGTTCGAACTCGGTGACGCGATCACCGCCGCGGGCCGGGACCGCAGCACCCACGTGGTGATCCTGCGCGCCGAGGGTCGCGGCTTCAACGCCGGCGTCGACATCAAGGAGATGCAGAACACCGAGGGCTTCACCGCACTCATCGACGCCAATCGCGGCTGCTTCCACGCCTTCCGGGCCGTGTACGAGTGCGAGGTGCCCGTCGTGGCCGCCGTCAACGGATTCTGCGTCGGCGGCGGCATCGGACTGGTGGGCAACGCCGACGTCATCGTCGCCTCCGACGACGCGAAGTTCGGCCTCCCCGAGGTGGAACGCGGCGCACTGGGTGCGGCGACGCACCTCTCGCGACTGGTCCCCCAGCACATGATGCGTCGACTCTTCTTCACCGCCGCGACGGTCGATGCGAACACGCTGCACCACTTCGGCTCCGTGCACGAGGTCGTGCCCCGCGCCGACCTCGACGAGTCCGCGCTACGGGTGGCACGCGACATCGCCTCGAAGGACACCAGGGTGATCCGCGCCGCCAAGGAAGCGCTGAACTTCATCGACATCCAGCCGGTCAACGCGAGATACCGCATGGAGCAGGGCTTCACGTTCGAGTTGAACCTGGCCGGCGTCTCCGATGAACACCGCGACGCGTTCGCGGGTACCGACAAGGGAACCAAATGAGCGACAAGAGAACGACTCTCGACGAAGCAGTCTCGTCGATCGAGAGCGGGATGACCATCGGCATCGGCGGCTGGGGGTCGCGCCGCAAGCCGATGGCGTTCATCCGGGCACTGCTCCGCACCGAGGTCACCGACCTGACCGTCGTCACCTACGGCGGCCCGGACCTCGGCCTGCTCTGCTCGGCGGGCAAGGTCAAGCGCGTCTACTACGGTTTCGTATCGCTGGACTCGCCGCCGTTCTACGATCCGTGGTTCGCGAAGGCGCGCACCTCCGGGTCGATCGAGGCCCGCGAGATGGACGAGGGCATGCTGCGCTGCGGGTTGCAGGCTGCGGCGCAACGGCTTCCGTTCCTGCCGATCCGCGCGGGCCTGGGAAGCGACGTCCGGGCGTTCTGGGGTGACGAGCTGAAGACCGTCAAGTCCCCGTATCCGACGGATGATCTCGGCTACGAGGAGTTGATCGCCATGCCCGCACTCAACCTCGACGTCGCGCTGGTACACCTCAACCTCGGTGACGAAGCGGGTAACGCCGCCTACACCGGCATCGACCCCTACTTCGACGATCTGTTCCTCATGTCGGCGCAGCAGCGCCTGCTGTCGGTCGACCGCGTGGTGTCGACCGATGAGCTGGTGAAAGCCGTTCCGCCGCAGGCACTGCTGGTCAACCGGATGATGGTCGACACCGTCGTCGAGGCCCCCAACGGCGCCCACTTCACGATGGCCGAACCGGATTACAAGCGCGACGAGAAGTTCCAGCGGCACTACGCCGAAGCGGCGGCGTCCGATGAGGCCTGGGCCGAGTTCGTCTCGACCTACCTGTCGGGCAGCGAGGCCGATTACCAGGCCGCCGTCCGCAAGTTCAAGGAGGAGCAGGCATGATCGCCGGGGCGAGCGAAGCGACCGGAGAGATGTCCGCAACCCGTGCCGAGGTGTGCGCCGTCGCATGCGCCGAACTCTTCCGCGATGCGGGCGAGATCATGGTCAGCCCGATGGCCAACATGGTGTCGATCGGCGCCCGCCTCGCGAGGCTGACGTTCTCCCCCGACATCCTGCTGACCGACGGCGAGGCCCGCATCCTCGCCGACACCCCGGCGATGGGCGCCACCGGAGCCATCGAGGGCTGGATGCCGTTCGGCCGCGTCTTCGAAACCCTGGCGTGGGGTCGGCGGCACGTCGTGATGGGCGCCAACCAGGTCGACCGCTACGGCAACCAGAACCTGTCGGCGTTCGGCCCGATCCAGCACCCGAAGCGCCAGATGTTCGGCGTCCGCGGCGCGCCGGGCAACTCGATCAATCACGCCACCAGCTACTGGGTGGGGGCCCACTCGACGCGCGTGTTCGGCGAGTCCGTCGACATCGTGTCGGGGATCGGCTGGGACAAGGTCGATCCCGCCAATCCCGCCTACCGCTTCGTCAACGTGTTCCGGGTGGTGTCCAACCTCGGTGTGTTCGACTTCAACGGACCCGACCACCAGATGCGCGCTGTCTCGCTGCATCCCGGTGTGGACGCGGCCGAGGTCGCCGAGAACACGTCCTTCGAGGTGCACGGACTCGACTCCGCAGAGCAGACCAGGATGCCCACCGGGGCCGAGCTGAAGCTCATCCAGGAGGTCATCGACCCGAAGGGCCTGCGAGACCGCGAGATCCGGTCATGACGGCCACGCTGAAGACGCCCCTGACCGAACTCGTCGGAATCGAGCACCCCGTCGTTCAGACCGGCATGGGCTGGGTGGCCGGTGCTCGTCTGGTGGCGGCGACGTCGAACGCCGGCGGCCTCGGCATCCTCGCCTCGGCGACGATGACGCTCGAGGAACTCGGCACCGCGGTCGGCAAGGTCAAGGCCGCCACCGACAAGCCGTTCGGCATCAACATCCGCGCGGACGCGGGCGACGCGAACGATCGCGTCGACCTGCTGATCCGCGAGGGCGTCAAGGTCGCGTCGTTCGCGCTGGCGCCCAAGCCCGACCTCATCGCGCGACTGAAAGACGCCGGCGTGGTCGTCATTCCGTCGGTCGGGCTGGCGAAGCACGCCAAGAAGGTCGCCGGATGGGGCGCCGACGCGGTGATCGTGCAGGGCGGCGAGGGCGGCGGCCACACCGGACCGATCGCGACGACGCTGCTGTTGCCGTCGGTGCTCGACGCCGTCGCCGACACCGGTATGCCGGTCATCGCGGCCGGCGGCTTCTTCGACGGGCGCGGTCTCGCCGCCGCACTCTCCTACGGTGCCGCCGGTGTCGCCATGGGGACGCGCTTCCTGCTGACCTCGGATTCGACCGTCCCCGACGCCGTCAAGAAGCGCTACCTCGAGGCAGCGCTGGACGGCACCGTGGTGTCGACGCGCGTAGACGGCATGCCACACCGAGTGCTCCGCACCGGCCTCGTCGAGAAGCTCGAAAGCGGCTCGCCCGTAAGGGGTCTCGCAGCGGCCGTCGGTAACGCGCAGAAGTTCAAGAAGATGTCCGGCATGACGTGGAAGTCACTGGTCACCGACGGACTGGCGATGCGGCGCGGCAAGGACCTGACGTGGTCACAGGTCGTGATGGCCGCCAACACCCCGATGCTGCTGAAGGCCGGTCTGGTCGAGGGCAACACCGAAGCCGGCGTGCTTGCGTCCGGCCAGGTCGCGGGAATCCTCGACGACCTGCCGTCGTGTGCGGACCTGGTACCGGCCATCGTCGCCGAGGCGATCGAGCACCTTCGGGCCACCGCTGGCTACATCGTCGACTGAGCACAATGCGCACAACCTGCTAATCGGCTGTTACGCGAGTAGTGCGCGCAAGCGCGAGATGTGGCGACGCCGAAAATAGCGTGGCCGCATGACCACTGTCACCAGGCCCGCCCAGCGCACCTCGATGAAGCGCGTTGCGCTCGCGAGCTTCGTGGGATCGGCGATCGAGTACTACGACTTCTACATCTACGGCACCGCAGCGGCGCTGGTGTTCCCCAAGGTGTTCTTTCCGCATCTGAACCCGACCATGGCGATCGTCGCGTCCATGGCCACGCTCGCCGCGGCGTTCGTCTCCCGGCCGGCGGGTGCAGCGTTCTTCGGGCACTTCGGAGATCGGTTGGGGCGCAAGGCCACACTGACCGCCACCCTGATCATCATGGGACTGTCCACCGTCGCCGTGGGCCTCGTCCCCGGCGCCGCGGTTATCGGCGTCGCCGCGCCGGTGCTCCTGTTGGCACTGCGCCTCCTGCAGGGCTTCGCGGTCGGCGGGGAGTGGGCGGGCGCCGCACTGCTCGCCACAGAGCACGCGCCCGCCGAATCTCGCGGCCGCTACGGCATGTATCCCTCGTTGGGCTGCGGGAGCGGCCTCACGATCAGCAGCCTGGTGTTCCTCGTCGTGAACGCCACGATCGGTGAGAGCAGCCGAGCGTTCCTCGATTGGGCGTGGCGGGTGCCGTTCCTGTTCAGCATCGTGCTGGTCGCGATCGCGCTGTACGTCCGGCTCAACGTCGCCGAGTCACCGGTCTTCGCCCGCGAACACGCCCGCGGTGCGATCGGCATGCCGTTGCTCGCGCTGCTGTCCGAGCAGCGTCGCGAGGTGGTGCTCGCCGCGGGCAGCATGATCGGGTTCATGGCCTTCGGGTACACGGCCAACGCGTATCTCACCGGGTACGCGCACAGCCTGGTGGGCCTGTCGCGCGACCTGATTCTCGTCGTCAACGTGGCTGGCGGGCTCACCGCGATCGCGATGTGCGCGCTGTCGGCGATCGCGTGCGACCGGTACGGACGTCGTCGCGTGGTGATGATCGCTCTGGCCGCGGGTCTGCCGTGGGCTTTCGTACTGATCCCGATGATCGACACCGCTGCCGCCGGCTGGTACCTGGTAGCCATCGTGGGCACCTACGCCATCGCCGGCGCGGCCTACGGGCCGATAGGTGCGTTCATTCCGGAGATCTTCGCGACGCGGTACCGCTACAGCGGCACGGGCCTCGCATTGAACCTCGCGGGTCTGTTCGGAGGTGCGCTGCCCCCGCTGATCGCGGCGCCCCTCATGGCGGCCCGGGGTGCGACCGCCATCGGAGCGATGCTGGCGGCCTACGTCGCCGTCTCCCTGGTGTGCACGTACCTGCTGCCGGAGACATTGCGCGGCGCGCTGTGATGCCCCACTATCCTCAGCTTGTGAGCGTCACGGTGAATCTCGACGAATTGGCCGGTGCCCTGGCGAAGTTCACGTTCGCCTACCTGGTCACGGTCGGTGACGACTACAGCGCTCACACGGTCGCCGTCGACCCGGTGTTGACCGACGGTCGGTTCCATGTCGGGGGCATCGGGAACAGCACCCGCCGCAACGCCGCCGCCCACCCCGACGTGACGCTGGTCTGGCCGCCGACCGAGGCGGGCGGTTACACGCTCATCGCCGACGGGCGCGCCGACGTCACCGCGGCCGGACTGACGGTCGCGCCGGCCCGTGCGGTACTGCACCGCGCGGCGACACCCGGCACTCCGACGGCTTCCGGATGCGGCGACGACTGCGTTCCGCTCGAACGCTGACAGCGGCGCATGACCGACGATCGCGGCGAACGGTACGACGCCCTGCTGGCGGCGGCGTCGCTGCTGTTCGCCAACGGACAGTCCACGGCCATGACCCAGACCGCGGTCGCGCGGCTCAACCGCGGGCTGGACCTGGACGCCGTCGTGGTCCCGACGTGGTCGATGCTGACGTTGACCGCTGCCGGGTCCCGCACCACGGTGCTCACCTCGGCGGTGTCACCGACGGCGATCAACATGCGCCGAGTCGCGGCCATGATGAGCGTCGCCGACCGCGCCCAGGACGGACCGCTCGAACTCGAGCACGTGACCGCCGGGGTTGCGAAGGCCGAGCGTCAACCAGGCTCCGGCACAACCGCTTTCGTGATCGCCTGCGCGGCGGGCGCCGCCGCGCTGTCGGTCATCTACGGGGCCGATCAGCCGCTGGTACTGCTCCTGGTCGCGGTGGCCGCCGCGGGCGGCGGACTGCTTCGGCGATGGCTCGGCGCCGCCGGTGCCGGCCCGCTGACCCAGGCGTTCGGCGCGGCCCTGCTGGCGGGCGGGGTTGGCGCTGCGGCCACGCACGCCGGACTCGGAACCGCTGCGGCGCTGGTCGCCATCTGCCCGGCGATGGTGCTGGTGCCGGGCCCGCACATCCTCAACGGCGCACTCGACATGCTCGACCTTCGCGTTCCGCTCGGTCTGGCCCGACTGGCCTTCGGGCTCCTGCTCCTCACCGCGATCAGTGGCGGGCTGATCGTAGGCCTGCACGCCGGCGGGCAGACGCTGGCGGTGACGGCGCAATCGAGTTCGGCACCGTTCCTCGTCGACGTCGTCGCCGCAGGCGTGGCAGCGGCGTCCTACCCGGTGTTCTTCTCGATGCCCTGGCGGATGATCGGCTGGCCGGTCGCGGCGGGCATGCTCGCCCACGGGGTGCACTGGTTGGCCGTGGCGGCGGGCGCCAGCCTGGCGATCGCGGCGTTCGCATCGTGCCTACTGGTCGGAACGCTGCTGGTACCGATCTCACATCGCATGCGAATTCCGTTCGCGGGCATCGGCTTCGCCGCCGTCGTCGCGCTGGTGCCCGGCGTATTCGTCTTCCGCACCCTGGCGGGTTTCGTCGAGTTCGCAGGCGCCCCGTCCGCGGAGTTGCTGTCCGCCTCGGCAGGCGACCTCATCGGCGCGTCGGTGATCGTCGCCGCCATGGCACTGGGACTCGCGCTGCCGATGCACGTGCACGCGGCGATGCTGCGGCGACGTCACGCAGCGGCGTGAGTCAGTCGCGCGACTTCAGCGCGGGGTGCTGCTTCGCCAGCAGCGGCAGTAGCACCCGGTGCGGAATCAGTTGAAACAGCCGGGTGCTGAGTTGGCTCGGCAGCCCGGCGATCACGTCGCCGCGATCGTGCTCGAGCGCGTCGATACCGACCTTCGCGACGTCCCGTGACGGCATCCACATGAACTTGGGGAACGCGGCGGCGAACGCCTTCTCGTCCATGCCGGCGGAGGCGATGAACTCGGTGCGCACCGGGCCGGGGTTGAGGGTGGCGACGGTGACCCCGCTGCCCGCGAGTTCAGCCCGCAGTCCCTCGGTGTAGGAGCGGACGAAGGCCTTCGTCGCCGCATAGCCCGCCTGGCCGGGAAACGGCTGGAACCCCGCCGTCGAGCCCACGTTCAGGATGGCGCCGCGACCGCGCGGCACCATCAGCTGCACGGCTCGCGTGGTCAGGTCGATGACCGCCTCGACGTTGACCCGGATCTGGGCGATCTCGCCGTCGACGTCCGCCTCGGCAACCGGTCCCATCGTTCCGATCCCGGCGTTGTTGACCAGCACGTCGACGGTCAATCCGCGGCGCTGCACCTCGTCGAACAGTACTTTCCTGGCCGCCGGATCGGCGACGTCGCAGGCGATGACCTCGACGCGCACCGAGTCGAGTTCCTTCGCCAGGTCGAAGAGCCGGTCCTCGCGACGGGCCACCAGGGTGACACCGTGCCCGCGAGCGGCGAGCTCGCGAGCCAGATCGGCTCCGATTCCCGACGAGGCCCCTGTGACGACGGCGGTGGACGTGGACGAGGGCTGAGGTAGCGGCATGCCTCGGTAACTTCGCGTACCGCCGCTTTTGTTCCCCACACGAAGGAGCCCGGCCCCGCGAACGGAACCGGGCTCCTCGAGTTGAGCTAGGACTTAGAAGTCCATGCCGCCCATGCCACCGGTCGGGTCGCCCGCGGGTGCGGACGCCTTCTCCGGCTTGTCGGCGACGACGGCCTCGGTGGTGAGGAACAGCGCCGCGATGGACGCCGCGTTCTGCAGCGCCGAGCGGGTGACCTTCACCGGGTCGGCGACGCCGGCCTTGAGCAGGTCCTCGTACTCACCGGTCGCGGCGTTGAGGCCGTGACCCGCGGGCAGGTTCGAGACCTTCTCGGCGACGACACCCGGCTCCAGACCACCGTTGAAGGCGATCTGCTTCAGCGGGGCCGACAGCGCGACGCGCACGATGTTCGCGCCGGTCGCCTCGTCACCGACGAGCTCGAGCTCGTCGAGCGACGGAGCGGCCTGCAGCAGCGCCACGCCGCCACCGGCGACGATGCCCTCTTCGACGGCGGCCTTCGCGTTGCGAACGGCGTCCTCGATGCGGTGCTTGCGCTCCTTGAGCTCCACCTCGGTGGCAGCTCCGGCCTTGATCACCGCAACACCGCCGGCCAGCTTGGCCAGGCGCTCCTGCAGCTTCTCGCGGTCGTAGTCGGAGTCGCTGTTCTCGATCTCGGCGCGGATCTGCGAAACCCGACCGGCGATGGCGTCGGAGTCACCGGCGCCCTCGACGATGGTGGTCTCGTCCTTGGTGATGACGACCTTGCGGGCCTGGCCGAGCAGCGCCACGTCCGCGGTCTCCAGCGAGAGGCCGACCTCTTCGCTGATGACCTGGCCACCGGTCAGGATCGCGATGTCCTGCAGCATGGCCTTGCGGCGGTCACCGAAGCCGGGGGCCTTGACGGCCACGGACTTGAAGGTGCCACGGATCTTGTTGACCACCAGGGTCGACAGGGCCTCGCCCTCGACGTCCTCGGCGATGATCAGCAGCGGCTTGCCCGACTGAATGACCTTCTCCAGCAAGGGAAGCAGATCCTTGACGGTCGACACCTTGGACGACACCAGCAGGATGTAGGGATCCTCGAGGACCGCTTCCTGACGCTCGGCGTCGGTCACGAAGTACCCCGAGATGTAGCCCTTGTCGAAGCGCATGCCCTCGGTGAGCTCCAGCTGGAGACCGAAGGTGTTGGACTCCTCGACGGTGATGACACCCTCGTTGCCGACCTTGTCGAGCGCCTCGGCGATGAGGTCACCGATCGACTGGTCACCGGCGGAGATGCCCGCGGTGGCAGCGATCTGCTCCTTGGTCTCGACCTCTTTGGCCGATGCCAGCAGCGTCTCGGTGATCTTCTCGACGGCCTTCTCGATGCCGCGCTTCAGTCCGAGCGGGTTGGCGCCGGCCGCGACGTTGCGCAGACCCTCGCGAACCAGCGCCTGAGCGAGCACGGTGGCGGTGGTGGTGCCGTCGCCGGCGACGTCGTCCGTCTTCTTGGCGACTTCCTTGACCAGCTCAGCGCCGATCTTCTCGTAGGGATCCTCGAGCTCGATCTCCTTGGCGATGGACACGCCGTCGTTGGTGATCGTGGGAGCGCCCCACTTCTTCTCGAGGACGACGTTGCGACCCTTGGGCCCCAGCGTCACCTTTACCGCGTCGGCGAGGCTGTTCAGGCCCCGCTCGAGGCCGCGGCGGGCCTCTTCGTCATACGCAATTGTCTTTGCCATTGCGAAGTGATTCCTCCGGATTGGGGATGCACGTCTTGTTGGCCGGGTTCAGTGCCCGCGACGGACGGCTGTGGGCTGTGCGGCCCCTGCCTCACCGTCCCGACCTAGCACTCACTGATCGAGAGTGCCAACGTCATTCTTAGCACTCGACCTAGGCGAGTGCAAGGTTGGGCCATACCTCCGCCCCCAGGCCCGCCACGAGCGAATATGTGCAGGTGCCCGCCGCTGACACCCCACCGCGCTTCGGGGAGCCGGACTCCTTCGACGCCGCGGCCGACGAGTTGCAGACGCTGATCGACTGGGCGAAGGGGGCCGAGCACCGGATCGGGTATTTCGCCGCCGTGTACAAGCGGACCACGCTCGCACTCAAGCAGGCGGCGGAGGCGAACGCGTTCGAAGACGGCGAACGCATGAGCCGGCTCGCCGGGATCTTCGCCACCCGCTACCTGACGGCGGTCAACGCGTTCTTCCGTCCGGACGAGTTCACCCTCACCGAGTCCTGGCGGGCGTCCTTCGATCAGTTGGACAACCCCCGACCGGTCATCGTTCAGCACATTCAGGCGGGGATCAACGCGCACACCGCGTTCGACCTGGGCATGGCGGTGAACGAGATCACCGGCAGTAGGAACGTCGACTCCGTGCGCGTCGACTTCCTGGCGGTGAACGCCGTGCTGGCCAGCCAGACCGAGGACATGCTCGACAAGGTCGAGGAGATCTCGCCGCGGCTGAGGGCGATATTGGACACCGTTCCCGGCGACGAGGCCCTACTCATCGGGCCCGCCATCAAGTGGATGCGCGAGGAGGCCTGGGCCTTCGTGAAGACGTTGGAGTTCTTCCCTGGCATGACGTTCAACGTCATCCCCGCCGACGTCAAGGATTCCTGGGTCGGTGTCCTCACCCGCAGCCTGTTCAACGGATTGATGGCAGCGGTGTTCGACGAGATCGGCGAGCAGGAGAGCCGTGACGTGCGGCGCAACATCGAGGTCCTCGACGCGGTCGCCGACGACGTCGCCAACGTCGAGACGACCCTCTAGCGCGTCACCGGCAGGGCCCGGGGTTAGCGCGACCGCAGACCGTCCACGACGACGTCGGCCACGCGCTCGGCCACCCCTTCGCCCATGTCTCCGCTCGACTTGCACACCATGAACAGCGCCTTCAGTTCGGCGGCGCCGACATCGGTGCGCACCGTGCCCGCACGCTGGGCGGCGGTCAGCAACTCGTCGGTGAGCCCGAGGAACGTGGCTTCAGCGCCGGGCGCGGCGGTGTCGAAGTCGACGCCGTAGCGCTCCAGCGCGTCGGCCAGCCCGTGGTCGAACGCCGCCGTGCGAACCATGCCGCGCAGGAACTCGAACAGCGCGGTGCCGGGATCGTCGGCGAGCAGTGTGCGGCCCTGCTCGACGATCACCCGGACGCGATCGGAGATCACCGCCTCGAACAGCGCCTCCTTGGTCGGAAAGTGCCGGTAGATGGTGCCGGGCCCGACGCCGGCGCGACGCGCGATCTCGTCGATCGGCACCGCGACCCCCTCGGCGGCGAACGTGTCGTAGGCGACCTCGAGCACGCGCGCGCGATTGCGGGCCGCGTCGGCCCGCATCGGCCGTGCTGTTTCGGTCACGTCACGTTTCCCTTCCCTGTTGACAAAGCGGAGCGCACGTTCCGTATAGTCGAGACAACCGGAGCGGACGTTCCGAATCCATCGTAAAGGAGTTCCCGTGAGCGGATCGAAGACAGGCTGGACTTCCACCGACATCCCCGACCAGACCGGTCGCATCGCGGTCGTCACGGGAGCCAACACCGGGCTGGGCTACGAGACGGCGACCGCCCTGGCCGCCAAGGGCGCCACCGTGGTGCTCGCCGTGCGCAACCTCGACAAGGGCAGGGCCGCGGCTGATCTCATCGTCCGCGCCCATCCCGGCGCGAACGTGTCACTGCAGGAGTTGGACCTCGGCTCGCTGGATTCGGTGCGGGCGGCAGCAGCCGAGCTGCGCGCCGAGCACGACCAACTCGATCTGCTGATCAACAACGCCGGCGTGATGATGGCGCCGAGATCGACCACGGCGGACGGCTTCGAGCTCCAGCTCGGCACCAACCACCTGGGTCACTTCGCGCTGACGGGCCTGCTGCTGGACCGGCTGCTGTCGACACCGCTGTCGCGCGTCGTGACGGTGAGCAGCCTCGGCCACCGTTTCGGTCGGATCCGCTTCGACGACCTGCAGTCCGAGCGGCGCTACAGCCGCGCGGGCGCCTACGGACAGGCCAAGCTGGCCAACCTGCTGTTCACCTACGAGCTGCAGCGCAGGCTCGAGGGCACCGACACCATCGCCGTCGCCGCCCATCCCGGCGGCTCGTCGTCCGAACTCTCGCGGCACCTCCCCGGCGTCGTGCAACTGGCGTTCAGGACCCTCGAGCAGAGCACCGAGATGGGTGCGCTGCCCACACTGCGGGCCGCCACCGATCCGAACGTCGCGGGCGGCGAGTACTACGGCCCCGGCGGGTTCATGGAGATGAACGGCTATCCCACCCTCGTCGACTCGAACCGGCGGTCACACGACCCCCAAGCGGCTCGCCGACTGTGGGACGTCTCCGAGGAACTCACCGGAGTGAGTGTCCCCGCGTAGCCGTCGGCCGTAGGGTCGATGACGATGTCGCTTATCGTCCCGCCGTACCCGCCGCCGCGCTACACCGCCGAACAGCCGGAGGTCAGCGCCACTCTGCGGCGCGGCGACGAGCCCGCCGACTACGACGCGTTCGGCCTCATCCAGTACCACTACCTGGCGAACCAGCAGAAGACCGACGGCGACTACGGCCTGTACCGCGTGGACATCGCGCCGCGGGGCGGCGGCCCCGGTCCGCACTTTCACCGCGCGATGTCGGAGGCGTTCTTCGTCCTGTCGGGAACCATCGAGCTCTACGACGGCACCGCGTGGACCGCAGGGGGTGCGAACGACTTCCTCTACGTCCCGCCCGGCGGCGTGCACGGCTTCCGCAACGTCTTCGACGACCCGACGTCGGTGCTCATACTGTTCGCGCCGGGGGCACCGCGGGAGCACTACTTCGAAGGGCTCGCCGAGCTGGGCGACCTGAGCGACGACGAACGCCGGCAGTGGTTCATCGACAACGACAACTTCCTCGTCGAGTAGCCCGTCACGCGAGCCGCTGCCCGGCGAGCGGCACGAACTCCCACCCCGCCGACTGCATGGCGGGGATGGCGGCGGCCACGCCCGCCCCGGTGCCCGCCTCGGGATGGTTCACGTGGGCCAGTACGACCGAGCCCGCGGGAGCGTGCTGATAGGCGGCGCTCACCGAGGTCGGCGCCGACGTCGCGCCGTTGTCGGCGTTCACCGAGAAGCCCACGGGCACCAGGCCGAGTTGGTGAACGATGTCGACCGCGACGTCGTCGTAGTGCGCCGTTCCGGTGCGGTAGAACACCGGCCCCTTTCCGAGGAGCGAGGTGAGCCGGGTCTGGTTGGCCCAGACCTCGTCGACGACCTCCGCGGCGGAGTGCGTGCCCGCGATGCCGTAGGCGGATCTGCCGGTCACCGACAGCGGCACGTGGCGAGTGCCGTGGTTGCCGATGTCGAACAGCGGGTTCGCGGCCAGCTGCTCCGTCCGGCCGGGATTCGCGTCGATCCACTTCGAGCAGACGAACAGCAGCGCCGGGACACCGTGGTGGGCGAGGGTGTCGAGCAGCGCGTCGTCGCACGCCCGGTCGCACGCGTCGAAGGTCAGGGCGAGCTGACGACCCGACGTGGCAAACGTCGTCACGATGCCGGGCAGTGTCATGCCCCACTGCGTCGGGGACCGGCCGGCGTTGGCCGTCGCCACGTCGCGCGCATCGACACCCGACGGCGCGGCGAGGGCGGCCGCGACGTCGACTCCGCTGGCGAGTACCGCTGCGGAACCGGCCAGCGCGCCGAGGAGGAATCGCCTCGAGAGCATCTGCGCAACGTAGGCGGCCAGGCTGACGACAGCTTGGCAGTCCGGTATCAGAACTCTGGGTGCGGCCCCGCGCCGACACGCGGAGCACCGCGACACGCGGCGTCATGATGCGCGCCCGAAACACCCTGCCCTAGACTGCCCTTCGGTCCAATGCACGCCTCCGGCGTGGGTGACCAGTTAGGAGTCTCACGGGTGCAGGCATCTGCAGCGCCCAGCACCCAGGCATTGCGGGGCTGGCAGCGTCGGGCGTTGGTCAAGTATCTGGCCGCCAAACCGCGGGACTACCTGGCTGTCGCGACCCCCGGAGCAGGCAAGACGACGTTCGCCCTGCGGATCGCCGGGGAGTTGCTGTCGGAAGGCGTCGTCGAACGCGTCACGGTGGTGGTACCCACCGAGCACCTGAAGGTGCAGTGGGCGCAGGCCGCCGCGGGCGTCGGCATCGCCCTCGACCCGAAGTTCAGCAACTCGTCGGCGCAGAACTCCGACGAGTACCACGGCGTCGTCGTGACCTACGCGCAGGTGGCCAGCCACCCGACCCGCCACCGGGTCCGCACCGAGAGCCGGCGGACGCTGGTGATCTTCGACGAGATCCACCACGGCGGCGACGCGAAGAGTTGGGGCGACGCCATCCGCGAGGCGTTCGACGAGGCGACGCGCAGGCTGCTGCTCACCGGCACCCCCTTCCGCAGCGACGACTCCCCCATTCCCTTCGTCAGGTACGAACACGGTCCCGACGGCTTCGCTCGCTCGCAGGCCGACCACACCTACGGGTACGCCGACGCCCTGGCCGACGGCGTCGTGCGGCCCGTCGTGTTCCTCGCGTACTCCGGGGAATCGCGCTGGCGTGACAGCGCGGGCGAGGAGCACTCGGCCCGGCTCGGCGAGCCCCTCACCGCGGAGCAGACCGCACGCGCGTGGCGGACCGCGCTGAACCCCGCGGGCGAGTGGATGCCCGCCGTCATCGCCGCCGCCGACAAGCGGCTGGACCAGAAGCGACAGCACGTGCCCGACGCCGGCGGCATGATCATCGCGTCGGACCAGACCGCGGCGCGCGCGTACGCCGAACTGCTGACCAGGCTCACCGGTGAGGCGCCGACCGTCGTGCTGTCCGATGACCCCGGCTCGTCCGGCCGCATCACCGCGTTCTCGGCGGGAACGTCGAAGTGGCTGGTCGCGGTGCGCATGGTCTCCGAGGGTGTCGACGTGCCCCGCCTGGCGGTGGGTGTCTACGCCACCAGCGCGTCGACGCCGCTGTTCTTCGCCCAGGCGATCGGGCGGTTCGTGCGGTCCCGAAAGCCCGGCGAGACGGCCAGCGTGTTCCTGCCGTCGGTGCCGAACCTCCTGTTGCTCGCCAGCGAGATGGAGGCGCAGCGCAACCACGTGCTCGGCAAGCCGCACCGCGAGGCCGACGGTCTCGACGACGAACTGCTCGAGGACGCGAACAAGACCAAGGACGAGTCCAGCGACATGGACAACGGCTACGAGATGATCGGGGCCGACGCCGAACTCGACCAGGTGATCTTCGACGGCTCGTCGTTCGGCACCGCGACCCCGGCGGGCAGCGACGAGGAGGCCGACTATCTCGGCATCCCCGGCCTACTCGACGCGACGCAGATGCGGGATCTGTTGAGCCGCAGGCAACAGGAACAGCTGACGAAGCGCAGTGCAGCCGCTCCGGCAGGAGTGGTCACAGCCCCGGCGACGACGTACGGCCAGTTGCGCGACCTCCGCAAGGAGCTCAACGCGCTGGTGACGCTCGCCCACCACCGCACCGGTAAGCCGCACGGGTGGATCCACAACGAGCTGCGCCGGATCTGCGGTGGCCCCGTGGTGGCGGCCGCCAATTCCGATCAGATCGCCGCGCGCATCGAGGCGGTTCGGACGCTTCGGGCTTAATCGGTCGCCAGCATTGCCAGGTGGCTCAGCGAGTTCTCCAGGTGGTCGGGCCCGAACGGCGGGAACTCGATGTGCTGTCTGAGCTCCGCAGGGACGGCGGACCAGTCGTAGGTCAGCGTGACCTCGACGCCCTCGCTCACGGGCGTGACGTCGTACCGCCAGATCCAGCCGCCGTAGCCGATCGCACCGTCCGCTTCGGCCTGCCCGGGCTCCCATGCGATGGCCCGCGGTGATTCGTAAACCCTTACGGTGTTGGTCATTTCGTAGTCGCCGTCGGGATGGTTGTCGTGATACATGGCGATGCGGAAGTGCTGGCCGACCGCGGTCAGCGGCTGGCCGTCAAGCGACTCCCGAACCCAGCCGGTGCCGTCGATGGCCTGATGAGTGGACGGGTCCGCGAGAATCTCGAACACCCGCTCGGCGGGGGCGGCGACGGTGATGCGGACGGAGATGGTGTCAGTGCTCATAACCGGTAGACCGACCGAATCGACGGTTTTCATCGTGGGCCCCGAAACCGGGCCTACCATCGGCGGAATGAGGCGCTCAGGTGCCGCAGCAGGGACGACGGTCGCGGTCATCGTCGCGTTCTGCTGCGCCGTCGGATTCGCGGGCGCCACCCCGACCCCCGAGGCCGGCGCACCGTGCTGGGGAACTGAGAACGGCGGGGCGATGGAGAATTCGCAGACGTTCGCGCCGGGCGGGGCGGTGCTGCGGTGTGTGAAATCCGATGCGGGCTCCGAGTGGCAACGTCTCGAGGGCGTCGGCAGACCGGCGGACACCTGGTACACCTACGGGTCACCGCAGACGCTCAACGCCGCCGATATCCTGCCTGCGAATTCCTGGGTGAGCGCGTCGGGGTCGACCAGTGAGGTGTGCACCGCCGTGCAGACGCCGACCGGCGGCGGGTTGGCCACCACCCACACGAACGACACCGGGTACTACCGCGACTTCACATTGATCCCGGAGCTGGCGACATTGACTCTCAGCGGACACTGCAACTGGCGCGCGGCGTGGGAACGCGCCCCCGGCTAACCGGCCCGCTACAGGCCCAGCAGCTCGGGCAGATCGGCGATCGAGTCGATCACGTGATTCGGCTGCATCGCGAATTCGTCTGCCGCCCAACGATCTAACGTGTCCTGTCGGAACTTGCCCGTCCGCACCAGGACACCGGCCATCCCGACCACCTGAGCGGCGAGCACGTCGTTGTTGAGGTCGTCGCCCACCATGTACATCTCCTCGGGTTCGACGCCGAGCCGGCTGGCCGATGCGAGGAACCCCTCGGGCGCCGGCTTGCCGACCGCGGTCGCCTTCCGCCCCGACGTCTCCTCCATGCCGATCAGATACATGCCGGTGTCGATACGAAGCCCGTCGGCGGTGTTCCACGCCGTGCTGCGGTGCATCGCGACGACCGGCACGCCCTGCGCCATCCAGTCGTAGACGCGGCTGAGCGTGACGTGGTCGTACTCGGGCCCCGCGCCGCCCAGCAGGATGACGTCGGGCCGCTCGGGCTCCCGATCCAGGACGTCACCGGAGTACACGACGTCAATACCCGGCATGTCCTCCCCGATGGCGCCGCTGTTGACCAGGAAACAGCGGGCGTCGGGGTAGCGGTCCCTGACGTAGTCGGCGGTGAGCACCGCGGCCGTGATGACCTCGTCGGCGGTGACGTCCATCCCGGCTTCGGTGAGCAGGTCGGCGATCTGCACACGGGTACGCGTCGTCGTGTTCGTCAGGTACGTCCGCGCGATCTGATGGTCCGCGAGCGCCTTCAGTGTCTTCGCGGCGCCGTCGATCGGGCTCCACGACGTCACCAGTACGCCGTCGATGTCGAACAGCACCCCGCCGATAGCCATGGAGCAAAGGTAAACCGCTGTCAGTCCAGCGCAACTCGGGCCCGCCCCTGAGTAACCTGGGACACCATGAGCTCGAAGTGGACCGACACCGATGTGCCCGATCAGAGCGGCCGCGTTGCGATCGTCACAGGATCGAACACGGGGCTGGGCTTCGACACGGCCAGGGTTCTCGCCGAACACGGGGCGAAGGTCGTGCTCGCCGTCCGCGATGTCGAGAAAGGCCTGGCCGCGGCCACCCGCATCAGGGATGCGGCATCGGCTGCCGACGTGAGCGTGCAGGCGCTCGATCTCGGCTCACTGGAGTCGGTGCGCGCGGCTGCGGCGGAGCTGAAAGCGGCGTACCCGCGGATCGACCTGCTGATCAACAACGCGGGTGTCATGTACCCGGCGACGCGCACGGTCACCGAGGACGGCTTCGAGACTCAGTTCGGCACCAACCACCTCGGCCATTTCGCGTTGACCGGTCTGCTACTGGAGAACCTCCTGCCCGTGCCGGGATCCCGAGTGGTGACCGTGAGCAGCATCGGGCACCGGATCATCGCCAAGATCCACTTCGACGACCTCCAGTGGGAGAAGAAGTACAACCGCGTCGCGGCGTACGGCCAGTCGAAGCTGTCGAATCTGATGTTCACCTACGTTCTGCAGCGTCGGCTCGCGGCGAAGGGCGAGAACACCATTGCGGTGGCCGCTCACCCCGGCCTGTCGGACACCGAGTTGATGCGGCACATGCCGGGATTCCTGGTGCCCGCAGTCTCCCTGGTGGCGCAGAGTGCCGCGAAGGGGGCGCTCCCGACGCTGCGGGCAGCGACGGATCCGAGCGTCACCGGCGGCCAGTACTACGGTCCCGACGGGCTCGGCGAAGCCAGTGGCAACCCGAAAGTCGTTGGTTCAAGCAATCAGTCGCATGACGTTCAGATCCAGGAGCGGCTCTGGTCGGTGTCCGAGCAGCTGACCGGAGTCACGTACCCGATCTAAAACGGTGCGGTGCATTCGGCGAGGCGGTCTTCGCGGTTGCGTCGTCGCTCGGCGGCAATGGTCGCGGCGCGTTGTTGGGCGCGGGTGCGTCTTCGTTGTGGCATGCGCAGGTCGCGGCCGGGGGTGGGTTCGGTGACCGGTGTCGGGGTGTCGGGTAGTGGGGTGGTGGGGTCCCAGTTCGGGAAGTAGATCCGCGAGCCCGGCGGCGCTCGGTGTTTCAGCCCCGATGGACTCGTCCACACGATCGTGCCGTCGGCGAGCTGGTCCTCCGACCAGCCGCCCTCGCCGACCCAGAACGTCTTGAGCAGATGATGCTTCTATGTCAATGCGGGGCGTTCGCACGTGTTGATCTGGTGTTGCCAGGTGGCTTGGTCGGTGTGCATGGCTCGGTAGATGACGTCGACGAGGTGGCGCTTGAGGATGCGTCTGGCAC
>NZ_JANDBD010000019.1 GCF_024320865.1 Mycolicibacterium arenosum | reverse complement strand
ATGAACACCCCCACCGTGCTGTCACCGGCGTTGAGCGCCAACGACACCCGCTACCCCGGCACCAACTTCGACCTCGGCGCCATCACCGTCATCACCGCACCCACCCACGGCAGGATCACCCAAGGCGCCGACGGCACCCTGACCTACCGACCCGACACCGGCTACCGCGGCACCGACACCTTCACCTACACCCTCGCCGCAGCCAGCCCCGACATCCCCGCCTCCAACACCGCCACCGTCACCATGACGGTTGTCGACAACCTCCCACCGACCGCCGTGAACGACGCCGCGACGGTCGCCGAGGACAGCACCGGCGCCATCATCGACGTGCTCTCCAACGACACCGACACCGACGCCGGCCCGAAGAGGGTGCAAAGCGTAAGTGACCCCGCCCGCGGAGCCGCGCTCGTCACCGCCAACGGATCCGCGGTCCGCTACACCCCCGATCCCGACTTCAACGGCACGGACGCCTTCACGTACACGGTCAACGGCGGATCCACCGCTACCGTTAGCGTCCGCGTCGTCCCGGACACGTTCACCGCCACCGTCGGAACACCCGATGCGGACGGCACCGTCACTGGCGCGGCGATGTTCGCCACCCCGGGTCCCCGAGCGGTGACCTACACCATCACCCGTCCGCCCACGCAGGGGCGCTTGATCTTCAGCTCGACGACTGGGGCATTCACCTACGCTCCGACGAACGCCGCCAGGCTCGCCGCCACCGCGACCGCCACCGACACCTTCACGGTGAGCGCCTCCGACGGCTTGAGGACCGCCACGGAAACCGTGACCGTTCCGGTCAGGGCAGCCGCGTTCATCTTCTCCGGCAGCGTGACCGCCGGGTACTCGCCGGCTGCTCTGACGATCAGTCCCGGCGGCACACAGATCTACATCGCCGGCGCCGACGGGGTGTCGGTATTCGACAGGGCGACGAACACCGTCACCCACACCATCCTCGTCGGATCGTCTCCCATCGCGGCGACGGTCAATTCGAACGGCACGCAGGTCTACGTCGCCAACCAGGACAGCGCGTCGGTGTCGGTCATCGACACCGCCACCAACACCGTCACCCACACCATCGCCGTCGGATCGTTACCCACCTCGGTGGCCGTCAGCCCGGACGGCACGCAGGTCTACGTCGCCAACCAGGGCAGCGCCTCGGTCTCGGTCATTGACACCGCCACCAACGCCGTCACCCACACCATCGGCGTGGGATCCGGTCCTCTCGCGGTGGCGGTCAGCCCCGACGGCAAGCACTTATACGTCGCGAACTCCGACAGCAATACGGTGTCGGTGATCGACACCGCCACACAGACCGTCACCGACATCGCCGTCGCACGGCCCGTCGCGGTGGCGATCAGCCCCGACGGCCACCGGCTCTACGTCGCCAACAGAACCAGCGACTCGGTGTCGGTGATCAACACCGCAACCAACACCGTCACCCACACCATCATCGTCGAAAGCCTTCCGGGCGCTCTGGCGATTACCCCCGACGGCACCCGGGTCTACGTCGCCAATTTCGCCAGCAGATCGGTGTCGGTGATCGACACCGCCACCAACACCGTCAAAGACACCATCAGGCCCTGGTCGGGTCCAGTCTCTCCGCGCCAACTGGCAGTAGCCCCGAACGGCGACCTTCTCTACGTGATCGACACCAACGGCGCGGTGACCGTGTTCGACACCACCACCAACACCATCGCGGGCGCTCCCATCCCGGTGGGGTCCGGCCCGGTCTCGGTGGCAGTCAGCCCCAACAGCACAGACGTCTACGTCGCCAACGACGACGACAACACGGTCTCAGTCATCGACATCGCCTCCAAGACGGTCACCAACACCATCGTCGTCGGAGGGGCTCCCAATGCGGTAGCGGCGAGCGCCGACGGCCAATGGCTCTACGTCGCCAACAGAAACGGCGGATCGGTGTCGGTGATCCGCACCGCCACCAACACCGTCACCAACACCATCCCCGTCGGAACACGTCCCGTCGAATTGGCCGTCAGCCCCGACGGCACACGCGTGTACGTCGCGAATAGCTTCAGCCCGTACGCGAATAGCCTCAGTGAAACGGTGTCGGTAATCGACACCATCACCCGCGAGGTCATCGCCGTCGTCCCCGTCGGATCCCCGGATGGAATAGCAGTCAGCCACAGCGGCACACACGTGTACGTCACCAGCTACGGTGACAACACGGTGTCGGTGATCGACACCACCACCAACACGATCGCCGACATCATTCACGTCGGATCCTCCCCGGCCGCCTTAGCGGTCAGCCATGACGGCAGCCTGCTCTACGTCGCCAACAACTCGGGCGACACGGTGTCCGTGGTCGACTCCGCCACCAACACCGTCACCGACACCATCTCCGTCGGAACCTCCCCTGACGGAATCGCGGTCAGTCCAGACGGCAGTCTGCTGTACGTCACCAATGCCGGCGACAACACGATGTCCGTGATCGACACCGCCACCAACGCCGTTATCCGAGTCATCCCCGTCGGATCGCGTCCGGCCGCGGTAGCGGTCAGCACGGACGGCACTCACGTCTTCGTGGCGAACGAATTCGGCAATACGCTGTCGGTGGTGAACCTCGACTGATCCCACGGGCGCAGAGGTTTCGGGGTTTGCGGCATCCGACCGCGTGAGATCAGGGCAGCAGGACGTACGACATTCCGGGGACTTCCTTGACGTCGCGACCGTTGAACACGCCGGGGCCGCCGAGGGACACGTTGTTCATTTCGGTGATGTGTATCCATCGGCCATCGGGGCGCTGTGACACCGAGTCCACCCACCCGACGTGCCCGATGGGACCCGCGCCGGCGACACCGGGTTGGAACACCACGATCGACCGCTCGCGGGCGTCGGTGACGACCGTCCAGCCCGCGGCCGCCGCCGAATCGCCCCATGACAGCGCGTTACCGAGCATGGCCGGATACGACCCGCTGGCCTCGAACCACTTCTGCGCGGCCCCCCAGGTGCACTGGCCGGGCGCTCCCGGATTCGATCCCTGGGTCCGGCCCGTCGTGCGGCTCGCATCCACGACGGTGGCCGGCTGGCTCGTCGCGCTCGACGGCGCCGCGCTGCATTCCGGGGCGGCGACTTTGAGCGTGCCGGTTTCGATGTCGGCGTCGGACACGAAGTGGCCGTCCGACGTCTGATACCAGAGGTCGTTCCCCTGGCCCGCGACGGCGGCGCTGAACAGCCCGGCGGTACCCGCGCCGCGCTTGGAGCAGACGAGCGTCAGTTGGTCGCCTGGTTGATAGCTGCCGTCCTGGCGCGCAGTCGGGCTGGCGTCGGACATCCGCTGGGTCTCGACTTCGACGGTCGCGCTGGTGTCGGCTGACGCCGTGGGCACCTCACCGACGAGCGGCGTGCCCAGGGCGGTGACGGCTGTGATGACGACGAAAGCGCGAAGGCGATGAGGTCCTCCGAAATGGAACGACACGAGTCCTCCCGCGTGTGGCCTTTCCCCGACCCACAATGATCGGTATAGCAGAATCGGGACCACCGCACAGCAAATAACGAATAGATCACAGCCCCGACTTCCGCCGAGTACAGCGCGATGCGCTGCGGCGACCGGCAATGACACGGGTGTCAATTTCGTATTCACCTGCATGCCTGAATGCGCCTCGAGCGAATTCAGCCGCTTTCGCTACACATTCCGCCGCGTGACAATAAATGGACTTTCGGCCGGGACGACGGCAGTGCCGTTAGAGCCTCAGCGTCACGCCGAGCAGCGCGATGACGCCGAAGCCCGCGATCAACACCGCCACGACTCCTGCCACCGAGTACGGCATGGGCCCGAACTCGGCCCGCAGGGTCTTCAGCGCCTGGCGGTGCTGCAGCCAGGCCAACACCAGCGCCGTCAGCCCGATCACGATCGAGACCACGCCGATCATCTGAGGGCTCACCCACGGCTCGCTCAACCGCTCCGACTCCTCGAGGAAGCGGAAGAGCTGATACACCGTGAAGCCGAACGCGATCAACGAGGTCGCGGTGCGGACCCACGCCATCATCGTCCGTTCCTGAGCCAGGCGGGTGCGTTGGGCGGCGAGGCGGGTGTTGGCGTCCAAGCGGCCGAGCCTACGCCGACGCGGATGACGAACGCTTCGTAATCAGCCTCCCGGCTCCCACTCGAAGACGAACTCGTGGGGCCCGATCCGGATCCGGTCGCCGTTGGCGAGCGCCGCACTCCCCCGAATCCGGCGATCCTGCACGTACACCCCGTTGGCCGAGCGCAGATCGGTGACGACGAACATCGCACCCGTGTCGCTGACGACGGCGTGGTGGCGACTGATGTCGACGTCGTCGAGCACCACGTCGTTGTCCGTGAGCCTGCCGATGCGGGTGGCCGCCCCGACCAGAGCGTGCACCTCGCCGGACCGTGCCCGCAGCCGCGCCGCGCCGAGCCGGCCGGAGGCCGTCCGGCCGTCGAGGGTGTCGGCGCGCGCCGACGCGACGGTCAACGCCGACCGTCGGACGTCGAGTACCTCCTGGCGCAGCACGCTCTCATGCAGCGCTCGCAGTGTCGGCCCCGGCTCGATGCCGAGGTCGCCGTCGAGTGCGGTCCGCAGCCGACGGTAGGCACCGAGGGCATCGGACTGCCGTTCCGCAACGTGATAGGCGATGATCAGCTGCGCCCACAGCGGCTCGCGGTAGGGATGCTCGACCGTGAGACGCTCAAGCTCTCCGATGACGGAATTTCCGCGCCCGCAGGCGATTTCGGCTTCCGCCCACGCAATCTGCGCATCGACCCGCTCCTCGCCGAGCGCGGCGGCGAAGGACTCGGCGAAGTCGAGATCGCCGAGATCCTCCAACGCCCGGCCGCGCCACTCCGCCAGGGCGGACGCCAAATGCCTGCTGGCCTCGTCGAACCTGCCCGCGGCGGCCGCGCGGATGCCGGCAGCCTGCCCAACGGCGAATCGTCCAGCGTCGCAATCGGCGTCGGGAACCCCCAGCCGATAGCCCGGCGGTGCGGCGGCCAGCAGACTGCGGCCGTCGACACCAGCGTCGTTGAGCAGTCGGCGCAACGCGGCCACGTAGGTGTGCAGACTGGCCCGCGCCTCCCGCCGGGCTCGCTCACCCCACGTCGCGTCGATGATCGCATCACTGCTCACCACGCGGTTGCGGTTGAGCAGCAGCACGGCGAGCACTGCGCGCTGCTTCCTCGACCCCAGCGGGACCGGTGCGCCGTCGACCGTCATCTGCAACGGACCCAGCACTCCGAAGCCCACCCGGCTCAGCATGGATCCGCTTGCGGCTCCGCCGTTCCCGTATCCACCCACACGTCCGGAACGAACCCGAGATCGGCGCCGTCCCTGGCGGTTCGGACCTTGTCCCACACCGGCGTCAAGATCGTCGGCCCGCCGTCGGCACCGGGGCCCTCCACGATGTCGCCGATCATCACGCACACGATGAAGACTTCGGATTGATACGGTAGGCGGCCGGTCACCGGCGCCGTTAGCTTCGGATCGGTGCGCACCTCGACGGCGGGTTGCTGCAGCACGTAGCCCCGGAACATCGCGTCCGCGGTGGAGGGGGACGTGTCGGCGGTCGTCGTCGGCGGTACCGTCGCGTCGGACCCCGACTGGCGGACCTGCAGACCGATCACCACGCCGACGGCGCCGAGCAGCAGTGCCGCCGCAACGGCGATCACCGTCGGCGCCAACCGGTTCCGCCGCTGAGGGACCACATCGGAGGGTGCGTCCGGCGCGGACAGTGCGACGTCGGCCGGCAACGCCAGCGTCGACCGATCCACTCCCCCCGTCGCTCCACTGCCGCCCGCGCCGTCGACCGCCCGTTGCGCCGCCCGGACGAGACCACCGGCGGTGCCGTACCGGTCGTCGGGGTCCTTGGCCATGCCCCTGGCGATGACGGCGTCGAACGCCACCGGCACCCGCGGGTTCGCCGCACTCGGACGCGGCGGCGGCGACGCCAGGTGCGCCCCGACGACGTTCTGCAGGCTGTCGAGAGCGAACGGACTGTCCCCCGTCAGCGCCTCGTAGAGCACGCACGCCAGCGCGTACACGTCGACCGCGGGCGTGGCGCCCTGCGAGGTGAACCGTTCGGGCGCCATGTAGTGCACGGTGCCGACGGGCGTCCCGTCGGTCGTCAGCCGGGTGTCGCCCCGCGTCTCGGCGATCCCGAAGTCGACCAGATAGGCGAAGTCGGCGTCGGTGACGATGATGTTGTGCGGCTTGATGTCCCGGTGCATCAGCCCCTCGGCGTGCGCCGCATCGAGGGCCGCGCCGATCTGGGCGATGACGGCCACCGCCCGCTCCGGTGTCAGCGGGCCCTCGGCGATCAGCTGGTCGAGCGTCCGCCCCCGCACCAGCCTCATGTCGATGTACAGCCGGCCGTCGATCTCGCCCCAGTCGTGGATCGGAATCACGTGCGGTTCCTGCAGGATCGCCGCCGCATGGGACTCGCGCTGAAACCGCGCGCGGAACGTCGGGTCGGTCGAGAAGCGGTCGGCCAGGATCTTCAACGCGACGGTGCGGTTCTTGTCGTTGTCGTGGGCCTCGTACACCTCACCCATCCCGCCCTTCCCGAGCAGGCTGATGACGGTGTACTTGCCGAACGTCGACCCGACGCGCGACCCCACCTCGAAACCCTCGCTCCCGTCGGGCACACAGGCAGTGTGTCCCACTCCGCCAGGGCGTGCACACGTTTAATCCGCTCACGATGCTCACGAATCCCAGATCGGCCCGAAGGCCGGAACGCCGCACCGCTCGAGTCCGTGCACGACCCGCCAGGTCACCGCGCGATTGGAGACGCAGATGACGGCCTCGGCGCCCGAGTCCAGGTACGCGGCGTACGCCAGGGCCGGCACGTCCGGTGTGCCGAGCGTGCCGGTGTCCCAGATCGTCGCGTCGGGCTGGGCGGCGAGGATCTCGTCGACGAAGGCGTCACCGTAGGTGTCCCGCGGGTTCCTGGTCACCCAGACCAGCCGAGCCGGAACGGAGTCGTCGAGCAGGTGGCCGAGCACGGGCCCGACGCCGCTGCCGGTCGCCACGATGACGACCTTCGTGAACAGCTTGCGCACATTGGCCACGCCGACGGCGGGGATCCCGCGCACCCACACGTGCTCGGGCGGCGAGTCGATGAAGTCCGACGTCCAGTCGCCGGCACGGGAGACGAGCATGCGGTATCCCGCGTCCCCGGCCGCGGCGGGCACGTTGGCGAAGTGGTGCCACCCCATGACGGGTCGACGGCTGATCGGGCGGGTCGTGCCGACGGCGGGGACCGCGGCGCCGTGCAGACGCACCAGCGCCGCGTGCGACGACGGCCGTTCCACGGTGATCGGGACGCGGCGCAGCAGCAGCCACGGCCAGAGCGCCAGCGCCGCACTCACGACGGCCAACCAGAAGGACGGCGACGGGACGACCGACCCCGCGCCGGTGAACAGCACGGTGTTGAGCCAGACGAGGAGCAGCGCCGCCCACCCGCAGAACCGGTGCGTCATCTCGAAGCGATCGTGCTGGGCGGCACGCAGCCGGGGTAGCGCCATCACGACCATGACCGTGAACGTCGTGGCGATGGTGGCCCCGAGGATCAGGTGGACGTGCGACGCCTGGCCGACGCCCGCGAGCGCGTCGCGAACCATCGAGGCGACGAGCACCAGATACCAGAGCGTCCCGGCGACGGCGGTGCCGACGTGCAGTCCGCCGACGTGGTAGTACTTCCCGAGCGCCCAGCGGATTCGCAGCGGCCAGGACGTCGGCGGTCGAGTCACCAGCCAGGCCAACGCGTTGAGAACGTACTGCTGCCGAAAGACCACTGCGGCAGCGAGATTCGCCTGCGCCGTGAGCGCGACCGCCCTCAGGTCAGTGCCCGACGACGTCCACCAACCCGCTGCCGCGCCGTACCCCAACCAGCCGACGTTGACCACCAGCGCCAGCACGATGAGCCGGTTGTACTGCATCGCGCGCGGGTGCTTGAGGACCCGCCGGTGCATCGGCAGGCTCGGCGCCACCCCGCGATCACCGGCGCCGTGCGTGCGATGCCGTCCGCCGATGTAGGGCGCGGCCGGAACGAGAGCGGTCATGGCGACGAGAATCCGGGGGCGGACTCAAACGTTTCTCAAACGACGCTCGGGACCCGCGACCGGCGCTGAGGCGGAGACCCGTCAGGCCGCGCAGCCAGCATCGTTAGGCTGTGCGCCATGGCTGCAGACATCGTGCCGGTCCGGCTCGGACTGACGAAGGGTGATCTCTACACGCTCTGGGCTTCGCTGTGGCGGGATGCCGCGGACGAGTGGCAGGGCTTTCTCGGTGAGGGCGACGACCTGTACGCCTTCGAGTCCACGGCCGATCTGGTCGCGTACGTGCGGACGAGCACCGAGAACGACCTGACCGATCACCCCGCCTGGTCGGCGTTGACCGAGGCCAACGCGCACAGGCTCGACGCCCCCGAGGACCGGCAGCACGATCTCATCGGCGTGCCGGAGCTGGTGGCCGACAAGCCCACCGAGGAGTCCGTCGCCAAGCTGCTCGGCGCGCTGACCGTGGTGCAGGCCATCGGGTCGGTCTGCGACCTCGTCTCCGTCGCGAAGTTCTTCAACGGCAACCCGGTGCTCGGGTCGTTGGGCGGCGGCGTCGAGGCGTTCGCCGGGCGTGCCGGCCGCAAGCGGTGGGCGGACATCGAAGCGGCCGTCGGACGCAACTGGGACGCCATCATCGACGCGATCGACGAGCTCGTCACCGTTCCGGACGTCGACGAGGCCGCGTCGAAGAAGGCCCAGGAGGAGCTCGACGCCGACGCCCCCGAGCCGGACGAGGACGAGGAGTTGGTGATCGACGACGTCGTCGACACCGACGAGGAGCACGACGCACTGGCGGCTGAGGCCGAGGACCAGGTGCTGGGCAGCGACGAGGACTTCTGGGTGCAGGTCGGCATCGACCCGATCAGGGTGATGACGAGCTCCGGCACGTACTACACGCTGCGGTGCTACTTCAACGACGAGCCCCGCTTCCTCGGCCGCAACGGCCGCATCAACGTGTTCACCTCCGAGCGCGCGCTGGCCCGCTACCTCGCCGACGAGCACGAGAGCGACCTGTCGGGCTTCAGCACGTTCGAGGACATCCGCACCGCCGCGACGGACGGCTCGCTGCAGATCAGGGTCGCCGACGAGAACGTCTACGTGCTCAGCGGGCTGTCGGACGACCTGGCCGACGGTCCCGACGCCGTCGACCGCGACCAGCTCGAGCTCGCCGTCGAACTGCTGCGCGACGTCAGTGAGTACGCCGAGGACACCTCGGTCGAGGAGGCTCTCGAGGTAGACGAGCCGCTGGGGCGCTTCGTGGCCCACGCGCTGTCGCCGGAGAAGGTGACCAAGCCGCCGGCGCCCTACGCCAAGGCCGTCGAGCAGTGGGACAAGCTCGAGGCGTTCGTGGAGTCGCGCTTCAGGCAGGAATAGAGGATCTGCGAGGCAGGAATGATGAGTTTCGGGTAGTCCGGCGGTCTACTGGGCATGAATCTCAACGTCCCAGGGGCGCGGCTCCACTACGAGGTCCGCGGGGCGGGCCCGCTGCTCGTCATCGTCGGCTCGCCGATGGCCGCCGCCGAATTCACCGCGATCGCACACGCCATGGCCACTGACCGCACCGTCGTCACGCTCGATCCGCGTGGTTACGGCGCCAGCGGGCTGGACGATCCGGACAGCCCGTCGACCCCCGACATCCGCGCCGACGACGTGGTCGCGATTCTCGACGAGCTGGGTGCCGAAACCGCCGACGTGTTCGGCTCCAGCGGGGGCGCCGTCACCGGCTTGGCGCTCGTCACGAATCATCCCGGCCGGGTAGGCATGCTGATCGCCCACGAACCACCGCTCCTGGAGCTGCTGCCCGACGCCGTGGCACAGCGTGCAGCGACGGACTCCATCATTGCGACGTTCCACCGCGACGGACCGGGTCCCGCGTGGGGCGCCTTCATGGTCAACGCGGGATTCGAGCCCGGCGACGGCCCGCCGCCCGGCCCCGAGCCGACCGCATCGGAGATGGCGCGTCAGCTCGCCGAATCGGCGCGGTTCTTCGACCACGACCTGCCATCCACGACGCGCTACGTGCCTGACGCCGAGTCGCTGCGGGAGTCGACGACCCGGGTGGTGATCGGCTTGGGCGAGACGTCCGCGCGCCTGCTGACCGCGGCGACGTCACGCGCTGCGTCGTCGTTGCTCGGCGCTCAATTGGCGATGTTCCCCGGCGGCCACGGGGGATTCATGGAGGCGCCGGGCGCGTTCGCCGACAGGTTGCGCGAGGTGCTGGCTCAGCCGATCAACACCGCGTAGCGCGGCTTGATGACCTCGTCGATGATCGACAGCCGCTCGTCGAACGGGATGAACGACGATTTCATCGCGTTGATGGTGAAGCGCTGCAGATCACTCCAGCCGTAGTCGAACGCGTTGACGAGGTGCAGCATCTCCTCGCTCATCGTGGTGTCGCTCATGAGCCGGTTGTCGGTGTTCACCGTGACGCGGAAGCGCAGCCGCGCCAACAGGTCGAACGGATGGCCCTCGATACTGGGGGCAGCACCGGTCTGCACGTTCGACGACGGGCACATCTCGAACGGAATCCGCTTGTCCCGCAACAGCGATGCGAGCCGACCGAGCCGGACTTCGCCGTCGGGCATCCGCTCGATGTCGTCGACGATCCGCACGCCGTGACCCAGCCGGTCAGCGCCGCAGAACGCGATGGCCTCGTGGATCGACGGCAACCCGAACGCCTCACCGGCGTGAATGGTGAACCGCGCGTTGTTGTTCCGCATGTACTCGAACGCGTCGAGATGCCGCGACGGCGGGTAGCCGGCCTCGGCGCCCGCGATGTCGAACCCGACGACGCCCTTGTCCCGGAATCGGATGGCCAGTTCGGCGATCTCCCGAGACCGCGCCGCGTGGCGCATCGCCGTGACCAGGCAGCGCACCACGATCGGCTTGCCGTCCGCAGCCGCCGCCTTCTCCCCGTCGGCGAACCCGGCCAGCACGGCGTCGGTGACCTGATCCAGCGTCAGCCCGCGTTCGATGTGCAACTCGGGAGCGAACCGGACCTCCGCGTAGACGACCGCGTCGGCGGCCAGGTCCTCGACGCACTCGTAGGCCACCCGGTGCAGCGCCTCGGGCGTCTGCATCACGCCGACGGTGTGCGCGAACGGCTCCAGGTATCGAACCAGCGACCCGCTGTGTGCTCGGGTGCGAAACCAGGTCGCGAGCTCGTCGACGTCGTGGGCGGGCAGGTCGTCGTACCCGAACTCGTCGGCCAGGGCGAGGACCGTCGCAGGCCGCAGGCCGCCGTCGAGGTGGTCGTGCAGCAGCGCCTTGGGAGCCTGCCGGATGCCGTCGAGTGTCAGCGGTGTCGTCATGACTCGATCCTGTCGATGATGAGCGGATGGATCTCCGGGGCGTCATCGCCGACGGACCAGCCGCCGTCGAGTTCGGCCAGCGCGGGACCGAACCGCTCCGGGGTGTCGGTGTAGAGCGTGAACAGGGTGTCGCCCGCAGCGACGGGATCGCCGGGCCTGCGGTGCATGCGGAGGCCGGCGCCGAACTGCACCTGCGCACCGGGTGCGGAACGGCCCGCACCAAGCCGCCACACCGCCAGTCCCACCGCCATCGCGTCGATGTCTCCCATCGTGCCACCGCGTGGGGCCACCACGGTCTCGGAATGGGCACCCTCGGGCAGCGGTTGCGACAGGTCGCCGCCCTGGGCCGCGACGAGCGCGCGGAAGCAGTCCATTGCCGAGCCGTCGGCCAGGGTGTCGGCGGGATCGCGCCCGTCGATCCCGGCGGCGTCGAGCATCTCGCGGGCCAGCGCCAGGGTCAGTTCGACGACGTCCTCCGGGCCTCCGCCGGCCAGCACGTCGATCGACTCCGCGACCTCGACCGCATTGCCGATCGCCAGCCCCAGCGGCACGTTCATGTCGGTGAGCAGCGCGCGCGTCGCCACCCCGTGCGCCTCGCCGAGGGCGACCATCGTGCGCGCCAGCTCGTACGACTCGGGCAGCGTCTTGAGGAACGCACCCCGTCCCACCTTGGTGTCGAGGACGAGCGCGTCGGCACCCTCCGCGAGCTTCTTGCTCATGACCGAGCTGGCGATCAGGGGCAGCGACTCGGTGGTACCGGTGACATCGCGCAGCGCGTAGATCTTGCGGTCGGCGGGAGCCAGATCGCCCGCCGCGAAGATCGCGGCGCCGATGTCCTGAAGCTGTCCGCGGATGCGGTCACCGGACAGTTCGGCGGTGAACCCGGCGATGCTCTCGAGCTTGTCCAGCGTGCCCCCGGTGTGGCCGAGGCCCCGGCCCGCCGCCTGAGGAACCGCTCCGCCACAGGCCATCACGACGGGCACCAGCGGGATGGTGATCTTGTCCCCTACCCCACCCGTGGAGTGCTTGTCCACCAACCGCAGGGGCTTACCGTCGCGCCGCAGATCGCCGAAATCGAACCGCGCACCCGACGCGATCATGGCCGACGTCCACCGGGAGATCTCGGCTCCGGTCATGCCGCGCAGGAAGATCGCCATCAGCAGGGCCGACATCTGCGCGTCGTGCACCCGCCCGTGGGTGTAGCCGTCGATCACCCAGTCGATGGCGTCGTCGGACAGCACCCCGCCGTCGCGCTTGGTGCGGATGACGGTGGGGGCGTCGAACGCCGGGGTCACGGCGTCGCCCCGCGCGCCAGGTCGTCGGGCCCGAAGGCGTCGGGCAGCAGTTCGTACAGGGGCCGGGGACCCGCCGGGTGATCGATCAGCATCTCGGGACCGCCGTGCTCGAACAGCACCTGACGGCACCGCCCGCAGGGCATCAGCGGGTTGCCGGATCCGTCGACACACGCCAGGGCGACCAGTCGTCCGCCACCGCTGGAGACTAGGGCGCAGGCAACAGCACACTCGGCGCAGAGACCCAGGCCATATGAGACATTCTCCACATTGCAGCCCACGATCACCCTGCCGTCGTCCACCAGCGCGGCCGCTCCGACGGGGTAGTCGGAGTACGGCGCGTAGGCGCGTCGCGAGACGTCGATCGCGCTGTCGCGCAACACTTTCCAGTCGATTTCGGGTGCCATCTCAGCCCTCCCCAGTGAATTCTGAATGCATTCCGAAGCTCCCCTCCCGGCGCAGCGTACGTGAGGAAGGTAACGCCAGACTCGGCCATTACCGTGCGGTGACGCCTCAACGGTAGTTCGTTAATCACCGGGTGTGGGATTAGAGTCGCCACCAGGTATCGGGCAGGATTTTCGGCCTCTTTCGGGGCGATTCCGAGCCCGAGCATCCACCGTAGGCGTTGGAGGATTCGACGTGAGTACAGCTACCGCGGCTGATTCGGATATCCCGGCTCCGCGATCGTCACCGCGCAGGCGTCGCACGCTGTATCGCGGCGACCCGGGCATGTGGTCGTGGGTACTGCATCGCATCACCGGTGCGACGATCTTCTTCTTCCTCTTCGTGCACGTGCTCGACACGGCACTGGTCCGGGTCAGCCCGCAGGCCTACAACGAGATCATCGAGACCTACAAGACGCCGCTGATCGGGCTGATGGAACTCGGCCTCGTGGTGGCCGTGCTGTACCACGCGCTCAACGGCATTCGGGTGATCCTGATCGACTTCTGGCAGCACGGACCGAAGTACCAGCGACTGATGTTGTGGATCGTGCTCGGGATCTGGATCTCGCTGATCGCCGTCTCAGTGGGCGTGATCGGCATGCACATGGCGGAGCGTTTCCTATGAGTCGCGAGAACCCCTACGACCACATAAGCGAGCGCGGTGGCCCGGCGCCCGTGATGCAGCGCAGCTTCGACCGTCCTGCGGGACTGGACAACCCGCGCTCGCCGCGGCGCGCCTCGGCGATGCCGAACTTCGAGAAGTACGCCTGGCTGTTCATGCGCTTCTCGGGTCTGGTCCTCGTCTTCCTCGCGCTCGGGCACCTCTTCATCATGTTGTTCTGGGAGGACGGGGTGTACCGCATCGACTTCAACTACGTCGCAGAGCGCTGGGCGTCGCCGTTCTGGCAGACCTGGGACCTGTTGCTACTGTGGCTCGCTCAGCTGCACGGCGGCAACGGCATGCGCACGATCATCGCAGACTACGCCCGCAAGGACTCGACGAAGTTCTGGCTGAATACCCTGCTGGCACTGTCGGTTCTGTTCACCCTGGTGCTCGGCACCTACGTGCTGCTGACGTTCGACGCGAACATCTCGTAGAAGGACAGTGGGCTCGAATGATTATTGAACACCGCTACGACGTCGTCATCGTGGGTGCCGGCGGCGCGGGGATGCGCGCAGCCGTCGAGGCGGGACCGCGGGCCCGCACCGCGGTGCTGACGAAGCTCTACCCGACGCGCAGCCACACCGGCGCGGCCCAGGGCGGCATGTGCGCCGCGCTCGCGAACGTCGAAGAGGACAACTGGGAGTGGCACACGTTCGACACCGTCAAGGGCGGCGATTACCTCGCCGACCAGGACGCCGTCGAGGTCATGTGCAAGGAGGCGATCGACGCCGTCCTCGACCTCGAGAAGATGGGGATGCCGTTCAACCGCACTCCCGAGGGCCGCATCGACCAGCGCCGGTTCGGCGGACACACCCGCGATCACGGCAAGGCGCCGGTGCGCCGCGCGTGCTACGCCGCCGACCGCACGGGCCACATGATCCTGCAGACGCTGTACCAGAACTGCGTCAAGCACGACGTCGAGTTCTTCAACGAGTTCTACGCGCTGGACCTGGTGCTGACCGAGACGCCGGGTGGCCCGGTCGCGACCGGTGTCGTCGCCTACGAACTCGCCAGCGGCGATGTGCACGTCTTCCACGCCAAGGCGATCGTCTTCGCGACGGGCGGCTCGGGTCGCATGTACAAGACGACGTCGAATGCCCACACGCTGACCGGCGACGGCCTCGGCATCGTGTTCCGCAAGGGACTTCCGTTGGAGGACATGGAGTTCCACCAGTTCCACCCGACGGGCCTTGCAGGCTTGGGCATTCTGATCTCCGAGGCCGTCCGCGGCGAGGGCGGCCGTCTGCTCAACGCCGACGGCGAACGCTTCATGGAGCGCTACGCGCCGACGATCGTCGACCTCGCGCCGCGTGACATCGTCGCCCGCTCCATGGTTCTCGAGGTTCTCGAGGGCCGCGGCGCCGGGCCGAACAAGGACTACGTCTACATCGACGTGCGCCACCTCGGTGCCGACGTGCTCGAGGCCAAGCTGCCCGACATCACCGAGTTCGCCCGCACCTATCTGGGCGTCGACCCGGTCACCGAACTGGTGCCGGTGTACCCGACGTGCCACTACGTGATGGGTGGTATCCCGACGACCATCCAGGGTCAGGTGCTGCGTGACAACACCAACGTGATTCCCGGCCTGTACGCGGCCGGCGAGTGCGCGTGCGTGTCGGTGCACGGCGCCAACCGCCTCGGCACCAACTCGCTGCTGGACATCAACGTGTTCGGTCGCCGCGCCGGCATCGCCGCGGCGAACTACGCCAACGGCCACGACTTCGTCGACATGCCGGAGGCTCCGGCGGCGATGGTGACCGGCTGGGTCGGCGATATCCTGTCCGACCACGGCAACGAGCGGGTCGCCGACATCCGCGGTGCGCTGCAGCAGTCGATGGACAACAACGCCGCGGTGTTCCGCACCGAGGAGACGCTGAAGCAGGCCCTGACCGACATCCACGCCCTGAAGGAGCGCTACGCGCGAATCACGGTGCACGACAAGGGCAAGCGCTACAACAGCGACCTTCTCGAGGCCATCGAGCTGGGCTTCCTGTTGGAGCTCGCCGAGGTCACGGTGGCCGGCGCGCTGAACCGCAAGGAGTCGCGCGGCGGGCACGCCCGCGAGGACTACCCGAACCGCGACGACACCAACTACATGCGGCACACGATGGCGTACAAGGAGGGTACGGACCTCCTGAGCGAGATCCGGCTGGACTACAAGCCCGTCGTCCAGACGCGGTACGAGCCGATGGAACGGAAGTACTGACCATGAGCGCACCGACTCTTCCCAAGCCCGAGACCGGCGATCCCGAACTGCCTCCCGTACCGGACGGCGCGGTGATGGTCACGATGAAGATCGCGCGGTTCAACCCCGAGGCTCCCGACGACGCCGGATTCCAGAGCTTCCAGGTCCCGTGCCTGCCGAGCGACCGGCTGCTGAACCTCCTGCACTACGTGAAGTGGTACCTCGACGGCACGCTGACGTTCCGCCGGTCCTGCGCGCACGGTGTGTGCGGCTCGGACGCCATGCGGATCAACGGCGTCAACCGGTTGGCGTGCAAGGTGCTGATGCGCGACATGCTGCCGAAGAAGCCGGGCAAGCAGCTGACGATCACGATCGAACCGATTCGCGGGCTGCCCGTCGAGAAGGACCTCGTCGTCGACATGGAGCCCTTCTTCGACGCCTTCCGCGCCGTGAAGCCGTTCCTCATCACGTCGGGCAACCCGCCGACCAAGGAGCGGATCCAGAGCCAGACCGACCGCGCCCGCTACGACGACACCACCAAGTGCATCCTGTGCGCCTGCTGCACCACCAGCTGCCCGGTGTTCTGGAACGAGGGCTCGTACTTCGGGCCCGCTGCGATCGTCAACGCGCACCGGTTCATCTTCGACAGCCGGGACGAGGGCGCCGCCGAAAGGCTCGACATCCTCAACGAGAAGGACGGGGTGTGGCGCTGCCGCACCACGTTCAACTGCACCGAGGCCTGTCCCCGCGGCATCCAGGTCACCAAGGCGATTCAAGAGGTCAAGCGCGCGCTGATGTTCGCCCGCTGACCGGAACCGGACGTGTAGGGGGCCTCGTCGGGTAACACCGCGACGCCGATCGACGATGTTCACTCCAGTAAGGAGTGCGCGTTCAACCACGAGTCGCGCCCGAAACATCCCGCGTTCACCCGGCCGCGCGCGTGCGCCCGCCGGTACACCGTAGAGCGGGACACGCACGTCAACCGTGCGATCGACCACGAGGTCCCACCCATGGACGGCCATGACCGCTCCGAGTTCGACTCCGTCCGCGCCGGCCCGCACTGGCCCGAGCCGCGGCTCCCCCGCGCCAGCGAACAACTCGTCGTCCGGCGACAACTCGATTCGGACGCTCTCACCCTGCACGTGGCCGGGGTGATCGACACGATCACCGCTCCCCGACTCGCCGTCGACCTCGAACTCGCGCTCGGGTCCGGTGCGTCCCTGCTCATCGTCGATCTGACCGGGGTGGAGTTCCTCGCCGCGGCGGGCATCAACCTGCTCGTCGACGTTCAGCGCCTGACCGAGGGGCACACCACCGAGATGCGGGTGGTGGCTCGCGGCCCGGTCACCGGCAGGCCGCTGGAGGTCCTCGGGCTCGACGCCTATCTGGACGTCTACTCGTCGGTCGCCGCGGCGCGGCGCTGAGCCGGCACAGCACCGCCGAGCTGCCGTTTCGCCACCTGCTCGCCGTAGTACCGAAGGGCGACCGCCACGGCGGCCGCCACCGGCACCGCGAGGAACGCGCCGATGACACCGAAGGTCGACGCGCCGAACGTGACGGCCAGCAGGACGATCACCGCGTGTAGGTTCATCGACTTCGATTGCAGCCACGGCTGTAGGACGTTGCCCTCGAGCTGCTGTACCGCGAGGATGAGCCCCAGCACGATGAGTGCGTTCACCGGGCCGTTCGCGACCAGCGCGACCAGCACCGCGAGGCCTCCGGCGACGAACGCTCCGACGATCGGTACGAACCCGCCGATGAACGTGATGATCGCCAGGGCGTAGGCCAGCGGCACCCCGAGGATAACCAGCCCGATCCCGATGAGCACCGCATCGACCAGGCTGACCAGCGCCTGCGTCCGGATGAAGCCTCCGAGCGTGGCCCAGACGCGAGAGAGGAGCTCGGCGGCGTGCGGGGCGGCGGGCCGTCCCACGACGCGACGCAGCCAGGGGACGAAGCGCGGCCCGTCCTTCAGCAGGAAGAAGGTCACGACGAGGGCGGTGAACACGGTGACCAGGGCCGACGTCGCCGCACCCACGCCGGTGAAGACACCGGACGCGATCTGAGTGCTGCTGGAGTTCAGCCGGTCGTTGATAGCGGTGACCGCTGAATTCAGTTGCGTCTCACTGATGTTCAGCGGCGGGCCGCCCAGCCAGTCCCGCACCTGAACGACGCCTGCCGACGCCTGCTGGGCGAGCTGGGTGGACTGCTCCGCGATCGCGGGCGCCACCAGGGCGATGACACCGGCGACGACACCCGCCGCGACGAGTAGCACGACTGCGACCGCCGCCGCCGGGGCCAGGCCCTTGCCCCGCAACCAGCGCACGGGAGGCCACAGAACGGTGCACGCGATCAACGCCAGCACCACCGGCAGGATGATCACCCACGCCTCACCCACCGCCCACGCCAGCACCCAGAGCGCGGCGGCCACGGCGATGAACTGGATCGCCACCGCCGAACTCGATCGAAGGTGGGCCGTGTAGATCGACCCGCGGGTGGGGATCGACGTCGTTTCCTCGTGCACACCCCCGATGTACCCGCGCGCGAGCGATCCACCGTGATTTCGGAATGTCACACCTCGCGAGGCTGCGTCGTCCTAGTGGTATGACCGAAACGCGAATCCCCCCGCTCTCCCCCAAGAAGGCCTCCCTGACCACCCGGCTGATGTGGCGTTACGCCAAGCGGCGGTTCGGCGAGGTGCCCGAACCCTTCGCGATCTACGCCCACAATCCGAAGCTGATGGTCGCGGGCGCGGTGCACGAGGGCATGCTGGAGCGGGCGTCGAAGACGCTGCCGTCCAACGTGCGTGAGCTGGCCGTCTACTGGACCGCGCGGACCGTCGGGTGCTCGTGGTGTGTCGACTTCGGCGCCATGCTGATCAGGCTGGACGGCCTGGACGTCGAGCGGCTCAAGCAGATCGACGACTACGCGACCTCGCCGTTGTTCACCGCCGACGAGCGCGCTGCGATCGCCTACGCCGACGCGATGACCGTCGATCCGCACACCGTCACCGACGAGCAGGTCGACGATCTCCGTCAGCGCTTCGGCGACGCCGGGGTGATGGAACTGACCTACCAGGTCGGGGTGGAGAACATGCGCGCCCGAATGAACACCGCGCTCGGCATCACCGAGCAGGGCTTCAGCTCGGGCGACGCGTGCCGGGTCCCGTGGGCGGAGTCGACCTTCACCGAGCCGCAAGCGGAGACGCGCTGAACTTCTCCGGGTTCGCGATATCCCAGATCGCGGTCACCAGCCCGTCACGCACGGTGATCGCCTGAATGTGCGGGTGCAACTCTGCCCAGTGACCGTCGGTGTCCGCACGCTCGTTGTAGATCCCGAGATCGCCGTTGACGAGCGCCGGCCGGCCGGCCTCGAACATCTTGGGGCCGTACCGCGCGACGAGACCCATGATGAAGCGGGCCACCTTCTCCGACCCGTGGATGACGCGGGCGGCGGTCGGCGCCATCCGGTTCGAGTCTCCGGTGAACGTGATGTCGGGGTGCAGCAGGCTGACGACGGTGCTCAGATCACCGGACGCCATGGCCGCCATCAGTTTTCCGACCACCTCGTCGTGGGACGCGTCCCGTGCGGGCGGCGCGGCATCGGCCACCGCCTTCCTGGCGCGCGATGCCAACTGACGAGCGGTCGGCGCGGAAACACCGAGCACGTCGGCGATGTCGCTGAACGGCACCGCGAATCCGTCGTGCAGGACGAATGCGACCCGCTGGTCGGGGGTCAACCTCTCCAACACGACCATGGCGGCGAAACGGGCGTCCTCGTCGGCGACGACTGCAGCCAGCGGATCGGAACCGTCGAGCGGCGTCACCACCGGTTCGGGCAGCCACTCGCCGACGTACATCTCACGGCGACGCGCAGCGGATTTCAAGCGGTCCAACCCGATTCGGCTGACGACGGTGGTGAGCCACGCCCTGCTGTCAGCGATCGCATCGCGTCCCGAACCCAGTTCATCCCACCGCAGCCACGCGTCCTGGACGGCGTCCTCGGCGTCGGCGAACGTTCCCGTCAGCCGGTAGGCGACCGCGAGCAGATGTGTACGCAGGCCCTCGAATTCGTCGACTGAGGCGGTCACGCCACCAGCCTAATCCCGTCGCATAAGCCTCGTCCTGGCCCTCGCCGCCGCAGTCACCACCGATGTCGAGGGGTAGCCGTGCGCCGCACATCGGCCCGTCGGAGCCACGTCCGAAACAACCGGCGGCCGGGAGGTCGAGGACGATCGCGAACCGGCGCTCGAAGTAGCTGCAAACCGCGGATTTCGTTGCTGGGTTACCGCCGCGAAAACTACTTCGTCGTACTCACGCGCACAGACGACTCGAACCGTATATTCAGCATCCATGGCAATCGCTGAACCTCCGGCTCCCGCCGCGCCCGCTACCCCCGCCGTCACGGGCAAGGGACTCCAGGCGGGTGCACTGGGCCTCGTCGGCAACGTCGTCATCGGTCTCGCGGCGGTCGCGCCCGCCTACAGCCTCGCCGCCACGCTGGGATACGTGGTACTGGCTGTTGGCGAGAAGGCCCCGTCGATGTTCGTACTCGCCTTCATCCCCATGCTCCTGGTGGCGTTCGCCTACAAGGAACTGTCCCAGGACACCCCCGATTGCGGAACGACCTTCACCTGGGGCACGAAGGCCTTCGGTCCGTGGATCGGGTGGATCGGCGGCTGGGGTCTGGCGGTGTCGGCGATCATCGTGCTCGCCAACGTCGCCGAGGTCGCCGCGATCTACCTGTTCAAGTTCCTCGGCCAGGACGCGCTCGCCGAGAACATCTGGGCGAAGGTATTGCTCGGTTCCTTCTTCATCCTCTCGATGACCTTGGTCAGCGCCCGCGGCGTCGTCGTCTCCGAGAGGATGCAGAACGTCCTCATCACCATCCAATTCGGCGTGCTGATCGTCGCCAGCATCTGGGCACTGGTCCGGGTGTTCACCGGCACGGCCGGCGCACAGGCGATCACCCCGCAACTGTCGTGGCTGTGGCCGAGCGGCTTGGACATGTCCTCGATCGCCGCGGCGATCATCCTGTGCATCTTCATCTACTGGGGCTGGGACGCCTGTCTAGCGGTCGGCGAGGAGACGAAGAACCCCGGCAAGACCCCTGGCATCGCGGCGGTCGTGACCACGCTGATCCTGGTGTGCACCTACGTGCTGGTGGCGTACGCGATCCAGTCGTTCGCCGGCTTCGGCAACGTGGGCATCGGATTGAACAACGCGAACAACACCGATGACGTGCTGACGGTGCTCGGCGAACCGGTGGCCGGCTCGATCCTGGCATCGCTTCTGCTGCTGACGGTTTCGGTTTCGGCGCTGTCGTCGACGCAGACCACCATCCTGCCCACGGCCCGCGGATCGTTGTCCATGGCGGTCTACGAGGCCATTCCCAAGCGGTTCGCCAGCGTGCACCCCAAGTACATGACCCCGGCGTTCGGCACCATCGTCATGGGGCTCGCGGCGCTCTTCTTCTACCTGGTGCTGACGTTCCTCTCGGAGAACGCACTGGCCGACTCGGTCGCCTCGCTCGGATTGGCGGTCGCCTTCTACTACGGCGTCACCGCCTACGCCTGCGTCTGGTACTTCCGCAGGACGCTGTTCCAGTCGGCCCGAAACCTGTTCTTCCGCGGCATCTTCCCACTGCTGGGCGCGCTCGCGATGACGCTGGCATTCGGCAAGAGCGCCTACGACATGATGGCGCCCGACTACGGCTACACGGCCTTCGGTCCGGTCGGCGGCGTCTTCGTGTTGGGCGTCGGCATGCTGGTGCTCGGCATCCCGCTGATGCTGGCGTGCTTCGCCTTCGGCACCAAGCGCTTCTTCCGGGGCGAGACGCTCAACGCGTCCACCGAGGTCAAGGTCCCCGACACCTTCTAGAGGAGACGAAATGCATTTGACGGTCGGCTATCTGGCCACGCCCACGGGTGACGACGGTGTCGCCCTGGCCAGCGCCCTGGCCCGGACTTTCGGTGCCACCGTTGACGTCGTCCTCGTCGTTCGCGAGGAGTTCCCCGACGGACACCCCGGCCGCGTCGAGTACCAGCAGTTGCTAATGCGGAAGGGCGAGGAGTGGATCGCGAAGGCCATCGCGGCGCTCGCGAAGGACGGTGTCACCGCCACTCCTAACGTGGTCGTCGGCGACTCGTTCGCCGAGTCGCTGGCGGCCTTCGCCGAGGAGAAGGAATCGGATCTGATCGTCGTGGGCGGGGCTCGCGACGGCTTCTTCGGGGGGCACACCATCGGCCCGGTCACCGGCGCCCTGCTGCACACGTCGTCGATTCCGGTGGCGCTCGCGCCACGTGGCTACGCCGAGGATCCCGACGACTCCATCACCGAGATCACCGCTGCGGTGCCCACGCGTCCGGGCGACGACAACCCGCTGCCGTTCGCCATCACGCTCGCCAGTGCGGCGGGCATCTCCATCCGGATGCTGTCGCTGGTGTCCGCCGAGAACCTCGCGGAGGCGAGCAGCGCCCGCGAGGTGCGCCAACTCCAGGTGGATGCCGCCCAGGCCAACCTCGGGGTGGCGGCGCGGGCATTGCCCGACGCCCCCGAGATCGATTCGCTGGTCGCCGACGGACTGACGCTCGAATCCGCGCTGAAGAAGCTCAGCTGGGATGACGGCGCCCTGCTGGTCGTCGGCTCCAGCCGCTTCGCGGCACCCAAGCGCATCTTCCTCGGCTCGACGGCCGCCCGCATTCTCGCCGGCGTCGACGTTCCGGTGATTGTCGTCCCGAAGGACGAGTAGCGTCGAAAATGTCATGCGCTGAAACGTCGTTCGCCGTTTCGGCGCCTGCCCATCGCACAACAGGAGAAGTGAACACATGAGCACGATCACCTACGCCGTCGTCGACCCCTCGACCGGCGAGCTGGTGAAGGAGTACCCCACGGCCACCGATGCGCAGATCGAGGACGCCATCGCAGCGGCCACGAAAGCGCACCGCGAGTGGTCGCGCGGCTCGACGATCGCCGAGCGCGCCGCGCTGATCAGCCGGGTGGCGCAGTTGCACGAGGAGCGCAAGGACGAGCTCGCCAAGATCATTCAGCGCGAGATGGGCAAGCCGCTGGATCAGTCGGTCGGAGAAGTCGAGTTCAGCGCCGCGATCTACCAGTACTACGCCGACAACGCCGAGAAGTTCCTCGCCGACGAGCCCATCACCCTGCTGGACGGTGAGGGCTCCGCGCTCATACGGCGCAGCTCCGTCGGCGTGCTGCTGGGCATCATGCCGTGGAACTATCCCTACTACCAGGTGGCACGATTCGCGGGCCCGAACCTGACGGTGGGCAACACGATCGTGCTCAAGCACGCCCCGCAGTGCCCGGAGTCCGCCGCCGCGCTGCAGCAGATCTTCACCGACGCCGGATACCCCGAGGGCGCCTACGTCAACGTGTACGCCACCAATGAGCAGATCGCCGACGCCATCGCGGACCCACGCGTGCAAGGGGTTTCACTCACCGGCTCCGAACGCGCGGGTGCGGCGGTGGCCGAGATCGCGGGCCGCAACCTGAAGAAGGTCGTGCTGGAACTCGGCGGGTCCGACCCGTTCATCCTGCTGAGCTCCGATGACCTCGACGCGACGGTCGAGGCCGCGATCGACGGCCGCTTCGAGAACACCGGGCAGGCGTGCAACGCGGCCAAGCGCATCATCGTCGCCGAGTCGGTCTACGACGAGTTCCTCGACAAGTTCACCAAGAAGGTCCTCGACAAGGCCGACGGACTCGCGCCGCTGTCCTCGGTGGCGGCGGCTGAACGGCTCGAGGAGCAGGTGCAGCGCGCCGTGGACGCGGGCGCCGAACTGACGAGCACGGGCAGCCGCAACGGCGCCTTCTTCCCGCCCGGCGTGCTCACCAACGTGCCGGGCGACTACCGCGAGGAACTGTTCGGCCCCGTCGCGTCGGTCTACAAGGTCGCCGACGAGGACGCGGCGGTCGAGTTGGCCAACGACACCCCGTTCGGCCTGGGCTCCTACGTGTTCACCACCGACGACGAGCAGGCCAAGCGCGTCGCCGACAAGATCGAGGCCGGCATGGTGTTCGTCAACGCGGTCGGCGCCGAGGGTGTCGAGTTGCCGTTCGGCGGAGTCAAGCGTTCGGGCTTCGGACGCGAACTCGGGCGCTTCGGCATCGACGAGTTCGTGAACAAGAAGCTCATCCGCATCGCGTGAGCACCACGACCAGCAACGGCGGTGTCTCGTTCTGGTGGCAGCAGCTCGGCCTGCCCGGCGTCCGCGCCGGGCTGGCCGGCTCACTCGACGTCGACGTCGCGATCGTCGGCGCGGGCTACACCGGATTGTGGACGGCCTACTACCTCAAGAAGGCGCAGCCCGACCTGCGAATCGTGTTGCTGGAGAGCCGGTTCGCGGGCTTCGGCGCATCCGGGCGCAACGGCGGCTGGCTGACTCACGAGATCACCGGCGGGCGGGCCCGCTACGCCGCGGCGCACGGTAGGCAGGCCACGATCGACCACCAGCGCGCGCTGAACCAGACCGTGGACGAGGTCATCGCGGTGGCCGCGGCCGAGGGCATCGACGCCGACATCGTCAAGGGCGGCGAGCTCAACGTCGCCTACACCCCCGCCCAGCAGGCGCGGCTGCTGGAGACCGCGAAGGCGGATGCGGAGTGGCCGGGGGTGGACGCCGAACTGCTGTCCTCCGCCGACAGCGCCGCGCGGATCAACGTGGCGGGCACGCTGGGCGGCATCTGGCATCCACACTGCGCGCGCATCCACCCGGCCAAACTGGTCCGCGGCCTGGCCGACGCCGTCGAGCGGGCGGGCGTGCCGATCTACGAGGGCACGACCGTCACCGAGATCCGGCCCGGCGTCGCCGTGACCGATCACGGCACGGTGCGGGCGACGCACGTCCTGCGCACCACCGAGGGCTTCACCGCCAACCTGCGCGCCGAGCATCGGACGTGGCTGCCGATGAACTCGTCGATGATCGTCACCGAGCCGCTGTCGTTGGCGGCGTGGGACGAGATCGGCTGGGCGGGAAGGGAAACGCTCGGCGACTTCGCCCACGTGTACATGTACGCGCAGCGCACCGCCGACGACCGGATCGCGTTCGGCGGCCGAGGCGTGCCGTACCGGTACGGATCGAAGGTGGACACCGACGGCGCCACTCAGCAGGCCGCCATCGACAGCCTCACCGCGCTGCTGCGCCGGTTCTTCCCCGCGGCCGCGTCGGCGGGCATCGACCACGCGTGGGCCGGGGTGCTCGGCGTGCCGCGGGACTGGTCGGCGACCGTCGGCCTCGATCCGGCCAGCGGACTGGGCTGGGCGGGCGGCTACGTCGGTACCGGGGTCACCGCGACCAACCTCGCGGGCCGCACGCTGTGCGATCTTGTGCTCGGCCGCGACACCGACCTGACCCGGCTGCCGTGGAACGGCCACCGATCCCGGCGCTGGGAGCCCGAGCCGCTGCGGTGGCTGGCGGTGCAGGGTATCTACGCCCTCTACCGGACCGCCGACCGCGCCGAGTTCAAGGGCCGCCCGACGACCTCACCGTTCGCAAGGGTCGCGGGTCTGATCGCCGGGCGTTAGCAACGCTTTGCGCGAACGTTGGTTACCGCCACGCGATTTTCGTTCTCGCGTCGCAGAAGTCAACACTCGATGCTGGGTTAGAAGCCGAATCCCAACTGCGGCGGGACGGCACTGTAAAGCGCCGCGTCCAGACGGCTGGCACCGTCACCGCGGATCCGGCCCGCGCTCGCCAGCGTCGCCGCCGAGTGCACGCCGAAGTACAGCGCGCTGAGCACGTCGAGATCCATGGTCAGGTCCGGCGCGGCATCGGTACGGGCGCACTGCGCCCGGCCGGCACTGGCTGACAGCGCGAATCTTCCACCGTCGGAACGGAATCCGTCGTGTACCTCGAGCACGACGTCCAGATCGGTGGCATAGCTGCGGGCCTCGAGCGCACGGCTGACGTCCATGATGCGCAGCCACAGCTCGTCCTCGACGCCGGTCGTCTGCACCAGTCGCGCGTCGGTCAGCAGGTGGGGCAGCGGGTCCCGAGCGTGGGTCGACACGCTGACGGTCTCCGCCAGGTCGATGCCCGCCAGCGTTCGCCACAGCGCGATGTGCGCGTCGGCCGTCGCGGCCCTGAACTCCTCCACCCGAACGTTTCTCGCGGCTCCGCGATGCATGCGGTACAGCGCGTAGCCGTCGGCATGAAGCAGGCAGAACCACGGCGTGCCGCCGCGACGCGAGTCCTCCCAGTCGGCGAGCAGGTCGTCCCACAGTGCCGTCGGCCGCACCTGCGCGCCGGGCGTCAGCCGCCGGTACCGGTCGTAGATCGCCGCGAGTTCGTCGCGATGGTCGCCGGGCCGCACGACGCGGACGCCACCGGGGTCGGGGGCGTCCGCGTGGAGTCGGGCGAACCGCCGGTCCACCGACAGCTGCGTCTCCATCGTCGCGGGCCCGTAGCCGAAGCGGCCGTAGATGCCGCCCTCGGTCGCGGTGAGTCCGGCCAGCGGATAACCCGCGTCTGAAATCCGTTGGTGCAGTTCGGTGTACATCGCGCGAAGCAGGCCCCGACGGCGATGTGTGGGCGCCACGCCGACCCACGTGATGCCCGCGGCGGGTAGCTGCGCGCCACCGGGCACCGTCATGGCGAAGTCCAGGTAGTGCGCCATCCCGACGATGTCCGGCCCGTCGCTGACGACCACCGAACTGCGGGGCGGCATCAGCGTCCGCCAGGCGTCGAACGTCTCGGGCCGCCAGTTGGCGCCGTAGCTGACACCGGTGAGCAACCGGATGCCGGGCCAGTCGTCTTCGACGGCGTCGCGAACCTCGAGCGCGCTCACCATCCACCCTCTCTCGCCGGAACGGCATTCCCAGTCGTCAAGCCCGAGACTTGACGACTAGGAATACTATTCCGGCGCAACTAGCGCTTCGTGAAGATGATGCGGTGCCAACCCTTCTCGGCCACCGCGGTGATGTCGCTCATCACGTGCTTGATGGTGAGGTACTCCTCGAAGGAGTAGTCGCTCATGTCCTTGCCGAAGCCCGACGCACCGACACCGCCGTGCGGCATCTCGCTGATGATCGGGATGTGGTCGTTGATCCACACGCAGCCGGCGTTGATCTCGCGGGACGCCCGTCCGGCGCGATACACGTCGCGCGTCCACGCCGACGCCGCCAACCCGTACTCGGTGTCGTTGGCCTGCCGCAGCGCATCGTCGTCGTCGGTGAACGAGCGCACAGTCAGCACCGGGCCGAACACCTCGTCGCGGTAGATCTCGGACCGCTCGTCGACGTCGGCGATCAGCGTCGGCCGGTAGAACGACCCCGGCCCGTCGGGCGCCTCGCCGCCCGTGACGACCCTGCCGCCCTCCCCCGGTGCCCGCGCCACCATCGCCGCGACCTTCTCCCGGTGCGCCGTTGTGATCAGCGGGCCCAGATCGGTATCCGGGTCGTGCGGGTCGCCGACGACGATCTTGCCCATCAGCTCGCCGACACCTGCGACGAAGTCGTCGTACAGCGGCCGGGCCACGATCGCGCGGGTGGCGGCGGTGCAGTCCTGCCCGGTGTTGATCAGCGACGCGGCGACCGCGCCCTCGATCGCGGCGCCCAGGTCGGCATCGTCGAACACCACGAACGGCGCCTTGCCACCGAGCTCGAGCTGCGTCCGGTGACCGTGCGCCGCGGCCGCGGCCATCACCCGTCGGCCGACGGCCGTCGACCCCGTGAACGTCACCAGGTCGACGCCCGCGTGGCCGGCCAGCGCGGTGCCGACGTCGGATCCGGCGCCGGTGACGACGTTCAGCACACCGTCCGGAAGACCCGCCTCGGTGGCCAGCCGCGCCAGCGTCAGCGTGGTCAACGGCGTGATCTCGGCGGGCTTGATCACCACCGAGCATCCGGCGGCCAACGCGGGCAGGACCTTCCACACCGCCATCTGCAACGGGTAGTTCCACGGGGTGATCGTCGCGACGACTCCGATGGCCTCGCGCCGGATGCTGGAGGTGTGATCGGGCGAGTACTCGGCGGTCGCCTTGCCCTCGAGATGCCGCGCGGCACCCGCGAAGAAGTCGATGTTGTCGACGCTGCCGGGGACGTCGAACTCTCCTGCGAGCCGGACGGGCTTACCGGTCTGGGAGACCTCCTCGGCGACCAGTGCCTCGGCGTTCTCGTCGGCGAGCTTGGCCAGCTTGAACAGCACCGCCGCGCGATCGGCGGGGGTAGCCGTGGACCAGCCGCGCAACGCCGCTCGTGCGACGGCGACCGCTGCGTCGACGTCGGCAGGGGTGGCCAGGGCGAACTCGGCGACCGCATCGCCGGTAGCGGGGTTGACGATCCGGTGCGGTGCACCGTCGGTCTTGACTGCGGTCCCGCCGATCCAGCTGCTCGCCATACTCATGTCCCCACGCTAACGGACGCCGTGGGCGCGCGGCTACGCATTACCGTGGTGTGAACCGCCTCCAACGAACGATTTCGCATCAGATGGTTGTGGCGGGAGACGAATTCCGTGCACAATCGTGTCCATGGTCAACCCGGGTGCGCCTCAGGGCATCCAGGCCGTCTCGTTGCGAATCAACCAATCGCGACCCGGTGCCGCCTTTCAGCTGGACGAGTTGTCCAAGGCGATCATCGAGAAGCTGCAACAGGACGGCCGACGTTCCTATGCCGGAATCGGGAAGGCCGTCGGACTCTCCGAGGCGGCGGTGCGGCAGCGCGTGCAGCGCATGGTCGACGCCGGGGTGATGCAGATCGTCGCCGTCACCGATCCCATGCAACTCGGCTTCGCGCGCCAGGCCATGATCGGCATCAAGTGCACCGGTGACACCACCAAGGTCGCCGAGCAGCTGTCCAAGATCGAATCCGTCGACTACGTGGTGCTCACCGCGGGGTCGTTCGACGCCATCGTCGAGGTCGTCTGCGAGGACGACGGCGATCTGCTCGACCTGCTCAACACCAAGATCCGCGCAGTTCCGGGAGTGATATCCACCGAAACCCTCGTCTATTTGAAACTCGTTAAACAGCAATACAATTGGGGTACAAGATGACTATCACCGAAAACGCGCCGACGACCGCCAGCGACATGGGCGCGAAGGCCAACCGCCACCTCTGGGGGCACTTCGCCCGCCACGGCGACGACATCACGCCGACGATCATCACCCGCGGCGAGGGCGTCAACATCTGGGACAGCAACGGCAACAAGTACATCGACGGACTGTCCGGGTTGTTCGTCGTCCAGGTCGGGCACGGCCGCTCCGAGTTGGCCGAGGTGGCCGCCAAGCAGGCCGAGACCCTCGCCTTCTTCCCGCTGTGGTCCTTCGCGACGCCGCCCGCGATCGAACTCGCCGAGCGCCTCGCCGGCTACGCACCGGGCGACCTGAACCGGGTCTTCTTCACGACCGGCGGCGGCGAAGCCGTCGAGAGCGCGTGGAAGCTGGCCAAGCAGTACTACAAGCTGACCGGCAGGCCGGGTAAGTACAAGGTGATATCGCGGTCCATCGCGTATCACGGCACCCCGCAGGGCGCCCTCGCCATCACCGGCATCCCGACCTTCAAGGCGCCGTTCGACCCCCCGACTCCCGGCGGTTTTCGGGTGCCCAACACCAACTTCTACCGGGCGCCTGAGCAATTCAGCACCGATCCCAAGGCATGGGGGCGCTACTGCGCCGACCGCATCGCCGAGGCCATCGAGTTCGAGGGCCCCGACACCGTCGCGGCCGTCTTCCTCGAGCCGGTGCAGAACGCGGGCGGCTGCTTCCCGCCGCCGCCGGGGTACTTCGAGCGGGTCCGCGAGATCTGCGACGAGTACGACGTCCTTCTGGTGTCCGATGAGGTCATCTGCGCGTACGGCCGCATCGGCTCGATGTTCGCGTGCAACGACTTCGGCTACGTGCCCGACATCATCACCTGCGCCAAGGGCCTGACGTCGGGCTACTCGCCGATCGGCGCGATGATCGCCAGCGACCGTCTCTTCGAGCCGTTCAACGACGGGTCGACGGTGTTCGGGCACGGCTACACGTTCGGCGGTCATCCGGTGTCCGCGGCGGTGGCATTGGCCAACCTCGACATCTTCGAGCGCGAGGGCATCAACGACCACGTCAAGCAGATGGCGCCGGCGTTCAAGTCGACACTCGAGAAGCTGTACAGCCTCCCGATCGTCGGTGACGTTCGCGGCGAGGGGTTCTTCTACGGCATCGAACTGGTGAAGGACAAGACCACCAAGGAGACGTTCAACGACGACGAATGCGAGCGGCTGCTGCGCGGCTTCCTGACGCCTGCGCTGTTCGAGGCCGGGCTGTACTGCCGCGCCGATGATCGCGGCGACCCGGTCGTGCAGCTCGCGCCGCCGCTGATCTGCGGGCAGCCGGAATTCGACGCGATCTACGAAATCCTCAACGACGTGTTGGGACGCGCCAGCAAGATGCTCTAGTGAGCACCCGCAAACCGTCGATCGATCCCGTCCGCTGGCAGCCGCCGCCGATCGAGGCGATACCCGACGTGCCCGCCCGGCCCGTCACCGTCGTCCCGGTCGGTGGCGACGGGCCGGAGGACGTCGTCGTCGACGCGGACGGCAGGCTGTGGACCGGCCTGGTCGACGGCCGGATCGTGCGGCTGTCTTCCGACGGCGGTGAGCAGACGGTGGTGGCCGACACCGGAGGGCGCCCCCTGGGCCTGCACGTCGCGCGCGACGGACGGGTGCTGATCTGCGACAGCCACCGGGGGCTGCTCGCGCTGGACCCGGCGAGCGGAAAGCTCGACGTGCTCACCGACAACGTCGCAGGTCGGCCGCTGAAGTTCTGCTCCAACGTCACCGAAACCGCTGACGGGACAATCTATTTCACCGAGTCCACCAGTCGTTTTCACTTCGAGCACTTCCTGGCGCCGGTGCTGGAGGCCCGTCCCAGCGGCGGCCTGTATCGGCTCACCCCGGACGGCGGCGTCGACACCGTGGTGCCGGACCTGTACTTCGCCAACGGCGTGACCGTGACCGCTGACGGCTCGGCGCTGGTGTTCGCCGAGACGCTGGGCCGCAGGCTGTCGAAGTACTGGCTGTCGGGCCCGCAGGCCGGCACGGTCACCCCGCTGGCCGTGCATCTGCCGGGTATGCCGGACAACATCTCGACGGGGGTCGACGGCCGGATCTGGGTGGCGCTGGTGACACCGGCCAACCCGGCCGCCGAGGGCCTCATGCCGAAGCCGCCGTGGATCCGCAAGGTGATCTGGCGGTTGCCCGCGCGCTTCCAGCCGAAGGTCGAGCCGGAGGTCTGGGTGGTCGGCTTCGACCCCGACTCGGGCGAGGTGGTCGGCGGCGTCCGCACCAAGCATCCCGACTTCGGCGGTGTCACCGGCGTCGTGGAGACCGGCGGCAGGCTCTGGATGGCGACGATCGAGTTCCCCGCGCTGGCGTACGTCGAGCTGTAGACGCGTCCGACCGAGCATGCGGTAACCAGTTAGACCTCATTTGAAACATTAGTCACACCAGTCACAGCGTGGCTCCGCGGATATCCGCCGTCGATCTCCTAACCTCCAACCACGATGGCTACTTTCGGATCGGCATCACGCCGCCTCGCCTGCCTGGTCGCCGCCGCCGCGGTGCTGACGGCTCCGGTCCTCGTCGGCGCACCGTCGGCCGCAGCCGACCCCGAACCGGATCCCTGCGCGTACCGCGTCACGACGCCGCCCGCGGTGGACGCCTCCGAGGTCCCGAAACCGGGTGACCCGACCCCGGAACCGCTGGCCGTACCGGAGTCGCCGATCGGCGGTGAGGCGCTGTCGAACTGCGGCATCATCACCGCGCCGGGCACCCCGCCCGTCCCCGAGGAGGTCTCCGCCGAGGCGTGGCTGGTCGCCGACCTGGACTCGGGCGACATCATCGCGGCGCGCGACCCGCACGCCAGGCACCGCCCGGCGAGCGTCATCAAGGTCCTCGTCGCCATGCAGGCCATCAAGGAACTCCCCATCCACAAGGTGATCGCGGGCACGCAGGACGACGCGAACGCCGAAGGCACCAAGGTCGGCGTCGGCGAGGGCGGCTTCTACTCGACCAACGACCTCCTGCACGGCCTGCTGATGCACTCGGGCAACGACGCCGCCCACGCACTCGCCATGCAACTCGGCGGCATGGACACCGCACTCGGCAAGCTCAACACCCTGGCCGACAAGTTGGGCGCCCACGACACCAGGGTCGCGACGCCGTCGGGTCTCGACGGCCCCGGCATGAGCACGTCGGCCTACGACGTCGGCCTCTTCTACCGTTACGCCTGGCAGAACGCGGTGTTCACCGACATCGTCTCCACCGGGACGTTCGACTTCCCCGGTCGCGGTGACGCCGGGTATCCCATCGAGAACGACAACAAGCTGCTGGCCAACTACCCCGGCGCCATGGGCGGCAAGACCGGCTACACCGACGACGCCGGCCAGACCTTCGTCGGCGCCGCCAACCGCGACGGCCGGCGACTGGTGGCCGTGCTGCTGCGCGGCACCCGGCAGCCGATCGCGCCGTGGGAACAGGCGGCCCGGCTGCTCGACTACGGCTTCGCGACCCCGCCCGGCACGACGGTCGGCACGCTGATCGAACCCGATCCCTCCCTCACGGCGCCGAATCCCGGCCAGGTGCAGCCCGGCGCCCCCGGCACGCAGGACCTGGCGACGGCCCTGCCCGCGGTCGACGCCACCCCCGTGCGGGTCGGCGTCGGCGTGGTGGGCGCGCTGATCGTCTTCGGGCTGATGATGGGTGCCCGATCGTTGAATCGCCGCCCGGCCCGCTAGGGCGCGCCTAACGGACAAGCCTCAACCTCCGCTTTAACCTTTGCAATCGTGACGACTGTCGCCGAGTTCTCGCTCGAGGAACTGGACTACGAGCTCGAACTCCCCTGTGCCTGCAAGAAATTCTGCAGCCCCGAGTACCACCCCGCGACGTTCTGGATCACGCTGTCCTGCGGGTGCTGCTACCCGTTCTGCAAGCAGGCGCTCTCGATCTCGAACCTGCGCTTGAAGATTCGTCCGCTGACGTGCCGGCTCTGCGGTTCCGACGCGATCAGCATTCGCAAGGTGATCCGGATCTGATCCGCTAGCGCCGCCACAGCCGCGAAAGCCCCAGCGCACCAACGGCGCCCACCGCCGCAGCCGCGAACGCCCCGCCGACGCCGATCCCCTCGTTCACCTGAACGCGCGCGGTGATCTGCGCCGGGTTCGGTGGCTCGACCGGTGCGGCCGCGAGATTGTCCGGCGACGTGGCGGCCCACGCGGTCGCGAACAGGATCAGTCGTGCGGTGATGTAGGCGAACACCATGAGGCCGAGCACCGGCCCGAACGTCGCTCCCGCGGGCCCGGTCACCACCGATTTCAGGTAGATCGACGCCACCTGCTTGAAGATCTCGAAGGCGACCGCCGCGAGCAGGCCGGCGCGCAGCGAGCTGCGGAAGCTCACCGACTCGCGCGGCAGCCGGGCGATGATCCAGGTGAACAGCAGCCACGACACCAGCAGTGAGAGCACCAGGGAACCGATGCGCAGCGAGACGCCGGCACCCGGCACGCCTTCCAGCCCGAGCAGTTCCTGCACCTCCCGCAACAATCCGGAGCTGCCGACGGCTGTCAGCGCGATCGTGACGGCCAGCGCGACGAACGTCGACACCAGCGCGGCGAGGTCGGACAGCTTCGTCGTGACGAACCCCGCGGGCTCGCGCCGCTGCACCCACATCTCCGAGAGCGCTTCGCGGAGGTTGGCCATCCAACCCAACCCGGCCCACGCGGCGGTCACCAGGCCGATGATGCCCACCGAGGTGCGCGAGTCGATGGCCGAATCCATCAGGTCGACGAGTTGCTGCCCGAGATCGCCCGACACGGAGGTCTTGATGCTCGCCGTCACGTCGGCGAGCAGTTCCGGCCTGCTGGCCAGCACGAAGCCGGCCGCGGCGAACGCGACCATGAGCAGTGGGAACAGCGCGAAGATGGTGAAGTACGTGATGCCTGCGGCGAAGAAGTCGCCCTTGACGTCGTTGTACCGCCCCTGCGCCCGCATGGTGCGGTCGAGCCAGCCGAAGCGCGCACGCAACCGGTCGAGTATCCCCGGTTCGGCCGGTTCGGTCATCCACGCCTCCCCATGCGGTTATCGCTTGATCTGTAGAAACCCTAGGCGGTCGTATACCCGCTTCAGCGTCTTGCCAGCCACGTCGTTGGCGCGGTCCGCACCGGCGGCCAGCACCGCCTCGAGTTCGGCGGTGTCGGCGAGCAGTTCGTCGACGCGCGTCTTGATCGGCGTCACGAACTCGACGACCGCCTCCGCGGTGTCCTTCTTGAGGTCACCGTATCCGCGGCCGGCGTAGCCGTCGACCAGGGTGTCGACGTCGGTGCCGGTGACAGCCGACTGAATGGTCAGCAGATTCGACACCCCCGCCTTCGCCTCCCGGTCGAACCGGATCTCGCGCTCACTGTCGGTCACCGCGGACCGGATCTTCTTGGCGGTCTTCGCGGGATCGTCGAGCAGGCTGATGAGCCCGGCGTCGGTGGCGGCCGACTTGCTCATCTTCGCCGTCGGGTCCTGCAGGTCGTAGATCTTGGCGGTGGCCTTCTGGATCATCGGCTCGGGCACGACGAACGTGTCGGGGAACCGGGCGTTGAACCGCTGTGCCACATCGCGGGCCAGTTCGAGGTGCTGGCGCTGATCCTCGCCGACGGGCACCAGTGCGGTGTCGTAGAGCAGCACGTCCGCGGCCATCAGCACCGGATAGGTGAAGAGGCCGACCGTGGTGGCGTCGGCACCCTCCTTCTGCGACTTGTCCTTGAACTGCGTCATCCGCGACGCCTGCCCGAAGCCGGTGAAACAGCCCAGCACCCAGGCTAATTCGGTGTGGGCGGGCACGTGGCTCTGGACCAGCACGGTGGCCTTGGCCGGGTCGACACCGAGCGCGAGGTACTGCGCCGCCGTGACCAACGTGCGCTTGCGCAGCGTCGCGGGGTCCTGCGCGATCGTGATGGCGTGGAGGTCGACGACGCAGAAGTACGCGTCGTAGTCCTCCTGCAACCCGATCCACTGCTTGATCGCACCCAGCGCGTTGCCCAGATGCAGGGAGTCGGACGTGGGTTGGACACCGGAGAAGACGACGGGCTGAGCGCTCATGATGGGAAAGATCTTCTCACTGGTGTCATCCGAATATGTCGGGGGTCAGCCGCCGCAGCGATCGCAGGAACACCGTCCGCTCCTCGGCGGTCAGCTCGCCGAGCCATCGCTCCTCGCCCCGCTGGATCTCCTCCTGAACGGCGCGCTTGACCGCGCGGCCACGCACCGTGATCGCCAGCAGCCGCACCCGGCGGTCGTCGGGGTCGGGTTCGCGCTCGATGTACCCGCTGCGCTGCAGGTCGTCGAGGGTGCGGATGATGCGCGTCTTGTCGGCGCCGATCGCCTCGGCCAGCGCGGCCTGCGTTCTGCTCGGTGACCGGTCGAGCGCGCTCAGCACCACGTACGCCCACATCGTCACGCCGTGCGCCGCGAGGATCGGTTCCTCGGCGGCGATGAGCTCGCGCAGCAACGGCGCGAGCATGGCGGCGAGGTCGGGACGATCAGCCATCGCCGTATCGTAGGCGTTGCCAAACTATATGCGTGCGCCTATCGTATGCACATGCCTACTAACTATCAGACACTCCTCCCCCCGCACCGCACCGCTGTGCTCCACTCGATCGAGGTCGTTCGCGACGTCTCCTCGACTGATCTCGACCGCCCGACACCGTGCGCGGGGTGGACGCTGCTCGATCTGCTCGCCCACATGACCGTGCAGCACCACGGGTTCGCCTCCGCAGCAAGGGGATTCGGTGCAGAACTCGCACGGTGGGACGTCGCCGGTGTCGTCGACGCGGTGCGCCGGAATCCCGCGGGGACCTATGCCGACGCCGCGGCCGACGTCCTGGCCGCGTTCGCCGACGCCGGTGCGCAGACCCCGTTCGCCCTGCCCGAGTTCGGCGCCGACGTCGTCGTGTCCGGCGAGATGGCGATCGGTTTCCACCTGGTGGACTACGTCGTCCACGGCTGGGACGTCGCCGCAGCGCTGGGCCGCACGTACACGGTGCCCGACGACGTCGCCGCCGCGGCGCTGACCGTGGCACTGGCGGTGCCCGACGACGAGATCAGAGACGTCGACGGAGCCCCGTTCGCGCACGCCGTCACCGGCCCGGCCGCAACCGATCTCGACCGCGTCCTGCGCCACCTCGGACGCACCCCCGCGGGGGCTCTCAGCAGTACTCGACGGTGACCGGAGCGTGGTCGGACCACCGCAGCGCGTACGCCTCGGCGCGCTCGACACGGGCCGACACCACCCGGTCGGCCAGCCGCCGGTTCGCCAGCTGGTAGTCGATCCGCCAGCCGGCGTCGTTGTCGAACGCCTTCCCGCGCCAGGACCACCAGCTGTACGGGCCGGGGGTGTCCGGGTGCAGCACTCGCACCACGTCGACCCAGCCGGTGGCGAGCAGATCCGTCAGCCAGGCCCGCTCCGCGGGCAGGAAGCCCGCCTTCTTGCGATTGGCCTTCCACGCCTTGATGTCGAGCTCGGTGTGGCCGATGTTCCAGTCGCCGCAGACCACCGCGTCGCGACGATTACGCAGCAGCTCGGCCATCCGGGCGGCGACGGCCGCCATGAACCGCTCCTTCTCGACTTGCCTGTCGGTCTCGGCCTCGCCGGTCGGGAAGTAGACGCTGGCGACGGTCAGATCGCCGGTGTCCACCTCGAGATAGCGGCCGTGGGAGGCGAACTCGTCGTCGGCATTCGAGCCCGGTCCGATCCGGGTGCGCGTGATCGGGTTCCTGCTGAGCACCGCGACGCCGTTGCGGCCCTTCAGATGCGGGTCGGCCGAGGCGAGGTGCCAGCCGTCGGCGAGCGCGGGCGCCAGCGCTTCGGCCAACTGCTCGTCGTCGGCGCGGGTCTCCTGCAGGCAGATGACGTCGGCGGGGGTGGTCTTCAGCCACGGCAGCAACCCCTGGTTCTCGGGCGACCGTTCCTTGACCGCCGCGCGGATGCCGTTGACGTTGATGGTGCTGACGATCACAGGGATAGGACCTTAGCCGGTCGCCCTCACACACCCTTGCGGTACCGGCGGTAACACCTTTAGGGTCGCCGCATGCCTGAACGCGATCCCATCCACCTCGGAACGGGAGAACCGATCGTCCTGCTCCACCCCTTCCTGTGCTCGCAGAACGTGTGGCGCACGGTGGCCGAGCAACTGGCCGAGACGGGTCGCTTCGAGGTGTTCGCCCCGACGATGCCGGGCCACAACGGCGGCAGGCGCTCGGGCACCTGGCTGCTCGAAACCTCCGCCCTCGTCGATGACGTCGAGCGTCGGATGGACGAAATCGGCTGGGAGACAGCACATATCGTCGGCAACTCGCTGGGCGGCTGGGTGGCGTTCGAGCTGGAGCGGCGCGGCCGGGCCCGCACGGTGACCGGCATCGCGCCCGCGGGTGGTTGGCCGCATCACGCGCTGTCGAAGTACGAGACCGTCCTGAAGTTCCTGCTGGGCGGGCCCGCACTGGTCGCGGCGCGACTCATCGGCCCGCGGATCGTCGACCTGCCGTTCGTCCGCCGCATCGCCACGCTGCCCGTCAGCGGCCCCGCCGACGGACCCAGCCACCCCGACCTCGTCGCACTCGTCGAGGACGCCACGCACTGCACCGCCTACGTGCAACTGCTGATCAAGACGCTGCGACTGCCGGGGCTGCTGGAACTGGCCGACATCGACGTGCCCACCCACCTGGTGCTGTGCGAGAAGGACCGGGTGTTCCCCACCCCGCGCGGCCACCGCTACTTCCGCGAGCACCTGCCGGAACACGCCAAGGTCACCCCGCTGCCCGCCGTCGGCCACATCCCGATGCTCGAAGCACCCGGCATCATCACCGAGCTCATCGCCGATTTCGTCGACGCCAACGCCGAACCCGAGCGGGCGGCGCCGCCTGCGGGCTGACGGCTAGTCCGTCGGTGCCTCGTTGGCGCCCGCGTGTACGGCCTCGAGGACGTCGTTGAACGTCTTGGACGGCCGCATCACGGCGGTGGTCTTCTCCCGGTCCGGGTAGTAGTAACCGCCGATGTCGACCTTCTCGCCCTGAACCGCGAGGAGCTCGTTGACGATGGCGTCCTCGTTCTCGGCCAGCTGCTTGGCAAGCGGGGCGAAGTGCTCGGCCAACTCCGTGTCGTCGGTCTGGGCGGCCAGTGCCTGCGCCCAGTACAGCGACAGGTAGTACTGACTGCCCCGGTTGTCGAGCTCGCCCGCCTTACGCGACGGACTCTTGTTCTCCTCCAACAGCTTTCCGACGGCGGTGTCGAGCGTCGCCGCCAGCGCCTTGGCCTTGGCGTTGTCGAACTTGTTGCCGAGGTCCTCCAGGCTCGCGCCGATGGCCAGGAACTCGCCGAGCGAATCCCAGCGCAGGTGGTTCTCCTCCACCAGCTGGCTGACGTGCTTCGGCGCCGAGCCGCCCGCTCCGGTCTCGTACAGTCCGCCGCCCGCCATCAGGGGGACGATCGACAGCATCTTGGCGCTGGTACCCAGCTCCAGAATCGGGAACAGGTCGGTCAGGTAGTCACGCAGGATGTTGCCCGTCGCGGCGATGGTGTCCTGGCCGCGGATCACCCGCTCCAGCGTGTACCGCATGGCCCACACCTGCGGCAGGATCGTGATGTCGAGGCCCTCGGTGTCCTCCTCCCTGAGGTACTTCTTCACCTTCTTGCGCAGCTCGTTCTCGTGCGGACGCTCGTCGTCCAGCCAGAACACCGTCGTCATCCCCGACAGCCGCGCACGGTTGACGGCGAGCTTGACCCAGTCGCGGATCGGAGCGTCCTTGACGATCGGCATCCGCCAGATGTCGCCCTCTTCGACGTCCCACGACAGCAGCACCTCGCCGGTGTCGACGTCGACGATGTCGGCGACGCCGTCCACCGGGATCTCGAAGGTCTTGTCGTGGCTGCCGTACTCCTCGGCTTTCTGCGCCATCAGACCGACGTTGGGAACGGTGCCCATCGTGGTCGGATCGAACTGGCCGTGGGTCTTACAGAAGTTGATCATCTCCTGGTAGATCCGGGAGAACGTCGACTCGGGGTTGACCGCCTTGGTGTCCTTCGTGCGGCCGTCGGCGCCGTACATCTTGCCGCCCAGCCGGATCATCGCGGGCATCGACGCATCGACGATGACGTCGGACGGCGAGTGGAAGTTGGAGATGCCCTTCGCCGAATCGACCATCGCGAGCTCCGGGCGGTGCTCGTGGCAACGGTGCAGATCCTCGATGATCTCCTCGCGCTGCGACGCGGGCAGCGATTCGATCTTGTCGTACAGATCCGAGAGGCCGTTGTTGACGTTGACGCCCAACTCGTCGAACAGCTTCTGGTGCTTGGCGAACGCGTCCTTGTAGAAGACCTTGACCGCGTGCCCGAACACGATCGGATGCGACACCTTCATCATCGTCGCCTTCACGTGCAGCGAGAACATGACGCCGGTCTTGTAGGCGTCCTCGATCTCCTTCTCGTAGAACTCGACGAGCGCCTTCTTGCTCATGAACATGCTGTCGATGACGTCACCCTCGTCGAGCTTGACCTCGGGCTTCAGCACGATCGCGTCGCCGGAGGCGGGGGTGAGCACCATCTTGACCGTGCGCGCCTTGTCCAGCGTCATCGACTTCTCACCGTGGTAGAAGTCGCCTCCGGTCATCGTGGCGACGTGGGTGCGCGACGCCTGCGACCACTGGCCCATGCTGTGCGGGTGCTTCTTGGCGAACTCCTTCACCGCGTTCGGGGCGCGGCGGTCCGAGTTACCTTCACGCAGAACGGGATTCACAGCGCTGCCGAGGCACTTGGCGTAGCGCTCCTTGATCGCCTTCTCCTCGTCGGTCTTCGCATCGCCGGGGTAGTCGGGGATGTCGTAGCCCTTGGACTTGAGCTCCTTGACCGCGGCCACCAGCTGCGGCACCGAGGCGCTGATGTTCGGCAGCTTGATGATGTTCGCGTCCGGCGACTGGGTGAGCTCGCCGAGTTCGGCGAGGTTGTCCGGCACGCGCTGCTCGTCGGTGAGGTTCTCCGGGAACTCGGCGAGGATGCGCGCGGCGACCGAGATGTCGCTGGTCTTCACGTCGATGCCCGCGGCGTCGGCGAAGGTACGGATCACCGGCAGGAAGCCGTACGTCGCGAGCAGCGGCGCCTCATCGGTCAGCGTGTAGATGATGGTTGGCTTGGCACCCTCGGTCACTCTCGGTCACTCTCCCGGCGTCGCGATGAAACTCCCGTTAATTCGCCTACGAACCTACGCGGTGAAGGCGCTCTCAGCGCGGGGTCCCCCGGACATGCGACGAATTGAGGCATCCGCCCCACGCGACCCCGGTATCCGCCGCCCAGGCTGGAACCTGGTGGCACCCGCGTGAGGCTGTGAGTTAAGCTACGCATCGGTCATGAGCGCCAGCGTTAAGCCCCGGCTTGCTGGCCGGCAACCCTCCAACCGCGGTGGGGTGCCCCGGGAGACGACCAGGTTGAGTAGTCGAGAACGGCTACGCGGCAAGCGCGGGTCCGTTGTACGGGCCCCCTGAGATAGATGGAGGTTCGTTCCACATGAGCACGCCAGAAGAGGACCCGACGGTCAACTGGTCGTTCGAGACCAAGCAGGTGCACGCGGGCCAGACGCCCGACATCGCGACAAACGCGCGGGCCCTGCCGATCTACCAGACGACGTCGTACACCTTCCGCGACACCGACCACGCTGCCGCGCTGTTCGGCCTCGCCGAGCCCGGCAACATCTACACCCGCATCATGAACCCGACGCAGGACGTCGTCGAGCAGCGCATCGCCGCGCTAGAGGGCGGTATCGCGGCGCTGTTCCTGGCATCCGGCCAGGCCGCGGAGACGTTCGCGATCCTGAACCTCGCCAGCGCGGGCGATCACATCGTGTCGAGCCCACGGCTGTACGGCGGCACCTACAACCTGCTGCACTACACGCTGCCCAAGCTCGGCATCGAGACCACGTTCGTGGAGAACCCGGACGACCTCGCGTCGTGGCGCGCGGCCGTTCAGCCGAACACCAAGGCGTTCTTCGCCGAGACGATCTCGAACCCGCAGATCGACATCCTCGACATCCCCGGCGTGTCGGGCGTCGCGCACGAACACGGCATCCCGCTGATCGTCGACAACACGATCGCCACGCCGTACCTGATCCAGCCGATCGCGCACGGCGCCGACATCGTCGTGCACTCGGCGACGAAGTACCTGGGCGGACACGGCTCGGCGATCGCCGGCGTGATCGTCGACAGCGGCACGTTCGACTGGACGCAGGGCCGTCACCCCGGCTTCACGACGCCGGACCCGAGCTACCACGGTGTGGTGTTCGCCGAGCTGGGCCCGCCCGCCTTCGCACTGAAGGCCCGCGTGCAGCTGCTGCGTGACCTGGGTAGCGCCGCCGCACCGTTCAACGCGTTCCTCATCGCCCAGGGCCTCGAAACGCTGAGCCTGCGCGTCGAGCGGCACGTGGCGAATGCGCAGCGCGTCGCCGAGTACCTCGAGGGGCACGACGACGTGGTGTCGGTGAACTACGCCGGCCTGCCGAGCTCGCCGTGGTTCGACCTTGGAAAGAAGCTGGCGCCCAAGGGAACTGGGGCCGTCCTGGCCTTCGAACTGTCGGGCGGCATCGCGGCGGGCAAGGCGTTCGTCGACGCGCTCACCCTGCACAGCCACGTGGCCAACATCGGTGACGTCCGCTCGCTGGTGATCCACCCGGCGTCGACGACGCACCAGCAGCTGTCCGCTGAAGAGCAGCTCGCCACCGGCGTGACCCCCGGCCTGGTACGGCTCGCCGTCGGCATCGAGGGCATCGACGACATCATCGAGGACCTGGAGCGCGGTTTCGCTGCGGCCAAAGCCTTCTCGGGTGTCGCAGCGACCGCGGCGTCGGTGTGACGACGTTGGAGAGCCGCACCACGCAGTTGCCCGCCGAGGGCGACCTGGCAGTGGTGAACATCGGCTCGCTGACCCTCGAAAACGGCACCGTTCTCGACGACGTCGAGATCGCGATCCAACGCTGGGGCGCGCTGTCGCCGACCCGTGACAACGTCGTCGTGGTGCTCCACGCGCTCACCGGCGACTCGCACGTCACCGGCCCGGCGGGACCCGACCACCCCACCCCCGGCTGGTGGGACGGCGTCGCCGGACCGGGAGCGCCGATCGACACCGATCGCTGGTGCGCCATCGCCACCAACGTGCTGGGCGGCTGCCGCGGGTCCACCGGCCCCAGCTCGATTGCGCCCGACGGAAAGCCATGGGGCTCAAGGTTTCCCGCGATCACCGTGCGCGACCAGGTGAACGCCGATCTGGCGGCGCTGCGCGAGCTCGGCATCACGCGGGTGGCCGCCGTCGTCGGCGGATCGATGGGCGGGGCGCGGGCGCTGGAGTGGATCGTCGGGCATCCCGACACCGTGCGGGCGGCACTCGTGCTGGCCGTCGGAGCCAGGGCCACCGCCGACCAGATCGGCACGCAGAGTGCACAGGTCGCCGCCATCAAGGCCGACCCCGACTGGCACGGCGGCGACTACTACGACACCGGCCGCACCCCCCGCGCGGGCATCGAGATCGCCCGCCGCTTCGCACATCTCACCTATCGCGGCGAGAAGGAACTCGACGATCGGTTCGGCAACGACGCCCAGGGTGACGAGCAGCCGACGAACGGCGGACGGTACGCCGTGCAGAGCTATCTCGAGCATCAGGGCGGCAAGCTGGCGAACCGATTCGACGCGGGCACGTACGTCGTCCTGACCGATGCGCTCAGCAGCCACGACGTCGGCCGCGGCCGCGGTGGGGTGCGATCGGCCCTGCGCTCCTGCGAGATTCCGGTGATCGTCGGCGGCATCACGTCGGATCGGCTGTATCCCCTGCGGCTGCAGCAGGAACTCGCCGAGTTGCTGCCGGGATGCGCGGAACTCAACGTCGTCGAGTCCGAGTTCGGCCACGACGGCTTCCTGGTCGAAACGGATGCGGTCGGCATCCTGGTCAGGCGGACGCTCGACCTGGCGGCGCGGTGAGCGAAGCGCGGGATCGCTCACTGTCGTTCGGCGAGGAGGCCGCCGCCTACGAGCGCGGGCGCCCGTCGTACCCGCCGGAGGCCATCGACTGGCTGCTGCCGTCGGGTGCACGCGACGTGCTCGACCTCGGGGCGGGGACCGGCAAGCTGACGATCCGGCTGGTCGAGCGAGGCCTCAACGTGATCGCCGTCGACCCCATTCCGGAGATGCTCGAGGTGCTGCGCGGCTCGCTGCCGGACACTCCCGCCCTGCTCGGCACGGCCGAGGAGATTCCGCTGCCGGACAGCAGCGTCGACTCCGTGCTCGTCGCGCAGGCCTGGCACTGGTTCGATCCCGAGCGTGCGGTCAAGGAGGTCGCCAGGGTGCTGCGGCCGGGCGGCCGGCTCGGACTGGTGTGGAACGTCCGCGACGAGCGTCTCGGCTGGGTCAGGGACCTGGGTCGCATCATCGGCCACGAGGACGATCCCTACGGCAGGCGACAGGTCGCACTGCCTTCGCCGTTCACCGACCAGGAGCGGTCACAGATCGAGTGGACGAGTTACCTGACTCCCCAGGCGCTCGTCGACCTCGTCGCGTCCCGGAGTTACTGCATCACCTCGCCGACCGAAGTGCGCACCCGCACGCTCGACCGGGTTCGCGAGTTGCTGAACACCCACCCGGCACTGGCCAACACCTCGGGGTTGGCGCTGCCATACGTCACGGTCGGCATCCGGGCCACCCTCGCCACCTAACTCGACTTACGCGCGAACGTTGGTTACCGCAACGCGAAACTGCGAAACGCGTGGCGGTAACCAACGTTCGGCGGGTTTCGTTCCGGCTGAAATGTCCATTCTGTCCAAAATGGCTGAAACGGCTAGACTGGGTGCATGACCACGCTGAGTTTCCGCAACCGGGACGGCGAGCTCGTCGACGTGCCGTCGGTGCCCGCCACCCGTTTCAAGAACGAGTTCGGGGCGGTCTTCGAGCAGGCCGCGCAGACGGGCGCCGTCGCGATCACCAAGCACAACACCACCAAGGCGGTGCTGTTGTCCTACGCCGAGTTCCAGGCGCTGACGCGCGCGGGCTCGCCGGTGCTCGACGAGCTCACCGAGGAATTCGACGCGCTGCTGGACCGGATGCAGAGGCCCGCGGCCAAGGCGGGCGTCGCGGCGGCGTTCGACGCGTCACCCGCTGACCTCGGCCGCGCCGCGGTGAAGGCCGCACGCCCGAAGCGACGCTCCCGCTGAGTCGGACCGCACCGCCGACCATCCACGTTCTCGCCGGGGTCAACGGCGCGGGCAAGAGCAGTATCGGCGGCGCGATGATTCGCGCCGCGGGTGGCGAGTACTACAACCCCGACGAGGCCGCTCGCGCGTTGATCGCGGCCAACCCCGGCTTAGAGCAGGTCAAGGCGAACGCCGCCGCGTGGCGGCAGGGTCGGCGACTGCTGGAACGCGCGCTCGCCGAACGTCTGGACTTCGCGTTCGAGACCACGCTCGGCGGCGGCACGATGACGCGCCTGCTGTCCGAGGCCGCGGCCGCGGGCTTCGAGGTGCACGTGTTCTACGTCGGGTTGGCCAGTCCCGAGATGCACCTCGCGCGGGTGCGCCAGCGGGTGGCCGGCGGTGGTCACGACATCCCCGAGGAGGCCATCCGGAAGCGCTGGCGGCACAGTCGGCTCAACCTGATCAGCCTGCTGCCCGTCCTCACCGAGCTGCGCGTCTACGATAACTCCGCGGCCGGCGACCCGGCTCAAGGTGTCGCGCCGCAGCCGGTCCTGATCCTGCACGTGGTGCGCGGAGACATCGTGGCCCCAACGGATGTGAGTGCGACGCCGGCGTGGGCGAAGCCGATCGTGGCGGCGGCGCTCAAGCTGAGGTGAGCTAGCTGGTGCCGAGGGGGTCGATCGTCCACGCGATGTAGAACATCGCCGCGCTGACCGCCGCCGTGGTGATGACGTCGACGGTCCGGGAGCGCACGACCAGCAGGCCGGCCCGGTCCTCGGGCATGGTCAGCCGCAGTGCCGAGGCGATGCCCACCCCGATCGCGAGCACCAGGGCGCCACGGCGCCAGTAGCCCGCGACGACGAGGCCGAACGCCGCCAGCAGCACCAGACCCACCGACAGGATCGGCCACTGCCCCGCGAACACCTTGTGCGCGATCTCCTTCGGCGTCACCCGCGCTTCGCTTCCTCCAGCTCGACGACGTTCGTCAGCAGGAACGCGCGCGTCAGCGGGCCGACGCCGCCGGGGTTGGGCGACACGTGCCCCGCGACATCCCATACGTCGGGATGCAGATCGCCGACGAGCTTGCCCTCGGCGTCGCGACTGACGCCGACATCGACCAGCGCGGCCCCCGGCTTGACCATATCGGCGGTCACCAGGTGCGTCACCCCCACCGCGGCGATGACGATGTCGGCCTGCCGGACCAGGCTGGGCAGATCGCGAGTCCCGGTGTGGCACAGCGTGACCGTCGCGTTCTCGGAGCGACGGGTGAGCAGCAGCCCCATCGGCCTGCCGACGGTCACACCGCGTCCGATCACCACGACGTGCGCGCCCGCGATCTCCACGTCGAAGCGGCGCAGCAGGTGCACGATGCCGCGCGGGGTACACGGCAGCGGCGCGGGCTCGTTGAGCACCAGCCGTCCGAGGTTGGTCGGGTGCAGTCCGTCGGCGTCCTTGGCCGGATCGATGCGTTCGAGTGCGGCGTTCTCGTCGAGGTGCTTGGGCAGCGGCAGCTGCACGATGTACCCGGTGCACTCGGGGTTCGCGTTGAGTTCGTCGATCGTCGCGTCGAGCTCGGCTTGGCTGATGTCGGCGGGCAGGTCGCGCCGAATCGACGTGATGCCGACCTTGGCGCAGTCGGCGTGCTTGCCGCGAACGTAGGCGTGCGAGCCGGGGTCGTCGCCGACGAGCACGGTCCCCAACCCCGGCGTGCGACCCGCGGCGGTCAGCGCCGCCACCCGGTCCTTCAGGTCGGTGAAGATCTCGTCGCGTGTGGCCTTACCGTCCAGAGTGATCGCTCCCACGGCACACATTGTGGCAGGCTCCCCTGTTATGGACACTCAGCCCAATGTGTTCACCCCTGCTCAGCTCGGCCCGGTGACGCTTCGCAACCGCGTCATCAAGGCCGCGACGTTCGAAGCGTCGACGCCGAATGCACTGGTGACCGACGACCTCATCACCTACCACCGGCTGCCCGCGGCGGGCGGGGTCGGGATGACCACGGTGGCGTACCTCGCGGTGACCCAAGGCGGACGCACCGAGGGCAACGTGATCTGGTGGCGGCCCGAAGCCATCCCCGGTTTGCAGAAGCTCACAGCGGCCATCCACGCCGAGGGCGCAGCCGTCAGCGCGCAGATCGGCCACGCCGGACCCGTCGCCAATGCCCGTACGACGAAGGCGACGGCCCTCGCGCCGGTGCGGTTCTTCAATCCGATGTCGATGCGGTTCGCCCGCAAGGCCACGCGGGCCGACATCGACGACATCATCGCCGCGCACGCCGACGCCGCCCGGTACGCCGTCGACGCCGGCTTCGACGCCGTGGAAGTCCACCTCGGACACAACTACTTCGCGAGCTCGTTTCTCAGTCCGCTGATCAACCGCCGCGACGACGAGTTCGGCGGCTCGCTGGAGAACCGCGCCAAGGTCGCCCGCGGCATGGTCACCGCGGTGCGCCAGGCGGTGGGCGGCCAGATCGCGATCACCGCGAAGTTGACGATGGCCGACGGGGTGCGCGGCGGCATCCCGATCGAGGAGTCGCTCCAGACCGCGAAGTGGCTCGAGGAGGACGGCGGACTCGACGCCCTCGAACTGACCGCGGGCAGCTCGCTGGTCAACCCGATGTACCTGTTCCGCGGCGACGCTCCGGTCAAGGAGTTCGCAGGTGCGTTCAAGCCGCCACTGCGCTGGGGCATCCGCATGACCGGGAAGAAGTTCCTCCGCGAGTACCCGTATCGCGAGGCGTTCCTACTGCGCGACGCCAAGCAGTTCCGCGCCGAGCTGAAGATGCCGCTGATCCTGTTGGGCGGCATCACGAATCGCGAGACGATGGACCTCGCCATGGCCGAGGGTTTCGAGTTCGTCGCGATGGGCCGCGCGCTACTCGCCGAACCCGATCTCATCAACCGCATCAAGGACGACGGCGACGCGCGCAGCATCCGCTCGCTGTGCACACACTGCAACAAGTGCATGGCGACGATCTACAGCCACACGCACTGCGTCGTGACCGGCTCGCCGACACCGGTCTAGCACTAGCCGACGGTGCCGGATGCCTTGTCCACCGGTGCCGCCGCCGGTGCCTCGGCGGTGAAGTCCGTGAACTCCAGCATCGCCTCGTCGCGGACGACGCGCAGTTTGGCGGTCAGCAGCAGCTTGCGCTCGGACACCGTGTACGTGATGTCCTTCGTGCTGGCGCCGAAGCACCCGTTGCCCAGCTGCTCCGCGGGCAGCTTGAGCAGCGCGCGGTCGCGCAACCGCATCCCGCGATACTCGTAGCCGCCCCTCTTGTCCTGGCAGATCGCGATGAGCGACAGCGGGGTTCGCCCGGCGAACACGGGGGTCTGGGCCGCGTCGCAGCGGGCCGGGGTGTTCACGTAACCCCGGCCGTCCACGACGAAGGCCGGTTTGGCGGCGGCCAGAGGCAAATAGCCGTTGGTAGCCATGAGCGTGCACAGAGCAGCCCCGACCGCGGCCGCGGCGAGGAGCGTCCGCAGCAGGGTGCGCAACCAGTCGGCGCGTGCGTCGTCAATCGACATGGATCTACGAGAACACGTCCTCACCTGTAAATAGATGCGCCGCGCCCGAATCAGCGCCGATTCGTTAGCACACTGCAATTAACGCTCGGGCGCAATCCTCTACGATCGCCTCCGCGGATGCCGGAATGGTTTGCCGCGCAACCAAGTGCCTGCGAATCACACCCACCGGCACGTCGACCACCGCTGCGCGCAGCCGATCGGGGTCGGCCGTGAAGCCCGCCATCGCGGCGCCGACGGTGCGCTGCAGTTCGCCGCGCCGCTCGCGCACCGAATCGGGCCATTCCGCCATATCGAGCGCACCCGGTCCCAGTACGAGCACCTGCGCGTCGTTCGGATGCGCGCGACACCACGTGACCACGTAACACGCTGCGGCGACACATCTTTCGACTTCGTCGATACCCGAACCGAGGGCGGCGACGAACCCCGCCTGGAAGCGCTCCTCGGTGCGCAGCCACAGGGCGCCGCACAGTGCGGCCCTGGTCGGGAAACGGTGATAGACGGATCCGCTGGGCGCGCCGACCGCGCGGGCGACTCCGGCCATCGCCACCGCCGCGGGCCCCTCCGTCGCCAGTAGCGCAGCGGCGGCGTCGAGCAGATCGTCTTTCGAGTAGCGGGCTGGCCTCGGCACGAGCTAATAATAGAGAGACATCTCTAAAAAGGAGGCTCGACATGCCGACCGACACACCCGCCACCGCCACCTCCGTCGCGCGCCGGTTCTACGACGCGCTCGCGGGGGCCGACGCCGAAGCCCTGCTGACACTGCTCGCCGACGACTTCGAGGGCCTGGTCAGTGCCGGAATGCCGCACGGCGTCGGAGGCCCGCATCACGGCGCGCAGGACATGCTCGGCGTGTGGGCGACCATCGACGAGGCCTACGACATCTCCGTCGAACCGAGCGAGTACCTGACCGTGTCGGATCAGCGCGTCGTGGTCCTCGGCCACTACCGCGGCCGGTCCAAAGCGGACAACGCCGCCGTCGACGCGGCGTTCGCCCACGTGATCGACGCCGAGGGCGACCGGATGACGGGGCTGCACCAGATCACCGACACCGTAAGCTGGCGGATTCCGGTCCCGAACTAAGGGCGCGGACCGCAGGCGCGGGCGGGCCTCATACCGTTAGAGTTGCACCCGATGAGCCGACCCGCCCCACCTGCATTGACCGTCAAGTACGACGGGTCCGCCCGGAACTTCGCCGCGGGCAACGACGTGGTTGTCGGCCGCGACCTGCGCGCCGACGTCCGAGTCGCCCACCCGTTGATCTCGCGCGCGCACCTGATCCTGCGATTCGACCAGGGCCGCTGGCTCGCCATCGACAACGGCAGCCTCAACGGTCTGTACGTGCGCAACCAGCGCGTGCCGGTCACGGACATCAGCGACGGCCTGACCGTGAACATCGGCAACCCCGACGGTCCCGCGCTGACGTTCGACGTCGGCCAGCACCAGGGCAACGTCGGCTCGCCGCCGCCGACGCAGTCGGTCCCGATCGCGGCGCGCCCCGCCGCTCAGTACCCGACGGCGCCCCCCGGCCCCGCCTACCACCCGCCGTCGTCGCCGCAGCCGCGCTACCCGTCGGGCCCGATGGGTCCGCCGAACGGTCCCCGGCCGCACCAGAGCGCCCCGATGCCCCGCGCCGGCGCACCCGCGTATCCCAGTGCGCCGCAACAGGTGTCGCCCCCCTCCGGCGGAAACCCCGCCGCCACCCAGATGGGCCCCGCCGCAGTTCCGCGTCCCATGGACGGGCAGGGGAACGTGGCCACGGGCCAGCCCAACCTCGCGACGAGCATGCTCAAGATCCTGCGGCCCGGCCGCGGGACCACCGAGGTCGCGACCGGCGGGGTCAAGATCGGCCGCGCCACCGACAACGACATCGTCATTCCCGACGTGCTGGCCTCGCGGCACCACGCGACGCTGCTCCCGTCGCCCACCGGGACGACGATCCGCGACAACAAGAGCATCAACGGCACGTTCGTCAACGGCCAGCGCGTCGACGCCGCCACCCTGCGCGACGGCGACGTCGTCACCATCGGCAACGTCGACCTCGTCTTCGGCAACGGCACGCTGGCCCGACGCAACGAGACCGAGGCGGCCACCAAGACCGGCGGTCTCGACGCCTACGGCGTCACGTGGACCATCGAGGGCAACAAGACGCTGCTCGACAACATCTCGATCTCCGCACGGCCCGGCACCCTCACCGCCGTCATCGGACCGTCGGGCGCCGGAAAGTCGACCTTCTCCAAGATGGTCGCCGGCCTCACCCACCCCACGACGGGCCGGGTCTCGTTCGAGGGCCACGACGTCCACGCCGAGTACGCCAGCCTCCGCTCCCGAATCGGCATGGTCCCGCAGGACGACGTAGTACACGGCCAGCTGACCGTGCGCCAGGCGCTGATGTACGCCGCCGAGCTCCGCCTACCGCCCGACAGCACGAAGGAAGACCGCGAACAGCAGGTGATGCGCGTCCTCGAGGAACTCGAGATGACCAAACACCTCGACACCCGCGTCGACAAGCTGTCCGGTGGCCAACGCAAACGCGCCTCGGTGGCGCTCGAACTGCTCACCGGCCCTTCGCTTCTCATCCTCGACGAACCGACGTCAGGTCTGGACCCCGCGCTCGACCGCCAGGTCATGACCATGCTGCGCCAGCTCGCCGACGCCGGCCGCGTCGTGCTGGTGGTCACCCACTCGCTGACCTACCTCGACGTCTGCGACCAGGTGCTGCTGCTCGCCCCCGGCGGCAAGACGGCGTTCTGCGGGCCGCCGGATCAGATCGGCCCGCAGCTCGGCACCACCAACTGGGCCGACATCTTCAGCAGCGTCGCCGGTGATCCCGAGGGCGCCAAGCGCAAATTCCTCGAGCGGCACGGTCCACCGCCGCCACCGCCACAGGCCGAGGCGCCCGCCGACCTTGGCCAGCCGGTGCACACCAGCGTGGTCCGGCAGTTCTCGACGATCGCGCGACGGCAGCTGCGGCTCATCGTCTCCGACCGCGGATACTTCATCTTCCTCGCGTGTCTGCCGCTCATCATGGGTGCGCTGTCGCTATCGGTGCCCGGCACGACCGGCTTCGGCGTACCCGACCCGGCGGGTGACGCGCCGAACCAGCCGGGCCAGGTGCTGGTCCTGATGAACGTCGGCGCGATCTTCATGGGCACCGCCCTGACCATCCGCGACCTCATCGGCGAACGTGCGATCTTCCTGCGCGAGCAGGCGGTGGGGTTGTCGACCACCGCGTACCTCGCCGCGAAGGTGTCCATCTACTCGGTCTTCGCGATTCTCCAGTCCGGCATCGTCATGCTCATCACGATCGCGGGCGTCGGCACTCCGAAGAACGGGCCGGTCGTCCTGACGTTCCTGGGCGACGGCGGGACGGCCGCGGCGATCGAGCTCTACGTCGGCATGGCCGCCGCGACGATCTGCGCCGCGTGCGTCGGTTTCGCACTGTCGTCGATGGCCAAGACCAGCGACCAGATCATGCCGATGCTGGTGGTCGCGGTCATGAGCCAGTTGGTGTTCTCAGGCGGCATGATCCCCGTGACGGGTCGCATCGGCCTCGACCAGTTGTCCTGGATCACCCCGGCACGTTGGGGTTTCGCCATCACCGCTTCCACCGTGGGTCTGCCCGAGATGGTGCGGCCGCCGATTCTGCCCGCCGACGGGTTGTGGAAGCACTACGCCGGGGCGCTGCCGTTGCCGATCAAGGAGGGTGGCCCGGCGCAGCTGGGCGAGTTCGGCGGGCCCGTCGACCAGAGAGGCGACCTCGCCAAGAGCGTCTGGCTGCTCGACTTCGGAATGCTGGTGCTGCTGTCGATCTTCTACCTGAGCTTCGTGCGCTGGAAGATCCGCCTCAAGGGGAAGTGATCCCCTGAGCGGGGCTAGCTCGCTCCGTGCACGTCGGGGTGAATCTCGTTGAGCTGTGCGCTGTCCCAGTAGCCGCGCTGGGTGACGATGAGGTCGTCGACGACCCGGAAGAACCCACATCCGCGAAAGCCCGCGGGATCGGTCCACTCGATGGCCGCCCACTCGCCGTCGACGACGAGGTTCACCGGCGTACACGTCAACGGACCACCCGCGAACGTCTCTCGGTGGAACTCGCGGATCGCCGCTCGTCCCCTGACGGGGTCGACACTGCTAACTCCCTCCGACGTCGAGACCGTGCGCGACCGCGTACGCCAGGGCCTGGTCGACGTCGATCTTGGCACCCCTGACCGCGGCGGTGGTCCAGAACGTCGCGTCGACGCGCGCTCTGCGCAGGTCCGCCTGCTCGAAGCGGGCGTTCTGGGTGCGAGCGCCGCGCAGGTCCGCACCGCGCAGCACGGCCTTACGCAGATCCGTTCCGACCAGGCTCGCCTCCGCCAACCGGCAGTCGCTGAGGTCGACGCTGCGCAGGTCGCAGCCGGCGAGCACCGCCAGCGTCAGGTCCACTTCGCTCATCGTCAGCGGTCGCAGCCGGCACTCGGTGAACACCGAACCCAGCAGACTGCATCCGTGAAAGCTGCTGTGAAACAGCATGGTCCGCCGGAACGTGCAGTTGCGGAAGGCCGAGCCGACATGCTCGGACTCGGTGAGGTTGACTCCGCTGAAATCGCACTCGGTGAACACCACCCGCTCGGTGCGCAGGCGGCTCAGATCGTCGTCACGGAAGTCGTGGCCGACGTACTCCCGGTCGAGCCAGACCATGTCGTCGTCGTGCGACGTGCTCACCCCGGCAGCGTGGACAGGTTCATCAACGCGTACTCCGTGACGGCGATCAACGCCGCCTTGGCGGAGTGCCGGTCACGCGCGTCGACGGTGACGATCGGGATGTGCTCGGCGAGCGCGAGCGCCTTGCGGACCTCCGGGTGCGGATACCGGGGCGCGCCGTCGAACTCGTTGACCGCGACGAGGAACGGCAGCCGCCGGGCTTCGAAGAAGTCGACCGCCGCGAAGCTGTCCTGCAACCGCCGCACGTCGACCAGGACGATCGCCCCGATCGCGCCGCGGACCAGGTCATCCCACATGAACCAGAAGCGGCGCTGGCCCGGCGTCCCGAACAGGTAGAGCACCAGATCCTCGGCGAGGGTGATGCGACCGAAGTCCATGGCGACCGTCGTGGTGTTCTTCTCCGGCGTGGCCTCCAGCCCGTCGACGCCCTGCGAGGCGTTGGTCACCAGCGCCTCGGTGCGCAGCGGCATGATCTCGGACACGGCACCCACGAACGTCGTCTTGCCTGCGCCGAAGCCGCCGGAGATGACGATCTTCGTCGAGGCGGTGCGCCCCTCAGAGTGCCCGTAGGCCACGCAGGGTCCTTCCGATCAGTTCGCGTCGTTCGTCGGTCGTCGACGTCTCGTCGAGCGTGTCGTGGACCTGTGCGTAGCCCTGAGCCACCAGGTCCCCGATCAGCACACGCGCCACACCGAGCGGCAACGACAGGCGTGCGGCGATCTCGGCGACCGAGGGGGCCTCGACACCCAACTGAAGAATCTTGGCACGAACATCACTGCCGGGCCAACGCGGCGCGGGCGCAGGGTCCAGTGTCCTGATCGGAGCCTCGAGCGCCAGTGCGACACGCGACCGAGTGCGACCCGATGTCAGGATGTAGGGCCGAACCAGGCTGGCCCCTTCCCTCATCCCGCCGGTGTCCCAGGTGTCGTGTGGCGCGTCCATCGGCGGCTCAAGACGACTGCCCGGCGCGTCTGCGTCCGGACTGGATCACGGTGCCCACCTGTTCGACGAGCACGGCCATCTCGAAGCCGATCTGGCCGATATCGCAGCCCGGCGTCGCCAGCGTCGCCAGGTTCGACCCGTCCCCCACGCGCATCAACAGCAGATAGCCGTTCTCCATCTCGACGATCGACTGCATGACGTAGCCGCCGTCGAAGAGCTGCGCGGCACCGGTCGACAGGCTCGCCATCCCCGACGCCACCGCCGCGAGCTGATCGGCGCGCTCTCCTGGCATGTGCTCGCTGGCCGCCATCAGCAGGCCGTCGGCGGATACCAGGATCGCGTGCGACACGCCGGCAACCTCCCTCGCGAACTTGGAGACCAGCCAGTCCAGAGAGTCTCGTTGTCCTGAACGGGTCACAGCCGCGTCATCCTTTATCCGTCTCCCTGATCTCCCGCGCATGCGTGCGGCCCGCGTGCACGCCGCCGAAATGACTACTGATCGTGCTGCGCACCGCGTCCGGATTCCGGTGCGGCATGTCGTGGGGTTCCGAATCCGAGCCCTCGGCGTCGCCGCCGTTGCGGTGTCGCCCGTTGGCGGCGCGCTCACCCTGTTCGGCGGCACCGGGTACCAGCCGAACACCGGGCGTGCGCATCGGCAGGCCGTGTTCGGTGTGCTGGTCGACGGGCGCCTCGGCCGCGGCGGCGGCCGCTTCCCAGCCCTTGTCCCAGACCGTCTGCCAATCCAGGTCGGAGCTCTGCGCCAGCTCGTGGGGATCGTCGATGAGCCACTCCGACAGCATCTTGTCGAAGATGGAGCCGTCGCTGCTGCGTGCCTGATCGCCGGTGGCGGGAACGGTCGCCGCTGCCGGGGCCTCCGCCACGCCGGCGTCGGACTCCGGTTCGGGAGCGGGCGGTCGGGGCACCCCGTTGGTCGGCGGACGGGATACGCCGTTGGAGTACGGAACCGGCCGGTTCGGTAGCCCGTTCGGAGGCGGCGGAGGCGGCGACGGCTGCTGCCGGTTCGCCGCCTGGTCGCGCGACGCGAAGAACGCCGAGGTGTTGGTTGGCGCCGGACGACCCGGCGGCGGAGCCGCGGGAGGCGGCGGGTACGACGACGGCTGCTGAGGCTGAGTCTGTGCGGGCATCGAGTCGGCGGGCCACTCCTCGTCCGGCCAGTCCGACTCCGGCTCGACCGACGGAGGAGGCGGCGGCATGGACGGTATGCCCGAGATTCCGCTGGCGCCCGGATTACGTTGCGGCAGAAGCGAAACGGGGATCTCACCGTGTCCGTTGCGGTAATCCGGCTCGGGTTCTGCGCCGTATTCGGGTTCGCCACGGTATTCGGGTTCGCCACGGTATTCCGGTTCGCCGCCGTAGCCGTAGCCGTAGCCGTGGTCGGCTGCCGGCGCCGGCGCGAACTCGGGTTCGGCACCGAAGTCTCGGCCCTGCTCGTCGTACCCGGCGTGGCCCGAGTGGTCCTCGTCGAGGGCGAGCGCCGTCGCGATACCGGCGTGCGCGTCGGCCGGAGTGACCGCGCCGTACTCGCCGGGTGCGGGCGCCCGGTAGCCGTCGCCGTGCTCGATCAACAGTTCACCGGGGAGGTACACACCAGCGGTGGTGCCCGAATTCGGATCCCCCGCAACGGTACTGCGCAGCCGCACGACCAGGCCGTGCTGTGAGGCGAGCCGCCCGACCACGAACAGGCCCATGTGCCTCGCGGTGTAGGGGTTGACCTCACCGCCGGACTGCAGGCGCGTATTGGCCACGCGCAGATCGGAATCCGTCATCCCGAGGCCGATGTCGCTGACCTCGATGACCAGGCCTCCGTTTCCGGTGTGAACGGCCGACACCCGGACCTGCGAGATGGGCGGCGAGTAGCGCAGCGCGTTGTCCAGCAGCTCGGCCAGCAGATGGACGAGGTCGCCCGCGACCACGCCGAGCACCTCGCTTTCGGGGACGACGGCGGTCACGACGCGGTTGTAGTCCTCGACCTCGGAGGCGGCCGCGTTGATGATCGCCGCGACGGGCACCGGATCGGCCTGCTCGCGAGGCACCTTCGACCCGGCGAGCACCAGTAGGTTGGCGCCGTTGCGGCGCATGCGCGCGGCCAGGTGGTCGAGGCGGAACAGCGCTTCGAGACGCTGCGGGTCCTCCTCGTTGCGCTCGAGGTTGTCGATCAGCGTCAGCTGCTGGTCGACCAGTGAGCGGCTGCGGCGGGACAGCGTCTCGAACATGTCGTCGACCTGCATCTGCAGGTTCGCCTGCTCGCCCGCCAGCAGGATGGCCTGCTCGTGCAGTTCGTCGACCGCGTGCGCGACCTGGCCGATCTCCTCGGTGGTGTGCACGGGCAGCGGCTGCACGGGACCCACCGCACCTCCGGAGCGCACCCGCTCCAGCTCGCGGGCGAGGTCGTCGTGGGCGACTTTCAGGGCGCCGTCGCGCAACCGGCGCAGCGGCCGGACCAGCGTGCGGGCCACCAGCAGGACGACGAGCAGCGCGACGAGGATCGCGACGCCGACCACCACCGAGTCGCGGATGGCCTCCTGCCGCTGTGTGCTCACCCGATCGGCCATCGCGGTGGTGATGCCCGACTTCGTGGAGTCGATGACCTGCAGTGCGATCTCGTTGGTCGCCTGCAGAGATTGGCTGAGTTCGGCGTTGTTCACCAGCGGGATCGCCGGGTCCGAGATGATGCCCATGCGGGTGACGAATTCGCTCTGCAGCTTCTCGGCGTCGGGTGAGCCGATGCCGAGCACCTGGCTGATGCCGAACAGCGTCGAGGGCTCCGTGCCGGCAAGCGTGACCATCGACGTGCGCAGTTCGGGCTCGGGGATCTCGCCGCCGAGGTTGACCAGCAGCTGCTGCATCATCATCTGGCCACGGGCGCCCATGGCACGCGACAGGCCGAGCGCCTCGGCGCGGATCTGCTCGTCGTCGACGCGGACCGACCCCGTGACGACGTCCTCGGCGGTCAGCAGGATCGGTGCGTAAGTGGTGATCCGGTCGCGCAGGCTGATGCTGTTGGCCGTGACCTGATCCAGCAACGACTGCCCGCCCTCGAGCAGCGTCTGGGTGCCCTTGGCGACGTCCGGGACGATGTCGGTGTCGGCGAGGTGGCGCTGCAGGTTCTGCTTGCTCGTGTCGAACGCCGCGAGGGCCGGTTGCGGGTCGCCGCCGGTCGAGTTGGCCAGCAGTGCCGCCTCGAGCGAGGCCATGTAGTCCTCGGTGGCGGGGACGAGGTCCGCGCGGTCCGACGCGAGTTGCAACTCGTCGGTAGCCGTCCAGCCGGTGTAGATCCGCAGGCCGCCGAATGCACCCGCCAATAGCAGTGGAACCACCACGATGGCGAAGACTTTCCATCGCACCGGCCAATTGCTCATCGCCCACCGCGCGGGACGCTTCGGCGGCTGCGCGAGATTGTTCTCGAATTCGGCAATAGCGGCGCCCGGTGGTTGCTGCTGCCCGAAGGCCGTCATTGCGCCCCGACCGTGCTACCGGCCAGTGGCCCGCATTTCATCAATCGCGCGTTTGTCATAAGGCTTCCTGCTGCAGTTTGCCCACGTCGGGGTGGGCACCGGAAGATCTACGTCCGCCTGGCAATTTGTCGAGTATGACAGCGATGTGCGAGCGTTTCCACAATTCTTACTGAACAGACAGAGTTCGTGACCGGGCCGTTGCCGACTCGTGTGTTATACGAGCAAATGTCGTTGCACATCCGAGACATGCCCGACCAAAGGATTCCGCCGCCGTGTTCAACGTGCTGTTCTACTCACCGCGCATCGCTCCGAATACGGGCAACGCGATCCGCATGGTGGCGGCGACGGGTTGCGGACTGCACCTCGTCGAGCCGCTCGGCTTCGATCTGTCGGAGCCCAAACTGCGACGGGCCGGCCTGGACTACCACGACCTCGCGTCGGTGACGGTGCACGCGGACCTGCCGACGGCGTGGGCGGAGGTGACGCCGGCCAACGTGTACGCGTTCACGGCTCATGCCGACACGTCGTTCGCCGACATCGCCTATCGGCCGGGCGACGTGCTGATGTTCGGGCCCGAGCCGACGGGCCTCGACGAGGCCACCCTCGCCGACCCGCACATCACCGCGCGAGTGCGCATCCCGATGCTCGGCGGTCGGCGGTCGCTGAACCTGTCCAACGCGGCCGCGGTCGCGGTGTACGAGGCGTGGCGTCAGCAGGGTTTCGCGGGCGCGGTGTAACTGTGGCTCGCGTGTCGAAACCCGCGCTGGCAGCGGTTAGCGACACGCAAATCGCTACCAGCTGTTCCAGTGCGACAGCTGCTCGGCGGGCAGCCGCTTCGCCTTCTTGAAGTCGGTGCCCTTGGTGTAGGCGATCGGGAACAGCCCGCCCTGGGCGTACGTGTCGAACGGGATGCCGAGGATGTCGGCGGCCTGCTTCTCCCCCTCGCCGAGCAGATGCAGCGTCGTCCACGCCGACCCGAGCCCGCGCGACCGCAGCGCCAACATGAAGCTCCACGCCGCGGGCAGCAGCGAGCCCCAGTACGACGCGCTGATCCCCGCGGGCGCTCCGTCGGGCCTGCCCTCCAGGCACGGGATCATCAAGACGGGCGCCTTCTCGAGGTTCTCGTTGAGGTACTTCGCCGAGTCGACGACCAGCGGCGTGCGCTCGTCGCGGCTGTCGCCGTAGGTGGGCTTCTCCATGTCGAGGTACGGCGTGGCCGCGACGCGGTAGATGTCGGCGATCGCCTTCTTCTTCTCCGGGTCGTCGACGAACACCCACTGCCAGCCCTGCGCGTTGGAACCGGTCGGCGCCTGCAGCGCCAGGTCGAGGCACTCCATCACGATGTCGCGGGGAACCGGCTTGTCGAAGTCGAGGCGCTTGCGCACCGACCGGGTGGTGGTGAGGAGTTCGTCGACGGTCAGGTTCAGCTGCGGGGAGGAGGTCGTAGAGGACATAGCCGGAGACTACATTCGCGCGCATGCCAGCAGATCTGACACCGGAAGTCGTCGACCGCCTCACCTCCGATCACTACGGCTGGCTCACCACCGTCGCTTCATCAACAGCGTGAACCTCGACTCCGACGGGCAGGGCGGCGGCATCGTCGTCATCGGCGGTGAGGCCGACGGAGGGCTGAGAACGACAACGACCCCGACGCCGCGTGGCGCCGGGGTCAGTCGTGGTGTGAATGTCAGTCGTCGACGTTGACCTGGAGGCCGCCGACGCGGAAGCCGAAACCGTCGTCGCTGATGCGCGCGCCGTCGCCGTTGGCGTTGCCGAAGGCCACGCCGTTCTCGCCGACCGCCAAGCCGCCGCCGTTGCCGTCTTCGAAGAAGATGCCGCTGTCGGCCGACGCCGGCGCGGCGGCCAGGGTGGCCAGCACGGGGGCGCCGAGCAGCAGGCCACCCGCGAGGGCGGCGCCGACGATGGTCTTGCGGATGCTGTTCATGGTGTTCTCACTCTCGGTGGTTGTGTTCCGGTGTCGTCCGGGTTGAGAGAACCTTCGCAACCGCGCCTTGGCACATCCTCAACAACTTCTTGGCGACCCCGCGCACAGCGGTAGGCCCTCTCCGCGGGGATGTTCGGAGAGGGCCTACCGGTCTGTGGGGTTACCGGTTCTGCAGGTTCGCGACGTGCTGCGGGCCGTGGTGTGCCGCCCACCCGGGCTGCTGGGTGGCGGCCGGGGTGGCCGTCGTCTGCGGGCTGTAGCTGTAACCGGGGCCGGTCGGGGCCTGGGTCTGCGCGCTGGCCATACCGGCCAGGCCGAGGGCGGCGCCACCGAGGATGCCTGCGGAGACGACGGGCAGGGCGAGGAGGCGGGTGAGCTTGGTCATTTCGTGAATCCTTCTGTGTGAGTTCGCTTTTACCTGCTTGCCGCCGGTGTGTTCCGGCGATGAGACAACTATGTCGCGAACCCGCGACGACGTATGTCGGGCAGCCGGTGGAGGCACCGGATGAAACCCGTGTCCACCGATTGGTGGACACCGGTGCGCTCTCGCGTTGAGAGCGAGGCGGGGCACGTAGGCTTTCGCGTTCGAGTCATCAGGCTTGCCGGCGGCTGCCCCCATCAGCGCTAGGGCAAGCGGCAAGCGGCCGTGGACCGGCAGTGCTGGCGCTAGGTGCCGAAGATGCGATCCCCGGCGTCGCCCAGGCCGGGAACGATGTAGCCGTGTTCGTTGAGCTCCCGGTCGACGGCGGCGGCGTACACCGGAACGTCCGGGTGGGCCTCCTGCATCGCGGCCAGGCCTTCGGGACAGGTGAGCAGACACACGAACTTAATCGACCGCGGTGCGCACTCCTTGAGCCGGTCCACCGCCGCGATGGCGGTGTGCCCGGTCGCGAGCATCGGATCGACCACCACGACGTCGCGCTCCTGGAGATCTTTGGGCACCTTGAAGTAGTACTCCACGGCAACAAGCGTTTTCGGGTCTCGATAGATCCCGATATGGCCGACGCGCGCGCTGGGCACGACGCTGAGCATGCCGTCGAGGATGCCGTTTCCGGCCCGCAGGATGGAGACGAACACCAGCTTCTTGCCGTCGATGAGCTGTCCGGTCATCGTCTCCAGCGGCGTCTCGATCTGCACCTCGTGGAGCGGGATGTCCCGCAGCACCTCGTAGGCCATCAACGCCGACAGCTCTTCGACGAGGCGGCGGAAGGTGTTGGTGGAGGCGTCCTTACGACGCATCGTGTTGAGCTTGTGCTGAACCAGGGGGTGATCGATGACGTGCACGCCGGACATGGGTTCCTCTCGAGTGTTCAGAAGACGGTGCCGTCGCTGACGACGGTCAGGGGCGGCACGCCGCCGCGCGCCCGCTGCGCCAGGAGTCGGCCCGCCGCCCAGGTGCCGCCCTCGAGCACACACGCCAGCGGCATCGCCTCGGCGTCGACGCCCAGGCGATCGCGTACCAGGACCGCGAGTTCGTCCAGCAGCGCGACGGTCAGCGCGCGCCACTCGACTACCAGCTCGTCGGCCGGCGTCCAGGAGCGGCCCGCCCACCCCTGGTTCCGCAGCCGCAGCACGCCGGAGTCCAGCAGCAGGCCGCCGTTGCGATACTCGGGCAGTCCGGTCAGCGCGTCGAGGCCCTGCACATCCACCCCGGCCCAGTGGAACGGCTCGAGCAGCGAGTAGGTCAGCCACTGGGACAGCTTGTGGAACGGCATCCAACCGCGCGTCGCGCCGCGGCCCGGCACGGCGTCGTGGCGCCAGCAGTCGCCGAGTGGTTGCCCGTCGATCCCGTTGTCCGCCAACCAGATTCCCGAGAGCGTCGACAGCAGCGCCGACAGGATGTCGTGGGCCTGCACGCTCGTCGCGCCGGTCCGCGTCACCAGGGCGTCGTACATCCCGCCCGGCCGCGCGCTCGACCCGAACACGTCCCGGCGGTCCGCCAGCGCCGACCCGAGCCTGCGCAGCAGGGCGACCCGCCCCTCGAAGCCGACGAGCGGATTGCCGGGACCGACCTGGAAGGCGTGCGCCAGCCGATCGGCGTCCAGGTCGATCAGGCCGTCGGCGTCGACCCGCAGCGGCTGGTCGGGATCGGACGAGAACACTCCGGTGGTGAAGGCGTGCCAACTCGCGACGCCGAGCCCCTCGGACCGGGTGAAGTCCAGACTCGTGCCGGTCTCCCGGTAGCGCCAGTCCGGGCCCGAACCCGCGTCGAGCAGGACGCTGACGACGGCGAGGTCGATCCACGTGCGGGCCCGCTCCGCGGCATCGAGGCCGGACAGGTCCAGGTCCGCGGTGCGATCCACCCCGCCGGCTTCGAAGTGCCGCCACCGGCTGTGGAACGGGATCACGAGGTCGGGGAAGCGCGTCGCGGTGAGGTCGGCCACGGTGGCCGCCGCACCGGGCAACGCGTCGTCGACGACGGTGAACCACTCCGACTCGTCGCCGCGGGCGCGCGCGAGCAGGTACTCCGCTCGGCTGCGGATCTCGGCCGTGGTGCGGAGGTCGTCGACCGCGGAGGCCGAGACCAGGCTCACCGCAGATCCCGGCCGACGGTGCTCCGCAGCTGATCGGCGTCCGGGATCGGACCGGGCGTGAAGTACCCGGCGGCGGTCTTCGCGTCGATCTCGACGCGCGCGTCCGCCGGGATCAGCTCGTCGGGCAGGTTGACCCGCTCGCCCACCTCGATGCCCGACCCGGTGATCGCGTCGTACTTCATGTTGCTCATCGACACCAACCGGTGGATCTTCGTGATGCCCAACCAGTGCAGCACGTCCGGCATCAGCTCCTGGAAACGCATGTCCTGAACTCCCGCAACACATTCGGTGCGGGCGAAGTACTGATCGGCGGTGTCCCCTCCCACCTGACGCTTGCGCGCGTTGTAGACGAGGAACTTCGTCACCTCACCGAGTGCCCGACCCTCCTTGCGCGAGTACGCGACCAGGCCGACGCCACCGCGCTGGGCCCCGGCGATGCACTCCTCTATCGCGTGCGTCAGGTACGGCCGGCAGGTGCAGATGTCGGAGCCGAAGACGTCCGATCCGTTGCACTCGTCGTGCACTCGTGCGGTCAACTCCACGGCAGGGTCGGCGAGCTTGTGCGGGTCGCCGAAGATGTAGACGGTCTGGCCGCCGATCGGCGGTAGGAACACCTCCAGGTCGCCGCGCGTGACCAGTTCCGGGTACATGCCGCCGGTCTCCTCGAACAGCACCCGGCGCAGATCGGACTCCGAGCAGCCGAAGCGGGCCGCCACCCCCGGCAGGTGCCACACCGGTTCGATCGCCGCCTTCGTGACGACCGCCGCTCCGGAATCGACGAGCACGCGGCCGTCCGGGCGAAGCCGCCCCTTCTGCACCGCCTCGATGATCTCGGGCAACAGCACGTGGGCCTTGGTCACCGCGATCGTCGGGCGAATGTCCTGGCCGTCGGCCAGTTCGGTGGCGAACACGTCGGCGACGGCGGCACCCCAGGGGTCGAGGCTGACGATGGCCTGCGGGTCGCCCCACTGCGCATACGGGCCGACGACGTCGGTCGGAGCGGTGTTGGTGAGGTCCGCGCGATGCTCGCGCGACAACGCTCCCGCGGCGACGGCCAGCGCCCGGTAGACGCTGTACGAGCCCGAGTGGGTGCCGATGGCGTTGCGGTGCAGACGGTTGCTCGTGGTGGCGATCACCGGGCCGCGCTCAGCGGCGGTCGCGGCCCCCCAGTTGACGGCGTGCACGGCCGTGACGGGGTGCGACGTCAGCCGGATGTGCGGCGATGGTCGACCCGGTACGGATCCGTCTGCTCTGGCGGTCATACCTAGATGATCCCCCACCAGCAACGGTTCGTGCCCGGCGACGACAACGCCCGCCCCTCGTCGAGGGGCGGGCGCGTGGTCGGTGGGCAGCTGTGGTGTCAGTCGTCGAGGTTGAGCTGCAGGCCGCCGACGCGGAAGCCGAAGCCGTCGTCGGTGATGACCGCGCCGTCGCCGTTGCCGTTGCCGAAGGCCACGCTGTCGTCGCCGATCGCGAAGCCGCCGCCGTTGCCGTCCTGGAAGACGATGCCGCTGTCGGCAGAGGCGGGTGCGGCGGCCAGCGTCGCCAGAACGGGGGCGCCGAGGAGCAGACCGCCGGCGAGGGCGGCTCCGACGATGGACTTGCGGATGCTGTTCACGATGTTCTCACTTTCGGTGGTTGTGTTCCGGTGGTGTCCGGGTTGAGAGAACCTTCGCAACCGCGCCTTGGCGCATCCTCAACAACTTCTTGGCGTCGCAGTCTCGCTCACTGGCTACGGCCGTCGATCCAGTTCGCTTCGCTCACTGGAAGTCACGCGACCTGGATGCCACCCTCATGTCGATGGGGCTCATCCGATCGGCGGCCACCGTAACCGCGCCGGTGGCGTTCTGCACGATGCCGCGGATCACCAGCGCCGACGCCGTCTGCGCCAGCTTGCGGTGTCGCGCCCACACGCCACGCGAGCACATCACGTTGACCATGCCCGTCTCGTCCTCGAGGTTCATGAACGTCACACCCTGCGCGGTGGCCGGCCGCTGCCGGTGAGTCACCGCACCGGCAACCAGGACTCGCGTTCCATCCGGCACCGACAGCAGCTGATCAGCCGGCACGATTCCCATCTCGTCGAGCTTCTCGCGCAGGAACTGAGTCGGATAGCTGTCCGGGGACACCCCCGTCGCCCAGACGTCGGCGGCGGCCAGTTCCAACTCGGTCATGCCGGGAAGGACGGGCACGTGGGACGACGCACCGACACCGAGCAGTCGGTCGGGCCGCTGGGTCGCCGCCGCGCCCGCCGCCCACAGCGCCTCGCGTCGCGCCGTTCCGAAGCAGCCCAGCGCGCCCGCCGTCGCCAGCGCCTCGGTCTGCGGCACGGACAGCTGCACGCGGTCGGCCAGATCCAGCAGATCGGCGAAGGGCCCGTTGACTTCTCGGTCGTCGACGATCCGCTCGGCCAACTCCTGACCGATGTGGCGCACAGAGCCCAGCCCCAATCGAACCTGAGTACCGGCGTCCTCCAGCGTGGCGTGCGGCAGGCTGGCGTTCACGTCCGGCCCGTGCACGACGACACCGTGCCGCCGAGCATCGGCCACCAGCGACTGCGGCGAGTAGAACCCCATCGGCTGCGCCCGCAGCAGCGCCGCGCAGAACACCGCCGGGTGGTGCAACTTGAACCACGACGAGTAGAACACCAGCGACGCGAAGCTCAGCGAATGACTCTCGGGGAAGCCGAAATTGGCGAACGCCTCCAACTTCTCGTAGATCCGGTCGGCCACGTCGCCGACGATGCCGTGGCGCGCCCGCATGCCGTCGTAGAACCGGCCTCGCAGTCTGCGCATCTTCTCGGTGGATCGCTTGGAGCCCATCGCGCGGCGCAGCTGGTCGGCCTCGGCCCCGCTGAACCCGGCGCAGTCGACGGCCAGCTGCATCAGCTGCTCCTGAAACAGCGGGATCCCCAGCGTCTTCCGCAGTGCGGACTCCATCGACGGGTGATCGTAGGTGACGGGCTCCTCACCGTTGCGGCGTCGGATGTACGGGTGCACCGACCCGCCCTGGATGGGGCCGGGCCGGATGAGCGCCACCTCGACCACCAGGTCGTAGAACACCCGCGGCTTGAGCCGGGGAAGCGTCGCCATCTGCGCGCGTGACTCCACCTGGAACACTCCGACGGAGTCGGCGCGCTGCAGCATCTCGTACACGGCGGCTTCGGACAGGTCCAGCTTGGACAGGTCGACGTCGATGCCCTTGTGCTCGGCGATCAGGTCGATGCAGTAGTGCAGCGCCGACAGCATGCCGAGCCCCAACAGGTCGAACTTCACCAAACCGATTGCCGCGCAGTCGTCCTTGTCCCACTGCAGCACGCTGCGGTTCTCCATGCGCGCCCACTCCACCGGGCAGACGTCGGCGATCGGCCGGTCGCAGATGACCATCCCGCCGGAGTGGATGCCCATGTGCCGAGGCAGGTTCTTGACCTGCAGCGCCAGGTCGATGACCGATTCCGGGATGTCCTCGACGTCGGGCGAATCGGGCAGCCCGTTCCAGCGGCTGATGTGCTTGCTCCACGCGTCCTGCTGGCCCTGTGAGAACCCGAGGGCGCGGGCCATGTCGCGCACCGCGCTGCGGCCGCGGTAGGTGATGACGTTGGCGACCTGCGCGGCGTAGTCGCGACCGTACTTGTCGTAGACGTACTGGATGGCGTTCTCGCGCAGATCCGATTCGATGTCGATGTCGATGTCGGGCGGCCCGTCGCGAGCCGGCGACAGGAACCGTTCGAACAGCAGCTCGTTGGCGATCGGGTCGACGTTGGTGACACCGAGTGCGTAGCAGACCGCGGAGTTGGCCGCCGAACCCCTGCCCTGCGAGAGGATGCCGTGCTCCTTGCAGAACCGGGTGATGTCGTGCACCACCAGGAAGTAGCCGGGGAAGTTCAACTGGGCGATGATCTTCAGCTCGTGCTCGATCTGGCTGTACGCCTTCGGCGCCCGTCCCGGTGGCCCGTACCTGTCACGGGCACCCGTCATCACCAGGTGCCGCAGCCAGCTGTTCTCGGTGTGCCCGTCCGGCACCGTGAACGGCGGCAGCTGCGGGGCGATCAGCGCCAGCCCGAACGCGCACTGCTCCCCCAGTTCGGCTGCCGCCGTGACGATCTCGGGTCGATGCGCGAAGATCCGGGCCATCTCCTCCCCGGAGCGCAGATGCGAGCCGCCCAGCGGCGCCAGCCAGCCGGCGGCCTCGTCCATGGAGTTGCGGGCCCGGATGGCGCCCATCGCCATGGCGAGCCTGCTCCTCGCCGGTTCGGCGAAGTGCGCGGCGGTGGTGGCGACGACGTTCACACCGAACCGCGGCGCCAACGCGGCGAGGGCGGCGTTGACCTCGTCGTCGCGTGGGTGACCGTGGTGGGTCAGTTCGACGCTGACGCGGTTCGCCCCGAACCGGTCCACCAGCTCGCCGAGCGCTCGCTCCGCAGCCTCGGGCCCGCCGTCCGAAAGCGCCTGTCGCACATGACCTTTACGGCAACTCGTGAGGATCTGCCAGTGCCCTCCCGCAGCTTCGGTCAGCGCGTCGAAGTCGTAGCGCGGCTTACCCTTCTCCCCGCCTGCCAGATGCGCCGCCGAGATCTGGCGCGACAGCCTGCGATACCCCTCCGGGCCGCGGGCCAGCACCAGCAGATGGGGACCCGGCGGGTCGGGATCCTCGGTACGCGGCTTGTTGCCGAGCGAGAGTTCGGCCCCGAACACGGTGGCGACGTCGAGTTCCTTGGCCGCCTCGGCGAACCGCACCACTCCGTAGAGCCCGTCGTGATCGGTCAGCGCGATGGCGCGCAGGTCGAGCCGGGCCGCCTCCTCGACCAGTTCCTCGGGCGTGCTGGCGCCGTCGAGGAAGCTGTAGGCCGAGTGCGCGTGAAGTTCGGCGTACGGGACCGACGACCTCCCCCGCCTCCCGACGGGCTCGTAGGCCCCGCGCTTGCGCGACCAGGCCGGACTGTCACCACCGTCACCCGTGGGCTCGGCGATCGGCAGACCGGCACGGCGCGGCTTGCTGGTGAGGACGCGGTTCATCTCCGTCCACGTCGACGGCCCGTCGTTCCAACCCACCCCGTGAATCTAATCGAACATGCGTTCGAGCACCAGGGGGAGGGCCGGCCGCGATGAGTAATCGGAGCCCCGTCGGTCTACCCACCATCTACCCCATCCGAGGAGGCCTGAATGACTGCACCCGCCCTACCGCCCGTCGTCGACAACGACACCTGGCGCGCCCAACTCGACGATCTGCGCGCACGGGAGAAGGCCGCCACCCGAGAACTCGACGCGATCGCCGCGCAACGTCGTCGGCTCCCGATGGTCGAGATGCCCGATTACACGCTCGTCGGCGAGAACGGGCCCGTGACGCTGGCCGACGTCTTCGAGGGCAAGGACCAGCTGATCGTCTACAACCACATGTGGAACGACGGCGCCGAGTGGCAGTGCGGCGGTTGCACCGGCTTCACGTCGCAGTTCACCCGACTGGAGTTCCTCGACAACTACGACGCGCGGTTCGTCATCGTCACCAACGGGCCGATCGACGAGGCGCTGGCCTACAAGCGCAAGGTCGGCAACAAGATGGACTGGTACTCGTCGGCCGACAGCAGCTTCGGCGCCGACGTCGGGGCCGCGCCGGGAACCGGCTTCGCCGTCAACGTCTTCCTTCGGGACGGCGAAAAGGTCTATCGCACCTGGCACACCGACGGCCGTGGCACCGAGCAGCTCAGCCACAGCTTCGCGCTCATCGACCTCCTCCCCTACGGCCGCCAGGAGGAGTGGCAGGACTCGCCGGACGGCTGGCCGCAGTCGCCGACGTACTCCAAGTGGACCGACTCACCCGACATCGCCGCCGCCTACGGAGAAGGAGCCAACGCATGACCACCGCGACCGAGGAGCGCTACGTCGTCACCCGCACGATCCCGGCCAGCCCGGCCAACGTGTTCGCGGTACTCGCCGACCCGACGCGGCACAAGGACACCGAACCCGGCGACTGGGTGCGCGACGCCGTCGACGCCGCCCCCATCACCCACGTGGGCCAGATGTTCGCCGTCAACATGTATCTCGATCTGGCCGGCGGCCATTACGTCATGCACAACCTGGTCACCGAGTTCGACCAGGACAGGACCATCGCATGGCTGCCGGGTCGGCTCGACGAGTCGGGCGAGCACTCACCAGGCGGTTGGTGGTGGCGCTACGACCTGACCCCCAACGGGGACGACACCGACGTGACCATGACCTACGACTGGAGCGACACCAGCCAGGAGTTCCGCGACAGCGTCGGCGTGCCGGTGTTCGAACCCGACTTCATCGAGCAGTCGCTGGCGAGCCTGGAGCGTACGGTCGCGTAATGCCGCGTCTGCTGTGCCTCGTCGTGTCCGCCGTGCTCACCATTGCGCTGGCACCACCCGCGGCGGCGCAGCCGGACGGCGTCATGACGGTGACTCTGGTGCGGCACGGGGAATCCGAGGCCAACGTCGCGGGCATCGTCGCGACCGCGGTTCCGGGGCCGCCGCTCACCGCGCTCGGCGAGCAGCAGGCCAAGGCCGCCGGTGTCCTGCACAGCGACCCGGTGCCCGACGCCGTGTTCGCGTCCCCGCTGCTGCGCACCCGGCAGACCGCGCAGTATCTCGCTGACGAGGTCGGTGAGCCGGTGCAGATCCAGGACGGGCTGCGCGAGGTGGAGGGCGGCGAGTTCGAGGGCCTCCCAGTGGATCGGGCGGTGGGGTATCTGGACGCCGTCCAGGCGTGGACGCGCGGCGATCGCACCGCTCGCATCCCCGGCTCCATCGACGGCGACGAACTCGACGAGCGGTTCGACGCCGCACTCGGTGCGATCCGCTCGGGCGGTTACACGAAACCCGTCGTCTACTCGCACGGCGGCGCGATCGTGGCATGGACGTTGATGAACGTCCACAACCCTCCTGTCGAGATCACGGGTCTCGACAACACCGGGTACGTCGTGGTGCGCGGCAACCCGACGACCGGCTGGACGCTAGTGGACTGGGTCGACCGGCCCTGACCCGGCGCCCAGCAGTTCCTCGACACGCTTCGCCGCGGTGTGGCCGGGCGCGACGCCGTCGACGACGGCGACGTCCGACGCCGCGTGCAGCGTGCGCAGCGGCAGGATGCGCTGATACGCGGGTGAGGCGTACCAGCCGTCGGCCGCCGCGCGATCCGGGAATCGGATGATCACCACGTCGCCGGCCCAGTCGCCCTCCACAGCCGTGAGATCGCCGCCGTGCACGATGAACTCGCCACCGAAGGGTTCCAGCGTGGCGTCGATCTCACGCATGTAGCGCACGACGTCGGCACCGAAGTCGACGTCGCGCAGGACGGCCACCGCGTAGGCGGGCACGGATTCGAACATGATCCGAGCATCGGCCCACGCCCGTCCGAACACAATTACCGGACGGGTAAGTCGATCAGTCGACGTACTCGCACGCGCCGTCCTCGAGCACCAGGCGTGCGTTGGAACCGTCGACTTCGGCTGCCTCCGTGCGGAATACGGCATGACCCGGTTCGGTGCGCCACACCGACGTCGTCAGCGTCTCGCCGGGGAACACCGGCGAGGTGAAACGCGCGCCGACGGCCCGGATCCGGGTGGCGTCCCCGCCGCCGAGTTCGGACACCAGCACCCGGCCCGCGACTCCGTAGGTGCAGAGCCCGTGCAGGATGGGCTTCGGGAACCCTGCGAGGTTCTGCGCGAACCACGGGTCGCTGTGCAGCGGGTTGCGATCGCCGGAGAGTCGGTAGATCAGCGGCTGATCCACCGTGGTGGGCAACGCCACCTTCGCGTCGGGCTCCCGGTCGGGGATCTCCGGCGCGGCAGCGCGCTCACCCGGTTGGCCGCCGAAGCCGCCCTCGCCGCGGATCACGGCGGTCGACCACGTCTCGGCGATCACGTTGCCGTCGTCGTCGGTACCGGTGCCCTTGAACACCAGGATGGCGTTCTTGCCCTCGCCCTTGTCCTGGATGTCGACGACCTCGGAGCTGACGTTCAGCTTGCCCGCTGGCGGCAGCGGGGCGTGCAGCCGGATGCGCTGACTGCCGTGCAGCAGCATGCCGAAGTTGAAGCTGCCCACCTCCCCGACCGCACCCCAGGCGCCGCAGCAGATCACGGCGTAGGTGGGCAGCACCTGCTGCTCGATGTCGTGACTGTTCTCGGTGGTGAACGCGAGATCAGCGGTGCCCGCGCCGACGCCCAGCGCGTAGAGCAGCGTCTCGCGATCGGTCCACTCGAACGGTTGCGGCGCGGTCTTCGCGCCGATGGCGTTGGGGTTGATCGGCATTGGTCGCTCCCTGTCCAGGCGTGGCGTGGTCGGTTCGGACGATAGCGCGCCGCGGAATTGACGCGCAGAGCACCTGCCGAGGTGTCTTAGATTGGATCGACGACTGCCAGGGTGGGAGAGATACGCGATGGATCCGCAGGGCCGGCCTTACGACGACGACAGGACGGTGCCCAGGGCGCCCGTGCCTCCGCCACCGGCGCAGGTACCCGGTGGGTGGCAGCCGCCCGCCCCGCCCGCCAAGCCCCCGCAGAACAGGTGGATGTGGGTGATGATCGCGGCTACCGTCGTGATCGTCATCGCGTCGGTCGTCGTCGTCGTGGTGTCGACCACCGGCGGTGACGATTCGACCACCACCGCGTCGACGTCGACCACTCAGCCGAGCACTACGACGAAGGCCGGCGTGCCGAAGACGTCGACACCGAAGACGACCGAGGCGCCCCCACCCCCGGCCACCCCGGTCGCACCCGACGCCGTCATGGGCTTCCTGCTCAGCGCACCCGAGGTCGCCTCGGTGTATTCGGTGCCCGCGCTCATCGAGAAGAACTCGGGCACCGACCCGATCGGCGGCGACTCGCCGATTCCGCTGGAGTGCCGCAGTGCGTGGGCACCCGCCCACAAGGAGACCTACGATCCCACCGGGTTCACGGGTGTCGCCCGCAAGACGATCGGCGATGATCCCCCGACCGGCAGGGGGGTTGTCGAGGCGGTCGTGGCGTATCCCGACGCCGCGGCGGCCACCGCGGCGCGCGATCGGGTGGTGGCCGCGTGGCGGAACTGCCAGAACATCGACTTCACCGAGAAGCTCGGCGGCCGCGACCACGATTGGAAGACGGGCGTGGTCGGCAACAACGACGGCGTGAACATCCTGCTGCTCTTCTCCCAATCGCCACCCGGCGCGCCGCCGACCTCCGACAACCCGAACTGCCAGCGGGCCATCACCGTCGAGCGCAATGTCGTCGTCGACGCGCTCGGGTGCGGTCCGGGAACCGGGAACCAGGGGTTCACCGTCGCCCGCGACATCGCGCGGAAGGTCGCGGCTGCGCCGTAACCGATCACGTCACACCCTGTTGACGAACGCCCTGAACAGGGCGAGCATGACTCGCATGCGCTATGTCGTTACCGGCGGTACCGGGTTTATCGGTCGCCGCGTCATCACCCGTTTACTGACCCGAGCCGGCGATCAGGAGGTCCACGTCCTGGTGCGCCGCGATTCGCTCGCCCGGTTCGAAAGACTCGCGAGCGAGTGGGGCGATCGAGCCAAGCCGCTGGTCGGCGACTTGACTGCGCCCGGCCTCGGGCTCAGCGACGAGACCGTCGCCGAGCTGGGGGACGTCGACCACGTCGTGCACTGCGGCGCGATCTACGACATCACCGCCGACGGCCCAGACGATGAAGCCGCAGCGCGGAGAGCCAACGTCGACGGCACCCGCGCGGTGATCGACCTCGCCAAGCGGCTCGACGCGACACTGCACCACGTGTCGTCCATCGCGGTGGCGGGCACCTTCCCCGGCGAGTTCACCGAGGACGACTTCGACGTCGCGCAGGAGCTGCCGACGCCTTACCACCGCACGAAGTTCGAGGCCGAGTTGCTGGTGCGGCAGGCGACGGGGCTGCGGACCCGGATCTACCGCGCCGCCGTCGTGGTCGGCGATTCGGTGACCGGCGAGATGGACAAGATCGACGGGCCGTACTACTTCTTCGGCATCCTGGCCAGGCTCGCCCGGCTGCCCAAACTCACGCCGATCGTGCTGCCGGACACCGGGCGCACCAACATCGTGCCGGTGGACTATGTGACCGAGTCGTTGACTCATCTCATGCACGTCGACGGTCGCGACGGTCAGACCTTCCACCTCGTCGCACCCAAGACCATCGGCCTGCGGGGCATCTACCGCGGCGTCGCGCGCGAGGCCGGGTTGCCGCCGTTGCGGGGCACCCTGCCCGCCGCCACCGCGACACCGTTCCTGAAGGTGACCGGCCGGGCCAAGGTGCTGCGCGACATGGCGGCGACGCAACTCGGCATTCCCGCCGAGATCCTCGACGTCGTCGACCTGGCCCCGACGTTCACCTCGGACAACGCTCGAGAAGCGCTGCGCGGCAGTGGAATCGACGTGCCCGAGTTCGCCTCGTACGCGCCGAAGCTCTGGCGGTACTGGGCCGCGCACCTGGACCCGGACCGGGCGCGACGCGACGACTCGGAGGGCCCACTGGTCGGCCGTCACGTGATCATCACCGGCGCCTCCAGCGGGATCGGGCGCGCGTCGGCGGTGGCCGTAGCCGAACGCGGCGGCGTGGTGTTCGCGCTGGCCCGCAACGCCGAGGCCCTCGACGAACTGATCGCCGAGATCCGCGGATTCGGCGGGGCCGCATACGCTTTCACCTGTGACGTGACCGACTCGGCGTCGGTGGAGCACACCGTGAAGGACATCCTCGGCCAGTTCGGGCACGTCGACTACCTGGTCAACAACGCGGGCCGGTCGATCCGCCGGTCGGTGTCGGCGTCGACCGACCGGTTGCACGACTACGAGCGCGTCATGGCCGTCAACTACTTCGGGTCCGTCCGCATGGTGCTCGCGCTCCTGCCGCACTGGCGCGAGCGCCGCTTCGGCCACGTCGTCAACGTGTCCAGCGCGGGCGTGCAGGCGAGCAGCCCCAAGTACAGCGCCTACATTCCCAGCAAGGCGGCGCTCGACGCGTTCGCCGAAGTCGTCGGCACCGAGACGCTGTCGGACCACATCACGTTCACCAGCATCCACATGCCGCTGGTGAAGACGCCGATGATCGCGCCGTCGCGAAAGCTGAACCCGATGCCCGCGATCAGTCCCGAGCACGCCGCCGCGATGGTGGTGCGCGGCCTGGTCGAGAAGCCGGCCCGCATCGACACCCCGGTCGGCACGCTGGCCGACATCGGCATGTACTTCGTGCCGAAGGTGTCGCGCCGCGTGCTGCATCAGCTGTACCTGGGTTATCCCGATTCGGCCGCGGCCCGCGGAATCGAACCCGGCGAGCCCTCAGTCGACTCACCGGCCCGACGGCCGAAACGCCCGGCCCGCGCCACCGCGGTGAAACTGCGGGTGCCACGGCCCGTCAAGCAGGCCGTGCGACTCGTGCCCGGCGTGCACTGGTGATACTTATCGGGTGACCGTGACAGTCCCCGTGTTCGCCGACGTCGACACCGGAGTCGACGACGCGATGGCGCTGGCCTATCTGCTGGCCAGCGAGGACGCCCGGCTCGTCGGCGTGGCCTCGACGGCGGGCAACGTCCCCGTCGACGTGGTGTGCTCCAACAACCTCGGCTTGCTCGCGCTGTGCGGCGCCGCGGACATCCCGGTGTCGAGGGGATCGGACCGGCCGTTGGCGATTCCGCTGAGGACGGCCGAGGACACCCACGGCCCCCTGGGACTCGGCTACGCCAGCCTGCCCGACGCGGGGAGCGAGCTCACGTCGTACGACGCGGCCGAGGCGTGGGTGCGCGCCGCACGTGAACACCGCGGCGAACTGGTGGGGTTGGCCACCGGTCCGCTCACCAATCTGGCGCTGGCCATCCGGGAGGAGCCCGCGCTGCCGCGAATGCTGCACCGGCTGGTGATCATGGGCGGCGCGTTCAACTACGGGGGCAACACCACGCCGGTCTCCGAGTGGAACGTGTCGGTCGATCCCGAGGCGGCCGCGGAGGTGTTCCGGGTGTGGGGCGCGGCGTGGGGGCTCGAACAGCCCACGCACCTGCCGATCGTCCTCGGGCTCAACCTCACCGAGAACGCCGCGATGACGCCGTCGATCCTCAGCCGACTGGCCGCCGCGGCGGGGTCGGCGACCACGCCGATGAGCGTCCTCGACGACAGGGGCACCCGGTCGGCGGCGGCCAACCCGCTGATCCGGGTGCTCGAGGACGCCATGCGCTTCTACTTCGAGTTCCACTTCGACCAGGGCGAGGGCTACCTGGCGCATCTGCACGACCCGCTCGCGGCCGCCGTCGCCCTCGATCCCGATCTGGTGCGTTACCGCCGCGCCCCGATCGACGTCGAGCTGACCGGCACGCTGACCCGCGGCATGACCGTGGCCGACTGGCGCGGGACCTGGGGCAAACCACCGAACGCGCACGTCGGCGTCGAGGTCGACCCGGATGCCTTCTTCGACAGGTTCATCGAGCGGGTCGGCCCCTTCGCCGCCGGCCTGGCCTAGTCGTCTTCTAGTCGTCCGTGACCGTGAGCGTCACGTCGATGTTGCCGCGGGTCGCGTTCGAGTAGGGGCACACCTGATGCGCCTTCTCGGTGAGCGCCTGCGCGGTGTCGTGATCCAGGTTGGGCAGCGTCACCTCGAGCTCCACCGCAAGGCCGAAGCCGCCGGTGTCGAGCTGACCGAGCGAAACCCGCGCTCCAACAGCGGAATCCGAGACGTCGGCCTTCTCCGCGCGGGCGACGAGTCGCAGCGCGGAGTGGAAACAGGCGGCGTAGCCGACCGCGAACAGCTGCTCGGGGTTGGTCCCCTCGCCGCTGCCGCCGAGCTCCGTGGGCGTGGCGAGGTCCAGGTCGAGCTTGCCGTCGGAGGTCCGACCGTGGCCGTCGCGGCCCTCGCCGGTGGCCAGCGCTTCGGCGGTGTAGAGCGTCTTCACGTGAGTTCCCTTTCAGTGGATGCGTCGAGCGCATCGGTGAGTTGGCGGACCGCATCGCGCAGGTCCGCCGCTTGCTTCTCGGTGATTCCGGTGGCTGCGCCGAGCCGTCCGGGAATGCACTGAGCCTTCTCCTCGAGGCGGCGCCCGGCCGCGGTGAGGGTGACCTCGACGACGCGTTCGTCGTCACGCGAGCGGACACGCCGCACCAATCCGTTGACCTCGAGCCGCTTCACCAGCGGCGACAACGTGCCGGAGTCGAGGTGCAGCCGCTCGCCGAGCCGGCGGACGGTGACACCGTCCCGCTCCTCCCACAGCACCAGCATGACGAGGTACTGCGGATAGGTCAGGTCGAGTTCGGCCAGGATCGGTCGGTAGGCGGCCGTCATCGCCCGCGACGCCGAGTACAGGGCGAAGCAGAGCTGACTGTCGATGCCCACTGTTGCCACGAGTCGACGGTAACCGATTATTTGATTGTGCACAACTGAGTTGTGCTCGTTCTATTCGTACGCCCCCTCGATGTACCACCTGCGCTGCCGGTAGCAGAGCAGCAGCGCGCGCCCGCCGGCTCGCTCGTCACCGCTCAGCAGCACCTGCGCTCGCGCGGTCCGGCCGCCCGCCGATCCCGCGTCCCACCACCTCTCATCCACCGGCCACGGCCCGGCCCACCAACTCAGCCCGCCACTCGTCCGATCGCCCTTCAGCCGCGCGGGCTCGGCGGTGAACAGTCCCCGGCCGGTGACCCGCACCGGATTCCCGTCGACGTCGAGCAGGTCGACGGGATCGTCGAGCAGCACGCTGGGGGACGGTTCGGGCAGCTGCCCCGGCCAGGGTTGGCCGGGATCGGCACGCGGCACCGGCTCGTCGCCGAGCGGCGTCAGGGTGATGCGCTCGGCAGGTCCACGACCACCGCTGAGCACCGGCACCTGAACCGCCTCCGGCCCCAACAGACCCTGCACCCGCACCAGGGCACGGCGTGCGCGCAGCCGATCCTCGTCACCGGACGAACCCCACAGCGGCAGCTGCAGCGCCGCGGCCGACACCACTTCGACCGGGTGCAGGCTCAGCATCGTGATGGGCGCGCTCGGCCGGTCGTCGCTGCGGCGCCGGTTGAGCCATCCGTCCAGCTGCCATCGCACCCGGTCCGCGGTGGCGTCCTCGGTCAGCGGTTCGGCACAGCGCCAAACCCGTTGCAGCTCCTCACCGTTGGCGGTGACGGCGCGGATGGCCAACCGGGTGCAGCCGACGCCCGCCGACTCCAGGCTGCGATGCAGCTCCCCCGCCAGCGAACGGCCCGCGAACGCCGCGGCGTCGACCCGGTCCACCGGAGGGTCGCAGTTCATCACGGCGTCGAGTTCGGCGGGCGGCTCCCGGCCCGACGGCCCACGCGCGGGCTCACCCCTGGCGAACCGGTGCGCGACGACGGCATCGGCGCCGAATCGCGACGCCACGTCCGACCGGAGCAGTTCGGCGAACTGTCCGATGGTACGAATACCCATGCGCCACAACAGGTCCGCTAGCTCCCCGCGCCCCGGAGCGGCCAGGCTGGGCTCGGTGGCGAGCTGCCTGATGGACAGCCCCGACAGGAACGCCGCATCCGCTCCCGGTTCCACGATGCGCCCCGCGCGGGCGGCGAACACCGCGGTGGACAGTTGATCGGCGATCCCGACCTGGCATTCGGCACCCGCTGCGGCCACCGCGTCGACGAGCCGTTCGGCAGCGGCCTGCTCCGAGCCGAAGTAGCGGGCGGCACCGCGTACGGACACCACCAGGAGACCGGGTCGCAGCACCTCGGCCCGTGGCACGACGTCGTCCACCGCGACCGTCACGCCCTCGAAGTGCCGGGCGTCGCGTGCGGGATCGGCTGTGACGACGTGCAACCGGGGGCATCGGGCTTGCGCCTCCCGACGCCGCAGCCCGCGCCGCACCCCGACCGAGCGCGCGGCGGCCGAGCACGCGACGACGCGGTTGGCCAGCGTGACCGCTACCGGCGCGGTGGCGGGCAACCCCGCGGCGGTGGCCGCCGCGACGGCCGGCCAGTCCATGCACCACACGGCCAACACACCCGCGCCGTTCGACCGAGCGGACACCTCATTCGCCCACTGCGCGAACGCCGCCGGCGAGCCGGCCGTCGGCCCTGTCGGCGAGCCTGCCCCTCGCCCTGGTGTCCAACCGCACCCGGCCGATACGTCCGCACCCCGGTGTCGGCGCTCCGGAGCCGGCCCCGACGACGTCGTAGCCGCTGACCCGCGCATCCAGCCGGATGGCCGCGCCAGGCCAGTCGCCACCGGCGACCAGAAGAGTGCACCCCTTCTGCCTGGCGCGTGCCGTCACCGCCCTGGCGCGGGTGGGCGCAACCGAGCGCGCGCTCAGGCCGAGCACCACGAGGTCCATTCCGTCCATCAGAACGGCGGCCACTTCGACCGGGTCGGCACCCGGATCCGGCACGACCGCAACCCGACTCAGATCCGCACCCATTTCGACGGCCGCCAGCAGACCCACGTCGGGCTGCCCGACGATGGCCGCGTGACCGCCTGCCGACGTCACCGCGGCCACCAACTGCAGCAGCAACGAACGCGCACCCGACACCACCGCGACCGAGCCGCGCGGCAACGCGCCGGATAGGGTCTGCGCCAGAGAATCCGGCAGCGGCAGCAAAGTCTCCGAGTCGGGAAGCGCGGCGTTCGAAGGGGTTGCGGTGGCGCTCCCCCGGAACGATGCGCCCACCGATCCGGACCCCTTGCCGGACATTCCGGCTATCCTGCGACGCAGGTGTTCCACCTGTTCAGCGCGGTGCGACCGGGCCTGTTCCAGGTTCATCGCCGCTGTCACAGCAGCACCTCCCGCATCATTCGAAACACCGCCACATTCGAACATCTGTTCGATAAGACGAGTAAACACTCGGCCTCCGACAACCGTCAAGCGGAACCGGCGGGCAGAAGCGCGCGAGCCGGGGAATCGGCGCGGTCCACGACGCTTCTGCCTGCGGCGAACCGACTGGCTAATGCTGTGCACCGCCTTAACCGGTGGGATAAGGTGCTGATCACCAGAACCCGCTTCGGAATGGGGCTGATGTACGTCCCTGGGCGTGCGGAATCGCTTGCGATTCACCGAAGAACCGTTCGCTACTCGGGGATAGTTAAAGGACTGAATCATGAAGTCGAATCGTCTGGGCCGTCGCATCGCAGCTGTCGTCGGTGGTGGCGCAATCATCGCCATGGTCGGACTGACCGCGGCGTGCGGCACGGAGGAAGAGAAGGCTCCGGAAACCTCGACCACGCCGTCGTCGACGTCCGAGGTCACGCCGACCGAGAAGTCGATCAACCCCACGGGTGGAAACCTGTTCACCCCCACGGTCAAGGCACCGCCGGCGCCGACCGCCATTCCCGGCGACAACTGACGTCGAGCCGTCCGGGGAGTACGCCACCTGACCAGGTGCTCGGACTCCCCGGACAGCGCGTTCCACTGACATGGTTCGGCGTTACACGTCAACCGTGACCACACACGGTGAACGCACCTTCTCCGTGCACTGGCTGCTGGCACTCGTAATGGCCGCGGTCCTGGTTCTGGCCGCCGATCTCCGACTCACGCCGGAGCAACCCGATCGGATCACCGGGCCCTTCGCGTCGCTGCTGGCCGCTTCCACGGATCTCGGTCCCGCACAGGGCGAACAGGTCCAACTGACCGCCACCCTGGCGCGCACCGACCGACCGTCGGGCCTGCAGTCCTGGGCGGGCGCCGTGGGATTGACCGTGCAGTGGCGGGCGGGCGACGACTGGGCCGTCATCGAGGGGAATCCCGACGCCGTCGCGAAGGCCCTCGGCGTCGAGATCCACGACTACCGCGGCAAGCTCGGCCAGGAGTTCTACGCGTCTCCGCAACAACCCGAAGTGCCGGACGAACTGCACGCGGAGGTGCGCGAGCTCGGTCGAATCCTCAGTTACACACCGCATCACGAGTCACGCCCCGCCGATATTCCGACGGAGGTGCCGAACGGCGGGCTGAGCCCCACCGCGCTGATCAACGCCTACAACGCCACGAACCTCGCGAAGGACGGCTACACCGGTAAGGGCCAGACGATCGTGATCTTCGCGTTCAACGGCTTCGATCAGGCCGATCTCGACACGTACGCCACCACATCCGGGCTCCCCACGTTCACCCCGACCGTCGTCGGCGACGAGTTACCCAGGCCGTACGGCGAGACGACCATGGATCTTCAAGTCGCCCACGCCATCGCGCCCGATGCGCGCAAGATCGTCGTCAACGCCCGTCCCACCGTCGAGGGCGGGGGCGCATACGTCAAGATCGGAAAACTGCTCGAGGATACCGAGCAGCAGTTCCCCGGTGCGGTGTGGAGCTTCTCGATCGGCTGGGGCTGCGACAAGCTGATCACGGCCGCCGATCTCGCGCCCGTGCGGTCCGCCCTGCGCGACGCCCACCGAAGCGGCACAACGGCTTTCGATGCGAGCGGCGATCTCGCGGGTTTCGAATGCAAGGGCGGCGACAACTGGGACTCCCCACCGAGCGCGAACGACATCGGCCTGGACTCGGTGGCCTCGCTTCCCGAGATGACCAACGTCGGCGGCACGACGTTGTCCACCGACGCCAACGGCCGATGGCTCTCCGAACAGTCGTGGTTCGACATCCCCCTCACCCAGGGCACCGGCGGTGGAGTCTCGGCGCTGTTCGACCGCCCGCCCTGGCAGGACGAAGCATCCGACAGCATCGCCGCGGACCGGCACAACGGCAACCGCTTGACCCCCGACATCGCAGCGGTGGCCGACCCCTTCACCGGTATCCGGATCATCCACGACGGCCAGGAGGGCGTCGGCGGCGGTACGTCCATGTCCGCGCCGATCTGGGCGGGATTCGCCGCGATGATGAACCAGTACCTGCTCGCCAACGGCGGACGGTTGATCGGCGATCTGAATCCGATGCTGTACGGCATCGCCCAGGGCGCGCCGCTTCCCGCGTTCCGCGACGTCACGCTGGGCGGCAACGCCGTCGACGACGCGGGTCCCGGTTACGACCTGGTGACCGGCCTGGGCACCCCCGACGTCGACAACCTGGTCCGCAACATCCTTCTCATCCAGAGAGCAACCCGATGACCACCGACTCCGGAGCAACCGACGACGAGTTCCCGACCATGGAGTGCGCGCGGTGCGAAATGGCCGTCCCCGCAGGCGAATTCTGCGGGTGGTGCGGCGACTACCTGGACGACACCAAGAACAAGGGGCCGAAGTGGTTGCGAGCCAAGGCCTTCAGCGCCTCGCCCGGCGAGCACCTGCTGAGGCCGAACATCGGCAGTTCACTGTTCCCACATCTGCCGCCCGCGTCGCGCATCGTGTTCCTGATCGGACTCGGCCTCCTGCTGGCCGCGCTCGTCGGTGCCGCGCTGTTCCGCCTGCCAGCCGCACTGATCACGGTCGCCGCACTCGGCCTGCCGCTGCTGTTCCTCATCTACCTGCAGGAAGCCGACGTCCACCGCGACATCCCCTCCAGCACACTGATCTTGACGGCGGCCATCGGCATCGGACTCGGAGTCGGCTGGGTGCTGCTGACCGGCGCAGCGGTGGCCAGGTCCTACGGCGTTCCCCTCGGAGCGGGCATCACCGGCGGACGACTGCTCCGCGACGGGTTGGGGGTACCGGTCGGCGGGATGGTGCTGATGCTCGTCCCCGCGACGCTGGTGCGGCTGATCCGGCCCGGCCCCAGGGAGGCGCTCGACGGTTTCGCGCTCGGCGCGCTCGGCGCGTTGATGTTCACCGGCGCGGCGACGCTCACCCGGTTGGCGCCGCAGTTCTCCGTGGGCATGATCGCTCGGGCGCGGCCGATGGAGGGCTTGATCGTCGAGGCGGGCATTCGGGGGGTCGCCGTGCCGCTCACCGCGGCGTGCGTCGGAGGTCTCGTCGGCACCGCACTGTGGTTCACCCGACCTGCCGACCGTAAACAGCACGGCCGCAACTACATCCGCCTCGTACTGGCGGCGATGGCGTTCATCGTCATCGCGATGTACGCGCTGCTCGGCCTCGTCGACGTCGCGCGGGTGCCGCAGTTCCTGCAGCTGAGCGTGCACCTCACGATGACGGCGATCGCTCTGCTGGCGCTGCGCGTCGGCGTGCACCTGGCGCTGCTGCACGAGGATCACGGCGAAATGCACGAGCACGACCCGATCCTGTGCCCACACTGCGGTCACGTCGTACCGGACCTGGCGTTCTGCGTCGCCTGCGGCGCGTCCATTCACGCTGCGTCACGGTCGTCGCGACAACTCCGTCGCGACATCCGACCGGTGCGCATCGAAACCGGTGAGCCGTGAGCGCGCCGACGATCGAGGTTCCCGGCCACACCTACTTCTCGGGCACGTACGAGGCGCCCGAACTGAAGAAGACGTCGCAGCGCCACCTGATCGTCGTGTGGGTGCTCGCGATCGGCCTCGTTGCGGCGGGGTTGGTTTCGCTGTCGGGCGCACTGCAGAAGCCGTCGGCCCGATACATGTGCCCGCCGGACTGCGGGGCTCCTCCGATGGGCGAACCCGTCACGGCCAACCCGCGTTTCACGTCCGCCGACGGCGCCTTCTCGGTCTCGTACCCCGCCGAGGGCGCGGCGTACGCCATCACCACCGCGCCGGACAGCGTCACCGCCGATCTGCAGGCAGGAGACGGCGGCACCATGCGGTTGTTCGGGCAACCGGCCCGCGGCCGGACGCCGCAGCAGATCGCCACCGAACTCGTCAACAGCACGTTCCCCGACACGAAGACGGCCTACGAGATCCCCAACACGATGGTCGGCTATCACACCGGCTACGGCCTCGTCGCCGACTGCTGGCCGCAGGGCGCGACGGCGAGCTACTCCCGCATGCGGGTGATGGTCATGGTCGCGGTCAAGAACGACTTCGCGCTGATCGCGGGCGCGGTCGGGCCGTATCACGCCTTCAGTCCGGAGTTCGGATCCGGCAAGCCGTCGGGCGCCAACCTGCAACTCGCCCTCGACATGGGCAAGTACGTCAACAGCTTCGCCTGGCGCGGCGACCCCGCCCGCTGATCCCACCCCTCCCCCTCGCGCGAACGTTGGTTACCGACACGCGTCCGCGCGGTTTCGCGTGGCGGTAACCAACGTTCGGCGGGGTTGAAGCAAACGAAACCGGCGTGATCAGGGCCTCACACTGATAAATGTTGACATTGACGAATGTCACCATTGGTGCTGTACTCATCGCATGTCTCGACCAATGGAGGTCAGAACGCGCGGGTCGCTGCGATCGCGGGGTGCAGCCACCGTCAGCAGCCTGACGTTGCGTCAACTCAGCGCCGTCCTACCGCCGGACCAGGCGTGGGGCCTGTGGACCTCGCGTCAGATCGTCGCCCGCGTCATGGACACCTTCGGGCCGTCACTGCGGGGTGTCGACGTCGAACCCGTCGACGCTCGACTGCCCGACGGCCGCCGCCTGGTCGGCGAGTGGGTGCGGGCCGCGGGCGCGACGGCCGACGGCGCCGCGATCTACTACGTGCACGGCAGCGGCTACGCGCTCTGCTCACCCCGCACGCACCGCAGGCTCACCGGGTGGCTGTCGCGGCTGACCGGCCTGCCCGTGTTCAGCGTCGACTACCGGCTGGCCCCGCGGCACCGATTCCCTGCGGCCGCAACGGATGTCCGATCGGGCTGGGACTGGCTACTTCACCACGGACACGAGCCGCACCGCATCGTCGTCGCCGGCGACTCCGCGGGCGGGCATCTCAGCGTCGACCTCGCGCTGCAGCCCGACACCGCGCATCCCGCGGGGCTGGTGCTGTTCTCCCCGCTGATGGACTTGACGTTCGGCCTGGCGCGAGCCAGGGAGGAACTGCGCCGCGATCCCGCCATCCGCGCCGCCGACGCCACTCGGCTGCTCGAGTTGTACTGCGCCGGAACGCCACTGGATCATCCCCGGCTCACGCTCGACGTGGCGGGCGGCCGGGTCCTTCCGCCGACGCTGGTCCAGGCGGGAGGTGGCGAGATGCTCGTCTCCGACGCGCGGAAGCTGGCCGCCGACATCCGAGCGGCGGGCGGCACCTGCGACCTGCAGATCTGGCCCGACCAGGTGCACGTCTTCCAGGCACTCCCCCGGCTGAGCCCGGAGGCCAGACCCGCGATGTACGGCGTCGCGAACTTCATTTCGGACGCACTGCGTACCAACACGATTCGGGAAGCGACGGGATAGCGCGATGGGAATCTTCGGCTCGACCAAACGCAGCCACGACGCCGCGGCCGTCATCACCGGCGCGGGCAGCGGCATCGGCGCCGCCTTCGCCGCCGAACTCGGCCGCCGCGGTGGCCGGGTGGTGTGCAGCGACATCAACGCAGCCGCCGCCTCGAACACCGCGGACGCCATCACGGCCGCAGGCGGCCGGGCGATCGCACTGACCTGCGACGTATCCCGCCTCGAGGACGTCGAACTGCTGGCCAAAGAATCGCAGTCGTGGTTCGGCGGCCCACCGACGGTGGTGATCAACAACGCCGGCGTCGGCGCGGGCGGCCAGGCAATCGGCGAGGCCGACCTCGACGACTGGAACTGGGTGCTCAACATCAACCTGTGGGGACCCATTCACGGATGCCACGTGTTCGCGCCGATCCTGCGCGACGCGGGTCGGCCGGCGGGCATCATCAACGTCGCCTCCGCGGCGGCGTTCGGCGCCGCCCCCGGCATGGCCGCCTACAACGTCAGCAAGGCCGGCGTGCTGTCGCTCTCGGAGACCCTGTCGGCCGAACTGTCCGGCACCGGAGTCAACGTCACGGTGCTGTGCCCGACGTTCGTGAAGACGAACATCGTGGAGGCCGGCCGCATCTCGGACAAGTCCACCCAGCTGGCCGACCGGCTGATGCGCTGGACCGGCTTCTCACCCGAGCGGGTCGCCCGCACCTGCCTCGACACCCTGGACCGAGGCGGCCTGTACTGCCTGCCGCAGCCGGACGCCCGGATCGGCTGGGGCATCAAACGTTTCACTCCGACGGTGTACACCCGCGCCGTCGGCCTCACCACCCGCGTGACCGGTTAGGAGCACAACATGGCCATCGACATGGACAACATGCTGGCGAAGATCAAGGACCGTCAGTGGGCCTTGGCGGACATCGACTGGGACGCCCCGGGTGCCGAGACGATCACCGACGAGATGCGGCCCAAGCTGAAGGCCTTCATGGCCGACCTCTGCTGGATCGAGAACGTCGGAGCGCGTGGGTTCGCGGCGCTGGCCAAGAAGGCGCCGACACCCACGCTCGCCGAGATCTACCGCTACTTCCACGCCGAGGAGCAGCGGCACGCGAACGCCGAACTCGCGCTGATGAAGCGCTGGGGCATGCTCGACGACGGAGAGATGCCGGAGCCCAACGTCAACATCCGCCTCGCCATCGACTGGCTCGACACCTACGCCGACGACATGTCGCTGTCGATCCTGGGGACCGTCATCCCGATGCTCGAGGTGGCGCTCGACGGCGCGCTGCTGAAGTTCCTCCTCGAAGAGGTGCACGACCCCGTCTGCCACCAGGTGTTCGAGAAGATCAACAACGACGAATCCCGGCACATCGCCGTCGATTTCGAGGTTCTGAACATGATCGGCCAGGCCGATGCCCGCCGGCTGCTGGTCCAGTTCGTCGGCAACATCGCCACACCCGGCGTGATCATCGGCGCGATCATGTACATCCCGCTGCTGAACCGGATGCGCAACAACATCGTCGACATGGGTCTGCAGCCCGAGAAGCTGTACAACGCGATGAAGCGGTTCAAGACGCTCGGCGAACGCGGCGAGAGCACCTGGCGGGTGCCGACTTACCAGATTCTGAAGCTGCACGCGCGCATGGTGGTCAAGCCGAACAACCCCTACCACTGGGTGGCGAATCCCCTTGTGAAGGCGTCGGACTACTACCCGAAGGCGTTGCTCAAGCCGATCCCGTCCTGGTTCAAAGAACTGACCCACGAGCCGGCGGCCTGATCATGACGCACACTTACGACACCCTCATCGTCGGAGCCGGGTTCACCGGCGTCGGCGCCGCCATCAAGCTCAGCGAGGCCGGCGTCGACGACTTCGTCATCCTCGAACGCAGCGATCGCGTCGGCGGCACCTGGCGCGACAACACCTATCCGGGGGCGGCGTGCGACATCCCCTCGCTGCTGTACTCGTTCTCGTTCGTGAAGAACCCGACGTGGTCGCGGGCCTACTCCCCTGCCGACGAGATCCGCCAGCACATCGAGGACATGGTCGACGCGTTCGACGTGCGTCGCCGGATCGAGTTCGGCGTCGAGGTCACGGGCCTCGAATTCGACGAGGACGCGGGCACCTGGACCGTCACGACGGACTCCGGGCCGTACCGGGCGCGAACCGTCGTGCTGGCATCCGGACCGCTACCGGATCACAAGTGGCCGGACATCCGCGGGCTGGACACCTATCAGGGCCACAAGATCCACAGCGCGAACTGGGACCACGACTACGACTTCACCGGCAAGCGGGTGGCCGTCATCGGCACCGGTGCCAGCGCCGTCCAGATCGTTCCCGAACTGGTCGAGCAGGCCGAGTTCGTCAAGGTGTTCCAGCGCACGCCCGGGTGGGTCATCCCCCGCCTCGACGTCGCCATGCCGGACGCCGCGCAGACCCTGTTCGCGAAAGTGCCCGCCGCGCAACAACTCGCGCGCCAGCTGCTGTTCTGGGGACACGAGGCGAGCGCCACCGCGATGGTGTGGGACACCCCGCTGACCGGCCTGGTGGCGCGGCTGGGCAAGGCGCATCTGCGCCGGCAGGTGAAGGATCCGTGGCTGCGCCGCCAGCTGACGCCGGATTTCACGCCCGGCTGCAAGCGCATGCTGGTGTCCAGCGACTACTACCCGGCGCTGCAGAAGAACAACTGCAAGCTCATCGACTGGCCGATCGCCACCATGAGTCCGGTGGGGATCCGCACCAGTGACGGGGTCGAACACCACCTCGACGCCATCGTGTTCGCCACCGGCTTCGACGTCCACCTCACCGGTCCGCCGTACCCCGTCACCGGACTCGGCGGGCGTTCCCTCGCCGATGACTGGGCCCGTGGGGCGCAGGCGTACAAGAGCATTCAAGCCAGCGGCTATCCCAACCTGTTCTTCATGACGGGCCCGAATTCGGGGCCGGGGCACAACTCGCTGCTCGTCTACGTCGAGGGTCAACTCGACTACGCGGTGTCCGCCATCTCGACGGTGCTCCGCGACGACCTGCTCTACCTCGACGTCCGAGCCGACGTTCAGCGCAGGCACAACGAGCGCCTTCAGCGCCGACTCACGAAGACGACCTGGATGTCCGGCTGCAACAGCTGGTACCTGACAGCCGACGGGTTCAACGCCTCGATGTACCCCGGCTTCGCCACGCAGTATCTTCGACAGATGCGGGATTTCGAATTCGGGGACTATGACGCCGTCGCGAAGGCGACGCACCTCCGAGCGGTCGCGTCACCGGCCTAATCGTGTCCGCTCGGCAGCCCAAGCAGCAGGCGGGAGCCATCTCGACGGTTCTCGCCGGGCTGCGTCGGGCGCCGAGGCAGATCCGCCGCGGCTCGCGCGGGGTCATCGAGAACGCGGTTTCGCAGCTTTTCGACGCCGCGGTGCAGCCGCACGGCGTCGAGGCGTCCGGCGAGTACCGCATCGAGGAGTTGGCCCGGCTGGCCGGCACGACGACGCGCAACATCCGGGTCTACCGGGACCGAGGCCTACTGCACCCGCCGCTGCGCGTCGGCCGGATCGCGCTGTTCAACGACACCCACCTGACGCGGCTGCGCCTCATCACCTCGCTGCTCGACCGCGGCTACAACATCTCGCACGTCCACGAAATGCTGTCCGCGTGGGAGCAGGGCAAGGGCGTCGGCGACATGCTCGGCATCGAGTCCGCGATCGCGGGCAGCTGGGCGACGGAGAAGCCGGAACGGATGAGCGTCGCCAACGCGAAACGGCTCGTCGACGACGACACCGGTTTCGAGCGGATGGTGGGGCTCGGGGTCATTCGCCTCGAGGACGGCGAGGCGGTCGTCGTGCGCCCCAAGCTCATCGAGGCGTTCAACGAGATCCGCCAGTACGGGGTGGCCAGCGACAAGCTGATCGACCTGCACGAGCAGATCGCGCCGCTGGTCGATCAGATCAGCGGACTGCTGGTGGCCGCGGGCGTCGAGCACGTCCTCGACCGCATCAAGCCCGGCGAGGCGCTGCCGCCGGATACCGAAGTGGCCGAACTGATCACGATGCTGGTACGGTTCCGCACCCAGGCCGTCGCCGCGGTCTCGGCCACCCTGGCGTTCTCGATCGAGACGACCATCGAGGAGGCCGTCGGTCAGATCTTCGGCGACATCATCGCCAAACAGGCCGACGAGGAGACCTAGCTACTCCCACTCGATGGTGCCGGGCGGCTTGCTGGTGATGTCGAGCACGACGCGGTTGACCTCGGGCACCTCGTTGGTGATGCGGGTCGAAATCCGTTCCAGCACTTCGTAGGGCACCCGCGTCCAGTCGGCCGTCATGGCGTCCTCACTCGACACCGGCCGCAGGACGATCGGGTGGCCGTAGGTGCGGCCGTCGCCCTGCACCCCCACCGACCGGACGTCGGCGAGCAGCACCACCGGGCACTGCCAGATCTGGGCGTCCTGCCCGGCCGACGTAAGCTCCTCGCGGGCGATGGAGTCGGCACGGCGCAGCGTGTCCAGCCGATCCGCGGTGACCTCGCCGACGATCCGGATGCCGAGCCCCGGACCCGGAAACGGTTGGCGCCCAACAATGTCCTCGGGCAGACCGAGCTCGCGTCCGACGGCGCGCACCTCGTCCTTGAACAGCAATCGGAGCGGTTCGACGAGCCTGAACTTCAGGTCGTCGGGAAGCCCGCCGACGTTGTGGTGGCTCTTGATGTTGGCCGTGCCCGATCCGCCGCCGGACTCGACGACGTCGGGGTACAACGTCCCCTGCACCAGGAAGTCGACCTCGGGGCCGCCATCACCGACGATGTCGCGCACCGCACCCTCGAACGCCCTGATGAACTCCCGGCCGATGATCTTGCGCTTGCCCTCCGGGTTGGTGACACCCGAAAGCGCTTCCAGGAAGCGCGCTTCGGCGTCGACCGTCACCAGCTTCGCGCCGGTGGCGGCGACGAAGTCGCGCTGCACCTGGCCGCGCTCCCCCGCGCGCAGCAGTCCGTGATCCACGAACACACACGTCAACCGGTCACCGATGGCACGCTGCACCAGGGCGGCGGCCACGGCGGAATCGACGCCGCCGGACAGTCCGCAGATGGCCCGGCCGTCGCCGATCTGCGTGCGGACCTGCTCAACAAGGGCGTCGGCGATGTTCGCGGGCGTCCACGACGCGTCGATGCCCGCGAACTCGTGCAGGAAGCGGCTGAGGATCTGCTGGCCGTGCGGAGTGTGCAGCACCTCCGGGTGGTACTGCACACCGGCGAGTCGGCGCTCCCGGTTCTCGAAGGCCGCGACCGGCGCCCCCGCGCTGACGGCGACGACGTCGAAGCCGTCCGGTGCCGCGGTGACGGCGTCGCCGTGGCTCATCCACACCGGCTGCGTCGACGGCAGGTCCGAATGCAGCTGTCCCCCAGTCACCTTCAGCTCGGTGCGGCCGTACTCACTGGTGCCGGTGCGTGCGACCGTGCCGCCGAGCGCCTGCGCCATGGCCTGAAATCCGTAGCAGATGCCGAACACGGGGACGTCGAGGTCGAAGACCGCCGGGTCGAGCTGCGGCGCGCCGTCGGCGTAGACGCTGGCCGGTCCGCCGGACAGCACGATGGCCTGCGGATTGCGGGCCTTGATCTCGTCGACGGTCGCGCTGTGCGGGATGACCTCGGAGAACACCCTGGCCTCGCGGACGCGACGCGCGATCAGCTGTGCGTACTGGGCTCCGAAGTCGACGACCAGCACGGGGCGCGGGGAATTCACCCGCTCAGTCTAGTGGCGGGCCCGTCCACAACACGGAGATGCCACCCTCGCTGGCGGCCACCGCCTTGATGAACGTCTCGTTGTCGAATCCGGGCAGCGCCTGCAGGCGGGTCAGCAGCTTGTCGCCGTCGCCGAGGGGCACGGTGTCGGTGCGGCCGTCGCCGTAACTGAGCAGGAAGAACACGTCGGCGGACACGGGGCCGTCAGCCGTCGTCATCAGGGCGACCCTGGTCAATCCGTCGGATAAGGAGGGCTTGTCGGGGTTCGCCGCGTGCCGGGCCGCCACCAGTTCGAACGCCTGCCTGCCGAACGGCTGCAGCAGGGCGGCCGGGCGGTCCGGGAACTCGAACCTGGCGGCGCGGTAGGCGCCGGCCGAGACCGGCCCGATCTTGCGCCCGTAGGTCTCCTCGGTGACCCGGACCCCGTCGAGCGGCCAGCTGCCGAACAGTTCCTCGCCCCGATCGGGATTCAGGTTGTTGGACGTCACGATGTGCAGCCTCGTCGCCCCCGTCCCGATGAGAGTCCACTCCGGCAACCCGCCCGCGAGGTCCGCCCTGCCGCGCATCCCCGGCTGGGCGCCCATGCTGTTACCCAGCCAGGTGAAGTTGCCCACCGCGACCAGCGGCTCGTCGACGAAGGGCTGCGCGCGCTTGATCAACAGCCCCGTCCGGCGGCGCTGAAGGAAGTTCACGCGCTCATTCTGGCAAAGGGACCTAACCCGCGCTGCGCTCCGACGTGATCGGAATCAGTTTCAGAGCGGCGGGCGCGTGCTCGGGCACGACCGGGTGCTCGGGCGAGATGGGGTCGATGCGCCGGTAGGCCTGGCCCTGCGCCGGACGCAGGTCCTCCTGACCCTTGTTCGGCCACAGCGACGCCACCCGTTCGGCCTGCGCGGTGATCGAGAGCGACGGGTTGACGCCGAGATTGGCCGAGATCGCCGCGCCGTCGACGACCGACAGGGTCGGGTAGTTCCAGACCCGCTGGTAGGCGTCGATCACGCCGCGTTCCGGGGTGTCGCCGATCGCCGCTCCGCCGAGGAAGTGCGCCGTGAGCGGAATGTTGAACAGTTCGCCCCACGTGCCGCCGGCGACGCCGTCGATCTTCTCGGCGATGCGTCGCGTGACCTCGTTGCCCGCCGGGATCCAGGACGGGTTCGGTTCGCCGTGGCCCTGCTTGCTGTCGAGCATCCGGAAGCCGAACTTCGTCTTGCGGGTGAAGGTGGTGATCGAGTTGTCCAGGTTCTGCATGACGAGCGCGATCATCGTGCGCTCACTCCACCGGCGCGGGTTGAGCAGCCGCAGCGTGCCCTTCGGATCCGCACGGCCGTTCTGGAACAGCTGCTTCCAGCGCGGCACGTCGGTGCCCTGCGGCCCGGAGCCGTCGGTCATCAAGGTCTGCAGCAGCCCCATCGCGTTGGACCCCTTGCCGTATCGGCAGGGTTCGACGTGGGTGTCGCTGGTCGGGTGGATCGACGAGGTGATGGCCACGCCGTGCGTCAGATCCAGGTCATCGGAGACGGCGAGCCGGCCGGCGCCGACGATCGACTCCGAGTTCGTCCGGGTGAGCAGGCCGAGGCGATCGGACAGCTTGGGCAGCTTGCCGGTGTCGCGCATCTTGAACAGCAGCTTCTGCGTGCCGTAGGTGCCTGCGGCGAGGATGACGTGGCGGGCGGTGAAGGTCTTGCGCTTGCGCCGCAACTTGCCGCCGGTGCGGGCGGTCTTGATCTCCCAGATGCCGTCGGCCCGCTGCTCGAACGACTTCACCATCGTGAGCGGATGTATCTGCGCGCCAGCCGATTCCGCGAGCCCGAGGTAGTTCTTCAGCAGGGTGTTCTTCGCGCCGTACCGGCAGCCGGTCATGCAGGAACCGCACTCGATGCAGCCCGTGCGGGCGGGGCCGGCGCCACCGAAGTAGGGGTCCTCGACGCGCTTGCCAGGTTGCTTCTGGCCGTCGGTGCCGAAGAACACACCGACCGGCGTCGGCACGAACGTGTCGCCGACGCCCATGTCCTCGGCGACCTCCTTCATGATGCGGTCCGCGTCGGTGAACGTCGGGTTCATCACGACACCGAGCATCTTCTTCGCCTGCTCGTAGTGCGGCATGAGCTCGTCGTGCCAGTCGGTGATGTCCTTCCACTGCGGGTCGTTGAAGAACGGCCCGGACGGGACGTAGAGCGTGTTCGCGTAGTTGAGCGAACCGCCGCCGACGCCGGCCCCGGCTAGGATCATCACGTTGCGCAGCAGGTGGATGCGCTGGATGCCGTACATGCCGAACTGCGGAGCCCAGAGGAACTTCCGCAGGTTCCAGGAGGTCTTCGCCATGTCGGCGTCCTCGTATCGGCGGCCCGCCTCCAGCACACCCACGCGGTAGCCCTTTTCGGTGAGCCGCAGTGCGCTGACGCTGCCCCCGAAACCCGAGCCGATAATCAGGACGTCGTAGTCAGGCTCCATACGTCCAGTATGGACCTACCGACCGGTAACTGGCTAGACAGGTGACCCTAATTTGTAAAGGTAACGGCTGTCAGCTCCCGACCGTGAGGCCGACCTTCTGGAACTCCTTGAGGTCGCAGTAACCGGCCTTGGCCATCGAACGGCGAAGTCCACCAACGAGATTCAGGGATCCGAACGGGTCGTCCGACGGCCCGGTCAACACCTGAGCCAGCGATGGTCGGTCGTCGAGCGCGACCTGCAGCAGCGCGCCGCGAGGCAGCGACGGATGCGCGGCCGCGGACGGCCAGAACCACCCGTTGCCCATCGCCTCGGTCGACATCGCCAGCGGCGTACCGAGGACCACGGCGTCGGCGCCGCAGGCGATGGCTTTGGCCAGGTCACCGGACGAGTGGATGTCACCGTCGGCGAGCACGTGCACGTAGCGGCCGCCGGTTTCGTCCAGGTACTCGCGACGGGCTGCGGCGGCGTCGGCGATCGCGGTCGCCATCGGCACGCTGATGCCCAGGACCTCGTCGCTGGTCGTGACGCCGGACGTCGAGCCGTAGCCGACGATGACGCCTGCGGCCCCGGTGCGCATCAGGTGCAGTGCGGTCCGGTGGTCGAGGACGCCGCCCGCCACCACCGGGATGTCGAGCTCCGAGATGAAGGTCTTGAGGTTGAGCGGTTCCCCGACGCCGTCGTGGTCCTTGGCGACCCGCTCCGCGGAGATGATCGTGCCCTGGATGACCAGCAGATCGACCCCGGCCGCGACCAGGGCGGGCGTCAGCGCCTGGGCGTTCTGCGGGCTCACCCGCACCGCGGTGGTGACGCCGGCGTCGCGGATGCGTGCGACGGCGGCACCCAGCAGCTCGGGATCCAGCGGCGCGGAGTGCAGTTGCTGTAGCAGGCGGATCGCGGCGGACTCGTCGGATGCACTGGCAGCGACGTCGATCACCTGCGCGATCTTGTCTTCGACGTCGGCGTGCCTGCCGATGAGCCCCTCGCCGTTGAGCACGCCGAGCCCGCCGAGCTTGCCCATCTCGATCGCGAACTCCGGCGACACCAGGGCGTCGGTGGGGTGCGCTAGGACGGGGATCTCGAAGCGGTACGCGTCGAGCTGCCACGCCGTCGACACGTCCTGCGACGACCGGGTGCGCCGCGAGGGCACGATGTTGATGTCGCCGAGTTCGTAGGTGCGGCGGGCGGTTCTGCCCATGCCGATTTCGACCATGTCGCGCATGCGTGTGGTTCCTTAACGCCGTGTCAGCGGGCGTAGTAGTTGGGCGCTTCGACCGTCATCGTGATGTCGTGCGGGTGGCTCTCCTTGAGCCCAGCCGCCGTGATCTGGACGAACTGTGCCTGCTGCAGGTGCTCGATGGTGGCCGAACCGGTGTAACCCATGGCGGCGCGCAGGCCACCGGTGAGCTGGTGGATGACGGTCGACAGCGGCCCGCGGAAGGGCACCCGGCCCTCGATGCCCTCGGGGACCAGCTTGTCCTCACTCAGGACGTCGTCCTGGAAGTAACGGTCCTTCGAGTAGCTCTTCTGCGGCCCGCGCGTCTGCATGGCCCCCAGCGACCCCATGCCGCGGTAGCTCTTGAACTGCTTGCCGTTGACGAAGATCAGCTCGCCGGGCGCCTCGGCGGTGCCGGCCAGCAGCGAGCCGAGCATCGCGGTCGACGCGCCGGCGGCGAGCGCCTTGGCGATGTCCCCCGAGTACTGCAGCCCGCCGTCCGCGATCACCGGCACACCCGAGGGCGCGCACGCCGCAACGGCTTCCAGAATCGCGGTGATCTGCGGGGCGCCGACGCCCGCGACGACGCGGGTGGTGCAGATCGAGCCGGGGCCCACGCCCACCTTCACGGCGTCGGCGCCCGCTTCGACGAGCGCGGCCGCCGCGGCTCGTGTCGCCACGTTGCCGCCGATGACGTCGAGGCGGTCACCCACCATCGCCTTCACCCAGGACACCATGTCGAGCACACCCCGGTTGTGAGCGTGCGCGGTGTCGACGATGAGCACGTCCACACCCGCGTCGGCGAGGGCCATCGCACGTTCGCGCGCGTCGCCGCCCACCCCGACGGCGGCGCCGACGAGCAGCCTGCCGTCGCTGTCCTTGGTGGCCAACGGGAACTGCTCGGTCTTGACGAAGTCCTTGACGGTGATCAGCCCGGTCAGGCGACCGTGGCCGTCGACGATCGGCAGCTTCTCGATCTTGTGCCGGCGCAGCAGTCCGAGCGCCGCCTCCGCGGACACCCCCGCTTGCGCGGTGATCAGCGGCGACTTCGTCATGACCTCGGAGACGGGCTTGTTCATGTCGACTTCGAAGCGCATGTCGCGGTTTGTGATGATCCCGACGAGCTGCCCGCCCGCATCGACGACCGGCAGACCGGAGATGCGGAACCGCGCGCACATCGCGTCGACTTCGGCCAGGGTGTTGTCCGGCGAGCACGTCACCGGATCGGTCACCATGCCCGCCTCGGAGCGCTTGACGGTCTCCACCTGGCCCGCCTGCTCGGACAGCGGCACGTTGCGGTGCAGGACGCCCATGCCGCCGGCTCTGGCCATCGCGATGGCCATGCGGGATTCGGTGACGGTGTCCATTGCCGAGCTCACCAGCGGCACGCGCAGGCGGATGCGCTTGGTCAGCTGGCTCGACGTGTCCGCGTTGGCGGGCACCACGTCGGAGGCGGCGGGCAGAAGCAGGACATCGTCGAACGTCAGCCCGAGCATCGCGACCTTGGTCGGATCGTCGCCGCCGGTGGGCACCGGAACGGCGATGGGAAGGCTGCTTTCAGCGATGGACATTTATGGGCCTCCAGTACGGCGCGGGGCACGTTCAGACTTCCGGCGAGACTGAGGTATCCATCCTATCCGGATGCTCGCCGCCGACATGCCGCGCCCACTCGACCTGCGGCGTGGAGCGCTGGCGCGATACCCAGGGGCCTGAGTACTGTGGACCCGTGCGCGACCACCTGCCGCCGGGTTTGCCCCCCGATCCGTTCGCCGACGACCCTTGCGATCCGTCGGCGGCTCTCGACGCGATCGAGCCGGGCCAGCCGCTCGATCCGCAGGAACGTGTCGCGGTCGAGGCCGATCTCGCCGACTTGGCGGTTTACGAGGCGCTTTTGGCGCACAAGGGCATTCGCGGACTGGTGGTCTGCTGCGACGAGTGCCAGCAGGATCACTATCACGACTGGGACATGCTGCGAGCGAACCTGCTGCAGTTGCTGGTGGACGGCACGGTTCGCCCCCACGAGCCCGCCTACGATCCCGAGCCCGAAGCCTATGTGACCTGGGATTACTGCCGCGGCTACGCCGACGCGTCGCTCAACGAGGCCACGTCGGACCACGACGGATATCGCTGACGGCGCAACTCTTCGATTAGCTCGGCGGCGCGACGGTGGTCGTGACCGGCGCCGGTTCCTCCACGCGCGGCGGCTTGGGTGCCGGCCGCTCTGACGACGGCGCTTCGACCGGTGCGGGAGCTTCGGCGGGCACCGACGACGCCGGTGGCGGGGCGGGAACCGACTGAGGGGCACGCGTGGGGACCACGCTCGGCGGCGGGGCCTGCGACGGCTCGGACCGCGGTGACGGCGGCGGCGGTGCCTGCGATGACGGCGGGGCCGACGGAACCGACGTGACCGATGTCACCTCCACGCGCGTGGTGGTCGTGGTGGTGCCCGACGGTGGTGTCGACGGCGGCGTGGTCGCCGGGTTCGACGACGCGTCACCCGACGACGTGGGCGGCGTGGTCAGCATGACCTCCGGGCCGGGAGTCGACGTCGTGGCCGAATCGGACGGGGATGTCGTCGTGGACGTCGACGTTGTGGTCGTGTCCGACGGCTCGGTCGACGTGGTCCCGGAAGTCTCCGACGTCGTCGAGGTCGTGGTGTCCCCGACTTGGAAGGTCGGGATCGGCAACAGCGTCAGCGGCGAATCGGTGAACGTCGGCAGCGGTGCGTCGGGCGGCAGCGTCGCCGCCGGATCCTGCTCGACGACCTTGACCGTCAGCTGGTTGTACTGGTCGACCAGTTGCTGCTTCTGCTCGGGGGTTTCGACGCTCTGCACGGTGCTGCTGAGCGCGACCAGCTTGTCCTGCGCCTGCTCCCACTGACCGTCGTCGATGAGCTTCTGCACCTGCTGCATCTCCGCCTGCGCGGCGAGCATGACGGCGTCGTCACGGGTGGCCTGCTCACCGAACAGCGACGAGCGGATGCCGTAGAACGCGTCGCCGGGGCCTGCGGAGTACACCGCGGCACCGAAGCCACCGATGCAGAGCACCGCGGCGGCCGCCGAGCCGACCAGAACGAGGGTCGACCGGCCGCGCTTGCGGGCGCCGAGTCCGGCGTTCAGCGCGTCGACGGCGTCGCGGGTGGTGACCGGCGCGGTGACGGGTGCAGTGCGCACCTCGTCACGCCAGTCGGCGAACAGGAAGGCGAGTTCGGCCTCGGCGTGGTCGGTCGAGTACGCAGTCTCGTTCGAGCCGAGGGCGTCGAAGAACCGGTCGACGCGGTTGACGTCGTTGAGCGACGGGTCTCCGCCGTTGGAGGTCCAGCGGCCGAAATCAGGCACGTCCTTCCCCCCTTCCGTCGAGTTCGGACTTCAGTCTTGTCAGCGCTCGGTGCTGCGCGACGCGCACGGCGCCGGCGGTGCTGCCGACCGCTTCGGCGGTCTCCTCAGCGCTCATGCCCACCACGATGCGCAGGATGACGATTTCGCGTTGCTTTTCGGGAAGCACCGCGAGGAGCTGCTCCATTCGGGCCGAGGCCTCGGCGTTCATCGCGAGTTGCTCGGGCCCCAGGTCGGACGACGCTCGGTCCGGCAGGGTGTCTGTGGCGTCGGATTGATTTCGTCCCATGGCTCGATATGCGTCGGCGACCTTGTGAGCGGCGATGCCGTATACGAAGGCCAGGAAGGGTCGTCCCTGATCCCTGTAGCGCGGCAGCGCCGTGATGGCGGCCAAGCACACCTCCTGAGCAACGTCGTCCGCCGATAACCCGGATCTCTCCGCGGAGCCGATCCTCGCCCGGCAGTAGCGGAGGACGATCGGCCGGATGGTTACCAGCACTTCTTGAAGTGCGCCTCGATCACCCGCCACTGCTCTAGCAACGACATCATCGAGACCATCTCCCGAAATTGTCATCGTGGGCGGCTTCTCCAGCGTTACGGATGGGGTGCATCGGGGCCGATGCGTCAGCTAAAGACTAATGATCCGGCTGTGACGCGTGGAATCAGCGACTCGACCACGCGCCACCACGATCTTCTACGACGTTTGCGCTGCGAGTTCGGATCTCCGCGATCGTGTCGGGCGGGCGGGTCGCGCTCCCGATGTCGCCGAGCAGACACGCCAACGCCCAGCTCAGCGGTAGCAGTCCGGAGTCCTCGGCGGCGTCGAGGGCGCCGTCGGCGACGCGGCGCGCGTCGTCGAGCTCGCCCGCACTGCACAGCGCCGCCGCGTGCACAACGTCGGACTTCACGGCGTGTCGGGTCGAACCGAGGTCCTTGGCGAGTGCGACGGCCGCTCGCGCGTGCTCCACCGCCTCGGCGCCGCGGCTCGTGAACATCGCCAGTTCCGCACTCACCCACGCCAGCCGCACGGGCAACCGGGGCGACGTGCCGGCACCGACGACCGGCCGCGCGCGGTCCAGGAGACGGGCCGACAGCGCGAACCGTCCGACGCCCAGCGCATCGGCGGCCAAGCCGATCAGCGCGTCGGCGCGGGCGTCGGAATGCGTGTCCGCGAGGGCCAGGGCCCGGCCGTCCCACGGGCGCGCGGCGGCGTGCCAGCCGAGCTGCCGCAAAAACGAGGCCCGAGTGCTGAACGCCAGCGAGCGAAGTGGTCCCGCCCCGTCGGCTCGCTCGAGGGCGCCCAGGTCGGTGAGGGCGGCTGCATACCGACCCTGGCCGCCGGCGGCGACTGCGCGCAGCCACCGCTCCTCCGGCGTGCGCGCGGGCGGCAACGGCCAGCGCCAGGGGTGGCCGCCGAATGCGGCATCGGCCAAGGTGTTCATCGAACCGGGACGCTATCAACCGCCCGGAATCGCCACGGCGAGAACCCGATACCGGCGGTCCGGCCAGGAGAAGTGTTGCCAACGCAACTTTGGTTAACAGTTGATGGTCGGAATGTTACCGACATGTCAACTGCCACCTAGGCGGGCCGGGCGCGCACGCTAAGGCCGGTTATGGCGAACAGCGAAAACACGAAATGATGTCGTAGAGCGGGCGTTTCGTAATCACCCCGCAAGTTTCGCGCGGGTCCCAATGATGAACGTGATGTAAATTCTCACGCTGCCGGTATGTGCCTGAGCACACGTGCTGGGTATTGACGTGTTTTCCGGGGCCCTTCTACGTTGTCTGCACGAGTAGTCATCGGCGACACGAGCTCGGATCGGTTTTTCGACTCAACACACTCCGTTTCGCACACGCGAAATGGAATGTGCAGAGAGGGGTTTCCCACATGCCACAGCCGCAGCAGCTACCCGGACCCAACGCCGACATTTGGGATTGGCAAATGGCAGGCACCTGCAGGGGTGTCGATTCTTCAATGTTCTTCCATCCCGACGGCGAGCGCGGCCGTGCGCGCGCCCAGCGGGAGATGCGCGCCAAGGAGATGTGCCGGGCGTGCCCGGTGATCGCCCAGTGCCGTTCACACGCACTCGCGGTCGGCGAGCCCTACGGCATCTGGGGCGGACTGTCCGAATCCGAGCGCGAGCTCCTGCTCAAGCGCGGCATCCGCCGCGCCTCCTGAGTCCCTGCTAGACGTTCCTTCTAGCTCTCACCCGACGATCCCCGGCTCTGGTCGGGGGTCGTCGGCGTGTCGGCGGCAGCGGCCACGACAGGCTGCGCAGGCGGAGGGCCGCCGCGTTCGCGTCGACGGGCGGTCCGAATGATCAGGTACAGCCCAACGCCGACGACGGCGAGCGCGCCGAGCCACGGCAGCAACAGCCCGAGAAGCAGAACGAGATTGCCCACCACGGCGACCAAGCCGTCCCAGCCCCGTTCGACCTGACCGAGGAAGCCGCTGTACTGCTCGGGTGTCGGGCCGCCGATCTGGTCGGCGACGAAGCTGACGTCGACGGTGCTGTAGGCGATCTGGTCACCGAGTTGCTCGCGCTGGGCGCGCAGGCTGTCGAGTTCGGCTTGACGTTCGGACAGCGCGTCCTCGGCCCGAATGAGCGAATCCGGATCCGTCGCGTCGCGCATGATCCCGAGCAGCCGGTCCACCGATGTCTGCAGCGCCTTGATCCTGGCGTCGAGGTCGACGCGCTGAGCGGTCACGTCATCGGCCGTCGTTTCGGCGGTCTGCACCGTTCCCAGTTCCTTAAGCTCACGCACCACACCGTCGAGCTGGCCGACCGGGACCCGCAACACGATCGTCGTGGAGGCCCGACCGCGGCCGGTGCCAGCGTTCTCGGTGCGACGGTCGACCCGGCCCGACGCGTTCTCCGCGATCACGGCGGCCTTGTCGGCGGCCTCGGACGGATTGCCGGTTCTGACGGTCATGGACGCGGTCTTGACGACGTCTCGCTTGGTAGCCGGCTCGTCGACGGGTCCGAACTCCGGCGCCGGCGCAGCCACTCCGTCGGCCGTCACACCCGGCGCGCTGGGCGGCGCCTCCGGCATGCGGTCCTGCCCCGCAGAGCATCCGGACAACAGCGCGATCGTGACGATTCCCCCACCGACCGCCGTCCACAGGCGGTTCACGTTGATCATGAAGCCAAGGTAACCGCATTCGGGGAGTACCCGGTGCACAGAACGACGAAGGGGCCGAGCCGGCGGCTCGACCCCTTCGCGTAAGGCTTCCGTGTCAGCGCAGGATGCCGAACACGGCGAACCGCACGAAGTTGTTGGTGTTGGCAATCGCGGACGACGTGGCGAGCCCGCCCGCCTGAGCGTTCTTGCTCACCTCCAGCAGACCCGCCTGAAGGCCGGTGTTGTTGGTCGCGGTGCCAGCCTGGAGACCGCCGTTGTTGATCGCGGTGATGCCCTGCAAGCCTGCGTTGTTCTGGTTGACCACGTTCTGGACGGCACCGTTCGCGCCGTTGACCGCACCGCCGAGCGCGTCGCCGAGCGGGTCGGCGGACGCCATCGCAGCCGGCAGCCCGAGCATCAGCCCGCCCGCGACCAGTCCGACGCCAACCATCTTTGCCGCGAGCTTGCTCGACGGCACCGAGACCTTAGCCATGTTAGCCCTTACCCTTCGTGACAGTCCGGCCCGCCGATGGACCAGAGACTTTGCTCAGAATAGCGAACAGCAAGTCGGATGCAATACCCTTTCGACTTCGTAATGATTGCGTTATCGCTGTACAGAGGATCTTTTTGATCTTGTAACGTTTGCCATCAGCAAAGCGATAGCAACTACTCGGTGGTTACTGCAGCGTGAGGACTATCTGTACCAGTGGTCACAGACGTACCCAGACGTCACAACACAAAAGATTGCAGGCATCCGACCGAGTCTCGATGCGATGGTTGCCAGAGCAGCTAGCTGCGCCCGGCCAGCGCGGCCTTCAGGGCGGCGTTCTCGTCCTCCAGTGCGGTCAGTTTGTCCGTCAGATCGGCGAGAACCGGCTGGAGTTCCGCGGCGGTGAACCGCGGGGTGATGTGCTGCGGGCAGTTCCAGTCGAACGCCTCGACGGTGACCACGACGGCTCGTTCGACGACGGCGTCGTAGGCCGGGTCGCTCAGCGCGGCCATCAACTGGGGGTCCTGGTCGACGGTGACGATGCGAGCGTGGCCGAACAGCTTCAGGCGACGCCGGTGTGCGTAATCGACGGCGATCAGCGCCACGCGATCGCTACTCTCGAGATTGCCGGTGCTGATGTACTGGAGATTGCCGCGGAAGTCGGCCCAGGCGATCGAGCGGTCGTCCGGTGTGTGTACGAATCCCCTTGGACCGCCACGGAATTGGACGTACGGCCACCCGGTCTCGCCGACTGTCGCGAGGTAGAAGCCGTCGCGTTCGGCGAGGAAGTCCTTCTCGTCATCCGTCAACAGATCGGGCACGGCGGATGCCTTCCCGGCGACGCGCTTACGATCGTAGAACGCATCGCTGCCGTGCTGATGCTGAACGGCGCGGACGTCGTCGGTGAACGCGATCGCCGGATAGTGCTTGCTCACGCAGGTGAGAGCGTTCGCGGAGGCCGGGTAATTCCCGACCACCGCACAGCTAGTCGGCGGAACTCAACGCTCCGCGGCGCGCGAGTCGCGTACCGCGGCTGCCGCGCCGGGCCCGAAGCCGGCGGCGCCGCACCTTCCAGGAACTCCATTCGCCCAACGTGACTCCGGCGGCGAGCGCGGTGCCGACGGCGAACGCGCCGAGAACCGCCGCGAACCCGATCGCCGACTGCTCGTTGAGGATCGCGTACACCCCGTGCAGCAGTGCGAGACCAGGGAGCAGGGGCACGATGCCCGCGATCGACACGACGAGCGGCGGCGCGAGATTACGACGCTCCATCAAGCGGCCGACCAAGCCGATCGGCACGGCGGCGATGAACGACGCGACCACGACACCCAGTCCCGCACCCTGAGCGACGAGGAACGCGATGGTCCCCGCCGCGCCGCCGAACGCGGCCGCCACCGCCGCGGACCTCTCCGCGTAGCACGCCAGGGCGTACGCGGCCGCGCTGGCCGCGCCGAACGCGACGCGGGCCGGGAACTCCGCCAACGCCGGTGGTGCGCTGGCACTGATGTCGATCCACGGCGCGCCGTAGCGATTGGCGAGGTGCAGGACGACGGCGACACCGGCGATCGTCGCGCCCGTCATCATGACCAGTTCGAAGAAGCGACCCGCCGCGGTGACCGGGGCACCGGTGATGACATCGCCGACGGAGCCCACCAACGACAGACCGGCGAGGAGCACCACGAGCCCGGCTGCGATGGCCACGGTCGGTTCGAAGTACAGCCCCATTTTCGGGCCGAACCAGTAGAGCAGCAGCGGCGGCGCAGTCGCGATGGCGCCACCGACCACGTACTGGAAGAAGAACGGCAGCCCGTGCCGGTTCAGTCGTCGGTTGACGCGGTCGATCGTCATGGCGCTCAGCGCGCTGACCAGACACGCGAGCCAGGTGGCGCCCAGCGTGCCCGCCGTCGCGAACGCGAGCGCGCCCCACGCGAGGGTGGCGATCCAGCGCTTGTACGGGTGCGGCGCGGTGACGATGGCGTCGAGCTCATTGCGGGCGTCCGACGAGGACACGTCGCCCGCGCGAATGCGGGCGATCAGGCGGTCGACGGCCGCCAGCCGGCTGAAGTCGATCGACCGGGACTGCACCACGTGCAGCGTGCTGGCCGCGGGAACCGACGGGCCGCGATAGGCGGCGACGTGGATCGTGGTGCTGATGACGTCGACCTCGCACCGCTCGATGCCGTACGCGGCCGCGATGGCCGTGACCTGGTCCATGGTGGCGGTCGCTGGCATCCCGGACGCCATCAGCAGGGCGCCGATGTTGCCGGCCAGATCGAGCACTTCGCCGACGCGGATGTTGTATGCCTCGTCGGCGTTGGTGCGCAGCGGTGCCGTGATGCGCTGCATGGTGTCGGTCGGCGGGTCGGTCTCCCGAACGATCCGGGTCAGAATCCCTGGTTGACGCGCACGCGAGGCCTGGCCCGTGTGAGCACGGGTCGACTCCACCACACTGTCCTCCTGCTACTGCTTTTGAGATGTCTACTCGGAACGATCGCACAACGCGGTCATGAGCAAAACCGATTTTACTCCTGGCGAATTCCCTGTTCGACCATTCGCGCGGTGAGAGTCAGCACACCAACGTGTAACCCCCGCTGCGCACCCACCGAATACATTCCCGTGATGCCCCGCCTGTTCACTTGTGCGATAGCCGCCGTTGGCGTGCTCGTACTACCCGCCGCTCCGGCTCACGCCGACCCGCTGCCGGAGTTCTGCGGGCCGTCCAGCGTCGTCGACGACGTGTGCACGGCGCGGCTGGCGTCGGTCACCGCCGACGTCGTCAACGGCACGATCACCGGTACGCCGGTCGGTGGCGGAGCAGTGGTCACGCTCTCAGGAGCGGAGGACGCCTACCTGCAGTCCACCGGATTCGGAGACGCGAGGCCTGACGCGGTGCAGCAGTGGGACACGGCGATCGAGCAGACGAGAGATCTCAGCGTCGACCCGTCCGACCCGAACTGGTACGGCAACGCCAAGGCGAAAGTGTTTCTGTCCCGGACCTTGAACGAGATGGCCACCCGGTTCCCCCCGGACACCCTCACGGTCCGCTTCACGCCCGACGACGCCCAGTCGGGCTCGTTCCGACTGGTGTCGATTCAGCCGACGGCACAGTAGCCGGTCAACGAAAACACCTATTGGTGCACAGTGATGGCAACCGGACGGCTTCGACGGGGGTCGATCCGGTGGGCTGCTGGGTGACTCGGAAAACACTTGCCATAGATGGCTTTCAAGGTGATTTGTCCATA
>NZ_JANDBD010000018.1:2400-130269 GCF_024320865.1 Mycolicibacterium arenosum | reverse complement strand
CCTGCAACTACCAGCGCGGCGACAAATCCACCCGGACCTACCGCACCCGCGAGCCTCAACCGGCATCATCGGTGTACGCGATGTCCTGAGACATATGTGTACGCGATGTCCCGAGACACCACATTGCGTCCAGCGCCACCGAACACGCCGAAATCACGACGCGGTGATGGTCGCGACGAGCTTCTTCTTGTCGATCTTGCCCACCGCGGTCGCCGGCAGCGACGGCATGGGGACCAGCACGTCCGGGCGGGCGTGTGTAGATGCCCCGCGGTCATCGAGGAATGCGTTGAGTTCGGCCAGGCTCACGGGTGTGCCGCTGAATACGACTGCCGCGCAGATCTTCTCACCGAGGTAGTCGTCGGGCAGCGGTACCGCGGCGGCGGCGTAGATCGCCGGATGGGTGAGCAGGTGGTCCTCCAGATCGGTGGCGGACACCGTCTCCCCACCGCGGTGGATGACGTCCTTGACGCGGCCGACGACCTCGATGTTGCCCGCCCGCGGGCCCTCGGTGAAGATCCGCACCCGGTCACCCGAACGGTAGAAGCCGTCGGGGCTGAAGGATCGTGCGTTGGCCTCCTCGGCGCGGTAGTAGCCGTTGAGCGTGTACGGCCCGCGGACCAGCAGCTCGCCCTCCTCGCCGGGCGGCACCTCGATGCCGTCCTCGTCGACCACCCGCAGCTCGTCGTGGGGCGACATCGGCCGGCCCTGCGTGGTGGCGACCACCTCGACGTCGTCACCGGGCCTGGTGAACTGCAGCATTCCCTCGGCCATGCCGAAGATCTGCTGCAGGCCCGTCGAGAGGCCGTCGTGGATGTAGCGGGCCTCCTCGGGAGACAGCCGCGAGCCGCCCACCTGGACCACGCGCAGCGACGTCGGCAGAACGGGCTCCCAGTCGCACGCCTGCGTCCACAGCTTCGCCAGCGCGTTGACCAGACCGGTCACGGTCACCCCGTACCGGTCGATCAGCGCGAACGCCGCCTCCGGACTCGGATCGGCGGTGAACACCGTCGTGGCGCCCATCGTCATGGACCCGAGCAGGCCGGGGCAGGCGAACGGGAAGTTGTGGCCGGCGGGCAGCGCGACGAGATAGACGTCGTCGTGCACCATCTCGCACGCCTGCGCGCAGGCCGTCGCGTTGTAGACGTAGTCGTTGTGCGTCCGGGGGATGAGCTTGGGTAGTCCGGTGGTGCCACCGGAGACCAGGAGGACGGCGGGCTGGTCGGGATCGACATCAAACTCGGGACGGTCGGCAGGAGCGGAATCGGCCAGTGCGGACCAGGATTCGAACGGTCCGGGATCGCCTGCCACCAGCACGTGCCGCAGGCCGGGGTTGGCGTCGACCAGGCCGGCGGCCATCGCGCGGTAGTCGAAGCCCGCGACGACGTCGGGGATCACCAGTCCGACCGCCCCGCTGACCTCCGCGAAATGCCCCAGCTCCGCCGAGCGGTGTCCCGGAAGGCACAGGACCGGCACCGCGCCTGAGCGCAGCAGCGCGAAGACCGCGACGGCGAACTCCCGCGAGTTCGGCAGCTGTAGCAGCACGCGGTCGCCCGGTCTGATGCCGCGGTCGGCGAGCGCGGCGGCGACGCGGTCGGCGCGCGCGTCCAGTTCGGCGAACGTGTAACTCCCGTTCGCGTCGACCACACCGGGCTTGTCGGGCCACCGCTCGGCAGCCCTGCGCAGGATGGTCGCGAGCGGGCGGTCCTCCCAGTAACCGGCGTTTCGATACACCTCGGCGCGGTCCTCGGGGAAGGGCGTGAAACCCCGCAGGACGTCGTGTTGATCGCGCTGAAAGGCGGTGCTCATGGGTGGCGTCAACCCCTCCGGGTAGGTGTGTGCGGTAGGTCGAATATAGGGTAACCTCCGGAAAGTTAGGGCAGCCTGTACTAATTCTTGGAGGAACCACGGTGGGTGTCGGGACGGGTCCGGAGACGGTTCGCGACGAGGTCGCCGAACTCCTCGGCGTGAGCGCGGACGCCGTCGACCCCGACGCGGATCTGATCGCGTGCGGCCTCGACTCGATCCGCATGATGTCGCTGTCCGGACGCTGGCGGAAGCAGGGCATCAACGTCGGGTTCGCCGCGCTCGCAGCCAATCCCACCGTGACCGCGTGGGCCGATCTGGTCGCCGAACACGCGGGCGCACCCATCGCCGAGACCGAGCGGGTTGCGGAGCCCGACGAGACCGGTGACCCCGGCGCCCCCTTCCCGCTCGCACCCATTCAGCACGCGATGTGGGTGGGCAGGCACGGCGAGCAGGAACTCGGTGGTGTGGCCGCCCACCTCTACGTCGAATTCGACGGCGCCGGAGTCGATCCCGAGCGCCTGCGGGACGCGGCCGCGAAACTCGCTGCACGCCATCCCATGCTGCGTCAGGAGATCCTGCCGGACGGCACCCAGCGCATCAGCGACCGCGACCTGCCCGTCACCGTGTACGACCTTCGCGAGCTGGACCGGGCCGGCGCCGCGGACCGCCTCGAGCGGACGCGCGACGCGAAATCGCATCAGCTACTGGACGGCGAGGTCCTGCAACTCAGCCTGTCGCTGCTGCCGGACGGACGCACTCGCCTGCACGTCGACATGGACATGCAGGCCGCCGACGCGGTGAGCTACCGCAACTTCATGGCCGACCTCGCCGCGTTCTACCGCGGTGCCGAGCTTCCGGAGTTGGGCTACACCTACCGCGAGTACCGCGCGACCCTTGCCGCCAACACCCCGCCACCGTCGCAGGAGGACCTGCAGTGGTGGGCCGAGCGGGTGCCCGATCTCCCGGAACCGCCCGCCCTGCCGCTGGTTCCGCGTTCGGATCAGCGGAACCCGCTGCGCACCGTCAGGCTCTGGCACGTCTTCGACGTCGAGACGCGCGATGCACTGTTCGCCGCCGCGCACCAGCGCGGCATCACGCCGGCGATGGCGGTGGCGGCAACCTACGCCAACGCGCTGGCGCGGTGGTCGACGAACTCGAGGTTCCTGCTGAACCTTCCGATGTTCGGCAGGGAGCCCTACCACCCCGACGTGGACAAACTGGTGGGCGACTTCACGTCGTCGCTGATGCTCGACATCGATCTCACCAACGCCGCCACCGCCGCGCAGCGCGCACGCGTGGTACAGGAGGTCCTGCACGCGACCGCGACGCACTCGTCCGTCTCCGGTCTGAACGTGTTGCGCGACTTGAGCAGACACCGCGGCGCGCAGACCCTCGCCACCATCGTCTACACCAGCGCCCTGGGTCTCGGCGACCTGTTCGCCGGCGACGTCACCGACCAGTTCGGGGAACCCGTCTGGACGATCTCGCAGGGCCCGCAGGTGCTCATCGACGCGCAGGCGACGCCACTCGCCAACGGGCTGATGATCAACTGGGACGTCCGCGTCGAGGCCTTCCCGCCCGGTGTACCCGAGGCGATGTTCGCCTACCAACTGGACGAGTTGGAACGGCTCGCCACCGACGACGCGTCCTGGGATGCGGTGGATCCGCCTGCGCTGTCGGCGGAGTCACGGGCGGTCCGTGCGGCCGCCAACGCCACCGGGTTTACGGCGAGCGGCGACAACCTCGTCGACGGCTTCCACCGCAACGCCGCGGCAACGCCGCACGCGACGGCGGTGATCGGCAGCACCGAGACGCTGACCTACGCGCAGCTGCAGCAGAAGGCACTCGCCGTCGCCGCCGCGTTGCAGTCGAGGGGTGTGCACGCCGGAGACGTGGTCGCGATCATGGGGCCGAAGAACACCGAGCAGATCCCGGCCCTGCTCGGAATCCTCACCGCCGGTGCGGCGTATCTCCCCATCGGCGTCGACCAGCCCGCGGAACGCGCGACGCGCATCCTGGAGACCGGCGGGGTGGAGTTCGCACTGGTCACCGGCAGTGAGATGCCCGGTGTCCTCGACAGCGCCGGAGTCCCGGCCCTGACCGTCGCCGACGCCGAGATCATCGGCGATCCGGCGCATTTCGAGCGACCGGCGGTGGATCCACAGCAGCTCGCCTACGTGCTGTTCACGTCCGGCTCCACCGGCGAGCCCAAGGGTGTCGAGCTGAAGCACGACGCGGTGCTGAACACCCTCGAGTTCCTGTACCGCCACTTCGACATCGGGGCGTCGGACCGCGGGTTGGCGCTGTCACACCTGGAGTCGGACATGTCGGTGCCCGACGTGTTCGGCACCCTGCGGGTGGGTGGTGCGATCGTCGTGGTCGACGAGGAGCACCGCCGCGATCCCGACGTGTGGGCCCGCCTGATCGACGCGCACGGCGTGACCGTCGTCAACTTCCTGCCGGGCTGGCTCGAGATGCTCACCGAGGTCGGCGAGTCCGCGGGCAGGTCACTGCGCTCGCTGCGGGTGATCCTGACCGGCGGTGACTGGGTACGTCCCGCAATGGCCCGCGCGATGCGCGAGCGTGCCCCCGGCGCCCGCTTCGCGGGCCTCGGCGGTGCGACCGAAACCGCAATACACGGAACACTTTTCGAGGTCACCGGCGACATCCCGGAGGTGTGGCCGTCGGTGCCGTACGGCCTGCCCTTCCCGAACATCGCGTGCCGCGTGGTGAGCGACGGTGGTGAGGACTGCCCGGACTGGGTGCCCGGCGAACTGTGGTTCTCCGGCCGGGGCATCGCGCGCGGCTACCGGGGCAGGCCCGATCTGACCGCCGAGAAGTTCGTGGAGTTCGACGGCCGAGTCTGGTACCGGTCGGGTGACCTGGCCCGCTACCGGCCGGACGGCACACTGGAGTTCGTCGGTCGCTCCGACCACCGCGTCAAGCTCAGCGGGTACCGGATCGAGCTCGGTGAGGTCGAAGCCGTGCTGCGGCGGGTGCCGGGGGTCGAGTCGGCGGTCGCGGCCGTCGTACCGTTCGAGGGCGGCCGCGATGTGCTGGGTGCGCTCATCCGCACCGACGACGCGAGCGTGGACGCCGCGGCCGTCGCCGCCGCGATGGCGGATCTGGTTCCACCGCACATGATTCCGACGGTCTTCGCGGTCACCGACCGGATCCCGTTCCGCAACGGCAAGATCGACCGCCGTGCCGCGCTGCACCGCCTCGCGCAGGCCGAGCTGCCCGCGGGACGAGGGCAGCGCGTCCCGGCAACCGCGCTCGAGAAGGCGCTCGCCGCCATCCTCGGCGACGTGCTCGGCCGCAACGACATCGGCGCCGACGACGACTTCTTCGCCCTCGGCGGCGATTCGGTGATGGCCACCACGGCCGTGGCCCGCGTCCGCGACTGGCTCGACACGCCTACGGTGATGGTGCCCGACGTGTTCGCCGCGCGCACCGTGGAAGAACTGGCCCGCAGGCTGGTCGGGCGCGAAGCGGGTAGTGACCGGCTGGAGCAGGTCGCCGACCTGTACCTCGAGATCTCCGGGATGGACGGTGCCGACGTCGAGGCGGAGCTGGAACGCGCGGACGCTCGATGACCGGCGCGGTCGAGTTCACGCCCTGGATCAAGACGTATCCGAGCGGGCGAGCCGACGCCCGCGCGACCCTGGTGTTCCCCCACGCCGGTGGCGCCGCGCTGGCCTACCGGTCGCTCGGCATGGCGCTGGCGAGGGCCGGATCCAACGCCTACGTCATGCAGTACCCGCAGCGCGGGGATCGGCTGGCGCACCCCGCTCCCGCGACCGTCGGCGCCCTCGCCGAGGACCTCTTCGCGGCGGGCGACTGGGCCGGCCTGGGTCCGCTGAACCTCTTCGGGCACTGCATGGGGGCGGTGGTCGCCTTCGAGTTCGCCCGCGTCGCCGAACGACGGAGTGTGCCGATCAACGCGCTGTTCTGCTCTGCCAGCGAGGCGCCGTCGACCGTTGCGGACGCGCCCGATCTGCCGATGGCTCGAGACGAGATCCTCGCCGAGATGGTCGATCTCGGCGGAACCGACGCGCGCCTGCTCGACGACGACGACTTCGTCGAACTCCTGCTCCTGGCGGTGCGCGCCGACTACGCCGCGTTCAACCGGTACGCCTGTGACGACGAGGTGGGCATCGCGGCGGACATTCACACCCTCGGCGGCGACCGTGATCATCGCGTCAGCGAGGCGACGCTGCGACGGTGGGAGTCGCACACGCGCGGGGCGTTCACGAACTCGATGTTCGACGGTGGTCACTTCTACGTCAACGACCACGCCGACGAGGTCGCGGAGCTGGTCAATGCACTGTGACGACCCCGTCGTGATCGTCGGCATGGCCATCGAGGCCCCCGGCGGCATCGACACCGCCGACGCGTACTGGGCGCTGCTGACCGAGGAGCGAGAGGCCCTGGGGCACTTCCCGACCGACCGCGGTTGGTCGGTGCGCGAGGTGTTCGACGGCTCGCATCGCGACGGTTTCAAGCGCATTCACGACCTCGGCGGATTCCTCTCCAGCGCGGGCGAGTTCGATCCGGCCTTCTTCGGCATCTCGCCGCGCGAGGCGGTGGCGATGGATCCGCAGCAGCGAGTCGCGCTCCGGTTGGCGTGGCGGGCGATCGAGCACAGCGGAATCAACCCCGACGACCTCGCCGGCCACGACGTCGGCTGTTACATCGGCGCGTCGGGCCTCGAATACGGTCCGGCGCTGTCCGAGTTCTCGCATCACAGCGGCCATCTCATCACCGGCACCTCGCTCGGAGTGATCTCCGGACGGATCGCCTACACGCTCGATCTCGCCGGGCCCGCGCTGACCGTCGACACGTCGTGCTCGTCGGCGCTCACGGCCTTCCACACGGCCGTGCACGCGGTGCGTGCGGGCGACTGCGACCTCGCGATCACCGGCGGAGTGTGCGTCATGGGCACGCCCGGCTACTTCGTGGAGTTCTCCAAGCAGCACGCCCTGTCCGACGACGGGCGCTGCAGGCCCTACAGCGCGCACGCCAGCGGCACCGTGTGGGCGGAGGGGGCGGCGATGTTCGTCGTGCAACGGCGGTCCCGCGCCCTGGCCGACGGCCGCCGCGTCCTGGCCGAGGTCCGCGCGACCGCCGTGAACCAGGACGGCCGGACCGTCGGACTGACCGCGCCGAGCGGTGCCGCACAGACCCGGCTGTTCCAGAAGGCGATCGGCGCGGCCGGGATCAGCCGTGAGGACGTCGGGATGATCGAAGGGCACGGCACGGCGACCAGGCTCGGCGACCGCACCGAACTGCGGTCGTTGGCCCAGACCTACGGTGCGACGCCGCCGGGGACCGGTGCGCTGCTCGGATCGGTGAAGTCGAACGTGGGTCACACCCAGGCGGCCGCGGGCGGCCTCGGCCTGGCCAAGGTGCTGCTCGCCGCGCGGCACGCGGCGGTGCCCGCGACCCTGCACGTGGATGCGGCCAGTCGTGAGATCCACTGGGAGGAACAGGGACTGCGGTTGGCGACGACGCTGACGCCGTGGCCCGCGACGGGCGGCGAGAGGGTCGGCGCCGTGTCGGCGTTCGGGATGAGCGGGACCAACGCCCACGTCATCGTCGCCGTGCCCGACCGCTCGGACGAGGCGGCGTGATGCCCCTTCCCGACGGCCGCATCCCGATTCCGCTCAGCGCGCACGCCGCCGACCTCGTCGACCGGGACGCCGCGGCCATCCTCGACTACCTGGAGCGCCGCCCGCAGGTGACCGACGTCGGCGCGGTCGCGTCGACGGTGCTGCGCACCCGGCGACTGCGCAAGCACCGGGCCGTGCTCCGGGCATCCGATCGCGTCGAACTGATCGACGCGCTGCGGTCCCTCGCAGCGGGTGAGGAGCACCGACTCGTCACTCGGGCGACGTCGGGCGGGCCGGGTCGCATCGCCTTCGTGTTCCCCGGCCAGGGCAGCCAGTGGCCGTCGATGGGCGTCGAGGCCTACAAGCGACTTCCGGTGTATCGCACCGAAGTCGACGACTGCGCAGCGGAGTTCGCCGCACAGGGCCTGGCGTCGCCGCTCGACTACCTGCTGGCCGCCGAGGGCGCGCAGACGATGGACTTCTCGCAGGTGCAGATTCAGGGCGCCCAGTTCGTCCACGGCATCGCGCTGGCTCGCGTGTGGCGGTCGTGCGGCGTGCTGCCCGACATCACCGTCGGCCACTCCCTCGGGGAGATCGGGGCAGCCTACGCGGCGGGTGCCATCACCCGTTCCGTCGCAGTGGGCGTGGTCGCGGCTCGCGCGACGCTGCTGGATACGCTCACCGGTCCGTACCGCGTTGCCGTGCTCGGCGTGACACCCGACGACGCTCGCGAGGTCATCGCGGGGACGGCGGGCTGGGTGGAGCTCTCGGTGGTGAACTCGCCCACGTCGGTGGCGGTCTCGGGGGAGACCGACGCCGTGGCGGCGGCGGTGGCCACCGTCGCCGCACGCGGCGTCTTCGCCCGCGAGATCGAGATGTGGTTCCCGGCGCACACGACCGCGTTGACACCGCTGCGGGCCGAACTGGACGCGCTGCTGCCCGCTGGGGAATTCAGCGAGACCCCGGTTCAGTTCGTCGGATCCGCCACGGCGGGCGTGGTGCCCGCGGGAACCGACTTCGCCGAGTACTGGTATCACAACCTGCGGTCCACGGTGCGGTTCGATCGCGCCGTCCTCACCGCGCTGGAATGCGGCGCGACGACGTTCGTCGAACTGTCCGCTCACCCCGCGCTGCTCTTCGCCATGGGCGACGTGCTGGACGCGCACCCCGACCCCGGTCCAACGGTGGTCGTGGGATCGGGGCGTCGGGACGAACCGCTCACCGATCGGCTGTCGGCCAACGTCGCGACGGTGGCGCTCAGCGACGCCGGCTACCGGTGGGAGGACGTGGTGGGCGAGCCGGCGACGGCGCTGCCCGACTTCCCGTTCGCACCGATGCGGGCCGAACACCTCTGGGCCGCTCCGGAACCCCTTCCACCGATCGCCGGGATCACCGTCGGCACGCAGTACTGGGAGCCCGTCTCGGTGGCCCCTGCGGCGGACGTGCGCGCCGCCGCCGTCGTCGACCTCGGGGCCGCGGAACTCGCGTCGAGGCTGCGCGACGCGCTCGGCGCACACGACCGAGTCGAGGAGGTCGCACCGCAGCGCGCCGACCTGCTGGTGGTGGTCGCCCCCGCGCTCGCCGACGACGATGCGGTCGTCGCCGCGGCGCGACTGGCGGATGCCGTCGATGCGGGGCTGCTGACATACGCCGAGGGCGTCGCGAACACCGTCTGGCTGGTCACCGTGCGCGCGGAACGGTTGCCGCAGGGCGACGATCCGACCCTGCCCGGCCAGGCGGCGCTCGCGGCGATGCATCGCAGCATCGGCTTCGAGCATCCCGACAGGGACTTCCGGCACCTCGACCTGCCCGCCGGGGACTTCGATGCGGCGCTCGCCGTCGACGTCCTGCTCGGCACCGAGGACGTCGTGATTCGCGCAGACGCCGCCCATCGTCGCGTGTTACGGGATGAGCGGGCGGCGGCACCGCCCTGGCCGCGGGAGGTGTTCGACGACGTCGTGGTGACCGGTGGCGCGGGCGTGGTGGGACGTCACTTCGCACGCGCTCTGGTCGAGCGCGGAGCCCGCCGCATCGTGCTGCTGAGCCGACACGGCGTCGACGACGGCGTCATCGCCGAACTGGCCGCGGGCCGTGACGTCGAGATCGTCGCGCCGCGGTGCGACGTCACCGATCCGGGACGACTCGCGGCGGTGGCGGCCGAATTCGCCGGCCCCGGAGCGTCACTCGTCGTCCACGCCGCGGGTGCCGCGACCATCGGACCGGCGGCCGGGCTCACCGGTGCGGCGGTCCGCGAGTCGTGTGCGGCCAAGATCTCGGGTCTGGCCGCCCTCACGGAGACGTGGCCGCTGCGCGGCGACGCCAGGCTGCTGCTGTGCTCGTCGGTGTCGGGCCTCTGGGGTGGCAGCGGGCACGCCGCCTACGCGGCGGCCAACCGCCTGCTGGATGTTGCAGCGGAGCGACAGCGTGCCGCCGGGCGATCGTGTACGTCGGTGCGGTGGGGACTGTGGCCGGGCACCGGCGTCATCGCCGCGGGGGAGGTCGAGCGCGTCGAGCGCTCCGGCCTGACCGCCATGGTGCCGGACCGCGCGGTGGACGTCGCCCTGCGCGACCACGTCGGTGATCCGGTGGTCTTCGCCGCCGACGCCCGACGGCTGCGGGTGTTCCTCGGCACGACCGAACCACCCCCACCGGACGACGCCCGCGACGCGGACCTCGCCGGACTCGACGCGACCGGGGCGGTGCACGCGGCATTGGGCGCCGTGCTGAAGCTCGCGGACACGACCGGCCTCGACGTCGAGGCCTCGCTGCTGGACCTCGGTGTCGACTCGCTTCTCGCGATCGACCTACGCAGGAAACTCAAGACGGCCACCGGGCAGAACGTGCCGCTGGCCGTCATCCTCGGCGGCGTTACCACCACCGAACTCATCAGACGTGTGAAAGATTCAGGGAATAGGGCACTCTCGCGTGACTGACATTGCAGATCAGACCAGTACGGCCGATGCCCGGCTGGAGTTGATGCGGCGCAGGCTCGCCGAGCGCGGCCTCGCCACGACGGCGAACGGGCGGGAACCCGCCGTGGTGGACCCGACCGTGCTGTCCGACGGTCAACGCCGGATGTGGTTCGTCCAGGCGCTTGACCCCCGCGGTGTGCTGCTCAACATCTGCCTGTCCTACCGGCTGATCGGCGAACTGGACGGCGAGCGTCTGCATGCCGCCGTCGACGCGGTCGCGCGCAGGCACCCGGTGCTGCGCACCACCTATGCGGCCGACGAGAACGGCGAACCCCGCGCCACGCTGCACGACACACTGGCCCCCACCTGGGCCTCGCACGATCTCTCCGACCTCTCGGAGCGGGCGGGAAAGCTGCGGCTCGAGGTGCTCGCGCAACGGGAGTTCGGCGCGCCCTTCGACCTCGGCGCCGATTCCCCGCTGCGCATCACGCTGGTGAAAACGGCTGCGGCCGAACACGTCATGCTCTTCGTGGCCCATCACATCGCCTGGGACGACGGTTCCTGGCGGGTGTTCTTCGCCGACCTCAACCGGGCCTATCGGGGCCAGCAGCTACCGCCGCCGCCGCACACGGCGGCGATCGTCGACGATTCGACGGACGAGGACCTGGCCTACTGGCGCGAGGTGCTGTCGAATCCTCCCGAGCCGCTTGAGCTTCCGGGTCCGACGGGATCGGCGGTGCCGACCGCGTTCCGCTCGCAGCGCAGTACGCTGCGGCTGTCCGCCGACACCGTCGAGCGAGTCGCCGAGCTGGCGCGCGCCACCGGTGCCACGCCGTACATGGTGCTCCTGGCCGCCTTCGGCGCGCTGATCAACCGCTACACCCACACCGACGACTTCCTGGTCGCGACCCCGGTGCTCAACCGCGGCACCGACGATGTCATCGGCTACTACGGCAACACCGTCGCGATGCGATTGCAGCCCCACGGCGGACTGGCGTTTCGGGAGCTGGTCGTCGCCACCCGCGACACGGCGCTGGGAGCCTTCGCCCACCAGCGCATCAACCTCGACCGCGTGGTGCGCGAGCTCAACCCCGATCGCAGGCACGGCGCCGAGCGGATGACCAGGGTGAGCTTCGGCTTTCGGGAACCGGACGGCGGCGGCTTCCAACCCGCCGGTATTCGCACCGAGCGGGCGGAGCTGCGCGGCCAGCACACACAGCTGCCCCTGGGTGTCATGATCGAACTGGACGCCGACGGTGCCACGGTGGAGTGCGAGCACCTGACCGAGGTCGTCGACGTCGACCTGGCCCGACGAATGCTCGGTCACTTCGCGGTGCTGCTGGAGAGCGCGCTGGCCGATCCCGAGCGGCCGCTGGCGCGTCTGACGTTGTTCACCGACGACGACGCCGACTGGCTGCGCACCGTGTCGCACGGCGAGCGGTTCGACACCCCGGCGACCACGCTCACCGCGTTGGTCCAGGCGCAGGTCGAGCGCACCCCGGATGCGATCGCCGTCGTCTACGAGGGTCGGCACTACAGCTACCGGGAGATCAACGAGTCGGCGAATCGGCTGGCGCACTGGCTGATCGAGCGGGGCGTCGGCACCGAGGACCGGATCGCCGTGCTGCTGGAGAAGTCGCCCGAGTTGGTGATCGCCGCGATCGGCATCGTCAAGGCCGGCGCGACCTACCTTCCCGTCGACCCGACCTACCCCGACGACCGGGTCAGCTACATCCTGGCCGATTCCGATCCGAAACTCGTACTGCGCGAACCGGTTACCGGGCTGAACGGCTACCCGTCGGTAGATCCCACCGACGCGGACCGGGTCCGTCCACTGCGGCCCGACAACACCGCCTATCTCATCTACACGTCCGGCTCCACGGGTCTGCCCAAGGGGGTGCCGGTATCCCATCGCCCGATCGCCGAGTACTTCGTCTGGTTCGGCGAGGACTACGGCGTGACCGAGAACGACCGGCTCCTGCAGGTCGCGTCGCAGAGCTTCGACGTGTCGATGGGCGAGATCTTCGGGATGCTGGCCGCAGGCGCGCGCCTGGTGATCCCACGCCCCGGCGGGCTGTCGGACATCGGCTATCTCACCGATCTGCTGCGCGACGAGGGCATCACCTCGATGCACTTCGTTCCCTCGCTGCTCGGGCTGTTCCTGTCGCTGCCCGGCGTGAACCAGTGGCGAACCCTGCAGCGGGTGCCCATCGGCGGCGAGGCGCTGCCCGGTGAGATCGCCGACAAGTTCCACGCCACGTTCGACTCGCTGCTGCACAACTTCTACGGCCCCACCGAAACGGTGCTCAACTGCACCCGGTACAAGGTCGAGGGCAAGCAGGGCACCCGGATCGTGCCGATCGGCACGCCGAAGATCAACACCGCGATCCACCTGCTCGACGACTCGCTGCAGCCCGTCCCGGTCGGAGTGATCGGCGAGATCTACATCGGTGGAACGCATGTCGCGTCCGGCTACCACCGCCGCCCGGCCCTGACCGCGGAGCGTTTCGTCGCGGACCCGTTCCATCCCGGCGGCCGGATGTACCGCTCGGGTGACCTGGCCCGGCGCAATGCCGACGGTGACATCGAGTTCGTCGGCCGCGCCGACGAGCAGGTCAAGGTCCGCGGGTTCCGGATCGAGCTCGGCGAGGTCGCCGCCGCGATCTCGGTGGATCCCTCGGTGGGGCAGGCCGTCGTCGTGGTGAGCGACCTGCCCACGCTGGGCCGCAGCCTCGTCGCATACGTCACCCCGGCGGCCGACACCGACGGCGTCGAGATCGACCGCATCAAGGCCCGCGTCGCCGCCGCGCTACCGGAGTACATGATCCCGGCGGCCTACGTGGCCGTGGCCGAGATTCCGATCACGGCGAACGGCAAGATCGACCGAAGGGCGTTGCCGGAGCCCGAGATCGCGTCGACCGCCGAGTACCGCGTGCCTGCCACAGACACCGAACGAAGCATCGCCGCGCTCTTCGGTGAGCTGCTCGGTAGGGAACGAGTCGGCGCCGACGACTCCTTCTTCGACCTCGGTGGGCACTCGCTGTTGGCGACCAAGCTGGTCGCCGCGGTCCGGGCCCGCTGCGGTGTCGACATCGGCGTGCAGGACGTCTTCGAACTCGCCACCGTGTCCGGCCTCGCCGCGCACGTCGACGAGGTGGCGGCCGCCGGCGGGGTAGCGACGCGTCCCGCGATCGTGCCCGTACCCCACGACGGGCCGCTGCAGATGTCGGCGGCCCAGCTTCGACAGTGGTTTCAGTTCCGCATCGACGGCCCGGCCCCGGTCAACAACATCCCGTTCGCGGCGCGGATCTCCGGCCCTGCGGACGTCGACCTGCTGGTGGCCGCCGTCAACGACGTCGTCGCTCGACACGAGATCCTGCGCACCACCTACCGCGAGATCGACGGTGCGCCGTACCAGATCGTCAATGCGCTTGCGCCGCTGACCGTTCGACGCGCTCGCGGCGACGATGACGAGTGGCTGCAGCGGGAGCTGGACGCCGAGCGCAGGTACTGCTTCGACCTCGAACGGGACTGGCCGATTCGCGCCGCCGTGCTGTCGACGCCGGAGCATCACGTGTTGTCGCTCGTCGTCCATCACATCGCCGCCGATCACTGGTCGGCCGGTGTGCTGTTCACCGACCTGCTGACCGCCTACCGCGCGCGGCGGGCGGGGGAGCCGGGCGACCTCGCCCCGCTGCCCGTCCAGTACGCCGACTTCGCGGCGTGGCAGGCGAACCTGCTGGCCGACGACGACGCGGTCGTCGCACAGCGTGACTACTGGCGGCGGCAGCTGGCGGGACTGCCGGAGGAGAGCGGTCTGCGGCCCGATTTCCCGCGGCCACCGGTGCCGACGGGTGAGGGTGCGGCACTGGACTTCACCATCGACGCGGCGACGCGGGCCACGCTCGTCGAGCTGACTCGAGAGCTCGGCGTCACCGAGTTCATGCTGCTGCAGGCCGCGGTCGCGGTGACGCTGCACGTGGCGGGTGAGGGCACCGACATTCCGCTCGGCACTCCGGTCGCGGGCCGCACGCTGCCTGAACTCGACGAGCTCATCGGGTTCCTGATCAACATCGTGGTGCTGCGCAACGACCTGTCCGGCAACCCGACGCTGCGCGAGGTGCTGCGCCGGTCCCGCGAGATGGCGCTGGCGGCCTATGCGCACCAGGACATTCCCTTCGACCGCGTTGTCGACGCGGTCAGCCCGGTCCGCTCGCTGTCGCGCAACCCGCTGTTCGGCGTCGTCGTGCACGTGCGCGAGGAACTTCCCGCCGAGCAGGTCTTCGACTCCGGGCCGGACGGCGACACGCGGTTCTCGGCCCTCGAGCCGACGTTCGACGTCGCGCACGCGGACCTGTCGCTGAACTTCTTCGCGGCGGGTGAGGACGGCGGGTACCACGGCTCCGTCGTCTACCGCACCGAGCTCTACGAGCGGGCCACCGCCGAGCGGCTGGTGTCCTGGTTGCACCGCGTGCTCGACGCGTTCGCCACCGATGCCGACCGGACGCTGCGCGACCTCGCGGTCGTCGACCCGGAGGAGCGCACGCTGCTCGTCGACGACTGGAGCCGCCGGGCCGTGCCGCCCGCCGGGTTGCCGCAGACCGCGGGGGCCGATCGCGTCTACGTGCTGAACGAGTGGCTCGAACCCGTCGCGATCGGCGTCGCCGGCGACGTGTACTACGCGGGCGGATCCGTCGACACCGCGGGTGCGGCGGCGGGGCCCGTCGCCGCGTCGCGCTTCGTGCCGAATCCGTTTGCCGAGGAGGGTGATTCGCGGCTGTACCGCACGGGTGACCGCGCCCGCTGGACCACCGACGGCAGGCTCGAGCCGCTCGACACCGGCGATCACCGGGTGCAGGCGGCGCTCGAGGCGGATGACCGGGTCGCCGCCGCGGCCGCACGGACGTGGTCCGGCCGTGGTGGTGCGTCCGTCGCCGCGTACGTCGTGCCCGCAGCTCCGGTCGAGGACGCGAACGCCTTCCTCGACGAGGTGCGCGCCGCGTTGCCCACCGATGTCGCAGCCGCGGCCCTGGTGCTCGTCGACGACCTCGACAAGCGACGCATCACGCGCCCGAAGGCCACTGCCACCGGGCCGTCCGAACCCGCGCGCACCGACACCGAGCGGGCGCTCGCCGCGCTGCTGACCGATCTGCTCGGGGCACCGGAGGTCGGTCGTCACGACGACTTCTTCACCCTCGGCGGCGACAGCATCCTGGCCGTCCAACTCGCCGCCCGAGCCCGCGACTCCGGCATCGCGCTCACCGCGCGAACGGTGTTCGAGCATCCGGTGCTCGCCGAGCTCGCGGAGGCGATCGATCACGCCGCGGAGACCGTGTCGAGCGCGGCCGATGCCCGCCACGCGCCCATGGCGGCGTCCGGGCTGTCAGCCGACGAGCTGGCATCGCTGACGGCCGGCTGGGGTTCGCAAGACGGCGCACCGTGAGCGCGCCACCCGGCATCGAGGACGTCCTGGCGCTCAGCCCCCTGCAACTGGGGCTGTATTCGCTGGCCGGCTTGACCGACGGTGACGACGGCGCCGATCCCTACGTCATCGCGATGGCCGCCGACATCGAAGGCTCGGTCGACGTCGAACTGCTGCGGTCGTGTGCCGAGCGGATGCTGGTGCGTCATCCGAATCTGCGCGCCAGCTTCTTCCAGGGCAACCTCAGTCGGCCGGTGGCGATCGTGCCCACGGCGGTCGACCTGCCGTGGCGGCACGTCACCGCGACGGCGGCCGAGGCCGTCGACATCGAAGCCGAGGAACGGAGGCGGCGATTCGATCTGGACAAGGGCCCGGCCCTTCGGTTCCTGCTCGTCGAGCAGCCGCACTCGCGGTGGCGGCTGGTGGTGACGGCCCATCACATCGCCATCGACGGCTGGTCGCTTCCGGTGTTCGTCGGGGAGCTCATCGCGCTGTACCGCGCGGGTGGTGACGCCGCGGCGCTGCCCGCCGCGCCGCGTCCGTATCGCGACTACATCGGCTGGCTCGCGGGCCGGGACCCGGAGCTCAGCACGGCGCGCTGGAGGGCCCACCTGACGGGGCTGGCGGGGCCGACGTTGCTGTCGCCGGTGCTGTCGGGGCGCGAGCCGCAGCCGGGGTTGCCCACGCGCACCGAGGTCGCGCTGGACGAGGCGGCCACGTCGGAGTTGCTCGACGCGGCGCGACTGCGCGGTGTCACGGTGAACACCCTGTTCCAGATGGCCTGGGCGGCAATCCTGTCCGCGTTGACCGACCGCACCGACGTGGTGTTCGGGGTGACGGTGTCGGGGCGTCCCGACGAGCTCGCCGGTGTCGAGACGATGGTCGGGCTCTTCATCAACACCGTGCCGCTGCGCGTGACGCTCGATCCGTCCGGCCGGGTGGGTCCGCAGTGCCTGGCGCTGCAGCGCGAGGCCGCTGAGCTGCGTGAGCACAGCTACCTGAGCCACACCGAGCTGCGTGCGGTCGGTGGGATCGGCGAACTCTACGACACGCTGCTGGTGTACGAGAACTTCCCGCCGGGTGGCCTCGTCGGCAGCGACGAGTTCCCGCTCGCCGATGCGGTGCTGACACCGGCTGCGCTGGAGAGTCTTTCGCACTTTCCGGTGACGATCGCGGCGCACCCGACGCACGGCAGGCTGACGGTGCTCGTCGAGACCCTCGAGGGCGCGCTGGGCATGCTGAACCCCGCGGAACTCGGCGAGCGCGTGCTCACCGTGGTGCGACGACTGCTGCACGCGTGGGACCGACCGCTGCGCGAGGTCGCCGTGACGCTCGACGGGGAATCGCGGTCGAGCGCACCCGTGGACACCGCGGTTCCGGCGGGCGGATTCCATACGGTTCTGCGCCGGATCGCCGTGCACCGTCCCGAGACCGTCGCATTGACCTGGGACACAGGGCGACTCACGTACTTCGAGCTGGACGCCGCCGCCGATCGGCTGGCCGCGGTGCTGGTGAGTCGCGGGGTGCGCACCGAGACGCCCGTGCCCATCCGGCTGCCGCGCGGTCCGGGTTACGTCGTCGCGATGCTCGCAGTACTCAAGGCGGGCGGGCTGATCGTCCCGCTCGATCCCGCGATGCCGCAGGAGCGCGTCGACGAGATCGTGCGCCAGACCGGCGCGCCGTTCATCGTCGACGACGATCTGACGGCGCTGGCCGACGTCACACCGCCGCCGGGGTACCGGCCGGCAGAGGTACATGCGGATCAGGCGGCGTACGTGGTGTTCACCTCCGGCACCACCGGGAAACCCAAGGGCGTCATCGGTACTCACCGAGCGCTGCTGTCGTACGGCGCCGACCACGTCCGCCGTGTGCTGCGGCCGGCCGCCGACCGCCTCGGCAGGCCGCTGCGGATCGCCCACGCCTGGTCGTTCACGTTCGACGCCGCGTGGCAACCGCTGGCGGGGCTCCTCGACGGTCACGCCGTGCACATCGTCGGGGACGATGTGCAGCGCGATGCCGAGGCGCTCGTCGAGACCATCGGTGCGCACGGCGTCGATCTCATCGACACGACACCGTCGATGTTCGCCCAACTGCTCGGCGCGGGTCTGCTCTCGGACGTGCCGCTGGCGGTGCTCGCGCTGGGCGGCGAGGCCATCGACACGGCGGCGTGGCGGGGGATCCGCGACACTTGCGAGCGGCTGGGCATGACCGCGCACAACTGTTACGGACCCACCGAGACCACGGTCGAAGCGGTCGTCGCGGCGATCGACGAGCACGCCCAGCCGTGCATCGGCACGCCGACGGACGCGACGGCGGCGTACGTTCTGGACGCCTGGCTGCGGCCGGTGCCAGACGGTGTGCCCGGCGAATTGTTCCTCACCGGAGGCCAACTCACGCGCGGCTACCTGGGTCGGTCGGCCGAGACGTCGGTGCGCTACGTCGCGAACCCGTTCACGCCGGGTGCGCGGATGTACCGCACCGGCGACGTCGTCCGACGCAATCCGGAGTCGGGTGCACTCGAGTTCCTCGGCCGCAGTGACGATCAGGTGAAGATCCGCGGATTCCGAGTCGAACCCGGTGAGGTCGCGGCCGCACTGCGCGACCACCGGGGCGTACGCGGCGCACACGTGGCGGTGCGCAGGCACCGCAGCGGTCCGCGCCTGACCGCCTACGTCGCGACCGACGCGGCGGAGGCCGACCTGCGCCGGATGTTGGTCGCGAAGCTGCCCAGATACCTGGTGCCGCATCACATTGTCGTCGTCGACGGCATCCCGCTGACCGTCAACGGCAAGGTCGACGACGCCGCGCTCGCGCACCTCGACGCCGAGCGGCGGGCGGACCCCGCCGAAGGGCCCGCGACGCCCACCGAAGCCGTACTGGCCGAGGTGGTGGCCGAGGTGCTCGACGCCGCGCACGTGGACGTCACGTCGGACTTCCTCGATCTCGGACTGGACAGCATCGTCGCGCTGTCGGTGGTGCAGGCGGTGCGACGGCGCGGGGTGTCGCTGCGGGCCCGGCTGATGCTGGAGTGCACCACGATTCGCGAGCTGGCGTCGGCCATCGACTCGGATGCCGACGTCGGTGGTGACCACCACGACGAGGACCGCTCGGCGCCGATCCCCGTACCGGCAGGCGTGCACTGGCTGTACCGTTACGGCGATCCGCGCCGGCTCGCCCAGACCGAGGCGGTTCGGCTACCCGTCGGGCTCACCCGCGAGCGGTTGGAGGCGTTGCTGCGCAACGTCATCGACGGACACCAGGTGCTGCGCAGCCGACTGGACCGCGAGGCGATGACGTTCGTTCCCCTCGACGGCGACGTCGTCCCCGACGTGCTAAGCGAGGTGACGGTCACGGGGGACTGGACCGCTGCGGTCGCCGAGCAGACCGAGCGCTCGGTCGGCAGGCTGGATCCCGAGCGCGGTGTCATGGTCGACGCCGTCTGGCTGCGCGACGCCGACGGCGGACCGGGGGTGCTGCTCCTCAGCCCGCACGTGCTGGCGATGGACCCGGCGTCCTGGCGCATCGTCCTTGGTGAACTGGAATCGGGGTGGCACGCCGTCGCGGCGGGCCGCCGTCCGGCGCCCGTGCGCGAGCACACGTCGCTGCGCCGGTGGTCGCACCTGTTGGCCGAACGTGCGTTGAAGCTCGAGACGGCCGACTTCTGGTTGGCGCAGATCTCCGGACCCGAACCCGAGATCGGCTCGCGCGCCGTCGATCCCGACACTGATCGGGTGGGCGACGTGGTCGTCGACATGGCCTTCGTCGACTCGTACCTGACGGCACGTCTGCTCGCGAGCGCCGTGCCCGTCACCCAGACGCTGGCGGCGGCGACGGCGCGGACGCTGACGGCGTGGCGCAGGAGCCGAGGGCAGGACACGCCCGCGCCGCGGCTGGCCATCGAGACGCACGGTCGCGCCGACGCCGTGGTGACGGATGGGGTCGGCGCCGGACAGGTCGACACCGGTGACACCGTCGGACTGCTCAGCGCCATCTACCCGCTGCGAATGACGGCCGATGACGCCGAGGGCGCGGCGCGTCTGTTCGCGGCGATCCCCGGCGACGGAATCGACTACGCGCTGCTGCGCTACCTTCGGGCCGACACCGCCGAGACGCTCGGCGCGCATCGCGATCCGCAGGTGCTGCTCAACTACCTGGGCCGCTTCCACCGCAGCGGTGACGGCGATGCGCTGCAACTCGACCGTTCGTTGCTGGCGCAGGCGTCGAAACTGCCGGAGCCCAACCTGGCCGTCCGTCACGAGCTCACGCTGATGGCGGCGGTCGTCGACCAGGGCGGCGCGCCGATGCTCGGCGTTCAATGGCGCGCCCTTCCCGAGATTCTGTCCGCCGCTGACATCGCCGTGTTGCAGGCGATGTGGCTGGACGCACTGCGAGAGGTGATCGAGTGACTTCCCAACCGACATCCCCAATGCCGACGCTCGCCGTCGTCGGTGCCGGTGCCAAGGCGATCGCGGTGGCGGCCAAGGCCGCCGAGTTGCGCGCGATGGGGGTGCGGGCACCGGATGTGGTCGCCGTCGAGAAGGCAGGTGTGGCCGCCAACTGGCAGGCCGGTGGCGGCTGGACCGACGGGGCGCATCAGCTGGGCACCAGCCCGGAGAAGGACGTCGGGTTCCCGTACCGATCGTCGGTGGTGCCGCGCCGCAACGCCGAACTCGACGAGCGGATGACGCGGCACAGCTGGCAGTCGTTTCTGATCGCGACCGGACAGTTCGCGGAGTGGGTGGACCGCGGCAAGCCCGCTCCGACGCACCGGCGGTGGAGCCAGTATCTGCGATGGGTGGCCGACGGCGTCGGAATGACCGTCGTGCAAGGCGAAGTGGAGCGCATCGGCATCGCGGAGCGCAGCGGAGCGCTCGGCGCAGCGGAGCGCAACGGAGCGCTCGGCGCAGCGGAGCACAGCTGGGCACTCGGCACAGCCGAGACGACGGTGTACGCCGACGCCGTCATGATCACCGGGCCGGGGCAGGCGGAGAGGTCGGTGCTTCCCGGCAACCCGCGGGTGATGTCGATCGCGCAGTTCTGGCACCGCGCCCTGGCGCACGAGCGGATCGCCGCCGAACGGGTCGCGGTGATCGGCGGCGGTGAGACGGCGGCGTCGATGCTCAACGAGCTGTTCCGCCATCGGGTTTCGACGATCACGGTGATCTCGCCGTCGGTCACGCTGTTCACTCGCGGTGAGAGCTTCTTCGAGAACACGCTGTTCTCCGACCCGACCGGGTGGACCGGCCTGACGCACACGGAGCGGCGCGATGCGCTGGCCCGGACCGACCGCGGGGTGTTCTCCGCACGGGTGCAGGACGCACTGCTCGCCGACGACCGAATACGTCACCTGCGCGGCCGCGTTGCGCACGCAGTCGCCCGCGACGACCGGATTCGGTTGACGCTCAGCACGACTCAGGGCGGAGAGTGCTCCGAGACGGTGCACGGATTCGATCTCGTCATCGACGGGTCCGGTGCGGATGCGATGTGGTTCGTGCCGCTGTTCACCCAGGACGCGCTTGATCTGCTCGAACTCGGGCTCGGCGGTCCCTTGACCGCCGAGTCGCTGCAGGACTCCATCGGGCACGACCTCGCGGTCAGCGACGTGTACCCGAAGCTGTTCCTGCCCGGCCTGTCCGGGTTGACCCAGGGTCCCGGCTTCCCCAACCTGAGCTGTCTGGGCCTGCTGTCGGACCGCGTGCTCGGCGCCGACCTGTCCCACGACCTGACGAGGAGATTCGATGAGCACCAATCCGTTCGATGACGACAACGGCACGTTCTACGTGCTGCGCAACGCCGAGGAACAGCACAGCCTGTGGCCGACGTTCGCCGACGTTCCCGAGGGGTGGACGGTGGCGTTCGGGGAGAGCACCCGCGCCGACTGCCTCGCCTTCGTCGAGGAGAACTGGACCGATCTGCGCCCCAAGTCCCTGCGCGACGCGATGGCCGCCGACGGGTAGTCCCGTCCCGTTTCCCCGCGACCGTGCGTGTCCCCGAGCGACACGCCGCGCTTAACCTTGGCAGTCTGCGCACACTCGTCGTGGTCCCCACTCGTGTCGGGGCGGTCATCTGGATCGCGTCGGCGGTTTGCTACGTCGTCATCGAGGCCGTAGCGAGCGCGGCGATGGGCGGCGACTACCACTACGCGCGCGACTACATCAGCGACCTCGGCAGGCCGGACCTGTCGCCGCGGGCCGCGCTGATGAACGCCGCGTTCCTCGTCCAGGCCGTCGCGTTCCCGCTGGGCGCACTGCTCGTCGCGCGGTCGCGAAAGCTGCTGCCCTTCAAGACATTGGCGATCGGCAACGGCGTCGGCAACGTACTCGTCGCGGTCGTGCACAGTGGCGCCGGCGCGCCGGCCCACGCGATCGGTGCGGTGCTGGCCGTGGTGGGCGGCAACCTCGCGATCGTCGCCTACGCGGTCGTGGCGCGGTCACGCACGTCGCTCGTCATCGGGATCGTCGGGCTGGTGACGTTCGTCGCGTTCGCGGTCGGAGTGCCACCCGTCGGCGCGTGGGAGCGGGTGAGCGTCTACGCGATCTACCTCTGGCAGGCCGGCACGGGCGTGCTGCTGCTCGCACGGTCGCCGCGCTAGAGCTGAGTGGCGCCGGTCTGCTCGTCGTACGGGCGGTCCATGTCATAGACCCTGGCGTGCAGCACGGTCCGGTTACGCAACGCCGAACGCACGGCGCGGTGCAGGCCGTCCTCGAGGTAGATGACCCCCTGCCAGCGCACCGCGTGCGGAAAGAGGTCGCCGTAGAACGTCGAGTCCTCCGACAGCAGCCGGTCGAGCGCCAACACCGTCGTCGTCGTCACCAACTCGTCGAGACGGATTTGCCGGGGTGGGATCTGCGCCCACTGGCGGTACGACAGCCCGTGATCGGGATACGGTTTGCCATCGCGGACACCCTTGAAGATCACCGGCGCACCTTCGCTGTCGTGTCCCCCCGCAACGTTGCCGAGCGTCGTCGAACCTGCGGACGCCGGGGCATCTACCGAGGCTAATCGCAGGACCGCGCGTTGTCTCCTCCCGTCAGGGACCGCTCGGTCGGTGTCGGCGCAGATCGTCACCGTAAAATGGACGAAAGGCAACCGGGAGGTGAGCGATGAGTAGTGCCGACGATCGACGGTTCGAAGTCCTACGCGCCATCGTCGCGGACTTCGTCACCACTCAGGAACCGATCGGCAGCAAGACCCTCGTCGAGCGGCACAACCTCGGCGTATCCAGCGCCACCGTTCGCAACGACATGGCGGTCCTCGAGGCCGAGGGCTACATCACCCAGCCCCACACCAGTTCGGGCCGGGTGCCCACCGAGAAGGGCTATCGCGAGTTCGTCGATCGAATCGACAACGTCAAGCCACTGTCGTCCAGCGAACGCCGCGCCATTCTGAGCTTCCTGGAAACCGGGGTCGACCTCGACGACGTCTTGCGCCGGGCCGTCCGGTTGCTGGCACAGCTGACCAGGCAGGTCGCGATCATCCAGTACCCGACGCTGTCGACGGCCTCGGTCCGGCACCTCGAAGTCGTCGCGCTGACCCCCGCACGCCTGCTGCTGGTCGTCATCACCGACACCGGCCGGGTCGATCAGCGCATCGTGGAACTCGGCGACGCCATCGACGAACACCAGCTGGGCCAGCTGCGCGACCGTCTCGGACAGGCGCTCGAGGGCAAGCCGATATCGACCGCGTCCATCGCCGTGTCGGATCTCGCGGTGCAACTCAACGGTCAGGGCGGGCTCGGCGACGCCGTCGGACGCGCGGCCACGGTCCTCGTCGAAACCCTCGTCGAACACACCGAGGAGCGGCTGCTGCTGGGCGGCACCGCCAACCTGACCCGCAACACCGCGGACTTCGGCGGCTCTCTCCGCTCGGTCCTGGAGGCCCTCGAGGAGCAGGTGGTGGTCCTCAAGCTGCTGGCCGCCCAACAGGAGGCCGGTAAAGTCACCGTGCGGATCGGGCACGAGACCGATTCCGAGCAGATGGCGGGCACGTCGGTCATTTCCACCGCGTACGGCACCTCGGGCAAGGTCTACGGCGGCATGGGTGTGTTGGGGCCCACTCGAATGGACTATCCGGGAACGATCGCTAACGTCGCCGCAGTTGCTCTTTACATCGGCGAGGTCTTGGGCACCCGCTAAGGGGTGCGGTACTGCCGCGGAAGCGGCTCGAGAAGAGGTTGAGGCGTGGCACGCGATTACTACGGCATGCTCGGGGTGAGCAAGGGCGCGAGTGATTCGGAGATCAAACGCGCCTACCGCAAGCTCGCGCGCGAGTTGCACCCGGACGTCAACCCCGACGAAGAGGCGCAGACGCGCTTCAAGGAGATCAGCGTCGCCTACGAGGTGCTCAGCGACCCGGAGAAGCGGCGGATCGTCGACGCGGGCGGCGACCCGCTCGCCACCGCGGGCGCCGGGGGCGGCGGCGGGTTCTCCGGCTTCGGCGGGCTCGGCGACGTGTTCGAGGCGTTCTTCGGTGGTGGCGGCGGAGCCCGCGGCCCCGTCGGTCGGGTTCGGCCCGGCGCCGACTCGCTGCTGCGCATGCGCCTCGACCTCTCGGAGTGCGCGACGGGCGTCACCAAGCAGGTCACCGTCGACACCGCGATCCTGTGCGATCTGTGCCAGGGCAAGGGCACCCACGGCGACTCCACGCCGGCCACCTGCGACACCTGCCACGGCCAGGGTGAGGTGCAGACCGTGCAGCGGTCGCTGCTCGGCCAGGTGCTGACGTCGCGGCCGTGCCCGGTGTGCCAGGGTGTCGGCGAGGTCATCCCCGACCCGTGCCACCGCTGCGGCGGCGACGGCCGCGTGCGGGCTCGTCGCGAGGTCAGCGTCAAGATCCCGGCGGGTGTCGGCGAGGGCATGCGCGTGCGTCTGGCGGCGCAGGGTGAGGTCGGCCCCGGCGGCGGTCCCGCGGGCGACCTGCACGTCGAGATTCACGAGCGCCAGCACGAGGTGTTCGTCCGCGACGGCGACGACCTGCACTGCACGATCTCCGTGCCGATGGTCGACGCCGCGCTGGGCACCACGGTCAACGTCGACGTCATCCTCGACGGACCCACCGACCTGACGATCCCCGCGGGCACCCAGCCGGGCGCCGTTATCTCGATGCGCGGCCACGGCATGCCCAACGTGCGCACCGGCGTGCGCGGCAACCTGCACCACCACATCGAGGTCGTCGTGCCGTCCCGGCTGGATCACCAGGACATCGACCTGCTGCACAAGCTCAAGGAGCACCGCGCGCGCGACCAGGCCGAGGTCAAGTCCGCTAACGCCGCGCCGTCCGGCGGGGGACTGTTCAGCCGACTGCGCGAGACGTTCACCGGCCGCTGACCCGCGAGCCATGAGTTCCGCGCTCTTCTACGTCGACGCGCTACCCGCGGTCGGCGAATCGGCCGTCGTCGACGGCGACGAGGGATTCCACGCGTCCAACGTCCGGCGGATTCGGCCGGGGGAGCACATCGACCTGTCCGACGGCGCCGGTCTGCTCGCCAACTGCGTCGTCGAGGAGGCGGCCAAGGGCAGGCTGACCGCGCGAGTCGACGCCGTACGCACCGTCGCCGCGCCGGTGCCGAGGGTGACCGTCGTCCAGGCCCTGCCGAAATCCGATCGCTCGGAACTCGCGATCGAACTGGCGACCGAGGCGGGCGCCGACGAGTTCGTGGCGTGGCAGGCCAGCCGGTGCGTGGCCCGATGGGACGGCGCCGCGAAGGTCGACAAGGGACTGCGCCGGTGGCGTGCCGTGGCCCGCGCGGCCGCCCGGCAGTCGCGTCGGCCCTACGTTCCGGACGTCAGCGCCGTGGTGTCGAGCGCCGAACTGGTGCGGCGGGCGGTCGACGTGACCGCTGCCGGCGGCCTGGTGCTGGCGCTGCACGAGGCCGCCAGTGCCGCACTCGTCGACGTCGGCTTCGGTGACTGCGGTTCGCTCCTGCTGGTCGTCGGTCCGGAGGGCGGGATCAGCGACGACGAGATCGCGGATTTGCGGGCGGCGGGTGCGCTGGCCGTCCGGCTCGGCCCCGCCGTGCTGCGCACCTCGACGGCGGCCGCTGTCGCGCTCGGTGCTCTCGGCGCGCTCACCGCGCGCTGGCGATAGGCCCGACCTGCATAAGCATTGGGCGGCTCACAGCGGCGGCGGTAAACTCGGCGAAGTACCCCGACCCGGCGGGCAGGATCGCAGCGACCGGGGGATCGACCCAGAAAGCAGGCCAAGAAGCCCACGTGACACCCCGCGAGACAAGCGCCGCATCGACCCCGGCATCGCCCGACACGGTCCGCAGCAGCAGCCTGAGAATCGAGGTGCCGCCTCCTTTGGTGGTGGGCCTGCTCGGTTCCGCCGACGAGAATCTGCGCGCGCTCGAGAACCTGCTCACGGCCGACGTGCACGTGCGCGGCAATTCCGTCACCCTGTCCGGTGAGCCCGCCGACGTCGCGCTCGCCGAGCGTGCCGTCTCGGAGCTGGTGGCGATCGTCAACTCCGGTCAGGCGCTCACCCCGGACGCCGTCCGACGCAGCGTGTCGATGCTGACTTCGGCGGACGAGGAGTCGCCCGCCGAGGTGTTGACACTCGACATCCTGTCCCGGCGCGGCAAGACGATTCGCCCCAAGACGCTGAACCAGAAGCGCTACGTCGACGCGATCGATCAGAACACGATCGTCTTCGGGATCGGGCCCGCAGGTACCGGCAAGACCTACCTCGCCATGGCCAAGGCCGTCAGCGCGCTGCAGAGCAAGCAGGTGTCCCGGATCATCCTGACCCGCCCCGCGGTGGAAGCCGGTGAGCGCCTTGGCTTTCTGCCGGGCACGCTCAGCGAGAAGATCGACCCGTACCTGCGGCCGCTGTACGACGCGCTGCACGACATGATGGATCCCGAGCTCATCCCGAAGCTGATGAGCGCCGGGGTCATCGAGGTCGCGCCGCTGGCCTACATGCGCGGCCGGTCGCTCTCCGACGCGTTCATCATTCTCGACGAGGCGCAGAACACCACCGGCGAGCAGATGAAGATGTTCCTCACCCGCCTCGGCTTCGGCTCGAAAATGGTGATCACCGGCGACATCACGCAGGTCGACCTGCCGGGCGCGGCGCCGTCGGGGTTGCGCAGCGCGATGCGCGTGCTCGCGGGCGTCGACGACATCCACTTCGCCGAACTCACCAGTGCCGACGTGGTGCGCCACCGGTTGGTGTCCGAGATCGTGGACGCCTACGCGAGATCCGAGGATCCGAACTCGATGAACCGCGCCCAGCGTCGCGCCACCCACGTCCGGCCGCGACGGTGACCACCAGATGACCATCGAGGTATCCAACGAGTCGGGCATCGACGTCTCCGAAACCGAACTCGTCAGCGTGGCGCGGTTCGTCATCGAGCGGATGGACGTGAACCCGGCGGCCGAACTGTCGATGGTGCTGCTCGACACCGCTGCGATGGCCGACCTGCACATGCGGTGGATGGATCTGCCCGGTCCCACCGATGTCATGAGCTTTCCGATGGACGAACTCGAACCCGGTGGTCGCCCGGACGCGCCGGAGCCGGGGCCGTCGATGCTCGGCGACATCGTGCTGTGCCCCGAGTTCGCCGCCAAACAGGCTGAGAAGGTGGGACATTCGCTCGGCCAGGAGCTAGCGCTGCTCACCGTGCACGGTGTCCTGCACCTGCTGGGCTACGACCACGCGGAGCCCGACGAGGAGAAGGAGATGTTCGCCCTGCAACGCCAACTACTGGAGGAGTGGGTGGCCGATCAGGTCGAGGCCTACCACGTCGACCGGCAGACCGAGAAGGACCGACGGCTGCTTGACGGGTCGCGGTACTTCGACGAACTGTGAGCGGCCTGGCTCCGCTCCTGGGTGCGATCGCCCTGGTTCTGTTCGGCGGACTGTTCGCGGCGATCGACGCCGCCATCAGCACGGTGTCGGTGGCCCGTGTCGAGGAGATGATGCGGGACGAACGGCCGGGCGCCGTGCGACTCGCCGGCGTGATGGCGGAACGGCCGCGCTACATCAACCTCATCGTGCTGCTGCGGATCGTGTGCGAGGTGACCGCGACGGTGCTGCTCGTCGCCTATCTCGACGGCAGGCTCGGCGTGGCGTGGGGGCTGACCGCCGCCGCGGCGATCATGACGGTGGTCAGCTTCGTGGCGATCGGTGTCGGGCCGCGCACCCTGGGGCGCCAGCACGCCTACTCCATCGCCCTGGTGACCGCGCTTCCGTTGCAGGCGATCTCGGTGCTGCTCACCCCGATCAGCCGGCTGCTGGTGTTGATCGGTAACGCCCTGACGCCGGGGCGCGGTTTCCGCAACGGCCCGTTCGCGTCCGAGATCGAACTGCGCGAAGTCGTCGACCTCGCACAGCAGAGCGGAGTCGTCGCCGACGACGAGCGACGGATGATCCAGTCGGTGTTCGAACTCGGTGACACCCCGGCGCGCGAGGTGATGGTGCCGCGCACCGAGATGGTGTGGATCGAGGCGGACAAGACCGCTCGGCAGGCGATGTCGCTTGCGGTGCGCAGCGGGCATTCGCGAATCCCGGCGATCGGCGAGAACGTCGACGACGTCCTCGGCGTGGTGTATCTGAAGGACCTCGTCCAGCAGCGGTATTCGACCACGGGCGATCAGGACACCAGGGTCGGCGAGGTGATGCGTCCCGCGGTGTTCGTGCCCGACTCCAAGCCGCTCGACGAACTGCTGCGGGAGATGCAGCGCGACCGCAACCACATGGCGCTGCTGGTCGACGAATACGGAGCGATCGCCGGATTGGTGACCATCGAGGACGTGCTCGAGGAGATCGTCGGCGAGATCGCCGACGAGTACGACACCGATGAGGTCGCGCCGGTGGAGGAGTTGGGGGACAACAGGTTCCGGGTGTCGGCGCGGGTCCCGCTCGAGGACCTCGCCGAGCTCTACGACCTGGATCTCGACGACGACCTCGACGTCGACACCGTGGGCGGGCTGCTGGCGCACGAACTCGGCAGGGTGCCGCTGCCGGGGTCGGAGGTCACCTGGAACACGCTGCACTTCAGGGCCGAAGGCGGTCCCGACCCGCGCGGTCGGGTGCGCGTCGGCACCGTCCTGGTCACACCCGTCGAGCCCGAGGAGGAGAACGAATGAGCGCAAGCGAGGAGCCGAAGGCGGGATCGCGCACGACCGGGGCCGAGCTCGACGCGGAGGACGCCAAGCTGGTCACGCTGGCCCGCGGCGCGATGGCGAGGGCCGAGGCGGCCACCGGCGCCGCGGTGCGAGACCTCGACGGCCGCACCTACGCGGGCGCCCCGGTGACGCTGCACGCGCTGACGTTGACGGCCCTGCAGGCGGCGGTCGCGGCTGCGGTGTCCAGCGGTGCGGCGGGCCTCGAGGCGGCGGTACTGGTCGGCGGCACCGCCGACGACGCCGGGGTGGCCGCCGTGCGCGAACTGTCGGCGGACACCGCGGTGATCGTCACCGACCGGTCCGGAAACCCGACGTGACCGAGTTCCTTTCGGGCTTCGTCTGTTTCGTCGGCAGACCGAACACCGGCAAGTCGACGCTGACCAACGCGCTCGTCGGCGAGAAGGTCGCGATCACGTCGAACCGGCCGCAGACGACCCGCCACACGATCCGCGGCATCGTGCACCGCGAGGACTTCCAGATCGTGCTGGTCGACACGCCCGGCCTGCACCGGCCCAGAACGCTTCTGGGACAACGGCTCAACGAACTCGTCAAGGACACCTACGCGCAAGTCGACGTCATCGGGCTGTGCATCCCCGCCGACGAGGGCATCGGGCCGGGGGACCGGTGGATCTACGAGCAGATCGCGTTCGTCGCCCCGAAAACCACCCTCGTCGTCATCGTCACCAAGACCGACAAGGTGTCCAGGGAGAGGGTTGCCGCGCAGCTGATGTCGGTGAACGAGCTCACCGGCGGGAAGTGCGAGATCGTGCCCGTCTCCGCGACCGAGGGCGAGCAGCTCGACGTGCTCATCGACGTGCTGGTGGCCAAACTGCCACCGGGGCCCGCGTTCTACCCCGACGGCGAGTTGACGGACGAGCCCGAGGAGGTGCTGATGGCCGAGCTGATCCGCGAAGCCGCCCTCGAAGGTGTGCGCGATGAACTCCCGCACTCGCTGGCGGTCGTCATCGACGAGGTGTCGGAAAGGGAAGGGCGCGACGAGGACAACCCGCTGATCGACGTGCGCGCCATCCTCTACGTCGAGCGCGACAGCCAGAAGGGCATCGTCATCGGCAAGGGCGGCGCCCGTCTGCGTGAGGTGGGCACCGCAGCGCGCATACAGATCGAGAAGCTGCTGGGCACCAAGGTGTACCTGGAGCTCCGGGTCAAGATCGCCAAGAACTGGCAGCGCGATCCCAAGCAGCTCGGCAAGCTCGGCTTCTAGGGCTTCCAGTTGCAGATCGCCACCGTGCCGTTCATCACGTTGACGACCTGTTCGCCGTTGACCGTGATGCGGCAACCGATCTTGTCCTGACCGTCGCCGTAGGCGCGCAGCCGCAGGCTGGTCACCGGGGACGGCAGGGACGCCGTCTGCGCGAAGGGCAGCCGGGTCCTTCCGAACGTGCGTCCGAGGGTGTCGATGGCGATCTCGTCGACCTCGACTCCCGAGCGTCCGGCGTAGATCTCGAACGTCACCGTGCTCGGTTCAGTCGGCCTGGACTGCGTGGTCGTCGGCTGAGTGCTCGTCGTCGTCGTCGGCGCCGCCGTCGTCGTCGGGTCCTGCGCCGGAAGTTGGGTCGGCGCGGTGGTCGGATTCGTCGTCGGGGTGGGGCACAGGCCGGTTCTGGCGTCCGGCGGTAGGAAGTCGTCGATGCACGGCAGCGGTTCGGCGTGTGCGATGGGGCGACCGACGACGATCAGCGTCGCGAGCACGGTGGCGAATCCAGCGAGCCGGGCCAGCCGATCGGTCCGGCCCGGACGGGGTTCGGAGACGGGCATCGCGACTCCCTAGATGTTCACGGAGCAGAACGCGTCACCGACCGGCTGCTCGGCGACGACCTCGCCGTCGAGGGTGATGCGGCACCCCTGCTCACCGGTCTTGGTCACGGCGACCACCGTCAGCAGATCCACGTCGGGTCCGATCTTGATCGTGCGCTTGAAGGGCACGGGGGTGTTCTCTCCGACGCCGCTACCCGTCGGATTGGTGTCGATCGAGTAGACGGTGCCCGATCCGGTGATCTCGAACACCACTGTGCGTTCACCGCCCTGCGCCACCGGCGTGGGCTCGGGTGCGTTGGCGGCCTTGCGCGACGCGTCGGCGGCGTTGTCGGCCTTCGTCGCGGCTCGGACGTCCGGGGTCACGCAGATGGTGTCGCCGTCGAACGCCTCGCGCCAGACGAAACCGGACACGCACGTGTCCGGGCCGAAGGCTCCGCCCTCGGGTTCCTTGTTGGCGGACGGGTCGGCGTTCTGCTGCGCCACCTGCGACCGGGTCGCAGGGGTGACGCAGACGGTGTCGCCGTCGAACGCTTCGCGCCAGACGAACCCGTTGATGCAGGTCTCCGGGCCGTACGGCAGCGGGTCCGCGTGGACCGGCGTAACCCCCGACGCCACCGCGAGCGCGGCCATCGTCAATGCGGGCGCGGCTACCGCCGCGGCGAATGTCGTCTTCATGTGGTCTCCCCTTAGTCGATCGTGTTTCCCGACTCAGCTGACGCTAACGCCGGAGCACGCGCGGACATATAGGGAGTTTCCCTATTCTTCCCTGCTCAGGGGGGGTCGGTGAGGCCGGGCCTCAGCCGGGCTGGCCGTACACCGCCACGACGACGGACCTGTCGAGGCTGTTCTCCGACCACACGCCGATCTGCGTGTTCGCGCAGTTCGACATGATCGCCATGTAGTCGGGGCGGTAGTACCACTGGTTCAGGATCTCGACGCCGCTGATCGCGAGCGCGGGGTTGATGGCCACCGTTTCGGACGCGATGCCACCGAAGCCCGCGGCGTTGGCGCGGCTCTGGGCGGTCGAGCCGTCTGAGCCGATGTCGCCGTCGAGCGCGCGGTTGTTGAGCACGTCGTTGGCGTGCCACTGCGCCGCCAGCCGCAGCTGCGGATTGATCTTGATCTCGGTGTCGCAGCCGTGCTGCTTCTGGATGGTGTAGACGTTGGCGGCGACGCTCTCGTTGAGCCGCGAGTTGTCGGCGTGGGCCGCAGGTGACACGACGAGCGCGCCGCCCGCGACGGCGATGGCGGGCAACACCCGCAGAAACCCGCTGACCTTCACGAACGGGACATTACGGCACGGCGTCGGTCTGCGTCGCCGTCTCGCTCGCCTCGCCTGTGATCCACCACGGGGACGGCTGTTTGGTACCCCACCCGTTGATCGCCTCGAGTTCGGCGGCCAACGAGATCAGCATCGGTTCACTGTTGGCCGGCCCCATCAACTGCACGCCGATCGGCAGCCCGTCCGAGGTGAAGCCGGCGGGCACGTTGATCGACGGCCAGCCGACGAGATTCCACGGCCAGGTGACCGGGCATGCGCGGATCATCGCCCGGTCAGTGGACATTCCGCCGCGGCGATCGAAGTCGTGCACGGGTGGTGGCGGCAGTGCCGTGGTGGGCGCGAGGACGACGTCGGCGACGTTGAAGATCCAGCCGATGCGGCGCTGGGTGGCGGCCTCGTGCGCTCGTGCCCTCAGCAGGGTGTGCTGGCCCAGCAATCGGCCCATCCGCATATTGCTCGCGGTGCGTTTATCGAGTTCCACCAGCGGGTTCAGGCGATAGGACCAGTCGACGAGCCCGGACGTCGACCGCGCCAGGAAGTTCCACGACATCCGCAGGTTGTAGTCGGGGTCGGCGCGGGTGAGGCGGTGGCCGAGGTCCTGGAGTTGGGCCGCGACACCGTCGAGCGCCGAGCGGATCTCCGGGTGCAGCTTCGCGCGGAAACCGGTGAAGGGGAACCTGGTCGACACGGCGACGGTCAGGGGTCCGGCGGCCTGGCCGATGAAGTCGGATGCCTTCACGGCCGGTGGTTTGTGGAGATCGCCGTCGGCGTTTCCGGACGCGGCGTCGAGTACCAGGGCCGCGTCGGTGACGGTGCGCGCCAGCACGCCGTTGACCGTGATGCCGTTGAAGGCCTCGGGCAGCGGCCATGTCGAGATGCGGCCGCGCTGCGGCTTGATGCCGACCAGGTGGGTCCACGCCGCGGGGATGCGCACGCTGCCCGCGCCGTCGGACCCGATCGCGGCGGATACCAGTCCCGCGGCGACGGCAGCCGCGCTGCCGCCCGACGAACCGCCGGGGGTGTGCTCGCGTGACCACGGGTTGCGGGTGTGTCCGAAGCCGGGGCCGCTGGTGAACGGCCACTGTCCGAGCTCGCACGTGTTGGTCTTGCCGACGATGACGGCCCCGGCGGCGCGGAGCCGGCGCACCACCTCGGCGTCGGCGGTCGCCGGTGCGACGTCGCCCGCGGTCCCGAACCGCGTCGGGACGCCCGCCACGTCGACGTCGTCCTTGACCGCGATCGGGATCCCGAGCAGCGGTAGGTCCTCGCCGGCGTCGCGTTTGCGGTCGGCGGCCGCAGCATCGGCCAGGGCCTGCGTACGAAGCACCACGCGGAACGCGTTCAGTGTCGGCTGACTGGCCTCGATCGCGTCCAACGCACTGCTGACGAGGTCGACGGACGTGACGCGACCACTCGCGAGCCGGTACCGCTGCTGCGTCAGCGTGGGAAAGTTCACCGAAGTTGCCGGAGGGGACGGGGTTTCGACCATGACGACACCGAGGATATCCGGCCGGTCCGCGTGGGCGGGTCGCCAGGAGTAAGTCGGTCCGCGATGCAAGACTGGGACGATGCGGTTGTATCGGGACCGGGCCGTCGTGCTGCGTCAGCACAAGCTCGGTGAGGCCGATCGGATCGTCACCCTGCTCACTCGCGAGCACGGGTTGGTCCGTGCGGTGGCCAAGGGAGTGCGCAGGACGCGCAGTAAGTTCGGCGCGCGCCTGGAGCCGTTCGCCCACATAGACGTCCAACTCCACCCCGGTCGCAACCTCGACATCGTCACCCAGGTGCAGGCGATCGACGCGTTCGCCAGCGACATCGTCAGTGACTACGGCAGGTACACGTGTGGCTGCGCGATCCTGGAGACCGCCGAGCGGCTGTCCGGCGAGGAACACGCACCGATGCCCGCGTTGCACCGGCTGACCGTCGGAGCGCTGCGCGCGGTGGCCGACGGCAGTCGTCCGCGTGAGTTGGTGCTCGACGCGTATCTGTTGCGCGCCATGGGAATCGCCGGGTGGGCGCCGTCGCTCATCGAGTGCGCACGCTGCGCGGCGCCGGGACCGCACCGGGCGTTCCACGTCGGCGCGGGCGGCAGTGTGTGCGTGCACTGCAGGCCGTCGGGGTCGGCGACGCCGCCGCAGCAGGTGGTCGACCTGATGGCGGCCCTGCACGACGGTGACTGGGAGTACGCGCAGGCGTCGGAACCGGGCCACCGCAGCCAGGCCAGCGGGCTCGTCGCCGCCCATCTGCAGTGGCATCTGGAGCGGCAGCTGCGCACGTTGCCCCTGGTGGAACGCGTCTACCGGATCGATCGGACGGTCGCTGACCGTCGGGCCGCTCTGGTCGGGCAGGATATGGCGCATGGCCAAGGACGGGAGACTGGGGAAGACGCGGAAGTACCCGCAGCTGCCCCCGGCGCCTGAGGACTACCCGTCGTTCCCCGACAAGTCCTCGTGGCCGGTGGTGTTCCCGGAACTTCCGCCGCGCACCAACGGCAGGTTCTCGCGACCGCCGCAGCACACGTCGAAGGAGTCCGCGCCGCTGATCCCCGCCGACCAGGTGCCGACCCACGTCGCCGTCGTCATGGACGGCAACGGCCGGTGGGCCCAGCAACGCGGTCTCAGCCGCACCGAGGGCCACAAGATGGGCGAGGCGGTGCTCATCGACATCACCTGCGGCGCCATCGAGATCGGCGTCAAGCACCTGACGGTGTACGCGTTCTCGACGGAGAACTGGAAGCGCAGCGCCGAGGAGGTCCGCTTCCTGATGGGCTTCAACCGCGAGGTGGTGCGCCGCCGTCGCGAGAACCTCAACGCGATGGGCGTCAACATGCGCTGGGTGGGCTCGCGACCGCGCATGTGGAGCAGCGTCATCAAGGAGTTCGACATCGCCGAGAAGATGACGGTCGGCAACGACGTCATCACCATCAACTACTGCGTGAACTATGGCGGCCGTACCGAAATCGTCGAGGCGGCAAGGGAACTGGCACAGGAAGCCGCTGATGGGAAGATCAAACCCAGCCGGATCAGCGAGGCGTCGTTCGCCAAACACCTGCATCGGGCCGACATCCCGGACGTCGACCTGTTCATCCGCACGTCGGGAGAGCAGCGGGCGAGCAACTTCCTCCTGTGGCAGGCGGCGTACGCGGAGTACGTGTTCCAGGACAAGTTGTGGCCGGACTACGACCGCCGCGACCTGTGGGAGGCCTGCGTGGAGTACGTCAACCGCAATCGCCGCTTCGGCAGAGCCGAATGATGTGGCACAGGGGCAGGGCCTGATGCCGACGCTCGTCCAGCGCCTCGCGGTGGCGCTCGGAGCCGATGTCACGCTCATCGAGGAGGACGAGGACGGGCTGACGATCAGCCACGACGGCACTCCTGCGTCGCTGCGGGTGGTCGCGCTCGCCGACGACCTCGAGATGGTGTCGCTGACGCAGCCCCTCGCGTGGGACCTGCCACTGAACGCGAAGATTCGCGAACGCGTCGCCGCGCACGCGAGCAAGACCATGCTCGGCACGGTCGTGCTGGTGGAGAAGCTGGTGGACTCCGACGTGAACGGGTCCAGCGCGAAGGGGTCGACGCGTCGGGCTTCGGCTAAGAAGGTCGCAGATGTCTTGCTGCGCTACAACTTTCCCGCGGGCGGATTGACCGATGACGCACTGCGGACGTTGATCCTGCTGGTGCTCGCCACGGGTGAGGACGTCAAGAGGGACCTGTCCGCCTAGCCGCAGACGCTGCACATCCCGAAGATCTCGATGGTGTGGCTGACGTCGGAGAAGCCGTGTTCGCGAGCCACGTCGGCGGCCCAGGTCTCGGCGGCGCCGCCCTCGACCTCGACGGTGGCCCCGCATCCGCGGCACACGAGGTGATGGTGGTGGTGCGCCGAGCACCGGCGGTACAGCGACTCGCCGGTGTCGGTGCGCAGCGTGTCGACCAGTCCGGCCCCGGCCATCGCCTGCAGCGTCCGGTACACGGTCGTCAGGCCGATGTTCTCGCCGCGGCGGCGCAACTCGTCGTGCAGTTCCTGGGCCGACCGGAACTCGTCGACGTTCTCGAGCAGTGCGGAGATGGCCGCGCGCTGCCGGGTCGCGCGAACGGCGGTGCCGGTCAACGCGACGCCTCGGTGATCTCTCCCGCGTGTTCGACGGCGGCCAGCACGATCTCGGCGAGGTGGTGGTCGACCAGGGAGTAGCGGACCTCGCGCCCCGCCCGTTCGCCGGCGACGACGCCCGCCGCCTTGAGGATGCGCAGGTGCTGGCTGACGAGGGGTTGGGGGACCTCGAGTGCGTCGACAAGTTCGTGCACACAGCGCGACGCCTCGCGAAGCTGGAGCACGATCGCGATCCGCACCGGGGCGGCCAGCGCGCGCAGCAGTTCTCCGGCGGTGTCGAGGACCGCCGCCTGCGGCTGCGCGTCGTCGGCGGGGGAGTCCGGCGTGAGCGCCAAATTGGAAACCGTTTTCATTAGGGTTCAGATTACATGCACGGTCGCGCATGTCAACGTGTCGCGCCGGGCGACGCCCCGAATGCGCGCACCACTACGCTGTCAACCCGTGGCATCCATCATCGACACCGTTGCGAACCTCGCGAAACGCCGTGGCCTGGTCTATCAGTCGGGCGAGATCTACGGCGGCACCAAGTCGGCGTGGGATTACGGGCCACTCGGTGTGGAGCTCAAGGAGAACATCAAGCGGCAGTGGTGGCGGTCCGTCGTCACCGGCCGCGACGACGTCGTCGGTCTCGACAGCGCGATCATCCTGCCGCGTCAGGTGTGGGTGGCGTCTGGCCACGTCGCGGTGTTCAACGACCCGCTCGTCGAGTGCCTGAACTGCCACAAGCGGCACCGGCAGGACCACCTGCAGGAGGCGTACGCCCTGAAGAAGGGGCTCGACGACCCGGATGCGGTGCCGATGACCGAAATCGTCTGTCCCGACTGCGGAACCAAGGGGCAGTGGACCGAGCCCCGCGACTTCAACATGATGCTCAAGACCTACCTCGGCCCGATCGAGTCCGAGGAGGGGCTGCACTACCTGCGGCCCGAAACCGCGCAGGGCATCTTCGTGAACTTCGCCAACGTCGTGACCACGTCGCGCCGCAAGCCCCCGTTCGGCATCGGCCAGATCGGCAAGAGCTTCCGCAACGAGATCACGCCGGGCAACTTCATCTTCCGGACTCGCGAGTTCGAGCAGATGGAGATGGAGTTCTTCGTCGAGCCGTCGACGGCGGCCGAATGGCACCAGTACTGGATCGACACGCGGCTGCAGTGGTACGTCGACCTCGGTATCAACCGCGACAACCTGCGGCTCTACGAGCATCCGCTGGAGAAGCTGTCGCACTACAGCGCGGGCACCACCGACATCGAGTACAAGTTCGGCTTCGCGGGCAACCCGTGGGGTGAACTGGAGGGCATCGCCAACCGCACCGATCACGACTTGTCCAGCCACGCAAAGGCTTCCGGAGTCGACCTGACCTATTACGACCAGGCGACCGAAACCCGCTACACGCCCTACGTCATCGAGCCGGCGGCCGGCCTGACGCGCTCGCTGATGGCGTTCCTGGTCGATGCGTACACCGAGGACGAGGCGCCCAACGCGAAGGGCGGCGTCGACAAGCGCACGGTGCTCAAGCTCGATCCGCGGCTCGCCCCGGTGAAGGCCGCGGTCCTGCCGCTGTCCCGGCACGCCGACCTGTCGCCGAAGGCGCGCGACCTGGCGGCCGAACTGCGGAAGTCCTGGAACATCGAGTTCGACGACGCCGGTGCCATCGGGCGGCGTTACCGCAGGCAGGACGAGATCGGCACGCCGTTCTGTGTGACGCTCGACTTCGACTCGCTCGAGGATCACTCGGTCACCGTGCGGGAGCGCGACGCGATGACCCAGGAGCGGGTGGCGATCGATGCGGTGAGCGACTACCTGGCCGTCCGGCTCAAGGGTTGCTGACCCCCTCCTAGAACCGGCCGCCGCCGCCGCTCCACCCGCCGCCGCCACCGGAGCCGCCGAACGTCGTCGAGCTCCAGCCGCCGCCGCCGATGCCGCCGCCGAGCCCGCCGCGCAGGGCACCCGACAGGATGTTGCCGATGATGATGCCGCCGATCATCGCGCCGGTGTTGTCGCCGCCGCCGTATCGGCCGGCGTACGCGTGCTGCGCCGCGCTGACGTCGTGGTCGGCCAGCTGCTGCGCCTGCGCCGCGAGCATCGCCGCGCCGTTGGCGTGGGCGATCGCGTCGGGCAGGTTGGTCGATCGCTTCGCGGTGGCGGCGTCGAGCTGACGGACCGCCTCGGCCAGCCGCGTCCTCGCCTCGGGGCCGACGCTGCCGCGCCGGGTGTCGATGTAATCCGACACGCCTCGGACGCGCGACTGCGCCGAGAACAGCGCCTGATCGAAGGCCCGACTCATCCGTTCGGCCGCGGCGCGCTCCTCGGTGACCGTCGCCAGCAGCCGATCCAGCTCGGCATCGGCCTTCGTCAACCGGGTGAACGCCCCCAGCGGGTCGGCGGCGCCGGTGCTCTGCGCCGTGGCGACGGCCTCGGCGGCGGCATCGCGGGCGGAGTCCAACTCGGCCGCCCGCGACACGTTGCCCTGACCCAGCAGCGCGGCCGCGTGGTCGATGCCGGCCTGCGTGTCCGCGATGGCGTTCGGCAGCGCGGTGGCGGCGCGATTGATGTCGGTGGCCGCGTTGTCGACCGCGTCGAGCATCGTCCGGGCCTGGCCCAGTGCGGATTCCGCCGCGCGCACCGCGTCGACGAGTCCCCTCTGGCTCCCCGCCGGGCGCGCGACGAGGGCCCTTGCGGTGGTGATGTTCTGGTCGGCGAACGCCAGCCGCTGCCTGGCCGTGTCGACGTTGCTCGTCACCGACGCCAGCGCGGTGTCGGCGAACTGCTCGCGCAGTGCGGCCATCGTCTGCTGCGCGGGATCGAGGCGCGCGGTGAGGTCCACCATCTGCTGGGTCATCGCGTCCAGGCGCGACGGTGCGTTGATGACGAGGTCGCGCAACGCCGCGAACGCCTCGCGCTGCGCGTCCAGTTCGCGGTCCGCCTTAGCCGCGGCCACCACGACGCGGGTCAGCAGGTCGCGTCGCTGCTGCGCCGTCTCCGGCACCGCGTCGTCGAGCGTCTGGCGAACATTGAATGCTTGCGCCAGCGTGGTTTTCGCGTCTCCCACGGCCTTGGTGAACGGCGCGGTGTCATGGTCGCCGAACTCCTCTACGGCCAGGGCCAGCTCGTTGCCGCTGGTGCGTAGCGCGTTGTCGACGTCGACGACCATCGCCTTCGAGAGGTCGTCGAGGGCGTCGAGGTGGAGCGCCGCCAGCGCGGCCGGATCCTCGGGGTCCACCCGGCGCGCCGCCGCGAACTCAGCCTCCCGCCGCTTGCGCTTGCGTCGTCGGGTCCAGAGCACCAGGCCCAGCACCAGCACCGCGAAGACCGCCAGGACCGCCAGCACCCCCACCCAGCCGACGGTGCCCGGCGTCGTCGGCGTGCTGAGTGCCGTCGCGGCGGCGACCGCCGCACCCGGCCAGTTGTCGGCCCGCAGCGCCGGCTCGATCGAGTCGCGCCGAATCGCGTCGGCGTCGACCCCCTCGCCCGCCGTGGGGGACACCAGGAACGCGTACGCGCGGTCCTCCGTCGCGACGGCCAGGAGCGCGTCGGAATCCTGGAGATCGCTGGTTTCCTGGGTGTTTCGCGCCCACGCCTCGGCCTGCCTGCCGGAGAAGTTCTCGACGTAGACCACCCACAGCCGGATTCGGCGCGCGCCGTACAGCTCGTCGACGGCGCCCTGCACCTCGGCGCGCTCACTCGGCGACAGCACCCCGGCGTTGTCGGTGACGTAGGAGGACAGCCGGAACGGCGGCTGCCCGGAGGCGTTCGGCGCCAGGGCGAGTCCGAGGACGACCATCGCGAGAACCAGGCGTGACAGCCGGCTGATTCCTGGTTTCCTGCGCATGCCCGTCAATCTAGTGCGCGCCGCCGCCCTGGCACCCCGGACCGTGCAACGGCTTTGGCAGACTGTGCCTCAGTGAGCACGACCAGGGATCCCTACGACGACTTCGACCGGCAGCGCCTGGTGGTCGAGGGTCCGAAGGGTGCCGTGCTGCCGGGCACCGACACCGAGTACCGCACGGACTTCGCCCGCGACCGGGCCAGGGTGCTGCACAGTGCCGCCTTTCGCAGGTTGGCGGACAAGACCCAGGTGGTCGGACCGCGGCAGGGCGAGACCCCGCGCACGCGGCTCACCCACTCGCTGGAGGTGGCCCAGATCGGCCGGGGAATGGCGATCGGCCTGGGGTGCGACGCCGACCTCGTCGACCTCGCAGGCCTCGCCCACGACATCGGCCATCCGCCGTACGGCCACAACGGGGAGCGCGCGCTCAACGAGATCGCCAAGTCGTTCGGCGGCTTCGAGGGAAACGCGCAGAACTTCCGGATCCTCACCCGGCTGGAGCCGAAAGTGCTTGACCCGCAGGGCCTGAGCGCCGGACTGAACCTGACCAGGGCGTCGCTCGACGCGGTGGCAAAGTACCCGTGGCAGCGCGGCGATCGCCGGAAGTTCGGGTTCTACGACGACGACGTCGCCGCCGCCGACTGGGTCCGCGCCGGTGCGCCCGCCGAACGGCCGTGCCTGGAAGCGCAGGTGATGGACTGGGCCGACGACGTCGCCTACTCCGTGCACGACGTGGAGGACGGCGTGATCTCCGGCCGCATCGACCTGCGGGTGCTCGCCGACGCCGACGCGGCCGCCTCGCTGGCCCGGCTCGGTGCCGACGCCTTCCCGTCGTTGACCATCGAGGACCTGCTGGCCGCTGCCGAACGGCTCTCGGAGATGCCGGTGGTGGCCGAGGTCGGCAAGTACGACGGCACCCTCATCGCGTCGGTAGCGCTCAAGCGGATGACCAGTGAGCTCGTCGGCCGGTTCGCGAACGCCGCGATCACGCGGACCCGCGAGGCGGCGGGGGCGGGTCCGCTGCACCGCTTCGACACCGACCTCGCGGTGCCCGCGCTGGTGCGCGCCGAGGTCGCCGTGCTGAAGATGCTGGCGCTGCAGTTCATCATGTCCGACCACGGTCACCTGCGGATCCAGTCCGACCAGCGGACCCTCGTCCAGGAGGTGGCGCTGGCGCTGTGGGCTCAGGCCCCGGTCAGCCTCGACCCGCAGTTCGCCCCCGAGTTCGCCGCGGCCGCCGACGACGGGGCGCGGCTGCGCGTCGTGATCGATCAGATCGCCTCCTACACCGAGGGACGGTTGGAGCGAGTGCACGAGGCGCGGTCACCCCGGCCACTAGACTGATCGAATGCCCGGCCGCATTCCCGATCGCGACATCGCGGCCATCCGCGAACGCATCCGCATCGAAGACGTCGTCGGCGATTACGTGCAGTTGCGGCGTGCCGGTGTCGACTCGCTGAAGGGCCTATGCCCGTTCCACGATGAGAAGTCGCCGTCCTTCCACGTCCGGCCCAACCACCGCCAGTTCCACTGCTTCGGATGCGGTGAGGGCGGTGACGTCTACTCGTTCGTGCAGAAGATCGAGCACGTCACGTTCGTCGAGGCGATCGAGCTGCTGGCCGACCGGGTCGGCTACACCGTCACCTACACCGGCGGGTCGACGACGTCGGTGCAGCGCGATCGCGGCAGCCGCAGCCGGCTGCTCGCGGCCAACGCCGCCGCGCAGGAGTTCTACGCCGAGGCGCTGCAGTCGGCGGAGGCGGCACCGGCCCGGCAGTACCTCGTCGAACGCAACTTCGACGCCGAAGCGGCCCGCCAGTTCGGGTGCGGCTTCGCGCCGTCGGGCTGGGACACACTCACGAAGCACCTGATACGCAAGGGATTCGAGTTCAAGGAGTTGGAGGCTGCCGGCTTGTCGCGCGAGGGCAAGCGCGGCCCGATGGACCGGTTCCACCGCCGTCTGCTGTGGCCGATCCGCGCGTCGACCAACGAGGTCATCGGGTTCGGCGCGCGCCGCATCTTCGACGACGACCAGATGCAGGCGAAGTACGTCAACACCCCGGAGACAGTGCTCTACAAGAAGTCCAACGTCCTGTTCGGCCTGGACCTGGCCAAGCGCGATATCGCCAAGGGCCATCAGGCCGTCGTCGTCGAGGGCTACACCGACGTCATGGCGATGCACCTGTCGGGGGTGACGACCGCGGTGGCATCGTGCGGGACGGCGTTCGGCGACGAGCACCTCTCGATGCTGCGGCGACTCATGATGGACGACAACTTCTTTCGCGGCGAACTGATCTACGTCTTCGACGGCGACGCGGCCGGACAGGCGGCGGCCGTGAAGGCGTTCGAGGGGGAGCAGAACCTGTCCGGGCAGTCGTTCGTCGCGGTCGCCGACGACGGTATGGATCCGTGCGACCTTCGGCTGAAGTCCGGCGAGGCGGCGCTACGGGACTTGGTGGCGCGCCGAACTCCGTTGTTCGAGTTCGTGATTCGCCACGCCCTCGCTGAGCACGACCTGGACAGCGCGGAAGGCCGGGTGGCCGGGCTGCGCCGCTGCGTGCCGATGGTCGCCAAGATCAAGGACCCCACGCTGCGCGACGAGTACGCCAGGCAGCTCGCGGGCTGGGTCGGCTGGGAGGAGGTGGCGCAGGTCGTCGGCCGGGTTCGCGAAACCGCGAAGACGGGCGGCCCCGCCAGCCGACGCGACGCGGCCCGCCGGGTCGCCGCCGCGGCACCCGCGGCAGTCAACCGGCCGAACCCCCGCGATCCCACACTGTGGCCGCAGCGCGAAGCACTCAAGGCGGCGCTGCAGTACCCGGCGATCGCAGGGCCGGTGTTCGACACGCTGACCGTCGAGAGCTTCACCCACCCCGGCTACGCGGAGGTGCGCGCGGCCATCACGGCGGCGGGCGGTATGTCGGCGGGGCTCTCGGGCTCGGAGTGGATCGACGCCGTCCGCACCCAGGTGTCGTCGGCCGAGGCGGGCGGCCTGGTCAGCGAACTCGGTGTCGAAGCCATCAGGGTCGACGACGACGAGCGCCTTCCGCGCTACATCGGCGGGGTGCTCGCACGCCTGCAGGAGGTGTGGGTCGGCAGGCAGATCGCCGAGATGAAGTCGAAGCTGCAGCGCATGTCGCCGGTCGAGCAGAGTGACGAATACAACAACCTGTTCGGCAATCTGATCGCGCTGGAAACCTATCGGAAGAGCCTGCTGGTGCAGGCCAGCGGTGACGATCTGACGGTGTGATCGCCGTGTGATCGCCGTGTGATCGCCCTGTGGGTGGGCTATGGTTATCCCGTCGGGAAGCAGCTGAGACCTGGAAGGGCCTTCATGACCATCCGAGTACACCGCCTCGTCGCGGCGGGCGCACTGTCGGTTGCCGCCGTGGCCGCTCCCGTCGCCATCGCCCTGACGAGCGCCGCTTCCGCGAATGCTGCCCCCTGCCTCTCCTGGTTCGGCAACAAGGAGGACGGCGTGTGCCTGAGCTACTCGAACGGCAACGGCGTCAACGTCGGCACGCCCGACCTGGGCATTTACGGCCCGAACTCCGGCAGCTTGCCCGGCGGCGGCATCGGCATCAACACCGGCCCGCTGCTCCCCGGCACCAGCTGGAACTCGCAGATGCCGATCAGCTGAGCGCCTCAGCGCTTGCCTGAGCCCGTTTCGGGCTGAAATACCGACGTCTTGGCGTCGATCGGCGTCACCGTCACCATCGTCGGATCCGGTGAGACCCGGTCCGCCACTTTGCGCCGTCCCGCGTCGATGACCGCCTTCGTCTTAGGGCTCTCGGTGATGGCCCTGTACGTGCCCGCGATCTGCTCGTAGCGCCGGCGACCCGCCTTGGCGCCCAAGACGTAGCCGACAGCCAGGACGGCGGCGATCCGGATCACGAGACTCCTCCTACTGGGCGGTGCATTGCGTCCATCCTGCCTCACGCGGCCCCTGTGGCGCCGCCCGGCGGCGCGCTCGGAACCGAATTCCATGTTGGGCCGTTCGTACGCTAGAGTCATGCCTCGGTTCGCGAGCCCAGGCCCGCAACCGCAACGCCAATCCCCTGTAGCTCAATTGGCAGAGCTTCCGACTGTTAATCGGACGGTTCGTGGTTCGAGTCCACGCGGGGGAGCCACGCACGACATCGATGCCGTCCGCTCGCGTATGAAGGTGGAATGCGCAGTCGCACTCTGATCACCGCCGCCCTCACCGCGCTGCTCGCCGCGGGCTGCGGGTGGAACCCGCCAGCCGGTAACCCGCCGCCCTCGGCGGCCGCCTGCGCGCCCGGCGACGCGCCCGCCGCTGACGTCGTGACCGCCGAGCTCGCCAGGATCCCGGCACCCGCAGGCGGCGGGCAGTGGCACGAGTCCGCCCGTGGGCAGACCGGGGGCTGTCGGCTCAACTGGGTGCAGGTCGCATCCGACAACGCGGCACCCGATAGTCCGGGGCAGCTGCTGTTCTTCGACCGCGCCACACCCATCGGCACGCCCACCCCCGAGCCGCGCCCGTACATCGCCGTGGTGGGATCCACCGCCGACACCGTCACCGTGCAGTACCAGTGGAAGCAGGGCGACGACCAGCCGTGCTGCCCCACCGGTATCGGCACGGCGCGCTTCGGCATCGAGGGCGGCGCGCTCACGGCGCTGGACCCGGTTCCCGGCCCCTGAGTCGGGTCGGTTCGGCGGGCCCGAACTATTCGGCGTTCTGCTCCTCGTGCTCATCGGCGTCCGGAATGTGTTCGGGGTGCAGCATCTCCGCGTAGCGAAGCTGCTCGGGAATGCCGAAGCCCTCGACGAGGAGTTCGGCGTGCGGGCGGAGCTTGCGGCACCGGTCGTTGATGCCGCGGGTGACTGCCTTCGAGCGCTCCACCGAGAGGAACCGGTGCTCGACGAACCAGGACTTGTCGTCCTCGATGACCGACAGCGCGTACAGGTCGCACACCATGCCGAGGATCTCGCGGGCCTTCTCGTCCTCGCACGCGTCGATGCCCGCGACGAACGCCTCGAGGATGATGCGGTCGATGTGCGCGGTCGCGGCGTGCAGCACGTGGTCCTGCACCGAGTTGAACGCGTCGAACGGTGACATCTCCTTCGACTTGCCCTGCAGGCGGCGGGCCACCGAGGCGAGCATGTACTCCTCGCGGTCTTCGAACATCTTGACCTGGGTGCCGCGGTTGAACAGTGAGCCCTCCTCCTCGTTGTCCTGCCGCGTGTCGATGATGGTCTGCATTATCGTCTGCGCCGCAGTCCTTTTCAGCACGCGTTCGCCTGCGAAGTTCGCCGCGAAGCGCACCCACTGGGCCGGGCTCATGCTCTTGACGTCATCGGCGTAGGCGGTCAGCAGTTCCTTGGCCACCAGCTGCGTGAGCACGTGGTTGTCGCCCTCGAACGTGGTGAAGACGTCGGTGTCGGCTTTCAGTGCGATCAACCGGTTCTCCGCGAGATACCCTGCGCCGCCGCACGCTTCGCGGGCCTCCTGGATCGCGCGGGTGGCGTGCCACGTGTTGGCCGCCTTCAGGCCGGCCGCACGGGACTCGAGCTCGCGCTGCTCCTCGGCGTCCGGATCGTCGGAGGTCTGCAGTTCGTGGCACTTGGCGACGAGTTCGTTCTGGGCGAACTGCAGGGCGTAGGACTTCGCGATCAGCGGGAACAGTCGGCGCTGATGCACCAGGTAGTCCATGATCAGCACCTCCTCGTCGGCACCCGGAGCCTCGAACTGCCTGCGCTCCAACGCGTATCGCGTCGCGATGTCCAGCGCCACGCGGGCGGCCGCGCCCGCGCTGCCGCCGACGGTGACGCGACCGCGGATGAGCGTGCCGAGCATGGTGAAGAACCTTCGGCCCTGATTCTCGATCGGCGACGAGTAGGTGCCGTCCTCGGCGACGTCGGCGTACTTGTTCAGCAGGTTGTCGCGCGGGATGCGCACCTGATCGAACTGGATGCGGCCGTTGTCGACGCCCGGCAGTCCGCCCTTGTACTGACAGTCCGACGTCGTGATGCCCGGCAGGTCGTTGCCGTCGTCGTCGCGGATCGGTACGACGAAGCAGTGCACGCCGTGGCCCTCGCCCTTGGTGATCAGCTGCGCGAAGACGGCCGCCACCCTGGCCGTGTTCGCCGCGCCGCCGATGTAGTCCTTCCGGGACGTGGGGGTGGGGGAGTCGATGACGAACTCCTGCGTCTCCGGGTCGTACGTCGCCGTGGTCTCCAACGCCTGGACGTCGCTGCCGTGTCCGGTCTCGGTCATCGCGAAACAGCCGAGCAGATCGAGGTCGATGAGCTTCTTGACGTAGGCCTGGTGGTGACGCTCGGTGCCGAGGTTCTCGATGGCCCCGCCGAACAGGCCCCACTGCACGCCGGCCTTCACCATCAGCGACAGGTCGCTCATCGCGAGCATCTCGATCTGGGTCACCGCGGCGCCGACGTCGCCGTTGCCCCCGTGCTCCTTCTTGAACCCGTCCTCCGCCGCGCCCTTGGACGCCATGATCCGCATCTGCTCGGCGACCTTCGTCCGGGCGATGACGGTGTTCGGCGTGTAGTGCGGCTTGAACACCGGCGTGGAGAGTTCTTGGCGCATGCGGTTCTTCATGTCGCGCCAGCGTCCGTCGAGGGCGTTGCGCAGATAATCGGCGGTGGTCGTCATAACTCGACGGTAGCCCGCACAGCGTCCTAGGAAACTGTGATGTGGCAAACGTAGGTGGACCTCAGTGAAATGCCGGTCGCCTGCGGGCGTTGAATCGACCGCATGACCGAGGCGACGCCGGAACTTCCGCATCAGATCGACCACCGGCACGCGGATGTCAGCGGCGGATGGCTGCGGGCGGCGACGTTCGGAGCGATGGACGGTTTGGTGAGCAACACCGCCCTCATCGCGGGCGTCGGCGCGGGTGCGGGCGGGGCGCACGCCGTGATCCTCTCCGGTGTCGCGGGTCTGCTGTCCGGGGCGTTCTCCATGGCGATGGGGGAGTACACCTCGGTGAAGACCGCCAACGAGCAGGTGGAGTCCGAGGTCCGCGTCGAGCGCCGGTCGTTCCGCAAGTACCCGGAGGAGGAGCGTGCGGAGCTCGTCGCGATGCTGATGGACATGGGGATGACGCAGGCCACCGCCGCGGCGGCGACTGAGGAGATCCACCGCGACGAGGCGCGAGCGCTGAACTTCCATCTCGTGCAGGAGCTCGGCGTCGATCCGAACGATAAGCCGTCGCCGTGGGTCGCCGGGGCCTCGTCGTTCGTGATGTTCGCGATCGGCGCGATCGTGCCGTTGCTCCCCTACCTGCTCGGCTTCGCGTCGCTGTGGGCGGGGCTCGCGTGCGGCGGGGCCGGGCTGCTGTTGGCGGGTGCGGCGGCGGCTCGGTTCACGAAGAAGTCACCTCTGGTCGGCGGCGTCCGGCAGCTGGTGTTCGGGGTGATCGCGATCGCCGCGACCTTCGGGGTGGGCATGCTCATCGGGACGACGGTCTCCTGACCCGCGAACGCCTCAGTTGCCGACGGTGACGGCGGTGGCCTCGTCCTCGAGTTCGTCGGTCTGGGTCTCCGGCGCGTCGACACCGGTGAGGTGCTTGCGCGTCGCGAACAGCACGACAGCGGCGAGCAGCACCGCGCCCGCACCGACCCAGAACGGCAGGTGCACGCTGATGCGCTCGCCGAGGACGCCCGCGAGCCACGGCGCGACGGCGGCGCCGCCGAATCGCATGAAGCTGTAGGCCGCCGAGGCGACGCCGCGCTCGACGGGCGCCGCCTTCATCACGGTCTCGGTGATGAGCGTGTTGTTGACGCCGATGAACAGGCCGGCGACGACGACGCACGTGGCGAGCACCGCCTTGCTGTCCGTGCCGACCGCCATGACCACCAGCGTCGCGGTGAAGAACAGCAGGTTCACGATCAGTACCCGGATCGTGCCGAACCGATGCTGCAGTCGCGGTGCCACCACGACGGAGGTGAACGCCAGTGCCAGGCCCCAGCCGAAGAAGATCAGGCCGATCTGGTGGGCGTTCATGTCGAGGGGGAACGGCGTGAACGCGAGCAGGGTGAAGAAGCCGAAGTTGTAGAGCAGCGCCGTGATCCCGACGCCGAGCAGGCCGCGGTGCTTGAGCGCGCGGAACGGATCGCCCAGCGTCGTGGCGCGTTCCGGCCGCGGTGTCGTGGGGAGGAGGAACACCGTGACGACCAGCGCCAGGGCCATCAGGGCCGAGACGCCGAAGAACGGGCCGCGCCAGGAGATCGACCCGAGCACGCCGCCGACGAGCGGTCCCACGGCGATGCCGAGTCCGAGCGCCGCTTCGTAGAGGATGATCGCCTGCGCCACCGACCCGCGCGCCGAGCTCACGATCGTCGCCAGGGCCGTCGCGATGAAGAGGGCGTTGCCAAGACCCCACAGGGCGCGCCAGCCGACGATGCCCATGACGGTGTCCGACAGCCCGGACAGGCCCGCGCCGACGATGATGATCAGCAGACCGAGCAGCAGCGTGCGCTTGGGTCCGATGCGGCTCGCCACGACTCCGGTGATGAGCATCGCGACACCCATCACCGCCATGTAGCTGGTGAACAGCAGCGATACCTGCGACGGCGTCGCATCGAGGTTGTCCGCGATCGGCTTCAGGATCGGGTCGACGAGACCGATGCCCATGAAGGCGACGACGGAGGCGAATGCGACGGCCCAGACGGCCTTGGGTTGGCGCCACACGGGCGAACAGCTCCTTCTAGTCGGTGGTCAGAGGTCCTGAGTGCTCAGTGCTGCTCGCGCGCGTCGTCCAGCAGTCGGCGCATGACGCGGATCGCGTCGGCGAGCGTGCGGCGGTCGGCGTCGTCGAGCCGCTCGAGGAACGGGTCGATGGCGGCACCGCGGTCGGTGCGAACCTGGGCCAGCGCGGCGATGCCCGCGTCGGTGATGCTGATGAGCACCGCACGGCCGTCGGCCGGGTCGAGGGCGCGGGTGACCAGTCCGGCGTCTTCGAGGCGACGCACCTGGGTGGTCATCGTGGGCTGCGAGCAGTGGTCGAGCGCGGCGAGATCGGAGATCCGGGCGGCGCCCTGATCCTCGATGGTCGACAGGAGGCGCGCCTGGGCGAACGGCAACTGCATCGTCACGCGTTGCGTCGCGAGCCGGTTGATCCGGGCGACGACGGAGAGTAGGTCCGCGGCGAGCCCGGTGTCGGTCGTGGTCGGGGAAGGCATGGGACCAGATTACATAGGAACTCTATGTAGATCAAAGCGGCGGCGTGTCGACCGTCACAGCATGCTGAGAACCATCTCTACCTGCGACTGGCAGAATCGTGAAATGGCACCGAGCGGCTCGAGCGACACCCGCCGCCTCAGTGCCGGTTCTCCGCCCGTCTCGCAGCGCCGTAGCGGGCCCCTCCAGCCCGACGAACTCGCCCACGCCGCCGTCATGGCCGCCCTCTGCGCCGCCACCGCGATCATCGCCGTCGTCGTGCCCTTCGCGGCCGGGTTGTCGCTCCTGGGCACCGTGCCCATGGGCCTGCTCGCGTACCGCCATCGGCTGCGGGTGCTGATCGCCGCCACGGTCGCAGGCGCCGTGATCGCGTTCCTGATCGCCGGCATGGGCGGCTTCATGACCGTCGTCGACTGCGCCTACATCGGCGGCCTGGCCGGCATCGTCAAGCGCAAGGGCAGGGGCACCTTCACGGTGTTCGTCTCCGCGGTCGTCGCAGGCACCGTGTTCGGAGTCATCGGGACGACCGCACTGCTGATCCTGTCCCGCCTGAGGCATCTCATCTTCGAGACCATCACCGCGAACGCGAACGGCACCGCCACGGTGCTCGCCGCGCTGCCGATCCCCGGCTTCGCCGACGCCGCGCAGATGCTGAAGGACACCGTCGCGACCATGCTGCGGTTCTGGCCCGTCCTGATCATCGGCACGTCGATCTGGAGCATCACCTTCGTGACCCTCATCGGCTGGTGGGCACTGTCGCGGGTGCTGCATCGGCTGTCCGGCGTCCCCGACGTCCACAAACTCGACTACTCGGCCGACGACGCACCGGTGGCACCCGTCCCCGCGACGTTCCGCGACGTCCGCTTCCGGTATCCGGGAGCCGATCACGACGCGGTCGGACCGATCACGCTGACCGTGGAACCCGGTGAACACCTCGCCATCACGGGCGCCAACGGTTCCGGCAAGACGACGCTGATGCTGCTGCTGTCCGGGCGTCAGCCCACCTCGGGAACACTCGAACGTCCCGGCGCCGTCGGACTCGGCAAGTTCGGTGGCACTGCCGTCGTCATGCAGCACCCCGAAAGTCAGGTACTGGGCACCAGGGTCGTCGACGACGTCGTATGGGGCCTGCCGCCGGGCACCGCCACCGACGTCGACCGGCTGCTCGACGAGGTCGGACTCACCGGGCTCGGCGAGCGCGACACCGGTGGGCTCTCGGGCGGGGAGCTGCAGCGCCTCGCCGTCGCCGGGGCTCTCGCGCGGGAACCGCAGCTGATGATCGCCGACGAGGTCACCAGCATGGTCGACCAGGCGGGGCGCGAGGGGTTGATCCAGGTGCTCTCGGGACTCACCGAGCGACATCGGATGTCGCTGGTGCACATCACCCACTACAACGACGAGGCCGACGCGGGCGACCGCGTCGTGAACCTCACCGGCAACGCCGACAACGTGCAGATGGTCGAGACCGCGCCCGCGCCCGAGGCGGGGCCTGCACTGCATCACAGCGGAGCCCCGCTGCTGGAGGTCAGGGGAGTGAGCCACGAGTACGGCCGCGGCACGCCGTGGGCGTCAACGGCGTTGCGCGACATCGACTTCGTCGTCGGTGAGGGTGACGGGGTGCTCATCCACGGGCTCAACGGTTCGGGCAAGTCGACCCTGGCCTGGATCATGGCCGGGCTTCTGCAGCCGAGCAAGGGCAGCTGCCTGTTGGACGGTAGGCCGGTCGCCGAACAGGTTGGCGCCGTGGCGATCTCGTTTCAGGCAGCTCGTCTGCAGCTGATGCGCAGCCGGGTCGACCTCGAGATCGCAGCGGCCGCCGGCTTCGACTATCACGATCACCGCCTCGTCGAGCGCGCCCTCGCCGCCGTTGGTCTGGACCCCACGCTGGGGCTGCGACGCATCGATCAGCTGTCGGGCGGGCAGATGCGCCGGGTCGTGCTCGCGGGTCTGCTGGCCCGTTCACCGCGCGCGATCATCCTCGACGAACCGCTGGCCGGGCTCGACGCCGCCAGCCAGCGCGGGCTGCTGCGGTTGCTCGAGGACCTGCGCCGCAACACCGGCCTCACGGTCGTGGTCATCTCGCACGACTTCGCGGGACTCGAGGCGCTGTGCCCGCGCACCATCAACCTGCACGCCGGCGAACTGGCGCCGTCGCCCGCTCCGACGGGGGGTGCGGCGTGACCTCACCCGGAAAGCAGCGCAGGCCCGTGGTCCTGCTGCGCCCGGTGCCCGGCGACACCGTCGTCCACCGGCTGTGGGCGGGGACGAAGCTACTCACCGTCCTGGGCATCGGGATTCTCATGACGTTCTACCCCGGCTGGATTCCCATCGGTCTGGTCGCCGTGCTGGTCGTCGTGACGGCTCGGCTGGCAGGTGTGCCGCGCGGGGCGCTGCCCTCGGTCCCGGTGTTTCTGTGGGTCCTCCTGCTCCTAGGCGGGGTGACCGCGACGTTCGGCGGCGGTGCCCCGCACGTCGACGTCGCCGGGCTGACGGTCGGCCTCGGCGGATTGCTCAGCTTCCTGCGGATCACCGCGCTGTCGATTGTGCTGCTCGGGCTCGGCATGCTGGTGTCCTGGACCACCAGCGTCGCCGAAATCGCTCCTGCAATAGCCAAACTGGGGCGTCCGCTGAAGGTGTTGCGCCTCCCGGTCGACGACTGGGCCGTCACCATCGCGCTCGCGCTGCGGGCGTTCCCGATGCTCATCGACGAGTTCCGCGTGTTGTTCGCGGCGCGCCGCCTGCGTCCGAAGGACCCCGCAATCACCCGGCGCGACAGGCGTAGGCGCTGGGCCGCCGAACTGATCGACCTGCTGGCGGCTGCGGTGACGGTGGCACTGCGCCGCGCCGACGAGATGGGTGACGCGATCACCGCGCGCGGCGGCTCGGGACAGATCTCCGCGCTGGAGTCCCGGCCGAAGCGGCGCGACGCGGCCGCACTGGCGATCGTCATCGCGCTCTGCGCGGTGTCGCTCTACATCGAACTGCTCTCGCCGCTGGCGACCAGCGCGTAGCGCCGACTCTGTGACGACCTAGTTGGTCGTCGGTGGTGGGTTCGGCGTGTACGGGTCGTACCACCACCAGTGGGCGCGTTCGCCGGTCGGCCCCTTGTAGGGGGCGACCGCGGGTGGGGGTGTCGTCGGTGGCCGGGCGAGGGAGGCGTTGGTCAATATTCGGCCGCGGCGGTCGGTGACGGTGAGGTGGTAGGCGTCGCCACCGATGGTGATGACACCCCGGTGGTGCAGGCGGTGGTGGTACGGGCAGACCAGGACCAGATTGTCCAGTTCGGTGGGTCCGCCGTCCTCCCAGTGCACGATGTGGTGGGCGTGCAGTCCGCGGGTGGCTCCGCAGCCGGGCACGACGCAGGTGCCGTGGTCGCGGTGCTCCAGAGCGCGGCGCAGGCGGCGGTTCACGGTGCGGGTGGCCCGCCCGGTGCCGATCACCCGGCCCTGGCGTTCGAACCACACCTCGCAGGTGGCGTCGCAGAGCAGGTAGCGGCGCTCCTCGTCGGACAGCAGCGGCCCCAGATGCAGCGACGCGAGACGCTGGTCGACGTCGAGGTGCGCGACCACGGTGGTGCGCTGGCCGTGCGGGCGGGCCGCGGCGTCGGTGTCCCAGCCGGCGTCGACGAGGCTCAGGAACGCGTCGACGGTGGTGGGCATCGGCGGGGTCTGCCCGGTTTCGCGGTCGTCGTGATCCCGTGTCCAGTCGGCGATCAGCGCGTCGCGGTGCGAGCCCAGCGCGGCGTCGAACCGGGCGGCGTCCAGCTTGGGGAGGGTGATCTTCCAGGTGGTGTGATCCCCGTGCTCGGATTTGGTGATGGAGCGCTTCGGTTCGGGTGCCGGCTTGTCGGGTGTGGATTCCAGGCTGATCGCCGTGCGCAGTTGGGTGACCGTCGCACTCCGGGCGAGGTGGGCGTAGTGGGCGTCGGAACCGTCGCCGGCGTTCTCGGCGATCGCCCCGACCTGATCCAGCGAGAGCCGGCCCTCGCGCAGGGCGTCGGTGCACCGCGGGAACTCGGTCGCGCGTTTGGCGACGGCGACGACGGTCTCGGCGTTGCGCGGCGAGCAGCCGGTCTTCCAGGCGACCAGTGCGGCGATGGAGCGGCAGCCGGTGTTGCCCCAGAGGCCGTAGACGCCGTCGCCGTCGATCTCGGCGACGATGTCGACGATGCGGCCGTCCAGGGCGTTGCGCTGTCCGGTGATCTCGGCGAGTTCGGCGAACAACGCGTCGAGGCGCTCGCCGCGACTGAGGTCGGGCCCGTAAGACGCTGCCGCCGTGGACATGACCCCATACTGGCACGGCAGTACGACAAATTTTCGCCGCGCGTCAAACGGCTCGGACCGCTATCCCGCCGCCGCGGCGTTCGCGGCGCGCTGTGCGTCGGCCAGCGTGGCGGCGACATCGGCTCTGCCGAGGAACATCTCGTCGAAGTAGGGCTTGATGGCCTGGTACCCGGCGGGGAAACCGGGACCGCCGGGCGCGGGGATCCGGGGTCCGTCCAGAACCCGGAAGAACGGCCGCACGTCCACACCCCGTGACGCCCAGTACGCGAAGTAGCCCGGCTGGGCCGTCGTCACCGCGGGGATCGCCGCACCACCCGACCCCAGGAAGCCGTTGCCGATCGGGCTGCCCATCCACTCCAGCACCCGGCGCACCGCGCCGGGGTGTCGGGTGGCCGAATTGCCCGCGGCGGCAATGCCGTTGGTGACCGAGACGCGGCCCGTCGGTCCGGTCGGCAGCATCGCGACACCCCACCGGAACGTGGCCTGGTCGGCCACCGCGGCGAGGTTGTAGGTCCCGGACTGGAACAGCGCCATCCGGCTTGAGAGGAACTGATTGCGGGAGAAGTCGCCGTTGTCGTTGGTGTCCGACGCTGGCGGTGAGACGTGATCGGTGTTGATGAGGTCGACCAGATACCGGAACGCCAGCACGCCCGCGGCGTTGTCGAAGGCGAACCGGTCGCCGTCCTGGAACACCCCGCCCGCCGACCCGACGTAATTCAGGTAGATGCCCTGAAGGTCGTTGGCGGCGTTGTACCCCCACTGGCGCACCCTCGTCGGGTCGAACTCCGGACTGTTCGCGCGGTGACCGTCCTCGTCGACGGTGAGCCGCTTCAGCAGGGCGCGCAACGTGTCGCCCGCACCGGGGGACCACCGCAACCCGATCAGTTCGACGAGGTTGACCCCGGCGGCGTCGAGGAGATCGGCGTTGAAGTAGACCGCGATCCCCGCGTCGGTGAGCTGCGGGACACCCCACAGCACGCCGTTGCGGGTGAACTGGGCGACGACGTTGCGGTCCCAGCCTCGGGCGAGGTCCGGCCGGAGCGTCGCCCCGATGTCCAGCAGATGGCCGCCGTCCGCGTAGCCCGCGAAGTACGCGTTGGACAGCCAGAAGACGTCGTCGGCGCCGCCTCCCGCCACGTCGGTGCGCAGCGTGTCGAAGTACGACGAGTAGGCCACGACGTTGAGGCGGACCTCGATATCCGGGTTCTGCCTGCTGAACTCGTCGAACGACGCGCGATAGGCCGCCGCCACCTGGTCATCCCACAACCGCACGGTCACCACGGTGTGGTCGGACGTGTCCGGCGAGCGACCCAGCAGCAACGCCGCGGCCAACAGCACCGCCATGAGCCCCGCGATGCCTGCGACGAACAACGTCGATGCTCGGGGCGGCGTCACTTCAGCCCCGTCACGATGATCGACCGGACGATGTGGCGGCCCAGCACGACGAACAGTCCGATCAGCGGGACGATTGCGACCGTCGTCGCCGCCATCACCAGCGTCCACTGCGCGTCGTAGCGCGACTGCAGTCCTGCCGTCGCGACAGTCAGCACGCGCCAGGTGTCACCGCTGGTGATGACGAGCGGCCACATGAAGTTGTTCCACTGCGACACCACGGTGATCAACGCCAGCGTCACCAGAATCGGCCTGCTCGCGGGGAGCACGACGTGGAAGATGACGTCCATGGTGTTCGCCCCGTCGATGCGGGCGGCCCGGATCAGATCGTCGGGAATGGTCCGGAAGTACTCGCGGAGAAGGAAGATCGCGTACGGCGACCCGAACACGAACGGCAACACCAGCGCCCAGAAGGTGTTGCGCAGCCCGGCCTCGGCCATCATCAGGTACAGCGGCACGACCATCACCGTCGCGGGCACCATCAGCGTCGCGACGTACAGCCAGAACAGGGTGTCCCGGCCCCGGAACTCAAGGCGCGCAAAGGCGTAACCCGCCAGCACCGAGAAGGTCAGCTGCCCGACCGTGACGACGGCGGTCACCAGTGCCGTCACCACCAGAGCGCGGCCGAACCCGGCTTCGGCCAGTCCGAAGTAGTTGGCCAGGGTCGGGGGAGTGGGTAGCGAGAGCGGGGACTCGGTGTTGAACTGGCGCGCCGAGGTGATCGAGGTCAGCAGTCCGAGCCCGAACGGGACCAGCGTGACGACGGCGCCGACGAGCAGCGCCGGGTAGATGACGACGCCCGAGGCGATGCACCCGATCGCCCGCTTATACGAGGTCATAGCTGATCCGTCGTCGGAAGTAGGCCTGCTGCGCCAGCGTGACGCCGATCAGCAGCACGAACATGACGACCGCCATCACCGCGGCGCGTCCGACGGCCGCCGCCCCGAAGGCCTCGGCGTAGATGCGGTGGGAGACCAGATCGGTGGTGCCGCTGGGGCCGCCGCCGGTCAGCGCGTAGACGGTGTCGAAAACCTGTGCCGCGCTGATGATCCCCGTCACCAACACGAAGAACATCGTCGGTCGCAGCAGCGGCAGCGTGATGCGCCGGAACCGCTGGAACGAGCCCGCCCCGTCGGTGCTGGCGGCCTGGTGCAGTTCCCGCGGCACCGCGAGGATCCCGGCGAGGAAGAACAGCGTGACGTATCCGACGTTCGTCCAGACGGTGACGGCGGACACGACGGGCAGCGCGAGGTGCGGGTCGGTGAGCCACTCGATGCGGTGTCCGAGCACCGTGCTGATCGCGCCGTCGGTGGGCGCCAGGATCCACCGCCACAGCACCGCGATCGCCAGCGGCGAGCAGATCCACGGGAGCACGTACAGGGTGCGGAAGAACGCGGTGCCGGGCAGATCGCGCGCCAGCATCAGGGCCGCGAACAGTCCGAGCACCGTCTGCAGCGGCACGACCATCGCGATGAACAGGACGGTCACCAGCAGCGACTTGGCGAAGGTCACGTCCGTCAGCACCGAGCGCCAGTTGGCGAAACCGACGTACTGCATGGGGCCGAGCAGGTCCCAGCGGTACACGCTGAGCCACAGCACGACGAGCATCGGCAGCAGCAGGAAGACGACGACGCCGAAGAGGCTGGGGGTCAGCAACAGATAGGCGACGGCGGTGCGTCGCATCCGCGGTAGCGCGCGGGCGATGCGACCCGGTCGTCGGGCGAGCGCAGTGACGGGGGATACGTCGCGCGGCTCCCTGCGGCGTAACCTCACCCAGCCATTAAAGGCCATCCCCGTGCCGTGGGGCTGTTGCCGCTACGGTGGTTTCCGTGACAGCGCGCCGACGAGTCGACCCGGACTTCCTTGCGCTGCCGCGGCAGGAGTTGGCCGACGCAGCATTGTCGGCCGCGCTCGCCGCAGGCGCGAGCCACGCCGATCTGCGGGTGCACCGCATCACGACCGAACTCATCCAGTTACGGGACCGTGAGCTGGAGACGTCGGTGGTGAACCGTGAGATCGGGTTGGCGGTGCGCGTCATCGTCAACGGCACGTGGGGGTTCGCGTCGCACGCCGAACTCGACCCGGCCGTCGCCGCGGAGACCGCGCGTCGCGCCGTAAAGGTGGCGACGTCGCTGGCGGTTTTGAACTCCGAGCGCATCGAACTCGCACCGGAGCCGGTGTACACCGACGTCAGCTGGGTGTCCGACTACCGCATCGACCCGTTCGACGTGCCGGCCGCCGACAAGATCGCGGTGCTCGGCGAGTACTCGGGCCGGCTGCTGGCCAGCGACGGCGTGGACCACGTGTCGGCGGCGCTGCACGCCGTCAAGGAGCAGACCTTCTACGCCGACACGCTCGGCTCGTCGATCACGCAACAGCGGGTGCGGGTGCAGCCCACGGTCGACGCCGTCGCGGTCGACGCTGCGGCGGGGTCCTTCGACTCGATGCGCACGCTGGCCCCGCCGATGGCGCGCGGCTGGGAGGCCGTCGCCGGTGACGACGTGTTCGACTGGACGACCGAACTCGCGCAGCTGCCCGCCCTGCTCTCCGAGAAGGTCAAGGCGCCGAGCGTGACCGCGGGTGCAACCGATCTCGTCATCGATCCGACGAACCTGTGGCTGACGATCCACGAATCCATCGGCCACGCCACCGAGTACGACCGTGCCATCGGTTACGAGGCGGCCTACGCCGGTACGTCGTTCGCCACCCCGGACAAGCTGGGCACGATGCGATACGGATCGGAGGTGATGAACGTCACCGCCGACCGGACCGTCGAATTCGGGCTCGCGACAGTCGGTTTCGACGACGAGGGTGTCCGCGCGCAGAGCTGGGACCTCGTCCGCGACGGCATCTTCGTCGGTTACCAGCTGGACCGGGTGTTCGCGCCGAAGCTCGGCGTCCCCAGATCCAACGGCTGCTCCTATGCGGACTCGCCGCACCACGTCCCGATTCAGCGGATGGCCAACGTGTCGCTGCAGCCGGGGCCGGAGGAACTGAGCACCGACGACCTCATCGCCCGCGTCGACGACGGCGTCTACATCGTCGGCGACAAGTCGTGGTCGATCGACATGCAGCGCTACAACTTCCAGTTCACCGGGCAGCGGTTCTTCCGAATCCGCAATGGCCGCTTGGACGGACAGGTGCGCGACGTCGCCTATCAGGCCACCACCACCGATTTCTGGGGCGCGCTCGAGGCCGTCGGCGGCGCGTCGACATGGCGGTTGGGCGGGGCGTTCAACTGCGGCAAGGCGCAACCCGGCCAGGTGGCACCGGTCAGTCACGGGTGCCCGTCGGCGCTGTTTCGGGGCATCAGTGTGCTGAACACGCGTGAAGAGGGAGGGCGGGCATGATCCCGGCACCCGAGGTCGCCGGACTGGCGCTCGCCGAGGCGGCCCGGTTGGGCGCCGCCGACGAGACCGTTGTGCTGGTGATGGACCGCTCGACGGCGTCGCTGCGCTGGGCGGGCAACACCATGACGACCAACGGCGAGACGATCGGCCGGGAGACGGCAGTCGTCTCGATCGTGCGGCGCGGCGACACCGCCCACGTCGGCTCGGTGACCTCCAGTGAGGTGGACCCGCGCGCCATCACCGATCTGGTGGCGGCGTCGGCCAGGGCGGCGAACGCCGCCCCCGAGGCGCGTGACGCGGCGCCCGCGCTGACGGGTGCCGGGCTTCCCGAGGATTGGGAGGACGCCGTCGCGGTCACCGGGTGCGACGTCTTCTCCGACCTGGCGACGAGCCTGGCCCGCGGCTTCCGCGCATCCGACCGGCTGTACGGGTTCGCCCGGCACGAGCTCACGACGACGTTCCTCGCGACGTCGACGGGAGTGCGATTGCGCTACACGCAGCCGACCGGCACCGTCGAGATCAACGCCAAGCGCGGTGACGCCAGTGCCTGGGTCGGAGTCAGTACTCCCGACTTCGTCGGTGTGCCAACGGATTCCATGCTCGACGAGCTGGACGTTCGGCTGGGCTGGGCGGAGCGCACCGTCGAGTTGCCCGCCGGCCGGTACGAGACGCTGATGCCACCGTCAACCGTCGCGGACATGATGATCTACCTCAACTGGACGATGGACGGCCGCGGCGCGCAGGAGGGGCGCACCGCACTGTCGGCGCCGGGCGGCACCAGGGTGGGGGAGCGGCTGACCGATCTGGGCCTGACGCTCTATTCCGACCCGGCGGCCCCCGGTCTGGGCTGCGCGCCCTTCGTCTCGGCGGCCACGTCCTCGGAGCGGGTGTCGGTGTTCGACAACGGCCTGGACATCGGGCGGGTGGACTGGATCCGCGACGGGGTGATCAACGCGCTGGCGTATCCACGCGCCGCCGCCGCCGAGTTCGGCACCCCGGTGGCGGTGCCCGCCGACAACCTCCTGATGACGGGTGGCACGGCGGGCCTCGACGACATGATCGCCCGCACGGAACGCGGATTGCTGCTGACGACGCTCTGGTACATCCGCGAGGTCGATCCCACCGTGCTGCTGCTGACCGGGCTCACCCGCGACGGCGTCTACCTGATCGAGGACGGCGCGGTGACGGGCGCGGTCAACAACTTCCGGTTCAACGAGAGCCCGCTCGACCTGCTGCGCCGTGCGACCGAGGCGGGCGTCAGCGAGGTCAACCTGCCGCGTGAGTGGGGTGACTGGGCGACGCGGGCCGCGATGCCGTCGCTGCGGATTCCCGACTTCCACATGTCATCGGTGAGCCAGGCGCAATAATCGCCGACATGGACGGCGAACTGTACGGGATGTTGACGCGCCTGGTGGCGCTATCCCCGAGCGACGACCCGGGCCTCAACGCGCTGGTGAGGCGGACGTGCGCGGCGGCGTTGAGCCTGCCCGCGCTGCCGTCCGACGGCCCCGCCGTCGACCATCCCGTCGTCGCCGACTTCGCCGAGCAGTTCGCGACCGACGTGTCGGTGCTCAGCGACGCGCAGCGCGGGGCGTTGTCGAAGGCGTTGGGCGCCAGAACGTTCGGTGTGGTGGCCCTCACGTTCGTGGCCGACTACCTGCCGCGGGTGCAGGCCGGACTCGCCGCGCTCGGCCTGCCGCCGGTGCCGGCTCCCGCCGACTGGGATCGCGACACCGAGCCCGTCGATCTGCTGCTGAACGGATTCGCTCCGATGGTGGGCGCCCGTCGTGCTCTGGACCCGGTGCTGACCGAGGTGGTGCGACTGCGCGGAGCCGTGCAGCACAACTGCCGGCTGTGCAGGTCGCTGCGCGAGGGAGCGGCGCTCGATGCGGGCGGCAGCGAGCCGATGTACGTCGATATCGAGCGCTATGAGGAGTCGACCCTGCTGGACGAGCGACAGAAGGCGGCGCTGCGCTATGTCGATGCGCTGATCTGGACGCCGTCGCGGATCGGCACGGACGTGGCCGCGGGCGTCCGCGCGCATTTCACCGACGAGGAGGCGCTCGAGTTGACCCTCGACGTGATGCGCAATGCGACCAACAAGATCGCCGTCGCGCTGGCCGCCGACGCACCCCGCGTGCCGGAGGGAACGGAGCGGTACCTGCTCGGCGCCGACGGTCAACCGGTCTACGGCTGAGTTGGTACGGAGCGGTTGAAACACTCCAGGACAGGCGTTAGGTTCATCACGGTCTCTGTCACGTCCGCGGACGTCGGGACACCCCCTGTTCGATCGACTCGTGTGCACTGCGGTGTGCCGTCCGAAGGTTGAGGTTTCATGGCAAACGGTGCTAACGGCCAGCCAGATGAAGGTGAGGCACAGTTGATTTCGAGTGTCGCCGACGCGGCCATGCACATGTTCGGCGCCTCGATCGACTCGCTGCCCGACCCCGAGGACTCCGAGTACCCGGCGAAGGCCGCGGTCGTGCTCACGGGTCTGCGCAAGCTGGAGGCGGCGCTGGCGCAGGCCGCCAGCCGGAGCCGGGTCACCCCGACGGTGATCGTGTCGCTGGCCGAGGTGCGCAACGCCTACGACGCCCTCATGGTGCAGGCCGCCAACGGACCGGGCGCCACCCTGGGGCAGCAGATGTATCTGGCGCGGCGCAATGCGCGGCTGTCCGTGCAGGAGACGGCCAACGGCGCCGGGTTGCGCGCCGATCTGCTCGAGGCCGTCGAGGCCGAGCAGGAACTCAGCGGCGACGAGGCCTCGAAGGTCAAGGAATTGATAGGCGCGCTCGCTCGCTGATCGGTTTCGCGGGCATGGGAGGATGTTGCCTGCGCACCAGCGCGACGGGGCGGTAGCTCAGTCGGTCAGAGCTGGGGACTCATAATCCCTAGGTCGCGGGTTCGAGCCCCGCCCGCCCCACTTACGACGCGAAACTGAGCGTGATGGTGCCGTTCTTGGCGAACGGCGTACCCGGCGCGGGGTTCTGGATGACGACCGCGTTGGTCCGCTGACCACTGTCGGGTGTGTCGGCGCTCCGAAACATGGTGCCGTTCCACCCGAGCGCCTTCAGTTGAGAGATCGCCGAGCTGGTGCTGTTGTCGTCCCAGAACAGACCGACCAGCGGCGGCATCACGAACTGGTTGCCCATCGAGACCTGAACCTGAACGACACTGTCGAACGGAACCGTCTGTCCCGCAGGGGGATTGGTCGCGACGACCTCTCCGATCGGTGCCGGACTGTCGGCATCCACGCGCACGACCTTAGTGAAGCCGGCGACCTGCAGCACCCGCAGAGCCGAGTCGTACGTCTGTCGGGCGACGTCGGGCACCGCAGCGGCGCCGGGACCGCCGCCCACCACGATCGTCACCGGGTTGGTCACGGCTGACAGCGAGTCGGCCTCGGGCACGGTGCCCGTGACCTTTCCGACGTCCTGCGGCTCGGATACACCTGTGGTCTGCCGGATTTCAGTGAAACCAGCCGCCTTCAGGGCACGCTCGGCGGCGTCCGGCGTGAGGTCGCGAACGACGGGCACGCGCTTCTGTTCGGGGCCGATGGACACCTTGACGGTGACCGTGTCGTCCCGGTCGGCCACGGTGTCGGCCGGCGGGTCGGTGCCGACCACCCTACCGAGGTCGATCTGCGCATCGGTGGCGTCGCTGGTCGTCGTGCGGAAGCCGAGCGCCTGTAGTGATGCGACGGCTTCCTGTTCGGTCTGCGAGCGGAGCTCGGGGATGCGAACGTCACCACCGTTCACTACCCGTACGGCGATGACCGCCGCGACGGCGATTACCGCGATCGTCGCGATGATCGCCAACCACCGTTTACGTGCAGCGGGCGGGGCCTCGCGCGCTCGATGACGCGGCAGGGTGTCTATCAGAGACGCGTGATCGACGTCCGAGTACACCTTCGGCGCCTCGGGCGTCTGCCCGGCGTAGACGCGGAGAAGGTCGTCACGCATCTCGGTCGCCGTGCGATAGCGGTTGTCGGGGTTCTTCGCCAGTGCCTTCAGGACTACGGCATCGACGTCGGCGGACAGCCCGTCGGTTCGACGCGACGGTGGCTGCGGGTCCTTGCGGACGTGTTGGTACGCCACCGACACCGGCGAGTCTCCCGTGAACGGCGGCTCGCCGGTGAGGAGTTCGTATAGCACGCAGCCGAGGGAGTAGATGTCGGAGCGGCCGTCGACGTCCTCACCATGCGCCTGCTCGGGCGACAGGTAGTGGGCCGTGCCGAGAATCGCGGCGGTCTGCGTCAGATTGCCGCTGTCCGTCACGGCCTTCGCGATGCCGAAGTCCATGACCTTCACCGCGCCGTCTGCGGTGAGCATGATGTTGGCCGGTTTGATGTCGCGGTGGACGATGCCGTGCCGATGGCTGAAGGCCAGCGCCTGACAGACGTCGGCGACGATCTCGATCGCCCGACGGACGGCGATCCGACCCTCGGCGTTCACGACGTCGCGCAGCGTCACGCCGTCGATGAACTCCATCACCATGAAGGGCCGCGACCCCTCGGGCTCGCCGGTTTCGCCCGTGTCGTGGACGGCGACGATCGCCGGGTGGTTGAGAGCAGCGGAGTTCTTGGCCTCGCGCCGGAACCTCGCGTGAAACTGCGGGTCGCGCGCGAGATCCGCGCGCAGCAGTTTGACCGCCACGTCACGGTGCAGGCGGACGTCCCGAGCGCGGAACACCTCGGCCATCCCGCCGAACCCGGCGATGTCGCCCAGTTCGTAGCGGTCGGCCAGTCGGCGAGGTGAGCTCACTCCGTCCTCATCTTTCGCGTGATCTACGAGAGCACATCATCGCACCGCGGATCCGGCCGGGTGACGGCGGAGCGTTTCCCGACGACCGCACGCGGGTAACAAGTCACGGCCATCCAACCGTCGAAGGGACGTTGTCATGCTTGCTCTGCTGAGCACACCGATTCGGCGCTGGTTACTAGCCTCCCTGCTCGTCCCCGTGCTGGTGGTGGCACTTCGGAAGTCCGGGCGCTTCGTCGAGCACCGCCACGACGACCAGCCCACGAGGCTGTCGCGTTCCCTGCTCAAGCTGTCCACCGTGCTCGCGCGGTTCAGCAGGCGGCACGGCCGATCCGACGTCGCGGACGCGTAACCGCCGCCGAGGGTTGACTCGCGCCGCAGCGGGTATCGAAGCGGCGTTCGTCCAAAACGAGAGGATCGGTTATGAGCGAGAGTGGACCCGAAAACGCTGTGAAGGGCGTCGTCGAGGATGTCGTCGGCAAGGCGAAGGAGGTCGCCGGCACCGTGACCGGGAACGACGGTCTGAAGGAAGCGGGCGAGGCCCAGCAGGACAAGGCCGAGGCGGAACGCGACGTCGCGAAGAAGGAAGCCGAAGCCGAAGCCGCCCGCGGTGCCGCCAACGCTGCGGAGGCCCGCCAGAAGGCTGCGGAGTAGGGCATCAATGACGTTCGGCCCCACCGGTGATCCTGTGGGGCCGAACGCTTTTAATCCACGTCAGCTCGACGAGACCCGTCGACGGTGTTCGCGCATCGCGGTGCGGAGTCCTCTGCGACCGCCGGCCGGCGAGGCTACCGGGGCGCCGTTGAGATCGCGAAACTTGGCCTCCGAGTTGGTTTCCGGGGCATCGTCACTGCTGGCTTTCAGGTACTTGTCGGGGACCGCGAGCTTGAGGATGGTCCAGAAGGACTGGGAGTACTGCCGCCATAGCGGTCCCGTGGTGTACGGCAAGTCGTACTTCTCGCAGAGCGCCCTGACGCGCACACTGATCTCCGCGTACCGGTTGCTCGGCAGGTCGGGGAACAGATGGTGCTCGATCTGGTAGCAGAGGTTTCCGCTCATGAACGCCATGACGGGGCCCGCGTTGAAGTTCGCCGAACCCAGCATCTGGCGCAGATACCACTCGCCGCGCGTCTCGCGCTCGAACTCATCGACGGTGAACTTCTCCGCTCCGTCGGGGAAGTGTCCGCAGAAGATGACGGCGTACGACCAGTAGTTGCGGATCAGGTTGGCGATGAAATTGGCCTTCAGCGTGTGCTTCCAGTTCGTGCCGGCTAGTGCGGGGAACACGATGTAGTCCTTGCCGACCTGCTTGCCGACCTTCGTGCCGACGGTGCGCAGATCGCGGCGCGCCTCGGCCCACGTCTTCTCGCCGGCGCGGACCTTCCCCACGTCGACGTGGTGCACGGCGACGCCCCACTCGAACAGCGTGCCCAGCAACAGGTTGTACACCGGGTTGCCGAGCATCCACGGCTCCCACGGTTGGTCGCGGGTGACGCGCATGATGTTGTAGCCCACGTCGCTGTCCATCCCGACGACGTTGGTGTACTTGTGGTGCACGAAGTTGTGCGAGTGCTTCCAGTGCGCGCTCGGGCAGGTGGTGTCCCACTCCCATTCGGTCGAGTGGATCTCCGGATCGTTCATCCAGTCCCACTGCCCGTGAATGATGTTGTGCCCCAACTCCATGTTCTCGATGATCTTGCCCGCCGCCAGCATGCCCGTGCCAGCGATGCGGGCGAGCCGGCTGCTGCTGGCGAATAACGCGATCCGGCCGCCCGCGACGAGCGCGCGCTGCAGGCCGATGGCCCGTCGGATGTACCTGGCGTCGAGCTCGCCGCGCGATTCCTCGATGTCCGCGCGGATGGCGTCGAGTTCGACCGTGAGCTGCTCAACGTCGGACTCGCTCAGGTGGGCGTAGGTCTTGATATCGGTGATGGCCATGAGTACTCCCCTAAATGTTGATGGTGCAGTCGCCGGACGCCGTCGACACGCAGGTTTGAATGCGGTCTCCCGCAGCGTGTTCGGCACCGGATCTGACGTCGCGCACGTGGCCGTCGTCCAACGGCAGTACGCAGGTTTGGCAGATGCCCATGCGGCATCCGAAGGGCATCTGGATGCCGACGCTCTCACCGGCCTCCAACAACGAGGTGGCTCCGTCGATCTCGACGGTCTTGTCGGAGATCGCGAAGGTGACGGTGCCTCCTTCGCCGCCCTTGTCCGTGGCGGCGATGTCGAATCTCTCCGTGTGGAGGTTGTCGTCCAGGTCGGCCTCGCTCCAGACGTGTTCGACCGTGTCGAGGAGCGACGTGGGTCCGCAGGCCCACGCCGAGCGGGCCCGCCAATCGGGGACGAGGTCGTCGAGGGCGGCGAAATCGAGCTTCCCGGACTGCTCGGTGAGCTGCAGGTGCAACCGGTAACCGGACGTGTCGTCGTCGTGCATGTCTCGCAGTTCGTCGCGGAAGATGACGGCGTCCTCCGACGGGGCCGAGTGGAGGTGCACGATGTCCGGGCGGTGGCCGCGGGCGCGCAACGCGCGAAGCATCGCCATCAGCGGGGTGATACCGCTGCCGGCACTGACGAACAACAGCTGGCTCGGTGGTGGATCGGGAAGCGCGAAATCACCTTTCGGTGACGCGAGGCGGATGACGGTGCCCGGCGCCACCCCGTTCACCAGGTGAGTCGACAGGAATCCCTCGGGCGTCGCCTTCACCGTGATCGAGATGTCGTGCTGATCGCGGGTGGGCACCGACGTCAACGAATACGACCGCCAGTGCCACCGGCCGTCGACCCGGAGCCCGATGCCGACGTACTGGCCCGGCTGATAGTCGCCGCGGAAGCCCCAGCCGGGCCTGATGGTCACCGTCGCGGAATCCGGCGTCTCCGGCCGAGCCTCCATGATCTCGCCGCGAAGCTCGCGAGCGGACCACAGCGGGTTGAGGTGCTTCAGATAGTCGTCCGGGAGCAGGGGAGTAGTGGCGCGGGCGGCCAGTCCCCGGACGACGTTGGTCCACGGCGACGACGACGACGCGACGTCACTCGCCGGGGCTTTGCTCCACTTCAGCAGCTTTCGAACGGTGTCAGGCAACCGACTACCTCCTGGCGATCTCGGTGAACGTTCGTTCGCGCGGAGTACCCAGGAATTTCGAAATGTAACGCGCGTCACCGAAGTGACGTCGGGTCTTCTCGGCGAGTGCCGCCGTCAGGGTGGAACCCGGTCGATACAGGTGTTCACCGCTGCGCCAGGAGCGCTTCGGCGGCCTTAGACGGGCAGCTTCTCCCGCACCGCGTCGATCAGCGTCCGGCCCACCGAAACCGGTCGGAACGCGCGCGCGGCGGCGGTCAGGGCCGCGACGGCCTCAGCGCTCAGCTCGATGTCCGCGGCGGCGACGTTGAACTCGAGCTGCTCGACGCTGGACGCGCCGGGAATCGCCACCACGCCCGGCAGGCTGATGAGCCACGCCAGCGCCACCTGGGCGGGCTTGGCGTCCACGTCGGCGGCCACCTCCCGAAGCGTCTGCAGCAGCGGTTCGACGCGCTTGAGGTTCTCGGTACCGAACAGCCGGTTCATCGCGCGGACGCCGCCGGGGCGATTGTCCAAGCCGTACTTGCCGCCCAGCAGTCCCTGCGCCAGCGGGCTGTAGGCGATCACGATGCGCTGTTCCCGCTCGGCGAACGGCACCAGATCGTCGAGGGCCTGCGGATGTGCCAGCGAGAAGTGCACCTGGTTGCTGATCACCCGGCGGCCCAGTGCCGCGTCGGCGGCCCGCCAGCGGGCCAGCGAGTAGTTGGACACGCCCACCGCGCCGATGACACCGTCGTCGAGCAGATCGCGCATGCCCGGCATGATCACCGAATCGGGCACCACCGGATTGGGCTGGTGCACCTGGTAGAGCGGTATCCGGGTGAGCTGCAGGCGCTGCGCACTCGCCCGTGCGCGCTGCTTCACGATCTTCGGAAACGGGGCGACGGGGAACACCTTGCTCGCCACGGCCACCTCCGTGCGAGCGTCGCCGAGAGCCTCGCCGAGGATGCGCTCGCTCCTACCCGTCCCGTAGACCTCCGCGGTGTCGAACAGGGTCACCCCGAGTGCCAGCGCGCGCTGCACGATGTCCCTGGCCGGACCCGAGGCGTAGTCGTCGCCGTAGCCCCACTCCCGTGACCCGAACTGCCACGTGCCGAGGCCGATGCGGCTGGTTCTTCCGACGCCGTCCACTTCGAGGTACTTCATGGCTCCACCGTAGTGACGCGCCGACATGTCGGTGGTCGGACCTAGTGTGCCGGCCATGAGCACGACCGGCGAGATGCCGATTGCCGACATGGTTCCCACGGCTGCGGGGGTCACGCGATTGCTGACCGAGCGGCCGGCGTGCTGGCAGTGGGCCGCCTTCGTGTCCGTGGTGTACCAGCGGATGAGGCTCGCCAAGCGGCGGCGCGCGCGGGTCGCTGTGGAACCCGACGCCGTGCGCACCCACTTGCACAGTGACCGTGAGGTGGTTCTGTTCACGCGCCTGCGGATTCGGGAGTGTGACGACCTCATCCGCGACTGTGACCGCTTCATGCGCGCCCCGGAGTTCATGTCGGTTTTCGGCGTTCCCGACGACGAGGACACCGCCGACGCCGAGGGCATCGTGCGGGTCGCGAACCGGCTCATGGACTACTACGAGCGCCACCTCGAGCTCGCCGAGGAGTGCCGTGACTGCGTGATCCCGGAGCGGCACGACGAACTGCTGCGCGACTGCACCGAGCTGATGGTCGTACCGCTGCGGGATTTCGGCGCCTTCATGAAGGGCGTGCTGGCGCGCTTCGACGAGATGCGCCGCCGAGCTGCGGCGGGCGACGACGACATCGTGCTCCCGCCGGTCCTGATGCGCACGACCGTCGACGAACGGCTGGTGTGGTCGGTACTCGACCGACTGAACGACACCCCCTGATCCGACGCGGAACTACTCTTAACCCCGTGGACGCCGTGACGAGGAACAACGTCAACGTGGTCGGCGTCGACGACGGACCGCCGTTGCTGCTGACGCACGGTTTCGGGTGCGACCAGAAGATGTGGCGACGGGTCGTCGACAGACTCGCGGCGACCTTCCGGATCGTGCTCGTCGACCACGTCGGCTCCGGTGCGTCGGATCCGACGGCATGGGACGAGCGGAAGTACTCGTCGCTGCAGGGCTACGCCGACGACCTGATCGAGATCGTGCGGGAGCTCGGTCTGCGCGACATCGTCCTGGTCGGGCATTCCGTCTCGGCGATGATCGGGACACTCGCCGTCATCGCGGATCCCGACCCGTTCGCCAAGCTGGTCATGGTGACGCCGTCGCCGCGCTACCTCGACGACGGCGACTACCGCGGAGGGTTCAGCGCAGCCGACATCGATGAGCTGCTGGAGTCGCTGGAAGCGAACTATCTGGGATGGTCGCACTCGATGGCGCCGGTGATCATGGGCAACCCCGATCGCCCCGAGCTGAGTGACGAGCTCGACGCGTCGTTCTGCCGCACCGATCCGGCGCGTGCCCGAGTCTTCGCGCGGGCCACCTTCCTGTCCGACAATCGCGACGACCTCGCGTACATCTCGGTGCCCACCCTCGTCATCGAATGCACGCACGACGCGATCGCCCCTCGCGAGGTGGGTGCGTACGTGCACAGTCGGGTGCCGAACAGCACTCTGGTCACACTCGAGGCGACCGGGCACTGCCCGCACGTCAGTGACCCAGACGCCACCGCGCAGGCCATCGCCGCGTTCGCCGCCGCGCCGTGACCGATTCAGATCTCGCCGACCTCTGGGAGAACGCGCCGTCCGGCCATCTGGTCGTGGATCCGCTGGGCGTCATCCTGCGCGCGAACACCACGTTGCTCGACTGGCTGCAGTACGAGCGAGATGCGCTGTGCGGCAGGCCGATCAGCGATCTGTTCACCGCCGGTGGGCGCATTCACTTCACCACCCACTTCGCCCCAATGCTCCGCATGAACGGCACGCTCGAAGGCGTCACCCTAGATCTGGTCGCCGCCGACGGCACCCGGCTGCCGATGTTCATGACCGCCAACATCAAGACCGGGTCCGACGGCGAACCCGAACTGGCCAGGATCACCGTGGTCGAAGCCGCCGATCGCCGGGCCTACGAACGGGAACTGCTCGACGAGCGGCGCCGCGCGGAGTCGGAAAGCGGTCGAGCGCGCGCGTTCGCGGACACGCTGCGCCGCTCGCTGCTGCCGCCCGTGCTGGATCCGCCGCCGGGGATGGAGGCGGCCGACCACTACTTCGCCGCATCACCCGACGACGTCGGTGGCGACTTCTACGACCTCTTCCCGCTGTCGAAGGACACCTGGGGCTTCTTCCTGGGCGATGTCGTCGGTAAGGGTGTCGACGCCGCCGTCGTCACCGGGCTGACCCGGTACGTGCTGCGCTCGGCGGCGGTGTCCGACGACGACCCGGTCCGCGTGCTGCGCAACCTCAATTCGGTACTCCTGCAACGTCTCGGAATCCAGCGAAACAGGCTGTGCACCCTCATTTACGGAAACATGCTGCAGCGGGGCGACGGGTTCGACGTCGAACTGGCGAGCGGTGGCCACCCCCCGCCGCTGCTGCTCGGCGGTGACGGCAGTGCGTACTACGCCGACACGGTGGGCGGCATCGCCGTCGGCGTCACCACCACTCCGAAGTTCGTCACGAGTCGCCTGCACCTGTCGCCCGGCGACACGCTGATCCTGTACACCGACGGTCTCACCGAAGCGAGCATCGGCGTCGGGCGCGAACGGTACGACGACGAAGGCGCGCTCCTGCAGTTCGCGAAACAGCATGCGCCGGCATCGGCGTCGACGATCGTCGGCGCGATCCGCGACCTGCTCGACAGTCTGGGAAGCGGTGTTCAGGACGACGCCGCGGTTCTCGCGTTCGGTGTGCCGCCCCGCTGAGTCCGGGACGGCGGGTTGCGTTTCGGGCGCAACGGGTACAGACCCTCAACGCAGCGTCACCGAGGGGTTGACGGTGCGAGTGCAACGTCCACCGCACGGAGAACGGATACATGCGACGAGCAGCGGCAGTCCTTGCCGCGGTGGCGGCGCTGCTGGTGGCTTCGTGCGCGCCCGCCCAGCGGGTCGACCTCGGGGACGGAGCGGGCAACCTGATCGCCGCGATCGGCGGTGAGCCCGACCAACTCGATCCGCAGAAGACCAGTTCCTACTTCTCGTTCGAGGTGTTGGAGAACGTCTTCGACACCCTCGTCGCACCCGACGACAACCTCGAGATGCGTCCGGCACTCGCGCAGCGATGGGAAACCTCACCCGACCAACTGACCTGGACGTTCCATCTGCGCCCCGGCGTCACCTTCCAGGACGGCAGCCCCTTCAGCGCGAGCGACGTCGTCTACTCGTACCGGCGCATCATCGACGAGAAGCTGGCCAACTCCGACAAGTTCAGCGCCGTCACCGACGTCAGCGCGCCGGACCCCGCGACCGTCGTCATCCGAGTCGAGCAGCCGACGCCCAATCTGCTGACCAATCTCGGCGGGTTCAAGGGCATGGCCATCGTGCAGCGCCGCAACGTCGAAAGTGGTGAGATCGCGACGAATCCCGTTGGCACCGGCCCGTTCTCGTTCGCCTCCCAGCGCAGCGGCGATTCGATCGTGCTGAAGGCCAACCCGGACTACTGGGGCGGCGCCCCCAAGGTGCCGGGCGTGACGTTCCGCTTCATCTCGGAGCCGACGACGGCGCTCTCGGCGCTGCAGGCGGGCGAAATCGACTGGACCGACATCGTTCCGGCGCAACGGGTCGAACAACTGCGCAACGACGACTCGATTCGGCTCGCGGTCACGCCGAGCAACGACTACTGGTACCTCGCGCTCAACGAGGCCCGGCCGCCGTGGAACGACGTCCGCGTGCGACGTGCCATCGCGTTCGCCATCGACCGCGCCTCGATCGTGCAGGCGACGAGCTACGGCACCGCCGCCGCCAACCAACTGGCCATCCCCGAGGGCAATCCCTGGTATGCGCCGTACGACGGTTACCGGCTCGACCTCGACAAGGCCAGGAGCCTGCTCGCCGAGGCCGGGGCGGCACCGGATCGGCTGGACATGCTGGTGACCAGCGAGTACCCGCAGACCGTCACGGCCGCCCAGGTGATCGCCGACAATCTGGAGCCGCTCGGCATCACCGTGGACATCCGCACTGTGGACATGGCCACCTGGCTGGACCAGCAGAACACCGGCAACTTCGACATGCTCATGATGGGCTGGCTGGGCAACATCGACCCCGACGACTTCTACTACGCCCAGCACCGCACCGACGGTGCCAACAACGCGCAGAAGTTCTCCAATCCCGAGGTGGATCGGCTGCTCGACGCCGGCAGGCGGGAGACCGACCAGGCGACTCGGCGCGACGACTACGCAAGGGCCGCAACGCTTATCGCCGATGAGGTCAGCTATCTGTACCTCTACAACCCGTCGGTGATTCAAGCCTGGTCGACCGATCTCACCGGTTACGACGCCCGCCGGGACAAGGCCATCCGCTTCGGCACCGCGGCCCTGGGCGGGGGTGAGAACCGATGAGCCCCGTGGCGCGGTTCCTGGCTCGTCGGCTCGCCTACTCGCTGGTGGTGCTCGTCGGTGTGCTGATCGTGGTGTTCGCACTCGTCCACCTGGTGCCCGGCGACCCGGTGCGCATCGCGCTCGGCACCCGCTACACCCCCGAGGCCTACGAGGCGCTGCGCTCGGCGAGCGGCCTGGACCGCGCGCTGCCCGCGCAGTTCGCGAGCTATCTGGGTAACGCGCTGACCGGGAATCTCGGCGTGAGCTTCCGCAACGGCGATCCGGTGGCTCAGATCCTCGTCGAAAGACTGCCCGCCACGATCTCGCTCGCGGTCGTCGGCATCGTCATCGCCCTGCTCATCGCGCTGCCCGCGGGCATCTGGTCGGCGCTGCGCGAGGGCCGGATCAGCGACGCGATCGTCCGCGTGACGAGCCAGTTCGGCGTCTCGGTCCCCGACTTCTGGCTGGGCATCCTGCTCATCGCGCTCTTCGCCACCACCCTCGGCTGGCTGCCGACGTCGGGCTACCGGCCGCTGTTCGGCGACCCAGCCGGTTGGCTCGAGCACATCGTGTTGCCGGGCTTGACCGTCGGTCTGGTGGCCGCCGCGATCATGACCCGGTACGTGCGGTCGGCGGTGCTCGACGTGGCGGGCGCCGGCTACGTTCGCACCGCCAGGTCGAAAGGGCTTGCTCCTCGGGTGATCACGTCGCGCCACGTCGTGCGCAACGCGTTGGTCCCGATCCTGACGATCACCGGAATCCAGCTCGCGACGATCCTCGGCGGGGTGATCGTCGTCGAGGTCGTGTTCGCCTGGCCGGGTCTCGGCAGGCTGGTGTTCAACGCCGTTGCCGCGCGCGACTATCCGGTCATTCAGGGTGCCGTGCTGCTGATCGCCGCGCTGTTCCTGCTCATCAACCTGATCGTCGACGTCCTCTACGCGGTCGTCGACCCGAGGATCCGGCTGTCATGACCGACATCGCGACCGACCGCTTGCACGTGTCGTCCTGGCGGTTGCTGCTCGGCAACCCCGTCACCGTGATCAGTGCGGCGGTGCTGCTCGCCGTCCTCGTCATCGCCGTCGCGGCGCGCTGGATCGCCCCGTACGGCGTCAACGACGTCGACGTGCCCAGCGCACTGCAGGGACCGAGTGGGGCGCACTGGTTCGGCACCGACGAACTGGGCCGCGACGTGTTCTCGCGGGTGTTGCTCGCCGTGCAGGCGTCCATGCAGGTGGCCCTGGTGAGCGTCGGCTTCGCCGCCGTGGTGGGCGTCGCGGTCGGGGTGCTTGCCGGATACCGGGGCGGCTGGCTCGACACGGTTCTCATGCGCGTGGTCGACGTCGTGTTCGCGTTCCCGGTGCTGCTTCTCGCGCTCGCCATCGTCGCGATCCTGGGTCCCGGCGTCACGACGACGATGCTGGCGATCGGTGTCGTGTACACCCCGATCTTCGCGCGAGTGGCACGGGCCAGCACACTGTCGGTGCGCGTCGAACCGTATGTCGCGGTATCCCGGACGATGGGCACCGGCCACGCGTACGTGCTCGCTCGCCACGTGCTGCCGAACATCACCGGCCCGCTGATCGTGCAGACGTCGGTGTCGTTGGCGTTCGCGATCCTGTCCGAGGCCGCACTGTCGTTCCTGGGCTTGGGGATTCAGCCTCCGCAACCGTCGCTCGGGCGGATGATCTTCGACTCGCAGGGGTTCGTCACCATGGCGTGGTGGATGGCGGTGTTCCCCGGCGTCGCGATCTTCGTCATCGTGCTGGCGTTCAACTTGCTGGGCGACGGCCTGCGCGACGTGCTCGATCCCAAGCAGCGCACCGTCGTCGAAGCGCGCAGGGGAGGCGGCCGCGATGCCTGAGCCCATGCTGACCGTCGCCGGTCTGCACGTGCGAATCGGCAAGCGCGACATCGTCCGTGACGTGTCGCTGGCCGTCGAGCCCGAGCAGACGCTCGGCATCGTCGGTGAATCCGGCTCGGGCAAGACGATGACGGTGCTGGCGGCGACCGGCCTGCTCGACGCCCCCGGCGCCGTCGCCACGGGTTCCAGCGTGCTCGCCGCGGCGGGGGACGCCGCGCGCACCGAATTGGTCGGCGCGTCGCCGCGAACCCTGCGCAGCGTGCACGGCGGACGGATCGGGTTCGTGTTCCAGGATCCGGGGACCTCGCTCAACCCGTTGCTCACCGTGGAACGTCAGATCACCGAATCCCTTGAGGCGCATCGCCGTCCCACCCGCCGGGAGGCGCGCGACCGCGCGCTGCACCTGCTCGACGCGGTCGGCCTGCCGAACCCCGAGCAGCGGCTGCACTCCTACCCGCACCAGCTGTCGGGCGGTCAGCGGCAGCGGGCCATGATCGCGATCGCGCTGGCATGCGATCCCGAATTGCTGATCGCCGACGAGCCGACGACGTCGCTCGACGTGACGACGCAGGCGCAGATCGTCGAACTGGTCGCGCAACTGCGGCGCGACGTCGGTGCCGCGGTCGTCTGGATCAGTCACGACCTCGGCGTCATCGGCCAGGTCGCCGACACCGTCACCGTGCTGCGCGCAGGGGAGGTCGTGGAGCAGGCGAGCACGCGCGATTTGTTCGACCACCCCCGGCACGAGTACACCCGCGAACTGCTCGACGCCCGTCCGCTGATCGGCGGCAGGGGGCCGGCGCCCGTCGCGGATGACGCCGCACCCCTGCTCACCGTCACCGGCCTCGACGTGCGCTTCCCGGTGAACACGCCCGCCGGTCGCACGGAAGTGCATGCGGTGCAGGATCTCTCGTTCGGCATCCGGCGCGGCGCCACCCTCGGACTGGTCGGCGAATCCGGCTCGGGGAAGTCCACGGTAGCGGCGGCGCTGACCGGTCAGGTGCAACCCGACGCGGGCAGTGCCGATCTGGACGGCACCGACGTGTTCGCGGTCCGCGGATCGGCGGAGAAGGCGCTGCGTCGACGCATCGGCCTGGTGTTCCAGGATCCGTTCTCGTCTCTGGACCCGAGGGTTCCGGTGGGTAAGACGATCGCCGAGCCGCTGCGGGTACACGGCTTGGCGACGGGCCGCCGTGGCAGGGCGCAGCGCGTCGCGGAACTGCTTGACCTGGTGGGTCTTCCAGCCGCCTTCGACGAGCGATACCCGCACGAACTCTCCGGCGGCCAGCGCCAGCGGGTCAGCATCGCCCGTGCCCTCGCCGGGGAGCCCGACCTCCTGATCCTCGACGAGGCGACGGCGTCGCTGGACGTCTCCGTACAGGCCCGTGTGCTCGACCTGCTGACGGCGCTGCAGCGCGACCTGGGTCTGACCTACCTCTTCATCGGGCACGATCTCGCGGTGATCGAGCAGGTGAGCCACGACGTGCTGGTCATGCGGGCCGGCGAGGCGGTCGAGTACCGACCGGCCGCAGAGCTCTTCGCCGCGCCCGAGCACGACTACACCCGTGATCTGCTCGCCGCCGTGCCACCGGACCGTCCTACCGCCGCGCCGACCCGGTGATCGGCTGGCCGTCGGTGCGCTGCAGCAGGCAGATCACCGTGCTGGGCAGCGGGTTGTTGTCGGTGCGGTCCTGGCGCGAGTCGATCAGGTAGGTCACCGCGAACTCACCCGCCGTCGCGCCGGCATAGGGACCCAGACCCGCCGCGCACTGCTGGTTCGCGACGTCGGTGATCGCCGCGTTGACCTCGATCGGTGCCAGTAGGTAGACCTCGGCCTGATGCGGTGTCGCGCAGTCGGCCATCGTCACGTCGACCTCGCCGAGGTCGACCGCGGGAACGGCGGCCACGCAGTCGCCGACGACGAGATCGACCCACTTCTGCGTCCGCGGGGCGACGACGCTGGGCACCGTGGACCCCGACGGCGTGGAGAGCTGTGCCGTCGAGGTCGAGGTGGTGGGGCCGGGCGGGGGAGTCGTGGCGCCGCAGGCGGTCGAGGCCGCGAGTGCGGTCGCGACGAGCACGCGGAGACGTCGGCGGCGGGACACCGTCAACCCACCGGCTGTGCCGCGGGCAGGGTCCAGGTGCCGTCGAGCACCTCGGGCCGCGGTCGATACAGGCGAACCATGTAGTTCCACCCCGGCGTGATGGGCAGGCAGTTCACGGTGCCGGTGTCGCAGCCGCCGAAGCGGATCTCGACCTCGCCGCCGGGTGCGGCGGTCGCCGTGATGTTGTTCAGTGAGTAGGCGTTCTGCGCGTTCGGCGTGAAGTAGCCCTCGCTGTTGTACACGGTCACCGACCAGAAGCCGTCGACCGGGACGTCGGCGAGCGTGAGCACGTGGGGTGTCTCGCCGTCGTTCCGGGCGGGAACCACACTGAGGTAGAACGCGTCCCGCTCGGGATTGCCGCCCCACGCCGACGCCGACCCGATCAGTCGCCGCACGGGATCGGTGGTGTCACGGGTGCCGAACATGCCCCTGGTGTCCGGCAGAGTGCTCGCCAGCCGGACGAGCGCATCGCGCACGGTCTTCTGACTCACCGGGTCCCACTCGGGAATCTCGAACGTGCCGCTGCCGGCAGGCTGATCGACGGTGAACGCGTCCTGCAGTGCGCGCACCGCCGTGACGTCCGCGGGGTCGTCGGGATCGACGAGGATCCGAACGGCGACGATCACGTAGCGGGTTCCGACGACCTCCTTCGTCAACGTGAGGGGACCCGGCGAGTACACGACCGCGGGCACGTAGTGGTCCTCGCTGATCACCTGAGCCGACAGAAAGCGGTCTCCCGCGTCGGGCACGGTGACCGTGGCGGGCCCCGCGTCGAGGTCGAACACCGCCGCGGAGTAGAGGGTGTCGCGGTTCTGCCGGACGACGATCTGGTGGTCCAGCGGCGTCAGATCGCGGTTGTGCATGAAGTGTCCGAAGCCGCCGTCGCCCGCGACGCGGCTGAAGTACAGATCGGTCTCGGCCCGGATGAAGTTATCCGGGTTCACCGGCTGTGTCGCGTCGGTCATCGTCGAACGATATCGGCCGCGGCGGCCGTCGTCGACGACCTCGCGGGGCGTGTCAAGTTTGTAACCGGTGTGGCGGATGTGGCTGGAGTCACAATTCGGTAACCGGTTATGCCACAAGCGAACAGCGTCCGTCGGCCGATCGGCCGACAGCGCTCGCAAGGCTGTAACGCATCTCGCTGCGCGACGATGAAACCTTTCGAGAAGCAACAACTGCCGACTCGATGGTCGGTGTCGGGGGAGATGGCAACTCATGGGTGGTCGGGTCACCGTCAATCGATGAGAAGAAGGAGCCACGCACGATGAGTGCACGCAATCGCACGCGGCGCGCAGCCGCGAACGGACTCGCCATGGGCGTGGCCGTGTCCCTGACCGCGCTCACCGCCGGTCTCGCTCCAGCCGTCGCCGACCCCGGCGACGGTCGTGGCGGTGGCGGTGGCGCGCCGCCGACGACACCGGTGGTGGTCGTCCCCGAGGCGCCGGTCGAGGAGGCCCCCCAGCAGGAGAGCCCGCGAACGGCGGAAGCACCCGCTCCGGCCCCGGCGCCCGCGCCCGCGCCGGCTCCGGCTCCGGCTCCGGAGCCCGCGCCGGTGCCCGTGCAAGCGCCGGCACCGGCCCCCGCCCCGGTGCAGACACCCGCCCCGAGCTTCGCGCCCCCGCCCAAGACCAGGACCCCGGAGCCGGTTGAGGCCCCCGAGCCCTCGTCGCAGGCGCCGTCGTCGAAGTCGGCTCCTGCTCCGGCTCCTGAGACCAAGGCCGAGGAGCCGACGGCCGTCCGGCCCCCCGTGACGTCGACCACCAGGGCCCCGCAGTCGGCCCCGTCGTCGTCGACACCGAGCGCCGGTGCGGAGGCTCCCGAGTCACCCGCGTCGTCGAAGCCGGCCGAGCCCGGTTTCGCTCCGCCTGCGTCGTCGAAGCCCGCCGACGAGTCGTCGAGCCCATCGGCGTCGCCGTCCGCCGACCCGTCGGAGGAGGCGTCGTCGGACGGGTCGTCGTCGGCCCCCTCGTCGGCCCCGTCGGAAGCGAGCGCGGAGACCACCGAAACGACACCCGACGGCACGGTGACCGTCGAGACCGCGGCACGCGAGATCGTCACGGAGAAGCCTCAGACGCTCGAGGCGCCCGCGGCCGACGTCGAGGTGGCGAAGGTCGCCAAGGTCACCGACGAGAAGCCCGAGCCTGCCGCGATCGAGGATGTCCGGGCGATCGCCGAGGAACTGCAGCTGTCGAGCGCCCGGCGCGACGACCGGGACGAGCCCGGCCCGCTGAACGACGGCGACCGCAGGGGCCGCGACTGGGATGACCGGGTCAGGCAGTGGGATCCCGACTGGGTCGTATACGACGAGTACTACCGACCGGTGATCAGCAACCCGTACCGGCAGCCGGTCAAGATCGTCTACGTGTATCAGAACGCCCCGCGCGTGGTGATCATCAACCCGTTGCAGCGCGTCGTCCTCAATGTCGCCCAGTACGCCGCGTACAGCTTCACGGCCGTCGTACTCACCGCGGCCAACGTGGTCAACACGGCGATCAACACCGCCGCGGCCGTCGCGGTGGGCAGCTTCTTCGGAGGCGGCTACTACCCCGGCTTCGGGGTGCCGCTGCCACCGCCGCCGCCGCCGGTGCTGCGGTACGACAACGTGCCCGTGCAGGTGCGCTACTCGGATGCCGTCTACGAGCCGTTCCGGGTGCAGCGGATCGTCGACGTCGGCGACGACGCCGTCTACGGTGCGCGCAAGGTGCTGCTGGACGGCGTGACGCCGGCCTGGGGTCAGTGGACCCAAACCCCTTCGGGTGAGCGCATGTTCGAGGTCAACAAGACTCAGCAGTTCCCCGGTCTCGAGGAGCCCGCAGAAGCGCCTCTGCCGGGGGACTACCGGATGACGTTGGCCTCCGACGAGTCACCCGCGGGCATGGACGGCAAGACCGTGTACATGATCGTGTCCGCGGTCGTCCTCGCGGCGATGAGCGTCGGTGCGGTGCTGTGGAGCGTCATGCTGGGGCGCAGGCGCGAGCAGCTCTGACCACCCACCGAGCGTGTGCGGCACCGACGGCAGAGGTCGGTGCCGCACACGCCTGAGCGGGTAGCCGTGCTACGGCGTGACGGGCCACGCCCACACGGACATGTCGCCGCGCGGGTAGTTCATGCAGACGTCGGTGGCCTTGGCCACCACGCCCTTGTTGTTGAAGAAGATCTTCGCCCAGTTACCCCAGCGCGTGGCCACGAACTCGTAGTAGACGTTGGTGGCGGTGTTCTCGGAGTACTGCCTGCGGGCGGCCGCGTCGAGTGAGTAGAACCAGTGGATCCGGTCCACGGCCAACTGCTGCACGTCCGGCGGCCGGTTGTTCTTGTCGATGATGTACCGCTCGAAGTACACCGGGCTGGTGTCGCGGGCGGCAGCCAGGTACTGCTCGGCGTCGCACTGGGTTTCGATCTGCCGCTTCGGGATCGGGTAGTCGTCCGTGGAGTCGGCGGCGGCGGGCGCGGCGAGCGTCGACGCGGCGATGCCGATGCCTGCGGCTGCCAGTGCGGTGCGGACTGCGAGTCCGCGCTGCTTGTTCACCATGGTCATTCTCCTTACCCGACGGGGGCGGTCTCGGGGTCCTTGGGCGGGGCCGACGGTGCACTGGGCCACGGCGAGGGCACTGGTCTGGTACGTACCCGCTGAGGCCACCAGAACCACCTGCCCATCAGGGCGGCGATCGCCGGTGTCATGAAGGAGCGTACGACCAGCGTGTCGAACAGCAAGCCCAGTCCGATGGTTGTTCCCACCTGGCCGATCACTGTCAGTTCGCTGACAGCCATCGACATCATCGTGAAGGCGAACACCAGTCCCGCCGAGGTGACGACGGAACCGCTGCCGCCCATCGCTCGGATGATGCCGGTGTTCAGACCCGCGTGGATCTCCTCTTTCAGTCGGGAGACCAGCAGCAGGTTGTAGTCGGCGCCCACGGCCAGCAGCACGATGACGGCCATGGCCATCACCATCCAGTGCAGTTCGACACCGATGATGTGCTGCCACAACAGGATCGACAGCCCGAACGACGCGCCCAGCGACAGCGCCACGGTTCCGACGATGACGGCCGACGCCACCACGCTTCGCGTGATGATCAGCATGATGATGAAGATCAGACACAGCGACGCGATGCCCGCGATCAACAGGTCGTAGGTGTTGCCGTCCGACATGTCCTTGAACACGGCCGCGGTGCCGCCGAGGTACACGGTCGAGCCCTCGAGCGGTGTGCCCTTGACGGCTTCCTTCGCGGCCTGCTTGATCGCGTCGATGCGCTCGATGCCCTCGGGCGACATGGGGTCGCCCTCGTGGCTGATGATGAACCGCACCGACTTGCCGTCCGGCGAGATGAAGTTCTTCATTCCGCGCTTGAAATCCTCGTTGTCGAAGATCTCCGGCGGCAGGTAGAAGGAGTCGTCGTTCATCGAGGCGTCGAACGCCTCGCCCATGGCCTCGGAGTTCTCCTGGCCCTTGGCCATTTGATCCTGCATGCCCTTCTGCGTGGCATACATCGTCAGCATCATGGTGCGCATCGTCTGCATCGTCTTGATCATCTCGGGCATCAAGGCGGTGAGCTGCGGCATGAGGGCGTCGAGCTTCTTCATCTCGGGAAGCAGCGCCTGGATGTCGTCGGTGAGGATGTTGACCCCGTCGAGCGTGTCGAAGACGGAGCGCAGCGCCCAGCACACCGGGATGTCGTAGCAGTGCGGTTCCCAGTAGAAGTAGTTCCGGATCGGCCGGAAGAAGTCGTCGAAGTTCGCGATGGAGTCCCGCAGTTCGGCGGTGTGGACCGCGGTGTCCTCGAACTTGGCCACCATGTTGTGGGTGACCGCCGCCATCTCCTCGGTCAGGCTGGCCATCTTCTGCATGGTGCCGATGGTGTTCTGCAGCTCGTCGGCCTGAACCAGCATGTCCGCCATGCGATCCTGCATGTACTTCTGGTTCATCTTCTGGTTCGTGCCCTGCATGCTGATCTGGAAGGGGATCGAGGTGTGCTCGATCGGCTTGCCCTCCGGACGCGTAATCGTCTGCACGCGTGCGATTCCCGGCACGCGGAAGACCGCCTTGGAGATCTTGTCGATCACCAGGAAGTCGGCGGAGTTGCGCAGGTCGTGATCGCTCTCGATCATCAGCAACTCGGGGTTCATCCGGGCCTGCGAGAAGTGCCGGTCGGCCGCGGCGTACCCCTCGTTGGCGGGCAGATCCGCGGGCAGGTAGTTGCGGTCGTTGTAGTTCGTCCGGTAACCCGGCAGGGCCAGCAGGCCGACTAGTGCCAGCGCGATGGCGCCGACGAGAATCGGGCCGGGCCAGCGCACCACGGCGGCGCCGACCTTACGCCAGCCGCGAACTCGCATGGCGCGCTTGGGTTCCAGGATCTTGCCGAAGCGGGAGGCGAAGGAGATGATCGCCGCGCCCAGCGTGAGCGCCGACACGACGCCTGCCGCCATGCCGATCGCCAGCGGAACACCGAGGGTCTGGAAGTACGGCAGCCGGGTGAAGGACAGGCAGTACGTCGCGCCCGCGATGGTCAACCCCGAGCCGAGCACCACGTGCGCCGTCCCGTGGTACATCGTGTAGTACGCCGTCTCCTTGTCCTCGCCCGCGCCGCGGGCCTCCTGATAGCGGCCGATCAGGAAGATGGCGTAGTCGGTGGACGCGGCGATCGCGAGCGTGACGAGCAGGTTGGTGGCGAACACCGAGAGCCCGATGATCTGGTGGAAGCCGAGGAAGGCCACGACCCCGCGGGTCGCGGCCAACGACAGCACCACCATCAGGAGCGTCAGGCCCACCGTCACGATCGAGCGGTACACCAGCAGCAGCATCGTGATGATGACGATGAACGTGACGATCTCGATCAGCTGCACGCTGCGGTCGCTGGCGATGTGCTGGTCGGCGGCCAGTGCCGCGGGACCGGTGACGAAGGCCTTCACGCCTTGCGGCGCCTGCACGCTCTCGACGATCGCCTGGACCGCTTCGACCGACTCGTTGGCGAGCGTCTCACCCTGGTTGCCCGCCAACTTGACCTGAACGTAGGCGGCCAAGCCGTCGTTGCTCTGCGAGCCGGCGGCGGTCAGCGGGTCGCTCCAGAAGTCCTGCAGCGACTGGACGTGCTTCTTGTCCTCGAGGAGCTTGGCGACGATCTTGTCGTAGTACTCGTGTGCCTCGTCGCCGAGCGGCTTGTCGCCCTCGAGGACGATCATCACCGAACTGTCCGAGTCGCCCTCGTTGAAGTTCTTGCCGACCTGCTTCATCGCGATCATCGACGGCGCCTCGGCGGGGCTCATCGAGACGGCGTTCGCCTTGCCGACTTCCTCGAGCTGCGGAACCGACACGTTGAGGAAGGCGATGATCACGACCCAGCCGATGATGACCGGCAGCGCGAACGTGCGGATCATCCGCGGAATGAAGGGCTTGTGGACGGGCTTTACGTGAGAGAGGGCATCGGTGGGTGCGTCGTTGGTGGGGGCACTCATGCGGATTTGACCAGGCAGAAGGTTTGAGCGTTGACGCCGTTCGACGTGCGCTCGTCCTTGACCTCGTCATCGACCGTGACGCGGCACGTGATGGAGCTGCCGTCGCCCTGCGCGACGATGTTCGGCGACGCGGCGGGATTGGTGGTCTCCAGTACCAGCGACCACGGCAGCATGGCGCCGTCGATCCGTTGGGGCTTCGCGTCGAGATCCAGGTAGTTGATGTCGGCGTAGGCACCGGGGTCGCCGAAGATCTCGTACTTGACGACCTTCGGGTTGAACGGCTCGGGATCGTCGGCGAAGTTCTTCGGGGTGACGAGGACGCCCTCGGAGGCGAAGAACCCGCGAATGCGGTGGACGGTGAACCCGGCAACGGCGACGACCGCCACGATGAGGATCGGAATCCACACTCGCTTAAGCAGGCCGGTCACCTTGGTCTCCTCGTTGCTCGGTCCACCGACGGCCGGGGACAGCTTAGTCAATATAACTGATAGATTAGCTGGGTTAAGTTTGTAACGGTGACCCTACCGTGACGGCGCCGCGGAGCGGAACTCGACGAGTCCACGCCGGATCGCTCCCGCGGGCTTGCCAAACGGGTTGCCGCACAAGTCAATCACAGGGAACACGCGACGAGGGTGAGTGAACTTATGGGCAGGCATAGAATCCGCTGGGTGAAGACCGTGATCCTGGCGACGTTCAGCGCGCTCGCACTGCTCCTGGCGGCACCGGCGCACGCCGATACCGACACCGATTTCACCAATGAGCTGCACACTTACGGCATCTACGGGCAGAAGGACTACAACGCCTGGATCGGCAAAATCGTCTGCAAACGCATGCGTACCGGCCTGGACGCCAACGCCGGAGAGGCTGCGACGTTCCTCAAGCTGAATCTGGACAAGGACAGCGACGAGCAGCAGGTTTACCAGTTCCTCGGCGGTGCCATCCGGTTCTACTGCCCCGACCAGCAACCGGTTCTCGACGCGCTCGTTCGATAGTGCGCAACGTCACGAACCCCGTGCGCTGGTGGGTTGCGTCACGTCTCGGCGGGTAGCTCGGTCGCTGAGAGAACGCTGAGATGACGGTGCGCTTTCAGCCGCGGCGGCACGGTCCCTACGCCGGCGTGGTCAGCCCCGACCTCATCGCCGCGTACGCCGACGCGACCGCTGACGACACCCACGCCGTCCGCTCCGGCGCCGCCGTGCCCGTCGTGTTCCCGATCGTGCTCGCGTTCCACGCGGGCGACGACGCCCGCGCCGATCTGCCCGCTCGGATCTGGGAGCGGGTACGCGGCGGCGTCCACGGCGAACACGACGTCGTGGTGCACCCGCCGCTTCGGCCCGGCGACCGGATCGACACCTGGACGTCGATCTCCGCGGTCCGCACCGTCCGGCCGGGCACACAGGTGGTCGTGCACTTCGAGCACATCGCGCCGGACGGCGTGGTGGCGGTCGAACAGTGGTGGACGATGATCCTGCTCGGCCTCGACGGAATGGCCGACCTGGGGGAGTTGCCCGCCGCACACCCGTTCCCACCGGCTGCGCTCGCGCACCCGCTCGGTACCGCCGTCCAGCAGGTCCCCTCGGATACCGCCCGCCGCTATGCCGCGGTGTCCGGCGACTGGTCTGCACACCACTTCGACATCGCCGTCGCGCGCGCCGAGGGCTTCGACGTCCTGTTCAACCACGGGCTGTGCACCATGGCGATGTGCGTGCACCGACTGCTGCGCATCGCCGGAATCGACGATCCCGCGCGGGTGCGTCGCGTCGCCGTTCGCTTCGCGTCGCCGACCCCGCTCGGCGGCGACGTCGAGGTGCGGGCGTATCGAGCGGACCCCGACGTGCTCGTGTTCGAGGCGTCATGCGGCGACCAGACCGTCGTCACCAACGGGAGATTGGAGCTACGGCCATGACCGAACTCGACATCGGGGTCTACGTGCCGCAGATGGGCTTCGGATACGCCGACGTGCTGCACCGCGCGCTGCGCTGCGAGGAGCTGGGCATCCGGTCGCTCTGGCTCTACGACCACCTGTACGGGCCGGGCATGCCGACCATCCCGTCGCTGGAGGCGTGGACGCTGGCGACGGCGCTGCTGAGCCGCACCGAACGGCTGCGTGTCGGACACATGGTGCTGTGCAACCAGTTCCGTCATCCCGCCGTACTCGCGAAGATGGCCACCACGCTCGACCAGATCTCCAACGGCAGGCTGGAACTCGGTATCGGCAGCGGGTCGATCGAGGACGAGCACGCGCGGCTGGGTCTGCCGTGGGGCACGTTCCGGGAGCGGTCGGAACGGCTGGGCGAGACGCTGGAGATCCTGACGATGGCCTTCGCCGAGGAGAGGATCGACTACGCCGGTGCGCATTACACCGTGCGGGACATGCCGATCGTGCCCGGCACCGTGCAGCGCCCGCGGCCGCCGATCATCGTCGGCGGCGTGGGGGAGAAGTACACGCTGCCCCTGGTGGCGCGCTACGCCGACGTCTGGAACGTGCCGACCTACGCGCTCGGTGACCTCGAGCGCAAACTCGACGTGCTGCGGGCGTGCTGCGCCGAGATCGGCCGCGACCCCGACAGCATCACGCTGTCGGTGGAGGCGGTGATGGCGCTGGCCCCCGACGACGCGGCGCTGCCCGCCGTGACCGCGCTCGCCGAGAAGCGGTTCGGCGGAACGGGATTCGGGCTGCGCGAAGGTGGCCTGGTCGGCACCCCCGGTGCGATCGTCGAGCGCATCCGCCGGTACGAGGCCCTCGGCTTCCGGCAGATCGTGCTGTTCACCCACGACCGGGCGTCCGATGCGACGCTCGACCTGCTCGCCGCGGAGGTCCTCCCGGCTTTGTAGGGAGGGTTGCCCCCTTCCGCGAGCGTGCGTGTCTGCGCGCGACACGCCGGGCTCTCATGGCAGTCGGCGCACGCTCGTCGTGGAACGGTTCACCGCGAAAGTGCGTCAAGGTCCGTTGAATTCGGCGTGTCGGCGTACAGACACGCACGCTCGCGGGAGGGGTCGGGGACGCTCTAGTGCTGGACCTTGACCGTGACGGGCCCGACGTTCCAGATGTCGTCGCAGTACTCCGCGATCGACCGGTCCGACGAGAACTTGCCGCTGCGTGCGGTGTTCAGGATCGACATCCGCGACCACGCGTCCCGGTCCTCCCACGCCGCAGCCACTGTGTCCTGGCACGCCACGTACGACGCGTAGTCTGCGACCACCAGGAACGGGTCGTCGTACCGCAGGTTGTCGACCAGTGGCCGGAACACCTCGGTATCGCCGTGGGAGAACTGGCCGTTCGCGATGAGGTCCAACACGGCCGCCAGCTCGGCGTTGCCGTCGATGTAGTCACCGGGGCGGTACCCGTCGCGCTTGACCTGCTCGACCTCGGATTCGGTCAGCCCGAAGAGGAAGAAGTTCTCCGCACCGGCCTCCTCGCGGATCTCCACGTTGGCGCCGTCGAGGGTGCCGATGGTCAACGCGCCGTTCATCATGAACTTCATGTTGCCGGTGCCCGACGCCTCCTTGCCCGCGGTGGAGATCTGCTCGGACAGGTTCGCCGCCGGGTAGATGAGGTGCGCGCTCTGCACGTTGAAGTTCGGCACGAACACGATCTTCATGAACTGGCTGACGTGCGGATCGTTGTTGACCGTCTCGCCAACGGCGTTGATCAGCTTGATGATCCGCTTCGCCATGAAGTATCCGGGCGCGGCCTTGCCGCCGAAGACGTAGACCCTCGGCGCCACCTTGAGGTTCGGATCCTTCTTCAACCGGAGGTACTGCCGGATGATGTGCAGAACCGAGAGATGCTGGCGCTTGTACTCGTGGATGCGCTTGACCTGGATGTCGAACATCCAGGTCGGATCGAGTTCCACCCCCATCAGCGGATTGAGATAGGCGGCCAACCGAGCCTTGTTGGCGCGCTTGACGTCTCGCCACTGGGCCCGGAACTCGGGGTCGTCGACGTAGGCCTCGAGCCCGCGCAACCGGTCGAGGTGGGTCAGCCAGCCGTCACCGATCGTGCGGTCGAGCAGGCCGCGCAGCCCCGGATTCGACAGCGCCAGGAAACGCCGCGGGGTGACGCCGTTGGTCTTGTTCGAGAAGCGCTCCGGCCACAGTTCGTAGAAGTCCTTGAGCACGCTGGCCTTCAGCAGATCCGAGTGCAGGGCCGCGACGCCGTTGATCGCGTGGCTGCCGACCGTGGCGAGGTGGGCCATCCGGACGGTCTGACCGCCCTCCTCGCCGATGAGCGACATGCGCCGCACCCGGTCGACGTCACCGGGAAAGGCCGCCCGAACCTCGTCGAGGAAGCGGCTGTTGATCTCGTAGATGATCTCGAGGTGCCGTGGTAGCGACTCCCGGAACAGGCCCAGTGACCACTTCTCCAGGGCCTCGGGGAGCAGGGTGTGGTTGGTGTAGCCGAACGTCGCCACGGTGATCCGCCAGGCGTCGTCCCAGTCCATGCGCCGCTCGTCGACCAGGATGCGCATCAGTTCGGCGACACCGATCGACGGGTGGGTGTCGTTGAGCTGCAACGCGAATCGCTCGGGCAGGTCGTGCAGCGAGGCGTCGGCGAGATCATCCATGATGTGAACGACGTGCTGCAGCGAGCAGGACACGAAGAAGTACTGCTGCAGCAGGCGCAGCCGCTTGCCCGCTTCGGGTTCGTCGTTCGGATAGAGCACCTTGGTGACGGTCTCGGAGGTCACCTCCTCCTCCACGGCCTTGTAGTAGTCACCGGTGTTGAAGGCGTCCAGCGCGAACGACTCGACGGCCCGCGCGCTCCACAGCGTGAGCACGTTGCAGGTGTGCACGCCGTACCCCTGGATCGGGGTGTCGTAGGCGACGCCCTTGATGACCTGCTTCGGGTGCCAGCGCACCCTGGTGGCGCCGTGATCGTCGAGGTACTGCTCGGTGTGACCGCCCCAGTTGACGAGGTAGTTCACATCGGGTTTGGCGATCTCCCAGGGGTTTCCGTTGGCGAGCCAGTTGTCGGTCAGCTCGATCTGCCACCCGTCGGAGAACTCCTGCTTGAAGATGCCGAACTCGTAGCGGATGCCGTAGCCGATCGCCGGCCGCTCCAGGGTGGCCAGCGAGTCGAGGTAGCACGCGGCCAGCCTGCCGAGGCCGCCGTTGCCCAGACCCGGCTCGGGTTCGCAGGCCAGCACCTCGTCGAGGTCCTGGCCCAGGTTGTCGAGCGCCGTGCGTGCGGCCGCCTCGATCTGCAGGTTCAACAGGTTGTTGCCGAGCTGCGGGCCCATCAGGAACTCGGCCGACAGGTAGCAGGTGACCTTGCGACCGAGGTCCAGCGACGTCTGCGTCGACGCGACGCGGTTGTCCTGCATCCGATCGCGGACGGCGAGGGCCAGTGCCCGGTAGTAGTGCTCGGGCTTGAGTGCGGCGGCGGGCCGTCCGATCGAGTACCGCAGATGGTCGGTGATCGCCTCCTGCAGATCGGCCGCGTCCAGTCCGGTGCGGACGTGGTCGTGCAGGGCCTCGGTGGTGCTGGAGTTCGGGATGACGTCGGTCACCGCGCGATTCTCGCAGCGCTGAGTGCAGAGCGCACCCGCTACCGGCGACGATCAGGTGAACTCTGCGGCGGCCGGGTGGCGATCAGCCCGCGCCCTTGCCGTTGTCGACGCGGTACACGGCGCCGTGGATCGCGGCCGCGTCGTCGCTCGCCAGGAACGCGATGGCCTTCGCCACGTCCTCGGTAGCCATGAACCCGCGCGGCGACGCGATGCGCATGATGAGGTCCCAGTCGGCGCCGTCGGGCGCGCTGAACTCGGTCGTCTGCGCGGTGGGCATGCCGCCGGGGCACACCGCGTTGACCCGCAGTCGCTCCTTCGTGAACTCGACGGCGAGGGCCTTGGTCAGGCCGACGATCCCGTGCTTGGCCGCGCAGTAGCCCGCGGAGTAGACCTCGCCCTCGACGCCGGCGATCGACGACACGTTGACGATGTTGCCGCCGACCTCGAGCAGGTGCGGCAGCGCGGCGCGGCACAGGAAGAAGGGGCCGTTGAGGTTGACGGCCAGGTCGCGTTCCCACTCGGCATCGGTGACGGTCGCCGTGTGGCGCATCTGGTGGAAGCCTGCGACGTTCACCAGGACGTCGAGCCGGCCGAAAGCCGCGACGCAGTCGGCCACCGCCTGGTTGCAGGCCTGCGGGGACGTGACGTCCACCGACGAGAACCGCCCGCCCGGCACGTCGGCGAACACCTCCGCCATCCGCTCGGCGTCCCGAGCGACGCCGAACACCGACGCCCCCCGCTGCGCGAACAGCCGCGCGGTGGCGGCACCGAGACCCGCCGACGCTCCGGTGACGAGGGTGACCTTGCCGTCGAGGGTTGTCATGGTCTGCACCTTCTCACGACACCTCTCGGGACGGGCAAATCGCAGACGTTCCGGGGCATCGCTGCGATACTGCGAGGCATGAGGATCACGTGTGTGCTGGCCGCAACCGCCGCCGTCGTCATGGCCGCGGCCGGCGTGGCGTTCGCCGGGCAGGCGCAGGCCGACCACGTGCCCCAGGGGATCTACACCTACACGCAGGGCGACGTCGTCGCCGAGTGGACGATCTACCCGAGCTGCGTGCCGACCGTCGGCGACCTGCGCGACAACCTGGAACTGCCCGTGGCATGCCGCCTGCACATCGCGCCGAGCTCCATCAACCTGGTCAACGGCGGAGATGCGCGCCTGACCGGGGGCCGGTGGGCGTTCTCCACCGTGCGGGCGGACGCCATCGAGTGCTCCGACGGCGGCACGGCGCCGATCATGGAGAACTACTCGTTCGACCCGGTCACACTGACCGGCACTCGTCAGGTCGCCAACAACGACGTGTGCAACAACCAACTTCCGGCCAACATCGCCACCTTCCCGTTCACGCTGGCGTTCAACCGGCCGTTGCCGATACCGGTCCAGGAGTACCCGCTGTACTGCGAGCCCGGCGGCCTGAAGAGGTGCTTCTGAGTCTCGGATGAGCCCCGAACGTCCGGCATGTCAGCACTGCGGCGGGCCCACCGCGTTCCGCCGCTGGGGTGACGTCGTCGCCTACTCGGATGACGACATTCTGGTGACGTACCGTGCCGTCTGCGTGGGGCACTGCCCCCGCTTCCAGGAGACCGCCGAGGCCGTGGTCGGTCCCGAGGGTGAGCATTCGGCGTGGGAGTCGAGGTACTGACCGGGGCTCGCGCACTATCGTCGGCGCCGTGACGTCCGCAGTCGCCGAACCCACCAGGCTCGCGCGCTACCAGCAGAGGACCGAGTGGTGGCTCGCGTTGATCGCACTCGCGTTCCTCGCGCTGTACTCGGTCGACGTCCTCGCCCGCCCGAGCCCCGCGCTCGACACGTGGCTCGACTCGGCGATGGTCGTCATCTGGGTGTGCTTCGGCGTGGACTTCCTCATCCGGCTGTCGCTCGCGTCGCCCCGGCTCAGGTGGCTGCTCTGGCACCTGCCCGAAGCCGTCATCCTGATGCTCCCCGTGCTGAGGCCGTTGCGCCTGCTGAGTCTGGCCGTCGTGATCGGCGTCCTGCAGCGCGCCATCGGACACACCATCCGCGGTCGCGTCATCGTGTTCACCGCCTGCGGCACAGTGCTTCTCGTGTACTCGGCGGCGCTGGTAATGCTCGATGCCGAGCGAGACCACAACGAGAACATCAACAACTTCGGCGACGCCCTGTGGTGGTCGTTCACGACCGTGACGACCGTCGGCTACGGCGACACCGTGCCGGTCACGGTGGTGGGCCGGCTGATCGCGGTGGCGCTCATGGTGGCGGGCGTGAGCCTGCTGGCGGTCGTCACCGCGACCCTGGCGTCCTGGATCGTCGAGCGGGTGGCCGCTGAGGACACCGCGAGCCAAGTCGCCACCGCCGCGCAGATCGAGGAACTGCGCGCCGAGGTGCGCAAACTCGGGGAGACGCTGAACGCGCCCGCCTATGGTGAACCGACTGGCCGTGGCGTTGACGCGAAAGAGGTGACATGACCAAGCGTGTAGTGGTCTGGGGAACGGGTTTCGTCGGGCGCATGGTGATCGCCGAGATCGCCAGGCACCCGGTGTTCGAGCTGGTCGGCGTCGGCGTGAGCAATCCCGACAAGGTCGGCCGCGACGCCGGGGAGCTGTGCGGGCTCGATCCGCTGGGCGTCATCGCCACCGACGACGTCGACGCGCTCATCGCGACCACGCCCGACGCGCTCGTCCACTACGGGCCGACAGCGGCGCACGCCGACGACAACATCAGGCTCATCAGCCGTTTCCTGCGTGCGGGCATCGACGTGGTGTCGACGGCGATGACGCCGTGGGTGTGGCCTGCGATGAAGCTCAACCCGCCGAACTGGATCGAGCCGATCAGCGAGGCGTGCGAGGCCGGTCAGTCGTCGTGTTTCACCACCGGTATCGATCCGGGCTTCGCGAACGATCTATTCCCCATGACGCTGATGGGCTTGTGCGGCGAGGTCCGCACGGTGCGCGCCTCGGAGTTGCTCGACTACACCAACTACGAGGGCGACTACGAGTACGAGATGGGCATCGGCAAGCCGCCCGAGCACCGACCGCTGCTGGAGAATCCCGACATCCTCGTCTTCGCCTGGGGTGCAACGGTTCCGATGATCGCCCACGCCGCGGGCATCGAGCTCGACGAGATCACCACCACCTGGGAGAAGTGGGTCACCGACCACGAGATCACGACGGCCAAGGGCGTCATCGCACCCGGCAACGTCGCAGCGGTGCGGTTCACCATCAACGGCGTGTACAACGGCGAGACCCGCATCCAACTCGAGCATGTGAACCGCGTCGGTGAGGGCTCGGCCCCGGACTGGCCGACCGGCAACTCGAACGACGTCTACCGCGTCGACATCGACGGTAGCCCGAGCATCTCCCAGGAGACCGCGTTCCGGTTCACCGACGGCTCCGGACGCGACGCCGCCGCCGCGGGTTGCCTGGCCACCGGTCTGCGCGCACTCAACGCCGTGCCCGCTGTGAACGACCTGCCGCCCGGCTGGGTCACGGCACTCGATTTGCCCCTGATCGCGGGAGCGGGAACGATCCGGTGACGTGGCCGACGGTATAGGGCTCTCGATCGGGAGCGCGCACCTGACGGCGGTGCACGTCGGACGTGCCGCCGTGAGGCGCTCAGCCGTGCTGACGCGCTACCCGCACCGCCCACCCGAGGTGGGCGTGCCCAGCGAGAACCCGAATCTCGCCGAGCGCGGGCTCATTCTCACCGACTTCGTCGATCGCGTCGGCGACCCCGTGCCGATGATCGCCCCGGACGGGTCGTCGCACCGCGCCGAGGTCGTGCTGGTGGATGCGCTGCGGGCGGTGTTGCTGACACTGTTCGGTGGCAGGCCGGTGACGGGACCTGTCGGCGTCGCGTACCCGGCCCACTGGCGACCCGCGGCCGTCGACGCCCTGCGGGGTGCGCTGGCGGCGGTGCCGGAGTTCCGCACTCCGCTGCCCGCGCTTCTGGTGTCCGATGCCACCGCGGCGCTGACGGCCCTGCAACAGGATCCCGGCGTCCCCGCGCGCGGCGTCGTCGCCCTGTGCGATTTCGGGGCCAGTGGAACCAGCGTCACACTCACCGACGCCGCCAACGGGTTCCAGCCGATCGGGCCGACGGTGCGGAACGACGACCTCTCGGGTGAGCTGATCGATCAGGCGCTGCTGACCGGGGTCGTCAGCGGGCTGGCGGCCGGCGGCTCGGTGGATGTGAGCGGCACGTCGGCGATCGGGTCGCTGGGCCGGTTGCGCGCCGAGTGCCGCGCGGCCAAGGAGCGGCTGTCGACGACGACCGTGACGTCGTTGCCCGTCGACGTTCCCGGAGCCGGGGGCGAGGTCCGGCTGACTCGCAACGAGCTGGACGACGCGATTCGCGCCCCGCTCGACGACTTCGTTGCCGAACTTCAGGAAGCCCTGCAGCGCAGCGGTATTCGCGCCGGCGATCTGGTGGCTGTCGCCTCGGTCGGCGGTGGTGCGCGCATCCCGATCGTCACGACGACGCTCTCCGAACATCTCCGGGTGCCCGTGATCAGCGCTCCGGCGCCCGAACTCGCGCCCGCCATCGGCAGTGGGCTGCGGGCCGTCCGCAGCACGGTGCAGGAGAGCGCGACGTCGATGGCCCCGGTGGTGCCCGTGCCACCCGTCGCCGCGGACGTGCCCGTCGCCGCCGCAGCGCCGCTGTCGAGCACGGTGCAGGCGCTCGCATGGTCCGACGCCGAGAACGTGCCGGACGTGGCGCCACCGTCCGAGGACCACGCCGCCGCGTACGACGACGTCCGGAGCCCCGTTGAGGCGGCCCGGCCCAGCATCGCGTTCGACGACCCGGAACCCGACGAGCCCGAGCGAGTCGCCGTCGTGCCCTGGTACCGCCGCCCGGTGGCGATCGTCGTCGGCGCCGTCGTCCTGGTGCTGGCGATCCTCGGCGCCGCCGCCGCCTTCGTCCTGACCGGTGACGAGGAGAGCACGGAGCCCGTCCCGACCACGACGGCGTCGGTCCCGCCGCCCCCCGGCGAGACCACGGCACCGCCGGTGGAAGACGCGCCACCGGTGGATCAGGCCCCGGCGCCCGAGCAGGCCCCGGTGCCCGAGACGCAGACGGTCACCGAACAGGCGCCGCCGCCCCCGCCGCCGGAATCCGCGCCGCCGCCCGCCACCGAACCGCCGCCCGCGGAGCCGGCCCCGTCGCCGGAGGCCCCGCCGCCGAGCACCGAGGCGCCGCCCCCCGCGTCCCAGTCACCGAACCCGCCGCCACCGGTCATCACGCCGCCGTACACGACGGTGCCCGGCCTGCCGTTCGTCCCCGCACCACCGGCCATTCCCGGCCTGCTGCAACCCGCCACCCCTTAGGGTCTTCAGCCATGACGACGACTGACGGCCTGCTGTTCAACCCCAACACGTACGACCCGCAGGAGTTCGATTCCGAAACCCGCAGGTTGCTACGGGCGACCATCGACTGGTTCGAGGGGCAGGGCAAGAAGCGCATCCTCGACGCGGACCTCGCCGCCGCGTGGCCCGCGGACTTCGTCGAGTTCGTCAAGCGGGAGAAGCTGTTCGCGACGTTCCTGACGCCGTCGGAGTTCGCCGACGGCAACTCCGACAAACGCTGGGACGCGGCCCGCAACGCGGCGCTCTCGGAGATCCTCGGCTTCTACGGGCTCACCTACTGGTACACCGAGCAGGTCACCATCCTGGGTCTCGGGCCGGTCTGGCAGAGCGAGAACAAGGACGCGAAGCTGAAGGCGGCCGATGATCTGGAGGCGGGCGAGGTGATGGCCTTCGGGCTGTCCGAACGCGACCACGGCGCCGACGTCTACAACACCGACATGGTGCTCGAACCCGCGAGCGAGGAGGACCGCGAGAACGGCATCCTCTATCGGGCCACGGGGGAGAAGTACTACATCGGCAACGGCAACGTCGCCAGCATGGTGTCGGTGTTCGGCAGGCGCGGTGACGTCGAGGGGTCGGATGCGTACGTGTTCTTCGCCGCCGACAGCCGACACGAGAACTACCACCTGATCGACAACGTCGTGCACATGCAGATCTATGTGAGCACCTTCCGGCTGGAGAACTACCCGGTCCGCGCCGAGGACATCCTGCACGAGGGTGTGGAAGCCTTCGCCGCCGCGCTGAACACGGTCAACATCGGGAAGTTCAACCTGTGCACCTGTTCGATCGGGATGGTCGAGCACGCCTTCTACGAGGCCATCACGCACGCGCAGAACCGGATCCTCTACGGCAATCCCGTCACCGACTTCGCGCACGTGCGGACGAGTTTCGTCGACTCCTACTCGCGGTTGGTCGCGATGAAGCTGTTCAGCCAGCGCTCGGTGGACTACCTGCGCAACGCCAGCCTCGAGGACCGGCGCTACCTGCTGTTCAACCCGGTGACCAAGGCCAAGGTCACGATGGAGGGCGAGAACATCGTGCGCACTCTGCACGACGTCGTCGCGGCGAAGGGCTACGAGAAGAACACCATGTTCCGCGAAGTGGCTCAACTCATCGGCGCGCTGCCCCGGCTCGAGGGCACGGTGCACGTCAACGTCGGCCTGGTGCTCAAGTTCATGCCGCAGTACATGCTGAATCCGCGCGCCTACGAAGCGATTCCGACGAGTACCGACGCAGCCGACGACGTGTTCTTCTGGAATCAGGGGCCGACCCGCGGTGCGGCCAAGGTGCAGTTCGCGGACTGGGCGCCGGCGTACGAGGCGGCCGTCGACATCCCGAACGTGGCGGTGTTCTACGAGCAGGCCAAGGCGTTCCGCGACCTGTTGCTCACCGCCGCACCGGATGCCGAGCAGCAGAAGGACCTCGACTTCCTGCTCAACGTCGGCCACCTGTTCACGCTGATCGTGTACGGCCAGCTGATCCTGGAGCAAGCCGGCCTGACCGGACTCGACGCCGACATCGTCGACCAGATCTTCGACTTCCAGGTCCGCGACTTCAACACCTATGCCGTTGCGCTGCATGGCAAGCCGACCGCGACGACCGCCCAGCAGGACTGGGCGCTGGCGGCGATCCGCAAGCCGGTTCCGGACGCCGAGCGCTTCTTGCGGGTGTGGGAGCGGGTGCGCGCCCACGACGGCGCCTACGAGATGGCGCCCTGACACCTGGCCGGCTGAGGTCAGTCGGCGCGCTTTTCGATCACCAATTGCGCCAACGGGATCCGGATCTGCACCGGGTCCGCTTCGATACGCGCGGCGATGCCCTTCTGCAGTTCGTCGAAGAACACCGACACCGGCTGTTCGCGGTTCGGATCGAGGGCCCACGACAACGTCGGGAACAGGGCCGAGCGGGTGAACGCCGCCCACTGCGCGCCGAGCACGCGCGCCTTGCCGTCGCTGCGGTACTGCTTCCAGAACCGGTCCTCGGCCTCGAAGAGCTCCATCCGGGCGATCGACAGCTTCTCGAACGTGCCGGACGGGGCGAACGGCGACTCGAAGTCCTTTGCGCTGCGACCGACGATCGGAATCGACATCGCCTGTCGCTCTTCGTCGGTCAAAACACCGGCGGCGACGAGATCGGCCAGCGTGTCGACGAGTGCGGTGACCAACGGCTGGAAGCCGAGCTCGCCGTCGCCGTCGACGCCCATGGCCATGACGACGAGCCGACCACCGGGGCTCAGTTCGCGGCCGCGGAACGCGACGAACTCGTGCCAGTCGTGAGCGGCCTGCTTCGCGTAGGCCGTGCGGACGGCGGCGTCGCCGCTGTAGGCCGCGAGGAGGTGGTCGCCCACGGGCATCGGGACCCGGCTCAACCAGTGCAGCGCCCACGACGACCACGCCAGGTTGACGCTGTTCGACGGCAGAATCTGCGAGTAGTACGACCTGCCCACGGCGGAACCGAACGAGGCGGGATCGCGTTTGAGGTAGCTGTCGGGGTCCTCGGACAGCGTGCGGAACAGCGCGGTGAAGTCGTTCTCCGGCACGTCGGTGTGCGTCACCAGCACCGAGTGCTCGGGCCGGGTGCGCTTGCGCAGCACGGAGATCGCCGCACAGATCGGCAGCACCGAGTTGTGGCCGGTGCCCGCGCCGTAATCGACGATGACGATCGGGCGCGGCGAACGGGGGATGGGCACCACCTCTGCGGCCTGCTCGAAGAGCGTGATCGCCTCGTGCAGTCCGGCGGCCTGCAGCCGGGACGCGGCGCTGTACCAGCCGCTGTCCTTGGCCTCGGGCCGCACCACCACGCTCGATTCGCGCATGAATGAACGGTACTGCGCCCGATGAGCGCGTGCGCGAAGAGCGCGATGCCCGACGTGACACACTTCCGATCATGAGTCGTTCCGCGCCCCGCGCGCTGACGCTGGTCGGTGCGCTGACGGCGGTCGTGGCGGCGGTCGGATTCGTGGTGTCGCTCATTCTCAACGCGTTCGTCTTCGACGAGTTCGACGCGTACGGCGAGGTGTCGATCCCCGGCTCCGGCAGCGTTGCGCTGCCCGCCGGCGAGGTGCTCATCAGCTTCCACACCATCGTCATCGGCGGTTCCGGCAGCGGTTTACCGGTGCCGCGACTGTCGATCGACATCGTGCCGCCGGAGGGCGTCGCCGCTCCGGTGCTCACCGAGGACATCGGAGCGTCCACGTTCGTCAACAACGACGCCCACGTGCGCGTGTGGATCGCACAGGTGTCCGCCGAGGGTACCTACGAGATCACCACCGACGGCAACGTCGGGGCGTTCCTCGATCCGAGCCTGGCGTTCGGTCACGGCAGTCGGTACGGCTTCCTGCCCTGGGTGTTCGCGGCGGTCTTCGGGCTCGGGCTCGTCGCCCTCGTCATCGCCGGGGTGTGGGCGGCGCGGGCGCGGCGCGGCGCAGCGCAGCCGTTCGGCTCACCGGCCTACGGCGCGCCGTATCAACCGCCGCAGCAGACCTACGGCTCGTACTCGCCCAGCGAGCAGGGCATCCGGCTCGAACAGCTCAACAACCTTGTCCGGCTGCGTGATTCGGGCGCGCTGACGCAGGACGAGTTCGAGGCGGAGAAGAAGCGCATCCTCGACGGCGGCTAGCGCTCAGCTGCCGCGGGCGACCCATTCGTCGTAGTGCACGAGTTCGTCGCCCACGGTGGTGGTGTCGCCGTGACCGGTGTAGACGACCGTCTCACCGGGCAGCATGCCGAGGCGTCCGGAGATGGAGTCCAGGATGGTCGGGAAGTCCGAGAACGAGCGACCGGTGGCGCCGGGGCCGCCCTGGAACAGGGTGTCACCGGAGAACACCGCGCCGAGGTCGGGGGCGTACCAGCACACCGAGCCCGGGGAGTGGCCGGGGGTGTGCAGGGCGCGCAGTTCCACCGAGCCGGCCTGCAGCGACAGCCCGTCCTCGAAGCCGCGGAACTCCTTGTCCGGGTGGGTCATCCGCCACAGCATGTCGTCTCCCGCATGGAGGAACACCGGCGCGTCGAGGGCCTCGCCGAGCTCGGGTGCGACGGTGATGTGGTCGTTGTGACCGTGCGTGCAGACGACGGCCACGACGTTGCGGCCCGCGACGGCGTCGATGATCGGTGCCGCGGTGTGTGCGGCGTCGAACACCACGACGTCGTTCTCGTCTCCGACGACCCAGACGTTGTTGTCGACGTCCCAGCTGCCGCCGTCGAGTTCGAACACCCCGCTGGTGACCACGCGGGTGATGTGGTCGCTCGCGCTCACAGGATCACCACGGAGCGCAGGACCTCGCCGGCGTGCATCTTGTGGAACGCGTCCTCGATGCCGTCGAGTCCGATGCGTTCGGAGACGAAGCGCTCCAAGGGAAGTCGGCCCTGCCGGTACAGGCTGATCAGCGTCGGGAAGTCGCGTTCGGGCAGGCAGTCGCCGTACCACGACGACTTCAGCGACCCGCCGCGGGAGAAGAAGTCGACCAGCGGCATCTCCAGCGTCATGTCCGGGGTGGGCACGCCCACCAGCACGACGGTGCCCGCGAGATCGCGCGCGTAGAACGCCTGCTTCCAGGTCTCGGGCCGCCCGACCGCGTCGATGACCACGTCGGCGCCGTTGCCGCCGGTCAGATCCTGAATGGTCTCGACGACGTCGAACTCCTTGGCGTTGACGGTGTGGGTGGCGCCGAAGTCGCGTGCCCAGTTCAGCTTCTTGTCGTCCATGTCGACGGCGATGATCGTCTTCGCCCCGACCAGCGCCGCGCCCGCGATGGCCGCGTCGCCGACCCCGCCGCAGCCGATCACCGCGACGGTGTCGTCACGCGTGACGGCGCCGGTGTTGATCGCCGCGCCCAACCCGGCCATCACGCCGCAGCCGATCAGGCCCGCGACCGCGGGGTCGGCCTCGGGATCGACCTTGGTGCACTGACCCGCGGCCACCAGGGTCTTCTCGGCGAACGCGCCGATGCCCAGTGCCGGGGACAGTTCGGTGCCGTCGGTCAGCGTCATCTTCTGCTCGGCGTTGAACGTGTCGAAGCACAGGTGCGGGCGGCCGCGCTTGCACGCTCGGCACTGCCCGCACACCGCGCGCCAGTTCAGCACCACGAAGTCGCCCGGCTCGACGTGGGTCACGCCCTCGCCGACGGATTCGACGGTGCCCGCGGCCTCGTGGCCGAGCAGGAACGGGTACTCGTCGTTGATGCCGCCCTCGCGGTAGGTCAGATCGGTATGGCAGACACCGCAGGCCATCACCTTCACCACGGCCTCGCCCGGACCGGGATCGGGAATCACGATGTCCACTACCTCGACGGGCTGCTTCCTACTCCGGGAGATCACCCCGCGCACTGTCTGACTCATGCCACCAACCTAATGGGTCGGGGTGCGCTCGATGAGGCGGCTTCGGCGAAGAGTCTGGCGAAGAGGTCGAGTCAACTGGTGTGATGGGTGTCGTGGATCTGTTGGTACGTCGCCTGAGTGACGAGCTCGCCGAGGCGCGTGCCGCCCACGCGCGGGGCGACTGGGCGGCGAGTTACGCGGCGTTCGTTCGCGCCGACGGCATCGGCTCCATGTCCCCGGCCGATCTCGACGCGTACGCGGCCGCGGCGTGGCGGCTGGGTCACGGTCGCGAAGCGGCGCGGCTCGCCGAACGTCTGTACAACCTGCACCTGCGCACCGACCCCGCGGCCGCCGCGATGAAGGCGGTCGAGATCGGGCTGGAGTGGCTGACGCGCGGGGATCTCAACATCGCCACCGGGTGGACGAGCCGCGCCCGCCGCCTGCTCGCCGACGCGCCCGACGGCGTGATCCACGGATATCTGGCCTATCTGGACACCGTGCTCGCGGTCGTCGCGCAGGACGTCGAGGTCGCCGCCGAGCACGCCGAGCGCGCCGCGGCGATCAGTGTGCGGTCGGATGACCCGTCGCTGACGGCGCTGGTGCCGGTCGCGCAGGCCATGGTCGCGTTCGCCGACGCCCGTGCTGAAGACGGTCGCGCGCTGATCGACGAGGCACTGCTCCTGCTGCTCGCCGGTGATGTCGCGGTCGAGTGGGCGGGGGACATCTACTGCGTCGTGCTCAATCAGTGTCACCGGCTCAGCGACCTGCCGCGCATGCGAACGTGGACCGAAGCGCTGGAGCGCTGGTGTGACGTCAACAAGCCCGCGACCTACTACCGGGTGTGCGACGTGCACCGGCTGCAGCTGTCGGTGACCCACACCGATTACCGCCTGCTGGAGAACGAGTTGTTCACCGCGAGTGCGGCTCTGGAGGGTGTGAACGGCTGGGTGGGGGCCGAGGGCTTCTATCAGCTCGGCGAGGTGCGACGCCTGCGCGGCGACACCGACGGCGCCTTCGCGGCATTCGCCAAAGCGCGGCTGCTCGGCGTCGAGCCGCAGCCGGGCGAGGCGTTGCTCAAGTGCCGGCTCGGCGACCCGCACTCCGCTGCAACGGATCTGCGCGTCGCGATGGCCGGTCGCGATCGGGTGGGCCGGGTCCGGTTGCTGCGCGCCGCCGTGGAGATCGCGCTCGCGTGCGACGCCGTCGACGACGCCGAGGCGCACTGCCGCGAACTCGAGGCGGCTGCCGAGGTGTATTCGACGCCGGGTTTCCGCGGCTGGGCCGCACACGCTCGAGGGGCCGTCGCGGTGCGGCGCGGTGCGTTCCACGACGCTCTCACCGCCTTCGACGCCGCGCTCGGGCACTACCGCGTGCAACAGTCTCGCTACGAGACCGCCGAGGTCTACGAGTGGATGGCGCTGGCGCACAGCGGGCTCGGCGACGACGCGGCCGCAGCCGCCGACGTGGCCACCGCCGAGGCCGTCTACGAGCAGCTGGCCGTCCAGCCCAGCGGTGCGTGTGCCAGGAAGTCGCCGGGCGGCCTGACGCGGCGCGAAGTCGAGGTGCTTCGCGCGATCGCGAGCGGTGCGACCAACCGGCAGGTGGCCCAGCAGATCCGCATCAGCGAGAACACCGTCGGCAGGCACCTCGCCAACGTCTACGCCAAACTCGGCGTCTCCTCTCGCACGGCGGCGGTGAACTGGGCGTACCAGAACAACGTGATCGTGCAGGCGGACTGACTACATCGTCCGCACCACGAGCGGCGGCGGCGTCTACATGATTCGTGCGATACCGCCCGCGAGCCGGTCGGCCTAGCGTTCCGATCATGACGACACTCGATGACGAGGCCATCGGCCTCGAGGCGACCTCGCGGTTCGCCGAACGGATGCAGGACACCATCGACTCCGCCTGCATCGCGATCCTGCTCAGCATCGGACACCAGACCGGATTGCTCGACACGATGGCGGTCCTGCCGCCCGCCACCAGCACGCAGATCGCGGATGCCGCCGGACTCAACGAGCGCTACGTCCGTGAATGGCTCGGCGGGTTGACGGCGGCGGAGATCGTCGACTACGACCCCGCGACCGGTTCGTACGTCCTGCCGCGCGAACGCGCCGCGGTGCTGACCCGCGCGGCCGGCCCGCAGAACGTGGCTCGCGAAGCGCAGTTCATCGCGCTGCTCGCCGAGGTCGAGCAGAAGGTGATCGGGTGCTTTCACGCGGGCGGCGGACCGTCGTACGCCGACTACCCGCGCTTCCACGGGCTGATGGCCGAGGTCAGCGGGGAGGTGTTCGACGCAGCGCTCGTCGACGTCGTGCTCCCGCTCGTCGAGGGCCTGCCCGAACGGCTGCGCGACGGAATCGACGTCGCCGATATCGGTTGCGGCAGTGGACGTGCCGTCAATCTGATGGCCACGTCCTTCCCCGCCAGCCGGTTCACCGGGTTCGACTTCTCCGACGAAGGGGTCGCGACGGCCTCCGCGGAGGCGCGCCGGGTCGGTGCCGCCAACGCGTCGTTCCTCGCACGCGACGTCGCCCGGTTGGAGGAGGTGGGCGCCTTCGATCTGATCACGGCCTTCGACTCGATCCACGATCAGGCGCACCCCGCTCGCGTGCTGGAGAACATCCACCGGGCGCTGCGGCCGGGCGGGACGCTGTTGATGGTCGACATCAAGGGGTCCAGCAATCTCGAGGACAACGTGGGTGTGCCGATGGCGCCGTACAAGTACACGGTGTCGACGATGCACTGCATGAGCGTCTCGCTCGGGCTCGACGGATCGGGGTTGGGCACCGTGTGGGGTCGCCAGCTGGCGACGTCGATGCTCGCCGATGCCGGGTTCGACGAGGTCGAGGTTCGGGAGATCGAGACCGATCCGTTCAACTTCTACTACGTCGCCCGCAAGTAGCATCTGCACGCGTGACCGCACTCGAGGATCTCGCCGACTGGCCCGTCCCCGCCGCCGCCGCCGCGGTGGTCGGGCCGTCCGGGATCCTGGATCGGCACGGTGACGTCGACCGGCCGTTCGCGCTCGCGTCGGTGACCAAACCCCTCGTTGCGCGGGCGGCGCACGTCGCCATCGAGGAGGGGATGGTCGATCTGGACACCCCCGCCGGCCCGCCCGGCTCGACGGTCCGGCACCTGCTCGCGCACACGTCGGGGTTGGCGATGCGCTCGGACGACCTGATCGCGACGCCGGGAGCGCGGCGGGTCTACTCGAACGAGGGCTTCCGCGTGCTCGCCGAGGTCATCGAGCGGGAGTTCGGCGAGTCCTTCACCGAGTACCTGCGCGAGGCCGTGTTCGAGCCGCTCGAGATGGGGTCGTCGACGCTCGTCGGCGGCGCCGCCGCGGCCGGATACGGCGGAGAGTCGTCGGTGTCCGACCTGTCCGCTTTCGCGCTCGAACTGCTGCGTCCCCGGCTGGTGTCGGCCGAGATGGCCGCCGAGGCGACGACGGTGCAGTTCCCCGGACTCGACGGCGTGCTGCCGGGATTCGGCACGCAGCGGCCGAACGACTGGGGACTGGGCTTCGAGATCCGCGACGGCAAATCGCCGCACTGGACGGGATCGGCGAACTCCGGCGCGACCTACGGCCACTTCGGTCAATCGGGCACGTTCCTGTGGGTCGATCCGGCCGCTGACCTGGCCCTCGTGGTCCTCACCGACCGCGACTTCGGGGACTGGACGCGCGAGCTGTGGCCGGCGCTCTCTGATGGGGTCCTGAGAGAATTCGCAGCACACTAGCGCAACAAGCGCCCCACAGGGCACAATGGACACGCACGATTAACTGCATCTCTTTGGTAACACCAGGTCGTTGGGGAAGACGTCCCTCAGTGGAGCCGAAGGAGCAGATGATGCGCGCGTTGAACCAGTTCGCCGACGCGGCGACCGGCGTGGTGTACGTCCATGCCTCACCCGCGGCGGTGTGCCCTCATGTCGAGTGGGCGCTGTCGTCGACCCTGTCGGCCCGAGCGAACCTCAAGTGGACCCCGCAACCCGCCATGCCGGGACAGCTGCGTGCGGTCACCAACTGGCGTGGCCCGGTCGGTACCGGCGCCCAGCTGGCGAATGCGCTGCGGTCGTGGTCGGTGCTGCGCTTCGAGGTCACCGAGGACCCGAGCGAGGGGGTCGACGGACACCGCTGGTGCCACACTCCGCAGCTCGGGCTGTGGAACGGCCCGATGAGCGCCAACGGCGACGTCATGGTCTCCGAACTCCGGCTCCGAGCACTGATGGCGCAGGGTGCCGATGCGCTCGCCGCCGACCTCGACACCGTGCTGGGCACCGCATGGGACGAGTCGCTGGAGCCGCTCCGCGACGGCGGCGACGCCGGCGAGGTGACCTGGCTGAACAGGGGAGTGGGCTGAGGCTCTCCTCGCCGCCCTACCCGCCGACCGACAACCGGACGCGCACGACGTCGCCGTCGTCGATGCCCTCCGGTCGACGCACCGCCACCTTCAACGGGACCAGGTAGACGTCCTCGCGCGGGATGAGCGAGGTCGTCACCTCGGTGTCGCCGATGTGCACCCGCGCCGGGATGACGCCCCAGCCGTAGGTCAGTTCGGCGGCGTGGTCGTGCAGGAACGCGTCGACCTCGGCGGGTGTTTCGACGAAGAAGTACGGCGCGGGCCCGCGCCACTGGAACACCTCGGCGTCGAACGTCCAGACCATGCCTGAAACCCTAGGGTCGCAGGATGTTCAACGCGCCGGGAACAGCCGCCACCTCGACGGGCAGCGGGCAGACGTACTCACCGTCCGCGTAGGCGTTGATGCCGGGCGAGTCGACGGTGATGCTCCTGGCACGCCTCGTCTGCACCTCGTCTAGATCGACGTGCGTGCCCTTGAAGACGGTGGGGAACAGTCGGATCAGCTTGGTGCGCGACGCCGACGCCACCATCGTGGCGTCGAGGAGGCCGTCACGGGGATCCGCCTCGGGACAGATCCTCATGCCGCCGCCGTAGGTCTTCGTGTTCCCGAACGCGGCGAGGGTCAGGTCGGTGGCGACCTCGTCGCCGTCGAAGGTCAGCCGGAACGGCAGCAGGCGCAGCTTCGACAGTTCGGCCAGCATCGCGACGTTGTACCGCATCCTGCCGTGCGGCCAGCGCATCCGGTTCGTGCGGTCGGTCACCAGCGAGTCGAAGCCGGCGGCCATCACGGTGCCGAACCAGCGGTCGGTCCCGTCGGCGCCCCGGATCCGCCCGAGGTCGACGGTGTCGACGCGACCGTCGACCACGACGTCCGCCGCGGCCTCGGGGTCCTTCGTCGGGATGCCGAACTCGCGCGCATGGTCGTTGCCGGTGCCCGCGGGGATGATCGCGAGCGGCACGTCGGTCTGGGCGAGCACCTGGAGCGCGAGCGAGATGATGCCGTCACCACCGACCACGACGAGGGCGTCCATTCCGCGTTCGAGCGCGCCGTCCACCAGCCTGCGCGCGTGTGCGGAGTCGGTGCCCGCGATCGCCACGACGTCGACACCGCGTTTGTGGAGTTGCGCCACCGCCCGCTCGGCGGCGTGCGGTGCGCTGCCGTGTCCCGACGCCGGGTTGGTCAGCATCGTGATGCGACCGGTGGCGGTCACGGGATCAGCTTGCCGGGGTTGAGGATTCCCGTCGGGTCGAGTACCTGCTTGACCGCGCGAAGCACCTCCACGCCGAGGTCGCCGACTTCGGCCGCCATCCACGGCCGGTGGTCCGCGCCGACGGCGTGGTGGTGGGTGATGGTGGCCCCGCATCGGACCATCGCATCCGACGCCGCGATCTTGGCCGTGCGCCACTGCTCGATCGGGTTGCCGCGCTGACCGGCCACCACCGTGAAGTACAGCGAGGCGCCGGTGGGATACACGTGCGAGATGTGGCACAGCACCAGCGCCGGAGTGCCCGTCGCTCCGAGGCTACTCGTGAGTGCTTCGGTCACAGCGGCTTTCAGCACCGGCAGGTTCGACCAGCTGGTCGCCGTCTCGAGCGTCTCGCAGAGGGCGCCCGCGGAGAGCAGCGAGTCGCGCAGGTACGGCGCGCCGAAGCGGCCGTGTTCCCACGCCTTGGCCGACGCTTCTCCGAGCGACGTGCCGCCGTGCGCCTCGATCAGGGCTCGGGTCTCGGCGTGCCTGCTCGCGGTGTGTTCCTCGGTGCCCTCGAACGCCGTGATCGCGAGACACCCACCGGTGATCGTCTGCTCGCCGATGCTCTCGGTCGTCGCGAGGTTCACCCCGGTCTCGGCCTCGTCCGACAGCCGGATCACGGTCGGTCCGGTGCCGGTTTGCACGACCGCGCGCAACGCGTCGGCGCCCGTGGTGAAGTCGGGGAAGGACCACGCCTCGTAGCGCGTGGATTCCGGTGCGGGGTGCACGCGGACGCGGACGCGGGTGATGACGCCGAAGACCCCCTCGGACCCGACGATGAGCTGACGCAGATCGGGGCCAGCCGCGGACGCCGGCGCGCGGCCGAGGTCGAGGACGCCGGCCGGGGTCACCGCGCGCACGCCGCGAACCATGTCGTCGAACCGGCCGTACCCCGCCGAGTCCTGACCGGACGACCGAGTGGCGGCGAACCCGCCGATGGTGGCGAACTGGAAGCTCTGCGGGAAGTGGCCCAGCGAGAACCCACGCGCGCCAAGCAGTTTCTCGGCGTCCGGCCCGGTGACGCCGGCTCCGAGCACGGCCTCGCCGGACACCTCGTCGAGGTCGTGCAGGTCGTCGAGTCGCCGCAGATCGAGCGAGACGACGGCCTTGAAGTCGCCGCGGATGGGGTCCAGACCGCCGACGACGCTGGTGCCACCGCCGAACGGGACCACGGCGATGCTCTGCCGCACGCAGTACTCGAGGACGGCGGCGACGTCGTCCTCGGAGCCGGGCAGCAGCACCGCGTCGGGCGCGTCCTGAACGCCGCGGTCCCTGCGGCGCAGCAGATCGAGTGTCGACTTCCCACCGGCCCGCAACAGGCGGCCGATGTCGTCGGCGATCACGTTCTCGGCGCCGACCATCGCGGTGAAGGCGGCCCGGTCGGCGTCGGACAGGGCCGACGGGCGGAGGCGGACCTCGTCGGCGGATAGCTCGGGGCCGGCCTCGCCGTCCACTCCGAGCGCCTGCTTGAGCAGGGTGCGGATGCCGTCGGACAGCGGCTTGGCCGCTGCCGGGTCACCCCAGGCGTTCCACTTCATCGGGGGCAGCGTCTGGTCGTCCGGTCGAGTCATGCGTTACAGTATTACACATGCTGTCAATCAGTAACGAGGACTCGGATGCCGAATCCGTGGTCGACCGGATCCTCGACGCCGCCGCGAGTTGTGTGCTGGCCTTCGGCGTCGGGCGGGTGACCCTCGCCGAGATCGCCCGTCGCGCGGGCGTCAGCCGTCCCACGGTGTACCGGCGGTTCCCCGACACCCCGTCGATCCTGTCCGCGCTGCTCACGGTGCGGATCACCCGGACGCTCGACGCCGCTCCCAGCGGTGGGGTCGGACGTGAGCACGTGGTCGCGCGCATCGTCGCCGTCGCCGAACGACTGCGCCGCGACGACGTCATCATGGCGGTGCTGCACGAAGCGCCCGACTTGGCCATGCTCTACCTCTCGGAGCGTCTGGGCACCAGCCAGCAGATCCTGCTCGACACCGTCGCGGGCGAACTGAAGGCCGCCCAGGACGAGGGCAGCGTCCGCGCGGGCGACGCGCGGCAGTTCGCCGCCATGTGCCTGCTGATCACCCAGTCGACGATCCTGTCGGCTCAGGTGATCGAGCCGATCCTCGACGCCCCCGCGCTGGCGACCGAACTCGCCCACTCGCTGAACGGATACCTGAGGCCATGACCGCAACCGCTCTGAACGCCGCCCGCCGCACCGCCGACCTGACCGCACTGGCCGACGGCGGCACCCTCGACGTCGTCGTCATCGGCGGCGGTGTGACGGGTGCGGGCATCGCCTTGGACGCGGCGAGCCGCGGGTTGTCGGTCGCCCTCGTCGAGAAGCACGACCTCGCGTTCGGCACCAGCCGGTGGAGCAGCAAGCTCGTCCACGGCGGGCTGCGGTATCTCGCCACCGGAAACGTCGGCATTGCCAGGCGCAGTGCAATCGAGCGTGGAATCCTGATGTCGCGCAACGCTCCTCATCTCGTCTCGGCGATGCCGCAGCTGGTTCCGCTGCTACCCGAGATGTCGCCCGCGGCCCGCGCGCTGGTGCGGGTCGGCTTCGTCGCGGGCGACGGACTGCGCAAGCTGGCGGGCACGTCGGCGTCGGTGCTGCCGCGGTCGCGACGCGTCGACGCACGGCGTGCGGTGGAACTGGCTCCGACGGTGCGGCGCGACGGCCTCGACGGCGCCTTCCTGGCCTACGACGGTCAGTTGATCGACGACGCGCGGCTGGTCACCGCCATCGCCCGCACGGCGGCCCAGCACGGCGCGCGCATCCTGACCCGTGTCGCCGCCGACGAGGCCACCGGTACGTCGGTGCGGCTGACCGATCAGCTGACGGGCGAGTCGTTCGAGGTGACGGCGCATGCGGTCGTCAACGCCGCCGGCGTGTGGGCCGGGGAGGTCGACGCATCCATCCGGCTGCGGCCGAGCCGCGGCACGCACCTGGTGTTCGACGCGGCGGCCTTCGGCAATCCGACTGCAGCCCTGACGATTCCGATTCCCGGCGAGCTCAACCGGTTCGTGTTCGCGATGCCGGAGCAGCTGGGCCGCGTCTATCTCGGCCTGACCGACGAGGACGCCCCTGGGCCCATTCCCGATGTGCCGGAGCCGACGCCGGAGGAGATCGCGTTCCTGTTGGACACCGTCAACACCGCGTTGGCGACACCGCTGACGACCGCCGACGTCGTCGGCTCCTACGCGGGCCTGCGGCCGCTCATCGAGTCCGAGGGGCACACCGCGGACGTCTCACGCGAGCACGCGGTCACCGAGTCACCCAACGGCGTCGTCAGCGTCATCGGCGGGAAGCTCACCGAGTACCGGTACATGGCCGAGGACGTCCTGGACCGCGCCATCGCGTTGCGCGGCCTGACCGCGGGGCCCTGTCGCACACGGAATCTGCCGCTCGTCGGTGCGCCGGCGAACTCCGTCTCGACCACGCGTTCGGACGTCGAACCACCCTCCTCCCTGCTAGCGCGTTTCGGTGCCGAGGCGCCCAACGTCATCGCCCGTGCCACCTGTGACCGCCCGACCGAACCGGTGGCCGACGGAATCGACGTCACCCGAGCGGAATTCGAGTACGCCTACACCCACGAGGGTGCGCTCACCGTCGACGACGTGCTCGACCGGCGGACCCGAATCGGGCTCGTCGACGCCGACCGAATTCGGGCGGCGCAGGCGGCCGAGGAGGTCTTCCCCCGCTGAGCAGGGTAGGCGAGATTACAGCGGGATGTTCTTGTGGCGGCCGCGGCGGGCGGGCGCCTCGGCGAGCGCCTGAGCGACCCGGCTGCGGGTGTGCGAGGGGTCGATCTTCTCGTCGACGACGCCGATCTCGATGGCGCTGTCGACGCCGCCCGCGATCCGCTCGTGCTCGGCGGCCAGCGACTCGTGCAGGGCGTCGCGCTCGTGGTCGGGAGCCGCGGCGAGCTTGCGCTTGTGCAGGATGCCGACGGCGGCCTTGGCGCCCATGACGGCGACCTCGGCGTCCGGCCACGCGAACACCTTCGTCGCGCCGAGCGAACGGGAGTTCATCGCGATGTAGGCGCCGCCGTAGATCTTCCGGGTCACCAGCGTGACGCGGGGAACGGTGGCCTCACCGAACGCGTGCAGCAGCTTCGCGCCGCGGCGCACGACGCCACCCCACTCCTGGTCGACTCCGGGCAGGTAGCCGGGCACGTCGACCACGACGACGAGGGGAATGCCGAAGGCGTCGCACAGTCGAACGAAACGCGCTGACTTCTCGGCACTTTCGGAGTTCAGGCAGCCACCGAGCCGCAGCGGGTTGTTGGCGATGACGCCGACGGTGCGGCCGGCCAGCCGGCCGAGACCCACCACGATCGACGGCGCCCACTTGCCCTGGAACTCCTCGAACGGGGTGTCCGCGTCGAGCAGCGCGTTGACCAGCGGGTGCACGTCGTACGCGCGGCGGGCCGACTCGGGCAGCAGCGCCATCAGGTCGGTGTCGCCCGACTCGGCCTTGCTGCGGTCGAAATGACCCTGCTGGCAGAACAATCCGACCAGCCGGCGACCGCGCTCATAGGCGTCGAGCTCGTCGTCGGCCACGATGTGGCAGACGCCGGACTTCTTGTGGTGCGCCTCGGGGCCACCGAGCGACACCATGTCGACGTCCTCGCCGGTCACGCTGCGCACGACGTCGGGGCCGGTCACGAAGACCTTGCTGTCGGGCGCCATGACGATGACGTCGGTGAGCGCCGGGCCGTAGGCGGCACCGCCCGCGGCGAATCCGACGACGACCGAGATCTGCGGGATGTAGCCGGACGCCCGGATCATCGCCTCGAAGACCAGGCCGACCGCGTGCAGCGCCTTGACGCCCTCGGCCAACCGCGCGCCGCCCGAGTGCCAGATGCCGACGATCGGGCTCTGCTCCTCGATCGCGGTGTCGTACGCGTCGACGATGTGCTTGCAGCCGTCGATACCCATCGCGCCGCCCATGACGGTGCCGTCGGTGCAGAACGCGATGGTCCGCACGCCGTTGACGGTGCCGCCGGCCGCGAGCACGCCGGACTTGTCCCGTTCGTGCAGCAGTTCGACGGTGCCGTCGTCGAAGAACGTGGCGAGGCGAAGCAGGGGGTCGCGGGGGTCGAGTGACTCGTTGACGTTCTCGGGAGCTTCGGGATGCACAGTGGTCATCTCAGTCCTTTACATATTTGTCGAAGTACTCAGGGTGTCTCAGTACTTACCGAAGGCGAGAGCGACGTTGTGCCCGCCGAATCCAAACGAATTGTTGATTGCGTACTCGTAGTCGCCGGGTCGCGGCGATCCGGCGACGACGTCGAGGTCGATCTCCGGATCCAGGTTCTTGAGGTTGCGCGTCGGCGGGATCATGCCGTCGCGCAGCGCCAGCAACGTGAGGATCGACTCGACCGCACCCACCGCGCCCACGGAGTGTCCCAGTGCGCCCTTCGGCGCGAACACCGCGGGCTTGTGACCGGCCATCGCGTTGTTGATGGCCTTGCCCTCCGCGACGTCGCCCACCGACGTGCCGGTGGCGTGCGCGTTGACGTGATCGATGTCGGTCGGCTGCAGACCCGCCAGTTGGATGGCGCGCGTCATCGCGTGCCCGGCCTGCTCGCCGTTGGGGTCGGGCGCGACGATGTGGTAGCCGTCGGAGGTGACGGAAGCCCCCATCAGTCGCGCGTGAATGGTGGCACCGCGGGCTTTCGCGTGCTCCTCGGTCTCGATGATGAGGAGCGCGCCGCCTTCGCCGAACACGAACCCGTTGCGGTCCTTGTCGAACGGCTTGCAGGCGCCGGGCGGGTCGTCGTTGGTCGTCGACAGCACGATGCGCATCTGGGCGAACCCGGCGATGGGCACCGCCTCGATCTTCGTCTCGACCCCGCCGCAGATCGCGACGTCCGCATCGCCGAGCACGATGTTGCGCCAGGCGTGGGCGACCCCCTCGGACCCGGAGGCGCAGGCCGAGACCGGGGTGACGACCCCGGCCCTGGCCTTGCGCTCCAGTCCCACTGCGGCCGCGGCCGCGTTGGGCATGTACATCTGGACGGCGAGGGGGGAGACGCCCTTGAGGCCCCTGGCCCGCATGCCGTCGTAGGCGTACAGCAGTTCCTCGCTGGAACCCATACCGGTGCCGATCGACACCATCAGCCGACGCGGGTCGACCTCCGGGTTGCCGGCGTGGTCCCACGCACGCCTGCCGAGCACGGTGGCCATCCGCTGGAGGTAGGACAAGCGGCGCAGTTCCAGCGGCGCCAACTCGCCGTCGAAATCCTCCAGCAGATGTCCGCCGATGCGAACGGGGAGGTCGTACTCCTCCACGAACGGATCGTCGAGCAGACGAATCCCGCTCTCTCCGGCGAGGAGTCGCTTCCAGGTCGAGTCGGCGTCGGTCCCCAACGCGGTCGTCATCGTGAATCCGGTGACGACGACATTGGGGAAACCGCTCCCCGTGGACAACCGGGTATGCCCTGCCGAACTCTGGACCATTACGACCTCGAAGGTTCCCTTCGCTTAGTAGCGCCCGAAGGCCAGGGCGACATTGTGTCCACCGAAGCCGAACGAGTTGTTGATGGCGTACTGGTAGTCGCCGTACCGAGGCTCACCCGCAACGACATCGAGATCGATCTCGGGGTCGGGCGTCTCGTAGTTGAGCGTCGGGGGGATGACCCCGTCCCGAAGCGACATCACGGTGAGGATCGACTCCAGCGCACCGACGGCACCGATGGAGTGGCCCAGCGCCGACTTCGGCGCGTACACCGCGGCGTGCTCCACACCGGCGACGCGGATGGCGTTCGCCTCGGCGACGTCGCCGATGGAGGTGGACGTCGCGTGAGCGTTCACGTGGTTGACGTCCTTGGGATCCAGCCCGGCCGTCTCCATGGCGCGCTTCATCGCGTGGCCGGCCCGCAGACCGTCCGCCGCCGGCGCCACCATGTGGAACGCGTCCGACGAGATGCCGGCACCCATCAGCCTCGCCAGCGGCTTGGCACCGCGGGCCAGGGCGTGCTCCTCGGTTTCGATGATCATCATCGCTCCGGCCTCGCCGAACACGAAGCCGTCGCGATTCTTGTCGAACGGCCGCGACGCACCGGCGGGGTCGTCGTTGCGGGTCGACATCGCGCGCATCATCGAGAACGCCGCGATCGGCAGCGCTTCGATCATGCCTTCGACGCCGCCGCAGACCGCGAAATCGGCATCACCCATGACGATCTGACGCCACGCGTGAGCGATGGCCTCCGAGCCCGACGAGCAGGCCGAGACCGGGGTGATGACCCCGGCCCTGGCACCGAGCTCGAGCCCGACGACCGCGGCCGCACCGTTCGGCATGATCATCTGAACGGCGAGCGGGGACACCTTGCGGGGCCCGCCCTCGTTCATCGCGTCGTAGGTTTCGACGATCTTCTCGCCGCCGCCGAGCCCGGTGCCGATCACGACCGAGAACCGGTCGGGATCGACCTCGGGCTTGCCAGCGGATTCCCACAGGCGGTTGCCGACGTACTTCGACATCCGCTGGACGTAGGACATCCGACGCAGCTCGAGCCGTGACATCTGCGGGTCGAGGGCCTCCTTGAGATGGCCGCCGATCTTGACCTGTAGGTCCCACTTGTCGACGAAGGGGTCATCGAGAACGCGAATGCCGCTCTCGCCGGCCAACAAACCCTTCCACGTGCTCTCGATGTCCGGCGCGATGGAAGTAGTCGCCTCGATGGCGGTCACCACCACGCTGGGGAAACCGCCGTTAGCAGTGGAAGGGCGTGTCACGAGGTGAACTTCTCGCGCAGTGCTGCGGCGGCCTCGGGGTTCTCTTCCTCGAGCTTCTGGATGTAGGCGACGACGTCACCGACGGTGCGCAGGCCCGCGAGGTCCTCGTCGGGGATCTTCACGCCGTACTTGTCCTCGGTCTGCACGGCGATCTCGACCATCGACAGCGAGTCGATGTCCAGGTCGTCGACGAACGACTTCTCCGGGGTGACCTCCGACGGCTCGATGCCGGTGACCTCTTCGATGATCTCGGCGAGACCCGAGATGATTTCTTCCTGGCTGGCGCCCATGGTGGCTCCTTCTATCTTTTCGTGAATCCGGCTCGCCGGAATTGGCGAGCCTTCGTTACGCGCGTTGTGTGCGGTTGTCTGTCAGAGCTCGGCGAGCCCATCCAGGTCTGCGGGGGTTTTGACGGCGTACGTCGGTACCCCCCGAAGTTCTCTCTTGGCGATCCCGACAAGCGTTCCGGCAGGCGGGAATTCGATGATCGCGGTGACTTGCTCATCGCGCATGGTCGCGGTGCACAGATCCCAGCGCACCGGCTTGGTCAGCTGCGCGACGAGCTTCGTCATCGCGTCGGCGGCCGACTCGACGGGCTGCCCGTCGGCATTGGACAGCAGCGTCCTCGTCGGTTCCGAGGTGGCCACGTTCTGCGCGGCGGCGGCGTACCCGTCGAGCGCGGAGCCCATGTAGTGGGTGTGGAACGCGCCGGCGGTCGCGAGCTTGCGCACGCGGGCCTTCTCCGGCGGGTCCTCGGCGAGCTTGTCCAGGGCGGAGACCGCGCCGGCGGCCACGATCTGCCCCGCGGCGTTGCGGTTGGCGGGGACCAGGTCGAATCGAGCGAGGGCTTCGAGTACAGCGGCTTCGTCGCCGCCGAGCACCGCCGCCATCCCGGTGGCCTCGGCCGCGCAGGCCTTGGCCATCTCGGAACCGCGGGTGGCGGCGAGGGTGACCGCGTCGTCGGCGGAGATGACCCCTGCGATGGCGTACGCGGCGATCTCACCGACCGAGTGGCCCGTGGTGAGAGCGGCCTTGTCCGCGATGAGACCGCGCCTGGTCAGCTCCTCGAAGGCCAGCAGCGTGGCTGCGACGACGAGCGGCTGGGTCACCGCGGTGTCGGTGATCTCCTCCGCGGTCGCCGTGGTCCCGAGCGTCGCGAGATCCAGTCCGATTGCGTCCGACCAGGCGGCGAGGCGCTCGCTCACACCCGGCAGCTCGAGCCACGGGGCGAGCATGCCGGGAGTTTGAGAGCCCTGTCCGGGCGCAAGCAGTGCGAGCACTCCTTAAGAGAACACTGTGAAGACGGTTTTACGCGGTGTAAGAGATTATGAACCTCGTCTTATGTTTTTGGAGGGTCTCCACAAAACGGCATGTGTTGCGACGTCCCCGATACCTCGCCGCAACCTGCGCCTGGTCACGCGCCGGCGTCGGACCGGGTCTTCACGGGTGTTAGCTGAGTCACTCCCTCGTTGATCGTGATCGGACGGCCCAGCCGACCCACGGTGGTGGCCACTCTCAGCACGTACGCGTCGCGTGGCAGGGTCGGATCCCGCCCGGTGAAATCGGCGATCCGTTTGAGGCGATACCGCACTGTATTTGGATGAACGAACAATTGCCGTGCGCAGGCCTCGATCGCGCCACCGGAATCGAGGTACGCGTCGAGGGTCTCGGTCAGTGCCGGGCCGGCGTCGGCCAGTGGACGCATGACGTCGGTTTCCAGCGCGGCGACCGCCGTCGCGTCGCCCAGCAGGGCGCGTTCGGGCAGCAGTTCCCGCGCGGCCACGGGGCGCGGCGCACCCGTCCAGCCCGAGACGGCGTTCATGCCGGCGATCGCCTCGGCGGCGCTGTAGTGCGCGGCGGACAACGAGGTCGCCAGGGGGCCGATCACCACGGGTCCGTCGTCGAACACCTCGAGCAGTTCGGCCAGGAACCGGTCGGTCGGCGTGAGGTGTCCGGATACGACGGCGACCAGCCAGGTGCCGTGCACATCGGAGAGGGCGGCCCTGCCGTTGCGGCTCACGACCGCGTGCACGTCCTCACTGGCGTACTCGACGCGGGAGGGCCTCGGGTAGCCGACGAGCACGGTGGCCGGTGCGGTCGCCTCCCAGTTGAGGGCGGCGGCCTGCGACTGAAGTTCGGGCCCGACGTCGCCGCGCACAACGGCGTCGACGACGTTCGCCTCCATCCGGGTGTCCCACGCACCGCGCGCCTCGGCGGCGTCGGCGTAGCCGGACGCCGCGGCGAACGCCAGGTTGCGGCTGTACCGCAGGATCCCGACCGTGAGGGCCTTCATCTGCTCCTCGTTGCGGGCGAGCAGCGGTACGACGTCTTCGAAGTGCTCCATCGTCACCCGCACCATGTCGACGGTCTGGCGCAGCGCGATGTGCCGCGTCAGTTCCTGGGGGACGAGGGCGAACGCCTCGGCGGTGTAGCCGACATCACCGCGGGGGTCGCGCAACCACTCGGCGAAGTTCACCAGCGCGGTCTGCACCACCAACTGCACGCTGGCGCGCTGCGATGCCTCCAGGTCGGCGAAGAACGGCAACCGCTCGGCCATGACGCCGACGGCCTCGGTGGCCAGCTTCCCCGAGTACTGCTTGACCCGTCGCAGCAGCGACTCGGGCACCGCTTCCAGCAGTTCGAGAGAGGGGGCTTTGTCACTCACCCCTAAAAGCTACCCCTGCCTTTATGGATTTCCCACAAAATCGTCGTGCGCGAGCGGGAGGTTAGGCGCTCCCGGTGTCGGCGAAGGACACCTGCGCGGACAGCACGTCGTCGATGCGGTACTCCTTGGCCGCGGCGACCGCCACGGACGGGTCGATCTCGCCGTCGCGGGCCAGCGCCTCGAGTACCGCGACCACGACCGACTCGGCGTCGGTGTTGAAGTAGCGGCGTGCCGCCGGCCTGGTGTCGGAGAACCCGAAGCCGTCGGTGCCCAGGGTGACGTAGGAGTTGGGCACGTAGGCGCGGATCTGTTCGGGCACCGCGCGCATCCAGTCCGACACCGCCACCGCGGGGCCCGCCGTGTCGGCGAGCACCTTGGTGACGTACGGCGTCGCCGCCGTCTGGTCGGGGTGACGCAGGGCCTCCCGATCGCAGGCCACCCCGTCGCGGTTGAGCTCACCCCAGCTGGTGACCGACCAGACGTCGGCGGCGACGTCCCAGTCGGCGGCCAGCATGTCGGCCGCGCGCAGGGCCTCGGGAATGGCGACGCCGGAGGCCAGGATCTGCGCGACATTCGATCGTTTTTCCGCTGCGCTTCGATACCGGTACATACCGCGCAGCAGGCCCTCGGGGTCGAAGTTCTCCGGCTCCGGCGGCTGCGGGTACGGCTCGTTGTAGATGGTGATGTAGAAGAAGATGTTCTCCGGGTCGTCCCCGAACATCCGCGACATGCCGCTCTCGATGATGTAGGCCACCTCGAACGCGAACGCCGGGTCGTAGGTCACGGCCGCGGGATTGGTCGCCGCCAGCAGCAGCGAGTGCCCGTCGGCGTGCTGCAGCCCCTCGCCGGTCAGCGTGGTGCGGCCGGCCGTGGCGCCGAGCACGAAGCCGCGGGCCATCTGGTCGGCCGCCGCCCACAGGCCGTCGCCGGTGCGTTGGAAGCCGAACATCGAGTAGAAGATGTAGATCGGGATCATCGGCTCGTTGTGCGTGGCGTACGACGTGCCGACCGCGGTGAACGACGACGTCGAGCCCGCCTCGTTGATGCCCTCGTGCAGGATCTGGCCGATCTCGCTCTCCTTGTAGGCCAGCATCAGTTCGGAGTCGACCGCGGTGTACAGCTGCCCGTTGCGGTTGTAGATCTTCAGGCTCGGGAACCACGAGTCCATGCCGAACGTGCGGGCCTCGTCCGGAATGATCGGCACGATGCGCGACCCGATGTTCTTGTCGCGCAACAACTCCTTGAACGTGCGCACGGTCGCCATGGTGGTCGCCACCGGTTGCTTGCCCGACCCCTTCTTCAACGCCTTGTAGGCGTCGCGGCCCGGCAGGGTCAGCGTCTTGGTCTTGGTGCGGCGCTCCGGCAGGAAGCCGCCGAGCGTGCGCCGCCGGTCGAGCAGGTAGCGGATCTCCGGGGCGTTCGGGCCGGGGTGGTAGTACGGCGGCAGGTAGGGGTTCTCCTCAAGCGCCTCGTCGGACACCGGGACCCTGGTGACGTCGCGGAAGGCCTTGAGGTCTTCCAGCGCAAGCTTTTTCATCTGGTGCGTGGCGTTGCGGCCCTCGAAGTGGTGGCCCAGCGTGTAGCCCTTGATGGTCTTGGCCAGGATGATCGTCGGCTGACCCTTGTGCTCCATCGCGGCGCGGTACGCGGCGTAGACCTTGCGGTAGTCGTGGCCACCGCGCTTGAGATTCCAGATCTCGGTGTCGGACATCGGCTCGACGAGGGCCTTGGTCCGCGGGTCGCGGCCGAAGAAGTGGTCACGCACGTAGGCGCCGTCGTTGGCCTTGTAGGTCTGGTAGTCGCCGTCGGGCGTGGTGTTCATCAGATTCACCAGGGCGCCGTCGCGGTCGGCGTGCAGCAGGGCGTCCCACTCGCGGCCCCAGACGACCTTGATGACGTTCCAGCCGGCGCCGCGGAAGAACGACTCGAGTTCCTGGATGATCTTGCCGTTGCCGCGCACCGGGCCGTCGAGGCGCTGCAGGTTGCAGTTCACGACGAACGTCAGGTTGTCCAGGGCCTCGTTGGCGGCGACCTGGATCAGGCCGCGACTCTCCGGTTCGTCCATCTCGCCGTCGCCGAGGAACGCCCAGACGTGCTGGTCGGAGGTGTCCTTGAGCCCGCGGTCCGCCAGGTAGTGGTTGAACCGCGCCTGGTAGATGGCGTTCATCGGACCGAGGCCCATCGACACCGTCGGGAACTCCCAGAAGTCGGGCATCAGCCGCGGGTGCGGGTAGGAGGGCAGCCCGCCGCCGGGGTGACTGTGCTCCTGACGGAACCCGTCCAACTGGTCGGCAGTTAGCCGGCCCTCGAGGAACGCGCGCGCGTAGACACCGGGGGAGGCGTGGCCCTGGATGAACACCTGGTCGCCGCCGCCGGGATGGCTCTTGCCGCGGAAGAAGTGGTTGAAGCCGACCTCGTAGAGTGCGGCCGACGAGGCGTACGTCGAGATGTGCCCGCCCACACCGACTCCGGGGCGCTGCGCACGGTGCACCATGATCGCGGCGTTCCACCGGATCCACGCTCGGTAGCGGCGTTCGACGTCCTCGTCGCCGGGGAACCAGGGTTCCAACTCGGTCGGTATCGAGTTCACGTAATCGGTCGACGTCAGCGCGGGAATGGCGACGCGTTGTTCGCCAGAACGCTCCAGCAGGCGCAGCATCAGGTACCGCGCACGGGCCGGGCCGGACCGCTCGAGCATCTCGTCGAACGACTCGAGCCACTCGCTGGTCTCGTCGGGATCGATGTCGGGAAGGTAGGAGGCGACGCCCTCGCGAATCACTCGGACTCGGTCGGGTTCGCCTGCGGTGCTTGAGTTTTGGGCCAGGTCCTGGCGCGCGAACTCGGTGGTCAACTGCCGCTCCTTGTTAGGCGGAAAAATTCGGGCTCGTGGCCCTGTGACGTGCACGGGTAGTGCGTGTCCATCCTGCTCCATCGTGCCGCAGAAGTTCCGTTCGGGTTGGGCTAAGCGGATGATCCACACGGTCGTCTGCCGGTACGGTCTGCAGACCGTGACCCGCAGGCGCCCCCGAGGCCGGCTCCGGACTGCCGGCCGGTATCTGGGCGGGCTGGCCGGCCTCACCATGATCGTCGTCGGCTGTCAGTCGCTGACGGACGGCAGCGCGACGCTCGACCCGCAGAACGCGTCGATGTACCGCGCATCCGTGTCGAGCTCGCGTGCGGAGTCGTCGGCCCGGTCGGCGGCGCAGGAGTCCACGCGTCAGGCGTCCATCACCACGCAGGCCGTGCACACCGCCTGCGAGGCGCTCAGCATCACCAGCGTCGACGCGGTCGACGCCGTCAACGCCTTCGTGAACGCGTTCAACGAGAACGGGCCGGGGCAGCAGGAGAAGTCGGTTGCGGCGGTCGACGCCCTCACGGTCAGTGCTGACAGCGTGGCCGCCAGCCTGTCCGAACCGCTGTCCGACGAGCTCGAAGGGTTGATGACGTCGTGGATCGACTCGGCCAGGAACGTCGCGGACGTCATGGCGCGGGGTTTTCAGCTTGATCAGTTCAACGCGGCGGTGGACCGGTTGAACGACGTGAAGGTCAGAGCGCTGGCACTTTGTGACGCCTCGTACTGACGAACCTGCGTGCCAGGCATCCGAAGCCGCACCCGGCGTGCGACGATAGGCGGCAATCATGGCATCGGTCGATAAGGAGGGCACGGTGGTTGCGGCGGATTCGCCGAACTACGCCCACAAGCTGGGCATCGAGAAGAGTCAGGTCGTCCAGGAGCTGGGGTGGGACGACGACACTGATGACGACATTCGGTTCGACATCGAGGACGCGTGCGGAAGCGAGCTGCTCGACGAGGACGCCGACGAGGTCGTGGACGTCGTCCTGCTGTGGTGGCGGGACGACGACGGCGACCTGGTCGATCGACTCATGGACGCCATCACTCCGCTGGCCGACGACGGTGTCGTGTGGGTGGTGACGCCGAAGACCGGCAAGCCCGGTCACGTCCAGCCGTCCGAGATCGCCGAGTCTGCGCCCACGGCGGGCCTGATGCAGACCTCGTCGGCCAACCTGGGCGACTGGATCGCGAGTCGGTTGGTACAGCCGAGGTCCAAGGCGGCGGGTCGGCATTAGCCCGCTCGAACCGGGCGCTGTCGCACCGGATTTCGCGCTGAAGGACCAGCACGGCCAACTGGTGGCCCTCGAGTCGTTTCGCGGTGCCAAGAACGTGCTGCTGGTGTTCTTCCCGCTGGCGTTCACCGGCCTGTGCCAGGGCGAGCTCGACGAGATCCGCGATAACCTCGCCCGCTACCAGAACGACGACGTGCAGGTGCTGGCGATCTCGGTGGGTCCGCCGCCGACCCACAAGATCTGGGCGACGCAGAGCGGCTTCACGTTCCCCGTCCTGTCCGACTTCTGGCCGCATGGCGAGGTCAGCGCGGCATACGGCGTCTTCAACGCGGACTCGGGATTTCCGAATCGGGGGACGTTCGTCATCGACCGAGCCGGAGTGATTCGGTTCGCCGAGATGAAGTCGCCGGGGGAGGCCCGCGATCAGGGGATCTGGGTGACGGCTCTGGAGGCCGTGCAGCCGGCCTGAGCGGATTTCCGCATCGGTGCGCCAGGCAGGTAGCCTGCCCTGGCACGAAGGGCGTGTAGCTCAGTGGTAGAGCTCTGGTTTTACACACCAGCGGTCGGCGGTTCGAAACCGTCCGCGCCCACCAGCATTAATGCAGGTGAAGCCCTGTATGCCGGTTTGGTCTCGCACACCGACATAACCCCCACTGTGCCAAGAGCGTGCCAACTGCGCCGCCGCGCCCGCGCCGGCGCGGCGCGTGTGCCTACTCCGCTTGCTGGACCTGAGACCTACCGTCGTAGACATGACCGCCCCAGGGCAGCGAGATAAGGACACAGCGGTGGTGGCCGACTTCGTCCGCCGACTTCGGCGCGTGGCCTTGCACCCGCTCGCTCTAGATGACGTGGTCGGTGAGGAACAGCCAATGCCAGGCGACCTCCTTCGAAAGCTGATGCGAGTGCCGGTCGAGGCCGAGGTGCGTAGCGACGGCACCGCCACGTTGCGCACCCGGTTGCCGGATGAGGTGCAATTTGAATCGCTGGCCACCCGCGTGCGTGCGTTCACCCTCACGTCCGACCGCCTCCACTGGGTCAAAGCTCTTGATGCCCTCGATCGTTTGACGAATATGAAGGACATGACCATGCGTGCCTCTTCACGAGACCTTCGGAAAGAGTGGACTGAGGCGACCGACCGCACTTCGCGCACGCGCGCGTTTTGGAGTAGCTATGTCGCTGGCGAGAACGGTGAGGCCGGGCAGGGCCGGTTCACGGACATCGACCTTGCCTATGCGTGGCTCTATCAGGACGTCGCCCACGGTGACGAAGTCACCACGGGCTACTTCGATGTCACCGAGCGTTACCGGGCCGCAGTGGGCGTGTTTTCGCACATGGCGGTAATCGCAATCGAGACGTTGCACTACATCAACGCGCTCGTAGAGCTTGAGGAGATTGCCCTGCCGATAGGGACTTTCAGCGACCCTGTGGCAGTTCGCATCACGGAGTTGGTTGTAGAAGGCGCGCTCTACGAGGGCGAAATGGGAGCGGACATCGGCGATGTGGCTGCTGGGGGACCGGTGCCGCCACACTTCCGTCCGGCCTACGACCTCATTCACGAATTACGCCAGCGAACCGACCCCGAGACGAAATAACCCTTGGTCCTACGTGACTCGCGACCGGCCGAGGAGGGCATCGCCCGCTGCCGCCAGCGCGTCGTCGTAAACGTGTCCGTAGACCCGCAGCGTGATGGCCGGATCATGGCCCAGCCACTTGGCGGTTGCTGACGGGGTGGTCCCACCGTCTAGCAGCATGGTAGCCGCGGTGTGCCGCATGTCGTGTAGGCGGATCGCCGGTACTCCAGCGGCGTTCGCCTGCCGAGTGAACTCGGCCGAGTAGGTTTCCGGCCGGATGGGGGAGCCATCGGCTTTGATTGCGACCAGGCCGGTATCGGGGTGCCCCGCACCGAGCGCCAGCCGTTCCTCGGCCTGCTGAACCCTCAGCGCTTTCAGCGCAACCATAACGTCGCTCGGCATGGGTAATGCGCGTCGGGACCGCTTCGACTTCGGGTCACCGGTCACGGTTCCTGCACCAGCAACGACCACTCGGCCTTGGGCCACCGACACGGTGCCCGCGGCGAAATCGCAATCGGACCAACGCAACCCCAGTACTTCCGACCGGCGTAGTCCTGCCAGCGTCAGCAGCCAGCAGGCCAATAGTCGGTCGTCGCGCACATGCTCACGGAACTTCGCCGCCTGTTCGGGCGTCCAGGTAGCCATCTCGTGGTGCTCAACTGCCGGGCGCTTGACCAACCGTGCGACATTGCGGGCCACGAGGCCTTGCTTCATTGCATCGTCCACCGCCGACGACAAGAGCACCAACATGGTGACCACAGTCCGGGCACTGACTCCGCCCGACACCTTGGGGCGTTCCGGGTCTGCTGGGCTGAAAGCTTGGTAGCGCCCACGGCCGAGCCGCAATACCTCCCCGGCGGCGACAAGCCGGTCCAGTGCCTTGATGCCGCGATTGCCCAGCGCGGAATCAATTTCGGCGTATCGCACACCGTCAGCGTGCTGCCGCAGGAGCGTCAAGACCTCCGCGGCGCGGCGCCCGCGCTTGTCCCGCTGGGCCACCGGTGCACCATTAAGCCGCAGCGTCACCAGGGCGTCTATGTCAGCCGTCCGCAGGTGTTGCAGGGGGATGGCGCCGAGGTGGTCGATCACCGGTTTGAGCGAATGTCGGTATCCGGCGAGGGTGTTAGGTCGAACGTCGCGGCGGCCGTCGAGCCATTCGGTCAAGTATTCCGCCGTCGTGACCTGATGACGTTTGACGAATGTGCCTGCGGCAGCCTCCGTGCTGATGCGTCGATACTCGCGTCTCGCTTCGGCCAGGGTGGGGTAGGTGAAGCGCTGCCGATCGCGGCTGCCGTCGGGGCGGGTGCCGACGTCGGTCTGAAATGTGTAGGCCACCCTGCCATTACGGGCAACCTTCCGGGAGATGGGCTCGGCTCGGCGTGTGCGTCGTTGCGGCTCTTCATTGTTGGCGTCGCTGCTGCTCATCGCTTGATCCTTTGGAATGGCGGTGGACAGGGTCGGTCTTGCACCGCATACCTTGCGGGGCGATCCGCGAGGTGCGTCCCACCCTCACATGCGCACTGAGGGTTACGCAGCGACGAAGTCACGCAGTTCCGAGGTTACGACATAGACGCGGCCGCCAAGTCGCCGAGACGGGAGCTCGCCGGTGGCCGCAAGCCGGTAGGCCAATGCGCGACTTATTCCCAGGATTTCTGCAGCATGCGGGACCGCGATTAGTAGCGGTAGTTCGTCGAAAACGCTCTTCTTCTCCATTTTTACTACTCCTCAGTTGGTTGAAAATACGGGACGTGCGGTTTGGTCGACTGAGACTGCGATTGGGGACTGCAGCGAGGACAGAATCGTGCTGCGTCCGTGCCGTCGGGGAGGGTGATGCTGATGGTTCGTGACCTATCGTCTCCACATTCCCCGCACCACTGCGCGCGGCTCCGATTTGACCCCGTGGGTGGCTGGGGGAGTTCGGCAAGTCGACGGGTCAGTACCGCGGCGGCATTCCGAACACCGCCTGGGTTCTGCGATAGATGGGCCTGCAGACTCGGCACGGTCCATCCCGACGCCAAGGCACGCTCGACTTCTGGTGAAAGTCGCGCTACATCCCTACGGCTGAGCCGCCACGGATTCGGGAGCTGTCGCAACAGTTCTGACGGTTCGGATGGGGGCTCTACTGGGGGATTAAAGGCGTCTTGTTGCTGGACCCTCGGGGGGTCCGAATGCTGGACCCCCCCGGTCTTGCGCCGAGACTGCCCCCGTCCGGGATCTGGACCCGGGTGATCAGGACCTTGACCGGCCAACACATGTGGCGCCTGCGGATGATTGAGGAAGTATCGGCTAGAACGCCGTGCCCCGGACTCGTGATACTGGGCGACTCGCGTGATGAGCCCTGCCTGCTCGAGCATGTTGAGCGCGTGAAGGACAGTGCTCCTTCCCGCTCCCGATTCCGCCGCGAGCGTCTTGACCGAGGGGAAGCACGAGAATCGCTCGTCGGCCTTATTGGCAAGGAGGATGAGGATGAGCTTCATCGTCGGTGTGCCGATGTCACTATCAGTCGCCCAGTCAAGGGCTTTCCAGCTCATCGGTCGTTAGGGGTCGGAGCCGAGGCGCACGTAAGACTGGGTTGTCCTGCAGGGCGGCGACGAGCACGAGGCGTTGATCGGATCGACTCATTCCGATGATCGAGCTGCGTCTCTCGCAGGTGGCCTTGCATGAGGCGTAACGTATGTCGACGCTTGAGACGTAGTCCAACACCTGAGCCACATTGGGCTCATATTCGCCGTCTGTCTTCAGTCGTCTTCAATTCTGCGACGATTTTCAACAGGTGATCCGTTGGGAGTGTTGCGTTTTGGCTAGCTGCCAGCTGCCAGCTGCGGCGTGGGGCCCTCGACTCCGTGTGCAACGGAGGCCCTGCTGGGTGTCAGCAGCTATTCGTCGTGACGACTTTCGCGAGCGACTTGGGTCTGGGGTTGCCCGGCAGGCGCTTCCCAAGCTTCGATCTCGTCCAGCGGCAAGGGTTCATCGAAGTCAGCCGGGACAACGATGTCGATCCGCTGACTGAAGTGGCGCGGCGAGGTGGTTCGACTTTCGATGCCACTGTTCTCTTCGGCCATAGTGCAAGGATAAGCGCTTGGTTCCTGACAGGACTGTCGATCAAATCGGCAACAGCATGCGAGCCTGATTAAAGAGCGGGCAAAATTTGCAGATGCCTCAGAAGAGACCTAGCGGTGAATCCGCCGACATCTTGTTGTCTTTGCCTATCGAGCTGAAAGATCGAATGGTCAATGCAATCGCGTGGACGCTGCCCTACACCGGCATAGGTCACCAGCAGCGGTTCATTCGAAAGGCGATCGCTGACCTATGCGACCGCCTCGAAGATGAGTTTAACGCCGGCAAGGAATTCGACCCTGTAGCCACCGCTGCTGAATGACATCCGCCGGGCCTTGGTCCGCGAACATGCGACCTTCCGGACTCACCGGGGAGGAGTCACACATCCCGTCCCTGCATTCACACGGTTACCGTGGGGTTGTGGTCGATCCGGTGGAGCTGGAGACGGCTATCGCGGCGGTGTACGCGAAGCAGTTGCCGATCCCGGCGTGGTGGCCGGCCGAGGCGCGGGCCGTGTTCATTGAGGAGTACGCCAGCGAGGCGGCGATCATGGTGCTCTCCGAGTTCGATGCGATTGGTGACCGTGTGACTGATTGGGCGGCGCGGTCACAGATCAGCGGTGCGGACACGTCCGCGATGGTCGCCTCGGCGCGGCGAGTTCTGCTCGATGAAGCCTGCAGCGAAGTGCAGTACGACTTGTCCGATCTGATCGCGAGCAAGAGCGCAGAGCTTCGGGCCGAAGCGGTGTTCGGCCACGGTCGGCCTCGCGGGCCACAGCACGTGGTCTGGCCGATCCAGCACCGGGTTTGATGCAAGCTCGGAGCCATACCGGACTTCCTGTCTTGTCGAGGAAGAGGTGGCACGTATGGGTCCATCGCAACGAGGTCAAGTCGAGCGGTTAGCCGGCAACCTGCTCAAGCTGGCTCGCCTCGAAGGTGACGTGTCGCAGCGTGAGCTCGCCGAAGCCGCCAACGTTGCAGAGTCTGCTATTGCCGAGATCGAATCGGGTGCTCGGCAACTATCGCTGCCCGAGTTGGCGCACCTACTTGACTCAATAGACCGAGAGCTTCGACAACAGTTGGCTCCGTATGATTCTCACGACGACATACTCGACGCGACCGAACTGCGGCTCTCGGCCGACGAGCAGGCCCACCGCCGGGCTGTCCAAGACCAGTTCGCCGCGCAGCTACGTCAAGGCGCGACTCTGGAAACCCCGGTGACGTAGCTCAGGTTCGTCTATGGCTCGAAGGGTGAGCGGAAGCCTTCGAGCCAGTCTGCTCGGGCGTAGCGGTTCAGATCGCCGGGAACCCACGTCTCGGCGTCTTCGGGGCCGTCTGCGTCGCCGCTGGTTACCCGTTCGTGGGCTTCGAGGTAGCCGGCGGTGTGTATGTCATCGGCTTGGGAGAAGACGGACTGCATGGTGGCCAGGATCGTCGTGAAGTCCTGGTAGGCGGCGTGGCGCTCGGCGTCGGTGGTGTAGTCACCGGCGTATCGCTGTGGCCGTGCGTGCCAGTGCTCGGTGGAGCCTGGCTTCGGCGGTGTCGCGGGCGCAGTAATCAGGGCCGACTTTAGGCCGCTGCACAGACGACGGGCGTGGCCTTGGGAGTACAGCAGCACTGCGCGATGGCGCGAAGGATGTGTGTGCCGCTGGATGCAGGCTTGCAAATCACCGTGCGCAGAACCCGAGCCAGGGCGAGGTCGGCCGCGGCCGCGTCATCGATGAGGACATCGAGCAGCTCCTCGGCGGCGGGGGTGTTGAACGGGTTGTCCACTAGCTGTGCACACAACGTGCGGACCTGGATCGCAAAGTCGCACAGCGTATTCACGTCGTCTTGAGCTGTCATTTCCGGTCTCATGGAACCACCGTAAAGCCGTGCACGCAAATTTGCAAGCAAACTGCGTGCATACTGGCAAGGGTGTTGCATGTAAGCTGCGTGCATGAGTGGTTCGGCCCGAGATGTGGGGCGTGACGGCGCTACCGCGGCTGGCTCCGGTGCGCTGCCGCTGCGCAAGAAGCAGCAGAAGGTGCCGTTGAACACCTATGTGCGGCCAGGCACCCAGCAGCGCATCGAGGTGTTGAAGGACCGCGGGTACGCGGTCACCGACATCGTGGATGCGGCGCTCAACGAGTTCCTGGACCGGGCCGGGGTGCCCCAAGCCGACTAACCCGGAGTGCTCCCCGGCGGCCTGACCAGCTCTGGCCGCCGCCGCCCTACGGTTTCGCCACAATCGAGGGGTGCGCGCGTAGAGCGTAAGAATTGACTCCGTATTGACCTTCTCGTTGCGGTTGAGGCTAGGGAGGGGTCAGCCGTCGCCGGCTTCCCCGTCGCGCGGAATCACGCGGCCGTGGCGCTCCCAGTCGATGGCTTCCGGGTGCTCTGCGTGAAACGCCAGCCACTCGCGGGTGGCGTGCACAATCGGCTTGCCCGATACCACCAGGCGGACGTCTGTGGCGTCGCCCTGCAGAATGGCCTGACCCTTCTCGGTGAAGGTGTCGAGGGCAGCCGCCGCGGTCTCAAGATCCGTCCCGCCCTGCTCTGCCACCACGCGGATCGCCAGCATGTTGAGCAAGCTGCGTTCCTCGTCGGTCAACGGTCGATTGATCGGAGTGGCCACTTTTCGTCTCCTTATCGCATGGCCCGCACAGAAGCGTCGGCGACATTGACGGTACCGCTGCGCCCGACCGCTTATGGCATCCCATCCCGGACCGGCGTCGGCTGCCCGGTCTCGGTTCGAATCGGAGGGTTGGCAGGAGTCTTCTGTCTCGTTTCTAAAAAACGAGACATCACCGAGAGCGGCACTTCTCAGCTACGTAACCCCAGGTGGCGGCGTCTCATATCTTGCGGCTCGCAGAGACCGGGGAGCCCGTGAGTGAACTCGCTGCCGCGTTCGGCATTAGCCGAGCGACCGCCTACCGATAACTTGCACAGGAGCTTGTATAGGAGAACAGCAGCTCCGCACACTCAGGCGGTCTTCTGAGTGTCCTTCACGTGTGCGGAGAGGACGTATCCGACGGCTTCCACGACGTCGGGTCCGATCTCATTCATCGCGTCACCGACGACCAACCAGTGCTCCGCTTTGTCCTGATCGACGTAGCGAAAGACCTGTTCGAATGCGAACACCGGCACGAGCGTGATCGACGTCTTGCCCGCGAGTTCTGGCCTGGCGAATTCGACCCGAGCCAGTGTCGAGCCTTTCGCTACGACCCCCTGATTAACCGAAGAGACCACACCGCCAAGCGGCTCGGGAACCACGCTCACCCCGCCCATGTCGACCTGGCTGTTGGCCACGATATTGAGGAGCTGATGCTTGTCGGTGTTCGACAGAAACTGCAGGATGTGCAGCGGATGCAGCTTGCCGGTGCCTACGGCGTTGAAAGGCTGGCTGCTCTTGAGCACCTCGAACACCGTCGGTCCGTACCAATCGCGGCGGCTCTTCGCCCACGCGGTGTAGCTCTTCTCTGTCGACCGCAGCGGAAACGCCACCTCGGTAGGTTTCGTCTCTTGGATGTGCTTCGGGGTAATCGCCCAGACGGCGTGGTCCATTGCCGCACGCAGGTTGTGGATAAAGTCCCCCATGAGCAGCGCAGCTTCGGTGTAATCGAGATCCGATTCCAGCACCCACTCAGCCCACGCCGTGCGTGAGGCGTATTCATCGCTGTTATCGCGCCGGCTGTACTCCCGCTCAATTGCCTGCTCATGCGCAAGCACGTCACGCAGGCGGTCACGAATCACAAAACCGTGTTCGAGCTTGAGAAAAGCCGATCGCCCCAGCACTGCTGTATCGCTGCTGTCGTCCGTCATCAGTTTTGGCCCTCGATGTCGTGCTCCTGGGCCAGCAGTACGTCTACGTGAGTTTGCAGCCACTGCAACCCAACTTGCGAATTCAGCTCGGGCAGCGCGGCTTCGAATGTATCCATGATTTGTCGAAGTGTCTCTGTGGCGCGTATTTCCCTGGAGGCGGCGTGCATCTCGGTGTCGATTCCAGCCATGTCGTCGCTCATATAGCTGTTGATTATTCGTGCAGCGCGACGGATATCGATCCCCGGTGGTTTGGTGACGTCCAGGCGAGACATATTTTCGATGTAGTCCCCGAGTAACTCGATACCCTCTGAGGTGCGAAGCCGTCCGATGAATGAACGGTTCAGTTCGAGAAGCGCTTTCAGCAGCTGCGGCGACCGCTCAAGTTCGTTGGTCTCCGCGATGATTGCTGCGATTCCAGCTGTCTCCCCGAGCCGCCCGTAGCGGATTAGAAGGGCAGCCCGCCGGTAATCCCCAAAACCTGCCCCGTCCACCGCGGCCATCCTGTCCTCCATTTACGTTGAGCGTTATGACGTAGTGGGTCGTTGCGCCAGCACGGTCTGGACCTTGCTTCGTTGGCCCGATACGGGAAATGCTGCTAGTCAGCAGGTTTCAGGTTTTACCTGCGATCGCGCAGAATCAAGGCCAGGAGAAGCGCGGCGACGAACTCCACAGCGGGGAGCGCCCAATCGAGCCCCTGCATGTGGAACAGCACCACCATCGGCATGAAGATCACCGACACCAGGACGGCCACGGAATCCCGTGTATCCCATGACCATGTCATCTCATGGAGATTGGAACCGTCGTAAACAACTGTAGGAGGGTCCATCTCGACCACGCCGACGGAGAGCTCGGCGACGTCAACCGTCTCCAGGACGAGGGGAACCTCCTCCTCGAGGAAACTCGTCGGTGACAGAACATCGTCGAGAAGGGAACCATGAGCGCAGCCTCCCCCCAGGTGCTTGATCCACGGCCTACCGATGCGGTCCTCGATAGTATGCAGTGCCGCGGCATCGACGAAGGAGCTGATGCTGCCGCCGTAGCTGTCGAGGCCGAGCGCCTTGGCCCAGTAGGTAGAGCGGGGGCCGTCGTAGGTGTTGAGGCCGAGCGCTTTGGTCCACGGGGTATCGCCGAGCTTCGGTGACACGGCGTCGATGAGGGCCGTCACGCCGGGCCCGAGGGTGCCGCGGCCCATGTCAGCCAGGGAGCTCATGCCAGGACCCTCGTAGGTGTCGAGGCCGAGCGCCTTGGTCCACGCGGTAGAGCGGGGGCCGTTGTAGGTGTTGAGCCCGAGCGCTTTGGTCCACGGGGTATCGCCGAGCTTCGGTGACACGGCGTCGATGAGGGCCGTCACGCCGGGCCCGAGGGTGCCGCGGCCCATGTCAGCCAGGGAGCTCATGCCAGGACCCTCG
>NZ_JANDBD010000018.1:0-2300 GCF_024320865.1 Mycolicibacterium arenosum | reverse complement strand
TAGGTGTCGAGGCCGAGCGCCTTGGTCCACGCGGTAGAGCGGGGTCCGTTGTAGGTGTTGAGCCCGAGCGCTTTGGTCCACGAGGTATCGCCGAGCTTCGGTCCCGGAGGGCCGATAAGGGCGCTCATGTTAGGGCCGTCGTAGGTGTCGAGCCCGAGTGCGGTCTTCCACGGGGTGCCGTCACCGAGCTTCGGTTCCCAGGCGTCGATAACGGACGATGTAAGAGTGCCGGGCATCTCGCGCGCCGTGTCGCGATGGGGCCGTGTGTCCGTCATCTTGCTCCCTAGCTAAAACGGTCGCACATGCTTTCGATTCGATCCAGTCTACGGCCGCCCTCCGACACCCTCGGCGTGTTGTACGCCGTGTTTTGGTTGCAGGTTGCCCAGAAAGGGTTCTGGTTTTTGAGGGACTCCGGTCAGCCGCGTTCGGTGACCGCTGTGTCGGAATGGCGTGTAGCAGCAGTGGACGTCTTGACGAACTTGCCGGTGACTGCACCGGGAGGCGGTCGAGTTCATCCGGCCAATCTGCGCGTCGGGCAGCACGCCCTTCGAGTAGACGGGATCACGAGTAAATCCCTGGCTCAGAACATAATCTCGACGCGACGGCGGGTCCCGACCACCAAAAAGATCAAGAACGGACTCATCAGCCATGCCATACCTCCTCACAGATCAGACCACGACCATGAACCGGCTGCTTCACAGCCCGATACCGTTGTCTGCTGCACCGAACTCCAAATCCCGGAACCCTCGTTATCAGGACGCGCCGACCTTCCAAACTTCTGATCAAAATGTCTGTCTCGGGACGTGGAGCTACGGACCTTAGATCCAAGTTCAACTCGCATAGCGTGGCCGCATGCCTGGTCCTGGACCATCGCGGCATTTTTAGCGCAGGTGTTTCCAAAAACCGTCAATTCAGACACACTATGCGTCACGCCGTCGATTTGCCTGATTTTCCTGATAGGCGCCTGAAGTGCGATAACTTAATTAGTCTTGTGTGCTCCGCTGGTAGCGGACTGTCGGTGTGCAGCGGTAATTTAGAACCCATGGACCGACCCTTCGAGTTGCAGGATGGCATTGCCCTAGCCGGGATCACTACGGCCCACAGTGCTGGGCACGGCACCGTAGCGATCGAACCGTCTGGGCCAGTGGCGACCGGCGCGCTATCGATTATTGATGCGGCCGCCGGCCTCGCAGACCTTGCGGCGGTGACCGCACTTACCAGCCGCGCAAGCGCGCTACTCACACGAGTCGAGACGTTGGGGATCGCCGCTACGACCGCAGTAACCTCAGCGGTCACTGTCGATGAGACCAACGCCCGCCTACTCAGCGCCGTAGCGGCGGATATATGAGTAAGGCAGCTCTCACCCTCGGAGCACTCGGCACCACAATTGGGATAGCGGGACTTGTGGTGGGGCTGACCGCTTTATTGCGGCCAGAACCCTCAGCGCCATCGCCAACAGCCACGCCGACCTCCGCAACCTCGCCATCTCCAGAGGAATACCGCGCGGCCGCAACCGAAGCGTGCGCGGGCTTCAGCAACTTCAAGAGCGGCGTTGGAATTGCACGCGGCGCCTTCATAGATAGGGTTGACCGCGCGAATGACTGGGAGTCACCACAAAGCCTTGGCACCCAGGGCTATTACTTCAGCGCGGTCGGCGCGGAACTGGACTATCTCGATTCGCGGGTGAGCCCAGAAGCACCAAAGGAACTCGCCAGCGCCATCGCCAGTTTGCGGCCATCCCTTACAGCTGTAGTTGACGCCGACTTACGCCGTGAACCCGCCTCGGTATCCAACAAGATCGTCGACGAATATTCGCAGACGCTAGACGAAGTCGAAAATGCCTGTAAGGCAGCGGGAGTCAGCTAGTGGGGGCAACACCACCTAATCGCCAGTATTCGCGACTTATCGTGGCTCCAGATGTGTGGCCCACGACTCGCGAAGCATGCGAAGAAAAGGCTTCTTCTCAACGTCGCGTGGCCAATGCGACAGCTTCAGCAGCAGATACTCACCGGGGCGCCCTGAACGGATTACGGGTCGACGGCGTTGCGCAATCAACTACTGGGTTCGAAGCGATGCACCAGGCGTATTGGCGGTTTCAGGTCGATGCGGACAACAAGGCTGACATCGACAGCGCAGCAGCAGATTTGATGGATAACGTTGCAACGATCCAACACGACGTGCGTTTCGTCAAGTGATTTGGCCCCACCGTCGTCATGGATTTTGGCCCCACCTGGTCTAGGTGGCGCGTTTGGTTCGGGTGGTGGTCTTGCTGGTGCGGAGTCGGTAGGACTTGGTGCCGG
>NZ_JANDBD010000017.1 GCF_024320865.1 Mycolicibacterium arenosum | reverse complement strand
GCCGGGCGCGGAAGCAGGGTTGCCCCAGATTCAATGAGAAACGTCGCGATCGAAATTCTCATCCAATCTGGGGCAATGCAGGTCAGACTAGTAAATGTGCCCCAGATTCAATGAGAACGGACACCAGGGGCCGGGGCGCATACCGATAGGCCCCCTGACGTGTGACCTGTACGCGCAGAGTTCTGACCGCGAATACCTGATCCCTATCGCCGTCCCAACAGATCCAGATCCCGTCTGGGCGCTGGGCATTAGGGAAGCGGACCATTGGGTGTATTCGGGAGACTATCAATCGCTGGCTGCGGCTCAGCAATTTGCCGAGAGCTGGGAAGAAGAGGCTCGACGCAGAGAACGCGACGCTCGCGTCGCCGAAGGCTACTTCTACGCGCAACGGGTAGTCGGCATCACCGCAAGTACCCAGAAGGCATTCGGTGGGCTCTGGGCCGAAAAGTATCAGCCGCAGGGATGGTCCATCGATGAAGCGTTTGCCGACTACAGGAACGGCTAGCAGCGCCGCGGGATCATCGCACGCTATCTGACGCCTAGGTCCCTATGACCCCCGCCGAGGGTGGTTCGCCGGCCCTTTGAAGCGAGGCGAAAGGGCTCCGGACGCGCGTGAACCGCCCGACAGACAAGTTTCATGGATAATGAAGATTATCCATGACGCCTACCGATTCCGGATGCGGGAGCGAAGCTTGGAGCGACCAATACGTCACAGTGACGTTATGGCCGTGCGTACCTCTAGCGTTGCGGTCTTCAGCGTGCTTCGTCGCGGTCGAACTCCAAGGCACGGTGTGCGCAGGCCACGCGCCGATAATGCCATTCGTGCCGCGCCCTTCCGCAAACAGAGCATTCAGTAGTGCACTACCCACCCCGCTTCCACCCATACCGGGCACTATCTTGAAACAGAGTTCCACCGATTTTCACCAAACTTCCGCGCCCACGCGCCAGCGGCAAGAGCGTTCCCTGTGACCATCGATTTGTCACAGTGACGTATCGTTGTAAGAAATGCCGTCTATCCCGCGGCGTAGAGGCACGACAGCATCATCCAAACCCGATGCAGTTGGACCTTGAGTTCGAGTCACGGTCCAAGGTGACGTCATGCGCAGTCACTCGCGCGCCGGGCGACTGCCCAATCCGCCGTCTCGGGGACGAGTCGCACCCGCGACGAGGCATGATTAGTCTTACTGACCTGGAGGTTAGGTACGCGGCTGGCTGGTGGTTGGCCTCCGAGCGCGGTGTGACCGCGGTGATGATTATAGAAGTGCCGCCAGCGCGGGAATTCCGCGCAGCGGTCTGCGTCACTGATGTCGAGCCAGGGTAGGCCAATTCATCGGCCAGGGTGCGGTAAAACCGCTCCACATTGCCGTTGGTCTCCGGACGGTGGGGGCGGGTGCGGCGGTGTTCGATCCCCCGAGAGCGTCTCGGAATGTGTGGGACCGATAGCATTAGCCGTTGTCTGTCGACACATTCCGTACGGTGAACCCACATTTCGTTGAATTTGGTGATGGCGCGTAGCCAGAAATCGGCGGCGGTGTCTTCGCGTTCATCAGTCAGCAGTTTTGAGTAGGCCAACCGGGAGTGCGCGTCCGACACCCAAGTGAACTGCTACCCGAGAGGGTGGCTTCCCTGGTCTGCGAGCACCAGCAGACCGTCACCCGCCGCCGCACCGCCTACCAGAGGGCTGAACGCCGAAAGCGGGACCGGGCCATCGATCGCGACCTCGGCATCCACCGCTCCCGCAGCCGCACTCGGGACCAGGGCTATGACCTCCGCTTTTAGAGTGTGGCGTCACGCATCGAGGTGACATTGTCTGAGGACTTTTCGACCCGCTCGATGTCGATTCCACGGTATTAGATCTCACTTGTCTTCGGGATTCGGGCGGTGATGATGTCGAAGGCGATCGGGTTGGACATCGACTCGTGGTGGTCGAGGTACGTCGTTGTGGCCCAAGCCGACAGCTCCGCCACGGCCTGTGCGTGAACGTCGTCGGGTGTTCGCCAGTCGGGGCTATGGGTACGCCGCCGGTAGCGTTGAAGCAGCCCGGCGACGGTGACGGGGTGGTCCCACGCGCTGATGCGGTGCTGTTCGACACTGATGTGCTGTGCGGCGAGTTCATCAATGACCTGCGAGACCGTCGCACCCGGCGACGTGATGTCTAGCCCGAGGCCTGCGTTGATCTGTACCCAACGCTCGTCGACGATCGTGCTCGGAGCCGCGTCTGCCGGTTTCTGGTGGGCGTAGCACAGGTAGCCGCCGGGCTTGAGCACCCGAATGAGTTCACGGAGGGCCAAACGCCATTCCGGCACCAGGTGCAGCAGGAGTGCACTAATGCCAACATCGAAACTGGCATCGGCGTAGGGAAGCTCACGGACGTCGGCTTCGCGGAGGTGCAGTTTGGCGGCCGCTTCGGGGTCGAGCTGTCGGCGGAGCGTGTCGAGCATCTTGGTGGAGATGTCCACGCCGGTGACGTCGAAGCCACGGGCGATCAGTGGCAGGGCCATCCGCCCCGTGCCGATGCCGTGCTCGAAGAACCGCGTGCCGGACCCGGCGCCGGTGATCCGGACTATCGCCTCGGTGACCTGCTCGCTCACATCGGGCGGGAGGCCGCGGGTCTCGTCGTAGAGGTGGGCCACCTGGTCGAACGAGATCGTCAACTCATACTTGTTAGCCATGTCATCCTTCTTTCGTCGGTTACTTGTACTTCTTCGAGGGCGTCGACGGCCGCGGTGCTGCTGACCGTCGGCTCGCGCCGGACAGTGCCAAGCGCCACCGGAGCTGTCGCCAGCAGCACGGCCCGCACCTCACGCCGGTATCGCCGATCCCGTTCCGGCTTGCCCCAGAGTCGGCCTGAATGTGTTGGGTAACCGTCACGGTTGCGTTCCGAGACGAACGAGCATGCCGTCTGTCCGTAAGAGGATGACGTCATCAGCTACCGCCAGCGGCGTCGCCGCCGACTCGCCGCCCTGGTTGACCTCGCCAATGATCCGGCCGTTCACTGGATCGAGGACTCGTAACAGCCCATCCAGACCGGGAACCGCCAACCATCGCCCCGCGATCGTCGCACCGCCGAGCAGCGGGCCGTGGGGTTTGCTGCGGCCCGGCATCCGAGGTTCGACGGATCCCTCGACCGCTGTTCGCCACAGCTCGGCACCGGCATCCGCGCTGACACAAATGACGTGATCCGGCGCGGCCACGGTGACCACTCCGTGCCAGGTGCGAGTCGGACGGGTCGGTGCCTCGAGGTGACCCAGTTCGGCCAACCACGCGACCGCGCCTCCCCGGACATCGATAGCCAATAATCCCAGGCCCGTGTTGAAGTACACACGTTCACCGTCGAGGCAGCCAGGCCCTTTGGGAGACAGTGAATCTGGGACCACCAAGGCGCTGGCATTCGCCGCGTAACGAGAAAAGTCGGGGCCCCGACCGGGCACCGTCCGAGTCGGCGTCTCCCCGTCGGACGGATCGTCCAGGCGCCATCGCACGTCGCCGGTCGCGACGTCGAAGGCCCACAGAGCGGGGCGCATCGGCCAGCTACCGAGAAGCACGGTGTCGCCGGCCACGACCGGCCCGGACAAGCCGACGAAGTTGAAGTGAGGTGCGAAGCGCGCCGCCCGCCACACCAGCTCACCAGTGCTCAACGCCACGGCGTAGAGGTCGGTCATGCCGCCTAGAACCACGAGATCGCCGGACAGGACCGGGGCCGTCCAGCACCACTGGCGCAGTGGCCGCGTCGAGGGCACCTGCCAGCGCGCCGTGCCGTCCGCGGCCGCCCATGCCCAACTCGTGCCGCTGACGTCCTGTACGACCACGGTATCGCCGGCCAGCAGCGGCGGGCCCTGCACCGGCGCACCGGTGCGGGCCTGCCATCGCTGCTCGCCGGTCACGGTGTCCAACGCGGTCACATATCCGACGGAGCGGTCGCTGTCCCAGGTAGCTGCGACCACCAACTCGGTGTCCCCGACCGGTCCGCCCAGACCGCCACACCCCGGCAGCGGTACCGACCACCGAGCCGCACCAGGCTCGTGGCCCGTGCGCGACGTCGAGCTGGCGTAGGTTCGGTTGGTCCACAGGCTCAACCCGGTGCCGTCCCAGGCAATCGACCGCACCGTCGGCGGGCTATAGTCCAAACCCCCAAACAACGCCGGCGGGGTGTTGACATGCAGTGTTTCACCGACCCGGACCACTCGGTCGGTGTGCCAATGCCCAGAGAACGTGGCCAACGGCTGCGAGGGCAGGCCGTCGAAGAACGACTCGTCCGGGATGTCGTGGCACAGCAGAATCCAGGGCTGACCATTGTGGCAGGCCCCCAGGTCACCGATCAGCCACTTCCGTTGCTGATCGCGGTCCAGGTCACGCTCATGGGTGTTCCAGTCGATCGCGACGATGTGCAGCCCGGCGTGGTCGAGGGAAAACCAGCGCGGCCCGACCTCGTCCTCCCACCGCTTCGGCGACTCGCCGTTGATCAAATAATTCTCGCGGGTGATTCGCATGGCGAAGTGGGGATAGCCGCCGACCCCGTCCTTGTGGTCGTCGTTTCCGGGCAGCAATACGAAGGGCAGCGCGGGGTCCAGGCCCTCCCCCAACGCCGCGTACGCGTCCGGCGTGCCGAGGCTGGCCAGATCTCCGGTCAGCAGGATGCGGTGGATCGGCGCGAACCGTTCGACGAGATCGGCGAACGCTCGGCGCATCACGGCAGGGGTCGCACGCTCGAGGTTGCGGGCGTGATCGGCGTCCTCCGCGCTCACGATGTGTAGGTCGGTCGCGTGCAGCAGGCGTGCCGGCAGGGGTTGCTCAACGGGCTCGAGGACGAACTCGATCCGCGGCGTGGACGCCTGGACGAACCATCGGGCGCAGTCCTGACCGGTGGGCCGGACCACGAAGACGAACGCCCCGTCCCCGGGCAGCTGGAATTCGCCGTTCTCGTTGGTTTGAATCGTGGTCACGCCGTCGCTGACCCGGATGCCGTCCATTGGGCCGCCACCTCTTGCCATTACCTCACCCTTGATCACTGCGCGGTACCTCCTAGATCGTTTTTTGTCTGCTTCAGAACCGGTGCTCGGCTAGGACACTTTCGGTGATCTCCAGGCTGCGGTTGGCTCGGGTCTCGTCTGCGAAGGCGAGGGCTACGAACAATGCGTCGAGGACGATCAGGTGCGCGATTCGACTGGCCCTCGCTTCCACGCGGTAGGCGGTCTCGCTACTGCCGGCCACCAGCACCACGTCCGCGAGATCGACTAGCGGGGAGCGGGCGAAGCTGGTCAGCGCTACCAGCTGCGCACCGGCGCCCGTGGCGGCCCGACTGGACGAGACGGTCTCCCGGGTGGAGCCGGTATGGGAGATCGCAACGGCCACCTCACCCGCGCCCAAAAGGCCAGCGCGAACATGCTGGACGTGCACGTCGGTCGGGGCCTCGGCGGGCACACCGATGGTGCCCATCCGATATGCCGCGTCCTGCGCTAGCGGCGCGGAGGTGCCGACTCCCAAGAAGAGCACCCGCCGTGCCGCGCGCAGCAACTGTGTGGCCCGGGTGAACTGGGCGTCGTCGACGAAGCCTGCGCCGGTGGCCACCGCGTCAACGGCGGCCGCGACCACCTTCTCCCGGATTGCGGCCGGGTCGTCAGAGTCGGTGATGTCGTTCTTGACCGCATGCACCGCGGTGTCCCCATCACGGGCGAGCGCGATCTTGAAGTCCTGGAACCCCTTGAATCCCAGCCGCTGACAGCACCGCACCACCGATGAGATCGACGTGCCAGCGTCCTCGGCGACGTCACTCACCGAGCGATAGATCAGGTCGCGGCCCATGGTCAGCATCGTGTCGGCGATTCGGGTCTCGCCCGGCGCCAAGCTCGACAGGCGTGCCCGGACTGAGGCAGTGACCGAACCAGGCGGGCCGGAGAAGTCGCGCATGTGCCCACCGTCACCGATCCGAGTAAACGGCCGGTGAGTGGCGTGAAGACGGCGGATGAAAGTTCTGTCCTCTGCGGATGGAACATCCGTACCGGTGATAGACAGAACGGCATGCGCGCTGATGAGGGCTGCAAAGCTCTAGTACTCGACTGGAACGGCACCGTCGTCAATGACACGGCGCGAGCCACCGCCGCCACCAATCACGTGCTCACCCAGCACGGGTTGCCGCCGCTGACGACCAAGCAGTTCCGGCAACGCTTTTCGCTTCCGCTGCGCGAGTTCTTCGCCCGACTCGGAGTAACCACCGACCGGATGAACGACGCAATCGAACAATGGAACGCGGCGCTGATCGGCGATGGGCCGCAGCCTCAGCCCGGCGCCTGGGACCTACTGGAATGGTGTCACCAAAGGCGGGTCCCGGTGATCGTGCTGTCCGGCGCTCACACCGACGTGATCGCACACGACGCCAAATACCTCAACCTGACGAGGTGGCTGTCGATGGTGATTGCACCGTCGCACGATAAGGCTTCCGACTTGCGCCGGCTGAGCGACGACCTCGGCGCCGAGATCGTGTTCGTCGGTGACACCGACTACGACATGGATGCGGCCCGAGCGGCGGGAGTTCGAGGCATCGCCTTCTCCGGCGGCTATCACCATCCACGCCGACTCCAGGCAACACAGCCGGACCGCATGGTTGACGATCTGCGCTTGGTCATCCGCGAGCTGGCGGTGGGCAGCGCATTCACCGTCTGAGTCTCACGTCGTATCCTCGCGGGCCTCCCGGCGACCCGGACTGTGAGGCTCTCGCGCGAGGGTCCGCAGATCGAACTTCATGCCCAACAGGGCGAACCGCAAAAAGTCGCCACCAACCCGGTAGCGGCCATTTGCCCGCGCCACACCGAGATATTGAACCCTCACCACAACCTGCCGGCCGTTAGGCACCACGGCGCAGTGAATCGACCAATCGACGCCGCTGCATTGGCTCGGAGCTGACGTCGGTGAAGTGAATGGCGGTAGAACGAAGTTCATCAGCGGCAGCGGTAGAACGTGGTTCGGCAGCGAGAACGTCGTCGACCAGATAGGGCGCCATCAGTGGAGCGCCTGGCCTGCAAGCGGTTCAAGGCGCGCCGGTAAGGCGCAAAAGCCGCCCGTGCCCAAACCGCCGGTCTCGGTCATGGAGATCATCTGTTCGTTCTTCATCAGCGCGCCCTTCGCGCGCCCGAGCAAGTTGGTGTAGCGCTCTGCAGGCGTCATGAAAGTGATCCACCGCGCCGTCGTCACCGGTCTTCTCGCGCAGTCCGGCGACCAGTCCTCCGCGGGGCGCGGCGGTGAACCCGGCCACGGGCGTCGTCCGACCGATCCGCCCGACTGGCCCGGCGTCATGGTGATGTGGCGTCGGAGCACTACCTCTCGTACACCTGACGTCCATGACGAGTCGGTATCACCTCGGCGGACTACGTGTTGGGCGAAGCGTTTGGAAAGAGCTTCCCGATTGCACGGAATTGACATCCGGACTTTCGCCGAGCGTCGCGGTTTGTTCATTTGATCGGGTGAAGGTGAGCAAGTGAGCTATCGCACGCAAGAAAGTCGGCGGTCATCTCGGAATGGGTCCGGGCGGTGACTGGTGTACGTGGAGAGGACGCCGGGCTCGCCCGTCTCGACGGGACCGCCTGCGCGCGATGACCGGCATTCAGACCCGCACCGGCGGCGGCACCCTCTCCGGCCCCCCAGGCTCCGTAGCCGCCCTCATTCAGGCTCGCATGGTGCACCTCTCGGCGGGTGAACGGCGGATCGCCGAGGTCATGCTGGCGCGAGGCCAGGAACTGATCTACAACTCGGTCAGTGACGTGGCCGTCGAGTCAGGCTCTGCGTTGTCCTCCGTGGTCCGCTGCTGCCAGAGCCTGGGTTTCAAGGGCTTCCAGGACCTCAAGATCGCGCTGAGCCGGGACGGGGGCAGCCCAGTCCGCGCCGTTCAAGGCGAGGTCGGCCCAGGCGACGTGCCACCGGACATCCTCAAAAAGGTAATCGCCGCGGCCAGCGAGGCCGTCGCCACCGGCACCGGTTACGTCGATCCGGACCGGTTCACCGCCGCCGTGGAGCTGATCGGCACGGCTGGCAAGACCCTGTTCCTTGGGGTTGGCACCTCCGCTCCCCTGGCCCAGGACATCGCCAACCGACTGATGACGATCGGGGTGCACACCGAGGCACCGGCGGACGTGCACGTCCAACACGTGCGGGCGAGCCTGTTGGTCGCCAGCGAACTCGCAGTGGCGATCAGCCACACCGGCTCCACCCGCGAGACCGTGTCGGCTGCCCGTGCAGCCAAGCAGGCCGGTGCCGCGGTGCTGGCGGTCACCAGCTTTGCGCACTCACCGCTGGTCGACGTCGCCGACGTGGTTCTGATCGCCGGCAGCCGCGAGACCGCCTATCGAGTCGAGGCGATGTCTAGCCGCCTCGCCCACCTAGTCGTGCTCGACGCCCTGTTCGTGGCGGTGGCGTTTGCCAACGAGGACCGAGCCAACCGTGCGCTGGAGGTGACAGAGGGTGTCCTTGCCGATCATCGCTTCTGAACCGCGGTCCAATACCAACCCCACCGTTCCGCTGTCACGGCGCGGAAACCGCCACACCAGGGCCGCACTTGTGCTTATTGCCCCGGCTGTCGTGTTGACCTTGCTGGTCGAGTACGTGCCCACGGCGTTGTCCCTGTTCGCCAGCTTCTTCCAGATCCCACTCTCCGGCGATGAGTGGACCTTCGTCGGGCTGGGCAACTTCCAAGCGATCGTCGTCGATAGCGACGTCCAGCAGGCGGTGTGGAACACCTTTTTGTACTGCGCTATCACCATCCTGCCCAGCCTGGTGCTTGGTCTGGGCGGTGCGCTGCTGATCAACTCCCTTTCCCGTGGCAGGGGTTGGGTGTCCGCAGTGCTGTTCTTGCCGCTAACCGCAAACCTGGTGGCGATGGCCGTGGTCTTCGAATGGATATTCGCCTTGAACGGCGGATTCGCGAACGCGGCGCTCGGCCTGGTCGGGGTATCGCCGGTCAACTTCCTCGGCGACGCCACCACGGCGCTACCCACGGTTGCCTCGGTGGGGGTGTGGCGGTCGGCGTCGTTCTGCATGGTGCTATTTCTCGCGGGGCTGACCACCATTCCGGCCGCCATCCACGAGGCCGCGGCCATGGACGGCGTGCGTGGCTGGGCGAAGCTGCGCGACGTCACGCTGCCGATGCTGCGCACCACGACGGTGGTCGCCGTGGTGCTCACCACCGTGCAGACCGTGCAGACCTTCGAAACCGTCCAGGTGATGACCGACGGTGGACCGCTCGGCGAGACGGAGTCAGTGCTCAGCCTCACCTGGCGGATCGGCTTCGGCTACTTTCAGCTCGGCGCGGCCTCTGCCCTGTCGTTCCTGCTCCTCCTGTTCCTTCTGGCATTGGGTTTGTACCGCCGCCGCGCCATCTTGCGAGGTGCGTCATGAGCGTTCGTGCAGCCCTCCCACCGCGAGGTAGGGTGTTGCGCTGGCTGCTGGTCGCGGTCGCGGTCACCGCATCGCTGTTCCCGTTCTACTGGATGATGCGGACGTCGCTTGCCCCGACAGACGAGATCTTCTTCGCCGGCATCGACCCGCTCCCGAGTTCGCTGACGCTCGACAACTACGTGCGCGCCTGGAATGAGGCGCACCTGGGTCGGGCGATGCTCAACGGCGGCGTCGTCGTGCTCGGCATCCTCGCCTTACAGCTGTTCACCTGCATACCGGCGGCCTACGCCTTCGCCAAGCTCCGTTTCCCAGCACGCAACCTGCTCTACGGCCTGATGCTCGTCGCACTGCTGGTGCCCACCCAGGCTCGCGCCGTGCCGATGTTCCTTGCGCTGAGCCAGCTAGACCTGGTAAATACTCTCGCCTCACTGATCGTCCCGTTCGCGACCAGCGCCTTCGGGCTGTTCCTGATCCGCCAGTACATCGTCACCATCCCGGACGCGCTGCTCGAAGCCGCCCGGATGGACGGCCTCGGACACTTGTCGATCCTGTTCAAGCTGATCATTCCACTGGCCCGGCCGGCGATCCTGACCTTCGTGCTCTTCTCGGTGTTCGCACACTGGAACGACTACCTGTGGCCACTACTTGTGGCACGAGACCCCGGCTTATACACCCCACCCCTGGCCTTAGCCGTCTTCCAGAACGCGGAACTCGGCATCGACTACGGCGCGCTTACCGCGGCCGCAGCCATGATCACCGTCCCGGTTCTTGTTCTGTTTCTCTTCGTCCGCCGTCGATTCGTTGCCGGGTTGTCCGGCGGCGAGCTTGTGGGCTGACACCGCAACTAGGAGGTTGTTATGCGACACCAGATCGCGATCATCGCTGCCATCGGGCTCATTGCCTCCGGGTGCGGCAACGGCCAGTCCGACCTCGCCGGCCCCGGCGGCCCGCCAGGTGGACAAGGCGCGCAACCGGCGGCGATCGAGGACTGTAACCCCAACGGGGCCACCGTCACCACCAGCTATAAGCAAGAAGAGGACCCCGCGTTCCAGGCGGCGAAGGCCACCATGGAGAAGCGCTTCCCCGGCCTGACAGTCAAGGGGAAGCCCACCGCGGCCGAAAGCTACGACGAGTTCACCCGACAGATCGTCGCAGACACCGCCGCCGGAACCAGGTACGACGTGGCGCAGGTGGGCAACAACCAGATCCGGTTCTTCGTCGACACCTACAAACCTGCCTCAGTCGACACCTCGCGATTACGTGACACCTACAAGCGAAACTATCTCGACATCGGCACGGTCAACGGCAAGGTCTATGCCGTTCCGATCGAGGTCTCGATCCCCGTGCTCTACTACAACAAGACCCGGATGGCCGAAGCTGCGCTCGATCCGGCGAGACCGCCGCAGACCTATCCACAGCTCTACCAAGCGGCCCGCGCGCTGGCAACAATCACTAACGCTGCCCCGGTCCATGTCCGCAGCCAGGACAACGCCGACTGGATCGTGCAGGCTGCGGTTCAGTCCGCCGGCGGTCAGTTGGTCGCTCCAGACGGCACAGCGGCATTCAACACGCCGCAGGGAATCAGCGGCATCTCCATCTATTCCGCATTGACCGGCGAGGGCCTCATGACCCAGCAGACCGACGCCGACGCCCAAGCAGCGTTCAATCGCGGCGACCTCCCGCTACTGATCAGCTCCAACTCTCGCACCGAGACGCTGGCCAGCGAGATCGGAACCAAGTTCGACTGGGGTGTTGCCCCAATGCCCGTCCCCGAGGGCGGCGCGGCGAACTTCCCGGCTGGAGGAAGCAGCTGGCTGGTGCTCAGCCAAGAACCCTGCCAGGCGGCGTTCGCCAGCGCGCTGATCAGCGAGCTACTCAACCCCGAGGTCCTCGCCAAGGGGCTGCTAAGCACTGGATACATCGCCACCGACGAGCGGGCCGAGCAGATCCTGCTCGCGAGCCCCGCCATCTCCCCCCAGCAACGCACCACCTACTCCTACGACCCGCAAGTCACGCAGTGGGGCGGGTGGCCTGGCCAGACCACTCCGAAGATCAACAAGACGGTCGTCGACATGGTCCAGCAACTCGTTCGCGGCGCGCCCCTGGAACCCACTGTTGCGCAAACGGACACCGCCATCGACCGCTTGATCAAACCGTGACTCTAGAGGAGAGAAACCCAGCCATGAGCGACCCAGTCACCATCTCCTTCGACCGCGCCGCGCACCTCTACGACCGCACCCGTGGGCTGCCAGAAGAGATCCAGGCCCGCGCCGCCGAGCTGATCGTCGAGACCACCGCAGCCACGACGTCGGAAACCCGCTTCTTCGAGCATGGCATCGGAAGTGGTCGGATCGCCCTCCCGCTAGTACGGCGGGGCTTCGACTTTACGGGCGTAGACGTCTCGGTCAAGATGCTCGAACAGCTACGCGCCAATCTCGAGCCCCAGCATGCCGCCCGCCTGCACCTGCACACCGCCGACATCCGCGCGCTGCCCTTCGAACACGACAGCTTCGACGTCGCGATCAGCGCACACGTGCTGCACCTGGTCCCCGAGTGGGAAGCGGCTCTTGACGAGCTGATCCGCGTGCTCCGGCCCGGAGGAACACTGTGCTACTGCCACGAGCCACACGATGAATCGGGCCCGACCAGGTCGATGGACCGCAAGTGGAAGCAGATTCTGGCTCGGCTCGGCCACGACGCCTCCTCACCGGGTGCGTGGGGACCACAGGTCATCGACACACTCACCCACCTCGGCGACCAGGTGCAGCGCCTCCAGGTGGGCAGCTGGGACCGGCCCATCACCCGCGCGGGCCTGCTCGTCCGATACGAGCACCGAACCAACAGTCCGGAGTGGTCGGTTCCAGAGGCGCTCTACCAGCCGGCGCTGGAGGAGCTGCAGGACTGGGCCTCGACCAAATACCCCTCGCCCGACGAGCCGCTAGTCGACCCCGGCACATTCGAAATCATCTTCGCCCGGTTTGGGGCCCAATCGTCAGCACCGCATTGATCGGGCAAGTCGACGCGGGACGGGTCGCCGACTGCGACACCGACGACACCTGCCAAACCAACCAAAGCACTGCCGGCAGCGACACCGCCGCTGCCCGCACCGCCACGATCTGGAGACCCTAATGCGCACCATCGAGGTCACCGACATCCACAAGTCATTCGGCAACGTAACCGCGCTGGCCGGTGCCGAGTTGCGGATCGACCCGGGGGAGCACCTGGCACTTCTAGGGCCGTCCGGTTCGGGCAAGTCCACCATGCTTCGCGTCATCGCCGGGCTCGAACCTCCTGACCGCGGCGACGTCCGGTTCGACGGATGCTCCCAGTTGGGAATCGAACCGCATCGCCGAGACGTCGCCTTGGTTTTCCAGCAGTACGCTCTTTACCCGCACCTAACCGCGATGGAGAACATCACGCTGGGGCTGCGCCGAGGCATGCGAATGAAGCGGACCGCAGCCGAGGAGCGCGCCCGCGACGTCGCCTCCAGGCTGGAGATCGACATGCTGCTCGACCGGCTACCCAAGGCGATGTCCGGCGGGCAACGGCAACGCGTATCGCTGGCCCGGGCGTTGGCGCGGCACTCTGGCATAGTCCTTCTCGACGAGCCGATGTCCGGATTGGACGCCCAACTTCGACTTAGCCTCCGGGTGGAGATCGGCCGCCACTTGCGTGCCGCCGAGGCGACAGTTCTGCACGTAACCCACGACCAGTCCGACGCGATGGTGTCGGCCGACCGAGTGGCGGTGATCAACCACGGGGTAGTCCAACAGGTCGGCACGGCCCGGGAACTGTACACCAGGCCCGCGACCCGCTTCGTCGGCCGGTTCTTCGGGACTCCACCAATGAACACGTTCGCGATCACGTTGGCCGAAGGCGCGTGTATCTCTGCCTTCGGCCAGCACACCCCCTCGGCACTCAACGGCGACGCGACCCTAGGGGTGCGTCCAGAGCACTTCGTACTGGGCGGCTCGCGGACCTGGCGCCTCACCGGCGAGGTCGCCTCGGTCGAGCTCGCCGGATCCCAGAACGTAGTGCACGTGTTGGTGGACGGGCAGGTGATCGCAACGCAGACCAGCCAGCCGGCCCCCTCGATCGGCGAGCAAGTCGAATTGTCCTGCTACCCCGCTGATGTCCACCTCTTTGCGGGGCCCTCCGAGGCACGCGCTGGCTCCGGAGCGGACGTCCCGCTGGTCGATCGACCGGTCGCAGCTGTCGGCAGTCGTTAGATCAACGAGCATCCGTCGCGCTCGTCGACCCGTCTTGGGCAGCTCACCCCCCATGCAGGGGTCTCGTGCGTTCGTCTCCCTCAGCTGGTAGAGCGTTCGCCAGAAAAGCGGAAGGCCGCCGTTTCGATCCCGGCATCAGGCACCACGCCGGACTCTACGGTGACAACTCATTTTGTTTTCGTGGCGTCCATCGTGTGCCGGTGACCGCTGAGGACATCAACGACGGGGTGACGATGCCGCGGCGCGGGCGACGTGGGCCACTCGTCTGACAGAACATCCTCGCGGCGGCGGTGACCTGCTCGGTGATTCATCGGACCCACTGACGCTGCACCGTCACGGGGTCATGAACGTCGGAGCCCAAATGCATTGGGCCGCCCGGCTCAGCCGAACCCGCACCGGGATCAGTCGCGAAGGATCGGAATACAAGCGTCATGACGTGCACAGTGCTCTTCCGCCCGACCAGTCAAGGACGTCGCTGGTTCAACGGCGAGCGAGCGCTCGACCGGCGCAACGCGGCCCGGCCGTATCAGTTCCGGTTCAAAGGAGAGCCTGCACGATCGCCCCGGAACGATTGGGCCAAAGTTTGCTACGGCCCCAAGCCTGTGTCTAGATCTAGAGAGACGAGAGTGATCACATCCTGTCTTACGCATGTATCCTGAACCGAGTCTGGCGGGGCTAGGCATCTTCCCAGTCGGGATACTCTCCCTATGAAAATGAAGTTGGGCGCATCGGACAGCACCGAACTCGTCGCAGAACTAACAGGTAACGTTTCGCCGGTCGTGTTCGTACACGGGTACCAACGGCGGCCTGAACTCTTGGGGGCGATGTGGCACGACGCCTAACTGGTCATCAGGTCGTGCGGTATGCACGCCGCAACCATTCACTGGGTTCCAGGAACAGTCGCAAGGCCGCCCCGGCCGTTGGACCGTCGAGGATCTGCAGCAGTCGGGTGTAGACGGGGTCGGCGGCGAAGGAGACGCCGTAACCGTTACCGAGGAAGACCTCAACCAGGGTGCGGACGTAGTGGCTTCTGACGGGTTCGGGAATAACACCTTGGGTCCCGGTGAGCTCTTCGAGTCGGCGGGCGGGCGACGCCTCGGTGTAGAAGTTGTTCAGGCCCAGATGAGCGGTCATCAGGTCGTCGAGCACCTCAGCCATTTCAACGGCACGGACTTCTTCGGTGAGGTAGGCGGCACCGTCGACGAGGTCAACGAGTTCGCGCGCAGAGGTCGCGATCGCCGTCTCGGCGCTAGCTCGTGCACGCGCATGCCGGACTCCAAACGTGCGCCTTGCGGTGTCGCTGACGAAGGGCCACAGCTTGGGCCACAACAGCCGAACGTTGTCGGCAACGATTGGCGTGCGCTGGGCGTCGGTATAGAGACCGAACAGGCCGTTGGCCAGGGTGTCGGCGCGCTCGGACGGCAGCTGGTCAAAGAACGCCGCGGCATCGCGCACGGCATCGGAATCCAACCGCTCCTTCTTGATATTGGCCAGCAACCGGCCGGTGGCCGCGGTGACGGTGTCGGGCGGAGTGGTGATCACCTCGCGGACGCAGACCTCTAGCCAGTTCGCAAGGTCCAGTCCGGTGAGGGTGACCTGGTTGGGATGGGCAGCACTGGCGTGGTTGCGCATGAACCGAATGTGGTCGAGGCGCTGATAGCCGACGTCGGTGAGCAGGCCAATCTCACGGGCGGCGCGCAGCAGGCTGGCGTCGTCGATGCGCGGCAGGTCTGATTCGTCCCGCAGGTGCTTGCGCAGGTCGGGGCTGGGTGCAGCGATGTCGTAGAAGTAACCTAGGTCGAAGCCTGCGACCCGACGACGTAACTCGTTGACCAGCTCGTCCCAGAGGTAGTTCAACGCGGCATCGAACAGCCCGACCGAGCAGGCGGCGATCATCTTGCTGATGTAGTACGACCGCCCTAACACCTCGGGTTCCAGGGTGCTTAGCAGCCTGGGCATGTTCATCAGCATTGAATCTCGTTCGCGGACCGCAACAAACACCTCGTCGGCGGGAAGCCCCACGGCGGCCAACTCGTCGCGAATCAGGATCTCGAACCGGGGAAGATCGCCGCGCACGCCGACGACCTCGGCACGGGCTTCGACCGGTGTCGCCACCACCACTTCCTTCATGTGTTCAGGTTAACCAGTGAACTACCGGGCGGTCGCGAACGCCTCCAGCGTCCGAAACAGACTCCAGTGCCATCCGGACCGGACCCCAGTGCCAATTGCTACGAATCCAGTGCCGCGGGTTCGCGGCGCCGAGGGATCATTACGGCGACGCCAAAGAGTTCGCGCGGGTTGGCTCGCATACAGATAGAACATCCGCAGCGCGTCTGGTAACTCCGCACCGGCGACTGCTCTCGCCGCTTCGTCGAGCGCAGCCGCTTAAAACACCCCCACCATGACCGGCATAGAGTATGCGTGCCGCGTAATCGGAGGTACGAGTTCTTAGCTTGCCGCCGCGCCAATCGATGGAACGGTCAGGGCGCAGTGCATGATCGTGCGGTGGATCTGCTGCCGCCCATCGATACCGATGAACTGGAGCCGCTGACAGCGGACTCCATCAACCGTTGGTCTGAAACCTCGCCGGCCGACAACGACGAAGTGTGGATCGACCTTTCGCGGGTGGCTTGGATCGATCCGATGGGGTTGGTTGTTGTCGCGGCTACCGCCGAAGATGCGGCGGCCACAGGGAGAACAGTTAGGTTCACCCCACCTCTTGACCGGAATGTGAGGAGTTACATGTCGCGGATGCACCTGGATGAGTGCCTGAGGCGTTTTTGCCCAAGGGTCGACCTCCCCAGAGTGCGCGAACGTAACACCGCCCATCGCCTGTCGGAGCTGCGACGCTTCGATGGGGACGCCGGTGATGCCCTAGCTGACCAAGTGTTCGAAGCCCTTTGCGCGGTCGGCAAAAGCCGGGACGATGCCAAGTCCTTTTACAAGGGCGTGTCAGAGGTAGTGAGTAACGTTATAGACCATAGTGGAGTTAGCGGAGGGTGGGCAGCGATGCAGGTCCAAAGGCCTGATCTGATCACCTTCGCAATTGCTGATGCTGGAGACGGCTTACAGGAGACCCTGTCGCGTCACAACGAGGTCGAAGGTCCGGTCGACGCCATGGAGAAGGCCTTCTTGCGTGAGTGCTCCGGCACTGGCGCACTCGGACGCGGCACCGGGTTGGACGACCTCGTACAGCGCGTTCGGCGCCACCGAGGCCAGCTCCGAGCATGGAGCGGAAAGGCCACCGGTTACAGTGCCGGCGGCCGCGTTGCGTGTCGAGGCGTAGGTGCCGCCTTTCCAGGCACCGTCATCTACGCTGAGTTCAAGCCGGAGCGCAGGGGAGGGATGTCGACGTGATCTCACTCGAAGCACCGGTACTAGCCGGATCCCGCCCCAGGGCCCAGCAGATTCTCAAGGACCTTCCAAGCGATCTGTCTCAGGCCGTAGTAGAACTGCACTGCGAGTCTCTTATTGCGGCCGCGGCGTCGTTTGCTGATGAGATCGTCCGATCGATACTTGTCGATCGCCGCGCGCGACGCCTGGTTGTCACGGGCGTATCAGATGAAGAGTTCGTAGGCTACCTGCGTGATCGCGCCGATGTGCACAACGTTGCCGATCGGCTTCAGGTCTTCTCGTAGTTCCGGAGTTTTCCTGCAAGGTAGAAGTGCTCGTCGTTGAGCTGTTGCAGGGTCGGCGCAGCTCGTTCAGCGTCGAGTTCATCCCGCGGTTGACCGTATCTCAGGTAGTAGTGGGTGAGCATTTCCTGGTAACGCACTGCCGCGTTGCGAAGAGACTCGATGTGGAGCAGCTCGACAGCCTGCGTGTAGCCGCGCAACGCACCTTCGAGTGGCAACGCCACCTTCGGCGAATCGCGCTCATCGACCGCAGCCGTCGCGTACTCCGCGAATGCTTTCTCGAGATTGGTGATGGCGCTCAGAACACGGTCAACGCAACGCTTCCGCCGATCGGATTCCCGAGTGCCGCGCGCCGCGCGCTGCGCACTCAAAAGACCAATGAACGAACCGACCAAGGCCGCACTGGCCGAGATCAGCGCCGTACCCAAGTCAGCGGCCACTACGGCAGCGTAGATCGGGCCTTAGTGTGCAGCCGTGCACCGCGCCGGTTGGGTTGCCGGCTAGCGCCCGAGCCTGAAGCGCAATACCCGCACTACCCGGCAGCCACGTCGGCGCGGTCTCTAAACGATCAGCCGAGCGACCGCAGCTCTGCTCACGCCATGTTCAGCACGGTCGCGGCGACTCCGCTGCGGCTGACGCAGCGCGGATCCGTGCGACCGCCGCGCAGCGACGCGGTGGCGCATTGGGCGCCGGTGGTCAAAGCCGATCGGGCAACCAACGAGGCGAGGTCGTGTCACCGTGGCGGTCATGCGAGGAGATGCTCGCACGCCGTCTTCGTCGGTCGGCGTCACGAATTGCAGGTGCTGGCCGATCTGGCCGTGACCGCGAACCGGGCGAACGTTACTGGGATGGACCGCTCCCCCGCACCCGGCCGCTTGCGCCAGACACATGGATAGTTGTCATTATCCATGAATTAAAGATTGGTCAGCATTGCCAGCCCGCTGGCGTTTCGCCGGACAACTTCATCGGGTGGAAGCGTCCGTCACCCATCAAGGGGATGATCGCCGTGAAGTCGTCTCGCTATACCGCTGGCGGATGTCGAGGTTGCACAACGGCCGTCGTCGCACTGACGTTGACGGCGGGTGTGGCATCTGGTCTACACGCCGTGCAGCAGCATCGTGGCGCCGTCGAGGTCGACCACCTCCGCGTCCGGGCCGCCGCGCCACGGACGTGGGCATCGCTACCGACGGCGGTGATGCGCCCATCGGCGACGGCCACCGCGTCGGCAGATGGACAGATCCTGCAAACGCAGGCGATTACGGGGGCGTTGGTGAAGACGGTGTTGGTCATGACCGGCTCGCCGCGGTCTGCACACTGTCGCCGTCAGCACTCGTTTTGAGTTGACAGGCGCCGGTGGCGCGGAACGGCTCAGCCAACTGCGCCAGATACCCGACGGGATAACTCGGCTTGGCGGCCATGCCGAGGTCGTCGCTGCTGAACCGGCGCTGCGGGTCGAAGGAGAACGTGCGCAGCAAGTGGTCCCACACGAGGGTGAAGAGCCCGAAGTTGACGTCGCCGATGCCCGCCCACTTCAGATGGTGAAACCGATGTCCCTCGTTGAGCGCGAGCATCTTTCGCAGCGGGCCGGTGCGGTAGTCGGCGTTGGAGTGCTGCAGAAGCAACTGCACCGCAATGCACACGGTCAACACCTCGGCCACTGCCTTAGGCATGCCGAGCAGGAGCAGCAGCATCGTGCCGGCCGCGAGTTCCAGAGCACCATGAAGGGGGTGCTTCATCAGCCCGTTGAAGCCGTAGAACCGTTTGACGCTGTGATGCACGGCGTGAAAACGCCACAGCCACGCCACCTTATGGCTGACGAGGTGCGCAAGCGTCACACCGAGATCAGTCACCACGATCGCGATCAGCAGTTGCACGACGAACGGCAGCGACGCCGGCCACCGCTCTCCGAAGGGCGACAGGGCGGCCATCAGGGGGATCACCAGGACGGTGAGGAGCAGCGACGTCTCGTTGATGAAGGCGTGTGCCACGTCGCGGCGCCCGTCACCGATCGAAGTGTTCCAGTCCTCGGTGTACGGCAGCACACGCTCGGCCATGAACGACAGTCCGATTGCCGCGATGATGAGCGCCGCCATCAATAGCTCAGCCCAGGGGGCGTGGGCGAGGCCGATCGCCGCGCCGTTGATACCGATCAACATCAACGGCACATATCCGTACCGAACAAGTGTCTTCGTCATGCCCTCAGTCTCGGAAGGGACCGCGCTCGGCGCATGTACAGATCGGGCGACATCGCGGCCAAGCCCGCGTAAGTCGTATCGCGGGCATTCATCCCGGCGTTGGCATACTCAGGACGTGACGTGGTCGGGCAAAGCGGTGATCGAGCCAGGTCGGCTCATCTACGGTGGCCGCCTCGGTGCCGCGCACGGTCATTCACATGCGGCGGTTCAGATCGCCGTCGCGTCCGATGGACAGGTTCTCTTCACCGACGCAACCGGGAGTAGCGTGCACTCCCGCTCAGCCATCATCCCCTCCGGGGTGCTGCACGCCGTGGATGCCGGCTCCGCGACCGGACTCATGATCTACCTGGACGCCACGAGCACACATGGTCGCCGTGCGGAGGCTCTCGTTGACCCGTCCGTGAGAACGGACGTGTCTGCTTGGCGGGCGGCCACCTTGGACCTCCCCGAGAATCTGGCTCTCCCAGTCGATCTCTCGACCGCTGCAGATGCCGTCATCGCCCAGCTCCTCGGACGCGAAGCGATTGCTATCGTGGATGTTCACACCCATCCCGCTGTGGCCGCCGCAATCTCGTTGATACCGGACCTGCTCAGCGGCCCGGTGCGGCTCACCGACGTCGCTTCCGCGGTGCATCTCTCCGCTGACCGGCTCGGGCGGATGTTCGCCCGCGACGTCGGCCTGTCGTTCCCGGCTTACGTACGGTGGGCACGGCTCATTCACGCGATGCAAGTGGCACGCAACGGAGGAACGATCACCGACGCCGCGCACGCCGCCGGCTTCAGCGACAGCTCCCACGCCAACCGCGCCTTCCACGAAATGTTCGGTGTGGCACCAGTCGACATCCACCGAAGTGTGCGGCTCGTCTGAGTGTCGGTCGACCTTTCTGCGCGGACTTCGAGCGTCAAACACGAAGACCCGGAGCCGAGTCGGGAAACGGTGGCTAGCGCGCCCAACACGCTGCCGTTATCCGAACCGGGCTCGACGGCGGGGTCCGGCGCCCTCGCCGTTACCGCAGGTCTGAGCAGTTACATGGAGCCGCGGCAGTGTGGCTCGGTGGCGATGGACACGACCAGGGGTATCGCCAACCCCAGAGCGTGGGGGCAGGCGATGACCAGGACGGTGATCGCGCGGACGACGGAGGCGTCGGGGTCTCCGATGATCGACCACGCGACGGCCGTGATGGCGGCGGTCACCAGGGCGAACCAGAACAGCCACCCGGCGGCGCGGTCGGCGAGTCGCTGGGCACGCGAGGACGAGTTCTGCGCTTCGGTCACCAGACGTTGGATTCCGGCCAGGGCGGTGTCGTCGCCGGTGGCGGTGATCTCGACCCGCAACCCGGAAGCGGTGGCGACGGTGCCAGCGGTGACGGCGTCACCGACGCCGCGGGCCACCGGCCGGGACTCGCCGGTGACCATCGACTCGTCCATGTCGGCTCGTCCGTCGACGATTCTGCCGTCGGCTGGCACGCTGCCGCCGGGTCGGACGATCACGACGTCGCCGACGTGCAGGTCGGCCGGTGAGACGGTGACGGTGCGGTCGCCGTCGACCTTCTCGGCCTCGTCGGGAAGCAGCGCCGCCAGGGAGTCCAGCGCGGAGGTCGTCTGAGCCAGGGAGCGCATCTCCACCCAGTGCCCGAGCAGCATGATGACGATGAGCAGCGCCAGTTCCCACCAGAATTCGAGTTCGTGGTCGACCACGCCCAAGCTGGCACCCCAGGACGCGACGAAGGCGACGGTGATCGCCAGTCCGATCAACAGCATCATTCCCGGTTTGCGGAAACGGATTTCGCTGACGGCGCCGGTGAGGAAGGGACGTCCGCCGACGACGTACATGAGCGTGCCCAGCAGCGGCGCGATCCAGCGAGCGCCGGGGATGTCGGGGAGCTGGTAGCCGAGCAGCATCCCGAACATGGTCGAGAACCCCACGACCGGGACGGCGATGATCAGGTTGATCCAGAACAGTTTTCGGAATTGAGCGACGTGATCGCCCCATGCCCGGCGTGACCCTCGTGGCCGCCGGCGCTGCGTGCAGAATGCGGCTGAACGCCGTGGTCACGTTCGGCGCTGTGATCGCCGTGCGCGCCCTTGTGAGGTATCTGCACCGACTTTTCGTTGTCGTCCATCATGTTCTGTCCTTCTAGCACGTGAGATTGTGAAGCGAAACGCCATATACCCCTAGGGGGTATGCGATCAAGGTGGAGGTGTCGCACGGAGGACCGCGAGTTCGGAAACTCGCGCGGGATGGATAGCACCGGGCGCACCGAGCCATTCCGCGGAGACAACAGATCGGGCTAGGTACGACCACTTCTGTTGTCCGGCAACGTTATAACCGTGCCGTCTCGTAGGCCGATCGGCCGCGACACGTCTAGATGCCGTTCTGCCCCAAGGTCGCGGGACCCTTGGGATTACCGCCCCTAAGAGTTTGGAGTCATTGTGGTCCGGCTGGCGGAACCAGCTCGGATCCAGGTTTGACCAGCGCGTAGTAGGCGTACCGGCTGTCGAGTCGGTTGTGCGGGACGAGGGTGATCAGCTTCGGCTCGAGTCCGCATTCGTCGGCGAGTCGCCAAAACTCCTCGATGGTGAACGTCGTGGTCAGCGCCATGTTGCGGGTGTAGGCCAGCCCGGCCTACCGCGCGTGCGACTGTCCCCGGTGTGGTACTTCGTCTGCACGAGCGCCATCCCGCCCGGCCGGAGAACGCGTTCTGCAATGCCGAGGATGGTGCGCACGGCGTCGACTCCGGCGGCCAATTCAAGGACGTAAAGACAGAGAAACGTATTGCAAGCCGACCGCAGTCCCTCCGTAGCAGAATCGGGGTCGGCGAGATCGATGTGCCTGCTGTCCACCGCCGTGCTGCACACCGCCTCCACCTGCCGAACACATTCGGCGAGGTTGTCTGGCGAGATGTCCGCGGCGATGAACCGCTGCGCAGTCGGCGCGAAGGCCACGGCATTGGCTCCGCCACCCGCCCCCCATTCGATAACGGTGCCCGGAGTCTGGATCCGCAGGGCACGGGCGAAGCGCTGATAGATCTCCCAGTGATCTCGCCCGACCTCCTCGAAGGCATCGTCGCCGATTCCCTGCCGCCAATGCGAATTCGACTCCCACGACGCGTCGCCGTCCGCTGCCGACCAGTATCGGGCGGCCTGTTTCCCGATTCGGGCGTCGTGTCGGTGAGGACTCAACTGTCTGACGACTGCCGCGATGAAACGTTCTCCGCGTACGGCCACGCTCAGCCCCGCCCCAGGGCGAACTGCAGGCCGGGTCCGTCTGACTTCAACGGGATGGCCCCCACGCCGCCGCACGGGGTCGCGTCGATCCCGTCGTGCGCGAGGCCTAACCGGTAGCCGACACCACGTACGTTGAGTACCAGCCTCGGCTCCTCGAGATCGTCGCCGAGTCGGCGGCGCAACGCACCGATGTGTACGCCGACCCGCTCGGCGTTGCCATTCGAGTGCGACCCCCAGACCGCCTCGATCAGTTCCTGGCGCGTCACCACCGCACCGTGCCTCCTGGCCAGTTCGACCAGGATGTCGAATTGCGTACGGGTCACTCCGATCCGTTCACCCGCCACCCGGACCTCACGGCGAACGACGTCGACGGACATCGAGCCGTACGAATATCGTTGTGGTGCAGCGGCGCCGACACTCTGCGTGCGGGCCTCGAAGGCATTCCATCTCCGCAGCGCGGCACGCACCCGTGCAGCCAACTCACGACTGCTGCGCGGGCCGGTGAGGACGTCGTCGGCGCCCGCGCGGAAGCCCGCGACGACGATGCTGTCATTCCCCGCATTCGCCCACATTGTGACGTGGGCATCGCAAACATCGCGTATTCCACGGCACGCCTGCACGGCCGAGTCACCCAGGGAATCGACATCGAGCGCCACGAACCCAGGCTGTCGGCGTTGGGCGACGTCCACCGCCTCACCGCCGCCGGCGGCCACCACCACGGACACCTCATCGGTACGGAAGTGGTCGGCGATCGCTTCGATCCATTGGACGTGATCACCGACGAACAACACCATCGCCTGGGTCGTCATCGCCGCTGTCGAAATACTAGGCATGACCAAATACTGCCCTACTACGTATATACGCACACGTCCATTGCCCGGCGAGTCGACACTTGGGCGGATGTCACGCTGACACGTGAACCACGTCCCTGGTAACGAGACGATAAGCAGCAGTGGCGATTACATTCTTGCCCGCAATCGTTCGCCAACCGATGCCAACCAGTTTTGTTACGGAAGTGAGATAAGAGGCGTAAGCCGCCACACGTGATTCGATGTTACGTTCGCTTGCACGTGTTAAGTACGTACGTCGCTTCTACGTAGGCAGCCTGCACGGGGTCGTTGGAGGTGGCAGGCGGTCGTCCGCGGGATCGAGTTGACGCAGCGACGGCCCAACGACCAAGAAGGCGAGGGCGGTGTCCGCGATGCACCAGCGACGCCTGACGACGCTGATATGGGTGGCTGTCGCAGTAATCGCCCTAGGCTTTCCTGCACCCGCGGTCGCAGAACCCGGTGACGGTACCTGGGATCCCAGCCTTCCGAAGGTCATCAGCGCTGGCGCACCGGGCGACCCACTCGCGATTGCCAACGCCTCTCTGCGGGCCACTGCCCTCGCGACCCAGACCACGATGGATCTCGGCCGCAACTTCCTACGCAGTGTGGGATTGGGCGGCGCCGATCCCGGCGCCCTGCCAATCGGCTCGGGCCGCGTGGCCGGGAGCCAGGCCATTGAGTACGTCATCCGTCGCGCGGGCACTCAAATCGGGGTGCCGTACTCCTGGGGTGGAGGCAGCCTGACGGGCCCCAGTCGAGGAATCGACCAGGGTGCCAACACGGTCGGGTTCGACTGTTCCGGACTGACGCGGTACGCCTTCGCCGGTGTGGGCATTCTTCTGCCGCGCTGGTCCGGTGACCAGTACAACGCCGGCCGCAAGGTGCCGCCGTCTCAGGCCCGGCGGGGTGATCTACTGTTCTGGGGCCCGGGAGGCAGCCAGCACGAGGCGATCTACCTCGGCAACGGCCAGATGCTCGAAGCCCAACAAACCGGCGTGCCCGTTAAGATCTCACCGGTACGCACGGGCGGAATGACGCCCTACGTCACACGCATCATCGAATAGTGCTACTCGCGCGGTTCGCTCACGACGGCGTGCCGCCACGCGCCTCGTAACGCATGCGCTCTCCACCCGGCACCATGAACGTCATGAGTGATACGTCAGAGCACGCCGACCACCGCTCGCCGGAGTTCCGGGCGTTGGTCGTCGACGACGAAGTCGCCTTGGCCGGGATCGTGGCCAGTTACCTCAATCGAGAACGTTTCGATACCCGGATCGCGCACGACGGTCCCGCCGCCGTCGCGCTAGCGCGAGACCACGACCCCGACGTCGTGATCCTCGACCTGAGCCTGCCCGGCATTGACGGGCTGGAGGTATGCCGTCAGCTCCGTACCTTCTCCGACGCGTACGTCGTGATGCTCACCGCACGCGACACGGAGTTGGACACCATCGTCGGGCTCAGCGTGGGAGCCGACGATTACGTGACCAAACCCTTCAGCTCCGGCGAGCTGGTCGCCAGGATCCGGGCGATGCTGCGCCGCCCGCGCTCGGTGCCAGGCGCGGCCGCTGCCGCCACAGGAACTCCTGTCCCGCTGACGTTCGGACCGTTACGCATCGATCTGGCCGGCCGCGACGTGTCTTTGGACGGTGAGTCAATCCCCCTGACGCGCACCGAGTTCGACCTGCTAGCCGCCCTGTCCGCACGCCCCGGTGTCGTGATGAGTCGCCGCCGATTGCTCGAGACCGTGCGCGACGGACCTTGGGTGGGCAACGACCACCTCGTCGACGTCCACGTCGGGCACGTGCGCCGCAAACTCGGTGAGGACCCCGCGGCTCCCCGGTTCATCGTCACGGTGCGCGGAGTCGGGTACCGGATGGGCGGCCCTCGATGACCGTTGACCCGGCGCGTCGCCGGCCAGGCATCGGCGTGCGCATGCTCATCGCCCAGAGCCTGGTTCTGCTCGCCGGAGCGATCACCACGTGGGTGGTCGCCGCCCTTATCGGTCCACCCCTTTTTCGCGAGCACCTCCGTCAAGCGGGCGTATCAGCGGGTTCGGCCGAACTGATGCACGCTGAAGAGGCCTACCTGTACGCGACCGTGTTCTCCGTCGGCGGCGCGGTGGCGGTGTCGGCGTTCACCGCATTCGTGGTGTCGCTATACGTCAGCCGCCGGTTGCAGCGTTCGGTGAGCGAGGTCGCGGCCGCTGCGAGCGCCGTTTCCGAGGGCAGATACGACGTTCGGGTCGCGCCGCAGAACCTCGGCGAGGATTTCGACGCGTTATCTCGGGCATTCAATCGGATGGCCGTTCAACTCCAGGCCATCGACACCACGCGGCGTCAGCTCTTCGGTGACCTCGCCCATGAAATCCGCACACCGGTGGCCGTACTCGAGGCATGCCTCGAAGCCATTGAGGACGGCGTCCGTTCGCTGACTCCCGACACCACCGCGTTGATGCGCAACCAATCACGCCGCCTCGTCCGGTTCGCCGGTGACGTCGGTGATCTCGCGCAGGCGGAGGAGAGTCCAGTCTCGCTGTCGTTCACCAATCTCGACGTCGCCGACGTGATCACGAAGACAACCGCCGCCGTGGCGGACCGCTACCAACTCAAAGGCGTATCGCTGTCAACGCACCTCGCGGCCGCGCATCACCATCTGCGGGGCGACCCGCAAAGGTTGAGTCAAGTACTGACCAACATCCTCGACAACGCTTTGCGACACACCCCCGCACACGGTCATGTGAACGTGCGCACCGACACTGAGGCCGACCAACTCGTCATCCGCGTAGTCGACGACGGCGACGGCATCGCCGCGGTCCATCTACCGTATGTCTTCGAACGCCTCTACCGCGCCGATGCGGCGCGCGCTCGCGACAACGGCGGTTCGGGTCTGGGACTGGCCATCGCCAAGGCCCTCGTCGAAGCACACGGCGGGAACATCTGCGCCGCGAGCAGGGGCGTCGGCTCGGGCACGACCATAACGATCGGGCTGCCGCGCACCAGCACCCGGCCGGTCAGTTCCTAGATCGCACGAAACCACCGCGCCCATTAAGGCCGCATCACTTGGCGGCCACCATCGCCTGCATGGTGTCGATCTCCTGCTGTTGAGACCTGACGATGGAGCGCGCCATCTCCGTTGCAGCTGGGAACTGGCCGTCGGCGACCTCAGTCTGGGCCATCGCGATGGCTCCCTTGTGGTGCTCGATCATCTGTTCCAGAAAAAGCTTGCTCGCGGCGCCGCCCTCAGCGTTCTGCAGTGCCGCCATGTCCTCCTCGGACATCATGCCGCCACCGCTACCGCTCATGTCGTGACCTGGCATCTCGGACATCGCCGGCCCTTCGGCATTGGTCGGTGATACCTTCCAATCGATAAGCCAGCCCTGCATTTTCGCAATCTCCGGACCCTGAGCCGCCTTGATCTGGTTCGCCAGGGCGACCACCTCGGGGTCGATGCCCTGCTTGCCCAGCAGCACGTCGCTCATCTCGACGGCCTGCTGATGGTGCGGAATCATGCCCTGCGTGAACGCGACGTCCGCGTCGTTGTGGGCCTGCGCTGGCTGGACGGCCGACGTCGAGGAGCCCGCCGCAGGTGATGTAGGCGAGCTGCTCATCGACGACATGTCATGGCTAGCCGTGGTATCACTACAAGCGCCCACCGCCAACGTGCCTGCCACGGCGATGACAGCCAGCAACCCGACCTTCTTAACGCCCGTCATACGCGTCCTTCGTAATCCCGTATCGCTCAAGTGGATGCGCGCATCGGCGCTCAAGCCGCCAGATCGACTGGCGATCACCACACCAGTTTGACCCCGCCGCTTATGGGTCTGCGAGACGTCGGATGAAGAATCGGTAAAGACGGATCGTCAGCGGCTAACGGCGCACAAGGGCACGCTGACGACAATGCCGGTAGGGTTCCAGCGCTATGCGGTGCGCGCCGCCCGCCCAAACTGTGCGCACCCTTTGCCTGAGACGCTTTGTGCCGCACATGATCTCACGAGAAGGAATGGAGCAGGATCATCTGCTTTACAGCAGGGGGTCAAACGATTACGTCGACGCCGGCACAGGTTTCGAGGGCCTGGTGACGCCACCCGCTAATCGGGCGACAGCAGTATCTGAGCGAGACGTGTGGTGGTCTCCACGCCATCGTCGTAACCGCCCTCCTCGTTGAGCGAGTTCATGATCGCCAGGGTGAAGCGCTGTTGAGGACCGGCGAAACCGACGCTGTTGACCACCCACCCGCCTTGTTCCTGTGACCATCCGTTCTTGTTGCCGGGTGTCATGGCCGCGCCCGCTCCCCACACTCCCCATTGCTGGTTGGGGTCGAGGTGCTGCATCTCCGACACGATGGCCGCGGTCTGGGCCGGCGGCAGCTTCGTCAGGGTGTAGTTCATCAAGCGATCGAGGTCATCGCTCGTGGCTTTCTGAAATCCCCAGTAGGGGTACGTGGGGCTGAACCCTTGCTGCGCCTTCAGACTGGTCAAACCGTAGATAGGGAAGTTGCGGTTGAATGCCATGTTGTCGGGTCCGCCGTAGCGTTCCCATAACGTATCTGCGGCCTCGTTGTCCGAGGAGTGCATCATGTCGGCCATCAGTTGATTGTCGGCCTGAATCAGACTGATCTGACCAGCGCGCCCACGTGTCAGCAGGTCGACCACGATTGCGAGTTTGATGGTCGACGCGGTCCACATCATGGTTCCCGCCGCCTCGTTGCGGTGAGCCAGTCCGGTGGTCCGGTCACGAATCACGTAGCCGGTCGTTCCGGGACGGGACGCGAGATAAGCGTCCGCCTGCGCGATGCGCTGCGCCATGTCGGCGTTGGCGACGGGCAGCGGGATGAATATCAGCACCGTCAACGCGAGGAGTCCGGTGGCTAGCGCCTTCACGTGGCCCAGCCTGTCAGCCCCGCCGGCACCATGATCGAAGGCACGCCGGTCGAAAATCAGTTTCCTACTGCTCGTTTACGTAGATCCATGTACCAAGCTTGACTACGACATATCAACGTACGTTAGTATCTACGGATGGCCGAACCGCCGATCGATCATTGCGAACTGTTGTGTCTGGACTTGCCGCACGCCGAGCGGATTCGCGCCGTGCTGCCGTCCCTGCCGGAGGCCGAACCGTTAGCGGCCGCAGCCAGGGCCCTAAGTGATCCCAACCGGCTGACCATCGCCTCGGCACTCCTCGAAGGCGACGAACTCTGTGTGTGCGACATGGCCTGGGTGGTCGGTCAATCCCAGAACCTGGTGTCGCATCACCTGCGCCAACTCAAGATCGCCGGCCTGGTGACGTCCCGCCGCCAAGCCCGAATGGTGATGTATCAACTCACCGATCGCGGCAAAGCCCTAACCGAGGCCGTGTTCGGTCACGATGGCCGCCGAGCCTCCGAGGTTCGCCATGTCTGACGCGTGCTGCGGCCCTGGGGGCGATGACTCCGATGCGGAGGTCGAGTCTGGCCCAGACACGTTGTGGCGTGTTCGGGAGCTTCAATTGGCTGCCGTGGCGGCGGTCTTACTCCTCGCCGGTTGGACACTCGACCGCAGTGGCCTTCAAACACTCAGCCTGACAGCCGAATTGGCAGCAGTTGCCGCCGGTGCCACAACGTTCGCTCCGGGCGCGGTTCGCAATCTTCGGCACGGCCGCCTCGGAGTGGGCACGTTGATGACGATCGCCGCGATCGGCGCCGTCGCTCTCGGACAAGTCGCCGAAGCCGCGCTGCTCGCAATCCTGTTCTCGATCGCCGAAGGACTCGAGCACTACGCGGTGACGCGCACACGTCGGAGTCTGCGCGCTCTGCTGTCGCTGGTGCCACCTACGGTGACCGTCATCCGAGGCGGCCGTGAAACGGGCGTGACGGCCGATGAATTGGTGATCGGCGACGTCATGGTTCTGCGGCCTGGAGACCGTTCCGCTACCGACGGGGTCATCACCTCAGGTCGCACGAGCCTCGACCTGTCGGCGATCACCGGAGAATCGGTTCCCATCGAAGCCGAACCGGGCACCGTCGTGCACGCCGGAGCGATCAACGGCGGCGGGGCCATCGAGGCCACCGTCACCGCGGCCGCTGCCGACAGCTCGTTGGCGCGCATCGTCCACATCGTGGAGCAGGCCCAGGAACGCAGGGGCGAGGGCCAGCGCCTGGCCGATCGGATTGCCCGCCCCCTCGTTCCGACGATCTTGGTTCTCGCCGCAGCAGTCGCCGGAATCGGCGCCCTCCTCGGCGATCCGGTGTTGTGGCTCGAACGCGCGCTGGTGGTGCTCGTCGCGGCCTCACCATGCGCGCTGGCGATCGCGGTGCCCCTGACCGTCGTGGCCGCAATCGGTGCCGCCAGCCGCCACGGCGCTCTTGTCAAGGGCGGCGCGGCGATCGAAGAACTCGGACGCATCAGCGTCATCGCCCTCGACAAGACCGGCACACTCACTCGGAACCGCCCGCAGGTCGTCGAGACGGTGACCGCTGTCGGCGTCACCGAAGCCGAAGCCCTGCAAATCGCATCCGCGGTTGAATCCCGCAGCGAGCACCCTCTCGCGCAAGCCGTCATCAGCGCCGCGGGCTCCGACGTCGTGGCGGCCGACGAGGTGACCGCTCAGGCCGGCCACGGCATCACCGGCCGCGTCAAAGGGTCCACGATTCGTCTGGGCAAGCCGGGCTGGATCACCGCCGGGGAGTTCGCCAACGACGTCACCCGCCTCCAATCCGCTGGGGCAACAGTGGTTCTCCTCGAACGCGACGCAACGGTCATTGCTGCGATCGCGGTCCGTGACGAACTACGGCCCGAAGCCCCCGAGGTGATCCGGCAGCTTCGGAACTTGGGCATCGAGCCCGTAATGCTGACCGGCGACAACGCCCGCACGGCCAATGCAATGGCCGAAGCCGCCGGCATCACCGCCGTGCACGCCGACCTGCTGCCGGAGGATAAGGCGCGACTACTCCCCGAATTGTCCGGCGGTCGAAAGATCGCGATGGTCGGCGACGGGGTCAACGACGCACCCGCCCTAGCGACCGCCGACATCGGCATCGCGATGGGCGCCATGGGTACCGACGTCGCCATCGAAACCGCAGACGTCGCGCTGATGGGCGAGGACCTGCGTCACCTCCCCCAGGTCCTCACCCACGCCCGTCGGGCTCGTAGGATCATGGTGCAGAACATAGGGTTATCGCTGGCGATCATCGCGATCCTGATTCCGCTTGCCGCCTTCGGTGTTCTCGGATTGGCCACGGTGGTGCTCATCCACGAGGTGGCCGAAGTGTTCGTGATCCTCAATGCCATCCGCGCCGCACGCACGCAGCCCCTGCCCGGCGGGGCACCCCTGCACAACGTTGCACCCGCGGTACACCACGTCACACTCCCGCCCTCCCCGCAACTGAGCGACACCTGCTGCGCGCCAACGGAGTCGCTCACAACGGCGGTGTCAGCTCAGCGAGATACCAGCGGCGAGGACTGCACATGCTGCCGACCCGTCCAACCCGAGGAGTCACGCGATGAATCGACGCATCTACCGAACTAGTTGCGACCGCGCGATAGTCACGTCGGGCGAATCGTCGTCGGCTGTAGAAACGTCTGCAGCCCAGCACTATTGGATCGGTCTCCGAACTCCTCGGCCGGTGGCGTCGTGACCCGGCTCGGTGCAGCGGCCCGCGACATCTACCGGCGCGAAATGGCCGCGGCGCAGAGTGCACCGTCCGCCGAGCAGCGATGGCGGCATCTGGAGCGGGCGCACATCGTGTCCCAGCCCGACCCGTGGCTGCACACCTGCAACCACGCGGCGATGCTGTCTCTCGCGCTGCGTCAACGGGATCGTCGCGAAGCTCTGGGTCAGGTCGTTCGCTTGATCGTCGCCGCGCCGGGCTCGATATCCGGACGCTATCCGGCGGGCAACACCGGTCGAGTCGGCGCCGGTCTCATGACCCCGATGGCGATTCCCGACGATCTCGCCCCGCTCATGGGCGGCTGACGGACATCGCGGTGGCTGCCACTGAGTCGAAACACCGCGCCCGGCCGGCGCCGATCGCCGTCGCGGTGGCCTTTTCGGCCGCGACACTGGGCGTGGGCTACTGGGCGCTCGGGTTGGCGACCATGCTGATCTTCACCGCCGGGTTCATCGGCGGCTTGCTGCTGTGGCTGGTGTGGCCGAGCGGCGGTGGCTGGGCTGACGTCCGAGTGCCGTACTGGATCGCGTTGTCGTTGTTCGTGATTCACCGCGTCGAGGAAAAGCAGATGGAGTTCTTCGCCTTCCTGGCGACGGTGACCGGCGTCCCGACTCCCGCAGTGACCTCCGTGCCGGTGGTCCTGCTCGTCGTCATCTCGGCGGGGGCCTGGTTGCTCGGACCCGTCCTGATGCGGTGCGGCCATCCGTTTGGCCGCTACCTGGCGTGGACGTTCTTCGCCTCGATGGGCCTCACCGAGTTGGCGCACTTCCTGATCTTCCCATGGGTCAATCCAGCGGGCGTTGGCTACGTACCGGGCATGTGGAGCGTCGTCGCACTGGCTCCGGTCGCCTGGTGGGGAATGTGGCGTCTCGCTCGCCAACCCTCCTACGCGTCAGCAGTCCGACGCGGCGCCGGTCGCACCTAACCTACGGTTTTTCTACGTATATAGTCGGTTGTGCGATGCAACCACAGACCGTCGTGGGGCACCGCTGCAGTAAGTGGCTGCTCCGGCGCCAAACAGACGTTCGCTGATTTCACGAAGGAATTTTCAGATGGCACCTATCTCCAGGATTCTGCTGACCGCATTCGCGGTGATCGCCCTGATCATCGGTGGTGGTGTGTATCTGTCGGTGCAGAACAAGGACTCCCCTGCCATTGCGCAGGCCGAGGGTGGCGAAGTGGGTCAGCTGGTCCGGGACAACAGCCGACGCCTTACGACGGTGCCGGACAGCGATGTCACGGTGGTTGAGTTCCTCGACTTCGAATGTGAGGCGTGCCGGGCGGCATTCCCGATGGTCGAGCAGTTGCGAGCCGAGTACGGAGATCGGGTCAACTTCGTCATCCGCTACTTCCCCATTCAGTCTCATTTCAACGCGGAGCGTGCGGCGCGTGCAGTCGAGTCGGCTGCCCAGCAGGACAAGTTCGAACCCATGTACAAGAAGATGTACGAGACCCAGAGCCAGTGGGGCGAACAGCGGACGCCGGCTGACTCGATGTTCCGCGGGTTCGCGACCGAACTCGGGCTCGACGTGGCCGCCTTCGATGCCGCGTACAACGACCCGGCGACGCTCGACCGTGTCAACCTGGACGTCGCCGATGGCAAGGCACTCGGCGTTCGAGGCACGCCGACCTTCTTCCTCGATGGGAACGAAGTGGATTTCAGGACTTTTGAGGAGTTTTCGGCGGCGGTTCAGCAATCCTTGAATGAGCAGTCTTAACCGGCTGTCCACCCCAGCCCAGGGGCGGCCTCCGCCAGCGCTAACACGACGGGGAGGTGTTGACGGTGATGTCGGGTGTCAACATCGTTCGCATCACGTCGATCTCGCGTTGCTGAGATGACATGATCCCCTGCGCGAAGTCCATTGCGTAACTGCTCTGTCCAGAGTCGGCCTCGGTCCGCGCCATCGCGATCGCCCCTTCGTGGTGAGTGATCATCAACTCGAGATACAACCGGTCGGCCGCGTTGCCCTCGGCGTCGTTCAAGGCCGCGAGTTCAGCGGACGAGACCATGCCGCAGCCCGGCGCGTGACTCTGCGGCATGGCCGCGAGGTCGATACCCCAGGTCGTCAACCAACCACGCATCATGTCGATCTCCGATGCTTGCGCGATTCTGATGGACACGGCTTGAGCGACGACCTGTGGGTCTGCTGCCGGCTTGGTCAGGAGAAGATCGGACAACTCAACGGCTTGGGCATGGTGCGGGATCATCTGCTGAAGAAACGCGACATCCGCGTCGTTGTGGATGCCGGCGCCACGCGTCGACGGCACAAGGCGATCCTGCGGCGCCGTGCTACTGCAGGCGTTCAACCCCATAGCCAGTGCCACGCAGGCCGCGATGGCGACAGCTAACCGCCTTATCACGAGTCGAGTCCCGGCGCCGGTATCGTCCCTGCCTTGCGGGACGGCCGGTAGCGCTGCACGAGCAGGATTGCGATGACAGTCAAAACAGCCAGAACACCACCGGCTGCATTGATCTGGCCTCCCAGTCTCTGGTCGCTGAGCAGATCCATACGCCAGTCGAGTTTCAGAGAGCGGTAGAAGGCGTCACCGAGAACGTTCTGCATGTTCATCACCACAATCCCGACGAGAGCGTAGAGCGCCGACGCGACAAGCGGCATCTGGACCCGACGGGGTGTGGGCACCGGTTCGCCACCACCGCTTCCTCCAGCGAATAGCAGTATTCCGCTGCACAGGAAGTAGCCGATCATGGCCATGTGTGCGGCGTGGTCGCTGATTGCGATCTCGAAGACGGCCGGGAGTGATAGTCCGATGACGCCGACCGCGAATACGCCTAGGGCCGTCCAGGGTTGGGTGATGGTGCGGATCACCGGGGAGTGCAACGCGCTCTCCAGCCATTCTCGCGGACCGGATGCAGCGTCGTACCCGGCGGCACGCAGTGTCTGTAGCGCGAGCGTGACGGGCGCGCCGTGGACGAGTAACGCCGGAGCCACGATCGTGAGAAGGAGTTGAACAACGGCGTGCATGCTGAACATCGCCGTCATGTACATGCCGAGCCCGGACGAGGTGGCGAAGAGTACTATCAGGCAACCGAATACCCAGCATGCCGTGCGTCGCGCCGACCACGGGCGACCTCGACGTTTCAGCCGAAGTACCGCAGCCAGGTAGATCCACGTCATGGCTACGGCCGCCGCGCCGAAGATCACGTCGACACGCCATTCGAAGAACACCGACGTGATCGTCGGCGGCTCGGCAAGGTCGAAACCGAGGGCAAGTTCGGCCGGGGAGGGCTCTCCAGTCGGCTGGGGTGGTGGAGTGCGACCGAGACCCACCGCGACGCCGACTGCAAGGCCGAAGAGGGTGGCTTCGGTGAACCCGAGCCACACGAGCGGCCGACGCGACGCCGGATCGCGCTGTAGCGCGATGATCGACGACCGTCGCTGGCGCCAGCCGATGACGCCGAGGCCCGTGAGTGCCGCCGCCTTTCCCACGATCAGGAGTCCGTAGGTGCTGCTCCAGACGTCCGTCGGTTGGATCCGGACCGCCGCGTTGATGATTCCACTGGCAGCCATCGCGGCGAAGCACCACAGCGCCAGGCGTGAGAAGCGCCGGGCTGCGACGTCGGTGTGGCGGCCGCCGCGAATCGCATGGCCGAGTAGCGCTAACAGCCCACCCGCCCACAAGGACCCGGCAATCAGGTGAATGAACAGGCTGTTGGTCGCGATGTCGTGGGCACCCCCCGACGAGGAGTGTCCAGTGACGGCGAGCGGCACCAGTGTGACGAGTCCGCCGATCAACAGACCAGGCGTCCACGACCACCGCAGTACGGCCAGACCCGTCCCGGCGACGACCGCAGCCAAGATCGACGTGGTGCGCCACGCCGCTGTGGTTTCGACGAGTCCGGCGGCCGACCACACGTCGAGGGGTGTCAGTTGGGTCAACGGCACACCGGACACATCGGAGACCGTCAACCCCACCAGTAGCGCAGCGCACACCGCCCACATCGCGCACGCGACAGCACCGATCCGAAGCGCTCGGTATCCGTCGGCGTCGAGCACGCCACCTGCTTGCGGGGGAACGAGAAAGGCGGCGAACAGGAAGTGTCCGATCGCCACCATCGCGGCGATCTCGCCGGCGGCGCGGAAGAAGGACAGCCCGTAGGTGGTGATCGGACCCGGATCACTTAACCCGGTTACCGCAAGCGCGTCGGCCAGACCAACGGCGGCGATGCACGCCGCGGTGACGCCTGCCACCGATGCGACGGCGAGCAGCACAGCGAAAACCAGCCGACGCGTCGTAGCAGCCGTAGAGGCCATCACCTCCACCACCCCGTTCCCGCGGTCGAGCGCCGATGATCGCGTCGGTATCGGTGAGCGTCTGCTGGACAGCCGAATACGAGTTCGCTCGTCATATCGGAAGCGTGGTGTTGCTGACGAACACGTCGCGCACCCATGAAACCATCTCGTTCCACAGCCCGGTCACCAGGGCAACGCCTACTACGACGAGAAGCACACCGCCGAAGATCTGGATCCGCCGGGTGTTTCTTCGCAACCATCCCAGAGCTCCGACTGCGCGCCCCGAGGCCACCGCCAACAGAACGAACGGAACGCCAAGGCCCAGGCAGTAGGCGATGACCAGCACAACGCCGCGCGGGACGTTCGGACCCTCGGTGGCGGACGCTACGGCGATGACACCGGTCAGGGTCGGTCCCAAACACGGAGTCCAGCCCAAACCGAAGATGGCACCGAGCAGAGGGGCACCCCCCAGGGTGGACACCGACATGGGCGTCAAACGCGTGTCGCGCTGCAGGGCGGGGAAGAACCCCATGAACACCAAGCCCATCACGATGGTGACGACACCGCCGATGCGTTGCAACAGCAGACCGTTGGCGATGACGGTCGTCGTCAAACCCAGAATCGCAACGGTGCCGACGAGGAAAACGGCCGTGAAGCCGGCGACGAACAACCCCGCGGCTCCCGCCACTCGCAGCCGGATCCCGCGACGGGTTCGGGCGCGTGCCTCGTCATCGACACCGACCAGCGCCGCGAGGTAGGACAGGTATCCGGGCACGAGCGGGACGACGCACGGAGAGGCAAAGGAGACCAGCCCAGCCAAGGCCGAGACGAGCACGGCCAGCAGCAGGTGCCCGGACGTGGCGATTGCCGAGAAACCACTCATGAGTCCTCCTTTCTCATCGCGTCCATCCGCGGACCTTCCCCTTCGGGCGAAGCCAGTCGCTGGAACGGTCGGCCGACCTCCACATCATCTACTATGTAACTACGTAGAGAGATGGGTGCCGTTGGCCACCCCGTGCAGCGGTGGTGACCACGAAGAAGGGATAAGGCTGGTTATGCGGTTTCCGCCGGGGAGCTCTCGAGCGATGTGGGCAGCCGTCTTCGCGGCGGTATGGCTGCTGACCGCGACGTCGGCGTCAGCCGAGCCGCCGATACCCGCACCGACGCCCGGTGACCCGCTCGCCATCCCGGCACCACCATCGCCGAATCCGTTCCCACCGTTGCCCGGCTTCACGCCGACCGTTACGAGCGACACACCCTCCGGCCAGAACCCGAAGCCGTATCTCGGTCCGCCGGTATTCGCGCCTCCCACGTTCAATCCGCTGAACGGCTCGATGGTCGGCATCGCCAGACCGATCGTCGTCAACTTTCAGCGGCCGATTGCCGACCGTGTTTTGGCCGAGCAGGCAGTCCACATCTCGTCAAATCCCCCGGTGCCGGGCAAGTTCTACTGGATGAGCGATACGCAACTACGATGGCGCCCAATCGACTTCTGGCCCGCGAACACCAGCATCAACATCGACGCGGGCGGAACGAAGTCGAGCTTCCGCACTGGTGACGCGTTGGTGGCCACCATCGACAACGCCACCCTGCAGATGGATGTGACGCGAAACGGCGTGCTCGAAAAGACGATTCCGGTGTCGTTGGGCAAGCCGGGCTACGAAACCCCCAACGGCACCTACTACGTGCTGGAGAAGTTCGCCGACATGGTGATGGACTCCTCTACCTACGGCGTTCCCGTCGACTCAGCCGAGGGGTACAAGCTCAAGGTCCAAGATGCGGTCCGAATCAACAACGCCGGCATCTTCGTTCACGGCGCACCGTGGTCCGTGGCGGACCAGGGCAAGCGAAACGTGAGCCACGGGTGTCCCAATCTCAGTCCCGCCAACGCGCAGTGGTTCTTCGACAACTTCGGCAGTGGGGACCCGGTAGTGGTGAAGAACTCCGTCGGGATCTACACGGAGAACGACGGAGCCCAAGACTGGCAGATCTGATCGAAACGGCGTTGGCAGGCTGCCGAGCAGAACCGGTACGACGCGCCTTGGTGCACGGTCGCCAGCTGGCTGCCGTTTGTCGCAACGTGCATCCGACAAATCGGATCGACGTGGACCCGGTGACGGGTTCCGACGTCGAGCGCGAACGCTTCGACCGGTGAGCCGAGGTTTCGGAGCGCAAGCGGACCCAGCCGTCTCGACGCGATCAGATCCGCTTCGCGAAGCGCGGACGCTGCAACGCCATCGACGACGACCTGTCCTGCCTCGGCAACGTCGACGAGTCTGGCCGCGGTGTTGACCGTTGATCCGTATACGTCTCCGAGCCGCTTCACTACCGAGCCCGCGCTAATGCCGGCGCGCAACAAGGGGAAGCCGTCGATGCCGCGGGTCTCGTCGTGGAGTCGTCGAAGGAAGGCCAGCGCGGCTGTGGTGTTCTCACTCGTAGTCAAGACTGCGTCGCCGATGGCCTTGATCAGTTCGTCACCGGGTCCCAGGGCGCGCGTTGCCAGGGTGGCGAACGTCTCTGCCAGTTGGGCGGCACGATGATCACCGTGGGCTTCGGTGAACGCGGTGAACCCCGCCATGTCGACGAAGATCACGGTTGCGTCGACGACGTCGTGCTCGAAATCGCCTGCAGCGGTGAACATGGCCGTTATCACGTGTTCTCCGCGTTCGTACCAAAGCGTGGTGACTCGGGAGTCACCGTCGGTATGGGAAGGCCGAGTAGTCGAAGCGCATTGGCGACGACGATGAGCGTCGATCCCTCGTGGATGAGTACCGCGGGTCCGATGCCCAATCCGAGGATCGTTGCCGGGATGAGGATTGCGACGATGCCGAGACTCGCCCAAAGGTTCTGTTTGATGATCCGCGATGACCGGCGGCTCAAGTTGACCGCGAACGGTAATGCTTTGAGGTCGTCAGCCATCAGCGCAACGTCGGCGGTCTCCAGCGCTACGTCGGAACCTGCGGCACCCATCGCGATCCCGACGCTCGCTCCTGCCATGGCGGGTGCGTCGTTGACTCCGTCGCCGACCATGCCCACGCGGCCGTAACGCTCTCGCAGCAGGGCGATTTCGGCGACCTTGTCCTCCGGCATCAGATCGCCACGTGCGTACGCGACGCCGACTTCAGCGGCGACGGCATCTGCTACACGCTGATTGTCACCGGAAAGCATGACGGTGTTGCCGATTCCGAGTCCAGTGAGTTGTCGGATAACGGTCGACGCCTCCGGTCGTGGTACATCCATCAGGCCGATAACTCCCAGCCAGCGGTTGCCCGCGCGTACGAGCATCGTCGTACGGCCCGCCTGTTCAAGTCTTTCGACTTCGGCGGCCAGTTCAGTCGGCGGATGTTGATCTGACTCTGTGAACAGGTCGCTCTTGCCGATGCGGACCTCGACCCCGTCGACGGAGGCGGCAATACCCCGGCCGATGAGCGCTCGCACGTCGGTCGCGCGGGGCACGACTGCCTCGGCCAGACGCTCGCGGCCGTCGCGAACGATGGCGCGCGCGAGCGGGTGATCGCTCTGTTCCTCAACTGCGACAGCGATCGTAAGTAATTCGGCTTCTGTCGCGCCCTCGGTCGCGATCACGTCGGCGATTCGCGGTCGGCCTTCGGTGAGAGTGCCGGTCTTGTCGAACGCCAAGACCTCGACGCGGCCCAGCTCCTCCAGCGCAGCTCCGCCCTTCATCAGGATTCCGGCTCTCGCCGCGCGTGCCACCGCCGACAGCACTGCACTGGGCGTGGCGATCGCCAGGGCACAAGGGCTGGCCGCCACCAGGACGGCAAGCGCCCGGTACACGGTGGCCGTGAAAGGCTCGTCTACGACGAGTCCGGCGAACAGCAGCAGGACGACGCCCACGAGGACTGCCGGCACGAAGATGCGCTGAAACCGATCGGTGAAGCGCTGCGTCGATGTGGTCTTCGTCTGAGCCTCGGCGACCAGGCGGACGACCCGAGCCAGCGTGGAATCACCGGCAAGCCTGGTCACCTGGATCTCGATGGCGCCGGCACCGTTGATCGTTCCGGCGAACACCCGTGCCGATGCGTCCACGAGGTCCGGCGATGCGGTTGCTGCTGCCACGTCCGGGACGGGGCCCTTGTCGACCGGAACGCTCTCCCCCGTCACAGGGGCCTGATCGATGCTGGTCGTGCCTGCGACGACGAAGCCGTCTGCCGCGAGTCGCATGTTGGGTCGTACGACCACGATGTCTCCGACTCGGACGTCCGCGACCGGGACTTCCACGGTGTCGCCCGTGCCTCCTCGCCGTACCAGCGCCGTCTTCGGAGCGAGCTCGGCCAGCGCTTCGATCGCCCTGCGGGCGCGGCCCATCGCGTAACCCTCGAGCGCGTGACCGACGCTGAACAGGAACAGCAGCAGAGCGCCTTCGGCGACTTCACCGAGGGCCGCAGCGCCCGCAGCGGAGATCAGCATCAGGAAATCGATCTCGAAGCGGCCCTGCCGCACGCTGGCATATGCCTCTTGCACGGTGAAGAACGCACCGAAGAAGAACGCCAGGGAGTAGACGACCAACTCGACGGTCCGCGGCGTATCCGCGAAGGTCGCTAGAAGCCAACCGGCGAGGAGCAATGTCCCGGACAGTCCCGCGAAGACGAGTTCGCTTCGCTCTCCGAAGATCCCGCCGTGACCGTGGTCGTGGCCGCCGTGATCCTCGTCGTCCTCGGTCGTCACACCGGGGTGCGCGTCGCGGGCGACCTCCGAAGTCGCCGGGTTGGGCGCGATCTCATTCGCGATGACGTCGACGAGTTCTTGCGCCGTCACCGTCGCGCGTTCGAACTCCAACTCGACCGAGTTCGGTGTCGCCGCCGCGCCGACGACACCGGGCATGGTCGCCAACCGATCGACCAGCGCCGCGCGAGTTGCTTCGTCGTCCGTGTCAGTCATCAACCAACGCAGGTGACCGTATTGCGAGTTGATTGTCTGTGCTGCCTGCCATGCGCGCCGCTGCACGTCGATCGCCGTCGCCGCGTTGGCGTCGTAGTGGACGCACAGCCGCGGCTTCAGCGTGTCGCCGTCGATCACGTGGACTTCTTCGATCATCGCGTTGGCAGCCAGGTCGCGCGTCAGGCGGTCGGCGCAGCGGTCGTCGCTACCCGGAAGGAGATCGGTGAGTTCGAGCGCCAGGGTTCTGTTCGCCGGAGTTTCGTCGTCGCCGCGACGGCCTACGGTTCCCCTGCCACGTGTCATGCATGCGATAATACGCATGTATGCATATGATCCGTCAACCCTGATACGCACCAGATCCCAGCGGCGACGACATGTGCCACTCCTGCGTCAACGAGATCGGACGAGACAGAAGCCGTGTTGCGAGCGGCGGTAACGCCGAATCGCTGCAACCTTGCAAGCGCCCACCGCACGCAAGCGGACCCGAGCACTCCTACCGGCGTCGCCGGCAGCGCTCGACACCGGCAAAAGAATGGAACCGCAAGGCCTACCAACGGTGACCGGCGCCTGAGGACATCTTCAACGGCCAGTACGCGATGTACTCACCGTGAGGATCGTAGAAGTGACAGCACCCGTCCGAATCAGTCAGCGTCGTCCACCCTCGGGACACAGCCCACTCCGCGACAGCGGTGACGACCTCGCGCCTATCGTGTGCCCGTATCGATCGCTCCTTGCCGCGCGACTCAGTCTCATATGCCATGCCAGGCCCTGAACCTGCCAACGGCAGGCCCGCTTACCTCTCGTCTAGCGCGGCGGCAGCAGAAAGAGACGTGAAGGTAACTCATTCGCGCCGTCGCATCAATCTACGTACTTACATAGTACGTAGTACTTTCCCACGACGTCGCGGTAGTTGGCGAGCGGGTGTGACCGTACGCGTGAACCCGCTCCGGTTAATCGACCGCAAGAGAGGACGAATCGCCAAACTTCGAAAGGTGCCCACGGCGCGCTCATCTCATCTCGATGGTCGACGCGATCGTCGGGCGCGTGTGCCTCGTTGGATGGTTGCCCGCAGACAATGATGCGGTTGCCCTGAAGCGGCAGGGGCGCCGAAGCACGCGTAACGTCCCCTCAGGGCCACCACCCCGTCACAGCACCGATTCTGCGCCCGAGTTCCGGCGTCATGGACCGTACGTACGTGGCGGACAAGTGGTGAGAATCCCTGTAAATAAGGACGTTACCTTCGACGGCTCGGCAGTATTCGTCTCGACAAAGCGCATCGCTCATGTCGAGCAAACCCATCAGAGGGAAGCGTTTCGGCAGATCCGATGCTGGATTGACGTCGCCCAGTACGACAGATCTGTCGATGCCACAGGTCGTCGCTCCACCACCGTCGGCTAGACAGTCTCTCGGAAAGAAGGGTTCGCCGTCGCGAACCAGCCACGGCGTATCCCGCATGCCGAGTACCTTTAAACCGTTGTCTGCGAACGTCTGCCAAATCGGCATGTACTCCTCTGGCATCACGTCTCCAGGCTGCGTATCCTTCGGCCTTGTCACGGTAGTGAACACGTAATCCGGCCGGTCGGCGACGATCTCGCGCATGGCGGCTCGAGCCCAGTCGAAGCACTGCGGATACGGCTCCCCCGAACCCGGAATACGCGGCAATCTCTCCGCCAACAGCGGGCAGCCCATCTTGAGGTAAGTCACGACTCTGAACCCCTTCAGCTGACCGAGCAGGTCCAGCGCCGTAATCCAGTGTTCCGCGTGCGATCCGCCCGCCAGCGCGATGGTGCGGGTCGCGGCCACAGAGCCGTAGCTGCACTTGCGCAGACTCGGATCCGCGAAGTTGCTGATGCACTTGTCGATGGTGCTCTGCGGTAAGTCGTCGGCGGCCTCGAGCACCGTCGGGCGCATCGGCAGTTTCGGCACCCTCGCCTGGTTCACCAGAGCGCGGGCACCCGGGTAGTCGCGTGACGAGAGTCCGGACAGCTCTTTGCCGTTCGCCCGCTGGACGGTCATGTGTTCGCGCCACGTGAACGACGTCGCGGTCAGCGCGACTCCCAGCAGGGTGACGATCGAACCGAGCACGATCGTCGGTCGGCGCAGTCGCACCCGCAGTGGCACGGTGACGGCCGGTTTGCCCGCGGGCGCCCGATAGCGCAGCGGGTCCTCGACGGACTTGGTGGTGAGCCACGCCAGCACGCCCGACACCAGCAGGATCACGGCACCGGTGAGGAGATCGGCCCTGGTTTCGCCGGTGTAGGCGAGCCAGAAGATCAGCAGCGGCCAGTGCCAGAGGTACAGCGAGTACGCCATGGCGCCGAGGAAGACGAACGGCTTGGTGGCCAGCACGCGGTTGGGTAGCGGCATCCTGCCCGACGTGACGTGCGGGTCGGCCATCCTGTTGGCGGCGCTGAGGATGAACAGCATCGTGGCGCCCACCGGGACGAGCGCCCAGGGGCCGGGGAACTCCTCGACGCCGTTGATGAACGCGCCGCAGGACAGGATCGCCGCCAGGGCGATGAACGCCACCACGGTGCGCAGCCACATCGGCCACTTGACGTGCGGGACGTGCGCGCCGACGAGGGCGCCGAGTAGAAGCTCCCAGCCGCGGGCGAAGCTGTTGTAGTAGGCGGTGGCCTGGTCGGCGTTGTGGGCGATGATCGCGTAGACGAACGACGCGATGGTCAGCGCGGTCAGCAGCACGATGAGCGACGTCCGGAGGTGCCGCCCGAGCAGCTTGCGGAAGAGGAACGCCCACCCGAGGATCAGGATCAGGAACGCGATGTAGAACTGGCCCTGCACCGACATCGACCAGATGTGCTGCAGCGGGCTGACGGCCTCGCCGGCGCGCAGGTAGTTCGATGCGGTGTTCGCCAGCTCCCAGTTCTGGTAGTAGCCCAGGCTCGCCAGGCTCTCGTCGGCGAATGTCTCCCGGCGGGTTTCGGGCTGCACCAGGATGGTGAGCACCGCCGACGCTGCCAGGACGACGACGAGGGCCGGCAGCAGACGGCGCACCAACCGGATGATCTCCGTGCCGGGCGCGAGCGAGGCTCCCGGCAGCAGTGCGTTGCGCAGCAGTCGGCCGCCGAAGAAGAAGCCCGACAGCGCCAGGAAGACGTCGACACCGCCGGACACCCGCCCGAACCAGATGTGGAACACGGCGACGAGGGCGATGGCAACACCGCGCAGGCCGTCGAGATCGTGCCGGTAGAACCCGGACTCCCTGGTGCCCATCGCGAATGGGGCGGAGGTCCCCGAATCAGTACACGGCGCCGTTCGGGGTGGAGCTAAGGTCAGCATGGTCGTCGAGATGACACCGTCGGACTTTCGAGTTCAGCCGCAGTCGTGACGTCGGCGAAACGAACTCGCTGTGTCGGGTGCTTGCATACGCCCTGGCTCGTCGTCAGCCCACCCCGGCATAGGAGTGCAAACCGGCAATCACCAGATTGATGAAGAACAGGTTGAAGACCATCGTCACGAACCCGACGACGTTGATCCACGCAGCCTTCCTGTCACGCCAGCCGGCCGTGGACCTGGCGTGCAAGTAGGCGGCGTAGGCAACCCAGGCGATGAACGAGATCGTTTCCTTTGGATCCCAACCCCAGAAGCGTCCCCACGCCTCCTCGGCCCAGATCGCACCGAAGATGACGCCGAACCCGAAGACTGGAAACGCGAAGATCGTGGCGCGGTAGGCGACCCGGTCAAGGCTTTGGGCGTCGGGCAACCTGGAGACGATTCCTGCTAAGTACCGGTTCTCAACCTCGGTCCGAGTGTCGCCCAACGTTGACGATTTCAGTAGGAACAGAATGCTCGCCACTCCCGCCACCAGGAACACGCCGGAGCTGAGGCTTACCACCGACACGTGTATGGGCAACCAGTACGACTGCAGCGCAGGCATCACGGGCGCGGCTTCGGTATAGAGCCATTTGCCCGACACCGCGAGCAGTATGAGCACTGGTATGAGGACGAACACCCACAAAGCGCGGAACTGCTGGCGGCGGAGAACGACTCCTGCGGCAACAAGCCCGCAGAAGCAGGTCAGATTGATGAACTCGTACATGTTGCCCCACGGCGCACGAGAGGTGGCCAGGCCGCGTAGCACAATGCACACGAGTAGCAAGAAGGCGCCGACGAAGACGACGGCGATTCCAGCACGCTCGACGCGTTCTGCAAGCGATCGCCGTGGAACTTCAGCGACGATCCCGGGCCTGGGGCTACCAGGTGTAACACCTACAGACGCTGTGGAACGCGCGAGTGTCCGACTCCGACCGATCGCGAAAGTCGCCGCAAGCAACAACAGCGCGAGACTCAACGCGAATACAGCTGATGAGTACGCCAAGTCCGAATAGGTAGCCAGGCCTACCTGTGTTCCAATTGCGTTCACGCCGAAGCTCCTCGGTCGAACACTGGTGGCTCAACACAGTCAGACCACGGCCGCCCGAGCCGGCCTCCGCGTCTCGCACCGCTCCGGGAATCTGCCGGCCTGCGCAGTCCCGGTCCGGGCCATTCGATCCGGCATGCCGTCGGCTGCCGCGATCCCCAGACCGTCACTCTGCGCCCACCTCATCGCCTGGAGGAGGATCCGGGTGGTCAAGGAGATCTCCGAATCCGTTGATTCGCATATCGGTTCTCAGTGCAGGGCTCGGTCGGTTCACCTGCAGCCACCTCCTCAGCGCGTCCGCTTGGCGTTCACGGGAGGCATTCACGACATCAGCGTCGTCAAACACGAAGTAGCACAGGGTGGCATCGCCATAACCACCCGTGATGGCTGGCACCGCGTTACTCACATGTAAGTCCGCCGCCATGACGCGGAGTTCGAGTTGTCCTGGGCTCCAGGCATTATACGAGTCCTCTTCGGGAAGAACACGCAGCCATTCGGAGAACTCGTCGTACAAGTCGGATGGGAGCGGATACCCGCTCTGCGACAGGGCCGTAACGAGAACGAGTATCGCCAGGTAGGGTTCGCCAACGTGCAGAGCCGTGAGCGCCGCGTGTCGCTGCGCGTCGGACATGCACGGCTCCGCAGCCTCCCACATCACTTCGGCGAGTTCGAAGTCACCACCTATGCGGTGTGAACTCGTCTGTTCACCGGGGCGCCGCTCATTCATGTGCACTGTGCCGACTCAGGTACGAACGTTGACGTCGGCCTCGGTGACGTCACCACCCGACGGGTGCGGGCCGCCCCCGATGTGTGCTTCGGCGCGCATCCGTTCCACCATGTGCGGGTAGTGCAGCTCGAATGCCGGTCGCTCCGAACGGATCCGGGGCAGCTCGGTGAAGTTGTGCCGCGGCGGCGGGCAGGAGGTGGCCCACTCCAGCGAGTTGCCGTAACCCCACGGATCGTCGACCGTGACGGGTTCGCCGTACCGCCAGCTCTTGAACACGTTCCACACGAACGGCAGCGTCGAGACGCCGAGGATGAACGCACCGACGGTTGAGATGATGTTCAGCGTGGTGAAGCCGTCCGACGGCAGGTAGTCCGCGTACCGACGCGGCATGCCCTCGTCACCCAGCCAGTGCTGCACCAGGAACGTCGTGTGGAAGCCGATGAACGTCAACCAGAAGTGCAGCTTGCCCAACCGCTCGTCGAGCAGGCGTCCGGTCATCTTCGGGAACCAGAAGTAGATGCCCGCATACGTGGCGAACACGATGGTGCCGAACAGTACGTAGTGGAAGTGCGCGACCACGAAGTACGAGTCGGTGACCTGGAAGTCCAATGGCGGGCTGGCCAGCAGCACGCCCGACAGGCCACCGAGCAGGAACGTGACCAGGAAGCCGACCGAGAACAGCATCGGAGTCTCGAACGTCAACTGGCCCTTCCACATCGTGCCGATCCAGTTGAAGAACTTGATGCCCGTCGGTACGGCGATGAGGAACGTCATGAAGGAGAAGAACGGCAGAAGCACCGCACCCGTCGCGTACATGTGGTGCGCCCACACCGCCACCGACAACGCCGCGATCGCCAGCGTCGCGTAGATCAGCGTGGTGTACCCGAAGATCGGCTTTCGGCTGAACACCGGGAAGATCTCACTGACTATCCCGAAAAACGGCAGCGCGATGATGTACACCTCGGGATGCCCGAAGAACCAGAACAGGTGCTGCCACAGAAGCACACCACCGTTGGCCGGGTCGTAGATGTGCCCGCCGAGATGGCGGTCCACCGCGAGGCCGAAGAGCGCCGCGGTCAGCAGCGGGAACGCCAGCAGCACCAGGATCGACGTCACCAGAATGTTCCAGGTGAAGATCGGCATCCGGAACATGGTCATGCCGGGGGCGCGCATGCACACGACCGTGGTGACCATGTTGACCGCGCCGAGAATCGTTCCCAGACCACCGACGATGAGCCCGAGAATCCAGAGGTCAGCTCCCGCTCCCGGCGTGTGAATGGCGTTCGACAGCGGCGTGTAGGCGGTCCAGCCGAAGTCGGCGGCACCGCCGGGGGTGATGAAGCCGGCCATGGCGATGAGCGCGCCGAAGAGGAAGAGCCAGAAGGAGAACGCGTTCAGCCGCGGGAACGCCACATCGGGCGCGCCGATCTGCAGCGGAAGCACCAGGTTGGCGAAGCCGAACACGATGGGCGTGGCGTAGAACAGCAGCATCACCGTGCCGTGCATGGTGAACAGCTGGTTGTACTGCTCGTTGCTCAGGAACTGCAGCCCCGGCATCGCCAGCTCGGTTCTGATGAACAACGCCATCAGACCGCCGGCGAAGAAGAAGAAGAAGCAGGTGACGACGTACATCAAGCCGATCAACTTGTGATCGGTCGTGGTGACCAGCTTGTAGATCAGGTTGCCTTTAGGGCCCATGCGCGCAGGGAAAGGGCGGCGTGCTTCGAGTTCCCCGACCGGTGGCGCTTCGGCGACCATGGAAACCTCTCATTCTCGGGCTCGGACCACGCAGTGCGGGATCTACTCACTAGATACGTAGATTATCCTACGTAGTAACTTAGTACTTACCCTCGCAGTCGGACGTGTCGGAAACCTTCGAGTCACATCACCCGGTAACGGGTTTCCCGCCGGGGCGGGTGCCGAGTATCCGCACCCGCCCCGGCTCCGGCCGGGACTCTGCGTTCGCAACCCAGGATGCGGAAGTAGGCCTTCCTTCGCGCGACATTCGTAGCCGAGTAGTGGTCTACTACGTATGTACAGAGAAGATTTTCGCCTACGGTTTTCAGAGAATGCACTGCTGAGGGCGTCTTCTGGCCCGGTCTCTGCTGAAGCGACCGTTTGGAAAACAGCTCTTCCGGATGATCGACAGCTTGCTCATTCATGCACGTTCGGTTAGCGTCTCGCCAACCAGATAACGAACCGGTAACGGCAAGGATCGTCTCGAACAGTGGTGCATCATCGGATCTCGCGATCAGAAGCACCGGCCGCGTTCTCGCATGACACCGACGTCACCGAGATCATTCCGTGGCGCGAATTCGCAGCGTTGGTCGATCCGCCCGATCACGGGGATCTCTTCGCCCTCGACTTCGAGGTGTTGGCCGCGCCCGAACTCGACGACCTCAACGACTTGGCGGATGAGTCGCCCTGGCAGCTGCTCGCGCCGAAGGCACGGTCCGAGACCGAGGGGTTGCCCGTACCCGCTCCGGACAGCAGCGCTCGTTCATACGAACGACCACAGCGTTCTGACCGGTCGATTCCTTCCCACCGCGCAGCACCAAGAGCACATCGCCGAACCTCCGGCGCCACCGGCGCCGTGCACAGCAGGGTGGTCATCGCGGCGATCGCCGCCGGTGCGGTCGCGGCCGGAGCGAACGCTGCGGCCGACGCCACGGACTCGCGAGCCGACCCGGTACTGGTCACCGATTCGGTACCGTCCCCCGGTAGCCTCCCCAACACATCGGGCATGCAGATCATCTCCGTTGCCAACGGTTTCGATTCCGCAATTCATTCACAGGAGCTCGCCAACGGCGCGGCGTTCGCCCAGGAGCGTGCTCAACGGGAGGCGCGACTTCGGCGCCCACAGTTCGTTTTTCCCGCGCGCGGGATCCTGACGTCAGGATTCGGGATGCGGTGGGGCACCCTGCACGGCGGACTCGACATCGCCAACTCCATCGGCACTCCGATCCACGCCGCATCAGACGGCGAGGTGATCGCGTCCGGACCGACCCCTGGATACGGCATGTGGGTAAAGATCAGGGCAGCGGATGGGACGGTCACCCTCTACGGGCACATCGACACGGCCACCGTGCAGACTGGTGATCGCGTGCTCGCCGGCGATCAAATCGCCACCGTGGGTAATCGAGGCAACTCGACCGGGCCGCACCTGCACTTCGAGGTACACCTCAACGGATCGGACAAGACCGATCCGATGGCCTGGTTGCGGGAACGCGGAGTGTCCGATGGCTAGCCGAGGTCACTCCTGAGTGCCGCTACTCGACGAAGACCACGCGGCGTTCCAGACCAGTGGAACCGTCCGGGACTGTAGGCCGTTGTTCGACGATTTGCCGTTGCCCTAACCGATCCGTGCAGCGCACGGCGAGCGTGTGGGTGCCCGGGGTGCTGTCCCACTCCCAATACCACTGCCGCCAGGTGTCGATCGAGTACTCGGCAGCGAGTGTCGCGAATTGCCACGGCCCGTCGTCGACGCTAACTTCCACCGATCCGATGCCGCGTTGCTGCGCCCAGGCCACACCGGCGACGACAACGCTTCCGGCCTTCAACCGAGCGAATCCGGCCGGCACCTCGATGCTGGACGAGATCTTGATCGGCGCTACGGCGGCCCAGCCGCGCTCGGTCCAGTAGGCCGACGCCTTATCGAAGCGGGTGATCTCCAGCTCGCTCACCCACTTGGTGGCGGAGACGTACCCGTAAAGGCCGGGTACGACGAGCCGAGCGGGATAGCCGTGTTCCAGCGGTAGGGGTTGGCCGTTCATCGCCACCGCCAGCAGGGCGTCGCGGCCGTCGAGTATCGCGGCGAGTGGGGTGCTCGCGGTGAACCCGTCGACGCTTCGGGATAGCAGCATGTCGGCGCCGGGTTCGAGGCCGGCTTCTGCGAGCAGATCGGTCAGTAGGTAGCCGGTCCACCGCGCGTTGCCGACGAGGTTGCCGCCCACCTGATTGGATACGCAGGTCAGCGTGATGACCCGGTCGACTGCCGACCTGCGGTACAGGTCGTCGAAAGTCAGTGAGATCTCGCGGTCCACCATGCCGTGGATGCGCAACCGCCATTGATCTGTTGTCACAGCGGGGATCTGTAGGACTGTGTCGATGCGGTAGAACGCGTCATTGGGGGTGATGAAACTCGTCATGTCGGGCACGCCCACCTCGTAGGCCGCCGTGACCGGTGGAGCGGGGGTCTCGACGGTGGGGACCAAGAAGTTGGCCATGTCGCCGGTGAGACTGCGCAACCGGTCACCGAGATAGCGCCCGGTTGCCACTCCCGCTACCGCGATTACCCCGGCGACACCCGCCATACGGACGAACGCGCGTCGCGACTGGATCACGCCAGTGCCGTGGTCCTCCGCGGTTGGGCTGGCCCGCGAAGTGAGCAGCCGCAACGTCAGGATGCCAGCGGCGACTCCCAAAACAGTTGGAACGGCAGACCACACCGTCGCGGTGGGCCGTGTCAACGCGGCGATAGCACCGACCACCCCGAAGCCGGCGAACAGCATCGACCCATATGGTCGCCGTCGTGTCTCGGTCAAGCCCGCGACGGCCGCCAGCAGGGCGATGATGAGTCCCATCCCGACGAACAGCGCTAGTTTGTCGTTGGTCCCGAAGGTGTCGATGGCCCACTCACGCACGGCGAACGGCGAGTGGTCGACGACCGCGCCGCCGACCGCCATCCAGGGCGACGCCGCTGACGCCACCACGGCCGCGACGAGAACACCGACCCCTAAGGTCACTCCAGCGGCAAGCAGTCCTGACGCTGCCCGAGCGAGACTCCACCGCCTTCGATCACTGTGTTCGACACCGGTCACATCCTGGCTCCCTGCTGCGAATGTCACCTCGTCGACGGTGACCACTGTTTATTCGTAGCCACGTGTTCTTCGGACGGGTGTCCCCGAGATTCACCGGATTCGAATCTCAAGCGAGAGTGGGCATTCAGCAGCAGAGTCGTTGATCGCGCGATCAGTTAGAAGTCGTTGTCGCTGTTGCATTTCGGATAACCGAAGGCCACTCGCGGTGATGCAACGCGTTGCGCGGTGGAGAGGCCGGGCAATCACGGGGGGATGTGATGCCCGGCCTCCAACGCCGAGGGATATCGCGAATACCAGTCGGCAGCCACAGACTATCAGACAACGTACGTACTTGATCAGTAGATAACCCCAAGACGTGGCGCATGCTTCATGCCAAGCGCCTCCGCCTTCCTTATTGCGCTCGACACCGTAAGCTACGTACGGACTATCTCAGGAGGATCGATCATGGCTCGGGTGCGTGGCTTCGGAGAGCTGGAGGCGGCGATCATGGATCGCCTGTGGAATCGCGATCCTGACACAGAGACCACGGTCAGGGAGATCTTCGACGAGCTGAGCGCCGAACGGCACATCGCCTACACCACGGTGATGTCGACGATGGACAACCTGTATGGCAAGGGTTGGCTGTCACGGGAACGTGACGGCAAGGCCTACCGCTATCGACCAACCCTGACTCGGGAGGAACACAGCGCCCGACTGATGCTCGAGGCTCTGAGCGGTGGCGGCCGCTCAGAGGCGGTGCTCAGTCATTTCGTCGCGCAGATCGATGCAGAGGAATCCGCGGACCTGCGCGCCGCGCTTCGACGCCTCGCCCGAAAGTCGAGTCGGAAATGACCGTCGCGGCGTCGTTACTGCTGTACGTCGTGGCTGTCCTAGCGGCAGGCCCGAAGCTGTTGCTCAGAATCACTGCCGATGGCGGAGCTCCGCGGTTGGCAATCACTGCATGGCTGACGGCCGTCGTGACAGTGCTCGGGTGCTCGGTTGCCGCGGTTGCACTGCTGCTGTGTGAAGCCGCCGGACATTGGGACAGTCCCGACGCCCTCATCGCGTCGTGTCTCGAACGCCTTCAGGCGATACTCCTGGGTCACGCGGGGTGGCCTGCCCGAATCGTCGCGACAGTTGCGGTGGTCATCGCCGTCGGAAGCCTAGTCGCGATCTGCGTTCGTGTCGGCCTCGCGCTGAGGCGCATGCGCACGCACACCTTCGATCATGCCGACGCCGTGCGCCTTGTGGGCAGGTCGGACGGAAGCGACGTCATCGTCATCGAGGCCACCGAGCCTGCCGCGTATTGCGTGGCCGGCCGGCCGCCGGCGATCGTTGTGACCACTGCCGCACTGGCCGCACTTGACAGAACGCAACTAGCGGCGGTCGTCGCCCACGAACGGGCTCACCTCGACGGGCGTCACGCATACGTGGTCGCCGCAGTACGCGGCCTGGCCTCAGCGTTGCCTAGGATCAAGCTGTTCACCAGTGCCGCAACGCAAATCGGCTCCCTGCTGGAAATGTGCGCCGATGACGCCGCCGCGCGGCGGCATGGTAATCAACCTCTACTCGCAGGACTCCTCATGCTGTCGGGGGCCATCACGCCGGCGCGTGCTCTCGCCGCCGCAAGTGTCGCGGTGCTCGTCCGCGCTGAGCGTCTCGCCGATCCGCAAAAGGGCTTCGCACGTGTTCAAACTCGGGTCACGCTGGGCGGGGCGGTCGCTGCAATGGCCGCGACACCAATGACCATCTTCGTCCTCGCGCTGTCGGGTGTCTTGATCTGTTTCGCGTAACCATCTCCGAGGTGCCTTGAATCGTCTCTGAGATCGGAGATCGCATACTGCGCTCGGCCCACCTCAAATGCGCACGCTCTCAACCATTCCCGTCGTGTGACCCGTCGCCGGGTCGGCCGCTACCAAGGCTGCCGCCGCCAACGCCAGTGCCACCAGGAGTGCTGCCGCGATCCATCGGAAACCCTTGCGCGCCTTCCGCGGCGCGTGCCCCGGTCGGTCCCACCTCGACCGCGGTCCGTGGCAGAACACTGCTGATGCACTTTCCACGAACTCAATCTACTGTTTCACTCCGTATATGGCCACACGGTCCAGACATGAAGTGGCTCGGGCGATGGCGGAGCGCATGGGTCATCGTGGGCACAGGCGCTCGGCCCCGCTCGGATTAGGCGGCGAGCTCACCGAGGACGTAGATGCATAAGAAGCCCCCGAAGAGCATCGCGCTGAGTAAGGTCGTCTCGGCCTGATCGTGTGCTTCGACGAGCAGCTCTTCGACTGCCAGGTAGAGAAGCGCAGCAGCGCCGAACGCGAGCACGAAAGCCAGCACGGCGGCGCCTACTCCGGCCAGCAGGGCCGCAGCGCCTACCGCCCCGACGGCGGTGACGAGACCGAGTGCCGTGCACACCGCGGTAGCGCGCATCGCGCCGAGTCCGCGACCGGTGAGTTCAGCGACCAGCGACAACGAGAGGAAGAGGATCTCCAACGTGAGCGCGATGGTGATGATCAGCGCCTGCGTCGATCCCAGCCGCGCGCCCCGAGACCAACCAGGAGTCCGTCGATCAACAGATCGATTGCCACCGCCACGAGCAACCCGAGTGGCAGCGTGCGCGTAGTCGATCCTGAATCACGTTGGCGGCGATCGACGAGACGTCCGTACGCCGCCAAACCCAGCACCAGCGTCACCCCGCAAACGAACCCCGTCACCGCCCACCCGAGATTGCCCTCGCCGCGTAAGTCGGGCAGTACCTCGCCCGCGAGGGCCGCAATCACCACGCCTGCCGCGAAATGTTGGATCGCACTGACCACGCGCGGTCCGGGTGGGCGAACGGCTGCGATGCCGGCCCCGATAGCGGATGCAGCGACGGGGAAGCTGACTAGAAACGCCGCTTGGCCGACTAGGCTCACCGGGCACACTCACTGTGCGCGAACTGCGGAGGCGCGTAGAGAGGCACTGCAGGCGCCGGGACGTCGCAGACTTCGGACCCTGTCGTCGACCATCCCGCCACAGCGCCGTCTCCCCCTGTCCAACTCCGCGGTGCAGGTGCACCGCACACGACACTAACTTCACGACCTGCATGCCTGAGCCGCGAACGCGAATTTCGTCCGGCGTCCTAATCGGCCGTTGAGCTGGGCGCGCCGTACGCTGCCTACTGACTAACTCAGGAGGTCTGGATATGGTGCGCTCCTCGGCGGGCCGTGGCCGGCGTCTCGTCGGAGCACTCGACACCAGTGCCATCAAGATCATCGCCATGCCGACGCGCCGCATTCGCGGCAGGACGCCGTCGGTTACCGGTTCGCGCGCGCGGTCATGGTGGGCAATGGTGTCGACACTAGGGCTGCTCAGCACCACGGGATGCGTTGACACGGCAGGTGTCTCGTCGCCCACCCCTCCGAGCGCTTCGGCCGCTGTCGCCGACGAGCCGCACACCAGGTTCGATGTGCTGTTCGCGCGCGACATCATTGAGCACGGCGCTCAAGCGGTCGCCCTAGGCGAGCTGCTCGTCGTCAAGAACGACGTGGAACCTGACGCGGCCGACATCGCGCGTCGGATCGCCGCGAACAACACCGGCCGCACACGCGAGCTGCAGTCGTTCCTCCTGGAGTGGGGCTTCACCCCGATGACCGTTAGTCCCGATCCGCCACAATCGGAGTCAGGAGTGAAGGTTCAGCGCGGCCAGCACCCCCTCGCCACCGACGCCGACTACCGTGTCCTCCGCGACTCGATCGAGCCGGGCGCGACAGGCGTGTTCGTCGACCTGATGATCCGGCAGAACCAGTTCACGATCTCCGCGGCACGATCTCAGCTGCAGTCCGGATCGCATCCCGGAGCGATGGCGGTGGCACGGTCGCTCATCCAAGAGCAACAAGCCGAGATCTCCGCCCTGGAGGCCCTGAGTCGCTGAGCGTCGTTCCTCGCTCGGGCTTCGCAGGTGCTCGAGACGTGTTCGTCAGCCGCGCTCGTCGGACGTCCCTCGCCCAGGGGTCGATCTCGGTGGTTGCTCATGGAGACCGCGCAAGAATGCGTTGTAGGCCGCGAGTTCCGCGGCGTCGCGTTCGACGTCGGCTTCCCTCTTTGCCGACTCGGATTCCTCGTCACGACGCCACCGGATGGCGAAGATCAGCGTCGTCAGTACGGCCACGGGCTCGCCGTAGGACCACGCCAGGGCACCGGCGACCCCCTGATCGGCGACCGGGTCGACGTTCCAGCTGACGGGAGGATTCGCGAAGGTTTCGGTGAGCGCTCGGGGCGCCATCATCAGAATCACACCGATGAACACGTGCAGCGGCATCTCCACGAAGATGTCGAAGAAGCGGCCCAGATTGCTCTGCCGGACCGGCATCGGTCCGGTCGACAAGATCGGCAAGATGAACAAGAGGCCGCTCACGAGGAAGAAGACCTGCAGCGCGACATGACCCGCGACGCTGGCTGCCGCCGCGTCGAACAGATTCGAAAGATAGAGGCCGTAGTAGCTCAGTAGGAACACCGGGATGGTGAAGCCAGGATTGAGCACGATCCTGCTCACACGGCAGCGGAGTCCGCTCAACGCGGCGATCAGGACCCAGCGTCCAACGCCGTGATGAGGCGTGGACCTGAGCAACAAGCGCCCAGGACCCCCTAACACCAGAAGCGGCGGGACGAGGATCGACAGCGTGAGGTGCTGAAACATGAAGGCGCTGAACAGTCGATAGCCGTAGCTGTCGATGGCGAGGCCCGTTACCGCCGCCAGTGCGAGACATCCTGCCAGGAAACTCGTCGTTCGCGTCCACGGCCATGTGCGGCCTTTCGCTCTGACGACGCGCACGGCGAGCAGGTACCAGACCGCCAATCCGATTGCCGCGACTGGAAGCAACGGAACCGGCGGCGGAAGCCACGCGAGCATTGTCGACAACGACGGCGGAGTGGTAGGAAGTACGAGCTCACCGATCATGGGACGGGGTCGATCGTTTCGCGCGCGAGCCGCCTCACTAGCGGCTCGAGATCCTCGGCCAACAGCGCCCGCAGAAACACGGCCGCCACACGGTGCTGACGATCGAGGACGATCGTTGACGGGATCACCGTGGTGGGGTAACTCGCTCCGAGGGCGATCATCGTGCGCATGGGCGGGTCGTAGATCGAGGGGAAGGTGATCTCGCGGTCGACGACGAAGTCCACTGCTGCCTGGCGGTTGTTGTCGCGCACGTCGATGCCCAGGAACGCCACTCCCTCGCCACGTGTCGCGTCGTACACCTGTTGCAGCTCCGGCATCTCCGTGCGACACGGGCCACACCATTGGCCCCAGACGTTGATTACGACGACCTGCCCGGTGAAGTCATCCGGGGACACCGTGCGGTTGGGGTCCATGAGATCAGGTCCCCGTATCAGCCCCGGACGACCGCGGGTCTCCGGGGGGTCGTAGTAGATGTCGACTTTTCCACCAGGTGAAACGAATTCAAAGGAGCCTCCCTGCGCAACCGCGTCGTCACCGCTGGAACACCCGCCGGCTGCGGCGACGAGCAGTACCGCGGCGCCGACGGTGGCGAGGCGTCGCCGCCCGGTGTAGCGAGCTCCGCCATGACGGTGCAACGGTCCACTATCGCTCCTGGTCATCGCCGGCACGTCCCTCCTCGCTGACGGTTCTGGCGCCACGTCGTTTCATCGCCACCGCAGCGACCGCCCCGACGGTGACGGCCAACAGGAGGGCCTGCACCGATGGCGCCCACCGGGTGGCCGGGGAGGCCGTTGCTGTGGGCGTGACCGCGTCGACCAGGTATCCGGCCTCAAAGAACTCGGTCTCATCGGTCACCGTTCCGTCGGGCTCGATGATTGCGCTGATCCCCGTGGTGGCGGCGACGACGACGGGTCGGTCGTGTTCTATTGCGCGAATCTTCGCGAATGCCAACTGTTGTCGGCTCATCGATTCGTTGAACGTCGCGTTGTTGGATGGTACGACCAGCACCTGCGCGCCATTGCGCACGGCATCTCGAGGCGCCCGGTCGAAAACCAGTTCCCAGCACGTAGCCACGCCCACCGTCACACCGGCGGCTTGAACCACTCCCGCGCCGCCACCGGGCACGAAGTTGCCCGCCCGGTCAGCGTAGGCGGAGAAGAACCGGAAGAAATCGCGCATGGGGAGGTACTCGCCGAAGGGCTGCAGGATCTTCTTGTCGTGGCGTTGTCCGGGGCCGCTGTCCGGTGACCACACGATGACGCTGTTCGTGGTGGTCTGCCTGCGTCCTGCCTCTACCGGACCCGCCAACACGGCTCCCACCACGACCGGCGCCGCCACGGCCTGCGCCGCTGACGAGATCTGCGTTGCAGCGGTGGCGTCGACGAGGGGGTCCACGTCCGAGGAGTTCTCCGGCCAGATGACCAGCTGCGGTCGGTCGGTGGCGCCGGCGGCGACGTCGCGGGCGAGACGCTTGGTCATCTCGACGTGGTTCGCCAGGACCGCACGGCGTTGGGCGTTGAAATCCAGGCCGAGCCTCGGAACGTTCCCCTGGATCGCGGCGACGGTCAAGCCCGGCGAAGTCTCACCGGTGTTCTGCTGTCTCACGAGTACCCCCGACGCGATGGCTCCGGTGCCAAGCAACAGGAGGCCCGCCGCAGCCCGCCAGGCCACACCGTCGGCGTGCGAGTCGCGACGCGCCGTGATCCGAATGACGACAGCGAACCCGAGGAACCCGGCGAGGACCACGACGAATGACACCAGCGTCACACCGCCGATGCGTGCGTAAGGAGCCAGCGGTCCGTCGGCCTGGCCGAAACCGACCACCCCCCAGGGAAATCCACCGAACGGAACAGCGCTCTTGAGCCATTCGGCGGTTACCCAACACGACGCCCACCAGACCGGCCAGCCCGGCAGAGGGCGTAACACGACTGCCACGAACCCGAACAATGCCGGGAACAGTGCACACATCATGCTGAGCGCGACCCACGGCATCGACCCCACGAAGATGCCGGTCCACGGCAGTAGCGGCAGGTAGAAGAATAAGCCGAACACGAAGCCGAGACCCATTCCGCCGACCACCGTCGTCGGGTCGTTAAGTGCCCACGCCAGCAGTGCGAAGCCAACGATCGCTGCTGGCCATGCTCCGATCGGAGGGAAACTGGCGCATACCGCCAAGCCTCCGCACGATGCCGCTGCGACTCGCGAACCCGTGAAACCCCATGGTCGACGACGCCCTGACCCGAAACCGGTGATTCGACTTCGCAACGTGCTCGTCATTGACAAGGATTACCTCCATGGCCGCTGCCCGCCGAGCGCTCACCTCCGAGCGCACGTTCGGCCCGAGGCGCCGTCTACGTAGATAGTACGTAAGATGTGGGCGTAACAGTTTCGCGAATACCAAGGGGTCGGCATTCATGACACGGATTCAATCCGCGGCGGTACGTCAACGTCGCGGCATCTGGTGGACGTTGCTGGTGCTCATGACCGTTGCCGGGCTCGCCGTGGGGCTCATCTCGTGCGACAACAACCCGTCGTCTTCGTCAGCACCGCAGGAGGTGCCCGATGCTGCGATCGTGGATAAGGGCACCCCCTACGGCGACCTACTCGTTCCCAGCTTGCGTGCGTCGGTCACCGAGGGCGATGTCGGGGTTTCGGTGGACTCGCCGGTGACGGTCAGTGCTGCGGCCGGCGTGCTGGGCGCAGTGACTCTCGTCAACGAAGAAGGGCGGGTGGTCGCGGGTGAGTTGAGCTCGGACGGTGTGACCTGGCGTTCGGCGGAGCCGCTGGGCTACAACCGGACGTACACGTTGAACGCGGAGGCACTGGGGCTTGGCGGTGTGGCGCGCAACAGTGCCACTTTCCAGACGCATTCCCCGCAGAACCTCACGATGCCGTACGTGTTGCCGAACAACGGCGAGGCGGTGGGCGTGGGGCAGCCCGTCGCGGTGCGGTTCGACGAACCGATCCCCGACCGACTCGCCGCGCAGCGGGCGATAACCGTCACCGCCAACCCCCCCGTTGAGGGTGCTTTCTACTGGTTGAGCGATCGCGAGGTGCGTTGGCGCCCTGCGCAATACTGGAAGGCCGGTACGTCGGTTGAAGTTCAAGTGAACACGTACGGAGTCGATCTGGGCGACGGGTTGTTCGGCCAGGACAACGTGACGAATCGCTTCACAATCGGCGACGAGGTGATCGCGACCGCCGACGACTCCACCAAGACCATGACCGTGCGGGTCAACGGCAATGTCGTGAAGACCATGCCGATCTCGATGGGCAAGGACAAGACGCCGACCGACAAGGGCACGTACATCATCGGCGATCGGTACTCGTTCCTGGTCATGGACTCGTCGACTTACGGCGTTCCAGTGAACTCACCCGACGGTTATCGCACCGAGGTCAACTGGGCCACGCAGATGTCCTATAGCGGGATATACGTGCATGCCGCCCCGTGGTCCGTCGGAAGCCAGGGCCGCGCGAACGTCAGCCACGGCTGCCTCAACGCCAGCACCGAGAACGGAAAGTGGTTCTACGACAACACGAAACGCGGCGACATCGTAGAGGTCGTCAACACGGTGGGTCCCACGCTGTCCGGTACCGATGGGCTCGGCGACTGGAACATCCCGTGGGATCAGTGGAAGGCGGGCAACGCCAGCGTGGCCGGCTAGTACCGCCGCACGTTGTAGATCGGAGCCGATGAGATCGGCGCCACCTTGACCGGGGTGCCGTATGTCGAGGCGTGCACCATGTTTCCGTCGCCGATGTAGATGCCGGCGTGCGACGCGTCCGAGTAGAACGTGACGATGTCGCCGGGCTGGACCTCCGCCGTTTCAACGGGTTGCCCGCCTGCCGCAAGCGCCTGGCTCGACCGGGGCAACGACTTCCCACTCTGCAGGAAAGCCCACTTAATGAGTCCCGAGCAGTCGAACGCGTCAGGCCCGGTCGCGCCCCACGAGTACGGGGCGCCTACACGGGTTAGCGCCGCTTGCACGACGGTCGCACCCTCGAGAGAGCCGGACGGACCCGGCTCTACCGGCGACGGCACGGCCTCAGGCATCGCCACGACGGCGGGGTCAGTCACCGGCGGGATCGGGGGTGGGGGTGGGGTCGGCGGCCCCGGGTCGGCAAGCGCTGCACGCTGATCGGGAGTCAACGCCCGGTACAACGCCTCCACGTCGGCGATCTGGGCGCGTAGTCGACTCTGCTTGGATTGAAGATCTGCGCGCACGGTGGACGCCTGCTCCGCCGCCGTCCGCGCAGACAGCACCGACGACTCCGCCGTTCGAGTCGCACTCTCGGCGCGAGACGACACTGCACGGAAGGCCGCGACGCGGGTCGACATCTGGGTGGCCATGAGGCGGTTCAACGACAGTTCGTCGAGCAGGACTTGCGGAGAGTCAGCGGTCAGCGCGGCACTGATGCCGCTGCTCGGGCCGCCCATGTAGGCCGCAACCGCCACCTGATTCACGACGTCCTGATACTGGCTCAGGTCGGCTCGCGCCGTACTCAACGCCTCGGACTCGGTGCGTTGAACGTCCTCGGCTAGGCGCTGGGCGGCGAGCTTCGCTTCGAGGTCCATCTCGGCCGAGTAGATGGCTTCCGTGGTTCGCTCAGCTTCGCGAGACAGTTCCGTCATGCGGGCCAGGGCGTCGGCAGCCGGGTCGGCCCAGCCGGTGCCCGCCGAGCCACCGACGGACACCACCAACGCGATCGCCACGATGAGAGCACCTGCCGATCGATGCTTCGCAGCAGGGCGGTCCATCCTCAAAGCACATATCCTCACACCGCAGGGACATCTATGGGCCAACTACGTAGATCACAAAAAGATAACAAGGACGACCTTCGATGTCCACGTAGCAGCCGCGAGCAGCTGGCGGCACGCCATCCGGTCGTAGCTGCTCCGTATCGCCGTGAACATCAAAAGCGCACCGGCATGCCGTGATTCGAATTGAGGTGGGTTTCCCCCGAGGTCCTCGTAGTGACGTTCTACTATATGTGATAGTAGGTAGTGACTCAGTAGATCTCCGGTGAACGTGGCTCGACGAGGGACGACATGACAAGTGGCACCGCCATCACGGCGCGCGTGCATTCACTGAATCGACCGAACATGGTCGCCGTCGGGACGATCGTGTGGCTGTCCAGCGAGCTGATGTTCTTCGCCGGCTTGTTCGCGATGTACTTCACCGCGCGCGCCCAAGCGGACGAGTGGCCGCCACCTCCCACAGAGCTGAACCTGGCGCTCGCGGTGCCGGTGACGTTGGTCCTCATCGCGTCATCTTTCACCTGTCAGATGGGTGTATTCGCCGCAGAACGCGGCGATGTGTACGGCCTGCGCCGCTGGTACGTCGTCACATTCGTCATGGGGCTGTTCTTCGTTCTCGGACAGGGTTACGAGTACATCAGCCTGGTGCGTGAGGGCACCACCATCTCCAGCAGTGCCTACGGCTCGGTGTTCTACCTCGCCACCGGCTTTCACGGTCTGCACGTCATCGGCGGACTCGTCGCATTCATCCTGTTGCTCATGCGTACGCGCATGAGCAAGTTCACCCCGGCCCAAGCGACGGCCGCCATAGTGGTGTCCTACTACTGGCATTTCGTCGATATCGTGTGGATCGCACTGTTCGCCGTCATCTACTTCGTGCGATGACCCGGGTTACGCCGCCTTCCCGCCGACCACTCCGGCAGGACCGCAGGCGTCTGACCGTTGGGGCAGTCGTGTTCGCGTTCGTCGCCGTGCTCGTCGGAATCGCCTCGATATCGGCAGCGTCTGTCTACGCCGAGCCGTCGTCGGCGGAGGCCAGCTCGACACCAACCTCGCCGAGCCCCGGCGCCCCCACACCGACCAAGCACTCCTACGACGACACGCACAGCGGGCAGCAACCCGAGGGCACCAGCCCGGCGCTGTGGATCCTGGCCGGCGCCGTCATCGCTCTGGTCTCAATCGCAGTCATCCTGCTGCGAGCGCGCGGGCCTGCCCGCCACGGCCTTGAACGGAGTCCTTGACCTTGAGCTGCGCGAATCGTCGTCAGCCGCCGAACAACAGGTACAACCCGGTGAAGGTGTAGCCGACCATGGTCAGCATCATCGCCAGCTGTCCACTGATCTGATTACGCCGCGGCAACAGCCGAAGTGCTCGATCGTGCGCGGCGATGACTGCGACGATGTGGCCGATCACCACGCATGACACCTTGATCGTCCACAGCACGGATGGGTTCTGCGACAGCACGTACACCACGTCGGTGGAATCCAACCCGAATAGGTGCCACCCACGTCCGAGCGGGTCGCCCAACCGCACCATCGTCTCCTGCCCGCGCTCCACCAGATAGGACAGATAGTGAGCGAAGATGTAACCGACGACGATCGGGATCAACGAGTGCGCCAGTTCGCCGGGCAGTCGCCGACGTACATCCGCGTTCACCCCGCCGGTAGCCCTCGCAGCGGCCCAGAAGGTCACCCCGACAACGGATACGAAGACGACCAACCCGACAGTTCGAAGCAGCGACGCCGCCCAGGCCTCACTGAGCACCGGCAACGACGCGGAATGCCGATCGACGAAGTCACGGAACACGGGCGATTGCGAAAAACTGTCGAAGGCCGTGGACCCGAGCAGAACCGCGAGAACCGCCACAACCCCGGGACGCACGGGCATGGTCGGCAGATGATCCATGGGGTTGATCGCCGTGATGCGGCCGGTCTCCGGGTTGCGCCTAAACGGCGCGAGCCGCGATACGGCGAGACTGTACACCTCGAACGGATCGGCGCGGGCGAACCACTGTGAACCGAACACGAACGCGCCCAACAACATCAGGACGGTATAGACGAACAACCACGAATTGATCGCCGCCAGCGAGCCGGCGTCCGGGCTGGCCAGTTCGAGCCAGACGAAGGCCAGCAGACCGAACGCCGCCGGCCAGTACCCCCATGTCATCGGATACCTGCGCAATGTCGATCGGTCGGCAGTCTCCCAACGTGTCATCCCAAGCAATCGCCACAGCGTGCGTACAGGGGAGATGACGCGCCACACCGGGCCCACGAGCACCGACACCGCCACCAAGCCGACCCAGAGCAGCACGTAGAACACCCCCGGCAGCGCGTTGTCGCTGCCGGATGGTCCGAAGACTGCCGCGACCGCCACCCACACCGCGAAGAGGTACGCGGCCAGCGACAGCGTCCAGCGCAGTACCGGGGAGTCCACCGCACGGGTGACCCAGATCGGAAGGTCGCGGCCAGGTTTGTCCGGATCGAAACGCGGTGTCTTCCAGGCCAATGCGACCACGGCGAATGTCACCGTCAACGCCCACGCCGCCCCGATCAGCGCGAACGACAAGGGAACGGGAAGGTCGGTCGAACCGCCGACGCCGTGCGCGAGGACCTGCGCGCTCACCCCGGAGGTCACGGCCGAACTCGGATCGTCACGACCGTGCGATTGAGATCGTGCAACTCGACGTCGACCTGGCCGGGCACATCGACCGTGAACTCGAACTCCTGCTCCGGACGAGGCTCGACCCGAAAAGTGTGCTCCGGCACCGAATGGACGTGCAGCGAATCGGGAACGTCGCTGCCGACCCTCAGGACGATCGGCTTGCCGACCTTGCCCTGCGCCTGCCCGTTCATGGGCGTGACCACCCCCCGACGATGGTGACATCGACAACCGTGGCGTCGGCGGCCGCAGGGGATGGCGACGTGACCGGCGGTGACTGAGATGGAACGGACGGCGCGGAGGTTGCGCGCGATGCCCGCGGGGCCGAGGACTCGGTCGGGTCAGCAGGCGGACCGCATCCGACCAGGACGACGATGAAAACGGCCACCGCCAGAGCGCCGACGCGCCGCCAATCTGTACTCATTCAACTTCGTTCTTTCCCGCGGGCAACTCTTCTACAGAGTCGGGATCATCGGGGTTGGCGCGCCGATCCCGGCGGATCACGTAGAGCACCACGCCAACCACCAAAAACGCGGGCCCGAAACTAGGCAACGACATCCACAACCCCACATCTGTGGCTACAACGGTCACATCGCCCGAATAAAGCGCTCTCATCCACGTTCACCCTCGCCAGAGGGACGTCCAATCGAGCTTCGACGCACCGGTCGAGCTACCGACATCGCACGACCCCCTGTCTGTCACCGACGGTTCACCGCGATCGCACATACCATTCAGCTACGTACGTACCAGCCCCGCACCTCGCAGACCGAAACATACACTCGACTGCAAACCCCGCGGTGCGCCACACACCACGGATGCGAACGAAAGAGGACCATGAAGCCATCAGCGCGCATCATCTCGGCGGCCTTGATCGCGCTGGCATTCTCGCTATCGGGGGCGGGGATCGCCGCGGCTCACACTGCGCTTGCCAGTTCCGATCCCTCTCAAGGCGCAAGGGTGACGGCGCCACTGAACGACGTCGTGCTGACTTTCACCGAAGACATCAACCCGGCGTTCGCCAACATCGTCGTCAACGGCGCTGACGGCCGCAACCGGGTGTCCGCGTCTCCTCAAGTCGAAGGCCCGCGCCTCACAGCCCCCGTGGACCGTCCCGGTGATGGCGTGTACACCGTCGGATACCGCGTCATCTCAGCGGATGGCCACCCGGTATCGGGCTCCTACACCTTCACCATCGTGGGCAGTCCTCGAGATACGTCCCAGCCGTCCACGCCCGGTGCAGTCCCGTCTAGCACCGCTGCGGCGCAACCCCAGCCGACCTTTTCCGAGGGATCGGACACCAAAACGTCGATCCTCACCGCGGCTGCCGCGGGCTTGACCCTCGCCGGTGTCATCGTTTTCTGGCAATCGAGGAAGCACCGACGAAGGACTCCTGGCAATGAGCCCCCTCCCGCGGATGTGCCAGCATCCGGCGATGAAACGGATGCGCGCTGAGCCCTGCTCTAAGGAGGCGCGGTGGCGAGACCAGGCTCCGGGTGGCCAGGCTCTCCTCGCTTCGCGAGTCGGCCGATGCTGCCGTGGTTTGCAGGTAGATCGCTTACATCGAGCGCCGGCCGCACTCGCAGCGCGATCAGCGTCTAGCCCAGACTCACCGCCAGGTTCGCGACACGTTCCGGTAATCGACGACGCCGGTGCCACCTGCACCCACGGTTCGGTGCCGACGACGAATCCGACACCATCTCCTGAAACGACTAGTAGATAAACTACGTACTAACTCAGTAGAATGCGTCCACGCCCTGGGCGGGTGACTTCATCCCCTCACCCACCCATGGCTACCCGAGCCGGAGCAGGTGAATGGTTCCCACCTGCTCCGGCTCACCTGGGCGAGCATCGAGGTTCGCGGGCACCAGACATGTTGAATGTCGGAAGTGGAGTGACGACAACCATCGATGAGCGGACTCCGTCCTGTCCAGGGTATTTCTGCGATGGTCGATAATAGCCTGCTGCGCACGAATCCTGTTGACTCTCTGCGCAACTCGTCCGTACAGGTAGTTGCGGTCCGCACTGTGCGTTGAAGTGACGCGATGCGTTGAAACCGAGAGATGACGAACGTTTTTCAGCACAAGCGGCCCGAGCAACCGCCACAGCCACCTGCAACTGTCAAATACGACCAACGCACCACCGGTGAAGCAGCGCGTCATCGAACGATGCAGTGTCGGGAAATGGTCGAGCGGTCGGGCAAGCACACATCTACGTACTAAATACGTATTAAGCTCACCTCATGATATCGCCGCCGACTGGCAACCGGTGCTATGCCACCGGGCTCGTTGATTGGGCGCGCGGTCTCTCACAGTCCAATCGGTGCGGGGTGGAGATACCTCCGGACCGCACGTCGACGGGCTCCACGTGGGCTCCGTCGAACGCAGAATTGCCGTCGCGTGCGAAGCCGCGGGATAACAGGACCTGCACTTTCATGTTCTCCTACACCTTCAGTCCGATGACGAACCGATGAGCGGGCTGCTCCGAAGTTCCGCGCCCGCGGAATCAACAACAGCAGAGCACGCGGGTACACGATCCTTCACCTCCGGGGTAATCCGACGGCTCGCGATCCCGGTGATCCTCGGTTGGATCGTGGCAATCGCCGTTCTGAACGTCGCCGTTCCGCAGCTCGAAGAGGTCGGGAAACTCCAGTCGGTGTCGATGAGCCCCGATGATGCGCCGGCGGTCATCGCGATGAAACGCGTCGGAGACACGTTCCAGGAGTTCAAGTCCGACAGTTCGGTGATGATCGTGTTGGAGGGCCAGAACACGCTCGGCGACCAGGCGCACCAGTTCTACAACACAATGGTCGCCGAACTTCAAGCCGACCCGAAACACGTTGAGCACGTGCAGGACTACTGGAGCGATCCGTTGACCGCGGCAGGCTCGCAGAGCAACGACGGCAAGGCCGCGTACGTCCAGGTGTATCTCGCGGGCAACCAGGGCGAAGCACTGGCCAACGAGTCCGTCGAAGCAGTGCAGAGGATCGTCGAAGGTCTCACTCCGCCGAGCGGTGTGAAGGCATACGTCACCGGGCCGGCAGCCATGGCTGCCGATCAGCGCATCGCTGGCGACGACAGCATGCAGCTCATCGAGATAGTCACCTTCACCGTGATCGTCGTGCTGCTGTTGCTGGTTTACCGGTCGATCGTCACGGTCCTCGTCGTGCTCCTGATGGTCGTGCTCGAACTGGGCGCAGCCCGCGGCGTGGTGGCCTTCCTCGGCTATCAGGAGATCATCGGACTCTCGACCTTCGCGACCAACTTGCTGGTGACTCTAGCGATCGCCGCGGCAACGGACTACGCCATCTTCCTGATCGGTCGGTATCAAGAAGCCCGCGAAGGTGGCGAGGACCGAGAAACGGCCTACTACACCATGTTCGGCGGCACTGCCCACGTCGTGCTAGGCTCAGGTCTGACCATCGCGGGCGCCACCTTCTGCCTGAGCTTCACCCGATTGCCCTACTTCCAGACCCTCGGCGTCCCGCTCGCGATCGGCATGGTCGTTGTGGTCCTCGCGGCGCTGACGCTTGGCCCGGCCGTGGTGACGATTGGCAGCCGGTTCGGGCTACTCGAGCCCAAGCGGGCCCTGCGCACCCGAGGGTGGCGCAAGGTCGGCGCCGCAGTCGTGCGATGGCCGGGCCCGATCCTGATCGCCACGATCGCACTGGCACTCGTCGGCCTGCTGGCGCTTCCTGGATACAGAACCAATTACAACGATCGCAATTATCTCCCGACGAACGTGCCGGCTCAGGAGGGCTACGCCGCCGCAGACCGACACTTCTCGCAGGCCCGGATGAATCCCGAACTGCTGCTCATCGAAAGCGACCGCGACCTCCGCAACTCCGCCGACTTCCTGGTGATCGACAAGATCGCCAAGGCCGTGTTCCGCGTGCCGGGCATCGCCCGCGTGCAGACGATCACGCGTCCGGAGGGCAAGCCGATCGAGCACACCTCGATCCCCTTCCAGATCAGCATGCAGGGGACGACGCAGAAGATGAACCAGAAGTACATGCAGGATCGCATGGCCGACATGCTCGTCCAGGCCGACGAGATACAGAAGACCATCGCGACGATGGAGAAGATGTCGAGCCTCACCGCCGAGATGGCGGCTGTCACCCGCAACATGGTCGTCAAGTTCGAAGACACGGCGAATAACACCGCCGAATTGCGTGATGCCATCGCGAATTTCGACGACTTCTTCCGGCCGATCCGGAACTACTTCTACTTGGAACCGAAGTGCTACAACATCCCGGTGTGCTGGGCGCTGCGCTCGGTGTTCGACACGCTCGACGGCGTCAACACGCTGACCGACGACATCCAGGACCTGCTGCCCCAGATGAAGAAGCTCGACGCGTTGATGCCGCAACTCACGGCGCTCATGCCCGAGATGATCAAGACGATGCAGACCATGCGCACGATGATGCTGACGATGTACGCCACTCAGAAGGGCATGCAGGATCAGATGGCCAAGGGCCAGGAGAATTCGGAGGCGATGGGCGAGGCGTTCGACGCCTCGATGAACGACGACTCGTTCTACCTGCCTCCGGAGATCTTCGACAACGAGGACTTCAAGCGCGGGATGAAGAACTTCATCTCGCCGGACGGCAAGTCCGTGCGATTCATCATCAGCCACGACGGCGACCCTATGTCACCCGAGGGCATTGAACGCATCGACGCGATCAAGGACGCTGCGAAGGAGGCGATCAAAGGCACACCGCTGGAGGGGTCCAAGATCTACCTCGCCGGTACCGCGGCGACGTTTAAGGACATGGCCGACGCCAATACCTACGACCTGCTGATCGCCGGGATCGCGTCGCTGGCGCTGATCTTCATCATCATGCTGCTCATCACCCGTGCGGTGGTCGCGTCCGCCGTGATCGTGGGCACGGTGGTGGTGTCCCTTGGTGCGTCGTTCGGCCTGGCAGTACTGATCTGGCAGTACATCCTGGGCACCGAGCTGCATTGGATGGTGCTGGCGATGTCGGTGATCATCCTGTTGGCGGTCGGTGCGGACTACAACCTGTTGTTGGTCTCCCGATTCAAGGAGGAGATCCACGCCGGATTGAATACGGGCATCATCAGATCCATGGGTGGCACAGGATCCGTTGTGACGTCGGCGGGCCTGGTCTTCGCGTTCACCATGATGTCGATGGCCGTGAGCAGCTTAACGGTCATCGGGCAGGTGGGCACGACCATCGGACTTGGCCTGCTGTTCGACACCTTGATCGTGCGCGCGTTCATGACTCCGGCGATCGCGGCTTTGCTTAGCAAGTGGTTCTGGTGGCCAACGCGTGCGCGGCCGCGACCTAAGTCACAACCGTGGCCAAGACCGACGACACACCCCGAGCCCACCCCCAGGGCATGAGCCGCCCGTGCCCCCAGCTGCTGGTGCACGGTTCACGGTTCACGGTTCACGGTTCACGGTCGACCTCAGGCCGGTCCCCGAGGCGAAGTCAACTGCTGATGAACATTGATGAGTTCAACGTGGATAACGACTGTTATCCACGATCCATCTGACATGCTGAGTCGGTGCCTGGATCAGTTCCGCCGAAGCTGCCCGCAGTCGCCCTCCCTGGGTGGTTCGCCGACTTCCTGGCTGATCGTGCCATCCGCAAGCCCTCGCCCCACACCTCCAAAGCCTATCGCCAGGATTTCGAGGCGATCGCCGTGTTGATGGCGGGGTCCACCGACGCCGTCGCGGGCCTCTGCATCCACGAATTGACAAAGGACAGAATGCGTTCGGCGTTCGCTGCCTACGCCGAGACCCATTCGGCGGCGTCGATCCGACGCTGCTGGTCGACGTGGAACACCCTGTGCACATTCCTCTTCACCGCCGAGTTGCTCGACGCCAACCCCATGCCGCTCATCGGCCGCCCCAAGGTGCCAAAGTCCCTACCCAAAAGCTACCCAGCCAGCGCCGTCACTGATTTGGTCGCAGCGATCGACGCCGATCACGGTTCCACCCGTGCCAGTGACTGGTCCGAGCGTGACCGCGCCATCGTCTTCACCTCACTGCTGGCCGGACTCAGAGCCGACGAGCTACTGAACGCCAACGTCGGCGACATTCGCCGAACCAATGACGGCGCCATACTGCACGTCCGAGGCAAGGGCAACAAGGACCGCCGACTCCCCATTGGCCCAGAGCTGCTCGACGTTCTCGACGACTACCTTCGGACCCGGTCCAACCGATTCCCCCAGACCCGCCGACGAACATCCAACACCAAGGCGCCCAGCAGCTTCTCCCCGACCGCTCCCCTCTTCGTCGGTGCCGACGGGGACCGCATCACCCGCGGAACGCTGCAATACCGAATACTGCGGGCCTTCAAGAGGGCCGGCATCAACGGTGAACGAGCCTCCGGCGCACTGGTTCACGGCTTGCGCCACACCTTCGCCACCGAACTCGCCAACGCCAACGTCAGCGTCTACACCCTAATGAAGCTCATGGGCCACGAATCCATGGTCACGTCACAACGCTACGTCGATGGCGCTGGCACCGAGACCCGCTCCGCCGCTGAACTCAACCCCCTTTACGGGCTCCTCAGCGACGAGAAGCCACCCCTGTGACATGCCTTTCGACCGCCCACGCAGAACCGAATGCCACATAACGGATATTATGTCAGACGATGCTTTACGTGATCGTTGTGACGTTGTGCTCCAAAGGATTCGAGTTTGCAATAGCAGCCGATAACTCAGTAACGCCCCAACCAAAGTACGTCATGTGTGTTTGGCAGCTTCCTGAGCCAGCTGCACCCGAGAACTCAATCCCAGCTTCGTGTACACATGGGTGAGGTGCGTTTGAACAGTGCGATGGGACACGAACATACGCGTGGCAATGTCTCTGTTGCCTAGTCCTTCTCCGACTAGCCGGACCACGTCGAGTTCGGTCGGCGTCAGCGATTTCCACCCGCTCGACGGCCGCTTGCGCTCACCACGGCCCCGCTGCGCGTACGCGATGGCCTGCTCTGTCGTTAACGCGGCGCCCTCGACCCATGCGCCTTCGAAGTCATTCTGGCCCATCGTATTTCGAAGTTCTACTACCGTGTTCTCGACGTCGGAATCGTATACCGTGAACCGAACCTCCCCCGTACGCCCGCGCATCGCTTCAGCCGCGCCCAGCAGCCGCGCCGCCTCCGAATAGCTTTCCTCGACCGCGGCGAGCCGCCCGAGGCACTCCAGTCGGCGACGTTCAGGTAAGCGTTCAGATTTGCGGCATGCGCGAGCGCGGCGTGCGCGTCACGTTCAGCCGATTCGAGCTCCCCCAGCGCGAGCGCTATCCGGGCGCGCGTCCGCAGCGCTGTCGCCAGATGCCAACCCTTGGTTGCCGATACGGCCTCATCGGCGATGCGGCGCGCCGCCGTCAAGTCCCCTCGGGCCAGCGCGACCTGTGCGAGCGGGTACACGACGTCTCCCCTGGCGCTGGGCTGCACGCTCAGAATCTCCAAAGCGGTTCCGCACTCCCGTGCACACGCGTCGAGATCTCCGCCCGCCAGGTGCGCGATTCCCAACATGCTGTGCCGGAAGCCGGGGTAGAACCCGCCGAGTTGCTCGGCGGGTTCCAGAGCGCCCGCTGCCGCATCCCGTGCCCGCCGCACGTCTCCCTGGTGGGCGCGGAGGAAGATTTGACCGTGCAGGCTGGTGAACCGCCAGGCCAGATCGCTGACCGCCTCGACCTCGGCGAGTACATCATCGAACCGGGTGGCGGCGTGTGCGAGGTCACCGCTGTACATGTCCGCCCAGCCGAGCCAGGCCCGACAAGCGCGTGAAGCGAAGTGGTTCCCGATCGCGTCTGCGATGCGACGTCCTTCCTCGGCGACACTGTAGATGGAAACCGGGTCGCCGGCAATCGTGGCGGCGTATGCGCGCCATCCGAGGAGTTGGGTGAGCCGCCACTTGTCGTCGGCCTCCCGGGCGAACTCGACCGCCTCGGTGAAGTATTCCTGCGCGAGTCCGGCGTCGTAGCCCACCACCAAGCCGCGCGCATACAACGCTCGTGCCAACAGGCCGGAATCGTTGAGGTCCCTTGCGATGGCAAGCGCTTTCTCGGCTTGCTCGAGACTGGGCGGCTGGCCGCGCCACGCGTCGAGGCTGACCGCGTCGGCAAGCGCGCGGGCATAGACGGCGGGCGAAATCTCGTGCGGCTGCGCTATTCGGGGTTCGAGCGCTGCTGCTAGCCAAGCGGAGCCCTCCCTGTTGCGGCCTCGAGCGAGCCAGAGGGGGTACAGCGAGGAAGCGAGCTGTAGCGCGCATTCGGTATCGTCGCGTTCGAGACTCCATGCGAACGCCGCCCGAAGGTTGTCGATCTCGGTATCGGCCTGCTCCAGCCGCTCGTTGTGACCGGCGTGGCCTGGCGCATCGACTGCGCTGGCCAGCCGTAAGTAGTGATCGCGATGCAGCGTGTGAGCGGCGTCGGCCTGGCCCGATTCAGCGAGCTTCTCCTGCGCGTACTGCCGAACGGTCTCCAGTAGGCGGTATCGCGTGCGCCCCCAGTTGTCGTCCGCCACCACCAGGGACTTGTCCACGAGCAGGGTCAGCAGGTCCAGCACCTGATAGCGCGCGACATCACCGTCACCGGTAACTGCCTGTGCCGCTTCGAGATCGAACCCACCAACGAAGACCGCTAGCCGTCGAAACAGGCTGCGCTCCGGTTCGGTCAGCAGCGCATAGGACCAGTCGACCGACGCGCGCAGCGTCTGCTGCCTGCGCACCGAGGTACGCGAACCGCCGGTCAGTAGCCGGAAGCAGTCGTGCAGACTGTCCACGATTTCTCTTAAGGACAAGGCCCGCACTCGTGCAGCGGCAAGCTCGATGGCCAGCGGCATGCCGTCCAGCCGCCGGCAGATCTCGATCACCTGCGCCGCGTTGTCGTCGGTGAGTGTGAAATCCGCGCGGACCAGCCGGGCACGTTCGGTGAACAACTCGATGGCCTCGTCGGCGATCGTCAATGACGGCACCCGTAGTGTGACCTCACCGGAAACCCCGACCGGCTCTCGGCTCGTGGTGAGCAACGTGAGGGCCGGGCAGGATTTCAGCAGGTCGACCGTGACTTCAGCGGTCACTTCCAGCAGGTGTTCACAGTTGTCTAAGACGATGAGCATCTGACGATCGCCGATGAATCGGACAATCGCGTCTGTATCCGAGCCACCGGGCTGATCGGGCAGACCAATTGCGCGTGCCAAAGCCGCGGCGACCACGTCGGGGCTGGTGATCGGCGCAAGATCCACGTACCACGCGCCGCCATGGAAATCGTTCGCGATTACGCCCGCGATCTGGATGGCAAGGCGGGTCTTTCCGGCACCGCCCGCGCCGGTCAGGGTCATGAGCCGGTTGTCGACAAGGATTCCTCGCACCTCGTCGATCTGCGCGGCGCGTCCGACGAAACTGGTGAGTTGGGACGGAAGGTTGTTGCCGCCGATTACTTTCGCCGCACGCAGCGGCGGAAAGTCGCTGGCGATATCGGGATGACACAGTTGCACGACTCGTTCCGGGCGCGGTAGATCGCGGAGCGCGTGCGTGCCCAATTCGGTCAGCCAGGCATGGTCGGGCAGATGGTCCACGACCATCGCCTCGGTGGCGCCGGACAACACGGTCTGCCCGCCATGTCCCAGGTCGCGCAGCCGTGCGGTGCGGTTGATCGTCGGACCGATGTAGTTGCCCTCGTCGCGCAGCTGGATCTCGCCGGTGTTGATCCCGATGCGCAGCCGGATCGGCGCGAGGGGCGCCCGCTGCAGTGCCAGGGCACATGCGACCGCATCACTGGCCCGCGCGAACGCCAGCACGAAGCTGTCGCCCTCGCCCTGCTCCACCGGTCGCACACCGCCATGAACTGCGATGAGGTCGGACAGGGTCTCGTCGAGCAGCGCAATTGCCGCCGTCATCGCCTGCGGCTGCGTCTCCCACAGCCGGGTGGATCTCTCGACGTCGGCAAGCAGGAGCGTCACCGTCCCCGTCGGCAGTTCGCTCACGCCACGATCGTCCCACTCAGTCGCATTCATGGTGATCAGGGTGCTGCAAGCCCGAACGACGAACATCAGCGTATGCGCGTATTTCTACGACCCCCAGCTTGAGAAGTACGACCTTCGACCGATGGTCTCTCCGTTCAGAACCCGCATCGTCGACACCATGAATATTGCAACCACGACCCCGAGCGTCTTCGATGCCGGGCTGCCCGTCATCGAGTACCACGACGGTCACAACCCCGACGAGGCGCATCAACTCATCGGAGAGCTACGGCAGCGCGCACCGATCGTCATCGGCCCGCACGGACCCGAGGTGCTGACCTACGACTTGGCGCGAACGGTACTGCGCGATCCCCGGTTCCGAGTGCCACCGGGCCTGGGCCTCGCGGCGCAGGGCATCACGTCCGGCCCGCTGTGGGACAGGGTGAGCACCGGGCTGCTCAGCCTGGACGGCGCCGACCACCACCGACTGCGCCGGCTCGTGTCGAAGGCGTTCACACCACCGGCGACGACGCGGCTGCGCTCGACGATCATCGACGTCATCACTGAACTCGTCGATCCGTTGGTGTCGATCGGGCGGTGCGACGTGGTACGCGACATCGCCAGGCCGTATCCGATCCCGATCATCTGCGCCCTGCTGGGCGCGCCCCGCGAGGACTGGCAGCTGTTCTCCGCCTGGACCGACGACATCTTCAAGATCTTCAGCTGGAACCTCGCCAACGACGGGCCCGATATCCTGCGCGCCTGGGACGAACTCGACGCCTACCTCGATGCGATGGTCGCGCAGCGACGGCACCGCCTCTCCGAGGATCTGATTTCAGAGCTCATCCGCGCCGAGGACGACGGCGACCGGCTCACCCAAGAAGAACTGCTCATGCTCGCCGCGGTCCTGCTCACCGCCGGAACCGACACCACCCGCAATCAACTGGCGGCCTCGGTACAAGCACTCTGCGAGCACCCCGACCAATGGACGCTGCTCGGCGAGCATCCCGAACTTGCGATGAAAGCGGTGGAGGAAACCATGCGTCATTCGCCTGTCGTATTCGGCGCGATGCGCGTCGCGACCGAGGACGTGAAACTCGATGGTCTCGTCATCCCGGCAGGCACGTTGATCGGCGCCAATACCGGTGCCGCCAATCGCGACCCGGACGTCTACGACCAACCGGACCGCCTCGACATCACCCGAGACGGCGCCCCGGCCATGCTGACCTTCGGCGGCGGCGTGCACTACTGCCTCGGATCGCACCTGGCCCGGCTCGAGCTCGCCGAAGCGTTGAGCGTCATCACCCGCCGGATGCCCAATCCTCGGCGTACCGGACCCGCACCCTGGAAGCCGCTCACCGGAATGAGCGGCCCAACAAGCCTTTCGATCGAGTTCGACATCAGACGGTGAATGACGCGGAAACACCCGGGGCCCACCTTTGACGCCGCCAGCCACGCTAGGACCCGCAGGGCGGCCTCGCGTCGTCACCGCCGTTTGACGTTTCCGATGTGCGGCGTGTCCCCACCTGTGGTCAACAGAACTGCGTGTCTCAGCCAACAGTCGAGCGGCAGGCGTCGAGTTCCCCGCTCCCCCCAAACAGCACCTCTGTCGCGGCGCAGCCCAACGGCGCAATCTGCGTGACCTCGGCGCTCGGACCGACAACGAATACGGCGAGATCGAATATGGCGGGTTACCGGTAGGCCACCGCATTACTTGTTTATGCCGTTGTCCTACAACACATTGCGTGATACAGCGGCGCGCCGATGATCTTGCGGGCCGCAGGATGCACTGTCCCTGCGGTTTTCATCCGCCGCTTGAAGTGTCGAACCTGCCGGTGGTGAAGCGTCAGACGAATCGGCTCGGTGCGGCCAGGAGGGATGCGGCTAAGCGTGTCGGAGCGGGCGCTTGTCAACAGCGCCGCTCCCCCGCCGGGGGACTGATGCAGGGCGTGAAAGTTGCCGTGCGTGGGCGGCAGTAGGGACGAGGTCATGCTTCTGACCCAGTGGGCTTGTTATCGCTGCGCGCGTCGATCACGATGACGTCCTCGAGAGCTCCAGAATTTCCTGCTGTTGCTCTTGCAGCTGCCACGGAGTCGGCGACACGCCAACCGCGGCGAGTGAGCGTCGCCCGCTACGCGCTGTTGACGAGGATCGCGTACTGCGCGGCGCCGCGCTGACGGACGTCGTCCTCCTGGGCCGAACCCACGAAGGCGACGTACCGGTCGAATGTCACGGCGCACGCGAAGCGGGCGTTCGGGCGATCCTTCCAGACGGACTGCTTCAGTTCGTAGCAGTGCGCGTCGTCGACACCGTCGGGAGGTGCGATGTCGCGATCGATCCGTGTGGGCCGGTTGGCGTCGATTATCCGGGGCAGCAGGTCTTTCGCCGCGGCGTCGTCACGCGCCCGCAGGAGGTTGCCGTCGGGGGTGATGGCACATCGATCGACGCCGGCCTTGTCGAAGAGCCCGGCCTTCAGGACCGCCGGACTCCGGCAGGTGATGACCGCTCGGGGACCGAGGGTGCCGTGGGTGCCGGAGATGGGCGGCTGCTCGCCGGCGACGAACGCCCTGCGGAGCATGTCGTCGGGATCCGGCGGGAGTTGGGTGAACACGATGTCGAGGATCGGGGTGAGATCCGACAGCATCGGCGCCTGGAGGTCGAGGACCTTTCCGATCTGCACTGCCAGGTCGTCGAAGTAGTCGTCTCTCTTGGTCACGCCCCCCTGGCCCCAGTTGATCGTCACGGCATAGGACCCGCTGGCCAGGGTCGCCACCATCGACGAGTCGGCCGGGTCGTAGTGCGCGTGAGCCTGCGGATGGCCGGGAATCGCCATGCGCTGGTTGTTCGGGTTCACCGCGAAGTCGACGTCGTCGATCGCCGTCGCCGCCCGTGAGGCGGCGTCGGCGTTGCGGTAGGCCGTCACCAGCAGGGTCAGCGTCTGCCTGAACCCCACGCCCGGAGAGTGGTCCGACTGGCCGATCCGGGTGTAGGAGGTCTGCATGCCGTACTGCCGGAGCACGGGTTCGATGACCGGGCTCCCGGTGGCGGAGACGAACGTGGCGGCGAGCTTGGGATCCGGTGTGACGGCTCCGACGATGTCGTCGAGCATCGGGTCCACGTCGTAGGGGTTCACGACACTCTCGGCCAGTCGATACCCGGCGAGGTACCGGCCCTCCTCTTCGGTCGCCGTGGCGGGCAGCGGCTTGGGCTGGGTGTCGTACCTGCCCACGTCGAGGCTGCCGAGATCGACGGCGGCCGCCGCCGGCTGCTTGGCCGTGCCGCCGGTCTGCGTCCAGATCACGACGCCGACCGCCAGCACCACGACGAGGCTTGCGGCCGCTGCGACCAGCGGCCAACGCCTGCGCGTCACGCGTCCCGGTGGGTGGGGTGACACACCGTACGACGGTGCTCGGGTACCCGATGGCGGCATCCCCGGTGGCGGGCCACCCGGACCCCACGTCGCCGGCGGTCGCGTCGGGGGTGCCGGGCTCCCCGACTGCCAGGGCTGGGTCGTCGCTCCGATCGGCGACGACGGATTCGAGACGACCCCACCACCGAGGGCCGCCTGCGCCGCTCGGGCCAGAGCGCCCGCCGTGGCGTAACGGTGGGGGGGCTGCTTGGCCATGCCCCGGGCGATCACCTCGTCCAATCCGACGGGAATTCCGCCGACCACGCTCGGGCGAGGCGGAGGTGCAAGCAGGTGCGCGCCACTGACGCTCACCCGGTCGCCCGTGAACGGTCGCGATCCCGTGAGCGCCTCGAACAGCACGCAGGCCAGTGCGTAGACGTCGGCGCTGGCGGTCACCGCGGCGCCGTCCCCACCGAACCGTTCCGGGGCCATGTAGGCCCAGGTGCCCAGCACGTCGCCGTGCTGGGTCAGCTTGGTCTCGGCGGCCGCGTTGGCTATCCCGAAGTCCACCAGGTACGCGAAGTCGTTGGCAGTCAACAGGATGTTGGCCGGCTTCACGTCACGATGCAGTACGCCCGCGGCGTGCGCGGCGTCGAGGGCCGAGGCGATCTGGCTGACGATCGCGACCGCCCGCGGCGGCGACAGCCGCCCTTCACGCTCCAACGTCGTGTCCAGGTCGACGCCGTCGATCAGCCGCATGTCGACGTAGAGCTGGCCGTCGATCTCACCGGCCCCGTGGATGGGCACCACGTGCGGATCGCGCAGCCGGCCCGCGATCCGAGCCTCCCGCTCCAACCGCTGCCGGTACGCGGGATCCTGGGCGTAGCTCGCCGAGATCAGCTTCAACGCGACGGATCTCCCCAGCACGGTGTCCTCGGCCTCGAAGACACTGCCCATCCCGCCGCTGCCCACCAGCCTCGTCAGACGATAGGGCCCGAACTGCGCGCCGACCCCCAGCTCACCGTTCACGACCGCGTGTCCGGCTCGGCCATCGAGGACCTCCTTGGTCGATCGCGACGTCGTGACGTTGCCGCAGGGCGCCGGTCCACCCTACTGATCGGATCCGTCTCACGATTCCCCCGCCCCCGCCGAGGCCAACCCGTCGGTCTTCCGCATTCGAGCCGGCCCACGCAGAGGCGAGAGGACATCGGCAGGATCGTCGAACTCACCACGGCTACGTGGATTCGGTGGTCCACGCCGCCGTCACCTCAGGTCGAGTGTCGGTGGTTTGGTGGAGACTCAGCGCTTCCGCTGACGTACGCAGTCACGTCACCCGTCGAGGTACCGCCGTCGGTCGTCCCGTAGATCAGGGGAACTTCACCTCACCCGACAGCGAGACGCTGAGGTCGTAGGCCGAGAACATGCCGACGTCGACACCCGACATATCGGGTCGGCCCCAGGACGCGGTGCCGTCGACGCCGTCGCTCGGCGGCCTGACCTTCGTGGGGCACCGCGGCGGTGCGAACACCTTGGCGCCTTCGCACGGGGCGAACGCATCGGCGATCGCCTTGTCCACGGCTGCGGTCCCCTTGTCGTTGAGTTCGTAGGTGGCGTCGATTCGTCCGGTGCCCATCGTCGACAGCGCGTCGAGCAGCAGCGGTTGCGCGGTGACATCGAGGTACGAGTTGGAGCTGCCGATGTCGGCGTAGCCGGGGAAGATGTAGAGCGGGCCGGAATCGAACCCCTTGCCGAATACGGTGAGCGTGTTGCTCGCGTCGTTGTTCGAGGTGGCATAGGGCTTGTCGATCTTGATGGCCGCCGTCTCGAGCTTCCAGTTCTCGTCGTCGTCGCGCTTCACCCGGAGCTGAACGTCTTGAACCGTGTCGCCGAAGTTGACGGCGACGTGGACCGTGCCCATGCCGATCGCCTCCATGCTGGAGTCGTTGTCGAGAATCCGGATGTTGGAGATCGGCATCTCGGCCAGTTGCTTCCGCAGGATCGAGTCGGTGAGCAGGTCGGTGTTGGCGGGTTGGGCGCTTCCGTAGGACAGTGCCTTCTCCGCGTCGCCGTCGGACAGTGCCTGCAGGTAGGCCTTCACCGTGTCGCCGGCAGACAAGCTGGACGAGCCTGCGCCGCCCAGCTTCCGGATGGCGAAGTACCCGCCGAGGCCGACCGCGGCGACCAGAACCACCACGACGCCCAAGATCAGCAAGCGCGACTTGCGAGGCCCGGCAGGTGGACCCGCCTGCGAATCACCCCACGGGGGCGATTGCCGACCCACCGGCGTCCCCCACTGCTGCGGATGGGAGCTCGGCGGCGGTGTTCCCCACGGTTGTACGGCTGGAGGCTGCTGTCCCCACCCCGGCGGAGTGGACGACTGTTCGGGCCGGTTACCCCAGGGCTGCCGATAGGGCACGGGTCCATCACCGGTCGGTCGAGCCGCTGGGCGCTGAGACGCGCCCTCCGGATTCCTCGTGTCATTCCACCCGCCGCCCGCCGGGCCGCCTGGCCAGTTGCCCATCTTCGTCTCCTCGCTCTCCACCGTGGGTCGCGTCGTACCTCGCGGCGGGTATCCGAAATTCCTTGTCTGCGTGCGTGTTAGGGCTGTGTTCTCGATCCAGCCGTCCCGGACGACCAGCAGGGCGGACGCCGCGGTTCGGCTGGCCACCCGCCTTCAGGTCACTGACCGGCGGCGATCTTTCCGATCTCGCGATGGACCTGCACCGCGATGTACACGTGCAGGATGGCCAGCAGGATCGCCGCGACCGTGACGATGAGCAGCCCCACGCTCGTCGACCCGCCGTAGGGCAGATTCGCAAGCAACGTGAACGCCGATATCGCGTAATAGGCGGCGCCGAGGTATCCCAGCGCTCCCACCGCGCCGACCCCGTACACGATGAACTGGAAGGCCCGCTTGGTGCCGATCGCGATGAGCACGAATGCGGTCGCCGCCCACGCCACCTCCATCAGCACCAAACCGATGACGCCGGGCATCATCGCGAAGACGGCTACCAGGACCAAGCCCGCGATGAACGCCACCACGGCCAGAGGGTCGGGTTGATGGGCCCGGTAGCTCTGAAACGCCGGCAGGGAGAACAGTTCACCGTTCACGCCGCGACGAAGGAGTCGACCGAGAAACGAGTTGCCCTTGTCGATCGCGGCGCGCATGTCAGCACGGTAATCACGCGGCGGCGCAGGCATTCCCGGCGGCGGTCCGGGAACACCGAACTGAGGCGGCGGTGCAGCTGTGCCGAACGTCGGCTGTGGTGGTGCCGGCGGCCTCCAGCCCGGCGGTGGACCGGAGAGCGGTGCTCGCCCCGCCGGCCCGACACCGGGGTACGGCGGCGGCCCGGATGAGATCGGTCCCGGCCGCCCGAGGGGTGGGGCACCCTGCTCTCGTCCCGCGCGGGGCGCCGGGGCCGGCGCGGGCACCGGCTGTCCTCCGGGTGTCATCAGACGGGTGCGATCCTCATCGGCGGCGGGCTGCGGTGTCGCCATCCTGCGGGCCTCGACCTCGCCGAAACTCCCCACCGGGACCGTGAGGTCGTCGGTGCCGGATGTCGGCGATGAGCTCGCAACGCGGTAGAGAAGGCGCGCTGCCACCGTCTGATCGTGATCGCCGGAAGTCGGCTGCACGAGCCCCTCTTCGCGTGTGATCGGGCTCGGTGCGGCCTCGCCCGGCTTCTCGGTCATGGCAATCCCCTCTGTGTCGAGATTCGGTGTCGCGGCGTGCTCGCGCAACGGTTATCGGTCGTCCAAACCTTCGTTGCCGCAGGCCCTTCTTCACTCTTTCGGGTGGCTGCGAAGTGCCGGCTTCAATCCTCACACGCCGCGTGGCGTGCTCCCTGCACCAGTTTCGGGCCTCGCGTAACAGGACCGGCCGTCGTCGATTCACGCGAACTCGCGTCGGTCAGCGCCGCGACGCCGGGCGGGACACCACCTCGGCATTCCGCTTTCCGAGCGGAGGTGGAACGCCGCCTGCGGTGTTCCGCACGCCCGACGCGGCAGACGCGTCGGCTCAGCAGTCCGACCCGACTCCTGCAACACCGCGCATCAATCAGCCATCAAGCTGCCCGCCTGGATTGGCAGATCTCAATCACATCATCGCGAATGAGTACTTCGCCGTTGTCAATGACTGGTAGAGGGCCCTTCTCGCAGTTCGGCAATCCGGCGAACTACTTGAACTGCAGGATCAAGCTCATGTCGGATTCGGTACCGGCTGCAGATGGCGCTGATGACGCATTCAACGGGAAGCGTTGTCGGGTAGGCGATCTCGTCGAGTAGGATCGTAGTTCTCGACCACGGCGTAGCGGCTTGTCGGCGGTCGATGTCGCTGTTCGGGTAGCAGGCTCATAGTGGTCACCTGCAGCGGCGAGGTCATCGAGCGGGCCGTGTCGGCATTGCGGGACGCCTTGTCCAATCGCTCGAGCGTCTGTTCCCGTCGGTCGGCGTTGCCGGCGGATCGGGAGGCCAGGAGCCGCAGCACCGCCTCTGGGATCTCGTCATTACCGCCGTGTGCCTCGCCGACACCGGCCTGACTGGACGCCGGAACCGCTGGTTCGACGCTGGCCGGCATGATGGGATTCCAGGTCGTCCGGGCCGTCCTGTTCGGCGCATGAGGTCGGAATTCCCTGCTGCACTTAATTTCTCGCACTTCGAATGTCACGCGACAGCCGCCGAGTTCGCCTGTAGGCGCGGTGTCACCGTGACGGAGCGTCCACCGGATCGGTCCCGCAGTTAGAGTCGGAAGTACCTCAACTCCCTCGCCCACAGCGCCGTTTCGTCACGGTGACACTACTCGATGCCCCGTTTCCCGGAGAAGAAGGCCGCGCTTTCAAGAGGGGGCGTTCCGACCGCCACGTCAAAACGGCGCTACGGCTCGAGTTAGGACGCGGCGGTGAGGTTGCTCATCGCGAGGTCGCGCAGGAGTCGCGGAACGCTGACTCGGCGACGCTCCGCCTCCTGTTGGATGGTCTCGAGGTCGTCGGGTAGGAAGCGCACCGCGACCAGCTCGCTGAGTCGACGCGTCTCGGACACGGTCGCTCGTTTCAGGAAGCGGCGCTGAGGGTGGTCAGCGTGATCTCGCGGAGGAGTTGCGGAACGCTGATCTCGCGCCGCGTCGCCTCCTCCTGCAGAGTCTCCAGATCATCGGGCGAGAACCGCACCGCGACGAGCTTGGTGAGTTGACGCGTCTCGGACTTCCGTTTCCGCACGGCCCCTCCTCTGTTCTCGAGCGGTGATCACGCTGCGTTGACAATGCCGTTAGTCTACGACACCTATGCTGCTAAATAGGAGCATCTGCGAGTCTGCATGGTCGGCATGTCGCTATGATGCTCCTAACGAAGAGCATGAATGCAGCTAGGGAGGCACACCACGACCCCGACACGGTCGTAGCGTCGCGATGACCGCTCCGAAGCAACCGCCGCCCGGCGTGGAGACCACACCGGGCGGTCCCGTCGTGTTCTTGAAGGACGCGGCCGCCCGGCTCGGCAAGGATCCGCGAACGGTCATCCGCGCCATCACCGCGGGCCAGATCCGCGGCGGTGCGCTCCCCCGGCCTGAACGTCTGCGCTGGTACGTCTACGAGGATCAACTGCCGACGTCGCCCGGCGTCGCCGCACCCGTCGACACGCGCATCGACGAGTTGCAGGCTCGGCTGGTGTCGATGACCGAGGCGAACCGGCTGCTGATCGCCGCGCAGCAGGATCTCCTGGATGCCGATCGCGCCACGAGTGAGGCGGCGGATCGGTATCAGGCGGTGGCGCGGAACTACCTCGACGCGCTCGCGCAGTTCATGACCCCGGGCAATATCGGGGAGCTCACCGAGCAGACCTAGTGCAGGACGACACCGCGCCGTGTGCCGGCGTGCGCTCCGTCCGACATCTCCTCCGACGGCGGACGCTCGTCGGCGGGTGCGCGATCGCCGATCGGTGCCCCGTGTGGACCGAAGGCGATCGCCGACTTCGGCGCGTTTCGACCGGTGCCGGACGGCTATTACACTCGCGTACAGCATGTCTCGACGATGAGCGCGGCCGAGCTGACCTCTCGGCACAACTGCTGCCGATCGACGACTCACACGGACTTGACGATGGTGAAACGTTCGAACCCCGCCTTCGACCTCCGCCTGCGATCGGCAGTCGAACAGCTCGGTCGGATGTGCGCCGTCATCGAGGTCTCCGTGATTCGCGCCGAGCGCACGGCCCACACCAGCGGCGCGGCCGTCGCCCGCGTCGCCGCGCACGACCACCACCGAGTGGAGACCATGCGCAGCCGCGTCAAACGGGATGCGATGCGGCTCGCACGGCGCGCGTCCCGGACCGGTGATCTGCGCGTCGTCCTCACCCTCGTTCGGCAGGCCGACGCGCTGTCACGACTCAGCTCGTGGGTGCCCGAACTCGTCGCAGTGGGTCGCGACGCGGCCACAGTCGACGATCGCGATTTCGGTCGACGGACTTCGGAGATGAACCACGCCGTCGCGCTTGGTGGCATCCCTTCACCACCTGATCCTGCGCGGTGATCGGGTGGCCGCCGACAGGTTCGCCGGTGCCGCCGATCGCTATCGTCGAGCACTCGACCCGATCATGGCCCAGTCGGATGGCGGCGCCGACCTTGTCGACCGCGCGCAGCGCGTCTACGCCGAGATCCTCCTCACGGCGGTCGTGATCGCTCTCGCAGCGCGCACTGGCGTTTCCTCATCGCCCGTTCGGAGTCGCGACGCGGATCGGGATGGTGATTCCGTCCGGTAGTCTCCGATCGGTCGGCGCATCCCGCGTCGACGCCGGACGGTAAGACCACAGGCTGTATGCACACCCAGTGCACGAGGCCGTCATCACGTCGTCACCCTGATCCCCGCGCGTCGTTCGCCGGGCCGTTCATCCGTCAGTGAAATACTGACGGGGTGGCTTCCCGCCCTAAAGTGCATCACTTCGAGGTCTCCAGGGCCATCGAGATGATCGCCCGGCGGCGCAAGAAGGTCGACGACCTCCACCGCGACCGATTGCCCGACTCGCCCCTCGCCGATCCCCGCGAAGTACTCGACTACCTGCGGAAACACAGTGGTCCGAGCATACCGCGGTGGGTGCTTCAGGCCGATGTCTGCGACGCGCTGACCTTGAACAACCACCTGTGGTGGGAGGACCGGCGCCGCGAGTTGCACTTCCTCAAGGCCGGCCGCGACCGCGGTCTGTTCCTCGCGCAGATCGGCTCCCAGGTCGGTGTCGGCAAGCAGGGCGTGATCGATCGGATCGACCGGTTGGAGGCGCTCCTGCGGTACGACCGCCCGGACGAGAAGATCAGCAGGACCGAGCGTCAGGCTCAGCGAGCGGCCCGCGATCGGCGACCCACCGAGCAGGCCTGGCTCGCCGAGCACCACGAGGAGCTGCTCGCCCTGGTCTCCGACATGCTGCACCAGGCGTCCCGGTACGAATTGCCCGACGACGACCGTGAGTGGCTCGACGAACTGCGCATCGACGCCGGCGCCGAGGACTTGACGCCCGCCACGATGGTGATCCTCGGTCTGGCGTCAGCCGAGCTGCGTACGTCGCGCGCCGTACTCGCGCTCGAGAGCACTCGACCGCACGCGGTGCATCACGTGCTGAGTCGTGCGGACGCGCTGCGCAGTGCTTTCGCCGACCTCGGAAGTCGGGAGCCGAAGGGTCCCTCGTGACGCGGCCGACCGCCTGAGGTGCCGTCGGCTGCGACGCGGGCGCGAACTCAGCCGGCTGTACCCCGATTCGCGCGTTACGCCGTCCAGAGCGCGACTAACCGGGCGACCCCGTCATCGCCGAGGTGCGTCTTCAAGGCGTCGGCGAGGGCCTCGGGTTTGGCGTCGAAGTCCGCGATCGCCCTGGTGATCACGCGGGCAGGACTCTCGGGGCGGGGGGTATCCGAGCCGCTCCCCCGTCCACCCTTGTCCTTCTTGTCGAGCGAGGCCCGCCACCGGGCCACCTGCTGCTCCATGGGGACCTGCGCCAGGTTGCGAGCTTCGCGGATGGCGAGTTCGCCGCGGCGCAGGGCGGTCTGCAACTCGGGAGCCAGCTTGAGCAGCGCTCGCCGCTGCGATACCCACGCCGTCGTCCGGTGCAGTCGGGCGGCCGCCTCGTCGCCGCGGCCGCATTCCCGTACCAGCGCCTCGACCGCCTTGGCCTCTTCGATCACGTCGAAGTCCTGCCGGTCGACGTTCTCGGCGATCGACGCCGAAATGAGGGTGACGCGGTCGCGCGCGATCTCGTCGTTGACGACGACGGAGAGATCGGTGCGGCCGTACTCGTGGGCTGCGGCGAGGCGGCGGCAGCCGTTGACGACGACGTAGCGAGCGGTGATCGCGTCGTCGGGATACAACGCGAGGTAGGCCCTCTTCGTCACCGCGACGACGGGCTGAAGCTGGATGTCGGCGATCGACGCCAGGTTCGCGAGATCACCGAGGTCGTCACGCGGGTTGCGCGGATTGGCGACGAGGTCCTTGAGCGGCATCTGTCCCGCCGCATTGGACGGGGCGGCGACGAGCCGTTCGACCGGGGAGTTGTCACCGACCGCACCGGCCAGATCGGCGAGGCTGGTTCGTGATCCGCGGGCCATCATCGACCTCCGATGTTCAGTTCGAGAGCCAACTTGTAGAAGTCCTCGCGAGCCTGCAAAGCCACTCGGTTCGCGGGGTACTCGGTCACGACCAGGCCATCGGCGCTGGCTCGGGTGTGCAGCTTGTAATGACGGATCACGCTGTTGGCCAGTGGCCACCCGTTCGCCTTCACGAAGCCCTTCGTCTCGTTGAGGTCGTGCACGCCGTCCCGCGGATCCCAGTTGTTGACGACCACGAGGTAGGGAACGCCACGCGGCTTCAGCACCGTGTTGATCGTCCGGGCCGTCGGATCGAAACTGAGCGGCTCGGGCTCGATCGGGACGATCGCGAGATCCGCCATGTCCAGGACGGTGCGCAGCACGTCGGCGGCCGCTCCCTCACCGAGCGGATCACCCGAGTCGCCGTCGGCGCTGAGGTCGATCCACCCCGGGGTGTCGACGTAGACGTGTTTGATGCCGGGCAGGTTCTTCAGCTTCTTGAGACCGGCCAGATCGTCGTGCCCCTGGGCGATGTGGAACGGCAGGTCGTTCACCCGGGACGCCCACCAGACCGCGGATCCCTGCGGGTCCACCGACAGGGCGAGTACGGGCGAACTGGCTTCGGGATCTCCGGTGTTGAGGACGTCGGCGGTGACGGCGGCCAGATTGACCGCGATGGTGCTCTTGCCGACTCCGCCCTTCTGATTGAGGACGACGTGTACAGCCATTAACAGGCCTTCCGTGTGCTTCCCCCGCTCAAACGCGGAGTACTTCGGATGGAACGGCTTGAGAATACCGATCTACCAGCGCAAACGGCGGACCGACACGCGCCGTCACCACTGGCCGGGTGGACCGCACGGTTCATGGGCAAACTTCCCAGAAGTGCGGGAGGCGCTTCGAGAACCCCTTATCGGCACCGTTTCACCAGGTCAGTGCGTAGTCGGATGATTAACCGCGGTTAATCGGCTAACACGGAGGCGGGTAGGCGGTCCGCGCCGGGACGCCGGATGGGACGGACCTGTGCGGGTCCGTGAACGCACCGCGGCCAGGCGCAACGCCTGCCGCGGCGCCGCGCATCCTCGGCGCTCCATGGGACCGGGCCGGCGCCCCGCACCATTCGTCCCAAGCTCGCGCACCGCAGTCCGCGAGCGCGTCCTCGGGGTCCCGACGTCGGACGCGCCGTGTCCGCCTTCCGCGACACCTGGAACGCCGTCTCCGATGCTCGTCCCGCGATCCAGCCGCGTGCAGCAGCCTGCCGTCACAGCCCGCGGAACACGCGCGTCCCGTCGGGCCGAGGGCGTTGAGCGGTGCACGTCGGGGCCCACCGCCGGGTACGGCGAGGATGGGTACTTCGAAGAGCAGAGGCCTTCGCGTCACGTAGTCCGCGGTCGCAGACGTTGTCAGCGCCTCGACCGAGCAACCGAACAGCTGCCCGAGCGTCGCTGGGCACGCCGGTCCCGCTGCCACTCGGCCGGAGTCGCGCCGATCGAAGCGGCGGCGTGGTCATGGACGTAGGGCCGGACGGAGAAGTCCTCGCCGGGATCCGAGTTCGGCGGTGACTGTCATGCCACGCCGGCCGCCGTTCAGTCGACGGTTGGCAGCGTTCTCGAGCGCCTACAACGCGCGGCTGCGACAGGCCACGAGTCCCCGGTATCGCTCATCTGCCCGGTGCGCGAGGGTCCGTGGCATCTGCTCCCGATCGGGCCGCACCGTCGAAGCCGCCCGTGGCGAGCTCCCCTACTCCCCTACTCCCCTACTCCGAGAGCCCAGGCGGAGTCTGGTGTCGCCGGATGCGCGAAACGATTTCGCATGAGGTCGACGGCTACAGTTCCGGCCGATCGCGGCGTGGTGGCCTATCGAACCCTGCGCGGGACCCGACACCGAGCAACCACACGCCGATTATCGAAGAAGCCGATCGCGATCTAAGCCGAACGGCCGATGATGTCGGTCCAGCGCCGAACCGTCGCGCGTCGTCGCACACCGCATTCCTCGTTCCGGCGCCGCCACGCAGCACTCACGGTTGGGCTTCAACGCGGCGTGTTCCCGCGCGCGTCGCCGCGGCGCGACCCCTGCGCCGTCGCCTAGGTGCGCACCTCCGACTGAGTTGCGGGTTGGCGCGGTGCTGCACGGATTTACAACACACTCCCCGGCCGACGGCACCCACTCGACCGACCGATGACGGCGCGGACATCCCCGTCGACTACTCGTGTCTGCGGCGGCACGGCCTCCGCGAGGCGCGAACGGAGTAGCCGGAGTCGAGTCACACGGTGCACCTCGACCCCGTGCGTCACAGTGACGGAACGCGACGGTGCCGCTGGACATCGCTCGAGTGCGGGCCCCAGCGGCTCTGAAACCCCGAATCACTATATGATCCGATCACCGGGTGACAGTGTCCCGCGGACCGGCCGCTCCGGGTCGGCGGCCATCCGGACATCCGGTGATCCGGTGATCCGGTGATCCGGTGATCTGATCACCCGATCACACCGTCACCGGTGATGCCCGCTCACCGCGTCATCGTGTCACGCGGTCACTCGATGACCGCGTCACCTCGTGATCGCATCACGCCGTCGCACCGCGACCGGGTGACGGGGCGACCCGATCACCGCATCACGCGGTCACACGATGTCGGAGTGATCGAATCGCAGCGCCATCGGATCACCCGGACACGGAATCGCGGCACGGCATCACGTGGTCACCCGATCTCCCGGCGATCCCGTGGCGCGATCACTCGGCGATGTGGTGTTCGGATCACGTGGCGATTCAGTCACCGGGTCGCGACGTCACCCGGCCACATGGTGACGACGTCACCGAGTGGCCGGATCGCAGCGTCGCCGGATCACCCCGTGGCCCGGTGAGCGCATCACCGAATCGCCGGGTCACGCGATCATCACAACATCGCATCACCGTGTTGCGGCGTCGCGTCGCGACCAGGTGATGCGCTCACGCGGTGATTGACTCGCTGTAACCGAAGTGAAAGGAGTGACTGTTGTGAAAGCGGAAGTGATCGCGATCGCCAACCACAAGGGTGGCGTCGGCAAGTCGTTCACGTCGGTCAATCTCGCCGCGGGGCTCGCGAGGGCCGGCTGGAGAACACTGCTCGTCGACTGCGACCCGCAGGCCAACTCGACGTCGATGTTCGATCCGGACGACGACGTCGAATGCGACGTCTACGACCTGATCAAGGAGGTGGCGCCGATCGAGAAGGTGCTGCGGCCCACCCGCATTCCGAATCTCGATCTGATTCCCTCGACGCTGGCGGTGGCCAAGCTGGATCAGGAGCTCGTGACGATGCACCGCCGCGAGAGTCAGCTCGCCCTGGCGCTGCAACCGGTCAGCCACGACTACGACGCCATCATCCTGGATCTCTCGCCGAACCTGGGTCAGCTGGTGATCACCGCGCTCAGCGCGGCGGACTGGTTGATCGTCCCCACCGATGCCAGCAAGTGGGGCAGGCGAGGGGTGAACATGTTCCTCGAGTGGTCCGACATCCTGCGTCGACACCAGGTGCTGTCGGCGACGTTGCTCGGCGTGCTGCTCACCAAGTACGAGGACCGCACGCTCATCAGTCGCGACACCTTGAAGAGACTCACGGCCGACGGACTGCCGTTGTTCACCACGACGATCCCGAAACGCACCGCCGCCGAACGGATGGTCAACGAACTGCTGGTTGTCGGCGACGAGAACGCCGACGCCGATCTCGCTCAGGCGTACGCGCATTTCACCGTGGAAGTGATGAGCCTCGTGGACGAGGGTCGACGGAACAGAGGGAAGCATCATGCCTAAGAAGGACACGAACGCCGCCGTGCTCGGAATGTTGTCGACCGTGGGGGAGCGCACACGGCCCCTCGCGGCCGAACCCGAACAGGCGCCCGCCCCGCCGGCGGCCGTCGTGGAACCGTCGGCGACGATCGCGGAGTCACCGGCACCCGTCGCGCCGGCACCGGTCGCGGCCGCACCCGAGCCGCAGCAGTCCGCGACGGTGAGCACGCTTCCCGGCCCCGCGACCGCGGCGGCCGAGCAGAAGGCACCGCGCACCCTGCGACTGCAACCCGGCACGGCCCACGCGTTGCGTGACGCCTGGCTGGAGGCTAAGCGCGATGACGTGCTGCTCACGGCGCAGGACTTCGCGTCGGCTCTGATCGAGGAGGCGCTCGCACGCCGGCGCCACCAGCGGGCGGCCGCCGCGCGCTGACGATTCATCGTCACGCCGGTGGTGCCGATCAACCGCGGTTAATCGGCACCGTTCTCCGGTCACGCCGATTCCGCGTCCGCAACGGCGGTGTCGACCTCGGTCAGCTCGCCGGCGCGCCCCAGCAGGACCCAGCGGGCGGCTCTCCAGTGGACCGGGGTTCGTGCCGCGGCACCGGTGGACACCACGACGAAGCCGTGATGCCGCATGAGATCGGTTTCTGCACAGACCATCTCGGCGCACGGACTGCACGCACTGAACACCTCGGCGGCCGACGTCGCCTCAGCCGGGTCCCTGCCGGGGACTCGGCTGAGGTGCCGGTCCCCGCTCAGGCGGCATCCCGGCGCCATCACCTCGCAGTGACCCGATGCGCGCGCATCCACTGCGGCGGTGACCGAGCAGCGGGGGAGTGGTCTACGGCGGGGGAGTGGAAGGGCCGCACGCCGGGCGGGTGCCCGGTTCGGGCTCGGCGGCGCCGCGCGGCGCGGGGGCGGCCAGTCCGCCGCGATCGCCTGCAACCACCTGACCGCCGGTTCGTGGTCGCCGTCGATCCAGACACCCGCCCACATGCCCTCCCTGGTACCGGCGCGCAGCGCCTCCCCGGCGCACTGGCGACGCGTCGGACACCGCAGGCAGGTCACCAGGGTCTCGACGCGGCGGCGACGGTCGAACCACCGGTCCGGATCCACCGCGCACGGCGGGATGCCGGTCACGACGTCGCCCCCGCCGGGCCGGATCCGCGAACCCGCATCCGCTCGGCGACGTCGGCCAGAGCCCGGCGTACGGCCTCGCGTCCCGGCCCGGACAGCGCGGCCCGGCCGGCCGCCCGCGCTCGATGCGCCTCCTCGCGTTCGACGAGCTGACGGGCCACCCGCCGCCGCGACTCGGCGAGTTCCTCCTGCTCACGGGCGACGTCGAGGGCGGCGGGTCGCTCCTCGAGGTTCCCGTGTGCTGCGAGGATGTGCCCCAGCAGACCGATCGGCTTGTGCGGGGCGTCGGGCATCCAGTGGCCGGTCCCGATCCAATCGGTGATCAGCTGGTTGACGTCCCGCGGAGTCCAGCCGTGCTGTGCCGGCCCGGCGAGGACGTGCACCCACGGCGTCCCGGTGTGGAAGCGCCTCGCCCAGGGTGGGCTTTGCTCGTCGCGGACCCATTTGTTTGCCAGGGCGACTGCCCGGCTGTCCGGGCTGGTCCGGCGCCCTGCGCCGGCACCACCGGCTTGCCGGGGTCGGGTGGTGAGTTCTCTCTTAGGTGAGATTGTGTAAGCAGCTTTAGACCCTCCGGGATGGGGTGACAGCACCCGAAACCGGTTGTCGTGCAACGCCCACACCGATGCCCAGCCGCGGCCACGGTCACCGACGCGCCAGCTGGCGTAGCGCTCGACGCGGGTGCGCTGGCGCCCCCTCATCACCTCGGTGGCCACGCCCAGCAGGCGCAGCGCCGTCGACGCCCGCTGCACGGTGCGCACCGAGAGGCCGGTGACGGTCGCCAGCCTGTCGTTGGTGGGCCGGCAGTTGCGTCCGGTGCGGTGGTCGGCGAAGGAGGCTCTGGCCTCGGCCACCTTCACCAGCGACTTCAGGCTGATCGGGTTGTTCGGCATGACGGGGCGCACGTGGGTGTCGTAGCGCTCCCGATAGGCCGCCGGTACCGTCTCCTCGGCCCAGCGACGCGCCCGTCCACTCCAGCACGGCACTGCGGCCCAGGGGTTCTCGAGTTCGAGGACGATGCGCGGCATCCGCTCGAAGCAGTGCGCGCTGGCGCGCTGGATCCAGATCGGCGCGGTACGGGCGGTGCCGCGCCGCGGCGACTGCCGAGAACACCCGCGGTACGGGCCGTCGGCGGTGAGGGAGTGGTCACGGCGTGCGGTAACTAGACCGTGCGCAGGGCGTGCGCTACCGTGGAATGCGTCTCTCATGACGATTCCTTCTGGTGAGGGTTTTGCGCGAAGACACCCACGGCTCGAGCGGGAACTCGAGTCGGCCGACCCTCGGCCCTACGGGCCGGGGGTTTCGCCGTGTTAGCGGCGCTTCGTTCAGTTGTGGTGGTGAATAGGGTTGCGCCGCTGCGGAAGCCGGCGCGGACCGTCCTCTCGTCGGTGGCCGTGACGTGTTGTCGTACGACGCCGGCCGGTGGGTTGATCGGGCGTCCCGACGGATATCCGTCCTCCGTCGGGTGACGGATATCCGTCGTTCAGAGTGAAGAATGCCGTACCGGCGGGGGAATTCCACGGTGACACGCCGTAACACCAGTCACACGAGTCACGGTGCTGTCGACGCCGTCGACACATCCCGAGCGTCCGACGCGACGACGCCGCGCCGCCCGATGCCGGTACCGAGAACAGCGCTGCGGCATGCGGTGGTCCGGCGGATCCCGGTGCCGGCGTGACGGTCCCGACCTCACCGCGTGAGAACGTGCGACACCGCCGCGGTCACGATACCGTCGAAGACGTCCCGATCGTCCGCGTGGCTCTCCAGGAGATTGGTGCCGCTTCGGCTGGCGTGATACCCCAGTGCCCGCATACCGAGACGGACACACCGGCGGACCCGGCGTCCGCCGGTGCCGGTGGCGTTCACCCGGCGCATGGCTGTTCCAGTTAGTGCCACCCCCGAGGTTGGCTCGCGTGACGAAGTGCCGGACCGGGTGACCCACCGGACTCGGGCGGGTCGGCGGGTCGGAGGCAGCGTGCACGTGATCGGCGTCGACGCGCACAAGCGCAGTCACACCCTGGTGGCGGTGGACGACATCGGACGCAAGGTGGCCGAGAAGACCGTCCAGTCGACGCGGGAGGGTCACGCCCAGGCGATCCGGTGGGCGGCCGATCGTCTCGGCGGTCTCCTCGAGTGGGCGATCGAGGACAACAGGGCCGTCACCGACCTCCTCGAACGGGATCTGCTCGCCGCGGGCCCGTGGAGGGTCGTGCGCGTCCCGCCGCACCTGATGGCGAGGGCCCGCGCGTCGGTGCGCAACCACGGGAAGTCCGACCCGATCGACGCGCTGGCCGTGGCGCGTGCGGCCCAGCAGAATCCCGACCTCCCCGTGGCCGTCCACGACGCGGTGTCCTGGGATCTGCGCCAACTCGTCGACCGCCGCGAGGACCTCGTCCTGCAGCGGGTGGCGATGATTCATCGCGTGTACCTCCGCGTGCACCTGATCGAGCCGTCGCTGGCGACACCCACCCGACTGGAGAACCGCGGTCGACGCGAATCGCTCAGCGCGTTCCTGCGGACCCGCACCGGGTTGCTGGCCGAGCTGGCGCGCGACGAGGTCGACGACATCGAATACCTCAGTCGTAGAATCGATTCGCTGACGCTGAGAATCGTCAATCGCGTCGACGAACTCGGGTCGTCGCTGCTGTCGATCTCGGGATGCGCCCATCTGACCGCGGCCAAGCTGATCGGCGAGGCCGCCAACGTCGACCGCTTCCGCGACGAGAGCGCGTTCGCCAGCTACTGCGGTGCGGCACCCGTGCCTCGCTGGTCGGGTGCGACGGCGGGCCGGATGCGCGCGTCACCGTGGGGCAACCGCCAGGTCAACACGGCGCTTCACCGCATCGCCGTCGTCCAGATCACGAAGCGGGGACCCGGTCGCGCGTACTACGACCGTCGACGCAGCGAGGGGGATTCCGGAGCGGAGGCCATTCGCAAGCTGAAGCGCAAGCTGTGCCGGCTGGTGTTCAACCGGCTGCGCGCGGATTACCTTCAGCGGCAGGCCAACCCGCACAGTCGGTCGCCGATACCGGCGATCGAGGAACGGCTTCCGGCGTGGCTGGACGTGGTGAGGCTCGGCGCCGCGCTGACCGCCGAGCGCGAGGGGTCGCGGATGGCACCTCCGCGGGTCGACGCGGTGCGACCCGGCTCGGCGGACGACGCGATGCCGACGGGCGAGTCGAACGCGGTGCCGTGAGCCGGCGGCGAAGCGCCCCGTGGGCGGCCACCGGCGTTCCCGACGCCCGTCGGCAGTGGTGCCGCGCACTGGATCTCACCGTCGAACGCCACGCGCGGGCACTGGAGCCCCGTCCCGGAGCGGGCCCCGGTGAGCGAATCCGCGCACGACGGCTGCGCGACGAGCTGGCGGCGGCCATCGAGGTCATGCGGACCGAATCCGAAGCGCTGCAGGCGGCCGACCTCTACTGGGCGTCGCGGGACATGGTCGACGTCGCGGTCGACGCGGCACCCGGTCTTCCGGAGTGGACGCCCGGCCTGGCGGCTCCCTGCGCCAACGGACTGCTGTGCTGGGCCAAGCCGGCGGGGTCCGTCCCCTACAGCGGGCCGGGCGGGGGTGACACCGACGTCCCGTGGGACGGGGTGTGGTGGTGGACTCGCGCCGACGGCCGACTCCAGCTCATACCCGCGTCGCGTTTCACCGGCCACACCGAGCTGTTGGACCCGTACGAGGTGTCGACTCCGCTGTGGGCCGCCGGCTACACCCTGCTCGTCGATCCGGACCGTCCGCGGACCGAGGAGGCCGACGGCGTCGGGGACGTGCACCCCCTGATCAGCGTCGTGGGGGCGGCGTGGCTGTTGATGGGACAGCCCAACGTCACCGAGACGCGGGTGATCGCCGACCAGCGCCCGATCGGGGGACCACCGAGCGCGCCGGCGGCCCCGGACCCGCGGACCACCCCGCGGGTGACCCTCGTCGACCTGCGCCGTCCGGCGCGCACCGCTCGCGACGAATCGGTCGAACACGCGGCACGGCGATTCGGCCGTCGGTGGTGGGTCGGTGGACACTGGCGGCAACAGGCCTGTGGCGCCGGCCTGGCGCAGCGTCGGCCGACCTGGATCGCGCCGTACGTCAAGGGACCGGTCGGCGCTCCGCTGGTGTCCGACAGGGTGTTCGTCTGGCGGCGGTGACGGGGACGCGACCACCTCGGCCGGCCACCGCCGGTTGCTCGATGTTGTGAACAGTTCCAGGTCACGACGTGCCGCTCGTGTCCTATGAGTTCACCGACCACGCATGTAGCATCTCGGGCAACCATGGCGACAAGGCAGCGCAGGGACGCGGACATCGGCACCGGCGATCCGCACGGCGTGGGCTCTCCAGCCGAGGGGTCTCCCGCGTCCACCGGCGAGATCGACCCGACGGAGGCACGCCCCGACGTCGCGCGACTGGCCAGGTACATGAACGGACGGCTGCGGGAGCTCGGTATGAGCCAGCTCGAAGCCAGCAAGCTGGGGTTCGTGTCCCGGTCCACGCTCAACCTGATCGGCAAGGACGACCGCGTCCCCGGTCGCAACACGCTCGAGAAGCTCGACGACCTGCTCGGCTGGGAGCGGGGTTCCTCGTACTCCGTCATATACGGATCCGCGCCCGTTGCGCGCGAGGCCAACACCGGCGCGCAGCATCCTCCCGTCGTCGACGTCGGCGCCGAGGACGACTACGAGAACCTCGGTCGCTGGATCGAACGGCGTCTGCGTCAACTCAACATGAGCAAAGCGCGTTTCGCCGAGGTCGGCGGTCCGAGCCGAACGACGATCGCGACCCTCGGTCAACCCGGCCACCGGCCGACGTCGGAGACGCTCGACCGCATCGACACCCACCTGATGTGGGAGCCGGGTTCGGCGCTCGCCGCACTCAAGGGCGGCGTCCCGATCAACCGCGGACCCGCCGTCGCACCGCATCCCGCGCTCGTGCCGCTCAGCGCGATTCGCGACCGACTCAAGGTCATGAGGGCGCGGGCTCAACGCCAGAGGGCGGCCCTGGACCAGTTCGAGGCCGACATCGACGACGCGATGAGGTACGTCGACCTCGTCGTCGGGGACCTGAGCGACCTGCGACGAAGGATGACGTCGTCGACGGAGAGCTTCGGACCGGATCCCGACGACGGGGCAGAGCCCGCGGACGGAGACGACGCTTCGTCGTGACGGCTGGCCGAGAGGCCACCCGCGATGCGGAACTCACTGCGCCCAAGGGCTTTTCGGCGCCGGCCAACCGTAGTGACAGAGTCGGGGCAGATCCGCCGCAGCGGCCGGCCGCCTAGATACTCAAACGACCGGCTGGCGGGTAGATGAATCACACCCGAAAGCCCTGCCGCCGCGCTCAACGAGTCGACACCCGGGCGGACACGTGGACCGATTCCGTTGCCGCGGTCCGGCGTTCGACCGGTCACCGGTGCCGACGGCTCCCATCCCGCCGATCGAGCGTCTCAACGGTGAAACGACTGTCCCCGCAACTCGTTTGCTGTGAACCGGTGATCAGTACGACGAGAACACGTTAAAATCCAAGACCATCCTCTAAGCTCCGAAGATGAACGAGCGTTCTTCGCTCCAATTAGTCGAGGTTCTACGCAATCTGGCGATCGAGATGCGAGCCGAGCCCGATCCCGATGCGACGCTGCGCAGAATCGTCGCGGCCGCGGTCGACCTGATACCAGGCGTTTACTGGGCGGGTGTCTCGTCGGTTCGGCAAGGGCGCGTCGAAGCGGAGGTCCCGAGCGACGATGTCGCGCGAGCGCTGGACCGGCGCCAGAGTGAGCTCGGCGAGGGACCCGCCATCGACCTTCTGGTGGATCAAGGACGCGTGATCATCCCCGACCTGCGCATGGAAACACGCTGGCCACGATTCGCGCAGTCCGCCGTTGAGCGGAACGTCCAGTGCCTGGCGATGTTTCGGCTGTTCCTCGACCGCGACTCACTCGGAGTTCTGACCCTGTACGGCTCGGAACCCGACGTCTTCGACGAGGACGCCGTTCTGCACGCGGAGATCCTGGCTCAACACGTGTCCTGCGCTATCGCCGGGGCCCGCGCCGTGGACCAGATGCACCGCGCGATTGCGAGCCGCCAGGTGATCGACCAGGCCAAGGGCGTGCTGATGGAGCGTCTCCACGTCGACGCCGTGATGGCGTTCGGATTGCTGGCGAGGATCTCCCAGGACACGGGCACGACGTTGACCGAAGTCGCCGAGAACGTGATCGAGACGGCCCAGCACGAATCCAGTTGAGTGGTGCGACGGCGAGTCGACCACCGCGCCGACCTCATTGCAACCGAGACGGTTGCGGAACCCGGTGCCGACTCATCGAGCCGTACCTCGCCGTACCGGCTTTCCGTCGTGACACCGGGTACGGCCGAGGCGAAGCGAAGGCGGGACCTTGCACCCATCCGCGGAATGATCCACACTGATAAGGCAGCGAATGCAATTTGTGAACGTGGATAAGGCAATGGGAGGTGGACTGTGACGGAGCCCGAGATCACGCTCGACAGCGATGCGGCGGCCGCAACGGCGGCGACTTGGCGGGACTACGCCGTCGAGGTACGCGCACACGGCGCCCGCGAGGCGATGCCCGCCGACACGCTGCGCGCGGCGCTCGGAGACGTGTACTCCGAGTACGCCGACGCCAAGACGAACGAGTACGCAGCACGCCGTGCCGCCTACGAGCGGGTCGCCCGGCACGCCGAGGGTCACGCCGACCGACTCGACGGCACCCGCACGATCATCACCGAGACCGACGACGAGCACGCCGCCCGAATTCGCGGCATCGCCGACCTCTAGCCGCCCTTAGTCTGAATTCATGTCCACCAGGGTCGACACCGACGGTCTGCGCACCGCCGGCCACGGCCTGACGCAGACGGCGACCGACTCGCCCGGCGCGCCGCCCCACTGCCCGCCGGCGACGTCCGACCACGTGTCCGTCTCAGCCGCGGAGACGTTGAACCGGTGGTCATCCGGGCTGTGGACCCTGCTGCAACACGCCGACGGCCTGCGGCGAACCGGCGGCGCGTCCGTGGTGGCCGCGAGCGACCTGATTTGCCACGTCGACACCGCCAACGCGCGGATGATCGCCCGAGTCGCCGACGGTGGCGCGGCGTCCGCCCCGACCGTACCCACGCTTCCGGGGGAGACGCTCGGCGCTCCTGCACCGCTCACCCCGACCGATCCCGGAGCAGCCGCGCTGCCTCCGTCGATGTCGGCAGAGGAGATCGCCGCGCACGTGCACGCCGGACCCGGCACCGGACACCTGCGAGCCTTCGCCGCGCACTGGCGCGACACCGTGGCGCCGCTCATCCAGCAGGCGGCCGATGAGACGCGCGCACACGGCAGCGCCATCAACACCCACTGGGAGGACGGGTGGCAACGAGCCGCCGTGAACGTCGCCGAGCACGCCGACTGGCTCGAGTCCGTGCTGCATCCGGCGGCATTGCGGCTGGCCGATGCCGCGGAGAGGGTCGCCGAGCACACGGACGCGGTCATCCGCGACACGCCACGACCCGAGGAACTCGACGATCTGACACGGCGGTACAACGCCGCGCTGGCCGATTACCGGGCCAGCGGCGGACTCGACGCCGCTCCCGCGGTCGCGCTCGGCGCCGAGTGGACGCGGACCCGCGAAGCGACCGTCGCCGGTTACCAGACGTTCGCCGCGGCGGCGGCGGTGAATCCGAAACAGGGTCCGCCGCCGCTGCGACCCGGACCGGCGATCGTGCGTCCCGGCGGTCCGTCGCGCACCCCGGCGCATTCACCCGATGCACCCTCACCACGAACGCCCGTCGCCGCCGACGACGATGGGGGCGCTCACGGCGGCGAGGACCACGGCGGCGATGGATCGGATCCGGAGGAACTGCAGGCCTCCCACTCCGCCCAGCCGGCCGGGCCGGGCGGACCGCCGCCCAGCGGGCCCACCCCGCCGCTCGCCGCCACGACGGCGACCGGAACGACGACGGCGCCGGGAACGGTCGCCAACATCGCCGGCGCCGTGACGGGAGCCGGTATCGGCGCGATCGGTCAGCTGGCCAACGGACTCCACGGGCTCACGGGCGGTGCGTCGCCGATGTCGGCGCTGTCGGGTCTGTCCCCGCTTCCGGGTCTCGGTGGCGGTCAACCGCCGGTGGACGCACCGCTTTCAACGGGTGACGGCGGTGGCAGCGGAGGACCGGAGTCGCCTGACGTCGGCGACTTCGGGTCGGGCGGCACCGCCGCGGCGTCCGGAGGTGGGGGAGCGGCCCCGGTGTCGAGCTCCAGTCCCGTCGTGAGTGGGGCGAGCGCCGCGAGTCCGTCCGTCGGCACGCCGTCGATCGCCGCGCAGACGTCCACCGGGCCAACGGGATTCGCCGGTGGTGGGATGTACGCGCCGCCGATGGCGGGTGGCCTCGGTCGCGGCGAGGATCCGTCGAAATCCGAGGACACTCGGCGAGTGGTGCACCGACCGGTGCCGAACACGGAACCGGTCTTCGGTGAGGTCGAGCGCAGGCGCACGTCGCGGCGAGCGGACAAGCGGGAGGAGCCGACATAGATGGGCGATAGGGCGCAATTCGCCTCCGACGCACTCGGTCGGATGCTGGACCTCGTCTACGAGTGGGAGGCGAAGGCCGATGCGTTCGTGGCCACCGGCGATGACGATGCGGATGTCGTTGTCACACACGACAGCCGGGGGCGACTGCTCGAGCTGACGATCCGGCCCGGCTTACAGCAGGAGTTGACCGTCGACGAGCTCGAGGAGGCCGTCAACGACGAGATCGGCGAGAACGCCCTTCGGGCCCGCGAGGGGTTGGAGGCCTTGAGCGAGGAGTTCCTCGCGAACTTCGCGCACCTCCCGGAGGAATTGGCGCAGCATCCGGTCGCCGTGGAGTTCGCGGAGGCCCTGCGCGCGGCGGGTTCTACGTGACCGGGGTCGAACGGTTTCAGTGAGTTAGGGATCGGATCGCGCCTTTAGGATTGAGTGTCGAGCAGGAAAGGGAGGTTCGATCGCCGATGGCCGAGAACCCGATCAAGATCGAAGCGCCGGCGTTCGGTCGGACCGCCGCGCAGTGGTTCGCCGAAGCGCCGACGTCCCCAGGCGCCCCGCCCGTTTCGGCGGTGGCGGTGCCGAACCCCCTCGACGAGTCCGTGTTGGCGGTCCTGGCCGAGTGGCCGGCCGTGCACGAGTCCCTGGTGGCGGATCGGCTGGCGAAGGCGACGGCGTTCACGACCGCCAACGGCGGTACGACGGCGATCCTGACCGCGGAGGACGCCGCCAACGCCGCAGACATCAGCGCGATCGAGGTGTGATCCGTGACGAACCCCTATCCGCCGATGCCCACCCCTGGCGGCTCTCCGCCTGCCAACACGCCGATCGCGTCCGAACCCGGTCATGCTCCCGAATACGGCCAACGACAGGATGTTTCGTCTCCGTGGTCACCCGGGCCGCCTCCGTCGGCGCCACAGGGTCACTACACGGGCGGACCGTGGCAGCCAGCGCCTCAGCAGCAGCCGGCTCCTCCGGGCGGGAAGCCTCGCCGTGCACTATTAGTCACCGCCGCCATCGTCGCCCTGGCCGCCGTGTTCGCAGCGGGTATCGGCGGGGTGTTCGTCGGAAGTCGGTTGAACACCGAGCCGGCCGATCAGCAACAGACGCAGGCGTCACCGCCAGCCCCGACCGATGCTGAGGTGAACGCCGCGACCGTGGACTTATGCACCCGATTCGCGGCCGGTTACCGAGCGATGCCGGCTCCCCAGAACACCGGCTTCGACATCGTGCCGACGTTGGACTACATCGCGGATGCTCTGCACGACAACCCCTTTGCCGATTCACGTATTCGGGAGGCTGTGCAGGACAGCCTTCGGCTCGGCCGCGACCAGGCCTCGAATTTCAGCAAAGAGGCTGCGAGAGGAGCGATTCAACCAGCCACAACTTGGTCGGTCGAGGCGGCGAACAAGGCAGATCAGCGAGTCTGGGACCTCTGCCGCGCCTACGAGGCGTAGGCGATGGCGAGTTCGACGAACACCGCATCGACTACCGCGGTCGCGAGCACGGCCGGCGGAGCGGCCAAGACGGCATCCGATATCGCTAGTGCCGTGGAGGGGGTCGGGCAACGGCTCTACGCCGACGCCGTCCGCGTCGCGAAGTCCGCCGGCAGCGGCACTGCCCGGACCGCGGCGTCGGAGGCCGGCGACGGTCCGTTCGCCCGTGCGATCAAAGCAGGCCGGCGCTACAGCGACGGGCTCTACCAGCACCTGAGGGACTGGCAGGACTTCCACGACGGTGTGCACCGCGAGCTCGGCACCGCGCTCGATCGGTCCAGCGGCTACGAGAACCAGTTCAACGACACACTCACCGGTGAGGCCGGCGACGCCGTTCAATCCGACCTCCGGGCCAACAGCCGACTCTGGGGAGCGCACCAGGACAAGCACGAATCCGCCAGCCAGGCCGCGCACACCGCCGCCTGGAAGGTCTCCAACGCACAAGGGGAGATCGACGACCTCGCCGAGGCGGGAGAACGCGAATTCAACGACGCAGTGTGCCGCAAGGATCCGGTCGCCGCCCTGGACGTCTACACCAGATACAGCACCGAGGCCGACAACGTCGTCGCCAAGTACCACCCGGAAGTCGTCGGCCTCGTGCAGAACGCGGGCTTCGACATCCCCCTCTCGCCTGCGTTGGGAGAGCCTGGCGGGACAGGTGAAGGCGAGAACGGCCAGACACGGAACAGTCAACGAAACCCCAAAGGTCCTGCGACTGAAGGCGATGCCACCAATGCTGGCGCCGACAGGAACACACGGCCGAGTGGAACACCGGACGGAACGGCACCGGGAGCGAATCCCGGCGCTGGGACGCCACTAGGGCAAGACTCGACCCGAAATCCCTGGTCGGAGAACAACCTTCCTCCTACCGCTGCCGCTGCCACTGCCACTGCGGATGCCGCGCGAAATCCGGCGCCGTCTGCTCTGCCCTCACGGATTCCTCAGATGCCGTCGGGCGGATCGGGTGGAAGCGGCTCCTCCGGCGGCGGCAGCGGTATGGGTTCGAGCATGAGCTCCGGTCTGGGGTCGGCGACGAAACCACCCAGCTCGTTGGGGTCGCTGTCGGGCGCGAACGCCGGCACGTCGCCGGCGTCGGCCTTGTCGAGCGGATCGCCGGCGCAGGCTGCTCCGTCGCCGATGGCGAACGCCGGCTCGAATTTCCAGTCCGGCCTCGCGTCCGGCATGGGCGCCTCCGGCGGTATGTCGCCGGTGACGCCGCAGCACGTCGAGCCGTTGCAGCCGATGGCCACCCAGCAGCCGATGGTGACATCAAGTGCACCGGTCAGCCCGGCCGGCATTGCTCCGAGCGGCTGGACTCCGACCCCGGACGCCGCAGCCGCGGGTCACGGGGGTGGTAGCGCTTCAGCTGGAGCCACGGGCGGCACGATGATGCCGCCCACGGCGATGGGTGCGGCTCAACCGTTGGCGCCCTACACCCCTGCGGGATCGGGTGCCGGGGGCGCAGGCGGCGGCGCCTCGACGTCGGCGGCTGCCGGTGGATCCTCGGGAGCGCAACCGGGCGCTCCGGCGCAGAGTGCGGCATCCGCCGGGGCGGCACCGCCGATGCTGGCCGGTAATCCCGGTTCGTCAGCGGCGATGTCGGCGTTGGCGGGGACCTCACGCGACGTCAACCCGGATGTTGTTCTCGCGCAGCGTGTCCTGGCCGAGTTGGTGGCGGGGAGTGACGCGTCGACGACGCTGGCCACATGGGCGGTGTCGGTCCTGCGGTCGTCCTTCGGACCGCAGATCTTCGTGGCCGGCAACATGGGTGGCGGGTGGTACCTACCGGAGTCGGTGTACCTGCCGGCGGCAGCGAAGCTCGCCGTGTGCGATCCGGCGCTACCGGTCGGATGGGCCGCGACGTGGATGGGCAGCCAGAAGCCGTCGAGGATACTGATCGACCACTTCGACCGACTACGGGAATCCGTGAACGGCGTTTCGGGACCGGTGTTCTCGGCGTTGGTGACGACCGATCGGGCGGGCACACCGAGCGACTTCTCCGGCGACTACGTCGCCATGGAGCACGTGGAGGCGCGGGCGCTGTGCCCCGAGCCGCCAGCACTCGACGCGGCACACCAACACCGCCTGACGACCATCCACCAGGCGCTCGCGGAGCGGGTGGACGGCCTCGCCGGCCACGCGAATGCGGCGCTGACCGCCGCCACCATCCTGACCAACGTGGTGTACACGGGGATGAAGGCCCATTCCGGCGATCTCGGGTTCGGGCAGCCGCTGGTGGCCGAGGAGGACGAGCGCATCCTGGGCCTGCAGAACCGCGGACTCGCCACCGACGAGGCGTGGGCCGAGTACGACGCCGCGGTGCAGATCCGGGGCGGTGGTGCCGCACTGTGGCCCGAACAGTTCCAGGGCGTTCAGGACAACGACGATTCCGAGACGGCGAAGCACGCCATGCGGCTGTACGAGCACTACTACCGCACGTCGCGGTTCATCGAGTTGGTCAACTGCTGGCGCCGCAGGCCACCGCCCCTCGCCGAGATCGCCTACTGCGCGATCACCGCGGGTTTCGGTGCGGCCGTGGTGCAGACGCTCAACGACATCGAGGTACGGGCAGGCGGACCGCGGGCGTGACGCCACGCGCGGCGGCGAATGCGAAACGATCGCGCGGGTCACTCGGTACGGATCTCCGCCACGCGGCCGTCGTTGCCTTTTATTTGTTCACAATTGCTTGATTGTGTGTAGTATGACCATCACGGCCACAGGCCGTCGCCGAGAGGAGCGAGTCGAGTGGGTGTGACCGGAGACGACGTCGAAGCGTCCGACGTCCGCGTGGCGGCCTCGGCGATCTCGGCCCGGCGGACCGTGGCCGCGGAGGTGAGCGAGAGCGGCTTCGTGACGGCCGTGCGCTTTCTGAAGGACGACGTCCGCCGTTGGGACGCTTACACACTCGGGCGGCGGGTGGTGGACGTCGCCGACGTGGCGCACGACCGCTATCTGGCCAATCAACCGAACCCCGATGGCGGGCAACGGTATCCGTCCCAGGAGGCGGTCGCGGACGCCGAACGCGGACTCGACTTCTAGAGAGGCGCATCGAGATGGCGGAGTGGAACATGCTCGGCGCCCTGATCGGGACGCTGGTCGCCGGCCCGATCGGAGGACCGATGGGCGCACTGGCGGGTTACTTCCTCAACGGGGACGACCCTCCGACGCACCTGCCGAACAAGGCGCCGCCGTATCCAGGGACCACGCCGGGCAACCCGGCGTTCCCCGGCGGTCCCGGTTCACCCGAACCGTCGCCCGCGCCCCCCGTGCCGGCACCGGCTCCGGAGCACACGCCGCCGCCCGCACCTCCGCGGGGAGGCGACGAGGACAGTGGCGCAGCGGCCGACGCCGCCGACGCCGAATCGGCGGCGATCAACGAGATCCTGGATCACCTCGAGGAACTCGACAAGAGCGCCGCGGCGACCGACGAGGCCGTGCAGCGGGCCGCTGCTCAGGCGAAGCTGTTGATCGCCGATCTGCAGCACGACGTCGAGGCGAAGCTCGCCGAGCTCGGCCCCCGGATCAACACCCCGGACGGACAGGCGGAGCTGCGCGAGTTCCTCAAGGAGCGACTCACGACGGCCAAGGACGCGCTCGACAAGGCCATCGCCGACGCCGAAACCGCGGCCCGTGAGACCCGTGAACGGACGCAGCGATATCTGGACGCGGCGAGGGGCGACCACGGCGGCGGCACGGGCGACGACCCGAACACCGATGCGGGAGGAACCGGCAGCGGCGCAACGACTCCCGGCGGCGGCGGTGGCAGCGCCGGCAGCTACACCGATCCGGGCACGTTCCCCGCCTCCGCCGCCACCCCGCCGGCCGACGCGGCACCCGCGGCCGCCCCGTACGGGCAGAGCCTGATGCCGGGAGCGGGGATGATGCCCGGCGGGATGGGAATGCCGTCGATGCCGACGTTCGGCGGGGGAGGTGTACCGGGATTCGGCGGCGACCCGCTGGGCGGGCTCAACGGACTGACCGGGGCGACCCCGCACGGCGACGACGCCGGCTTCCGAGACGACTCGGACCGACTCGGCGACGACCGCGGAAACACCGACGGCCCCGTCCTACACGGCGGAGAAGAACCGACCGCGACACCGGCAGACGATCCCGCGGACACCGGGAAGGACACCGGCACCGAGGCGGCCGCAGCACACTCCGATGACTCGGCGACCCGGTCGGACGATCACGACGGCGAGGGCGACGTGCAGCCGGTCACCGAGCAGACCACGACCGTGGCGCTGCCCGACGGCACCGACGTCGACGCGCGAACCACGCTGGGCGCCAAGGCCGTTGCGGCCGCGTTGCACGGCGCTCCGGTGGCCGACGCCTGGCAGCAGGCGGGGGTGACGGTGCCGCCTCCGGGGACACCGGTCACCGCTCCGATCCCGCCGACGCAGCTGATGGCCGGCGACGTGGGGGTCTGGAAGGACCATCTCGTCATGGCCCTCGGCGACGGCAAGGTGCTGGTCTCCGGGCAGGTCCAACCGCTCACCAGCGTCGACTCCGGCCCCGACTTCCTCGGGTGGATGGACCCCAGCGCCGGCAGGCCGGGCGGTGACCAGGCGCCACCGGCGGATCCGCCCGCGGCGTCCCCGTCCTCGCCGTAACGGGGAGGTTCCGGTGACGATGCCGTGGACGGAAACGCCGTTTCGGAGACCCCGGCCGTGAGCCTGGAGGGGTTCGTGAGATCGGCGGGTGCGGCGATGGGTGTGGCGCGGGAGTCGTTCGGCGTTGGTGCTCTGCCGGCGCCCCCGGCCGGAGTCGGCCTCGCCCCCAACGCATTCGGTGACGGCGCAGGCCGCGCCGCCGACGCGTTCGCCACCGAATCCGCCGTCCTCGACGACCACGTCCGCCTGCTGACCGACCAGGACACCCGCGGCGACGACCAGCTGCACGCCGCGCTCGACGCGGCCGGCAACGGTCGAGGCCGGATGGACGCCGTCATCGACGCCGCCGTCGGCGACGTCACCGCCATGGGCGCCTCCACCGACACCCCGGAGGGCAGGGCCGCGCTGATCGCGGCGATCAAGCGACACCTCGAGGACACCCGTGGCACCCTGGACACCGCCGCCGGTGACGCCGCCACCCGCGCCGCCTCCGCCGGGGTCACCGCAGCCGGCTACGACGCCGTCGGGAACCCCATCGGCACAACCACGTCCGCGGCGACACCCGTGATGGCACCGCCGTCGGGGATGCCCTCGACGACCCCGATGCCCTCGATGCCGGCCCTGCCGATGAGCGGCGGCACCCCGATGAGCGGCCCGGCCGGATTCCCCCTCGGCAACCTGCCCGGACTGTTCACCGGCACCACCCGAGCCGAGCCGGGTGTCGTCCCCTCCCGTGCGGTCGGCGGCGGCTCACCGGCGGCGGCCATCGGCCTGGACGACGTGCGCTTCGAACGGCACGACCTGCCCGGCGGCCGCGCCGCGTACCGCGGGTACATCGGGGCGGCCCTCGACGTCATGGGCATCGAGGACCCCGCGGCACGGGCCCGCTGGACCCGCGGGCTGGAGACCGCCCTTGCGCGTGAATCGGCTTTCAACCCGCATGCGGTCAACCTCTCCGATCCCAACGCGATCGGGGCGCGGTTGGTCGACGGCGCGCCGTCGGGGTCCTCGCGCGGCGGCCTGCAGATGATCCCGGCGACGTTCGCCTCCAACCACCAGCCGGGCACCAGCACGAACATCTACGACCCCGTCGCCAACCTCAGCGCGGCGATGAACTACCTGATGCGCAGGTACCACGTACGACCGGACGGGACGAATTTGGTGTCGGTGGCACAGTTCGACCCCCATCAGAATGGACAGGGGTACTGAGCGTGAGTCTGGAGGGTTTCGTGAGATCGGCGGGTGCGGTAATGGGTACGGCGCGGGAGTCGTTCGGCGCCGGCGCTTCTCCGGCGGCGACCACGTCCGACGTGGCGGTTCCGCCCACCGCATTCGGTGACGGCGCGGGCCGCGCCGCCGACGCGTTCGCCACCGAGTCCGCCGTCCTCGACGACCACGTCCGGGCCCTGTCCGAGCACGACGCCGGCGGCGACGATCAGCTGAACGCCGCGCTCGACGCGGCCGGCAACGGTCGAGGCCGGATGGACGCCGTCATCGACGCCGCCGTCGCCGACGTCACCGCCATGGGCGCCTCCACGAACACCCCGGAGGGCAGGGCCGCGCTGATCGCGGCGATCAAACGACACCTCGAGGACACCCGCGGCACCCTGGACACCGCCGCCGGGGACGCCGCCACCCGCGCCGCCTCCGCCGGGGTCACCGCGGCCGGTTACGACGCCGTCGGAAACCCCACCGGCACAACCGCACCCGCGACGGCGACACCGTCGGTGATGCCCGCCATGACGCCGATGCCCTCAATGCCGGCGATGCCCACGATGCCCTCGACGCCCGCCCTGCCGATGAGCGGTGGATCGCTGCTCAGCGGACTCGGCGGATTCCCCCTCAGCACCCTGCCGGCCGTGCCGAGCCAAAGCACCGCCGCCAGCCGGCCCGGCGGAGCGGGCGCGCCGTCCGCCGACGGCAGCCGCGGAGCGCAGGTCGTCAAGCGGGCGCTCTCGCAGTTGGGGGTTCCGTACTCCTGGGGCGGCGGCGGTGACGGCGGACCGACCCGCGGCTCCGACGGCGTGGGCTTCGACTGCTCGGGCCTGGTGAAGTACGCCTTCGCGGGGGCCGGAGTGGAGGTCCCCCGAACCACGTACGACCTCCAGCACGCCGGGGTTGCGGTGCCGCCCGGTCAGGCGCGGCCCGGCGACATCATGCTGTGCAACTACTCGTCGCCGGGGGTGCCCGAGCACGTGCAGATCGTGCTGTCGGGCACCCAGACGGTGGAGGCGCCCACCAGGGGGTCGACGGTGCGCATCGGGCACTGGCCGTCCGGTCACTTCGAGATCCGACGACTGGTCTAGGAGCGTGGACAGGTAGATGGCCCGGAACAACGGATCCCGCAGCGGCGGTTTGAATTACGCGTCGCTGGAGCAGGTCAGCGCGTGGCGGTTCCTGCGGCACCGCGTCGCCGTGGCGATCGGGCGGCGCAACGTGCGCCTGGTGCACGACCCGTCGAAGAACAGCTCGGCCGCGCTCGCGGTCAGCACCGTCGTCGCGGTGCTGATCCTCGGGATCTGCGCCGTCGTGGCCTGGATCAAGCCGGTCGGTCAGATCGGCACCTCGAAGATCGTCGTCGACCGCGAGTCGGCCCAGATCTACGTCAACGTGGGCGGGGTGCTGCACCCGGCGTTGAACATGGCCTCGGCGCGGCTGATCGTCGGCATGCCCGACAAGCCGTCGACGGTCCCGACCGCCGAGATCCTGAAATCGCCGGTCGGGCCGATGGTGGGCATCCTCGGCGCCCCCAGCGACCTAACCCCGCGCACGCCCGGTGACACCGGATGGGCGCTGTGCGACCGGCTGGGGTCGGTGGGCTCGCAGGTGGTGCCGAAGACCGCGGTGATCGACGGCGTCCCGACCCTCGGCGACTGGGCCCGCCCCGTGCAGGCCCCGGAAGTCGCGCTGATGACCTACGGCGGCGCCGCGTTCCTGGTGACCGGGGGACACCGCTCGGAGATCGACCTGGCCGACAAGCCGGTGACGCTGGCGCTCGGGCTCCCGGTGGGGGACCTGCGGCCGGCCGCGATGTCGCGCGCGATGTACGAGGCGCTGGTGCCGACCGCGCCGCTGCGGGTCCCGGACGTCCCGACCCCCGGCGCGCCCGTCGGGTACGCCACCCCGACGCTTCCGCTGGTGTCCGGCAACGTGCTGCGGGTCTCGGACGTGACGGGCGAGGCGCAGTTCTTCGTGGCGCTGCCCGCCGGTGTCCAGCGGGTCCCGAAGACCGTCGCGACGATGATCGTCAACGCCGGCGTGGTGGCCGGCGCCCAGGTCGTCCCGGCGACGTCGGCGGCGGTGGCGACGATGCCGCAGGCCACCGGTTTCGAGACCTCGCCGTATCCGCCGGAGGCGGTGCAGCTGCTCGACAAGTCGGTGGAACCGGTGACGTGCGTGATGTGGCGCAAGGTCAACGGCGAACCGCAGGCGCAGGTGTCGACGATCTCGGGGAGCCGGCTGCCGATCCCGGTCGGCGACGAGCGCCGCGTCGTGCCGCTGGTCACCGGCGGCGAGGACGTCGCCAACGAGGTGTATGTGACGCCGGAGTCCGCGAACTTCGTCCAGGTCACCGGTGTCGAGCCGGATTCGACCCGCGGGGAGAGCCTGTGGTTCGTCGGCGACAACGGGGTGCGGTTCGGGGTGCCGACCACCGGCGGGGACTCCGACACCCTGACCGCCCTCGGGCTCAAGGACGTCTCGCCGACGCCGGCTCCGTGGGCGGTGCTCAAGTGGCTGCCCGCCGGGCCGGCGCTGTCGAAGGCGGCGGCGATGTCCCAGCACGACTCGCTGGCCCCGGACCCCGACGTGGCCGCCCTGCCCACCCCCAAGAAGAACCAGCCGGGAGCGTAGATGAGCAGGATCGGTTTCATCCGGGAGGCCGTGTTCTCCCCGACCGTGCCCGAGCAGGCGATCGTCGTCGACGACCCTCAGGAGATCAGTCGGCCCGCGCCGTCGCGGCCGCCGATGTGGGTGTGGGTGCTCATCTTCATCGCGGGCGCGATCGGGCTGATGGTGATGCTCTACGTCAGCGGCGCCCGGCAGTTGAGCACCGGCTCGTTCTTCATCTTCCCGATGATGATGGTCTCGATGGTGATGATGATGCGCACCCGCGGCGCCGGCGCGCAGAAGATCAGCGCGGCGGCCAAGAACCAGAACCGGGCGGACTACCTGCGCAAGCTCGACGAGCTGCGCGCCGACACCCACGACGCGGCGCGCGCGCAGGCCCGCGAGATCAACTACCATCACCCCGACCCGTGCGACGGCAGCCTGGCGACTCTGGTCGGTTCGGCGCGGATGTGGGAGCGCGCGCCCGGTATCCGCGGCAACTGGGGGCACGTGCGGCTGGGGTTGGGTGTGACCCGGCTCAAGACCAAGCTGACCCCGCCGACGAAGGTGCCGCCGGAGGACCTGCGCGAGACGGTGACGACGGTGGCCGCGCGCGATTTCCTGAGGGCGCAGAACGTGATCCACGACGTGCCGCGGCCGCTGCACCTGTTCGACCAGATGGGCTGGAGCTGGTTCTACGAACCGGGTCAGCGCGCCACCGTGCAGGGGATGCTGCGGGCGATGGTGTGCCAGTTGTGCGTGTTCCACGGTCCCGACGACGTCCAGTTGGCGGTGATCACCGACGACCTGCCGGCCTGGGAGTGGGCGAAGTGGCTGCCGCACACCGCCGACGACGAGTACGTCGACGCGTGCGGACCGCTGCGGCTGATCTTCGGCGACGTCCGCGCCTTCATGGACCGTTTCGCCCACGACGTGCAGTCCCGCTCGCCGTTCGCCCCGCTGATGGACGGCGTCGCGCCGCCGGCGCGGTGGCTGGTGGTGGTCGTCGACCTGCCCGGCGCGGACTGCGCGCCGATCCTCGGCGACGCCGGCCGGATGGGGCTCTCGGTGCTGGAGGCCACGAACGACGAGCGCAGCGTGGTGGCCAACGCCGAGTGCGCGTTCGTCGTCGACAACATCGGCAACCTGCTGCGTGCCGCCGACTCCAGGGAGGTCCGCTGATGGTGCGCGTGTCGTCCGTCGCACGTGAGGGGCTGCGTTTCGCGGCCACCCCCGACGTCATGGAGGTCGCCGAGGCCGAGGCGCTGGCCCGCGCCCTGGCCCGGTGGATGCCCACCGACGAGGCCGAGCGGCTGCTGAACCAGCGGGCCGCCGAAGCCCGTGCGGGACAGGACTTCCTGGACGCCCTCGGCATCTTCGACGCCCGCACCTGGGACCCGCGGATCGGGTGGAGTCAGGTCACCCCGGCCGAGCGGCTGCGGGTGCCGATGGGCAAGTCGCCCGGCGGGCAGGTGGCCTACCTCGACATCAAGGAGGGCGCGGAGAACGGCGTCGGCCCGCACGGGTCGATGACCGGGCAGACCGGCTCGGGCAAGTCCGAGCACCTGCGCACCCTGGTGCTGGCGTGGGCGGCGCGGTTCCCCCCGGAGACGGTGCAGATGCTGCTGGGCGACTTCAAGGGCGAGTCCGCTTTCGCCGGGCTGGAGAACCTGCCGCACGTGCAGGGCATCGTGTCGAACCTGGAGAAGTCCTCGCACAAGCTGGACCGCTTCGAGCTGGTGCTGCGCGGCGAGCTGAACCGCCGCCAGGAGATCCTCAACCGCACCGGCTTCACCGGGGTCCGCGAGTACGAGGCGGCCCGCGCCGCCGGCCGCGACGACCTCGATCCCCTCGGTGCGCTGATCCTGGTCCTCGACGAGTTCAGCCAGCTGCTGGAACTGCGGCCCGGGATGGCCAAGGTGATGGACGAGGTGGCCCGGCTGGGTCGCTCGCTGTGGATCCACATCCTCAACGCTTCGCAGCGTCAGGACGTCGGGAAGATGTCGGGCATGATCGCCCAGCAGACCTACGCGATCGGCCTGAAGGTGAAGAACGCCGGCGAGTCCCGTGCGGCGATCGGGTCGGCGCGGGCGTGGGAGGAGTTCAAGAACGCTCCGCAGGGGTCGGCGTTCCTGGTCGTCGACGGCGAGCACAGCCGGTACCGGTCGTTCTACGTCTCCGGGCCGTACACGCCGCCGAAGATGAACGCCTCGCAACGGGATCGGGCCGAGGGCCAGTACCTTCCGGTGTCGCGGTTCACCGTCGACGTCGCCCCGCTGCCCGACGCGATCGAGGACGAGCGGCTCGAGGAGGACGAGTTCGAGACCGCGGTTCCGGCCGACGCCCCGTCGCTGCTGACGATCATGGTGGACCGGTGCCGCGCCGCCGGGGCGACCCGGCCGCGGCACAAGCTGTGGCTGCCCGCCCTCGACGAGACCACCGCGATGCCGATCGACGAGGTCGTCGAGGAGTTCCACGGCCGCCCGTGGCACGAGTTCAGCGCCGACGCCGGCCTGGTGGTGCCCTACGGGCGCGAGGACGATCCGCTGCACCACTCGCAGAACGTGGTCGGCACCCGACTGGTCGACGCGCACCTGGGCATCGGGGGCGCCCCGCAGGCCGGCAAGTCCACTGCGGTGCGCACCGTGCTGATGGCGATGGTCATGGCGCACAGCCCGCAGCGGGTGCAGTTCTACGGGATCGACTGCGGCGGCGGGAAACTGCAGAGCCTGGCCGCGCTGCCGCACTGCAGCGGCATCGCCGGGCACGGCGACGAGGAGCGGATCCGGCGCATCGTCTCGGAGGTGGAGCGGATCCTGCGGTTCCGCAAGCGCAACTGGGCGACGTGGGGCGAGACGGGCATCGACCTGACCAAGTTCCGGGCGCTGAAGTTCGGGCCGAACCCGGCTCCGGTGCCCGACGACGGGCACGGCGACGTCTTCCTGGTCATCGACAACATCCGCGTCATCCAGAACGAGATGACGGATCTGCACGACCGGATCAACCAGCTCGCCGAGGGCGCGCTGAACTTCGGCATCCACCTGATCATCGCCAACGACCAGTGGATCACCGTGCGGGCCGAGTCCAAGCTCAGCTCCAAGATCGAGCTGCGGATGGCCGACTCGTCGGACTCGAAGATGGGCAATCGCGAAGCGGCCAAACAGATCCCGGAGGAGCAGAAGGGCCGCGGCCTGGTGCGCGGCGGCAACCACATGCTGGTGGCGGTGCCGTATCTGAGCCGCTACGCCGACCAGCCCACCGAGGTCGCCGCCACCGAGGCCACCGCGCAGGCCGTCGCCGCCCGGTGGGCCGAGCTGGGCTACGGGCGCGCCCCCAAGCTGCAGCAGCTGCCCGCCGAGATCGGCTACCTCGACCTGCCGGCGGCGCCGCGCGGCCAGCTCAAGATCGGCATCGGCGAACGCGAGATGACCACCGTCGGACTGGATCTGCGCTCCACCGCGCACACCCTGTGCGTGGGCACCCGCGGTTCGGGGCGCACCACCTTCCTGCAGACGGTCTGCGCGGCGATCGCCGACGGATACGCCCCGTACCGCGACGCCGACCCCGGTGACACCCGGCCGGTGGCGCAGGTGGTGCTGTTCGACTCGCCCGGCGGCGACGGCGCCCTGATCGACGCCATCGACGCCCGCTACCGCGGGGTGTACGCCTCGACGCTCAAGGACATCTCCGAGGCGTCGCAGGGGCTGGCCCAGCTGGTCGAGCAGCGCCGCCCGCCGGCGGACCTGCCGCCCGAGCAGCTGCGCAACTGGACGCCACCGCCGCGGCCGACCTGGTTCATCGTCGTCGACGACCTCAACCTGCTGTCGCAGTCGGGCGGGTTGACGCCCAACGCGATGATCGCGTTGACCGGGGCCATCGAGACCCCGCGCAACCTGGACATGCACGTCATCGCGGGCACCATCGGCGACAACTGGTACTCGAAGGGCAAGGGCAACAAAGTCATTCAGGCGATGGAGCTGGGCGGGGTGAGCGTGGTGATCCTGGACGGCAACAAGTCGGAGGTGATCATCGACAACGTCCGGCCCGCCGCGCGCATCCCCGGCCGCGCCGAGCTGTACAACCGGCGCGCGGGCGGTCAGATGATGCAGATCGCGCTGCCGCCGGGCTGGACACGGCCGGCCGAGGACCACGATCGCTGACCGGATGCGGGCCGTGAAATCGATCGGCTGACGCCTGCCGACGTTTGAATCCTGCACCTGCCACGCAGGTCAGCCCAACTTACCAGTGCGGCTGACTGTGTTCTGCGGTCTAATCGTCCGCAGCGCGTTCGCAGTACTTTTCGCCGCGACGTCGAAGGCATCCGCAACCGCATCCAGATCGTCCGGGAAAAGATGCGCGAGCTGCGCCCTCAATCGGGTCCTGAACTTGGACTCACACGGACCTGTCGACGTGCACCGGCTCGGCCCCACCCGGCGTGGCGTGGGTTAATCCGCTGGGATCCTGCAGTCCAGTAGCTCACGGCGAGCAGTCATCGGATCGCTCCACTATTTGGTGCTTACGACGATGTCTACATCCGCTTTCAGCGTCTGCACAGCACGGCGCAGACAGCGTGGGGAGACAGCCAGATTGGCTGGGAAAGGAACGAGATGATGAAGCGTAGACAACGACTGGTAGCGGCCGTAGCCGCGGTTCTAGCGGCAGGAGCGATCGGCGGAGGTGTGGTCGTGGCCAATGCCGAGCCGCCGCCTCCGCCCGCACCGACGGTGGTAGACACCCCCGAACCGGGCGACACCCCGGACCTACCGGGCGCACCGGACACCCCCGAGCCGGGCGACACCCCGGACCAACCGGGCGCACCGGACACCCCCGAGCCGGGCGACACCCCGGACCTACCGGGCGCACCGGACACCCCCGAGCCGGGTGACACTCCGGATACGACGACGCCGGCCCCGCCGCCTCGATGAGTGTCTAGCGTTGCGGGGCGTGCGGTTTCGACCGCGCGCCCCGCGTGCTTTCCCAGTCCGGAGCTTTCAGCGTCCATTCAGAAACCCGATGGCACATTGTGGGCATGACAGATACCCCTGAACCCGATCCCGCCCCCGAGTCGGAGCCGCCTCCGGCCGACAGTACTGTGCCACATCAATCTCGTTGGAGCAGACTGAATCGCACCAATCGGGTCGCCAGTCTGACATTGGGTGCAGTCGCAGCAGTCTTCGTCGCCGTGCTGATCTTCGGCGCCGGACTGCTCGCGGGTTCCGAGTTCGGAGACGGCGAGGGTCACCACGGAGACTCCGGCTCCTCGGAGCATCGCGTCGGTGGTGGCGAGAACGAGGGTGACGGCGAGCACCGGGACGACGGTGATCAACGCGACGGTCGCGACCAGAGCGACGGTAGTGCTGAGGGCGACCTTGGCGACGACAGTGACCGCGGCACTTCCGGTCAGGAGCCGCGGACCGAGGCGCCGCAGAGTTCGTCGCCGGCACCTCCGCGACCGTAGAGATCCGGCCCGGACGGTCCGGGTCATTCTGTACAACAACCACATTCGACAGCACGCTTCGAGATCCCCGGTGACTGGTGTCCCCGGGGATCTCGGTCGTCGCGACTGCCGACGGCCCGACGATGAACAGTTATCACGTTCAGCATCTCTTCAGAACCGTTCGGTAACCCTTGGCGGGGTAACCGGCTCGCTGCAACGTGGCGCGGAGTCGACCACTTGCTGAGCCTTTAGGGAGAGAGATGCCAACGCCTGCAACACGTTCAGACACTCGCGTGCGCATGGTCATGCGGAAACTACCTCACGTCACAGTGCTTTTCTGGGTGCTGAAGATCGTCGCCACCACGCTGGGCGAGACCGGCGGCGATCTACTCGCCCAGACACTGAACGTCGGATACCTGGTGAGCACGGTCATCTTCTTCGTTCTGCTCGTGGTCGCGGTCGTGGTGCAGTTGAAGGCGCGACGTCTTCATCCGGCCATCTTCTGGACTGTGATCGCCCTCACCAGCACGGCGGGAACGACGTTGTCCGACCTGATGAATCGCACGGGCGGCATCGGATACACGGGTGGTGCGGCAATCCTCTGCGCCGGCCTCGCGATCGTCTTCATCGCGTGGTGGCGCAGCGGCCAGACCCTTGACGTGGAGAACATCGCGACGTTCCGCGGTGAGATGTTGTACTGGATCGCAATCCTGTTCTCCAACAGTCTAGGCACCTCAAGCGGTGACTTCCTCTCGGACAGCCTGGGATTCGGGTTCAGCATCAGTGCGTTGATGTTGTCGGCGATAATGCTGCTGCTACTGGGCCTGCACTACTTCACTCGAGTGAACGGGATGCTGTTGTTCTGGATCGCTTTCGTGCTCACCCGCCCGCTCGGTGCGACAGTAGGCGACTATCTCAGTAAGCCACTCGACCACGGCGGGCTGGCGTGGGGCACGATGTGGACCTCGGCCGCCCTGCTCGCCGCGCTGATCGGTCTCATAGCTTATCAAACCGTCCAGGTGCGGCGCCACCCCCTGCAGCCACTTCCCGCGCCGACCCATCGGCGCACGGGTGCACCGCAGCGGCCGAACGGCGAAGTGGTGCTGGCGTAATCGAGCGGCCAGTTGGTGGCTGGTGCAGCGTCTGGCGGAGACGCGCCTCAGCCGCCTGTCCGGAAGTCAACCGCAATCTCTGCGATTGTCTTGATGGATACATCGGTGATGGTGTCCAGAATTCGCGCATACATCGGTGATTTCGGATCGACGATCGATACGTGGTTCTCGCCGGCCGCGATGACGATCTCGCCGATGCCTCGTTGGCGTACCACCTCGTCGATGTAGCGCTGCGAGAGCACCACCGGCACGGTGCGGTCCGCATCCCCGTGCACAGCGAGGATCGGGATCGCCGGGTCGATGTTCTGGATGGGGTCGACCGACTGGTAGCGCTCCGGTACCTCCTGTGGCGTACCTCCGAGCACGGCGACGACGTGACGGTCGCCGTGGTCGGCGGCGTACACCATGTCGAGGGGCCCCGCCAAGGCGATGATTCGGGTGGGTTGGAAAAGTGGCCGGCTACCAACCTCGTTTGGGTTCAGTCGGTTTCGTGTTCCCACCCACGCGGCAAGTTGACCGCCTGCGCTGTGTCCGACCACCAACTCGTCATTCGTGGTGATCTGGGGGAACTGTCTCTTCAGTTCCACCACGTAGTCGAGGGCATCTGCGACGTCCTCGAACGTCGTGGGCCAGCCTCCTCCCGACCCGACGCGCCGGTACTCGATGTTGTACACCGCCATACCCTTCGCGGCGAGGTCCCGCGCGTAGGGCGACATGGTGGTTGCACCCAATCGAGACTTCCACGACCCGCCGTGGATCAGGACCACCAGCGGTATCGAGTCCACGGCCTGCGGGCCGGCGGGAAGATAGAAGTCCCCCCAGTTCTGCGCAGGATCCCCGAGACCTCTGGTCGTGTAGTCGATGCGATGGACTGTCACGCTGTCGTTGGCCGTCGGCAACGGTGCGGGCGCCGGCGCGTTACCCGGCGAGCAACCCGAAACTAGAATGGCGATTGACAAGCCGACTCCAGCGAGCGCCTGACCTGCGGTCATGCGTCACAGTATTGCAGGATTGTCCGACGATGGAGCCACTACGGTGGTGACGGTCCAACGGGCGTCAGGGGAATGCGGGTGCCCGTGTGCTCGAGCGAAGGTAAATGGATCCTTCACTCGGCGACGGGGTGTTGATGACGCGAGGCCTCCTAATCTCGGAGAGGTACCAGGAAAGTGATACGTCAAACCGGGGGAGTTAGACGCACGCCCATCAAGAGCCGTTTGTTGGCAGCATTTCTCGCCACCGCACCGGCTGGTCGAGTTCCGCCCTTGAAGTGCAGAGGCGCCTTCAGCTTGGCTCAGCATTGCTTCAGCCATGCGCGCCCAGGATGAACCGCATGACATCAAACACATTGTTTACCAGTCGGATAACTCGACGCTCGCTTGCCGTGGCGGGGATTGGCGCGCTCGCGGCAATGGGTGTTCTAAGCTCGATGAACGGCGGACTCAACACCGGGCCGGGACCACGGATTGAGGCGGGTTCGAGAAGCGCGCCGACGAACACGGTCTACCACCAACCGGTCCTCGGCCAGATGTCGGTGGGCGAGACAGCGACCTGGACGCCACCGCCCGCTCCGCCGAGTGTCCCCATCACGGCAAGCGCGCACTGACATGCCCAGTCAAAAGTCGCGTATCGCGCCGTCCTCCGCCCGTATTGCCGCAGCTGTGTTCCCGTTAGCCTGTTCTGCAGTGATGTCGTTGGGGATCGCGCCGGCGGCGCACGCCGGCGCGATCCCGCCCGATATTGCGGGCAAGCTGTACTCCGACGCGTCCGCGGCGCTGAACAGGGCGGGGTTCGAACCTGTGGTGTCGACGTCCGTAGGCGACCGTCAGTCGCGAAGTGACTGCATAGTCACCTCTTCGCACCAACACAGCGTGCCCCCGCCGCCCAACTCGAGAGGCGCGGTCCGACAACAGGTTCTGGTCTCGTTGAACTGTGAGGCCTCGGTGGCATCGGTCACCGAACCCGGTCCCTCCGCGGCGAGTCCTGAAGGGCGCGCGGCGAAGGCGGCTGCGAAGGCGGCTGCCAAGAGAGGCTGACGTAGGTCGGTGGCGTCAATTGCAGAAGGTAGTTGTCGCCTGGGGTTGCCGGCCGGGACTCGTTCTGTGATGCCCTCAGCCCCAATGCTTTCGGACTTGTCGGGCTGGTGCTGGCGGGGTGATGAACCTCCGGCTGACCCGCCCCCGAGCTCGGGCCTACCTCGACGGCCTACGAGCGCGAGGACCTGACTCGGACACAACGACGACGAGGCGTCAGCCGCGGCTACCCCACGGCTGACGCCTCTCTGCCGGCCCTGTCCTACTTCAGCGCGGCCGCCAGGTCGTTCAGCGTCTGCGTCTCGGTCGCTTGATTGGGACTCGCGTCCCGAATCGCGGTGAGCACAGCGTCGATCCGACCGTCGATCGCGGTCCAGGTTTCGCTGTCCTGTGCCTGGAGCCTGGTGGCAGCGTCATCCCACGCGGTTTCGAGGTTCTTGGCGCTAGCCGTTGCGCCCGCCTGATCGCCGGCCTGCACCTTGGTCAGCGCGTCCGCGGTGATCGCGCGGAAGTTCGCGACGTCGGCCGCCGGGAACTTCGCGGTCGCCTGTCCGGGTGCGATGGCGGTGATCACAGTCGGCGCCTCGGCTCCGGGAGGCGCTCCGTGTGGCTGCGCATGTGCCCAGGTCAGTAGAGCACCCGCGGCGATCGCCACAGCGGCGAAGTAGCCCAGCACGACCTTCTCGCGGCCGGGATTGGCGGGCCGCACGTCCGCGGGCTTCTCGATCACGTCGGCTTTCGTGACCGTGAGGTAGATCACGGTGGCCAGGATCGCGGCGAGGAAGATGACGCTGGTGATCGCCACGCCCAGGCCCAGTCCCTGCTGATCCGGCGGAAAGCCCAGCCAGTCACCGAGATTCGCGCCGAGCGGGCGAGTCAGGATGTAGGCCAGCCAGAACGACAGGACCACGTTGGCGCCCATCTTCCAGCCCGCGACGATCGCGATGATCAGACCGGCGGGCAGCAACACGGAGATTCCGGGGCCCCAGCCCGTGAGCTCGAGGGTCCAGTCGCCGACCGCGGTGCCGAGTGCGAACGTCACCAGAATCGCGAGCCAGTAGAACAGTTCGCGCGGCAACGTGACGATGCTGTGGATGGACAGCGTCCGCTCCTTGACGAACCAGGCTCCGAAGACCACGGCCAGGATCAGCGCGAAGACGCTGGTGCTCATGGCCAGTGGCACGCCGAGGGTGTCGGTGAGGATGTCGGTGTACAGCGTACCGGTCACGCTGAGGACCACCACCGTCAACCAGTAGGGGAACGGCTTGTACCGTTTCAGCGACAGCTGCCAGCCCAGGACCGCGGCCAGCACGGCGGTGAAGATCAGGGCCGTCGGGATCAGCCCGACTCCAAGAGTCATGTTGATCCAGTCGGCGAAACTCTCGCCCACGGTGGTGCACAGAATCTTGATGACCCAGAACCACACCGTGATTTCGGGTACTTTGCTCAGCATCGTGCGCGGAGTTCGCAGCGCAGCGGAATTCGTTGTGTCGGTCATGACGCAGGAACCTAAATCGGTGAAGCTGAAGGTCCGCTGAGCAAACGCCTTCAGCGACCCTTCAGGGTGCTCGCGGGATCATTGCCGCCATGATGCGCAGGTACACCACGGCGAGCGGGGCCCGACGGAATCCGACTTTCGACAGGTTCCCACTGCAGGCGCTGAGTTCGACGGCGGCAATCGCCCTCACGGCGATCGGAATCGTCGCCTGCAGTCCACAGCCCGCCCCGCCGATCGCCGCCTCGGGGACGACGCAGCAGCAGGTCGCCGACGTCAGTCCGGCCGGCGACATCCCCGACAACCAGGCGTTCGTCCCGTTCACCGCCGCCGACGGGTCGTTCACGATCAAGGTTCCGGAGGGCTGGGCCAGGACCGACGTCGATGGTGTGTCGTTCACCGACAAGCTGAACACGATCGCCATCGCCAGCCGGCCGGCGACCGTGGCGCCCACGGTCGACTCCGTGAACCAGCAGGAGATGCCCGGTATCGAATCCTCCACTCCGGGCTTCCAGCCGGGAACGATCAGTCAGGTCACGCGCACCGCGGGTGAAACCGTGCTCGTCACCTACGGCGCCGATTCACTGCCCAACCCGGTGACCGGCAAATCAATCCGCGACGACGTGGAGCGGTACTCGTACTACCGGCCGGGCCAAGTGGTCACGGTAACCCTGTCGGGCCCGGTGGGGGCGGACAACGTCGATCCCTGGCGAATCGTCACCGACTCGTTCGTCTGGCATCCGTGACACCTGCGCTTCAGGCGAGCACGCTGTACCGGTTCTTCCGGGTCGGCGACGAGGAAACCCTAGCGCTGCAGAGTGTCTCGCTGACCGTCGAGCCCGGTGAGTTCGTCACCGTCGCGGGACCCTCAGGGTCGGGCAAATCGACGTTGCTGTCCTGCTTAGCGGGCATCGACGAGCCCGACGGAGGGGCGGTCCACGTCACGGGTCGGCGGATGAGCCATCGGCCCGAGGCGGTTCGCGCACGATTACGTGCCGACGAGTTGGGGCTCCTATTTCAGAGCCGTAACCTGTTGCAGCACCTGACAGTTGCCGAGAATCTCGCGCTCATTCAGCGAGTGCGGGGGCGGTCACGCGCCGCGTCGGTCGGCGCCTTGCTCGAGTCGCTCGGCATCGAGGGTAAGGCGGACCGTTTGCCGCGCGATCTCTCGGGTGGTGAATCGGCGCGTGCGGGGCTGGCCGTCGCGTTGGTCAACGAGCCGGCCGCTCTGCTCGCCGACGAACCGACCGGGGAACTGGACGGCTCGGCGGAACGCGACGTCCTGCTGGCGCTGCGGGCACGCGCTGCGGCGGGCACCGCGATACTGGTGGCGAGCCACAGTCCCGCCGTTACCGAAGCGTCCGACCGGGTGATCCGGTTGTCCGACGGTCGGATCGTCGGATGAGCACACGGGTCGGGGACGAGCCGGCACTTGTCAGCTGCGTTGGTGTCGCCCGGTCCTACGCAGCGGGCTCCACGGCCTTCACCGCCGTGCGTGACGTGACGTGCGAGGTGCGAGCATCGAATCGCATTGCCGTGACCGGACCTTCGGGTTCGGGGAAGTCGACGCTGCTGCATCTGATGGCGGGTCTGGACACCGCTACCGCGGGAACCGTGAGTTGGCCGGCGTTCGGTGGTCCGCCGAGAGCGAGTGCGCGGCTCGTCGGTGTCGTCTTCCAGGGGCCCAGTTTGATCCCGGCGCTTGACGCGATCGAGAACGTCGCGCTCCCTATGATCCTCGACGGCACCGCAGCCGATGCCGCCACCGAACGCGCGCACGCCGCGCTCGCGCGGTTGGATCTCGGCGCGTTCGCGCGCAAGTTGCCGGACGAACTCTCTGCGGGCCAGGCCCAGCGGATCGCCGTCGCTCGTGTGCTCGCGGGTGAGCCGCGACTGATCCTGGCCGACGAACCCACTGGGCAGCTCGACCACGCGAACGCTTCCGCTGTGATGGACGTTCTGGTGCAAGCCGCCGACGAACTGACTGCGGCCCTAGTCGTGTCGACCCACGATCCCTCGGTGGCGAACCGACTCCGCACGCGATGGGTGATGCACGGGGGATCGTTGGACTTCGACTCTCGCGCCGACGCCGAAGCCGGTCAGCGATGACCTGGCTGTGGTTGACGGGCCTGCTGCGACGGCGACCGATCCGGCTCCTGGGTACCGCCGTCGGGGTAGCCGTCGCGGTGGCGATGCTGGCGAGCCTGGGCGCGTTCCTCGCCCGTTCCCAGTCGACGATGACCGAACGTGCCGTACGTGGCGTGGCGGTCGACTGGCAGGTCGAGGTGGTCCGTGGCGCGATGGACGCCGACGTCGCCGAAGTGGTCGCCGCCACTCCCGGGGTGGTCGACTCGGCGCAGGTCGATCTTGCTCGAACAACCGGCTTTTCGGCCGTGACCGGCGCGACGACTCAGATGACGGGTCCCGGCGTCGTGCTCGGTCTGCCCGATGGATACGGCACCGTGTTCCTCGGCGAGATCCGGTCGCTGGTCGGCGCCGAGTCGGGTGTTCTGCTCGCTCAGCAGACGGCGGCGAACCTGCACGCGGCACCAGGTGACACCGTGAGCATCGGCCGGCAGGGCATGGCGCCCGCCACCGTGACGGTGGCAGGCGTCATCGATCTACCGCAGGCGAATTCACTGTTTCAGAAGGTGGGCGCACCGCCGAGTGCGCAACCCATCGCGCCGCCCGACAACGTGCTGATCCTCCCGGCCGCGCAGTGGCGAGCGGTGTTCGATCCGCTCGGGGCGGTGCGACCCGACCTGGTGACGACGCAGTTTCACCTTCGGCTCGATCACACGTTGCCGCGGGATCCGGCGGGGGCGTACACCGCCGTCACCACCGCCGCCCGGAATCTCGAAGCGCGCAGCGCCGGTACCGCACTCGTCGGGGACAACCTCGGGGCCACGCTGGATGCGGCCCGTCACGACGCGGCCTACGCCGGGGTGCTGTTCCTGTTCCTCGGTCTACCGGGGGCGGTGCTCGCCGGCGTGCTGACCGCCACCATGGCGGCGTCGGGCTCCGAACGCCGGCGCTCCGAACAGGCGCTGTTGCGCAGCCGGGGTGCCTCGGCACGCCAACTGCTGACCCTCGCGGGTGCCGAGGCGGCATTCGTCGGCGTCGTCGGCGCCGGGCTGGGGATCGTATCGGCGGCGGTGCTGGCCCGAATGGTGTTCGGCACCGGGGACTTCGGCGGCTCACCGACCGCGGTGGTCGCCTGGCCGCTGGGCGCCGCCGCGGTGGGTATGCTCATCGCCGCGGTGTCGGTGGTTATGCCCGTGCGTCGCGACCTCCGCAACCACACGATCGCGCGGGACCGGCAGGTGGTCACGGCGTTCGCATACCCGCGGTGGGCCGGGTACGGTGCGGATGCCGTGTTGCTGGTCCTGGCGGCCATCGTGTACCGGGCGACCAGCAGCGCCGGGTATCAGCTCGTCCTCGCGCCCGAGGGGGTGCCGACGATATCGGTGTCCTACTGGGCGTTCGTCGGACCGGTGCTGCTGTGGACGGGCAGCGCTCTCTTCATGTGGCGGCTCGCGGATCTGATGTTCGGTGCGGGTCGCCCGCTGCTCCGGCGCCTTCTCCGGCCGCTGACCGGCGAGCTGTCCGGCACGGTGGCCGCGACGCTGTCGCGGCAGCGCAGAACGCTGGTGCGGACGATCGTGCTGCTGGGCGTCACGGTGGCGTTCGCCGTGTCGACCGCCACGTTCAACGCGACGTACCGCCAACAGGCCGAAGCCGATGCCCAGCTGACCAACGGCGCCGACGTGACCGTGCAACTGCCGCAGGGCGTTGAGTCACCGGCGGGGACGCTGTCGTCGATCGCCGCTGTGCCGGGGGTGGCGGCGGTGGAACCCATGCAGCATCGATTCGCCTACATCGGTTCCGATCTGCAGGACCTCTACGGCGTCAACCCGGCTACCATCCGGCGCGTCACCGCGTTGCAGGACAGTTACTTCCCCGGAGCCAGGGCCGGCGATCTGATGGCCACGCTGGCGACGGCGCCCGACTCGATTCTGGTGTCCGCGGAGACCGTGCACGATTTTCAACTTCAGGTCGGTGACCCGCTGGTGCTCCGGTTGGTGGACGCCGCCACACGTCAACCCAAGGCCGTGACGTTCCGCTACATCGGCGTGGTGACCGAGTTCCCCACCGCCCCCAAGGACAGCTTCCTGGTGGCGAACGCCGAATACATTGCGGCTCAGACGGGTTCGGCGTCAGCGGAGACGTACCTCGTGGACGTGGCAGGACGGGACACCGCCGTCGTGACCGAGCGGATGCGCCAACTCTTCGGCACGTCGGCGACGGTGACCGACATCGCCAACGTGCGGGACACGGTCGGATCGAGCCTCACGTCGGTCGACCTGGCCGGTCTCACGGCCGTCGAACTGTCCTTCGCGCTCGTGCTGGCGGTCGGAGCCGGCGGCCTGGTCTTCGCCCTCGGGTACGCCGAACGGCGCCGCACCCACGGTATCCTCACCGTGGTGGGGGCGCGCCCAGCGCACCTGCGCGCTCTGATCTTCAGCGAGATCACTGTTCTCGGACTGTCCGGAATGGCGGGTGGTGCGGCGATCGGAGCGACCCTGTCCGTGATGCTGGTCAAGGTGCTCAGCGGCGTGTTCGACCCGCCGCCCGATGTCATCGCGGTGCCGTGGACCTACTTCGCGGTGCTGTCGGGGGTGACCGTGGCGGCGCTCGCCGTGGTCGGCGAGGTGCAGGTCCGCCTCGCCCGGCGTCCCGCAATCCCGATGCTGCGTGAACTCTGAAGCGGCGCGCGACCTCTTAGAGACGGACAGCGGCACAGACACTCGGTCGTTCACGGCCGGCGCCGGTAGCCGTGACGGTGATCAGCTCGATGGCGGACATCGGTACCTCGATCCTGAACGTGTGGCCGTTCGCGCCCTCGCCGACGAAGGCTGATCCGGTGAGACCGTCGTACGCGGAATCGCGTGAGGTGATGGAGTAACTGACCACCTGGGTCGGCGTACTCACCACGCCGAGTTCTATGGAATGCGGGGCGACAGCGTGATAGAACGCGATGTCGGGCGGGCAGTCGCCCGCGGCGACTCCCAGCGCGTACACCGGCTCGGGTGACGGATCCGGCGCTGGATGAGGTGCGGCGCACGCGATCAGGACGGTTCCGCAGATCGCCAGAGCGGCCGCTGCGCGAGCCGCGAGGACCGTGCTCGATTCAGGCACGAGTTCGATGCTGGTGTGTGTCGACTGAAGGTTCGCTGAAAAGACCGGAAGTTGCTGCCTCTCAGCGGAACTACAGGACGATATCGCCACGATTCAGCTATGTACGACACCCGGTACGCGCCCCCGGTCCGAGTGCGGCGCCGCTTTCGCGATCGATGGATGACTCATCTGCTCGTCCTCGTGGTGGCGATCGTCACCGCCCTCGGCAGCGGGTACGCGGTGCTGTCAAGCGGTCCGGGATACGCGCCGTGGCAGGACCGAGCGTCAACGCTCCTGCGCCAGCTGGGATTCGGTGGCCCGCTGGATGCATTCGAGAACTGGCTCTACAGCAGGCACGCACCCCCCGACACGTCCCCCGACGCAAACGGTCTACTCGGTGCCTTCGATCACTCAGCGCCGAACGGTCCGCGCGCCTCCTACCGGCACCTTCCGGCGCTTCCGGGCACCGCGGACGGACTCGGTTGGCATCCCGTGGTGAGAACGCCGGGAACGTCGCCGGCGATCTACGCCGCGCTGCTGCAGCCGGACCGGTTCCACCGCAGCGTCGTCGCGGGCGCGGCACTGATCCGGACCGACACGGCCCGTGCACACCTCGTGCAGGGAACGAAAGAGCCGGCGGGTAGCCACGGTTCGGGAAAGATTCCCGCCGCGGAGCTGCCGAACGTGTTGGCCGCGTTCAACTCCGGGTTCAAGATGAGTGCTGATCCCGGCGGATTCTTCCTCAACGGCGTCACCGTCCACGACCTGCTCGACGGCAAGGCGTCGGCGGTGATCGACGACCGCGGCCGGATGACGGTGGGTCAATGGGGACGCGACGTTGCGATGTCTCCCCACGTGGTAGCCGTGCGTCAGAACCTCGCGCTGATCGTCGACAACGGGCAACCCGTGCCGGGGCTCGACCACAACGTCGACCTTCGCTGGGGTAGTGCGAGGAACCAACTCCAGTACACGTGGAGGTCCGGCCTGGGCGCGACGGCGCACGGAGACCTCATCTACGTGGCGGGCGATCAGCTCAACCTGGCCGCTCTCGGTGCAGCGCTGACGCAGGCGGGTGCGGTGACCGCCATGGAACTCGACATCCACTCCGGCTTGCAGTTCTTCAGTGCGTGGGTCGACGCGTCCGGCGGGCCGTCGCCGCAGCGTCTGCTGTCGACGATGACCGGTCCAGCAGACCGCTACGTACGCCCCGACACACGAGACTTCTTCTACTTCACGACCGCCGGCGGCGTCGGTCACTGATCTCGACAGCGCGATATTCAGCCCTTTCAGGGTTTCTTCAGCAGTCTGCTGACAGCATTGGGTCCGTGCCCACGTCAGCCCTGACGTACTCCGTGCGACGCGTGTTCGCGTCGTGCCTCGCGTTGCTTGCCGTACTCGCATCGTTCGAGCTGCTGAGCAGGGGGAGCGATCCGGATCCGTTCTCCTTCCATGAGGGATACTCGGCCATCGCCGACCGGGGTTCCGTGCGCGCGGCGATGGCGCACGCCGGCGCGACGCCCACACGACTGTGCAACAACCTCTTCGACGACGCTCTCGCCCGCGGCACCGCTGACCGGATCGTTCACCACGACTTCCTGAACGGTTGCGAGCGCGCCGTCGGCGACGCGATGGAGTAGGCATCGCGTTGCCGCATTGTTCAGGAAACCTTCAGGCCTAACCAGCCACAGTGGTGGGCTACTGCCAGAAGGAAAAGGTGCGCTCATGGTGCTCGTCTCACCGTCACGCTGGACGGTGCGCACACGCTCGACCGTCGCCGCGACCGTTGTCGTGACGGCCTGTCTTCTGCTCGCGGGTGGCGCGCTGTTGGTGGTGCTGTTCACCACCCTTGAGCGTTCCGCGCAGGCAACCGCCGCATCGAGATCGGCGCAGGTCGTCGATCAGCTGCGAACGGAGATGCCGGCAGACCTGGACAGGGCGATGATGGCCACGGATAGCCAGGTGGGCGCCGTGCAGGTGGTTGACGCTGCAGGACTCGTCGTTATTCAGTCAGCAGGCGGCCCGCGGGAACCGCTCGCCCGCCGCACGATGGCGCCGGGGTCCACGGCGTCGTTCGGTCGGGTACGGCCGGACGGCACGCAGGACTTCTGGGTCATGGCCGCCGGTGTTGACACGCCGGCGGGACCCGTCACGGTGCTGGTCGGTGCCGATCGAGAACCGGTGGAGGGCGTCGTCAACACCGTGGCTCTGCTACTCGGGATCGGAGGCCCGATCGCCATCGCCCTCGTGGCATTCGGAACATACCGCCTCGTCGGCGCGGCGCTGTTACCCGTGGAACGCCTACGTGCACTGGTGGCGTCCATCACCAGCCGCAGGCTCGGCGAACGAATCCCCGTGCCGCCCGCGGATGACGAGGTCACGCGCCTGGCGGTCACGATGAACGACATGCTCGACCGGCTCGAGGGCAGCCAGAACGCTCAACGCCGATTCGTCAGCGATGCGTCGCACGAGCTTCGCAGTCCGTTGGCGTCGATCAATGCCGCCCTGGAACTCGCGCATCGGCGCCCCGAGCTCTTCGACCAGGCGCTGATCAACGATGCGCTCATCCCGGAAGCGCAGCGCATGCAGGGGTTGGTGGAGGACCTCCTGCTGCTCGCCCGAGCCGACGAGCACAACGACGGTCGACGAACCGTCGACGTCGACCTCGATGACATCGTTCTCGCGGAAGCGGAACGGATCAAAGGGATCACGAACCTCGACGTCGAAACGTCGGTCGCCGCGGTACGTGTGCACGGTGATCCGCGTGGCCTGTCGCGCATGGTGCGCAATCTTGTGGACAACGCTGCTCGACACGCGCACAAGAGAATTCGCTTGGAGAGTCGGTCGACCGGAGGGGTGGCTCAGGTCGTCGTCGACGACGACGGGACCGGGATCCCGGAGAAGGATCGGGCTCGGGTGTTCGATCGGTTCGTTCGGCTCGACTCGCCCCGCGATCGGGAGTCCGGTGGCGCAGGGCTCGGGTTGTCGATCGTCGCTCAGCTGGTCGACGCGCACAGCGGGTCGATCTCGATCGGCGGGTCCGGTCTCGGCGGAGCGTCCTTCACAGTGAACCTGCCTTTGGCCGCGGCTGAGGCGGACGGTGCGGACGCGTCTTCAGTGAGCGTTCAGGTCCGCCCCGCGACACTGTGTCGGTGACTGAAAACGTCGGTGTGGACGCGGGTGGGCGGATGTCGGCAACCCGTGCTGCGGGGTGCGTCGTCGTGCCGCTCACGTTGATGGCGCTCATCGGGGCGTTGGTCGCCACGGCTGGTTGGGTGGCCCGCACGGACCAGTTCGTCCTCGCATGGTTCGTGAGCCATCGCTCGCCGGTTCTCGACCAGCTGGCGTTAGCCGTCACCAACGCCTTCGGGCCGGCGGAGACCGCGGTGGCCGCGGTCGTGGTCGCCGTCATCGCCGGGTGCGTCTTGCGCTCGCGCCGTAGTGGTTTCGTTGTGATCGGCACCATCGGGGGAGCTTCCGCGGCCTGCTGGCTCATCAAGCAAGTGGTTGCGCGCCCACGACCAGCCATCGCGTTGCAGGAGACACTCGAGACCGACTACTCCTTCCCTTCGGGACATGTCACCGGCGCGGCCGCTCTCTTGGGAATGTGCATCGCGGTCACGTGGCTCGTCGGCCACGTCGTCATGACTCGGTGGGTTACAGCCGTCGCCGTGACGCTGTTCTGCGCAGTCTCGTTGAGCCGCATGTACCTCGGCGTGCACTGGCTGACGGATGTCATCGCGGGGACGCTACTCGGGTGCTCCGCCGTGCTGACCGGCGCTGTGCTCCTGCAGCGGACGGCCAGGGTGACCGCCGAGCAGCCCGATACACGACATCCCGCTGAGTCGGTCGCGTGAGTTCGCGTGTGCATCAATGCGATGCGGGCGAAGCTCCCCGGTTGTTGCGTCGTGCCACCCGGTAGATGCTCGCTGGCAGCGCGATCAACACGGTGACCGTGACGATCAGCCACGAAGTGGCGCCGGTCAACTGATTCACCGCGTAGGTGGCTGCCATCGCCGCGCCGACCGAGAGCGCTACTCGCCAGTCGTCGCCGATGATGAAGTCGTACCAGAACTTCGCGAAACTCCTCAGCGTGCGCACGATTAGGAAGCCCTTGTCGGTTGGGTGGTGGCGGGGGTGGTTGCCCGTCGCTTGAAGAGCGCCGACAACGCCAGCGCGTACAGAGCGACGGCCGGTATCAGCACAAGCAGCGCGAGGTCCTCACCCGGCCAGTGCGCGCCGGCGCCCTCCGCGCCCCAGTAGATTCCGAACGCCGTCAGCATCACCCCGACGAAGAACTTCATCGCGTTCTCCGGAACCCGAGCGAGCGGTGCGCGGATGGCGAGACCCGCGATCGCGACGACGGCAACCGCAGACGCCGCTGCGAGGGCCGCCAAGGAGATGCTGCCGTGATTGGCGCCCAGCGTCAGCGCGATGAACGCGACTTCGATGCCCTCCAACAGAATGCCCTTAAACGACAGGGTGAACGCGTACCAATCCAGCCCGGCCGTCCGGCGCGAGGAAGGGCTCGTGTGAGCCGCGGCCAGCGTCGCCGCGTAGGCGACCGCCTCATCGCGGTGGGCCTTATTGCCGCTGGCGCGAAGAATCGCCTTGCGAAGCCACTGCAGCCCGAAGACGAGAAGCAGGCTGCCGACGACGAAGCGCAGGCCGTCCAGGGGGAGGGCGGTGATCGCCGGGCCGAGGGCCGCCACTACCACGACCAGGACCGCCACGGCGGCAACCGCGCCGCTGGCTGCCGAGCGCCACCCTCGAGCAGTGCCGGCTGCCAGCACGATCGTGAACCCCTCGACGGCCTCCACGGCACACGCGAGAAACACGGTCACGAACAGAGCCGAACCGTTCAACTGAAACCCCTCGTGCCTCGTACAAAACTAACAGTCGTTACGACGCGACTCTAACGGATTGCTGGTGAGGCTGTCATCGCGCGCATGGCGGCGTCGTCCGCGGGCTATGGGAATCGAAGGTAAAGCGGTCGTTTACCAAGCGATGGGGTGTCGATAACGCACGGGTTTCTAATCTCGTAGAAGTACCGGAAAAGCGGTACCTCAACCCAAGGAGAAACCCTCATGGCCATCAAGAACCGTTTGTTTGCAGCACTTCTCGCCACCGCAGCAGCCGGCGCTGTTTTGGCCACCGCGCCGATGGCGGCCGCGGCTGATTCGGGCACTCAGCAGACGTGCTCCAGCGCGAGGTCGCACACCCAGTGCCAGTCGCCGGGCAACGTCCAGATCAAGACGTCCCCGGCGCCGGTTAAGTTCCATCCCTACGGCGGGCTCGACGCCCTCATCGGGAGCAACGAGCACGGCCGCTAACAGCGCGACGAGCGATACGCTGTGAACGTGGCCCACCTGCTGGTCGTCGAGGACGACGACACGATCGGCACACAACTCACCGACGGGCTGGCCACGCATGGTCACCGCGTCACGTGGGCCCGCACGGGTGCCGGCGCGCTCCGAGAGTCGAAGAGTCACGACTTCGAACTCGTCCTCCTCGATTTGGGTCTGCCGGACCTCGACGGCGTCCACGTGTGTCGAGAACTGAGGGCGGCGCAACCCGGCGCAGTGGTGGTGATCCTCACCGCCCGTGACGCCGAAATCGACGTCGTGGTCGGGCTCGACGCCGGTGCTGACGACTACCTGACGAAGCCGTTCAGATTCGCAGAGTTGTTGGCGCGCATCCGAGCCCACCTGCGCAGAGGATCGGTGTCCGCCACCGCGGAATCGGCGATCGCCATCGGGGAGTTGGTCATCGACACCGGATCGCGCGTCGCGACGTTCAACGGCCACCGTCTGAAGTTACGCAGTCGCGAGTACGACCTCCTCGCCCGGCTCGTCGCCGACGCCGACACGGCAGTCAGTCGTACAGATCTCATGGCGGACGTGTGGGACGAGCACTGGTACGGCTCGACGAAGACGCTCGACGTCCACGTCGGGATTCTGCGTCGCAAACTGGCTGACGCCGCCGACCAGTACTCGTCGGATCCCTCGGCGACACCGACGATCACCACGCTGCGCGGGTTCGGTTACCGCCTCGATTCGCCGCCTGGTCGTGGCGATGCGTAGTCGAATCGTGGCACTTGCGGTGATCTCCGCGATCGTCGCAACCAGCTTGTTCGGAATACCGCTTGGAGTCGCAGTCGCGCTCCATTACCACGCTCAAGAGGCCACCGAACTCGAAAGAATCGCCGACATCGCTGCACTCGACGTGGCGGCCGACGTCGAGCACACGGGGCACCCCGGCCGAATACCCGCTCCCGAGGTCGGCACGGTGATCGGACTGTACGACCCGAACGGCACACTGATCGGAGGTGTCGGGCCGGCCGGTGCCGACGATGCGGTTCGGCAAGCGCTCGCCGACAACTCGATTCAGCATCGCTCCGACTCGGGGATGCTCGTGGCCGCCGTCCCGATTCCCGATCAGGCCGGCGGGCTCTACGCCGTCCGCGCGAGTATGTCGGCCAGTGAGGTCTACCCGAGGATCGGACTCACGTGGCTGGCGATGGCGACGCTCGGCGCAGCCATCGTGTTCGTGACCTGGCGACTGGCTCGGTGGCAGGCGAAGCGACTCGCCCGGCCGGTCGAGGCTCTGGCCGCGTCTGCGTCCCGGCTCGCGGACGGAGACTTCTCCGTGTCGCTGGCCAGCAGTGGCATTGCCGACATCGATACTGCTGCGGATGCTCTCAATCACGCGGCGGAGCGCATTGGGGACCTCGTCGAGCGGGAGCGGGCAGTGACCTCCCACGCCTCGCATCAGCTGCGAACGCCGTTGGCAGGACTGCGGCTGACATTGGAGAACGCACTGCACACGCCGGGTGCCGATTACCACTCAGCCGTTGTCGAAGCCTTGGCGAGTTCGGATCGGCTGCAGCGCACCATCGACGACCTACTTGCATTGGCGCGCAGCACCGACCGACGCACCGAGGCGCCCGATATCAGTGCTCTGTTTGATGAGATCGCCGGCGCGTGGCGCGGGGTACTCACCGACAGCGGGCGGAATCTGACGACCGTCGTCGACCCACGACTCGATGTACCACCCTGTTCGGCGGCCGCGGTCCGTGAGATTCTGGCGGTCCTCATCGACAACGCGGTACGGCACGGGGTTGGGGGTGTCACCGTGCACGCTCGCGAGACCGTCGGAACCGTGGCGATCGACGTGCGGGATGGGGGCTCGGCGGGAGCAACGGCGATCGACGCGTTCTCCGAGGGTTCGGGCGATGACGGCGGCCGCATCGGCTTGCGGCTGGCGCGTCGGCTCGCTGACGCCGAAGGTGGGCGCGTGTTGCTGACGCAGCGCACACCAACGACGTTCACCTTCTTCATGCCCGATCACGCTGAATCGATTGGCGAAACCTAGAGACTCCGGTGTGCGGCCACGTTGATGATGCCGTCGGATGTCGTGTGGACGGAGGCCTCGATGCGGTACACGTCGCGCAGCATGGTTTCGGTGAGCGTCTCATGGGGTGCGCCCACGGAATACACTGCGCCGTTGTGCAATACGACGATGCGATCGGCGAATCGGGCGGCCAAGCCCAGATCGTGCACAGTCACGATCACGATCGCGGGCTGAGTACGGGCGAGCCGCTGCACGAGCGCCAGAAGCTGTAGTTGGTTGCGCAGATCAAGGCTGCTGGTCGGCTAGTTGTACTGACCACGGACGTTGGTGACGGCGTGGTGAGGTGACAAGACGAAGACCTCCGGGTGAAGTGCGAGCTGTCTAGGAACGCACCAACTCACCTCGGAGGTCTTCGTGGTTCACCGTAATG
>NZ_JANDBD010000016.1 GCF_024320865.1 Mycolicibacterium arenosum | reverse complement strand
TGCCAGACGCATCCTCAAGCGCCACCTCGTCGACGTCATCTACCGAGCCATGCACACCGACCAAGCCACCTGGCAACACCAGATCAACACGTGCGAACGCCCCGCATTGACATAGAAGCATCACCTGCTCAAGACGTTCTGGGTCGGCGAGGGCGGCTGGTCCGAGGACCAGCTCGCCGACGGCACGATCGTGTGGACGAGTCCATCGGGGCTGAAACACCGAGCGCCGCCGGGCTCGCGGATCTACTTCCCGAACTGGGACCCCACCACCCCGCTACCGAACACCCCGACACCGGTCACCGAACCCACCCCCGGCCGCGACCTGCGCATGCCACAACGAAGACGCACCCGCGCCCAACAACGCGCCGCCAACATCGCCGCCGAACGCCGACGCAACCACGAAGACCGCCTCGCCGAATGCACGGCGCCGTTCTGAACGGCAGCGAAAAACCTAGCCGCGCAGCATCTCCGCGACGAGGAACGCCAACTCCAGGCTCTGCTGGGTGTTGAGCCGGGGATCGCACGCCGTCTCGTAGCGGCCCGCGAGGTCGGAGTCCGAAATGTCCTGTGCGCCACCCAGACACTCGGTCACGTTCTCACCGGTGATCTCGACGTGGATGCCGCCGGGATGGCTGCCGAGCGCGTGGTGCACCTCGAAGAAGCCCTGCACCTCGTCGACGATGCGATCGAAATGCCGGGTCTTGTAGCCCGTCGACGACTCGTGGGTGTTGCCGTGCATCGGGTCGCACTGCCAGATCACCTGGTGCCCCGACGCCTCGACCTTCTCGATGATGCCCGGTAGCACGTCGCGGACCTTCTGGTTACCCATCCGGCTGACGAGCGTGAGACGGCCAGGCACATTGTGCGGGTCGAGCCGCTCGACGTACTCGACCGCGAGTTCCGGCGACGTCGTCGGGCCGATCTTGACGCCGATCGGGTTGGCGATGACTTCGGCGAACGCGACGTGGGCACCGTCGAGCTGCCGGGTGCGCTCGCCGATCCAGACGTAGTGCGCCGACAGGTCGTACAGCTTCGGGCTCTGATCCTCGGCGTCCGCGTCGGGCACGTCCATGCGCAGCATCGCCCGCTCGTAGTCGAGCACCAGCGCTTCGTGGCTGGCGTAGATCTCGGCGGTCTGCAGGTTGCGGTCGTCGACACCGCAGGCGCTCATGAACCGCAGGCCGCGATCGATCTCGCCTGCCAGCGCCTCGTAGCGCGCTCCGGCGGGCGAGGTGCGGACGAACTCGCGGTTCCAGTCGTGCACCTTCTGCAGCGACGCCATCCCGGACGACGTCAGCGCCCGCACCAGGTTCATCGCCGCGCTCGCGTTGGCGTAGGCGCGCACCAGTCGCGAGGCGTCGTGTTCGCGGACCGAGGCGTCGGGGGCGAAGCCGTTGATCATGTCGCCGCGGTAGGACCGCAGGCCCAGCGCGTCGAGGTCCGCGGAACGCGGCTTGGCGTATTGCCCCGCGATGCGCGCCACCTTGACCACCGGCATGCTGGCGCCGTAGGTCAGGACGACCGCCATCTGCAGCAGCGTGCGGATGTTGGCGCGGATGTGCGGCTCGGTGTTGTCGACGAACGTCTCGGCGCAGTCGCCGCCCTGCAGCAGGAAGGCGTTACCACGGGCGACGTCGGCCAACTGCGCCTTCAGTCGCTCGATCTCGGACGGCACGGTCACCGGCGGCACGCTCTCGAGCACGGTGCGCATGGCCTTCGCGGCGTCGGGATCCCAGCTGGGCTGCTGCAGCGCGGGCCGGGCAAGCGCGGCATCGAGCCGCGCCCGCAGGTCGGAGGGCAGCGGAGGCAGGTCCGGGAGCTGGTCGATGGGTACGTCGACGGTCCAGTTCACCCGTACATCGTAACTGCGCGAATCAGCCCGATTAACCGCGCGGGGTCGGGTGCGCAGCGTCCGGAAGCCGCAGATCAGGCCCGTTGTGCCCAGCTGCCGTCCGTGTCGTCTTCTCCCGCCATCAGTTCCTGCATCAACCGGAACCGCTTCAGGTTGTGCCTGGCGTCGACCAGCGCGTCGTGCGCCTCGCGCGGTCGCGGGGGCATCCGCGGACAGCCGCGCTCCTCCCAGAACTGACGCAGCTCCCTGGTGAATCGCGGGATCGGCGGCGGCAGGTCCGTCATCGGCCCCCACAGCTGACACAGCACGACGTGGTCGTACGCGCTGACCCACGCCCACAACTCGATGGGCTCGTCGCCGTCGATGTCGAAGAAGGTCTCGAGGTCGTCGCGGATCTGCCTGCGCGAGCGCCACAGCTTCGACGACGGTGAGGGCAGCTTCGGCAGGACGTTCTTGCGCACCCAGCTGCCCGCCCGGTCCGGGTCGAATTCCGTTGAGATCGCGTAGTATTCGCGGTCGTCTTCGGACACCACGCCGATGGAGATCAGCTCGATGGTGCGACCGTTGTCGATGAACTCGGTGTCGTAGAAGTAGCGCATTCCCGGCCCCTACACCGTCGACGCCGACGCGGGAACGGTGGCGGGCTGGTCGGGCGGCGGCGCCGCCGCGGCGTGTATCTCGCGGTCGAGTTGCTGATCGACCTCGCTGTCGTTCGGGAAGTGCGGTTCGCCGGCCACCGCGTGCTGCAGCCACAGCTTCGCCTGCACGACGGGCCTGCGCAGGCTCCGCTCCCGAACCAGCGCGCGGTGCATCTTGCGAGGTCGGGTGGTGTAGCGCCAGCGCGCCCACGGCGCGTGCGGCCGCGACAGCCGAGCCGCGCCGACCAGCAGCAGCGGCGTGATGAACATCCCGACGAGACCCGTCCAGACCTTGCCCTTGAGGAGCACCACCACCGCCAGCAGCAGGGTGAACACCGCACCGAGGATCACGGTCGTGCGCGCGAGCAGCGAGTGGTCGTCCTGCCACATGCCGACGTCGAAGAACGACAGCGGATTGAATCCCAGCACCAGCAGCCCCGCGACCGCGACCGCCGCGAAAACCGCGTCGACCGACGTGCGGCCGTCCTCGGCCCAGTAGACGTCCTGCAGGTGCAGGATCAACGCGAACTCGTCGAGCACCAGAGCCGCGCCGATCCCGAAGAATGTTGCAGCCACCGTGAATTCGGGTACTCCTCCGCTGACCGCGAGCGTCACCATCGTGACGCCCGAGACCATGACGAGAATCACACCGAACACCACGTGATGGATGTGCACACCGCCGTGTCCGATGTTGCGTGGCTGCCACCACTTGCGCGGCGCATCGCTGTCGGCGGTCGCCCGGATGTAGCGCACGATCGTGCGCGTCACGAAGAACGTGAGGATGAACGCGACCAGGCAACACAGCAGCGGCAGCCGGTCGCGCGTGATGAAGTCCAGCTGGAAGCTGAGATGCACGGTCGAAAACTTACGCCGACCTGCGCGCGTCGCGAACGTATACGTCTCGACGCGCCGAACCGCCCCGATAGGCTGTGACGCGATATGAGTACTCAGCGGCTGCCCATCGTGGGGTGGCGGGTCTTCCAACTCGTCGCCCTCGCCGCGCTGGCATGGGCCACCTGGCGCCTGCTGGGAACGACGCCCTACCGCATCGACATCGACGTGTACCGGATGGGCGGCCGCGCGTGGCTGGACGGCGCCCCGCTGTACGCCGACGGCGTCATGTTCACCACCGAGGCGGGCCTGGACCTGCCGTTCACCTATCCGCCGCTGGCGGCGGTTGCGTTCGCGCCGTTCGCGTTGCTGTCGCTGCCGGCGGCCAGCATCGCCATCACGGTGACGACGCTGCTGCTCCTGCTGGCGTCGACGTGGATCGTGCTCACCCGGCTGCGGGTGGCCCAGCGGTGGCCGCTGCCGGACGGTGCGGGCTGGCGACGGGCGTCGTTGGCCGCGGCGATCGTGGCGCTCGCCGTGCTGTACTTCGAGCCCGTCCAGGCCAACTTCGAATTCGGCCAGATCAACGTCGTCCTGATGACGCTGGTGATCGCCGACTGCGTGCCGCGCAAAACACCGTGGCCCCGCGGACTCCTGCTGGGGCTCGCGATGGCGCTGAAGCTCACGCCAGCCGTCTTCCTGCTCTACTTCCTGCTGCGCCGCGACACCCGCACGCTGATCACGGCCGTCGTCTCGGCCGCGGTCGCGACGCTCGTCGGCATGGCGTTCGCATGGCGCGACTCACTGCAGTACTGGACGGAGACGGTGCACGACACCGACCGGATCGGCACGGTGTCGTTCAACACGAACCAGAACATCGCGGGCTGGCTGGCCCGTCTCGGCGTCGCCGAGGGACCGCGCTTCGTGCTGTGGACCATCGCCTGCTTCGCCGTGCTCGGCCTGACGGTGTGGGCCGGCCGCCGGGTCCTGAAGGCGGACCAGCCGATGCTGGCGCTGATCTGCGTCGCGCTGTTCGGGCTGGTGGTGTCGCCGGTGTCGTGGTCGCACCACTGGGTGTGGGCGCTGCCCGCCGTTCTGGTCACCGCGGTGATCGCGTATCGCCAGCGCAGTGCGGCCCTTGGCGTGGTGAGCGCCATCGGCGTCGTGCTCATGGTGGTGATGCCGTACGCACTGCTGCCCGAGCACGAGGAATCCGCTGCGCCGGTGTGGCGGCAGTTGATCGGCGGGCCCTATCTCTGGTGGGCGCTCGCCACCATCGCCGTGACCGGTGCGGTGGCGACGAAGCTGGTGCCCAAGGGGGATGAACAGCTGTCGACGTCGGTCGACGCCTCCGCGCCGGTAGTCGCGACCGGTTAGCCCGCCGCTGCGGTCGGGATGCGCGCGGGCGGCTTCTGCTCGGCGGCCTCGACCTGTTCCTTGACGTCCGCGGCGTACAGGTCGACGTACTCCTGGCCGGAGAGTCGCATGAGTTCGTACATGACCTCGTCGATGACGGCGCGCTCGATGAAGCGGTTGCCCGCGAGTCCCTCGAAGCGAGTGAAGTCCATCGGCTTCCCGAACTTCACCGTGACGCGGCCGAAGCGCCACATCTTGGATCCGGGCGGGTTGACGACATCGGTCCCGATCATCGCGACCGGGATGACGGGGACGCCGGTCTCGAGCGCGACGCGCGCCAGCCCGGTCTTGCCCTTGTACAGCCTGCCGTCAGGCGAGCGGGTGCCCTCCGGGTACATGCCGAGCAGTTTGCCCGCGTCCAGAACCCGCTGGGCGGCGGCGAGCGCGTCCTTGGCCGAGTCGGCGTCGGTGCGGTCGATCGGGACCTGGCCGGCGGCGGTGTAGAACCAACGGGTGAACCACCCCTTGATGCCCGTGCCGGTGAAGTACTCGGCCTTCGCGAGGAACGTGATCCTGCGGTGGACGACCAGCGGCAGGTAGAAGCTATCGGCGACCGCGAGGTGGTTGCTGGCCAGGATCATCGGGCCGGAGTCCGGAACGTATTCCAGCCCTTCGACTTTGGGCCGCCCGAGCAACTGCAGCAAGGGACCCATGAAGATGAACTTGAACAGCCAGTACCACATCGAGCCTCCCGCAGCGGGCGTACCGGACGGTGCCCTGCGACAACTTTACCCACGCCGGGAGACCGCGACCACAGGACTACTCGTCTGCGGTCGTCACGGTCACCGGGATGTGCTGATAGTGGCCGGGGCCGGACGGCGGCGGCGGGTCGTCATCCGGTGCCGGGCCCTCGGGGCGCGCCGGGTCCGGCGGCTCCGGTGGGGGCGCCGACCCGGCCGATGCCGACGGCTCCGCCATCGCACGCACCACGTCGAGAAGCGCGACGCTGTGTTCGGCGACGACGGTCAGCAGTGGATGCTGTTCGCCGTTGACCAGTGCGGCCAGTGCACACACCGGGCACCACACCTGCTCGCAGCGGCTCGCCTCACCCGTCCCGGCCCGCGCCGCGGCCAACCGCACCGCGGGGTCGAGCTTGTCGAGAATGCTCTGCGCCAGCTGCCGCAGTTCCGGCGGAATGTCCGTGTGGGACCCACTCACGCTGGCCACACCTCCGGATCAGGTCGGAATCGCACCGTCAGTTCACCGCCCCGCAGCTGGGCGTCGAGCACGACGCACCTGCGCAGAACGGACGCCAATCGCACTCGGCGCCGCATACCCGCGGCCCCGATGATCAGATCGTCGTCGACCCGGCCCAGCGTCAGCGCCGCAGGATCGACCTGCGGTAACTCTAGCCGCAACCGGTAGACGGCCTCGAGACCGGAACCCGACTCGCGGTCGACCACCGGCCGCAGCGGTCCCGGCGGCGGCGCGCCGTCGCGCAGCCGGGCAGCCGCAAGCAACTCCGCCAGCGCCTTCGGCCCGATGGGCTCGCCGGGGAGGTGCGGGACGAGTACCAGCTTCACGTCCCCGATCGCGGCGTCGAGGTCGTCGAGCACGGCACGCTGCTCGGCGATGCGCTCGGTGTACCAGTCGAATGCCGGGTGCTCGGGCAGGTTGTGGTACTCGTACGAATCGTCCTGCATCAGAAGCTGATTGACGATGAGCTCGTCAACGGCGACACCCATCAGCGCCAGCGTCCCCAGGGTGCGCGACGCTTCGGCGGCGACCACCCGCTCCGGCGTCAGCACCAGATGGGCGGCGACCCGCGAACCATCGGTCAGCAGCGCACCGAGCCGTTCGGTGCCCTCGCTGATGCGTTCCAGTATCGCGACCACGCCGGCCTCCGCGTCCGCGGTCAGCGAGAGTCTGCGGTGCCGCGGCCAGGCCCGTTCGAGGTAGAGCGCGAACGTCGCGGGCAGCGTCAGCATGCGCATCGCGTCGGCGGTGGAGGCGCAGTCGACCACCACGTGGTCCCACTCCCCCGATTCCGCCAACTCGCCGACCTCGTGCAGCCCGAGCACCTCCTGGATCCCGGGCAGCGCCGAGAGTTCCTCCGGCGCAACGTCACCCAGGTCCGACTCGGGGAAGCGCTCGGCGAGCACCATCGCCACCTCGCGCCACCGCGCTTCCAGCAGCGCCAGGGTGTCGAGCGCGAGGGCGTCGAGGAAGCCGCCGCCGGCATCGGCGTCGTCGGCGAGCACCCGAGTGGGGGCGCGCTCCCCCGTCGGGGCGACCTCGGCGCCGAGCACGTCGCCGGTCGAGTGCGCCTGGTCGGTCGAGACGATCAGCACCCGCAGGCCCGCACGCGCATCACGCACGGCCGTAGCCGTCGCCAGGGTGGACTTACCCACGCCGCCCTTGCCGACGAAGAGGCTGATCCTCGCGGTCACTTCACCTCGACGCGCTTCTTGAGATCCTTCAACGCGGTGTCGGTGAGCCTTCGCTCGGCCTTGCGTTTCAGCAGACCGATCATCGGGATCACCAGATCGACCGACAGCTCATAGGTGACATCGGTACCGGAACCCTTGGGCGCCAAGCGATATGCACCGTCAAGGGCCCGCAGCAACGAACTCGACACCAGCGACCACGTCACCGACGTGCGATCGGCGGGCCAGTCGTATTCGAGCACCATGGTGTCCTTGAGCACGGCGGCGTCGAGCACCAGCCGCGCGACCTTCGGATTGCCCTCGGCATCGGTGTCGATGACCTCGGTTTCCTTGTACTCGGCGACCCACTCCGGGTAGGACCCGATGTCGGCGATGACGTCCATCACCGTCGAGGGATCGGCGTCGATGTAAATCGTCTGCGCAGTCTTATCTGCCACGTGTTCTCTTCCGCCCGTCGCCTTCGCAGAGAATGTACCCGCCCAGATTGCGGGTAAGCCCGCTATCGCGCCAGCCGAGACCGGCCGATCGCGCGTTCGGCCTCGAGTATCCGCTTGACCTCGAAAGCCATGTCCTTGCCCGCCACCCTGCGCTTATGGTTCATTTTCGCCAGGTTCATCCCGGCCAGCTCGTGCGCTGCGGCGCCGGACGGCTCGGCGTGCAGGAAATAGTGCAAGATCACACCGTCGAACGACGGTTCCAGCCAGATCTCCATGGTCCCGGTGACCGCGCCGGTGACGGTCCACCGGTGCCCCGCGGGGCCGCGGTCCTCGACCACGGTCAGGTTGAGGTCGGGCCACCAGCGCCGCCAACTCGCGCGATCGGCGATCGCCGCACCGACGTCGGCGGGATCGGCGCACACGAACGTCTCGTCCGCGATCTGGAAGCTGTTCACAGCGTTACAGCGTTGCACACCGTCGCAGCCGGGCCTGCCGCGGCCGACTACGCTGACGCGAACAGGTGTTTCCGACTGAAAGGTCAGTGTCGTGCCCGAGTTCAGCGTGCCCGCGTCGTTCACCGTCGGCGAGTTCGACAACGTCGCGGGGACCGTCTTCGACCACGAGCGCGACGACCCCGGTCACGTCATCGTGCAGCGGCTGGTCGACGGCGCCTGGACCGACGTGACCTGTGCGCAGGTGGCCGAGCAGGTACGCGCCGTGGCACTGGGTTTGATCGCCGAGGGCGTGCAGGCCGGGGACCGCGTCGCCGTGCTCTCCGCGACGCGGTACGAGTGGCCGATCATCGACTTCGCGATCCTGGCGATCGGGGCGGTGACGGTGCCGATCTACGAGACCTCATCGGCCGAGCAGGTGCGGTTCGTGCTCGACGACTCGTCGGCGGTGGTGGCGTTCGCCGAGACCGACGACCACGCCCAGCGCATCGAGCAGCTCAGCGACGAACTGCCCGCACTGCGCAAGGTTCTGCGCATCGACGGCACCGCTCCGACGGCCTTCGACGTGTTGGCCGAGGCGGGCAGCGCCGTCGACGCGGCGCAGCTCGACGCTCGGCTCGCCGCGATCAAGTCGGCGGATCCCGCCACGCTCATCTACACGTCGGGCACGACCGGCAGGCCGAAGGGCTGCCAGTTGACGCACTCGAATCTGCTGCACGAGTTGCGCGGCGCCAAGCAGTGCTTCCCGGAGCAGCTCGCCAAGGGCGAGAAGCTGCTGGTATTCCTGCCGCTGGCGCACGTGCTGGCCCGCGCGATCACGATCTCGGCGTTCACCAACAAGGTGACCCTCGGCTTCACCAGCGACATCAAGAACCTGGTGCCGACGCTCGCGGTCTTCCAACCGACGCTGGTGGTGTCCGTGCCGCGCGTGTTCGAGAAGGTCTACAACACCGCCGAGCAGAACGCCCGCAACGACGGCAAGGGCAGGATCTTCGAGATCGCCGCGAACACGGCGATCGAGTACAGCCAGGCGCTGGACGCCGGCGGGCCCGGACTGCTGCTGAAGCTCAAGCACGCGGTGTTCGACAAGCTGGTCTACGGCAAGCTGCGCGCCGCGCTCGGCGGCAACTGCCACTCGGCGATCTCCGGCGGGGCGCCGCTCGGTGCCCGGTTGGGCCACTTCTACCGGGGCGTCGGGCTGGCGATCTACGAGGGTTACGGCCTGACGGAGACCAGTGCGGCGATCACGGTCAACCGGGTCGGCGGTCTCAAGGTCGGCTCGGTGGGAAAGCTGGTGCCCGGCAACAGCATGCGCCTCGGCGACGACGGCGAACTGCTCGTCAAGGGCGGTGTGGTGTTCAGCGGCTACTGGAAGAACGACACCGAGACGGCGGCCGTGTTCACCGACGGGTGGTTCCACACCGGTGACCTCGGCGCCATCGACGACGACGGGTTCCTCACGATCGTCGGACGCAAGAAGGAGATCATCGTCACCGCGGGCGGCAAGAACGTCGCGCCCGCGCTGCTCGAGGACCGGCTGCGCGCGCATCCGCTGATCAGCCAGGCCATGGCGGTCGGCGACCAGCAGCCGTTCATCGCGGCCCTCATCACGATCGATCCCGAGGCGTTCCCCGGCTGGAAGGAACGCAACGGAAAGTCCGCCGGCGCGTCCGTCGGCGACCTCGCGGAGGATCCGGATCTGACCGCCGAGATCGAATTGGCGGTCAAGGAGGCCAACCAGGCCGTGTCCAAGGCCGAGGCCATCCGCAAGTTCCGCATCCTGCCGGTCGACTTCACCGAGGACACCGGTGAGCTGACCCCCACCCTCAAGGTCAAGCGCAAGGTCGTCGCCGAGAAGTTCGCGGGCGATATCGACGCGCTGTACGCGAAGAGCGGCGACTAGGGCTCGAGCAGCCGACTCAGCCGCTGCGCCTTGTACTTCCACTGCCACTCGTCGACGACCCACTGCCGGCCCGCGGCGCCCATGGCGGCGGCGCGGGCGGGGTCGGCCAGCAGGTCGCCCACCGCGGCGGTGACGGCGCCGACGTCCCAGCCGTCGACGACCAGCCCGGTCTTCCCGTCGCGGACGGATTCGGGCGCCCCGCCGGAGCGGCCGGCGACGACGGGCACGCCGGTCGCCGACGCTTCGAGGTAGACGATGCCGAGGCCCTCGACGTCGAGACCGGCCCCGCGCGTGCGACAGGGCATCGCGAACACGTCGGCCATCGCGTGGTGGGCGGGCAGTTCCTCGGACGGCACTCCGTCGGTGAACACGACGTGTTCGGCCACCCCGAAGGCATGTGCCAAGCGGCGCAACGCGTCCCGATGCGGCCCGCCGCCGACGATGACGAGTGCCGCGGCGGGCACCCGTTCGCGGATCGCGGGCATCGCGCGGATCAGCATGTCCTGGCCCTTGCGCGGCACCAGCCGGGACACGCAGACGACCACGGGTCGATCGCCGAGCCCGTAGCGCGCCCGCATCTCCGCCCGCGCGACGGAGTCGGGTTCGAAGCGGTCGGTGTCGACGCCGGGCGCCAGGTGTTCCAGCGCGGCCCGCGGCCCGAACGCCGACGCGAACCGGCTCCGCGTGTAGTGGCTGATGAACGTGACGACGTCGGCGTCGTCGCCGATGCGGCGCAATGCCGATCGGGCCACCGGGAGCATCGACCACCCCACCTCGTGGCCGTGGGTGCTGGCGATCACCCGGCGGACTCCCGCGTCGCGGGCCATCGGCGAGAGCAGTGCCAGCGGGGCGGCCGCGCCGAACCAGACCGTGTCGGCGCCGCGTTCGGCGATGAGCCGACGCATGCGCACGGCGACGCTGGGCTCGGGCAGCATGAGCGACGTCGGGTGACGTTCGACGTGGATGCCGAGTTCCGCGGCACGCGCGTCGTACTCGTCGGCACCCTTCCACTTCGGCGCGTAGACGCTCAGGGTGTGTTCCCCCGCCAGTCGTGTGACCAGGTTCTCCAGGTACGACTGGATGCCGCCGCGCCGCGGCGGAAAGTCGTTGGTCACCAGCAGCACCCCGGCCATCGCGACAGGCTATCCGGCCAGCCAGGCACGCCACGCACTCAGCACCTGCCGGGTGTCCGCGCCGAGCACGGTGCGGATGGCGGTGTCCGCGTCGGGATGCCCGACTCCGCACGCCGCGAGGTACAGCTCGCGCAGCGTCGCCGGGCCGTACCGATCGGCGACGAACCGGCTGAACCACCAGGCGCGGTCGTAGCCGAGCGAGCGCGTCGGGCCTTCGGTGTCGAGGTCGGCGTCGGTGGGCAGCACGGCGAGTTCGGCGGCCCGCGCCGGCCCCGGCACCGCGGTGGCGGGCCTGCCGACGTAGTCGGCGACGCCCTCGGTGAGCCAACGCGGCGCATCCGCGGCGGTCGCCGACCTGGCGGCGTAGTGGAAGAGCTCGTGGCGCAGAACGATGCGCAGCGAGGTATCGGTCATGTCAGCAGCGCCCGGCGCGAACACGGTTCGCTCGGCCGTGGTGGTCGCGGCGATGTCGGGGCCACCCACGCCGAGAGTGCGGAACTGCTCGTCCGTGCCGGTGAGGACGATGACGAGGTGGCGCGGCCAGTCGTCACCCCAGAACGCCGTGACCGCGTCCGCGGCGCCGTCGAGTTCGGCGGCGATTCGGGACGCAAGGCCACTCTCCCGCGCACCCAAGGCCGTGATCTCGGCGGTCCGGCCGTCGGCGAGGGTCAGCGGCTCCGACGCTGCAGTGGGAACCGACGGAACCGGTGACGAAGGCAGCGTCTGCCGCGCCTGTTCGGGTGTGCCGGGCCCGCTGACCAGAAGCGCGACCGCGACGATCAGCTCGAAGCCGAGCAGCAGCGCGAGGGCGGAACGGCTCAGTAGCGGCGGACGTTGTGGATCGGCGCGTTGTTCACCGGAGCAACGGCCACCGGAACGCCGTAGGTGGAGGCGTGCACCATCATGCCGTCACCGATGTAGATCCCGACGTGCGAGGCGTCCCCGTAGTAGGTGACGAGGTCGCCGGGTTGCATCTGGTCCGTCGAGACCGGGGTGCCGCCGCTGGCCAGGGCCTGGCTGGAGTGCGGCAGATTGATACCCGCCTGCTGGAAAGCCCACATGACCAGGCCCGAGCAGTCGAAGGCGCTGGGGCCGGATGCGCCCCAGGAGTACGGCGAGCCGATGCGCGTCAGCGCTGCCTGCACCGCGGTGGTCGCGGCGCCGCCGGGGACGACGGCGGCTTCGGGCGGCGCGGCGATGCCCGGCGCGGCGGCGAGGATCTGAGGTCCGCCGTCCGCCGGTGGCAAATCCGCGGGGGCGGGCGGCGGAGGTTGCGGCACGGCGGCCAGCGCCTCCCGCTGGGCCGGCGTCAGCGCGGTGTACTGCGACTTCACGACGGCGATCTGAACCTGCAACTTGCTTTGCTTGGATTGCAGATCCGCACGCACGGCGGCGGCCTGCTCGGCGGCGGTCTTGGCCTGTGCCGCCGACTCCGCAGAGGCGGCCTCGACGCGCGCCGCCTGCTCGCTGGCCGCCCGGAAGCTCGTCATCTGCGCGGCCATCTCGGTGGCCATGACGCGCTGCACGGCGAGTTGGTCGATGAGCTGCTGCGGCGAGTCGGCGGTCAGCATCGCGTTCATACCGTCGGTGCGGCCGCCCATGTACTGCGCGGCAGCAACCTTGTTCACCGCGGACTGGAAGGTTGCCAGCTGGTTCTTGGCGGCGTCGACGGCGGCCAGATCGGCGGCGTGCTGCGCATCCGCTTGCTGTTGCGCCTCAACCTTTACGTTCAAATCCAGCTGCGCCGAGTGCATGGCCTCGGTGGTCTGCTCGGCCTCGCGAGACAGCTCGTTCAGCTTTGCCAGCGCATCGTCAGCGGGATCGGCGTGCACACTTCCGGCGAGGACACCGCCCAGGACCGCGATGCCAACCAGCACACCGGCCACGGGTCGTCGAATGCCACGCATGACACGGAGTGTGCGGTCGAAACTCAAGATTTCGCGTCCTTCAGCTGCCGTAAGGAGTCGTGCCTGTCTCTTAGGTCTCAGATAGGTTACGAAACGGCATCGGGGTTGTCCAACAGAAGCCGCAAATTTAACAGGGGCCCCTGAGGTTTCTTCGCTGACCCGTGGACCGCGTGTCGTCAGGCGGCGCCCGAGTCTCCGCCGCGTTGACGGTGGCGGTGAATAGGCACCAGCCGCAGGCGCGGGGCCAGCCCCGCTTCCGCCAGCACCTCGAGGGCCTGACGTTCGTCGTCCAGCAACGTCTCAGGAACGCCGAGTAGGACGCTGACGACGCAGTCCTGGCAGCCGATGCCGCGCACCGCGCAGTCGTCGCAGTCGATGACGACGGCGCCGGTATCGGGGGCCGGCTCCGTGGATCCGGGCGGTTCGGGCACAGATGCCATCGGGGCACTCCTCTCGTTCTCGTCCGACGCTCGGTCGAGTTGGGGCCACGCTAACGACGGCCACCGACAAGCCGCGCCGAATCACATCGGTGTCAGTCCTTGTCGGCCGCTGGGCCTACCGTCATCGGTCATGGAGCAGCTGAGCTTCGCCGACCTCGAACTCGAGGCCGACGTCATGCTCCGCGACGTGACGTTCGTGGTCGTCGACCTCGAGACCACCGGCGGGCGGGCCACCGACTCCGCGCCGGGCCGTCACGACCACGACGCCATCACCGAGATCGGCGCGGTCAAGATCCGCGGCGGCGAGGTCCTCGGCGAGCTCGCCACGCTCGTCGACCCCGGCCGTGCCATCCCCCCGCAGATCGTTCAGCTCACCGGGATCACCACGGCGATGGTCTCCAACGCGCCGACCATCGACTCGGTGCTGCCCGCGTTCCTCGAGTTCTCCCGCGGTGCCGTGCTGGTGGCCCACAACGCCGGTTTCGACATCGGCTTCCTGCGCGCCGCGGCCGAACGGTGTCAGCTGCCGTGGCCGCGGCCGCCGGTGCTCTGCACGGTCAAGCTCGCCCGCCGGGTGCTCACCCGCGACGAGGCGCCCAGCGTCCGACTCTCGGCGCTGGCGCAGCTGTTCGGCGCCGCCACCACGCCGACGCACCGGGCACTCGACGACGCCCGCGCCACCGTCGACGTCCTGCACGCCCTCATCGAGCGCGTCGGCAACAGGGGCGTGCACACCTATCCCGACCTCCGGACCTACCTCCCCGATGTCAGCCCCGCCCAACGAGCCAAACGCGGCCTGGCCAAGGGGCTTCCGCGCAAGCCGGGCGTCTATCTGTTCCGCGGTCCCTCCGACGAGGTGCTCTACGTCGGCACCGCCGTGGACCTGCGCCGCCGCGTCGCGCAGTACTTCACCGGCTCGGAACCGCGGACGCGCATCAAGGAGATGGTGCAGCTGGCGACCGGCGTCGACCACGTCGAATGCGCGCACGACTTGGAGGCGGGCGTCCGCGAACTGCGCCTGCTCGCCGCGCACGCGCCGCCGTACAACCGGCGCTCGAAGTTCCCGCACAAGTGGTGGTGGGTGGTTCTCACCGACGAGGCCTTCCCACGCTTCTCCGTGGTGCGGGCGCCGAAGCACGACCGCGCGATCGGACCGTTCCGGGCCCACGCGGACGCCGTCGACACCGTCGCCCTGCTGGCCCGGTTCACCGGCGTGCGCACCTGCGCCTCGCGGCTGGCGGCCTCGGCGCTACACGGGCCCGCCTGTCCCGAGCGCGAGCTGTCGCCGTGTCCGGCGCCGCGCGGCGTCGCCACCGCCGAGTACCGGGCCACCTCCGATGCGGCGGCACTGTTGATCGCAGGCGGCACCGACGCCGCCCTGCGCACCGCGTTGGCGCACCTGGCGGACCTGGCCGCCCGCGGTCGGTACGAAACGGCGGCACGGCTGCGCGATCACACCGCCACCGCCGTCGACGGGCTGTGGCGCGGCCAGCGGCTGCGAGCCCTGACCGCGGTCGCCGAACTCGTCGCAGCGCGACCCGACGGTGCAGGCGGCTGGCAGCTGGCCGTCATCAGGCACGGGCAGCTGGCCTCCGCGGGCAACGCCGTGCGCGGGGTCCCGCCGATGCCCGTCGTCGACGCGATAACGGCGGGCGCCCAGGCGATCCTGCCGACGCCCAGCCCGTTGGGCGGTGCGATCGTCGAGGAGACGGCGCTGCTGGCCCGGTGGCTGGCTCAGCCGGGAGTCCGCGTGGTGCGGGCCGACGACGGCTACGCCACCCCGCTGGGAGCGGCGGGCAGGCACGCCGAGTGGGCCGCCACCGCGCGCTCGGCCCGCGTCGCGGCCAGGCAGCTCGCCGATGAGGACGTCGAGATGACGCGGATGCTGCGCCCTCGGCTCGGCTCCGGGCCCGCGGGCCTCAGAGCTTCTGGGTGAACCGCACCCAGCGCGACAACAGCTGTTCGGCGGCGCCCGAGTCGATCGACTCCTTGGCGCGGGCCAGGCCGGCCTCCCAGGCGGGCACCCACTTGGCGTCGCTCGACAGCCCGGCATGGGCGACCATCGCCCCGGCCGCGTTGAGGACGACGGCGTCGCGCACCGGGCCCGTTGCACCACCGAGCACCTCTCGCACCGAGGCCGCGTTGGCTTCGGCGTCGCCGCCGGTGAGCTCGGACAGCTCCGCGCGGGCGAAGCCGAACGCCGCGGGGTCGAAGGTCAGCCGCTCGATCGTGCCGGCCTGCACCCGCCAGATCGTGCTCGTCGTAGTGGTGGTCAGCTCGTCGAGGCCGTCGTCGCCGTGCACCACGAGCGCGCTGGCACCGCGGTTGGCGAACACTCCGGCCATCACCTCCGCCAGATCGCCCCAGGCGCAGCCGATCAAACCCGCCCGCGGTCCCGCCGGGTTCGTCAGCGGACCGAGGATGTTGAACACCGTTGGCACGCCGATCTCACGGCGGACCCCCGACGCGTGCCGGTAGGAGGGGTGGAACTGCGGGGCGAAGCAGAATCCGATGCCGACCTCCGCGACCGAGCGCGCCACGTCGTCGGGACCGAGATCGATGCGCACGCCGAGCGCCTCGAGGGTGTCCGCGCCGCCCGACAGCGACGACGCGGCACGGTTGCCGTGCTTCACGACGGGGATCCCCGCCGCCGCCACGACGATCGACGCCATCGTCGACAGGTTCACGGTGTTCGCGCCGTCGCCGCCGGTGCCGACGACGTCGACCGTGGAGGTGCCGATCTCGTCGGTCGGCACCCGGCGGGCGTGCCGCAGCACGGTGTCGGCCAGTTCGGTGACCTCCGCCGACGTCGGGCTCTTCATCTTCATCGACACGGCGAACCCGGCGATCTGCGCGGGTGTCGCCGCGCCGGTCATGATCTGGTCCATCGCCCAGGCCGCCTGCCCGGGCAGTAGCGCCTGTCGGGTGGTCAGCCGCCCGAGGAGATGGGGCCACGTCTGAGTTTCGTCGGAAGACACGCGCGAAGTGTATGTCGGGCACCGCCGCCCGCCGATCCGCTCCTCCGCATGCCGGAGCGCACGAACGCGGCCGAACCGAGACGAATAAGTGACGAATGTTCCGACCCGGGTGGAGTTCAACAACTACAAAGCGTCATACTTCTTGATGTGACGAGCGCTGTAGGCACTTCGGGAACCGCGATCACGTCGCGGGTGCATTCGCTGAACCGGCCGAATATGGTCAGTGTCGGCACCATTGTATGGCTTTCCAGTGAGCTGATGTTCTTTGCTGGACTGTTCGCAATGTACTTCACCGCACGCGCTCAGGCCGACGGCGATTGGCCGCCGGCGCCCACCGAGTTGAACCTCGCGCTCGCCGTACCGGTGACGCTGGTCCTCATCGCGTCGTCGTTCACCTGTCAGATGGGCGTTTTCGCCGCCGAGCGCGGTGACGTCTACGGCCTCCGTCGCTGGTACGTGATCACGTTCCTGATGGGGCTCTTCTTCGTCCTCGGCCAGGGCTACGAGTACATCCACCTCGTCGAAGAGGGCACCACGATTCCCGGCAGCGCGTACGGGTCGGTGTTCTACCTCGCCACCGGATTCCACGGTCTGCACGTCATCGGCGGCCTGGTCGCATTCGTCTTCCTGTTAATGAGAACGCGCATGTCGAAGTTCACGCCGGCACAGGCGACCGCCGCGATCGTGGTGTCGTACTACTGGCACTTCGTCGACATCGTCTGGATCGCGCTGTTCGCCGTTATCTACTTCGTCCGATGAGGGCGTCGATGAGAAGGGGTTCGATGACCGACAAGTCCCGCCGACGGCTGCGCCGACGCCTGTCGGCAGCACTGCTGCTGCTGATCGGACTTCTCGTCGCGGGTGGCCTGGCGGCCACCCTCACACCCACGCCGCAGGTCGCGGTCGCCGACGAGGAGTCGGCGGCGCTGCTGCGCAAGGGCGAGCAGTTGTACGACACCTCGTGCGTCTCCTGCCACGGCGCGAACCTGCAGGGTGTGCAGGACCGCGGGCCGAGCCTCATCGGCACCGGCGAGGCGGCGGTGTACTTCCAGGTGTCGTCCGGCCGGATGCCCGCGATGCGCGGAGAGGCGCAGGCCCCGCGCAAGGACCCGGCCTTCGACCCGAATCAGATCGACGCGCTGGGTGCCTTCATCCAGGCCAACGGCGGCGGCCCGGTCGTCCCGCGCGGCAGCAACGGCGAGATCCTGCAGGACGAGCTGACGATGAACACCAACGTCGCGCGCGGCGGTGACCTGTTCCGCCTCAATTGCGCGTCGTGCCACAACTTCACGGGTAAGGGCGGTGCGCTGTCCTCCGGTAAGTACGCCCCCGAGCTGAGCCCGGCCAACCCGGCGCAGATCTACACGGCCATGCTCACCGGCCCGCAGAACATGCCGAAGTTCTCCGATCGCCAGCTCAGCCCCGAGGAGAAGCGCGACATCGTCGCGTACGTCCGCGAGGCGGCGGAGACCCCCAATCCCGGTGGCTACGGCCTCGGCGGATTCGGACCCGCGCCGGAGGGCATGGCGGCGTGGATCATCGGCATGGTCGCCGTCATCGGCATCGCCATGTGGATCGGAGCGAGGGCATGAGCGACACCGAGAACTCGAGCAAGGAGGGGCCGGCCAAGCCGGACACCCCCAGCGACGCCGAACTGTCGAAGATGACCACCGAGCAGCTGGTTGAGCTCGGCGGCAGGATCGACGGCGTCGAGACCATTCTCAAGGAGAACCGGTGGCCCGTCGAGGGCACCAAGGCCGAGAAGCGCGCCGAGCGCGCGGTGTCGTATTGGCTTCTGCTGGGCGGTGTTTCGGGCCTCGCGCTGCTGGTGATCTTCCTGTTCTGGCCGTGGGAGTACCAGCCCTTCGGGTCCGAGGGCGAGCTGATGTACGCGCTCGCGACGCCGCTCTACGGCCTGACGTTCGGCCTGTCGATCCTGGCGATCGGCATCGGCGCGGTGCTCTATCAGAAGAAGTTCATCCCCGAGGAGATCTCGGTTCAGGACCGGCACGACGGCCCGTCGTCCGAACTCGACCGGCGGACCACCGCGGCTAACCTGGTCGACGCTCTCGAGCAGTCGACCATCAAGCGCCGCAAGCTCGTCGGGCTGTCGATGGGAATCGGCCTCGGCGCGTTCGGACTCGGCACCCTGGTGGCGTTCGCGGGCGGCCTGATCAAGAACCCGTGGAAGCCGGTGGTTCAGACCGCCGACGGGATGAAGGCCGTTCTGTGGACCTCCGGGTGGACGCCGCGGTATAAGGGCGAGACCATCTACATGGCGCGCTCGACCGGTCTCCCCGGTGAGTCGCCCTTCGTGAAGATGCGGCCCGAGGACATCGACGCGGGCGGCATGGAGACGGTGTTCCCGTGGCGCGAGTCCGACGGCGACGGCACCACCGTCGAGTCCTCGCACCTGCTGGCCGAAATCGCGATGGGCGTTCGCAATCCGGTGATGCTCATCAACCTCCGGCCGGAGGACCTACCCAAGGTCAAGAAGCGCAAGGGTCAGGAGAATTTCAATTTCGGCACCTTGTTCGCGTTCACCAAGGTGTGTTCGCATCTGGGTTGCCCGGCGTCGCTCTACGAGCAGCAGACACACCGCATTCTGTGCCCGTGTCACCAGTCGCAGTTCCTCGCACTGGAGTACGCCAGGCCGATCTTCGGCCCGGCCGCACGCGCACTCGCGCAACTTCCGGTGACAATAGATGAAGAGGGCTACCTGGTCGCCAACGGCGACTTCATCGAGCCCGTCGGACCGGCATTCTGGGAGCGGAACTCGTCATCATGAGCCCAAAACTTGCAGATATCACAGCCGCCCAAGGCAACGCGATCGATTCGCGGTACCACCCGTCAGCGGCGGTGCGTCGACAGCTGAACAAGGTCTTCCCGACGCACTGGTCCTTCCTGCTCGGTGAGATCGCGCTGTACAGCTTCATCGTGTTGCTGATCACCGGCGTCTACCTGACCCTGTTCTTCGACCCGTCGATGGCCGAGGTCACGTATCACGGTGTGTACCAGCCGCTTAACGGTGTGCAGATGTCGAAGGCCTACGCCTCGACACTCGACATCAGCTTCGAGGTGCGCGGCGGCCTGTTCGTTCGCCAGGTCCACCACTGGGCGGCGCTGCTGTTCGCGGCGTCGATCATGGTGCACCTCGCGCGCATCTTCTTCACCGGCGCGTTCCGACGACCGCGAGAGGCCAACTGGGTCATCGGCTCGCTGCTGCTGATCCTGGCGATGTTCGAGGGCTACTTCGGCTACTCGCTTCCCGACGACCTGCTGTCGGGCATCGGCCTGCGCGCCGCGATGTCGTCGATCACCCTCGGCATGCCGGTCATCGGCACGTGGCTGCACTGGGCGCTGTTCGGCGGCGACTTCCCCTGTGGCGACGTGGGTAACCAGTGCAACGAGGCCGGTTACTGGATTCCACGGATGTACGCGCTGCACATCCTGTTGATCCCGGCGATCATCCTGGCGCTGATCGGCGCACACCTCGCGCTGGTGTGGTTCCAGAAGCACACCCAGTTCCCCGGCCCCGGCCGCACCGAGAAGAACGTCGTCGGCGTCCGCGTGATGCCGGTGTTCGCCGTGAAGTCGGGCGCGTTCTTCGCCATGACGGTCGGCGTGCTCGGCCTGATGGGCGGTCTGCTCCAGATCAACCCGGTGTGGCAATTGGGTCCGTACAAGCCGTCTCAGGTGTCGGCGGGTAGCCAGCCGGACTTCTACATGATGTGGACCGAGGGCCTGGCGCGTATCTGGCCGGCCTGGGAGTTCTACCCGTTCGGCCACACCATCCCCGCTGTGGTCTGGGTCGCGCTGCTCATGGGCGCCATCTTCGGCCTGCTCATCGCGTGGCCGTTCATGGAGAAGAAGTTCACCGGCGACGACGCCCACCACAACCTGCTGCAGCGGCCGCGTGACGCACCGGTCCGCACGGCCATCGGCGCCATGGCGATCTCGTTCTACATCCTGCTGACGATGTGCGCCATGAACGACATCATCGCCTACAAGTTCCACATCTCGCTGAACGCGACGACGTGGATCGGCCGCATCGGCATGGTCGTGCTGCCCGCGATCGTCTACTACATCACCTACCGGTGGGCGATCGGCTTGCAGCGCAGCGACCGCGCGGTGCTCGAGCACGGCATCGAGACCGGCATCCTGAAGCGGCTGCCGCACGGTGCCTACATCGAGCTGCACCAGCCGCTCGGCCCGGTCGACGAGCACGGTCATCCGATCCCCCTGGAGTACCAGGGTGCGGCGCTGCCGAAGCGGATGAACAAGCTGGGCTCCGGTGGCGCCACCGGCACAGGCAGCTTCCTCTTCGCCGATCCCGCGACCGAGAGCGATGCCCTCACCGAGGCGTCCCACGCCTCGCATCAGAAGGGTCTCACCGCTCTCAAGGAGTACCAGGACGAGAACGTCGGCTCGAACGGCAACGGGTCGAACGGCTCCAACGGTCACCACTGATCGCTGATCAACGAGGCGGGGCACGCGGAAACGCGTGCCCCGCTTCGCTGTTCGGGTGAATGACGGGGCCCAGCGCGGCCGAGCGCCCCACCTGGCTCGCGATTTCTTCGCCTCAGTCGTCGATCGCGGACGCACCGCAACCGGCGCGTGAAACTCGCGAGACGAACCGAGCGTCGACTTCTGCGCTAAGGCTGCCCGGCGGAGACGAACCGCTACTCGATGATGCCGCGCAACCGGCCCAGGAAGAACCACGGGACGGCGGGCATGCCGACGGTGATAAGCCCTGCCACGGCCAAGGCGGCCCAGGCGACGCCGTCGTGACCCGACGCCATCAGATAGGTGCCGATGCCGACGGCCGCCGTAGCCGCACCGATCGCGGTGGCCATGGCGACGGTGGACTGCAGCCACAGTTGCTCCACCGCTGCGGTCGGAAAGCCGACCCGACTGGTGGCGGGTGGGGTGGGCGCGCGGCGGATCGACGGACCCGACAACGGCCGTTGCCTGGTCTCGGTGCCCAGCGGCGGCCCGAACACGTTCTGCTGGGCGCCGACCCGGTCGAGGTCAGGGCCCGGACCTCCACCGCCGTCGAGCGCGGTGCGCCTGGCGCGGATCAGCAGTGGGATGGCCCCGATGATCACCAGGGCCGACACCCCGATGACGGTGTACAGCAGCCACGGGGTGTCCTGCTCCCCCGAACCGGACGCCTGTGTCTGCCCCAGATCGACGAGGGCCACGATGGCGGCCACAGCCGCACCGAGGGCCACCAGCCACACTGCGGCGCAGGCGATCAGCAGAATCCGGTCGGTTTGATCCCGACCCGTTGAGTTCAACCGCGGGCGATCTGCGGCGTCGACGTCGTAAGTCATCAGCAGCTGGTCTGCCAATCGTTGTTCTGTTGCGAGGCGATCGTCTGACCGTCGCTGGTGGTGATCGAGCAGTTCAACTTGGAGAGTCGCAGCAGGCTCGACGCCTGCACCGAACCGTACTCCGACATGGAGATCGGGGTGACGGTCAGCGACCACGGGATGTAGACGTTCTGCTGGGTGCGCTGCCTGCCCGACGCGTCGGTGTAGGTGACCGAGATGCGGTCCAGCGGCGCCTTGGTGCCCGTCACGGTGTACGTGATGAAGCGCGGGCCCGCGGGCGCGCTGGGCGGCGGTGGCGCCGGCGTCTCGGGCGGGGCGGGCGGAGGCGCCTCGGTCGACGGCGGAGGCGGCGGCGGTGGTTCCTCGGTGGTCACCGGCGGAGGTGGTGGCGGTGGCGGCGGCTCGACCGTCGTCGTGGGTGGCGGCGGAGGGGGCGGCGTCGTGGTGGTGATCTCGTCCTGTATCGGCGCCCCCGGGGTCGTCGAGCTGGTGGACGGCGTCGCGACGCTGGTGTTGTCGGAGCGGGTCACCAGGACGGCCACGGACGCGACCAGCGCGATGGCCGCCACGATCGCGACGACTCCGACTACCCACGGCCACTTGGGCGGTTGATCGCCGTCGGCGTAGTCGTCGTACTCGTACAGCGCGACCTCGGCGGAGGGCACGTAGGGCCCGCTGGTGAAGTGCTCCGACTCGGGCGCGGAGTACGCGCGCGAGTAGACATCCGTCTCGCCGGTGGCTGGAGACTCCTGAGCCGGTTCGTCGTCCGGTGTCGGAGCATCCTGCTCAGGGGGATTCGGCCCGCTCATCTACGCCTATTCCTTCTCGACTGCCCGTTCGGCGCTGTGTCACGTCGAAGCCGTGTCGGAACGTCGGCGGACCACGCCTCGGCAACCCTACCGAAAGTGATGGCGCAGTGGCCCATACGGCACCTCGGTCAGCCGAACTGATGCCCGATTCGTAACCTTGCGCCCAGCGTGTCAGTGCTTCTCGGGGCCGGTGTAGTACTCGAAGACCAGGCCGGCGACGGAAGACAGGACGAAAACCAGACCCGCGGCGATCAGCCACGGCAACCACAGCGCGAGGCCGACGGCGGTCACCGACGCCGACAGCGCGATCAGCAACGGCCACCAACTGCTCGGGCTGAAGAAGCCGAGTTCACCGGCGCCGTCGGCGATCTCCGCGTCCTCGTAGTCCTCGGGGCGGGTGTCGAGGCGGCGTGCGACGAACCGGAAGAACGTCCCGACGATCAGCGACAGACCGGTCGTCAACACCAGTGCGGTGACGCCCGCCCACTCGATACCGCCGTACTGGAACAACCCGGTGAGCGCGGCGTACCCGACGGCGCAGAGCGCGAAGAACGCGGTCAGGAACTCGAACAGCCTGGCTTCGATATGCATCTGTCGTCCCCTACCTGCTCGCCTGCTGGACCTGCTCGCCGCGACGGGTGTCGAACGGCTTCGTGGTCACGGCCTGGGTGGGCATCCCGATCGCGCGCAACGCGTCGGCGTTCGTCGCCTCCGGGTTGGCCTCACGGAACATGATGTACTGCTTGAAGACACCGGGCTCCACGACGCGCACCTCGAAGTTCATCATCGAGTGGTACGTGCCGCACATCTCGGTGCAGCGGCCGACGAACGCTCCGGTGTTCTCGTTGTTCGGCAGTTCGATCTTGCTGATCTGGAACCGGTTCTCCGAGTTGTTGGCCTCGGGATCGGGCATGACGTCGCGCTTGAACAGGAACTCGGGCACCCAGAATCCGTGGATCACGTCGGCGGATGCGATCACGAACCGGATGCTGCGGTCCGACGGGAGCACCAGGATCGGAATCTCGGTGCTGGTGCCGATCGTCTCGATCTTGTCGAAGTTCAGGTAGCTGCGGTCTTCGGGGTTCATCCCGCGAATCGGGCCGACGATTTCCTCGCCGTGCTCGTCGACGCCCTCGGGCTTGGACACCATGGCGTCCTTGCGGGCCTGGTCCGCGCCGTCGTAGTCGAAGGTCCCGTCCGCGTAGTCGATCTTCTGGTAGCCGAACTTCCAGTTCCACTGGAAGGCGGTGACGTCGACGACGACCTCGGGGTTGTCCTCGAGCTTCAGCATCTCCTCCTGCACGACGACCGTGAAGTAGAAGAGCACCGAGATGATGAGGAACGGCACGACGGTGAGGACCAGCTCGAGCGGCATGTTGTAGCCGAACTGCCGGGGCAGGTCGGTATCGGTCTTCTTCTTGCGGTGGAATGCCGCGGTCCAGAAGATCAGCGCCCAGACGATGACGCCGACGATCAACGACGCGATGACCGACCAGACCCACAGGTCGCGGTTCATCTTGCCCTCGGGGGTGATTCCCTCGGGCCAGCCGAGGCCGAACACCGTCTCGAAGCTGCACCCGCTGAGCAGCAGCGCAGTACCTCCGAGAAGTACTGACAACGCCACCAACTTGAACCCGCGAGCGGTCACGTTGGCGCCTCCTGAAACTAGGTCGGAAAGTCGGTACGGCAAGCCGAATACTACGCAGCGTAGACCACACCGGCGGGCAGGAGCGCAGCGACCGGGGAATGTGCCGGAGGGCAGGAGCGCAGCGACCGGGGGATGTCCCTGCGACCGAGTCTCGGGACACCTCGCCGAACGGGCATACTGGCGCCGTGTGCGGACTCCTGGCCTACCTGACCGACCGCTGGGCGGACGTCTCCCCCGAGCTGGTGGACGCGGTGTCCGGCGCCGCTCACCTGATGCGGCACCGGGGTCCCGACGAGCCGGGGACCTGGTCGGATGGCGATGTCGTGCTCGGTTTCAACCGATTGTCGATCATCGACATCGCCCACAGCCACCAGCCGCTGCGCTGGGGTCCGCCGGAGACTCCGGACCGGTACGTGCTGGTGTTCAACGGCGAGATCTACAACTATCTGGAGTTGCGCGAGGAGCTGGCCGCCGAGCACGGCGCGTCGTTCGCGACGGACGGTGACGGCGAAGCGATCGTCGCGGCGTTCCACCACTGGGGCACCGCCGCCCTGAGCCGGCTTCGCGGCATGTTCGCGTTCGCACTGTGGGACACCGCCGAGCGGGTGCTGTTCTGCGCCCGCGACCCGTTCGGCATCAAGCCCCTCTACATGTCCACCGGGCCCGGCGGCACCGCGGTGGGATCCGAGAAGAAGTGCCTGCTCGAACTCGCCGGACCCGCGGGTGTCGACCTCGGCATCGACGAGCGCGCCGTGCAGCACTACACGGTGCTGCAGTACGTCCCCGAGCCCGAGTCGCTGCATCGCGGGATCCGCAGGCTGGAGTCGGGCAGTTACGCGACCGTGCGCCCCGGTGAGGCGCCCGAGGTGACCCGCTACTTCCACCCGAAGTTCGCGGCGGTCCCGTTCGTGGCAGGACGCGAACAGAGCCGCTACGACGAGATCACCGCCGTCCTCGAGGACTCCGTCGCCAAGCACATGCGCGCGGACGTGACGGTCGGGGCGTTCCTGTCGGGCGGCATCGACTCGACGGCCATCGCCGCGCTCGCGATGCGGCACAACCCGCGCCTCATCACCTTCACGACGGGATTCGAGCGCGAGGGTTTCTCGGAGGTCGACGTCGCCGTCGCATCCGCGGAGGCGATCGGCGCCCGCCACGTGACGAAGGTGGTCAGCCCGGCCGAGTTCGTGGCCGCACTGCCGGAGATCGTCTGGTACCTGGACGAGCCGGTGGCCGACCCGGCGCTGGTACCGCTGTTCTTCATCGCCCGCGAGGCGCGCAAGCACGTCAAGGTGGTGCTGTCCGGCGAGGGCGCCGACGAGTTGTTCGGCGGTTACACGATCTATCGGGAGCCGTTGTCGCTGAAGGCGTTCGACTACCTCCCACAGCCGGTGCGCCGGTCGCTGGGTAAGGCGTCGAAGCCGCTGCCCGACGGCATGCGCGGCAAGAGCCTGCTGCACCGCGGGTCGCTGACGCTCGAGGAGCGCTACTACGGCAACGCGCGTAGCTTCTCCGACGAGCAACTGCGGGCCACGCTGCCGGGATTCCGTGCGGACTGGACCCACACCGACGTCACCGCGGCGCTGTACGCGACCTCCGACGGCTGGGACCCGGTGGCGCGCATGCAGCACATCGACCTGTTCACGTGGCTGCGCGGCGACATCCTGGTCAAAGCCGACAAGATGACGATGGCCAACTCGCTGGAGTTGCGGGTGCCGTTCCTGGACCCCGAGGTGTTCGCGGTGGCGTCGCGGCTGCCGTTCGACCAGAAGATCACCCGCACGACGACGAAGTACGCGCTGCGCCGCGCGCTCGAGCCTATCGTGCCCGCGCACGTGCTCAATCGCCCGAAACTCGGCTTCCCCGTACCGATTCGGCACTGGCTGCGGGCCGGCGAGCTGCTCGACTGGGCCAACGAGACCATCGCCGCCTCACAGGCGGGCGACCTCATCGATCTCGCCGCCGTTCGCCGCATGCTCGACGAACACCGAAGCGGCGCAAGCGATCACAGCAGACGGCTGTGGACCGTGCTGATCTTCATGCTGTGGCACGCGATCTTCGTCGAGCGCAGCGTGACGCCGCTGATCAGTGAGCCGCACTATCCGGTGCAGCTTTAGAGGACGGCGGCGATCTCCGCTGCCGCGTCGGCACCGTAGGCGTCGGTGAGCCGTTTGACGCCCGCGTCCTTGTCCCAGGCCCACTCCTGCGGTCCCGGCGCCTCGAGCACCAGGGTGGCGACCAGCGAGGCGAACTGCGCAGCGCGCTCGAGCCCGAGGCCCGCGCTGCGGCCGGTGAGGAAGCCCGCGCGGAACGCGTCGCCGATGCCGGTCGGGTCCTCCTTGTGGGTCTCGGGGAGCACGTCGACGTGGACGAAGGTGCCGTCGCGCCCGACGAGATCCACGCCCTTCTCCCCCAGGGTCGTCACGCGCAGATCGATCTGCCGCATGACCTCGGCCTCCGACCAGCCGGACTTCTGCAGCAGCAGATCCCACTCGTAGTCGTTGGTGAACAGGTAGGCGGCACCGTCGATGAGCTTGCGGATCTCGTCGCCCGAGAGCCGGGCCAGCTGCTGGCTGGGGTCGGCGGCGAACGGCAGCCCGAGGTTGCGGCACTCCTCGGTGTGCAGGAACATCGCATCGGGGTCGTTGGCGCCGACGATCACCAGATCCGGTGCGCCGGAACGCGATACGACATCGGCGAGCTTGATGTTGCGGGCCTCCGACATGGCGCCGGGGTAGAACGACGCGATCTGCGCCATGTCCTCATCGGTGGTGCAGACGAAGCGCGCGGTGTACGCCGTCTCGGACACCAGCACGTTCGAGCAATCGACGCCGCTCGACGTCAGATGGTTGCGGTAGTCGTCGAAGTCGGGGCCGACGGCGCCGACGAGCACCGGGCTGCCGCCCAGAATGCCCATCGCATAAGCCATGTTGCCCGCGACGCCGCCGCGGTGGATGACGAGGTCGTCGACGAGGAAACTCAGCGACACCTTCTGCAAGTGATCGGCAAGCAGTTGCTCGGAGAATTTGCCAGGGAACCGCATCAGATTGTCGGTCGCAATGGATCCCGTCACTGCAATGGTCACGCAGCGTCACCCTTCGTTCGAGTCGGTCGTTTGCCGGAAGTAAACCCCTGGTTGGTGCGCTAGCCTAACAACGTCATGGCCGGTCCTCTTCCGTACCCCGAATCCCCTTATCCGGGAACGTCGCCGCAGCAGCCCCTTTCCACGTTCGGCGGTCCGCAGGTGCCCTCGCCGTACCCCGGCACGCTGCCGCCGCCCGTCGAGTACCCGAAAGCGCCGCGCAGACGGCGCGTCGTGTTGATCGCCCTCGGCGTCCTGGTGGCCGTCATGGTGGCCGCGGTCGCAGCGACGATCGTCTTCGCCGAACGCGGCCCCGAGCCCACCGCGTCGACGGCGCTCACTCCGGATTCGGCCAAAGCGGCCATTCAGGAGTATCTGGACGCCCTGACGCAGGGCAAGGACGAGATCATCGCCGAACACGCGTCGTGCGGTCTGTTCGACGCCGTGAAGGACAAGCAGGCGGACATGGCGCTGGCGAATCTGGCCAGCGAGACGTTCCGACGGCAGTTCAGCAGCGCGGAGGTCACGACGATCGACAAGATCGTCGAGCTGTCGCCCAGCCAGGCCCAAGTGCTGTTCAGCATGGACGCGAAGTCGGCTGGACGCAGCGGGACCGCCACGGAGCGCCAGGCGGTCGCACAGATCCTGGTGCAGGGCGACCGGCAGCTGGTCTGCTCCTACCTACCGCGTAACGCGGGTCCGTTCTAACTCAGTTGAACGAATCGCCGCAGGCGCACGAGCCGGTGGCGTTGGGGTTGTTGATCGTGAAGCCCCCGCCGCTCAGCGCGTCGACGAAGTCGATCTGCGCGTCCTGCAGGTAGGGGGCGCTCATGCGGTCGACGGTCAGCGTGACGCCGTTGAAGTCGACGTCGAGGTCGCCGTCCTGGCTGCGATCGTCGAACTCGAGCTTGTAACGCAGTCCCGCACAGCCGCCCGGCTCCACCGTGATCCGGAGGAACACGTCGTCGCGGCCCTCCTGCTCCATGAGGGCCTTGGCTTTCACCGACGCGGCTTCGGTCAGGATGGCGCCGTGTGCAGCGGTGCTGGTCGTCGACTCGTCCTGGACAGTCATCGATTCTCTCCTGAGGTAATAGGCTCGAACTTCCTCAACGGTACCCTGCCGGGGCGTTATTCCCCGCCTCTCACCGCCAGCCGGCGGCCGTGCGCCGCGCCAGACCCGTGAGCTGGTTGGCCGCATCGTCCATCGCCAGCTGGACGGAACCGGCGTAGTCGGCGATCGAGTGTGCCGCCGCGATCCCCGCGCCGTGCAGTGCCGCCTCGTCGAGCGTGACCTGACCTGCGAGGACCACGACCCGTGCGGCACCGGCACCCGCGGCCAGCGCGCTGACCACCTTGCCGTGCAGCGACTGGTCGTCGAAGCGGCCCTCGCCTGTGACGATTATCTCCGCGTCGGCGAGATCGGACGCCAGGTCGGTGTGCTCGGCGATCACCGCGGCGCCCGACTCGCGACGCGCACCCAGCGCCAGCAGCGCCGCGCCCAGCCCGCCCGCGGCACCCGCGCCCGATTCAGCCGCGATGTCGCGCCCCGCGATGTCGGCCAGTTCGGCGGACCAGTCGGTGAGACGCTGCTCGAGGGCCGCGACGGTCGCCTCGTCCGCGCCCTTCTGCGGGCCGAACACCACGGCGGCGCCCATCGGCCCCAGCAGCGGATGCTCGACGTCGGATGCCGCGATCAGCTCGATGCCGGCGAGCCGCTCCCGCGCCGCCGCAAGACCGCCGAGCGCGTCGACCAGGCCGCGGCCGCCGTCGGTGCAGGCACTGCCGCCCAGCCCGATGACGATCCGTCGGGCACCCGCTTCGAGGGCCGCGTCGATCAGCTGCCCGACGCCTCCGCTGTGGGCGGCCAGCGCCGTCTCGACGGTCGGCCCGTCGGGGAGCAGCGCGAGGCCGCACGCCTGGGCGCACTCGAGGTAGGCCGTCGCCGAGTCGGCGTCGTAGACCCACTCGGCCTCGACGTCGGCGTCGAGCGGGCCCGACACCGTGGCGGTGCGACGTTCCCCGAGCCGGCTGGCCAGGACGTCGACGAAACCGGGTCCGCCGTCGGACTGCGGGGCCAGGGTCACGTCGTCGTCGGCACGCCCGGCCCGCCACCCGTCGGCGATCGCGCGGGCGGCCTGAACCGCGGTCAGGCTGTCGCCGTAGCAGTCCGGGGCGATCAGTACGCGCAGCGCCCTGCCGGTCATGACAGCAGGGTATGTCGGCGCAACCGGAGGTGCATGCCGGGCGCGTTGCGCAGGTCAGTAACCTGGTGGGCGTGGATCTGCTGGGCCGTAAGAAGGGCAACTCGCAAGCCGAGTCGGACGTCGTCGAGTCCGAGGCCGTGGAGGCGGGGTCCGTTGCGTCCGAGACCGTCCAGCCCCGCACCGCCCCCAAGGGCAGGCCGACGCCCAAGCGCGACGCCTCCCGCAAGCGCGGTCCGGTGGCACCGGCACCGCTCACCAGCTCGGAGGCCCGCAAGCGTCGCAAGGAGCTGAAGGCGTCGCGCCCCAAGCTGTCCAAGGAGGAGCGCAAGGCCGAGAAGCTCGAGCGCCGCGCCGACATGGCCGACCGCCGGGAACGGATGATGGCCGGCGAGGACAGGTACCTGCTGCCCCGCGATCAGGGACCGGTGCGCCGCTACGTGCGCGACGTCGTCGACTCGCGGCGCAACCTGCTCGGACTGTTCATGCCCGTGGCCCTCGGCATGATCTTCTTGATGCTGTCGGTCGGCTCGGTACCCGCCTCGCAGTCGCTTGTCATGCAGCTGATCTCGAGCTGGGGCCTGATGGTGCTGCTGGCGATCATGCTCATCGACGGCTTCTTCCTGGGCAGGCGCGTCAACAAACTGGTCGACGAGAAGTTCCCCGACAACACCGAAGGCGGGTGGAAGCTGGGCTTCTACGCCGCCAGCCGCGCCTCGCAGATTCGGCGGATGCGGGCGCCGCGCCCGCAGGTCAACCGCGGCGACAAAGTCGCTTAGGTCAGCGGGGTTGCGAGTCCTGGCTCTCGGCGGAATCCGTTCGGGCAAGTCGGCGTGGGCGGAAGCGGCGATCACCGACGCCACCGGTTCCGCCGACCCCGTGCGCTATCTCGCGACCGGTGCCGTCAGTTCCGACCCCGACTGGTCGGCGCGGGTCTCCGCCCATCGCGACCGCCGCCCCGAGGGCTGGATCACCGTTGAGACCCGTGATGTCGCAGCGCAGTTGACGTCCGACCCCGTGACGGCGACGCTCGTCGACGATGTCGGCGGCTGGCTGGTGGCTGCCATGGATCGCACCGCGGCGTGGACGGGCGGTTCGGTGGCCGACGACGCGACCGCGCTCGTCGAGGCCGTCGGTGACTTCGAGGGCCCCCTGGTGCTGGTGAGCCCGGAGGTCGGGTTGTCGGTGGTGCCCGCGACCGAATCCGGTCGGCTCTTCGCCGACGCGCTGGGTGAGGTGAATCAGCGCCTGGCTGCGGTGTGCGATCGCGTCGCACTGGTGGTCGCGGGGGTGCCGTTGATGATCAAGAAGACGTCGTGACGGATCCGATGACGCCGTTTCCTCCGATCGACGCCCCCGACTCCGACGCCGCGGAAGCGGCACTCGCTCGCCAGCTCACGCTGACCAAGCCGGCGGGTGCCCTCGGCAGGCTCGAGGACCTGTCCGTGTGGGTTGCGTCGTGCCAGGGTGCTTGTCCGCCAACGCAGTTCGACAGACCGCGGGTTGTCGTCTTCGCCGGTGACCACGGTGTCACCGCGGCCGGAGTGTCGGCGTTCCCCTCCGAGGTGACGGCGCAGATGGTCGCCAACTTCGCGGCGGGCGGCGCGGCGATCAACGTGCTGGCGGGCCTGGCGGGCGCGACGGTGCGCGTCGTCGACATCGCCGTGGACTGCGATGCGCCGCTGTCCCCCGAGGTCGGCGCGCACAAGGTTCGGCGCGGCAGCGGGAACATCGCGGTGGCCGACGCGCTCAGCCCCGAGGAGACCGTCGCCGCCGTCGAAGCGGGGCGCTGCATCGCCGATCAGGAGGTGGACTCCGGCGCCGATCTGCTGATCGCCGGCGATATGGGCATCGGAAACACCACGGCGGCAACGACGTTGATCGCGGTACTCACCGACTCCGAGCCCGTTGCGATCGTCGGGCGGGGCACCGGCGTCGACGACGGCGGCTGGGCGCGTAAGACCGCTGCGATCCGCGACGCGATGTACCGGGCGCGCGGCATGTCGGCCGATCCGCTGGGCCTGCTCCGGGTCTGCGGCGGGGCCGACCTCGCCGCCGTGGCGGGCTTCCTGGCTCAGGCCGCGGTGCGCCGCACCCCGGTCCTGCTGGACGGTGTCGTGGTGACGGCGGCGGCACTGGTGGCCGAACGGATGGCGCCCGGAGCACAGCGCTGGTGGCGGGCCGGGCACCGGTCCACGGAACCCGCGCACTCACTGGCCTTGCAGCGCCTGCAACTCGAACCGATCGTCGACCTCGGCATGCGACTGGGCGAGGGTACCGGCGCCGTGGTGGCACTGTCCGTGGTGCGTGCCGCGGTGGCGACGCTGGCCGAGATGGCGACGTTCGGCGAGGCGTCCGTCAACGACGGTGGCGCCGGGCCGTGATCGCCTCCCTGGCAGGGGCTTTCGCGTTTGCGACCGTGTTTCCGGTCAGCACCCGGCATCCGGTCGGCCGTGGTGCGCTGACCGCGCTGCCGATCGTCGGCATCACCCTCGGCGTCGCGGCGGCCGCCACCGTGTGGGGCGCCGGGCACGCGTTCGGACCGGGCAGCGTGCTGGCCGGGTTCCTCGCGGTCACCGTGCTGGTCCTGCTGACCCGCGGGATGCACGTCGACGGCCTCTCCGACACCGTGGACGGACTCGGCTGCTACGGCCCGCCCGAGCGGGCGCTGGCGGTGATGCGCGACGGCACCGCGGGGCCGTTCGGCGTGACGGCTCTGGTGCTCGCCCTCGGCCTGCAGGGGCTGGCCTTCTCGGCGACGGGACTCGTCGCGGTCGTCGTCGCCGTGACCGCGGGCCGGGTGGCCGCCGTCCTCGCGTGCCTGCGCTCGGTTCCCGCCGCCGAGGGAAGCACGCTGGGAGCGTTAGTGGCGGGTACGCAACCGCGGTGGGTGGCCGCACTGTGGGTCGCGGCGGTCGCGGGCGCTGCCGTGTTCGCCACCCCGCGACCATGGCAGGGACCGGCGTCCGTGCTGGGCGCGCTCCTCGTCACCGTGGTGCTGGTGGCGCACTGCGTGCACCGCTTCGGCGGCATCACCGGTGACGTGCTCGGGGCGGCCATCGAGGTCACGACCACGCTGACCGCTCTGGGTCTGGCGATCGGCTGACGAGCCGCTGAGTCAGACCGACTCGGCCGCAGCCGCTTTCGCCGGCGCGGCCTCATCGTGTTCGAAGCGGTCCGGGTCGTCGAGCGCGTCGTCGACGTCCTGGGCGACCTGAATGTCCAGGCCCCGCAACGTCGCCGGTGGCATCGCGAGCGACACCGCCACGTAGGTCGCGATCGCCGCAGCGAAGGCGATGAACGTCGGCCACCCGTCGAACGTCGCCCCGACCAGAGCGTTGGGGATGTACAGGATGGTGTTCTCGACGCCGTAGATCGTCGGCGTCAGCACGAACAGCCCGACGCGCACGACGAAGCCCACCGCCATCGCGGCGAGCGCTGCCTTTACCGTCCCGCGGCGCCAGTACAGACCGGCGATGAACGGCACCGCGAGGCAGGCCAGCAGCAGGTCGAACGCGAGGGTCAGCAGGATGCCGGTCTGCTGGACGTAGAGCGCGAGGGCGATCGAGAACAGGGTCATCGGCACCATCGCGATGCGGGTGGCCTTCAGCAGCGGGTCGGGCTGACCCGGCACGTGCACCCGGCGCACCCCGCCGAGGTTGCGTACGCACACGTTGGAGATCGCCAGGATCGCGCCGTTGGCGGTCGACATCGACGCGCCGACCAGACCGCACAGCACGATCACCGTCAGCGCCACCGGCGCGTACTGGTCCAGCAGCACGAACAGCACCGGGCCGTCGAGTTCGTCGGGCAGGAACGAGTGCGCCGCGAGCACCACCAGGCCGAACGGCACGCAGATCAGCGCGGTGCCGGTGGCGGCGCTGAAACACGCCTTCTGAGCGGACTCCGGGTTCTTCGCGGCGAACACCCGCTGCATGAAGTCGATCGCCACCACGTCGCCGATGCCCAGCGCGATGAGCGTCGCCCAGTTGATCACCGCGCCCTGAGCCGGATCGGAGAGCTGGCCGAGCGCCAACGGGCCGGTGCCTTCGGCGATGTCGAGTCCGTGCGTGCTGATCATCCAGATCAGCAGCCCGATGGCGCCGATGAGCACCAGCGACATCTGGATGATCGCGGTGTAGGCGTCGGCGATCAGACCGCCGGTCCCGGTGTAGGCCACCGCGATCACCGCGATGATGATGGTGCCCAACCAGTACGGCACCCCGAGGAAGTAGTCGAAGAGCAGTCCGCCCGCGACGAGGTTGCCCGCAACCAGCATGCAGAACGCGACGGCCAGCAGGAGGGACGCGCCGACCTCGACCGACCGGCCGAATCTCAGCCGGTAGAAGTCGGGGAAGGACGTCAGCCCCATCCGGTTCATCGGCTTGGCGAAGAAGAGGCCCGTGAGCAGTAGGCACAACGCCAGGCCCAGCGGCAGCGTGGCACCGGCCCAGAAGCCGAATTCGTAAGCCAGATCGGTGTTTCCGAGAGTCGCGTTGGTATCGACGGCTGAGCCCATCAGAGCGCCGCCCACCAACCAGAACGGCAGCATCCGGCCGCCGACGAGAAAGTTACTGCTGTCGCCCTCGATCCGTTTGGACACGTAGAAACCGACGAGGACGACGAGGGCGATGCTGATGCCTACACCGAGGAGGATCATGATTCGGAGCTCCCATGACTCGTTGGAGTCTCCCGGGCTTTTCTCCCTCCGTGGAACATCCGTGCAGCCCTGCGCGAATGCCTGCGCCTCTCGGACCAGACCCGGCCGTGCACGTGCACGTCCGACGGAACCCTAGGCGCGCCCCACGATTTCGCGTGAGTCGAGACCAGAAAAGCCCCAGCTCGTTACGGTGGTTCGCGCGGACTGTTAACGCCACGTTTCCTTCAGCGCTGGACAGGAATTCGCGGGTGTGCCAACAATTGCCGCAGGGGCCGCGCGAATCGGTTCCCCGGACGAGGTGCGTCGTACCCGGTCAGCGACAAGACGGCGCGTGAGGAGCGTCATGTCCGGACTACCCGACCCCAACCTTCCCAACGCCGAAGGCGCATGGGCCCAGCAGGCCGAGGCCAACCTGGGCGACCGGCGGCTGCGCGAGGAGATCGAACGCGGTCTCAGCTACGGCCTGGAGGCCGCCCCGACCATCAACGACCGGACCATCTCGACGTTCGTCCGCGGCGAGAAGCCGCACTTCGCCGGTGAGCGCGGCACGTTCCTGAAGTGCCCGTTCATCGAGGACGTCAACGAGGTCGACGACGCCGAGGTCGCCATCTTCGGGGTGCCTCTCGACGCGGGTGCCACGTACCGACCCGGCACCCGGTTCGGCCCGCAGGGCATCCGCCGCTCGACCAACCTGTTCGGCACCTACAACTACGAATCCGGCGTCGATCTGCGCGAGCAGTTGAACATGGTCGACATCGGCGACGTCTTCACCATCCCCGGCAACCTCGAGAAGTCGTTCGATCAGATCAGCCAGGCGATGGCGCACGTCGCACAGAAGGGCGTGATGCCGATCGTGCTGGGCGGCGACCACTCGATCGGCTTCCCCACCATCCGCGGGCTGGCGCCGTACATGGACGGCAACATCGGCATCATCCACTTCGACCGCCACGTCGACACCCAGGAGACCGACCTCGACGAGCGCATGCACACCACCCCCTGGTTCCACGCGACGAACATCAAGAACGCGCCGGCCACCAACCTCGTACAGATCGGGATCGGCGGCTGGCAGAGTCCGCGCGAGGGCGTGAAGGTGGGCCGGGACCGGAAGTCGACGGTCATCACCGTCGGCGATGTCGAGCGGGTCGGGATCGAGAAGATCGCCGAGACGGCCCTCGAGATCGCGTGGAAGGGCGCGAAGGCGGTCTACCTGTCCTTCGACATCGACGTCATCGACGCGGGTTTCGTGCCGGGCACCGGCTGGCCGGAGCCGGGCGGACTGCTGCCGCGCGAGGCGCTCAACCTGGTGAAGATGATCTCCGAACCGGGGCTGGCCGGCATCGAGGTCGTCGAGTGCTCGCCACCCTACGACTGGGCCGAGCAGACGGCGCTGATGAGCTCGCGGGTGATCCTGGACAGCCTGGCCGCCCAGGTTCGCAGCGGCAAACTCGGCAAGAAGTCCGCCGCGCTGAACCGTCCCGCCTGGGGGCCGTAGGCCGCGGCTATCCGAGCCGGGTCATCCAGTCGTGGGTGTCGGCGAAGGTGCCGCGCTGGATCCCGGTGAGGGTGTCCCGCAGGGCCATCGTGACCTCGCCGGGCGAACCGTCGGCGATGGTGAACTCGCCGTCACCGGACTTCACGTGCGACACCGGCGTGATGACGGCGGCGGTGCCGCACGCGAAGACCTCGGTGATCTCGCCCGCCGCCGCCTTCTTCTGCCACTCGTCGACGTCGATCTTGCGCTCTTCGACAGAGAACCCGGCATCGGTGGCCAACTGCAGCAACGAGTTTCGCGTGATGCCCGGTAGCAGCGAGCCGCTCAGCTCCGGCGTCACCAGCCGCGCCGACCCGCCGCTGCCGAAGACGAAGAACAGGTTCATCCCGCCCATCTCCTCGACGTAGCGGCGTTCGATGGCGTCCAACCAGACGACCTGGTCGCACCCGTGTTCGGCGGCTTCGGCCTGCGCCAGCAGCGACGCCGCGTAGTTGCCGCCGAACTTCGCCGCACCGGTGCCGCCGGGGCTGGCCCGCACGTACTCCGTCGACAGCCACACCGACACCGGTTTGATGCCGCCCTTGAAGTAGGCGCCCGCCGGTGAGCCGATCACCATGTAGCGGTACTGCGTGGCGGGGCGCACGCCCAGGCCGGGCTCGGTCGCGAAGATGAACGGCCGCAGGTACAGCGACGCCTCGCCACCCGCGGCGGGCACCCAGTCGCCGTCCACCGCGATCAGCTGCCGCAGCGACTCGATGAACACGTCCTCGGGCAGTTCGGGAATCGCCAGCCGGTGTGCCGAGCTGCGCAGCCGGGCGGCGTTGGCCTCGGGCCGGAACGACACGATCGACCCGTCGGCCCAGCGGTACGCCTTGAGCCCCTCGAACACCTCCTGCGCGTAGTGCAGGACGATGGCCGAGGGGTCCAGCGTGATCGGCCCGTAGGGCAGCACGGCGGCGTCGTGCCAGCCGCGGCCCTCGGTGTAGTCGATCGACACCATGTGGTCGGTGTGGTATCTGCCGAAGCCCGGATCGGCGAGAATGTCAGCCCTTACCTCGTCACTTGCCGGTGCGGTGTTGCTGGCAAGCGTGAATTCGAGGGGGCCTTCGGTCATGCGCCGATTGTATAACCAGTGACTAGCGGATTTTCGCCCGCGCCAGCGCGCGCTATCGGGTCCGCGCGTCCACGAACGGCGGAGCGACGACCTCGCATTCGAGCGCCTTACCGCGCACGTCGACGGCGACGGTCTGGCCGTCGAGGATGCCGGCGTCGGTGTCGACGAGCGCCAGCGCGATGCCGAGTTTCAGTGTTGGAGAGAACGTTCCCGACGTGGTGACACCCACGACGCGGGCACCGTCGAGCACGTTCATGTCCGCCCGCAGCACCCCGCGGCCGAGCGCCTTGATGCCGCGCAGCACCCGGCGCGGACCGGCCGCCTTCTCCGCGAGCAACGCGTCCCGGCCCCAGAAGGCGTCCTTCTTCCAGCCGATCGCCCACCCGCAGCGGGCCTGCAGCGGCGAGATGTCCAGCGAGAGTTCGTGTCCGTGCAGCGGGTAGCCCATCTCGGTGCGCAACGTGTCGCGCGCGCCCAGTCCGGCGGGTTCACCTCCCGCAGCCGACACCGCCTCGGCGAGCGCGTCGAAGACGACGCCGGCCTCGTCCCACGGGGGCAGGAGCTCGTAGCCGTGCTCGCCGGTGTATCCGGTGCGGCACACCCGCACCGGTACGCCGCTGAACTCGGCGTCGGCGTAGCCCATGTAGTCCATGTCGGTCGGCAGGCCCAGGGCGCCGACGACGTCGGCCGACTTGGGGCCCTGCACCGCGAGCACCGCGAAGGACCGGTGCTCGTCGGTGACGGTGAGGCCGGCGGGGGCGGCTTCGGCCAGCGCCGCGACCACGGCCGGGGTGTTGGCGGCGTTCGGCACCAGGAAGATCTCGTCGTCGGAGACGTAGTAGGCGATGAGGTCGTCGATCACGCCTCCGGAAGCGTTGCAGCACAACGTGTACTGCGCCTTTCCGGGGCCGACGCGGCGCAGGTCGTTGGTCAGCGTCGCGTTGACGTACTCGGCGGCGCCCGGCCCGCGGACCAGCGCCTTGCCCAGGTGGCTGACGTCGAACAGCCCGACCGCGTTGCGGGTGGCGTTGTGCTCGCTGACGGTGCCCGCGTAGGACACCGGCATCGACCACCCGGAGAACGCGGCGAAGCTGGCCCCGAGCGCGCGGTGGCGGTCTTCCAATGGGCCCTGGAGCAGGTTGTCGGTCACGCCGAACCACACTAATCGGCACGGCGGCGCTGGCAGACTCCGGTGGGTGGTCGATTTCGATGCGCTGGAGGCCGCGGGCATCGCCGACGCGCGGGGGCGGGCCGCGCTCATCGATTACCTCGTCGGGTTGGGCTTCACGGTCGAGGAGATGGTGGCCGCGGAGCAGCGCGGTCGCCTCTTCGGGTTGGCCGGCGATGTGCTGCAGTGGTCCGGCCGCCCGGTCCACAGCCTGCGCGCGGCGGCGGCGCGCCTCGGGGTGTCCGCCGAGGAACTGGCCCAGGTGTGGGCGCTGCTCGGGCTCCCGGTCGCCGCTTCCGGCCAACCGGAGTTCAGCGAGGCCGACGTCGAGGCACTGGGGTCCTGGGTGGCGCTGAAGGCGGTGGTGGGTGAGCAGCCCGCCCGCGACCTGTTGCGTGTGCTCGGCGCGACGATGTCGCGGCTCGCCGAAGCGGGGGCGACGGTGTTGCGTGTGGGACAGCCCGACATCCACATCTCGCACAGTCGCGACGAGCTCACCAGCGCGCGGGCGTACCGCACCGTCGCGGAGTTCATCCCGCGCCTCACGAAGCTGATCGACGCGGTGTTCCGGCATCACACGATCAGCGCCCGCACCTACTTCGAGGGTGTCGTGCGCGACACGTCGGCGAGCGTGCTGTGCGGCGTCGGCTTCGCGGATCTGACGGGTTTCACGACATTGACCGAGCGCCTCACCCACGACGAGTTCGCGCGCCTGATCGCCGGGTTCAACAGTGCCGTCACCGACGTGGTGCACGCCGACGGCGGCCGACTGGTGAAGTTCATCGGCGACGAGGTCATGTGGGTGAGCGCGACGCCGGAGCAGCTGGTGCAGGTCGCCGTCGACCTCGTCGAACACCCCAGGGCGCGGACTGCTGAACTGCAGGTCCGGGCCGGGCTCGGCTACGGGCGGGTGCTCGCCGTCGGCGGTGACTACTTCGGCAGCACGGTGAATCTGGCGGCGCGCCTGGTCGCCGCCGCGGCGCCCGGACAGATCCTGGCGTCCTCCGACGTCTGTGCCGATCCGGCCGACTGGTCCGCGGTGCAGGAGGATCCGTTGTTGCTCAAGGGCTTCGACGCACCTGTGCCGGTGTACGACCTGCATCCGCGCTGAGCGATAGGGTTATCGGTCGTGAGCACCGCACCCGGTTACCAGTCCCCCGTCGTCACCGTGACCGCCACGCTGCCCAAGCGGGGCCTCGGCTCCGCCGTGCTGGTCGTGCCCGTCGTCAGCGGCGACGACGACGCCGCGTCGCCGAAGGTGGTCGGCAACCCGTTCCTGGACGCCGAGGCCGTCGGCGAGATCGAGGTCGCGCTGGCGGCGCTCGGGGCCAAGGGCGGCGCCGAGGCGACCACACGCGTGTTGGTGCCGTCGCTGCCGGTGTCCAGCGTGCTCGCGGTAGGGCTGGGCAAGGCCCGAGACGAGTACCCGGCCGAGCTGATCAGAAAGGTCTCCGGCGTGGCGGCGCGCGCGCTGTCGGGCACCGAGTCGGTGGTGACGACCCTCGGCGAGCTCGATCTCGAGGCGGCCGTCGAGGGGCTGATCCTCGGCGCGTACCGGTTCAGCGAGTTCCGCAGCGCGAAGACCGCCCCGAAGGATCCCGCACTGGCCAAGATCACCGTGCTGGCGACCGACAAGGGCGCGAAGGCCGCCGCCATCCGGGCCGCGGACATCGCGACGGCGGTGGCGACCGCCCGCGATTTCGTGAACACGCCGCCCAGCCACCTCTTTCCCGACGAGTTCGCCAAGCGCGCAAGGGCTTTGGGCGAGGCAACCGGCCTCCAGGTCGAGGTGCTCGACGAGAAGGCGCTGGCGAAGGCGGGCTACGGCGGCATCGTCGGCGTCGGCAAGGGTTCGTCACGCCAGCCGCGGCTGGTCCGTCTGATCCACAAGGGCGGTGGCCGGAAGGCCAAGACGGTCGCACTGGTGGGCAAGGGCATCACGTTCGACACCGGCGGCATCTCGATCAAGCCGGCCGCGAGTATGCACCACATGACGTCGGACATGGGTGGTGCGGCCGCGGTGATCGCGACCGTGGTGCTGGCCGCCAAGCAGAAGCTGCCGATCGACGTGATCGCCACCGTGCCGATGGCCGAGAACATGCCGTCGGCCACCGCGCAGCGGCCGGGTGACGTCCTGACGCAGTACGGCGGGATCACCGTCGAGGTGCTCAACACCGACGCCGAGGGCAGGCTGATTCTCGCCGACGCCATCGTGCGCGCGTGCGAGGACGAGCCGGACTACCTCATCGAGACCTCGACGCTGACCGGTGCGCAGACGGTGGCGCTGGGCGCCCGCACCCCCGGCGTGATGGGTAGCGACGAGTTCCGCGATCGCGTCGCGAGGCTGTCGCAGGAGGTCGGCGAGAACGCGTGGCCGATGCCGCTGCCCGAGGAACTGAAGGACGACCTCAAGTCCTCGGTGGCCGACCTCGCCAACATCAGCGGCTCGCGCTTCGCGGGCATGCTCGTCGCCGGTGTGTACCTGCGCGAGTTCGTCGCCGACGGGGTGCAGTGGGCGCACGTCGACATCGCGGGCCCGGCCTACAACACCGGCGGCCCGTGGGGTTACACCGGCAAGGGCGGCACCGGCGTGCCGACGCGGACGATGTTCGCGGTCCTCGAGGACGTAGCCGCGAACGGCTAGATGAGCTTCTGCCGGGCGGCGCTGCGCATGATCTGCGGCGCCACCCGCGACGTGCCGTACAGGAGGTAGGCCTCCGGTGCGACGGGCCGGATGGCCTTGTTCTTGACGACGGACTCGACGATCGCCTTGGCCACCCTCTCCGGGCCGTAGCTGCGCGCGTTGAACCCGGTGGCGACCTGCTTCCTCCTGGCCGCGACGGCGCCCGCCTTGTGTTCGGGCGGGTTCCACCGGGTGGTGTGGATGATGTTGGTGTTGATGACGCCGGGGCAGATCGTCGTCAGCCCGATGCCCGCCGCGTCCAGTTCGGCGCGCAGGCAGTCGGAGAACATGTAGACCGCCGCCTTCGACGTGCAGTAGGCGTTCATGGCCTGCAGCGGCGAGTAGGCGGCCATCGACGAGACGTTGACGACGTGGCCGCCGAGGCCGCGGTCGACCATCCGGCCGGCGAACGACCGGCAGCCGTTCACGACGCCGCCGAGGTTGACGTCGAGCACCCGATCCCACTCCTCGGCGGGGGTGTCGAGGAATGAGCCCGCCTGCCCGATGCCGGCGTTGTTCACCACGACGTCGGGCACACCGTGCTCGCGGCAGACCATCTCGGCGAACTCCTCGACGGCCTGCGCGTCGGACACGTCCAGCACATACGAGTGCGCAGTTCCACCCCGCTCCGCGATATCCGCGGCGGTCTTCTCAACTCCCGCCTCGTCGAGATCGCTGACCACCACCTCGGCGCCGAGTCGGGCGAACAGCAGCGCCGTCTCGCGACCGATGCCGCTGCCCGCGCCGGTGACCGACACCAGTGTGTCGCCGAACCGCTCACGCGGCCTGCCGACCTGCGCGCGCAGCAGCGTGCGGCTGGCCGGCTTCCCCTCGAGGTGGTCGACGAGTTCGGTGACCGCGTCGGCGAGCACCCGCGGGTGCGAGAACGGCGACCAGTGCCCCGCCCTGATGTCGCGCCGCCACAGCCGCGGCACCCAGTTGCGTACCTCGTCGTAGACGTGGTGGCCGACGAACGGATCCCTGGTGTTGACGATCATCTGCACGGGCACGTCGACGTGGTGGTCGGTCCGGGCGCTGGTGAGCGACTTCGCGAAGTTGGCCCGATACACCTTCATGCTGTTGACCGCGTCGGTGATCTGGTCCGGCGAGTGGTGAATGCGATCGGCGGGGATGTCGTCCCTGCGCTCGAGCATCCGGGTCAGCGTCCGGCGCAGCGTCAGCCGAACCAGCAGCGGCGGCAGCACGGGTAGCGCGAAAACGCCCATGTACGCCAGCCGACCCATCGTGGCCGCCGAACGCGCGAAGCGCACGGGCCGGTACGGGGTGGCCAGGCCGGTCATGACGAAGCGGTTCAGATGGTCCGAACTGGGCCCCGAGGTCGACGTGAACGACGCGATCCGGTCCGTCGCCTCCGGCCTGGCGAGGTACTCCCAGATGCCCGTCGACCCCCAGTCGTGGGCCAGCACGTGGACGCGCTCACCGGGCGCGACGGCGTCGATCACCGCGGCGAAGTCGTCGGCGAACCGTGCCATCGCGAACGCCGAAACGTCCTTGGGCACAGCTGATCCGCCGACGCCCCGGTTGTCGTAGCGGATGATCCGGAAGCGATCGGCGAGCAGCGGGACGACGCCGTCCCAGACGACGTGCGAGTCGGGCCAGCCGTGCACCAGAACCAGGACGGGGCCGCTCGGGTCGCCCTCCTCGTAGACCGCGATGCGCGTGCCGTCCGCGCTGACCACCGTGCGTCGGGAACTTTCCACGATGTGTGCCTCGGTCACCGGAGCTCCCCTCGATCGGACCTGTCGAAACCCTAGTCCGGGCCTGTCAATAGTCCGCGGTCGCCGTTCAATTTGTGTCTGTGGCTTCTGAAACTGTGGGGGGTGATGGCGCGGCACACCACGTTCCGGTTCTGTCTCGACCCGACCGTCGAGCAGCGCGAGATGCTGGCCCGACATGCCGGCGCATCGCGGTTCGCGTTCAACCAATGCCTGCGCATCGTGAAAGCCGCGCTGAACGAACGCAACACCGATCCGAGCGTTGAGGTGCCGTGGAGCGGGTTCGATTTGATCAACACGTTCAATGCGTGGAAGAAGACCGCGGACGCCGGTCGAGTATTCGTCGTCGACGCATACGGTGGTATCGAGGTGGCGGTGACCGGGCTGGCCTGGCGACGCACGGTGTGCCAGCAGGTGTTCGAGGAGGCAGCCGTCGATCTCGGTAAAGGGTTGACGGCGTGGTCGGATTCAAGATCGGGCAAGCGCAAAGGCGGGCGGGTCGGATTCCCCCGATTCAAGAAGAAGACTGCCGGCATCGCCTCGTTCCGGCTACGCAACAGGCACTCCACAGGTCGGAAACCGGCCATCCGGGTGGGCGACAGTGACCGTCCCCGCTCTGTCACACTGCCGGGCATCGGCCAGATCGCGGTTCACGACGACACCCGACGACTCCGCCACATGCTCGCTAAAGATCGGGCGAGAATCCTGTTCGCCACGATCAGTCGCCGAGGTGGCCGGTGGTGGTGCTCGGTGAACGTCGAGGCCGCCGACCTGCACCCCGCGCGGCAGCACCAACCGCGCTCGGATGATGCCGGCGGGTGGGTCGGTGTCGATCGCGGCCTGTCGGCGTTCCTGGTGGCCGCGACCGTCGACGGCACCGAAGTCGCCCGCATCACCGATGCGCCGAAGGCCCTGGTCGCCGGGCTCGCCCGGCAGCGTCAGTTGGCGAAGTCGTTGTCTCGCAAGAAGAAAGGATCATGTAACCGCAAGAAGGCCGCCGCCCGACTGGGACGGCATCACCGCCGCGTCGCCGACATTCGGCGCCACTTCCTACATCAGATCTCAGGCGAGTTGGTCAAGACCCACGACCGGCTCGTCATCGAGAACTTGAACGTGGCGGCAATGGTGACCAATCGCCGGTTGGCCCGTGCGATCTCCGATGCCGGCTGGACGGAGTTCGCCGAGATGCTGCACTACAAGCAGGCCTGGCGCGACGGTCAAGTGATCGAAGCCGACCGCTGGTATCCCTCCACGCGACTATGCCCGCAGTGCGGGACGACCAGCAGCGACATGACACTGGCCGATCGGACGTTTACATGCGCATGCGGCCATAACGCTGATCGCGACACGAATGCGGCGGTGAATCTGGCCCGGTGGGGCCGACTCCATCACGACCTCCCTCGACCCCCGGACCCCCAAGCAGGAGGCCGGGCCACCAACGCCCGCCGACGAGACGGCACTGGCCGACACCCCCGTGTTGGTGAAACCAGTTCGGATGACGCGGGAACCGACGGTACGACCGCACCCGCGGCCTGAACCACCGGACGCCCGAGAAGGGCGGTGTCGACAACTCGCCTCGAGTTGGTCGAACATGCTTTAGTCCTCGAGTTGGCGGCGTAATTCGCGGTCGCGTTCGATGCGGCGGCGGGCGTCGTGGTCGCGCATGCGCTGCGGGTAACCGACCTTCTGGACGTCGTACACCGGGATCTTGAGCTTGTCGCTGAGCCGGTGTGCGCCCGCGTCGCCGCCGGCCCTCCGACGGGTCCACTCGCCGTCGGCCGCGACGAGCACCACGGTTACCTCGGTGACGGTGGTCTGCGGCTCGATGAACGCCTCGACGCCGTCGTGCTCGGCAACCCACTGACGGAGGTAGGCCAGATCGGCGGCGGGATCCGAACGGCCCGACGAGCGCCCTGACCGGCGGCCTCGAAACCTGTCGAAGATTCCCACCTGGACCCGACTCCCTTCGATGTGACAGCGGGCAAAGTTCGATTCCTCACTTTCGATAGTGCCAGAGCACTCAGTAGTCCGGTCTGCGGCGACCGAGGCGCGCGGACATGACAGGATGGACAACGAGTTTTCGACCTGCGCCGAGCGACCGTTCCGAGGAGTCAACACACATGGCCATCTCCGTCCAGATGCCCGCACTCGGTGAGAGCGTCACCGAGGGGACCGTCACGCGATGGCTGAAGCAGGAGGGCGACACCGTCGAAGTCGACGAGCCCCTTCTCGAGGTCTCGACGGACAAGGTCGACACCGAGATCCCGTCGCCCGCGGCGGGTGTGCTGACCAAGATCGTTGCGCAGGAGGACGACACCGTCGAGGTGGGCGGCGAGCTCGCGCAGATCGGCGAGGCCGGCGAGGGTGGCGACTCCTCCTCCGACGACGCGCCCGCCGAGGAGCCGGCCGCCGAGGAGTCGTCGGACGAGCAGCCCGCCGAGGAGGCCGAGCCGGAACCCGAGCCCGAGCCCGCGAAGGAAGCGGAGAAGCCCGCCGCATCCGGCGGCGGTGGCGACGCGACGTCGGTGAAGATGCCCGAGCTCGGCGAGTCCGTCACCGAGGGCACTGTGACGCGCTGGCTCAAGAAGGTCGGCGACAGCGTCGAGGTCGACGATCCGCTCGTAGAGGTCTCGACCGACAAGGTGGACACCGAGATCCCGTCGCCCGTCGCGGGCACGCTGGTGTCGATCACCGCCGAGGAGGACGACGTCGTCGCGGTCGGCGGTGAGCTCGGCAAGATCGGCGCCGAGGGGTCGGCGCCCGCGGAGAAGTCCGAGCCGGAACCCGAGCCCGAACCGGAGCCGGAGCCCGAGCCCGAGCCGGAGCCGAAACCCGAACCGAAGGCGGAACCGAAGCCCGAGCCCAAGCCGGAGCCGAAGCCCGAGCCGAAGGAGAAGCCGGCGGCGGCCGAGGCGGAGGCCCCGTCGGACGGCAGCCCGTACGTCACGCCGTTGGTCCGCAAGCTGGCCACCGAGCACGACGTCGACCTGTCGTCGATCAAGGGCACCGGCGTCGGCGGCCGCATCCGCAAGCAGGACGTGCTCAGTGCGGCCGAGGCTGCAAAGGCACAGCAGGCACCGTCCGCAGAACCCGAGGCCCCCGCGGCTGCGGCCAAGCCGGCCGCGGCCGCTGCACCCGCCCCCGCCCTGGCGCATCTGCGCGGTACCACGCAGAAGGCCAATCGGATTCGTCAGATCACGGCGAAGAAGACCCGCGAGAGCCTGCAGACCACAGCGCAGTTGACGCAGACCCACGAGGTCGACCTGACGAAGATCGTGGCGCTGCGGGCGAAGGCCAAGAAGAACTTCGCCGAGCGCGAGGGTGTCAACCTGACGTTCCTGCCGTTCTTCGCGGTCGCGGTGGTCGACGCGCTGAAGGCGCATCCGAACGTGAACGCGAGCTACAACGAGGACAGCAAGGAGATCACGTACTACGACGCCGAGCACCTCGGGTTCGCAGTCGACACCGAGCAGGGCCTCCTCTCCCCCGTCGTGCACAACGCGGGCGACCTGTCGCTGGCCGGACTGGCGCGGGCGATCGCCGACATCGCGGCGCGCGCACGGTCGGGCAACCTGAAGCCCGACGAGCTCTCCGGCGGCACGTTCACCATCACGAACATCGGCAGCCAGGGTGCGCTGTTCGACACGCCGATCCTGGTGCCGCCGCAGGCGGCGATGCTGGGCACCGGTGCGATCGTGAAGCGGCCGCGGGTCGTCGTCGACGAGAACGGCAACGAGTCGATCGGCGTGCGGTCGGTCGCGTACCTGCCGCTGACCTACGACCACCGGCTCATCGACGGCGCGGATGCGGGCCGCTTCCTGACCACCGTCAAGCGGCGCCTCGAAGAGGGAGCGTTCGAGGCCGACCTCGGCCTGTAGGCGAAGGCTTCAGGGAACGCCACAGTGACTGGATCTCCGAAGTCCGTTGTCGCGATCGCGGGTTCCTCGGGACTGATCGGCACGGCGCTGACGTACGCGCTGCGCGCCACCGACCATCGCGTGGTGCGCATCGTGCGGCGAGCGCCGTCGAATCCCGACGAGTTGTTCTGGAACCCCGACATCGGCGAGTTCGACGCCAGCGCACTGCGCGGGGTCGACGCCGTGATCAACCTGTGCGGCGTCGGTGTCGGCGACAAGCGGTGGTCGGGCGCCTACAAGCAGAGCCTGCGTGACAGCCGCATCGGGCCGACGGAGGTGCTCGCAGGCGCCGTCGTCGAGGCGGGTGTGCCGGTGCTCGTCAACTCCAGTGCGGTCGGGTACTACGGCGACACCCGCGACCGGGTGGTCGACGAGACGGCCGGCGCGGGGGGCGGCTTCCTGGCCGGGCTCTGCGTCGACTGGGAGGCCGCGACCGCCACGGCCGCCGCGGCCGGGGTCCGGGTGGTCCTGGTGCGGACGGGTCTGGTGCTGTCGTCGTCCGGGGGTCTGCTGGGTCGCACCAAGCCGCTGTTCAAACTCGGCTTCGGCGCGCGGTTGGGCAACGGCAGGCAGTACATGCCGTGGATCAGCCTCGAGGACGAGGTGCGCGCGCTGCTGTTCACGATCGCGCACGACGAGCTGTCCGGGCCGGTGAACGCGACGGGTCCCGCGCCGGTGACCAACGCCGAGTTCACCGACGCGCTCGGCCGCGCCGTGAACCGGCCGACACCGCTGTTCGTGCCTGGCTTCGCTCTCAAAGCGGTTCTCGGCGAGTTCGCCGAGGAGGGCGTGCTCGGCGGGCAGCGGGCCATTCCGGCCGCGCTCGAGCGGGCCGGATTCGAGTTCCACCACAACACCATCGGCGAGGCGCTGGCGTTCGCGACGGCGCCGACGGCGACATAGGCGGCGTAGCGTCGACATATGACGTCTGTGAGATCCGCGACGACACCGCTCGAGGTGCGACGGCTCGGCGTCGTCGACTACCGCGAGGCGTGGGACCGGCAACGGCAACTCCACGAGGCGCGTGTCGCGGGCGGGCCGGACACCCTGCTGCTGCTCGAGCATCCGCCGACGTACACGGCGGGTAAGCGCACCGAGCCGCACGAGCGGCCGGTCGGCAGCGAGCCGGTGATCGACACCGACCGAGGCGGCAAGATCACCTGGCACGGGCCGGGCCAGCTGGTCGGGTATCCGATCATCGGCCTGGCGCAGCCCCTCGATGTCGTGAACTTCGTTCGCCGCCTTGAGGATTCGCTGATCGCGGTATGCGCCGGCTTCGGGCTGCGGACGGGGCGGGTCGAGGGTCGCTCCGGGGTGTGGGTGCCGGGATCCGACGGGCGGCCCGACCGCAAGGTCGCCGCGATCGGGATCAGGGTGGCCAGGGCGACGACGCTGCACGGTTTCGCGGTCAACTGCGACTGCGATCTGGCGGCGTTCGACGCGATCGTGCCGTGCGGGATCGCCGACGCCGGCGTGACGTCGCTGTCGGCTGAACTCGGTCGGCGGATCAGCACGGACGACGTGGCCGGCCGTGTGACGGAAGCCGTGCGCGACGCCCTCGACGGCCGACCGGCAGTAGCATTGACGTCGTGAAGAGCGAGTCCGGTATCCGCAAGCCCCTCCGGCTCGAAGTCCGCAACGCCGAGACGCCGATCGAGCGCAAGCCGCCGTGGATCAAGACCACGCTGAAGATGGGCCCGGAGTACCGGGACCTCAAGGCGCTGGTCAAGCGCGAGGGTCTGCACACCGTCTGCGAAGAGGCCGGTTGCCCCAACATCTACGAATGCTGGGAGGACCGCGAGGCGACGTTCCTCATCGGCGGTGAGCAGTGCACCCGTCGTTGCGACTTCTGCCAGATCGACACGGGCAAGCCCGCCGAATTGGACCGAGACGAACCGCGTCGCGTCGCCGAGAGCGTCGCGGCCATGGGCCTGCGCTATTCGACGGTCACCGGTGTGGCCCGTGACGACCTCCCCGACGGCGGCGCCTGGCTGTACGCCGAGACCGTCCGGCAGATCAAGGCACTCAACCCGAACACCGGCGTCGAGCTGCTGGCGCCCGACTTCAACGGGATCCCCGAGCAGCTGCAGACGGTGTTCGACTCCCGGCCGGAGGTGTTCGCGCACAACGTCGAAACGGTGCCGCGGATCTTCAAGCGGATCCGCCCGGCGTTCCGCTATCAGCGCAGCCTCGACGTGCTGACGGCCGCCCGCGACGACGGGTTGGTCACGAAGAGCAACCTCATCCTGGGTCTCGGCGAGACGCCGGAGGAGGTGCGGGCCGCGCTGATCGATCTGCACGACGCCGGCTGCGACATCGTCACGATCACGCAGTACCTGCGGCCGTCGGCGCGCCACCACCCGGTCGAGCGGTGGGTCACGCCGGAGGAGTTCGTCGAGCATCAGCGGTTCGCCGAGGAGGTCGGTTTCATCGGCGTGCTGGCGGGGCCGTTGGTGCGGTCGTCCTACCGGGCGGGCAGGTTGTACGCAGAAGCCGCGCGGGTCCGGGCTGCTAGCACGCCACCCGTATCCTGAATCAATGGCTAAGAGCACTCGCGATCCCGCCGCGGTCAAGGCGGCGAAGGCCGAAGCGAAGGCGCAGCGCAAGGCGGCGTCCAAACAGCGCCGCAGCCAGCTGTGGCAGGCGTTCCAGATTCAGCGCAAGGAAGACAAGCGGCTGCTGCCGTACATGATCGGCGCCTTCGTGCTGATCGTCGCGGCGTCGGTCGCACTGGGCGTGGTGTCCGGCGGCGTGTTCATGCTCGTCGTGACGATCCTGCTGGGCATCCTGCTGGGCGGCCTGGTGGCGTTCATCATCTTCGGACGCCGCGCGCAGAAGTCGGTGTACAAGAAGGCCGAGGGCCAGACCGGTGCGGCGGCGTGGGCGCTGGAGAATCTGCGCGGCAAGTGGCGGGTGACGCCCGGCGTGGCCGCCACCGGACACTTCGACGCGGTGCACCGCGTGATCGGGCGGCCCGGCGTCATCTTCGTCGGTGAGGGTTCGGCGTCGCGCGTGAAACCGCTTCTGGCGCAGGAGAAGAAGCGCACCGCACGCCTGGTCGGCGAGGTCCCGATCTACGACTTCGTCGTCGGCAACGGCGAGGACGAGATTCCGTTGGCCAAGCTGGAGCGCTACCTGACGAAGCTGCCCGCCAACATCACGGTCAAGCAGATGGATGCGCTGGAGTCCAAGCTCGTCGCCCTGGGGTCGCGCATCGGCCCCGCCGCCATGCCGAAGGGCCCGCTTCCGGGCAACGCGAAGATGCGCGGTGTGCAGCGGACGGTGCGCCGGAAGTAGCGGTACAGCCCTGGGCTCAGCGCCTGACGACTGCGGTCCCGGTCGCCTTGTCCTGCAGGCCCCGGCCGTCGCTGTCGGTGAACAGCGGCGGAATGACCAGGGCTACCAGCACCCCGCGCACCAGCGCCCGGCCGATGCCGACGTGGATGCGGTGATCCACCGATGCGACCTGGATGCCGACGGCGACCTGTCCAGGGGTGAATCCGAACAGTCGAACCGAGACCGCACCCACGACGATCCAGATCGCGAGCACCGCGGTCGACAGAGCGCCCTGCCCGAACCATCCGAGCGCGACGGCGAGCCCTCCGAGCCCGTAGGCGATCAGCCAGTCGATCAGCAGCGCGAAGAACCGACGGGCGAAGCCGACCAGCGATCCGGTCCCCTGCGCGGGGAGGCCCAGACGCTGTCCCGGATAATCGGCGTCGCCCGGTGTCGCGGGTTCGGGTACGGGCGGGCCGGATAGCCAGGATCCGAAGGTGCGGGCCATGCCAACAGCATAGGTTGACGGGGAATTGCGTAACGTCTACGCAACATGCGGTTGACTGCCGTGCAACATGTGCTTCCTAACGTTTCCGGCGGAATACCAGTCAAAGGAGATCATTCAGTGGCAGAACAGACGGCCGACGACCTCTTCAAGCTGATCAAGGACGAGAATGTCGAGTACGTCGACATCCGGTTCTGCGATCTGCCCGGTGTCGTGCAGCACTTCTCGATCCCCGCCTCCGCATTCGACGAGAGCGTGTTCGAGGACGGGCTCGCTTTCGACGGATCGTCGGTGCGCGGCTTCCAGTCGATCCACGAATCCGACATGATGCTGCTCCCGGACCCCGCGACGGCGCGCATCGACCCGTTCCGGGCGGCCAAGACCCTCAACGTCAACTTCTTCGTCCACGACCCGAACGACAAGTCGGCGTACTCGCGTGACCCGCGCAACGTCGCCCGCAAGGCCGAGGACTACCTGAAGAGCACCGGCATCGCCGACACCGCGTACTTCGGCGCCGAGGCCGAGTTCTACATCTTCGACTCGGTGACGTTCGACTCGAAGATCAACGGCACGTTCTACGAAGTCGACTCGGAGTCGGGCTGGTGGAACACCGGTGAGCCGTTCGAGGCGGACGGCAGCGCGAACCGCGGCTACAAGGTGCGCCCCAAGGGCGGCTACTTCCCGGTGGCGCCGTACGACCACTACGTCGACCTGCGCGACGAGATGGCCACCAACCTGCAGGGTTCGGGCTTCACGCTGGAGCGCGGCCACCACGAGGTGGGCACCGCGGGCCAGGCGGAGATCAACTACAAATTCAACACGCTGCTGCACGCGGCCGATGACGTGCTGCTCTTCAAGTACATCATCAAGAACACGGCGTGGAACGCGGGCAAGACCGTGACGTTCATGCCGAAGCCGTTGTTCGGTGACAACGGTTCGGGCATGCACGCCCACCAGTCGCTGTGGAAGGACGGCAAGCCGCTCTTCTACGACGAGTCCGGGTACGCCGGCCTGTCGGACATCGCGCGCTACTACATCGGCGGCATCCTGCACCACGCGCCGTCGCTGCTGGCGTTCACCAACCCGACGGTGAACTCCTACAAGCGCCTGGTGCCGGGCTACGAGGCGCCGATCAACCTGGTGTACAGCCAGCGCAACCGCTCGGCGTGTGTCCGCATCCCCATCACGGGTGAGAACGCGAAGGCCAAGCGCATCGAGTTCCGCTGCCCCGACAGCTCGGGCAACCCGTACCTCGCGTTCGCCGCGATGCTGATGGCCGGCATCGACGGCATCAAGAACAAGATCGATCCGGGCCTGCCCATCGACAAGGACCTGTACGAGTTGCCGCCGGACGAGGCCGCCAACATCCCGCAGGCTCCGACCTCGCTGTCCGCGGTGATCGACCGGCTCGAGACCGACCACGACTACCTCACCGAGGGTGGCGTGTTCACTCCCGACCTGATCGAGACCTGGATCAGCTTCAAGCGGGAGAACGAGATCATGCCGGTGCAGATCCGTCCTCACCCGTACGAGTTCTCGCTCTACTACGACGTCTAAGTCGTACGAGCCGCGACGAGCCCACTCCTTCGGGAGTGGGCTCGCCCGCGTTGACTAGCGTGGCGAGCATGACGCGCCTGCACGATCCGGCTCTCCGCAGCTTCGCCAGTGACAACTACGCCGGGGCGCACCCCGAGGTGCTCGCCGCCATCGCATCCGCCAACGAGGGCCACCAGGTGGCCTACGGCGAGGACGTCTACACCCGCCGCCTGCAGGAGGTGATGGCCGCGCACTTCGGCGCGGGCGTCGAGGTGTTCCCGGTGTTCAACGGCACCGGGGCGAATGTCGTAGGGCTGCAGTCGATGCTGCCGCGCTGGGGGGCGGTGATCTGCGCGCAGACCGCCCACATCAACACCGACGAGAACGCGGCGCCCGAGCGGGTGGCCGGCCTCAAGCTGCTACCGGTACCGACACCGGACGGCAAGCTGACGCCCGAACTCATCGACCGCGAGGCGTGGGGCTGGGGCGACGAGCACCGCGCCCAGCCGCTGGCCGTCTCCATCACTCAGACCACCGAACTCGGCACCGCCTACACGCCGGCCGAGATCCGCGCGATCGCCGACCACGCCCACGCCCGCGGGATGTCCGTACACCTCGACGGTGCCCGCATCGCCAACGCCGCCGCGCACCTCGGGCTGACGCTGCGCGAGTTCACCACCGACGCGGGCGTGGACCTGTTGTCGTTCGGCGGAACCAAGAACGGCCTGCTGTTCGGCGAGGCCGTGGTCGTGCTCAATCCGGAAGTGACACAGGGTCTTACCTATCTGCGCAAGCTCAACATGCAGCTGACGAGCAAGATGCGGTTCGTGTCGGCTCAGCTCATCGCCCTGCTCACCGACGACCTGTTCCTGCGCTCGGCCGCCCACGCCAACGCGATGGCGGCCCGGCTGCGGGGTGCGGTGTCCGAGGTGCCCGGTGTGACCATCACCCAGCCGACGGAGTCGAACGCCGTGTTCGCGATCCTGCCACCGGGGGTCGCCGACCGAGTGCGCGAGCAATTCCGCTTCTACGACTGGAATCCCGGCACCGGTGAAGTGCGGTGGATGTGCGCCTTCGACACCACCGAAGCCGACGTCGACGCGTTCGCGGTGGCGATTCGCGAGGCGATCACCACCGTTTAGGGTGTCGGGCATGCCGAATCTCGACGCGCGCCTCGACTCGTTCTTCCCCTACGTCCTCAGTGTTTTCCGCGTCGTGCTCGGCCTGCTGTTCACCCTGCGCGGCACGGTCAAGCTGTTCGACTGGCCGATTCCGTTCGCCCTCGACGCGCCGATCGGATCCTTCCCGTTCTGGTGGGCGGGCGTCATCGAACTCGTCGCGGGCCTGCTGATCCTGCTGGGCTTCGTCACCCGGTTCGCGGCGTTCATCGCCTCCGGGCAGATGGCGGTCGCGTATTTCATGCAGCACCAACCGAAGTCGATGTGGCCGGTGGAGAACGGCGGCGAACTGCCGATCGTGTTCTGCTTCGGCTTCCTTCTGCTGGTGTTCGCGGGCGGTGGCGCCTGGGCGCTGGATTCGATGCGGTCACGACGCTAAGCCGCGTAGGGTCGGCCCCATGGCCACCTTCGACAACCGGCTCGCAAGCTACTCCTCCCCCGTACTGAGCGCCTTCCGCATCGTCTTCGGACTGCTGTTCATGTTGAACGGATCCATGAAGATCTTCGGTTGGCCGCTGGGCACGGCGATCCCAGTTGGAACATGGCCGTTCTGGTGGGCCGGGCTCATCGAGTTCGTCACCGGCCTGCTCATCACGGTCGGGTTGTTCACTCGAATCGCCGCCTTCATCGCGTCGGGTCAGATGGCGGTGGCGTACTTCTGGCAGCACTGGCCTCCGCTGCAGGGTCCGCAGGGGAGCTTCTGGCCGTTCGCGCAGGAGGTCGGCGGCAACGGCGGCGAGCGGGCGCTCCTCTACTGCTTCGCGTTCCTACTGTTGGCGACGCTGGGCGCCGGCACGCTGTCGGTGGACGCCCGCCGCGGCGGCGGACAGCGCCGCGTCGTTACGGGTACTGCGACACAAGCGGGCTATGCGACGGACCAGCGGGCGCCGCGCCGCGGCCTGCTCGACCGCTTTCGTCGCCGCTAGTTCGACCGTCAGCCGTCGAGGCGGAGATCCTCGCGGAAGCGCTTCATCCCGTCGATCTTCTCGCTCAGCGTCGACTTCGGGCCGCCGTAGAACATCCACGGCATCGTCACGATGCCGGTGATGCCGCCCGCCTCGGCCCGCTCGAAGTGGTCGGGGGTGAACGCGTCGGTCAGCGGCGTGATGACCGTGAAATCGTCCATCGTCAAGCCGTTCTCGGCCCTGAGGTCGCGGATCTTCGCGATCGACGACAGCGCGCGCTCGGTGTCGATCAGGTCGCCGATCCAGCCGTCGTTGCGGGCGGCTCGACGCAGCGCGATGTCCGACAGCCCGCCGACGTAGATCGGGATGTGCGGCGGTGTCGGCTCCATCTCCAGTCGCGGCGTCGAGTAGAACTCGCCGGAGAACTCCGTCCAGCCCGGCTGCCACAGCGCCCGCATCAGCTCGAGCATCTCGTCGGTGCGCTTGCCCCGCCGCGCGAACTGCTGCCCCATCAGCGCGAACTCCTCTTCGCACCAGCCGACGCCCACGCCGAGCTCGAGTCGCCCGCCTGCGAGGCAGGCCGCCGTGCCGATGGCCTTCGCCGCGGAGTAGGGATCGCGCATCGCGGGCAGGTACACCGTGGTGACGAACCGCAGTCGTTCGGTGACGAGCGCGATCGCGCCGATGGTCACCCACGGATCCGGCCAGTGGGTGAACGGCTGCCAGCGGCGCGCACCGTCCTTGGTGTACGGGTACGGGGTCTGCAGCGTCTCGAGGTTCACGACGTGATCGGCGACACCGATCCCGTCGTACCCGAGTTCGTCTGCCGCCCTGGCTACTTCGACGACTTCGCTGATGTCGAGGAACGCGGTGCTGACGTAGAACTTCACCCGGCATCCCGCGCCCAGGCGGGCTGAATGAACACGCCGTCGGCCTCCACGGTGTGACCGTCCGCATCGGACAGGTAGCCGCGCGCGTAGGTCTTGAACCCCTCCGTGCGTTCGACGAAGGCCTCCGCACGCAAGGTGCCCAGCGGCGTGCCGCGCAGGTACTTCAGCGTGATGGTGCCGGTGAACTTCGGCTTCGTCAGGCCGTCGCTGGCGGCCTCACCCAGCAGGTGGTCGAGCAACAGTGCGCAGATGCCGCCGTGCACCAGTCCCGGTGGCCCCTCGTAGGCGATGCCCAAGTCGAACTCCGCCCAGCAGGTCCCGTCGGCCTCGTGCTGGATGTTCATCGGTGGGGCGATCGCATTGCGCAGTCCGACAGCGGGATTCGCCCACGCGAGCGGTCGGCCGGTGCCGGCGTGCCGCAGCGTCGAGGTGGTCTCGAAGCGGGTGCCCTCGAGCTTGCCGGCGACCTCGTCGATCGCCGCCCTGGCATCGCGGATGGTCTCCTCGTCGACGCCCGTGCGGATGCCCGCGTCGATCAGCCGCCGCAGCGACTGAGTGAGCGGTTCGTACATCGAGCACAGCCGCTCGTACTCCTCGGCGGTAACCGACGTGAAGGGGAAGTTCATGCTCACGCTTCGAAAACCTTTCTCACAACCGCTTTCGCCCGCCGCGTCACCCGGAGGTAGTTGTCCAGGAACTCGCCTCCGTCGTCGCTCCCCCAGCCGGCGGCCAACGCCACCGCGTTGAGCGTGCGGCCGGGACCGGGCAGCTGGTCGGTCGGCTTGCCCTTCACCAGCACCAGCGCGTTACGCGCCCGTGTAGCAGTCAGCCAGGCGTCGCGAAGCAGCGCCACTTCGTCGGCGGGCAGCAGTTCCCTGTCGGCAACGACGTTGAGCGACTGCAGCGTCGACGTGTTGTGCAGTTCCGGCACGCTGTGCGCGTAGCGCAGTTGCAGCAGCTGCACCGTCCACTCGATGTCGGCGAGGCCGCCGCGCCCGAGCTTGGTGTGCGTGTTGGGGTCGGCGCCGCGCGGCAGTCGTTCGGCGTCCACGCGCGCCTTGACCCGCCGGATCTCCTGCACCGCCTGCGCCGACACCCCACCCGACGGATACCTGACGTCGTCGACCATCAGCAGGAATCGCTCGCCGAGGTCGAGGTCGCCCGCCACCCGGTGGGCGCGCAACAGCGCCTGAACCTCCCACGGCTGGGCCCACTTCGCGTAGTAGGCCGCATACGAGTCGAGCGTCCGCACCAGCGAACCGCTGCGGCCCTCCGGCCGCAGGCTGGCGTCCACTTCCAGCGGCGGGTCGCCGCTGGGTGTCCCGAGCAGTTTGATCACCTGGTCGGCGACGCCCACCGCCCACTTCGTCGCGGTCGAATCCGGGGCGTCGTCAACGGGTTCGCATACGAACAACACGTCGGCGTCGGAGCCGTACCCGAGTTCGCCGCCGCCGAGCCGACCCATGCCGATGACCGCGATGCGTGCGGGCACTCCGCCCTCGGGTGTGTTCGCGCGGATCACCGACGCGAGCGCGGCTTCGAGCACCGCCACCCACACCGATGTCAACGCCCGGCACACGTCCTCGACGGGGAGCATTCCGAGCAGATCCGCCGACGCGATGCGGGCCAGTTCGCGGCGCCGGAGCGTGCGCGCCGCGGCGATCGCCCTGGCCGGATCCGCGTGGCGGCCCGCAGACGCGACGAGGGCGCGCGCCATCACCTCGGGTTCGACTTCGAGCAGCTTGGGCCCCTGCGGACCGTCGGCGTACTGCTGAATGACCTCCGGTGCCCGCATCAGCAGCGCGGGCACGTACGCCGACGTGCCGAGCACCTGCATGAGCCGCTTCGCGACGGCACCCTCGTCGCGCAGCGTCGCGAGGAACCAGCGCAGGTCATCGAGTTCGTCGCAGAGCTTGCGGTACGCGAGCAGACCCGCATCCGGATCCGGTGTCTCCGACAGCCATTCGAGCAGCGTCGGCAGCAGCACCTGCTGCACCGTGCCGCGTCGGCCGCTGGCCGCGGTCAGCGCCGCCAGGTGGGTCAGCGCGCTCTGAGGCCCCTCGTAGCCGAGCGCGGCGAGCAGGCGTTCGGCGGCCTTCGGCGACATCGCGGGGTCGAAGTCGGCGGCCGGACTGCCGACGGACTCGAGCAGCGGTTGATAGAACAGCTTCGCGTGCAACCGGGACACCCGGTGGCTCTGCCGCTTCAGTTCCTCGCGCAGCACGCCCAGCGCATCGTGCTGACCGTCGGGCCGCATGTGCGCCGCCCGCGCCAGCCAGCGCAACTGCTCCTCTTCGTCCGCCTTCGGCAGCATGTGCGTGCGCTTGAGCCGCTGCAGTTGCAGCCGATGCTCCAGCAGTCGGAGGAACTCGTAGGACGCAGTCAGATTCGCGGCGTCGTCCCGTCCCACGTAGCCGCCGGCGCCGAGTGCGGCCAGCGCGTCGACCGTCGACGCCACCTGGAGCGAGGGGTCGGTGCGGCCGTGCACCAGCTGAAGCAGCTGCACCGCGAACTCGACGTCGCGCAATCCGCCGGTGCCCAGCTTCAGTTCGCGCGCGCGGTCGCCCGCGGGTACCAGTTCCTCGACCCGCCTGCGCATCGCCTGCACCTCGGGCACGAAGTCCTCGCGCTCGGACGACGTCCACACCATCGGCATGAGGGCGTCGATGTACTGCTTGCCGAGTTCGGCATCGCCGACGGCCGCGCGGGCCTTCAGCAGCGCCTGGAACTCCCAGGTCTTCGCCCACCGCTCGTAGTACGCGACGTGCGACTCCAGGGTGCGGACCAGGGCACCCTGTTTGCCTTCCGGCCGCAGTGCCGCGTCGACCTCGAAGAACGCGTCGCTGGCGAACCGGATCAGCTCCCCGGCGACGCGGGTGCTGACGGTGTCGGCGTTCTCGGCGACGAAGATGACGTCGACGTCGCTGACGTAGTTGAGTTCGCGGGCGCCGCACTTGCCCATCGCGATCACCGCGATGCGCGGCGCGGGCACGCCGTCGCCGCACACCGTCTTGGTGGCCACGATCAGCGCCGCGGCCAGGGCGGCGTCGGCGATGTCCGCGAGGTGGGCCCCGACGGTCGGGAACGCCAGCACGGGTTCGTTCTCGACGGTGGGCGCCAGGTCGAGGCCAGCCAGCACCAGCAGCCGGTCGCGGTTGAGCTGCTGTAGCGAGAACTTCAACGACGTTGCATCGGCGGCTGATTGGGCGACCGCGGTGAAATCGCGACGCAGTTCCTCCGCCGATGGCAGGCCGACGTTGCCCGCGAGCAGATGCCACGACTGCGGGTGCGCGACGAGGTGGTCGGCCAGCGCCAGCGAGGCGCCGAACACGCCGAGCAGGCGGCCGCGCAGCGCCTTGTCCTTCAGCAGCGCTCGGTGCAGTTCGTCCCAGCCGTCACCGAGCTCGTCGGCGAGGCGGACGAGTGCCTTCAGCGCGGTGTCGGCATCCGGTGCGCGCGACAGTGACCACAGCAGTTCGACGTGATCGTCGCTGTTCCAGCCCAGGCGATCGAGGTCCGCCCGTGCGTGGGCGTCGACGAGCCCGAGCCGACCGACACTGGGCAACGTCGGGCGCTGCGTGACGGGCTTGGGCACATCGGCCACGTTACAGCCGTTAACACGCGCTTAAAGCGACAGGTAGGCCTTGAGTTCGAACGGCGTGACGGTGCTGCGGTAGTCCTCCCACTCCCTGCGCTTGTTGCGTAGGAAGAAGTCGAACACGTGCTCGCCCAAGGCTTCCGCGACCAGCTCGGAACCCTCCATCTCCGTGAGCGCGACGCCGAGGCTGCCCGGCAGCTCCTTGTAGCCCATCGCCCTGCGCTCCTCGGGGGTCAGCGTCCAGACGTTGTCCTCGGCCTGGGGCCCGAGCACGTAGTTCTTCTCCACGCCGCGCAGCCCGGCGGCGAGCAGCACCGCGAACGCCAGATAGGGGTTGCACGCCGAATCGGGGCTGCGTACCTCGATGCGGCGCGACGACGCCTTGCGGGGCGTGTACATCGGAACGCGAACCAGAGCGGACCGGTTGGCCGCACCCCACGACGCGGCGGTCGGCGCCTCACCGCCGTGCACCAGGCGCTTGTAGGAGTTCACCCACTGGTTGGTGACGGCGCTGATCTCGCTGGCGTGCTCGAGGATGCCCGCGATGAACGACTTGCCGACGTCGGACAGCTGCAGCGGGTCGTCCGGAGTGTGGAACGCGTTGGCGTCGCCCTCGAACAGGCTCATGTGGGTGTGCATCGCCGAGCCGGGGTACTGCGCGAACGGCTTCGGCATGAACGACGCCCGCACGCCCTCGCCGAGGGCGACCTCCTTGACGAGGTAGCGGAACGTCATCACGTTGTCGGCCATGGACAGCGCGTCGGCGTAGCGCAGGTCGATCTCCTGCTGGCCCGGTGCCCCCTCGTGGTGGCTGAACTCGACGGAGATGCCCATCTGCTCGAGCGCGTCGATGGCGTGCCTGCGGAAGTTGGGCGCCGAGTCGTGGACCGCCTGGTCGAAGTACCCGCCGTTGTCGGCGGGTACCGGCGGGTCGCCGTCCCCACCGGGCTTCAGAAGGAAGAACTCGATCTCGGGGTGCACGTAGCAGGAGAAACCGAGGTCGCTCGCCTTGGCGAGTTGGCGGCGCAGCACGTGCCGCGAGTCGGCCCACGACGGCGACCCGTCCGGCATCGTGATGTCGCAGAACATCCGCGCGGAGTGGTGCTTGCCCCCGCTCGTCGTCCACGGCAGCACCTGGAACGTCGACGGATCCGGGCGGGCGACCATGTCCGCTTCGGACACTCTGGCGAAGCCCTCGATGGACGAGCCGTCGAACCCGATTCCCTCTTCGAAGGCGCCCTCCAGTTCGGCGGGTGCGATGGCGACGGATTTCAGATATCCGAGCACATCGGTGAACCACAACCGGACGAAGCGAATGTCTCGTTCCTCCAGCGTGCGCAGCACGAATTCCTTCTGCCGGTCCATGTGCGCAGCGTAGGCACCCGCTGTTAATTCTGTGTTACACGGCCGCTTCGGTTAGCACCTCAGATCGGGCGGCGGGAGGGTCGAATCGACGAGGAACGCCGCCACGGCGGTGTCGACGCAGGCGTCGCCGTTGAAGACGACGGTGTGCTGGGTGCCGTCGAAGGTGATGAGTGAGGCGTCCAGTTCGCGGGCGAGCGCCACCCCCGCCTCGTACGGCGTCGCGGGGTCGCGCGTCGTGGAGACGACGACGACCTTGCCGGGTCCGGGCGATACGGCGTCGCGCGGGAAGGAGGTCGGCGGAACGGGCCACATCGCACACGTGTCCCGCGGACCGAACCCGGTGTAGGCGCCGTACGACATGAAGGGTGCCGCGTCGCGGGCCCTGCGGTCGGCGTCGGCCCAGACCGCGGGATCGGTCGGGTACGGCGAATCGACACAGCGGATCGCGGTGAACGCGTCCTGCTGGTTGTCGTACTGCCCGGCGGCGTTGCGGTGCTGGTAGTCGTCGGCGAGCAGCAGCAGGTCGCCGGGGTCGCTGCCCCGGCGCAGCCCCAGCAGCCCGCTCGTCAGGTACTTCCAGTACTGCCGCGTGTACAGCGCGTTGACGGTTCCGGTGACGGCGTCGGAGTAGCTCAGGCCGCGTGGATCGCCGGGCACGTAGGCCGGTTGCTGCGCCAGCGGGTCGACCAATTGGTGGTAGCGGGCCGTGAACTGGGCGGGATCCTGACCCAGCGGGCAGTCCGTCGAGCGCGCGCAGTCCGCGGCGTAGTCGTTGAACGCCGTCTGGAATCCGGCGAGTTGGCGGATCGACTCCTCCATCGGGTCGGCCGCCGGGTCGACGGCGCCGTCGAGCACCATCGCGCGGACCCGGTCGGGGTAGCGCTCGGCGTACCTCGCCCCGAGATCGGTGCCGTAGGAGAAGCCGAGGTAGTTCAGCTGACTCTCCCCCAGCGCCTGACGGACGACGTCCATGTCCTGTGCGGTCGACGCGGTTCCGACGTTCGCCAGGAAATCGCGGCCAGTGCGGTCGACGCAGTTCTGGGCGATCTGCTGGTTCACCGCCTCGATGTGCGCCACCCCGGCCTGGCTGTAGTCGACCATGGGATCGCGGCGGTAGGCGTCGAACTCGGCGTCGGTGCGGCAGCGCACCTGCGGCGTGGAGTGTCCGACCCCGCGGGGATCGAAGCCCACCAGGTCGAAGCGCCGGGTGATCTCGGTATCGGCAAGGCCCGCAGCCAATCCCGCGACCATGTCGACCGCCGACGCACCGGGCCCTCCGGGGTTGACCATCAGCACGCCGATGCGGTCACCGGTCGCAGGTACCTTGATGACCGCCAACTGTGCTTGCGGCCCTTGGGGATTCGCGTAATCAACGGGCACGGGCACCGTTGCGCACTGCGCAGTCGGGGCGAGTCGGACGTCGGCGAGCACGCCGCCACAGCCGCCCCACACCGGCGGCTGACCGTAGAGCACCGCGGGTTCGGTGCCGGCAACCTGCGGGTCGGTGCTCGCACCCTCCGGCGTGGCGTGCGCGGCGGGAGGGCCGACGGTGCACAGCACCAGGAACGCGAGCGGGACCGCGCTCCACCTGCTCAGCCGCCACATGCCGAACATGTTCGCACGCAACACCCTTGGGGTCGCCGTCCGGCGGCGGGCAGAGACAAGAGGGCAATCAGACGGTGACCGGACGGTGACCAATCCTCAGCACGTGGCGGGTTGCGGCGGTGTCACGAGGTCGATCAGGTACTTCGAGGCGATGTCGTCGACGCAGGAGTCGCCCTGGAACACCACGGTGTGCTGAGTGCCGTCGAAGGTGAGCAGCGCACCGCCGAGTTGTTCGGCCAACTCCACACCGGCCTGGTACGGCGTCGCCGGGTCGTTGGTCGTCGACACCACCAGCGTCGGCGGCAACCCGTCGACCTCGAGTTCGTGCGGCTCCGACGTCGGGGGCACGGGCCAGAACGCGCACGTGCCGAGCGGCGCGTAGCCGGTGAAGTCCCCGTAGTTCATGAACGGTGCGGCCTCTCGCGCGCGCCGGTCCTGATCGATGACCTTCGCGCGGTCGGTGATCGGCGGCTTGTCGACGCAGTTCACCGCGACCCGGACATCGGTCGAATTGTCGTAACGCCCCTGCGCATCCCGGCCCATGTAGTAGTCGGCGAGCCGCAGCAGGTTGTCGCCGCGGCCGGCGCGAACCTCCTGCAGGCCCGCGGTGAGGTTCTGCCACATGGCCGGCGAGTAGAGCGCCAGGATGGTGCCGATGACCGCGTCGTTGTAGCTGAGCCCGCGCGGATCGTCGGTCTCGGCGGGCGTTTCCACCAGCGGCTCCACCAGACCCTTGTACACCTCGACGGCCTTCGCCGGATCGGTGCCGAGAGGGCACGTCGGGTCCTTCGCGCAATCGGCGGCGTAGTCGTTGAAGGCCGTCTGGAACGCGGCGGCCTGGCGGATGTCGGCCTCGGCGGGATCGGCGTTGGGGTCGATCGCGCCGTCCAGGATCATCGCCCGGATCCGGTCGGGGAACTGCTCGGCGTAGAACGCGCCGATCCGCGTCCCGTAGGAGTAGCCGAGGTAGGTCAGCTTGTCGTCGCCGAGCGCCTCCCGAATGGCGTCGAGATCCCTGGCGACGTTGATCGTGCCGAGGTTGGCGAGGTATTCGTCGCCCATCTTGTCGACGCAGCGCTGCACGAAATCCTTCGTGTCCTGTTCGATACCGGCCACGCCCGTCTCGGAGTAGTCGACCTGCGGCTCGGCGCGCTCTCGATCGTTATCCGCATCGGAGTTGCACCACACGTCGGGCCGTGACCCCGCGACGCCGCGGGGGTCGAAGCCGACGAGGTCGAACTTCTCCCGTACCGACGGCGGAAGCAGTCCGACGATCCCGGCCGCGGCCTCGTTGCCGGACTTTCCGGGGCCGCCGGGATTGACGACCAGCGAACCGATCTTCTGACCCGTTGCCGGAATCTTGATCATGGCGATCTGGGCGACGTCGCCGTCCGGTTTGCTGTAGTCGACGGGTACCGAGAGCATCCCGCACTGCGCGCCGGGTGGTGTCGCGACGGTGACGGTCATCGGCGGGCACTCCGTCCACGCCACGGGCGTGCCCGGCGGCGGTGTCCCCATCACGGCTCGGCCGTCGATCTGGGTGCTGCAGCCGGCGACGAGCGACACCACCGAGGCGGCCGCGAGGACACCGCGAGTGAGGTTCATGGCTGACCATGCTGCCATGAGGAGGGGAAAGCGCTGTTGAGGACGCTAACGCGTGGCGTCGAGAAGTTCCCGCAGAGCGACCTCGAAATCGTCGGCCATGTCCCACAGGTCCGGGAGCAGGTCGGGACAGGAGATCAATCCGACGTCCAGCGTGCCGGCCAGCGACATCACGGTGATGTTCAGGCCCGAGCCGTGGAAGATCGGCCCGAGCGGATACATGGCCTTCACCTCGGACCCCAGGAAGTAGAGCGGAATCTGCGGCCCCGGCACGTTGGAGACCACCAGGTTGTGCACCGGCCGGGCTCCGCTGAGGTTGCTGCGGGCGAACACCCGCATCGCCACGCCGAACACCGCGGGCGACGCGAACTGCGTCCAGTCCTGCAGCAGCGTCGCGCCGATCGCCGAACTGTGTTGCTTGGCAACCGAATTGGAATCGGCAATGGTCTTCAGCCGTTCGGCCGGGTCCTCGATGTCAGTGCCCAGCTTGGTGAACATGCCCGAAACCTGGTTCCGTCCCGGCCGATCCGACTTGTCGTGCACCGACACCGGCACCATCGCGACGAGCGAGCTGTCGGGCAGTTCACCGCGGTCGAGCAGGAACCGCCGCAGCACCCCGGCCACCATCGCCATCACCACGTCGTTGACCTTGACGCCGAAGTGGTTCTTGACGGTCTTGATGTCCTCGAGGTCCAACTGGGCGAACGCCACGTTGCGCCGGCCGGTCACGTTGACGTTGAACGCCGTCTTCGGCGCGTTCAGCGGTGCCGCCATCGTCAGCCCGCTGCGCGCCCGGCGGACGGTGTCGACCACGGTCGACACCGTCGAGGGCACGACGTTCGCGAGCTTCAGCGGACGGGTGACGAACTTGACCGCGCCACTCACCGCGATCTCGAGGTCGGACGCGCCGCCCACCCCGGTGACGGGATCCGGCGGCGGCGCATCGGCTTCGGTCGTGCACAGCTGCGACATCAGGTTGGCGCCCGTCACGCCGTCGACGCCGGCGTGATGGACCTTGGTCAGCACCGCGAGTCGGCCGCCGTCGTGCGCGTCAGTGCCCGCGACGTTCTCGATGATCCACATCTCCCACAGCGGGCGGCTGCGGTCGAGCGTCAACGACGCGATGTGGCCGCAGATCTCGGCGAGTTCGACGCGCCCGCCCGGTGCGGGCAGACCGATCCGGTGCAGGTGCCGGTCCACGTCGAAGTCCTCGTCCTCCACCCACACCGGGTGGTCGAGGTTCAGCCGGTTGTCGGCCAGTTTCTCGCGGAACTCGGGCATCGCCTTGATGCGCAGACCGAGTGCGTCACGGAGCCGATCGAACGTGTAGCCGCCCGGCATCGTCGCCGTGTCGATCTCCAGAACCGAGCACACGTGCAGTGGCTGAGCAGGGGTTTCGAGGTAGAGGAAGCTGGCGTCGAGACCGCTGAGCCGTTGCATGTCGCGATCGTAGGCCCGGCCGGTGTCCAGATGTGAGGAACCGCACTTCACCTGTGGTTCACCTTGACCGTCTCGAGTGGCACACTTGACGCGTCAGACGACCCGGGGACCCGGATGGGCCTCGAGGACGACCCGACCAACCGAGGGACAATGATGTCTGAGCACACGGTGTACGGTTCTGCCACCGATTCGACTCCCTGTAAGCCGCGCACCAGGGTGCGCACCCACCACCTGCTGAAGTGGAAGTCCGAAGGCCACAAGTGGGCCATGCTGACGGCCTACGACTACTCCACCGCACGCGTCTTCGACGACGCTGAGATTCCGGTCCTCCTAGTGGGCGATTCCGCCGCCAACGTGGTGTACGGCTACGACACCACGGTTCCGGTGTCGATCGACGAACTCATCCCGCTGGTTCGCGGTGTCGTCCGCGGTGCCCCGCACGCCCTGGTCGTGGCCGACCTGCCGTTCGGCAGCTACGAGGCCGGCCCGCAGCAGGCGCTGGCCACCGCGACGCGCTTCATGAAGGAGACCGGTGCCGCCGCAGTGAAACTCGAGGGCGGCGAGCGCGTCGCCGAGCAGATCGCGATGCTGACGCAGGCGGGCATCCCCGTCGTCGCTCACATCGGTTTCACGCCGCAGAGCGTCAACGGCCTCGGCGGGTTCCGCGTGCAGGGCCGCGGTGACGCCGCCGAGCAGACCATCCACGACGCGATCGCCGTCGCCGAGGCCGGCGCCATCGCCGTCGTCCTCGAGATGGTGCCCGCCGAGCTGGCGACGCAGATCACCGGCAAGCTGACCATCCCGACCGTCGGCATCGGCGCGGGCCCCAATTGCGATGCCCAGGTACTGGTCTGGCAGGACATGGCGGGCATGACCTCGGGCAAGACGGCCAAGTTCGTCAAGCGTTTCGGCGCCGTCGGCGACGAGTTGCGCAGCGCCGCAACGCAGTACGCCCAGGAGGTCGCGACCGGGGCGTTCCCGGCCGAGGAGCACTCCTTCTGACCCCCGCTTCTGCTTCTGATCCCCACTTCTGCGCCACGGCCGTCACTGCGTCGGTAAGCAACGACCACCACGCAGAAACGGGCGACGACTGCATCGAGATCTGCTCCTGGGCTGTCTTTCGCGCGTGAGAAGAACCCACAAGCAGAACTCGCTGACGCATCCGTCGAGTTCTGCATGACGGTTGTTCGCGTCGCCCGATTACTGCGACCACTGCGCAGATGCCGCGGCTTGATGCCCGCCCGGCAGCTAGCCGAAGACCGGCGGGCGCTTCCCCACGAAGGCGGCGATGCCCTCCTGACCGTCTGCCGAGCGGGCGCTGTCCCTGATGTACTGGCTTTCGAGCTCCATCTGCTCTTCCAGACCGGTGCGGTAGGTCCCGAGCAGCAGGCGCTTGACCGTGCCGTTCGACGTGCGTGACGTGGCCGCCATCTGGGTGGCGAGGTCCTCGGTGCGCCCGGCGAGGTCGGCGTCGGGCACCACCTCGGTGAGCAGCCCCCAGTCCAGCGCCTCGGCGGCCGTCAGCGTCCGGTTGGTCAGCATCAGCTCCTGCGTCCTGCGCAGCCCGATGAGGCGCGGCAGGTAGTACGACGAGCTGCCGTCGGGGCTGAGGCCGGCCTTCGTGTAGGCCATCGTGAACTTCGCCGACTCGGCGGCCAGCGCGAGGTCGCCCGTCGCGGCGAGGCTGAAGCCGGCACCCGCCGCGGTGCCGTTCACCGAGACGATCACCACGGCGTCCATTCGCGCGAAGGTGGACAGCGCGCGGTGCAGATCGTCGGCGATGCCCTTGACGAACGCCCCCGGATTCGGGGCCGCGGACATGGCCTTGAGATCGCCACCCGCGCAGAAGAACCTGCCCGCTCCGGTGATGGTGACGACCTTCGTCGACTCGGTGTCGCACAGCGCCGCGGCGACCGCGAGTTCGCGGGTCAGCGTGTCGTTCATCCCGTTCGCGGCGTCGGGCCGGTTGAGCACGATGCTGGTGACGGGTCCGGACTCAGCGAACGTGAGCGTCTCGAATTCGGTCATGGGCAAACCGTATCGCAGGGCCGCCCGCGCGCCTTACGCCCCGGCCCCGATGTGTAAGCCCGCCCGCGGCGGGCGCGCGGCACCGACGGCGTGTGTTCACTTCGATGTGGCACCCTGTTCACGAAATTCGATCACAGTGAGCTTCCGACCGAAGGCGACGATGGCATCAGACGCGTCCGACACAGACACCCCCTCGCGGCACACGGAGGTCGAGCGCAAGTTCGCCCCCGCCGAGACCGCGGTGTCGCCGTCGTTCGACGGTCTCTCGGCCATCGCCCGCGTCGAGCGACTACCCGAGCAGCGCCTGGACGCCGTCTACTTCGACACGCCGGGACAGGATCTCGCGGCCCACCGAATCACGTTGCGCCGCCGGACCGGAGGGCCCGACGAGGGCTGGCATCTGAAGCTTCCCGCGGGCCCGGACGAGCGCACCGAAGTGCGGCTGCCTCTCGGTGAGGGCTCCGACGTGCCCGCCGAGCTGCGCGACGTGGTGCTGGCGATCGTGCGCGACCGGCCGCTGGCCCCGGTGGCGCGCATCGAGACCAGCCGCACCGTCGACATGCTCTACGGCCACCACGGCACGGCGGTCGCGGAGTTCTGCGACGACCGCGTCACCGCGACGCGGGCCGCCGACGACGAGCACCTGACGTGGCGTGAGTGGGAGCTCGAGCTCGTCGGCGAGCAAGCCGACACCGGCGAAGCCCTGCTGGACCGTCTGGCGAACCGGCTGTTCGACGCCGGCGCCGAACCCGCAGGGCACGGCTCCAAGCTCGCGCGGGTGCTGGCTCGCGCCGAGGACGACGCCCCCGAGTCGGTGCGGGATCCCGTGCACCGCGCGGTCGCCGAGCAGGTGGCCGAGATGCTGGTGTGGGATCGCGCCGTCCGAGCGGACGCCTGGGACTCGGTGCACCAGCTGCGTGTGGTGACCCGCAAGATCCGCAGCCTGCTGCGAGCGTCGGAGGATTCGTTCGGTATCGAGGACGACGCGTGGATCCTCGAAGAGCTCAAGCTGCTGGCGGGCGTGCTGGGCGTGGCGCGCGACGCGGAGGTGCTCGCCGAGAAGTACGAGACGGCGCTGGACGAGCTGCCGCCGGAACTCGTTCGGGGCGAGGTCCGCGAACGTCTGGTCGAGGGCGGTAAGCGGCGCTATCAGGCCGGGTGGCGGCGGTCGCTGACCGCCATGCGCTCCGAGCGCTACTTCCGGCTGCTCGACGGCCTCGAAGCGCTCGTCGCCGCGGAACCTCCGGAGGCGCCACCCGGTGAGGAGGCCGAACCGCTCAGCGTCGAGTCGTCCTACGCGAAGGTGCGCAAGGCGGCCAAGAAGGCGAAGGCGGTAGCCGCCGATGCCGACGTGCCCGCCGCGGAGCGCGACGAAGCGCTGCATCGAATCCGCAAGCGCGCCAAGCAACTTCGATACACGGCCGCTGCGCTCGGGAAGGCCAAGGTCGCCGACCGGGCGAAGGCGATTCAGTCGCTGCTGGGCGATCACCAGGACAGCGTGGTCAGCCGGGTCCATCTCCTCAAGGAGGCCACCGCGGCGCGCGACGCGGGCGAGGACACCTTCACCTACGGGGTGCTGTTCAGCCGCGAGGCCGAGGTGGCCCACCGCGCCGAGGCTCAGATCGCGAAGGCACTCAAGGACCTGCGGAAGGCCGTCAAGGCGGCGACCTAGGGGCGGACGAGCTGGCCTGTAAGCCGGATTCTGTTCTTCACCACCATGACTGGCGGCGAAGCGGCGACCATCCATCTGGGCACACCGTCGCCGGGTGCCTCGAGCGGCCTACCCGCAGACTCGGGCGAGCAGCCCTCAGGCGTCTGCGCAGCCGCAACCGGGGTTGCGGCCTTCTTGGCCTTGCTTCGGGTGGGGTTTGCCTAGCCACTCCGGTCACCCGGAGTGCTGGTGCGCTCTTACCGCACCGTTTCACCCTTACCACCCTTGCGGGTGGCGGTCTGTTCTCTGTGGCACTGTCCCGCGAGTCACCTCGGATTGCCGTTAGCAATCACCCTGCTCTGAGAAGTCCGGACTTTCCTCGAACACCGGAAATCCGGTGCCCGCGGCCGCCCGGCCAACTCGTCCGCGCGGTTCACCGTACTCTGATCAGCATGGCTCAGGCGCCACCGGCCCGGTATCTGCTGCGCGCCAGGGACCTCGTCGACGCCCGGTACGCCGAGCCGATCACCGTCGACGATCTCGCCGCCGCGGCCGGGCTGTCGCGAGCGCACTTCTCCCGCATGTTCACTCGGACCTTCGGGGAATCGCCGCGGGCGTATCTGCAGACGCGGCGCCTCGAGCGGGCGGCGGCGCTGCTGCGGTACACCGATCGGTCGGTCGCCGACATCTGCGTGATGGTCGGATTGCAGAGCGTCGGATCGTTCACCACCACCTTCGCCAGGGTGTACGGCAGGACCCCGGCCGCCTACCGCGCGTCGATGCCACCCGCGCTCACCCGCGCCCGGATTCCGAGTTGCGTCCTCGCCCGCGACACCAGGCCGCTGGCTCATACCCGAGTCAAGACAGCACACGGGGAGAAGACGGGCGACGACGACCGCCCGTAGCGTCGGCGCCATGATGAGAATCGGCACCGCCCACCTCTGGGTTCACGATCAGGCAGTCGCACTCGAGTTCTGGACCGAGAAGGTCGGCATGGAGGTCCGCGAGGACGTGTCCTTCCCCGAGGAGATGGGCGCCTTCCGCTGGCTGACGGTCGGACCGCCGGGGCAGGACGACGTCGGCATCGTACTGATGGCCATCCCCGGACCACCCGTGATGGACGAGGACACCCGGCGGCAGGTGCTCGACCTGACCGCCAAGGGTTTCGCCGGCACGGTGTTCCTCACCACCGACGACGTGCAGCGCGACTTCGAGGCGATGTCCGCCCGCGGTGTCGAGTTCAACGAACCGCCGCATCAGATGCCCTACGGCATCGACTCCGGGTTCCGCGACCCGTCGGGCAACAGCGTCCGGCTGGCGCAGCTGAACCCCTGACGCTCACCCCGCGCGGCGCAGCACCATCAGGTTGTCCTGGATGGACGCGGGATTCCCGTCCGGATCGATCGTCGGCCGGTCCACCGTCTCGACCCGGACCCGCTCCCATTCGGCGGCGGACAGATCCAACTCGGTGAGCACGTCGTCGGCACTCGGGAACGGATGGTCGTGCACCTCCTGCTTCGCCCACGGCGGGGCGGCCGCGTGATCGACGATCACGAGCAGTCCGCCGGGCCGCACTGCCGCTGCGGCCCGGCGCAGGATCTGCGGCCGCTCGAGCCGGACGAACGAGTGGAAGTACTGGGCCGACGCCAGGTCGAACGTCCCCTCCGGGAAGCTCTCCGAGAGGTCGTGATGCTGGAAGTCGATGCGCTCCAGCACCCCCCGGCTCCGCGCCTCGGCCGCGGCACGGCTCAACGCCGTCTCCGACACGTCGACCGCCAGGACCTGCCACCCGTGCTCGGCGAGCCAGACGGCGTCACCGCCCTCACCGCAGCCGAGGTCGAGCGCACGGCCGGGCGGCAGCGGTTCGGCGACGTTCGCGAGCTGCGCATTAACGCGACCGCTCCAGATCCGGTCCTTCTCCGCGTACCGGTCGTCCCAGTGCTTCTGGACGTCCTCGTCGGATTCAGGCATGTTGCAACTCCTTCTGATCAGGCCACGGAGGCACGGGCAGGCCGACGTCGCCGGCCATCAGGTACTGCACGACGGCGACGGCTGCGACGCTGCCCGATGCGACGGCAGCCGCGACCTGGGGCATGCCCGCGCCGAGGTCGCCTGCGGCGAACACACCGCGCACCGACGTGCGCTGGAAGGGATCGACCACGACCGCCTCGGCGCTGAGCGGGGTCGCAACCGTGTCGACGCCCAGCCGCTCGACGAGCGTCGAGCGCTGGTGCAGCGTCGCCGCGACAAGCGCCCCGCGCCGGGCGAGCGAGCCACCGTCGGTGAACTCGATCGCCGTCAATTCGCCGTTGCGCGAGGCTAATCGCGCGATCCGGCGATCGTCGACGGGGATCCCCGCCGCGGCGAGCAGCGCGCGCTGCGCGTCGTCCAGGTCGGCCGAGCCGTTGCCGAGCACGACGACGTCGTCGGTCCAGCCGCGCAGCAGCAGCGCCGCGTGCACCGCCCGCTCCCCCGTGCCGACGACGGCCAGCGGGGCGTCGCGCACCTCCCAGCCGTGGCAGAAGGGGCAGTGGAAGACCGACGTCCCCCAGAGTTCGGCGAGTCCGGCGATGTCGGGGCCGCGGTAGTCCATTCCGGTGGCGAGCAGCAGCGCCCGCGTTCGCTCAGTCGTGCCGTCCGCCAGCTCAACAATGAATCCTGCTGTTGCACTGACGACTTCGCCTTCTCGGACCTCCACGCTCGGATAGGGCCTCACCTGCTCGCGGCCGCGTTCGTACAGCTGCGCCGGTGGTGTGCCGTCGAATCCGAGGAGGCCACCGATGCCGTGGGCGGCGAGGTTGCTCTGAGCCCCGGCGTCCACCAGCAGCGTTCGGCGCCGCGCCCGGCCGAGGACCAGCGCCGCGCTCAGGCCCGCCGCACCGCCTCCGACGACGATGCAATCCCATTCGGTGTTCATGCCTGCGAGCTTGCCGGGCGGCCGAGTATCTGCCAACCTGATTTGCCATGCAGGCAAAGACCGACAAAGCCGACGACGTCGACCTGCGGGTTCGGCGACGTCTTCGCGAGTTGCGGACGCAACGCGGACTCACCCTCGACGACGTCGCCAAGCGCGCCGACATCGACGTGTCGACGCTGAGCCGACTGGAATCGGGCAAGCGCAGGCTCGCCCTCGACCACCTGCCGAGGCTGGCCACCGCGCTGTCGGTGAGCACCGACGAACTGCTCCGCGAACCGGAGACCGAGGACCCGCGGGTGCGGGCGGGGTCGCACTCCGCCAAGGGCATCACGTTCTGGCCGTTGACCCGCAGCGGGCCCGCGGGCGGCCTGCACGCGTTCAAGATCCGGGTCAGCGCGCGCAGGCGCACGCCTCCCGACGAGTTGCCGGTGCACGACGGTCAGGAGTGGCTCTACGTCATGTCGGGTCGGCTGCGCCTCATCCTCGGGGACCGCGACTTCACGATCAAACCCGGTGAGGCGGTGGAGTTCTCGACGTGGACCCCGCACTGGTTCGGCTCCATCGACGGGCCGGTGGAGGCGATCGCCATCTTCGGACCGCACGGCGAGCGCTTCCACGTCCAGAGCTGACTGCCGTCACTCACTCAGCCAGTAGTACCCGATGCCGAACACCACCGCGCTCGTCACGATGCAGAGGACACCGGTTGTGGCGACGGCGCTTTCGTGCTTTCGGAACACCGCCGAGGCAGGTGCGAGCACGAGGCCGACGACGAGAAGGATCAGCGCCAGCCAACCCGTTGTGGACTTGTCCATGGCGTACCCCCTGGCGGCGACGCATTCGAGGCTACCGCCGCGACCCGACCCGTCGTCAGAGATACGCCGTCTGGTTCACCAGTCGCACCGATGACGCCCCGTCCGGGTAGAACTCGGCGATCGACAGCGAGGCCAGATCCAGGTGCAGGCGGTACAGAATGCCCTCGCTCGCATCGAGTGCGAGCCGCAGGATCGTCTTGATCGGCGTCACGTGCGACACCACGAGGACGGTGGAGCCGCCGTGGTCGGAGATGATCCGGTTGCGCGCCCGCCGCACGCGATGCGCGACGGTGTCGAAGCTCTCCCCGTCCGGCGGCGGCAGGGTAGTGTCCCGCAGCCAGCGGGTGTGCAGCTCCGGATCCCGTTCCGCCGCTTCGGAGAAGGTCAGGCCCTCCCATCCGCCGAAGTCGGTTTCGATGAGATCGGCCTCGACCGTGACGCCGAGCCCCAACCGGTCGGCTGCGGCCGTTGCGGTGGCGAGCGCACGCTCCAGCGGCGAGCTGACGACCGCGTTGATGCCGCCGCGCTCGGCGAGGAAGTTCGCGGCGGCCTCCGCCTGCTTGCGGCCCAGCTCGGTCAGCGGCGGATTGCCGCGGCCCGAATAGCGTCGCTGCACCGAGAGCTCCGTCTGTCCGTGCCGCAACAGCAGCAGGCGCGTGGGCTCGCCACGCGCACCCGTCCAGCCCGGTGAGGAGGTCGGGGTGGCAACGCTTTCGGAGCGCTTCGCGTTCTCCACCGACTCTTCGGCCGCAGCATCCATCGCCTCGTTCGCCAACCGATCCGCGTGGCTGTTCTGCTGCCGCGGAATCCAGGAGAAGCCGACGCGGTCGAACTCGCCGACCAGCTCGTTGGCTCGCCGGTTCAGCGGCTGCAGGTCCGGGTGCTTGACGCGCCAGCGCCCCGTCATCTGCTCGACCACCAGCTTGGAGTCCATCGCCACCTCGACCACGGACGCCCCCACGTCGAGGGCACCCTCCAGTCCGGCGATCAGTCCGCGGTACTCCGCAACGTTGTTGGTGGCGGTCCCGATCGCCGCCTTGCGCTCGGCCAGCACCGTGTCGCGGTCGCGGGAGAACACCACCGCGCCGTATCCCGCAGGGCCGGGGTTTCCGCGCGAGCCACCGTCGGCCTCGACGACGACCTTCACAGCCCGGACTCCTTCGTCCGCACCAGAATCGCGCCGCACTCGGGGCATGTCAGCACGTCGTCCTCCTGCGCCGCGGAGATCCGCGACAGCTCGCCCCTGTCGATTTCGATGCGGCACGCCCCGCACCGGCGCGCCTGCAGCAGACCCGCAGCCACCCCGCCCTTGGCGCGCAGACGCTCGTACAGCGCGAACAGGTCGACGTCGAGTGACGTGCTCAACTGCTCCCGCCGCGACACCGCGCGGTGCCTGGCCTGCTCCAGGTCGACGACGGCACCGTCGCGGCGCTCCTCGGCCACGATGACCGCACGCTGCAACTCGTCGATCCGGGCCTGCTGCTCGGACTGCTCCGCCAGGAGTTGCTCGCGACGCTCCATGGTCTCGAGCAGGGTGTCCTCGAGCGAGGACTGCCTGCGCTCCAGCGTCTCCAGTTCGTGATGCAGTTCGGCGACGTTCTTCGCGGCGACGGTGCCGCCCTGAAGCAGCGAACGGTCGCGGTCCTCGCGTTTGCGCACCGAGTCGACTTCGTCCTCCAACTTGGCGATCCGGCCCTCGACGTCCTCGATGGCGATGCCGATCACCGCGAGCCGATCGCCGGCCTCCCGATGGTCGACCACGCACGCATCCAGGTGCTGCTGTTCGGCGAGATGTCCACCCCGATGCGCCAACCGGGCCAGCTCGGCATCCACCGAGGCGAGCTCGAGGAGCGAAAGTTGTTGCACTGCTTCTGCCTTCATTAGTGCTCCACATTCCATGGGTCGGTGCGCACCGTGCTGATGTGCACGGGCAAAGCTCCCGCGAAGGATCTGTCGAGCACCGCGGCGGCTTGCGCGCACCACGGCTGCTCGCTGGCCCAGTGCGCGACGTCGACCAGTGCGACGTCGGTGCTCCGGCGGAACTCGTCGGCGGGGTGGTGTCGCAGGTCGGCCGTCACGTACACCTGCACCCCGGCCCGCGCGACGGTGTCGAGCAGCGAGTCACCCGCGCCCCCGCACACCGCGACGCGGGAGACCGTCGCGTCGGGATCGCCCGATGCGCGCACCCCCCACGACGTCGCGGGCAGCGCTGCGGTCACGCGGGAAACGAACGCCGACAACGCTTCCGGTTCGGGTAGCGAACAGACGCGGCCGAGGCCGGTTCCGGACGGCAGGTCCGCGAGCTCGAACACGTCGAACGCCGGCTCCTCGTAGGGGTGCGCGGCGCGCAGCGCGGACAGCACGGGGGATCTCAGCGCCGTCCGGGCGATCACCTCGACGCGCTGCTCGGGGACCCGCTCCACCGTGCCGACGCTGCCGATCGCGGGTGAGGCGCCGTCGTGCGGCAGGAACTGCCCGGTGCCGCTCGCCGACCAACTGCAGTGCGAGTAGTCGCCGATGTGCCCCGCGCCCGCGGCGAACAGCGCGTCGCGCACGGCCTCGGCGTTCGCGTCGGGGACGAACACCACCCACTTGTCGAGGCCCGGCCCGCTCGGCGCGGGCGACAGGACGCCCTCGACGACCAGGCCGAGCGCTTCGGCCAGCGCGTCGGAGACCCCTGCTGCCGCCGAGTCGGCGTTCGTGTGGGCGGTGAACAGTGCGCTGCCGTTGCGGATCAGCCGGTGCAGCAGGGCCCCCTTGGGCGTGTCTGCGGCGACCGTGTCGACCCCGCGCAGGAGCAGCGGGTGATGCGCCAGCAGCAGGCTGCGCTGGGGAACCTCGGCGACCACCTCGGCGGTGGCGTCGACGGCGATCGTGACCGACTCGACGACCTCTGCGGGGTCGCCGCACACCAACCCCACCGAATCCCAGGTTTCGGCGAGGTGCGGCGGATACGCGTCGTCGAGGACCTCGATGATGTCGGCTAACCGGACGCTCACGTCAGCACCTCCGTGATCGCGTCCACCCCGCAACAGTAGACAATGGTGCCGTGAGCCCGGCGCTAGTGATCTTCGACCTCGACGGCACGCTGACCGATTCGGCCGACGGAATCGTCGCCAGCTTCCGGCACGCGCTGTCCGAGATCGGCGCCGACGTACCGGGACCCGACGACGACGCGGTCCTCGCACGCCTGGTGGTGGGTCCCCCGATGCACCACACCCTGACCTCGATGGGTCTCGGCGACCGCGCCGACGCCGCCTTCGCCGCGTACCGCGCCGACTACACCAGCCGAGGCTGGGCGCTCAACCGCGTCTACGACGGCATTCCTGAGCTCCTGGCCGACCTGCGCGCAGCGGGTGTCCGGCTAGCCGTCGCGACCTCCAAGAACGAACCGATGGCCGTGCGAATCCTCGAGCACTTCGGCCTCGGCCACCACTTCGAGGTCATCGCGGGCGCGAGCCCCGACGGGATCCGAGCGACGAAGTCCGCCGTGGTCGCCCACGCGCTCGCCCAGCTCGGACCGTTGCCCGACGACGTGCTCATGATCGGTGACCGCTCGCACGACGTCGAGGGCGCCGCGGAGCACGGCATCGACACGGTCATCGTCGAGTGGGGTTACGGCGCAGACGATTTCACCGCTGCGACCGGTTTCATGCCACGCAAGACCGTCGCGACGATCGGCGATCTGCGGGAGGTGCTGGGTGTCTGACCTCCTGCCGCTGCACGTCACGTTCGTGTGCTCGGGCAACATCTGCCGGTCACCGATGGCGGAGAAGGTCTTCGCCCATCAGCTCGACGAACGCGGCCTGACCGGCGCGGTACGGGTGTCGAGCGCGGGGACCGGAGGCTGGCATGCGGGTGACGCCGCCGACGATCGTGCCGGCTCGGTGCTGCGGGGCCACGGGTATCCGAGCGCGCACCGGGCCGCACTGCTCGACGACGACCACCTGAGCGCGGATCTGATCGTGGCGATGGGGCGCAACCACGTGCGGATCCTGCACGACCTGGGCGCAGCCCCGGATCGGGTGCGCATGCTGCGGTCCTTCGATCCGCGATCCGGCGCACACGCACTCGACGTCGAGGACCCCTACTACGGCACGACGGCGGACTTCGAGGACGTGCTCGCGGTCATCGAGACCGCCCTTCCCGGACTGCACGACTGGGTCGACGAGCGGTTGGCCGACCGCTGATGCTGAGGAGACTGGCGTTCCTGCTCAAGCCGCAGTGGCTTGCGCTGTACGTCGTCGCGATCGCGTTCGCCTACCTCTGCTTCACCGTGCTCGCGCCGTGGCAGCTCGGGAAGAACACCAGCACGGAGCGGGAGAACGCGCAGATCTCCAGCTCGCTGTCAGCCGACCCCGTGCCGGTCACGACGTACCTGCCGCGCCAGGACTCCGTCGCGCCGGACGCGCAGTGGCATCGCGTAACCGCGACGGGTCGCTACCTGCCGGAGGCGCAGATCCTGGTGCGGTTGCGCAGCATCGAGGGTGAGCCGGCCTACGAGGTGCTGGTGCCGTTCGCCGTCGACCGCGGGCCGGTGATCCTGGTCAACCGGGGCTACGTGAAGCCCACCGAGGGCACCGGGGTTCCCGCGTTCGACGCCGTCCCGACGGGCACGGTGAGCATCACCGGCAGGCTGCGCGACGCCGAGGGCGTCCCGCGGGACAAGGCGCCGCTGCGCGAGGACGGCGCGCTGCAGGTGTACTCGATCAACCCCGCGCAGGTGACGGATCTGACGGGTGTCCCGCTGGCCGGAAGCTACGTGCAACTCGTCGGCGGCCAGCCGGGCGGGCTGACCGAGATCCCGCTTCCGCAACTCGACGCGGGCCCCTTCCTGTCGTACGGAATCCAGTGGATCGCCTTCGGCATCATCGCGCCGATCGGCGTCGGGTACTTCGTCGTCGCCGAGGCACGGGCCCGCCGCCGCGACCGGGCCGCCGCCGAGGCGCAGGCGGCGTCGTCAGCACCCCTCACTACCGAGGAGCGGCTCGCCGACCGCTACGGCAAGCGGCGCTGAGCGCGACCGCGAGCACCCCGGCCGCCGCCTGCACGGCTCCGGTGAGACGCACCGACCGGGCCAGGTCCGCCACCTCGGGGATGCGACCGTCACCGAGCGTCGGACGGATCTCGGTGCGATGCGCGTACTGGGTGGGTCCGCCGAGCCGCACCCCGAGCGCACCGGCGAACGCCGCCTCGGCCACCCCCGCGTTGGGGCTGGGATGTCGCGCGGCGTCGCGATGCCAGGCGGTCAGCGCAGCCCGCGGCTCACCGGTCACGACGGGCGCGCACGCGGCGACGAGAACGCCGGTGACGCGCGCCGGGACGTAGTTCACCACGTCGTCGAATCTGGCTGCGGCCCAGCCGAATCGCTCGTAACGCGGCGACCGGTGTCCGACCATCGCGTCCAAGGTGTTGGCGCCCCGGTAGACCAGCAGTCCCGGCACACCCGCCACCAGCCCCCACCACATCGGCGCCACCTGCGCATCGGAGGTGTTCTCGGCGACCGATTCCAGTGCGGCCCTGATCAGGCCGGATGCGTCGAGCGCGGCGGGATCGCGTCCGCAGAGCGACGGCAGCAGCGCCCGCGCGCCTGCGACGTCGTCGGACTCGAGTAGCCGTGCCATCCGCTCTCCGGTGCGCGCCAAGGACGTTCCGCCCAGCACGACGTACGTCGCCAGCGCGGTGACGACGGCGGTCGCCGCGGGGCCACGACGTGCTGCCGCCCGTTCGACGCCGTAACCCAGGACCGCCAGCGGCATCAGCAGTGCGCCGGTGTGGCCGACGCCTGCCAGCCGGGAGTCGGCGTGCGTACGCCGCTCCACGGTCGCCGCCAGCTGACCGAAGCCCGCCACCGGATGCCCTCGGCGGGGATCACCGAAGAGCCGATCGGCCAGCAGTCCGAGCGCCAGACCGGCCGCCCGGCCGCCACTCGTCCGCCGACTCACGTCGGGCAGCGTACTGCCACCCGTCAGCGATCCCGGTCACGGCGAGGCCGCTCACGGTCACCTCCGTCGCGGTGCGAACGATCCTGCCGCGCGTCCGACCGACCCTTGCGGCTGTCGTGTCGATCCCGGCCGGCGTCCTGCCGGCCCCGCTCCACGTTCGCTTCGGCTGCGGGCTGCCCCGGGGTCGCCGGGGTCGCCGGGGTGGCGGGCGTCGCCGGCGTGGCGGGGGTCGCCGGCGTGGCGGGGGTCGCGGGCGTCGCGGTGTCCGCAGTCACCGAACCCGAGGGTGCGGCCTCGGGCGCGAGGGGGGCGTCTGGAAGCGACGGTGACAGCACCCCCGTACGCGCGGTGCCCTGCGCGTCCTCGGGAGTGGCGCCGAGTCCGCCGGTCGGCGTGGGAGCGAACGCTGTGTTCACCATCTGCAACGGAGAGACTTCGTTCGGGCCCGTGGTGGGGACGACGGGTGTGCCGGCGGTGGGCGGCGTCTGGCCCGCGATCATCGCCGCCATCGACCCCACGGCCTCGCCGACCTGGTCCAGGGCAGTCGCGGTCACCAGGCCCGTAGCCGTCATGGAGGTCGCCGCGATGGTGATCGGATTCATCGTTGCCAGGGAGGCCATCGTCTCCATGGCGGAGTTCAGGCTCGTGTCCATCACCGTCATCGTCGCGTCGGCGGGGGTGACCCACGCCGGTGCGGTTGCGGTGGCCGGCGCGAGCGAGGGTACGGCCGCCGGGTCGACGGCCGTCTCGGGTGCGGCGAATGACAGCCGTGACATCGACGCCGCAAGCTGCACGGTCGCCGGGTCGGTCGCGAGATCTTGGATGACGTAGGCGGCCGGCTTCCACGTGCCGTCCGACCGGATAACGCCGAGGGTGGCCTCCGGATCGGTGCTGGCGCTGTCGCGATCGTTCAGCGTGTAGACGAACGTGGGCCCCGTGTAGCCCAGCGTGCGCCAGGTCGTGATCATGTCGTTCAGGTACGCGGCCTGAGTGGCCTCGTCGACCACCGATGTCGGTTCGCCGTACTCGCTCGCCCAGATCAGCTTGTCGCCGTCGCCGTTGGCCACCATGATCTCCCGCATCCGATTGAGCTGCGTCAGCGGCGATTCCGGGTACGGCGCGCCCTGCGAGAACGGCAGCGAGTACAGGTAGGGATGGAATGAGAGGGCGTCGAAATAGCCCGCAGCACCCGCGTCGTACATCTCCTGGGTGAAGGACACCGGGTTCTTGAGGATGTCGCCGTAATCCACGACGGCGCCGGTGACACCGCCCACCACAACGGCATCCGGATCGGCCGCCTTGATCGCGGGGTACGCCGCTTGCAGCAGTTGGGTGTACTTCACCGGATCGGGACTGGGCGCGAACGACAGCGCCGAGTTCGGCTCGTTCCAGATCTCGTACGCGCCGACCTTGCCCTCGTAGCGCTCCGCCACCAGCCCGACGAACTCGGCGTAGTCGGCGGGGTTGGCCGGCTGCCCGCTGATTCCCGGCTGGCCCGCCGGAACCGCCCAGTACGGGCTGGAGTTCAGCACGGCGAGAACACCCATGCCACGTGCGTCCGCGGCGTTGACCATGTAGTCGACGGTGCTGAAGTCGTACGCGTCGGGGTAGAACTCGACGGCCGCCCACGGGATCATGATCCGGACGTTGTTGACGCCCATAGCCTGCATCTGGTCGAGATGCTCATCGACCTGCGCCGGCGTGAGCCCGAACATGTCGGAATCCGCGAACCCCAGCGTCGTGCTGGACTCGTCGATGGCCGCCACCTCCATCACGTCGGTTCCCGTGGCGCCATTGGCGGGCAGCAATAGAGCAACGCCCAAAGCCGATACCGCAATGGTCGCTGCACCGCCGACCGCGATCTTGCGAACCGGGTTCGGAATACGTCCGCTAGTTATTTGCCACATGAGTTTTCCTCGTTTCCTGTAAAGCCCCTTTGGGATCCCGCTCCCCTGAGATCCGTTCCACATGAAACGCGATTCCCTGCTAACACGTGACACAAACCACAATTCGTGTAATCCGCGGCTCTGAACTGGGTGTATGCGCTGCTTGTTGGCATCATCCGCAGCGAATCATGCAGAAGTAGGCGAATAGGGCAAATGGCGGTTCGCGTGATATTGACGGAGATGTAGATGGCTGCGACTAGGATGTTTCGATCAACAATTTCAGTAACTGAAGGTAGTCGTGCAAATGCCTAGTGCGACTAGTTGAAAAACCGAAACAATGGCTGACGTGAACGTGCGTTCACCCTTGCGTTCGCAAACAAAACCGGGAATGGGCACCGTGCTGCACCGATGGTGACGCACGTGTCGATTTCGATGAACACCCTTGCGCCGAGAGTGGCGCACTTCGACGGGACGCCCGCGCCGGCGGTCCTGTTGGTGGGCGCGACAGGTATCGAACCTGCGACCGCTGGTGTGTAAATCGCGCCGCCCTGCGTCTCCGTGATTCTCGCTAGTCGCATCAATACCTATAAGTCCAGCTCACGCGTCTCAGGTTTGCCGCACCGTCCGATGCCTCTGCACTCCTAGCTGCGTGTCTTGGCACACCGGCGGCACACGCGGGGGTTTCCCCTTCGGAGTTTCTAGGGTGTGCGGACTCGAACTCAATGCAGCTGACGGAAAGGTACGCACACCAGCGACCAGGGATTACATGATTCTTGTTATTGAATACTTGTAACAAGAATCCTGTTACAAGATTCTTGTAATGCAGGTCAGGTGTCAGCGGGCCCAAGGGGCGCACCTGCGAGTTCGCGGTGGCTGAGAACAAGCCAGTTCTTCGCGCCTCGTGAGGAGCGGTGGGGTGCGCCAACCCTGTCGGGCTGCTTTGGCACATCGTCGCGCGAGACCGAGGTCACCGAAAGACCAGCACCAGTGGGTCTCGCTCGACCGTGATTTAGTCGCGGCTGAAGCCCCGCGGATCAGAACGGCGGCCGGCGAGCGGTTATTGGTGATGGTGATCTGGTCGCGGGTTTGTCTATAGAGGCCGGTTGAGGCTCTTAGCTGCCGCAACAACGGCTGGGTGGTCGAGGTTCAGATGCTCCAGTTCGACGAGCTTGGGCCGTTGCCAACTGGCGATGACGGTCCAAGTTGGCCGATGGAAGGACCACCACTGCACCGCCTGCCATTTTCGGTCCTCGATGGCAGGAGAGCGCTGAGCCCAGATCCGGTGCGCCCACTCTGAAGTGACTGCGAGGTTGCGAGTAACGATATGTGTCGGTCGAAGCCCTAGCTCTACTAGGCGGTGCGGATCATCAAGGTCGCAAATGCGCAGATCGTCTGGCAGTTCGTACACTCCGAGTGTCTTCCGCGCACCGGGCACTGCCGGAAAATCGAACATTGAGTCGACCCAGCGCGACAAGTTACCGAACGCTTCGCCGCACGCGGCTTCGGATTGTCGGGCCAAACACCACACGTAATAGTCGGGATGGTCGGCCCGGCCACCACGCTGCGGGCGGTGTTCATACAGCGGATGCCCTGGCTCTCCGAGCGGAGCAGTTTCAAGGTGGGGAAAGACGCGATATACCAGCACTCACGCCGCCCCGCCCCACATCTCTGCGTCGAGCGTTTGAAGAACCCGAGCGGCTCCGTCGGTAACGAGAACATCAAGAGGTCGGGCTCCCCCAAGGAAGGCGTTAGCGCTTTCCATCCAGATACGCGCTGAGTCACCTCCCCATACCAAGCGCGCCCGCGAATACACATGTTCTAGATCGATCAGCGCCGGAGCTGCGGCGGGGCCAGGACGCTCTTCACCTGATGCCCATCGGGAAGTCTGTGATGGGCTGACGCCAATCAACTTGGCGAGCTGTGCACGCGAGAACACGTCTACGAGGTACAGGACCCGCTGTTCAGACAAGGGGTCGTCAGCGGCGACCCGGCCCCTCCGCGCAGCCCCGGCTGCGGCCGCCTTCGCGGTGGGCGCCCTCGTCGCTTGAGCTCTGACGGCCACCTTCTTTGATGCACTCTTGGCGCCGCCAGCCTTCTTCGTAGCCATATCGTCACTTTACCCAATTTTTTTGGTGGGCTGCAGCGCGACGAGAGACTGGGCCCTGCTGCCCACAATCATCCTGATCGCCTGCGCCTCAGCGGGGGCGCCTCAGTCACCCGAGAGGGTGTCCACTCCTACCCCATTGCCGGTTGCGTTCGCCGCCGACTGCCAACTGCCTCACGGTTGTTATCTCGATGGATTCCCGCTGCCAGCGGGCACGACACTGGGCCACGCTGAACCGGCGGCGGCAAGCGTGTCTGCAATGATCGGACGAACAGCATTGCGCAAGGAGGGGGCATGGCGAGATCTGACCTGGTGATCGATCTAGTCGAGGCTCAACAGCGTGGCGACGTCGCTCGGTTTCGCATGCTGGTGGAGGCGATCATCGCCGAGGAGCGCAGCAACCAGCACCATCTTGTAGCTGATCGCTTGTCTGAGTTGATCACCACTGCTGGGGCTCGCAGTCTGCTCGCCCGCGATGACACCGCACGCCAGGTCGCCGATCTCGTCACCGAGATTGTGCCTAAACGGCGACTGTCAGAGGTGCAGATGGCTCCAGCCATCACAGCGGCGGTCACCGAGATCATCGAGGAGCATCACCGTAGCGAACTTCTACGCAGCCACGGCCTAGAGCCCCGCAACCGCATCCTCCTAGAAGGGCCGCCCGGCAACGGCAAGACCTCGCTCGCCGAAGCCCTGGCCGCGGAGCTGATGGTGCCCTTCTACGCCGTGCGCTACGAGGGGGTGGTCTCCAGCTTCCTCGGAGAAACGACGAGCCGAATCGATCATGTGTTTGAGTTCGCCCGGACCCGGCGGTGTGTACTTTTCTTCGACGAGTTCGACACCATAGCCAAAGAGCGCGCCGATGCGCACGAAACCGGCGAGATCAAACGCGTCGTGTCGACGCTGCTCCTACAGATCGACCGATTGCCCTCACATGTCGTCGCCGTGTGCGCGACCAACCACGGCGAACTGCTCGACCGCGCGGCGTGGCGCCGATTTCAGGTCCGGCTGATCCTGGCTCCGCCATCTCGGGCGCAAGCAACAGATTTCCTGGAGCAGCTGCGCGTGCGCCTCGGCGGGAATCTGGGTATGGCGCCGCGCACTCTCGCCGACAAGCTTGCCGGCTCAAGCTACGCCGACATCGAAGAATTTGCGCTCGATGTCATGCGCCGTTATGTCTTGTCGCTCCCCGATGGCCGTGTCGAAGATGTTGTGAGGGAACGGCTTAAGCAGCGCGCCGCCACGAGGGAGACGTGACCGCTCCCCGCCAACCGCTGTCTTTCGGAGCCCCTGCCGTGGGGTCCATCCCCACCGGCGCACCCCGCTTCCCGGGGACTCGGATCGCCGGACCGGGACCTGCCCGACAACAGCAGCGCTTGGAACCCCAATTCGCCGCCCTGCAGGAAGCCTTGCAGGCCGGCCGTGTCGACGTGGATGGTGACACCACCGAAGCCGATCCCGAACTGGTGGTCGTCTTCGATCTCGCCGCTCCGGTAGCCGAGTTCGCCCGGGCGGCTGCCCGGGTGCCCGGGCTGGAATTTCTCCTCGAAGTTGACGGTGACGAGTTCGCCGCCGACGACGACTTCCATCCGGTACGCGATGGCGAACCGACCGACGATGTCGTGAGCGACAGCCTCTATGTCGTGATGTCGAACAACCAAGCTGTCGTCGACCTCCTTGTCCTCTTCGCGCGGTGGCAGGAAAACCGCCAAGCAGCAATGCCTTTCGGATTGGCACCGCTACGTGATGTCTTTGCACTGTTGCGAGAAGTGAGGCGCTGGGGACCCCAAGATCGTGTCCGCGAGACCGGTCTGCTGGAGCGCTGGCGCGAAGACGTCGCCGTCGTTGGCCAGTCAACCACCATGGCCCGCGTCGAAATCGAACTCTGGTTCCGCCGCGACGCCGCACGCCGGGCGGCCGCCGAAACGGCAGTGCGAACACTGATCACCGACGCTGGCGGCCAAGTCATCACTCAAGCGGCCATAACTGGTATCGGCTACCACGCCATTCTCGCCGACGTCCCTTACAGCCAAGTCGAGGCGGTACTCGACCGCGGGCCCGACGCGATCGCACTGCTGACCACCGACACGATCATGTACGTCTCTCCGGCACGACCGATGACCATCCCCGCGGTGGCGCCCTCCGATGAACCCCTTGACTCCGAGGCGCTTTCGGCGAAGCCCGTCGATCACCGTCCGCGCATCGCGCTGCTCGACGGACTGCCGATGGCCGGCCACATCGCCCTCGCCGAACGACTGGTCATCGACGATCCAGATGAAATCGCCGCGTCTTACACGGCATCACAAATGCAGCACGGTACCGCCATGGCGTCACTGATCTGTCATGGCGACCTCAACGCCCCCCGGGAGTCGACACAGCGCCGGGTGTACGTGCGACCGATCATGCAGCCACACCCGTTCAACGGCCAAGAGGAAACGGTCCTGCGAGATCGCCTATTGGTTGATCTCATCCATGAGGCCTTTCGCCGCATCTTTGAACGACGCGGGCAACACGACCCCGTGGCGCCCAGCGTAAGAATCATCAACTTGTCCATCGGCGACCCCATCCAGATGTTCGTCCGACGTATCAGCCCGCTGGCCAAACTTCTGGACTGGCTTGCCCACACCTACAACGTGCTGATCCTGGTCAGCGCAGGCAACCATGCCATCGACGCCGATATCCCTGCAGCAGCCCTCCTCGACGCAGACGAACTACGACGCGCGGTCGGCACCACCATGTACGAGCAGGCGCGCCGACGACGGCTCCTCTCCCCCGCTGAAGCGGTGAACGTGATCTCCGTCGGAGCCCTGCACGCCGATGCCGCAAGCACCCCGACCAGTGACACGGTGCTCGACACGACCGATATGGGGATGCCCGCGCTCTACAGTCCGGTGGGCTTCGGCCACCGCAATTCAGTCAAGCCCGAGATACTGCTGCCCGGCGGCCGTAGTCTGCACCAGCGCCCGCCCGCTGCCGAAGGGACCACCACCCTGTATCAGGCAGAAACGACGATCACCGGTCCCGGGATGCGCGTCGCCGCGCCCGGACGCGGTGGAGCGCTCAACGGGACCACGTATCTGCACGGGACAAGCAACGCCACTGCCTTGGCGACGCGCACCGCCGACCACATCTTCAACGTTCTCGAAGCCCTGCAGGCTGTCGACGGAGAACCGCCCTTCGCATCTGCCGAATACCATCCGGTTCTCACCAAGGCTCTGCTCGTTCACGCGGCGACGTGGGGTCCGATGCGTGACGGGCTGACCCGCGCGATCGTCGGCGGCGAGGATCTGACCCGCCGTGCCATCTCCCAGCTCCTCGGCTATGGCGCTGTTGACCTCGAACGGGTCATCTCGGCCACGACCACCAGAGTTCTTCTCCTGGGCGCCGGCTCGATCACAGCCGACCAACGCCACACGTTCGAACTGCCGCTACCGGGCAGCCTGGCCGCCACGACCGACTGGCGACGGCTGACGATAACCTTGGCGTGGCTGTCCCCGGTGAACACGGCGACGCGCCGGCATCGCATGGCGCGCTTGTCGTTTGAACCCCCGCGCCAACCACTGGGAGTCGATCGCCTCGAAGCTGAGGCACGTGTATCCCGCAACGGCACCGTGCAACACGAGATACTCGAAGGACAACGGGCCGTCGCGTTTGCAGCGGGCGATGCGCTTGAGATCAACGTTGACTGCCGCGTCGACGCCGGCCGCTTGGCGGCACCGGTCCGCTACGGGCTGGCGGCGACGCTTGAGGTTGCCCCGACCATCAGAGTCGACATCCACCAAGAAGTACGGCAGCAACTGCAAGTCCGACTGCGCACCAGGACGCGCTGACCTGCATCGCGGACGAATGTTTGAAACCGCTCCTCAGCAGCCACCAACGACACCCGATACCGCCACATTCGCCGAAGCTTAGTGCGAGCGGGTTCTACCGCAGGGTCAAGCGGCGATGGTCGAGACACCAAGGCTGACATCGACCTCATCTACGTAGAAGGACAGTAGTTGATGACGAATGAATCTCGGTCGGGTTGAGATGTGATGTCATGCAACCGCTGTCGCGGATGGCGCTGTCATCCTAATTCGGTGGCGCCAAGGACAGCGAAGAAAACCGACAGCCGGTTGGCAGCTCGGCTAGCCGCGCTCGCCTCGCTGGGCGCTTCGGTTATCCACTTCGCCGTCGTACCCACCCACTGGCAAGAGTGGATGCCCGCTGGCGTGTTCTTCACATCGATCGCCCTCTTCCAACTGCTCTGGGCGCGGCTGGTTCTCGCTCGAACCACGACTCCCGTGCTTGCTGCCGGCATCATGCTCAACCTTGGAGCCATTGCTCTGTGGGCCGTGTCCAGGACCGCGGGAGCCCCGTTCGGACCCCACGCGGGGGAAGCAGAATTGGTGCAAGCCGCTGACCTTTGCGCGCTACTACTTCAAATCTACGTCGTGATGGGCGCCAGCTGGGTGTGGTACCGCGGCCTGCAAGGACAGCCGGTACCGTTTTTCGGCAGCGCATTAGTGCTCATGGGCGCAGTCGGTGTCGTGGCGCTGGCGTCCACGGTGGGTGTTGCTTCAGGTCTGCAGCACGGCCATCACGCGCCAGCGAGCGCAGACGGTGGTCGCGGGGCGGCCCCCGAGGGTGGGCATGGCGATCACCACGGCGCTGGCACCGAGCCCGAGAAGGGCGATGACCACGGGACGGCCGGCGAGCATGCCCACAGCCCTGACAGCACCCACGAGCCGCCCACCCCGCCGCCGGTGGATAAGCCTGCCGACGAATCAGCGACACCAGCGCCGGTGAAAGAGCCTGCCGGCGAGTCGGCGGCACCGGCGCCGGCCGACGTTCCGGCCCCACCCGCGGAGCCGCTGCATGACGACCACAGCGATCATGATCACGGCGAGTAGACAGCTGACCTCTGCGTTGGTGTGGGATCCGCAACGGTAGGCAGGTGCCTAGCCGCTGTCGCCGCTCGACCGATCCTCGAAAGTGCCCCGGCCGATAGGCCGCGCGTGCACATGAGCGGTGTCAGCGATCCAGGACTGCGCGTGCGCTGGCCGCAGGGCTCAGGTCGAGGCGGCGTAACAGTTGCGCGTTGAGCGCCACGACGATCGTCGACAGCGACATCAAGATCGCACCGACTGACATCGGCAGCACAAACCCGATCGGCGCGAGCACACCGGCAGCCAACGGCACTGCAATGAGGTTGTAGCCCGCCCCCCACCACAGGTTCTGCTTCATCTTTCGGTAGCTCGCACGGGACAGCTCGATCACCGACAGCACCGAGCGCGGGTCGGAACTGGCCAAGATGACACCGGCAGAGGCGATGGCGACGTCGGTGCCGGCGCCGATCGCGATGCCAACGTCGGCCTGCGCCAACGCCGGGGCGTCGTTGACACCATCGCCGACCATCGCGACCTTCTTGCCCTCACGCTGCAGGGCAGAGACCTTCGACGCCTTGTCCTCCGGGCGTACGCCGGCGAACACCCGGTCGATACCGAGTTCATAGCCCACCGCCTGGGCGACCGCCTCGGCGTCACCGGTGATCATGACCACCTCGACGCCGAGCTTGTGCAAGGCATCGACCGCGTCGCGTGATTCGGGGCGGATCTCGTCGGCCAGGCGCAGCCCGCCGACGACAGCGCCGTCGCGGATCACGTGCAGAATGATCGCGCCCTCCTCGCGCCACGAGGTCGCCGCGTGAACTTCCTGCGCGCCAATGTCTTCGAGCAGGCGCGGGCCACCCACGCGGATCTCGTGTCCGTCGACCGTGGCAGTCACCCCGACGGCGGGAGACGACGAGAAACCGTTCGCGCGTGGCACAGTCAGTCCCCGCTCCTCGGCGGCTTTCACGATTGCCCGTGCCAGGGGGTGTTCACTGTCGGCCTCGGCGGCGGCGGCCAGGGCGAGCACGTTGTCGTCGTCGAGGTCGCCGATGGCCTCGATCGCGGTCACGGTCGGTTCGCCCTTGGTGAGGGTGCCGGTTTTGTCGAAGAGCACAGCGTTAACGGTGCGCATTCCTTCTAGGGCGAGGCGGTCCTTGATCAGCACGCCTCCCCGCGCGGCGCGTTCGGTGGCGATCGAGACGACCAGTGGTATGGCCAATCCCAACGCATGGGGGCAAGCGATGACGAGCACGGTGATCGCCCGGACGACGGAGGCGTCGGGGTCGCCGACGATCGACCACACCGCGGCGGTGATGGCGGCGGTCCCCAAAGCGAACCAGAATAGCCAGCCCGCTGCCCGGTCGGCGAGGCGCTGGGCCCGGGAGGACGAGTTCTGCGCTTCGGTGACCAGGCGTTGAATTCCCGCCAGGGCGGTGTCGTCGCCGGTGGCGGTGATTTCGACCCGCAAACCGGAATCGGTGGCGACAGTTCCGGCTGTCACCGCATCTCCGACGCCGCGGTTCACCGGCCGCGATTCACCGGTCACCATCGACTCGTCCATGTCCGCTTGTCCGTCGACGATTCTGCCGTCGGCGGGGACGCTGCCACCGGGTCGCACGACCACCAGATCTCCCACCTGCAGGTCGGCGGGTGAGACGGTGATGATGCGGTCGCCGTCGACCTTCTCGGCCTCGTCGGGAAGCAGGGCCGCTAGGGAGTCCAGCGCGGAGGTGGTCTGCGCCAGGGAGCGCATCTCGACCCAGTGGCCGAGCAGCATGATGACGATCAGCAGCGCCAGTTCCCACCAGAACTCCAGTTCGTGGTGGAGCACACCCAGGCTCGCGCCCCAGGAGGCGAAGAATGCGACGGTGATGGCCAGACCGATGAGCAGCATCATTCCCGGTTTGCGGGAACGGATTTCGCTGACGGCGCCGGTGAGGAAGGGGCGACCGCCAACGACGTACATGACCGTGCCCAGCAGTGGTGCGATCCAGCGGCCGCCGGGGACGTCGGGCACTGCGTAGCCGAGCAGCATGGCGAACATGGTCGAGAACGCGATGACTGGGATGGCGATGATCAAGTTGATCCAGAACAGCTTCCGGAACACGGCAACATGATCGGCGCCGTGGCCGGCGTGACCCCCGTGGTCGCCATGGTGGTCGTGGCGGACGTTGGTGTCGTGAGCAGGGTGCTCGCCGTGATCGTCGTGGTTGGCGTGAACGCCGTTGTGCGATGCCGGTAACGCGTGCTCGTCGTGGCTGGTCATGTTGCGCTCTCCTTGAGGAGTCTCACGTGTCTGTTCGCGCCAGGGTGTGCAGCGGCGACGATCCCAGGCGGCCGCGTCGCTGCACCGCCGGTGCGGGTCATGACCGCACGAGTCGGGCGATGGCTTCGGATGCTTCGGTGAGTTTGGCGTCGGCGGCTGGCCCCCCGGCGGCAGCTGCGTCTCGAACGCAGTGTCGGAGATGGTCGTCGAGCAGTGCCAGCGAGACGCTTTGCAGGGCTTTGGTCAATGCGTCAGCTTGGGTGAGGATGTCGATGCAATAGCGTTCCTCTTCGATCATCCGGCTGATGCCGCGGGCTTGACCCTCAATGCGTTTTAGGCGTTTGAGGTATTTGTCCTTATCGGTGATGTAGCCGTGGTGCACCGAACCCGATGCCGGGCAGTGGTCAGCGTCGTCGACGTGAGTCATGGCAACTCCTTCGGTCTGTGGGATGGGGGCGCCGGGGTCCGGCAGGCCAGTCACGCCGCGCTGGCGTACTTGTCGGGGTCACGATCGAACCGCGGTCCACATCCTTTACAGCACAACCAGTACCGTCGGCCTCGGTAGTCGCGGAACAAGCCCGCGGCTTCGGCGGCCGTCTTGTCCACTGGCGTGCCGGGCATCACCGAGCATGTTGTCTCGTCCGTTTCGGAGTCGAGCAGGTTCGTGGCCGCAGGATTGATGATCGTCGTGTCGAGGTCATGTGTTGAGCCGCTGCAGCAGCAGCTCGACGTCAGGTTCTTTTTGTCGGACATGGGTTCTCCTTGATGGGGTAAGGGTTAGTGAGTGGGGGCCGAGGATGTGGATGTGAAGCCGCGCAGTCGGAGGCTGTTGCCTACGACGAAGATGCTGGAGAATGCCATGGCCGCACCGGCGAGCATGGGGTTGAGCATGCCCAGTGCCGCAACCGGTATGGCGGCGACGTTGTAGGCGAACGCCCAGAACAGGTTCGTCTTGATCGTCGATAATGTTTTGCGGGATAGCCGGATCGCGTCGACGGCGCTGCGCAGGTCGCCGCGTACCAGGGTGATGTCGGAGGCTTCGATCGCGACATCGGTTCCAGTACCCATGGCCAGGCCGAGGTCGGCTTGGGCGAGGGCGGGCGCATCGTTGACGCCATCGCCGACCATCGCCACCGTTTTGCCCTCGGCTTGCAGCCGGGCGATGACGTCGACCTTGTCTTTGGGCATGACCTCGGCGATCACGGTGTCGATGCCGACCTCGGCGGCGATCTGGCGGGCGACGGCTTCGTTGTCCCCGGTGAGCAGCACAGGCGTCAGACCGAGTTCCCGCATCTGTGAGATCGCCTGAGCGCTCGTCGGTTTCACGGTGTCCGCGACGACGAGTACGCCGCGAGCCTGACCGTCCCAGCCGACGGCAACCACCGTCTTGCCCTGCGCTTCGGCCGAGCTTTTTGCCTGCACCAACTCTGGGCTCAGGTGTTGGGACCAGTCGGCGAGCAGTGATTCGCGCCCCACGACGACGGCGTGGCCGTCCACGACGCCCTGCACACCCTTGCCTTCGGCATTGGCGAAATCCTCAGCAGTGGGTAGCGTCCCGAGTTCTTCGGTGGCGGCGGTAGCGATGGCTTGGGCGATCGGGTGCTCTGAAGCGTTCTCCAATGCGCCGGCCAGCCGGAGCAGGTCCACGCGTTCGGTTCCCGGCGCGGTAACGACGTCGACCAGGGTCATCTTGCCGGTGGTGACCGTGCCGGTCTTGTCCAACACCACGGTGTCGACCTTGCGGGTGGACTCCAGCACCTCCGGGCCCTTGATCAAAACGCCAATTTGCGCGCCGCGACCGGTGCCCACCAGAAGTGCCGTCGGCGTAGCCAAACCGAGCGCGCAGGGGCAGGCGATTACCAGGACCGCCACCGCGGCCGTGAAGGCGGCCGCGACTGGGAAGCCCGCGCCCAGCCATGCGCCGAGTGTGATCACCGCGATCGCGAGGACGATCGGCACGAAGACGCCGGAGATGCGGTCGGCCAGACGCTGGACCTGGGCTTTGCCGGTTTGAGCGTTCTCCACCAGTTGGGCCATCTGCGCCAGCTGGGTGTCAGAACCGACGCGGGTGGCGCGCACCACCAGCCGCCCGCCGGCGTTGACGGTTGCGCCGACCACGGTGTCACCCGGACCGACCTCCACGGGGACCGATTCGCCGGTCAGCATCGAGGCATCGACCGCCGATGTCCCCGTCGCCACCACCCCGTCGGTGGCGATCTTCTCTCCCGGGCGCACGACGAACTCGTCGCCCACCATCAGGTCCTCGACGGCGATCTTCGTTTCCGCGCCGTCGCGCAGAACGGACACCTTCTTAGCGCCCATCTCCAGGAGGGCGCGCAACGCCGCGCCGGCTTGCCGTTTGGACCGTTTCTCGAAGTAGCGCCCGGCAAGGATGAATGTTGTTACGCCAGCGGCGACTTCGAGGTAGATGTTGGCGGCGCCGTGAGACGGTGCGAGTGTCAGTTCAGAAGGGATGCTTCATTCCCGGGGTGCCGGCGGTCCCGAAGAACAGCGCGTATAGCGACCATAGGAAGGCCGACAAGGTGCCCAGGGAGATGAGCGTGTCCATCGTTGCCGTGGCGTGGCGCAGGTTGGCCCAGGCGGCGCGGTGAAACGGCCACGCCGCCCAGACGATCACCGGCGCAGCCAGCACCAGCGACGCCCACTGCCAGTAGGTGAACTGCAGCGTGGGGATCATCGCCATCGCGATGACCGGCACCGATAGCAGCACCGAACCGGTCAGCCGGTGGCGCAGGGACACCCTTTCGGGGTCGTCGGTCTCGCCTGTCTCTCCGGGCGGGGCGGGCTTCTCCGGTGTGGGTAGCGCGGCGCTGTAGCCGGCGTTTTCCACCTCGGCGAGCAGCTGCGCGGGATCGTATCCGTCGGGCACCGTGACGGTGGCCTTCTCGGTCGCGTAGTTGACCGTTGCCGCGACGCCGTCGATCTTGTTGAGCTTGCGTTCGATGCGGTTGGCGCAGGAGGCGCAGGTCATTCCTCCGATGCGTAATTCAATGCTCGGGCCGGACACGGGTGTCGATGTCGTCATGTGTTGCCTCTGTCTTTCAGTTTCTAGGCGGACGGAGGTCGTCAGTGCCCGCCGGCATGGCCGGCGTCGCGCGAAGGTTCTGGCGCGGGCTGATTGGTGTCGCCGCGTGCGGCGTCGACGACGAACGTGGCGGTGTGCACGGTGTCGTCGACCTTGAAGTCGAGGTAGAGCAGGTAGCGACCGGCGGTGGGTGCGGTCGCCGCGAACGACACCCCAGGCCCACCGGTACGGCCCCCAACCGGCTCAGCGCCCTCAGGGTGCACATGCAGATACGCCAGGTCGCCCTCACGCAGCGCGACGAGGTGCCCATAGGCCCCCAGGTAGGGCTGCAATGTCGTCACCGGCTCGCCGTCACGAGTCACCATTGCTGTGAGCTTCTTCGAGACGCCCGCGGTGAGCGCACCGTCGAGTTCCACGGTGTACCCGGCAATTTCATCCGAGGTCCGTGTCGTCAGCGGGGGCGACGGGACCACCTCGCCGGCCACGTCGACGGTGCGGGTGAGCGTGAGTTTGATGCTGCTGGCCAGGGCAGGTTGAAAGTCCGCGAACACCCGATAGGTGCCGGCGGACTTCCACGTCCAAGGCGTCGACCATATGCCGGTTGCCTGATCCAGGACCGGGTGTACATGCGCAAAATGCTCACCATCAGAACGGACGACGATGAGATGCAGCTGCTTGTCGTGCACCGTCGCGTAGTCCAGAAGCGGCGCACCGCTGGGATCAGCAATGGTGAAGCTCAAACTGCCACGATCGTTGGGTGCGCCGGGTGCCCGCACCGCGCTGAGCGCGTATCCGTCTTGGGCGAGCGACAACCCCGGCGGATCAGCGGACAAAGGAGATACCGGCAACGCCTGCTCGATCGGCGCGCTGTGATCAACCGCGGGCTCAGCGCCAACGTGCTGAGTGGCCGTCACCGCGGTGTCGGGGTCGACCGCCGCGGCGGTGACGTACGCAGCCGTGAACGCCACCGCCAGTCCCGCACCGAAAGCGGCCAACCGTCCCGCAGCGTTCATGCGACACGCACCGCCGAATAACCGGCCTCGTCGACCGCATGCAGGATCTGGGCGTCATCGACGGGACCGCTGGAAGTCACGATCAGAGTGCCCGTCGAAGCGCTCACCTCGACGTCTTGAACCCCGGCGACCTCGCTGACTTCTCCTCGCACCGACAGCTCACAGTGCCCGCAGGTCATTCCCGTGACGGCGTACGTGATCGTGCTCATGACCGAACTCCCATCTTCAACGCGTGATACCCCTACCCGGTATGCGTACACCAACCTATACCCCTAGAGGGTATGTTGCAAGGGCGGGTTCCTCGGACCCTTGGCGATGCCGCGTCGACGCCGGTCGAGGAATCCGCGACGAAGGGAGAGAACCGATGGGGGTGCGAACGTTGCACGCCGGGGATGACGGCTGGCCGCTCATGGGCGAGGTCGTCGGCCGCGGCGAGCTGATCGTCATGCTGCACGGCGGTGGGCCCGACCACTACAGCATGCGGCCGCTTGCCAATAGACTTGCTGGCCGGTATCGCGTTGCGCTGCCGGATATTCGAGGATATGGAGCATCGCGATGCCCCGACCCGACGTTGCACCGCTGGGATCAGTACGTCACCGACGCCATTGAGATCATGCACGCGCTCGACGCCACGTCCGCCCACTTTGTCGGCGCCGGCCTCGGCGGCACGATTGCCTTGCGGACATGTCTGGAACACCGCCATGTCGCCCGGTCCGCAGTCATCATCAGTGCTGAAGCTATCGAGGACGACGAGGACAAGGCTGCCGACACAGAGCTGATGGACCGTTTCGCCAACCGCGCCCGTTCCCGCGGTTTACAGGCCGCCTGGGAGCTGTTTGTCCCTCATCTTCAGCCGCTCATTGCCAACCTCGTCACCGAGGCCATTCCGCGCGCTGACGCTCAAAGTGCCGCTGCCGCAGCGACAATCGGTCATGACCGCGCTTTCGCGACTGTCGAGGAACTCCGGCGCATCAACACGCCGACGCTCATCATCGCCGGCGACTACTCACGCCACCCTACGCAACTCGCGCGCACCCTCGCCGACGCCCTTCCGCACGGAGAGCTTGCCGAGGTCGCGATGTCCGACCTGCTCGCCAACGCTGAAGACCTGGCGCGCGCCTTCGGCCCGGCAATCGAACAATTCCTCGCCACGTCGGACCGGGACATTTAAGGCCATCAAATAGCGGCGCAGCCCGTCAGGGACACCGAGGTGGCCGCGGTCCGCAGGCCCTTAGCTGCAGCAGGATTTCCCCGTATCGGCCTTGATAGGGCGGCGCCCGCCGGCGATTTGGCTAAACGTGCACAGGGCCACGCACTTGGCGATCGACCGTATGGTTGAACTCTGGGTGAGCCGCCGGAGTTTCTCTTGTGCCGTCATGAACGATAGGCCTCCCAGTCGACGAGGTACCCGCCGTGGATACAACCGCAAAGTACCCCTCGGGGGTATCCCCGCACAATGTGCGACATGTCAGACGTTTGTCGCCAACCTCTGCCATTCGGCGCCTACGCGCTTATTGCCAGCCCTATCTTCGCAGGCCCCGTCAGCGGTACAGATCAACGCCGGCAGTCGCGGCAACGTTACTTGCGCGTCGAGCACCTGGCCAGTGGCGCAAACTCGGACGTAGCCGAGGATCGCCGTCCTGCAATGACTTCTCACTGCTTACCGCCATCGAGGATCTGAGACACGCCGTGTGGGACAAGAAATGAGACATCGCGACTTGGCGCTATGCGGCCGGCAACGTGGGCAGCCCAGGGCGGTCTCATTTCTTTAAAAACGAGACAGCAGGGGAGATCGTGCGGAGACGTCCGTACTTGAAGGTGAAGCGCTTGCCGGCTCTTTACGCGCACAATCGGCATATGAGAGTGGAAATTGTCTATTTCGACGGGTGCCCGAATTGGCAGGAAGCCGGTGCTCGTGTGGGCGCGGCAGCAGCCGGATTGGCCGACGTCGAGATCACGTATCGGCGGGTCACTACGGACGAAGAGGCAGCCGCCTTGCCGTTCGCGGGCTCTCCCACCATCCTCATCGACGGCACAGACGCTTTTGACGATGCGGTACCGGTGACGGAGTTGGCGTGCCGGGTGTATCAGACCGATACCGGACTGATGGGGTTGCCAACGGTCACCCAGCTGAACGAAGCGTTGCGGCGCCGACAGTCGCGCAGCTAACCGATGCGTGGGCACTAATGTGAGACAGCAAACGGATCGCCGCGTTGGTTCTAACGAGACAAGGGCGCCTTATCCGCGCTCCAGAGCTTGGTCGAGTGCCGTAGTCAGGTCGTCGTAGCTGCGCGGCCGGATCCGCTCGTTGTTGATGAAGAAGGTGGGTGTTCCCTGTACACCGAGTGCGGTGCCGTCGGCGATGTCGAGTTGGATGCGTTGCAGGGTTGCGGGGTCGTTGTAGGTGGCGTCGATGGCCTCCATCTCCAAGCCCAGCTGTTGGGCAAAGCCCCGGAAGACGTCGTCGGCGGGAACTTGTTGCTCGCCCCACTCTGCTTGTGTCTCATACATTTTGCGGTACATGGCTTCGAGTTGACCTTGTTGGGCGGCGGCTTCCACCGCGCGTGCGGCGCGTTCGGCGTTGAAGTGCGAGCGCAGCGGAAAGTAGCGCAGCACGAAGTTCACCCGGTCGCCGTACTCGGCGCGGAGCTGCTCGATGGCGGGATAGAGTGCCCGGCAGCCTTCGCATTCGAAGTCGAGAAACTCGACGAAGTAGACCTCGCTGTCGGGAACCGAGTTGAGCCGGTGGCTGTTTTCCCGGACCGTCTGCCCGGCTGACCCGTCGTCGACTGCGATGTCGGGAGCTGAGCCGGTATCGCGCACGGAGAGAAACACGACGGTCCCCACGGTCGCGACCGCGATGACCAAGAGCGTGAGGAGCACGCGGGTACTGGCCAGGATCGAGCCGGGGCCTTTCATCTTCATATCAACGTACTTTAGTATATCGATATGGCCGAGCCGGTGGACACCTGCGACCTGCTGTGTTTGGACCTCCCGCATGCAGAGTCCATCCGGGCCGCGGTGCCCGACAACGCCACCGTGCAGGCCGCAGCCGCAGCCGCGCGTGGCCTGGCGGACGGCACCCGGCTGTCCATAGCGGCCGCGTTGGCCACTGGCGAGGAATTGTGCGTCTGCGACATGGCCTGGGTGGTGGGGTTGTCTCAGGGTTTGGTGTCACACCATCTGCGTCAGCTCAAGAATGCGTCGTTGGTGTCCTCGCGGCGCCAGGGGAAGTTGGTGATGTATCGGCTGACCGAGCGTGGGCGCCAGTTGACGGCCGCGGTGTTGTCCGGTGTGGCCGCGGTTGCTGGAGAGAGTCCGAATCGTGGCTGATGCGTGCTGCAGCCCGTAATCCGATGCCGAGTTCAGGGCGGGTCCTGAAAGTGTTGACAAGTAACGAATGCCGCTGGTGGCGGTGGCCGTCTTGCGGTCGTGACCGCACTGCCGACCGTACGACAGGAGCGAGTGTGATGCCAAGGATCAGTGCGCAGGCCCGCCTGGTGTATCGCAGCGAAATGGACGCCGCCATGAAAGCCGAGGATTCGCTGGTGCGATGGCGACATCTGGAGAGGGCTCACATCGTGTCGCAGCCAGATCCATGGCTGCACACCTGCAACCACGCCGCCATGCTGGTGTTGGCCGTGCGCCAGCACGACCGCCGCGAAGCGCTCGGGCAGGTGCTGCGCCTCATGGTCGCTGCCCCTGGGTCGATGACCGGTCGGTATCCCGTCGGCAACACCGGCCGTGTCACGGCGGGGCTGATGACACCGATGCCCGTCCCCGACGACCTCGCCGCAGTCTTAACCAGCAGGTGAACACCGCCACGGCGATCTCGCACTCAAAGCTGCTGTCCAGTGAGGAGTCATCGCTCGGTGGTCAGCCGATCGAGTAGAGGCCGTAGGTCTTCGGCTAGTAGTGCCATGAGGTACACCGCGGCGACCCGTTGGCGGTCGAGGACCATCGTGGTGGGGACCACGCTGGTCGGATAGGTGCGTCCCAGGGTGATGAGGCTGCGCATTGCGGGGTCGAAAATGGAGGGATATTGCACGTTGCGGTCAGTGACGGAATCGCGTGCAGTATCTCTGTTGTCGCGTACGTCGATACCCAGGAACTGCACACCGCGGTCGCGGTATTCGGCGTAGACCGTCTCCAGTTCCGGAGTTTCGGTGCGGCAGGGCGCACACCACGAGCCCCACACGTTGATCAGGACCACCTTCCCGGTGAAATCCGACAGCCAGATCGTTTCGTCGGTGAACAAGTCGGGGCCGTTCAGGTCGCCGATCGTCACCCGACTCGAAGGTGGGTCGTAGAAGATCGCGGTCTGGCCGCCGGGGGAAACGAAGTCGAACGTACCGCCTTGGGCGACGGCATCCTCACCAGTGGTGCAGCCGGTGACCTGGGCTGCCGCGATGACAAGGGCTGCCGCAACGGCCACTATTTGCCTGACGCTACGCATGAAACCTCCTTCACCACAAGCGTTCTGGCGTTGATGTGGCGCGCGGGCGGGGCCTGCCTCACTCTGAGAAGACCAGGCCGCTGACCAGGATGAAGATGCCGAGGGCGATCAAGACGATCGGGAACAGCACGTGTTCCCAGCGTTCGAGGACCTCGGCGATCGGCCGGCGGGTGGCGACGAATTTGGCGGCGACGACGAGGACCGCGACGAGCACGAGGAAGACGACGCAGTAGGCCACCACGGCCGCGGGTCCCACGCTGAGGAAGACCGGGACGTAGACGCCGATGTTGTCCCCGCCATTGGCAAAGGTGACTGCCGCGACGGTCCAGATGCCGACGTTCTTACCCGCGACTCTTCCATCGTCGTCGTCATCGTCGTTTCCACGCCAGGCTTCCCATGCCGCCCACAGTCCCAGGGCCAGGGGTATGAGCCCGAAGTACGGAATGATCTCCGGGGGAAGGAACGCCCCGGCACCCAACGTCACCAGCACCGCCGCGCCCAGAATCCCCGCAAACCCTAGGTACTGGCCTGCGGTGATCCGGGCCGTTGTTCCGCGTTGCCCCGCGCCGCGGGCGAAGAACAGCGACAGCACGATGATGTCGTCGATGTTGGTGACGATGAACAGGCCGATCGCGGGCAGAACTGACGACAGGATCATGCGCCGGCCCCCGTGGCTGCGGTGTCGCTGGTGCGCCAGCTCGCCACAGCGAGGACGGCTCCGCCGCCGACGACGAAGACGTCAGCGAGGTTGAAGGTCGGAAACCAGCCCGTGTGCTGGTAGTCGGTGACCAGTCCGTCAGCGGCGCGATCGATCAGGTTGGCCACCGCGCCACCCAGCATCGCGGCCAGCGCCAGCACGACGGGCAGCGCGGCGGTGCGAGTGACGCGGACCGCGAACACCGCGAGTGCGACCACGATCACGCCGGTGACGCCGAGCAGGACCGCTGGGGGCAGGGTGTCGCCGAGACTGAATGCCACCCCGGGGTTGAACGCCAGCCGCAGGTGCAGCAGACCGAGATCTGTTGAGCTGCCATCGTTCAGCGCCCGGGCGGCCCACGTCTTCAGTCCCAGATCAAGTCCGGCGGCGATGACCGCCGTGGCGGCCAGGGTGATCCGGCCCCGAATTACCCTGGCCTCGGCGCCGGTGTGGCCAGCGGTCACGACGGCGCGCCCACCGGCGCCGCGCGGGTGTCGCTGGCGGCCGGATCGACCGGCGCAGCGGCCAGTGGCTTGGTGCGCCCAGCCCGCACACCGTTGGCGATGACCACGATCTCGGCGAGTTCGTGGACCAGCACCACGGCGGCCAGCCCGAGCACCCCGAACAGTGCCAGCGGCACCAACGCGATGATCAGGCCCAGGGATAGGCCGACGTTTTGCAGCATGATCCGCCGCGCCCGGCGCGCGTGGGTGAACGTCTGGGGCAGGTGGCGCAGGTCTTCGCCCATCAACGCCACGTCCGCGGTTTCGATGGCCACGTCGGTGCCCATCGCGCCCATCGCGATACCGACGTCGGCGGTGGCCAGCGCGGGAGCGTCGTTGACGCCGTCGCCGACCATCGCCGTGGGGCGCTGGGCCCGCAGCTCTTCGATCAGTCGCGCTTTGTCTTCGGGGCGCAGCTCGGCGTGCACGGCGTCGATCCCGACGTCGCGGGCCAAAGCCGCTGCGGTGGCCTGGTTGTCGCCGGTGAGCATGGCGACGTGGTAGCCGTCGCGGCGCAGCCGGGCGACCACCTCGGCGGCCTCGGGGCGCAGCTCGTCGCGCACGGCGATGGCACCGATGACCTGGCTGTCGTGTTCGACGAGGACGGCGGTGGCCCCCGCCTGCTGCATGCACGCGACCTCCTCGGCGAGCGGGCCAGGGTCGAGCCAGCCGGGGCGGCCCAGACGAAGCGTGTGCCCATCGCGGCGTCCGGTGAGCCCGGCGCCGGTGACGGCCTCCACGTCGGTGGCAGGGATGACGTCCTCGACGGCGGCGAGGATCGCCGCGGCCAGCGGGTGCTCGCTGCGCGCTTCCAGAGCCGCAGCCAGATCCAGCACCTGCTCGCGGGTGGCGCCGTGGGTGGTGGCCACGTCGATGACTGCGGGCCGGTTCGCGGTGAGCGTCCCGGTCTTGTCCAACGCGACACCGCGGATCTTGCCCAGCCCTTCCAGCGCGGCGCCGCCCTTGACCAGCGCACCGAGCTTGCTGGCGGCGCCGATGGCGGCCACCACGGTGACGGGCACCGAGATCGCCAGGGCGCACGGCGAGGCGGCGACCAGCACCACCAGGGCACGTTCGATCCAGGTGGCCGAGTCCCCGAGCAGGCTGCCGATCACCGCGATCAGCGCCGCGACGATCATCACCCCGGGAACCAGGGGTTTGGCGATGCGGTCAGCCAGGCGTTGGGAGGCGCCCTTGCGGGACTGTTCGGCCTCCACGATGCGCACGATGCGGGCCAGCGAGTTGTCCTCGGCGGTGGTGGTGACCTCCACCTCGAGCACCCCGGTGCCGTTGATCGACCCCGCGAACACCTCATCACCGGGCCCAGCCTCCACGGGGACCGACTCACCGGTGATGGCCGAGACATCCAGCGCGGTGCGGCCGTCGCGGATGATGCCGTCGGTGGCGACGCGCTCACCGGGCTTGACCAGCATCCGGTCGCCGATCCGCACATCGGCTGTCGCCACGGTCTTTTCGCTACCGTCACGCAGCACTGTCGCTTCGTCGGGCACCAGCGACAACAGTGCGCGCAGTCCGCGGCGAGTGCGCGCCAGCGAGTACTCCTCCAGTCCCTCGCTGATGGAGAACAGGAAGGCCAGCATGGCGGCCTCACCCACCTCGCCGAGGATCACCGCGCCCACGGCGGCGATGGTCATCAGCGTGCCCACGCCGATCTTGCCCTTGGCCAGCCGTGTGAGGGTGGACGGCACGAAGGTATAGGCGCCGGCCAGCAGCGCCACCGCTTCCAGCGTGCGCACGACCGGCTCGGCGACGTCGAGGAACCCGGCGATCACCGCTGCCAGCAGGAACACCCCCGAAATGGCGGCGAACTGCAGTTCCTTGATCTGCCACAGCCGCTCGGGCTCACGCTCCTCCTCGTCGGCGCCGCGGGGTTCGTCGTTGCCGCAGCCGCAGGCGTCGCTCATCAGCGAGTCTCCTTCGTGCTGGTCGTCGCGTCGGTGCGGGAGCGGGTGCCGTAGGTGGGGCACAGTGCGACGGCGTTGCCGGTGGCGGCGAGCAGTGTTTCGGCGGAGGCGAGCAGGTCGAGCAGTTCGGGGCGGGTCAGCGAGTAGAACACCTGCCGGCCCTCGGGGCGGCCGGTGACCAGCCCGCAGTCCCGCAGGCACGCCACATGCGCCGACACGGTGGACTGGGCCAACCCCAGCTCTCCGATCAGGTCGGCCACGCGGGCCTCCCCGTCAGCGAGGCGGCGCACGATCGCCAACCGAGCCGAATCGGAGAGGCTGTGAAATAGCGCCACCGCCGCATCCAGATTCGAGGAGTTTCCTGGGGCGCTGCCGCCGAGGCACGCATCCGATTTATTCATCGCCATATGACGATTATGACCGGTTAGCAGCGATACTTTTCGCTGGGGTCGGGCGTCGACGTCTCGGTGCCGTTCGTCGCCGCGGTGGCGGTGGGTGTGAGGGTGCATCCGCCGTCGCGGGTGAACGGGTAGATCATCTGGCGCAGGTAGCCGCTGGGGTAGTCGGGTTTGGCGGCCATGCCGAGTTGGGTGGAGTCGAATCGTCGGGCGGGGTCGTAGGAGTAGGTGCGCAGCAGGTGATCCCACACCAGGGTGAACAGTCCGAAGTTGACGTCACCGATGCCGGCCCACTTGAGGTGGTGAAAGCGGTGGCCTTCGTTGAGGGCTAGGACGTACTTGGCGGGACCGATGCGGTAGTCGGCGTTGGAGTGCTGCAACAGCAGCTGGATTGCCACGGCCAGCGCCAACACGGAGGCCACGTTGACGGGCAGGCCGATCAGGATCAGGGGGGCCACGCCGGCGGCCATCTCGGCGGTTTGGTGTAGGGGGTGTTTCATCAGGCCGTTGAGGCCGTAGAAGCGGGTGATGCTGTGGTGCACCGCGTGGAATCGCCACAGCACGCCGATCTTGTGGCTGGCCAGGTGTACGACGGTGATGCCGAAATCCGCGACCAGGATCGCGGCTAGCACCTGTGCGACGAACGGCCAACTGTACGGCCACAACTGGGGCGCGGGCACGATCGCGGCGAGCAGCGGGATGGCGGCCACGCTGCCCAGGATGAGGGTTTCGTTGACCGCGACGTGGATGCGGTCGCGGGTGCTATCGGCACGGTCGTGGTTCCACTCGGGGTCATACGGGATGACCCGTTCGACCAGAAACGCCGTCGCGATCGCGACGACCAGAATGACCATCAACCAGTACTTCGGTGCCCCGGCCGCGGCCACGGCGATACCCGCGCCGTTGAGGCCGATCAGCATGAACGGCACATAGCCGTACCGGGCCACCACCTGAACCGCGCTGGTGGCCATCGATGTCATGGAAGTCGTACTCATGCCTTGATCGTCGCGGCCGCCGCCACGGCGGGGCTTGAACGATTCGGCTAACCGGTGCTGTCGAGATCCCAGGACACGTGCCGGCTCAACACCGAGGGCGCCAAGCCGAACATCTCGCGGGTCGTGCGAGAAAGGTGCGCGCTATCGGCGAAACCCGCACCGTGCGCCGCCCCAGTGAGGTCGTCCCCGGACTGCACGCGGGTGATCGCGATCCGCAGCCGCGACCACAACACGTAACGGCGTAACGGAATCCCGACCTGCTCAGTGAACAAATGCGTCAGCCGACTCGGCGAAATCCCGACCCGTGCAGCTAATTCTGTACCGCTGACCGGGCCCGCCGCCACAAGGTCAGGCAACAGCCGCAACGCGTCAACGATGGCGGGATGGTGCGCCCTGTCGTCTACGGCAAGGACGGGCGCCAGGTGCGCGATCAGCTCGTCGACCACCGTGGCCAGCGCTCGCCGACGGGTGAACGTCAGCACCGGGGCAACAGTCCACCCAGAGTGGACCGCACGCAGCTGCGCAGACCGTCCCGGCGCGGACTCCGGCTCCAGGAACACCACCGTGCCCTCCGGCGCTCCGACCTCGACTCGATGGGGGGCATCGGCGGGCACGACCACCTTCGTGCCGCGGTGCCGCGCGCCGTGCTCGTCAAGCACCGTGAACGCCGTTGTCGCGGTGATGATCTGCACGGCGTGATGGGCGTGGGCATCGGTGGTGCCGATGGACCCGGTGAACGCCAACACCCCCGGACGCAGCAGTGCCGCACCGCCCCAGCGCGGCTCCACGCCGAGATCAAGGCCGGACCTATTCATCGCCATCGAACGATGGTCATTCTGAATGCGTCGACATTGCGGTGGCGATGCGGTCCAGGGCTGCGACATTGACGCGGTAGTAGGCCCACTTGCCGCGTTGGTCGCGGCTGACGAGGCCGCTGTCGACGAGCAGCTTCATGTGATGGGACACCGTGGGTTGGCTCAGCCCAAGTGGCTCGGTGAGGTCGCAGATGCAGGCTTCCCCACCGTCTGATGCGGCGATGAGCGACACCAGTTTGACCCGTGCCGGGTCGGCAAGCGCCTTGAACACCGAGGCGAGTCGTTCGGCGGCAGCGGTGTCCAGCACGCCGCCGGTCAGCGGTGAGCAGCAGCTGGCCACATCACTTGAGGTCAACGGTGCGGTCGCGGTTGCCATGTCCTCATGATGGCACACGCATTGACAAACGTCGATGCGTCAAGCACGATCAGTCCCATCGAAGAACGTCGATGAGAGGAGTGGAGCATGTCAGAGCTGCCCGTCGTAGTGATCGGGGCCGGACCGCTGGGTCTGGCGGCGGCCGCGCATCTACTGGAGCGCGGACTCACCCCGCTGGTGTTGGAGGCCGGCCAAGGTCCAGGATCGGCCGTCGAGCAGTGGGAGCACGTGCGCACGTTCTCCCCGTGGCCCGAACTGGTGGACCCCGCCGCCGAACGACTGTTGGAGCCGACGGGCTGGACGGCCTCCGCTTCCGGATTCCCGACCGGCCGGGAGTGGATCGACGACTACCTGGCACCGTTGGCGGGCGCCTTGGGTGAACGGGTCCAGTACGGCGCGCGAGTGGAGGCGGTGTCCCGGTTGGGCCGGGACCGGCTCGTCACGCCTGGTCGTGCCGAGACGCCGTTCGTCGTGCACGTGAGCAACGCTGACGGAACGGAGTGCCGGGTGCAGGCCCAGGCGGTCATTGACGCCTCGGGCACCTGGGGCCAGCCCAACCCTGCTGGCGCTGACGGGGTTCCGGCGATCGGGGAACGCGCGGCAGCGACCTCCGGGGTGCTGACCTATGTTCCGCCGACCCTCGCGCAGGCCTCAAGTTTGGCAGGCAAGCACGTGGTGGTGGTCGGCAGCGGGCATTCGGCGATGACCGCGGTGATCCAGCTCGGCGAGGTGGTCCGCAAGGATCCCTCGACGACGGTGACGTGGGTACTGCGCCGCGGGGTCTCCGAGGACACCTTCGGCGGGGGCGCCGCCGATGAACTGCCCCAGCGCGGCGCTCTGGGTGTGCGATCCAAGGAAGCGGTCGAGGCGGGCCGGGTGTCGCTGTCGACCGGATTCCGCACCGAGCGCATCGATCTGGTCGACGGCCGCGCGGTGGTGACCGCCGAGGACGGGCGCGCTTTGGCGCCAGCCGATCACGTGGTGGTGCTCACCGGGTTCCGGCCGGACCTGTCGTTCCTGTCGGAGATGCGCATCGCGCTGGACCCGATCCTGCAGGCCCCGATCAACCTGGCAGGCTCGATCGATCCGAACATGCACTCCTGCGGCAGCGTATTGCCGCACGGCGCCGCCGAATTGGCCCTCCCCGAGCCGAATCTGTACATCGTGGGCATGAAGTCCTACGGCCGGGCGCCGACGTTCCTGGCGATGACCGGCTACGAGCAGGTCCGCAGCATCGCCGCCGAGCTGGCCGGCGACCACGAGGCCGCGAGCCGGGTCGAGCTGACGTTGCCCGATACCGGGGTGTGCAACGGGGCGGGCTTGTTCGACAGCCCCGAGGGCGAGAACGCCGGGGGCGGGTGCTGCGGACCAGCCCCGACGTCGCAGAACTCGGCACCGCAGCTGCTGTCGTTGTCGCTGAACCCCATTGGCGGATGACCCAGGCCAATCCTCATCCGGCGCCCGGTGCAGCTCACGGGCTGCGCTGGGTGTTGGTGACGTTGTGTGTCACCGAGATCAGCAGCTGGGGTGTGCTGTACTACGCCTTCACCGTGCTTTCGGAGCAGATCAGCGCCGACACCGGCTGGTCCCCGCCGGCGGTGACGGCCGCGTTCTCCGCGGGGTTGGTGACCGCGGCATTGGTGGGCATCCCTATTGGGCGGTGGTTGGACCGGGTGGGTCCGCGCTGGATCATGACCGCCGGCTCCATCCTGGGCAGCCTCGCGGTGGTGGCGGTTGTGACGGCGCCGAACTACGGCTGGTTCGTCGCGGCCTGGGTGCTGGCCGGAGTGGCGATGAGCGCGGTGTTCTATGCGCCCGCGTTCGCGGCGCTGACCCGGTTCTTCGGCACCGACGCCGTGCGTGCACTGACCGCGTTGACGCTGGTGGCTGGTTTCGCCAGCACCGTGTTCGCCCCTTTAACCGCGGCACTGTCAGCCCAGATGAGTTGGCGTCACACGTATCTTGTTCTGGCTGCCGTGATGGCGGTGATCACCATCCCGGCGCACTTCTTCGGCTTGCGGCGCCCATGGCCGGCGGTGACCACCACGCATCAGCATGTCGAGGCGCCGACCCGCACCGCTCGGAGCGGGCCGTTCCTGGCGTTGATCGCGGCGTTCGCGCTCGCCGGGCTCGCCTCGTATGCGGTGATCGCGAACCTGGTGCCGTTGATGAGTCAACGTGGCATCAGCACCGGTGCCGCGGCGGTTGCGCTTGGCTTGGGCGGCGCCGGGCAGGTGTTGGGCCGCCTGGGCTATCAGAGGTTGGTGCGCCGCGTCGGTGTCGTGCCCCGCACGGTGCTCGTCATGGCCGGCGTCGCCGCCACCACCGCGCTGCTGGGGCTGTTCAGCAGTTTCGCTGCGCTGGTCGTGGTGGCGATCGGGGCGGGAGTGATCCGCGGCATCATGACCTTGCTGCAGGCCACCGCGGTCACCGAGCGTTGGGGTTCGGCCCATTACGGCCATCTCAGCGGCATCCTGTCTGCGCCGATCATGATCGCTACCGCGGTCGGACCTTTCGTGGGTGCGGCGCTGGCCAGCCTGCTCGGCGGGTACGCCGCGATGTTCGTCGCCCTCGGCGCTATCGCCGCGGCGGGGGCACTGATGGCGGTGGCCACCAGGCCGCGAGTCGCGACCCCAGTGCCGGTCGTCCGGGTCTAGCGGCTTTTGGCGCGCGATCCGATCCCGTGCACCCAGAAGGTCAGCTGAATGCCTTCGCCCGGAGGTGGCGGGCCCAGGTCTGGGTGGCCATTTGGGTTGCGTCCCAGGGTGATCCCAGCGGCGGGGTGTAGGACAGGTCCAGCTCGGAGAAGCCTTCGACGCTCATCTCGTGGAACAGTGCGGTGGCGTAGGTGTCGACCCGTTTGGACACCTCGGCGCTGCGGTGCCCGACGAGCTGCGCCCCCAGCAGCCGGCCGGTGCGTTCGTCGCCGGTGATCCGGATGTGAATGGGGGTCGCACCCGGGTAGTACGCCTTGTGGTCATCCGGGGTGGCTGCGGTGGTGACCGGTGTCCACCCGCGGTCTGCGGCGAGCACTTCGTGGTCGCGCAGCCCGGTGCGGGCGGCCACCAGGTCGAAGACCTTGACCACCTGGGTGCCAAGGCTGCCCGCGAAGCGGGCGTTACCGCCGAGGGCGTTCTCCCCGGCGACGCGGCCCTGTTTGTGAGCGGTGGTGCCCAACGGCAGCCACGTCACGCCGAGCAGGCGGTGGTGGGTGTGCACGCAGTCCCCGGCAGCGAACACATCCGGCAGATTCGTGCGCATCGCCTCATCCACGGCGATCGCACCTTGGATCCCGAGTTCGGCGCCAGCATCGGCGGCCAGCTCCACGTCCGGTCGCACACCGACCACGACGAGCACGAAATCGACTGTCTGCTGCAGTGTTTCGCCGCCACAGTAGGCAGTCACCGTCAACGCGCCGGCGTCGGTGCGGGCGACGGCGGAGACGGTGGTGTTGGTGAGGACCTGAACGCCGTGGCGTTCCAGTTCGTCGTGGACCAGGGCGCCCAGCTCGGGGTCGACGGTCGGCAGCACTTCGGGTAGCGCCTCGATCTGGGTGACGGCGATACCGCGGGTGGTGAGTCCTTCGGCCATCTCCAGGCCGATGTACCCGGCGCCGATGATGACCGCGGTCTTAGGGCCGCGCTGCTCAAGGGACTCCATGACGGCAAAGGTGTCGCCCATCGAATGCAGCAGGTGCACGCCATCTTGGGGGCCGAGGGCGTCTGGTCCGGTGAGACCGTCGATCGGTGGGCGGGCACTGACGGCGCCGGTGCCCACGATCAGGGCATCGTAGGACAGTTCGGTGGGCGCCCCGGTGGGGTCGAGGACGTCGAGGGTGTGTTCGGCGACGTTGATCCGGGTGGCGCGGGTGTCGGTGAGGACCCGCATACCGGTGGCGGCCAGGTCATCAGCGGTGCGATGCGCCAGATTGGTCCAGTGCGTGACCTCCCCGGAGACGTAGTACGGGATGCCGCAAATGGAGAAGTTGGGGTAGGCGTCGGCGACGACGACCGTCACTTCGGTGCTGGGGTCGAGTTCACGGATGCGTAGAGCGGCGCTGATTCCGGCGTCGCTGCCGCCGATGGCGACGATATGGCGTGCGGGCATGACGAAGTCTCCTCGGTATATCGAGTGGAAGGGTGGGTGCTGCCGCGCTGCAGCGTGAAAGCGGGCTGAGTGTCAGGCAGTGCCGTTGGTGAGCGTGGTGTGGAGGCGTTGGACGCGGGCGGTGATGTCGTCGCGGACCAGGCGCATGCGTTCGATGCCGTCGATGCCGCGGTCAGAGGGTTCGTCGGTGTCCCAGTTCTCCACCCGGATGCCTGGTAGCGGATCGAGTTGGGCTTCCCGGCCGAGGGTGACCACCAGATCGACGTCGCGAGCCAGCTCGTAGTCCACCGGCTTGGGCTGCTCACCGGCGATGTCGACGCCCACCTCCCGAAGTGCTTCGGCGGATAGATCGTTGACCGCGGCACCAGGTTTGGTCCCGGCCGAATGCACAGCCACGGTGTCGCCGGCGAGCTGGCGCATGAGCCCAGCCGCCATCTGCGACTTGCCGCCGTTCTTCACGCACACGAACAACACCGACGGTGTCGAGTCAGTCATCGGGCCCTGTGCTCCTAATTCTGTCGTGCGATGACGTTGAGTTCCGCGAGGAGGCGGCGGACGCGTTCTTCGAGGTCGTCGCGGATCGGGCGGACCGCGGTGACGTCCTGGCCTTCCGGATCGGGTAGGTCCCAGTTCTCGTAGCGCTTGCCGGGGAAGATCGGGCAGGCGTCCCCGCAGCCCATGGTGATCACCACATCGGCTGCCTGCACGATTTCATCGGTCCAAGGCTTGGGGAACTCGCCGGTGATGTCGATGCCGACCTCGGCCATCACCGCCACGGCGGACGGGTTGATGGCATCGCCAGGCTCGGAGCCACCCGACCAGGCCACCGCGTCGTCGCCGGCGAGGTGGGTGAAGAAGCCCAGCGCCATCTGAGACCGGCCAGCGTTGTGGGTACACAGGAACAGCACCGTGGGCTTGCCGTCGCTGATCTTGCCTTCCACCCTCGCCAGGGCGTGCAGACGTTGGCGGGCGAATCGTTCGGCCAGCAGCGGCAGGAAGTTCGGGACGGTGGCGCGGCCGGCGAACTGGTCATAGGAGGTGTGCAGGAACCGTTCGATGGTCTCCACACCGAAGCTGTCACCGAAGTCGCGTTCCAACCGGGTGGCCGCGGTCTTCAGGGCGTGTTGTTGGTCGATGGACAGGTCGCGGTGCGGGCGCAGGGCGGCGGGGCTGTCAGACATGGTGTCAGGACTCCTGTGTCGTGGACGGGTGAACTGCAGCGGGTGCGGTGGTGGTGGCGTCTCGGAAGCGTCGGCGCAGGGCCAGCGACACGTACACCAGCCCCACCAGGACGGGGACTTCGATGAGCGGGCCGACGACCCCGGCGAGGGCTTGCCCGGAGGTGGCGCCGTAGGTGGCGATCGCGACGGCGATGGCCAGCTCGAAGTTGTTGCCCGCCGCGGTGAAGGCCAGGGTGGTGGTCCGCGGGTAGCCCAGGCCGATCGCGGCGCCCAGCAGGTAGCCCCCGCCCCACATGATGGCGAAGTAGACCAGCAGCGGCAGCGCGATCCTGGCGACGTCGAAGGGATGGCTGGTGATCTGTTCGCCTTGCAGCGCAAAGAGAATCACGATGGTGAACAGCAGCCCGTAGAGGGCCCACGGCCCGATCCGAGGCAGGAAGGTCGACTCGTACCAGTCGCGGCCCTTGGCCTTTTCCCCGATCCGGCGCGACAGGTAGCCGGCCAGCAGGGGGATGCCCAGGAAGATGAGCACCGATTTGGCGATCTGCCACGGCGAGGTGCTGATGGTGGTCTGTTCGAGGCCGAGCCAGCCGGGCAGGACTGACAGGTAGAACCAGCCCAGGACGGCGAACATGATGACCTGGAAGATCGAGTTCAGCGCGACGAGGACGGCGGCGGCTTCGCGGTCACCGCAGGCCAGGTCGTTCCAGATGATGACCATGGCGATGCAGCGGGCCAGGCCGACGATGATCAGGCCGGTCCGGTACTCGGGAAGGTCGGGCAGCATCAGCCAGGCCAACGCGAACATTAGCGCCGGGCCGAACACCCAGTTCAAGAACAGCGAACTCAGCAGCAATTTGCGGTCGCCGGTCACGGTGTCGAGGCGGTCGTAGCGAACCTTGGCCAGGACCGGATACATCATGATCAGCAGGCCGAGGGCGATGGGAAGCGAAATGCCGTCGATCTGAACGCTTTCCAGCGCCGTGTTCAGGCCGGGAATCCAGCGGCCGAGGAGCAGCCCGGCGACCATAGCGACGCCGATCCACACCGGCAGGAACCGGTCCAGGGTGGACAGCTTGCCCACCACCGGCGCTGAGGAACTCGAGGCCACCGTGTCGGTCATGCCGTCACCCCTGCCAGTGCTGCGGTGTTGAGGTCCAGCAGCGCCGCGATGTCGCGCAGCGCTTCGGGGACCACGGCGTAGTACACCCACGACGCCCGACGCTCAGAAGTGAGCAGGCCGGCGGCGCGCAAGACCTTGAGGTGATGCGACACCGTGGGCTGGGAGACGTCTATGCCACCCGAGACGTCACACACGCACGCCTCCCCACCGGAATGACTGGCGATCGCACTGAACAGCCGCAGCCGCACCGGATCAGCCAGCGCTTTCAACTTCTTGGCCATCTCGGTGGCCGCCGGCTCAGTCAGCGGCTCGCGCAACAGCGGTGGCGTGACGCAACACGCGTCTTCGGGCACTCCCCCTGGGTTCGACATATATCGATATTGACGACTATCGAACCAAGATGCAAGCAAACGATGTGTGAACACCGCACGCCGCGCGCACCCGGCCCATCCCAGCAGTCCGCCAACACACTTTGTAGACCAACGCGGCGCCTTTATCGAATCTTCATCGAAGGACTAAGAAAGCCAAACGACGCATCAGCACACTGGAAGGCATACCCGTGAACCATGCGCCGTCGCCCGCGACCAGCCCCCGCGACGCACCAGGCGGTGCCCCGCCCATTAGCCGATGACGACAACCCGATACGGAGAGCCCCACTCATGCCGCAGACAGGCTGCCCCCCAGCGTTTCGATCGACGACGCACACGCTGCTGCGCACGATCGTCCTCGCGGTGGCGGTGCTGCTGATCGCGACCGCCTGCACCTCGTCCCCGGCGGCGGCACCCACGCCCGACGTCATCACCGACAAGGGCACGCCCTACGCAGACTTGCTCGTACCGAAACTGGAAGCGTCCGTCACTGATGGTGCCATCGGGGTCGCTGTCGATGCCCCCGTCACCGTAACCGCCGGCGACGGTGTTCTCGGCCAAGTGTCGCTGACCAACGAGGCGGGCGAACTTGTCGACGGGCAGCTGGGCCCCGACGGCGTTACCTGGTCATCGGCGGAACCGCTGGGCTACAACAAGCAGTACACGTTGCAGGCGCACGCACAAGGCCTTGGCGGAACCACAAGCACCAGCGCAACATTCGAAACACATTCCCCCGAAAACCTGACGATGCCCTACGTCTTGCCCAATGACGGCGAAACGGTGGGCGTGGGTCAACCCATAGCAATTCGCTTTGACGAGAACATCACAAACCGGACTGCGGCGCAGCAGGCGATCACCGTGACCACGAGCCCCCCGGTTGAGGGCGCGTTCTACTGGCTCAGCAATCGTGAAGTCCGCTGGCGGCCCGCCGAATACTGGGAGCCCGGAACGAACATTGAGGTGTCGGTCAAGGCTTATGGCGTCGACTTCGGCGACGGGCTCTTCGGCCAGGATGACGTCACCACTCGCTTCACGGTGGGCGACCAGATCATCGCCACCGCCGATGACGCCACCAAGACCATGACTGTGCGGCGCAACGGTGAAGTCGTCAAAACCATGCCCGTCTCCATGGGAAAAGCCAAAACACCCACCGACAACGGCGCCTACATCATCGGCGACCGCTACTCATTCCTGGTGATGGACTCGTCTACCTACGGCGTCCCCGTCAACTCTCCCGACGGGTACCGCACCGAGGTCGAGTGGGCGACGCAAATGTCATACAGCGGCATCTACGTGCACTCTGCCCCATGGTCGGTGGGTAGCCAAGGTATCGCCAACGTCAGCCACGGATGCCTCAACGTCAATCCAGCCAATGCCCGCTGGTTCTACGACAACACCCGCCGCGGCGACGTCGTAGAAGTCATCAACACGACCGGCCCAACCCTGTCGGGAACCGACGGCCTCGGCGACTGGAACATCCCGTGGGAGCAATGGAAGGCCGGAAACGCCAACCTTTAAGTAACGGAAGTGCTTGACGCCGAGCCGACATGGCTTCGGCGCCTGGAGTCGCTGAACCCGTTTCTCCGCAGTACATTTGGGGTCGATCCGCAAACGCCGCTGCCGCACGCGCCGTTGCCGACGTCGCTGCAGCCACCGACTCCCGATGGCCGATGGCCGATGGCCGATGGCGACGCGCTATCGCAGACGGGGCCTCTATATGGCTCCTTGGAGCAGCATTGTTGCTCGCCTCCGACGGCCCGTAGAGCGCCTTTCCAATGCAACTCGCACACTTGCGTGATCCACGCGCTATTTGACGCGCATAGTCCTGGCCGCGAAAGGGTTCCTGTCCGGCGTCAGTCGCATTGAATCCCACTGTCGCAGCGAATTTCATCGTTGTAGTTATGTGGCTGCTGTTACTGGTGGGGCTTTTGTGAGTTACGCTTTTCTACGTAGGAGCTACGTATTTCGGTGCTGCGCCGTACGTATGCGATTCAGCCCCGCTGTTGGTGAGCGAAGTAGCTCACCGCCGGGCGCACCGAGGAGAAGACATGGGATTACACGTCCGGAGCAAGGGTGCGGCAATTGCGCGCGCTGACCGCTGCGACCCGGAAATCCCTCTTGCGGGACGCGTTCGACGGCTCCCCGGTGTGATCGCCATCGTCGTCTTACTTTTCCTCGCGTGCGCACCGGTCGCGTCGGCCCAACCTGCCGCAGGCCCGTGGGACCCGCTGCTGCCGAAGATGGCGAGCGCGGGCGCTCCCGGCGATCCGGTTGCCATCGCGAACGCATCCCTGCAGGCAACGGCCATGGCGACGCAGACGGCCATGAATATGGGTCGCAGCTTCCTCAGCAGTCTGGGGATCGTCAGTCCCGCCGCGGATCCGTCGAAGAGCGTGCGTGGAAATCGGGTCAATGGTGCGCAGGCGATCGAGTACGTGATTCGCAGGGCGGGAACGCAAATCGGTGTTCCCTACTCGTGGGGTGGCGGAAGCCTCACCGGTCCCAGCCGCGGTGTCGACCAGGGAGCAGGCACCGTGGGCTTTGACTGTTCAGGCCTGACGCGGTTCGCGTTCGCCGGCGTCGGTGTTCTGCTCCCGCGATGGTCCGGTGACCAGTACGACGCCGGCCGCAAAGTGCCACCCGCCCAGGCGAAGCGAGGCGATTTGCTGTTCTGGGGGCCGGGCGGCAGTCAGCACGAAGCTATCTATTTGGGCGGCGGGCAGATGCTCGAGGCGCAGCAGACCGGTGTGCCGATCAAAATCTCCCCGGTGCGAATGTCAGGGATGACGCCTTACGTCGTTCGCATCATCGAGAGCTGACTGCTCGCCGCAACCGGTCACCAGTTGGATCGCTACGACGCACCCGACACTGGCTGCCCCACGTCGGCTGTGAGGCAGTAGCCGGTCCCGCGCACCGTGCGGAGGTACCGCGGTGATGCCGGATCGTCACCCAGCTTGCGCCGAAGATGACCCACATGCACCCCCAGACTGTTCCGGCCACCGGCAGACGCATCCCCCCACAGGCTCAGCTGCAATTGACGACAGGTCACCGGTTCACCCGGACTTTCTGCCAACGTGCAGAGAACCTCAAACTCTGTGCGGGTGAGTGGCAACGCCTCGCCGCGGAGAAACACCCGACGCCCGGCCAGGTCGAAAAGGAGATCTCCGATCTCACGGCGATGCGTCTCGCCGCTGCGGCCGCCGTCACGTCGTTCGCCGTGGACATGGCACTGCCTCAGCGCCAACCGAATTCGCACGTTCAGCGCCTCGATGTCGTCCCCGGGGATTTTCCCGGAGGTAAGGAGCAGCGGGGTGACATCGCCGTCGCTGAGAGCAACCACGCCGACCTGAGTTTCCTGACGGATGCGGTCAAGCATGGCCGTACCCGGCCCCTGAGTACCGAGGCACACGACAACCACATCAGGATCACGCTCGCGCAGTGCTGTGAGTGCAGCACCGGGCGAGTACGCCACCTCCACGGCGAAATCGCCGGCGAGTAGGTGTCGCGCCACGGTAGTCGCATAGATGCGTCGAGGCTCCACCAGTAGCACGCGGATGCGGCCGGCGGCCGCCGCTGGAGGTATGGGATCAGCGACGAGACGGTGCGACTCGATCGTCGTAGCACTCTCCTCGCCGCTCAAGAAAACCAACGCGCCCGCATCCCTTACTGCGCCGCTCACAAGACAGCCTACCGCCATCTACGTAGTTACTACGTAGATGGCGCGCCGACCGGAAAGCTCAACGTTGGTTCGCTTCAGTTACGGCCTCCGGCGCTGACCCCAGCCGTCCTCGCACATCCAGTCGGTACAGCGCAACCGCCGACAGTAATCCGATGACTGTCAACAACACCCACAGAAGTTCCGGCCGCCCCGCCTCCCGGGTGAGTTGCATCAACGAGCCTGTTGCCAGGTTGCCGACGAGGATGCCGACGCCGACGATCGTGTTGTAAAAACCGTAATGAGTTCCGACGAGCCGGTTTCCGGCCAGGGAAACGACGGTATCCATTTCAAACGGGAACACCGCAGCCGAGCCGACCGCCAGCACGGCCGCCGCGATGAGCAGCGCTGTAGCCGCAGCAACACGGCCGGCTCGCTGATCATCAGGCAACACGATCAGCGGCAGAAACGACAACGCCAAAATCAGCATGCCGATCGCCAGCGACCGCCCCGAACCCCAACGCCGCGCAAACCACCGTGTGATCCGCATCTGTCCAAGCACCGCCACCACTCCGGAGACAACGAAAATCATCGCGGTGACCACGGAATCGCTTTGGGGAAACAGGTATCGCGCCTGCAGCGGCATCGCAAGGTACACCTGGAACGACAGCACATAGGACCCGATCATCGCCACGGCGAATAACAGGAACGAGCGATTGGCCGCGACTGCCCGCCAGTCCTGAAGCACCGAGGTCTTCTCCTGTGCTGGAGTCACAGCACGTTGCGGCAATGCGAACAGCTGCGCCACGGTCAGCGCCGCGAAGACCAGCGCCGCGGCCGCAGCAGTCATCTTGAAGTCAACGAACATCAACGCCAGGCCCACCAACGGCCCCGCAAGGATGCCCGCCTGATAGAACACGTTGAACAGCGCGAACGCTTCCACCCGTCGAGGGCCCGCGTCGGCGGCCAAGTACGCACGCACAGCCGGGTTGAAAAGTGCTCCGGCGAAACCCGTTGCCGCCGAAGCGACCAACACTGCCGGTAGCGAGTCGGCGACCACCAGAAGCCCGAATCCTGCAGTGCGCAGCACACATCCGCTCACGATGAGGGGCTTGAACCCCAGGCGATCGGCCAGCGTGCCACCAATGATGAACATGCCCTGCTGGGAGAAGTTGCGGACCCCGAGAACCAGCCCGATGGCCCATGCCGCCAGGCCCAGGGGCCCAGCCAGATAGCCAGCCAGATAGGGCATGAGCATGTAGAAACCGAGGTTGATCCCAAACTGGTTAATCATCAGCATGCGACTGGGCCAGCCGAAGCTGCGGAACCCGGACAGCAGTGTCATCGCGGCACCACCTGCGTGGGGTCAACAACCACGGGGCACCGCGTCCACGTCGTGACCGCGTGTGCCAACGGGTCGTCAATGGTGGCTGGTTCATCGGACGGAACCTTGTCCAACAGACCATGGGCGCGGCAATAGTCGTCGTTATAGACGGTGTCGAAATAGCGCTGCGGACCGTCGGGGAAAATGGCGGCGACCGTGGTGCCCGGATCGCTATTCCGCGCAGCCCACCCTGCCACCAACGCGACCGCGCCGACACTCCACCCGCCACTGGCATAGTGGGTCGCCGCCAGGGTTCGGCAGGCCCATACCGCATCCGCCGGCGCGACCCAGTGCACTTCATTGAAAGCGCCGTAATCGACGTTGCCCGGGAAGATGCTTGAGCCGAGGCCGCGCATGAGTCGAGTGGTGGCGCGCTGCCCAAAGATGGTGGAGCCCACCGTGTCGACGCCGATCAGCCGCAGGCCGGGATTGAATTCCCGCAAGACCCGGGCCACGCCTGCCGAGTGTCCCCCGGTGCCGACCGAACACACCAACACATCCACAGATCCCAGCTGCTCATTCAATTCGACCGCCAGCCCGCGGTACGCCTCCACGTTGTCCGGATTGTTGTACTGGTCGGGATGCCACGCGTGCGGATCGGTGGCCAGAATCTCCTGCACGCGTTGCATGCGGGCCTGCTGCCAGCCGCCGCGCTCGTGGGGCTCAGTCACCAGTTCGATCTGCGCGCCGAACGCGGCGAGCATGTGTTGAATGATCGGTTCCATTCCGGGGTCAGTGACCAAGGTGACGGGGTGACCGTACACAGTGCCCGCAAGAGCGAGCCCCAATCCTAATGTGCCACTGGTTGATTCGACGATACGGGCGCCCGGGGCGAGCACCCCGCGGGTGCGCGCGCGTTCGACCATATGCAGCGCGGGCCGGTCCTTCATTCCGCCCGGGTTGAAGCCTTCAAGTTTGGCCCAAAACCCCTGCCCTGCGGCGGTGAACGGCGCGCCGATCCTCAGGACGGGCGTCTGACCGACCATCGTGGCCGGCCGCTCAAAGCGGCCCAGCCGTAGGTGCTCGAACTGGTCTGTGTCGTGGGCATGGTTGATCGAAACGGCATGATTCATGTCGGGGATATCGCTTCTGTTGACGCCGCGACTGACGCGGCTGCTGGTGGCGGGCAGCGGTCACCGGCCCCCGGTCCAGAAGACGGGGCCTGACGCTAGCCGATCAGCGACGCGCGATGCACAGCCGGACAAGCACATGCCGTCCGGTCTGTGCGACGGGTGAGCGCGGAGGACCGCGAATAGGAGCAAGCGGCGCGTAGCGCCAGAGCGCCGGCAACACAGCCAGAGCGCTGACCATGGCCAGGGCAATCAGCGTGATTGTTCCCCGCGGCAGGACGGCTTCAGCAAAAGACTCCGGTGACGGCGCACTTCCGCCCTGGGAGATGTGCGGATGGTCGAGCTGGACAGCCACCGGCGCGCCCACCGCGCTCGCAAGGGGGTGAGGTCCGTGGGCTGGCGCCGCCTCGGTCCCCGGCAGCGCCCATTCCGCAGCCACAATGATGGTCCAGAACGCGAGGAACACAGCGACGACTGCGCGTCGCCGCTGCGAGGAACTCCCGTCGATATAGCTCACGATGTTGCCGACTGTAGCAGCGGATCGCCGAACGGAGTTGCGGCCGTGCAGTCGACGCCGTGTCGTGACCTGCCCGCGACAGTCGTCGTCGGCGGCCCGCGCGAAGCGATCAGTACCTTTACATCATTCGCCCGATAACGTTGCCGTACTGCTTATTTCGATGCTGCGTATGCCATCACTCGAACCTCGGTGACACCGGCCTTTGCACTGGTCATCTACGGTTTGACTACGGAGATAATTGGCACTGTGGACCCAGGCATCAGGCAGCCAGGGAGAGATTTGCTGAGGGGACAGATACCTGACCGCCGAAGGGTCCTCGTCCGTCCAGGTGCGCACCACCGACCCGCACCCAGAGCGGATGGGTTCGACCGGCACCTAGTGGTGGCAGAGCACCTGAATGAATGCCGGAGTGGCGAGCATGGTGGTGATGGCGGCGACCAGGAGAGCGCGGTGACGCCACCTCACGTGCCGACGGGTCGGGGTGACCAGTCGCTCGGCTCGGGTGATAACCGCCGTCGCCGCCGCGGCCAGACCTTCAGCCACAGGAAGTCGGTGACCGGCCAGCGCAAGCAACCCCGTGAGTAAAGGACGAGTCCCGACGCGACGAGCGGCGGTGTCGTCGGCACACATCTCCAGCAGTTCCGCCACAGCCTGATGCGCGCAGGCGAACAAAGGAAGGCGAGGAAGGGTGGCGGCGAGGGCACGCAGCACCATGAGAATGTGGTGATGATGCCCTGACAGGTGGGCATCCTCGTGCGCAAGAACCGCTTTCAGTTGCGACCGGTTCAACGATTTCACGGCCGCCGAGGTCACGACGATCGCATGGGGGCGGCCGATGACACAGTAGGCCGCGGGAAGGTCGGCCTCCACGACAACGACGTGAGGATGGTCGGTGGGCCGACCGACGATCCGCGCGGCCTGTGCGTGCTCATGGCTTCGGGTGCGCAGTCTGGCCAGGCAGCGTCCCAGTCGCAGCGCCACGACCGCCAAGGTCAGCAGTCCCCCACCGATAAGAGCAATGGACCCGAGGCGTCCCGCCAGCGGGGTGTGATCGGAGAACCCGAACAGTTCCAGGCAGAGGGTCACGACCGAGCCGTCCAGCACGCTGTTCGACGTCGCGTCGACCACCAGCACCACTGCCGCAAGCCACGCCGCAAGCACGGCAGCAACCGTGGCCAGCCAGGCGGCCACACCCATAGACGGACTCACTCCGCCACCGGTAAGGCGCCGCAGTACCGGTGGAGCAAGCCACGACAGCACGGCGCCGTAGAGCACCAGCCACAGAGCCGTCGTCATGACCGCCGGCCTTTACGCAGGGCCGCCTTCAATTGCGCGGATTGCTCTGCGCTCATCTGCTCAAGGAAAAATGCCAGCACGGTATTGGTATCGCCGCCGGAGTCAAATGCGGCTTTCATCAGACGCGCCGAGCGCTCCTCACGAGTCATCGCTGCTCGGTACACATAGGCCTTGCCGCTGCGCTGCCGCTTGAGCCACCGTTTGCGATACAGGTTGTCCATGGTCGACAACACCGTCGTGTACGCGATGGGTCGCTGCTGAGACAAGTCCTCGAACACGTCACGCACGGTGACCGGCTCCTGGTGGTCCCACACCCAGTCCATGACCACCGCTTCGAGATCGCCGAAACCTCGCTGTTCCATCCGCCGCAACTCCTGCCCGCTCTGACAAGGTGGCCGATTCGCACAGCGCGGCACCCTGCAGCTTCCTAATGTAGCCGCCAACAGCTCAGATGCTGGGGACCTCACCGCGGCTGCGCCACCGATGTTGATTCGCTCATGCGTGCGCCATCGAATCAGTCCAAGGAATCTGCCCCTCGGGCCCAAGAGCACACATGCTGACGCCCGCTCAGGTGTTACCGAGTTGAGACTGTGACAGGCGTTTCTCCTGATGCTGCAGTGATGTACGTTCCAACTACGTACTAAGCAACTACGTAGATAGAGCGCTAGAAGGCAGTGGGACATGACACCTCGGCGCACTGCCCCGACCGACTCGCGGCCACCGGCAGCCACCCCACAGGAGAACTGATGCGGCGCCTCACTTCACTTCTCACCGCTGTGGCGCTGGCGTCAATGCTGGTGCTTCACCCCTCGGGTATCGCCACGGCCGGGCACGAAAGCGAACCTGATGGTGACAACGAAACGGTCGCAGGACTTGTCGCCGCCGTCGCCGAAGCAGACCAGCATGTCGCCGATATCGGCGCGGACATTCAACACAAACAGGAGAGCGTCAATGGGGCCCTGGTGGAGCTTGCCACTGCACGCGAGGCGCTCTCCCAAGCGCACCGCAGACTCGCCGACAGCGAGCAGGCACTCGCCGACAGCCAGACCGCCATCGACGCCACGCAGCAGCGTTTCGACGAGTTCGCCGCCTCCACCTACATGAACGGGCCCTCCCGCACACTGCCGCTAGCAACTAGCCCCGAAGACATCCTCTCAGCAGCATCGACACAGCAGACCTATCTCATCGCCTTCAGCAGAGTCAAAGACGATCTTCGCCGAAGCCAGACTGAACGCGCCAACAAACTCTCAGCCGCCAAACAGGCCCGCCTGGACGCCGACGCAGCAGCAGCCGAAGCGCAACGACGACAAGACAGTACAGTCGCCGAACTCATTGCCTCGCAACGCGCATTCACCGCTCAGCAGTCCGACCTCGAACGGCTGGCCGGCGAACGCGACGCCGCACAAACCCGACTCACTACTGCCCGACCGGTAGCAGCTACCGCGCACCAGCCCACCGCCGCGCAACCCAGCGCCACAATCCCGCCGAGCGGCCAATGGGACCGCTCCACCCCGGCACCGGCAGACAGCTCGGGCACCGGCCAATGGGACACCACGCTGCCGATGGTGCCCAGCGCCAATGTGGCCGGCGACCCCATAGCCATCATCAACGCCGTCCTCAAGATCATGGCGACCTCGCTGCAACTCACCGCCGACATGGGCCGAAACTTCCTCGTCAAACTGGGCATCCTCTCCCCGGCTACCGCCGCCGCCGATCCCGGCATCACCAACGGACGCATCCCACGCCTGTACGGCCGCCAGGCCTCCGAATTCGTGATCCGACGCGCCATGTCCCAACTCGGCGTTCCTTACTCGTGGGGTGGTGGCAACGCCAACGGGCCCGCGCGGGGAATCGATCAAGGAGCCGGCACCGTCGGCTTCGACTGCTCCGGCCTCATTCTGTATGCCTTCGCCGGCGTGGGCATCAAACTCGACCACTACTCCGGATCTCAGTACAACGCCGGCCGCAAAGTACCGTCATCGCAGATGCAGCGCGGTGATCTCATCTTCTACGGCCCCAACGCCAGCCAGCACGAAGCCATGTACCTCGGCGACGGCATGATGATCGAAGCCCCCTACACCGGGTCCGTCGTCAAAATCTCCCCCGTACGCACTTCCGGCATGACGCCCTACGTCACGCGCCTGATCGAGTACTGACCTTGTTCGTGGCGAGCGCTACGTCCGCCGCGCCTCTGACGGGTCAGTCCTCTCCGGAGAGGCTGCCGGTACGCGTTCCTCCGGTGCCTTACGCCGCTCGCTGCGGCACGGCCGCCCAGAAGCGTGAAACAGGGCCGCCGCGCCGGCGATAGCGGCGGCCCACAGCACGACAATGACGGCGCACAGGATCAGCCACGCTTCCCATCCGAGACTGTCCGGGCAGACGTCCATCAGCCAGCGCATGTCAGGCCCACCTCCGCAGTGAGCGTCTCCCGCCCCCAGGACGCAATCGGTATGAGTCTGATAAAGATCTGCTGAAGATTGCCGCCGCTCCGGCAGTCGCGCGCCGCCGCACCCGCATCAGCAGGCACCATGATGACCATGGAGCACCCTCCGGGTACCCCGCCTGACGCGGCGAAGGGATACCGCGCCCTGGTCGTCGACGACGAACTGCCCCTGGCCGAAGTGGTGGCCAGCTATCTAGAACGCGAGCAGTTCGAGGCAGTCGTGGCCGCCAACGGCGTCGACGCGATCGCCGTCGCCCGCGACCTCGACCCCGATGTCGTCATCCTCGACATCGGCCTACCCGGCATCGATGGACTGGAAGTCTGCAGGCAACTGCGCACATTCTCCGACGCCTACATCGTCATGCTCACCGCCCGCGATACCGAAATCGACACAGTCCTCGGCCTCACCGTCGGCGCCGACGACTACATCACCAAACCCTTCAGCCCACGCGAACTCGTCGCGCGCATTCGCGCCATGCTGCGTCGACCCCGCGTCCTGCAATCAGCCACAACAACCGCCGAAACTGACGTCACGCCACCTCGTCGCTTCGGCGCGCTGAGCATCGACGTCGCCGCCCGCGAGGTACGCATCGACGACGAACAAATCTTGTTGACTCGCACAGAATTCGACATTCTCGAAGCTCTGTCCGGCCGGCCAGGCAATGTGCTCAGCCGGCGACAACTACTTGAAATCGTGCGCGACGGACCCTGGGTCGGCAACGAGCATCTCGTCGACGTCCACATCGGCCATCTGCGGCGCAAACTGGGCGACGACGCAGCCTCTCCCCGCTACATCGCCACCGTGCGAGGTGTGGGATACCGGATGGGATCGGGACAGTGACTCCCCCGCCTGCGCCCACTCCTCGCCGACGTCGACGGTGGGGTCGTCCCGGTATCGGCCTGCGACTGCTGGCAGCCCAAGCCATTGTGTTGGTCGCTGGGGCCGCGACGACCGCAGTGGTTGCCGCCGTCGTTGGCCCTCCTCTGTTTCGCGAGCATCTTCACCTCGCGGGGGTGCCGATGGACTCGCCGGAGGAAGTGCATGCCGAGGAGGCCTACGGCTACGCCACGGTCATGTCCATCGGGGGTGCCCTGGCGGTCTCGGCGTTAGCCGCGCTCGCCGTCAGCTTCTACGTCAGTCGACGGCTCCAACGCTCCATCACCGAGGTCGCCTCCGCCGCCACCGATGTCGCTCAAGGAAATTACGAGATTCGCGTGTCATCGCCGCGCCTCGGCGACGATTTCGACGCGCTCTCGACCGCCTTCAATCAGATGGCGTCCCGGCTCCAAGCGGTTGATTCGACACGACAGCGACTGTTCGGAGACCTAGCGCACGAGATCCGCACACCGGTCGCGGTGCTGGAGGCCTACATCGAAGCCCTCGAAGACGGGGTGCGTACTTTGACACCGCAGACGGCGGCCATGCTGCGCGACCAGACCCGCCGGCTGGTGCGGTTCTCCGATGATGTCGCCGCCCTCGCCAAGGCCGAGGAAAGCTCAGTGTCCATGTCGTACGCCACCATTGACGTCGACCGCCTGACGCGCCAATCCGTCGCCGCAGCCCAGGAACGCTACGACACCAAAGGGGTTGCACTACGCCTACGCCTCCAGCAGGCGCTGCCGCCGTTGTGGGCCGACGAGCAAAGACTCTCCCAAGTCCTGGGCAATCTGCTCGAAAATGCGCTGCGGCACACGCCGTCCGGCGGATCGGTCGACGTCAACTGTGTCCGCGACGGCGACCGGTTGAGAATCGCCATCGCCGACACCGGTGAAGGAATTGCCCCCGAGCACCTCACCCGACTGTTCGAACGGTTCTATCGGGCAGACGCTGCCCGCGACCGCGAGCACGGCGGCGCCGGTCTAGGGCTCGCCATTGCCAAAGCGCTGGTCCAGGCCCACGGCGGATCCATTTCCGTAGCGAGCGCAGGACTGGGCGCCGGCGCAACATTCACCGTCGACTTACCCACTGCTCAGGTACGCGCCGACGAGTTCCCTGTCACGGGTGCCTCAGCGCGCACCTGACCGTCGTGCCTCTGACCTGTTACTTGTCCAGCATTCCTTGCATCGTGTCGATCTCCGCTTGCTGCGAGGACACGATGGCTCGCGCCATCTCCACTGCCGCCGGGAATTGGCCAATTTCAATCTCCTCCTGCGCCATCATGATTGCGCCCTTGTGATGGGCAATCATCTGCGTCAAGAAAAGTCGGCTCGCCTCTGCACCCTGCGCGTTCTGCAGCGCAGCCATGTCGGCTTCCGACATCATGCCGTGGCCGCCACCGCCCATACCAGGCATGTCGCCCATGTCGCCGCTAGGCATCTGGTGGCCGGGCATATTATGGCCGGGCATTGCGGTGCTGGTCGGCGCAGGTGCAGGCGAGGACGACGCTCCCCACTCCTGGAGCCAGCCCTGCATCGTCTCGATCTCAGGGCCTTGTGCGTTCTTGATTTCGTTCGCCAGTGCGATGACCTCGGGATCGATGCCCTGCTTACCGAGAAGCATGTCGCTCATCTCGATCGCCTGCTGATGATGAGGAATCATGCCTTGGGCGAACGTCACATCAGCGTCGTTGTGGGTAGCGTCGCTGCTCGCGGCACTCGGCGATGCCGATGCTGCCGACGAGGTGGTGCTGGTCGATGACTGAGAGTCTGTTGCCGCATTCGAACAGGCGCCAATGAACAGGGCCGACACCGCCAACGCCGCCACCCCAACTCCAAATCGCTTGTGCTGCATCGCACATCCTTTCTCACACATCTTCGTGACGCCAAGCGTCCACGCGGCGAGCGCTCTCGCCGCCTCTGTCCAGCTTCAGGACTTCGCATATGGGTCGGTTCGTGTTCCGATGAAGATTTGATGAAGACGCCTTAACGACCCACCGGTACCCGCAGCGCCGCCCATGGCGTCAAACCCGGCGTCGCGCCGTTGCCCCGTGCTACCCATCTACTATTGCACTACGTAGATTGTCCGTGACCGGAAGGTGTCAGTGTGCAGCTCCGCAAATTCCTCGCCGCAATTCTGACCGGAACCCTGACCGCCGCGTGTTCGTCGAACGCTCCCGACAGCGCGCCGCCCGCGATTGTGCCGGGGATGGTGCATATCCACGGCCTTGGCATCAATCCTTCCGATGAAACCCTCTATGTAGCAACTCATTACGGCCTCTACACGGCAGGGACCGATCAGGCGCCACAGCGAGTCGGCGATCTCGTCCAGGACTTCATGGGCTTTACCGTGACCGGGCCCGACGAGTTCTTGGCCAGCGGCCACCCGGATCCGGCTGACCGTCAACAACCACCACACTTGGGCCTGATCAAGAGCCTCGACGCCGGTCACTCCTGGGAATCTCTGTCGCTGCACGGCAGCGCCGATTTTCATGCACTCGAGTACCGCCATGGCCGGGTCTACGGTCACGACAGCCAGTCGGGCACGGTGATGGTCAGCCTTGATCAGAAATCCTGGCAGCGGCGTGCAGGAATCCCTGCCTCCGACCTCGCAGTATCACCCGCGGACGCCGATGAGATCCTCGCGACCACACCCCAAGGGCTCCTGCGAAGCAACGACGGCGCAATGACATTCGCCGCAGTCACCGATGCACCGGCACTGGTACTCGTCAGCTGGCCCCAGCGCGGTCCCCTAGTCGGAGTCGACCTCGAAGGAACCCTCTACATCAGCACCGACAACGGGCAGACCTGGCAGCCACGACACACCCTCAACGCCAAACCTCAGGCCCTTCTCGCCGCTGGCGACGGCCAGGTCTACATCGCCACAGATACCGCCATCTACAGCTCCACCGACGATGGAGCCACGGTGAACGTCCTCACCGCTGTGGAATAGACAGCTGGCACCTGCAACCCCACGGAACGTCGCACCAACGCACCTGAGGAGCCGCAATGCCGGATGACCACCACCTCATCACCGAAGGCGCCACCATCGCCTACCAGCTCAGCGGACCGCCCAACACCGTACCGATTGGCTATGGGCACGGCGTGCTCATGAGCCGGCAGATCGTTCGCGGCCTGGGCATCTTCGACATCGACGCCATCGCCGAGGGCCGCCGCCTGATCACCTACGACCAGCGCGGACACGGCGCATCACGGGGCCGTCCCGAACCCGACGACTATCGCTTCGAGCAGGCAGCCAACGATCTCCTGCGCGTCCTGGACGCGGCCGGCCTCGATGAACCCATCGACTTCGCCGGATCCTCGCTCGGAGCCGCTGCAGCACTGCACGCCGCCCTCAACGCTCCTCACCGATTCAGGCGGCTGGCGTTGGTGATCCCTCCCGTCGCCTGGGAAACCGGCCCCCATCAGCCGCGCCAGTGGTACTGCGACACCGCTGACCTCATCGACTCGATTGGACCAACCGCGTGGCGACAACAATGGGCCGACGCTCCCCCACTGCCGATCTTCGCCAACTACCGGCAAGGCAAGTTCGAACCCGGCGTCGACGACGATGTGGTCTCCGCCGCCCTGCGCGGGGTCGGCTCCTCCGATCTACCCGACCCTGATCAACTCACCCTGATCCGCCAGCCCACGTTGGTGCTGGCCTGGGACACCGACCCCTTGCATCCCATCTCCACCGCCCAGCGCCTCGCTGAGTTGATTCCCGACTCGACCCTGCACGTCGCTCACACCGTCGACGAGATCCGCGAGTGGACGGACATCACCGGTCGTTTCTTCACCGATTGAGGCAGCGCCGCGCAGCGTCCTAGTACCGCCGGACGTTGTGAATCGGAGCCGATGAGATCGGTGCCACCTTCACCGGCGTTCCGAACGTGGACGCGTGAACCATCATCCCGTCACCGATGTAAATACCCGCATGAGAGACATCACCGTAAAAGGTCACGATGTCACCGGGCTGCATATCAGGAACAGCCACCGGCTGCCCGCCTTGAGCGAGCGCCTGACTCGACCGGGGCAACGACTTCCCGTTCTGCAGGAACGCCCACTTGATCAGCCCTGAACAATCGAACGCATCCGGGCCGGTAGCGCCCCACGAATACGGTGACCCCACCCGTGTCAGGGCAGCTTGTACTACCGAAGTTCCGCCTCCAAAGGATCCGCCGCCGGTTGGGCCTGGCATGGCCACAATGCTTGGATCGTTCGCCGACGAGGACGGCGGCAGGGGTGGGGGCGGCGGGCCCGGATCGGCCAAGATGGCCCGCTGGTCAGGTGTCAGAGCCTCGTAGCGGGCTTGCACGGCAGCAATCTGCTCCTGCATTCGACGCTGTTTGGCATCAAGGTCTGTTCGCACCGCCGCGGCTTCGTCGGATGCGATCCGTGCTTGTGCTGCCGACTTCGCAGATTGGTCTGCGGCTGCGGCGGCGCGCGCACTCGCCGATCGGAAAGCGGCCATCTGCACAGCCAGCTCCGACGCAACCGTCTTCTGGATCGCCAGCTGATCAATGAGGTCCTGTGGAGACGTCGCTGTCAATGCCGCCGCTAAGGTGTCGGTACGGCCACCCATGTAAGCAGAGGCGGCCAACTTATCAACTGCAGCCTGATACGTCGCCAGATCGGCCGACGCTGCATCGACGGTCACACGATCAGAGGCCGCCTGTTTCTCCGCGAGCTGCTCGGCGGCGAGCTTCTCGTCGAGGTCGATTTGCGCCGTGTGAATCTGCTCTGTGGTCTGCTCAGCAACACGCGACAATTCCGTCAGTTCGGCTAGCGCATCAGCCGCCGGATCAGCGCTCACGTCGGTCGCCAGAAGCGCAGCAAAAACACCGATAGCCACCAAGATGAAGGCGAGCCGTTTACCCATCGCGCGCGATTGGGCCTCAAGCACAGGCAAAGTCACAACAGCGGAAACTTTCGGTGAGGTATGTAAATACGTAGCAGGTACGTAGGTCACGGTTAGGTTACGAGGTCGCCGGGCTGCTGTCCAGCCGGCAACAACGGGGCGACGGCCCTCTTCTTGAGGTCCCGACACCCCTCGTGTGCCGCGCGCCGCGATTACGAGACATGGCCGAGTTGGGTCTCCGGACTGTCGCACCAGCTGCGCGTGGACCCGTTCTCTCGACTGTCCCCCATCGCACGTTCAACCTGGGGGTCCGCGGCTGCCATCCACCTCGGTCACCATCCACCAGACAACTGGTCTGCCCCTAAACCAGCTGGGCAACAAGGCGGGGCCGACCGCCGCCTTACCCTGCTGAGCTACAGCAACTCGCTGCGTCTCTACATCAACGATCTTCGTCGAGAGACGAAGCGCGCCACACTGCTGTGCCCGCATAGCCGGCGTCGCCGCCCTGCCCGTGGCGCGACGCCCCACGGAGCCGCCCCCCACCGCGGTGGTCCAACAACGCGGCTGAGCGCCGCAGCGCAAGCCTCGCGTCGACCGTTCCAGCTTCCTCGGCTCGACGTTGCGACAACCGCCGCCACGGCCCGCTTAGCACCACCCAGGGCGTTCCCGCCGAGACCGCAAGAGACCACATCAGCGACCGCAGTTGCTTGCCACGGTGTGGGCTGGGCGCCAAGCAGCGCCGCCTGCAGCGCGGCGGCATCCCAGCCGTGCCGCATCGCATCGCATCGCATCGCGCAGCGTCACCGATCATGCGCGCCGCACGCCGCGACTAGCGAAGCGCCGCACCGCATGCCGACCGCCGCGACACAACCGCGCCACCGGCACCCCGTTGTCGCACTGGGAGCTCGAAACGACGCGCTGCTGGACGTCTGGGTCAGCCGCGATCTTCACGCACACCGGGTTGCCGCATTCGTGCAAACCCAGCACTCCCGCGGGCACGCTTCCGGCTGCGATCGCCAACGCGTACTGGTGCGGTCGCACGCAGAACCCCGCGCCGTCGCGGGTGAGATCAACCGGCCGTAGCCGTCTTTGCCGATCGCTCCGGTCCAGATGTTGCAGTCTTGGAGGCATTAGGCCGCAGACGCCGTAACTGTCGAAGCGCGCAATCTGGGCGTCGTGGCGCTGCCGATCAACGATGAGTTGGCCCGCGCTTCTCATGGCCCTCGGCCTAAGAGCCGAACACCGACACGCGGAGCGGCCACAGCGGCGTTCGAAGACACCACAGGCCGGCCACCGTGGACCAGGAGCTGACCGCCGCCAGGTGTGGTTCCTCAACGCACGTCGGTCTGCTCATCACTGCCCCGCCAGCACCGTGCTGCCCCTGGCGGGAGCCGCCGCGCGCCGCGCACCGCGGCCGGGTGGTCACGCCGCCCGTGCTCCACGTTGTCAGCCCATTGCCGACCGTCAACGTAGTTGTCACGCCCAGGCCGCCTCGGGATTGTCTGTAGCTCCGCCGCCGGGGCTTACCGACGGACCGACAACACCAAAGCCGCCTAGTGCATGCGAACCCTTTCTCGCCGTGCGCTTCTCGATCTTCGGAGCGTGCCTCAGCATGGCCCTGACTTCACCGACACCGTCGCCGGTCAGTTCAGCGATCGTCGTCAGCGTCTCACCACTTTCCCGCAACAGCCTGATTGCCGCGCCGGCCGCAGCCCGAGTGCCGGCACGCCGCTTGGTGGCCTCGGCGCGCACCTGTTCGGTCACCGCGGCCAACCGTTCGGTCTCCCAGGCGTCGATCTCGGCCAGCCGAGCCTTGGCGACCATGTAGTTCGCCGCGTTCTCGATGTTCGCCTTCTCCCGAGCCGCGCGGGCCTCGTTGGCGCGCCTGGTCGCCTCGCGCGCCCGTCGCCGGGCTTCCACCTTGGACGTTCCTGCAGCTGTCATGACCGCGACACTAGGAGCAACCGAGGCGTGACGGCCACCACCACAGCCACATTCGCTGTCAACCAATTTTTGCCGCCGCGCCTGAAGAATCGATGCCACACCTCGCCCGACATTCACCCTCCGCCTGACCGCCACCCCGCCGCCGTACCCCAGCTGCCTCGCCATCACCCCTGCTTCTGCGCCCCCTCAAAGCCAACACACCTCTTGCATTTAGGTCACGACGAGGTCACGTAAACTTAAAGTGGACAATTTCGAGCTAGCTGGGGCGGTCGGATCGGCGGGCGGTGACGCCATCGCCCGGTGTCGATGCAGGTGAGCGCTCCAACGATCGGCTGAGGCAACTTGCAGTTGTCATTGACAACTTTAAGTTGACAGGCTGATGATGGGGGCGTGGAGGACGTTCCGGGTTCGGCGCACCTGGTGTTGGCGTCGGGGGTGGTGCATCTCGATGAGCCGGGCGCGGTGTTCGAGGCGATGCTGGCGGGCTGGGGCCGGCAGCAGAAGTCGCGACTGCTGGCCGACTCAACGGTGGCAGCGAGGCTCGCGTTGGTGCGGCGGTTCGCCGCGTTCGCGCAGGCGCATCCGTGGGATTGGACGGCCGCCGACATCGAGGACTTCACCGCGAGTCTGATGTCGGGTGAGGACCGTTGCGGGCCGTCGACGATCCGCGGTTACCACGTCACGTTGCGGATGTTCTGCGACTATCTGCTCGACGGCCGCTACGGCTGGATCGCGCAGTGCGAGCGGCGTTTCGACCGGATTCCCTCCCAGGTCTGTCACGACTTCAACACCGCTGCGCATCTGGTCGACTACGAGGGCCGGCCCGCCCGGCGACCGCTGTCCTACGACGAAATGCAGACGCTGTTCGCCTGCCTCGATGACCGAGTCGAGGTGATCGCGCGCTCGGGCCGCAAGGGCGCTCTGGCGGCGCTGCGGGACGCCCAGATGGTCAAAACCGCGTACGCGTTCGGGCTGCGGCGCCGCGAATTGTGCTTCCTCGATGTCACCGATCTACGCCCAAATCCGAAGATGCCGCAGTGGGGAACGTTCGGCGCGATCCACGTCCGCTACGCGAAATCCAGCCGCGGCAGCACGCCGCGCCGACGCACGGTGTTGGCCGTTCCGGAGTTCGACTGGGTGATCGACGGACTGCGCCAGTGGGTCCTCGAGGCCCGGCCGTTGTTGGGTCCGGGACCGCGTCCGGAGTTGTGGTTGACCGAGCGTCGGGTGCGAGTGTCGCTGCGGTTGATGGACCGACGGTTCGCGTTCCTGCGCGCCGAGGCAGGGCTGGCTCCGGAGTTGGCGTTGCACTGTCTGCGCCACTCCTATGTCACCCATTTGATCGAGTTCGGGTATCCGGAGCGGTTCGTCACCGAGCAGGTCGGCCACTCCTACGCCTCGACCACGGCGATCTACACCTCGGTGTCCAACGACTTCAAAACCAGGACGCTGCAGGCGGCGCTGCGCCGCGTCTACGGCACCACAACCGAGAGTGAGAAGCGATGAGTACCAAGACCGTTCTGCGCTGGAATCTGCGCCAGTTGATGGCCGAGGCCGGCATGTTCTCCACCACCGATCTGGTCGAACCGCTGCACGAACGCGGGGTGGAGATCTCGCGGCAGATGGTGCACCGCATCGCAACGAAACCGCCGCAGCGGATCAACCTCGAACTGCTCGCCGCACTGTGCGACATCCTGAACTGCACACCCAACGACCTTCTCGAACTGGTCTACGTGCGCACCGGCGACGCACCGGCGGTCAACGACGACGGCGGCCCCGGGATCGGGGACCTGCGCCCGATCCGCACCACCATCCGCCGCCCCGACGACGCCAAGGAGTGACCAACCGCGCCTGCTTCGAGTGCGGCGGCACCGACGGGTTGACGCGACTCCCGCACGGCCGCATCTGCATAAGATGCCGTCGCCGGCGGCACTACCATCCCGAAACCTGCCCGTCCTGTACGGCGGTACGCCCGCTGGCCTGGCCCCGCGGCGACGGACTCGTCTGCGCCTTGTGCGCGGGAGCGGAGTCGATCTTCGCCTGCCGTGAGTGCGGTCGTGAGGACCACCCGTACGGCTCGCGGCACTGCGCCCGCTGCGTCCTGCGGGAACGTCTCACCGACCTGCTGACCGATCCACGCACCGGTCGGATCCATCACCGGTTGCAGCCCGTGTTCGAGGAGCTGATCGCCTCCGATCGGCCACAGAACGGCGTGTGGTGGCTGCGTAAGAAGCCCGGCACCGGCCCGAGGCTTCTCGCCCAGATGGCCTGCGGTGCAGTCGAGATCAGCCACGACACCTTCCGGGCGCTGCCCTCGGATCGCTCCCACGACTACCTGCGAAGCCTGCTCGTGGCCGTCGGCGTACTCACTCCGATCGACCTGCGCATCGAGCGGATGCACCCCTGGCTCGAGGAGACGGTGGCCGGATTGTCGACGCAGGACGCCGCGCTCATCCGACGGTTCGCGCACTGGCGGGTGCTGCGCAGCATGCGCCGGACCGCCCGCGAGAACCATCTCACCAGAGGCATGGCCGACGCCGCCCGACGACGCATCCGCATGGCGATCGGATTCCTGGTGTTCCTGGACACTCACGGCTCCTGCCCGGCGACGGCCACCCAGGATCTGTTGGAGCGCTACCACGCTCACGTCGGACGCAGTCTGAACCACGAGTACGCCTTCATCGCCTGGTTGCGTGAGTGCAGGATCAACACCCGGCTCACCGTGCCCGACGTGAAACGACCTCCCCCGGAGGTGACCGTCTCCGATGCGCAGCGCTGGGATGCGGTCGAGCACCTGCTGCACGACGCCACCCTGCGCCGCTACACCCGCATCGCCGGACTCTTCACTGTGCTGTTCGCCCAACCGCTGTCACGCATCGTCGCCATGCGCACCGACCGGATCACCCTCACCGACGACGGCGTCGACGTCGCCTTCCACGCGATCCCGATCCGGATGCCACCGGTCCTCGACGACCTGATCCGCGAGCACCTCGCCCACCGCGCCACCCGTCCAGAAACCGACCACGGCTGGCTGTTCCCCGGCCGCATCCCCGGCCACCACCTGGCCACCGAGAACATCCGCGCCCAACTCGTCGCCATCGAGATCAAACCCTACGAGCACCGCAAAGCAGCCCTGTTCGGACTCGCCGGCGACATGCCCGCCCCCGTCCTAGCCGAACTGATCGGCATCACCGACCGCAACGCCGCCGCGTGGGCCGCCCTGGCCGCCCGCGACTGGACCGGCTACATCGCCGACCGCGCCCGCTGACCCGAAGCCGATGATCGAACGGATGATCTCGCACACTGAGGGTGACCGGCCACGTCGGTTCTCACGCGTCGCGAGGCGCGTACATGATGACCGCTACTCCGATGATGCAGATGACTGCTCCGATCACGTCCCACCGATCGGGGCGGAAACCGTCGAGTGCCGTCCCCCACAGCAGTGAGCCGGCGACGAACACGCCGCCGTAGGCCGCGAGGATCCTGCCGAAATGCGCATCGGGTTGCATCGTGGCGACGAAACCGTAAACGCCCAAGGCGATGACACCCAGCCCGGCCCACAGCCAACCACGGTGTTCCCGAACTCCCTGCCACACCAGCCACGCCCCGCCGATCTCGGCGACGGCGGCGACCACGAACAGCAGTATCGAACGCCAGACCATGCACTTACCTCTACGAGACCAGATCAGACGACGGCGCAACGGATTCCGTTGGTGCGCAACCGCATCCGGTGCCGCACTCATCAGGCCACCCCGCCGATCCACGCCTCCGATTCCGGATCCACGTCACCGCCAGCCCGACGATGCCGATCGCGATTAGCGCGAAACCGACCGGCTCGAACCACTTCGCACCCGCGAGCAGCACACCACTGCCGACGAGGCCGCCGGCGATGAACATCGGAACCACGGTGCAACACGCCACGCAGGCGGCCGCCCCGACGCCGATCGACGCCCACCAGCGTTTACCCGACACTCTCTTAGCAGCAGCCACCCTCTGTTCCCTTCACATCAGCTTGTGCTGCCGGATCCAACGGCAGCGGACAACACGGACTCTCCGCGCAGATCAGCAGGTTGTCGCAGCCCGCGTCCAACGCATCGACCAGCGACTGTCGAATCACCGTCAGCTCGGCGAGCTTCTGGTCGACCTCGACCAACTTGGCGGCAGCCCGCGCCTGCAACCCGGCATCGGCCCGCCTGCCCAGCCGTGTAGCCGCCAGCAGATCAGCCACCTCGTCGAGCGTGAACCCCAGCCGCTGAGCGGCTTTGATCACCCGCATGAGGGTGACCGTCTCGGGTGGATACAGACGGTGCCCACCCAATGAACGACCCGGTTCCCGCAGCAGGCCCCGCCGCTCGTAATAGCGCAGTGTCTCCACGTTGACGCCCGCCGCGCTGGCGACCTCACCGCTGCGCAACCCCGCCTCGCTCACCGGTTCGCCCCCGCCAACGCGCCGACCCGCCGTGCCAGCGCGTCGAGCACATCGGCGTGGGATTCGGGCACCACCACCGACATCGTGAGCACGGAATCCGAAGTGTCGAAACCGAAGTCGAAGAACGAACAGCACCCGGACTCACGCTCGGCCAAGCTTCGCGCATCGGCTTCGGCGTCCCTGTCGAGGGTCACCCTCAGGGTCCTCACGTCCGTCCGTTCAAACCCGACAACCGAATCGCTGAACAGGCGGTCGAATTCCGCGACCCGCAGTGGCCGCTCCGCAGTCGGCAACGAACACGAGGGCGGAACCCACTCTGCGCTGTTATCCATCGTCATACACCGACGATAAGCCCGTACCCAGGTACGGAATGCAAGTGCCCTTCCGGGCGGCACCACAATCTGCCCTGGGGAATTCGACCCAACTGAATACGACCCCTGCGCCAATCGACTTGATAACGGCGATTTTGAAGGTGGCTCTGGTGGTGGTTTTTCCGGGACCGAACTTGAGACGGTCGTGCGCATGCGGATGCCGGTGTGCGCGTCATGGTGATGACACTGCACAAGCTGACCGCCGGGGACGGATACCTGTACCTGGTGCGCCAGGTCGCTGCCGCCGACAGCACCGAGCGGGGCCGATCCAGCCTGGCTGACTACTACTCGGCCAAGGGTGAATCGCCGGGCCGCTGGATGGGCCGCGGCCTGGCAGCCCTTTCCGACACCGGAGCCCGTGAGGTCAGCGATGCTGTGCGCCAACAGGTGTGGACGGTAGAAGACGGTTCGACGGTCACCGAACCTCAAATGAAGGCCCTCTTTGGGCTCGGTTTGCATCCCAACGCCGATCGGATTTCTGATCATTTGTCCCCGCGGTTGGGTGTTCGACCCTCCATCGCGGCCACCCAGTTGGGCCGCAAATACGCTGTGCGCGAGGAGTCCTCGGAGTTCACCCGTCGTGTCGGACAAGCGTTCCGCGCCCACAACACCAAAAGCGGAGTCCCGGCCAATGCGAGCATCGATGACGACGTGCGCGCGGGCATCCGCACGCAGGTGGCCACCGAGCTGTTCGAGGAACAATACGATCGCGCCCCGGCAGATGCGCGGGAGCTGTCGGGGTTCATCGCGCGGGCCACTCGGGCGCGCACCACAGCAGTCGCCGGCTATGACCTGACGTTCTCTCCGGTGAAGTCGATTTCAGCCTTGTGGGCGCTTGCCCCGCCGGAGATAGCCGAGCAGATCGAAGCCGCGCACCACGAGGCGGTGGCCGACGTGCTGGAGTGGCTGCAGGACAACGCCGCCTTCACCCGCACCGGCACCAACGGCGTCGCACAGGTCGACACCGAAGGCCTCATCGCCGCGGCGTTTACCCACCGCGATTCCCGTGCCGGAGATCCCGACCTGCACACCCACCTGCCGATCGCTAACAAGGTGTCCCATGTCGATGCCAACGGCGTGCGCCGCTGGCTCGCCCTCGACGGCCAGCCGCTGCACCGGAACACCGTGACGCTTTCGGAGATGTACAACACCCGCATGGAAGTCCGTTTGATTCCACGCGTGAGTGTGGACTTCGCAGAGCTGCCCGCCGAACGCGGGAAACGACCCGTGCGCGAGATCGTCGGCATGGCACCAGAGCTGACGACCCGCTGGTCGAGTCGCAGTATCGCAATCAGGGCCCGCACCGCCGAGCTGGCCAAGCAGTTTCAGCACGATCACGGCCGCGAACCCACCACTGTCGAGACCCTTGCGCTGGCCGAACAAGCCACGCTGGAATCGCGCGAAGCCAAGCACGAACCGCGCTCGTTCGCCGAGCAACGCGCCACCTGGCGCAACCAAGCCATCGAGGTCCTCGGCCACGATGGATTGAACCGCATGCTGGCCACAGTTTTGGCCCCGCGTCGCGCCCAGAAGACACCGGAAATCACCGCGGAATGGGTGGCGTCGCGTGCTGTCGCAATCGTCGCCACCATCGCCGAAACACGCGCGACGTGGCAGGCCCACCACGTGCGCGCCGAGGCCCTGCGGATGGTCCGCGCCGAAGGCGTCGCACACGTGTCGGGGCTTGTCGAACAGCTCACCGACACCGCACTTTCCGAGGCGTTCTCGGTGCCTCACGCCCGCATCGAGGACGACGAGTTGTGTGAGCCTGTCGCATTGCGTCGCCGCGACGGTTCAAGCGTCTACAGCCGCCACGGCGTGACGACCTACACCAGCCGCGAAGTCCTCGCCGCCGAAACCCGCATCCTGGCCGCGGCGCACCAGCTGGATGGTCGTGTCGCGACCACCGCGGACGTGGGTTTGGCGCTCGCCGATACCGCCGCACGCGGCAAACCCCTCAACGAGGGCCAGGCCGCCTTGGTGGCCCAGATGGCACTCGGTGGTCGCCGCGTTGCGCTGGCTCTGGCCCCGGCCGGGGCGGGCAAGACCACAGCCATGGCCGCGCTGGCGCATGCGTGGACTGGCTCGGGCGGTAACGTCCTCGGATTGGCCCCGACCGCGGCCGCGGCGATCGTGCTCGGGGAGGACCTGGGCGCGACCACCGACACCCTCGACAAGTACGTCCACTGCACCGACCCGGACAACGCCGCGACGTTCGGAACACCCCAGTGGTTCAACGACATCGGACCCGACACGTTGATCATCGTCGATGAGGCCGGCATGGCGTCGACCGCGGGTCTGGACGCGACGATCGCTGACGCACTCGAGAAGGGTGCGAGTGTGCGTCTGGTGGCTGATGACTGCCAGTTGGCGTCGATCTCCGCTGGCGGGGTGTTGCGCGACATCGCCACCGAGACCGGGGCGCTGACGCTTTCGGAGGTGGTTCGGTTTCACTCCCGCGCCGAGGCCGCGGCGTCGCTGGCGCTGCGTGGCGGCGATCCGGCCGGGATCGGCTTCTACATCGACGCCGGACGGGTTCACGTCGGCGCCGAACAGACCGCCGCGGACACCGCGTTTTCGGCGTGGCTGGCCGACCGCGACGCCGGGCGCGACAGCCTGCTGTTGGGACCCACCAACGCGATCGTCGACGACCTCAACGCCCGCGCCCGCACTGCGCGTCTGGCCGCCCTCATGAAGGCTGATCCGAACTGGCGGCCGGGTCGTGAAACTGTGCTTGCCGACCAACTCCGTGCCAGCGTCGGCGACGTCATCCGCACCCGTCGCAATGCACGCTGGCTGCCCCTCTCGGGCACTGATTACGTCCGCAACGGCAACACCTTCGACATCCTCGATGTCGCCCGTGACGGGGCGCTACGGGCTCGCCACCGCGGCACCGGACGGGAGATCACCCTGCCGGCCGATTACGTCACCGAACACGTCACCCTCGGCTACGCCGCCACCATCAACGGCGCCCAAGGCTCGACCGCCGGACACAGCTGCCACGTCGTGGGTGCTGAGCACCTGACCCGCCAACAGCTCTACGTCGCCCTCACCCGCGGGCGCGCCGAAAACCACCTCTACCTCTCGACCGCCGAAACCGACCCGCACCGCATCCTGACCCCCAAGGCCACCCACCCCGACACCGCCGTGGACGTCCTGTCCCGGATCGTGGCCCGCGACGGCAGCCAAGTCTCGGCCACCACCGCCGCCCGCCAGGCCGCCGACCCGACCCGCAGACTGGCCGCGGCCGCCGACATGTTCACCGACGCCCTCGGCACTGCGGCCGAGCACCAGCTCGGCATCGGGGCTCGCGATCATCTCGACGCGCTCGCTGAATCCGTCCACCCGGATCTCTCGACCTGCGCTGCGTGGCCGGTGCTGCGTCGTCGCCTGGCAATCCGGGCGCTCTCCGGTGCTGATCCCGGCGAACTGTTGGCCAACGCTCACACTCGAGGCGGCCTCGAGGATGCCGCTGACGCGGCCGCGGTACTCGACTACCGCATCGACCCCACCGGTTCCGCCGGCCGCGACTGCGGGCCGCTGCGCTGGCTGCCCGCCATCCCCGACCCCCTGGCCGGCGACCCGCAATGGGGCGACTACCTGCGCCGCCGCGAAAGCCTTGTCACCGAGCTGGCCGACCAGATCCGCGAACAGACCCGCGCCTGGACCACCGACACCGCGCCGAGCTGGGCGCAGCCCCTGGTCGCGGCCAACACTGCTCTTGCCGCAGAACTCGCCGTGTTCCGGGCCGCCACCGGGGTCGAGGACGCCGATACCCGCCTCACCGGCCCGCCCCAATACCCGGTGGCCACCCGCGCAATCCAAGATCTCCTGCAACGCCACGGCACTGACGCCATCGAGCGCGACGGCGCCGACCCCACCCGTTTCAACGACCTTCTCGACGAGATCGACCCCCGCATCCGCACCGACGCCTACTGGCCCACCCTGGCCGCCCACCTCACACATGCAGCCCGCGCCAACAACATTCGCGAGGCTCTCACCGACGCGGCACGCCAAGGACCGCTGCCCGATGAGATGCCCGCCGCGGCGCTGTGGTGGCGGCTGGCCGACGCGCTGTCCCGCGCCGCAGCCCTCCCCGATCGGCACGTCGTCGACCACGCCACCGCCCAGGGTGAAGGCGTGCACGCAGGCATGCATGCCTCTGAGCGTGCGCTCGTCGAGGTCCTGGCCGCTTCCTGGCGCAACGCCGACCCGCTCACCCTCCCGCGGACGCGCACCGACCCCGCCGCGGTCGCGCTGTCGGTGCCCTACGTCGTGGCCACCGTGGCGGCCGAGCGCTACACCCCCGACCTCGCCGAAGCCATCCACACGGCGGCCACCGATGCCAGCCGCCACCACGTCCGCGTCTCCGCAACACCACAGCCCGACCGGCTGAGCCTCAACCACCTCGCAGAGCAGATCACCGTCCACCCGCCAGATAAGCGCGGACCGGTCATCGTCGTCGAGGACGCCGCGGCCGCCGATCCCGACGCGCTCGCGGCCGTGGCCACCGCCCTAGTACCCGCACACGGCCGGCTCCTGCTCATCGACAACGGACAGCCCGGCAGTGCCCGAAGACTCCTCGACGGCCTCTCCCTCCCCTGGGCTGAAAATACCCGCCCCGCAACGGGCATCGACGATCCCGCACGCGCCGCCGCTGCAGACAAACACCGCGCCATCGCCGCCCGCAGCTGGCGCACCCTCAACACCCCACCCACACGAGATCGGGGCAGAGACCGAGACCGCGGACACGGCGTCGACATCGACATCGACATCGACTGACAGGGCACACCCATCGATCAGGCCTATATCGTTTACGGTATATATCGAGTTCGATATAGTGGGGTGTAGGTGATGATTGGGCGGATCATGCTCAGCGGCGAAGTGGAACGCTGGTGTGCCGTTCTGCCTGAAAGCGAACCCGCCCAGGCCGCTCAGGCCCTCCGACCGGCTCACCGTCGAGGGCATCAACCTAGGCATGCCGCATAGCCGCTATCTCTCAGAGAAACTGTGGGCGTAGCGGTTTCGCTGCAGACAGGTCAACCAACGCATCGCCTACACCGCCGACCCCGACCGCCAGCTGGTCACCCTGACCACCTTCGGCAACAACGCCAAAACGAACGCAACGAAATCACCCGGGAAGCAAAGCGCTACGACGCCACCAGACCAAGAAGGGATAACCCGCCATGACCGTCAAGACCACCACCGCGAAGAAGACCACTGCCCCGAAGAGGGCCGCCAAGAAAGTCCCCGCCGCTGCGAGGAAGGTCGCCACCTCCAGCGGTGGGGTTGATTACCGAGCCGCTCGCACCCAGCGCCAGGCCGCACTCGCCGACGAGCAGCGCCAGGCCTATGAGCACGCCTACCACGACGCCGGCCGCGCGATGGACCTTGCCGAGCTGGTCTACGCCGCCCGCACCGAGGCCGGACTCACCCAGACCCAGCTCGCCGCCGCCATGGGTACCAGCCAATCTGCAGTCGCCACATGGGAAAACGGCGCACGCACCCCCGGCATCGACGCCCTGGAACGGCTCGCCGCGGCCTGCGGGAAACGCCTCCACATCACCATCACCGCCGCATAACCCATCGCGCGTCAAATAGCCGTCACCCAAGGGCGAGACCGGCCCACTTCTGGGCGTTCAGCCATCGACCGTATCGGCGCTTTGCGCGCCAGCTGCCCAGGTGGATAACGCGTCAACGTGCTGGACGAGCACTTCGGTTTTGTCCGTCCGATTGCGAACAATTGCGCTTCTGGCCTCGGCCAGCGTCTCGTGAATCTTCCCCAGCCGCCGGGCATACCAGTCCTCAGTCGTATCGGCCAAGCCCTGACTAACGCGGTCATGTTGCCCCGCACGCCGGTCCTCATTAATCTCTTCGAATTTTTCGTCAACGCTGCACTCAAGTCGGCGGGCACGGTGGAGTTGCTGGAGCGCCGTCGGGAACGGCGGCGGCTCCCACGGCGGCGCGTCGGGCACGGTTTCGTACTGTTCGAGCCGAAAAAGAGCCGCACCGTCCGCATCGCCGGAGGCGTTGGCCCATTGCTCGCCGATGCGCATGTCGGCAATGCGAAGTCTGACTATCTCGTCGAGTACGTGATCGCTAACCCAATGGCAGTAATTCGCAGCGATGATCAACGCTGGCACATCGACTAATAGACGCTGCACCAGGGCACGCTGCGCGTCATCCGCGCCTCGGCCGGCGCACATCAAATCCCTGTCGAGTTCACTGGTGATCTTCACCAACCCATGACCGACATCGCCGAGCAGACCTGCAGCAAACGTCGCATACGTATCCGAAAAAACTGTATCGCCCACGGTTACTCTCGGGATCACACCAGGCCCTCCGCACTCATAGTCGGTGTCGCTCTGCTTGGACGAAAAGGTCAGTGATCCAGCCGGTTCCGCGTCCGTCGAGGTGTGCGTGAGCAGCGGCATACACAATGTCGGCCATCGGCAGCTCAGCGGGCTTGCCATCAGTGCCGGGGTCCGCGATCCAACCGAGTACGGCCTCTAATGCGCGGGAGATCAGCCATTGGCCGCGGTATTCGGTGTCGATGCTGGCTGAGCGTTCTTGATCCCATCCGGGCTGGGCGATACCAACGCTGAGCCACTGCTGCTGCACCGCCTCAGCGAATCGCGCGCGCTCAGCCGCCGAGACGGTGCTCTCGGCCGCGGCCGGCCACACATTGTCGAAGTTGGCGGGCAACCGGGACTCTCCCGGCATCGTGCTGGACGTGACGACTACGAGGCGGGCCTCAGAAACCAAGGCGTCGGTGATCAGTTTGGCGGCACGCTGGTCCAACCCCCTAGGCTTCAGTTCCGCGACCCGATTGGCCAGCACGGGAAACTCACCCGCCAACCGGTGCGTGGTCTCGGCTCCGACCGTCAGTGCTTGCTTCTCGATGCCGCCGGGCATGTTCATCCCTGAACAGGCGGCCCATTCCGTACCCCAGCGCTGCGCTGCCGTCATCAATGCGTTGACCTCGGCCCACGTTGTCGCGGCCGCGCCTAGACGCCATGCCGCAGACTCGCCAGCTTTGAGTTCGGCGTAGGCGACCAGCGTGGCTGCCGGGTCCAGATTTCCGGTCCAGCGTTGGCGGAAGGAGTCGCTGATGATGGGATCAGCCCAGGCCATTCGCAGATCCGTGGGTACGGCGATTCCTGGCGGCACATAGCCTGCGCCGTGATGGCTCACCGCCACCACCTGGCGTTCCCCCGTGGCCGAATACATCACTCCGACCGCCCACAACGCGAATGAGCGGCCCGATTCGCTAGCGGCCAGCAGTTGCCACGCCAGTCGTTTCACCATCTGAAGATCACTCGACTCATTTCGCAGGCGCTCAAAATCACGCGCCGCCGCGGCCGCTACCCGCGACGGCAACGTCGCCACCGGCGTCGCCACCGCGGTTGCCGCCGCCACCGAGGCGGCAGCAGGCGTCATCGCCGCCGCAGGACCACCAACCGAAGCAGCCGCCGCGCTTGCAGTGGGAACCGCAGGTGGTGGACCCATTGGTCCTGGAGGTAACAGCGCTCCAGGAGCCCCGAAAGCCTGAGCGGGCGCACCGGAACCGCCCCCATAAAGTCCCGAAATAGACTGCGGATTAACGACATTCGGGGCAGCCGCAACAGGTGAATGCGACACGCCACTAGGCGCCGACATGAGCGGAGCTGCCGACGCGTTTACCGGCGGCGGCGCAGCTACCGTCGCAGGCGAGGACGCTGCATTGGCCCCGGAAACGAACGACGTAGGCGGAACTACCGGCAGCGCTCGCGAGAACGCGGCGGCCGGTGATGACGCTGATGAAGTTGCCGGACTTGCGGTCGACGCTGCGCCTCCAGCAGGTCCAGAACCCAGTAGCCCTGACCCTAGGCCGCCGAGTCCTCCGGGCGACGCCCCTGAAGACGACAGCGATGAAGCTCCCCCGCCGAATCCACCTCCGCCGCTGCCAATCCCTCCGAGTGCTGAGGTTGGACCTCTGTCTGGACTGGGTGAAGAGGGCACAAGCGAACTTGACGGCGGAGCAAGGGGTTGCCCAGGGCTCACCCGCGGCACCGTATTACCAGACGCAGAACTAGGCTCTGGTGCGTCCGGCGTGGATGCACGATGTTGAGTTCCACCGCTTTCATCGGACGTTCCGTGGGGCGGCTCAGGTGTTTCGTCAGTTCGTTTATCGGTCGACCGATCGGAGTCTTCGCGACTCTCGGGGTCGCTGCTGGGAGGGCTCTCCGGGACTGGGCCAAATCGTTGCCCGAAGTGCCCAGATAGCGCGGTGATCTCCTCGGCAGCACCTACGGCTGTGCCGCGCGCCAATGTTGCTGCGCTGGTGATGATGCCGATGGCTTGAGGGCTCCGGTTTGGTACAGACGCTAGTTGGTTGTGAGCATCAGCATCGATCGAGTCAATCCTTCGCTCAGCGTCGTTGAGTGTGGTCACCTGACTTGGCCCCACTTCGGTCGTAGTTCTTCACGAATTTTGGCCCCACCGGGGTGGTGATCGTGTCCGTCCGGGTGGGCGCGGTGTGTCGTCACCAATGTTGGCCCCAC
>NZ_JANDBD010000015.1 GCF_024320865.1 Mycolicibacterium arenosum | reverse complement strand
GAACAACGATGCCAGGAGTATCCCCGCTGGTTGCACACCTACAATCACCACCGCGGCCACACAGCACTCGGCGGTCAACCACCAGCCAGCCGTGTACCTAACCTCTCAGGTCAGTACAGCTAGGTCCTTGTACCAGCATTCGCCGTGAAGAAACACAGGTGTAACAGGAACCCGCGATCCGTTCACCTGGCTGAAACACACGCGAACCACCACCGAAACGACCGCAATCGAATCTCTCTGGGAGGCCGATTCGTCGGCGAAATCCCAAGGAGGTTCACACAAAGTGGTCTTAGCCTTAAACGACGTCGTCCTGGCCCTGCCAGACGACGCGTACCTGCCGTTTGGCCCCGAGGGGTTGAGCTCGGGCGACACCGCATGGGTCATCGCCGCTACGGCGATGGTCCTCTTCATGACTCCCGGCCTGGCGTTCTTCTACGGCGGCCTGTCGCGGCAGAAGTCGGTCCTCAACATGATGATGATGTCGTACGGGTCGCTCGGCCTCGTCAGCGTCATCTACGTGCTCTGGGGCTACTCGATGTCCTTCTCGTCGGCGCATACGGGCAAGGATGCGGGCCTGTTCTTCGACAGCCCGTTCGACCTGTTCGGCGTGAGCCAGCTGTTGACGACGAAGGAAGTCGATGGCGAAACCGCCTACGTGCTCGGTGGATTCGGCACCGTGCCCGCCATCCTGTGGGTCGCGTTCCAGCTGACCTTCGCGGTCATCACCGTGGCGCTCATCAGTGGTTCGGTTGCCGAGCGCATGAAGTTCGGCACCTGGCTCGCGTTCGGCGCCATCTGGGTCACCGTGGTGTACTTCCCTCTCGCCCACATGGTTTGGGGCGGCGGCTTCCTGTCGGGTAGTGGCGACGGCATCGCGGCGAAGCTCTTCGGCGTCGACGAGGAGGGTGCGGCCAACGTCGCCCCGATCGACTTCGCAGGCGGCACGGTCGTCCACATCAACGCCGGTATGGCCGGTCTGGTGCTGGCGATCCTGCTCGGCAAGCGCGCGGGCTTCGGCAAGATGGCCTACCGGCCGCACAACGTGCCGTTCGTCCTGCTCGGCGCGGCCATCCTGTGGTTCGGTTGGTACGGCTTCAACGTGGGTTCCGAGGGCGGCGCCGACATGATCGCGGGCCAGGTGTTCGTGAACACCACCGCGGCCACCGCTGCGGCGATGCTGGGCTGGCTGCTGGTGGAACGCATCCGCGACGGGCACGCCACCAGCGTGGGTGCGGCGTCAGGTGTGGTGGCCGGCCTGGTAGCGATCACCCCCGCCTGTGCGGCGCTGACTCCGATCGGCTCGATCGGCCTCGGTGCCATCGCAGGTGTCCTGTCGGCGCTCGCCATCGGGCTGAAGTACAAGTTCGGCTACGACGACTCGCTCGACGTCGTCGGCGTGCACCTGGTCGCCGGCCTGTGGGGCACCATCGGCATCGGCTTCTTCGCGTGGTCGGAGGAGGACTCGGCTGGCCTGTTCTACGGTGGCGACTACAAGCAGTTGGTGGTCCAGATCGTGGTCGCGCTCTGCGCCCTGGTCTTCACGGGCATCGCAACCGCCATCATCGCCTTCATCGTCAAGCCGCTCGGCTGGCGGGTCAGCAAGGAGGACGAGGACACTGGCATCGATGAAACCGAGCACGCGGAAACCGCTTATGAACTCGCATGATCGGGAACAATCGATGGTGTCTTCGGAAGGAATCCAGTAAATGAAGCTGATCACTGCGATCGTGAAGCCGTTCACGCTCGAAGATGTGAAGACCGGTCTCGAGCAGACGGGCATTCTCGGAATGACCGTCAGCGAGGTGCAGGGCTACGGTCGCCAGAAGGGCCACACCGAGGTGTACCGCGGTGCGGAGTACTCCGTCGACTTCGTGCCGAAGGTGCGAGTCGAGGTCCTGGTGGACGATTCGGCCGTCGACAAGGTGGTGGACGTGATCGTCCAGGCCGCCCGCACCGGGAAGATCGGAGACGGCAAGGTCTGGGTCAGTCCCGTCGACACCGTGGTGCGCGTCCGCACCGGTGAACGGGGGACCGACGCCATTTGATGCAGAAGTGATCTGACGTCGTCTCCCGGCGCACAGGTAGTACCCGAACAACACCCACAGCCGGGGGAGGACCGAGATGACCAAGCAGACACCAGATCCCGCCGCCGGGGCCCCTCGTTGGGAGGCTCCGGCGGCGGGTTCGTCGCGTCCGGCGACCGACTTGTCCGCTGCCGCAGAGCAACTGCTCGGCGGTGGCGCGCGCCAACTGGACTCCGCCGCGCTCCGCGACGCGCTTCTCGACCTCAACGAGTTCTGGCTCACCACGAAGGCCACCGAGATCGGCATCACGGCCACCAGCGGGTTCGCCATCGTCGCGACCGGAGGGCTCGGCCGTGGCGAGTTCCTGCCGTACTCCGATCTCGACCTCACGCTGGTGCACGACAACATGCCGCGTGACGTCGTCACGCAGGTGGCCGAACTGCTCTGGTATCCGTTGTGGGACGCCAACATCCACATCGACCACAGCGTCCGCACGGTGCCCGAGGCGCTGCAGGTCGCCGGTGAGGACATCTCCGCCGGGCTCGCCATGCTCGATGCCAGGCACATCGCGGGTGACGCCGACCTGTCGGCGCTGCTCGTCGGTGGCGCGCGCAGACAGTGGCGCACCGGCATCGCCTCGCGCTTCGACGAACTCGTCGACCACGCTAAGGCGCGGTGGGAGCGCAGCGGGCAGATCGCCCACCGGGCTGAGCCCGATCTGAAGAACGGCCGTGGCGGTCTTCGCGACGTGCAACTGCTCAACGCGCTCGCCATCGCCCAACTCGCCGACGGCTATCCCAGTCGCTCACTCGCGTCGCCGATGGGCACGCTGGGTGACGCGCACCTCGCACTTCTGAACGTGCGCACCGAACTCCACCGCGTCTCGCGAAAGGGCCGCGAGATGCTGCTGGCGCAGTTCGCCGACGAGATCGGCGCCGCACTGCACATCGGCGACCGCTTCGACCTCGCCCGTGTCCTCAGTGATGCGGCGCGCACGATCAGCTTCTACGTCGACGCCGGCTTGCGGACAGCGGCGAACGCGTTGCCGCGCCGTGGTTTCGCGGCGCTGCGCCGGCCGGTGCGTCGACCCATCGACGAGGGTGTCATCGAGTTCGCGGGCGAGGTGATCCTGGCCCGCGATGCGCGACCGGAACGCGACCCCGGCTTGATCCTGCGGGTGGCCGCCGCGTCGGCGACCACGGGACTGCCGATCGCGGCATCGACACTGGGTCGACTCGCCGAGGCCGCCCCCGAACTCCGCACACCATGGCCCCGACAGGCCTTGAAGGACCTGCTCGTGATGCTCGCCGCCGGCCCCGCCGCGGTGGCCACCGTTGAGGCACTCGACCGAACGGGCTTGTGGGGCAGACTGTTTCCGGAGTGGGGTGCCGTACGCGATCTGCCGCCGCGGGACGTGGTGCACATCTGGACGGTCGACCGCCACCTGATCGAGACCGTCTCGCGGGCCAGTGCGTTCACCACCAGGGTGTCGCGACCCGATCTGCTGGTGCTCGGCGCGCTGTGCCACGACATCGGCAAGGGACGCGGTGGTGACCACAGCGTCATCGGCGCCGACCTCGCGACACAGATCGGTACCAGGCTCGGGCTGTGGCCGTCCGATGTCGAGGTGCTGTCGAAGATCGTGCGCTTTCACCTGCTGTTGCCGGACACCGCGACCCGTCGCGATCTGCAGGACCCCAAGACCATCTCCGCGGTTGTCGACGCACTCGGCGGCGACTCGGTGCTACTGGAACTTCTGCACGTGCTCGCGGAGGCCGATTCCCTCGCCACCGGGCCGGGGGTGTGGGGGGACTGGAAGGCCTCGCTCATCGGCGACCTGGTGCGCCGCTGCCGCATGGTGATGGCGGGGGAGCCGTTGCCGCACCCGGATCCCATTGACTCGCAACATCTCTCGATGGCAGCGGACGGCGGAGTGCACGTCGAGATGACGACCACCGACGGGCCGCATGTCTTCAGTGTGACGATGATCGCGCCAGATCGCCACGGCCTGCTGTCGAAGGCGGCCGGGGTGCTCGCGTTGCACTCGCTGCGCGTGCACTCCGCGTCGGTCAACAGCCACGACGGTGTGGCGATCAACACCTTCCTGGTGTCGCCGCACTTCGGCACGCCGCCGGCCCCGGACCTGCTGCGCCAGCAGTTCGTCCTCGCATTGAACGGCGAACTGAACGTCATCGAGTCGCTGGAAAAGCGCGATCGGGACTCGGCGGCCACCAACACCGCGCGCGCGGGCGAGATTCCGGCCGCCGTTCCGATCAGTCGGGTGCAGGCGCCGCCGCGGATCCTGTGGTTCGAGGGCACCTCGGCGGGTGAGTACGTGTTGCAGGTCCGCAGCACCGATCGCCCCGGCCTGCTGGCCCGGTTGACGGCGGTCATCGAACGCGACGGGGTCGACATCAACTGGGCGAAGGTGGAAACGCTCGGCTCCACGGTCGTCGACGCGTTCGGGCTCTCGGCGTTCGAGGACGCCCGCGACGAGTTGGAGCGCGACCTGTACGCCGTGCTGCCCACGCCGCCGCCGGCCAGGGTGTCCGAGGCCGGTTGAAGGAGCCGTGGACGCCCGACCACAGCCCGCCTACAGCCCGGACTACTCCTACTCGATGTCGGTGACCAGCGGCCTCACCGCCCAGCAGGACCGGGGACCGCTACCCTTGTCGGGTGTTTGAATCCCTCTCCGACCGGTTGACCGGAGCCCTAGCGGGGCTTCGCGGCAAGGGGCGGCTCACCGACGCCGATATCGATACCACCACCAGGGAGATCCGGCTCGCGCTGCTCGAAGCCGACGTCTCGCTGCCCGTGGTGCGTGAGTTCGTCGCTCGCATCAAGGAGCGCGCCCGCGGCGCCGAGGTGTCCGGTGCGCTGAACCCGGCGCAACAGGTCGTCAAGATCGTCAACGAGGAACTCGTCGGCATCCTCGGCGGCCAGACCAGGCAGCTGGCGTGGGCGAAGACCCCTCCGACGGTGATCATGCTCGCGGGTCTGCAGGGCTCGGGCAAGACGACGCTGGCGGGCAAGCTCGCCAAGTGGCTGAAGGATCAGGGTCACACGCCGCTGCTGGTGGCGTGCGACCTTCAGCGCCCCGGCGCGGTGAACCAGCTGCAGATCGTCGGCCAGCGAGCCGGGGTCGCGGTCTTCGCGCCGCACGCCGGCACCGTCGAGGGTTCGGACGACTCGTCTCCCGGTGACCCCGTGGCCGTGGCCGCCGGCGGTCTCGCCGAAGCCAGGACCAAGCACTACGACGTCGTGATCGTCGACACCGCTGGTCGGTTGGGTATCGACGAGGAGCTGATGGGGCAGGCCGCGGCGATTCGCGACGCCGTCGACCCCGACGAGGTGCTGTTCGTTCTCGACGCCATGATCGGCCAGGACGCCGTGGCGACCGCCAACGCGTTCCGCGAGGGTGTCGGATTCACCGGCGTCGTGCTGACCAAGCTCGACGGCGACGCTCGCGGTGGTGCAGCGCTGTCGGTACGTGAGGTCACCGGCGTGCCGATCCTGTTCGCGTCGGCGGGCGAGAAGCTCGAGGACTTCGACGTCTTCCACCCCGACCGGATGGCGGGCCGCATCCTCGGGATGGGCGACGTCCTGACGCTCATCGAGCAGGCCGAGCAGCACTTCGACGCGCAGAAGGCCGAGGAGGCCGCCGCCAAGATCGGTTCGGGCGAGCTGACGCTGGAGGACTTCCTCGAGCAGATGCTGATGATCCGCAAGATGGGTCCGATCGGGAACCTGCTGGGCATGCTGCCGGGCGCGGGCCAGATGAAGGACGCGCTCGCCGCGGTCGACGACAGTCAACTCGATCGGGTCCAGGCCATCATCCGCGGCATGACGCCGAAGGAGCGCGAAGACCCCAAGATCATCAACGCCTCGCGGCGGCTGCGGATCGCCAACGGCTCGGGTGTCACCGTCGCGGAGGTCAACCAGCTCGTCGACCGGTTCTTCGAGGCGCGCAAGATGATGTCGCAGATGGCCGGCCAGATGGGAATGCCGTTCGGCCGCAAGGGCTCGTCGCGTAAGGCCGGCAAGGGGAAGAACAAGCAGGCGGGTAAGAAGAAGGGGCGGGGGCCGACGCCGCCTCGCAATCCACTCGGCGCAGGCGTGCCGGGGTTGCCCGCGGGGTTCCCCGACCTGTCCAACATGCCCAAGGGGCTCGACGAACTGCCGCCGGGTCTGGCCGATATCGATCTGTCCAAGCTGAAGTTCCCGAAGAGCTAGCTTGTCCGTCGCACTCCGCGTACGCGGGAGGGGACTGCCCGACGGCGAGCCCGTCGAATGGTGGGTGCACGACGGGCTGCTGAGCGCGGAGCCGATTGCCAACGCCGACACGGCTTTCGACGGCGGCTGGATCATTCCAGGGCTCGTCGACGCGCACTGCCACGTCGGGTTGGGCCCCGGCGGGGCGACCACCCTCGACGAGGCCGTCGCGCAGGCGGAGACCGAACGCGACGTCGGCGCACTGCTGCTGCGCGACGCCGGCTCACCCGTGGACACCCGCGATTTCGACGATCGCGACGACCTGCCGCGCATCATCAGGGCGGGGCGTCATCTCGCCCGCCCGAAGCGGTACATGCCGGGGCTGCCCATCGACATCGAGGATGAGTCGCAACTGCCTGCGGCCGTGGCCGAACAGGCGCGCTGGGGCGACGGCTGGGTCAAGCTCGTCGGCGACTGGATCGACCGCGGCGTCGGCGATCTCGCGCCGCTGTGGTCCGACGACGTGCTCGTGGCCGCGATCGCCGCGGCCCACGCCGAGGGGGCGCGCGTGACCGCGCACGTCTTCGGTGAGGACGCGCTGCCCGGTCTGATCAACGCGGGCATCGACTGCATCGAACACGGCACCGGGATCACCGACGACGTCATCGCGCTGATGTTGGAGCACGGCACGGCGCTGGTGCCGACGCTGATCAACATCGAGAACTTCCCCGGCATCGCCGCGGCGGCGGGGAAGTACCCCGCGTACGCCAAGCACATGACCGACCTCCATGCGACCTGCCATCAACGGGTCGGGGCCGCGTTCGAGGCGGGCGTGCCGATCTTCGCGGGCACCGATGCGGGCGGGATGATCGCCCACGGGCGCATCGCCGACGAGGTCGAGGCGCTGACTCGGGTCGGCATGGACCCGATTGCCGCATTGGGCGCCGCCAGCTGGGATGCCCGTGCGTGGCTGGGCCGTCCCGCGCTCGAGCACGGCGCGTCAGCCGACTTCGTCTGCTACGCAGCCGATCCCCGCGAGCCGGGCGTGCTCGACCATCCCGAGCTCGTCGTGCTGCGCGGCCGCGTCTACCGCTAGTGCCCCAACGGTGTTGCGCGCTAGGCGTACTGGCTGAAGCCCCAGTCCAGTAACTCGGTGGCCTGACCGTACAGATCACCCGAGCCGTACATCTGCACCACGATCAGTCGGCGATTGCCTCGCTGGGCGGCGCCGACGTACGTCTTGCGCGCGAGATTGGTGAATCCGGTCTTGCCGCCGAGATCGCCGGGGTAGCGGGTCAGCAACTCGTTCTGTGCCGTCAGGGTCTTGCCGGGAAACGGTGCCGTCTGCGCTCGCAGGATCGCGGCGATCAGCGGGTAGGCCAGGGCGTGTCGGTAGATCACGGCGAGGTCGCGTGGCGTGGTCGTCGATTCCCAGCCGGGACCGTCGAGCCCGGACGGCGACCCGGCGCGAGTGGACGTGGCGCCGATGCCCGCCGCCTTGCGGTTCATCGCGGCGACCGCGACGGCCTGCCCACCCAGCATGTCGGCCAGCATGTTGGCCGCGTCGTTGCCCGACACCATCAGGAGAGCCGACAGCAGTTCCTGCGTGGTGTACGGCTGTCCCGGCGTCAATCCGACGCACGAGCACTCGACCTCGGTGTGGGATGCGTTGGCCCGTGCGAAGTTGTCCGGCCGCAGGTGGTCGAGCACCACCATGGCGAGCAGCGGCTTGATGGTGCTCGCCGGGGCGTAGCTGCCGGTGCCGTCCTTGGCCGCGAGGATCCGGCCGGAGTCGAGGTCGGCAACCAGCCACGCCTTCGCCGGGCCGTCGGGGATCGACGCGGCACCCGCGGGTTCGATGTTCGGTTGCGCCGCGGCGACCGGTGCCGGCAGCACTACACCGAGGGCGAGCGCCACCGCCGCGGCTGTTCTTCGCACGAATGCCGAGGTTAGAGCCGCCAGGACTCGTTCAGCGCGCGATCAGGTCTCGGCTCGGACTCGGCTTACAACGTGCCGATGCTCGCGGCACGATCCTGAGCGAAGCCCCAGTCCAGTAGCGCGGTGGCCTGATCCCAGTAGGTCGGCCCGCCTTCCTTAACGAGGCCGTACATCATCGCGACCACCAGGCGCCGACCGTCGCGCTGCGCGGCCCCCACGAACGTCTTGCGTGCGACGTCGGTGAACCCGGTCTTGCCGCCGATCATGCCGGGATAGCGACTGAGCATCTCGTCCTGGTTGATCAGCGTCACGGGGCCGTTCTCGCCGGGGAACGGAGCCGTGGGGGCGGCGGTGATGGCCGCGAACACGGGGTTGTCCAGCGCGGCCCGGAAGATGAGCGCCAGGTCGTGCGGATTGGTGTAGCCGTCGATCCCCGGCCCGTTGAGGCCGGACGGCGACCCCGCGCGCGTTGCCGTGGCTCCGAGCGTTGCCGCCTTCGCGTTCATCTTCGCGACCGCGGCGTCGATGCCGCCCAGCATGTGCGCCAGCGTGTTGGCGGCGTCGTTACCCGACACCAGCAGCAGCCCGTCGAGCAGTTCCTGTGTGGTGTACGTGCGCCCCGCCTTCACACCCGCGCAATTGCACTCCACGTCGGTGTCCGACTCGACGGCCACCACGGTGTCGGTCAGGGCGAGCTCGTCGATGGCCACCAGCGCGAGCAGCACCTTGATGGTGCTCGCGGGTGCGTGGGTGACGTACTGGTCCCGTCCGGCCAGGATCTGGCCGGTGTCCATGTCGGCGACGATCCACGACGGCGCGGGACCGTCGGTGAACGGCACGCTGCCCACGGGCTGCACCTCGGTGTCCGCGAGGGCGGACGGCACGATCGAGGGGGCGACGGGTGACACGGATGCGAGAACCAGGGCGCCAGCGCACAGGGCCCGTCGAAGAGGCGCGATCATCGCGGCTGAGCTTAATCAATGCCCGATCGCGCGCATCCTGTGCGCTTCGCCACTTCCGGATTGATCTTGTGTTTGAGGACCGCACGCTGCGGTTACACGCAATGAGCACCCGTTGACGTGAGGAGCAATTACGCATGTGCGGCATCGCCGGGGAGATCGCGCGCGGGCGCCCAGCCGACCTGGCGGCCGTAGCCGCGATGACGGACAGCATGGTGCCGCGCGGGCCGGACGACAGCGGGGCGTGGTCGAAGGCGAACATCGCGCTCGGGCACCGGCGGCTCGCGATCATCGACCTCTCCACCAACGGCCACCAGCCGATGCACGACCCGGAGCTCGGTCTGACGGTCGCGTTCAACGGCTGCATCTACAACTACCCCGAGCTGCGGCAGGAACTGCTCGGCAAGGGGTACCGGTTCTTCTCGCACAGCGACACCGAGGTGATCCTCAAGGGCTACCGCGAGTGGGGTGAGCGCGTCGTCGACCACCTCAAGGGCATGTTCGCGTTCGCCGTCACCGAAATCGACTCGGGGCGAGTGGTTCTCGCTCGTGACCGGCTCGGCGTGAAACCGCTCTACTGGACCGACGTCGAGGACGGCAGCGGAGCGGGTGCCTTCCGGTTCGCCTCGTCGCTGCCCGCTCTGCTCGCCGCGGGTGGGGTGGACACCGAACTCGACCCGGTCGCGCTGCATCACTACCTGTCGTTCCATTCGGTGGTGCCTGCGCCGCGCACCATTCTGAAGGGCGTCCGCAAGGTCCCGCCCGGCACGATCATGCGCATCGAGCCCGACGGTCGCCGCACCCAGGAGACGTACTGGGAGCCGGTTTTCGAGCGCACCGCAGAACGTGCGTCGTGGTCGGAGCGGGAGTGGGAGGAGGCGATCCTCGCGTCGTTGCGGACCGCCGTCGAGCGTCGACTCGTCGCCGACGTCCCGGTCGGGTGCCTGTTGTCGGGCGGCCTGGACTCCAGCCTCATCGTCGGACTCCTCGCCGAGGCCGGTCAGCACGGGCTGCAGACGTTCTCGATCGGCTTCGAGGCGGCGGGCGGCGAGGAGGGCGACGAGTTCAAGTACTCCGACGTCATCGCGAGGCACTACGGCACCGATCACCACCAGATCCGGATCGACACCGCGAGGATGCTGCCGTCGCTCGGCAACGCGATCGGCGCGATGAGCGAGCCGATGGTGAGCCACGACTGCGTGGCCTTCTACCTGCTGTCGGAGGAGGTCAGCAAGCACGTCAAGGTGGTGCAGTCCGGACAGGGCGCCGACGAGATCTTCGCCGGTTACCACTGGTATCCGCCGATGGCGCACGCGGCCGACGGTGACGCCGGGGAGGCGTTGGCGCGCTACCGCGCGGCGTTCTTCGACCGTGATCACGCCGGGGTGAACGCGCTCCTGCAACCCCGGTGGCGCCTCGACGACGACGTCGCGGGAGAGTTCGCGCTGCAGCACTTCTCGCATCCGGGCGCGGCGACCGCGACCGACCGTGCGCTGCGACTCGACACCACCGTGATGCTCGTCGACGATCCGGTCAAGCGGGTCGACAACATGACGATGGCGTGGGGCCTGGAGGGACGCGTGCCGTTCCTCGATCACGAGCTCGTCGAGCTGGCCGCGACGTGCCCGCCCGAACTGAAGACCGCCCACGACGGCAAGGGCGTGCTGAAAGAGGCTGCCCGCCGGGTGATTCCGCACGAGGTCATCGACCGACCGAAGGGATACTTCCCGGTGCCCGCGCTCAAGCACCTCGCAGGCCCGTACCTCGATATGGTGGGCGACGCGCTGCACTCGGGGGCGGCCCGCGACCGCGGCCTGTTCACGGCTGATGCCGTCGGGCAGATGATGGCCGACCCCAACGGCAATCTGACCCCGCTGCGCGGTAACCCCCTGTGGCAGTTGGGTCTACTGGAACTGTGGCTGGCCGACCACGTCGACGGGGGCGCTCGGAAGTGATGACGGACGCCACGTGCGAGCCGACGACCAGCGACGTCGTCCAGGATCTCGGGTGGGGCCGGCTGGTGTTCGGCCAGACGTTCGCCGACGCCAACGAGTTCGGGAACGCGTTGCGCGCCGAGGGAAGCGGGCGGCGTGACATCGGGATGTACCTCGACGCTCCGCACGTGTTCGTCGCCCTGCACCCGCACGAGTTCTTCATCGATCCGAGCTTCACCTACCGACTCGTCTTCGACGAGCCCGGCGAGTACGGGCCCGCCGACGTGCCGGGTCTCTCGGTGCGGTTCGTGGACTCCGCCGACGACTGCGCGGCGATCAACCAGATCTACGTCCAGTGCAAGATGGTCCCGGCCGACGTCGAGTTGATGTGGTCCAACAGCCGGGACGCGCCGCACATGATCTACCTCGTCGCCACCGACGACGAGACCGGCGCCGTCGTGGGGACGGTGACGGGCATCGACCACGCGCAGCTGTTCGACGATCCCGACAACGGTTCCAGTCTGTGGTGTCTGGCCGTCGATCCGACGCTGTCGCGGCCGGGTGTCGGTGGACTGCTGGTCCGCTCGCTCGTGGCGGAGTTCGCGCGCCGGGGCCGCTCGCAGATGGACCTGTCGGTGCTGCACGACAACGCCGGTGCCATCGCGCTGTACGAGCGGATGGGCTTCCAGCGGGTGCCGGTGCTCGGCATCAAGCGCAAGAACGCGATCAACGAGAAGCTGTTCGCGCCCGTGCAGGACCAGGAGGGGCTCGCCGAGCTCAACCCGTACGCGCGGATCATCGCCGACGAGGCGATCATGCGCGGGATCACCGTCGAGGTGCTGGACGGCAAGGGCGGTTACCTGCGCCTCACCCACGGCGGCACGAGTGTCGTGACGCGGGAGTCGTTGTCGGAGTTGACAAACGCGGTGGCGATGAGCCGCTGCGACGACAAGCGCGTCGCGCGCAAGGTGGTGTCCGAAGCGGGAATCCGGGTACCGCGAGGCCGCACCGCCACCTTCTCCGACGAGGACTACGAGTTCCTCGCCGACGCCGGCTCGGTGGTGGTGAAACCCGCTCGCGGCGAACAGGGCGCGGGGATCACCGTGGGCGTCACCACCAACGACGATCTCGACAGGGCGCTGCTCTGGGCCGCCAAGCACTGCCCCGACGTGCTCATCGAAGAGCGTTGCGAGGGTGAGGATCTGCGCCTCGTCGTGATCAACGGCAAGGTCATCGCCGCTGCCGTGCGACGCCCACCGGAGGTGGTCGGCACCGGCGAGCACACCATTCGGCAACTGATCGAGGCGCAGAGCCGCCGGCGGTCCGCCGCCACCCACGGCGAGTCGGCCATTCCGGTCGACGACGTCACCGAGGACACCGTCCGCGACGCCGGGTGGGCACTCGACGACGTGCTGCCGATCAACGAACGGCTGGTGGTGCGCGGCACGGCGAATCTGCACACCGGCGGTACCATCCGCGACGTGACCGACGAACTCAACCCGACGCTCGCCAGGGTCGCCGTCGAGGCCGCCGACGCCATCGGCATCCCCGTGACCGGCATCGACCTGATGGTGCCGTCGGTCAGCGGCGAGGAGTACGTCTTCATCGAGGCCAACGAACGGCCGGGGCTAGCCAACCACGAGCCGCGGCCCACCGCGCAGGCGTTCGTCGACCTGCTCTTCCCGCGCACCGCCGCGACTCCGTGGGCGTGGCAGGCGGGCCCCGTCGACCAGGGTTGAATCCGCACCACTTCTCGACCAGAGTTTCACTGCTTCAGAAGGGAGGCACTGCACCATGCCCGAGAACACGATCGAGCCCGCGATGATGCCGGAGGCCGATCGCGCCTGGATGATCGACACGCTGCTGGCACTGCTGCAGACACCGAGCCCGTCGGGCCGCACCGACGCGGTCATGCAACTGATCGGCAACATCCTCGACGACCTCGGGGTGCCGTTCACCCTCACCCGCCGTGGAGCCTTGACGGCGGAACTGCCGGGGAGGAGCGCGACCACCGATCGCGCGGTCGTCGTGCACGCCGACACCATCGGCTGCATGGTCCGCCAGCTGAAGGACAACGGCCGCCTCGAGCTCATCCCCGTCGGGACCTTCTCGGCGCGCTTCGCCACCGGCGCGCGGGTGCGAGTCTTCACCGACGACCCCGACGAGTTCTTCACGGGAACCGTCATGCCGCTCAAGGCATCCGGGCACGCGTTCGGCGACGAGATCGACACTCAGCCGACGGAGTGGGAGCACGTGGAGGTGCGCATCGACCGCAAGGTCTCGACGCGCGCGGACCTCGAGCGCCTCGGCTTTCAGGTCGGTGACTTCGTGGCCCTGATCACCGGGCCGGAACTGACCGAGGACGGCTTCATCGTGTCGCGACATCTGGACGGGAAGGCCGGTGTGGCGGTGGCACTGGCGCTCGCGCGGACGGTCTCGGAGCAGCGGATCGTGTTGCCGCACAAGACGACGATCATGGTGACCATCACCGAGGAGGTCGGGCACGGCGCCAGCCACGGACTGCCCCCGGACGTCGCGGAACTGGTCTCGGTGGACAACGCGGTGTGCGCGCCGGGACAGCACTCCATCGAGGACGGCGCGACGATCCCGATGGCCGACCTGCACGGACCGTTCGACTACCACTTGACACGCAAGCTGTGCCGGCTGGCCGACGAACGCAAGATCCCTTACGCGCGAGACATCTTCCGCTACTACCGCTCGGACGCGGCAGCGGCGATCGAGGCGGGCGCGAATACGCGTGCTGCGCTCGTCGGGTTCGGCCTCGACGGCAGTCACGGCTGGGAGCGCACCCACATCGAGTCGCTCGAGGCCGTGTACAACCTGCTGCACGCCTGGCTGCAGACACCGCTGACGTTCGCCAAGTGGGACGCGCAGCCGTCGGGCAGGCTCGAGGACTTCCCGTCGTCGAAGCAGCCGGCACCGAGCGAGCAGTGGGTGCCGCTGTCCCGCGGCGACCACACCGAGCCGGGGGAGTGGTCGGGCGAGCACTGGCCGCCGTCGGAGGGTCCGCAAGCCTGACCCCCACGGCGGTGCGCGGTGGTTCAATCGAGGCGTGCTGAGTCTGGAAGAGATCTCCGATCGCCTCGAAATCCAACAGTTGCTCGTCGACTACTCGACGGCGATCGACACCCGCCGCTTCGACGACCTCGACCACGTCTTCACAGAGGACGCCTACATCGACTACACCGCGATGGGCGGGATCGACGGCGTGTTCCCCGACGTGAAGAAGTGGCTCGCCGAGGTGCTGCCCAACTTCCCGGCCTACTCGCACCTGATCGGCAACTTCGACGTCACCATCGACGGGGACACCGCGAAGTCGCGCGTCATCTGCTTCAACCCGATGAAGCTGTCCGATGACGGGCAGATCCTGTTCTGCGGTCTCTGGTACGACGACGAGTTCCTCCGCACCGACTCCGGGTGGCGGATGACGCGCCGCGTCGAGACCAAATGCTTCGACCGGATCGTCTGACCTCGACGACACCGCAGGTCGGGCGGATGACTCGGATTTCTCGGGGACGCGCCCTCTCTGGCACAATGGGCGGCTGTCCGCCGACAACCACGGCTGTACGGCGGTCACACACGTAAGGCAAAACCGGATCGGGTAAACCTCCCGCATCGCTGAATTGCAGCGTGGCAACCACAGGAGTAGTTCATGGCTGTCAAGATCAAGCTCACCCGGCTTGGCAAGATCCGCAACCCCCAGTACCGCATCGCGGTCGCCGATGCGCGCACCCGCCGTGACGGCCGGTCGATCGAGGTCATCGGCCGGTACCACCCGAAGGAAGATCCGAGCCTCATCGAGATCGACTCGGAGCGCGCGCAGTACTGGCTGAGCGTCGGCGCCCAGCCCACCGAGCCCGTGCTGGCTCTGCTGAAGATCACGGGCGACTGGCAGAAGTTCAAGGGCCTGCCCGGTGCCGAGGGCACGCTGAAGGTCAAGGAGCCCAAGCCCAGCAAGCTGGATCTGTTCAACGCCGCGTTGGCCGCCGCCGACAACGCGCCCACCGGCGACGCCGTCAAGCTCAAGACCAAGAAGTCCACCAAGAAGTCCGACGACGACGCGGCGTCGACCGAGGCCGAGGCCACCGACGCGCCCGCTGACGCACCCGCGGCCGAATGAGCGCCGTCGTCGTCGACGCCGTCGAGCACCTCGTTCGCGGGATCGTCGACAACCCCGACGACGTCCGTGTCGACATGGTGACCAGCCGCCGCGGCCGCACGGTCGAGGTGCACGTCCACCCCGACGACCTCGGCAAGGTCATCGGTCGCGGCGGACGCACCGCCACGGCGCTGCGCACGCTGGTCGCCGGTATCGGCGGTCGCGGGATCCGCGTCGACGTGGTGGACACGGATCAGTAGCGTCCAGTAGTCCACGCGTCATGGAGCTTGTCGTAGGGCGGATCGTCAAGGCCCACGGCATCAGCGGTGAGGTCGTCGTCGACGTCCGCACGGACGACCCCGAGACCCGGTTCGCCGCAGGCGCCGAGTTGCGCGGCAAGCCCAAGGGTGGTGGCACGACCCGCACGTTCGTCGTCGATGCGGCGCGGGCGCACGGGGGGCGGCTCCTGGTGCGGCTGGCCGGAGTCGACGACCGCGATACCGCTGATTCGTTGCGGGGCACGCTGTTCCTGGTCGACACCGCCGATCTCCCCGCCATCGAGGATCCCGACGAGTTCTACGACCACGAGCTCGAGGGCCTGCGGGTGCGGACCGTCGACGGCGCTCACGTCGGAGTCGTCGCCGAGGTGTTGCACACCGCCGCCGGTGAACTGCTCTCGGTGCGCCGGGAGGACGGCTCGGAGGTGCTGGTGCCCTTCGTCGAGGCCATCGTGCCGTCGGTGTCGCGGTCGGACGGCGTCGTCATCGACCCGCCCGAGGGATTGCTGGAGTTGGATTGATGGCCGCATGCGGATAGACGTCGTCACAATCTTCCCCGACTATCTGCAGCCGTTGCGACAGGCGTTGCCCGGCAAGGCCATCGAGGCGGGCATCGTCGATCTCGCGGTTCACGATCTGCGCCGGTGGACGCACGACGTGCACCGGTCGGTGGACGACGCCCCGTACGGCGGCGGCCCCGGCATGGTGATGAGGGCGCCCGTCTGGGGCGACGCCCTCGACGAGATCTGTTCCGTGGACACGGTTCTGGTGGTGCCGACGCCTGCGGGCCGGTTGTTCACCCAGGCCGATGCGCAGCGGCTGTCCGGCGAGCGCCATCTGGTGTTCGCCTGCGGTCGCTACGAGGGCATCGACCAGCGGGTGGTCGACGACGCCGCGCGTCGGATGCGGGTCGAGGAGGTCTCGATCGGCGACTACGTGCTGGCGGGTGGGGAGTCGGCGGTGCTGGTGATGGTCGAGGCCGTTGTGCGGCTGATGCCCAACGTGCTCGGCAATCCGGTCTCCCACCAAGAGGATTCGCACTCCGACGGCTTGCTCGAGGGGCCCAGCTACACGCGGCCGGCCAGCTGGCGTGACCTCGAGGTGCCCGAGGTGCTGCTGTCCGGTGACCACGCGAAGATCGCGGCCTGGCGGCGGGCCCAGTCGCTGGAGCGGACGCGCGAGCGCAGACCCGACCTGCTCGCCGAGGACTGAGCCGGCTAGACGTGCCCGGTGGGGAAGATCGTCCGCACCGCCTCCGTGATGGTGTCGCGTGCGACGTCGGCCTGGGCGGCCTGCATCGACCCGATGACCATGACGTATCGGCGACCCGGCCCGATCACACCGGTGGACAGGTGCATCCAGTCGGCGCCGATACAACACATCCAGCCCTGCTTGACGGCCACCGGTTCGCCCGGCACGCCTTCCGGGATGCCGAAGCGCTGCGGGTAGACGCCGCCGGGCACCATGCCGTCGGGAGCCGTCGGCGTCGACGCGGCGAGGTTGGCCAGGATGATGCTGGCCTGTTCGGGAGGTAGTCCGCCGGTGCCCGCGAGCAGCATGTCGTAGTAGCGCACCAGGTCGGTCGCCGTGCTGGTCGTGTTGTACCAGCGGCCGTTGCCCGGCGGGTTGGTGGCGGCGAGGCCGTACCGCTTGGTGACGCGGCCGATGATGGCGCTGCCGCCGCTGCGGTTCCAGAACACCTCGGCGGCGCTGTCGTCGGACGCCCGCAGCATGACGTCGAGCATCGCGCGGTCATCAGGGGTGAGCTTGGTCTGGCCCTTGGCCACCTGCAGCAGCAGATCGTCGGCGATGAAGAGCTTGACCACCGAGGCGATCGCGATCGATCGGCCGTTGCCGTTGGTCACCAACTCGCCGGTGTTGCGGTCCAGCACGGCGATCGTGATGTCGGCGCCCGCGTCGGCGGCGATGTCGGTGGCCTGCCGTTCCCGGTCGGCCAATCCGATGAACGCCGTCGCCGGCTGATCCGGTGGCACTTCGGGGAGTGGCGCCATTTCGCCGAGCGGCGCGACAACGGTCAGTTGAGGGGCGCGCGGCGGCGTCGGGGGAGCGCCGTAGACCTCGGCCTCGCAGCCAGCCGCAACGGTGACGACGGCGACCGTCGCGGCGCACACGACGAGTGGCTTCGACCGCCGGCGGAACATGATCCTCCCTAGTCGTCGAGCGAAGAAACCCGTGTAGCAAGCCTAACGGTTTGGCGGATGCCGTGCGCATCCGACGCGATTTCGCTGCCAGGGGGCACGTCTGGCACAATTGACCAGTTGTCTGCGCTCGGCGGTTACACCGCGCCGCTGCGAGACGCACCCACGTACCGCGGCCAGCCGTCAGGATTGCGGCGCCGCAGCCGAGAACTACTAGGAAGTTGTCACCGATGAATACGCTGGACTTCGTCGATCAGGCGTCGCTGCGCGACGACATCCCGACCTTCGGCCCCGGCGACACCGTGAACGTTCACGTGAAGGTCATCGAGGGCTCCAAGGAGCGCATCCAGGTCTTCAAGGGCGTGGTGCTGCGTCGCCAGGGCGGTGGCGTCCGCGAGACCTTCACGGTGCGCAAGGAGAGCTACGGCGTCGGTGTCGAGCGGACCTTCCCGGTGCACTCGCCGAACATCGATCACATCGACGTCGTCACCCGCGGTGACGTTCGTCGCGCGAAGCTCTACTACCTGCGCGAGCTCCGTGGCAAGAAGGCGAAGATCAAGGAAAAGCGCTGACACAGCGCCTCCGCGGCGCGGTCGACACCCCACGTGGCGGTGTCGTCGCACGCGCGCTGGCTAGTCTGAAGCCGTGACAGAACCCCGCGAGGACGCCGCCGAGACCGACGTCGATCCCGCCGATGACACGCAGCAGGGTGAGCCCGAGAAGAAGGGCGGCGCGTTCCGCGAGGGTGTCATCCTCCTGACCATCGCGCTCGTCCTGTACTACGTGATGCTCACGTTCGTCGCGAGGCCGTACCTGATCCCGTCGGAGTCGATGGAACCGACGCTGCACGGGTGCGAGGGCTGCACGGGTGACCGCATCATGGTCGACAAGCTGACCTATCGCTTCTCCGAGCCCGAGCCGGGTGACGTCGTCGTGTTCAAGGGTCCGCCGTCGTGGAGCGTCGGCTATCAGTCCATCCGTTCGGACAACCCGGCGATCCGCTACCTGCAGAACGCGCTGTCGTTCATCGGCTTCGTGCCACCCGACGAGAACGATCTGGTCAAGCGGATCATCGCCGTCGGTGGGCAGACCGTCGAATGCCGGGTGGCGACCGGTCTGACGGTGGACGGTAAGAAGCTCAACGAGCCGTACCTCAACGTCACCACGATGAACGCCGACCCGGCCATCTACCCGTGTCTCGGCAACGAGTTCGGCCCGGTGACGGTCCCGAAGGACAGGCTGTGGGTGATGGGTGACAACCGCACGCACTCCGCCGACTCGCGCATGCACTGCACGAACACCCCCGCCGACGTGCAGAAGGGCGTCTGGTGCACCGGCGACCCGATGTCGGGCACGGTGCCCGTCGAGAACGTGATCGGCAAGGCGCGTTTCATCGCATGGCCGCCCGGCCGGTGGGGCGGCGTCTCCTCGACCAACCCTCAGCAGTAGGAATGCCGGCTACCTGGCCGCCGAGGACGGTGATCCGCAAGTCCGCCGGACTGCGGACCATCGAATCCGCCCTGTACCGAGGTGGATTGGGTCCGGTTGCCGGAGTCGACGAGGTCGGCCGGGGAGCGTGCGCGGGTCCGCTCGTGGTCGCCGCCTGCGTACTGGGGCCCAATAAGTTGGACAGTCTGTCGGCACTCGACGACTCCAAGAGGCTGAATGAGCGTGAACGCGAGCGGCTGTTTCCGATCATCAAGCGCTACGCGCTGGCCTACCACGTGGTGTTCATCGGATCCACCGAGGTGGATCGGCGCGGCGTGCACGTCGCCAACATCGAGGGCATGCGAAGGGCCGTCGCCGGACTGAGTGTGAAACCCGGTTACGTGCTCTCCGACGGATTCCGGGTGCCGGGCCTCGGCGTGCCGTCGCTTCCGGTCATCGGCGGGGACGCCGCGGCGGCCTGCATCGCCGCGGCCAGCGTGCTCGCGAAGGTGAGCAGGGACCGCTTGATGGTCGCGATGGAGGCTGACCACCCCGGCTACGGGTTCGCGGTGCACAAGGGGTACTCCACGCCGATGCACACCGCGGCGCTGGCCGAACTTGGACCGTGCGCCGAGCACCGGTACTCGTTCGTGAACGTGCGCAGGGCGGGTGGCCGCAATGAGGTGGTGATGTGCTCCGAGGCCGAGATCGCCGCCGAGGACCCGGAGCCGGAGCAGCGCCGTGAGTACGGGTGAGGGAAGATGAGCCGAACCGAGCAGAAGGACAGCAGGAAACCGCATGAGTGCTGAGGATCTCGAGAAGTACGAAACCGAGATGGAGCTCTCGCTGTACCGCGAATACAAGGACATCGTGGGGCAGTTCAGCTACGTCGTGGAGACGGAGCGGCGGTTCTACCTCGCCAACAGCGTCGAGCTGGTGCCGCGGAACTCCGACGGCGAGGTCTACTTCGAGTTGCGCCTCGCCGACGCGTGGGTGTGGGACATGTACCGACCAGCCCGATTCGTCAAACAGGTCCGCGTGATCACGTTCAAGGACGTGAACATCGAAGAGGTCGAGAAGCCCGAGCTGCGCCTCCCCGACTAGAGCCATGAGCGCCTCAGCACCCGTCGCCGTCGTCACCGGTGCCAGCCGCGGAGCCGGCCGGGGGATCGCGACCGCGCTGCTGGCCGCGGGCTGGCGCGTCTATCTGACCGGCCGCTCCGTGACCGACCGCGACGACGGCGGGATCGCCGTGCAGGTGGACCACCGCGACGACGGCCAGGTGGCCGCGCTGTTCGAGCGGGTGGAGCGCGAATGCGGTTCCCTCGACCTGCTGGTCAACAACGCCGCTGCGATCCACGATGCGCTGACGAGCCCGAAACCGTTCTGGGAGAAGCCACGTGAGCTTGCCGACGTGCTGGACGTCGGGCTGCGGTCGGCGTACGTCGCGTCGTGGCACGCCGCGCCGCTGCTGCTTCGCGGCGATCGCGGGCTGATCGCGTTCACGTCGTCACCCGGATCGGTGTGCTACATGCACGGTCCTGCGTACGGGGCGCAGAAGGCGGGCCTCGACAAGCTCGCCGCCGACATGGCCGTCGACTTCGCGGACACCGGGGTGTCGACGGTGTCGATCTGGATGGGCATCCTGTTGACCGAGCGGTTCCGCAGCGCGTTCGACGGCGATCCCGACGCGCTCGCCAAGACCGCCGAGCACGCCGAGACGCCGGAGTTCATCGGCCGCCTGATCGACGCCCTGTACCGCGATCCGGACCTCGCCGAGTTGACCGGACACACGGTCATCGCCGCTGAACTGGCGCACCGCTACGGCATCACCGACGAGGGCGGCAGGCGGCCGCCGTCGCATCGCGACATGCTCGGAGCGCCGCGCGAACCGTCGACGGTGGTCATCCGCTGACTGACACACTGGAGCCACGAGCACCCAACGAGAATGCTGGTTGACCGACATGGACGGTGTCCTGGTGCACGAGGAGCGGGCGCTCCCCGGCGCCGCCGAGTTCCTGCAGCGGCTCGTCGACAGGAACCGTCCCTTCCTGGTGCTGACCAACAACTCCATCTTCACGCCGCGTGACCTGGCCGCCCGGCTGCTGCGGTCCGGGCTCGAGGTGCCCGAGGAATCCATCTGGACCTCGGCGCTGGCGACCGCCGCGTTCCTGCACGACCAGCTGCCGGGCGGTTCGGCGTACGTCATCGGCGAAGCCGGCCTGACGACGGCGCTGCACGAGGTCGGCTACACGCTGACCGACACCGGGCCGGACTTCGTGGTGCTCGGCGAGACGCGGACGTACTCGTTCGAGGCGATCACCAAGGCCATCCGGCTGATCGGCGGGGGTGCCCGATTCATCGCCACCAACCCCGACGTCACCGGCCCGTCGGCGGAGGGCCCGACGCCCGCCACCGGGTCGGTGGCCGCGCTCATCACCAAGGCCACCGGCCGCGAGCCCTACTTCGTCGGCAAGCCCAACCCGATGATGTTCCGCAGCGCGCTCAACCGCATCGAGGCCCATTCGGAGAACACCTTCATGGTCGGGGACCGGATGGACACCGACGTCGTCGCCGGTATCGAGGCCGGGCTGGAGACCATCCTGGTCCTGACGGGGTCGACCAGCGTCGAGGACATCGAGAAGTATCCGTTCCGGCCCAGCCGGGTGCTGGATTCCATCGCGGACGCCGTCGAACTGATCTGAGCGTGGCAGGCGTCGGCGCTCGTCGAGGGCTGATTAGGGTGACCGGGTGACTGTCGACTCCTCCCGCCCGCTGGCCGGGGCGCGGATCATCGAGATCTCCAGCTTCGTGGCGGTACCGCTGGCCGGCATGACCCTCGCCCAGCTCGGTGCCGAGGTCATCCGCGTCGATCCGGTCGGCGGGGCGGCGGACTACCACCGCTGGCCGGTGACCGACGCGGGCGACAGCATCTACTGGGCCGGGCTCAACAAGGGCAAGCGCTCCGCCGCTGTGGACGTGCGATCCGAGCAGGGGCAGCAGCTGATTCAGCGCCTCATCGTCGACGCCGGGGTGCTGATCACCAATGTGGCTGGCCGACAGTGGCATTCGTACGAGACGTTAACGGCGCTGCGGGACGACCTGATTCACGTCGAGGTGTCCGGCCGGGCCGACGGCGGCACCGGCGTCGACTACACGGTCAACGCGGGCATCGGTTTCCCGCTCGTCACCGGGCCCGCCGACCTCGACGTGCCGGTGAACCACGTGCTGCCCGCCTGGGACGTGGCGTGCGGGCTGTACGTCGCACTCGCCGTCATCGCGGCACTGCGGCACCGCGACGCCACCGGTGCGGGCCAGCGGGTCAGCATCCCGCTGGAGAACGTCGCGCTCGCCACGGCCGGAAACCTGAGCTTCCTGACCGAGGTCATGGTCAACGGGACGCCGCGCCAGCGCATCGGCAATTCGATCTTCGGCCAGTACGGTCAGCAGTTCAGCAGCTCTGACGGCGCGGCGTTCATGATCGTGGCGCTCACCGGCAGGCACTTCCGCGACCTCACCGAGCTGACTGGTACCACGAAAGCGGTTGCCGCACTCGGTGATTCGCTTGGTGCCGATTTCGGTGACGAGGGTCAGCGGTATCGGCACCGCGACGCGCTCACCGGGCTGTTCACCGTGTGGTTCTCCAGCCACACCGCCGACGAGGTGTCCGCGGCGCTGTCGTCGACGTCGATCCTGTGGGAGCGCTACCGGACGTTCGCCGACGTCGTCACCGACGCCAAGGTCACCGACAACCCGCTGTTCACTCCGCTCGACCAACCGCGCATCGGCGAGTATCTGGCGCCCGGCCTGCCGCTGGCGATCGACGGCGCGTATCCGAGTGCGGTGGCCGCCCCCGCGCTCGGCGACCACACCGTCGACGTCCTGCGCAGCGCGGGGGTGCCCGACGATGAGATCGGCGCGCTGTTCGACGCGGGGACCGTCGCGTGAGCGCGCTAGTGCGGCTGCTCGACGTGACCCCGATGAACGACGGCGGCTGGCTCGGCGCGGCGAGCGGCCCGGAGGGCAAGCGCGCCTACGGAGGTCAGTTCATGGGCCAGAGCCTGGCCGCGGCGTGCCGAACGGTCGACCCCGACAAGGCGCCGACCAACGTGCATCTGCAGTTCCTCCGCGGGGGTGAGGCGGGTGACCCCGTCGAGTACCGCGTCGAGCGCGTGTACGACGGCCGCACGGCCGCGTCGCGCCGGGTGGAATCCCGGCAGGCGGGCCGGCTGCTGACGACGGCGAGCGTGTCGTTCTCGGCGCCGATGGCGGGGCCGGAGCACGGCAGGTGGGAGTTGTCGACGGATCCAGAGGCGCTGGAGCGCACCGGTCCGATCGGCCCGGCGCCGTCGGTTCCGTTGGACGAGCTGGACATCCGCATCGACGACGACAGGTCGACGGGGGAGTTCGTCCGTCGGATGTGGTGGCGGGTGACGGCGCCGCTGCCCGACGACGCGGTGCTGCACACGGTCGCCGCTGCCTACCTGTGCGATCTGTACATGATCGATCCCGCGCTGGCCGTGCACGGGCACTCGATGCGCGCACGCACCCATCGCAGCGGCACGACGGACTCGTCGATCTGGTTTCACCGGCGGATTCACGCCGACCGGTGGAACCTCCTGGAGTTGCGCTCGCCCGCCGCAGCGCGGGGCCGGGGCGTCGTGACGGGCCACCTGGTCGGCGCCGACGGGGTGGTGGCCGCGACGCTGGCGCAGGAGGGCCTCATCGCGGAGCGGGAGCGGCCTGCGACCTGAGCAGCCGCGGGCCGCGCACGCGAATCAGCTTGCGCAGCATCATCACCAGCTGGGTGACCAGGATGCCGACGACGATCGCGGCGGCCACGCCCACCAGCTGGTGCTCGCCGAACAGCGGGTACACCTGGTAGTGCGTGAGGTAGATGAACAGCGAGGCCTCGGCGACCAGGCCCGCGGCCACGGTGAGCGCCGACGGACACCGGATCGCGGGCAGCCAGATCAGCAGTGTCAACGCGACGAACACCAGCGTCTCGCGGCCGGGTTGACCGAAGTAGCCGACGATTCCGATGGCCAGCACGACCGTGACGGCGAGCCGCTGCCACACCGTCGACGATTTCGCCGCCGCCCAGCCGATTGCGAAGAACCAGAACGCCAGCACGGTGAACCACGCCTCGTTGCCCAGGCCGAAGCCGAACGCGTCGTAACGCAGGGCCATCCCCAGTGCCAGGAAGGCGAGCGCGAAGGCGAACGGTCGACGACGTTCCCAGCGGTCCGCGATCGGCAGCCAGCATACGAGCGCCAGCGCGGCCAGCACCCACACCACGACTTCGACGAACCACAGCCTGCCCGCGGTCATGCTGTCCTCGGGTCCGAGGAACTTGTCCGCGAGCAACAGGTTCGCGGCGGTGTAGTCGTTCGTGACGACGAGTGCGAAAGCGATCCAGACGATCGCGGGTATCGCGATCCACGCGATCGTGTTGCGCAGATGTCGAATTCGTTGACCGCGCGGCAGCGGGGTCAGGCAGAACCGGCCGAAGTTGTAGCCGGCGACGCCGAGCAGGATGTGCGCGCCGCCCCACAGCACCCACAGTCCCGCGTGCGAACCGGCCACCAGAACGATCGCCGTCGCACGTAACGCGACGCTGGTTTCCAGGGTGGCGCCCCACCACCGCCGCGGCCGCGACGTCGACTGGAGCTCGCGCAGCGGCAGGCTCTGCCACCCCGCGGGCAGATGTCCGAGCGCACGCTCCAGACGTACCGACATCGTCACGTAGGACAGCGAGTTCCCGCCGAGGTCGACGAAGCTCTGGCCGGGGTCGATCGACGCCGGATCGAGCTGAAGGACGTCGGCGAACAGGTCGCGCAGGTCGAGGCTGTCGCTGCCGGCACCGGCCCGGTCGGCCGCCAGCTCCCGCACCGCGGGATAGTCGGGCTTTCCGGAGGGGAGACGGGGGGCGGCATCGACGTCGATGACGCGAATGGCCGCGCGCGGCAGGCCCGAGGCCACCTCGGCCAGGCGCGCGACGTCCCGGTCCTCCGCGTTCGCGGCGGCAACCAACAGCAGGCCGTCCCCGTCGGTGCAGATGACGTCGACGCCGTCGGCCTGCAGCCTCGCCTCGACGCGTTGCAGGTCGATACGCAGGCCGTAGAGCTTGACGAAGCGGCTACTGCGTCCGACCACCTCGTACAGGCCGTTGCGCAACCGGGCGATGTCGCCGGTGCGCAGCTGGTCGACGACGCGGCCGAGAGCGAGGTCCCCACTGGTGTGCGCGTAGCCCATCATGACGTTGGGTCCGGTGTAGACCAGCTCGCCGACGTCGTCGGGCATGCCGTCCTTCGCCTCGAGGGTGAACGCGCCGCCGGGGATCGGGATGCCGATCGAGGCCGGATGGTCGCGCGCGAGCTCCGGTGGCAGATAGGCCATTCGGGCGGTTGCCTCGGTGGCGCCGTACATCACGAACAGCTGCCAGCCGCGCGCGCTGCCGAGTTCGGCGAAGCGCTGCACCCGTTCGGGCGCGAGCCGGCCGCCCGCCTGAGTGAGGTAGCGGAGGTCGGGGAGGTCCATCTCGTCGAAGCCGATGCGGTCGAGCAACTCGAAGGTGTGCGGAACCCCGGCGAACGTCGTCGCCCCGTGTCGTCGCACCGACGTCCAGAAGGCGTCGTCGACCACCGAGCCCTCGGTGAGGATGAGTCCCGCGCCGCGCAGCAGGTGGGTGTGCACCACCGACAGGCCGTAGCAGTACGACATCGGCAGCGTGGTGGCTGCGCGGTCGTCTCTGCGGACGTCGAGGTAGGAGGCGATGGCCTCGGCGTTGGCGTCGAGGTTCTCGCGCGACAGCCGGACGAGTTTGGGTGACCCCGTGCTGCCCGACGTGGACAGCAGCAGGGCCAGGTCGGGGTGCAGTTCGTGGAGTGGCCGGTGGCGGAACTCGGTGACACCCGCGCGCACGACGGTGTCGGGATCGTAGACGTCGAGGACGGAGCCGTAGTCGCTGTCTGCAGGCACGGGGAGCACGACGTGGTTGCCCGCCAGGGCGCCGAGGTAGCTCACCAGGGTGTCGACGTCGTTGCGCGTCTCGAGCAGGATCAAGCGGCGCTTGCCGCCCAATTCCGTTGCGCAGCTGGCGACTCGGGCGGCGAGCTCGGCGTAGGTGAGCTGGAGGTCGTCAGTCACGACGGCGATGTGAGCACCGAGCCCGGCGAGGTGATCGACGATCCGATCGAACATCACGACGCCCGATCGGGGAAGACGACGGCCGTGCCGTTGATCGTCAACCGGACCTTCGCGTCGACCTCGGGTGGCGCGACGCTGTGCTGGCGGACCGTGATCGGTGCGGTGTCGCCGCCGAGGTCCACGGTCAGCAGCACGTCGTGGCCGCGGAATTCGGAGGCGAGCACCGTGGCCACGCCCCGTTCGTCGTCGGGCGCCGAGTCGTCGGACAGGACGGTGGCGACGAGTTGCTCGGGCCGCAGCATCACCGTCGCGTCGCCGACGGTGCCGATGTCGTCGTCGCGCAGGGGGAGTCGGCCCAGCGCGCACTCCGCGACACCCGCGGTCACCGTGCACGGCAGTAGCACGCAGTCGCCGAGGAACTCGGCGGTGAATCGGTCGGTGGGACTCCGGTAGACCGATTGCGGCGTTCCGACTTTCGTGAACCGGCCGTCGCGCATCACGGCGACCTGGTCGGCGATCGACAACGCCTCCTCCTGGTCGTGGGTCACCAGCAGCGTGGTGACGCCCGCGTCGGAGAGCAGAGCTGAGACGGCCTTGCGGGTGGCGGCGCGCAGGCCGGTGTCGAGTGCGCTGAAGGGCTCGTCGAGCAGCATGACCGCGGGCTGGCGAGCGAGGGCGCGGGCGAGTGCGACGCGCTGCTGCTGGCCGCCGGACAGCTCGTGGGGCCTTCTGCTCGCATAGGACTCGTCGAGTGACACGGTGCGCAGCAACTCGCTCACCCTGTCCTCGCGTGCTCCGCCGGAGAGGCCGTACGCGATGTTCTGGCCGACCGTCAGATGGGGGAACAGCGCACCGTCCTGCGCGACGTAGCCGACGTCGCGACGGTGCGCCGGGATGCATCGGCCAACGCTGGCGACCTCCCGTCCGGCGATGGAAACCGTTCCGCGATCCGGGGTTTCGAACCCCGCGACCAGACGCAGCAGGGTGGTCTTGCCGCACCCGGAGGCGCCGACGACGGCGGTGATGGTGCCCGTCGGCACGCTCAGGTCGATTCCGTGCAGCACCTCGTGTCCGTCGAAGGACTTGGCCAGCGCGGTGACCTCGAGTGCGACCGATCCCGTCACAGTGCCGCCACCTTCGTCGACTGGCGGAACAGCACCACCGTCACGGGAACGGACAGTGCGACGAGTAGGAAGGCGTACGGCGCGGCACCAGGGTAGTCCAGTTCGCTCGACAGCGACCAGAACCGCATCGCCAGGGTGTTGGTGCCGGTGGGGGCCAGCAGCAGCGTGGCGGTGAGTTCCGTTGCGACGGCGACGAATACGAGTGATGCACCCGCGGCCGCGGCGGGTGCGGTGAGGCGCAGTGTGACACGCAGGAACGTCCGCGACGGCGACACCCCCAGCGAGCGTGAGGCCTCCTCCAGGCCCGGTGGCACCTGAGCCAGTCCCGATCTGAGGTTGACCATGGCCCGTGGCAGGAACAGCAGCACGTAGGCGGCCAGCACCAGTGCGACGGTCTGGTACAGCGGCGGCACGTACCTGATCGCGACGATGACGAGGGCCAGGGCGGTGACGATCCCCGGCATCGAACTGGTGACGAAGTTCGAGCCTTCGACGAAGCGGGCGAAGAAACCGCTGTAGCGCACCGCAACCCACGCGAACGGGAACGCGAGCACCGTGGTGAGCGCGGCGGCCGCAGCGGCCAGCACCACCGTCTGCCATGTCGATGTGACGATGTCGGTCGACGTCCACGCCGCGATGCCGCCGATCCACAGCCAGCGGGCGATGATCCACACCGGCACGCCGAGGGCGAGGGCGGCCAGCAGCGCGAGGCCGATGCTCGCGGGGATCCCCAACGAACCCAGCTGCTGCGGGGTCGAGATCCGTTGCGCACCAGAGCCGATGCGCGCGTAGCGGGCGTTACCGCGCGCCGCGGTCTCGCCGAGGATGAGCACCAGGCACAGCAGCACCAGTACCCCCGCGAGCGTGCTGCCCGCGGCGCCGTTGAACGTGGCCTGGAACTGTTCGAAGATCGCGGTGGTGAAGGTGCTGAACCGGAGCATGGCGAACGCGCCGTACTCCGCGAGCAGGTGCACTCCGATGAGCAGTCCGCCGCCGAGGATCGCCAGCCGCAGCTGCGGCAGCACGATGCGCCGGAACGCCGTCGCCGGGCTGGATCCCAGCGCGCGGGCCGACTCCTCGATGGCGGGATCCAGCCGACGCAGGGTGGCCGCCACCGGCACGTACGCGAAGGGGAAGTAGCTCATGGTCGCGACCAGCACCCCCGCCCAGAAGCCGTGCAGTGTCGGCACGACGCTGACCCACGCGTAGCTGTTGATGAAGGCGGGCACGGCCAGCGGTGCGACGAACAGGGGTCGCCACACCGCGCGTCCCGGCACGTCGGTGCGCTCGACGAGCCACGCCGTCGCCACGCCGAGGATCAGACACAGCGGCACCGTGACGACCACCAGCCCGACCGTGTTGACCAGCAGCTCGCCGACCCTCGGCCGGGCCAGCAGCTGGTAGACCGGGCCGGGTCCCAGCGAGATCATCGACCAGGCGATGTAGCCCAGCGGGATGAAGGTGGCGGCGACGAGCACCAGCACGCCGGCGCGAAGTGCCGGGCCGGGGCGCGGGCCGGTCGGCGCGACATCGGGTGCCGCGGTGAGCGGATGGTCGGCGGTGACCAACTACGGCACCATCAGAGCAGGCCGGCCTTCGTCATCAGATCGGTGACCTGCTGTGAATCGAGGTCCGACGGATTGACCGCCGGGGCCTGCAGCTGGTCGAGCGGCACCAGCGCCTTGTTGGCGGGAACGTCGCTGGCGACCGGGTACTCGAACGACGTCCCGTTCTCCAGCACCTCCTGGCCGGCCTTTCCGGTGATGAACGTGAGGAACTTCTGGGCGTCGTCCTTCTTCTTGCTCGAATTCAGGATGCCGCCGCCGGAGATGGAGACGAACGCGCCGGGGTCCTCGTTCTTGAAGTAGTGCAGCGCGGTGTTGTTGCTGATCTCCTTGGCCTCCGCCTGATCGCGGAACCAGTAGTAGTGGTAGATCACGCCGCCCTCGACCTGACCGTCGTTGACCGCGCGCAGTGTCGCGATGTTGTCGGAGAAGATCTCGGCTCCCGCCTTCATGCCCGCGAGCCACTGCGAGGTCGCCTGCTCACCGGTGAGCTGCAGCATGGCCGCCACGATGGCCTGGAAATCGGGCTTGACGGGCGGCGCCCCCCAGCGGCCCTTCCACTCCGGCTTCTCGAGATCCATGATCGACGTCGGCAGCTGCGCCTCGGTGAGCTTGGTCGTGTTGTAGGCGAAGACCGTGGTGCGGGCCGCGACTCCGGTCCACTTGCCGGTCGCCGGCCGGTACTGCGCGGGCACCTGATCGATGGTCGCCTGATCGACGTCGGCGAACAGGCCGGCTTTCTCGACGGCGGCCATCGCGGGGGAGTTCTCGGTGAGGAAGACGTCGGCGGGCGACGACGCGCCTTCGGCGATCAACTGGTTGCCCAACTCGGTGTCACCGCCCTGGCGGTAGGTGACCTTGATCCCGGTCTCCTCGGTGAACGCGTCGATCCACTCCTTGGTGAGTGACTCGTGCTGCGCGTTGTAGATCAGCAGACCGTCGGTCTCCTCCGACGACGAGCACGCCGTCAGGCCGGCGATGAGCGCTACGGCGGAGAACAGGGAGAGGAGACGGGTTACCCGGCTCCGGGGGGATCGCATCGACCGAGTCCTTTCAGCACCGGAGTGCAGGCGTACCTTACTGAGGATTGCCTAAACATACCCGTGCGCGCTGTGCGGCCGAAGCCATCCGCTCCGGTCAGCCCTCCTGTTCGATCGACAACCACTCCGCGAGCGTGATGCCGAACGCGTGGGCCTGGCACAGTTCGGCGTTGTGCTGACGGCCGATCGACGGCTCGACCCACTCGACGAACTCGCGTTCGGGGTGACTGGCGTCGCGCATGTGGATGAAGTAGTCGTAACCCCCGTATCCCGCGACGCGGTCGACCCGGATGCGCCAGGGCAGCGGCAGGCGGTAGAGCCGGGTGCCGCGAACCCCGGTGTCGATCAGTTCGGCGTCGGAGTCGATGACCAGACGCTCGAAGGGGAGGTAGCTGAGCGCGAGGGAGCGGAGGTCGGCGGTGGGCAGCGCGGCGATCTCCTGGATCAGCATCCGACCCCCGGTCACCAGGGTGTACGTCCGCCGGTCCACGTCGAGGCCGTGCAGGAAATACGACCCGGACCCGTCCATCCATTCGACCGCGGGGCGACCGGTGTCGTCGTGCAGGACGGTGGGCCGCCCCTCGGCGGTCCGCACCAGCGGCATCGGGACGAGGACGAGTTCCCGGTGCACCGGCACCAGCCAGCCCAGGCCGCCGTAATGCGCGTCGCGCATCGCCAGTGAGAAACGCGCCCAGCGGCTCGCCGAGAGGACCGCGTGGCGACCGTGCTGTCCCTCGATCGCCAGCACACGGTCGAGCACCGCCTGCGCGACGTCGGTCGTGGCGCGCCGGAAGTCGTGGCCGGCCGGCGGGTCGCCGGGATCGTCGTCGGCGGCCCAGAACGGGATGGTGCGCCAGCGCGGGTCGGGACCCTTGAGTTCCGAGATCGCGATCGCGTGGTCCAGCCGGTCGACGACCGTCACCGGGGTGTCGTCGACCCCGCGGGTCCGGCGGAACGCACTGATCGCCCGCCGGACCGCGGCCTCGTCGAACGCGATCAATCGACGACGGGGCGCCGGCGCGGATTCGGGTCCACCGAGGACCGCACGTCGTACTCGGTCTTGCGGACGACGCGCCAGGTTCCGGCGGGCACCTCGAGCTCGCGGTGCTGCTCGTGGTCCTTGCGGTGGAGGAGTCGGCTGGGTGTGTCGAGGTCGACGTAGAGCGTCCCGCTCGCCGACACGATGGTGGCGAATTCGAGGTCGCTGTCGAGCACGTGGTGGTGGCCGGACTCGCTGTGCCCGACGATGCAGCTGGTGACGCGTTCGCATGTGCCGTCGGGGGCGGAACCGACCGGAACCAGCATGACCTCGCCGTGGCGGATGGGGGTGCGCATCGACATGACTCCTCGCAATGGTGGTGGGGTGGTGGGGTGGCGGCGAGGGAAAGGTAACGCGGGGGTGTGACACGTCGAGTGGCGAAAATTGTTGCGTCCGTTGATCGACCGCTCTGTCAACGCAGTCTCGCGCTCCCTGTGGACGAACCTCCGACTGTGGATGACCGGACCCGTGTGAGGTCGCACTGTCGGAGGCGCTGCCGAGGCTGGGCCCATGACGGATATGACCCGCGCCGAACTGGGCGCCCTGGGTGAACAACTCGCGGTCGACCACCTGATCGGGTCGGGTTTGACCGTGCTCGACCGCAACTGGCGCTGCCGGTACGGCGAACTCGATGTGATCGCGGCCGACCTCGAGCGGCGGGTGCTCGTCTTCGTGGAGGTGAAGACGCGCACCACCGACCGGTTCGGCGGAATCGAGCAGGCCGTCACCCCTCAGAAGCTGCGGCGGCTGCGGCGGTTGGCCGGACTCTGGCTCGCGTCACAGCGGGGCAGCTGGGCGCAGATCCGCATCGACGTCGTCGGTATCCGGATGGGGCGTGGTCCCGAGCCGGAGCTCGTCCACCTCGAGGGGGTGGGGTAGTGGCACTCGGGCGAGCGGTCTCGGTCGGGGTGCGCGGTCTCGACGCGGTGCTCGTCGAGATCGAGGCCGACATCAGCTCGGGGCTGCCGGGCGTGAATCTGGTGGGATTGCCGGACAGCGCACTGCGGGAGTCGCGGGACCGCGTTCGCGCGGCGATCAACAACTCCGACAACGAATGGCCCCAGGCGCGGGTGACGCTGGCGCTGTCGCCGGCGACGATGCCGAAGACGGGGTCGGTCTACGACATCGCCATCGCCGCCGCGGTGCTGTCGGCGAAGATGGACGTTCCCTGGGCTCAGCTCGAGAAGGTGGTCCTGCTGGGTGAACTCGCACTCGACGGGCGGGTGCGCCCGGTCACGGGTGTGCTGCCCGCCGTTCTCGCGGCGCAGCGCGAGGGTCGGCCGACGGTGGTGGTTCCCGTCGAGAACATGGCCGAGGCCGCCCTGGTGTCCGGTGTCGAGGTCCTCGGCGTACGGACGCTGTCTCATCTGAAGGCGTGGCTCGACGGGGACAGCCGCCTCGAGGACGAGCCTGTGACGGTGACGGCCGACGCCCCGCCGGTCGCGGAACTGGCGGAGGTGGTCGGACAGTTCCACGCGCGATTCGCCGTCGAGGTCGCCGCCGCCGGTGCCCACAACCTGGTGCTCACGGGGCCGCCGGGGGTCGGCAAGACCATGCTGGCGAAACGGCTCCCCGGACTGCTGCCGCCGTTGACCGACGCCGAAGCGCTCGAGGTCACCGCCATCCACTCCGTGGCGGGCCTGCTCGTCACGGGCGCACCGCTGATCACCAGGCCGCCGTTCGTCGCACCGCATCACACCTCGAGCGTGGCCTCGCTCGTCGGCGGCGGCAGCGGCATGGCCCGGCCGGGCGCGGTCAGCCGGGCGCACCGCGGCGTGCTGTTCCTCGACGAGTACGCCGAGTTCGGCGCCAAGGCGCTGGAGGCGTTGCGAACGCCGTTGGAGGACGGCGAGATTCGGCTCGCCCGTCGGGACGGGGTGGCTCAGTACCCGGCGCGGTTCCAGCTGATCCTCGCGGCGAACCCGTGCCCGTGCGCCCCCGCGGATCCGCGCGACTGCACCTGTGCAGCGGCGGAGAAGCGCCGCTATCAGGGCAGGTTGTCTGGTCCGCTTCTCGACCGCGTCGACATCACCGTCGCGATGGACCCGGTTCGGTCGGGGGCCATCGCGGGCGAACAGGGCGGCGAGTCGACGAATACCGTGCGTGCCAGGGTGGCGGCTGCTCGAGCCGCGGCCGCGGCGCGGTGGGCGGCGTACGGGGTGCGGACGAACGCCGACGTGAGCGGGTCGTTGCTGCGCAGGCGGTTTCGACTACCCGAGCGCGTGATGACGCCGCTGACGTCGGCGCTGGACCGCGGAGCGCTGAGCATCCGAGGCATGGATCGCACACTGCGGGTCGCGTGGAGTCTGGCCGATCTCGCGGGCAGGTCGTCACCCGATCTCGAGGACGTCACCACGGCGCTGAGCTTCCGGCAGGCGGGGCTCGCGCGATGACCCGCGCCGAGATGCTCGCGTGGGCCTATCTCTCGCGCGTGGTGGAGCCGCCGTGCGCGGAGTTGGCGGCGCTGGTGCAGAGCGACGGTCCGGTGGAGGCGGCCGCCCGGATTCGCAGCGGGGCGGTCGGGCAGGCGCTGCGGAAGCGCAGTGAAGCGCGCCGTGACATCGATTGCGGTGCAGCTGATCTCGATATCCTCGCGCGGCTGGGAGGCCGGCTCGTCGTGCCGGGGGAGGACGAGTGGCCGGACGCCGCGTTCACCGCACCGGTCAACGCCGACCCGGACAAGCGCGAGTGGTTGGCGCCGCTGGCGCTCTGGGCGGTCGGCCCCGTGCAGCTCGCCGACGTGACATGGCGCAGCTGCGCGATCGTCGGGACGCGGGCGTCGACCGGGTACGGCGATCGCGTCACCGCCGACATCGCCACCGGACTGGTGGAACGCGACATGGCCGTCGTGTCCGGCGCCGCGTACGGCATCGACGGGGCGGCCCACCGAGCGGTGCTCGCGTCCGACGGTGTGACGGTGGCGGTGCTCGCGGGTGGGATCGACGTGCCGTACCCGTCCGGGCACTCCGCACTGCTGAACCGCATTGCGACACAGGGACTGGTGGTCAGCGAGTATCCGCCGGGTCTGCGGCCGGCGCGGCACCGCTTCCTCACGCGCAACCGCATCGTCGCGGCACTCGGCGCTGCCACCGTCGTCGTGGAGGCGGGGTTGCGCAGCGGCGCCGCGAGCACGGCGGCCTGGGCGGAGGCTCTCAACCGTCCGGTGTGCGCGGTGCCGGGCCCGGTGACGTCCTCGTCGTCGAACGGCTGTCACGCGCTCATCCGCGCTGGGGCGACTCTGGTCACCCGTGCGCAGGAGGTCGTCGAACTCGCAGGCCGCATCGGTGAGTACGCCGACGAGGCGCCGCGTCCCACGTCGGTGCTCGACGGCCTGACGGAGCGCGAGGCCCTGGTGTTCGAGGCGCTGCCGGGCCGCGGCGCTCGCAGTGTCGAGCAGCTGGCGGTGGCCGCGGGGCTGCCGCCGGTCCAGGTGCTGGGGCCGTTGGCGACACTCGAACTCGCCGGGCTCGTCACGCGTTCCGATGGCCGGTGGAAGCTGGCCCGACCAGTGGGCCGGTAGTTTGGCCGCATGAACCAGCACGTGAACGGGCGCTTCCGGCTGCTCGCGTGCCTTCTCGTCGCGGTGCTCGCGCTGAGCGCCGCGGGCTGCCGCGATGCACCCGCGCCGGTGGTCCACCCCGATGACGGTTACGGATTCGCGGTCGGCGCGGCACAGATCTGGATGAGCCCGGAGGATGCGACCCGCGAACTGGACGCCGTCGCCCGCACCGGCGCGACCTGGCTGCGCGTGCACATCGACTGGCACGCGATCGAACCCGTCAAGGGCGAGTACAACTGGTCCTACGCCGACCGCTGGATCAACGCGGCCCGCGACCACGGCCTGAAGATCCTCGGCCTCATCGTCAACACCCCCGAATGGGCTCGGCCGGCCGGCGCGCCGCTCTATTCGCCGCCCGCGAACGCCGACGACTTCCGGGACTTCGTGATCGCGGTGGTGAAGCGCTACCAGGTGCGCATCACGGACTGGGAGATCTGGAACGAGCCGAATCTCCCTCGGTTCATGGGGTTCAGCGATCTGCGGCCCAAACGGTACGTCGACCTGTTGCGGGTGGCGTATCCGGCGATCAAGCTGATCCAGCCGCGTTCCACCGTGATCGCGGCCGGGCTCAGTCCGGCGGTCGGTGTCGACTCGCCGCCGAACTTCGTCAACGACATGTACATCGCGGGCGCAAAGGGCTTGTTCGACGCCCTCGCGATGCATCCCTACGTGTACCCGGGCGGCATCGAGGCCGACCCGTTCAACTCCTGGTCGGACATCGCGCGTGTGCACGACGTGATGACGACGCACGGTGACGGGGACAAGAAGATCTGGATGACCGAACTCGGCGCTCCCACGTCGCAGACCACCGACGAAGGGGTGACCCAGGAGGAACAGGCGAGACAGATCGTCGCGGTGCTGGCGGGTATCGCCGAGACGGGGTACTCCGGACCGGCCTTCATCTACTCGATCCGCGACACCGACACCGCCAACCCCGACGAGGTTCAGGACAACTTCGGCGCCCTGCTCACCACGGACTGGCAGCCCAAGTACGCCGCCGCCGTACTGGCTCGCCCACCGGACGGCGGCTGGCGGTAGGCCCCTGACGCCCCGCCACCGCTCGTATGCTCGACGGGGTTGTCAGTCGAGCTTCAGGAGGTAACCGTGGCAGGGCGTCCCGTCCACACGTTCGAGGTGATTCGCAGCGAGCAGTTGGCGCCGCACATGATTCGCGTCGTGCTGGGTGGCAGAGGTTTCGACACCTTCGTGCCGAGCGAGTTCACCGACTCCTACGTCAAGGTGGTCATCGTCCGCGCCGACCTGGACGACGCGACCGTCGACGCACTGCCCCAACCGCTCACCCTCGACAGCTTCACCGCGCTGCCGGAGGAGCAGCGACCCGTCGTGCGCAGCTACACCGTCCGGCACGCGGACGCCGATCGCCGCGAGATCGCCATCGACTTCGTCGTCCACGGCGAGCACGGCGTCGCCGGTCCGTGGGCGGCGTCGGTGCAGCCCGGCCAGCGCGCCTACCTCATGGGTCCGAGCGGAGCGTACGCGCCCGACCCCGCGGCCGACTGGCACCTGCTCGCCGCCGATGAAGCCGGCCTGCCCGCGCTGAGCGTGGCGCTGGAAGCGCTGCCGCCCAACGCGATCGGACGCGCCTTCATCGAGGTGGCCGGTCCTGAGGACGAGGTGCCCCTGACCGCCCCGGACGGCGTCGAGATCCGCTGGATCTACCGGGGCGGCCGGGCCGACCTGGTGCCCGAGGACCAGGCGGGCGACCACGCGCCGCTGATCGCCGCGGTCAAGGAGTCGCCGTGGCTGCCGGGCCAGGCCCAGGTGTTCATCCACGGCGAAGCGCAGACCGTCATGCACAACCTGCGCGGGTACGTGCGCAAGGAGCGCGGGGTGGAGGCCAAGTGGGCGTCGATCTCCGGGTACTGGCGCCGCGGGCGCACCGAGGAGACGTTCCGGCAGTGGAAGGCCGAACTCGCCCAGTTAGAGGCCGGCAAGAACTAGGCGGGACTAACTTCGTAGCCATGGCATTCGGCGACTACCAACTCGAGATCTACCTGCAGGGCCTGTCGGGCGTCATGCCGACGCTGCCCATGTCGTTCGCGGAACTCGAAGCCAGGGCGCAGGCCGCGATGTCGCCGTCGGTCTGGTCTTACGTCGCCGGTGGTGCCGGCGACGAGCGCACCCAGCGGGTCAACCGGACCGCCTTCGACAACTGGGGTCTCATGCCGCGGATGTTCGTGGGTGCCAAGGAGCGGGACCTCAGCGTCGATCTGTTCGGTCTGACCCTGCCGTCGCCCGCGTTCATGGCGCCCATCGGCGTCATGGGCATCTGCGCCCAGGACGGGCACGGCGACATCGCCGCGGCGAAGGCCGCGGCGCGTACCGGGGTGCCCCTGGTGGTGTCGACGCTGACCGCCGACCCGCTCGAGGACGTCGCCGCCGAGTTCGGCGACACGCCGGGGTTCTTCCAGCTGTACACGCCGACGGACCGCGACCTCGCGGCCAGCTTCGTGCAGCGCGCCGAGAAGGCGGGTTTCAAGGGCATCGTCGTCACGCTCGACACCTGGGTGCCGGGGTGGCGACCGCGCGACCTCTCGACGTCGAACTTCCCCCAGCTGCGCGGCAAGTGCCTGGCCAACTACACCAGCGACCCCGTGTTCCGGTCCGGGCTGGCGGCACCGCCGGAGGAGAACATGCAGGCGGCGATCCTCAAGTGGATCTCGGTGTTCGGTAACTCGCTGTCCTGGGACGACCTGCCGTGGCTGCGCTCCCTCACGACGCTGCCGCTGCTGGTCAAGGGCATTCAGCATCCCGACGACGCGCGCCGCGCCATCGACGGCGGTGTCGACGGCATCTACTGCAGCAACCACGGCGGCAGGCAGGCCAACGGCGGGATCCCCGCGCTCGACTGCCTGCCGGGTGTGGTCGAGGCCGCGGGTGACGTTCCGGTGCTGTTCGATTCGGGCATTCGCAGCGGCGCGGACATCGTCAAGGCGCTCGCGTTCGGCGCGACCGCGGTCGGCGTCGGCCGCCCGTACGCGTTCGGGATGGCACTCGGCGGCGCCGACGGAGTGGTGCACGTGCTGCGCTCGCTGCTGGCCGAGGCCGATCTCATCATGGGCATCGACGGCTATCGGACGCTGGCGGATCTCGTGCCCGAAGCGCTGCGCCGGGTCGGCTGAGTTCGGTAGCTTCGGCGTCGTGCCGGACCGGGTGAATCGTCAGATCCTGCTGCGCCGACGACCGAACGGGCTGGTGTCACCCGACGACACCGAGATGGTGACGGTGGCCGCTGCCGAACCGGCGGAGGGCGAGGCGCTGCTGCGGACCACCTACGTCGGCATCGACGCCGCGGCTCGCACCTGGCTCGACGGGCAACCCGGCTATCTCCCTCCGGTGGAGGTCGGCGACGTGATCCGCGCTGCCGGGATCGGCGAGGTCGTCGAATCACGTTGTGACGCATATCAGGTGGGCGATGTCGTGACGACTCTGACCGGCTTCCAGGACTTCGTCGTCATCCGCGACGACGTGTTCGCCACTTCCGTCGTCGGGTTCACCGACCAGTTGGCGGTGATGTCGATCTACGGCCCGACCGGAGCGACCGCGTACTTCGGGATGACGGGTGTCGGCAAGCCGCAGCCGGGGGAGACCGTGGTGGTGTCCGCCGCCGCCGGCGCCACCGGTTCGGTGGCCGGCCAGATCGCCAGGATCGCGGGCGCCAGGGTGGTCGGCATCGCAGGCGGTCCCGAGAAGTGCCGGGCAGTGGTGGAGGACTTCGGGTTCGACGCGTGCATCGACTACAAAGCGGGCGATCTCGCCGCCGCGCTCAAGGAGCACTGCCCCAAGGGGGTCGACGTCTACTTCGACAACGTCGGCGGTGACGTCCTCAACGCCGTGCTCGGCAGGCTGGCGTCCAAGGCGCGCGTGGTGCTGTGCGGCGTCATCTCGAGTTACCTCACCGGCGAGCACCCCGGACCCGCGAACTACGTCAACCTGCTGGCGAGGACCGCGACGATGCAGGGGTTCAACGCACTCGACGAGTGGGCGCACTTCGAGGAGGCGTTCGCCGCGCTCCGCGGGTGGGAGCAGCAGGGTCTGCTGGCGCATCGCGAAACCGTCTACGACGGACTGGAATCGTGTGTCGACGCCCTCAACGGGCTGTTCACCGGCGCGAACATCGGCAAGATGCTGGTCAAGGTGAGCGAACCCGGCGCGTCGGCCGGGTCTTGAGTACCCGCTCTGCCACGGTGGAGGGGTGACGATCGACGCGGTGCTCGAGGAGTTCGACGAGTACCTCGCGCTGCAGCGCGGCCGTTCCGACCACACCAGGCGCGCCTACCTCGGTGACCTCCGGTCCCTGTTCGCGTTCGTCGCCGAACGGACGGACGCGTCGCCCGCCGCCCTGACGGTCCCGTTGCTGCGGTCGTGGCTCGCCTCGCAGGCGACGGCCGGGGTCGCGCGGACCACGTTGGCGCGTCGCACCTCCGCGGTCAAGACGTTCACCGCGTGGGCGTCGCGGGCCGGCCTCATGGACACCGACCCGGCGACCCGGCTGCAGGTGCCCAAGGCGAGTCGCACGCTTCCCGCCGTGTTGCGCTCCGACCAGGCGCTCGACGCGATGGCGGCGGCGGAGTCGGGAGCGCAACAGGGCGACCCGCTCGCCCTGCGGGACCGGTTGATCGTCGAGTTGTTGTATGCCACGGGAATCCGCGTCAGCGAACTGTGCGGGCTGGACATCGACGACGTCGACTCGTCGCGCCGGCTGCTGCGTGTGCTCGGCAAGGGCGACAAGCAGCGGACGGTGCCCTACGGGGAGCCCGCGCAACGGGCGCTGCGGGCCTGGCTCGACGACGGACGACCGCATCTGGTGGCCGAATCATCAGGCGCTGCACTGCTTCTCGGTGTGCGCGGCCGGCGTCTCGACCCCCGGCAGGCGCGTACCGTCGTCCACCAGACGATGGCGGCGGTCGACGGCGCCCCCGACATCGGCCCGCACGGATTGCGGCACAGCGCGGCGACGCATCTGCTGGAGGGCGGCGCGGATCTGCGTGTGGTGCAGGAACTGCTGGGCCACTCGACGCTGGCGACCACACAGCTCTACACCCACGTCACGGTCGCCCGGCTGCGCGCGGTGCACGACCAGGCGCATCCGCGCGCCTAACCCACCGGCTTGAGCCGGATCGGCGTCGTCACCACCAGACCGAGCGGGTCGACGTAGTCGGCGTTGGCGGCCCGGCCCCACATCGCTCCCCAGTGCAGGCAGGCCGGCGCGCCGCACCCCGAATGGCCGGGCCGGACGGTGCCGATCGGCGTCCCCGCGTCGACCCACTGCCCGGCCCGGATGCCAGCGTCGACGGGCTCGTAGCTGGTGCGCAGCCCGCCGGGGTGGGCGATCGACACGACCGGTCGGTCGGCGATCCTGCCCGCATACACCACGGTTCCCTCGGCTGCGGCGTAGACCGGCTGCCCGGCCGCCGCGACCAGGTCGACGCCGCGATGACCGCGCTGCCAGTTCGGATTCGGCGCGTCGAAGGTGCGGGCGACCGCGGGCCGGGGCCGCAGCGGCCAATCCAGCCGACCCTCGGCGGCGTGAGCGGGGGCGGCTAGCGCCGGAATGAGCAGTAGAACCGCGAGCGCGCGCATGGCACCAGTTCACCGCCGCGGCGCCGACGGCGAAAGGGGCGGGTGGGTGTCCCGGGGATGAACGCGTGACTGTGCATCGACCGACGAGCGCTTGCGCGAGGAGCCGGCAACGCCGGTTTTGACCAGGGGTTTCGTCGGTGTAAACTCGCTCCCGCAATCCGTCTCACCGGATTGACTTCGCGCGCCTGTGCCGCAGCCCCGATGTTCCAGGGCCGCATCAGCATGCCGGGCGGTCCCTACCTGGGGTTTCTCAGGCCGGGTCCGGCACGCAACAGACGCTAGGGCCAGGCATCACCCGATGCTCGGCGACAACCGACACAGAAGGACATCGGCTAACCATGGCTGTTGTAACCATGAAGCAGCTGCTCGACAGCGGCACCCACTTCGGGCATCAGACCCGTCGCTGGAACCCCAAGATGAAGCGGTTCATCTTCACCGACCGCAACGGCATCTACATCATCGACCTGCAGCAGACGCTGACGTACATCGACCAGGCGTACGAGTTCGTCAAGGAAACCGTCGCGCACGGCGGCAGCATCATGTTCGTCGGCACCAAGAAGCAGGCGCAGGAGTCCATCGCCGAAGAGGCGACGCGCGTCGGCATGCCGTACGTGAACCAGCGCTGGCTCGGTGGCATGCTCACCAACTTCTCCACCGTCCACAAGCGCCTTCAGCGCCTGAAGGAGCTGGAGAGCATGGAGCAGACCGGTGGCATGGAGGGACGCACCAAGAAGGAGATCTTGATGCTGACCCGTGAGAAGAACAAGCTCGAGCGCAGCCTCGGCGGTATCCGCGACATGGCCAAGGTGCCGTCGGCGATCTGGGTCGTCGACACCAACAAGGAGCACCTCGCGGTCAGCGAAGCCATCAAGCTCGGCATCCCGGTCATCGCGATCCTGGACACCAACTGCGATCCCGATCAGGTCAACTACCCGATTCCGGGCAACGACGACGCCATCCGCTCGGCCGCTCTGCTCACCAAGGTGATCGCCTCCGCGGTCGCCGAGGGTCTGCAGGCCCGCTCCGGTGCCGGCTCGAACAAGTCCGAGGCCGAAGCGGCCGAGCCGCTTCCCGAGTGGGAGCAGGAGCTGCTCGCAGGCGCGACGGCCGGTGCCCCCGCCGAGGCCGAGGCCGCTCCGGCTGCCGAGACCCCCGCGGAATCCTCGTAATCCTCACCAATCCTGAAAGAGGCGAAGAACACGTGGCGAATTACACCGCTGCCGACGTAAAGCGGCTCCGGGAGCTCACCGGCTCCGGGATGCTCGCATGCAAGAACGCTCTGGTGGAGGCGGACGGCGACTTCGACAAGGCCGTCGAACTGCTCCGCATCAAGGGCGCCAAGGACGTCGGCAAGCGCGCCGAGCGGGCAACGGCCGAGGGTCTGGTCGCGGCCAAGGGCGGCGCGCTCATCGAGCTGAACTCCGAGACCGACTTCGTCGCCAAGAACGCGGACTTCCAGGCGTTGGCGGACCTCGTCGTGGCGGCTGCCGCGGCGGCCAAGGCCACCGACGTCGACGCGCTCAAGGCCGCTGCGGCCGGCGACACCACGGTCGAGCAGGCGATCGCCGACCTGTCGGCGAAGATCGGCGAGAAGCTCGAACTCCGCCGGGTCGCCTACTACGACGGTGAAGTGGCCACCTACCTGCACAAGCGGTCGGCGGACCTGCCGCCCGCCGTGGGTGTGATCGTGGAGTACGCCGGCGGTGACGCCGACGTGGCACGCACGATCGCGCAGCAGGTCGCGGCCATGAAGGCCAAGTACCTGACCAAGGAGGACGTCCCCGCGGACCTCGTCGCCAGCGAGCGTCGAGTCGCCGAGGAGACCGCCCGCGAGGAGGGCAAGCCCGAGCAGGCTCTGCCCAAGATCATCGAGGGCAGGCTCACCGGGTTCTTCAAGGACGTCGTGCTGCTCGAGCAGCCCGCCCTGACCGAGGACAAGAAGACGGTCAAGCAGGTGCTCGACGCCGCGGGCGTGACCGTGACGCGGTTCGCCCGCTTCGAGGTCGGCCAGCCCTAAGCGTAGGAACGAGAACCCCGCGTCGTCCGGTTATCCGGAGGCGCGGGGTTTCTCTTATGCCCCAGGGGAGTCAGCGCAGTACCCGTTCCAGGATCGCGACGGCCGCGTCGCTCCGATCCGGGATGGACGCGAAGTCCTTGCCCTGCACCTCGACACTGACGAGCGCGTCGGCGCCGACCGCGATCGCGGAACTCTTGGTATCCGACGCCCACACCCGGCCCTTGTCGCCGACGTCGATGTCGCGCACCTCGGCTCCGCCGGCTTCACCCTCGCCGACCATCGACGCGATCTGCTCGTCGGCGATCAGGGTGGACCCGGACACGATGATCACGTCGTAGACGGCCCCGGTGTAGTAGCAACCACTGGCCACGATCATGCTGCCCCCGGCCGGTCCGCTGACCGGGGACCCGAGAAGCTCGCCGATATCACCCGATGCCGGGCATTCGAGATCGCCGACTCCGAGCGCGCTGGACACCTCGTTCGTCACGGCGCGGACGATGAGATAGCCGCCGATCCCGACGCCCGCGATGAGGACGACGACCACGGCAAGGACGGCGATCCAGATCCCGCGAGTCGACTTCCTCCTCGCCGCGGGGACAGCCGGCTGGGGTGGGTACCAGCGGCCGTCCGAGGCGCACCACCAGCCCGGCCCCTGCGGTCCACTCGACACCGTTCCACCATATGCGGCCACCGGTTACCGCTAACGTCGATCGGGTGACTCGAGTATCCGCTTTCACCGATGACGCGCTCGGAGATCTCGATGCGGTGGGCGTCGTCGACGCGCTGGCCGCGCGGCGCGTGTCGAAGGCCGAACTCGTCGAGGCCGCCATCGCGCGGACCGAACGAGTGAACCCGGAACTCAACGGTCTGGCCCACGAGGCGTACGACCGCAGTCGCCGCCGGGCGGCGGCACCGCGCCCCTACGGCGGCTACTTCGACGGGGTGCCCACGTACATCAAGGACAACGTCGCGGTGGCGGGCATGCCGCTGATGCAGGGCACCGACGCGTGGGAACCGCGGCCCGGCACCGCTGACGGCGACTTCGCCCGCGACTTCCTGGCGACCGGTGTGGTGCCGCTCGGTCGAACTCGTATGTCGGAGTTCGGATTCAGTGGCTCGGCCGAGCATCCGCGGCTCGGATCGGTGCGCAATCCGTGGAATCCGGAGTACACCGCGGGCGCGTCCTCGTCGGGGTCCGGGGCGTTCGTCGCGGCGGGTGTGGTGCCGATCGCGCACGCCAACGACGGCGGCGGATCGATCAGGATTCCCGCGGCGTGCAACGGACTCGTCGGCTTGAAGCCGTCGCGCGGACGGCTGCCGCTCGACCGGGAGACCAGGGCGATGCCGTTGCACATCGTGGCCAACGGTGTGGTCAGCCGCTCCGTGCGCGACACCGCGGCGTTTCTGCGCGAGATGGAGCGCGTCACCCCCAACCCCAAACTCCCGCCCATCGGTGACGTCCGCAGTCCCTCGGACGCGCGTTTGCGGATCGCCGTGTGCACGCAGTCGATCACGCGGGACGCGAGTCCCGAAGTCACCGAACTCACCCTCAAAACGGCGGCGCTGCTGGAGGAACTCGGCCATCACGTGACCACCATCTCCAATCCCGTGCCCGCACACTTCAAGGACGACTTCCTGTTGTACTGGGCGTTTCTCGCGATGGCGATCGTCCGCGGCGGCCGTCGGATGTTCGGCCCGTCGTTCGACCGCTCGAAACTCGACAACCTCACCCTCGGTTTGGATCGTGCGGCGGCGCGCAACCTGCATCGCGTACCGGCCGCCATCGCGCGGTTGGCGCGCAGTCGCCGCATCACCGCGGCACTCGGCAGGCAGTACGACGTGGTGCTGAATCCCACGCTGGCGGAGACGACTCCGCGGATCGGGCATCTGGATCCGACGGGTGATTACGAACAGATCATGGATCGGCTCATCGCGTGGGTCGGATTCACGCCGCTGCAGAACGCCACGGGGGATCCGGCGATCTCCCTGCCACTCGCGCGGTCGGCGGACGGACTGCCGGTGGGGATGATGTTCGCGACCACTGTCGGTCACGAGGCGCGGCTGCTGGGGTTGGCGTACGAGTTGGAGGACGCCGCACCGTTCGCCTCGTTACGAGCGTGACACGCGAATCCGACGATCGAATGTCGGTGACGTGGCGGCTTTTTCGCGCAGAGGTCCCGTTCCACCTACGAATTCCGTTGTCCCGGTGACACGACCCGTTAATCGGGGGCCCATCTAGTTAACCTGCCGGACACCGCCCATCGCCACGGGTGAAACACGGCGATCCCAACATCCGTATGTGCAGACCTCCGCGTCCACTCGAGCGCCGGCGATCGCGGCCGCCGAGTCGGGTAACACGCTTTCGTGCCTGGTGCGCTTCGCCCTGGCCAACATTCGGCGCAGACCGGAACGGTTCACGCTGTCCGTGCTGGGCATCGCGCTCGCGATTGCCTGCGTCACGATCGTTCGAACGATCTCCGCGAGCTTCGCCATCACCGGCGCCGACTCCGTCACCGACGTCCTCGGCGACGCGCAGCTGTGGGCCGTCCCCGCGGCGGGCGTTCAGTACGACGCAGGCGTGCAGGCACTCGTCGCCGAAGGGGCGGCGCCGACCGTCGTGATACCGGACGGCTGGCGCGCTGTACGCACCCTGTCCGGTATCACCGACATCGCCGGGGTGCCGGTGTCGCTGCGCGGTGTCGACGAGATCCCCTCCGATCAAGCACGATTCGGCTCCGGGCTGGCCGAACGCATCGGCGTCGCCGACGGTGACACCGTCAGCATCGGCGGCCGGAATTTGACCGCGGCGATCGACGGCTCGGGCCAGAGTGTGTGGGTGTCGACCTCGCTCGCGTCGTCGCTCGTCGGCGACCGCGGGTGGCTCACGGTGTACGCGCCGGACGGCCAGGAGAAGAGACGCGATCTCGGCAGCACGTTCAGTGCGGCCACGGGACTGCCCGCCACCTACGACCCCGCGGTGGTCCCCGACCCGAGCGGCCGCGGTCTGGTCTACGACCTCGTCGGCGGTAGCGGCCCGCTGACCTTCGATCAGGCCTACTCGGCACTGTTCTCCGGCAAGGTCACCAGCAGCACGCTCGGTCTGATCTCGATCATCGGCCTCGTGCTGGGCTTCGTCATCGCGCTGTCGTCGTTCCTCGCCGCCGTCGCCGAACGAAAGCGCGAGTTCGGCATCATGTCGAGCATCGGGTTGGCCGACGAGGTGCTGTACTTCTTCCTCGTCGAATCCGCGATCGTGTTCGTCACCGCCTACCTGGTCGGGGTCCTCGGCGCGGGTGCCGCTGTGGCACTGGTGATTCCGAGCATCGCCACCCCGACGGCGTGGTTGCAGGCCGCCGCGATGGTGGCGGCCTTCCTGCCCGCGATGGCGATCGTCGGGGCGCTCGTACCCGTGCACCGGTTGCTCCAGCAGCGACCGGTCGACCTCCTGGGGGACAGATGATCGGCAAGGGGCTCGCCTACGGATGGCTGTCGGCGCGGCGCCGCATCGGCGAGATGGTGCTGCCCGTGGTCACCACCGCCACCGGCGCCTTCCTCGTCGTCATCGTCTTCGGGATGTCGGCGGGTATCAGGGAGCAGTCCGCCACCCTCGGCCACGCTGACGAGATCGGCCGCGCCGTCGTGCTCATCGCGGTCACCGTGCTGCTCGTCGGCGTCGTGGAGGTGGCCGTCGCCACCACCCGCACGGTCGCGCACCGCACGCGGGAACTGGGAGTCCTGGGCGCTAACGGTATTCCGCGCAAACCCGTGATTCTCGCGCTGCTCGTCGAGCCGGTGGTGGCCGCCGTCCTCGGCGCGATCGTCGGCGTGGTCCTGGCGGCGCTCTGCGGGTGGATCGTCGGGGTCACGGGGCTGGCGCCCACGGGCGTCGCCGTCTCCGGCATCCTGATCGGCTCGGCCATCGCCGTCGTCATCAGCATCGCGGCCGCGCTGGCCACCAGCATCATCCCGACGTGGAACGCAGCGTCGCGGCCGCCCATTCGTTCGCTATCGGCAGGAGGCTAAACCGTGACCGCACTCGACGACACCACGGATGTTCCACTCACGGAGGAGACCCCGACGGCGGGTGCCACCGCACCCGTCATCGAGATCTCCGACGTGTGGAAGCTGCACAAGCTCGGCGACGAGGTCGTCAAGGCCCTCGTCGCCGTCGAACTCCAGGTCATGCCGGGGGAGTTCGTCTGCCTGATGGGCCCGAGCGGCAGCGGCAAGTCCACGCTGCTCAACATCATGGGCGGGCTGGACCGGCCGACGAAGGGCCTGGTGAAGGTCGCCGGCCAGGACACCGGGAAGATCTCCGAGAGCCAGTTCGCGGCGTTGCGGCACGACACCATCGGGTTCATCTTCCAGAGTTACAACCTGATCCCGTTCCTGTCGGCCGTGGAGAACGTGGAACTGCCGCTGATGTTCGAGCCCTACGACCGCAAGGCGTTGCGCAAGAGGGCGACCGAACTACTGGAACTGGTCGGGCTGTCCCACCGGATCAATCATCAGCCGACCAAGATGTCGGGCGGCGAGCAGCAGCGCACCGCCATCGCGCGGTCGCTGATCAGCGACCCGACCCTGGTACTCGCCGACGAACCCACGGCGAACCTGGACCACCGCACGGGGGAGACGGTGGTGCGCATGCTGCGCGACCTGTGCTCGACGCTCGGCGTCACCGTGGTCGCCAGCACTCACGATCCCACGGTGGCCGACGAAGCGAGCCGTGTCATCCGGATGAAAGACGGACAGATCGTCCAGTGATGAGCGCTTGCGCGAAGAGCAGAGAGCAGTAGTTCGATATCCCCTTCTCGAGTCGAAAGAAGTGACATGACAGCAGAACTCGACGCGACGCCGCCGGCGCCCGCCGATCGCGACAAACTCATGACCACGGAGTTGGTCCCCGAACAGATCCTGCCCAAGGTGATGAGCACGTTCGGCCTCACCGCCGCCTACGTGTTCATCATCTGCTGGATCACCGGCTCCTCGGTGATGGCCACCGGCGGGTGGACCGCCATCCCCATGTGGATCCTCGGCATCCTGACGTTCCTGATTCCCGCGGGCATGGCCGTCGTCGAACTCGGCAACCTGTGGCCGGGGCAGGGCGGTGTGTACATCTGGGCCACCAGGACCATGGGTGAAACGTGGGGCTTCATCGGCGGCTACCTGTCGTGGGTGCCGGTGATCCTCAACGCCGCGTCCTCGCCCGCCGTGGTGCTCTCGTTCCTGCTGCTGGCCTTCCACGGCGAGGTCGGCGTGATGACGAGCGTCATCCTGCAGCTGGTGATCCTCTGGGCCGTCATCGGTCTGGCGCTGGCCAAGCTCGCGGCGAACCAGAAGATCATGAACGTGGTGTTCGTGGTGTTCGGCGTCCTCGCGCTGACGATCTTCATCTGCGGCGTGCTGTTCGCGGTGAAGAACGGCTCGGCGACGCCGTTCAGCTGGTCGGAGGCGACCATTCCGAACTTCGCCGTGGCCGGCTTCCTCTACGGCACAGTGCTGCTGTACCTGCTCGGCGTCGAAACGCCGTACAACATGGGTGCGGAGTTCCTGTCGGTGCGCAAGAGCGGTCCGCGCATGATCCTGTGGGGTTCAGCGGCCCTGGTCGCCATCTACCTGCTGACCACGCTGGGCACGATGATGGCTCTGCCGTCCGACGAGATCGACGCCGTCACGGGTGTCATCGGCATGCTGGACGTCGCCGGGTTCCCCGGTCTGATGGAGGCCGCCGCCATCGTGCTGGCCCTGATCATCGTGGTGGCGCTGATGACCTACCAGGTGGCGTACTCCCGGCTGATCTTCGTGTCGGGCCTCGAGCGTCACCTCCCGCGGATCTTCACCCACTTGAACCCGCGTACCCGTAACCCGGTGTCCGCCATACTCATTCAGGGTGTGATCTCATCGCTGATCCTGGTCGGGTTGTACTCGCAGAGCAGCCTGGTCAACACGACGATCTTCCTGCAGGGCGGTTTGTCGACCGTGTGGCTGATCTCGGGCTTCTTCTTCCTGTTCCCCGTGATCATCGCGCGGAAGAAGTACGCCGATCGCTACGAGAACGAGACCTTCTGGCGGATCCCCGGCGGCATGGTCGGCGTGTGGATCACGGTGATCGTCGGCACCGTCGGCACCGTCGGCGGTATCTACTACTCGTTCGCCAAGTCGTGGCTCGAGAGCGCAGGTGTCGGCGACGCGGAGTGGATGAAGTGGGTCGGCACCATCAGCCTCGGGATGGTGGCGCTCGGCGTCGTCGTCTACTTCTTCGGACGGCGGTCGGCGCACAAGGTCAGCCAGGAGGACGCGCTCGCCCACCTCGCGGTGTTCGAGCTCGACAAGGATTCGGAGGAGACAGCCAAATGACGCTGGAGGACACCCTTCCGTCGACCATCGGCGACGGCACGACGCGGTATCCGCTCGATCCGCTCGACGGAGCGGAGATCGAGGCTGCAGCGGCGATCGTGATGGCGTCCGAGTACGCCACGCCGACATTGAAGTTCGTCATGATCCAGTTGGCCGAGCCCGCCAAGAACACCGGCTTGACCTTCGAGGGTGGGATCGACGTACCGCGGTGTGCGTTCGTCAGCATGTACGACGCGGCGGCCAAGATGATCTACGAGGCGGTTGTCGATCTGGGTGCCAGGGTCATCGACTCCTGGACGCCGATTCCCGGTCGATTCCCGTCGTACCTCGTCGAGCACATGACGGGGGTCGAGGAGAAGGTCCGCGAGGATCCGAGGTGGCAGCAGGCGATGCTCAAGCGCGGCGTCACCGACTTCAGCCTCGCGATGATCGATCCGTGGCCCGCGGGCTACTACGGCGCCCAGGACCACTACGACAACTCGGCGCTGATATGCCGGCCGTTGACGTTCATGCGCGCGGCGCCGTCGGAGCACGGCTACGCGCGTCCCGTCGAGGGCCTGATCGTCACGTTCGATCTGGACAGGATGGAGGTCCTCGACATCGAGGACCACGGCGTGGTGCCGTTGCCCCCGACGGCAGGCAACTACTCGCAGGAGTTCATGTTCGACGCGAACAATCGGCCGGCGTTCACCGAGTTCCGCGACGACGTGAAGCCGATCGAGATCACCCAGCCCGACGGACCGAGTTTCACCGTCGACGGGTGGAAGGTGCGGTGGCAGAAGTGGTCTCTGCGTCTCGGGTTCAACCCGCGCGAGGGCATCACGATCCACGAGGTCACCTACACCGACCGCGGCGAAACGCGTCCGATCCTGTATCGGGGATCGCTGTCGGAGATGGTGGTGCCCTACGGTGACACGGCGCCGACGCATTGGAACAAGAACGTCTTCGACATGGGCGAGGTCGGGATGGGCTTCTCGGCCAACCCGCTCACGCTCGGATGTGACTGTCTCGGCGAGATCCACTACTTCGACGGCACGGTCAACGACTCCAGCGGCAACGCGGTGACGATTCCCAACGCCATCTGCATGCACGAGGAGGACTTCGGAATCTCCTGGAAGCACACCGACTTCCGCACCGGTGAGGTCGAGGTGCGGCGGTCTCGGCGGCTGGTGGTCTCGATGATCTGCACGGTCGGCAACTACGAGTACGGGTTCTTCTGGTACTTCTACAACGACGCCTCGATCGAGGTCGAGGTGAAGTTGTCGGGTGTGTTGACCACGGGCGCCGTCGAGGTCGAACCCGGTGAGCAGCCGCGCTGGGGCAAGATGGTCGCCCCGGGCATCTACGGTCCGAATCATCAGCACTTCTTCAACTTCCGCCTCGACATGAGCATCGACGGCGCGGGAAACAGTGTCTACGAGGTGGATTCGATTCCGGAGCCGGACCCGGAGCTGAATCCGCATCACAACGCCTGGATCACCAGGGACACCCTGGTGGCGTCCGAGTCCGAGGGTGCACGCGACTGGAATTGGTCGACCGGACGGTACTGGAAGGTGACCAACCCGTCGAAGAAGAACGAACTCGGGATCCCGGTGGCCTACAAGCTGGTGCCCAAGGACGTCGTGCCGGTGATGGTGCAGGAGGGCTCCTACATCTACGACCGGGCGCGCTTCCTGCAGCACAACCTGTGGGTGACGAAGTACGACCCGGCGGAGAAGTTCGCCGCCGGTGACTACATGTACCAGTCCGCCGACGTGCAGGGCCTGCCTGAGTTCGTCGAGGGTGACGCACCGCTGGAGGACAGCGACGTGGTGCTCTGGTACACGCTGGGTGCGCACCACGTCGTCAGGCCCGAGGACTGGCCGGTGATGCCCTGTGCCTACACCGGTTTCCACCTCAAGCCGATCGGCTTCTTCGACGGCAATCCGGCCCTGGACCTGCCTCCGTCGCCCCCGAAGGCCTGTCACAGCCACGCCGGACTCCCCGTCGCCGACCGCGCCCTGGAGTCCTGACCTACAGCGGGTCCCCTCCCTCCGCGAGCGTGCGTGTCTGTACCGCGACACGCCGGTTTGCGTGGCAGTCCAAGCACGCTCGCGGGGGAGGTGTCAGGGTGTCGGCGCGCGCTGCGGCAGCAGCAGGGCGAGCGAGACGAGTAGCACCGTGCTCAGCGCGATCACGTTGAGCACCTGGTCGCGGGGCTCGTACATGTGCAGCATCTGCACGTGAAAGACCAAGTGCAGCAGGTTGAACACGGTCCACGCTCCCGCGGCGACGCGGACCAGCGTCGCGTTCGCGATGTAGACGAAGGCGCACACGCTCAACACCGTGAGGCCGAGATAGAAGGCCCCGACGTCCTTGACGAAGTGCTCGTTGTAGGGGCCCAACTGCGGCAGCCACCGCAGGCCCAGCCCCGGAAACGTGTCGTACCAGTGCTTCGGCGCGAAGTACGCCCATGAGCCGACGAGCACTCCCGTTACCGCGAGGAGCGCGAGCAGGATTCGGTGCACCGTCGTGCTGACCGCCGTCACGGCTGCACCGCGTAGTGGCTGGAGATCGCGATCCGATTGAACGCGTTGATGGCGATCGCCGCCCAGCGCAGCGCGGCCGCCTGCTCGGGGCTCACCGCCGACGTGTCGTCGTCGCGATGATCTGAGATGTGCGTGATCTCCTCGGCGATCGCGAGGGCCGCGCGTTCCTCGGCGGAGAAGTAGGACGTCTCCCGCCACGCGGGCAGTATCGCGATGCGGTCGATGCTCTCGCCCTTGTCCAGTGCGTCACGTGTGTGCATGCGCAGGCAGTATCCGCATCCGTTGAGTTGGGATGCCCGGATTCGCAGTAGTTCGAGCGTCAGCGGTGCGACGCCCGCGTCGAGCGCGGCTTTCTCAGCCTGCGCGCTGAGCGCGATCGTCGTCCGGTACGCCTCGGGCACCGCCGTGTTCAGCATCGGCCTCGCCATGGCTGTCGCCTCCATTCGCTGTCGAGTTCGCCTATCTGACGATATGGCGACCCGATACGTGACGGCTCGACGTCGCGAACGTGCGCGGACGTACACGATGACGCGGCGTGCCGCGGTACAGACACGCACGCTCGCGGAGGGGGGCGGGGGCTAGTTCAGGGCGGCGAGGAGTCGGCGCAGGTCGCGCTGATCGTCGTCGCAGAGCGGGGCGAGCGCACGCTTCTCGGCCGCGCGGATGCCGGGTTCGGTGCGCTTCAGTAGAGCGAGCCCGGACTTCGTGAGTTCGGCGGGCAGCGAGCGTCCGGAATCGACTGCCGCCGGCCGGGAGACCAGACCGCGGTCCTGCAGTCCGCGCACCACCATGTTCATCGCCTGCGGCGACACCATCACGTCGCGCGCGAGTTCGGCGTTCGAGCGGCCCGGCGACTTCGCGAGGATCCTCATGCAGATGTACTGGGGGAACGTCAGCCCGAGCGGATCGAGCGCCCCGGTCGTCACCTCGGCGCGCAGCGACGTCGTCAACCTGTGCAACAGGTACCCGAGCGGCTGATCGGCGTCGTTCATGTCAACAATATTGACATATATCAACTAGATTGATAAACCGGAGTCATGACCGACGATCCGAGCCGAGAGATGTTCGAAACCGCCTACCGAGGTGAGGCGCCCGAGATGAGCACCGGGGTCAAGCCCCCGTGGAGTATCGGTGCACCCCAGCCCGAGATCGCCGCACTGATCGACGCGGGCCGGTTCCACGGCGACGTGCTCGACGCCGGCTGCGGGGAAGCCGCCACGTCGATGTACCTCGCCGAGCGCGGCGTGGCGACCGTCGGGCTCGACCAGTCGCCGACCGCCATCGCACTCGCCCGCGCCGAGGCCGACCGCCGCGCCCTGGCAGGCGTCGAATTCGAGGTCGCCGACATCAGTTCGTTCACCGGATACGACGGGCGCTTCGGAACGATCGTGGACAGCACGCTTTTCCACTCGATGCCGGTCGAACTGCGTGAGGGTTACCAGCAGTCGATCGTCCGCGCCGCTGCGCCCGGCGCGTCCTACTTCGTTCTCGTCTTCGACCGCGCCGCGGTGCCTGCGGGCCCCGTCAACGCCGTCACCGAGCAGGAGTTGCGCGACATCGTCGGCCGGTACTGGGTGATCGACGACATTCGCCCCGCACGTATCCACGCGAACGTTCCCGACAGCCCGATGTTCGACGGCGTCCGCGACGAGGGTGACGGCCGCAAATCCATTGGTGCGTGGCTACTTTCGGCGCACCTCGGCTAGCACCCGAGCGGCCAGGCTGCTCAGGACGCCGCGCGCCGGACCCACCGGCGGGCGCCGCGCCACGTACGGCCACGGGTTGTTGCGCTCCGGCACCGCGGATGCCCGCTGTTCCTTGAGCAGCATTCGCAGGTGCGCACGCAGGTCGTGCAGGTCCGGATCCGACCAGCGATTCACGGCCTCGACGCCGTCGGCGCTCAGATCGTACAGCTCCCACTGGTCTTCGACCGGCTCGGTGCGATACGCGTCGCCGCCCATGCCGTTGGCCGCCAGATGCCGCACCCCCGGCTCCGTCCACGTGGCGGGATCGTCGAACGTCCGCACCAGCTTCCAGAGGTGTCCCGCGCCGCCGGGCGCATCCGCGTCGTCGACGCGAGCGACGAGCCCCTCGAAGTTCGCGGCGACGTGTGCCGGGATCCTGATACGCAGCGGCGCAGGCGGATTGACGGCCATCCCGAGTCCGCGCGCAGCAGCCGATGCGCCGGTGTCGCCTTCGAGGACGTTGTCGCGCGTCATGAGATACACGGCTCGGCCCGCGTCGGCCGGTGCCCCGTCGACGATCGGCATCAGGTTGACGCCCGGCAGCGGGTGCACCTCGGTGAACGACTCCGCGAGGGTCGCGGCCGCCGCGTCGACGTCGATGCCGGCTGCGCCCAGCAGCGTCGGCACCAGATCGACGTGCGACGTCGGGGCCGTCACCGTGCGGGGTTCCGTAGCGGCCGTGCCGACGCGGGCGATCACGAACGGCACCCTGGTGGCCTCGTCGTACAGGTTGAACCACTTCTGGTGCAGGCCGCCGTGCGCCCCCAGCAGCTCGCCGTGGTCGGACGTGCGCACCAGCACAGCGTTGGTGGAGCCGCCGTCGGTGACGGTGCGGCGCACGCGGTCCAGCGGACCGTCGACCTCCGCGTGCAGCCGGTAGTAGAGGTCGCGGTAGGCCTGCGCGTTGCGCTCGTAGATCCGTCCGATCGCGGGGGCGGGCCCGTAGCCGGAGTAGTACGCCTCCCGGAAGGCGATTTGCGCGGCGGGCTTGTCCCGCAGGTCCTCGTCGGCGGTGGGTGCGGCCGGGACGTGCGGCGGGTCGAGGTGTGACGGCTGCAGCGGACTGCGCCTCGCCCACGCCGGGAAGAGCACGATGTCGTGGGGGTTGACGAAGCTCGCCACCAAGAGGAACGGGCGAAGCGCGGCCTCGTCACCGGCCCGGCGGCGTTCATAGCGATCCGTGAGCCACGCGACGATGCGGTCGGCGAACAGCCCATCGCGGCGAAAACCGCTGTTGGCCATGGCCGCTCCGTGCGGCTCGGGGCCCACCCACCCGGAGAAGCCGTACGGGTTCAGCGGGTCGGCGTCGAGGTAGCGCTGCACGGCGGCGGGGTCGACGACACCCTCGTCGTCGTTGGTCGCCAGCGGGGCGCCGGTCACCGGGTCCTCGAGATCGGCGTGGCTGATGTGCCACTTGCCGTCGTAGTGCGTGTCGTATCCCGCGGTGCGGAACCAGTTACCCAGCGTGGGCACCTCACCGGGACGCAGCCATCGCAACCGGGAGTCGTCGTAGCGCTTGCCGATGCCGTCGGTCTGGGTGACGCCGTGCAGGTCCGGGTACTGGCCGGTGAAGATCGTCGGCCGACTCGGGACGCAGGCGAGTGATCCGGTGTAGTGCCGCGTGAAACCAACGCCGTGCTCGTCGAACCAGCGCCTGCCCGTCAGTGTCCTCTCGCGCCACGCGAGCACCTCGGTGGATTCGTAGGGCGGGGTCGCGCGTTCCTCGTCGGTCATGAGGATCACGATGTCGGGCCGCTCAGTCATGTCGGGACTCCATTCGTCGGATCAGTCCGGCGAGCATCTCGTCGGACGTCTTGGCCATGACGCGGCCGACGACGAGTTCAGTGGCGCGAGCGCGGGCGCCTCTGCCGCAGTCGATGGTGCTGGTGACGCTCACGACGGTGTCGGGTCCGGTCGTCGACAGCGTCCACCGGTTCGCCAGCCGGCCGAACCGCGCTGACAGGCCGTCGATGTCGTAGGCCAACGTGATCGGCGCGACGAATTCGGTGATCGTCTCGACCAGGACGTCGCGGCCCATCTGCACGCGGCGCGACGTCCCGGCCGGACTTTCGAGGCCGTGGTTGAGGATCGAGGAGTGGTCGCACCTGTCGACCCAGGAACTCAGTTCTCCGAAGTCGGCCAGAACGTCCCATACCGCTTGCTGTTCTGCGGGTACCGTCCTGCTGCGGGTGATGGCGGCCACGGATGAGATCCAACACCCACCGCCACCCTTTCGCTGCCCCGTTGCCGGAGTTTGGCAGGATTGGGGCAGTCGTTCGAACGTGAGGAGCCATGATGGCGGTGGGTACCGATGGCCCAGCGAGCCACAGCGCCCCGATCAGCCCGAAGTTCTCCCGCGTCGTGCTCAAGCTGGGCGGTGAGATGTTCGGCGGCGGCCAGGTCGGGTTGGACCCCGACGTCGTCGCGCTGGTAGCGCGCCAGATCGCCGAGGTCGTCCGCAGCGGCGCCCAGATCGCCGTCGTCATCGGCGGGGGCAACTTCTTCCGCGGCGCCCAGTTGCAGCAGCGCGGCATGGAGCGCACCCGCTCGGACTACATGGGCATGCTCGGTACCGTCATGAACAGCCTTGCGCTGCAGGACTTCCTGCAGAAGGAGGGCATCGACACCAGAGTTCAGACCGCCATCACGATGGGACAGGTCGCCGAGCCCTACATCCCGCTGCGTGCGCGCAGGCACCTCGAGAAGGGGCGCGTCGTGATCTTCGGCGCGGGCATGGGGCTGCCCTACTTCTCGACCGACACCACCGCGGCGCAGCGCGCGCTCGAGATCGGCGCCGAGGTCGTGCTGATGGCCAAGGCCGTCGACGGCGTGTACACCGACGATCCCCGCACCAATCCGGACGCCGAACTGCTGACGCACATCACCCACCGTGAGGTCATCGACCGGGGCCTGCAGGTCGCCGACGCCACCGCGTTCAGCCTGTGCATGGACAACAACATGCCCATTCTGGTGTTCAACCTGCTCACGGACGGAAACATCGCACGGGCGGTCGCGGGTGAGAGGATCGGAACACTGGTCACCACGGACGGCCCGAAGAACAAGGAGACACCGTGATCGACGAAACCCTCTTCGACGCCGAGGAGAAGATGGAGAAGGCCGTCTCGGTGGCCCGCGACGATCTGGCCTCGATCCGCACCGGGCGGGCCAACCCCGGCATGTTCTCGCGGATCAACATCGAGTACTACGGTGCGATGACGCCCATCACCCAGCTCTCGAGCATCAACGTGCCGGAGGCCAGGATGGTGGTGATCAAGCCCTACGAGGCGAATCAGCTCAAGAGCATTGAGGATTCGATCCGCAACTCCGATCTCGGGGTGAACCCGTCCAACGACGGCACCGTCATCCGGATCAACATCCCGCAGCTCACCGAGGAGCGCCGCCGCGACCTCGTCAAGCAGGCCAAGGGCAAGGGCGAGGACGCGAAGGTGTCGGTGCGCAACATCCGTCGCAAGGCGATGGAGGAGTTGGCCCGCATCAAGAAGGACGGTGAGGCCGGCGAGGACGAGGTCGGCCGGGCCGAGAAGGAGCTCGACAAGTACACCTCGACGTACACGACGCAGATCGACGAGCTCGTCAAGAACAAAGAAGGCGAGCTGCTCGAGGTCTAGCGACCCCGGCATCGACACCCGTGACCACGGAACCTGCTAAAAAGAAATCCCGCGCGGGCCGGGATCTGCCTGCCGCGATAGGGGTGGGCGTTCTGCTCGGCGCCATGGCGATCGGCACCCTGCTGTTCAAGCCGATTCTGTGGCTGCCGCTGCTGGCCGTGGCCATGGCGATCGCCACGCACGAGGTCATCCGCCGGCTCTCCGAGCACGGCTACGCGCTGCCGACCATTCCGTTGCTGCTGGGCGGCCAGGCGATGATCTGGCTCACGTGGCCGTTCGGCGCCAACGGGATGCTCGGCGCGTACGGTGGCACCGTCGTCGTCTGCATGGTGTGGCGGCTGGTCGGACACGGGCTGCGCGAACAGCCGGTCAACTATCTGCGCGACATCTCGGCGACGGTCCTGCTCGCCACCTGGGTGCCGTTCTTCGCCGCCTTCACCGCGCTACTGATCTTCGCCGACCACGGTGGCGTGCGCGTGTTCACGATCATCGTCACGGTCGTGTTCGCCGATATCGGCGGCTACGTGGCGGGCGTGCTGTTCGGGAAGCACCTGATGGCGCCCGCGATCAGCCCCAAGAAGTCGTGGGAGGGGCTGGGCGGTTCGCTGCTGTTCGGCATAGGGGCGGCGGTGCTGAGCGTCACCTTGCTGCTGGAGAAACCCTGGTGGGTGGGCGTGCCGCTGGGGTTGATGCTGGTGATCACCGGGGTGCTCGGCGACCTCGTCGAGTCCCAGGTCAAACGCGATCTGGGCATCAAGGACATGGGGACGCTGCTACCGGGCCACGGCGGCATCATGGACCGCATCGACGCGATGCTGCCGTCCGCGGTGGCGGGCTGGATCGTCCTGACCATTCTCGCCTGAGCGCTTGCGGCCCGACCGCGCATTCAGCCAGCAGGCCAGTGCACCCAGCACCAGTCCGGCGGCCACGCCGATGTCGACGTGCTCGCCGAGCATCAGCCAGGAGAGCACGCCCGCGACAGCGGGGATCAGGCAGAACAGCATCGCGACGGCCGATGCGCCGTGCAGGTTGATCGCGCGGACGTAGAGCGAGACGCCCAGCGTCGCGTTCAGCAGCACCACACCGGCCACGGCGAACACCGCCTTCGTGGCGTCGTGGACGACGAACGGCGTCGTCAGCGCGAGCACCAGTGCGGGCACGAACGCCACGGCGTTCTGCACGGCCGTCGATGCGCGGAAGTCGACGTCGGCGCAGAAGCGCTGTTGATAGACGCCGCCAGCCGCGATGCCGACCAGGGCGATCAGCAGCAGGAGCACGGCGGCATCGACCCCGCCCTCGGCGACCAATCGGCTTGCGCACGCCGCGAGTACGGCGGCCACCCCCAGCACCAGTGCGACGACGCGGCCCGGCGTGAGGCGATCGCGCAGGAACGCCGCGGCGAGCACGCCGGTCGCGACGGGGTTCATCGCGATGACCACCGCGCACAGCACCGCGGGGGCGCCGTGCTGGATCGCGTAGTACAGGGCGCAGAACTGCACCGCCTGCATGAGCAGACCGGCGACCGCGACGTGCGCGAGCTTGCGACCGGTCGGCCAGCCCGCTTTCGACACAAGCGCCCACACCCCGAGGATCGCCCCGGCGAGACCGAACCGGAACGCCAGCACCGCCATGGGCGACATCGCGTGCACGGCCATGTTGCCGATCGGGTAGCCGAGTGCGTAGAAGAACGTCACGGTGGACGCGGTCCTCAGCGGCATGCGAATGGGGGTCACCCGACCATGCTGTCGGCGGGCCCGCGTGCCGGTCCAACGAATTTCGGCGATCGCAAACGATCGCACCTGCTTATCGAATACCGCGGGCGCCCTGAGGGTCACAGCCGATGAGCGCGGATTTTGATCGTCTGTACTGATCAGAGTATCTTGGCGCCATGGCTCAGGCGCTCGACATCGCGCCGCTGCGCAGCGTCGTGGCGGTGGCCGACTGTGGTGGATTTCACCGAGCCGCCAGCGTTCTGCACCTGACCCAGTCCGCCGTCAGCCAGCACGTCCGCCGGGTCGAGGCCGTCGTCGGCGGGCCCGTCGTCGAACGATCCGGACGCGGAGTCGCCTTCACCGAACTCGGACACCGCGTGCTGGCGCACGCGCGCACCATCCTGGCCGCCCACGACACCGCCCTCGCCGACCTCGGAGCGGCCGAGGAGCGGGTGCTGCTGATCGGCGCGACCGAGCACGGCGCCGACGTCATGCTGCCGGGGCTGACCAGCGCGCTGGGGGAGCGGCTGCCCGACTGGCGGCTGCGCTTCCGATTGGACCGCAACGTGATGCTCGCCGACGCCATCGAACACGGCGTCGTCGATTTGGCGGTCATGCTGGACGGCTCGGGGCTCGATCCTGCCAATGCATCGGGAATGGTTGCGCTGAAATGGATTTCGGGACGCAGCTTCTCCGTCCCCGCCAACGAGCCGCTCCCCGTCGTGATGTTCTCGGAGCCGTGCACGTTGCGCGAGCCGACCTTCTCGGCGCTCGACCGCATCGGCGTGCCCTACCGCATCGTCGCCGACAGCTCGGATCTGTCCGGGTTGTTCGCCGCGGTGCGCTCGGGTCTGGGTGTGGCGCTGCTGCCGATGATCGGCCGCCTTCCCGACGGGCTGTGTCTCGCCGAGGGGCTGCCTCCCGCCAGTCGCGCGTCGGTCTTCGTCCGTGGCAGGGCGGGCGCCGACGCCGACGTGCTGGCCGCCGTGGACTGCGCCGTCCGCGACGTGTTGAGCGAACAAGCCTGATACTGGAGCAATCGTGAATCTGCCATTGGTCTTCGAAGCGCCGCGCCGGGGTATGCCGCCGCGGCACTTCGCCGACCTCGACGACGACGCCCAGACGGCGGCGGTTACGGAACTGGGACTGCCGGCGTTTCGCGCCAAGCAGTTGGCCAACCAGTACTTCGGCAGGCTGATCGCCGATCCTCAGCAGATGACCGATCTGCCCGCAGGCGTGCGCGGTCAGGTCGCCGAGGCGCTGTTCCCCACCCTGCTATCGGTGGTCCGTTCGATCGCGTGCGACGCCGGCGAAACCCGAAAGACGCTGTGGCGCGCGGGCGACGGCACGACGTTCGAGTCGGTGCTCATGCGCTACCCGCAGCGCAACACAGTGTGCATCTCGTCCCAGGCCGGGTGCGGAATGGCCTGCCCCTTCTGCGCCACCGGTCAGGGCGGGCTGAAGCGGAATCTGTCGACGGCCGAGATCCTCGAGCAGGTGCGAGCCGCGTCGGCGACGATGCGCGACGCACATGACGGCCGCCTCTCCAACATCGTCTTCATGGGCATGGGCGAACCGCTGGCCAACTACCAACGCGTGCTGACCGCCGTTCGGAGAATCACCGCACCGCCGCCGCACGGCTTCGGCATCTCGGCGCGCTCGGTCACGGTGTCGACCGTGGGACTGGCGCCGGCCATCCGGAAGCTGGCCGACGAGGAACTCGGCGTCACGCTCGCGGTGTCGCTGCACACCCCCGACGACGAACTCCGCGACACCCTGGTGCCGGTCAACAACCGGTGGCGGGTCGGCGAAGTCCTGGACGCCGCGCGGTACTACGCCGACAAGACCGGCCGTCGGGTGTCCATCGAGTACGCGCTCATCCGCGACGTCAACGACCAGCCGTGGCGCGCCGACATGCTCGGCAGGAAGCTGCACGCCGCGCTGGGTCCGCTGGTGCACGTGAACCTGATCCCGCTCAACCCGACACCGGGTAGTGAGTGGGATGCCAGCCCCAAGCCGGTGGAGCGCGAGTTCGTCAAACGCGTGCGCGCGCACGGCGTGTCCTGCACGGTCCGCGACACCAGGGGGCGCGAGATCGCCGCGGCCTGTGGCCAATTGGCCGCCGAGGGCTAGCTAACTCCCCGGCTTGCCCACGAACCACACGTTCTCCTCGACGAGCCGTCGGCTGCGCCAGCCGTCCGGCGTGTGAATCAGCTCGTGGTGGTAATAGCCCCCGCAGGAGGACGTCTCGGCCATGCCGGGCAGCTGCATCGGGTTGTAGAACATCGCGCGCACCGTGGCCCGGTCCTCGGTGGCGGCCAGCACCTCGATGTTGGTGATGTAGTGCATGCTCCACGGGATGGTGCCGAAGCCCGCGCTGAGTTGCGCGACGACCTCGTCAACCGAACCCGTCGCGAAACCCGCTGAGCTGTAGTCGATGTGGGCGTCATCGGTGAACACCGACCGGTAGAGCTCCCAGTCCTTGGTGTCGACGGCGCGAGCGTAGCGGTACAGCAGCGAGGGGATCTCGGGATCACTCACTCGGGCATGCCGATGGTCTTCGCGGCGAGGTACTCCTTATGGCCCTCGTCGCCGTTGCGGTACCCCAGTCCGCTCTGCTTGGTGCCGCCGAACGGGCTGCCGATGCCGAAATGGCTCTTGCCGTTGATGGTCACGTTGCCGGTGCGCATCCGGGTGGCGACGGCGAACGCGCGGTCGAGATCGCCGCCGGACACCTCGCCGGATAGGCCGTAGATCGAGTTGTTCGCGATCGCGACGGCCTCGTCGTCGGTGCCGTAGGGGATGACCGCGAGCACGGGCCCGAAGACCTCCTCCTGCGCGATCTCGCTGTCCGGGTCGACGTCCGCGAGCAGGGTGGGCTGGGTGTAGTAGCCGACGGGAAGGTGCTCCGGCACGCCGCCTCCGGTTACCAGTCGAGCGCCCGCCTCGACGGCGCGGTTGACCAGGCCCAGTACCTTCTGCCGCTGTGTCTCGCTGATCTGCGGGCCCTGCATGTTGCCGGGCGTCCACGGATCGCCGATGGGAAAGCCCTCCATCATCGTCTTCAGAACCTCGATGCCCTCGTCATAGCGATTGCGCGGCAACAGGATCCGCGACGGCAGGATGCAGGACTGCCCCGACATCACACACGCCATCATCGCCGCCAACGGCAAGGTCGAGCTGAAGTCGGCGTCGTCGAGCACGATGTGCGCCGACTTGCCGCCGAGTTCGAGCAGCGTCTTCTTGACCGTCGGTGCGCCGGCGGCCAGAATCGCCCGGCCCGTCGCGGTGGACCCGGTGAAGGTGATCATGTCCACTCGAGGATCGCTGCTCAGCGCGGCGCCCACTTCGTTAGCATTCGAGGTAACGACGTTGAACACACCGGGCGGGATGTCGGTCTCCTCGGCCACGATGCGGCCGTACTCGCTGCCCGACCACGGGGTCAGCTGAGCGGGCTTGAGCACGACGGTGTTTCCCGCCATCAGCGCGGGCACCGTTTCGGCCACGTTGAGGTAGAACGGCACGTTCCACGGCGTGATCGCCCCCACCACACCGACCGCCTCGTAGTGGATCTTGCGCCGCGCCGGCCCCAGCGGGGTGTCGTGCACCCCGTTGTCGACGAGGTACTCGAAGTGCTTCCCGTGGTCGGCCCAGTGCTTGACCTCCTCGATGGGGCTCTCGATCTGGGAGCCCGACACGGTGACCGGGCACCCGACCTCGGTGATGAGCACCCGGCGCAGCCGCTCCTTATTGCGCTCGAACGCGTCGTGCAGCTGCGTCAGGCAGTGGTAGCGGAAATCGAGGTCGCGCGACCAGTCGGTCTCGTCGAACGCGCGCCGCGCGGCACCCACCGCCCGCGCCATGTCGTCGACGGTGCCGTCCACCGCCTGGCCCACAATCTGTTCGCTGGCCGGGTGGACGACGTCGAACGACGCCCCGCTGCCCGTGTGCTGAAGCTCGCCGTCGATGAGCATCCGCTCGTCGCCGGCCAACACGCCCGTATCGTCCTGCACGCTAGTCATGTGCTCAGCATTACAAAGCGGGGCGGCAGTGTCAGCCCCTTGGATGAATTCGAGCCGACCTAACTATTTGATGCCGACCGCGTGGCGCAGCTGGGCGAGGAAGTCGTCGTCGTCATCGCTGCGCACGATGTAGTGCGACACCGCGACGCGGATCGCGGTGGCGGCCTTCACGGCGGCGTTGGGGCCGGTGAGCAGCCGGAGCAGGCGAGCGCGCATGAGCGGGATCACCTGCTCGAGCTGGACGATGACGACCTCGGGCTCGATGTCGATGAGCCGCACCCCCGAGTACGACTGCTGGTAGGCGACGATGAATCTCAATGCGGCGTCGAGCTTCTCGGTGCCGCGCAAACCCGCGGTCGCGGCACTGATGCCGCTGTCGAACATGTCGCGCTCGTAGCGGCCGAACCCGTCGAGGAGTTCCTGCTTCGACGAGAACCAGCGGTAGAGAGTCGGTCTGGACACGCCGGCCTGCAGCGCCACCTCGGACAGGCTGAGCTTCGTCTGTCCGCTGCGTCCGAGCACCTCCGCGGTCGCGGCGAGGATGCGGGTGCGGGTCGACGAGTCCTCGCCGTCACCGCCCCGACCGGCAGCAAGCGGTTCGTTCACAGGACGATGGTAAGCCGCCTTGCTCATATCGCCCGCCCGCCGAGCCGAATGGAGTGGGGGAGCCGAACGGTCACACCGCGCCTCCTAGGCTTGACGTTCGTGGACGATCCTGCGTTGACTTTACAAAATCTTTGAGATTGTAATGCGGATTGGTGAAACCGAAAGGCGGTGTCCGTGGCCGGACCGATGGCGGGTGTCAAGGTCGTCGAACTGGGGGTCTGGGTCGCGGGTCCCGCCGCGGCTGGAATCCTCGCCGACTGGGGCGCCGACGTCGTCAAGATCGAGCCGCCCGCGGGTGACCCGGCGCGCATGTTCGGCCGCATGCTCGGCCTCGCCGAGGAGAACCCGCCGTTCGACATGGACAACCGCGGCAAGCGCAGCGCGGTGCTCGATCTCGCCACCGACGACGGACTGACCGCCGCACGGGGGCTGCTCGCGGCCGCGGACGTGTTCATCACCAACGTTCGGCCGGCCGCGCTGCACAGGCTCGGCCTCGACTACGACACGGTGTCGGCTGCCAACCCGCGGCTGGTCTACGGGTTGATCACGGGCTACGGCACGGAGGGGCCCGATGCGGACCGGCCCGCCTACGACGTCGCGGCGTTCTGGGCGCGCGCGGGCATCGCGAGCCTCTTGACCCGGCCAGGGCAGAGTCCACCGTTTCAGCGAGGCGGCATGGGCGATCACTCGGCGGCGATGACGCTGGTGGCCGCGGTCTGCGCGGCCCTGGTCTCACGCGCGACCAGCGGTGCGGGCCAGCTGGTCACGACGTCGCTGTACCGGCAGGGCGCCTACACGACGAGCTTCGACCTCAACACCCTTCTGGCGACCGGACATTCGGTGGCGATCGGTCAACGCGAGACCATGGGCAACCCGTGCATGAACAACTACTCGACAGCCGACCACCGCTCGTTCTGGATCGTCGGATTGCAGGGCGACCGGCACTGGCCGCCGCTGTGTCGTGCGGTGGATCGCGAGGATTGGCTGTCCGATCCGCGCTTCGACTCGGCGCGTGCCAGGGCGGTGAACGCCGAGGAGCTGATCCGCGAGTTGGACGCCGTCTTCGCGACGAGGACGCTCGACGAGTGGGCGGCGGTGTTCGCAGCCGAACCGGACTTCTTCTGGTCGCCCATCAACACGATGGACGACGTGCTCGCCGACGAGCAGTTCCACAGCGCCGGCGGTATCGTCTATGTGCCGGAAGGGGATTCGACGATACCCATGGTCGCGACCCCCGCCGACTTCCACGGCACTCCGTGGGCGCCACGCTCCGGAGTGCCCGCGCTCGGCCAGCACACCGACGAGGTGCTCGCCGAGCTGGAGACCTGACTAGGTCTTCGACGGGCGGGGTCGCAGCAGCACCGATTGCTGGATGCTCCCGATCGCGGCGACCTCGTCGAACAGCGTCCCGATCGTCGTCCCAACACCGTCGGGACCGTAGTTCGTCTCGGCGCGGATGCCGATCCACTCACCCTGCGGGATGCGGTGTACGTGCACCACCAGGTCGGTGTTCATGAACGTCCAGGCGCGGATGTCAATCTTCGTACCGATGCCGTTCGCGTCGTCGGCGACGGTGAACAGCCGCTCCAGCGGAGTCAGCGTCTCGCCCTTGACCAGGTCGACCACCGGCTTGATCCACGATTCACCGGCGCCCGGCGACATCGGCTCGGTCAGCCAGCGCCAGTCGAGGCTGTGCACGTAGTTGCGGTCCCAGTCCTTGGACATGTTCCGGTTGACGGCTTCCGACAGCGGGCGCAGCGGCGGCGCCGACGCGTGCTGCAGCGCCGACGTGTCGAGGGTCGCCAACCGCCACCCGCTCGCCCTGGCCACCGGGCGGGGCGAGCCGTCCGGACCCTGTGCCAGCAGTTCCGCTGATACCAGCTCGATCTGCTTGCCGGAGCGCTCCTTCGTCGCCCGCACCCACAGGTCGCCTTCGGCGGGCACGGGTCCCAACAGGTCGATCAGCACCCGACTCAGTCGGGTGTCGTCGCGCTGCTCGCAGCGTTCCAGCGCCCGCACCAGCAGGGCCGACGGGGGAGCGCCGTGTTGGATGGCCGCCGTCCACGTGCTGCGCACCAGATCGGTGGCGTGGAACCGCTCGCCGAGGGCGTCGTCGACGTCGAGGAGTTCGTAATAGGAATCCGACACTCTCAGAAACCTCCCGCGGCGGGCACGTCGACGATCACGGCGTCGAGCCGCGAGCCGTTCGTGCCGACCAGTCGTTCCGGATACGCGTCGGTGCTCGACAGCACGAACAGCGTCCTGCCCTCGGGTCCGCCCAGTGCGCAGGCGATCGCCATCCGTTCGCCGATGTCGACGCGATGGGTGACCTCGCCGCCATCCAGCACGCGCACGAAGGCGTTCGCCAGCACCAGGGACGTCCACACCCCGCCCTCGGCGTCGGCGGCGAGTCCGTCGGGCGGGCCCTCCAACCCGTCGGCGAAGAGCCTGCGATCGGAGAGGTTTCCGTCGGCGTCGACGTTGAAGGCGGTGAGTCGACGCGCGGTCGACTCGGCGACGACGAGTGTGCGTCCGGCGTCGACGAGCACCATGCCGTTGGGGAAGTGCAAGTTCTCGGCCACGACGGTCACACCGCCGTCCGGATCGACCCGCACGATGACGCCGCCGTCCCTGGCCTGCGAACCGACGTACGCGCGCCCGAGGTCGTCGACGACCATGTCTCCCAGGTCGGCGGGCACCACGTCGGCCAGATCGGCGATCGTCTGGACCGCGTCGCCGTCGTAGCGCAGCAGTGCACGCTTTTTCGTCGATGCGATCAGCAGTGAACCGTCGGGCCGGAACCCGAGGCCGGACGGGGCGTGCCCCGGCAGCGGCAGGGTCGACATCTCACCGGCCAGCGTGACGGTGTGCACCGCCTCGCCGAGCATGTCGGAGAACCACACCAGGCCCTCGAACCACCGAGCGCCCTCCCCGAAACAGAAGCCGTCACACACCGGCTCGGTCATCGGCTGGATCATCCCCGGGGTCGCGTTCGCACCTTTACAAAACACGGCATAAGTGTCACGCTCGCTAGGTGTCAGTGTCAACCACGAACAGCCTGCGCACGGCGGGCCGGCCGCTGTGAACATGAAGAAGTACCACGGTCACACGTTGATGTACCTGCACGAGACCGTTTCGCTCGGATCGGGCGGCAGCGAGCTCTTCACCGAGCGGTTCAGCGCCGTCTACCAACCCATGATGGAGGCGCTCGGAGCGCGCTTGTTCGCGCTGTGGGAGACCACCGCGTACAACGGGCACTGGCCGCAGGTGACCGTCATCTGGGAAATCGACGCCTTCGCCGACTACGCGCGCATCGGCTGGGCCCAGGCGCCCGGCGGGTCGCACCGAGCGGCCGCCGTGGAGTGGGCGGCCTTCCTGTCCAGCCTCGGCGCGACCGGCGAGGGTCGGATCATGTACGCGGGCAGGTCGAACCGGACGCTCGCCCAACTGCAGGAGGCGGACGTCAAGGCCGGCCTGGTGATCCAGGAGATCATGCAGACCAAGCCGGGTCGCCAGGACGACTACATCCGAGAGCTCGAGCGGTTGTACGTGCCGTGGTCGGAGTCGACCGGCAAGTACTGGCTGGGCTCGTTCATCACGACGTTCCGTTTCAACGAGGTCATCCACTACTGGGCGCTCGAGGGTGACTGGGCGTGCTTCGAGAACCACTACCCGTCGTGGAAGGACAGCCCGCCCGCCGAGATCGTCACGTGGATGAGTGTGGCTCCCGCCCTCCGCGACGGCTGGGAGGACTCGATCCTGCAAGCGCTGCCGCCATCCCCGCTACAGTGACATCGAATATGAACAGCCCAGTCATTCAGGACTTCTCGTACGATCCCTTCGATCCGGCTGTGATGGCGGATCCGCTGTCGTACTACCGCGTCCTGCGCGACGAACACCCCGTGTACTACGTGCCGAAGTGGGACGTCTACGCGCTGTCGCGGTTCGCCGACATCTGGGACGTGTTGGCGCGCAACGACGGCACCTTCGTCGCCTCGGAGGGGACGCTGCCGTCGTCGGCGGTACTCGGCGTGCACAACACCGGGCCGGTGTCCGATCCGCCCCTGCACCCCATGCCGTTCCACGCGAACTTCGATTCGCCGCTGTACGAGGACGTTCGGCGCTGTACCTCCGGTCCGCTACGGCCCAAGCCGGTGACCTCCCTGACCGACCGCATCAGGAGGCTGGCCAACGAGCGCCTCGACGAACTGCTGCCCCGCGGTCGGTTCGACCTCACCCAGGACTACGGCGGCATCGTCGCCGCGACCATCGTCTGCGAGTTATGCGGTCTGCCAACCGAACTCGCGGCCGACGTGTTGGCCGCCGTCAACGCGGGCAGCCAGGCCCAGCCCGGCAGCGGGGTGGAGGTGGCCAACGCGCGACCCGGCTACCTCGATTACCTGCGGCCCGTAGTCGAACGTCGGCGCGCCGGGACCGGCGATCCCGTCGCGATCGTCGACGGACTGCTGAACTACCGGCTGCCGGACGGGTCCGGGTTGTCCGATGTCGAAGCCGCGGTGCAGATGCTCGGTGTCTTCATCGGGGGAACCGAGACGGTGCCGAAGATCGTCGCGCACGGACTGTGGGAACTGCACCGCCATCGCGACCAACTGGCGGCGGTGCGTGCCGACCTCGACGCGAACGTGTCGGTGGCACGCGAGGAGATGATCCGGTTCTGTGCCCCGGCGCAGTGGTTCGCGCGAACCGTGCGCAGGCCGTTCACGATTCACGACACGACGATGCAGCCCGGCCAGCGCCTCATCACGCTGCTGGGATCGGCGGGCCGCGACGGCCGCGAGTACGACGATCCGGATGCCTTCGTGTGGAACCGGCCCATCGAGCGTCTGCTGGCGTTCGGTCGCGGGCAGCACTTCTGCCTCGGGGTGCACCTGGCGCGACTGGAGATCACGATCATGGTCACCGAATGGCTCAAGCGGGTGCCCGACTTCCAGGTGGACCCGGCCGCCGCGGAGCGGCCGCCGTCCAGCTTCCAGTGGGGCTGGAGTTCGATACCCGTGGAGGTCTGACCGTGTGGTCCTACCGGCTCACCGCCCCGTACACGTTCGCGCAGCAGGACGTTCCCGAGCCCTCACCCGAGGCGCTCTCCGACGGCCACGTGCTCCTGCGGTTCCTCGCCGCGGGGGTATGCGGCAGTGACCTCCCCGGATTCCGCGGTACCCAGGGCAGGCTGCCCGGCGACACCGGTTGCAGCGCAGCCGACATGGCCGGGTTCCCCATCCACGAGGTCGCCGGTGAGGTGCTGGCGAGTGCGCACCCCGACCATCGGGTCGGCGACCGCGTGGTCGGATGGGCGTCCGGGTTCGACGGGTTGATGGAGCGCGTCGTCGCCGACGGTGCCGGGCTGGCCGCCTACGACCCGGCCCTGTCCGCGGCACACGCCGTCGCGCTGCAACCGCTCGCATGCGTGCTCTACGCGATCGAACAGCTCGGCGACCTCGCGGGCAAGCACGTCGCCGTCATCGGCCAGGGCTCGATCGGGCTGTTGTTCTCCTACGTGGCGAAGGCCTTCGGTGCCGCACACGTGACCGGTGTCGATCCCGTCGACCGCACCGCGGTGGCGGGCGCGTTCGGCGTCGACACCGCCGTGCTCGCCACCAGCGATCGCTGGGTCCGCCACCTGCCCGACGACCGCCCCGACATCGTCATCGAGGCGGTGGGACACCAGGTCGCGACCCTCGGCCACGCGATCGAGGCGACGGCGTTCGGCGGCACCGTCTTCTACTTCGGCGTCCCCGACGACGACTGCTATCCGATCAGCATGCGGATCATGCTGCGCAACAACCTGACCCTGAAATCCGGCGTTACGCTCGAGCGGCGCCGCGTGTTGGCCGCCGCCCGCGACTTCGCCGCGGCACATCCCGACCTGCTGCCGGCCTACGTCACCCACACGTTCGCGGTGACCGAGGTGCAGCAGGCGTTCGAACTGGCGTGCCGTCCGACACCGGACCGCGTGAAGATCGCGCTGGTGCCCTGATGCCCAGCAGGTTGCAGGAACTGTTCGCTCGGCCCGGTCCGGTGTTCGGCGGGTGGGTCGTCGGACCGACCGACATCGGGCCGGAGGAGTTCGCCCGAGCCGGCTACGGCTACGTCGGCTTCGACGTCCAGCACGGCTATCTGTCGGATGCCGGTGCAGCACAGCTGATTCGCAGACTCGAGCACCTCCCGATCGCCACGGTCGTGCGCCTGCCGAACGCCGACGCGGCGCCCATCGGCCGGGTGCTCGACGCAGGCGCCGACGGCGTCGTGATCGCGATGGTCGAATCCCCGGACCAGGCCCGTGCCGCTGTTGCGGCGACGCGGTACGCACCTTCGGGCGTGCGCAGTTTCGGCCCGCTGCGCGCCGGCCTCGGTCACGACCCGAGCGAGCTCGAAGCGCGGGTGAGCGTGTTCGCGATGATCGAGACCGCACAGGGCCTCGGCGCGGTCGAGGACATCGCCGCGGTGCCGGGCCTGACCGGGTTGTACGTCGGCCCTGCCGATCTCGCGATCTCCCTGGGCTACGGGTTGGCGCAGGCGTGGACCGAGCCGACCGTAGTGGACGCGATGGGGCGCGTGCGCGCGGCTGCCGAGGCCGCCGGTCTGCTCTCCGGCATTCACGCCGGCGACGGACGGATCGGAAAAGCCGCGGTGGCCAAGGGGTTCCGGATGATCACTCTCGCCTCGGAATCCCAGGCCCTGCGCCGCGGTGCGACCGAGCACCTGCGCGAGGCCTCCGGAGACGGTCCGAGCGCGTCGACTCCCGGAGGGTACGGCTGATGAGCCAGCGCATCGCGCTCGTGACCGGCGCCGCACGCGGACAGGGCGCGGCGATCGTGCGGCGTCTGCACGCCGACGGCGTGCGGGTCGCCGCCTGTGACCTGTTGGCCGACGAGTTGTCCGCATCGGTCGAGGAGTTCGGCGATGACGTCATCGCGGTACCACTGGACGTCACCTCGGAGCTGGCGTGGCAGGCTGCGGTCGCGAGTACGGTCGACCGCTTCGGCGCGCTGACCTCACTGGTCAACAACGCCGGGGTGCTGCATCGGGCCGCCCTCGCCGACGAGACGCCGGAGGGCTTCGAGGGCAGCTGGCGCGTCAACTGCCTGGGCCCGTTCCTCGGTATCCGCGCGGCACTGGAGCAGCTGCGCGCCGCCGAGGGGGCGGCCGTCGTCAACACGTGCAGCACCGGGGCGGTTCGCGCCTTCCCCAACCACGCGGCCTACGGCTCGTCGAAGTGGGCGCTGCGCGGGCTGACCCAGGTGGCCGCCGCCGAGCTCGCGACGCAGGGGATCCGGGTGAACGCGGTGTTCCCGGGCCCCGTCGAGACGCCGATGCTGGATCCCGCGACGCAGCGCAGGCTCGTCGAGACCTCAGTCAGCGGCCGCCTCGGCAAGCCCGCTGAGATCGCCGACGCCGTCGCGTTCCTGCTGTCGGATCAGGCGTCGTTCATCACCGGATCGGAGCTCGTCGTCGATGGCGGGCAGAGCCTGCAGATCGGCTGATGGCCGCGCCGTCGCCCACTGAGCGGCTCGCCCCCGCACTGCACCCGTTCGCGGAGGCGCGAACGGACCTGTCGCGGGAGCTGATCGGCGCGGTGCGTGAGGCGATCAACGTGCGCCGGCGGGAGGCGGCGACGGCGCTCGACGCCGGTGCACTCCACATCGCCGAGGCCACCGTCGACGACGCCGTTCCCGTCCGCGTCTACCGCGCGCCCGACGCCGTCGGGGTCGTCCTCTACTGCCATGCGGGCGCGTTCGTCCTCGGCAATCTCGACATCGATCACCGCCAGTGCGTCGAGTTCGCGACACGGGCGGAGTGCACCGTGGTGTCGGTCGATTACCGATTGGCGCCCGAGCACCCGTTTCCGGCGGGCCTGCACGACGCCGAGCGGGCCCTGCGCTGGGTCGCATCCGAGTTCGGGTCGGAGCGGATCGCCCTTGCGGGCAACAGTGCCGGAGGCGCCGTGGCGGCGCTGCTGGCTCAGCGGCACGAGGACGTGGTGTTCCAGTTGCTGCACCAACCGGTGCTGGACGATCGGCCGACGCCGTCGAAGCGGGAGTTCCTCACCACCCCGGGATTCGACGGTGAGGCGAGCACCCTCATGTGGAAGCACCTCTCCGGTGAGGCCGTTCCCGCAGAAGCCGTTCCGGCGCGTACCGAGGAGTTGAGCGGCGTGCCCGCGACGTTCATCACGTGCTCGGAGTTGGATCCCCTGCGCGATGAGGCGATCGAGTACGCGGCACGTCTGCTGCGGGCCGGCGTCGCAACGGAGCTCTACGTGGTGCCCGGTACCTGCCACGGCTTCGATTCGCTACTACCCGACTGGCAGGTCAGTCAGCGGGTGTTCGCAATGCAGGCGGAGGCGTTGCGCCGGGCGCTGCGCGGCTAGCTCGCGGCCAGCTCGCGCGCCACGGCGGCGTGGTAGGCGTCGATGTTCGCCGGGTTGACGATCTGAAAGAACTTGTCGGGCATGGGCGTTCCCTTGTAGGCCTCGATGGTCATCGTGCGAGTGAAGAGCGTGACGTCCGCGCCGGGCCGGGTGAACTGGTACTGGATGGTCATTCGCCCCTCCATCCCGCCGTTGCCCTCGCTGTCGTGACCCAGCCTGCCCACCGAGTTGAACACGAACATCCTGGGCCGCATGGCGATGGCCAGATGCCATGTGAAGATGCGATCGCCCGCCGGGCCGGCCTCGGTCCAGGTGTCGCCGACCTTGAGGGGCAGGTCCTCGGGCAGCCCGCCGATGTGCGCACTGCCGGGATAGGTCTTGACCCAGTTGGCGGGGTTGGTGACGAAGTCGTAGACCTCCTCGGCGGACTGGGTGAAGGCGGTCTCGGAACTGGTGGTCACTACTCCCATGCGAACAGCTTTACAGATTAACGCGATAGTGTCACGCTCGGTGGATGGACGCCGCCGCCCTCGTCGAGATCGAAGCCATCAAGCAACTCAAGGCGAGGTACTGCCGCTTGCTCGACACGAAGGACTGGGAGGCGTGGCGTGGACTCTTCGCCGACGACTTCCTCAGCGACACCTCCCCGGCGGGCGGCAAGGTCATCGAGGGCGCGGACGGCTTCGTGGCCTTCACCCGCAAGGCGTTGGAGAAGCGCTCGCAGGTGACCGCCCACCAGGTACACGCCCCGGAGATCGAGGTGACGTCGGATACCACCGCGCGCGGGATCTGGGCCCTGGAGGACGTGGTGCGGCTACTGCCGGGGGTGAACCTGCGCGGCTACGGCCACTACCACGAAACCTACGTCAAGCTCGACGGCGAGTGGAAGTTCCAGAGTTCCACGCTGACTCGTCTGCGTGAGGACGTGTTCAACGTACTGGTGTCGGTCTACATCTCGGACCGGATCAAGCGGACGACGGGTGCGCTCGCACGGCGGTTGGCGGGTTAGCGAGGTGCGGCTGTCCGGCCCACTTTACAAATTCAGACGCTAATGTCACTCTCGCAGAATGGACCGATTCGAGCTGCGCAGGCTGGACTACAGCTTGACGGAGGACCACGTCGACCTGCAGTCCGCGTACCGGCAGTTCTTCAAGACCTACTGCGGCATCGAAACCGTATGGGCCGCTGAGGGTTCCGGATACGACAAGAGCCTCTGGGAGCGACTGTGCGCAATGGGTGCGACGACGATGGCCGTCTCCGAGTCGGCAGGCGGTGACGGGGCCACCCTGGTCGACCTGACCCTGGTCGCCGAGGAGGTGGGCCGTGCCATCGCCCCTGTCCCGTGGATCGATCACGTGTGCACCATCCGGCTGATGGAGCGGCTCGGCGCCGACGCGTCGGCATCCGTCCCCGGCGAGCGCGTCGCCTGCCTCGACCCGAGCTTCGGCGTTCGCGGTGAACGACGGCTCATCCCGTCGGCCTCGATCGCCGACGACATCGTGATCCGCGACGGCGACGACGTCGTGCGACTGTCCTTCGACACCCACCCGCCGAAGGTCGACAACATCGGCCGGCTGCCGATGGCCTGGGTACGGCCCGGCGACGCGGACCATCGTGTCGTACTCGCCAGCGGAGCCGACGCGATCGCGAGCTACCAAAGGGCACTTCAGGAATGGCGGGTCATGATGGCCGCCGCACTCGCCGGCCTGCTGGAGTTGACGCTGACGCAGGCCGCCGAGTTCGCGAAGACCCGCTACACCCTCGGAGTGCCGATCTCGACGCTGCAGGGCATCTCGCACGCTCTGGCGGACGTGGCGATCACGGTGCAGGGCGCGCGCAACCTGGCGCGGCGCGCCGCGTGGTTCCTCGACAACGAACCCGACGAGCGGCCCGAGCTCGCCGACGCCGCCTTCGCCTTCGCCGCGTACGAGGCGCCGCGCGCGGCGACCGCCGCGATGCACGTGCAGGGCGGTCTCGGCGTCTCCGCGGAAGCGGCGTCGTCGGCCTACGCGCTGCGTGCCAGGGGCTGGGCGCTCGCCGGTGGCGATCCCGCCGCCAGCGCCAAGCGCGTCACCGACCTCGTCAGCGCACGGGAAGCGGGTGTCTGACATGGACTTCTCCCGAGTGGCCCTCTCCGACCAGGACCGGACCTTCCAACTGGAGCTGCGCGCGTTCCTCGCCGACCTCGTCACCGAGGACGTGATCCGGCGCGACAGGGAGTCCGGCGAGAACTTCGACGAGGGCGTGCACCTGGCACTCGGCGAGGCCGGGTATCTCGAATCGGATTGGAGGACCGAGGAGGACGGCGGCTTCAGCGCCGTCCGGCGGCGGATCTGGGAACTCGAGATCAGCCGCGCCCACACGCCGTGGTTCCACTGGGGGACGACGAGCATGGTGGCGAAGACGGTTGCGCAGTTCGCCTCACCCGAGCTCGCCGACGAGGTGCTGCCCGGCACCCTCGCCGGCCGGCTGCGGCTCTGCCTCGGCTACACCGAGCCGGAGGGCGGCTCGGACATCGCGACGTGCAAGACGCGGGCCGTGCGCGACGGCGACCACTGGATCATCAACGGCTCCAAGATGTTCACCTCCAACGCGCACAACGCCCAGTACGTCTTCCTCATCACCAACACCGACCCGGACGGCCGCAAGCACCGCAACCTCACGATGTTCCTGGTGCCGATGGACGCGCCGGGTGTGGAGGTGCAGGGCATCCGCACCATCGACGGGGATCGCACCAACATCACCTACTACAGCGACGTGCGGATCCCGGATCGCTATCGTATCGGCGACGTCAACGGAGGCTGGTCGGTGCTGCGGGGAGCGCTCGACCAGGAGCACGGCACCTTCGAACGCGACGGCAGCGGCCTGCAGAAGATCGCCGTCATGACCGAGCACATCAACGTGATGGCCGAGGCCGCCGACCACATCGCCGCCGTCATCGGCGCCGAGGGCGAGACCGGACACCGCCTGCTGGACGACGATTCGGTCAAGCAGCGTTTCGGGCTCGGCTTCGCGCGCATGGAAGCCGCGATGAGCACCCCGGAGGCGTTCGGCCGGGTCGCGATCGCCCAGACCATGCGCGACGTGTCCCCCGACATGATGGACATCCTGGGTACCGCGGCCAGTCTGCCCGTCGGCAGTGAGGGCGCGGCCGACGACGGCGGGATGGAGTACGTGTACCGGCTGGCCGGTCCGACCGGCGTCTACGGCGGCACGCTCGAGGTGTTCCGCAACATGATCGCCCAGCACGAACTCGGGCTGGGCAAGCCGACTTACTCCGCGCCGGCGGGGCGCTGAGTCACCTCGGCCCGCGGTAGCTCGGCGAGCAGGTCGCACCGCGCGGCGTCGAAGCTGAAGTGGCCCGCGATCGGCGTCGTCTCCGGCATGGGATCGTCGTAGCTCCACGCCACGTCCTGCACCTCGATACCGTCGACGACCGCCGTCCAGTACGTCGCGTACCCCTTGTAGTTGCAGTAGCTCGACGTCGTAGAACGGCGCAGCAGATCGGTCTCGACGTGCTCGGATGACACGTAAAGCCTTGGCTCCAGCGAGGTTTCGAAGACGATCACGGTGTCGGTGGTGTCGACGAGCACGGCCCCGGCCACCGTGGCGCGCAGGCGTCGTCCGGTGGGCCTGCAGTCGACCCGGTGATACGGGTTCGGCGGGTAGTGCACCAGCCGCCTGCCCTCCTCGTACCACTCGTCCACCGCGTCCCACGGCACCCGGACGTAGCCCGGCGCCTCGGGTTCGGCGGCGTAGGGCACACCGGAGACCTCGTCGGCGGGGAACGCGTAGCCCAGCGGTTGGCCGAGTCGGTGCACCAGCAGCGCCCGCTCGGTGTCGATCACCGGAGTTCCGCCGACGACCGCGACGACGCGACGAGGGTGCGGCTCGACGAACACCACCGGATTGGGCACCGGTGGCGCGAACCAACCCGAGGGGTCCTGTCCGAACGGCCCCCGGCCCGCGACGAGACTCATCCTCGGATCGTACGAGAACAGGTGTGGCGGGCACTCCCGGCGGGGACACTGGTCGCGTGAGGCGACTCAACGGCGTTGATGCTCTGCTGCTGTACACCGAGGCGCCCGAGATTCACATGCACACCCTCAAGGTCGGGATCGTCGACACCTCCGGTCTCGCCGAGGGTTTCTCCTTCGAGCTGTTCCGGCAGGTCGCACAGCGGCGGCTGCACGCGCTCGCACCGCTGCGCTACCAACTCGTCGACATTCCGCTCAAGCTGCACCACCCGATGTGGCGCGAGAACCCGGAGATCGACTACGACTACCACCTGCGCTCCGTCGAGGTGCCCGCACCGGGCGGGCGGCGCGAGTTGGACCGCGTGATCGGCGAGATCGCGAGCACCCCGCTGGCTCGCGACCGACCGCTGTGGGAGATGTACATCGCCACCGGGCTGGTCGGGGATCGGGTCGCGATCATCCACAAGGTGCACCACGTGCTCGCCGACGGCGTCGCGTCGGCCAATCAGATGGCGTGGGCGATTCAACCCGACCCGCCCGACCTGCCCGGCACGGCGATTCGGACCACCGACGCCGAGTGCACCACCACCGGATTGATGCGTGCGGCCGGCCGCGACCACGCGCGGCAGATCCGCAGGCTGCCGGGTCTGGTCGCCGACACGGGCCACGGCGTCGCGCGGGTGCGCAGGCGCGCGAAGGAGCGCGGGAGCCACCCGGAGCTCGCCGCCAACTTCGCGCCGCCCTCGACCTTTCTCAACCACGTCGTCTCACCGGTGCGCAGGTTCGCGACCGCACCCATGGCGCTGGCCGACGTCAAGGAGGTCGCCAAGGCGCTCGGCGTCACGCTCAACGACATCGTGCTCGCCATGGTGGCCGGTGCGTTGCGCGAGCTGCTGCTGCACTACGACGGGACCGCCGACGAGCCGCTGATCGCCGGGGTCCCCGTCAGCTACGGCAACCCGGACCGCTTGGTGGGCAACGAATTCACCTACATGACACCGTCTTTGGCCGTTCACGTCGACGACGCCCTGGAGCGGGTCCGGCTGACGGCGACCGCGACCCGCATCGCCAAAGAGAATCACCAGCTGCTCGGACCCGATCTGCTGCCGTCGTGGATGAACTACCTGCCGCCCTCGCTCGCACCGCAGGCGTTCCGCTGGCAGGCCCGGCGGATGAGGTCCAGCGCGGTCATGAACCTCACGGTGTCGAACGTGCCGGGACCGCGCGAGCGCGGCTCGATCGAGGGCGCGACCATCAGCGAGATCTACTCGGTGGGTCCGCTGGTGATCGGCAGCGGCATGAACGTCACGGTGTGGAGCTACGTCGACCAGTTGAACGTGTCGGTGCTCACGGACGACCTGACGACCGAGGATCCGCACGAGGTGACGGATGCGATGCTGCGGGCGTTCGCCGAGATCCGGAGTGCGGCCGGGTTCGACGGTCCGCCGAGAACGATCGAAGCGCTGTTGCCGCTCGCCGCGGCGTCGCGCTAGCGGTGCCAGCCGCGCTTACGCAGCCACCAGTCGCGGGCGACGAAGCCGAGAATCGTGAAGGCGAAGAAGAACAGGAAGATGTCCTCGACCCTGCCGACGTGGTTACCCCAGCCAGGGCCCCAGTGGACCATCGCCAGCAGGAAGAGCGCCGAGAGGATGCCGCCGAGGTGAATCAGCTTGTGGTTCTCCTTCGACCAGCCCCACTCGGCTGAGGGCACGTCCTCGACATCGACGCCGGTGTGTCGCTCGACCTCGGTGTTGGCCACGGCTACTCCTCAGGGTGGGTGTCAGCTGCTTGCCATTCTGGCATACGACGGTGCGTCGTACGTCAGAGGCCGCGCAGCGCGAAGCCCAGCAGGACCGCACCGATCACGATCATCACGACGGCGCCGATGGCCGCGTTGTGCCGGTCGATCCAGTCCTTGAGACGCGTGAGCTGCGCGTCGTAGCGCGCGCCCACCACGAGGTAGGCGAGCACCGGCGCGGCCACCGTCGAACTGGCGACGACGCAGTAGTAGGCAACGGCCAGCCCGGCGCCGACGGGCGCGAGATCCGAGGTGCCGACGACGAGGCCCGCGGCCGCGCTGGCCGCGAGCATCTTCGGATTGCTCAGCACCAGGAACGCGCCGATCACCCCCGAGCCGACCGGGGACAGCGCGCTGAGCCGGGCGAGCCACCGCGGGTCGGTGGGGAACCGGTCGCGCCTGATCCACAGCCAGCCGCCCGCCGCCAACAGCACCGCGCCGACGACCGCGAGCAGCCACGGCGGCATCGGGCGACCGAGGCCGCCCAGCATCCGAGGAGCCTGGTCGAAGACGGTCGTGACGATCGCGAGAGCCAGTAGCCGGCCCACCAGAAACGCGACGCCGTTCGTCCGCGGCCGGTCGGTGTGCAGCAGGACGAGGGCCGCGACGATGATCGAGAACGGTGAGACGGCGACGACGACGGCGGGCGCCAGCAGTGCGGCGAGCACGCCGGCCGAACCGTTCACTCGGGGAGATTAGCCTGGGCCGGCGGCCGGCCTAGCGAATGGCGTTGTAGCGGCTCAACGCCTCGTTGCGTTCCGCGCTGTGATCGACCATCGGCTCCGGATAGTCGTCGGTGGCGAACTCGGGCACCCAGCGCCGGATGTAGACCTCGTCGGGATCGAACTTCGCGCCCTGCGTGGTCGGGTTGAACACCCGGAAGTACGGAGCGGCGTCGGTGCCGCAGCCCGCCGCCCACTGCCAGCCGTGCTGATTACTCGCCATGTCGCCGTCGACGAGCTGATCCAGAAACCAGCGCGCCCCCCACTGCCACGGCAGGTGCAGGTCCTTGACGAGAAACGACGCGACGATCATCCGGACCCGGTTGTGCATGAACCCGGTCTCCGACAGCTGCCGCATCCCCGCATCGACGATCGGGAACCCGGTGCGACCCGCCTTCCACGTCTCGAAGCGCTTCTTCGCGTCGTCGTCCTCGTCGACCTCGATCCTGTCGAACGACTCGTTCCAGTTCCACCACGCGCTGCGCGGCCACTGGTAGAGCACGTCGGCGTAGAAGTCGCGGAACGCGAGCTCGCGCAGGTACGCCTGGGCGCCCTTGCCCGCGCCGAGGTCGGCGGCCATGGTGCGCGGATGGATGGTGCCGAACTTGAGGTGCGCCGACATGCGGCTGACGCCGTCGACGTCCGGCCGATTGCGGGCATCGGCGTAGTCCTCGATCTTCTTGTCGACGAACGACTTCCAGGCCTTTCGGGCCGCAGCCTCGCCGGCGGGCAGCTCGAGCTCGGTAGTGCCGTCCGGGATGTCGACCCCGCCACCGACGTCGGCGGGGTCTAACCAGGTCGCGGTCTTGGGCCCCGACTTCGCAGGCCCCCGCCAGCCGTGCTCCCGCCAGGCCGAGTAGTACGGCGTGAACACCTTGTAGGGAGTGCCGTCGTTCTTCGTCACGCGGCCGGGGGAGACCAGGTACGGCGAACCCGTCGCCTCCAGCGCAACGTCGCCGAGCGCTTCCCGCACCGCGTCGTCACGGCGCACGCCGAACGGCGAGAAGTCGGCGGACACGTGCACGGCGGTCGCCCCGATCTTGTTGGCGAGAGCGGGGATTCGGGTCTCCGGCTTGCCGCGGGTGACCAGCAGCCTGCCGTCGAGTCCATCGCGCAACTCACGCAGCGCGTCGTACAGGTACTGCAGTCGGCGGGCTCCCGCCGACGCCTTCAACCGCGGGTCGAGCACGTAGCAGGCCAGCACGTCACCATCGGCCGCCGCGGCGTCGAGGGCGGCGGGCAGGTCGTGCAGGCGGAGGTCGCGGCGGAACCACAACAGCGTGGGCATCTGATGATCTTGCCCGCAAACGCCGATGGGGAAACGCTCGGGTGTAGCAGGGTGGGGCGATGCAGTTCTGGTCGGGAACGCCGTTCCTCAACACCACCGCGGGCCTCGAGTTGGTGCCGATGCTCGACGACGCCGGTTACGACGGGGTGATCACCGCCGACCACCTCATCTACCCGAAGGTGCTGAACTCGCCGTACCCCGACGGGTCGGTGACACCGCCGTGGCCGCCCGAGACCGAGTGGCCCGACTCCTGGGTGATGATCGGTGCGATGGCCGCCGTCACCACGCGGGTGCGCTTCACCAACGCGGTGTACGTCGCGCCGTCGCGGCCGCTGCTTGAGGTGGCCAAGCAGGTGGCCACGGCCGCGGTGGTGTCGCGGGGGCGGGTGTCCCTGACGGTCGGCGCGGGCTGGATGCGCGAGGAGTTCGACCTGCTGGGGCAGTCGTTCGCCACCCGCGGCAAGCGGCTCAACGAGATGATCCCGGCACTGCGCGCCCTGTGGCGGGGCGGGTGGGTGTCATGGGAGGGCGAGCACTACCGGGTTCCCGAGGTGATGATCGAACCGCACCCGCCCAGCCCGGTTCCGATCATGTGCGGCGGCGAGTCCGATGCCGCCCTGCGGCGCGCGGCGAGGCTGTGCGACGGCTGGGTCGGCGCGGCCTACAGCTGGGACGTGGCGGTGTCGTACGTCGAGAGGCTGACGGCACTGCGTCGGGAGTACGGCCGCGCCGACGAGCCGTTCGAGATCCTGCTGGCGCTGCTCGAGGTGCCCACCGTCGACCTGTTCAGGCGCGCCGAGGACGTCGGCATCACCGCCGTGATGTGCGCACCCTGGATGGGTGCGGACGGGGTCGATCCGAACGACGTACGGACCTTCCGCGGGCCCGTCGAGCGCTTCGCCGACGACATCATCGCGAAATGCCGCTGACCGGCGCGCCCGCCCGTCAGCTGTCACAATCCAACGCGTGGAGTACCCGCGCGACCTGATCGGCTACGGCCCCGATCCGCCACACCCGCACTGGCCGGACGAGGCGAACATCGCGCTGCAGTTCGTGCTCAACTACGAGGAGGGTGGCGAGCGCAGCGTCCTGCACGGTGATGCCGAGTCGGAGACGTTCCTGTCCGATGTCGTGGGCGCACAGGCGTTTCCGAACCGGCACCTCAGCGTCGAGTCGCTGTACGAGTACGGCTCGCGTGCCGGACTCTGGCGGGTGCTGCGGCTGTTCGACCGCCATCAGCTGCCGCTGACGGTGTTCGGTGTCGCCGAGGCGCTCGCACGCAACCCCGAAGCGGTGACGGCCTTCCTGGCCCGCGGCGACGAGATCGCCTGTCACGGGTTGCGCTGGCTCAGCTATCAGCTGGTCGACCCGGATATCGAACGCGAGCACATGGCCCGCGCGGTCCTCCTCCTGACCGAGCTGACCGGCGAAGCGCCGCTCGGCTGGTACACCGGCAGGGACTCGCCGCAGACCAGGGGACTGCTCGTCGAGCACGGCGGGTTCCTCTACGACTCCGACTCCTACGCCGACGATCTGCCGTACTGGACGAGGGTCGACGGGGTGGACCACCTGGTGGTGCCCTACACGCTGGACACCAATGACATGAAGTACGTGTCCGCGAGCGGATTCCCCAGCGGCGACGAGTTCTTCGCCTACCTTCGCGACGCGTTCGACGTGCTGTATTCGGAAGGCGCGGCTGGAACTCCCAAGATGCTGTCGATCGGCCTGCACTGCAGGCTGGTCGGCCGCCCCGCGCGGATCGCGGCGCTCGAGCGCTTCCTCGACCACGTGGCGCAGCACGACCGGGTATGGGTCGCCCGTCGGGTGGACATCGCCAGGCACTGGGTGGAGCACTTCCCCCCGCCATGAGATGCACGGCGCGCACCCGCTGCTTTGTTAGCCTTTCGCGATGCGACTACTGCAGGCCGCGACCGCTGCGCTGGTGATGTCAGCCGGGCTGGTAGCCGGTCCCGCGCCGCACGCCGACGCCGACATCACGGGTCAGACCGTGGTGCTGGACGCCGGGCACGGTGCGTCCTCGGAGTCGCCGCTGACGACGCAGGTGCCCAACGGTCGGGGTGGGACCAAGGACTGCCAGACCACGGGGACGTCGACGAACGCCGGGTTCCCCGAGCACACCTTCAACTGGGACGTGGTGGAGAAGATCCGCGACGGGCTGACGGCCCGCGGAGCCGACGTCGTGCTGACCCGAGGCGACGACTCGGGTCCCGCGCCGTGCGTGGACACGCGAGCCGCGCTGGCCAACGCCGCACAGCCCGCGGCCATCGTCAGCATCCACGGCGACGGCGGCCCGCCGTCCGGCCGCGGCTTCCACGTGAACTACTCGGCGCCGCCGGTGTTCCCCTCGCAGGGTGACCCGTCGATGCGGCTGGCGACGACGATGCGCGACGCCCTGGCGGGTGCCGGTCTGGTCGAGTCCACCTACATCGGGTCAGCCGGCTTGTACGGGCGCAGCGACCTCGCGGGCCTCAACCTCGCCGAATACCCGGCCGTGCTGGTCGAATTGGGCAACATGCGCAATGCCGACGACGCCGCCGCGATGAGCAGCGACCAGGGTCAGGCCGCCTACGCGGCCGCGGTCGTGAACGGCATCGCCGCCTATCTGGGCGGCTGACCCCGATGAACCGGCACCCCAACCGGCAGCCCTCACCGTGGGTGCGGTGGGGGATCGCCGGCGCATGCGTCGCGCTAGCCGTCGTCGCGGTCGGCGTACTGGCGGGCGTGCATCTCGGGGAATCGTCGGAGCCTCCCGCCGCCAATCCTCCGTCGACGACTCAGGCGCCGCCTCTACCCGCCTCGACTGAGCCGCCGCCACCCGCACCGTCGAACGGGCTGCAGGAGTCCTTCGCCCGGTTCCAGCGGGATGAGTTCGGTGGTGAGATCGCCGGGCTCGTCGTGATGGGGATCGGACAGCAGCCCGTCACGGTCGCGCCGTGGACCGGCGAAACGACGGCCTGGTCGACGATCAAGGTGCCGCTGTCGATCGCCGCGCTTCGCGAGGGCCTTCAAGTCGATGACGACGTCAGGGCCGCCCTCACGGTCTCGGATAATGCTGCGGCAGAACGGATCTGGGCCGCTCTCGGTGATGGGGAGACGGCTGCGGGCAAGGTGCAGGCGGTGCTCGACGACCCAGCGACCACGGTGCAGGCGGCTCGGATCAGGCCGCCGTACACTCCGTTCGGGCAGACGAAGTGGCAACTCGAGAATCAGGTGCGCTTCCTGTCCACTATCGCCTGCGCCACCGATGAGGCCGCGACCCGGGTGCTGACCCTCATGGGTGAGGTGGCGGCGGACACTTGGGGCCTCGGTGGGATCCGCGGCACGAAGTTCAAGGGCGGCTGGGGACCCGGCGAGCAGAGTGACTATCTGGTCCGGCAGTTCGGCGTTCTGACCGACGATGCGGATGCGCCGACGACCGTTGTCGCCCTCATCGTCGAACCGGGTTCGTTCGATGAGGGCACGGCGGAGTTGACCACGATCGCACAGTGGCTCACCCAGAACGAAGCGCTTCTGCCGAGGGGCACCTGCCCCGCTCAGCCGTAGGTGAACGAGAACGCCTGCAGGCCCTTGTCCAACGACACCTCGATGGTGCCCGCGCCATCCTGATCGTCGGTGACGATCTGACGCATGTTGGGTGGGCCGCTGACAGGGATTTCGCTGGTGGTGCCGTCACGGGTGACGCGCACCGTGCCGGTGCCGCCGACGACGAGATACACGTTGCGGGCGTTGTAGTTCAGCTTGACGGCGGCGCCGTCGGCCTGCGCGGTGATGCCCTGGTAGTCGAGTGCCCACGGCCCGCGCAGCGCGAACGTGTCGTCGGCCAGTTGAGCCGGGAAGTCGTAAACGCGGGTGCCCTCGTCGTAGACGCCCGTGCCACCGTAGTTGACCTCCTTGCCGACGCTGAAGTACGTCTCCGGCGTGGTCTTCGTGGTGGGAGTGGTGTCGCCGCGCTCGGTCGCGGGAGGAAGATCGCCGTCGTCACCGTCCGAAAGCAACTGCCGGATCAGGTTTTCGGTGTCCGCGTAGCCGCCCTCGCCGAACTTGATGTGCCGCACGACGCCCTGCTTGTCGATCAGATACTTGGCGGGCCAGTAGCGGTTGCGGTAGTTGGTCCACGTCGAGAAGCCGTTGTCCATGGCGATCGGATAGGTGATGTCGAGGTCCTTCGCGCCGCTGACGACGTTGGCCTCCTCCTTCTCGAAGGCGTACTCCGGCGTGTGCACGCCGATGATCTCGAAGCCCTTGTCCCGATAAGCCTCGTACCAGTCGTTCAAGTGGGGTGTCGCGCGCTGGCAGTTGATGCAGGAGTACGCCCAGAAGTCGACGAGCACGACCTTGCCGCGCAACGACTTCAGATCGATCGGCGCACCGTCGGGAGTGTTGAGCCACTTGGTGATGCCCTTGATATCCGGTGCGACACCGCAGCTCTCGAGCTCGGGTGCCCCGTTGGTGCAATTCGACAGCTCTGCGTTCTGGTCGTTGACCAGGCCGCCGAGGTTGAGCTTCTCGCGGAGTTGCTCCTCGCCGCCGACCTTCTCCTGCAAGCCGCTCGTGTAATCCGGGATGGCGCGTTGCAGGACTGCGGGCAGGTTGAACACCAGCGCGACGGCCAGCAGGATCGTGACCACACCGGCGACCACGCGAATCTGGCGCTGCCTGCGCCGGAACGCGGCGACTCGTTCGGCCACCCGCTGGCCGGCCAGCGCGAAGATCAGCAGGGGGAGTGCCGCTCCCACCGCGAACGACAGCGTCAGCGCGATGATCTCGGGTCCGATCGTGCCAGTCGCCCCGGCGACGACGATCGCCGCGAGCACCGGCCCGGCACACGGAACGTACAGCACACCGAGTGCCAAACCGAGACCGAAACCGTTTCGGCCGGAACCGAACTGCTTCTGCGGCAGCCGGGAGAACGGCTTCTCGAGCAGAGCCTCGAACTTCGGGAAGATCAATCCGAGCCCGATCGCCACCAGCGCGACCAGCGCCACCCAGCGGATGGTGTCCTGAGGCAGGCGAAGCAGGGACAGCAGCGCCGATCCCGCGAGCGTGACGACGCTGAAGCTCGTCACCAGTCCCGCGATCACCAGGTACGGCCGCAGAGTCTCGGATAGTACGCGCTTAGGGCGGGCCTGCGTCAGCACCGCACCGGATCCCGAATCGCTAGCGGCGCCCTGCGTACCGGAGAAGAAGATCACCGGCAGCACCGGGAGGATGCACGGCGAGATGCCGGTGATCAGGCCTCCGATGAAGCCGATCGCGATCAGTGTGTTCATATGAGTTATTCGCAGCTGCAACGCTTTTGGATGTGGACCAAAACGAAGTCAGCCCGGCCGGTTGGCCGGGCTGACTCGAACTGGCGTCGAATCACATCGGGGGCATCAGCACCGTGTCGATGAGGTAGACGGTGGCGTTGGCGGTCTGCACGCCACCGCAAGCCACGGTCGCGTCGTTCACCTTGAGATCGCCGGGCAGACCCATGCCCATGCTGGTGTTGGTGACGGTCACGTCGGCACCCTCCATGGTCTTGTGGGTGCCCACGACCTGCGCGGGTGAGGCCTGACCCTCGACAACGTGGTAGGTGAGGATCTTGGTCAGCAGAGCGGAGTCGGTCTTCAGCGTCTCGATCGTGGCCGGATCGATCTTCGCGAAGGCCTCATCGGTCGGTGCGAACACGGTGAGAGCCGGTGCGCTGTTGAGCGTGTCGACGAGGTTCACGTTCGGATTCAGCTTGCCGGACAGCGCCGACGTGAGCGTGGTGAGCATCGGGTTGTTGGACGCCGCCACGGCGACCGGGTCCTGAGCCATGCCCATCACCGATCCGGGGCCGACCGGGTTCTGCGCTGCGTACGCGGCGCAACCGGGGCCGACGAGTTCGGCGTTCGCGACACCCGCCGAGGCCAACAGCAAGCCCGACGTGGCGGCGGCGATGGTCAGACACTTCGTGGTCTTCGAGATGTTCATGCGTTCAGTCCTATTCGTGAGGTGTTCGGTTTCAAGAGACACGGACGGCGCCCCGCCGCGGGCACGGGGAGTTCGCGGCGAGGCGCCGACCGTGGGTTCCGGTGTCGCGCAGATCAGCCCGCGGCGGGCGGCATCAGCACGGTGTCGATCATGTAGACGGTCGCGTTCGCGGTCTTCACGCCGCCGCACACCAGGCCGGCGTCGTTGACCTTGATGCCCTCGCCTTCACCGGTCACCGTGACGTTGCCGCCCTGCAGGGTCTTGTGGTCGCCCACGACCTGCGCGGGGCTCGCCTGGCCCTCGACGACGTGGTAGGTGAGGATGCTGCTCAGCAGGTCCGAGTCGGTCTTGAGCGTCTCGAGGGTCTCCGGGGGGAGCTTGGCGAACGCGTCATTGGTCGGAGCGAACACCGTGAGGGCCGGGTTCGAGTTCAGGGTCTCGACCAGGTTGACGTTCGGGTTCAGCTTGCCCGACAGCGCCGACACCAGCGTCGACAGCTCCGGGTTGCCCGAGGCGGCGGTGGCCACCGGCTCGGTGGACATGCCGACGATGGAACCGGGTCCGGAGGGGTTCGCCTCGCCGTAGGCCGCGCACCCGGTGCCCACCAGGTCGGCGGCGGGGTCGGCGGCGCCCGTCATCGCGGGGGCCGAGGTGGTGCTGCTCGCAACGCTCGACGAGATGCTGCTGGCACTGCTGGAGACGCTGCTCGCGGTGTCGCTGGCGGTATCGCTCGAACACGCGGATACGCCGAGAATGGCGACGGCGGTCAAACCCACTGCCGCGAAGCTCTTACGGTGCGCTGCGTTCATGTTGTCTCACTCCAATGTGTTGCGGGACGACACCGGCCGCCGTCCTCGATCTGCATTCGAGCTAGTACCCATGACGGATGGCACTCACAGCCTTCCGTCAGATTCGTGTCACATTTTCGTTTCGGGACCGCGGTCGCGGCACAATGGGCCGGTGAGCGACAACCGTCTCCGGGTTCTGATCCTGGGCAGCACCGGGTCGATCGGTACCCAGGCGCTCGAGGTCATCGCGGCCAACCCCGACCGCTTCGAGGTCGTGGGGCTCGCCGCGGGCGGTGGGAACCCCGATCTGCTGGCCCGGCAGCGCGCGCAGACGGGCGTGGCGAACGTCGCGGTGGCGGACGCCGACGCCGCCGCACGGCTGGGCGACGTGCCGTACGCGGGCCCGGACGCCGTCACGACGCTGGTCCAGGAGACCGAGGCCGACGTCGTGCTCAACGCGCTGGTCGGCGCCCTCGGTCTGCGGCCGACGCTGGCGGCACTGGACTCCGGCGCGCGGCTCGCGCTGGCCAACAAGGAATCGCTCGTCGCGGGTGGCCCGCTGGTGCTCAAGGCCGCCGCACCGGGCCAGATCGTGCCCGTCGACTCCGAGCACTCAGCGATGGCGCAGTGCCTGCGCAGCGGGACGGCTGACGAGGTGGCCAAGATCGTGCTGACCGCGTCGGGCGGCCCGTTCCGCGGCTGGGCCGCCGAGGCGCTCGAGGACGTCACCCCCGAGCAGGCCGGCGCGCACCCCACCTGGTCCATGGGCCCGATGAACACGCTGAATTCGGCGTCCCTGGTGAACAAGGGTCTGGAGCTCATCGAAACCCACCTGCTGTTCGGCGTCGATTACGACCGCATCGAGGTCGTCGTGCACCCGCAGTCGATCGTGCACTCGATGGTGACGTTCACCGACGGGTCGACCATCGCGCAGGCCAGCCCCCCGGACATGAAGCTGCCGATCGCGCTGGCGCTGGGGTGGCCCGCCCGCGTGCCCGCCGCCGCGCTGGCGTGCGACTTCACCACGGCGTCCACCTGGGATTTCGAACCCCTCGACGACGACGTCTTCCCCGCCGTCGCGCTCGCCCGCGAGGCGGGCACCCGCGGCGGTTGCCTGACCGCCGTCTACAACGCGGCGAACGAGGAGGCCGCCGAGGCCTTCCTCGCCGGTCGCATCCGGTTCCCGTCGATCGTGCGCACCGTGGCCGACGTGCTGCACGCCGCAGATCAGTGGTCCGCGGAACCGGCTACCGTGGACGAGGTACTCGACGCGCAGGACTGGGCCCGCGCGAGAGCACAGGAGCTGCTCGCCGCGGCGTCAGCACAGGAGGTTGTTCGCACCCGATGATGTACGTAGTGGGCATCGTGGTCACGGCCCTCGCCATTCTGGTGTCGGTGGCGTGGCACGAGTGCGGCCACATGTGGGCGGCTCGGGCGACCGGGATGAAGGTGCGGCGCTACTTCGTGGGCTTCGGGCCCACGCTGTGGTCGACGAAGAAGCCGAACGAGCGCGGGTACACCGAGTACGGCGTGAAGGCCATCCCGCTCGGTGGCTTCTGCGATATCGCCGGGATGACGCCGCACGACGAGATCGCGCCCGAGGACGAGAAGTACGCGATGTACCGGCAGAAGCCGTGGAAGCGCATCGCCGTGCTGTTCGCCGGGCCTGCGATGAACTTCGTTCTCGGCCTGGTGATCATCTACGGGATCGCCAACGTGTGGGGCCTGCCGAACCTGCACCCGTCCACGACGCCGGTGGTCAGCAAGACCAGCTGTGTGGCCCCCGAGACCGCGCCCGGCACGTACGCGGACTGCACTGATCCTGGGCCGGCTGCGGTGGCCGGGATGAAGCCGGGCGACGTCATCGTCAAGATCGGTGATCGCGACGTGAACAGCCCCGACGACGTGGTGGCCGCGACGCGCGCGTCGAGCGGCCTGGTGCCCGTGGTGGTGGAGCGGGACGGACAGCGCCTGACACTCGACGTCAACGTCCAGCAGACGCAGCGTTACACCTCGAAGGACGCGGCCGAGCCCACCTCGGTCGGCGCCATGGGTATCAGCGCGGGCACCGATCCGACGCCACCCGCGCAGTACAACCCGCTGTCCGCGGTGCCCGCCACGTTCGCGTTCACCGGCGACCTCGCCGTGGAACTGGGCAAGGCGCTGGTCAAGATTCCGACCAAGATCGGCGCGCTCGCCTCGTCGATCACCGGCGGCGAGCGCGACCCGGAGACGCCCATCAGCGTCGTGGGCGCCAGCCGACTCGGCGGTGAAGCGGTCGAGAACGATCTGTGGGTCATCTTCTGGTTCCTTCTCGCGCAGTTGAACTTCGTTCTCGGTGCGATCAACCTCGTGCCGCTGCTGCCGTTCGACGGCGGCCACATCGCGGTGGCGACCTACGAGAAACTCCGCAACATGCTCCGCAAGGCGCGCGGGCTGCTGCCCGCGGGTCCGGTGGACTATCTGAAGTTGATGCCCGCCACCTACGTCGTGCTCGCGGTGGTGGGCGCCTACATGCTGTTGACCGTCACCGCGGACCTGGTCAACCCCATCAGCCTGTTCCAGTAGTCGGCCTTCTTAAGGAGATCGCGCATGACCACCATCGGGTTGGGCATCCCGGCCCCACCGCCGCCCGTCCTCGCGCCCCGCCGCAAGACCAGGCAGCTCATGGTCGGCACCGTAGGCGTCGGCAGCGACCATCCGATCGCGGTCCAGTCGATGTGCACCACGAAGACACACGACATCAACGCGACGCTGCAGCAGATCGCGGAACTGACCGCGTCGGGCTGCGACATCGTCCGCGTCGCGTGTCCTCGGCAGGAGGACGCCGACGCGCTGCCCGCCATCGCGGCGAAGGCGAACATTCCGGTGATCGCCGACATCCACTTCCAGCCGAAGTACATCTTCGCGGCGATCGACGCCGGCTGTGCGGCGGTGCGGGTGAACCCCGGCAACATCAAGGAGTTCGACGGCCGGGTCGGAGAGGTCGCGAAAGCCGCTGCCGCCGCGGGCATTCCGATCCGCATCGGCGTCAACGCCGGCTCGCTCGACAAGCGGATGATGGAGAAGTACGGCAAGGCCACCCCGGAGGCGCTCGTCGAGTCGGCGTTGTGGGAGGCGTCGCTGTTCGAGGAACACGGCTTCGGCGACATCAAGATCAGCGTCAAGCACAACGACCCGGTCATCATGGTGGAGGCCTACGAACAGCTCGCCGCGCAATGCGACTACCCGCTGCACCTCGGAGTCACCGAGGCCGGGCCCGCCTTCCAGGGCACCATCAAGTCAGCCGTCGCCTTCGGCGCCCTGCTGTCCCGTGGGATCGGCGACACCATCCGGGTGTCGCTGTCGGCGCCGCCGGTCGAGGAGATCAAGGTCGGCAACCAGATTCTCGAGTCGCTCAACCTGCGGCCGCGCGGGCTGGAGATCGTGTCCTGCCCGTCGTGCGGTCGCGCGCAGGTCGACGTCTACAAACTGGCCAACGAGGTCACGGCGGGGCTGGAGGGCATGAACGTGCCGCTGCGGGTCGCGGTCATGGGCTGTGTGGTGAACGGTCCCGGCGAGGCGCGTGAGGCCGACCTCGGTGTCGCGTCCGGAAACGGCAAGGGGCAGATCTTCGTTCGCGGTGAGGTTATCAAGACCGTTCCCGAGCAGCAGATCGTCGAGACCCTCATCGAGGAGGCGCTGCGAATCGCCGAGGAGATGAACCCGGAGGGAAGTGCGGGCGGTTCGCCGGTGGTGACCGTAAGCTGATCGTGATCCTGTGAGCGGAGTCACCGCTCCTGTGGTCGTTAGCGCACCCGATTGTGAGAGGGGGGTCCGGATGTCGGCTCCTCCGTTGTTTCGTCTCGCGGATGAACGACGCGTCACCGTGGTGCGAGACGCCGCCATGGTGCGCCGCGTGCTCGACGACGATCCCGTCGGGTCGTGCATGGTCGCCTCGCGGGTGGCCGATCACGGTGTCGACCCCACGGCGATCGGCGGTGAACTCTGGACGCGCACCCGCCCGAGCCGGTCGCTGTGTTACGCGGGTGCCAATCTGATCCCACTGCGCGGTGAGCTCAACGACCTGAACGCGTTCGCGGACAAGGCGATGAGCGGCGCACGCCGGTGCTCGTCCCTCGTCGGACGGGCCGAGCTGGTGCTGCCCATGTGGCGGCGGCTGGAGGGTGCGTGGGGTCCCGCTCGCGACGTGCGCGAGGTGCAGCCGCTGATGGCGTTGAACGCCGCGCCCCGCTGCGCGAGCGACCCCCTGGTGCGACCGGTGCGCATGGAGGAACTCGACGCGTACCTCGTCGCCGCCATCGACATGTTCATCGGCGAGGTCGGCATCGATCCGAGGCTGGGCGACGGTGGCCGCGGCTACCGCAGGCGCGTCGCCGGCCTGATCGCCGCCGGCCGCGCGTGGGCGCGCTTCGACCGCGGCCAGGTGGTGTTCAAGGCCGAGGTCGGTTCGCAATCACCCGCGGTCGGTCAGATCCAGGGCGTGTGGGTCCATCCCGACTGGCGCGGCCGCGGTCTCGGGGCCGCGGGCACGGCGACGCTGTCGGCGGCGATCGTGCGTGGCGGGCGCACCGCGAGCCTGTACGTCAACAGCTACAACACCGTCGCCCGAGCCACCTACGCGCGGATCGGGTTCGAAGAAGTCGGCACCTTCGCGACGGTCCTGCTCGACTGACGAGAAATTTCGGCTCGATCACGAACTGATGTCGGTGCGCCTACGGGACGTTGGGCGTTCGCACTCTTAACATCAGCCCCAATGGCAACTAACGCACCATTCGTCACACGCGTCACAGGCATGCTGACCATCGCCACGGTCATCGGGTCGGCCGGACTCCTGAGCGCCTGCACTCCGAAGCCGCTCGGCCCGGAGCCCACCGCCGAGCAGTTCTTCGCCGCGCTCGCGAAGGGCGACACGGCAGCGGCCGCCGAACTCAGCGACAAGCCCGCCGATGCACGGGCGGCGCTCAACGAGGCGTGGGCCGGCCTGCAGGCGGAATCCCTCGACGCGCAGGTCCTGAGTTCCAAGTACGCCGAGGACACCGGGACGGTCACCTACCGCTACACGTGGCACCTGCCTAAGAACCGCATCTGGACCTACGACGGGCAGCTGAACATGCTGCGCGAGGAGGGCAGCTGGGAAGTCCGTTGGAGCACAACGGATCTGCATCCCAACCTGGGGGAGAACCAGACGTTCGCGTTACGCGCCGATCCGCCGCGACGCGCGTCGGTCAACGAGCGCGGCGGCACGGACGTGCTGGTGCCGGGCTACCGCTACGGCTACGCGCTGGACGCCAAGGCGGCCGCGGGTGAGTTGATGCCGACGGCGCAGGCGATCGTCGACGCGCTGCGGCCGTTCGACAACACGCTCGACGCGCAGCGACTCGCCGAACAGGCCAGCTCCTCGGCCACCCCCTTGACCCTCATCACGCTGCGCCAGGCCGACCACGACACGGTGAAAGCCGCACTGGCGCAACGACCGGGGGTCGTGATCACGCCGCAGGAGGACATGCTCGCCACCGACGACCGGTTCGCACCCGCGATCGTCAACGAGGTCAAGAAGTCCGTGGCGGACGAACTCGACGGTCAAGCCGGCTGGCGGGTGGTCACCGTCAATCAGAACGGCGGCGACGTCGACGTCCTCAACGAGGTGCCCGGCGCGCCCGCCCCGTCGATCACGATCAGCCTCGACAGGGCGGTCCAGAACGCCGCGCAGGACGCGGTGAACATGGTCGGCAAGAAGGCGATGATCGTGGCGATCAAGCCGTCCACCGGTGAGATCCTCGCCGTCGCACAGAATCCGGCCGCCGACGCCGACGGCCCCGTCGCCACGACGGGCCTGTACCCACCCGGCTCGACGTTCAAGATCGTCACCGCCGGTGCCGCGGTCGACCGCGACATGGCCACACCCAACACGCTGCTCGGCTGCCCCGGCACCGCCGACATCGGCCACCGCACGGTGCCCAACTACGGCGGCTTCGACCTCGGCACCGTGCCGATGTCGCGGGCGTTCGCGAGTTCGTGCAACACCACGTTCGCCGAACTCGCCAGCAAGATGCCGCCGCGCGGACTGACCACGGCCGCAGCGCAGTACGGACTCGGGGTCGACTACGAGGTCGACGGCATCACCACGCTGACGGGTTCGGTGCCCCCCACCGTCGACCTCGCCGAGCGCACGGAGGACGGATTCGGCCAGGGCAAGGTGCTGGCGAGTCCGTTCGGCATGGCCATGGTCGCGGCGACGGTGGCCGCAGGCAGGACCCCGGTGCCGCAGTTGATCGAGGGCAAGCCCACGAAGCTGAACGGCGACGCGCTGCCGATCTCGCCGAAGATGGTCGACGCGCTGCGCCCCATGATGCAGCTGGTCGTGACCAACGGCACAGCGAAGGAACTCAACGGCAGCGGCGACGTCCGCGGCAAGACGGGCGAGGCCGAATACAACGGCGGATCGCACGCCTGGTTCGCCGGCTACCGCGGTGACCTGGCCTTCGCCGCGCTGATCGTCGGCGGCGGCAGTTCCGAGTACGCCGTGCGGATGTGCAAGGACATGCTGAACGGCCTGCCCCCCGACTACCTCGCGTGAGTAGCCTGTTCCGTGAAGGAGCAGCTATGACGAGCATCAACGACGGTCCCCGCGACGGCGTCACCGACGTGGCGGCCATCCTGCGCATCTCCGACGCCGACCGCAACGGCACGCTGCGCCGGCTGCACAACGCGGTCGCGCTCGGCCTCATCGACATCGACGAGTTCGAGGAGCGCTCGACGCTGGTGGCGACGGCACGGCTGCACTCCGACCTGGACGCCCTCGTCGGTGACCTGCCGGGCCCCGGCGCCATCGTGACCACCGCGACCGATCGCGTCGAACTCCGCGGGGTCATGGGCTCGCTGAAGCGGCAGGGGGAGTGGACCGTCCCGACCCGGCTGGCCCTGCACCGGCGGATGGGCTCGATCGACCTCGACCTGACGAAGGCGCGCTTCGCCGGCCCCATCGTGGTCATCGAACTCGACGTGAAGTTCGGTTCGGTGGAGATCCGGTTGCCCGACGGGGCGAGCGCCTCGATCGACGACGTCGAGGTCATCGTCGGCAGTGCGCGCGATCACCGCAAGGACGCGCCCGCCGAGGGCACGCCGCACGTGGTGCTCACCGGGCGCAGCGTGTGCGGCTCGATCGACATCCGCGGCCCGCGGCGTGGCCTGCTGCGCCGCGACCGCAGCTAGCTCCTCACCGCGGTTCCAGGACGGCGAACGTCAGGGTTGCCTTGGCGGCCAAACGATCCCGGCCCCGGTCGAACACGTCGACCTCCGTGACGATCAGGCGCCGGCCCGCCCGCACGATCGTCGCCTCCGCGCGTGCTGGGCCCTCGATGATCGGCGCGAGGAAGTGCACGTTCATGTCGGCCGTCGTCACGTTGTGACCGACGCCCGCGGCGGTGCCGGCGAGCCTGCCCGCCGCGATGTCGATGAGGGTGGCGACCAGGCCGCCCTGGATCGCGCCGCGGATGTTGACCAGGTCCGGCCGGTTGGCCATCTCGATCACCAGGCGCTCCGGGGTGTCCTCGACGTCGCGCATCCCCAACCGGTGCAGCAGGTGTTCCTCTTCGCTCACCGGCTGACGGTAACACCATTACCGCTGGTTGAGTGCTCCCGACTACTTCAGCGTCTCCGTCGGCACGCCGAACCGCTCCTGGTAGACCGCCACCTGCTCGCGTACCTCGTCGGCGTCGAGACCGGTGTCGGCCCACGTGTACCGGGCGCCGCCGCCGTCGCCGGGGTGGGCGGCGAGGAAGTCGCGCATCCGCTGCTCGGCCACGGGGGTGAGCTCGCGGCCGAGGGCGTCGTAGAGCCGTCGGATGGTCGCGAAGGGATCCCTGATGAAGTCGGCGAACAGGACGTCGATGAGCTGACCCGGTTTCAGCACCCCGGAGTCGCGAACCCTCATCGACCGCTCGAGTCCGACGACGTTCTCCTCGCGGCAGCCCTCCGCGCATTCGGCGACGTCGCCGTGCTCCGACGCCATCCTGCGCACGTGGTGGGTGAGCGACGCGATCGACGAGATGACGTTCAACGGGTCCCGGTGGGTCTGCACGATGACCGCGTCGGGATATTCGGCGACCAGGGTGTCGAGCTGCCAGAGGTGTGCGGGTGACTTCAGCAACCACTGCCCCGAGACCCCGGATTGCAGGTGCTGCAGGAAGATTCGATGATAGCGATAGTTGGGGCGGTGATCGGCGTCGTACAGCATCCATCGCGAGTACGACGGCAGCCGGTACTGCACCGGGAAGATCATGCTGCAGAACTGCGCGGCCCAGATGCGTACGCACTCCTGCGGGAGCAGCGCGCCCATCGGGTGATGCGCCATGATTCCCGGCACGATCAGTTCCGACATCTCGAGTTGAGCCTGGATCTCGGCGATGCGGGGATCGGTGGCGTACGTCTCGGGCTGCGGCACCGGCCACGGCGCGTCGACCTCCCACGTCAGAGGAGGCCGCAGGTCGGGATCCTGCGCCAGCAGGTCGAACAGGATCGTCGTACCCGTTCTGGGCTGCCCGACGATGAAGATCGGGCGCTCGATGGGGGCGGCCGCGATGGCGGGATTCTCCTTGCGCCACTGCGTGATCCGCAACCGATTGACCAGCGGGTTGACGATGTCCATGACCGCGATCTCCACACCGAGGTCCGACAGGTGCGCCTCGTTGACCAGACCGTCGGTCAGCACCTCCAGGCCGTCGCGCCAACCGTCGGGTGCGCCGAAGTCGTCACTGCCCGCGAGTTCGCAAGCCCGCCCGACGAGCGTGTCGACGTCGAAGCGCTCCTTCACCGTGCCGATCCCTTCCGTACGGATGTGACGACGTGGGGTGCCGCTGGATTGTCGAGCCAGCGCAGCACCACGAAGCCTCGGCGCCGGCCACCCGTGTCCAGCCAGTGGCCGTGGCCGAAGTCCTCGGCCCCGATGCCGATTCGGACGATGCCGTCGTCGTCCGGAGCGACCCCCTTATTCGTCACCGAGCTGTGCCGTCGGCGCGGCTCGATGCACTCGTGCCAGATGTTCTCCAGCGTGACGTTCCAGTACCGGGTGTCGGGCGGGGTGATCTCGAGAAGGAGGGTCTCGTCGTCGGACAGCCCGAACGTGCCGATCATGTACAGGTTGTCCGGAGTGGTGTCGGCGGATCCGAGGTCGGCGGCCTCCGCGGTGAGCAGCACGTTGGGCTGCTCCAGCAGTTCGGGTTTGATGGTGCGGTGCAGGGTGGTCAGCTTCATCAGCGTCCACGCCATCGCGGTGAACTGTTCGGCCACTTCGGAATCCGTCAAGAGCCGCGGGCCGGGCGCATCGAGCGTCTCGATCTCGAGTGTCGCGCCGAGCTCGGTCGCCGCGTCGCCGATGTACTCGCGCACGACGATCGACGTGCCGTCGCCGGGGATCTGCAGCCACTGCGCGCCATCGAGCTCGGCGGGTTCGTCGGCGGACACCACGACGGTGAAGGCGCCGTCCTGCAGCCGCAGATCGGTGTCGCTGAGGTAGGCGGCCATCCGGCGCGGCGTCATCCCCGTGCCCGCGAGCACCTGCAGACCCAGGTAGGCCGACGTGCCGCGGGTGCCGGTGATGCGGTAGCGGCGGTCGCCGCGGATCATCGCCAGCAGGTAGCGGCCGTCCGGGTTCGGCCCGCCGACCATGCGGGTGGGGGAGCACATGTCGAAGAACCACGGCAGGTCGGGATCGGCCTCGACCGACAACTCGGAGCACAGCGCGGTCACGCGTGACACCACGCGAAGTCCGTCGAGCACCTCGTTCTCGTCGCGGGCGTCGGCCAGCACGATCGCGCTGACGTCGCCGAGCATGTGCTGGACGAACTGCCAGGCCTCCCGTGTTCTCGGGGCACGTTCCTCAGTCACATGAGACAGAGTCTCAAACGAGACGTAGTCTCAAAGCGGAATGGCCGAACCTCTCAGCATCCGCAAGCGTCAGCTGACCCGTGACCGCATCGCCGCGGCCGCGGCGACTCTGGTCGCCGAAGACGGGTTGACGGCGACCACCATCGAGCGGATCGCCGCCGAGGCGCACGTCGGGCGGGCCACCTTCTTCCGCTACTTCGCCTCGAAAGAGGATGCCGTCGCCGACGGGATGACGCGGCGGTGGCTCGACGTCATCACCGCCCGGCTCGAGGCGCAGCCGACCGAGCTGTCCGCCCGCGACGCCGTCGTAGCGGCGTTCCGAAGCCTCGGTGACGGCTTCGACGCCATCAGCGCCCAAGTCCGGGACCTGGCCGTCATGACCCGGTCCTCGCCGGCGCTGTCCGCCTGGACACTGCAGATCTACGTCGGTTACGAGACGGCGATCGCCGAGCTGGTCTCCGCGCGGCTGGGCGGGCTCGAGCCCGACGACCCGAGGCCCCGGCTCATCGGCGCGATGGCGATGGCGTCGGTGCGGATCGCCCTCGACGACTGGCTACAGCACGGTGGCTCGCTGCCGGACCGGATTCAGGGCGCCATGGAAGCGCTCTCCGTCGACTGACGATTAGGCTGGCCCCCATGAGTGTTCGCACAGCTCTTCGCCCCGGCACGGTATCCGGGACCCTGCCGGTACCCGGATCGATCGAGCGGCCGGAGTACGCGTGGAAGTCGACGGTGCAGGAGGGCGACGAGCCGTGGGTGCAGACACCCGAGGTGATCGAGAAGATGCGCGTCGCGGGCCGCATCGCGGGCAACGCGCTCGCCGAGGCGGGTAAGGCCGTCGCTCCCGGCGTCACCACAGACGAGCTCGACCGCATCGCGCACGAGTACATGCTCGATCACGGTGCCTACCCGTCGACGCTGGGCTACAAGGGCTTCCCGAAGTCCTGCTGCACCTCGCTGAATGAGATCATCTGCCACGGCATCCCCGACTCGACGGTCATCGAGGACGGCGACATCGTCAACATCGACGTCACCGCCTATATCGACGGGGTGCACGGCGACACCAACGCGACGTTCCTGGCGGGCGACGTCGCCGAGGAACACCGTCTGCTGGTCGAGCGCACCCACGAGGCGACCATGCGCGCCATCAAGGCCGTCAAGCCGGGCCGCGCCCTCTCGGTGGTGGGTCGGGTCATCGAGTCCTACGCGAACCGCTTCGGCTACAACGTCGTTCGCGACTTCACCGGGCACGGCATCGGCACCACCTTCCACAACGGGCTGGTGGTGCTGCACTACGACCAGCCGGCCGTCGAGACCGTCCTGGAACCCGGAATGACGTTCACCATCGAGCCGATGATCAACATCGGCTCTCTGGACTACGAGATCTGGGACGACGGCTGGACGGTCGCGACGGTCGACAAGAAGTGGACCGCGCAGTTCGAGCACACCCTCGTGGTGACCGACGACGGCGCGGACATCCTGACGCTGCCCGCGTGACATGACGGGCGGCGCTCTGCTGATCGCGGGCACGACGTCCGACGCGGGCAAGTCGATGGTGGTCGCCGGGCTGTGTCGGCTGCTGGCGCGCAAGGGCGTTCGCGTGGCGCCCTTCAAAGCGCAGAACATGTCGAACAACTCGGCTGTGACCGTCGAGGGCGGCGAGATCGGCCGCGCGCAGGCGATGCAGGCGCGCGCCGCCGGACTGGCACCCAGCGTGCGATTCAACCCGATTCTGCTCAAGCCGTCCGGTGACCGGACGTCTCAGCTCGTCGTCCGGGGCCGGGTGGCGGGCTCGGTCGGGGCGGGCGACTACTTCACCCATCGAGCCGAACTCGCCGAGGTGGTGGCCACCGAACTCGCCTCGCTGCGAAGCGAATTCGACGCGGTGATCTGCGAGGGCGCCGGCTCGCCCGCCGAGATCAACCTGCGGGCAACCGATCTCGCGAACATGGGGCTCGCCCGAATGGGTGAGCTGCCCGTCGTCATCGTGGGCGACATCGATCGCGGTGGGCTGCTGGCACACCTGTTCGGCACGGTCGCCGTCCTGGAGCCCGCCGATCAGCGGCTCATCGCGGGCTTCGTGGTGAACAAGTTCCGCGGTGACCCGGCCCTGCTGGCGCCGGGCCTCGACCAGTTGGCCGGGCTCACCGGCAGACCGACGTACGGGGTCGTGCCCCACAGCGACGAACTCTGGCTCGACGCCGAGGATTCGCTCTCGGTCCAGCCCCACCGTGTCGTCGGCAGACCGCAGGTGCCGCGAGGCGACGACTGGCTGACCGTCGCGGCCGTCCGTCTGCCGCGCATCTCCAACTCCACCGACGTCGAGGCGCTGGCGTGTGAGCCGGGGGTGCTCGTGCGGTGGGTCTCCGACCCCGCCGATCTGGCCGACGTCGACGTCGTCGTGCTGCCGGGGAGCAAGTCCACCGTCGCCGACCTGGCGTGGTTGCGCGAGCGGGGACTCGCCGACGGAATCGTCCTCCACGCGCGAGCGGGTCGCCCGGTGCTCGGTGTGTGCGGTGGGTTTCAGATGCTGTGCCGGACCATCGACGACCCGGTGGAGTCGCGGGCCGGGGTCACCGCGGGCCTGGGGCTTCTGGACGCCGACATCGTGTTCGACCCCGACAAGACGCTCGCCCACTGGGAGTCGCCACTGCACGGTTACGAGATCCACCACGGCCGGGTGACGCGCTCCGCCGAGGACGACTGGCTGGGCGTCGGAATCCGCCGGGACGCCGTGTTCGGCACGCACTGGCACGGGCTCCTCGACAACGACGACGTACGGCGCCGGTGGCTGGCAGACGTTGCGCGGGCGGCCGGCCGCACCGGATTCGTCGGCGCCGACGACGTCGACGTGACGGCGTCGCGCGACCGGCAACTCGACGTCATGGCCGACCTCCTCGAGGCGCACCTCGACACCGCCGCCGTGCTTGCACTGCTGGCCGACGGCCCGCCCGACCGGCCCGTCATCACCTCGGCGCTGGCACTGTGAAGGCGACGCTGCTGGCACTCGTCGTGTTGCTCAGCGGGTGCACCGTCGTTGCCGGGACTCCGGTGTGGCGCGGCGCCCGCCTTGAGCAGGCGCTGCTGACCGCCGCGGACTTCCCACCCGGCGTGCAGTTCGACCGCATCGTGGAGGCACCGGACCGGCCCGACGGTCAGGGCGGCCCGCCCGCCATGCTGTCGCGGCCGGAGGGGTGCTCGGACGGCCTCACGCGGGTCATCGAGAGGTCCGCCGAGCGCGGCCCTGGAAGCGCGGAGAAGTACGTCGTCGCCTACGACGGTGCCCGCATGGTGATGACGGTGCTGTCGTGGAATCTCGACATGGCGGCGCTCGCCGCCGTCGCCGATCGGTGTGCGGCGTACGAGACGTACTTCGACGCCGCCGCACAGGGGATTCCCGTCACGACGACGCGCATCGACGGACCGCGGCCCGACGCCCTGGTGTACGAGCAGGCGATGGATCTCAGTGGACTGCGGAGCAACGTGTTCTTCTCGTTCGAGAACGTCGGCGACTCCGCGGTGTTCGGCATCGCGTTCCCGACGGTCAACCCTGCGATCGCCGTCAAAGGGATGTTGCCGCAGACGTTTCTGGACGTTGCCGAAAAGCAGGCCCAGCGCCTGGAACCGCGCTGAGAAGTCCGGGTGAGACCACCCGAACCGCCCCGAGTCGCTTCGCTCCTGCCCGCCGAGCCGAAACCCGTGCCCAGCGCGAGTTCAGCCGATACGGTGGCGGAATGCCTTCGACCATGGTGACCATCGACGGTTTCCCGGCCACCGTCGACGTGTCGGGCCCCGACAAGGGGTCGGTCGTCGCGTTGCTCGGCGCCGCGCAGCAGGCGCCCGCGGCCTATGACGCGGTCTGCCAGCGCCTGCACACGGCTTCGCTGCGCACCGTCGTCATCGCGCCGGATCCGCGGCTGAGCGCCAAGGCCGTCGTCGGAATTCTCGACACGCTCGATGTGAAGTGGTCGCTGCTGGTCGGTGACCGCGTGGGCGGTGAACTGGCCTGGGAACTGGCGGCCACCAGGCTGGACCGGTTCATCGGGCTGGTGGTCATCGATCGCGGCCATCCGAGGGTCCCCGACCCGGCGGGCGTCGTCCGCGACGAACACTGCCCGCCCGTCGAGGTGAACACCACCGCGCTGGTCAGCACGCCCGCCGCCCGCGCGGTCGCGAAGGCCAGTCAGCGGTACGTCTACGGCGACTACCGGCTCGTCGAACTGCAGGGCCGCCGTAACGCCCAGGAGTCCACCGCGCAACTGGCCGCCGAGATCGTGCTGCGTACGAGCACCTGGTGATCCCGGCGGCCAGTCGGTCGCGTGCGGTTACTTGTCGACGATGACTTCCTTGCCGTCAGCGGTCAGCTCGACCTGCTTGATCGGGCCGGTGAACCAGTTCTTCACCGACACGTGCCAGTAGATGTAGAGCAGGATCAGCACGCCGCCGACCAGAAGCGGCGTGTAGTTCACGTACTTCCACTCGAAGCCCGGATCCCACGGCGCACCGAGGTTCGACGTCGGCCACAGCGCGATGAACGACGTCAGCAGGATCTCGATCAGCGCGAGCGGCGCCATCCACTTGTGGTGACCGCGCAGGTTCCACTTGCCGACCGGGAAGTCGTCCCCGGCCTTCCAGCGGTAGTAGATCGGCACCGCGAAGCACAGGTACAGCCCGACGACGCCGATCGACACCACTGCGAAGAACGCGATGGGCACTGGTGCGCCGTTGATGTCGACCTCGACGAGTGCGGGCAGCGTGATGACCGCCGCGAGCGTCGCCGTGACGATGACGGCGTTGGCGGGGATCTTGTTCGCGTTGACCTTCGACCACAGCTGGTGGCCGGGCACGGCGCGATCGCGGCTGAACGCGAACAGCATGCGCGACGCGCTGGTCTGGCAGGCCGTGGTGCAGAAGAGCTGACCGGCCGTCGAGATCAGCAGCACGATGCCCATCCACTGGCTGTCGAGCGCCTGGCCGAAGATCACCGCCACCGCACCGCCGCCCGCGGTCACCTCGTCGACGTCCTGCACGGCGAACAGGAACGTCAGCAGCAGGATCCAGCCGCCGATCGACGAGTAGAAGATCGACCGCCAAATGCCTTTGGCCGCACCGTCGGCCGCGCTCTTGGTCTCCTCGGAGAGGTGCGCCGACGCGTCGTACCCGGTGATCGTGTACTGGGTCAGGATCGCCGAGATCGGCAGCACGAAGAAGATGAAGGCGATGCCGGTCTCGCCGCCGAAGAAGCCGGTGTTGTTGACCGTCGTCGCGAACACGTCGCTGAAGCTGGCGTGCTGCTCGGGTAGCAGCCACAGGATTCCGACCACGGTGATCGCGCCCGCGACGTGCCACCACACCGAGATGTTGTTGATGACGGCGAGCAGGTGCGAGGAGAAGATGTTGATGGTCGCCACCAGGACCAGGATGACCAGGAACATCACGAAGACGCGGGTCAGGCTGTAGCCCTCGGCCCAGGTCTCGCTGAACGTGCTGAGCGTCAGGTCCAGGAACGTCGCTGAACCGTACGCCACCGACGCCAGGATGGCGATCAGGCCGATGAGGTTCAGCCATCCGGTGTAGAAACCGGCCTTCGCGCCCCCGAGTTTGGCTGCCCACCAATAGATTCCACCCGACGTGGGGTAGGCCGAGACGAGTTCGGACATGCACAGTCCGATCATCAGGATGAAGACGGAGACGATCGGCCAGCCCCAGGCGATGGCCGCTGGTCCGCCGTTGTTCCAGCCGAGGCCGAACGACGTGAAGCAGCCCGCCAGGATCGAGATGATCGAGAACGAGATGGCGAAGTTGCTGAAGCCCGACCACGTGCGGTTCAGCTCCTGGGTGTAACCCAACGAGGCGAGGTGCTTTTCGTCCTCGTCCAGAATTTCGTGACCCTCTGGCACTGTGTTCTCCTTTTCGGCAGCCGCTTGGCCTAGAGGCACAATAGGATGCCAAAGGTCTGGTGTCCTACCTTTGACAATGAAGACCGCGTAACGGCGACCTGTGAGTCTGCTGAAAACCCGTCTCCAATGGTCTAATTGTCGTCATCATCGACCGCGAAGAGGAGCGAACGTGAGCGATCAGCCACCGCTGAGCAAAGCCGACCTCGAGAAGCTCATCGCCGCTGGCGAGGTGGACACGGTGATCGTGGCCTTCGCCGACATGCAGGGGCGCCTCACCGGCAAACGGATCTCGGCCCGGCTGTTCCTCGACGACGTCGTGGCGCACGGCGCGGAGTGCTGCAACTACCTGCTCGCCGTCGATGTCGACAACAACACCGTCGACGGGTATGCGATCTCGAGTTGGGAGACCGGATACGGCGACATGGTCATGACGCCGGACTTCTCGACACTGCGCCTGCTGCCGTGGCTGTCCCGCACCGCGCAGGTGATGGCCGACCTGTCGTGGACCGACGGCACACCCGTCGTGCAGGCGCCGCGGAGCATCCTGCGCAGGCAACTCGACCGCCTCGCCGAACGGGGCATGACCGCCGTCGCCGCAACCGAACTCGAGTTCATGGTGTTCGACACCGGGTACCGGGAGGCGTGGAAGGCCGGGTACCGCGACCTCACGCCCGCCACCGACTACAACATCGACTACGCGATGCTGGCCTCCACCAGGATGGAGCCACTGCTGCACGACATCCGGGTGGGGATGGAGGGCGCGGGCATGTACTGCGAGGGGGTCAAGGGGGAGTGCAACCTCGGCCAGCAGGAGATCGGGTTCCGCTACGACGAGGCGCTCACCACGTGCGACAACCACACGATCTACAAGAACGGTGCCAAGGAGATCGCCGACAAGCACGGCAAGAGCCTGACCTTCATGGCCAAATTCGATCAGCGCGAGGGCAACAGCTGCCACATCCACATCTCGTTCCGCGGGACGGACGGCACGGCGGTGTTCGCCGACGACGCCGACGACCTGGGGATGTCGACGATGTTCCGCAGCTTCGTCGCGGGCCAGATCGCGACACTGCGCGAGTTCACGCTGTTCTACGCACCGAACATCAACTCCTACAAGCGGTTCGTGGACGGCAGCTTCGCGCCAACCGCCGTCGCCTGGGGCATCGACAACCGGACGTGCGCGCTGCGCGTGGTCGGGCACGGCCACGGTATGCGGATGGAGTGTCGTGCGCCGGGTGGCGACGTCAACCAGTATCTGGCGGTCGCGGCTCTGATCGCGGGTGGCCTGCACGGTATCGACCAGGGCCTCGAACTCGAGGAGGCCTGTTCGGGCAACGCCTACACCGGAGGCGCGCAACGGCTTCCGACGACGATGGCCGAGGCCGCCGAGCTCTTCAACGGCTCGGACGTCGCGCGCACCGCGTTCGGCGACGACGTCGTCGACCACTACCTGAACAACGCGAAAGTGGAGCTCACCGCGTTCAACTCGGCGGTCACCGACTGGGAGCGGGTGCGTGGCTTCGAACGACTCTAGGCCCGTCCTCGGCCTGACCACCTACCTGCAACGTGCCCAGACCGGCGTCTGGGACGTCACCGCCAGCTTCCTGCCCGCCATCTACCTCGAGGGCGTCACGCGCGCCGGTGGCATCGCGACGCTGCTGCCGCCGCAACCGGTCGACGACTCCGTCGCCGACCGGGTGCTCGACGGGCTCGACGGGCTGGTCATCACCGGCGGTCGCGACGTCGACCCGGCGACCTACGGGCAGCCCGCGCACCCCACCACCGACCAGCCGGCACGAGACCGCGACGCGTGGGAATTCATCCTGCTGCGAAGGGCTTTGGCGCGCAGGCTGCCGGTGCTCGGCATCTGTCGAGGTGCCCAGGTCGTCAACGTCGCGTTCGGCGGCACTCTGCATCAGCACCTTCCCGACGTCATCGGCCACACCCGGCACCAGCCGGGTAACGCGGTCTTCACGACGTCGTCGGTGCGCACCGTGCCGGGCACCCGGCTCGCCACTGTCATCGGTGAATCGTCCGACGCGCAGTGCTACCACCACCAGGCGATCGATCGCCTCGGCGAGGGCCTGATCGTGTCGGCACTGGACGTCACCGACGGGGTCATCGAGGCGGTCGAGATTCCGGGCGACGATTTCGTGCTGGCCGTCCAGTGGCATCCGGAGGAGCGGCTGGACGACCTCCGGCTCTTCGCCGCGGTGGTGCAGGCGGCCGCTGGATACGCAACAGAGAGGATCCGATGACCCCGCTGATCAACCCGGCGACCGAAGAGGTGCTGCGCACCGTCGATCTGCTGGAGGTCGACGCCGTCGATGACGCGGTCGCACGCGCGGCCATCGCGCAGAAGCGGTGGGCCGCAGCCGCACCCAGCGAGAGGGCCGGCGCGCTCAGGTCTTTCGCCGCGGCGGTGGACAGCCACATCGGCGAGCTCGCCGCGCTGGAAGTTGCGAACTCCGGACACGTGATCGGCAATGCCGAGTGGGAGGCGGGGCACGTCCGCGACGTGCTGACGTACTACTCAGCAAGTCCGGAACGTCTTCTGGGTCAGCAGATTCCCGTCGCGGGAGGTATCGACGTCACGTTCAACGAGCCGCTCGGCGTCGTCGCCGTGATCGCCCCGTGGAACTTCCCGATGACGATCGCCGCGTGGGGCTTCGTTCCGGCACTCGCCGCGGGCAACGCGGTGCTGGTCAAGCCGGCCGAGATCACGCCGCTCACCACGATGCGGCTGGGCGAGCTGGCGCTGGAGGCGGGGCTGCCCGAGGGGCTGTTCCAGGTGCTGCCCGGCAAGGGGTCGGTGGTGGGGGAGCGGTTCATCACCCATCCCGACGTCCGCAAGATCGTCTTCACCGGGTCCACCGAAGTGGGCATGCGGGTGATGGCGGGCGCTGCGGCACAGGTGAAGCGGGTGACCCTCGAGCTGGGTGGCAAGAGCGCGAACATCGTGTTCGACGACTGCGATCTCGAGAAGGCCGCCGCAACAGCGCCCTACGGTGTCTTCGACAACGCCGGGCAGGACTGCTGCGCGCGAAGCCGGATCCTGGTGCAGCGCAACGTCTACGACCGCTTCATGGAACTGTTCGAGCCGGCTGTCAAGGGCGTCGTCGTCGGTGACCCGGCGGCGCGGGAGACCGAGATGGGCCCGCTGGTGTCGAAACCGCACTGGGAGACGGTGTCGTCCTACGTTCCCGACGGTGCACCGATCGCGTTTCAGGGCTCCGCACCGTCGGGACCCGGTTACTGGTTCGCGCCCACGGTGCTCACCCCGGCGCGCACCGACCGATCGGTGACCGAGGAGATCTTCGGCCCCGTCGTGACGGTGCTGCCGTTCGAGGACGAGGCCGATGCGATCGAGCTCGCCAACGACACGCCGTACGGTTTGTCCGGGTCGATCTGGACCGAGAACCTGTCGCGGGCGATGCGCGTGTCACACGCCGTCGAGTCGGGCAACCTGAGCGTCAACTCGCACTCGTCGGTGCGGTACAACACGCCGTTCGGCGGCTTCAAGCAGTCGGGGCTCGGGCGCGAGCTCGGACCCGATGCGCCGCTGCACTTCACGGAAACCAAGAACGTCTTCTTTGCGATCGGAGAAAAGTAGTGGATCTGACCCAGCGGCTGGCGGGCAAGGTCGCCGTCATCACCGGAGGCGCCAGCGGCATCGGGCTGGCCACGGCCAAGCGGATGCGCGCCGAGGGCGCCACCATCGTCATCGGTGACATCGATCCGAAGACCGGCAAGACCGTCGCCGACGACCTGAACGGAACGTTCGTCAAGGTCGACGTGTCGGATCAGGTCGAGGTGGACGCGCTGTTCGACACGGCGGCCGAGGAGCACGGCTCGGTCGACATCGCGTTCAACAACGCTGGTATCAGTCCTCCAGAGGACGACCTGATCGAGGTGACCGGTATCGACGCGTGGGACCGGGTTCAGGACATCAATCTGAAGTCGGTGTTCTTCTGCTGCAAGGCGGCACTGCGTCACATGGTCCCGGCGCAGAAGGGATCGATCGTCAACACCGCCTCGTTCGTGGCGGTGAACGGATCGGCGACATCGCAGATCTCGTACACCGCGTCCAAGGGCGGCGTGCTCGCGATGTCCCGCGAGCTCGGAATCCAATACGCGCGACAGGGGATTCGGGTCAACGCGTTGTGCCCGGGGCCGGTGAACACCCCACTGCTGCAGGAGCTGTTCGCCAAGGATCCGGAGCGGGCCGCGCGGCGGCTGGTCCACGTGCCGATGGGACGGTTCGCCGAACCCGACGAGCTCGCGGCCGCGGTGACGTTCCTGGCCAGTGACGACGCCTCGTTCATCACCGGGTCGACGTTCCTCGTCGACGGCGGCATCACCGGCCACTACGTCACTCCGCTGTGACGGCCTGACGTGACCGAGCCGGATCCGCAGCCGACGAGTGAGACGCTGCTGCGCCCGGTCCGGCTCGGGAACGCGTTCGAGGACACGGTCGCGCGGTTGCTCGAGACGATCCGGCTCGGTGTGTTCGAACCGGGCCAGTCGTTGCCGCCGGAACGCGAGTTGGCCGTACGCCTGGGCGTCAGCCGCGACACCGTACGCGAGGCGATCAAGTCACTCGCCGAAGCCGGGTATCTGGTGTCCCGACGCGGCCGGTACGGCGGCACCTTCCTGGCTGACGAGCTGCCCAAGCCGAGCGGGGACGGAGTCCGGTTCAGCCGCAACGACATCGACGACACGCTGCGGCTGCGCGAGATCCTCGAATGCGGTGCCGCGCGGATCGCCGCGGGTCGCACCATGACCGCTGCCGAACGAGAGGCATTGTGGGCCAAGCACCTCGACGTACGCAACGCCGCACCGGAGGACTACCGAAGGCTCGACTCGCGGCTGCACCTCGCGATCGCCGAGGCGGCGGGGGTGCCGTCGCTGGTGCCGCTGGTGGCCGAGAACCGCATGCGGCTCAATGAGATGCTCGACCACATCCCGATGGTGCCTCGTAACATCGCGCACTCCGACGAGCAGCACGAGGCCATCGTGATGAGAATCCTCGCCGGTGACGGCGACGGCGCGGCGGATGCGATGGCGGCACACGTCTGGGGGTCGGCGTCGCTGCTGCACGGCTTCCTGGACTGACGATCACTCACACACGAGCGTCAGCACTGCGTTTCGGGTGAGCGGCGCGAGTTCGATGTCACCGGGTGCAGCCGGATCGACCCAGAGAAGTTCGTCGATCTCGGCGGAGGCTTGGGGAGTGCCGATGGGACGCACCAGGAAGAGCTCGGCCTCGACGGTGTGATCCGGTTCGTTGGCAGCCGGTGCGACGTGCCGTCCCAGGAAGCGCACCGATTCGGCGACGATGCCGACGTCGAGCTCCTCGGTGACCTCGCGGTGCAGGGCCTCGACGGGCGTTTCGCCGGGCCTGATCTTGCCGCCGGGTTGCATGAACGCGGCTGTCCCGCGCTTGCGTACCAGCAGGATGCGACCGAAGTCGTCCACGATCACCGCTGCGGCGACCCTGATCACCGTCGGCGTGCTGTCGGTCACCCGGAAAGTATCTCACGGGGCCGTGAACATCCATGAGCCCGAACAGGATCGGCGCGAGCTGCGGGTGTCACCTGTTCAGAACGGTGCGGTGCTCTGGGCGAGGCGGTCTTCGTGGTTGCGTCGTCGTTCGGCGGTGATGCTCGCGGCGCGTTGTTGGGCGCGGGTGCGTCGGCGGGTGGGCATGCGCAGGTCGCGGCCGGGGGTGGGTTCGGTGACCACCGGTGTCGGGGTGTCCGGTAGTGGTGTGGTGGGGTCCCAGTTCGGGAAGGAGATCCGCGAGCCCGGCGGCGCTCGGTGTTTCAGCCCCGATGGACTCGTCCACACGATCGTGCCGTCGGCGAGCTGCTGAGTACTCCAGCCGCCCTCACCGACCCAGAACGTCTTGAGCAGGTGATGTTTTCGGCACAGCGTGGCGATGTTGCCCGGATGGGTCAGCCCGCCGGGGCGGCCGTAGGGGACGGTGTGGTCGAGGTCGGCGTATTCGGCCGGGTGATCGCAGCCGAGGAAGCGGCATGTCATGTCGCGGGCCCGTACGAGGCGTTGGGTCGCGATAGAGGGCCGGTAGCGGATCTCGGCGGTCACCTCCTCCGGGGTGGCGATGGTGCGGATGCTCGCGCCCATCCGGCACAGGTCGGCCAGCAGCGCGGCGGGCAGGACGCTCCCGCCGGCGACGATCGCGGTGTAGCCACACGGGGCGGTGGTCGCGGGGGTGGAAGCAGCTGTCTCGCAATCGGCGTCGTCGACGCCGTCGGCATCCTCGGGTGGCGCTTCGTCGGTCCAGTGGTGTTCCCAGTCGTAGTCCGGGTCGTAGCGCGGCCCACCGTCGTCTGGGCCGTCGTCGGGTGCCTCGGGTGCCGGGCCGTCGGCGGGGTGGGGGTTGTCGGTGAGGACGAGGATCTCGAAGTGCTTACCGCGGGCGTCGGGCCCGGTGGCCGGGCAGTCCGCCGATCCGCACAGACACGGCAGGTGATCGCCGCCGGCGTTGATGATCCCGAGGGCGGCCACGCGACGCTCGCCGTGGCTGCGCGGATCCTCGGGACACACCGATGCCGCCATGGCGTCCAGGCGGCGGTCGGTCAGCTCGGCGTCCAGGGCACTGACCCGTCCGTAGATGGATCGGGTGCCGGTGGCGTCGTCGGGTTTACCGAACGCGATGTTCAACGATCTCTGCGCGGTCCGGAACCGGCGCACCGCATCGGGGTCGTGGCGTTCGATCGCGGCGTCGATCGCATCGCAGAGTTTCTGCTCGGAGTAGCCGCCCCACCGGGTGGCCACCGCGGCGAGGTCGGCGTCCACCCGGGCCAGCGCGTCGGGGTCGACGATCAGCTGGGTGCGCCACGACGCGGTGGCCGCCACCTTCAGGGTGATGTCGCCGAGGCGCAGCAGGTCCCCGGTCAGGGGGATCCGGTCGCGCAGGTCCAGGGCCTGATACATCAACCCCGAGGCCGTGCGGTGGCTGACGATCAGGTCGGCGGCGATCTCGGCAGCACAGCAATCCCACGCGTCGCAGGCCGAGCGTTCCCGCGAGAGCGCCAACTCGGTACCCAGCCGCCGGTCGACCAGTTCGGCGATCGCGGCCAGTCGGTGTCCGGCGGTCGCGGCCTCGGCGCGCGCGTACCCGGTGATCGCGAGGTTCAGCGCGGCATCGTCCATCCCCGCCGGATCCCGAAACGCCTCGCACATACATTCGATTATCCGAGAGTCATGCTCTCCTCGCCACGGTGCGAACTCGACCTGTGGATGAAACCCGGACTGTGCACAACCGGCACGGCCGTACCGAAAAACGTCGGACCCGCGTGCTAGTGCCGATGACCATCAACATTCTCACCTGCGGATTTCATCGCTGCTTCAGAGCGGTGGAAAGCGGCGGGCGCACCGTCGAAGCCATGATCCACATGACAACTCGAACTCACGATCTCTGCTCAGCGCGCCATCGCGCGCCGGCGTCCGGCGGATACGTCGGACGCGTCGGTTCACTCGCCGTCGCCCTCGGCGTGGGCGTCACGCTCGTACACGTGGCGTCACCACCACAGCACGCGTCCTCTCCGCGCACCGAACTGACCGCCACCGTCGTCACGTCGCCGGCGCGCCCCGTGGTGGCATCCGTTCGTCCAGTCCACGAGGACGGCACGACGGTGACCGTCCCGCCGCCACGGCACAACGCAGTGAGCACGACCCCGTCCGGCGACATGCCTCACGAACCGCTGTACATCCTGCTCGTCCCGCGTGGCAACGAGCGCCCTGCGGTGCGGGCGTCGTTCGGCACGGCGTCGCCGTATGTGAGTCGCTCGTCCGCGGCAGCAACTGGCGACTCATCATCACGCCCGACGCCCATCGAGCGCATCGCCATCCGGTTGCCGGGCCCGTCGGCGAATCTGCAGCAGCCCGGATTCGTCGACCCGATCACCGCGTTCCTCAGGGTGTTCGTGAGCAACGGCGACGAACCCGGCGAGAACGGTGGCCTGCTGATCGGCAACGGCGCGCCCGGTGCGGCGGGTCAAGCCGGCGGCCGCGGTGGGTTGCTGTTCGGAAACGGAGGTGCCGGAGGTGCGGGCACTGCCGGGCAGGCGGGCGGAAACGGTGGTGCCGCCGGGCTGTTCGGTAACGGAGGTGCGGGAGGCAGGGGCGGGGACGCGATCGGCCAACTCAACGGTGATCAGACCGGCGGCAACGGTGGCCACGGAGGCGCCGGCGGCGCGATCTTCGGCAACGGCGGCCACGGCGGCGGTGGTGGGCACGCGAGCACCGGCTCCGGAACGGTCAACGGTGGAGCCGGTGGAAACGGCGGCGCCTCGGGGCAATTCGGCAACGGCGGCAGCGGCGGTGCAGGCGGAGACGCCACGTCGGGCGGCAGCGGCTCTGCGAACTCCGGCAGCGGCGGCGACGGTGGCGACGCGCAGGCCGTGGGCAACGGCGGTAACGGAGGCGACAGTGGCACGGCGACCAACACGGGCACCACGGATGCGACCGGAAACGGCGGCGGCAACGGTGGAAACGGTGGCGTGCTCGGCTCCGCGGGCAGCGGCGGTAGGGGCGGAAATGCGAAGACCGGCTCGGGCCCCGCGGCGGGTGGCACCGGCGGTGACGGCGGGAACGGTGGCGCGGGTTCACCGGGCGGCAACGGCGGCGACGGTGGCGGTGCCACGTCGACGACCAACACCGGCGCAGGCGGTAACGGGGGCAACGGCGGTGATGGCGGAACCGGCGGAGCGGGCGGTACCGGCGGAACGGGCGGAACCGGCTCCGGGAAGGCCCCCGGCACCCGGAACGGACAGAACGGCGACAACGGTGATGCCGGCTAGTGCGTCAAGATCACCCGCGGTGGGGAAACTTGCGGGACCCTGTAGGGGATGGGGGTGAGTTTCCAGCTACTCGGCGAGATCGAGGCGCGCGTCGACGGCGAGCGCCTCGTTATCGGGCATGCGCGGCAGGCCTGCGTTCTGGCGTGCCTGCTGGTCGACGTCAACCGCCCGGTCCCGACGGATCAACTGATCGACAGGGTCTGGGCCGACGAGCCTCCGCACCGTGCGCGCAATGCGTTGGCCGCGTACGTCTCCCGCCTTCGGCAATCGCTGCGGGATCTCGACGGTGTGGGGATCATCCGCGGGTCCGTCGGCTACACGCTGACGGCCGATGCCGACGCAGTGGATCTGCACCGCTTCCGGGCGCTCGCCCTGACTGCGCGCGCGCACTCCGACGCGGGCGAGGCGGCGAGGACGTTCGACGAGGCGCTGGCGTTGTGGCGGGGCGAGCCGCTCGCCGGCATCGACACGCCCTGGATCAACGAGACCCGCAACTCGATTGAGGCCGAGCGTCTTTCGGTGATCTTGGATCGCAACGACGCGGCGCTGCGGGCCGGTATGCACACGGAGCTGGTAGCGGAACTGGTGACCGGACTGCAGGCGCATCCCCTCGACGAACGGCTCGCGGGCCAACTCATGCTGGCGCAGTCGCGCTGCGGCCGACAGGCCGACGCTCTCGAAACCTATCGGCAGATGCGTGAACGGCTGGTCGACGAGCTCGGTATCGAGCCCTCCCCGACGCTGCGCGCCGTTCATCAGGAGGTTCTCGCTGGATCGCAGCCTCCCGAGCGGCGAGTCCCTGCGAACATACCGGCACCGCAACTGATTTCGCGGCGAGGCGCCAGATTCGTCGGCCGGACCGAGGTCCTGCCCCGAATCACCGCGGCCCTGGAGTCCGGCACCGCGCTGACGCTCACCGGCGTCGGCGGAGTCGGCAAGACGCGGCTCGCGTTCGAGGCCGCCGATCGCGTTCAGGACGACTACCCGGATGGCGTGTGGAGTTGCGAGTTGGCGCCGGTGAGCGACGGGGCGGCCGTGAGCGAGGCCGTTGCCGTGGCTCTCGGGCTCGCCCACGGCCGCAAGCTCGCACCAATCGAGGCGGTGCTCGGCCATCTGCGGACACGGCGGGTGCTGTTGCTCATCGACAACTGCGAGCACGTTCTCGACGACGCGGCGGCGCTGGTCGACCGCATCACCACCGAGTGCGGGGGAGTGTCGGTGCTGGCGACGAGCCGTGAGCCACTGGGCATCGGACTGGAACGTCTGCTCCCCGTCGAGCCCATGCCGCTGCACGAGGCCGAGCAGTTGTTCGCCGAGCGAGCACGCGGCGTGCGGCCCGACTTCGACCTCGAGGCCGAGCCCATCGGCGCCGTCGCCGAGATATGCAGGCGTCTGGACGGCGTGCCCCTGGCCATCGAACTCGCCGCCGCACGCCTGCGGGCGATGAGCAGCCTCGACGTGGCGCGACGTCTCGACCGGCTGCGCCTGCTCACCGGCGGCGCCCGCGGATCCCACCCCCGTCAGCACAGCGTCGCGGCCACGATCGACTGGTCGTACCGGCTGCTGGCGGACCGCGAACAGGCGCTGTTCGCCAGGCTTTCGGTGTTCGCGGGCACCTTCGACCTGGAGGCCGCACACGGTGTGTGTGCGGACGACGGCGATGACGAGGATGACACGCTCGAGTTGCTCACCAGCCTCATCGACAAGTCGATGGTGAGCGTGTTCCGCCACGCGGCCTTCACCCGCTACGCGCTGCTGGAGACGCTGCGCGCCTACGGCCGGGAGCGGTTGGAGGAACGCGGCCAGGATCGGGTCTACGCATCGAGGCACGCGCGTTACTTCGCCGAGCTCTTCGAGCGGGGCTCACTGGAGGTGCGCGGACCCGGCGAGCAGCGGTGGATCGATCGAATGGCGCCCACCGCCGGAACCACCTTCACCGCACCGGATTTCGACAACCTTCGCACAGCCGTCGGCAAGGCGATGGCGGGCGACGACATGGACCTCGCCCTGCGGATCGTGGTGACACTGCCCGAACTGGTGCACCTGCGGGTCGGTTATCACTCGATGGACTGGGTGGAGCGGGTGATCTCGCTGGCGGACCACGACCATCCGCTGTTTCCCGCGGCGGTCGGTGTCGCCGCCCGCGGCGCGTGGGTGCTGGGGCAGTGGACGCGGGTGCGGGAGTTCGCCGAACTGGCCGCTTGTCGCAGACCGCCCGCGGGTACGCAGTACCTCGCCTACCCCGACGACTCGGTCGCCGACATGATCCTCGTCGAGGGCGACGCGGCCGGAGCGCTGGCGCACTACGAAACCGAACTCCGACGACTACAGGGCACCGGTGAACTCGCGCGAGAAGTGTGGGTGCTCTACAACATCACCATCGGACACGACTTCCTGGGCGCACCGGAGGACGGCATCCCCGCTGCCGAGAAGGCCCTGCGTCTCGCGTTACCCGGCGGAAGCCCGAGTACGACGGCGATGGCGCTGAACGCGATGGGCCGGGCGCTCAAGTCGACCGACCACGTGCAGGCGCTCGACCACCTCAGCCGGGCGATCGCGCTCGCGACGCCGGTGCAGAACAACTTCATGACCGGTATCGGTCGCATGGAGACGGCGGCGGTCCACGCGGCCCGTGGCCGACCCGCCGTGGCCGCCCGGATGCTGCGCGAGGTGAACGACCACTGGAGCCAGGCGGGGCCCGGCCCGATCAGCCAGCACTGGCACGCGTTCCGCTACACGCGGGACCTGCTGTACCGCGTCGGCGCCGACGACGACGCCGCGACACTGCAACGCGCCATGAGCTCCGCGGGCTATCACGGTGGCGGCGCGGCGGCGTCCGGTGGCCTCGACACCGGCCAGTCGTCGCTGTCGGGGCCAGAAACCCTCGCGTTCGCCGACGCGTGTCTGCGTCGCCTACTGGAAACACCGGGCTAGCAGCGTACGTCCACGTCGGTCCGGGACTACATTTGCAGGGTGGAGGATCAGTCCGTGGTGGATCTGGCGTCGTCGGCGCTGGCCGACGTCGATACGCCGGGCTGGGCGCGGCGATTCGACCTGCTGTCCGATCCGCACAGGCTGGAGATCCTGCTGAGCCTGCACCGGGCACCGGGGATCTGCGTGAGCGACCTGGCTGCCGCGCTGGGACGATCGGAGAACGCGGTCTCCCAAGCGCTTCGGGTGCTGCGCGGGCAGGGTTGGGTGACCAGTACCCGCTCCGGTCGGTCGGTGAGTTACCGGCTCGACGACGCCACCGTGCACGACCTGCTGCACTGGATCGGCGCCCGCCATCACCACAACTGATCTGGGCATTTCACGCCGTTCAAAGAATTTCCCAAGCGCGCAGCGCGACGATCGTCAGGTTGATACCACGAACCCCTGAGGAGGGGAGATGAGCATTACTGACGAACGAGATGCCGACCGCGCGTTGAAGTCGAAACACCGCGCACTGTGGGCATCCGGTGACTACCCGGCCGTAGCCGCGCAACTCATTCCCGAGCTCGGACCCGAACTGGTGCGGGCATGCGGTGTGCGGGAGGGTGACCGCGTGCTCGACGTCGCGGCCGGCTCGGGTAACGCGGCCATCCCGGCGGCGGCGCGCGGCGCGATCGTGACCGCGAGCGACCTGACGCCGGAGCTGTTCGAGGAGGGCAGGCGCATCGCGTCCGGCCACGGCGTGGAACTGGAGTGGGTCGAAGCTGACGCCGAGGCGATGCCGTTCGCGGACAACAGCTTCGACGTGGTGATGTCCTGCGTGGGCGCCATGTTCGCACCGCATCACCAGGTGGTGGCCGACGAACTGGTCCGGGTGTGCCGACCCGGTGGGACCATCGGCCTCATCAACTGGACCCCCGAAGGCTTCATCGGCCAGCTGTTCGCGACCATGAAGCCGTACGCTCCACCGCCGCCACCCGGGGCCAGCCCGGCGCCGCTGTGGGGTAGCGAGGAGCACGTCGGCGCACTGTTCGGTGACCGGGTCGAGGACCTGGTGCTGCGGCGTCAGACCGTCACGCTGGACCACTGCGCGGAACCGCTGGACTTCCGCGAGTACTGGAAGCGCAACTACGGTCCGACCATCTCCGTGTACAACTTCAATGCTGACAAGCCGGAGCAGCGCGACGCACTGGACACGGATTTCCTGGATTTCCTCACCAGGACGCAGCGCGATGGGGCCTGGGAGGCCGAATACCTTCTGGTCACCGCCACCAAGCGCTGACCGGACGGGCGTGGACCTGCCCATCTGAACAGCTAGACAGGCGTCGGTCGTCACCATAGGGTCGTAGCATGACCGCTTCGGTGACGGCGCAGCCAACGCAGGCGACTGCGACCAGGTTCGACAGGACCGACTGGAGGACGATCGCCGCCATCGGCGGCGTCGTTCTCCTGCTGCACGTATTCGGTTGGGGCGTACTGGTTTTCGGTGTTGCACCGCAGCACATCACCCTGGGTTCGGCCGGGGTCTTCGGCATCGGGCTCGGCGTTACCGCCTACCTGCTCGGCGTTCGTCACGCGTTCGACGCCGACCACATCGCCGTCATCGACAACACCACGCGCAAGCTGGTCGGCGAGGGGAAGAGGTCGCTATCCGCCGGCTTCTGGTTCTCGCTAGGGCACTCCAGCGTCGTGTTCGGGTTGGCGTTCCTGCTGGCCATCGGCGTCCGCGCGGTGGTGGGTCCGGTGCAGGACGAGAACTCGCCGATGCTTCAGACGCTCGGATTGATCGGCTCCGTGGTCGCGGGCACCTTCCTCATCCTGATCGGGCTGACCAACCTGATCGCGGTCGTCGGTATCGCCAAGGTGTTCAAGCAGATGCGAAACGGCGAGCTCGACGAAGCCGAACTGGAACGACAGCTGAACAACCGCGGCTTCCTCGCCCGACTGCTCGGTCGCGTGATGAGCCGGGTCAGCAAGCCGTGGCACCTCTACCCGGTCGGGCTGCTCATGGGCCTGGGGTTCGACACCGCGACGCAGGTGGCGCTTCTGGTACTGGCCGCGGGCACTGCGGCGCTGACGCTGCCGTGGTACGCGATCCTGGTGCTGCCGGTGCTGTTCGCCGCGGGAATGAGCCTGTTCGACGCCCTCGACAGCATCCTGATGTCGCGGGCATACGGTTGGGCGTTCCTCCAGCCGGTGCGCAAGGTCTACTACAACCTGACCGTCACCGTTCTGTCGGTGATCATCGCACTGGTCATCGGCGTCATCGTGCTCGCCGGCCTGCTGGCCGACCGGCTGGGCGTCGACAGTGGACCGCTCGCCCTCATCGGTTCCGCCAACCTGGAATTCGTCGGATTCCTGATCGTGGGTCTGATGCTCGCCGCATGGGCGATCGCCGTCGCCGTGTGGCGTTTCGGCCGTGTCGAGGAGCGCTACTCGTAGAGCTTGAGTAGGGCGTTCTCGACGATCTCGGACAGCGCGGGGTGGATCCAGTACTGGCCGCGGGCGACCTCCTGCGCCGTCTGACCGAGGCTCATCGCCTGAATCAGGGGCTGGATCAACGTCGAGGCCTGATAGCCCATCAGGTGTGCCCCGAGAATGAGCCCGGTGGCCCGGTCGCCGATGACCTTCGCGATGCCGGTGGTGTCCTCCATCGCCCAGCCGTAGGCCGTGTCGCCGTAGTTCTGCACCTTCACCACCACGTCGTGGCCGGCCGCCTTGGCCGCGGCCTCGGTGAGTCCGACGGTGGCGATCTGCGGGCTGGTGAACACCGCCGACGGAACGAAGCGGTGGTCGGACGCGACCATCGCCGCGGTGTCATCCCAGTCCTGCATCAGGTTGTGCCGGACGACGCGCATCTCGTGATTGGCGACGTGCTTGAGCTGATAGGCGGAGGACACGTCGCCGAGCGCGAAGATCCCACGGGCGGTGGTCCGTTGGTAGTCGTCCACCACGACCATTCCGTCGGCGTCCACATCGACGCCGGCCTGCTCGGCGTCGAGGCGGTCGCCGTTGGCGACGCGACCCGTCGCCACCAGCAGCATGTCGGCGCTGATCTCCTTGCCGTCGTCGAGTTCCAGCACGATCCGTTCGCCGTCGTGGTGGGACCCGATGACGTTCTCGTGGGTTCGGACGTCCCACTTCTCGGCGGCGAGATCGGTGAAGCGATGGCAGATCGTCTCGTCGCAGTGGGTCAGGAGGCCGTCGCCGCGAACCACGATCGTGATGCGGACGCCGAGTGCCGAGAACACGTGCGCGAACTCCGCCGCCACGAACCCGCCGCCGACGATCACCAGATGGTCGGGGAGTTCGGCGATCCGCATGATCGTATCGCTCGTCTCGTACGCCACTCCGCAGTCGGCGATGGCCGGTGGGATGCGGATGCGGGAACCGGCGGCGATCACCACCTTGTCGGAGGTGAAGGCGTCACCGGCGTCGGTGCGCAACGTGTAGCGGCCATCGGGCTGGGTAGCACCGAAGCGGACGTGGCTCCGGTAGAGCGTGGTGTTGGGCAGGCCGCCGCGGTAGCGTTCGCCGCCCTCGGAGAGCGGATCGATGCGACCGAACACGCGATCCACGACATCGGGCCAACGCACCTTGTCGATGTGCGCGTCGATGCCGTATCGACTTGAGTGCCTGACGGTTTGGGCCACCTCGGCGGCGTACACGAACATCTTGGTGGGGATGCAGCCGACGTTCAGGCAGGTACCGCCGTAGTGCTCGCCCTCCTCGCACATCGCGATGCGCATCGACGCGTAGCGCGGGTCGACGCTCGGGTCGGGGATGCTGTTGCCCGATCCCGATCCGATGATCGTGAGATCGAAGTGCTCCATGCGGTCAGTCCCGTCCGGGTTGTGTTGAGGCGCTGGCTGATTCAGCGCCGAGGTAGTAGTCCAGCCAGCCGTCGAGTTCGCGGTAGGCGACGTCACGCGGGGCGGGCAGGGACAGGAAGACGTCGTGCTTGGCGTCGGTGATCGGCACGACGACCGTCCGGTTGCCCACACAGCCGGCCCAGCGTGCGATCTGCGCGACGTCCAGCACGGCGTCGCCCCGCTGGATGGCCTCCGGGTCAGGGGCCTCGCTCACGCTGTGGTCCGAACGCAGAATGAGGTTGGGCACGCCGACGTCCAGGCCGCGGTGCAGCTTGGCGTGCCCTCGCCGGATCGCGTTGATCCAGCCGAACGTCACGGGGAACCCGCCGAGAGGCTTCCAGTCCAGGTTGTAATCGAAATCACCCGAGTAGTCCCGATGCAGGGTGGCCCCGTAGCCGCCCTCGGCGATCGGCTTCCGGATCACCGTGGTCTTGCGCCACCGGCCCAGCGCCATCAACGCCGCCGACGTGGGTGCGGCACGCAGGATCGCGGGGCCGTGCAGGTCGAAAAACGGGCTGTTCAACACCAGCCCGCCGACGCCGGCGGCGGTCAACGCCCCGGACTGGCGCAGTCGGTCCAGCCAGAGGGTCACGACGAGCCCACCCGCCGAGTGCCCGTACATCAGGATCTGCGCGCCGTCGGTCTCGGCCGCGACGATCGCCAGCGCACGGGCCAGTTCGGTGTCGTAGTTCTTGAGGTCGGTCGTGAAGTGCGGGGTCTGGCCCTCGAGCCGGGATCGGCCGCACTTGTGCAGGTCCAACGCATAGAACGCGAACCCGCGGGACGCGAAGTGATCGCCGAGTTCGGCGTTGAAGAAGTAGTCGGTGTAGCCGTGCAGGGTGATCACGGCGTGCGCCGCGGGCGCCGGTTCGCCGCGGCGGACGAGTGTCGCGACCAGGTCACCCTCACCGTGCGGATCGGGTCCCAGCGGAATGGTGTGCTGCTGATAACCGGGCAGCACGTCGGACTCCCAGGCCGGAGCCGCTCCGGCGGCGACATCCCTCGGTGTCACGCAGCCACCTTAACCTCGGCGGGGTTCGGAATTCCGCGGCGGGATAATCTGGTATCCCGACGCGCCGCGACCTGCGGACGCCGCAATCGAGAAGGACTGACGATCAGGGTGTCTGAAACGACGAGAACGGACGTTGTGCTGGTCGGCGCGGGGATCATGAGCGCCACCCTCGGTGCGCTGCTGCGGATCATGGAACCCGACTGGTCGATCACGCTCATCGAGCGCCTCGACGGTGCGGCCGCCGAGAGCAGCGATCCCTGGAACAACGCGGGCACCGGCCACTCGGCGCTGTGTGAGTTGAACTACACCCCCCAGCGTGCCGACGGCACCGTCGAGATCACGAAGGCCGTCCACGTCAACGAGCAGTTCCAGGTGTCGCGTCAGTTCTGGGCGCACGCGGTCGAGAACGGCATCCTGCCCGACGTCCGCAGCTTCCTGAATCCGGTGCCGCACGTCAGCTTCGTGCACGGTGCGGACAAGATCGGCTACCTCAAGGCCCGCCGCGAAACTCTCGTTCAGAACCCGCTGTTCGCGACGATGGAGTACATCGACGACAGCGACGAGTTCACCCGTCGGCTGCCGCTGATGGCGGCGGGGCGCAACTTCTCCGAGCCCGTCGCGCTGAACTGGACGCAGGACGGCACCGACGTCGACTTCGGCTCACTGTCGAAGCAGTTGATCGGCTACACCGCACAGCGCGGTATGACGACACTGTTCGGGCACGACGTGCGGGACCTGAGCCAGAACTCCGACGGCAGTTGGACGGTGAAGGTCGTCAACCGCCGGACGCGCTCCAAGCGATCCATCCAGGCGAAGTTCGTCTTCCTCGGTGCGGGCGGTGGTGCGCTGCCGCTGCTGCAGAAGGCCGGCATCAAGGAGGCCAAGGGATTCGGCGGCTTCCCCGTCGGTGGTCAGTGGCTGCGGACCGGCAATCCCGCCCTCGCGGCAGCGCATCAGGCCAAGGTGTACGGTGCGCCGCCGCTCGGTGCGCCGCCGATGTCGGTGCCGCACCTGGACACCCGCGTCATCAACGGGCGGTCGTACCTGCTGTTCGGGCCGTTCGCGGGCTGGTCGCCGAAGTTCCTCAAGCAGGGCAAGGTCACCGATCTGCCGTTCTCGGTGAAGCCCAACAACATCGGCTCGATGCTGGGCGTCGGTCTGACGGAGATGAGCCTGGTCAAGTACCTGGTCGGCCAGCTGCTGCTCAGCGAGGCCGACCGGGTCGACGCGCTGCGCGAATTCGCCCCCAGCGCGGTCGATTCCGATTGGGAGCTCGACATCGCCGGGCAGCGTGTTCAGGTCATCCGCAAGAAGGGCGCGGGGGGCGTGCTCGAGTTCGGCACCACCGTGCTCGCCGCCGCCGACGGCACCATCGCGGGTCTGCTCGGCGCCTCGCCGGGCGCCTCCACCGCGGTGCCGGCCATGCTCGACGTGATGGAGCGCTGCTTCGCCGACAGGTACTCGTCCTGGGAGCCGAAGCTCAAGGAGATGGTCCCGTCGCTGGGCATCGAACTGTCCAACGAGCCCAAGCTGTTCGAAGAGGTGTGGGCGTACGGCACCAAGGTCCTCAAGCTCGACAAGACGCCCTCGGCACTGACCACGAACGCCTAGAGGCGACGTGTCGCTGGTACCGAGGCGCAGCTGGGCCAAGGATCTCGATGCGGCGACGCTCTACGAACTGTTGAAGCTGCGCGTCGAGGTCTTCGTCGTCGAGCAGGCGACACCGTATCCCGAGCTGGACGGCCGGGACCTGCTTGCCGAGACTAGGCATTTCTGGCTGGAAAACGCTGAAGGACAGGTGATTTCGACGCTGCGCCTGATGGAGGAGCATCCCGGCGGGGAGAAGGTGTTCCGGATCGGGCGGGTGTGCACGAAGCGCGCCGACCGCGGCCACGGACACACCAACCGCCTGATGCAGGCGGCGCTCGCCGAGGTCGGCGACTACCCGTGCCGCATCGACGCCCAGACCTATCTCGAGGAGATGTACGCCAGGCACGGTTTCGTGCGCGACGGTGACGAGTTCCTCGACGACGGCATTCCCCACGTGCCGATGCTGCGAAGCCCCGGAGGCTGACGACGTGACCCACTACCCGTTCAGCGCGCTCGTCGGACAGGACCGGCTGCGCCTGGCGCTGCTGCTGTGCGCCGTCCGACCCGAGATCGGCGGGGTACTCATCCGCGGTGAGAAGGGCACCGCCAAGTCGACGGCCGTGCGCGCGCTCGCCGACGTGCTGAGCGCGATCGATCCGGACGCCCGCCTGGTGGAACTGCCGATCGGGGCAACCGAGGACCGCGTCGTCGGCTCGCTCGACCTGCAGCGCGTGCTGCGCGACGGTGAGCACGCCTTCTCGCCGGGTCTGCTGGCACGGGCGCACGGTGGTGTGCTGTACGTCGACGAGGTCAACCTGCTGCACGACCACCTGGTGGACGTGCTCCTCGATGCCGCCGCCATGGGTCGGGTGCACGTCGAACGCGACGGCATCTCGCACAGCCACGAGGCGCGGTTCACGTTGATCGGCACCATGAATCCCGAAGAGGGCGAACTGCGTCCGCAGCTGTTGGACCGATTCGGGTTGACCGTCGATGTGGCGGCCTCGCGTGATGTCGATGTTCGCGTTGAGGTGATCCGCCGCCGGATGGACTTCGAGGCCGACCCGGAGGCCTTCGCCACCCGCTACGCCGACGAGGACGCCGATCTGGCTCACCGGGTCGCCGCGGCGCGGGCCACCGTCGGTGAGGTGACACTGCCCGACACCGAGCTGCGTCGCATCGCCGCCCTGTGCGCGGCCTTCGACGTCGACGGCATGCGCGCCGACCTGGTGGTCGCCCGCACAGCCGTGGCGCATGCCGCTTGGCGCGGGGCCGACACCGTCGCCGAGGAGGACGTGCGCGTCGCCGCGGAACTGGCGCTGCCGCACCGCCGCAGACGGGACCCCTTCGACGACCCCGGCCTCGACGAGGAGACCCTTGATCAGGCGATGGCGGACGCGGGGGAGCACGCTGAACCCGAGTCCGAGCCGGAACCCGAGCCCGACCCGCCCGCAGGCGGGAGTTCCAACGGGTCATCGGATCACGATGTGCCGCAGGGTGAGTCACCGGGGAAGCCGCCGCCCACCCGGAGCAACGCGCCGCCGTCGGCGTCGTTCCGGACCAGGGCCCTGGTGGTCCCCGGAGTGGGCGACGGTGCGCCCGGTAGGCGGTCCCGCGCGCGCAACCGGACCGGTAAGGCCATCTCCGCCACGGGGGCCGTGGACTCCGGCTACGGCCTGCACGTGTTCGGCACGCTGCTGGCGGCGGCGGGCAGGCAGGACGCGCCGGGGGCGGTCCGCGTGGGAGTGCCCGACCTGCGTCGCGAGGTCCGCGAGGGGCGCGAGGGCAATCTGGTCATCTTCGTCGTCGACGCGTCCGGTTCCATGGCCGCCCGCGACCGCATGGCGGCGGTGGGGGGTGCGACGCTCTCGCTGTTGCGTGACGCCTATCAGCGCCGCGACAAGGTCGCGGTCATCACGTTCCGCGGCCAGGACGCGACGGTGCTGCTGCCGCCGACGTCGTCGGTGCACATCGCCAGTCGCAGGCTGACCCGGTTCGACACCGGCGGGAAGACGCCGCTGGCGCAGGGCCTGCTGGCGGCGCGCGACGTGGTCGTCCGCGAACGAACGAGAGACCGGGCGCGCCGCTGCCTGGTGGTGGTGCTCACCGACGGCCGCGCGACGGGCGGACCCGACCCGCTGGGCCGGACCGGGGCGGCCGCGGCGCGGCTGGTCGCCGAGGGCGCGGCCGCGGTCGTGGTCGACTGCGAAACGTCCTACATCCGGCTCGGGCTGGCCGAGGACCTCGCGCGTCAGCTCGGGGCACCCGCGGTGCGGTTGGCGCAACTGCGCGCTGATTCGCTGACGCGGCTGGTCAGGTCGGAGGCGGCGTAGCGTGCCGCAGGGACAACCGGTCGCCGTTCCGAACGACGGACTGACCACGAGGGCACGGCGCAACGCCCCGTTGCTCGCGGTGCACACCGGTCCCGGCAAGGGCAAGTCGACCGCCGCGTTCGGCATGGCGCTGCGCGCGTGGAACCAGGGTTTCGACGTCGCGGTCTTCCAGTTCGTCAAGAGCGCCAAGTGGAAGGTCGGCGAGGAGACGGCGTTCCGCGAGTTGGGCGCGCTGCACGAGGCGAGCGGGGTCGGTGGTCCCGTGGAGTGGCACAAGATGGGGTCGGGCTGGTCCTGGTCACGGAAACAGGGCGACGAGATCGACCACGCGGCCGCCGCCGCCGACGGCTGGGCCGAGATCGCGCGCCGCCTCGCCGAGGAGCGCCACGACTTCTACGTGCTCGACGAGTTCACCTATCCACTCAAGTGGGGCTGGGTGGACGTCGCGGAAGTCGTTGCAGCGCTGGCGAATCGGCCCGGCAGGCAGCACGTGGTGATCACCGGCCGGGACGCTCCGCCGGCACTGCTGGACGCCGCCGATCTGGTGACCGAGATGACGAAGATCAAGCACCCGATGGACGCCGGGCGCAAGGGACAACGCGGGATCGAATGGTGAGTGTTCCTGCGGTGGTCATCGCCGCACCCGCGTCCGGCAGCGGCAAGACGACGATCGCCACCGGTCTCATGGGCGCGCTGCGCAGGGCCGGCCACGCGGTGGCGCCGTTCAAGGTGGGGCCCGACTTCATCGACCCCGGCTACCACGCGTTGGCGACGGGTAGGCCGGGCCGCAACCTGGATTCCGTTCTAGTCGGTGAGGACCTGATCGGCCCGCTCTACCGGCACGGCTCCGCGGGTGCGGACATCGCCGTCGTCGAGGGCGTGATGGGCCTGTTCGACGGTCGTATCGACCCGCACGGCGGCGCGGTCGCGCGCGGATCGACGGCGCACGTCGCGGGTCTGCTCGGGGCGCCCGTGGTGCTGGTGGTCGACGCCCGCGGACAGAGCCACAGCGTCGCGGCCCTGCTACACGGCTTCACGACCTTCGACTCCGCGACCCGCATCGTCGGCGTCGTCCTCAACCGCGTCGGGTCGCCGCGGCACGCCGAGGTGCTGCGGCAGGCGTGTCAGCACGCCGGCGTCGAGGTGCTCGGTGCCATTCCGCGTGCCGACGAACTGTCGGTTCCGTCGCGGCATCTCGGCCTGGTCACCGCCGTCGAGCACGGTCGCCTCGCCCGCGACGCCGTCGACGCGATGACGGACCTGGTGGCCCGTCACGTCGACATCGAGGCGATCGTGCGCGCAGCGGGCGCCAGCGTCGACGCGGCGCCGTGGGACCCCGCGTTCGCCGAACCGGTCGCCTCCGGGGTCACCGTCGCGCTGGCCGCCGGGCGGGCGTTCAGCTTCGGCTACCCCGAGCACTCCGAATTGCTCCGTGCCGCAGGGGCGGACGTCGTCGCGTTCGACCCGCTGACCGAAGCGCTGCCGCCCGGCGCCGCCGCCGTCGTGTTGCCCGGCGGGTTCCCCGAGGAGTACGGCGCCGAACTGTCGGCCAACGAGACGGTCCGCCGCCAGATCCACGTCCTCGCCGACGCCGGAGCGCCGATCCACGCCGAGTGTGCGGGGCTCACCTACCTGGTGGACCACTTGGACGGTGCGCCGATGTGCGGGGTGCTCTCGGGTGCCGCGCACTTCACGCAGCGGCTGACGCTGGGCTACCGCGACGCCGTGGCTCCGGCCGAGTCCTCGGTGCACGCGGTGGGAACGCGATCCACCGGGCATGAATTCCACCGCACCGCAGTCACTTTCGCGCGGTCGTACGAACCGGCCTGGGCGTTCCGGGGTGCGGGTGGCGCGAACGTCACCGACGGTGCCGTGCATCGCGGGGTGCACGCGGCCTACCTGCACACGCACGCCGCCGCCCATCCCGATGCGGCGTACCGATTCGTGAGCGCGGCATCTAGGCTCGCCGGGTGACTTCGGAGAACGCCTACCTCGTCGGCCTGCGGCTGGCCGGGCGCAAGGTGGTCGTGGTCGGTGGCGGAACGGTCGCCCAGCGCCGGCTGCCGCTGCTGCTCGCCAACGGCGCCGACGTCCACGTCGTCACCAGGGCCGCGACCCCCGCCGTCGAGGCGCTGCAGAGTCAGACCCCCGGAATCACGTTGACGCTGCGCGACTTCGACGACGCCGACCTCGACGGCGCCTGGTACGTGATCGCCGCCACCGACGACGCGGACGTCAACGAGGCGATCGTCGCCGGAGCGGACCGGCGGCGCATCTTCTGCGTCCGTGCCGACATCGCCGTCGAGGGCTCGGCCGTCACGCCGGCGTCGTTCGAGTACGACGGCCTCGCAGTCGGTGTCCTCGCGGGCGGTGAGCACCGGCGCTCGGCCGCGGTGCGCAACGCGCTGCGAGAGGCCCTGCAGACCGGGGTGATGATCACCGCGGACTCGCACGAGCCGCTGTACTCCGGCGTCGCACTCGTCGGCGGCGGCCCCGGCGATCCCGAGCTCATCACCGTGCGGGGTCGGCGCATGCTGGCGCAGGCCGACGTCGTCGTCGCCGATCGGCTCGCCCCGCCCGAGCTGCTGGCCGAACTCGGCCCGCACGTCGAGGTCATCGACGCCGCCAAGATCCCGTACGGCCGGGCGATGGCGCAGGACGCCATCAACGCCGTGCTCGTCGAGCGGGCCAGGGAGGGCAAGTTCGTCGTCCGGCTCAAGGGCGGCGATCCGTTCGTCTTCGCGCGCGGCTACGAGGAGGTGCTGGCGTGCGCGGAGGCTGGCATTCCGGTGACCGTCGTGCCGGGTGTGACAAGTGCCATAGGTGTTCCCGCTCTCGCCGGGGTGCCCGTCACCCACCGGCACGTCACCCACGAGTTCGTCGTGGTCAGCGGCCATGTTGCGCCCGACCACCCCGAATCGTTAGTGAATTGGAATGCGCTGGCTCAGCTGTCCGGGACGATCGTCCTGCTGATGGCCGTCGAACGAATCGAGTTGTTCTCGCGCGTGCTCATCGACGGCGGTCGACCTGCGGATACTGCGGTCCTGGTGGTTCAGCACGGGACGACAGCCGCACAGCGAACGCTGCGCGCGACGCTCGCCGACGCTCCGGAACGCATTCGCGAAGAGGGGATTCGACCCCCCGCGATCATCGTGATCGGGTCCGTCGCCGCCTTCGCCGGTTAAAGGATTTCTAAGATTACTGTAAGGTAACCCGGCATGACGGCTCTCAATGATGCAGAGCGCGCCGCAGCCGCCGCAGGGGACAACGCCCCCATCAACATCGGGCAGAGCGCTGAAGAGCGCGCCGGCTGGTACCCCTCGTGGCTGCCCTCGCGTCGCTTCCTCGCCGCGGTCATCGCGATCGGCGGCATGCAGTTGCTGGCCACCATGGACAGCACGGTCGCGATCGTCGCGCTCCCGCAGATTCAGGACGAACTCGGCCTCTCCGACGCCGGCCGCAGCTGGGTCATCACGGCCTACGTGCTGACGTTCGGCGGCCTGATGCTGCTCGGCGGCCGCCTCGGCGACACCATCGGGCGCAAGCGGACGTTCATCGTCGGCGTCGCGCTCTTCACGATCGCCTCGATCCTGTGCGGCATCGCGTGGAACGAGGCCACCCTCGTCACCGCGCGGTTGCTGCAGGGCGTCGGCTCGGCGATCGCGTCGCCGACGGGCCTCGCACTGATCGCCACCACGTTCCCGAAGGGCCCCGCACGCAACGCCGCAACCGCCGTGTTCGCCGCCATGACCGGCGTCGGTTCGGTGATGGGCCTCGTCGTCGGCGGCGCCCTGACCGAGGTGTCGTGGCGCTGGGCGTTCCTGGTGAACGTCCCGGTCGGCCTGGTGATGATCTACCTGGCCCGCACCACGCTGACCGAGACGTTCAAAGAGCGGATGAAGCTCGATGCGGCCGGTGCCATCCTCGCGACGCTCGCCTGCACCGCGGCCGTGTTCGGCTTCTCCATGGGGCCCGAGAAGGGCTGGACGTCGGCGCTGACCCTGGGCTCGTGCCTCGCGGCGTTCGTCCTGTTCGCGGCGTTCCTCTTCGTCGAGCGCACCGCGGTCAACCCGGTGGTGCCGTTCAGCCTGTTCCGAGAGCGCAACCGCGTGGCGACGTTCGCGTCGGTGTTCCTCGCGGGCGGCGTCATGTTCACGCTGACCGTGCTCATCGGCCTGTACGTGCAGGACATCATGGGCTACAGCGCGTTGAAGGCGGGTATCGGCTTCATTCCGTTCGTCATCGCGCTCGGCATCGGTCTCGGCGTCTCCACGCACCTGGTGTCGGTGTTGGCCCCGCGCCTGCTGGTGCTCATCGGCGGGGTGGCGGTACTCGCGGCGATGATCTACGGATCGACGCTGAACGGCGACATCCCGTACTTCCCGAACCTGGTGCTGCCCATCACGGTCGGCGGCTTCGGCATCGGCATGATCGTCGTTCCGCTGATGGTGTCGGCGATCGCCGGTGTCGGTCTCGACGAGATCGGTCCGGTGTCGGCCATCGCCCTGATGCTGCAGAACCTCGGCGGACCCGTGGTCCTCGCGATCATCCAGGCCGTCATCACGTCGCGCACGCTCTACCTCGGCGGAACCACCGGCCCGGTCAAGAACATGACCGACGCCCAACTGCACGCGCTGGATCAGGGCTACACCTACGGCCTGCTCTGGGTCGCCGGTGTCGCCGTCGTCGTCGGTGTGGTGGCGCTCTTCATCACCTACACCGCCTCCGAGGTCGCGCACGCGCAGGAGGTCAAGGACGCGTTGGACGCAGGAGAGCTCGGCTCGACCGTTGGGCACACCGAGCCTAAGGTCGACTAGCTCCTCACGGGGGCGCGTCACCGCGACTCGGTAGGGTTGGGCCTCATGTCTGCCGAGCGCAGTACGACAAGGCTGTCGTCGTCGGTTCTCGGCGCTGCGATCGTCGCGATCACCGGCATGCAGTTGATGTCGACGCTCGACGGCACGATCGTCATCGTCGCGCTGCCGCAGATGCAGGCCGACCTCGACCTCTCCGACGCCACCAAGAGCTGGGTCATCACCGGCTACGTGCTGGCCTTCGGCGGGCTGCTGCTGCTCGGGGGTCGGGTCGGCGACGCCATCGGCCACAAGCGGGCGTTCCTCTCCGGCGTCGGCGTCTTCACCATCGCCTCGCTGGTATGCGGGCTGGCCAACGACGGCGTCACGCTGGTGGTGGCCCGGATCGTGCAGGGCACCGGAGCGGCCGTCGCGGCCCCGACCGGGCTCGCCCTGATCGCGACGACCTACGCGGTGGGCCAGGCCAGGAACAAGGCCCTCGCCGTGTCGGCGGCGATGCAGGGCCTCGGCTCGGTACTCGGGCTGGTCCTCGGCGGCGCGCTGACGGTCATCTCCTGGCGGCTGGCGTTCCTCATCAACGTGCCCATCGGCATCGTGATCATCGTCATCGCGGTGCTGCGGATCAACGAAACCCGGCACGAGCGGCTGAAACTCGACATCTCCGGCGCGCTGCTGGCCACGCTCGGCTGCACGTCGGCGGTCCTGGTCTTCACCCAGGGACCGGTGCGCGGCTGGGTCGACCCCTGGGTGATCGGAGCAGGCGTCGCCTCGGCGGCGTTCTTCCTCGGGTTCCTGTTCGTGGAGCGGGTCGCCGCCAATCCTCTGGTGCCGTTCTCCGTCTTCGACAACCGCAACCGGGTCATGACGTTCGTGACGTTGTTCCTCGCGGGCGGAGTCATGCTCACGCTGACCGTGATGATCGGCCTGCTCGTCCAGGACGTGCTCGGCTACTCGGCGCTCCAGGCCGGGATCTGCTTCATCCCGTTCGCCGTCGCCTTCGCCGTCGGCACGGTGGTGGCCGCGCAGTTGGCTCCACGCATCGCGCCGCGGTGGCTGATCATCGGCGGCGGCCTGTTCGTCCTCGCCGCGATGCTCTACGGCTCGACCCTGACCCGCGACATCCCGTACTTCCCGGACCTGTTCTTCCCCATCGTGATCGGCGGCTTCGGCATCGGCGGTATCGCGGTGATCCTGCCGCTGTGCGCCGTCGCCGAGGTGGGACCGCGTGAAATCGGCCCGGTGTCGGCGATCACGCTGATGGTGCAGAACCTCGGTGGACCGGTGGTGCTGGTCGTCATCATGGCGGTGCAGACGTCGCGCACGCTGTACCTGGGCGGGACCACCGGCCCGGTGAAGGACATGACACCGGCCCAGCTCGACGCGCTCGGATACGGCTACACCTACTCGCTGCTGTGGGTCGCCGGGATAGCGATCATCGTCGGTGTCGCCGCCTTCTGGATCGGCTTCTCGGCGCGCCAGATCGCCACCGCGCAACACACCCGAGAGGCGGTCGAGGCGGGCGAGCTGTGACCTCCCGCGGCGAGATCTCGGCGATCGCCGACCCGCTGGGCTGGCGGCTGATCCTCGGAGTGTTGATCAGCCACGTGCCCGTCGCCTCGCTCGCGGACGCGGCGTCGACCGCGCAGGTGGCCGTGGCGGCGGCGGGGGACGCGGACGGACACCTCAGCGTGGACCTGCTCGCCGACCGCGTCGTGCTGCGGTTGCACACGGCCGCGGTCGGGACGGTCACCGACCACGACCTGCGGCTGGCCCGGGCGATCAGCGGTGCCGTCCGGACGGCGCCCGGACACGGCGACGCGGTACCGCAGAACGTCGAGATCGCGATCGATGCGCTCGACATCCCGCTGATCCGGCCGTTCTGGCAGGCCGTCACCGGTTACGTCGGCGATCCCGGTCCGCCGGACCTGCCCGACGGCGCCCTGCTGGACCCGCTGCGGCGCGGTCCGACGATCTGGTTTCAGCAGATGGACGCCCCGCGGCACCGCGATCGCAATCGAATCCACCTCGACGTCGACGTCCCGCCCGAGCACGCGCAGGCACGCATCGACGCGGCGCTCGCCGCGGGCGGCGTCATGCGTGACGCGGGTGCGGCGCCGGCGTTCTGGGTGCTCGCCGACCCGGAAGGCAACGAGGCGTGCGTCTGCACGTGGCAGGGGCGCGACTGAATCTCCGTTGCACCCGGTCGATAGGGTGGCCGCTGTGACCACCCGTATGTCCCAGCTGTTCCTGCGCACCCTGCGCGACGACCCGGCCGACGCCGAAGTGGCGAGCCACAAGCTGCTGATCCGCGCCGGTTACGTCCGGCCCGTCGGCCCCGGTCTCTACAGCTGGCTGCCGCTGGGGCTCAAGGTGTTGCGCAGGATCGAGAACATCGTCCGCAACGAGATGAACGCCATTGGGGGGCAGGAGATCCTGTTCCCCGCGCTGCTACCGCGCGGACCGTACGAGACCACCAACCGCTGGACCGAGTACGGCGACACCCTGTTCCGACTTCAGGACCGCCGAGACAACGACTACCTGCTCGGGCCGACGCACGAGGAGATGTTCACCCTGACGGTCAAGGGGGAGTACTCGTCGTACAAGGACTTCCCGTTGCGGCTCTACCAGATCCAGAACAAGTACCGCGACGAGGCCAGGCCGCGCGCGGGCATCCTGCGCGGGCGCGAGTTCCTGATGAAGGACTCGTACTCGTTCGACGTCGACGACGACGGGCTCAAGAAGGCCTACCACGCGCACCGCGAGGCGTATCAGCGGATCTTCAGCCTGCTCGAGGTGCGCTACGTCATCGTGTCCGCGGTGTCCGGTGCGATGGGCGGCAGCGCGTCGGAGGAGTTTCTCGCCGAGAGCGAGGTGGGTGAGGACACCTACGTGCGCTGTATCGAGTCGGGCTACGCGGCGAACGTCGAGGCCGTCATCACCGCGGTGCCGGAGCCGATCCCGTTCGACGGCCTGGCGGAACCGGTCGTGCACGACACCGGAAGCACCCCCACGATCGCGACGCTCGTCGAATGGGCAAACGGCGCAAGCCTTCCCGAGTTCGCGGGTCGCGAGGTGACAGCGGCGGACACGCTGAAGAACGTGCTGCTGAAGACCCGCGTGCCCGGCGGCGAATGGGAACTGCTGGCGGTCGGGGTGCCCGGTGACCGCGACGTCGACGACAAGCGCCTCGGCGCAGCGCTGGAGCCCGCGGAGTACGCGATGCTCGACGACGGCGACTTCGCCGAATATCCGTTCCTGGTCAAGGGGTACATCGGCCCGAAGGGGTTGCTGGCCAACGGGGTTCGCTACCTGGTCGATCCGCGCATCGTTGACGGCACGGCGTGGATCACCGGTGCCGACGAGCAGGGCAAGCACGTCGTTGGGCTGGTGGCGGGGCGCGACTTCACCCCAGACGGCACCATCGAAGCCGCCGAGGTGCGCGAGGGCGATCCGTCTCCGGACGGCGCGGGTCCACTGGTGGCCGCGCGCGGTATCGAGATCGGTCACGTCTTCCAGCTGGGCCGCAAGTACGCCGACGCGTTCGCCGCCGACGTGCTCGGTGAGGACGGCAAGCCGGTGCGACTGACCATGGGCAGCTACGGAATCGGCGTGTCGCGGATGGTCGCGGTGATCGCCGAGCAGCACCACGACGAGCTCGGGCTGCGGTGGCCGGCGTCGGTGTCACCGTTCGACGTGCACGTCGTCATAGCCAACAAGGACGCGGACGCGCGCGCCGGTGCCGAGGCCCTGGCGTCCGAACTCGAGGTGCTCGGCGCCGACGTCCTGCTCGACGACCGCACCGTGTCACCGGGGGTGAAGTTCAAGGACGCGGAGCTGCTCGGGGTCCCGTCGATCGTGGTCGTCGGCCGTGGCTGGGCCGACGGCCACGTCGAGTTGCGCAACCGCTTCACCGGCGAACAGCGCAACGTCGCCGCCGACGGCGCGGCCGCCGAGATCTTCGCTGCGATCGGCTAGCGCGTTCAGTCGTCGCCGCCGGGAAACGGCACGGTGCTCGGTTCCGTGCCGAGGCGCTTGCGCCATGCGGCGGCGTTGACCGCCGACTCGGTCAGGGCGGTGACCGCGAGCGCGCGGTCCTCGCTCACCGTCGCCTGCTCGAGGACGGCCCGCCAGACGTCGCAGGCGTCCTCCTCCATGCGCAGGCCCAGCTTCGCGGCGTCGATGGGGTCGTCGACGGCGCTCGGTAGCGCGTAGCCCGGCGCCGGCAGGGGAGGGGTGACCCCGCGCGCGGTCAACCGGGCGATCGCCTCCTCGCGGCGCGTCCGGTGCTCCCGCAGTGCGCTGGACACCAGACCGTTGGCCGTGGGGTTCGAATGCGCCGAGACGACGCCGTACCCGTAGATCATCCCGTGTTCGGCGGTGACGGCGTCGAACAGCGCCGCATCGCCCGCCGCATCGGGGCGTTCGGGGGTGGGTTCCGGTGAGCTCGACGGTGACGTCATGCGTCGTCCTGTTCGCCGAGTGCGACGACCAGGGCCGCCGTGCACGCGGCCGCGATCGAGCCGAGCAGACCCGCGCGGTACCCCGACTGCTGAGCCGCCAGGTCGCCGGCGCTCCTGGCCGACTCCTTCAGCGCGTCGCCCACATCGCGGGCGCTGGGCGGCTTCGCCGCGGCCGTCGTCGTGGTGGTGGTGGCCGGTGTGCTCGACGCTGTGGTCGTCGGGATGGCACCGAGCATGCGGGTCAGTTCGTCGGTGAGAGCGCGTGCGTGGGCGCTGCGTTCCGCGGCGACCGACGTGAGCACCTTGCCGAGTGCCGGCGGTGCGCCGGCGGCCGCAAGGGTGGCGAGGTCGCTGTCGGCGCGGGCACGGTCCAACTGCGCGGTCATCGCATCGACGTCGGGCCGCGGGGCCGGCTCAGCGCAGCCGGTCGCGGTCGCGCCCAGCACCGCCAGTGTGGCCGCCCCGATGAGGATGCGCCGCCTGCTGACGGGTGGAAGCGCGCTCGACACGGGTTCATCCTGCCATCGACCACCGCGGCCCCGGCGCTGTGGATTGCCCGGGGCCGCCGCACGTTTGCCAATCGAGCCTGTCCCGCTCGCGTATCGTTGATACTCGATCGGGAGCCGCCCAACTTCGAGATCGTGTCAGAACAACTCAAGACGAGGAGCTCGCCGTGGCATCGGACGCACCGCTGCGGTCCGCGCGACTGCCGTCGCCGGAACAGGTGGTCGAGCTACTCGAGGGCGACTTCGCGCAGGCCGGGTACGACATCGAGGACGTCGTCGTCGACGCGGCCACCCGGCCGCCCCGGATCGTCATCGTGGCCGACGGCGACACGCCACCCGACCTCGACGCGATCGCCGCCCTGGCCAGAACCGCCTCCGAGCGGCTGGATGACGCCGACGGCGCCGACCCGTTCGTGCCGTACGTCCTCGAGGTGACGTCGCCGGGTGTCGAACGCCCGCTCACCGCGGAGCGGCACTTCCGGCGGGCGCGCGGCCGCAAAGCCGAGGTGACGATGTCCGACGGATCACAGCAGATCGCGCGGATCGGCGAGATCACCGACGGCACCGTGCGGCTCGTCGTCGCAGGCGCCAAACCCAGTCAGTTCGCGGTGCGCGACGTCGCACTCGCCGACATCGTCAAAGCCGTTGTGCAAGTAGAGTTCTCGCCGCCCGGCCGGAAAGAGATCGAGCTTGCAGGCGGTACAACAGAATCAGGAAGGGAGGCGGACTCGTGAACATCGACATGGCCGCATTGCACGCCATCGAAGCCGATAAGGGGATCACGGTCGACGTCGTGATCGACACCATCAAGACCGCGCTGCTGACGGCGTACCGCCACACCGAGGGCCACGAAGCCGACGCGCGCATCGAGATCGACCGCAAGTCCGGCGTCGTGCAGGTGCTGGCGCGGGAGACCGACGCCGATGGCAATCTCATCAACGAATGGGACGACACCCCAGAGGGTTTCGGTCGCATTGCGGCGACCACGGCCAGGCAGGTCATCCTGCAGCGGCTGCGCGACGCCGAGAACGAGAAGAACTACGGCGAGTTCTCAGCGCGTGAGGGGGACATCGTCGCCGGTGTCATCCAGCGCAGCGCGGGCGCCAACGCGCGCGGCCTGGTGGTGGTCCGGATCGGTAGCGAGGCAAAGGGTTCGGAGGGCGTGATCCCCGCCGCCGAGCAGGTGCCGGGGGAGAGCTACGAGCACGGCGACCGGGTCCGCTGCTACGTCGTCGGCGTCACACGCGGCGCGCGGCAACCGCTCATCACGCTGTCGCGCACCCACCCGAACCTGGTGCGCAAACTGTTCTCACTCGAGGTGCCCGAGATCGCGGACGGCTCGGTGGAGATCGTCGCGGTGGCGCGGGAGGCCGGGCATCGCTCGAAGATCGCGGTGGCGTCGCGTGCGCCCGGCCTGAATGCCAAGGGCGCCTGCATCGGACCGATGGGGCAGCGCGTGCGCAACGTCATGAGCGAACTGTCGGGCGAGAAGATCGACATCATCGACTACGACGAGGATCCGGCGCGATTCGTCGCGAACGCCCTGTCACCGGCCAAGGTGGTCTCGGTAACGGTCATCGACGAGGCGGCCCGCGCGGCCCGCGTCGTCGTTCCGGACTTCCAGCTGTCGCTGGCCATCGGCAAGGAGGGCCAGAACGCCAGGTTGGCCGCGCGCTTGACCGGCTGGCGAATCGACATCCGCAGCGACAACGAGCCGGCGCCGCCACCCGCGGCGGAGTGAGTCAGCTGTTTGCCCGCGCAAGTATCGGGGCGACCGCCGGGGCTCGGGGAGCACGCCCACTCGACGGCACCCGACACGCGATTCTGTCTGCGGGAACTCCTGACGCTAGACTGAGCCGTGATCCAGCGCGAGACTTCTGCCTCTCATGCGCGCCATCGCCCCGACCGAGCTCTCGGACCGGTGCGGACGTGTGTGGGTTGCCGAAAGCGAGAGCTGGCCGTCGAGCTGCTTCGAGTGGCTGCTGTGCACGATGGAAACGGCGAATGTGTCGTGACCGTCGACGCAGCGGGTAACCTGCCCGGACGGGGTGCATGGCTGCATCCCGACCAGCAGTGCCTGCACGAAGCGATCCGACGGCGAGCGTTCGTTCGAGCGTTGCGGGTCACCGGCACGCCGGACACCACCGCGGTGGTCGGGTACGTCAGCTCCCTGACGGACTCGAGCGCCCGGCTAGAGAAACAGGTAGCGAAACCCATGAGCACACCGTGAAGTCCCGATGACCATGCGTCATAGCTAAAACCGAGGCGCGGCCCCACCACCGCTGTGCCTCTGCGAAGAGGAGTTGTAGTGGCAGGTAAGGCCCGCGTACACGAGTTGGCAAAGGAACTCGGTGTAACAAGCAAGGAAGTGCTCGCCCGACTTAGTGAACAGGGCGAATTCGTGAAGTCCGCGTCCTCCACTGTGGAGGCCCCCGTGGCGCGCCGGTTGCGCGAGGCGTTCGGCGGCGGTAAGCCGGGCAAGGCGCCGGCTCAGGGATCGAACGGGGCCAACGGCTCACCCGCTCCCGCCAAGCCGGCACCGAGCCCCGCGGCGAGCGCGGCCAGCGCTCCCGTTGCGCCCAAGCCGTCGGGCCCGAAGCCCGCACCCCCGGCACCCCCGGCACCCCCGCCGGCGCCGCCCCAGGCGCCCCCGGCACCCCCCGCGCCTCCGGCGGCCCCCGCCGCCAGCGAGCCCGCGCGGCCCGCTGCGGGTCCGACGCCGGGTCCCACTCCCGGTCCTCGGCCCGGCGCCCCGAAGCCCGCTGCGCGAACCCCGCGTGTCGGCAACAACCCGTTCTCGTCGCAGCAGCCGGTCGAGCGTCCGGCCCCGAGGCCGGCCGCCGGCCCCGGTGGCCCGCGGCCCGGCCCCGGTGCGGGTGGACCCCGTCCAGGCGGTGGCCCACGTCCGGGTGGCGCTTCGCCGGGCAACATGCCCCCTCGTCCGCCGGGCGCACGGCCGGGTGCCGTCGGTCGCCCCGGCGGTCCACGTCCCGGCCCCGGTGGTCGTCCCGCTCCCGGCGGTCGTCCCGGTGGTCCCGGCGGCGGTGGCGGCGGTAACTACCGCGGTGGCGGCGCCGGCGCGGGCGCCGGTGCCGGCGGCGGTGCGGCTGCCGGTGGTTTCCGCGGTCGTCCCGGCGGTGGCGGCGGTGGTCGCCCCGGTCAGCGCGGCGGTGCCGCAGGTGCCTTCGGCAGGCCGGGCGGCGCTCCGCGTCGCGGCCGTAAGTCGAAGCGGGCGAAACGCGCCGAATACGAGAACATGCAGGCACCGGTCGTCGGTGGCGTGCGGTTGCCGCACGGCAACGGAGAGACCATCCGGTTGGCCCGCGGCGCCTCGCTCGTCGACTTCGCGGACAAGATCAACGCCAACCCGGCCTCGCTGGTGCAGGCGCTGTTCAACCTCGGTGAGATGGTCACCGCCACGCAGTCGGTCGACGACTCGACACTGGAACTGCTCGGCAGTGAGATGAACTACGTCGTGCAGGTCGTGTCCCCGGAGGACGAGGACCGCGAGCTGCTGCAGTCGTTCGATCTCACCTACGGCGAGGACGAGGGCGGCGAAGACGATCTCGAGTTCCGCCCGCCGGTCGTCACCGTCATGGGTCACGTCGACCACGGCAAGACCCGACTGCTGGACACCATCCGCGACGCCACCGTCCGCGAGGGCGAGGCCGGCGGTATCACCCAGCACATCGGCGCCTACCAGGTGGCCGTCGAACACGACGGCAGCGAGCGGCCGATCACGTTCATCGACACCCCCGGTCACGAGGCGTTCACCGCCATGCGTGCCCGTGGTGCGAAGGCCACCGACATCGCGATCCTGGTGGTCGCGGCCGACGACGGCGTCATGCCGCAGACGGTGGAGGCCATCAACCACGCACAGGCGGCCGACGTGCCGATCGTGGTGGCGGTCAACAAGATCGACAAGGAGGGCGCCGACCCGACCAAGATCAGGTCGCAGCTCACCGAGTACAACCTGGTGGCCGAGGACTTCGGCGGCGACACCATGTTCGTCGACATCTCCGCGAAGCAGGGCACCAACATCGAGGCTCTCCTCGAGGCCGTGCTGCTGACCGCGGACGCGGCACTGGACCTGCGGGCCAACCCCGACATGGAGGCCCAGGGTGTGGCGATCGAGGCGCACCTCGACCGCGGCCGCGGACCCGTGGCCACCGTGCTCATCCAGCGCGGCACGCTGCGGGTCGGCGACTCGATCGTCGCCGGTGACGCGTACGGTCGCGTCCGCCGGATGGTCGACGAGCACGGCGAGGACGTCGAGGAGGCGCTGCCGTCGCGGCCCGTGCAGGTCATCGGCTTCACGTCGGTGCCCGGTGCAGGCGACAACCTGCTCGTCGTCGACGAGGACCGCATCGCCCGGCAGATCGCCGACCGGCGCAGCGCGCGCAAGCGCAACGCGTTGGCCGCGCGTACCCGCAAGCGCATCAGCCTGGACGATCTGGACGCCGCGTTGAAGGAGACGTCGCAGCTCAACCTGATCCTCAAGGGCGACAACTCCGGCACCGTCGAAGCGCTCGAGGAGGCCCTGCTGGGCATCGAGATCGACGACGAGGTGGAACTGCGCGTCATCGACCGCGGTGTCGGCGGCGTCACCGAGACCAACGTCAACCTGGCGTCGGCGTCGGACGCGATCATCATCGGGTTCAACGTGCGCGCCGAGGGCAAGGCCACCGAGCTGGCGAACCGCGAGGGCGTCGACATCCGGTACTACTCGGTGATCTACCAGGCCATCGACGAGATCCAGAGTGCGCTCAAGGGCATGCTCAAGCCGATCTACGAGGAGAAGGAACTCGGCCGCGCCGAGATCCGGGCGATCTTCCGGTCGTCCAAGGTCGGCAACATCGCCGGTTGCCTCGTCACCTCGGGCATCATGCGGCGCAACGCCAAGGCACGTCTCATCCGCGACAACGTCGTGGTCGCGGAGACCGTCACCATCTCGTCGCTGAAGCGGGAGAAGGACGACGTCACCGAGGTCCGGGACGGGTACGAGTGCGGTCTGACGATCACCTACTCCGATATCAAGGAGGGCGACGTCATCGAGGCCTACGAGCTGGTGGAGAAGGAGCGCGCCTAATGGTCGATGTCGGAAGAGCCCGTCGGCTCTCCAAGCGCATCGGCACGGTGGTTGCGTCAGCGATCGAGTTCGAGATCAAGGATCCCCCGTTGGCCTTCGTGACCGTCACGGACACGAAGGTCACGGGTGACCTTCACGACGCCACCGTGTTCTACACGGTGCGCGGCGAGACGCTCGACGAGGAACCGGACTACGCGGGCGCGGCAGCGGCACTCGAGCGGGCCAAGGGCACGCTGCGGAGCAAGGTCGGCGCCGCCACCGGTGTGCGCTTCACTCCGACGCTGTCGTTCGTGCTGGACAAGGTGCCCGACACGGCGCGGCACATGGAGGATCTGCTCGCTCGCGCCCGTGCAGCCGACGCCGATCTGGCGCGCATCCGCGAGGGTGCGACCCCCGCGGGCGATGCCGATCCGTACCGCGTGACCGCGGTCGACGACACCGAGGACGCCGGCCAGGACGTGGAGGAAACCGGTGACGACGATCGACCCGGCGACTGAGCGCCTGACGCCAGGCGACCGCGTCGACGCGACGGCGGCCGCCGCGCTGCTCGCCGCGTCGGACCGGATCGGCGTCGTGTGCCATGTGCACCCCGACGCCGACACCCTGGGTGCCGGATTGGCTCTCGCGCTGGTGCTCGAGCAGGTGGGCAAGGAGGTCGAGGTGTCGTTCGCGGCACCCGCCGATCTGCCCGAGTCGCTCGCGACGCTGCCCGGCGGACACCTGCTGGTGCCGCCGGCGGACATGCGCCGCGATCCCGATCTGGTGGTCACCGTCGACATCCCCAGCGTGAACCGGCTGGGCGCGCTTCAGGAGGTCGCCGACTCCGCGGGCCAGGTGCTGGTCATCGACCACCACGCGTCGAATCTGCTGTTCGGTACCGCCAATTACGTTGACCCATCCGCGGATTCGACGACGATGCTCGTCGCCGAACTCCTCGACGCGTGGGACAAGCCGATCGACGAGAGCGTCGCGCACTGTCTGTACGCCGGACTGACCACCGACACCGGATCGTTTCGCTGGGCCACCCCCCGTGCACATCGGCTCGCGGCGCGCCTCGTCGACCTCGGCGTCGACAACGCCGCGGTGAGCCGCGCGCTCATGGACAGCCACCCGTTCTCCTGGCTCCCCATGCTGTCGCGGGTGCTCGCATCCGCGGAGTTGCGGTCGACTGCGTTGGGCGGCAGGGGATTCGTCTACGCCGTCGTCCCGCACGCGGAGTGGGCGGCGGCGCGGCCCGAGGAGGTCGAGAGCATCGTCGACATCGTTCGCACGACACAGCAGGCCGAAGTCGCCGCGGTGTTCAAGGAGATCGAGCCGGAGCGCTGGTCGGTGTCGATGCGGGCGCGCTCCTTCGATCTCGCGACCGTGGCCAGTTCGTTCGGCGGCGGCGGGCACCGGCTCGCCGCCGGCTACTCGGCGACGGGTTCGGCCGAGGAGGTCGTGGCGGCGCTGACCGATGCCCTCGGCTGATGATCCCGACGCCGCGCCCGTCACCGGTCGTCGGATCGCCGGCCTGGCCGTGCCCGCGCTCGGCGTGCTCGCGGCAGAACCGCTCTACCTGCTCTTCGACATCGCCATCGTGGGCCGCCTCGGCGCGGTCGCGCTGGCCGGCCTCGCCATCGGCGGCCTGGTTCTGTCGCTGCTGTCCTCGCAGCTGACGTTCCTGTCGTACGGGACGACGGCGCGGTCGGCGCGCTACTTCGGCGCCGGGGACCGGGAGTCCGCCGTCGGCGAGGGCGTGCAGGCGACGTGGCTGGCCGTCGGGCTCGGGGTGCTCGTCGTCGTCGCCGTGGAAGCGGCGGCGGTTCCGCTACTCGCGGTGATCGCCGACGGCGGGGAGATCGCCGAGGAGGCGGAACCGTGGCTTCGAATAGCGATCCTCGGGGCGCCTGCGATCCTGATCTCGTTGGCGGGCAACGGCTGGATGCGCGGTGTGCAGGACACCGCGCGGCCGCTGCGCTACGTGGTGTTCGGGTTCGCCGTGTCGGCGGTGCTCTGTCCGCTGCTGGTCTACGGCTGGCTCGGGCTGCCGCGGATGGAGCTGCCGGGTTCGGCCGTGGCGAACCTCGTCGGTCAGTGGCTGGCGGCGCTGCGGTTCTGCCGCGCTCTGCTCGCCGAACGCGTGCCGTTGCGCATCCGTCCGGACGTCCTGCGCGCCCAGGTCGTGATGGGTCGCGATCTGCTGGTGCGCACCATGGCCTTTCAGGCCTGCTTCGTATCGGCCGCCGCCGTTGCGGCCCGGTTCGGCGCCGCGGCGGTGGCGGCCCACCAGGTGGTGCTGCAGCTGTGGAGCTTCCTCGCACTGGTGTTGGACTCGCTGGCCATCGCGGCCCAGTCGCTGGTCGGGGCGGCGCTGGGAGCCGGGCAGTTGGCCAATGCGAAATCGGTTGCGTGGCGGGTCACGATCTTCTCGACCATGGCCGCGACCGTGCTCGCATGTGGGTTCGCGCTCGGTGCCTCGGTACTGCCCACGCTGTTCACCGCCGACCGGTCGGTGCTCGAAGAGATCGGCGTGCCGTGGTGGTTCCTGGTGGCTCAACTCCCCATCGCGGGCATCGTGTTCGCGATCGACGGGGTGCTCCTCGGCGCAGGCGACGCCCGCTACATGCGCAACGCGACCCTCGCCAGCGCGCTGGTCGGCTTCCTCCCGCTGATCTGGCTGTCCCTGGCCTACGGCTGGGGACTGATGGGCATTTGGGCCGGCCTGACGACGTTCATGCTGCTGCGTCTGGTCTTCGTCGGCTGGCGGGCGCTGTCGGGGCGCTGGCTGGTCGGCGGCGTCTCCTAGGGGATCGGCACGGGCACCGGAACGACCGGAGTCGCCGGGACGGGGGCGATCCCCGTCGGTCCGCCCGGAACCGGTTGCGGAGGTTGGGGATTCGGCGGAGTCCATTGCGGGGGAGTCCACTGCGGGGGAGTCCACTGCGGCGGTGTCCAGGGTGGTGGGGTCGACGGAGTGGGCGCGGGTGGTTGCTCCGGCGTGGGTTCCGCGGCGGTGGGGGTGGTCGGCTCGGGGGGAGGCGCCGTCGTGACCGGGGGTGGCGGATTCGAGCGCGGGGTCTGGACGGGAGGCGGCGGAGTGGTGGCCGGCGGCGGTTGCGTGGACGGTGCGGCGGGTGGCGCGCTCACCGGCGCGGCCGGCGGGGCGAGCGTCGTGGACCGGTCGACGGGCATCACGTCGTCCGACCGCTGTGACAGGTACAGCGCACCCAGGCCGACCGCCGCCGCGAGCGCCGCGATGAACAGCGTCATCGGCACCCAGCCCGCACGGTCGCCTCGCGTGCCGCCGTCGGCGGGCAGCGCCGACGAGTGGTTGACCAGTTCGATGTCGTCGAGCGTCGCGTCGCGCAGCCACGGTGGCGCGGCTACGAACACGGGTGCGCCGCCGAGGAGCGCGGCCGGCGTCACCGCCGAGCGGCGCTGGTCCTCACAGGTGGAGCACGAATCAATATGTCGCCCAATGCGTTTGCGCATGAGCACGGTCAAGCGGCCGTCCCAGTCGGCCAGCATGGCACACAACTCCTGGCACTCGTGCGATCCGCTGCTGGCGCGTCGCGCGACCAGCAGTGCGCCCAGCGAGCGCTCGACCGTCTCGCGCATGCGGTGCACCAGGGTGTTGGCGTTGGTCTGGCTGACCCCGAGTACTTCGGCGAGTTCGGGACCGTCCAGACCGTGGCGGTAGGTCAGGTCGAGCACCTGCTGGTCCCGCTCACTCAACCCGCCGGCGGCCTCGGCGACCAGACTCGCCAACTCGCGGCGCGCCGCGAGTGCGTGCGGCTCGGGCTCGTCGGACGAGGTGTCGTAGTGCTCGGCGACGGGCGTCTCGCGACGGGTGTCGCGCATGTGGTGCAGCACCTGACCGCGCACGATCGCGTACAACCACGGACGGAGCTTGTCCGGGTCGCGCAATCCGTCGAGCGCACCGGCAGCGGTGCAGAACGCGTCGTGCACGCAGTCGGCGGCGGTGTCACGGTCGCGAAGCATGCCGCAGGCGTAATCCATCAGCCGGTCGGCGTAGCGGTCGTAGATCATTCCGAACGCCTGCTGGTCACCGCGGGCCGCCGCGGACGCCAACGCGGCGTCCGTCGGCGGTCCGTAGCGGTCGGGTTGCGGTACGGCGGTCATTATGCGGCCATTCCAGCACTCCAGTGCCGCCCTCACGGCTGAATCGTCAGGTCGGAAGGGCCGACGACGACGGGCTTCGGCGGATCGGGCTGCGCCGGAGGGACGGCTACCTTGTCGTCGGGGCCCTGCGGCAACGGCTTGGGGTCGGGCTGGGGCTCGGGCTCGGGTTGGGGCTCCGGTTCCACCGGATCAACGGGGTCGACCGGATCCTGCGGTGCGGGCGGCTGCGGGGCGGGCAGCTGTGCCGACGGTGTCGTCCACTGCGGGGCCTCGGCGGGAGTGGGCGCGGTGGCCCGCGGTGCCGCGGTCGGTGCCGGGCCGACCTTCCCCGGAGTGGACGGAACGACCGGGTCGGTCGACGAGATGGCCGACTCCACACCGCCCGGACCGACGACGGGAGCGGGATCGGGCGCACCGAAGAACAGGGCTCCGAGTCCTGCGGCGACGGCGACAGCGCAGGACGCGCCGAACAGGATCAGTGCGCCGCGGCGGGTCGGTGGCTCGTCGTCGGCGAGCGGCCTGATGACGTGCGTGGCCGAGTCGTCGACGGGGATGGTGGTGGTCACGATGTTCTCCTCAACGGTCTCACCTGCTCGGATGCAGGCGTTCGCGAATAGGAGCCACCCCACCGGGGGTGTCGCACACTTTTCGGACGACTTTTTTCGCGCTGGTCAGCCGACGCGCGCGATGAGGCGCTGCCTCACATCTCCCGGGCGGCGTTCACGGTTGCACCTGACTGCGGCCCCGTTCCATGACGGCGGCGCGGTTGGCCGCGATGTCGTCGCCCGTGGCGACCTTCATCCACTGGGTGGCGGACTGCGCCTCGATCCACAGCGAGGCGCTGGTCTGCTGCTCGTCGATACGGTGGTAGGAGTCCAGCAGCGCGCGCACGGCGCGCTGGTTGTTGCCGACGATCGAGGCCGCGACCTTTCTGGCCGCGGGGATCAACTCGTCGTGCGGAACCACCTCCGTGACCAGCCCGGCGCGCAGCGCGTCGTCGGCGGACAGGTAGTCACCGGTCAGGCTCATGCGGCGGGCGAGGCCGACGCCGACTTTCTGCGGCAGCCGCACGCTCAGCCCCCACGTTGGCAGCAGCCCGACCCTGGCGTGGGTGTCGGCGAACCGCGCGTGCTCCGAGGCGATGAGGAGGTCGCAGTACAGCGCGATCTCCAGGCCTCCGGTGACGGCGGCGCCGTTGATGGCGCCGATCACGGGCTTCGTCATCGGAGGCCACTTGGGCGAGATGTCGGGCAGGTCCGTGGTGTCGCCGAGTTCCTTGAGATCGAGGCCCGCGCAGAACACCGGGTCGGCCCCGGTGACGATGACGACGTCGACGTCGTCGTCGGCCTGCGCCTCGCGCAGTGAGCGAAAGAACCGACTGCGCAACTCCGAGGACAGCGCGTTTCGCGACTGCGGCCGGTTCAGGGTCAGCGTGCGGACGCGGTCGGTGGTGTCGATGAGCAGAACGGGTGCGGCTTCGGTCTCGGGCATGGCATCACCGTATCGACCTATGGTTGGGGCATGTGCCGCAACATCACCGAGTTGCGCGGGCTCGAGCCCGCCGCCACCGAAGACGAGATCGAGGCCGCCTCGCGTCAGTACGTCCGCAAGGTCAGCGGGATCACCCGACCGACCGCGGCGAACGAGGTCGCGTTCGAAGCCGCCGTCGCCGAGGTCACCGCGACGACCAGGCGACTGCTCGCCCAGCTGCCGCCTCGTCGTCAGCCGCCCAAGACCGTGCCTCCGCTGCGACGGCCCGAAGTGCGGGCCCGGATCGCCGCCCGCGCCTCGAAGTGAGTTCGCCGGCGCTGAAGGAGTGGAGCGCCGCGGTGCACGCGATGCTCGACGGGCGCCAGACCGTGCTGCTCCGCAAGGGCGGCATCCACGAGAAGCGCTTCGCGCTCACCGAGCCGCGGTTCGTGTTCTTCCCGACCGTCGCGCACGGGCACGCCGAGCGGGTGCGCCCGGAACACCGTGATGTGCTGGCCGACGCCGCACAGGACAGTACCGAGACCGAGGTGGTGATTCGGGCCGGGGCGGAAGTGGTTGCCGCCGTTGAGGTGAACCGCGCCGAGGGGCTCGAGGAGATCGCCGACCTGCACATCTGGACGTCCGCGTCGGTGCAGTCCGAACGCCTCGACTTCAGGCCTCGGCACCGGCTGACCGTCCTGGTGGTGCAAGCCCGCCCGCTGGTCGAGCCGGTGCGGCTGCCCCGGTTGCCCGCCTACGGGGGCTGCGTCAGCTGGGTGGATCTGCCGGTGTCCCCGCAGTGGGGTGCGCCGGTACACGGTGACGGGGCCGTGGCCGGTGTCGCCGCCAGGGTGCGGAGTTCAGTGGGGTAGCCGGTCCCCGCGGGCGGTGACCAGGGCCTCCGAGGCCGTGAGTCGCCATGCCTCGAACGTCAACTCGGCCAGTTCGTCGCGCTGGATACCCGCGAGGTGCACGACCACCCAGCCGAAAGTGCCGGTGGTGAACTGCACCTCGAACACCGACGGGCGTTCCGCGACGAGTGCGCGCTGTTCCTCGATGGTCTGCCGCAGTCCGACGGTCGTGGTCTCCGGCCACAGGTAGCCCAGGGTGCGGCCCGAGACGGCGAACTTCGCGTACGTGCTGTGGTCGGTTCGCGCGACATCGTCGAGTTGGTCGATCAGATCGGTGAAATCGGCGATGCCGCAGCCGGAACGCCTACGCGCCATGCGTCGGCGGTGGGGTGTCGCCGATCGGCAGGATCAGCCGCGACTGACCACCCGCGCCGTGGTGAACGAAGTGCGTCGCGGGTTTCATCGACCGCCCACTGATGACCGGTTCGCCGGTGCCCAGGTTGCGCGCGAAGCGCGGATGTGAGCCGCCCGCCACCATGACCCGGATCCGCGAGCCCGCGCTGAACCGGTAGGCGACGTCGTCGAGTTCCAGCCGCAGGGTGTCGGAATCGCCTGTGAGCCTGCGGAATCCGTCGGTGACGTTGCGTGAGCGGCCGTCGGAATCGACCTCGCTGATGCGGACGAACACGTCGTTGTTCGGGTTGTCGCAGGTGTGCGCGAGTTCGACTACCGGGGTCCCGACGAGATACAGGTCCGAGGGCAGCGGTTCGCCGATGAAGTCGAGCACGTCGGCTCGAAGCGCCAGGGCCCCGTCGCTGCGGTAGCCGCCCTCGGGGGACAGCAGCCTGCCGCCGAGTGTGGGCGTCGGATCAGCGGGGTCGAACGTGAACGACGACGGCGGCGCGGAATCCGGGGCCGGTTGCTCCGAAAGGCGATGGGCGGGCTGCAGATACAGCGTGCGCTCGGTCATCGGTGGCGCCCAGTCCGGTAGGTCCATCCAGCCGTGCTCGGCGATCTCGACGCGAACCGGACTCCGCGGCGGGGCCGGGTTACCGCCGAGGTGCTCGTCGAGCCAGGCGAGTGACTCGCGGAGCACCGTCGGCGCCGCTTTGGTCATGATCTGCGTGTGCGTCCACGCGCCCACGGTCAGGGCCGTGGTCACGCCGCGGTCGCGCAGGCGCCGGTACTGGTGGATGGTCTGGTCGAGGAAGAGGTCCTGCCAGCCGCCGATCAGCAGCACCGGTACGTCGACGCGGTCCAGCGCGTCGGCGACGCGAAGGTCGTCCCAGAACGGGTCGTCGGCCTCGGGGTGTTCGAGCCAGGACTCGTACCAGGTGGCGCCGTCGCGCAACAGCGCCCGGCCCGTGTCGCCGAGCGGGAGTTGGCCCGTGGTCCTGGCCAGGCCGCGGCGCGAGGAGACCTGTCGGATCCCGGCGCGCAGTCGGCCACCCTCCTCCTGATGGGCGACCATGTCGCTCCAGCCGAGGAAGTCGTTGAGGGAGAACGATCCGGTGCCCCACGACGAGGTGTTGAAGTCGTGCGGGCCGACGCTGATGATCGCGGCCGTCAGTTCGGGCGGCGGATCCGTGAGCAGCGCCCACTGGGTGAATCCGAGGTAGGACAGTCCCAGGGTGGCGAAGGTGCCGGTGAACCACGGCTGTTCGCGTAGCCACGTCACCGTGTCCGCGCCGTCGGCGACTTCGTTGACCATCGGCGTGAACTCGCCGCCGGAGCCGAACGTGCCGCGCACGCTTTGAATCACGACGTGATAGCCGCGTGCCGCGTACACCGCGCCGAACAGCGTCGCGAACGGGAAGCCGCGTCCGTACGGGCAGCGGACCAGCAGCGTGCCGGACGGCGTCGCCGTGTCGGGCACGTAGTGCGATGCGAGCAGTTCGACACCGTCGCGCATCGGGACGCGCACGCCGCGGCGCACGGTGAAGGTCGTCGTCGGAGGGGGGATCTCGAAACGTCGGGCCAGCAGTCGTGAGGCCACTTTCGCTACGCGGGACACGCTTGCAGGCTACGCATCTTGACGGACTCCGCAATTAGCGGCAGTGTACTGTCTCGAATCACCAGGAGGTGCGGCGTGGCGTCATCCGGCGAGCTGATGAGAGCGGCCGTTCGCCACACCGGACTGACCGACTTCGGTGACGACGCCTTCCGCGAGGGCCTGGACATCCTGGTGCGCGGGCTGACCGCAGCGCGGCTCAACGCCCGCGGTGAGGGTTTCGTCTACCCGCTGATCATCGGATATCTCGAGCAGCGACTGCACGTCGAGGACTGGTACCGACGGCACCCGGAGACCGACGACATCGAGATCACCGCGCCGCTGTTCGGGCTCGGGCTGCCGCGGACGGGATCGACGGCGCTGTCCTGCCTGCTGGCACAGGATCCGAACGTGCGCTACCTGCGCCGGTGGGAGTCGGCGCGGCCCTGCCCGCCGGCGTCGACCGTGCAGGGCGTGGATCCGCGCATCCCCGTCGACGAGAAGATCCTGGTCGGCAGCCGATTCCACGTCCCGCACAACACCCACGATCCTTCTGAGTGCCTCGACCTGATGGCGATGGACTTCAGGTCGCAGATCTTCCAGGCGTTCGCCGAGATCCCGGAGTACTCCGAATGGCTGGTGTCGGGTGCGGATTTCACCTCGACCTACCGTTTCGAGGAGCGGGTGCTCAAGCTGATGCAGTTCGGCGAGCCGAATCGCCCGTGGCGGCTGAAGTCGCCGTCGCACGTGCTGTCGCTCGACGCCCTGAACACGGTGTTCCCCGACGCCCGCTTCGTGATGACGCACCGAGATCCGACCGACGTGTTGCTGTCGGTCGTCGAGTTGTACGCGGACATGGTCGGCGGCTTCAGTGACCGGCTGGACCGACCGTACCTCGGCAGACTGAACGTCGAACAGTGGTCGACGGGCATGGCGCGGACAGTGGCGTTTCGCGAGGCCGGGGCGGGAAACCGCTTCTACGACATCGACTTCCGGGCCATCCAAGCCGATCCCATCGGTGAGGTGTGCGGACTCTACGCGTGGCTCGGCGAGGATGTCGGCGACGTCTTCGAACAGCAGATGGCCAGTTGGTGGGAGCACAACGCGGCAACCAGAGAGCCCAGCGTGCGCGCGGACCCGGCGGATTTCGACCTCGATCTCGATGCGATCCGGCCGCTCTTCGCCGACTACGTCGAGCGCGCAGGTGAGTGGACACGGAAGGGATGACAACGCGCACATGGCGATTGATCTGAGGGGCGGTATCGACCCGCAGCGCGAACTGACCTTCGCCGAACGGCCCGACAACCCGGAGATGCGCGACTCGGTCAGCTTCTGGGTGTTCGATGACGCGGGTGACCTCGGCCTGCCGCGAGTCGGCATCGAGGCGCTCGCCGAGAACTGGGGCGCGCACGCGGTCCAGGTCAACGTCGCGTTCCCGGACGGTCGGGTGTACCGCACCCGCGAGGACGGGGCCAGCTGGTCACCGTTCGGCGAGGACGGCAGGCCGACGATCCTGGGCGGTGGGCCGCTGGCATTCGAATGCGTACGCGAATTCGACACGTGGCGAATGACTTTCGATGGTCAGCTGACGCGAACGTCGTCGGCCGCTCTGGTGAACGGTCGCAAGACGGGACCGCTCGTCGACGCGCGGTTCGAGGTGGAGGCGGTGCTCGCCGTGCCGCCCTGGGTGCAGCAGGCGGAGAAGTCGGTGGTCGGTGACCTGATGGGCGGCCCGCGCTACGAACAGCTGTTCCGGGCGCGCGGCACGCTCGAGGTCGACGGTGCGGAGAGGACGTTCACCGGCAGCGGTCTGCGCATCCGCCGACAGGGCGTACGCAAGCTCGAGGGCTTCTGGGGACACTGCTGGCAGTCGGCGCTGTTCCCCGGCGGCCGCGCCTTCGGCTACATCGCCTATCCACCGCGGCCCGACGGCGAGCCGACGTTCAACGAGGGCTACCTGTTCACCGGGGACGGCGAGTTGATCCCCGCCCGCGCCGTCGAGGCGCCGTGGCTCCGCCGGCTGCAGCCGCTCGGCGAGGACGTCTCCGTCGTACTGGAGACCGCCGATGGGCGGGTCCGCATCGAGGGCGAGACGGTGCTGTCGACCCACGACATCACCGATCCCGCCGACGTCCCCGAGGAGATGGCGGCGATGCTGGCCAACTGGACGTTCCCCGCACTGCAGCAGGCCGGCGTGCGCTACACGTGGGACGGCGAGCAGAGCTACGGCATGCTCGAGCGCTCGATCCCGAGAGACCAGCTGGAGGCGAGTCAGAACGTGTAGTACGGCGCCAGTTCGTTCGCCCGCTGCATGTTGACCTGCAGGCAGTCGGGGGCGGTGGGGGAGTAGATCGGCGAGTAGAACACCGACTGCTGGATGACCCCGTAGCTGGTCTTGAACGCGATCATGCAGGTGATCCACCAACGGTCGTTCCAGTCGGTGGGCTTCATGATCCAGTACTGCGCGGCGCGATGGCCGGCGATGTCCAGCTCGACGGCGTCGGCGGGCAGCGTCTGCTCGTACGTTCGCCAGACGAACGCTTCGACGGCCATCTGGTAGTTGCCCGCATCGAGGTGGCAGCGCAGCCCGTCCTCCGGCTGGGGCGGGGTGAACGCCAAGCCCAGCCGCTCGTACACGTCGTACGGGATGTCCTCACACGCGTGGAACGGGCGGGGGTCGACGGTTTCGATGACAGGCCACTTGATGGTGGTGGAGACGTTGTTGACCGGCAGTGATGTGGGAATGCGCTGAGCGTGCAGCCCGGCGGCGGGGCCCGCGGGGTTGGTCTGCCACACCACGACCACGGCCGCGATCAGTGCACACAGCGCCGCAGCCAGGCGCAGTTTGGCAGCCAATGGGAGCTCCCGTCCTCTGTTTACGTCGTCCGCTGTTCCGGGGAGTGTACAAGTCCCGCGCGAGAACGTGTTCTAGTTGCCGATCCTGCCGTCCGGCCGGCGCTGGGTACGCTGGTCGGTTGTGTCACGAGAACAGCGCGCTCCGACTCTCTGGGCGATCAGTGACCTCCACATCGGGCACACCGGCAACAAGCCCGTCACCGAGTCCCTGCATCCCGCGACACCGGACGACTGGCTGATCGTCGCCGGTGACGTCGCGGAGCGGACCGATGAGATCCGATGGTCACTCGATCTGCTGCGGAAACGCTTCGCCAAGGTCATCTGGGTGCCCGGCAACCACGAGCTGTGGACCACCAACAAGGACCCGATGCAGATCTTCGGGCAGGCGCGTTACGACTACCTGGTCAACATGTGCGACGAGATGGGCATCGTCACGCCCGAGCACCCGTTCCCGGTGTGGACCGAGGAGGGTGGCCCGGCGACGATCGTGCCGATGTTCCTGCTCTACGACTACTCGTTCCTGCCCGAGGGCACGGCGACGAAGGCCGAGGGGCTGGCCGTCGCCCGCGAGCGCAACGTCGTCGGCACCGACGAGTTCCTGCTGTCGTCGGAGCCGTACGCCACTCGCGACGCGTGGTGCCGCGACCGGGTGACCCAGACGCGGAAGAAGCTCGAGGACCTCGACTGGATGACGCCCAACATCCTCGTCAACCACTTCCCGCTGGTGCGCGAACCGTGCGACGCGATGTTCTACCCCGAGTTCGCGCTGTGGTGCGGCACCACAGCGACCAAGGACTGGCACACCCGCTACAACGCGCTGTGCTCGGTCTACGGCCATCTGCACATCCCGCGCACCACGTGGTACGACGGCGTGCGCTTCGAGGAGGTCTCGGTGGGCTATCCGCGAGAGTGGCGGCGCCGCAAGCCGTATCGATGGCTGCGCCAGATCCTGCCCGACCCGAAGTACCCGCCGGGCTATCTCAACGAGTTCGGCGGCCACTTCGAGATCTCCGCCGAGATGCGGGAGAACGCGCAGAAGATGCAGCAGCGGATCGCGGACAGGCGGACCAAGTGAGTCTGCTGGCCGCCGTCATGCCCGCGGCGGTGGCGACCGCCGAACTGTACGACGACCCCGCCGATCTCGCGCCGCTGCCGGAGGAGGAGCCGCTGATCGCGCGGTCGGTGGCCAAGCGGCGTAACGAGTTCATCACCGTGCGCCACTGCGCGCGCCAGGCGCTCGGCGAGTTGGGGCTGCCGCCGGCTCCAATCCTCAAGGGCGAGAAGGGCGAACCCTGCTGGCCCGACGGCGTCGTCGGGAGCCTCACCCACTGCGAGGGCTTCCGCGGTGCCGTCGTGGGGCGTCGCGACGACGTGCGCTCGCTCGGTATCGACGCCGAACCGCACGACGTCCTGCCCAAGGGCGTGCTGGACGCGATCAGCCTGCCCGCCGAGCGCGGGGAGCTGTCGGCGCTGCCCGGTGGGCTGCACTGGGACCGGATCCTGTTCTGCGCCAAGGAGGCCACCTATAAGGCGTGGTTCCCGCTGACGCATCGCTGGTTGGGCTTCGAGGACGCCCACATCGCCTTCGAGGTGGACGCGTCGGGTGATACCGGCACGTTCCGATCGCGCATCCTCGTCGACCCGGCCGCCGAGTCCGGCCCGCCGCTGACGTCGCTGACCGGACGGTGGACGGTGCGCAACGGTCTCGCGCTCACGGCGATCGTGCTGTGACGTCCGCTCCCGAGCCGGGATTGGTCATCGTCGACAAGCCCGCGGGCATGACGAGCCACGACGTCGTCGGTCGGTGCAGGCGCTACTTCGGCACCCGGAAGGTCGGCCACGCGGGAACCCTCGACCCGATGGCGACCGGCGTGCTGGTCATCGGCATCGAGCGGGCCACCAAGCTGCTCGGCCTGCTGACCGCGACCGACAAGACCTACACCGCGACGATCCGACTCGGCCAGACGACGTCGACGGATGATGCGGAAGGCGAAGTGCGGCAGACGGTTCCGGCCGGAGGCATCGGTGCTGACGCCATCGAGTCGGCGATCGCCGCGCAGCGGGGTGAGATCGACCAGGTGCCGTCGGCCGTCAGTGCGATCAAGGTGGCCGGTGAGCGCGCCTACAAGTTGGCCCGTGAGGGCAGGACGGTCGAGTTGGCGGCGCGCCGCGTCCGCATCGAGCGGTTCGACGTGCTGGAGATGCGGCGGTCGGCCGACTTCACCGACCTCGACGTCGAGGTGGAGTGCTCGTCGGGCACCTACATCCGGGCGCTGGCCCGTGACGTCGGTGCCGCTCTCGGCGTCGGAGGGCATTTGACGGCGTTGCGGCGCACCAGGGTCGGCCGGTACGGCCTCGACGAGGCGCGCACGCTCGACGCGCTGGCGGAGTCGCCGCGTCTGAGCCATTCGCTGGACGAGGCGTGCCTGCTCGGCTTCCCGCGACGCGACCTCAGCGCCGACGAGGTGGTCGCGGTAGGTCACGGCAGGGCACTGCGTGCGGCGGGCGTGGATGGAATCTACGCGGCGACGGCCCCAGACGGTCGGGTGATCGCTCTGCTCTCCGACGAGGGCGCGGGCACTCGGTCGGTGACCGTGTTGCGCCCGGCGACGCTGTAGCTCACCGCTCGCAGGCTCGAAACTTTACCAACTGTCCGGTATGTCACTTGCCAGCTTGGGCCCGCGAGTAACCTCAAGCGATGACCTCGAGCGGTGGTGCCGGGACCACACGGCGAACTCAGGCGGAGCGAACCGCCGCCATGCGCACACGCCTGCTCGACGCGACCGTCCAGTGCCTGGTCACCTACGGCTACGCGGGCACCACGACGCACAAGGTCGCCGAGGTCGCGGGTGTCACACGCGGCGCGCAGGTGCATCACTTCCCGTCACGGGAGGCGCTGGTGGTCGCGGCCATCGAGCACCTCGCCGAGCAGCGCACGCAGGCGGCCATCCGCGAACTGGGCCGCGTGCAGCACACGCCAGACCCGATCGCGACGGCACTCGACTACCTCTGGGAATCGCACCAGGGCCCCATTTTCGCTGCCACCGTTGAACTCTGGATCGCTGCGCGCACCGATCCGGTGCTCGCCGAGCAGGTCCATCGCGTGGAACCCATCGTCAACGGGGCCCTGATCGGGGCGATTGCTCAGCTGCTGCCCGAGCGACCCGCGCAGCGGGGGTTGCGCGACGCCGCCTACACCGCGATGGACGTCCTGCGCGGCATCCTGGTGGCCAGCTTCGCCGACCCGGACCCGACGCGGGCCCGACGGCGCTGGGACCGCGCGTGCGTCTACCTGCGCGCAATGCTCCTCGACGCCCTCGGTGACGACCGCCTCACCTAGCCCCGTCTCCCACGCCACTTCGGGCTCCTTCGCGCCTTCTTGAAAAGAAACAGACCAGTCGGTATGTTTCTTCTCATGAGTTCGCAGAGAGTGTTCGTGATCGGCGTGGGCATGACGAAGTTCGAGAAACCGGGCCGGAAGGACAACTGGGACTACCCGGACATGGCTCGGGAGTCGGGGACGAAAGCGCTGGCGGATGCCGGCATCGACTACGCCCTGGTCGACGAGGCCTACGTCGGTTACGTGTACGGCGAGTCCACGTCGGGTCAGCGCGCGGTCTACGAACTCGGGCTGTCGGGCATCCCGGTGGTCAACGTCAACAACAACTGCTCGACGGGCTCGACCGCGCTGTACCTCGCCGCCAGGGCGATCCGGGGCGGACTGGCGCAGTGCACGCTCGCCCTCGGGTTCGAGAAGATGCAACCGGGTTCACTCGGCTCCACCTACGACGATCGCGTCAATCCGATGGACAAGCACATCCTCGCGATGGCCGAGATCTCCGAGGTGCTGTTCCCGCCCGCGCCGTGGATGTTCGGCGCAGCCGGGCGCGAGCATATGCAGCAATACGGAAGCACGGCAGAGCATTTCGCGAAGATCGGCTACAAGAACCACAAGCACTCGGTGAACAACCCGTACGCGCAGTTCCAGGAGGAGTACACGCTCGACGACATCCTGGCCGCGAAGATGATCTACGACCCGCTGACCAAGCTGCAGTGCTCGCCGACCTCCGACGGCTCTGGCGCGGCGATCCTCGCCGGTGAGGACTTCGTCGACAGGCACGGATTGGCGGGCCGGGCCGTCGAGATCGTCGGGCAGGCGATGACCACCGACTACGAGAACTCCTTCGACGGCACCTGTAAGGGGCTCATCGGATACCACATGAACGTCCAAGCCGCACAACAGGTGTACGCCCAGTCGGGACTCGGCCCCGAGGACTTCCAGGTCATCGAGCTGCACGACTGCTTCTCCGCCAACGAGCTGCTGCTGTACGAGGCGCTCGGCCTGTGCGACGAGGGCGAGGCCCACAAGCTGATCGACGACAACCAGACGACCTACGGCGGCCGCTGGGTGGTCAACCCGTCGGGCGGATTGATCTCCAAGGGCCACCCCCTCGGCGCCACCGGGCTCGCGCAGTGCGCCGAGCTCACCTGGCAGCTGCGCGGTGCCGCCGACAAGCGTCAGGTCGACAACGTCACCGCGGCCCTGCAGCACAACATCGGCCTCGGCGGCGCCGCCGTCGTGACGGCCTACCAGCGCGCCGAGCGCTGACCAACCGACACCAACAAAGGAGACACTCATGGGACACATCGAAGCCAGCCGCACCCTGTCGGCGACCCCCGACGCACTGTGGGTCACCGTCGCGAATCCGAGCACGTGGGGGGAGTGGTTCACCGTGCACGACAAGTGGATGGAGGAGCCGCCCGCCACCCTCACCGAGGGCACCAGGCTGTCGGCCAAGATCGTCATGCTCGGCATGGCCAACAAGATCGACTGGACGATCGAGTCCGTCGAAGCGCCGTCTCGGCTGGTGCTGACCGGTACTGGAATGGCAGGCGTGAAGGCGACGTTCGAGTTCACGATCGTGCCGGAGGGCGCCGGATCGACGTTCACGGTTGCGGGTGATTTCGAGGGCGCGCTGGTCAAGGGAGCGCTCGCCAAGGCCGTCGAGAAGGACGGTGTCAAGCAACTCGACAAGAGCCTCGACGCGCTCGACTCGCTCGCATCGGCCGCCGCGTGAGCGCGGTGCACGATCTCGGCGAACTGGAGTTCGACGACAGCGGCATCGACAAGTGGACCGACGAGGAGCACTTCGAGGTCACTGCTGAGCGGCTCGCCGAATACGCCGCGGCCACCAACGATCCCATCGAAGCGCACCGGTCGGGAGCCGTCGCACCTCCGGTGTTCGGCATCGTGCCGGTGTTCGAGGCGCTGCTCATCCCCGCCGTGGACGTCCTGCCGGTGGAGCTCATACCGCGAGTGGTGCACGGCGAGCAGGACTTCCACTTCCATCGACCCATCAGGCCGGGCGACAGGCTGGTATCGCGCGGCAAGATGATCGGCTACGAGGGTTTGGATAACGGCACCCGCGCGGCGATCGTGCTCGAATGCCGCACGGAGGACGGCGAACTGGTCAACGAGCAGTACGTCACCACCTTCATCCGCGGGTACAACGTGGGCAGGTCGGTCGGGACCCTGAGCCCCGACCACAGGTTCGACGAGGCACTGCGCGACCGGGAACCCGTCGCGGTGGTCCGCCAGCACGTCGACGAGGACCAGACGTTCCGGTACTCGCCGGCGTCGGGTGATCCGATGCCGATCCACCTCGACGTGGACATCGCGAAGTCGGCCGGTCTGCCGGGCATCATCGCCCACGGTCTGTGCACGATGGCCTTCACGTCGTGGGCCGTGCTCACCGGGGTGGCCGACTCGGACGTCAACCGGCTCAAGCGATTCGCCGTGCGGTTCTCCAAGATGGTCATCCCCGGCGACGACCTGGAGACACGGATCTGGCAGAAGGACGCCGGCACCTTCGCATTCGAAACCACCAGGGTCGGCAGTGGCGAGCGGGCCATCACCGACGGACTAGCAGAGATCGGAGTGTAGACAATGGGACAACTCGACGGCCGCGTCGCGGTCATCAGCGGCGCCGGGCGCGGTATCGGGCGGGAGCACGCGCTGCTGTTCGCACGCGAGGGTGCCAGCGTCGTCGTCAACGACCTCGGCGGAAGCAACGGAGGGGAGGGCGCAGACGTCGGACCCGCTCAGGGGGTCGTGGACGAGATCCGCGCTGCGGGCGGCACCGCCGTCGCCAACACCGAGAACATCGGCACCTGGGCCGGGGCCGGGTCGCTCGTGCAGCAGGCGATCGACGAGTTCGGCAGGCTCGACGTGCTGGTGAACAACGCGGGCATCCTGCGCGACGGCTTCATCGCGACGTTGTCGGAGGCCGACTGGGACGCGGTGATCACGGTCCACCTCAAGGGACACTTCCTGCTCCTGCGGCACGCCGCCGAGTACTGGAAGGCGCAGTCCAAGGCGGGCGACCAACCGATCGCGTCGGTGATCAACACGGCATCCGGTTCCGGTACGACGATTCCCAACGCCGGCCAGGTCAACTACGGCTCGGCTAAGGCGGGAATCGCGGCGATGACACTCGTCGCCGCCGACGAACTCGAACGGTACGGCGTGCGGGTCAACGCGATCGCCCCGATCGCGCGGACCCGGCTCACCCTGGCCACGCCCGGCATGGGCGCGCTGATGTCCGAACCCGAGGACGGGGAGGTCGACCTCTTCGCCCCTGCCAACATCTCTCCACTCGTCGCCTATCTGGCGACGGAGAAGTGCCCGATCACCGGGCGGGTGTACGCGGTTCAGGGCGGCGCGATCTCGCAGTTGGCCGGCTGGCACGACGTCGAGACCATCGAGACCGACGACGTGTGGCAGATCGACGACATCGCGGAGAGGCTGCCCCTCTTGGGGCGGGAGCGTAGCGACCGGGGGATTGCCTGAGATGTTCGAATGGTCCGACACCGACATCATCATGCGCGACACCGTGCGCGACTTCATCGACAAGGAGATCCGCCCGAACCTCGACGGTCTCGAAAGCGGTGAGCTGTCCCCGTATCCGATCGCGCGAAAGCTGTTCAGCGAGTTCGGGCTCGACGTGAAGGCCGCCGACGCCGTCAAGACCATGCTGGACAGGGAGCGCGCCACACAGGAGGGGACGTCGGACACGGCTGGGAAGAGGTCCGGCGGCGGCCTCGGCGATATCGGCGCTCAGGCGTCGATGGCGGTGGCGATGGTGTCCGAACTCGCCGGCGTCAGCATCGGCCTGATCAGCACGTTCGGCGTCAGCCTCGGTCTCGGCGCGGCGACGATCATGAGCCGTGGCACGTTGGCGCAGAAGGAACGCTGGCTGCCGGAGTTGATGACGCTCGAGAAGATTGCGGCGTGGGCGATCACCGAGCCCGACGCGGGGTCGGATGCGTTCGGCGGCATGAAGACCTACGTCAGGCGCGATGGGGAGGATTACGTTCTCAACGGCCAGAAGACGTTCATCACGAACGGTCCGAACGCCGATGTCCTGGTGGTGTACGCGAAGCTCGACGAGGGAGGCGGCGCCGGCGCGGACAAGCGGGACCGCAGGGTGCTGACCTTCGTGCTCGACTCGGGCATGCCGGGCCTCACGCAGGGCAAGCCCTTCAAGAAGATGGGCATGATGAGCTCGCCGACCGGTGAGCTGTTCTTCGACGACGTTCGGCTGACCCCGGACCGGCTGCTGGGGGAGACCGAAGACCACACCGGCGGCGACGGTCGCGACAGCGCGCGGGCCAACTTCGTCGCCGAGCGGGTCGGTATCGCGGTGATGTCGCTCGGCATCATCAACGAGTGCCACCGCCTGTGTGTGGACTACGCGAAGAGTCGCACGCTGTGGGGTGGGGAGATCGGTCGGTTTCAGCTGATCCAGCTGAAGCTGGCGAAGATGGAAGTCGCCCGAATCAACGTGCAGAACATGGTCTTTCAGACCCTCGAACGGCTGAAAGCCGGTAAGTTGCCCACGCTGGGCGAAGCGTCGGCGATCAAGTGGTACTCGTCGGAGGTGGCGACCGAGGTAGCCATGGACGCGGTGCAGCTGTTCGGCGGCAACGGATACATGGCCGAGTACCGGGTCGAGCAGCTCGCCCGCGACGCGAAGTCGCTGATGATCTACGCCGGCAGCAACGAAGTCCAGATCACCCACGTAGCCAAGGGCCTGCTGACTGGATGATCACGCCGACAGCCGAACTGAGGCGCAAGCCCATTGCCGAGAAGTACGCGGACGTGATCGACCGTGTTCACGACGAGGCTCGGAAGAGCTGACCGATGACGAGGGTGAAGAAGGTGCTGCGGGACAAGGTCGTGGTCGTCACGGGTGGGGCTCGCGGAATCGGCCGGGCCACCGGACTGGCTTTCCTACGGGCCGGTGCCAAGGTGGCACTCGGTGACGTCGACTCCGCGCACGTGCAGCGGACCGCAGCAGAACTTGCCGCGTTGACCGGCGGCCAGGTGTGCGGTCTAGCGCTCGACGTCACTAGCCGGTTGAGCTTCGCCGCCTTCCTCGCAGAAGCCGAAAGTCATTGGGGTCCAGCTGACGTCGTGATCAACAACGCGGGAATCATGCCGACCGGACTGTTCGTCGATGAAGACGACGCGATGACCGATCGGATGCTGGACATCAACCTGCGCGGTGTCATCTTCGGGTCGAAGCTCGCAGTGGATCGCTTCGCGGAACGCGGTGGTCACATCGTCAACATCGCCTCACTGGCGGCGGTGAGCGCGTATCCGGGCGTGGCGACCTACTGCGCCACGAAGCACGCGGTGCTCGGCTTCACCGAGGCCCTGCAGCGCGAGCTCCCGGAGATTGGCGTCACGTTGGTGCTGCCGGGTGTGGTGCGCACTGAACTCTCTGCAGGTAACGCCTTGCCGGGCTGGGCTCGCCCGCTTGCCGAAGTCGACGCCGAGGATGTCGCGGATGCCATCGTGGCTGCGGTTCGGGATGGGCGCCGCAAGGTGGCGGTGCCGAAGGCACTCGGGGTGGTGCTGACGGTGCTGCCGGGGCGCGCCCGGCTGCGGCTCGAGCGGATGGCGCACTTCGATACCGCCTTCACCGACGTCGATCCGCAGGCTCGCGAGCGGTACCACCTGCGGATCGCCGCACGCGGGTGAACCGCCTGCTAAGCGACGACCCAGATCGCTTGGGCCGCAGGGCTTCCCAGGTCAACGGTGGAAGCCGTGACGTCGTCGTCCGCGGTGTTCCCCGGATTCTCCACCGACACGGTGATCATCCCGGCGAAGTCGCGGCGGGCCAGCACCCGCACCCGCGAGTCCAGATTGATCCCGACGCTGTCGAAGTAGCGCAGCATCTCGGGGTCGGCGTCGGAGATGCGGGCGACGGTGCCCGTCTCGCCGTCCACGCACACCGACAGCTGGCGCGCGGGGGGAGTGGGAACGCGCCCGTCGGACGCCGGAATCGGATCGCCGTGCGGGTCGCGGGTCGGGTAGCCGAGTTTCGCGTCGATGCGATCGAGCATCGTGTCGGACACCGCGTGCTCTAGTACCTCCGCCTCGTCGTGCACCTCGTCCCAGCCGTATCCGAGTTCGTTGACGAGGAACGTCTCCATCAGACGGTGCCTGCGCACCATGGCCAGCGCGGCGAGGCGCCCCGCCTCGGTCAGGGTCACCGCACCGTACTTCTCGTGGTCGACGAGCCCCTGGTCGGCGAGCTTGCGGATGGATTCCGAGGCCGTACTGGCCGACACTCCCAGGCGCTCGGCGAGCATCTTGGTGCTGACCTTCTCGGGCCCCCATTCCTGCGCCGTCCAGATCACCTTGAGATAGTCCTGCGCCACCGTGGAGAGGTCGCGGGGGTAACCGTCAGGACTCACGGGCAATAAGTTTAGGCAATCATCACCTGATCTGGGGATCTCGTGCGGCCCGTCGCGCCGTAGGCTTGCGGCGTGGAGCGTTGGCGCGGCCAGGATGAGATCCCCACGGACTGGGGACGGTGCGTCGTCACCATCGGTGTGTTCGACGGTGTGCACCGTGGGCACGCCGAGTTGATCAACCACGCGGTCAAGTCCGGTAGGTCGCGCGGCATCCCCACCGTGCTGATGACGTTCGACCCCCACCCCATGGAGGTCGTCTATCCCGGTAGTCACCCCGCCCAGCTCACGACGCTGACCCGACGCGCCGAACTGGCCGAGGAACTCGGCGTCGACGTGTTCCTGGTGATGCCGTTCACCACCGACTTCATGAAGCTCACCCCGGAGCGCTACATCCACGAACTGCTGGTCGAGCGTCTGCACGTGGTCGAGGTGGTCGTGGGGGAGAACTTCACGTTCGGCAAGAAGGCCGGGGGCAACGTCGGGATGCTCCGCAAGGCGGGTGAGCGCCTCGGCTTCGCCGTCGAGAGCATGTCGCTGGTCGCCGAACACCATCAGGACGAGACCGTCACCTTCTCCTCGACCTACATCCGGTCGTGTGTGGACGCGGGTGACATGGTCGCCGCCACCGAGGCGCTCGGCCGCCCGCACCGCGTCGAGGGCGTCGTCGTACGCGGCGACGGCCGTGGCAAGGGCCTCGGCTTTCCCACCGCCAACGTGGCGCCCCCGATGCACTCCGCGATCCCCGCTGACGGTGTGTACGCCGCGTGGTTCACCGTGCTGGGGCACGGACCCGTGATGGGCACGGTGACGCCCGGTGAGCGCTACCAGGCCGCGGTGTCGGTCGGCACCAACCCCACGTTCTCCGGCCGCACCCGCACCGTCGAGGCGTTCGTCCTGGACACCGACGCCGACCTCTACGGCCAGCACGTCGCCGTAGACTTCGTCGCCAGAATCCGCGGGCAGGAGCGGTTCGACTCGATCGACGACCTCGTCGTCGCGATGAAGGGCGACACCTCACGCGCCCGCACGATTCTGTCCGCGCACTCCTGAAGCTGGATTCGCGGCTCCGCCCCGGCCGCTGTTAGAATCGCCGCCGACCACGCACGTGCTGCAGTTCGCGGCGGCCGTGCACTCGAATTCATCCTCGCGGACTGAGATAGATGGAGTTGTTACATGTCGCTGACCACTGCGCAGAAAAAGGAGATCCTGGGCTCGTACGGCCTGCACGACACCGACACCGGTTCGCCTGAAGCCCAGGTCGCGCTGCTGTCGAAGCGGATCTCCGACCTGACCGAGCACCTCAAGGTGCACCGCCACGACCACCACTCGCGTCGTGGCCTGCTGCTGCTGGTCGGCCGTCGCCGCCGGCTGCTCAAGTACTTGGAGAAGATCGACGTCGAGCGTTACCGCTCGCTGATCGGTCGTCTCGGCCTCCGTCGCTGACGACGCACCGCGTGAGAGCGCGCGCGGCCCTCTCGGCCGTGATCCTCGCCCTCGGTGTGACCGGGTGCTCGTCCGCTGCGGCCGCCGATCTCCAGATGGGTGACTGTCTGAAGATCGGTGGCACACCGGAGCGCCCCGAAGCCATCAAGGCGCAGTGCGGCAGCCCGGACTCGAACTTCAAGGTCATCAGCACCGTCGAGAAAAGCGACCAGTGCCCGACCGACGTCGACTCCTACTACTCGACGCACAGCACGTTCAACGACGAGTCCACCACGGTGTGCATGGACATCGACTGGGTGGTCGGTGGCTGCATGAGCATCGATCCCGACAACGATCGTGACCCGGTGCGGGTGGACTGCAACGACGCCTCGGCGTCCGACAAGCAGCGTGCCACCCAGATCCTGCAGGACGTGTCGAACGCCGACCAGTGCGCCAGCGGGATCGGCTACCCCTACGACGAACGCCAGTTCACGGTGTGCGTCGAGGACGTGGCATGACCGCCCTGTAGCATGAATCTGTTTTGAGCCGTATCGGCTTGAACATCAGGTGCGATTCGCGCACGACCGCGCGACCGTTCCAGCGCGTCACCTCGAGCACCCGCTCTCGCATGGGCGGTCCTCGGTAGTGGCGGCCGGTGATTCCACCGACCGCTTCGATCGATGGCCGTCAGGATTTCCGGGTTCTCGCGTGGCGACGCGAAACAGTTGAAGACGAGAACCAAAGAGGATCTGACACATTTATGTCCGCAACACGCAATGACGACGGTGCCTTCGAAGCGACCGCCGTCATCGACAACGGGAGCTACGGCACCCGCACCATCCGATTCGAGTCCGGCAGGTTGGCCCAGCAGGCCGCCGGTTCGGTCGTCGCCTACCTCGACGACGAGACCATGCTGCTGTCGGCCACGTCGGCGAGCAAGAACCCGAAGGACCACTTCGACTTCTTCCCTCTGACGATCGACGTCGAGGAGCGCATGTACGCAGCGGGCCGCATTCCCGGCTCGTTCTTCCGGCGCGAGGGCCGTCCCTCGACCGACGCGATCCTGACCTGTCGCCTGATCGACCGGCCGCTTCGCCCGACGTTCGTCTCGGGCCTGCGCAACGAGATCCAGGTCGTCGTCACCGTCATGAGCCTTGATCCCAAGGATCTGTACGACGTCGTCGCGATCAACGCCGCGTCGGCGTCCACCCAGATCGCCGGGCTGCCGTTCTCCGGTCCCGTCGGCGGCGTGCGCGTCGCACTCATCGACGGCCAGTGGGTCGCGTTCCCGACCGTCGAGCAGCTCGAGGGCGCCGTCTTCGACATGGTCGTGGCGGGCCGGGTGACCGCTGACGGCGACGTCGCGATCATGATGGTCGAGGCCGAGGCCACCGATAACGTCATCGACCTCATCGCCGGTGGCGCCAGCGCGCCCACCGAGACCGTCGTGGCCGAGGGCCTCGAGGCCGCCAAGCCGTTCATCTCGGTGCTGTGCCGGGCCCAGCAGGAACTGGCCGACGCGGTGGGCAAGGAGACCGCGGAGTACCCGCTGTTCCCCGACTACCAGGACGACGTCTTCTACTCGGTGTCCGCCGTCGCCACCGACGAGCTCAGCAAGGCGCTCACCATCGCGGGCAAGCAGGAGCGTGAAGAGCGCACCGACGAGATCAAGGTCGAGGTCCTCGACCGCCTCGCCGAGACCTACGCGGGCCGCGAGAAGGAGATCGGCGCGGCGTTCCGGTCGCTGACGAAGAAACTGGTCCGCCAGCGCATCATCACCGACCACTTCCGGATCGACGGCCGCGGCATCACCGACATCCGCGAGCTCAAGGCCGAGACCAACTGGGTGCCCCGCGCCCACGGCAGCGCCCTGTTCGAGCGCGGCGAGACCCAGATCCTGGGTGTCACCACGCTGGACATGGTCAAGATGGCGCAGCAGATCGACTCGCTCGGGCCGGAGACCAGCAAGCGCTACATGCACCACTACAACTTCCCGCCGTACTCGACCGGTGAGACCGGTCGCGTCGGCTCGCCGAAGCGTCGCGAGATCGGCCACGGCGCACTCGCCGAGCGGGCTCTGATGCCCGTGCTGCCGAGCATCGAGGAGTTCCCGTACGCCATCCGCCAGGTGTCGGAGGCGTTGAGCTCCAACGGCTCCACGTCGATGGGCTCGGTCTGCGCGTCGACCCTGTCGCTGCTGAGCGCCGGCGTGCCGCTGAAGGCACCCGTCGCCGGTATCGCCATGGGTCTGGTGTCCGACGAGGTCGACGGCGAAACGCGCTACGTGGCGCTGACCGACATCCTCGGCGCCGAGGACGCGTTCGGTGACATGGACTTCAAGGTCGCCGGCACCAAGGACTTCGTCACCGCCCTGCAGCTCGACACCAAGCTCGACGGCATCCCGTCGCAGGTGCTGGCCGGCGCCCTGGCGCAGGCCAAGGACGCACGGACCACCATCCTCGAGGTCATGGCCGAGGCCATCGACGAGCCCGATGAGATGAGCCCGTACGCGCCGCGCATCACCACGATCAAGGTGCCGATCGACAAGATCGGCGAGGTCATCGGGCCCAAGGGCAAGATGATCAACTCGATCACCGAGCAGACCGGCGCCTCGATCTCGATCGAGGACGACGGCACGGTGTTCGTCGGCGCCTCCAACGGCGAGTCGGCGCAGGCGGCGATCGATCTGATCAACGCGATCGCCAACCCGCAGCTGCCCAAGATCGGTGAGCGGTTCCTCGGCACGGTGGTGAAGACCACCGACTTCGGAGCCTTCGTGTCGCTGCTGCCCGGACGTGACGGGCTGGTGCACATCAGCAAGCTGGGCCGCGGCAAGCGCATCGCCAAGGTCGAGGACGTCGTCAAGGTCGGCGACAAGCTCCGGGTGGAGATCGCCGACATCGACAACCGCGGCAAGATCTCGCTGATCCTGGTAGCCGAGGAGGAGTCCGCAGAGGCTGCGGCACCTGCCGACGCCCCGACGGAAACGGACGCAGCGCCCGCAGATGCCGCGCCGGCCAACACCTAATCCGGTTCGGCGCACCACCCTTCCAGGTGGGCTACGCGTCATCACCGAGTACGTGCCGTCGGTGCGCTCGGCATCGGTGGGAGTGTGGGTGGGCGTCGGCTCGCGGGACGAGGGTCCCAGCGTCGCCGGCGCCGCCCACTTCCTCGAACACCTGCTGTTCAAGTCGACGCCGACCCGCTCCGCGGTGCAGATCGCGCAGTCGGTAGACGCCGTGGGCGGTGAGCTCAACGCGTTCACCTCGCGCGAGCACACCTGCTACTACGCGCACGTGCTGGACACCGATCTCGAGTTGGCAGTCGATCTGGTGGCGGACGTCGTCCTGCGGGGCCGGTGCGCGGTCGAGGACGTCGAAGTCGAGCGCGACGTCGTGCTCGAGGAGATCGCGATGCGCGACGACGATCCCGAGGACACGCTCGGTGACGTGTTCCTGTCGGCGATGTTCGGCGAACATCCGGTCGGCAGGCCGGTGATCGGCAGTGTCGAGTCGATTTCGTCGATGACGCGGTCGCAGCTGCACTCGTTCCACACCAGGCGCTACACGCCCGAGCGAATGGTGGTCGCGGTGGCGGGAAACATCGATCACGACCGGGTGATCGCCTTGGTGCGAGAGCATTTCGGCCCGCGGCTGGTCAACGGTCGCGAGCCGGTGCGCCCGCGTAAGGGTAACGGCCGGGTGCCAGGCCAGCCGTCGCTGCAGCTGGTGAACCGCGACGGCGAACAGACGCACGTGTTCATGGGGGTCCGGACTCCGGGGCGGCACTGGGAGCACCGCTGGGCGCTGTCGGTGCTCAACGGAGCCCTCGGTGGTGGCCTGAGTTCCCGGCTGTTCCAACAGATTCGCGAGACCCGCGGCCTGGCCTACTCGGTGTACTCGACCATCGACACGTTCGCCGATTCGGGCGCGCTGTCGGTCTACGCGGCCTGTCTGCCGGAGCGCTTCGACGAGGTCGTTCGGGTGACGACCGACGTGCTGGCGGACGTCGCGCGCGACGGCATCACGGAGGCCGAATGTCGAATCGCCAAGGGGGCGTTGCGCGGTGGCCTGGTGCTCGGCCTTGAGGACTCGGGGTCGCGGATGCATCGCATCGGCCGCAACGAGTTGGACTTCGGCGAGCACCGCAGTGTGACGACCAGTCTCGAGCGCATCGACGCCGTGACGGTCGACGAGGTGAACGCGGTGGCGCGTCAACTGCTCGCGCGGCCGTTCGGCGCAGCCGTTCTCGGACCGCACCGATCGAAGCGCTCGCTGCCCAAGCCGCTGCGAGCGCTGGCGGGCTGATGGACGTCTCGCGGCGCCGCCTTCTCATCGGTGGGGGCACGCTGGTTGTCCTGACGGCGTGCTCCCCGCAACCGTCGGAGCCGTCGGCGTCGGATCCGGCTGAGCCGCTTCCCCCGTTCGCCGAACGCATCGACGCACTGGAGAAGCGGCACAACGCCTATGTCGGGGTGTTCGCCGCCGACGTCGACTCGGATCGATTCGTCGAACACCGCGCCAACGACCCGTTCGCCATGTGTTCGACGTTCAAGGCGTACGCCGCCGCGCGCGTGCTGCAGAAGGCGACGGCTGGCGAACTGAACCTGACCGACGCGGTGAGCATCGAACCCGTTGACATCAAGCCCAATTCGCCCGTCACCGAGACCAGGGTCGGACAGAACATGACCATCGCCGAGTTATGCGAGGCGGCGTTGACCCGCAGCGACAACGCGGCGGGCAACTGGCTGCTGCGGATCATCGGCGGGCCGTCGCGCATCACCGATTTCGCGCGCACCATCGGCGACGACAGGACCCGGCTGGATCGCTGGGAGATCGAGTTGAACTCCGCGATCCCCGGCGATCCGCGCGACAGCAGCACGCCGCGTGCGCTCGGTTCCGGATACCGGAGTCTGCTCGTCGGCGAGGCCCTCGGCGGTCAGCGGCGACAACTCGAGGACTGGATGCGCGCGAATCAGACGTCGAGCATGCGGGCCGGCCTGCCTCCCGGCTGGACCAGCGCGGACAAGACCGGCAGCGGCGACTACGGCAGCACCAACGACGTCGGTGTGGTCTACGGCCCGCAGGGGCAGCGAATCCTGTTGGCGTTCATGACCCGTTCGCGCACCGACGATCCGAAGGCGGAGAACCTGCGGCCGCTGATCGGTGAGCTCGCGACCCTCGTGCTGCCCTACGTCAGCGGCTAACGGACCGGCAGCGAGTCGTCGCGTCTCAGGACGAAGAAGTACGGCGCCTTCGAGCCGCGCAGGTCCATCGCGCCGAGCACGGTGGCGTCGTCGAGCCTGCGGAAGACGTCGTTGATGGGCAGTTGGTCGTAGATCATCGTCGCGGTGTCGACGCCGCGGTAGCGCGTCGTGCGCAGTCGTGCCTTGGGTGCCCGGGTCTGCAGGGCGGGCCGTGCGGCCGAGATCGCCCCACGGTAGTCGCGTCCGCGCAGACCGGGCAGCTTGGTCACCACTCCGAGGCCGCTGAACGCGAGCAGGGGGTTCAACGCCCATAGTGCGCCGTCGCCGGTGGGGAACAGCAGTGGGTGCACGGTCTCGGCGTCCACGAACTGCTTGCCCCACCACCCGCTCGCCGCCAGCAGACCGTCCAACGGATGGCCGGTGGGCAGTTCGGCGCCATGCCAGGTACCGATCATCGCGTCGGCCTCGACCGCTGGGGCCGCGTCGAACAGGGTCAGGGCGTCGGCGGTGTCTGTCGGCGCATTCGGCAGAACGTCGGAGAGCAACATGCCGACACCATACTTGACAGGTGTCAAGAACCGCACGAGGGAGACTCGACGAATGCGCCCCGATGAGCCCTGTCCCTGCGGCACCGGCGACCAGTACCAACGCTGCTGTCTGCCCCTCCACGTCGGCGAACGGCACGCCGAGACCGCCGAGGAGTTGATGAGGTCGCGTTACAGCGCCTACGCGGCTGAGCGGTCGGACTACATCTGGGCGACCTGGCACCCGCGCACGCGGTCGGCCGAACCGGTGTCGGGCAGCGGTCCGGAGTGGTTCGGGCTGGAGATCATCGACGTCGTCGACGGCCAGCCCGGAGACGACACGGGGGAGGTCGAGTTTCGCGCCTACTACCGGGAGAACCAACGAACCGGGACGCTTCACGAGCGGTCCCGGTTCGCTGTGCGAGCCCGTCGCTGGTTCTACCTGGACGGGGAGGCTTTCGGTTAGGCGATCAGGCCAGCACGCTCGCCGGATCGGTGAACGGCAGGCCCAGGTCGGCCGCGACCTGCTCGGAGAGCAGCGCGCCGTCGTGGGTCGAGAGGCCCTTCGCCAGTGCGGCGTCGGCCGTGCACGCGGCCTGCCAGCCCTTGTCGGCCAGTTTCAGCACGTACGGCATCGTCGCGTTGGTCAGCGCGTAGGTCGACGTGCGCGGGACGGCGCCCGGCATGTTGGCCACGCAGTAGAACAGCGTGTCGTGCACCGCGAACGTGGGATCGTCGTGGGTGGTGGGCCGGGAGTCCTCGAAGCAACCACCCTGGTCGATCGCGATGTCGACCAGCACCGAGCCCGACTTCATGTGCGCGACAGTCGCGTTCGTGACGAGCTTGGGGGCCTTCGCGCCGGGCACCAGGACGGCGCCGATCACCAGGTCGGCCTGCTTCACGGCGTCCTCGAGGTCGAGGCGCGAGGAGTAGCGCGTCTCGATGCTGCCGCCGTACTCGGCGTCGATCTTGCGCAGCGTGTTGATGTTCAGGTCGAAGACGGTGACGCGTGCGCCCATGCCCTTCGCGACGGCGGCGGCGTTGTCGCCCGCCATGCCGCCGCCGATGACGACGACGTTGGCGGGGGCGACGCCGGGGACGCCGCCCATGAGCACGCCGCGTCCGCCGTGGGTGCGCATCAGGTGGTACGCGCCGACCTGCGCGGCCAGTCGGCCGGCCACCTCGCTCATCGGGGCGAGCAGTGGCAGCGCGCCGTCGGCGGTCTGCACGGTCTCGTACGCGATCGACGTGGTGCCCGACGCCATCAGCGCGTCGGTGCAGGGCTTAGAGGCGGCCAAGTGCAGGTAGGTGAACAGCGTCTGCCCCTTGCGCATCCGGCCGTACTCGGCTTCGATGGGCTCCTTGACCTTCAGCAGCAGATCCGCTTCGGCCCACACCTCGTCGGCCGTGTTGGTGATCTGTGCGCCAACGGCTTTGAAGTCGGTATCGCTGATCGCCGAGCCCTCGCCGGCGCCGGCTTGAACGAGCACCTCGTGTCCACGGTGCGTCAGCTCGGCCACGCCCGCAGGGGTGATGGCGACGCGGTATTCGTTGTTCTTGATCTCAGTCGGGATTCCGACGCGCATTTCAGCTCCTCGATTGGCGATGCGTTACCCAGAATTGTGAAGAAGCTTCGGCACTTTCTCAATTAGTACGACGAAGATTCGGTAAAGTCGTGTCATGACGTCAAGATCATCGGAAATCGTCGTCAACGCGCCGGTGTCGCCGAAGAATGTTCGGGCCGCGGCGCTCGACGATATCGACCGGCGCATTCTGACCGCCCTGCACACCGACGCCCGGATGCCGAACAGCGCGCTGGCCGACCTCGTCGGCATCGCCGCGTCGACGTGCCACGGGCGGGTGCGGCGGCTCCAGGACCTCGGGGTGATCCGGGGGTTCTACGCGGATATCGATCCCGCGGCGCTCGGGCTGTCGCTGCAGGCCATGATCTCGGTGAGCCTGCAGTCGAACGCGCGCGGGAAGATCGACAGCTTCATCCAGCACATCCGCCGTCGCCCCCAGGTGATGGAGGTGTACTTCCTCGCGGGCGCCGACGACTTCATCCTGCACGTGGCCGCGCGGGACACCGACGATCTGAGGTCGTTCGTGGTACAGAACCTCAACGCCGACGCCGACGTCGCGGGTACGCAGACGTCGCTGATCTTCGAGCACCTGCGCGGAGCGTCGCCGCTATGACGCTGCAGGCCGATCTCGACACGCTGTACGGTGTCGTGCCCGAGGAGTTCACCGCGCTGCGCACACAATTGGTGACCGCCGCCAAGAAGCGCGGAGATTCGGACGCGGCCAAGGAGATCGCACACGCGCGGCGCCCGACGGCCGCGGCGTGGGTGGTCAACAACCTCGTCCGCACGGATTCGACGGCGAGGACCCGGTTGACGGAGATGACCTCGGAGCTTCGGGCCGCGCATTCCGCGATGGACGGCGCACGCATTCGCGAGCTGACGACGCTGCAGCGTCGACTGGTGACGGATCTGGTTCGTGCCGCGTTCGCGGCCGCGGCACTCGCCGATCCGAGTGCGGCACTGCGCGGCGACGTCACGGAGACGTTGCAGGCCGCGATCGCCGATCCGGAGGTGGCGGCTCGGCTGGGGCGGCTGGTCAAGGCCGAACAGTGGTCGGGGTTCGGCGATTTCGGCGCCTCGCTCGCCGACGCGTCGACCGACACCGCACGGCCCGACCTCGTCGCGGAGCCGAAACCTCCGCGGGTGTCGAAGGCCGAACTGCGCTCTGCGGAGAAGCGGCACGCCAACGCCGAGGCGGCGGTGGCGGACGGGACGTCGGTGCTCGCGACGGCCCGCCGCCGGTACGAGAGGCTACTCGAAACGCTCGCCGTCGCCGAGCAGGCCGTGCACGATGCGGAGCAGCAGCTTCAGGACGCGAATAACGAACTCGCGGAGGCGGATTCGGCGTGGGCGGAGCTCAGGGGTGAGTCGCGGACCTGAGGTCGTCGAGCGATGTGCGGATGTGCTCGGCCAGCGAGTCCTCGGCGTCGTCGACCAACCAGCTCTCGAAGGCGACCTTGAACACGGCGATGCCCGCCTCGGCCACCAGGCTGGCCGTCGCGGACGCCACGCCGCGTCTGCGTAACGCGTCGGCCATCGTCGCGGCCAGCGACGCGAGTTTGATGAGTTCGCGTTCCTGCAGTGCGGGATTCGCGTTGATGACCACCTGGCGCTGACGGGCGTGCTGGCGGCGATCGGCGAAGAAGTCCGACGTCGACTCGAGTGCGGCGACCACCGCATCCAGCGGTGCCGTCGATTCCGGTGCGGCATCGACGGCAGCCGCCATGGCGTTGGCGAGCACCTCGCCGCGAAACAGCACCTCGCGCTTGTCGGCGAAGTGCCGGAAGAACGTGCGCTCGGTGAGGCCGGCCCGCGCGGCGATCTCGGCGACCGTCGTTCGATCGAAGCCGTGCTCCAGGTACAGCTCCAGGGCCGCCTGCTCCAGGCGGCCCTGCGCGTCCGGCTCCCAGCGACCCATGCGGGAAGTCTAGGTGATGACAGCAACTGACATCACGCGTAGGGTCGGTGATGTCATCAACTGACATCACCCACGAAGGAGAAGGTCATGCACGTATTCGTCACCGGAGCCAGCGGGCACATCGGGTCGCTGGTGGTCGCCGAACTGCTCGGCGCCGGTCACCGGGTCACCGGTCTGGCGAGGTCGGACGCGTCGGCCGAGGCGTTGCGGGCCGCGGGTGCGGGGGTCCGACAGGGCAGCCTGGAGGATCTCGACGTGCTCGCCGCGGGCGCATCGGATGCGGACGGCGTCATCCACTTGGCGTTCATCCACGACTTCACCGACTACCAGGCCGCCGCGGAGACCGACCTGCGCGCAGTCGAGGCGATGGGGTCCGCGCTGGCTGGCTCGAACAAGCCGTTCGTGAACACGTCCGGCACGGCGATGCTGGCCTTCGGAGGGACCGGCGCGCTGGGCACCGAGGACTCCGCGGTCGATCCGTCCGGGCCGCGGGTCGCATCCGAACTCGCAACCGTCTCGCTGGTCGACCGCGGCGTGCGATCGGCGGTCATCCGCCTGGCCCCGACCGTGCACGGCCCCACCGACCATCACGGTTTCGTCCCGCGACTCGTGGCGAACGCGCGCGAGCGCGGCCGGTCGCTCTACATCGGCGACGGTTCGAACCGGTGGCCCGCGGTGCACAACCTCGATGCGGCGCACCTGTACCGGTTGGCGTTGGAATCGGCTCCCGCGGGGACACGGTTGCACGGAGTCGCAGAGCAGGGGATCGCCTTAAGGGACATCGCTGCGGGGATCGCCGATCAACTCGACGTTCCGGTGCGCAGCGTTACGCCCGAGCAGGCGCTCGACGAGCTCGGCTTCGTGGGTGCCATTGCGGCACTGGACAACCCGACGTCGAGCGAGCGTACTCGGACGCTGCTGGGCTGGGAGCCCACCCATCCGACGCTGCTCGAGGACCTCAAAGCAGGGCTCTACACGGAGGGGGTGTCCTAGCCGCCGACCAACTCGGGATGGAACGTCGTCACCATCCGGCGGATGCCGTCCCGCCAGTCGACGGTGGTCCCGCCGACCAGCTCGTGCATCCGGGTCACGTCGGTGGGGCCGCCGCGCAGGGCCTGGTCGCTCTCCTGGAACTCCGGCTCGCGGCCCACCAACTCGCCGATGTAGGAACACCAATCCTGCAGGCTCACAGTCTGATCGCCACACCAGTTCACCGTCGTCGCCGGGACCGAGGCGGCGTCGAGCATCCTCGGCAGAGTGGCGATCACGTCGTCCTCGTGAATGGGGTTGTAGCGGGCGGGTCCGCCGGGCGGGACCGGAATCGGCATGCCCGCGAGCATCATCTCCATCTGGTAGAACGGCCACCCGCCGTTGTCGCCGTACGGCACGTTGAGCCGGGCGATGATCGTCGGAACACCGAGGGCGCGCGCCATCGTCCGTGCGACCACTTCGCCGGCGATCTTCGAGATCGAGTACGTGGGGAACAGGGACTTGTGGTTGTCACCGAGGGCGGTGTCCTCGGTGCGTGGTTCGTCATCGGGCGGGTCGTACACGGCGGCCGACGAACAGTGCAGGAAGGCCCGTGCATCGGCGCAGTGGGCCATCAACAGGCCCACCGACTCCGCGTTGGCCGCGAGGTCCTTGTGCCAGCGGCCGCTCTTGGCCACCGCGAGGTTCAGCACGTAGTCGAAATCGGACGGGAGCGCCGTGAAGTCGCCGCTTGCGAGATTAACGGTCTCGCAACGGATTCCGGCGGACTCGAGGTCGGCCCGAGCCGTCGGGTCGCTGAACCGGGCGATACCCCACACCTCGTTGTCGGCGGCCAGCGCCTTGGCGAGGGGTGCGGCCACCTGGCCGGTCGGTCCGGTGATGAGGATCTTGAAGCCGCGCATCTGCCCGATGCTAGGCGGAGCCCCGCCGCGGCAACGACGAAACGGCGCCCCCACCGAAATCGGTGGGGGCGCCGCATCGGGCTCGACCTGGGCTAGGTGTACTGACCACGGACGTTGGTGACGGCGTGGTGAGGTGACAAGACGAAGACCTCCGGGTGAAGTGCGAGCTGTCTAGGAACGCACCAACTCACCTCGGAGGTCTTCGTGGTTCAC
>NZ_JANDBD010000014.1 GCF_024320865.1 Mycolicibacterium arenosum | reverse complement strand
TTGTTCGGGCGCGGATTCCTCGTCCTCGGGTGGTGGTTCGGGCGCCTCGGCATCCTCGGGTGGCGCTTCGTCGGTCCAGTGGTGTTCCCAGTCGTAGTCCGGGTCGTAGCGCGGCACGTCGTCCGGCCCGTCATCCGGGTCGTCGGGTGCCGAGGGTGCCGGGCCGTCGGTGGGGTTGGGGTTGTCGGTGAGGACGAGGATCTCGAAGTGGCGGCCGCGGGCGTCGGGCCCGGTGGCGGGGCAGTCGTCCGATCCGCACAGGCACGGCAGGTGGTCGCCGCCGGCGTTGATGATCCCGTGGGCGGCCACGCGACGCTCGCCGTGGGTGCGCGGATCCTCGGGACACACCGATGTCGCCATGGCGTCGAGGCGGCGGTCGGTCAGCTCGGCGTCCACCGCACTGACCCGTCCGTAGATGGATCGGGTGCCGGTGGCGTCGTCGGGTTTGCCGAACGCGATGTTCAACGAGCGCTGCGCGGTCCGGAACCGGCGCACCGCATCCGGGTCGTGGCGCTCGATCGCGGCGTCGATCGCATCGGCGAGTTTCTGCTCGGAGTAGCCGCCCCACCGGGTCGCCACCGCGGCGAGGTCGGCGTCCACCCGCGCCAGCGCGTCGGGGTCGACGATCAGTTGGGTGCGCCACGACGCGGTGGCCGCCACCTTCAGGGTGATGTCGCCGAGGCGCAGCAGGTCCCCGGTCAGGGGGATCCGGTCGCGTAGGTCCAGGGCCTGGTACATCAACCCCGAGGCCGTGCGGTGGCTGACGATCAGGTCGGCGGCGATCTCGGCGGCACAGCAGTCCCAGGCGTCGCAGGCCGAGCGTTCCCGCGAGAGCGCCAACTCGGTACCCAGCCGCCGGTCGACCAGTTCGGCGATCGCAGCCATCCGATGCCCGGAGGTCGCGGCCTCGGCGCGGGCGTAGCCGGTGATCGCGAGGTTCAGCGCGGCATCGTCCATCCCCGCCGGATCCCGAAACGCCTCGCTCATACGTTCGATTATCCGGAAACCGAACCCTTGTCGCCACGGTGCACATTCGACCTGTGGATGAAACCCGGACTGTGGATGACTTAGGCCCGCAACACGATTCGTGTCAGAGTCCTGTGCTAGGCGAACGGGATCTACAGCAGACCCGGCAGGTTGCTGCCCAGGCTCCACGCCCCCGCGGCCACCAGGCCCGTGAGCGTCAGGATCGCCAGCACCCACAGCAGCAGCGTGCGCCGGTTGCGCTGCCGTGCCCACTCGAACTCGGCGATCTCGATGCCGGCGAACTGGTCGGCGGGCGCGGCAGGCACGTCGTCGAGGTCGAGGGCGAACTCTCGCGTCTGCTGCAGCAATGGCGGCCGTGCCGGTGGCTGTTGTTGCGGTGGTGGGTTTTTCGGCGGCAGGATCGGGGGAGGGGCGGGCCGATCCGGGGTGGCCGCAGTGGTGCGCGCCTCGATCATCCTGCTGTGATAGGCCGCGGACGCGTTGTGCTGGGCCGAATTGCGCGGTGCCGGAACGCGAAACGCGGGAAGCCCGAGTTCCTCGGAGATCGCGTCCAGCTCGGCGGCCATGTCCTGGGCGTCGGCGTAGCGGTCGGCAGGGTTGCGTGCGCACGCGGTCGCCACCAGTTCGTCGAACTGCGGTGGCACGCCGGCGATCGCCGCGCTCGGAGCGGGCACGTCGTTGTCCATCCGCTGATAGGCGATCGCCAGCGCGGTGTCGCCGGTGAACGGCGTTGTCCCGGTGAGCAGTTCATAGGCGAGCACGCCCACCCCGTACACGTCGCTGCGCGGGCTGGTGTCACCGGTGCCCACCTGCTCCGGCGAGAGGTACGCCGCCGTTCCCAGAATGACGCTCGTCGAGGTGATCTTGGCGTCGGCGACGGCACGCACCAGGCCGAAGTCGGCGATCTTGACCTCGCCGTCGTCGGAGATCAACACGTTCTCCGGCTTGATGTCGCGGTGCACCAGCCCGGCCCGGTGTGCGACGGCCAGGCCGCTGAGGACGGGCCCCAGGACCGCGGCTACGGCGTGCGGCGGCATGGGGCCGCGCTCGCGGAGCAGTTCCCGCAACGTGCCGCCCTCGACGAGTTCCATGACCAGATAAGCGGGCCTGCCACCGGGACCTCCGTCACCCTGGTCGTACACCGCCACCAGGCCGGGATCCTTGAGCCGCGCGACGGCGCGGGCCTCGCGCTGGAATCGGGTGAGGAACTGCTGATCGCCCGAATACCGCGTGTCCATCACCTTCAACGCGACGGGACGATCCAACCGGAGGTCGAGTCCGCGGTACACGGTGGACATGCCGCCGGTCGCGATCAGGTCCTCAACGCGGTAGCGCCCATCGAGCACGGCTCCCAAAAGCGTGTCCGATTGTTGGCTGCTTTCCACGCCTGCATCTTAGACTTGCACCGATGAGCAGCATTCCCGCCGCCGAGGACGTACTCGATCCCGATGAGGCCGTCTACGACCTGCCCACCGTCGCCTCGATGCTTCGAGTTCCGATCACCAAGGTGCACCAGCACCTGCGCGAAGGGCACCTCATCGCGGTGCGTCGCAAGGGCGTGGTGGTGGTGCCGACGGCGTTCTTCGACGACGGACGCGTCGTGAAGGCCCTGCCGGGCCTCCTGGTGGTGCTGCACGACGGCGGCTACCACGAGACCGAGATCGTGCGCTGGCTCTTCACGCCCGATCCGTCGCTGACCATCACCCGCGACGGATCGGCCGAACGCACCTCGAACGCGCGTCCGGTCGACGCCCTGCACTCGCATCAGGCCCGCGAGGTGCTCCGGCGCGCCCAGGCGATGGCCTACTGACCGCTCGCCGTCGTGGTCGGGTGACCGACCTCGTCGGGCAGCGGGCGTTTCGCCAGCGAATACCACGCCGCGACAGCGCATCCCGTGGCGAGTAGTACGTGCACCCAGGAGTACATGCCGTGCGACCCGTCGGGTTTGAAGATCACCATGATCCACGTCGAGAAACCCGCGATCAGTGCGATCGCGGGTCTGCTCTGCGCCAGCGCCGACAGGATCGCCAGCGGCCAGGTGTAGTACCACGGCAGGGCGGCGGGCACGAACAGCACGACGACCAGCATCGCCAGGGCGATGCCGGTGAGGGCCTCGCGGTCGTCGTGCCGAAAACGCCACCAGATCAAGGGGAGTGCTATCGCGATGATGGCGATGCCCGCGATGCGCGTGATCTCGAGCACGGCGTAGAAGCTGACGGGGAGGAACAGGCCGCCGACGGCGTTCACCAGGTTCGCGATCGCGGTCGGCACCGTCAGCCAGTTGATGATCTTGACCGAACCCGCCAGTGCTGTAAGCCATCCGAGGCCGACCCCGGCCAGCCAGGACACGACGGCGAACACCACGACGAAGATCCCGACCGATGCCGCCGTGGCGATCGCGAACGCGCGGACCGAACCCAGATCGCGGCGGTCGCGTAGTCGGTGCATCCACATCCACACCATGAACGGCAGCGCGAGCACCGCGGTCGCCTTGACCGCCACGGCGATCGCGATCAGGACCACCCCCCAGGCGGGCCGGTTGGCGACCGTCAGCGCGATCGCGGCCATCATCAGGCCGACCATCAGCATCTCGTTGTGCACCCCACCCATGAGGTGGATGATCACCAGCGGGTTCAGCACGCAGATCCACAGCGCGGCAGCGCCGTTGGCACCGATGTGGCGAGCGACGCGGGGGGCCGCCCAGATGAGCATGACCAGCCCCGGCAGCATGCACAGCCGCAACAGGAACGTGCCCGCGATGACGTCGTTGCCGACGATGTTGGTGACGAACTTCGCCACCAGGATGAAGGCGGGTCCGTAGGGCGCCGTCGTCGTCGTCCAGATCGGACTCACGTTGTCCAGCAACGGGATGTCGTTCTCGATGGGCCCGACGACGTACGGGTCGAAGCCGTCCCGAAGGAGGGCGCCCTGCGCCAGGTAGGAGTAGGTGTCGCGACTGAACACCGGGACACTCAGCAGCAACGGCGCCAGCCAGAAGCCGGTCGTCGCGATCATCTGATACTCGGTGGCCTTGCCGCCGATCACCCGCCGGCCCAGCCACAGCCACGCGAACAGCATGACGGCGACGCCGGACCAGAGCAGGATCGACGACAGCACCAGGCCGTGGCCGAACCGCAGCCAGGACAGGTGCAGTGACTCCAGCAGCGGATCGTGCAGCCGGGTGCTGCCCGCGCCGAGTCCGCCGACGGTGATGAGGCAGGCCCCGAGGAACCCGAGAAGGGCCGGCCTGCCCTCGTCGGAGGTGGCGAACTCACGCAGCGTGCGCAAGCGTTGAGCGGGGCCGGGTTTGGGGTCGTCCAGTGAGGTCGGCATCGTCGTCTTCAGGCTTCTCAGGCGGACCGGTGGGAGGCCAATCTGCCGAGTTCGGCGAGACCGATCTTGGCGTTCACATCGACTGGTGCGGCGTTCAGGGCCTCGAGCGCGCGGCGAGTCAGCATCGCGATGCGGTCCTCGACCGCCGCCAGCGCGCCGACCGACTCGATGACCTGGCAGAGCTCGCGGACGTGGGCGTCGGTCAGGTCGGTGCCGATGGACGTGCGCAGCAGCTTGGCCGCCACCGGATCGGATGCGTCGGCGCGTTCGACCGCCTCGGCGAGCAGCACGGTGCGCTTGCCGGAGCGCAGGTCGTCGCCGGAGGGCTTACCGGTCACGGCGGGATCCCCGAACACTCCGAGCACGTCGTCGCGCAGCTGGAACGCGATCCCGAGGTCGGTGCCGAGATCGTGGAAGATGCGTTGCACGTCGGGCCGGTCGGCCGCCGCGGCTGCACCGAACTGCAGGGGGCGCGACACCGTGTAGGACGCCGTCTTGTAGGTGTTCACCGTCATGGCCGACGTCACGGAGTCGGCGCCGCTGGCCTCGGCCGCGATATCGAGGTACTGACCGCCGAGCACCTCGGTGCGGATGTCCGACCACACGCGCTGCACCCGCTGACGCGCGTCGACGGACAGGTCGGTGGTCGCGATGATGTCGTCGGCCCACACCAGCGAGAGATCGCCGAGCAGGATCGCGGCGGACAGGCCGAACTGCTCCGCTGAGCCGTGCCACTCGCGGCTTCGGTGCTTGTCGGCGAAGAGGCGGTGCACGGTCGGCAGGCCGCGCCGCGTGGCCGACGCGTCGATGACGTCGTCGTGCACCAGCGCACAGGCGTGCAGCATCTCGAGGGCGGCGAACAGTCGAAGGACGTCGTCGCCGGCCACTGCGTCCGCGGGGGCCACGGCCCGCCAGCCCCAGTAGGCGAAGGCCGGGCGCAGCCGCTTGCCGCCGCGCAACACGAACTCCTGGAGGGCGGCGGTCATCTCCGCGTAGTCGGCGCCGATGTAGGCGGCGTCGGCACGACGTTCCTCGAGGTATCGACGAAGTTGCTCGGTGACGGCTCCGGTCAGCTCGCCAGCCGACGGTGCCGCTGCAGCTGGGTCGAGCGCGATCCCGCTGCGCTCCTCGCTGGTGCTCAGTCGGCTGCCCCTTTCACTACCCCCGAGTGCACTCAGAGTAGAGCCTGACGAAGTGCTCGTAGCAAGTCAGCGCTGATCGTGCGGGTTCGCCAGCACGGGTGAGCGGTCCCGGCTCAGCCATGCGACGCCGCCGATCACACTCGCCACCAGGAACGCGCCGAGGCCCAGCCAGATGGCCGCTCCGGTGAACGAGCGGGCGCTCGGGTCGGTGTACTTCGCCGACGCGTTCATCGTGCTGACGACGCCGGGCTTGAGTTTCCACTCGACGACATCCGACGAGACCTGGTCGCCGTTCGTCGACGTCACGTCACCGGGGAACGACACCGACAGCGATACGTCGGCCTCGGGGTCGCTGAGCGACGTCAGGTCGACGCGACCCTCCAGAATCACCAGATCCCCGGCGCGGCGCAGTGAGATGTCGACGCCCGCGGCATCCCGATTCATGTTGGCCAGCTGCGGCAACTCGGCGAACGTCAGGTCGGAGAACACCGCCTGGGAGCCGACGTAGTCGTCGCGCTCGTAGCTCGACACCGACACCTTCTGGCTGAACGGCAGCGAGTTGAGCAGCTGCGGACCCTTGTCGTCGGCATCGCGCGGGATGGCCGCCGCGACCAGCTGACCGGAGACCCGGTCGTCGGGGGACACCGTGATCGAGGCGCGCACCCGGACGCAGCCCGCGGCCAGCGGAACGATGAGCGCCACCAGCCCGAGGGCCACGACGCGGCGGACACGGGTACGGGCGGACGAACGCTCGCGCGAGGACCATGTCACCGTCACCTGCGTCATCGTGCCAGAAGTCGCGACCTACAGCGGCAGGGACCGGCCGAGGATCGCGAACGGCCGTGGATCTCCGGCGAAGTGGTAACCGCGGATCACGTCGGTGAACCCCAGCCTGCGGTACAGCCGCCACGCCCGGTTGGCCTCGCCGTTGATTTCGGGGGTGGACAGCAGCACGTGCGCCTCGGTGCGGTCGGCGAGCAGTCGCCGGGCCAGCGCCTCCCCGAGCCCACGGCCCTGCGCGTTCGGTTCGATGTGCAGCTCGGTGAGCTCGAAGTAGCTGGTCATCAGCGCTCTGATGTCCTCGTCGCGGGTGCCGCCCCGCTGCAGACCCGACACGACCTGCTGCTGCCACCACTGGTCGGGCGCCCCTGCGTAGCCGTACGCGACGCCGAGCATCCTGGCGCTGCTCAGAGCCTCGGGGTCGGGGGTCGAGTCGGTGGTCTCGACGGCGGCCACGGCCTTCCACCCCATCCGCCGGGTGTGCTCGATCCACATGGACGCGCGCTGCTCCTCGGTGCCCCGCGGATACCGCATGGCGTCGACGTAGATCGCAAGCGCGCTGGCCAGCCGGGAGTGCATGTCGCTCGGCGACAGGTCGATCAGAAACGTCGACAACCTAGGGTGCCCTTCGCGCGCTCGGTGCGTTGCGGTCCTGTGGCCGGGGGGCCGACGGGGCCGCGAAGATAGACGCCATTATCCGGTTGGCACAGCATCGCCGACGCGGTGGATCGCGTCGAGCGGCCAACGTCATACAATCGAGCGTCGAACAAGGTGGTACGCGTCAGATTGACCTCGTATCATGGCAGTTAGTTGTCCGTGAATGCGGGCAGAAACATCGTTGAACAGTTCAGACGGCCGCGGACGTGCGGGGTCAGGCAAGGGAGGCACGCATGCCACTCTCCGATCATGAGCAGCGAATGCTCGACCAGATCGAGAGCGCGCTCTATGCCGAGGACCCGAAATTCGCCTCGAGTGTTCGTGGCGGCACTCTGCGGGCACCTTCGGCACGGCGCCGGATCCAGGGCGGTCTGCTGTTCGCGGTCGGACTCGCGCTTCTCGTCGCCGGTATTCCGCTGTACACCAGCGTCAGTCACTTCTTCCTCGTCGTCAGCATCGTCGGCTTCGTGGTGATGTTCGGCGGCGTCGTCTTCGCCATCACCGGTCCCAGGGTCGCCGGCGGGCGCGAGCAGGCGGGCGGTGACGCCGGCGGAGCGCGTCCGAAGAAGGGCGGCAAGGGCGGTTCCAGCGGTTCGTTCACCAGTCGCATGGAAGACCGTTTCCGCCGTCGTTTCGAGGAGTGACCGGCACCGTCCGGTTCGCGGGGTAGCCCTTTCGGGGCTGCCCCGTTTTTCTTTGCGCAGCGACACGCCGAGCACGGGTCGGGTGCCGGCGCGCTGAGGTTTCACCCCCCACTGCGCCCCACCCCGGACCTTCGATCGTCCGACCTGGGTTTTTTCCGTTGATGCGGCGTCTGCAGGCAGCCCGTTTCCCGGTTCGTCGACGCCGTTGTGGCACGAAGTGGGTGCCGGTGGCGACTTTTTGCCAGTGAATGGAGCTGAGTGGGGGATTGTGGGGTAAAGTGGCGGTCAGCGGAGCGAAGGGGTTCTGCGAAGCGAGAAGTGCACGGAGGTGTTCGGGATGTTTCTCGGCACCTACACGCCCAAGCTCGACGACAAGGGGCGGCTCACGCTGCCCGCGAAGTTCCGCGACGCACTGGCAGGGGGATTGATGGTCACCAAGAGCCAAGACCACAGCCTCGCCGTGTATCCGCGGGTCGAGTTCGAAACGATGATCACCGAGAAGTACGAGAAGGCTCAGCGCGGGAACCCGGAGGCCCGCGCCTATCTGCGCAACCTGGCTGCGGCCACCGACGAGCAACATCCCGACGCTCAGGGACGGATCACGCTCTCGGTCGATCACCGGCGCTACGCCAACCTCGTCAAGGAGTGCGTGGTGATCGGCAACTTCAAGTTCCTCGAGATCTGGGACGCCCAGGCCTGGCAGGACTACCAGGACACCCACGAAGAGAACTTCTCAGCAGCCTCCGATGAAGCTCTCCACGACCTCATTTAGCCCCGGTGCCCTTGCAGCGTGGCCTCTGCCCGAACCGGCCCTGGCGTACTTCCCCGACGTCAGGTTCGTTCACTCGGGCAGGGACCTCGCTGCAGGGGCACTCCTGTCGATCGAGGCACCCGCGATGCCCCCACCCGCCGATGATTCCGTCCCGCACGTCCCCGTCCTCCTCGACCGCTGCGTCGAACTGCTGACCCCCGCGCTGACCCGGCGCAGTCCCGACGGCGCGGGCGCCGTCCTCGTCGACGCGACGCTCGGAGCGGGCGGGCACGCCGAGCGGTTCCTCACCGACCTGCCCGCCCTGCACCTCGTCGGACTCGACCGCGACCCCACCGCGCTCGCCATCGCGGGGGAGCGGCTCGCCCCGTTCGGCGACCGCGTGACGTTCGTCCGCACCCGCTACGACGGCTACTGGGATCAGCGCACCTCGCAGATCGACGGCGCGCTGTTCGACCTCGGGGTCTCCTCGATGCAGCTCGACCGGGCCGAGCGCGGTTTCTCCTACTCCAAGGACGCCCCGCTCGACATGCGGATGGATCCCGACGCACCGCTGACGGCCGCCGGCATCCTCAACACCTACGACAAGCGGGCCCTCACCGCGGTGCTCCGCGACTTCGGCGAGGAGCGCTTCGCCTCCCGCATCGCGGGCGAGATCGTGCGCCGCAGGCAGCAGAAGCCGTTCGAGACGACGGGTGAACTCGTCGAGCTGCTCTACGCGGCGATCCCGGCGCCGGCGCGGCGCACCGGGGGCCATCCCGCCAAGCGGACGTTCCAGGCGCTGCGCACCGCGGTGAACGCCGAACTCGAATCGTTGCGCACCGCGATTCCGGCCGCGCTCGACGCGCTGGCGGCGGGCGGCCGCATCGTCGTCATGTCCTACCAGTCGCTCGAGGACAAGATCGTCAAGGCCGCGTTCACGGCGGCGACCGCCTCCCGCACGCCGGAGGGGCTGCCAGTCGAACTGCCCGGCCACGAATCCGAGTTCGTGCCGCTTACGCGCGGCGCCGAGAAGGCGACCGCGGAAGAACAGGATCTCAACCCCCGCAGCGCATCGGTTCGGCTGCGCGCCCTCCAGAGAAGGGAAGTGTCGTAATGGCCAAGCGGACTGAGAAGGCACGCGCAGGCAGCGACCGACGGCGCCACCACCCCGAGGGCGGTGCGCCAGCGCGGCGGTCTTCCGAAGCCCCGGCACGGCGCCGCAAGCCCACTCGGGAGCAGCGGCCGGTCCGCTCGGCGCCGCCCACCGGTCCGATCGCCCGGCCCACCGACGCGCCGGCGCGGCCGAAGAACGCCGCGCAGGCCAAGGCGCGCGCCAAGGCCCGTAAGGCCAAGGCGCCCAAGGTTGTTCGGCCTCCGCTGCGGGAGCGACTGCTGATCAAGCTGTCGTCCATCGACCTCGACCCGCGGCGCTTCGTCACCAGGGTGCCCTTCGTGGTGCTGGTGATCGGCGCACTCGGCCTCGGGCTCGGTGTGACGCTGTGGCTGTCCACCGACGCCGCCGAACGGTCCTACCAGCTGGGCCACGCCCGCGAAACCAATCGCGCCCTGATGCAGCAGAAGGACGCGCTCGAGCGTCAGGTGCTGGAAGCCCAGGCCGCCCCCGCGCTCGCGGAGTCCGCCCGCGAGCTCGGCATGATTCCGTCGCGCGACACCGCGCACCTGGTGCAGGACGCGGCGGGCGGCTGGATGGTGGTGGGCACGCCGAAGCCCGCCGAGGGCGTGTCCCCGCCGCCGTTGAACACGCCGCTGCCGGAGCCCACGAAGCCCGCGCCGCCGCCCCCGCCCGCACCCCGCGTGATCGATCCCCGCGAGATCGCCGTGCGCGTGCCGACCCAGGCGCTACCGCCCAACCCGGAGGTCATGGTCGCCGCCCCGGTCCCCGGCGCCCCAGCGGCACCGGTTCCGGCAGTGCCGGCCCCGATTCCGGCGCCGCCGAGCACCGACGTCGTCGTGGCCGCTCCCGCCGCGCCCGCTCCCGCGGTGCCTGCGCCCGGTGCGGCGCCCGAGGTGCCCGTCGCCGTCGCGCCCCTGGCTGCCGGCCCGCAGCACACCGCGGCGCTGCCCGACACCCGGCCGCTACCCGGCCCGCTGCCCGGTCCGCCCCCCGGCATACCGGAAGCGGTGCTGGGAGCACCCGCGTGAGCCGCAAGCAGATCCGCCCGCCCTCGAAAACCGTCGTCACGCAACCACATTCGGCGCGAGCCCGCCGCACTCGGACGTCGTCAGCCGAGGAGGGCACACGCACGTCGTCGTTCGCGTTCCGGCACCGGACCGGCAACATCGTCATCGCGCTGGTGCTGGTGGTCGCCGCCGCGCAGCTGTTCAACCTCCAGGGGCCGCGGGCGGCGGGGCTGCGCGCCGAAGCGGCGGGTCAGCTCAAGGTCACCGACGTCGACGCCGCGGTCCGCGGCAGCATCGTCGACCGCAACAACGACAAGCTGGCCTTCACCATCGAGGCGCGCGCGCTGACGTTCCAGCCCACCCGCGTCCAGAAGCAGCTGGCCGAGGCGAAGGCGACCGACTCCGACGCGCCGGACCCGCCGCAGCGGCTGAAGGAGATCGCGACCGGAGTGGCCGGCCTGCTGAACAACAAGCCCGACGCCCAGACGCTGCTCAAGAAGCTCAGCGGCAAGGACTCGTTCGTCTACCTCGCTCGCGCCGTCGATCCGACGATCTCCGATGCCATCATCTCCAAGTACCCCGAAGTCGGTGCCGAGCGGCAGGACATCCGGCAGTACCCCGGTGGATCGCTGGCCGCCAACATCGTCGGCGGCATCGACTGGGACGGGCACGGCCTGCTCGGCCTGGAGGACTCGCTCGACGCCAAGCTGGCGGGTACCGACGGCTCGGTCACCTACGACCGCGGCTCCGACGGTGTCGTCATCCCCGGCAGCTACCGCAACCGGCACGACGCCGTCGACGGGGCGACCATCGCCCTGACCATCGACGACGACATCCAGTTCTACGTCCAGCAGCAGGTGCAGCAGGCCAAGGAACTCTCCGGCGCGAAAACCGTGTCCGCGGTGGTGCTGGACGCGAAAACCGGTGAGGTCCTCGCCATGTCGAACAACAACACGTTCGACCCGTCGCAGGACATCGGACGTCAGGAAGATCGTGAACTGGGCAACCTCTCGGTGACCTCACCGTTCGAGCCGGGTTCGGTGAACAAGATCATCACCGCGTCGACCGCCATCGAGATGGGGCTGACCAACCCCGACGAGGTGCTGCAGGTGCCCGGTTCGATCGACATGGGCGGCGTCACCGTGAAGGACGCCTGGGACCACGGCACGACGGGGTACACCACCACGGGCATCTTCGGGAAGTCGTCGAACGTGGGGACGCTGATGCTCGCGCAGCGGATCGGGCCGGAGGCCTACGCCAAGATGCTCGACAAGTTCGGGCTTGGTCAGCGCACGGGCGTCGGCCTGCCCGGCGAGAGCGCGGGCCTGGTGCCGCCGATCGACCAGTGGTCGGGCAGCTCGTTCGCCAACCTGCCGATCGGCCAGGGCCTGTCGATGACGCTGCTGCAGATGGCCGGCATGTACCAGGCCATCGCCAACGACGGTGTGCGCATCCCGCCGCGGATCATCAAGTCGACCACGACGTCCGACGGCAGCATCGTGGAGGAACCGCGGCCCGAAGGGGTTCGGGTGGTCTCCGCGCAGACGGCGCAGACCGTGCGGAACATGTTGCGCGCGACGCTGCAACGCGATCCGCGTGGCGAACAGCAGGGCACCGGCTCGGGGGCTGCGGTCGAGGGCTACCAGATCGCGGGCAAGACCGGCACCGCGCAGCAGATCAATCCGGGCTGCGGCTGCTACTACGACGACGTGTACTGGATCACCTTCGCCAGCATGGCTCCGACGAACGATCCCCGCTACGTCGTCGGCGTGATGATGGACAACCCGCATCGCACGGCCGACGGCTCGCCGGGCACGACCGCGGCCCCGCTGGTGCACAACATCAACTCCTGGCTGCTGCAGCGCGAGAACGTGCCGCTGTCGCCGGACCCCGGCCCGCCGCTGGTCCTGCAGAGCTGACGAGGGCTTGCGCGAGGAGTCGTGCGCCGCCGACCCCGAGCCGGGCCGGTACTGTGTCAGGGCCATGAAGTTGCGTCCCTCGCACCCCTCGGGTGTCGCCCTCGCGCCGTTGGCCGAAAGGGTGGGGGCGCACGCAGCGCCTGGTGCGGGCACCGCCGGCGTGCACGTCACGGGAGTGACGCTGCGCAGCCAGGACGTTCAGCCGGGCGACCTGTTCGCCGCGCTCCCCGGTTCATCGACTCACGGTGTCCAGTTCGCCGCCGACGCGGTGCAGCGCGGCGCGGTGGCGGTGCTCACCGACGCCGACGGGGCGCAGACGCTGCCCGCCGACCCGAGCGTGCCCGTGGTCGTCCATCCGTCGCCGCGGGCGGTGCTCGGTGAGGTGGCGGCCACCGTCTACGGGAACCCGTCGCAGCAGTTGCGCGTCATCGGGGTCACCGGGACCTCCGGAAAGACGACGACGACCTATCTCGTCGAAGCGGGTCTGCGCGCCGCGGGGCGGGTGGCGGGCCTGATCGGCACCATCGGCATCCGCATCGACGGGCGCGACGAACCCAGCGCGCTCACCACCCCGGAAGCGCCCGACCTGCAGGCCCTGCTGGCGGTGATGCTCGAACGCGGCGTGGACACCGTCGTCATGGAGGTGTCCAGCCACGCGCTGACCCTGGGCCGCGTCGACGCGGTGCGCTTCGCCGTCGGCGGGTTCACCAACCTGTCGCGCGACCACCTCGACTTCCATCCGACGATGCGGGACTACCTGGACGCCAAGGCCAAACTGTTCGACCCCGCTTCCGCCACGCACGCCGAGGCGTCGGTCGTCGTGGTCGACGACGATGCGGGCCGGACCATCGCGGACCGGGCACACCGGCCCACGACCGTCAGCGCCGCCGGGGCGGCGGCCGACTGGACGGTCCGCGACGTGCGGACCGTGGCGCGGGCGGGCCAGGAGTTCACCGCGGTCGACGCCGCCGGGGTGCAGCACGCACTGCGGATCGCCCTGCCGGGGCACTACAACGTCGCCAACGCGCTGCTGGCCGTGGCGCTGCTCGACGCCGTCGGCGTCTCGCCCGAGCAGGCGGCACCGGGTCTGCGCGCGGCGGCGGTGCCCGGCCGGCTCGAACCGGTCGACGCCGGGCAGGACTTCCTCGCCGTAGTGGACTACGCGCACAAACCGGGTGCGCTGCGGGCGGTGCTCGAGACGCTGCGCGATCAGGCCCCCGGCAGGATCGCGGTGGTGTTCGGGGCGGGTGGAAACCGCGACCAGGGCAAGCGCGAGCCGATGGGCGCCGTCGCCGCCGAACTCGCCGACCTCGTCGTCGTCACCGACGACAACCCCCGCGACGAGGAACCGGCCGACATCAGAGCCGCGATCATGGCGGGCGCGGCCGGCGTGCCCGCCGCCGCCGAGATCGTCGAGGTGGGCGACCGGCGCGCGGCCATCGACTACGCCGTCGGCTGGGCAGCTCCCGGCGACACCGTGCTGATCGCGGGTAAGGGGCACGAAATCGGCCAGACCAGCCGCGGGCGGACGCGCCCCTTCGACGACCGCACGGAGTTGGTGCACGCGCTGCAAGCCCTGAGGACGCACACGTGATCGACCTGACCCTGGCCCGGATCGCCGAGATCGTCGGCGGGGAACTCGTCGACGTCTCGGCGGCGGCCGCCGCCGAGATCCGGGTGACCGGCACCGTCGAGTTCGACTCGCGCGCGGTTACGCCAGGTGGGCTGTTCCTGGCGCTGCCCGGCGCGCGCTCCGACGGCCACGACCACGCGGCCGGTGCGGTGGCCGCGGGTGCGGTGGCGGTGTTGGCGGCGCGACCGGTCGGGGTGCCCGCGATCGTGGTCGAACCGGTGGGCGCGGCGGACGCCGGTGCCAGCGTGCTCGAGCACGACGTCGACGGCTCGGGTGCCGCGGTGCTGCAGGCGCTCGCTCGCCTCGCGGCCGCCGTCGCCGAGGAGCTGGTGGCGGGCGGGCTGACGATCGTCGGCGTCACGGGCTCGTCGGGGAAGACGTCGACGAAGGACCTCCTCGCCGCGGTGCTCGCACCGCTGGGTGAGGTGATCGCCCCGCCGGGGTCGTTCAACAACGAGTTGGGCCATCCGTGGACGGTGCTGCGCGCGACCGCCGACACCGACTATCTGATCCTCGAACTGTCGGCGCGCCATCCCGGCAACATCGCCGCGCTCGCCGCCATCGCGCCGCCGTCGATCGGCGTCGTCCTCAACGTCGGCACCGCGCACCTCGGCGAGTTCGGCTCCAGGGAGGCGATCGCCACAACGAAAGCCGAACTGGTGCAAGCGGTTCCGGCATCCGGCGTGGTGGTGCTGAACGCCGACGACGCGGTGGTGGCCGCCATGGCCGAGAAGACGTCGGCACGCGTGGTGCGGGTCGGCCGGTCGCCGTCGGCGGACGTGTGGGCCGGTGACGTCGGCCTCGACGAGCTGGCCCGGCCCCGGTTCACGCTGCACGCCGGCACCACCGCCGTCGACGTGGCGCTCGCGGTGCACGGTGACCACCAGGTGTCCAACGCGCTGTGTGCGGCGGCGGTCGCGTTGGAGTGCGGGGCCACCCCGGACCAGGTCGTGACGGCGCTCGAGGGCGCGGGTCCGGTGTCGCGACACCGCATGCAGGTGCACACCCGCGCGGACGGCGTGACCGTGGTGAACGACGCGTACAACGCCAACCCGGACTCCATGCGGGCGGGTCTGAAGGCGCTGGCGTGGATGGCGTCGTCAACCGAGCCGAAGCGGCGGAGCTGGGCGGTGCTGGGGGAGATGGCCGAGTTGGGCGACGACGCTATCGCCGAACATGACAGCATCGGTCGACTGGCCGTGCGCTTAGATGTGTCTCGGCTCGTCGTCGTCGGAACCGGGAGGTCCATGAGCGCCATGCATCACGGGGCGGTGATGGAGGGGTCGTGGGGCAGCGAGGCCGTCGTGGTCGCCGACGCCGACGCCGCACTCGACCTGCTGCGCGCCGAGGTGGGCCCCGGTGACGTCGTGCTGGTGAAGGCGTCGAACTCGGCGGGTCTCGGCGCGCTGGCCGACGCGTTGGCGGAGCTGCGATGAAACAGATTCTGATCGCCGTCGCCCTCGCACTGGCGGTCTCGATACTCGTCACGCCGATGCTGATCCGGTTGTTCACCCGGCAGGGCTTCGGCCACGAGATCCGCGAGGACGGGCCCCCGAGCCATCACAAGAAGCGCGGCACGCCGTCGATGGGCGGGGTGGCGATCATCGCGGGCATGTGGGCCGGCTATCTGGGCACCCACCTCGTCGGCCTCGCGCTGAACGGCACGGGTCCGTCGGCGTCGGGGCTGCTGGTGCTGGGCCTGGCCACCGCGCTCGGCGCGGTCGGGTTCCTCGACGACCTCATCAAGATCCGCCGCTCGCGCAACCTCGGCCTGAACAAGACGGCCAAGACGGTCGGTCAGCTGGCCGCCGCCGTGGTGTTCGGCGTGCTGGTGCTGCAGTTCGCCAACGCCGACGGGCTGACGCCGGGCAGCACCGAGCTGTCCTACGTGCGCGAGATCGCCACGGTGACGCTCGCACCCGCGGTCTTCGTGCTGTTCTGCGTCGTGATCGTCAGCGCGTGGTCGAACGCGGTGAACTTCACCGACGGTCTCGACGGGCTGGCGGCCGGCGCGATGGCGATGGTCACGGCGGCGTACGTGCTGATCACGTTCTGGCAGTTCCGCAACGCGTGCGCGACCTCGCCGGGCCTCGGCTGCTACAACGTGCGCGATCCGCTCGACCTGGCCCTCGTCGCGGCGGCCACCGCGGGCGCGTGCATCGGCTTCCTGTGGTGGAACGCCGCGCCCGCCAAGATCTTCATGGGCGACACCGGGTCGCTGGCGCTGGGCGGCATCATCGCCGGGCTGTCGGTGACCAGCCGTACCGAGACGCTGGCGGTCGTGCTCGGCGCGCTGTTCGTCGCCGAGGTCACGTCGGTGGTGGTGCAGATCCTGGCGTTCCGGACGACGGGCCGACGGGTGTTCCGGATGGCGCCGTTCCATCACCACTTCGAGTTGGTGGGTTGGGCCGAGACGACGGTGATCATCCGGTTCTGGCTGCTCACGGCCATCGCGTGCGGGCTCGGCGTCGCACTCTTCTACAGCGAGTGGCTGGCGGCCGTCGGAGCCTGACTCCACGCCGGTTTCGCGACACGCGCCCGGATGTGCCCCGTGTTACGAGAGTGACGGGGGAGGATTCTGGGGTGCAAGGGACAGTTGGGGCGGCGCGGGAGATCAGCGCGTGAAGGCCCTTCTCGGCCGCTTGCGTCTGCGTCGGTCCGCCCCCGACGCCGCGCCCGCCACGGGGTCGTCCGAGGCGGTCAAGGCGGTCAAGGAGCCCCGGACCCGCTTCGGTGCGTGGCTCGGCCGGCCCATGACCTCGTTTCACCTGATCATCGCTGTCACCGCACTGCTCACCACGCTCGGCCTCGTCATGGTGCTGTCGGCGTCGGGCGTGCGGTCCTACGACGACGACGGCTCGCCGTGGATCATCTTCGCCAAGCAGGTGCTGTGGACCGTGGTCGGCCTGCTCGCCTTCTACGTGGCACTGCGCATGCCGGTCAACCTCATGCGCAGGCTGGCGTTCCCCGGCTTCGCGTTCACGATCGTGCTGCTTATCCTGGTGCTGATCCCGGGGATCGGCACCCTGGCCAACGGTTCCCGCGGCTGGTTCGTGGTGGCGGGCCTGTCCATGCAGCCCTCGGAACTGGCCAAGATCGCGTTCGCGATCTGGGGTGCGCACCTACTGGCCACCCGCCGCCTGGAACGGGCGTCGCTGCGCGAGTTGCTGTTCCCGCTGGTGCCCGCCGCGGTGGTGGCGCTCACGCTCATCGTGCTGCAGCCCGACCTCGGTCAGACCGTGTCGCTCGGCATCATCCTGCTCGGCCTGCTGTGGTACGCCGGTCTGCCGCTGAAGGTGTTCGTCAGCTCGCTGCTCGCGGTGGTGGCCTCGGCTGCCGTGCTGGCGGTGTCGGAGGGCTACCGCTCGGCTCGGGTGTCGTCGTGGCTGGACCCCATGGCGGACGCCCAGGGCTCGGGCTATCAGGCCAAGCAGGCCCGGTTCGCACTGGCCAACGGCGGCTTCTTCGGGGACGGGTTGGGACAGGGCACGGCGAAGTGGAACTACCTGCCCAACGCGCACAACGACTTCATCTTCGCGATCATCGGCGAGGAACTCGGCTTCGTGGGCGCCGCCGGTCTGCTCGGCCTGTTCGGACTGTTCGCCTACACCGGCATGCGCATCGCACGTCGCTCGGCCGACCCGTTCCTGCGGCTGCTGACCGCGACCGCCACGCTGTGGATCCTCGGACAGGCCTTCATCAACGTCGGTTACGTCGTCGGCCTGCTGCCGGTGACCGGACTGCAGCTGCCGCTGATCTCCGCGGGCGGAACCTCGACGGCGACGACACTTCTGGTGCTGGGGATCATCACCAACGCCGCGCGACACGAACCCGAGGCGATCGCCGCCCTGCGGGCGGGCCGCGAGGACACCGTGAACCGGTTGCTGCGGCTGCCGCTGCCCGAGCCGTACGCCCCGACGCGGCTGGAGTCCGCCCGCGACCGGTTGCGCAGCAGGCCGGGGAAGCAGGCGGGCAAGCCGGGGAAGGCCGCCCCTAAGACCAAGGCCGCCCCGAAGACCAAGACCAAGGCCAAGGCCAAGGCGAAGGCCAAGGCCAAGCCGAAGCCGGAACCCAAACGCCAGCCGCCGCGCAGCGACAGGCGCGCAACGGCCCAGGCGGCCGATCGGTCGGATAGGCGCTCAGGGCATCATGGAGGCCGTCAGCGCCAACCGAGCCGACGGGCTCGACCACTGGAAGGTCAACGTCACGGGTGACTAGCCCCCGCTTCTCCGTCGTCCTCGCGGGCGGCGGCACTGCAGGTCACGTCGAGCCTGCGATGGCCGTGGCCGATGCTCTGGTGGCTATCGACCCGAGCGTGCGCATCACGGCCCTCGGCACCCAGCGCGGGCTCGAAACCCGGCTGGTGCCCGAACGCGGGTACGACCTCGAGCTGATCACGCCGGTGCCGCTGCCCCGCAAGCCGTCCGCCGACCTGGTGCGGTTGCCCGCGAGGGTGCGCCGGGCCGTGCGGCAGACCAGGGCCGTGCTCGACGGCGTCGAGGCCGACGTGGTGATCGGATTCGGCGGCTACGTCGCGCTGCCCGCCTATCTCGCCGCGCGCAGCGTCGCGTGGTCGCGTCATCGCCGCGTCCCGGTCGTCGTGCACGAGGCCAACGCCAGCGCGGGCTGGGCGAACCGAGTCGGCGCCCGGTCGGCGCAGCGTGTGCTGTCCGCGGTGCCGAATCCGGGTCTGCGTCACGTCGAGGTGGTGGGCGTACCGGTGCGGGACACCATCACCTCGCTGGACCGGGCGGCGCTGCGCGCTGAGGCGCGGGCCCACTTCGGGTTCGCCGACGACGCCCGCGTGCTGCTGGTGTTCGGCGGTTCGCAGGGTGCGCAGTCGCTGAACCGGGCCATGGCGGGCGCGGCGAAAGACCTTGCCGCCGCAGGTGTCTCGGTACTGCACGCCCACGGTCCGAAGAACACGCTGGAGCTGCGCGACCCGGCACCCGGCGATCCGCCGTACGTGGCGGTGCCGTACCTCAGCCGAATGGATCTGGCCTACGCCGCAGCCGACCTGGCGATCTGCCGGTCCGGGGCGATGACGGTCGCCGAGGTGACGGCCGTCGGCCTGCCCGCGGTGTACGTACCGCTGCCGATCGGCAACGGCGAGCAGCGGCTCAACGCACTGCCCGTGGTGAGAGCAGGCGGGGGACTGCTCGTCGCCGACGCCGACCTCACCCCGGCGTTCATCGCGAGCACGGTGGGCGAGCTGCTCGTCGACGACGGCAGGCTGGCGGCGATGACGGCCGCCGCCGCGCTGGCGGGCCATCGCGATGCCGCCCAGCAGGTGGCCAGGGTGGCGCTCGCCGTGGCGCAGGAGTTCAGGAGGGTCGGCCGATGAGCGCTCAGCCGCTGCCCCCCGACCTCGAGCGGGTGCACATGGTCGGCATCGGCGGTGCCGGAATGTCGGGGATTGCGCGGATCCTGCTGGACCGCGGCGGACAGGTGTCGGGTTCGGACGCCAAGGAGTCCCGCGGGGTCGCCGCGCTGCGCGCTCGCGGTGCGACGATCCGCATCGGCCACGACCCCGCGGCGCTCGACGAGTTACCGGGCGGCCCCACCGTCGTGGTGAGCACGCAAGCCGCCATCCCGCAGGACAACCCGGAGTTGGTGGAGGCCCGGCGTCGGGGCATACCGGTGATCATGCGGCCCGTCGTGCTGGCCAAGCTGATGGCCGGCTACACCACGGTGATGGTGAGCGGGACGCACGGCAAGACGACGACGACGTCGATGATCGTGGTCGCGTTGCAGCGCAGTGGTTTCGATCCGTCCTTCGCGGTCGGCGGCGATCTGGGGCAGGCGGGCACCAACGCCCATCACGGCAGCGGGTCCCACTTCGTGGCGGAGGCAGACGAGAGCGACGGATCGCTGTTGGAGTACTCGCCCGACGTCGCGGTGGTCACGAACGTGGAGGCGGATCACCTCGACTTCTTCGGCACCGAGGAGGCGTACGCGGCGATCTTCGACGAGTTCGTCGGCCGACTTCGGCCCGGCGGTGCGCTGGTGGTGTGTACCGACGACCCCGGCGCTGCCGCACTGGCGGCGCGGTCAGCCGAGCGGGGCGTGCGGGTGCTGCGATACGGTAGCGGTCAGGACGCGAATCTTGCTGGGGCGCTGATTGATTGGGAGCAGCAGGGCACCGGTGGGGTGGCGACGATCCAGCTCGCGGCCGACGATCTTCCGCGCGGGGTGCGGCTCGCGGTTCCGGGCAGGCACATGGCGCTCAACGCGCTCGGCGCCACGCTGGCCGCCGTCGAGGCGGGCGCGGACGTCGATTCGGTCCTCGACGCCCTCGCCGGCTTCGAGGGGACGCGGCGCAGATTCGAAGCGGTCGGAACGGCCTCCGGGGTGCGGGTCTTCGACGACTACGCGCACCATCCGACGGAGGTCAGGGTGAACCTCGAGGCGCTGCGGGCGGTTGCGGGGGAGGGCCGGTCGATCGTGGTGTTCCAGCCGCATCTGTACTCGCGTACGGAGACGTTCGCCCGCGAGTTCGGCGAGGCGCTTTCGCACGCCGACGAGGTCTTCGTGCTGGACGTGTACGCCGCGCGCGAGCAGCCGATCGCGGGGATCAGCGGTGCGTCGGTGGCCGACCACGTCACCGTGCCCGTGCATTACGTGCCGGACTTCTCGGCCGTCGCGGGCCGGGTGGCGTCGGCGGTGCGTCCCGGTGACGTGGTTGCGACGATGGGGGCGGGTGACGTGACGCTGCTGGGCCGGGAGATTCTGGCGGCGGTGCAGGACCGGACGCGCGCGCCGTGACGGAGCCGACGGACGCCGAACCGAAGCCGGACACCGAGCCCCCGCCGGCAGTCGAATCCGGACCGGAGCCGGCCGAGCCCGAAGCCCCGCCCGCTGCCGACGGCGACGCCGAGGATTTCGAGGGCCCGCGCAGGCGGGCCCGGCGCGAACGCGAGGAGCGCAGGGCGGCGCAGGCGCGGGCGACCGCGATCGAGGAGGCGCGGCGCGCGGCGAAGCGGAAGGTCGACGGCCGCGTGGGGGTACCCGCGAAACCGCCTGCGCGCGGCCTCATCCGAGGGCTGAAGGTGCTTCTGTGGACCACCGGGATCAGCATCGTGGTGGTCGGTCTCGGGCTGGTGCTGTACTTCACGCCCATCATGTCGGTGCGCTCCACCGTCATCACGGGACTCGGCGCGGTCACGCAGCAGGAGGTGGAGCAGGCCGCCGCGGTGGCGCCGGGCACACCGCTGCTGCAGGTGGACACCGATGCCGTCGCCGAGCGCGTCGCGACGATCCGCCGGATCGCCAGCGCGAGGGTGCAGCGCGAGTACCCCTCGACGCTGCGGATCACGGTGGCCGAACGGATTCCGCTGGTGGTCAAGGACTATCCGGACGGCCCGCACCTGTTCGACCGCGACGGCGTCGACTTCGCGACGGCGCCGCCGCCACCGGGGCTGCCGTATCTCGACGCGGAGGCGCCGGGCCCGAACGACGATCCGACGAAGGCGGCGCTGCAGGTACTGACGGCACTGAGTCCGGAGGTCGCAGGCCAGGTGAGCCGGATCGCCGCGCCGTCGGTCGCGGCGATCACGTTGACGCTCAACGACGGTCGCGAGGTGATCTGGGGCACTACCGACCGCACCGACGACAAGGCGATGACGCTCGGTGCGCTGCTCACGCAGCCGGGGCGGACCTACGACGTCTCCAGCCCGGATCTGCCGACCGTCAAGTAGAGAAAATTCCGCGAGCTTTCGGCGCGCCTGCACGGACGAGTCGGTTCCTCGCCCTACCGTTCGTGTTGCGCGGAACTACTTGACATAACTCTAAGCCTATGGTTGAGGTTTAGGGTTTGGCACCCGGGAGGAAGACGTCAATGACACCCCCACACAACTATCTCGCCGTCATCAAGGTGGTCGGCATCGGTGGTGGCGGAGTCAACGCCGTCAACCGCATGATCGAGCAGGGGCTCAAGGGCGTTGAGTTCATCGCCATCAACACCGACGCTCAGGCGCTGTTGATGAGCGACGCCGACGTCAAGCTCGACGTCGGGCGCGACTCGACGCGCGGCCTCGGCGCCGGCGCGGACCCCGAGGTGGGTCGCAAGGCCGCCGAGGACGCCAAGGACGACATCGAGGAACTGCTGCGGGGCGCCGACATGGTGTTCGTGACGGCGGGCGAGGGCGGTGGTACCGGCACGGGCGGCGCGCCCGTCGTGGCCACCATCGCGCGCAAGCTCGGCGCGCTGACGGTCGGTGTGGTGACGCGTCCGTTCTCCTTCGAGGGCAAGCGCCGGTCCAATCAGGCCGAGTCGGGAATCGCCGCGCTGCGCGAAAGCTGCGACACGCTCATCGTCATCCCCAACGATCGTCTGCTGCAGATGGGCGACGCCGCGGTGTCGCTCATGGACGCGTTCCGCAGCGCCGACGAGGTGCTGCTCAACGGCGTGCAGGGCATCACCGACCTGATCACCACACCCGGCCTGATCAACGTCGACTTCGCCGACGTCAAGGGGGTCATGTCCGGTGCGGGCACCGCGCTAATGGGGATCGGCGCCGCCCGCGGTGACGGGCGGGCGCTCAAGGCCGCCGAGGCGGCCATCAACTCGCCGCTCCTCGAAGCGTCGATGGAGGGCGCGCAGGGTGTGCTGCTCTCCGTCGCCGGCGGTAGCGACCTCGGACTCTTCGAGATCAACGAGGCGGCGTCGCTCGTTCAGGATGCCGCCCACCCCGAGGCGAACATCATCTTCGGCACGGTCATCGACGACTCGCTCGGCGACGAGGTGCGGGTGACGGTGATCGCCGCGGGTTTCGACGCCCAGGGGCCCAGTCGCAAACCCGTCGTCGGCGGATCGGGTTCCGCCATCACGCCCGGCCGTTCGGGCAAGGTGACCTCGTCGGTGTTCGAGTCGGTCGACGCGGCGAGCGTGCCGGTGCACACCAACGGGGCGACCGTCAGCATCGGTGGTGGCGGTGACGACGATGACGACGTCGACGTGCCGCCGTTCATGCGGCACTGATCCGCGGCACCTCGGGGCATCGGGATACTGGCAGTTGTGACCGTCCGTATCCGCCGAGTGACCACGACCCGCGCGGGTGGTGTGTCCGCGGCACCGTTCGACACGTTCAACCTCGGCGACCACGTCGGTGACGATCCGAAGGCCGTCGCGGCCAACCGGCGGCGCCTCGCCGCCGCGACGAAGCTCGGACCGGATCGCGTTGTCTGGATGAACCAGGTGCACAGCGCCGACGTGGCCGTCGTGGACGGGCCGGGACCCGTGGTTGATCACACCGACGGTTTGGTGACCGTTCAACCGCGATTGGCACTCGCGGTGGTAACGGCGGATTGTGTGCCCGTATTAATGGCGGATGCGCGCGCCGGAGTGATCGCCGCCGTGCACGCCGGCCGCGTCGGTGCGGCCAACGGCATCGTGGCGCGAGCACTGGAGACCATGGAGCGGCACGGCGCGCACGCGGCGGACGTCTCGGTGCTCCTGGGGCCCGCGGTCAGCGGCGCCAACTACGAGGTGCCCGATGCGATGGCGGCGGAGGTCGAAGCCGCCCTGCCCGGCAGTCGAACCACGACGTCTCGCGGCACGGCCGGATTGGACCTGCGCGCCGGATTGCATAGGCAGCTAACGGATCTGGGGGTAACGGCGATCGACGTCGACCCGCGCTGCACGGTTGCCGACCGCGCGCTCTTCAGCCATCGCCGAGGCGCCCCGACGGGCCGGCTGGCGTCGTTGGTGTGGATGGAATGACCGACGCACGCGGAGCGCAACTCGCCGAGGCGCTGGCGGTCCTGCGCGCCAGGGTGGACGCGGCGGCGGCCGCCGCGGGCCGCTCGTCGGCGGATATCGAATTGCTCCCGGTAACCAAATTCTTCCCCGCCTCCGATGTCATTGAATTGCACGAATTGGGATGCTCCGCATTCGGGGAATCACGCGAACAGGAAGCGTCGAATAAAGCGGCGGAAGTCAACGCGCATTTTCCCGACGACACCATTCGCTGGCACATGATCGGAAGGGTGCAGCGCAATAAGGCGCGCGCGGTGGCCGGCTGGGCCTACGCCGTGCACGCCGTCGACAAGGTTGCTCTGATCACCGCGCTGGACCGGGCCGCCGGGCAGGCCCTCGACGACGGCACGCGTCCCGAACCGCTGCACGTCTACATCCAACTGAGCCTCGACGGCGACCCGGCGCGAGGGGGAGTGGACATCGCCGCGCCCGCCGCCGTCGACGAACTGTGTGCCGCCGCGGACGGCGCAGAGGCGCTGCGGTTCGCCGGGCTGATGGCGATCCCTCCGCTGGGCGTCGACGCCGCCGACTGCTTCGCGCGGTTGGCCCGCGAGCGGGATCGACTGCAGGCGGTGTATCCGCAGCGTCTGGGGCTGTCAGCGGGCATGTCGAACGACCTCGAGGCGGCGATTCAACACGGATCCACGTGTGTGCGTGTCGGTACCGCGTTGATGGGGCAACGTCCTCTAACGTCACCCTGAGTAGTCACTCCAGTCACATCTTCATCACAGACAACACCGAAATCGGTCATCAGAAGGGTCATCCGATGAGCACTCTGCATAAGGTCAAGGCCTACTTCGGTATGGCTCCGATGGACGATTACGAAGACGAGTACTACGAGGAGGAGGACCGCGGCGCGCGGTCCTACGCCCGCCGTGGTCGCGAGGACCGCTTCGAGGACGACGGCTACGGGCGCGGCGACGGCCGCCTGGACGATCGTCCCGGTGTGCGTGAGTTCGAGCGCGAATTCGATGCCGTCCCAGCGGGATACCGCGGCGGCTACGACGAGCCCGGCTTCCGTCCGCGCCGCGAGTTCGAGCGGCCGCGCTTCGACACCATGCGCGGCGCCACCAGGGGCTCGGTCGCGATGCAGCCGAGGCGGATGGCCGAGCTGTTCGAGGCGGGCAGCCCGCTGGCGAAGATCACCACGCTGCGCCCGAAGGACTACAGCGAGGCCCGCACCATCGGCGAGCGCTTCCGCGACGGCACCCCGGTGATCATGGACCTCGTCACGATGGACAACGCCGACGCCAAGCGCCTCGTCGACTTCGCCGCCGGCCTGGCCTTCGCGCTGCGCGGCTCGTTTGACAAGGTGGCCACGAAGGTGTTCCTGCTGTCACCGGCCGACGTGGACGTCACGGCCGAGGAGCGCAGGCGGATCGCCGAGGCGGGCTTCTACTCGTACCAGTAGTTCCGTCGTCGAGCGGCGGGTGCAGCGGCGACGGGTAGGCTGGCAGCACACCGGCCACGCTGCCCGCGGAGCCGAGTTCTTCTGTCCTACATCTGTCCACAGTGAGGTCGCCGGCGTTGTCGCTGTTCTTCGAGATTCTGGGCTTCGTGCTGTTCGTCTTCTGGCTGCTGCTGATCGCGCGAGTCGTCATCGAGTTCATCCGCTCGTTCAGCCGGGACTGGCAGCCCAAGGGCGCCACGGTGCTGATCCTGGAGATCATGCTGACCCTCACCGATCCGCCGGTGAAGCTGCTGCGCCGAATCATCCCGCCGCTGACCATCGGAGCCGTCCGCTTCGATCTGTCGATCATGGTCCTTCTGCTGGCCGCGTTCATCGGTATGCAGTTGGCTTTCGCAGCCGATTGACCGGCCCATTCAGAGGTTTGCCGGAGGTGGTTTCGGAAGGTTAGACGGCGTATCGATGATCTTGTGAAGGGTCTCTCAAGATTGAAATTCGCTCTTAATTCCGGACCTCACCTGCAACCGCCGGGTCTGTTGTGACAGGATGGACGCCAGTTACTTCCGCCATGGCTCTACACTTTGAAACCGGTCCCGGTCCAGACTTCAAGGGGGCAGACGATGCCGCTCACTCCTGCCGACGTTCACAACGTCGCGTTCAGCAAGCCGCCCATCGGCAAGCGTGGTTACAACGAGGATGAGGTAGACGCCTTCCTCGATCTCGTCGAGAACGAGCTCCAGAGGCTCATCGAGGAGAACGCCGACCTCCGCCAGCGGGTTGCGGAACTGGACCAGGAGGTCGCCAGCGCCCGCGCTGGTGGTGGCGCGCAAGCCACCCAGAACATCCCGGCGTACACCCCGGAGCCCGAGCCGGTGCACGTGCCGCCGCCCGCGCCCGTGTACGAGGCGCCGCCGGCGCCCGCGCCCGTGGCCGCCGCGCCGGCCGGCGAGGAGGCCCACATCAGGGCCGCCAAGGTGCTCGGACTCGCGCAGGACACCGCCGATCGCCTGACCAGTGACGCCAAGCGCGACTCCGACAAGCTGCTCGCCGACGCGCGTGCGCAGGCGGATGCCCTGGTGAGTGAGGCACGGGCCACCGCCGAGACCACCGTCGCCGAGGCCAAGCAGCGGGCCGAGGCTCTGCTGTCCGATGCCGAGACCCGGTCGTCGACGCAGCTGCGTCAGGCGCAGGAGAAGGCCGACGCACTGCAGGCCGACGCCGAGCGCAAGCACTCCGAGATCATGGGCACCATCAACCAGCAGCGCACGGTGCTCGAGGGTCGCCTCGAGCAGCTCCGCACATTCGAGCGGGAGTACCGCACGCGGCTCAAGACCTACCTGGAGAGCCAGCTCGAGGAGCTCGGTCAGCGCGGTTCGGCTGCGCCGGTCGACTCCACCGCGGGTAACGACGGCGGCGGCTTCAATCAGTTCAACCGGGGCAACAACTGATCGGCTGATTGATGCTGATCATCGCGCTGGTTCTCGCTGTCATCGGGCTGGCTGCGCTGGTGACGGCGGTCGTCACCAGCAATGAGCTCATCGCCTGGGTGTGCATCGGCGCGAGCGTCATCGGTGTCCTGCTGCTCATCGTCGACGCCGTGCGCGAACGCTCCCGAGGGGAACGCCCGACCGACGACGAGGTCGAGGATGACGACAGCGCGGCGACGACCGTGCTGGAGCCCGCCGCCGAGGACTACCCGGAGGACGACTCCGTCACCGAGGTGCATCAGACCGTCGATCCCGACACCGAGATCACCGAGACAGCCGACACCGAGACAGCCGTCACCGAGACGGCCGATGCCGACGCCGACGCCAAGCGCGAGTAGAAGCGTTGGCGCGCAAGCGCTTTCGTTACGCTGACGCCGTGCGCAGCAGCTCGCGCACTTCGTCGTCGCCGACCTGGCCGAAGTCCGCGAACACCTGACCGACGGCCTCGAATCCTGGCGGAACCACGGCGCACACCACCTCGTCCGCGTCCGCCAGCGTCCGGGACGCGCCGGGCGGGCCGACCGGCACCGCGGCGATCAACCGCTCGGGGTCCAGCGAACGCACCGCCCGAAGCGCGACGCGCATGCTCGCGCCGGTGGCGATGCCGTCGTCGACCAGCAGCACCGTCTTCGCCCGCACGTCGAGGCGGCCGCGGCCGACGCGGTACGCCGCTTCCCGCCGGACCAGCTCGGCCGTCTCGCGATCCACCACCGCGCGCACCTGAGCCGGGCTGACGTCGACGCTCGCGACCACCGAGTCGTTCATCACGATCGCCCCACCCGATGCGATGGCGCCCATCGCCAGCTCCGGCCACTGTGGAACGCCCAGCTTCCGCACCAGGAAGACGTCGAGCGGGGCGCCGAGCGCGGCGGCCACCTCCCAACCGACGGGGACTCCACCCCTGGCCAGCCCGAGGACGACGACGTCGGTGCGGCCGCGATAGGCCGTCAGCGACTCCGCCAGGACGCGGCCCGCTTCGCGGCGGTCCCGGAAGGTCCTTCTGTCGACTGGCCTGCGGATGACACCAGCCTAGGACGCCGGGCGCCGGTTGAGGTGCGTCGCCGCGAAATCGGCCGTGACGCGATGCCAGCGCGAGTAGTCCTTGATCAGGAAATGGCCGGCACCCTGCACCGGCACCCAGCGGGCGTCGACGCCGCGCCGGGCAGCTGCCTCCGTTTGCGCTTGTGCGGCAACGGGATCCGTCCACGTGTCCGCTGTGCCGTGCATCGTGAGCAGGCCGCACTCCAGGGGGACTCGGTCCGCGTCGTTCGCCGGCCACCAGGGCGCGAGGGCGACGACGGCACCCACCTGCCCGGTGGCGGCGAGGTGAACGGCGACCCTGCCGCCCATCGAATGTCCGACCACGACGACGTCCTCGGGGCGGAACCGCCCGAGCAGGTCCTCCAGCGCGACGGTCGCGTCGCGGACGGCGTCCAGGCTGGCGGGGTTCCAGCCGCGCACGCGGTAGCGGACGCGCCGCACCTCCACGCTCGGGCCGAGCCTCCTGCGCAGTGCGCTGGCGAGCAGGGCCACCCGCAGATTCGCCAGCTGCCACGGGCGGGACCGAACCTCGCTGCGCGGCTTGCCTCCGGGCAGAACCAGTATCGCGCCGTTGGGACTCACCACCGTGATTCGTAGTACACGGGGGCGCGGATTGCCATCCGGGTGGTGATCGGATACGAATGCAGCTTCATGGGCATCGAATACTCCGACGTTGTCGACCATCCGATCGACGAGGTGTTCGCCTGGCACACCAGGCCGGGCGCCATGCCGCGGCTGGTGCCGCCGTGGCAACCCATGACGGCGGTCTCCGAGACGACGTCGCTGGCCGACGGCCGCGCGGTGCTCGGTCTGCCCGGCGGGCTGCGCTGGGTGGCCCAGCACGTCGGCTCCGAGTACGACCCGCCGCACCGCTTCGTCGACGAACTCTCCTCGGACGGGCCGCGGACCTGGCCGCCCCGGCTGATCGGCTACTGGCGTCACATCCACGACTTCGAGGAGGCCCCCGGCGGCGGGACCCTCGTCCGGGACCGCGTTGAGGCGCCGCTGCCCGCCGCCGCGCTGCGTCCCACGTTCGTCTACCGGCACCGCCAGCTGGCCGACGACCTGGCTGCGCACAGCGACGCGGCGGCCGCCGGGTACACCGCGCGCACGATCGCGATGACCGGTGCGTCGGGTCTGGTGGGCTCCGCGCTCAAGGCCATGCTGACCTCGGGCGGGCACCGCGTCGTGTCGCTGGTGCGTAGGCCGGCGCAGGGGCCCGACGAGCGGTACTGGGATCCGGAGGCACCGGCCGCCGGCCTGCTGGACGACGTCGACGCGGTGGTGCACCTGGCGGGCGCCTCCATCGCGGGACGCTTCACCGACAGTCACCGCGCCGCCATCCGGGACAGCCGGATCGGGCCGACGCGCGCACTCGCCGAGGCGGCGGCGCGGGCGTCGGACGGCCCGGAGGTGTTCGTCACGGCGTCGGCGATCGGCTACTACGGGTACGACCGCGGTGACACCGAACTCGATGAGAACGGCAGCCGTGGCGACGGGTTCCTCGCCGACGTCGTCGCGGACTGGGAGGCCGCCGCAGCGCCCGCCGCGGACGCGGGTCTGCGCGTGGTTGCGGTGCGCACCGGCATCGTGCAGGCCGCCAACGGCGGTACGCTGCGCCTCTTTCGGCCGCTGTTCGCCGCGGGGCTGGGCGGACGTCTGGGCAGCGGCATGCAGTGGCTGTCCTGGATCGGCCTCGACGATCTGCTCGACGTGTACTACCGCGCGTTGTACGACGCGCGCCTGACGGGCCCGGTCAACGCGGTCGCCCCCAACCCGGTGCGCAACTCCGAGTACACGAAGACGCTCGGACGGGTCCTGCACCGTCCGACGCTGCTGCCGGTCCCGTCGTTCGGGCCGAAGCTGCTGCTCGGGGAGCAGGGGGCGCGGGAACTCGCGGAGGCGAACCAGCGGGTGCTACCGGCGAAGCTCACCGAGGTCGGGCACCGGTTCCGGCAGCCGCTGCTGGCCGACGCACTCGCACATCAGCTCGGGCACGGCTGACGCACGACGCGCTCGAGGAAGTTCCGCACCAGCGCGTCCAACCGTTTCCGCGCGCCGGGCTGCAGCCGTGCGGTCTCCGCGCGCAGCTCGTCCAGGTCGAGGCCCAGCGCCACCGCCTCGGCGCCGTCGTGGTCGATCCACGCGTCGAGGAGTGGCCCGTCGAGCTCGGGGTGAAACTGCAGCCCCAAGGCTGAGCCGACGGTGAAAGCCTGTGTGGCGCTGTCGTTTCGTGCGAGGCGGGTGGCGCCGGGCGGCAACTCGAATCGGTCGAAGTGCCATTGAAACCAGGGCCCTGCGGGTACGAGTTCGGGGGAGTCGCTGTCGACGGGCCGCCAGCCGATCTCGGGCGCGCCTGAGCGGGTGACGGTGCCGCCGTGAGCCTGCGCGACGAGCTGGCCGCCGAAGCAGACTCCGAGCACCCCGACGCCCGCGGTCGCGGCGTCGCGTACCAACGTCATCTCGCCGGCGACCCAGGTGTCGAGCAGTCGTTCGTCGTAGGCCGCCCAGCGCGCTCCGAGGGGGACGACGACGTCGTAGTTCAGTGGATCGGGGAAGACGACGTCGATTCCCGGCTCGGCCACCGCTTCGGCGGGTACGACGAGGAACTGATGGGTGTCGTACCCGAGGTCGGCGAACACCTCGCCGAGCATCGCGGGCGGAGCCACCGGATCATTGACGATGAACAGGACGCTGCGGGACACGGGATTTACCCTAGGGGCCCGCGGTCATCTCGGTGGGACGGGAGGGGCGTCGTCGGGCGCGACCTGCGCGCCGATCCTGCGGAACAGGACCTGGGCGGCGTTGACGTAGTCGCCTTCGGGACCGAACGCCTCGGGCGCGTACGTCACGGCGACGGCGATCGCGATCCTCTTGGCCGGCAGGTACGCCGCGACCGCCGACTGGCCTGCGAACATCGGGTTCTGCAGGAGCCAGTCGCCGGAGATGACGATCCCCATGCCGTAGGTGTAGCCGTCGGTCATCGGCGCGCACGTGGCGCACCCCGGCTGCGCCCGGGTCCTGCCGCGCAGCTCGGTGGACACCATCCTGTCGTGGGACTCCTTGGACAGCAGCCGCCCGCTGCCGATGCCGACGGCGGTGGCCTCCATGTCGTAGACGGTGGTCGTTTGAATCGCACCGTGGGTGATGGTCCACGACGGATTCCAGAACGTCGACTCCTCGTAAAACGGCGTGCCGCCGGCGATTCCGAGTGCTTGGCGGCGCTCGCTGGTGAAGGCGTGCAGCGCGGGCGCCGGGATCTCGGGGGTGAACGAGTTCGCGGTCGCGGTCAGGCCCAGCGGCGTGAGAACCTCCTCGGATAGCAGCGTCGGCATGTCCTCGCCGGTGGCCTTCTCGAGCGCCTTGCCGAGCAGCACGTAATTGGTGTGGGCGTAGTTCCAGTTCGTCCCCGGTTCGTACAGCAGCGGTTTCGACGTCGCGAAGCCGAGCAGTTCGTCGGGTTCCCACTGCCGGAACGGATCTCGGTAGAAGGCGGCCTCGAACGCGGCGTTCCCGATCACGTAGTCGACGTAGCCCGACGTCATCCTGGCCAGCTGCTCCAGCGTCACCCGGTCGGCGTGCGGCGTATCGGGTAGCCACGTCGAGAGCTTGTCGTCGAGGCGCACCTCCCCGCGCTCGACCAACCGCAGGAGCAGCGTCGCGACGTAGGAGATCGCCACCGCGCCGTTGCGGAAGTGCATGGCCGGGGTGGCGGGGACACCGGTCATCGACTCACCGACCGCGCGCGTGAGCAGTTCGCGGCCGTCGATGCTGACCCGGACGATCGCGGCGCGCAGGTGTTCGGCTGCCATGACCTCGTCGACGATGCGCATGACGGCGTCGGCCGCGACGGTGTCGGGTGCGGATGACGGTGCGCCCCCCGGCGGCGGTGCGCAGCCGGCCAGGATCACCAGGACGCCGATCGCGGCGCCGAGCGCTCGGGCGACGCGCGTCATCCGAGTGCTCGGTAGCGTCGCTCGGGCCGTCCGGCGCCGTATTGCAGTCGCAGGGCCAGCTCCCCGTCACTCAGGTAGTGCTCCAGGTAGCGACGCGCGCTGACCCGTGAAATCCCCACCAGCTCAGCACATTCCGCTGCGGATACCTCGCCTGCGGCGCGGACCGCGGCGAGCACCAGCTGACCCGTTTCGACGCCGAGCCCTTTGGGCAGCGCGGTGGCGGACGGGGTTGCCGCGTTCGCGCCGAACAGCGTGTCGACGAGCGACTGGTCGGCACCGGTGGCGGCGGTGAGGGCGTCGGCCCTGGCGCCGAAGGCCGCGAGTTTGGCTGCGAACTGGTCGAATTCGAACGGTTTGATGAGGTAGTCGGCCGCGCCGCCGTCGAGCGCCGCCGACACGGTGTCGAGTTCGCGGGCGGCGGTGATCATGATGACGCCGACCCCGTCGCCGGTGGCTCGCAGGTGCTGCAGCACCTCGACGCCGGTGAGGTCGGGCAGGTGGACGTCGAGCAGGATCAGGTCGGGCCGCAGGGCGGCGGCCTGCTCCAGCGCGTCGGCCCCGGTGCGCGCGACACCGACAGCGCGGAAGCCGTCGACGCGGTCGGTGAACCGGCGGTGGATCTCGGCGACCATGAAGTCGTCGTCGACGACGAGAACGTCACGCACGAGTCACCCTGCCCGGCAGCCGAACCTCGAAAACCGCGCCGCCGAGCGGGCCGTCGGTGACCTCGACGCGGCCACCCAGCTGGGCGCTGACCAGTCGCACCAGCGCCAGACCGATGCCGCGGCCGCCGGGCACGTCGGGTTTCGACGTGACGCCCCTGGCGAAGATCGACTCGCGCAGGTGCACGGGCACTCCCGGCCCCGAGTCGGCCACCGAGATGTGCAGGCCGTCACCGTCGTCGACCGTCACCTCGACCACCTTGCGCACCGACCCCTCCGAGACGTCGACGGCGTTGTCGACCAGGTTTCCGAGCACGGTGATGACGTCGGTCGCCAGTGCCGGCGGCAGCGCGTCGAGGTGGCTGTCGTCGTCGATGAGCAGAGCCACCCCGCTCTCGGCCGCCAGCGAGGTCTTGGCGATCAGCAGCGCCGCGACCGCGGGATCGGAGATGTTGCGGGTGACGGCCTCGTTGATCTCCTCGCGTCGACGGGTGAGGGTGCCGACGAGGTCGCGCACGGCCTCGTACTCCTCGAGCTGCACCAGGCCCGAGATGGTGTGCAGTTGGTTGGCGAATTCGTGGGTCTGAGCCCGCAGCGTGTCGGTCATGCTCTTGTGCGACGACAGCTGGCCCTGCATGGAGGCCAGTTCGGTGCTGTCGCGCATCGTCGTGACCGTACCGATCTCCTCACCGCGCGTGGTGGCCGGCCGCCGATTGAGGGCGAGCACTCTGGTGCGGGTGGCGATCACGGTGTCATCGGCCGAGCGGCCCGGCGCGTCGGAGAGTAGGAACTGCTCCACCGCCGGGTCGAGGCCGATCGAGTCGACGCGCCGTCCCACGGCATCACCCGACACCGAGAGCAGTTCCTGCGCACTGTCGTTGAGCACCGTGATGACGCCGTCGGTGTTGACGGCCACCACGCCCTCTCTGATGCTGTGCAGCAGCGCCTCCCGGTGATCGGCGAGTCCCGCGATCTCCGCGATCTCGAGTCCGCGGGTGTGCCGCTTGATCCGCCGGGACAGCAGCCACGACGCGATGAGTCCCAGCGCCGCGCCCAGACCGAGATACACGACGAGTCGTTCGCCCGCGCCCGAGAGCGACTGCCACAGTGTCGGATACGGCTCGCTGACCGAGGCGACCGCGAGCACCTCACCGGCGGTGGACAACACCGGGACCTGCCCGACGAGGGAGTGCAGGCCGTCCACGTCGAGGTCGCCCGACCACGCCCGCCCCTCCGTGACGAGGCTCCGACCGAAGTCGACTCGTCGGCCGATGCGGGTCGGTTCCGACGACGCCCGTACGACGCCGTCGGGTGCGAGCAGTTCGACGATGCGGGCACCGGACAGCGCGACCGCACGGTCGACGTCCGGCGCGAGGATGCGCGAGGCGAAGGCGTCGGCGTAGCGCTGCCGCACGATCGGCGTCGACGCCAGGTTCTCGGCGACGGCGATCATCCGCTGGCCGCGTACGTCGCGGAACTCACGGGTCGACTGCGCGACCGACACCGCCGCCACCGCGCCGAGCACAAGCGTGACGACGAGCACCTGGAACACCAGGAACCGGGTAGCGAGGCTGCGCGCCGTCAGTGTTCCGCGCCATGTACTCAACGACCACAACTTCCTTTACGTCCGTAAGAGTGACCTGGGTCACGCTGGGGAACATTATTGCCGAGCATCACACTGTGAACGAAGGAGTCCGACGTGTCGATACTGCGTCGATGTGCGACCGCGGCGGTGGCCCTGCTACTGGCCGCGACGTTCGCAACCGGATGTGGCGTGACTCGCGGTGACGATCCCGCGGGCATGCACCGGTTGCGCATGATGGTGCCGAACAGTCCCGGCGGCGGCTACGACCTCACCGCGCGCACGGCGGTGAAGATCATGGAGGACGACGATCTCACCGGTCGCGTCGAGGTGTTCAACGTGATCGGCGCGGGGGGCACGGTGGCGATGGCCCGCCTGATGAACGAGCGCGGCAACGGCGACCTCATGATGACGATGGGCCTCGGCGTCGTCGGTGCGACCTACACCAACGGATCGAACATCAAGGCCTCCGATGCGACGGCGATCGCCAAGCTGATCGAGGACCCCGGTGCGATCTTCGTACCCGCCGACTCGCCGTTCCGGACGGTGGGCGACTTCGTCGCGGCGTGGAAAGCCGATCCGTCGAAGGTGACGATCGGCGGCGGTTCGTCGCCGGGCGGCCCGGATCACCTGTTTCCGATGGAGCTGGCGAAAACCGTTGGCGTCGACCCGAAGAGCGTCAACTTCATCACCTACGACGGTGGCGGCGATCTGCTGACCGCGCTGCTCGGCAAGAAGATCACCGCGGGCACGTCGAGCCCCGGCGAGCTGATCGATCAGATCGAGGCGGGCACCCTGCGGGTGCTCGCCGTGTCGAGCAACGAGCGCGTCGAGGGGGTGGACGCACCGACCCTGAAGGAGTCGGGGATCGACCTGACATTCGCCAACTGGCGCGGTGTCCTTGCCCCGCCGGGGATTTCGGATCAGTCGAAGCAGTCGATGGTCAAGTTGCTCGAGGATCTACACGGCACCGAACAGTGGAAGGAGGCGCTGGTGAAGAACGGGTGGACCGACGCGTTCATGACCGGAGCGGCGTTCGAACAGTTCCTGGTGGACCAGGACAACCGCGTCTCGTCGACGCTGACCGAGTTGGGCCTGCTGTGACGGCGCCCGAGCGCGAAGAGGATCGCGCCGAGAAGCCGGATTTCGCGCAGTACGCGGTCGTCGCCGTGCTGGCGGCGGTCGGGGTGTTCCTCATCGTCACCTCACAGAGCCTGCCCGACACCTTCGCGAAGGTGGATCCCGTTGGCCCCGGCTTCTTTCCGATGGTCATCGGGGTCGCGGCGGTCGTGCTCGCGGCGATCCTGGCGATCGCGATCCCGCGGGGATCGCGCGGCGAGGCGGATGCCGGTGAGGACATCGATCCGGACATGCCGAGCGATTGGCGCACCGTCGGTCTGCTCATCGCCCTGTTCATCGCGCTGATCCTGTTGGTGAACCCGCTGGGATGGGCCATCACCAGCGCGCTGTTCTTCGCCGGCGCGGCCACGGTACTCGGCAGCAAGCACTACGTGCGCAACCTCGTCATCGGTGTGGTGCTGGCGCTGGCCAGCTTCTACGCGTTCTACTCCGGGCTCGGAATCCCGCTGCCCGCAGGCATCTTGGACGGGATTCTGTAATGGAGAACTTCGACTGGCTCATGCAGGGGTTCGCCGAGGCGGCCACCCCGATGAACCTGCTGTACGCGGTCATCGGCGTGCTGCTGGGAACGGCGGTCGGCGTGCTGCCCGGCATCGGGCCCGCCATGACGGTGGCGCTGCTTCTGCCGATCACCTACAACGTCAGCCCGAGTGCGGCCTTCATCATGTTCGCGGGCATCTTCTACGGCGGCATGTACGGCGGCTCGACGACGTCGATCCTGCTGAACACACCGGGGGAGTCCTCGTCGGTGATCACCGCGATCGAGGGCAACAAGATGGCGAAGGCCGGCCGCGCCGCGCAGGCGCTCGCCACGGCGGCCATCGGGTCGTTCGTCGCGGGCACCATCGGCACCATCCTGTTGGCCGCGTTCGCCCCCGCGATCTCCCGCTTCGCCGTCACGCTCGGCGCACCCTCGTACCTGGCGATCATGTTGTTCGCGTTGGTCGCGGTGACGGCGGTGCTGGGATCGTCCAAACTGCGCGGGGCGATCTCGCTGGTTCTCGGCCTGGCGATCGGCATCGTCGGCATCGACTTCCTCACCGGCCAGCCGCGTGCCACGTTCGGCATCCCGCAGCTCTCCGACGGCATCGACATCGTCGTCATCGCGGTCGCGATCTTCGCGCTCGGCGAGGCGCTGTGGGTCGCCGCGCACCTGCGCAGGCGGCCCGCCGAGATCATTCCGGTCGGGCGGCCGTGGATGGGTCGCGACGATTGGGGTCGATCGTGGAAGCCCTGGCTGCGCGGCACCGCGTTCGGGTTCCCGTTCGGCGCGTTGCCCGCGGGCGGCGCGGAGCTTCCGACGTTCCTGAGCTACATCACCGAGAAGAAGCTGTCGAAGCATCCGGAGGAGTTCGGAAAGGGCGCCATCGAAGGCGTGGCGGGCCCCGAAGCGGCGAACAACGCCTCGGCGGCGGGCACCCTGGTGCCGATGCTGTCGCTCGGCCTGCCGACCAACGCGACGGCCGCGGTCATGCTGACCGCGTTCGTGTCCTACGGAATCCAGCCGGGCCCAACGCTCTTCGAGAAGGAGCCACTGCTGATCTGGACGCTCATCGCGAGCCTGTTCATCGGCAACTTCCTGCTGCTCGTGTTGAACCTCCCGTTGGCGCCGCTGTGGGCGAAGCTGTTGCGCACCCCGCGGCCGTACCTGTACGCGGGCATTCTGTTCTTCGCGGTGCTCGGCGCGTTCGCCGTCAACGTGCAACCGCTCGACCTGGCCCTGCTGCTGATCTTCGGCTTGCTCGGGCTGATGATGCGGCGGTTCGGACTTCCCGTGCTGCCGTTGATCATCGGAGTCATTCTGGGGCCGCGCATCGAGCGCCAGTTGAGACAGAGCCTGCAGCTGGGCGGCGGTGACTGGAGCAGCCTGTTCACCGAACCGGTGGCGATCGTGACCTACGTCCTCATGGCGGTGCTGTTGCTCATTCCGCTGGTGCTGCGGCTCCTGCACCGAGACGAGGAGACGCTGCTCGTGGTCGAAGACGACAGGGATCAGAGGGAGAAGGCGGTGCACCAGTGATTGTCATCGGATTCACGGCGGATCAGTTCGGCCAGGCGGCGCTCGAGCACGGCATCGCCGAGGCCAGGCTGCGCGGCACCGGTGTCCTCGTCGTCAACGCGACGGCGGGCGACGCCTACACAGACTCGACGTTCGCGTCCCCGGACCGGGCGCGCGACGTGCAGGACCGGCTCACCACGTCGGGGGTGCCGTTCGAGTGGGTGCAACCGGTCGGCGTCGACGCGGCCACCGAGTTGTTGAACGCGATGGAGCGCGCCGATGCGGAGCTTCTGGTGATCGGGGTGAAGCACCGCAACCCGGTGGGGAAACTGCTCCTCGGCAGCGTCTCCCAGCAGGTGCTGCTGGAGTGCCCCAAGCCGGTCCTCGCGGTGAAACCCGACGCGTGATCGATCGGATCGGGCAACGCGAGCCGCCGCCGCCACACCGGCCCTGAGCGTGCGCCGCCGATCGCTCGGCTGCGAGGACGACCGCGGGTTGAGCGAGTTAGCTGATTTCGATCACGTGACGACACGGTCGTGTACCCAGCAAGTGATCGAGTTATTCGCGCGTCAATAATCGCAATTTCCGGTGCCCGCAAGGAATGATCATGATTTCCGCATCGGCAAAGCGCGTGGGTCGGTCGCTCGAGGTTGAACCAGCGGAATGATTCCGTCGCCCCCGAACGGGCAGCGGGTTCGTCCGAAAGGTCTCATATTCGCCGCTCAGACCGGCTACGGTAGGGCGATTCCAGCGCCGGTGGGCGACGGCGCGTCGGGCCCGGCGAGACGACACGCCGGGACTTCGTCAGCCTCGTCGCGACTGTCCGACACAGGCCGCAAGCGATGGCGAATATCGATTCCACCAGTATGAATGCGCTCGAATGTGCGCGCGGCGGCCGGTTCGTCGGCAGTCCTGCCGGCAGGTTCGACGACTGCAAAGCCACGGGGGCCGCGGTGTGGGCGTTGAAATGCGCAAACCTTTGCAGGCAACGGACTCAGCAATACTCGGTGCGCACCGCGGCGCGGCATATGCGAGACGGAATAGGAATTTGCTTCACAGCGCTCGAGCGCTGTCGCGGCAACCGTGTCCGATATCGCATCGGCAAATTGTTTTTTCGTCCTGACATCCGGGTTCGGAGAATTCCGCAAAACCTCTTCTGCTGCATATTTCGGAGGTGTAACTTTTTGCTATTCAGTTGGTTACTGGTCTAAGGGGTCGTCATGCAAGCAGCCATTCGTTCATCTCTCTCGGCGGGTGTTGCGGTTGTCGGAGCAACCGCTATCGCGCTCAGCCCGATCACGCCGCCGGTCCCCGATCTGTCGGCGGAGATGAGTCGCATCACCGTGAACGCGGCGTACACGCCGACCGGTTTGGCGGAGGCGATCGCCGACCTGGCGGCGGGCGGATCGCTCGCGCTCACTCAGGCCGCGCAGGGCCTGGGCCTGACCGGTAGCGGGGCCCTCGTCAATTTCGGCACCGCGGGGTCGACGCTGGGTCAGACTGTCGGTGTCCTCGGAACGACGCTGTCGGCGTCGACGCTCGGCGCACTCGCGGCGATCGCGTCCAATCCGTTGAACCCCGGCGCGTATCCCGCGGCGCTCGCACTGCTCATCGCGGGCGGGACCACAGGGTTGAGCCAGGCGGCCCTGGGGTTGGGCATCACGGGCACGCAGGGCCTGTTCGCGCTGGGCTCGTTGGGGACCGGCTTGGCGCAAACACTCGGCGTCGCCGGCACGACGCTGAACACCGCGGTGGGGGCCGCGCTCGGTGACCTGGTGCCCGATGTGCTGGCTGCCGTGGGCGTGCTGGCGCAGGGCGCGGCGTTCGCGCTGAACACGAGCTTCGTGGGCCTCGCCACGGCAGGCACTCAGGCGCTGGCCGGAGTCGGGACCGGGCTGGCTACCACGTTGGCCGGGCTGTCGGCGGCGGGCACACAGGCCCTCGCGGGCCTGGGAGCGGCCGGTGCACAGGCGCTGGCGGGTCTCACCGGCACCGCTGCGCTCGGGCTGAACACCCTGGGCACGGTCGGCGCCGTCGGCCTGGCATCGGCGGGTGGGGCCGTCACGTCGCTGCTCGGTGGCGGCGTCGGAGCCCTCGGCGCGATCCTGGCCAACCCGCTGAATCCCGCGAATTACGCTGTGGCACTGGGGACTCTGCTGACCGGCACCTCCGGTGCGTTGAACATCGGGCTCACCGGCCTGAGCACCGCGGGAACGCTCGGCCTCTCCGGTCTGGGCACCACCCTGGCGGCCGGGTTGGGCACCCTCAACACGGCGGGGGGTATCGCACTGGGCAGTCTCGGTGTGGCCGGTTCGACCGCGCTGGCCTTCACGGGGGCCGGAGTGGCGGCGACCGTGGCCGGACTGGGCGCCGCCGGCGCGACGACGTTGGCCGCGGTCGGCGGAGTCGGTGCCACGCTGTTGACGGCGATCACCACCGCACTCGGCCTCGTCGTCGGCGGTCCGTCGGCGATGGCGCCCGCGCCGTTGTCGGCAACGGCCCTCGGCGCCGATGAACCGATCTCGGCGCTGGCGGTGACGCCCGGCGATCTCGGGGCGGCCCTCGAGGTCGTCGTCGGAGGCGGTGGCCTGGCGCTCGAGCAGACGCTGTCCGGTGTGCAAGCGGCTGCCGCCGTCGGTCTGCAGGGCCTCGGCGTCACCGGCGCCACCGCGCTCGAGGGCCTGACGGTCACCGGTGCGACGGGCCTGCAGGCGGTGACGGTCACGGGTGCCCAAGCGCTGCAGGCGCTTACCGTCACGGGTGCGACGGGCCTGCAGGCTGCCACGGTGACCGGAGCGACGGCGCTGCAGGGCCTCGGCGTCACCACGGCGACGGGTCTCGCGACGCTCGGCACCGCGGGCTCGGCGTTCGCGGCGGGCGGGCTGGGAGCGCTCGCCGCGATCCTGTCGAACCCGCTGAACCCCGGAAGCTACGCCGCCGCCCTCGCGGCGTTGGCCGCAGGCGCGTCGACGGGGCTGACCCAGGGGCTCGCGGGCTTCGGTGCCACCGCGGCGCAGGCGCTCGCCTACGGCGTGGCGACGGGAGCACAGGCACTGGCGGGCGGTGTCGCGACCGGAGCGCAGGCGCTCGCCGGGGTCACCGCCACCGGGGCGCAGGCCCTCGCGGGCGGAGTGGCCACCGGGGCTCAGGCGCTCGCCTACGGCACGGCGACCGCCGCCCAGGGTCTGGCCACCGCCGGGGCCGTGGGTGCGATCGGTCTGCAGACCACCGGCACCGTGGTGAACACCGTCGGCACAACGTTGGAGGACGCGGCGAGCATCATCGCCGCACCGCCTGCGATGACCTTGTCGATACCCGCCGGTGATCCGGAGGCGGCGGCCGCGGACGAGTCCTCCGTCGCCGCGTCCGCACGCACGCTTCGGGCGGTCGCGGCCGAGCCGGAGGCGGTGTCGGAGCCGGCGGCGGAGTCCACGGTGAAGGCCTCGTCATCCAGCGTCGACAAGGCCGGCGACAGTTCGGCGGTCAGCAAGGCAGACGCCACCGAATCCAGCACCACCAAGTCGGAGGCGGCCTCGGAGAAGACCTCGGAGAAGGACGGCAACAAGGCCGAGCCCAAGACCAAGGCGCCGAGCTCCAACAACGCCGGTGGCGGCTCGGGTGGGACCGAGAGCGCAACGGCGGGTGCGTCGACCGGGTCGGCGTCGGCTGAGTCCGGCTCCAGATCCGGTTCGGGATCGGACTCCGGCTCGGGTGGCGGCGGCGGTTCGAGCGAGTAGCGCGGTCAGCGGCGGCGGGGCCCTCGGCGGAGGGCCCCGTTCGCCGTTTATGCGTTTCCGTCAATTAGTGGTTTGACTCACACACCGCGCGGGGTATCTCCTCGCCATGGTCGACACCCGTAGCGCTGCGACGAGCGCGCGTGACAACTCGTGGTTCGAACGCGTCGCGCGGTTCGGTTTCGCCGCCAGCGGCGTACTGCACATCCTGCTGGCCTGGATCGTCCTGCGGCTGGCTTTCGGCCTGGGCGGCAGCGCCGATCAATCCGGCGCGCTGGCAACTCTTTCCGCGCAGACCGGAGGCACCGCCATGCTGTGGGTGGCCGCCGTCGCACTCGCGGCACTCGGCCTGTGGCACGGGGTGGAGGCGGTCGTCGAGCACGATCTCAAGGACCGGGGTAAGGCCGCCGCGGTCGCCGTCGTCCACCTGGCTCTTGCGTTCTCCGCCGCGAAGTTCGCGCTCGGTTCCGGTCAGTCCAGCGGTCAGCAGAACGCCGGTCTCAGCGCGAAGATGATGCAAAGCGGTTGGGGGAGTGCGGTGTTGATCGTCGTCGCACTCGTCATCATCGGCGTCGGCGGCTATCACGTCTACAAGGGCGCCACCAAGCGGTTCCTGAAGGACCTCGACTCGGGAGGCGGATCGGTGATCACGCCGCTCGGTATCGCGGGTTACGTCGCCAAGGGACTGGTACTCATCGGCGCGGGGTTGCTGGTCATCGTGGCGACGCTCAGTTCTGACCCGGCCAAGGCCTCGGGCGTCGACGCCGCGATCAAGACGCTCGGGTCGATGCCCTTCGGCAAGATCCTGCTGGTGCTGGCTGCGATCGGCATTGCGGCGTACGGCGCGTTCAACATCGTGCGAAGCCGTCACGAGGACATGAAGAGCTAACCGCGTTCCAGAGCGAGTCGGATCGACCCGTCGGGGGCGGCGGTCGCCGTGTGGGCGCAGACGCCGGGCCCGCCGCTCACCTCGTCGCCGGTCGTGAGGTCGTAGGTCCTACCGTGCAACGGGCACACCACCACGGCGTCGTCGATCAGCCCGTCGGCGAGTGGGCCGCCGCGGTGCGGGCACACGGCGTCGACGGCGCGCAGCGACCCGTCCCGCATCCGGTAGATCGCGATCTGCTCGCCGTTCACCGTGTACGTCCTCCCCTCGCCGACCGGGATCTCGTCGACGCGCCCGACCGTGACCTCGGTCGTCATCGAACGGGAACCTGCGGCAACGGAAGCAACGGCAACGACGTTTTGAACTGGCCCTCGGTCGCCGGCTCGCGTCCGTCCAGCCACGGATCACGGTAGGCGTCCACCGATTTCCGCATCCGCTCGTCAAGGCCGGCGGCGAGACCGTCGGCATCGTCGACGACCACGGCGCGGACGTGCTCGATGCCCACCCTCGGCACCCACTTGTACGTTCGCTCAAGCCAATCGGCGCTCTCCCGGTAGTACTGCAGGAACCGGCCGGTCAGCGTCATGACCTCCGCGGCGGAATCGACCGTCGCGAGCAGGTCGCCCTTGCGGATGTGGGCGCCCGCGGCGCCGCCCACGTAGATCTCCCAGCGGCCACCGTCGACCGCCACGACGCCGAGATCCTTGCACAGCGCCTCGGCGCAGTTGCGCGGGCAGCCGGTGACCGCCAGTTTCATCTTCGCGGGGCTCGCCAGACCCTGGTAGCGCTCCTCGAGCGCGATGCCGAGCGCCGTCGAATCGCCGACGCCGTAACGGCAGAAGTCGCTGCCCACACAGGTTTTCACCGTGCGGAAACTCTTGCCGTAGGCGTATCCGGACGGCATGTCGAGGTCGGCCCACACGGAGGGGAGATCCTCCTTGCGCACCCCGAGCAGATCGATGCGCTGCCCTCCGGTCAACTTGATCATCGGAATCTCGTACTTCTCGGCGACGTCGGCGATCCTGCGCAACTGAGTCACATCGGTCACCCCGCCCTTCATCTGCGGCACCACCGAGAACGTGCCGTCGCGCTGGATGTTGGCGTGCACCCGGTCGTTGATGAACCGGGCGTCGCGCTCGTCGACGAACTCGTCGGCCCACATCATCTCGAGCAGCGAGGCCAGCGCCATCTTGGAGCCGGCGTCCTCCTTGCCGTCGGGCGCCAGCGCGGCGAAAACCGAGGACACCGAATGCAGTTGCAGGTCGCGGATGTGGCCCATCAGCGTCGGCTTGTCGTAGGGCACACCCGGCACGTACCAGGACGCCGACGGGTCCTCGGTCACCGCGCCGCCGGCCGCCCACTCGACCACCTGGCAGACGAGTTCCTTACACGCGCCGCACCCCTTGCCCGCCTTGGTCTTCGCCATCACGCCGGACACCGACGTCTCACCGGCCCGCACGCAGGCGGCCAGCGCGCCCTTGGACACCCCGTTGCAGTTGCACACCTGCGCGTCGTCGGCCAGTTCGGCCACGCCGACTCCGACCTCGGGGGTACCGATGTCGAACATCAGCGCCACCCGCTCGTCGGGCAGGGGCAGCCCGCTGTCGAACGCCTGCGTCAGGAAGGACACCTTGGACACGTCACCGACGAGCGTGGCGCCGACCAGCTTGCCGTCCCTGATCACGACGGTTTTGTACACGCCGTGCTTGGGTTCGGAGTACTGCACGAACTCGTCATCCGGGTGTTCGGGCGCCTTGACGCCCATCGACGCGACGTCGACGCCCGCGACCTTGAGCTTGGTCGCGACCCGCGAACCGTGATAGGCCGACGTCGGGTCGGCACCGGTCAGGTGGTCGGCGAGCACCTTGGCCTGCTCCCACAGCGGCGCGACCAGACCGTAGACCTGACCGCGGTGCTGGGCGCACTCACCGACCACATAGACGTCGTCGTCGTCGATCGAGCGCATGTGGTCGTCGGTGACGATGGCGCGCTCCACGGTGAGACCGGCGCGTTGCGCCAGGCCGACATTGGGCCGGATGCCCGCCGCGACGACCAGCATGTCGCAGTCCAGCCGCGACCCGTCCGAGAACAGGATGCCCGCCAGCCGGCCGGTCTCGTCGACCACGACCTCGGTGGTGCGCTTGTCGGTGTGCACCCCGATACCCAATCCCTCCACGGACTTCCGGAGTATCGCGCCCGCCGGATCGTCGAGTTGGGCGTTCATCAGGGTGGGTCCGGCGTGCACGACGTCGACGGCCATTCCTCGGCTCTGCAGCCCCCTGGCGGCCTCCAGTCCCAGCAGCCCGCCGCCGATGACCACGGCCCTGGTCCGGTTGGCCGCCTCGGCGATCATCGTCGAGGTGTCGTCGAGGGTGCGGAACCCGAACACCCCGTCGGCGAGTTTCTTGTCGTCGGACCACAATCCGGTCATGGGCGGGAAGAACGACCGGCTGCCGGTCGCGAGGATCAGCTTGTCGTAGTGGACGGTGCTGCCGTCATCGGCGTACACCAGGTGTGCGAACGTGTCGATCCGAACCACCCGCACACCGGCCCGCAGGTCGATGTCGTTGTCGGAGTACCAGTCCAGTGCGTTGAGGTAGATCTCGGTCGGATCATCGACGCCGGCAAGCACATTCGACAACATGATCCTGTTGTAGTTGCCGTAGGGCTCGTCGCCGAACACGGTGATGCTGAAGGGCTCGACAGTGGTTCCGCTGTGCTCCTGTCGGGCCAGAACCTCCTCGATCGCGCGGATTCCGGCCATGCCGTTACCGACGACGATCAGCCGCTGCGCCATCAGAACTCCACCAGGCCGAGGTCGACGACGACCGATCCCTTCACCCCTTCGGGCGCGGCGACGTAGAGCTCGAGCACGGTGTCGGCGAGCAGATCCTCCACCACACGCAGCGCCACGTGGGTGGCTCCCTTCGCCGCGATCGGGAAGTACCGCATGGGTGTCCCGTCGCGATACAGCACCACGGAGATCATCTGTTTCGACGAGTTGCCGCCACGGAAGTACACCGGTTGGGTCGTGGCACCCGCGGGCACCACGTAGCGCAGCGCGGCGTCGATGGGCACGGGCTTGTCGTAGCCGCTACCGTCGAACTCGAATGCGCCTTGCAGAAAACGGGGGCTGCTTCCGTCGGTCATGTCTCGACGCTATGAGCGCGGTGTTGCGAGATCGTTTCCCCAAGGAGTCGCTGGTGAATCCCGGCGATCACATCCGCGCGGCCTCACCGTGAGCGGAACCGGGCTGTGAGGGCGAGTTTTCATCGAGGTCATCGACAGGCAATCGGTGTGGAATGGCCTGGTAGTTGACTTCGGCCCATGGCAACCACCGCGCCCCGTAACCGCGACATCGACCACTGGGACCCCGAAGACGTCGACGCCTGGGAGGGCACCGGCGGAAAGCCGCCGGGAAAGAACATCGCGAAGCGCAACCTGATCTGGTCCATCGTGGCCGAGCACGTCGGCTTCTCGGTGTGGTCGATCTGGTCGGTCATGGTGCTCTTCATGCCGCAGAACGTCTACGGTATCGACGCCGCTGGCAAGTTCTACCTGGTCGCGGTGCCCACCCTCGTCGGCGCGTTCATGCGCATCCCCTACACGATCGCCCCCGCGAAGTTCGGCGGCCGCAACTGGACGATCGTCAGCGCGCTGCTGCTGCTGATCCCGACGGTGCTGACGCTGTACTTCATGAAGAACCCCGCGTCGTACACCACCTACCTGGTGATCGCCGCGTTCGCGGGTCTCGGCGGCGGTAACTTCGCCTCGTCGATGACGAACATCAACGCGTTCTATCCGCAGCGGCTCAAGGGCTGGGCACTGGGACTCAACGCCGGCGGCGGCAACATCGGCGTGCCCGTGATCCAGCTGATCGGCTTGCTCGTCATCGCCACGCTGGGCAACGCCCGTCCGGAAATCGTCTGCGCCATCTACCTCGTCGCGATCAGCGTGGCCGCGGTCGGCGCCGCCGTGTACATGGACAACCTACGCAACCAGAAGTCGAACTTCGGCGCACTCGTCGAGGCCATGCGCTTCAAGCACTCCTGGGTGATGAGCTTCCTCTACATCGGCACCTTCGGATCCTTCATCGGCTTCTCGTTCGCGTTCGGCCAGGTGCTGCAGATCAACTACCTGGCAGGTGGCGACACCGCCGCGCAGGCGTCGCTGCACGCCGCGCAGATCGCCTTCCTCGGACCGCTTCTCGGGTCGATCTCCCGGCCGTTCGGAGGCAAGCTCGCGGACCGGATCGGCGGGGGGCGGATCACGCTGTACGTGTTCGTCGCGATGATCTTCGCCGCGGGGATCCTCGTCGGTACCGGTGTGCTGGACGACGGAGCGGCCGGGGCTCCCACGGGAGCCCAGATGACCGGCTACGTCGCCGGATTCATCCTGCTGTTCATCCTGTCCGGACTCGGTAACGGCTCGACCTACAAGATGATCCCGTCGATCTTCGAGGCCAAGGCGCAGGGCCGCGACGATCTCAGCAAGGACGAGAAGGCGGCCTGGTCGCGTGCCATGTCGGGGGCGTTGATCGGGTTCGCCGGTGCGGTGGGCGCACTCGGCGGCGTGTTCATCAACGTGGTGCTGCGCGCGTCCTACGTCGGCGACGCCAAATCGGCCACGATGGCGTTCTGGGTGTTCCTCGGCTTCTACGTGGTGTGCGCGATCGTCACGTGGTTCGTGTTCCTGAGGCTGCAGGAGCACCGGGCCCACAGCGGTGAGCACATCGGCCGCGCACCGGTGCCGGTACCCGTCGGGTGAGACACGGCAAGGCATGACCCGAACCGTCTGCTCCTATTGCGGGGTCGGATGCGGGATCTCGGTGGAGACCCGCGCCGACCCCGCTACGGGCGCGCAGGTCATCGCGCGGGTGTCCGGTGACAAGCTGCACCCCACCAACTTCGGGCGACTGTGCACCAAGGGTGCGACACACGCCGAGATGATGGCCGCCACCGACGGCCGGCTGACGACCGCGTTGCTCCGGCCGTCACGCGACGCCGACCCGGTGGCCGCTGACGTCGACGACGCGATGGCGGAAGCGGGGAGTCGGCTGCGCGCGATCGTCGACGAGCACGGGCCGGACGCGGTGGCGCTGTACGTGTCGGGGCAGATGTCGATCGAGGCGCAGTACCTCGCCACCAAGCTCGCCAAGGGTTTTCTGCGGACCGTGCACATCGAGTCGAACTCCCGGCTGTGCATGGCCAGTGCGGGAACCGGCTACAAGCAGTCACTGGGAGCCGACGGTCCGCCCGGCTCCTACACCGATTTCGACTGCACCGACCTGTTCTTCGTCATCGGCTCCAACATGGCCGACTGCCACCCGATCCTCTACCTGCGCATGGCCGATCGCCTCAAGGCGGGTGCCAAACTCATCGTCGTGGATCCGCGCAGGACCACCACCGCCGACAAGGCCGACCTGTACCTGCAGATCAGGCCGGGCACCGATCTGGCACTGCTGAACGGGATCCTGCACCTGCTCGTCGTCAACGGCGCCGTGGACCGCGAGTTCATCGCCGAGCACACCAGGGGCTGGGACGCGATGCCGGAGTTCCTCGCCGGCTATCCGCCGCACCGCGTCGCCGCCATCACCGGCCTGGCCGAAGCCGACATCCGCACCGCGGCCGACCTGATCGCCGAGGCCGGCGACTGGATGACCTGCTGGACGATGGGCCTGAACCAGAGCACGCACGGCACCTGGAACACCAACGCGATCTGCAATCTGCACTTGGCGACCGGCGCGATCTGCCGGCCGGGAAGCGGGCCGATGTCGCTGACCGGCCAGCCCAACGCCATGGGCGGTCGCGAGATGGGGTACATGGGGCCGGGGTTGCCGGGCCAGCGGGCGGTCTCGTCGCCCGACGACCGCGCGTTCGTCGAGGAGCAGTGGGGCCTCGAGCCGGGCGCGATCCGGACCGACGTCGGGCCGGGAACCATCGAGATGTTCCGGCAACTGGGCACCGGTGACATCAAAGCCGCCTGGATCATCTGCACCAATCCCGTTGCCAGCGTACCGAACCGGGACACCGTCATCGCCGGGCTGCAGGCCGCGGAACTGGTCATCACCCAGGACGCCTACGCCGAGACGGCCACCAACTCCTACGCCGACATCATGCTTCCGGCCACGCTGTGGGCGGAAGCCGACGCGGTGATGGTGAACTCCGACCGCACCCTCACGCTGTTGCAGCAGTCCGTCCCACCGCTCGGCGACGCCCGGCCGGACTGGGAGCTGATCTGCGGTGTCGCACAGCATCTCGGCTTCGGCGAGAGCTTCGACTACAAGTCCAGCGAGCAGATCTTCGACGAGATCCGCCGGTTCCACAACCCGCGCACCGGCTACGACCTACGCGGGGTCGACTACGAGCGCCTACGGGAGACGCCCGTGCAATGGCCCTGCCCGCCGGACGAACTCGCCGACCGCAACCCGATCCGCTACCTCAACGACGGGGTCTCGCAGGATCTCTTCGTGGACACCAATGGCCGGAAGCCACGGCTGGCGTTCGCCACCCCGTCCCGGCGCGCGGTGTTCCACCCCCGCCCGCACATGGATGCCGCGGAACTGCCCGACGACGATTTCCCGATGGTGCTCAACACCGGGCGGTTGCAGCACCAGTGGCACACCATGACGAAGACCGGCAGGGTCGCCAAACTCAACAAGCTCAACCCCGGCCCGTTCGTCGAGATCCATCCCGACGACGCCGCCGCGCTGGGAATCTCCGATGGTCGCGAGGTGGAACTGGTCACCCGGCGCGGCCGAGCCGTCCTGCCCGCCGTCGTCACCGATCGGATCCGGCCGGGCAGCGCCTGGGTCCCGTTCCACTGGAACGACGTCCAGGGTGAGCACCTGACGGTCAACGCGCTCACCAACGACGCCGTGGACGCCGACTCACTGCAGCCCGAGTTCAAGGTGTGCGCCGTCCGGGTGACGCCGGTGCCGCTGAGCCCGGACGCCCCCGAACTCACCGCGGACGAAAGGCTGTACGTAGCCGGTTTCCTCGCGGGTATCGACGAGGGCCGACCGGGGGTGCCGGTGTTGCCGGCGGGCGCCCCGGTGGGCCCGAGGGCCCGGTTGTGGGTGGACGGTCTGCTGGCCGGCCGGTACTCGAGGCTCGCCGACACGCCACCCGAATCCGCAACGCGCACAGGACCGCTGGTGCTGTGGGCGTCCCAGACGGGCAACGCGGAGGAGTTGGCGGGCCGGCTGGGCGAGCAACTCGGCGGCGCCCAGCTGAGCGCGATGGACGATGTGGCGCTCACCGATCTCTCCGAGGCCGGTGACGTCGTGATCGTCACCAGCACGTTCGGCGACGGCGGGCCGCCGGACAACGGCGCCGACTTCTGGAGCAGGCTGGAATCGCCGAAGGCGCCGTCGCTCGACGGCGTCCGGTACACGGTGCTCGGCATCGGCGACCGGTCCTACGACAACTTCTGCGGCCACGCGAAATCGCTCGACACGCGACTGGCGGAACTCGGTGCCACGCGCCTGCTCGACCGCGCGGAACACGAGGTGTACGACGACCAACCCCTAGCCGACTGGACGAATTCGGTTGTGGACCTGATGGTCTCGCCGGGGGGTGCGTCGGCTGTCGCCGCGCCGACGACCGCGGGGACCGCGCCGGCGCCCGCCCTGTTCACCCGTGCGAATCCGATCGCGGCGCCGCTGTGCCGGAACACCCGGCTGACCCCGGAGGGGTCGGGCAAAGAGGTCCGGCTGTTCGGCTTCGACATCAGCGAGCACGACGTCGCCTACGCGGTGGGCGACGCACTGGGGGTCTACGTGGCGAACGACGACGCCGTCGTCGACGCGTGGCTGGCCGCGACCGGGCTCGGCGGCGCGGAGGCCGTTGAGGTCGACGGTATCGAGACGACGTTGCGCAGCGCGCTGACGTCGTCCTACGACATCCAGCGGGTGACACCGAATCTGGTCGGCTTCGTGGCCGAGCGGCGCGACCGTCGCGATGCGAAGGCGCTGCGCGACGTGCGCAACGCGATCGACCTGCTGGAGCAGTTCCCCGTCCGGGCGGACGCGGCCGCCTGGCAGGACGCGCTGGTGCGGTTGACGCCGCGGTCGTACTCCATCGCGTCGAGCCCGCTGGTCAGCCCGCGCGAGATCCAGTTGACGGTGTCGGTGGTGCGCTACCGCAGCACGCGCGGCGTCATGCGCGGCGGTGTCGCGTCGACCATGCTGGCGGACAGGGCGTCGCACGCCCCGGTGTTCCTTCAGCCCTCCGCCCATTTCCGGCCGCCCGAGGACGGTGCGACGCCGATGATCATGGTGGGGCCGGGCACGGGCATCGCGCCCTTCCGCGGCTTCCTGCAGGAGCGGCGGGCCCTGGGTCACGGCGGTGCCAACTGGCTGTTCTTCGGCGACCAGCACCGCAGCGAGAACTTCTACTACCGCGCCGATCTCGAGGACATGGTGTCCGACGGTCTGCTCAACCGTCTCGACCTCGCCTTCTCACGCGACCAGCAGCAGCGGGTGTACGTGCAGCACAAGATGGCCGACTACGGCGCCGACGTGTGGCGCTGGCTCGAGGACGGCGCGCACTTCTACGTGTGTGGTGACGCCGCGCGGATGGCCAAGGACGTCGACGACACGCTGACCGCGATCATCCGCAGCCACGGTGGCATGTCCGCGGAATCGGCGCACGACTACAAACGCGAGCTCATCGCGGCCAAGCGATACGTGCGCGACGTGTACTGACACCGGCGGTGCGGCGCGTCACGGGCTCGCGTGCCAGGATCGTGCGATGCCGTTCGTCCGTTGCCTCCTGTCCGCCGTCGTCGTCGCCGGTGCCGCGCTCGCCACCAGTCCGTCGGCCGCCGCCATTCCCGGCTATCTCGAATGCCCGCCGCGGGACGACCTCGGGCTGGACATCGCGGGCGGTCTGACGTGCGAGGAGGCCGAAACGGTAGCGGGGGACTACGACCCGGAGGGCGACAAGTACCAGGCCGTCGACGACTTCACCTGCTACGGCGCGGCGGCCGACGTCTACCCGATCGTGTTCACCTGCGTGCGCGGAGACCAGGAGATCGTCGTCTCCGACGTGGCATCGTCGTAGCCGTGAACCTTCCCGGCCGGCTCGGCGACCCGACGATGGAACTGCGCACAGATCCGCGCGCCGACCCGAGGATGGTGGCGCTGTTCGCGCCGTTCGGTCTCGACGCCGAAGCGGCGGCACTGCCCGTGCACCGCTCCTCGCCGGTCGAGGAGCTGCTGGCGGTCGCCGCCGCGTCGGAGCAGGCTTTCGACGGTGTCTTCGGAGCGTTGCTCGCCGACATGCCCGCACCGTCGGGCGTCGAGACGCTCACTCTGACGATCGAGGGTGTCGACGGCAACGACATCACGCTCTACGTCGACCGGCCGATCGGAGCGCCCGGACCGCTACCGGGCCTGCTGCACCTGCACGGCGGCGGCATGGCGATCATGCGCGCCGCCGACCCGGCGATGTCGGGATGGCGCGCGAACCTGGCGGCCGAGGGCTGCGTCGTGGTCGGGGTCGAATTCCGCAACTCGGCGGGAACCCTTGGGCCGCACCCGTTTCCCGCGGGCCTCAACGACTGCGCCAGCGCGCTTGACTGGATGCACGGGCAGCGCGAGGCGCTCGGTCTCTCGTCGATCGTGGTGACCGGCGAGTCCGGTGGCGGCAACCTGTCGCTCGCGACCGCGCTCAAGGCCAAGCGCGAGGGCAGGGTCGGTCGGATCGACGGCGTCTACGCGCAGGTCCCGTTCATCTACGGCGGCTACGACACGCCGATCCCCGAACTGGTGTCGCTGGCCGAGAACGAGGGCTACTTCCTGGGGCCGTCGGTGATGACGATGATGGCCGCCCTGTACGACCCGACCGGGGTGTCCCGCACGGACCCGCTGGCGTGGCCGTTCTACGCCGACGTCGACGAGTTGCGGGGCCTGCCACCGCACGTGATCACCACCGACGAACTCGACCCCTTGCGCGACGAGGGTCAGTCCTATCTGCGAAAGCTGCTGCGCGCGGGGGTCAGCGCGTCGGGCCACGTGTACAACGGCGTCGGCCACGCGGGGGAGCAGATCGCCGCGGTCGCGGTGCCCGAGCTGTTCGCACGGGCGGTGCGCGACGTCGTCGACTTCGCCCGGCGGGTGAGCTGAGCGCGAAACGACAACGGGCCCCGAAGGGGCCCGTTGTCGGGAGAACACGTGTGTCCGAGGGGGGACTTGAACCCCCACGCCCATTAGTAGGGCACTAGCACCTCAAGCTAGCGCGTCTGCCATTCCGCCACTCGGACGAGCGAGCGACTAAGGCTAACGGATCATCCGCTCCTGACCCAAACCGATAACCCACCCCGGACCGGGACCCGCCGAATGCGGTGGTGGTACGAATGGTGACTGTGACCGGACCAGCAGACGAAGTCGTGGGCCTCGTCAGTGAGCTCATCAGGTTCGACACCTCGAACACCGGCGACCTGGCGACCACCAAAGGCGAGGCCGAGTGCGCCCGCTGGGTGGCCGCACAACTCGAGGAGGTCGGGTACGAGACCGAGTACGTGGAGGCGGGCGCGCCGGGCCGCGGGAACGTGGTCGCGCGGCTCGCGGGCGCCGACCCGAACCGCGGTGCGCTGCTGATCCACGGCCACCTCGACGTCGTCCCGGCCGAACCCGCGGACTGGAGCGTGCACCCCTTCTCGGGCGCCGTCGAGGACGGCTACGTGTGGGGTCGCGGCGCGGTCGACATGAAGGACATGGTCGGCATGATGATCGCCGTCGCGCGGCACTTCAAGCGGGCCGGCATCGTGCCGCCACGCGATCTGGTGTTCGCGTTCGTCTCGGACGAGGAGCACGGCGGGACCTACGGCGCGCAGTGGCTGGTGGACAACAAGCCGGAGTGGTTCGAGGGTGTCACCGAGGCGATCGGCGAGGTCGGCGGGTTCTCGCTGACCGTGCCGACCCGTGACGGCGGGGAGCGCAGGCTGTACCTGATCGAGACCGCCGAGAAGGGCATCGCCTGGATGCGGCTGTCGGCACGTGGTCGCGCCGGTCACGGCTCGATGGTGCACTCCGACAACGCGGTGACCGCGGTCGCCGAGGCCGTGGCGAAGCTGGGCAGGCACCGGTTCCCGCTGGTGCTGACGGAACCGGTCGCCCAGTTCCTCACCGCGGTCGCCGAGGAGACCGGCTACGAGTTCGACGTGAACTCGCCCGACATCGACGGCGCGGTGGCCAAGCTCGGCGACATCGGGCGCATCGTGGGTGCGACGCTGCGCGACACGGCCAACCCCACGATGCTCAAGGCCGGATACAAGGCCAACGTCATCCCCGCCACCGCCGAGGCGATCGTGGACTGCCGGGTGCTGCCCGGCCGCCGCGAGGCCTTCGAACGCGAGGTCGACGAACTGATCGGGCCGAACGTCAGCCGGACGTGGGAGCGCGACCTGCCGTCGGTCGAGACGACGTTCGACGGCGACCTCGTCGACGCGATGAACGACGCCCTGCTCGCGATGGACCCCGGCGCGCGCACGGTGCCCTACATGCTCTCGGGCGCGACCGACGCGAAGGCGTTCGTCAAGCTCGGCATCCGCTGCTTCGGCTTCGCTCCGCTGCGCCTGCCACCCGATCTGGACTTCGCGTCGCTGTTCCACGGCGTCGACGAGCGGGTACCCGTCGACGCGCTGGAGTTCGGCAGCCGGGTGCTCGAGCGCTTCCTGCTCAACTGCTGACCACCGCACGACCATCGAAAGGACTGTTCATGAGCACGCCGTACGACGCACTGCCCGAGCTGCCCACCTTCACGCTGACGTCCGAGTCCTTCACCGACGGTGACGCGTTCGGCAACGATCAGGTGAGCGGGATCATGGGGGCCGGGGGATCGGACGTCTCGCCGCAGCTGAGCTGGTCGGGCTTCCCGGAGACCACCCGCAGCTTCGCCGTCACCATGTACGACCAGGACGCGCCGACGGGGTCCGGCTTCTGGCACTGGGCGGTGTTCAACCTGCCCGCCACCGTGACGGAACTCCCCGCGGGTGTCGGAGACGGCAGCAGCAGCGGATTCCCCGGCGACGCCGTCACCCTGGCCAACGATGCCGGCCTGACGCGCTTCATCGGCGCGGCGCCGCCCGCCGGCCACGGTCCCCACCGGTACTTCGTCGCCGTCCACGCCGTCGACGTCGAGAAGCTCGACGTGCCCGAGGGCGCCACACCGGCCTACCTCGGCTTCAACCTCTTCAGCCACGCGATCGCGCGTGCGGTGATTCACGCGACCTACGAGCAGAAGTAGCTCAGCGAGCAGCCGACCCGACCGCATCGCTCAGCGAGGCGAACCCGCCGTCGCGCAGGCGCTGCGCGATGCCCTGGTGGATGTGCGCGGCCCAGAGCCCACCGCCGTACACGAAACCGGTGTAGCCCTGCAGCAGTGACGCGCCTGCGGTGATGCGTTCCCACGCGTCGTCGGCCGTCTCGATGCCGCCGACGCTGATCAGCACCAGTCGGTCACCGACGCGGCCGTAGAGCCTGCGGAGGATCTCCGCCGAACGCCGCGCCACCGGGTGTCCCGAGATGCCGCCGGGGCCCAACTCGTCGACGCCGGGGGTCGCGAGGCCCTCCCGCGAGACCGTGGTGTTCGTGGCGACGATGCCCGCGAGCCCGAGTTCGACTGCCAGGTCGGCGATCTCGTCGACATCGTCGTCGGACAGGTCGGGTGCGATCTTGACGAGCACCGGCACGGTGGTCGCCGCGCGGACGGCGGCCAGGATCGGCCGCAGCGACGCCACGGCCTGCAGGTCGCGCAGACCCGGCGTGTTGGGGGAGCTGACGTTCACCACCATGAACGCCGCGTGCGGTCCCAGCAGGCGGGCGCTGGCGGCGTAATCCTCGACCGCGTGCTCGGCCGGCGTGACCTTGGTCTTGCCGATGTTCACCCCGATCGGCACCGACGCCGTGTTCCCGGCCAGCCGCTGCGCGAGTGCCGCCGCGCCGTGGTTGTTGAAGCCCATCCGGTTGAGCAGTGCGCGGTCGTCCGGGAGGCGGAACATGCGCGGCTTGGGGTTGCCCGGTTGCGCGTGTGCGGTCACGGTGCCGACCTCGGCGTAGCCGAATCCCATTGCGCCCCAGGTATTCAACCCCGTGCCGTCCTTGTCGAAACCGGCGGCCAGTCCGAGCGGGCCGGGAAACGCGATGCCCATGACCGTCGAGGCGAGCAGGGGATCGGAGGGCCCCAGCCGGCGCTCGAGCAGGCGGCGCGGAGGTCCGACCGCGGTGGCGGCGCGAAGGGCGGCGAACACCCATGTGTGGATACGCTCCGGCGGGACGAGGAAGAACAGCCGGCGTAGGGCGCGGTAGATCACGCGGTCACACCGCGGGCTGGTCGATGGTGCGGGCGGACTTCCTGCGCCGCAGCAGAACCCGCCGACTTCCGTCGGTGTACAGCCGCACCCTGGTCAGCTCCCAGCCGCGGTACTCGGCCTCGATCGACAGCCGCAGGGACGCCGACACGCGGGTGACGTTGGGCGGCAGCCGTAGCGGCACCCAGTCGTAGTCGTCGGAGAGGTCGGCCTCCCAGGCGGCGGGCATCCGGCCTCGCTGGATCTCGCTCACGGCGCCGTCCTGGTCGCGATCACCTGCACGCCCTCGCCGACCCCGGACGCCACGTACAGCGTGCCGGTGTCGTCGTCGTAGGCCAGGGAGTTCGGTTGTCGCACGGTTCGATATCGCACCTTCTCGACGGGGATGCCGGTGCCGAGATCGTATCCAACAACGATGTTGGACGCCGTCTCCGACACCCAGGTCAGCGTGGGCGAGGACGCCAGACCGTAGGGCGCGCCGGGCACCGGGTACTGCTGACGAAGCATCAGCGGATCCGAGCCGAACACCAGAAGCTGTCCGCCGCGGGTGTCCGCCACCAGCAGGCGCCCGGCCGTGTCGGTGACCATCGTGGTGGCGCCCTGCCCGGCGCGCAGGGCGGGTCCGGTCTCGTCGCCGCCGGGTTCCACGGTCGTGACCGACGTCTGCGACCGGTCCAGGGCGAACACCGTATCCCCTTGTGCCGCAAGCTCGTCCACACGCGCGAACGTCTCGATCCGGGCCGCGACGGAGTGGTCGGGCGCGATCGTGTAGACGCCGCCGCTGTCGCTGCCGAGCGCCACCCGGCCGTCGGCCCGCAGCGTGATCGCGGTGAACCGCGTGTCGGGGTGACCGTCGACGTCCACGGAGTCCAGTCGGCCCGATCGGACGTCGACGCGCGTGTAACCGCCGCGGTTGGCGAGGTAGACGGCGCCGTCGCCGTCAGTCGCTATCGCGGTGACCGGAGCGGGCAGCGCAACCACCCGGCCCGCCCCCCGCGCCGGGTAGATCCCGAGTTCGGTGGCCGAATCGGCGGGGCCCACTATCGCGACCAGGGATCGAGTGCCGCCATCGAAGACGCTGCTCAGGACGGGTTCACTCAGTGGCAGCACGACGCCGTCCGGTGCGGCGCCCACCGGCGGTGACACCGCGGCCGCCGCCGGTGCGATCGCTGCGGGTGCGTCGGTCCCGGAGTCCGGCGTATCCCCGGGATTCGACGAGCACGCCGAGACGGCAATGAAGACCACAACCGCGGCGCCGCTGTGAGCTAGGCGACTGGCGAGTTTCTGCGGATTCGGCAAAGGGTAGCTCTCGGACGCTGGAGGGAAGGACGATCGAATGGCCAGTTTAGGCGGACCGGTGAACCGGCCCGACGGTATGGTTCGCGAATGACCCTTATGTCGGACAGGGACGTGGTGGGTGACGAATTCGAGGTCGAGGACATGTCGACGGGTCTGCACGCCAGCGGTTTTGGCCGCGTGGGGGACGGCAGGACCTTCTCGTTCCGCGTGGAGCGCAGAACGCTCGACGTGACGGTGTATCGCCCGCGGATCAGCGGTCCCGTGCCGCAGACCGAGGACGTGGTCGCCACGGCGACCCGCAGCCTGGCCCACGTCGACGTGCACGACGAGCGCAGCCTCACGGCGGCCGTCCGCGATGCGGTCGCCGACGCGCAACCGGTGCCGCGCCCAGCACGCTGACAGTTAGCCCGCTGCCCATCCCCCGTCGCTTCGCTCGCCCCCGGTACCGTCGTGCGCGTGGATTCGGCGATGTCGTGGCTTCAAGTGGTCGTTCTGTCAATCGTGCAGGGCTTGACCGAGTTCCTGCCGGTTTCGTCGTCCGGACATCTCGCGATCGTCTCGACGGTGTTCTTCGACCGCGACGCCGGCGCCTCCTTCACCGCGGTCATCCAGATCGGCACCGAGTTAGCCGTGCTGATCTACTTCGCCAAGGACATCGGCCGCATTCTGGCGGCGTGGTTCGGCGGGTTGCGGGACGCGACCAGGCGCACGCCGGACTACTGGCTGGGCTGGTGGGTGATCATCGGCACCATCCCGATCGGCATCGCGGGCTTGGCCTTCAAGCAGGTCATCCGCGACGACATCCGCAACCTCTGGATCATCGCGACCGCGCTGATCGTCTTCTCGTTCGTGATCGCCCTCGCCGAGTACATCGGCAAGCAGACCCGCCCGATCGAGGCGTTCACCTGGAAGGACAGCCTGGTCATCGGTGGCTCGCAGGCACTGGCCCTGATCCCCGGCGTCTCGCGCTCGGGGGTGACGATCAGTGCCGGGTTGTTCATGGGGCAGAAGCGCGAGGCCGCAGCCCGGTTCGGTTTCCTTCTCGCGATCCCGGCGGTGCTGGGTTCGGGGCTGTACTCGCTGCCCGACGCGTTCCACCCCGAGGGCGCCGGCCAGAGCGCGACCGGGTTGCAACTGCTGATCGGCACCGTGATCGCCTTCGTGGTCGGGTACGCGGCGATCGCCTGGTTCCTGAAATTCCTGGTGAGCCACAGCATGTACTGGTTCGTCGGCTACCGCCTGATCGTGGGCACCGCCGTGCTGATCCTGCTCGCGACGGGCACGATTGCAGCGTCATGACAGTCATCCTGCTGCGCCACGGTCGTTCCACGTCCAACACCGCCCACACGCTCGCGGGCCGTTCCGAGGGGGTTGACCTCGACGACAAGGGCCGCGAGCAGGCCGAGGCCGTCGTCGCCCGCATCGGCGAGCTACCGGTCAAGGCCATCGTGCGCTCGCCGCTGCTGCGCTGTGAGCGAACAGTCGCGCCGGTGGCGGCGGCGTTGACGCTCGATCCCGTGGTCGACGAGCGGCTCACCGAGGTCGACTACGGGACGTGGACGGGCCGCAAGATCGGCGAGCTGCTGAAGGAACCGCTGTGGGCGGTGGTGCAGCAGCAGCCCAGCGCCGCGGTGTTCCCCGAGGGCGAGGGACTGGCCGCGGTGCAGTCGCGCGCGGTCGCCGCGGTGCGCGAGCACGACCGCCGGCTCGCGGAGGAACACGGCGCTGACGTGCTGTGGATCGCCTGCACCCACGGTGACGTCATCAAGTCGATCCTGGCCGACGCGCTCGGCTCGCACCTGGACAGCTTTCAGCGCATCACCGCGGACCCGGCGTCGATGAGCGTCGTCCGCTACTCGTCGATGCGCCCGTTCGTGCTGCACGTCAACCACACGGGCCCGGCGCTCACGACGGCCTTGGCGGCACCGCCCGAACCGAGCGGCGACGCCGTCGTCGGCGGAACCACGGACTGACCCGGACACGCTGGAATCACGTCGCAATGGCCCTACCGGTATTTTGGAGTGCGCCATGACCCGCTCGATTCACGTCTTCCGCTCACCCGACCGATTCGTGGCCGGGACCGTCGGGCAGCCGGGTAACCGCACCTTCTATCTACAGGCCGTGCACGAGAAGCGCGTCATCTCGGTGATTCTCGAAAAGCAGCAGGTGGCCGTGCTCGCCGAGCGCATCTCGGCTCTGCTGCTGGAGATCAACCGCCGATTCGGTACGCCGATCCCGCCCGACACCGAGGACGTCGACGACCTCAGCCCCCTCGTCACGCCCGTCGACGCCGAGTTCCGGGTCGGCACCATGGGACTCGGCTGGGACTCCGAGGCCGAAACCGTCGTGGTGGAGCTGCTCGCGGTATCCGAGACCGAGTTCGACGCGTCGGTCGTGCTCGACGACGCCGAGGACGGTCCGGACGCCGTTCGGGTCTTCCTGACACCCGAGTCGGCACGGCAGTTCGCGGCCCGGTCCAATCGGGTGATCTCCGCGGGCCGGCCGCCGTGCCCGCTGTGTGACGAACCCCTCGATCCCGAGGGGCACATCTGCGTGCGGACGAACGGCTATCGGCGCGGCGCCTGGACGGGGTCCGACGACGATGACTCCGAAACCTGAGTCCGCCGGCGCGCACGCGGAGGTGTTGCGATCCGGCGAGCTGACCGTCCTCGGCCGCATCCGGTCGGCGAGCAATGCCACGTTCCTGTGCGAGGCCACCGTCGGTGAGGTCATGTCGCACTGCGTCTACAAGCCGATCGCGGGCGAGGCCCCGCTGTGGGACTTCCCCGACGGCACCCTGGCCGGCCGCGAGCTCGGAGCGTATCTGGTGTCGGCGGCATTGGGCTGGGATGTGGTGCCGTACACCATCATTCGCGACGGGCCGGCCGGGCCGGGAATGCTGCAGCTGTGGGTCGATCAGCCGGGCGATGAGTTGGACGAGGAACCCGGTGCGGGTCCGGACCTGGTGGATCTGGTGCCCACGGGTGCGGTGCCCGCCGGCTATCGGCCGATTCTGCAGGCGTACGACTACGCGGGCGACGAGGTCACCCTGGTGCACGCCGACGACGCCCGGTTGCGCCGGATGGCGGTGTTCGACGTGCTGATCAACAACGCCGACCGCAAGGGCGGCCACATCCTGTCCGGTGTGGACGGCCGGGTGTACGGCGTCGACCACGGTGTGAGCCTGCACACCGAGGACAAGCTGCGCACGGTGTTGTGGGGCTGGGCCGGCGAACCGGTCGGCGATGACGCGTTGAACGACGTGGCCCGGTTCGCGGACGCCCTGCGCGGCGATCTGGCCGGTGAGCTGCGATGCCACATCACCGCAGCCGAGGTCGCCGCGCTTCGGACGAGAACGCTTGCGCTGCTTGCTAATCCGGTGATGCCAGGGCCGGATCGCCGTCGGCCCATCCCGTGGCCGGCGTTCTAACCCGGATAACCGGGGTCGAGGGCGTTCAGTGCTCTAGTCTCGTCGTCATGACTGATCACGATCGCGCCGCCGTCCGTCGGGAGATCACCGACGCATTGCAGAAGGCACTGGACCGCCGTCACGAGGTGCTCGACGCGATCGTCGAGGCCGATGACAAGCCCGGCGCCATCGCCGCCATCGCCACGCTGCTCGGTGTCACGCAGTTGGGTGCCGAGTCGGTCATGGCCATCTCGTTCGACCAGCTGACGGGCGATGCGCGGCGTCAGATCGCGAAGGAGCTGGCCGATCTCAACGCCCAGCTCAGCTTCACGCTGGGCGACCGTCCGGCCAGTTCCGGCGAGGGGCTGTCGCTGCGACAGTTCTCGGCGACCGTCGACCGCGATCTGTTCGAAGCCCGCACGAGCGACGTCGGCGCCACCGGTGACGGGTCGGGAGGCCCCGCGGGCGACCTCGACGACGAGATCCGCGCCGCCGTCGGCCGGGTGTCGGCCGAGGAGGCGGTCTGGCTGGTCTGCGTCGAGAACGACCAGAAGGTCGGCATGGTGTTCGGCGAACTGCTCGACGGCGAGGTCAACGTCCGGATCTGGATCCACCCCGACTTCCGGCACCGGGGCTACGGCACCGCCGCGCTGCGCCGGTCGCGATCGGAGATGGCGGCGTACTTCCCGGCCGTGCCGATGATCGTGCGCGCACCCGGCGCCACGCCCGCGTGAGCGACGCGGCGCTCGCCGCGGAGATAGCCAGGGAAGCCGGCGAGCTCCTGCTGCGGGTCCGCGAGGAGATCGGCTACTACGACCCCTACGAGCTGGGCGACGCGGGTGACGCCATCGCCAACAAGCTCATCCTCGCGCGGCTGCGGGAGGCCCGGCCCGACGACAAGGTGCTCTCCGAGGAGGCCGTCGACGACCTGGCGCGCCTCGACGCCGACCGGGTGTGGATCGTCGATCCCGTCGACGGGACCTGGGAGTTCTCCAAGCGCGGCCACGTCGACTGGGCCGTGCACATCGCCCTGTGGCAGCGCTCGGGCGGTGATGGCGGTCCCCACGGCGCCATCACCGACGCGGTGGTGGGCCTGCCCGCGGTCGGCGAGATCCACCGCTCCGACACGGTGGTGCCGCCACCGCCGCGTGAGGACGGCCCGATCCGGATCGCGACGAGCGCCAACCGGCCGCCCCCTATCGTGTGGTGGCTGCGGGACCGGCTCGACGTCCGGCTCATCGGCATCGGTTCGGCGGGCGCGAAGGCGATGGCGGTCGTCCGCGGCGACGTCGACGCCTACATCCACGCGGGCGGGCAGTGGGAGTGGGATTCCGCGGCGCCCTCGGGGGTGGTGCGGGCGGCCGGGCTGCACGCGTCGCGCATCGACGGGTCGCCGCTGCTCTACAACCGGCCCGATCCGTATCTGCCCGATCTGCTGATGTGCCGGCCCGAGTTCGCCGACGACCTGCTCGCGGCGATCCGCTCGGTGTACTGACCGGGCGAGCGAAGCGACGGGGAATCGAAACCAGCGGGAATGCAATCGGCTCCCACGTTGTCGCACTCGTCGACCCCGCACCGTCACGAGGACCATCGAGAGGGCACCGTGAGCGCAACCCCTAGAGTCGACGCCATGCGATCGTGGCCGGCGCCCAGCCTCCCGGAGCTGCCCGGCACCAGCCCGCAGCTGCGCCTCTACGACAGCGCCGATCGCCAGGTCCGGCCGGTGTCGGCGGGTGAGACGGCGACGATGTACGTCTGCGGGATCACCCCCTACGACGCCACCCACCTCGGCCACGCCGCCACCTACCTGACGTTCGATCTCGTCCACCGGCTCTGGCTGGACGCGGGGCATCGGGTGCACTACGTGCAGAACATCACCGACGTCGACGACCCGCTGTTCGAGCGGGCCGCGCGCGACGGGATCGATTGGCGGGCCCTCGGCGATCGTGAAACCGACCTGTTCCGCGAGGACATGGCGGCGCTGCGCGTGCTGCCGCCGCACGACTACGTGGCCGCGACCGAGGCGATCGCCGAGGTGATCGAGGTGGTCGAGAAGCTGTTGGCCTCCGGCGCCGCGTACGTCGTCGAGGACGCCGAGTACCCCGACGTGTACTTCCGGGCCGACGCCACCCCGCAGTTCGGTTACGAATCCGGCTACGACCGCGACACCATGCGGCGGCTGTTCGCCGAGCGCGGCGGCGACCCCGATCGGCAGGGCAAGGCCGACGAGCTCGACGCGCTACTGTGGCGTGCGGAGCGGCCGGGGGAGCCGAGCTGGCCGTCGCCGTTCGGGCCGGGCAGGCCCGGCTGGCACGTCGAGTGCGCGGCGATCGCGCTGAGCCGCATCGGTACGGGGCTCGACGTTCAGGGTGGCGGCAGCGACCTGCTGTTCCCACACCACGAGTTCTCGGCGGCACACGCCGAATCCGTCACGGGCGAGCGGCGATTCGCGCGCCACTACGTCCACGCCGGGATGATCGGCTGGGACGGCCACAAGATGAGCAAGAGCCGAGGCAACCTGGTGCTGGTCTCCGGGTTGCGCGCGGCCGGTGTGGAACCCGCCGCCATCCGGCTCGGGCTGCTCGCCGGGCACTACCGCGAGGACCGGTCGTGGAGCGACGAGGTGCTCGCCGATGCGCAGGCGCGGCTGACGCGCTGGCGGTCGGCGACGGCGCTACCGGCGGGCCCCGACGCGACCGACACCGTCGCGCGCGTCCGCGGATACCTGGCAGATGATCTTGACACCCCGAAAGCCCTTGCCGCGCTTGATGGCTGGTCGACCGACGCGCTCGAGTACGGCGGTCACGACGCGGACGCGCCCGCCACGGTTGCGGCGGCGGTCGACGCGCTGCTGGGTATCGAACTGTAACGACTCGCCCTGAACCGCCGACCGCGCACGGGACCCGCACCCTTCTAGTACGTTTCCGCCCATGGGTTCTGTGTACGGCAAGGTCGTGTTCATCACCGGGGGAGCCGCCGGCGTCGGAGCGGAGTTGGCCACCCGACTGCACGGCAAGGGCGCGAAACTCGTCCTGGTCGACGTCGACGAGGGCCAGCTGACGCGGTTCGCGGAGGGACTCTCGGATGACCGCGTGCTCACGGCCACCGCCGACGTGCGCGACCTGGCCGCCATGCAGGCCGCCGCCGACGCCGCGGTCGAGCGCTTCGGCGGGATCGACGTCGTCGTCGCCAACGCCGGCGTGATCTCCTACGGTTCGGTGCTCCAGGTGGACCCCGAGGCGTTCCGACGCCTGCTCGACATCAACGTGCTCGGCGTGTTCCACACGGTGCGGGCCACGCTGCCGTCGGTCATCGACCGGCGCGGCTACGTGTTGATCGTGTCGTCGCTGGCCGCCTACGCCGCCGCCCCCGGACTGGCGCCGTACAACGCGTCCAAGGCCGCCGTCGAGCAGTTCGCCAACGCGCTGCGACTCGAGGTCGCCTACCGCGGCGTCGACGTCGGCTCGGCGCACATGTCGTGGATCGACACCGCGATGGTGCGCGACAGCAAGGCCGACCTGTCGTCGTTCACCGAGATGCTGTCCCGGCTGCCGTATCCGCTGAACGTCACCACGTCGGTACAGGCCTGCGTTCGCGCGTTCGTCAGCGGCATCGAAGGACGCAAGTCGCGGGTGTTCTGTCCCGGCTGGGTCGGCGCGGTCCGGTGGCTCAAGCCGCTGCTGTCGACGCGGTTGGGCGAGACACCGGTGCGCGCTTTCGTGCCCGACATCCTGCCGCGCATGGACGCCGAGGTCGTCGCGCTGGGCCGCTCGACGAGCGCCCACACCGAGGCGCTGGAGCGCCGCTGATGCGCCGCGCCCTCGTTCTGACGATCCTGCTCGCACTGCTGGTGTCGTGCTCGAAGCCCGGCGATCCGGCGGTCGTCAGTTCGACGAACCCCGCGCCGGCACCGGCGCCGCCGCCCACGGCCGAACAGGCTCGTGCCATTGCGAAGGAGGCCTACATCTACGGCTTCCCGATGGTCGACAACTACCGCGTCATGTACTCGTACTTCGTCGACAAGGACGATCCCGAGTACAAGGGCGGGTGGAACCAGATCCACAACACCGCAAGGGTTTACACGCCCGCGGACACGGCGGTTCAGACGCCGAACTCGGACACCCCGTACTCGGCTGTGGGTGCCGACCTGCGCACCGAACCGCTGGTGCTCACCGTTCCTCCGATCGAGCAGGACCGCTACTACTCGTTGCAGTTCATCGATCTGTACACCTACAACATCGCCTACGTCGGCAGCCGCACCACCGGTAACGCGGGCGGAAAGTACCTGCTCGCCGGCCCCGGCTGGAAGGGCGGCAAACCCGACGGCATCGACGAGGTGATCCAGAGCGACACCGACCTCGCGATGGTGCTGTACCGGACCCAACTGTTCGGGCCCGACGACCTGGACAACGTCAAGAAGATCCAGGCGGGCTATCAGGTCGCCCCGCTGTCGGTGTTCCTGAACCAGCCGTCCCCTCCGGCCGCCCCCGCGATCGACTTCGCGCCGCCGCTGACGCAGGAGCAGGAGAAGACCTCACTGCAGTTCTTCGATCTGCTCGGATTCACGATGCGGTTCGCGCCGGTCCTGCCGACCGAGCAGGAGATGCGCAGCCGGTTCGCGTCGCTGGGCATCGGACCCGACCGCACGTTCGACGCGGAGAAGCTCGACCCGGCCGTGCGCGACGCCGTGCAAGCCGGGATGGCCGACGCGTGGGCCGAACTCGACGCCCTGAGGAAGAACGAGATCGACACCGGCAAGGTGGGATCCGCCCAGTTCTTCGGCACGGCAGCCGATCTCAAGGGCAACTACCTGTATCGCATGGCGGGCGCGGCGTTCGGGATCTACGGCAACACCGCCGCCGAGGCGCTCTATCCGGGCTTCTTCAACGATTCGACGGGGGCGCCGCTGACGGGCGCCGACAAGTACACGGTGACCTTCGCCGCCGGGCAGCTGCCGCCGGTGAACGCATTCTGGTCGCTGACGATGTACGAGCAGCCGCGCAGCCTGCTGGTCGCCAACCCGATCGACCGGTACCTGATCAACTCGCCGATGCTGCCGGACCTGGTCCCCAACCCCGACGGCGGCTACACGATCTACGTGCAGCACGACGCCCCGACGGAGGCCAACCAGCTACCCAACTGGCTGCCCGCGCCGGAGGGCCCGTTCTCGCTGGTGATGCGGCTCTACTGGCCGAAACCCGATGCGCTCGACGGCAGTTGGAAGGCGCCGCCTCCGGTGAAGGTCAGCCCCTGAAGCCGGGACCGCGGCGGCGCAGGTAGCGCTCGAACTCCGCGGCCAGGGCGTCGCCGTCGATCTTGGCGAGCGTCTCCGTCATGTCGACCTCGGCGTCGCCGCGTTCCTCGAGCGCCTGGACGTACTCGGCGATCTCCTCGTCGTCGGCCGTCATCTCGGTCACGGCCTCCTCCCACTCCTCGGCCTGCGCGGGCAGGTCGGCGAGCGGCACCTCGATGTCGAGCACCTCCTCGACACGGCGCAACAGCGCGACCGTGGCCTTCGGGTTGGGCGGCTGCGACACGTAGTGGGGGACGGCGGCCCAGAACGTCACCGCCGGGATGCCCGCGGCCACGCAGGCGTCCTGGAACACTCCCGCGATGCCCGTGGGTCCCTCGTACCGGGTCTCCTCGAGGCCGAAGAACTTCGCCGAATCGGGCGAGTACGCGGCCCCCGACACCGGCACCGGCCGGGTGTGCGGAGTGTCGGCCAGCAAAGCGCCCAGGATCACGACGGTGTCGACGTTCAGCTTGTCGGCGATCGCCAGCAGCTCGGCGCAGAAGGTGCGCCACCGCATGTTGGGCTCGACGCCGTGCATCAGCACGATGTCGCGGTCGCTCCCCGGCGGTCTGCAGTGCGAGATCCGCATCGACGGCCACACCAGCTCGCGGGTCACCCCGTCGATCTGGCGGATGACGGGACGATTCACCTGGTAGTCGTAGTAGGCCTCGTCGTCTATCTCGACCAGCGTCTCGGCTTCCCAGATCGCATCGAGGTGCTCGAGCGCGTCACTGGCTGCGTCACCGGCGTCGTTCCAGCCCTCGAAGGCCGCCACGATGATGGTGTCCCGCAGGTCCGGCAGGTCTGTCACCAGGCCAGCCTAAGCCTTGCGCGGGATGTGCGAGACGCATCGCCGGGCGGGTCGCGATACCTGATGATCCGGACCGGACGACTACCCTGGTGAGACGAAATACGTCCCGCTGCTCGGGGGTTGAGCGAGGCGTCCAGACGTCGATCGGGTGACAACGTAGACTCTTCTGGTCGAGAGGCGTTGCAACGGTTCTCCGGTCTCCACCGGTTTTCCGCCACGCTCGGCAGATGCAAGGACGCCTTCCGTTACGGAAGGAGTGCACGTGAACGCCTCTGTGGCGAACACCTCAGCGTCGAACGGCTTCGAGCCGAACATCCGCCCCGACTGCACCGACGAACTGACGGCCGCCCTACGGCAGCGGATCATGGTGATCGACGGCGCGATGGGAACGGCGATCCAGCGCGATCGGCCCGACGAGGCCGGTTACCGCGGGGAGCGGTTCACGGAGTGGCCGACCGCTCTGCAGGGCAACAACGACCTGCTCACGTTGACGCAGCCGCAGATCATCGAGGGAATCCACCGCGAGTACCTCGAGGCGGGCGCCGACATTCTGGAGACCAACACGTTCAACGCGAACGCGGTCTCGCTCGCCGACTACGACATGCACGAGCTGGCCTACGAGCTGAACTACGCGGGCGCCGCGCTGGCGCGGAAGGCCGCCGACGAGTTCAGCACTCCCGACAAGCCGCGCTACGTCGCCGGTGCCATCGGGCCGACGACGCGGACCGCGTCGATCTCGCCGGACGTCAATGACCCCGGCGCCCGCAACGTCTCCTACGACCAGCTCGTCGCCGCCTACCTGGAAGCCGTCAACGGCCTCGTTGACGGGGGTTCCGACCTGCTCATCATCGAGACGATCTTCGACTCGCTGAACGCGAAGGCGGCGGTGTTCGCCGTCGAGACGCTGTTCGAGGAGCGCGGCCGCCGCTGGCCGCTGATCATCTCGGGCACCATCACCGACGCGTCGGGGCGCACGCTGTCCGGCCAGGTCACCGAGGCGTTCTGGAACGCGATCCGGCATGCGAGGCCGCTCGCGGTCGGCCTCAACTGCGCCCTGGGCGCGCCGGAGATGAGGCCCTACATCGCCGAGGTGGCGCGCATCGCGGACACCTTCGTCTCCTGCTACCCGAACGCCGGCCTGCCCAATGCCTTCGGCGAGTACGACGAGTCTCCGGAGCGGCAGGCCGGCTACCTCGCCGAGTTCGCCGAGGCGGGCCTGGTCAACCTGGTCGGTGGGTGCTGCGGAACGGCGCCTCCGCACATCGCGGAGATCGCCAAGGTCGTCGAGGGCAAGCCGCCACGTGAGCTGCCGGAGATCGCGGTGGCGACCCGGCTCTCGGGTCTGGAGCCGCTCAACATCACCGAGGACTCGCTGTTCGTGAACATCGGCGAGCGCACCAACATCACCGGCTCGGCCCGGTTCCGCAACCTGATCAAGGCCGAGGACTACGACACCGCGCTGTCGGTGGCCCTGCAGCAGGTCGAGGTCGGTGCGCAGGTCATCGACATCAACATGGACGAGGGCATGATCGACGGCGTCGCCGCGATGGACCGGTTCACCAAGTTGATCGCAGCCGAGCCGGACATCAGCCGCGTCCCGGTGATGATCGACTCCTCCAAGTGGGAGGTCATCGAGGCGGGCCTGAAGAACGTGCAGGGCAAGCCGATCGTCAACTCGATTTCCATGAAGGAGGGCGAGGAGAAGTTCATCCGCGAGGCCCGGCTGTGCCGCAAGTACGGCGCCGCCGTCGTCGTGATGGCCTTCGACGAGCAGGGCCAGGCCGACAACCTGGAGCGCCGCAAGGAGATCTGCGGGCGCGCCTACCGGATCCTGACTGAGGACGTCGGCTTCCCGGCCGAGGACATCATCTTCGACCCCAACTGCTTCGCACTGGCGACGGGCATCGAGGAGCACGCGACGTACGGGATCGACTTCATCGAGGCGTGCGCCTGGATCAAGGAGAACCTGCCCGGGGTGCACATCTCCGGCGGCATCTCGAACGTGTCGTTCTCGTTCCGCGGCAACAACCCGGTCCGCGAGGCGATCCACGCGGTGTTCCTGTTCCACGCCATCGAGGCCGGCCTCGACATGGGCATCGTCAACGCCGGCGCGCTGGTCCCGTACGACTCGATCGACCCCGAGCTGCGGGACCGGATCGAGGACGTCGTGCTCAACCGTCGAGAGGACGCGGCGGAACGACTCCTGGAGATCGCCGAGCGGTTCAACTCCTCGGAGAAGGCGGACGATCCGGTGGCCGCCGAGTGGCGGAGTCTGCCGGTCCGCGAACGCATCACGCACGCCCTCGTCAAGGGCATCGACGCCAACGTCGACGCCGACACCGAGGAACTGCGGGCCGAGATCGAGGCCGCGGGCGGACGGCCCATCGAGGTGATCGAGGGTCCGCTGATGGACGGCATGAACGTCGTCGGTGACCTCTTCGGCGCGGGCAAGATGTTCCTGCCCCAGGTCGTGAAGTCGGCCAGGGTGATGAAGAAGGCCGTGGCCTATCTGCTGCCCTACATCGAGGCGGAGAAGGCCGAGCCCCTGCCGGGGGAAGCCGCCAAGAAGGACACCAACGGCACGATCATCATGGCGACGGTCAAGGGCGACGTCCACGACATCGGCAAGAACATCGTCGGAGTCGTCCTGCAGTGCAACAACTTCGAGGTGATCGACCTCGGGGTGATGGTGCCCGCCCAGAAGATCCTGGACGCGGCCAAGGAACACGACGCCGACATCATCGGCCTGTCCGGTCTGATCACCCCGTCGCTGGACGAGATGGTCAACTTCGCCGTCGAGATGGAACGCGAGGGATTGCAGATCCCGCTGCTGATCGGTGGCGCGACGACGTCGCGCGCTCACACGGCGGTGAAGGTGTCGCCGCGGCGCAGCGGGCCGGTGGTGTGGGTCAAGGACGCGTCGCGGTCGGTGCCGGTCGCGGCGGCGCTGCTGGACGACAAGCAGCGGCCCGCCCTGCTGGAGGCCACCGAGAAGGACTACGCGTCGCTGCGCGAACGGCACGCCCAGAAGAACGAGCGGCCGATGCTGACGCTGGAGAAGGCCCGCGCGAACCGGACGCCGATCGAGTGGGACGGCTACACGCCGCCGGTGCCCGCCCAGGGCACGGGAGTGCGCGAGTTTCTGGACTACGACGTCGCGGAACTGCGCGAGTACATCGACTGGCAGCCGTTCTTCAACGCCTGGGAGATGAAGGGCCGGTTCCCCGACATCCTCAACAACCCCGTCTCCGGCGAGACCGCTCGCAAGCTGTACGACGACGCCCAGGAGATGCTCGACACCCTGATCAAGGAGAAGTGGCTGACCGCCAACGGCGTGATCGGGTTCTTCCCGGCCAACGCGGTCGGCGACGACATCGAGATCTACACCGACGACACCCGTGCCGAGGTGCTGACGACGTTGCGCAACCTGCGCCAGCAGGGCGAGCACCGGGACGGCGTCCCGAACCGGAGCCTCGGCGATTTCGTCGCCCCCAAGGCCACGGGTCTGGAGGACTACGTCGGCGCCTTCGCGGTCACCACCGGGCTCGGCAGCGGGGACAAGATCGCCGAGTTCAAGGCCGACAACGACGACTACAGCGCGATCCTGCTGGAGTCGCTCGCCGACCGGCTGGCGGAGGCGTTCGCCGAACGGATGCACCAGCGCGTCCGCAAGGAGTTCTGGGGCTATCAGCCCGACGAGCAGCTGGACAACGAGGCGCTCATCGGCGAGAAGTACCGGGGCATCCGCCCGGCCCCCGGTTACCCGGCCTGCCCGGAGCACACCGAGAAGTCGACGCTCTGGGAGTTGATGGACGTCAAGGAGCGCACCGGAATCGAGCTGACCGAGTCGATGGCGATGTGGCCCGGCGCGGCCGTCAGCGGCTGGTACTTCTCCCATCCGCAGTCGCAGTACTTCGTCGTCGGTCGGCTGGCCCAGGACCAGGTCGCCGACTACGCGAAGCGCAAGGGCTGGACCCTGGCCGAAGCCGAGCGCTGGCTCGCCCCCAACCTCGGCTACAACCCGGAGGACTGAGCTCGATGCGCGCTGTGCTCTGGGATATGGACGGGACCCTCGTCGATTCCGAGAAGCTGTGGGACGTGTCGATGCACGAGCTGTACGCGCGCCTCGGCGGAGTCCTGACGCCCGAGGTGCGGGAGTCGACGGTGGGCGGGTCCGCGGGGAGCGTGATGGCCACCGTGTATTCGGATCTCGGTCTGGAACCCGATCCGGTGGCGATGGCGGAGTCCGCCGACTGGCTGCACGACCGGACGGGTGAGCTCTTCGAGGCCGGCCTGCCGTGGCGCCCCGGCGCCCGTGAGCTGCTCGACGCACTGCTCGGCGCGGGCGTCCCGATGGCGCTGGTCACCAACACCCGCCGGGTCCTCACCGAGAATGCGCTGAAAAGCATTGGCAGGCACTACTTCTCGGTATCCGTGTGCGGCGACGAGGTGGAGAACGCCAAGCCGGCTCCGGACCTCTACGTGCGGGCGTCCGAACTGCTCGGCTTCGCGCCCGCCGAATGCCTGGCCGTCGAGGACTCGGTCACCGGGACCACCGCGGCCGAGGCGGCCGGCTGCCCCGTGCTCGTCGTGCCCAACGACGTCGCGGTGCCGCGCAGTCCCCGCCGCAGGCACATCGAGTCGCTGAGCGGAGCGACGGTCGCGGACCTGCGCGCCGTCTATGCCGGGTTCGCCTAGCGGCGGTTCGTCCGACGGGGGACACCGACTTCGAATCCGTCCGAGACGATTCCTTTAATCATTCCGGAATCGGGTACAGAGTCCTCGGTGATGATCGACCGCTCCGGCCTCAAGCAGCTGCTGCGTGACGCGCGACTCAGGGTGACCACTCCGCGGGTGACGGTCATGCAGGCCGTCGCCGACCACCCGCACGCCGACACCGAGGCGCTCATCAGGGCGTCGCGCGAGTTGCTGCCCGACATCTCGCACCAGACCGTGTACGACGCGCTGAACGCGCTCACCGCCGCGGGCCTCGTCCGGCGCTTCCAGCCGACGGGTTCGCTGGCCCGCTACGAGTCCAGGGTGGGCGACAACCACCACCATCTGGTCTGCCGGTCGTGCGGCGTCATCGCCGACGTCGACTGCGCCGTCGGCGAGGTGCCGTGCCTGACCCCGGCCGACGACGGCGGCGGCCTGCAGGGCTTCGAGATCGACGAGGCCGAGGTCATCTACTGGGGGCTGTGCCCCAACTGCGCAGCGGTCAACGAACCCGATCACACCCCGTGATCACAGCCCATCACCGATGAAAGGAATCCCGTGACCGATTCACCCGACGCGAAGCCGCCCTTCCCCGAGAAGTCGACGGCCAGTAACAGCGAGAGCGAGAACCCGGCGATCTCCTCGCCGAAGCCGAAGTCCGGCGCTCCGCTGACCAACAAGGACTGGTGGCCCGACCAGGCCGACGTGTCCCTGCTGCACGCGCACGGGTCCGCGTCGAACCCGTACCCCGCGGACTTCGACTACGCGGACGCGTTCGCCACGCTCGACCCCGAGGCGCTCAAAGCCGATGTGCTGTCGGTGATCACCACGTCGCAGGACTGGTGGCCCGCCGACTACGGGAGCTACGCGGGCCTCTTCATCCGGTTGAGCTGGCACGCCGCGGGCACCTACCGCATCTTCGACGGCCGCGGCGGCGGCGGGCAGGGCATGCAGCGCTTCGCCCCGCTCAACAGCTGGCCGGACAACGCGAACCTCGACAAGGCCCGCCGGCTGCTGTGGCCGGTGAAGCAGAAGTACGGCAACGCCATCTCGTGGGCGGACCTGCTGGTGTTCGCGGGCAACGTCGCCCTGGAGTCCGCCGACTTCGAGACGTTCGGCTTCGCGTTCGGCAGGCCCGACGTCTGGGAGCCCGAGGAGACCCTCTTCGGCGAGGAGGACGAGTGGCTCGGCACCGACAAGCGCTACTCCAGTGAGCGCGAACTGGCGGAGCAGTACGGCGCCACCACGATGGGCCTGATCTACGTCAATCCCGAGGGGCCGGAGGGTAAGCCGGATCCGCTGGCCGCGGCGCACGACATCCGCGAGACCTTCGGCCGGATGGCCATGAACGACGAGGAGACCGCCGCGCTCATCGTCGGCGGCCACACGCTCGGCAAGACGCACGGCGCGGGCGACGGCGACCTCGTCGGTCCGGAGCCCGAGGGTGCCCCGATCGAACAGCAGGGACTGGGCTGGAAGTGCGCGTTCGCGTCCGGCAAGGCCGGTGACACCGTCACCAGCGGGCTCGAGGTGGTCTGGACCCCCACGCCCACCAAGTGGAGCAACGCCTACCTCGAGATCCTCTACGGCAACGAGTGGGAGCTGACCAAGAGCCCGGCCGGCGCATGGCAGTTCGAGGCCACGAACGCCGAGGCGATCATCCCGGACCCGTTCGGCGGACCGCCGCGCAAGCCCACGATGCTGGTGACCGACGTCTCGATGCGCGAGGACCCGACCTACGGCCGGATCACCCGGCGTTGGCTCGACCATCCCGAGGAGCTCAACGAGGCGTTCGCCAAGGCCTGGTTCAAGCTGCTGCACCGCGACATGGGGCCGATCACCCGCTACCTCGGGCCGTGGATTCCGGAGCCGCAGCTGTGGCAGGACCCGGTGCCCGCGGTAGCGGGGGAGCTCATCGACGTGGCGGACATCGCGACGCTGAAGAGCGCCGTGCTGGCGTCGAACCTGTCGGTGCAGCAACTGGTCAAGACGGCGTGGGCGGCGGCGGCGAGCTTCCGCAGCACCGACAAGCGCGGCGGCGCGAACGGCGCGCGGCTGCGGCTGGAGCCCCAACGGCACTGGGCGGTCAACGAACCCGCCGAGCTCGACACGGTGCTTCCCGTGCTCGAACGCATCCAGCAGGACTTCAACAGCGCAGGTGGCAGGCAGGTGTCGCTGGCCGACGTCATCGTGCTCGCCGGGTCGGCGGCGGTCGAGAAGGCCGCTAAGGACGCGGGTTACGAGATCGAGGTGCACTTCGCGCCGGGACGCACCGACGCGACTCAGCAGGACACCGATGTGGAGTCGTTCGCCGTGCTCGAGCCGCGGGCCGACGGGTTCCGCAACTACGTCCGGCCGGGCGAGAAGACCGCGCTGGAGAAGCTGCTCGTCGAGAAGGCGTACCTGCTCGATCTGACCGCACCGGAACTGACGGTGCTGCTCGGTGGCCTTCGCGCCCTCGGCGCCAACACCGGTGGCACCAAGCACGGTGTCTTCACCGCCACGCCGGGGGTGTTGACCAACGACTTCTTCGTCAACCTGCTCGACATGAGCACGGAGTGGAAGGCGTCGGAGAACGCGGAGAACGTCTACGAGGGTCGCGACCGGGCGACGGGTGCGGTGAAGTGGACGGCCACCGCCAACGACCTCGTGTTCGGCTCGAACTCGCAGTTGCGTGCGCTGGCCGAGCATTACGCGCAGGCCGACAACAAGGGGAAGTTCGTCGAGGACTTCGTCGCGGCATGGGTGAAGGTCGCGAACAACGACCGATTCGATCTGCGCTGACCCGCTTGCCTCCGATCGGCGGTTGCTGAAATGCGCCGTCGATCGGGGGCGAGCACTGCCATTGCGGTGCATCCGCTTTCGCTGAATGGGTGCCGAAAGGGAGCGCCGGGAGACGACACGCAATTCGGCGACGTGATACGGCCCTACCGATCGTTGGTCTGTGGAAAGGTTGTTGTGAGCTAGCTCACGCAGTGTTGCGAAAGGACACCTCATGGCCGGTCAGGGTCCACCCGTCGACGACTCCTCATCAGTCATCAGCGACGACGACTTCTCCTCGGGCGGTACCGCCGTCCGCATCGCCTCCGTCGCCGCCCTCGGCGGCCTGCTGTTCGGTTACGACAGCGCCGTCATCAACGGCGCGGTCGACTCCATCCAGGAGGACTTCGGGATCGGCAACGCCGAACTCGGTTTCGCCGTGGCCTCGGCGCTCCTGGGTGCTGCTGCGGGTGCGATGACGGCGGGTCGGATCGCCGACAAGATCGGCCGTATCGCCGTCATGAAGATCGCCGCCGTGCTCTTCCTGATCAGTGCGTTCGGAACGGGTTTCGCGCACGAGGTCTGGACCGTGGTGCTGTTCCGGATCGTCGGCGGCATCGGCGTCGGGGTCGCCTCGGTGATCGCGCCCGCCTACATCGCCGAGACGTCTCCGCCCCGCATTCGGGGGCGACTGGGCTCGCTGCAGCAGTTGGCGATCGTGCTCGGCATCTTCCTGTCGTTCGCCGTCAACTGGGTGCTCCAGTGGGCGGCCGGCGGCCCCAACGAGGTGCTGTGGCTGGGTCTCGACGCGTGGCGCTGGATGTTCCTGGCGATGGCGCTGCCCGCCGTGCTGTACGGCGTGCTGGCGTTCACGATTCCCGAATCTCCGCGTTATCTCGTTGCCAGCCATAAGATTCCGGAAGCCCGGCGAGTGCTGAACCTGCTGCTCGGGGAGAAGAACCTCGAGATCACCATCGATCGCATCAGGGAGACGCTGGAGCGCGAGGACAAGCCGTCCTGGCGTGATCTGAAGAAGCCGACCGGTGGTATCTACGGCATCGTCTGGGTGGGCCTCGGGTTGTCGATCTTCCAGCAGTTCGTCGGCATCAACGTGATCTTCTACTACTCGAACGTGTTGTGGCAGGCCGTCGGATTCAGCGCCGACGAGTCGGCCGTCTACACCGTGATCACGTCGGTGATCAACGTGCTGACCACCCTCATCGCCATCGCGCTCATCGACAAGATCGGGCGCAAGCCGCTGTTGCTCATCGGATCGACCGGCATGGCGGTCACGCTGCTCACGATGTCCGTCATCTTCGCCAACGCGACGGTCAACCCGGACGGCACTCCGAGCCTGCCCGGCGCCTCCGGGGTCGTCGCGCTGATCGCCGCGAACCTGTTCGTGGTCGCGTTCGGCATGTCCTGGGGCCCCGTCGTCTGGGTGCTGCTCGGCGAGATGTTCCCGAACCGCATCCGCGCGGCCGCGCTCGGACTGGCGGCGGCGGGGCAGTGGGCGGCCAACTGGCTCATCACCGTCACGTTCCCCGGCCTGCGCGAACACCTCGGCCTCGCGTACGGCTTCTACGGCTTGTGCGCGATCCTGTCGGGTCTGTTCGTGTGGAAGTGGGTCATGGAGACCAAGGGTGTCTCGCTGGAGGACATGCACGGCGAGATCGTCGCTAAGCCCAAACCCACGGCGACCACCTGACACCGATTGGCGCCGCCGGGTGAAACCGCCGTGACTCCGGCGGCGCCGCCGTGAAACAATCGCGAGCCGTGAAGACCTTCGACGCGCTGTTCGACGAACTGAGCGAGCGTGCGCGCACCCGGCCTGCAGGTAGTGGCACCGTCAAGGCGCTCGACGGCGGTGTGCACGGGCTGGGCAAGAAGATCCTCGAGGAGGCCGGCGAGGTGTGGCTCGCCGCCGAGCACGAGGGCGACGACGAACTGGCCGGTGAGATCAGCCAGCTGCTGTACTGGACCCAGGTGCTGATGATCAAGCGCGGTCTGACGCTCGACGACGTGTACGCGAAGCTGTGACGAACGGCATGCTCCGCGTCGCCGTCCCCAACAAGGGTGCGCTCAGCGAGTCGGCCGCCGACATCCTGTCCGAGGCGGGCTACCGCAAGCGCAGGGACCAGAAGGACCTGACGGTCGTCGACCCCGTCAACAACGTCGAGTTCTTCTTCCTCCGGCCCAAGGACATCGCGATCTACGTCGGCTCGGGTCAGCTCGACCTGGGCATCACCGGTCGCGACCTGGCGGCGGATTCCGATGCGGCGGTGCGGGAACGGCTCGCGCTGGGTTTCGGCAACTCCACCTTCCGGTACGCGGGCCCGGTCGGGCGGGACTGGACCGTCGCCGACCTGTCGGGTAAGCGCATCGCCACGTCGTTCCCGAATCTGGTCCGCAAGGACCTGGCCGCCAAGGGTGTCGAGGCCGACGTCATCAGACTCGATGGCGCGGTGGAGATCTCGGTGCAGCTCGGCGTGGCCGACGTCATCGCGGACGTGGTCGGCTCCGGCCGCACGCTCGGGCTGCACGATCTGGTCGCGTTCGGTGACCCGCTGTGCGACTCGGAGGCGGTCCTCATCGAGCGCGCCGACCCCGACCCGGCGAACACCGCCGCGCGCGACCAGCTCACGGCGCGTGTGCAGGGCGTGGTGTTCGGTCAGCAGTACCTGATGCTCGACTACGACTGCCCGCGCACGGTTCTCGACAGGGCCACCGGCGTGACGCCCGGTCTGGAGTCGCCGACGATCGCACCGCTGGCCGATCCGGAGTGGGTGGCGGTTCGCGCGCTGGTGCCGCGCCGAGACGTCAACGCGATCATGGACGAACTCGCGGCCATCGGCGCCAAGGCGATCCTTGCGTCCGACATCAGGTTCTGCCGCTTCTGATCTTGACCGGTGCTAGGTTGCCTGTGACAACCCCACCGTTCGGGAGGCTGCCATGACGCAAGTGCTCGTAATCCTGCTCGCCCTTCTCATCGGAATCGTCGCGGGTCTGCGGGCGCTCACCCCGCCGGCCGTCGTCGCATGGGGGGCGTTCCTCGGGTGGCTGCCCGTCGAGGGCACGTGGGCGCAATGGGTGGGTCACCCCATCACCGTGACGGTGCTGACGATCTTCCTCGTCGTGGAACTCGTCACCGACCAGTTGCCGTCGACGCCGCCGCGCACGGTCACTCCGCAGTTCGCGGCCCGCCTGCTGACCGGCGCGTTCGCGGGCGCGGTCATCGGGGCGGGCTTCCATCACACGTTCAGCTCGATCGGCGCGGGCATCGTCGGCGCGGTGCTCGGAACGCTCGGCGGCTACCGCGCTCGCAAGAAGCTGGTCGAGTCCAACGGCGGACACGACCTGCCGGTGGCCCTCACCGAGGACGTGATCGCGGTGCTCGGCGGTTTCGCGATCGTCGCTGTAACATCTCTGGTCTAGATGGCTACTGCAGCAAGCACATTCGACGCGATCATCATCGGCGCGGGACAGGCGGGTCCGCCGCTCGCGGGCCGGCTCACCGCAGCCGGACGCACCGTCGCGGTCATCGAGCGCAAGCTCGTCGGCGGCACGTGCGTCAACTACGGCTGCATCCCCACCAAGACCCTGGTGGCCAGCGCGCACACCGCGCACGTCGCCCGTCGCGCCGCCGAGTACGGCGTCGGCACCGGCCCGGTCACGGTCGACATGGCGACGGTGAAGTCGCGCAAGGACGGCATCATGCTCGCCGATCGGCACGGCGTCGAGGGATGGCTCGACGGCATGCCGGGCTGCGAGTTGATTCGCGGGCACGCCCGTTTCGAAGGGCCGCACACGGTCCGCGTCGGCGACCGGGTGCTCGAAGCCGACCAGATCTTCCTGAACGTCGGCGGCCGCGCGACGGTGCCCGACATCCCCGGACTGGCCGACGTCGACTACCTCACCAACGTCGGGATCCTCGACCTCGACGTGCTGCCCGAGCACCTGGTGATCATCGGGGGCAGCTACATCGGTCTCGAGTTCGCGCAGATGTACCGCCGGTTCGGGGCCGCGGTCAGCGTCGTCGAGCGGGGTCCGCGGGTGACCGCGCGCGAGGACGAGGACGTGTCGGCCGCCGTGACCGCGATCCTGGAAGCCGAGGGAATCGACGTGCACGTCGGAGCCACGGATATGCGGCTTGTCAAGAAAGACAACGGATTCGCGTTGCACACCCGCGACGGCGCGGACCCGATCGAGGGCACCCACCTGCTGGTCGCCACCGGGCGGCGACCGAACACCGACGATCTCGGCCTGGACGCGGCGGGTGTCGAGACCGACGCACGCGGCTACGTGACGGTCGACGACGAGTTGCGCACCACCGCGCCGCACATCTGGGCGATGGGGGACTGCAACGGCCGGGGCGCGTTCACCCACACGTCGTACAACGACTTCGAGATCGTCGCCGCCAACCTGCTCGACGACGATCCGCGGCGGGTCAGCGACCGGATTCCCACCTACGCGCTCTACATCGATCCGCCGCTCGGGCGCGCCGGGATGTCGGTCGCCGAAGTCAAGGCCTCGGGTCGCAGGGCGCTCGTCGGCAAGCGCCCGATGACGCGCGTCGGCCGCGCCGTCGAGAAGGGCGAGACGCAGGGTTTCATGAAGGTCGTCGTCGACGCCGAGACCGAGCAGATCCTCGGGGCGGCCATCCTCGGTGTCGGTGGCGACGAGGTGGTGCAGGACATCCTCGACGTGATGACGGCGAAGCTGCCGTACACCGCGATCTCCCGCACCATGCACATCCACCCGACGGTCAGCGAGTTGGTGCCGACGATGCTGCAGGAGCTCACACCGCTGGAATAGCCTGCACCGCAGCGCGTCCCGCGAGAAGTTGAGCGGTGGTCACTGCGACCCGGCCACCGAGGTGCTCGCACGTGCGCAGATCCGACGGGTGTACCGCGTCGGCGTCGGCGTCGACATCGGTCTGCGCGCCCGCCCCCAACCAGAACCCCAGCCGGTTGGGGTCGTGCTCGCTGCCCGCCGAACTGTTCCAGCCGGGGCCGAGACCCAGGTTCACCCAGTGCATGTGGTGCTGGGCGGCGAAGACCGCAAGCGACACCAGGGTGTTGAGCTTGTCGCCGCTCTTGGACCCGGAGTTCGTGAAGCCGGCGGCCACCTTGTCCCGCCAGGTGCCGTTCTGGCACCGCCGCCCGGTCCGCTCGGCGAACGCCTGGAACCCCGCGGACACGTTGCCCATGTAGGTGGCGGTGCCGAAGACGATCGCGTCGGCGCCGTCGAGCATCGCCCAGTGCTCCTCGGTCAGCGCGTCCACGGCGAGCGCGGTGACGTCGGCGCCACGGGCACCGGCCCCGGCCACGACCGCGGCGGCCAGCGTCGCGGTGTGGCCGAATCCCGAGTGATAGGCGACCACGATGGCCGGGCGGAGCCCGAAAGCGTTGTCGGTCATGAGAACTCCTCACCTGTCGGTGCGACGCCGGAGATGGCGTGTACGCGCTGCGCCCAGTTGGGCAGGGGATCGCCCGCGAGGAGGGCGTCGAGTCGGTCGAGGAACGCGTGTGTGCCGGTGCGGAAGCCGTTCGCGTTGGGCACGCTGAGGCCGCGGTGGCTCAGCCGCAGCAGGGTTCCGGCGCCGTCGGGGTGCAGTTCGTAGCGCACCACCCCCGGTTCGACGATGGACTGATGCCACTCGTGCTCGAACACGTGCGGCGGATCCCAGACCAGGATTCGCCCCGTCATGCGCTTGCGGTCCGGCGGCAGCGGGGGGCCGGACGCGACGGTCTCGATGGTCCCGCCGACGCGCGCGTCGATGACGGTGCGGCCCATCCACTTTCCACGCTGATCCGGATCCGTGATCGCCGCCCACACCTGCTCGACCGGGTGGGGCAGCCGTCGTTCGAAGTGCAGCACCGCGCGATCGCCGTCGACGACCACTCGTCCGTCGCGATCGGTCACGACCGATTCCCCTCGCCCAGCGTCGCCGTCAAGTGCTCCTCGAGGGCGTCCAGGCGATCGGCCCAGAAGTGCCGGTACGCGGTGAGCCAGGAGTCCATCTCGACGAGGCCGTCGGCGCGCAGCGCGTAGATGCGGCGCTGCGCGTCGACGCGCACCTCGACGAGTCCGACCTCGCGGAGCACGCGCAGGTGGCGGGACACGGTGGGTTGGGTGAGTCCGGGCAGGGTGGCGACCAGTTCGCCCGCGGTGCGTTCACCGGTGCGCAGCGCGTCGAGCAGGGTGCGCCGGCTGGGTTCGGCGACGGCTTCGAAAACGTCCACACCCGTATATTACGTTTTGTCTATATAGATGCAAGCGGATAGTCAGCGCGCGGCGCGTAGTAGCCTCAACTGGCCGATCTCCGCCACGTTCTTGGTGAGTTCCACGTTCACCCACAGCGCCGAATCCGCGATCGTCCTCCCGGCGTCGGCGGGCCACGGGAACGCCGAGGGCCGCTCCCAGTCGGAGTCGGCCAGATCGGTGAGCCCGTCGCGCCAGTCGACCGCCAGCGCGCGGATCGCAGCGATCGCGTCGGCGCCCGTGCCCGGCCACGTCACATCCTCGCGCCTGCGGTGCGGGACGCGGGTGAGGTCGTCGAGCGCCGTCGCCCACCACCACAGGACCTGCCAGGTGAGCCAGCCCACGGTAGGCACCGGGATCGGAACGGGTTCGGTGTCCGCCCAGTCGGGGCGCCACGCGCCGTCCTCGTCCCGATGCACGGTCCAGGTGAGTTCCGCTGGGGCCCAGAGGAAGTCGTCCTCGTCCAGCGCGTCGAAGTGCAGCTCGGCGAGCGCCCAGACCAGCTCGAACTGGGAGAGCGCCGCGCTCTTCGCGGTCACCGCCGCAGGACCAGCAGCGTCTGGGCCGACGTGCCGACGAAGCCCCGGTGGTCGAAGAGGTCGGCGGTGGTGACGCCGACGCCGTCCGGCCCGATCGACGCCCGCGCACGCAGCGCGAACTCGTCACCCGAGGGCACTCGGTGCAGGTGCACGGTCGTGTCGGTGTTCATGAAGAGGAACTCGTTCGGGTTCAGCGAGGCGCCGACACCGTTGGCCGAGTCGACGACCATCGCCAGGCGCTGTGTCTCCGTCACCGGCTCGGCGTCGACGAGTGGTACCAGTGGGCTCATCCACACCTCGGCGGCCGCGCCCGGTGGCGTCTCCTGCCTGTGCCACGTCACCGTTTCCAGGTAGCCCGGCGCACCCAGCCACGCGTGCGGGTTGGCCACCGGATCGCCCTTGCCGAGCGGCGGATGCCGGTCCGTCGCCACGTCGGAGGTGTCGCTGGTGGCCAGCAGCCACGCGGTCACCCGCGCGACCGGCCGCTCCGCGCCGACCGGCAGCATCTCGGCGCACATCATCGCGATCCGGGCGCCGGGCCGCAGCGTCCAGGCGCGCACCCGCAGCGGTACGACGGGGATCGCGCCGAGGATGTCGAGGGTGAGCCTGCCGACGCGCAGCGCGGAGCCCGCCGCGTGTTCCTCGATCAGCTTGGTCATCAGCGCCAGCGGCGGCGACCCGTGCTGGATCTCGGGATCCCAGTTGCTCCGCGTGCCGTCGGTCGACTCGAACACCTGGAAGTCGCCGTCGGAGGGCAACCGACGGTAGAGGCAGTCGATCACGCCGCGGGCTCCGCGGTGGCGGGCCACCCCGGGTAGGGCGGCGGGGTACCTCCGAACACAGGACAGTGCCGGTGATGCGCGCACCAATCGCACATCCGAGACGGGTTGGGGCGGAAATCACCTGTGGCTCCGGCGTTCTGGATTGCCCGCCAGATCGCCATCAAGGTCTTCTCGAAGCGGTGCAGCTCCTCGAGTTCGGGCGTGTAGTCCAGCACCTGACCATCGGCGAGGTACAGCAGGCGCAGCCGGGTCGGGAGCACCCCGCGCGATCGAAGCAACGCGACCGCGTAGAACTTCATCTGGAACATGGCCTTGGCCTCGGCGAGGGCGCGCGCCTCCGGGGGCGCCTTGCCGGTCTTGTAGTCCACGACGCGCAACTCGCCGGTGGGCGCGACGTCGATGCGATCGACGAAACCGCGCAGCAGCGTGCCATCGGACAACTCGACCTCGACGCGCTGCTCGCACGACTCCGGGTCGAACCGGGTCGGGTCCTCCAACCGGTAGTAGCCCGACAGCAGCGTGCGCGCCTGCTCGAGCAGTTCGATGCGCGTCTGCGGCTCGAATTCGGCCACCAACTCGGGACGCTCGTCGACGATGCCCTGCCAGGCCGGCTCGACCAGGGCGGCGGCGGCATCGGGCACGCGGCTCGGCGCGGGCAGCGCGTACAGCAGTTCCAGCGCGCCGTGGACGAGCGAACCGCGCACCTGCGCGGTGGACGACGGTTCGGGCAGGCGATCGATGGCGCGGAACCGGTAGAGCAGCGGGCACTGCTTGAAGTCGCTGGCGCGGGACGGCGACAGCGCCGGACGCCTCGGGGCGTCGACCGTCTGCTGCGTCATGACACCGAGCCTAAGGTTGCGGGCCGACAACCCCGCGCACCCGCGGCGGCGCGTCTGCTGCCATGCTGACGTCCGTGCGAGTAACCGGTCCGTTCGTCGTCGGCGATCGCGTGCAGCTCACCGATCCCAAGGGGCGCCACTACACGATGGTGCTCGGTGCAGGTGACGAGTTCCACACCCATCGCGGCGCGATCGCGCACGACTCCGTGATCGGCCAGCCCGAGGGCTGCGTGGTCAAGTCCACCAACGGCGACGCGTTCCTGGTGCTGCGGCCGCTGCTGATCGACTACGTGCTGTCCATGCCGCGAGGCGCCCAGGTCATCTACCCGAAGGACGCCGCCCAGATCGTCCACGAGGGCGACATCTTCCCCGGCGCCAACGTGCTGGAAGCCGGTGCCGGCAGCGGAGCGCTGACGTGCTCACTGCTGCGCGCCGTCGGACCGACCGGCACCGTCACGTCCTACGAGATCCGCGACGATCACGCGCCGACCGCGGAACGCAACGTGACCGCGTTCTTCGGCGAGCACCCGCCCAACTGGAACCTGCGCGTCGCCGACGTCGCGGCGTACGACGGGCCGCAGGTCGACCGTGCGGTGCTCGACATGCTGGCGCCGTGGGAGGTGCTCGAGGCCGTCGGCAACGCGCTCGTGCCCGGCGGCGTGCTGATCGTCTACGTCGCCACCGTCACCCAGCTGTCCAAGACCGTGGAGGCCCTGCGGGAGCAGCAGTGCTGGACCGAGCCGCGCTCCTGGGAGACCCTCCAGCGGGGGTGGGACGTCGTCGGCCTCGCGGTGCGCCCGCAGCACTCCATGCGGGGCCACACCGCGTTCCTCATCAGTGCCAGACGTCTCGCGCCCGGCACGGTGACGCCGACCCCGGTGCGCCGCAAGCGCTCGCTGTAACTCAGCCGGGGGGAGTGGGCGGCGGCGCCGACCCCAGGACGAGCAGCTGATCGGCCGTCGTGCGGGTCAGCTGCCAGCCGTCGCGCAGCGGGCTGAACTCCATCGGGAACGTGAACGTCCTCGCCGGGTCCGCGGCGGGCGCGATCCGGACCGTCGCCTCGACGTTGCCGGGGGTTGCCGACCAGGTCAGGTCCGTGGCCTCGATGGTCGGATCCCGGAACCCGCCGTCGGCCAGCGCCTGCCCGAAGTTGCCGAGCGGAGCCTGGTCGTCGGGCGTCGCGTACTGCACCAGTGCCAGCTTCTGCTCAGGGGGGATCGACGTGTCGGCCAACCGGGCGAGCACCCCGGTGAGCGCCTCCGGCGGCGGCAGCGGCGCCGCAGCGGGAGCCGACGTCGACGGCGTCATCGCGTGGATCAGGTCGGACGGCGTCGGCGCGGGCGGCTGATCCGATCCGCAGCCGGAAACGCCGAACGCCGTCACCATCGCGATGGTGACGGCGCTCAGAGCTGCGACGGTGCGCACGGCTCCTCGACGGTTACGCGACCGAGGAGAGCAACGCCATCGCGGAGTCCTTCGAGATCTGCCAGCCGGTCGGGCTCGGGCCCGTGACGAACGTGACAGCCTGCGACGCGGATGCACCGGTCGGCGAGGTCGCGGTGACGAAGGCCGTGGCGACGGGGCCGTTCTGGTCGATGTTGTCGACGGCGAACGCCAGCGGGAAGTAGCCCTTGGCCTGGGCGTCCCGGTACTTGCTGTCGGCCAGCCGCGACTCGATGCGGCCCAGCCCGCCCTGGATGTAGCTGGCCTTGGCGCCCGTGTACGAGCCGGGACCGGCGAGCCCGGTGAGCGTCTGCACGAGCGGGGACTGCAGGTCCGGCGCGGGCGCCTGGGGCATCGGGATGTCCCACACGACGGGCTGAACCGCGGGTGCCTGCGAGGGCGCGCCCGAAGCGATCGACGTCATACCACCCGCTGCTGCGGCTACCACGGCAGCGCCGGCGGCTGCGGTCACGAAGCCGGTGACGAGGGTTTTCAGGGTCACTGTGGTCCTTTCTAGGGCCCGGGTAAGGGGCCGGCTTGCGTCAAAGGTTAACAAGTGTCGGTGGTGTGTCGAAATTCCTACACCGCACACAAAGGCTGAATCGCCGGTAGCTTTGAAGTTGTTACTGCACCAACTTTCGGTGCGGGGAGGGAGCGCAGTATGAGTGAGTCGGAGCGTTCGGGAGCCTACCCAGAGCCCAGCTCTCCCGCGTCCAGCAATGACGCTGCGGAGCTGGAGGAACTTCGCCGCGAAGCCGCCCGGCTTCGCGAGCAACTGGAACAGGCGGTCGGACCCGACAGTGGCCTGCGCAGTGCACGGGACGTGCACCAGCTCGAGGCCAGAATCGATTCGCTCGCATCACGCAACGCCAAGCTGATGGACACCCTCAAGGAGGCGCGCCAGCAGTTGCTCGCTCTCCGCGAGGAGGTCGACCGGCTGGGCCAGCCGCCCAGCGGCTACGGCGTGCTGCTGGCGGCCCACGAGGACGACACCGTCGACGTGTTCACATCCGGCCGCAAGATGCGGCTGACGTGCTCGCCGAACATCGAGGTGTCCGAACTCAAGCAGGGCCAGACGGTCCGGCTGAACGAGGCGCTGACGGTGGTCGAGGCCGGGTCCTTCGAAGCGGTCGGGGAGATCAGCACGCTGCGCGAGATCCTCTCCGACGGGCATCGCGCGCTCGTGGTGGGCCACGCCGACGAGGAGCGCATCGTGTGGCTCGCCGAGCCACTCGTCGCAGCCGAGTTCCTGGAACCCGAGGTGCTCGGCGCGCTCGACGACGACGACAAGCCGCGCAAGCTGCGACCCGGTGACTCGCTGCTCGTCGACACCAAGGCCGGCTACGCGTTCGAGCGCATCCCCAAGGCCGAGGTCGAGGACCTGGTGCTCGAAGAGGTGCCGGACGTCTCCTACCACGACATCGGCGGCCTGACGCGGCAGATCGAGCAGATCCGCGACGCCGTGGAGCTGCCGTTCCTGCACAAGGATCTCTACCGGGAGTACTCGCTGCGTCCGCCCAAGGGTGTGCTGCTGTACGGCCCGCCGGGGTGCGGCAAGACTCTCATCGCGAAGGCCGTCGCGAACTCGCTGGCCAAGAAGATGGCCGAACTGCGTGGCGAGGACTCCCGTGAGGCGAAGTCGTACTTCCTCAACATCAAGGGTCCCGAGCTGCTCAACAAGTTCGTCGGCGAGACCGAGCGGCACATCCGGTTGATCTTCCAGCGCGCTCGGGAGAAGGCGTCGGAGGGCACGCCCGTCATCGTCTTCTTCGACGAGATGGACTCGATCTTCCGCACCCGCGGCACCGGCGTCAGCTCGGACGTCGAGACCACCGTTGTGCCGCAGCTGCTTTCGGAGATCGACGGCGTCGAGGGTCTGGAGAACGTCATCGTGATCGGCGCCTCCAACCGCGAGGACATGATCGACCCGGCGATCCTGCGGCCCGGCCGCCTGGACGTCAAGATCAAGATCGAGCGGCCGGACGCCGAAGCGGCACAGGACATCTTCAGCAAGTACCTGACCGAGGACCTGCCGATCCACGCCGACGACCTCGGCGAGTTCGTCGGCGACCGCGGGCTGACCATCAAGACGATGATCGAGAAGATCGTCGACCGCATGTACGCCGAAATCGACGACAACCGGTTCCTCGAGGTGACCTACGCCAACGGGGACAAGGAGGTCATGTACTTCAAGGACTTCAACTCGGGTGCGATGATTCAGAACGTCGTCGACCGGGCCAAGAAGTACGCGATCAAGTCGGTGCTGGAGACCAACTCCCACGGTCTGCGCATTCAGCACCTACTGGACTCGATCGTCGACGAGTTCGCCGAGAACGAGGACCTGCCCAACACGACCAATCCCGATGACTGGGCCAGGATCTCGGGCAAGAAGGGCGAGCGGATCGTCTACATCCGCACGCTCGTCACCGGTAAGTCGTCGAGTGCCAGCAGGGCCATCGACACCGAGTCGAACCTCGGCCAGTACCTCTAGCGGACACCCCGAACGGCCCCGCACCTTCGGGTGTGGGGCCGTTCGGCGTCTGAGTCAGCAGAGGTGGATGATCGAGGCCTTGTAGATGAACACGGCGTCGTCCTCGTTGACGTTCTCGTTGGTCGTGTCGTAGATCGCCTGCAGGGTGGTGGCCTGCGGCACACCGTTCTGGACGTCCTCGCAGACCGAGTATCCGAGCTCCAGCGCGGTGTCCTGGGACGTGTCGCCGTACCCGTAGTCGGTCAGCGCCTCGAAGTAGCTTTGCTCGTCGGCGCTCGCCGGGGCCGCGGTGGCCAGGCCGACAGCGCACGCGGCGGCGGCGAGCGGCAGCAGCAGTTTCGTGGTCCTACCCATGGGGATCCTCCCTTGTCGACCCGTTGCGCAGGTGGTTCCACTCACAGGACGTTCGCCGGTGATGCGCAGCATCGGAATCTTAGGTCCCGGACGAAGTCTTCGCAGCGCAATCGTGATGGAACTTTGCTCTCAGCGAGAGGTCTCCATCGCGAGGTAGGCGTCGCGACCCGCCAGGCTGACGGCGACATCGGCGATCAGCGGCTCGAAGAACCGCTGCCGATAGAGCGGGTCGGTGCTGGTGCTCGCCGTGAAGTACAGCCCGCACAGCACCGCGACGAACAGCGACATGTGCACGACCGTCTGCGGGATCGGCAGGTTGATGCCGAACCACGTTCCGTCGCAGGGCGGTTGACCGACCGCACACGCCTGCTCCGCGGACCACAGCACCGCGACGTCATCGGGTACCGCGATGACCCCCAGAGCCAGGAAGAACGCGAACACGCCTGCGGTGAAGAAGACCACCTGGATCGCCTGCGAAACCACCATCACCGCAACGACGTTGATGCGCTCCGCACGTGACAGCGCGGTCTTGGGAACGGGTCGATCGGTGGGCACGGCCAGCGGTGTGCCCGCCAGCAGCGTGGCCGTGTCCGTCTGCTCGGCGCGGTCCTCGCGCAGCATCCGCACCTCGTCGCGGATCGTGGTGACCACGAAGATCAGCGCCACCAGGGCGAGGAAACCGATGATCTCCCAGAGCCTTCGACGGCTCATCCGGGCCGCGAGCTGCCACAGCTCGCCGGTGAAGTAGACCACCACGGTGACCATCGGCAGCGGCAGCGCCCGGCTCATCAACGTTCCGAGCGCGCCGAACTGCACCCACGCGAACCGGAACGCCCAGGAGGCGATCGAGCCGAACCCCAGATAGGTCAACCAGATCGCCACCAGCGTGATGAGCATGAAGACCGGCGCCTCCGTGGCCGCCGCGATACTCCAGCCGTTCACGGTCACCGGCATCGCCACGACGAAGATCGCCATCACCAGCAGGGCCGAGGTCCGTCGGCCCAGCACGCCGCGGGTGCTGTCCATGCGGTGGAACAGGTACAGCGCGAACGGTGCCGCGATGAGCACGGCCGTGATGACGCCGAGGCGAAGCGCGTACCCGTAGTCCGGTGCGTCGCCGGTCACTTCGGCCAGCAGCATCGTCACCGCCGTCAGCGCGCCGACACCGCTGACCGTCGGAGCGGAGCGCTCGACGAGGTGACGCGATCGAACCCGCCGGGTGAGAACCAGGGGCAGGCCGCGCTGCAGGAACCACTCGTGCACCTGCTGAATGTCGGTAACTGACGGCACAGGGAGTCAGTGTGGTGGACTGGAAGCCGCCATGGCGAGAAAATTCGTGTCGAGGAGTTGGGGGATATCGGCGCGCTCGGCGTTCGTCGTCGCGACCGTCGTGTTCCTCGCGCTCGGCGTGGCGGGCGCCGGCCTGGCCGCGTCGCTGTACCGCACGATGCTCTCGGGAATCGACTCCGCCGCGGCCGGCAGGGTGTCCGAGATCGCCGCTCAGCTCAGGTCTTCGGGACCGGCGGGTGTCGAGGATCGGTTGTTCGACACCGACGAGCGAATCGTCGCCGTTCAGGTGGTCACCGAGAGCGGTGTCGTGGTGCGGGATTCCGCATCCGCGCCCGATGCGCCGCTGATCCCGGTGAGCGCCCTCGGCGAGGGGTCGCAGATCGGGATGCCCGAGCAGACCACCCCGTTCGGCCGGATCCGGATCAGCGCCCAGTCGGTCGACGGGCCGGGTGGAGATCACTACACGGTGCTGGTGGGGGAGGGCAGCGCGGCCATCGCCTCAACCATCCGCGCGGTCATCCTGGCCCTGGCGTTGGCGGCACCGGTGGTGGTCGCCGTATCGGCCACCGCCACATACCTGTTGGTGCGGCGGTCGTTGAAATCCGTCGACGAGATCCGCACCAGGGTCGCCGACATCACCACGTCCGACCTGACGGAGCGCGTCCCGGTACCCGACCGCAACGACGAGATCAGCGCGCTCGCGATCACGATGAACGAGATGCTGGCGCGGATCGAGGCAGGCCACGCCGCGCAGCAGCGCTTCGTCGGCGACGCCTCACACGAGTTGCGCAGTCCACTCACCACGATCATCTCGGCGTTGGAGGTCGCCTCCGCGCACCCCGAGTTGTTGAACGCGGAACTGGCTGCGGGCACGCTGATTCCGGAGGCGCAGCGCATGAAGGCGCTCATCGACGACCTGCTGCTCCTGGCCAGGGCCGACGAGCGCAAACTCGGCGTCCGACTCGACGACGTCGACGTGGACGATCTGGCCGCCGCGGAGGTCGACCGACTGCGCCGGGAGACGGGAATCGAGGTGCGCGCCGACATTCGGCCCGCGCGCCTGTCGGGGGACGCTCCGGCGTTGACGCGGGTGCTGCGCAACCTCCTCGACAACGCTGCGCGCCATGCGGTTTCACGCGTCGACGTGGCGGTGCGCCGGGCCGGTGACGTCGTGGTGGTGACCGTCGCCGACGACGGTCCCGGCATCGCGCCAGCGGATCGCGAGCGGGTGTTCGACCGTTTCGTCCGGCTCGACGCCGACCGCTCGCGCAGCGCGGGCGGAACCGGTCTCGGTCTCGCGATCGTGCGCGAGATCGCCGCGGCGCACGGCGGTTCGGTGACGGTCGAGGACCCGTCCGGCGGCAGCGGAACCGTGGTGCGGGTTCAGTTGCCCTTCCGGGGCGAGCGAGCCGACGGGGCGTCATCGGCGAAGCTCCCGGAGTCGAGTCGGTAGCCGACGCCGCGAACGGTCTCGATGGTGCTGGTGCCGAACGGGATGTCGATCTTGCGTCGCACGTATCCGATGTAGACCTCGACGACGTTGTCGGCACCCTCGTAGTGGGCGTCCCACACGTTCTGCAGGATCTCGGTCTTGGTGACGACCTTGTCCTTGTTGCGCATCAGGAACTCGAGCAGACCGTACTCGCGGGGCGTCAGCGCGATCGTCGTCTTGCCCCGCTGTACGACGCGCCGCGACGGGTCCAGCGACAGCGACCCGGCTTTGAGCACCGGCGCCCGGTGCGGCGCGGCACGCCGCATGAGCGCGCGCAGGCGGGCCACCAGCACGATGAACGAGAACGGCTTGGTGAGGTAGTCGTCGGCGCCGAGGTCGAATGCGTCGGCCTGGTCGTACTCGCCGTCCTTGGCCGTCAGCATGAGCACGGGAGTCCACACGTCACGCGAGCGCATGCGGCGCAGTACCTCGTAACCGCTCAGCCCCGGCAGCATGATGTCGAGGACGACGACGTCGAACTCGTTCTCGCACGCCTGCCACAGACCGTCGACGCCGTTGTCGGCTTCGACCACGACGCATCCCTCGGCGCGCAGCCCGACTGCCAGAGTCGACGACAACAGCTGCTCGTCTTCAACCACCAGGACCTTCATCTCGCCAGCATTGTCTCATCACTTCGCGAGGGCGCTGGGAGTTGACGCGTCAGTTCATGTTCCAGGGCTCGCCGTAGGTGGTCACGCTGTCCCCGGTCGCGGCGATGAGCCGCGCGAAGGGGCGCAGCAGCACCCCGCCCGCCGCGCCGGTCACGGTGCCGTGCGCGTTCGACACCGCCACCTCACCGGTGGGGCCCGCCACGTCCACGGAGAACGTCGCGACCTCCTGGATGCCCGGACCGTTGCCCAGATCCGCGCTGATCGACACGCCGGGGAACAGGTTCGGGGTGATGACCGAGTTGAGACCGAACGGCGGTGTGGTGATGTCCGCGGCGTCGAGCAGGATGTTCGGGGTGGTGTAGCTGAAGTTGATGCCCACGCCGAGCGACCACGGGAAGCCGATCTGGTAGCCGAGTTCCAGCGAGCCCTCGAAGTCGTCGGCCTTCTCGCCGGTGACGATGTAGGCAGCGCGTCCCGAGTGGAACCACTCCCGCGTCAGCCGGTTGCGGTCCAGCGGGAAGACTCCGTTGAGGAACGTGTCCCACTGCTGAACGGTGAGCGTGCGGCCCTGCTCGTCGACGAGGCTGAGCTCGTTGTCGAGGCCGGCGCGCGCCGGTGCAGTCGTCACGGTGAGTGCGGTCACGGCGACCAGGAGTGCGGTCAGCGTCCGGACAAGTACCTTCATCGACCCTCTTCGTGTGTGTGCGTTATTGGCTGAGACGCGAGGCACGTGCTGGACAACGGCCGGGTCTCCGGTCGGTGTCGGCCGAAACACAAACGCCGCACTGCTGTCTCGTCGTTGACCCAGCAGGATCCGAAGGTGTCAGACCGACGCTGTGAGTTCGCTGAGTTGTCCCCCGCGCTGTGAGCAACGCCACTCGGCGACCGGCCCGCAGCGGCAATCCCCAGCTTGGCTAGGCTTGGCCCATGCAGAGGATCATCGGAACCGAGGTCGAGTACGGCATCTCCTCGCCGTCCGATCCGACCGCGAATCCGATCCTGACGTCGACGCAGGCCGTGCTGGCCTACGCGGCGGCGGCGGGGATCCAGCGCGCTAAGCGCACGCGGTGGGATTACGAGGTGGAATCGCCGCTGCGCGATGCGCGCGGTTTCGACCTCAGCAGGGCCTCGGGCCCCCCACCGATCGTCGACGCCGACGAGGTCGGCGCGGCGAACATGATCCTGACGAACGGTGCGCGGCTCTACGTCGATCACGCGCATCCGGAGTACTCGGCGCCCGAGGTCACCGATCCGATGGACGCCGTGATCTGGGACAAGGCCGGCGAGCGCGTCATGGAGGCCGCGGCACGCCACGTCGCGAGCGTTCCGGGGGCCGCCAAGCTGCAGCTCTACAAGAACAACGTCGACGGTAAGGGCGCCTCGTACGGCACGCACGAGAACTACCTCTGTTCGCGGCAGACCCCGTTCTCGGCGATCATCGCCGGGCTGACGCCGTTCATGGTGTCCCGGCAGATCGTCACCGGCTCGGGCCGGGTGGGCATCGGGCCGTCGGGCGACGAACCCGGATTCCAGCTCACCCAGCGGGCCGACTACATCGAGGTCGAGGTGGGCCTCGAGACGACGCTCAAGCGCGGCATCATCAACACCCGCGACGAGCCGCACGCGGACGCGGACAAGTACCGCCGTCTGCACGTCATCATCGGCGACGCCAACCTGGCCGAGACGTCGACCTATCTCAAGGTCGGCACCACGGCGCTGGTGCTGGATCTCATCGAAGAGGGGTTCGATCTCTCCGACCTGGCGCTGGCCCGCCCTGTGCACGCCGTGCACGTCGTCAGCCGGGACCCGTCGCTACGGGCGACGGTCGCGCTCGCCGACGGCCGCGAGCTGACCGCGCTTGCGCTGCAACGCATTTACCTCGACCGAGTGGCCAAGCTCGTCGACAGCCGCGATCCCGATCCGCGGGCGTCGCACGTCGTCGAGACGTGGGCCGAGGTGCTCGACCTGCTGGAGCGCGACCCCATGGAGTGCGCCGAGATCCTCGACTGGCCCGCCAAGCTACGCCTGCTGGAGGGCTTCCGGCAGCGCGAGAACCTCGCCTGGTCGGCGCCGCGGTTGCATCTCGTCGACCTGCAGTACTCGGACGTCCGGCTGGACAAGGGCCTGTACAACCGGCTGGTGGCCCGCGGGTCGATGAAGCGACTGGTGACCGAGCAGCAGGTGATCGACGCGGTCGACAACCCGCCGACCGACACCAGGGCGTACTTCCGCGGTGAGTGCCTGCGCCGGTTCGGCGCCGACATCGCGGCGGCCAGTTGGGACTCGGTCATCTTCGACCTCGGCGGCGACTCGCTGGTGCGCATTCCCACTCTGGAACCGCTGCGTGGCAGCAAGGCCCACGTGGGAGCGCTGCTCGACTCGGTGGACAGTGCGGCTGAACTGGTAGCGCAACTCACCACCTGATCCGCCATCGGAGAGAAATCCGGGCACTGAACGGTAGTGTGGAGTAACGGTGGAAACTGTGAGTCCGCTGATTGAAGTAGGAGGCAAGCGATGGCCCAGGAGCAGACCAAGCGTGGCGGTGGCGGAGGCGATGACGACGACCTCACCGGCAGCACGGCCGCGGGCCAGGAGCGTCGCGAGAAGCTGACCGAGGAAACGGACGATCTGCTCGACGAGATCGACGACGTCCTCGAGGAGAACGCCGAGGACTTCGTGCGGGCGTACGTCCAAAAGGGCGGCCAGTGACCTGGCGCGATCACCTGGCTCCGCCTTTCACGTCCCACTCTCTTCCGGAATCGTCGTCCTTCACTGATTACCTGCGCAGGCAGGCACCCCACCTGCTGCCGACGACGTCGGGCGAGTTGCCGGTGTCCAATGCGCTTCCGCACGGCACGACGATCGTCGCGCTGAAGTTTCCCGGCGGCGTGCTGATCGCGGGCGATCGGCGCTCCACCCAGGGCAACGTGATCGCCGGCCGCGACGTGCAGAAGATCCACATCGCCGACGACTACACCGCGACGGGCATCGCGGGAACGGCCGCGATCGCGGTCGAGTTCGCCCGCCTCTACGCGGTGGAACTCGAGCACTACGAGAAGCTCGAGGGCGTCGCACTGACGTTCGCGGGCAAGGTGAATCGCCTGTCGATCATGGTGCGCGGGAACCTCGGAGCCGCTCTTCAGGGCTTCGTCGCGCTGCCACTTCTCGTCGGCTACGACCTCGACGACCCGGATCTCCTCGGCGCCGGACGCATCGTCTCGTTCGACGCCGCCGGCGGCTGGAACGTCGAGGAGGAGGGCTACCAGTCGGTGGGTTCCGGCTCGGTGTTCGCCAAATCGTCGATGAAGAAGCTGTATTCACGCGTGACGGACGCCGACTCCGCGCTGCGGGTGGCCGTCGAGGCGCTGTACGACGCGGCCGACGACGACTCCGCGACGGGCGGCCCGGATCTGGTGCGCGGCATCTATCCGACCGCGGTGCTCATCGAAGCCGAGGGGGCGCTCGAGGTCAGCGCGGACCGCGTGGCCGGCATCGCCCGCGAGGTCATCGAAAACCGTTCGCGTGCCGATACTTTCGGCCCCGATGACGGGAAGGGTGAGCTGTGAGCTTCCCGTATTTCATCTCGCCCGAGCAGGCGATGCGGGAGCGCTCGGAGCTCGCGCGCAAGGGTATCGCCAGGGGGCGCAGCGTGATCGCGCTCGCGTACTCCGGCGGCGTCCTCTTCGTCGCGGAGAACCCCTCGCGCTCACTGCAGAAGGTCAGCGAGCTCTACGACCGGGTCGGCTTCGCGGCCGTTGGGCGCTTCAACGAGTTCGACAACCTGCGCCGCGGGGGCATCCAGTTCGCGGACACCCGCGGCTACGCCTACGACCGCCGAGACGTCACCGGCCGGCAGCTGGCCAACGTCTACGCTCAGACGCTCGGCACCATCTTCACCGAGCAGGCCAAGCCGTACGAAGTCGAGCTGTGCGTTGCGGAGGTGGCGCACTACGGCGAGACCAAATCGCCGGAGCTGTACCGGATCACCTACGACGGGTCGATCGCCGACGAACCGCACTTCGTCGTCATGGGCGGCACCACGGAACCCATTTCGACGGCGCTCAACGAGTCGTTCACCGAGAACGCCAGCCTCAGCGAGGCCGCCCGGATCGCCGTGAACGCGCTGCAGGCGGGTGGCAACGGCACCGAGGCGCGGACCCTGGGACCGGAGACCCTCGAGGTCGCGGTGCTGGACGCGAACCGGCCGCGCCGCGCGTTCCGGCGGATCACCGGTTCCGCCCTGGACGCGCTGCTGCCGTCGAACGACGCGCCGAGCGACGCGGAGTCCCCGGACGCGGAGCCCTCGGAGTAGTCGGCTCAGGCCTCGAGGTCGTCGTCGCCACCGCGTCCGGTGGCGATCTCCTTGACCTTCTCCACCGAGTGGGTGGCGATGTCCATCGAACTCGCCACGATCCCCTCGACGCCACCCGAGACGTCGCCCTTGATGATGTGGCCGGCGCTCTCGACGATGTCGGCGGAGCGCTCCACGGCGTTGGTCGCGATGTCCTTGACGGACTCGATCGCGTCCTTCGGATTGAAGCCCATGACAATCCCCGTTCCGGTGTAGTTGCACCCGACTCTATCGGGTGACAATCGCCTCGGTTCACCATCCGATCTCGATCACACGCGGGTAGTGTGCCGTCTGGTCCAGACGGAAGGTGTGTCCATGGATGGCGAGCCCGACCTCTACATCGGAGGGGTGTGGCGCCGCGCGTCCGACGGTGGCACCAGGGACATCGCGAACCCCGCCGACGGCAGCATCGCCGCCGTCGTCGACGAGGCCACTCCCGACGACGCCCGCGACGCGGTGGCGGCGGCCAGGACGGCGTTCGACGACGGCGCGTGGCGAGCGACGCCGGTAGCCGAGCGGGCCGCGCTCCTCGACCGCATCGCCGACCTGCTACAGCGCGACAAGGAGGCGCTGGCCGGCCTGGAGACGCGGGACACCGGAAAGACGTTGGCGGAGAGTCGGATCGACATCGACGACGTCACCTCGGTGTTCCGGTACTACGCCGAGTTGGTCGGCGTCTCCTCGGATCGGCTCGTCGACGTCGGTGACCCCGCGGTGATCAGTCGCATCGTGCGGGAACCGATCGGCGTCTGCGTGCTGATCGCGCCGTGGAACTACCCGCTGCTGCAGATGTCGTGGAAGGTCGCCCCCGCACTCGGCGCCGGGTGCACGATGGTCGCCAAGCCCAGTGAGGTGACGCCGCTGTCCACGATCGCGTTCACGCACCTGCTCGAGGAAGCGGGGGTGCCGCCCGGCGTGGTGAACCTGGTCCAGGGCAGCGGAGCGACGCTCGGTGACGCGCTGACCGACACCGACGACGTCGACTTCATCTCGTTCACCGGAGGTCTCGCCACCGGCAAGCGCATCTCGGCGGTCGCGGCCGAGCACGTCACCAAGGCGGCCGTCGAGCTGGGCGGCAAGAACCCGCACATCGTCTTCGCCGACGCCGAGTGGGAATCCTCCGTGGATCAGGTCCTGACCGGGGTGTTCCTGCACTCCGGGCAGGTGTGCTCGGCGGGCACGCGGCTGATCGTCGAGGAGTCGATCGCCGACGACTTCGTCGCCGCGGTCGCGGCGCGAGCCGAGAAGATCCGGATGGGTGATGGCATGGATCCGGCGAGCGAAACCGGCCCGCTGGTGTCCGAGCAGCACCGCGCCAAAGTGGAAGCCTATGTGCAGCTGGGCCTTTCAGAGGGCGCGGTGCTCGTCACGGGAGGGGCTCGACCCGACGATCCGGCGCTGGCCAAGGGGAGCTTCTACCTTCCCACGATCTTCGACCGGTGCGACCGAACCATGCGCATCGTGCAGGAGGAGACGTTCGGCCCGATACTGACAGTGGAGAGGTTCACCGACGAGGCTGAGGCGATCGCTCTCGGTAACGACACGGAATACGGTCTCGCCGCGGGAGTTCGGACATCCGATCCGGCCCGCGGTGAACGCGTCGTACGTGCACTGCGGCACGGGACGGTCTGGCTCAACGATTTCGGCTACTACACCGCCGCGGCGGAGTGGGGCGGCTTCGGCAAGTCGGGCAACGGTCGCGAACTCGGTCCCACCGGGCTCGCGGAGTATCAGGAGATCAAGCACATCTGGCACAACACAGCACCGAAGCCGGCTGGCTGGTTCACGGGCTAGCGGCCGTAGAAGGAGTTCCCATGGTGGTCAAGGATCCGAGCGGGGCGAGCGGAGCGACAGGGAGTAAGCATGCCGATAGCGGCATGGAGGACTTCGGCTACAAGGAGTCGCTGGACCGAAGTATCGGCAAGTTCGCCAGCTTCGCGGCCGGGGTCAGCTACATCTCGATCCTCACCGGCACGTTCCAGCTGTTCTACTTCGGCTTCGGCACCGCGGGACCGGCCTACCTGTGGTCGTGGCCGATCGTGTTCGTCGGGCAGATGGCCGTAGCGCTGTGCTTCATGGAACTGGCCGCGAAATACCCCGTCGCGGGATCGGTCTACAACTGGAGCAAGAAACTCGGCAGCAGGATCGTCGGCTGGATGTCCGGCTGGCTGATGCTCACCGCGTCGATCGTGACGATATCCGCGGTGGCGCTTGCCTATCAGCTCAACCTGCCCCGGCTGTGGAGCGGCTTCCAGATCATCGGCGACGGAACAGGCGAGTACGACTACGCCGCCAACGCCGTGCTACTCGGCACCATCCTGATCGCGTTCACCACGTTGATCAACGCCCTGGGCGTCAAGTTGATGTCCATGATCAACAGCGCGGGAGTCTTCATCGAACTCATCGCCGCCGTGCTGATCGTCATCCTGCTCGCGGTGAACGTCGAACGCGGGCCGGACGTCTTCTTCTCGACCAACGGGTACGGCGCCGGAGAGAGCGGAGGGTGGCTCGCCGCGTTCCTGATCGCGTCACTCGCGTCCGGGTACGTGATGTACGGCTTCGATACCGCCAGTTCACTGGGGGAGGAGACCGTCGAGCCGCGGCGCACCGCTCCCAAGGCCATCTTCCGCGCGATTCTGGCGTCGTTCGTCATCGGCGGCGGCATCCTGGTTTTCGCCGTGATGGCGGCCCCGAACCTCGAGGATCCCGCCCTCGGTGAGAGCACCGGTGGCCTGCAGTACATCGTCGAACAGGTGATGTGGGGCCCGCTCGGCACGGTCTTCCTGGTCTGCATCGTGATCGCCGTGACGGTGTGCACACTCGCGGTGCACACCGCGGCGATCCGGCTCACGTTCGCGATGGCGCGGGACAACGCGCTGCCGTTCGGCGAGCGGTTGGCGACTGTGCATCCGAAGACGCAGACGCCGATCGTCCCGGCGATCACCATCGGGATCATCGCGGTGATCATCCTGGTCATCAACATCGCCAACATTCAGATCTTCACGGTGCTGACGTCGATCGCGATCATCATGATCTACCTGGCCTACCTGATGGTGACGGGGCCGCTGCTGAAGAAGCGACTGCGCGGCGAGTGGCCGCCGAAGGACCTCAAGGAGGGCGGCTACTTCACGATGGGCAAGTGGGGGATGGCGGTCAACATCGTCGCGGTGGTCTGGGGTGTCGGGATGGCGATCAACCTCGCGTGGCCGCGGACGGCCGTGTACGGCGAGGGCTGGTACTACCAGTGGGGCGCCTTCCTCTACATCGGCATCATCCTCGGCACGGGCCTGCTCTGGTACTTCGCCAAGGGGCGCAACCACATCGGCACGCTGAAGTCGCACGCCGCCGAAGCTCCCGTGGAGGCGCGCCCGGATGCCTGAGGCGGATACCTTCGACTACGTCATCGCGGGCGGTGGCACCGCCGGATGCGTTCTGGCGGCACGACTCTCCGAGAACCCGGACGTCACGGTCTGTCTGGTGGAGGCCGGCCCGTCGGACGTGGGTGACGACGCCATCCTGGTGCTGGCGGAGTGGATGCACCTGCTGGACTCCGGTTACGACTGGGACTACCCGGTGGAACCCCAGGAGCGCGGTAACTCCTTCATGCGCCACGCGCGCGCCAAGGTGCTCGGCGGGTGTTCGTCGCACAACTCCTGCATCGCGTTCCATCCGCCCGCCGAGTGTCTCGACGAGTGGGTCGAGATGGGCGCCACGGGGTGGGGTTCGGACGAGATCCTGCCGCTGGTGCGACGTCTCACCGAGACCGTGGGCCTGCGTGACGTGCCACCCGACGATCCGTGCGGGGCGGCGGTGCTGGAAGCCGCCGCGAAGGTGGGCCTGCCGACGGTGGCCTTCAACCGCGGTGAGACCGTGCACAAAGGGGCCGGCTGGTTCCAGATCAACGCCGAGGAGGACGGCACCAGGAACTCCAGCTCGCACGCGTTCCTGCACCCGATTCTGGGGTCGCGATCGAACCTCGAGGTGCGGACGAACTGCTGGGTGTCGGAGATCCTGTTCGACGAGACGAACGATGATTCCCCCCGTCGCTTCGCTCGCCCTAGTGCCACCGGCGTGCGCTACCAGCGACCCGACCTCACCGGCTACGACACGGTGTCGGCGCGGCGCGAGGTGATCATCACCGCGGGTGCGATCGACACGCCGAAGTTGTTGCTGCTCTCGGGAATCGGCCCCGCCGAGCAGCTACGCGAGTTCGGCATCCCCGTCCGCGTCGACTCGCCGGGGGTGGGGTCCAACCTCGACGACCACGTCGAGGGCCTGGTGTTCTGGGACGCCGCGCAGCCGATGGTCACGACGTCCACGCAGTGGTGGGAGATCGGGCTGTTCACCACGGTGGACGAGGGCAGCGCCCAACCGGATCTGATGATGCACTACGGCAGCGTGCCGTTCGACATGAACACGCTGCGCCGCGGCTATCCCACGACGGACAACGGATTCTGCTTGACGCCCAACGTGACTCAGGGTCGCTCACGGGGCACCGTCACGCTGCGCAGCCGCGATTTCCGCGATCGGCCCAAGGTCGACCCGCGCTACTTCACCGACCCCGAGGGTTACGACGAGCGCATCATGCTGACCGGCGTCCGGCTTGCCCGCACGATCGCCGAGCAGGCGCCGCTGACGCCGTGGATCGCCCGCGAACTCGCGCCGGGCCCCGACGCCGTCACCGACGACGAGCTGCTGGACTACATCCATCAGTGCCACAACACCGTGTACCACCCCGCGGCGACCGCGCGGATGGGTGCGGCCGCTGATCCGATGGCGGTGCTCGACCCCGAACTGCGGGTCAAGGGGGTGTCGCGGTTGCGGGTGGTCGACGCCTCGGCGATGCCGAAGCTGCCCGCGGTCAACCCCAACATCACCGTGATGACGATGGCGGAGAAGTGCGCTGACCTCATCCGGAACACCTGACGCACCCGCGGATCTCGCGACGTTCCTGAGCGGGTACACGCCCTTTCAGGGCATGTCGGACGACGAACTCGGCGAGTTGGCGGCGGCTGCCGCCGTAGTGGACTTCGCCGCGGGGGCCACCGTCGCCGACTACACCAAGCCGATGCCCGACGACGTGTGGATGGTCCGAGACGGCCGCGTCGACCTGCAGGCGGGGGACGGGACGCCGCTCGACACGGTGGAGCCCGGCGGCCTGTTCGGTTACACACCGCTGCTCACCGGCGGCGGAATGGACTTCGTCGCTCGAACGACAGTGCCCAGCAGCCTCATTCGGTTGCCCGACGCGGCAGTGCGCGCCCAGTTCGCGAAGCCCGCCGGGCTGGCGTACCTGGCGTCGACGGCGTTCCCGGCGGCGGGGTCGGATCGCGCGGCGACCGCGCCGGTCGCCGATGCGGCGCCGGTCGCCGACCTCGTTCGCGGTGACGTCCTGGTGGTGGATCCCGACACATCCGTCCGCGACGCGGTGGTCGCCATGACCGACAGGCACGTGTCCTACGCGCTGATCCGGTTGCCGGACGGCGGAATCGGCATCTTCACCGATCGGGACCTGCGGACGCGGGTGGTCGCCGCGGGACTGTCCGTCGACGTGCCGATCTCGGCGGTGATGAGCGCGCCCGCGCGCAGCGTGACGGTCGACATGACCGCCGAAGCCGTGCTGATGGACATGCTCGAATGCGGGTTGCGGCACATGCCGGTCCTCACGGCGCGCGGCGACGTGGTCGGCGTGCTCGAGGACGCCGACCTGCTGGCGGCCTCGGCGCGACGGAGTTTCCTGCTGCGCAGGGCGATCGGCGTGGCCGCCGACGCCGCGGAAGTGCAGCGCGTCGGGTCCGGGGTGCGGACGCTAGCGGCCGAGCTGTTCCGCAACGGGACGAAGGCTTCGGCGACGAGTGCGATCGTGTCCGTGGTTATCGACAGTCTGGTGCGAAAGGCGTTGTCGGTAGCCCTGGTTGAGGCCGGACACCGTGCTGATTTCGATGCCTCCTCGCGGGAGCGCTCGTCGGGTGATGCGTTCGCGTGGCTGTCACTGGGCAGCGTCGCGCGGCGGGAGGCGATGCCGTCATCGGATGTGGACAGTGCGCTGTCGTGGCGCGACGACATCGACTCGCAGGGTGCCGAGTTGCGGGCGGTGGCGGCCCGCACCCACGCGATCCTGGACGCCTGCGGCCTGCCGTCGGACAGCAACGGGGCGGTGGCGTCGTCGCCCAGGTTCGCGCGTTCGCGGTCGCAGTGGGCGGCGGCCGCCGACGGATGGCTCGACGACCCCCTGCGCGACCGCGGGCTGATCCTGTCGTCGCTGATGATCGACGGCAGGGTGGTCTGGGGCGCAGAGGACCTCAACAGCGTGCCCGCGGCTTATCGCCGCATGCGGCTGGACCACCCCAACGCGCTCCGCCTGCAGTTGCTCAACGCGTTGTCCGACCGCGTCCGCGCGAGGTCGTTGCGCGACGTGCTGTCGCGCCGCGGTGGGACGTTCGACCTGAAGAACCACGCGGTGACGCCGTTGGTCAACCTCGCGCGCTGGGGCGGGCTGGTCGCAGGTGTCGCGTCGGCCACCACCCCCGTGCGTCTCGGCGCCGCCGCGGGTGCCGGCGCGATCACCGAGTCGGACGCGACAACGCTGTGCGACGTGTTCGCGATGGTGCAGCGCTTGCGCATGGCCCATCAGGTCGAACAACTGGCCGCTGGACACACACCGGGTGACGTCATCACCATGTCGGAGTTGTCGCCACTGAATCGCAGTCTGCTCAACGACGGGCTGCGCGAGATCGCCGCCGTGCAGCGCCGGATCCGCAACCTCACCCTGCTTCCGCCGTAACGCTAACGGGCACCGCTGATCACCGCGAGCACCGTGCGCCACGCATCCGACGTCGGAACGGCGAGCACGTCGGAGTGGGCGGCGAGGCCTTCGACGGGTCGGCCGTCGTCGTAGCGGCCCGCCTCGAGCCGCTGCACACCCGGCATCTCGTCGGGATCGACGCCGTGCACCGCGAGCTGCTGCACGAGTGCGATCGGATCGCCGGGCGCGGTCAGCGAGTATCGCGACACCGACGGGTTGCCGTTGTGCCAGTCGGACGGCTCGTCGACGCCGACACCCGCTCCCGCCGCGGCGACGTACAGCGTCCGATCCGCGGTGAGTCCCACGACCTCCGCGGTGCCCAGGATCGCGCCGCCGTAGGAGTGGCCGATGTACGTGACGTCGACCGGGCGCCCGGTGCCGTCGACCACTCGGTCGAGGTCGTGACTGAACGCGGCCAGCCGCGGAGCCATCGCGAGTGCATACCGCGGATCCGACGCCTCGAGCACCGCGAGCGGAAGGACGTCCGACTGAGGGAACGGCCCGCCCAGGTAGGTGATCGCGGCGACGTCGCCGCCCGACGCGGTGACGAAGGAGCGTGCGGTGCCGGTGGTCGCCGCGGAACCGTCCAGCGTGGTGTTCATGCCCGGCACCAGCACGGCCACGTGGTCGGCGCGGCGAAGGTCCCCGTTGAGCTCGACGAGCACATTCCGCGCCGGGTCGAAGTCCAGGATCTGGCGGTCGATGCGGGCGCCGCTGCCCGATGGATCGTCGATCTCGGCCAGCAGCGCCCGGTAGAGGTCGGCTCGCGGCGTGCCGGCCGCCACGTCGAGCACCTCGCGCGCGACGCGAAGCCGGTTCTCCGCGACGCGGACGTCCCAGTCCTCACCGGTGGGCGCGGCTGCCGCTGCCGGACTGGTCGGAGCCGGCGCGGTGGCCGGGAGCCCCGCGGCGAACGCCTCGTCGACGTCGCGCGCGGCGTCGGCGTCGGCGACGCCGAGGCGCTCGAGCGCGGCGGCGAGCTGCCGGGTGAGCTCGGCCGCCCTGGCGCGCTGCAGATCGCGCGCGACGTCGGGATCGCCGCCGGCGAGCAGCGTGAGCAGCTCGGTTGGGGGTGCGGCCGAGTGCACACCGCCACCGTCGTCGACGGAGTAACCCTCCGAGCGGGCGGTCTCGACGAGCGCAGTGACCCCGTCCTGTGCGGCACCGAGCTGGTCCGCGGCGTCGCGAGCTGCCGCGGCGGCCAGCACCAGCGCCGTCGCGATGTCGTCGGCGTTCCCGCGGAGCGCGTCCATCCGGCGGCGGGCGGCATCGGCGGCCTGTCCGGTCCAGGCTGCGATCGGCACGGATCGCGCTGCCTCGGCACGGGCGTGCACGGCTCGAGCGTCGGCCTCCCATCGGTCGGCCGCCAGCCGTAGATCGGCGACGCGCCACGCCGCGGCCTGTGCGACGGTCGGGCGGCTCACCGCGGTGGCAGGCCGGCGCGGCCGCGACGGTCCGCCGACTCCAACTCCGTCGCCGACACCGTCGCAGCGTCCGCCCACGCTCGCAGTCCGGACGCGAGCTCGGCGAGACCCGGCCGCGCCTCGGCGATCGCGACGGCCACCTCGGAACCCGCGAGTTCGACTGCGGGCCAATCAATTTCCACGACGTGCTCGGCGAACCCGCGAACCCACGCCGCGTCGGCGCGCAACGCATCGGGTGCGATCGACATTTCGGTCATGCCGCATGATGGCGGTTCTCCGACGGCGCGCGTCGAATTCATCCACAGCGCGAGGTGAGGGTTTCGTCAGCCGGAATCCGACGGCGTGAACTCCCGAAAAGCGTCGTTGAATTCCGAGTCGAGGCGACGAGCTGACGAAACGCCATCGCACTGTCACGCCCGCCCCGCCACTTACCGGGAGTCAAACCCGTAAGCTCGGCTACGTGCAACGGCGAATCATGGGCATCGAGACCGAATTCGGTGTGACGTGCACTTTTCACGGACATCGCAGGCTCAGCCCGGACGAAGTCGCCCGCTACCTGTTCCGGCGCGTCGTCTCGTGGGGCCGCAGCTCCAACGTGTTCCTGCGCAACGGCGCCCGCCTCTACCTCGACGTCGGCAGCCACCCCGAGTACGCCACCGCGGAGTGCGACAGCCTGGTGCAGCTCGTCACGCACGACCGCGCCGGTGAGCGAGTGCTGGAGGACCTGCTGATCGACGCCGAGCAGCGACTCGCGGACGAGGGCATCGGCGGCGACATCTACCTGTTCAAGAACAACACCGACTCGGCGGGCAACTCGTACGGCTGCCACGAGAACTACCTCATCGTGCGGGCCGGCGAGTTCTCCCGGATCTCCGACGTCCTGCTCCCGTTCCTCGTCACGCGCCAGCTGATCTGCGGTGCGGGCAAGGTGCTGCAGACCCCCAAGGCCGCCGCGTTCTGCCTGTCGCAACGCGCCGAGCACATCTGGGAGGGCGTCTCGAGCGCCACGACGCGCAGCAGGCCGATCATCAACACCCGCGACGAGCCGCACGCGGACGCGGAGAAGTACCGCCGCTTGCACGTCATCGTCGGCGACTCGAACATGTGCGAGTCCACCACCATGCTCAAGGTGGGCACTGCCGCGCTGGTGCTCGAGATGATCGAAGCCGGCGTGCCCTTCCGGGACTTCTCGTTGGACAACCCGATTCGGGCGATCCGCGAGGTCAGCCACGACCTGACGGGCCGGCGGCCGGTGCGGCTCGCGGGTGGCAGGCAGGCCAGCGCGCTCGACATCCAGCGCGAGTACTACAGCCGCGCCGTCGAGCATCTGCAGACGCGTGAGCCCAACGCCCAGATCGAACAGGTCGTCGACCTGTGGGGCAGGCAGCTCGACGCCGTGGAGAGCCAGGACTTCGCCAAGGTCGACACCGAGATCGACTGGGTGATCAAGCGCAGGCTGTTCCAGCGCTACCAGGACCGCTACAACATGGAGCTGGCCGATCCGAAGATCGCGCAGCTGGACCTCGCGTACCACGACATCAAGCGCGGCCGCGGCGTCTTCGACCTGTTGCAGCGCAAGGGTTTGGCCGCCCGCATCACCACCGACGAGGACATCGAGGCCGCGGTCAACGAGCCGCCGCAGACCACCCGCGCGAAGCTGCGCGGTGAGTTCATCAGCGCCGCGCAGGCAGCGGGCCGCGATTTCACCGTCGACTGGGTGCACCTCAAGCTCAACGACCAGGCGCAGCGCACCGTTCTCTGCAAGGACCCGTTCCGGTCGGTCGACGAGCGGGTCAAGCGACTCATCGCCTCCATGTGACCGGAGTCGGGACCCCGGTCGAATAGGCTTAGGCAGTGGGGATCTCCAAAGTCGAACGGTTGATGAACCTCGTCATCGCGCTGCTGTCCACGCGCGGCTATCTGACCGCCGAGCACATTCGCAAGAACGTCGCCGGTTACTCCGAAAGCGCCACCGACGACGCGTTCTCCCGCATGTTCGAGCGGGACAAGAACGAACTGCGCGACCTCGGGATCCCGCTGGAGACGGGGAAGGCGTCGTCGTTCGACACTGTCGAGGGCTACCGGATCAACCGCGACGCCTACGCGCTGCCGCCCGTCGAGCTGACCGCCGAGGAGGCCGCCGCCGTGGCCGTGGCCACCCAGCTGTGGGAGTCGCCCGAGATGACGACCGCGACGCACAGCGCATTGCTGAAGCTGCGTGCGGCGGGCGCCGACGTCGATGCGCCGGATGCGGGCGTCGCGATCACGACGGCGTCGCTGCCGGGGATCCGCGGTTCCGAAGAGGTGCTCGGCGTGGTGCTGGCGGCGATCGACGCCGGCCAGGCCGTGACGTTCCCGCACCGGCCCACGCGCACCGCGGCCTACACCGAACGCACCGTCGAGCCGTGGGGTGTCGTGACCTACCGCGGTCGCTGGTATCTGGTGGGCCACGACCGCGACCGCGACGACGTCCGGACCTTCCGGTTGTCCCGGATCGGGACCGACGTCAAAGCCGTGGGCCCACGCGGCGCGGTCACCCCGCCCGCCGACGTCAACCTGCGGGACATCGTGCACAGGGCCGTCGCCGAATGGCCGCCGGGACCGCAGGCGCTGGTGTGGGTGGCCGAGGGCCGGGCGACCGCGCTGCGCCGACAGGCCATCGCGACCGCGCCGAGGATGCTCGGCGACCGCGCGGGCGACGAACTGACACTCGAGGTCGGCATGGCGGCCCGGCTGGCTCGGGAGGTCGCCAGCCTCGGCGCCGACGCCGTGGTGCTGGAGCCGGAGTCGTTGCGCGCGGACGTGATCGACCGACTGCGGACGCACGCGGGGGCGGTACCGCATGAGCGGCCAGCGAGAAGCGGAGCGGATCGCGCATGAGTAACGTGTCGACCCGGCTGGTCCGGCTGCTGAACATGGTGCCGTACTTCCAGGCCAACCCCAGAATCACCCGTGCCGAGGCCGCTGCCGCGCTGGGCGTCACCGAGAAGCAGTTGCACGTCGACCTGGAGCAGTTGTGGCTGTGCGGGTTGCCCGGCTACGGGCCCGGTGACCTCATCGACTTCGACTTCGAAGGCGACACGGTCGAGGTCACGTTCACCGCGGGGATGGACCATCCGCTGCGGCTCACCTCGCCCGAGGCGACCGGTGTCCTCGTCGCCCTGCGTGCGCTGCTTGACGTGCCCGGCATGCTGGACCCCGAGGCGGCGCGCAGCGCCATCGCCAAGATCGAGTCGGCCGCTGGCGAGGTCGCGGGCTCGGTCGCAGCGGCCGATCCCGAGCCGGTGTCGGGCCACGCCTCGTCCGTGCGGGCTGCGGTGCGGGACCGTCGCGCCCTCGAGATCGACTACTACTCGGCGTCGAGGGACACGCTGTCGACCCGTGTGGTCGACCCGATCCGCATCGTCCTGGTGGCCGACCGCACCTATCTCGAGGCGTGGTGCAGGACGGCCGAGGACGTCCGGCTGTTCCGGCTCGACCGCATCGTCGACGCGCGGCTGCTCGACGAACCCGCCGCGCCGCCCGAACCCGCGGTGCAGGCCGAGACCGACACCTCGCTGTTCGACGCCGACCCGTCGCTGCCGTCCGCGACGCTTCTCATCGCGCCGTCGGAGGGCTGGATGTTCGACTACTACCCGCTGCGGGTGGTGCGCGAGCTCGCCGACGGCACCTGCGAGGCGACCATGACGTACGCCTCGGACGAGTGGATGGCGCGTTTCGTGCTCGGCTTCGGCTCCACCGTCACCGTGCTCGACCCGAAGTCCCTGGCCGACCGGGTGCGCGATTCGGCCGCCAAGGCGCTCGCCGCCTACGAACCCAGCGGCGGGTAGACTGTCGGAGACTCTGGAGGTGACCTGAATTGGGTGGTCTACAACCCTGGCACTGGTTGATCGTCATCGCGGCGTTCATTCTGCTCTTCGGCGCCAAGAAGCTCCCCGACGCGGCACGTTCGCTCGGGAAGTCGATGCGCATCTTCAAGTCGGAGATCAAGGAGATGCAGTCGGACGGCAAGGCGGACGACGCTACCCCGACCCCGACGCCGATCGCATCGGAGCGCGCGGAGCCCGTGACGCCGACGCCGGCCGCCGAGCCGGCCCCCGATACCCGCTCGGCCTGACGTTCGCCGACTCCGAGCCGCGGCGTGACGTCGCGTAGCTGAACTCTGTCGTTGGACACGCGCGTGCACACCCCACGGATACTCACCAGGCTCGACCCGCGTCGCCGTCGTGCGCGCGTCAACCCCGACGGCACCATGTCGCTGGTCGACCACCTGCACGAACTGCGCAACCGGTTGCTCGTCGCGGTGGCCGCGATCGTGCTCACCACGATCCTCGGATTCCTCTGGTACAGCCACGGCGTGTTCGGCATGCCCAGCCTCGGCGACTGGCTGCGCGCCCCCTACTGTTCCCTGCCGGCGTCGGCGCGCGCCGACATCGCCCCCGACGGGCAGTGCCGACTGCTCGCGACGGGACCGTTCGACCAGTTCATGCTCCGCCTCAAGGTGGCGCTCACCGCCGGCGTCGTGCTGGCGTGCCCGGTGTGGCTGTATCAACTGTGGGCGTTCATCACGCCGGGGCTCTACAAGAAGGAACGACGGTTCGCGTCGGTGTTCGTCGGCGTCGGGGCGGTGCTGTTCATCACGGGCTCGATCCTGGCCTACGTGGTGCTCTCCACCGCGCTCGGTTTCCTGCTGACCGTCGGCAGCGACGTCCAGGTGACGGCGCTCAGCGGCGACCAGTACTTCGGCTTCCTGATCAATCTGCTGCTGGTGTTCGGCATCAGCTTCGAGTTCCCGCTGCTGATCATCATGCTGAACATGGTCGGCATGCTGCCCTACGAGAAGTTGAAGGCCTGGCGGCGTGGGCTGATCTTCGCGCTGTTCGTCTTCGCGGCGTTCGCGACGCCGGGTTCGGACCCGTTCTCGATGCTGTCCCTCGCACTCGCGTTGAGTCTGCTGCTGGAGTTCGCGATTCAGATCGCGCGCATCCACGACAAGCGCAAGGCCAAGCGCGAGGCCCTGACAGCGGTCGACGACGACGAGGCCTCGCCCATTGGAACCGCAGAACCCGTCGGCGCCGCCGAACCCATCGAGTCGCCCAGCGCGGTACCGGCGCCGTCGTCCCTGGGCATCGATGACCAAGCCACCTGAGGTGGAACAGCCGGAATCGGCACTGGCCGGGTTCACCGCCGACCTGCCCTTCGCCCTCGACGAGTTCCAACGCCGCGCATGCGGGGCGCTCGAGCAGGGACACGGAGTGCTGGTGTGCGCGCCCACGGGCGCGGGCAAGACCGTGGTCGGTGAGTTCGCCGTGCACCTGGCACTCGCCGCGGGCCGGAAGTGCTTCTACACCACCCCGATCAAGGCGCTGAGCAACCAGAAGCACAACGACCTCGTGGCGCGGTACGGCGCCGACCGCATCGGGCTGCTCACCGGTGACCAGTCGATCAACGGCGATGCGCCGGTGGTCGTGATGACCACCGAGGTGCTCCGCAACATGCTGTACGCAGATTCGCCTGCTCTGCAAGGGCTTTCGCACGTTGTGATGGACGAGGTGCACTTTCTCGCCGACCGGATGCGCGGCGCGGTGTGGGAGGAGGTGATCCTGCACCTCCCCGAGGAGGTGCGGTTGGTCAGCCTCTCGGCGACCGTCAGCAACGCCGAGGAGTTCGGCGGCTGGATCCAGACGGTGCGCGGCGACACCACCGTCGTGGTCGACGAGCACCGGCCGGTACCGCTGTGGCAGCACATGATGGTCGGCAAGCGGCTCTTCGACCTGTTCGAAGGCGCCCGCAGCACCACGTTCTCCGCGGGGTCCGCGCGCGTCGATCCCGAACTGCTGCGGCACATCTCCCATCGGCGGGAAGCCGACCGGATGGCGGACTGGGAGCCGAGGGGGCGCGGCAGGTCCGGCCGCTCGGGCCGCCCCGCGCTGTACCGGCCGCCGGCCCGGCCGGATGTCATCGCCCTGCTGAAGGAGCAGGGCCTGCTGCCGGCGATCACGTTCGTGTTCTCCAGGGCCGGGTGCGACGCGGCGGTCAAGCAGTGTCTGCGGTCGTCGCTGCGGCTCACCACGGAGGCCGAACGAGCGCGGATCGCCGAGGTGATCGACCGGCGCTGTGCCGATCTCGCCGAGGCGGACCTGATCGTGCTCGACTACCACGAATGGCGCGAGGGCCTGCTGCGCGGCCTGGCGGCGCACCACGCCGGCCTGCTGCCGGTGTTCCGGCACACCGTCGAGGAGCTGTTCACCGCGGGACTGGTCAAGGCCGTATTCGCCACCGAGACACTGGCTCTGGGGATCAACATGCCCGCCCGCACGGTTGTGTTGGAGCGGCTGGTGAAGTTCAACGGCGAGCAACACGCGCCGCTGACACCGGGGGAGTACACCCAGCTCACCGGTCGCGCCGGCCGCCGAGGCATCGACGTCGAGGGTCACGCGGTGGTGCTGTGGCATCCCAGCGACGCGTCCACGGAGCCCGGCGACGTCGCCGGACTCGCGTCGACCCGCACGTTCCCGCTGCGCAGTTCGTTCAGTCCGTCGTACAACATGACGATCAACCTGGTTCAGCAGATGGGTCCCGAGCAGGCCCGCCAGCTGCTGGAGCGGTCGTTCGCGCAGTATCAGGCCGACCGGTCGGTCGTCGGCCTGGTGCGGGGAGTCGAACGCGGCAAGCGGATGCTCGACGAGCTCGCCGCCGAAATGGGCGACGACACCGGCATTCTGGCGTACGCCAGGCTGCGCGCGGCCATCTCGGCGCGGGAACGCGCGCAGTCCCGAGCCTCGCGTCTCGAGCGCCGCAAGGGGGTGAACGACGCGCTGACCGCGCTGCGCCGCGGCGACATCATCACCATCGGCCACGGCAGGCGAGTGGGCCTCGCCGTGGTACTCGAAGCGGCCAACGACTCCGAGGACCCGCGCCCCCTCGTCCTCACCGAACACAAGTGGGCGGGCCGCATCTCGTCCGCCGACTACACCGGCCCGTCGGCGCGGCTGGGCGCGATGTCGCTTCCCAATCGCGTCGAGCACCGTCAGCCCAGGGTGCGACGCGACGTCGCGTCGGCGCTGCGTTCGGCCGCCGCCGCACTCGACGTGCCGTCGGCGAGGGGTGGGCGCAGCGCACCCCGTGAACCCGACATCGATCCGGAACTCGCCGCGCTGCGCGATGAGATGCGCGCGCATCCCGCGCACCGGGCGCCCGATCGGGACGCGCTGGTCCGCGTCGCGGAGCGGTATCTGCGCATCGAACGCGACAACGAGGAGCTGCAGAAGAAGATCGCGGCCGCCACCAACTCGCTGGCCCGCACGTTCGACCGGATCGTCAAACTTCTGACCGGCCGGGGGTTCATCGACGTGCGCGACGGCGAGCCGCGGGTCACCGAACACGGCAGGCTGCTCGCCCGCATCTACAGCGAAAGCGACCTGCTGGTCGCGGAGTGCCTGCGGGACGGGGCGTGGGACGGTCTCGAGGCGGCGGAGTTGGCGGCGGTGCTGTCCTCGGTGCTGTTCGAGGCGCGCGGAGACACGCCGAGCACCCTCGCGGGTGTCGAGATTCCGACGGCACGCCTGCGCACCGCGCTGGTCCGGACTCAGCGGCTCTGGTCGGACATCCACGCCGACGAACGTCAGCACCGGGTGTCGGCCAGCCGCGAGCCGGACCCCGGCTTCGTGACCGCGATACACCGCTGGGCGACGACCGGCGATCTGGCGTCGGCGCTGGATGCGTCGGACGTGACGAACAGCGGATCCCCGCTCTCGGCCGGCGATTTCGTCAGATGGTGCCGGCAGGTGCTGGACCTGCTGGATCAGGTGCGTAACGCGGCTCCGACACCCGCGTTGCGGGCGACCGCGAAACGCGCGATCGATGACATTCGGCGAGGCGTCGTGGCTGTTGATGCAGGGTAGTGTGTGGCCAACGCTTCGCAATCACCGAGGGAGAGACGATGAGCGGACCGCAGGGATCCGATCCGACGCAGCAGTGGCAGGGGTCGCAGCCGCCGAGTGATCCCGCCGCATGGCAGCAGCAGCCGGCGGACCCCACGGCCGTCGCTCCGGGGTGGGGACAGCAGCCGGCGTACGACCCGCAGCAGTACCAGGGCTACCAGCAGCCGGCTGCCAGCTACCCGCCCGCGCAGGGCTATCCGGCCGCCGACCAGTACGGCCAGTCACCTACCGCCTACGGTCCCGCGTCCTATGGGCAGCCGACTCAGTACGGGCAGCAGCCGGGCCAGTACGCCCCGCAGGGCGGTCAGTACGGCCAGCCGCAGCAGTACGGCCAGTACCCGCAGCCGGGTGCCGAGGGCCAGCAGTACTCGCCGTACGCAACCCCCGGATCCGATGGGGCGCCGAAGAAGAAGTCGACGGGCCTGCTCCTCGGCATCGGCGGCGGCGTGCTCGCCCTGATCGTCATCGTGCTGGCCGTTCTCGCGTTCGTGTGGCCGGGTTTCGCCGTGTCCACCGAACTCGACGTCAACGCCGCGAACACCGGTGTGCAGCAGATCCTCAGCGATGAGGAGAACGGCTACGGCGCCAAGAACGTCGAGAACGTCACCTGCAACGGCGGCAAGAACCCGCCGGTCGAGAAGGGCGGCACGTTCACCTGCGACGTCGACATCGACGGCACCAAGCGCGAGGTCACCGTGACGTTCCAGAACGACGACGGCACCTACGAGGTCGGCCGCCCCCGCTAAGGATTCGAGGAGAGCGCCTGCAGAGCTTTCTCAAGGCGCTGTAACGACGACGTCACGCCGTATTCGCCCGCCAGTTCGGCGACCCTGCGCGGGTGCTTCGCTGCGAGCGGAAGCTCGTCCGACGGCGTCGACCAGTCGATCTCCGCATCGGTCTTGACCCGCACCACCGGTGCGGCAGCGTCGATGTACTCATGGGCGGCAAGCAGTTTCGCGCGCCAGGACTTCGACATCGACGCGCCGGGGTCCCCTGCCGCCGCCATGATCGCCTCGAGCGACCCGTGCTGCGCGAGCAGCGTCGCGGCGCTCTTCTCCCCGATGCCGGGAACCCCCGGCAGGCCGTCCGACGGATCCCCGCGCAGCAGCGCCAACTCGACGTACGCGGGTCCCGCGCGGTCGACCGGGACGCCGTAGGTCTCGGCGACCTCCTCGGGACCCCACTTGATCGCCTTGGCCAGCCCCTTGCCCAGGTAGAGCACCCGGACGGACACCGGGTCGTCGCGCACCAGTTGCAGCAGATCGCGGTCGCCGCTGACCACGACCACGGCGTCGCGCTCCTCGCGGGTCGCCAGCGTGCCCAACACGTCGTCGGCCTCGCATTCGGGTGCGCCCGCGGTCGGGATGCCGAACGCGTCGAGCAACTCCATGATCATGTCGACCTGCGGGGTGAGTTCGTCGGGGACCTCCTCGACGTCCGGTTCGGGGCCGGGGTTCTCCTCCTCGACGCGGTGCGCCTTGTAGGACGGGATGAGGTCCACCCGCCACTGCGGCCGCCAGTCGTCGTCGCGGCACACCACGAGTCGTGACGGCCGCTCGCGGGTGATCACCGTGGCGACGGCGTCCAGAAAGCCGCGGACCGCGTTGACCTGCCTGCCGTCGGGCGCCTTGATGGAGGACGGCAGGCCGAAGAACGACCGGAACCACATGCTCGCACCGTCGAGCAGGACGACGGGGCCGGCGGACGCAGCGGTGTCTGGTGACATGCCGTTAGCCTAGGGCGGTGAGTTCCGCTGTGACTTCAGCCTCGAAGGGCCGATTCGATTCCGACGTGTACGCGGGTCGCCTCCGCGCCGCGCAGCAGGCTGCGGGTCGGGCGGGTCTCGCCGGTCTGGTGATCACGCCCGGTTACGACCTGCGCTACCTGCTGGGGTCGCGCGCGCAGACCTTCGAACGGCTGACCGCGCTGGTCCTGCCCGCTTCGGGGGCGCCGACGGTGGTCGTGCCGCGGCTCGAACTGGCGTCGCTGAAGGAGTCCGCGGTCCCCGAACTCGGTCTGGCCGTACGGGATTGGGTCGACGGCGACGATCCGTACCGACTGGTTGCCGACGCTTTCACTGTTGCAGCCGGGCCTCCGATTCACACCGCGGTCACGGACTCGATGCCCGCGCTGCACCTGCTGCCACTCGCCGACGTCCTGGGCGCCGTCCCGATCCTGGCCACCGATGTGCTGCGCCGACTGCGGATGATCAAGGACGCCGCGGAGATCGACGCGCTGCGCAAGGCGGGCGCGGCGATCGACCGGGTCCATGCCAGGGTGCCCGAGTTCCTGGTGCCGGGACGCACCGAGGCCGACGTCGCCGCCGACATCGCCCGCGCGATCGTCGACGAGGGGCACTCCGAGGTGGCGTTCATCATCGTCGGTTCCGGACCCAACGGCGCGGACCCCCACCACGAGTGCTCCGACCGCGAACTCGCCGTCGGCGACGTCGTGGTCGTCGACATCGGCGGCCCGTACGAGCCCGGCTACAACTCGGACTCCACCAGGACCTACAGCATCGGTGATCCCGAACCCGAAGTCGCACAGCAGTACTCGGTGCTGCAGCGGGCGCAGCGGGCCGCCGTGGACGCGGTCCGCCCCGGCATCACCGCCGAACAGGTCGACGCCGTCGCCCGTGACGTGCTGGCCGCCGAGGGCCTCGCGGACGTCTTCGTGCATCGCACGGGGCACGGCATCGGGCTGTCCGTGCACGAGGAGCCCTACATCGTGGCGGGCAACGCCCTGCCGCTGGAGGTGGGAATGGCGTTCAGCGTCGAACCGGGCATCTACTTCCAGGGCCGCTGGGGCGCGCGGATCGAGGACATCGTCGTGGTGACCCCGGACGGCGCGGAGGCGGTCAACAACCGTCCGCACGAACTCGTCGTCGTGCCGGTCGGCTGACCGTCAGCGGGCGGGCAGCAGCTGGCTGACCTTCTTCGACCACTCGCTGTACGGAGCGTTGTCGCTGCCGATCAGATCCGCGGCGGTGAGCTCGGTGAGGGTCTGGCCCGCGGTCTTCGCCGCGTGGTCGCTCTCGCGCATCCACGACTGATAGTCGTAGATCCTGGCGTCGGTGCCCAGCACGTACTCGGCGTCCAGCCAGTCGTCGTACCAGTCGCCGGGCCCGTTGTGCTCACCGTTGCGGTAGGACTCGTACTGCTCGATGCGCCAGCCGGTGACGACGCCGCCGTCGTCGGACCGCCACGTCTCGGTCGCGTCGCCCGCCCGCTGCTTGCGCTTGACCACGCCCGCGACGAGGCTCTTGAACTGGTCGTAGGGGTCCTTGTCGGAGTGGTCGAGCAGTTCCGAGGAGCCGAGTACCCGCTCGATGCGCACCTCGATGACGACGCGGCGCGGATTGATGCGTGGGGTGCGGTAGCGCTGCGCGTAGCGCAGTTCCGCGTCGCGGACCGCGTCGGCGTCGTTGCTGACCGTCGCCTTGCCCTCCAGTGAAAGCCACCGTGCGCCGTCGACCTGGCTGAGCACCGCGACGCCGCGCTCGCTGGCGTTGACGGCCTTCTGCGAGCCGCCGGTGGTGATGACCCTGGCCAGGTGGGTGGTGGGATCGAAGGTGAAACCCACGGCGACGACGTGCGGGGAGTTGTCGGCGCGCAAGGTCGTCAGCATGGCGAGATGCCGTTCGGTCAGGAACGCCAGCGCGTCGGTCGTCAGCCGGGTTGTCTTCGCCATCGGGGTCCAAACTAGCGCAGGTCATAAGCTGTGGCCGTGACTGACACGGGGCCGGTGGTGATATTCGGCGGCCGCAGCGAGATCGGCGTCGAACTGGTGACTCGGTTGGCGCCCGGCGCGACCGTCGTACTGGCGGCGCGCGGCGCCGATCGACTCGCGGATGAGACCGCCGCCGTCACCGCGGCCGGAGCGGCGGCGGTGCACGTGCGGGAGTTCGACGCCGACGACGCCGCGGCACACGTCGGCCTCGTCGAGTCGATCGAGGCGGATTTCGGGCCGATCGGCGTCGCGGTGCTCGCCTTCGGGATCCTCGGCGACCAGGCCCGCGCCGAGCGGGACTCCGCGCACGCGGCTGCGATCGTGCACACCGACTTCACGGCGCAGGTCAGCCTGCTCACGGTGCTGGCCGCGGGCATGCGGGCGCGGGGCCGCGGTGCCATCGTCGCGTTCTCGTCGATCGCGGGCGCACGGGTGCGGCGCGCCAACTACGTCTACGGGTCGGCGAAAGCGGGACTCGACGGCTTCGTGTCGGGGCTGACCGATGCGCTCGACGGCACCGGGGTGCAGGTGCTGCTGGTGCGGCCAGGCTTCGTGATCGGCCGGATGACCGAGGGCATGACGCCCGCGCCGCTGTCCAGCACGCCCGGCCAGGTGGCCGACGCGGCCGCGACGGCGTTGCGCGCCGGCCGCACGTCGGTGTGGGTGCCGCGCTCGCTCGCGGTACTGGTGCTGGCGTTCCGGCTGACGCCGCGGTTCGTCTGGCGGAGGCTCTCCCGATGATCGTCGTGGTGGGCATCGGCGCCGACGGCATGGCCGGGCTGGCGCCGGCGTCGCGCAGGGAATTGGCAAGAGCTACCGTCGTTTACGGCTCGCAGCGTCAGCTCGATCTACTCGACTCCGAAATCACCGGGGTGCGGCGCGCGTGGCCGACGCCGATGCTGCCCGCGCTGCGCACGCTGCTCGACGGCGCCGACGGCGACGTGCACGTGGTCGCCAGCGGTGATCCGCTGCTGCACGGGGTGGGGAACTCGCTGATCCGCCTGCACGGCGTCGACGCCGTCACCGTCCTGCCGCACGTGTCGTCGGTGACGCTGGCGTGCTCGCGGGTCGGCTGGGCGGTCCAGGACACGGAGATCATCAGCCTGGTCACCGCGCCGCCGCACACCGCGGTGCGGCGCGGGGGGCAGGCCGTGGTGCTGTCGCGCGACGGCACCAGCCCGGCGGCGCTGGCCAGGCTGCTGACCGACACGGACCGTGGGGATTCCGAAGTGACCGTGCTCGAACAGCTCGGTGGACCGCGTGAACTGCGCCGCTCGGCGATCGCGCGGGAGTGGGCGTCGCGCCCACCCGGCGACGTCGACGCGCTCAACGTGATGGCGGTGCGCTACCTGCCCGACGAGCGGCAGGGTGCGACCCTGCCCGACGACGTGTTCGCCCACGACGGGCAGCTGACCAAGCAGGCGATGCGCGCGGTCACGCTGGCGGCGTTGGCACCGCGGCCCGGCGAGCTGCTGTGGGATGTCGGGGCGGGGTCGGGCAGCGTGGCGATCGAGTGGTGCCGCAGCACACCGGGCGCTCGCGCCGTCGCCTTCGAGCGCGACGCCGAACGCCGGACGCGGATCACGCGGAACGCCGCGGCGTTCGGGGTGCCGGTCGAGGTGGGGTTCGACGCGCCTGCGACCTTCGCCACGACGCCCCCGCCCGCGGTGATCTTCGTCGGTGGCGGGGTCAGCCAGCCGGGGCTGCTCGAGGCGTGCTGGGACCGGCTGCCCGCCGGCGGCAGGCTTGTGGCGAACGCCGTCACGGTTGAATCGGAAGCCGTTCTCGCACAATGGTATTCGAGGCATGGCGGGGAGCTGAGACGGTTCCAGCACTATCGTGGTGAGCCGGTCGGGGGTTTCACCGGGTGGCGGGCCGCGATGCCGGTGACGCAGTGGGTGGTGACCAGACGGTGACGGTGTACTTCATCGGCGCGGGACCCGGTGCCGCCGATCTCATCACGGTCCGCGGGCAGCGGCTTCTGCAGCGCTGCGCCGTCTGCCTGTACGCCGGGTCGATCATGCCGACCGATCTGCTTGAGTGGTGCCCGCCGGGGGCGAAGATCGTCGACACCGGTCCGCTGACGCTCGAGCAGATCATCACCGAACTCGCCGAAGCGCATGCGGCGGGACTCGACGTCGCCCGCCTGCACTCGGGCGACCCGTCGATCTACAGCGCGCTGGCCGAGCAGTGCCGCAGGCTCGACGAACTCGGAGTCGACTACGAGATCGTGCCCGGCGTGCCGGCTTTCGCAGCGGCCGCCGCGGCTCTGGGTCGTGAGCTGACCGTGCCGGGGGTGTCGCAGACCGTGACGCTGACCAGGGTGGCGACGCTGTCGACCGCGATGCCGGACGGTGAGGATCTCAGATCGCTCTCGGCGCCCGGTGCCACGCTGGTGCTCCACCTGGCGGCCGCGCAGGTGGATGCGCTGGTGCCGGAGCTGCTGGCCGGCGGTTACACCTCCGAAACCGCCTGTGCGGTAGTGGCTTTCGCCAGCTGGCCGGAGCAGATCGTGATCAGGTGCACGCTGGCCGAGCTCGCCGACCGGATGCGAGCCGAGGGAGTGACCAAGACCGCGGTGATCGTGGTCGGTGACGTGCTGGCGGCCGAGGGTTTCACCGACAGCTACCTCTACTCGTCGGGCAGGCGACGCGGAAGCAGGCACTAGTGCGAGTACTCCTGCTCGGCGGGACGGCCGAGGGCCGGGCGCTGGCGGCTCACCTCCACCCCGACGTCGACGTCGTCAGCTCCCTGGCCGGTCGGGTCCCCGACCCGGCGCTGCCGGTGGGCGAGGTGCGCGTCGGCGGCTTCGGCGGCGTCGACGGGTTGGCGGCGTATCTGAGCGAGCATCGCGTCGACGCCGTCGTCGACGCGACGCACCCGTTCGCCGCGACCATCACGGCACACGCCGCCTCCGCCTGCCGCCGGCTCGGGGTGCCGAGCGTGGTTCTGGCGCGACCGGCGTGGCCGCACGGTAGGGCGATCGTCGTGGGCTCCGATGCGCAGGCGGCCGATGTCGTTGCCGCGCAGGCGTTCTCCCGTGTGTTCCTCACGACGGGTCGGTCCGGCACCGCGGCGTTCAGCGCGTCGAACGCGTGGTTCCTGATCAGGGCCGTCACCGCGCCGGACGGGCACACGCTGCCGCCCCGCCACCAGCTGGTGCTGTCGCGCGGGCCCTACCGCTACGACGACGAGCTGCGACTGCTGCGCGACCACGACATTGACGCGCTGGTGACCAAGAACAGCGGCGGCGACATGACCCGCGCCAAGCTGGACGCCGCGGAGGCCCTCGGCGTGGCGGTCGTCATGGTCGACCGGCCCGCCCTTCCCGACGGTGTCGACACCGTGACGACCGTCGACGACGCCGTCGAGTGGGTCAGAGCGCGCGGATGAGGTCCAGGCTGCCGAGGTCGCGGATCGCCTGGCAGCCGCGCTCGAGCATGACGCGCATCATCTCGTCACCGCGCTCGGTGTTGCTGGCGAACGCGCAGCCCAGCGTGGTGATCAGCGGGGCCTGCAGCAGGCCGAGGCGGTAGTCGCGCCAGCAGGTGTCGAGGTCGTAGTCGGTGACGCCGTAATTCAGCAGCTCGTCGTGGTAGGCGGCGACCAGCTGCTCGTCGAGTTCGGCGCGCTGCTCGGGTAGCAGGCTCGTCGCGGTGAAGTAGGCCAGGTCGCGCGTGGGGAGGCCCGCGCCGAGTGTCTGCCAGTCGACGACGGTGATGCTGGATCGGTCCGGGGTGAACAGCAGGTTGTCGAGCCGGTAGTCGCCGTGCATGAGCGAGAACCGGTTCGGCTCGGCCAGCAGCCACGGCGTCGTCAACGCCATCGCCTCGGTCGCCGTGTGCCGATTCTCCTCGGCCATCTCCGCGCCGAGGCGGTCGAGCGTGATCTGGGTGGCCATCACGGCGACGTCGCCGAGCCCCTTGGCGGCTGCGGCATCCGGCATCGACATCGCCAGACCGGGGAAGTCGGTCCACTTGGGATCGCACCACGTGGGCGCGTGCAGCCCGGCGATCGCGCGGGCGGCCAGCTCCGCCTCGACCGCCGTGCAGCCGGCGATCTGGTCGCCCTGCACGGCGGGCGCCATGTCCGCGAGCAGCAGCACGATGTCGCCGCCGTCATCGGAGATGTCGCAGTAGAAGCTGTGCGGGATCGGTACTTTCACCACGTCGGCGATGTGGGTGTAGAACGCGTGCTCGGAGCGGTAGCCGAGCGCCACGCGTTCGCGCACCGTGTCGTCCTGTGACGGCAGCTTCACCGCGAAGGACGTCGGCAGGTCGGTGTCGCCCGCGTAGTCGACCGCCAGCCGGTAGGTGGCCCCGGTCTGCCCGGTGCCGATCGGCTGTGACGTCACAGCTGCGACGTCCGTCCGCAGTGCGCCGCTCAGCCACTCGGCGGTGATGTCAGTGGGACTGCGTGGGATCGACACGGCCGGACACTAACGGGCGGTCTGACAGCTGTCAACGATTCTCGACGCGAGTCAGCTGCCGGGGTAGCGCCGCAGTGTGTAGACCCGATCGCCCGACGGCCTCGCCTCCCACTGCGTCTGTGACGACCCGACGATGAGCAGGCACCGCATGTCGACGTCCTCGGGGTCCAGTTCCGCGAGCCGGACCACCTTCACGACCTCGCGCGGGCCGGACACGTCGCGGCCGATCACGACGGGCGTCGCGGGATCGCGATGCTCGAGCAGCAGGTCGCGCATGGCCGCCACCTGCCAGGTCCGCGACCGACTGGCCGGGTTGTAGATCGCCAGCACCAGATCGGCTGCCGCGGCGGCGGCGAGCCGTGCCGCGATGACGTCCCACGGCTTGAGCCGGTCCGACAGTGAGACGACCGCGTAGTCGTGGCCGAGCGGCGCGCCGACCCGGCTCGCCACGGCCTGGGCGGCCGTCATCGCGGGGATCACGCGCACGTCGACGTCGGGCCAGTCGGCGGCCTCCTCGAGGACGGCGGTCGCCATGGCGAACACCCCCGGATCGCCCGATGACACCACGGCGACGGCGCGACCCTGCCGGGCCAGCGTGCACGCCAGCTTGGCGCGTTCCGGTTCGTCGGTGTTGTCGCTCGGGTGCCGGGTCTGGCCCGCCCTGCTGCCGACCCGGTCGAGATACGGCCCGTAGCCGATCAGGTCGGTCGCCGCGGCCAGCTCGCGCCTGCTCTGCGGTGTCATCCAGTCGACGTCACCGGGCCCCAGCCCCACGACGGCGACGCTGCCCACCGGAGCCGGCTTCGCCGTCATGCCGGGCAGCATCGCGATCGCGAAGTACGGCACCGAGTCGGCGTCGGCGTCCGCCGCGGGGAGGACCCGCTGACGCTCGGTGCTGGCGCGCTCGACGTAGTAGGCCTCGTCCAGTCGGCCCGCCGCCGAAAGCGCTTCGCGCACAGCGGGGTAGGACCGGCCGAGCTTCATCACAACGGCGGCGTCGGTGTCGGCGAGGCGTCGGCGCAACTCGTCGGGGGGCAGGGTGCCCGGCAGGATGGTCAGCACCTCGTCGCCCTGGACCAGCGGGGTGCCGGTCGCCGCGGACGCCGCGCTCACCGAGGTCACGCCCGGCACGATCACCGCGTGGAATCGCGTGGTGAGCCGGGTGTGCATGTGCATGTAGGAGCTGTAGAAGAGCGGGTCGCCCTCGGCCAGCAGGGCCACGTCGCGGCCCGCCTCGAGGTGCGCGGCGATGCGGTCGGCGGATTCGCGGTAGAAGTCCTCCATGGCGCCCGCGTATCCGCCGGGGTGCTCGCTGGTCTCGGTCGTCACCGGGTAGACGAGATGCTCTTCGAGCTGTCCCTCGCGCAGATAGGGCTCGGCGATGCCGCGCGCGATGCTGCGGCCGTGGCGCGCGCTGTGATACGCCACGACGTCGGCCTCGCCGATGACACGCGCGGCTTTCACGGTGACGAGTTCGGGGTCGCCGGGGCCCAGGCCCACGCCCCAGAGCGTGCCCGTCACTCCCGTTCACTCGCGATCGCGTTGACCGCCGCGGCCGCCATCGCGCTGCCGCCGCGCCTGCCGGTGACCACCAGGTAGGACATGCCGCGCGGGCGCGCGATGAGCTCGTCCTTGGACTGTGCGGAACCGACGAACCCGACGGGGCCGCCGAGCACGGCGGCGGGAGTCGGCGCACCCTCGTCGAGGAGTTCGAGAAGCCGGAAGAGCGCGGTCGGCGCGTTGCCGATCGCGAGCACGGCGCCGCCGAGGCGCTCGGCCCACAGATCCACCCCGGCCGCCGAGCGGGTGCTGCCGAGCGTCGCGGCGAGGTCGGCCGCGCCCGGATCGGCGACCAGCGACACCACCTGGTTGTCCGCGGGGAGCCGGGAGCGGGTGATGCCCGCGGCCACCATCGACGAGTCGCACAGCACCGGAGCGCCGCCGGCCAGCGCCGCGTGCGCACGGGACACGACGTCGTCGGTGTAGGCGACGTGGTCCGCGACGTCGACCTGGCCGCACGTGTGGATGAGCCGCACGACCACGCGCGCGACGTCGGCGGGGAAGCGGGTCAGATTCGCTTCGTCGCGAATCGTCGCGAACGACTGCCGGTAGATCTCGGCCGCGTCGCGGGTGTAGTCGAGCACGCGCTCACCCTACGTTCGCCTGCGCTCGTAGCCGTCAGCGGTCGCCACCATGACATCGCCCACCGGCGGGCTGCCGCACGCGCGTTCGCATCCGACGAAGTGTAGGTGGGTGTCGGTGGGCTGGCGCGCCGCCTGCGCGGCGTCGTGGCGTACGTCGGCGATCGAACTGGCGCAGCCGGGGCTTCCGGTGCACGCGCTGACGTCGAGCCACGGCGAGTTCTCGTCGAAGACCAGCCCGAGTGGCGCCAGCACGCGCAACGCGGTGTCCGCGACACCCTCGTCCAGGTCGCACAGCAGCACCGATCGCCACGGCGTCACGACCAGCGGCGTGGCGGGCGCGGCGAGGAACTCCGCGACTCGGGCCTGCAGTACTCCGAGCGGAACGGCGGCGCCGAGCGCGATCCTGCCGTCGGCCTGCTCGATCCACCCGACCGGCGGCCGCGTGACGGGGGACCACGTGGCCCCCGGCTCCGCCACGGGTTCGAGCCCCCGGATGAGGCGGGCCGGCTCGGCGAGTTCAGCGGCGCGCCAGGCGGACCCGCGCAGCGTCAGGAACTCCGTCGCCACCGCGACGAGGGTGGCGACGGCGTCGGCGACCGCCACGCGCACCCCGGTGTCGACCCCGGCGACCAGCAGCGCGGCGTGGTCGGAGCCCATTAGGTGGACGCCGACGTCGGCCTCGAGTCCCGATACGTCACCGCTGCCGTCGTCGAGGCTGAACCAGAAGCGCCCCGGCAGGTCCGCGAGGGCGGCATCGGCCCGGATGGCCTCGTCGAGCGCGGTGACCAGCGGCCGCACGTCGCCCAGGCCGCCCCGACGACCCGACAGCGGCGACGCGACGACGTTGCGCACGCGCTCGTGGGTCACCGACGGCAGCAGGCCCGCAGCGGCGACGGCGGCGGCGACCTCCTCGGGCTGCGTCAGCGCCCGCAGCTGGATGTTGCCACGGGAGGTGAGTTCCATTGCCGAAGAGCCGAACTCAGTGGCGACCCGAGCCAGCGCGGTCAGTTGCTCCGGGGTGATCATCCCGCCGGGCAGCCGGATCCGGGCCAGCGCCCCGTCGGCCGCCTGGTGCACCTGCAGCGCACCGGGGCAGGCGTCGTCGTCACGGATCCTCGTCATGTCCTCCCGAGCATATGAGTAGTCCGGTGCGGGATTCGAGTAGTGCGCTACGCGCGATGTCCCGTCGACACCCGAATACGGTCGTGTCATACCGGTTCTACCGGGGATCCGGGACTTGGGGGAGGACCCGGAGGCGGCGTGCCGTAGCGGGCAGCGGGGACCCGCTACGGCACGACCGTCAATCGTCTGGGCGTGACGACGTCGGAGTAGTGCGACGCATCGCCCGCGACGACACGGCTGGGGAGCCCGTGGACGTCGACGGGGATGTCGCCGGCGAGCGTGACGCGACTGAGCCTGCGGTACTGGTCGTCGTAGTCGGACACCGCGTAGTGCTGGGTGGCCCGGTTGTCCCAGATGGCGACGTCGCCGGGGGCCCAGTTCCAGCGGATGGTGTTCTCCAATTTGGTGATTCGGGCTTGCAGCAGCTGCAGTAGCGTCGCCGACTCGACCGTCCCGAGGCCGACGAACTTCCGGACGAAGTGGCCGAGCAGGAGCACCTTGCGGCCGGTTTCGGGATGCACGCGAACGACGGGGTGTTCGGTCTCGTAGTGCTCGGAGACGAACTCGCTGCGGTACTCGTTCTGCTTGAGGTCGACGTCGCCGTCGGCGTCGTCGTAGTCGCGGATGTAGTCGTAGTCGTTGGTGTGCAGCGCGCGCAGGTTCTCGGCGAGCAGTCGCAGCGGCTCGGGCAGCTGGTCGTAGGCCGCCTCGGTGGACGCCCACGTGGTGGTGCCGCCGTACTCGGGCAGGGTGATCGCCCGGAGCAGCGACGCCTTGGGGATCCGGTCGACGAACGTCACATCGGTGTGCCACGAGTTGGCCTTGTCGTAGCGCGAGTCGATGGGCAGCACGTCGGTCCCTCGCGACAGCACCGTGGGATGGGCCAGCGTCGGCGTACCGAGCAGCTTCGCGAACGCGTACTGGCCCTCGTCGTCGAGGTGGTGCTGACTGCGGAAGAAGAGCACCTTGTGCGTCAGCAGCGCCGCGTTGATCGCGTCGACGACACCCGCGTCGAGATGGCCGCCGAGCCGAACGTTGTCGATCCGGGCGCCGATGTGAGCGCCGAGTTTGACGACGTGGGGCCAGTCGGGGGCGGGAGAGGGATTGACCATTGCGTAATTTCCGCAGAACCGCGCCCCGGAGTCCATTATTCAGATGGGCGAGATTTGAAAGGGGCGGCACGTGACGTCTCAGCGCACGCCGACCGTGGCGATCATCGGTGCAGGTATGTCGGGCCTCTGCATGGCCAGCAAGCTGCTCGACGCAGGCATCGCGGATTTCACCGTGTTCGAGAAGGCCGACGACATCGGCGGTACCTGGCGGGACAACACCTATCCGGGACTGACGTGCGACATTCCGTCGCGCTACTACACGTACTCGTTCCATCCGAACCCGGAGTGGACGCGCCTCAATCCGCCGGGCCCCGAGATCCTGACCTACCTGCGCCGGGTGGCCGACGAGCGAGGCCTGCGCCGCTTCATCCGGTTCGGCACCGATGTCACGTGCGCGGAGTACCGCGAGGGGCGGTGGTATCTCACGACCGCCGACGGTGAGCAGGCGTTCGACGTGCTCGTCACCGCGACGGGCATTCTGCGGGTGCCGCGCCTTCCGAGCATCACCGGGCTCGACGCGTTCGAGGGGCCGGTGTTCCACTCGTCCCAGTGGGACCACTCGATACCGCTGCCGGATAAGCGCATCGGGGTGATCGGCACCGGGTCCACCGGTGTGCAGATCACCGCGGCCCTCGGCGGGCGGGTGAGGGGACTGAGCGTCTTCCAGCGGACCCCGCAGTGGGTGTGTCCGTGGCCGAACATGTCCTACTCGCGGCCCGCACGCGCGCTCATGCGGCGGTGGCCGGCGCTGACGTCGCCGGGCTACTGGTTCTGGGGTTGGTTCGTCCGATTCGGTTTCGGTCGCGGCCCGATTCAACCCGGCTTCCAGCGGAGGCTGTTCAGCGCACTGTGCCGATGGAACCTGCGGTTGTCGGTCCGCGACCGCGAACTACGGCGCAAGCTGACGCCGAAGGACCTGCCGATGTGCAAGCGGATGATCTTCGCGGGGCACTACTTCCAGTCGGTGCAGAAGCCGGGCGTCGACGTGGTCACCGAGTTGATCGAGCACGTCGAACCGCGGGGTGTCCGAACCGCCGACGGCGCGCTGCACGAGCTCGACGTGCTGGTGCTGGCGACCGGCTTCGACGCGCGGGCCTACGTGCGGCCGATGAACGTGATCGGCCGCGCCGGCCTGCGTCTCGACGAGGTCTGGGCCGACGGGCCGGTGGCGTATCGCTCGGTCGCGGTGCCGGGTTTCCCGAACATGTTCATGCTGATGGGCCCGCACTCGCCGGTGGGCAACCAATCGCTGGTGCCGATCGCCGAGGACCAGGCCGACTACGCGCTGTGGTGGATCCGGCGCATTGCCGAAGGGGAGGTCGTCGAGGCCGAGCCCACCGAGACCGCGACCAAGAGCTACAACGAGGACATGAAAGCCGCTATGCCGCAGACGATCTGGGTATCGGGTTGCTCGAGTTGGTACCTGGGGAAGGACGGCCTGCCAGAACTCTTCCCATGGGTGCCGGAACGCCACGCCGAACTACTCGCCACGCCCGATCCCCGTGACTTCGAGGTGCGCGCCTCTCAGGTGTGACATCGGTCACGTTTTCGTGTGCTGTGTTCCGTGCCACACGAAAGCCGCTTATCCGGTACCGCCGGTATTACGTTTCTTGGCAGTCGCCGTCCGCGAATGACAACGGGGTCTGCGGAGGCGCATAGGAGAGGAACGAAAAATGATCGGACTCATCGTGTTCGCCGCGATCGTGGTTCTGATGATCGTGGCCCTGGGACTGCCCTACCCGCAGTCGTGGGCCAACCGCTGGGACGGCGGTCGCTGACCAGTCAGCCGTCCCCACCGGGAACGTAGGTACCGAAACACCACAGGTTGCCGTGTGGATCCCGGGTCATGAAGTCCCTTGAGCCGTAGTCCTTGTAGGACAGTTCCAGGACGATCTCGGCTCCTGCTGCGACAGCGCGATCGTGCATCGCGTCGGGATCGTCGACCACCACGTACACCGAAACCGGCCCGGCCAGCGCCCACGGGCGCTCCGGGCTGCGGTTCGCGTCGTCGATGATGACCACGCCGCTACCCACCCGAACCTCGGCGTGAATCAGCGGCTGGTCGGGGTCCTCGGGCACCACCAGCGTGGCGGTCGCGCCGAAGGCGCTGACCAGCCAGGCGATGCCCGCGCGCGGATCTGAGTAGGGCACCGTCGAGAAGGCGCCGTTGAACGTCTCGGTCATGACCGTGACGCTAGGACGGCGCCGATGCGGCGTCTTGGACGGAATTGACCAACTCCGCGCGCAGGACGGTCGGCGTGACGCCTGCGAACTCGCGCACCTCCCGTGCGAGATGCGCCTGATCGAAGTACCCGCACGCCAGGGCCGTGGCCGTCCAGTCGGCACCGGGATCCCGCGTCACCCTCGCGGTGAGGGATTCGAACCGGACGATGCGAGCGACCGTCTTGGGCGGCAGCCCGACGGCGTCCCGGTATCGCGCGATCAGCGTGCGGTGACTCCAGCCCAGCTCACCCGCGAGTTCCCCGATGGCGACGTTGCCGCCGGCCGCCGCGATCCGGCGCAGCGACCAGACCACCCCGCTGTCGACAGCCGCGGCGCCCGCCAGCCGGGCGCGCAGCGCGCGATCCAGAATCGCGAACCTGTCAGCCCAGGTGGCGGCATCTCCGACGCGTTGCACCAGTCGGCTCCCGAAATCGCCGAGCACCGCGTCGACGGGCACCGTGACGTTGGCCAGCTCGCTCATCGGCACGCCGAGCAGTCGGCGCGCGCCCAGCGGAGTCAGGTCGATCTGCACGCACCGCGCCGACCCGCTGTGCCCCACGACCACGACCGAGTCGGTCACGCCGGCCACGAAGGAGCCGACCCGCATCGGCGGTGCACCGCCGTAGGTGATCGTCCACCCGGCGTCGAGGTCGATGATGATCGGCACGAAGCTGCACGGCAGCTCACGGAACGTGACCGGATCGCCGCGGCGATCCTCGAAGCCCTCGTACCGCAGGACCACGTCCCGCAACGCGGGATGCGGTGTGCCCGCGATCACCGTCATGGTCACGTCAGTCAGGCTAACCGTCCCGGCCGAGGTGACGTGCGGTACGAATGGTGCGTGGCCGACACCGAGGAAACCCCGAGCGCTCCTTCGATCCTGCTGCTGTCGACCTCCGACACCGATCTGATCGCCGCCCGGTCCAGCGGCGCGCGGTTCCGGTGGGCCAACCCGTCGCGGCTCATCGACGGCGAACTCGCCGAACTGCTCGACGGCGTGCAGGCCGTGGTGGTCCGCATCCTCGGCGGGTACCGCGCCTGGGAGGAGGGCGTCGACGAGGTCGTCGCATCGGGGCTGCCCGTCGTGGTGATCAGCGGCGAGCAGGCGCCCGACGCCGACCTGATGAGCCATTCGACCGTGCCCGCGGGCGTCGCCCTCGAGGCGCACGTCTACCTGGCGCAGGGCGGCATCGAGAACCTCCGCCAACTGCACGCGTTCCTGTCCGACACGCTGCTGATGACCGGTGAGGGGTTCGCGCCGCCGGTGGCGACGCCGACCTGGGGCGTGCTCGAGTGTCCGGCGGGCGGCACCGTGACCGCCGACGGCCCGACCATCGCCGTGCTCTTCTACCGTGCGCAACATCTGGCGGGCAACACCGAGTACGTCGGAGCGCTGTGCCACGCCATCCACGCCGCGGGCGGGCGTCCGATGGCCGTCTACTGCGCCTCGCTGCGCACCCCGGAACCCGAACTCCTCGAGCTTCTCGGCACCGCCGACGCCCTGGTGACGACGGTGCTCGCGGCGGGCGGCGCCGTCCCCGCGACGGTCGGGGCGGGGGGCACCGACGACCAGTGGAACGTCGCGCACCTCGCCGCGCTCGACGTGCCGATTCTGCAGGGCCTGTGTCTCACGTCGGCCCGCGCGGCGTGGAGCGGAAACGACGACGGCCTCAGCCCACTCGACGTCGCCACCCAGGTCGCGGTGCCCGAGTTCGACGGGCGCATCATCACGGTCCCCTTCTCGTTCAAGGAGATCGACGACGAGGGGCTGGTCTCCTACGTGCCGGACCCGGAGCGGTGCGCTCGCGTCGCCGGGTTGGCCGTTCGGCACGCCCGGCTGCGCCACGTGCCCGCCGCCGAGAAGCGGGTTGCGCTGGTGTTCTCGGCGTACCCGACCAAGCACGCGCGGATCGGCAACGCCGTCGGCCTCGACACCCCCGCGAGCGCCGTCGCCCTGCTGCGTGCGATGCGCGACGCCGGCTACGTCATCGGCGACGTTCCCGGCGTCGACGCGGAGGACGGCGACGCCCTGGTGCACGCGCTGATCGAACGCGGTGGCCAGGACCCGGACTGGCTCAGCGAGGCGCAGCTGGCGGGCAATCCGATCCGGGTGTCCGCTTCTGCCTACCGGGCGTGGTTCGCGACGCTGCCCGAGAGCCTGTCGAGCGCCGTCGTCGAGCACTGGGGTCCGCCCCCCGGTGAGCTGTTCGTCGACCGCAGCCGGGACCCGGGCGGCGAGATCGTCATCGCCGCAATGCGATCCGGCAACATCGTGATCATGGTGCAGCCGCCGCGCGGGTTCGGGGAGAACCCCGTCGCGATCTACCACGATCCGGATCTGCCGCCCAGCCACCACTACCTGGCCGCCTACCGGTGGCTGGACGACGCGTTCCCGGACGGTTTCCACGCGGACGCCGTCATCCACCTGGGAAAGCACGGCAACCTCGAATGGCTGCCGGGCAAGACGCTCGGGATGTCCGCCGACTGCGGTACCGACGCCGCGCTCGGCGATCTGCCGCTGATCTACCCGTTCCTGGTCAACGATCCCGGCGAGGGCACGCAAGCCAAGCGGCGCGCGCACGCCGTGCTGGTCGACCATCTCATCCCGCCGATGGCGCGCGCCGAGACGTACGGCGACATCGCCCGGCTCGAACAGCTGCTCGACGAGCACTCCACGGTGTCGACGCTGGATCCCGGCAAGCTGCCCGCGATCCGCCAGCAGATCTGGACGCTGATGCGAGCGGCGAAGATGGATCACGATCTGGGCCTTGAGGATCGGCCGGACGAGGACGTGTTCGACGACATGCTGCTGCACGTCGACGGCTGGCTGTGCGAGATCAAGGACGTTCAGATCCGTGACGGTCTGCACATCCTCGGGTCCGCACCCGAGGGTGACGTCGAGCTGGACCTGGTGCTCGCGGTGCTGCGGGCGCGCCAGCTGTTCGGCGGCGAGCAGTCGGTGCCGGGGTTGCGGCAGGCGCTCGGGCTGGCGGAGGACGGTAAGGACGCCCGCGGTGCCGTCGACGCCGCCGAGGAGCAGGCGCGTGCGCTGGTGACCGCGCTGCGCGAATCCGGTTGGGACGCAGCGGCGGTCGACTCCATCACCGATGACGACCAGCTGCGCCGGATCCTGCGCTTCGCCGCCACCGAGGTGGTGCCGCGACTGCGCGGCACCGACGCCGAACTGTCCCAGGTGCTGCGCGCCCTGGCTGGCGGATTCATCGAGGCCGGGCCCTCGGGATCCCCGCTGCGCGGCCTGGTCAACGTGCTGCCGACGGGCCGGAACTTCTACTCGGTCGACCCGAAGGCGGTGCCGTCGCGGCTGGCGTGGGAAACCGGTGTTGCGCTTGCCGATTCGCTGCTCGAGCGGTACCGCGCAGACCACGGCCAGTGGCCGCAGTCGGTGGGCCTGTCGGTGTGGGGTACCTCGGCGATGCGCACCTCGGGTGACGACATCGCCGAAGTACTCGCGCTGCTTGGCGTTCGGCCGGTGTGGGATGACGCGTCGCGGCGCGTCGTCAACCTCGAGGCCATGACGCTCGGGGAGCTGGGTCGCCCCAGGATCGATGTGACCGTACGCATCTCGGGGTTCTTCCGGGACGCGTTCCCACACGTGGTGACGATGCTCGACGACGCGGTGCAACTGGTCGCCGGACTCGACGAGCCGGTCGACGCCAACTACGTCCGCGCCCACAGCCAGGTCGATCTGGCCGAGCACGGTGACACCCGCCGCGCGACCACGCGGATCTTCGGTTCCAAGCCGGGCACCTACGGCGCAGGACTGCTCCAGTTGATGGACAGTCGCAATTGGCGCGACGACGCCGATCTGGCGCAGGTGTACACGGCGTGGGGCGGTTTCGCCTACGGCCGCGGGCTGGACGGCGCGGCGGCGACCGACGACATGAACCGCGCCTACCGTCGAATCGCGGTGGCCGCCAAGAACACCGACACCCGAGAGCACGACATCGCCGATTCCGACGACTACTTCCAGTACCACGGCGGCATGATCGCGACGGTGCGCGCGCTGACGGGTAAGGATCCCGCCGCCTACATCGGCGACAACACCCGGCCGGAGGCGGTGCGCACCAGGACGCTGTCCGAGGAGACCACCAGGGTGTTCCGGGCGCGGGTGGTCAACCCGCGGTGGATCAACGCGATGCGGCGGCACGGTTACAAGGGCGCGTTCGAAATGGCCGCGACCGTCGACTACCTGTTCGGCTACGACGCCACCGCGGGCGTGATGGCCGACTGGATGTACGAGCGGCTGGCGGACGAGTACGTGCTCGACGCGGAGAACCGCAAGTTCATGCAGGAGTCGAACCCCTGGGCGCTGCACGGCATGGCCGAACGGCTGCTCGAGGCCGCCGGCCGCGGCATGTGGGACCAGCCGGAGCCCTCGACGCTCAACGGGTTGAAGCAGGTGCTGCTGGAGACCGAGGGCGACTTGGAGGGCTGAGGCCCGATAGGTTGGGCGCCATGACTGTCACTTTCAACGACGTCGCGGGATCCCAGTACATCCTGCTGACCACCTTCACCAAGGACGGTCGGCCGAAGCCGACCGCGATCTGGGCCGTGCCCGACGGCGACCGGCTGATCGCCATCACCCAGGAGCAGTCCTGGAAGGTCAAGCGCATCCGCAACACCCCGCGGGTGACCATCGCCGAGTGCGATCGCGGCGGGAAGCCGAAGGGCGAGGCCGTCGAGGCCACCGCCGCGATCCTGGACAAGTCGGCCAACGCCGCGACCTACGACGCCCTCGGCAAGCGCTACGGCCTGGTGGGCAAGATCTTCAACTTCTTCTCCAAACTGCGCGGCGGCATGGAGAAGAACGTGACCATCGAACTGCGAGCGGCGGCTGATGCCTGAGTTCGAGGACGTCTACGAGGAGAAGTACCTGCTGCTCACCACCTTCACCAAGGACGGTCGGCCCAAGCCGACCCCGGTGTGGGGCGTGCCGCACGAGGGCAGGCTGCTGATCAGCACCGATGACGGCTCGTGGAAGACCAAGCGCATCAATAACACTCCACGGGTGACCATCCAGAAGTGCGGCGTGCTCGGCAAGATCAAGGGTGAGCCGGTCGAGGCCGTGGCCCGCAACCTGCCGAAGTCCGAGACCCGGCGGGTGTTCGACATGGTGACCAGGCGCTACTGGTGGCACGCCTGGTGGTGGATCCCGCAGGCGAAGATCCGCGGCGGCGTCGACAAGGTGCACGCCGCCATCGAGGTGCGCCCCGTCGGCGCGCCCGAATAGGAACCCGAGCGCGTCGCCGGACGTTGACACGACATGTTCAAGCGGCTGTTCGGGCTCTACGTCCTCGTCGAACTCCTGGTGGTGATCGGTCTCGTCTACGCCATCGGGTTCGGCTGGACGGTGTTGCTGCTCCTCGGCACGTTCGCGCTGGGTATAGCGCTGGCCGGTTCGCAGATGACGCGGCAGCTGGGCCGTTTGCGGTCCGGACTGGCCGAACCGCAGGGCGCGGCCACCGACAGCGTGCTCATCGCCCTGGGCACGGTCCTCACGGTGGTGCCCGGCCTCGTCTCGTCGGCCCTCGGGCTGCTGCTCCTGACGCCGCCCACCAGGGCCGTCGCCCGACCGGCGGTGGCGGCGCTCGCCGCCCGAGGGCTGGCTCGCATGCCGCTGGTCGTCACCGCACCCGGTCCCCGTGGGCCGCGCGGCGACTACATCGAGGGTGAGGTCATCGACGTCACCGACGACGTGATCGTCGTCGATGCGCCCCAATTGCCGCGTCCGCCCGCCTGAGGTGACGACTCTCCTCGTCAACGGACTGATCCACAGTCCGGCCATGCCGGGGGCCACCGCCATGGCGGTGAGCGACGGGCCCGACGCCGCGGTGGCGTGGCTCGGCAGCGACGACGTGGCCCGCGCGCTGTATCCGGACGCGACGGTGGTCGACCTCGAAGGTGCCTTCGTCGCACCGGCTTTCGTCGACGCGCACGTCCATCTCACGTCCACCGGGCTGGCTGCCACCGGGTTGGACCTGCGGGCCGCGACATCACGTGAGCACCTGCTGACGCTGGTCGCCGAGTACGGACTGGCGCATCCCGACGGCCCCGTCTGGGCGCACGGCTGGGACGAGTCCGGTTGGCCGGAGGCGGTAGCGCCCAGCACCGCCGACCTCGACGCGGTGCTGGGGGCGCGGCCGGCCTACCTGGCCCGCATCGACGTGCACTCCGCGGTGGCCACCAGCGCCCTGCGGGCGCTGACCGACGGCCTGACCGGCGCGGCGGGCTACGCCGCCGAGGCGCCCCTGACGGCCGACGCGCACCACCGCGTCCGCGCGGTCGCCCGCGGTCTGCTGACGGATCGCCAACGCGATGACGCCCGACACGCGGCGCTCGACCTGGCCGCTCGGATGGGGATCGTCGCGGTGCACGAATGCGCGGGCCCGGACATCGGCGGACTCGACGACTGGCAGGCGGTGCGCGCCCTGCGGCACGGGGTCGACGTCGTCGGCTACTGGGGTGAGGCGGTCGACTCCGTGCGCCGGGCCGAGGACCTGATGGCCGAGACCGGGGCGCGCGGTTTGGCCGGTGACCTGTTCGTCGACGGCGCACTGGGCTCGCACACCGCGTGGCTACACGAGCCCTACGCCGACGGGAGTGGCTGCGGGAACGCCTATTTGGACACCGACGCGATCGAAGCGCATCTGGCGGCCTGCACCGAGGCCGGGGTCACGGCGGGCTTCCACGTGATCGGCGACGCCGCGACGAGCGCGGTGGTCGCCGCGCTGGATCGGGTCGTGGCGCGCTTCGGTGCTGCCGCGGTGGCGCGCTGCGGACACCGCCTCGAGCACCTCGAGATGGTGACGCCCGATGACGCGGACCGCCTGGCGGCGGCGGGCGTGCTCGCGAGCATCCAGCCGAACTTCGACGCGCTGTGGGGCGGCGAGCACGGGATGTACGCCGGCAGGCTGGGCGTCGACCGGGCTCGCGGGCTCAATCGGTTCGCGCTGTTAGCATCCTCAGGCGTGCCACTCGCCCTGGGCTCCGACGCGCCCGTCACCAGCATGAACCCGTGGGAGAGCGTGCGTGCCGCCATCCGGCATCAGACGCCGGGCAGCGCACTCTCGGCGCGCGCCGCGTTCGCGGCGGCCACCCGCGGCGCGTGGCGGGCGGGCGGCGTCCGCGACGGCGTCACGGGCACGCTGGTGCCCGGCGCACCCGCCTCGTACGCGGTGTGGGACGTGCCGGGTGGTGCGGAGGGTCTCGAGATCGCCGCCCCCGCCGACGGCGTTCAGCGGTGGTCGACCGAGCCGGGCTCACGCGTCCCCGCAGTGCCGCGGCTGCACCCCGATGATCCGCTGCCGACCTGCGTCCGCACCGTGCACCGGGGCGTCGTGCTCCATGGCTGATCCGACGACGAAGCTGCCGAGTCTGAAGGACGCGGTGCTGGCGAGTGCGGGCCGGATCCTGGTGCCGCGGCTGTTGCGGCTCTCGGCGGTCATCGCGGGCGGTCTGCTGGCGTGCCTGAGCTTTCCGCCCTTCGGCTGGTGGTACCTGATGTTCCCGGCGATGGGGCTGCTCGCCTGGGCCCTGACTCGCGAGGACACGACGCGCGCGGGCGGGTTCGGGTACGGCCTGCTGTTCGGCCTGGCTTTCTACGTCCCGCTGCTGCCCTGGATCAGCGGTCTGGTGGGTGCGATCCCGTGGTTGGCGCTCGCCCTCGTGGAGGCGTTGTTCCCCGCGCTGTTCGGCTACCTCGCGGTGGTGGTGCGGCAGCTGCCGGGGTGGCCCGTGTGGTTCGCCGCGCTCTGGGTGCTCACCGAGTGGCTCAAGTCGGTCGTCCCGTTCGGCGGATTCCCCTGGGGCGTCATCGCCTTCAGTCAGACGAACGGACCGCTGCTGGCGCTGGCGCAGTGGGGGAGTGCGCCGCTCGTGAGCTTCGCCACCGTCGCGGTGGGCTTCAGTCTGGCCGCTCTCGCGATCGAGGCCGCGCGCCGCTGGAGGTCGGACTCGCACGTGTCACCCGATGGTCCGGTGGTCGTCCTGATCCCCGGCCTCTGCATCGTGCTGGTGCTGCTGAGCGTGGCGGTCGCGAGCCCGCACCTGCGCAAGTCCGGCGCAGGCGCGGGGGAGGATCCGCCGGTGACGGTGGCCGCTGTTCAGGGCAACGTGCCGAGGCTCGGGCTGGAGTTCAACGCCCAGCGCCGCGCGGTACTCGACAACCACGTCCGTGAGACCAAGCGACTCGCGTCAGATGTCCGTGCGGGTCGCGCCCCGCAGCCGGCGTTCGTGGTGTGGCCGGAGAACTCCTCGGATATCGATCCGATCGCGAACGCCGACGCCGCGGAGCAGATCTCGTCCGCCGCGGAGGCGATCCGCGCCCCCATCCTCGTCGGCGCGGTGGTGGCGGCCCCCGGATACAGCCGGGACACCCCGGCGGCGACGAACACCGCGATCGTCTGGGACCCCGTCGAGGGGCCGGGTGAGCGCCACGACAAGAAGATCGTGCAACCCTTCGGCGAGTACCTGCCGTGGCGGCCCTTCTTCAAGCTGCTGTCGTCCTACGCCGACCGCGCGGGCTACTTCGTGCCCGGCGACGGGGACGGCGTCGTGCACGCCAACGGCATGACCGTCGGGGTCACCACCTGCTGGGAGGTCATCTTCGACCGCGCCGCTCGCGAAAGCGTGCTGAACGGCGCGCAGTTCCTGACGGTGCCCGCGAACAACGCCACCTTCGACGCGGCCATGAGCGCGCAGCAGCTGGCGTTCGGCAAGCTGCGAGCCGTCGAGCACGACCGGTACGTCGTGGTGGCGGGCACGGTGGGCATCAGCGCCGTCGTCGCCCCGGACGGCCGCGAACTGGGCAGGACGGGCTTCTTCGAGTCGGGTTATCTGGACACCCAGATCCGGCTCAAATCGGATCTGACACCGGCTACCCGCTGGGGTCCGCTCGTCCAGGGACTGCTGGTCATGATCGGTGTGGCGGCTGTGGTCACGGCCATGCTGCACAATGGGTTGTTCTCACGGCGCCGGAAGTCGGCCGCCGATGTTGCCCTCGACGACGAAGGAGCGCCATGAGCGAGGCCGGCGACCGCCCTAGTCAGCGCACGTTGGTGATCATCCCGACCTACAACGAGCGCGAGAACCTGCCGCTGATCCTGGGCCGGGTGCAGGTCGCCCAGCCCGACGTCCACGTGCTGGTCGTCGACGATGGCAGTCCCGACGGCACCGGCGAGCTCGCCGACGAGCTGGCGCTCGCCGATCCGGACCGCGTGCACGTCATGCACCGGACCAGCAAGGCCGGTCTGGGCGCGGCCTACCTGGCCGGTTTCGCGTGGGGCCTGGGCCGCGGTTACACCGTGCTGGTCGAGATGGACGCCGACGGCAGTCACGCCCCCGAGGAGCTGTACCGCCTGCTCGACGCCGTGGACCGCGGTGCCGATCTCTCGATCGGTTCGCGGTACATCGACGGTGGCACGGTGCGCAACTGGCCGCGGCGCCGGAAGATCCTGTCGAAGACCGCCAACGGCTACGCGCGGGTGATGCTCGGGGTGAAGATCGACGACATCACCGCCGGTTACCGCGCCTACCGCCGTGAGGTGCTCGAGAAGATCGAGCTGGCCACGGTCGACTCGAAGGGCTACTGCTTCCAGATCGAGATGAGCTGGCGCACGGTCAGCGCCGGTTTCTCGGTCGTCGAGGTGCCCATCACGTTCACCGAACGCGAGTTGGGGAAGTCGAAGATGAGCGGGTCGAACATCCGCGAAGCCATCGTCAACGTCGCGGCCTGGGGAATCCGCGGGCGCCTCGATCGCGCCCGCGGCGTCGCGCGCTAGTTAGCCGCGCCTGCGCGTCTTGATGATGTCCATGCGCTCCTTGAGCAACTCGTCGAGTTCCTCGACGGAGCGACGCTCCAGCAGCATGTCCCAGTGGGTGCGCGGCGGCTTGGTCTTCTTGGGCTCGGGGACGTCGCCGTCGATCAGCGTGCCCTCCATGCCGTTGCGGCAGGGCCAGGTGCCGGGGATCTCCGCGTCGTCGGCGAAGGGCACCTCGAACTCCTCACCGTTGTCGGTGCGGTAGCGGGCGACCTGGCGTGGCGCGAGATCGTGGTTACGGTCGGTCTCGTAGCTCACGGCACCGAGCCGACTACCCCTCAGAACGCGATCAGCCATCGTCCACTCTCCTCTTCACGCATTGGTCCGGGGAATCAACGCAGCGGGTGTGCGCGAAGTTCCCGACTCGACCCCCCATGATAACTCCGATGTCGTGCGGGGCCGTCTACAGTCGGGACCCGTGACGATCGGTGTCGGCAGACGCAGCCGAGCCCAGCCCTGCCGTTGGTGTGGCCGCGAGGTGCCCGATGCCGGGGTGGGTCGACGCCGTCAGTACTGCAGGCAGTCCTGCCGCCAGCGCGCCTACGAGCAGCGTGCGCTGGTCAAGGGCACGTCGCTGGCGCCCGATTCGGTGGTGCTGACCGCGGCCGAGGCCGCCGAGCTGTCCGATCGGGTGTTCGAGGTGAGGTGCGCCGCCGAGGACGTCGCCACCGCCGTCGACGAGGGTGCGGACCAGTCCGAACTGCGCGGCCTGTGCGAGACCTTGCTCAAGGCCGCGAAGGCCGCCGACGGCTGGCGGTGACCGAACCGGCTGGCAGGCGTTTCACAGCTACGATTGCCCGGTGACAGCGGGCCAGGTGTGGCGGTTCGACGAATTCGTGCTGGACACCGCCCGCTACGAACTGCGTCGCGGTGACGAGGTGGTCAAGGTCGAGCCGCAGGTGTTCGACGTCATGACGCAGCTCGTCAGCAACCACGACCGCTTCGTCAGCAAGGAGGAGCTGTTCGACACCGTGTGGGGCGGCCGGTTCGTCGGCGAGGCCGCGCTCACCAGCCGCATCAAGGCGGCGCGTCGTGCTCTCGGTGACGACGGCGAGTCGCAGCGCTTCATCCGGACCGTGCGCGGCAGGGGCTACCAGTTCGTGGGCGCCATCGTGGCGGAAGCCGCCGCGGCGCCCCCCGTGGCCGAAACGGTCCCGCCGCCACGGCAGCACATCGCGTTCTGCCGGGCCGCCGACGGGGTCCGGCTCGCGTACGCCGTCGCGGGCGACGGCCCGCCGCTGGTCCGGGCGGCGAACTGGATGACTCATCTGGGCTACGACATCGAGAGCCCGGTGTGGCGGCACTGGGTGCGCGACCTGGCCGCGGAGCACACCTTCATCCGTTACGACGAACGGGGATGCGGTCTATCCGATTGGGATGCAGCCGATTTCAGTTTCGAGGCGTGGGTCAGCGACCTCGAGTCCGTTGTCGACGCGCTCGGTCTCGAGCGCTTCCCGCTGCTGGGCGTATCGCAGGGCAGCGCGGTTGCCGTGGCCTACGCGGCACGTCATCCCGAGCAGGTCACCAAACTCATCCTGTGCAGCGGCTACGCCAAGGGTCGGCTGGCCCGTGCCGTCAGCGACGAGGAGGAGCGCGCGGCCGCACTGGATCTGGATCTCGCGAGAGTCGGCTGGGGTCGTGACGATCCGGCGTTCCGTCAGGTGTTCGCCGCACAGTTCCAGCCGGACGGCACGCGCGCGGACTGGGATGCGTTCGACCAGTTGCAGCGGCGAACGACCTCGCCCGACAACGCGGTTCGGTTCCTCGCGGAGTTCGGCCGCATCGACGTCAGCGAGATGGCCCGCGAGGTCGCGTGTCCGACGCTCATCATGCACTCGCGTGACGACCATCGGCAGCCGATGCGCAACGGTGAGGAACTGGCCGCGCTCATCCCGAATTCGCGGCTGGTGGCGCTCGCGAGCAACAACCACCTGCTCACCGAGAGCGAACCGGCGTGGCAGACGTTCCGCGAGGAGTTGACGGAGTTCCTCGCGGGCTGATCCCGTCTGACCGGCGTCCCGTGTGTTCTCCATGCAATCTCCACGGAATCTTCATGCGCGGATACCCCGTTCGATCCATGCTTGGCCACATGAGAAAACTGTTCCGCACCCTGTTCGTGGGACTCATCGCGATGTTCGCGCTGGGCGCCCTCTCCGCCTGCTCGAGCGGCACGTCAACGGAGGCCTCGTCGACACAGTCGTCGGCTGGGTCTGCTCCCGCCACCCCGAGCCTCACGCCCTTTCCTCAGTCGGCCCGATTCATGGCCGACATGGAGAAGGACGGCAAGCCGATGACGATCGGCATCTCGATCGACGGTGACGAGATCACCGCGTACGCGTGCAACGGCGTGGACGACGAGGCCTGGTTCTTCGGTAATCAGGCCGACGGCGCCATCGACATCGAGAACAAGTTCCGCGACACGCTCAACGCGTCGTTCAACGGCACCGATGTCGCCGGTGATCTGACGATGAACGGTGTCACATACGATTTCACCGCCGCTCCCGTGTCGGCGCCCGCCGGCATGTACACCGCGGATCTCGACGGCGCACGGGCGTCGTGGATCGTGCGGCCCGACGGCTCGGTGACCGGCGTGCAGTTCAACGGCGGTATCACCGGTCGCGATTTCGAGCAGGCCGAACTGCAGCAGCTGAACACCGCACAGTTCCAGGCACAGGTGCGCAACAAGCGCATCCTGCAGCAGGCCAACCAGGCGGTGAAGTTGTCGAACAACGGCACCCTGACGTCGCAGATCAACGGCCGCGAGGTGACGGCCAACATCGTCCGCGGAAACACCCGGTTCGCCTGACCGCGTCGAACCCGTCTGACCAGCGGCCCCGCCGGGCCGGAGCCGACTCACCTCGGCCCGCCCGGCGGGGTCGCTGCTTTTCTCTCAGCCCGAATCGAATCCTTCCGGGGCGCCGAACTCGCGGCTACGGTCGCATGATCGTGTCCACTCCCGTCGATGCCCCCGTCGCCACTGTCACCGCACCTAACACGAAAGTTCCTCTGCGACAGCGCAAGTGGGCTCTGATTCGACTCGCCTCGCCGATCGCCCTGCTGGTGCTGTGGCAGGTCGGAAGCGCACTGGGTCTCATTCCGCAGGACGTCCTGCCCGCACCGTCGCTCATCCTCGAGGCGGGTATCGAGCTCATCGAGAACGGCGAACTCTTCGACGCACTCGGGGTTTCCGGCGTGCGGGTGGTCCAGGGACTGCTCCTCGGCGGATTCCTCGGCGTTGCCCTCGGGACCGCTGTGGGGTTGTCCAAGTGGTTCGAGGCGACCGTCGATCCACCGATGCAGATGGTGCGCGCGCTGCCGCACCTCGGCCTCATCCCGTTGTTCATACTGTGGTTCGGCATCGGCGAGCTGCCCAAGGTGCTGCTCGTCGCACTCGGCGTCAGCTTCCCGCTCTACCTCAACACGTTCTCCGCCATCCGCCAGGTGGATCCGAAGCTGTTCGAAACGGCTCAGGTGCTGGGGTTCTCGTTCTGGCAGCGGTTCCGCACCATCATCGTGCCCAGTGCGGCCCCGCAGGTGCTCGTCGGGCTTCGCCAATCGCTGGCGATCGCGTGGCTCACCCTCATCGTGGCCGAACAGATCAACGCCGACAGCGGTATCGGCTACCTGATCAACAACGCGCGCGACTTCCTGCGCATCGACATCATCATCTTCGGTCTCGTCGTGTACGCGCTGCTGGGCATCGGTACCGACGCGATCGTCCGCGCCTTGGAGCGCCGAGCATTGAGGTATCGCGAATGACAGCAACGACTGCCGAGGCCAAGGTGGGCTCCGCTGCCGGTGAACTGGTCGATGTGCACAAGTGGTACGGCGATCAGCACGTACTCGACGACGTGAACGTCCGCGTCGGCAAGGGTGAGATCGTCGCGCTCATCGGCCGCAGCGGTTCGGGCAAGTCGACCGTGCTGCGGGTGTTCGCCGGGCTGTCCACCGACCACTCGGGCGAGCGCGTCGTGTCGGGCGCCCCCGCGTTGGCGTTCCAGGAGCCGCGTCTGTTCCCGTGGCGCGACGTCGTCACCAACGTCGCATACGGTTTGACGCGCAGCCGGTTGCCGAAAGCCGAGATGATCGTCCGTGCGCGCAGGGCCCTGACCGACGTCGGTCTCGCCGACTGGGCCGCCGCCTGGCCGCTCACGCTGTCCGGCGGCCAGGCCCAACGGGTCTCGCTGGCACGCGCGCTCGTCGCTGAGCCGGAACTCCTTCTGCTCGACGAACCGTTCGGTGCACTCGACGCGTTGACTCGGCTGACCATGCGCGCACTGCTGCTGGACCTGTGGCGCGAACACGGCTTCGGGGTGCTGCTCGTCACCCACGACGTCGATGAGGCCGTCGCGCTCGCCGACCGGGTGCTGGTTCTCGAGGGGGGACGCGTCATCCACACGCTGAACATCGACGATGTTCGGCGGTCGCCGTCGGACCCGTCGGCCAACACCGAACGCTATCGTGCGGAGCTGCTGGACCGGCTCGGCGTGCAACTCTGAGGGGATCACCATGTCCACATCGAAAAACGCTGTCGCACTGCGTATCGCAGCTCTTCTCGCCCTGCTGACGCTGGTTGTCGGCTGTGTCTCCCGTGAGCAGAACTCCGCCGCGACGGCCGCACCCGAAACGGTGCCGCTGACCGAGCTGTCCGACGTCACGCTGCAGATCGGTGACCAGAAGGGTGGCACCGAGTCGCTGCTGCGCGCCGCCCACGCGCTCGACAACCTGCCGTACAAGGTGGTGTTCTCGACGTTCACGTCCGGCCCGCCGCAGGTCGAGGCCGCCACCGCGGGCAAGATCGACTTCGCCATCACGGGCAACACCCCGCCTATCTTCGGCGCCGCGTCCAACGCCAAGGTGAAGGTGGTGTCGGCCTACGACGGCGGCGGTGTCGGCGATCAGGTGCTGGTGTTCGACGATTCACCCGTCACGACGATCGCCGATCTGAAGGGCAAGCGGATCGCCGTCGGCAAGGGCAGTTCGGCGCACGGGCACATTCTCGCGCAGCTGAAGAACGCGGGCCTCACGCCCGCCGATGTCGAGCTGGTGTTCCTGCAGCCCGCCGACGCGCTGTCGGCGTTCCAGCAGCAGGCCGTCGACGCCTGGGCAATCTGGGATCCGTACACGGCGCAGGCCGCTCAGCAGTTCCCGGTGCGCAGTATCGGTCAGGCCAAGGACGTCACCAACGGCTTCTGGTTCGGCGTCGCGTCCGACCAGACGTTGGCGGATGCCAAGCGCAACAGCGCGTTACAGGACTTTCTCATCCGGTTCGAGAAAGCCGCGCACTGGGCGCAGGACCATCCCGAGGAGTGGGCCGCCGGCTACGCAGAAGCCGTGGGTCTCGACGCTGAGGTCGCGCGCGTCTCCCAGTCCCGCAGCCTGCGGCTGCCGACGGAACTCGACGACGAGGTCATCGCATCCGAGCAGCAAATCGCCGACCTGTTCGCCGAATCCGGCCAGATCTCGACGGCACCCGACTTCGCCAACTGGGTGGACACGCGCTACAACGAGGCCCTGCGTCCCCTCCTGGTCAACAACTGAAAGCGACATGTCCACTCCCGCTGCGAAGTTCTTCTGGTTCCTCCCCACCAGCGGTGACAGCCGCTCCATCGTCGGGTCGTCGCACGCGTCGTCCCAGCAGGTCGTGCCACCCGGTTACCGGCCTCCGACCCGGCGCTACCTCGCCGAGGTCGCGCGAGCCGCGGACCGACTGGGCTACGAGGGGGTGCTCACTCCAACGGGAACCTGGTGCGAGGACGCGTGGTTGACCGCGTCGGCACTGCTGGCCGACACCGAGCGGCTGAAGTTCCTGGTGGCGTTCCGGCCCGGATTGGTGCCGCCCACACTCGCGGCGCAACAGGCGGCCACGTTGCAGCGGTTCTCCGAGGGGCGGGTACTGCTCAACATCGTCAGCGGCGGCGATGATCTCGAGCAGCGTCGCTTCGGCGATTGGCTGGGGCACGACGAGAGGTATGCGCGCACGGGCGAGTTCCTGCACATCGTGAACTCGCTGTGGCGACAGGAGTCGCTCGATTTCTCCGGCGCGCACTACACCGTGAGGGACGCGCGAGTGTCCGCGCCGCCGGACCCGTTGCCGCAGATCTACTTCGGCGGTTCGTCGCCCGCTGCGCTGCCCATCGCCGCGGAGCACGTCGACGTGTACCTGACGTGGGGCGAGCCGCCGCAGGCCGCCGCGGCGAAGATCGCCGCGGTGCGGGAACTCGCGCACGCTCGCGGCAGGCAGATGCGCTTCGGCGTCCGGCTGCACACGATCAGCCGCGACACCTCGGAGGCCGCGTGGGCCGTCGCCGACGAGCTACTGGCAGGACTCTCGGCGGAGCACATCGCCGAACAGACTGCACTGCACGCGAAGTCGGAGTCCGAGGGCCAGCGTCGGATGACCGCGCTACACGGTGGTCGGGTCGACAAGCTCGAGATCCATCCGAACCTGTGGGCGGGTGTCGGGCTGGTGCGCGGCGGGGCGGGCACCGCCCTCGTCGGCAGTCACGAGGAAGTGGCGAACCTGATCATCGAGTACCACTCGCTGGGATTCGACGAGTTCATCCTGTCGGGGTACCCGCATCTGGAGGAGGCGTACTGGTTCGCCGAGGGCGTGCTGCCGCTGTTGAAGCACAAGGGTGTGGCCTAGCCTCTGGGTGTGGACGACTGGTTCGAGCGCAGCCCCTTCATGGGCTTCGCGCCGTGGATCATCTACTGGGTGGTGGCCGACGGGCCCAGTACGTGGTTGTTCGGAGCGCTGTGCGCGGTGCTGTCCGCGATCATCCTCGGGATGTCGGTGGGCTTCGGCGGCCCGCGTCTGCTCGACATCGTCACGATCCTGTTCTTCGTGGGGGTGACGGCGGTCGCTCTGCTCGTCGGGGCCGCCGATCGGGACTGGATGGACACTTACGCGACCTCGCTGTCCAGCGGCGTGTTGTCGGTGATGGCGTTGGGTTCGCTGTTCTTCACGCCGTTCACCGAGCAGTACGCGCGCTCAACGCCGCTGCAGGACTGGGAGAAGCCCGCGTTCCGGCAGACCAATCGCGTGCTGACCCTGATGTGGGCCCTGGTGTTCGCCCTCATCGCGGTGCTGGGGTACCTCGCCGCGCAGGTCCCGGATACCAGGGACTGGACGAACTACGTCGTGCCCGTCGTCGTGATCGTCGGGGCGATCGGGATGACGCAGTCGTACCCGACGCGGGCTCGCGAGCGGGCCAGATCCGCCGCGGCGTGACTCAGCAGCCGTACTGTTCGCCGATGCCCGCCGGGGCGGTGGCCTTCTGCAGACACCCGAACGGTTGCACGCCCGCAGCGGACAGTCGCACGCCGGACTGGTGGGCGTAGTTCACGCACAGCAGACCGTCGGCGTCGGCCCGGCACCGGTAATCGCCGAACGCGAGACTCGACCCCTGCGCCAGTTCAGCACCCGAGCCGTCGCCGAACGGACCCGGATCGCCGTGTGCGGAGCCGACTTCCAGCGTCATTCCGGTGAAGTCGACCCAGTTGCCCTTCCACATGCCCTCGACACCGTCGGGCCGGGGCGGGGGACTGGTGAGATCGACCAGGCAGGCCAGCGCACCGTCGCGGTAGCGGTTGGTGACGCAGTTGGCCGTGGGGAGCGACGCGCCCGCGGTGACGAAGGCGACGGCGTCGCCCAGTTCGGTGGCGACGCCGGCACGGGTGACGGTGTGGAAACCGGCGGGGTCGGCGGGGATGCCCGCCTCCACCCAGCGGACGACGTCCTGCATCGGCGCTCCGGCTGCGGGGGGTCGCACGGGAGTCGGTGTCGTGGAGGTCACAGTCGGCGCGGTGCGTGAGGTCGACGGCGTCGGGACCGCCTGACGCGAGGTTCCGGACCCGTCGTCACCGCCGTTCGCACACCCCGCGAGCAGCACGGACGCGGCCGCGGACCAGATCAGGAGCCGTCGCATCCGCATGGCGGTCAGGCTATCGGCAACGCCGCAGGGCCGGTCGACCGCGTGTGCTGCGTGGATCTTCGCTACCGTCTGATTCATGCACGAACGCACCATTCGAGTGACCGTGGACAGCGGGACCATCGAGGGGTTCACCCGTGACGGTGTCCACCGGTGGCGATCCGTGCCGTTCGCACAGCCGCCGGTCGGCCCGCTGCGCTACCGCGCGCCGCAGCCGGTTCAGCCGTGGCCGGGCGTTCGGTACTGCCACGGCTACACCTACTGCGCCCCGCAGCAGCGCAAGTACACGCTGGTCGGGCCCGGCAAATTCCAACCGATGAGCGAGGACTGCCTGACGCTCAACGTCGTCGCCCCCGAGACCGCCGCGCCGGGTCCGCTGCCCGTGATGTTCTTCATCCACGGCGGTGGATACATCCTGGGCAGCTCGGCGACTCCGATCTACGACGGAGCCGCGCTCGCCAGGCGCGGGTGTGTGTACGTGTCGGTGAACTACCGTCTCGGCGCGCTCGGATGCCTGGACCTGTCGTCGCTGTCGACGCCCGACCACCCGATCGACGACAACCTGTTCCTGCGTGACCTGGTGCTCGCGCTGCAGTGGGTACGCGACAACATCGGCGTGTTCGGCGGCGACCCGGACAACGTGACCATCTTCGGCGAGAGCGCGGGCGCGCACGCGGTGGCGACGCTGATGGCGGTTCCGGCCGCCGAAGGCCTGTTCCATCAGGCGATTTCGGAGAGTCCCGCGAGCGGGATGGCGGGCCCGCCCAGTGTTGCAGCGGAGTTCGCCGTCGATTTCGTGGAGGCGCTGGGAAGCAACGCCGGCGACGGTGCGGCGGCGGTGCTGGCGGCGCGTCCGGCGCAACTCGTCGACGCGCTGGACCAACTGCTGATGAATCCGCCGACGGAGATGCGCGGCGCCTTCGCCGTGGGCCCCACCTTCGACACCGAGTACCTGCCGACCGACCCCGTGGTGGCGATGCGCGACGGCAGCGCCCACCGGGTGCCGCTGATCGTCGGGACGAACGCCGAAGAGGGCAGGCTGTTCACGCGGTTCCTGCAGTTGCTGCCCATGACGGAACCGGCGATCGAGGTGCTGCTTTCGGAGTCGGACGTCGAGGTCCGCGACCGGATCACCGGCGCGTATCCCGGCTATCCGAGCCAGAGTGCCTGCGTCCGGCTGGGCGGTGACTTCGCCTTCGGCACCGCGGCGTGGCAGATCGCCGAGGCGCACAGCGGTCACGCGCCGACGTACATGTACCGCTACGACTACGCGCCGCGCACGTTCAAGTGGTCGGGTCTTGGCGCCACCCACGCCACCGAACTCTTCGCGGTGTTCGACGTGTACCGGACGCGCTTCGGCGCCCTGATGACCGCGGCGGCCGACCGTCGGTCGGCTCGCCGGGTCAGCAACGACGTGCAGAACCGCTGGCGTGCGTTCAGCCGGTCCGGAGTGCCCGGCGACGGCTGGCCCGCGTACACACCCGCCGACCGTCCCGTCATGGTGTTCGACCGGCATAGCCGCCTCGAATACGACCCCGATGCCGACCGGCGCCGGGCCTGGGAGGGGTTCACGCTCGCGGCGCAGTAGGCCGGCCGCTGCGATATTCGCATCCTGCTGCGCGGTCAGCGCCGATGTGGTTGCGTACTCGCGTGACACACCCATTGGATCCGTTGTCAGAAGCCGAGTTCGCCGCTGTTTCCGCAATCCTGCGGCGCGAGCACGAGGTGCAGGCCGCCGGACCCGCCGCGCCCGGGCGGGGGTGGCGGATCGCGTCGATCGAGCTGACCGAGCCGACGAAGGCGGAACTCGCCGAGTTCGCCGGGGGCGGGCCGACACCCGCCCGGCGCGCGACGGCCATCTGCCTGAACCGCTCGACGAACGCCACGTACAGGAGCGTGGTCTCGCTGAGCGACGACCGGGTGGAGTCCTTCGAGCACGTGCCGGGGGTGCAGGCCAACTTCACGGTGGATGAGTTCCTCGAGTGCGATCAGCTGCTGCGCACCCACCCCGAGCTCATCGCGGCGCTCGCCAAGCGGGGCATCACCGACATCGACCTGGTGTTCTTCGACACCTGGACCTACGGCGACGCGGTCGCACCGGACGAGTACCGCGACCGGCGCCTCGGCTGGTCGGACACCTGGCTCAAGGACGGGCCGGGGATGAACCCGTACGCGCATCTGGTCAGCGGGCTGCACTGCGTGATCGACGTCAACGCGATGGAGGTGCTGGCAGTCGAGGACGGCCAGCACATCGATCCGCCCGCGGTGATGGGCGAGTACGCACCGCGGCACGTTCCCGAGCGCATCCGAGCCGCGCAGCAGCGGGACCCGCTGAAACCGCTGCACATCAGCCAGCCCGACGGGCCGTCGTTCACGCTCGACGGAAACCTGCTCGAATGGCAGAACTGGTCGTTGCGGATCGGGTTCAACTACCGCGAGGGCATGACGCTGCACACCGTGGCCTACCGGGACGGTGATCGGACCCGGTCGATCGCGCACCGGCTGTCCTTCGCCGAGATGGTGGTGCCGTACCGCGACCCGTCGCCGGATCACTACCGGCGCACCGCCTTCGACATCGGGGAGTGGGGCCTGGGGTTCATGACCACGTCCCTGGAACTGGGCTGCGACTGTCTCGGGGAGATCCGCTACCTGGACGCGGTGCTGCACGACAGCAATGGTGAGCCGTACACCATCACCAACGCGATCTGCATCCACGAAGAGGACAACGCCGTGCTGTGGAAGCACGTCGACCATCACGAGGGTGCCGAGGTGCGGCGGATGCGCCGCCTCACGCTGTCGTTTCACGTCACCGTCGCGAACTACGAGTACCTCGTCTACTGGCGACTGCACCAGGACGGCAACATCGAGTGCGAGGTGCGGGCCACCGGGATCATGGTGACGACGCCGCTGGCGCCGGGCGCGCCGAATCCCAACGGCACGCTCGTCGACGAGCGCACGTATGCGCCGTTCCATCAGCACTTCCTGGTGGCCCGCCTCGATCTCGACGTCGACGGGCCGGACAACACGGTGTTCATGTCCGAGTCGTACGCCGAACCCATCGGCCCGGAGAATCCGCACGGGCTGTCGGTGGTCGTGCGCAACGTACCGCTGCGGACCGAGGACGAGGGCAAGCAGGACGTCGACTTCGCCACCCAGCGCGCCTGGAAGGTGATGAACACCAACGTCGTGAACGGCATCGGCACCCACCCGTCGTACAAACTGGTGCCGACGGGTGCGCTGCCGCCGATGTTCGATCCCGCGTCGCCGGTCATGCAGCGCGCCAACGTCATCGGACACACGCTGTGGGTGACGCCCAACCATCCCGACGAGCGTTGGCCCGCAGGCGAATTCGTCAACCAGTCGGCCGCCGACACCGGCCTCGGCGAGTGGACGAAGGCGAACCGGTCCATCGACAACACCGACGTGGTGCTGTGGTACGTCTTCGGCATACATCACATCACCCGGCCCGAGGACTGGCCCATCATGCCCGTCGACATCGTGTCGTTCTGGCTGAAGCCGTTCGGATTCTTCGATCGCAACCCCGCCCTCGACGTGCCGGCGTCGCCGCCCAGCGGCTGCCACGCACCGTAGTTGACACCCGTCAACTCATTGCCGCAAAACGCCGTGAGACGGCGCGGCCGTGCCTTACGTTGATGCCGTGCATCCGATCGACACCCTCATCGAACGCCCCGCCGACCTCACCGCCGAGTGGTTGACCAGTGCCCTCGGCGCGGGAACGGTCACCGACTTCGCCTACGAGCGGATCGGCACCGGCCAGATGAGCGAGTGCTATCGCGTCGCGCTGACCTACGCCGACGGCGGCACCGGTCCCGCGTCGGTGGTGCTCAAGGTCGCCGCGGCTGACCCGAGCAGTAGGCAGACCGGTCTCGCGATGGGCCTCTACGAGCGCGAGGTGCGGTTCTACACCGACATCGCGCCGGCGTTGAACGGGCCCGTCGCGCCCTGCCATCACGCGGCCTACGATCCCGCGACCGGGGTGTTCGACCTGCTGATCGACGATGCCGCACCCGCGGTCGCGGGTGACGAGATCCGCGGAGCCACAACGGAACAGGCGATGCTGGCGCTCACCCAGCTGGGCCGGGTGCACGGGCCGCTGCTCGGCGATCCGACGCTCGCCGCATCCGAGTGGCTGAACCGCGAGACGCCGGTGAACCAGAGTCTGGTCAGCGCCCTCTACGCCGGCTACATCGACCGCTACCGCGATCAGGTCGCCCCCGAGCACCGGGCCGTGTGCGAGCGTTTCGTCGAGTCGTTCGACGCGTACATGGCCGAGGAGGCCGCCGCCGACCGGCCGCGCGGCCTGGTGCACGGCGACTTCCGGCTCGACAACATGCTCTTCGGCACAGCGGGCGCGGACCGGCCTCTCACCGTTGTCGACTGGCAGACCGTGACGTGGGGTCCGGCCTTCACCGACGTCGCGTACTTCATCGGCTGTGCGCTGCCCGTCGCGCAGCGCCGCGAGCAGTACGACGCGCTGCTGGCGGCGTACCACGACGCGACCGGCGGGGCGGTGTCCATTGCGCAGGTCCGGGAGGGCGTCCGGCGGCAGAGCTTCTTCGGCGTCCTGATGGCGATCGTGTCGCCGATGCTCGTCGAGCGCACCGAGCGCGGCGACGAGATGTTCATGGCGATGATGGAACGCCACGCCCAGCACGTGCTGGACACCGGCGCGCTCGACGTGCTGCCCGCGGCCACGGCACCCGAGCCGCTGGTCCCGGACGCCTCCGACGAGGGGGCGCACTCACCCGGCGACGAGCAGTTGTGGAGTGAGAGCTGGTATTTCGACTTCGTCGATCCGGCACAGGATATCGGCGGCTGGATCCGGCTCGGGGTGATCCCCAACGAGGGGCACGCGTGGATCAACGCGCTGCTGTGCGGGCCGGGGATGCCGACCGTCGCCGTCCTCGACTGGAACGCCCCCGTGCCGACGTCGCACGAGCACGTCTCGGGCGACGGCGTCGACCTCTCGCTCGAGGCGGTCGAACCACTCCAGAAGTATCGGGTTATGTTGCGCGGCAACGGCGTCGCGTATGACCACCCCGCCGACCTGCTCTCCGAAGCCGACGGCAGGCCGGTCGCTGTGACGATGGATTTGACGTGGACGACGGTCGGCACCCCGTACCAGTACCGGCTGTCGACGCGGTACGAGATTCCGTGCGAGGTGTCCGGAACGGTGACGGTCGGGGGCGAGTCGCACACCTTCAGCGCAGTCGCCGGGCAGCGGGACCACTCCTGGGCGGCCCGCGACTGGTGGAGCATGGAGTGGGTGTGGAGCGCGCTGCACCTCGACGACGGCACCCACATCCACGGCGTGGACCTGCGCATCCCCGGTGCGCCGCCGATGGCCGCCGGCTACCGGCAGCGCGCAGGCGAGCCGCTCCACGAACTGCAGGCTGTTACCGCGAGGGAGACGTTCGGCGCCGACGACCTGCCGATCGACACCGAACTGGCGCTGGACGGTGGTGACCTCGTCGCGACGTTCGAGGTCCGCGGCCACGCCCCGGTGCTGCTGCGCGCCACCGACGGCCGGGTGAGCCGGTTTCCGCGGGCATGGGGTCTGGTGAGAACCGACGACGGTCGCACCGGCGTGGGCTGGATGGAGTGGAACCGCAACGGCTCCTAGCGCTCAGCGCACGTGGGCGTCGTCGTCCTCGAGGTCGTCGCGCTGTAACCCCATCGGCGTGGCGGCCGGAATGTCCCCCGCCGCAATCACCTTCCGGGTCAACGGCGTCAGAGTGCGGAACAGCGTCTCGAGATCGTCATCGTCGAGCGAATCGAAGGCGTCGAGCGCCAGGCGATCGGTGTCGTCCTCCAGTTCCTGTTTGACTCGCCGCCCGGTGTCGGTCAGCGCGCCGGTGGAGTCGAGGACGCCACGCTCGGCGAGCGCCTCGACGCAGGCCTGCCATTCGGCGTCGTCGTACTGCCTGCTGCGCGCGATGAACTCGCGCGGCACGCGGTCGGCCACGCTGTGCAGCACGTTGCACCGCCGCCCGGTAATGCCCGCGGCGACCAGCAGCGCGACGTGTCCGTCGCCGCGGTGCTCGCGCAGCAGCGTGGTCGCGTGCCACAGCCGCGCGACGGGGTCCTCAGGCCACGGCAGGGCGAGGTTGGCCGCGAACAACGGCCTGCCCTCGACCGGCGCGGTGCGCGCCGCCCGCTCGAGCAGCGTCGCGGCCGTCACCGTCGCCTCATCGTCGGTGACGCCGCAGCGCCGCAGGGCCGCGGTCGCCGCCGCTGTGCGGACCCGCAGCGCGTCGGCGGGGGAGGCGAAGTCCCACGCGTCGGGGAGTGCGCGACCCACGTGGGAAGCGGAGAAGTTGTAGAAGACGGCGGTCACGACCTCGGCGGGAACGCGACCCAGTGGCGCCGCCCGCCCCGCGAAGTAACCCATCCAGAAGCCGCGGAACCCGGCGTCCTCGAAGCCCCGCAACGACTCCGCCGCGAAGTAGGTCAGCGCGTGGACGGGTTCGAATCGGTCGAAGAGGCGGCGGGCCGTCTTAGGCGATCTGCTCACTACCGCAGTAAATCAGTACGTCGCCGGTGATCTTGTTATGGTCACGCCGAGATGGCCCCGAGCTCGAGAACGGTATGGCTCGCGACGTTGCTGGTGACCGCGAGCCTCGCGGCGTGCGCGTCGGATGGCGACGCGCCGGAGGTCGGTCGGGCTGCACTGCAGAACGACATCGCGGCGCGGCTCGCCGAGGCGGGGGAAGCGCCGCAGTCGGTGACGTGCCCGGAAGATCTCATCGGTGAAGTGGGCCGCAGCACTCGGTGTGACGTCGTGATCAGCGCCACCAACAGTTTTCAGCCAGTCGTCACCGTCCTGGCGGTCGACGGCGGCACCGTGGACTACGAGCTGACGCCCGCACTGTCCCAGGCACAACTCGAGCAGGCCGTGCGGCGGTTGGCGGGTCGCGACACCGGCGCCGTGGCCTGTGAATCCGGGCTCGACGGGGTCACCGGAGCTCGCGCCTACTGCGATGTGGACGCTGGCGGGGTGCGGGCGCGCCGCACCGTGGAGGTCACCGACGTCGAGGGGCTGACGATGAACTTCAATCTCTTGTCGAGCTGACTAGCGGTCGACGACCTCGGTCCCGCCGGCGAGCTCGTCGTGCTTGCCCTGCTTGGTCGGGCTGCTGCTGACGGTCACGGCGATCACGACGATCGCGATGAACGCGGCCAGCCCGCCCACGAACGGGATGATCGGGAACAGCGTCCAGGCATTGCGGATCGCCGCCTGTTTCACATCGGGTTTGGCCGCGCCGCCGGGGCCGCGGACCTCGAGCCCGAGCAGCTTCTTGCCGGGCGTCCAACCGACCCCCGCCTCGAACGCCAGGAAGTACACGAACATCAGCACACCGGTGAAGAGGCCGGTGACGAGGATGTCCGAGAGGTATCGCGGCGAGAAGATCGCGACGATGCCGATCGACCCGATGATCGACACCAGGATGCCGTCAATGAGCCGAGCGAGGAACCTCTTCAGAAGCCCGCCGGGCTGAGCTGCGCCGTTGGTCATGGCGCCAATCTAGCGACCTAGCCGGTGCGCTGCTTGAGCTCCTTGCGAGCGCGCTTCACTTCCTTGCGCGCGCGCTTGGCCTCCGCGCGGGTGGCGTTGGCCAGCTCGCTGCTGCGATCCGACGCGAGCTCGGCGAGTTCCGCACTGCGGTCGCGGGCGACGTCCACCAGATACGAGCCCCGCTTCTGTGCCACGTCCGCGAGTTCGACGCTGCGGTCACGCGCGGCGCTGGCGATCTCCGGCGCCCGGTCGCGGGCGACGTCCACCAGCTTGGAGCCGCGCTTCTGCGCCACCTCGGCGAGTTCGGCGCTGCGCTCGCGGGCCAGGTCGGCCAGCTCGGGCGCGCGTTCGCGGGCGAGCTCGGCGAATTCGCTGCCGCGCTCGAGGGCGACGTGCGCCAACTCGCGCCCGCGCTCAGCACCGACGTGCAGGCCGCTCTGCAGGCCGTCGCCGATGCGGTCGACCAGCTCGGAGTCGATCAGTGCGGTGTTCGATCCGCTGGGCAGTGCGCCGGAGACCCTCTCGGAGACCTTGCGGGCCGCGCGGCGGCCGCGCCAGCCGAGCGACGGCTTACCCTCGGTGTCCACCGACGCGATGATCAGGCCGCCGATCAGGCTGATGTCGGCGAAGAACGCCTTCCGCTCGGTGGCCTTGCGCTCGGGGTCGTTCTCGTTCCAGAACGCGTGCGCGCCAAGGCTGCCCGGTACGACGCTGACGGCGAGCGCGGCCGACGCGAAGCGGGGGAGCTTGCCCGTGGCCAGCAACAGGCCCGCGCCGATCTGCACGGCGGCGGTGGCCTTGGCGACGGTGTCCGCGTCGGACGGCACGTAGGAACTCACCGGATCGGGCAGGTTGCTCAGCCCCTCGAGGGTCGGCCGGGCGGCATCGGCAGCGGTCTTGGGACTGCGCAACGAGTCGACACCGCGGGCGATGAACGTAGTAGCGAGCATGGGGCGTGCGACACGACGAATCAGCATGGCGCGCGTATTCCCCGGTGCACAGCAGCCAAAACAATCTAGATCACCGGGGCTGCCGGATGTCCTCGACCGTGGGCGGCTCAGCAGCCGCAGCGGTGCGATCTCCCGCGCGCGTTACTCATCGGATTAGGCTGGCCACGACAGACATCAGGAGGTCGGCGTGACGCTCGTCGCGGGCATCGATTCATCCACGCAGTCGTGCAAGGTCATCGTGTGCGACTCCGACACCGGCGAGACCGTTCGGTCGGGTTCGGCACCGCACCCCGGTGGAACCGAGGTCGACCCGAGGGAGTGGTGGGCGGCGCTCGAAATAGCGATCGGCGCGGCGGGTGGACTCGACGACGTCGCCGCCGCCGCGGTGGGGGCGCAACAGCACGGCATGGTGTGCCTGGATTCGTCGGGTGAGGTCGTGCGAAAGGCCCTGCTGTGGAACGACACCCGGTCGGCCGCAGCGGCTGAGCAGCTCATCGACGAGCTCGGCGGGCCGGAGGCGTGGGCGCAGCGCATCGGGGTCGTGCCGGTGGCGTCGATCACCGCGACCAAATTGAGGTGGCTCGCCGACGCGGAGCCGCAGCACGCCGACGCGACCGCCGCCGTGTGTCTGCCGCACGACTGGCTGACGTGGCGGCTGTCCGGTTCGACCGACATCGCCGATCTGTGCACCGACCGCAGCGACGCCAGCGGCACCGGCTACTTCGCGGCGGCGACCGGCGATTACCACCAGGACCTCCTCGAACTCGCGATGCGGGGTAGGACACCCACCCTGCCGCGGGTGCTGGGACCCGCGGAGTCGGCGGGCCGAACGCCGTCCGGGACCGTGCTCGGGGCCGGGACGGGGGATAACGCGGGCGCTGCGCTCGGCTTGGGCGCCGGCAGCGGCGACTGCGTCGTGTCGCTCGGCACCTCCGGCGTCGTCAGCGCGGTCACCGACGTCGCGCCACGCGACGCGTCCGGACTGGTGGCGGGCTTCGCCGACGCGACGGGCCGACAGCTGCCGCTGGTCTGCACCCTGAACGGAGCGCCGGTGCTGGCCGCGGTCGCGGGCATGCTCGGCGTCGACTTCGACGAGTTCGACCGGCTGGCGCTGTCCGCCGAGGCCGGTGCGCAGGGCTTGACCTGGGTGCCCTACTTCGACGGCGAGCGATCGCCGAACCTGCCGGAGGCGACCGGTGCGCTGCACGGCGTCACGACGCGAAATCTGAAGCCCGCCAATGTTGCTCGCGCGGCAGTCGAGGGATTGCTGTGCTCGATGGCCTACTGCATGGACCGGATCACCGACCACGGTGTCGCGGTATCGCGGGTGATCCTGGTCGGGGGTGGCGCACGCTCGGAGGCGGTGCGCCGAATCGGCCCGGCGGTGCTCGGGGCGCCGGTGCACGTGCCGACCCCGGCCGAGTACGTCGCGTTCGGGGCGGCCAGACAGGCGGCGTGGGCGTTGTCCGGCGCGGACGCGCCGCCGGACTGGACGTTCGGCGTCACCGCGTCGTACACCGCGGATCCGACGCCGCAGGTCGTCGAGCAGTACCAGGCCGTGCAGGGTTTGACGCGCGGGCAGTGACGCCGGGTCGACCTACGTCGCGGCCACGTCCGGTCGCGGCCAGCGCGCCAGAGGAAGCGCGCCCGCCGGGCTGAGCCGTTCGAGGACGACGCGCAGCGGCGACCACGTGGCGCGCCCGACTCGAGTCACCGCGTAGGCGGTGAGGATCACCTCGGGCCCACTCAGCGGCACCACCTTGACGCCCGCGCGGGTCGGCCGCGCGATCGGGAGCAATCCGACGCCGTACCCGTCGGCGATGAGGTCCTCGACCAGGTCGAGGCTGTCGATCTCGTGCTTGATGGTCGGGATGAAGCCGGCTTGGGCGGCCAGCGTGCGCACGGCGTCCTCGTCCGCCGTGTTGCGCGAGTTGACGATCCACGTGTCATGCGCGTAGTCGGCGACGCGCGCCGGTCCGTCGGCGCACGACGTGGGAACGCCGAGGCCCCAGGGGATCTGCCAGAGCGGCACCGTCTCGAGGACGGGCCCCGGGGCGGCGGGCGCCAGGTTGTAGTCATAGGTCAGCGCGAGGTCGAGGTCGTCGTCGGCCAGCAGTTCGAACGCCTCGATGGGCTCGTACTCGCTGATCATGACGTCGACCGCCGGGTGCCGAGTGGCGAGGTCGGCGAGGATCGGCAGCAGTGACACACGTATTCCGGTGGCGAAGCCGCCGACGCGCAACGTCCCGCTCGGCTCGGCGTCGGGATCGAGATCGAGGCGCGCGGCGTCGACCGCCGCGAGGATGGTGACAGCGTGATCGGCTAGTCGGCGGCCGGCCGGTGTGAGCCGAACCCGCCGGCCCTCCGGCTCGATCAATTGCGTACCCGCCTCCTTGGCGAGGGCGGCGAGCTGTTGCGACACTGTCGACGTGGTGAGGTGGAAGGCCTCCGCGACCGCTCGCATGGACCCCAGCCGGGAGAGCGCGAGCAGCAACTGGAGGCGTCGGGTGTCCACCGCCCGATTGTCCGCGATCTCCGAAGGTGATGTCGGCTAATTTTCGGCCATATGCGACTATTCGCCGATGACCGCACCGCTGGGACACTTCACCCGCAGCGACTCGGGCGAGTACCTGCCCGGCCCGACAGCGCAGAGTCACTGGGGCGAGGACCATCTGAACGGTCCGGCGCTCGTCGGCCTGGCGGCCGGTGTTCTCGAGGGCGAGTACGGGGTGGCCGGCTTCCAGCCCGCGCGCCTGACCGTCGATCTGTTCAAAGCGGCGCGCGCGGTGCCGACCACGGCGACGACGCGATTGGTGCGCGACGGCCGCCGGGTGCGCACCAGCGAATGCGAACTCCTGCAGGACGGTGTTCCGGTGGTCCGCGCGACGCTGGTGCAGTATCGGCGGGGGCAGCCGCCACGCGGGGAGGAATGGCTTGGCGTGCGGGACTTCTCGCTGCCGGACGAGCTCGACGGCGACGAGTACATCTACGTGGGCAGCGACGGTGTCGGGTGGTCGCGCGCGATCGTCGACCACCAGAACGCGGCGCGCAAGCGCAGCGTGACCCGTGGCGTGACCGTCGTCGTCGGCCAGCCGAACTCGGGGTTCGTCAACGCGGCGATGGCTGCCGAGGGCACCAGTCTGGTGACCAACCTCGGCACGGCGGGGGTGGGGTACATCAACGGAGATCTGACCGTGGCACTGTCCCGCTTGCCGGTCGACGACTGGGTGGGCGTCGAAGCCGATTCGCACATGGTGGCCGACGGAGTCAGCGTCGGCACCGCCACGCTGTACGACAGCGCGGGAGCGTTCGGTTCCGGCCTCGTCACCGCGGTGAGCAACCCCGCTGCGCAGATCGACTTCGCCAACGATCCGTTCCCCGAGCGCGGTGCGGGGTTGAAGAAGATTCTCGACACGTAGGGTCACTTGCATGGATCTGCTGCTCGGCATCGACATCGGAACCGGGAGCACGAAGGGCGTCCTGGTCGACGCCGCTGGAACGGTGCTCGCCAGCGAGACGGTCGCGCACACCATGGACCTGCCGAAGCCGGGGTGGGCCGAGGTCGACGCTGAGGCGCTGTGGTGGCGCGAGATCTGTGAGATCGGCACCCGGCTGGTGGCTCAGGTGCCCTCGGGCGGCGTCGTCAACGCGATGTGCGTGAGCGGCGTCGGGCCGTGTCTGGTGCTGTGCGACGCCGATCTGCGGCCGTTGCGGCCGGCCATCCTCTACGGCGTGGACACCAGGGCGACGGCCGAAATCGATTTGCTCACTGTCGAATTCGGCGAGCAGGCCATTCTCGATCGAGCCGGCACACTGCTGTCCAGCCAGGCCGTCGGCCCCAAGCTGGAGTGGGTGTACCGGCAGGAGCCGGACGTGTTCGAACGCGCCGCGGGGTGGTACGGGTCGAACTCCTACATCGCGGCCAAGCTCACCGGCGAGTACGTGATGGATCACCACACCGCCAGCCAGTGCGATCCGATGTACGCCACCAGGGATTTCGAGTGGAACGACGAGTGGGCCCGCCGGATCTGTCGGCATCTGCCGCTACCGCGATTGGTGTGGCCCGGCGAGGTCGTCGGTACCGTGCACGCGCAGGCGGCGCGGGAGACCGGGATACCGGCGGGAACGCCGGTGGTGGCGGGGACGGTCGACGCCTATTCGGAGGCGTTCTCAGTGGGGGTGCGCAACCCCGGCGATCAGATGTTGATGTACGGGTCGACGATGTTCCTCGTCCAGGTCATCGACGACTACCACTCCGACCCGACGCTGTGGACCACGGCGGGCGTCGAGCGCGGCAGCCTTGCACTGGCCGCGGGCACGTCGACGGCGGGCAGTCTGATCGGCTGGCTGCAGAACGTCACCGGCGGTGCGCCTTTCGACGAGCTGATGGCGGAGGCGGCTGCCGTTCCGCCCGGCTGCGAGGGTCTGCTGATGCTGCCGTACCTTCAGGGCGAACGCACGCCCGTATTCGATCCGCAGGCCAGGGGAGTGCTGGTGGGGCTGTCGCTGCGGCACGGTCGCGGGCACCTGTTTCGTGCCGCGTATGAGGGGATCTCGTTCGGAATCCGGCAGATCCTCGAGCGCTTCGACGACGCACACACCGCCAAGCGCACGGTGGCCGTCGGCGGCGGACTGCGCAGCCCGGTCTGGGCGCAGGCGGTCAGCGACATCACCGGCCGCGTGCAGCTGGTGCCCGAGCAGGCGATCGGAGCGAGTTACGGCGACGCCCTGCTGGCGGCGATAGGTGTCGGCCTGGTGCCACCCGAAACCGATTGGGCGAGAATCGAACGCGAGATCGTTCCCGATCCCGCAAACCGGGCCCGCTACGAGGATCTCTACGGCACCTGGCGCGAGCTGTATCCGGCCACGGTGGAACAGGTGCACCGGTTGGCTGGTGGCGGCCCGGATTGACCGATCAGCCCATCGTGTAGCCGCCGTCGATGGGGATCTCGACGCCGTTGACCATGCTGGACGCGTCCGACGCCAGCCACACCACCGCATCGGACACCTCGTGCGGAACGGCGAAGCGGCCCAGCGGAATCCGCGCGAGCATCGGAGCGGACTTCTCCTCCTCGCCCCACACCCGCTGGCCCATCTCGGTGAGAACCACGGTGGGGCACACCGAGTTGGCTCGGATGCCGTGCGGCCCTAGTTCGAGCGCGAGCACCTTCGTCGCCATCACCAGCGCGGCCTTCGACGCGCAGTAGGCGTAGTGCTCCGCCAACGGGGCGAGCGCCGCCGCCGAGGCGACGTTGATGATCGACCCGCCGACGCCGTCCGCCACCATCGCCCGTCCGACCGCCGCGGCCAGTAATGCGGGGGCCCGCAGGTTGACCGCGATCGTCTCGTCGAACCGGGTGTGGTCGGTGTCGACCACCGGCTGCGTGTGCGAGATGCCCGCGTTGTTGACCAGCACGTCCAGTCCGCCGAATGCGTCGCCGGCCTGCCCGGCCAGTCGGTCGGGTCCGTCGCTGCGCGCGAGATCCACGGCCACGGTGGCAACCTCGGCCCCGTAGTCGGCCGTGAGCGAACGTCGGGCGGTCTCGAGTTCGGCCTCGTCGCGGCCGCTGAGCACCAGCTTGGCGCCCGCCGATGCGAACGCCCGAGCGATGTCGGCCCCGATTCCCTTCGTGGCTCCGGTGACCAGTGTGCGCTTGCCGTCCAGTCGGAGCACCCCGGCGTACCGGGGCTCTGCCATCGTGGTCACGGAGATCCCTTCGTTGTCAATCGGATTCGCCTGCGACGGCATCGATCAGCGCCTGGCCGGTGGCCGCGTCGGTGACGAGCTGCTTGAAGTAGCCACCGCGGGCGCCCGCGGTGATGGAGTCGACCTTGTCCCTGCCGACGGCTACCGCGATCGTCACCGGAATGTGCCGCAGCGCCTCGAGTTCCAGTGCGATCAGGCGTTCGCTGCCCTCGAACTCGACCTGGTCGCCCGCCCGGTCGTAGAACCGCGAGCACACGTCGCCGACGGCGGCGCGCAGCGAGGTCGACCCGGTCGGGACGAACTGCGGGATGTCCGAACGTGACAGCGGGGGAGCGCCGACCCCCATCAGCGCGCACCTCGCCGCGGGCCAGTGGTGCAGCACCCGCTGAATGCTCGGATCGTTGAGCAGCGACTGGTAGAGCTCGGGCCCCGGCAGTGCCGGTGCGAACAGGTAATTCGCCCGTCCGCCAATACGATTCGCGACGAGCCTGGTGATCTCGTTGGTCTGATACCACTCTTCGGGCTGGTCGTTTCCGCCGACGGTGGGGGCGACGATGACGCCGGGCAGCGGCGTGAGATCGTGCTGGGCCACCTCGTAGACCGTGCGGCCCGAGGACACCAGTAGCACGTCGCCCGGCAGCAGGCCGGCCTCGGCGAGCGCACGGCCCACGGCGGGTGCGAGCGCGCGTCCCATGACGTCGACGATGCTGCGGCCGGGTCCCGGTGCGGGCAGCGCCGCCGACAGGTGCACCGACTCGAGTCCGAGCACGCGGGCCAGTCGGTCGGCCAGGTCGCCCGACCTCGCCTCTGCGGGCGGGACGACCTCGATGCGGACGATGCCCTGCCGCTTGGCCTCCGCGAGAAGGCGGCTGACCGTGGCCCTGCTGGTGCCCAGTTTCTCGGCGACCTCGGCCTGCGTCGCGTCGTCCTCGTAGTACAGCCGGGCCGCTGCATACAGGAGCGATGGCGGGAAGTGGCTGCTTTCACCGTCGACGGAGTGGGCGTCGGCAGGCATAGCCGAAGTATGTCACTGAGCATCTGTTCTGGAAAGAATTTTGCTGAACATCGGTTCTGGACAAATGTGCAGCCCGTCGATAGTGTGAGCGCGACCACACATGCGGACAGTGCAATGGAGAGTTCTGAGATGAGTGACCGGATCCCCGAGAAGATGCAGGCAGTCGTCTGTCACGGCCCCAACGACTACCGGCTCGAAGAGGTCGCGGTCCCGCAGCGCAAACCGGGCGAAGCGCTGATCAAGGTCGAGGCCGTCGGCATCTGCGCGAGCGACCTGAAGTGCTACCACGGTGCCGCGAAGTTCTGGGGCGACGAGAACCGGCCCGCGTGGGCCGAGACCATGGTGATCCCCGGTCACGAATTCGCCGGGCGCGTCGTGGAACTCGACGACGAGGCCGCGAAGCGCTGGGGGATCGCGCTCGGTGATCGCGTCGTCTCGGAACAGATCGTGCCCTGTTGGGAGTGCCGGTTCTGCAAGCGCGGCCAGTACCACATGTGCCAGCCGCACGATCTGTACGGCTTCAAGCGCCGCACCCCCGGAGCCATGGCGAGCTACATGGTCTATCCGGTGGAAGCGCTGGTGCACAAGGTGTCCGGCGACATCGCGCCGCAGCACGCCGCGTTCGCCGAACCGCTGTCGTGCTCGCTGCACGCCGTCGAGCGCGCCCAGATCACCTTCGAGGACACCGTCGTCGTCGCCGGATGCGGGCCCATCGGTCTCGGCATGATCGCCGGGGCGAAGTCCAAGAACCCGATGCGCGTCATCGCCCTGGACATGGCGCCCGAGAAGCTCGAGCTCGCGGGGCGGTGCGGCGCCGACCTCACGATCAACATCGCCGAGCAGGACGCGGAGAAGATCGTCAAGGACCTCACCGAGGGGTACGGCGCCGACGTCTACCTGGAGGGCACCGGGCACACGGCCGCCGTCCCGCAGGGGCTCAACCTCCTGCGCAAGCTCGGCCGGTACGTGGAGTACGGCGTCTTCGGCAGCGACGTCACCGTCGATTGGAGCATCATCAGCGACGACAAGGAACTGGACGTGCTCGGAGCGCATCTGGGCCCGTACTGCTGGCCCGCCGCCATCAAGATGATCGAGTCCGGCGTGTTGCCCATGGACGACATCTGCACCCATCAGTTGCCGCTGACGGAGTTCCAGCAGGGACTCGATCTCGTCGCCAGCGGCAAGGAATCGGTCAAAGTCTCCCTGATCCCCGCCTGAGCGAAGGACGCACACATGAACCGAAGAGTCGCAGCGCCGCGCCAGCTTTCCCGGCGGAACATGTTGGCCGCCATGGGCCTTGCCGGAGCAGCCGCGGCCAGCGTGCCGATTCTGAGCGCCTGCGGCGTCGGTGGCACGGCCAGTCAGCCCAACGGGGCCGACGCGGTCACCGGCGGCTTCGACTGGCGCAAGGCCGCGGGGTCCACCATCAACATCCTGCAGACGCCGCACCCCTATCAGCTGTCGTATCAGCCGCTGCTCAAGGAGTTCACCGAGCTCACCGGGATCACCGTCAACGTCGACCTGGTTCCCGAAGCGGATTACTTCACCAAGCTCAACACCGAGTTGGCGGGCGGTTCCGGTAAGCACGACGCGTTCATGCTGGGCGCCTACTTCATCTGGCAGTACGGGCCGCCCGGCTGGATCGAGGACCTGGGACCCTGGTTGCAGAACACGTCGGCGACCAGCGCGGAGTACGACTTCGACGACATCTTCGAAGGCCTGCGCACCTCGACTCGATGGGACTTCACGCTCGGCAACCCCCTTGGCACAGGAGGTCAGTGGGCCATTCCGTGGGGGTTCGAGAACAACGTCGTGGCCTACAACAAGCGGATCTTCGACGAGAAGGGCATCACCAAGCTGCCCGACAACCTCGACGACTTCATCCAGCTCGCAGTCGACCTCACCGACCGCTCGGAGAACCGGTACGGTCTGTCGACCCGCGGCTCGAAGTCGTGGGCGACGATCCACCCCGGCTTCATGACCCAGTACACCCGCCAGGGCGCGGTCGACTACACGTTCAACGGGTCCGAACTGATCGCCGAAATGGACAGCGACGAGGCCATCGACTTCACGAAGAAGTGGATCCAGCTGCAGCACGACGCCGGACCGACGTCGTGGACCACCTACGACTACCCCAACGCCACAGGCGATCTCGGCGACGGCAAGGCCATGATGGTGTTCGACGCCGACAGTGCGACGTACCCGAAGAACAAGCCGGGTGCCAGCAAGGAAGCGGGCAACATCGCCTGGTACCCGGGACCCGCGGGGCCCGACGGCAACTACAAGACCAACCTGTGGACGTGGAGTTGGGCGATGAGCGCCAACTCCCGCAACAAGCTGCCCGCGTGGCTGTTCATGCAGTGGGCCACCGGAAAGGATTCGATGAACAAGGCCGTCGAGGGCGGCACCTACGCCGACCCGGTGCGGAAGTCGGTGTTCGACACCACGTTCAAGCGCGTCGCCGCCGACCAGTTCGGCTATCTGGAAACGTTCGAGACCGTCATCGGCGAGTCGAAGATCCAGTTCACGCCGCAGAAGAAGTTCTTCGACACGACCCAGAACTGGGCCGTGGCGCTGCAGGACATCTACGGCGGTGAGGACGCGGCCAGCCGGCTGCGCAGCCTCGCGAAGACCAACACGTCCAAGGTCAACCTCTAGGAGCTCTGGCGCACATGACAACTCAGACTCCCAAAGCGCCGGCGACGTCGCCGGAGCAGCCGTCGGCGGCGTCCCGTCGCAACCTGCCGCAGGTGCCGCCGTGGCGGCGCAAGCTGCGGCCCTACCTGCTGTCGATCCCCGCCGTGGTGATCGTCATCGGCATCCTCTACCCCTTCGCGGTGGGCGCCTACTACGCGTTCCTCAACTACGCGGCGGTCAACCCGGACCCGCACTTCGTGTGGTTCGACAACTTCACCTCGGTGCTCGGCGACCAGGTGTTCTGGAAGAGCGTCACCGTCACCCTGATCTTCGCGCTGGCCGCCACCGGCGTCGAGACGTTGCTCGGCGTCGGGCTCGCGCTGCTGCTGAACCGGTCGTCGATCATCGGCAAGCTCTTCGAGAAGGTGCTGATCCTGCCGCTGATGATCGCGCCGGTGATCGCGGGCGTCATCTGGAAGCTGATGTTCAACCCGCAGTTCGGCATCCTCAATCACGTTCTGGGGCTGGGGAACACGTTCGACTGGCTGTCGGCGGGCAACGCCCTGTTCTCGGTGATCCTGGTGGACGTCTGGATCTTCACACCGTTCGTGGCGATCCTGGTGCTGGCGGGGATCCGCTCGCTGCCCAAGGAGCCCTTCGAGGCGTCTCAAGTGGACGGCGCCTCCGGAATGTACATGTTCCGCAAGCTGATGCTGCCAATGCTGTGGCCGTACATCCTGGTGGCGGTCATCTTCCGGTTCATGGACAACCTCAAGGTCTTCGATCACATCTACGTGCTGACGGCGGGTGGCCCGGGCGTCGCGACGAGGACCCTGCAGATCGGTGCGTTCGAGGACTCGATCATCAACCTCGACTACTCCCGCGGCAGTACCTACATGCTGCTGCTCTGGATCATCGTGTTCATCACCGCGCGCTATCTCGTCAGCGTGCTCGGAAAGGCGCAGCGCCGTGCTGCCGGAGCGGAGTCCTAGACATGGCACTGTTCACCAGAGACGAACTCCTGCCCGGCCAGAAGCGCCTGTCGATCGGATCGGTCACCGCCGACGTCGGCATCGTGATCTGGTTCATCTTCTCGCTGTTCCCGATCTTCTGGATGCTGATGCTGGCCCTGAAGAACGCCGAGGAACAGACCACCACGTACTTCTCGTTCAGCCCGAGCTGGTCGAACTTCGCAACGGTGCTGTCAGACAAGGGCACCCAGATGACCAGCGTCGACTTCAAGTCGGCGATGCTCACCAGCCTGCTCAACTGCGGCGGCGCAGTGATCGTGTCCCTGGTCATCGGCATCCCCGCCGCCTATGCGGCGGGCCGCTGGAAGTACAAGGGCAGCAATGACCTGATGTTCCAGATGCTGTCGTTCCGGTTCGCCCCCGAACTGATGGTCATCGTGCCGCTGTTCGTCATCTACAACCAGATCGGACTGTTCGACACCAAGGTCGGCATGATCTGGGTCCTGCAGTTGGTCACCATGCCGCTGGTGGTGTGGATCCTGCGGTCGTACTTCGAGGATCTGCCGGAGGACCTCGAGCAGGCGGCTCTGCTCGACGGGTACACGCGCAAGCGCGCCTTCCTCATGGTGGCGCTCCCGATCGTGCGACCGGGCATCGCGGCTGCGGCGCTGCTGGCCTTCATCTTCGCCTGGAACAACTACGTGTTTCCGCTGATCCTCGCGGACAGCAACGCGGGCACGGTCACCGTCGCGATCACGAAGTTCCTCGGCGGCGGCGGCCAGGCGTACTACAACCTCACGGCGGCGGCGGCGCTCATCGCGGCCCTGCCGCCACTCATACTCGCGCTCACGATCCAGCGATACCTGGTGCGTGGCCTGTCGTTCGGGGCGGTGAAGGCCTGATGGCTACAGTCGGACTCACGGGAGTTTCAAAGTCCTACGGCAAGATTCAGGCGGTGCGCGACCTGTCGGTCGACATCGCCGACGGAGAGTTCTTCGTCATCCTCGGGCCGAGCGGCGCGGGCAAGACGACGACGCTCAAGGCGGTCGCCGGCCTCGTCGACATCGACGGCGGCTCCGTGACGATCGGCGGCACCGACGTCACCGCGGTGGAGCCATACCACCGCAACGTCGCGATGGCGTTCGAGAGCTACGCGCTCTACCCGCAGAAGACGGTCAGCGAGAACCTCGCGTCGCCGCTCAAATCGGGGCGCACCGGCAAGTACACCGAGGAGCAGCAGACCGAACGCATCAAGCAGGTGACCACGACGCTGGGAATCAACCACCTGCTCAAGCGCTTTCCCCGCGAGCTGTCCAACGGTCAGCGGCAACGCGTGGCCCTCGGCCGCGTGCTCGTTCGGCCCGCCGACATCTACCTGCTCGACGAGCCGCTGAGCCACCTCGACGCGAAGCTGCGCGCGGCGATGCGTGCGGAGCTCAAGCAACTCGGGTCGATGTCGAACACCACGACGATCTACGTCACGCACGACTATCAGGAGGCGCTCGCGCTCGGTGATCGCATCGCGGTCATGCGCGAAGGTGCCCTCGTGCAGATCGGCACACCCGACGAGATCTGGCGCACGCCCGCCGACACGTTCGTCGCGAAGGCGCTGGGACAGCCGGAGATCAACATCCTCGACGGAGTCGTCGACGGTGGGCGGATCACGTTGGGAGACGGCTCGTTCGACGTCCCGGTGCCGGCCGGTGTCGAGGTCGCCACCGGCGACCGGGTCCGCGTCGGGCTGCGGCCGTGCGATCTTCACGTGGATCCGGCGGGCCCGCTGCGCGGAACGGTGCAGCTGGCCGAGCGGTTGGGCCGCAACGTCGAACTGACCGTCGGGATCGGTGACGAGCAGTTCATCGTCCTGGCATCCGGCCGGGAGGGAGTCGACGAGGGTGCGGCAGTCGCGATGACCGTCGCGGATGCCGACGTTCACGTGTTCGCCGCGGGCGAGGGGGACACCCCGAGACTCGCACAGCAACGAGATCTGGAGGCAGCCCGATGACCGCGACGCTGGAGCCGAAAACCGCGACGGCGCAGAGCCTCACGCTCAGTGAACTGGTGAAGACCTACACGGCGCGGGGCCGGGAGAGCTTTCAGGCCGTCAAGGGGATCAACCTCGACATCGCGCCCGGTGAGCTCATCGCTCTGCTCGGTCCGTCGGGCTGCGGCAAGACCACCACGCTGCGCATGATCGCGGGCCTCGAGACCGTCACCAGCGGGTCGATCAGGATCGGCGATCGCGAGGTGTCGCAACTGCCCGCATCCAAGCGCGGCATCGGCGTCGGGTTCGAGAGCTACGCGCTGTACCCGCCGCTGTCCGTGCGCGAGAACCTGGCGTACGGGTTGAAGGCGCGCAAGGTCAAGGGCGCCGACGAGATGGTGTCGGCGATCAGCAGGCGCCTCGAGATGGACGATCTGCTCGAGCTGCGCCCGGCCGGCCTGTCGAGCGGCCAGAAGCAGCGCGTGGCATTGGCCCGTGCGCTGGTGCGCAACCCGCCGGTGCTGTTGCTCGACGAGCCGCTCAGCCACCTCGACGCCTCGGCGCGCCAGCGGGTGCGACGCGAACTCAAGGTGCTGCAGCGGGAATTCGGCTACACGACGATCGTCGTCACCCACGATCAGGTCGAGGCGCTGTCACTGGCCGACCGCCTCGCGGTGATGGACGCGGGGGTGGTGCAGCAGTTCGGAACACCCGACGAGGTGTTCGACGATCCTGCGAACCTGTTCGTGGCGCAGTTCGTCGGCGAGCCGCAGATCAACGTGATCCGCGGCGTTGCGAAGGTCGCGGACGGAAAGACCCGCGTCGAGATCGGATCGGGACAGGGATACCTCGAGACGACCGCGACGTCGGTGCCGGACGGGACCACGGTGACCGTCGGAGTCCGGCCGCAGGACTGTGCGCTCGGTGACCCTGCAAGCACCGGAATCTCGGTCACCGTGGCATATTTCGAGCACCTGCTCGAGTTCGGTCTGGCCACCAGCACCGTCGCGGGCATGGAGGAGGGCGTCATCGTCCAGACGCCGGCGACCGAGAGCTACGAACCGGAGCAGAAGGCAGTGGTCACGGCGCCGCCCGAGCGGGTATACCTGTTCGACGTGGACACCGGTGAGAGGTTGCGATGACGAAGCTGTTCAACGACCCGGCGCGGTTCACCGAGGACATGCTCGTCGGGTTCCTCGACGCGAACGCCCGATACGTCGCCGGGGTGCCCGGCGGCGTCGTCAGGGCGCACAGGACGAGACCCGGCAAGGTGGCCGTCGTCATCGGGGGCGGGTCGGGTCACTACCCGGCGTTCTGCGGCACCGTCGGCGTCGGATTCGCCGACGGGGCGGTGGTGGGCAACATCTTCACGTCTCCGTCCGCGGAGGAGGCCGCGTCGGTCGCGCGCGCCGCACACGGTGACGCGGGCGTGCTGCTGACCACCGGCAACTACGCCGGCGACGTGATGAACTTCAACCTCGCCGTCACGCAACTGCGCAGCGAGGGGATCGAGGCCGAGTACTTCGCGGTGACCGACGACGTCGCCAGTGCGCCCAAGGGTGACGAGGCGAAACGTCGCGGCATCGCAGGGGATTTCACCGTCTTCAAGTGCGCCAGCGCCGCCGCCGAGGACGGCCTGGATCTGGCGGGCGTCGTGCGGGTGGCGCAGGCCTCGAACGCCGCGACGCGGACGCTCGGAGTGGCGTTCGACGGGTGCACGCTGCCCGGTGCCGACCATCCGCTGTTCACCGTGCCCGACGGGAAGATGGGACTCGGCCTCGGCATTCACGGCGAGCCGGGGGTGTCCGACGAGGACCTGCCGACCGCCGAGCAGCTGGCCCACACCCTCGTCGACGGGGTCCTCGGTGACTACTCGGGCTCGGATTCACAGCGCATCGCCGTGATCCTCAACGGTCTGGGCCGAACCAAGTACGAGGAGTTGTTCGTCGTGTGGGGCACGGTGGCGAAACTGCTGCGCGACCGCGGTTTCGAACTCGTCGAACCCGAGGTGGGCGAGTTGGTGACCAGCCTCGACATGGCCGGCTGCTCGTTGACCGTGATGTGGCTCGACGAGGAACTCGAGAAGTACTGGACCGCCCCGGCGGACACCCCCGCCTACAAGAAGGGCACGGCTGCAGCGGACGACCGGGGGGCGGTGCGCACCGACGCCGCGGCTGAGGCCGCCGCTCCCACAGTGGATCTCGCCGCACTATCCGACGAGGACGGTCGCGCGGGCGGCCAGCGAGTGGCACGGGCGATCGAGGCCCTGGCGGCGATGCTCGCCGAGGCCGAAGACGAACTGGGCCGAATCGACGCGGTGGCAGGCGACGGCGACCACGGCCGCGGCATGGTGAAGGGTTCGTCGGCGGCGCGCGTCGCGGCCTCGGCGGCCGCCGAGGCGGGCGCGGGTCAGGGCTCGGTGCTGGCTGCCGCTGGAAAGGAGTGGGCGGCGAAGGCCGGCGGAACCTCCGGAGTGCTCTGGGGTGCAATGCTTTCCGCGATCGGTGCCCGGCTCGGCGACACGGGTAAGCCCGACGGTGTGACGGTCGCCGCGGGGGTCCGTGACGGCTACGACGCGCTGATCACACTGGGCGGTGCGGCGCCGGGCGACAAGACGATGCTCGACGCGCTACTGCCGTTTGTCGAGGACCTGGAGCGCCGGGTTGCCGACGGCGAGGCGTGGCAGAGCGCGTGGGCGGCCGCGGCGGACGTCGCCACGGACGCGGCGAAGGCGACCGCGGACATGCGGCCCAAGGTGGGCCGGGCCAGACCACTCGCCGAACGCAGTGTCGGAACCCCCGACGCCGGCGCCACATCGCTGGCGATGTGCGCGCACACCATTGCCGAGAGTTTCGCGCTGAGCGCCAAGGGAGATCAGAAGTGAGTGAACGAACGTTGCGCATCGTCGTCGGTTGCGACGATGCCGGTCTCGAGTACAAGGAGGCGCTGAAAGGCGACCTGCTGGCCGATCCCAGGGTGTCGGAGGTGACCGACGTCGGGGTGGGCTCGGACGAGCACACCGCGTACCCGCACGTCGCGGTGGCCGCGGCACGGCTCGTCGCAGAGGGCAAGGCCGACCGCGCGCTTCTGGTGTGCGGTACCGGACTCGGCGTCGCGATCAGTGCGAACAAGGTGCCTGGAATCCGGGCCGTCACCGCGCATGACGGCTTCTCGGTCGAGCGGTCGGTGCTGTCGAACAACGCACAGGTGCTGTGCTTCGGGCAGCGCGTGATCGGCCTCGAGTTGGCGCGCCGCCTCGCCAAGGAGTGGCTCGGCTACGAGTTCGACCCGAGCAGTGCGTCCGCCGACAAGGTCGAGGCGATCTGCGGCTACGAGTCGGTTGCTCCGTAACCGTCCACGTTTCCTGAATGGTATGTCCACATAAATCACGTGGACGCGAACGGTTCCGCTGCCGTTCAATCGGTGCATGACAACGAACCGGGCAGGGCTCACCGGCGCACGGGCCGGTGCCCTGATGGCGACCGGGTCGATGCTCAGCGTCCAGGTCGGGCTGGCGTTGTCGCTGGGCCTCGTCGAGTACATCGGTGTCGAAGGCGCGGCGTGGCTGCGCCTGGCCTGGGCGGGCGTGCTGCTGGTGATCATCGTGCGGCCGCGGCCGTCGGCGTTCACCCGGTCGACGTTCCTGACCAGCATGCTGCTCGGTGTCGTCACGGCGGGCGTCACGCTGCTGTTCATGGCGTCGATCGCGCGCATCCCGCTGGGCACGGCGAGCGCGATCGAGTTCCTCGGCCCGCTCGGCGTTGCCGTGCTCCTCGGGCGTGGTCGCCACCGGTTCGTCTGGCCGGGCGTCGCGGGAGTGGGCGTGCTGCTGCTGACTGAGCCGTGGGCGGGCACCGTCGACGTCGTCGGCATCGGTTTCGCGCTGGCCGCCGCCTGCTGCTGGGGCGCATACATCCTGCTGACTCAACGGGTCGGGGATTCGGTCGAGGGCATCAACGGTCTCGCGGTGTCGATGGGCACCGCAGCGGTCTTCTCAACGCTGGTCGTCGGCCCGGCGGTGTTGCCGAGGGTCACTCCGGAGATCCTGTTGATCGGCATCGGACTCGCGTTGCTGCTGCCCGTCATCCCGTTCACCCTCGAGATGCTCGCCCTGCGCAGGCTCACCACCGCGGCCTTCGGCACGTTGATGGCGCTCGAGCCGGCCTTCGCGATGCTCGTCGGGTTCGTCGTGCTGCACCAGGTGCCCGGTGCTCCCGCGCTCGTCGGCATCGCGCTCGTCGTCGCGGCGGGCATCGGGGCGGCCCGCACCGGCGCCCGCACGTCGCCACCCGTTCCCGCCGGAGCCGTCACCTGAGGGATACGCTCGGTCGAATGGCTAAGGCATTCTCCGATTCACCGGTCGTACGCGTCGTCAATCGGGTGTTCGTCGCACTGATGGACGCGCCGCTCCTGGGCGGCCTGGTTCGGCGCAGCTTGGTCGTCATCCGCTACGAGGGACGCAAGTCGGGCAAGACGTTCGAGCTGCCGGTGGGGTACCGGCGCTCGGGCGACGTCATCGTCGTCAGGGTGGGGATGCCGGACAGGAAGAACTGGTGGCGCAACTTCCTCGGTGACGGGGCGCCGCTGGTGTTCGTCGGGCTCGACGGGGCCGACCGCGCCGCGCACGCCGTCGCCACCCGAGACGCCGGGGGAGGCGTCTCGGTGAGGGCGACCCTGAGCTGATGGTCGCCGGGGGACGCTAGGCGTCGAGTCGCTTGCGCCGATACAGGGTTCCGATCGCGAGCAGCAGCAGGCTGATTGCCAGAATCGCCGTCGCGAGCACGTTGATCTGCGGTGGCACCGCGGCTTTCACCGCCGCGTTGACGTACAGCGGATACGTCACCGTCGAGCCGCTGACGAAGTAGGTGATGATGAAATCGTCGAGCGACAGCGCGAACGACAGCATCGCCGCCGCGATGATGCCGGGCACGATGAGCGGCAGCGTCACCTTGAAGAACGTGCGCGTCGGGCTGGCGCCGAGATCCATCGACGCGTCCTCCAGCGTCCAGTCGAAACCGCGCACCCGCGCGCGCACCGTCATCGCGATGAAGCTCACCTCGAACGCGATGTGCGCGATCAGGATCGTGGTGTAGCCGGCCGCCCAACCCAGGTCCAGGAACAGCGTCAGCAGCGACGCGCCGAGCACGACCTCCGGCGCGGTGAGCGGCAGGATCAGGAACGTGTCGATCGCGCGGTCGCCCCGGAACCGTTGCCGGACGAGGGCGATGGCGACGAGCGTGCCGAGCACCACGGCGATCGCCGTCGACACCGCGGCCACGTTGAGGCTCAACTTCAGCGCGTCGGTCAATGCCGGGTACTTGAAGGGATCCGCCCAGTTGTCCAGCGTGAAGCCCTGCCACGTGTAGTTGAACTTGCCTGCGGGCTTGTTGAACGAGAACAGGATGATCACGAAGATCGGCAGGAACAGGTACAGCAGCACCAGGATCGCCACGGCGCGTAACAGGTTGTCGCCCAGGTTGATCCGCTGCGCGAACGACCGTTTGGGCGCGGTGCTGCCGACGGCCTTGTTCGCGTCCGCGATGTGGTCGGCGATCGTCATACCAGATCCTCCGTCCCCAGCGCCCTCGTGTAGAGCAGCACGCCCACCAGGATCAGCGCCATCAGCAGGAAACTCAGCGCGGCGGCAGCCGGATAGTCCTTCACCACCAGGAACTGTTTCTGAATGACGTTGCCTATCATCGTGGTCTGGGTGCTGCCCAGGTAGTCGGCGTTGATGAAGTCGCCGACCGACGGGATGAACACCAGCATGCTGCCCGCCAGCACGCCGGGCATCGACAGCGGCAGGATCACCTTGCCGAAACTCCTTGGCGCCGAGGAGTACAGGTCCTTCGACGCCTCCAGCAGCCGCGGATCGATCTTCTCCAGGCTGACGTACAGCGGCAGGATCATGAAGATGATCCAGTTGTAGATGAGCCCGCCGATGACCGCCCAGCCGGTCGACAGCAGCCGACCCTCCTCGGGTAGCAGCCCCAACGTGCCGAGCAACTGCACCACCCAGCCCTCGTCGGCCAGGATCGTCTTCCACGCCAGCGTGCGGATCAGGAAGGTCACGAAGAACGGCAGGATGACCAGACCCAGGATCAGGTTCTTGTACCTGCCCGCCTTGAACGCGATGACGTATGCCAGCGGGTACGCCAGCAGGATGCACACCACCGTCGCGACCGCCGCGTACGTGAAGGACCGGAAGATCTGGTCCTGGTACGTCGTGAACGCATGGCCGAAATTGCCGAAGTTCCAATCGAACTCCAGTGTCGGCAGGTACACCGACCCGCCCGAGGAGGACAGTGACGTGCGGGCCAGCGAGATGAACGGCACGACGAAGAAGATGCCGAGGTACACCAACGCGGGCAGCACCATCAGGTAGGGCGCGATCTTGCTGCGCTGCCTACCGCTCGCCGCGACTCCCGCCATGCCGTCAGCCGCCGGTGACGGCTGCGTACAGCGTGTTGAACTCCTGCGTCTGCTCGTCGGTGAGCGCCGCCCACGACTTCAGGTTCTTCTGCATGTCGGCAGGCGGGTTGATCAACGGGTTGCTCGCCACCGCGGGGTCGATCTTGGCGATCTCGTCAGTCATGTCCGACAGCACCGGAACGTACTGGACGAAGGCCACCAGCTTCGCGTAGTTGGCGCGGTCGTAGATGTAGTTGATCCACTCCTCGGCGCCCTTCTGGTTCTGGCTGGTGTACGGAATCGTCATCGTGTCGATGAACCAGTCACCGCCGGACTCCGGCACGATGAACTGCAGGTCGGGGTTGTCGGCCTGCAACTGCACGACGTCTCCGGAGTACGCCTGCGCGATCGCGATGTTGCCTGCCGCGAGGTCGTCGGCGTAGTCGTTGCCGGTGAAGCGGCGGATCTGCCCCTTCTCCTTCTGCTCGCGGACCAGATCGACGGCCTTCTTGACGCCCTCGGTGGTCGGCTCCTCGATGGAGTTGCCCTGTGACTGCATGATCATGCCGAGGCCGTCCTGCGAGTCGGAGAACAGGCTGACCCGGCCCTTGAACGCGGGATCCCACAGATCGTCGATCCCCCTGATGTCCCGGCCGGTGGCCGCCTTGTTGTAGGCGAGGCCGACCATGCCGGTCATGTAGGGCGCGGTGTACTTGCGGCCGGGATCGACCTTCGAGTCCATCAGGTCCGGGCGCAGGTTGGCACGGTTGGGCACGCCCTCCTCGCTGATCTCGTTGAGCCAGTTCAGACCCTTGATGCGGGCCGCCATGAACTCGGTGGGCACCACCAGGTCGGCACCGATGTCCTGCTTGCGCGACAGCGGCTCCTTGACCTTGGCGAACCACTGCTCGTTGTCGTTGTAGTCCTCCTTGTAGTCCACGGTCAGGCCCGAGGCGGTCTGGAACGCGGCGACGAAGCCGTCGGCCATGTACAGCGGCCAGTTCGACACCCGCAGCAGGCTCTCGTTCTGAGTCGGCGCGGCGGTGGTGGAGGACTCGTCCTTCGAACACGCCGCGAGGAAGCCGGATCCGAAGACGGCTGCGGCGGCGGCAGCGGCGCTACCTCCGATGAACCGCCTGCGGCTGGTGCGGTTGCTCGCCAGCCGGGCGAACAGTCGAGGGTCGACGGGATCATTCTGCGGGGCCATGTCGGTAACGCCTTTCGTGAGTGTTGCCGGAGGAGATGGAGAAACGGCGATGCGGTGGGAACGGAGACCTACGAGTCGTCGAGCATCTCCTCGAGATCCTCTGTGGTGGGGATGTCGGCGGCGGGCAGCACCAGCCCCGCCTCGGGATCCCAGCCGACGTGTACGGGGTCGCCGGGCCGCAGTCCGGGCAGTTTGTGCTCGGCCCCGACGTGGGCGATCACAACCGAGTCGTCGGGCGCGGCGACCGACAGACGCACCACCGGCCCCTGGAAGGTCAGGTCCTTGACGGTGCCCGCGACGGACACGCAGTCGTCGGTGAACGGATCGACGGATACGCGCACGCGTTCCGGGCGGACCATCACGGTCGCGTGCCCGCCGGTCTCGATCGCGGTCTGTCCCGGTCGAGCCCGCACGGTCGTGCCGAGCACCGACACGTCCGCGAAACCGTCGTGGACGCCGTTCTGCCGACCGGGCCAGAGGTTGGCCTGGCCGATGAAGTTGGCGACGAACACGGTCGCCGGGGCGTCGTAGATCTCGGTGGGGCCGCCGATCTGCTCAACGTTGCCGGCGTTCATAACCGCGATGCGGTCACTCATCGTGAGCGCCTCCTCCTGGTCGTGCGTCACGTAGATGAACGTGATGCCGACCTCGCGCTGAATGCGCTTGAGCTCGAACTGCATCGCATGCCGCAGTTTGAGGTCGAGGGCGCCGAGCGGCTCGTCCAGCAGCAGGGCACTGGGGTAGTTCACCAGCGCGCGCGCCAGTGCGACGCGCTGCTGCTGACCGCCCGACAACTGCGCGGGCTTGCGCTTGGCGAAGTCGGTGAGCCGGACGATCTCCAGGATCTCGTCGACCCGGCGTTTGACCTCCGCCTTCTCCTTCTTCATGCTCCGCGGCCCGTACGCGACGTTGTCCCACACGTTCATGTGCGGGAACAGGGCGTAGTGCTGGAACACGGTGTTGACGTTGCGCTTGTGCGGGGGAGTCTTCGACACGTCGACGCCCTCGAGGCGGATCGCCCCGGACGTCGGGGTTTCGAAACCCGCGATCATGCGCAGAGTGGTGGTCTTGCCACAGCCGGACGGGCCGAGCATCGAGAAGAACTCGCCGGCGCCGATGGTGAAGTCGGCGTCCGCGACGGCGACGTAGTCGTCGAACCGCTTGGTGACGTGATCGATCTCGATGACGGGGCGGGCGTCGCCGCGGGCGGCGTCATCCTCGGCCTTCGAAAAGCTAACGGCGGTGGTATCTGTTCCGGCCAGAGTGAGGACCTCCTTCAGCAACCCCCCGTGTGGAGTAAACCTTCGCCGATCTTTCGTACCTTCGCAACCGTTTCCGCAACGAAAGTCGTAATCAACAATGGATTTCCTCATTGTGAATGTTGCTGGGGTACAGATTCCGCGGGCGGATCCGGCCTCAGCGTCGCGTTTGGCCCCGGATACGGCAGGGTAACTAACGCCGACGAAAGGAGCGCCGATGCTTCCCTCGACGCCCACCCGGAGCGGAGCCGCGATCACCCCTACCGCGGTGATCAGGTGCGTTGCCGAACCGTTGAGGCCCTGACGTGGCCAAGGAACAGCCGGACAGCGAGGAGGTCGAGCGGCAGCGGCTCGCCGACCGGGTGATCGGCTGGGTCGAGGACGCGATTTACTGGGCCATCGCCGTGGTGCTGACCGCCGGGTCGGCGGCGATCCTGGTATCGCAGGTCAACACCATGCTTCGGCTGCGCAACACGCCGACGTCGACGATCATGCTCGAGGTTCTCGACGGACTCCTGCTTCTCTTCATCTTCGTCGAACTGCTCTACGCCGTGCGGGCCTGTCTGCGCTCGCACGAGATCGTCGCCGAGCCGTTCCTCATCGTCGGCATCCTGGCGGGCATCAAGGAGATCGTGGTCCTGTCGGTCGAAGCGGCCAAGCTGCTGGAGAAGGGCCCGGAGTTCTCGCGGGCGATCGTGGAGATCGGCGTGCTCGGTGGTGTCGTGCTGGTGCTGGCGATCGCGGCGTTCATCCTGCGGGCCAGGAGCGGGAAGGTCGGCTCCAGCGAAACCGAGGAGCACGAGGACGACTAGCGGACCGTTGCGAAGAACGTTCTGACGTCGTCGACGAACAACTCCGGCTGCTCGAACGCGGCGAAGTGGCCGCCGCGCGGCATCGTGGTCCAGTGCGTGATGTTGTAGCCGGCTTCGCACCACGACCGCGGGGTGGGGCCGATCTCCTTCGGGAAAGACGCTACGCCCGTGGGCAATTCGATGCGCGCTGAGCCGCTTCCCCGGTCGCTGCGCTCCTGCCCGCCGGAAGAACCGAAGGCGGCCGTGCTCTCCCAATACAGCCGCGCCGACGACGCCCCGGTTCCCGTCACCCAGTACAGCGTGACGTTGTCGAGGATCTCGTCGCGGGTGAGGGCGTTCTCGGGATGGCCGTCGCAGTCGGTCCAGGATTGGAACTTCTCGACGATCCACGCGAGCTGCGCCACCGGCGAGTCGACCAGCCCGTAACCCACGGTCTGCGGCCGGGTGGCCTGCTGCTTGAAGTAGCCGTTGTCCCACTGTCGGTAGTAGTTCAGTCCCGCGAACGCCGCCTTGTCCTCGTCGGTCGGATTGCGCTTGGCCTCCTCGGTGGGGGAGCCGATGGGGAAGTTGGTGTGGATCGCGGCGCAGTGCCCGACCCGGCGGCCGATCTCCGCGGTGACCGCACCGCCCCAATCACCGCCCTGGGCGCCGTAGCGGTCGTATCCGAGCCGCAGCATCAGCGTCTCCCAGGCGTCGGCGATGCGCCCGACGTCCCACCCGCGGGTGGCCGGCTTCCCCGAGAAGCCGTATCCCGGCAACGACGGGCAGACGACGTGGAAGGCCTGGTCGGCGGTTCCGCCGTGGGCGGTCGGATTCGTCAGCGGGTCGATGATCTTGGCGAACTCGACGATCGAGCCGGGCCACCCGTGCGTGATGACGAGCGGCATGGCGTTCGCGTGCGGTGAGCGCTGGTGGATGAAATGAACGTCCAGGCCGTCGATGTCGGTGGTGAACTGATCGAACCGGTTGAGGGCGGCTTCGCACCTGCGCCAGTCGTAATCCTCGGCCCAGTACGCGGCGAGTTCGCGCGTGTAGGCCAGTGGGATGCCCTGGTCCCAGTCGAGCTCACCGTCCGCCCGCTCAGGTGGCACGCACTCCGCCTCCGGCCACCGGGTGCGGGCCAGCCGATCACGCAGGTCGGTCAGAACCTCGTCGGGCACGTCGATGCGGAACGGTACGACCTCGGGAGCGTCAGTCATGCACGCCATTCTGGCCGCGCGGCACCGAGATTCGGGTGGGTTCCGAGCGACCGCGCAGAACCGTCGACCCTCGGGCGATCCAGCGCCGCTGCTCGCCGATCTCAGCGCGATCGATCGCGGCCCCGGATGCCACGGTGCGGCAGGGCACGGCTTTCGCCGCGTCGGCCAGCCGCGCCGCCTCGTTCACCGGGTCGCCGATGACGGTGTACTCGTAGCGCTTCTCGGCGCCGATGTTGCCCGCGAACACCGGGCCTGCCGACACCCCGATACCGAAGTCGACCGCCGGAAGCCCGCGCATGTTCTCGCTCAGCGTCCGGGCGGTCTGCAGGGCGGCGGTCGCGGCGCCATCGGATCGCAGCGGCGCGCCGAACACCGCGAGCGCGGCGTCGCCCTGGAACTTGTTGATGGATCCACCGCGGTCGTCGACGGCCGCCACCACGATGCGGAAGAACGCGTTGAGCAGGTCGGCGACCTCCTGCGGCGGCCGGTTCACGGCCAGCTCAGTCGACGCGGCGAGGTCGATGAACAGGACGGCGACGTCTCGTTCGCCGCCCTCCAGCGTCTCGCCGCCCTCGATCGCCTGACGGACGACGTCGGGACCCACGTGGCGGCCGAAGAGGTCGTGCAACCGGTCGCGCTCGGCCAACCCGGCGACCATGCGATTGAACCCGTGCTGCAGCCGCCCGATCTCGGACTGCTCGTACACGTCGACGGCGCGCCCGAGGTCGCCCCGTTCGACCGCGGCCATCGCCTCGACGACGTCGCCGATCGGATCGGAGATCGAGCGGGACACCAGGATGAGGGCGCGCAATCCGAGTGCCACGGACACCAGCGTCATCACGACCACCGGAATGACGATGGACGCCGTCGTGGGGATCAGCCAGCCGTAGGCGTGGCACACGATGAGCAGCGCGACGGAGATGCTCGGCAGCGCGGAGTTGACCACCCACATCAGCACCAGCCGAGGGATCACGCCGGGGGCGGTGACGCGAGCCGTGAAGTCCTTGTTGGCCGCGGCGACGATCGGCCGGAAGATCCGCTGGGAGAACAGCAGGCTGGTGCTCACGCTCGACGAGGCGCCGAACAACACGCCGAACACCAGCAGCGCGGTCGACGCCCACCCGGCGTCGGGGTTCAGCACGACCAGCACACCGCCACTGACGGCCCAGGTGGCCAGGAGGATCGCGGTTTCCCGACGGACCATGTTGACGGCGTTGCGGCGCTGCGCCTCGTCGGGCTCCGCGCCGGTGACGAACCAGCGCAGCGACGGCCTGATGTTCCACAGCGCAGCCGCCACGGTCACGGCCATCGACGCGACGATCAACACGACGAGGACGGCGAGGTTGCTGCCGGTCAGCAGTTTGCGGGTCTCACCGAACGACTGGCTGCTCAACGAGATGACCACCGCGGCCACCTCGGCCGCGGTGAGCAGTTGGGCGCCGGTCAGCGCGATGACGTAGCGGGTCGCGATGCGGCCGGCCGACGAGCGCGGCGTCGAGACCTGCTCAGTCGGCATGTCCGGCATGTCGGCTGTCCTGTCTCGCGGCGTCGGTCTTCGCGTCGGCCATCCCGCTTCCGGCGATCGCGTCGGTCCGTGCGCGCAGACGCTCCGCGGTGTCGCCGAGGAAGTCGAGGATGACGGCGAGTTCGGTGTCGGAGTAACGCTCCCACATCCGCGTCGTCGCGCGCTGCCACGACGCGAAGAACTCGTTGCCCGTCAGCTGGCTGACATCCGCGCGCAGGAGCACCCGGCGGCGGTCCTTCGGGTCGGCTTCGCGGCGCAGGAACCCCCTGGCCTCCAGCCGGTCGACGAGGTTGGTCACCGAAGCCGGAGCCAGCCCGGTGTGCCTGGCGAGCTCCCCGGCGCTCATCGGGCCGAGCCGATCCACGACGCCCAGCGCCTTGTAGTCGGTGGGGTGCAGCCCCACCGCCGCGGCCAGTGCGGAGTGGAAGAGCACCGTCGCGTCGCTGTGCTCGCGGCCCACACGTCGCAGGTCGGCGATGAGCCGACTGCGGGTTCGCTGCGTGCTCACGCGACCAACGCCAGCGCCGTGAGCGCGCCCGCACACGTGATGACGTCGAGCGGCAGCCGGAACAGGCTGCGCCGGGTCCATCGAACGGCCTCCGCACGATCGATGGTGGCGGGGTCGGTCTTCTCGAAGCGGACGGCGGCGGGGATGACGTCGACCAGGGACCACACCCGCATGGCGGCGTGGCTGACCAGGGCCACCAGCAGCGCCGTCCGCGTCTGAGACTGATCCCACGTGACCGCGAGCGTGACGATGAGCACGATCTCGAACACCGCGTGCACGGGTATCCAGAATCGGCGACGCGAGACACCGCCGTGCTGCGGCTGCACGATCGCGGGCCTACCGGGCCAGACGGGATCGAGTACCGCGACTTCGTAGAGGCCGCCGCCGAGGATCACGCAGGCCAGCAGTGTCGTGAGTGCGACCAGCAGCAGAGACGCGGTCATGAGCTTGAAACTACGGTCGACCGAAATATCTGTCAAACCGAAAGGACGCCCGATGTGTTCGCGGGATCGTCGTGGTGTACATTCGTTCACCGGCGCGCGCTAGTTGTCCCCAACGTCGAAAGGCGAAGACGGCATGACGTTTTCACTGGAGCTATCCGACGACGTCATCGAGGTCCGCGACTGGGTCCACGATTTCGCTGAGCGGGTCGTGCGGCCCGCTGCCGCGGAGTGGGACGAGCGCGAGGAGACGCCCTGGCCGATCATCCAGGAGGCGGCCAAGATCGGGCTGTACTCGATGGATCTCTTCGCCGCCCAGACCGCCGAACCAACCGGCCTCGGCATGCTCACGGTCTTCGAGGAGCTGTTCTGGGGGGACGCCGGTATCGCGCTGTCGATTCTCGGCACGGGCCTGGCCGCCGCGGCGCTGGCGGGCAACGGCACCCCCGAGCAGATCGGCGAGTGGCTGCCCCAGATGTTCGGCACCGTGGACGATCCGAAGCTCTCGTCGTTCTGCTCGTCGGAGCCCGGTGCGGGTTCCGACGTCGCGGCGATCATCACCAAGGCGAAGTACGACGAGGCCGCCGACGAGTGGGTCATCAACGGCACCAAGACGTGGGCGACCAACGGCGGAATCGCCAACGTCCACATCGTCGTGGCATCCGTTGCGCCGGAACTGGGTTCACGCGGACAGGCCACCTTCATCATCCCGCCGGGCACCAAGGGTTTCACGCAGGGCCAGAAGTTCTCCAAGCACGGAATCCGCGCCTCGCACACCGCCGAAGTGGTCCTCGACGACGTCCGCATTCCCGGTGGCCTGGTCCTCGGCGGCAAGGAGAAGCTGGACGAACGACTCGCCCGGTCGCGCGAGGGCAAGAGCTCGGCGGGCCAGGCGGCGATGAAGACCTTCGAACGCACCCGGCCGTCGGTGGGCGCGATGGCACTCGGAGTGGCGCGGGCGGCGTACGAGTACGCCCTCGAATACGCTCAGCAGCGTGAGCAATTCGGCCGCAAGATCGGCGACTTCCAGGCCATCGCCTTCAAACTCGTCGACATGAAGACCCGGATCGACGCCGCCCGTCTGCTGGTCTGGCGCGCGGGCTGGATGGCGCGCAACAACAAGCCGTTCACCAACGCCGAGGGCTCCATGGCCAAGCTCGTCGCCAGCGAAGCGGCCGTGTACGTCACCGACGAGGCCATCCAGATCCTCGGCGGCAACGGCTACACCAGGGACTACCCGGTGGAGCGCATGCACCGCGACGCCAAGATCTTCACGATCTTCGAGGGCACCAGCGAGATTCAGCGGCTCGTCATGGCGCGCGCGATCACGGGCCTGCCACTGAAGTAGGCAGCTGATTCACAGCCCTTTCACGAGGAGTTTGGCGAGCGGAGGCGTAGGGAACCCCCCGGCATTCCTCGGATGAAGGGTTTCTCCCGATGAGCGCTACCACCTCAGACACGCACGATCCGGGCAGCGCCCAACTGGGCACCAGCCTCAAACCGCGTCACATCACGATGATCTCGATCGCGGGCGTCATCGGCGCCGGCCTGTTCGTCGGGTCCGCGAACGCCATCAAGGAGGCGGGCCCCGCGGTCCTCATCTCGTACTTCCTCGCGGGCACGCTGGTCGTGCTCGTCATGCGGATGCTCGGCGAGATGGCCACGGCCAACCCCGACACCGGGTCGTTCTCGGTGTACTCCGACCGCGCCCTCGGCCACTGGGCGGGGTTCTCGATCGGGTGGTTGTACTGGTGGTTCTGGGTGCTGGTCATTCCGGTCGAGGCCACCGCGGCGGCGGCGATCCTGTCCGATCTCGTCGGCGGCGCACAGTGGTTCTGGGCGCTCGCGGTGACGCTGTTGCTGACCGTCACCAATCTCGTCAGCGTCGGCAACTACGGGGAGTTCGAGTTCTGGTTCGCGCTGATCAAGGTCGTCGCCATCGTCGCGTTCATCGGCATCGGCGTCGCCGCCATCTTCGGTGTCATTCCCGATTCCCAGGTCAGCGGAATCGACAGTCTCTGGCAACCGGATGGCTTCATGCCCAACGGATTCGGCGCCGTGATCGCCGGCATGCTCGTCACGATGTTCTCGTTCATGGGTACCGAGATCGTCACGATCGCGGCCGCCGAGTCGCCCGATCCCGAGCGCGGCATCTCCAAGGCGGTGAACTCGGTCATCTGGCGCATCTCGCTGTTCTACTTCGGCTCGATCTTCGTCATCGTCGCGCTGATGCCCTACAACCAACTCTCCGACGGCTCCTACCAGTCCACGCTGCAGGCTATCGGCATCCCCGGATCCAAGATCATCATGGACATCGTCATCCTGACCGCCGTCGCGTCGTGTCTGAACTCGGCCCTCTACACCGCGTCTCGCATGTTGTTCTCGTTGGGCGTGCGGAGGGATGCGCCGCAAGCCGTCCGCAAGCTCACCGGCAACGGCGTGCCGTGGGTGGCGGTGTTGGCGTCCATGGTCGTCGGCTTCCTGGCCGTCATCGGCAATTACGTATTGCCGGACAAGATCTTCGGCTACCTGCTGGCGACCAGTGGCGCGATCGCGCTGTTCGTGTACCTCGCCATCGCCGCGAGCCAGTTCGTCCTCGGGCGTCGCATGCGCGAGGAGGGGGAGCGGGCACCCGTGCGGATGTGGCTGTTCCCGTATCTCACCGTCGTCGTGATGGTCGCGATCGTCGCGGTGCTGGTGCTGATGGCGTTCGACTCCGACCAGCAGTCGGCGATCTTCCTGTCACTGGCGTCGGCGGTGTTCATCGTGGTCGCCGGGGTCGTCGTGCAGCGGCGCCACGCCGCAACGGCGGACCTCGTCGAAAAGCGGTGAACTACAACGACGCCCAGAAGTCGGTGAGAACACCGGCAGCGCGCTCGGGATCCTCGATCATCCACCAGTGGCCCCTACCCTCCAGGACCGCGGTGCGCGCACCGGCGCGATCGGCGGCACGACGGCGAATCGACTCCGAGCCCATGAAATCGTCTGCGGTAGCCAGGATCGCCAGTCCCGGCCGGGTGGCGGCGGCCTCCAGGTGGCGCCCCGCCTCGGACATCGCGGGTTGGGCGGCTGAGCGGTAGAGCGTGAGGATGGCCCGTGCCATGTCGGAGTCCTGGGCTGCGGCCAGCGGTGCGGCGATCTCCTGCGGGATTCCCAACGCCGCGAGTCGGTCGGCTCTCTCTCCCGCTGTGCCGCTCATCATCTGGTCGACGAATTCCTCGCCCGCACCCGGCGTTTGCCAGATCTGCGCCATGTCGTGCCAGGTGTAGTCGGCGTCGAGAATGCCCAGGGCGTCGGTGGCCCAACTCCGAACGAGCTCGGGCCTATGCGTCATCGCGATGCCGACGGTGATGCCGCCCCAGTCGTGGCCGACCAGGTCGATGGGTCCTTCGATGGTCTCCAATTCGCCGATCAGCCAATCGCGGTAGGCCGGATAGGTGGCGGGGAAGCCGTCGGGCAGCGGGGCGCCGAACCCCGGCGGGGACAGTGCGATGACGTCGTCGCGGCCGAGTGCCGCGCGCAGCGGCCCCCAGATGGCGTCGGTCTCCGGATTGCCGTGTACGAGAACCACCGTCATGGACCTCATCCTGGCACGCGGGCTAACGTGCTGGTTCGTGGCCTGGCTCGACGACCTGTGGGCGCTGCACGCGCGCCGTGACGACCTGGCGGTTCTCGACGCGTCGGGACCGGTCACAGGCCGTCAGCTGACGCGCCGGGCGATGTACTCCGCAGACGTGCTGACGGAGATGGACGTGCCCGCGGGCGGTCCGGTGCCCGCGCTGCTGACGACGAACGCGAGTGCGCTGGCGCTGCTGCTCGGCGGCGCGGCGGCCGACCGGCCGATCGCACCGCTGGGACCTCGGCTGACGTCCGGGGAGCTGGCCCGGCTGGTGACGGCGTGCGACTCGCGCGTCATCGTGACCGAAGCGCAGTGGTACGACACCGCGGCCGCAGCCGCGGAACTCTGCGGCGCCGTCGTGCATCCGATGCCCGAGCCGCGGTACTCGTCGGCCGGGCTGCCCGCGCGGCGTGGCGCCGCAGCCTTCCACCTGCACACGTCGGGGACCACCGGTGAGCCGAAGCGGGTGCCGTTCCCCGAGAGCGTGCTCGAGCCGCGGGTCGCGGTGTCGGCGGAGGTGATCGGGCTCGGGCCGGAACACCGGTACGCGACGGGATCGCCGCTGCACCACATCGCCGGCCTCGGCAACGTGCTCACCGCGCTGTCCGTCGGCGCACCGGTCATCCCGACCACTCGCTTCTCCACGTCGTGGTGGCGCGGACTGCGCGCCGCGGGCGCCACGCACTGCCTGCTGGTGCCGACGATGGTCGAAATGCTCTTGGCCGAAGGCGCTTTGGATGCGGTGCCGCTCGACACGCTGATCTACGGAGCGGCGCCGATGAGCCCCGAGACCCTGCGCCGGGTACTCGACACGGTGCCCGGCGTGAACCTCGTCAGCATCTTCGGCCAGACCGAGGGCAGCCCCATCGCGACACTGAGCGCCGACGACCACCGCCGCGCCGCCGCGGGTCGGCCGGATCTGCTGCACACCGTCGGCAGGGCCGCACCGGGTCTCGCGCTGCGCATCGACTCGCCGGACGAGACGGGCACCGGCGAGGTGTACGCCGCGGCGCCGCACCTGTCAGTGCACGCCGACGACGGCTGGTTGCACACCGGGGACGTCGGCGCACTCGACGACGAGGGTTACCTCACGCTGTCGGGACGGCGCAACGACATGGTGGTGCGCGGCGGTGAGAACGTCTACCCGCTGGAGGTGGAGAACGCCCTCGTCGAGCATCCGGGGGTGCTGGCGGCCGGTGTCGTGGGTGTCCCGGACCAGCGGCTGGGCGAGACGCTGGCCGCGTTCATCGTGCCGTCCGCCACAGCCGTCGGCCACGGTGAGCTGGCGGCGTTCGTGCGAGCGCGGCTCGCCGGCTTCAAGGTGCCCGCGCACTGGTACGACGTCGACGAACTGCCGCTGAACAGTGCGGGAAAGCTGTTGCGGCCCAGCCTGTTGGACGCTCATCTGCGGCAAAGCTGAGCGGTCGTTCTCGAGCCGGGTCCGATCCGCGATAGCATGCCGGGGTGGTGGATCCACCGGGGCACGACGCGCGTCTGCGCGATCTCACGCTCCTGCGTCGAGTGCGCGATCGGATGGACCGCGAATACGCGCAGCCGCTCAACGTCGATGCCCTCGCCCGCGACGTGAACATGTCGGCGGGCCACCTGTCGAGGCGGTTCAAGGCCGCCTACGGCGAATCCCCGTACTCGTACCTGATGACGCGCCGGATCGAGCGCGCGATGGCGCTACTGCGGCTCGGCGAACTGTCCGTCACCGAGGTCTGCTTCGCGGTGGGCTGCCAGTCGCTGGGCACGTTCAGCACGCGCTTCACCGAGTTGGTCGGGGTCTCTCCGAGCGTCTACCGGCGGGACGCGGCACCCGAGGTCGCCGGACTGCCGTCGTGCGTCGCCAAGCAGATCACCAGACCGATCAGGAATCGAGAAGCGTCCGTCTGACCGTCACCGCTAGCGTCGACGGTCATGGACATCACGATCAACACCAGCTTCCTACCGCACGACGACCCCGAGGCGTCCCTGGCGTTCTACCGCGACGGTCTCGGCTTCGAGGTCCGTAAAGACGTCGGCTACAACGACATGCGCTGGATCACCGTCGGGCCTCCCGCGCGGCCCGACATGAACATCGTGCTGACTCCACCCGCGGCGGATCCCGGCGTCACCGACGACGAACGGCGCACCGTTACCGAGATGATGGCCAAGGGCACATACGCCGGCATCATGCTCGCCACCACGGATCTGAACGCCGTCTTCGAGACGCTGGTCGCGAGCGGCGCCGACGTCATGCAGGAGCCCACCGACCAGCCCTGGGGATCACGGGACTGCGCGTTTCGCGACCCGGCGGGCAACACCGTCAGAATTCAGGAGCTGCCCTGATGGCCCAGCGTCCAGCCGACAGTCACGACACGATCCGCGTGACCGGGGCGCGGGAGAACAACCTCAAGAACATCGACATCGAGTTGCCCAAGCGGCGGTTGACGGTCTTCACCGGGGTGTCCGGATCCGGCAAGAGCTCACTGGTGTTCGGCACCATCGCCGCCGAATCGCAGCGCCTCATCAACGAGACGTACAGCGCGTTCGTGCAGGGCTTCATGCCCACGCTGGGCCGCCCCGACGTCGACGTGCTCGACGGGCTGACGACCGCGATCATCGTGGACCAGGAGCGGATGGGTGCCGACCCGCGCTCGACGGTCGGCACCGCCACGGACACCGGGGCTATGTTGCGCATCCTCTTCAGCCGGCTCGGCACGCCGCATATCGGTTCCCCGCAGGCGTTCTCGTTCAACGTCGCGTCGATCAGCGGTGCGGGTGCGGTCACCGTCGAGCGCGGTGGCCGGACCGTGAAGGAGCGGCGCGAGTTCAGCCTGACCGGCGGCATGTGCCCGCGCTGCGAGGGCCGTGGCTCCGTCAACGACATCGATCTGACCGCGCTGTACGACGACGGCAAGTCGATCAACGAGGGTGCGCTGACGATTCCCGGTTTCAGCATGGAGGGCTGGTACGGCCGAATCTTCATCGGCTGCGGCTTCTTCGACTGCGACAAGCCCATCGCGAAGTTCACCAAGAAGGAACTCGACGCACTGCTGTACAAGGACGCGACGAAGCTCAAGGTCGACGGCGTCAACCTGACCTATCTCGGGCTCATCCCGCAGATCAAGAAGTCGTTCCTGTCCAAGGACGTCGAGGCGATGCAGCCGCACATCCGCGCGTTCGTCGAGCGGGCCGTCACGTTCACCACCTGTCCGGATTGCGGCGGCACCAGGCTGTCGGCCGAGGCGCGGTCGTCGACGATCAAGGGCGTCAGCATCGCCGACGTCTCCGCGATGCAGATCAGCGATCTCGCGGAGTGGGTGCGGGGGATCGACGACGTGTCGGTCGCCCCGCTGCTCGAGTCGTTGCGTCACACCCTGGACTCCTTCGTCGAGATCGGTCTCGGTTACCTCTCGCTGAATCGGCCCGCGGGCACGCTGTCGGGCGGGGAAGCGCAGCGCGTCAAGATGATCCGCCACCTGGGCTCGGCGCTCACCGACGTCACCTACGTGTTCGACGAGCCGACCATCGGGTTGCACCCGCACGACATCGCGCGGATGAACGACCTGCTGGTGCGGCTGCGGGACAAGGGCAACACCGTGCTGGTGGTCGAGCACAAGCCGGAGGCGATCGCCATCGCCGATCACGCGGTGGACCTCGGCCCCGGCGCGGGGTCAGCCGGCGGCGACGTGGTGTTCGAGGGGACGGTGGCGCAGCTGCGAAAGAGCGGCACGCTGACCGGTCGGCACCTCGACGACCGAGCGGCGTTGAAGGAGTCGACCCGAGAAGGTCAGGGCACGTTGCAGATTCGCGGAGCGAGGGCGAACAACCTGCAGGACGTCGACGTCGACCTGCCGCTCGGCGTGCTGGTCGTCGTGACAGGAGTGGCGGGTTCGGGCAAGAGTTCGCTGATCCACGGCTCGGTGGCGGGCCGGGACGGCGTGGTCGCCGTCGACCAGGCGCCGATCCGCGGCTCGCGCCGCAGTAACCCGGCGACCTACACCGGGTTGCTCGAGCCGATTCGCAAGGCGTTCGCGAAGGCCAACGACGTCAAACCCGCTCTGTTCAGCGCCAATTCGGAGGGCGCGTGCCCGAACTGCAACGGGGCGGGTGTGATCTACATGGACCTCGCGATCATGGCGGGCGTCGCCAACCCGTGTGACGTCTGCGAGGGTAAGCGCTTCGACGCGTCGGTACTCGAGTACACCCTCGGCGGGCGCGACATCAGCGAGGTACTCGCGATGCCGGTGGCCGAGGCGCTGGATTACGTCGCCGACGGTGAGGCCAAGACGCCGAAGGCCCACGAGATCCTCGCGCGACTGGCCGACGTCGGGCTCGGCTACATCACGCTGGGCCAGCCGCTGACCACGCTGTCGGGTGGCGAGCGCCAACGGCTCAAGCTGGCAACGCACATGGGGGACAGGGCCGCCGAGATCTACGTGCTCGACGAGCCCACGTCGGGGCTGCACCTCGCGGACGTCGAACAGCTGCTGGCGCTGCTCGATCGGCTGGTGGACGCGGGTAAGTCCGTCATCGTGATCGAGCACCACCAGGCGGTGATGGCGCATGCGGACTGGATCATCGACCTGGGCCCGGGCGCGGGCCACGACGGCGGCAGGATCGTGTTCGAGGGTACGCCCGCAGATCTCGTCGCCGATGCGTCGACGCTGACCGGTGAGCATCTGGCAAAGTACGTAGGCGGCTGACGAACTCAGCCCCACTCGTGGTTCATTGCAAGGGAATCCACGGTGGTGGTCGCCGTCCGTTTCGTGCTGCGCGACATCGCGATCAACGCCAGCGCCAGAGCCGCCGTCACCGCACCGGCGACGAAGATGACGACGAACGAGTGCTCGGGGGGAAGCCCCGTGCGGGACGAGACATGGCTCAGCAGCACGGCGACGACCGCCGCGGCGATCGAACTGCCGACCGTCCGGGCGATCGCGTTGACGCCGGTGGCGACCCCGGTCTCGCGGCCCGCGACCTCGCTGACCACCAGCGCGGGCAGCGCACCGTAGGCGAGGCTGATGTAGGCGTTGACGCAGACGCCCGCGACGATCACCTGCCACGTCCGGTCGTGCGCGACCGCGAGCGCGAGGAAGCCGACGACACCGGTCAGCGCACCGGTGACCAGGACGGGCCGGGCTCCGAATCGGTCGATGAACCTACCGCTCAGCGTGGCCGTGACGACACCGGCGATCGCACCGGGCAGCAGGAACACCAGACTGGCGTACAGCACCGAGGCGCTGAAGCCGTATCCGGCTGTTGCGCGGTCCATTTGGACGAACTGCGTCATTCCGAGGAACCCGAAGTAGAGGCCCGTTCCGACGAAGATCGTTGCCAGGTTGGTCAGTAGGACCGCTCGGCGCGTCAGCATCTCGATGGACACCAGCGGGTGCTCGAGCCGCCGTTCCCACCACCACCACGCGACGAGGATCACCACACCGAGCACCGCGACCGCGATCGTCGGAGGGGCCGCCCATCCCCAGACGCCGCCCTGCGTGATCGCCAGCAGCAGACCGGACAACCCTGCGGCGAGACCGGTAGCGCCGAGCCAGTCGACCGTGCCCTCGCCGTTCGCGGGGCGCGACGGGATGATGGCCATTGCCACGATCATGACGAGAGCGGTGAAGATCGTCGTCAGCCAGAAGACCCGGTGGTAGCCGGCCGACCCGTGCATCAGCAGCCCGGTCGCGACGAGCCCCATGCCGCCGCCGAAGCCGAGCGCACCGGACAGCATCGCCAACGCGCCACCCACCCGGTCTTCGGGCAGCTCCTCGCGCAGGATCGCCACGCAGATCGGATAGAGCGCGTACGACACACCCTGCATCACGCGCGCGACGATCAGCAGCGGCAACGTGGACGTCGTCGCCGCGAGCAGCGATCCGGCCAGCACGACGCCGAGGACGACGACGAGGATGCGCTTCTTGTTGTACAGGTCGGCGAGCCGGCCCAGCAGCGGTGTCGAGGCGACCGCGGCGAGCAGGTTGGCGGTCACCGCCCAGCTGACCGCAACCGGGCTCGCCGGCAACTGCTCGGCGATGACACCGAGCACGGGCACGACGGCGGTCTGCAGCACCGCAACGGTGAGGGCGACGAGGCCGAGGGCCGCGATGAGGACGCGTGAGCGCGCAGGCGTCCTCACGGTGTCTGTCACGGGGCTCCTTCGTCGACTGGTCCTTAGCCTATGCAACGGCTTCGGCGAGCCCGGCGGCGGCCGCGAACACCCGGAACCAGCTATCGAGTTCGGTTAGTGTCGAGCAGTACACGGATTGGAGCGGGAAGCACATGATCACGCTGAACAAGAGCGACGACCCGGCCGACCTGAACGGAATCACCCACCTGGTGATAGGCGTGTCGTGGGACCCGACCTCGGGATCGTCGGGCGGATTCGCGGGCATTGCGCGCCGCAAGCGCGGCGTGGACCTCGACCTGATCGCGATCCTGATGCAGGACGGCGACCCGGTTCGGTTCGCGGGACTGGACAGCGTCGATCCGTTCGGCGACGGCTCGGTTCTCCACTCCGGCGACGAGCAGACCGGGGCGAAGGAGGGTGACGACGAGACGGTGACGGTGGACTTCGCTCGTGTTCCCGCGGGCATCACCGCCATCGTCTTCATCGCGGCGGCCTTCAAGAAGGGCAGTTCGTTCGATAAGGCCAACAACGTCTCGTTCAAGGTCTACGACGCCACCGGCGGTAGCGTCGACCAGGTCGCCGACATCTGGCCCAGCCTGCTCGGTAAGGACAACGCGTGTGTCGTCGCACGGGCCTTTCGCGATGGGCCCGGCTGGAAGCTGGAAGTCGTCAACCGGATGGGCAAGATCAAGCAGGGCAACCGGCAGGCCGTGATGCGGTTCGCCGTGTCCTGATCGGGTTCACCCCGGGGGATAGCACTACCCCTCGAGTCGGGGCAGCGGCATGGTGCGGGCCGACCCGGCACCGACATCCTGGTGGCATGACTACGGCAATTCGCAAGGATCTGGTTCTCTCACACGCGGTCGTCACCGCCGACCTGGAGATGTCGTTCGATCACGTCGACATCGCCGAGTGGCTGAAAACCCTTCCGACACATGAATACCAACGCTGTGCGCCGGGGGACCACAAGGCGGCCGGCTACACCGTTGACGACGACGGCACGCCGATGTCGATCAACGTCGAGATGATCGGCACGGGACTCGTGGTGCAGCAGTACCGCTTCGAGGTGGCCGAGGCGCACTACTGCAGGATGGTGTCGCTGTCGGACATCCTGACCCCGGCGGGATGGACGACGACACAGGTCATCTGGGAGCTGCGCATGGAGCAGCTCGACGGCGAGTGGTGCCGCTACACCAACACGGTGACGTCGCATCCCACCGAGGACTTCCTCGCCTTCATCGCGGCGCAGGGGCAGTCGTTCGAGGAGGCGGCGGCGGCTCGGCAGGAGGGAGGCGTCGGGGCGGCACTGCGCCGTCGAGACACCGCTGTACGCGCAGAGCATCGCCCGCTGGGCTGCGGCACACGTCCCGGCGTCGGTGCGATGACCTCGGCGGTGCTGTTCGACAGTCCCGGCCCACCGGAGGTGCTGCACTGGGCCGCGGTGGAACCGGTGCAGCCCCGCCCCGACGAGGTGGTGATCGCCGTGGCGGCCGCGGGCGTCAACAACGCGGATCTCCTGCAACGGCGTGGGCACTACCCGGTACCCGCATGGGCGCCCCGTCCGCTGGGCCTGGAATGCAGCGGGACGATCACCGCCGTCGGTGCCGGCGTGACGGAGTGGTCACCGGGAGATCGGGTGTGTGCACTGCTCGACGGCGGCGGGTACGCCGACGAGGTCGTGGTCCCCGCCGCTCAGGTCATGCCGATCCCCGCTGGTTTGACCATGGTCGAGGCCGCCGCCGTCCCCGAGGTGGCGGCGACGGTGTACTCGAATCTCGCGATGATCGCCGGTCTCACGTCGGGCCGCACGGTGCTCATCCACGGTGCTGGCGGCGGCATCGGCACGTTCGCCATCCAGTGGGCGGTGGCGATCGGAGCGCGCGTCATCACCACCGCGGGCAGTGATGCCAAGGTGCGGGCGGGCCTGGAACTGGGCGCACACACGGCGATCAACTACCGCGGGGAGGATTTCGTGGCCGCCACTCTGGCGGCGACCGACGGCCGCGGGGTCGACGCGATTCTCGACGTGGTCGGCGCGGACTACCTCGGGCGCAACGTCGAATGTCTTTCTGCAGACGGCCATCTGGTGATCATCGGCGGATCCACGACGCCGGCCGCGCTCGATATCGGACTTCTGATGTCGAAGCGTGCGAGTGTCAGTGCGACGATGCTGAGGGCGCGGCCGGCCGACCAGAAGGCGGCCATCATCGCCGGGGTGACGCGCGACGTACTGCCGCTGTTCGACACCGGCGCCGTTCGGGTGGTGGTCGACACCGTCGTGCCCATGCCGGAGGCGGCGCGCGCTCATCGACTCCTGGAATCGAAGGCCACCGTCGGCAAGGTGATCCTCGAGAACCATTGTGTGGCAACGTGAGTAGATGTGTCGGCCCGTGAATCGGGCGGGTGACGCCGCTACGGCACTTGGTCGATGGTGTTGTGGACCTGCGGCCCTTTTGCCGTCGGACACCGGGTCGGCAGGATTGCGAGCGCGAGTGCGGAGCGAGAGGAGATCGGCGATGGCACTGTGGGTGCAGCTGCGTGACCACGACGACGACGTCGAGTTTCCCGACACCGCCAGTTACGACATCCACGCCGGCGGCGTGTTGGCCGTGACGAGCGCCACCGACGTCCACCTGTTCAGCCCCGGCTACTGGGAGCACGTCACCATCGGCGCTCGACACGCCGTCGCGGATGCCGACCACGACGCCGCGGACGCCCGCTGGCAGTGAAGACAGGGCCGCAGGTCCTTGACGCCGAGTGCGGTCGGCCCTGCTGGCGCGGCGGCTTCGGCTCGACGATGAACACATGAACGTCGAGAACCTTCGCCAGCTGACGTCGGCAACGGGGCCCTTCGCTTCGGTGTACCTGGACGACTCACGGGATTCATCGGACGCCGTCCTCAGATTCGAGACGACTTGGCATGCGGTGCGCGCGCGACTCGTTGATCTCGGCGCGAACGACGACCTCGTCACCGAGGTCGAGAACGCCATGCTGAACAACCCGCCGGCAGTGGGCCGTCGGGGCCGGGTGGTGATCGCCACGGCCGATGGGGTGCTGATCGACGAGCACGTGCCCAACGTGCCGCCCGCCCCCGAGGTGCGCGTCTCCGACTACCCGTACATCCTGCCGCTCACAACCATCGGCGTGGCACGGCCCCCGTACACGTTCGCCGCGGTCGACGAGAGGGGTGCAGATCTCACGACGCATCAGAACGGCATCGCACGCTCGGAATCGGTGGAGGGGGAGGGGTTTCCCGTACACAAGCCAGCCACTGCCGGGTGGAACGGCTACGGCGATCTTCAGCACACGGCTGAAGAAGCGGTACGAATGAACGTTCGCGCGGTCGCGGACCGGTTGACCTCGGTAATCGACGGGTCGAACGCCGAGGTCGTGTTCGTGGCCGGTGCGGTGCGTCCGCGCCATGACGTGGTGGCGGCACTACCGGTTCGCGCGGCGGAGCGCGTCGTGCAGTTACACGGCGGAGCTGAGGGGCATCGGGTCCGCGAGGCGGAGATCACCGAACTGCTCGACGCGGAGTTCGATCGCTTCGCGCACACCGAGACCACTCGCTTGATCGAGAGGTATACCGAGGAGCAGGCGAGCGCGTCGGGCCTGGCCGTGGAGGGCATGTTCGCGGTGTGCGGCGCGCTGCGCGCAGGCAACGTCGACACGCTGATCGTCGTCGACCTGGACGACGCGATGGTCGTCATGGGAAAGGGCCCGAGGACGATCGCGCCTCACGCCGGCGCGCTGGTGCAGGCAGTTGTGGGCGTCGGGCGAGCCGACGAGGTGCTGCCGATGGCGGCGCTCGCCGTGGACGCCACAGTGGTCACGCTCCGCAGCGGCCTGTCGCCGAGAGACGGTGTTGCAGCGCTATTGCGTTACTTCCCCGGCGGCGGGTGACAGGCGGCACGAGAGGACGGAGGAACGTGATGAATTCTTCACTCGGGTCCGGACAGCGGACGAGAACGCTGGCAAGAGTGATGGGGCCGTATCTCGTCATCGTCACCGTCACCGCGCTGGTGCGCGCCGGGGACATGGAACGTCTGGTCGCGGACTTCGATGCATCGTCGGCATTCACCTGGGTGACCGGCGCCGTGGTGCTGTTGGTCGGCTTGGTGGTGACCGCACTGCACCAGGAGTGGAACGGCCCGGCGGAGATCGTCGTGTCGGTGCTCGGCTGGCTAACCGTGCTGAAAGGCGTGATGCTGCTGGCGGTCCCGCTGTCGTCGCTGACGGTGGCGACCTCGTTGCTGGGTTCCGGCGGGTGGTGGCGAGTCGGGATGGTCATCACGGCGCTGGTGGGCGCCTACCTGTGCTGGGTCGGGTGGGTCGGCGAGAGGAAGAATGCGGCGAGCGGGGCTCTGACCCGCTCTGAGCGTTGATAACGCCGAGACGGCTGATCGGTGTCGTCCGACCCGAATGGTGACCTCTGGCCCTGTCCGGACACCGGCGGCTGCGGTGTGATGACGACGGATACGAGGAGGCGGACATGGTTGCACAATCGAAGGTCTCGTCAGTGGAGCACGCGTTTCACGCGACGCACCTCTGGGTCAATGAGGTGGCCAGAGAATTCGATACTGACGACAGGGATTTCGCCTACGGCGTGCTGCGAGCGTGGCTGCACACGCTGCGCGACCGGCTGACCGTGGACGCGGCGGCCCACTTCGCGGCCCAGTTGCCCGACCTGGTCAGGGGTGTTTTCTACGAGAACTGGGATCCGAGTGCGGTGCCCCTGAAATACAACGCCGAGGAGTACGCCGCCCGCTTCGCTCACGAGGCGAGCATCTCGGTGCAGGACGTTGCCAAGGCAGCCGCGGCCACAACCGCTGCAGTGGGTCGCCTCCTGCCCGAGGCGCTGATGGCGAAGACGCTCGGTCACCTACCCGGCGATGTTCGGGCGTTGTTGCACGCTCGGCAGTAGCACTGCAGACCACACAGCCGACAAGGTCATTCTCGAGAACCGTTGTGCAGCATAGGAAATGGGAGAATCGCCGATAACCGTTGCGTCACGGTGACGTAACCGGAGCCGCACGGGGAGTGGTGGGGGTGGCGCCGCGAGATCGGGTTCGCGTGTGGGGCTGAAGGCGCTGCGCAGAGAAATCCGGCGCTTACAGGGACACTTAGATGACTTCACAGCCCATCGGTGATCTCGGCGATGGCTGCGACCGTGTCCGCACTCACGAGGAGGGGAGACCGCGTGACAGTTGTCGCCGTATATCTCGTCATCACCTTCGGTCTCGGCGGCCTCGCCATGGCCGTCCGACTACCCCCGCTCGTCGGCTTCCTGGCGGCGGGATTCGTCATAAACGCCCTCGACGTGGGGGATGTGCCGCAACTGGACGTGTTGGCGGATCTGGGCGTGACGCTGCTGCTGTTCGCGATCGGCCTGAAACTCAACGTTCGCATCCTGCTGCGGCGCGAAGTGTGGCTGACCACCTCGACGCACATGGTGGTCACCGTCGTTCTCGGAAGCGTCGCGATGTGGCTGGCGGCCGTGGCCGGAACGGCCATGCTGGCGGGGCAGAGTGTGCAGACCATCGCCCTGCTGGCCTTCGCGCTCTCGTTCTCCAGCACGGTGTTCGTGGTCAAGGTCCTCGAGGAGCGGGGCGAGACGCACGCGCTCTACGGCCGGGTGGCGGTCGGCATCCTGGTCATGCAGGACATCATCGCGGTGGTGTTCCTGACCGCCACCAGTGGTCACCTGCCCAGCCCGTGGGCGCTGGCGCTGGTGGGCCTGTGGCCGCTGACGCGCGTCCTGCGCAGGGTGTGGAGCCGGCTGGGCCACGGCGAGATGCAGTCGCTGTTCGGCATCGTGATGGCGCTGGTGCCCGGGTACGCCCTGTTCACGGCGCTCGGGCTCAAGGGAGACCTCGGCGCCCTGATCATGGGTGTCCTCCTGGCGTCGCATCCGGCCTCCTCCGAACTCGCACGGTCGCTGTTTCACATCAAGGAACTGCTGCTCGTCGGGTTCTTCGTGTCCATCGGCCTGACCGGGCTGCCGGATCTGCCCACCATCGGCGTTGCCCTGCTGATGGTCGTGCTACTGCCGTTCAAGGCGGCCTGGTACGTCCTGCTCCTGTCCCGCATGAGGTTGCGGTATCGCACGGCCCTGCTGGCCGGACTGGGCCTGATGAACTACTCCGAATTCGGCTTGATCGTCGTCTCCGTCGGGGTGTCGGCCGGCCTGCTGGGGGAGGCCTGGCTGGTCGAGATGTCGATCGCCGTGGCCTTGAGCTTCGTCGTGTCGGCGCTCGTCAACGGGCGAGGACATCTGATGGTGGAGAAGATCGCGGCGCGACTACCCGAGCAGGACGAACGATCGCTGCACCCGGAGGAACGCCCCGCGGACGCCGGCGACGCCGAGGTCGTGGTGATCGGCATGGGACGGGTCGGCTTCGCCGCATACCGGCGGTTGACCGATCACTACGGGCTTCGCGTGGTCGGTGTCGACTACGACGGACCCCGGATCCAACGTCTCGCCGCCGAGGGCCATCGCGTCATCGAAGGAGATGCCACCGATCTGGATTTCTGGAACCAGATGCGGCACTCGGAGTCGATCCGCATCGCCGTGTTGGCCACGCCGCGTCACGGTGCGAACGTCACGGCCCTGGAATGCCTGCGCGAGTCCGGGTTCAGTGGACGGGTCGCCGCGGTCGCCCGATACGACGACGAGGTGCAGTGGGCCATGGAGCACGGTGTCGACATCGCCTTCAACGTCTACGCGGGCGCGGGGTTGGAACTGGCCGACCAGGTTGCCGACGATGCCGGACCTCACACCACGGAACGCGGGGCGAACGATGCCGCGACGGATCGCAGCCTCGAGGAAGGGCCTGCCGGCGATCGGCCGGGCGCAGGCCATAGCTGAGCGGTTGTTGGAAAGGGATTTTCAGGGTCCAGCCGGGTTACCTCAAAACGTCACAGTGACGAATTGAGGCCCGGTGGGAGTTGTGCGAGAGCGTGGTCAGCGAGCGCGCTGAGCGGATGTCCGTTCTCATTGATTCTGGGGCATTCTCATTGAATCTGGGGTAAGTGCGTGTCTTTCTCATTGAATCTGGGGCACGAGGCTTAGCGTTTATGTGTGCTGACGTCGGCTGTTTCGGCTGGG
>NZ_JANDBD010000013.1 GCF_024320865.1 Mycolicibacterium arenosum | reverse complement strand
GCGACGAACAACGATGCCAGGAGTATCCCCGCTGGTTGCACACCTACAATCACCACCGCGGCCACACAGCACTCGGCGGTCAACCACCAGCCAGCCGTGTACCTAACCTCTCAGGTCAGTACACCTAGCCGAACACGGTCGTGGTCGCCACCCTCAGAAGAGCGTGAACTGCTCTCCCGTGAGGGTGGCGTCCGTGAACGGCTCCAGATCCTTGCCCCCGACGACGCGGTCGAGCAGGGCCATGAAGTCCGCGTCCGACACCACCGAAATCCCCATGTCGAGAGCCTGAAAGCCCTTGCCCTGGTCGGGCGCGGGCAGGTCGCAGACCACCAACGACGTCTGCTGATCGACGGCCTCGGTGTAGGACAGGCCGGCGTGCAGGATGCGCTCGATGAGCTCCTCATAGGTGTGCGACACCTCAGCCGACAGCGCGACGCGCATGCCCTGAACCAGCGGGCGGCCCGCGACGAAACGGCCGGGGTTCTCGTACGGGCACGCCATGCGTGACGCCACCGCCTTCAGCGGTCGCAGTTCGTCGTGCGTCAGCTGCCCGTTGGGCCACGTGCGACGCGTCACCGGACGCACGGGCAGCCACGCCTTGCGATCGACAGCGCCCGCCAGCGCGGGCTTGAGGATCTGCGCGAGGACGAGCGCGTCGTCGAGCGCGTCGTGCGGCTTCATCTGGGTGACACCCCAGTGTGCCGCAAGGGTTTCCAAGCGCAGGTTGTCCACGCCGAGGCGCAGCCTGCGCGACAGTTCGACCGTGCACATCGCGCTGTCGATAGGCAGTTCCGCCCCGATCAGTTCGGCCTCGGCGGTCAGGAACGAGTAGTCGAACGCCACGTTGTGCGCGACCAGAGTACGGCCCCGCAGCACGTCGGCGACACGATCGACGACGTCGCCGAACGTCGGTTGGCCCGCCAGCATCTCGGCGGTCAGACCGTGCACGTGGGTGGGTCCCGGGTCGACGCCGGGATCCAGCAGCGACGAGAAACTCGCCTCGACATTGCCGTCGTCCCCCACGGCGAGCGCAGCGATGCTGACGATCCGAGCCTGACCGGGGCGGAAACCCGACGTCTCCACGTCGACGACCGCCCAGCCCTCGCCGGGCTCGTGTGCCGGCCGACCGTAGGTTTGGCTCACACACCTACTCCCGTCGCTCCGCTCGCCCCGTCGAATTTCAGGATGGCACGGTCCGCCGACAAGCCCGCCGCGGCGGAGCAGCGTGTCGCCTACTTAAAATGCGTGAATGGCGATCGGCGGGCAGCAGCGAAGCGACCGGGGAAGGTTGTCAGCTCGCGGTCGCATGGCGCTGGGCGCGGGTGCCGCTGCGCGCTGGGCCTCGCGGGTCACCGGCCGAGGCGCCGGGGCGATGATCGGCGGCCTGGTGTCGATGACGCTCGACAGGTCGATCCTGCGCCAGCTGGGTGCCGGTCGCCGGTCCGTGGTCGTGACCGGCACGAACGGCAAGTCGACCACCACGCGGATGACCGCGGCGGCGCTGGCCACCGTCGGTCCCGTCGCGACCAACGCCGAGGGCGCCAACATGGACGCGGGCCTCGTCGCCGCGCTCGCGGGGGCCCGGCAGGCCGAACTGGCCGCACTCGAAGTCGACGAGATGCACGTCCCGCACGTGTCCGACGCGGTCAACCCGTCGGTGATCGTGCTGCTCAACCTCTCGCGCGATCAACTCGACCGCGTCGGTGAGATCAACCACATCGAGCGCACCTTGCGGGCCGGTCTCGCCCGGCATCCGAACGCCGTCGTCGTCGCCAACTGCGACGACGTGCTGATGGCGTCGGCCGCCTACGACAGCCCCCACGTCGTGTGGGTCGCGGCGGGCGGCGGGTGGGCCAGCGACTCCGTCAGCTGCCCGCGCAGCGGCGAGATCATCGTGCGCGACGGAGTCGACTGGTACTCGACCGGAACCGACTTCAAGCGGCCCAGTCCGCAGTGGTGGTTCGACGACGAGAACGTCTACGGCCCAGACGGTTTGGTGCTGCCGATGACGCTCTCGCTGCCCGGCGCCGTTAACCGCGGCAACGCGGCGCAGGCGATCGCGGCGGCCGTGGCACTGGGCGCCGACCCCGCGAAAGCCGTCGCCGCGGTCTCGTCGGTCGACGAGGTCGCCGGCCGGTATCGCACCGTGCGGATCGGGAACCACACGGCACGCGTGCTGCTCGCCAAGAACCCGGCGGGCTGGCAGGAGGCGCTGTCGATGGTCGACAAGCACGGCGCGGGCGTCGTCATCTCGGTGAACGGCCAGGTGCCCGACGGCGAGGACCTGTCATGGCTGTGGGACGTGCGCTTCGAGCACTTCGGCGATACCCAGGTGGTGGCTGCCGGCGAACGCGGCACCGACCTCGCGGTGCGACTCGGGTACGCGGGCGTCGAGCACACCCTCGTGCACGACACCCTCGACGCCATCGCGTCGTGCCCGCCCGGCCACGTCGAGGTCATCGCGAACTACACGGCGTTCCTGCAACTGAATCGGCGGCTACCCCGGTGAGCGAATCCACGATCCGGATCGGACTCGTCCTTCCCGACGTGATGGGCACCTACGGCGACGGCGGCAACTCGGTCGTGCTCGCTCAGCGGTTGCGGCTGCGCGGCTTCGCCGCGGAGATCGTCGAGATCACGCTCGCGGATCCGGTGCCGGATTCACTGGACCTGTACACGCTCGGCGGCGCCGAGGATTACGCACAGCGGCTCGCCACCAAGCACCTGATCAAGTACCCCGGCCTGCAGCGCGCCGCCGAACGCGGGGCACCGGTGCTGGCCATCTGCGCGGCGATCCAGGTGCTCGGGCACTGGTACGAGACGTCCGCGGGTGAACGCGTCGACGGCGTCTCCATGCTGGACGTGACGACGTCGCCGCAGCCCGAGCGGACCATCGGCGAGGTGGTGTCGCAGCCGCTGCTCGACGGCCTGACCGAGAAGCTCACCGGTTTCGAGAATCACAGGGGCGGAACGGTTTTGGGCCCAGCCGCGAAGCCGCTCGCGAAGGTCGTCAGCGGCGCGGGCAATCGAGCGGGCGACGGGTACGACGGTGCGGTGCAGGGCAGCGTCGTCGCCACGTACCTGCACGGGCCGTGCCTCGCGAGGAACCCGCAGCTCGCCGATCACCTGCTGTCGCGCGTCGTCGGCGACCTCGCACCGCTGGACCTGCCCGAGGTCGATCGACTGCGCCGCGAACGCCTGGCGGCCCCGCGCCGCGTCTAGGTTGGGATTTCTACGCCAGATTGACCTGCACACTGTGGATGAAAAGTGCTGCCTGTCGGCCGATCACGCGAACCTCGAGCCATGCGAGGCCCATTCATCGGCAGTGAAGCGCTCAGTCGCGGCGACCTCACCCGCCACGAGCTCCAGCGCTGGTTCACCTGGCTGCTGCCGGACGTCTACATCGCGCGGGGCGTCATGCCGGACCTTCGCGACCGCATTCGTGCCGCGTGGCTGTGGTCGGGGCGCCGCGGTGTCATCGCCGGCGTGGCCGCCTCCGCGATGTACGGCGCGGACTGGGTCGACACCGAGACACCCATCGAGCTGATCTGGCGCAACGGTCGTCCGCCGAAGGGACTGATCGTCCGCAACGACACGTTGGCGCCCAATGAGGTCACGAAGATCGCGGGCATCCCCGTGACGACCCCAGCGCGTACCGCGTTCGACCTCGGTCGCCTCCGCTCCCGTGACGAGGCGGTCGCACGGATCGACGCACTGCTGTGGACCGTGCCCAGTGCACTGCACGAAGTCCAGTCGGTGATCGATCGCCACCCAGGGCTTCGAGGAGTCAAGCGACTTCCCATTGCGCTGGGCCTCGCCGACGGTGGCGCCCAGTCTCCTAAGGAGACCTGGCTCAGGCTGCTGTTCATCGACGCCGGATTGCCGAGACCGTCGACGCAGATCCGGGTCTACGACGGACGCCGACTGGTTCGAGTACTCGACATGGGTTGGGAGAAGTACAAAGTCGCCGCTGAATACGACGGAGACCAGCATCGCACCCGTAGGACCCAGTACGTCAAGGACATCAGGTCGAAGCGGGCGCTCGCGAGGCTCCGATGGGAGTCACTCAACGTGGTGAACGAGGACGCTCCCACCTTCATCGTCGACTGGGCCGCACGGACGCTCGCGGCACGCGGCTGGTGTCCCGGCGATCCAGATTGACGTGACGCAGAGGAAGTGCGAGAGGCCCCCGGCGTCAGCGCAATCTCGCGCCGAGGCTACAGGCCCAGGTCGCGCAGGAACTCCGGCTTGTACGCCTCGAGGATGACGTAGCTCGGGTCGGGGGCGGCCACCTCGGGGGCGTCATCGACGACGACGTGACCGTCACCGGGGTCCACCCACTGCTCCGCCGCGGCGTCCCACCGGCTCAGTGTGTACTCGGCGGTGACGTGATCGTCGGCCACCAGCGCGCGCACCGTGGCCTCCGCCTCCTGCGCATCGGCGAGGGTGTGCGTGTAGAGCTGGATGCGGTCGCCGTCGCGCGTCACGGTGACCCGCGATCCCAACCGCTTACGCGCGTCGTCGTCGATGCCGAGGGTGCGCAACCGCTCCCAGAACGAGAGGTGATCGTCGCCCAGTTCGACTTCGACTTTGAACTCGTCATCGGCCATGAGCGCCAACCTATGCCATCGCCCGGCGGCCGGCCAACGCCCTACCCAGCGTCAGCTCGTCGGCGAACTCGAGGTCGCCGCCCATCGGGAGCCCACTGGCGATCCGCGTCACGGACAGACCGGGGATGTCGCGTAGCATGCGCACCAGGTAGGTCGCGGTGGCTTCCCCCTCGGTGTTCGGATCCGTGGCGATGATGACCTCGGACACGTCGACGCCGTCCACCCGCTCGCCGATCCGGTTGAGCAGCTCGCGAATACGCAACTGCTCCGGCCCGATGCCACTCAGCGGATCGAGCGCACCGCCCAGCACGTGGTAGCGACCGCGGTACTCGCGGGTGCGCTCGACGGCCTGCACGTCCTTGGGCTCCTCGACGACGCACACCAGGGCCGCGTCCCGCCTCGGGTCACTGCAGATTCGGCACCGATCGTTGTCGCTGACGTTGCCGCAGACGTCGCAGAACTTGACCCCGTCGCGCACCTTGTTCAGCACGGCGGTCAGCCGGTCGATATCCGGCGGCTCCACGGAGAGCAGGTGAAAGGCGATGCGCTGCGCGCTCTTCGGGCCGATACCGGGCAGCTTGCCCAGTTCGTCGATGAGGTCCTGGACGGGTCCTTCGAACATCTACATCCCCGGCAGACCGAGGTCACCCAGGCCGCCTGCGAGCGGACCGAGCTTGGACTGCGCGAGGATGGTCACCTGCTTGGCGGCGTCGGACAGCGCGCCGAGGATCAGGTCCTGGAGGGTCTCGACGTCGTCGGGGTCGACGACCTTCGGGTCGATCCGCACGGCGACGATCTCACCGCTGCCCTTCGTCGTCACCTGAACCAGCCCGCCGCCCGCCTGCCCGTGCACCTCGGCGTTGGCCAGCGCCTCCTGCGCCTCCATCAGCTGCTGTTGCACCTGCTGCGCCTGCGCCAGTAGTGCCGACATGTCGGGCTGTTGACCGGGCTGCATGGCATGGTCCCCTTCGGTTTCAGAAGATTCAGGTCGCGTGTTGGTATCGATGTGGTTGCGCTCGTGCGCCGACGGGTCGTTTGACCTTCAACCCTAGTCGTCGGCGCGGCTAGCGTGGCGCCGTGCACGTACCAGCCTGCCTGCGTGTCGGCGCCGGGATCGCCGTCGGCGTGCTGATCGCCGTCTCCGCGCCGATAGCGCCCGCTCACGCCGCGAACATCGCGGGGATGATCGTCTTCCTCGACCCCGGCCACCAGGGCTCGAACGACCCCTCTGCGCTGTCCAAGCAGGTGACGACGGGCCGTGGCGGTACCAAGGACTGCCAGACCAGCGGCACGTCCGACGGCGGCGGTTACACCGAGCACGCCTTCAACTGGGAGACGGTGCTGCGCATCCGCCAGCAATTGACGGCGCTGGGCGTGCGCACGGCGATGTCCCGCGGCGACGACACCGGTCCGGGTCCGTGCGTCGACGAGCGCGCCGCCATGGCCAACGCGCTCAAGCCCGACGCCATCGTGTCGATTCACGCCGACGGCGGGCCCGCCACCGGCCGGGGGTTCCACGTCAACTACTCGGATCCGCCGCTGAACGACGTGCAGGCGGGTCCCTCGGTGCAGTTCGCCCGGATCATGCGTGACCAACTGCAGGCGGCGGGCATCCCGCCAGCCAACTACATCGGCCAGGGCGGGCTGTATCCACGCTCCGACCTGACGGGGCTCAACCTCGCTCAGTACCCGTCGATACTCGTCGAGCTGGGGAACATGAAGAACCCCGCCGACGACGCTCTCATGACGTCAGCCGAAGGCAGGCAGAAGTACGCCGAGGCCGTTGTGCGCGGCATCGCGGGCTATCTCGGTACGCGGCCCCCGCGCACGGCCTGATTAGCTCTCGAGTTCCCTCTTCAGGTTGTCGAGCACCTCGGCCTGGATCTTGCGCAGGCCCAGCGGCGCGAACGTCTTCTCGAAGAAACCGCCGATACCGCCCGCACCCTGCCACGACGTCTTGACGGTGACGGTGGAACCGGTGCCCGCGGGGGCGACGGTCCAGTTGGTCACCATCGACGAGTTCGCGTCCTTCTCGATGACGGTCTTGCCCGCGACGTCGACCGAGGCCTTGACGTCCCGCGAGCGCGACTTGGTGGCCTGCAGCTTCCACGCGGCGACGGTGCCCGCGCCCTCCCCGCCCTCGAGCACCTGGTAGCCGCTGTAGTGCGAGGAGAGGATCTTCGGCCGAACGGTCCGGTAATCGGCGACGGCGGTGAGCACGGCGTCGGGTTCGGCGTTGATCAAGACGGTGCTGGACGCACTGACCTGTCCCATCGGTGAGGCTCCTGACTGAATGCTGTGTGCGGCACGACACCGCCCGGTCCTGTCGCATCGGCTGCGACCTCGGACTAGCGTATATGTGTGGCTGCTGATGCGATTGACACGCAGGCCGCCCACGCAGCAGGCGTTGAGCGGCTCCGTTCGAGTTACCGTGCCATCCCGGCGAACGCGACGGTCCGACTGGCCAAGCCCACGTCGAACCTGTTTCGGACCAGGGCCGCGTCCACCGCCAAGGGGCTGGACACCTCGGGCCTGACGGGCGTCATCGCCGTCGACGCCGATGCTCGAACCGCCGACGTGGCGGGCATGTGCACCTACGAGGATCTGGTCGCGGCGACGCTGCCCTACGGCCTGTCCCCACTCGTGGTGCCTCAGCTCAAGACGATCACCCTCGGCGGCGCCGTCACCGGCCTCGGCATCGAGTCGGCGTCGTTCCGCAACGGTCTGCCGCACGAGTCGGTGCTCGAACTCGACATCCTCACCGGTACCGGCGAGCTCGTCACCGCCAGTCGCGACAACCACTCCGATCTCTTTCGAGCTTTCCCCAATTCCTATGGCACGCTCGGCTACTCGGTGCGCCTGAAGATCGAGCTGGAACCGGTCAAGCCCTTCGTCGCGCTCAAGCACCTGCGCTTCCACAGCCTGACGGACCTGGTCGCGGAGATGGACCGGATCATCGAGACCGGCGGCCACGGCGGCGTCCCGGTCGACTACCTCGACGGGGTCGTGTTCAGCGCCGACGAGAGCTACCTGTGCCTGGGTGTGCGCACGTCGACCCCCGGTCCGGTCAGCGACTACACCGGACAGGACATCTACTACCGGTCGATCCAGCACGATGACGGCGAGAAGCACGATCGCCTCACCATCAGCGACTACCTGTGGCGGTGGGACACCGACTGGTTCTGGTGCTCGCGGGCCTTCGGTGCGCAGCATCCCGTCATCCGGCGACTCTGGCCGCGGCGTCTGCGGCGCAGCAGCTTCTACTGGAAGCTCATCGGCTACGACCAGCGGTTCGACATCGCCGACCGCCTGGAGAAACGCGCCGGGCGGCCGCCGCTCGAGCGGGTGGTGCAGGACATCGAGGTCCCCCTCGGTCGCACGGCGGAGTTCGTCGACTGGTTCCTCGAGAACGTGCCGATCGAACCCATCTGGTTGTGTCCGCTGCGGTTGCGCGACGAGGCGGGCTGGCCGCTGTATCCCATCGCGCCGCATCAGACCTACGTCAACATCGGCTTCTGGTCATCGGTACCCGTGGGGCCGGAGGAAGGACACACCAACAGGCTCATCGAACGCAAGGTCAGCGAGCTCGACGGCCACAAGTCGCTGTACTCGGATGCCTACTACTCGCACGAGGAGTTCGATCAGCTCTACGGCGGCGAGAACTACAAGACGGTGAAGAAGGCCTACGATCCCGATTCACGGCTGCTTGACCTCTATGCGAAGGCGGTGCAACGAAAGTGACGACCTACAAACCCGATTCCGATCGGACGACGGGGAAGCTCACCCTGGCGCAGATTCTCGAGATCTTCGCCGCGGGCCAGACGCCCATGAAGTTCACCGCGTACGACGGCAGTTCCGCCGGGCCCGCCGACGCCGCACTCGGACTGGATCTGCGCACGCCACGCGGCACCACCTACCTGGCCACGGCGCCGGGTGAACTCGGAATGGCACGTGCCTACGTCTCGGGCGACGTCGAGATGCAGGGCGTTCATCCCGGCGACCCGTACGACCTGCTGGTCGCGCTCGGCGACAAGTTGGATTTCAAGCGTCCGCCCGCCCGCGTGCTCGCGAACATCGTCCGATCGATCGGTTTCGAGCACCTCAAGCCGATCGCACCGCCTCCGCAGGAGGCCCTGCCGCGCTGGCGCCGCATCGCGGAAGGACTGCGGCACAGCAAGACTCGCGACGCCGAGGCGATTCACCACCACTACGACGTGTCGAACAAGTTCTACGAGTGGGTGCTCGGCCCGTCGATGACCTACACGTGCGCTACATACCCCGAGGCGGACGCCTCCCTCGAGGAGGCCCAGGACAACAAGTACCGCCTGGTGTTCGACAAGCTGCGGCTGCAGCCCGGCGACCGGCTACTCGACGTGGGCTGCGGCTGGGGCGGCATGGTGCGGTACGCCGCGCGGCACGGCGTGAAGGCCATCGGAGTGACGCTGTCGACGCAGCAGGCCGAGTGGGCTCAGCGCGCCATCCAGGAACAGGGGCTCTCCGACCTCGCCGAGGTCCGGCACAGCGACTACCGCGACGTGCGGGAGTCCGGGTTCGACGCGGTGTCGTCGATCGGCTTGACCGAACACATCGGCGTGCAGAACTACCCCGCGTACTTCCGGTTCCTGAAGTCCAAGATGCGCGTCGGCGCACTGCTTCTCAACCACTGCATCACCCGGCCGGAGAACCGTACGGCGGCCGCAGCGGACGCGTTCATCGACCGCTACGTCTTCCCCGACGGAGAACTGACCGGATCGGGCCGCATCATCACCGAGGCGCAGAACGTGGGCCTCGAGGTGCTGCACGAGGAGAACCTCCGGCACCACTACGCCCTGACGCTGCGGGACTGGTGCCGCAACCTGGTCGAGCACTGGGACGAGGCGGTCGCGGAGGTCGGGTTGCCGACCGCCAAGGTGTGGGGCCTGTACATGGCCGGCTCGCGCGTCGGCTTCGAGACGAACGTCGTTCAGCTGCACCAGGTTCTGGCCGTCAAACTGGACGAGAAGGGTGGCGACGGCGGCCTGCCGTTGCGCCCGTGGTGGACGCCGTAGTCGGATCGTAGATCGCGCAACTCGCACCGCCTGAGCGCTTGACGGAGTACATCGCCGCGTCGGCGTGACCGATCAGATCGTCGATCGAGAAGTGCGGTGTCGCTGTGGTGTCGGCCGCCACACCCACACTCGCAGCGAGTGCGAGGCCGTCGAAGTCGACGCGGGTGAGTGGCGTGAGCCGCTGGATGAAGTCCGCGATGTCGGCCCGAACGCTCAGTATGGAAACGAGAACCAGCTCGTCGCCGCCGATTCGGGCGCACACGTCATCAGGGTCTGCCACGGAGCGCAGTCGCTGCGCCATCGCGTTCAGGGCGGCGTCGCCCACCGAGTGTCCCGCAGTGTCGTTCAGCAGCTTGAAGCCGTCCATGTCACACACTGCGACGGCGACGGTGACGGGTGCTTCCGCTCGCTTGATCAGAAGGTTCACCGCGGAGTGCATGCCCCGCCGGTTCCGCAGACCTGTGAGGGGATCGAAGTGCGCTGACCGCGCTGTTCTGCGGATCGCTCGCCTGCCGATGTCGATCAACACCATGCCCCCGAGAGGGACGACCACCACCCAGGCCAGCGCTGGGGCGTAGTACACGTACAGGCCGAAGACGCTGTGGCCGTCGACCATCACCGCCCATGCCGTGATCGCTGCGATAGTGGCGAACCCGAAGCCGCAGTGCATCAGGGTGATCCGCCAGCCGAGTATGAACGCGGCGAAGATGCCGACCAGGCCCAGGTACAGCGTGGTGCTCAGGCGCGCTTCCACTGTGGACGTGGTGGCGGCCGCGATGACCACCGAGCAGTCCGCCCAGACGACGAAGCCCACCGCGCGGCCGTAGGTGGGCCACGGTGACCGCAGCCACAGCGCCGATACGATCAGCGCCGAGACCGTGACCGCACCCTGCACGATCCTCGCGACTACACCGTGCGGACCGAGTGGATGCAGTTGGCTCACGACGCCCAGGACGAAGAGCCCGAGACACGCCCACCCGATGAACGTCGTGAACGCGCGCATCAGACGGCCTTCTCGCAGCGCCGCCGTGGCGAACACGTATTCGCTTGACGCCACCACCTACCCCGGCGGGCAATCGAGAACACGGACCATGGCTACCGATTATACGAACAGCAGCTAATACCGGAACCGCCGAGAACCCGCTAAGCGCCCTCGACCTTGCGGGCGCCCAACTCGGTCTGCAGTAATTCGAGCGCGACCTCCTCGGGATCGCGCCTGGGCGCAGCGGAGTCCACACTCTCGGCGGCCTCGGCGAGCATGCTGTCCTCGTCGTCGGGTTCCGGCGCCGCGGGCGTCGGGGCCGCGTCAGGGGCGCCCACCTCGTAGCGCACCCGCCACTGCAGACCGAGGGCGTCCTTCAGAGCGTCCTGAATGAAGCCGATGTTCTGTTGCTCGCCAAGCCTTTTCGCGAGGTTCGCCGATTCGTGCGAGAGCACCAGCGTGGTTCCGTCGACCGCACTGACCATCGCGCCGGCGAGCATCGCCGACATGGTGCGGCTGCGCTCGCGGACCTTGTCCATCACCGTGGACCACTGCCGCCTGATGGCCGCTGCATCGGGTACCGCGGCTCCCGGATCCGACGGTGGCGCCTCGACGGCGGGCTCCGGCGCGGGCGCGGGCTCCTGCTCGGGCTCCGCGACGACCGGTTCCTCGACGGGTGGCGGGGTGGGCTGGGGTTCGGGCTGCGGCACCGCCGCAGCCGGGGGTGCCTGCGGCGGGGTGAGGACGGGGGGCGGAGGCAGCGGCGCCGCGGTCCTGGGTGGCGGCGCAGGGGCCGGGTCGGGCCTGGCGGTACCGCCGCCCTGCGACTTGCGGACGAACCGCGAAGCCGGATCGGCTGAGGCGGGGGAAGCGGACGGCGACGAGGCGGCCGGAGCCGCCGCCACCGGTGCCGACTTCGTCACCACCGGCGGCGCCTCGCCCGACGGGGTGCCCATCGACAGTCTGGTCTCGATGCGCTCGATCCGTTGCAGCAGAGCCGATTCCGTGTCGCTCGCCGATGGCAGCAGCAGGCGTGCACAGACCACCTCGAGCAGCAGTCGCGGTGCCGTGGCGCCGCGCATCTCGCCCAACCCGGCGTGCACCACCTCGGCGTAGCGCGCCAGCGTCCCCGTGCCCAGCCGGGCGGCCTGGTCGCGCATGCGCTCCAACACGTCGTCGGGGGCGTCGACCACACCGCGGGTGGCGGCGTCCGGAACAGCCTGGAGCACGATGAGGTCGCGGAACCGCTCGAGCAGGTCGGTCGCGAACCGGCGCGGGTCGTGGCCCGCGTCGATCACCGATTCCACGGCGCCGAACAGACCCGCCGCGTCGCCTACCGCCAGCGCGTCGACCGCGTCGTCGATGAGCGCGAGATCCGTCGCGCCGAGCAGGCTCAGCGCCCGCGAGTACTCGACCCGGCCGCCGTCCGATCCGGCGAGCAACTGGTCGAGCACCGAGAGCGTGTCGCGCGGTGACCCGCCCCCGGCCCTGATCACCAGCGGGTAGACGGTCTCCTCGACGGTGACGCCCTCGTCGGCGCAGATGCGCTCGAGCAGCCCGCGCATGTACTTGGGTGCGAGCAGCCGGAAGGGGTAGTGATGCGTGCGCGACCTGATGGTCGGCAGTACCTTCTCGGGCTCCGTCGTCGCGAACACGAAGATGAGGTGCTCCGGCGGCTCCTCGACGATCTTCAGCAGCGCGTTGAAGCCCGCGGTGGTGACCATGTGCGCTTCGTCGATGATGAAGATGCGATAGCGCGACTGGGCCGGCGCGTAGAACGCTCGATCCCGAAGCTCCCTGGTGTCGTCGACGCCACCGTGGCTCGCCGCGTCCAGTTCGGTGACGTCGACGTTGCCGGGGCCGCTCGGCCCGAGTGCGACGCACGAGTCGCACACCCCGCACGGCGTCGCGGTCGGCCCCTGCTCGCAGTTGAGCGAGCGGGCCAGGATGCGCGCCGAGGACGTCTTACCGCAGCCGCGCGGCCCCGAGAACAGGTAGGCGTGGTTGATGCGGCCCGATTCCAGCGCCGTCGACAGCGGCTCGGTGACGTGCTCCTGGCCGACCACTTCGGCGAACGACGCCGGCCGGTACTTGCGGTAGAGAGCCACGGAAGCAGGCTACGCGGGTGATCCGACTACTTGTCGGCCAGCAGCGACTCGGTCGCCGCCAGGAGCGCACACGTCGAGAGGCCGTCGATCGCCTCGCGCAGGTCGGACTCCGGCGGGAACGACGGAGCGATGCGGATGTTCTTGTCGTCCGGGTCTTTTCGGTACGGGAACGCGGCACCGGCTTCGGTGACGGCGATACCCGCGTCCTTGGCGAGTGCGATCGTGCGGCGAGCGGTGCCCGGCCACACGTCGAGGCTGACGAAGTAGCCGCCCTTGGGGTCCGTCCACGACGCGATCTTCGACTCGCCGAGCCGGTCCTCGAGGATCTCGGCGACGAGGGCGAACTTCGGCGCGAGCAACTGCTGATGCCGCTGCATCTGCAGCCGCACGCCGTCGGCGTCGCCGAAGAACCGCAGGTGCCGCAATTGGTTGACCTTGTCGGGCCCGATGGTCTTCTTACCGGCGTGCTGCAGGTACCACGCGATGTTGCCGAGGGAGCCGCCGAAGAACGAGACACCCGCCCCCGCGAAGGTGATCTTCGACGTCGAGGCGAACACGAGCGGCCGGTTGGGGTTGCCCGCGGCGTTCGCGAGCCCGATCACGTCGACCTGCGGGAGGAAGTCGCGCGTCAAGGTGTGCACCATGTACGCGTTGTCCCAGAAGAGCCTGAAATCGCTTGCCGCGGTGCGCATCTGCACCAGCCGACGCACCTTCTCCCAGGAGTACGTGGTGCCGGTCGGGTTGCAGAACATCGGGACGCACCACATGCCCTTGATCGCGGGATCGGCGGCGACGAGCTCCTCGATGAGATCGACGTCCGGCCCGTCCTCCTGTAGCGCGACGGGAATCATCTCGATGCCGTAGCTCTCGGTGATCGCGAAGTGGCGGTCGTATCCCGGCGACGGGCAGAGGAACTTCACGCCGGGTTCCCGAATCCAGGGCCGGGGCGAATCGGGCGTGCCGTGCAGCAGGGCGAACACGACCGAGTCGTGCATCATCTCGAGGCTCGCGTTGTTGCCGGCGATCAGGTTGGGCACGGGAATGCCGAGCAGCTCGCCGAAGATCGCGCGCAGCTCCGGCAGACCGTGCAAGCCGCCGTAGTTCCGGGTGTCGGTGCCGTCCCCGTCGCGGTAGTCGTCGCCCGGTAGGCGCAGCAGCTGGTTCGAGAGGTCGAGCTGGGCGGCCGACGGCTTACCCCTGGTCAGGTCGAGGCCCAGCTTCTTGGCCTGCAGATCGGCGTAGTCGCGCTGCTGCTTTTCGTGCTGCGTCTGCAGCTCGTCACGGCCGAGGGACTGAAACGACACAGTGGGCCTTTCGAAGTAGGCCGGGACAAGAAAGGGGACCCCGCGCACCCGCCAGAGCCCGTTGACCCTTGCTGCCTTCCGGCCCTGGGGGAGTTCACAGGATGGACGCCGCGCGGGGTCCGAGTGACGAGTGTAGTCCCCCTCGCGCTAGCGGCTCGTGGGGCGTGCCCTCGGCTTCGGCTACCATTGCCCGCGGAGGATTCGCCTAGTGGCCTATGGCGCTCGCCTGGAACGCGGGTTGGGTTAACAGCCCTCAGGGGTTCAAATCCCCTATCCTCCGCACTCGATTCGGAGTGCGACCCGGACGTGCTTCGGGTCGCACTCCGAATCATGAGAAGCGCACCCGGACTCGAGGAGGAGTATGCGGCGCTGGATCGCGATCGCGTGGCATGCATCGTTCCTTGTTCTTGCGGCAGTGCTGTACTTCCTGTTCGTCCTACCCCGCTGGTTCGAGCTGACGGGGGCGTGGCCGGTCGGTCTCGGCACTCCCCTGCGCATCGTGTGCGGCGTCCTCATCGGACTCGCGGCGCTGCCCGTCGCCTTCACGCTCATCCACACCCGCAAGCCCGAGTTCGGCACTCCCCAACTGGCGCTGTCGATGCGATTCTGGTCCGTTGCGCTGCACGTGCTGGCCGGTGTGCTCATCGTCGGTGCCGCGGTGGCCGAGATCTGGCTCAGCCTGGACGCGGCGGGCCAGTGGTTGTTCGGCGTGTACGGCGCCGCCGCCGCTATCGCGGTCCTCGGCGCACTCGGCTTCTACCTCGCGTACGTGGCCGAACAGGCCCCGCCGCCGCCCAAACCCCTCAAGCCCAAGAAGCCGAAGACCCGACGCGGGCGCGGCAAGGCGGCTGCGGCCGACGAGACGGCCGAGACCGCCGAGACCGAGACGGCCGAGACCGACGAGACCGCCGAGACCGAGTCTTCCGACACCGAGGCCGCCGAGACGGACGACGCCGACAGCGCGGACACCGAGGTCGCCGGCGAGCCCGTCAGCCTGAACAAGCCCGCCGACCCGGACGACCAGGACGACACCGCCGACTCCGCCGAGCCGGCGGGTGACACCCCCGAACCCGAGGCGGACGACGAGGCCTCCGGCAGGCTGCGCAATCGCAGGCCGGGAGGGAAGCGGCCACGCCGCTTCGGGCGAGGTCGGGGCGGCGTCGCAGTCGACGAGTAACGTCACGGCGCGATTCTTCGACAGCCAGCGTAATCACAGGAAGAATTGGGTATAGCGCTCCGCTGTTTCCGGAAGGTCGTGCATGGGCAGGTTCCACTCCCGATGGCGGGTCATCACCGCGGTCGCCGTCGGTTCGACTCTCGCCCTGCTCACGCCCACGGCCGCCCATGCGGTCCCGGTGGACATGTCAGGGGCGATCGCCCAGGTGGAACCGGCCGTCGCGCGTCTCGACACCACGATCGACTACCAGCACGCCATCGGCGCGGGGACGGGCATCGTGCTTGAGCCCGGCGGCGTGGTGCTGACGAACTTCCACGTCGTTCAGGGCGCCGACACCATCACCGCCACCGTCGGCGGCGTACCGTTCACCGCGGATCTGGTCGGTTACGACCGCAAGCGCGACGTCGCGGTGCTCCAGCTGCGCGGCGGCGGCGGCCTGCCGGTGGCGGCGATCGGTGACTCGGGGACGCTGAACCCCGGTGACCCGGTGGTCGCCCTGGGTAACGCCAGCGGTTCTGGCAGCCCGCTCACGCAGGAGGCGGGCGAGGTCGTCGGCTTCGGCCGCACGATCAGCGCCAAGGACGAGCTCACGGGCTCGACGACCGAGATGACCGGACTGATCGAGTTCGCGGCGCCGGTGCGCGCCGGCGACTCGGGCGGGCCGCTGGTCAACGCGGCCGGCCAGGTCGTGGGTGTGACCACGGCGGCCACCGTCAACTTCCGGATGGGCCCCGGCGGGGCCGGCTTCGCGATCCCGATCAACGAGGCCATGGCGATTGCGGGTCAGATCCGTTCGCTGCAGCCGTCGGCGTCCGTCCACATCGGACGGCCCACACTGCTCGGTGTCGGCGTCAGCGCGCGAGAACAGCAGTCCGACCTTCCCGGCGTCATCATTCACGAGGTTCTCATCGGCGGGCCTGCTCAGCAGGCGGGCATGCGCGACGGTGACGTCCTGCTGTCGATCGACGGCGTTCAACTGAACTCCGCCAACGCGCTCACCGACGTACTCGACCGCTACTACCCCGGCGACGTCGTCGACCTCGTCTGGATCGACCGCGCTGGTCAGCAGCTGACTGGAAAAGCCGCACTCGCATCCTGACGGCTTGACTGGACACGGTTGTGCCCAAATTGTGAGATTCATCGAAGATTGCTGTAAATGACGGTGCTCTCCAGTTCGTACCTCGGGTTGCACCATCCCGACCGGCCGAAATTATCGTCGACGTCAAGCGATGGGCGTTCGAGGCACCCTATCGGCCTTTGCCGTCAGCAAACTCCAACCCTTTGCTGTGCCCCTGAGCTGGGAGTTAACGCTCCTGGTGGTGCTTGTTTCGGGGTGTGAGCGGCGCTACATTGCATTCAACGTTAAGACGAACGGCAGGGGGCCGCGCCGTGCTTGGGATGCTAGTAACCATCTACTTCAGTGGATGGGTGGTTGCCACAACTGTGGTATTCGTGGCTGGCAACCGCCTATGCGAACCGGGACTGCCAGTCAGCTACCGTTTCGCGCTCAGCGTGGTCGCCGGTTCCATCTGGCCGCTACTTCTGATCGGCGCGGTTGAGTACACGTCGGTGGCGATGTACTCCAGCGCCGAGCAGTTGGCCAGCGTGAAAGGCCCGGCGTTTCGTTTCCACGACATGGACGCCGAGCAAACAGATGGTGACGTCGTTCCGATCCGCTGAGCGCAACTCTTAGCCCGACTCGCCATCACCGTCAGCTACCCCGTCACCGGATTGCCATCGGCATCCCAGTTCTCGGCCACTTTCTTGCTGGGCTGCACCCTGGGCGGTTCACCGGGCATCTTCGGGTAACTCGGCGGATACGGCAGGTCGGCCAGCCCGCGATCCTCGTCCGCGGCCACCATCTCCAGGAGCGGCTCGATCGAGTGGGCCGTCTCGTCGATCGCCGCCCACGGGTCCTCCCGCTCGGCGACGATGCCGGGCACCGTGGCGATCGTGAAGTCATCGGGATCGGCGTCGGCCAGGTCCTCCCAGGACAACGGCATGGAGACCGTGGCGATCTGCGTGCGGCGCGCGGAGTACGCAGACGCGAACGTCCGATCGCGCGCGTTCTGGTTGTAGTCGATGAACAAGCGCTCGCCGCGCTCCTCCTTCCACCACGACGTCGTCACCCGATCCGGCGCCCGGCGCTCCACCTCGCGGGCCAGCGCGATGCCCGCCCTGCGGACGGCGACGAAGTCCCAGTCCGGTCTGATGCGGACGAACACGTGCACGCCTCGGCCACCGGACGTCTTGGGGTAGCCCGCGATTCCGAGCTCGTCGAGAATCGGCTTGAGGACGTCGACGGCGATGGCGCTGGCGTCCCTGAAATCGGTACCCGGCTGCGGATCCAGGTCGATGCGCAGTTCGTCGGGGTGTTCGGTGTCGGGGCAGCGCACCTGCCACGGGTGCAGCGTCACCGTTCCCATCTGCGCGGCCCAGGCGATGGCCGACGGGTGCGTCACCTTCAGCGCGTCGGCGGTGCGGCCCGACGGGAACGTGACCGTGCAGGTCTCGAGGTAGTCGGGGTGCTTCTGCGGCACCCGCTTCTGATAGATCTCCTCGCCGTCGATCCCGTCGGGGAAGCGCTGCAGGTGAACCGGCCTGTCCCGCAACAGCTTCACCATGTGATCGGCCACCGCGAGGTAGTAGTCGAACAGCACGCCCTTGGTGCCGTTGGCGCCGAGCTTCGGAAAGTACGGCTTGTCGCGGTTGGTCAGCCGCACCAGGACCCCGTCGACGTCGATCTCCTCGGCCTTGCTCGCCGCCATCAGTTGCCCTCCAGCACGTCGGATAGGTCGTAGTTCAGAGGCACGTCCAGTTGCGCGAACGTGCAACTGGACGGTTCCCGGTCGGGCCGCCATCGCACGAACTTCACCGCGTGCCGAAAGCGCTGCCCGTGCGTGGAATTACCCTCCATCTGGTCGTACGCCACCTCGGCGACCTTCTCCGGCCGAATCGGTATCCAGCGCTTATCGGCGGCGGAGTTCCACCGGCTCGGGTCACCGTCACGCACCTCGCCCTCGCGCAGCGGTTCCAGCTCCGCGAGCAGCTTCGTGCGGTCCTTCACGCTGAAAGACGCTGCACCGCCGACCATCTGGAGCTCTCCGTCGTCGCGGTAGAGGCCGAGCAGCAGTGATCCGATGCCCTCACCGCTCTTGTGGATGCGGTACCCCATGGCGACACAGTCGGCGTCGCGGGCGTGCTTGACCTTGATCATGTCCCGCTTGCCGGGCAGATACCGTCCGTCGAGCCTCTTGGCTATCACCCCGTCGAGGCCGGCTCCCTCGAAGGTCGTGAGCCACTCCGCGCCGAGGGCCGAATCCTCCGTCGTGCGCGTGACGTGACACCAATCCCGTTCGGCCACCGACTCCTTCAGCACCTCGCGACGCACCCGGAACGGCTCGTCGAGTAGCGAGCGGTCACCGGTGGACAGCGCGTCGAACCCGATGAAGTGGGCGGGCGTCTGCTCGGCGAGAAGCCTCACCCGGCTGTCGGCGGGATGAATGCGCTGACTCAGCGACTCCCAGTCCAACCGAACCCGGCCGTCGACGTCCCTCGGCACCACGACCTCGCCGTCGAGGACACACCGGCCGACCAGTTCCGCGCGCACCGACTCCACCAGCTCCGGAAAGTACCGGCCCAGATCCTTGCCGCTGCGCGACAGCAGCACGACCTCGTCGCCGTCCCGGAACACCAGCGCGCGTCTAGTTGACTGAACTTCGGCGAGCCTTCCGATGGCGTGGCTGCAGGGGGCGGAGGATCCGGTTATGGGTGAGGTGGGTCGGGTGGAGTCGGCGCCGAGCGGGTTGCCGTGGCGGGTGATCTTCCCCGATGCCGAACATCTCGGGGCGACATCATACCTTCGCGAACTGGCGGCGTCGGATTGCAGTCCACTCACAGTTCGAAGTTACGCGTTCGACCTTCTGCGGTGGTTCCGATTCCTACATGACCGCCTCATCAGTTGGGAGCGAGCAGAGCGCGTAGACGTCCGCGCGTTCGTCGAGCACTTGCGGGCGGCGCCCAATCCGCAGCGTCTTCGCCGACGTCCGGATGGGCCGCCGCCAGGGTCGGTGAACGCGGTGACCGGCAAGGCGGAGTTGTCCACCAAGTACGCGCCGCGCACCATCAACCATCAGCTGTCGGTGATGTTCGGGTTTTATGAACACGCCTGTGCTGCCGATCTGGGTCCGCTGGTGAATCCCGTTCCTGCACAACGTGCCAGGCAGGGGGGTCGACCTCATGCGCACCACAACCCGATGGAAGATTTTACGATCTTTCGGCGCGCCAACTATCGGCAGAAAACCCCGCGGCCGGTGTGGCGGGCGATCCCCGATGACGCTGTTGCAGCGCTGTTCAACGCGCTGCGCAGCCACCGCGATCGAGCGCTGGTGAGTTTCTATCTGTCCTCGGGAGTGCGGGCATCGGAGTTGTTGGGTTTGCGTCACGGCGATCTGGATGCTGGCCGCTACACAATCACGGTCACCAGTAAGGGCAGCCGCATGCGGGAGACGGTCCCGGCGTCGGTGGACTCGTTCGTGTGGTTGGCGTTGTACCTGTCCGAGCAGCCACCGATGGAGCCGGGTGGTCCGGTGTGGTGGACCCGACGCTCGCGGCCAGCGCCGCTGAACTATCACGCGATGCGCGCGGTGCTGCGCCGCGCCAACGCCAGCTTGGGGGCGAACTGGTCGTTGCACGACTTCCGCCACACTGCCGCCGCGCGGATGCTTGCCGATCCTGCGTTCACGCTGGTCGACGTGCAGACCGTGCTGCGGCATGCCAGCGTGACGACCACTCAGATCTACACCCAGCCTCGGCTGGAAGATCTGATCGGCAAGGTCCTTGAGCATCACGCCCGACCGAAGATCGAAGCATCGACGATCGAACCTGCCTACGACGCCGCGGCGGTCCGTGAACTGTTAGGGCTACCGAATTGAGCGCTGAGGACACCCGGTCACCGCAACGCCAGCAAGCCGCCGCGACGCGGCGGGCGATGAGCCCACAGGTCCAGCTGCTGTCACGGCCTGATTCACCGCATCTACAAGCGCTCCCAGCAGACAGCCGGTTCGGCCCCGCCGGCCTGGCCCGGCCCCTGTGGGGCTACGACGCCAACCACGCGCCCCCAACGCCGCCAGAGGGCGCCCGCGGTGTGACGATGCAGCATCTCACCATCACCGAGTTGTGCGACGTCGTAACCGAGCGCCACCGGACGCTGCCACCCCAGCAGCTTCAGCCGATGATTCGGGGAACGCAGGCCCTGCTGGGTGTCCTGGCTCAATATTCAGGGCAGACGTGGGAGGAGCGGTGGCTGGCCAGCGGTTACGACGCCGCGCCGCGCACCTGGTTCGAGCATGATGCGTTGCCGCACTACGACCACTGGTCACCCACGCTTAAGGCCCTCAATGCGCTACTGCGCGTACGCGCACTGCGGCCGTCCTACAGTTGGCTGTTGGATTCCAAGCAGCGGGTAGCCCTCGGCAGGTTCCTCGACAGCAATGGCGGGCCGGACTTGGAACGGTTGCGTAGGCTGCCCGCCTACCGGGACGCGGTGCCCAAGTACCAGGCCGACGCCGAAAAGGCATTGGCGCGGGTGATGATCCGCACCGGGAAGAACATCGGACAACTGTGCGGCGACGATCTGCTGTTCTACGCCGACGTGGTGCGCACCTCGGGGCGACAGCGCCGCGAACACCTCATCTGGGAGCTGCTGGTCGCCCTGGGGCCCTTGGCCGAGGAGGCGCCTACGCTGCGGGCGACGTGGTCGGCGCGGGGCAACACACGCCAGCACAGCGCTGCGACGCTAGTCGATCGGTACGGCATCCCCGCCTCAGGAGTGCGCGACCTCCTCGTGGGCTACCTCGAGGAGCTACAGCCCAACATGGACTACAGCTCGTTGGAGGGACTTGCCTACCGCCTGGCCCGGTTGTTCTGGTGGGAGATCCTGCAGATCAATCCGGACCAAAAGGACCTGGCGATCTCGGCCGAGGTGGTGACGGCGTGGCGGGAACGGTTGGCGATGACCCTCGACGGCCGCCCGCGACGCGAAGTGCACTCGATCCTGTTCGCCATCCGCGGCATGTACCGCGACCTGGCCGAATGGTCGCACGACGACCCCGTCCGCTGGGGTGTCTGGGTTGCTCCGTGCCCGGTACCGCGAGCGCTCAGTCGCGCGGCGGCCAAGCAGAAACGCCGCCAGAAAGCCTCCATGCAGGATCGCACCCGCATGCTGACCCCACTTCTGCCGGTACTCCTGGCTGCGGCTACCGCGCACAAGGACCGCACCGCGGCGCTGCTGCAGCGTGCAGTGGCATGCACGCACGACCAGGAGTTCGTCGTTGACGGCTTCACGTTTCTGCGGCACTGTCCACCTCTGCGGCGCGACGGCGACGCCCGGGCGCGGATCTGGGTGCACCTCGCTCCCGGACAGCAGCGGCCGGGATGGATCCGGGGCAGTGCCCAGCGCATCGACGTGACCGCCCTGGAAGAGGAGGGATTCTGGGGTTGGGCGGTCGTGGAGACGTTGCGTCACACCGGTATTCGCATCGAAGAGTTACTCGAACTGACTCAGCTGTCGCTGCGGCACTACACCGCCTCCACCACCGCCACTCTGGTGCCGTTGCTCCACATCGTGCCGTCCAAGACCGACTGCGAAAGACTCATCCCAATGACCCCAGAACTTGTCGGGGTGCTGCTACAGGTACTGCGCCGCGCCAAGGCCGGCAAGGACCACGTGCCGCTGTCGATCGCCTACGACACCAACGACAAGGTGCACAGCGAACCGTTTCCGCACCTTTTCGCACGCCCGCTGGGCACCCGCCACGAAGTGCTGGGACGGCACTACGTGCGCCAGATCCTGATCCACCTCGCCACGGTCGCCGGATTGACCGATGCCGGTCGATCAGTGCACTTCACTCCGCACGACTTCCGCCGACTGTTCGCCACCGACGCGGTCAATAACGGGCTGCCGCTGCACATCGCCGCGGCGTTGCTCGGGCATCTCAACCTCGACACCACCCGCGGCTACACGGCGGTGTTCCCGGAGCACATCGTCACCGCCCACCAAGCGTACATCGAGCGGCGCCGCCAACTGCGACCATCCGAGGAGGCCAAGGTCGCCGACGATGACGAGTGGGCCGACTTCGAAGAGCACTTCCTGCTGCGCCGCGTTGCCCTCGGCGAGTGCCACCGCCCCTACGGCACACCCTGCGTGCACGAGCACGCTTGCACGCGATGCCGGTTCCTGCGCGTTGACCCCGCCCAGCTGGGCCGCATCAACGAAATGACCGAGAACGCTGAGGAACGCCTCATCGAGGCGAAGGACCGCGCATGGCTCGGCGAGGTCGCCGCGTTGGAGGAAAGCATCAAGCATCTTCGTATCCGAAAATCCGAAGCGCAGCAACGACTTTCACACGGCAGCAATCCGTTCGCCGAGCAGAGACCACAATGAGACTATGAAGCTACCCGTCATGCCGCCGGTCTCGCCGATGTTGGCCAAGTCGGTGCCGACCATCCCTGCCGATGCCTCCTACGAACCGAAGTGGGATGGCTTCCGGTCGATCTGCTTCCGTGACGGCGAGGAGGTCGAGCTGGGCAGTCGCAACGAGCGACCCTTGACCCGATACTTCCCTGAACTGGTCACAGCGATCAAGACCGAACTACCGCAACGCTGCGTGATTGATGGCGAGATCATCATCGCCACAGACCACGGCCTTGACTTCGAGGCGCTGCAACAACGCATCCACCCGGCCGATTCGCGAGTGCGGATGCTCGCCCAACAGACCCCCGCGTCCTTCGTAGCGTTCGATCTACTCGCCCTAGGCGATGAGGACTACACCAGGAGACCGTTCACCGAACGACGCGCTGCACTCGTCGCGGCGTTGGCCGACTCCGGGCCCTCGGTTCACGTCACACCAGCGACCACCGATCCCACGACCGCCCGACGGTGGTTCGAGGAGTTCGAGGGGGCCGGCCTCGACGGGGTGGTCGCTAAACCGTTGACGGTGACCTATCAGCCCGACAAGCGGGTCATGTTCAAGATCAAGCACCAGCGGACCGCCGACTGCGTCGTCGCCGGCTACCGTGTGCACAAGTCCAGCGACGAAGCGATCGGCTCGCTGCTGCTTGGGCTCTATACCGACGACGGCACCCTCGCCTCGGTGGGTGTGATTGGTGCGTTCCCGATGGCCAAGCGGCGGCAGTTGTTCAGCGAAATGCAGTCGCTGGTAACCAGTTTCGATGACCATCCTTGGAACTGGGCAGCCCATGAAGCGGGTGACCGCACGCCGCGCAAGAACGAAACCTCGCGTTGGAACGCTGGCAAGGATCTTTCGTTCGTTCCGCTGCGGCCTGAGAGGGTGGTCGAGGTGCGCTATGACCACATGGAAGGCGACCGGTTCCGCCACACCGCCCAGTTCAACCGCTGGCGGCCCGACCGCGACCCACGGTCATGCACCTACGCCCAACTCGAACAACCGCTGACCTTCAGCTTGGGCGACATCGTCCCTGGGCTGGCCACCTAGCGATCGCCAACACCCGAAAGGGATCCGCGTACACCACGAGTTCCATCCTGCCGACGCTCACGATCCCGTCGTCGCCTTCGGCGTTGCGCCCGACTAGATCATCGCTGAGGTGCTCACACTCTGCGGGGAATTCGTCAGTCAACCCAGCCCGGCCGTTCACCCAGACGTCGATCGATTCCTGATCCAGCGTGGCGTGTGTCAGCGTGGACATCGTAGCGCTGGGCTTCGAGGGTCTGCACGCTTGGACAAGTCGCGTCGACCGCGTGGACCAGTGCGCAGCGTGCCCGAACACCGCGGCGGTGCACCCTGGCAGCGAATGCGAGTGGCAGCCCGAATAGCCGAGGAGATGGGATCAGCGCCGGTCAGCCGGGGTGGCTGCTATGGGCCACACCTCGGGGATTGAGCTGTGCAGGCGCTGCTGAGCGAGCTGGTGCAGCATCTGGGGTAAGGCACCGGGTGGCACCTGCCCGTCGAGGTCGGCGACCGCGTGCAGCACGGTGCCGGCCACCTGCCTCTTTGGCAGGATCCCGTCGAATTCTGCCATCAGCCGTTGGGCGACACTGTCCACCGACTCCAAGTCGTTCGAATATGTGGTCATCTTTTCCTTCCTATTGAGCCGGATGTTCTTCCTCCATCTTGACCGCAGAACGCGCAAACCGTCCTGACGGTTACTGGTCAACGCGATGCCGCCGCGGCCACCGTCGTCTCGGGCGGCGGGGTCGGCCTCCAAGACGAATCCAGCCGCTTAAGCAATCCACTCCGCAGCCCACCGCGACGCCGACGACGTGCTGAAGTCGGGACAGTTCGGTCGAATTGGTGCCTCGTCATTTCTGTGTCACCGGTTCGAGGCGCAACTCGACTAACGGCAGCGCGGTGTTGATCTCACTGATTCCGCTGCCGAGGGTTGCCTCGATCACGGACTTGAACCGTGGCCACGCGCGCGGATGTCGACGGGTGTATGCGGCGAGCGCGTCGTCTGCTTCGTGCTGCTCGAGGACCCGCGCGGTGGCAGGGACCGGCGCGTTGCTGCGGATGTAGACCCGCACCCGCGGGTTGGCCTTGACGTTGCGGAACCATTGCGCTTGCTCGCCGAAACCGGAAGGGACGACGAAGGTATCGGGCGTGGGATGGTCGAAGGCCTCCAGCACGACATAGCGGGGTGCACCGGATTTGCGCCCGATGTGTTCGAGCATCAGCATTCGTGCGCCGAGTAGTGCCCCGGCTCGGGCTTTGTATATCCAGACCGGAGCGCGCACGAGCCGGCGGGATCGCAGTAGGCGCGCGCCACCGTTTGCGACCGTGCCGGCGAGGTTTGTGAACACGGTGTGCCTCCATTTCATTGGGTGGGTAGACAACTCGTCAGGGCCCCCTTGGTGGTCCCGCTGCGAGCGTCTTTCCCGCACAACCCAATTGCCATACCATCGACCAGCAGATCGGCCCTCGACGCGGATAGGCCCTGCCCGCTGGGATACCGACATTGTTCCCGGACGACGGGTGTCACTTTGACTGCCTGCACGCTAGATCCTCCTAACATTCACTGACGCTATGGTGCGCTGAGCGCCGAAAGTCCCATCCTGGTCAGCCATCCGCAGTCAGGTGGACCGCGACCCGATCGTGACTTCCACCTGTTGACGCTGATCACCGCGAACGAAGACCAGGGCAACCTGCTGGCCGGGTCGTGTCTGGCGCAACGCGCTCAACAAATCCTCGACGCTGCCGACCGACTGACCAGCCAATTCCACGATGACATCGCCCGACTTGACACCCGCGCGGGCGGCGGGTGCGTCGTCGTCGACCAAGAGTGCGACGGCGCCGCGATCGACCTGGACGTCGAGTCGCTGTTGTATCGGGTCGGTCAGTCGTCCGGCGGAAACACCCAAGTAGGGGTGCGTGGCCGTGCCGTCGGCCAACAGTTGCTCGGCCACGTCCAGCACGGTGGCGGTGGGTATCGCGAACCCGATGGATACCGCTCCGGCCGCGGGCGGAATGTAGGCCTCGTTGATGCCGACCACCCGCCCCTGCGTATCCAGCAGCGCGCCGCCGGAGTTGCCCGGTGAAATCGAGGCGTCGGTTTGAATGAGGTCAACCAGTGAGTACGTCTGCACGGCCGATCCCGGAACATCGCGGTGCAGCCCGGAAATGATGCCGGCGCTCACCGAGTTCTGAAACCCTAACGGGCTGCCGATGGCCAGGACCCGTTCGCCTGGTCGCGGGAGATCCTCGCGGAACTCCGCTACCGGTAGATCACCACGCTCGGTGCGCACCACCGCGACATCGGTCACCTCGTCGGTGCCGACCACCTCCCCGGGCGATCGTGTGCCGTCGGCGAGAACGATGGAGACCTTGCGTTGTTGACCGACCACGTGGGCGTTGGTGACGACGACGTCGGGCCGCAACACCACACCACTGCCCTGACCACCGTCGGTCAGCACGGTAACGACGCTGGGGCTAACCCGTTCGACCACCTCGACATAGCCGGGCGCAGCCGACGACTCCTCGGCCACCGCAGTGGTCGTGACGGTTGGGCTCCTGCTCGACGGGTCGCTGGCCTGATCCGGCGGATTGGCGCACGCGGACAACACGAGCGTCACCGCGACCGCTACCACCGGGATTCCGGCGCGCCTGGTCTGCGCTTCGGCCGTCATCCGGCTTCTCGCTGCAAAGGCGCAATGTCGTCCGCGTCGAGCAACTGGCGGGCACGTTCGACCACGGCAGCATCCGCGATGACGTCATAGTGCCGGGGCCGCAGCGCGCTGGAGGCTTGGAAGTCGCGGCGACCGCCCCGCAACGCGTGAAGCATGAGACCCACCGCGGCGCCCACCGCGGCGCCGAACACGACTCCGTACAGGGCCAGGACGAGCCCTGTGATAATGGGTTGGAGCAGGTCGAACAGACCTAAGGCCCAGCCGATCAAGGCGCCCGCCAGCGCGCCGGCGGCCGCGCCTCGCGCGGCGGCGACGCCGTAGGTCAGCCGGCCGTTGACCTCTTCGACGAATTGCAAATCCGATCCGATGATGGCGATTCGTTCAATGTCGAACGGCTGACTGGCGAGTCGGTCGACCGCATGCTCCGCATCGCGGTACTGGGTGAAACTGGTGACAACCTGTCGTGGGGGCTCCTGCGCCGGCACCGTCGAAGCCGCCTGCGCTGCTTGTTCAACCATTACCTTCTCCTTTCGCGTCCCTCGTGTCCCGTCGTTCTGTTGTTTAGCCGTCTGTGTCTCAACTGTGTTGGGTGGCGATCGCATCGATCGTGAGTCGCGTCAGCGACATCCACCAGCGCGCTGCACTGTCGGGCGCAAGATGCTGTGCGCGCATGTGCCGTGGGCGTCCACGCACTGCTTGGATTGACACAGGGCGTCGAGTCACATCACGGTCAGTATCGGCAACGGGCAATCTCATGTACCACAACTACTGCACCACTGATCCCTGTGCGGACGCTGAGGACTGGGTGTGATTGATCGAATCTTCCGCTGAGGTGTTCTCAGGCTGCTGAAACAGGTTGTACGCCTTGCGATTAACGTCAGATGCGGTTGCGTGAGTTTCGGTCGTCAGCCCCACGGAAGCGGGGTACAGAGCCTTGTGCGTCACCGCCCGGCTTCGTTGAGCGAGGACAAGCTGTGTTGCACGTCGTCGGCTTGACGGCGTAGCTCGACGAGATCGCAGGTCTGGGGCGCGCTACGTTCGAACGCCTCGATGACGCGCGCGACGTGAGCGCTGAGCCGGGCCAGGACTGCGGGCTGCAAGCTGGCGGCACCGACCTGCTCGGCGAGTTCGAGCGTCCGTCGGAGCACCCTGGGGTGGTCGACTGCGTAGACGCGCATGGCGTCGAACAGCCCGTCCAGCAGGTCGGTGAGCACCACGCGGCGTGCCATCACGCGCAGCTGGCCGTTGTCGTCGTAGCGGTACGGGGATGGCGAGGATCGACCCGCGAGCCGTGCCAGGCCGGCGGCCAGGTCGTCGAGGGCGTTGACAGCGGTGTAGGGGTCATTCGTGCCAGGCGAGAGGGCGCGCACGGCCATCTCCTCCAATACCAGGACTGCGAACTCGACGTCTTGGTCGGGGCTGCGCGCCTGGCCGACCGTGACGCAGTCAATGACGGCACTCGATGCTTCGTGTCCGACACGGTCTGGTGGCCACAGCACGGCGATGGCGGTGCCATCTATGGCGTGGCTGCCGGGCCGGACCAACAGCGATACCACAAGGTCGTGGGACGTGGCTGTAGTGAGCAGCCGCTCTTCGTCGATGCCCTGCACGTACCCGGTCCGGTGGGCCAGGACCCGAGTACCGTCGGCGTCGAGCCGCTCCGGTACATCGCCACGACCGGCGGCGTTTTCGACCTCCGCGGGCGCGCGCCCGAGCTGCTCGGGGTAGAGCCGGTCGACGGCGGCGTTGAGCTCGCTCCGAGTTTTCCCGGCAAGTGTCCATATCTGGATCGATTCGCTGATGTGGTGGATGAAAAACACCAGTACACCGATCGTCAACATGCCGAAGAGCACCGCGACGTTGACCGCCAGGTGCGGGACGAACACCTCGTCGGTGTCGTTGCCGAGCACGCGAATTGAGCGCAGCACCAGCAGTGCGTAGAGGAAGGTGGCGACGAACGCGCCGAGGACAAATTGGTTTGCGCGGTCGGTCATGAAGTTGCGCACCAGACGCGGCCCGTAGGTCGACGATGCCGTCGCGAGGACCGCGATCGTGATGGAGAACGTGGTGGCAGCAACGGTCAGCGTCGAACCTGCGATGGCGCCGAGCAGGTCCCGGCTGCCGGCCTCGCCGACCCGGTTGATCACGACGGTGATCGGCCCGAGTGTGCGCTCGTCGATGCGGCGGTCCACGAAGATCAGCGCCTCAGCCAGCACCACCGCCAGCGCACACAGCAGGGCTGGCAGGAACCAGAAGCTCTCGCGCAGCCGCGTCCAGCGACTCACTGCTCGTCCAGCTGCACAACGACTTTGACGTCATCGGGTCGGTGGTCCAGCGCGTCGGGCCAGTCAGCTAGCGGCACCCGCCGGGTCAGCAGTCCCGCCAGCCACGTCGGGTCCGCGTCGGCGAGGGCCTGCGCACCGGAGCGGTAGTGGCGAAGGTTCGCGTTCACGCTGCCGACCACGGCGTCGTTGTCCAGCACGAGTTCGTCGTTGATCTGACCGGCGGGGATTTTGATGGTGCGCCGGCCGCCGGAGATGCCGGTCAGCACGGTGATCGCGTTGGGCCCGGTGCGTGCCAGCACGTCGAACACCAGCGCCGCTGCGCCGGTGGCCTCGATGACCACATCGGGCGAAACATCGGGGAGGGCGGTGTGATACGCCGCGCCGAGGTCGCGCACGAGGTCGGGTTTCGGTCCGGCGGTGACGCGGTCGAGCACGTGTACTTCCAGCCCGCGCTGCACGGCGATGAGCGCGGCGAGCAGCCCGATCGGTCCGGCACCGGTGACCAACGCCACGTGCGGGCGCGACACTGAGCGTGACGAGATCCGGTCGACCTGCTCCCACGCTTTGGCCACCACGGACGCGGGCTCGGTGAGCACGCCCAGTTCGCCGAGGCGCTCGTCGACGCGCACCGCGAAGGCCGGCGGCACGGTCCACCGTTGCGACCCGTAGCCGTGCAGGGCCTTGATGCCACGCTCCGTGTACCGCCCGTTACGGCAGTAGTCCCACTCACCTGCGCCACAGGGCCCGCACGGGACCGGGTCAGGGCGGCGGACCACTCCCACCACCAGGTCGCCCACCGCATAGCCGGATCCCGATGGGGCCTCGCGGACCCGCCCGAGAGATTCGTGAAACCCGACCATCCGATCCGCAGCCGGGGGCAGCTCACCGTGCCCGCCGTGCAGCACCTCGGTGTCGGTGCCACACACCCCGACTAGCAGCCCGTCCACCAGCAGCTCGTCTTCACCTGGAGTGGGGTCGGGCATTTCGGTGACCCCGGCGCTGGCGGCGTCACCAGGGATCAGCGTCGCCGCCCTCACCTCGATGCCCCGTAGAGCAGTGCGGCGCTGCCGGCCAGGCCGAGGTGGCTGAACGCCTGGGGGAAGTTGCCGAGGAACGCACCGGTTCCGGTCTGCACCTCCTCGGCCAGCAGTCCGACGTCGTTGGTGCGCGCCACCAGTCGACCGAACATTGCCTCGGCCTCGGCGCGGCGACCGGCCAGTGCCAGTGCGTTGACGAACCAGAACGAGCAGATGATGAAGGCCCCCTCCTGGCCTTTGAGCCCGTCGTTGCCCCGTTCGGCGCCGGTTCGGTAGCGCTCGACGAGGTCGCCGTGTTTGAGCTCGCGCGCGACAGCGTCCAGCGTGGACAGCACCCGCGGGTCGTCGCCGGGCAGGAACCCGACCGCGGGCAGCAGCAGGGTCGCCGCGTCCAGCTCGGTGCCGCCGTAGGACTGGGTGAAGGCGCCGACGGTGTCGTTCCACCCTTGTTCCAGTACTTCGGCGTGCACCGCGTCGCGCAGCGCCGCCCACTGTTCGACAGGCCCGTCCAGCCCGAAATCGGTGACCGCGCGAACCGCGCGGTCGAACGCCACCCAGACCATGACGCGCGAATGTGTGAAGTATCGCTCGGGCCCGCGTATTTCCCACAGGCCCTTGTCGGGTTGCTGCCAGATCCGCGTCAGGTGCGCCATCAGTCCCCGTTGTAGCGCCCATGCGTTGGCGTCGGGCTCGAGGCCGCGTTGCCGGGCGACATGCAGGGCGTCCATCACCTCGCCGTAGACGTCGAGCTGCAGCTGTCGGTACGCGCCGTTGCCGATGCGCACCGGCTGTGCGCCGTGGTACCCGGGCAACCAGTCGGCCTCCCATTCCACCAGGTGCCGCTCGCCGCCGATGCCATACATGATCTGGGTGTCGGCCGCATCGCCCGCGACGGCGTAGAGCAGCCAGTTCCGCCACGCGGCGGCCTCAGCGCTCAGGCCGAACGCGTCCAGTGCGATCAGGGTGTAGGTCGCATCGCGCAGCCAGCAAAAGCGGTAATCCCAGTTCCGTTCGCCGCCAGGCGTTTCCGGTAACGACGTCGTCGGGGCGGCGACGATGCCCCCGCTGGGCGCATAAGTGAGCGCCTTGAGGGTGAGCAGCGAGCGGCGGACCGTCTCGGCGTGTGGGCCGTCGTAGCGGATCTGACTGCTCCACTGTGTCCAGAACCGCTCGGTGGCCGCCACCGCGTCGACGGGCGAGAGTGGCGGGGGAAGCCGGTCGGGGCTCGCGACCCACTGCATCGTCCAGGTGTACCGCTCGCCCGCGCGCACGATGACCCGGCCGCGATGAGCCCGCTCGCCGGGCACCCGCTCGGGCAGCACATCACCGCGCAGCAGCACCGCCTCCGGACCCGCCACCGCGAGGATCCCGCCGCCAGCGCGCCGCACCCACGGCACGGCATGCCCGTAGGCGAACCGCACCACCCAGCTGTGCTCCACCTCGACGGTCCCGCGGACGCCCTCGACGATCCGCAGCACCTCCGGAGCATCATCGGTATCGGCGACCTCGGGGGTCATTGTGTCGATCAACCGCACGGTGCCCTCCGGGGTGTCGAACTCGGTCTCTAGCACCAGCGAATCCCCGCGGTACCGGCGCCGGATCTCGCTCACCGCGCCAGACGGTCCAATGCGCCAGTGCCCGCTGGAGTCGTCACCGAGGATGCGCGCGAAGCAGCACGATGAGTCGAACCGGGGCAGACAGAGCCAGTCGATCGAACCGTCGAGGCCGACCAGGGCGGCGGTACGCAGGTCGGCGAGCAGCGCGTAGTTCTCGATGGGACCGGGCGGCGTCACGAGCGTGCGCGCTCGGTCATCCGTAGTCGGCCGTTCGGCGGCCGGGGTCGCTTCAAATGCGAGATTGGTCGTGCGGCTGGCTTCCACTACCCCATGCTGCCAGGTGAGTCCGGAGCATGTCGGGCCGCCGAAGGCAGCGTTTGCACCGCGCCGGCGATGGGTATCGGCCCATCATGGGTAAGACCGCCGTCGCGGCGGCGCTTAGCGCAGGTACCCTGTCCGCCGCCATGGTGGGGTGCGCGGCCCGCCAAGTTTACTGGGCACGCACACCGCGCAGGTGACGATTGAGGGTGTCGGCACACAGACTGTGCCCATGCACTGCGATCAGGTCCAGTGGCGGTGGACCATCGAAACCCTGCCGCGCTCACCCGGTTTCACCGCGATGGTTAACACTGCCGATGCCACCGCCAGCGCCGGGTTGGTCTACTTCCGTGATCTGGGCGGCTTCTCCGGAACTTTCGGTCGCGACATTATCGGTGACGCGCAGGCCCGTTTCGACGACGGAACCTTCGTCATCTCCGGTACCGCTGTGGGCTCGACCGAAGATCAGCCCACCGAAGAGACGCCTCACGCTTTCACCATCGAGACCAACTGCTGACGGTCGTCGGCCAGTCGGGGTTGAAACCACGCAGCCCGGGGTACGCCGCCAGTGTGAATGTGCGACGGATCGCGTTGTTTGCGGGGGTGGTGGCGTTACTCATCGGCGTCGTAGGCCTGCTTGCCCCGGTGTCGGTTTCTCCCGAACGGGAGCCATCTGTCGGGTGCGGGAGCGCCTTAGCTCCTGACCTGTCTGCCGCCCGTGCCAACGACGACGAAAGCGCCGCCAACTTGCCTGTTCCCGGCGGGGTCGTGGTCGACACGAATTTCACCCGGCTGTGTCGAATGGACCTCGAGGATCGCCGTATCTGGACGATCACCCTGGCTGCCGTCGGAGCCCTCGCCGTCGTCGGGGGCCTCGTGCTGGGCGCGTTTTCTAATCGCCGAACGCGGTCGCCATAACGATGCCGCATCGGATCTGGTGCGAGACGGTACAGCTATCGAGGCGGGGTACTTGACACTGAATCGTCACGATACCCGAACCTTTCGAGGAGCTAGAACAGATGATGAATCCCACCTTCGGTGCGCCGGATCAGCAACATACTTCGCCGTCATCGGTGCCACAGCACCACGTCGCGTCGTTCGACAACTACTTGGCGGCTCAGCACCTGGTGGACCGGATGTCCGACGGCGGATTCCCTGTGGAGCATGTCCGCATCGTGGGTGATGGTGTCCGCACCGTCGAGCGCGTCACCGGGCGGATGACGAAGAGCAAGGCCGCCCTTGCCGGTGCGGCCAGCGGCGCGTGGTTCGGCGCACTGATCGGTCTGCTGTTCACCCTGTTCGCCGTGGGCCCGCTGTGGCTATGGGTGGTGCTCATCACCGTCATAGTCGGTGCCATCTGGGGCGCGGTGTTCGGGTACGCCGCGCACTGGACCACGCGGGGTCGACGCGACTTCTTCAGCGTGCAGACCCTCGAAGCCCACCGCTACGACGTCTACGTCGCCCCCGAGCATGCCGCCGAGGCGGCCCGCTATGTCGCATCCGCAGCCACCGCCCAACAACCTTCATAGGCGCACGTCACGGTAGGAACGATGCATGGATAGCGAGGGAAGCGACGAGTCACCCAGGACCGCGAACTGACGAGATAATTGGCGAGCTTTGTATGATTATCCCCGGAGTAACGGTGCTGATGGCCTTCTTATCCACCATGCCCGTCGCGTCCGGGTTTCCGGGTTTGAACCGGACACCGCAGAGCGTCTACTTCTTGCGTTTCTCTCCACCACGCTGGCGGTGATCTTTCTGCTCGGCGAGCCCGCCTATCATGGCTGAGCGGCAAACCCCACGACAAGGCCGGTTGATCAACGGCTGGGCGGCAGATGACAACCGCGATGGTTCTGCGACCGCAGGCAGGGGTTCAGTGGTATTTCTCCTCACAGACCTGATCTTCGGCCCAGCCGGCTCGATTCCAGTCACCATCATCGTGTTGATCGTCATGTCGCTCACCTGGTTCGGGCTGCCTCTCCAGCGCCACATCGGCGGCGGAACCCCGGCGCGGCCCACGTCGCAATGGCCGCGCAGCCTGATCATCCGAACCGGCCGCAGACGTAGTCTTCGGTAGCTTTCTGACTCATAGCCGACCAGACCGTCCAGCCTCATACCGGAACAGGGCTCACGGGTACTCACGGGTACGGGCGCTGCCAAATGATCAGTGCAGCAATGGATAGGATTGGCGACTCTTGTCGAACAGTGCAGCTACTTCTGGGTGGGACACGCCTCGATGGGAACCAGAAACTCCAGCTCCCCGGACTTCTCGAATCGGAACGTGACGTCAACCGACTTCCCGGGCGTGACGTTGTCCCTCATGCCTTCCAGGATCACGGTGAACGGCTCGTCCGGTGCGGCAGGGTCGTCAAGGTTTTCCACGGGCTGGCCCGCCGCGATGGTTGACTTGGGCGGAATCTGCAACGTCGCAATCGGCGAGATCCGAACAAGGTCGGCGGCGTCTGTCGTGATCCCGAGCAGTCGCTCTGATTCCGCAGGTCTGACGTTGGACACGGTGAAACGCAGGTCCGCGGTGTCTCCGACCTGAATCGCGCACGAACCCGGCACGAAAGTGGGGACGATGAACGCATTCTCGACCGAAGTCGGCTCGGTGTCGGTACCCGACCCCCGGTTCGACGAGTTGTAGTCGACATCGTTTCCGCAACCCGCCGCCAGCACGACCACTAGCGCGGCACCAAGTGTTGCCGCTCGTCGGTGTCTCGCTGGATCGCTCATGAGTTGCGGGGTAACCCGATCTGAACCGGACTAATCCTGCGAGAATGCTGAGAGGGCACGCACGGCCCGAGCGCGGCCATCGGACATCGGTGCGCAGGTTCCGCGGGTCACCGACCCTGATCGACACCAGTCGGCCCACTCCTTCCTGAGGCCCGAAGCGCCACCTGTGCTGCCGCAATACCTTCTGGGCGGCGCTGCACACCAACACCTTCGGACGGTCTGACCGAGCGGTGGACGGACATGCTCGCGGCGTTCTCGCCTCAGATTGACCGGCCCGCCACCACATAATGCGTGCGACCGGCGACGCACTCAACGGCTGGCAGCGCGGAAACGCTCGCCTTGGCCTCAGTTTGTAGTCACAACCCGCGGTCTCACGTATTTCTAAGCGCCACCCTGGTTGACAGAGTCCAGTGAAGGAACCCGTCCCACTTCGGCTCGTAGGACCACAGGCCGGCGTCGTCGGGGACCTTCGCAGCGGCCTTGGCGAGCATCGGGTCGACGGGCGGCATGACGGGCAGGTCCACGGTGTCCATCCTGGTTCATCGGTCAACGGTGAGACGTCGGTACGACTACCCGATCGTGCGAAACTCATCGACTGTGGCCACTGATCCGCGTGCCCTGAGGTCGGACGCGCCGCTGCTCGACGCCTGGCTGCGCTTCCAGGAGGAGCCACCCACTCCGTTCACCATTCCGGGGCACAAGCAGCGTCACGACCTGGTCGGCGACGTCATCGCCGGTGACGTGCCGCTGTATGCCGGCCTCGACACCATGAAGCTCAGCAGCGGAGTTCTACTCGACGCCGAGGCGCGGGCGGCCCGGCTGTGGGGTGCCGACGTCTGCCGGTTCTCCGTCGGCGGCTCCACCCACGCCAACCAAGCGCTCGCCCTCGCCATCGAGCACGGCGACGGTGGCTCCGTGGTCGTGAGCCGCACCCTGCACCGATCGATGCTGCTCGGTCTCGTGCTGGCCGGCCTGACGCCGCGCTGGGTTCGCCCCGACGTCGACGCGTCGACCGGACTCCCGTTGGGCGTCGCTCCCGAGGCCATCGCCGACGCGCTGCGTGCGTACCCGAACGTGACGGCCGTACTCGTCGGCGATCCGTCCTATGTCGGAACCGTCGGTGATGTCGCAGAGCAGGCCGCGATAGCCCACGCCCACGGGGTCCCGCTCATCGTGGACGCGGCCTGGTCGGCGCATTTCGGCTTCCACCCCGACCTGCCGCGCCATCCCCTGCAACTCGGTGCGGACGCCATGGTCATCAGCGCCCACAAGACGCTGCCCGCGTGGAGTCAGGCGGCACTCGTGTTGGCGCGGGGTGAGCGCATCAACCCCGCCCGGCTCGACGCGGGAGTCGAGGCGACTCACACGACGAGTCCCGCGGGCGCGATCCTGGCGAGCATCGACGCGGCCAGGGCGCTGCTCGCGCGTGACGGGGAAGCGCTTCTGGGAGAAGCGCTCTCGGTGGTGCGAACAGCCCGCGAGCGGCTCGCCGACGTCGCCGGTCTCATCGTGCTCGACGGGCCGGGCGTCGACCCGCTCAAGCTGACGCTGGTGCTGCCGGGCACCGGGTCGGACGGGATCGCCGTCGAGCGGGATATGCTCGGGGCCGGCCTGCCGGTGGAAGCCGCCGAGCGGGACACCATCGTCGCGCAGGTGTCGCTGGCGGACACCGCCGCGTCCCTGACCCGCCTCGTCGATGCGCTCATCGCGTCGATCGCCCGCCACCGAGGCCCGGCCCGTCCAGTCGTCGCCGGTGCGGCGTACGACGTGACGCCCGTGACCGTGATGCCACCGCGGGCGGCCTTCTTCGCACCGAGTGACGCAGTGGCCCTGCAGGATTCGGTCGGCCAGGTCAGCGCCGAGCTGGTCGCGCCCTACCCGCCGGGCATCCCGGTGCTCGCCCCTGGCGAGGAGATCACCGCCGCGGTCCTCGACGCGTTGCACAGGGCACAGTCGGATGGAATCCGCATCGCGTACGCCGCCGACCCGTCGCTGAGCACGCTGCGCGTAGTCAGTTCACGAAAGGACACGAGATGACGACCTTCCTGCTGATCCCCGGTGGCGGCTCCGATCCGTCGTACTGGCGCTACGTCGTCGCGGAACTGGCCGAGCGCGGCCACCGCGGTATCGCGATCGACCTGCCCTGCGAGGACGATTCGGCCGATCTCCTCGGCTACGCCGACGCGGTCGCCGCACAGCATCCGGCCGACGGCACGCGCCCCGTCGTCGTCGCGCACTCTCTCGGCGGATTCACCGGACCGCTCGCCTGTGGTCGCGTCGACGCCGCGGCGCTGATCTACGTCTCGGGCATGATTCCCCGCCCCGGCGAGCGGCCCGACGACTGGTGGGCCGCGACGGGATGCGCTGCGGCCCAGCGCACCGCCGCCGCCGCGGGGGGTTACGACGCCGACGACATGGACGCCCTGTTCTACAACGGCGTCGACCCGGCATTGGTCGCCGACGTCGTGGAGCGCGACCAGTCGGACACACCGATGCAGGCGCCGTGGCCCGCCGATGCGCTGCCCGACCTGCCTACTCGCTTCGTGCTGTTCCGCGATGACCGCTTCTTCCCCGAGGCGTTCATGCGCGAGGTGGTGGCCGAGCGCCTCGGCGTCGAACCCGACCTGACGCCCGGCGGTCACATGGCGATGCTGTCGCACCCGAGGGAGCTCGTCGACCGACTCCTCACCACGACGAAAGGTCCACCGTGACAACCAGCTACCGCATCGCGGTCATCCCCGGCGACGGGATCGGAAAGGAGGTCGTCCCCGAGGGCCTACGGGTTCTCCAGGCGGCCGCCGACGCCTACGATTTCGAGTTGCGCTACGACGAGTTCGACTACGCCAGCGCCGAGTACTTCACCGAGACCGGTGCCATGCTGCCGGACACGTGGTTCGACGACCTGCGCACGTTCGACGCCATCTACTTCGGTGCCGTCGGCTGGCCCGAGGTGGTCCCCGATCACATCTCGCTATGGGGCAGCCTGCTGCAGTTCCGCCGGCATTTCGACCAGTACGTCAACCTGCGGCCGGTCAAGCTCCTGCCCGGCATCGCGAGCCCGTTGGCCGGCCGCGTTCCCGGAGACATCGACTTCTACGTCGTGCGCGAGAACACCGAGGGCGAGTACTCGAGCATCGGCGGCCGGATGTTCGAGGGCACCGATCGCGAGACGGTGATTCAGGAGACCGTGATGACGCGGGTGGGCGTGGATCGCATTCTCGAGTACGCCTACGAGCTCGCACGGAGCAGGCCGGCGCAACACCTCACGTCGGCGACGAAGAGCAACGGCATCTCGATCACCATGCCGTACTGGGACGAACGCGTCGAGGCGATGTCGTCGAGGTATCCCGACGTCGTCGTCGACAAGTACCACATCGACATCCTCGCGGCGAACTTCGTTCTGCACCCCGACCGCTTCGACGTCGTCGTCGCGAGCAATCTCTTCGGCGACATCCTGTCCGACCTCGGGCCGGCGTGCACCGGCACCATCGGCATTGCTCCCAGCGGAAACATCAACCCCGAGAGGCGATTTCCGAGCCTGTTCGAACCGGTGCACGGCTCGGCGCCCGATATCGCCGGCCAAGGCATCGCGAACCCGATCGGTCAGATCTGGAGTGGCGCGCTGATGCTCGACCACCTGGGTGAGACCGATGCGGCCGCCGCCGTCATGGCGGCCGTCGAGGCGGTGCTCAGCCGCGCCGACGACGCCCGTACTCCCGACATCGGTGGCACGGGAACGACTCGGAGTCTCGGCGAGGCCGTTGTCACGGAATTCCGCACGACGACAACCGAGTAGCGCCGGGCTCTCGTAGGCTGACGCGGTGACCGACCGACCCGGTCCGATTCGACGACGAGTCCACGGGAGACCTCATGCGTGCGGTGATCATGAACAGCGACGGCAAGGTCGCGGTGGAGACGGTGCCCGATCCGCAACTGCCGGGGCCGGACGGCGCGGTGATCAAGGTCGACGCCGCTGCGATCTGCGGGTCGGACCTGCACTTCTACGACGGTGACATGCCGTCGGTGGACGGGCTCTCCATCGGTCACGAGGCGGTGGGCACCGTCGTCGAGGTCGGCCCCGCCGTCACCGGAATCACCGTCGGCGACCGCGTCATGGTGTCGTGCATCGCCGCGTGCGGGAACTGTCCGGGCTGCCGGGCGGGCGATCCGGCCACCTGTGACCACGGGTCGACCATCTTCGGGTTCGGGGCGGGACTCGGTGGGGCGCAAGCCGAGTTGCTCGCCGTGCCCGTCGCCCAGAGCACGCTCATGAAGCTGCCCGACTCGATCGACGACGAGGCCGCGCTGCTCCTGACCGACAACCTGGTCACGGGATGGACGGCCGCGCGTCGGGGCGAGGTCAGCCCGGGCCAGTCGGTGCTGGTCCTCGGACTCGGAGCCGTCGGGCTGTGCGCCGTGCGGTCAGCGCTCGCGCTCGGCGCCGCACGGGTGTTCGTGTACGACCCGGTCGCGGGCCGGCGCGCGAGGGGCGCCGCCTTCGGTGGAATCGCGGTGGGCGACGACGGCGCGGACCCGGTCGCCGCCGTGCTCGAGGCCACCGGCGGACGCGGCGCCGACGTGGTGATCGACGCGGTGGCCACCGACCGGTCCCTGGACTCCGCGTTCGGCGCCGTCCGCACAGGCGGCACCGTGTCGGTGGTCGGCGTCCACGATCTCAACCCCTACCCGCTGCCGATTCTGATCGGCGTCTACCGATCCATCACGCTGCGCATGTCCATGGCCGCGGTGCAGTCGTCGTGGCGGGAGGTGGTGCCGCTGATCGCAGCCGGAAAGCTGGACACCACAGGAGTTTTCACCCACCGCATGCCGCTCGATCAGGCCCCCGAGGCGTACGAACTGGTGGCGGCCCGCACAGCGGACTGCACCAAGGTCGTGCTGACGGGGTGAACGTGACCGTGAGGACAATGGAGTCGTGAAGCCGCCCGTCGTGCCGCCCGTCGCCCCGATGCTCGCGAAGTCGGTGCCGACCATCCCGCCCGACGCGATGTACGAGCCGAAGTGGGACGGTTTCCGGTCGATCTGCTTCCGTGACGGTGACGACGTCGAGTTCGGCAGCCGCAACGAGCGCCCGCTGACGCGCTACTTCCCGGAACTGGTCGCCGCGGCGGTGGCGGAACTTCCCGACCGCTGCGTGATCGACGGCGAGATCATCGTGCCGGCGGCCCACGGTCTGGATTTCGACGCGCTGCAACTGCGGATGCACCCCGCCGCCAGCAGGGTGCGCATGCTCGCGGACAAGACGCCCGCGCACTTCATCGCCTTCGATCTGCTCGCCCTCGGCGACGACGACTACACCGGACGGCCCTTCCACGAACGGCGCGCGGCCCTGGAGGTGGCGCTCGCCGATGCGGGGCCGTCATTCCACCTGACGCCGGTGACGACGGACGTCGCGACCGCTCAGCGCTGGTTCGACGAGTTCGAGGGCGCGGGCCTCGACGGGGTGATCGCCAAGCCGCCGTCGGTGACCTATCAGCCGGACAAGCGAGTGATGTTCAAAATCAAGCACGTTCGGACCGCGGACTGCGTGGTCGCCGGCTACCGGCTGCACAAGTCGGGCGACGACGCCATCGGCTCGCTCATGCTCGGGCTGTACCGCGACGACGGCACGCTGGCGTCGGTCGGTGTGGTCGGCGCGTTCCCGATGGCGAAGCGGCGCACGCTGTTCACCGAATTGCAGCCGCTGATAACCGATTTCGACGGTCACCCGTGGAACTGGGCCGCGCAGGTCGCGGACGATCCGGCGCCGCGCAGACAGGGCGGCTCGCGGTGGAACGCCGGCAAGGACCTGTCGTTCGTACCGTTGCGGCCCGAGCGCGTCGTCGAAGTGCGCTACGAGCACATGGAGGGCGACCGGTTCCGCCACCTGGCCCAGTTCAACCGGTGGCGGCCGGACCGCGACCCGGCCTCGTGCACGTACGAACAACTCGACACCCCGCCGTCCTACGCCCTGGGCGACATCGTGCCGGGGTTGGGTTGACACGCTGCGCTACATTGGCTGCGAACCACACGGGAGTGCACACCCAGTGCGCTGAGAGGACGGCTAAGGGGCCGTCGACCGTACGAACCTGACCGGATCATGCCGGCGTAGGGAGTGCAGGATGACCGAGAATTCCGTTTCCACCCACCAGCCCGACGGTGCCGCGAAGCGGGTCTACCGCTGGCGAGTCGTCGACATCGTCGTGGCCAGCGTGCTCGCCGTCGCCGCTGGACTGGTGTTCGTGCTGTGGAACATCGCCTCCAACCCGCTCAGCGGCCCGCTGACGGCACTGCTGCCGGGCCTGCAGGCGCTGCTCGGCGGCGGTTGGCTCTTCGCAGGCGTGCTCACCGCGCTGGTGATCCGCAAGCCCGGCGCGGCGCTGTACGGCGAGATGGTCGCGGCGACCGTGTCCGCGCTGGTCGGCAACCAGTGGGGCGTGATGACCCTGGAGTTCGGACTGGTCCAGGGCATCGGCGCCGAACTGGTGTTCGCGGCGTTCTTCTACCGGGTGTGGAACCTGCCCGTCGCCGTGCTGGCCGGAGCGGCCGCGGGACTGGCGATGGGCATCAACGACATCATCCTCTTCTACCCCGGTTCGACAGCCACCTTCTCGACCATCTACGTGGTCTCGGGCGTCATCTCGGGTGCGATCGTCGCGGGCGGTCTGTCCTGGTTCGTGGTGCGCGGCCTGGCCAAGACGGGCGCCCTGTCGCGGTTCCCTTCGGGCAGAGTGGGGACGCGCACCGACGCGCCGCGATGACCGCACCGGGACGTCCCGGCGGCGGGGTGAGTGTCACCGCGCAGGGCTGGCGGTGGCGGCACGCCGGTCGCTCGCAATGGGCACTGCACGATCTCGAACTCGAGATTCCGCCCGGCCAGCGCGTGCTGCTGCTCGGAGCCAGCGGATCGGGTAAATCCACTCTGCTGCAGGGTCTTGCGGGGCTGCTGGACAGCAACGAGGACGGCGACGAAGGCGGCCGCCTGCTCGTCGACGGGGTGGTGCCGGCAACTAGGCGCAACCGGATCGGGATGGTCCTGCAGAATCCCGATGCGCAGGTGATCCTGTCGCGCGTCGGCGACGACGTGGCGTTCGGGATGGAGAACTTCAACATTGCGCGCGAAGCGATCTGGCCGCGGGTGCAGAACGCGCTCGACGCCGTCGGTCTGGACCTGCCGTTGAGACGGCCCACCTCGGAGCTCTCCGGTGGCCAGCAGCAGCGGCTGGCGCTGGCCGGTGTGCTCGCCATGGATCCGGGTCTCATCCTGCTCGACGAACCGACCGCGAACCTCGATCCCGGTGGCGTTGTCGAGGTCCGGGACGCCGTCCGCGCCGCCGCGGAGCAGACCGGCGCGACGCTCGTCGTCATCGAACACCGCACGGCGGTATGGCAACACGCCGTCGACCGGGTGATCGTGCTGAGTGCCGACGGCGGGATCGCGGCCGACGGGCCACCGGATGACACCATCGCCCGGCACCGCCGTGAGTTGACGCGGGCCGGTGTCTGGGTGCCCGGTGTGGAGCTTCCCCGCATAGCGCGCACCGGCACTCCCGGTCCGCCGCTGCTGACCGCATCGGACCTGTCAGTCGGCTATCCCGCGGGAACACGTTCCGAGGAGCTGAGTTTCGACGTCCACCGCGGCGCCACGACGATCGTCACCGGCCCCAACGGTGCGGGGAAGTCGGCGCTGGCACTGACCCTCGGCGGGCTGCTCCCACCGCGCAGCGGACGGCTCACCGCCGATGCCGGGCTCGCCCCCGCGCCGCGCCGACGCGAGCCCATCAGGTGGCGGTCCAGAGAACTGCTGACGCGCATCGGCAGCGTGTTCCAGAACCCCGAGCACCAGTTCCTGACGGGCACCGTGCACGAGGAGCTTTCGCTGGGACCGCGGGCATTGAAGCAGGATCCGGCTACGGTCGCCGACCGCTGCGCGGCGCTGCTGACCCGCCTTCGGCTCGAGCACCTGGCCGACGTCAACCCCTACACGCTGTCCGGCGGCGAGAAGCGCCGGCTCTCCGTCGCGACCGTGATGGCCACCCAACCCGAGCTCGTCATTCTCGACGAGCCGACGTTCGGCCAGGACCGCAACACCTGGGAGGAGCTGCTGCGGCTACTCGCCGAGCTCACCGACCAGGGCACCGCCGTGGTGGCCGTGACCCACGACCTCGACTTCGCGGGCCTACTCGCCGACAGCCGAATCGAACTGAGCGCCATGGGCGTCCGATGCTGAGCACTGTCGACACCGCGCCCTCGCGCGTGAACCCGGTCGCCGCCCTCGCCGCCGCCTTGGTGATCGCCGTCGGGCTGGTCCTCAGCGTCGACTGGGTGTCGGCGCTCACGGCACTCGGGCTGGAGCTGGCGCTCGTGGTGGCGCTGCGGATCCCGTTGCGAGCGCTGCTGTCTCGCGGGGCGGTCCTCGTCCTGGCCGCGGGCCTGACGGCGGTCACGATCCTGCTGTACGGCGAACGCAGCGGCGTGGTGCACTGGGAGTTCCTGCTCGTCACCATCAGCGACGGGTCGATCACCCTGGCGATCGCCACCTTCCTCCGGGTGCTCGCCATCGCCCTGCCCTCGGTGTTCCTGTTCATCGGAACCGATCCGACCGAACTGGCGGACGGCCTCGGGCAGTTGGTGCGGCTGCCGGCGCGTTTCGTGATCGGTGCGCTGGCCGGCCTGCGGCTCGTCGGGCTGCTGGGCCAGGACTGGCGCTACCTCGGCTACGCCCGCCGCGCGCGCGGGGTGGCCGACCACGGCCGTATCAGGCGTGGCGCCGGTCAGGCGTTCGCCCTGCTGGTGGCGGCCATCCGGCGCGGATCGACGCTGGCCACGGCGATGGAGGCACGCGGATTCGGGGCCTACCCGACCAGGACCTGGGCGCGGCCCGCGTCCTTCGGCTGGCGGGACACCATCCTGATCTGCGCGGCGTTCGTCATCGTCGCGGTGGCGATCACCGCATCGGTCGGCACCGGACACTGGAACTTCATTGGAAGTCGATGACCTCGGGCGGCGGCTGACCGAAGCCGGCGTTCGCACGCTGCTCATCGACGGCCGATCCGGATCGGGCAAATCAACGCTCGCAGAACGACTCAGCAGGGCCTGGGCGCCCAGCGTGGTGGTGCGCCTGGACGACATCTACCCCGGTTGGGACGGGTTGGCCTGGGCCGTCGACCACATCCGCACCGCCGTGCTCGAACCGCGTGCCGCCGGTCGTCCCGGCAGGTGGCGCCGCTGGGACTGGACCACCGGGACCCCCGGCGGCTGGCACGACGTCGACACGGACGCGCGGCTCATCGTCGAAGGCGTCGGCGCGCTGACCGCGGCCAACCGTGCGCTCGCGGACCTGGGCATCTGGGTGCAGACCGCCGATGCCGAACGCAAGCGGCGGGCGCTGCTCCGCGACGGCGACATGTACCGGCCGCACTGGGATCAGTGGGCCGCCCTCGAGGACGACCACCTCGCTCGGCACCGCCCGCAGTCGCTTGCCGACTGGACCATGACGGAGACTCCAGCCGGACCCATCTGGACACCGGGCTGACAAAGGGGCGACGTTTCGGGTCACCGGCTCGCGGGAAGATGGTCGGGTGCACGCAGTCATCTCCGGCGCCGGTATCGCCGGGCCCGCCCTCGCCCATCAACTCTCCGCCCGTGGCTGGCGGGTCACGGTTCTCGAGCGCTATCCCAGCGCCGTGACGAGGGGCAGAACGTCGACATCCGCGGCGCCGCCCGCGAGGTCGTCCGCCGCTACGGCATCGACGCCGACGTGCGCGCGGCCAACACCACCGAGGTGGGCATGCGCTTCGTCCGAGAGGACGGCACCGCCGCGGCGTCGTTCCCCGTGGGGGCCTCGGGCGGAACCGACGGGCCCACCGCCGAACTCGAGATCCTGCGCGGCGAGCTGTCCCGCATCCTGATCGACCACTCCGCCGCGCGGGTGGACTACCGGTTCGGCACGCAGATCGCCGACGTCACCGACCACGGCGACCGCGTCACCGTGGCGCTGCACGACGGTGAGTCGATCGACGCCGACCTGCTGGTGATCGCCGAGGGGTTGAACTCGCGGTCGCGCCGCTTCGTCACGCCGGTCGACGTCCACGAACTCGGCATGCACATCGCCTATGCCACCATTCCGCGGACCGACGCCGACGACGGCTGGTGGAACTGGCAGGCCGCGACCGGCCACCGAACCGTCCACCTGCGCCCGGACAATCTGGGCACCACCCGCGCGATGCTGAGCTTCATGTCCGACGTCCGCGGCTTCGAGGACCTCGACCGCGCCGCCCAGAACACGATCCTGCGCCGCACCTTCGCCGACGTCGGCGGCTTCGCGCCCCGCATCCTCGCGGCCATCGACGAGGGCGCGCCGATGTACTTCTCCGCGGTCGGGCAGGCACGGCCGCCGGTGTGGAGTAGGGGCAGGATCACGCTGCTCGGCGACGCCGCCTTCTGCAACGGCACCTTCGGCGGCGCTGGCACCAGCCTGGCCCTCATCGGCGGCTACATCCTCGCGGGTGAACTCGCGGGCACCGACGACGTCCGGTCGGCACTGGCTCGTTACGAGGAGCGGATGCGGCCCTTCGTCGGGACCGCCCCCGCCATGACGGAACGCTCGCTGCGCCTCGCCAACCCCGGCACGCGCAGCGGCATTCGGCTGCTGCACGCCGGCGCCGGACTGATGGCGGGACCCGTCGGCCGGACGTTGACCCGGCTGGCGAGCCGGCGGACCGGCGAGATCGCAGGAGGCGACGTGGCACTGCCCGACTACCCGGAGGCGGCGTAGGCTCGGCTCGTGCGCCGATGTTGATTCTCATCCCAGCCCGGTAGCACCCCGCGCCGCATCGGTGCGGTGGTGTTCGCGTATCAGTTCCTCAACGACTTCGTTCTGCTCTACCCGGTGTACACGCTGCTGTTCAGCGACTCGGGTCTGAACGTCGGTGAGATCTCGGCGCTGTTCGTCATCTGGACGATGGCCAGCCTGGCCTTCGAAGTGCCGTCGGGCGCGCTCGCCGACACCGTGTCCCGTCGAGCGCTTCTCGTCATCGCCCCGCTGCTGACGGTCGTGACGTTCGCGCTGTGGGTGTGGGTTCCGTCGTTCTGGGTGTTCGCCGTCGGCTTCGCGCTGTGGGGGTTGAAGTCCGCACTCACGTCCGGGGCTCTCGAGGCACTCGTCTTCGAGGAACTGCAGCGAGTGGGTGCCCAGCACCGCTACGCGACGATCATGGGTCGCGGCGAGGTGGCGGGCGCCACGGCGGCGATGCTGGCCGGGCTGGCGGCGGCGCCCGCTATCGCCGCTGGCGGCTACCCCGCCGTGGGCATCGCCAGCGTCGTCTCGAGCGTGGCCGCCTCGGCTGCCGCAACCCTGTTGCCGGAGAACCGAAATCATCGAAACCTCGACGTGCGAACGGGGTGGACGGCCAGCCTGATCGCCGGACTCGGCGAGGCTCGGACATCGCGAGGCGTGCGAGCAGCCGTGCTGCTCGTCGTCGTGGTGACGGCCATCTGGGGTGCCCTCGACGAGTACGCGCCACTGCTGGTGGCGGGCTACGGCGTCGACGCGGCCGAGGTGTCGCTGCTCATGGTGGTGGTGTGGGCGGGTGCCGCGGCGGGCGGCCTGCTGGCGGGCTGCCGTGGGGACGCCGGCAACCGGGGCCTGGCCGGAGTGCTCGGCTGCGGCGCGGTGTTGATGGCCGCCGGCGCCGTGATCCCGCACCCCGCGGCGGTCGTGGCGCTGGCCGCCGCCTTCGGCGCCTTCCAGTGGGCGACGATCGCTGCGGACACCCGGCTGCAGCAGAGCATCCGCGGCGACGCACGTGCCACCGTCACGTCGCTGGCGGGTATGTCGACCGACGTCCTGACGCTCGCGGTCTACGGGTCCTACGCGTTGTTGGCCGCACCGGGTGGCCACGGCGGCGCGTTCGTCGCGCTGATGGTGCCCTACGCGTTGCTCGCCGCCGCACTGTCGGCCCGACCCTCGGCAGCGCCCGACGCGAAGAGGTGAATCAGCCCGCACGCCACCGCGAACCGCGGTCCGTGCCTGCCCTCGACGTCGGCCCTGCCGACCACGACGGGCACGGTACGCAGCGCCTCGGCCACGGTCCGGAGCAGTTCGTCGTCGAGTGCCCCACCGCCGGCCAGCAGCAGCGCTGTCGGCGGTTTGGGGAACGCCCGCATGCACCGTGCGATGTTCGCGGCGATGGTCTCCTGTTTGATCGCCAGACGCAGGCTGCGCCACTCCTCGGCGGCCAGGCGATTCGAAAACGGCACCAGACCGGCGCTGCCCCTGGTGCAGAGTCGTCCGATCGCGTCGGATTGTGCTGGCGCGTCGAGGAACACGCGGCGGCCGTCCTCCTCGTGGGCGACGTGCGGGCCCTCGACGCGGATGGCGGGCGACCGCTTGACGGTCTCGGCCAGCGCACGCGGGATACCGAGCACCCGTGCGACGGCGATCGTGATGGCCTCCCCCGCCCCCGCGGCGACGACGGTCCGATCGGCACCGATGACATCGATGGTGCCGCCGCCGATGTCGCAGACCACCGTGTCCGGCGGCAGCCCCGGTGTGGTGCGGGCACCACGGGCCGCGGCCTCGGGTTCGGTGGCCAGGGTTCGGGCCGGCCGGCCGGTCAGCTCGGTCAACGTGCTTGCGGCGTCGGCTACCTCGTCGGCGGCGAGCATGGCGACGACGGTGCCGTGTGCCTCCGCCACGCCGCGCCGCAGCCACGCCCCGTTGTCGAGCGACGCCAGATCGGTGAAGAACGCGTCCTCGACGGTCAGCCCGTCCTCGGCCGTCGGCACCGAGCGCAACCGCACCCTCTCCACGCCACCCGGCGGGGACAGTCGCAACACCGCGTGCGCCTGCGCGGGCGTGTAGCGCACCACGGTGCCGTCCACGTGGCAGTCGACGAAGTCCTCGTCGACGGCGGGCGGGTCGGGCGGACCCATCCGCGGCGTGACGGCCAGTGCGGCGGAATCCGCCAGTTCCCTGCAGAATTCGGCGACGTCAGCCAGCGCGTCGAGCGGAAGGTTCAGGGCGGCGGTCAACGCGATCGGGTCGGCCATCGCACGATAGGCCCGACCCTCCTCGACCACCTCGACGGCGATGAGCGCCCCGCGTGCGAGCCCGTCGACGTCGGACTCGTCCACGACCGGGACGTCGACGGGGATGCGATTGCGGATCAGCACGGCGTCGTCCTGGGCCGCCACCACGCCCACGATCCGCCAGCCGCGCTCGACGGCCAGCGTGATCGCACGGGCGGCGTCCTCGAAGTCGACGCCCGCACCCACGGAGATCACCACCGGGCCGTCGGCGACCTCACCCGTCAGCTCGTCGAGCGGAACATGCCGTCCGACACCGTATCCCGCTCCCGCAGGCGTGCTGGCGTCGGGCCGGCGCAGGTTCCTGACGGGTGCGCGCGGCGACGTGGCGGGCGGTAGCGGCGCCGTCGCGGTGTCGACCGGGCGCAGCGCCGACAGCAGTAGTTCGTCGGCCGCCACGCCCGCGTCGACCTCCATCCTGTGCAGCAGCGCCGCGGCCCCCGCGAGGGAGTCCGCCGACCCCTTCCTGCCGCGGGTCGGCGACTGCCCGTGCGCGAGGGTGACGACCGTGCCGTTCTCCACGCGGGCCAGCACCAGTTCGGTGGTGTGGTTGCCGACGTCGATTCCCGCGACGATCACGGCTCGGGGATTCACCTCAACAGGCCTCGCCTGGCGTACACGTCCGCCGCCTGACGCACCAGCTCGGCGCAGCGCGCCGCGCCCCGCCGCTCCAGCGACACCCGCAGCTCCTCCAACTGGACGGCCGACGACCGGTACGGGCGCAGCGCCTCGTACAGGCTCAGCACCTCCTCGTCGTCGAGAAGGGTCAATTCGGCTGCGCGCAGGAAGTTCTCGGCCAGTTGCGGGTTGCCGCCCTCCTCGGCCACGACGGCCTGGTGGGCGAGGGCCTTCGGATCCATCCGCAGGTCGGACAGCCCGAGCTTGCCGTCGACGGCGTTCTGCACGGTGAACTTCGAGTCGATTCCCCGGTCGCTACGCTCCTGCTCGCCGGAACTCACGGTCGCGTCACCTGCACCGTCACCGGCGGCTGGCCCGGCTCGAACGCCTCGCGCTCCAACGCCACCATGGCGACGGCGCGGGCGTGATAGCGCGCGGAGATGGATTCGTCGGTGCCGCCGGTGAAGATCGGCACCGGCGCCATTCCCTTGGCGTGTCTGGCGGCGTTCTTGCCCAGTTCGCGGTACTGCTGCGCGGTCAGCAGCGGAGCCACGCTGAACAGTTCCAGGTTGGCCAGCGGGGCCAGGTCGCGCCGGTGAATCAGCGCGGTCCCCTTGCCCTGCAACCCTATCCCGATACCCGAGCCCGACAGCCGGGCGGCGGTGAGCCCGATGAGGCCGACGTCGATGGTCGACCGCACCCGCACCAGCCGCGGCACGCAGCCCTCCTCCTCGAGGCCCGCCGAGAGCTGCCGCAGCACCTCGCCGATCGTGAGCCCGCACAGCGTCAGCCACACGCTGCGCCCCCACGCCGGCGAGAGCCCGATGCACACCTCGCGAGGGTCGCCGCCCTGCCGCGCCGGTTCGATCTCGGTGACCGTGACGTGGCCTTGATGCTCGGCCTGATCGGCCGTCAGTTCCGCCGATGTGCGAGCCTGCCGGATCGCGTCGATCTCCGCGCGCCGCTGCTCGCTGAGCGCGTAACCCGTTCCGGGACCGGCGTAGTCGTTCGGGTCGGTCAGCTTGGACAGCACGCGGAACTTCTCGTCGAAGATCGCCGACGTCTGCAGCTGGTCACCCTTCATGCGCTCTTCGGTGAGGCGGGTGATCGCCTCCGCCTCCTCGGCGAAACCCGCGCGGTGCAGCGCCGCGATGACGTCGAATACGGTCAACTGCTTGGCTTCGATGGACGCCGCGGCCTCCGCGACCATCTTCGGGTGGCCGGCGGGCAGGTCACGTGAACCGTTGGCCATGACCACCTCCTCGACGTGCGCGTCGTCGTAGTCGGCGAGCCCGAGGTCCCGGAAGACCGCCTGCACGGCCTTGGCTCCGCGTCGCCGGACCGCCTCCAGGTGCTCGGGTGAGACGGTGCGCAGGCCGCCGTCCGCACCCCAGTCGCGCTGCAGCACCAGGAAGTCGTCCATGTCGTCGGAGTTGAAGTTGGACAGCGCGAAGGCGTTGTCGTAGCGGGGAATCGAACCGAAGCCCGAGAAGATGAAGTCGGCACCCGCCAGCAGCACCGGCAGCGTGTGGGCGCTGCGCCGGATGTCCGATTCGGAGATCAGGTTGTCGTTGCCCGCACACGATTCGAGGTCGCGCATCATCACCATGAGGTTCTCGGCGATGAGCTCCTTCATGCCCTCCGGGACGGACGCGACCACGCCGACGCCGTCGATGCCGCCGTTCTGTACCCCCTGGCTGCCGAGCGCCCGCGCCAGCGAGACGCACCGCGACTCCAGGTAGAGGATCGAGCACTTCTCGGCGGCGCCCATCAGCACCTCCGCGCCGCCACCGCTCGTCACCCGCATCTTCAGCCCGCGCGACGCGTACGCGGACGTGAGAATCGCCTTGCTGAACGGGGTGTCGTCACCGTCGACGAACACCTGCTCGGTGCCGTAGATGGAGATGGTCTCGGCGTAACTGGTGAGCCCGCGCAGCCCCAGCCGCAGTTCGAGCGCTTCCTCGATGGAGCACTGCGCCATCGCGCCGGGTGCCCCGACCTGGCTTCCGATCAGCAGCGCAACGGCATTCGACGGTGCGTCGCCGAGCACCGGCACCGTGGTCTCGACCTCACGGAACCCGTAGGCCACGGCGCTGGCGGCGTCCGCGCCGATGAGCAGCGGATCGTCGAGCTGATTGGTGACGTGCGCCTGGTTGCTCGGCGTGCGTCTGGCGCGCATCTTCGCCATCGCCATCTGCATCTCGACGGGCGTCATCACCGCCATCACGCGCGCCAGTTTGGCCGGAGTGATCCCGCCGACCAACCGAACCACCTCGGCGCGTGGCACGTCGACGTCGACCGCCATTCTCGCGAGTGTCACGTCGTCGAGCGCCATCGCCTCCTCGGCCACCGCGAGATCGATGCCGTAGCGGGCGATGAACTCGTCGATGACGTCGAACTCGGCGACCGACTTGCCGTCCAGTTCTGTGACATGCGGGAGACCGTCACCCCACTGAATCGTCAATGACGGGGAGGGGTCGTGGGGGCTCGCCATCGCGACCAGGCCGAGGTTCGGGTCGGCGACGCTGAAGCCGTCGAGGTTGACCGGCTTCGAGTCGAGGACCCTGAACCGGCCCAACTCGGCTGCCATCTGGATTCCCTGGTCGCTTCGCTCCCGCCAGCCGAACCTAGTCGCGAACCTCGCTGTCCTCGTACACGATCCGACCGATCAACTCGTAGCGGGCCGGATCCCGGAACTTGAAGTACAGCGCCATCGCCGCACCGAGCACGAACAGGCCGACGACGATCCACGGGGTCAGCTTGAACAGCAGTGTGCCGGAGGCCGCGCCCGCGGCGGTGTCCTTGTGCACCCACAGCAGGTATACGACGTAGAGCATGCCGATACCGCCGAGCAGTGGAGCGAGGAACGTCTTGAACCAGTGCGCGCTCGACGGGTGGTTCTTGTGGAAGTGGAAGAACGCGATGACGGCGAACGCGCACAACGACTGCACGATGAGGATCGCCATGGTGCCCAGGATCGCCAGCAGACCGTACAGGTGGACGTACGGATCCATCCCCGCAGCGAAGAACGCGAGCACCAGGACCAGCGTGATGCCGGTCTGCACGAACGACGCGATGTACGGCGAGCCGTGCTTGTGGTGCGTCGCACCCAGCGTCTTCTGCAAGCCGCTCGAGAGGCCCTCGCGGCCGAGAGCGTACAGATAACGCGACGCGCAGTTGTGGAACGCCATGCCGCACGCGAACGATCCCGTGACGAGCAGCAGCTTGAACAGCGTGATGGCCCAGTCGCCGTAGGCGGACTGCACCGGATCGAAGAAGATGTTGCCTGCGGTCGCAGAATCCTGCGCCAGCTCAACGGCTTTCTGCGGCCCCGTGCCGGCGATCGCCATCCAGGAGATGAACACGTAGAAGAGTCCTACACCCAGCACGGCGATCATCGTGGCGCGCGGAATGATGCGCTTCGGGTCCTTGGACTCCTCGCCGTACATCGCCGTGGACTCGAAGCCCACCCACGACCAGAACGCGAAGAAGAGTCCGAGTCCGGCGCTGGCGCCGACGATTCCCGCCGCGGGGGTGAACGCCCCGACGGGGTTGAGCGTCTCGGCGACGGCGAAGCCCTCGGGACCGCCGCCGCGGAACAGCACCGCCAGCGCACCGAGCGAGAGCATGAAGATCTCGGTGATGAGGAAGACGCCGAGCACCTTCGCCGTCAGGTTCACGTCGAAGTAGGTCAGGATGCAGTTCAGCACCAGCATCAGGATCGCCGGCGCCAGCCACGGCACCGTGATGCCGAACGTCGTGTTCGCGAAGTCCGCGAAGAAGTACGAGAAGATGCCGATCAGCGACCCCTCGAACACGATGTAGGCCATCGTGATGAGCAATCCGCTCGCCATCCCCATGACGCGGCCGAGACCGTGGGAGATGTAACCGTAGAACGCGCCCGTCGTGGTGATGTGCTTCGCCATGGTCGCGTAACCGATCGCGAACAGGCCGAGCACGATGGTCGCCACCAGATAGCCGGCGGGTGCGTGCGAACCATTTCCGAACCCAACGGCGATCGGTACGTTGCCGACCATTGCGGTGATCGGGGCGGCCGTCGCGACAGCCATGAAGATGACGGCGACGGTGCCGATGGCGTTCCGTTTGAGGCGCTGAACGTCACCACCAGTGTTTTCATCGCGTGACAGCACTTGATCGGTCATCGGCGGGGACACCTTCCAGGCGGACAGTAGGAGCCGGCTGCGGCCTGTTTGTGAGGCCGGCCACAGCGCGAACTTTCGTATATTGGCACTACCAAATAGGTCGCGCAACCGGTACGCGCTCCAATTGACAGAAATGGTTGGACCTTTTTAGGGTGGCCCTCACCGCCCGCCGACAACCATCCACGACCCAGCAAAGGGAGCCTTGGTGTACGACTACGGCACGTTCTCGTTCGAGTCCAAGGCGCAGGTGCTGGAACTGGCGAAGAAGTACTGGAATCCGGATAAGACGCAGTTCTGGACCGACGCCGGCGTCGATCTGGTCATCGACCGCAGGGAGGGCTACTTCCTCTGGGACATGAGCGGCAAGCGGCTCATCGACATGCACCTCAACGGCGGCACCTACAATCTCGGCCACCGCAATCCCGAGGTGATGGCCGCCCTGATCGACGGCATGGACCGGTTCGACGTCGGCAACCACCACTTCCCCTCGGTGGCCAGGACGGCGCTCGCGCAGCGACTCGTCGAGTCCGCGCCGGCGTCGATCACCAAGGTGGCGTTCGGTTCCGGCGGCGGCGAGGCCATCGACATCGCGCTGAAGAGCGCGCGGCACGCCACCCAGCGGCGCAAGATCGTCTCGATCATCAAGGCGTATCACGGACACACCGGTCTGGCGGTCGCGACCGGCGACGAGCGGTTCTCGAAGCTCTTCCTCGCCGACCGGCCGGACGAGTTCATCCAGGTGCCGTTCGGCGACATCGACGCGATGGAGCAGGCGGTACGCGGTGGCGACGTCGCCGCGGTGATCATGGAGACGATCCCCGCGACCTACGGATTCCCCATGCCGCCAACGGGTTACCTCGAAGCCGTCAAGGAGCTGTGCGAGCGCTACGACTCGCTGTACATCGCAGACGAGGTGCAAACTGGTCTGATGCGGACCGGCGAGCTGTGGGGCATCACCCGGCACGGCATCGAACCCGACATCATGGTGACGGGCAAGGGCCTGTCCGGCGGCATGTACCCGATCACCGCCGCGATGCTCGGCGAGCGTGCGGCACGCTGGCTCGACGAGGACGGGTTCGCGCACATCTCGACCTTCGGCGGCGCCGAACTCGGGTGTGTCGCGGCCATCAAGACACTGGAGATCACGCAGCGCCAGGAGGTCCGGGAGTCGGTGCAGCGCATCACCGAGGTGTTCGCCACCGGCCTGGCCCGGATCAAGGCCGACCATCCCGACTGGTTCGTCGGCATCAGGCAGGCGGGCGTCGTCATCGGGCTCGAGTTCGCCCATCCCGAAGGCGCCAAGTTCGTGATGCGCGAGCTGTACGAGAACGGCGTGTGGGCGATCTTCTCAACCCTGGATCCCCGTGTGCTGCAGTTCAAACCGGGTCTGCTGCTGAGCCCCGAGCTGTGCGACGACGTACTGGACCGCGTCGCGTCGGCGGTGGCGCGGGCCCGGACGGCGGCGCACGCGGAGCGCGTGAACTGATGTCCGCGTCGGATGATGTCTTCGTAGCCGACGACGTCGACGTCGCGGCCAGGGCGCTCGCCGCCTACGACGTGTCACCCGACGCCACGCTGCGTCTGCTGAACCTGTCCGAGAACGCCACTTACGCCGTCGAGGACGCCGCCACGGGCGATCGGTCGATCCTGCGCGTACACCGCAAGAACTACCACCGGCCGCACGAGATCGAATCCGAACTGGACTGGCTCGCGGCCCTGGAAGCCGACGGCGCGATCACCGTGCCCCGCGTGCGCCGCGCCAGCGACGGACGTCGCCTCGTCACCGTCGAGCAGGACGGAATCGACCGTCACGTCGTGCATTTCGACATGGTCGCGGGCGCCGAACCCGACGAGGCGACGCTGACCGCAGAGGAGTTCCACACCCTCGGGCGCATCACCGCCGCACTGCACGACCACTCGCGCGCCTGGGTCCGGCCCGAGGGCTTCGGCCGGTTCGCCTGGGATTGGCGGCACAGCCTGGGTGACAGCCCCCGCTGGGGCAGGTGGGAGGACGCCGTCGGCGTCGGCGAGGCCGAACATGCGGTCCTTCGCCGCGCGACCGAACTGCTGCAGCGTCGGCTCACCGAGTACGGCACCGGCCCGGACGTCTTCGGACTGGTACACGCCGACCTGCGGTTGGCCAACCTGCTGGTCGACGGATCGGGCGCCGATCGGACCATCACGGTCATCGACTTCGACGACTGCGGTTTCGGTTGGTACTTCTACGATTTCGGTACCGCGGTGTCGTTCTTCGAGGACGACCCCGCCGTTCCCGAGTGGCAGGACGCGTGGGTGACCGGGTACCGCACCCGCCGACCGCTGCCCGCCTCCGACGAGGCGATGCTGCCGTCGTTCGTGCTGTTGCGCCGGATGCTGCTGCTGGCCTGGATGGGGTCGCACACCCATTCCAGGGAGTCGCAGGAGATGTCGGTGAGCTACGCCGAGGGCAGTTGCGCACTCGCGGAGCGGTACCTCACCTTCGACGGCCGACGACTGGCCTGACCACCCACCACGAAAGGCGACACCGGATGTTCGGATCACTGCAGGGCCGTTCGGCCATCGTCACCGGAGGCAGCAAGGGCATCGGGCGGGGTATCGCCGAGGTGTTCGCCAACGCCGGGGTGAACGTCGTGGTCAGCGGGCGAAACCAGGCCGACATCGACTCCTGCGTCTCCGCCCTCGCCGGGGCGCCGGGCACCGTCAGCGGCGTCGCCGCCGACGTGACGAGCCCCGAGGACTGCGCGCGCGTCGTCGCCGCGGCCGTCGAGCGCAACGGCGGAGTGGACATCGTGTGCGCGAACGCGGGCATCTTCCCGTCGGGCCGCCTCGAGGACCTCACACCCGACGACATCGAACAGGTGCTCGGCGTGAACTTCAAGGGCACCGTCTACATCGTGCAGGCCGCGTTGTCGGCGCTTGCGGCCAGCGGTCACGGCCGCGTCGTGATCACATCGTCGATCACCGGGCCCGTCACCGGCTACCCCGGCTGGTCGCACTACGGCGCGAGCAAGGCCGCGCAACTGGGCTTCCTGCGCACCGCAGCAATGGAATTGGCGCCGAAGAAGATCACGGTCAACGCGGTTCTGCCCGGCAACATCGTCACCGAGGGGCTGGTCGAAATGGGCCAGGAGTACATGGACCAAATGGCGGCCGCCGTTCCCGCGGGCACGCTGGGCAGCGTCGCCGACATCGGTAACGCTGCACTCTTCTTCGCGACCGACGAGGCGGCCTACATCACCGGTCAGTCGCTGGTGGTGGACGGTGGTCAGATCCTGCCGGAGTCGCAGGCCGCCATCGCCGACATGTAGCCCTACCACACCGGTTCTGGGTTAGATTGGTCCTACCAATTCGGCTATCGAGGAGGGTACGGTGCCCACGCCGTCCGAGGAGTTGCGACGTCGCATCGTGACGGACCTCAACGCGGGCACCCCCGGCACCAAGCTGGGCAGCGAACGCGAGCTGGCAGATCGCTACGGCACCAGCAGATCCAGCCTCCGCCAGGTGCTCGCGGCGCTCGAGGAGGCCGGCTTGATCACCAGGGTGATCGGCCGAGCGGGCGGCATCTTCGTCAGCCACAGCCAGGTGCAGCGCAGCCTGTCCGACGTCGTCGGAGTGCCCGCGTTCCTGGCCAACCAGGGATACGTCGCGGGCACCCGTGTGCTGTCCACCAAGATCACCGCCCCGGATCGCACGACCAGGGAGGCCCTGCGCCTCGGCGAGGACGACTTCGTCGTCGAGATCCAGCGGGTGCGGTTGGCCGACGGTTCGCCCATCTCGCTGGAGTTGGCGCAGTTCCCGGCCGACGCGTTTCCCGGCCTGCTCGAGCAACAACTCGGCGGGTCGATCTACGAGGTCCTGGAGAAGCACTACGGGCTGGTCACCTCTCAGGCCGACGAGCGGATCGAGGCGGTGAACGCCACGCCGGAGGAGGCCACGCTGCTCGGTGTCAAGCAGCGGTCGGCGCTCCTTCTCATCACGCGAATCACCTACGACCAGAACGACGTTCCGTGCGAGTTCTCCCGCGATCTGTTCCGCGGTGACCGCACCCGGCTGGCCGTCACCGTGAAGGGGCGGGGACTCGGCGTGCAGTCGTCGCCGGCCAAGGCGTCCGTCGCACTCGTCTGACGTCACCCCTTGACCTCAAGAATGGTTCAGGTTGCACGGTGGTCCCACGACCCCGTGAAAGGAACCACCTCATGCAACCGATCCGCGCCGACCTGTGGGAGACCCGCGTCGACTCACCGTTCCCCGGCCTGACCACCCACGCCTACCTCTGGACCGGCGGCACCGACGGCAACGTGCTGATCTACGGCACGCTCACCGACGCCGACTTCGACGAGATCGAATCGCTCGGCGGGGTGGCCCACCACTACCTGTCGCACCGTGACGAGGCGGGCCCGATGGCGCGGCGAATCGCCGAGCGCTTCGGGGCCGTCCTGCACGCACCGGTCGCCGAGCTCGCCGAGATCGGTCAGCACGCCCACATCGACGTGCCCCTCGGAAGCCGGCACGTCGACGCGAACGGCATCGAGGTCGTTCCGACGCCGGGCCATTCGCCGGGCAGCACCTGCTACCTGGTGCCCGGCGTCAACGGCCGGACGTACCTGTTCACCGGCGACACCGTCTTCGTCGGCGACGAGGGCACCTGGCAGGCCGGATACCTCCCGCCGATCAGCGACTACGCGCCACTGGAGGCCAGCCTGCGCGTGCTGGCGACGCTCCAGCCGGACCTGGTGATCTCGAGTGCGTTCCGGGAATCGGCGGTGCACGTGCCCGGCGGGCGGTGGGCGGATGACGTCGCGCAGGCCCAGCGCTGGCTGGAGCAGGCGGGCAGCGCCTGCGCCTAGCTCCACTTGCCTAGCTGGCACTCTTGGTGATACACATGTCTCACCAAGCGTGCCAGCTAGGGTGTCGCCATGAGCCCCGACCCGAAGGACAAGCCCGTGAGCGCAACGACCGTGACGATTCGTCGCACGCTCGACGCGCGCCAGACCGACGTGCGGACCCGGATCCTCGAGGCGGCGCGCCAGCTGATCAACACCCAGGGCCACGAGGCGGTCGGCATGGAGCTCATCGCCGCGACCGCAGGGGTCTCGCGGGCGACGATGTACCGCTACTTCGCCTCGAAGGAACACGTCGTCTGCGACGCCGCGCTGGCGTGGGGCCACGAGCTCGCCGCCCGCATCCCCGCCGCCATCGCCGCCGCCGGAGCGGCCAACGCGCTGGACGTCGCGATCGAGCAGGTCGTCCACGAAGCGGCCTCGGACCTGCCGATGGTGCGCGCCACGATGACGTCCGTGCTCGCACTCGGCCCGGTGGCCGACGAGTTCCGCATCGGCGTACGGGGCATGTTCACGGCGCTCACCGCGGGAGCCGACGTGCCAGCGGACTTCGATGCGTCGCTGACGCTGCTCGGCCGGGTGTTCTTCGCCGACCTCGCGCTGCTCAGCGTGGGCGACATCACCGTCGACCAGTGCATCGACGAGCTGCGCACCGCGGCCACCAGGATCCTCAGCCCCTAACCCGACGATCGGAGTCGAACGTGAATCAGCCTGCGCTGCAACCGATGTGGGACTGGATGCTGAGTCATCTGGGCACGGGATTCTTCGCCTTCCCGCTCTACTTCCTGCCCGTCGTCGTCGCCGTGGTGCTGATCACCGGAGTCCTCTTCTCGATCCTCGACGTCTCCGTCTACCGCAGGATCCCGGCGCGGGTCGCGTGGAAACTCGGACTCCGCACCTCGACGATGTACATCGGTTCCGCCGCTGCCCTTCTCGTTGCCAACGCGTACTTCCACCCGTGGTCCCTAGAGGTGCCGACCGCCGCCCCGACACCGGTCGCGTTCGTCGCGCAGGTCGCGATGTACATGGTGCTCGGCGAGTTCCTGACCTACTGGTGGCACAGGCTCGAACACGGCAGCAGATTCGTCTTCCAACGCGTCCACTACGTGCACCACCGGGTCGACAACCCGCTGACGATATGGACCAACTTCGTCGTCCACCCCGTCGAGGGACTGATGGTCATGCTGTGCCTGTACCTGCCGCCGCTGGTGCTCGGCGCGCACCCGATGGTCATGGTCGCCTACGCGATCGCGAACACCACCGCCATGGTCGTCACGCACTGCGGTTACGACATTCCGCTCTACCCGCGCTGGCTGCTGCCACCCGCCGCCGGCCACGAGTTGCACCACTCCGAGAGGCGGCCGACGAACCTCTCCGTCGTGATGAGCTACGGCGACAAGCTCTTCGGGACCTATCGCAAGCCCGTCGGCGTCGTCGCACCCGTTGGGGTCACCACCGACGCCTGACGGACGACCCTCACGTCGGCCAAACGCCCGCCTGCCCAGGATGGCTTCGTCAGGACGTGCGACATCGCACGGCGTACGAGAGGAGCACATCATGGGCGGGAACTTCAGTAGGCGGACCGTCACCGCAGTGGCCGCAGTCGCACTGGCGGTGCTGGGCACGGCGATGACGAGTGGCGTCGCAAGCGCCGATCCCGGCATCGGTTGGGGCGCACCCGGTCCCGGCATTCTGCCGGGACCCGGACTCGGCGGATTCGGCGGTCCGGCGTCGGGCCTGGGCCTGCTGCCGGGAGCCGGATTCGGCTTGCCGGGACCCGGACTCGGCGGATTCGGCGGACCCATGTCCGGGCTGGGCCTGCTCCCCGGTGCCGGTGTCGGGCTGCCGGGACCCGGATTGATCTAGGGCTGCGGACGAGGGCGGGTCGGACGCACCTCCGACCCGCCCTCACAGCGCACAAACGCCGATAGCGTGCAGCATGGAGGCATGCGCGTTCTGGTTGTCGAAGACGAGCGGCTGCTCGCGGATGCGATCGCCGACGGCCTTCGGCGGCACGCGATGGCGGTGGACACCGTGTACGACGGAGCGGCCGCCCTCGAGCGGACGTCGGTCAACGACTACGACGTCGTCGTACTGGATCGCGATCTGCCCCACGTACACGGCGACGACGTGTGCTCGGCGCTCAGCGACGCGGGCGGCCATCCGCGGATTCTGATGCTGACGGCGTCGACGACGATCGCCGACCGAGTGACGGGGCTCGGCCTCGGCGCCGACGACTACCTCGCCAAACCGTTCGCGTTCGCCGAGCTCGTCGCCCGCATCCAGGCGCTGGCCCGTCGGTCACGGCCCGCGAACCCACCGGTGCTGGAGCGCAACGGCGTCCAACTGGATCAGCACCGACGCACAGTCAGCCGCGACTCGACGCAGATCGCGTTGTCCCGCAAGGAATTCGCCGTTCTCAACGAGCTCATGCTCGCCGAGGGCGGCGTCGTCTCAGCCGAGTACCTGCTCGAGAAGGCCTGGGACGAGCACACCGACCCGTTCACCGGTGTGGTGAGGTACACGATCATGATGCTCCGCAGAAAGCTCGGCGAGCCACCGCTCATCGAGACCGAACCCGGCGTCGGGTACCGGATGCCATGAAGATCCGCACTCGCCTCACGCTGCTGTACGCCGGAGCGTTCTTCGTCGCGGGGGCACTGCTCGTCGCGTTGATGTTCTTCTATCTGCAGATCTCGCTGAGCCACCGGCCCGCGAACAACGCGCGAGCGCTGTTCGACCAGGCCGTGGACCAACGCGGGCTCGGGCGCATGCCCGTGATCGAGCGGGTGGTCGACACCATCTCCGAGCAGGCCGCCCGAGAGCGCCGCGAAACACTTCGCGCGATGCTGGTGTTCTCGCTGGCGTCGCTGGGCGTCGTCGGCCTCCTGGCGGGGCTCATCGGTTGGCTCCTCGCCGGCCGTGTCCTTGCGCCTCTGCACGACGTCACCGCGACAGCGCGCCGGGTCGCCGATCTGCATCTCAGCGAACGCATCTCGATGACGGGCCCGGACGACGAGATCAAGGTTCTGGCAGACACTTTCGATGACATGCTCGAACGTCTGGATCGTGCGTTCGACGGACAGCGCCACTTCGTCGCCAACGCGTCGCACGAACTGCGAACCCCGTTGGCGATCAACCGAACCCTCATCGAAGTCGCGCTGGACGACTCCGCGACGCCCGAGTCGACACGTCGGCTCGGTGCGACACTGCTGGCGGTCAACCACCGTCAGGAGCGCCTGATCGACGGGCTGCTGGTACTGGCGAGCAGCCAGCGCCGGCTGGAAACCCGCACGCGCGTGAACCTCGCCGAGGTCACCGAGCGGGCCATCGGGGCGGCACGGGCGGCGGCCGACACCGCAGGCGTCTCCCTCGTCGCGGATCTGCACCCCGCGGTCACTTTGGGCGACCCCACCCTGCTCGAGCGTCTGGCGGGCAACCTCATCGACAACGCCATTCGTTACAACTCGAGCGAGGGCTGGGTGCGCGTCGTGGTCGCCATGCGCGGTGCCCGCGCCGTCCTGGTCGTCGAGAACAGCGGCCCGGTGGTCGCGCCCGGCGACGTGGCCGGACTGCTCGAACCGTTCCGGCGGCACGGAGCGGACGGCCCCGACTCCCGCACCGGCGGCGGTACCGGTCTGGGATTGTCGATCGTCCGCTCCATCGCCACCGCTCACGGCGGAGCGCTCCGCCTCACCGCTCGCCAGGGCGGTGGGCTGGTGGTCGAGGTGGAGTTGCCCGGCGCTCAGTAGCCGGGACAGGTCGTCGCGATCCTGTTCATCGTGTCGATCTTCTGCTGACCTTCCGGAGTGCCGCGCTTCTCGTCGATCTTCTGCTGCCAGTCGGGGTTCCGAGCAAGCACGTCCTGCACGCGATCACGCCGCTGGTCGACCGGCAGCGCGAGGAAGTCTCGGACCCGCTGCTGCGCAGTCGGGTTCTGCGCCAGCCGGTCCGCCACCTGCGGCGCCTCGATGCGCAGCGCGGCGTCGAGTTGCTCGTAGGAGCAGGTCGTTTCGATCAGTGGACCCGCCGGCTCGGCGGTTGCGGCGCTCATCGGGACGAGTACCACGGCTGCGGCGGCGAGAGGTGCGGCGAGTGCGGTGTACACGGGAAACGAGATCATGCCGGAGAGTTCACCAGCCGCGGTGTTGGGGCGGTGTTTGGATCGGGGCCTCGGCTAGATTGCGGTCATGCAGTCCGGCCGGTTCGCACCCAGTCCGTCGGCCGATCTGCACATCGGCAACCTGCGCACGGCGGCGCTGGCCTGGCTGTTCGCCCGGTCGACCGGACGCCGGTTCCTGATCCGCGTCGAGGATCTCGACGACCGCACGTCCCCGGACATCGCCGCCGGGCAGGTAGCGGATCTGGCCGCCATCGGCGTCACGTGGGACGAACCGCCCGAGCGCCAAACCGCCCACGAGGGGCGGTACCACGAGGTGGTCGACGACCTGACCGCACGCGGGTTGACGTTCGAATGCTTCTGCAGCAGAAAGGACATCCTCTCCGCGCCGCGGGCACCGCACGCCCCGGAGGGCGCCTATCCCGGCACCTGCCGGGACCTGACCGACGCCGAGCGCTCAGAACGCCGGGCCTCGGCTGACCGGCCGCCCGCGCTGCGACTGCGCTCCGACGTCACCGCATTCACCGTCACCGACCTGCTGCACGGCGAATACACCGGCCTGGTCGACGATTTCGTGCTGCGCCGCTTCGACGGTGTGCCCGCCTACAACCTCGCCGTCGTCGTCGACGACGCGGCGCAACACGTCGACCAGGTGGTGCGCGGCGACGACCTGCTGTCGTCGTCGCCACGGCAGGCGTACCTCGCGACGCTGCTCGGCCACCTCCCGCCGACCTACGCCCACGTGCCGCTGGCCGTCAACGCCGAGGGTAAGCGACTCGCCAAGCGCGACGGCGCTGTCACGTTGGCCGAACTGGGGGTTGAGCATGCGCTCACCCTGATCGCGTCGTCGCTCGGGTACTCGGCGACCACGTTGGACGGCATGCTCGGCGAATTCGAGCCGGGGTGCTTACCCCGTCAACCGTGGGTATACCGCCCGTCGTGAGCAGAACCCTGTCCGGCCGCGCGCCGGGTTGCTACGGTCCGCCGGTGACCACCTCTCGCCTCCCCCGGTCGCTCGTCGCACTCGTCGCACTGCTGGTGGTGTTCGCCACCGCCTGCGGCTCGTCCGGTAAGACCGAGGATCCGATCAGGTCGGCCGGGGTGCTGCGCGTCGGCACCGAAGGCGTCTACTCGCCCTTCAGCTACCACGACCCCGCGACGGGCGAACTCGTCGGGTACGACGTCGACGTCGCCAAGGCGGTCGGCGAGAAGCTGGGTGTGCCAGTCGAATTCGTCGAAACACCGTGGGACTCGATGTTCGCCGCACTCGAGGCCAGCCGGTTCGACGTCGTCGCCAACCAGGTGACCATCAATCCCGAACGCCAGGGCAAGTACGACCTGTCGCAGCCCTACACCGTGGGCGAGGGCGTGATCGTCACACGGGCGAACGACGACTCGATCACGTCGCTCGCCGACATCAAGGGCAAGACCGCCGCCGAGAACGCCACCAGCAACTGGTCGGAGGTCGCGAAGAAGGCCGGTGCCAGGGTCGAGGCCGTCGACGGCTTCGCCCAGGCCATCACGCTGCTCAACCAGGGTCGCGTCGACGTCGTCATCAACGACAGCATCGCCGTCTACGCCTACCTCGCGGAGACGGGCGACAAGACGGTCAAGATCGCGGGCACCGTCGGCGAGAAGAGCGAACAGGGCTTCGCCGCCCGCAAGGACAGCGGTTACCTCCCCGAACTGGACAGGGCGCTGAACGAACTGCGGGCCGACGGCACCCTGGCCGAGATCTCGCAGAAGTACCTCAAAGCCGACGCCACGGGGGCACCCGCGAACACGCCGATCCGGGCCGCCGGGGTGCTGCGCGTCGGCACCGAGGGCACGTACTCGCCGTTCAGCTATCACGATCCCGCGACCGGCGAACTCGTCGGCTACGACATCGACGTCGCCAAGGCGGTCGGTGAACAGCTCGGTGTCCCAGTCGAATTCGTCGAGACGCCGTGGGACTCGATCTTCGCGGCGCTGGAGGCCAACCGCTTCGACATCGTCGCCAACCAGGTCACCATCACACCGGAACGCCAAGCCAAGTACGACCTCTCGGAGCCCTACTCCGTCGGCGAGGGGGTGATCGTCACCAGGGCCGACGACGACTCGATCACGTCGCTCACCGACCTGAAGGGCAAGAGGACCGCCCAGTCGATCACCAGCAACTGGGCCCAGGTCGCCCGCGACGCCGGTGCCGACGTCGAGGGGGTGGAGGGTTTCGCGCAGGCGATCACGCTGCTGAACCAGGGCCGCATCGACGCCACCGTGAACGACAGCATCGCGGTCTACGCCTATCTCGCGGAGACGGGAGACACGTCGGTCAAGATCGCCGCGCAGACGGGCGAGAAGAGCGACCAGGGCTTCGCGGCCCGCAAGGACAGCGGCTATCTGCCCGAACTCGACGGCGCACTCGACGATCTGCGCGCCGACGGCACGCTCTCCGAGATCTCGCAGAAGTACCTGAAGGCCGACGCGACGGGTGCCGCACCGGAGGGCACTCAGAGCCCGCCGGGATCGCAGCAGGAGGCGCCCCCGGTCCGCTCGGCGTTCCAGCTGATCCTCGACAACCTGTGGCCGCTGGCCAAGGCCGCGCTCACCATGACCATCCCGCTGACGATCATCAGCTTCATCGTCGGCCTGGTGATCGCGCTGGCGGTGGCGCTGGCGCGGCTGTCGTCGAACGTGGTGCTGAGCAACGTGGCCAGGTTCTACATCTCGATCATCCGCGGCACTCCGCTGCTGGTGCAGCTGTTCATCGTGTTCTACGCGCTACCCGAATTCGGCGTGAAGATCGACCCGTTCCCCGCCGCGGTCATCGCGTTCAGCCTCAACGTCGGCGGCTACGCGGCCGAGATCATCCGCTCGGCGATCCTGAGCGTGCCGAAGGGACAGTGGGAGGCGGCCGAGACCATCGGCTACAACTACACCGGCGCGCTGCGGCGCATCATCCTGCCGCAGGCCACCCGCGTCGCGGTGCCGCCGCTGTCGAACACGCTGATCTCCCTGGTGAAGGACACGTCGCTGGCCTCGACGATCCTCGTCACCGAACTTCTCCGGCAGGCGCAGATCGTGGCCGCGCCGACGTTCGAGTTCTTCGCCCTGTACGGCACCGCGGCGATCTACTACTGGGTGATCTGCCTGGTGCTGTCGTTCGGACAGGCCAGAGTCGAGCGCCGACTGGAAAGGTACGTGGCGAGATGACGTCGCTGAGCACGTCGAAGGACATCGACTACCGGGTCACCGCCGAGAACGTCGAGAAGGCGTTCGGCGACAACAAGGTGCTGCGCGGCGTCTCGTTCCGGGTGCAAAGCGGCACCGCGACGACCATCATCGGACCGTCGGGTTCGGGGAAGACGACGCTGCTGCGTACGTTGAACGCGCTCGACAGGGCTGACTCCGGCGTCATCCGGGTGGACGACGTGGAGATCGACTTCTCCACGCCCACACCGAAACCCGAGATCCGACGGTTTCAGTCGCGCAGCGGTTTCGTGTTCCAGAGCCACAACCTGTTCCCGCACAGGACGGTGCTGGAGAACGTCATCGAAGGCCCGGTGATGGTGCAGAAGCGGCCTCGCGACGAGGCCGTCGCCGATGCGCTGGCGTTGCTCGACCAGGTCGGGCTGGCCGAGAAGAAGGACCAGTACCCCTTCCAGCTGTCGGGCGGCCAGCAGCAGCGCGTCGGCATCGCCCGAGCGTTGGCGCTCAAGCCGAAGCTGGTGCTGTTCGACGAGCCGACGTCGGCACTCGATCCGGAACTCGTCGGCGAGGTGCTGTCGGTCATCAAGGACCTGGCCGTCGAGGGCTGGACACTGGTGATCGTCACACACGAGATCCAGTTCGCCCGGCAGGTGTCGAACCAGGTGCTGTTCACCGACCAGGGCGTCATCCTCGAGCAGGGCACACCCGCGGAGGTCATCGAGAACCCGAAGGAGGAGCGCACCCGGCAGTTCCTCGACCGCATCCTCAACCCGCTCTAACCCTCGCGAACGTTGGTTACCGCCACGGTCCGGCGCGGTTTCGCGTGACATAAGTCAACGCTCGGCGGGGTGGCGGTGTGAGAGTGTGAGGCCCATGTCTCGGAACGTGGAAGCGGACGTCGTCGTCGTCGGAGCCGGCCTGTCCGGCATGATCGCGGCCAGGGCGCTGCTGGCGGCCGGACTCACGCCGCTCGTCCTCGAAGCCGACGAGCGGGTCGGCGGCCGCATCCTCACCGAGGAGGTGACGGCGGGCGTCCCCGTCGAACTCGGTGCACAGTGGATCGGCGACACACACCAGCGGATGTTCGCACTCGCCGAGGAACTCGGTGTGCAGACCTACCGGCAGTACGACGACGGCGAGACGTCCTATGAGTTGGTCGGCTCGGGGGTGTTGCGGGAGGGCGAGTTTCACGCGCGCTTCGCCTCGGAGTTGAAGGAGCTGGAACTCGTGCTGCGTCGGCTCGACGTGCTCGCCGCCGAGGTTCCGGTCGAGGCTCCGTGGTCGGCCCCGCGCGCCGCCGAGTGGGACGCCGTCACGGCGGGCGCCTGGTACGACGCCCAGGGGCTGTCCCCCGTCGCCCGGACGCTGCTCGAGATCTGCACCGTCGGGATACTCGCGGTGCCGACGGCCGAGGTGTCGTTCCTGCACCTGCTCTTCACGATTCAGACCTGCGGGGTGACATCGGAACTCTTCGCGGAGTCCGAGGGCGGGGCGCAGACCACCCGATTCGTCGGCGGCACAGGCGAAATCACCAAGCGGCTGTCGGCGTTGATCGCCGCACACATCGTGGTCGAGGCACCGGTGCAGACGATCGAGCACGAAGTCGACTCCGTCACCGTGTACTGCCGCGGCGGGCTGGTGGCACGGGCCCGACGTGTCATCGTCGCGATCTCACCGACGCTCGCGGGCAGGATCCTGTACGACCCGCCGCTGTCGGGTGTCCGTGACCAGCTGACCCAGCGACTGCCGAACGGATCGGCGATGAAGGCGTTCTTCGTGTACGACGAACCCTTCTGGCGCGCAGACGGTTTCAACGGTCAGCTGATCTCCGATATCGGCCCGGCGCGCATGTCGAACGACACCTGCATCCCCGGCGACGACCACGGCGTCATCCTGATGTTCCTCGAGGGCGACGAAGCGCGTACCGCGGGCCGGCTGCCGGAGCCCGAGCGGCGGGCGGCGTTGACCGCGGAGCTGGTCCGGCATTACGGACCGAGAGCGGCCAAGCCCGAGTTCTACGTCGACGGCGAGTGGTCGGACCGCCAGTGGACGCGAGGCTGCTACAACGCCAACCACGGGCCACACGTGTGGACCAAGTACGGCGCGGCGCTGTCCACACCCGTCGGCGTGATCCACTGGGCCTCAACCGATACCGCGACCTACTGGAGCGCCTACATGGAGGGCGCGGTCGACGCGGGCGAACGCGCTGCCCGCGAGGTCGTCGAATCCCTCACCTAGCGGCGAGGAGTTCTTCGCGGAAGTCGGGGTGCGCGATCGCGGCCAGCGCCTCGGCCCGCTCGCGCACGGTCCGACCCTCCAGTTCGGCCACGCCGTACTCGGTGACGATGACGTCGACGTGATGCCGCGGCGTGGTGATCACCGAGCCGGCGGCGAACGCGGGCACGATGCGGGACTGCACCTCGCCGTCCTTCTCGAACGTCGCGGGCAGGCAGATCAGCGAGCGGTCGGTCAGCTCCAGGCCCGCGCCCGCCACGAAGTCCTCGGCGCCGCCGATGCCGCTGAACTGCGCGCCGTTGATCGTGTCCGCGACGACCTGGCCGTGCACGTCGATGCCGAGCGCGCCGTTGATCGAGACCATCGTGTCGTTGCCCGCGATGACCTCGGGCGAGTTGATGATCTCGACCGGCAGGAACGCGACGTCGGAGTTCTCGTCGAGCCAGGCGTACAGGTCGGGCGAGCCGAAGGCGAACGTCGTCACGCTCACCCCGTGATACTGCCCCTTGCGCGCGTTGCTGATCTTGCCTGCGCGATGCAGCTTCATGCAGCCGTCGGTGAACATCTCGCTGTGCAGGCCGTAGTCGTGGCCGTCCCCCTCGGCGAGCAGTGTCGCGATCTGGTTGGGAATCGAGCCGATGCCCGTCTGAAGCGTTGCGCCGGAGGGGATGTAGTCCACGGCGTGCTTCGCGATCGCCTTGTCGACGTCGCTCGGCGGAGCGTCGCCGCCCGGCAGCGCGAGCGGCTGATCGGACGATCGCACCAGGATGTCGATCTCGTCGACGTGCACGGCGTGCCGGTGGTCGCCGAGGCCGAACGTTCGCGGGTACGCATCGGACACCTCGACGACGAGCACCCGGTCCGGATCGACTCCGGCACGGTGGATCTCGTCGATCGTGCCGCCCGCATGCAGCGACAGCGAGCACCAGCCGTCGGCATCCGGCGGTGCCGCAACCGTCGTCATCACCCGCGGGGCCTGGCGTTCCAGGAGCGGCCCGAAGCGGCGGAAGTCGGCCGGGGTGAACTGAATATCGGCGCCGGCGCCCAACAACGCGCGCTCCAAGGGGCCGAAGAACCCCGACAGGTAGCGCACCCCGGACCGGGTGAACAGTTCGGTGCCCACCGCGAGCAGCGCCCCGAACACCCTTAGATCCGTCCAGTCCTCGCGCTCGCCGAGTTCGCGGAGAAACGCCGGCGGCTGGCCGGGCCCCAGCGGGATGCCCAGCGTGTCCGCGGGCTCAAGTCGGGCAGCGGCGTCGGCGGCGCTCAGTTCCTCGGGCATGGCGCGACCCTATAGCGATTCGTTGTGCACCCGTCGCGCTGGGCGTTACTCAGACTCCACAAGTCACCGAGAGCGACGAGTAGCCGCGCAGCGTGAGGTTCGGCTTGTAGACGGGCTCGCCGTCGAGGCGCGCGTTCGGGAAGCGCCGCGCGACGGCCGACAGCGCGACCGACGCCTCGAGCCGCGCCAGCGGAGCGCCCAGGCAGAAATGCGGCCCCTTGCCGAAGCCGAGATGGCGGATGGTCCCGCGGTCGGGGTCGAACTCGTCGGGCCGGTCGTGGGCGGCCGGGTCGCGATGCGCCGCGGCGATCAGCAGCATCATGGTGTCGCCCCGTGCGACGTCCACACCCCCGATCGTCATATCCGCCCCCGCGATGCGCATGACCAACTGCACGGGCGGGTCGTAGCGCATGGTCTCCTCGACGACGGCCGACACCCGGTCCGGATCGGCGGCCAGCGCCGTCCACTGCGCCGGCTGCCGCAGCATCGCGAGGGTCGCGTTGGCGATCAGGTTGACGGTGGTCTCGTGGCCCGCGATCAGCAGCAGGTTGCACGTCGCGACGATCTCGTCCTCGGTCAGTTGGTCACCGGCCTCCTCGGCGGCGATCAGGCCCGAGATCAGGTCGTCGCGCGGATCCCCGCGACGCTGGTCGATCAGCGCGTGCAGGTACTCCCGCAGCCAGCGGCCCGCCTCCAGGCGTTCGTCGACGTTGTCCGGGCTGTCGCCGCTGATGGTGATGAACGGGTCGAGCGCCTGCGCCAGGATCGCCGAGGCGCTGCTGAACCGCGGCTCGTCCTCCAGCGGCACGCCGAGCAGCCGGCAGATCACCGCGACGGGCAGCGGGTAGGCGAGCTCGCTGATGACGTCGAAGGACCCTCGCGCCTCGATCGCGTCCACCATGCGGGAGACCATCTCGACGATGTCGGGTTCGAGGGCCTTGACGACCCTGGGCACGAACGCCTTGCTGACGAGCTTGCGCAGCCGGGTGTGGTCGGGCGGGTCGAGGAACAGGAACCCCGGCGGGCCCAACGGCCGCACCACCTCCCCCTGCGCGATGCGTTTCTGCACCGCCGTCGACTTCATCCCATCGCTTGCCGACGATGGATGGCGCAGCACGTCGTCGCAGTCGCGAAACGACGAGAACACCGTCAGGTGCGCGGCAGGCATCAGCAGCGGACCGTGGTCGCGGAACCGCTCGTAGACCGGATACGGGTCGGCCCGGTTGGACGGATCGAGCAGCGCCATGAGCATGGTCTGGGCGTCGGCGGCAATCGTCATGCTCTTATTGTGCACGCGTCTAAGACGGTGCAGCTAGGACGAGTAGTAGCGACCCAGAACGTGCGCGCGGAAGGCGTCGAAGTCGCCGTCGAGGATCGACTGCCGGATGTCGTCGACGAGCTTGATGATGAACCGCTCGTTGTGGATCGTGCAGAGCGTCGAGGCCAGCATTTCCTTGGCCTTGAACAGGTGTCGCACGTAAGCACGGGTGTAGTGCGCGCACGTGTAGCAGTCGCACTCCGGATCGAGCGGCGTGAAGTCGCGTTTGTAGCGGGCGCCCGTGATGTTGTACCGCCCGGACACCGAGTAGATCGACGCGTTGCGCGCCACCCGCGACGGCGATACGCAGTCGAACGTGTCGGCTCCCGCGGCGATCGCGGCGAAGAGGTCGTCGGGTTCGCTGATGCCGAGCAGGTGACGGGGTTTGTCGGCGGGCAGTTCATCGGTGACCCAGCCGACGATCGTCGCGAGGTTCTGCTTCTCCAGCGCGCCGCCGATGCCGTAGCCGTCGAAGCCCCTGCCGTCGGCGTCGACGATGCCCGCCAGGCCGCGCGTCGCCTGCCGCCGCAGGTCCTCGTACTGCGCGCCCTGCACGACGCCGAACAGCGCCTGGTACGGCTTCGTCGCGCGCTCGGTGGTGAGCCGGCGGTGTTCGGCGAGGCAGCGCACCGCCCAGTCGTGCGTGCGCTGCACCGAACTCTCCTGGTAGGCGCGGGTGTTCACCAGCGTGGTCAGCTCGTCGAACGCGAAGATGATGTCGGCGCCGAGTTGGTGCTGAATGCCGATCGACACCTCCGGCGTGAACCGGTGCGTCGAGCCGTCCAGATGCGACCGGAAGGTGACGCCGTCGTCGTCGACGTGGGCCAGCCGCTCCTTGCCCTCGGCGATCACGTCGTCCGCCTGCACCCGCGTCGTATCCATCGCGAGCACCTTCTTGAATCCCACCCCCAGCGACATCACCTGGAAGCCACCGCTGTCGGTGAAGGTGGGCCCCGGCCAGTTCATGAACCTGGCGACACCCCCGGCCTCGTCGACGACGTCGGGGCCCGGCTGCAGGTAGAGGTGGTAGGCGTTGGCCAGAACCGCCTGCGCGCCAGCGTCTTTCATCGCCTCGGGCAGCACCGCCTTGACGGTCGCCTGGGTGCCGACGGCGATGAACGCCGGGGTGCGGATGTCACCGTGCGGCGTGTGGATCACCCCGACCCGGCCGGCACGTCCGGCCAGCTCCGCCTCGACTTCGAAGAACCTCCCGGTCGACGCGCTCACCGCCGTAGATTCTCACACTCTGCGCGCTGCCGATCGCCGCCGCGACCGCGCCCCGTCGGCCCCGGACGTCTTATGTCCTGCTCGGAAGGTATTTCGCTCAATCGCCGTACACCCCGTGAGCATCACCCCATACTTCTCGGGATGGTCCGCCGATCTTGACGGGCCGCACCTAAACAAGGAGCAACGTAGTGAAGCGTGGGTTGCTGGTAGCCGTAAGCGGGGCGGCGATGCTGATCGCCGGGTTGTCTGGTTGTTCGTCGTCGGCCGATAAGCCGGAAGCGTCGAGTTCCTCGAGTTCCTCGAGTTCGTCGGAGTCGAGTTCCGCATCGTCGTCTGCGAGCGAATCGGCCGAAGCGAGTAGCGGTGCCACCAAGCTGACGATCGACGGAGCCGACAAGGGGATTACGGGCTCACCCACCTGCACGACCATGGGCGACACCGTCGCGATCGCGATCGGCCAGGGGACCACCGGCATCGCCGCCACCGTCAGCGCGGGCGACGCACCCACGGTGTCGACCGTTGCGCTCGGCAACGTGGACGGCGCCATGCTCGCGGTCGGTGCCGGAGCGGGCGACGCCACGGCGACCAAGGACGGCAACACCTACACCATCAAGGGCAACGCCACGGGCGCCGACATGAGCAACCCGATGGCCGGCATCATCACCAAGCCCTTCGAGCTGGTCGTCGCCTGCCCATAGGCGCGGCGCGACAGTCGACCGGGGGATGCTGCCGCATCAGCGCGGCATTCCCCGGTCGACCAGACCCCAGCTAATTCTTGTCATCCCCTTCGTTTCTGCCCGAATCGTCCGTTGATCACCACAGACGAGGTGTAGCGTCCGGACTGCGCTGCAGCGTCGCAGCACACACGGGTTCGAGGGGGACGTTCGTGGCCGCACACCGCATGCCGAGGAAGGGCCGCGCACGCAAGGCGATCGCCGCCGCCGCCGTCGCCGTCGGACTCTCCGGGCCGCTCGTCCTCGGGCACGCGATCGACGTCACGGCCGCGAACCTCGGCGTCGACCTGGCCAACGCGGTGCTCGGCATCGGCGGCAAGGACGACACCCTGTCCGCCAACATTCCGGCCAAACTGAGCGGCAAGATCGCTCCCACCGAGTGGGGGGACGACTACACCTACTACGGCATCCCCTACCTCGCCGACATCAACTTCCAAAGCAGCATGGACGACGGCGTCCCCAAGCTGACGCAGGCGATCGCGGACAACGGAGACAGCGGGATCCGGGTCGTCAGCTACTCGGAGGGAACCCTGGTCGCCGAAGCCGTCAAGCGACGTCTCGCCGACGTCGAGGGTGCGCCGTCGTCCGACGACATCGACTTCCTGTTCATCGCGTCGCCGTACCTGCCGAACGGCGGAGTGTTCGCCCGTTTCCCCGGCTTCACCATTCCGGGCCTACTGCCGGACTTCGGTCCCGCCGAACCGACGCCCTACGACTCCACCTACGTCACCAACGAGTACGACACGTATGCCGACTTCCCGGCCTACTTCAATCCGCTGTCGATCGCCAACGCCCTGCTCTCGATCCGGTACGCGCACCCCGACCCTTACTACGACCCGGTGGACGTCGACAACCTGCCCGCCGGCTCCGTGATCAAGACGGTGCCGGACAACGGCGCCGGCGGAACCGACACCTATATCCTGGTGCGCGCCAGGCACCTGCCGCTGCTCGGCCCGGTGCGGGAGGTCGCAGCACTACTGTTCCTCACCCCGCTCACCGAACCGGTGCTGGCGGCCCTCGAACCGGTCATCCGACTGGCGGTCGACATGGGTTACACCGATCGCACCTACGCCAACCCCGCGACGCCGACGCCGTTCTCGTTCATCACCCCGCCCGGCAAGATCGTCGAGGCTCTGCTCGGCGTGCCCGGCGCGCTGCAGCAGGGTGTCACCGACGCGGTGTCGGGCGGCCAGGAGTCGGTGCAGGACACGACCGTCACGTCGTTCGCGGGGCCGGCTGACACGAGCGCAGCCGAGAACGGGCGTTCGGCACCGGCGCCGAGCGAAACCCCCTCCCCCATAGGCGATCCGGCACCGGCCGATCCGCCCACGGTGGCCGCCGGAGCCACGACGACGCCGGAGCCCGAGCCCGAACCGGTCCCCGAACCCGACGCGCGCATCACCCATCCGACGGTCACGTCGGACGGCAACAAATCGGAGCCGACGACCACCGTGGCCGGCGGCACGACGGCCACCCCCGGCGGCGCAACGGTCACCCCGATCATCGCGGATCCCGTTGCCGGACAAGAGGATACGACGGCGCCGGCTGCGGAATCGGCACCGGCGCCCGCCCCCGCTTCGGATTCCGATCCCGCCGCCGATAAGGCCGCCTGACGTCAAGGGCCTGCGGCCCGACGCTCAGCGCGTCCCTTGGTCACCGACGGTTCCGCTGCGGCGATGTCGCCTGATCGAACGGCGGACACCACCCCCGAGATCATCCACTCGATCGCACCGAACGCGACGTCGTCGTCGAGCCCCCACGCGCTGGCGAGCCGCTCGTAGGTGGCCGGACTCCACACCGTGTCCAGCAGGCCTGCGGCGATGCGCTGCTGCACGTCGGTCAGGTCGGGGGCTTCGGCCTGTACCGCGTGCAACAGGGCGGCGCGCCGCCGCTCGTCGGCCCCGAGGAATGCGGGACTCTGCGGGGTCCGCACCGTCTGCTCGACGGCGAACCGCCGCAACGACGCGATCAGCCGTCCCGTCACCTCCGCGATGGTGCCGAGTTCGACGTCGTCGTAAGTGATCCCGGCTTCGTCCTCCAGCCGGGCCATGACGGCGTCGTGCAGCTGACGCTCGGTGGGGAAGTGCCGGTAGACGGTGCGCTCGCTGACGTCGGCGCGTTCGGCAACGGCCCGGAACGTCAGCCCGTCCCAGTCCCAGCTGGTGAATTCACGCACCAGGGCGGCTCCCGCCGTCACGATCCGGTCGCGGGTTTCGGCGACCCTGCGGCGTCGGGCGGGGCTGTTGTACGGGCGTTTTGCCTGTGGCGGTGGCGGTGAACTCACGTCGGTCTCAGATCGGCCGTTCGACGTCGTCGATCGTCTGCGAGATCAGGGTCCGCAGTTCCCCGTGGCCGGTGGAGATGTCGAGTGCGTCCTCGAGCACCAGCATCCGGCCGACACACGCCATCAGCACCGACACGACCGCGGGGGTGCGCCAGTCACCGGCGGCACCGTGTTCGCGCAGGATCGTGTCCAGCGCGGTGATCTGAGCATCACGCCAACGCTCCGCCCACAGCGCGATCTCCGATCGAATCGCCTTGCGGTGGTTGGCAAGTGCCATGAACTCCATGAGCAGCCGCGCCCCGCTCGGTTCGCTGGCCTCGTCCCACAGCGCGTGCAGCGGCTGGTCCGACGCCAGCGCCTCCTGCTGCCTGTCGAGGTTGACCTGCGCGCCCTCACGGAACACCGCGAGGTAGAGCTCGTCCATGTTCGGGAAGTAGTAGTGCACCAATGCGGGTTTCACGCCGGCTCGCGCGGCCACCCGGCGCGACGTGGCGCCCGCGTAGCCCTCTTCGAGCATGATCTGCATCGTGGCATCCAGCAGCATCCTGCGGGTGACCGAATCACCCGCCGTCGACTTGTCGGACGCGGCCATGGGTTTCCATTGAACACCACGTCACGCGGCTCACAGCGTTTCCCGAGGAAGCGAATTCAGCCGAACCAGAAACGTCACAGCCCAATTCCAGTCCGTCGTAGGTTGGCGTCCGCACCATCGCGGCATGAACGAGATCACCCGCACCACGACGCCGAAGGGCGTCACACGGATCGGCATGGTCCTCGGCGTCGGCGCAGCCTTCGCCATGGGCGTATTCGGCATCGGGCACAGTTCGCCCGCACACAGCTCGTCGCTCGCGGGGTCGGGTGACGCCCCGGCGAACACCACCTACTCCCAGCCGGTGGTCGCCGGAATGAACATGGGGGCGACGGCGACCTGGGCGCCGCCGGCGACGACCGAGGCGACCGCCATGGCGGTACCCGCGATCAAGGCGCACTGATGATGAGTGCACGCGCAGTCGTGCTGTGGACGGCGGCTGCGGCGACGGCGACGGCCATGGCGGCCGCGGTCCCGGCCCATGCCGCGTCGCCTCCGTCGGTGACGGGCCAGACTTACAGCGCGGCGTCGTCCAAGCTCAGCGACGCGGGATTCAAGCCGGTCGTGTCGACGACGGTCGGCGACCAGAAGGCGTGGCCCGACTGTCTCGTCTCCAACGCCACCGAGCAGACGATGCCGCCGCCGCCGAACTCCTCGGGGTCGCCGACCAACGAGGTGCGGGTGTCGCTGAACTGCTACTCGGCGGAGGCGTCGGCCACCGGCGCCGGATACTCGGCCGCGAGCCCGGAGGGCAGGGTCATCGCCGCGGAGAAGGCGAAGGAGGCCGCCGACGCCAAGGCCGCGGCAGCCAAGAAGGGTTCGTAGTCGCGCCGTTCAGCCGACCACCGACGGGCGGCCGAACCGAGCGCTCACGCCGGGCGAGTACAGCCCGCGCAGCGGAGCTCCTGCTGTCACGACACCTGCCGCTGCCACCAGATCGCTTGTCACGTCGACGATCTCAGCAGTGTGCAGCGGCCACTCCTCGTGCTCGTTGGGCACCCACCACGTCCTGCCCGCCTTGCGGGTGTGCGCACCCCACCGCGCCGTCAGCCAGACCTCGAGCGGGGTCGGCTCGATCCGCCCGCCGACGTCGACGACGATCCGGCTGCGCAGTCCGCGGCGCGGCAGCCTGCGCACGCTGTCGTAGGTGATGCGGTCGCCCGCCCTGCTCATCCGCATCCGAGCCCACGTGTAGGGCGTGCCCAGCGAGATCCGCGCGGCGGGCACCACCGCCAGCCGCTCGGTCTCGAGCGAGCTGAACAGCACGCCGTGCCGTCCCGAGTCGTCGGTCGAGTACAGCCGGACGTTGGTCTCGAGGAAGTAGCCGAAGTACGGGATCGGTCGCGGAACCGCCACCGCCAGATCTCTCATCGAGAACGGGATCAATCCGACGTACGTGACGCCGTCCACGACGTCGGGCCTGGTGCCCGGTGGGAAGAAGTGCGCGACGGCAGCGGGGTCCACCGGCCAGTGCACGAACGTCAACTCCGCCCAGCGCTGGGCGCTGAACACCGGCGACGGGAGTGGCGGCGGGGTGACCGGGTAGTCGGCCAACATCCCGCGATCTTGTCACTTCCCTCGGCGAGCGTGCGCGTTGGTACACCAGTGCCCGGCGTGTCGTGCGCAGACACGCACGCTCGCGGGGGAACAGTAACCCCCATGGCGGCGGAGTCGTTCTTCAGCGGCGCGACGCAGGCGTTCGAGCTTCTCGGTGTCGGCGCGATGGCGCTCGGGGCGGGGTTCTCGTTCGTGCTCGCGGCGATCGCGTGGAAGCGGACCGGGAGCGGAGAGCGGGCGTTCAAGACGCTGCGCAACACGTTGGGCGGCGCCATCCTGCTCGGCCTGGAACTGCTGGTGGCCGCCGACATCGTCAAGACCGTGACATCGACACCGTCGCTCACCGACGCCGCCGTGCTCGGGATGATCGTGCTGATCCGGACGGTGCTCAGCATTTCGATCGAGATCGAGGTGGACGGCGTCGCGCCGTGGCGCAGGGCGCTGACGTCGGGCGCTCAGGTGATGGCCAAGTCGACTAGGGACGCGACGAGCTAGCCCGGCGCCTCAGCATCTTCTGCGCGAGCCTGCCCTCTTCCTTCTTCGCGTCGGCCAGGACGGTGTTCCTGGTGAGCGCCAGCGCGAGCAGCACATCGAACGCGGTGATGAACAGGCCCCACCAGTACATCCAGCGCAACGTCGGATCCGGCTGGGCGGCGAAGTAGCCGAACAGGAAGATCGGGCCGACGATTCCGAAGACGAACATCATGGCCTGAAGGCGCAGGTAGATCCAGAACGTCGACACCTGATCAGACCTCGGTGGACGAACTGGCCGGGTCGATGAGGATCTTGGCGTGCCGTTCCGGATCCCCGAGCGCGCGGAAGGCGGCGTCGACGCCGGAGAGGCCCACGGTACCCGTGACGAGTGCCGACGCGTCGAGTTTGCCGTCGGCCAGCATGTGCAGCGTGTCGCGGAATTCCAGTGGCGTGTAACCGAATACGAAGCGCATGTCGACCTCCTTGCTGATCGCCATGGCGGGTCGGAAGGCGTCCTCGCCCATGCACACGCCGACGACGACCACCCTGGCGCCGACCGGTGCGGCCGCGACCACGCCGTCGATCATGCCGGGGACCCCGACGCATTCGAAGATCACCGACCGTTTCGGGCCTGCGGCCCCGAGCGTGTCCGCCACCCGGTAGAGGTGCGCCCAGCCGGGCACCTTGCGCAGCTTCTCCATCGAGCCCACCCCCAGCTCGTAGAGGTCGGGCACGTGGGTCAGCACGCCCTTCTTGGCGGCGAGCACGTCGTACGGCGACTCCTTGGCCGGGTCGACGACGACGTCCGCGCCGCACCGCACCGCCAACGCCCTTCTGCCGGGCGAGAAGTCGCTGGCGATGATCGTATCCACGCCCATCGTCTTCAGGTGGCAGATGACCGCCAAGCCAACCGGACCACACCCGACGACGACTGCGACGTCGCGCTTGCCGACCTCGCTGCGCCGCACGGCGTGCAGAGCGACCGCCATCGGTTCCGTCAGCGCGGCGGTGTCGGCGTCCAGCCCGTTCGGTACGACGAAGGTCATCGCCGCCTCGGCGAGCACCTGCTCGGCGTAACCGCCCGGCGCGAGCGGCGACAACCCGGTGAGGTGCACACCGCCGTTCGCACGCAGAAGCGGGAACGCGACGACGAGCGCACCGGTTTTGAACTCCTTGGCGGTACCGCGGCCGCGTTCGGCGACCACCCCGCAGAACTCGTGGCCCATGACGACTGGGGTGTCGTTGCGCATGAAGTCGTGGTAGCCGACCGACTCCATCACGTCGACGAGTTCACCCGCGTGATCCTTCGCGTGCAGATCCGACCCGCAGATACCGCATCGGCGCACGTCGAGCAGGAGCTGCCCGCGGGCCGGCTGCGGCGACGGCAGATCGACGACGGAAAGTTCACCTTCCAGACAGCTAACGGCCTTCATTGTCGATTCCTTCGCTCGGTTCCCTCGCGTCGAGCATGTCAGAGCGCCCGATCGCAGGCGAGAGGCCTCGGCACCGAACGCACGACTGGTAGCCACGCGGGCCGGGTGTGATCAGGGAGTGATTCAAGCAACAGTCAGGTCTCGTTACCGAGCGGGCTATGCGGGTACGCCTTCTACGTGGCGCAATCGCGCTAGTAAACCAACACAATAGAAGTGGGTTCGAAAAGGTATGCCGTCAAAGGACATCACCACACTCATCGCACAGCTCCGCGCCGTACTGGAGCTTACGCACACCGAGATCCAGATCGCGGAGACCCGCGTCGCACAGGCCCGCACCGAGGCCGTCGAGCGCGAACTGACGCAGAACGCCGAGCACGCCGCCGAGCGCGCCCTCATCATCGCGTCGACGATTCGCGAACTGGGCGGCTTCCCGAACGTCGTCGCACCGTTCATCGGTCGTGCCGCCGCAGCGTTCAAGGCCATCACCGAGCAGGCTCAGCCGTTCGACGAGGCGCTCCTGGGCGACCTCGCTCTCGAGCACGAACTGCACGACCGGTCGCGCTACATCAAGGCCCTTGCCGTCGCCGCGCAGAACAAGAACGTCGAGGCGCTTGCCGACAAGCTCATCGACGCGCACGCAGCGACCATCGACTGGCTCACCACCGTGCTGGCCGAGGACGCGCTCGGCGGCCCCGCCGCTCTGCGCCGCTCACCCATGCAGGCCGCAGCCGGTATCGCCGTGAAGGCCGCCAATCTGCCGGTGCAGCTGTCGACGCGCGGACTCGACCGCGTCATCGACGCATTGCGCAGCACCCAGTCGTCGGCTGAGGAACTCGTCGACCGTGGTGTCCGGGCACGCGACGTCGCATCGAAGGCGTTCACCGCCGGGCGCGACGCAGCGCTGGAGACCGCCGAGAAGGTCACCCGTGACGCGGGTGCCGAGGACGCCGCGGACGCGCTTCACTCGCTGCGTTCCTCCACCGGAACGGTGCAGGCCGATGAGTTGCCGATCGCGGACTACGACGAGCTGAACGTCAGCCAGGCGGTTGCGGCCATCAAGGACCTCGAGGACCCCGCCGATCTGCGCACCGTGATCGCGTACGAGGAGCAGCACAAGAACCGCCAGGGCGTCGTCTCGGCGGCGCAGGTTCGCGTCGCGGACATCGCCCGAGAGGTGGTCGGCGTCTAAACCCGCCGAGCATTCACACGCCGAACCCCGGTCGCCCTCGTGGCGGCCGGGGTTTCGCGTGTCAGTCGGTTCCGCGGCCGGTGGTCTGCTGAAGTTCGTCGATCAGCTTCGACGCGTCGGCCTTCGACAGCTCGTCGGGTACCTCGCGGCCAGCCTCCTGCGCGAGGGTGTGCAGGTAACTGCGCTGGGGCCCTGTCATCGGTTCATCGCCCGTGGCCCAGTCGGCCGGATCCTTCTCGGGCGTCTCGTTCGGTGCTGGTTGGGTGGGGTTGCTCATGGAGGCTCGTCTACCCTCGCACACGTGTTCGAAACGCGTGAAGTCGCGTGAACCGACAACGGGCGCCGTCGAGTCCTGTCAGGATCGCCGACATGGAGCACTTGTCGGCGTGGTTGGGTGCGGGCGTTGTCACCGCGGGGGTATCGGCGGCACTGCTGGCCGGAGCCGGGGTCGCTTGCGCCGATACCGACTCGGGGTCGGACGGCGGCGGCACGAGCACCTCCGATTCCTCGAAGCCTGCCGCGAGCGCAGCGGATTCGACGACGCCGGATAAGCCGGACAGCACGCCGTCCAAGCCCGCTTCGAGCGTCGGCGAAACGGAGTCGACGCAGGACGACGCCGACGAGGTCGAGAGCCCGGCGAGCACAGGCGAGGACGCTGACGACGCCGACGACGCCGAACCCGCCGCAAAGCCCGTCAAGCGCGGCACGACGAAGAAGAAGCCCGCCGACGTCGACTCGGCGGCCGCGACCGTCGCCAAGCCCGCCGGCACCCCCGAGCCCGCGACGTCCGAAGCCGCCGAGGCCGCCGAGCCGACCGAGGTCGCACCCGAGGCGCCCGCAGTCATCGAGGCCGCCGCGTCCGACGTCGCGGCCAACACCAAGGCGGCACCAACGGCGTCGCTGGTCTCCGCCCGCGCCCTCATGGCTCCCGCCGTCGCCCCACCCGCCCCGTCCCTGCTGGGCATCGTCGGCTCGGTGATCGCGAGCGTCGTCGTCAACGTCGGATCGATCGCCCTGACGGCGCTGCAGGCGGTCGAGGCCCTGGCGTCAGGCCCGCCGGTGCTACCGCCCGGCAGCACGGTCACGGTCCGCGACTCGTGGATCACCCTCGGCAACGGCCAGCGCATCGCCGCCAACTGGTACTACCCCGAGGGCGACACTCCGCCCGACCGCCTCGTCGTGCTGCAGCACGGCTTCCTGGCGCTCGGCCCGATGTACAGCTACACGGCCGCCAACCTGGCCGAGCGCACCCACAGCATCGTCGTGACGCCGACGATTCCGTCGAATCTCTTCCTCGGCGACGACCACTGGCTCGGGGGCGCCGGGATGGCGTCGGAGATCGCCGACCTCTTCGTGGGTGACCGGACGGCGCTGACGCGAAGCGCCCTGGACGCGGGTTTCGCGACGCGCTACGGACTGGACCCGGTGACCGCGAAGCTGCCACAGAAATTCGCCCTGATGGGGCATTCACTGGGCGGCAATCTCGTCCCGGCCGCGGCCGGTTTCCTGACCCTCAACGGCGGCGCCGCCGACCTCGTCGGGGTGATCACGCTCGACGGCGTGCCGCTCCCCGGAACCATCGAGACAGCACTGGCTCGCCTCGCCGATTACGAGGCCGCGACCGACCACTACATCCCGATCCGCGAGATCGGCGCGCCGCGGAATCTGTACAACTCCACTAGCACCATCAACGAGGCGCTGAGCTCGGCGCGGCCCGACCATTTCAACGGCGTGGTGCTCACCGACGGCGTGCACATGGACTCGATGCGCGGCGGCAACCCGCTGATCCAGTTCGCCGCCTACGTCGCCGCCGGCTTCCCCACGCCGCAGAACCCGCCCGCGGTCGAGGAACTGGCCGCGCGGTGGCTCGACGAGTGGTTCGGCGGTGACCCGTTCGTGGGCGACGACGTGCTGATTCCGGGCTCGACGTTCGACATCCCCACCCCGAAGGGAACGGCCGAGGCCACCGTCATCGGCAGCCCGCTGGCCCGGCGGTCGCTGGTCGGGCCGTTCGCGGCCCATGCGCCCACGGACATCCCGCCCGCGGACGCGTTACTGACCGCGCTCGCGGTGTAAACCACGGGCCAACTAAGGCAAACCTTCGTTCAGGCTCTACTGTGACCTCTGAAAGGTTCAGGCAGCGTCAGCCGCAAAGGTGGTTCCCGTGAGTAGTCAACTAGCCGATGCCGCAGGGCTGCGCCTTCTCGTGGTCGGGGCGTCGTCGGGTATCGGCCACGCCGTCGCCACCGCCGCCGCCGAGCGCGGCGCGAAGGTGGCCGTCGCCGCCCGCCGGATGGAGCTGTTGACCGAGCTGGCCACCAAGATCGACGGCTTCGCGTTCGAACTCGACGTCTCCGACACGCCTGCTGCCGTCGCGAGCACGGTCACGGCGGCCGCCGAGGCGCTCGGCGGGCTCGACGCGGTCGTGTTCACCAGCACGGTCATCCCGTTCTCCCACATCGAGGACACCGACGTCTCGACGTGGATCCACGCGTTCAGCGTCAACACGCTCGGCGCCAACCACGTCGTCAGGGCCGCACTGCCGCACCTGTCCGAGAACGGCGTCCTGCTCGTCGCATCGAGCAACGACGTCGGCAGGCCGCGGGCCGGTGTTGCCGCCTACGGCGCGAGCAAGGCCGCGCTCGACGAGATCCTGCTGGCCTGGCGCAGCGAGCACCCGAACCTGTCGATCGTGCGCGTGGGCATCGGCCCCACCCAGGACACCGAGATCCTCCGGGGCGCCGACCGCGATCTGCTGGCCCAGCTGTTCAAGTCGTGGGTCGAGCACGGCCAGCTGCCCGCCCAGATGTCGGCGTTGAACGACGTCGCGAACACGCTGGTGTCCCTGGTGACGCTGTCGTACGCGAACCCGACGGTGGTGCCGGAGAGCGTTCAGCTGGCCCCGAGGATCCGCAGGTAGCGCTCAGTCCGGCAGCAGTGGGCCGCCGGGCCGTGTCGTCGTCGCGTGCACCAGGAGTTCGGCAAGCTCCCTCGGCCGACTGAGGAACGGCGAGTGCGACGCGTCGATCGTCAGCTGCTCGACGCCGAGACGGCGCGCGACGGTATCGGCGAGCCACCGCGGCATCGACCGATCCTGTTGGCAGAGAATGAAACTGCGCGGCAGGTCTGCCGCCCAGAAGTTCGGCACGTGCACCGGCGAGACCGTCGTGTCGCCGAAGCGCTCCGGCCCCAGCCGGTCGAACGCCCAGCGGGCCGTGGTCTCGTCGCAGTCGTGGTAGAAGTACTTCCACGCGCCCTCGAAGTCGGCGAACGTCATCGCCCCGTCCTCGGCGAAGTGCAGGTAGCTCAACATCTCCCCGACGTCGCCGTTCAGATCACCGTCCTCGGCGTTGCCCATCGTCATCGCCTCGGTGTAGCTGCGGCCCTCACGCGGCAGTGCGGCGGCGAGATAGACCACGTGGCTGACCTTTTCGGGCGCGACGTCGATACCGAGGGTGGCGTCGAAGCCACCGCCGGAATGCCCGACCACGACGTCGCCGTCTTCGATCACGGCCGCGACCGCCTGGCGTCGGTTGGCGAGCGTCGACTCCTCGTCCACCCGCGAACCGTGGCCGGGCAGGTCGACGGCGACGGCGTCGTGCCCGAGACCCTCGAGTTCGGCGACGGTGCGATCCCAGCACCACGCCGCGTGAAAACCACCGTGCACGAATACGAACCGCATGAGTTACCGCCTTCCGAGCGGCAGCTTAGCCACCGCCGGACAGCCGGGCGTCCAGAACATCTGGGGTGACGGGGAAGTCACGGCGGGGTTTCGACCGGCGCAACGGGGTACTCACACCCACCCGAGGAGAGGACCGGTAGACGATGACGGAACCCGATGACCGCCAGGTGGAGGAACACCTGGCTGCCGAGGAGGACGACGGCTCGGCCGAGCTGCAACCCGAGGACGGCGGTGCCGCACCAGCGGGCGCTACGACTCCGGAGAAGAACGAGGATCCGTAGGGTTCACCGCCGAGCCGGTGTGACGAAGACCTGCGCTGACCACCCCGGGGCGCCCGGTATTTTGCACCCATGGTGACGGCCGGTTCGGTGATCGCGGGTTACCGCGTCGAACGGCTACTCGGGGTCGGCGGGATGGGCAGCGTCTACCTGGCACAGAACCCGGAACTCCCCCGGCTCGACGCGCTGAAGCTGCTCACCGGCGAACTGTCGCGGCAACCGGAGTTCCGGGCCCGGTTCATTCGCGAGGCCGACGTCGCATCAAAGCTCTCGCATCCCAACATCGTGTCGGTGTACAGCCGCGGCGAGGCCGAGGACGGATCGCTGTGGATCGCGATGCAGTACGTCGACGGCACCGACGCCGACGCCGCACTGAAGTCGGGGACCATGACGCCCGCACGCGCCATCCACATCGTCGCCGAGGTCGCCAAGGCGCTCGACTACGCCCATCAGCACCACGTCGTGCACCGCGACGTCAAGCCGGGCAACTTCCTGCTATCCGGCCCACCGGGCGTTAACGAGCGAGTGTTGCTGGGAGACTTCGGAATCGCGCGAGCACTCGACGACGTCGGGCTGACGATGACGGGTTCCGTCGTGGCCACCATGGCCTACGCCGCCCCCGAGGTGCTGTCCGGTCACCCCTTCGACGGCCGCGCCGACATCTACTCCCTGACCTGCACGCTGTTCCGACTGCTGACGGGTAAGACCCCGTTCTCCGGAGCCAACGGACCCGCCGCTGTGATGATGGCGCACCTGCACCGGCCACCGCCTCGTGTCACCGACCTCGCGCCAGGTCTTCCCCCCGCGCTCGACGGTGTCATCGCAACCGGCATGGCGAAGGATCCGGCGCTGCGATTCCGGTCGGCGCAGGAACTGGCTTTCGCCGCGAGCGCGGCACTGCGAGACCACACCGGCACGGCACCGTTGGCGGCCGTGCCCAGCAGCGAGGTCAGCTTGTATCCACAGCGCCAGGCCGACGGCGGGTGGTGGCAACCGGAATCCGGCGGGCGCACGATGCTGAGCCCCGCCGGTGCGCCGACGCAGATGCGCCCTCCCCCAACATCTCCCACCGTGCCTCGCCGTCGGCTGTGGATCATGGGGGTCGCCGCCGTCGTCGCCCTCGTCGCCGGCGGCACCACCGCGGCCGTGCTGCTGGGCGGCTCCCCCGAGGAGCGCGCGGCCCCGGTCGACCCCACGACCTCGTCGACGCCGCCTACCCCGACTGCGCCGCCGGTAGCGCCCACCGTCGCGGCATCCGCGCTCGGCGGCTTCCTTCCCACCGGGGAGTCGGTCTCAGCCGCCATCGGCGGGGGCGTCCTCACCGAGCGGCCACCGGCCCCCATCCCGTTCGACAACTCGTCGTACTTCACCTCCGACGCCCAGTGCATTGGAGCGTGGTCGTCGGCTCAGAAGGCGACCTACGGCGGCAGCGGATTCCAGGGCTTTCAAGCGCGCACGGTGTTCGACCAGTCCACCACCGGCTACTACGTGACGAACGCGACCGTGGCCGTCGCGACCTTCCCCAGCGCCGAGCGGGCCGAGGACTTCCGCGCCGCGCAGCAGGCGGCGTGGGCACCGTGCGCCAACCGCACGCTGACGCTCACCATGCCCGCGGGCTTCACCCGCGACGTGCAACTCGGCGCAGTGTCCACCGACGCGGCGGGCATCCTGACGCTCCCGCAGACCTGGCCCGATCTGCCGCAGCAGGTGTGCCAGCGCGCCCTGGCGGTGCGCAACAACGTCGTGGTAGACGTGCACGCCTGTGCCCAACGCCCCGCGGATCCGGTGAATCCGGACGACGCGGCGACTATCAGACGGCTCAATCCGGGAGTCGCGGTCGCGAACCTGGTCCTGACGAAGATGGACGGGAGCTGACGATGTTCTCCGCAGGATCGGTGGTGGCGGGCTATCGCATCGAAAGACCGCTCGGCGCAGGCGGTATGGGCACCGTGTACTTGGCGCAGAACCCGACGCTGCCCCGCTTCGACGCGCTGAAGGTGCTGTCCGCCGAACTGTCGCGCGACCCGGAGTTCCGCGCTCGGTTCGTCCGCGAGGCGGATGTCGCATCCGGGTTGTCCCACCCGAACATCGTCTCGATCTACCGGCGCGGCGAGACCGAGGACGGTCAGCTGTGGATCGCGATGCAGTACGTCGACGGCACCGACGCCGACGCGGCGCTGCACGCCGGCCGGATGCCACCGGCCCGCGCGGTGTTCGTCGTGTCCGAAGTCGCCAAGGCGCTGGACTACGCGCACGCCCGCAACGTCGTGCACCGTGACGTCAAGCCCGCCAACTTCCTGCTGTCCAACGAAGGCGGCATCGAGCGAGTCCTGTTGGGCGACTTCGGTATCGCCCGTGCGCTCGACGACGTCGGCCTGACGATGACCGGCGCCGTGCTCGCGACCGTCGCCTATGCGGCACCGGAGGTGTTGGCGGGCATGCCGTTCGACGGACGCGCCGACCTGTACTCGCTGGGGTGCACGCTGTACGGCCTGCTGACCGGCCGCGCGCCGTTCGCGGACTCCAACGGTGTACCCGCGGTGATGATGGCCCACCTCGAGACACCGCCGCCGCGGGTGACCGACAGGATGCCGGGTCTGCCGCCGGCGTTGGACTGGGTGATCGCCACCGCGATGGCCAAGGACCCGGCGCGACGGTTCCAGTCCGGTGCCGACCTCGCGGCGGCGGCGTCAGCGGCGCTGGCCGGACAGGACCCCGCGACGATGGTCCGCATGCCGATGCCGGTGCAGCAGTGGTGGCAGCCGGGCGAGAGTCCACGGACGGCGATGGCAGCGCCTGTTCAGCCGATACCGTTGCGCCGCAAGCGCAGCGGAGCGTGGATCGCCGCGCTCGCGGCGGTGGTGGTGCTGGCGGTGGCGGGAACCGTGACGGCGGTGGTGGCGACCGGCGGATCCAACGACACCGCACCGACGACGTCCCGGTCCCCGAGCACGTCGGCGCTGCCCGCGGTTCCCCTGAACGATCTGAAGAGTCTCCTGCTCACCAACGCCGAGGTCAACAAGATCATGGGCGTGGACATGGAGAAGGTCACGGAGGGCGCCAGGATGGGCACCGACGGTGGCAACCTGCAGGACCGCGACTGCGTCGGCGCCTTCGCTCCGGGCCAACAGGACGCGTACGCCGGTTCCGGGTACATCAGCACCGCTCAAACGGGTTACGTACGGCCCAACGCCAACGAGATCGGCCTGCTCTTCCAAACCTTTCAAGCCGTGGTCGGCTTCCAGAACGCCGACGGGCCACAGGCCTACTTCGAGAAGGAGGTCGAGGAGTGGCAACGCTGCGCCAACCGCACGCTCACCTTCACGCCGAACGGCAACACCGTCCAGATCGTGGTCGGCCCGATGACCGACACGGGTGACCGGATGATCACTCAGACCCAGACGTTGGAGAACGCCCAGGGGTGGACGTGCGTGCGGGCTCTCGCGCCGAGGAACAACATCGCCATCGACACCTTCGCCTGCTCGGCGAATGACGCTGCGGCTCAGGTCGTCTCGGTCACCAACGAGATCGCGAAGAAGATCGCCGCGGCGTGAACGGCGCTACTCGGGGTACTTCGCGTTGATTCCGTCGGCGATCGCAGCGGCGTAGTCGCCCGCCTTCACCGTGTCGGGACCGCACACCGCGACGTCGATCACGGTGTTGTCCTTCGCGAGGATGCCCCTCCCACAACCGAATCCGTCGCCGCCCTCCTGGGTGCGGGTCAGGACGTCGACCCCGTTGACGTACCGGGGGACGTCGACGGCCCAGTTGACCTGCATGTCGGCGACTTTGAGCGTGAGCGGCTTCCCACCGCAGTCCTTCCACGCGTCAACCTGGTCGCTCACGTACGCCGTCGCGTCGGCACCGTCGCCGAACGCGATGATCGCCTGATCGAGCCGGCCGGCGGACATGTCGGCCGGGTCGGCGAGCCGCTGTCCGAGGACACCCTGGTAGCCCGATCCCCGATACACCGGTTCGACCGCACCGAACATCGCGCCGAAACAGGCCGGATCGGAGATGGTGTCGTCGGGCATCTGCTCGAAGGTCTGGTACGGAACCAGCATCTGCATGCCCGGTACCCCCATGATCTCGCCGATGTCCGCAGGGGGCAGGACCAGGCTCGGCAGCTGGTCGATCTTGATCAGCCTGTCCGACTGCGCGGACGTGTTCGAGGGCGTCTGCGCGGCGGTCTTCGCATCGGCGTAGTGCCCGTCGCCGTCCACACTCCTGGTGCAGGCGGACAGCGAGGCGGCTACGACGACAGCGGCGAGCAGCGCGGCACAGCGGGAGACGACGATCATCAGTGTCGAGTATTCCTTAGTCGCAGACCCCTGGCGGTCGGCTTTTTTGTCGTACCCGCGTGCCAGTACGGGGTCATGTCCACGGCGGCAGCGTCTTACGGGCCCGACCTCAGTCGCGGCGAGAGGCTCGACGCGTTGTTCGCCGAGCTCGCCGAGATCACCGGGCAGCGCAACGCCCTCGACGGCCGCATCGTCGACATCGTGGCCGAGATCGACGGCGACGGCGTCTACGGCCTCTGGGGAAACACCGGCTGCCGATCGATCGCCGCACTGGTCGCCTGGAAGACCGGCTGCTCCCCGCGCAACGCCGAGACCGTCGTCGCGGTGGCGAAGCGGGCTGCCGAGTTCCCGCAGTGCACCGACGGGCTGCGCGAGGGCCGGCTCTCACTCGATCAGGTCGGCGCGATCGCCGAGAACGCCGGCGACGGTTCCGACGCCCACTACGCCCACCTCGCCCGGAGTGCGACCGTCACCCAACTGCGCACGGCGATCAGCCTGGAATCCACACCCGACAAGCCGACACCCGAACCGAAGCGGTCGATCACCAAATCCGAGCACGGGGACCACACCACGTGGAAGATCACCCTCCCCGAAGCTGGACGCCGCCCGCTTCGACGCCGCGCTGGGCTCGCACCGCGACGCGCTGATCGCCGACTGGAAACGGGATCACGCCGACCGCGAAACCGGGCAGACCCCGCCGATGCCGACCGCGGTGGACGGGTTCCTGAGCCTGGTCGACGCCGGCTGGGACGCCGACGTGGAGCGTCGCCCGCACGGCCAGCGCACCACCGTCGCGGTCCACCTCGACCTCGACCAACGCTTGGCCGCCCTGCACCTGGGGCCGCTGCTGTCCGACGAGGAGCGCCGCTACCTGCTCTGCGACGCCACCTGTGAGGTGTGGTTCGAACGCGCGGGCCGGGTGATCGGCACCGGGCGGGCCACCCGCACCGTGAACCGCCGCCTGCGCCGCGCTCTGGAGCACCGCGACCACGGCACCTGCGTGGTGCCCGGCTGCGGAGCGACGCGAGGATTGCACGCCCATCACATCGTGCACTGGGGGGACGGCGGACCCACCGAACTGGACAATCTGGTCCTGGTCTGCCCGTACCACCACCGCCTGCATCACCGGGGTGTCATCACCATCGGTGGCGACGCCTACCACCTCACCGTCACCGACCGCCGCGGCCGAATATTGACCAACGCCTCCCTCGCCCGGCCACCGACGACACCCCCACCCGCGGTCGCCCCCTACAAGGGTCCGACCGGCGAACGCGCCCACTGGTGGTGGTACGACCCCTTCAAACCGAACCCACCACCGACGACCAACTAGCCGGGATCGCCTGCAGGCGTTGCTCACTCAGCTCCGCAGCAGCACGTCAGCGTAGTCGTCCTACCCGCCGGAGCCGTCCCCGCCCCCGTCGGAGGCCTTGTCCGTCTTGTCCTCATCCGTTTTGTCCGTGACCGCCTCAGCCGGCTTGGCGGTGTCACCGGGGGTGGACTGTCCGGTAACCGCGCGCACCAGACCGTTCACGCCGTCCGCGACGTCCTTGAAGGTCTTGTTGATGCCGGCCTGGCCGTCCTGAGCCGCCTTGTTCAGCTCCTCGGCGGCGTTCTTCACGGCCGCCGGGCTGGTCGTCGTGACCTTGACGGGCTTCTCCGGGTCGACAGGCTGCTGATCCGTCACCTCGGGGTCGCTCATCGATGCGGACTCGGCAACCGGCTCCTGCGTCGGGGCCGGATCGGACGCCTCGATGCCGGAGTTGCGCTGCGCCAGGGTGTTCGGGGCGGGCTCCTCCGACAGTGCCGCAGCCGGAACTGCGGCCTGCACCGCGGGGGTGGTGAAGGCCGACACGTCGACCAGGTCGGTCAGCGGGCTCGACGCGCCCGCCGCGCCGGGCAGGTTGAGCCCGAGCAGGTTGGCGATGATGCCGAGCGGGTTGACGACCGGCGTGCTGCCCACAAGGCCGTCGGAGATCGCCTTCTGGAATCCGGCCACCAGTTGGACGAGGAGGTCGCCGGGCACCTGACCCCAGTCGACGTTCGAGGGCAGCGTGCCGAACGGGGTGATCACGTTGCCCTGATCCAGCGTGCGGTCGTACACCGGGACCCCGTTGACGACAGTGCGCTCCACGTCGGTGTAGCCGAGGTTGGTCAGCGTGGTCAGGAAGGGCTCGAACGCCGTCGCGATCGGGTTGTTCAGATTGGCTCCGGTGAACAGGTTGATCACGTCGATCGGGAGCCTGACCGGTTCCAGCAGCGGCAGGGCGTTGTTGACCGGGAGCGTCAGGTACAGGTTGAGCGCGAGCGGACCACCGGTGTTGCCGAGCGCCGCGGCCAGCTGCGGCGTCAGCTGTCCGTCCAGCACCTCGGTGACGCTCGCTGCGTCCACGCCGCGCAGGATGTACGTCGGGAAGGCAAAGGCGGCAAGTGAATTCGCCAGCGACACGGGGTTCGGCCAGGCTGGTACGTCCGACAGCGGGTCGTACTCGACGGTTCCGTCGACCTTGATCGGAATCAGGTTGGCGTCGCCGATCACGATGCCGGTGTTCCCGACCGGGATGCTGAGCCCCGTGCCGTCCGAGCTGCTGCTGACCGCGGTGTCGGGCGTGACGGTGTCGATGCCGAGCAGGCCGGCCTGCGGGTAGAAGCGCGCGAACAGGCCGCCGTTTGCGCGACCGGGGTTGCGCAGCAGGATCATAGGCAGGATGGTGAGGCTGCCCGCCAGGGGGTCGGTGCCCACGTTGTTCGCACCGCCGGGCTGATTGGCGAGGTCCGCGACGACCTGCGGGTAGGCCTGCCCCGCGGCGAAGGCGCCCAGACCGAAACCGATGACGATGGGAACGCGGACGTCGATCGCGCTGGCGTCGCCGAAGATGCCCTGGGCGGTGAGGATCAGCGGATCCAGAATGAGCCTGTCGGCCGCCGTGACGCCGGGCAACGTCTTCAGGGTCTGCAACACGGCGACCGGGCTGATCCCGAGGTACGGCGTGCCGTTGATCTCGCTGGCGACGGAGTTGGGGAAGCCCGGCACCCAGCCGAGATCGATACCCAGGAACTTGAGCAGGCTGAACGGCGGTCCGGTGGTGATGATGTTCAGGCCGGGGGTGGGTCCCGTCAGACCCAGCGGGTCGTCGAGGTTGAGCCCGAGCAGCGACAACAGCGCCGCCACGTTGGTGATACCCGCGTTCGACAGCACTCCGCCGATGACGGGGACCTGATCGACCGGGATCGTCACGCCGGTGAGGGCCGAGACCAGCGCGTTGCCGAGCGCGGTGTTGATCGCGGTCTCGGGATCGACGCCGAGTCGCTCGAGCACTCCGGCCAGGTTGACGTTGTTGAGGAAGGCGGTTTGCAGCTGCGCGCCGTAGGTCTGGAACGCCTGGTAGCCCTGCGGACCGAGGCCGAAGGTGAGGTCCGGGATCGACGCCGGGTCGGGGGCTCCCGGTGCAAGTTCCATCGGCGGCAGGCCCGGTGCGCCCGTGGTGGAGGCGGCGAGGGTGACCGGCAGCTGGTATGAGTTTGCCATCGGCAAAGGAGCGGCGCCGACGACGAGGGCGCTAGCCGTTGCGGTAGCGACGCTTACCGCGGCGACTCGCTTGGCCTGTCCGAAGTGCTTAAGTCGCTTAGATGCCATGTGAACAGTCCATTCGCCGCGTTCCTCAGGAATTACCCAGAAACGTAACACCCGGAGTTGGCGATGAGAAGCGATAGCTGCCAAAACTAACTGACGTTAGCGTCAGACTTTTGCTGTTTGCTGGCAGCAACGCCCACGGCGCTCTTCGATGAGTGCGGCCCGGAGTGCATCAACAGTGTTTCGGATGGCCTGCCGTGAAGACGGACGCTAGACACGTGAACGTATGATCGCGCAGGGCAACTCATTCCTTTTTACTGGGGATATGTCGAAGTTCATTGACGGTCTGTCCACACTGGTCATACGCTCTTGTCAGTTATGTCCGTGCATCCGCCTGCGACGGCGGGATTTGGAAGGCGAGAGATTGATGAACGCGAACAGCACTGCTCCCAGCGTCTTCGACTCCGGCCTACCCACGTTCAGCTATGACCTCAACGCCACTCCGCATGACGTCCTCGACGACGTCCGAGACGCGCAATCGCGTTCACCTATCGCAATCGGGCCGCTCGGTCCGGAGATACTGTCCTATGAGATGGCTCGCGACCTATTGCGCGACAACAGATTCCGCCTACCACCCGGAGTCACCCTGGCGGCACAAGGCATCACGTCAGGGCCGTTGTTCGACAAGATGGCGAACAGCCTCCTGGGCCTCGACGGTGCGTCACACGTCCGGTTGCGCAAGCTGGTATCCAAGGCGTTCACTCCTCGTGCGACCTCGCGTCTTCAAGACACGATCCGCGACGTCGTCAACGGGTTGATCGACCAGGTCGCGGACGCCGAACGGTGCGACGTCGTGACCGACATCTCGTACCGGTACCCGACCCCGATCATCTGCGCGCTGCTCGGTGCACCCCCCGAGGACTGGCAGATGTTCGCGGACTGGACAGAGGAGGTTTTCAAGGCCCTCAACTTCCAGCCTGACGTCAACTTCGACGAGGCCGCGATCATGCGCGCGTGGAGCGAACTCGACGCCTACGTCGACGATATGGTCGCGGCCCGACGAGACAACCTCAAGGAAGACCTGCTGTCCGAACTCATCCGTGCCGAAAGTGACGGCGACCGACTCAACCTCGACGAACTCCGCATGCTGGTGGCCGGATTCCTGATGGCCGGAACGGACACGACGCGAAACCAATTGTCGGCGTCAGTGCAGGTGCTGTGCGATCATCCGGACCAATGGGCGAAGTTGCGCGACCAACCAGAGCTTGCGATGCAGGCCGTTGAAGAAAGCATGCGCCACTCGCCCGCAGCCTGCATCGTGCCGCGAGCCGCCGCTGACGATGTCGAATTCGGCGGCTTCTTGTTCCCGGCGGGAACGCTCGTCGTCGTCAACACCTTCGCCGCCAATCGAGATCCAGCGATCTATGACGATGCGGACCGCTTCGACATCGCGCGCAACGACGTTCCCGCAATCCTCACGTTCGGTGGCGGCGCGCATTACTGCCTAGGGGCGAACCTCGCACGCCGGGAACTCGCGGAAGCACTCACAGTCCTTACGCGTCGCCTTCCGGACGCTCACCGCGTTGGTCCGGCTCCGTGGAAGCCGTTGCTGGGAATGACCGGGCCGTCGACTCTTTCGATTGAGTTCACCAGCGCAAGGGTGGTGACGGCGAGTGCGTAGTCGCGGCTGGGCAGGTTCGACGCCCTCTTCGGACGAGGAAGCTATTTCGCGCATCCTCAGTGCGGTGGACGAGGAGGTCGCCGAGAACGGAGCGGCGATACGTCTCGCCGACGTCGCCCGCAGGCTCGGGGTCACACGCCAGACGGTGTACCGCTACTTCCCCAATGCCGACGCATTGCTCATGGCCAGCGGGATGCGGGCCGTCAACGGATTCATCGACCAGGTTGCCCACCACGTCAGCGGCCTCGAAGACCCGGTCGCCGTGGTGGTGGAATGTATTGCTTTCGGAGTCGAGAACCTCGTCGGCGATCCGCAGCTGGAAAGCCTGCTGACTGCGCGAAATGACGGCGAAGCCGTCACGTCGCTATCCTCCGACACGGCAATCTCGGTCTGCTTAACCGCATTTCATCAACTCGAGGTCGATTGGGAACTTCACGGCTTCGATGCCCTCGCCCTCCGTGACCTTGCCGAGATGACCTTGCGCACGGTGCAGTCCATGCTGACCGATCCTGGCGAGGAACCGCGTGAGGGACTCGCGTTGCGCCGCTTCGTTGCTCGATGGCTCGGTCCAGCGATCCTCTATCCCCGGATGGCGTCGCTGTCGATTTACGATCGATGGGAACGGCCTCCACATCCGGAGGCGGTCGCGGACTGTGGGCACAGGAGGAGCTGACAGGCGCAGAGCAGGCAATAAAACAGCCCCTCACCTGCGTCAGCAGGCTCGGGGCTATGGCGGTGGCGGAGGGATTTGAACCCTCGGACGGGGGTTACCCGTCACACGCTTTCGAGGCGTGCTCCTTAGGCCGCTCGGACACGCCACCGCGGGGCAGCTTACCGGCAGTGCCCGGCCTCGCCCTAATCGGCCATCGCGCTCACCGACCGCTAGCGCTGTCGCGCGAAGAACTCCGTCAGCAGGGCCGAGCACTCGTCGGCCAGCACTCCGCCGCGCACCTGCGGGCGATGCGTGAGCCGCCGGTCGCGCACGACGTCCCACAGCGATCCGACCGCACCGGTTTTCGGCTCCCACGCCCCGAACACCAACCGCTGCACGCGCGCCAGCACCAGCGCGCCGGCACACATCGTGCACGGCTCGACGGTCACCGCCAGCGTCGCGCCCTCGAGCCGCCAACCGTCGCCCACCACGCGGGCGGCCGCCCGCAGCGCCAGCACCTCGGCGTGTGCGGTGGGGTCGCCGGTCTCCTCACGGGCGTTGGCGGCGCACGCCAACTCGGTGCCGTCGGCGGCGAACACCACCGCACCGATGGGAACGTCACGGGGGTCGGCTGCTGCCGCTACCTCGAGAGCCCGCCGGATCAGAGCCTGGTCGCCCGAACTCACTTACTGATCTTGTCGAGCACCGCCGACAGTTCGTCGCCGAAGCCCATCTCCTGCGCGATGCGGCTCAGCTGCTCGTCGGCGTACTCGTCGTCATCGAGGATGATGCTCAGCACACCCTCGGAGAGGCCGATGTCCGAGAGCACACCCAGATCGCCCTCCTCGAACGGATCCTCGTCCTCGAGGTCGTCCAGGTCCATGCTGGCATCGAGTTTCTCCAACACCTGCTGGGCGATGTCGTAATCCAGCGCCGCGGTGGCGTCCGAGAGGAACAACCGGGTTCCCGAGGGGGCGGGTCGCACGATCACGAAGAACTCGTCGTCCACGTCGAGCAGCCCGAAAACCGCGCCCGCGCTGCGCAATTCCCGCAACTCCGTTTCAGCGGAGGTGAGGCTGCTCAGAGCGCCTCGGCCCATGGGCGAGCAACGCCACTTGCCGTCCTCCCGCACGACCGCGACACCGAAGCCCTCGGGGAGGTCGCCGGCCTTGCCCTGCGCCTGCGATCGCTGTGCTCCCATGGCGCTAACGCTATCCCTCTTCCAGAGCCATGACCAGCGATCAAGACCAAGCCCGACGCCGGCGCGACGGCGCGATGTGCCAACCTTGAAACGTGAAACCACCGGTGTGTGTGTTGGGCTTGGGCCTGATCGGCGGCTCGGTGATGCGGGCGCTCACAGCCACCGGCCGAGAGGTGTTCGGCTACAACCGGTCCATCGACGGGGTGCAGGCCGCGCGGTTCGACGGGTTCAACGCGACCGACAGCATCACCGAAGTGCTCACCCGCGCCGCGGCGAGCGATGCGCTCATCGTGCTCGCGGTCCCGGTGCCCGCGCTGCCGATCATGCTCGACCACATCCGGACGACGGCGCCCGGTTGCGCCCTGACCGACGTCGTCAGCGTGAAGGGCGCGCTGCTGCGGCTCGTCACCGACTACGGCCTGCTCGATCGATACGTCGGCGGCCACCCGATGGCGGGCACCGCCCACTCCGGGTGGAGTGCGGGCAGCCCCGATCTCTTCGTCGGCGCGCCCTGGGTGGTCAGCGTCGACGACCACGTCGACGCCGACGTCTGGACCGACGTCATGCACCTGGCGCTGGACTGCCGCGCGGTCGTGGTGCCCGCCCGCGCGCACGAACACGACGCCGCGGTCGCCGCCATCTCGCATCTCCCCCATCTGCTCGCCGAGGCCCTCGCCGCGACGGCGTTCGACGTGCCGCTCGCCTTCGCGCTGGCGGCAGGCTCGTTCCGCGACGGGACCCGCGTCGCCGCAACCTCACCCGACCTCGTCCGAGCGATGTGCGAGGCGAACTCGGAGCAATTGCAGGTGATGCTCAACCGGGCGATCTACCGGCTGGAGCAGGCCCGCAACGGACTGTCGGCCCACGCATCGGTCGCCGATCTGGTCGAGAGCGGCCACGCCGCGAGGGTCAGCTACGACAGCCTGGTCAGGCCCGACATCGTCACGGTCGCCGTCGGCGAGGACAACTGGCGCGCCGAGCTCGCCGCTCAGGGGCGGGCCGGCGGCGTGATCAGATCCGCTCTGCCAGTCCGGGGTAGTCGAGGATGAACCCGTTGTCGTCGACCGTGATCGGGGTGTCGGCGACCGGCGAGTTCAGCCCGAACACGGAACCGTCGTTGGTGTAGGTGATGGTCTCGAGTTCCACCGAGAGATCGGGCACCCGCACGTAGACCACCGGCACCGCGATGGTGTCGCTGCGCTGATAGATGCCGGTGCGGCGGATCGGCAGCGCGTTGAAGAAGGGGCTGAAGATCACGTCCACGTCCAGCGCACCCTCGAAGGCCGCGCGCTTGGAGCTCTGGTGATCCTGCACCAGCCACATGTTCTCCTCGTCGCGCGCGATCGACAGCTGCCGCTCGCGTTCGGCCAGGGTGACGGTCATCGACAGGCGTTTCGTGGCGCCGCGATCATCGGTGTTCAGGTCGTACGAGGCGCTGAACGCCGGATGGGAGGCGGTCGCCGCGGCGACGACCCGGCCGTAGGCCTTGATGCGGTTTCCGGACAACTGCACCCGCACCGACTCCATCCGCGGGACGTCGTGCGCGCGCCACGTCAAGATCGCGGGGAAAGCGGATGCCTCGGGAGCGGATTGGGCTGCACTCACCCGTCTACCGTAGGCGACGGACCCCGTCCTTCGTAGCCGCCTTGAGAAGAGCCGCTGGATCGAGATGCGCCGAACGTCTGGAGGGCGACCTCGTCACCCAGTAGCGGCTGCGGCATCCGGCGGAATCTGTCGGTGCCGGGTTCGGACCACCAGACCACCGTCGCCAGGACGGCGTCGAGGATCAGCGCGAGGACGGTCACCATCACCGCGCCGACCAGGGCGAGGTAGAACTCGCGCACCTTGATGCCCTCGATCAGGTAGCGGCCCAGGCCGCCGAGGCTGGCGTAGGCGGCGACGGTCGCGGTGGCCACGATTTGCAGCGTCGCCGTGCGCAGTCCGCCGAGGATCAGCGGCAGCGCATTCGGCACCTCGACGCGCAGCAGCACCTGCCGTTCGGTCATGCCCATCGACCTCGCGGCGTCGACGACGTCGCGGTCGACGTTGGCGATGCCCGCGTAGGTGCCCGCTAGCAGAGGCGGAATGCCCAACAGCATCAGCGCGACGGTCGGCGGGATGAGGCCCAGCCCCCACAGCAGCACGCCGAGCAGCAGGACGCCGAGCGTCGGCAGGGCGCGCAGCGCGTTGACCCCGGTGACGACGAGGAACGTGCCCTTGCCGGTGTGTCCGATGACCATCCCGATCGGGATCGCGATGAGCGCGGAGAACACCACGGCCACCGCGGTGTACTGCAGGTGGTCGACAATCCGCATGCCGAGGCCGTCGCTGCCGCCCCAGTTCGACGCCGTGAAGATGTAGGCCAGTGCCTCCTGCAGGAAGTTCACGCCGCACCTGCCTTCGCGGCCCGCTTGCTCACGTGGCCCACTCGCGTCCACGGCGTCGCGGCCTTGCCCGCGAACATGATGAGCGTGTCGATCACCAGTGCCAGCACGAAGATGGCGATGATGCCCGCGATGATCTGGTCGCTCTTATCCGACTGGTATCCCTCGGTGAACCAGGTGCCCAAGCCGCCGATGCCGATGACCGATCCGACCGACACCATCGAGATGTTGGTGACGGCAACCACGCGCAGGCTGGCCACCATCACCGGAATCGCCAGCGGCAGTTCGACTTTCAGCATTCGCGTGAGCGGCTTGTACCCCACCGCGGTCGCCGCGTCCAGGACGTTGGCCGGGACGGCGTCGAGCGCCTCCGGCACCGCTCGCACCAGCAGCGCGACCGTGTAGAGCGTCAGGGCGACGATCACGTTGGTCGGCGACAGGATGGTGGTCGGGATGATCAGCGGCAGCGCCACGAACAGCGCCAGCGACGGGATCGTGAAGACGATGCTCGCGCTGATGGTGGTGATCCTGCGGAGGACGGTCGTCCGGTGTACCAGCGCACCCAACGGCACGGCGATCGCCAACCCCAACGCCAGCGGCAGCAGCGAGAGCCACAGGTGGATGACCGTCAGCTCCCACGCGTCGTCGAGGTGCGTCAGCAGGTAGTTCACGGGGCTATCCCACCTCGGGCACGCGACGCTGCTTCTTCAACGCGTCCAGCACGTCGTCGGCGTCGACACCGCCGATGAGCCGGCCGTTCTCGTCGACCGCGACGCCCAGCCCCGACGGTGAGGACAGCGCTGCGTCCAGCGCCAGCCGCAGCGAGCCGTCGGGAGGGAAGAACGACCCCCCGCCAATGGTGCTGTCGTACAGCGCGCTGCCTTTGCGATGCACTGCGACGCCGTCCGCGTTGATCCACGCGAACGGCTTGCCGTCCGCCTTGATGACGAGCGCCCACTCCTGCGGCCCGAGTTCGAGTCGGTCGATATCGGCTTCGGCGACGCTGCGGATGTCGTGCAGCGTCAGACCCGTCGCCTTGAAGAACTGCAGCCCCCGGTAACCGCGGTCGGCGCCGACGAAGCCGGAGACGAGTTCGTCTGCGGGGTTGGACAATACGAACGACGGCTCGGCGTACTGCAGCAGCTTGCCCCCGCGTCCGAACACCGCGACCTTGTCGCCGAGCTTGATCGCCTCGTCGATGTCGTGGGTGACGAACACGATGGTCTTGCGCAGTTCGCTCTGCAGTCGCAGGATCTCGGCCTGCAGGTCCTCGCGAACCACCGGGTCGACGGCGCTGAACGGCTCGTCCATCAGCAGGATCGGCGGATCGGCGGCGAGCGCTCGCGCCACCCCGACGCGCTGCTGCTGGCCGCCCGAGAGTTGCGCCGGGTACCGGTCGGCGAGCTTCGGATCCAGGCCCACACGTTCGAGCACGCCGAGCGCCGCCTTGCGCGCCGCCCGCCGCGATTCGCCTTTGAGGACGGGCACCGTCGCCACGTTGTCGACCACCCGCAGATGCGGCATCAGACCCGCACTCTGGATGACGTAGCCGATGCCCAGGCGCAGCTTGACCGGATCCACTCTGGTGACGTCGTCGCCGTTGACGGTGAGCGTGCCCGACGTGGGGTCGATCATTCGGTTGATCATCCGCATCGACGTCGTCTTGCCGCAGCCCGAAGGCCCGACGAACACCGCGAGCGTGCCCTCCGGCACGTCGATGGTGAGGTCGTCGACGGCGACCGTGCCGTCGGGGTACTTCTTGGTGACGTTCTCGAAGGAGATCATGTCGCTATCCGTGCTCCCTGGTCTTCGCGCAAGCGCTCATCCGGCCACCGGCTTGTCGAATCCGTTCGCCTGAACCCACTTCTCCGCCGCCTCGTCCGGGTCGATGCCGGCGTTCCCGGACGTCTCGGTGTTCATTTCGACGAGCGCCTCCGTGGTGAGCTTGGCCGACACCGCGTTCAGCACGGTCTTCAACTGATCGGACATCTTCTGCGATGCGACGAGCGGCACGACGTTGGCCGACAGGAAGTTGTTCTTGGGATCCTCGAGCACGACGAGATCGTTCTGCGGGATCGACGCCGAGGTCGTGAAGATGTCCGCCGCGGTGATCGACCCCTCGACCAGCGCCCGCACCGTCGCGGGCCCGCCACCGTCGTTGATGGCGAGGAAGTTTCCGGGGGCGATGTCCAGGCCGTACTTGGCCTTCAACCCCGGCAGCCCCTCGGCCCGGGTCTGGAACTCCGACGGGCCGCCGAACTTCACCTCGGGCGAGCGCTTCGCCAGATCGGCGATGCTCTTGACGTTCCACTCGTCCGCCGTCTTCCGGGTGATGACGACGGCGTCCTGATCATTGGCGGGCGACGGGGTCAGAATCGACAGGTCGCCGGGCAGCGCGTTGTACAGCGCCAGCAGCACGGCATCCGGGTCGGTGGCCTTGTTCTCCTTGTCGAAGTACTGCAGCAGGTTGCCGGTGTACTCCGGGATCAGGTCGATCGAATGGTCCTTGACCGCGGGCACGTACGCCTCGCGGCTGCCGATGCCGAACTGGCGACTGACCTCGAAGCCGTTGGCCTCCAACGCCAACGCGTAGATCTCGGCGATGATGCGCGACTCCGGGAAGTCCGCGGAGCCCACCTTGATGGTTTTCAGGTCGCCGGAGATTTCACCGCCGCCCAACGGGTTGGCGCTGCCACACGCGGTGGCCAGCAGTGCGATCAATGCGGCTATGAGAGCCAGCGCGCGGTTCATGCGAACGTCCTTTCCCGGCTTTCTCCGGGTCACAGCTTTCCGCGACCCTAACCGCAGGTCGACCCTCCTGCTCGTGTTTGTCGTTTCCCTCGCGGCGCGAGAGGGCAAGATGATGCCATGAGCAGCGACCCGTTAGTACCCAAGGACCCCGGCTTCGAACCGCTGCCGTCGGACTCGCTCCCGGCCGAGGCGCCGATCGACGACCCGGTACCGGACACCAAGCCGACGATGCCTGCCGACGAGGCGGGCAAGTTCACCCGCGCCGGTGCCCTGTGGTCGGCTCTGGCAGGCGGTTTCGTCGTGCTGATCCTGCTGTTGGTGTTCGTCATGCAGAACACCGACACCACCACCATCCACATGTTCGGCTGGGCGTGGGAGTTGCCGGTCGGCGTCGCCCTGCTTCTGGCGGCGATCGCGGGCGGGCTGCTCACGTTCCTGGTCGGCACCGTGCGCATCCTGCAGTTGCGCCGCGCCGCGAAGAAGAACCTGAAGGCCGGCTTCTAATCGACTCGCGGTGAGCCGAACCCCTACCGGAGGCTCACCAGATCGGTGACGAGTTCCGACGGAAGCGGACCCTCGAGCCACGCTTTGACGCTCATCCAGTTGAGGTTCACGAAACCGCCGTGGTTGTCCATGAACGCCGTGTCCGCGGCGTCGCGTCCGGTACCGATGCGCACCATCGTCTGGCGTGGAGCCAACCGCGTCGCGTCGACCACCCTCCAGTGCCCGTCGATGTACGCCTCCGCGACCGCGTGGAAGTCCATCGGGGTGAGGCCCGGCGCGTAGACGGCGACCAACCGCGCGGGCACGAACACCGCGCGCAACAGCGCCACCACGAGGTGCGCGTAGTCGCGGCAGACACCGCGACCCGCCAGCAGCGTGTCGACCGCCCCGTCGATGGGATCCGACGACCCCGGGACGTAGCCCAGCCGCGAACCCACCCACATCGACACCTTCTCCAACAGCACGGAGTGATCGGTGAGATCGCCGAACTCAGTGGCGGCGAAGCCGAAGAGCTTATCCGCCTCCGCATACCGGCTGGGCCGCAGATACGTAGAGAGGTCGAGTTCCTCGACGGGAGCCGGATCCGCCTGGCCGAGCACGGTGGCGGTGTAGTTCACCTCCAGCTGCCCCGCCTCCGCGTCGAACTTGTGGATGCGGTTCCCGTGGTCGCCGACGAGCTCGGTGGCCTCGATCTCATTGCCGTTCAACGTGAATGACAACAGCTCGGTGACCTGGGCGCCCGGCTGCGGGGCGACCGCGATCTGGAACTCCAGGGTGGTGGGGGCACCGATGTACACGTCGAGATACGTCCCGACCTCGCGCCTCATCATGTGCACGTATCTACCCAACCACGCGGTGGGCGAATCCGGACCGGCGCGAGCGAAGCGACGGGGAGAACCCCATCAGGAGAGTTCGGCCAGACCCATTGAGATACAGGGGCCGACGGCCGCGCCGACCATGTCCCCGTACTCGGTGCCGCCCCCCATCCGGTCCCGGAACTGGATGCCCGCGGCGATGATGCCGAGCTTGAAGTACGCCAGCGCCATGTAGAAGTCCCAGTGCGCCAACGGCTGATCGGCTGCGAGCGAATAGCGGTGCGCCAGATCGTCCGCCGACGGGATCAGAGGCGACGCCCACGCGGCGTCGGCGTGCACCTTGTCGAACGTCGGATGCCGGTAGACGCACATGAGCGCGGCGTCGGACAGCGGGTCGCCGAGCGTCGACATCTCCCAGTCGAGCACCGCGCGCACCTTGGTGGCGTCCTCGGCGTCCAGCATCGTGTTGTCGATGCGGTAGTCACCGTGCACGATCGCGCTGCGACTCTGCGGTGGGATCCGCTCGCCCAACTTGGCGTGCAGCAGGCGGACATCGGCGTCTCGCTCGTCGTCCTCGGTCTTCACCAGATCCCACTGCGAGCCCCAGCGCCGCACCTGCCGCTCGAGATAGCCGCTCGCCTTGCCGAAGTCGCCGAGTCCCACCGACTCCGGGTCGACGGCGTGCAGATCGGCGAGCACCTTGATGAGCGCGTCGACGCACGCATCGATGGTGTTCTGGTCGCCGAGCGCCTCGAGTTGATCGGTGTGGCGGATCACCCGGCCGGGCACGTACTCGACCATCTGGAACGTCGTCCCGATCGCCGTATCGTCCTCGCCGAGTGCGACGGCGCGGGCGACCGGCACCGGGGTGTCGGCCAGCGCGGCCACGACCTTGTACTCGCGGGTCATGTCGTGTGCCGACGGTGTCAGGCCGTGCAGCGGTGGGCGGCGCAGCACCCACTTCGACGCGTCGTCTTCGACCAGGAAGGTCAGATTGGAACGGCCACCGGCGATCAGTTCGCCCCTCAAGTCACCGGAGCGCGGGACGCCGATCGAGCGCAGGTGCTGGTCCAGCCTGGCGAGGTCGAGGCCCTCGAGTTGCTCCGTCACGGGACTTGTCTACCACCGCTGGTTTCTGGGCAGCAGGTCCCATACGTGTTCGGTGCCGTTCACCGACGCCACACCGAGTTTTCCGGTCCGCGACGACAGCAGCCGCGTGACGCCGGCGTAGTCGACCTGGACGCAGAGCAGCCGTTCGGTCTGCATGATCGTGTGCACCAGCGCGTTGATGACGCCGCCGTGGCACACCAGCGCGACGGTGTCCTCGTGACCGGCGCCGGCCACGATGTCCGCGACGCCCTCGTTGACCCGCGCGATGAACGCGTCCTGGTCGACGTTGCCCGGCAGATGCCCGGCGATGAGACGCTGGACGTCCTCCTCGGAGGCCTCCTCGATGGGCACGTAGTGCGAGAGCCCGTAGTCGTACTCGGCGACCCGCTCGTCGATGTCGATCGTGAGACCGAGCGCGTCGGCGACGGGCTGCGCGGTCTGGATCGCGCGGCGCTGCGGGCTGCTGACGATCCGGGTGATGGGAAACCGGGCCAACGCGTCCGGCAGCCGCTTGGCCTGCTCGATGCCGTCCTCCGAGAGGTTGGGGTCCGCACCCTCACCCGGCTCGCTGCGCAACGGCAGCGCATGTCTGATCACCAGCAGTTGCATGTGTGCCACCATATGGCGTGCGTGCGTTCGCCTGTCCGGTGTGCCGCTCCTTCGTCGCGTTCGAAGCACACCGCTGCGACACCTGCCGCACCGCGGTGGGCCTGCACCTGCCGACCAGATCGATGGTCGCGGTCGACGAGAGCGGGTCGACGATCGACGGTGTGCAGTGGATCCGGTGCACGCAGAACACCACCCTCGGGTGCAACTGGTTGACGGAAGCCGAGCAGTCGGAGTTCGTCCGGGGCCGCTGCCTGGCCGACTCGTTGATCCGACGGGAACCCGCCGCCGACGACACGCTGGCCCGCGAGAAGCTGGTGCCGACGGCCCGGGCGCTACGGCGGTTGGTCTACCAACTCGCCGAACTCGGACTGCCGATCGAGCCCTACTGGCGCAGCGACGGCGGTCTGGCGTTCGATCTGCTGTCCAGCTACACCACCGGCGAGAAGGTGATCATCGGGCACGCCGGCGGTGTCATCACGATCGACGTCGTCGAGTCGCTCGACGTCTACCGCGAGACGCTGCGAGTGCGTCTCGGCGAGCCGTACCGCACCATGCTCGGCCACTTCCGCCACGAGGTCGGGCACTACTACCAGCACATCCTCGTCGAAACCGGTTCCGGCGCAGCGCGATACCTCGATGACTGCCGAACCCTCTTCGGAGACGAGCGGATCTCGTACTCCGGCGAGATCGCCCGGCACTACGCCACGGGCGCGCCCGCCGACTGGGCGGAGTCGTACATCTCCGAGTACGCGACGATGCACCCGTGGGAGGACTTCGCGGAGTGCTTCGCCCACTACCTGCACATCACCGACACCATCGAGACCAGCCGCGAGGCGGGTCTCGTCCTGCACGCCGACCGGGTCCGGTTCGCCGCGCCGCACGACATCGCGCCGCTCGAGTCCTACGCCGACGGGCCCGTCGAACGGCTGCTATTCGACTGGCACTGGCTGTCGCTGCTGTTCAATCGCGTCAACACGGCGATGGGTAAGAATCCGTTGTACCCGTTCGACATTCCACCGGCCGTTACCTCGAAGCTGGGCTTCGTGCACCGCGTGGTGCGCGACGCCGGAAAGGACTGAGGAATGGGTTTCGCCGACGAACTCTTCGACCTCACCGACAAGGTCGTGCTGATCACCGGCGGCAGCCGGGGGTTGGGCCGCGAGATGGCCTTCGCCGCCGCCCGCTGCGGCGCCGACGTGATCATCGCCAGCCGCAACTACGACTCCTGCGTCGCCACCGCCGACGAGATCACCGCCGCGACGGGCCGCGCCGCGCTGCCGTACGGCGTGCACGTCGGTCGCTGGGACCAACTCGACGGCTTGGTCGACGCCGCCTACGAGCGGTTCGGGCGCGTCGACGTGCTGGTGAACAACGCGGGCATGTCGCCGCTGTACGAGTCGCTGGGATCGGTGTCCGAGAAGCTGTTCGACTCGGTGATGAACCTGAACTTCAAGGGGCCGTTCCGGCTGACCGCGCTGGTGGGCGATCGGATGGTCGCCGATGGCGGCGGATCCATCATCAACGTGAGCACCAGCGGATCGCGCCGACCCGACGCGCACATGCTGCCCTACGCGGCGTCCAAGGCCGGGTTGAACGCGCTGACCGAGGGCTTCGCGCTGGCGTACGGCCCGACCGTGCGCGTCAACACGCTGATGCCCGGTCCGTTCCTTACCGACGTCAGCAAGGCGTGGGACATCGAGGCGACGACCGCGGGCGTACAGCACTTCGCGCTCAAGCGGCTGGGTGAACCACGCGAGATCGTCGGTGCGGCGCTGTTCCTGATGTCCGATGCGTCGAGCTACACCAGCGGATCGATCATCCGAGCCGACGGCGGAATGCCCTGAGTATGTTGCAGGTACTCCTCGGCCGTCTGCTTTCGCCGCGCGTGGTCCGCCTCATCGTGTATTGGACGTCGACCAGATTCACCGCCGGATCGCTGGTCGTCTGGGTCGTCGACAATCGGGTTCTCCTGGTGCGCAACGGCTATGGCGAGCGCGCATGGGGATTCCCCGGCGGCGTGATGAACCGCAGCGAGGATCCCGTTGACTGCGCCGTCCGAGAACTGCGCGAGGAGACCGGGATCGACGTGGCCGCCGAGGAACTGACGCTGCTCGGCACGCACACCCAGCGCGCAGCGCGCCACATCGACCACGTCTACCGCCTGGATCGGATCGCCGATGACGGTCCCGATGCGGTCGCGACCGGCCGATTCGAGATCGCCGAGATCCAGTGGTGGCCGCTCGATGCGCTGCCCGTGCTCCGCCGCGAGGCCGACGACGTGGTCGACCGGTACCTGTTCCCTACGGCGTGATGATGTTGAAGCCGGGGTCCGGCTTGTCGAGGGCGTTGACGAGCTGCTGCAGGGCCGCAGCGTCGCCGCCGATCTCCACGCCGGGCGATGTGAGGTCGCCCGAGACGAGTTGTAGCAAGCGCACTTTGGTGGCCACCGTCAAGGTGGCGGTGGCAGTGGCCGGATCCGCTGCCACCTTGCGATGCACCAGCACGCCGTTGCGGAGTGCCAGCCGGTAGTTGGCGTCGAGGTCGGTGAACGTGATGTCGAGCGCGATGTCGAGGTCCCACGACCGCGGCCCGTCGACGCTGATCGCCAGTGCGTCGAACATCTGATCGGGCGTCAACTGAGCCATCATGGTCGGGGATGCGGTCTGCGTCGGGGTGCCGAAGTTGCCCTCCCGCAACTCCGTTGCCCCCGAGAAGAAGAAGTTCCGCCAGACCGCGTTCTCCGCGCCGTAGGCCAACTGCTCGAGCACATCCGCGTACAGCGCCCTGGCGTCCGCGTGCTCCTGATCGGTGAAGATGGCGTGATCGAGGAGCGTTGCCGCCCAACGGAGATCGCCGTCATCGGCGGCATGCTGTGCGATTTCGACGACCCGGTCCAGGCCACCCATCGCCTCGACATAGCGCGGCCCGATGGCCTCCGGCGGATGCGCCCACAGCCGGCCGGGGTTGCCGTCGAACCACCCCATGTAACGCTGGTACACCGCCTTGACGTTGTGGCTGACCGATCCGTAGTAGCCGTGGGTGTGCCACGCCTTCTCAAGGGCCGGCGGCATCTGAAAGGTCTCGGCGATCTCAATGCCGGTGAAACCCTGGTTCAGCTGGCGCAGCGTCTGGTCGTGCAGGTAGGCGTACAGATCACGTTGCAGAGAGAGGAATTCGACGATGTTCTCCCTACCCCACGTCGGCCAGTGGTGTGAGGCGAACACGACGTCCGCACGATCGCAGAACGCGTCGATGGCCTCGGTCAGGTAGCCCGACCACCCGTGCGGATCGCGCACCAGCGCGCCGCGCAGCGTCAGCAGGTTGTGCAGGTTGTGCGTCGCGTTCTCTGCCATGCACAGCGCCCGGAACTTCGGGAAGTAGAAGTGCATCTCGGCGGGAGCCTCCGTGCCGGGGGCCATCTGGAATTCGATCTCGACACCGTCGACGGTGTGCGTCTCGCCGGTGGTCTTGACGTCGACGGTCGGCACGATCAGCGCGACCTCGCCCGTCGAGCCGACCTGCCCGAGCCCACAGCCGACCTGTCCCTGCGGGCCGCGCTCGAGTACCGCGCCGTACATGTAGGCGGCCCGCCGTGCCATCGCCGTGCCCGCGTACACGTTCTCCTGCACCGCGTGATCGGTGAAGTGCTCCGGCGCGATGATCGCGACGGTGCCCGCGTCGACCTCGGCCTGGGACGTGACGCCGAGAACGCCGCCGAAGTGGTCGACGTGGCTGTGCGTGTAGATGACGGCGACGACCGGACGGTCGCCGCGATGCGCGCGGTACAGCGCGAGTGCGGCCGCCGCCGTCTCCGTCGAGATGAGCGGGTCGATGACGATGATTCCGGTGTCACCCTCGATGAAGGTGATGTTCGACAGGTCGAGCCCGCGCACCTGGTAGATACCCTCGACCACTTCGTAGAGACCCTGCTTGGCGCACAGTTGCGACTGTCGCCACAGGCTGGGGTGCACACTCGTCGGCGCGTCGCCGGTGAGGAATCCATAGACGTCGTTGTCCCAGACGACACGTCCGTCAGCCGCTGTGACCACGCACGGGTCCAACGCCGCGATGAAGCCCCGGTCGGCGTCTTCGAAGTCGGTGGTGTCGTCGAGCGGCAGCGCGGCCAGCGCCGCGGCGTGGGCGGACTCGATGACGGCTGAGGCGGGTTTCTGATCCATGCCGACGAGGTTGCCACTCGGATCTGTTCGTCGGGTGAGAACCATCGCATATTCACGCAGTAGTCAGTCAACCTGCCCGGCGGTCCGGCCCTCTGCATAGCACAGGACACCGACGTGAAACGTGTTGCGCGACCGACTTATCCACAGTTCGAGGTTCATCCACAGGGCGGCTCCGTGCGATCGAAATCGTCAGCGATCGAAGGTATGTTCGAAGCATGTCGATCGACGAGGCACTCGCCGCCTTCACCGCCGGGGTGGACGCACTGCTGGCCGCCGACGTCGACACCCCCTCACACCACGAGCTGCTGACCCACTTCACCGGGATCGAGGACCAGACCCGCCGCATCCCGACCGCCGGCTACGCGATCCTGGCCCGCCTGCAACGCGAAGCGTCCCCCGTCGAACTGGGCGCCACCTCCTGGACCAAACTGCTGACCCTGCGCACCCGGATGAGCACCGGCCGCGCCCGCAGACTGCTCACCCGCGCCCGACAACTCGCCCCCCGCCGGACCCTGCACGGTGAGCAGCTGCCCCCGCAGTGGGAACACACCGCCACCGCACTGGCCGACGGGACCATCGGCGACGAACACGTCGAGGTCATCGCCAAGTTCCTCGCCGCCCTGCCGGCATCGGTGGACCCGACCACCTCCGCCCACGCCGAAGCGTCCCTGGTTCAGGCCGCCGCCACCCTGGACCCGCGATCGCTGACCGTCGCCGCGATCCACCTGCTGGCGCTGCTGCACCCCGACGGCGACGAACCCGCCGACGCCGCCGCGCGCAAGGTGGGCCTGCACCTGGGCAATCAGCAACCCGACGGCCTGAGCTACCTGTCCGGATGGATCTCGCCGACACTGCGCGCCCTCATCGAACCCATCCAGGCCAAATTCGCCGAACGCGGCCGCCACCCCCGACCCGAACCCGAGGCGGAGTCGGAGCCGGAACCTGACCCCAACCCTGACTCCGAACCCGCTGCCGCCGAGGACGATCCGTTCGCCCCGCACCCCGACGACCCACCACCCCCGCCACCCACCCCGGTCCTGGACCACCTGTGGCGCACCAGAGCCCAATACACCCACGACGCGTTCGCCACCGCCCTGGACCTACTCCTGCGCTCGAACACCCTCGGCACGCTCAACGGGCTGCCCACCACCGTGGTCGTCACCACCACCCTGCAGGAACTCCAAGCCGGCGCCGGTCACGCCGTCACCGGCGGCGGCACCCGCCTGCCGATGCGCGACCTCATCACCATGGCCGCCGACGCCTACCACTACCTCGCCGTGTTCGACGGCCACACCTCGATGGCCCTGCACCTCGGCCGCGCGCAACGCTGCGCCACCGGAGCTCAGAAGCTCATGCTGTTCGGCCGGGAACGCGGATGCACCTGCCCCGGCTGCACCGTGGACTTCTACCGCACCCAGGCCCACCACGGCGTCGCCGACTGGAAACACCACGGCCAGACCAACATCGACGACCTCACCCTCGCCTGCGGACCCGGCAACCAGATGATCGAGGACACCGGCTGGAAAACCCGCCGCCGACCCGACGGCCGCTACGCATGGATCGACCCCGTCACCGGCCGACCCCACGTCAACAACCTCCACCACCCCGAACGCCTCCTCACACCAGAAGACGACGACCCCTTCTAGTCAGAGGTGGTCGAGCACCCGCGTGACTTCATCCGCACCGTGTCCTTGTTCGACGACCGCGTCGACCGACCGTTTCAGCGCCTGCAGCGCATCGCTACCAACGCCGGCATCCCGCGATGCCGCAATAAGGTGCCGCAGCGAGGCTGCCACCGAGGACACCGGCGCCGTACTGTCGGCGTGATTCCCGTCGCGCGCTCGCTCGGTCAGCTCGGTGAAGACGGCGGGCAGAATCTCGACGATCCCGAGCGCGTGCGGCAACAGATCACTCGGGCCTACGCCGTTCGCCTGCGCCACCTTCAGCGCGTGTAGGAAGCCACCCGTCGACGTCCAGAACAGATCGAGCAGCGCGACGTCGAAACCCGCTGCGCAACCGTGATCTTCGCCCAGCCACGTAGCCCTGCCGAGTTCCGCGAACATCGATGCGTGGCTGTCGAACAGCGATCGCGGGCCCGCGAACAGGACACTGGCGGCGTCGGTGCCGATGGTCGGTGCCGGGGTCATGATGGCGCCGTCGAGATAGCGCCCTCCCGCCGCGGCCACCAGCGTCGCCGTGTGCCGGGCACGTTCGGGTGTATCCGAGGTGAGCCCGACGATTCCGCGGCCGTCCACCGCCGGACCCGCCGTGTCGAGCACGGCATCCACCACGTCGTGGTCCACCACGTTGATCAGCGTGACGTCACTCGCCGCGACGGCCTCGGCGGGCGTTCCCGCCCAATGTGCGCCCCTGCCAAGCAGTTCGTCGGCTCGGGACGGCGTGCGGTTCCACACGGTGACCGACAGTCCGGCGTCGAGGAGCGCGCCAGCGAGTGCACGTCCCATGGGGCCCAAGCCCAGAACGCTCACGGTGGTCATGCCGCGCCCCTGAAACTCTCGATGACTCGGGCGAATCCGTCAGCGCCGTGGCCCGCGTCGATCTGCCGGAGCACGAGTGCGCGTACGGCGTCGATCAAATCGGTGCGGACGCCGGCGTCGCGGCTGGCGGTCACGATGTAGCGGGGATCGGAGAAGTACAGGCTCTGCTGCCCTGCCGCGCCGTAGTCCCCGGCGTCGACGACGGCAGCGAAGTCCGTGAGACTGTCGGCCATCGCCTGAAGCCACGGCGTCGCACGCCCTGCGAACTCCGTCGCGGATACGCCCGCTGTCCCGACCATGGCGGCGCCGTGGAAGAACCCGGCGAACATCGAGTACATGCCGGCCAGCAGGGCCAGGTCGTACAGTGCTGCGGCGCCCGCGTCGAAGCCGAGATACTCAGCACGGCACCATGATTCGAGCAGTCCGCGATGTGCATCGAAGACCTCGGCTGAGCCGCTGTACAGCACCTCACCGGCGGGGGTTCCTATCAACTCCGGGACGGCCATCACCCCGCCGTCCAAATAATCCGCTCCCAGGTTCCTCGTCCAGTCCGCCAGGGCCCGCGCCTCGGCGGGCGTCGTGGTGGTCACGTTGACGACGTGGCGTCCGCGGATCGCGTGGGCTACCGGATCGAGTACGGCGTGCACGGACGCGTGATCGAGTAGACACACCACGACGACGTCGGACGCGCGGATCGCGTCTGCGGGCGAGTCCGCGACCGTGACACCGGCCAGGTCATCGGCTTTGGTGCGGTCGCGGTTCCACACCGTGACGGTCCGCCCGCCCGTCGCCGAAGCGCCCGCGAGAGCGGAACCCATTGCGCCCGTTCCGAGAAACGACACTGAGGAGGACATGGAGATATCGTCGAGGTGACACGGGGCCGACGACAAGTACCCACTAAAAAGTGCGGTACTTACCAAAAGGAAAGTAACGGCGGTGAGCAGTGCAACTGGGTAGGTACACCTGCGGGCTTGACGCGGCGATGGCCGTCGTGGACGGCAAGTGGAAGCCGCTGATCCTCTGGGAGTTGCAGGAGGGTCCCAAGCGGTTCAACGCGCTGCACCGCAGCCTGCCCGGCATCTCGCAGAAGATGCTCACGCAGCACCTCAAGGAACTGCAACGGCACGGCGTCGTACATCGTGAGAGCTACCACCAGGTGCCGCCGAAGGTCGAGTACTCGATGACCGACGCCGGCCGGGAGCTGCTGGATGCGCTTGGGCCGCTCGGTGATTGGGCCACGAAGCACATCGCGATGATCGTCGCCGCCGATCAGGACTGATCCGCGAGCCACTTCTCCCCTCGACGCTTGGAAGCCTGCGACAGCCAGGCGTCCTGGACCAGTTCGGTGAGCTCGGCTAGGCCCACTCGGTGCAGATCGCACTCCCGGACGAGCACCGAGCGGTGTCCGTTGAAGTGGCCGGTCGTGAAGAAGGGCGAATCACGGTCCTGCACCAGGGCGAGCTTGTCCGCCTCGGACCCCACCCAGATGACGATGACATCCGGATGCGGCGCGTCCGGCCGCGGGTTCCGGAAGAACACGAACGCTTTGCCGCCCACCTGGTAGATCGGCCTCCCCTTCGACCCTTCGACGCGAGTCACGTGCGGCATCGCCGCCGCGAGCCGGTGCACGTCGTCGACGGTGGCCGGACGGTCAGACACGGTGAAGTTCCACATCGGACAGCGCACCGTCGGCGACCGTCGCCGTCATGTACGTGCAGAACGGCTGGCGCCTTCTATCGGTCGGTGAGCCGGGATTGAGCAGCCGCAGGCCGGTGTCCGCCGTGGTGTCCCACGGAATGTGGCTGTGCCCGAACACCAGGACGTCCCTATCGGGGTACAGCGCCGCCATCCGCGCCTCCCGCCCCTTCGACCCGCCGGTCTCGTGGACGACGGTGAACCGAACGCCTGCGAGCGTCACGTCAGCGCGTTCCGGGAGTCGACGGCGCAGTTCGTCGCCGTCGTTGTTGCCCCAGCAGGCCACCAGCATCGCGGATCTCGCCTGAAGCTCGTCCAACAGATCGGGTTCCACCCAGTCCCCGGCGTGGAAGACGACATCGGCGAGCGCCACCTGTTCCCACACCACCGCGGGCAGGTCACGCGCCCGCTTCGGCAGATGGGTGTCGGCAATCAACAATGCGCGCACACCTCAACGCTAACCGACCGTGGTTAGCCGTAGAACGAAGACGACGTTGCTGAACTGATGGCCAGCGCCGTACCTCAAGCAAGGACGGGCTAGCTTGACAATCCGGCAGTCACTGTCGAACGATAGCTCCGATCAGGGAGAGTTCAGTGCTGACACGCAGGTCGGGAGCCACACTGAGCGCTGCTTCCGCGGCGCTCGTGGTGTTTGCACTTTGGATCGTGTTCAGCTGGGGCGGCCCGGTCGTCACCGACACCGTGAGCGATGTCGGCTCGCTGGCCTTCGCTGGCTTGGCCTTCACCTGCGCCCTGACAGTGGCGAAGAAGGCACAGGGACGGCTGCGCCTGGCGTGGTCGCTCTTCGCATTCGGCCTGTTCGGCTGGCTCATCGGCGACGCGGCCTGGCTGGTCTACCGGTTGGTGCTCCGCACCGAGCCCGCGGGCTTCTCGTTCATCGACGTCGCCTACCTGATGTTTCCGATCGCCACCGGCGTCGCCTGGAGCGTGAACGCCCCCCGCGAACGACGGCCTCTCGCGCTTCGCCCGCTGCTCGACGGGTTGATCGTCGCGTCGGCACTGTTCCTCGTGCTCTGGCCGCTGATCCTTCACCGCCTGTTCGAGCAGAACGCGGGCAACGAAGCGCAACTGGCGCTCGCCCTGGCGTATCCGATCGCCGATCTCGTCATGGTGACGATGGCACTGGTCGTCACCGCCGCCGTGCGCGCGCCGTACCGGGGCTCGATGGTGACGGTGACGTTCGGTCTGATCATCGTGGCGATCACCGACTGCGCACTCGTCTACGTCCAGTCCATCGGGGAGCGCACGAACCCGCTGCTGGCCATCGGCTGGGCGGCGGGCATGCTCCTGGTCGCCGCAGGGGCGCTTCGAGAACTCCACACACCGCGGTTGGCCGGCGTAACCGCCGCCGTCACACGGCGGCGGCAACTGTTCTGGCTGCCCTACGCACCCCTCGTATTCGCGATACCGGTCAGCGTGACGGCGCTGTGGGAGTTCACCCCCGGAGACCGGCCGCTCCTGGTCGCCGGCGTGCTTCTCATCAGCGCCGCACTGATCCGGCAGCTCACGATCCTGCTCGAGAACAGAGCCCTGCTCGACGTGGTCGCCGAGCAGGCGCTGACCGATCCCCTCACCGGAGTGGCCAACCGCCTGCTGTTCAGCGATCGCCTGGACCACGCGATGCTGTTGCGCCAACGCGACGATCGCAAGGTGTCCGTGCTGTCACTGGATCTCGACGATTTCAAGATGGTCAACGACAGCCTGGGCCACTCGTACGGTGACGCGCTGCTGCGCCACATCGCCGACCGACTGACGAGCGTCGTGCCCGCGGGCGACACCGTCGCGCGACTGGGCGGCGACGAGTTCGCCGTCCTCATCGAAGACGGCCCGGTCTCCGCCGCCGAGCTCGCACAGCGCATCGTCGAGGCCTTCGACAAGCCGTTCTACCTCGAAGGCGACGACCTCTTCATCCATCCGAGTGTCGGACTGGCCACCGCACCGCCGATCGACGACGAGGAGATCACCGCCGACGAGCTCTTCAAGCGCGCCGATCTCGCGATGTACACCGCGAAGCGCGCGGGCATCGGAGGCGTGCAGACCTTCACGGCCGACATGCGGCTGGTCGATCGCGCGGAGTTGCGAACGGCTGCGTCCAACGGAGGTAAGCGACGCCGCACGACGGTGTCAGGAATCCAGTTGCTCGGTCAGCTGCGGCGCGCTATCGACGACGCCGAGCTGAGCCTCGTCTACCAACCGAAGATCAGCCTGTCGTCGGGGGGCATCGTCGGCGTCGAGGCGCTCATCCGATGGCCGCACCCCGAACTCGGCGTGCTGACACCCAACCAGTTCCTGCCGCTGGTGCGGCAGAACGGACTGATGGGCGCGGTGACCGATCTGGTGCTCGACCGGGCCGTCGCCGACGCCACGACGTGGTTCCAGCCGGGAACGTGCGAAATGCCGGTCGCCATCAACCTGTTCGCGCCCTCGCTCGACGACCTCGCCCTGCCCGACCGCATCCTCGCCGCGGTCAGCGATGCGGGCCTGCCGCCGACGGCCCTCTCGGTCGAGATCACCGAGCATCTACTGGTCGCCAACATCCGCCGCGCCAGCACCGTGATCGACAGACTGCGCGCCAACGGGCTGCGCGTCGCCATCGACGACTACGGCAGCGGCTACGCGACGATGAGCTATCTGCGCGACCTTCGCATCGACGAACTGAAACTCGACCGGCAGTTCATCGCACCGGTACTGCGCAGTCAGCGCGCCGCCGCGATCGTCCAGTCCGTCATCGACCTCGCGCACACACTCGGAATCGTTTGTGTCGCAGAGGGTGTCGAGGACGAGGCGACAGCCGACAGATTGCGCGACTACGGTTGCGATGTCGCGCAGGGGCACTACTTCTCCCGCCCGATCACCGCCGACGCGCTGCGCGATCGCTGTCAGGTCGGCATGAGCAACTCGGCCATCTTCCCCATCACCGACTGAAGCCCCTTGAACGGCCGGATCATCACCTTGAACGACACGATCCGCTCGTCGTCGTTCCAGGTGATCATGTCGACGCCGTTGACGTACATGCCGTCGACGGTGGCGGCGAACTCCAGCACCGCAGACCGGTCGCCGTACCACTCGCCCTCGTAACGGAAGTCGGTGCCGCCGAACAGTTTCGCTGCGGCGGTGAGGTACATCGCCGTCTTGGCCTTGCCCTCCTGCGGGCTGAAGATCGCGGGCGAGTAGAAGACGGCGGCGTCGTCGAGCAGGGCGTCGAGCGCGTCGAGGGAGTGCCCGCCCTCGATGAACTCGTACCAGCGCTGGATCACGGGAGGAGTCATCGCGCCATCCTCGCACGCGTCAGTGCGTGAACAACTCGATGATCTGCACCTGCACCTCACCGACCACACCGCCGAGGACCGCGCCGACCGCGATCATCAACGGTTCGTCGTCCTTGAACACCGGCCGCAGGATCGACTCGTACTCCTCGTTGCTCAGTTGGCTCATCTTGTCGATGATGGTGTTCTCCAGGTCGATCACGCTGGTCGCGTACTCCTGGGCCTCCAGCAGCGTGTCGGGCAGCCGCTCCAACACCAGTGCGACGACGCGGTCCTTCAACGCGCGATAGCGCTTGGTGCCGACCGCCAGCGTCACGACCGGCCGCACGACTCCGGTCTGCGCGTCGATTGCGGCGTCGATCTCCCTGGCCGCCAACGCGAACAGCTTGTCCGAGCCGGGACCCTTGATGATGGCGTCGAACATGATCTCGGGCGCGAACAGGTCGTCGGCGAGGATCTTCGCGTAGTCGCGGGTGATCTTGTCACGCTCGGCGTGCAGCAATCCCTGAAAGGGGATGACTCCCAGAAACTTCCGCGGCTGCACCGGCCGGAACAGCATGTTGAGCGCGATGTAGTCGCTGATGAAGCCGACGGCGAAGCCGAACGCGGGCATGATCCAGGGGTTCTTGAACAGCGCCCACGCCACCATCTGGACGAGGCCGATGACGAGGCCGAAGTAGATGCCGCTGCGCCGCACGAACGCCATCGCGTCGGTGGTGACGCTGCGCATCAGCTTGACGAGCTTCTCCTTGTTGCGCACCAGCGTCGTCACCGCGAGGAACTGCAGATCGAGGTAGCGGCCGAGGTCCGACTTCATCTCGGTCAGCATGTTCTCGACGATTCGCGGCGCCTGGGCCTGCATGCGGTCCTGCACCGCCTGCCTGGTGGACTCCGGCAGCGCATCCCACAAGCCGGGCCGGATCTCCTCCGCGAGGTCGCGGGAGATGTCGTCGATCGCCGCGGTGAGCGGACCGCGGAGCGCGTCGACCGCCTCGTCGGCGTCGATACGTTCAAGCAGCTCCTCGGGTTTCAGCAGGTTGGAAGTCAGCAGGTCGATGGTCTTGGAGCCCACCTTGCCCGCGCGCCGCGGGACGATCCCCTGCCAGCCGATCGGTCCCCAGCCCTTGAACTCGAGCGGCCGGTACAGCATCTCGAGAGCCACGATCTTGGTGCTCCACCCGACGAACGCCGCGACGAACGGCATCGACAGGTAGACGAACCAGTAGGCGCTGAAGTCCTGCTTGATGTCCGCCCAACTCGAGAGTGCGACGAGCGTCTGAGAGGTCACAGACCGTCGTCCTGCATCGTCGCCGCCCATAGCGAGGCGCCCAGCGACGACAGGGTCAGCGTCGACTTCTCGACTTTGGCCGCCAACGGCCCACGCGACGCGCTCTTCACGGCCGCCAGCACCGACGACTCGGCCATCAGCACCTCGTACTCGGTGGCCAACTCGGGGTCCTCGGGTCGAGCCTCGACCAGGCCCAGCGACAGCAGGTGGCTGACGTACTGGGGAACCATCTGAGGCAGCGCCACATTCGCGGTGCGCCCGATCAGCGACGCGTTCTCCAGCACGGCCCGGCCCGGTACGCGCGGGCTGAGCCAGGTGAAGACGTTGACCATCGGCGACGACGACCCGTCCGACAGTGCCCCGAGGATTCTCGCCTCGTCGGCGACCAGCTGGTCGAGCAGGTGGTGGTAGAGCTCGGCCCGGCTGCCCTTGGTGTTCTGGTCGAGCGCCCGGTCGAGCAACCGGGTCATCTTGCCGTTGAGCGAGTTCGGGTCCGGTTTCGCCGGCTCTGCGACCGCATCGGGCGCGGGCTCCTCCAGCGCGTCCGCGGGGTCGATCGAGTCCAGGCCGTGCCTGATCGCGCCGACCACCTGTTCCTCGGCCCAGGAGTAAACGTCGAGCCCGATTCGCGCGGCGCCGACCGCACGTCCGATCAATGCGCGAGGGTCGTACGAGTAGGCCATGGGCACGAAAATAGCGGTGCCGGCCCGGCTCGAACGTGGCCTTGCCGAATCTGGCGGGGAGGGGCCGTTTACTGCAGTGCACCGAGCGGCCCCGGCGGCAGCCGCGAACTCCAGCAGCCGACCCGGTCACATCACCGGTTCCAGCGGAACGGCGATCCGTCGAGTGCGGACACGACGTCCTCGATCCGACGTCGCGGTGTCGCCGGCAACGGGTCGGCACCGACCGGCGCCCAACCCACCCGCAGCATCATCTGTGGGTACTCCACTCCCCCGAACACCTCGGAGCGGACGGCCGCACGGGTATCGGCGATCTCCAGCGGTTCCGTGATCGGACAGCTCGACAGGCCCAGCGCCGTGCTGGTGAGCATGGCTATGCTCGCGGCTTCCCCGGCGCGAAGGCGTGAGACGGCGTCATCGCCACCGGTGCCGAGCGCCAGCACGACGGCGTGGTCGTGCTCGGCCGGCGTATCGGGCGGCTGATCGAGGGCGGCGCCCGCGAAGATTCGGCTCGGTAACGCGGCGCCGGGATGCGGGTTCGGGATGCTCCGGGCGGGCACGCCCGCTCTGGAAGCGTGTCGCCCGCTCCACATCGTCAACTCGTCGAGGTAGCCGTCGTCGTGAGCGTGGTTCCACACAGACTCGGCGACAATGGCTTTCAGTTCGGTTGACATCTCCACCCGACGCATCTGCACACCCATCCGCGCCACCCGAATGCCGATTGTCGCGATGTCGGCGCGCGGCACCGGCCAATAGCTGTACAGCCGACGGTCGGTTCGCCTGCGCGGAATCGCCGCCGCCAGCAGGACGTCGAGTTCAGCGGGTTCCTGACGATGCACCCGAATCGACGCCAAGTGACTCGAATCAGCTGGGTTGGGCAGGCGCACGAGCTTGCTCTGCCAACCCAGGGCGGCTAGGGCCGTCACCGCATGATGAAGCGCCGCGCCGCAACTGAGCAGAAGGTCCCGTTGATCGGGGTCGGTGTGGACCAGATGCCGGGAGGTATCCGCGTACAGGTGCAGACTGTCTTCTCCGACCCTCCACAGCCACGGCTGCGTGTTGTGGACCGACGGCGCGCGGGTGGCCATGGACAGCACGGTGCGGACCGTGTCCGAGTCGGGAAATCTCGCGGTCATGTTGATGCTCCTACCGCAGGCGGTGTACATCTGCTTACTGTGCCGTGATCGGGGTGTCGCTGCGAGGGTCGAAAGCCCTCGTTGCGAGCGTCTTTCGGAACAACGGCGCGGTGTGCTGATCGACGGAAGCCCGAATCGCAGATGAACCGCCCTCGACGCCTCAGTGGTTCGGTGGATGTCGAACCACTTCATCCTCGTCGGCGGGCGCACCGTCGTGCCGGTCGTCGTCACCGTGCCGGCGTCAACAGGACCTTGAGTGCACCGGTGTCGCTCGGCCGCGCGAAAACGTCGTAAGCCAAGTCGAATTCGTCGACGGATCTCCGGCGTCGCGCGCAGCGCTGCGATGGGCGGCGGATTACGCTGCGCTGCACGAGAAGGGGCTGACACTCGTACACGTGCTCGGCGCGGCGACGCCGGGAAGCGGCTTGTCGCCTGCTCCCGATCCGCTGTCGTCGACTGAGCTAGCCACCTGGCGCGAAGGCGAGGGTCGGCGGGTCCTGGCCGGTGCGTGCAGGATCGTGCACGAGAGCCTTCCCGATGACCAGCGCGGGCGCATCGCACGCCGACTCATCTGGGGTGCGCCGGCCTCCGTTCTCATCGAGTGGTCCAGCAGAGCCGACCTCGTGGTCCTGGGCCGACGTAGCCAGGAGACCTTCCGCACCGCGCTGCTCGGATCGACCGGCGCCGCCGTCAGTCGGCACGCCCACTGCCCCGTCGCGGTGATCGGCGACGATGAGCCGGCAGCACTCGCGCGGCGGACCACGATCCTGGTCGGTGTCGACGGTTCGCCGGCATCGGAATGGGCGACGGCGTTCGCGTTCGCCGAAGCCTCCCGACGACACCTGCAACTCGTGGCACTGCACGCGTGCACCGACGCCGAAGCAGCCGAACTGCCGAGCATGGAGGAGTCCTGCGCGCGAGCGTTCGGTGCCAGGCTGCTCGCCGAGCGCCTGGCCGGCTCGAAGACGGACCACCCCGAGGTCGTGGTGCAGCCGCTCGTCGCCGACGGCGACCCAGCCGGTCAGTTGATCGCGCACTCGGCGTTCGCGCAATTGACGGTGGTGGGCCGCCGAGGCCGAGGTGGGTTCCACCGCATGCTGCTCGGGTCGGTCAGCGGTGCCGTACTGCAGGCCGCGCGATCGCCTGTCGTCGTCACGCCGCAACCGCGGCGCGGATGAGGATGAGCCGGGGAGAACACGCGATGCGCGTTGCGTGCCGAGACCCGTTCCCCCTGGTCGATGAGTGCGCCCGAAGGGATTCGAACCCCTAACCTTCTGATCCGTAGTCAGATGCTCTATCCGTTGAGCTACGGGCGCTTGCTATTCAGTTATGTGGCGGAGGCGAGAGGATTTGAACCTCCGGTCCGCTTTAAGACGGACAACTCATTAGCAGTGAGTCCCATTCGGCCGCTCTGGCACGCCTCCTGAACGATCCGAGGGCACAGCGTACACAGACGCGACGCCGGAAGGCAAAGCAGTTGAAGCGCGCCCACGCCACCGCCCTAGACTGGCTCGGGTGACTGCCCGTCTGCGCCCCGAGTTGGCCGACCTACCGGCCTACACCCCCGGCCGTACCGTTCCGGGCGCCATCAAGATCGCGAGCAACGAGACCGTCGACGGTCCGCTGCCCAGCGTCCGTGCCGCGATCGAGAAGTCCACCGAGTTCGTCAACCGCTATCCGGACAACGGCTACGTCGAGTTGAAGGAGCGGTTGGCGAAGCATGTCGACGTCGCTCCCGAGAACATCTCGGTGGGCTCGGGATCGGTCAGTCTCTGTCAGCAGTTGATCCAGATCACCAGCACGGTGGGTGACGAGGTGCTGTTCGCCTGGCGCAGCTTCGAGATCTACCCGCTGCAGGTGCGCACCGCCGGAGCCACCCCCGTCCAGGTGCCGCTGCGCGACCACGTCCACGACCTCGACGCGATGCTGGCCGCCATCACCGACCGCACCCGCCTGATCTTCGTGTGCAACCCGAACAACCCGACGAGCACCGTCGTCGACCCCACCGCCCTCGCCCGTTTCGTGGCCGCCGTGCCGCCGCACATCCTCATCGTGATCGACGAGGCCTACGTCGAGTACATCCGCGACGGCATGCTGCCCGACAGCCTCGGGCTGGTGCGAGCTCACGACAACGTCGTTGTGCTGCGCACCTTTTCGAAGGCGTACGGGCTGGCGGGGCTGCGGATCGGCTACGCCGTGGGGGATCCCGACCTCATCACCGCGCTCGGAAAGGTCTACGTTCCGTTCACGGCGACGAGCGTCTCGCAGGCGGCGGCCATCGCGTCGATCGACGCCTCGGACGAACTGCTGGCCCGCACCGACGCCGTGGTCGCCGAGCGCGCACGCGTCACCGCCGCGCTCCGGACGGCCGGCTATTCGGTTCCGGACTCCCAGGCCAACTTCGTCTGGCTGCCGCTGCCCGGCCGCGCCCAGGAGTTCGCCGAGGCCTCGGCGGACAACCGCATCATCGTGCGGCCCTACGGTGAGGACGGCGTGCGGGTCACCGTCGCCGCCCCGCACGAGAACGACGCCTTCCTGGCGTTCGCACGCCGCTGGATTGGAGACGCATGACCGAGGCACGCAAGACGTTCGCCGAACTGACCGAGCGCACCGACCGGATCCCCGACGCCGAACTCGACGCGTTCTGGGAGACGCTGAAACCCGCCACCGTCGACTTCATGATCGGCGAGTGGAAGGGCGGTGAGTTCGACACCGGCCACCGGGCCAACGGTTTCATGAAGCGGCTCAACTGGTTCGGCAAGACGTTCGTCTCCGCCAGCGATGCCAAACCGCTGGTGTGCCTCGACGCCGACGGGAACAGGTTCTCCAACACCGAGGCGATGAACGGCGAGGCCAGTCTGTGGATGGAGGAGTTCCGCGGCGAACTCGTCGCGTCGATGGTCTACGACGGCAAGCCGGTGCACGACCACTTCAAGGTCGTCGACGACAACGCCGTCGTTGGGATCATGAACGGCAAGGGCGCCCTCGACGGCACCCGGCACCTCTACTTCTATCTGGAGCGGGTGTGAGTCTCACGGCGGTTCGGTCGGTCGCCGTCGCGGCCGGCGCGGCGCTGCTGCTGACCGGCCTCGTCGGCGCCTGCAGCCGCACCGTGGAGGGCACCGCGACGCGGGCGGGCTCGCCCGACGCGACCGCGGAGACCCGCATCCCGACCCCGTCGACGCGAAGCTCGACTCCCCGCACCACAACCCGCTCGACGCCGAGTCGCACCCCCGGAGCGCAGCCACCGGGAGACGCCCTCTCCACGACGTGCGAGCAGTACAACGACCTCGACGCCGCCGGACAGGACGCCGTGATCGAGGCGATCCTGAATCAGGAGGGGTCGGTGCTCGGTCCCGAGAACGTCGACATCGCCAAGGGCCTCACCGACGCCGCGTGCCAGTTCCTACCCGACGTGACCGTCAGCGAGATCCTGCTTGGAACGCCGCCGCCGTAGGCGGCTAGCCTGCGGGCATGGGTGACACCTACGAATCCGTCACGGTCGACGTCGAGGGCCACGTCGCGCAGGTGACGTTGATCGGCCCCGGCAAGGGCAACGCGATGGGCCCGGCGTTCTGGGCGGAGCTGCCCGAGGTGTTCGGGTCGCTCGACGCCGACCCTGCGATCCGCGCGATCGTGCTGACCGGCTCGGGCAAGCACTTCAGCTACGGGCTCGACCTGGCCGCGATGGGCGGCACGCTGGCGGCGGTGATGGCCGACGGCGCGACCGCCAAACCCCGCGCGGACTTCCACGCTCACCTCAAGACGATGCAGCAGTCCATCACCGCGGTCGCCGACTGCCGCACCCCGGTCATCGCCTCGGTGCACGGCTGGTGCATCGGCGGCGGTGTCGACCTGATCTCCGCGGTCGACATCCGCTACGCGAGCGCGGACGCGAAGTTCTCGGTGCGTGAGGTGAAGCTCGCGATCGTCGCCGATGTCGGCTCGCTGGCCCGGCTGCCGCTGATCCTCAATGACGGGCATCTGCGTGAACTCGCCCTGACCGGACGCGACATCGACGCATCCCGCGCCGAGAAGATCGGTCTGGTCAACGACGTGTACGACGACGCCGAGGCCAGCCTCGCCGCCGCGCACGCCACCGCCCGCGAGATCGCCGCCAACCCGCCGCTCGTCGTCAACGGCATCAAGGACGTGCTCGACGAGCAGCGCACCGCCGCGGTGTCGGCCAGCCTGCGCTACGTCGCCGCGTGGAACTCCGCGTTCCTGCCGAGCAAGGATCTCAGCGAGGGCATCACGGCGATGTTCGAGAAGCGGCCGCCGGAATTCCAGGGTGAATAGCAGCATTCCCCGATGAAGTCGCCAGAATTCGGCGACCGCATTTAGCCGCCGGCCGACCTGAATCCGGGCTTCTCCCAGGTCAAAGCGATATCAGCCACGCCCGCAATGGAATAGCGCCCCTTTTTATTCCGCGCTGTGTTCGTTTTCACTTCCGGGTGACTTTTCAGATTCGGCGCGGATATTCGGCGCCATGACTGATACAACCCCTTTCACATCAACCGATCGCCTTGCCCTGCAACGGATCGGCGCTCCACGCATCGCGAGCACGGCGGTGGCGTTCACCCCTCACCGCCACACCCAGGACGAGGTCACCCGCGAGCTCACCGACGTCGCGCCACCCGGCTTCGAACGCTTCACCCAGACCAGCGGAGTGGAGTCGCGCAACCTCGCGGTTCCGCTCCCGCGCTACGCCGAGATGACCGGGTTCACCGAAGCGAACGCCGCCTATGTCGAGGTCGCGACCGACCTCGGAACGCAGGCCATCCGGGCGGCACTGGAGGCGGCCCGATTGGAGCCCTCGGACGTCGACGCCGTCATCTCCGTGTCGAGCACCGGCGTCGCGGTGCCGACGATCGACGCCCGCCTCGCCGGCCGCGTCGGGTTTCGGCCCGACATCAAGCGCATCCCGCTGTTCGGGCTGGGCTGCGTGGCGGGCGCGGCGGGAACGGCTCGCATGCACGACTATCTGCGGGGCTACCCCGGTGACGTCGCGATCCTGCTGTCGGTCGAGCTGTGCTCACTCACCCTGCAGCGCGACGACTCCTCCATCCCCGCGCTCATCGGCGTCTGCCTGTTCGGGGACGGCGCGGCCGCGGTCGTCGGCACCGGCGCCGATCGTGCCCCGGCCTACCCCACCGCCCCGTCGGGGCCGTCGATACTCGCGACCCGCAGCAGGTTGTTCCCCGACACGATCGACGTCATGGGCTGGAACGTCAGCTCCAGCGGCTTCGGGCTGGTGATGTCCCGTGACGTGCCGAGAATGGCCGACGACCACCTGGGTGCGGAGGTCGACGGGTTCCTGGCCGATTACGGGCTGACCACCGCGGACATCGCGACCTGGGTGTGCCATCCCGGTGGCCCCAAGGTGATCGACTCGATTCGGCGCGCGATCGGACTCCCGCCGGCCGCCCTTGCACACAGCGCGGACTCGATGCGCGAGCACGGCAACATCTCGTCCGCGTCGGTACTCGACGTGCTGCGCCGTACCGTGCTCGAGCCGCCGAGCCCCGGCGAGCTCGGCGTGATGCTGGCGATGGGTCCGGGGTTCAGCTTCGAACTGCTACTGCTGAGCTGGTAGGAGGCGACGTGTACTACTACCTGTTCATCCTCGCGATCGGGGCCGAACGACTGGTCGAGTTGGTCGTGGCGCGGCGCAACGCGGCGTGGTCTTTCGCCAACGGCGGCAAGGAGTTCGGCCGCGGGCACTACCCGGTGATCGTGGGCATGCACACGCTGTTGCTCGTCGCGTGCATCCTCGAGGTGGCGGCCCTGCACCGACCCTTCGTGCCGTGGCTGGGCTGGCCGATGGTGGGCGTGGTGGCGCTCAGCACCGCGATGCGCTGGTGGTGCGCCACCACATTGGGTAAGCACTGGAACCCGCGGCTGATCGTCGTCCCGAACGCGCCGCTGGTGCGAGGCGGGCCCTACCGGTGGATCCATCATCCGAACTACACGGCGGTGGTCGCCGAGGTCGCGGCGCTACCCCTGGTCCACTCCGCCTGGGTGACCGCGATCGTGTTCAGCATCGCCAACGCCGCGGTGCTGAACGTCCGGATCCGCGCCGAGAACGCGGCCCTGGGCTACGCCTGAGGGTTGGGTCGGGCGCAGGCCCGGCCCATCTCCTAAGGTCGAGCCGTGACTCGCCTCGACAGCTTCTTCGAGATCTCGTCCCGCGGCTCCACGGTGGCCACCGAATTGCGTGGTGGCGTCGTCACCTTCATCACGATGGCCTACATCATCGTGCTGAACCCGATCATCCTGTCGGGCACTCCCGATGTGGCGGGCAACGAGCTCGGCTTCACTCAGGTGTCGGCGGTGACGTCGCTGGCCGCCGGCGTCATGACGATCGTCTTCGGCGTCATCGCCCGGCTGCCGTTCGCCTTCGCGGCGGGCCTGGGCATCAACTCGTTCCTCGCGAGCTCCATCGTCGGTTCGCTGACGTGGCCCGAGGCGATGGGCCTGGTGGTCATCAACGGCCTGATCATCGTGGCGCTGGCGGTGACCGGGCTGCGCAAGATGATCTTCGACGCCGTGCCCATGCAGCTCAAGCTCGCGATCACCGCGGGTATCGGGCTATTCATCCTGTTCATCGGTCTGGTCGACGCGGGTTTCGTGGGTGGCACCGACTTCCCGTCACCGCCGCTGGGGCTCGGTACCGGCGGCGTCGGCTCGATCACCACCGTGCCCGCCGTCATCTTCGTGCTGACGCTGCTGCTGACCGGCACCCTGGTGGCGCGGAAGGTCCGCGGGGCCATCCTGATCGGCCTCGTCAGCGGAACGGTCGCGGCGGTGATCGTCGAGGCCGTCTGGCACCTGGGCTCGTCGCAGGACAAGCCCGGCGGTTGGAGTCTGTCGGTGCCGACGCTGTCGGGGTCGCCGTTCGCGGTGCCCGATCTGTCGCTCGTCGGCGCCTTCAGCTTCGACAGCTTCGGCCGCATCGGCATCCTGGCCGCCGTGATGCTGATCTTCACGCTGGTGTTCACCAACTTCTTCGACGCCATGGGCACCTTCACCGGGCTGTCGCGGCAGGCCGATCTCGCCGACGAGCAGGGCGACTTCCCGCGGCTGCGGTCAGCGCTCGTCGTCGAGGGCGCAGGCGCCGTCGCGGGCGGCGCGGTGTCGGCGTCGTCCAACACCGTGTTCATCGAGTCCGGCTCGGGCATCGGCGAGGGTGCCCGAACCGGGTTGGCCAGCCTGGTGACGGGCGTATTGTTCCTCGCCGCAATGTTTCTCACGCCGCTGGCGGCGATCGTGCCCTCCGAGGTGGCGGCCGCCGCACTGGTGATCGTCGGCGCGATGATGGCCTCGCATCTGCGCGAGATCGACCTCTCCGACTTCTCGGTGACGCTGCCCGTGGTGCTGACCGTTGCGGTGATGCCGCTGAGCTACTCGATCGCCAACGGCATCGGCGTCGGGTTCATCTCGTGGGTGGTGCTGCGCAGTGCGTCCGGCAAGGCCCGCGAGATCAGCCCGCTGCTGTGGATCGTCGCCGTCGGCTTTCTGCTGTACTTCGCTCGGGGCTGGGTCGACGGCCTCATCGGGGTGTGAGCACCGCTTTGCGCTGGCAAGTCGGTTCCGGACGGTTTCGGACAGCAGGCAAATTCACGGACGATGTACCGGAGCCAACCCCGCGGAGTCAGTAGTCGGGGATCCGTCGTTTGGCGTTCACTGTCAAAAGCGCTGCTTATTAACGGTTAACGCGAAAACAGCGGTCGAGCCGGACATACTTTCGTAACCTTCACCGGACCCGCTTCCTGGCAGAATCCTGAGCGTGATCTTGACGTTCTGGCGAACTACGGTGTGCCGCCGATTTCCAGCATGAGCCTTAGCCAGAGTCGCGTTTCCCCGATCGGCGCCCGGCGCGCACCCACCGGTGCCACGATGTTCGCGCTACGCCTGGCGAGCGCCGGCCGGCGTCGGGCCGCGTTCCACCGCAGAACGCTGATGCAGTCGCGCATCGTGCGACCGCTGGCCGATGCGAGGTATGCGACCCGGATCGCCGAACACGTGGAACACGTTCCCGCGGTGTCCGTTTCCGACCGCGAGATCATCGACGCGCTGGAGGCCCGCGGGGTGTCGCTGCAGACGATCGACATGCCCGAGGAGGTGCTCGGCGCCGCCTACCGGCTCATTGAGACGCTTCGAGAGACGAGCACCCCCGAGCCGTGCGTGAAGGCGTCCCCCCGGCAACTGAGCGACGAACCCGATGTGTTCATCTGGGGCCTGTCGAACCGCTTTCTCGACCTGGCCGAGAACTACATCGGCCTGCCGCCGCGCTACCTCGGCGTCGAAGTGAAACGCGAACTCGTCCGGTCGGCTCAGGGCGCCCGCCACGAGACGGTGCGATCGTGGCATCTCGACCACGAGGATCGACGCATCCTCAAGGTCATCGTCTACCTCTCCGACGTCGACGACGGGGCGGGGCCGTTCGGCTACGTCGACCGGACTCATACGGCGCGCGTGAGTTCGCTGAGCTCCCGACAGCACCACGCGGTCTCCGACGAGCGAATGGCCGACGTCGTACCCAGGAGCGAGTGGCATCGCGTGACCGGACCGAGGTTCACCACCGTGTACGCCGACACCGGGCAGGTGTTCCACCGGGTCTTCGCGCCCACCTGCACCGAGCGGTACTCGGTGACGTTCGCGTACTCGAGTCACCAGCCGTATTACACCTACGAGCGTCTGATGCTCCCGCGCCACCGGATCCGGGCCCTGTGGGGACGGCTCACTCCCCGTCAGCGGAGGGCACTGGGTCGCCGATGTGGCGGTGGCGGAGGGATTTGAACCCCCGGACGGTGTTAGCCGTCTCTCGCTTTCAAGGCGAGTGCATTAGGCCGCTCTGCCACGCCACCGCCGACAATCGTAAGGGGTTCAGACCCGCCCCAGGCGAGCGGGCGACGGATCGGTCTGCAGCGCGGCGATGATGCGCCGACAGTTCTCTCCCATCGCGACGACCTGGGGTTTCGACAGCTTGCCCACGAAGTTCGCGCGCACGCCCTCCCCGTAGGTTTCGATGGCTTCGCGCAGTCGCGCCCGGCCCGACGGGGTGATGGTCGCCAGGACCGCTCGGCCGTCGTCGGGGCTCGGGCTGCGCGTCACCAACTGCTGCGACTCCAGCCGGTGGATCTGGCGAGTTACCCTGCTGGGCAACGAGAGCAGCTCGTCCGCGACGTCGCCCATGCGTTCACAGCCCGCCGGCGAGCGGTCCAGGATGTCGAGCAGGCGGACGTCGTTCAAGGTGAGCTGGTGTGTCTCGACGAGGGACCGGTTGAGCGTTGCGTAGAGCCGCAGGGACGCGTCCAGGAAGTTTTGCCACGCGCGCTGTTCCGCCGCATCGAGGCCCGGCATTGCGCCTGTCCCTGGTGTGGCGGTCATGTCCCCCATTGCCACATAGTAGGACGGTCGTGGCCTGCCCGTAAGGTTATGAACATGCAAGCAATCGTTGCCGACCCCGCCACCGGCATGGCGTGGCGGGACGTTCCGGACATCGCAGTTCAACCCGGCGAAATCATGATCAAAGTCGCTGCTGCCGGCGTCAACCGCGCCGACCTCCTCCAAGCCGCCGGACACTATCCACCGCCCCCCGGCGCCAGCCCCGTGATCGGGCTAGAGGTTTCCGGGGAAATCACCGAGATCGGTTCGGGCGCCACCGGCTGGTCCGTAGGTCAGCCGGTCTGCGCTTTGCTGGCAGGCGGCGGATACGCCGAACGGGTGTCCGTACCCGCCGGTCAGGTGATGCCGATCCCCTCCGGTGTGGATCGCCACGACGCCGCCGGACTTCCCGAAGTGGCGTGCACCGTGTGGTCCAACCTCGTGATGACAGCGAATCTTTCAGCGGGTCAGACCGTGCTGCTGCACGGCGGCGGCAGCGGCATCGGCACGCACGGCATCCAGGTGGCGCACGCACTCGGCGCCCGCGTGGCCGTCACCGCGGGATCGGCGGAGAAGCTCGCGCTGTGTGCCGAACTCGGTGCGGACGTGCTGATCAACTACCGCGACGAGGACTTCGTCGAACGCATCCGGGAGGCGACCGACGGGGCCGGGGCCGACGTGATCCTCGACCTGATGGGCGCCTCGTACCTCGACCGCAACATCGACGCCCTCGCACCCGACGGTCGACTCGTCGTCATCGGCTTCCAGGGCGGCGTCACGGGCGAACTCAACCTCGGCAAGCTGCTGGCCAAGCGGGCGGGCGTCATCGCAACGGCACTGCGCTCACGGCCCGTCGACGGGCCGGCGGGCAAGGCGGCCATCGTGGCGGCGGTGGTGGCGAACGTGTGGCCGATGATCGCCGACGGACGGGTCCGTCCGATCATCGGCGCCCAGCTGCCCATCGCTCGGGCCGAGGAAGCGCACCGACTGCTGCGCTCCGGCGAGGTGACGGGGAAAGTCGTTCTGCGCGTGTCGGACTGACGCGTCAACCGAGCGAGGCGAGCGCGCGCACAAGCTGGTCGATCTCGCCCATCGTCGTGTAATGCGACAGGCCGACGGTGACCGCGCCGCCGATGTCGTTCACGCCGATGGCGTCCAGTACCCGCGAACTGGTGTTGCACACCGCGAGCACGCCGTTGTCCGCGAGCCGCTGCACGACGCGGTCCGCGGGCACCCCGTGTACGGCCAGGCTCACGACGGGGATCCGCACCTCGGGCTGACCGATCAACATCACCAGCGGCAGCGAGCGCAGCGCCGTCACCAGGTAGTCGAACATGCGATCCAGGTAGATACCCACGGATTGCATTGAGTGGACCAGTCTTTCGCGCCGCGACCCCGACGCCGATTCGTCGAGGTTGGCCAGGTACTCGACACTGGCAACCAGACCGGCGAGCATGCCGAACTGGTGACCGCCCATCTCGAGGCGCGCGGTCCCGGTGGCGAACTGGTTCATCGACACCGAACTGAACGTCTCGATGACGGAGGGTTCGCGGAATGCCAACGCGCCCAGCGGCGGTCCGCCCCATGCGACGGCGTTCAGTGCGACGACGTCGACCTGGGTGTCGACGATGTCGAACAGACGGTACGGAGCGGCCGCCGAGTGGTCGACGACGACCAGCGCACCGTTCTCGTGCGCGAGCTTGGTGACCGGGCCCAGATCGGTCACCGTCCCGACGGACGACGACGCCGACGTGATCGCGACCAACCGAGTTGGGTTGTCGATCAGCGTCTCCCACTGCCACGCGGGCAGGTCCGCCGTCTCGATGTCGATCTCGGCCCACTTGACCTTGGCGCCGTAGCGGCTCGCGGCGCGCAGCCACGGCGCGACGTTGGCCTCGTCGTCGAGGCGTGTGACCACGACCTCCTGACCGAGCCCGATCCGGTTCGGCGCCGCATCCGCGAGCGCCGAGAGGAGGATCGCGCGATCGGCGCCGAGCACCACGCCACGCGGGTCCCCGCCGACGAGGTCGGCGACGGCCTGGCGCGCGGCCTTCAGGACGTTGGCGCTGCGCTGGGCGGCGGGGTGCGGGCCGACGTCGGTGGTCATCGACCCGCGGAAGGCGGTCGACACGGTCGTCGCGACCGAATCCGGCAGCAACATGCCGTACGAGGCGTCGAAATGCACCCAGCCGTCGCCCAACGACGGGTGCAGACCTCGCACCCGGGCAACGTCGTATGCCATGCCAGCCACCTTCGAGTGTCTGTGAATAACGCAACGCGAAACGAATTGGTCAGGTGCAGATCGCCACGTACGCCCCGGCAGACCTAGTCACCTGGGCAGCCATACTAGTGCAGTGACCTTGGCAGCCGGAGTCCTAGTGGCGACGTTGTTGCTGGTCATCCCCGGAGCAATCGTGGCGCGCACCGCACAGCTAACCTGGCCGACCGCCATCGCCGTCGGCCCCGCCCTGACCTACGGGGTAATCGCGCTGGCGATCCTGCCGATGGGCGCAATCGGAGTTCCGTGGAACGCGGGCACGGCGATGCTTGCTCTGCTCGTTGCTGTGACCCTCGTCACCGTTGCGCAGCTAGCTCTTTCACGCTTCCGCGACCGGACCGCCGAGACGCTCGGCGCAGCGCGTGGACCTGCGCTGGTGGTCGCCGCCGGGGTGGCACTCGGCGCCGGTCTGGTGCTGATCGCAGCAATGCGCGGGATGCCCAACTGGCAATCCGTTCCGAGCACCTGGGACTCGGTCTGGCACGCCAACACGATCAGATTCATCCTCGACACCGGGCAGGCCTCTCCCACCCACATGGGCGATCTGCGCAACGTCGAGACCCACGACACGCTCTACTACCCGTCGACGTTCCACGCGCTGGCCGCCGTGCAGGCCCAGCTCACCGGCGCGGCGCCCACCACGGCTTACACGCTGAACTCCCTGGCCGCCGCGGTCTGGCTGTTCCCGGTGAGCGCGGCGACGCTCACGTGGCAGCTGCTGCGACCGCGGACCGACCAGTGGCGCACCGCGGGCGCCGCAGCGGCGGCGGCGGCCCTGTCGGCGTCGTTCACCGCGGTCCCCTACGTCGAGTTCGACACCGCGTCGATGCCCAACCTCGTCGCCTACGGCGTCGCCGTGCCCGCTTTCGCCCTGATCGCGTCGACACTCCGGCACCGCGACCGCATCCCGATCGCGATCATCGCGCTGGTCGGGGTGTTCTCCGTGCACATCACCGGCGGGGTCGTCGCCGTCGTCTTCGTCGCGGCGTGGTGGTTGTGCGACGCCCTGTGGCACCCGGTGCGCGGACGCCTCCGCGACGTCGTCGCCCTGGCCGCCGTCGCGGTAACCACCCTCGTACTGCTCCTACCCCAGTTCGTCGGGGTGCTGCAGCAGGCCGAGATCATCGTCGGGCACGCGTTCGTGACGAATGAGGGGAAGAAGAAGGCGCTCTTCGACGCGATCGTGCAGCACACGCGACACCTCAACGACTATCCGATCCAGAACATCCTGATCGCGCTGGCGGGCATCGGCGGCGTCATCCTGCTGGTCCGGCGCATCTGGTGGCCGCTGGCCGTGTGGTTGCTCATGATCGTCTCGATCGTCCACTCGTCGGCGCCGTTCGGCGGGCCCGTCGGCGTCATCACGGGCACCTTCAGCGACCTGTTCTACAGCGACCCCCGCAGACTGTCGGCCGTGGTCACCCTGCTCATCACACCGATGGCGGGGATCGCCCTGTTCGCCGCGATCGCCGCCGCGGTGGCCGGTGTGCACCGCGTCACGCCGCGTCTCGGCGCGCGCGCCGGTTACGCCCTCACCGCTGCGCTGCTGGTCGTCTCGACGGTCGGCGTCGCATGGCACTACTTCCCGAGGCACGCGTATCTGATCGGCCAGAAGTACGACCGCGTGATGGTCGACGACAAGGACCTCGAGGCCTTCGCGTACCTCGCGACGCTGCCCGGCGCCCGCGACACCCTCATCGGCAACGCCAACACCGACGGCACGGCGTGGATGTACGCCGTCAACGGCCTTCATCCGCTGTGGACCCACTACGACTACCCCCAGCAGCAGGGGCCGGGTTATCACCGCTTCATCTTCTGGGCGTACGCCGACGACGCCGACACCGATCCGAGGGTCGCCGAGGCGGTGCACGCGCTCAACATCCGGTACGCCATCACCAGCACCCCGGTGGTCCTCGGGTTCGCCATGCCCGACGGACTAGTCTCGCTAGACAAGTCGCGGTCGTGGAAGAAGATCTACGACAACGGCTCGGACCGCATCTACGAGTGGCAGGGCGCATGACGACCGAGAACAACGACTTCGAGATCATCGATTCGCAGGACGCCGGGGACACCTCCGACGCCGAGGGCAAGTCGCTGACCGACCTGGTGGAACAGCCGGCGAAGGTCATGCGGATCGGCACGATGATCAAACAGCTGCTCGAGGAGGTCCGGGCCGCCCCGCTCGACGACGCGAGCCGGAGCCGGTTGCGCGAGATCCACGCGCGCAGCGTGCACGAGCTGGAGGAGGGGCTGGCACCCGAACTCCGCGAGGAACTCGAGCGTCTCGCGCTGCCCTTCGGCGAGGACGCGCTGCCGTCCGACGCCGAGCTCCGCATCGCGCAGGCGCAGCTGGTGGGTTGGCTGGAGGGCCTCTTCCACGGCATCCAGACCGCGTTGTTCGCCCAGCAGATGGCGGCCCGCCAGCAGCTGGAGCAGATGCGCCAGGGCGCGCTGCCCCCCGGCGTCACCGGCGTCCCCGGTGGCCCGGGGCATCAGTCCGGGACAGGTCAGTACATCTAGCGGTGAGTAGCCCGCCCAGCAGTGAGCACCCGTCGATCTCGACCCAGAACGCATGGGTCGAGTTCCCCATCTTCGACGCCAAGTCGCGCTCGTTGAAGAAGGCCTTCCTCGGCAAGGCCGGCGGCGCGATCGGCCGCAACGAGTCCAACGTCGTGGTGATCGAGGCGCTACGCGACATCACCATGTCGCTGGAGATGGGTGACCGCGTGGGCCTCGTCGGGCACAACGGCGCGGGCAAGTCGACGCTCCTGCGCCTGCTGTCGGGCATCTACGAGCCGACCCGCGGATCGGCCACCGTGCGCGGCCGAGTGGCCCCGGTGTTCGATCTCGGCGTCGGCATGGACCCGGAGATCTCCGGGTTCGAGAACATCCTGATCCGCGGCATGTTCCTCGGCCAGACCCGCAAGCAGATGGCGGCCAAGGTCGACGAGATCGCGGACTTCACCGAACTCGGCGACTACCTCTCGATGCCGCTGCGCACCTACTCCACCGGCATGCGGGTGCGGTTGGCGATGGGCGTGGTTACCAGCATCGACCCGGAGATCCTCCTTCTCGACGAGGGCATCGGCGCCGTCGACGCCGAGTTCCTCAAGAAGGCCCGCACCCGGCTGCAGGACCTGGTGGCGCGCTCCGGCATCCTCGTATTCGCCAGCCACAGCAACGAATTCCTGGCCCGGCTGTGCAAGACCGCGATGTGGGTCGACCACGGCACCATCAAGATGACCGGCGGTATCGAGGAGGTCGTGCGCGCCTACGAGGGCGAGGATGCGGCGCGTCACGTCCGCGAGGTGCTCGACGAGGACGCGCGTGCCTGACACGGTGTGCGCGGTGGTGGTGACCCACCGCCGGGTGGCCGCCCTCGCCGAGTCGCTGCGCGCGGTGACCTCGCAGAACCGGGCCCCCGACCACCTCGTCGTGGTCGACAACGACGACGATCCCGCGGTCGCCGAACTCGTTGCGGCACAGCCTGTTCCGACCACATACCTGGGTTCTCGCCGCAATCTCGGTGGGGCGGGCGGGTTCGCGCTGGGCATACTCCACGCGCTGAGCCTCGGTGCGGACTGGGTCTGGCTGGCCGACGACGACGGCAGGCCGGCCGACGACTCCGTACTGGCGACGCTGCTGGCGTGTGCGGACCGGCACGGCTTGGCGGAGGTGTCGCCGATGGTCTGCGACCTCGCCGACCCCGACCGACTCGCCTTCCCCCTGCGCCGCGGCCTGGTGTGGCGGCGGCACGTGTCCGAGTTGCGCGTCGACGGGCAGGGTGACCTGCTCGCCGGGATCGCCTCGCTGTTCAACGGGGCGCTGTTCCGGGCCTCAACGGTGGAAGCCGTTGGCGTGCCGGATCTTCGGCTCTTCATCCGCGGCGACGAGACGGACGTGCACCGGCGGCTGCTGTTGTCGAAGCTGCCGTTCGGCACCTGCCTCGACGCGATCTACCTGCACCCGCAGGGGTCCGACGAGTTCAAGCCCATCCTCAACGGCCGGATGCACACGCAGTACCCGGCCGACGAGACCAAGCGCTACTTCGTTTATCGCAACCGGGGTTACCTGCAGGCCCAACGCGGAATGCGGCACCAGCTGCTGCAGGAGTGGCTGCGCTTCGGCTGGTTCTTCCTGGTGTCCCAGCGCGATCCGGCGGGCTTCCGGGAGTGGCTTCGCTTGCGGGGGTTGGGCAGACGCGAGAGATTCGGAAGGACTGACACGTGACGTTCATCGACGCGGCAGCGCAGTCGAAGACCTTCGGGCGCGCGTGGCAGGACCTCGCCACGGGATTCGGCAAGCGCGAGTTGTGGCTGCACCTGGGCTGGCAGGACATCAAGCAGCGGTACCGACGCTCGGTGCTCGGCCCGTTCTGGATCACCATCGCGACCGGCACGATGGCTTGCGCCCTCGGCGGGCTGTACTCAGTGCTGTTCGGTCTGCCACTGGCCGAGCACCTGCCCTACGTGACGCTCGGGTTGATCATCTGGAACCTCATCAACGCCTCGATCCTCGAGGGCGCCGACGTGTTCGTCTCGAACGAGGGCCTGATCAAACAACTTCCGACACCGCTGTCGGTGCACGTGTACCGGCTGGTGTGGCGTCAGGTGATCCTGTTCGGCCACAACGTCATCATCTTCGTCATCATCGCCGTCATCTTCCCGCAGCCGTGGAAGTGGACCGACCTGTCCGTGATCCCCGCGCTGGCGTTGATCGTGCTGAACTGCGTCTGGGTGGCACTGTGTTTCGGCATCCTGGCCACCCGCTACCGCGATATCAGCCCGTTGCTCTTCAGCCTGGTGCAGCTGCTGTTCTACCTGACGCCGATCATCTGGAACGACCAGATGCTGCAGGAGCAGGGCGCCGGAACATGGGCCAGGATCATCGAATTCAACCCGCTGCTGCACTACGTCGACATCGTCCGCGCGCCACTGCTCGGGGCCGACCAGGAATGGCGGCACTGGGCGGTGGTGATCGTCCTGACCGTCGTCGGGTGGGTCGTCACGTTGCTCGCGATGCGGCAGTACCGCTCGCGGGTCGCCTACTGGGTTTAGCTCCCCGCGAACGTGAAGCTATGCGCGAAATTCGGGCGCGGTCTCGCGCATATCTTCACGTTCGGGGCTAGCGACGGGGGGCCTTCATCCGGGTCGCCACGTTGAACCGGTTCCACGCGTTGATGGTGACGGCCATCGCGATGACCTGGGCGAGTTCCTTCTCGCTGAAGACGTCCGCGGCCTTGGCGTACACGTCGTCGGAGACGTGGCCGTTGCCGAGTTCGGTGATGGCCTCGGTGAGCTCGAGGGCGGCGCGCTCACGATCGGTGAAGAGCGTGCCCGCCTCCTCCCACGCCGCGATCAGCGCCAGGCGCTGTTCGGTCTCGCCCTGCTCGCGGGCGTCGGCGACGTGCATGTCGAGGCAGAAGGCGCAGTGGTTGAGCTGGCTGGCACGGATCTTGACGAGCTCGGCGATCGTGGGATCGATGTCCTTGGCCGCCTCGGTGGACAGCTTCATCATCGCGTCGTAGAGCTCGGGCGAGACCTTGTAGATCTTCAGGCGGTGGATGGCGGTGGGCTGCTCGAGGGTGTGCGTCATGCCGATAACGCTAGGCGGCAAAGAACCGTCCACATGGTTCAATTCGACAGTGACTTCATGGGCCAATTCCGGCGCCCGCGACCTGCACCTCGACCTGCGCACCGCCATCACCCCCGGCGCCCGCGGGGCGCGGGAACTGCTGATCAACGCGCTGCGGGACGCCGTCCGCTCCGGCCGGCTCGCAGAGGGCGGCATGCTTCCGCCGTCCCGGTCACTCGCCACCGATCTCGGCTTGGCCCGCAACACCGTCGCCGAGGCCTACGCCGAACTCGTCGCGGAAGGCTGGCTGGCGTCGCGCCAGGGGGCGGGCACCTGGGTCGTCGGCGCGGTGACGACCTCACTACCGCCGCGGCCGAGGCGAACCCCCGGCACCCCGATCCATAACCTCATGCCGGGTTCGCCGGACGTCGCGGAGTTCCCCCGCAGCGCCTGGCTGGCGTCGAGCCGACGCGCCCTGCAGAACGCCCCCACCGACGCGTTTCGCATGGGCGATCCGCGCGGCCGCATCGAGCTCCGGGAGGCGCTCACCGAGTACCTCGGGAGGGTCCGCGGGGTGCGCACCTCACCGGACTCGATCGTGATCTGCGCGGGTGTCCGGCACGGGGTGCAGCTCCTGGCGCAGGTACTCGGCAGGAGAGGCGCCGTCGCGGTGGAGGCCTACTCGCTGTTCGTCTTCCGCGATGCTCTCGCCGCGATGAACGTCCCCACGGTGCCGATCGGCGTCGACGACCTCGGCGCGAAGACCGCCGAACTCGACACCCTCGAGGTCTCGGCGGCGCTGCTGACACCGGCACACCACAGCCCGCTCGGCATGCCCCTGCACGCCAGCAGGCGCACCTCAGCCATCGAATGGGCTAGGCGCACAGGGGGTTACGTCCTCGATGACGACTACGACGGTGAGTTCCGCTACGACCGCCAACCGATCGGCGCACTGCAGGGACTGTGCCCGGACCGTGTCGCCTACCTCGGCTCGACGAGCAAGAGCATGGCCCAGGCGATGCGGCTGGGGTGGATGGTCCTGCCCGACCACCTCGTCGACCCCGTGATCGCCGCCGCGGGTGGCCAGCAGTACTTCGTCGACGCCCTCACCCAGCTGACGTTGGCCGACTTCATCTCCAGCGGGCAGTACGACAAGCACGTCCGGCGCATGCGCACCCGCTACCGCCGCCGCCGTGACGCCCTCGCCGCCGCGCTGTCCCCCTTCGCGGTGGGCATCAGCGGGTTGGCCGCGGGCGTCAACATGCTGCTGACGCTGCCCGACGGGGCCGAGCCCGAGGTGTTGCGGCGGGCCGGCGGGGCGGGCATCGCACTGTCCGGCCTCGCACTGATGCGACACCCCGCCGCAGGCCAGGAGGTGCCCGAGCAGGACGGCGTTATCATCGGCTTCGCCGCACCCGCCGAGCACGCGTTCGGCCGCGCGGTGGACGCGCTCTGCGAGGTACTGCGTACCAGCGGATTGGCACGGCCGTAGGCTGGAACCCAGCACCGCGCCCGGACCACCCCGCGTCGTGTAATCAGGGGCTACCGACGGGACGCAGATGAATTGCGTGCACAACGACCGATGTGATCGCACGTGAGCGCGATCTCCGGCAAGTTCATGGCGGCACTCGCCGGGTACCCCGACGGCTCGCTGACCGCCGACGCCGTATCGGTCTGCTGCGTGGCGGTGCTGCCCGTCGACTCCGCCGCGATCGGCGTCAGCGCACCGTCGTCGACGTGGGAACCGCTGGGCGCGTCGGACGAGACCGCGACGCGACTTCAGGCCCAGCAGATCCTGGCCGGTGAGGGCCCGGCGTTCGACGCGCTGGCCCACTGCGTGCCCGTCCTGGTAGGGGATGTGTCGGCCGAGTTCGATCGCTGGCCGGGATTCGTCACCGCACTGGACGGCTACGCACGCGGCGCACTGTTCGCCTTCCCGCTCCTGATCGGCGCGATCTCCGTCGGCGTCCTCGAACTGTCCCGCAACGAACCCGTTCCACTGGAACGCGCCGAGGTCGCCGACGTGGTCGCGGTCGCGGACATCGTCACGACGATCCTGTTGACGCGCAGCGAACCGGTTGACGGCGACCCCCCCGGGGGCGAGGCTTGGTGGGCACCGTCGCCGTCATCCGTCGAAATCCACCAGGCCACCGGCATGGTGGTCGCTCAGCTGTCCGTTTCGCCTCGGATCGCCTACCTCAGATTGCGAGCACACGCCTTCGCGACGGACCGGCCGCTGCACGAGGTCGCCCGCGCCGTCATCGATCGGCGCCTCCGCTTCGACTCCGACAACGAGAGCTGACCCGATGACAACGAATGACGACGGGAAAAGAGAAGATCCCATGGACGGTCGCGAAGCTGCCCTGGTGCAGACGTTCGTCGCACTTGCGGACACCCTGGTCGACGATTACGACGTCGTCGATCTGACCCAGCAGATGGTCGACGACTGCGTATCGCTGCTGGCCACCGACTCGGCGGGACTCCTCCTCTCAGATCCGCACGGCGGTCTGCAGGTGCTGGCCTCCACCAGCGAGCAGGCACGAATACTCGACCTGCTACAACTTCAGTCCGATGCCGGCCCGTGTCTCGAGGCCTTTCGCACGGGGCGCCAGGTGTTCGTCGAAGATCTGGCTGTCGGACGCGACCGGTGGCCCGCGTTCGCCGATGGCGCACTCGCCGAGGGGTTCGGCGCCGTCTTCGCGATCCCACTCCGGCTGCGCACCGAGCGCATCGGAGCACTGAATCTGTTTCGCACTGAGCCGGGCCTGCTACCGGACTCGGACGTCGTAGTCGCGCAGGCCCTCGCCGACGTCGCGACGATCGGCATCCTGCAGCAGCGGGTGATCATGCGGGGAGCCGAGCTGAACGGACAGCTCCAGACCGCGCTCAACAGCAGAATCATCGTCGAGCAGGCTAAAGGTGTGCTCGCGGAGCGATTGGGCCTCGACATGGCGCAGGCCTACGCGCGGCTGCGGAAGATCGCAAGAGACAACAATCAACACCTCAGCGACGCTGCCCGCGCCGTCATCGAGAGGTACGGCCGAACCTCGTCGCCGAACAGTTAACGCCGCTACTATCTCAGAGACCGTTGCTCCGAACCCTTGGTGACGTCGGGTATCCACTTGCCGTCTTCCGGGAGCGAACCAATGCACGACCGACGTCAGACCGCCGCACCGACAGACCTGATCGATTACCTTCACGAACTTCCGGCATTGAAGCTGCTGGACCGCCTGCCGATCGCGATGCTGGCGGTTGCCCTGCACGGCGACATCATCTACGCCAACCAGGCCTGCGCGGACATGCTCGGCTACATCGACGGCGCGACGGTCGCCAGGCAGCCCCTGCCGGAACTGCTCACCGACTTCGGAGTGGCAGCCCCCGCTGAATGCGTTGAACGACTCAGGACCAAGTCGGCGTCGATCTCGTGGAATCACACCGAGAACTACGCGGTGCAGACCAGGGTGTCACCGCCGCTGCTGGTGCGCTCCACCGACCCCGTGCTGCTGATCAGCATCATCGATCTGACGGAGTGGATCTGGGGGTAGCGGAGTCCCGAGCGCAGCGCCGTAAGCTGCGCTGTCGTGACAGTGCCGCCCGAACCACCCGAACCCGCGAACCTCAGCCTGGGCACCCAGGTGTTCCGGTTCGTGGTCACCGGCGGACTGTCGGCCGTCGTCGACTTCGGCCTCTACGTGCTGCTGTACAAGCTCGCGGGCATGCAACCCGACCTCGCGAAGACCCTCGGCTGGGTCGCGGGAACGACGACGGCGTACCTGCTGAATCGGCGGTGGACGTTCCAGGCTCCGCCGAGCGGCAAGCGGCTCGCTGCGGTGTGGGCGCTCTACATCACCACGTTCGTCGTGCAGGTCGGCCTCAACCACCTGTTCCTGCGGATCTTCGACTACTCGGCACTGGGCGTGGTGGTGGCCTTCGTCATCGCACAGGGCACCGCCACCGTCATCAACTTCGTGGTGCAGCGCGCGGTGATCTTCCGGTGGGCAGGAGCGAAGCGACTCGGGGAGGACGGAAGCCTCTCCTGAGGGCGGTACCCTCGTCACGATGTTCACGACCACCCAGAAGCGCCTGATGGGTTGGGCGCGCACCGCGCCGTCCGTCGCCACGGTGCTCTCCACTCCGGATGCCGGCGACATCGTCGACGCCGTCGCGCAGGCCGCACAGCAAGGACGCGGCGGCAGGGGTGTTCTCGCCCGCGGCCTCGGCCGGTCCTACGGCGACAACGCGCAGAACGGCGGCGGCCTCGTCATCGACATGCCCGCGCTGAACAAGATCCACTCGATGGACCGCGACAGCCACATCGTCGACGTGGACGCCGGCGTCAACCTCGACCAGTTGATGCGCGCCGCGCTGCCGCTGGGCCTGTGGGTGCCGGTGCTGCCCGGCACCCGGCAGGTCACGATCGGCGGCGCCATCGCGTGCGACATCCACGGGAAGAACCACCACAGCGCGGGCAGCTTCGGCAACCACGTGCTGTCGATGGACCTGCTGCTGGCCTCCGGTGACGTCCGCACTCTGACGCCTGAAGGCGAGGAGTCCGAGCTGTTCTGGGCGACCGTCGGCGGCAACGGGCTGACCGGCATCATCCTGCGCGCGAAGATCGCGATGACGCCCACCGAGACCGCCTACTTCATCGCCGACGGCGACGTCACCGCGAGCCTCGACGAGACCATCGCGTTCCACAGCGACGGCACCGAATCCAACTACACCTACTCGTCGGGCTGGTTCGACGCGATGAGCGCACCGCCGAAGCTGGGCCGCGCCGTCATCTCCCGCGGGTCGCTGGCCACCCTCGACCAGCTGCCGGAGAAGCTGGCGAAGGATCCGCTGAAATTCGATGCGCCACAGTTCTTCACGGCGCCCGACATCTTCCCCAACGGCTTGGCCAACAAGTTCACCTTCGGCCCGATGACCGAACTCTGGTACAAGATGGGCAAGACCTATCGAGGCAAAGCCCAGAACCTGACGCAGTTCTACCATCCGCTCGACATGGTCGGCGAGTGGAATCGCGCCTACGGCTCAGACGGATTCGCGCAGTACCAGTTCGTCGTACCCGTCGAGGCGGTCGACGAGTTCAAGCGCATCCTCGTCGACATCCAAGCCAGCGGGCACGTGTCGTTCCTCAACGTGTTCAAGCTCTTCGGCCCCGGAAACCAAGCACCGCTGAGCTTCCCGATCCCCGGCTGGAACGTCTGCGTGGACTTCCCGATCCGGCCCGGCCTCAACGAGTTCCTCAACGGACTGGACAAGCGGGTGCTCGAGTTCGGCGGCAGGCTGTACACCGCCAAGGACAACCGCACCACCGCCGCCACGTTCCACGCCATGTACCCCCGCATCGACGAATGGATCTCGGTGCGCCGCAAGGTCGATCCCGACGGCGTCTTCGCCTCGGATATGGCCCGACGTCTGGAGTTGCTCTAAATGGTCTTTGACGCCGTTGGTAATCCGCAGGCCATCCTGCTGCTCGGCGGGACATCCGAGATCGCGCTGGCGATCGGCGAACGCTACCTGCGCAACGCAGCCGCCCGCGTGATCCTCGCCGATCTGCCGGACCATCCGCGCAAGGCCGACGCCATCGCCGCGATGACGGCGGCGGGCGCGAGGTCGGTCGAGTGGATCGACTTCGACGGCGTGAAGAGCGCGGACCACCCCGCCGTCATCGACAAGGCCTGGGCCGGTGGCGACGTCGACGTGGCCGTCGTCGCGTTCGGTCTGCTCGGCGACGCCGAGGAACTCTGGCAGAACCAACGCAAGGCGGTTCAGATCGCCGAGATCAACTACACCGCAGCGGTTTCGGTCGGTGTGCTGCTCGGCGAGAAGATGCGGGCACAGGGATCGGGCCGCATCATCGCGATGAGCTCGGCCGCAGGCGAGCGGGTCCGCCGGTCGAACTTCGTCTACGGCTCGACCAAGGCCGGCCTCGACGGCTTCTATCTCGGTCTCGGAGAAGCGCTGCGCGAGTTCGGCGTTCGCGTCCTCGTCATCCGTCCCGGCCAGGTGCGGACCTCGACGACGATCGCGCACTGGAAGGCGACCGGCACGAAGGAGGCGCCGTTCACCGTCGACAAGGAGTACGTCGCCGAGCTCGCGGTGACCGCGTCGGCGAAGGGCAAGGATCTGGTCTGGGCGCCCGGCCCGTTTCGCTACGTGATGATGGTCCTGCGGCACATCCCGAGGCCGATCTTCCGCAAGCTGCCGATCTAAGGTTCGGCGTGCGCCAAGCTCTCACGGTCCTCGGCCACATGCTGGCCGCCGTGCTCATCGCCGTCGTCGTCGCGGTGGTGTCGCTGACGGCGATCGCGCGCGTCGACTGGCCCGCCTTCAACTCGTCCAATCAGCTGTACGCGCTGACTACGGTCGGCCAGTTCGTCTGCCTCGCAGGTGTTTTCGCCGCGGGCCTGCTGTGGCGGCGCGGCAGGCGGTGGGTGGCCAGGGCGACCGCGGTGCTGTTCCTCTCGGCCTTTTCTTCTGCGACCCTGGCCATGCCGCTGGGCGCCACCAAGCTGTACCTGTTCGGCGTCTCCGTCGACCAGCAGTTCCGCACCGAGTACCTGACCCGGCTCGCCGATACCGCCGCCCCCCAGGACATGACCTATCAGGGGCTGCCGCCGTTCTACCCGCCCGGCTGGTTCTGGCTGGGCGGCCGGCTCGCCGCGTTCACCGGCACGCCCGCCTGGGAGATGTTCAAGCCGTGGTCGATCATCTCGATCACCGCCGCGGTCGCCGTCGCGCTGGTGCTGTGGTTGCATCTGATCCGCTTCGAGTTCGCGCTGGTGGTCACGACCACCACTGTGGCCACCATGCTGGCGTACTCGCCCGCCGAGCCGTACGCCGCGGTCATCACGATTCTGCTGCCGCCGGTGTTCGTGCTGGCGTGGTCGGGGCTGCGGGGCAAGGCTCGCGCAGGCGGGCAGGAGCGCAGCGACTCGGGGAATCGGCACAGCGGGTGGGGCGCGGTGGTAGCCGTCGGCCTCTTCCTCGGCGGTGCGGCGCTGTTCTACACGCTGCTGTTCGGATTCGCCGCGTTCGCGATCGCGATCATGGGACTGCTGGCCGCCATCGCCGGGCGCACGTGGGCGCCGGTGCTCCGCCTCGTGGTGATCGCCGCCCTGTCCGGAGCGCTGGCCCTGATCGGCTGGGGGCCGTATCTGATCGCCGCGGCGAAGGGGTCGCCGGCCGACGCCGGCACCGCCCAGCACTATCTGCCCGAAGCCGGTGCCCAACTGACCTTCCCGATGCTGGACTTCACCCTTCTCGGCGCGCTGTGCATGGTCGGCACGGTGTGGCTAGTGGTCTACGCGCGCTCATCCGTCCGGGCGGGCGCGCTGGCGATCGCCGTGCTGTCGGTGTACGCGTGGTCGCTGCTGTCGATGGTGACGACGCTGGTGGGCACGACGCTGCTGTCCTTCCGCCTGCAGCCCACGCTCACGGTGCTGCTGAGCGCGGCCGGCGCATTCGGGTTCATCGCCGCCACGCAGGCGTTCGCGACCCGCTTCCACACACAGTCGCGGCGAATCGTCGCGGCGGCGGCGGCCATCGGCGTCATCGGCGGGCTGACGTTCGCCCAGGACATCCCCGACACCATCCGGCCCGACATCGCGGTCGCCTACACCGACACCGACGGGTACGGCCAGCGTGCCGACCGCCGCCCTCCCGGCGCGGAGCGCTACTACGCCGAGGTCGACGCCAAGATCCGCGAAACCACCGGCAGACCCCCGAACCAGACCGTGGTGATGACCGCCGACTACGGCTTCCTCGCCTTCTACCCCTACTGGGGTTTCCAGGGGCTGACCTCGCACTACGCGAATCCGCTCGCGCAGTTCGACGAGCGCTCGCGGGCCATCGAGAGCTGGGCGACGCTGACCGAGCCGGGTGAGTTCGCCGCTGCGCTGGACGCGCTGCCGTGGGCCCCGCCGACCGTTTTCGTGATGCGCCACGGCGCCAACGACACCTACACCCTGCGGCTCGCACAGGACGTCTATCCCAACCAACCGAACGTCCGCCGCTATCAGGTGACGCTCGATTCGGCCCTGTTCGACGATCCGCAGTGGTCGGTGTCGGACATCGGTCCGTTCGTCGTCGCGATCCGCACCACTAACATCTAGCGACGTGGAAGGACAGGGCGCCGCGTCTGGGCGAGCGCAGCGACGGGGGATGATCCCCTGGCGAGCGCAGCGACGGGGGATGGATCACGGGGCTAACCACCGGACCGTGCGACTCGTCGCCATCATCGCCGGACTCGTCGGCGCCACCCTCGCGCTGGCCACCCCGTTCCTGCCCGTCACGCAGACCACCGCCGAGCTGAACTGGCCGCAGAACGGCGTCCTGCAGAGCGTCGACGCCCCGCTGATCGGCTACGTGCCGACGGAGCTCACCGTCTCGATTCCGTGCCGGACCGCCGCCGACCTGCGGGGGCAGCAGAACGTGCTGCTGTCGACCGTGCCGAAGCAGGCCCCGAAGGCCATCGACCGCGGCCTGCTGATCGAGCGGGTCGGTAACGACCTGCTGGTGATCGTCCGCAACACCCCGGTGGTCAGCGCGCCGCTGGACCAGGTGCTCAGCCCGGCCTGCGAGCGGCTGACGTTCACCGCGCACGCCGACAGGGTCACGGGCGAGTTCGTCGGGTTGCAGGCGGGCCCGGACACGACAGGAGAGGCCGACCCCGGTGCTCCGCTGCGCGGCGAGCGCAGCGGCTACGACTTCCGGCCACAGATCGTCGGCGTCTTCACCGACCTGTCCGGACCCGCACCGCCGGGTCTGGAGTTCCGCGCCACCATCGACTCCCGCTACAGCACGTCACCGACATCGGCGAAGACGCTGGCGATGGTCGTCGGCGTGCTGCTGACGGTCGTCTCGCTGATCGCGCTGCACCGGCTCGACATCGCCGACGGGATGAGGCACCGGCGCTTCCTGCCACGGCGGTGGTGGTCGCTGACGCCGCTGGACGGCGTGGTCACCGTGCTGATGGTGTGGTGGCACTTCGTCGGCGCCAACACCTCCGACGACGGCTACATCCTGACCATGGCCAGGGTGTCGGAGAACGCCGGGTACATGGCCAACTACTACCGCTGGTTCGGCACCCCCGAGGCGCCGTTCGGCTGGTACTACGACCTGCTCGCGATGTGGGCGCACGTGAGCACGGCCAGCGTGTGGATGCGGCTGCCGACGCTGCTCATGGGTCTGGCGTGCTGGTGGATCATCAGCCGCGAGGTGATCCCGCGCCTGGGCCACGCCGTGAAGTCCAGCCGGGCCGCGACCTGGACCGCCGCCGGCATGTTCCTGGCCTTCTGGCTGCCGCTCAACAACGGCCTGCGTCCCGAACCCATCATCGCGCTCGGCATCCTGCTGACGTGGTGCTCGGTCGAGCGCGGTGTCGCCACCAGCCGGCTGCTGCCGGTCGCCGTCGCGATCATCATCGGCGCGCTCACCCTGTTCTCCGGGCCGACCGGCATCGCCGCCGTCGGAGCCCTGCTGGTCGCCATCGGACCGTTGAAAACCATTGTCGCCGCTCATGTTTCGCGCTTCGGCTACCTGGCCCTGCTGGCACCCATCCTCGCGGCGGGCACCGTCACCATCTTCCTGATCTTCCGCGACCAGACCATGGCCGCCGAGATCCAGGCCAGCACGTTCAAATCGATGGTCGGTCCGAGCCTGGCCTGGTTCGACGAACACATCCGCTACGAACGCCTGTTCACCACCAGCCCGGACGGCTCGGTCGCCCGCCGGTTCGCCGTGCTGACCCTGCTCATCGCACTTGCGGTTTCGGTGGCCATGACACTGCGCAAGGGCCGGATCCCCGGCACCGCACTCGGTCCCAGCCGCCGCATCATCGGCATCACGATCATCTCGTTCCTCGCGATGATGTTCACCCCGACCAAGTGGACGCACCACTTCGGCGTCTACGCCGGACTCGCGGGCTCACTCGGCGCGCTGGCCGCCGTCGCCGTCGCCTCCTCGGCGATGAAGTCGCGGCGCAACCGGACCGTCTTCACCGCCGCCGTCCTGTTCATGACGGCGCTGTCGTTCGCCACCGTCAACGGCTGGTGGTACGTCTCGAATTTCGGTGTGCCGTGGGCGAATGCGATGCCCGAGTGGAAGTTCGGCTTCACCACCATCCTGCTCGGGTTGTCGGTGGTCGCCCTGCTGGTCGCCGCGTGGCTGCACTTCTCCGGACGCGGCGATTCGCCGCCGTCGAAACCGCGCCGATGGTCCGGCATCGCCCAGGCTCCATTGGCCGTGTCGATCTGGGCCGTCGTGCTGTTCGAGGTGTTCTCCCTGACCGTCGCGATGATCGGTCAGTACCCCGGCTGGACCGTCGGCAGGTCGAACCTCGAGGCGCTCACCGGTAAGACGTGCGGCCTGGCTAACGACGTCATGGTCGAGCAGGACACCAACGCCGGCTTGCTGCGGCCCGCGGGCGCCGTTCCGGTGGGCGAGGCACTCGGTGCGGTCACCTCGGAAGGCTTCGACGCCAACGGAATTCCCGCCGACATCTCCGCCGATCCCGTGATGGAGCCGCAGGGCAGCGGCAACTTCGCGGATTCGGACGGGTCGGTCGTCACCGGAAGCGAGCCCGGCACGGAGGGCGGCACCACCGCGGCCGCCGGTGTCAACGGCTCCCGCGCGCGGCTGCCCTACGGGCTGAACCCGGCGACGACACCGGTGATGGGCAGCTGGCGAGCAGGCACTCAGCGCCCCGCGGTGCTGCGTTCGGCGTGGTACCGGTTGCCGGACCGCGACGACGTCGAGGGACCGCTGCTGGTGGTCTCCGCGGCGGGCCGGTTCGATCCGGGCGAGGTCGTCGTGCAGTGGGCCACCGACGACCAGGCGGCGAGCAACACCCCCGGTGGCGGCATCGGATTCGCCGACGTCGGCGCGGCACCGGCGTGGCGCAACCTGCGCGCCCCCATGGCCGCGATCCCCGACGAGGCGACCCTGGTCCGCATCGTCGCCAGCGACGACGACCTCTCGCCGCAACACTGGATCGCCGTCACGCCGCCTCGAATCCCCGTGCTGCAGACGCTGCAGGATGTCGTCGGCTCGCAGGATCCCGTGCTGCTGGACTGGCTCGTCGGCCTGGCGTTCCCCTGCCAGCGCCCCTTCGGTCACCAGAACGGCGTCGCCGAGGTGCCGAAGTGGCGCATCCTGCCGGACCGCTTCGGCGCCGAGGCCAACTCGCCGGTGATGGACTACCTCGGCGGCGGACCGCTCGGCATCACCGAGCTGTTGGTGCGAGCGATCCCGGTGCCGACCTATCTCAACAACGACTGGTTCCGGGACTGGGGCTCGCTGCAGCGCCTGACGCCGTGGTACCCGAACGCGGAAACCGCCCGGCTGGATCTGGGGACTGCGACGCGCAGCGGGCTGTGGAGCCCGGCGCCGCTGCGGCCTTCCTAGGGGCGCCGCCGCTGCGGCCCTGCTAGGTGTGGCTCCGCAGAGCACACATCCACGTCGCATACTCTTGTCCCTCGTGCCCGCACGGACCATTCGACTCATCGCGATCGTCGCGGGCCTCGTCGGGCTTGTCCTCTGCGCGTTGACGCCGCTGCTGCCGGTGAAGCAGACCACCGCCACCATCCTGTGGCCGCAGGGCACCAACGCCGACGGCAACGTCACCGACGTCACGGCGCCGCTGGTGTCCGGGGCGCCGTTGGCGCTGGACGTGTCGATTCCCTGCCGCGCGGTCGCGAGCCTGCCCGCGGCGGGCGGCCTGGTGTTCGCGACGATCCCCGAGGGCGGCATCGACGCATCGCGCAACGGACTCGTCGTCCGCGCCACCGAGGACGTCGTGTTCGTGGCGTTCCGCGACTCCGTGGCAGTCGGCGCCCCGCGAGCGGCCGTCGCGTCCGGAGCGTGCAGCACGCTGAACATCTGGGCGAACCCCGGCGCGGTGGGTGCTGACTTCGTCGGCATCCCCGGCGCCACCGGTAGCGCCCCCATCGAGAACAAGCCCCAGGTGGCGGGAGTTTTCACCGATCTGCGCGTGCCCGCCCAGCCGGGCCTGTCGGCGCGTATCGACGTCGACACCCGATTCATCACGTCGCCGACGATCCTCAAGACCGCGCTGATGGCCCTCGGTGTGCTCGCAACCCTCGGCTCGATGGTCGCGCTCGCGGCGCTCGATCGACGGTCGGGCAGGCGGCTACCCGGCGCGTGGTGGCGGCGCTTCCTGCGGGCGGGGTTCACCACCTGGTTCACCGACGGCGCGGTCATCGGCACGCTGCTGCTGTGGCACGTGATCGGCGCGACGACGTCGGACGACGGCTACAACACCACCATCGCCAGGGTGTCCGGCGAAGCCGGGTACGTCACGAACTACTACCGCTACTTCGGTGCGTCCGAGGCGCCGTTCGACTGGTACCAGTCGGTGCTCGCCCACCTGGCGTCGATCAGCACCGCGGGGGTCTGGCTGCGACTGCCCGCCACCCTCGCCGCCATCGGAACGTGGCTGCTGCTGTCCCGCTGCGTACTACCCCGACTCGGCCGCAAGCTGAACCGGAACCGGGTGGCCGTCCTGACCGCCGGCGCGGTGTTCGTCGCCGCGTGGCTGCCGTTCAACAACGGCCTGCGGCCCGAACCGCTCATCGCGTTCGGCGTGGTGGCCGTGTGGGTGCTGATGGAGGCGGCCATCGGCACGCGGCGGCTGTTGCCGGCGGCGCTGGCGATCGTGATCGCCGTGTTCTGCGTGACGCTCGCCCCGCAGGGCCTGGTGGCCGTGGCGCCGTTGCTGATCGGCGCGCGGGCGGTCACGCGCATCGTCGCGGCGCGGCGACCCAACGACGGACTGCCCGCCCAGCTGATCCCGCTGGCCGCCGCTGCCTCGCTGATCTTCGTCGTCGTGTTCCGCGACCAGACCCTTGCCACCGTCGCCGAGTCGGTCCGCATCAAGTACTCCGTCGGGCCGACGATCCCCTGGTACCAGGAGTTCCTGCGCTACTACTTCCTGACCGTCGAGGACAGCCAGGACGGGACGCTGACCCGCCGCTTCGCAGTGCTGATCCTGCTGCTCAGCCTGTTCGGTCTGCTCATGGTGCTGCTGCGCCGCACCGGCGTGCCCGGCACGGTCAGCGGACCGGTGTGGCGGCTCACCGGAACCACCGCGATCGGCCTGCTGCTCCTGACGTTCACCCCCACGAAGTGGGCCGTGCAGTTCGGCGTGTTCGCCGGCCTGGCGGGCGCACTCGGCGGCGTCACCGCGTTCGCGTTCGCCAGGGTCGGACTGCACAGCCGACGCAACCTCGCGCTGTACGTGACGGCCCTGCTGTTCGTGCTGGCGTGGGCGACGTCGGGGCTCAACGGCTGGTTCTACGTCGGCAACTACGGGGTGCCGTGGTTCGACAAGCAACCGGTCATCGCCGGTCAGCCCGTCACCACGCTGTTCCTGGTGCTGGCCATCGCCTGCGGTCTGCTCGCGGGTTGGCTGCACTTCCGGATGGACTACGCCGGACACACCGAGGTCGCCGACACCGGACGCAACCGAGCGCTGGCGTCCACGCCGTTGCTCGTCGTCGCGATCATCATGGTGGTGCTCGAGGTCGGTTCGTTGGCGAAGGGAGCCGTGGGCCGCTACCCCGCGTACACCACCGCGAAGGCCAACGCCGACGCGATCGTCTCCGGGCTGGGAGGCGACAGCTGCGCCATGGCCGACGACGTTCTGGTCGAGACCGACCCCAATGCCGGGATGCTGCAACCGGTTCCGGGTCAGCGGTTCGGCCGGTACGGGCCGCTGGGCGGCGAGGATCCCGTGGGCTTCACCCCGAACGGAGTCAGCGACACCCTCGAGCCGCCGGAACCCATCGCGGGCAACCCCGGCACCCCGAACTCCGACGGCCCGGTCGACAAGCCGAACATCGGCGTCGGGTACGCGGCGGGCACCGGCGGCGGCTACGGGCCCGAGGGCGTCAACGGCTCGCGCGTGTTCCTGCCCTTCGGCCTCGACCCGGCCCGCACCCCGGTGATGGGCAGCTACGACGAGAACACCCAAGCCGCCAAGGCGACCTCGGCCTGGTACCAGCTGCCGCCGCGGACCCCCGACCGGCCGATCGTCAGCGTCGCGGCCGTCGGCGCGATCTGGTACTACGAGGAGGACGGCGCGTTCAAGTACGGCCAGTCGCTCAAGCTGCAGTGGGGCGTGCGCAGGCCCGACGGGTCGTACCAGGCCCTCAACGAGGTGCAACCGATCGACGTGTTCTGGCAGCGGGCCTGGCGCAACCTTCGGTTCCCGCTGGCCACGGCGCCCCCTGAGGCCAACGTCGCGCGGATCGTCGCCGACGATCCGAACCTGTCGAGCGACCAGTGGTTCGGGTTCACCCCGCCGCGGGTCCCGGTGCTGGAGACGGCCCAGGACCTGATGGGCAGCCAGACCCCCGTGCTGATGGACATCGCCACCGCGGCCAACTTCCCGTGCCAGCGGCCGTTCTCCGAGCACCTCGGCGTCGCCGAACTGCCGGAGTACCGGATCCTGCCGAACTTCAAGCAGATGGTCATCTCGTCGGGCCAGTGGCAGTCCGCCGCCGACGGCGGGCCGTTCCTGTTCATCCAGTCGCTGCTGCGGACGACGGCCATCCCGACCTACCTGCGCAACGACTGGTACCGCGACTGGGGGTCGATCGAGCGCTACACCCCGGTGGTGCCGAGCGAGGACGCCCCCAACGCCGCCATCGAGGAGGGTTCGACCCAAGTGTTCGGCTGGACCCGCCGCGGACCGATCAGGGCACTCGAGTGAACGCAGAGAACGACACCAGAATCACCCGCTGGGTAGCGGCGATCGCCGGCCTGCTCGGCTTCGTGCTGGCCGTCGCGACCCCGCTGCTGCCGGTCACCCAGACGACGGCGACGCTGAACTGGCCCCAGCAGGGGCAGTTCAGCAACGTGACGGCACCGTTGATCTCGCTGTCCCCGGTGAGCCTGTCCGCGACGGTGCCGTGCGAGCTGATCCGGACGCTGCCGCCGAAGGGCGGCCTGGTGCTGGGCACCGCACCGGCCGAGGGTCGGGACGCCGCGCTGAACGCGATGCTGGTGAACGTCACGACCACGCGCGTCGACGTGATCGTGCGCAACGTCGTGATCGCCAGCGTCAGCCGCGACCGCGTCGCGGGCGGCGCCGGGAGTGCCCCAGGGTGTTCGAGCATCGACATCACCTCGACGCTGGACGGCACGTTCGCCGACTTCGTGGGCCTGAAGAAGCCCGACGGCTCACCGACGCGCAGCGGCTACGCCGACCCGAACCTGCGGCCCGCCATCGTCGGCGTGTTCACCGACCTGACCGGCCCCGCACCGCCGGGGCTGTCGTTCTCGGCGACCATCGACACCCGCTTCACCTCGCACCCGACCGCCCTCAAGCTGACCGCGATGCTGCTGGCCATGGTGTCGACAGTGGTTGCGCTGGTGGCACTGTGGCGACTGGACCGCCTCGACGGGCGTCGCATGCACCGGCTGATTCCGGCGCGCTGGCGCACCGCGAGCCCCGTCGACGGCGTCGTGGTCGGCGGTTTCGCGCTCTGGTACGTCATCGGGGCCAACTCGTCGGACGACGGCTACATCCTCGGCATGGCCCGAGTCGCCGACCACGCCGGCTACATGTCGAACTACTTCCGCTGGTTCGGCAGTCCCGAGGACCCGTTCGGCTGGTACTACAACCTGCTGGCACTCATGACTCGGGTGAGCGACGCCAGCATCTGGATCCGACTGCCCGACCTCATCTGCGCGCTGGTCTGCTGGCTGCTGCTCTCCCGTGAGGTGCTGCCCCGCCTCGGGCCCGCCGTGGTGGCGAGCAGGCCCGCACTGTGGGCGGCCGGCCTGGTGCTGCTGGCGGCGTGGATGCCGTTCAACAACGGCCTTCGCCCCGAGGGCCAGATCGCCACCGGCGCACTCATCACCTACGTGCTGATCGAGCGGGCCATCACCTCGGGCCGGCTGACCCCCGCCGCACTCGCCATCGTCACCGCCGCCTTCACGCTCGGGATCCAACCCACCGGGCTCATCGCGGTCGCCGCACTCGTCGCGGGCGGCCGTCCGATTCTGCGCATCGTGGCGCGCAGACGCAGGCTCGTCGGCACCTGGCCGCTGATCCTGCCGCTGCTGGCCGCCGGGACCATCGTGCTGACGGTGGTGTTCGCCGATCAGACGCTGGCAACGGTGTTGGAGGCCACCAGGATTCGCACGGCCATCGGCCCCAGCCAGGAGTGGTTCACCGAGAACCTGCGCTACTACTACCTGGTCCTGCCCACCACCGACGGTGCGATCGCACGCCGCGTCGCCTTCCTGTTCACCGCGATGTGCCTGTTCCCGTCGCTGTTCCTGATGCTGCGCCGCAAGCGGGTTGCCGGGGTGGCCCGCGGTCCCGCGTGGCGACTCATGGGCGTCATCTTCGGGACGATCTTCTTCCTGATGTTCACCCCCACCAAGTGGATTCACCACTTCGGCCTGTTCGCCGCCGTGGGTGCGGCCATGGCGGCACTGGCCACCGTGCTGATGTCGCCGATCGTGCTGCGCTCCGCGCGCAACCGGATGGCGTTCCTCTCACTGGTGCTGTTCGTGCTGGCGCTCTGCTTCGCCTCCACCAACGGCTGGTGGTACGTCTCGAACTTCGGTGCGCCGTTCAACAATTCGATACCTCAGCTGGGCGGGGTGAGCGTCAGTGCCGTCCTCTTCGCGCTGTTCGCCATCGCCGCCCTGTGGGCGTTCTGGCTGCATCTGTCGAACCGGCACGAGTCCGCGGTGGTCGACAAGCTGACCGCGGCGCCCATCCCGATCGCCGCCGGATTCATGGTCGTCGTGTTCGTGGCGTCCATGGCCATCGGCGTGGTGCGGCAGTACCCCACCTACTCCAACGGTTGGGCCAACGTGCGCGCCTTCGTCGGCGGATGCGGGATGGCCGACGACGTCCTCGTCGAACCCGATTCGAACGCCGGCTTCCTCACCGCCCTTCCGCCGGGTCCCGGCCAGTCCTGGGGACCGCTGGGCCCGCTCGCCGGCTCCGGCTCGGTGGGCTTCTCCCCCAACGGGGTTCCGGACCGGATCATCGCCGAGGCGATTCGGCAGAACAACCCGCAGCCCGGCACCGATTACGACTGGAACCGGCCGATCCGCCTGCCCAAGCCCGGCATCAACGGGTCGACCGTGCCGTTGCCGTACGGCCTCGACCCCGCCAGGGTGCCGGTTGCCGGAACGTATTCGACTGGCGTGCAACGGGAGAGCCGACTCACCTCCGCGTGGTACGAGCTGCCGGCCGCGGACGACGGGCACCCGCTCGTCGTCGTCACCGCGTCCGGAACCATCACCGGCCTCAGCGTCGCCGACGGCGTCGACTCCGGCCAGAAGGTCGAGCTCGAGTACGCGAGGCCGGGACCGGACGGCGCGCCGGTACCCGCCGGGCGGGTCACCCCGTTCGACGTCGGACCGACGCCCAGCTGGCGCAATCTGCGCTATCCGCGCGCCGAGATCCCCGACGACGCGGTCGCGGTGCGAGTGGTCGCCGAGGATCTGTCCCTGAGCGTCGGCGACTGGCTCGCCATCACGCCACCGCGCGTCCCCGAGGTGCGGACCGTGCAGGAGTACGTCGGCTCCGAGCAGCCCGTCCTGATGGACTGGGCCGTCGGGCTGGCGTTCCCCTGCCAGCAGCCGATGCTGCACGCCAACGGCGTCACCCAGATCCCCAGGTTCCGCATCTCGCCGGACTACAACGCGAAGCTGCAGAGCACCGACACCTGGCAGAACGGCCTCGAGGGCGGCCTGCTGGGCATCACCGACGTGTTGCTGCGGGCGTCCGTCATGTCCACCTACCTGTCGCACGACTGGGGCCAGGACTGGGGCTCGCTGCGACGCTTCGACACGGTCGTCGACGCGCAACCCGCGGAGCTCGAACTCGGCAGCGCCACCCACAGCGGGCTGTGGTCACCCGGACGCATCCGCATCGAGCCCTGACATGGACACCGTGCGGTTGGGGCGAGCGACGCTGCGCAGGGTCGTCGAAACCAGGGTCGAGATGCGCACCGCGCTGTTCGACACCCCCGCCGACGCGTGGGTCGCGCACGCCGGCCTGCTCGATCCCGACTTCTGGAACCGGCCCGCGGACCTCTGGAGGATCGCGATGCAGACGTGGGTCGTCGAGGTCGACGGGCTGACCGTCGTCGTTGACACCGGCGTCGGCAACGACCGCGACCGCCCGCACATGCCGCCGCTCGACCACCTGTCGACGACCTTCCTCGATGACTTCGCCGCGGCGGGCTTCGACACCGCCGACGTGGACGTCGTGGTCAACACCCATCTGCACACCGACCACGTGGGCTGGAACACCCGGCTCGAGAACGGACAGTGGGTGCCGACGTTCCCCAACGCGCGCTACGTGATGCCCGAGGCGGACTACCGCCACTTCGCCCCCGACGGCCCCGGCCACGACGAGGCGGCGTCGATAGTGTTCTCCGACAGCGTGTTACCCGTGGAGGACCAGATGGAACTGTGGTCCGGCGACCTGCAACTCAGTGAGTCGCTGCGGCTGCGCCCCGCACCGGGACACTCGCCGGGCTCGTCGGTGCTGTGGCTCGAGGCGGGCCGGCCCGCGGTGTTCGTCGGCGACCTGACCCACTGCCCCATCCAGATTCCGCGGCCCTCGGACGCCTGCGCGTTCGACGTCGACGCGGCGGCCGCAGGCGTCACGCGCAAGCGCGTCTTCACCGAGGCCGCGCGGGCCCGCGCGCTGATGATCCCGGCGCACTACCCCGGCCGCGGCGGCGCGACGATCGTGGCCCGCGGCGACCGCTTCGACGTCGACGACTGGCTCGACATCGACGCGATCTGACCGCACGTCACGTCACGACGCCGGCGTCGGCGCGGGGGTCGCGTTGCCCGAGACGATGTCGTCGTGGCAGTCCAGCCGGCTCTGGCCGGTCTGTTCCATGCAGACCAGCACAGGGGTCTCGGTCTCCGGCGGATACACCTCGTCGTCGGGACCGGGAGTTATTGTGGGAGAAGCGACTTCGCCGGGATAGAGCGACCAGACGGTGGCGCCGTTGCCGGGCAGGCGGCTGCAGAAGGCGGGCTTGTAATCCTCGGTGATGCCCGCCGCACCCTCGGTCGCGCACGTCGCGCCGATCGCCACCACGGGCAGCGAGATGCCGGGCTCGGTCGTGGTGGGCGCCGCGGACGTCGTCGGCGGGCGCGGCGCGTCGGCGTCCTGCGCCCGCTGCCGCGAGCGGTCGATCACGATGACCGAGCCGAGCGCGAGCAGGAGAACGCCGAGCGCCACGGCGACGACGACGATTGCGGGCCGCCGGCGCCGGGCCGCCTGGGCCCGCGCGTGCCGCGGACCGGACGCGGGCATCGCGAGCATCGTCGCGTCGCCGCCACCGGATCCGGGCGTGACCCCCACGCCGTGCGCCAGTGCGCGGGCGAAGTCGACGCACTTGCCGAAGCGCTCGTCGGGGACCTTGGCGAGGGCCTTCTCGAACACCGGGCCGAGGCCGGCGAGTTCGGGTTTGCGGTCACCGATCGGCGGCGGCGCGGCGGTGAGGTGCTGGCTGATCACCACCGCCGGATTGGAGTGCTGGAACGGCGGCACGCCCGTCAGCAGCTGGTAGGCCGTGGCCGCCAGCGCGTACTGGTCGGCGCGGCCGTCCACCGTGTCACCGCACAGCTGCTCCGGCGCGGCGTAGATGACGGTGCCCACCGTCATGTTCGTGCCCGTCAGATTGCTGGTGTCGTCGCTTCGCCGCGCGATCCCGAAGTCCGCCAGCAGAATTCGCTCATTCGAGGTGCCGGGTTCGGCGATCAGGATGTTGGCGGGCTTCACGTCACGGTGGGTCAGCCCCTTGCCGTGCGCGTAGTCCAGGGCCTCCGCGACGGCCGTGACGAGCCGCACCACCTGCTCGGCGGGCATCCCGTCCGGGTACTCGTCGGCGAGCAGTTGTCCGGCGTCGGTGCCGTCGACGTAATCCATCGCGATCCAGAGCCGGCCCTCGACGTCGCCGCGGTCGTGCACCTCGACGATGTGCGGGTGCCACAGCGTCGCGGCGATGTCGGCTTCGCGGTTGAACCGCTCGCGGTACTCGCTGTCCGCGCACACCGCCGTCGCCAGCACCTTGAGCGCGTCCTGACGCGGCAGCCGCGGATGCTGAGCCAGGTACACCTCACCCATTCCGCCCGCACCGAGGGACCGAAGCACCGTGTACCCGGCGATCTCCTGCCCCTCGGCTAACGGCATGGGCGAATCCTACTGACGCCGGGTCGGTTGTCAGGGTGTGGGAGTCGGCGTCAACGTGTCGTTAGCCGCCGGATCCGTGTTCTCGGCGCGGATGTCGTCGTGGCACTCGAGGCGGTCCGCTCCGGTCTGCTCCATGCAGACCAGCACCGGTGTCTCCGTCGCAGGCGCGTAGACGGGATCGCCCGCCGCGGCGGCCATCGTCGGGGCCGGGATGTCGCCCTCCCTCAGCGACCACAGATCCCGGTTGGCCGACGGCATCCGGGCGCAGTACGCCGGATCCCCCGACTCCGTCACCCCCGCGCCCCCGAGGGTCGCGCAGTCGGCACCCACGACGACGACCGGAACGTTGGTCGACGGCTTCGGCACGTCCTGCGCCCTGCGCTCACGTTCGTCGTCGACCGACAGCAGCACGACCGCGACCACCAGTGCCAGGATCGCCGCGATGACGCCGACGCGCAGCCAGGGACCGCGTCCTGCGCGCGACGGGCCCGCGGGGCGCGCGTGCCTGGGTCCTGACTCCGGCGCCGCCGCCGCACGGGCGGCGACGGTGGCGTGCGCGTCCGAACCCGGTGCGGAGCCCACCGCGTCGACGTTGTGCGCCAGTGCGCGGGCGAAGTCGACGCACCGGGTGAACCGCTCGTCGGGCGTCTTGGCCAGTGCCTTGTCGAAGGCCGGCCCCATGCTGTCCAGTTCGGGCCGTTTCGTACCGATCGGAGGAGGCACGGCCGTCAGGTGCGCGCTGATGACCACGGCCGGATTGGAGTGCTGGAACGGCGGGGCGCCGGTCAGTAGCTGATAGGCCGACGCGGCGAGCGCGTACTGATCGGCACGGCCGTCGACGCCCTCGCCGGTCAGTTGCTCCGGCGCGGCGTACGACACCGTGCCGACGGTCATGTTCGTGCCGGTCAGGTTGCTCGTATCATCGCTGCGGCGGGCGATACCGAAGTCGGCCAACATGATCCGCTCGTTGTCCGCTCCGGGGTTGGCGATCAGCACGTTGGCCGGTTTCACATCGCGGTGCGTCAGCCCCCTGCTGTGCGCGTAGTCGAGCGCTTCGGCGACCGCGGTGACCAGACGGACCACGAGATCGGGCGGCATGCCGTTCGGGTAATCCCGCTCGAGCAGCCGACCCGCATCGGCTCCCTCGACGTAGTCCATCGAGATCCACAGCCGGCCGTCGACATCGCCGCGGTCGTGCACCATCACGATGTGCGGGTGCGACAGGCCGCCCGCTATGTCGGCCTCTCGATGGAACCTCTCGCGGTACTCGTCGTCCGAACACACCGCCTCGCCGAGCACCTTGAGCGCGTCGCGCCGCGGCAGCCGAGGATGCTGAACCAGGTACACCTCACCCATGCCGCCGGCACCCAGCGATCGCACCACGGTGTACCCGGCGATCACCTCACCTTCGGCTAACGGCATTCGCGCATCCTATAGAGCAATCAACTCGGCTTCCGGTAGACCAGCCAGCGCATCTCGATCGGCGACTCCTCCCGCGACACGGCGAACACGTCGAGCCCGCTGACCCAGTTGGCGTACCAGCCGGTGGGCGGCCACGATCCCTCGGGGAGATGCGCCTGCTCGTAGTCGTGCACGGAGTCGTCGCCGACGAGGTGCAGCGGCAGGCCCGATGCGGCTGCCCGCAGTTCGCCCCTGGTGAAGATCGACGTGTAGGCCTGCTGGCCGAACTGTCGCGCCGCGTCGTCGGGCAGGTAGCCGTTCCTGGCGAGGTGCACGTTGAACACCAGCTGCCCACCCGGGTCCAGGCACTGCGTCGCCAGTTCGAAGATCGCGCGCAGCTGCCGCGTCGACCGGAAGTCCGACACCACCTCCGACAGCAGGATCAGCCGATAGTCGCGGCGCAGGTCGTTGATGGTCGTGAAGACGTCGCGCTGAATCACCCGGACGTCGAGCCCACCCGCGGTGGCCTCGGTGCGAATCTGCTCGGCGAACTTCGGGGTCATCTCCACCACGTCGACCGGGTGCCCGCGCCGCGCCAGCGCCAGCGCGTTGCGCCCCGTCCCACCGCCGATGTCGAGCACCGGACACCCCGACGGCTCCGCGGCCTCGTGCGCCAGCGTCCAGATGCGCGCGTCGGGCTCGGTACCGAACAGCGGAGGCTGCCGGGTGGCGACCCAGTTCTCGTATGCGCCCTCGACGGTCCACCATTCGGGCTTCACGTGGTAGTCGAGCGCCCCCGCGATCGGCGCGGTGTAGGACACCACCACGTGCGACCGCGGGGAACCCGCGAACGCCTGTGCCAGTTCACCTTCCAGCACCGAGCGCAGGTGGGCGAGTTCGTCGTCGCTGAAGCGCCTGCCCACATTGGCGAAGACTCCTGTGCACATGGCGACGTACTCGTCGAGCATGCCGGGCACCGCGGGCAGGCTGAGTTGACCGGAGGCGGCCGCCCGCCAGTGCACGCGCCGCAGCAGACCCTCACTCGCGGCGGACGTCACGACTCGAAGGTAACCGATGACGGCCCGTTCAGAGCACCCGTCAGTGCGGTGTCCCGAGGTACGGGAACTCCGCCAGAGTGTCGGTATGCGGACTCAGCCCGGTCGGTGGGCACTCGCCCTTGGTGAGGAACGCCAGCCGATAGTTGATGACGTCGTCGGTGAACACCCGGCCGTTCGGATAGGTTGCGGGTAGGGCCGGGTCGTAGGTCAGCATGTCGGGCAGGGTGCCCTCGACGTCGATCGCCGCGATGGCCTCCTCGCGCGTGTAACCGCCGGTGTGGCCCATCAGATGCACGAACATGTCGGTCCACCGTTCCCGGTCGTGGACCGGCAGGGAGGCGTTGTACTCCTCCTTCGTGTCGTCGGTGTTGAAGAAGCTGCTGACCGACGGATGACCGGCCCGGTCGACGTGCAGCAGTTCGCCGTCGCGACGCACGCTGCAGCGGCCCCAGATCCGGATGTCGGGATCGGCCCCCAGGGCGCTCGTGGGGAGTTCGACGACCATCGAGCACACGTTGGCGGCGCTGTTCGAATCGACGCCCTTCCACGGCGACCGGTCACCGAGGTGCGGTGCGGTGAAGTTGCGTCCGCCCGAGGTGTCGAACAGTTCCTTGACGCCGTCGAAGTCGAAGAAGAACGCGTCGCTGCGGGCACCCGCGAAGAACGTGACGTCGCCCGACGTGTGGATGTTCGGCGTCGGGCCGAAGGACACCTCGACGGCGTCGAACAGCTTGGCCCCGACGGCCTCCGCCTGTTCGGCCTCCTCTCCCTCGGCCATAAAGACGTCGACGGTCTGGCGGCCGGCCCTCGGCTCGGAGAACACGAAGCTGAACGCGATGTCGTCGCGCAGATCGCCGTCGTTGTCCACCGCCAGCCGGTAGATCGCGTCAGGGTGCAGGAAGTCGGCCTGCGGGTTGGCGTTGAGGATCAACACCGTCCGGCTGCGATCCGCCGGCGATTCGAACGCGTAGAGGTCGCACAGATCGAGGCGTTGATCGCCGAGCGGTGGTCCGAGACTCAGCCCGGTGAAGTGGTTTGACACAAGCGTTAATTCAACCAGCCGCGTGGCGATTCGCGTGTCGAAACCCGCGCTGAGCGCGGGTTCCCACACGCAAGCCGCGCGGTTACAGCGGGGTGAGGCCGTGCTTGCGCTGCACGCGGCTGATCTGCTTGTCCTTCAGCAGTCGCATCGCGCTGCGCAACAGCAGCCGCGTCTGGTGCGGCTCGATGACGCCGTCGATGTAGCCGCGCTCGGCGGCGATCCACGGCGTCGCCAGGTTCTCGTTGTACCCCTTGATGAAGTCGGCGCGGATCTTCTGCACCTCGGGTGCCGTCGGATCCGGAAAGCGCTTCACCAGCAGCTGCGCCGCGCCCTCGGCACCGATCACCGCGATGCGCGCCGTCGGCCAGGCGAAGTTCAGGTCGGCGGTCAGCTGCTTGGACCCCATCACCGCGTACGCGCCGCCGTACGACTTGCGCACCGTGATCGTCACCTTCGGGATGTCGCACTCGACGACGGCGTTGAGGAACCGGCCGCCGCGCTTGATGATGCCGCCCTTCTCCTGCTCGACACCGGGCATGAAGCCGGGGGTGTCGACGACGAACACCAGCGGGGTGTTGAACGAGTCGCAGAACCGGATGAAGCGGGCGGCCTTGTCGGACGCCTCGTTGTCGATGGCACCCGACATGTACATCGGCTGGTTGGCGATGACGCCGACCGGCCTGCCGTCGACCCTCGCGAACGCGGTGATGATCGCCGGGCCCGCCTGCTCGGCCACCTCGAAGACGTCACCGTCGTCGAAGATCCGCAGCAGGATCTCGTGCATGTCGTAGGCCATGTTGTCGGAGTCCGGCACGATCGCGTCGAGCTCGAGGTCGTGCGGCGTGATCTCCGGCTCCAGGCCGGGGTTCACGATCGGCGGGTCGTCCCAGGTGTTGGCCGGCAGGAAGCTCAGGTAGTCGCGGACGTACTGGAACGCCGCCTCCTCGGACTCCACCACCTGGTGGATGTTGCCGTAGCGGGCCTGGGCATCGGCGCCGCCGAGCTCGTCGAGCGACACGTCCTCGCCCGTGACGTCCTTGATGACGTCCGGGCCGGTGACGAACATGTAGCCCTGGTCGCGGACCGCCACCACCAGGTCGGTCTGGATCGGCGAGTACACCGCGCCGCCCGCGCACTTGCCGAAGATCAGCGAGATCTCGGGCACCTGGCCGCGCAGCAGCTCGTGCCTGCGACCCAGCTCGGCGTACCAGGACAGCGACGTCGCCGTGTCCTGGATGCGGGCGCCCGCGGAATCGTTGATGCCGATGATCGGGCAGCCGACCATCGCCACCCACTCCATCAGCTTGGCCACCTTGCGACCGAACATCTCGCCGACCGAACCCTGGAACACCGTCTGGTCGTGGCTGAACACGCCGACCGGTCGACCGTTGATCTGGCCGTGCCCGGTCACCACGCCGTCGCCGAAGAACGCATTCGGATCACCCGGCGTCTTCGCGAGCGCGCCGATCTCCAGGAACGTGCCCGGATCCAGTAGCGAGTGGATGCGGGCCCGCGCCGACGGGATGCCCTTCTTGTCGCGGCGAGCCCTGGCCTTCTCGTCGCCTGGGTCCTTCGCGAGCTCGAGCTTCTCGCGCAGTTCGGCGAGCTTCTCCGCGGTCGTGTGGGCCTTGCTCGCCGTCGGCGTCTCGGTCACTTGTCCTCCGCCTGAATCCGGGTGATCGCCTCGCTCATGTGAGCGCCGACCTTCGCAATGTACGGCTCGTCGATGGCCTGGATGTGCTCGCCCCCGATCGGCACGACTTCCAGATCCTCGACGAATTCGCCCCACCCGCCGTCGGGCTGACGGATGGCGTATCGGGGCTCGAAGAAGATCGCGTCGTCGTGGTAGCGATCGGCCATGTAGAGCGTGACGTGACCGCCGTAGGGCTGGATCTCCGCGGTCTCGAGCAGGCGGTTGTCCAGGTAAGACGTGCGCTGGTGCTCGATGATGCCGCCGGGGATGTCGACGCCCGCTTCCCTGACCGCGTCCAGGACGAATCGCACCTGGCCGTCGTCGTCGAGTTGTTCGAGCTGCTCGTACGGAATCGGCGGGACCTCGACGTTGAAGGTGCGCGACGCGAACAGCGCGTAGCGGTCCCAGCGCGCGCGCATCTCCTCCTTGGTCTGCGGCACCTCCTCGCCGGGACGCACCATGTCGATGAGCCCGACGAACCGCACGTCGGCGCCCTCCCGCGCCAACCCGATGGCGCACGCGTAGGCGAGCGCACCGCCCAGCGACCAGCCGACCAGGATGTAGGGACCGTCGCCCTGGATCTCCCGCAGCTTCGGCAGGTACTCGGCCGCGCGCTCCTCGACGGAGCCCTCGACGCGTTCGAAGCCGTACATCGGGGTGTCGGCGGGCAGCCGCTTCAGCAGCGGCTCGTACACCACGGTGGAACCACCAGCGGGATGGAACACGAACACCGGGATCCGGTTCGATCCCTCGGGCCTGGCCCGGATCGTGCGGACGAAACCGTCGACCACACCGGCGTCCATCTCATCGCGCACCGCGACCGCCAGATCCTGGATGGTGCCGGCGGCCTTGACCTGCTCCGCGGTGATCGTGCCGTCGGCGCGCTCGGACAGGCGCTGCGCCATCTTCTCGGCGACCGCGTCGTCGATCGACGGCAGCTCGTTGAAGATGCCGCCCGGCGACTTGCCGGTGACGATCGCCCACGTCGCGAACGTGACGCGTTCGGCGGCGTCGCGCGGCGGCACGTCGGCGCCGAGCGCCTCGGTCACCGCCTCCCGGGTCAGCACGGACGCCGCGGCCTTCGCGGCGCTCTGCTTCGCCTCCGCCGACGGAGTCGGCAATCCAGCCTCCGCCGACGGAGTCGGCAATCCAGCCTCCGCCGACGGAGTCGGCAATCCAGCCTCCGCGGTGGGACCGGCCGGATTCGTCGGCGGCGCCGGGACACCGGGGCCGGCCGGATCGGTTGGCGGCGGCGGGATCTGGAACTCCGTGCTCTTGGGCGCGGGCTCGGCGGTGCTCTCGGCCTCGGTGCTCTCGTCCTTGGTCTCGCCCAGCGCGTGGCCCGCCTCGGCCAGCTTGGCCTCGAGCTCGGCGACCGTGGTCGCGCCGCCCATCAGCTCGGCCTGCGCGGCGGCGATCTCCTCGGCGGTCTGCCCCTTCTGCGTCTCGGCGATCTGATCGACCTCGTCGCGGTGCTCGATGGCGTACTCGATGAGCTTCTCGACCGCGTAGAGGTTCGCATCGCGCACCGCCGTCAGCTGGATCGGCGGCAGATCGAAGTCGTACTCGACACGGTTCTTGATCCGCACCGCCATCAGCGAATCGAGGCCGAGCTCGATGAGCGGCACCTCCCACGGCAGGTCCTCGGGCTCGTAGCCCATGGCACTGCCGACGATGGTGCCCAGGCGCTCGCCGATGGTCTCACCGGAATCGGCCGACCACTTCTTGAACCCGGCGGCCAGCCCGGCGCCGGCGGTGAGGTTGTCCTGCAGGATCGCCGGAGCCGCCCCGGCGGCGACATCGGATCCAGCGTCGTCTCCTAGTGGAGCCTGCTGTGCCGCAATCGAATCCGTCGCGATGGCGACCGCGCTGCTCGCACCTACGGCCGAGGGCAGCACCGTTGCGGCACCGCCGCGCGTCACTATCGCGTCGTAGACGAGCGTGAACGACTCGTCGATCCGCGCGTGCACCTGCACGGTCGCCCCACCGGGGTGCCGGGTCAGCGTGGTGACGAGCCGCGCGTCGTCGGCCGGAACCGCGCGCTGCTCGAAGGCGGTCAGTCGGGCATCTGGAAGCACCTGCGCAGCAGCGGTTTTCACCAGCATCGCGAGGTCGGTGGCGCCGCGCGGCGCGTACTCCCAGACGTGCCTGCCGTCCGGCGTGGCCACGTGGCCACCGGGCAGCACCGCAGCGCTGTCGCCGGCGAAGTGGACGTCGAGCCAGTGCGGCTTGCGCTTGAAGCGGGTCGGCGGGATGGCGGCGAAATCCCCACGTGTGAAGAGCGTGCGGAAGTCGAGGTCGTGGCCGTGCACGAACAGCGTCGCCATGGCCGTGGTCATCGAGTCGACCTCGTCCTGCTTGCGCGCCAGCGTCGCGATCAGCTGCGCGTCGTGCAGACCGGCCGACGCCGTCGTCAGCCCAACCTGCATGAGCGCCACCGGGTTCGGGGCGAGCTCGAGGAAGGTGGTGTGCCCGTTGTCGACGGCGTTGCGGATGCCGTGCGTGAAGTACACGCTGTGCCGCAAGCCCTTCTTCCAGTAGTCGACGTCGTGGATCGGGTCCGCGCCGGCCCGGATCAGCTGCCCCTCGTGCACCGTCGAGTAGTAGGCGGTCTGCAGCGGGTGCGCCTCGATGCCCTGGATCTCGGCGGCCAGTTCACCCAGCAGCGGATCCATCTGCTGAGTGTGGCTGGCGCCCTTGGTCTGGAACTTGCGCGCGAACCGGCCCTCGGACTCGGCGCGCGCGATGATCGCATCGACCTGCTCGGGCGGGCCGCCGATGACCGTCTGAGTGGGGGCCGCGTACACGCAGACCTCGAGGTCCGGGAAGTCGGAGAAGACGGTCTTGATCTCGTCGGTGGAGTACTCGACGAGCGCCATCAGGCGGATGTACTCGCCGAACAGCATCGCCTCGCCCTCGCCCATCAGGTGGGCGCGCGAGCAGATGGTGCGGGTGGCGTCCTCGAGGGACAGCCCACCGGAGAAGTACGCCGCAGCTGCCTCCCCGAGCGACTGGCCCACCAGCGCACCGGGTTTCGCGCCGTGCGCCTTGAGCAGCTCGCCGAGGGCGACCTGGATCGCGAAGATCACCGTCTGGGTGGTCTCGATGCCGTAGTCCTGCGAGTCGTCGAGGATCAGCTCGACCACCGAGTACCCGCGCTCGTCCTGCACGTAGGCGTCGACCTTGTTGATCCACTCCGCGAACGTCTCGTCACGCAGGTACAGGCTCTTGCCCATCTTGCGGTGCTGGGCGCCGAAGCCGGCCAGCACCCACACCGGGCCGTTGGTCACGGGGCCGTCGGCGGTGATCACCAGCGGGTTCGGCTTGCCGTCGGCGAGTGCGCGCAGACCCTTGACGGCTTCCTCGTGGTTGTGCGCGAGAACCACTGCGCGCGAACGGCCGTGGTTGCGCCGCGACAGCGAGCGGCCGATGGCCTCCAGCGACGTCCCCCGCCCCGCGGGTCCTTCGATCCAGTCGGCCAGCTCGGCCGCGGTGGCGCGCTTGCGCGAGGTCAGGAAGCCCGACACCGCGAGCGGGACGATCTTCTCGGTGGGCTCGGCCGCTTCGGCCGCCGCCAGTTCCTCGCGGGCCACCTCGAGCAGGCGCAGCGCCTCGTCGGTCAGACCCGGCAGCTCGTGCTCGTCGTCGTAGGCGGCCGGGCGGTCCAGACCGTCGTCGTCGTCGATGAACTCGCCGTACTCGTCCATCCGCACGCCGCCCACGTACGTGGCGTTCGCAGCGGCACCGTCCGACTTGTCTTCGGCAACAGGAGCTTTCGGCTCCGGTTCGATGAGGTCGGTCGGCAGTACCTGTCGCAGCACCAGGTGCGCGTTGGCGCCACCGAAGCCGAAACCGGAGACGCCGGCGATGGCGATCCCGCTGTAGCGCGGCCAGTCGGAGACGGTGTCGTTGACCTTGAGGCGTTCCTTCTCGAAGTCGATGTACGGGTTGGGCCCGGTGTAGTTGATCGACGGAGGCAGCTTGTCGTACTTGAGCGCCAGCGCCATCTTGGCCAGGCTGGCCGCGCCCGCGGCCGATTCCAGATGGCCCACATTCGATTTCACCGCACCCAGGAGCGCGGGCTTGTCCACGCTGCGGCCGCGCCCGATCACCCGGCCGAGGGCGTCCGCCTCGATCGGATCACCGAGGATGGTGCCCGTCCCGTGCGCCTCGATGTAGTCGACGGTCTTGGGATCGATGCCCGCGTCGTGATAAGCCTTGCGCAGCACCGCTTCCTGAGCATCCGGGTTCGGAGCCAGCATGCCGTTGGAACGGCCGTCGTGGTTGACGGCGCCACCGGCGATGACGGCGAGGATGTCGTCGCCGTCGCGGCGCGCGTCCTCGAGTCGCTTGAGCACGACCACGCCGCCGCCCTCCGAGCGGGCGTAGCCGTCGGCGTCCTGGGAGAAGGACTTGATCCGTCCGTCGGGAGCGAGCACGCCGCCGACCTCGTCGAAGCCGAGCGTTACCAACGGGGTGATCAGCGCGTTCACGCCGCCGGCCACCACCACGTCGGCGTCGCCGGCGCGCAGTGCCTTGATGCCCTCGTTCACCGCGACGAGCGACGACGAGCAGGCGGTGTCGATCGACATCGACGGGCCGCGGAAATCGTAGAAGTAGGACACCCGGTTCGCGATGACGGCGCTCGAGTTTCCGGTGATCGCGTAGGGGTGAGCGACCGCCGGGTCGGCGACCGACATGAACATGTAGTCGTTGACGGAGCTGCCCAAGAACACGCCGACGCTCTCGCCGCGCAGGCTCGATGCCGGAATCCTGGCGTGCTCCAACGCTTCCCAGGTGAGCTCGAGCGCCATGCGCTGCTGCGGATCGATGTTGTCCGCTTCCATCTTCGACAGTGCGAAGAACTCGGCGTCGAAGCCCTTGATGTCCTTGAGGTAACCGCCGCGGGTACGGGCCTTGGCAACGCGTTCGGCGATGCGGGGCTCGGAGGTGAACTCCGACCACCGACCCTCGGGAAGATCGGTGATGGCGTCGCGGCCCTCGAGCAGCGCCTGCCACATCTCGTCGGGCGTGTTGATGTCGCCGGGGAAGCGGGTGCCGATGCCGATGATGGCGACGTTGGTGCGTCCCTCGTCCACGTCGCGTGACCAGTCCTCGTCCGCGGCGTCCTCGACCTCGGGTTCGCCCTCGACGATCACGGTTGCGAGCGACTCGATGGTCGGGTGCCGGAAGGCCATGGTGGCCGTCACGACGACACCGGTGTAGTCCTCGATGTCGCTGGCCATCGCCACCGCGTCACGCGAGGCCATCCCCAACTCGATCAGCGGTGCGGACTCGTTGACCGAGTCCGGCGAGGTGTTCGTCGCGTTGGCGACCCAGTTGCGCATCCACTCGCGGAGCTCGGGCACGGAGACGTGGGTTCGCGGAGCCGCCCCGGCGGCGACATCGGGCTGCGGAGCCGCTCCGGCGGCGACATCCGGCTGCGGAGCCGCTCCGGCGGCGACATCCGGCTGCGGAGCCGCCCCCAGTTCTGCCGGCGAATTATCCTGCGGTTCAGTCATGTTCGTTCACTTTCGCCGATCTTCGACGACCCAGTCGGTCCGGTCGTGTTGAGTCAGTCCTTCTCGTCCGGGAAGTCGTTGGCGATCTTCCCGGCGCGCAGGCTGCCGTCGAGGTACGCGGCTCGGCAGGCGCGCCTGCCGATCTTGCCGCTGGAGGTGCGCGGGATGGCCCCCGCCGCGGTGAGCAGCACGTCGCGCACCGTCACGCCGTGCCGCACGGCGATGGCCGCTCGGATGTCATCGGTGATCGGCCCCTGGTCGAGCTTGTGGGCGCCGGGTGCCCGCTCGCCGACGATGACGAGCTGCTCGCTGGTATCGTCGGGGTCTCGCTTCAGCCCGGCGTGCGCGTTCTCGAACACCTCGTCGGGCAGCTGGTTGGCCGGCACCGAGAACGCAGCGACGTAACCGACGCGCAGCGCCTTGGTGGCCTCCTGCGCCGAGTACTCGAGGTCCTGCGGGTAGTGGTTGCGGCCGTCGATGATCACCAGGTCCTTGACGCGGCCGGTGATGAACAGCTCCCCGTCGTGGAAGGCGCCGTAGTCGCCGGTGCGCACCCAGGTGGCGTCGTCGGCGGCGCCCTCGGCGTGCGACGGTGTGGTGCGCGACTTCAACAGGTTCTGGAAGGTCGCGACGGTCTCGTCGGGCTTGTTCCAGTACCCGACGCCCATGTTCTGGCCGCTGATCCAGATCTCACCGATCTGGCCGTCGGGCAGCTCCGCCGCCGACTCCGCGTCGACGATGACGGCCCACTCGGCGATCCCGACCTTGCCGGCACCGGCCTGCGCGACGCCGTTCTCAGCGTCCTCGGGGACGACGACGAACGTGCCGGTGTTCAGCGCGGCGCGGTCGACGTGGACGATCGTCGGCGTGCCGTTGATCGGGGTGGTGGAGACGAACAGCGTCGCCTCGGCCAGTCCGTAGGACGGCTTGATGGCCTCCGGCTTGAACCCGTACGGGCTGAAGGCCTCGTTGAAGCGGCGCACCGTGGCCGCCGAGATCGGCTCGCTGCCGTTGAGGATGCACTTCACGTTCGACAGGTCGAGCGGCGGTTCGTCGTCCTTCGGCAGGCCGCGGGCCGCGGCGTGGTCGAACGCGAAGTTCGGAGCGACCGAGATGACCCCGCCCGTGTCCTCGGGCTTGCGCGCCATCTCCCGGATCCAGCGACCGGGCCTGCGGACGAATGCGGCGGGCGTCATGAACGTGAAGAAGTGTCCGATCATCGGCGCCAGTAGCGCGGTGATGAGCCCCATGTCGTGGAAGAACGGCAGCCACGACAGGCCGCGGTCGCCCTCCTCGCCGTCGAGCGCCTCGATGATCTGCACGATGTTGGTGGCCACGCCGAGGTAGGTGATCTCGACGCCGGTCGGGATGCGCGTCGACCCGGACGTGTACTGCAGGTAGGCGACGGTGGTGTTGTCGACTTCGACGGGCACCCAGGTGGCGCCGACGTCGTCGGGCACCGCGTCGATCGCGATGACGCGGGGACGCTGGTTGGCGGGCCGGGACCGGAAGAACTTCCGGACCCCCTCAGCGGCGTCGGTGGTCGTCAGGATCGCCGTGGGCTGGCAGTCGTCGAGCACCGCGTGCAGGCGGCCGACGTGTCCCGGCTCCGACGGGTCGAACAGCGGCACGGCGACGCGGCCCGCGTAGAGCGTGCCGAACATCGCCACGATGTAGTTGAGGTTCTGCGGACACAGGATCGCGACCCGGTCGCCCTCCTCCGTCACCTGCTGCAGACGGGCGGCGACCGCGCGGTTGCGCGCGCCGAACTCGGCCCACGTCAGGTCGCGCGCGACGCCGTCGCGCTCGGTGGAGAAGTCGAGGAACCGGTACGCCAGCTTGTCGCCGCGGACCTTGGCCCATTTCTCGACGTGCTTGACCAGGTTGCCGTTATCCGGGAACTTGATCAGTCCGTCTTTCAGGAACGGGTTGTGAAAGCCCATTCTCGTTCTCCTGTCTCAGCGTCATTCGCATGACCGGCACATGGCCAAACCACAAGATCGTACCGAGGAGTAGGCGCTCACTCCGGTACCGCGGCGCGGACACCGTGGGCAAGCCGTCGGCTACTGCTCTTAAATATCTCTTAATGTTAGGTGACCTCGAACCACGAGGCCAAATCACCCGTGCTTCGGGCGCGGGGCGTTCTCGATGAGGCCGCGGGCCCAGTTCGCCGTCCACACCGGCGCGGTCTGACCGTCGAGCACCCAGAAGTCCGGGGTGCCGTACAGCGCGTGCACCGGCCGCCCGGCCGCCCCGATCAGCGTGTCGAGGGTCTGGGGCAGGTTGATGATCGAGAACGCCTCGGACGGCGCGGCGCAGATCAGGTCGCCCTCGGCGCAGATCTCGTTGGTCCGGTCGTTGAGGGCGCCGAAGCCACCCTCCCTCGGGCCGGTCATCGCCAGGCCCAACGTCGACAGCATCGGCACATCGGTCAGGGTGATCTCGGCGCCGTGGCCCGGCGGGTTGGGGCCGACCTCCTTGCCGACCCCCTCCTGGCGGCGGCCGTCGGCGATCAACGTCACACCGAGTACCAGGTCCTGGTCCACCGGGCCGCGGCCGTTGCCGATGTCGCTGGCGATGTCACCGGCGATCACGGCGCCCTGCGAGAAGCCGACGATCACGTAACTGGTCAGCGGGCAGCGGGTGTTCAGTTCGGTCATGAAGTCGACGGTCCGCTGCTTGCCCTCGGCGCGGCTGTCGTTGTAGGACATCTGCCCGTCGGCCGAGAACGGATTGTGGAACTGCGCGGTGTACGGCGTCGTCCACACCCCGAGCCGACCGTCGTCGAACCCACCGCGGATCGGGTTCGTCACGTTGAGGAGCAGCGCGATGGGGAACTGCGTCGGGTTCAGCGGATCCATCTGCGGCGACGACTCCCAGGTCCCCGGAATGGAGACCATCTGCACGTCCGGGCAGCTGGCGTCCTGGAACTCCGGCCGCGGCTTCGAACCGGGCGTCGTCGGGATCGTGCTCGTCGACGTGCCGGGCCCGCCCGCCGTCGGGGGCGGCTTCGGGGATTCCGGCTGGCGCAGCCAGACGACCACGGCCGCGACGACGACGGCGACGAGCACCGTGACGGAGGCGGCAGCCGCCAATCCGAGAATGCGATGCCGCTTCGTGCGGCTGGTGTTGGCTGAATTTCCCATGAGGGTTGTGCTTATGTCCTAGCAGAGCTTGTCGGTTGCGATGCGAATGTAGTCGGCGGTCACCGAGTTCACCTCACCCGCAGGTGGCGGGGCCACCGTGCTGTGCGAGTCGCGCACGTCGCCGCGCACCATCGGCAGGACGAAATCCCACACGGCCTGATCGGTCTGATTGGCTGCACGGGCCTGGCACACGTAGGACCCGATGCTGAGGGCGACGAGCTCCCCCGACGGCCTCACCCCCGCGGCGGTGAGCGCATCGAGGTAGGCGCGCTGGTGCGGGTTGACGACGAGGGCCGGCTCATCGCCCGGCGGCTGCCCCAGCGACTGCAGGCCGGATCCGATGGACGCCGACTGCGATGTCGTGATGCCCATCCCGGTGATGACACCGTCGTCCATGCCGCATCCGGAGGTGAGCAGCGCAGCACACGCCACCAGTGACAGGTGACCGGTAGCCAGTCCTGCTGTCAGCTTGGGGTCGAGTCGCACGTTTCCAAGGTACCGGCTGTCTGGACCGGCCCTGGGTTGGCTTTGCTGAGAACGCAGGACTGCTCGTGGTGAAACGCCGCTAGGCGATCGCGGCGACGAGGTCACCCGACAGGGCGCCGAGCTGCGGGCCCCAGGTGCCCCAGTCGTGCTGCCCACCGGCCGGGAAGTCGAAATGGCCGTTGCGCCCGCCGACGGCCCGGTAGTGCTGATAGAAGCTGCGGTTGCTGCCCTGCGCTTGGTCGCAGTAGCCGATCATCGCCGCGGGATCGCTACACGTCAGCGTGGACGGGCTGAAGACCCAGAGCCGAGTGTTGTTCTGCGCCAACAGTGCAACGTGCACATCCGGGTCGTGCCACTTCCACCGGCCGAGCTGCGCGGCCCCCCACATCGCCTGGGTGTTGACGCCGCCGAACTGCGCCAGGCCCGCCGTGATGGCGCCGTTCATCGTCGTCGCCGACGGGGTCATGAAGCCGGAGAACGAACCCGCGTAGCGGAAGCGGTCGGGGTGGAACGCCGCCAGCGTCACCGCGGCGGTCCCGCCCTGCGCGGCGCCGACCACACCGTGGCCGCTGGGCGCCAGGCCCTTGTTCGCGGCCAGCCAGTTCGGCAACTCGTCGGCCAGGAACGTCTCCCACTGCTTGGAGCCGTCGGCTTCCCAGTTGGTGTACATGCTCCAGGCGCCGCCGGCAGGCGCCGCCACCGAGACGCCCTTGCCAGCGAACGTGGCGAATCCGCCGGCCCCGACCCAGTTGCTGACGTCGGGTCCGCCGTTGAACGCGTCCAGGAGGAACACCGCGTGCGGGCCACCGGCCTGGAACGCCACCGGGATGTCACGGCCCATGGCACCCGAGGGCACCATGAGCATCTCGACGCCGTCCGCCCTGGCGACCTGCGGGCTCGCAATCCACAGCCCGGCGGTCAGCGTGACCGCGGCCATCGTCCGGAGCAGTATCGAGAGCAGTCTCATACCCACCTCTTGCAGAATTCGATTCGGAGTCGGTGGTCAGTCAAACACATCCGACTCCGGCGTTCGCTGAAAACGAAGCGCTCCGAGGGCTACGCCGCGGGCGTCGCGTTCAGCACCCGCTGAATGTCCGGCTTCATCTGCTGCAGTTGCTGGCCCCAGTAGCCCCAGGAGTGCGTGCCGTTCTGCGGAAAGTTGAACACCGCGTTCCTGCCTCCGGCGGCGAGGTAGTTGTCCTGGAACGTCCTGTTGGTGCGGATCGTCAAGCCCTCGAGGAACTTCGCGTTGAACAGGTTGCCCGAACTGCTGCCCGCATCGAGATCCGACGGCTTGCCGTCACCGCAGTACACCCACACGCGGGTGTTGTTCGCGACGAGCGTCTGCAACTGGACCATCGGATCGTTGCGCTTCCACGCGTTGTCCGCGTCACCGGTCTTGCCCCACATGTCGTCGGCCTTGTACCCCCCGGCATCGCCCATCGAGAGGTTGACCAGCATCGGCCACCACCCCTCGGACAGGTTGAGGAAGCCCGACAGCGACCCGGCGTACTGGAACTGGTTCGGGTGGTAGACCGCCATCGTCAACGCCGCCGATCCGGCCATCGACAGGCCGATCGCCGCGTTGCGCGTCGCGTCGACCCCCTTGTTGGCCGACAGGTAGGCGGGCAGTTCCCGGCTCAGGAACGTCTCCCACTTGTAGGTCTGGCAGCCGCCGGTCTTCTTGCTGCAGGCCGGCTTGTACCAGTCGGAGTAGAAGCTGGACTGGCCGCCGACGGGCATGACGACCGACAGGCCCGAGCCCTCGTACCACTCGAACGCCGCGGTGTTGATGTCCCAGCCGTTGAAGTCGTCCTGGGCGCGCAGACCGTCGAGCAGGTACACGCCCGGCGAGTTGGCGCCGCCGCTCTGGAACTGGACCTTGATGTCGCGGCCCATTCCCGCCGACGGTACGGCGAGGTACTCAACGGGTAACCCCGGACGCGAGAACGCGCTCGCCGTCGCCTGCTGACCCGCGACGCCGATGAGCGCGGGGAGCAGCACGGCGACCGCCGCGACACTCCACATCTTCCCGAAAAATCCCATGGAGGTACCCATCCCGTTCGTCGTCGTCAGCCGCAGCGCCGGACCGGTAATCCCTTGAGGGACAGCGGCGTTGCGTGTGTATCCAACCACACCGACGGGCGGGTCGCCGCCCGGCCGCTCAGCCGTTGAGCGTGCGAATCAGATCGGGCTTGAGCGTCTGAAGCTGCGTGGCCCAGTAACTCCAGGAGTGGTTCCCCTCAGGTGGGAACACGAACGTGGCATTGCTGCCGCCGGCCTTGTTGTACTTCTCCTGGAACTTCTTGTTGCTGCCGATGGCAAGCGATTCCAGGTTGTCGGCGTTGAACCGCTGGCTCGGGTCGACGTCCTCGGCGAGCGGGCCGCCGCCGGGTGCGCAGTAGATCCAGAGCCGAGTGCCCGCCGCGACGATGCGGTCGACCTGCTCGACGGGATCGTTGCGCTTCCACGCCTCGTTCCACGGCAGGCCCCACATGTTGTCGACGTTGTAGCCGCCGGCGTCGAGCATCGCGAACCGGATGGCCTGCTTCATGAACAGCGTCGAGGGATTGAGGAAGCCCGACAGCGCGGCCGCGTAGCTGAACACCTGGGGGTGATACGACGACAGGATCAGCGAGGAGCCGCCCGCCATCGACAGGCCGACGACGGCGTTACCCGTCGGGGACACGTTCTTGTTCGCGGCGAGCCACTTGGGCAGCTCACCGGTGAGGAACGTCTCCCACTTGTAGGTGTAGGTCTGGCCGTTGCGGTTCGACGGCGAGTACCAGTCGGTGTAGAAGCTCGACTGCCCGCCGACCGGCATGACGACGGCGACACCCGAGTCGTTGAACCACTCGAAGGCCTGGGTGTTGATGTCCCAGCCGTTGAAGTCGTCCTGCGCGCGCAGCCCGTCGAGGAGGTAGACCGCCTTCTCGGGTCCGGTCTCCACCGGCGGGACGATCCCCTGACCGTGTGCGACGGGGAGCGGCTGGCCGTCGGGCCCCAGCTCGGGCGGCGGTGCGACGACCGGCGCGCGGCCGGGCTGGTACTGGATGCGGATGTCGCGGCCCATCGACGCGGACGGGACGTCGAGGTACTCCACGGGCAGGCCCGGCTTGGAGAACGCCGCCGCGCGGGGAGCCCCGCCGGCAACCTCGCCGGCCACCAGGAACGCCGGGAGCAGTGCGACCGCGGCAAACATCGCGGGCATCCGTCGAAGACTGTTTCTCACGGCGAGGCGGAGCGATGGCAGCGATGTTCTGGCCATAGTCTGGTTCTTACCGTCCATTTCGTCCGTTCCGCGCGCCGTGCGCAGCGGATTTCGGTGCACAGCGCTGTGCAGGAGAGATTCGCTCGAACTGTTATCGGCCGAACGCGACCGGAGCGTTACTCCCACGGTAAGAAAAGCAGAGAACCCGACCGGCCGACAAATTCACGTGACGTGGGTCACGGTCCCGTTGCTGGCAAACCCGTGTACGGCGCTACCTTCGGCGCGGGCGGCTCCAGCCCGCAGCGGTACAACTCGTACATCGGCACCCGATCGATCCGGTACTCGGTGAACTGCCACGCGTGCAGCAGGTTGGAGAGGAAGCGGCGCGGCCCCATCTCACCCCGCACCGAGTTGAGCATGGCGTCGGTCTCCGGGCACGTCAACGCGACCTGCGCCTGCGCGATCCACTCGGGGTCCAGGTACGGCGGGATGAACGGGCGCTCCTTGAGGAACGGCCCCTCGGCCACCGCCCAGTCGGGGAACAGGTTCTTGTCGTGGCCGATCCGGCCGTCCTCGATGCGCGACGTGTGCATGGCGAGCGGATTCGCCAACCCGATCTGGTCGATGACGCGGACGTCGAGGCCGACGTTCATGCCGAGCATGCCGAGGTTGGTGAAGAACACCGTGTGCGGCGGAATGTAATCGGATGGTGCAGCCGAACCCGATCCCCCAGTCGCTTCGCTCCCGCCCTCCGGAACCGGCGGCGGGACCGCCGGCACCACGTCCCACTGGTCGTAGTTGCCAGACGGCAGCAGCAGCGCGCCGTCCGGAGTGTTGTTGATCGCCACCAGCACCGCTCGCATGCGCGGATAGTCGAGGTAGTCCGCGGCGGTCAGCGGGTGGGCGTGGCCGGTGGCCTGCGCGTAGAACTTCCGCTCGTCGACGATGCCGGACGCCGTCACCCGAGTGCCGTCGGCGCCCAGGCCGGGCGAGTTCGCCGCCCACAGCGCCCAGCCGATCACGGCGAGCCAGATCACGCCGGTGGCACCCGCCAGCAGGATGCCGGGGCCGCGCGTGGCTCTCGCGTTCTGCGGCAACACGATCGGAATGACGGCGACCGGGATCACCAGGCAGAAGATCGGCGTCAGCAGTACGCGGCCGTGCATGAAGTCGCCGCCCTGCCGGATCCAGTACACGGCCTGCACCACGCCGCTGACGACCATGAACACCACGATCGCGTTGGGACTCTGGACGATTCGGCGCAGGCGACCCTGGTTGCGGGCCGGCTGCTCGCGGATCCGGAGGGCAGGAGCGTAGCGACCGGGGGAATTGCCACTACCCCAGAGCAACCCGCGGACCGCGAGCAACAGCAGCGCCAGGCCGACGAGCAGGATCAGCGGCACCCACAGGAGGTACGGTCCGTTGAAGTTGGTCAGGTAGACGAAGCCCTGCTGCCATTTGGACCCGGTCGCGTCCTTGGCGACGGCGGTTCCCGGCGTCAACAGGCCGTAGTAGCCCATCCGGAAGATCTGATACGCCACGGGAAGCAGGCCGCCTGCGACGAAGACAACCGCCCGGCGGCGCCATCCACTCGCCGCGACGAACATCATCAGCAGGGCGCCGACACCGAGGAGTGCGAGTTCGGGACGCACCAGGACGCTCAGGCCCGCGACGAACGCAAGCGTCGCGTCGAAGCGCGCGCTGGTGGCGTCGTGCGGGTCGGGACCGGCGGGCGGGTTGCGGCGGGGCGCTTGCGACCAGCACACCAGCATCCACCACAGCAGGCCCAGATACGCCAGCACCAAACCGTTTTCGAGGCCCGAGGTCGCGAAGTCGCGGGCCGGCGGAAGAGCGATGTACACCAGGATGCCGGCGGGCAGCAGCACCGCGCGGCGGCCCTGCAGGCTCGGCGCGTACAACCGGCCGGTGCCGAGCATGACGAGCGCCACCCCGACGATGCTCAGCGTCAGCGCGAGGGTGAGGGCGACGTACTCGAGGCGCACCGGCCCGCCGATCCAGCCGCCGAGCGTTACCAGATAGGACCACGCCGTCGACGTGTTGGCCTCGATGCGCTCGCCCTTGTTGAACACGGGACCGTTGCCCGCCAACAGATTCCGCACGGTGCGCAGGACGATGAGGCCGTCATCGGCGATCCAGCGCCGCTGCCACGCCCCCCAACCGAACAGCACGGTGACGAGCAGCACGCCGATCCACAGGCTGATGCGGACCCTCGGGTCGTAGGGGAACGCCGGCCAGCGCGCGACTACGCGTGGCCTGACGCTGCTCGCCCGTCGCGCGGGGTCAGCTGAGGAGGACTGCGGCACCCAGGGTTCCGATCAGCGCGACCGCGAGCAGCTGCAGCACTCGGTCCTTCATGGCGATGTCCTCCGGTTCTCCGGCCATCCCCCCGTCCACATCGACCGCGTACCGCAGGATCGCGATGGTGAAGGGGATCATCGAGATCGCGAACCAGGATCCACCGGCGATCCGGTCGCGCTCGAAGGCCCACAGCCCCCAGCACACGACGACCGCGGTCGCCGACAGAGTCCAGACGAACCGCAGGTACGTGCTCGTGTACGCCTCGAGCGACTTGCGGATCTTGGCTCCCGTGCGCTCCGCCAGTTGCAACTCGGCGTATCGCTTACCCGCCACCATGAACAGCGATCCGAACGCCATCACCAGCAGGAACCACTGCGACAGCGCGATACCGGTCGCCGCGCCGCCCGCGATCGCGCGGATCAGGTACGCCGAGGAGACGATGCAGATGTCGAGCACCGCCTGGTGCTTCAGCCCGAAGCAGTACGCCAGCTGCATCACCAGGTACACCGCGATCACCAATGCGAGATTCGCTGCGGTGAACCAGGATAAGACCAGCGAGCCGGTCATCAGCACCGCCGCCAGCCCGTAGGCCAGGCCCTGCGGCACCACTCCGGCTGCGATCGGCCGGAAACGCTTGGTGGGGTGTTCCCGATCGGCTTCCACATCGCGGGCGTCGTTGACCAGATAGATCGACGAGGCCGCCATGCTGAACGCGACGAAGGCCAGTCCGGCTTTGATGAAGACGCCTCGGTAGTCGTCGGTGACGTCGCCGCCGAGGGCGAACAGCGGGGCCGCCAGCACCAGCAGGTTCTTCACCCACTGCCGCGGCCGCACCGCCTTGACGACCCCGGTGACGAGGTTCTTCGGCGGCGCGCCCGCCGCGGCCGGTTCCTCAGTCATCGGCCATCCTTCCCAGCCACTCGTTCCGACGCCGCGCCCACCGTCTTCGCGACCACGGTGCCCACCACGACACCGGTCAGCACGTCCGACGGGTAGTGCACGCCGAGCACCAGGCGTGACAACGCCATCGGCGGCACCAGCACGGCGGGCAGCGGCAAGCCCGTCACCCGGCCGAGCAGTACGGCGGCCGCGGTGGTGGACGTCGCGTGTGCCGACGGGAAACTCAATCGGCTGGGCGTCCCCACGTTGACGGTGATCGCCGGGTGATCGGGCCGGGTGCGCTTGACGACGCGCTTGATCACGACCGCCGCGGCGTGGGCCAGAAACGCGCCCAATCCCGCTGTCAGCCAAGCCTTCCGGCGACTCGGCTGGAGAACGGCGCCGAGCAGTGAGACACCGACCCAGCCGGCACTGTGCTCACCGAAGTGCGACAGCGCACGCGCGCCCGGCAGCACCCCCGGCCGGCCCGCGAGCGTCGACTGAACGGCGACGAGGATCGCGTCCTCGCCGTGCGGGGTCGCGGTGGGAAGGCTCACCTGACGGCTTCGGAGGACGGCAGCAGAACGGTCTCCCAGTTCTGCTTACTCGACAGCACCGGTAGCGCCTCTCGGTACACCTTGCGCATGCGATTGAACCTGCGGCCAAGTTGCACTTGACGTTTCGTCGACTCGCGAAGCAACTCGAACATCTTGTCGCGGTCACGCTGGCGGTACACCACACCGCGTCCGTCGGCGGTGGTGACGGTGACGCCGTCGACCTTGCACAGCGAGAACCAGCGGGCGTCCTGGGTCGCGACGTTGATCTGCGGGCGCTGGTGGTGCACCGGATCGTGCGGGCGCAGCTGGTGGACCACGCCGCGGGTCAGCCGGCTGCCGATGGCCAGCGGTCCCACCGGGATCTTCACCTTCCTGCGCCATTTCTTGTCCGACGGCGTCGGCAGCGCGGTCGCGCTCTCGAGCACGACGGCGTCGGGGAACTGCTGACGCATCGCGCGCACGTCCGGCAGCGCCGAATCGAGGATCGAGAAGATGTGATCGGGCCCGGCGAGGAAGTCGTCCATCGCCTTGTTCTGGATGGCGACCGTCGAATACTCCAGGCACAGCAGGTGTTTGATCGTCGCCTTCATGTGGCTGGCGATCAGGCCGCGGATGTTGCCATCCCAGTGCATGGCCGCCACCACTAGCCGGTTGCGCAGGTGGAAGTACGCCTGCCAGTCGATGGCGTCGTCCTTGTCACTCCACGCCATGTGCCAGATGGCCGCACCGGGCAGTGTCACGGTCGGATAGCCGTGCTCACCGGCGCGCAGCCCGTACTCGGCATCGTCCCACTTGATGAACAACGGCAGCGGCTGGCCGAGTTCCTCGGCGACCTGCCGCGGGATCATGCACATCCACCAGCCGTTGTAGTCGACGTCGATGCGGCGGTGCAGCAGCCTGCTGCGCTCGCTGTCCTCGTCGTTGAGCGGATACTTCGCGAAGTTGTGGTCGTACTCGGTGTTGACCGCGTTCGTCCACATGAAGTTCGACGCGTCGACCATCTCGCCCATGACGTGCAGGTGGCTCGGTTCCTGCAGGTTGAGCATCTGGCCGCCGACCAGGGTCGGCGTCTTGGCGAAGCGGTTGAACGCGAGTGCCCGCAGGATCGAGTCGGGCTCGATGCGAATGTCGTCGTCCATGAACAGGATCTGTTCGCAGTCGGTGTTCTTCAGCGCTTCGTACATGACGCGGCTGTAGCCGCCGGAACCGCCGAGGTTGGGCTGGTTGTGGATCGTCAGCCGGGTGCCGAGCGCTGCCGCCGCGGCATCGAAGCCGGGGTGATCCTTGGCCTTCTTCGTCCCCTGATCGGACACGATGACGGCGCTGATCACCTCGTCCACCAACGAATCCGACGTCAGCGCTGCGAGCGCGTTGACGGCGTCCGACGGCCGGTTGAACGTCGGGATGCCCACGGCGACGTTGGCCCGGCCGGGAGCGGCCACCGGCGCGTACCACCCGGCGCTGTGCACGGTCGTCTTCGCGTCGGTGGTGACGTCGAACCAGATCCAGCCGCCGTCCTCGAACGTGTCGAGTTCGATCTCGAACTCCACCACCGCGGGCTTCTCGTCGACGCTCGTCGCCTCGGTGCCGCCGACGGTGATGCGTGCGCCCGTCGCCTTGGAGCGATAGACGTCGACCCGCGCGCTGCCGGTCAGTTCGACGCGGAGCACGACCGAGGTCAGCGTCGACCACCGACGCCAGTAGCTCGCCGGGAACGCGTTGAAGTACGTCGCGAACGAGACCTCGGAGTCGGTGCCGATCTCCAGCGTCGTGCGTGTCGGGGCGTGCGCGCGCCGCGCGTTCGTCGTGGATTCCTCGATGTAGAGCTTGCGCACGTCGAGGGGCTCGCCGGGGCGCGGCAGGATGATGCGCGACAGCAGGCTGACGGCCTTCGTCTCGCCGCTGTCGAGCGCGCCCGACGGGATGTCGTCACTCATGGGGTACTGCTTTCTCCGTTGTCCGGATCGACAAGCGCACTGCCATCTCGAAGATGGGGCGCGAGCGTGTTGTCGTACATGTTCAGGGCGCTCGCGATGGCCATGTGCATGTCCAGGTACTGGTAGGTGCCCAACCGGCCGCCGAACAGCACCCTGGCCGACGCCGTCTCGGCGCGCGCCCGTGCCCGGTAGGTCGCGAGCAGGCGTCGATCCGATTCGGTGTTGATCGGATAGTAGGGCTCGTCGTCGTCATCGGCGAACCGCGAGAACTCCCGCATGATGACCGTCTTGTCGGCCGGGTACTCGCGTTCGGGGTGGAAGTGCCGGAACTCGTGGATCCGCGTGTACGGCACGTCGGCGTCGTTGTAGTTCATGACCGGCGTGCCCTGGAAGTCGCCGGTCGCCAGCACTTCGAGCTCGAAATCCAGCGTGCGCCAGCCCAGCCGGCCCTCGGAGTAGTCGAAGTAGCGGTCCAGCGGACCGGTGTACACGACGGGCGCGTTCGGCGACTGCGCGCGCAGTTCGTCACGGACCTCGAACCAGTCCGTGTCGAGCCGCACCTCGATGCGGTCGTCGGCGGCCATGTTCTCCAGCCAGGCGGTGTACCCGTGGACGGGCAGGCCCTCGTACGTGTCGTTGAAGTACCGGTTGTCGAAGGTGTAGCGCACCGGCAGCCGGGTGATGTTGGCCGCGGGCAGTTCCTTCGGATCGGTCTGCCACTGCTTGGCGGTGTAGTGCTTGACGAACGCCTCGTAGAGGGGGCGGCCGATCAGCGAGATCGCCTTCTCCTCGAGGTTCTGCGCGTCACCGGTGGCGATCTCGGCCGCCTGCTCCTTGATCAGCGCCCTGGCCTCGTCGGGCGTGAAGTACCGGCCGAAGAACTGGGACACCAACCCCAGTCCCATCGGGAACTGATAGGCCTGCCCGTTGTACATGGCGAAGACGCGGTGCTGGTAGCCGGTGAAGTCGGTGAACTGGTTCACGTAGTCCCACACCCTGGTGTTGGACGTGTGGAACAGGTGAGCGCCGTACTTGTGGATCTCGATGCCGGTCTGCGGCTCCGCTTCGGAGTAGGCGTTACCGCCGATGTGCGGTCGCCGTTCGACGACCAGCACGCGCTTGTCGAGCTGGGTTGCCACGCGCTCGGCGATCGTCAGGCCGAAGAACCCGGAGCCGACGATAATGAGGTCATACATCGGCAGTCAGGGTATCCGACCGGACCGGTCGGACCCGAACTCGTCCGCGCGTCGGGCCGGGTGACGGCAGGTCGCGATTCGCTCACGATTCCGCATCGTCACTCCAGACTCAGTAGTCACATCCGTACCATCGAGCAGGTCGGCATTCACCGAGTCCACCGATGGATTCGACAAGCCGGCTGACCGAAGACTTAACACACGTAGTCGAAAAGACTGTCGATGACACCGAGGAGACTTCCGTGCCGAACCGACGTCGACGCAAGCTATCGACGGCCCTGAGCGCAGTCGCCGCCCTGGCCGTCGCAAGTCCAGTTGCAGTGACCGCTCTGTCCGACGCCTCCAGCACGCCGGAGGCTGGCCCCCAGCACCGCGAGTTCGTGCAGGCCGCGCTGGTCACCGATCTGCCCAACGAACTGATCGGCGCCCTGTCGCAGGGCCTTTCGCAGTTCGGGATCAACCTGCCTCCGATGCCGACCGGCCTCCTGACCGGCTCGACCGGCGGACTGCCGACCTCCACCGGGTTGACCTCGCCGGGCCTGACCTCGCCGGGCCTGACCTCGCCGGGGCTCACCTCGCCTGGCCTGACCTCGCCGGGGCTCACGTCGCCGGGGCTGACCGCTCCGGGGTTGACCGCTCCGGGGCTGACCTCGCCTGAGCTCACCACGCCGGGGCTGACGACTCCGGGCCTGACCACGCCCGGTCTCACCACGCCGGGGCTCACGGCCCCCGCCGCGACGACTCCCGGCCTGACGGTGCCGCCGGTGTCCGCGACCGGACCCTCGCTGACCGACACGTCGCTGACGGCCCCCGGCCTGACGACGCCCGGCCTGACGACCCCCGGCCTGACGAACCCGTCGCTCACCAGCCCTACGGGCCTGACTCCCGGCCTCACGGGGGCCGGCGAGATCCCGATCTCCGATCCGATCGGGCTGGATCAGGGGCTGGGCTCCTACCCGATCCTCGGCGATCCGTCGCTGGGAGCCATGCCCGCCGCCACGTCGACCGGTAGTGGCGGCCTGCTCGGTGATCTCAGCAGCGCCGCGCAGACCCTCGGCGCCGGACAGGCGATCGACCTGCTCAAGGGCATGGTGATGCCCGCGATCACGTCGGCGATGCAGGGCGCCGTTCCCGCTGCGGCCGCTGCCGCACCGGCCGCCGCCGCGCCTGCCTAGACCTGCCGCGAAACGGCACCGCAGAAGCCGATCCCCCGACTCTGCGGTGCCGTTGCAGGCAGGGTGCACGCGACTTTTCTCGACAATGTTTGCCGTGTCGCAACACTGGTAACACCCGACACATACGTAACATCAGGCCGTGCCGTCACGCCGTCCTGCACCGCTGCTGTTCACCGCGTTCGCGGCGACGGTCGTCATGTTGCCGTGGGCGATCAACGGTGTGCCGACCGACGAACCGACGGCCGAGTCGCCGTTGGCAGCCGCTCCGCTCATCGTCGAACGCCCGCTGATCGTCGGCGGCGGCGAGACGATCCGCGACGTTCGCCAGGACACCCCCTTCTCACTCGTGGCGCTGACCGCCGCGGATCTGAGCGGCACCGAGGCGCGCGTGCGCGCCGCGAAGGCCGACGGCAGCTGGGGCCCCTGGTACACCGCCGAGGCATCCGGAGGCGTCGGCGAGGAGTCATCGGGGGTGACGGGCACCGAACCCGTGTTCGTCGGCCGCACCACCCACGTGCAGATCGCCGTCACCCGACCGGCGGGCGCGCCGGCGACCACCTCGACGCCCACCGCCTCCGAGGGCGGTCTCGGCTACGTACCCGCGAACGCCGAGGCGCCGCTCGGGCCGAACCTCAACGCGGTGCTCATCAGCCCGCCGGAGGCGCCGAGCGACATCACGCTGCCGACCGCGGCATCCGCACCCGGTCAGCCACCCGCGATCATCGACCGCGCACAGTGGGGCGCCAACGAAGCGCTCAAGTGTGGAAACGCCGTGTACGACAACGGTGTTCGGGCTGCCGTCGTGCACCACACCGCGGGCAGCAACGACTACGGACCAGGTGACTCCGCGGGCATCGTACGATCGATCTACGAGTACCACACCCGCACGCTGGGCTGGTGCGACATGGCCTACAACGCACTCGTCGACCGGTACGGCCAGGTCTTCGAGGGACGTGCGGGCGGCATGACCCGCCCCGTCGAAGGTGCCCACACCGGTGGCTTCAACGAGAACACCTGGGGCGTCGCCATGTTGGGCGACTTCACGTCGGTACCGCCGACTCCGATCCAACTGCGCACCACGGCCCGCCTCATCGGCTGGCGACTCGGCTTCGACCGCGTCGATCCCAGGGGCTCCGTCGCACTGGTGTCGGCGGGCGGCAACTTCACGCACTTCCCCAGGGGCAGCATCGCGACGCTGCCGACGATCTTCACCCACCGCGACGTCGGCGACACCGAGTGCCCCGGCAACGCCGCCTACGCCCAGATGGACCTGATACGCGACACCGCGGCGCGCTTCAACGCCCCGTTCGGCCCCGAGAGCCTCGCCGAATCCCTTCGCGGGGGAGCGATTTTCGACCGGTGGGCGAAGATGGGCGGCGAAGCCAGCCCGCTCGGCCAGCCCACCTCACCGGAGGCGGCCGGGAACGCGGACGCCCGCTACGTCACGTTCGAACGCGGCGCGGTGTACTGGTCACCGCAGAGCGGTGCCGAACCCGTCACCGGCGCCATCTACGAGGCCTGGGGCAAGCTCGGCTTCGAGCGCGGCGCACTCGGCCTGCCGACCAGCGCCGAGATCCAGGAACCCCAGTGGATCGTGCAGAACTTCCAGCACGGAACCCTCAACTTCGACCGCGAGAAGGGCACCGTCACCCGCGTGATCGACGGTGTCCCCGTGGAACTCCCGCCGTCCACCGCGGACGCACCCGCCCCCGTGCAACTGGAGCGTTTCACGCCGATCGCGCAGAGCTGAGATCTCCTACAGCCACCAGCGCTCGAGCACGCGGGCCAGCCCGTCGTCGCCGTTAGGGGTGGTGACCTCGTCGGCGACCGCCTTCACCTCGGGATTGGCGTTGCCCATCGCGACGCCCAGCCCGGCCCAGGTCAGCATCGGCATGTCGTTGGGCATGTCGCCGAAGGCCACCACATCCTCCGCGGCGATGCCGAGCGGACGCGCGACGGCGTCGACCCCACTGGCCTTGCTGATCCCGCGGGGCACCACCTCGATGAGGCCGTTGTTGGTCGAGTAGGTGATATCCCCGTGCGAGCCAACGTGTTCGGCGAGGAGCGCGGCCATCTCCCCGCTCGGCATGCGGGGCTTGCGGATCAGCAGCTTGACCGCGGGCGCGCTGAGGAGGTCGACGAGCGAGACCTCGGTGTTGTCGGGATTGAGCCACGCGTGCTCGTAGCCGGGTGAACTGACGAACTGCGGGGTGGCCGCGTCGTGCGCGCTGCGACCGACGCGTTCCACCGCGAGGCCGGCGCCGGGGATCACCCGCGCCGCCACGTCGGCCAACTCCGCCAGCTCGTCGGGCGAGAGCGTCCAGGTCTGCAGGATGCGGTCGGTCGCCGAGTCGTACACGACGGCGCCGTTCGCGCAGACGGCGATCGGGGCGAGGCCGAGTTGGTCGACCACCGGCGTGATCCACCGCGGCGGCCTGCCGGTCGCCAGCACGAAGTGGGCACCCGCCGCCACCGCGGCGTGCACGGCGGCGCGGGTGCGCGGCGTCAGCACTTCGTCCTCGTTGAGCAGCGTGCCGTCGACGTCGCTCGCGATCAGGGCCGGCAGCACTAGCTCGGTTCCGGTCTCTTGCGCGCCCGTTCGGCGAGTTCGGCTTCCTCGATGGCGCGCGCCTCGGCGGGCGTCGGCGCCGAGCCGCCCAGCCTGCGCGGCACCCAGTACGCGCCCGCGGGATGCGCGTAGCGGTCCTGCACGTCGTACAGGATCGTCGTCATCCGCGTCCGCAACTCGGTCATCACCTCATCGACGGTACCCGTCGGCTCGATCGGTGACCCCACCGCGACGGTGATCGGAATCTTCTTGCGGCCCAGGTTCTTCGGATGGTCCTTGGTCCAGATCCGGTGCGCACCCCAGACGATCAGCGGGACCACCGGCACCCCGGCCTCGATCGCCATCCGCGCCGCGCCGGACTTGAACTCCTTGAGTTCGAAGCTGCGGCTGATGGTCGCCTCCGGATACACCCCGACGAGTTCACCCTCCTTGAGGCGTTGCACGGCAACGGGATAGGCGTCGGAGCCCGATCGCCGGTCGACCGGAATCGTCTTGGAGTGCTTGATCAGGAAGTTGACGATCCTGACCTCCTGCATCTCCGCCTTGATCATGAAGCGCATTCGGCGTTTGCGATTGGTGGCGGCCAGCGCAGCGGGCAGGAAGTCGATGTAGCTGGTGTGGTTGATCGCGACCACGGCACCGCCTGTGGCGGGGAGGTTCTCGAGACCCTGAAAGGTGAGCTGGGTGCCGGAGGCCCGCACCACCGCCCTACCCGCGATCTCCATCCCGCGGAAGACCGGTTCCATGTCGCGCTACTCCGGCTCCGGGCCCGTCTGGTCACCGGTGTCACGCTGCGCGCGCCGCGCCGCCTTCTCGGCTGCCTCGTCGCGATCCATCTGGTCGGCCTCGGCGAGCGTCGGGGCGCCGCCACCCAGGCGATGGGGCACCCAGAACTCACCGGGCGGATGCGGGCCGTAGGCGTCCTGCGCCCGCTCCAGCAGGTGCTGCATGCGCGAGTGCAGCAGCGCCGTCAGCTCCGTCGGCGGCAGCGTCGGGTAGATCGGCTCGCCGACGGTCACCGAGATCGGCACCTTCGGTCGCCACATCTTGCGCGGGTGACCCTTCGTCCAGATGCGCTGCGCGCCCCAGATGACATGCGGGATGATCGGCACATCGGCGGCGATCGCCATTCGCGCGGCCCCCGACTTGAACTCCTTGATCTCGAAGCTGCGACTGATGGTGGCCTCGGGGTACACCCCGACGAGCTCGCCCTCCTTGAGCTTCAGGCACGCCTCCGAGAACGACGCCGCACCGCTGTCGCGGTCGACCGGGATGTGCCGGAAGCTGCGCATGAGAGGGCCGCTGACCTTGTGGTCGAAGACCTCCTTCTTCGCCATGAACCGCACCTTGCGACCGCGGCCCTGCTCGTAGGCGGGTAGCCCGGCGAAGGTGAAGTCGAAGTAGCTGGTGTGGTTGATGGCGACCACGGCACCGCCCGTCACCGGCAAGTTCTCCACGCCGGTCACCGTGAACTTCAGCCCCTGCGCCCGCCAGATGAGGCGGGCCAGCGCGATCGCTGTCCCGTATACCGGTTCCACCACACTCCGCAGCGTAGTCCGAGGCCCACGGCGCCGGGCACCCGTATGGTCGTCACATGGCGCGCGTGCTGGTTCCGCTGTCCCCGTGACCTTCCCCACCGGCCCCGTGAAGGTGCCCGACGTCGTCGCACGGATCGCGGCGGGCCGAGGGGTCGAGCCGGTGTGGGTCAACGAACTCGGCGGGGTGACGTTCGCTGTGGGGACCGGATTCGCGGCCGCCGTGGAGTACGTGAAGGTCCACCCCGACGAGCACGCCGATCTGCTCGCCGCCGAGGTGCCCCGGCTGCGCTGGGCGCGGCGCTTCACCGCGGTGCCCGAGGTGCTGGGGTCGGGGCCCGGCTGGCTGCACACCGCGGCACTGGCGGGGCGCACGGCGGTCGACCCTCGCTGGGTCGACGCCGCGGACGTGGCGGCACGGGCGATCGGGACCGGCCTGCGGCACCTGCACGACGCACTGCCCGTCGCGGACTGCCCGTTCGGCAGGCCGTCCTGGGTGCCTGCGGATGCACCGGAGCCGGATCGGCTCGTCGTGTGCCACGGCGACGCGTGTGCGCCGAACACCCTGATGACCGACGACGGCACCTTCGCCGGCCACGTCGATCTCGGCGATCTCGGCGTCGCCGATCGGTGGGCCGACCTGGCGATCGCGACGATGTCGCTGGACTGGAACTACCCCACTGACGGGCCCGACGGCTTCGCTGCGGTGCTACTCGACGCGTACGGGGTGACGGCGGACACCGAGCGCATGGCGTACTACCGCCGCGCGTGGGACTAAACTCGACCCGAAGTCACCATCGCGGGGAAGGCAATAAGTGCAGGTCACAAGCGTCGGCCACGCCGGATTCCGGATCGACACCGCGGCCGGAAGCATCCTGTGCGATCCCTGGGTCAACCCCGCCTACTTCGGCTCGTGGTTCCCGTTCCCCGACAACAGCGACCTCGACTGGGACGCGCTCGGCGACTGCGACTACCTGTACGTCAGCCACCTGCACGCCGACCACTTCGACCCCGAGAACCTGCGGGCACACGTCAACAAGGACGCCGTCGTCCTGCTGCCGGACTTCCCGGTGCCTGATCTGCGCCGCGAGTTGGAGTCGCTCGGCTTCCACCGGTTCTTCGAGACCACCGATTCGGTGAAGCACCGCGTCAGTGGGCCCGAGGGCGATCTCGACGTGATGATCATCGCGCTGCGCGCGCCCGCCGACGGCCCGATCGGCGACTCGGGGTTGGTGGTCTCCGACGGGGAGACAGTCGCGTTCAACATGAACGACGCCCGCCCGATCGACCTGGATGTGCTCGAGTCCGAGTTCGGGCACGTCGACGTGCACATGCTGCAGTACTCCGGTGCCATCTGGTACCCGATGGTCTACGACATGCCCGCCCGCGCCAAGGCGGCGTTCGGCACCCAGAAGCGCCAGCGGCAGATGGACCGCTGCCGGCAGTACATCGCGCAGGTGGGGGCGACGTGGGTGATCCCCTCGGCGGGACCGCCGTGCTTCCTCGATCCGGCGTTGCGCGACCTCAACGACGACCACGGCGACCCGGCCAACATCTTCCCCGACCAGTTGGTGTTCCTCGATCAACTGCGCGCCAACGGGCACGATCGCGGACTGCTGATGATCCCCGGCACGACTGCGGAATTCACCGGTTCGCAACTGGATTCGCTCGTCCACCCGATCCCGGACGACGAGGCCGAGGCGATCTTCGGTACCGGCAAGGCCGCTTACATCGAGGCCTACGCCCGGCGCGCGGCGCCCGTGCTGGCGGCGCTGAAGGCCAGCTGGGCGCCCGCCGACGGCGAGCCGCTGCTGGAACCGCTGCGCGCGCGTTTCGAGCCGATCATGAGCCAGTCCGACCAGATCTGCGACGGTATCGGCTATCCCGTCGAGCTCCGGCTGGGCGCCGAGACCGTCGTTCTCGACTTCCCCAAACGCGTGGTGCGCGAGCCGGTTCCGCACGAGAAGTTCCGCTACGGCTTCGAGATCGCCCCCGAGTTGGTGCGCACGGTGCTGCGCGACGACGAACCGGACTGGGTGAACACGATCTTCCTGTCGACGCGGTTCACGGCGTGGCGGGTCGGCGGTTACAACGAGTACCTGTACACGTTCTTCAAGTGCCTGACCGACGAGCGCATCGCCTACGCCGACGGCTGGTTCGCCGAGGCGCACGACGACTCGGCGTCGATCACCTTGGACGGCTGGGAGATCCAGCGCCGGTGCCCGCACCTCAAGGCCGACCTGTCGAAGTTCGGCGTCGTCGAGGGCAGCACGCTGACGTGCAACCTGCACGGCTGGCAGTGGAACCTCGATACCGGCAGATGCCTGACGTCCAAGGGGCACGAGCTGCGGAGTGCGAAGCAGTCATGACGACGGCGGTGACCTACGACGACGGGCTGATTCAGCTGGATCGGCACGCGTTGACGCTGCGGCGCTACCACTTCCCGTCGGGCACGTCGAAGATCATTCCGCTGCAGTCGATCCGGGGGTATCGGGCGGAGGCGCTCGGCCTGTTGATGAACCGGTTCCGTATCTGGGGACCGTCCGACGATCCGCGCCGCTGGCTGCCGATGGACGTGTGGCGACCGATCAAGTCGACGCTGGTGGTGCTCGACGTGCCCGGCACCAAACCCAGCCCGGCGTTCACGCCGCTGCGGGTCAAGGAGTTCCTCGCGGTGCTCGACGAACTGCTGCCCGACGACTAGTTGTGACGTCCCTCCCCGAGCGTGCGTGTCTGTACGCCGACACACCGGGCCTGTGATGTACCTGCGCGCACGCTCACAGCTGTGAATTCACTTCGTCGGCAATCCAGGTCGATCACCAGCGTGCGCCAACCGACACGGTTTTCCCGGCGTGTCCAGGTACAGACACGCACGCTCGCGGAAGTGGGGCGGAAGGGCTGGTGGCTAAGCCTTCTCGCGCAGGACGGTGGCCTCGAGGATGCGCTGCACACCTCTGGTGGCCGTCTTGTTCGCCGCGGCCGCCGCTCGCCGAATCACGCTCGGCGGCTTGGCAAGTGACACCGTCACGTCGTCACCCACCCTCACGACACCGGGAGTCGTCACGTCGGCGTACACACCGAGGAACCGGTTGGTGCGCTCGGCAAGCTGCCGGGTGATGGTCCTGTCGAGCTCGATATCCGCCTGCGGGCGGGTCGGCACCACGCAGCGGATGGTCGGCATGGTCACCTGCAGGCGAGCCGTTCCCACACTCAATTCGCCACCCACCCATGCGGTTTCGGGGAACTCCTGCTGGACGTCACCGACGTCGACGAGCACGTTGGGCCGGAATCTGCGAACGTCGTAACCCGTCTCGCCGGGCGAGAGGTCGCGCAGGCTCGCCGTCGTCATCAGGTGCACCGGGCTGAGGTCGTGGAACGCTCCCGGCGGCGTGGAGAACCGGGCCAGCGTGATGACGTCTTTGGTCGAGAACACCGACGTATCGGGCAGTGCCTCGGTGTCGTCGAGCCCGAAGTCCTTGCGCACCTGGGCTGCTCGGAAGTTGGCCATCGAGTCGGACATCGTCATCCGGTGCTGGCTGGTGTCGTCGACAGGCGGCAGCGCGACCAGGCGCATCTCCCGGCCGACCAGTTCCGAGAGCGCGACGTGGATCGCCGGGTCGTCGTCGGTCAGCTCGCGGCCGTCCGGGAACGTGACGACGACCCCCGGCGCGTTGCCCGGCCCGGCGTCATCCGCGGGCTCGACGCGATAGCGGGCCGCGCAGCCCAGCAGCACCGGGAGCCGACGCGCCGAGGCGGTGACCCCCTTCTCGATATCGCGGACGGCCCACAGCCGGTCGGCGTGCGCACCGCGACGGTCCAGCCGCACCCGGTCGACGGTACTGCCGCCCATGGACTTCACCGGGAAGCGCCAGAGCTCGCGCACGGCCGAGGTCGTCCGCTCTTCGCGCAAGCGCTCATCGCCGGTCATCGACTAGCTCGAAACCGTCTGTCGCAGTTCGGAGAACGCGTCGCTCGCGGTGTCGTACACCCGCACGATGGCCTGGTCGCCGGGCTGCAGGAACGTCGACTCCCCCAACTCGGTGTACCGCGTGGCGCCGATTCCGATCAGCACCCTCTCCGGCCTACCGCTGGCGACCATCAGGGCGCCGACGTCCTCGAGCGGCGTGTCGGGCGAGCCCTTCTGATTGGCCAGCCGCTCGGTGATCCAGTCGAGCAGCACCTCGCCGTAGTACGAGTAGCCGAGCAGCGGGCTGTCGACGCCGTACTCGTGTTCCTCACCGTCGGCGGTGCGCAGGTGACACACCAGCCGCAGCGACGCCGTCGGCCCGTCCGGCGTCAAGTCGCCGATGTCGAAGAACTGCGCCGCTACGCCTTTCGACGCCGGACCCCAGTTCTTCTTGTGGCTGATCTTCGGCGCGTTGGGGCGCCGGATCGAGCAGTCGTTGAACGCCCCGAGCGCGAACGGCTGCAGTGACACCACCGTGTCACCCTGCCACTTCACCTCACAGGCCAGGCCGACCTCGGGCTCGATCTGCAGGTTGAGCGGGGTGTCACTCTGCGGCAGCTTGATCGCGTCGTGCGACAGCGGGAACTCGCCGAGGAAGCCGTCGTATCCCGGTGCGTACCAGGGGAAGATGCCCTTCGGCGCGTCAACTCCAGCCCCCCCTGCACTTTCGACGTTCGCGAAGTCGACCGCCTCACCGGCCTGCTCGAGATGGCCCGCGAAGTTGCCCGCGACGCCGAATCCGAACCACGTCTTCAGCTCGGCGTCATCGAGTGTGTAGGTGGAGATCTCGCTCATGGTTCCAGTACCGACCTTCCCACATAGGGCACCAGCGCCTCCGGCACGCGCACGCTGCCGTCGGGCTGCTGATGATTCTCCAGAATGGCGACCAGCCAGCGTGTGGTGGCCAGCGTGCCGTTGAGCGTCGCCGCGATCTGCGGCTTGCCGTTCTCGTCGCGGTAGCGGGTCGCGAGCCTGCGCGCCTGGAACGTCGTGCAGTTCGACGTCGACGTCAGCTCGCGATAGGTCCCCTGCGTCGGAACCCATGCCTCGCAGTCGAACTTGCGGGCGGCCGAGGAACCGAGGTCCCCCGCCGCGACGTCGATGATCCGGTAGGGCACGTCGATCGCGGCGAGCATCTGCCGTTCGAGCCCCAGCAGACGCTGGTGTTCGGCCTCGGCGTCCTCGGGTTTGCAGTAGACGAAGCCCTCGACCTTGTCGAACTGGTGCACCCGGATGATGCCGCGGGTGTCCTTGCCGTAGCTGCCCGCCTCCCGGCGGAAGCAGGACGACCACCCGGCGTAGCGCTTCGGGCCGTCGGAGAGGTCGAGGATCTCGCCCGAGTGGTACCCCGCGAGCGGCACCTCCGAGGTGCCGACGAGATACATGTCGTCGGCCTCGAGCCGGTAGACCTCGTCGGCGTGCGCGCCGAGGAACCCGGTGCCCTGCATGACCTCAGGCCGCACCAGCACCGGCGGGATCATCAGGGTGAAACCGTTCTCGCCGGCCAGCCGGACCGCCAGTTGCATGATGCCGAGCTGAAGCAGCGCGCCGTAGCCGGTCAGGAAGTAGAAGCGCGATCCCGACACCTTCGCGCCCCGCTCCATGTCGAACAGGCCGAGGGATTCGCCGAGTTCGAGGTGGTCCTTCGGGTCGGCGAGTTCCGTCGGCGTCCCGACGGTCTCCAGCACGACGAAGTCGTCCTCGCCGCCTGCCGGCACGCCGTCCAGGATCACGTTGCCGATCGCCATGTGAGCCGCGGTGAACGCCTGCTCCGCGGCACCCTGCTCGGCTTCGGCGGCCTTCACCTGCTCGGCGAGGTCCTTGGCGAGCGCGAGCTTGGCGGGCCGTTCGTCGGGGGACGCGGCACCGACCTGCTTACTGGCCGCCTTCTGCTCGGCGCGCAGGTTGTCGCCCGCCGAGATCGCGGATCGACGGGCGGCATCGGCGTCCAGCAGCGCGTCGACGAGACCGGGGTCCTCCCCGCGAGCCCGTTGTGACGCGCGCACCCTGTCGGGGTCGTCGCGCAGCAGCTTGAGGTCGATCACGACCGCAACCCTACTTTCGGCGGTGTCAGCCGCGGAGTCGGGTCGCTGGTGCAACATCGCAACCCCATAACGTTACAACTGCAACTCTTGTCACAGGACTCGGCGCGCCTGTCACAATGGGATCGATGTTGGACGCACCCCCGGCTACCCCAGTGGGCCTCGACGACGCGGAGAAGCCGCCTCGTCGCGCCCCGTGGTGGCAGAGCCTGCAGACCGACGGCACCCGTCGCGCGCTGCTGCTCACCGCGCTCGGTGGCCTGCTCATCGCGGGTCTGGTCACCGCGCTGCCGCGCGGCGCCGACGGCAGCAGCCCGCTCACCGCGAGCGCGGCGGTGCTCGGGCCGCGTGGCAGCGAGACGTTCAACCACGTCAAGGCGGGCGACTGCCTGAACTGGCCGGAACGCACCCCGGACGCCGCGCAGATCGTCGGCTGCACCGACGAGCACAGGTTCGAGGTCGCCGAGGCCATCGACATGAGCACGTTCCCCGGCAGCGAGTACGGCCCCGACGCCGCCCCGCCCGCCCCGGAGCGCATTCAGCAGATCAGCCAGGAGCAGTGCCAGGCCGCCGCGCGTCAGTACCTGGGTCAGAAGTACGACCCGAACAGCCGCTACACCGTCAGCCTGCTCTGGTCGGGTGAGAAGGCCTGGCAGCAGTCGGGTGAACGCCGCATGCTGTGCGGCCTGCAACTGCCGGGCCCCAACAACCAGCAGCTGGCCTACAAGGGCAAGGTCGCCGACATCGACCAGTCGAAGGTGTGGTCGCCGGGCACCTGCCTGGGCATCGATCCCGCCACCAATCAGCCGACCGACATCCCCGTCGACTGCGCGGCACCGCACGCCATGGAGGTGACCGGTTCGGTCAACCTCGGCGAGCGCTTCCCCGGCGCACTCCCGCCCGACGCCGAGCAGGACGGCTTCGTCAAGGAGGAGTGCACCAAGATCACCGACGCGTACCTCGCGCCGGTCCAGCTGCGCGCCACCACGCTCACCCTGATCTACAGCACGATCTCGCTGCCGAGCTGGTCGGCGGGCAGCCGCCAGGTGTCGTGCAGCATCGGCGCCACGCTGGGTAACGGCGGGTGGTCGACGCTGCTCAACGGCGCCAAGGGGCCGCTGCTCATCAACGGCCAGCCCGTCGTCGCGCCGCCCGACATCCCGGAGGAGCGGCTGAACCTGCCGCCGATTCCGATGCCGACGGGCGCACAGACGTCGCAGACCGAGATCGACATGAGCGACCAGTCGGACTCGAGTTCGAACCAGACGGTTCCGACCGAGGACCGCCAGGGCAACGAGCACCTGCCCGGCCAGCCGGGACCGGTGTCCGAGACGACGGCCGCGCCGCCCCCGCAGGGCAACACCTTCCTCAACGGCCCGCCCCCGCCGCCCGGTGCCCCGGCCCCGCCGGTCGACCCGAACGCGCCGCCGCCCGCTGCGCCGCCCCCTGCCGACCCCAACGCGGTGCCGCCACCGGGCGCACCGGCTCCGGCCCCGCCGCCCGGCGAGATCATCCCGCCGCCTCCCGGCGCCCCGCCGCCTCCGCCGTAACGCCGTGCCGGTTCGGATGAGTTCGCAGCGGTTCGACGAGCTGGTGTCCGACGCGCTGGACGCGATACCGCCGAAGCTGACCGCGGCGCTGGACAACGTCGTCGTCCTGGTTGAACCCCGGCACCTCGAGGAACCCGACATCCTGGGTCTCTACGAGGGCACCGCGCTCACCGACCGCGACTCGTCGTACGCCGGCTCGCTGCCGGACACCATCACGATCTACCGGGACGCCCTGCTCGACATGTGCGACACCGAGGACGAGGTCGTCGACGAGGTGGCCATCACCGTCGTGCACGAGATCGCCCACCATTTCGGGATCGACGACGAACGCCTTCACGAGTTGGGGTGGGGGTAGGTCAGCGCGGCGGCGTGAGTTCGTCGGCGTGCGGTGCTACAACGGCGTTATGTCCCACGCCGCATCCGATGGCCAGTGCCACGGCACCGTCATCGTCCACGCGGGCTGGGGTGCGGAGTGCACCGAACCCGACTGCGACGGGCTCGAGCTGCCGCACGCGTACCGCATCGACTGCGACGCGGTCGACTGCCACTGCGCCGACGTGATCCGGCTGGCGATCTAGCCGTCAGCCCATCGGGTCGGCGCCGCGCAGCGCGTCCTCCACCGGATGAACCTGCGCCTCGGGCTCGAACGGCGGCAGGCGCGACGCCCACTGCACACAGCTCCAGCGGCCGTCGGTGATCGGACTCAGCACGACGCATTCGGTGTTCGGCAGGTGGTGCTCGAGCGCGAAGCTGCCGTCGATGCCGCCGAGCACCGCGCCCACCAGCCGGATGGCCGCGCCGTGGCTGACCACCACGACGTCACCGGTCCAGTCGCGGTCGTCGAGGTAGCGCATGCGCAACTGGCTGATCACCGGCAGATACCGGTCCAGGACCGCGGTCCCGCTCTCCCCGCCGGGCATCGGCGTGTCGAGTTCGCCCTCCTGCCAGCGCTGGTAGATCGAATTGAACTGCTCGATGGCGTCGTCGTCGTTGCGGTCCTCCAGATCGCCGACCTGCACCTCGTGGATGCCGTCGAGCGTCATGGTCCCCAGCCCCAGTTCGGCTGCGATGCCCTGCGCGGTCTCGGTCGCGCGCCGCGCCACCGAGTGCGCGACCATTCCGACGGGATGCGCCCACTGCCGTGCGAACGCGCGGGCCTGCTCGTGACCGAGGTCGGTCAGCGATCTGCCCGGCGGGCGGGTGTCGAGCTTGCGGTGGACGTTGCTGACCGACTGGCCGTGCCGGACCAGGACGAGACGACCCGTCATCGGGTTCCCTCCCGCAGTGTCGACAGCCACGTGGCTGCGTCGTCGGTGGTGGGTGGCACGGCTCCGGTGGGGGCCCTGGTCGGCCACGATCCGAGGTATCTCACGTCAGCACAACGACGGTGCAGCGCTTTGAGTGCCTCGGCCACCGGCGCGTCGTCGATGTGGCCGACGACGTCCAGGAAGAACAGGTAGGTCCCCAATTCGACACGCGTGGGCCGGGATTCGATACGCGTCAGATCGATACCGCGCACGGAGAACTCGGTCATCGCCGCGACCAGCGCACCGGGCTCGTTCGCCAACCGCAGCACCACGGACGTGCGGTCGGCGCCGGAGCGCGCCGGCGGCGGCCCCGGCGGCCCGACGAGGACGAACCGGGTGCGCGCGTTGGCCTCGTCGACGACGCCGCTCGCCAGGGTCGCCAGGCCCCGCCGCTCGGCGGCGAGTTCGGTGCTGACGCCCGCGTCGACCCGTCCGTCGACGACGTCCTGGGCGGCCGCCGCGTTGGAGTTGGCGGGGACGACGGTGGCATCGGGCAGGTGCTCGGCCAACCAGCGACGCACCTGGGCCAGCGCCACCGGGAACGCCGCCACGGTCCTGACGTCGGTGGCGCGAGTGCCCGCGCGAACGGCGATCGCGAAGGACACGTCCAGCGTGTGCTCGGCGTACACCTGCAGCGGAGCGCCCGTGGACAGGCTGTCGAGCGTCGGGATCACGGAGCCCTCGATCGAGTTCTCGACGGGTACGCACGCGTAGTCGGCGGCACCCGCCCGCACGGCGGCGAGCGCGGCCTCGGGGCTGTCGCACGGCAGCGGCTGCAGGTCCGCGGCGGGCAGGGTGCCCTCGGCCGCCAACTGAAGCAGCGCCGCCTCGGTGAACGTCCCCTCGGGACCGAGATAGGCGACGCGTGGCACGTCTCAACCCTATCGGCTGGCCGGTGTGACCCGAAGCCGCCGCGGTGCACCTTGTGCGCTTGGTGAGGCTAGCCTAAGTTAGGCTTACCTCATTAACCGGAAGGCGACCACATGACCGAGCAGGCACCGACCACGGCTGAACGAATCCGCAGCGCGTGCGCGCGCGGCGGCGGCGCCATGCTCGCGGTCGAGGGTCTCGAACCGTCCGCCACGCCGGTGCACCACCTGCTGGCCGACGGGTCGTTCGCCATCACCGTGCCCGCCAACGGATTGCTCAACGGCATGGTCGTCGCGTCCGGCGGGCACGGCGTGCAGGCGGTGCTCGAGATGACCGATTACGCACCACTGCCACTGCGGGAACCGGTCCGCTCGCTGGTCTGGATCCGCGGCCGACTGCACCACGTGGCGTCCAACGAGGTATCCGACCTGCTCGATCTCGTCGCGACCGAGAGCCCCAATCCCGCTCTGCTGCAAGTGAACACCGGCGAGGCCGAAGCCGCCCGCGGTGACACCCCGTACGCCCTCGTCCGACTGGAGATCGAGTCGGTCGTCGTCGCCGACTCCACCGGCGCCGAGGCCGTCCCCGTCAGCACGCTGCTCGACGCCCGGCCGGACCCGTTCTGCGCGCTCGAATCGTGCTGGCTGCAGCATCTGGAGTCGGCCCACCGCGAAGTCGTCGACCGGCTGGCCAACCGGTTGCCGTCGCCGCTGCGCCAGGGCCGGGTTCGGCCGCTCGGCCTGGACCGCTACGGCGTCCAGTTGCGCGTCGAGAACGAGGACGGGGACCACGACGTCCGCCTGCCGTTCACCAAGCCCGTCGACGACATCACCGGGCTGAGCCAGGCGATCCGCGTGCTCATGGGCTGCCCGTTCCTCAACGGCCTGCGCGCCCGCCGCATCTAGGGGCGAGCGCAGCGACGGGGAATCGGGCCCTGTGCCGCTACCGTTGCTGCGGTGACCGCAGCGCCCGACGCCACGCCGCCGCCGCGCACCCTGCGCATCGAGATCGCGGTCGTCCTCGCGGTCACCTTCGGCCTCAGTGCCTACACCGCGCTCGTCAACCTCGCCGAAGCCGTCATCCTCGGCCTCTCCGGACAGTCCGTCGCGTTGAACCGGCGGCGGTCGCCGATCGACTTCATCGACTTCCTGCTGAACCTCACGTTCGTTCTGCAGCTGCTCGCGTGGGGTGCGCTCGGGCTGTACCTGTTGTGGCGCAGTGGAATCCGCCCCAAGCAGATCGGGCTCGGCCGGTTTCGCTGGCGGCCGGACCTGCTCGGCGGGCTCGGCCTCGCCGCGCTCATCGGCCTACCCGGACTGGGGCTGTACGTCGTCGGCCGGATGCTCGGCATCGGCGTCGAGGTGGTGCCGTCCACGCTGACCGACACGTGGTGGCGCATCCCGGTACTGCTGTGTCTGGCGTTCGCGAACAGCTGGGCCGAGGAGATCATCGTCGTCGGCTTCCTCATGACGCGGCTGCGCCAGCTCGACGTCAGCCCCACTCGCACGCTCATCCTCGCCAGCCTGCTGCGCGGCGCCTATCACCTGTACCAGGGCTTCGGCGCGGGCGTCGGCAACATCGTCATGGGTCTCGTCTTCGGTTACGTCTGGCAGCGCACCGGCAGGCTGTGGCCGCTGATCGTCGCGCACGCCCTCATCGACGCGGTCGCGTTCGTCGGCTACGCGCTGCTGGCCGGCCGCCTCGGCTGGCTGAACTGATTCGCCGGCCTTCGGACGTACATTCATCGTGTGGATCACGATCGGCTGAACCCCCGCCGGCAGCCCAACGAACCCCCTCAGGTGATCCGCCGCCCGTCGGGCCAGCCCCCGCCGCCGATCCAGCGCCCATTCCCACCGCCCCCGCTCCAGCCGCCACCGCCGCCACCCGTACGGCAGCCACCACCGCCACCTCCCCGTCGGCAGCCGCCACCGCCACCGCCGCCCGCGGCCAGGCGGCCCGCCCCGCCGCCGAAGGCGCTCTCCCCCAAGCCGGCCAAGCCGGCCAAGCCGCCCAAGCCGCCGACGCCCCCGAGGGCCGCCAAACCGCGCCGTAAGCGGCGCTGGGGGCGCATCGTGCTGAGCCTGCTGCTGGTGTCCGTGCTCGCCGTCGGCGGCCTCGGCATCTGGCTGGACACCGCACTGCATCGCATCCCCGCGCTCACCGCGTACACCGACCGGCCCGCCGCGGGCAAGGGCACGACGTGGCTGCTGGTGGGGTCGGACAGCAGGCAGGACCTGACGCCGGAGCAGCAGGCCGAGCTGACGACCGGCGGCGATCTGGGCACCGGCCGCACCGACACGATCCTGCTGGTGCACGTCCCCGGCCTCGGCTCGGATGCGCCCACGACGATGGTGTCGATTCCGCGCGACTCGTACGTCGACATCCCCGGCTACGGCCAGGACAAGATCAACGCCGCGTTCAGCCTCGGCGGGGCCCCGCTCCTCGCGCAGACCGTCGAGCAGGCGACGGGGATGCGGCTGGACCACTACGCCGAGGTCGGTTTCGACGGTTTCGCGGTCCTGGTGGATGCCGTCGGCGGCGTGACGATGTGTCCGGCGGAACCGATCAGCGACCCGCTGGCGGGGATCGACCTGCCCGCGGGCTGTCAGAAGCTGGACGGACGCACCGCGCTCGGCTTCGTGCGCACGCGCGCCACCCCGCGGGCCGACCTCGACCGCATGGTCAACCAACGGCAGTTCATGTCGGCGCTCGTCCAGCGCGCCGCCAGCCCGGCCGTCCTGTTGAACCCGCTGCGCTGGTACCCGATGACGCGCGCCGCCGTGGCCGCCATCGCCGTCGACGAGGACGCCCACGTGTGGGATCTGGGCCGCCTCGCGTGGGCGCTGCACGGCGACGTCACCACGACGACGGTGCCGATCGGCGAGTACACCGACAACGGCTCGGGTTCGGTCGTGATGTGGGACGGCGATACCGCGAGCAGGCTCTTCGAGGCGCTGGCGACCGATACCGCCGTGCCGCAGGACGTCATCGACGCGGGCAGGCAGTAGTCGGGCGGACCCGTCCTGCGGTCTTAGGGTTCCGTCCCGTCCCGACCCGCACCGGTCAGGCCGTTCTGCAACCAGTCCTTGGTGCGGCCGGGGTGGTTGGTGGCCACCCACGCCACTCCGACGTCGCGGCAGTAGCGGACGTCCTCGTAGTGATCGACCGTCCAGCAGTACAGCGCCCTGCCGTGGGCGGCCGCACGATCGACGAGTTCGGGGTACTCGCGCAGCGTCGCGATCGACGGACCCACCGCGGTGGCGCCGACCGTCGTCGCGGCGCTGCCCCCGAGCAGTCGCGACGTCTCGCCGAGCAGGACCGTCGGCAGCATCGGCGCCGCCCGCCTGACCCGCCAGACCGCAGCGGCCGAGAACGACATCACGACCGCGCGGGCCAGGCCGGCGGACGGCGGCGCGGCGATGCCGTATCGATGCAGCAGCGCCAGCACCTTGCTCTCCACCAGGGCGCCGTAGCGCACGGGGTGCTTGGTCTCGATGAACATCTTCACCGGCCGGTTCCAGTCGAGCACCATCGCGATGAGCGCATCGAGCGTGAGCAACCCGGTGTCGCCGTGGCTGCCGTCCGATCGCCAGCTGGAATGCCAAGAGCCGTAATCGAATTCACGCAACTGAGCCAAGGTCAGTTCGCTGACCGCACCCGTCCCGTTCGACGTGCGGTCGATCTTGCGGTCGTGGACGCAGACCAGGTGCCCGTCGCGGGTCAACCGGACATCGCATTCCACTCCGTCAGCGCCCTCGCGCAGAGCCAGGTCGTACGCGGCGACGGTGTGCTCGGGACGCTGGGCGGACGCGCCCCGGTGCGCGACCACGTACGGGTGGCCGAGCGCTTCGGGATCCGGGCCGTCCGCGTTCATGAGCCCTATGCTGCCGGGTCTCGCCGTTCGGCCTCAACCGGAATCGCCGATTCCTCGGCAACCGGTCCCGGCGACCCGGTCTCACCGACCACCAGCCAGCGCTTCACCGGCTTATCGACGGGGGTGCTCTCGAACCCGAGGAACACCCGGCGGAACAACAGCAGCGCGGCCAGCGCGAGCAGGTACGCGACGGCGGTCAGCAGCGTGTTGTCGGCGGCGCTCTGCGTGTCCCTGGCGATGAACGGCAGCGCCGTCACCGCGGCGAACATCGACAGTAGGAAGCTCGCCACCCACGCGCACCACCACACCACGACGGGGCCGCGCAGTTCCCGCTCACGCGCCTCGATCCTGGCCAGCTCCATGACGAACACCGGCGCGAAGAACAGGTTCGCGACGGGAATCAGGCAGCCGCAGTACAGCTCCCACTTCGCGCGCGTTTCGGGTTGTTCGATGCGGGCGAACGCCGCCGCCCGGCGCGCGACGAGCCAGGAGGCCAATGCGCACTGCACGAAGAACATCGCGAACATCGCCAGCACGCTGAGGAGAACGGTGCCCCAGGTCGCGGCGAAGGCCAGGGCCGGGGCGAGCAGCACCGACCGGTTGATGAGCAGGAGCACGTAGCGGACGATGTGGGCCAGCGCGGCCAGGCCGAACAGGATCATCGTCACCAGAATCGCGATCCGCACGAAGCGCGGCGACGGGCCGGCGGCGGTCGCGACACCGGCGGCCTCGCCGACGGGCTCGACGTAGTCCTGTAGACCCCAGCGCGGGATCGCCGTGTAGCGCGGCGTCGGACCCAGCGTCACCCTGCGGCGCCGGGGCGGCGGCCCCGAGCCGGGCCGGACGGCGATCCACCGGTATCCGGCGGGCAGCCGCGGGGGCGTCTGCGCGGGGCCGGACAGGGGTGTGTGCTGAGGCGCCCAACGCTGATCGGTGCCCGCGGCCGGGGCGGACGCCGTGGGCGCCAGCAGGGTGCCGTTGCACCGGGGGCACCAGCTGCGTTGACGGTCGCGCACGTTCCATCGCGTGCCGCACCGTGAACAGACCTGGATCACCGGACCAGCCTACGGTCCGTCACACGGTGCCGTCGGTGCCGTCGTCGGTGACGACGCGCCGCCCGGCTCCCGACCACGCCAGCATGCCGCCGGTGACGTTGATGGGGTCGAACCCGTTCCTGGCCAGATACTGCGCGACGCGCATGGACCTACCACCCGCGTGGCACACCACGTACAGCGTGGCATCGGAATCGAGCTCGCCCATCCTCGCGGGCACGTCGCCCATGGGGATGTGACGGGCGCCGTCCGCGTGTCCGCGCTGCCACTCGTCGTCCTCGCGCACGTCGAGCAGAATCACGGATTCGTCGAAGGAGGTGGGCACCTCCGCGACGTCGGCCTCGACGACCCCGCCTTCGCTGTCGTTCATGGCGACCATGCTGGCACGCGCGGCGCGCCAGCGCACGCATCGCAGTGACGCCCGCCACAGCAATGGTCCGTCTATCCACAGTTTCCACAGGTTCATCCACAGGCGCCGGACGGTGCGCTGCGCCTTCGACCGCTGATTCCGTAGGTCGGTGGAAATTGACTGGGGATAACTCGCCGCCGCGGCACGCGGACTTCTCAACAGGCGGACGCCTCGGCGAGCGAAACGTGTTGACGGGCTAACCAAACGCTCGTTCAGCCGGCGCTTCGCAGTGCCGGGCCGCGCGGGGAGGGTGCCGATTTTCCCGTGACCGGACAACGGGCTATGATCGGCGTCACAACGATCCGTTGTGATGGATCTCACTGGAGGACACGACTGAACGTGCAGGTCAGGAGGGGTTGATGGCAGCACATCCGATGGGTTCCGGCTCGGCCATGCCGCCGTCCGAATGGCACTCCTCAGGGCGCGCATACGCCGGCGGCCAAACGATGGCGCTCGTCCGCGCAGGGATCATCGCGCTGGTCCTGCTCGGCGTCCTGGCGGCCATCGTTCTGTTCTGATCCGCTGGACCCCCTGACACGAAAAACGGGCCTACTCGACACCGTCGAGTAGGCCCGTTCGAATTCCGTCGTCAGGAGGGCGGGTAGACGCCCATGTCCTTCGCCTTGTCGGTCTGCCAGAAGATGTCGGCGATCTCGTCGATGGTCTTCAGCAGCTTCTCGGCGACCGCGATGTCGAGCGACTTCTTCACGTCGCCCGCGCCGTGCACGCCGTCCCAGAACAGCTGGTGCAGGTTGGGGAACTGCTCGAAGTGGTCCTTGGTGAAGAAGTCGGCCCACAGCACCATCAGGTGGTGCTTGACCTCTTCGGCGCGCTGCTCCTTGATGATGATCGCGCGCGTCTTGAAGTGGTCGTCATCCGAGTCGTGATACTTCTTCAGCGTTTTCAAGCAGGACAGCGCCTCGATCTTGGCCTGGGCGGGGTCGTAGACACCGCAGTACAGATCGCAGTGGGCGTGGGCTTCAGTGGCGTTGGGTAGAAGTCGATGCAGCATGGCTGTAAACCTACCCTTTGGGTGTGGGCCAAAACCATCCTCCACCGCGGTGGCCGTTGCGCGTGTTCCGAGTGGTCGGGGACTCGATGCGTCCGACGCTGGCAGCCGGTCGACTGGTCCTCGCACGGTACGGCGGCGAGCCCCGGCGCGGTCAGTTGCGCGTGTTCCGCGACCCGCACAGATCCACTCGCTGGCTCGTCAAAAGGGTCGGCGAGGTGTACCCGTCCGACTACGGCGCGGCGTTCGAAGCGCGTTCCGACGATCCCGCTGCGGCCATGGCCGGTGACTCGAACACGTTCGGCCCCGTCGCCGCCGCCGGCACTTACCGCGTGGTGTGGCCGCGGCGTTCACGCACACGGCCCGGCACGCGCTGACGCGTGTCCGCTTGCGCCGCCACCAGGCCTATCGCATTCTGGCAACATCGACCCATAGCCGCGTCGGGAAATCCGAGAGGTCGGAGGCGAGATGGACACAGGGTCAAGCGGAGCCGTCGAGGTGGCTCCCTTCGGATCGGCCGGTGTGCTCAAGGGTTTCGTCGTGTCGGGCCGCTGGCCGGATTCCACCAAGGAGTGGGCCCAGCTCCTGATGGTCGCGGTTCGGGTCGCCTCGCTGCCCGGATTGCTCTCCACCACAACGATATTCGGTGTGCGTGAGGAGCTGCCCGACGAACCGGAACCGGGGACGGTCGGCCTCGTCCTCGCCGAGGGGACCGTCGTGGGCGCTTCGGCGGTGCCACCGGGCCACTTCGCCAGCAGGCAACCACCCGCGCTGCTGATGCTCCATCCGCCGTCGGAGACCATGCCCTCGCTGCCGGAGTGCGCCGGCGCCGCGTCCGGGTGCGTCCTGCTGCCCGGTATCCCGCACCTCGGCCTCGACCACCGCGCCGCGTGGGTGGAGGCGGAGTCCGACGGGACGATCACGTCGATGGTCAGCAGGGTGGGCGTCGATCCGATCAGCCATCCGGATACCGCCATACTCGCCATGCTCCTCGCGGCGTAGCGGTCTTCGCGGTCACCGCGATTCCGCCGGTACAGCAATGCCCGCACAACGGGATCATCGCCAGAATTCCGCCCGGCCCTTCGCAGCTACCGTGGCGTGCCGGACTGACCTCTGCGTTTAATGGCCCGCGGCTACCCGATTACGTGCACGGACAGTTGGCCGACGGTGACGGACCCCGACGATCGTCCCCTGCACGGGCAAATTACGATATGCGTTGTAGCGGCCGTATGACTGATTGCCGGCGGCGGACTCTGAGCAGCGATGACCAAATGTGCGGCTATCCGTGACTTGGGCAAAACAACCGAAGCGTTAGTATTTGCTTAGCGGACGCGCGCGGGTGCGCTTTCGCCGTACGGAAAACTTCCTGCTAGATGACGTGGAGACTGGTACCGGGGGTGGACGGTGTGGACTTTTCGGTGGTTTGCACTTGGCCTCCAGCGCATCACTCGCTACGATGATCAGCAAATAGGCCGACAACGACGCCCGCACGTAACGCTAAGTGGAGGATTATTCGATGAGCATGACTTTCGCCGCCAGGCTGAACCGACTGTTCGACACCGTCTACCCGCCAGGACGCGGCCCGCACACGTCCGCGGAAGTCATCGCAGCACTCAAGGCCGAGGGCGTCACCATGTCCGCTCCCTACCTCTCGCAGCTGCGTTCAGGCAATCGGACGAACCCGTCGGTGGCGACCATGGCCGCCCTTGCCAACTTCTTCCGGATCAAGCCCGCGTACTTCACCGACGACGAGTACTACGAGAAGCTCGACAAGGAGCTCACGTGGCTGGCCAACATGCGTGACGAGGGCATTCGCCGAATTGCGGCGCGCACGGTGGGGTTGTCCCCCGAGGCGCAGCAGGATCTCGTCCAGAAGGCCGACGAGCTCCGTCGCCAGGAACACCTCGACGATTAGCCCGCTGGGCGCGCCTCGGGTGCGCCCGGCGAAATCGTCGCGGTGGTGCGTTCACACCACCGCGACGTCGGCGCTCTTCTCGAGGGCCCGGTACTGACTGGCGATCGCCAGAATCCACTCCCGGTCACTGAACGACGCGGGTTGGCGCAGCCAATTCGGGCCAGGGAAATTGACGTTTGCGGCGTCACGATCGCCGCCCCGGCCTGCGTGAATCCACGCGGCGATACGACGTGCCTGCTCGTTGGGCGACGTCTTCGCGAGCTCCGGGTCTTGGGCGCGCGAAGCCCGCTCGACGTCGGCGCCGAGCGCACGGGTGGCTTCCAGGTACAGCGCGTCGGAGATCAGCGACATCTGCTCTGCGACCCGGAACAGCAGCGGTCCGCGCGGGCGGACGCCGATTCCCACGTTCGGATGCCGGTCGTGCATTTCCTCCAGCAGCGGCCGGATCACCCGCATCTCCCGCCGCGCGCCGAACCAGTCTTCGATGCTGGGCAGCAACGACCCGCTCGCGACCACCAGCATCGCGCAGCCGAGCAGCGTCGCCGCCGAACCGACGCCGATGAACCCGGTGCTGCCCGCGGCGCGCAGCAGGAAGAACGCGCTCGCCAGGACGATGAGGACGATGCCCACCGTGAAGACGAACAGGGCGCGGCCGCGACGCGTGCGGTTCGAATGCCGGACACCCGCCCACACCACCAGGCTGAGGGCGAACATCACGTACAGCAGGGGCGGCAGCCACGCCAACGCGCTGCCGCCGTCACCGAGCGTGCGGCGCAGGTACTCCTCCGGAGCCATCTCGGGCTGCTGCGGGCTGAGGAAGAAGGCGATCAGCGTGACCGCCGCGATGGCGGCGGCGATCAGGTACTGAATCGTGGCGATGCGCCTGATGGTCGCGGGTTTGCGACTCGACGACGCCGACGTGATCATCACGCAACTGCCCGCGGCGCATGCGATCAGTGCTACCTGGCTCAGTACCGTCGAGACGTTGTTCCACCGCAGCATGGTGTCGAGCAGCAGCGTCAGCGGCTGCCAGTTCAAGGCCGCGACCAGGCCGAGACTGCCCAGCGCGAGGATCATCGCGGCGCTCACCAGGGACTGCTTGTTCACCAGCGCCCAGCCGATGCGAAGGCCAGTCGCCAACCCCAGGAGGCCGGCGATCACCCAGATGATCAACCAAACGCCTCTCCGAGCCGCACCTGGACGATGGATGAACGATCCGACGGCAGCCGGCCGAGCCGGTAGATGAGTAGCGCCGCGAAGTCCTCGGCCTCCTGCTCGGCGTCCTCGCCCGCGGGGCCCATGCACCCGGTGCGTTGATTGAGCATGTAGCCGATCAGGTCGGAGCTGGCGAACTCCATGGTGTCGCGGGCGGCTTCGACGACCGAGATGCCCTCGTGGCCGAGGACCAGGTGACCGAGTTCGTGTGCCAGCGTGCGGTCACCCGCGGGCAGGCCCTCCTGAATCAGGAACACGTCGCGGTCGACGTACTGCCGCCATTGACCGCACACCCCCGAGGGGAGCTCGGCCATCTTCAGCTCGATGGGCCTGCCGCGATCGGCGGCAACGGCGTCGACGAGGCGCGCCAGCGACACCTCGCCACTACGGGGAGCGAGGTCGAGCACGGCGTTGACGGCGCGCGTAACGCGACGACTAGCTGACATGTGCACCCCTCTCGCTCGATGACTCCACTATGACTCTCCGCCCTCGGCGAAGCGGGCGAAACCGCACACGCGATGAGCAGAATCGTCAATCCCGTCAGCTCATGAAGCGGCCTGTCCCACTTGCTCGAACGGTGTGTCCCGCCCTGGCCTGGCGGTAACCCAGGAGACCGCCGGCGCCGACGAGGGCGAGGATGCCGGTGACACCCGGTACCGCCACCGCGGCGACCTCGCCGAGGCCCGCCGCCCGGAGGTAGTCCGTGTAGCCGGCGCGGTACGACGGGGCCGGGGCAGCGCCTGCGCCCGCGGTGAAGGCGGGCACGTCGGGCGAAGTCTGGACGGGCTCGGGCGGCGAGGCCGGCTTTCCGCCGGGCTTCCCGGTGACTCGCGGCGCCTCGGGCATCCCCGGCCGGGGGCCGATTCCGGTGGTTCCGGCTCCGCCGGCGCCCGCTCCACCACCACCGCCGCCACCGCCGCCGCCGCCTGCGGTGCCGCCGGGGGTGACGATCACGGGCAGCGTGATGGTGGTGAACGGCAACTCCGACGCGGCCGTCGCGAGCCCTGTGACGGCGTCGATGAACGGCTGGACGGGCTGGGCCAATTGGTTGAGCAGATCGGGGGGCAGCAGCGGAAGCTGGATCTCCGGGAACTGGGGCACCTGCAGCTGCGGAAGCTGCATCGGCGGGATGTTGAGGAGTTCACCGAAGTTGAGCTGAGTCGTCTGCGGAACGGCGCCGTTACCGCCGTCGCCGCTGGGAAGGGTCGGGAACGTCGGGAGCGGCCACCAGCACCAGTCCGGCACCTGTGGTTCCTCTTCGACCTCGCCTTCCTTCAGGGCGGTGGGATCGGCCTCCGGCAGCAGGGTCTCCTCACCGGGGCCCGCCGGCTCGGTCGGTTCGGTGACGACGGGGACGGTCTCCGCGGGTGCGGTCAGCGCGGGGTCCGCCGCTCCGTCAGCCGTGGGCGGCCCGCTGCCGCCTCCGGCACCCGAACCCCCCTCTTCGTCGACGACCGGCGGTTGCTCGCCCGCGGCCGGGTCGACCGGGACCTCGGCGGGGGTCGACGGGAGTTCGCCAGGATTCGCCGCTGGCGTTTGCGGACCCTGCTCCCCAGGCGATTCGGGTTGTTTGCTGGGCGGCGTGGAATCCGGCGTGGCGCCCGCGCTTCCGGCGGGCAGTCCGGTGCGCCCGTTACCCACGTGCGACTGCGGCTGCTGCGAGCCGCTGGACGGTCCGCCCGCGGTGGGCGGACCGGAATCGGGGAAACCGGGCGCTGGGCTCTCGGGTTGCGGGTCCGCGGATTGGCCCGGAGTCGTGTTCGACGTGCCGCCCGTGCCGGTGCCGGGGCCGTCGCCCGCTGCGGACGTGTCCGGTTCGGCGAACGCCAGAGACGCGCTGGAACCGCCCACGAACAGGCCCGATGCCATCACCGCGGCGGCCGCGGCCATGCTCATGCGCGAAGCCACGCCATCACCACCCTTCACGGCACTACGGGTCATCCACTTCGATAACCCGTCAATTGTTGCACAACCTGCGCGTGGTGTTTGCTGTGAGCCCGAACAGCCGGCTTCAGGCGGGGGCGGAACCACCGCGCTGCGCGACCGGCGATAGTGTGAGCCACACCAGCGGAGCCGACGTCGCCGTGCCGCGACGAGATTACCGGGAGGCAGTCGGAATGGCCCTGTTCACACGACGTAAGAGCCGGGCGACTCGGCGCGCGGAGGCCCGCGCCATCAAGGCCAAGGCGAAGCTCGAGGCGAGGCTGACGGCCAAGAACGAGGCCCGCCGGATCAAGTCCGACGCCAAACGTCAGGCCGCCGCCATCAAGGCGAACGTGAGGTCCCAGCGGGCCAGCGACAAAGCGGCGCTGAAGGTTGCTGAGGCACAGCTCAAGGCCAGCCGCGAAGGGAAGCTTCTGTCGCCGAGCCGAATTCGCCGAACGTTAACGGTGACGCGCATGCTGGCCCCCGTGCTGGTACCCGTCGTCTACCGCGCAGCGATCGCGGCCCGCGGCATGGCAGAGCAGCGCAAGGCCGATCGGCTCGGGGTTCCGCTCAGTCAGATCGGCCAGTTCTCCGGCCCCGGCGGCGAGCTGTCCGCGCGGATCGCGGGCGCGGAGCGCTCGCTGCGCCAGGTCGCGGAGAAGAACCCCAAGGACGCCGAGACCAAGCAGTTCGTCGCCGCGATCAACGAGCGGCTGACAGATCTCGCCGCTGCGGTGACCGCCGCCGAGAACATGCCGTCGGCCCGCCGCCGGTCCGCGCACCTCGCGATCTCCCAGCAGCTCGACGGCGTCGACGGCGACCTGCTGGCGCGGCTGGGCGTGGTCTGATCCCCGCGTGACGCACTCGCCCGTCACCGTCGCGGCTCGTGTCCGCGGCGCGGCCGTGGGAGCGCTGACCGTCGCGCTCGCGACGGTTGCGCACGCGTGGGCGAGCGGAGCGGCACCGTCGGGTGCCGGGGTGATCCTGCTCGGGGTGCTCGCGGTGACGGTCGGGGCGATCGCCGCCACCGCGCCGGCCGCGACGACCGTGCCCGGCCTCCTGATACTGCTCGCCGCGGGCCAGCTGACGGGTCACGTACTGCTGGCCGCTTCCGGCCACAGGCACGTGGCGAGCGCTACCTCCGACGCCGCCATGCTGAGCGCTCACGCGGCGGCGATCGTGGTGTGCGCGGTGCTCGTTGCGGTCGCGGGCCGGCTGGGCGAGGCGCTCTCTCACGCCGTGCGGGCGATCGCGGCACGCGTTCGATCCGAGCCGCCGCCCGCCGCGGACACCGTGGCGTACTCCGCCGATCAGCCACTGCAGGCGACGCTGGCGCTCGCCGTCTCGAAATCTCATCGGGGTCCTCCGGTCGCCGCGCACTGACCCGCGATCCGAACCCCGACCATCGAAGGCAATCACCACCATGGCATCAACTCATCGGGCGTCCTCGCGCGCCCTCATCACGACCGCCGCGGCGGTCGCGCTGTTCTCGGCGACGCTCTCGCTGAGCCCGGCGACCGCGTGGGCGCACGTCCACGTCGACGCCCAGGGCGCCGCCCCCGGCAGCACGTCCGTACTCACGTTCCGAGTTCCCGGCGAGTCCGAAACCGGAGCTTTGACAACCGTATTCAGCGTCGCGCTACCCGATGTCACATCGGCTCGCACCGAACTGATGCCGGGTTGGACGGCTCGACTCGACAGGGACGCCGGCTCCGGCACCGTCCGGTCGGTGACGTGGACCGCGGCGCCGGCGGTCGGCATCTCCTCCGATCAGTTCGGGCTGTTCCGCGTCTCGGTGACCCTGCCCGATGCGGAGTCGGTGACGCTGCCCGCGACGCAGACCTACTCCGACGGCGCCGTGGTGACGTGGGATCAGCCGCCGCTCCCCGGCGGCGGGGAACCCGAGCACCCCGCTCCCGTTCTGACGCTGACGGCGGGCGCCGGAGAGGCGGAGCACGACCACGGCCCGACCGCGTCCGCCGCCGCGGCACCGCCCGCCGCGGCACCACCGGCTACGGCTGCCCCCGCGGCGGATGACACCGCGCGGTGGCTGGCGGGCGCAGCCCTCGTCGTCGGGGCGCTCGGCGTCGCCGCCGCGCTGTTCCGCGGACGGCGTGCGTGATCGTGCGCTGGCTGCTCGCCGCGGTGGTGGTCGGTACGCTGGCGCTGGTCGGGGCGGCACCCGCCGCCGCTCACGCCACCCGCGTCTCCACCGATCCGGCCGCCGACGCCTCGCTGGCGCAGGGTCCGGCCGCGGTCAGCGCGGTGTTCAACGAGCAGCTTCAGACGTCCTTCGCGGCGATGACCGTGGTCGGACCGGACGGCAATCTGTGGTCGACCAGGGATTCCGTTCGGGTGTCGGGAGCAACGGCGTCGGTGGGACTGCGGCCCCTCGGTCCGGCGGGCACGTACACGGTGAACTACCGCGTCACGTCGGCCGACGGCCACGTCGTCAGCGGCGCCTGGTCCTTTCGGCTGACGGTCGCGGGCACGGGCTCCCCCGGACCCTCCGCCGCGGCCGACGCCGGCGCGGACGACGCGCTGCCGGTGTGGCCGTTCGTCGTCGCGGCGGCGGCCATCGTCGGTGCGGGAGCGCTGTGGGCGGCGCGACGGCGATCGTGACGAGGTGGCGCAGCGCGGTGGTGGCGACGACCGTGGTCGTCGCCGCCACCGTGCTCGCCTGGGCGTTGGCTCAGCCGCAGAACTCGTTGGGCGACAGTGCAGTTCGTGTCGTCGCGGATATCGCGGCGGTGCTGACGCTAGGGCTCGCCGTGGTGTCGCGGTTCGACGATCCGCGCTATCGGGAGGAGCTGGCGGCGCGCGCCGCGGGACCGCTGGTGGTGAGCGCCGCGGTCTGGGCGATCGCGGAGCTGGTGCGCCTGGTGGTCAACGCCGCCCGGTCGGCGGGCACGTCCGTCGTCGGGCTCGGGTTCGGCACGGCGGTCGACTTCGCCACGGCAACGGCGCTCGGTCGCTCGGGACTGGTGTGCCTGGCCGCCGCCGCGGTCGTCGCGCTGGTCGCGGCGTTCCTCCCGCGCACCGCCGCGGTGTCGGTGGCGACTGTCGGTCTGGCGGCACTGGGGCTGGCGAGCCGCAATCTCGTCGGGCACCTCTCGGCCAGCACCCTCGGCGGGCTCGCCGTCGCGCTGCACGCGCTCGCGGCGGCGCTGTGGTGCGGCTCGCTGGCGGCACTCGTCCTCACCGTGGATCGGCGTGGCCGGTGGGCACGGGTGCTGCCGCGGTTCTCGCGGATGTCCCTGGCCTGCGTCGCCGTACTGGTGGCGTGCGGCGCCGTCGGTGCCCTGGTGGTGTTGGCGTCCCCCGCGGCGCTCTACGAGACCGGTTACGGTCGGTTGCTGACGGCGAAAGTGGTCGTCACCGCGGCGTTGATCGTGCTGGCGTGGCGCAATCGCACGATGTGGCTGCCCGCCGCGCGCACGCACCGCGCCAGTTCCGACGTGTCCAACCTGCGCTCCCGTATCGAGTTGGCCGGGATGGGTGTCGCGCTCGTCCTGGCCGCCGCGCTGGCGGTCACGGGCTAGACCATGGGCGCCGACTGGCATGATGGGCTGCACTGCCCGGCTCGTGGATGAGCGAGTACTTGGACGAGACCTCTGCAAAGGAGCAGCCCATGCCGGACGCGCAGGACCAACCGGAGCAGCAGCCCGGCGACCAGACGGGCGCGCAACCCGCCCCGCCGCCCCCTGCCAAGAAGGCCCCGGCGAAGAAGGCCCCGGCCAAGAAGGCGGTCGCGAAGAAGACCGCCGCACCCGCAGCCAAGAAAGCGCCTGCGAAGAAAGCCGCTCCTGCGAAGAAGGCACCGGCGAAGAAGGCAGCCGCGAAGGCCGCGCCGCCACCTCCCCCGCAGGCTCCCCCGTCGGATAACGGTGCGGCACCCGTCGTCTCGGCGCTCTCACCCGCGAAGGAGGCTGCCGCACAGGCGAAGTCGGCGGTGGCTTCGAGCCGCCCGGTGCTCGTCCCCCAGCCGGGACCGGAGCGGTCGAACCTCCCGATCGCGGTCGCCATCGCGGCGGCCGTCCTTGCGATTCTGGTCGTGCTGGTCGCCAGGCGCGGCTCCGACGACTAGGTCGGCTTGACCCTCACGCGACGTCAGGGTGCAGGGTGGCCGACATGGACGCGAGAGTCGCGAGGACCGTGGGAGCCGTCGCCGACATGACCGGCGTTTCGGTCCGCACGCTGCACCATTACGACCACATCGGTCTGGTGGTGCCCAGCGTGCGGACGACTGCCGGGTATCGGGGCTACACCGACGCCGACGTGGAACGGCTGCACGTGGTGCTGGTGTACCGAGAAGCCGGTCTGCCCCTCGACGAGATCCGCGTCCTGCTCGACGACCCCGAGGTCGACGGGTTGGCCAGGCTGCGGCGCCAGCACGCCCTGCTCCTCGAGCGGGCCGAGGGGCTGCAGCGCACCATCAAGGCAGTGGAGGAACTGATGGACGCACATCGCAGCGGTATTCAGCTGACCGCGGAGGAACAGGTCGAGATCTTCGGGACCACCGCATTCGGTGCGGACTACGCGGTCGAGGCCGAGCGGCGGTGGGGTGACACCGACGAGTGGAGACAGTCCCAACAGCGGGTGTCGCGGTTGACGAAGCAGGATTGGATCGATCTGAAGGCCGACGGCGACCAACTGCTGGCCGACCTGGCCGCCGCCAAGCGCGCGGGCGTCGTACCCGGTTCGCCGGAGGGCGACGCCCTGGCGGCGCGGCACCGGGCGTCGATCGAGCGCTTCTACGAGTGCGGTGGTGAGATGCATCGCGGGTTGGTGCAGATGTACCTCGCCGATGCGCGGTTCAGCGCGTACTACGACGACGTCGAACCGGGGTTGGCGCAGTTCGTGCACGATGTGGTGATCGCTAGTCTGCTGGAGTGACCGTCGAACCCCGCCCCACCGCCGACCTCGTCGACGACATCTACCCGGACGTCCGCAGCTGCGACCTGCAACTGCGGAACTACGGTGCGAGAACGATGTTCGCGGGTCGGATCACGACCGTGCGCTGCTTCGAGGACAACGCGCTGCTGAAGTCGATCCTCTCCGAACCGGGTGACGGCGGCGTGCTGGTCGTCGACGGTGCCGGGTCGCTGCACAGCGCGCTCGTCGGCGATCTGATCGCCGGCCTCGGGGTCACCAACGGCTGGGCGGGCGTCATCGTGCACGGGGCGGTGCGCGACTCGGTGGCGCTGAGCGCACTCGACATCGGGATCAAGGCGCTGGGCACGAACCCGCACAAGAGCACCAAGACCGGCGAAGGTGACCGCGATGTCGCGGTCACCTTCGGCGGTGTGACGTTCACTCCCGGCGAGATCGCCTACAGCGACGAGGACGGGATCGTCGTCGTCAGCGCTTAAACGCTCACCGGTGCACGGTGTTTGGTGAAGTGCAGCGACTCCTCGTCGACCTTGCCCTGGCGGATGAGCCGCAGGTCGAGGATGTAGTTCTGCTTGAGCCGCCAGGGTGCCTTGGAGCCGGACTTCGGCAGCAGGTGCATCGAGCGCTGGAAGTAGCCCGGCGTGAAGTCCATGAACGGCTCCTCGTCGACCGCGGCTCCAGGGTGCTCGGGCTGGACGGTGTCGAAGCCGTTGGCGTCCATGTAGTTCAGCACTCGGCAGACGAACTCCGACACCAGGTCGGCCTTCAGCGTCCACGATGCGTTGGTGTAGCCGAACGTGATCGCGAAGTTCGGGACGCCCGACAGCATCAGGCCCTTGTACGTCATGGTCTTCGTCGGGTCGATCGGCTCGCCGTTGCGGCTGGGCTCCAACCCGCCGAGTAGCTGCATGTTCAAACCCGTTGCGGTGATGATGATGTCGGCGTCGAGATGCTCGCCGGACGTCAGCTGAATGCCCGTCGCGTCGAACCGTTCGATGGTGTCGGTGACGACGTCGGCCGAGCCAGCGCGGATCTTCTTGAAGATGTCGCCGTTGGGAGCGAGGCAGACCCGCTGGTCCCACGGCTTGTAGTTGGGCACGAAGTGCTTGTCGTAGTCGAAGCCCTCCGGCAGCCGGTGGACGGCCATCTGCCGCAACGCCTTCTTGAAGACCTTCGGGAACCGGCGGGCCACCTGGTACTGCCCGGTGGCGTAGGCGATCGCCTTCCAGCGGTTCAGGAAGTGCGCCACGTTGGGGGGCAGGTACTTGTTGGCCTGCTCGGCGAACGCGTCCTTGTCGGGCAGCGAACCGATGTAGGTCGGGGTGCGCTGCAGCATGGTCACGTGGCCGGCGCCGTTGTCGATCAGTGCGGGGATCAGCGTGACGGCCGTTGCGCCGCTGCCGATGACGACGATCTTCTTGCCCTGGTAGTCCAGGTCCTCGGGCCAGTGCTGCGGGTGCACGATCCGACCGGTGAAGTCGTCGGACCCCTCGAAGACGGGCGAGTAGCCCTGGTCGTAGTTGTAGTAGCCGCTGCATGCCCACAGGAACGACGCGGAGATCTTCTCCTCCGCACCGTCGCGTTCGACGGTGACCGTCCACCTGTTGTCGGTGTCCGACCAGTCCGCCGCCACGACCTTGGAGTTGTAGCGGATGTGCTTGTCGATGCCGTTCTCGGCGGCGGCTTCCTTGACGTAGTTCAGGATGTCCGGGCCCTCGGCGATGGACTGCGACGACCGCCACGGCTTGAACCGGAAGCCCAGCGTGAACATGTCGGAGTCGGAGCGGATGCCGGGGTACTTGAACAGATCCCACGTTCCGCCCATGTTCGGCCTGCGCTCGAGGATGGCGTAGCTCTTCGAGGGGCAGCGGTCCTGGAGATGCCAGGCCGCGCTGACGCCGGAGATGCCGGCGCCGATGATCAGCACATCGAGGTGTTCGGTCATGATCACACGCTATCAACGTCGTGTTGAATTAGTCAACAGTGTGTTGAGAAACTCGACACCCTGTAAAGTGGGGGTTGTGAGCACCGCCAACCCAGCCCGCACCGCCCGAGGTCGACGTACGGCCCGGCCGTCGGGCGACGACCGCGAAGCGGCGATTCTCGAGACCGCAGCGAAGCTGCTGGAGGACAAGAAGTTCGTCGACATCTCGGTCGACGACCTGGCCAAGGGCGCCGGCCTCTCGCGCCCCACGTTCTACTTCTACTTTCCATCCAAAGAGGCTGTGCTGCTGTCACTCATCGACCCGCTGATCAAACGGGCCGACGGCGGATTCGACGGCGCCATGGAACATCTGCCGACCGACCCGCGGCGCGCGTTCCGGGCGGGCATCGCGATCTTCTTCGAGGCCTTCGCGGACAGTCCCGTCATGGCTCGCGCCGCCACCGACGCCCTGACGACCAACGCGGAGCTTCGCACGTGGTGGGCGACCTTCATGCAGAAGTGGATCCACCAGACTGCCGCGCTGATCGCGTCGGAGCGTGACCGCGGCGCGGCACCGACGACGATTCCCGCGCTCGATTTGGCGACGTCGTTGAACCTGATGAACGAGCGCGTAATGATCGCGACGCTGGCCGATGAGGAGGGCGCGGTGCAGCGCGAACAGGTCGTCGACACGCTGACGCACATCTGGCTGGCGAGCATCTACGGCCAGAGCGGCTGACACGTCGGACTCCCATGCGAACATGTGTTCGTGTCCGGAGCGACGATCATGCACGCCGATCTCGACTCCTTCTACGCCTCGGTCGAGCAGCGCGACGACCCCGCGCTGCGGGGCCGCCCGGTGATCGTCGGCGGCGGCGTCGTGCTGGCGGCGAGCTACGAGGCCAAGGCCTTCGGCGTGCGCACCGCGATGGGCGGCCGGCAGGCGCGCCAGCTGTGCCCGCACGCGATCGTCGTCCCGCCGCGGATGTCGGCGTACTCGAAGGCGAGCGCCGCGGTGTTCGAGGTGTTCCACGACACCACGCCACTCGTCGAACCCCTCTCGATCGACGAGGCGTTCCTCGACGTCGGCGGGCTGGCCAGGGTCTCGGGCACTCCGGTCGAGATCGCCGCACGGCTACGGGAGCGGGTGCGCGTCGACGTCGGCCTGCCCATCACGGTCGGCATCGCGCGCACCAAGTTCCTAGCCAAGGTCGCCAGCCAGGAGGCCAAGCCCGACGGGCTGCTCCTCGTCGAGCCGGACCGCGAGCTGGCGTTCCTGCATCCCCTGCCGGTTCGCAGGCTGTGGGGTGTCGGCGCGAAGACCGCGGAGAAGCTGCAGGCGCACGGAGTTCACACCGTGGCGGACGTCGCCGAGTTGGGTGAGCCGCTGCTCGGCTCGATCGTCGGCGGCGCGATGGGCCGCCAGCTGTTCGCACTCTCGCGCAACATCGACCGCAGGCGCGTCGTCACCGGGGTGCGCAGACGATCCATCGGAGCCCAGCGCGCGGTAGGCCGCGCCGGGAACACCATGTCGCTCAATGAGATCGACGCCGTCGTCATCAACCTCGTCGACCGCATCACCCGCCGGATGCGCACGTCGGACCGGACCGGCCGAACCGTGGTGTTGCGACTGCGCTTCAACGACTTCAGCCGGGTCACGCGCTCGCACACCATGCCGAGGGCCACCGCGTCGACCGACGCCATCCTCGAGACAGCACGGGGGCTCGTCGCCGCCGCCGCGCCGCTAATCGCCGAAAGAGGGCTCACACTAGTGGGTTTCGCGGTCTCCAACATCGACCGCGAGGGGGCGGCGCAGCTGGAGCTGCCGTTTCCGCCGAGCCCCCCGGACACCACCGCGGTCGACGGTGCGGTCGACTTGATCCGGCAGCGGTTCGGCAACGGCGCGGTCACCCGCGGAGTGCTGCTCGGTCGCGATCCCGGCCTCGAGATGCCGATGCTGCCGGACTAGCGCCGACTCAGGAGGCCCACTCCAGCAGCCGCTCCGCCGTCCAGGTGTTGACGATGCGGTCGGCGGGCACGTCGTTGTCGAGCGCCCGCTGCGCTCCGTAGCCGAGGAAGTCGAGTTGACCCGGCGCGTGCGCGTCGGTGTCGATGGAGAAGACGCAGCCGATGTCGAGCGCCAGCTTCAGCAGCCGGGTGGGCGGATCGCGGCGTTCGGGGCGCGAGTTGATCTCCACGGCGGTGCCGTGCTCGACGCAGGCGGTGAAGACCTTCTCGGCGTCGAACTGCGACTCGGGCCGGGTGCCGCGGCCGCCGGTGACGAGGCGCCCGGTGCAGTGGCCGAGCACGTTGACCCGGCTGTCCGATACCGCGCGCACCATCCGTCGCGTCATCGCGGCGGACTCCATCTTGAGCTTGGAGTGCACGCTGGCGACGACGACGTCGAGCCGGTCCAGCAGTTCGGGCTCCTGGTCGAGGGATCCGTCGTCGAGGATGTCGACCTCGATGCCGGTGAGAATGCGCATGGGCGCGAAGCGCTCACGCAGTTCGTCGATGACGTCGAGCTGCTCGCGCAGGCGGTCCGGCGACAGCCCGTTGGCCACCGTGAGCCGCGGTGAGTGATCGGTCAGCGCGCAGTACTCGTGGCCCAGCCGCTGGGCGGTGGCCATCATCTCCTCGATGGGGGCGCCGCCGTCGGACCAGTTCGAGTGCAGGTGCAGATCCCCCTTCAGCGCGGTACGGATCTCACCTCCCCCCAGATCACCGGCAGCGGAACGCAATTCGACGAGGGTGTCGGGTTCCCGGCCGGCCCAGGCCTGCGCGATGACCTTGGCGGTCTTGGGTCCGACCCTTGGCAGCGATTCCCAGCTGTTGGCCCGGCCGTGCTTCTCGCGCTGCTCCTCGGTCAGGGCCTCGATGACGTCTGCCGCGTTGCGATAGGCCATCACCCGTCTGGACTCCTCGCGGGCGCGGTCCTTGTAGAACGCGATCTGTCGCAGCGCTTCGACGGGATCCATGCCTCCAGTGTGCCCCGCCGCTCCCGGGATCCCGGTCTAGGCTGAAAAGAGTGCGATTCGCCTTCAAAACCTCACCGCAGAACACCACCTGGTCCGAGATGCTGCCCATCTGGCAGGTCGCCGACGACATCGACGTCTTCGAGTCCGGCTGGACGTTCGACCACTTCTATCCGATCTTCTCCGACTCCACCGGGCCCTGTCTCGAGGGCTGGATCACGCTGACCGCGCTGGCTCAGGCCACGAAGCGGCTGCGTGTCGGCGTGCTCGTCACGGGGATCCACTACCGCCACCCCGCGGTGCTGGCCAACATGGCCGCCGCACTCGACGTCATCTCGAACGGACGCCTCGAACTCGGCATCGGCGCCGGCTGGAACGAAGAGGAGTCGGGCGCCTACGGCATCGAACTCGGCTCGATCAAGGAGCGCTTCGATCGATTCGAGGAGGCCTGCGAGGTACTCACCAGCCTGCTCACGAACGAGACCACGACGTTCGACGGGAAGTACTACCAGCTGAAGGACGCGCGTAACGAGCCGAAGGGACCGCAGCAGCCGCATCCGCCGATCTGCATCGGCGGCAGCGGCGAGAAGCGCACCCTGCCGCTCACCGCGAAGTACGCCGACCACTGGAACTTCGTCGGCGGTACGCCCGCCGAGTTCGCGCAGAAGCGCGACGTGCTCGCCGCCCGGTGCAAGGACATCGGCCGCGATCCCAAGGAGATCACGCTGTCCGCGCACGTGAGGCTCGGCGAGGACCGCAACTACCGCAAGGTCATCGAGGACACCATCGCCCTGGGCGCGGAGGGTCTGGATCTCGCGATCATCTACCTACCCCCGCCGTACGACCCGGCGGTGCTGGAGCCACTTGGGCAGGCGATCCGCGATTCAGGTCTGGCGACCGGCTGACGTCCGAAATAACTGACGGTCAGGAAGATAAACGGGCTAAGCAAACTCGGGCAGCCACTGGCGGGGTGACCCGTCGACCGCCGCCGGGGACTCAGAACCCGTAGCGCATCATCTCTGCGGCGGTGATCAGCCGCTCGTGCTTGGCGGGAAACTCCCGGCTTCGGACCGGGTGGCGGAACAGCGACCAGGCGATTCGAATATTCCGGGTCCGTGACATCGGGTTCAGGTACATCGTTCGCTCCAAGCGGTCGGCGTTGTCGGCACCGTGGGGTCACGTTTCGCTCGAACCCCGCTCGACTATTAGACACCTGTGATCTGGCTAACACCAGTCGGCACGCCGAATGAATCGTATGCTGTTTCTGATGTGACTGATGTGGTTATTGAGGCTCGCTCCCACACCGCCGAACGTTGGTTACCGCCACGCCTAATCGCCGAACGCGTGCCGAAACCCAACACTCGCGGGCGGGGGATCCCGGTGTCTAGCGCTGCGGGGCGGCCGTCGGCTTGATCGGCGCGGGCAGCGCGGACTCGCCCATCAGGTACCGGTCCACTCCCGCCGCAGCCGCACGGCCCTCGGCGATCGCCCACACGATGAGCGACTGCCCGCGGCCCATATCGCCCGCCACGAACACTCCCGGCACCGACGACTGGAAGTTCCCGTCCCGGTTGACGTTGCCGCGGTCGGTCAGCTCGACGCCGAGGTCGGTGAGAAGACCGTCCTTCTCGGGCCCCACGAATCCCATGGCGAGCAGCACGAGGTCGGCCTCGAGCTCGAAATCAGAACCGTCGACCTTCTCGAACTTGCCGGCCTTCATGGCGACCTCGTGCACCTTCAGCGCCGTGACGCGACCGTCCGCGCCGACGAACTCCTCGGTGTTGACCGAGAAGACGCGTTCGCCGCCCTCCTCGTGCGCGGACGACACCCGGAACATCAGCGGATAGGTCGGCCAGGGCGTCGAGTCGGCGCGCGTCTCCGGCGGCCGCGGCATGATCTCGAACTGGTGGATGCTCGCGGCGCCCTGCCGGTGCGAGGTGCCCAGGCAGTCCGCGCCGGTGTCGCCGCCGCCGATGATGACGACCTTCTTGCCCTTCGCGGTGATCGGCGGCTCGCCGCTCTCGTCGAGGACGTCGTCGCCCTGTTGCACGCGGTTGGCCCACGGCAGGAACTCCATGGCCTGGTGGATGCCCTCGAGCTCGCGGCCGGGGATCGGCAGATCGCGCCACGCGGTTGCGCCACCGGCCAGCACCACGGCGTCGTAGTTCAGCCGCAGCTGCGCGACGGTGATGTCGACGCCGACGTTCACCCCCGGCCGGAACAGGGTGCCTTCGGCCTCCATCTGCGCCAACCGGCGGTCGATGTGGCGCTTCTCCATCTTGAATTCCGGGATGCCGTAGCGCAGCAGGCCGCCGATGCGGTCGGCGCGTTCGAACACCGTCACCGCGTGGCCCGCGCGGGTGAGCTGCTGGGCGGCGGCCAGTCCGGCCGGGCCGGAGCCGACGACGGCGACCTTCTTGCCGGTCAGCTTGTCCGGCGGCAGCGGCACCACCCAGCCCTGGTCGAAGGCGTTGTCGATGATCTCGACCTCGACCTGCTTGATGGTCACCGCATCCTGGTTGATGCCGAGCACGCACGACGCCTCGCACGGCGCCGGGCACAGCCGGCCGGTGAACTCGGGGAAGTTGTTGGTGGCGTGCAGCCGCTCGATGGCGTCGCGCCACCGGTCGCGGTAGACCAGGTCGTTCCATTCGGGGATCAGGTTGCCCAGTGGACAGCCGTTGTGGCAGAACGGAATCCCGCAGTCCATGCAGCGGGCGGCCTGCTTCTGCAGGACGTCGTGAGAGAAGTCCTCGTAGACCTCGTTCCAGTCGTTCAGCCGCAGCGGGACGGGCCGGCGTTCCGGGGTCTCGCGCTTGGTGATCTTGAGGAAGCCGCGCGGGTCAGCCATTGGCGGCCGCCATGATCGCGGTGTCCACGTCTTCGCCGTTTCGTTCCGCCTCGGCGATCGCTTCGAGTACGCGCTTGTAGTCGCGCGGCATGACCTTCACGAAGTGCTTGATCTCCCCATCCCAGTCGGACAGAATCCGTTGGCCGACAGCCGAATCGGTGGCGTCGACGTGCGCATGAACCATGTCCGACAGCCACTCGATGTCGTCGCCGTCGAGTTCGTCCAGGTCGACCATCTCGGCGTTCAGATTGTCGGGCAGCGCCCCGTTCGGGTCGTACACGTAGGCGATTCCGCCCGACATGCCGGCGGCGAAGTTGCGTCCCGTCGGTCCGAGAATCGCGACCTTGCCACCCGTCATGTACTCGCAGCCGTGATCGCCGACGCCCTCGACCACCGCGTGCGCGCCCGAGTTGCGCACGGCGAACCGCTCGCCCACCTGGCCGCGCAGGAACGCCTGCCCGCTGGTGGCGCCGAACAGGATCACGTTGCCCGCGATGATGTTGTCCTCCGCGGCGTAGTCCGCCGGGGCGTGGTCGGACGGCCGCACCACGATGCGGCCACCCGAGAGACCCTTGCCGACGTAGTCGTTGGCGTCGCCGTAGACACGCAGCGTGATGCCCTTGGGCAGGAACGCGCCGAAGCTGTTGCCCGCCGACCCGTCGAACGTGATGTCGATGGTGCCGTCCGGAAGCCCCTGTCCGCCATGGGCCTTGGTGACCTCGTGGCCGAGCATGGTGCCGACGGTGCGGTTCACGTTGGCGATGGTCGTGTGGAACCGAACCGGTGTGCCCGAATCCAGCGCCTCACGGCACTGCGTGATCAGCTGCTGATCGAGCGCCTTGTCCAGGCCGTGATCCTGCCGCGAGCTGCAGTACAGATCCTGGTTCATGAACGCCGACTCGGGCTCGTGCAGCACCGGCGAGAGGTCCAGCTTGTGGGCCTTACAGTGCTCAGCCGCCTGGGTCGTGTCGAGCGCACCGACCTGTCCGACCATCTCGTTGACGGTGCGGAAGCCCAACTGCGCCATGAGTTCCCGGACCTCTTCTGCGATGAAGAGGAAGAAGTTCTCGACGAACTCCGGCTTGGCGTTGAACCGCTCCCGCAACACCGGGTTCTGGGTGGCGACGCCGACGGGACAGGTGTCGAGGTGGCAGACCCGCATCATGATGCAGCCCGCGACCACCAGCGGCGCCGTGGCGAAGCCGAACTCCTCGGCGCCGAGCAGGGCGGCGACCACGACGTCGCGGCCGGTCTTCAGCTGGCCGTCGACCTGGACGACGATGCGGTCGCGAAGTCCGTTGAGCAGCAACGTCTGCTGCGTTTCGGCGAGCCCCAGCTCCCACGGGGCGCCCGCGTGCTTCTGCGAGGTGAGCGGGGTGGCGCCGGTGCCGCCGTCGTGCCCCGAGATGAGCACGACGTCGGCGTGGGCCTTGGACACCCCGGCCGCGACCGTGCCGACGCCGTTCTCCGAGACGAGCTTCACGTGCACGCGCGCAGCCGGATTGGCGTTCTTCAGGTCGTGGATCAGCTGTGCGAGATCCTCGATCGAGTAGATGTCGTGGTGCGGCGGCGGCGAGATCAGGCCGACGCCGGGTGTCGAGTGCCGAACCTCGGCCACCCACGGATACACCTTGTGCCCTGGAAGCTGGCCGCCCTCACCGGGTTTCGCGCCCTGGGCCATCTTGATCTGGATGTCGGTGCAGTTGGTCAGGTAGTGCGACGTCACACCGAAGCGACCGGAGGCCACCTGCTTGATGGCACTGCGTCGCCAGTCGCCGTTCTCGTCGTAGTCGAAGCGGTTGACGTTCTCGCCGCCCTCACCCGAATTCGACCGTCCCCCAAGGCGGTTCATTGCGATGGCCAGCGTCTCGTGCGCCTCGGCGGAGATCGAGCCGTAGCTCATCGCACCGGTCGAGAACCTCTTGACGATCTCGCTGGCCGGCTCCACCTCGTCGATCGAGATCGGCTCGCGCACCCCTTCGCGGAACTTCAGCAGACCGCGCAGCGAGGCGAACCGCTCGCTCTGGTCGTCGACGAGCTTCGTGTACTCCTTGAAGATCGAGTACTGCCCGGTGCGCGTGGAGTGCTGGAGCTTGAACACCGTGTCCGGGTTGAACAGGTGGTACTCGCCCTCGCGTCGCCACTGGTATTCGCCGCCGACTTCGAGTTCGCGGTGTGCGCGCTCGTCGGGCCGGTCCAGGTAGGCCAGCGCGTGGCGGGTGGCGACGTCGGCCGCGATGTCCTCGAGGTCGATGCCGCCCACCGGACAGGACAGGCCGGTGAAGTACTCCTGCAGCACCTGCTCGTTGATGCCGATGGCCTGGAACAGTTGCGCACCGGTGTAAGAGGCGAGCGTGGAGATGCCCATCTTCGACATCACCTTCAGCACGCCCTTGCCCGCGGCCTTGACGTAGTTGGCCTTGGCCTTGTCGCTGGTGATGTCGGCGATGACACCGCGGTCGACCATGTCCTCGATCGACTCGAACGCCATGTACGGGTTGATGGCCGCGGCGCCGAAGCCGACGAGGCACGCCATGTGGTGCACCTCGCGGGCGTCCCCGGCCTCGACGACCAGTCCGACCTGGGTGCGGGTGCGCTCGCGGACCAGGTGGTGGTGCACGGCGGAGACGCTCAGCAGCGACGGGATGGGCGCCATCGACTCGTTGGACTCGCGGTCCGACAGCACGATGATGCGGGCGCCGTTGCGGATGGCCTGGCTGACCTTCGCGCGGACGTCGTCGAGCGCCTCCTTGAGGCCCTGCCCGCCGCGCGCGACGGGGTACAGGCAGCGGACGACGGCGGCGCGCAGGCCGTGCTTGTGGCCGCGGATCTCGTGATCGGGGTCGACGCACACGAGCTTCGACAGGTCGGCGTTGCGCAGGATCGGGTTCGACAGCACGATCTGGCGACACGAGTCGGCGTTCGGGTTCAGCAGGTCGCCCTCGGGGCCGACCGTGCCCTGCAGGCTCGTCACGACCTCTTCGCGGATGGCGTCCAGCGGCGGGTTGGTGACCTGCGCGAACAGCTGCTGGAAGTAGTCGTAGAGCATGCGTGGACGCGCGGACAGCACGGCGACCGGGGTGTCGGTGCCCATGGAGCCGAGCGCCTCGGCACCGGTGCGCGCCATGGGCGCCACCAGCAGGTTGAGCTCCTCGTAGGTGAACCCGAAGATCTGCTGCCGCAGCACGACGCGGTGGTGCGGCATCCGGACGTAGTCGCCGGGGGGCAACTCGTCGAGGTGGAAGAGCCCGGCGTCGAGCCACTCGCGGTAGGGCTCCGCGGCGGCGAGTTCGGCCTTGACCTCCTCGTCGGAGACGATCCGGCCCTGCGCGGTGTCGACCAGGAACATGCGGCCGGGTTGCAGTCGCATCTTCTTGACGACCTTCGCGGGGTCGACGTCCAGCACGCCGGCCTCCGAGGCCAGCACGACGAGCCCGTCGTCGGTGACCCAGATGCGCGACGGCCGCAGCCCGTTGCGGTCCAGTACGGCGCCGATGACGGTGCCGTCGGTGAAGCACACCGACGCCGGTCCGTCCCACGGCTCCATCAGCGATGCGTGGTACTCGTAGAACGCCCGGCGCGCGGGGTCCATCGACTCGTTGCGCTCCCAGGCCTCCGGGATCATCATCAGCATCGCGTGCGCGAGGCTCCGGCCACCGAGGTGCAGCAGTTCGAGCACCTCGTCGAAGCGCGCGGTGTCCGAGGCGCCGGGGGTGCAGACCGGGACGATCTTGTCCAGATCCGCTTCGGTCCCGAAGACGTCGGTCCTGATGAGCGCCTCCCGTGCGCGCATCCAGTTCTCGTTACCCGTGACGGTGTTGATCTCGCCGTTGTGGGCGACCCGGCGGAACGGGTGGGCCAGCGGCCACGACGGGAACGTGTTGGTGGAGAACCGCGAGTGGACGATGCCGAGGGCGCTTTCCAGCCGCTCATCCTGCAGGTCGAGGTAGAAGGCCCGCAGCTGCGGGGTGGTGAGCATGCCCTTGAACACGAAGGTCTGGCCGGAAAGGCTTGGGAAATAGACGGTTTCGCGTCCGGGGCCGTCCTGGCCCGGCCCCTTGGTGCCGAGCTCGTGCTCGGCGCGCTTGCGCACGACGTAGGCGCGGCGCTCGAGCTCCATGTCCGACGCCCCGCCGAGGAAGACCTGCCGGAAGGTCGGCATCGCGTCGCGGGCCAGTGCACCCAGCGATGAGTCGTCGGTGGGGACGTCGCGCCAGCCGAGCACGGTCAGGCCCTCGGCCTCGGCGATCTTCTCGACGGATTCGCAGGCCGCGGCGGCGTCCCGCGACGACTGCGGCAGGAACGCGATGCCGGTGGCGTACGAGCCCTCCGCGGGCAGGTCGAAGTCGACCACCTGACGCAGGAACGAGTCGGGCACCTGCAGCAGGATGCCCGCGCCGTCGCCGGTGTTCGGCTCGGCACCCTGGGCACCGCGGTGCTCGAGGTTCAACAGCGCCGTGATGGCCTTGTCGACGATGTCGCGGCTGCGCCGCCCGTGGATGTCCGCCACCATGGCGACACCGCACGAGTCGTGCTCGTACGCGGGGTTGTACAGCCCGCTGGGCACTGCTCCCATCGGCATCCCACCTGACCCCTTCACACCGTCTTCGAAAGTCCTGATAGGCAGCCGTTTGCTTCGGCTTCTGCCTGCGGGCGAAGGGGTGCCAGTGTGCAGCACTGAACGACGGGCTTTTGTCCCATTCGCCGCGAGTGGTGAAACGATATGACAAACAGTGGCTGACATGCCAACTTAGTCATACCTAACTAGGATGGCCGCCGACCAGTGCCGCGGTACCTCGGCACCGAGCCACCGGCACGTGAAATCCGTTGCGGCTCAGCGCATCCGCGTCAGAGACAGCCAAGAACGCCGCCGAGTGCGGCGTGACCGCACGTACGTACCCGGCTTCGTAGCCTTTGCTGGACGACCACGTTTTCGCTGGATGCTTCAAGATTCTCGTTTGCTGGAAAGCCAAATCGGTTTCTTAGAGACGCCGCCGGGAGGACCCTGACGCCCAACCCCCACCGGGGACGCGGAAAGCTCGGGGCTGATGCGACACCCACTTCACACCCCAATCGGCCGGTTCGGCGTCGAAACGATGTACGACGACGTCGACGGCTGCGTGGCGACCATGCCGGTCGCGCACCTGGTCAACCCGATCACCGGGGCCCCGAGCGTGGGTCCGCTGGCGGTCCTCGTCGACCACGTGGCGGGACTGGTCAACCATCGCCGCCGGACCGCCGACATCTGGGCGGTGTCCAGCGAGTTGGCTCTGGAGACGTCCCCGGAGGCAGTCGACGTGATCGCCGCCCATCCGGATGTCCCGGTACTCGGCAGGGCGAGACCCGTGGGATCGCGGACGACGACCGCGCTGGGCGAGTGCGAGCTCACCGTGGCCGACGTCGTGGTCGGCACAGGCACGGTTCGCTCGTTCTTCGTGGCGGCGCCGGCAGCGGGATCCGACGACTTCCCGGCCGAACCGCCGGACTCCGTGTCCCCGCCCGTGGGGCTGGCCGAGTTGATGAACGCCGGCACCGCCGACGACGACGACGGCGGCACGGTCACGTTGGCGCAGCTGCCGGACCCGGTGCTGAACAACACCATGGGCGTCGTGCACGGCGGCATCGCATCGACCGGCCTCGAGGTGGTGGCCTCCGCGGCGGTCAACGCCGGGCGCTCCGATCCGCTCGTCACCGCCTCGCTGCGCGTCAACTTCATCCGGCCGTTTCTCGCCGGTGCCGAATCCCGTTACGTGGGAACCCCGTTGCGGGTGGGTCGCAGCAGCGGCATCGCGGACGCGCAGGCGATCGGGGCCGACGGCAAAGTCGCTATCACCGCCCGACTGACCGCCTACCGCTACTAGAAGGGACCTGATGATGGCCGACGGATTCACCGGCTTCACCGAAGCGGCCCTCGACTTCTACGACGACCTGGAGGTCGACAACACGAAGTCGTTCTGGGAAGCGCACAGGGAGCAGTATCAGACGGCGGTGCGCGGACCCATGGTCGCGCTGACCGATGCGCTCGAGCCGGATTTCGGTGCGGCCAAGATCTTTCGGCCCTTCCGCGACGTTCGGTTCGCGAAGGACAAGACTCCGTACAAGACGCACCAGGGCGCGTTCGTGGCCGCGGGTCCGGCGTGCGGCTGGTACATCGAGATCGCGGCCCGCGGATTCCGCACCGGCGCAGGCTTCTACGACGCGAGCGCGGCGGACCTGGCCGAGATCCGAGCGGCGATGGCGGACGAGACGAAGGGCACGCAACTGGAGAAGATCCTGGCCAAGCTGAGGCGGGCCGGGTTCGAGGTCGGCGGTGATCGGCTCAAGACCTCGCCGCGCGGGTACGACGCCGACCACCCGCGGATCGACTTGCTGCGGCACCGCTCGCTGACGATCGGCAAGCACTACGGCTTCGAGCCGATCATCTACACCCCCGAGCTCGTCGGTGTGGTCCGCGCCGACTGGAAGGCGACTCGACCGCTGGTCGAGTGGGTGTGCGCGCGCCTCGGCCACTAAGCGGAGGGACGGTAACGGCTCGATAGCGGCCGGTCACCGTTCAGCCGATATTCGGCAACGACGGGCGCTGACATGTGTGTGCCGTGTCACTCTGACCCTCCAGCCACCTCAAGGGCGAGGGGCCGAGAAAGGTCTGACACCATGTCCGCACCCACGATGTTTCACCGATTGGCTGCCGAGTTCATCGGCACGCTCTGGCTGGTGCTCGGCGGCTGCGGCAGCGCCGTCTTCGCTGCCAAGTTCATGTCAGGCGATACCTCGCTGGGGATCGGATTCCTCGGTGTCTCACTGGCTTTCGGCCTGACCGTACTGACCGGCGTGTACGCGTTCGGCACCATCTCGGGCGGCCACTTCAACCCGGCCGTGACGCTGGGCGCCGCACTGGCCAAGCGCGTCGAATGGGTGGCGCTGCCGGTGTACTGGATCGCGCAGGTCCTCGGCGGACTGGTCGGCGGCCTGATCATCTACCTGATCGCGAGTGGGCAGGACGGTTGGTCGGCCACCGGGAACATGGCCGCCAACGGCTACGGCGACCACTCACCGGGCGGCTACTCCATGACGGCGGTGCTGATCGCCGAGGTGGTGTTGACCGCGATCTTCATGCTGGTGATCCTCGGCTCAACGGACGACCGGTCACCTAAGGGCTTCGCGGGCTTGTCGATCGGCTTGATGCTGACGCTGATTCACCTGATCTCGATCCCGATCTCGAACACCTCGGTGAACCCCGCACGGTCCACGGCGGTGGCGTTCTTCAACGGTGATGGAGCACCGGCGCAGCTGTGGCTGTTCTGGCTCGCTCCGCTTGTCGGCGCGGCGATCGCCGGCATCGCATACCCGTTCCTGTTCGGCAGGAACGAGGAACTGGCCGACCGGCCAGTTCGAGACGACGCACTGGAGGGAGCCGACTAACTGACATTTCGTAATCGTCTTAACGGAGAGTCGGGCCCGCGCCGTCGTGACGACGGCGCGGGTCCGCTCCCGGCTAGCTACTTAACCGGAGCCTTTTTCTTGGCCGCCTTCGCGGCACCCTTCTCCGACGTCGCGCCCGCGTTCACGAGCTGCCCGCCGGAGTTCTCCAGGTGGGCACGGACGAACCACTGGAACTTCTCCAGTTCGCCGACCTGTCCGATCACCAGATCCTGAGACACCAGGTCGAGATCGTCGAGTCGGTCGATCGCCTTGCGGGCGTCCTCGATCACGCCGGTGTAGACGAGGTCGAGTGCGGCGAGGTGGGCCTGCACGGTGTCGCGGCCGACGGAGTAGTCGTCCCACGTGCGGTCGTTGATGATCGCGCCGGGCGTGCCCTGGGGCGAGCCGCCGAGGGCGGCGATGCGCTCGGCGGCGTCGTCGGCGTATCCGCGGACGAGTTCCACCTGCGGATCGATCATCTCGTGGACGCCGATGAAGTTCGGTCCGACCACGTTCCAGTGCACGTGCTTGAGGGTCAGATGCAGGTCGTTGTAGGTGCTGAGCAGCTTCTGCAGCAGCTCGGCTACTTCAGCGCCGTTCTTCTCGGATAGCCCCGGCAGGGTGAATTCGGGCATGGGGTGGCCTCCTTCGGCTTGGTCACCGTGTGTCCTACCCGCGCCTACGGTGGGTTAATCGACATCTTCTACATCGAACTGAGATCGGGGATCGCCATGCGCGCGCCGAACCGGGGGTTGCGCGCCATTCCGCTTACCTCGAGCAGTCGCACGGCGCGGTGGCGATGCGGCCGCAGGGGCTCCAGCAGATCGAGCATCTCGGCGTCGTCGATGCGATGGCCGAGCAGTGTGGAACCGACGACGTTCGACAGGTGGTAGTCACCCACCGACAGCGCGTCCGCGTCCCCCCACGCGCGCTGCGCGGTTTCGGCGGCGGTCCAGATCCCGACACCGGGCAGCGACTGCAGGGCGGCCCGCGCGTCCTCCGGCGACCGTGCGGTGAGGCGCTCGATCGACTCCGCGCGCTGGGCGCATCCGACGAGCGTGCGGGCCCGGCCGGGGTCCACGTTGGCGAGGTGGAACTCCCACGACGGGATGCGACGCCACACGTCCGCGGGCGGCGGCACGCGCATCCCGGCGGGCGCCGGGCCGGGCGCGGGGGCGCCGTACTTGGTGACGAGCAGCCGCCAGGCTCGGAACGCATCCTTACCGGCGACGCGTTGCTCGAGCACGGCGGGGATCAGCGCCTCGATGACGCGGCCGGTGCGCCCGAGCCTCAGCTGCGGTGCCTTGCGATGGGCCGCGGCGATGGTCGGCTCGGTCGGCGCGAAGCCCGTGCGATCGTCGTGCAGCCCGAGGTACGCGGGCAACTGCTCGATGAACTCCGTTGCGCCGCTTCCCCACACCTCGCAGTCGACGGTGTCGGTCGCCGACTTCACGATGCGCGCGGTGACCGGGCCGCTGGCCATCAGCGTGGTCTTCCAGATGACGCCGTCGACCGCGCGGTAGCACGGGTCGCCGGGGCCGCGGCGCAGCGGTGAGAGCGTCATCGCGGGCGCGGCGACGCCGTCGAACTCGACGCTCGCCGTAGTGGTCACATCGTCGAGGTTAGGCCACGTCCACGTCGGCCTTGTCGGCGTAGAAGGCGACGTGCCCGGCGATGGCGGAGACCGCCGGGTACGGCCGCTCGTACGTCCAGATGGCGTCGGCCACCGTCTCACCGGCCGCGGTGACGTCGTAGTAGCTGGCGTCGCCCTTGTAGGGGCAGTAGGTCGTGGTGTCGCTGCGGTGCAGTGCGCTCGCGGTGACGTCGGCCAGCGGGATGTACTGCACGGCCGGGTAGGTCGACTCCTGCAGGGTCAGGGCGGCGGCGGTCTGCGCTATCACCTCGCCGTTGATCCTGACGGTGACACGTCGTCCCGTGGGTTCGACGGTGATGGGGTGGGCTGCCGAGGGCTGGCGAACGTCGCGACTGGTCATGCTGTGACCAACGTGCGCGGTACGCCCTTGGATTCCGGAATGGCTGACTACGATCGCCGAATGACCAACTCCGGGCCGGCCTCCGCCGAGGCCACTGTCACCATCGCCGCCGCTCCCGACGCGGTGTACGCGCTGATCACGGATCTGCCGACGCTCGCGGAACTGGCCGAGGAAACCACCGCGATGACCTGGCGGAAGGGCGGTGCCTGCACTCCGGGTGCCGTCTTCACGGGGCAGAACAGCAACGGCGGCAAGACGTGGACCACCACCTGCACCGTCACCGATGCCGAACCCGCCCGCGCGTTCGCATTTGACGTGAAGAGCCTCGTGATCCCCGTCGCCCACTGGCGGTACGACATCGCGGCGGCCGACGGGGGGTGCACGGTCACCGAACGCACCTGGGACAAGCGGCCCGGCTGGTTCAAGGGCATCGCCGGGATGGCGACGGGGGTCAAGGACCGCGACTCGGCCAACGCCGACCACATCCGCATGACGCTCCAACGGCTCAAGGCGAAGGCCGAAGCGGCGTCATGACGAGCCTCGAGCGCCGCGGCAACGTCTTCGTGCTGACGCTCGGCGATGACGAGAACCGCTTCCATCCCGATCGACTGACGGCCGTGAACGCCGCGTTGGATGAGGTCGAGGCGGTCGAGGGCCCCAAAGCGGTGGTGACGACCGGCGTCGGGAAGTTCTATTCGAACGGGTTGGACCTCGACTTCATGGGCGCCAATCCCGATGCGGCGGAAGCGAATCTGCGTGAGGTACACGCGTTGTTCGCGCGCGTGCTGACGTTTCCGGCGCCGATCGTCGCGGCACTGCAGGGCCACACGTTCGCGGCGGGGGCGATGCTGGCGCTGGCGCACGACCTGGCCGTCATGCGTTCGGACCGCGGCTACTTCTGTCTGCCGGAGGTCGATCTCGGCATCCCGTTCACACCGGGCATGAACGCGTTGATCCGGGCTCGGTTACCCATCGCGACCGCGCACGAGGCGATGACCACCGCGCATCGTTACGGCGGTGAGGAAGCGCACCACGCCGGGATCGTCGCGGGGGTGGGCACCGAGGACGAGGTGCTCGACATCGCCGTGGCGCGGGCCGATGAGCGCGCTGCCAAGGCGGGCTTCACCATGGGCGCCATCAAGGCGCGACTGTACGGCGAGGTGGTGGAGGCGCTCAGCGCCTAGGGCTGTGGACTAATCGCGGACTGGGGATAACCGCCGCCGCACATGCGATCTCCGTCGGAGTCGCAGCGCACGCTTCGAGCCATGTGCTGGCAATGCGACAACCCCGACAAGACACTCGACGACTACCTGGCCACACTCCGGGCCGACATCTCCATCAAGGGATGGCTAGTGCAGTACGTCGAGGACGACCGAGCGCCCTACGCGTACACGATCGGTTTGCACCGGCGAGGCCTTCCCGAGTTCCTCGTCACCGGCGTGAGCGCGCATCAGGCGACATGGGTGCTGAACACCTTCACCAGGCGGACGCTGGCCGGGAAGACACCCGTGCCGGGAAACCAGGTCTGGCTACCCGCGGGAGCGCGACTTGAACTCGTTGAAGTGACTCACCCCGACGCTCACATGAACATGGCCATCGCCGTCGAAGGTCCTGATATCAGAGCGATCCAGCTCGTCTGGGCCGATGATAGGCGTCGGTGGCCGTGGGGACCGGACTTCGATGGCGGCGGACGTATTCAACCGGTGCTGGGCATCCGCGGGCGTCAACCCGGCCGGCCGAAGGCGTAGCGGTGGTACTGCGCCATGTAGCGCAGCGCGGGTAGCACCGACATCGCCTTGCCCATCGCGCGGTACGGGCCGGGGATCCCGCGGAACGAGTCCGACTCGAACACCGAGAGCCAGGCGAGCAGGCGTGTGCCCGGCACCGCGGCGAGGATCTCGGCGGGTCCGTCGATCCCCCAGTACAGCGTGGCACCGGCGCGTCGGACGACGGCGTTGGTCCACTGCGTCCTGATGCCGAACCGATTGAAGGCGTCGAATTGCAGTTCGCCCAAAGGGAATCGGTCGACGACCCGGCGAAGCAGCGCGATGCCGTCGTCGCGGGTGAGGTACATCGTGAGACCCTCGCCCAGGATCAACGTCGGCCGGTCGGCGGGAATGTCGGCGAGGTAGCCGGGGTCGGTGACGGACGCCGCGACGACGTGGCAGTGCTCGGCGGTGGGGTAGAGCCGCACCCGCAGCGCGGCGACGTCAGGGAAGTCGACGTCGTACCACTCGACGTCGGGTCCCGGAGCGATGCGGAAATAGCGACTGTCCAGACCGCAGCCCAGATGCAGCACCGTCGCCCGCGGATGCAGGGCGAGGAACTGGCGCACCCAGGTGTCGAAGTGCGCAGCGCGAGTCGAAACCGCCGGCGCAGTCCGCGGCGTGATCGTCGTTCTAGCCCAGTCGTAGTCCAGCCGAGCGACGATGTCGCGCGCCCAGGTGTCGTGCAGCAGCGAGCGCGGCGACTCGGCGTCCAGCGCCTTGGCGTACAGCGTCGCGAGCATGGTCTGCGGAGCACCCGACAGGTCGACGCAGAGTTCGTCGGTCACGGTGCCAGGCTAGCTGTACTGACCTGAGAGGTTAGGTACACGGCTGGCTGGTGGTTGACCGCCGAGTGCTGTGTGGCCGCGGTGGTGATTGTAGGTGTGCAACCAGCGGGGATACTCCTGGCATCGTTGTTCGTCGC
>NZ_JANDBD010000012.1 GCF_024320865.1 Mycolicibacterium arenosum | reverse complement strand
CGGTGAACCACGAAGACCTCCGAGGTGAGTTGGTGCGTTCCTAGACAGCTCGCACTTCACCCGGAGGTCTTCGTCTTGTCACCTCACCACGCCGTCACCAACGTCCGTGGTCAGTACACCTAGGTGAGCGCCTTGGTCTTCAACGAATCGAAGTCGCTCTGGGTGATGGTGCCCGCATCGAGAAGTTCCTTCGCGTGGGCGATCTCCTGCGCGGGCGAGCGTCCTGCGGCCTGCTTGATGTAGTCGTCGGTCTGCTGTTTGGCCGCTGCCGCCGCCTCGCGACCCCGCAAGGCCATGCCGTCACCGCGTGCGATCAGGTAGACCAGCGCCGTGAGGTACGGGAAGACGATCAGGAACACCACCCACACCGCCTTCACCACACCCTTGGTCTGGTGATCACGCCAGAACAGGTCGGTGAGGATGTTGAACAGGATCATCAGGTACGCGATGAACGCGAAGATGACGATCGTCGACCACAGGAAACTCCAGAACGAACTCCACACGAGCGGCTACTCCTCAACCACTGATGAGCGCTTGCGCGAAGCTTCTGCAAGCACTGCTCACTACGTCGATTTGACGTAGCCGTCAGTTTAGCCGCGGGCCGCCCGGTTGACCGCCGATACCACCGCTCGTAGCGACGCGGTCGTGATCGACGTGGCGATGCCGACGCCCCACACGGTGCGGCCGCCGATCGACGCCTCGACGTACGCGGCCGCCTGCGCCTCCTCGCCCGCCGAGAGCGCGTGCTCGGAGTAGTCCAGCACCGAGACGTCGAAGCCGATGGCGCCCAACGCGTCGACGAACGCCGCCAGCGGACCGTTGCCCGCGCCGACGATCTCGCGTTCCTCGCCGTCGACCTTCACCACTGCGGTGATGGTGTCGGTGCCGCCGTCGACCTCGGCCGCGTCGACCTTCTGCCGCATGCGCTCCAGCGGACGAACGGGGGACAGGTACTCCTCGGCGAAGACGTCCCACATCTCCTTGGGCGACACCTCGCCGCCCTCGCCGTCGGTGAGCTTCTGAATCGCCTGGCTGAACTCGATCTGCAGCCGTCGCGGCAGCGCCAGTCCGTGGTCGGCCTTCATGATGTAGGCGACGCCGCCCTTGCCGGACTGCGAGTTCACCCGGATGACGGCCTCGTACGTGCGGCCGACGTCCTTCGGATCGATCGGCAGGTAGGGGACCTGCCAGAGCATGTCGTCGACGTCCGAATCCGCTTCGTCGGCAGCGACTTTCATCGCGTCCAGGCCCTTGTTGATCGCGTCCTGGTGACTACCCGAGAAGGCGGTGTACACCAGGTCGCCGCCGTACGGATGCCGCTCGTGCACCGGCAGCTGGTTGCAGTACTCCACGGTGCGGCGGATCTCGTCGATGTTCGAGAAGTCGACCTGAGGATCCACGCCGCGGCTGAACAGGTTCAGGCCCAGCGTCACCAGGCACACGTTGCCGGTGCGCTCGCCGTTGCCGAACAGGCAGCCCTCGATGCGGTCCGCACCGGCCTGGTAGCCCAATTCGGCTGCGGCGACGGCGGTTCCGCGATCGTTGTGCGGGTGAAGGCTCAGGATGATCGAGTCCCGCGGTGCCAGGTGGCGGTTCATCCACTCGATCGAGTCGGCGTACACGTTGGGCGTCGCCATCTCGACGGTGGCGGGCAGGTTGACGATCAGCGGCACCTCGGGCGTCGGCTGGACGATCTCGGCGACGGCGTTGCAGACGTCGACCGCGTACTCCAGCTCGGTACCGGTGTAGGACTCCGGGCTGTACTCGAAGCGCCACTTGGTGTCCGGGTACTTCTTCGCCTCGTCGACGCACATCCTGGCGCCGTCGGTCGCGATCTTCTTGACCGCCTCGCGATCGGCGCGGAACACCACGCGGCGTTGCAGGATCGACGTCGAGTTGTAGAAGTGCACGATGGCCCGCGGCGCGCCCGCGCAGGCTTCGAACGTCCTGGTGATCAGTTCCGGACGGCACTGCGTCAGCACCTGGATGGTGACGTCGTCGGGTACCGCACCCTGCTCGATGATCTCGCGGACGAAGTCGAAGTCGGTCTGGCTCGCCGACGGGAAGCCGACCTCGATCTCCTTGTAGCCCATGCGGACCAGCAGGTCGAACATGCGGCGCTTACGCTGCGGGCTCATCGGATCGATGAGCGCCTGATTACCGTCGCGCAGATCGACTGCACACCACATCGGCGCAACGGTCGAGACCTTGTCGGGCCAGGTGCGGTCGGGCAGCGCGACGTTCTCCACCTCTTCGGCGAAGGTGCGATAGCGGCCCACCGGCATCTGGGTGGTCTTCTGGGTGTTCCACGCGGGCTGGCCGGGATTGGCCGGGCCGGCAGGGGTGGAGATGGTGCGTGCGGAATTGAAGGCGTCGGGCGAGTCAGCCGAGGGCTTCGAATACGTGGTCATTGAGGTGGCTCCGGTTCGTCTGTGTGAATTCAGACCAGCGCATCGCGACTACCCGCGACGGAGAGCCAGTCTGGATCAGACTCCGTCGCGGCGTCCGAGGAGGAGCACCCGCTGCACGTGGGACACCCTACTCCGGTGATCCCGCGGCTCCAAACCCCGCCCGACCTTTGCGCGAACGTTGGTTACCGCCACGCTCCCGGCGACCGGACCGTGGCGGTAACCAACGTTCGCGCGGGTTAGACCTGGGAATCGGGGAAGGCGATAACCGACAGGAAACGGATCGGCACCTCGACGAGGTCGACGGGTCCGTGCGCGCCCTCCCCGTCGATCTGCAGCGAGTCGCCGGGCTGCATCCGGTACACCGACCTGCTGTGGCCGTAGTCCATGACGCCCTCGAGCAGGTAGATGAACTCGGTGCCGGGGTGCTGGAACAGTGGGTAGACCTGGCTCTTCGCCGACAGCGTGACGAGCAGGCACTCGAGCCGCTTGTGCTCGCCGCGCAGCGAGCCGAGCAACTGGTACTCGTGGCCCTCGCGGGTGCCCTCGCGCTTGATCTCGGCGCCGGTGCCCGCCTTGACGAACGCAGCCGGCCGTTCCACGTCGGCGCCGCGGAACAGGCTGGTCACCGGCACGTCGAAACCCTTCGCCAGCAGCGCCAGCGTCGACAGGCTGCACGACGTCTGCGCGTTCTCGATCTTGCTCAGCATCGCCTTCGAGATGCCGACGCGCGCGGCCGTCTCGGCCACCGTCAGGCCGTGCTGCTGACGTAGTTGCCGGACGTTCTTCCCGATCGCCGCCTCGAGTTCGAGCTCGTCGACGGAGACCTCGGGGTCGCGGTCGCGGGCGCTGCCGGAGCTGTTGCGAAGTAGCGGGACCTGATCTTCTGAGGTCACGGGTCCTGTCTAGCGCATCTCGCCGGCGCCGACGTAGGGGTACGGCGTCTTGAGCGGGTCGCCCTCGGCGAACCGCGACAGCCGGAAGTCGCTCGCCGGGACGCGGGAGTCGCGGCTGTAGCCGTCGATCACCAGGTCGGCGACGAGCCGACCCACTGCCGGGGAGATCTTGAAGCCGTGGCCGCTGAACCCCGCGGCGACCAGCAGCCCGTCGACGCCCGTGGCCGAGATGACCGGATTCCAGTCCGGCGTGACGTCGTAGCAGCCCGCGTAGCTGCTGGTGATCGCCGCGTCGGTGAGACCGGGGAACCGGGTGCCGATCTTGTCGACGGTGAGGTCGACGAACGCCTCGGTGGCGCGGTTCGAGTACCCGTCGGGGTCGGCGATCTCGAGCTCGCCCAGATCCGAGTTGCCGAACAGCAGTTCGCCGTTCGGCTCCGGCCGGATGTACTGCAGCGACACCAGATCCGAGAACACCGGCGCCCCGGCGATATCCACGCCCGGCGCGATCAGCACGATCTGCTCGCGGTGCACCCGGATGGGGACGTCGACGCCGACCGTCGCCAGCAGCGGCTGCATCCACACGCCGGTGGCGACGACGACGGTCTCCGCGGCGATCTCACCGCCGTCGAGTAGCCGCACGCCGCGCGCCCGGCCACAGTCGACGAGAACCTCCGCCACCGCGCAGTTCTGCCGCACGCGTACGCCGGCCCGCCGAGCGGTCGCCGAGAACGCCTGCGCAGTCTGATAGGCGTCGCCGTAGCCACCGCGGCGCTCCCACGCGAACGCGGCGAACGGCGTCAGGTCTGCGGTCGGCCACATGTCCGCGACCTCGGCGGCGTCGATCTCCTCGGTGTCGACGCCGACGGACCGCTGCGCCGCCAGGCTCTTGCGCAGTGCGTCGACGTTGGCCTCGCCGACCCCCACGACGTAACCGGGTTGCCGGAAGCCGATGTCGGTGCCGAACAACTCCTCGGCACGCTCGAAGACGTCGAGGCCGACGGTCGCCATCGCGGCCAGCGAGCTGACGCCGTAGTGGCAGCGGACGATACCCGAGGACTTCCCGGTCATACCGGATCCGACGGTGTTCCTCTCTGCGACAACGACGTTCGTCACGCCGCGCTCGGCCAGTGCCCACGCCGCCGCGGTGCCTTCCAGTCCGCCACCGACGATGACGACGTCCGCGGTCTCGGTCACGTGCCGGGGATCCAGTCGGTGCCCGCGAGAGGCACCCTGGCCATGGCGGCCGCCTCGATGCTGACGGCGACGAGATCGTCGGGTTCCAGGTGCTGCACGTGGGACTTGCCACACGCCCGCGCGATGGTCTGCGCCTCCATGGTCAGCACGCGGAGGTAGTTGGCCAGCCTGCGACCGCCCTCGACCGGGTCGAAGCGCGCGGCCAACTCGGGATCCTGGGTGGTGATGCCCGCCGGGTCGCGGCCGTCCTGGTAGTCGTCGTAGAAACCGGCTGCGCTGCCGAGCTTCTCGTACTCCCGCGCGTAGCGCGGGTGGTTGTCGCCGAGCGCGATCAGCGCGGCGGTGCCGATCGCGACGGCATCGGCGCCGAGGGCCAGTGCCTTGGCGACGTCGGCGCCGTTGCGGATACCGCCGGAGACGATGAGCTGCACGCCCTTCCGGTGCACCCCGAGTTCCTGCAGCGCGCGGACGGCCTGCGGCAGCGCCGCCAGCGTCGGCACTCCGACGTGCTCGATGAACACCTCCTGGGTGGCGGCGGTGCCGCCCTGCATGCCGTCGACCACGACGACGTCCGCGCCGGCGTGCACGGCCAGCTTCACGTCGTAGTACGTGCGGGTGGCACCGACCTTCACGTAGATCGGCTTCTCCCAGTCGGTGATCTCCCGCAGCTCGTTGATCTTGATGGTCAGATCGTCGGGCCCGGTCCAGTCGGGGTGACGGCACGCCGAGCGCTGATCGATGCCCGCGGGCAGGGTGCGCATCCCGGCGACGCGATCGGAGATCTTCTGGCCCAACAGCATTCCGCCGCCGCCGGGCTTGGCGCCCTGCCCGAGTACCACCTCGATGGCGTCGGCGCGGCGCAGGTCGTCGGGGTTCATGCCGTAGCGCGACGGGAGGTACTGGTACACCAGGTACTTGCTCTGCCCGCGCTCCTCGGGCGTCATCCCGCCGTCGCCGGTGGTGGTCGACGTGCCGACCTCACTCGCGCCGCGGCCGAGGGCCTCCTTGGCCGGGCCGGAGAGCGCGCCGAAGCTCATCCCGGCGATGGTCACCGGAATCGACAGGTGCAGAGGGTGTTTCGCGTGTCGGGTGCCCAGCACGACGTCGGTGTCGCAGCGCTCCCGATAGCCCTCCAGCGGGTAGCGCGACATCGACGCGCCCAGGAACAGCAGGTCGTCGAAGTGCGGCAGCGGGCGCTTGGCACCCCAGCCGCGGATGTCGTATACCCCAGTCTCGGCGGCCCGCTGGATGGCGGCGATCGTCGTACGGTCGAAGGTGGCGGATTCGCGCAGGCCCAGTCCGGCCCGCTCTTCGGCGGTGTAGCTCATCAGTACGCACTCGCATGGTCGACGTGGAAGTGGTAAAGGTTTCGGGCCGAGCCGTAGCGCGTGTAGGCCGACGTGTCGTCGTCGCCGAAGCCCGCGGCCTTGAGCAGCCGGCCCAGTTCCTCGTGGTGCTCGGCGCGCATCTCCTTCGCGACGCAGTCGGCGCCCAGCGATGCGACGGCGCCGCGGACGTACAGCCTCGCCTCGTAGATCGAATCACCCAGCGCTTCACCGGCATTGCCGCGCACCACCAAGGTGCCCGCCTGTGCCATGAAGGCGCTCATGTGGCCGATGTCGCCGCCGATGACGATGTCGACGCCCTTCATCGAGATGCCGCACCGCGCTGCGGCGTCACCCTCCACGACCAGAAGCCCGCCGTGGGCCGTCGCACCCGCGGACTGCGAGGCGTTGCCCCTGACCCACACCGTGCCGCTCATCATGTTCTCGGCGACACCGGTGCCCGCGTTGCCGTCGATGGTGATCTCGGCCAACTGGTTCATGCCCGCGGCGTAGTAGCCGACGTGGCCCGCCACGGTCACCTTGACGGGGGCGTTGAGGCCGACGGCGACGTTGTGGGCACCCGCGGGGTTGTCGATGATGAACTCACCCGTCACATCGGCGGCGTGCAGTGCCGAGTTGACGTCGCGCAGCGGCGTGGTCTTCAAGTCGAAACGCGTTGCGGTCAACGGCTCCATGCGTACACCACCTCCGGTTCCGGTTCCCAGATCCGTGCGCGCTCGACCCCCGGCAGACCGGAGAGCGCACGGTACTCGCTGGCCATCGCGACCCAGTCGGCGGTCTCGGCGATGACGGCGGGCTTGCAGGCGATGGCGTCTCGGACGACGGCGAACGAGTCCCGGTTGGACACCAGCAGCGTGTAGAAGCCGTCGAAGGTGGCGCACAGTTCCTTCAGCGCGGTCTCGACGTCGCGACCGCCGGCGAGTTGGTCGGCGACGAAGCGGGCGCCGACCTCGGTGTCGTTCTCGCTGTCGAAATGCACTCCGGCGGCGCGCAGTTCGCGGCGGATGGTGGCGTGGTTGGCGAACGAGCCGTTGTGCACCAGGCACTGGTCCTGGCCGACCGCGTACGGGTGGGCACCGGCGGCGTTGACGGCGGACTCGGTCGCCATCCTGGTGTGTCCGACGCCCTGCCAGCCCTGCGCGTTCGCCAGTCCCCAGGAGTCGGCGAGCGCCCGTGGATGCCCGACCCCCTTGAGCACCGCGACGTCGTACCCGAAGCCGGCGATCAACGCGGTCGGGTCGGCGGCGGCCACCGCGTCGCGCAGCGCCTCGGCGGTGGCGTCGGCGGTGACCAGTCTGGTATCGCCGAGATCGGAAACCGACACGGCGCAACCGAGTTCGGCGGTGACGGCCGCTTCCAGGTCGGGGGTGGACTCGAGCACCGACACGCACGCCGTGTCGGCCGGCGACCACGTCGGGTCTCCGTACACGGCGACACCCGCCGAGTCACTGCCCCGGTTGGCCATCTCGCACAGCATCCCGGTGAGCAGGCCGCCGAGGTGGGGGTGAAGGTCCGGGTTGCGCAGATGCAACCCGATGATCCCGCACATGTGTTGCTCCTCTCTCTCACTAGAAAGCGGTGAGGTACTGATCGACTTCCCACGCTCCGACGGTGCTGTGGTAGGCGAAGAACTCGTCGCGCTTGAGCTTCGCGAAGTATCCCGAGACGCCGTCGCCCGCGGCGTCGAGGACACCGGCGATCACCGGATCGCCCTCCAGTTCGTCGACGGCGTGCAGGAGAGTGGGCGGCAGGGTGCGGATGGACCCGCCACCGACGGCGCCCGGATCGAGGCTGCGCTTGACGCCGTCGATTCCCGCGCCGAGAGCGGCGGCAATCGCGAGGTACGGGTTGGCCGAGCCGTCGGCGCCGCGCATCTCGATGCGCTGATCGTCGGGAACGCGGATGTAGTGGGTGCGATCGTTGCCTCCGTAGGTGGGCGTGCGAGGGGCCCAGGATGCGCCAGACGCGGTGGAGACGGCGCCGGTCCGCTTGTAGGAGTTGACGGTCGGCCCGACGAGCGCCTGCAGCGCGCACGCGTGGTCGAGGATGCCGCCGATGAACGAGTACGCCGTCGCCGACAGCCCGAGGCCGCGGTCGTCGGCCGCGTCGGGGAACACCGGTGTGCCCGCGCTGGTGAGCGAAATGTGAAGGTGCAGGCCGCTTCCCGTGCGGTCGCTGAACGGCTTCGGCATGAACGTCGCGATCATCCCGCGTTCGGCGGCCAGCACCGACAGCAGGTAGCGCAGCGTGACGACGCGGTCGGCGGTGGTGAGCGCCTCGGCGAACTGGAAGTTCTGCTCGAACTGGCCGTTGCCGTCCTCGTGGTCGTTGGCGTAGTTGGACCAGCCGAGCGCGTTCATCGCCGTCGAGATCGTCGTCAGGTGCTCGTACATCCTGGTCACGCCGCGGGCGTCGTAACACGGTTGATCGGCGGTGTCGTCGGCGTCGGCGGTGACCAGGCCGCCGTCGGCGGTGCGCTTCAGCAGGAAGTACTCCACCTCGGCTCCGACCCACGGCTCGTACCCGGCGTCGGCGGCCTGCGTGATCAGGTTCTTGAGGATGACCCGCGGGGCGTACGGCCAGGGTTCGCCGTTGACGTGCGGATCGCAGTGCACGATCGCCAGGCCCTCCTTGACGAAGGGAATCGGCGTGAACGACGCCGGGTCGGGCATCGCCATCAGGTCGGGGTCCTTGGGCTCCTGGCCCATCGCGCCGACGGCGTAGCCGGCGAAACCGACTCCCTCCGTGGCGAGTTGGTCGACGGCTTCGACGGGCACCAGCTTCGCGCACGGCTTGCCTCGGAGATCGACGAAGAGGGCGAGCAGGAACTTCGTGCCCGCGTCCTCGGCGAGGGTCTGAAGGTCGGTCATGCGGAGTCCTTGTCTCTTGTTAGGAATCAAAGTATCAGGAGAAGAAACACGGTGCACGGCGAAAAGCCCCGCCCGGCGCGCTGGTGCGCACCGAACGGGGCTCGTCGATCTAGGTGCTCGCCAGCTCGTAGGACGATTCGCGATGGGACACCGCGTCGATGCCCTTCTCCTCGTCCTCCGGAGAGATCCTGATGCCCATCGTCTTCTTCAACGCGAAGGCGATGACGTAGGCGACGATGAAGGAGTACGCCAGCACGGAGAACGCGGCCACCGCCTGCTTCCAGAGTTGGCTGAAGTCGCCGCCGTAGAACACGCCGTTGACCCCGTTGGGCATGCCCTCGCTGGCGAAGAAGCCGATCAGCAGGGTGCCGACGACGCCGCCGACGAGGTGCACGCCGACCACGTCGAGCGAGTCGTCGTACCCGAACTTGGACTTCAGGCCGACCGCGTACACGCAGATCGCGCCCGCGATCGCACCGACGGCGATGGCGCCGACGGGCGTGACCGCACCGCAGGCGGGGGTGATGGCGACCAGACCGGTGATCGCACCCGAAGCCGCTCCCACGCCGGTGACGTGGCCGTCCTTGATCTTCTCGACCGCAAGCCAGGCCAGCGTCGCCGCGCAGGTGGCGACGAACGTGGTGACCATGACGATGGCAGCCGAGTTACCCGCCGCCAGCGCCGAGCCGCCGTTGAAGGCGTACCAGCCGGCCCACAGCAGGCCCGCGCCGAGCAGCGTCAGCGGCACGTTGTGCGGCTTGCGCAGCTGCCCGAACATCGCGGACTTCCCGAGCACGATCGCCACGGCGAGCGCCGCGGCGCCCGCGTTGATGTGCACTGCGGTGCCGCCTGCGAAGTCGATCGCTCCGAGTTGGTTGGCGATCCAGCCGCCGACCGCGTTCTCGGTCACCACGCCGTCGAACGCGAACACCCAGTGCGCGACGGGGAAGTACACCAGGACGGCCCAGAGGGTCGCGAACAGCATCCACGCGCCGAACTTCATCCGGTCGGCGACCGCGCCCGAGATCAGCGCCACGGTGATCGCGGCGAACAGTGCCTGGAACAGGGCGAACAAGCTCACCGGCAGGCCGGAGATCGTGGTCTGCGATTCGAGGAGGTCCTTCATGCCCGCGAATTCGGTGATGCTTCCGAGGAAGCCGCCGTACGAGGTTCCGAAGACCATCGAGAATCCGAACAGCACCCAGAGCACGCCGACGATCGCCACCGCGCCGAAGGTCATCATCATCATGTTCGTCGAGCTCTTCACCGAGACCATGCCGCCGTAGAACAGCGCGAGGCCGGGGATCATGAGCGTGAGCCCGATGATGCAACACAGCATGAATGCCGTGGTGCCGGTATCGACTACGTCCATCCCTGATTACTCCTGAAAGTGATGCGGTCGCTCGTCGGACCGTTCACAGGCAGTAACCGCCGGTTGTGTTTCGGGAAGGGTCTCGTTGTGTTTCGGCTGCGTAACGAGAGCGGGCGGACAGCTAACCGGCAGGTGGGCGGGAGTCGCGCTCGCCGGAGTTCCGGTCGGCCACGGCCTGAGGTGTCGCGTGCCAGACTGACCGGATGAAGCGGCTGCTGGGCGTGCTGCTGGGGCTGCTCCTGGTGGTCACCGGCTGTGCATGGACGACGGACGGTGCGCCGGTCGCCGGCCCGCGCGACGTCGACCCGGCCGTCTTCTTCGCCGGTGCGGTGCCGAGTTACGGACAGTCCGTGACCGACGACGAGTCGGCGACGCAGGCCTATCTGCGGGCGATCAGGCGCATCGATCCGTGCGGCTTCACCACTCGCCAGGCGCTGGCCACAATCGGCGAAGTGCTCTCGGCGGGAACGATGTTCGAGTTCAACTCCTGCGAGCTCGAGGTCAAGGTGGCGGGCAGCGCGGAACCTAAGATCGTCAGCGTCGTGGTGGCGATGGCGGATACCGATGCCGATACGCCGGTGTTCACCGTCGGAGACCGGCCCGTATACCCCTTTTACGACGCCGGCTGCGGACTGCAGGTGCCGCTGCCACTGGACGAACTGCCGGGCGCCCCGGCGCTGACCACCGCGGAGCAGCCCCACCTGCAACTCGCGGAGCTGATCTCGGGGCAGGGCTGCGAGTTCATCGAGGAGTTCACCAAAGCCGTTGTGGTGGCGCTGGATCCGATGCGATTGCCGTTGCGTGACGCGCTTGCGGTCTATCAGGTGCGAGCCGCGGAGTTCGATCCGTGCGCAGTGCTCGACCGACTGGACGGCGTCTCGGCGTGGGACTCCGCGGCGGACCTGCCGTATCTGTGTGCGTTCACGCTGCGGCGCGACGAATCCGATGTCGACGTACGACTCGAGATGAAACCACGCAGTCCGAAGGACTCCGAGGCCGACTTCCTCATGGAGAAGCGCGACGGCGTCGAGGTGTACGTCGGCAACGAGTTCTGCGCGGCGATCGCGTTCGTCGGCGCTGAACTCGTTCGCAAGACGAGCGGTGGTGCGTCGATCGACATGGGGGAGTGGGCCACCTCGCCCGCGGCGACCGTCAGCGTCGACGCGCCGCACTGCGACGCGGCGACCGACGTCGCGGTGGCCGCGGCCAAGACGTTCGGCTAGCTGTGTCAGCATCGAAGGGTGAATCGTCGTAGGCCGCTGGTGACGGTGGTGGTGCTGGTGGGTGTTCTGGTGGGTGGCGGGATCTGGTGGCTGTTCTTCCGGGGGCCCTCTGCGGAGGCCTGCGCACCGGTACGGGAAATGCTGTCGTACAACAAGTCTCAGATCGATGCGATGAACGCCAAGACCCGCGTCCCCGAGGAGGGGTCCTACGAGGAGGCCACCGAGCCCAGCGAGATCGACTACCGGTCGTGGGTCGACGGGCTCACCGACCGGGCGTCCAAGGTGACCGACCCCGACCTCGCCCCGCAGGCGCAGGCGGCCGCCGACACGGCCAACCGGCTGGTTCGGGCCAAGCTCGACTTCACCGCGCAGAGCGACTCCACCGCGCCGGGTGCGCCGATGCCGCCGGCCGCGATGGCCGTGGCCACCTTCAACGACGAGTTCGAGGCGCGGATCAGCCAGCTGGCCGACCAGTGCGGGGACTGAACGGCAACCCCCAGGCGTCGCTGAACGCGATCTCTGCGATCGGTAACCGAGTGCGTGGTCGGGAGTCGCGGTCGACCAGTTCGGGTGCGGCCGCCGCGTAGTCACCGAGCACGCCGACCGCCAGCACCGCGAGCGGCCGGACGCCGTCGGGGATGCCGAATGCCTCTCTAGCGGCGTCGGCGTTGAACCCCGCCATCGGGTGGGCGACGAGGCCGCGCGACACGGCCTCGACCGTGGCGTTGGCGATCGCCGCCCCCGCGTCCACCCCCGAGTACAGCGAGGTCTTCTCGTCGGTCCCCTCGTCGGCACAGACCAGCAGCAGCGCCCCGGCCGCGGTGGCGTACGAGTTGCCGCGCTTCAACGTCGCGGCGATCGCGGCGAAGGTGGCGTCGCCGCGGATGCCGACGACGAATCGGACCGGCTGCCGGTCGCCCCACGTCGCCGACCAGCGGGCCGCCTCGAGGAGCGCGGCGATCTGTTCGCCGGTCACCTCGGCGTCGGCGTCGAAGACCCGCGGACTCCACCGGGCCGCGAGGTGCGGATGGATGGGCACGGAGGTATCTGCCGGCCTGTCGCGCTGCACGGGTTCCACGCTACGGGCGCCAGCGAGCCCACTCATCCCCGTGAGGGAAAAAGCGGGTGCGTCGACCCCTTATCCTTGACGGGACTTCCCGTGGCTCGAAAGGTCGAACAGTGGCGCTCGTCGTGCAGAAATACGGCGGATCATCGGTGGCGGACGCCGACCGGATCCGGCGCGTCGCCGAGCGCATCGTCGAGACCAAGAAGCAGGGCAACGACGTCGTCGTAGTGGTGTCGGCGATGGGTGACACCACCGACGACCTGCTGGACCTCGCCCGCCAGGTCAGCCCGGCGCCGCCGGCCCGCGAGATGGACATGTTGCTGACCTCGGGTGAGCGCATCTCCAACGCCCTGGTCGCCATGGCCATTCACTCGCTGGGCGCCGAGGCGCGCTCATTCACGGGGTCGCAGGCCGGCGTGATCACGACGAGCACACACGGCAACGCCAAGATCATCGACGTCACGCCCGGCCGGTTGCGGGAGGCGCTCGACGAGGGGCTCATCGTGCTGGTCGCGGGGTTCCAGGGCGTCAGCCAGGACAGTAAGGACGTCACCACGCTTGGCCGCGGCGGCTCCGACACCACGGCCGTGGCGCTGGCGGCGGCGCTGCACGCCGACGTCTGCGAGATCTACACCGACGTCGACGGCATCTTCACCGCCGACCCGCGGATCGTGCCGAACGCCAAGCACCTCGACACCGTGTCCTTCGAGGAGATGCTGGAGATGGCGGCGGCGGGCGCGAAGGTGCTCATGCTGCGCTGCGTGGAATACGCCCGCCGTTACGACGTTCCGATACACGTTCGGTCGTCGTACTCCGACAAGCCGGGCACGCTCGTCAAAGGATCGATGGAGGACATCCCCATGGAAGACGCCATTCTCACCGGGGTCGCCCATGACCGCAGCGAGGCGAAGGTCACCGTCACGGGTCTGCCCGACGTGCCCGGGTACGCCGCCAAGGTGTTCCGCGCCGTCGCCGACGCCGACGTGAACATCGACATGGTGCTGCAGAACATCTCGAAGGTGGAGGACGGCAAGACCGACATCACCTTCACCTGCTCGCGGGAGAGCGGACCCGGCGCCGTCGAGAAGCTGACCGCGCTCAAGGACGAGATCGGCTTCAGTCAGGTGCTGTACGACGATCACATCGGCAAGGTGTCGCTCGTCGGCGCGGGGATGCGCAGCCACCCCGGCGTCACGGCCACGTTCTGTGAGGCGCTCGCCGCGGTGGGCGTGAACATCGATCTGATCTCGACCTCCGAGATTCGAATCTCGGTGCTGGTCAAGGACACCGAGCTCGACAAGGCCGTCAGCGCGCTGCACGAGGCGTTCGGCCTCGGTGGCGACGAAGAGGCGATCGTGTACGCGGGGAGCGGGATCTAGTCATGGGGCGAGCGAAGCGACGGGGTATGTGATGGTCAACATCGGCGTAGTGGGCGCGACCGGACAGGTCGGCCAGGTGATGCGGAAACTGTTGGAGGAGCGCGACTTCCCCACGACTTCCGTTCGGTTCTTCGCGTCGTCGCGCTCGGCGGGCAAGAAGCTGTCGTTCCGCGGGCAGGAGATCGAGGTCGAGGACTCGGAGATCGCCGACCCGTCCGGCCTGGACATCGCGCTGTTCTCCGCGGGCGCCACCATGTCGAGGGTGCAGGCACCGCGGTTCGCCGCCGCGGGCGCCGTCGTGATCGACAACTCCTCGGCCTGGCGCAAGGACCCGGAGGTTCCGCTGGTCGTCTCCGAGGTCAACTTCTCCCGCGACGCGGGTAATCGACCCAAGGGAATCATCGCCAACCCGAACTGCACCACGATGGCCGCTATGCCGGTGCTCAAGGTGCTGCACGACGAGGCGGGCCTGAAGCGGATGATCGCGTCGACCTACCAGGCCGTGTCCGGCAGTGGCCTCGCCGGTGTCGACGAACTGTTCGAACAGGTGGCGGCGGTTGCCGCGGACAGCCGCGAGCTGGTGGCCGACGGGTCGGCGCTGACCTACCCGGAGCCCAGGAAGTACGTCGCACCAATCGCTTTCAACGTCGTGCCGCTGGCGGGCTCGCTGGTCGACGACGACTCCGGCGAGACCGACGAGGACCAGAAACTGCGCAACGAGAGCCGCAAGATCCTCGGCATCCCGGAGCTCCTGGTGAGCGGGACCTGCGTGCGCGTGCCGGTGTACACCGGACATTCACTGTCGATCAATGCCGAATTCGAGCGGCCGATCTCACCGGACCGCGCGCGCGAGATTCTGTCCGCCGCGCCGGGTGTGACGTACGTCGACGTGCCGACGCCGCTAGCCTCCGCCGGAGTCGACGATTCGCTGGTCGGCCGCATCCGCCAGGATCCCGGTGTGCCCGACGGCCGCGGGCTCGCGCTGTTCGTCTCCGGTGACAACCTGCGTAAGGGCGCGGCGCTCAACACGATTCAGATCGCCGAGCTGCTGGCCGCTCAGCTCTGAGGCTCCGCCGAGTGTTGACTTCCGTCACGCCGATCGGCGGTGTCGCGTGGCGGTAACCAACGTTCGGCGGGGGTTGGCGGTGCTGGCGGTGGCGGTGCTGACGGCGCCCGTCGCGCAGGCCGATCCGCCGGCGCCGATCCCGGGTCCGGTGCTGCCGCCGCTGCCGCTCGGCGCCGTCGTGCGGATCGGTCCCACCGCTGGAACAGGAACGCCGACAAAGGATTACGGGATCGGCGCCACCGACCTCTGCGAGTTCATGGAGTTCCCCACGGGCATCCTCCAGATCTGCGGTGACAGCTTCGCGGGACAGGGCGTCGGCTTCGGCGGGTGGTACTCGCCGATCGCCCTGCACGTCGACACCGACTCGGTCGGCGACCCGACCGGGGTGCGCTACGACGGCGTGACCGGCAACGACAAGCCGCTGCTGGCCGATGCGGCCCCACCGGGAACGTCGCAACTCCCGGCGGGTGTCGTCTCGATCAACCGCGAGAACTACCTGCTGGTGACGACGACGACGAACCTGGTACCCGCGTCGTCGCGGCTGGTGAAGGCGGTTCCCTCCCGTGGCAATTGGCCGACCGTGCCCGGTTCGGCCAGGGATGTGACGTGGGCGAACGGCAGGCAGTCGCAGATCAGCGGCTACTACGATCCGATCCCGACGCCGGACTCGCAGACCGGCTGGGTGTACGTCGTCGCGAACAACTTCGATCGCTCCGGGTCCGTCGACCTCTACCGGTCGACGCCCGCGAAGTTCACCGATCGCGGGAGTTGGCAAGCCTGGTCGGCGACGGGCGGGTGGGGTAAGCCGCCGACACCGCTGTGGGGCGACAAGGTCGGCGAGATGAACATGAAGCAGATCGACGGCAAGACGGTGCTGTCCTACTTCAACGCCTCGACGGGCAACATGGAGGTCCGCGTCGCCAACGACCCGACCCAGCTGGGGTCGGCACCGGTGACGACGGTGGTGGTGGCCGCGCCGTGGCCCGACGTCGCCGACCAGTTGCCGCCGCCCACCGACAACCGCCTCGCGCAGCCCTACGGCGGTTACCTCTCGCCCGGCTCCACGCTCGACGAGCTGCGCGTGTTCATCAGCCAGTGGAACACCGCACCCGCCGCCGACAACGCGCCCTACCGGGTGATCCAGTACGCGGTGAACCCGTTCAAGCCGTAGTCAGCGGTGCGGCAGGATCGTCGCCGAGTAACATTGTGCCAAGCGCTGTTTCACGCGTGCACTTGACGGCCGGGCTGGGGGTTTGAGGGGGCGGAACCCGGCCGTCAAGGCGTCACCGCAACTACGGATCTGCGGTGCGACACACCGGAAGGCCGAACTGAAAGCTCCCCCCGGAACCGGCTCATGCTAACCCGCAGGTCCCGGTGGGCGCCGCGCAATCGGCACATTGGCCGCGCCCGCATTCGGCCTGGGGGGCCATCGCGCCCGGCGCCGGCGGTCCGGCCGGTAAGCGCACCGCTCAAAGACTGCACCGGCGAACGTGTCTCAGATTGTTCTTGACTCGTTCAAGAAAAGGTCTAGGGTCGAGTGCGTGGGTCAGGGCGTGGACTTCCGGCAGTTGCTGCAGGAGGCCTCGTTGCGCGTCACCCGGCCACGGGTGGCGGTGCTGACGGCGGTGTACTCGCATCCGCACGCCGACACGGATTCGATCATCCGTGCCGTCCGAACGGACCTGCCCGACGTGTCCCACCAAGCCGTGTACGACTCGCTCAACGCGTTGACGGCCTCGGGTCTGGTGCGACGCATCCAGCCTTCCGGTTCGGTGGCTCGCTACGAGTCCCGTATCGGAGACAACCACCACCATGTCGTGTGCCGCGCCTGCGGTGTCATCGCCGACGTCGATTGCGCCGTCGGTGACACCCCGTGCTTGGTCGCGTCGGATGATCACGGTTTCACGATCGACGAAGCCGAGGTCATCTACTGGGGCCTGTGCCCCGATTGCGCTATCGCGCAGAGTATTACGCAGTAACCAGTTCCGACAGCCCCGGAGAGGACCAGAACATGGCCGAGACAAGCCCCCCGATCGGCGAGGCGCAGACCGAGCCCGCTGAAAGCGGTTGCCCGATGGTGATCAGGCCGCCCGTCGAGGGTGGTAGCAACCGCGACTGGTGGCCGAACGCGGTGAACCTGAAGATCCTGCAGAAGGATCCCGAGGCCATCAACCCGCTGCCCGGCTTCGACTACCGCGCGGCCGTGCAGAACCTCGACGTCGACGCGCTGACCGCCGACGTCGACGCCGTGATGACCGACTCGCAGGACTGGTGGCCCGCGGACTTCGGCCACTACGGCCCGTTCTTCATCCGCATGACGTGGCACGCCGCGGGCACCTACCGCGTGGTGGACGGACGCGGTGGCGGCGGCAAGGGCATGCAGCGCTTCGCCCCGCTCAACAGCTGGCCCGACAACGTCAGCCTCGACAAGGCCCGCCGCCTGCTGTGGCCGGTCAAGAAGAAGTACGGCAAGAACCTGTCGTGGTCCGATCTGCTGGTCTTCGCCGGTAACCGCGCGCTGGAGCACATGGGCTTCACCACCGCCGGATTCGCGTTCGGCCGGCCCGACTACTGGGAGCCGGAGGAGGACGTCTACTGGGGCGCCGAGCACGAGTGGCTGGGCAGCCAGGAGCGCTACGCGGGTGCCAACGGCGACCGGACCAAGCTGGAGAACCCGCTGGGTGCCAGCCACATGGGTCTCATCTACGTCAATCCCGAAGGCCCCGAAGGAAAGCCGGATCCACTGGCCGCAGCAACCGACATCCGCGAGACGTTCGGCCGGATGGCGATGAACGACGTGGAGACCGCGGCACTCATCGTCGGCGGCCACACCTTCGGTAAGGCGCACGGCGGTACGCCGGTCGAGAACGACGTCGAGCCCGAGGCCGCCGCGCTGGAACTGCAGGGCTTCGGCTGGGCCAACGCCGGCGTCGGCAACGACACCGTCAGCAGCGGCCTCGAGGTGACCTGGACGCCCACCCCCACGAAGTGGGACAACACCTACCTCGAGGTGCTCTACGGCAACGAGTGGGAGCTGACGAAGAGCCCGGCGGGCGCCTTCCAGTGGAAGCCCAAGGACGGCGGTGGTGAAGGCACTGTGCCGATGGCTCAGGGTGACGGCAAGACCCATCCCAGCATGCTGACCACCGACCTGACGATGCGGATGGATCCGGGGTTCGAGAAGATCACCCGGCGCTGGCTGGACCATCCGGAGGAGTTGGCCGACGAGTTCGCCAAGGCCTGGTTCAAGCTGCTGCACCGTGACATGGGCCCGGTGGTGCGCTACCTCGGGCCGCTGGTTCCGCAGGAGACGTGGCTGTGGCAGGACGTCGTGCCCGCGGGCACCCCGCTCAGCGATGCGGACGTCGCGACGCTCAAGCGCGCGATTGCCGAATCGGGTCTGACTGTGCCGCAACTGGTGTCGACCGCGTGGAAGGCGGCGTCGTCCTACCGGCACAGTGACATGCGCGGCGGTGCCAACGGTGGACGCCTTCGGCTGCAACCGCAGGTGAGCTGGGAGGCCAACGAGCCCGAGGAGCTGGCACCGGTGATCGCCAAGCTGGAGGAGATCCAGGCGTCGTCGGGTGTGGCGGTGTCCTTCGCCGACCTGGTGGTGCTGGCGGGCAACGTCGGTGTCGAAACCGCCGCCAAGGCAGCCGGTTTCGATGTCCAGGTGCCGTTCACCTCGGGTCGCGGCGATGCGACGCAGGATCAGACCGACGTCGAGTCGTTCGACTACCTGGAGTCCAAGGCCGACGGCTTCCGCAACTACGCGGGTAAGGGTCTGCCGCTGGAGCCGGAGTACCTGCTGATCGACAAGGCCAACCTGCTGAACCTGACCGCGCCGGAGACGACGGTGCTCGTCGGCGGCCTGCGGGTGCTGGGTGCCAACTACAAGGGCAGCGATCTCGGTGTGCTCACCGACAAGCCGGGCCAGCTCACGACGGACTTCTTCGTCAACCTGCTGGACATGGGCACCAAGTGGGGCCCGTCGCCTGCGGACGACGGCACCTACGTCGGTACCGACCGCGCCAGCGGTGCGCAGAAGTACACGGCCAGCCGAGTGGATCTGCTGTTCGGGTCGAACTCGCAGCTGCGTGCGCTGGCCGAGGTCTACGCCGAGGACGACGCCAAGGAGAAGTTCGTCAACGACTTCGCCGCCGCGTGGTCCAAGGTGATGGATTCCGACCGCTACGATCTGCGCTGACGTACAGCCCAACCGTCAGCTGAGCCGAGCGCCCAGTTCCGACCTCGCGTCGGGCTGGGCGCTCGGTGCGTCATGCGACGCTCATAGCTGATTCACAGCCGGTTCTCGATGGACACCTCATCGCGCTGAGGATGATCGAGTTCATGAGCGATACAGATCCATCCGAACCGGCGACCGGGCCCACGGAGCAGTTGGCACCGCCGCCGCCTCCCGCGCCGACCCCGCCGCCGGCGCCAACCCCGCCACCCCCGCCACAGCACCCCCGGCACAACCGGCTCAACGTCGTTGCGGCGGGGCTCGGAATCGCCGCCAGCGTCGTCGTCATCGTCGCGGTCATCTTCGGCACCGGCTTCTGGGTCGGCCTTCACGCCGGAGACAACGGGCCCGGTGGCCACCACCGTGGCGGGCCGCCCCAGATGTCGAGGCATCACGACGGCGGGCCGGGGATGATGTTCCCCGGTCCGATGATGCGGCCCGGCCCCGGATTCTCCTTCCCCGGAGGTGGCCCCGGCTTCGAGCAGGGCGGTCCCGGCTTCGGTCCCGGCGAATCCACCGGCCCCGGTGCCTCGAATGGACCCGGTGGTCAGCGCGCACCACAGCCGTCGCCGTCGACCGCGCCGACACCACCCCGCTGACCCGCCTCAGACGCGCACCCTCCGGCCCCATCGGCCGGGGGGTGCGCTGTTTGTCCTGCGCCTCGCCGGGTATGCGAGTTCGAGTCTGTGGACAGCCCCCCACGACAAGGAGATTCAGAATGGCCCCGAACCCGAAGATCGCGACGACGGACGGCGGCGCGCCCGTTCCCAGCGTCGAACACTCACTGTCCGTCGGCCCCGATGGCCCGATTCTGCTGCAGGACCACTACCTGATCGAGCAGATGGCCAACTTCAACCGGGAGCGTATTCCGGAGCGGCAACCGCACGCCAAGGGCGGCGGCGCGTTCGGCCACTTCGAGGTGACCAACGACGTCAGCCAGTACACCAAGGCCGCGGTGTTCCAGCCCGGCGCCAAGACCGAGACGGTGATGCGTTTCTCCACCGTTGCCGGCGAGCGCGGGAGCCCAGACACCTGGCGTGATCCGCGCGGGTTCTCGTTGAAGCTGTACACGACCGAGGGCAACCTCGACATCGTCGGCAACAACACCCCGGTGTTCTTCATCCGTGACCCCATGAAGTTCCAGAACTTCATTCGCAGCCAGAAGCGGATGGCCGCGAACAATCTGCGCGACCATCACATGCAGTGGGACTTCTGGACGTTGTCGCCGGAGTCGGCGCATCAGGTGACGTGGTTGATGGGTGACCGCGGCATCCCGAAGACGTGGCGGCACATGAACGGCTATTCGAGCCACACCTACAGCTGGGTCAACGCCAACGACGAGCTGTTCTGGGTGAAGTACCACTTCAAGACCGACCAGGGCATCGAGTTCCTCACCCAGGAGGAGGGCGACCGGCTGGCTGGTGCGGACGGCGACTACCACCAGCGGGATCTGTACGACTCGATCGAGTCGGGCAACCATCCCAGCTGGACGCTCAAGATGCAGATCATGCCGTTCGAGGACGCCAAGACCTACCGGTACAACCCGTTCGACCTGACCAAGGTGTGGCCGCACTCGGACTACCCGCTGATCGACGTCGGCAAGTTGACGCTGGACCGCAACGTCGTCGACTACCACGCGCAGATCGAACAGGCGGCGTTCGAGCCGAACAACATCGTGCCCGGTACGGGTTTGTCGCCGGACAAGATGCTGCTCGCCCGCGGCTTCTCCTACTCCGACGCCCACCGCGCCCGACTCGGTGTGAACTACAAGCAGATCCCGGTCAACGAGCCCAAGGTCGAGGTCAACGCGTACTCCAAGGACGGGGCCATGCGCATCAAGCTGGCGACCGATCCGGTGTACGCGCCGAACTCGATGGGCGGCCCGGTCGCGGACCCGGCTCGCGCGGCCGAGGTGCACTGGGCCTCGGATGGCGACATGGTCCGCACGGCGTACACGCTGCGGCCCGAGGACGACGACTGGGGTCAGGCGGGCACGTTGGTGCGGGAGGTGCTCGACGACGACGCGCGGGAACGGCTGGTGAGCAACATCGTCGGCCACGTGCTCGATGGCGTGAAGGAACCCGTGCTGTCGCGGGTCTTCGAGTACTGGAAGAACGTCGACCCTGAGATCGGCAAGAAGGTCGAGGAGGGCGTGCGGGCCGGCGACGGATAGGTTGGCGTCTCGCGAGTTCTACGAAATCGTCGTAGTCGTTACGAAGTCCACGACAAAGACGTAGAACTCGCGAGAGCCGACACGCCGACGAATCACAGGTCCGTAATTCCGGAGTGAACTGTGAGAAAATTGTCTACTTTTGTGCAAACTGTGGCGTCGGCGTGACGTTCATGGGAATGTCGTGACCCATGACGTCATGGCACGCAGCGCGGGTGGTGCTGCTCGCGATGCTCGGCCTGGTGTTGGCGCTGTCGGGCTGCAGCCTGGTGAGTGAGCCCGCCCCCCGCGCCGGTACGAAGGTCTTCGGTGTCGGCGACTGCGTGAAGATCCCGTCGACCGCCCCCCAGATGCTGCACGCGAGTGAGGTGTCCTGCGCCGAGGACCCGAGTTACACCGTCGGTGCCCTGAGCGACGACGCCGGGCGGTGTCCGAGCAACGAGTACCAGCAGCTGCCGTCGGACTTCGCCGATGACGCCACGTCACGGCTGTGTCTGGTGCCGAACCTCGTCGCCGATCACTGCTACGTCATGGAGATGCCGATCGGCGTGATGGTGCGCGCGGACTGCACCGATCGCGACCAGCAGGGTGTGCTCGTTCAGATCACGAGACGTCTCGACGTGCGTGACCAGCAGGCCTGCCCGTCCGACGTCGGACACTTCGCGTGGCCGTACCCATCCCCGCCGCGGACGTACTGCACCATCACGGTGTTCTGACCGGACCGGCCGGTGGTAGCAGCGCCATCTCCCGCGCGTTCTTGACGGCCGTCGCCACCTGACGTTGCTGCTGCACCGTCAACCCGGTGACGTGTCGCGAGCGGATCTTGCCGCGGTCGGTAAGGAACAGTCGAAGCGTCGAGGTGTCCTTGTAGTCGACGTGCGAAACCCCCACGCTGGCAAGCAGATTGCGCTTCGGCTTTCGGGGCTCGTCCTTGCGAACCCGGCTGGGCTTCGCCATCACCAGCTCGACTTCCGGACGCCCGGCAGCTGCCCGTCGTGGGCCATCTCGCGCACCCGCACCCTGGACAGGCCGAACTTGCGCAGGTGCCCTCGAGGTCGGCCGTCGACGGCGTCGCGGTTGCGCACCCGGACGGGGCTGGCGTCACGCGGTTGCCGGGTGAGCTCGCTCTGCGCCGCCTGCCTGAGATCGGGTGCGGTCGCGGGAGATGCGATGAGCCGCTTGAGTTCCGCGCGCCGCTCGGCGTAGCGCGCGACGATCACGCGGCGGCGCTCGTTGGCCGCGATCTTCGACTTCTTGGCCACGTCAGCGCTCCTCGCGAAACGCGACGTGCCGCCGGATCACCGGGTCGTACTTGGTGACCACCATGCGGTCGGGATCGTTGCGGCGGTTCTTCCGCGTGACGTAGGTGTAGCCCGTGCCCGCCGTCGAGCGGAGCTTCACGATAGGACGAATCTCGTTGCGTGCCATCAGATTCTCTCTCCATTCTTTCGAATCCGTGCGACGACGGCCTCGATGCCGTCGCGGTCGATGACCTTGATCCCCTTGGTGCTCACGCGCAGTGTCACCCGCCTGCCCTCCGAGGGCAGGAAGTACGTCTTGGACTGGATGTTGGGCGACCAACGCCTGCGCGTGCGCCGGTGCGAGTGCGACACGGTATTGCCGAAGCCGGGACGGCGCCCGGTGACCTGGCAGTGGGCGGACACGAACTCTCCTCGCTTAATGAAAACGATTTTCGACAAGTGGCATCGAGGACTGTAGCGTCAACACCATCTTAATGACAATCATTCCCAATAAGGAGGATGCATGCGCACGCCGGTGATACTCGTCGCGGGCCAAGGCGACACCGACGCGGTGGTGAGGGAGCTGTTGCGACAGCCGGGAACACTGGTCGTGCATCACCGGTTCGACGGCCAGGTGGTGCTGCGCACCGTCATCGGAACGCGCAACGGCGTCCTGTCGAGTTCCGCGGTTCCGCTCGAATTGGAACGCGGCTGCGTGTCCTGCACGATCCGCAACGACCTGCTGGTGCTGCTGCGGCGCCTGCACCGACGAGACGACGTGCACCGCGTCGTCGTGCATCTGGCGCCGTGGCTTGAGCCGGAACCGATCTGCCGCGCCATCGCGCAGGTCCGGGTGCGGGTCGGGCCCGGCTACCTCGACGGACCCGCGGGCCGTGACGTCGAGGTGGCGGCGGTCGTCGTGGCCGTCGACGCCGCCACCTGGCTGCCGCAGGCTCTCGGCGAGGACGAACTCGACGACGGCCGCACCGTCGCTCAGGTCGTCGTCGGTCAGGTCGAGTTCGCCGACGTGGTGGTCCTCGACCGCCCCGAGTCGACACTCCTCGCCGTGTTGCGTCGACTCGCCGCACGGGCGCGCGTCACCACCGGCGTCGCCCATCTCGAACTCGCGCTCGCGCACCTCGAGCCGAACGCCCGGCGGGGGAGAAGCGACCATCCGCACGGCCCGCTGCTCGCCGGACAGCCACCGCTGGAGCCGCACGGCGCGGTCCACCTCTTCGAGTTCCACGCGCGCAGACCGTTTCACCCCGACCGGCTGCACACCGCGCTCGACGTACTGCTCGACGGGGTCGTGCGGGCGCGGGGCCGGCTGTGGCTGGCCAGCCGCCATCACCACGTCATGTGGCTCGAAACCGCGGGTGGCGGCCTGCATGTCGAGTCCGCGGGCAAGTGGCTGGCCGCGATGACCGCATCGGAGGTCGCGTACGTCGATCCCGAGCGTCGGGTGTTCGCAGACCTGCTGTGGGAGTACAGGTTCGGCGATCGTCACACCTCGATCACCGTGCTCGCGTGCGGGGCGAGTCCCATCGCGATCGACGACACGCTGCGAGATGCTCTGCTGACCGACGACGAACTGGCGGTGCCGGACGACTGGGCGGGCTACCCGGACCCGTTCGGCGACTGGCACGAGGACCCGTGCGGCGAAGCCGAAGGCGCCGCCGCACCCGGAGCCACCGAGGAGGGCACGCGATGAAATCCGACATCCACCCCGACTACCACCCCGTCGTGTTCCAGGACGCCATCACCGGCACGGCGTTCCTCACGCGGTCGACGATGACCAGCGCACGGACGATCGAGTGGAAGGACGGCAACACGTATCCGCTCGTCGTCGTGGAGGTGTCGGCCGATTCGCATCCGTTCTGGACGGGCACCAGGCGCGTACTCGATTCAGCAGGCCAGGTGGAGAAGTTCCGACGCCGCTACGGTTAACGCCCGCCCGGTCGCTCCGCTCCTCCACCCCCCCGCTGCCTGACTGGCATTATCGAGCCATGAGCATCGACGTCGTATACACCGCGGAATCCACGGCGAGCGGCGGCGGCCGCGACGGCCACGTGAAGTCGACCGACGGAAAGATCGACCTCGACACCCGGCCGCCCAAGGAGATGGGCGGCAGCGGTGAGGGCGTCAACCCGGAGTTGCTGTTCTCCGCCGGCTACGCCGCGTGTTTCCTCGGAGCGCTGCGTCTGGTCGCCCGCACCGAGAAGATCGCCATCGACGACGCCTCGGGGATCACCGCGCAGATCGGCATCGGCAAGGGTTCCGACGGCGGCTTCGGGCTGACCGCCCGCCTCATCGGGTACCTTCCGGGGCTGGAACAGGATGTCGCCGACGACCTGATGGAGAAGGCGCACGGCGTCTGCCCGTACTCCAAGGCCACCCGCGGCAACATCGACGTCGAACTGTCGGCGAAGGTTCTCTAGCCCGTGCGTGTGACCACGACGGCGCTCGCCGGGATCGCGCTGGCGCTCGCGGCGGCCGCGCCCGCCGCCGCCCGCCCGTCCGACCCCGGCGTCGTCTCGTACGCGGTGCTCGGCAAGGGCTCGGTCGGCAACATCGTGGGTGCCCCCATGACGTTCGAGTCGACCTTCACCGCGCCGTTCCAGGCGTTCTGGATCGACGAGCCGCAGTGCAACAACTGGGCCGACGTGGGCTTGCCCGACGTCTACGCCGACCCCGATCTGGCGTCGTTCAACGGCGCGGTCGCGCAGCGCGCGCCGAACGACGACACGCACCTGGTCAAGCAGGCGGTCGGGGTGTTCGCCACCAACGACGCCGCGACCAGGGCGTTCCAGCGCGTCGTCGACCGCACCCGCGGATGCTCGGGCCAGACCACGACGATGCACCTGGAGGACTTCGTCAACGAGGTGTGGACCTTCACGGGAACGACGGTCACGCCGACCGACGCCGTGTGGGTTAAGCAGGAAGCGGGTATAGACCGCCGATGTTTCGTGCAGACCCGGCTGCGGGAGAACGTTCTGCTGCAAGCGAAAGTCTGCCAACCGGGCAACGGCGGTCCTGCCGCGAACGTGCTGGCCGGGGCGATGCAGAACTCGCTGGGGCAATAACGGCAAACCGTCGAACGCGGCGAATTCGCACGACTTTGTCAGAGCGCTCGCCCAAGATGGATGAGATCGCGCGTCACCTCAAGGGCGCTGCCCACACCCGAAAGGGGCCGGTTGCATGACCACCTCCACTTCGGGGCTGTGCGGAACCCGACCCGACGTCGACCTGACCAGCGCGGCGGACGCCGCACTGCACATCGGCGGCGACTGCCTGATCGACGGTCGCACCGGGAAGGTGGGCCTCGAGATCGAGGCGCACTGCTTCGATCTCGCGGACCCGGTGGAGCGTCCCACCTGGGACCGCATCACCGACATCATCGCGACCGTGCCCGCACTGCCCGGCGGCAGTCTCATCACAGTCGAACCGGGTGGCGCCGTCGAACTGTCCGGCCCGCCCTTCGACGGGCCGGTGGCCGCCATCGCCGCGATGCGCGCCGACAGCGAGGTCCTGACACGGGCCTTCGCCGCGCATGGTCTCGGTCTGGTGCTGCTCGGCGCCGACCCGCTGCGTCCCGCGAAGCGCATCAACCCCGGTGACCGCTACCGCGCGATGGAGCGCTTCTTCGCGGCCAGCGGGACCGCGGACGCGGGTGCCGCGATGATGACGTCCACGGCCTCGGTTCAGGTCAACGTGGATGCAGGCCCGCGCGACGGCTGGGCCGACCGCGTCCGGTTGGCGCACGCACTGGGACCCACGATGATCGCCATCGCCGCCAATTCGCCTCTGCTTCATGCGAAATTCTCCGGCTGGCGCAGCACGCGGCAGCGGGTCTGGAGTCAGCTCGATTCGGCACGGTGCGGCCCGGTGCTGGGCGCCAGCGGCGACGACCCCGTCAACGACTGGTCGCAATACGCGTTGCGCGCCCCGGTCATGCTGGTGCGCGAGCGCACCCCCGGTGGTGCCGCGGTTCCGGTGACGGACTGGGTGCCGTTCGTCGACTGGGCGGACGGGCGCACGCTGCTCGGCGAGCGCCGTCCCACCGAGGCGGACCTCGATTACCACCTCACGACGCTCTTCCCCCCGGTCCGGCCGCGAGGATTCCTGGAGATCCGATATCTGGACAGCCTGCCCGAATCGGTTTGGCCTGCTGTGGTGTTCACCCTCGTCACGTTGCTCGACGACCCCGCTGCGGCTGCCGTTGCCACGGCGGCCACCGCGGATGTCGCGACCGCATGGGACCGCGCCGCGCGCGTGGGTCTCGCCGATCGCCGGTTGCAGCAGTCGGCGGTGCAGTGCGTGAGCGCCGCCGCCGAGCGCGCGCCCGCCGATCTCGCCGATGGCATGGCGCGACTGCTCGCCGCGGTGGAGAGCGGACGCAGCGCCGCCGACGACTTCTCCGATCGCGTCGTCGAGCACGGAATCGAGGCGGCGGTCATCGAGGTGGCCGGAGGTCGATCGTGAGTTCGCGCGAGGCACTCGCCAGGGACCTGACCCTGGCACGGGAACGCACGCTGCGGCTGGTCGATCTCGACGACACCGAGTTGCTCCGGCAGTACGACCCGCTGATGAGCCCGCTGGTCTGGGACCTGGCCCACATCGGCTGGCAGGAGGAGTTGTGGCTGCTGCGCGGCAACGACCCCGCCCGGCCGGGTCTGCTCGAACCCAATGTCGAGCGCTGCTACGACGCCTTCCAGAACTCACGTGCCAGCAGAGTCGATCTGCCGCTGCTCCCGCCGACCGACGCCCGCACCTACTGTGCGACCGTCCGCGACAAGGCGCTCGACAGCCTCGACGCGCTGCCCGACGACGCCGACGACTTCACGTTCGGACTGGTCGTCAGCCACGAGAATCAGCACGACGAGACCATGCTTCAGGCGCTGAACCTGCGCACCGGCCCGGCTCTGCTCGACTCGGGGACGCCGCTGCCTCCGGGTCGGCCGGGTGTCGCGGGCACCTCGGTGCCGGTGCCGGGCGGCCCGTTCGTCCTCGGCGTCGACGCCGCCGACGAACCGCAGTCCCTCGACAACGAGCGATCCGCTCACCTCGTCGACGTGCCGTCGTTCCGGATCGGGCGTGTTCCGGTCACCAACGGCGAGTGGCGTGTGTTCATCGCCGACGGGGGATACCGCGAGCCCCGATGGTGGTCCGAGCGCGGGTGGCAGCATCGGCAGAACGCGAATCTCGTTGCGCCGCAGTTCTGGAGACCCGACGGGTCGCGAATCCGATTCGGTCACGTCGAGCAGATCCCCGACGACGAACCCGTCCAACACGTGAGCTACTTCGAAGCCGAGGCCTACGCGGCGTGGGCCGGCGCGCGGTTGCCCACCGAAGAGGAGTGGGAGAAGGCCTGCGCCTGGGATCCGGCGGTGGGGCGCCGCCGCCGCTTCCCCTGGGGATCCGGAGAACCCACCGGAGCACTGGCGAACCTCGGCGGCGACGCATTGCGCCCCGCGCCCGTCGGGGCCTATCCAGGGGGTGCCTCCGCCTACGGCGCCGAGCAGATGCTGGGCGACGTGTGGGAGTGGACCTCCTCCCCGATCCGGCCGTGGCCGGGTTTCACCCCGATGCTCTACGAGCAGTACACGCAGCCGTTCTTCGGCGGCGACTTTCACGTGCTGCGCGGCGGGGCGTGGTCCGTGGCGGCCGGGATCCTGCGGCCCAGCTTCCGCAACTGGGACCACCCGATCCGTCGGCAGATCTTCAGCGGGGTTCGGCTGGCCTGGGATGTGTAGGCATCTCGGCTGGCTCGGCGCGCCCGTGTCGGTGGCATCACTGATCCTCGACACGCCGCACGGCCTTGTCGTGCAGTCCTATTCGCCGCGCCGTCAGAAGCACGGGCTGCTGAACGCCGACGGCTGGGGGGTGGGCTTCTTCGACGGGGTCGAGCCCCGGCGGTGGCGCAGCTCCGGCCCGCTGTGGAACGACGCGTCGTTCGCCTCGGTGGCCCCGGTGCTTCATAGCGGATGCATCGTCGCCGCCGTCCGCTCCGCCACGGTCGGCATGCCGATCGAGTCGTCGGCGTCGGCGCCGTTCACCGACGGCACCTGGCTGCTGTCGCACAACGGCGTCGTCGACCGCGGGGTGCTGCCACTGTCGCGCGACGCCGAGTCGACCAACGACAGCGCCCTGCTGGCCGCACGTATCTTCGACCGCGGCCTCGACCACCTCGATGCCACCATCGCCGAGGTCGGCGAGGCGGACCCGAACGCTCGACTGAACATCCTGGCGGGCAACGGAACCCGACTGTTGGCCACCACCTGGGGTGACACGCTGTCGATACTGCGTCGCCCCGATGGCGTGGTCGTCGCCAGCGAACCCTACGACGACGACCCGGCGTGGCAGGACGTTCCCGACCGTCATCTCGTCGACGTCCGTGACTCGGGTGTCGAACTGACCCCGTTGAGAGGATCATCGTGACCATCACCCTGTCGAACTACCTCGCCGCGGACTCGGCGGCCACCGCGCTGCGGACGGACGTCCGCGACGGGTTGACGTCGACGCCGAAGTCGTTGCCGCCCAAGTGGTTCTACGACGCCGCGGGCAGTGACCTGTTCGATCAGATCACCCGGCTACCGGAGTACTACCCGACGCGCGCGGAGGCGGAGATCCTGCGGACCAGGGCCGCCGACATCGCGGCGGCCTCGGGCGCCGACACCCTCGTCGAACTCGGCAGCGGCACCTCGGAGAAGACTCGGAACCTGCTCGACGCACTGCGCGACGCCGGTGCCCTGCGCCGGTTCATCCCCTTCGACGTCGACGCCAGCGTGCTGACCGCCGCGTCGAGCGCGATCGCCTCCGAGTATCAGGGCGTCGAGATCGACGCCGTGTGCGGGGATTTCGAAGAGCACCTCGGCAAGATCTCGATGGTCGGCACCCGGCTCATCGCGTTCCTCGGCTCGACGATCGGCAACCTCACCCCCGGACCGCGTGCGGAGTTCTTGGCGGCGTTGGCCGACACGATGCAGCCGGGTGACACGCTGCTGCTCGGCACCGACCTGGTGAAGGACACCGGCCGACTGGTGCGCGCCTACGACGACGCCGCAGGGGTCACGGCACACTTCAACAAGAACGTGCTGGCCGTCGTCAACCGCGAACTCGACGCCGATTTCGACATCGACGCCTTCGATCACGTGGCGCGGTGGAACGCCGACGAGGAGCGCATCGAAATGTGGCTTCGCGCAAGCAGTCCGCAGCAGGTTCGCATCGGCGGGCTCGATCTGCGGGTCGACTTCGGCGCGGGCGAGGAGATGCTGACCGAGGTGTCGTGCAAGTTCCGGCCCGAGGGTGTCGAGGCGGAGTTGGCCGCCGCCGGCCTTCGTCGGACCCAGTGGTGGACCGATGAGGCGGGAGACTTCGGCCTGTCGCTCGCGGAACGTCGGTGACCTTCGCCGAGTGGCGCACGGCGCGGCCGGCGCCGGTCGGCGTGCACGTCGACAGCGCCGCGTGCTCGCGGCCGAGCTTCGCGGTCATCGACGCCACCGCCGCGCACGCGCGGCATGAAGCGGAGGTCGGTGGCTACGTCGCGGCGGAGGCGGCCGGGCCGGTGCTGGCCGCGGGCCGCGCCGCGGTGAGCGCGCTGACGGGCTTCGCAGCCGACGACGTCGTGTACACCACCGGGGCCAACAACGGGCTGGACATCCTGCTCGCCGACTGGACCGGGGAGCGCACGGTTGCGTGCATCCCCGGTGAGTTCGGTCCCAGCCTGCTGACCCTCGCCCGCTACGGGTTCGAGGTTCGGCCGCTGCCAACGGACGACGCGGGCAGGCTCGACGCCGAGGCGGCCGTGGCGGCCCTGACAGCCGACCCGCCCGCACTCGTGCACTTCACCCCGCTGAGCAGCCATCGCGGAATCGTGCACCCGGTGGCCCCGGTGTCGACCGCCTGCCGCGCCGCGGGGATCCCGTTGATCGTCGACCTCGCACAGGCTTTCGCGCACCTCGACTGCGCCGACGTCGACGCGGACGCGGTGTACGGGACGTCGCGCAAGTGGACCGCGGGGCCCCGTGGCGTCGGTTTCCTCGCCACCAGGCCCGGCTGGCTCAGCGAGCCGACGCTGCTGCGGCTCGGACACAACGAGGCCAACGTGGCGGCCCGAGTCGGGTTCGCGCTCGCGCTCGGCGAGCACCTCGCGGCGGACCCCGCACGCGTCCGCGCGCGGCTTGCCGAAGTCGGCGCACGGACGCGGACCGCGCTGGCCGAGGTGCCCGGCTGGCAGGTCGTCGAACCGGTGGACGAGCCGTCGGCGATCACCACGCTGACCCCGCCCGACGGCGTCGACGCGGCACAGGTGCGGGCGCGGCTGATCGCCGAGCACGGCGTCGTCACGACCTATCTCGGCGTCGAACGAGCACCGCTGGAGATGACCCGCCCCGCGCTCCGGGTGTCACCGCACGTCGACGTCACGGCCGAGGATCTCCAGACGGTGGTCGCCGCGCTCACCGCCGTCGGCTAGGTACCTACCCACCCGGACAGGTCGCCCCTATCCGGGTGTCCCGACCTGTGCTGCCCGAGGATTCTTTTCTCGCTCAAGGCTGTTCCGCGCGTCACACCGGCAGGCCTACGTTGAGGCCCGGATACCACCGTGCTGCTCGCCGATGTTCAGGAAGGACCACCATGAAGGTCGAAGACCTACTCAAGCCGTTTCCCATCAAGGAGTTCCACCCGTTCCCCCGCGCCATGATGGGCCCCGGAGCCCACGAGATGGTCGGTCCCGAGGCCCTGAAGATGGGCTTCAAGAAGACGCTGCTGATGTCGTCGGGTCTGCGCGGCACCGACATCGTGCACAACATGGCGGAGTCGCTGAAGTGGCACGGTCTCGAGGTCGTCGTCTACGACCAGGTCGAGTCCAACCCGAAGGACTACAACGTCATGGACTCCGTGAAGCTCTACCAGGAGCAGGAGTGCGACAGCTTCATCTCCATCGGCGGCGGTTCCACCCACGACGCATGCAAGGGCGCTCGCATCTCGGTCGCTCACGACGGTCGTAACGTCAACGACTTCGAGGGCTTCAACATGTCCGAGAACCCGAAGAACCCTCCGCACATCGCGATCTCCACCACGGCGGGCACGGGCTCGGAAACCTCCTGGGCCTACGTGATCACCGACACCACAACCGATCCCGACAACCCGCACAAGTACGTGGCGTTCGACGACGCCTCGGTGGCGACGCTCGCGATCGACGACCCGGTGCTGTACTACAGCTGCCCCGTCGACTACACCGCGCAGTGCGGCTTCGACGTGCTCGCGCACGCCTCCGAGCCCTACGTGTCGCGGCTGAACTTCGAGCCGTCACTCGGCAATGCCATCCGCGCGATCAAGCTGACCGCGGAGAACCTGCGCGAGGCCACCTGGAACGGCGAGGACCTGGCCGGGCGGCAGGGCATGATGTACGCGCAATACATTGCGGCGCAGGCCTTCAACTCCGGCGGCCTCGGCATCATCCACTCGATCTCACATGCGATCAGCGCGTTCTACGACACCCACCACGGGCTGAACAACGCGATCGCGCTACCGCGGGTGTGGGCGTTCAACATGCCGGTGGCCTACAAGCGCTTCGCCGACATCGCGCAGGCGATGGGCGTCGACACCTACGGCATGACCGACGTACAGGCCGCCGACGCGGCCCTGGCCGCCGCCATCCGACTGCTGCGCGACGTGAACATCATCGAGAAGTTCACCGACGTCAAGCAGGACAGCTACTCGAAGAACCGGCTGGGCCAGGGGCCGACCAAGTTCTACGAGAACGCCCCGGTGATCAAGGGCGACAAGGCCGACGTCGACCGCATCACCAATCACGTGCTCGGTGACGCCTGCACGCCGGGCAACGCCAAGGAGTGCACCTTCGATCTCGTCCGCCCCGTCGTCGAGCACTGCATGAACGGCGACCTGGATGACCTGCTGAGCTGATGTTCGACACAGTTGACAACGTCCGCGAGGCACTCGCCGGCGAGGGGTACATCGCCGACGAGCGGCTCGCGACAACGGTTTTCCTTCAAACCAGGCTCGACAAGCCGCTCCTGATCGAAGGACCCGCGGGCGTCGGGAAGACCGAGCTGGCGAAGGCGCTGGCGACCGCAACCGGCCGCCGGTTGCTCCGGCTGCAGTGCTACGAGGGCCAGGACGAAACGAAGGCGCTCTACGAGTGGGACTACGGCAAACAGCTGCTGTACACGCAGATCCTGCGCGAGAAGATAGGTCAGCTCGTAGAAGATGCAGTCGACGTCGCAGAAGCCGTCGACCGGATCGGCAAGCAGGAGAGCGTCTTCTTCTCCGACCGGTTCCTGGCTCCTCGGCCGCTGCTGGAGGCCGTCCGCTCCGAGGAACCGGTGGTGCTGCTGATCGACGAGATCGACCGCGCTGACGAGGCGTTGGAGGCGGTCCTGCTGGAACTCCTCGGCGAGTACCAGGTGTCGGTTCCGGAGATCGGGACCTTCAAGGCCAAGCACGTGCCCTACGTCATCCTCACGTCGAACAACACCCGCGACCTGGCGGCCGCGCTCAAGCGGCGTTGCCTGCATCTGTTCCTCGACTACCCGGCCGCCGAACGCGAACTGGAGATCGTGAGGTCCAAGGACACCGGCCTCACCGAGGCGCTGGCGGCCCAGCTCGTCGAGGTCGTGCGCGGGCTGCGTGAGCTCGACCTGCGCAAGTCGCCGAGCATCTCCGAGACGATCGACTGGGCCCGCACCCTGGCGGTGCTCGGGGTCGACGAGCTCAACGCGAAGGTGCTGTCGGACACCGTGTCCGTTGTGGTCAAGTACGACAAGGACGTTCGCAAGGCGCTCGACGCACTACCGCGGCTCGTCGACCCCAACGCACGGGTGCCGGACTCGCTGCACACGCACAACGGAGCCGGCCACGCGCACGATCACGGTCCGCACGACCATGACCACGACCACGACCACGACCACGGCGTCGACGGTAAGGAGAGACGCGCGGAGAAGGACACGCCCAACCGGTTCGCCGACGGGTACTACGGCACACCGAAGAAGAGTGGGCAGAAGACTCCGCCATCGCTGGGCCGGCGCCGGGCGCTCTAGACCGATGGAAGCGACCCTGCACCGCTTCGTGCGACTGCTACGCCTTGCGGGACTGCGCATCTCGATCCCCGAGGTGCTCGACGCGATGCGGTGCGCCGGGCAGCCCGGTGTCCTCACCTCCCGGGCTGTCCTGCGCACCGCATTGCGCGTGGCACTGGTCAAGGATCAGCGCGACGCCCCGATGTTCGACGAGGTGTTCGATGCCTTCTTCGCGCTGGTGCGTGTCGGGAAAGACGACAACGGGCATGGTCACAGCCACGCGCACGACGACCTCGTCGACAGCGGTGACCTCGAGTCGTTCACGCTCTCCGACGAGCCCAGCGAGACGCCGGAGGAGGGCCACGAGCACGGCAAGCCCAAGAGCATCCGCGACTACTTCAAGCAGGAGGATCTGGCGCAGCAGTACAACCTGCACCAGGAGGCCAACAAGATCGACCTGGCCGCCCTGACCGACCAGATCGTGTTCTCCAACGAGTCGACGGGACTCGACGACGACAAGTACCGCGTCGAACTGTCCGCCGATCGACTGCACGGGGCGGGGCCTCCCGGCACCCTGTCCTCGGCAACCGGGACGAGCGTCGACGCATCGCTGACGATCGCCGAACAGGACGCTCTTCTGGCGTGGCTCAACGAGATCGACGACGCCGACGCCGACGGCGACGAATCCGACGCCGCGGCGCTGCGCCGTCGGCTGACCGGTGTCCTCGAGAACCTGCCGCAGGCGCTCAAGCGACATCTCGAAGCGCTGCTCGCCCTGGAGAACAAGATCGTCGAGCAGCGTGAGCAGCGGGAGGCGCGCGTCGACCGGATCGCGGAGTCCGAGCGCGCGGAACTCGAGGATTCGCTGCGCCGGCTGTCGCGCAGCCTGCACGGGGCGCTCACTCATCGGCGGCGCACCGCGGCGGCGGGCCGGGTCGACTCCGGCCAGACGATGCGCCGCAACATGCGCACTGACGGGATCCCGTTCGTACCCGTCACCGTCCGTCGCGCCGAGGACCGGCCGCGCCTGGTGGTGCTGGCCGACGTCAGCCTGTCGGTGCGGGCGACGTCGCGATTCACGCTGAACCTGGTGCACGGACTGCAGGACATGTTCGCGCAGGTGCGATCGTTCGCGTTCGTCGCCGAGATCGCCGAGACCACCGAACTGTTCCGCGACTTCCCGAGCGAGCGGGCGCTCGGCCTGATCTTCGGCGGTGACGTGCTGGACGTGGACGCCAACTCCGATTACGGCAGGGCGTTCGGCGATTTCGTCGCCGAGCACGCGTCGGCCGTCAATCGACGCACCACCGTGCTGGTGCTCGGCGACGGCCGCAACAACACCAGGGACCCCAACCTCGGGGCCTTCCAGGAGATCACCCGGCGGGCGCGCGAGACCATCTGGCTGACGCCGGAGCCGAAGTACTCCTGGGGTTTGGGCAGCTGTGACCTGCCCGCCTACGCCGAATACTGCAGCCGGGTGCGAGTGGTCCGTGACCTGCGCGGACTCGAGCACGCGGCGGTGGAGATGGCGACGGCGGCGGTGGGAAGGTGATGAGCGCTTGCGCGGAGAACAATCGGGTTTGAGTCTCGCGTCCGTTGGCTTCCACCTACCCGATCGGGCAGGTGGTCGGCTGGCCGGTTCGGTGTTGGTCCCGACCCGTTCGGGACATAGTGTGGTCAGTGAGATGTTGCCTGGATCACATTCCGCGAACGTGCGCGCGAGTCGGGAGGCTCGCGCGGTGAGTTACGCGGCGACTCCGACGCCGGTGCCCGAGTACGAACGGCACGCCCAGCCCGCTCCCGCCAGTCGGCTGCTGAAGTTCCACGCTCCCGAGATCGTGTTCGGCATCGAATCGATGGCCGAGGCCGCGCACGCCGCGCTGCGTCTCGGCGCACTGCGACCGCTGCTGGTGACGGACCCCGGTCTGATCGAGGCGGGCTGGGTAGCCGAACTCGTAGGCCACCTCACGGCGCAGGCCGTCGATGCGCGGGTGTGGAGCGCGGTGACGCCCAACCCGAAGGACCACGAGATCGCGGCCGGCTACCAGTACTACCGCGAGCACGGCTGCGATGTGCTGATCGCACTCGGCGGCGGTTCGGTGATCGACGCCGCGAAGGGCGTGGCGATCCTGGCCGCCAACGGGGGGAACATCCTCGACTACGCCGGCGTGGACAAGGCCACGATGCCGATCCCGCCGCTCGTCGTCGTGCCGACGACATCCGGTACGGGCGCCGACGTGTCGCAGTTCTGCATCGTCACCGACACCGCCCGGAACACCAAGATCACCATCCTGGGCCGCGCGCTGGTGCCGGACATCACCGTGATCGATCCTCGGGTGTTGACCACGATGCCCGAATGGCTCAACGCTGCAACGGGTTTGGATGCGCTGACCCACGGCATCGAGGCCTTCGTGTCGCTGGGGCACAACCAGCTCACCGACCACCACGCGCTGCGCGCCGTCGCGATGGTGACCGACAACCTCGTCGACACCATCGACCGGCCCGACGAGATGGGTGCGCGCGTGCTGATGGCGCAGGCGTCGCTGGAGGCGGGGCTGGCGTTCACCAACGCGATCCTGGGCGCGGCGCACGCGATGAGCCATCAGGTCGGCGGGCTGTTGGATCTCCCGCACGGGGTGATCAACGGGGTCCTGCTGCCGCACGTCATCCGGTTCAACGCCGAGAGCGATCCGGCGCCGTACGCGACGATCGCGAACTGCCTCAACCTGGTGGACGCGCGCACCCCCGCCGCCGAGGCCGCCTGCGCGCTGGCCGACCGGGTGGAGAAGCTCGCAGCCGACGTGGGCGTTCCGCGCGGCTTGGGCGAACTGGGGGTCGGCGACGACGATCTGCCGATCCTCGCCGTGAACGCGCTTCAGGACGCGTGCATGACCACCAACCCGCGACCCGCGGACGAGAAGCAGTTGGAAGCGCTGTTCCGGGCGGCGATGTGACGTCCGCACCGGATCTGGACCGGCTAACCGGGGTCCGGTCCGGCAAGGGCACGTTCTACCCCGAGTTCCGGGTCGCCGCGCAACGCACCGAACGCGTCGTCGCCGCCCTCGACGACATCTCGCGCGCGCTGGTGCAGACGACACGCGGACCCGAGCCGCTGGTGCGTGCCGTCGCCGAGGCGGCGCGCACCCATCTGGGCGCGGACTGGGTGCTCCTAGCGCTCGCCGACGGCGCGCTGCCCGAGGCGCGGCCCCGGCACCTGATCCTCGACGCGGACGGCGTCGCGTACTCGTTCGAGGGGCTGGCCGGCGCGCGCGATCCGGGGTCGCATCTTCCGGACGCGGTGCTGAACCGGCTCAACGACGTGCTGCGCGGCCAGCTCGCGCAGTTCCGCCTGCCGGTCATCGAGAGCCACCACGCGCACGTCCCGATCGAACTCGACGGCGGTGTCATCGGCGCGTTCGCCGCGTGGACGCCCAGCCATCGGACGCTCGACGGCACCGACGAGACGGTGATGCGCATCCTGAGCAGCCAGACCGCGGTGGCGTTGCAGAACTGCGCGCTGTTCCAGACGTCGCAGGCGCTGTTGGCGCAGTCGCAGGCGCGGTACAGCGAGCTGCTCGCCACGCAGCGGGAACTCGATGCGGCGCAACGACATCAGGTGCTGGACTCGGAACGGCACCGCATCGCGCGCGAGCTGCACGACAGCGTCACGCAGTGCGTGCTGTCAGCGGGCATGCAGATCGAGGTGGCGCGCAGCGAGGCCGGGCCCGGCTCCGGAGTGACGTCGCGGCTCGACCTCGCCAAGGAGCTGACGAGGTCGGCGGTCGAGCAGCTGCGCTCGGCGATCTACGCGCTCAACCATCCGGGGCACTCCGACAGGTCCAGCCTGCCCGAGTTGCTCGAACAGCTCGCGACCGTGCACATGCCGGACGATCTGCGGATCTCGCTGCGGGTCTCGGGCACCGCGATCGAATTGCCCAGCGAGATCGAGCACGCCCTGCTGAGGATCGCGGGCGAGGCGCTGTTCAACACGGCGATGCACGGGCACGGAAGTCGCGCGATCGTGCGGTTGAGCTATCGGCCCACGGCCGTGCAGCTGGCGATATCCGACGACGGTACAGGCGATCCGGAGCGGCTCCGGCTGGCCCTGCGGCTGGCCGAGGCCAACGACGTCGACGGACATCACCGCGGACTGGCCAACATGCGGGCCAGGGCCAGGGAGTACGGCGGCACCTTCGAGGTGCAGCGGTCGCGCATCGGCGGGGTGCGCGTCGTGACCACCATTCCGGTTCATCGATCAGAAGGAGCCGGCCATGACGGCTGACACCACGACCCGCTGCATCCGACTCGTCCTCGTCGACGATCACGCGATACTGCGCCAGGGCCTGCGGGCGGTTCTCGAGCGCGAGGACGACCTGATCGTCGTCGGGGAGGCGTCGTCGGAGGGCGAGGCCGAGGCGGTGGTCCGGGCGATGGCACCCGACGTCGTGCTACTCGACCTCAAGCTCTCCACCGGGTCGGACTTCGAGGGACTGTCGTTGTGCACCAAGCTGTCCGCTGCGCATCCCCAGCTCGGACTGCTGGTGCTGACCACGTTCCTCGACGAGGATCTGGTGGTGCGCGCCGTGCATGCGGGGGCCCGCGGTTACGTCGTCAAGGACGTCGACACCACCGAACTGGTGCGCGCGATCCGGGCCGTGTCGACGGGGGAGAGCGCGTTCGACGCCCGCAGTGCCGCAGCCGTCGTCCGGTCGTTGAACGGGCGCAACGAGCCTCGCCAGCAGCTGACCGATCGCGAACTCGAGGTGCTGCGCCTGCTCGCCACCGGGTCGTCGAATCACGAGATCGGCGAGAAGCTCTACATCTCCGCGACGACCGCGAAGTTCCACGTCTCCAACATCATGCGCAAGCTCGAGGTGAGCCGTCGCGCCGAGGCCGTCTACGCCGCCAGCAAGCGCGGCCTCATCTAGAGCGTTCGCGGAAGGACGCTAGCGGTCGAGAATCAGCCAGCCGCCGTGGAATTCGTGCACTCCGGCGCGCACGCCGACGCTGCGCCACGCGTCGGCGATCACCCGTAGGGCGTCGACGTCGAACCGCTGGACGTGCCCGTAGCAGGCCCGCGGGATGTCCTCGAACGGCACGGCGACGACGACCCGCCTGCGAGCCAGCCGGACGGCCTCCCGGAGAACCGCGCCCGCGGTGCCGGCGTCGAGGTGCTCGATCAGATGCAGCACCGTCACCGTGTCGGCGGCACCGTCCGGCAGCGGTACGTCGGTGGCGTTGCAGCCGATGGTGTGCACCGGTCGGTGCAGGCGGGCGCTCATCCGCTCGAGCAGGTCCATCGTCGGACCGCTGAGATCGGTGGCGGTGACGCGATGTCCCGCCGCCGACAGGCGCAGCGGGAAGAATCCGAAACACGAACCCAGGTCGACGATCTCGGATCCGACGACGAGCGAGGCGGCGTGTTCGTGCACGGGGGCGAACGCCGCATCCTCGTGTTCGAGGCGGCGCACCGAGTTGAGATAGAACCGGTGCCACGCCTCGTCGCGATCGGCCATGGTGGATTCGACGACACCGGCGAACACCGCTTCGAACTCCGGTTGACCGCGCAGCACCCCGGTGTCGTCGAGTTCCACGGCCAGTAGCTCGGCGAGATCGTCGGAGAGCTCGTCTGGGCTCAGGTCGTGCGCCACCTCGAGCACGCCGCCACTGCGCGAAGTGCAGAATCGATTCGTGCACAACGTGTTCCACATCGCATGAGCGACATGGGGACCCGAGCGACGACGCACTCGGACGGACAGCTGGTCGAGCATGGGTTGACGCTATGGCGTCGGGACCCGCCAGCGCGCGCTCCGATCGGGCGCTGTTCGGGGCCGTCCGGGTGGGTGGATGACTGCCCGTTCGGTGAGTGTTACGCCGGTTCGTCCCACACGTGCACCGGCTCGTTGCTGTGCATGCGTTCGCAGTACAGCCGCAGCATCTCGGCGAGCGCCTGCGGCCGGGCCAGCCCCGACTCCTGCAGTGCGCGCACCGTGGCCACCTGCCACGTCGACCCGTTGCGGCGGGTCATGGCTCGGCCCTCGATGACGCCCAGGAAGCGGTCGCGCACCTCGGCGGCGACGCCCCATTTGCGCAGCCCCTCGTGGGCCATCGGCAGCAGCCGACGCAGCACCAGTTCGTCGGGCGTGACGTGGCCGTGACCGGGCCAGTACAGCTGCGCATCCATGCCGTGCCGGGCGGCGGTGACGAAATTGTGCTCCGCCGCAGCGAAACTCAGCTGAGTCCACACCGGGCGGTCCTCGTCGGACAGTGCCCGCAGCAGGCCGTAGTAGAAGGCCGAGTTCGCCAGCATGTCCACGACGGTGGGGCCTGCGGGCAGTACGCGGTTCTCGACGCGAAGGTGCGGGCGACCGTCGACCACGTCGTAGACCGGGCGGTTCCACCGGTAGATGGTGCCGTTGTGCAACCGCAGTTCGGACAGTCTCGGGGTGCGCCCGGCGGCCAGTTCGGCGACGGGATCCTCGTCGGACAGTTCGGGTAGGAGCGACGGGAAGTAGCGGACGTTCTCCTCGAACAGGTCGAATATCGACGTTATCCATCGTTCCCCGAACCACACTCGCGGTCGCACGCCCTGCGTCTTCAGCTCGTCGGGCCGGGTGTCGGTGGCCTGAGCGAACAGTTCGATGCGGGTCTCCGCCCACAGCTGGTGACCGAAGAAGTACGGGGAGTTCGCGCCGAGTGCCAGCTGCGGTCCCGCGAGCACCTGCGCGGCGTTCCAGTACTGCGCGAAATCCGCCGGTGACACCTGGAGGTGCAATTGCATGCTGGTGCAAGCGGATTCGGGGGCGATGGTCGCCGACTGCAGGGTCAGGCGCTCCGGCCCGTCGATGTCGATGACGATGTCCTCGCCGCGTGCGGTGAAGATCGAGTCGTTGAGCGCCTGGTAGCGCCTGACCTCGCTCATCCAGTCGCCCGACAGGTGCTCGGGCATGAGCGTCGGCAGAATGCCCACCATCACGATGTGCGAGCCGTCCAGGTTGGCCTTGGACTCGGCGGCGTTGAGACTGGCGCGGACCTCCGCCTCCAGTTCGAATCCGGACCGGCCGGGCAGCGGTCGGGGCGGCACGTTGAATTCGATGTTGTAGGCGCCCAATTCGGTCTGATACGCCGGGTCGGCGATCGAGGCGAGCACGTCCGCGTTCGTCATCGCAGGCTGGTAATCGGCGTCGACGAGATTGCACTCGATCTCCATGCCCGTCATGGGCTTGTCGAACTCGAAGCTCGACTGGGACAGCATCGTCTCGAACACGTCGAGGGACAGCGCGACCTTGCGCCGGTACTCCTGGCGGTGAGCCCTGGTGAAGGCCGTCTGCCCTACGTCATCGCCCACGCACCAGAGCGTAGTGACCCGCGTCCGCGAACGTCGGGAGTTAGGCGAGCGGCGTCAATCGGGACGTCGCGAGCACGGCGATCGCCGCGGTGGCGACGAGGTAGGCGCAGGCCAGCCACGGCGTCCCGCCGCCCGCCGCGATCAACGCCGTCAGGATCAGCGGGGTGAGACCCGATGCGTAGACACCCGATAGCTGATAGACCGTCGACAGCCCGGTGTAGCGGATCCGCGCGGGGTAGAGCGACGCGTACAGCGTGCCCTGCGCACCGTAGAACCAGGCGTGGACGACGCCGAACACCAGCACGATCCCGACCGTGAACCAGACGATGTCACCGGTTCCGAACAGCGCGAACACCGGGAACACCAGGATGGCGTACGCCGCGATACCGGTGCCGTACACGACCTTGGGACTGAAGCGGTCGGCGAGCAGGCCCGACACCGGCAGCAGCACCGCCATCAGCAGCGCCGCAACCGTCACTGCGACGAGCACCGGGATCCGCGCCAGATGCAGCGTGCCGGTGGCGTACGCGATCGCGAAGACGCCCCACGTGTTGAACGCGGCACCCTCACCCCACCGCGACAGCATGCCCAGCACCGTGGTCTTGAGCACCGGCGGCCGGAACACCTCCTTGACGGGGACTCCCGCGCGGTCGTCGTCGGTGCGCACCTTCTCGAACTCGGGTGTCTCGGCGGCCTTCAGGCGCACCACGACACCGAAGATCACCAGCACGATGCTGATGAGGAACGCGATGCGCCAGCCGTAGGAGTAGAAGGCGTCATCCGGCAGGGCGACCTGCAGGAGGGCGAACACGCCCGTGCCCAATGCCAACCCGAGCGCCAGCCCGACCTGCGGGATGCTGCCCGCAAGCCCGCGCCGATGCTGCGGGCTGTGCTCGACGGCCAGCAGCACCGCCCCCGCCCACTCGCCGCCCAGTGCGAAGCCCTGCACGATCCGCAGCAGCAGCAGGAGAATCGGCGCGAGGATGCCGATCTGTGCCGACGTCGGCAGCACGCCCATCAGCGCGGTCGCGCCACCCATCAAGAACATCGTCAGCGCGAGGGTGCGCTTGCGGCCGATCCGATCACCGACGTGGCCGAAGACGAACCCGCCGATCGGCCGGACGAGGAAGCCGACCGCGAACGTCGCGAAGGACAGCATGGTCCCCACGAACGAACTCTGGTCCGGGAAGAAGGCGGTGTTGAACACCAGGCTCGCGGCGGTCGCGTAGAGAAAGAAGTCGTACCACTCGATCGTGGTGCCGACCAGACTGGCGAGCAGTGCGGTACGCAGGGTTGTCGGCGAGCTGGGCGCAGAGGGTGCGGGGGGCGTCCGGTCTGATGTCGTGTCGGCAACGGTCACGACGGTCCATTGGCGCAGGAGTCCCGTGCCCACACCACCGTTTGGCGCGCCGTGATTCCTATCGAGCGCGCGTGGCCACCGCGACCTGAGGGCTCATCAGCCCGCCGCGCAGCTCGATGTCGGCGCCGGCGTGGGCGGCCAGGGCACGCAGCGCCGACGGGCTGTAGGTGCGCAGCGAGCTGATCACGCCGTCGTGCACGAACGGGATGAACGGCGCGAACGGCAGCATCGTCGCCAACCGCAGTAGATGCAGCGGGGCCGGCGGTCGGGGCAGATCGATGATGAGCAGCTTGGTCGCGACCCTGGTGCCCTCAGCGATCACCCGCGCCGCTGCGGCGGGCGGCAGGTGGTGGAAGGCCAGCGCGAACACCGCGAGGTCGAAGGCGTCGTCGGCAGCGTCGATGGACGTCGCGTCGAAAACCCGGACGGTGACCCGCGGATGCGCGCCCAGCTCGCCCGCCGCGATCGCGGCGACGGAATCCGGTTCGACGTCGGTGACCGTCAAACGCGCGGTGGGATGGGCTTCGAGCAGCCTCGCCGAGAGGCCCCCGTGGCCCGCGCCGAGTTCGACGATGCGCGGGTCGGGTAGGTCTGCGACTTCGTCGAGCGCGATGTGCGCGAATCTCTCGTGGTTGCCGAACAACTCGCCGGTGCGTTCGAGGGCGCGGATGACGCTGCGCTTGGTTGCGGCGTCAACGTCGTCGCGATCGAGGTATTCGAGGCGGTCGGTCTGCAGCGCGCGATCCAGGCACGAGGCCGTCGGACCACCCCGCGGCATGGTGGCGATGTCGATTGTGCGCGTGTCCACGTCATCCATCATGGACGTCGCGGATGCCGGGTCAGAACTGGCCGGGGAACACGATGACCGGCGCCGGCCTGCCGCCCGGCATCGTCAACGTCCCCGGCATCACCGGCCGTTCCGTCGGCACCCTGGCCCCGTCCCGATAGACGAGCGTTCCGGTGTACGCGCCGTTGTCGTAATTGTCGTAGTAGAACTGGCCCTCGACGATGTACTGACACTCGGAGTGCTCGGCGCTGACGGTGACGAAGACGCCCCCGAAGTCGGGGTTCTCGCACTCGGCGCGCGGGTCGACAACGGGGGCGACGGGCAGCCCGTTGGGGTCGGGAACGGGAGCGGGTTCGGCGTAGGCGACGGCGCTCAACACCAGCGGGACGGCGGCGGAGATCGCGACGACGGCTGCGACCCCGCGGATCGCACGGGCGGTGATGAACGGCATCCTGCGGACTCTAGCGGTGGCCGGGCCGACGAGGTGACGTTCTGCCGATCGCCGGAGTCGGGTAGGCCATGATGGACGAACCGGAGGGCAGGAGCGTACCGACCGGGGAAGGGACACTGTGGCCGACTTCGTCGCAGCAATCGACCAGGGCACCACCAGCACGCGGTGCATGATCTTCGACCACGACGGTGCCGAGGTGGGACGCCACCAACTCGAGCACGAGCAGATCCTGCCCAAGGCGGGCTGGGTCGAGCACAACCCCGTCGAGATCTGGGAACGCACCGCGTCGGTGCTCATGTCGGCACTCAACTCGACGGGGTTGGCATCGGACGACCTGGCCGCGCTCGGCATCACCAATCAGCGTGAGACGGCCCTGGTGTGGAACAGGCGCACCGGCAGGCCGTATTACAACGCGATCGTCTGGCAGGACACCAGGACCGACCGCATCGCGTCGGCGCTGGACCGCGACGGACGCGGCGACGTCATCCGGCAGAAGGCCGGGCTGCCGCCCGCCACCTACTTCTCCGCAGGCAAGGTGCAGTGGATCCTCGAGAACGTCGACGGGGTTCGCGAGGCCGCCGAGAAGGGCGACGCGCTGTTCGGCACCCCCGACACCTGGGTGCTGTGGAACCTGACCGGCGGACCACGCGGCGGGGTCCACGTCACCGACGTGACCAACGCCAGCCGCACCATGCTGATGAATCTGGAGACCCTCGACTGGGACGATGAACTGTTGTCGTTCTTCGGGATTCCGCGCCGGATGCTGCCGGACATCAAGCCGTCGTCGTCGCCGGAGCCGTACGGGACGACGCTCGTCGACGGGCCGCTCGGCGGCGAGGTCGCGGTAACGGGCATCGTCGGGGACCAGCAGGCCGCGATGGTCGGGCAGGTGTGCCTGGCTGCGGGTGAGGCCAAGAACACCTACGGCACAGGCAATTTCCTGCTGATGAACACCGGCGAGAAGATCGTGCGGTCGCAGAACGGTCTGCTCACGACGGTGTGCTACCAGTTCGGTGACGCGAAACCCGTTTACGCGCTTGAAGGTTCGATCGCGGTCACCGGTTCGGCGGTGCAGTGGCTGCGCGATCAGCTCGGCATCATCAGCGGCGCGGCGCAGAGTGAGGCGCTGGCACGCCAGGTCGAGGACAACGGCGGCGTCTACTTCGTGCCCGCGTTCTCCGGGCTGTTCGCGCCGTACTGGCGGTCGGACGCGCGCGGGGCGATCGTCGGGCTGTCCCGGTTCAACACCAACGCGCACGTGGCGCGGGCGACGCTCGAGGCGATCTGCTACCAGAGCCGCGACGTCGTCGATGCCATGGAGGCCGACTCCGGCGTCCACCTCGAGGTGCTCAAGGTCGACGGCGGCATCACCGCCAACGACCTCTGCATGCAGATCCAGGCGGACGTGCTGGGTGTCGACGTCGTCAAGCCCGTGGTCGCCGAGACGACGGCGCTGGGTGCGGCCTACGCGGCCGGGCTTGCCGTCGGCTTCTGGGCGAATCCCGATGACCTGCGCGCCAATTGGCAGGAGGACAAGCGCTGGACCCCGGCGTGGTCCTCCGAGCAACGGGACGCCGGCTACGCGGGGTGGCAGAAGGCGGTGCAGCGCACCCTCGACTGGGTCGACGTCGACTAGACCCCTAGGGGGTGAAGTCGGCGGGCAGCTCGATGTCGGCGACGTCGAGGTTCTCCTCGAGGTGCGCCACCGACGACGTGCCGGGGATCAGCAGCACGTTGGGGGCGGCCGCCAGCGTCCACGCGAGCGCGATCTGCGCCGGGGTCTTCCCGAGATCGGCCGCGGCCTGTTTGACCGCGGCGTTGCCCAGCACCGGGTTGTCGGCGGAGAAGCCCGACCCGAGCGGGAAGAACGGCACGAAGGAGATGCCGCGCTCGACGCAGAGGTCCAAGACGTCCTGCGACTCGCGGTTCACCAGGTTGTAGGCGTTCTGGACCGTGACGATCTCGGTGCGGTCCAGCGCGATCCGCAGGTGCTCGACCGAGATGCTCGACAGCCCGATGCCGGCGATCAATCCCTCGTCGCGCGCGGCGATCATGGCGGTCAACTGGCGGTCGAACAGGTCGCGGTCGACGGGACCCACGCTGCTGGGATCGCCGCTGTGGATGCGGAGGTTGACCGCAGCCAGGCGGTCCGTGCCGAGGGTGGCGAGGTTCTGCTCGATGTCCGCGCGCAGATCGTCGGGTTCCTGCGCCGCCGTCCACTCGCCCTTCTCGTTGCGCCGCGCGCCGACCTTGCTGACCAGCGCCAGGTTCTCCGGATATGGGTGCAGCGCCTCGCGGATCAGTTCGTTGGCCACGTTCGGCCCGTAGAACTGCGCGGTGTCGATGTGGTCGACGCCGAGTTCGACGGCGCGCCGCAGCACGGCGATCGCCTGGTCGTGGTCACGCGGCGGGCCGAAAACGCCCGGCCCCGGCAACTGCATGGCGCCGTAGCCGACGCGGTGAACGGTGAATGGGCCCAGCGGGAAGGTGTTCGCCATGTTGAATGACTACCTCCTTCCCGCCGGGCCTATTCCTCGCCGCTGGAATTACTCGGATTCGCCGAGGATCGAGTAGATCTCCTTGCGTGCGTTGTTGACGATGTCGACGATGCGCTGCTGCTGGTCGGCGGTGCCCGCGAAGGCGGACTGCCGGACGGCGCCCATCAGCTGCCCGACGGCGCTGCGCAGGTTGACGGCACCGGGATCGGCGCCCTCGGTGATCTCGTCCCACGGGGCGGTCTCGATCTTGTCGGCCGCGGCGCGACCGGCGTCGGTGAGTTCGAACAGCTTCTTGCTGCCGTCGCTCTCGGTGCCCACGATCAGGTCCTCGTCGACCAGCAGTTGCAGGGTCGGGTAGACCGAGCCGGGGCTCGGCTTCCACAGGTCCTGGCTGCGCTCGGCGATCTCCTGGATCATCTCGTAACCGTGCATGGGGCGCTCTACCAGCAGCTTCAGGATCGCGGCACGCACGTCGCCGCGCCTGCCGCGTCCTCCGCCGCGCCGGCCGCCACGGGGGCCGCCGCCGGGACCGAAGCCGAAACCGGGACCGCCGAAGCCGCGGCCGGGGCCGAAACCACCGAAGCCGGGCCCGAAGCCGTCGCCGCGGTGCTCACGGACGTGGTCGCGGAAGTCGCGACGCGCCTGCCTGCGGCGTTCGTGGACGGCACGCCGGTCCTCGGGGCTGAAGCCGAAGCCGAAGCCGAGGTTCTGGTGGCCGCCGAACGGGCCGTCTTGGGGGGTGAATGGGGTGTTCATGGGGTGTTTCCTTTCGACGGGAAGCACGAACTGCGCTTCCGATACGTTAACGATATATCGGAAACTATCGCGATGCAACGCTGCATTCCCACGTCGCTGCGCTCCTGCCCGCCGGACGATCTATTCCGGCTACCCGGCCGCCCTCTCGTCAATCGCCTGCACCAGCCACCGCGCCCACTGTTCCTCCATGGCCGCGTCACGCAGCCCGAACTCCAGGGCGGCTCGGCCGTAGAAGTCGGCGTCGGAGTCTCCCCAGGACACCGAATCTCGAAGCTGTTCAAGCCTTTTGAGCTCCGACGCGGCGTGCGCCGCGAATCCGGCCGCATACCTGCGGGCGTCGGCGTGGGATAGTTCGCCGAGCAGGAACACGCGCACCAGGTCCGGCCTGCGCATGGGCGGATCGTCGCCGGTGTCGGTGATCCACCGGACGAGCTCCGCGCGTCCGGCCTCGGTGATCCGGTACTCCTTGCGGCCCCGCGGCCCGATGTCGGATACCTCGATGAGGCCGGCGTCGGCGAGCTTGTTCAGTTCGCCGTACAGCTGGCTCTGGGTGGCCGACCACACGTTGGCCATCGACAGTTCGAAGCGCTTGAGCAGGTCGTATCCGCTGCCCGAGTACTGGGCGAGCAGGCCGAGAGTGGCGTAGCGAAGACTCACCCGGAAAGCGTACGACCCGACATTCCAATTGTGGAATGTCGGGTCGTCGCGGTGTGTCGAATCAGTTGCTGATGACCGTCGCGCCGTCGGCCACCTTCAGCGCCGTCATCTTCCACGGGCTGTACAGCGCGAGCACGTAGTAGAGCGCCAACGCGACACCGCAGCCGATGAACCAGCTGTACTGCGCCGCGCCGGTCATCCCCACCACGATGCCGCCGAGCAACACGGGCAGCATGGCCAGGACGGCGCCGACGACCGTCGCGATGACGGCATTCGGGTTGTAGCCCTTCGAGTACCAGTAGTTGGCGGTCTTGGACATCGTGAACAGGTCGTCGACGACGATCTTCTGCTTGCGAATCAGGTAGAAGTCGGCGATCAGCACGCCGAACAGGGGACCGATGAACGCGCCGAGCGTCTCGAGCGTGTAGTGGATGACCTCGGGATTGCCGTAGAGGTTCCACGGGGTGAGCAGCACCGAGCCGACGGCGGCGATCATGCCGCCCATCCGCCAGCTGATCTTCTGCGGGCTCACGTTCGAGAAGTCGAACGCGGGCGAGATGAAGTTCGCGACGATGTTGATGCCGATCGTGGCGATGGTGAACGTCAACGCGCCGAGCACGATCGCCGTCACGCTGTCGATCCGCGCCACGGTGGTGACCGGGTCGGTGATGAGTTCCCCGAACACGGGAACCGTTGCGGCGGCGGTGATCACGACGAGCAGTGAGAACACCAGGAAGTTGACGGGAAGTCCCAGGAAGTTGCCCTTCTTCACGGCCTGGTAGCTCTTGCCGTAGCGCGCGAAGTCGCCGAAGTTCAGCATGGGGCCGGAGAAGTACGACACCACCAGGGCGATGGCGCCGAGCATGACGACGAAGGCGTTGCCCTGCCGCTCGCCGCCCAGCGAGAGGCTGACCTGCCAGCCCGACTTCCAGAGCAGGTAGCCGCACAGGATGAACATCACGACGTAGACGGCCGGCCCGCAGAAGTCGATGAACTTGCGGATCGACTCCATGCCGCGCCAGAACACCGCCGCCTGCAGGAACCACAGCACGGTGAAGCTGCACCAGCCGAGCAGGGACAGTCCGGTGAACCCGTACTGCTCGACGTCCGCGTACGGCATCAGGCCGGGGAACAGCTTCAGCAGCACCACGTCGAGGGCGGCGGAGGCCAGGTAGGTCTGAATTCCGTACCACGCCACGGCGATCAGGCCGCGGATGATTGCCGGGATGTTCGCGCCCAGGACCCCGAACGAGCTGCGGCACACCACCGGATAGGGCACGCCCGCCTGCTGGCTGGGCTTGGCGACGAGGTTGCAGAGGTAGTAGACGATGACGATGCCGACCAGCAGGGCGATCAGCACCTGCCAGCTGGCCAGGCCCAGTGCGAACAGGCTGCCCGCGGTGACGTAACCGCCGACGCTGTGCACGTCGGACATCCAGAAGGCGAAGATGTTGTAGGTCGACCAGGACTGCTTGGCCAGTGGCGCGAGGTCCTCGTTGGTCAGCCGCGGGTCGTAGTGCTCCTTGATCAATCCGCCGCCGACGGGGTGGCCGGCCGCCTCGACGACGTCGCCGGCGCCGACGATCGCGCTGGGAGGTAGGTCGCGGGTGTCTGTCATGGTGCTGCTCTCCGTCCATCGGGCAAAGCGATGGGGGGAAAGTAGCGCCGCGTTGTTTCGCAACCGTTGCGCCGGAAATATATTTCGCGCACGTACGAAACACGCCCGACTCATTGGTTAACTCGGACGGGGCAGACCGCCCCGTCAGTCGCGCGTGATCAGGCCCGTGTCCGGCGGCAGGGTGGCGACGACGTCGTTGAGCCTGCGGTGGTGCTGCCCGCTGACCGCCAGCAGCGCCTCGGCGTCGCGGTCGAGGAACGCTTCGAGCATCTCTCCGTGGTCGGCGTGCAACGAGACCCGGTCGGCGTGGCCGACGTGCACCATCGCCTGCACCGGTTCGGTGATGTTCCAGGCGGATTCGAGCATGTGCACCAGCCGGTGCATACCCGACGGCCGTGCCATGCCGATGTGGAAGTGCCTGCTCTGGCGGTGGTACGCCTGCGGATCATCCTCCGCGACAGCGCGTTCCAGCATGCGATGGGCGGTGGCGACCGATGCCCGTTCCGGTTCGGTGGCGTTCGTGACTGCGGCGGCCAGTGCCGCCGACTCGAGCGTCGCGCGCACCAGGTACAGCTCCGACAGTTCCGACGCGGTCAGCCGGGCGACCGTGTAACCGACATTCGGATGGTGGGTGACCAGACCCTCCGCCGTCAGTGTCTTGAGGCTCTCCCGGACGGGGATGGGGCTGACGCCCAGCACCTCGGCGACCTCGTTGACCGGTATCGGCGAGCCCGGCAGCGCGCCGCCGTCGAGGATCACCCTGCGCAGTTGGTCGACGATCGCGCCCTTCGCGCCCGCGGCGGCCAGACGGGCCGGCATCGCGGAGTGACGGCGACCGGGCATACAGGTGATCCTGCTACGTCAGCGCCGAGCGCGCCGATCTCCCCACGTTCCACTATTGACATGTCGCGATTGGAATGTGAGGCTGGACGCAGTCGAACCCCGCCTCCAGGAGGACCCATGACCGACACCGCGAACCTGCCCACCGACACCACCGACGCCGGCCTGCCGAACGACGGCCACATCTTCGAGGTCGGCAACTACGCGCCGGTGGCCGACGAACTCACCGAGTTCGACCTGGCAGTTGAAGGCGCCATCCCGGCCGATCTCGACGGGTGGTATCTGCGCAACGGCCCCAACCCGCGCACGGCGGGCGGGCACTGGTTCACCGGTGACGGCATGATCCACGGCGTCCGCGTCGAGGGCGGTGCGGCGAAGTGGTACCGCAACCGCTGGGTCCGCACCGACAGCTTCATCGAGCCGTTCCCGCTCTACAACGAGGACGGCACGCGCAACCTACGCGCCTCGGTCGCCAACACCCACATCGTCAATCACGCGGGGAAGACGCTGGCGCTGGTCGAGTCGTCACTGCCCTACGAGGTCACCAACGACCTCGACACCATCGGCTGCTACGACTTCGGCGGCAAGCTCGTCGACTCGATGACCGCGCACCCCAAGATCTGCCCGACGACCGGCGAGATGCACTTCTTCGGTTACGGGAACCTCTTCGAGCCGCACGTGACGTATCACCGTGCGGACGCCAACGGGGACCTGGTGATCAATCGGCCCCTTGAGGTCAAAGCGCTGACGATGATGCACGACTTCGCGATGACCGCCGAGCACATCGTCTTCATGGACCTGCCGATCGTGTTCAACGCCGAAGCGGCCGCGAGCGGCGGCATGCCGTTCCGCTGGGACGACGACTACGGCGCTCGGCTCGGCGTGATGCGCCGCGACGATCCCTTCGGCGACGTGCGCTGGTTCGAGATCGACCCGTGCTACGTGTTCCACGTCGCCAACGCTCACGACACCGCCAGTGGGCTCGTCGTGCAGGCGGTCCGCTATCCCGAGTTGTGGCGCGAGAACGGCGGATTCGACGCCGACGGCGTGCTGTGGACGTGGACGATCGACCTCGCCAGGGGCACCGTGAGCGAGAGCCAGCTCGACGACCGCGGGGTCGAGTTCCCGCGCATCGACGACCGGCTGGCCGGCCTGCCCGCGCGCTACTCGGTGTCCGTCGGTCGCAACGGCTGGATCCGACACGACCTCACCGACGGCTCGGCCGTCGCCCACGACCTCGGCAGGGGTGGACCCGGCGAAGCCGTGTTCGTGCCCGCCGCCGGAGCGCCCAGCGAGTCCAGCGGCTACTACCTCGGCTACGTGTACGACCCGGCTCGCGACGGCAGCGATCTGGTCATCCTCGACGCGTCCGACTTCGCCGGCGACCCGATCGCCAGGATCGCGCTGCCGCAGCGGGTGCCCTACGGCTTCCACGGCAACTGGATCAGCGCCTAGCGCGAGTCTCGGTCGCCTGGCGGCCATCCGGTTTATCGTGACCGGGTGGCCGTCTCGTGGTGTGGGGAACCCGCGCCCTGACCATGTCCGATTTCGGGTTCCACACGCTGGCCCTGCTGGTCGTGATCGGCATGGTGGGCCCGCTGCTGACCGCGGTGCCGCGGCTCGCCATTCCGGTCATCATCGGCGAGTTGGCTGCCGGAATGCTGGTCGGGCGAACGGGTTTCGACATCGTGGACACCACGAATCCGACCTTCGCCCTGCTCGCCAACATCGGCTTCGCCCTGGTGATGTTCGTCGTCGGCACCCACGTGCCGGTGCGCGATCCCACCCTGCGGGCGGGGATCTGGAAGGCCGTCCTGCGAGCGGTGCTGGTGGGAGCCGTCGCCGCGGTCCTCGGGGTGCTGATCGCGGAGGCGTTCGACACCGACCACGCCGCGCTGTACGCGGTGCTGATGGCGTCGTCCTCGGCTGCGGTCGCCCTGCCGATCATCGACGCGCTCGGTATCGACGGGCCGCAGGTGCTCTCGGTGAAGGCGCAGATCGCCGTCGCCGACGCGGCGTGCATCGTGCTGCTGCCGCTGGCGATCAACCCGTCCCGTGCGCCGCAGGCCGCGCTCGGGGCGCTCGCGGTCCTGGTCTGCGCGGCCGTGCTCTACGTCGTGCTCAGGCACTTCGAGCGCAACGGCACCCGTAAGCGCGTCCGCGGGTACTCCAAGCGCCATCAACTCGCCCTCGAGCTGCGGATCAGCCTGATCCTGCTGTTCGCGTTGTCGGCGCTGGCGCTGAGCATGCACGTCTCGATCATGCTCGCCGGGTTCGCGCTCGGTCTCGTCGTCAATGCGATCGGAGAGCCGAAACGTCTTGCCCGCCAACTGCTCGGGATCACCGAGGGGTTCTTCGGCCCGCTGTTCTTCGTCTGGCTCGGAGCCACACTGCAGGTGCGCGAGCTCATCGATCATCCGCAGTTCATCGGCCTCGGCGTCGCGCTGGGAGTCGGTGCCGTCGTCGCGCACGGCATCGGCAGGGCGGTGGGACAACAACTTCCGTACTCCGTGATGGCCGCCGCGCAGCTCGGCGTGCCGGTCGCAGCGGCCACACTCGGCGCCGAGGAGGGCCTACTCGGTCCCGGAGAACCGGCGGCGCTGATCCTCGGAGCGCTGGTGACCATCGGCGCCACCTCGATCGCAGGCGAGGTCGCGAAACGCCGTCAACCGGTTGAGGCGCGGTAGGCGGTCGGGCTCACGCCGTACGCGCGTTTGAAGGCGCTGCTCAACGCGAACGGGGTGCTGTAGCCGACTCGGTGCGCGATGGCCGCGATGGTCGATTCGCCGGACCGAAGCATGTCGGCCGCGAGTGCCAGCCGCCAACTCGTCAGGAACGCGATGGGGGAGTCGCCGATCTGCTCGGTGAACCGTCGCGCGAAGCCGGCACGTGAGTTGCCCACGGCGGCAGCCAGATTAGCGACCGTCCAGGGGTGCTCGGGGTTGTTGTAGATCAGCCGGAGGGCTGGGCCGACGACGGGATCCCGTTCGGCGTGCCACCAGGTAGGCGCGTTCTCGTCGCGGTTGAACCACGTCCGCAGCACGTCCATCAGCACCAGGTCGAGGAGTCGATCCAGGAAGGCGGCCTGGCCGGGGCCGTCGTGACCCGCCTCGGCGGCCAGCAGGTCCACCAACGGCGTGTGCCACTGATCTCCGCCCAGCATCAGCACGGCGGGCAGGGCATCGAGCAGTCGGGCGCTGACCGCGCTGCTGCCCTCGTAGGTGCAGATGATCGATCGGTCCGCCCCGGCTGCGGTGTTGCCCCAGGTCCGGACGCCGACCGACATCTCGAAGCGCAGGTCGTCGCCGTGCAGGGTCGTGCACCGGTTGCCCGGATGGATCACCACCTGGGGTTCGGTATCGGGGGCGTCGGCGAACAGGTAGTGCTCGGTGCCGCGGGCCAGGGCCACGTCGCCGGGGCCGAGTCGGTGAACCGCGCCGGATGTCGTCACGATGACCGCTCGCCCGTGGGTGACGCAGATCAGCGTGAGCGGCGCATCGTCCTGAATCCGCATGGACCACGGCGGATCCAGCGACATCCGCAGCACGAAGGCGCCGCGCGCCCGGACCCCGTCGAGCAGGCCACCCAGTGCGTCCACCCGCACGACACTAGACGCACGCGTATGAATTCGCGACGATGAACGATGGATCGTCTCAGTCACCCGCGGAATGCTCGTCCCCATGACGACAAGCCCGTTTCTCATCGCCACCACGGCGGCGGCCGTGACGACCGGGGTCGCCGGCGGCGTCTTCTACGCGTTCTCGACGTTCGTGATGGCCGGCCTCGACCGCACTCGCCCCGCCGAGGCGATCACCGCGATGCGCGGCCTCAACGCCGAAGCCCAGGGCAACGCGCCGTTCCTCACGCTCTTCGTGGGCTCGACGCTGTTGGCGCTCGGCGTCGGACTCGCTGCGGCACGTCGACTCTCGCAGCCCGGTGCGGGTTTCGTGCTCGCGGGGGCGGTGCTCGGCCTGGTCGCGTTCGTCGTCACGATGGCGGTCAACGTCCCGCTCAACAACGCACTCGACGCGGTGGACCCGGCGGGGCTGTCGGCCGCCGAGGCGCTCGCCCGGTGGCGGGCGTACCTGGTGCCCTGGACCGCGTGGAATCACGTCAGGACGGTGGCGCCCGTCATCGGTTCGGTGCTGATGGTCGTCGGGCTCCAACGCGGCTGACGCCGCGAAACGCGTAGGCCACCACACCGGCGGCGACGAGCGTCAGCGTTCCCGCGATGATCGACGTCGGCGCGATGCCGGAGTCGAACGCCGTGTGCGCCGAATCGAGCAGGCGCGTCGCGGTGTCGGCGGGGAGATCACGCGCCACCGCGACCGCGCCGCCGATGCTCTCGCCGGCATCGGCGGTCTGCCCGGCCGTCAACCCCTGCGGCACGTCGACGTTCGTCCGGTAGAACGCGGTGAAGATCGTGCCCAGGGTGGCGGTGCCGACGACCGCACCGAGTTCGTAGGCCGTCTCCGACACCGCCGATGCGGCACCGGCCTTCTCCGGTGGGACCGACGCGACGATGGTGTCGTTGGTGATCGTTTGGGACGCGCCGACGCCGATCTCCAGCACGATGAACGACGCGATGATCGCGGCGACGGTGAGATCGTGGCGGAACGCCAGGATCATGAAGAAACCCGCGGACACCAGGATGAGGCCGACGATCACCACCTGGTGCGGCGCGAACCATCGCATCAACCGCACCACGCCGATACCCGCGATCATCGACAACAGCGCGCCCGGCAGCGTCACCAGGCCCGCCTCCAGCGGGGTGAGGCCGAGGACGAGTTGCAGGTGCTGCGACACGAAGAAGATGAAGCCGATCAGGCCGACGATCGAGAGGAAGTTCGCCATGATCGACGACGCGAAGGGGGCGTAGCCGAACAGTTCGATGTCGAGCATCGGTGTGGCGCTGCGGTTCTGGCGTCGGACGAAGACGACCGCGGAAGCGACGCTGATCGCGAGCGCGGCGCCGACGTACCACGACAGGCCGTCGTGGGCACCGGTCTTGACGGCCCAGACCAGCGGCAGCATCGTCGTCAACGACAGCAGCACGCTCACCGGGTCGAGCGGGCCGGGATTCGGGTCCCGCGACTCCGGCACCAGCCGAGGCGCGAACACCAGGAGCGGCAACAGGATGGGTACGGCGACCAGGAACACCGCGCCCCAGTGGAAGTGCTCGAGCAGCGCACCGCCGACGATCGGGCCGAGGGCCGAGCCCGCGGTGAAGAACGACGCCCAGATGGCGATGGCCAGCCGGCGTGCCGACGCGTCGGCGAAGATGTTGCGGATCAGCGACAGGGTCGACGGCATGAGCATGGCGCCGAAGAAGCCCAGGACCGCGCGGGCCAGGACGAGGTACCCGGCGCTCGGTGCGAAGGCGGCGACGATGGATACGACCGCGAAGCCCGCGGCGCCGATCATCAGCAGCTTGCGGCGGCCGATCCGGTCGCCGAGGCTGCCCATCGCGACCAGCAGTGAGGCCAGCACCAGCGCGTAGACGTCGACGATCCACAGCTGGGTCGGCGCGGACGGACGGAGATCCTGGGCGATGTTCGGCAGCGCGAACGCGAGGATCGTGTTGTCGACGGCGACCAGCAGGACCGGTAGAAGCAGCACGATCAGCGCGTACCAGGCGCGCCGCGGTGTACTCGCGGTCGGCTCGACGTCGCACCGGGTGGACATGATGTACTCCTGAAATATCTTGGGGGAAAGCTTTATTCGGGCTTGATGGTGCCCTTGGTCAGACTGACCATGATGGCGTCGACCACCTGCACGCGCGGCGTGCCCTGTTTCACGGTGCCTGCTCCGGCGTTCAGCAGCGCCCAGAACACCGTGCGCGGCCAACCGGGCGGTCCCGCCGAACCCTCGATGGCGACGCGGTTGAGGACGTCGACGATCACCTCGTCACCCGAGTCGAGGATCGCGGCCAGTTCCTTATCCGCGTAGTTCGACGGGTCGGCGTAGACGAACGGGACGATCGGCCCGAGGTCGAGCTGGCTGTCGACCACGCGGCGCAGCGCCTCGATCGGGGGTCCGCAGTCCGGTTCGGCGCGCTCGATGGCGGCATTGCTCAACTCGTGGACGTGCAGGGCCAGGGCGCGCAGCAGCTCGGTGCGCTCCGCGAAGTAGCGGTGCAGGGTGCTGCGTCCGACCTCTGCCGCGGCGGCGATGTCGGCCAGTGACGCCGTCGGGTTGTCGGCGAGCACGGACATGGCCGCGTCGAGGATCGCCTTTCGGGTCCGCGAACGCGCGCCGCCATCGGACGACTGTGGAGCGCTCATGCTCGCCAATGTAGCACAGCTGATTCAAAGTGGGACATTGGTGTCCCATTACTCCGGCGGGGCGAACCCTCCCGACGACGCCGCGGGTGGCGCTGGTGGAGGCGCCTGCGGCGGATAGGGCGGCGCCATCGAGGGCGGCGGTTGATAGCCGGGAGGCGGGTACGTCGGCGGCTGCGGAGTCGTGAACGCGGTGGGCACCGCACGCCTGGCGAGTTCCCTGCGGTGCCGTTCGGCGACGACCGCGGCGAGCACCAGCGGCACCGGCGCGTCGGGCGGGGGCGGCGGTGAGATCCGCGCGACCACGTCGGCGTAGATCTGTCGCGCCATCCGGTCGCGGAACACCGGCTCCAATTGGGAAGCGCGGCCGAGGAACTGGCGCGCCCGCTCGGCCTGCTCGGCACCGAGACCGGACAGCTGCAGCGACGAAGCCCACCAGGCCAGCTGCGGCGGCATCGGCGGAGGCGGACCGATCTTCGGCGCGCGCTCGCTGATCACGATGGTTCCGGCGAACACGTCACCGATGCGTTTGCCCTTCTGGGACACCAGGCTGCAGATGACCGCCGGGCCCCCGGCGAACAGCCAGATCTCGATCACCGAGGCGAGCGCGCGAAACAGAGCCTGCCGGAAGCGTTCCGGACCGCCGTCGTCCGAGACGACCCGCAGTCCGAGCGCCATCTTGCCGAGGGACCGGCCGCGCGTCGTGACCTCGAAGATCACCGGGTAGGCGACGAACGCCAGCACCGTGAAGATGATCAGAGTTGCTGCCGCGAGCGCCTCATCGACGTCGGACACCATGATCGCCCACAGGATGAAGCCGAGCACGTAGATGACGAACATGACGGTGACGTCGATGACCGCCGCCACCGCGCGTACGGGCAGCTGTGCGATCTGGATGTCGAGGACCACGGCGTCGCCGGTCACCATCGGTTCCGGTTGGACCGTCATATCTCCCCACGCTACTAGGCTGTTCAGAGTGGATGTCGACGCGTTCGTCCTGACCCACCGGGCTACCTGGGACCGTCTCGAACAGCTGGTGAAGCGACGCCGCAGCCTCACGGGTGCGGAAGTCGACGAGCTCGTCGAGCTGTACCAGCGCGTCTCCACGCACCTGTCGATGGTCCGGACGTCGTCGACCGACGGGCAGCTGGTCGGCAGGCTCTCGGGTCTCGTCGCGCAGGCCAGGGCCGCCGTCACCGGCGCGCACGCGCCGTTGTGGAGCGAGTTCACCCGGTTCTGGACGGTGTCGTTCCCCGTGGTCGCCTACAGCGCGTGGCGCTGGTGGCTGGGCTCGGCGGTCGGCTTCCTGATCGTCGCGACGGCCATCGGAGTGTGGGTGGCGCACTCGCCGGAAGTCCAGGCAGTCGTCGGAACACCAAGCGACATCGAACAACTCGTCAACAACGACTTCGCGTCCTACTACAGCGAGAACCCCGCAGGATCGTTCGCGGCACGGGTCTGGATCAACAACTCCTGGGTCGCCGCGCAGTGCATCGCCTTCGCGGTCCTGCTCGGCATCCCCATCCCGTACCTGCTGTTCGAGAACGCGGCCAACGTCGGCCTCGCGGGCGGATTGATGTTCGACGCGGGCAAGGGCGACGTGTTCCTCGGGCTGCTCACGCCGCACGGCCTGCTCGAGCTGACCGCGATCTTCCTCGCCGCGGCGGCGGGGATGCGGCTGGGCTGGTCGGTGGTGGCGCCGGGGGACCGACCGCGCGGGCAGGTGCTGGCCGAACGCGGCCGGGCCGTGGTCGCCGTCGCCATCGGCCTGGTCGCGGTGCTGCTGCTGTCGGGCCTCATCGAAGCCCTCGTCACGCCGTCGGGGCTGCCGACGTTCGTCCGGATCGCCATCGGCGTCGCCGCCGAGGTCGCATTCCTGGCCTACATCGTGCACTTCGGGCGCAGAGCCGTGCTCGCAGGCGAAACCGGGGACATCGAGAACGCCCCGGACGTCGTGCCGACCCGCTAGAGCTTGCCGCTGGCCTTCATCGCCAGGTAGCGGTCCGCCAGAGCGGGAGCGAGGTCCTCCGGTTCGGTGTCCACGACGTCGACTCCCATGCGCCGCAACCGCGTCGCGATGTGCCCGCGGTCGTTGCGGGCCCGCTCGGCGGACGCGGCGTCGTAGACCTGCGCGGCGTCGGCCCGCCCGGCGGCCAGCCGGTCGACCCGCGGATCCGACACGGCGGCGATCAGCACGTGGTGTTTCGACGACAGCTGAGGCAGCACGCCCATCAGCCCCTCGTCGAGCGCCGACGAGTTCAGTTCGGTCATCAGCACCACCAGCGCGCGGCGCCGGATGCGGCGCTGCACGGTGGCCACCATCGCGGGGGCGTTCGACTCGACGAGCGCGGGCTGCAGAGGCGCCATCGCCTCGACGAGGTGTGCCAGCAGTTCGGTGCGGGAGGCGTTGTACACACCCGCGCGCGGCACCCTGTCGTGCGCCACGAAGTCGACGTGGTCTCCTGCGCGAGATGCCAACGCCGCCAGCAGGAGTGCCGCGTCCATCGACCAGTCCAGGCGCGGCCAGCCGCTGGGGTCGCCCGCGGTCGGGTCGACGCCGACGCGACCGGCGGAGGTGCGCCCGGTGTCCAGCACGATCACGATGCGCCGGTCCCGCTCGGGCCGCCAGGTGCGGACGACGACGTCGGCCCGTTTCGCGGTGGCGCGCCAGTCGATCGAGCGCACGTCGTCGCCCACCACGTACTCTCGCAGCGAGTCGAACTCGGTGCCCTGTCCGCGGATCAGAACGGGCACCGCGCCGTCGAGTTCGCGCAACTTCGCCAGCCGCGACGGCAGGTGCTTGCGGGACAGGAACGGCGGCAGGATGCGGACCTGCCACGGCACCCGATGCGACGCCTGGCGGCCGGCGAGGCCCAACGGTCCGATCGACCGCGCCGTCACCAGAGCCGACCGCTGATCCCCCCGGCGCACCGGACGCAGCCGGGTGACGAGCTGAACCCGTTGTCCGGCAGCGAGGTTCACCGGATGACTGCGCGGAGTTGCTCGCGTGGACGGCGGCCAGGCGTCGCGCACCTGCCCGCGCAACCGCCGCCGTCCCGCGTGCTCGACCAGCAGTCGCACGTCGACGTCCTCGCCGAGGCGCGCCGCGGTCTCGCCGTCACGGGTGAAGGTCAGTGCCCGCGGACTGGCCGCCAAGGCCACGTCAGCCGTCACCGCTGCGCCGAGCAGGGCGAGCAGCACTACGAAAGCCGTTGCGGGCCAGGGTGCTAATGCGATCGGCAGAACACACAGCAGTGCCACCAGCCCCGCGCGGCCGGTGAGGACCACTAGCGCGGCACCGGTACTGCGGCCAGGATGCCGTCCAGGACGCCGTCGGGATTGGCGCCCTCGAGTTCGGCCTCCGGCCGCAGCGCGACGCGGTGCCGCAGTGTCGGCCGGGCCATCGCCTTGACGTCGTCGGGCGTGACGTAGTTGCGTCCCGACAGCCACGCCCAGGACCGGGCCGTGCTGAGCAGCGCCGTCGCCCCTCGCGGTGACACCCCGAGCTGCAGCGCGGGGGAATGCCTTGTCGCGCCGACGATGTCGACGATGTAGCCGAGCACCTCGTCGGCGATCAGCACCTGCTGTACCGCCGCGCGCCCGGCGGCCAACTCGGCGGCGCCCGCCACCGGCCGGATCGCGGACAGGTCGCGCGGATCGAAGCCGTGCGCGTGCCGCGACAGGATCGCGATCTCCTGATCCCGCGGCGGCAGTGGCACGTTGAGCTTGAGCAGGAAGCGGTCGAGTTGCGCCTCGGGAAGCTGATAGGTGCCCTCGTACTCGATGGGATTCTGGGTGGCCGCCACGATGAACGGGTCGGGCAGCGGGCGCGGCTCGCCGTCGACGCTGACCTGGCGCTCCTCCATCGCCTCCAGCAGCGCCGCCTGCGTCTTGGGCGGGGTGCGGTTGATCTCGTCGGCCAGCATCAGATTGGTGAACACCGGACCGGAACGGAACTCGAACTCGGCGGTGCGCGCGTCGTACACCAGCGATCCGGTGACGTCGCCCGGCATCAGGTCCGGCGTGAACTGCACCCGTTTGAAATCCAGCTGCAGTGCCGCGGCGAGCGTGCGGACGAGCAGCGTCTTCGCCACGCCGGGAACACCTTCCAGCAGTACGTGGCCGCGGCAGAGCAGCGCGATCACCAGACCGCTGACGACCGCGTCCTGGCCGACCACCGCCTTGGCGATCTCACGACGGAGGTCCAGCAGCGCGGTGCGCGCCGCGTCCTGGTCGACCGCCGGAGCCGGGTTGGGCTGGTTCATGACTGGGCGACCTGCCTTTCGATGTGGTCCAACTGATGCGACAGCTCGACGAGCTCGTCGTCGGTGGTGGGCGGCGGGCCGAACAGCCAGAACCCGACGGCTGCGGGATCACCGCCCGTGCGGTGCGCGACGGCCTGTGCGATGGCGGCGGGAGGCGACTGGCCGCCGAGCCCGAGCCGGGGCAGCGTCCGTTGCAGTGCGGCGGTGCGCAGCGCGTCGGCGGCGCGGTCGCGGGCTCGCCGCGAGCGGTACAGCCTGCCGCGGCCCTCGACGGTCTCCGACGCGCGCACCACCACGGGCAGGTCCTCGGCGACCAGCGGGCCGACGCGGCGGCCCCGCCACCACGCGACCAGCAGGACGACGAGGCACAGCTGCAGGATCACCCAGAAGATGCGTTCGGGGACCAGATCCATGATCGACGTGCTGGTGTCCGACTCGCCCTCGACGCGCTGCGGGGCGTACCAGACGAGGCGTTCCCGTGTCCCGGCGAGATTCATCGCCAGCGCGGCGTTGCCGTCGGTGAGCAGGCCGGCGTTGGTCATGAAATCGGCACTCCCGACCACGGTGACCGTCCGGCCGTCCGCGCGATACCGGATCAGCGCGCCGTCGTAGCACGACGTGAGTGCGAGATCGTCGGCCTCGTAGGTGTCGCTGACGCCGAACTCGACGTCGCCCGCGCGCTCCGCCTCACGCAGGTCGCAGTCGGGGGCGCCTCCGAACGACGTCGTGTCGGCCGTCCGGATACCGGGCGCGAGCGCCTCCCTGGTCCGCGACACCGGCTCGACGAGCAGCCGATCGCCGGGCAGCCCGGCGAGCGTCCGCAGCGCGTCGTCGTCGACCAGGTAGAACGTCTGCGCCACCAGGAGCAGCGAGCCGGGCGTCAGCGCGTTCTCGACATCGGCGAGGCTGCCGGCTTCGACGACGTCGACCCCCTGATCGCGCAGCAGTGTGACGATCGCGTTGGCCCCGTCGGGGGACGTCGAGTCGGCTTCCATGCGGCCGCCGGGGTTCGGGGTCGTGAGCAGGGCGGTCGCGACGGAGACGACGGTGATCGCGACGAGCGTCAGCAGCACCCACTTCATGCCGCCCCACCGCTTCTGCAGCGTGGGACCGATCGCCGTTGTCGTCATCGGATCTCCGCCCACCCGCCGGGCACCCCCGCGGGCGGCGCGTCGGCGTGCTCGGAGCGGGCGCGGGCGCGCAGGTGGTCGTCGAGGTCGGCGACCGCGCGGTACTCCACTGCGGAGCCGGGTTGCTCACCGTAGGTGACGTCGTTGAAGGTCTCCGCGGCACGGCGCAATTCGCCGGCCAGCCCCGGCACGACGGCTCCGGCGTCGCGCGCGAGCTCGGTGGCCGTGCGGCCCGGCACCGGGTGAAGCACCGCGGTCTCCTCGAGGTGACGCGCGACCGCGCGCAGGCGGTGTCGGATGGCCGAGGCCCAATCGCCCTGTGCGGCGGCCTGTTCGGCGGCGCCACGGTGCTGCGCGGCGCTCATCTCCGAGGTCCCGAACAGGGCCACGTCGGCGCGGCGGTTCGTCCGCATGGTGCGCATCGCGACGCGTACCGCGACGACGACGGCGATCGTGAGGAGGACGATCAGGACGGTGATGGTGAACCAGCCGCCCGGCACCTGCGAGCCCTCGACCATGATGCGGTACAGCAGTTCGGAGAACCAGCCGGTGATCCGGTCCCACAGGCTCTCCGATGGGTAGATGGGTTTCCCGAGTTCGTTCTGCGCGGCGTCGTGTGCGGCGTCGCGATCGATGTCGACCGGAATCACGGTTGCGGTGGCGTCAGCCAGAGCTGGTCGATGGCCTCACCGGAGTCGGCGGTCCGGTTGGTCGCGCCGGATTGCAGGACGAGGTCGAACGCCTCGGCGCGGATCCTGCGGTCGGTGTACAGCAGCACGACGACGCCCGCCGTGAAGGGCGCCGTGATGATCTGGCCGATCGCTCCGCCGATGGATATCAGCACCGAGGCCACCACGGTTCCGGTGGTGGATGCGCCCGCCATCAACATCAGCTGGCCGACCAGGCTGAAGGGCACCGAGACCGTGCCCGCGATGACCGAGGCCACCAGCGTGCCGAGCAGCCAGATGCCGAGGACCCGCCAGAAGTCCTTGCGTACCAGGGCAAGTGACCGGGTCACGGCGTCGACGAGGCCGGCCCGCTCCAGCACGATGGCGACCGGCGCGAAGATCAACAGCGTCACGCCCCAGATCGTCAGCGCCGCGACACCGAGCAGGAGCAGCAGACCGACGGCGACCGCGGCGCCGATCCCCGCCACGTAGTACATCAGGGCGGTCAGTCCGGCGGCGATTCCGACGAGCACCGTGACGGCGAGTACCTCGAGCGCGGTGAACCCGAGCAGCGGCAGCAGGCGACCCCGCGCCCGGTGCCACGCTTCGCCTGCGGTGATCTTCGCGCCGAACACCGAGCGGCCCACGACGACGGTGAGCAGGCCGCTGAGCACGATCGCGGCGATGGTCGTGGTGGCAGCGCCCGCCATGCTCGACAGCATGAGGCCGATGAACGCCGGATCCGAAACTCCAAGGCCGCCGGTGGCGTTCACGGTCTCGGGGTCCAGTGAGCCGAGCGACGTGATGGGCCCGATCTGGATGAGCAACGCGATCGCCTGCGCGATGATCACCACGATCGCGGTCAGACCGAGTGCGGCTTTCGGGTTCAGCCGAACGTAGGAGACCGCGCCGTTGAAGATGTCCGACATCGTCAGCGGACGCAGGGACACGATGCCGGGTTTCAGCGCCTGGGGCGCCGGCGGCGGGTAGTAGCCGTAGCCCGGCTGTGGGTAGTAGCCCGGCGGTGGGTAGTAACCCGGCTGCGGATATCCGGGTGGCGGGTAACCCTGCGGCGGGTAGGCCGGGTACTGCGCCTGCGGCGGGGGATGTCCGTCGGCGCCGTAGGTCATGCTCACCATCCTGGTCATGAATTCCGGGATTGACAACGTGATCGGCGGTAGCGTCGACTCATGGCGGATCTCAAGGAGCGGCTGCGCACCGACCTGAAAACGGCGATGAAGGCGCAGGACAAGTTGCGTACGGCGACGATCCGCATGCTGCTGGCCGCCGTTCAGACCGAAGAGGTTTCCGGCAAGCAGGCCCGCGAACTCTCCGACGCCGAGGTGCTCAAGGTGCTCGCGCGGGAGTCCCGCAAGCGCGGCGAGGCCGCCGAGATCTACGTGACCAACGGCCGGGGCGAACTGGCGGCCAACGAGCGGGCCGAAGCCAGCGTGATCGACGAGTACCTGCCGACTCAGCTCAACGACGACGAGGTGGCCAACGTGGTCGACACCGCCATCGCCCAGGTGGCGGAGGAGATCGGCGAGCGGCCGCATCAGAAGCACATGGGACTCGTCATCAAGGCCGCGGTGGCGATCGCAGGCGGCCAGGCGGACACCTCGAGGCTCTCGGCCGCCGCGAAGGATCGGCTCTAGCGACGCGTTTGCCCCGCTTCGCTGCGGGGAACCCCTGCTCGAACGACATAGCGATCGGGGGATCTGCCCATGGAGTTGTTCGGAGTGATTTACGGTGCCTCGGCACTGGTGACCACCGCGCTGGTGTTCTTCTTAAGCAAGCGGTTCAGCGACGTGCAGCGACCGGCATCGGTGCGGTTCGGGCTCAGCGTCGCCGCCGGCGTGCTCTGGCCGCTGGTGGTTCTGGGTCTCCTCGAGTTCGGCTCGTTAGTCGCCTACACGAAGGTGGCCGAGGAGACCGAACTGGACCTCGATACGAGGCTCGTCACGTAGTCCCCACACGCGAAAGAGGCCACGCCCTGCTCGGCGTGGCCTCTTCCACCTGCTCTTACGAGTCGGGGTGACAGGATTTGAACCTGCGACCTCTTCGTCCCGAACGAAGCACGCTACCAAGCTGCGCCACACCCCGTGAGAGCCACGACAGCGTATCGCACAGGGTCAGTCGGAAGCCAAACCGGGCGAGCGCCGCGACGGGATATATGAAACGCATTTCGGTCCGAAGCCGACTCGTGGGCGTGCTCACGGATAACTCGCCGCCCGGACGGGTAAACCTTGTTCACGACACGCTGGCGCGGGGATGAATTCCGATGTCAGTGGTGTTGGAGAGACTAACGAAGACCTACCCACCTAGGAGGGGATGACATGACCGGATTGGGAGCCGCAATCTACGGCGGATTCTTCGCCCTCGCGGCGCTGTGGTTGTTCTTGACGTCCGATTACGCGGGTTTCCGACGCCGCGGCGAGCAGAGCGACGCGGAGATGTGGGATCAGCTCCAGGCGCCCGAGCGCTCGAATTCGATCAGCAGCGACGAGTACTCGGCCGTGTCCAGTGAGTGGCTGGTCAGCCACTCGTCGTCGAAGTAGGTATCGGCGTACCGGTCGCCGCTGTCGGCGATCAACGTCACGACCGAACCGCTGCGGCCCTGCGCGACCATCTCAGCCAGTAGTCCGAACGCACCCCACACGTTCGTCCCCGTCGACGGACCGACTCGTCGTCCCAATACCCCGCTCACGTGGTGCGCCGCAGCGATCGAGGCGGCGTCGGGAACCGTCACCATCCGGTCCACCACGTCGGGCAGGAACGACGGCTCGACGCGCGGCCTGCCGATCCCCTCGATGCGCGAGGACATACCCGTTGTGACATCGCCCCGGCCCTGCGCGTAGGCCGGGAAGAACGCCGAGTTCTCCGGGTCGACGACGCACAACCGCGTGGGGTGCCGCCGGTAGCGGATGTAGCGGCCGATCGTCGCGCTGGTCCCGCCGGTACCGGCACCAACCACCACCCAGTCGGGGATCGGGTGCGGTTCCTGGCCCATCTGCTGGAAGATCGACTCCGCGATGTTGTTGTTGCCCCGCCAGTCGGTCGCACGCTCGGCGTTCGTGAACTGATCCAGGTAGTGCCCGCCGGTTTCCATCGCCAGCCGTTCCGCCTCGGCGTACATCTGCGACGACTCGGCGACGAAATGGCAACGGCCGCCTTGAGATTCGATGAGAGCGATCTTGCTTGAGCTAGTCGACGCCGGCATCACCGCGATGAAGGGCAGCCCCAGCAGCGCCGCGAAGTACGCCTCGGAGACGGCGGTGGAACCGGACGACGCCTCGATGACCGTCATGTGCTCGTTGATCCAGCCGTTGCACAGGGCGTACAGGAACAGCGAGCGCGCAAGCCGGTGCTTGAGGCTGCCGGTGATGTGGGTGGACTCGTCCTTGAGATACAGCTGGACGTCGACGCCGTCGGACCACAGCGACGGCAGCGGGTACCGCAGCAGGTGGGTGTCGGCGCTGCGCCGGGCGTCGGCCTCGATCAGGTGGACGGCGTTGTCCACCCACCGACGTGGTTGACTGCGCGTCGCGGTACAGGCCGGGTCGCTCACCGGGCCGATACGGCCGGGTGCGAGACGTCGGCCCTGGAGCCGACGTGACCGCCGCCCGTCGGCGCGGCGACGAGCGTCAGCAGCGTGGCCTCCGGCCTGCAGCAGAAGCGGTACGGCGCGTACGGGGACGTTCCGATCCCCGCGGACACGTGCAACTGCATTTCGGAGCCCCACCGCGATGCGCCCCTGGCGCGGGACGGGTCGAGGTCGCAGTTCGTGACCAGGGCGCCGTATCCCGGCAGCCGCAGTTGCCCGCCGTGAGTGTGGCCGGCCATCACCAACTGGTAGCCGTCCGCTGCGAATCGGTCGAGCACCCGGACGTACGGGGCGTGCGTCAGGCCCAGCGTCAGGTTGGCGGCCCGGTTGGCGGGGCCGGCGATGGTGTCGTACCGGTCACGCGTCAGGTGCGGGTCGTCCACGCCGGCCACCGAGACGAGCTGGCCCTTCACCTCGATCTCGCGCTTCGTGTGCGTCATGTCCAGCCAGCCGCGCTCGGTGAACGCCGCGCGCAGATCCTGCCACGGCAGCGGCTCGCCGGTGAGGCGCTTCGACGGGTTGAAGAGGTAACTGGTCGGGTTCTTGGGCTTCGGACCGAAGTAGTCGTTGCTACCGAAGACGAACAGGCCCGGCACCGAAAGCAGGTCGCCCATCGCCTGCACGACCGACGGCACCGCCTTCGGATGCGAGAGGTTGTCACCGGTGTTCACCACCAGGTCCGGATCCCATCGCGACAGGTCACGCAGCCAGGCCTGCTTGTGACGCTGTTGCGGCCGCATGTGGAAGTCACTGAGATGCAGCACCCGCAGGGGCGCCGAACCGGGAGTGAGTACCGGCATCGTGACTTCCCGCACCACGAACGCGTTGCGCTCGATCATCGTGGCGTAGGCGACTCCGGCGACCAGCGAACCGGCCGCCACCAGAGCTGTGTTCGTCACGACGTTCTTCGTGGCCGCGGGGGCGAGCGAAGCGACGGGGGACAGACCGGACGGGACGGGCATCTTCGCAGCCTACTGCGTGATCATCGCGCCGACCGAGAGCTCACAGCCCGCCGTTATGAATCCCACACATCTGCCGCCGTTGCGGCTACGGCGGAGGCGGAGGCGGCGGTGGCGGAGGGCCCAGCACCGGCACGGTGATGGGTGGCAGGCCGGGAATCTGGACCACGGTCGAACCGACGACCGGCAGGCCGTTGGGGTCCAGCGGGGTCCCCGGTGGCGGGGGCGGAGGCGGCGGCGCAATGCCGTTACTGACCTGGATCGTGATGATCGAGCCCGGCACGGTCTGCCCGGCCGGCGACGTACCGACGACCGCTCCCAACGGCGCAGTGCTGTTCACCGGGGTCGACTCGTTAGCCACCTGGAAGCCGGCGTCGCGCAGCCGCTGGCGCGCGGTGCCCTCGCTCATGCCGGACACGCTGGGAACCCGCGAACCGGGGGAGCCGTCGACGTACCGCGGGTCGGTCGGCGGCAGGACGACGTTGTCGGGCGTGATCCCCTTCATCGCGGTGAACCAGGTGCGCGCGGGTTCGTTACCGCCGAACAGGTCGCCGTACCCGCACTGGCGCAGCGGGAACGAGCACAGCTCGCCGGGCGTCGTGGAGTCGTCGTAGATGTAGTTGGCGGCCGCGAACGCGCTGGTGAATCCAAGGAAGCCCGACGACCGGTGCGCCTCGGTGGTGCCGGTCTTGCCCGACATCGGCAGGTTCCAGCCCACCGAACCGGCGGAGCCGGCGGCTGTGCCCGCTCCGGTGTCGTCCTTGCTCATGGCGTTCGCCAACGTGTTGGCCAACCCCTCGGGCACCACCTGCTCGCAGGTCTCGGTGGTCACCGCCACCTCTTCACCTTCGCGATTGAAGACCTTGTCGATGGGGTTCGGCGGGCACCAGACGCCGCCGGACGCCAGCGTCGCGGCGACGTTGGACAGCTCGAGTGCGTTGACCTCGATGGGGCCGAGCGTGAACGAGCCGAGGTTCTGCCGCTTCACGAAGTCGGCGAGGCTCTCATTGCTCTCCGGGTCGTAGTCGCGCGCCGTGCCGGGCAGCGCGTAGGAGCGCAGGCCGAGCTTGACGGCCATGTCGACGGTGCGCTGCACACCGACCTGCGAGATCAGCTTCGCGAAGGCGGTGTTCGGGGAGGTGGCCAGTGCGTCGGTGACGCTGATCGCGCCCCTCGCGCCGCCCGTGACGCACCACGTGCTCGGTGGACAGCCCCTGGCCCCGCCCGAGCCGAGCCCCTTCGCCTCGAACCGGGCCGGGGCGTCGAGCTGGGCGTTGATGCCCATGCCCATGTCGAGTGCGGCCGCGGTGGTGAACACCTTGAACACCGACCCGGCGCCGTCGCCGACGAGTGAGAAGGGCTGCGGCTGCATGGTCTGGCCCGCGTTGAGGTCCAGCCCGTAAGTGCGGTTACTCGCCATCGCGACGACCGGGTGCGATTCCTTACCGGGCCGGATGACGCTCATGACGCTGGCGACGCCGTCCAGGTCCGGCGGCGCGACGCTGTCAACCGCCGACTTCACCGCGCCCTGCACGTTGGGGTCGAGCGTCGTCTTGATCAGGTAGCCGCCCTTGGACACCTGCTCCTTGGACAGGCCGGCACGCGCCAGGTACTCCAGCACGTAGTCGCAGAAGAACGCCCGGTCGCCGGCCGCGATGCACCCGCGCGGCAGCTCCTGAGGCTGCGGCAGGACGCCCAACGGCGCCTCCTTGGCCGCGCGCAGCGCCTCCGCCTCCTGCGGGACGTTCTCGATCATGGTGTCCAGCACCACGTTTCGACGCGCCAGCGCGCCCTCGGGGTTGGTGTACGGGTTCAGTGTGCTGGTCGACTGGACCATGCCCGCCAGCAGTGCGGCCTGCTCCCAGTTCAGCTCCGAGGCGTTGATCCCGAAGTAGGTCTGGGCGGCGTCCTGAACACCGAAGGCGCCGTTACCGAAGGACACCAGGTTCAGATAGCGCGTCAGGATGTCCGGCTTGGTGAACGTCCGGTCCAGCGTGAGCGCCATCCGGATCTCGCGCAGCTTGCGCGCCGGGGTGGTTTCGATGGCCGCGCGCTTCTCGGCGTCGGTCTGCGCGATCACCAGGAGTTGGTAGTTCTTGATGTACTGCTGCTCGATGGTCGATCCGCCGCGGGTGTCGGCGGCCCCCGACAGATATCCGGACAGACCCGTCAGCGTGCCCTGCCAGTCGACGCCGTTGTGTTCGGCGAACCGCTTGTCCTCGATCGAGACGATTGCCAGTTTCATCGAGTTGGCGATCTGCTCCGACGGCACCTCGAAGCGACGCTGCGTGTACAGCCAGGCGATCGGATTGCCGTTGATGTCGACCATCGTCGAGACGGCGGGCACCTCGCCCTCGACCAATTGGGCCGAACCGTTGGCTACGACATCGGACGCCCGGTTGGACATCAGGCCGAAGCCTCCGACCATGGGGAACATCAGTGCGGCGGCGATGACGCTCGCCAACAGGACGCACCACGCGAGCTTGATCACCGTCACCGCGGTCGGCGGCCGCGATGATGGAGCCTCAGACATGTCGTACAGAGTAGCCACGCCCGGCGCCGATCACCTCGTGCCGTCCGGATAGGTGCAGGCCACGACGATCACTGGGGGCTGCGGACCCGTCGAACACGAGGGAAGATGGGTGACGGCACGGTCGTCCCAAAAAAGCGAGATTTGACTGTTGCGCAAAACCCCCCTGACCACCTAGGTTTGTCACACAGTGCGATCTAGGTAACACTACTGACCGCAATGTGGCGTAGATCGCAGCAGCGTTCTACACCCTGGGAAAAGCCGCCGAGGGGGCGGCTGGGACGAAGGGAACGCTGGTGTCAGGAACACGGCCCGCGGCGCGCAGAACCATCACGAGCTCCCCAGTCAGTACTGTTCAACCGGGCGTCAGTGGCGCCGAAGCCGAAGCCCGCATCGCGTGGGTCTCCCAGGCGCGGTGCCGGCAGGCCGACCCCGACGAGCTGTTCGTTCGCGGTGCCGCCCAGCGCAAAGCCGCCGTGATCTGCAGGCACTGCCCGGTGATCTCCGAATGTGGAGCCGATGCGCTCGACAATCGCGTTGAGTTCGGCGTGTGGGGCGGGATGACCGAACGTCAGCGCCGAGCCCTGCTCAAGCAGCACCCCGAGGTCGTCTCCTGGGCCGATTTCTTCGCCGCCCAGCGCAAACACCGCAGCGCGGTCTGACCGCACCTCCCACTATCAGGCGGTCTCGGCCGCCTCGCCCGTGACCTGATCGGCGATGGCGCGCAGCGCCTCGAGATCGGAGACGTCGAACGGCAGCGATGGCACGCCCACGATGGCGACGTGCGGGTTCGCGCCCGTGAACCGCGACAGCAGCCGCACCTCGCGCTTCGCCGTCAACGCCCGGTCGGCGTGGATTCGCAGCACCGCGGCGGTCAGCGCATCGCCCTCGTCGAGGGCGTCGGCGGCCTCGTTCGCCTTGTCCGCCTTGAGGTCGCACAGCGTCGGATTCGTGCGGTTGAGGATGAGGCCGGCGAGCGGCATGCGTTCCTGCGACAGCCGGTCCACGAAGAACGTCGCTTCGCGCAACGCGTCGGGTTCAGCGGCTGAGACGACGACGAACTGGGTGCCGCGCCGCTTCAGTAGCTCGTAGGTCTTGTCGGCCTTCTGGCGGAAACCGTCGAACGTGGCGTCCAGCGCCTGGACGAAACCTGCTGCGTCGGCGAGCATCTGGGAACCGAGCACGGTGGACAGCGCCTTCATCGCCAAGCCGACTGCCCCGGTGACGAGCTTTCCGATACCCCGGCCGGGGGCCAGCAGCAGGCGCCACAGCCTGCTGTCCATGAAGCTGCCCAGGCGCTTGGGTGCGTCCAGGAAGTCGAGGGCGTTCCGCGACGGCGGGGTGTCGACGACGATGAGGTCCCACTTGTCCTCGCCCAGCAGCTGGCCGAGCTTCTCCATCGCCATGTACTCCTGCGTGCCCGCCAGCGACGTCGCGACGGTCTGATAGAACTGGTTCTCCAGAATCGCCTCGGCGCGTTGGGTATCCGTGGAGTACTGCAACACCATCTCGTCGAACGTCCGGCGCATGTCGAGCATCATGGCGTGCAACTCACCCTTGGCCTCCGGGGCGAGCGGAACCCGCTGCGGGGTGTTGCCGAGGCTCTCGATGCCGAGCGCCTGCGCCAGCCGCTTGGCCGGGTCGATCGTCAGCACGACGACCGTGCGGCCGTACTCGGCGGCCCGCAGCGCCATGGCCGCCGCGGTGGTGGTCTTGCCGACACCGCCTGCGCCACAACAGACTACGACTCGATTCGAGGTATCGGTTAGGATGGCGCCCATATCAAGGGCGACGGGTGCGTTGCTCATTACCGGACTCCCTGCGCGTTCAACGCTTCTGCCAGTTCGTAGAGGCTGCCCAGGTCCACGCCGTCGCGGATCGCGGGGAGTTCCAGCCGGGGCACGTCGAGCTCGTCGAGCTGCTCGGCGCTCTCCGCCCGCGCCGAGATCCGCGTGGCGTGCTGAATGGTCTCGGTCAGCAGGCCCGCGAAGTCGTTGTCGGACAATTCGATTCCGGACTTCGACAGCGCGGCCCTGACCGCACCGGCGTCGATGTCCCCGTCGGCCGCCTTGGAGAGGTCCGCGGGATTCAGGTACGCCGGGATGTTGCGGTTGACGATCACGCTGCCGATCGGAAGATCGAGTTCGCGCAGTTCGTCGATGGCCTCGACGGTCTCCTGAACGGGTAGCGCCTCCAGCAGCGTGACCAGGTGGATGGCGGTCAGCTCGGAGTGCAGCACCTTCACGACGCTCTCGGCCTGGCCGTGCACCGGCCCGCCCTTCGCCAGATCGGAGACGGCCTTCGTGACGTCGAGGAAGCGCGCGATCCGGCCGGTCGGCGGCGAGTCGACGACGATCGCGTCGTACACCGGCTGCTTGCCCTTCTCGCCGCGCGTGACGATCTCGCGGACCTTGCCGGTCAGCAGCACGTCGCGCAGGCCGGGGGCGATGGTGGTGGCGAACTCGACGGCGCCGATGCGCCGCATCGCGCGGCCGGCGATGCCGAGGTTGTAGAACATGTCGAGGTACTCCAGGAACGCGGCCTCGGTGTCGATGGCGAGGGCGTTGACCTGGCCACCGCCGTCCGCCGTCGCGATCTTCACCTCTTGATAGGGCAGTGGCGGCACGTCGAACAGCTGGGCGATGCCCTGGCGTCCCTCGACCTCTACCAGCAGCACCTTGCGTCCGCCCGCCGCCAGCGCGAGGGCCAGCGCCGCCGCGATGGTCGATTTGCCGGTTCCCCCCTTGCCGGTGACGAAGTGCAGCCGTGCCTTGCTCAGGCGGGACGGCCAGCCGACGGCGGTTCTACCTTGAGCCGCTGAGGAAGGGGGAGTCACTACAGCATGCTAACCAAGCGCTGTGAGTGGACGGTTAGGCTCAGCACCATGAGCGAACCGGTCAAGTGGGAATACGTGACGGTGCCCCTGTTGGTGCACGCCACGAAGCAGATCCTCGACCAGTGGGGTGATCAGGGCTACGAGCTGGTGTCCGTGCTGCCGGGACCGACGGGAGAGAACCACATCGCGTACCTGAAGCGGCCGAAGTGACCGTTACCGGCGGGCCGGGGCCCAGCGACTCGGGAGTCGTCTCAGCGCGGCTCGCCGAACTCGGTATCGAGTTGCCCGACGTCGTCGCACCGCTGGCGGCCTACGTACCCGCCGTCCGCACCGGCAACCTGGTCTACACCGCGGGTCAGCTGCCGATCGTCGAAGGCGAACTGCTGCAGACCGGCAAAGTCGGCGGCGAGGTCAACGCCGAGGACGGCAAGGCGCTGGCTCGGGTGTGCGGACTCAACGCGCTCGCCGCGGTGCACGCGCTCGTCGGCATCGACAGCGTCGTTCGCGTGGTCAAGGTCGTCGGATTCGTGGCCTCCGCACCGGGTTTCGGCGGTCAGCCCGGCGTGATCAACGGGGCCTCGGAACTGTTCGGTGAGATCTTCGGCGAGGCGGGTGCGCACGCGCGATCCGCCGTCGGGGTGTCCGAACTGCCGCGCGACGCGCCGGTGGAAGTGGAAATCATCGTCGAGGTGTCGTAGGCCGCGTGAGCGATCTCGACCACCCGGCCTACGGGCACCTGCGCCGCGTCACCGACACGGCGTCGGTGCTGCTGTGCGACAACCCCGGCGACCTGACCCTGGAGGGCACCAACACCTGGGTGCTGCAGGGTGCGGGCAGCCGCGAGTACGTCATCGTCGATCCCGGCCCGGACGACGACGCGCACATCGAGCGCATCGCGGCCCTCGGCCGGATTCCGCTGGTGCTGATCAGCCACAAACACGGCGACCACACGGACGCGATCGACAAGCTCGTCGCCGCGACCGGCGCCACGGTCCGCGCCGTCGGCAGCGGTTTCCTGCGCGGACTCGGCGGACCGCTCACCGACGGCGAGGTGATCGAGGCCGCCGGCGTGCGGGTCACGGTGATGGCCACGCCCGGCCACACCGCCGACTCACTGTCGTTCCTGCTCGACGATGCGGTGCTGACCGCCGACACCGTGCTGGGCCGCGGCACCACCGTCATCGACAACGAGGACGGCAGCCTCGCCGAGTACCTGGACTCGCTGCGTCGGCTGCACGGTCTCGGCGGCCGGACCGTCCTGCCCGGTCACGGCCCCGATCTGCCCGACCTCGAAGGCGTCACCGCGATGTACCTGGCACACCGCGAGCAGCGGCTCGACCAGGTGCGGGAGGCGCTGCGGACGCTCGGCGACGACGCGACGGCACGCCAGATCGTCGAGCACGTCTACACCGATGTCGACGAGAAGCTGTGGCCGCACGCCGAGTGGAGCGTGCAAGCCCAGCTGAACTACCTTCGCGCATAGCGATTTCGGCGTGAAGACCGTCGCTGAGCGAACGGGATCACGCCGAAATCACTACTCGCCCCTGCCGTTCGCGCCGTTGGCACCGTTCGCTCCGTCGGCCCCCTTCTGTCCGGTGCTGCCCGCGTTGCCGGTGGCTCCGGTGTTGCCCGCCGTTCCCGCGGCGCCGTCGGCGCCCCGGCTGCCCGCGGTGCCCGCCTGACCGTTGACGCCGTTGGCACCCGCGGTGCCGTCGGAACCCGTTGCTCCGGTCGCGCCCGTCCGGCCGTTCGCACCCGCCGACCCGGTGGCCGCGGGCCTACCGAACAATCCGCTGTTACCGCTCGCGCCGGACGCTCCGCCCTCACCGCCGGATCCACCGGCACCGCCGTCTCCGCCAGCGCCGCCGGATCCGCCGGTGCCACCAGCACCGACGTTGCCCGCCGCGCCCGCCGCGCCGCCCTGACCGGCGGACCCCGCGGCTCCACCGGGCCCGCCCTCGCCACCGGGACCGCCTGCGCCTCCTGCGCCGCCCTGGCCGCCCTTGCCGCCGGCACCACCGCCGCCGCCCGTCGCATCGCCGGGCGCGGTTCGATAGGCACCGCCGCCGGTGCCCCCGTTGCCGCCGTCGCCGCCTCGGTCGCCGTTGCCGCCGTTGCCGCCGGTGCCACCCTGACCGCCGGTGCCGCCGTTGCCCGCGTTGCCGCCCTTGCCGCCGTCGCCGCCACTTCCCGCGTTGCCGCCGTCGCCGGCGTTTCCGCCGTCGGCGCCGTTGCCGCCCGTTCCCCCGGTGCCGCCGTCGCCGCCCACGCCGCCACTGCCGCCGGTTCCGCCGACACCCAGGCTGAGCCAGCCGGCGGAACCTCCCTTGCCGCCGGCGCCTGCCGGAATGCCGGGTGTACCCGGGGTGCCCGCCACTCCCGCGGTGCCCGCCTGCCCGTCGGTGCCGCGCTTCCCGTCGGTACCCGCGCCGCCTCGGCCGCCGTCTTGACCGTTGGTTCCGTCGACACCCCGACCGCCGGGGCCGCCGGGGTCGCCGGGTCCACCCGGTGTGCCCGCACCACCGTTGCCGCCCCGCCCGCCGGTGCCACCGGTGGCGTCGGCGAGGCCGTCCGCCCGACCGGCGTTGCCGCCGTTGCCGCCGGCCGCTCCGGTCCCGCCGTCACCGCCGGGCCCGCCGTTGCCGCCGTTCGCGACGGCACCCACCGCGCGTCCGCCGTCGCCGCCGCGGCCGCCCCGAGCACCCGCTCCGCCGTCGCCACCGCTCCCGCCGCTGCCGCCGCTGCCGGCGAGGTCGAGGTCGGGGAAACCGTCGCCGCCGTCGCCGCCCTCTTCGCCGGGATCGCCGTCGTTACCGGCGAAACCGTCGTAGTGAGCGGGGATCGGAGTGCCGGGCACACTGGGGAATCCGGGCGGACCGGACATGGCCTTATCGCCGTTGGGGCCGGGGTTCACACCGTTGCGACCGTCGTTGCCCCTCGAGCCCACCTCACCGTCGGGACCGTTGGTGCCGTTGTCTCCGGCACGGCCGTTGGTTCCGTCCACACCGTCCGCGCCGTCGGTTCCGTCCTCGCCCCGGACGCCGTTCTCGCCGACTGTTCCGTCGGTGCCGCGGATGCCGTCGCCGCCGCGACCGCCGTCGCCGCCGTTGCCGAGCAGCGAGAGCGTGCCCGCGTGACCGCCGTCACCGCCGTTGGCGGTGATGCCACCGTTTCCGCCCGCGCCGCCGTTGCCGAAGAACAACCCGGCGTAGCCGCCGTTGCCACCGGTCTGGCCGATCGCGGTGCCGTCGCCGCCGCGGCCGCCGTCACCCCAGAGTCCGGCGTTTCCGCCGCTGCCGCCATTGGCTCCCGCACCGCCGCTGCCGAACAGCAGTCCGGCGTTGCCGCCGTTGCAGGCGTCGCCGGTGCAGTCGGCTGCGGCGTCGACACCATTGCTGATGAAGATCCGGATGACGCTGCTGATGAAGTCCGAGACCGGATAGCTGGTGCCGGGCACCGGAGCCAACGCGGGTGTCAGCGTCGGCGTGACCAGCCGGGACGCTGCGAGGGTCGACGCCGCCGCGGTGTCGGGATCGGAGGCGTGCCGGTGCCGGATGTCGTTGACGACGAGGCGGTGGAGCGGCGCCGAGACCGGATTCCACTGGGTTAACAGGGAGCGCAACTGGTTGGTGGTGAGCGCGATCGGGTCGCCGACCACGGGATCCGCGCTCGCCGTGGGCACCGCGGCCTGCGCTGCGATGGGGGTCGTCAGACCGAGCACCCGTAACGCCGCGACGTGCGACTCGTTCGGTTCCGGTGACCTGCCCGGCACCGCCTGGCCCGACGGCGGAGCGGCAACCGCGAGTGCGGGCGTGTCGAGGTCGTGATGCGGACTGCCTGCGACCAGGACTCCCGCTGCGACCGCTGCGGTCATCATGGTCGGACCCGCGAGGCGGTTGCGGCGGCGGTGGTGACGTGACATGGCTTCCTCGTTCCCGTGCGTTCGGGAAGGCGGCGACCAGCCCCAGCGGTTCGTGCGCCCCCTTCAGCGCCGGGTGTCGCCGTTCGAGACACACCCGGTTTTCTTCGCTACAGGGACGCTAAAACCGCTCGGCGGCAATCGATATAGGGGGATTGCCTACCGTTTGACCACACGGAACCGACGTCGAAACGTCGGCAGGTTCACCGCGCTCGGCGGGCCAACCGCTCGGAGTCGCTGATGAGAACGCTCTTGCCCTCGAGGCGAATCCACCCGCGGTGGGCGAAATCGGCGAGCGCCTTGTTCACGGTCTCGCGGGACGCGCCGACCAACTGGGCGATCTCCTCCTGCGTCAGGTCGTGCGTCACGCGCAGCGCGCCGCCCTCCTGAGTGCCGAAGCGCTGCGCGAGCTGCAGCAGCTGCTTGGCGACGCGGCCGGGGACGTCGGTGAAGATCAGGTCGGCGAGGTTGTTGTTCGTGCGGCGCAGGCGGCGGGCCAGCACGCGCAGCAGTTGCTCGGCGATCTCGGGGCGGTCGGCGATCCACGCCCGCAGGGCGTCGCGATCCATGGACACGGCGCGCACCTCGGTGATGGTGGTGGCGCTCGACGTCCGCGGTCCGGGATCGAAGATCGACAGCTCGCCGAACATGTCCGACGGACCCATGATGGTGAGCAGATTCTCGCGACCGTCCGGCGACCGGCGGCCGATCTTCACCTTGCCGTTGATGATGATGTAGAGCCGGTCACCGGGCTCGCCCTCCGCGAACACCGTGTGCCCGCGCGGAAAGTCGACGGGCTGAAGTTGTTTGGTCAGTGCGGAGACCGCTGTCGGCTCGACGCCCTGGAAGATTCCGGCCCTGGCCAGGATCTCGTCCACGTTGCCCCTCTTAAGCTCTCAAGTGATTAAGACGTGCGCAGGTCAACCTCAGATTGATCGCGAAATCAGTCTAGAGGCAAGCCACGTCGACGAAGTCGAGACACGGCCTCCCAGCGCAACGAGCCAACGCTACACACGATCGGCCTGTCGGGTCGGCTGAAACTGCGGATTCGGCGCGTGGCGGGCGTAGTCGAGCGTCGGCAAATAGGCCTCGGATTGGGCGAAGGCGTAGTGATCGCCGCTCATCTCCCGGTGTCGCAACGCCCGGAGCGGTCCGGTATCGGGCACCGCCTGCGGGCGCCGCACCGGTTCCACCTTGGCCTGTTCCATTAACTCGTCGACGTCGTCGGACGGCGCCGCATCGACGTGGAGGCTCGCTTCGAGTCGGTCCAGTCCGAAGGTTGCCAGCATGAGCAACCCCGGAATGAACGCGACGAGCAACCAAGACACAAGGCGAAGTAAACACGGCCAAGGTCTCAGTGGGATCACGGTTTGTCACCGGTCCGCACGTGGGGTTGTCGGCCTCGTCAGTACGCTGAATCGGTGGCAGTTTCCCCCGTGCCGTCGACGACATCCGGCACGTCCTCACGCAAGCGGGCGGCCCGGTTCGACGCCGAGACCCGCACCGGCCTGGTGCGCCGGGCTCGCAGGATGAATCGCACTCTCGCGCACGCGTTTCCGCATGTGTACTGCGAACTGGACTTCACCAATCCGCTCGAACTCACCGTCGCGACGATCCTGTCCGCGCAGTGCACCGACAAGCGGGTGAACCTGACCACCCCCGCGTTGTTCGCCAAGTACCGCACGGCGGTCGACTACGCCACCGCCGACCGCACCGAACTCGAGACCCTGATCCAGCCGACCGGCTTCTATCGCAACAAGGCGACGTCTTTGCTCGGTCTCGGTCAGGCGCTCGTCGAACGCTTCGACGGGCGGGTTCCCGACACCCTCGAGGAACTGGTGACGCTGCCGGGCATCGGCCGCAAGACCGCCAACGTCGTGCTCGGCAACGCGTTCGACATCCCCGGCATCACGGTCGACACCCACTTCGGGAGGCTGGTCCGGCGCTGGAAGTGGACCGCCGAGGAGGACCCGGTGAAGGTGGAGTTCGCCGTCGGGGAGTTGATCGAGCGCAAGGAGTGGACTCTGCTGAGCCACCGCGTGATCTTCCACGGCAGGCGGGTGTGTCACGCGAAGAAACCGGCGTGCGGGGTGTGCGTGCTGGCCAAGGACTGCCCGTCGTTCGGTGCGGGACCCACCGACCCGCTGGTGGCGGCGCCGCTGGTCAAGGGGCCGGAGACCGAGCACCTGTTGGCGCTGGCCGGGCTCTGAGCCGGCCATGAGCAGGTCGACGCGATGGACCATTGCCGTCCTCATCCTCGTCGCCGCGATCGTGGTGGCGCTCTGGCGCCAGTTGGACACCGGATCGGCCCCCGACGCCGCCGTCGCGGGCGGGCCCGCCGTGGCCCGCGAACACCGCGACGCCGACACCCCGGAGGCGCTCGCCGGTCCACGCGCCGAAGCCGCCCTCGAACCGTGTCCCGCTCCCGGCGTCGGCCCGTCCTCCAGCGGCCCGGCGCCGCTGCGCGGTGTCACGGTCGAGTGCGCCGCCGACGGCCGCCGGGTCGACGTCGCCAGGGCCGTCGCGGGGCGGCCCACGGTGCTGAACCTGTGGGCCTACTGGTGCGGACCGTGCGCCGACGAACTGCCCGCGATGGCGGAGTACCAGCGCCGGGTGGGTGACGACGTGCAGGTGCTCACGGTCCATCAGGACGAGAACGAGACGGCGGGCCTGCTCCGGCTGGCGGAGCTGGGCGTGCACCTGCCGACGTTGCAGGACGGCCGCAGGCTCGTCGCCGCGGCGTTGCGCGTTCCGAACGTCATGCCTGCCACGGTGCTGTTACGCGCGGACGGTAGCGTGGCCGAGGTTCTGCCCCGGCCGTTCGCCACCGCCGACGAGATAGCCGCGGCGGTGAACGCGGGGCTAACCTGAAACACCGCGGAGATGGGAGCTGGGTTGAGCGTCGACCACACTGGCCGTCAGCTCCGTCCCGACGCCGCGCCCAGCTGGCTGAAGAGGCTCGTCGACAACGTCGGTGACGTGCCCGGCGCCTACCGCAGACGAGTTCCCGCCGATGTGCTCGCGGCCTTCACCGCCGCCAACGCGGCGGCCACGGTCACCGGCAGGAAGCGCGACGCCGCGGTGCTGGTCTTGTTCTCGGGTCCGGCGGAGTCGTCGTCCGGTGAGCTGCCCGACGACGCCGACCTCCTGGTCACGGTTCGTTCCGCGGATCTGCGCAACCACGCAGGTCAAGCCGCCTTCCCCGGTGGTGCCATCGATCCCGAGGACGACGGACCGGTCGCGGCGGCGCTGCGCGAGGCCAACGAGGAGACCGGCCTCGACGCGGATCGGCTGACGCTGCTCGCGACGCTCGAACCGATGTTCATCCCGCCGTCGGGCTTCCACGTCCTGCCCGTGCTGGCGTACTCGCCGGAACCAGGGCCCGTCGGCGTCGTCGACCCCGGCGAGACGGCCATCGTCGCGCGGGTGCCGGTGCGGGCGTTCGTCAACCCGGAGAACCGGCTGATGGTGCACCGCCGGCAGAACAGTTCGCGCTTCGCCGGCCCCGCGTTCCTGCTCAACCAGATGCTGGTGTGGGGATTCACCGGCCAGGTGATCTCCGCGCTCCTCGATGTCGCGGGCTGGGCCAAACCCTGGAATACGAGCAACGTGCGTGAACTGGACGAGGCAATGGCGCTCGTCAGGCAGGTCAGCAGCTACGGTGAAAGCCAACAATGACTTCTTCCCAGTGGCTTGACATTGCGATTCTGGCCGTCGCATTCGTCGCTGCCATCTCCGGCTTTCGCTCCGGCGCGCTCGGCTCGCTGCTGTCGCTGTTCGGTGTGGTCCTCGGCGCGGTCGCCGGCGTACTGCTGGCACCGCACGTCGTCAGCCACGTCGATGGGCCGCGCACCAAGCTGTTCGTGGCGCTGTTCCTGATCCTCGGTCTCGTCGTGGTCGGTGAGATCGCCGGCGTGGTGCTGGGCCGGGCGGCGCGCGCCGCCATTCGCAACTCGGGGTTGCGCACCGTCGACTCCCTGGTCGGGGTGGCCCTGCAGGTCGTGACCATCCTGCTGGCGGCGTGGGTGCTCGCGATCCCGCTGACGTCCTCGGACCAACCGAATCTCGCAGCGGCCGTTCGCGGTTCGCGGATCCTCACGACCGTCGACAAGGTGGCCCCCGAGCCGGTCACGCGGAAGTTGCGGGCCAGCCTCGACGATCTGGTCAGCACATCGGGGCTGCCGGACGTGCTGCAGCCGTTCGGTCGCACGCCGATCGTCAACGTCGACGTACCGGACGCCGCGCTCGCGACCGACCCCGTCGTCGAGCGGACGCACCCGAGCGTACTGAAGATCCGCGGTGTCGCGCCGAGCTGCCAGAAGGTGCTCGAGGGCAGCGGTTTCGTCGTGGCGCCCAACCGGGTGATGTCGAACGCACACGTGGTGGCGGGTTCGGAGAGCGTCACCGTGGAGTCGGAGGGGCAGAGCTACGACGCGACCGTGGTGTCGTTCGATCCCGAGGCCGACATCTCGATCCTCGACGTTCCCGGCCTGCCCGCGCCGTCGCTCGGCTTCGACAGCCGCGAGGCCGCGACCGGCACGGACGCCGTCGTCATGGGGTATCCGGGCGGCGGGGACTTCACTGCCACGCCCGCGCGCATCCGCGAGACCATCAACCTCAACGGGCCGGACATCTACCACACCACGACCGTCACCCGCGAGGTGTACACCGTGAGAGGCACTGTTCGGCAAGGCAATTCGGGCGGTCCGCTCATCGATCGCGACGGCCGGGTGCTCGGCGTCGTCTTCGGTGCCGCGGTCGACGACGTGGACACCGGTTTCGTACTCACCGCGAAGGAAGTGGCCGATCAGATGGCCAAGGTCGGCGACACCGCCACGGTGCCGACCGGGAAGTGCATCTCCTAGCCGGCGTAGACCTGCGCCAGGAATCGCATCACGTGTCCGTTGACCACGTCGGGCGCCTCCTCGTGGGCGAAGTGCCCGGCACCGGCGATCGAGATGTACCTGCCGTGCGGGGCGAAGATCCGCTGCGTCCGGTCGACGGGGTCGGTCAGCACGTACGGATCGGCGTCCCCGCGCATGTGCAGCACGGGTACGGCGAGTGGCCGCTTCATCGACCGCATGAACCGGCGCCCCTCGGTGCGTACCTGGCTGCGTGCGGCCCACCGCTGGTACTCCAGCGCCGAGTGCGCGGCGAACGGGATGCGAATCGCCCGTCGCATGTGCTGGATGGTCTCCGAGAAGTCCTCGGAGGCAAGCCATTTGCCGCTCGCTCGGCTGCGCACCAGGTGCTCGATTTCGGTGGCGTCGTCGCGGGTCAGCACGTGCTCCGGCCACCACGGCAGTTGATAGCGCAGAATCCAGGGCAGCAGGGCGCGGCTCTGATCGCGCCGCGTCAGCACCGACGCGCGCAGGGCGGCCGGATGCGGTGAGCTGACCAGCCCGATGGCACGGACCGCCCGCGGATGCAGCACCGACGTGGCCCAGCAGACCAGGCCGCCGTCCGCGTGCCCGATCAGCGTGGCGTTCTGGTGTCCGAGCGCTCGCACCAGGCCGGCGGTGTCACCGGCCAGCGTCCAGCCGTCGTAACCGCGGGGTGGCTTGTCGCTGCCGCCGTAGCCCCGCAGGTCGACGGCCACCACCCGCGCGCCGGTGAGCGACCGCAGCTGGTGGCGCCACGACCACCAGAACGAGCCGAATCCGTGCAGCATGATGACCAGCGGCCGCTCGGTCGGCGCGAGCGAGCCGTCGTCCCCCGGTTCCGCCTCGACGACGTGGAAGCGAATCCCGTTGGCGTGCACCTCGAGATGGCGCCACGGACCCTCGATGCGCGTGACCGAGGGATCGGGCTTCGGCGTCATGGCGCCGCCGCTGCGGCTCCGGGGCACTTACCAGCCCGACGGGTCTGTGGTCGGCTCCGACGGCTTGATCGCGGCGGGCTTGTCCCCACCGGGGACCAGCGCCTCGCGTGCTTCCTTGACCGAGGCGATGGTCTTCTGCGGGCCGCGGATGCGGCGCACCTTCAGATAGCCCAGGAACGCGAAGAGACCCGTCGTCAGCACCATCAACCCGAAGACGATCAGGTACGCCGCCCACAGGTAGAGCCCGAAGAAGTGGATCAGCTCGGCCAGGAAGAAGAAGAGGAAGAACGTCGAGTAGAACAGCACCACCAGCGCGAGGATGAAGAAGACGCTGCCGGTGAGCCCCTTCTTCACGTCGCGCGTGACCTCGGCCTTGGCCAGTTCGACCTCGGCGCGAACCAGCGTCGACATCTGCGCGGTCGCGTCCTTGACCAGGTCGCCCACCGACGGATCCGGTTTCGGCGCATGCGGGTCAACCAGCGGAATCGACGTCACAGTTGCCGGCACGCCGTTCTTGCGGTCGCCATTGCTCACGACTGATGTCCTCCCAGCGTCGGATCAGTTGGGTGTCATGTTGCCATGTCGCGACGGGCACTACGATCCCGGCCGACGTTAGACTGAGCGCGTTTGACGTGCCGTCGGGGTCGAGAAGCGGAGGTTTCGGTGTTCAACCGCTGGCCAATCGCCGTGGCGGCGGTATTCGCCGCCCTGGCCCCGGCCCTCAACTCCCCGGTGGCGCACGCCGAGCCGCTCGTGCCGCTCGGCGGCGGCTCCGGCATCGTCGTCAACGGCGAGGCGTTCTGCACGCTGACCACCATCGGCACCGACAATCGCGGCAGCCTGATCGGATTCACCTCGGCGCACTGCGGCGGACCGGGTGCCGTCGTGGCGTCCGAGGCGGCTCCGGATGCCGGTCCGGTCGGCACCATGGTGGCGGGAAACGACGCGTTGGATTACGCCGTCATCGAGTTCGACCCCGCGAAGGTGCAACCCGTCGACACGGTTGACGGGTTCCTCATCGCGGGGTTGGCACCCGACCCGAAGTTCGGCGACATCGCCTGCAAGTTGGGCCGCACCACGGGTTCGTCGTGCGGTGTGACCTGGGGGCCGGGCAAGGAGCCGGGCACCATCGTCAACCAGGTGTGCGGCCAGCCCGGCGACTCCGGGGCACCCGTCACCGTCGACAACCGCCTCGTCGGCATGATTCACGGTGCCTTCAGCGAGGAATTGCCCACGTGCGTGACGCAGTACGTGCCGCTGCACACCCCGGCGGTCACGATGTCGTTCAACGCGGTCCTCGCCGACATCGTCGCGAAGAACCGGCCGGGTTCGGGCTTCGTTCCGGTCGCCTGACCCCACCCCCCTATTTTTCGCGCTTTTCGCGCCGAACGTTGGTTACCGTCACGCTTCTCGCCGAAAAGCGTGACGGTAACCAACGTTCGGCGCGAAGGGTAACGGACTACTTGCTGGCGCGGATCGCCTCGAACACGCTGGGGTCGACCAGCGTGGAGGTGTCGCCCAGTTCGCGACCCTCGGCGACGTCGCGCAACAGGCGGCGCATGATCTTGCCGCTGCGGGTCTTGGGAAGCTCTGGGACGACGTGGATTTCGCGTGGCTTGGCGATCGGGGAGATCTCCTTGGCCACTTCGGCGCGCAGTTCGTCGACGATGTTCTCGTCCCCGCCCTTGGCGGACGACTTGAGGATGACGAACGCGCAGATGGCCTGACCGGTGTGGTCGTCGGTGGCGCCGACGACGGCGGCCTCGGCGACTCCGTAGTGGCCGACGAGAGCGGATTCGACCTCGGCGGTGGAGATGCGGTGTCCCGAGATGTTCATGACGTCGTCGATGCGGCCGAGCACCCAGATCTCGCCGTCCTTGCCGTAGCGGGCGCCGTCACCCGCGAAGTACCACCCCTGTTCGGCGAACCGCGTCCAGTAGGTCTCCTTGAAACGCTCCGGGTCGCCCCAGATCCCGCGCAGCATCGACGGCCACGGTTTGTCGAGCACCAGGTAGCCGCTGGGCTGCTCACCGTGTTCGGTGCCCGGTTCGAGTTGATTGCCGTCGTCGTCGACGATCTTGGCCGAGATTCCCGGCAGCGGCGTCATGGCCGACCCCGGCTTGGTCTCGGTGACGCCCGGTAGCGGGGAGATCATGATGGAGCCGGTTTCGGTCTGCCACCAGGTGTCGACGATCGGCGTCCTGTCGGCGCCGAACACGGTGCGGTACCAGCGCCACGCCTCGGGGTTGATCGGCTCGCCGACCGAGCCGAGCAGCCGCAGGGTGGACAGGTCGTGGTCGGCGGGAATCTGGCGACCCCACTTCATGAACGAGCGAACCAGCGTCGGTGCGGTGTAATAGATTGTGACACCGTACTTCTCGATGATCTGGAAGTGCCGGTGCTCGTCCGGCGAGGCGGGGGTGCCCTCGTACACGACCTGCGTCACGCCGTTGGAGAGCGGTCCGTAGACGATGTAGGTGTGGCCGGTGACCCAGCCGATGTCGGCGGTGCACCAGTACACATCGGTCTCGGGCTTGACGTCGAAGACGTTGAAATGGGTGTAGCTCGACTGAGTGAGGTAGCCGCCGGTGGTGTGCATGATGCCCTTGGGCTTGCCGGTGGTGCCCGAGGTGTACAGCAGGAACAGCGGGTGCTCGGCGTCGAACGCCTCCGGGGAGTGTTCGGTCGAGGCGCCGGCGACGGTCTCGTCCCACCACAGATCGCGGCCCTCGGTCCAGGGGATGTCGATTCCGGTGCGGCGCACCACCAGAACGTGCTCGATGGAGTCCTCGCCGTCGACGGCCTCGTCGACCGCGTCCTTCAGCGACGCGGGCTTGCCCCGGCGGTACTGGCCGTCGACGGTGATGACGAGCTTGGCCTCGGCGTCGTTGATGCGCGCCTTGAGCGCGGTGGCGGAGAAGCCGGCGAAGACCACCGAGTGCATGACGCCCAGTCGAGCGCACGCCAGCATCGCGACGATCGCCTCGGGCACCATCGGCATGTAGATCGCGACCCGATCGCCCGCGACGAGGCCCAGGTCGGTCAGCGCATTGGCGGCCTTGCAGACCTCGTCCTTCAACTCGGCGTAGGTGATGGTCCGTTGATCGCCGACGGGTTCGCCCTCCCAGTGGATCGCGACCCGGTCGCCGTTGCCCGCCTCGACGTGCCGATCGACGCAGTTGTAGGCGACGTTGAGCGTGCCGCCGACGAACCACTTCGCGAACGGTGCTTCCGCCCAGTCGAGCACCTCGGTGAACGGCGCGTCCCACGACAACCGCTTGGCTTGCTTGTCCCAGAACGCGAGTCGGTCGCGCTCGGCTTCGTCGTAGAGGTCGGCGGTGGCGTTAGCAGAGGCGGCGAAATCGGCCGACGGCGGGAACGTGGACTGTGTCACGGCAGACGTATCGGACATGCCTGTGAGCCTAGTCACCGTGGGGTTGCATCGACGTTGGGATACCGTGAGCGGCCGTGACCACCGCTGATCCGCTCGCCCCGCTGGCGGCGCTTCCCGGTGTGGCCGACGCCAGTGAGGCCGCCCGCGCCGCAATCGCCCGAGCGCACCGCCATCGCGTCAATCTGCGGGGCTGGCCGGCGTCGGCGGCTGAGGCGTCGGTGCGTGCCGCGCGCGCCTCGTCCGTGCTCGACGGGGGCGCGCTCTCGCTGTCCGCCGAGGGGGAGGCCGACCCCGTCCTCGCGGGTGCGCTGCGGGTGTCGGAGTCGCTCGAGGGTGGCGGCACCGCGTTAGTCGGTGTCTGGAAGCGCGCTCCGCTGCAGGCGATCGCTCGACTGCACGCTCTCGCCGCCGCCGATCTCGCCGACCCAGACGCGCTCGGCCGCCCGCGTGTGGAAGGTGATGTCGGTCGCAGACTTGAGATGCTCGCGGCTCTCGTCACAGGCGGAACATCGGTGCCTGCGCCGGTGCTGGCGGCCGTCGCGCACGGCGAGCTGCTGACGCTGGAACCGTTCGGCGTGGCGGACGGTGTGGTCGCGCGCGCGGTGTCGCGGCTCATCACGATCGCCAGTGGCATGGATCCGCACGGCCTCGGCGTTCCCGAAGTGCACTGGATGCGGTTGTCCGGCGACTACCGCGCCGCCGCGAGGGGCTTCGCGTCCGGCACACCCGACGGGTTGACCGCGTGGCTGGTCACCAGCTGTCGAGCGCTCGAGGAGGGTGCCCGCGAGGCGCTGGCGATTGCGGAAGCGGCGCGCGACTGAGGCAGGTCGCCAGCAAAGTGAAGCGGGCGGCGCTCCGAATAAATCGGCTCGCCGCCCGCTAGCACGGTATCCGCGGTTACCAAGCGTGCTCTGTGGGTTGCGTGGGATGACCTCGGCGTCCTTACGATGCGCTCCACCTGTAACCCCACCCAAAGGGTTAACGCAGTGTCCGCTCTTCGCAATTACGCAGGCCCGCAACACTTTTGCCATAACGCGGCTTGTGCTCCGCGTGGGTGCCGGGTACCGTGCTGGGTCGCCTGACTCGGGAGCGCGAACCTTCTCTTCCGATTCGAACTAGGCCTTGCCTGGCGTCCGTGATTCCTTTGTACTCCGTGACGGCGGTCACATCAAGTACCAATGGGCACCGACTTCCGATCGTTATCGAGCCAGTCCTCAGCTACTCCTCAGTAGCGCTTAGAAGGCGAAGCGCCGGAGTAGTGAGTACGTCAGTGCGCCGGCCGCCAGCGCGCTGACGCCCACCGCGACCGTCGTCGCCACCGCGGCGCCGGACGGAGCGGGGATCCTGGTGCGGATCGGCACCGGGCGGGAGAACTCCAGCACCGGCCAGCCCCGCCCGAGTGCCTCTTTGCGGAGAGCGCGATCGGGGTTCACCACCGTTGGATGCCCGACGGATTCGAGCATGGGCAGATCCGTGATCGAATCGGAGTACGCGTAGCAGTACTCGAGCGCATAGCCCTCGCGCGCGGCGAGCTCGCGGATCGCCTCGACCTTGCCTTCGCCGTAGCAGTAGAAGGCGACGTCGCCGGTGTACTTGCCGTCCTCGACCACCATGCGGGTCGCCATCGCGTGGGTGGCGCCGAGGCCGCGCGCGATGGGAGCCACGATCTCCTCGCCGGACGCGGAAACCACGACGACGTCACGGCCGCACAGCTTGTGGTCGGCGATCAGGCTCGCGGCCTCCGCGAAGACCAGGGGATCGACGATGTCGTGCAGCGTCTCGTTGACGATCGACTTGACCTGCTCGGCGTTCCACCCGGTGCACATGTTCGTGATGTAGCTGCGCATCCGGTCCATCTGATCGTGGTCGGCGCCCGACATCAGGAAGAGGAACTGCGCGTAGGCGGACTTCAGGACGTCCTGGCGATTGATCAGCCCCTGATCGAAGAACGGTTTGCTGAACGCCAATGTGCTGGATTTCGCGATGACCGTTTTGTCGAGGTCGAAGAACGCGGCGGTGCGGATGGGAAGCTCCGGTACCGGCGGGTTCCCGGACACCGAGTCGCCGTCCGGCGCCGAGTCGGGTGCCGTCACAGGCATCAGCATAGGCGGGGGGTCAGCCGTCGTGAGAGGCCCGCCGCGCCAAAAGTGGCAGGTGCAGACACGTGACGCACCCTGCAACATTCCTGGTCACCGCATAGTTTCCTTCGCAACGGGGCTTGCGCCGCCTCCCACACTCGCGTGTATAGTCGACATCACTCGGCTTATGCCGGGTGTGCATCAGCCCGACCCCCCGGGGCTGATACACGACGACCTCCGCCTCCTCCCCCCCTGGCGGGGGTCGTCCCTTTTCTGGACAAGTTGCGTCTCCACTGCTGATGCGGTGTCGAGAGGCCGGTCAACCCCGCTGCGATGGAACGGATTCTGCGCCTTCCTCGCGGACGCGCGTTATCCACAGTCCGGAGTTCATCCACATTCGCGCGACGAGGCGTGGCGCAGCGTCGGCGGGCGGCTTCAGAGTGGGGGCGTGAGCAACAGCAGCGGCGTTCTGGCGGTGGTGGTCGACGAGTCCACCCGGGCCGATGTCGACCGCATGGCGGCCGCGGCGGGCGTCCGGATCGTGCACGTCGCCGAACCCTCCTCCGCGAAGGTGTGGACCGCGGCGTCCGCGGTGGTCGTCGACGTCGACGGTGCCCGTCGGTGCGCGGCGCTCGGCCTGGCTCGACGCGCACGGCTGTTCGTCGTCACCAGGACCGCACCCGACGCCGACGACTGGCCGACCCTGATCGCCCTTGGCGTGCAACGCATTCTGCTGCTACCCGATGAGGACGGCGCGGTGGTGGCGCTGCTGTCGGATGCGGCGGAATCGCGAGGCGACGGCGCGAGTCGCGGCGCCGTCATCGCGGTCATCGGCGGCTGCGGCGGCGCGGGTGCCACGGTGTTCGCGACCGCCCTGGCGCAGTGCGCCGGGGGTGCGCTGCTGGTGGATGCGGATGCGTGGGGCGGCGGCATCGACCTCGTCATGGGTACCGAGGGTGAACAGGGTCTGCGCTGGCCCGACCTCGCGTTGCAGGGCGGGCGGGTGGCGTGGGAGGCGCTGCACGCCGCACTTCCCAGCCGGTACGGCGCGGCGGTGTTGTCGGTCGGTCGCCGCGGCGGCGCTGTCGACGCCGCCGCCGTGGACGCGGTGGTCAGCGCCGGATGCCGGGGGGGCGTGACTGTCGTGTGCGACCTGCCGCGGCGACCGGATCCCGTTGTCGAGACGGTGCTTTCGGCGGCGGACCTCGTCGTCGTGTTGACGCCCGCGGACGTCCGGTCGTGCGCGTCGGCGGCGCGTGTCGCGGGCTGGGTCGCAGAGGCCAACGCGAACATCGGACTGGTCGTGCGCGGCCCGGCGCCGGGTGGACTGGCGGCCTCCGACGTGGCGCGCACCGTGGGACTTCCGCTGCTCGCCTCGATGCGACCGCAGCCGGGATTGGCGGCCACGCTCGAACACTCGGGATTGCGACTCCGACGCCGGTCACCGCTGGCGGGAGCGGCGCGCAGGGTGCTTGCGGTGCTGAACCGCGTGCCGGCCGAGGCGGGTGCGGCGTGAGCGGCTCGCTGCTCGAACGAGTCCGAGAGCGGCTCGCCGCCGAGCAGATGCCGTTGCGCGCAGGCGTTGTGGCCGATGCGATCCGGGCCGAGTCCGGCGGCGTGCTCGGCGACACCGACGTCCTCGACAACCTACGGGCACTGCAGACGGAACTGTCCGGTGCGGGCATCCTCGAGCCACTGCTGCGCGCCGCGGGTACCACCGACGTCCTCGTCACCGCCCCCGACGCGGTGTGGGTCGACGATGGTTCCGGATTACGCCGTACGGCAATCGAATTCGCCGACGAGGCCGAGGTGCGCAGGCTCGCGCAACGGCTGGCGCTGTCGGCGGGCAGGCGCCTGGACGAGGCGCAACCGTGGGTGGACGGACAACTTGCGGGTTTCGGCGGTGGTTTCGCGGTCCGATTCCACGCCGTGCTGCCGCCGATCGCCGGAGCGGGCGCGTACCTGTCGCTGCGTGTGCTCCGACCCGCCAGCCAGGACTTCGCCGCGCTGCTGGCGTGCGGGGCCGTCGCGCCGGAGATCGAGGCGACGGTCCGCGGGATCATCACGGCCCGCCTGGCCTTCCTGGTGTGCGGCGGAACCGGAGCCGGTAAGACGACACTGCTATCGGCGCTGCTGGGAATCGTTGCAGCACAAGAGCGCATCGTGTCGATCGAAGATGCGGCCGAGCTCGCACCGCGGCACCCACACCTGGTAAAGCTGGTGGCCAGGAGTGCGAACGTCGAGGGCGTCGGCGAGGTGACGGTGCGCGACCTCGTGCGCCAGTCGCTGCGGATGCGCCCCGATCGCATCGTCGTGGGCGAGGTGCGCGGGGGAGAGGTCGTCGACCTACTGGCCGCGTTCAACACCGGCCACGACGGCGGCGCCGGCACCGTGCACGCCAACAGCCCGGCCGAAGTGCCCGCCCGGCTCGAGGCGCTCGCCGCGCTCGGCGGCCTGGACCGGGCGGCGCTGCACAGTCAGTTGGCGGCGGCGGTGCGAGTGGTGCTGCACGTCGGTCGCGACGTGTCGGGGGCGCGCAGGCTCACCGAGGTCGCGGTGCTGCACCGTGGGGAATCCGGGGTGGTCGCCGCGACGACGGCGTGGCACGTCGACCGCGGCTCCGGCGCGGCGATGACCGAGTTGCGCCGGCTGATCGGCGAGCGGGTGCCGGCATGACGGTGGCCCTGGTGGCGTTGGCGTGTGCGGTGCTGGTGGCGCCCGTGCGTCGTCGGGTGGTGATTCCGGCGCGGCGGCGGCGCGTGCACAGCCGGCGCTGGCGGGTGGCGGGCCCGCTGCTGGCCGCGCTGGGTGCGGCCGTCGTGGTCCCCGCGGGAGTGGTGGCGGCTGCGGCGGTGGTCGGCGGCACCGTGGCGCTGCGGGCGCACCGGGCGCGAACGCGCCACCGTCGAACCGCGGAGGCGGCGGCGTTGCAGGCGGCTCTCGACGTGCTGGCCGGTGAACTCCGCGCGGGCGCGCATCCCGTGGTGGCGTTCGAGACCGCGGCGTCCGAGGTGCCCGCAGAAGTCGCCGTCGCGCTGCGCGCCGTCGCCGCCCGCGCGCGGCTGGGTGTGGACGTCAGTGCCGGACTGCGTTCGGCGGCAGCCGCATCCACCGTGCCGATGTACTGGAATCGGTTGGCCGTGTGCTGGGCGATGGCGCATCGCCACGGGCTCGCAATCGCGCTGCTGATGCGCACGGCACACCGCGATCTCGTCGAACGTGCGCGGTTCGAGTCGCGCGTCGCCGCGGGCATGGCCGGAGCGCGGGCGACGGCCGGTGTGCTCGCCGTGCTGCCCGTCCTCGGGATCGGACTGGGCCAGCTGGTCGGCGCCGACCCGGTGCGGTTCCTGCTGTCGGACGGGCTCGGTGGCTGGCTGCTCGCGGTGGGTGCGACGCTGTCGTGCGCCGGGCTGCTCTGGTCGGATCGCATCACCGCGGGGACGTCGAGATGAGCTGGGCTGCTGTTCTTCTCGCGCTCGCGCTGATGCTCACCGACGACCGGTGGCGGGCTCTCGAGCGAGCGGGAGTTCTCGGGCGAGAACGGCCGGCCGACGACGATGCCGCGCCGCCGGACCCGCTGGCCGTGGCGGCGGCACTCGACGTGTTCGCCGCCTGTCTGTCGTCGGGGATGGCCGTGGGTACCGCTGCCGCCGCGACGGGCCCGACGGCACCACGTCCGCTGTCGAACGTCCTGAGCCGTGCCGCCGAACTCCTCGCGCTGGGCGCCGATGCCGGTGCGGCATGGGCGGACACCGAGACGCGGGACCGCCACGTGGACGCGTTGACCCGACTGGCGCGTCGATCGGCCGCGTCGGGCGCCGCGCTGGCGACGGGTGTCGCGGAGCTGGCCGATCAGTCGAGGCAGGACGCGGCCGACGCGGCGCGAGCCACCGGCGAACGCGCGTCGGTGTTGATCGCCGGGCCGCTGGGGCTGTGCTACCTCCCGGCGTTCATGTGCCTCGGGGTCTTGCCGGTGGTGATGGGGCTGGCGGGCGACGTGGTGAACACGGGTGTGGTGTGACCGGGAATCGCGGAAGTGCCGCGACCGAGGAGATGGAGGGGAGATCGGATGACGAGCAAGGTGATTCGGAACCTGCGGACGCGGCTGGCCCTGCTGTGGGTCGACGAGTCCGGCATGAGCACGGTCGAGTACGCGATCGGGACCATCGCCGCCGCGGCGTTCGGTGCGATCCTCTACACCGTCGTCACGGGCGACTCGATCGTGGGCGCCCTGACGAACATCATCGCGAAGGCGTTGACCAGCAACCGCTGACTCGGGGCATACGTGCAGACACGGGTGGCGCCACCGTCGAGGCGGCGTTCGCGATCGCTTCGCTGGCGGTGGTGCTCGTCGCGTGCCTCGCGGGCCTGTCGGCTATGGCGGTGCAGGTGCGCTGTATCGACGCGGCGCGCGAGGCCGCGCGGTTGGCGGCGCGGGGCGACCGGGCCGCCGCGGTGGCCGTGGCGCAGCGGGTCGGTCCGGGAGGCGCCGTCGTCGAGGTCCGCGACGACGGGGACTTCATCGTGGCCACGGTCAGCGCGCGGTCGCCGCTGTGGCTCGGCGTTCCGATCACGGCCGAGGCGGTGTCGGCGCGCGAGCCTCCGGGATGAACGCGGGTCGGCAACCGTCATCGCGGTGGCGGTGATCGCGGCGCTGTTGGCGATCACGCTGGGCGTCGTCGGGGTCGGGGTCGCGGTGGCGGCCCGACATCGGGCGCAGGGCGCCGCGGACCTGGCGGCGCTGGCGGCGGCGGGGAGGGTGGCGACGGGGCAGCGGGCGGCGTGCGGGTGGGCGTCGTCGGTGGCGGGCGCGATGCGCGTCCGGGTGACGGAGTGTCGCATTGAGCAGCTCGACGTCGTCGTCCGCGTCGAGGAGCGAGTCCAGCTGGGGCGCTTCGGGATCGGCGTCGCACGCGCGGTCGCACGGGCGGGGCCGGCATCCGGCTAGGCCCTGCTCTTCGCCTTTCGCGCCCGCAGCTTCCCGCTGAGACTGAGCTTCGCCGCGACCTCCTCGGGCACCGCCGCCAACTCCTCGTCGGTCGGCAGCCGCATCGACAGCAGGCCGGCGTGGGCGCCGCGTTCGAGTTCCACGACCTGCGCGGTGACGTTGACAGGCGTCCAGCCGCCGCCGACGGCGCGCAGTCGCAGCACCTGCGACGCCGGCACGCCGTTCTCGAAGTCGCGCGCCATCCGTTCGATCGCGGGACCGTCACCGGGATGGGTGAACGACTCGCCCCCCTCCTGGGGATGCCAGTCGTAGAACGGGCAGGGCTCGTCGAGCCACTTCAGCAGCCGCCAGGTACTGAGGTCGACCACCGCCCGGTACACCCCCGGCGTCGGCTCGCCGAGCGCGGGCTGGCCGAGATCCGCTGCGTTCATGGTGAATTCGTCGTGTTCGCTCGGCCAGTTCATGCCCCGGCAGATCAGCAGCTCGCGGCCGACGCTCTCGTCGACCTCCTCGAGCACCCGGACCACGAAGCCCACGGCGATCGACTCGCCGCGGTAGTCGACGACGTCCCAACTGCTGCAGAACGAACGTCCCGGCGCCGGTTTGATCGCCTCCGACAACACCTGTTCCTCAATGGGATTGATGCTGCGCGTCGGAAGGTCCTCGGCGAACGCCCGGCCGACGGTGCCCTGGGCCGACGGGTCGCCGCCGCTGTTGCGGAGCGACTCCGGGGTGTCGGTCGCGATGCCGTTCGTCAGGTCCCACTTCAGCGGTCCGGGAATCGGACGCTCGGGCGGATCCAGGTCGGGTGGGCCGACCCAGACGTGCACGCCGTGAATGCGGTTGTCGGTCATCCGCACCACCTCGGTGCGGATCACCCGGTCGTGCTTCGGGGTGATGCTGCTCAGCGGTTGCCCACCGCGAACCGTCTCTCCGATGGCCGTCTGGATCGCCATCAGATTCGGGTTGCGCCGCAGGAACGCGCTGATGGGAACGAGGTTCTTGGTGGAGTGGCCGTGCGCGACCACTGCGGGCTCTGTGCCGAGCGTCTCCACGAGCAGCCAGTCGTGGGTCATGCGGGGCATCCTACCCGGCCGGCCATGGCCTCCCAGCAAACCAACAGCCTCACCCGTACCTCGCGAGTTCGCTGAGAACGAGCCGCAACACCGCCACCGCACCGGCCTTGTCCAGCGGGTCGTTGCCGTTGCCGCATTTCGGGGATTGCACACACGACGGGCAGCCGTGCTGACACTCGCACGCTTCGATGGCATCGGCCGTCGCGCCCCACCACACGGCGAACTGGCGAAAGCCCCGGTCGGCGAAGCCCGCTCCGCCGGGATGGCCGTCGTAGACGAAGATCGTCGGCAATCCGTCGGGGCCGACGGCCGTTGACACCCCGCCGATGTCCCCGCGGTCGCAGCTCGCGACGAGCGGGAGCAGCCCGATCGCGGCGTGCTCGGCCGCGTGCAGTGCGCCGGGCACACGCAACGGCTCGATTCCATTGGCGTACAGCGCTTCCGGTGTGATGGTGCACATCACCGCCACGGTTTGCAGTGTCTGGGTGGGCATGTCGAGCTCGACGAAGTCGATCACCTCGCCGTTCAGACGCCGGCGCAGGTACCCGATCACCGTGTGGCTCACCGACACCGGCACCACCCCCGTGGTGACGCTGCCGGTGGTGCGGCGCTCCCCGGTGCCCGTCGTCGTGATGTCGGTGATCTCGCGGGCGGCCGTCCCGTAACCGGGATCCTCGAGGTGCACGAACGCGATGCCCGCCTCGAAGTCCAGCGAGTCCACGACGTAGGTCTCCCCGCGATGCAGGTAGACCGCACCGGGATGCACCGAGGCCGGCGCCTGCCCGGCCCCGGCGTTGCCGACCATGCGACCCGTCTCGGCCTCGATGATCGCGACCTGCCCGCCGATCGAACCCCGGATGTCGACGGTGTGGTGCGGGTCGACGCCCGGCGTCGGGAAGTAGCCGGACGGCCTGCGGCGCAGCAGCCCGTCGTCGACGAGCGACTCGGCCACCGCCTCGGCGTTCCAGCCGCGCACCTCGGCGTCGGTCAGCGGCAGTTCGGCGGCCGCGCAGAGCAGTTGGGGTCCGAGCACGTGCGGGTTCGTCGGATCGATCACGACGCGCTCCAGCGGCTTGCCCAGCAACGCCGCGGGATGGTTCACCAGATAGGTGTCGAGCGGGTCGTCGCGCGCGATCATGACGATCAGGGCACTCTGCCCGCGCCGACCGGCCCGGCCCGCCTGCTGCCAGAACGACGCCACCGTGCCGGGGAAGCCCGCCAGCACGACCGCGTCGAGGCCCGCGATGTCGACGCCGAGTTCCAGCGCGTTGGTGGTGGACAGTCCACGCAGCCGCCCGTCGGCCAGCGCCGCCTCCAGGTCGCGCCGGTCCTCGGCCAGGTACCCGGCGCGGTAGGACGCGACCAGCTCGACCAGGTCGGGTGCGGTGTCCTCGAGCCGCGCGCGAGCCCCCAGCGCCGTCAGCTCCGCGCCGCGCCGGGACCTCACGAACGTCAGCGTTCGCGCCCCCTCCGCCACGAGATCGGCCATCACCCGCGCTGCCTCGGCGCCCGCGGACCGTCGGACCGGGGCGCCGTTCTCGCCGAGCAGGTCGGTGCGCAGCGCCGGTTCCCACAGCGCCACCGTTCGGCCGCCCTGCGGGGACCCGTCCTCGGTGACCTCGACGACGGTCTCTCCGAGCAGTTCGGATGCCGTCGCGGCGGGTGACGACGCGGTGGCACTGGCGAAGACGACGGTGGGGCCGGACGACTCACTCGACGCGTAGCGCGCGCACAGCCTCAGCAGCCTGCGCAGCACCAGTGCCACGTTGGACCCGAAAATGCCACGGTAGTAATGGCATTCGTCGACGACGATGTAGTCGAGATTGCGCAGGAACACCGCCCACCGGGCGTGGTTGCGCAGCATCGACAGGTGGATCATGTCGGGGTTCGAGAAGATCCACCGCGACCGCTCCCTGGTGAACCGGCGTGCCTCGGTGCTGCTGTCGCCGTCGTACGGGCTGGGCGCCACGTCGGCGAGCCGAGGGACCGCCTCGGTCAGGGACCGGGCCGCGCGCAACTGGTCGTGGCCGAGCGCCTTCGTCGGCGACAGGTACAGCGCCCGCGAACGCGGATTGGCGGCCATCGCCGTCAGGATCGGCAACTGGTAGGCCAGCGACTTACCCGACGCGGTGCCGGTGCTCAACACCACGTGCCGGCCGGAGTGCGCGAGGTCCGCCGCGGCGACCTGATGCGACCACGGTTCGGTGACGCCGCGCTCGGCGAAGGCGCGGACCACGTCGGCATCGGCCCACTGCGGCCACGACTGCGAACGAGCCCGCCGCGGAGCGAGGTCGGCGACGTGGCGCAGCGGCGCCTCGTCGTCGTCAGCGCCGTCGACGGCGACCGCGAGCAGTTCGCGGCCGAAGTCCGGCCCCTGACTCGACACCGAAACACCTCCTGAGACCGGTTTCGATGAATTGTTAACCACGACCCGGTTGCATCGCCGCCGCTGCGACCTGCGACGTGCTTGACTGGGCCGCACACGCTGCAGGTAGTAAGGAAACGAAGATGGCACAGGGCACCGTCAAGTGGTTCAACGCGGAGAAGGGCTACGGCTTCATCGAGCAGGATGGCGGCGGTGGTGACGTCTTCGTGCACTACAAGCAGATCCAGACCAGCGGGTTCAAGACGCTGGAGGAGAACCAGAAGGTGGAGTTCGAGGTCGAGCAGGGCGCAAAGGGCCCGCAGGCCGTGAACGTCCGCGCCGTCTGACTACTCGGAGTTCCATGGCGGTCGGCACGCCGACGCTGTTCGAGCCCGCTGCTGGCCTAGGGTCGGTTTCGTGAGCCAGCTGTCCTTCTTCTCGGCTGAGTCGGTGCCGCCCGCGGTGTCCGACTTGACCGGGATTCTGGCTGCGTCGGGGCAGGTGGTGCTGGTCGGTTCCGGCGCCGACCAGGCCGCCAGGCTGTCCGTGGTGGTCGACGCGCTGTGGCGAGCCGAGGCTCTCGCCGAGATGATCGCGGACGCCGGACTGCTGCCGGAACTCACCCGCACCGAGGAGAACACGCCGCTGGTGCGGACCGCAGTGGACCCCAGGCTGACCACCATCGCCGCCCAGTGGACACGAGGCGCCATCAAGACGGTGCCCCCGCAGTGGTTGCCTGGACCGCGCGAATTACGGGCGTGGACGTTGGCCTCGGGCACCCCTGAGGCCGACCGTTACCTGCTCGGGCTCGATCCGCACGCCCCCGACACGCACTCCCCACTCGCGTCGGCGATGATGCGGGTGGGAATCGCGCCGACCCTGATCGGCACCAGAGGAGCGCATCCGGCGCTGCGGATCAGCGGCCGTCGCAGGCTATCGCGCCTGGTAGAGAACGTGGGGGAACCTCCGGGGCATACCGAGGCGTTCTTGGCGTGGCCGAGGATTTGACGTCTAGCAGGGGCCTGTTGCGCGGGGGACCGGTTTGCGTACGCTGCCGCGGAGTGCGAAATTGTCCCTTGCCATGGGTGCTCATGGCCGAATTGCCGTTCATCGGGGGGTCCGATGGGCGGCACGGAATTGGAGCGTAGACACAAGGTGGCTGACCAGGACGGCAGCGACAACGGTCGCGTCCGGCGGCTCGTCATAGTCGAGTCGCCCACCAAGGCGCGCAAAATCGCGGGCTACCTCGGTAGCAACTACGTGGTGGAGAGCTCGCGCGGCCACATCCGCGACCTACCCCGCAACGCCGCCGACGTGCCCGCCAAGTACAAGTCGGAGCCGTGGGCCCGGCTCGGGGTCAACGTCGATGAGGACTTCGAACCGCTCTACATCGTCAGCCCCGATAAGAAGGCCACCGTCACCGAGCTGAAGGATCTGCTCAAGGGTGTCGACGAGCTCTACCTCGCGACGGACGGCGACCGCGAGGGTGAGGCCATCGCCTGGCACCTGCTGGAGACCCTGAAGCCCCGCATCCCGGTCAAGCGGATGGTCTTCCACGAGATCACCGAGCCGGCCATCAGGGCGGCGGCGGAGAGCCCGCGCGACCTCGACATCGATCTGGTCGACGCTCAGGAGACCCGACGCATCCTCGACCGCCTGTACGGCTACGAGGTCAGCCCGGTGCTGTGGAAGAAGGTGGCGCCGAAGCTGTCGGCGGGCCGCGTGCAGTCCGTGGCCACCCGCATCATCGTGTCGCGCGAGCGGGAGCGCATGGCGTTCCGCAGCGCCGGCTACTGGGACGTCACCGCCGAGCTCGACGCGAGCGTGTCCGACGCCGCGGCGTCGCCGCCGAAGTTCACGGCGAAGCTCAACAGCGTCGACGGCCGCCGCGTGGCCAGCGGGCGTGACTTCGACTCGCTGGGCGCGGTCAAGAAGCCCGACGAGGTCCTCGTGCTCGACGAGGCCGCCGCGACCGGACTGGTCGGCGGCCTGCGCGGGGCGCAGCTCGAGGTGTCGTCGGTCGAGCAGAAGCCCTACACCCGCCGTCCGTACCCGCCGTTCATGACGTCGACGCTGCAGCAGGAGGCGGGCCGCAAGCTCCGCTTCTCCTCGGAGCGCTGCATGAGCATCGCGCAGCGGCTGTACGAGAACGGCTACATCACCTACATGCGAACCGACTCGACGACGCTGTCGGAGTCCGCGATCAACGCCGCGCGCAATCAGGCCAAGCAGCTGTACGGCGAGGAGTACGTGCATCCCACGGCGCGCCAGTACACCCGCAAGGTGAAGAACGCCCAGGAGGCGCACGAGGCGATCCGGCCGGCGGGTGACGTCTTCCAGACTCCCGGTCAGCTGCACTCGTCGCTCGACAATGACGAGTTCCGGCTCTACGAACTGATCTGGCAGCGCACGGTGGCCTCGCAGATGGCCGATGCGCGCGGAACTACGCTGTCCCTTCGCATTTCGGGTGCGGCGCGCACCGGTGAGCAGGTCGTCTTCAGCGCGAGCGGCCGCACGATCACGTTCGCCGGGTTCCTCAAGGCCTACGTTGAGAGCCTCGACGAGCAGGCCGGCGGTGAGGCCGACGACGCCGAGAGCCGGCTGCCCAACCTCACTCAGGGCCAGCGCGTCGACGCGGGTGACCTGACGGCCGACGGCCACACCACCAGTCCGCCCGCCCGCTACACCGAGGCGTCGCTGATCAAGGCGCTCGAGGAGCTGGGCATCGGGCGGCCCTCGACGTACTCGTCCATCATCAAGACGATTCAGGACCGCGGCTACGTGCACAAGAAGGGCAGCGCGCTGGTGCCGTCCTGGGTCGCCTTCGCGGTGATCGGCTTGCTGGAGCAGCACTTCGGGCGTCTGGTCGACTACGACTTCACCGCCGCCATGGAGGACGAGCTCGACGAGATCGCCTCCGGTAACGAGCGACGGACCAACTGGCTCAACAACTTCTACTTCGGCGGCGAGCACGGCGTCGACGGGTCGATCGCGCGAGCGGGCGGCCTGAAGAAGCTCGTCGGCGGCAACCTCGAGGAGATCGACGCGCGGGTCGTCAACTCGATCAAGCTGTTCGACGACGATCAGGGGCGCGCCATCAACGTGCGCGTCGGTCGCAACGGGCCGTACCTCGAGCGCATGATCGCCGACGACGAGAACCCCGGTGAACTCAAGCCGCAGCGCGCCAACCTGAAGGACGAGCTCACGCCTGACGAGCTGACGCTCGAGTTAGCCGAAAAGGCCTTCGCCACACCGCAGGAGGGTCGCTCGCTCGGAGTCGACCCGGAGTCCGGGCACGAGATCGTCGCCAAGGACGGCCGATACGGTCCGTACGTCACCGAGGTGCTGCCGGCCCCGCCGGAGGACCCCGAAGACGGGACGACGGCGAAGAAGAAGAAGACGCCGACCGGACCCAAGCCCCGCACCGGTTCGCTGCTGCGCACGATGGATCTCGAGACGGTGACGCTCGAGGACGCGCTGCGACTGCTCTCGCTGCCGCGCGTCGTCGGGGTCGACCCGGCGACAGGCGAGGAGATCACCGCGCAGAACGGCCGCTACGGCCCATATCTCAAGCGCGGCACCGATTCCCGCTCGCTGGCAACCGAAGAGCAGATGTTCACCGTGACGCTCGACGAGGCGCTGAAGATCTACGCGGAGCCCAAGCGGCGCGGTCGCCAGGGAGCGGCGACACCGCCGCTGCGCGAACTCGGCAACGACCCGGTGTCCGAGAAGCCGATGGTCATCAAGGACGGCCGTTTCGGCCCGTACGTCACCGACGGCGAGACGAACGCGAGCCTGCGCAAGGGGGACGACGTCCTGTCGATCACCGATGCGCGCGCCTCGGAGTTGTTGGCGGACAGGCGAGCTCGCGGACCCGTGAAGAAGAAGGCACCGGCCAAGAAGGCCGCGAAGAAGACCGCCGCCAAGAAGACGCCCGCCAAGAAGGCGCCCGCGAAGAAGGCCGCCAAGAAGGCTTAGCCGTCGAGATCGGTCATGTCACCCGTTTCGGGCGTGCCTTCGGCGATTCCGTAGCGCAGGAACACGATTCCGTTCGGACTCGCGACCGGCGGCTCGAGCAGTGCGATGTTCGTGGGTACTGCGCCGCCGTCGAACACCTTCTTGCCCGAGCCCAGCACGATCGGGTGCACCCAGAGGTCGAGACGGTCGAACAGCTTCTCGCGTAACAGGGTTTGGACGAGGTTGAGGCTGCCGACGACGGTGACGTGCTGGTGCTTCTCGCGGATCTCGCGCACCGCGGTCACCAGATCCGGGTCGAGTTGCGTGGATCCCTCCCACGACAGGTCGGGAGTGCCGCGTGACGCGACGTACTTGGGGATGCGGTTGAACAGCGCGGCGAAGTCGTCGTCCTGGTGCGGCCAGTGGGCGGCGAAGATGTCGTAGGTGCGGCGGCCCAGCAGCAGCGCGTCGGTGCCCGCGTAAGCGGCGTCGACCTGCTGCCCGGACACCTCGTCGATGAGCGGTGCCTGCCAGCCGCCGAAGTCGAAGCCGACCGGATCCTCCTCGGGGCCGCCGGGCGCCTGCGCGACGAGGTCGAGGGTGGCGAACATTTCGATGTGGATGAGTCCCATGGTGGGTGGACCGGCCGGCGCCGAGGAACTCATCGGGGACTCAGGCCTTCGCCTCGCTCTCGCTGGCGATCTGTTCCTGGGTGGCCAGATGCAGCGGCCGGGCCAACTGCGTCGGGGCGATGCGGCCGCGCAGTTCGACGATCTCGCCGACGTCCCACGCGAGCGCTTCGGCGTCGACGGCGCCGCTGACCGCGATCGCCGATGCGAGCACGTGGCCCTGCTCGAGCTTGGCCAACTCGGTGAGGCGGGCGGCCTCGTTCACCGGGTCGCCGATCACGGTGTACTCGAAGCGGGCCTGCGCGCCGATGTGACCGGCGATGGCCCGGCCCGCGGAGACGCCGATGCCGAAGTCGTTCTGTCCCAGCACCCCCATGAGCTCGTCGTGCAACTCGCGGGACGCGGCGAGGGCGGCACCGCAGGCGTCGGGGTGCTCGATGGGTGCGCCGAAGATCGCCAGTGCCGCGTCGCCCTGGAACTTGTTGACGAAGCCGCCGTGCCGGTTGACGGTGTCGACGACGACGCGGAAGAACTCGTTGAGCAGGCCGACGACTTCGGCGGCGGGCCGGGTGGCCGCGAGCTGGGTCGAGCCGACGAGGTCGACGAAGAGCACGGCGACGTCGCGTTCCTGGCCGCCGAGCTCGGTGCCTCGCTCAAGGGCGCGACGCGCCACGTCCTCGCCGACGTAGCGGCCGAACAGGTCACGCAGCCGTTGCCGCTCGGCCAGATCGCGGACCATGTCGTTGAAGCCGGCCTGCAGCAACCCGAGCTCGCTGGCGTCGTAGATCTGCATGTGAGCGTTGTAGTTGCCGCGCTGCACTTCGCCCAGCGCCCATCGCAGTTGACGCAGCGGGTCGGCGATCGACATGGCCACCAGGACCGTGCCGGCGAGGCCGATCACCAGCGCTGCGATGGCCAGCAGCAGGATCGGCGTGTTGAGCCGTTCGGCCGGTGCGGTGAGGATCTCGAATTTGCTAGCAACCAGAGCGAGCACGATCGCGAGGATCGGCACGCCCGTGGACAGCACCCAGGTGAGCACCTGACGCTGGATGACGCCCGGGGCGCGGAAGCTCTCCGGAACGCCGCCGCGCAGAGCCGCGACGGCGACGGGCCGCAGCACCCGCTCGGACTGCAGGTAGCCGATGATCGCCGTGGCGGTGGCGCCCAGCGCGGTGGCGACCGCGACGACGGGCGCCGAGCGGCTCGCGACGGGCCAACTGGCCACGATGAACACGATCGAGCCCAGGCACCAGTTCGAGACGTTGATCACCGAGCGGTAGTAGGGCATCCGCAGCGCCCGTACACGCGCCAGTTCGGTGACACCGGGGTCGGAGGTACCCAGCAGGGTGTCGCGGCGCTGCCAGCGGATCACCGGGATGAGCATGCGCAGGGTCAACCAGGCCGCGACGGTGAAGGAGATGAACAGATAGCCGAGGAAGATCGCCAGGTTGAACGCGGGCAGGTCCTGCAGTTGCACGCGGTCCTCGGGGGGCAGGCCGAACCGGAGAAAGCCCAGCACCAGGAGGGCGCCGATGATGTCGGCCTGAAGCATGCCCAGGGTGAACACCGGCCAGGGGGTGCGCGCGACCCACTTGACGAATGCGGTGATTCGTCCAATCGGTAGCCCGGCCGTGGTCACGTCATCACCGTATCGGGCGATGGCGACCATTTGCGGCCGCCGTGGGCAGGTTGTGTCCGTTCTCCCGTCTGACCATGACACTAGGCTTGGCGCCGATGAGCGGTGTCTTCTCGCGGTTGGTGGGTCAGGAGGCCGTCGAAGCGGAGCTGGTGGCCGCGGCGACGGCCGCGCGTGGCGACGCCGCGCACAACACGATGACGACGGGCTCGATGACCCACGCGTGGCTGATCACGGGGCCGCCGGGGTCGGGTCGGTCGGTGGCGGCGCTGTGCTTCGCGGCCGCGCTGCAGTGCACGTCGGACGGCGTGCCGGGCTGCGGGGAGTGCCGGGCGTGCCTGACGACGATGGCCGGCACCCACGGTGATGTGCGCAGGATCATCCCCGAGGGGCTGTCCATCGGCGTGAGCGAGATGCGCTACATCGTGCAGATCGCGTCCCGGCGCCCCGGTACCGGCCGCTGGCAGGTCGTGGTGGTCGAGGACGCCGACCGACTGACCGAGGGCGCGGCCAACGCGCTGCTCAAGGTGGTCGAGGAGCCGCCGCCGTCGACGGTGTTCCTGCTGTGCGCGCCGTCGGTGGACCCGGAGGACATCTCGATCACCCTGCGCTCGCGGTGTCGCCACGTGGCGTTGGTCACTCCGCACCTCAACGCCATCGCGCAGGTGCTGATGGACACCGACGGACTGCCCGAGTCCGATGCTCTCTGGGCGGCGTCCGTCAGCGGCGGACACGTCGGCAGGGCGCGCAGGCTGGCCACCGACGGCGAGGCCCGGCAACGTCGCAAGCAGGCGCTGAGCCTGGCGTACGAGGCCACGCGCCCCGCACGGGCGTACGGCGCTGCGGAGGAGCTGGTCAAGACCGCCGAGGACGAGGCGAACGCGCTGACCGAGGACCGCAACGAGGCCGAAACCGAGGAACTGCGCACCGCGCTGGGTGCGGGCGGCAGCGGCAAGGGCACCGCGGGCGTGCTGCGCGGGTCGGCGGGTGCCCTGAAAGACCTTGAGAAACGCCAGAAGTCACGTAGGACGCGGGCGTCGCGCGACGCGCTGGACCGGGCGCTGATGGATCTGGCGACGTACTTCCGCGACGCGCTGCTGGTGTCGTCGGGAGCCCCCGGTCTGCAGGCCAACCACCCGGACATGGCCGAGAAGATCGCGACCCTGGCCACGCTGGCGGCGCCCGACGATCTGCTCCGGTGCATCGAGGCGGTGCTCGAGTGCCGCGAGGCGCTCGCGGTGAACGTCAAGCCGAAGTTCGCGGTCGACGCGATGGTCGCGACCATCGGCGGGGCGCTGCAACAGAACTAACTGGTTTGGGCGCGCGCGGTGCGCTGTCGTAGACTCTGCTGCGCCTTGTTGAAAGGCACCGCCGCCTTAGCTCAGTCGGTAGAGCGATTCACTCGTAATGAATAGGTCAGGAGTTCGATTCTCCTAGGCGGCTCCATGTCACTCCCCGGCGAACGCCTGCTCGGCCGCCCTGGCAGCCGAGTTGGCCGCGGGGAAGCCCGCGTAGCCGCTGGCGTGGTAGATCACCTCGGCCAGTTCGTCGTCGGTGAGGCCGTTGGTGCGGCCGATCCGGAAGTGGTACTTGAGCTCGTCGTCGGCTCGCAGCGCGATGAGGATGCCGAGCGTCACCAGGCTGCGGTCGCGGCGGCTGAGGCCGTCGCGGGTCCACAGCCTGCCGAAGATGCTCTCGATGCCGATGTCCATCAGGTCCGGTGCGAAGCCGTCGCTGAAGTCCACCTCGGCGTCGTCGTCGGGAATCACGCCCGGCACCAGCTCACGGAAGACCTTGAGTCCATCGGCGCGTAAGTTAGTCATACTTACTAGTTTGGCACAGCCGCCCACCTACGCCGGTGCGAGGTATCCGACCGGCCCGGCCGCGAGGCACACCGACAGCGCAGAAGTGTTGGCGCGCACCAGAAGCGCGTCACCGGCGCCGGACAGTCGGACGAACACCCGATTCAGGCCGGGCCGCACCGGCACCTTCGTCTCGGCGCCCTCGGTCATCGACATCGTCAGCGATCCGTCGCTGTTGGCGAGGTAGTTGATCTCCGCGGTCCACTCCGAGGGCAGCATCGGGCCGTCGAGTGGCACGCGCACCGGGGCTTGCCCGTCCAAGGGCTGCACCAGGTACCCGCACGTCGCGTCCGGCCCCGGCACGATCGAGCGCACCCACGTCACCTTCGCGGGCAGGATCCTGCCCGTCGAATCGAACATGCGGAGATCGGTCGTCGCCGCGTCGAACTCGGGCCGGTCGCGCAGCAACGCGAACACGTGACTTGCGAGGTTCTCCGGCCACTGAATCCGCTGCAGGATCAGCGGGTCGACCTCCTGATCCAGCATCGGCGCCTGTGACACCGAGTTCGCTTGCGCCAGAGCCGCTTCCGCGGTCTCCAGGTAGTTCCGGGTGGGGTTGTCTCGCCAGCTGCGCAGGAACGTCACCGTCGAGTACCCGCTGCTGGCCGCGAACAGCGCGACCGCGGTGACGACCGCGACGGTGCGGGCGCGCGACGCATCCAGCCGGCCGCTGTCCGCGCGATTGGGAGCGCACAAGCCGACGGCCATCAGCAGCGTCAGCACGACGACGAGATCGGGCAGGTAGCGCAGCGTCTGCGCGAGTTCGAGCGCGGTGAACTGCGACGACCGCATCAGGTAAATCGGCACCTGACATGCGACCGCGTACCCCGCGGCCGCCGCCCACACCGGCCCGATGCGCTGCTTGCGGATGAACGACACCGCGACGACCGCGCCGAGCACGACCCAGCCGAGCACCATCACGACCGCCGACGGAGTGGCCCACGGCGAGGCCGGCGCCCAGCGCTGCCACTCCCACGGCCCTCCGACCAGACCCGGCACGATGCCGTGGGTGACGGAGCGCGACAACAGCTCCCACGTCATCCCGAGGTCGAAGCTCCACCGCTGCTGATCGACCACCAGCAGGTAGACGCCGATCCAGGCGACCGTCACGGCGGCGGTCGCCACCCAGAGCGGTCGACCGCGCTGCCACACCGTCCGCACCTGCTCGCCGCGAACGTAGGCCAGCAGCACGGTCACCACGACGGCGACGAACGGGATCACCGCGGCCTTCTCGAAGAACAGCAGACCGATCAGGAACACCGCCGTCCCCGTGACGGCGTAGCGCCGGTCACCCGTCCGGACCAGGAGTATCGCGTCGGCGCTCACCCACGCCATGGCCGCGATCATCGGTAGCGCGTTCAGGCCCGCGGCCCACCACGCGAACGCCGGCACGCCCAGCGGGGTGAACAGCGCGAACGTCAGCGGGATCAGCAGCACCGGCCGCCAGCCGAGGATCGTGTGCAGCGCCCGCAACAGGGCCAGCGAGGCGAGCAGTTGCAGCAGGACCAGGCTGAGCGCCGGCCAGAACCAGTTCAGCGGCGCCAGTCGGGTGATGCCGCCCGCGACCAGGAACGCTCCCGGCATGACGTGGCCGTCGTGGTCGTCGAAGAGGTAGGTCGGCGACAGCAGGGTCTGGGTGCCGGCCCGGCCGATCAGGATGAGGTCGTCCCAGTAGAAGTAGCCGCCGAATGCGAGCACCGCCCTCAGCACCAGTTGCAGTGCGATGAGCACCACGGCGGTGCGGGCGACCCTGGACATCGCCCGCGACTGTACGGACCCACGGAGGCGTCAGGTGCGATCGGTAAGGTGGCCCGGTGCGAACTCTGGTCACAGGTGCTGCGGGTTTCATCGGATCGACGCTGGTGGACCGCCTCCTCGCGGACGGTCACCACGTGGTCGGCGTCGACGATCTGAGCTCCGGGCGCAGTGAGAACATCGTGAACGCCGAACGCCACGACGCCTTCGAGTTCGCGAAGGCCGACATCGTGGAAGCCGACCTGGTGAGCTTGCTGGCCGACACCCGGCCCGAGGTGGTGTTCCACCTCGCTGCGCAGATCTCGGTGAAGCTGTCCGTCGACGACCCGCAGCGCGATTCGGCGGTCAACGTCGTCGGTACCGTGCGGCTGGCCGAGGCGGCGCGGCAGGCAGGCGTCCGCAAGATCGTGCACACCTCGTCCGGTGGCTCGATCTACGGCAAGAACCCGCCGGGCTACCCGACCACCGAGGAGATGCCCGTCGACCCCTCGTCGCCCTATGCGGCCAGCAAGGTCTGCGGCGAGGTGTACCTCAACATGTTCCGTAACCTCTACGGCCTGGACTGCTCGCACATCGCGCCCGCCAACGTCTACGGGCCTCGGCAGGATCCGCACGGCGAGGCCGGTGTCGTCGCGATCTTCGCCCGCGCGCTGCTGGCGGACCGGCCGACGAAGATCTTCGGCGACGGCACCGACACCCGCGACTACGTGTTCGTCGACGACGTGGTGGACGCGTTCGTACGGGCGGGCGGCGAGGTCGGTGGAGGCCTGCGCTTCAACGTCGGCACCGGCGTGGAAACCTCGACGGCGCAGATGCATTCGGCCATCGCCGCGTCCGCGGGTAAGCCCGACGAGCCGGAGTTCCACCCGCCGCGCCTCGGCGACCTCAAGCGGTCGCAGCTCGCGATCGGCCGGGCGCAGGACGTGCTCGGTTGGACGCCGAAGGTGGCGCTGGCCGAGGGCGTCGACCGTACGGTGGACTTCTTCCGCGGCGAGATCTAGCGCTCGTCCGGGGCCCGCGCGCCGTCGAGGGCGATCGAGCGCGCCAACTGCGCGTACCGCAGCTCGAGGTCCTTGAACCGCAGGTAGGTGCTGATGGTGGTGAACAGGAACGCGACGATCAGCGCGTAGCCGATGAGGTCGGCCCCCCTCGCCACGCCGAGCCAGTTCGCCACGATCGTGGTGTCGTCGGGCCGCACGATGGCGTACACCGCCGCGACGACGAACAACACGTAGCCGAGCTTCACCCAGGCCCTGGCCTGCGCGCTGCGCCGCGAGCGCAGCAGGTACACCAGCAGCACGATGACCGACGCGATCAGCAGAACCTGAATCCAGTTCACTTTCGCATCCTCCCGCGCAGCATGCCGTCGAAGACGATGTTGACGCCGTTGACCAGCGGCTGTCCCTTGGACATCGAGTACTCGGTGTAAAGGATCTCGACCGGTTCCTCGCCGGCCTTCCAGCCGTTCTCGACGATCAGCGAGATGAACTCGCTGGCGTGGCTCATGCCGCTCATCGTGAGGTTGAGCCCGTCGGCGACGGTCCTGTTGAACACGCGCAGCCCGTTGTGCGCGTCGGTGAGCCCGAGCTTGCGGCTGGCGGGGCTGAGCTTGGCGATCAGCGGGAACAGCAACCGTCGCAGCCACGGCATCGCCGCGGGCGGCCGACCGCCACCGAAGCGCGTGCCCACGACGATGTCGAGATCGTCGGCGGTGAGCCGGTCGATCATCCGCACGACGTCCTTGACGCGATGCTGGCCGTCGGCGTCGAACGTCGCGAACACCGCGGAACCCGGCCTGCTGCGGGCGTATTCGACGCCGGTCTGGATGGCGGCGCCCTGGCCGAGGTTCACCGGATGCCGCACGACGTGTGCGCCCGCGGCGTATGCGCGATCCCCGGTGCCGTCACCGCTGCCGTCGTCGACACACACCACGTGGTCGAAAACGCTGCGCACGTCGGCGATCACTTCGCCGATGACGCTCGCTTCGTTGAAGGCGGGAACGATGATCCAGACGTCGTCGTAACCCGTGGCCGGGGTGTCGATGCGAACAAACTACACGGTGATTCTTGGGGGAACCCGGCTCAGCGCCGTCAGGTGCACGACGATCCCGACCAGCGGTCCGCACGTCAGCGCGACGACGGTGCGCGTCTCCAGATCCAGCGGCAGCAACAGCAGCAGGGCCGACGCGAGCGTCGCGCCGATCCAGCCCGCCGCGTAGGCCCGCTGCTGTGCGGCCGCGACGGTGGCTGCGCCCGTCAGCGTCAGCAGGGCGATGACGATCGCGGCCGTCGTCAGCCACGCCAGCAGCGCGCCGCCCGCCACGTAGTCGGGCCCGAAGGCGGTGCGCAGCAGCCACGGTCCGGCCAGCCCGGCGATCAGCACGGCCACGCCGCCGAACGCCACCGTGAGCAGGGTTGGACCGACCAGGGAGCGCAACGCGATGAATCCCCCGAGTCGCTTCGCTCCTGCCCCAGGGTGTTCCCTCGCATCGACGAAATGCGCGATCAGGTTGCCCTGCATGGCCGTCAGCGGCACCAGCAGCGGCGCGCGGGTCAGCGTGACGGCGAGGATCACCACGCCGCCGGTCGCGCCGAGTTCGGCCGACGTGGCCTTCAGCAGCACCGGGAAACCCATGATCAGCACCGCGCTGGCGCCCGCCGCGGCGATCGAGTGGCCCGCGCCGCGCAGGAACGTCGCGGCCGTGCCCGGCGTCAGCAGCCGCGCGGCCGCGCGCGTCGGCGCCGACGCCAGCAGCAGTGCCAGCCAGGCGAATGAACCGGCGACGGTCGCCCACAGGTAACCGCCGAGTCCCCAGCCGACCATGAACGTGGCCGTCGCGACGATCACCCGCATCGCGGCGTCCCCGACGATGAGCGTGCCGTAGCCGGTCCAGCGGTCCACTCCGGCGAGCACGCCCAGCAGCGTCGCGTGCAGGCAGAAGCCGGCCAGGCCCGCGCTGAGCAGCGCGACGCTCAGTAGGCGCAGATCGGCGAACACGTGCCCGGCCCACAGCGGCGACGTGCCTGCGATGGCCAGAGCGGCGACGACGGCGACACCCGCGGCCAGCCGCATCGGGTTGGTGTGCGGGCCGTGCCCGGTCTCGACCCGCTGGGCGTCGCGCACCTCGCGCGTCGACTCCTGCAGCAGCCCGTTGGCGGCACCCGCGAAGAGCCCGAAGGCGCCCCAGAACACCGCGAACACCGAGAAACCCGCGGGCTCGAGATCGCGGGCGGCCAGGTACAGCACGGCGTAGCCGCACAGCGCGCTGACGACGGTCGCGGCGCCGACCCGGAGCACGCTGCTGCGTGTGACCGGGCCCTGGGCCGGTACCGCCCCGTCCGTCACAGGGGTGGGACCGCCGTGGCGTAGAGCCACGCCTGCCACAGCGGGCGCAGCGACACGTCGGAGTAGTTGGCTGCCAGACCGGTGAAGTCGTCGGTGACGGCGGTGGCGTGCCGGTGTCGGGTCGTCCAGTCCCGCAACAGCGTGAAGAAGTTGTCGTCACCGATCGTGCCGCGCAGGGCGTGCAGCGCACACGCGCCGCGCTTGTACACGCGGTCGTCGAACATGTCGCGCGGGCCGGGGTTCGACAGCAGCAGATTCTGCGGCGACGAGGTGAGCTTGTGGTGGTAGTGCTTGGCCCACTCGTCGGCGGTCTTGCCGCCGGACCGCTCCGACCACAGCCACTCGGCGTAACAGGCGAAGCCCTCGTGCAGCCAGATGTCGCGCCACCGCCGCGCGGTCACCGAGTTGCCGAACCACTGATGCGCCAACTCGTGGGCGATGAGGCGCTCGGATGTGCGGTGGCCGTCGCAGTGGTTGGCGCCGAAGATCGAAATGCCCTGCGCCTCAAGCGGAATCTCGAGCTCGTCATCGGTCACGACGACGGTGTAGCCGGTTGCCATCGGATACGGCCCGAACAACTCGATGAAGAGCTTCATCATGTCGGGCTGCCTGCCGAAGTCGTGATCGAAGTGTCGTTTGAGCCGGTGCGGCAGCGCGGCGTGCATCGGCACCGGGGACTTCGCGAGCCGATGCGACTGGTACTCGCCGATCTGCAGCGTGACGAGGTACGTCGACGTGGGCTCGGCCAGTTCGTACGTCCACGTGGTCAGCGCCGCCCTGGTGCGCTTGGAGACCAGCTTGCCGTTGGCCACCGCGTGGTACGGGTTGTCGGTGGCGATCTGGATGCGGTAGCTGGCCTTCGAACTCGGATGGTCGTCACACGGGAACCACGACGCCGCGCCGTTGGGCTGGCCCGCGACGAGTGCTCCGTTGGACAGTTCCTCGAATCCGACTTCGCCCCAGAGGGATCGGATCGGGCGGGGATTGCCCGCATAGCGCACCTGCACCGACATCGCGGCCCCCGCGGGCAGCGCCGACGACAGCGTCACGTGCAGCTTGCCTCCGGCGTGGCGGAACTGCGGCCGATGTCCGTTCACCGAAACCTTGGACACCGTCAGCGAATCGGCCAGGTCGAGGGTGAATGTCTTGAGCGAGGCGAGCGTGGCGGCCGTGATGGTGGCCCCGCCGGACAGGCGGTTGGCGCTGACCTTGTACTCGAGCTCGAGTTCGTACCGAGACACCCGGTAGCCGAAGTTGCCGTTGGCCGGGATGTAGGGGTCGATGACGGGCGGGTTGTTTGCGCGCGAGGTCTTCTTTGGGGTACGGGTCACGCCTGTACGGCTCCAGCATCTCTAGTTCGTTTGTTCTTGGCTGTTTTCGGTGAGGGATTCCGCTTCTTTTTGAACGTGTTCCACGGTGCTATGGGATTGCCCTGCCAGCGCGTCGACGCGGGGACCTCGTCACCGCGCATCACCAGCGACGCCGGTCCGACGGTGGCGCCGGCCCCGATTCGGGCCGCGGGTAGCGCCACGCAGTGCGGTCCGAGCGTGGCACCGTCCTCGAGCACGACGGTGTCCATGCGCATGATCCGGTCGTGGAACAGGTGAGTCTGCACCACGCAGCCGCGGTTCACCGTCGCTCCACGACCGAGGGTGACGAGATCCGCCTCCGGAAGCCAATAGGTTTCGCACCACACGCCGCGTCCGATCGAGGCGCCGAGGGAGCGCAGCCACAGGTTCATCACGAAGGTGCCGCTGGCGGCGCGGGCGAACCACGGCGCCGCAACGGTTTCGACGAAGGTGTCGGCGACCTCGTTGCGCCAGACGAACGACGACCAGAGCGGATGCTCCACCGCCTCGATGCGTCCTATCACAAGCCACTTGGCGGCGACGGCGATGGCACCCGCGACGGCGCCCGCGGTGAGCAGGATCAGCCCGCCCGCGAGTGCCGCCCACCACCAGCCGAAGTCTGTTGCCACCCAATGTAATCCGGCGAGTACGGCGACACCGATCGCGAACGTCACGAACAGCGGGATGATGCGGAACGTCTCGACGGTGGCGCGTTTGACCTTCAGCGCGAACGACGGGTGGAACGTCCGCAGCACGTCGGCGGCGGTCGGCTGCCGGCGCAACCGGATGGGCGGGCTGCCCAGCCACGACGACCCGGCCTTCGCCTTGTGCGGGGTGGCGCTGAGCACCGCGACCAGGCCGTCGTCGGGTACGCGGCGGCCGGGCTGCGTGATGCCGGAGTTGCCGAGGAACGCGCGCTTGCCGATCGTGGCCTTGGCCACGTGAATCCAGCCGCCGCCGAGCTCGTAGCTCGCGACCATGGTGTCATCGGCCAGGAAGGCGCCGTCCTCGACGACGGTGAACTTGGGCGTCAGCAGCGCGGTCGAGATCTCGGTGCCCTTGCCGATCGTCGCGCCGAGCAGTCGCAGCCACCAGGGCGTGAGAAGGCTTGCGTAGATGGGGAACAGGTAGTTGCGGGCGGCGTCCATCAACCGCTCGGTGGCCCACAGTTGCCAACCCACCCGGCTTCGGACGGGGTGGTAGCCCTCGCGCAGGCCGAGCGACAGCAGCCGTACCCCGACGACGGTCAAGGCGGCGTAGACGAAGACGGCGACGAGTGTCGCCACCGGCGACCACGCGACGAGCGGGACGAGGGCGGCTGTCAGAGAAGGGGTGTCGCGCACTGCAAGCGCGAGCGTCGCGAGGCCGGCGCCCAGGGCGGCCAGCGGTACGCCGCCCAGCAGGACCGAGGTGATGCCGTACATCGCGACCCAGAACGGCCGCCGGCTCGGCCGCTCGTCGGGCCAGGGGTGCCGGGCCTTGCCCGACTTCACCGCGGGAGAGCCCTTCCAGTACTGCCCGGCTTTCACCTTGCCCACCACCCCGGAGCCCGGCGCGACGTCGGCGTTCTTGCCGACGACGGCGTTGGGCAGCAACGTGGTTCGCGCGCCGATGGTGGCGTCGTTGCCGACGGTGATGGGTCCGACGTGGAAGAGGTCACCGTCGATCCAGTGACCGGTGAGATCGACCTCGGGCTCAATGGAGCAGCGGTGGCCGAGGGTCAGCATCCCGGTGACCGGCGGGCTCGAGTGCAGGTCGACGCCCTTGCCGACCTTGTTGCCGAGTGCGCGGGCGTAGTACACCAACCACGGTGCGCCCGCCTGGTTCTCGGCTCCGCTGGCTTCGCCGAGGCGCTCGGCGAGCCAGACCCGCAGATGCACCGACCCCCCGCGCGGGTAGGTCCCCGGTTCCAGGCTGCCGATCAGGATGCGCGCGCCGATGACGGCGATGGCCATGCGGCCCAGCGGGGTGACGAAGATCAGGAACCCCGCGAGGAGCCACCACCAGCTGACCGGTACCGCCCACGGCACCAGTGCGAGGTCGGCGGCGAGGTTGTTAAGCACTCCGAGCCACACCACCCACTGCATGCCGGTCAGCGTCGCCAGCGGTAGCGACGCCGCGAGCTGGGCCAGCTGGGTGAGCCGGGAAACCTTGCGCACGGAACGGGTTTCCACCTGTGGCGGCGGGGCGAGCTCGTCGAGATAGCCGGCGAGGGACCCGAGCCGCGGATGGTCGTACAGGTCGGCGACCGTCACCTGCGGGTACTTCGCTCGCATCGCGGCCACCAGCTGTGCCGCGGACAGCGAGCCGCCACCGAGCGCGTGGAAGTCGGCCTCGGGCCCGTCGATCGGCGCGGCCAGCACGTCGCGCCACAGGCCGGCCAGCCATCCGGTGGTGCCGCCGAGATCGGGGTCGTCAGCGCCCGTGACGCCCTCGACCGGCCACGGCAGCGCGTTGCGATCGACCTTGCCCGAGGTGCGGGTGGGCAGTTCGTCGACGAGCACCAGGCGGGGAACCAGTGCGGCGGGCAGCGATTCGGCGAGTGCGGCCCGAGCTGCGGCGAGGTCGAATCCGGGATCCGCGCTCGCGATGTAGCCGACCAGGAGCGGGGTGCCGCTGGCGGTCTTGCGCACCGCGGCCGCGCCGCCGCTGACGCCCGGCAGGTGGACCAGCGCCGAATCGACCTCACCCAGCTCGATGCGCCTGCCGCCGACCTTCACCTGATCGTCGGCGCGCCCCTGGAAGTAGAGGCCGTCGGGTTCGAGCCGCACCAGGTCACCGCTGCGATAGGCGCGCGCCCAGCCCAGCGTCGGCATCGGTGCGTACTTCTCGGCGTCCTTCTCGGGATCGAGGTAACGCGCCAGCCCGACGCCGCCGATCACCAACTCACCGATCTCTCCGAACGCCACCGGGCGGGCGTCCTTGTCGACGACGGCGAGATCCCAGCCGGGCAGCGGCAGGCCGATGCTGACCGGGCCCGTGCCGTCGAGCTGCGCCAGACACGCCACGACGGTCGCCTCCGTTGGCCCGTAGGTGTTCCACACCTCGCGACCGTCGACGGCCAGACGCTCGACGAGTTCCGGCGGGCACGCCTCGCCGCCGAAGATCAGCAGTCGCACGGCCTCCAGCGCCTCGGCTGGCCAGAGCGCGGCGAGCGTCGGCACCGTCGAGACCACGGTGATGTCGCGGGAGACCAGCCACGGTCCGAGGTCCATTCCGCTGCGCACCAGGGATCGCGGCGCCGGGACCAGGCAGGCACCGTGGCGCCACGCCAGCCACATCTCCTCGCACGACGCGTCGAAGGCGACCGAGAGCCCGGCCAGCACGCGGTCGTTGGGACCCAGCGGGTTCGACTGCAGGAAGATCTGCGCCTCGGCGTCGACGAAGGCGGCGGCGTTCCGATGCGTCACCGCGACGCCCTTGGGGGTGCCCGTCGACCCGGACGTGAAGATGATCCACGCGTCGTCGCGGAGGCTCGGGCGGTCGGCCCGCCAGCCGCGCGACGAGCCGGGCCCGCGGACCAGGCCCGCCTCGGTGATGACGGCGACCACCTGGGCCTCGCCGAACACCAACTCGGCCCGCTCGTCGGGGTCGTCGGCATCGACGGGAACGTAGGCGGCGCCCGCGGCCAACGCCGACAGGATCGCCACGTAGAGGGCGTAGCTGCCCGACGGCATGCGGATGCCGATTCGATCGCCGCGCCCGATGCCGCGCGTCGCCAGCCACTCGACGCTCTCCTCGATATCGGCGACCAGTTCGGCGTAGGTGAGCTGCACGTCGCCGTCGTCGATGGCGGGCGAGTCCGGGTGCTTCTCGGCGGCGGCGTAGAGGATGTCGATCAGGGTGCGAGGTTCCGGCGCACGACCGGACAGCACGTATTGCGAGGGCAGCTCCGAAACGGGTGCGTCGATCTCGTTCGTCTCGCCCTCTGTCACGCCTACAAACTACTGACCCGGAGACAGGGGAACACCATCGCCGCACGGCTCATTCCGATGGATTCGCGTTGATCGCAACCGTGGCCGCCGCCCCGGCGCGGCGCTAGCTTGCGCTAGTGCGACTGTTCGTGGTGAATCCCGACTCCGGGTCCTGGGACGAGATGACGTCGGGTGTCCAGCCGGTGGTGCGGGTGGCCGCATCCGACCTGCAGCGCGCGCGGCGTCAGCGCGCGAGCATCCGCGCCGACCATCCCGACGTCGAGGTGATCCTCGACCTCGAAGTCGCCGTCGCTCCCGACTTCCGCACCGTCGCCGACGCCCTCGCCGCCGACGACGACACGGTGCGATACGCCGGCACCGTCGACGGGCTCACCGGATTGGTCGCCGATATCGAGCGCGCCGACGTCGCGGACGGGGTGACGCTCATCCCGGTGTGGCCGAGCCAGGAATCCGACGCGCTGGGTTCCGAGGTGCTGCGCCGGCTCGCGCTGCGCAGGCTCAGCGCCTAGGTGCGTCCCAATCCCTCTCCGCTGAGCAGACGCAAAATCCCCTGAATCCGCGCCATTCAGGGGATTTTGCGTCTGCTCGCGGGAGAAACTGATACAGAAGCTGCATTAGTCGACGCCAAAATGGTCTTGGACATGTATTGATTCCGGTCCTAGCGTGGGACGGGTGGTAGCAACGACGATTACGCAGACGGACACCCTGACCGGCCAGATGATCATCGCGGGCCAGCCCGTGTCGGGCACCGGCGACGAGATCCGCGGCTACGACCCCGCAGCCGGCGTCGACCTCGAACCCGCGTACCGGTACGGCGACGACTCCCACGTCGACGCGGCGTGCGCGGCCGCTGCGGAGGCGTTCGGCGCCTACCGCGCGACCACCGCCGAGCAGCGCGCCGTGTTCCTCGAGACCGTCGCCGACAACATCGAAGCCGTGAGGGAGACGCTGGTCCCCAGGGCGGTCGCCGAATCGGGGCTGCCGCAGGCCCGCATCGCGGGAGAGGTCGGCCGCACCACGGGTCAGCTTCGCCTGTTCGCGGCGGTCCTGCGCGAGGGCAGCTGGAACGGCGCCCGCATCGATCCCGCCCAGCCCGACCGCACCCCAGCGCCGCGGGCGGACATCCGCCAGCGCGAAATCCCGCTGGGCCCGGTCGCCGTCTTCGGTGCGAGCAACTTCCCACTGGCGTTCTCCGTCGCCGGCGGTGACACCGCGTCCGCGCTCGCCGCGGGCTGCCCCGTCGTCGTGAAGGGGCACGACGCCCATCCCGGCACCTCCGAACTGGTGGCCCGCGCGATCGCCGCGGCCGTCTCCGCCTGCGGCCTGCCTGCGGGCACGTTCTCGCTGTTGTTCGGCAGCGGCCCCGGACTCGGCACCGCGCTCGTCACCGATCCGCACATCAAGGCGGTCGGCTTCACCGGATCACGTTCCGGCGGAACGGCACTCGTCGCCGCGGCTGCCGCCCGGCCCGAGCCCATCCCGGTGTACGCCGAGATGAGCTCCATCAACCCGGTCTTCCTGTTCGACGGAGCGCTGTCCACTCGGGCCGCCGACCTGGGCCGCGCGTTCGTGGCGTCGCTGACCATGGGGTCGGGGCAGTTCTGCACCAACCCCGGCCTGGTCATCGCCGTCGACGGACCCGGCCTCGACGAGTTCCTCGCCGCTGCGCGCGACGCGCTGGTAGACGCCCCCGCGACGCCGATGCTGACGCGGGGTATCGCGCAGAGCTACGCGAAGGGTGTCGACGCGCTCGCCGCCGAGGCCGACCTGGTGGTGCGCGGCAGTGCCGACGGCCCCGAAGCGTCCTGCCGGGCCGCGCTCTTCAGCACCGACGCCGCGAGCTTCCGCGCCTCCGGCGTACAGCAGGCCGAGGTGTTCGGATCCTCCAGCCTGGTGATCCGTTGCGCGGACTACGCCGACATGGCTTCCGTGGCAGCAGCTCTCGAGGGTCAGCTGACTGCGACGCTGCAGGCCGACGAGATCGACCACCCCGCTGCTGCTGCGCTGCTCCCGGTGCTCGAGACCAAAGCCGGCCGCATCCTGTTCAACGGCTGGCCGACCGGTGTCGAGGTCGGGTACGCGATGGTCCACGGCGGACCGTACCCGGCCACCTCGGACTCGCGCACCACCTCGGTCGGGGCGCGCGCCATCGAGCGCTTCCTGCGGCCGGTGGCCTACCAGGACGTGCCGAATGCATTGCTGCCCAGCGCCGTCGCCGATGGCAACCCCGACGGGCTGTGGCGCCGCGTCGACGGTCAACTCACCCGTAACTGATTCCACCCACCGAGCAAGGAGATTCACCGACATGGCGTTCAGTGCCTTCGACGGCGTTCTGTTCTTCCCCGTCACCCCGTTCACCGAGGCGGGCGAGGTCGACCTGGCCAAGCTGGCCGAGCACGTCGCCAAGGGCGTCGACGCGGGTCCCGGCGGCGTGTTCATCGCCTGTGGCACAGGCGAATTCCACGCTCTCGAGGTCGGTGAGTTCGAAGAGGTCGTGCGCGTGGCGGTCGAGGTGACGGCGGGCCGTGTCCCCGTATACGCCGGGGCGGGTGGCTCCGTTGCCCAGGCCAAGGCGTTCGCCAGGGCGGCTGAGCGCAACGCCGCCGACGGTCTGCTGCTGCTGCCGCCGTATCTCGTGACGATGCCGCAGGAGGGGCTGATCGCCTACACCCGCGAGGTCGCGGCGGCCACCGACCTGCCGCTGATCGTCTACAACCGCGGAAACGCCCGGTACACGGAGGCTTCCGCCGTCGAGGTGGCGCAGCTGCCGACGGTCGTCGGGTTCAAGGACGGAACCGGCGACGTCGACCGGGTGGCTCGCATCGTGCGTGCCGTCACCGACGCGCTCGAGCCGTCCGGCAAGCCCTTCCAGTTCTTCAACGGACTGCCCACCGCCGAGGTGTCGCAGCAGGCCTACCGCGCCATCGGCGTCACGCTGTACTCGTCGGCGACGTTCGCGTTCGCCCCCGAACTCGCGCTCGCCTTCTACGGCGCCATCGAACGGGACGACGAGGCGCTGACGGCCGCGCTGCTCCGCGAGTTCTTCCACCCGCTGGTGCGCCTGCGCGACACCGTGCCCGGCTACGCCGTGTCGCTCGTCAAGGCGGGCGTGACCATGGAGGGCGTCGAGGCCGGACCCGTTCGCGCACCGCTGATCATGCCGACGCCCGAGGCGCTGGCCGAACTCGAGCGGATCATCGCCGCGGGTCGTGCGGTGATCGCCGACGAACTCGCCGCCGTGCGATGAGAGCTCCGATCCGGATCACCGGCGCACGCATCACACCCGTCGCGTTCGCCGATCCGCCGCTGCTCAACACGGTCGGTGTGCACCAGCCGTTCGCGCTGCGGGCGATCATCCAGCTCGACACCGACGCGGGTCTGGTGGGCCTCGGCGAAACCTATGCCGACACCCGCCACCTGGCGCGACTGACCGCGGCCGCGGCTGCCATCACCGGGCTGGACGTGTTCGCGCTCAACGCGATTCGCGTCGCCATCGCGGACAGGCTGAAGGGTGACGACGCGGCCGTCGGCACCGCGGGCATGATCACCACCGCCAGCGCCGTCGATCAGGTGTTCTCGCCGTTCGAGGTGGCCTGCCTCGACGTACAGGGCCACGTTGTCGGCCGGCCGGTCTCGGACCTGCTGGGCGGCAAGGTCCGTGACGCCGTCCCGTTCAGCGCCTACCTGTTCTACAAGTGGGCCGCGCATCCCGGTCGCGAACCCGACTCCTGGGGCGCCGCCCTGGATCCGGCCGGCCTGGTCGCGCAGGCCGAGCGCATGATCGACGAATACGGTTTCACCGCAATCAAACTCAAAGGCGGTGTGTTCCCTCCCGACGAGGAGATGAAGGCGATCGAGGCGCTGCACGAGGCGTTCCCCGAGCACCCGCTTCGCCTGGACCCCAACGCCGCCTGGACACCGCAGACGTCGGTCAAGGTCGCCGCCGGGCTGGCGGGCATCCTGCAGTACCTCGAGGACCCGACGCCGGGGATAGAGGGGATGGCCGAGGTCGCCGCGCAGGCGCCGATGCCGTTGGCCACCAACATGTGCGTGGTCGCGTTCGACCAGCTGGCCCCCGCGGTGGCGAACGACGCCGTGCGCGTGGTGCTTTCGGACCACCACTACTGGGGCGGGCTGCAGCGCTCGCGGTTGCTCGCAGGCATCTGCGACACGTTCGGACTCGGTCTGTCCATGCACTCGAATTCGCACCTCGGCATCAGCCTGGCGGCCATGGTGCACCTCGCGGGCGCGACGCCGAATCTCACCTACGCCTGCGACACCCACTGGCCGTGGAAGACCGAGGATGTCGTCAAGCCGGGTGTGCTCGCGATCCGCGACGGCTCCGTCGCCGTGCCGACGACGCCCGGCCTCGGGATCGAGATCGACGACGACGCCCTGGACGCCCTGCACGAGCAGTACGTCCGGTGCGGCCTGCGCGACCGCGACGACACCGGGTACATGGCGAGCATCGATCCCGACTTCGAGGCGATCAGCCCCCGCTGGTGACACTCGCGTAAATCCTTCGCCGCTCGACATGCGAACGCGTTGGATCTGAACGATCGTTGAACGATGTCCGTACCGGCGCAGACCACCCCGAAGAAGCGGGTTCACCCCGTCGACGAGGTGCTGCCGATCCCCAAGTTGGCCACCTACGGCTTCCAGCACGTCGTGGCGTTCTACGCCGGCGCGGTGCTGGTGCCGATCATCATCGCGGGTGCGGTGGGGTTGTCCGATGCGGAGCTGGTCAAGCTGATCACGGCGGACCTGTTCACCTGCGGCATCGCCTCGATTCTTCAGGCCGTCGGCGTGTGGAAGATCGGCGTGCGCCTGCCGCTGCTGCAGGGCGTGACGTTCGCTGGGGTCTCACCGATCATCGCGATCGGCCTGGCCAACGGCGGCGGCTCGGCCAGCATGCTCTACGTCTACGGCGCGGTGATCGTCGCCGGCGTGTTCACGTTCCTGATCGCCCCGATCTTCATCAAGCTGCTCAAGTACTTCCCGCCGGTCGTCACCGGCACGCTGATCACGATCATCGGCCTGTGTCTGGTTCCCGTCGGCGCCATGGACGCGGTGACGAATCCGGCCACCCACGAGAAGGATCCGACGAACATCCGCTGGTTCCTGTACGCCCTGGGGACCATCGTGATCATCGTCGCGATCCAGCGCCTCTTCCGCGGGTTCCTGGCCACCATCGCCGTGCTGCTCGGCCTGGTGATCGGGTGCGCTGTCGCATACGTGTTGGGCGACATGAACTTCGACAGGGTCGGCGAGGCGTCGGCGTTCGGGTTCACGCAGCCCTTCCTGTTCGGCATGCCCAAATTCGACTTCGTGGCCTGTCTGACGATGATCATCGTGCTGCTGATCACGGCCGTGGAGTCGACGGGTTCCACGATCGCCACCGGTGAGATCGTGGGTAAGCGGGTCAAACCGTCCGATATCGGCAACGTGCTGCGCGCCGACGGCGTGGCGACCACGATCGGTGGCATCTTCAACTCGTTTCCGTACACCGCGTTCTCGGAGAACGTCGGCCTGGTGCGTCTCACCGGCGTGAAGAGTCGGTGGGTCGTGGCCGCCGCCGGCGTGATCATGATCCTGCTGGGCTTCCTGCCGAAGGTCGCGGCGATCGTCGCCTCGATCCCCAACCCCGTGCTCGGCGGTGCGGCGCTGACGCTGTTCGCGACGGTCGCCGTCGTCGGCATTCAGACGCTCGGCAAGGTGGACTTCACCGACCACCGCAATCTGATCATCGTCACCACCAGTCTGGCTCTGGCGCTGTGGGTGACGTCCTACCCGGACATCGCGAAGGCCATGCCGACGGGACTCGACCTGATCTTCGGCAGTGGCATCAGCATCGGCGCCGTCAGCGCGATCCTGCTCAACATCGTGTTCTTCCACACCGGCGGTCTGGGTGCCCGCGTCGCCGGCGGCGGATCGATCACCCTCGACGAGGTCAACGCGATGACCAAGGAGCGCTTCACCGAGGTGTTCGGACACGTCGTGCAGGACGTGCCGTGGGCCGTCGAGCGGGCCTTCGAGCAGCGGCCGTACGCCGACACGATGGCGATGCGCGAGGCGTTCCAGGACGCCGTGCTGACGGGCTCGACCGAGCAGCAGGAGGAGTTGCTCAACGCCTTTCACGACCTCGGCGCCGAGGATGAGACGGGGCACGCGCTGGCCGTCGATCACGTCGCGCTGTCCAACCTCGACGAGGACGACCACAACGACGTCGTCCAACTCGCCGCGGCCTACCGCGAGCACTTCGGTTTCCCGCTGATCATCTGCGCCCGTGAGACCGAGCACTTCGACCGCGTGCTGAAGAACGGCTGGTCCCGGATGGACAACTCGTCGGCCGCCGAGAAGGCGTTCGCCCTGATCGAGGTCGCCAAGATCGCGAACTACCGCTTCACCGATCTGGTCGCCGATGCCAATCCCATTGCTGCGGCGAGGTTCTCGCGGCTCAACGAATTGCAGTAGATGCCGGCTGCAGCCTTGGGATTGGACGGTTTCAACGACCTGTCGGAGCGCCAGCAGATGCACCTCCTGTTCGGGGTGTGCAGCTCGACCATCTGGGCCCGACGGGTGCTCGCCGGTGCGCCGTTCGCGTCGGTCGACGCACTGCTGGACCGCGCCGATCGCGCGCTCGCCGAACTCCCGGACGGCGAGATCGACGCCGCCCTCGACGGTCACCCGCGCATCGGAGCCAAGGCGGACAACGCGTCGTCGGCCCGCGAGCAGGCCAAGGTGACGTCGGCGGGGGACGACGTGAAGGCGGCGCTGGCGGCGCGCAACCTCGAGTACGACGCGAAGTTCGGCTACGTCTACCTGGTCTGCGCCAGCGGCCGGTCGGCCGAGGAACTGCTCGCCATCCTGGAGGACCGGCTGCACAACGATCCCGAGACGGAGCGCAGGGTGATGCGCAGCGAACTCGGGAAGATCAATCGGCTGCGTTTGGAACGGCTGCTGAGCGAGCCCGAGGCATGAGTCGACAACCCCGAGTGGCCGGTTATCGCACGCTTTCCGCCGTTTCGCGTGCAGCAAGTGGCCGCTCGGCATCAGGATCGGGTTCATGACACACCTGAGCACCCACGTCCTAGACGCCGTCAGCGGGAAGCCCGCCGTCGGAGTAGGCGCTGTTCTCACCGACGCCAACGGCGACGTACTGGCGTTCGGGACCACCGATGACGACGGTCGCGTGGCGTCGCTGGCCGACGGTCTGGCGCCAGGGGTCTACCGGTTGACCTTCGACACGGCGGCGTACTTCGCCGACGTCCCGACGTTCTATCCGGAGGTCACCATCACCTTCGAGGTGGTCGACGGCGCGACTAAATACCATGTGCCGCTGTTGCTATCGCCCTACGCGTATTCCACCTATCGAGGGAGTTGACGGTGTCCGAGATCATCCTGGGGGGAAACCAGTACGGCAAGGCGGAGAACCGGGTCGTCCGGATCTACCGTGACACGCCCCGGCACGAGATCCACGACATCAACGTGTCCACCTGCCTGCGTGGTGATTTCACGGCGGCCCATCTGGAGGGTGACCAGTCCGATGTGCTGCCCACCGACACACAGAAGCAGACGGCGTACGCCTACGCCAAGGAGAAGGGTCTGCTCTCCATCGAGGACTACGGGTTGGCACTCGCCAGACACTTCGTCGGTGACGTGGGCCCGGTGGTGGGCGCGCGAGTGGAGATCGACGAATACGCCTGGGAGCGTGCGGTTGTCGACGGCGCCGGACACGACCACACCTTCATCCGCAAGGGCCAGGAGGTGCGAACGGCGGCGATCACGGTCGACGACGTCGGCGAGTACGTCGTCGGCGGCCTGAAGGAACTGGTGATCCTCAAGTCGACCGGTTCGGAGTTCGCCGACTTCCTCGAGGACCCGTACACGATCCTCGAGCCGACGCACGACCGGGTGATGGCCACCTCGCTCACGGCGCAATGGCGGTTCACCACAACCGATGTCGATTGGGAAGCCGTATACGCGGGAGTCAAGACCCAACTGGTGAAGCAGTTCGCGGTCGTCCAGTCACTGGCCCTGCAGCAGACGCTGTACCACATGGGTAGGGCCGTCCTCGAGACGTTCCCGGAGATCACCGAGGTGCGGCTGGCCGCACCCAACAAGCACCACTTCGTCTACGACCTGACGCCCTTCGGGCTGGAGAATCCGAACGAGGTCTTCAACGCCGACGACCGTCCGTACGGCTTCATCCAGGCCACCGTGCTGCGCGACGACAGCCCGCCCGCGGGTGCGGCGTGGGATTCGTATCAGGGCTGGCTGGCGTGAGCTACGCACTCACGCGGCGGCCACGGACGTAGACGTCCGCGACCGACTCGTCGCGCATGCCGGTCAGCAGCGTGAAGAGCAGACTCTCGGTGTCCTCGGCGTCGATGCGGGCCAACATCTCCGGAAGCAGCCGCTGCCGCTCGGGATCGACGACGACGAAATCGGCTTCCCTGCCCACGTCGAGGTTGCCGATGCGATCGGCCAGCGCCAGCGCACGCGCCCCCGCGAGCGTGGCCGTGTAGAGCAGTTCGGCGCCGACCAGGCTCGTGGCGGCGTGAGCGGCTTCGGACATGTGCACCTTGAAGCAGTCGTTGAGCACCCTCGGCAGCAGCCATTCGTCGCCTGCCGACACGTCGGTGCCGAGGGCGACGTTCACGCCACTGGATGTCGTGCGGCGCCACGGCATCGTGCCGGAGCCGAGGAACAACTGCGACGTGGGGCAGTGCGCGATCGACGTCCCCGTCTCGGCCATCCGCGCGAGTTCGGCGTCGGTGCAGTGCACCGCGTGCGCCAACACGCTGTGGGAGCCGAGCAGCGTCTTGCCCGCCGGACTCGACCCCGGACCGAACCGGCCGTCGTAGGCGTCGAGGTAGTCGTCCACGCCGTACATCGAACGGACGGCGGCGATCTCGGCGGTGTTCTCGGATAGGTGGGTGTGGAAGTACACCCCTGCTCCACGCAACCCGTCGTACAGTTCACCGAGTGCCATCAGGGTGTCCGGGGTCACCGACAGCGCGAATCGCGGCACCACCGCGGCGTGCAGCAGCGCGGTTCTCGGATCACCGGTGTCGGCGGCGTGCCACCGGGTGATCTCGGCCGTGGTGAGCTCGATGGCCGTCTGCTCGTCGGTCAGCAGCGCGCCGGCGGACTCCGGCCCCACGGTCTGAATACCGCGCCCGGAGATCGTCCGAAGCCCGGTGCGCATCGACTCCTCGAACAGCGCGTCCTGCGCGTCGGGGAAGGCCGAGCCGAAGACGAGTGCCGTCGTCGTTCCGACGCTGATCCGCTTGGCGCAGAAATCGCGGGCCGCCGCCCGCGCGAAGTCGGGTTCGGCGAGCGCGGCCTCGGCGGGGAAGATGCAGCGCTCCAACCAGTTCAGCAGCTGACCACCGCCGAAGGCGTTCGTGCAGTAGGTCTGTGGGAAGTGGATGTGGGTGTCGATGAACCCCGGCAGCAGGAAACCGGGCCGCACGTCGACGACCTCGGCTCCGGTGGGCAGGGTGAGGAATTCGCCGCTGTAGGTGATCAGTCCGGCGTCGTCGACGATGATCGCGCCGTCCGGGATGCTGACCAGATGATCGGGCGCCTCGGCCAGCGACGGCGCACCCGTGATGTGGATCAGGTGCCCGCGATACGCCTTCATCGACCGATTCTCACAGCTTCGGCAGTGCTCCGCACTCCGGCAGAACCTGCGCGCTCGCGCGGCGGCGTCTAGGGTCGAACGATGGATCTCAACACCGTGGAGGAGGTCAGCGCGCCCACCAGTCGGGCCGAACTCTGGCCGCTCGGCGACGGCGATGCGATCCTCGCCGGCGGCACGTGGCTGTTCTCGGAGCCGCAATCGGACATCCGCCGACTGGTGGACGTCACCGCGCTCGGGTGGACCCCGGTGACGCTGGGGGACAACGGAATCGAGTTCGCCGCGACGTGCTCGATCGCCGAGGTGGCCCGGCTGTCGGAGACGCTGCTCGACAGCCACCCCGATTGGGCCGCGGCCCCGCTGCTGCGGCAGTGCTGCACAGCGTTGCTCGCATCGCAAAAGATCTGGAGCACCGCGACGATCGGCGGGAACATCTGTCTCGCGTTCCCCGCGGGGTCGATGATCTCGCTGGCGAGCGCGCTCGACGGTGCGGTGACCATATGGCGAGCCGACGGCGACGTCGACCGGATTCCGATAGCACAGTTCGTCACCGGATCGGCGCAGACCGTGCTATCCACGGGTGACGTGGTGCGCTCGGTTCACCTGTCCGCCAGCGCGTTACGCGCGCGTACCGCGTTCCGCAAGATCGCACCGTCGCCGCTGGGCCGGTCCGCGGCGGTGCTCATCGCCCGCCGGGACGCCGAGGCCGACGGCGGCCGGTGCGTGCTGTCGGTGACCGCCGCGACCGTGCGGCCGTACGTCTTCGAGTTCCCGGGCGTGCCCGACGCCGACGCGATCGCCGCGGCGCACGCGACGATCCCGGACGACGCGTGGACCGAGGACGCCCACGGCGATCCGGATTGGCGCCGCGGGGTGACGCTGGTCCTCGCCAGGCAGGTGTGTGCGGAGCTGTCATGCACGTGACGGTCAACGGCGCGGACTGGGAATGCGAGCCGCGGCCGGGACAGTGTCTGCGCACGATGCTGCGCGAACACGGCCACTTCGAGGTCAAGAAGGGTTGTGACGCAGGCGATTGCGGGGCCTGCTCGGTGCTCGTCGACGGGGCCGCGGTGCACTCCTGCGTGTTTCCGGCGTTCCGTGCCGAAGGGCGTTCGGTCACCACCGTGGCGGGCCTGGGCTCGCCCGACGACCTGCACCCGATGCAGCGCCGCTTCGTCGAAGCCGGTGGCTTCCAGTGCGGTTTCTGCACGGCGGGCATGGTGACGACCGCGTCCACGTTCGACGGCGACGAGCTCGCCGATCTGCCGCAGCACCTGAAGGGCAACCTGTGCCGCTGCACCGGTTACCGGTCGATCGTCGACGCGCTGAACGGCCGGGTGAACACCGAGAAGTCCGACGCGTCGCAGGCCGGCCGGTCCGTCGGCGCCCTGGCCGGTACCCGCATCGTCACCGGCACCGAGCAGTACACGATGGACACGGCGCCGCCGGGCCTGCTGCACATGGCGGTGCTGGCGAGTCCGCTGCCGCACGCCAGGATCGTGTCGATCGACACGTCCGCCGCGGAGGCGCTGCCCGGCGTGCACCTGGTGCTGACCCACGTCGACAGCCCCGACGTGCTGTTCTCGACGGCGCGTCACGAACACCGTGAGGACGACCCCGACGACACCAGGATGCTGGATGCGACGGTCCGGTTCGTCGGTCAGCGGGTCGCGGCGGTGGTCGCCGACAGCGTCGGAATCGCCGAACACGCCTGCCGGGCGATCGCGGTCCAGTACGACGAGTTGCCCGCGGTGTTCGACCCGGAACTCGCATGGGCACCGGAAGCGCCGCTGCTGCACGCCGACAAGGGTGCGAAGCAGCGCATCGCGGACGCCGCCCGCAACGTCGTTGCCGAACTGCACGGTGGGGTCGGTGACGTCGCGAAAGGGGTGGCGGAGGCGGCCGCGGTGATTCGGGGGCGCTGGAACACCCAACGCGTTCAGCATGCGCACCTCGAGACCCACGGCTGCATGGGTTGGCGGGATGAGCAGGGTCGCTTGGTGATTCGAACCAGCTCCCAGGTTCCGTTCCTGGTCCGCGACGAGCTGTGTCACGTGTTCGGGCTCGAGCGCGACGAGGTCAGGGTGTTCACCAAGCGGGTCGGCGGGGGATTCGGTGGCAAGCAGGAGATGCTCACCGAGGACCTCGTCACGTGCGCGGTGCTGCGGCTCGGCCGACCGGTGAGCTACGAGTTCACCCGCAGCGACGAGTTCACAATGGCGCCCTGCCGACATCCGTTCCGCGTCGACGTCACCGTCGCCGCCGGTGCCGACGGGGTGCTGACGGCACTGGCGGTCGACGTGCTGATGGACGCCGGAGCGTACGGAAACCACAGTCCGGGTGTGATGTTCCACGGGTGCGGCGAGTCGGTGGCGGTGTACCGCTGCGCCAACAAGCGCGTCGACGCCGCGGCCGTCTACACGAACAACCTGCCGTCGGGCGCGTTCCGCGGGTACGGGCTGGGGCAGATCATCTTCGCGGTGGAGTCCGCGATGGATCAGCTCGCGGACCGGCTCGGCATCGATCCCTACGAGTTCCGCAGGCGCAACGTGATCGTGCCCGGCGACCCGTTCGTCGACTCCCACGTGCTCGAGGACGACCTGGCCTTCGGCAGCTACGGCCTCGACCAGTGCCTGGACCTCGCCGAGGCGGCGATGACGACCGGCGACGCCCCGCCCGCCCCGGAGGGGGACGCGTGGCGGGTCGGCGACGGCATGGCCGTCGCGATGATCGCGACGATCCCGCCGCGCGGTCACTTCGCCGACGCCACGATCACCGTCGATGCCGCGGGGACGTACACGCTGTCGGTCGGTACGGCGGAGTTCGGCAACGGCACGACGACCGTGCACGCGCAACTCGTCGCGACCGAGCTCGCGACGACGGTGGACCGGGTCGTCGTGCGGCAGTCCGACACCGACGAGGCCGGACACGACACCGGGGCCTTCGGGTCTGCAGGCACCGTGGTGGCGGGACTGGCGGTGCAGGCGGCGTGTCGTGACCTGCGCGCGCAGCTGGTGGCGGCCGCGTCGGTCGACGGTGCCGACTGCGAGGTGACCCCACACGGCGTCCGCTGCGGCGACACCCTCATCGAATTCGGTGACCTACCAACGGCATTGCGCGGTATCGGCAGGCACGACGGTACCCCCCGATCGGTGGCGTTCAACGTGCAGGCCTTCCGAGTCGCCGTCGACACCGACACCGGCGAGGTGCGCATCCTGAAGTCGGTGCACGCCGCCGACGCGGGCGTGGTGATGAATCCCGAGCAGTGCCGCGGGCAGGTGGAAGGCGGTGTGGGCCAGGCGATCGGCACCGCGCTGTTCGAGGAGATCAGGGTCGACGACCGCGGTGCGGTGACGACGCGCGCGCTGCGCGAGTACCACATCCCGCAGGTGGCCGACCTGCCCGTGACCGAGGTGTACTTCGCCGACACCTACGACGAACTCGGCCCGCTCGGCGCGAAGTCGATGAGCGAATCGCCGTACAACCCCGTCGCTCCAGCGCTGGCGAACGCCATCGCGCGGGCCTGCGGGGCGCGGGTCCGGGAGTTGCCGATGACGCCCGCGCGAGTGTGGTGCACCCTTAGACTCATACCCCAGCACGGAGTCAACGACGCTCCGTAATGCAGGAACAGCATTGGAGTGTTCGCCGTGTTCTCTCTGGCCAGGCTGTCCTGCTTCATCGCGGTGGCGGAGGAGCTGCACTTCGGCCGTGCCGCCGAACGCCTGCACATGACGCAGCCGCCGCTGAGCAGGCAGATTCAACAGCTCGAGTCGGAACTCGGTGTGCAGCTGATCGATCGCACCACCCGGTCGGTCACGCTGACGCCGGCCGGCGTGGCGTTCCTTCCGGACGCCCGGCGCATCCTGCAACTCGCCGAAGGTGCGGCGTTGACGGTCAAGCGGGTGCCCGCGGGTGACCTCGGCACGGTCGTGGTCGGCTTCACCGCCGCGTCGGCACACGCGGTGTTGCCGCGGCTGCTGGAGCGCACCCGCGAGCAACTACCGGATGTCAAACTCGAACTGCGGGAGATGGTTTCGGCGGCACAGCTGGAGGGTCTGGCGAGCGGTGACATCGACCTCGGGATGGCGCGGCCGCCGCTGAAGCGACCGGGCATCGTGTCGCGGCCGCTGCTGCACGAGCAGTTGGTCGCCGCGCTTCCCGCCGCGCACCCGCTCGCCGGGATCGAGCGGCAGCTGACGCTCAACGACCTCGACGGTCAGGACGTCATCATGTACTCGCCGGTGGAGGCGCGCTACTTCAACGAACTGCTCATCAGCACGTTCACGATCGCCGGCGCGACGCCCCACTACGTTCAGTTCGTGACGCAGGTGCACACCATGCTGGTGCTGGTGCGCTCCGGGATCGGCATCGCGCTGGTGCCCGCGTCGGCCACGACGTTGCATCCGGAGGGGGTGACGTTCCGTTCGATCGCCGCATTCCGGGAGCGTCCGGTCGAACTCGACGCCGCCTGGCGCAGCGACAGCACGAACCCCGCGCTGCTGCGACTGCTTCGCGACGTGCTGCCGCAGCGCGAATGGACCACCGACGATCTGGTGGACGAGTTCGTCGACGGCTAGAACTCGCGAGCCGTCAGACCCGGACGCCCGGTTCTACGACCGGCGTGACGAGTCGACCCGTGGCGAGGAACTCGTCGAGGTTGCGCAGTGTGAGCGCCTCCATCTCGGCTCGGGTTTCGACGGTGCCGCTGCCCACGTGCGGCAGCAGCACGACGTTATCGAGCTCGAAAAGCGCTGCGGGTACGTAGGGTTCGTCTGCGAACACGTCGAGCCCGGCGCCGGCCAGCCGGCCGTGCACCAGCGCGTCGACGAGTGCGGGCTCGTCGACGACGCTGCCGCGCGCGATGTTGATCAGGTAGCCGCGCGGGCCGAGCGCCTCGATGACGTCCGCGTCGACCAGTTGACGGGTCCCACTGCCGCCTGCCGCGGCGACCACCAGCACGTCCACGTCACGCGCCAGGTCGACCGGCGAGCCGACGTAGCGGTAGGGCGAGTCGGCGACTTCACGTCGGTTGTGGTAGCTGATGGTGCACCCGAAGGCGTTGAGCCGCTTGGCGATTGCCCCGCCGATCCGACCTAGGCCGATGACGCCGACGCTGGAGTTGCTCATCTGCCGGGTCAGCGGGAAATTGCCCTCGGCCGGCCAGCGACCCGCCCGCACGAAGCGGTCGGCGGCGGAGAACCGGCGCATCACGTCGATCATCAGGCCGACCGCGGTGTCGGCCACGCAGTCGGTGAGCACGTCCGGGGTGTTGCTCACGCCGATACCGTGTGCGCTCGCGGCATCGACGTCCGTGGTGTCGTAACCGACGCCGAAGTTGATCACCGCGCCCAGGTTCGGCAAAGCCGCCATCAGGTCGGCGTCGACGCCGGTGCGGCCCGAGGTGACTACCGCGGTGACGCGGGCGGCGCCGTCGGTGAGGAACCGGGCGCGATCGGTCGCATCCTCGGGCAGCACGGCCGCGCCGTACTCCGTGCGCAGCGTCTCGGCCAGCGACGGCTTCAGGGGGCCGACCTGCAGAACCGTGGACTCGGACGGGGTTACGGGATGCGCGTGCACCACTACACGGTAGGAAGACCTGCGGATACCTGTCCAACACGGAAATAGCATCAATTAGTGCAGAAGCCGTATCACTGGAGTTTCGGCGCGCCGGGACCGGTATCAAACTGCGCGATGCAGCGCTGAAGTGCCAGCTCAGACATGATTTTCCGGCACCCATCGGGGCTGCGCGGAAGGCCGGAAAAGCCGTGAAATCGCCGATTGAGCCGGGTTGACGGTCTTCTCCGGCCACTCCTACCGTGTGTCTACCGTCACAGATTGCATCCACATACGTGGACGTCACATCCGACATCTGGAGGAACACATGGCCGCAAAGCGCGCCAAGACCGCGAGCATCGCGGCGCTCGCCGCGTGCGTGTCGCTGGTGGCAGGCGGCTGCACGGTCGCCAACTCGGGCCGCGGCGGGTACGACCCCGGCACGCTTCGGATCGTCATCTCCCAGGAACCGCCGACGCTGGAGCCCTGCGAGAGCTCGCTCACCTCGACCGGCATCGTCGTCCGCTCCAACATCACCGAACCGCTCATCGAGCGCGATCCCTCCTCCGGCGACCTGACCCCGCTGCTGTCCACCGCGTGGCGGCAGGACTCCCCGAATCGGTGGACGTTCGACCTCCGTGACGGCGTGACGTTCTCCAACGGCGCGCCGTTCACCGCCGAAGACGCCAAGTTCGCCATCGACCGCGCCGTGAACTCGGACCTGCAGTGCAACGTCGACGGCTACGTGTTCGGGGACGAGAAGCTCGGGCTCGAGACTCCCGACGACAGGACACTCGTCGTCACCACCGCGAAGCCGGATCCGATTCTGCCGCTGCGGATCTCGTTTGTGGAGATCGTGCCGCGCACGACGAGCACGACCGAGAAGGTGCGCGAGCCCATCGGCACCGGGCCGTACGCCATCGACAACTGGGAGTACGGCCAGAAGCTGGTGCTCACCCGCAACGACCGCTACTGGGGTGAGGCGCCCTCCTTCGCCAAGGCCGAATACCAGTGGCGCAGTGAGGGAAGCGTGCGCGCCGCCATGATCACCAACGACGAGGCCGACATCGCGACCGGTCTGGGCCCCGAAGACGGCGCAGGCGATCTGGGTGTGCCGTTCGATAACAACGAGACGACCGCGCTGCGCATTCAGGCTACCGAGCCGCCGCTCGACGACATGCGCGTGCGGCAGGCGATCAACTACTCGATCAACCGCACCGGCATCGTCAAGGCGCTCTTCCGCGGTCTCGGCGAGCCGGCGTCGCAGCTGATCCCGACCGGGGTCGTCGGCTACAACCCCGACCTGCAGCCGTTCCCGCACGACACGGACAAGGCTAAGCAGCTGATCGCAGAGGCCAAGGCCGACGGCGTGCCAGTCGACAAGGAGATCCGCCTCATCGGCCGCACCGCACAGTTCCCGAAGATCGCCGAGACCATCGAGGTGATGCAGAGCGAGCTGGCCGAGATCGGCCTGAACGTCAAGATCGAGATGATGGACACCGCAGCCCAGCTGCAGTACCAGCTGCGGCCGTTCCCGGAGAACACCGGGCCGTACCTCGTCATGATCATGCACGGCAACCAGGCCGGTGACGCGGCGTTCTCACTGGATCAGTACATCCGCAGTACCGGACCTCAGAATGCCTACGGCACCCCAGCATTCGACAGGAAGATCGACGCCGCGGAGGCCCTCACCGGCCAGGCCCGCCAGGACGCACTCGCGAAGCTGTTCGCCGAGGAGCCCGAGGAGATCATGCAGCTGGCCTACCTGGCGCACATGCAGGGCATCCTCGGAAAATCGGAACGCGTCGGCTACACCCCCAATTCCGCGACCGGTGACGAGATGCGGTTGTCAGAGATGACAGTGATCCAGCCGCCCGGAGTCACTACGCCCCCCAACCCGTCCTGACCAGGGAGACAGCCCACATGCTCTCGTTCGTCCGACGCCGGATGTCCACCAGCGCACTGCCTTTGATCATCGTCCTGCTCGGAGTGTTCTTCCTGGCCAGGCTCACCGGTGACCCCACCAACCTGTACCTGCCCGAATCCGCGACACCGGCGCAGCGCGAGGCGTTCGCCGAAGCCAACGGGTTCAACGACTCCTTCCCCACGCAGCTGGTCGACTACTTCAAGGGTGTCATCCACCTCGATTTCGGCACCTCGTTGCGGACGGGTGAGTCGGCGTCCGACATGGCGTTGCGGGCGTTCCCCGCCACGCTTCAGTTGGCGCTCACCACAATGGTTCTCGCGATCATCGGCGCGATCGTCATCGGCTGCTGGGCCGCGTACCGGCCGAACTCACTGGCCGACCGGTTCTCCAGCCTGCTGTCGATGACCGCCGCCAGCATCCCCGACTTCTGGTTCGCCATCACCGGTGTCTGGCTGTTCTCGGTGCTGATGGGCTGGCTCCCGACCTCCGGCACGGACGCGGGCATCCTGTCGTGGATCCTGCCGATCGCGACGCTGATGATCCGCCCGCTCGGCGTGCTCACCCAGGTGGTGCGCGGCGCCATGGTGTCGGCGCTGTCGGCGCCGTACGTCCGGCTGGCGCGCAGCAAGGGTGCCAGCGACCTCCGCGTCGTCACCCACCACGCCCTGCGCAACGCGGCCGCCCCCGCGCTGACCGTCGCGGGCGACCTGGCCGTCGGGCTCATCAACGGCGCGGTGGTCGTCGAGGCCATCTTCGGCTGGCCCGGCATCGGCAAGCTGATGATCGACGCGATCCTGCAGCGCGACTTCGCCGTGCTGCAGGCGGCCGTGCTTCTCACCGCGGTGAGCATCTTCATCCTCAACATCCTCATCGACGCCGGCTACGCGTTACTCGACGCCCGCGTCCGGGAACCGGCGAAGGTTTAAGGGAGACAACACGATGAGCACTCAACTCGACCTGGTCCCGGTCAAGCCCACGACGGCGATCGTCGGCGAGGACGGCAAGCGCACGTCCGGCCGCAAGGTGTGGCTGCGCATGCTGCTCAACGATCGCGTCGCCGCCTGCGCCGCGATCGTGCTGGCGCTGGTCTTCCTGACCGCCCTCGTCGGCCCGTGGCTGATGGGCGATCTCGCGACGAAGATCGACCTCGACAACTCCAACCAGGCGCCGTTCACGCTGGCGCACGGCTGGGCCAACATCCTCGGCACCGACCCGCTGGGCCGCAGCATGCTGGCCCGTCTCGTGGTCGCCTGCCAGACGACCCTGTCGGTCGCGATCCCCGCCGTCGTGATCTCGGCCGTCGTCGGCTCGATCATCGGCATGTGGGCCGGCTACTACCGCGGGTGGCGCGAGACGCTGGCGATGCGGATCGCCGACGTCATCATGAGCTTCCCGTCGCTACTGCTCGCGGTCGTCGTGCTGTACGTGTTCTCGCCGAGTGCGGCCAACATCGTGCTGGTGCTGGCGATCACCCGCATCCCGGTGTACCTGCGGACGGCGCGGGCGGAGTCGGCCGAGCTGTCGAGCCGCGTGTTCGTGGACGCTGCAAGGACGTTCGGCGCCAGCGGGACGTCGATCATCACCCGGCACGTGGTACCGATCGTGCTCCCGACGCTGCTGACGGTCGCCACCCTGGACTTCTGCTACGTCATGCTGGCGGAGAGCTCGCTGAGCTTCCTCGGCATCGGCATCCAGCCGCCCGACGTCAGCTGGGGCCTGATGGTCGCGCAGGGCCGCACCTACCTGCACACGGCGTGGTGGCTGTCGTTCTTCCCCGGCCTGGCCATCGTCATCACGACGGTCGCCTCGACCATCCTCGCCGCATGGGCCCGCATAGCCACCGATCCCGCGCAGCGCTGGCGCCTCACCATCCCGCAGAAGCGGTTGTCCCGCTTCGCCAAGACCACCACGCGTCTCGCCTGACAGCCCCGGAGAAAGGCACGCCATGACCGCAGTTGCAGAACACCCGCCCGCCGCCGAGCACGCCGACGCCGATCCGGCGCTGCGGGTCGAAGGCCTCACCGTCGACATCCGCACCGTGTCCGGCACGGTGCGCGCCGTCGACAACGTGACCTTCGCCGCGCACCGCGGCGAAACCCTGGCACTGCTCGGGGAATCGGGGTGCGGCAAGTCGATGACCGCCACCGCCCTCGTCGGCCTGCTCGAACCGGTCGCCGAAGTGACGTCGGGCACCGCCGAACTGGCAGGCAAGAACGGAACCGCCGACATCCTCGCCGCCAACCGGAAGACGCGCCGCGAGATGGCGGGCACCGAGCTGGCGATCGTCTTCCAGGACGCGCTCACCGCGCTCAATCCGCTCTACACCGTCGGCACTCAGCTGGCCGAGCCGTTCCGCATCCACCACGGGATGAAGGCCAAGGACGCGAAGCGCAAGGCCACCGAACTCATGACCCGCGTGGGCATTCCGCAGCCCGAGGAGCGGCTGAACTCGTATCCGCACCAGTTCTCCGGTGGCATGCGTCAGCGGCTGCTGATCGCCATGGCCGTCGCGCTGAACCCGCGGGTGCTGATCGCCGACGAGCCGACGACCGCGCTCGACGTCACGGTGCAGGCGCAGATCATGGCACTGCTGAAGAGCCTGCGCACCGAGTTTGACATGGCCGTCGTGCTGATCACCCACGACCTGGCACTGGTCGCCGAGGAAGCCGACCGCGTCGCGGTGATGTACGCGGGCACCGTCGTCGAAACCGGGTCCGTCGCCGAGGTTTTCGGCAACCCGAAGCATCCGTACACCAAGGGCCTGCTGAACTCGGTGCCCGTCAACGCCGAGCGCGGCGCGCACCTCAAGTCGATCGGCGGTTCGCCACCGGACCTGCACTCGATCCCCGAGGGCTGTGTGTACCAGGCGCGCTGCCCGCTCGCCGGCGACGTCTGCCGGACGGACCGGCCCGAACTCCAATCCGTCGGCGCCCGACGCGCGTCGGCGTGCCACTTCCCGGAAGAGGTCTCGAATGTCTGACAAGGACGATCAGCTGCTCACCGTCCGTGACCTGACGAAGTCGTTCCGCGTGCCCGGCGGCCGTGGGGGCAAGGCGAAGCTGTGCGCGCTGGACGGGATCGACCTCGACCTCGCCCGCGGCGAAACCCTCGGTCTGGTCGGCGAATCGGGGTGCGGCAAGTCGACGCTGGCCCGCACGCTGATGATGCTCGAGCGGCCCGATGCGGGAACGGTGACGTTCGACGGGATCGACCCGTTCGGACTGCGCGGCAAGGACCTGCTGAAGTTCCGCAGGCGGGTGCAGATGGTGTTCCAGGATCCCTACGCGTCGCTCAACGCCCGGATGACGGCGGCCGACCTCATCGCCGAGCCGTGGCGAACCCACAAGGGCCTGGTCAAGAACCGGGCCGACCGCGACATGCGGGTGCGCGGGTTGCTCGACCTCGTCGGGCTCGGCGCCAAGGCCGCGGACAAGTACTCGCAGGAGTTCTCGGGAGGCCAGCGACAGCGCATCGGCATCGCCCGCGCGCTGGCGCTCGATCCCGACGTGATCATCTGCGATGAGCCGGTCTCCGCGCTCGACCTGTCGGTGCAGGCGCAGGTGCTGAACCTGCTCAACGATCTGCAGCAGGAACTGAAGATCTCCTACGTGTTCATCTCGCACGACCTGTCGGTGGTGCGTCACGTGGCCGACCGGGTGTCGGTGATGTACCTGGGCCGGATCATCGAATCCGGCTCCACAGAAGCGGTGTTCGACTCGCCGCAGCATCCGTACACCGCCGCGCTCATGTCCGCGGCGCCCAAGCTGGACGCCGCGCAGCGCGGAGATCGCATCCTGCTCAAGGGTGAGGTGCCGTCACCGCTCAACCCGCCGTCGGGCTGCCGGTTCCGCACCAGATGCTGGAAGGCGACCGACATCTGCGCCACGGAGCGGCCCGCGGCCGCCGAGGCTCCGGGAGGTCATGTCGCCGAGTGCCACCATCCGCTGGGGGAGCCCGCGTTGTCGCGGAGCGCATGAGCCCGCTCGGCTACGCGGTCATCGCCACCGCCGTTCTGATCGCGTCCTGCCTGCAGGCGTCGATCGGCTTCGGCATGGGGATGCTCGCCGCGCCGGTGGTCGCGCTCGTCGACCCGAGCCTCATCCCCGGCACGCTGATCATGCTGGCAGCCGTCGTCACGTTGGCCGTCACCGTGCGTGAGCGCGAGGACATCGACATGTCGGGCACGGGGTGGGCGCTGCTCGGACGGGTGCCGGGCACGATCGCGGGAGGACTGCTGCTGACGGTGATCCCCGAACGGACCCTGGCGCTGCTGATCGCGGCGGTCGTACTCGTCGGCGTCACGGTGACCAGCCTCGGCTGGGTCCCGGTGCCGCGGCCCCGCAACCTGATGCTGGCCGGCGCGACATCGGGTGTGCTCGGCACGGCGACGTCGATCGGCGGACCGCCGATGGCGCTGGTGTGGCAACGCAGTTCGGGCGCCCGGCTGCGCGGCACCATGAGCGGGTTCTTCCTCGTCGGGTCGCTGATGTCGATCGGCGTCCTCGCCGCGACCGGTGCCGTGCACGCCGACACGTTCCGGATGTGCGCGCTTCTCCTCCCCGCCATCGTCGGCGGCTACGTGCTGTCCCGGTTCGTCAACGGATGGCTCAATCCCTCGCGGCAGCGCTGGACGGCGATCGGCATGTCCGTCGCCGGCGCGTCCGCACTGATCGCACACGAGGCAGGCCTGCTGTGACCAACCCGGAATCCGACGCCGTCGCCGGCCGTAAGGTGAAATCGGCCGTCCGCACCGTCGAACTGCTGGAGTACCTGGCCGCCAGGCAGGACCGGCCCGCGCGCATCCGCGAGATCAGCGCCGCGCTGGACATGCCCCGCAGCAGCGCGCACGCCCTGCTGCGCACGCTGATGTCGCAGGGCTGGGTGCGGGCTGACGACTCGGGCACGTTGTACGGCATCGGAATTCGTGCCCTGCTGGTCGGCACCAGCTACCTGGACAGCGATCCGTACCTGCCGATGATCACGCCATTCCTGGACGACCTGCGCCGCGAGTTCGACGAGACCTTCCACGTCGGCAGGCTGGACGGGCCGGACGTCGTGTACCTCGCGACGCGGGAGTCGCGGCAGTATCAGCGCACCACCAGTCGGGTCGGACGCAGGTTGCCCGCGCACGCCACCGCGCTGGGCAAGGCGCTGCTGTCCGACCGCTTCGGTCCCGACCGTGACCGCCACCTGTACGACGTGCTGCCGACGCTCACCCCGCACACGATCACCGACCGCGCCGAACTCGACGAGGCGCTCGAGACGGCGCGCATCCGCGGCTACGCCGTCGACGACGAGGAGAACACCCTCGGCGTGCGCTGCTTCGCGGTCGCACTGCATTACGCGCGGCCCGCGCAGGACGCGATCAGCGTGTCGATCCCAGTCGCCCGCCTGACCGGGACCCGCGAGCGAGAGCTGGTCGAGGCGCTGTGCACGGTGGGGGACAAGGTGACCCGCGTGCTGCGGCCCGTGGCGAACGGCGACAAGTGGTTCGCCCAGTGACAACCCATTGCGGTTTGCGTGTGGAAGCCCGCGCTCAGAGCGGGTTCGGACACGCAAGCCACCGGAAGGAAGGCTGACCTCATGACTCATCGCACCCCCGTCGTCACGGAGATGAGGGTCGTCCCGGTCGCGGGCCACGACAGCATGCTGCTGAACCTCAGCGGTGCGCACGGGCCGTTCTTCACGCGAAACCTGGTGATCCTCAAGGACTCCGACGGCCGAACCGGTGTCGGGGAGGTACCCGGCGGTGGCGCGATCCAGCGCACGCTCGAGGACGCGCGGTCACTCGTCGAAGGCAGGCCGGTGGGCGAGTACCACGCGGTCCTCGGCGACATCCGCCGCACGTTCGCCGACCGCGATTCCGGTGGCCGCGGTGCTCAGACCTTCGATCTTCGGATCACGGTGCACGCCGTGACCGCCGTCGAGTCCGCACTGCTCGACCTGCTGGGGCAGCACCTCGACGTGCCGGTCGCGGCACTGCTCGGCGACGGCCAGCAGCGGACGCGGGTGCAGGCGCTGGGCTACCCGTTCTTCGTCGGCGACCGCACCAAGACCGATCTCGCCTACCGGTCACCCGCCGACGAGGATCCCGACGCCGACGAGTGGTTCCGGGTCCGGCACGACGAGGCGCTGAGTCCCGAGCGCGTCGTCAGGCTCGCCGAGGCGGCCCGCGAGCGGTACGGCTTCCGCGACTTCAAGCTCAAGGGCGGCGTACTGCCCGCCGCCGACGAGGCCAAGGCCGTGATCGCGCTCAAGGATCGCTTCCCCGAGGCGCGAATCACGTTGGACCCCAACGGCGGTTGGCTGCTCGCCGATGCGATCACGACCTGTCGAGAACTCGCCGACGTCCTGGCCTACGCCGAGGATCCGGTCGGGCCGGAGGGCGGCTTCTCCGGCCGCGAGGTGATGGCGGAGTTCAAGCGCGCCACCGGTCTGCCGACCGCCACGAACATGATCGCCACCGACTGGCGTGAGATGGGCCACGCGATCCGCGCAGGCGCGGTGGACATCCCGCTGGCGGACCCGCACTTCTGGACGATGCACGGCTCCGTGCGGGTCGCCCAACTGTGCGACGCCTGGGGCCTGACCTGGGGGTCGCACTCCAACAACCACTTCGACGTCTCGCTGGCGATGTTCACCCACGTCGCCGCCGCCGCGCCCGGCGAGGTCACCGCGATCGACACCCACTGGATCTGGCAGGACGGTCAGCGCCTGACCACGCGGCCGTATCCGATCGTGGACGGGTACCTCGACGTCCCCCCCGCGCCGGGGCTGGGTGTCGAACTCGACGACGACGCCGTGGCCGCGGCCCACGAGCTGTACCTCAGCCGCGGACTGGGCGCTCGCGACGACGCGGTCGCCATGCAGTACCTGGTTCCCGGCTGGACCTTCGACAGCAAGCGCCCCGCGCTACAGCGGGGCTGACGCCGTGCGCATCGTCGTCGCCGACGCGAACCTGGTGCCGCATCGGGACCGGTTCGAGGCGGCCCTACCGGGTGACGCCGACATCCGCTGGTGCGTCGGCGCCGATCCGGACGTGCTGGCCGACGAGGTCCGCGACGCCGAGGTCTACGTTGGCGGGCGATTCACCGCCGAACTCGCGGCCGTCGCCGAGAAGCTGCGCCTGATTCACGTGGTCGGAGCGGGCACCGACCGCATCGCCTTCGCCGCGCTTCCCGATGGTGTGTTGGTGGCCAACACCTTTCACCACGAGCGGTCCATCGCGGAGTACGTCCTGGGTGCGGCGATCATGCTGACCCGCGGCTTCCTGGAACAGGACCGCGCGTTGCGCCGGAACGTGTGGGCGACGTCGGTGTACGACGAGGACATCGCCCAGCCGCGGACGACCGCGGGCAGCCGCATCGGGTTCGTCGGCTTCGGTCACATCGGCTCGCTGTCGTGGGATCTGTTGCGAGCCATCGGGTGCACGGGCGCGGCGGTGACCGGCTCGGGTCGCGTCGCCGCCGCCGCACACGGGCTGGCGTGGGCCGGCGACACCTCCCGGCTGAACGAACTGATGGGCGAGTCCGATCTCGTCGTCGTGTCCGCTCCGCTCAACGAGCACACCACGGGCATGATCGGCGCCGCACAGCTGCGCGCTCTGGGCCCACACGGCGCGCTGGTCAACGTCGGGCGCGGCCCGCTGGTCGATGAGCGCGCGCTGTACGAAGCGCTCCGCGACAACGTCATCCGCGCCGCCGCGATCGACGTCTGGTATCGCTACCCCGCGTCCCGCGGCGCTACCGCGGCACCGGGCGAGTTGCCGTTCGCGGACCTGCCGAACGTGCTGATGACACCTCACTCGTCCGGTGTCACCGCCGCGACGTTCGTCGGACGATCCGATGACATCGCCGCCAACATCGTTCGGTTGGCCCGTGGCGAGGCGTTGCTCAACACCGTTGCTCACAGCAACTAATTGACGCTTTCCCCGTGTATTAGCGGAAGTCGCCTGAGCCGTGCCGCTCGCCGTTGCCGAAAACTTGATCAGGCAAGCAAATTGCAGGTCAGTAGTGGTGACCACCCGTCGGCGTGAATTCGCCCGGTTGTTGCGTTTAGAAGAACCGTGTTTCGCTAAGCGCGTTGTATCGCGAAGGCGCTGCTCAACGTGCAAAAAAAGCCACCATAAGTTAGCCTATTTCCTGCAGCTAACTTCGGTCGCGAGTAGCAAATTCCAGCGACCGAATTAGCTGTCATTGCAAGTAGCCGGCCAGGTGCGGGCGCATAATCGAATAGCGGTCGGAGTCGATTGTGGATTCCGGCTGCCAGTACGAAGAGCCCGAGGTCGATCCGCGCCGTGTGACAGACCTCGAACACGATCAACCTGATCTCGGAACGCTAGGTGACAGAGGCATGACACAGGAACTGACCAGCGCTGATCCAGCGGTCGGCGGCGTCGCCAAACCGGTTCGAGCCAGGATCGTGGGTCTGGACGGGGTTCGCGGACTGCTGTGTCTCAGCATTGCGATCACCCACGTGACCGGTCATTACTCGCCGAATACCGCGGCCGCGTGGAAGACCAATGCCTTCGGATTCTCGCTGGTGTACTTCTTCGTTCTGAGTGGATTCCTGCTGTCGCTGCCGTTTCTGCGGAATCTGATGAAGGACCGCGCTGCGGCGGCGATCCCGAATGTGACCGATTACACAATCCACCGGTTGGCGCGGATTATGCCGGGTTACCTGGTGATCTTCCTCGTCTGCAATTTCGTCCTACAAGTGTCATACATCGGTAATCAGGCCACGTTCCCGCTCGGCGGCGACGCGGGCACGGGGATGATCACCGACCCGGGGATGCTGGCGGCGAACCTCACCCTGACGCAGTCCTACTTCCCTCAGTACATCCAGACCGGCATCAACCCGTCCTGGTCCCTGACTCTCGAGTACGCCTTCTACGCGTGCCTGCCTGTGCTGTTCCTCGGCGTCTTCGCGATGCGCAAGCGCATTCAGATGAACCCCCTGCTGCTCGCCTGCCTGGTGCCCGGTGCGCTGGTGGTGCTCGGGATGGCGGGTCGCGCCCTGATCCCGCTGGTCAACGCGCACTCCGGCACGACGGACTTCAACCTGCTGAACTGGGGCCCGACGTGGGCCGCGGTGTTCGCCAAGAGCTTCCTGACCAACGCGGACAACTTCGCGCTCGGCATGTTCGCCGCCATCCTGTTCGTCGCCATCGAGCGGGGAGTCCTTCCCGCGCGGGTGACGAAGCGCATCCGGCTGTTCAGCCTGCTCGCGATTCTTCCGGTCCTCGTCCTGTCCGCGCTGATGCTGGCGTTCGCCTCGCAGTTCGTCACCGCGGGTGTCGGAGTCGTCGCGGCCCTGATGATCCTGGTGATCGTGGTCCCGCTGGCACAGCACCGGAAGTCGCGGTTGGCCAACGCGCTGGACTTCGCGCCGATCCGCTTCGTCGGTGAGATCTCGCTGTCGGCGTACCTCTGGCACTTCCCGGTGCTGCTGATGCTGGGCCGATTCGGCTGGATGGCCGGTGACACGCTGCCGGGCATGCTGCAGAACACGGTGCTGGTGCTCAGCGTGACCGTCCTGATGGCCAGCATCACCTACTACCTCGTCGAGAAGCCCGCGATGAACTACGCCAAGCGGGTTCGCGCCCGCAGCAAGGCCAAGGCGGAGCGGCCCGAGAGCGCCGTGCCCGCAGCGGGCGCCTGACAGCGCCTCCGTTTCCCGCTTTGTACAGTGCGGTGTCATGGAGCGGCACCGCTATTGCGTGATCGGCGCCGGCATCGTCGGGTTGTCGACGGCACACCACCTGCTCGAAGCGGACCCCGGCGCGACGCTCGTCGTGCTCGACGGAGCCGATGAGGTCGCAGTCCACCAGACCGGCCACAACAGCGGTGTCATCCACTCCGGCATCTACTACGAACCCGGCAGCCTCAAGGCCACCCTGTGCCGGGCCGGCGAGCGGGCGACGAAGGAGTTCTGCACCGCCCACGGCGTCGCCTTCGACGAGTGCGGGAAGCTCATCGTCGCCACCGACGACGTCGAGGTGGCCCGGCTGGTCAAGCTGCAGGAGCGGGCCGCGGTCAACGGCATCACCTGTCAGCCGGTCGAACGCGGCGAACTCGCCGATCTCGAACCGAACGTCACCGGACTGCGAGCCCTGCACCTGCCCGCGACGGGCATCGTCGACTACCGGCTGGTCGCGGGCAAGCTCGCTGAGTTGGTCACCGCCGCGGGCGGCGAGGTGCGACTCGGCGCGCGCGTCGACGGCATCGTCGAGGGCGCTTCGGGAGTGACGGTGTCGACCGAGGCGGCGTCGCTGCGCTGCGACCGGCTGGTGGTGTGCGGCGGTCTGCAGGCCGACCGGCTCGCCGCGCTGGCGGGCCTGCACGCGGGTGTTCAGATCGTGCCGTTCCGCGGCGAGTACTACCAGTTGCCCTCCAGCCGAGCCGGATTCGTGCAACGGCTGATCTACCCGGTGCCGGATCCCGACCTGCCGTTCCTCGGCGTCCACCTCAGCCCGACGATCGACGGCGACATCACCGTCGGCCCGAGCGCGGTGCTGGGGCTAGCCCGCGAGGGGTATCCGAAGTTCTCTTTCGACGCCCGCGACGCGGCGGCGATGGCCCGGTTCCCCGGCCTGTGGCGCGTCGCGCGTGCCAACATCCGCACCGGGCTGCGGGAGATCCGGAACTCCGTGTCGAAGACCAGCTATCTGCGGGAGTGTCGCAAGTACACACCCGGTCTGACGGCCGACGACCTGCTGCCGCGCGAGGCCGGTATTCGGGCGCAGGCGGTGCGCAGGGACGGCACGCTGGTGCACGATTTCGTCATCGAACGCACCGAGCGGATGGTGCACGTGCTCAACGCGCCGTCGCCGGCCGCGACCGCGGCGCTACCGATCGGGCGGCGCATCGCGGCCATGGCGGAGGGCAGGAGCGCAGCGACCGGGGATTAGCGCGTGGTCAGCCCAGCGCGTCGTAGATCAGCGTGAAGTAGCGGTTGGTGCGCTCGCTGCCTTCGATGCCAGGGCCCATCTTGTTCATCACGTAGGCGATCGTGGTGCGACGGTCCGGGTTCATGCTCTCCCAGGACCCGCCCCAGCCACCCCAGAAGCAGATCTTCTCGTCGGGGATGTACGGAATCGTCTCGGGTGACGGCAGGCCGAAGCCGAGGCCGAACTTGATGTTGTGACCGGCGAGCACCAGATCCGGGCCGTCGCTCTGCACGTCGAAGATCTTCTCGATGGTCTCGGGTTGCAGCAGCGTGACACCGTCTCTCGCGCCACCGAGGGATACCACCGACAGGATCTTCGCCAGCGCCCTGGCGTTGGTGTGCCCGTTGGCGGCGCCGATGTCAGCGGCGCGCCACTCGGCGCTGTTCGCGACGTTCGGATCGGGTGCCGGTCCGGTGAACGTCTTGAGCATCTGTTCGGACCACTCCTGCATCGGGGGAATGCCCTCGAACGGATCCTCGGGAATGATGATCTCCGCGATGCGGCCGTGGTCCTCGGGCCTGGCGCCGATCTGGAAATCCGCACCCAGTGGGCCGGCGATCTCGTCGGCCACGAACTGCTTCAGGCTCGACCCGGTGAGCCGACGAACCACCTCGCCGATGAGGTGGCCGTAGTTCAGTGCGTGGTACCCCGACGCGGTGCCCGGCTCCCACCACGGCGCCTGCGCGGCCAGCATCGAGGTCGACTTCTCCCAATCCAGGACGTCCTCGACGGTGACGGGCTGATCCCATGCCGACACCCCCGACGTGTGGGACAGGAAATGGCGGAACTCGATGTCGCCCTTGCCGTTCGCACCGAACTCGGGCCACACGTCGGCGACGCGGGTGGTCGGCTGGATCAGTCCGCGGTCGATCATCATGAGCCCCGCCAGGGCCGTCACGGTCTTCGTGGAGGACCAGCCGTTGACGATGGTGTCCTTCGCCCACGGGGTGGTCCCGGCGGCATCGGCGTGTCCGCCCCAGACGTCGACGACGAGTTCGCCGTCGACGTCGATCGCGAGGCTCGCACCGACCTCCTCGCCGCTCTCGATCGCCGCGCCGAGTGCGTCGGCTACCTGAGTGAAGCGGGCATCGCAGTGGCCGTGGAGTAGTTCGTGCATGCTGTCATCCTGCGCCAGCGCCTGTGATTTCGGCGCGCTTTCACCCCATACGTGGGTGGTTGGCGCGTCGAAATCACAGGCTCAGGCGCTGGCGTCCCACGCCTCCCGGATGTCGCGCAGGCCCTGCTCGGTCAGCTTGCCGAACAGGCGCACCCGCGCCATGCCACCGTCGGGGTGGATGTCCAACCGCGCCTCGGTGATCGGCCGCTCATCGCGAATCCGGAAGCGGTGCCGGGTATCCGGCTGCAGGTCGGTCATGGGCAGCAGGTCGAACCAGTCCTCGTCGTCGGCGCGGCCGCGCAACCGCGCGGCGCCGGGTGCGTTGCCCACGAAGTACGACGTGTCCAGTTCCACGGCGTTGAGCAGACCGTGGCCGGCCAGATGCAGCTGCACCCAGTCGTTGCCCGAGTCGCGGCGGCGTGAGGTCTCCCAACCGTCGCCCATGGTCCTCGCGTTGCCCGGCAGCAGCAGGTTGTTGGGGGAGCTGTAGAACATGTTGGAGCAGGCGGTGATTCGGCCACCGTTCTCCATCGCCGCGAGGTCGAGCGTCATGTCCTCGGCGAAGTCGGGATTCAGCAGGCCCTCACCGTGCACGCGGAACCGCGCCACGCCGCCGTCGGGGTAGATCGACAGCCGCACATGGGTCCAGCGTTGGGTCGAGTTGACCTTGAAGGGGTTTCGCGTGTCGCCGTTGACCACCGAGCGTTCGACGATCGTCGTCCAGCCGACCTTGTCGACGAGTTCCTCCACGGACGGGTAGCCGTCGACGAACGCCGCCTCGACCGAGATCTGCGGCGGATAGTTGCCGGTGAACCACGCGGTGTCGACGACGACGCCGCGGACCACGCCCGGCACCCCGAGCCGGACGATCGCGGAGTCGTGCGAATCGCCGGTTGTGCCGCGCCGCCTGCGTGTCTCCCACCCGTCGTAGATCTGCCCCTTGTGGCCGAAAGTCGCCGGCCTGAACTCGGCGGGAGCCGGAGTGATCAGATTCTCCTTCTCGGCGAACACGTCGTCGTTCGCCCACACCACGGCGCCTCCGGCGGGCCGGGCCGCCAGGTCGGGCAGCGAGAGGAAGTGCGAATGCGCCCGGCTCGGCTGGGAGGGAGTCGTCACGCAGGGAAGCTTATCCACTCCCGCCGGTGGAGGTCCGTGCCGTGGATCCGGCCGCCGTCAGGCGATGGTGGCAAGCGCCTTCGCGTCTTCATCGGCGAACGCGTCCTCGAGGTGCAGCGGCGAGTAGTCGATGTCGATCTCCTCAAGCGGACGGCCGCGTGCGCTGCTGATCGTGCCGAACCGTCGCATGCCCTTATCGCTGGCGTACTGCTGGAACTCGTCCATCGTCAGACCGAACGGGATCTCGTCGTAGAGGGCGAACGACTCGTCGGTGTTCTGCAACGCCAACGGAATCAGCTCGGTCATCCGCGCTTCGAACACCCCCCAGTTGGCGTCGTCGGCTGCGACGTGGCGGCGGCAGGTGAAGGTGCCCCACGCCATGTGGCGTCGTTCGTCGTCGCCGATCCGCCGCACGATCTCCTGCATGCCCGGAAGTACGCCGCGGTCGACGCAAATACGTTGCCAGGCATAGTAACCCGTCAATGCCATCATGCCCTCGATGATGTGGTTGTAGGTCACGGAGGCGCGCACCTGCGCCGTCGGCGAGGCGTCGTTCGACAGTGCGTCGAGTGAACTGGGAAGCTCCTCGTAGAACATCTGCCGGTAGGCGGGCAGATCGTCGAGATAGTGATGAAGGTCCTCGGTGAGTCCGACGGCGTCGAGCCACATCCGAAACACCTGAGTGTGTTTGGCCTCCTCGAACGCGAACTGCGTCAGATACATCTCGTCGGCCAGTCGTCCTTCGGCCCGCATCGCCGCCATGAACGGCTGGATGTCCTGGGTGACCGCTTCCTCGCCTGCGATGAACTGAGCGCACAGGCGCGCGGCCCAGTCGCGCTCGAGGGTGGACAGCGACTCCCAGTCCTCGCGGTCGCGCGAGAAGTCGATGTCGGCGGGGTTCCAGAACTTCGCGTTCCCGCCCGCGAACAGCTTCATCGGCAGGCTGTTCCAATTCAGGCCGCCCGCGTCGAGCGTGGCGGAATTCTTCCGTGTCATCTGGTGACCTCCTTGGTCGGCACTGAGACTGGATCGATGGACAAGGTGGAGGCGAAGGCGTCCGCGAGGACGGCGACGAGCCTGCGCACGGCGAGCGCGGGCTGTTCCGGGGTGGGGTCGTCGAGTCCCAGGACCGGGTCCATGCCGCGCACGTACGGCGCCAGCGCCATGTGCGGAAAGATCATCAACAACAGCGACAACAACGCGTCGGTGTCGCACTCCGCTCGGAGGTCACCGCGTGCGTGGGCGTCGCGGACGAGCGGCCGCAGCACTTCGAGGTAGTGGCGGTGGATGACGGACCGCACGCTCACGCGGGCGTCGGCGTCGACTTCGAAACTCGACGCGGCGTGTAGGGCGCGGTCCTGCGGATGGTCGGCGAAGTAGGCCACCCAGGTGTCGAGCAGATCGGTGAGGAACTCGAAGAACGGCCGGCTCGGGTCGAGCTCGCGGATGCGGTCCTCGATGTGGGAGCGGACGCGCTGGCTACCGATGTCGGCGATGTAGGCGTAGAGGTCGCGCTTGTCCGCGAAGTACTGGAACAGGCTGCCTTTCGCGACTCCGGCGCGCCGCGCGATGACGTTCAGACTGCCCTGCGAGAAGCCGTGCGCACCGAACTCGGCCTCTGCGGCTTCGATTACGGCCGCGCGGCGACGCGGATCGACGCGAGCCCAGGTGACTGTTGGCATCGCAGACCTCCCAGTGGAGAATGACCACTGGTCATAATACTGTGAGCCACGTCACCGTCAAGGGCCGGAGCGTGGACAGCCGGCCGGAGTTACCAGTTGTGGTAGCCGCCCTCGGGTCCCAGCATCCGCTCGAGCCTGCTGCGGTTGATCTTCGCGAGCTCGTTGCGCAGAACCTTGCGTTCCATGTCGACGTCGTGGTGCATGCGGTCCGCGATGGCCGCCAGCACGTCGGTGGCGCCGAGCCCGCCGACGTGCATCACGAAGCCGAAGCCGTACCGGTCGGCGTAGCCGCGGGCCGCCTCGCTCAACTCGGTCATCACCGCAGGGTCGTCATCCCAGACCGAGCACTGCTCGGCGGCCGACTTGGCGCTGCGGGGACGACGACCGACGTGCGGGCACGCGTCGAGGATCTGGTCGACGCACTCCTCCGACAGGGCGAACAGCAGGGCGTCGGCGCGCCGGAACAGCGCGTCGTGATCGTCGTAGGGGCGGCCGCGCGCCAGGTCACGGGCCAGCGTGTAGCTGTTGGCGCACTCGTAGAGCGCGTGTACGGCTTTGCGTTCGGCGAGCGCATTGAACGCGTCGAGGCCGATTCCCTGATGCATCAACACACGGCCATGATCGAAGGCCGAAACCACGACCGCGTTACCCCGTGTTACGGGGGTGCTAAATCACTTCACACACCGTCGAACGTCGAGTTAATCGCGAGTAATCACGCGGATTTCGCGCTTAGCTTCACGCTCGGCGGCAGTGAATCGCCGAGCTAGTGCCCTTCGGCCTTGAACCGCTCGATCGACCGGTTCACCTCGGCCTCGGCCTCGGCGCGGCCCACCCAGCTGGAACCCTTGACGAACTTGCCCGGCTCGAGGTCCTTGTAGTGCACGAAGAAGTGCTCGATGGCCTTGAGTTCGAAGTCGTCGATGTCGCCGAGGTCCTGCACGTGGTCCCACCGCGGGTCGCCTGCGGGCACGCAGAGCACCTTGTCGTCGCCACCCTTCTCGTCTGTCATCTGGAACATGGCGACGGGGCGCGCATCCAGCGCTGCGCCGGGGAACAGCGATTCGGGCAGCAGCACCAGCGCGTCGAGCGGATCGCCGTCCTCGCCGAGGGTGTCCTCGATGAAGCCGTAATCGGTGGGGTAGCCGAACGCGGTGTACAGGTAGCGATCGAGCTTGACCTTGCCGGTTTCGTGATCGACCTCGTACTTGTTGCGTGAACCCTTCGGGATCTCGATGACGACCTCGAACTCCACGGCCACGGCTCCTTCACGTCTCAACCAGCGTCGTCGGGGCGACGAACCGGGTCCACCATAGACGAGCGATACCCTGAGCTCTCAGGGTTGCTCGCCAGCCCGGCTATCTGAGGAGAGTCATGCGGCCCACGAAGTGGCGCCGGTCCACCCACGTGTTGATCGGCGTGGCGGTGCTGATCCTGGTGGCGGCCGTGGTCGGCGTCGCCGCGGTGAACGCCAATGACCATCGCGAGGTGGTGGCGCTCCCGGCCCAGCCCGCGGCCGTGACGCCGCAACCCGCGGTCGTCGCGCTGGCGGACACCGCTCCCGAACCGCTGCCCGCCCGCTTGGCCGCCGTTCTCGCGCCGTTCGCCGCCAACCCCGACCTCGGCCTGCTCGGCGGCCGCGTCACCGACGCCGAGACCGGCGAGCAGTTGTGGGAGCGGGGCGACGACGTGCCGATGCAGCCAGCGTCCGTCAACAAGGTGCTCACCGCCGCGGCGGCTCTCCTGTCGCTCGATCGCGACGCCGTGCTGACCACCGAGGTGCTGATGGACCCGGACGAACCGGGGCTGGTCATCCTCAAGGGCGGCGGCGACCCCACGCTGTCGGCGGCCGCACCCGGTGAGTCGACCTGGTACCGCGGGGCGGCCCGCATCAGCGACCTGGCCGAGCAGGTGCGCGACGCCGGTTTCGCCGCCACGTCGGTGCAGGTCGACCTCAGCGCGTACAGCGGGCCGACGCTGGCACCCGGCTGGGATCCGCTCGACATCAAGAACGGCGACATCGCGCCGATGGAATCGGTGATGCTCGACGGCGGGCGCATCCAGCCCGTCAGCGTCGACTCCTGGCGTTCCGACACCCCCGGCCTGGACGCGGGCCGCGCGCTGGCCGTTGCGCTCGGCGTCGACCCGAAGGGCGTGACCGTCATCCGCACCACACCCGCCAACGCCGAGTCGATCGGCGAGGTGCACTCGCCGCCGCTCATCGAGCGGCTGCGCCAGATGATGAACGACTCCGACAACGTGATGGCCGAGTCGACCGGCCGGGAGGTCGCAGCGCAGCGCGGACTGCCGCAGAGCTTCGACGGCGCCGCGGAGGCGGTGCTCGCCGAGTTGAAGGACAACGACATCAACACAGCGGGTGCGTTCCTGCGCGACTCCAGTGGACTGTCCGTCGAGGACCGGCTGACGGCGCTGACACTCGACGAGGTGGTCAACGTCGCGGTGGGGGACGAGCACCCGAGGCTGCGTCCACTCGTCGACCTGCTGCCCATCGCCGGTGGCAGCGGCACGCTGTCCAACCGCTACCTCGACACCGACGCTGGGCGCGACGCCGCCGGGTTCCTGCGCGCCAAGACCGGATCGCTCACCGGCACCAACGCGTTGGCGGGCATCGTCACCGACAGCAGCGGTCGGGTGCTGACGTTCTCCCTGATCTCGAACAACGCGGGCCCGACGGGGCGCACCGCCATCGACGCGCTCGCCGCCGCGCTGCGATCCTGCGGGTGCGGACCGTGAGCGCGCAACGGCCGACCGTCGGCCGCACCGTCGACTGGGCCTTCGCCGCCACCGTCGGCACGAAGCTCGTCCGACCCGCGCCGCCGGTGACCGACTACACCCGCGAGCAGGCCGTCACCGAACTCGACGAGGCGTCGCGGCGCGCCGAGTTGCCGGTACGTGAGGTCACCCTGTTGGCCGAGGGTGCGGAGGTGCCCGACGCGCGCATCGTCGATCGGCCCGAATGGGTCCATGCGGCAACGGAATCCATGCGGATGATGACAGGCGGCAATGCCGACGGGAAGGCGAGCGGTTTCGTGTCCGGCCGGATCACCGGCGCGCAGACCGGAGCGGTCCTGGCGTTCGTGTCGTCGGGCATCCTGGGCCAGTACGACCCGTTCTCCGCGCGCGGGGGCGAGTTGCTCCTGGTGTACCCGAACATCATCGCCGTCGAGCGACAGCTTCGGGTGTCGCCCAGCGATTTCCGGTTGTGGGTGTGCCTGCACGAGGTCACCCACCGCGTGCAGTTCCGCGCCAATCCGTGGCTCGCCGACCACATGTCGCAGGCCCTCGCGGTGCTCACCGACGAGAAGGGGCAGGACGTCACCGACGTCGTCGGCCGACTCGGTGAGCTCGTCCGCGATCGCCGCAACGGCGCTGCGGCCGAACCGAACTCGGAGGGCGTGCTCGGCGTGATGCGCGCGATCCAATCTGAGCCGCAACGCAAGGCGCTCGACGAGCTGCTGGTACTGGGCACGCTGCTGGAGGGGCACGCCGACCACGTGATGGACGCCGTCGGGCCCGCCGTGGTGCCGTCGGTGGCCACCATCCGACGCCGGTTCAACGAGCGCAGGCAGCGCAGGCAGCCGCCGCTGCAGCGACTGGTCCGCGCGCTGCTCGGGTTCGACGCCAAGATGGCGCAGTACACGCGCGGCAAGGCGTTCGTCGACCACGTCGTGACGACCGTCGGGATGGCGCGCTTCAACACGGTCTGGACGAATGCCGAAACGCTGCCGCTGCCAGCCGAAGTCGACGAACCGCAGCGATGGATCGACCGGGTCCTGTAGCCGCGCTGCGCACTGCCGTCGCGCGGTTCGGCGCCGCCCATCTGCCCGACGGCCGGCCGTGGTGCGTCGCGCTCTCCGGTGGCGCCGACTCGCTGGCACTGACCGCCGCGGGCGCCGCGTGCAGGCCGACCACGGCGCTGATCGTCGATCACGGGCTCCAGTCCGAGTCCGGTGAGGTCGCCGACCGGGCGCGCGATCAGGCGATGGACCTGGGATGTGTTGCCGCGCAGGTGATCCGCATCGATGTCGGGCGCGCCGGCGGGCCCGAGGCGGCGGCCCGCGCCGCCAGGTACGCCGCCCTGGAATCGGCCCGCGGCGGGGCACCCGTCCTGCTCGCGCACACGCTCGACGATCAGGCCGAAACCGTCCTGCTCGGCCTCGGGCGCGGCTCCGGTCCGCGCTCCACCGCGGGTATGCGTCCCTACGACGCGCCCTGGTGCCGGCCGCTGCTCGCAGTCCGCCGCGCCACCACCGAGGCGGCCTGCGCCGAGCTCGGGGTGTCGCCCTGGCACGACCCGCACAACGTCGACCCCCGCTTCACCAGGGTGCGGTTGCGCACCGAGGTGCTGCCGCTCCTCGAGGACGTCCTCGGCGGAGGCGTCGCCGAGGCCCTGGCCCGTACCGCGACGGCGCTGCGCGAGGACACCGACACCCTCGACGGGCAGGCGGCGGAGGCGTTCACGAGGCTGCACTCCGGCGGCCGACTGGTCGTCGCGGAGGTCTCGGTACTGCCCACGGCGGTGCGGCGCCGCGTCCTGCGGGCCTGGCTGCTCGAGGGCGGCGCAGGTGATCTGACCGACGGGCAGATCCGCTCCGTCGACGCCCTGCTCACCGATTGGCACGGCCAGGGGGGCGTCGCCGTCAGCTCGAGCCTGCGCGAGCAGCGCCTGTTCGCGGGTCGCCGAGACGGCCGCTTGGTGCTCTGGCGGGAACCGGTTCGGTGACGCCGGGGCGCGCGAACGATTCCGAATGGAAGACGCGGTGCCCTCGTGGTGGTCGAGTCGGCGTGGACATGGCACGCTGATGGCCGTGCCCGCGCATCCCGCCGACGAGCTCTACCCCGGCGACATCAAGTCGGTACTGCTGTCCGAAGACGAGATCCAGGCCAAAGTCGACGAGTTGGCCGCACAGATCGGCGCGAACTACCGCGGCGGCGACGGCGACGATCTGCTGCTCATCACCGTCCTCAAGGGCGCGGTCATGTTCGTCACCGACCTCGCCCGAGCGATCCCCGTGCCGACTCAGCTGGAGTTCATGGCGGTCAGCTCCTACGGCTCGTCGACGTCGTCGTCGGGCGTCGTGCGCATCCTCAAGGACCTCGACCGCGACATCAACGACCGTGACGTGTTGATCGTCGAGGACATCGTCGACTCCGGGCTCACGCTGTCGTGGCTGCTGCGCAACCTCGCGACCCGAGGCCCCCGTTCGCTGAAGGTGTGCACGCTGCTCCGCAAGCCCGACGCCATGCGCGCCGTCGTGGACATCGAGTACATCGGCTTCGACATCCCCAACGAATTCGTCGTGGGCTACGGCCTGGACTACGCCGAGCGGTACCGCGACCTGCCCTACATCGGCACCCTTGAGCCGAAGGTGTACGAAGAAACCTAGCCGTCGAAAGGGAGTTCCGTGGCAGCCCCCACCACCACCGCCGACACCGCCCTTCGCATCTGTCCCTTCTGCGAGGCGACGTGCGGACTGACGCTCACAATCGACGCCGGTCGCATCACCGGTGCCCGCGGTGACCGCGAGGACGTCTTCAGCGCCGGCTTCATCTGCCCGAAGGGTGCGAGCTTCGGCGAACTCGACGGCGATCCCGACCGTCTCACCGGCCCGCTGGTGCGCCGCGACGGCGAACTCGTCGAGGTGTCCTGGGGGGAGGCCTACGACGTGGTGGCGGAGCGGCTCGGTGCCGTCGTCGAAGCGCACGGTGGTGCGTCGGTCGCGGTGTACGTCGGCAACCCGAATGCGCATACCATCGCGGGCGCGCTGTACGTACCGCTGATCGTTAAGGGCCTTGGCACCCAACAGCTCTACTCGGCGAGCACGCTCGACCAGATGCCCAAGCACGTCTCGCTGGGGCTCATGTTCGGCAATGCGCTGGCGTTCACGGTGCCCGATCTCGATCGCACCGACCACCTGGTCGTCATCGGCGCCAACCCGCTGGTGTCGAACGGAAGCCTGGCCACCGCCGCGGACTTCGGCGGCAAGCTCAAGGCGCTGCGCAAGCGCGGCGGCCGCCTCGTCGTGATCGACCCGGCGCGCACCCGCACGGCCGAACTGGCGGACACGCACATCGCGCCGCGGCCCGGCACCGATGCCGCTCTCCTGCTCGCCGTCGTGCACACGCTGTTCGACGAGGACCTGGTGACTCTGGGTGACCTGGCCGACCACGTCGTCGGCGTCGACGAAATGCGGATGCTGGCAGCGGATTTCGCACCCGAGGCCGTCGAGGCGCACTGCGGGGTGCCCGCTGCGCAGATCCGCACGCTGGCGCGCGACCTCGCCGCCGCACCGTCCGCGGCGGTCTACGGACGCATCGGCACGTCGACCGTCGAGTTCGGCACGCTGGGCAGCTGGCTCGTCGACGTCGTCAACATCCTGACCGGCAACCTCGACCGTCCCGGCGGTGCCATGTTCCCGCAGTCGGCCGTCGGTCCGGCACCACGACCGCCGAAGCCGGGCAAGGGTTTTCGGACCGGCCGGTGGCGCAGCCGGGTGTCCGGCTTTCCCGAGGTGCTGTCCGAACTGCCGACCGCGGCGCTGCCGGAGGAACTCGAAGCGCCGGGGGACGACCGGATCCGGGCCGTCGTCACCATCGCGGGCAACCCGGTGCTGTCGGCGCCGGACGGCGAGAGGCTGAGCAAGGCGCTCTCTCGTGTCGACTTCATGCTGAGCGTCGACCCGTACCTGAACGAGACGACCCGGCACGCCGACGTCATCCTGCCGCCACCCCCGCCGTCGCGCAGCGCGCACTTCGACGTCGCACTGGCCGGCGCCTCGGTGCGCAACAACGCCAGGTACTCGCCGCCCGCGCTGCCTCTCGAACCGGGCAGGCCCGACGAGCCGGAGATCCTGTCGCGCATCGCGCTGATCCTCTACGGCATGGGCCCGCACGCCGACCCTGCGCTCGTCGACGAGCAGGTGATCGCGATGACGCTGACCAAGGAGACCGCCGACCCCGACTCACCGGTCGCCGGGCGCGCCGTCGACGACCTCGTCGCGATGTTGCCCGAGGGCCGTGGTTACGAGCGCAGGCTCGACATGATGCTGCGCCTCGGGCCCTACGGAGACGCGTTCGGCGCCGAGCCCGACGGGCTGACGCTCGAGCGGCTGAAGGCGGCCCCGCACGGCATCGACCTCGGGGCGCTGCGGCCGCGGCTCACCGAGATCCTGCGTACACCTTCGGGAAAGGTCGAGTTGGTGCCCGAGTCGCTGGCTGTCGACGTGGCGCGGCTACGCGGTGCGCTGAGCAGAGTCGACGACGGCTTCCTGCTCATCGGGCGACGGCATCTGCGCTCGAACAACAGCTGGATGCACAACCTGCCCGCGCTCGCCGGTGGAACGAATCGCTGCACGCTGCAGATGCATCCGGCCGATGCGGCCGACCTCGGCATCACCGACGCGGCGCGCATCAAGGGCCCCGGTGGCGAGTTGGAGGCGCCCGTCGAGCTGACCGACGCGATGCGCCGCGGCGTGGTGTCGCTACCCCACGGCTGGGGCCACGACCGCGCGGGGACGAAGTTGTCGGTGGCCGCGGGCCAGCCGGGGGTGAACGTCAACCAGCTCAACGACGGAACGGCGCTCGATCCGCTGTCGGGAACCGCTGTGCTGAACGGGATTCCGGTCCAACTGTCCCCGATTCCCTAACGCTCGCGGGGCTCAGGTGAGCTCCCAGACCACCGTGACCGAGAAGCCGACGGTCTGCTGCCCCGGTTCGACCGGCGGCGCCGCGGCCTCCATCGTGCCGAAGCGCGGCATCGGCGTCGGCGGCGGCACGGTGGCGCCGGCCTCGGTGATGGAGATGACGTTCCCCAGGGTCAACTCGGCGAGGCCGGCGTACTGGTTGGCGCGGTCCTTGGCGTCGTTGAACGCCCGTGCGCGGGCGTCCTTGATCAGCTGCGAGTCGTCGGAGAACGAGAAGCTGGGCGAGTCGATCCGCGTCGCGTTGCCGCCGATGGTCTGGATGGTCGTCGTCGCCGGTCCCAGCGCGTCGATGTTGCGGAACGTGATCGCGATCGTGTTCGTGGCGGTGTAGCCGGTGATCACCGAGTTGTCGCCGTACTGCGGCTGCACGCTCAAATCGCTTGTGGTGATGTCCTTCTGGTCGATGCCCTGAGTCTTGAGCGCATCGATCACCTGCGTCATCTTGGTGTTGGTCTGCTCCGAGGCGGTGGCGCCGTCGGGCGCCGTCGACACGATCGACGCGTTGATGGAGGCGTTGTCGGGAGTGCCCTGCACCTTGCCCTCGCCGACGACCGTGACCTGGCGCGGCGCCGGTCCACCCGCTCCGCCCACCGACGTCGCGGGTTTCGCCTCGCAGGCCGCGACCCCGACGATGGTCAGCCCGGCGGCTGCGAGGACGAGGATTCGAGTCGGCAGCTTCGCCCACGCGCGCTTCAGCATGGGGGCAACCCTACCGATCCGACGGCGCGGCTCACGGCCACTCGAGCGTTCCGAGGAACTCCAGCAGCGTGGCGGTCACGTCGGCGGGCCGCTCCTCGGGGAGCCAGTGGCCGCCGTCGAGAAGCACCTCGCGGTACTCGCCGGTGACGATGTCGCGCACCCGGTCCCGCGGCGTGTAGGCCAGCGTCGGGTCCTCATGACCGCCGATGAACAGGGCGGGCGCGGTGATCGCCGCGGCGGGCGGCGACGCCGTCAACTCCCAGTTGCGATCGAAGCAGCGGTACCAGTTCAGCGGACCGGTGAATCCGCTCCTGGCGAACGCGGTGACGTAGTGCTCGAATTCGGCCGCACTGAGCCACGGCGGCAGGTGACCGGGGTCCGCGATGCGGTCGAGGAAACCCGTCGGGTTCGGCACCGACGAGGGCGCCGTGAGGTCGGCGGCCATGATCTTGCGCAGCGTCGTCGCCGGGTCCGCTGCCAGTTCGCGGTCGGCGGGACCCACGTCCTGGAAGTAGAGGATGTAGAAGAACTCGTCGCCGAACAGGCGCCGGAACGCCTGCGTCGTCGGGACGCGCGGCCGCGGCACCGGCGGAAAGCTGATCCCGACGACGCCGGCCACGCGGTCGGGATGCAGCAGCGGCGCACCCCACGCCACGACGCCGCCGAAGTCGTGGCCGACGAGGACCGCCTTCTCGGCACCCACCTCGTCGAGCAGTCCCACGACGTCGGCCGACAGGTCGGCGACGGTGTACGCGTCGACCTCCGCGGGGGCCGACGAGCCGCCGTAGCCGCGCTGGTCCGGTGCGACGACGTGATAGCCCGCGGCGGCCAGGGCGGGGATCTGATGACGCCACGTGTACGCCAACTCGGGGAAGCCGTGCAGCAGTACGACCACCGGGGCACCGGCGTCGCCGGCCTCGGTGACCTGCAGCGTTACTCCGTTGGTGGCGATCATCCGGGTGCTCACGCGCCGAGCGTACGGTCCGCCGACACGCGTGCGCTCGGGCGTTACGCCGTCGGGAACAATCGTTCGTTGGTCTAGCGGTAACCTGAAACGAACCGAGCAGCGCAGACGGAAGGACTGGGTCGGGGGTCTGTCCCGCGGCCGGAGAACCGATGAACCGTAAGAACGTCATCCGAACCCTCACCGCCATTGCGGTCGTGCTGCTCGCGGCCTGGTTCTTCTACTACCTCAGCGACGACACCCGCGACTACGCGCCGGTCGACACGTCGGTGGCGGTGGCGCAGATCAACTCGGACAACGTCAACAGCGCCCAGATCGACGACCGCGAACAGCAGGTCCGGTTGGACCTCAAGAACGGCAACAGCGGCACCGAGGGCAAGACCCAGATCATCACCAAGTACCCGACCGGGTACGGCGTCGAACTGTTCAATGCCCTGACCGCGAAGAACGTCAAGACCAACACCACGGTCAACGAGGGCAGCGTGCTCGGCTCGCTGCTCATCTACATGCTGCCGCTGCTGCTGCTGGTCGGCCTGTTCGTGATGTTCTCGCGCATGCAGAGCGGCGGCCGGATGGGCTTCGGCTTCGGGAAGTCCAAGGCCAAGCAGCTCTCCAAGGACATGCCGAAGACCACCTTCGCCGACGTCGCAGGTGTCGACGAAGCGGTCGAAGAGCTCTACGAGATCAAGGACTTCCTGCAGAACCCGACGCGGTATCAGGCGCTCGGCGCCAAGATCCCCAAGGGCGTGCTGCTCTACGGTCCGCCCGGCACGGGCAAGACGCTGCTCGCGCGTGCGGTCGCGGGTGAGGCCGGGGTGCCGTTCTTCACGATCTCCGGGTCGGACTTCGTCGAGATGTTCGTCGGCGTCGGCGCCTCCCGCGTCCGCGACATGTTCGAGCAGGCCAAGCAGAACAGCCCGTGCATCATCTTCGTCGACGAGATCGACGCCGTCGGCCGCCAGCGCGGCGCGGGCATGGGCGGCGGACACGACGAGCGCGAGCAGACCCTCAACCAGCTGCTCGTCGAGATGGACGGGTTCGGTGACCGGCAGGGCGTCATCCTGATCGCCGCCACCAACCGGCCCGACATCCTGGACCCCGCGCTGCTGCGGCCCGGCCGCTTCGACCGGCAGATCCCGGTGTCCAACCCCGACCTCGCCGGCCGCAAGGCCGTACTGCGCGTGCACTCCGCGGGCAAGCCGATCGCGCCCGACGCCGACCTCGACGGACTCGCCAAGCGCACCGTCGGCATGTCCGGCGCCGACCTCGCCAACGTCATCAACGAGTCGGCCCTGCTGACCGCTCGCGAGAACGGCACCGTCATCACCGGCGCCGCGCTCGAGGAGGCCGTCGACCGGGTCGTGGGCGGCCCGCGCCGCAAGGGCCGCATCATCAGCGAACACGAGAAGAAGATCACGGCCTACCACGAGGGCGGCCACACGCTGGCCGCCTGGGCGATGCCGGACATCGATCCCATCTACAAGGTGACGATCCTCGCCCGCGGCCGCACCGGCGGGCACGCCATGGCCGTCCCCGAGGACGACAAGGGTCTGATGACCCGCTCCGAGATGATCGCCCGCCTGGTGTTCGCGATGGGCGGACGCGCCGCCGAGGAACTCGTCTTCCGCGAGCCGACCACCGGTGCCTCCTCGGACATCGACCAGGCCACCAAGATCGCCAGGGCGATGGTCACCGAGTACGGCATGAGCAGCAAGCTCGGCGCGGTCCGCTACGGCACCGAGCACGGCGACCCGTTCCTCGGCCGGACGATGGGCACGCAATCCGACTTCGGGCACGAGGTCGCCCGCGACATCGACGACGAGGTCCGCAAGCTCATCGAGGCCGCCCACACCGAGGCGTGGGAGATCCTCGCCGAGTACCGCGACGTGCTCGACATCCTGGCCGGCGAGCTCCTGGAGAAGGAGACGCTGCACCGCGCCGAGCTCGAGGCCATCTTCGCCGACGTGAAGAAGCGCCCGCGCCTGACGATGTTCGACGATTTCGGCGGCCGGGTGCCGTCGGACAAGCCGCCCATCAAGACTCCCGGCGAGCTCGCGATCGAACGCGGGGAGCCGTGGCCGCCGCCGATGCCCGAGCCCGCGTTCAAGGCCGCGATCGCCGAGGCCAGTCGAGTGGCGCAAGCCGAGGCTCAGCGCAACGGAGCCAACGGCAGCAACGGCAGCAACGGGAACGGCTCGCCGGTCAACGGCGTGCCCGCCAACGGCGCGACTCAGCCCGACTACGGCGCCCCCGCGGGCTGGCACGCGCCGGGCTGGCCGCCCGGCGGTCCCGGTCAACACCCGGCGCCCGCCCAGTACCCGCCCCCCGGCCAGTACGGGCAGTACCCCCAGCAGGGGCAGCCGGGTCAGTACCCGCCGCCCTACGGATGGGCGCCGCCGCAAGCCGGCCACTACCCGCCGTACCAGTCGTATCCGCAGCCGGGACAACCCGTCCCTCACGACGAGAAGGGCGACCGGCCCGACGACCGGCCGACCCCACCCTCGGGCTGACCAGAAACGGAGCCATACATGACGCGGCAGCTCGACAACGCCCCGTTCACCCCGTCGAAGTTCGATCAGGATCGAGCCGAGGCGGCGGTGCGCGAGTTGTTGCTCGCGGTGGGGGAGGACCCCGACCGACACGGGCTCATCGACACTCCGGCGCGCGTTGCGCGGGCGTACCGGGAGATGTTCGCGGGGCTGTACGACGACCCGGACGAGGTCCTCAACACCACCTTCGACGAGCAGCACGACGAGCTCGTCCTGGTGAAGGACATCCCGATGTACTCCACGTGCGAGCACCATCTGGTGGCGTTCCACGGGATGGCGCATGTCGGCTACATCCCCGGAATCGACGGGCGGGTGACCGGGCTGTCGAAGCTGGCCAGGGTCGTCGACCTCTACGCGAAGCGGCCGCAGGTGCAGGAGCGGCTCACCACGCAGATCGCCGACGCGCTGGTCCGCAAGCTGAATCCACGGGGTGCCATCGTGGTCATCGAAGCCGAGCACCTGTGCATGGCGATGCGCGGGGTGCGCAAGGCCGGCGCGACGACGACGACGTCCGCCGTGCGCGGACAGTTCAAGACCGACAAGGCTTCTCGATCCGAAGCGCTGGACCTGATATTGCGCAAGTGAGTCCGTCGCTCGCCCCGCTGGTGATGGGGGTCGTCAACGTCACCGACGACTCCTTCTCCGATGGCGGGCGGTTTCTCGACCCCGACCGCGCCATCGCGCACGGTGTGCGACTGGCGGCCGACGGTGCGTCGATCGTCGACGTCGGCGGTGAGTCGACTCGCCCCGGCGCCACCCGCGTCGACTCGGGTGTCGAGATATCCCGAATCGCGCCGGTGGTGAAAGCCCTTGCCGGACAAGGGCTCGTCGTCAGCATCGACACCATGCACGCCGGGGTGGCCTGCGCGGCGCTCGAGAACGGCGCGCAGATCGTCAACGACGTGTCGGGGGGCCGCGCGGATCCCGACATGGCGAGGGCGGTCGCCGACGCCGGCGTGCCGTGGATCCTGATGCACTGGCGATCGGTCGCCGCCGACCGCCCACACGACGTGCCCGACTACGGCGACGTCGTCGCCGATGTGCGCGCGGAGCTCCTCGCGTCCGTGGACGCCGCGGTCGCCGCGGGTGTCGACCCGGCCAAACTCGTCATCGATCCGGGGCTGGGTTTCGCGAAGTCCGCGGAGCACAACTGGGCCCTGCTGCGCGCACTGCCGGAACTCGTCGGCACCGGGATCCCCGTGCTCGTCGGCGCGTCGCGCAAGCGGTTCCTCGGCACGCTGCTGGCCGACGACGAGGGGTCGCCGCGCCCACCGGACGGTAGGGAGACGGCCACCGCCGTCATCTCGGCGCTGGCGGCACGCCACGGCGCGTGGGGCGTCCGCGTGCACGACGTCCGGGGATCGGTCGACGCGCTCAAAGTGGTCGAGGCGTGGGAGGGGATTCAGGCGGGGCAGCAGCGGAGCGACTCGGGGGATGGGGTGCGATCGGGTGTCTGACCGAATCGAGTTGCGGGGCTTGACCGTTCGAGGACATCACGGGGTGTTCGACTACGAGCGGCGCGACGGTCAGGACTTCGTCGTCGACATCACGGTGTGGCTCGACCTCGAGGCGGCCGCCGCCAGCGACGACCTCGCGGACACCCTCGACTACGGCGCGCTGGCGCAGCGCGCCGCCGCGGTCATCTCGGGTCCCCCGCGCGACCTCATCGAAACGGTGTCGGCGGAGATCGCCGAGGACGTCATGACCGATGACCGGGTACACGCGGTCGAGGTCGTGCTGCACAAGCCGAATGCGCCGATCCCACTGACGTTCTCCGACGTCGCGGTCGTCGCGCGGCGGTCCAGGCGGGGTACGCGAGGCGCGTCTTGAGCCGCGTCGTCCTGTCGATCGGTTCCAATGTCGGGGACCGTCTCGCGCACCTTCAGTCGGTGGTCGACGGGTTGGGGTCGGCGGTGCGCGCGGTGTCGCCGGTCTACGAGACACCACCGTGGGGCGGCGTCGAACAGGGCCCGTTCCTCAACGCCGTGCTGATCGCCGAGAGCCCCGAGATCGATGCCCGTGCCTGGCTGCACCGCGGTCAAACCCTCGAGCGGGCGGCGCAGCGGGTGCGCGAACAGCACTGGGGCCCGCGGACTCTGGACGTCGACGTGATCACCTGCCTGGAGGGTGTCACCCAGGTCTTCAGCGACGATGACGAGCTGAGGCTGCCGCACCCGTACGCGCACCAGCGCGCGTTCGTGCTCGTGCCGTGGTTCGCGCTGGAGCCGGCCGCGACGTTGACGGTCGACGGGATGGCTCGACCGCTGGAGGAACTGCTCGCCGCGCTTCCCGCCGACGAGCGTGCCGGGGTGCAACGCATCGACATGCTGCTGGAGACCTGATGGGGCCGACACGGAAACGCGACCTGCTGGGGGCCGCGGTCGTGGTCGCGATCGCCGGCTACCTCGTGGTGCTGGGGGCGTATCGCTGGTTCCCGCCGATCACGCTGCTGACCGGGATCTCGCTGCTCCTCGTCGCGGCCGCCGAGTTCGGCTGGGCGTTCCACGTCCGCGCCAAGATCGCCGAGGGCGAGATCGGCGACGCCCGCGGCTGGCTGCACCCGCTGTCGGTGGCCCGCTCGGTCACCGTGGCCAAGGCGTCCGCGTGGGTGGGCGCCGTGATGCTCGGCTGGTGGGTCGGCGTGCTGGCGTTCGTGCTGCCCCGGCGCGGGGGACTCCGTGTCGCAGCGGCGGACACCCCCGGCGTCATCGTCGCGGCGGTGAGTGCGCTGGCACTGGTCATCGCCGCACTGTGGCTTCAGCATTGCTGCAAGTCGCCGCACGAGCCGCCGGAGGATCCCGAGGGCGTGCTGGAGTAGCTGATGCCATACCTGACCTGCCGAATCGCCGGAGTGGTCGACACGCTGAGTGACCTGTGACGGGTACAGTCGGCCCATGACCGAACCCACCCGCGGAGTGCGCCAGCGGCGCAGCAACCGCAGGCCGGGATGGGTCTTGCTGACGGTGTTGCTGGTGCTGGCCATCGTGGCCAGCTCCGCGCTGGTGTTCACCAACAAGGTGGAACTTCTGAAGCTCGCTGTCATCATCGCACTGTGGGCTGCGGTTGTCGCAGCGTTCATCTCGTTCATCTATCGCAGACAGGCTGATATCGACCAGGCCAAGGCCCGCGATCTCAAGCTGGTCTACGACCTCCAGCTCGATCGGGAGATCTCCGCACGCCGTGAATACGAGCTGTCGGTGGAGTCGCAGCTGAGACGGGAGCTGGCTTCGGAGCTGCGAGCGCAGTCGTCCGACGAGATCGCCAGCCTGCGCGCCGAGCTCGCGGCGCTGCGCGCGAACCTCGAGATCCTGTTCGACACCGACCTGGCGCACCGACCGGCGCTGGAGACCGAACGCACCGCGGTGCACACCTTCGGCCGGGTGATCAGCAGCAGGATCGACGCCGAAGAGCAGGCGGACGAGGAGCCGCACACCGACGAGAGCCCGATCATCGACGTTCCGGCGGAGCCGGATCCGCCCGAGTACGAGTGGGCGTTGTCGCGCGACGAGGGCGGTGCACACCGTCGGGCGTCCGATCGTGCGTCGGCGGCGTGGCGGCCCGCCGAACCGCCGCCTCCCGCGCCCCGTGCCCCGGAGCAGCCGCGCGAAGCCGAGTTGCGTTTCCCGTGGCTGCCGCCGGAGCCACCCCCGGCCTCGACGCCCGCGCCCCGCCCCGCGCCCGTGCCTCCCCCTGCGCCTGCGCCTGCGCCCAAACCGGAACCGGAACCCGCCCCGACACCCGCGCCACCGGTGTCGACGCCGCCCGCGCCTCCGGTGTCGACGCCGCCCGCGGCTGCGTCCACCCCGCCGGCGTCGCCGTGGCGAGAACCCGAGCGACCCGGCAGGCACACTCAGCCCGGGGCGGCCCCCGGCTGGCAGCCGGCGCCCGCCGAGGGATTGTTCATTCCCGCTGGGCACCCCGGCAGCAACTGGCAGTCGCCCGCCGCCGAGAACGGCATCGGCACACCGTCTGTTCCGCCGACGAAGCCCGAACCCGAGGCGTCCGAACCCGTCGCGTCCGCACCACCGGTCGAGCCGCCCGCCCCGTCCACCCCGCCCGCCATGACGCCCCCGCCGACCGAGGGGCGCCGCGGCAGGCACACCCCGGCGGAGACCAACGGCGATGACGCACCCCGCCGGGCTCGCCACTACGCTCCCGGCGCCGATCCGGGCCGGCCGGCGCCGACGCTCGCGACCCCGTCCAGCACGCCCGCGGGCCCGCCGCCGGAGGACGCGCCGTCCGCCCGCCACCGGGGAGCCGAGGAGACGCCGCCCGTCGACGCCGGGCAACACGCGGGTGGACAGCCGCTGTCGGAACTGCTGGCTCGCCTGCAGGTGTCGCAGTCCGAAGGCGGCAGGCGCAGACGGCGCGAGGACTGATTCTTCGGGCTAGCGGTTCTGCAGGTTGGCGACGTGCTGCGGGCCGTGGTGGGCCTGCCAACCGCCCTGCTGGGTGGGGGCCGGGGTGGCGGTCGTCTGCGGGCTGTAGCTGTAACCGGGGCCGGTGGGGGCCTGGGTCTGAGCGCTGGCCATGCCAGCCAGGCCGAGGGCGGCGCCGCCGAGGATGCCTGCGGAGACGACGGGGAGGGCGATTATGCGGGCGATGCGAGTCATTTCAGTGAATCCTTCTGTGTGAGTTGGCTTCTAGCTGTCTGCCGCCGGTGTGTTCCGGCGATGGGATAACTATGTCGCGATGCAGGGTCGACGTATGTCGGGCGACCGGTGGATGCCGCGGGGGAATCGCGTGTCCACCGATCGGGGGAACAGCGACGTCGCAGCCCGCGAGGCGGGTGGGCTACTCTCTTGTCGACCGTCCGGTACCCCTGTTCAGGGACCGGAACGAACGAACTCATGACGTCAGCGAGGTCGTCTGAATGGGGACCCCCAACGGACTGCGTCCGGCTCGGCTCAGCATCGGAGTGATCTCCGCGGGCCGCGTCGGGACCGCGCTCGGTGTGGCCCTGGAACGCGCCGAGCACGTCGTCGTGGCGTGCAGTGCGATCTCGCACGCGTCGCGGCAGCGTGCGGAGCGGTGGCTGCCCGACACCCCGGTGCTCCCGGTTCCCGATGTCGCGGCCCGCGCGGAGCTACTCCTGCTGACGGTGCCCGACGCCGACCTCGCAGGCCTGGTGTCGGGGCTCGCGACCACGGAGGCGGTTCGCCCCGGCACGATCGTCGTGCACACCTCCGGTGCCAACGGCATCGGCGTGCTGGCGCCGCTGACCGACCGCGGCTGCATCCCGCTGGCCATCCACCCCGCCATGACGTTCACCGGAGCCGACGAGGACGTCGCCCGGCTCAGCGAGACGTGTTTCGGTATCACCGCAGCCGATGAGGTCGGCTACGCGATCGCGCAGTCGCTGGTCCTGGAGATCGGCGGTGAGCCGTTTCGGGTGCGGGAGGACGCTCGCACGCTCTACCACGCGGCGCTGGCGCACGGCGGCAACCACGTCATCACCGTGCTGGTCGACGCCGTCGAGGCATTGCGCGCCGCATTGTCCGGCCAGGAACTGCTCGGTCAGGAGATGGTCGTCGACGCACCCGGCGGGCTGGCCGAGCGGATCATCGCGCCGCTCGCGCGCGCCTCGTTGGAGAACGCGCTGACTCGCGGGCAGAACGCGCTCACCGGCCCCGTCGCGCGCGGTGACGCGGCCGCTGTCGCGCGCCATCTGGCGGCGCTGGCCGAGGTCGACCCGGACCTGGCCGAGTCGTATCGTGCGAACTCGCTGCGCACTGCTCAGCGGGCACACGCGCCGCAGGACGTGTTCGCCGTACTGGCGGCTGATCGAAGGGGATCCGCGTGAGCGACCGCCGACCACCGAAGTTCACCAGCGGTGAGCTCAACGTCTATCACCGTCCGCTTGACGTGTCGGACGTCTCGCGGGCGCTTCGCACCACCGGCCGCCGCGTGCTCCTGGTGCCGACGATGGGTGCCCTGCACGACGGACACCTCGCCCTGGTCAAGGCCGCCAAGCAGATTCAGGGTGGCGTGGTCGTCGTCTCGATCTTCGTCAACCCACTGCAGTTCGGTGCGGGTGAGGACCTCGACGCCTACCCGCGCACGCTGGAGAACGATCTGGAGATGCTGCGCGCCGAGGGAGTGGACATCGCGTTCACGCCGACCGCCGCCGACATGTACCCGGCGGGGCCGCGGACCACGGTGCTGCCCGGTCCGCTCGGTGCAGAGCTCGAAGGTGCTTCTCGACCAACGCATTTCGCGGGCATGCTCACCGTGGTGTGCAAGCTGCTGCAGATCGTCCGGCCCGACCGCGCCTACTTCGGCGAGAAGGACTACCAGCAACTGGTCCTGATCCGGCAGATGGCCGACGACCTCAACATCGACACCCGCATCGTCGGCGTTCCCATCGAGCGGGAACCCGACGGCCTCGCGATGTCGTCGCGCAACCGGTACCTCAACGACGTCGAGCGCGAGCAGGCCGGCGCGTTGTCGGCGGCGCTACTCGCCGGGATGTACGCGGCTTCAAGGGGTTCCGCGGAAGCGATCGACGCCGCACGTGCGGTCCTCGACGAGGTGCCCGCACTGGACGTGGACTACCTCGAGGTGCGCGACACCTGGCTGGGCCCGGCACCCGCGGAAGGGGCGGGGCGGCTGCTGGTGGCGGCCCGACTCGGCACGACGCGCCTCCTCGACAACATCGCGATCGACATCGGAGCATCGGCGGGAATCGACGGACACCCTCGGGCCGCGTCCGGTGAGAACCACGAACTGCCCTGGAGGAACTGATGTTGCGCACGATGCTGAAGTCGAAGATCCACCGGGCGACCGTCACGGCGGCGGACCTGCACTACGTGGGATCGGTCACGATCGACGCGGATCTCATGGAAGCTGCGGACCTGCTCGAGGGGGAGCAGGTGACCATCGTGGACATCGACAACGGGAACCGGCTGATCACGTACGCCATCACCGGCGAACGCGGCTCGGGTGTCATCGGAATCAACGGCGCCGCAGCGCATCTGGTGCATCCGGGCGACCTGGTGATTCTGATCGCCTACGCAACCCTCGACGACGCGGCGGCCAGGCGGTTCCGGCCGCGGGTGGTGTTCGTCGACGGTGCGAACCGGCAGATCGACATCGGTGACGACGCCGCGCACGTCCCCGCCGGCGTCGCCGACCTCGTCTCGCCGAGGTAGTCGCCGTGCTCCTCGCGATCGACGTCCGCAACACCCACACCGTCGTCGGCCTGGTGTCCGGATCCGGCGACCACGCCAAGGTCGCGCACAGCTGGCGCATCCGGACCGAGGCCGAGGTCACCGCCGACGAGCTGGCGCTCACCATCGACGGCCTCATCGGTGATGCCGCTGATCAACTGACGGGGTCGGCCGGCCTTTCCACCGTGCCGTCCGTGTTGCACGAGATCCGGTTGATGCTCGACCAGTACTGGCCGGCCATCCCGCACGTGCTCATCGAGCCGGGCGTGCGCACGGGGGTGCCGCTGCTCGTCGACAATCCCAAAGAGGTCGGTGCGGATCGGATCGTCAATTGCCTTGCCGCCTATCAGAAGTACAAGTCCGCCGCGATCGTCGTCGATTTCGGGTCCTCGATCTGCGTCGACGTGGTGTCGGCTAAGGGCGAGTTCCTCGGCGGCGCGATCGCGCCCGGCGTGCAGGTGTCCTCGGACGCCGCTGCGGCCCGTTCGGCGGCGCTTCGCCGGGTCGAACTGACCAGACCTCGGTCCGTCATCGGCAAGAACACCGTGGAGTGCATGCAGGCGGGTGCGGTGTTCGGCTTCGCGGGCCTCGTCGACGGTCTGGTGCGCCGGATCCGCGACGACGTCGACGGGTTCGCCGGCGACGACGTCGCGGTGGTCGCGACGGGCCATACGGCGCCTCTGGTGCTGCCGGATCTGCGGACCGTCCAGCACTACGACCGCTACCTCACCCTGGACGGTCTGCGGCTCGTCTACGAGCGCAATCTCGATAACCAACGGGGCAAGCTGAAGTCGGCTCGGTAACCCGTTTCGGCTGCGTACGCAGGCCTAATAACGCTTACGTTAAAAGTCCGATCTTGCAACTTTGCGCGTGTTAGCGTCGCAGCGAATGCGATGCGAATAGAGGGCCACCGCACAGATTGGGGGATTGCTCGCGTCGGGGTGCACGGGGCGCATTCGGCCCGGACGACGAGCCATCTGCGGGCGACATCGGGGTGTCCGCATCGGCGTCGCCGAAAGGTTGGCGACGCAGCCTTCGCCACACCACTTGGACACCTTTTCCGAAAGGCTCGCATGCCCATGTTTCCTTTGCACGCGCAAACAACCTTCACGAAGATTCCGGCCTTCCTCGCCTGCGCGACCCTGGCCACCGCCCTGGTGGCCGGTTGCGGGTCCGACACGAAGACCGCCGAGTCGTCATCGGAAGCGGCGACCACCACCACCACCAGCGAATCCGCCACGACCTCGGCGTCGTCGGACGCGCCGCCGACACCCGATGCGGCAGGTGCGTTGCAGGAGAGCGCGCGGACCACTCAGACGCTGCGAGCGGTCCACATCGACTTGGAGGCAACCGATCTGCCCAACCTGCCGGTCGGCATGGTCAACGCCGACGTAACCAGCATCGAGCAGGGCAACGGTCAGGCCGTCGGCAACGCGACGTTCCGATTGACCCCCGGCGCGACGCTCGAGCCCACTGACTTCCTCGTCACCCAGAAGGTCTTCTACACGAAGGGCGCGGATGGGACGTACGAGTCGAAGGGCCCCGCGGACAAGATCTACGACCCCGCGGTGATCCTGGACAAGGACAAGGGTCTGGCGAAGCTCATCGGTTCCGTGCAGGACCCGAAGGACGACGGTAAGGAGGACGTCGCCGGCATCGCGACCGTCAAGGTGAGCGGGACCATCGACGCCGCGATCGTCGACCCGATCGTGCCGAGCATGGGACAGGGTGGCGGCCAGCTGCCGATCACGCTGTGGATCGCCGACGTGCCCCCGCCGGCCGGACCGCCGCCGACCGCCCTGCCGTCCGAGGCGCCGTCGGAGGGCAAGGGACCGAACCTCGTCCGAGTCGTCATCGAGAAGGACGCCGGCTCGGTGGACGTGACGTTGTCGAAGTGGGCTGTGCCCGTCACGATCCCCACTCCGTAGGTGCGGACGTGAGAGTGGAGCGGGTGGAACCGTTCGTCGGGGCCGCTTCCGCCCGCTCCCTCTCGATTCGCGCTCCAAGAATCCTTCAAGAATTCGTCAACGTCGCTGTTCGACGCTACTGCGGCACGATTGCCGACCGCCGCAGCGGCTCCCGATCCGAAGGAACGACATGACCACCACAGATCTTCCGGAGACCAGGGGTGTTCCGGAACCGGGCGGACGTGGTGCTCCGCCGGGTCCGCGTCCGGGCCCGCCGCCCGACGTGTGGGTCTACAACGGCCGCGCCTACGACCTGTCCGACTGGATCGCCAAACACCCCGGTGGTGCCTTCTTCATCGGGCGCACCCGCAACCGCGACATCACCTCGATCGTCCGGACGTACCATCCGAACCCCGAGGCGATCGAGCGGATGCTCGAGCGCTACGCGCTGGGCCGCGACGCCACGCCACAGGACATTCACCCGAAGAACAACGCGCCGCCGTTCCTGTTCAAGGAGAACTTCAACAGCTGGCGTGACACCCCGAAGTTCCGCTTCGACGACCGCAACGACCTGCTGCACCGCGTTCGGGCACGCCTGCGCGAGCCGCGGACCGCCGCGCACATCGCGCGGATGGACACCGTGTTCAACGTCCTGGTGGCGGTCATGGCACTCGCCTACGTGGCCGTGCAGGTGCTGCGGCTGGGAATGCCCGCCTGGATGCCGCTGCCGATCTTCGTCGTCGCGATGGTGGTGCTGCGCAGCTCGTTGGTTGCCTTCGGGCACTACGCGATTCACCGTCCGCAGCGTGGTGCGACGCGGGCGCTGGACAGCGCCTTCGATCTGAACTACGTCGCCCTGTCGCTGGTGGTCGCCGACGGTCACACGCTGCTGCACCACCCTCACACGCAGAGCGAAGTCGACATCAAGAAGAACGTCTTCACCATGATGATGCGGCTGCCGCGGCTGTACCGGATCCCGGTGCACACCGTGCACAAGGTGGGCCATCTGCTCACCGGAATGACCATCCGCGTGGTCGACGTCATCCGGATCACTCGCAAGGTCGGCGCGGCCAACCTCTACGGCAGCTGGCGCAACGCATCCGCCCACTTCGCCGGCTCGATCGCCGTTCGCGTACTGCTGGTCGCCGAACTCGTCGCCTTCACCGTGTTCGGCGACTTCTGGGCGTGGGCGCTGCAATTCGTCATCACGCTGTGGGTCAGCACCTTCCTGATCGTGTCGAGCCACGACTTCGAGGATGACGACGACGAGGAGGAGGCCGTCGACACCGACGACTGGGGAGTGCATCAGGTCGACGCCGCGTACGACCTCAAAGTCGTCGGCAACAGGTATGTCGACTGCTTCCTGTCGGCCGGGCTGAGCTCGCATCGGGTTCACCACGTGGTGCCGTACCAGCGCAGCGGTTTCGCCAACATCGCCACCGAGGACATCGTGCGCGAGGAGGCCGCGAAGTCCGGGATCGAGTGGCTGCCCGCGAAGAGCTTCGTCACCGACCGGCTCCCGGCGCTGTGCCGGACCTACCTGCTGATGCGGTCACGCGAAGCGGAGGAACGCGACTGGGGTGTCGTCCGAGAGCACCTCTCACCCGCGGCCCTGCGCACCAGTGCGACGTACGTCGTCCAGGGCTTCGCCGGGCTGGGGTCGGTATGAGTTCGGCGCCGTCCTCCGGCCGCCAGCACGACGGCGCCCTGGTCGACCTGGCCGAACTGCCGCCCGCCCCGCCGACCGCGGTCGCCGTCATCGAGAGCATCGCAACGGGAGCGCCCGGCCGGGTGGTCCCGCAGGACGCGGCCGCCGCACGGGTGGCGGAGCTGTTCAACCTCGACGCCGAGCAGCGGGAACGCGTCACGCGGGTGTTCGAGAAGACGCGCATCGACAGCAGGCGGATGGCGATCGATCCGCTCGACCCGGAGTTCGACGAGTTCCGCCGCGCCGCGGGCACCGTGCGAGATCGCATGGGGCTCTTCTACGCTCACGCGGCACCGCTGGCGGTGGAGGTCGCGGGCCGTGCGGTGGCCGGCGTCGAGGGTGGCGCCGAGGCGATCGGACTGCTGGTGTTCGTTACCAGCACCGGCTTCATCGCACCGGGCGTCGACGTCGCGGTGGTCAGGGGACTCGGGCTGTCGCCGAGCGTCTCGCGCCTGGTGGTGAACTTCATGGGGTGTGCGGCCGCGATGAACGGCCTGCGCACCGCGTCCGACTACGTACGCTCGCACCCCGGCCGCAAGGCCCTGGTCGTGTGCATCGAAATGTGCTCTGTGAACGCCGTTTTCGCCGGCGATGTCAACGACGTCATCATCTCGAGCCTGTTCGGCGACGGGTGCGGTGCGGTGGTGGTGGGTGCGGGCCAGGTGCAGCAGCAACTGGCTCCGGGCCGGATCGTCATCCGCGAGACGTTCAGCCGGCTGTTGGATGCGGCGGAGGACGGAATAGTGTTGGGCGTCAACCACAACGGCGTCACCTGCGAGCTGTCCGAGAACCTGCCCGCCTACATCTTCGACGGGGTGGACCCGGTCATCACCGGGGTGCTCGCCGATCTCGAACTGCGGAAGTCCGACGTCGACCTGTGGGCGATCCACCCCGGTGGCCCGAAGATCATCGAGCAGTCGGCACGGTCGCTGGGGATTCCGCCGAGCGCGGCCGCGCACAGCTGGGACGTACTGGCCCGCTTCGGCAACATGCTCAGCGTGTCGCTGCTCTTCGTCCTGGAAGCCATGAAGACGTCCGTCGCCGAACCGGATTCGGGCGGGGAACCGTGCACCGGTGTCGCGTTCTCGTTCGCTCCCGGTGTGACCGTCGAAGGCTTCGTCTTCGACATCGTGCGGCACTGATCGGAGACGTCGCTCATGGCACTCATCAGATTCCTGCTCTCGATATCGAGGGCGCGCATCATCGCGGTCTTCATCGCCGGCTTGATCAGCGGCGTCGCCAACACCTATCTGCTGCTGTTGATCAGGGACGTGTTGGCGCCGCACGCGAACCACCACCAGGCCGTCGTGCCGTTCATCGTGACCGCCGTCGTCGCGCTGATCGCCAGCGTGATCTCGCAGGTACTGCTGATCCGGCTGACCCAGCAGGCCGTCTACCAGCTGCGGGTGCAACTATCCGAAGCGGTCGTCGCCGCTCCGCTGGAACGCCTCGAACGTCTTGGCGTGCACCGGCTTCTGGCCACGCTGACCGAAGACGTGCGAGCACTCTCGCAGGCGGTGACTGCGCTGCCCAACTTCTGCGTCGACGTCGTGACGATCGTCGGATGCCTGGTGGCGCTCGCCGTGGTGTCGGGACCGGTCTTCACGGTCACGGTGGCGGGCACCGCGCTGAGCATCCTCGGCGTGGAGATCCTGCTGCGCCGCGTGAAGCGGCTGTATCGCGAGTCGCGGGAGAACGAGGACGCCCTGCTGCGCTCGTTCCACGCGGTCACGGTCGGGATCAAGGAACTCAAACTGCACCGCGGCCGCCGCGCCGACTTCATGGATCGTCACCTGGTCGGTGCGGCAGGCGAACTCCGCGATCAGAACGTCGACGCCGGAGTGCGCGCCTCGGTCGCGCACGGCTACGGCCGGCTCGTGCAGAACCTCGCGATGGCGGTGATCCTGTTCGTCCTCGCGTCGACGCTGCAGCTGCCCGCCCACATACTGGTGAGCTACGTGCTGATCACCATCTTCCTCGCGATGCCCATGCAGCACTTCATGTCTCGCATCCCGGACCTCATTCGAGGCGACGTGGCGCTGGCCAAGATCCGCGCCATGGACCTCACGATCGCCGCGGGGGGCGTAGAGGACCGGCTGCCCTACGACGGCCGTCCGGTCGCCGCCTCCGCGCGCCTCACACTGTCCGGTGTCGGCTACACCTATCAGGGCGAGCTGGCCCCGACCTCGACGCTCGGACCCGAGCTGCCGCCGATGGGTCCGCCGCGTCCCGGGCCCGGTCATCCCGGCCCACCCGGACCGGGCGGCCCGCACACGGGGCATCGCCCGCCGCCCGGTGGTCCGCCGCCGCCGCACGCCCTGGCCCCCGGTTTTCGGCTCGGTCCGCTCGACCTGCTGCTGGAGCCGGGCCAGATCACGTTCGTGGTGGGGGGCAACGGCAGCGGGAAGTCGACGCTCGCGAAGCTGATCACCGGCCTGTACGCGCCGCAGTGCGGCACCATCACGCTGAACGGTGAGCGGGTGGACGAGCACAACGTGGAGTGGTTCCGGCAGAACTGTTCGGCGATCTTCACCGACTTCCACCTGTTCGAGGACTATCTGGGGTTCGACCGGCCGGGAATCGACGACGAGGTGCGCGAGTACCTCATCGCGTTGCAGCTCGCGGACAAGGTGACGGTGCAGGACGGGCGGCTGTCCACGGTCGCGCTGTCGCAGGGCCAGCGCAAGCGCCTCGCGCTCCTGACCGCTCTCCTGGAGGACCGCCCGCTGTACGTGTTCGACGAGTGGGCCGCCGACCAGGAGCCGGGCTTCCGCGACGTGTTCTACACGCGGATCCTGCCCGGCCTGCGCGACCGGGGGAAGACGGTCGTCGTGATCACCCACGACGACCGCTACTTCCACTGCGCCGACCAGATCGTGAAGCTCGACTTCGGCGTGCGCGCCGCCGATGACGCGCTGCAGGGCACCCGATGCTGACCGATCGCGTCGCCTACCGGTCGTGGATGAGCGACAACGCGCGGTGGGACGCGCTCGAACTGCGCGACGGCGACATCGTCATCTCCACGCCACCCAAGAGCGGCACCACCTGGACGCAGCGGTTGGTGTCGCTGCTCGTCTTCTCCGGCCCCGAACTTCCGGGTCCGCTGGCGATGATCTCGCCCTGGCTCGACCTCACCGCCATGCCGGTCGAACACGTCGTCGCGGCGCTCGACGCGCAGACCCACCGCAGGTTCATCAAGACCCACACGCCGCTCGACGGGCTCGACGTGGACCCGCGCGTCACGTACCTGGTGGTGGGCCGCGACCCTCGCGACGCGGCGGTGTCCATGCTGGTGGACCAGGATCGCCTGTACGCGCTCGAGGCGGCCACCCGAGCCGGTGGGGGACCGCCGCCGGGTCCGGGGCATCCGCCACCCCACCCGCCGCCGGGGCACCCGCGTCCTCCGGTCCCGCCGCACCGGCCCGGCCTCCGACCGCCACCGCAGAACCCGCTCGAGGAGATGCGGGTCTGGCTCGAGCGCCCCGTGCTGGCCACAGAGGGAATCGTGTCGTTGGCCACCATCCTGCATCACTACGAAACCGCATGGAGCAGAAGACATCTGCCGAACGTGGCGCTGTTCCACTACGACGACTACCGTGCCGACCTCGTCGGCGAGTTCGGCAGGCTCGCCGACGCGATCGGCGTGGACGTGGACAGGGCCCGGCTCGAGGAGCTCTCCGAGCACGCCACGCTGGAGTCGATGCGGTCCCGCGCCGCCGAGCTCTCCCCGGAGCTGTGGGCCGGCCCGGAGCCGTTCTTCCGGGCGGGCGGCAGCCGGGACTGGGGGGCCATCGTCGGTGAGGCCGAGCAGGAGCTGTACCGCCGCCGCGGCGAGGAGTGGGCGTCACCCGAGGTATGGGCGTGGGCCCATCACGGTAGGCGCGGCGCCGACCCGGCCCCTCGGGATTGCGCTGACGCAGAAGAAGTTCGAGTAGACCCCTGCGTAGGTTCAATCTCGTGTGGGGATGGTGTGTCGGCCGATCACGCGAAGCTGCGGTCATGCGAGGCCCATTCATAGGCAGTGAAGTGCCTTACTGCTGTGGGCGGTCCCCAGTGCAGTTCGGGAGACTGTGGCGTCCCGGAGATTCAGATTGAGTTGACGCAGAGGAAGTTCGAGTAGACCCCTACGTACGTTCAACCTCGAGGCGCCGACCCGGCCTAGAAGAACGTCCGCACCAGGTCGACCACCCGGCGGTCGCCGTCGAGCAGCGGGATCAGCTGCCACTTGTCGAACACCGTGCACGGATGCGAAACCCCGAACCCGATCCAGGCACCGACCTCGGCGCTGCTGCGGTCCGTCGCGCCGAGGCGCAGGTAGGCGTGCTGGTCGTTGAGCCGTTCGCAGACGCTTGCGGCCAACCCGCGCGGCGTCGGCAGGTCGGCGTCGAACGACACGTCGCGCCGGCCCATCGTCACCAGGGCCAGATCCGGCTCCGGTCGCGAGACGACGCGCCCCCACACGGTCAGCGCGGGCCGCAGTTCCCCGCGCAGCGGCGACGTCCGCTCGTACAGCCCGTCGTCATGGGTCAGATAGCACCCGCTGCGAAGGACGGTGCGTACCGACAGATCCGCGGGCCAAGCGGTCAGCGCCTCGGCGACCACGTCGAAGTACGAACTCCCGCCTGCGCTGACGATCACGGAAGCGGATTCGAACCGGCCGGCCAGCCGGAGCGTCGTCGCCCGCAGCCACCCCAGGTAGCCCCGGACGTCCCCGGCGGTCGCGGCCTCGTATCCGGCCACCCCGACCAGCCGCAGCCGGTCGGATGCGGACACCGCCGCCACCACGCCGTCGACGTCGGCATCCGTGCGACACCCGGTCCGGCCGCCCGCCATTCCGACCTCGACGCACACGTCCAGCGGTCTGCGCGCCCCCGCCAGCGCCGCCGTCATGAGCTCGACACCGCGCACCGAGTCGACCCAGCAGATCACGTCGAACGCCGGATCGGCGTCGAGTTCGGACGCGAGCCAACGCAATCCCGGCTCGTCGACCACTCCGTTGGCGATGATCACCGGTGACGCGCCGAAGGCTCGGTAGACGCGCGCCTGGCTCGTCGTCGCGACGGTGACCGCACACGCGCCCGCCGCGGCCTGCCTGGCGAACAGCTGGGGCGACATGTGCGTCTTGCCGTGCGGCGCGAGTTCCACGCCGTGTGCGGCACACCACGACGCCATTGCGCGGACGTTGTGGTCGAGTGCCGCAGCGTCGAGCGTGCACAGCGGCCCGACCGCGCCGGCGTCGAAGGGGTCGGCCCCCAGCAGCGCAGCGGGCGTCATTCCCGACCACGCGACGGGCAGTCCCTTGTAGCGCCAGTCGAGCGGTTCGTGGGCCAGCGCGGCGACGGTCGCGGCGTCGACGTTCGCGTGGCTCTTCGCGGTCACGCGTTCATTTAAGCTGGCACGTCGTGAGCGCTGCTGATTCCACCGCCGACCTGCCCGAGCAGTTCCGGATCCGCCAGGCCAAGCGCGAGCGGCTGCTGGCCGAAGGGCGTGACCCCTATCCCGTCGAGGTGGCGCGCACGCACTCGCTGGCCCAGGTGCGCGAGGCCCATCCCGATCTCGCTCCGGACACCGAGACCGGCCAGGTGGTCGGTGTGACGGGCCGGGTGGTGTTCGCCCGTAACTCCGGGAAACTGTGCTTCGCGACGCTGCAGGACGGCGACGGCACGCAGCTGCAGGCGATGATCAGCTTCGCTCAAGTGGGCCAGGAGTCCCTGGACGCGTGGAAAGCCGACGTCGATCTCGGCGACATCGTGTTGGTCGAAGGTCAGGTCATCAGTTCCCGTCGCGGTGAACTTTCGGTGCTGGCGGATTCCTGGCAAATCATCTCGAAGGCGTTGCGACCACTTCCCGTCGCGCACAAGGACATGAGCGAGGAGTCCCGCGTCCGGCAGCGCTACGTCGATCTCATCGTGCGACCGGAGGCGCGCACCATCGCCCGCCAGCGTGTCGCGGTTGTCCGCGCGGTCCGCTCCGCACTCGAGCGCAGGGACTTCCTCGAGGTGGAGACTCCCATGCTGCAGACGATTGCGGGCGGCGCTGCGGCCCGGCCATTCGTCACGCACTCCAATGCCCTCGACACCGACCTGTACCTCCGGATCGCACCGGAGTTGTTCCTCAAGCGGTGCTTGGTCGGCGGTTTCGAGAAGGTCTTCGAGTTGAATCGGAACTTTCGAAACGAAGGTGCGGATTCCACGCATTCTCCGGAATTTGCCATGTTGGAGACTTATCAGGCCTATGGAACTTACGACGATTCCGCGGTTGTGACGCGTGAGCTTATTCAAGAGGTCGCCGACGAAGCCATTGGCACCAGAAACGTACCGCTGCCGGATGGCAGCACCTACGACCTGGATGGTGAATGGGCGACGGTGGAAATGTACCCGTCGCTGTCGGAGGCACTATCGGAGGAGATAACCCCCGAAACGAGCGCCGAGCGGCTGTGGGCCATCTCGGACTCGCTGAAGCTGGAACTGCCACGCGACCGCGGTTACGGGCACGGCAAGCTCGTCGAGGAACTGTGGGAGGCCACCGTCGGCGAGAAGTTGTGGGCACCCACCTTCGTACGCGATTTCCCGGTCGAGACGTCTCCGCTGGTCCGTGCGCACCGCAGCATTCCGGGAGTCACCGAGAAATGGGATCTGTACATCCGGCGCTTCGAACTGGCGACCGGATACTCCGAACTGATCGACCCCGTGGTGCAGCGTGAGAGGTTCGAAGCGCAGGCCAGGGCGGCTGCTGCCGGCGACGACGAGGCAATGGCACTCGACGAGGATTTTCTCGCCGCATTGGAGTACGGGATGCCCCCCACGACGGGTACCGGAATGGGTATCGACAGGTTGTTGATGGCTCTGACGGGCCTGTCGATTCGCGAGACCGTTTTGTTCCCGATTGTCCGAAGATCCACAAACTGACGGTTCGGGAATCATACTTGTTGAATGATTTCGATTCTTATGTCAGCATTGTGGCCTGGGTTCAACGGGAACCGACGACTTGCTCAGGCAGAAGGGTCAGTGTGGGCTAATGGCGAAGAAGGTAACCGTCACCTTGGTCGATGATTTCGATGGTGAAGGTGCTGCGGACGAGACCGTCGAATTCGCGCTTGACGGCGTGAGCTATGAGATCGACCTTTCGTCCAAGAATGCCGCAAAGCTGCGCAACGACCTCAAGGGGTGGGTTGAGGCGGGCCGCCGCGTGGGTGGCCGTCGCAGGGGACGGTCAGCCGGTTCAGGACGTGGCCGGGCATCGATCGACCGCGAGCAGAGCGCTGCGATCCGGGACTGGGCGCGTCGCAACGGGCACAATGTGTCCACCCGCGGCCGCATTCCGGCCGACGTCATCGACGCATTCCACGCGGCAACGTAGGCGGATGTTGCCAGCCTGCGATCCGTAACGGTCCCGCACTCGGACGTTTCGCCGACGGCGCAACGATCGGTCGCCGTCGATGGCGAATTCTCGGAAACGAATGCTCACGCGTCCGCGTTGGTCGTCTACGGCTGCGCGACAACCCCGAGCTAACGCGTCGAAGCTCTTACGAGCTGAGGACAGGCGGGGCGGTGCGGGCGGCCGCGCATTAGAGTGACTGATATGTGCAGAGCGCGGTGCGCCGCGCTGGGATTTCCCTCCAACTGCGCTACGTGATGGAGAGCAGGTAACCACCGATGTTCGAACGCTTCACCGACCGCGCTCGGCGCGTTGTCGTCCTGGCCCAAGAAGAGGCCAGGATGCTGAACCACAACTACATCGGCACCGAGCACATCCTCCTCGGTCTCATTCACGAAGGCGAAGGCGTAGCCGCCAAATCGCTGGAATCGCTCGGCATCTCCCTCGAGGGTGTCCGCAGCCAGGTCGAGGAGATCATCGGCCAGGGGCAGCAGGCGCCGTCGGGACACATCCCGTTCACGCCGCGGGCGAAGAAGGTGCTCGAGCTGTCGCTTCGCGAGGCTCTGCAACTCGGCCACAACTACATCGGCACCGAGCACATCCTGCTCGGCCTCATCCGCGAGGGTGAGGGTGTCGCCGCCCAGGTGCTCGTCAAGCTCGGCGCCGAGCTGACGCGGGTGCGCCAGCAGGTCATCCAGCTGCTGAGCGGATACCAGGGCAAGGAGACCGCCGAAGCGGGCACGGGTGGCCGCGGCGGCGAGTCCGGCAACCCGTCCACCTCGCTGGTGCTCGACCAGTTCGGCCGCAACCTCACCGCCGCGGCGATGGAGGGCAAGCTGGACCCGGTCATCGGCCGTGAGAAGGAAATCGAGCGGGTCATGCAGGTGCTGAGCCGCCGCACCAAGAACAACCCGGTGCTGATCGGTGAGCCCGGCGTCGGCAAGACCGCCGTCGTCGAAGGACTCGCGCAGGCCATCGTGCACGGCGACGTGCCCGAGACGCTGAAGGACAAGCAGCTCTACACCCTGGACCTCGGTTCGCTGGTGGCGGGCAGCCGGTACCGCGGCGACTTCGAGGAGCGCCTCAAGAAGGTGCTCAAGGAGATCAACACCCGCGGCGACATCATCCTGTTCATCGACGAGCTGCACACGCTCGTCGGCGCGGGTGCCGCCGAGGGTGCCATCGACGCGGCCTCGATCCTGAAGCCGAAGCTGGCCCGCGGCGAGCTGCAGACCATCGGCGCCACCACCCTCGACGAGTACCGCAAGTACATCGAGAAGGACGCCGCCCTGGAGCGCCGCTTCCAGCCGGTTCAGGTCGGCGAGCCGACGGTCGAGCACACCATCCTGATCCTCAAGGGGCTGCGCGACCGGTACGAGGCGCACCACCGCGTCTCGATCACCGACGGCGCCATCGCCGCCGCGGCGACGCTGGCCGATCGCTACATCAACGACCGGTTCCTGCCGGACAAGGCGATCGACCTGATCGACGAAGCGGGCGCGCGCATGCGCATCCGCCGGATGACCGCGCCGCCGGACCTGCGCGAGTTCGACGAGAAGATCGCCGACGCGCGCCGGGAGAAGGAGTCCGCGATCGACGCGCAGGACTTCGAGAAGGCAGCCAACCTGCGCGACCGGGAGAAGCAGTTGGTCGCGCAACGCACCGAGCGTGAGAAGCAGTGGCGCTCAGGTGATCTCGACGTCGTGGCCGAGGTCGACGACGAGCAGATCGCCGAGGTGCTCGGCAACTGGACCGGTATCCCGGTGTTCAAGCTGACCGAGGCCGAGACCACGCGCCTGCTGCGCATGGAGGACGAGCTGCACAAGCGGATCATCGGCCAGGAGGACGCCGTCCGGGCCGTCTCCAAGGCCATCCGGCGTACCCGCGCCGGGCTGAAGGATCCCAAGCGGCCGTCGGGCTCGTTCATCTTCGCCGGCCCGTCCGGTGTCGGTAAGACCGAGCTGTCGAAGGCGCTGGCGGAGTTCCTCTTCGGCGACGACGACGCGCTCATCCAGATCGACATGGGCGAGTTCCACGACCGCTTCACCGCCTCGCGGCTGTTCGGTGCCCCTCCGGGGTACGTCGGCTACGAGGAGGGCGGTCAGCTCACCGAGAAGGTGCGTCGTAAGCCGTTCAGCGTCGTGCTGTTCGACGAGATCGAGAAGGCCCACCAGGAGATCTACAACAGCCTCCTGCAGGTCCTCGAGGACGGCCGTCTCACCGACGGTCAGGGGCGCACGGTGGACTTCAAGAACACCGTGCTGATCTTCACCTCGAACCTCGGCACGTCCGACATCAGCAAGGCGGTCGGTCTCGGCTTCACCCAGGGTGGCGGCGAGAACAACTACGAGCGGATGAAGCAGAAGGTCAACGACGAGCTGAAGAAGCACTTCCGCCCCGAGTTCCTCAACCGCATCGACGACATCATCGTCTTCCACCAGCTGACGCAGGAAGAGATCGTCCAGATGGTGGAGCTGATGATCGGTCGGGTCGGCAAGCAGCTCAAGGCGAAGGACATGGCCATGGAGCTGACGCCCAAGGCGAAGGCGCTGCTGGCCAAGCGCGGCTTCGACCCGGTGCTGGGTGCGCGTCCGCTGCGCCGCACGATCCAGCGCGAGATCGAGGATCAGCTGTCGGAGAAGATCCTCTTCGAAGAGGTCGGCCCCGGCCAGATCGTGCTGGTGGACGTCGACAACTGGGACGGCGAGAGCAACAACGTCGAGGACGCGGTCTTCACGTTCGCCGGTCGGAGCAAGCCGGCCGTCGAGCTCGAGGTGGATCTGGCCAAGGCCGGAACCGCTGCGGGCACCACCGGAGACGTCATCGCCGAGTAGATCACCGTGCACGCTGAAGGCCCCCGACGAAAGTCGGGGGCCTTTCGCGTGCTTAACGCACGTGCCGTGCTTAGATAGCTGGTGTAATCGACGAGCGAAGGAATCTGGTGAGAATCCAGAACGGTCGCGCCACTGTGAACAGTCAGACCCGACGCCGTCACCCCCGATACGGGACGCGAAATCCCGAAAGGACAGATGACATGACATCTCCAGAGGCACGCAGCGCCAAGGCTCCTGCGATCGACATCTCGGCCGCCAGCGCGGCGGTGTGGCTGTCCGCCACCGCCTTCCTCGCGCTGCTGGTGCTCTACTTCGTCGGCCTGGATCAGGGCGCGACGTCGGTATTCGGCAGCGACACCCACATTCACGAGTTCATCCACGACGCCCGCCATCTCCTCGGCTTCCCCTGCCACTGACGAACCGGCCGGAAGCAGAGGAACCCAAACGAATATGGAGAAGCAGATCATCGGGCGCGGCTTGCTGGCCGGCGCCCTGGCCGGGCTACTCACCTTCGTCTTCTCGCGTCTCCTGATCGAGCCGATCATCGAGCTCGCGATCGACTACGAGGACGGCATCGGAGAAGCGCACCAGGCCCTCGAAGATGCAGCGGCGGCGTCAACGGGTATTGCTGCGCACAGCCACGGCGCCGACGGCGGCGGCTTCAGTCGTGCCATCCAGATGAACCTCGGCATGGGCATCGGGGTGGTGCTGTTCAGCCTCGCCATCGGCGCGCTGTTCGCCGTCGTCTACACCGTGGCCTACGGCCGCGTCGGGAACGTGTCGGCCAGGCTGTTGTCGCTGTACGTCGCCGGCGGAATGCTCGTCAGCCTGTACGTGGTGCCGTTCCTGAAGTATCCGGCGAGTCCGCCCGCGCTCAGCCTCGACGAGACTATCCGCCAGCGCACCCTGCTGTACCTGCTGCTGGTGGTGCTGTCGGCGGCGCTGTTGGTCGGCGCGGTGTATCTGGGTCGACGGCTCAACGAGAAGCTGGGCGCGTGGAACGCCACCCTGGTCGCGGCCGCCGGCTACGTCGTCGCCATTGCGGTGCTGATGCTCGTCCTCCCCACCGTCGACGAGACGCCCGGCCCGCTGACCGACGAGGCGGGCACCATCGTCTACGAGGGGTTCCCCGCCGACCTGCTGTACGAGTTCCGGCTGTACTCCCTCGGCGCGCAGGTCGTGATGTACGCGACGATCGGACTGGTCTTCGCAGCACTCGTCTCGAGGCTGCTCGACGGGAAGCGGCAGGACGCGCTGTCGGCATGAGTCGGCCCGGTGAGTGAAGTCGTCCGGCTGACCCTCGTATCCCACGGCATGACGGATGCGATGGCGGCCGGACGATTTCCCATCGACGAACCCCTCAACGCGCTCGGGCAGCGGCAACTCGACGCCACGGTCGAACTAGGTCCGATCGACGCCGCCGTGTGCGGTCCGGAGAAGCGCACCCGGCAGACGGCGGAACTGCTGGGCCTGCGAGCCGAGATCGAGGACGCCCTCGCCGATCTCGACTGCGCGACGTGGCGGGGCAACGTGCTGGGCGGGGTGCCGCCCGAGGAACTGGCGCTGTGGTTGACCGACGCCTCGCAGGCGCCGCACGGCGGCGAGTCGGTCGTCGACGTCGTGGCTCGGGTCCGGGTTTGGCTCCAGTCGTTGACGGCACGGCGGGGCCGGCTGGTTGCCGTCACCCACCCCGCGGTGGTGAGGGCGGCGATCCTGGTGGCGCTCGATGCACCACCGAAGTCGTTCTGGCGCATCGACGTAGCCCCCGCGAGCCATACCGTGCTGCATCTGCGCGGCCAGGCGTGGACGCTGCGGTCTACCGGCTCGGCGGGCTCACCGGGATGAGATCGAACGCCTGCGTGGCGATGGACAGCAGCCACGACGCCGCGGTCAGGCTGCGGTACTGCGGCCAGCTGAGCTGATAGCTGGCCACCCAGCCCTGGCCGCTGGAGTCCTCGGCGTACCAGCTGAACGTCAAGTCGCCCGGCAGGTTTCCGCCCTTCGCGCCGACGTAGCCCCACTTCGACCGGTCGAGTTCGATACCGGGGGTGGCCGAGAGGATGTCGCGCACGGGCCGTGCGGGTCCGGTCGCCGCCGCCTGCAGGGCGGCGTGCACGCGGCAGACGTCCATCGGCGTGCCGTACCACTCGATTCCGTACGGCGATGCAGGCGTTCGCGTGAGCATCGGATCCGGTTCGTAGGGAAGGCTTCTCGTGTGCGCGAGCATCTCTGCTCGGCGTCCGGGCGACGCCGTCCTCCACTCCTCGCGCACGTCCGGCTTACCCCAGCCGATCGAGAACAGTTCGTGTGCGGTGGGGAAGGGGGTCATCGCCGCCGGGTCGTGGTGGCCGGCGGCGACCAGCGCCCGCTCGACGGCGCCGGGGCCGAGGCGCGTCATCAGCATGTCGGTGGCCATGTTGTCGCTCGCCGAGATCATCTGCTGGGCGGCGTCGCGCACCGAGACCTCGGCGCCGGGCTTGAGGTCGTTGAAGCCCGCGGAGCCGACGGCCTTGTCCTCCTTGGTGATCAGAAGCCGCTCGTCCCACGTCAGGGTGCGCGCGTTGACGGCGTTGGCGACGGCTAGCAGCACGTACAGCTTGAAGATCGAGGCGAGCGGCATCGACCGGTCGGCTCCCGTGCCCGCGATCCGGACGCACGTGCCGTCGTCGACCCTGGACACCTGATACGCGAAGCCCGCCCCCGACTTGGCGATCTCGGCGTCGACGTCGGGCCACTGCGTGATCGTCGGCTTGTCCAGCGTGACCTTGAAGCGATCGACGAGACCCGAGTCGCCCGTGTGCAATTCGACGGTCTGCGCGACGCTGTACGAGTTGCGCACCTGCAGCGTGGCCTGCCCGGCGCCGACGGAGATCGCCGTGACGGTGATCGGCCGGTCGGCCCATAGCCGGTCCATCGCCCCGGCGACGGGCTCGATCAGGTCCGAGTCGGCCAGGGTGGCGACCGTGACGGTGCCGATCGGCCAGTCGGAGTTGACCATGTCCATCAGCTGCTTGGCGCGGGCGCCCGGCGGCGTGTTGGTCTCGATGTGCATGCCGTACGTGACCTGCGCGACCGGCATCCCGGCATGCGAGCAGCCGCAGGCGAGAACGGCGACCGACGTGGCGAGGGCCACGGCCGATCGACGGATCCGGCGACTACTTATCGTTCGTCCCCCGGACGTCGAGGACGACCTCGAACTCCAGCAGTGACGCGCCGGTCGCGACCGGCTTGTTCGCCTGCCCCTTGTGCGCCTCGACGGCGGGGCCGCTGGCCCACGCCTGGAAGGCCTCCTCGGACTCCCACTGCGTGACGACGAAGTAGCGGTCCTCACCCTTGATCGGGCGCAGCAGCTGGAAACCCAGGAAGCCGGGCTGGTTGTCGACGGCGTGGGCGCGGTTGGCGAACCGCTTCTCCAACTCCGGGCCTGCGTCGGCGGGAACCTCGATCGCGTTGATCTTCACCACTGGCATGGGGCTTAGATTACCGCTCGAACGGGACGGCAAGATCGAGGCATGCAGACTACGGGCGAGCGAAGCGACGGGGGATTGAGCGCAGAGCCGTTGACAGCCCGCGGAGGGTCCGGCGAGCCCGTCGTCCTGGTCCACGGCCTGATGGGGCGCGGGTCGACGTGGTCGCGCCAGCTGCCGTGGCTGACCGGGTACGGAACGGTGTACACCTACGACGCGCCGTGGCACCGCGGACGGGACGTCGCAGATGACGCGCCGATCAGCACGGAGCGCTTCGTCGCGGATCTCGCCGACGCGATCGAGGGGCTGGGCGGACCGGTGACGTTGATCGGTCATTCGATGGGCGGGTTGCACGGTTGGTGTCTCGCCGCGGCGCGCCCCGATCTGGTGAAGGCCCTCGTCGTGGAGGACATGGCACCGGATTTCCGAGGTCGCACGACGGGGCCATGGGAGCCGTGGCTGCTGGCGCTGCCCGTCGAATTCGGCTCTCCCGATCAGGTTCTCGAGGCGTTCGGGGAGGTCGCGGGCCGGTACTTTCTCGAGGCGTTCGACCGGACGCCGACGGGCTGGCGTCTGCACGGTCACACGGGGCGGTGGATCGAGATCGCCGCGGAGTGGGGGACGAGGGACTACTGGGAGCAGTGGCGCGCCGTGCGGGCGCCGGTGCTGCTCATCGAGGCGGGCAACTCGGTGACACCCGAGGGGCAGATGGCCCGGATGCACGAAACGGCACACGGAAGCACCACCTACGTGCACGTGCCGACCGCCGGTCACCTGGTTCACGACGACGCGCCGCTGGAATACCGCCGCGCCGTCGAGACGTTCCTAACGTCGTTCGCCGGTGGCGCCTGACGCCGGCCACGCCGGGGTCTGCTCGAACCGCGTGCGCGCGGCGTCCGCGTCGTGCTCGACGCGGTACCAGTCGCGGTCGTCGGTCACCGATGCCAGGTAGTTGCGGGCGGGGTGGGAGCGGTGGCTGGCCCAGCTGAACAGGGCTGCGACCGCGAACGGGGCGGCCAGGACGAGGAAGGCGAGGATCGTGTTCATGGCAGTAATTGTTCGGTATGCGATATCCCGCCAACAGTGGCAGAACTGACGGCCTTGGATAAGATGCTGCCATGATCAGAACGGTGTCAGCACTGGTGCTGGACGGCCTCGCCCCCTTCGAGTTCGGCGTGGTGTGCGAGGTCTTCGGCATCGACCGGTCCGGAGACGGCGTGCCCAACTTCGACTTCAAGGTCTGCGGTCCCGAGCCGGGGAAACCGCTCCGCACGTCGGTCGGGGCCTCGCTGATCCCCGATCACGGGTTCGAGGACCTGATCGGCGCAGACCTGGTGGCGATCCCGGCCATCGCCGGCGTGAACTATCCCGAGGACGCGCTCGACGCCATCCGGCGGGCCGCGGCCGCGGGTTCGATCATCCTGACCGTGTGCTCGGGAGCGTTCGTCGCGGGCGCCGCCGGACTGCTGGACGGCAGGCACTGTACGACGCACTGGATGCACGCCGACGCGCTGGCGGAGATGTTCCCTACCGCGAAGGTCGACCGCAACGTGCTCTACGTGGACGACGGAAATCTCATCACCAGCGCGGGCACCGCGGCCGGTATCGACGCCTGCCTGCACCTGGTCCGTCGCGAACTGGGCAGCGAGGTCACCAACATCATCGCCCGCCGCATGGTGGTGCCGCCGCACCGCGACGGTGGGCAGCGCCAGTACATCGACCAGCCGATCCCGGTTCGCTGCTCGGAAGGCTTTGCGCCGCATCTCGACTGGATCCTGTCCAATCTGGAGCACCCGCATACCGTCGCGACGCTGTCCAAGCGTGCCAGCATGTCCGCGCGGACGTTCGCCCGCCGCTTCGTCGAGGAGACCGGCCGCACGCCCATGCAGTGGGTCACCGATCAGCGCGTGCTGTACGCGCGTCGCCTGCTGGAGGAGACCGATCTGGACATCGACCGGGTGGCCGACAAGTCCGGGTTCGGCACGGCGACGCTGCTGCGGCACCACTTCCGTCGGGTCATCGGTGTGACGCCGACCGACTACCGCCGCAGGTTCTCGTGCACGGACTGCGCCGAGACGGCCTGACCGCGTTCGCGTGCGAGGCGGTACAGCCGCCAGACCCCCGGCACGCCCTTCAACGCGTACTCACCGCGTTCGGTGAAGGAATGCCTTGAGCCGGTGACGATCTCGCTGAGCGTCGACGAGACCAGGATCTCGCCGGCGCCGGCGTAGCCCGCGACCCGCGCCGCGATGTGGACGGCCATGCCCGCGATGTCCTCGCCGCGGACCTCGGCTTCGCCCGCGTGAATCCCCACTCGCACCTCGATGCCGAGCGCGCGGACCGCGTCGACGATCGCCTCGGCGCAGCCCAGTGCGGCGCTCGGACTGGTGAACGTCGCGACGAAACCGTCACCGGCGGTGTTCACCTCGCGGCCGCGAAACCGCTCGAGTTCGCGGCGGACCGCGGTGTCGTGGTTGTCCAGCAGGTCGCGCCAGCGGTCGTCGCCGAGGGACGCGGCCCGCGCGGTCGAGCCCACGATGTCGGTGAACATGATGGTGGTCAGCACGCGTTCGGTGACCGCGCCGCTGCGCGCGCCGGTGATGAACTCCTCGATCTCGTCGAGAAGGGGTGCGCTGTCGCCGACCCAGTAAAGCGTGTCAGCGCCGGGCAATTCGACGTAGCGAGCGCAGGAGATGTGCTCGGCGAGGTACCGGCCGTGGCCGACCGGAACGAAGGTCGCGTCCGCGCGGTGCACGACGAGTGTCGGTGCGCTGATGTGCGCGAGCTTGTCGCGGACGTCCGCGTCGGCGAGCGCCTGGCTGGATCGGCGGGCCATGCTCGGCGACGCGGCGCGGTGACCGGCCGAGTCCCACCACGCCCGGAACGCGTGGTCCTCGGCGACCGACGGCGCCATTCTGCCGAGGACGTCGGCACCGCGCTCCACCGCGTCGGGTTCCACTGCGGCGGTCGTGAACGCCTTCGCCGCGGCGGCATCCGACCCCACCTCGTAGTCGGCCGCCCACAGCACGCGGGCGGCACCGTTGACGACGACGAGATTCGCGACCCGCTCGGGCCGGTCGCCGGCCAGGAAGAGGGCGCTCACCGAGGTGAATCCGGAAACGAAGAAGGTTGCGCGCTCGATGCCGACGGCGTCCATCACCGCGACCGCGTCCTCGGCCCAGCACGCCGGGGTGATCTTGTCCGCACCGATGCGCGAGGACATGCCCATGCCGCGGTGGTCGAACCGGATCACGCGGCAGAACGACGCCAGCCGCCGGTAGAAGCGGTACATCGAGGGTTCACTGTCGATGGAGTCGATCGGGATGAACGGCCCCGGCATGACGACCACGTCGACCGGCCCGTCGCCGAGCACCTGGTACGCGATGTCGAGATCGCCGCGTGACGCATAGCGGGTCCGAGGTGCCGCTGAAGCCCGAGAAGCCCGAGCACCGGGTTCGACCACATACCGAGGCTAGCCGTCGCCGCCTTCGCCCGCGAGAGCGAACCGGCCGTCCCCGGTCTGCTCGACGAGGCCGTCGACGAGCAGGGAGTCGAGCGCGCGGTCGCGCTGCGCCGTGTCGGTCAGCCACACCACGTCGAGTGCGGCCCTCTCGACCGGAGCGACGTTGGCGCGCAACACGTCCAGGAGCTTGCCGCGCACCTGGCGATCCGTCCCCGCGAAGCGCTGCGGGCGGCGGGCGGGCGTCTCGGCGGGTGGGTAGCCGGCGGCACGCCACGCGCACGCGCTCAACGGGCACACGCCGCAGCGTGGCGAACGTGCCGTGCAGACCGTGGCCCCCAGTTCCATCAGCGCGACCGAGAACGTCGGCGCCTCATCGTCATTCGGCAGCAGCGCGTCCACGTCGGCAAGGTCGCGAACGCTGGCGGGGGAGTCGGCCCTGCCGTGTACGACCCGAGCCACCACACGCCGGACGTTGGTGTCCACCACGGGGACCCGCTTGCGGTAGGCGAAGCACGCCACCGCCCGAGCCGTGTACGCGCCGATGCCCGGCAGCGTCAGCAGCGTCTCGACGTCATCGGGCACCTCGTCGCCGTGTTCGGCGGCGATGACGGCGGCGCACTCGTGCAGTCGTTTGGCGCGGCGCGGATAGCCGAGTTTTCCCCAGGCGCGCAGGACGTCGGCGGCACTGGCGGCGGCCGTCGCCGACGGAGTCGGCCAGCGCGCGATCCAGTCCCGCCAGATCGGGTCGACCCGCGCGACCGGCGTCTGCTGCAGCATGAACTCGCTGACCAGGATCTGCCACGCGGTCACGCCGGGCCGGCGCCACGGCAGATCGCGCTGAGCGCGGCCGTACCAGTCGAGCAGTTCCCCGGTGTCCACCGTCACGGTTTCCGTCGACGCGTACGCGGGGCACAATGTGCGCATGCCCAACACGAGTCCAGTGACCGCATGGAAAGCACTCCGAGAGGGTAACGAGCGATTCGTCGCGGGTCAGCCCCAGCACCCCAGCCAGAGCATCGAGCACCGGGCGAGCCTCGCCGAGGCGCAGAAGCCGACGGCAGTCGTGTTCGGCTGCTCCGACAGTCGGGTCGCCGCCGAGATCATCTTCGACCAGGGCCTCGGCGACATGTTCGTGGTGCGCACCGCCGGTCACGTCATCGACTCCGCGGTGCTCGGTTCCATCGAGTACGCGGTCAACGTGCTGTCCGTGCCGTTGATCGTCGTCCTCGGCCACGACAGCTGCGGTGCGGTCAAGGCGACGCTGGCGGCCATCGACGACGGCGTGATCCCCGGCGGTTACGTGCGTGACGTCGTCGAACGGGTGACCCCGTCGATCTTGATCGGTCGCCGCGACGGCCTCAGTCGCGTCGACGAGTTCGAGGAGAAGCACGTCAACCAGACCGTCGCCCAGCTCGCCGATCGGTCGACGGCGATCTCGGAGGCGGTCGACGAGGGCAGGCTCGCCATCGCAGGAGTCACCTACCACCTGGCCGACGGACGCATCGCGTTACGCGAGCACGCCGGCGACATCGGCGAGGTCTGATAGCCCACCGGCCCCGAATAAGTGCGGCGACACGCCGGGCCGGGTCGAACGAGTAGCGGTGACCTGCCCCTACCGTGATGTTGTGCTGGATCTCGAACCGAACGGCCCGCTCCCCCCGGAGATCTACCGGCGCCGCCGGATGCTCGCCATCGGGGTCGCCGCCGTAGTCATCGCCATCGTCGTGACCATCGTGCTCGTCGTCGTGTCGAACGCCACCGGGGACTCCGCTCCCGAGCAGGCGGCTGCGAACACGCCGAGCGCCGAGGCGCCGCCGACTCCGCTGCCGGGCCAGGATCCCGAGATCAAGTCACCGGTCGTACCGCCCGCCCCGGAGGCCCCGGCGGCCACTCCGACGCCGACCGCTGCGGTGACGCCGCCGCCGGTTCTCAAGGAGGGGGACGATTGCCCCGACTCGACGCTGGCGGTCAAGGGCATCACCAGTCAGCCGAACTACGTCGTCGGTGATCAGCCGAAGTTCACCATGGTGGTCACCAACATCGGCCTCGTCGCCTGCAAGCGCGACGTCGGTGCCGCCGTGCTGGCCGCGTACGTCTACGGCCTGGACAACAACCGGCTGTGGTCGAATCTCGACTGCGCGCCGTCGAACGAGACCTTGGTGAAGACGTTCGCCCCCGGTGAGCAGGTGACCACCGAGGTCACCTGGACGGGGATGGGCTCGGCGCCGAACTGCCCGCTGCCCCGTCAGGCGATCGGGCCCGGCACCTACAACCTGCTGGTCCAGTTGGGCAACCTGCGCTCGGCGACCGTGCCGTTCACCCTGGCCGAGGCCGCCGCGCCGCCGCCTCCGGGTGAGGCTCCTCCGCCTGTGGACGCCCCGCCCGCCGACGTTCCGCCGCCCGCCGAGGTTCCGCCCCCGCCCGGCTGAGTTCGGCGATCAGGCGAGCTGGTCGGCGATGGTCGACTCGGCGAGCTGGGACAGACCCTCCCGGATGTGGCGGGCCCACATCGAGCCGATGCCGTCCACCGACTGCAGGTCGTTGGCGCTGGCCGCCAGCACGCCCTGCAGGGATCCGAACGCGTGCACGAGCAGATCGACGTGGGCGAACTGCAGCCGCGGGATGCCCGCCATCGCCCGATAGCCGCGCGAGCTCATCGCGGAGTCCTGCGCCTCGAGCGTGGTGGGGTAACCGAAAACCCTTGCCAGCGTGGTGAAGTCGAGCAACTCGTTATCGCTCAACCCGTCCAGCTCCTCGAGGGTGGACGTCACCTGCGTGTTGGTCGGCGGATCGGGGTTGGCGTGGTAGTCGCGGACGATCAGCTCTCGGGCCGTGTCGTTGTCGCCGACGAGTTCCTCGAGTTGCAGCTTGAGCTGCCTGCCATCGGTGCCGAGTTCGACCACGTCGGCGTCGATCTCCAGGCTGATGCGGCGCACCATCTCGAGCCGCTGGACCACGGTCATGACGTCGCGGAGCGTCACGAAGTCCTCGATCTCGGCGGTGGACAGCTGCCGGTTCACCTCGTCGAGACGGGCCTTGTAGCGCTCGAGTGTGGCGATGGTCTGGTTGGCACGCGACAGGATGGCGGCCGAGTCGGGCACGACGTGTCGTTCGCCCGCCACGTACACCGTGACGATACTCATCGAATGGCTAACGGAGACAACGGGATACCCGGTCTGGATGGCGGTGCGCTCAGCGGATCGGTGCCGGGTGCCCGACTCGTCGGTGGGGATCGAGGGGTCCGGCACCAGCTGTACGTTGGCGCGAAGGATCCGGGTGCCGTCGCTCGACAGGACCACGGCGCCGTCCATCTTGGAGAGCTCGCGCAGCCGGGTGGGCACGTAGTGCACGTCGAGTGAGAACCCGCCGTCGCAGATGGCTTCGACGCTGTCGTCGTAGCCGAGCACGATCAATGCACCCGTGCGGCCGCGCAGAATGCGCTCGAGGCCGTCGCGCAGGGCCGTTCCGGGAGCCAACCGCCCCAGCGTCTCCCGAAGCGTCGGGCGCGCCAGTTGCACCACGGTGCCTCGGCTCGCCCTGCCGCCGGACTTCACCGCCATGTGCCCTCCCGATTCCCTGGTCGCTGCGCTCCTGCCCGCCGAACCCGATTCCCTGGTCGCTGCGCTCCTGCCCGCCGAACCCGATTCCCCGGTTCCCTGCGCTCCTGCCCGCCGAACCCGATGTCAGCCGCCATTGTGAGCGATTCGATTCACCCCTTGCAACAACCGGGCGATATCGGCGATTTCGATGATGCGGAGGCTCGCGGGTGCTCCGGTGACGCCGGGCGGCACCATTGCTATGCGGAAGCCCAGCCGGGCGGCTTCGGCCAGTCTGCGGTCGGTACCCGTGACCCGGCGGATATCGCCCGCGAGGCCCACCTCGCCGATGAACACGGCGTCGGGGAGCATGGGCACGTCCAGCGCCCCCGATGCGATGGCGGCGGCGAGAGCGAGGTCCGAGGACGGGTCGGACAGCCGCATGCCGCCGACCGTGGACAGGTAGACGTCGTGTTTGCCCAGCGGGAGTCCGGCGCGCTTCTCCAGCACGGCCAGGATCATCGCGGCGCGTGACGAGTCGATGCCACTGGTGGCCCGCCGCGGGATGCCCGCCGACGAGTCGGCCACCAGGGCCTGCACCTCGCCGATAAGCGGCCGCTTACCGTCCAGTGTCACCGTCACCGCGGTCCCCGCGACCGGTGCCGGGCGCTGGTCGCGGAACAGTCCCGACGGATCGGCGACGCACTCTATTCCGTTCTCGTGCAATTGAAAACAGCCCACCTCGTCGGCGGCGCCGAACCGGTTCTTGACACCGCGCACCATGCGCAGCGGCGTCGCCCTGTCACCCTCGAAGTGCAGCACCACGTCGACGAGGTGTTCCAGCGAGCGGGGACCCGCGATGGCGCCGTCCTTCGTCACGTGACCGACGAGCAGCATCGCGATGCCGGACGTCTTGGCCGCCATGGTCAGCGCCGTCGTGACCGCACGCACCTGCGTGACGCCGCCGGTGACGCCGTCGACCTCCGTGGTGGACATGGTCTGCACCGAGTCGACGACGACGAGCGACGGCTGGACGGCCTCGATGTGGCCGAGCGCGGTCGACAGATCGGATTCGGCGGCCAGGAACACCTCGTCGTGGGTGCAGCCCGTGCGCTCGGCGCGCAGCCGGATCTGGCCGGCCGACTCCTCGCCGGAGAGGTACAGCGCGCGGCGGCCCGCGGAGGCCCAGCGGTGCGCGACCTCGAGGAGCAAAGTGGACTTGCCGACACCGGGATCTCCCGCGAGCAGCGTCACCGAGCCGGGAACGACCCCGCCGCCGAGGACGCGATCGAGTTCCTCGATCCCGGTGGGGAAGTGACGGGTGCTGCCGGGATCGATGGAGCTGAGCGGAACCGCGGCCGACGACGGCGCCACGGCTCGGGTACCCGCCGTGCCGCCGAGCGCGCTGACCGACGCGACCTCGTCGACCGTGCCCCAGGTGCCGCAGTCGGGACAGCGGCCCACCCACTTGGCGGCGATGTGGTGGCACTCCGAGCACCGGTACTGCGAACGCGCTTTCGAGCCTGCTCTAGCCACGAACCGACGTTAGCCCCCGCGGCAGACACTGCGGCGGAGCCGCGCTGAGAGGCTCGCGCGCTGCGACGCGCTAGTGGCCGCCGGAATGCTCTCCGCCACCGCTGGACGCACCCTCGGCCTCGCGGCGAGGTGATTCGCCCGCGGAGATCGGCACCTGGACGACCTGTTCGCCGGCCTTCTCGAAGGTGAAGGTGAAGGGGTAGGTGAGTCCGTTGCTGATGTCCTCGGTGATGGTCACCTTGGCCTCGGCCGTCTCGTCGCCCGCGGTCGCGTCGAGCGGGCTGGGCTGAAGGTCGGGTGTGCCGACCACCAGCGACTTGCCCGGCTTGATCTCGGTGTCGCCGGTGAGCGCGACCGTGCCGACCTCCGATGTGATCGACACCAGCCGGTCGCCGTTGGCGTCCGAGCCGTTAGCGGCGACGAACAACAGCTCGACATCACTGCCCGGCCGGATGTAGTCGGATTCCTGCACGGCGCGCAGGTGCACGTTCCGCAGGTTGATGTCGCCGATGTCGGCGGCGCTGCCGTTGACCGCGGCGGCCTGGGTGGCCATCTGGGACACCTGGCCGGCGCCGCAGCCGGACAGCGTCAGCGCCGCGGCCAGCGCGCCTCCCGCCAGTGCGGCGGACGCGATCGATGTGCGTGCTCTGAAGGGGTGCACTGGAGCCTCCTGATCGGCTGTCCGAATCGACACACACGGGCGACCGCGAACAGGCGTTCCCGGTTTCGACTATGCAGAGTAGTAGGTAGCGGTTGGGTGCGGTAGCGGAGGTCGCCAACGTGGCCGAATCCCGTTCTGACGGTGGCCAGCCGGGCCTTCGCTGGACCCTCCCGAGGCGGTCGACGGGAGTTGCCGGAGGCCTCGGGATTTCCGTACTCCAGGCACGGATTAGTCACCATGTCAACCCCTATCCTTCACCCATGGTGCCCCTGACCTGCATCGTTGTTCCACGTGTGTCCAAGTCGCGTGCTAACATTGGGGTGTGAAAGGGGCTCGAAACTGATGATTTTCAAGGTCGGAGACACGGTTGTCTATCCACATCACGGCGCAGCGCTGATCGAGGCGATCGAAACCCGCACCATCAAGGGCGAGCAGAGGGAATACCTCGTCTTGAAGGTCGCGCAGGGTGATCTCACCGTTCGAGTTCCCGCAGACAACGCGGAGTACGTCGGTGTTCGTGACGTGGTCGGTCAAGAGGGTCTCGACAAGGTGTTCCAGGTGCTGCGCGCCCCGCACACCGAGGAGCCGACGAACTGGTCGCGCCGCTACAAGGCGAACCTCGAGAAGCTGGCGTCCGGTGACGTGAACAAGGTCGCCGAGGTCGTTCGCGACCTGTGGCGTCGTGACCAGGAGCGGGGCCTGTCCGCGGGCGAGAAGCGCATGCTGGCCAAGGCTCGGCAGATCCTCGTCGGTGAGCTCGCGTTGGCGGAGAACACCGATGACGAGAAGGCGATGATCATTCTCGACGAGGCGCTCGCTGCCGCGTCCTGACGCGTTTCGCGCATGACACCCCGCGTCGGTCTGGGGACCGACGTCCATCCCATCGAGGCCGGTAGGCCCTGCTGGTTGCTGTGCCTGCTGTTCGACGACGCCGATGGCTGCGCCGGACACTCGGACGGTGACGTGGCGGCGCACGCCCTGTGCGACGCGCTGCTCAGCGCGGCCGGCCTCGGTGATCTGGGCTCCGTGTTCGGCACCGACAAGCCGCAGTGGCGCGGAGTGAGCGGCGCCGACATGTTGCGGCACGTCCACGGGCTGGTCATCGAGGCCGGGTTCCGAGTAGGGAACGCGGCGGTTCAGGTGATCGGCAATCGGCCCAAGGTGGGTCCGCGGCGCGAGGAAGCGCAGCGGGTGCTTTCGGAGCTCGTCGGTGCACCGGTGTCGGTGTCGGCGACGACCACCGACGGGCTCGGCCTGACGGGCCGCGGCGAAGGGTTGGCCGCCATGGCGACGGTCCTCGTCGTCGGTCTAGAGGAGTGACTGTCGAACAAGCGGGAAACAGGCCGGTAAGCTGGCCCGTCGTGACCGAGAGCGGCCAGCTGAATGGCCTCAGATTGCACGACACCATGACCGGTGCCGTGCGCGAGTTCACCCCTCTGCGCGACGGCCACGTATCCATCTACCTGTGTGGCGCCACCGTGCAGGGCCTGCCCCACATCGGGCACGTCCGCAGCGGCGTCGCGTTCGACGTGCTGCGCCGCTGGTTGACCGCCAAGGGGTACGACGTCGCGTTCATCCGCAACGTCACCGACATCGACGACAAGATCCTCACCAAGGCCGCCGACGCCGGCAGACCGTGGTGGGAGTGGGCGGCCACCTTCGAGCGGGCGTTCAGCTCCGCCTACGACGCTCTCGGCGTGCTTCCGCCGTCGGCCGAGCCGCGCGCCACCGGGCACATCACGCAGATGGTCGAGCTCATCGAGCGGCTCATCGACTCCGGCCACGCGTACGCCAGCGGCGGCGACGTCTACTTCAACGTGTTGAGCTTCCCCGAGTACGGGCGGCTGTCGGGTCATCGCATCGACGACGTGCACCAGGGTGAGGGTGTCGCGACCGGCAAGCGCGACGAGCGCGATTTCACGCTCTGGAAGGGCGCCAAGCCGGGCGAGCCGTCCTGGCCGACCCCCTGGGGCCGCGGCAGACCGGGCTGGCACACCGAGTGCGTCGCGATGTGCGAGGCCTACCTCGGTGCGGCCTTCGACATCCACGCGGGCGGGATGGATCTGGTGTTCCCGCACCACGAGAACGAGATCGCGCAGGCCTGCGCGGCCGGTGACGGGTTCGCCCAGTACTGGCTGCACAACGGCTGGGTCACCATGGGCGGCGAGAAGATGAGCAAGTCCCTGGGTAACGTGCTGGCGATTCCGGCTGTGCTGCAACGGGTTCGGGCCGCCGAGCTGCGCTACTACCTGGGCAGCGCGCACTACCGGTCCATGCTCGAGTTCTCCGAGAACGCGCTACAGGACGCGGCCAAGGCGTACACCGGCATCGAGGACTTCCTCCATCGCGTCCGCAGCCGCGTCGGCGTGGTGGTGCCCGGCACGTGGACCGAGAAGTTCGGCGCGGCGCTCGACGACGACCTGGCGGTGCCGATGGCCCTTGCCGAGGTGCACGCCGCGCGAGCCGAGGGCAACCGTGCGCTCGACGCGGGCGACCACGCGGCCGCGATGGCGCAGGCGCAGGCGATCCGGTCGATGATGGGCATTCTGGGCTGCGATCCGCTCGACGAGCGGTGGGAGTCGCGGGACGAGACGACCGCCGCGCTCGCCGCGGTCGACGAGCTGGTGCAGTGGGCGCTGGTGCAGCGCGCCGACGCGCGTGAGCAGAAGAACTGGGCGCAGGCCGACGAGATCCGCGACCGGCTGAAGGCCGCGGGCATCGAGGTCACCGATACCGCGGACGGCCCCCAGTGGTCGCTGCTGGATGTGGACGGCAAGTGATGGCGGGTAATTCGAAGCGGCGCGGAGCGGTTCGCAAGGAGGGCACCAAGAAGGGCCCGACCGTGGGGTCCGGCGGAGTCCGCCGCCGGGGCCTCGAGGGCCGGGGTGCCACCCCGCCCGCCCACGAACGGCCGCATCACCCGGCGGGCAAGCGGGCCGCCAAGACCGCCCGGCGCGATCAGGGTAGGCACAAGAAGACCGACGAGAACGAGTTGGTGCTCGGCCGCAACCCCGTCGTCGAGTGTCTGCGCGCCGGTGTTCCCGCATCCGCCCTCTACGTGATGCTGGGCGCCGAGTCCGACGAGCGGCTCACCGAATCCGTCCAGCGCGCAGCCGATTCCGGCATCCCGATCATGGAGGTGCAGCGCCACGACCTGGATCGGCTGTCCACCAACGGACTGCATCAGGGAATCGCGCTGCAGGTGCCGCCGTACGACTACCAGCACCCCGACGACATGCTGAAGGCGGCGACGACGGATGCCACGCCCGCGCTGCTGGTGGCCCTCGACAACATCTCCGACCCGCGCAACCTCGGCGCCATCGTGCGGTCAGTCGCGGCCTTCGGCGGGCACGGCGTGCTGATTCCGCAACGGCGGTCGGCGTCGGTGACGGCCGTCGCGTGGCGGACCAGCGCGGGCGCTGCAGCCCGGCTGCGGGTGGCGCGCGCGACGAACCTGAACCGGACTCTCAAGAGCTGGTCCGACGCGGGGCTGCAGATCGTGGGCCTCGACGCGGGTGGCGACACCGAACTCGACGAACTCGACGCGACGGGCCCGACCGTCGTCGTGGTCGGCTCGGAGGGCAAGGGCCTGTCGCGCCTGGTGCGGGAGAACTGCGATGCCATCGTGTCGATCCCGATGGCGGGCCCGACTGAGTCGCTCAACGCATCGGTGGCCGCGGGCGTGGTGCTCGCCGAGATCGCCCGCCAGCGCCGCAGCTGATCGCGGCGACTGTCTGCTCGACGCTCAATTCGCGATCAACGCAGCCGGTTTCGTCTCGGGCATGAGCGCCGCGTACAGGACGAAGCCGACGGCGGCGATCGCCGCGAGCGTCCAGAACGCCAGCGTGTAGCCACCCGCCACGATGATGGTGCCCGCCAGCGCCGCCGACAGTGACGCCCCCAGCCCCTGCGCCGTCGACACGGCCCCCTGGGCCACGTTGAAGCGCCCGGTGCCGCGCGTCAGGTCGGCGATCACGATCGGGAACAGCGCGCCGAAGATGCCCGCGCCGACGCCGTCGAGCGCCTGCACGGCCAGCAGCCAGACGCTGTCGTCGGACACCGTGTAGAGCACGCCGCGCGCAGCCAGCACGCCGAAGGCGATGAGGAACAGCGGCTTTCGACCCCATCGATCCGCGGTGCGGCCCGCCAGCACCGCGACGGGGATCATCACCAGCTGGGCGGCCAACACGCAACCCGCAACCAGTGTGGTGGCGTTGTCCTTGCCCTCGAGGCGGGTGAGCAACTGGCTCACCGACGTCAGCATCGCAGCGTTGGCGAGGTGAAAGGCGAACGCGATGACCGCGAACGTCAGCAGTGCCCGGTTGGTCAGTAGCACGGACCAGACGCTTGCGGGCGCGTCATCGGATGCGCCGTCGGCGAGGCCGCGGGCCATCTCCTCGTCGATCTCCGCAGGGCGGATACGAAGCGTCGCAACGATGCTGAGCACCGCGAGCACGCCCATCAACCAGAAGACGACGACCGGCCCCAGCAACCAGGCGAGCGCCGCCGCCAGCCCCGCGGCGGCGGCGTTGCCCGCGTGGTTGAACGCCTCGTTGCGTCCGATCCGCGGCGCGAACATCCGAGGCCCGACGAGTCCGAGTGTGATGGCCGCGATGGCGGGGCCGAACACCGCTCCGGCCACCGATGCCACGGCCTGGGTGATCGTCACCAGCGCGAAGCCGTCGGCGAAGGGCAGTGCGACGCTGCTGATCGTGACGAGCAGGGCGGCGATCACGATGATGGCCCTGCGGTTGCGCACCCTGTCGATGAGCGCGCCCGCAGGTGTCTGCGACAGCAGTCCGACGATGCCTGCGACGGTGATGACCGTGCCGATCGTGGCCTCGTCCCAGCCGTGTGTCGGACCACGGACGGCGAGCAGGTAGATCGCCAGGTAGGGCCCGAGGCCGTCCCGGACGTCGGCGAGGAAGAAGTTCAACCCGTCGAGTCCGCGCAGCGACTGTCTGCTCGTCATGTGCCGACGACCTGGATCGCCAGCCAGAGCCCGCACACCGCGACCACCAGCGTGACGGGTGTCGTCAGTAGCCCGATGCGACTGAACTCGACGAACCCGCTGTCCAGGCGCTCTCGTCGTATCACGTTGCGCCACAGCAGGTTCGACAGTGATCCCGGATAGGTCAGATTCGGTCCGACGTTGACGCCGATCAGGACCGCGAGCACGGCGGCGGGGCCGGCACCCGACACCAGCGGCAGCAGCACCAGCACCGCGGGCAGGTTGTTCACGACGTTGGCCAGCAGTGCCGCGATGACGGCGATGCCGAGCAGCGCAACGAAACCGGTGCCCGACGGCAGCATGCCCCGCATCGCGTCGCCGAGCCCGTTGTCGGTGACTCCGGTGACGACCACGCCGAGGCACAGTACGAAGGCGAGGAACGGGAGGTTGGCCGCGTGGACGATGCCGGCGATCGACGTCCGGCTGCGCGCCAGGCCGTGCCAGCCGAGGACGACGACACCCGCCAGCGCGGCCCACGCCGGTGCCACGCCCACGCCCGACGCGACCACGAAGCCGACGAGTGTCAGCGCCAGCACGATGAGCACGAAGACCGGGATCTCGGCGGGCGGCGGCACCTCCGTGGTCGCGGGCCGCACGGCCAGTTCGCGCCGGAACAGTAAGCGCAGCAACACGAATTCGGCCGCGATGGCCAGTATCCACGGGGCGGCCATCAGTGAGGTGAAGTGCAGGAAGCTGATTCCGGCGGCACCGAAGGCCAGCAGGTTGGTGAGGTTGGACACCGGAAGCAGTAGCGACGCCGTGTTGGCCAGGTGGGCCGTGGCGTAGGCGTGCGGTCGGGCGGGCGCCTGCAGTGTGCGGGCCGTCGCCAGCACCACCGGCGTCAGCAGCACGACCGTGGCGTCGAGGCTCAGCACCGCCGTCGTTCCCGCCGCGATGACGAACACGGCGATCAGCAGGGTGCGGGGGTTGCCCCGGCTACGGCGTGCCATGGCGATGCCCGCGGCGTGGAACAGGCCCTCGTCGTCGCACAGCTTGGCGAGCACCAGCACCGCGGCGAGGAAACCGACGACCGGCAGCAGTTCGACGATCTCGGCGCGCGCCGCCTCCCACGTGACGACACCCGTGGCGATCAGCAGGGCTGCCGCGGGGACCGCGACGACGGCTTCCGGCCACCCGCGCGGGCGGACCATTGCGAACAGCAGCACCACGGCCAGCGAGCCGAGTGCGAGCGTCAGCTCCACGGGTCGCTGCGTTGCCAGAGCGACGGAAAGTGCAGTGGCACAGCGTCTTCGAGTGCGAGCCGGGTGAGTACCCGCATCGTGACGTCGAGGTCGTCGCCGGCGTAGGGCAGCGCCCGCAGCGGAGCGTCGAGCGGCCGGAAGAAATCGTCCCAGTGGATGAGCGTCACCCGGCGCGCCCCGACGGTGCGTACGGTCTCGGTCCAGTAGTCGACGAGGTAGCGCTCGGGCTGCAGGCCGAGTTGGCCGACGCCGAGGTACACCACGTCGGCGTGGTGACCGCGCAGCGCGCCGGGAACGAAGCCCGCGCTGCCGACGATGAGCGCGCTGCGACCGGTCGGGAGGTGGTGCACCAGCGTCGACCAGGATTCGCCGCACCGGTAGGCGGCGGCCTTGACCGGCGGGATGACGGGTGCGCTGATCGAACCGGGGAATCTGTCCGGGGGGCAGTGGTCGCCGACGACGAGGGTCACCGCCCACGTCGAGCCGAAGGGGATCGGGACGCCGGGGGTCGCAACGATCAGGCGGTCCTCGGGCAGGCCCGCGCCGCGGCCGATGTTCACCGCCGACGTGCCGCCCATCAGCGTCGCGCCGGTCTTCTCGGCGACGACGGCCGAGTCCATCGCGTGGTCGAAGTGGGTGTGCACGGGAAGCACCGCGTCCAACCGGGCGACGCCGAGGCGGGCCAGCGCGTTGTCGATGCGCTGCTGCGACGGCGTGAGTCGTCGGGTGCCGACCTCGAGGAGCGACGGCCGCGAGAAGAAGCCGTCGGTCATCAGGGCCGTCGCGCCGTCGTCGAGCAGCAGGGTCGTGACGCCGGCCCACGTGACGGTGACCGGGGAATCAGCTGCGGCGGGTGGCTCGTTGAAGAACTCGGTGTAGTCGGCGAGGTTCGGCCGCCCGAGCTTCAGCCGCATGCCGACACCCTAGAGCCGGCCGCTGGCAGGAATCTGGGTGTCGCTCTTTTGAAAACGATTACCATTATGGTTAAGGTGGCCTCCGTGCGCGCTCCAGCCGAATCGGCGATGCGATATGTACCCACGCACCGTCAGGTGCACACCTCGATCGGCGTGCAGGTCGACGAGGGTATCCGCGACCTCCTCGAGGCGCTGTGGGCGCATGGGCTGACCACCGAGTTCTCCTGCCAGGGCGGCGAAGCCGGGGTCGCGCACATCTGCTTCTCGAGCCTGTCCGATGCCGCGCGGTTCGCGGCGGGCCCCGGAGATCTCGAGATCACCGCGGGGGAGCGTCGGGCCTGGGTCGACTTCCCCGCCGAGCAGATCGACGCGCTCAGCAGGCACTGGTCGCAGTGCCTGCGGCGCGGCTGCGCTATGTGAAGGCGCGCAGTATGACGCCGCTGGCGGTCAGCGCGTCGCGCACGGCCTCGGCGATCGCCACCGCGCCCGGCGAATCGCCGTGCACGCACACCGATTCCGCCGAGATGACGAGGTCCGTTCCGTCGGAGGCGGTGACCCGCCCCGTCGTGACCATCGCCACCACCCGCTCGGCGATCACGTCGGCGTCGTTCAGTACCGCGTCTGGCTCACGGCGTGCCACCAGCGTGCCGTCGGGGGTGTACGCGCGGTCGGCGAACGCCTCGGGCACCGTGCGCAGGCCCAGTCCGGTCGCGGCGGCGAAGAACGCCGACCCGGCCAGGCCGAGGACGGGCAGGGCCGAGTCGACGGCGTGCACCGCGGCGGCGACGGCGCCGGCCTGCTCGGTGTGGTCGACGATCGTGTTGTACAGCGCGCCATGGGGTTTGACGTAGGAGACGGCGGTCCCCGCGGCGTGCGCGAGCGCCTGCAGCGCGCCGATCTGGTAAACGACGTCTGCCTCGAGGTCCTCCGCTGTGACGTCGATGAAGCGGCGGCCGAACCCGGCGAGGTCGCGGTAGCCCACCTGGGCGCCGATGCGCACGCCTCGCACGGCGGCGGCGCGGCAGATCCTCGCGAGGCCGGCGGGATCGCCGGCGTGGAAGCCGCACGCGACGTTGGCGCTGGTGACCACGTCGAGCATGGCGTCGTCGTCGCCGAGGCGCCACACGCCGAAACCCTCACCGAGATCGGCGTTCAAGTCGATTTCCGCGGTGAGACCAACTGAAGCCACGACGCTCACCCTACGGACCGGTCCACGCGTTCTCCGATACGAACTCCGCGAGCGGGCGGCCGACCGCCCACCGTTCGAGCTCCAGCACGGGCCGGTCGGGAAAGCCCGGCACCGGTCCGAGGCACAGCACGGCGACGGGCTCGGCGTCGCCCGGCAGCCGCAGCAGTTCGGCGAGCGCATGCGGGTCGAACAGCGACACCCACCCGAGGCCGAGTCCCTCGGCGCGTGCGGCAAGCCACAGGTTCTGAATGGCGCAGGACACCGACGCCAGGTCCATCGAGGGCATCGTGCGGCGGCCGAACACGTGCCGCGACCGATCGTCACCGAGCGCGACGACGAACAGTTCGGCGCAGTCGAGGACGCCCTCCACCTTCAGGGCGAGGAACTCGTCGGAGCGTTCGCCGAGCGCCTCCGCGGTGTTCCTGCGCTCGTCGTCGACCAGTGCGTGGATGCTTCGACGGAGTTCGGCGTCGGTGATGCGGATGAACCGCCACGGCTGCATCAGGCCGACGCTGGGTGCTGCGTGGGCGGCCGCGAGCAAGCGGGCCAGCACGTCGTCGGGAACGGTTGCGCCCGGCACGAACTCGCGCATGTCGCGGCGCTCCGCGATGGCCCGGTACACGGCGCGCCGCTCGGCATCGCTGAACGACTCGTCCGTCACGCCGGACAGCATAGGTGGCAGCATCGTCGGTGTGAGCCGAGACGACGTCCTGATCACCGCCACCGAGCTGCGCGGGCTGCTCGCCGACCGGCTGCCCGTCACCGTGCTGGACGTGCGCTGGCAGCTCGCGGCGCCGGACGGTCGCGGCGCCTACGAGTCCGGTCACGTGCCCGGCGCGGTGTACGTGTCGCTGGAGGACGAACTCAGCGATCACGCGGTGCCGGGGCGCGGCAGGCATCCGCTGCCCTCGGGCCCGTCGGTGCAGGCGGCGGCGCGGCGTTGGGGCGTGCGGGAGGGTGTTCCCGTCGTGGTCTACGACGACTGGAACCGGGCCGGGTCGGCACGCGCGTGGTGGGTGCTGACCGCCGCCGGGATCGACGGCGTACGGATCCTCGACGGCGGCTTGGCGGCGTGGATGGCCGCGGGCGGTGACCTCGAAACCGGCACGGCGGTGGTCGAATGCGGTGATGTCACGGTCGGGTACGACGACCTCTACCACGGTGGGCTGCCGACGCTGACCGCCGACGAGGCATCGACCCTCGGCGCCCGCCTGATCGACGCGCGCGCCCCCGAGCGATTCCGCGGCGAGGTCGAACCCGTCGACCCGGTGGCCGGCCACGTGCCGGGCGCGATCAACGTGCCGAGCACGTCGCTGCTCGCCGCCGACGGCACGTTCGGTTCGGCCCCGGAGGGTGAGGCCACCGGCGCGTACTGCGGGTCCGGCGTGACCGCGGCCGTGGTGGTGGCGGCCTTCGCGGCGGCGGACAGACCCGTGGCACTGTTCCCCGGTTCGTGGTCGCAGTGGTCCGCCGAACCCGGTCGCCCGGTGGCCACCGGCGAGTGAGCCGGGTCCGATTTCCGTCACTTAATGGAAACGGTTATCGTTATCGGCATGCCTCTCGCGCGCCGCTACGCCGCCCTGCTCCTCGTCGCTCCCCTCGTGCTCGCCGGGTGCGCGGGCGGGGCCGACGAGGCGAGTGCACCGCCGAGCGACGCGCCGCCGTGCCCCACGTCGCCCGTCGAGGTGGTGGTCAGCGTCGACCAGTGGGGCGACATCGTGTCCGAGCTGGGTGGCGCCTGCGCGAACGTGACGACACTGCTGGCGAGTTCGTCGGTCGATCCGCACGACTACGAGCCGTCGCCCGCCGACGCCGCCAAGTTCGAGGGCGCGCAACTCGTGGTCGTCAACGGGGGCCACTACGACGAGTGGGCGGCGAAGCTGGCCGCCGGTTCCGCCCCGAACGCCCCGGTGATCGACGCCGTCGCCATCGGCGATCCCGGCCACGAGGAGCACGAGGGCCACGACGAGGAGGGCCACGAGCACGACGAGGGCAACCCGCACGTCTGGTACCGCCCGGCCACCGTCACCGCCGTCGCCGACGCCGTGACGGCCGAACTGACCACGCTCTCACCGTCCGCGAGGGACTACTTCGCGCAGCGGCGTGCCGCCTTCGGCGAGGACCTCAAGCCGTACCAGGACTCGATTGCGAAGATAAGGGCGTCCGCAACCGGCAAGACCTACGCCGCGACGGAGTCGGTGTTCGACGACATGGCCGCGGCCGTCGGACTGCAGAACAAGACGCCCGCGGGCTATCAGGCCGCGGCGCGCAACGAATCCGATCCGTCGCCGGCCGATCTCGACGCGTTGCTCGGCCTGCTCCGTGACAAGGGGGTCGACGTGCTGATCTTCAACTCGCAGACGCAGGGTTCGGTGCCGGACCAGATCCGCAGCGCCGCCGAGTCCGCGGGTGTTCCGGTGGTCGAAGTCACCGAAACGGTGGCGCCGGGGACGGATTCGTTCGAGGCTTGGCAGGTGGACCAACTCACTTCCCTCGCCAAGGCGCTCGGTGTCCCAGCCTGATTCCGCGCAGGAGGGCAGGAGCGCAGCGACCCGGGAATCGGCCCTGTCGTTCGAGGACGTCAGCGTCGTCCGCGGCGGCAAGCTGATCTGGTCGGAGGGCACGTTCGACGTACCCGCCGGTGGAATCGTCGCCGTCATCGGGTCGAGCGGCTCGGGTAAGACCACGCTGCTGCACGCGGTGCTCGGCATGATCCCGGTCGCGTCGGGCGAGCTGCGCGTGCTGGGGAAGTCGCCGGGCGCCGCCACCGGCTCGATCGGGTACGTGCCGCAGAACTACGCGGCTGCGGCCGGCAATGCGATTCGCGCGTCCGACGCCGTGCAGCTCGGATTGACCGGCAACCGCTGGGGTTTCGGCAGGGCGACCGGCGAACAGCGCACCCGCATCGACGAGATTCTGCGCGCGACCGACGCGCTCGAGTTCGCCCACCAACGGCTCTCCCAGCTGTCCGGCGGGCAGCGGCAGCGCATTGCCATCGCGGAGGCTCTGGTCGGGCGGCCCCAGCTGCTCATCCTCGACGAACCGTTGACCGCGTTGGACGTTCGCAACCAGCGCGACATCGTCAAGCTGCTCGCCCGAATTCGCGACGACTTCGGCGTGACGATCGTGGTCGTGGCGCACGACCTGAACCCGCTGCTCGGAATTCTCGACGGTGCGATCTACCTGCTGGACGGCCACGCGCACTTCGACACCATGGACGAGGTGGTCGACGAGGATCTGCTCAGCCACCTGTACGGAACGTCAATCCAAGTCGTACACACCCCGCAGGGCGACCTCTACATGCGGAGCGTCTGATGCACCCGACCGTGCTCGCCCTCGGCTACCAGGACAACTGGCTGCAGATCCTGACGTCGTCGTTCATGCGCAACGCTCTGATCGGCGGCACGCTGGTGGCGTTGGCGGCTGGGTTGATCGGCTACTTCATCGTCGTGCGCAACAGTGCGTTCGCCGCACACGCGTTGGCGCACATCGGCTTTCCCGGTGCCACCGGCGCGGTGCTGGTGGGCCTTCCGGTCACGGTCGGCTTGGCCGTCTTCTGCGTGGGCGGTGCGCTGGTGATCGGGGCGCTCGGAAAGCGCGCCGAGGAACGAGAAGTGGCGACCGGAACGGTGCTGGCCGCGGCGACCGGGCTGGGGCTGTTCTTCAGTTCCCTTGCCACCAGGAGCAGTAGCACGGTCACCAACGTCCTGTTCGGCAACCTGCTCGCCGTCACCCACGAGCAGCTGGTCACGTTCGCGGTGGCGCTCGCGGTGCTGGCCGTCGTCGTGGCGGTGATCTACCGGCCGCTGCTGTTCGCTTCGGTCAACGCGGAGGTGGCCGAGGCCAAGGGTGTCCCGGTGCGGGCGCTGTCGGTGGTCTTCATGGCGCTGTTGGGCTTGTCGGTGACGATGGCGGTCCAGGCCGTCGGCACGCTGCTGCTGTTCGCGTTGGTGGTGACACCCGCGGCGACGGCGATCATGCTGACGGCGCGACCGGCGGCGGCGATGGCCGCGTCGACGGTGTTGGCCGTGGCGGGTGTCTGGCTCGGACTCGCGGTGTCGGCGATGTTCAACGTGCCGCCGAGCTTCGTGATCGTGACCATCGTGTCGCTGGTCTGGCTGGTGGTGTGGTCGATCGCGCAGCGCACGGGCACCGATCGCAGAGCCGCGCCGCAGGAACACGGCGCACAGGAGCTCATCCGCTAGCCTCATGAGGCATGTCCCGAGGTCCAGCGCCACGCCGTCGCGCGACCTTGGCGTCGTTGGCCGCCGAGCTGAATGTGTCGCGGACCACGATCTCCAACGCCTACAACCGGCCCGACCAACTCTCGACCGAGTTGCGCGAGCGCGTGCTGGCCGCAGCCAGGGACATGGGCTATCCGGGGCCGGATCCCGTCGCCCGGTCGCTGCGCACCCGCAGGGCCGGCGCCGTCGGACTGATGATCACCGAACCGTTGAATTACTCCTTCAACGATCCGGCGGCGCTCGGCTTCGTGACGGGACTGGCCGAATCGTGTGAGGAGGCGGGGCAGGGCCTGCTGCTCATCGCCGTCGGGCCCAGCCGTTCCGTCGAGGACGGCACCGCCGCCGTCCTGGCCGCCGGTGTCGACGGCTTCGTCGTCTACTCGGCATCCGACGACGATCCCTATTTGAACGTGATCCAGCAGCGCGGCCTGCCGACGGTCGTCGTCGACCAGCCGATGGACGTGCCGGGTGCCTCTCGGGTCTGCATCGACGACCGTGCCGCCATGCGGGCGATGGCGGAACACGTTGTGGGTCTGGGGCATCGGCGGATTGCGCTGCTGACCATGCGGCTGGGCCGGGACTGGCCCTACGAGTCGACCGCCCCCGCCGTCGCGAAGGCGGACCGACTGCAGTCCCCCCACTTCCACGTTCAGCGTGAGCGGATCGGCGGGGTGCTCGACGCGATGCGGGCCGCGGGGCTCGACTCGGACGCCCTCACCGTGGTGGAGAGCTACGAACACCTGCCGTCATCGGGCGGCTCGGCCGTCGAGGTGGCACTCGCGGCGCAGCCGCAGGTAACCGCGATCATGTGCACGGCAGACGTTCTCGCGCTCTCCGCGATGGATCACCTACGTGCGCACGGCATTTACGTGCCCGGCCAGATGACGGTGACGGGTTTCGACGGGGTGCCCGAGGCGCTGGCCCGCGGTCTGACCACCGTGACGCAGTCCAGCGTCGAGAAGGGCAGGCGCGCAGGGCGACTCCTGCACGATCCGCCGCGATCGGGGCTGCCCGTCGTCGACGTTCTCGCCACGGAGGTGGTCCGCGGCAGGACATCGGGTCCGCCCGCCTAGAGCGAGGTGAGCTCTGGTGTGGCCCGCCACGCGTCGAGCGCGGGGGCGACGCCGCCGACCAGCATCGGCAGCTGGGGCGCCATCGCCAGGCACGACACCACCGCGAGGTTCGCCGCAGCGTCGGTGATGCGAAGGACGTCGGGGTTGAGCGTGCGCACCCCGAGATTCCGCGCGGCATCGTCGTACGCCCGCAGGGCGTCGCGCCCCACCATCGCGAGATCGGATTCGACGGCGCCGAGCGTGACGAGTTCGAAATCCGACCACAGCTCACCGGCTGGAGTCGTGATCATGTTGTGGTAGGGCGCATCTCCGTGAATCGGCTGTATCGGGACGCCGGGGAACGCGGCCTCGAACGCGGACTGCGACGTGAGCACCGGAGCAATGATCGACCATTCCCGTTGAGCCCGTTGAAGATCAGCGCGGTCGAGCACGTCGGGCATGTCCTCCAGTGCGATCAGTCCCTCGGGGATGTAGGTGCCGTACGGTGCCCAGAACGAGAGCTCGCCACTGGAAGTCGGGTAGTCGCGCAGCGCCGCGTGCAGCCGCGTCGTCTGCGCGACGCGGGTCTCGAGGTCCGGTGGGGTGTCGAGGACATCGACGAGCTGCCAGAAAGTCATCGAGAAGCCCTCTCGCAGCACGGGTTCCGGGGGAACCAATGCGCTCGGCGGCACGACGGGATGGCCGCGGTCCGCGAGCCATCCGGTGACGGCGAGTTCGCGTCGCTGCTGGGCGGCCTGGGCTTCGGGGTCTCCGATTCGCGACGGCGGCAACACGGTCGGCACCCGCACCACCACCGGCGACGGCGCGAGGTGCACGATGACGGAGAAGACGTCGTAGAGCACGCGGGGTTCGTCGACGCGAACTCCGAGAGCCGTCCCGGCGGCACGGGCGGCCGCCACCGCGCGTCCGGTGCGGGCGGTCATCTCGCCGGGGGTCAGCACCTGCGTGCGGCCAGCAGATAGGCGATCGTCTCGGCGACGTCGTCGGGGGTGTCGACGCGGTACCGCGCGAGCGTGTCTCCCGGCCCGACCTTCACGCCGACGTCGGCCGCGCGCATCCGCCGGAACGCCTTCTCGTCTGTGACGTCGTCGCCGAGGAACACCACCGCGGTTGCGTCGCACTGCTCGCGGAGGATGTCGACGGCCTCGCCCTTGTCGGTCCGCAGCACCGCGAATTCCAGGACGGCCTTGCCTGCGGTCGCGTGGGCGCCCCAGTGCTGCGATGCCACCTCGGCTGCCGCCAACGCCGCTTCGCCGTCAGCTGCCGACGCGTTGCGCACGTGTAGTGCGACGCTGGCGGGCTTGGTCTCGACCGCGACTCCGGGCCGCCCCTCGGCGATCGATCGCAGCTCGGCGATGATGCGCGCCAACAGGTCTCCGTCGATCGGGTGGGTGAAGCCGGTGTCGAACTCCGCGCCGTGGCTACCCACGAGATGCACGGTCGGCGGGGCGCCGGACAGCTCGCGCAGCACCGCCAGCGCGCGCCCGGAGATCAGCGCGACGGTGGTGTCGGGAACGTCGGCGAGCGCGCTCAGCGCATCGGCCGCCGCGGGCAGCGGGCGCGCGTCAGCGGGGTTCCCGACGATGGGCGCGAGTGTGCCGTCGAAGTCGGAGGTGAGAAGCAGGCGCGGACTCCCCGCGGCAGCGTCGAGCGCGTCGGTCAGTTCGGGGGGAAGCACCCCCTAGATCTTAGGGTGCTCGCCGTCCCCGATGAGCAGCCGCATGGCGAGGTCGAGTCGTTTGCTGACGTCGGTGGCCGACGCGCGTCGCGTCAGCCAGGCCAGCAGATTGGACAGCCAGACGTCGGAGATCACCCGAGCGATGTGGTACTGGTCCTCGGTCGGCTCGCCCTCGCTCATCGCGCGCGCGAACATCGAGTCCATGAGTTTGCCGACGTGATCAACCTCACCCGCGGCGGACGCGTCGGCGAAGACGAACGCGCGCGTCATGGCCTCGGTGAGCAGCGGGTTGCGCTGCATCGCGCGGTTCAGCCTGCCGACCATCATGTTGAGGCGCTGATACGGGGTCCCGCCCGCAAGCGACGCGCGATCGGTCTTGGCGTCGATGCGCTCGAACTCGCGGCCCAGGGCCGAGACCAGAAGGTGCACCTTCGACGGAAAGTACCTGTACAGGGTGCCGACGGCGACGTCGGCGCGTTCGGCGACGGCGCGCATCTGCACCGCTTCGTAGCCGCCCTTCGACGCGATCGCGAGGGTGGCATCGAGGATGCGCTTACGGCGTTCGCGCTGGGCTTCGGATCCGAGTTCGGACTCGGCGAGAACGGCCACGTTCATCACCCGACGAGGGCCGGCGGTCGAATCGGACCCCGAACCCGGGTTTGTAGCTGATGGGATCGATGATCCGGACATGCCCCTGACCCCACTTTCTCTTTGCGCACGGGGTGAAAACGATACGCATCGCGCTTCATGTTCTCCCACCTCCGTGCCCCCGAGACACCCGCGTGTCCTGGTCGAACGGCGGTCGACTTGACGTTCGATCGCTGTCACCATTAGAACACGTTCTAGTGGGAAGCATCGTCTTCTCACCCAAGGCTAGGAGGCCGAAGATGGCTCAGTCTGCCGTTGCAGTGTCCATTCCCGGTACCGACGATCAATTTGCTGCGCGCGACATGGTGCGCGACTGGGCGGCGTCCTCGGCATCGATCCAGGCGGTGCGGGCCATCGAGCAGGGCACGCCCGACGCGTGGCGCGCGCCGTACGACGGTCTGGCGCAGCTGGGGATCTTCGGCGTCGCGATCCCCGAGGATCTGGGCGGCGCGGGTGGAACGGTCGAGGATCTGTGCGCGATGGTCGACGAGGCCGCAGCCGCGTTGGTGCCCGGACCCGTGGCGCCGACCGCGCTGGCCACCCTGGTCGTCACCGACGCGAACCTGCTGGACGCGCTCGCGGCGGGCACGCGCACCGCCGGTGTGGCGCTGCGGTCGGACATCGTGCTCGACGGGAACACGGCGGGCGGGAGCGAAGCGACCGGGGGGGGCTGCACGGCCTCCGGCACGGCCGAGTACGTGCTCGGGGGGCTCGTAGACTCGGTGCTGCTGCTGCCCGCCGGAGAACAGTGGATCGTGGTTGACGCCACGACGGACGGCGTCACCGTCGAACCGCTTGCGGCAACCGACTTCTCGCGACCGCTGGCGCGAGTCCGCCTGGACTCCGCGACGGCGACGGTGCTCGACGCGTCCGCCGAGCGCATGGTGGATCTGACGGCGACCGTGCTGGCCGCCGAGGCGGCCGGGCTCGCCCGCTGGATGCTCGACACCGCAGCCGAGTACGCGAAGGTCCGCGAGCAGTTCGGCAAGCCGATCGGAAGCTTCCAGGCCGTCAAGCACATGTGCGCCGAGATGCTATTGCGCTCGCAGCAGATCTCCGTCGCCGCCGCCGATGCCGCGAGCGCGGTCGGCGATCCCGATCCGGCGCAGCTGGCCATCGCCGTGGCCGTCGCCTCGGCCGTCGGCATCGAGGCGGAGAAGGTGAACGCGCGGGACTGCATTCAGGTGCTCGGCGGCATCGGCATCACATGGGAGCACGACGCGCACCTCTACATGCGGCGCGCGTACGCCAACGCGCAGTTCCTGGGCGGGAAGTCGTTCTGGCTGCGCCGCAGCGCGCAGCTGACCCGGTCGGGCGTGCGTCGTCAGTTGTTCGTCGACGTCACCGAGGGCGAGGACATCCGGGCCGAGATCGCGGCCACGGTCGTCGACATCGCCGCGCTGCCCGAGGAGAAGCGGCAGGCCGCGCTCGCCGAGACCGGACTGATGGCGCCGCACTGGCCGAAGCCGTACGGCCGTGGGGCGTCGCCTGCGGAGCAGTTGGTGATCGACCAGGAACTCGAGGCCGCGAAGGTGGTGCGGCCCGACATCTCGATCGGCTGGTGGGCGGCGCCGACGATTCTCGGGCACGGCACACCGGAGCAGATCGAGCGATTCATCCCCGGCACGCTCAACGGCGACGTCTACTGGTGCCAACTCTTCAGTGAGCCCGGTGCGGGTTCCGACCTGGCGGCGTTGCGCACCAAGGCCGTTCGCACCGACGGCGGCTGGAAGCTGACCGGGCAGAAGGTGTGGACGTCGAATGCGCACCGCGCCGACTGGGGGATCTGCCTGGCGCGCACGAACCCGGACGCGCCGAAGCACAAGGGCATCACGTACTTCCTGGTCGACATGAAGTCGGCGGGCATCGACATCCGCCCGCTACGCGAGATCACCGGTGAGGCACTGTTCAACGAGGTGTTCTTCGACGACCTGTTCGTGCCCGACGAGATGGTCGTCGGCCCCGTCGACGGAGGCTGGGCACTGGCGCGCACGACGCTGGCCAACGAGCGCGTCGCGATCGCCACCGGCGGCGCGCTGGACAAGGGGATGGAGCACCTGCTCGAGGTGCTCGGTACCGACGACATCGATCCCGCCGATGCCGACCGACTCGGCGTGTTGATCGTGGCCGCTCAGGTGGGCGCGCTCCTCGACCAGCTGATCGCGAAAATGGCTGTGGGCGGCCATGATCCGGGTGCGCCGTCGAGCGTGCGCAAGCTCATCGGCGTGCGCTACCGGCAGAACCTCGCCGAGGCCATCATGGACAGCCAGGACGGCGCGGGCATCGTCGACTCGCCCGACGTGCGGTACTTCCTCAACACCCGCTGCCTGTCGATCGCGGGCGGCACGGAGCAGATCCTGCTGACGCTGGCGGGCGAGCGACTGCTGGGCCTGCCTCGCTGACGCTCGCGGGGTTCCTAGTACGTCGTGCGGGCGCAGGCGGTGGGCGACGTGAGGTTCACTCCCGCGTACACGACCTGGATGTAGGAGCAGACGATGTAGTCGGCGTCCTGCTTCAACTGCCCGGTCGACCAGTCCAGCGTCTTGGTGTTGCCGTGCACGGTGAACTTCTCGGGCGGGCCGCCGTCGAAGTAGACGGTGGAGAACTCGTTGTCGGTGATCGACTTGAACTCCCGCGTGTTCGGCGCGTTGAAATCGGACTCCATGTAGGACATCCGGTCCGAGGAGCGAACGGTGACGTTCTGTCGCGCGTAGAACTGCGGCGGGAATCCGGTCGGCCCCTGCGGAGTCAGGAGATTCGACCGGGCCGTGAAGTAGCACTGGTCGTTGGGAACGCAGTTGGCGGTGGTGTGGATCTCCAACTGGGTGACACCGTCGACCGGAATCGACTTCGTCATGGTGTTCTCCGCCGCCGACGCCACCGACATGGGCGTGACGAGCGCGAGCACCAGCAGCGTCGCCGAGAGCGCTGCGGCGATTCCGGCAAACCGTGTCATCGTGCTGTCCTCTCAGTGGCGCGGCTCAGGTTAGCCCGGCCGCTACTCGTCGTAGGTGACTTCAACCGAATCCGACAACGGGTGCGCCTGGCACGCCAGGATGAGGCCCTCGTCCAGATCGGACTGCTCCAGCACGTCGTTGACGTGCATGTCGACGTCGCCCGACGTCTTCAACACCGCGCACGCGCCGCAGTGCCCCTCACGGCACGAGAACGGTGCGTCGAGCCCCTTGTCCAGCAGCACGTCGAGCAGCTTGGCGGAGCGCGGCCAGCGCACTTCGTGGGTTTCGCCGTCCAGCATCACCACGGCGGTCGCGGGCCCCTCGTCGCTGTCGTCCTCGGCGATTACGACGGCCGCGAACGGATCCGACTCCAGCGACTTGAACACCTCGATGTGAATGCTTTCCCGTGCGGCACCGGCGGTCGTGAGCGCCTCTTCGGCGGCCGCCATGAACGGGCCCGGTCCGCAGATGAACGCCTCCCGGCCGGTGTAGGGACCGATGAGCCCGGTGAGCGCGACGGCGCTCGGCAACCCCTGCACCGACTCCAGCCAGTGCACGACGGTCAGCCGGTCGGGGTACTTGGCGGCGAGCTCGCGCAGTGCGGCCGCGAAGATCACCGACGTCTCGTCGCGGTTGGCGTAGACCAGGGTCACCTGGCCGGCGCCCTCTGAGAGCGCGGACTTGCAGATCGCCATCATCGGCGTGATGCCGCTGCCCGCCGCGAGCAGCAGGAAGTCGGTGTCGAGATTCGCCGGCGTGAACGTTCCCGATGGGGCCAGGACGTGCATCTTCATACCGACGTGCGCGTTGTCGCAGAGCCAGTGCGACGCGTAGCCGCCGTCGGTCCGCTTCACCGTGACGGTCAGCCGGTCGTCGGTGTGCGGGGAGCTGCACAGCGAGTAGCAGCGCGCGACCGACCCGGTGCGGTCGCTGGGCACCCGAAGCGTGAGGAACTGCCCCGGCCGGTACCCCAGCTTGTCGGGGGAGACCTCGACGCCATCCGGTACTCGAAAGACCAGTGAGCGCGCGTCGGCGGTCTCCTCGACGACGTCCGCCAGCTCGAGCTCGAGCACATGGCTGCCGAGCGGCTCGTCCGTCACGCTGCGTCTCCTCCAGGGTTCGTTTCCCAGCCAGAACTAGAACATGTTACAAAACTGCGCTTCTGCAGGTCTAGGGACCGTAGGAATGCCTTACTCGACTTAAATCGTAACGTGTTCTAATCTCTGGGTAGCTTCAGCTTCGTCAGCCCCGCACTCCTGGAGGCATTGAATGACCACCATTGAACAACGCGATGCCCAGTCGGTCCTAGACGGCATCGACGATTTGTTGCCGCGCATCAGCAAGCGGGCGCAGCAGGCCGAGGATCTCCGGCAGATCCCGGACGACACCATCGACGAGCTCGACGAGGTGGGCTTCTTCAAGCTGCTGCAACCGTCGCAGTGGGGTGGCCTCGAGAGTGATCCGACGCTCTTCTACGAAGCGGTCCGCCGCCTCGGCAGCGCGTGCGGCTCGACCGGCTGGGTCAGCTCGATCATCGGCGTGCACAACTGGCACCTCGCCCTCTTCGATCAGCAGGCGCAGGACGAGGTCTGGGGCGACAACGCGTCGGTCCGCATCTCGTCGTCGTACGCCCCGATGGGTGCGGGCGTCGTGGTCGACGGCGGCTACCTGGTCAGCGGTGCGTGGCAGTGGTCCTCGGGATCGGGCCATGCCACGTGGGCGTTCCTCGGCGGCCCGGTGATCAAGGACGGCAAGCCCGTCGACTTCGGCAGCTTCCTGATCCCCCGCAGCGAGTACCGGATCGACGACGTCTGGCACGTGGTCGGCCTGAAGGCCACCGGCTCCAACACCGTCGTCGTCAAGGACGTGTTCGTGCCGCGGCACCGGTTCCTGTCGTACAAGTCGATGAACGACCGCACCGCGGGTGGCCTGCAGAACAACACCGCTCCGGTGTACAAGATGCCCTGGGGCACCATGCATCCCACGACCATCACGGCCCCGATCGTGGGGATGGCCTACGGCGCGTACGACGCCCACGTCGAGCATCAGGGCAAGCGCGTGCGCGCGGCGTTCGCCGGCGAGAAGTCGAAGGACGACCCGTTCGCCAAGGTCCGGATCGCCGAGGCCGCCAGCGATATCGACGCGGGCTGGCGTCAGCTCATCGGCAACGTCGGTGAGGAGTACGCACTGCTGAAGGCCGGCAAGGAGATTCCGTTCGAGCTTCGCGCGCGTGCCCGTCGCGACCAGGTCCGCGCCACGGCGAGGGCGATCTCGTCGATCGACCTGCTCTTCGAGGCGTCCGGTGCCACTGCGCTCGAACTCGACAAGCCCGTGCAGCGTTTCTGGCGCGACGCGCACGCCGGTCGAGTGCACGCCGCCAACGAGCCCGAGCGGGCGTACATGATCTTCGGCAACGAGGCGTTCGGTCTGCCGCCTGCCGACACCATGGTTTAACCGGGAGAGGCCGATGACGTCGTTCGCACAGGAGACTGCTCAGCAGCAGGAGATCACGTTCGAGTCGACCTCCCGGTACGCGCAGGTCCGTGAGGACATGCGGCTGCACTACCACGAAGCGGGCGTGGGCAATTCGGAGACGATCGTGCTGCTGCACGGTGGTGGACCGGGTGCATCCAGCTGGTCGAACTTCTCCAAGAACATCGCCGTGCTGGCGCAGGACTTCCACGTGCTGGCCGTCGACCAGCCCGGTTACGGGCTATCCGACAAGCACACCGAGCACGAGCAGTACAACCGGTACAGCGCGACCGCGCTGCTGAACCTGTTCGACCATCTCGGCATCGAACGCGCTGCACTGCTGGGTAATTCGCTGGGCGGCGGCACCGCGGTGCGGTTCGCGCTCGACAATCCGAAGCGGGCGGGCCGGCTGATACTGATGGGCCCGGGCGGCCTGTCGATGAACCTGTTCGCGCCCGATCCCACCGAGGGCGTCAAGCTGCTCGGCAGGTTCACCGTCGAACCGACCCGTGAGAACATCGAGAAGTTCCTGCGCATCATGGTTTTCGACCAGAGTCTCATCACCGAGGAGCTGATCGACGAGCGGTTCGCGATCGCCAGTCGGCCGGAGTCGATCGCCGCCACCAAGGCGATGGGAAAGTCGTTCGCGGGTGCGGACTTCGAGCTCGGGATGATGTGGCGCGAGGTGTACAAGCTGCGTCAGCCGGTGCTCCTGATCTGGGGTCGTGAGGACCGGGTCAACCCGCTCGACGGCGCCCTGGTGGCGCTCAAGCAGATTCCGCGCGTGCAGTTGCACGTCTTCGGGCAGTGCGGCCACTGGGCGCAGCTGGAGAAGTTCGACGAGTTCAACAAGCTGGCATCCGATTTCCTCAAGGGCGGTAGGAAATGAGCATCCGGTCACTGGGGTATCTGCGCATCGAGAGCACCGACGTCGGGGCGTGGCGCGAGTACGGGCTCAAGGTCCTCGGCATGGTCGAAGGGTCGGGGGTCACTGACGGTGCGCTCTACTTGCGGATGGACGAGCACCCGGCTCGCCTGGTGATCGTCCCCGGCGACAACGACCGCTTGTTGCAGTCCGGCTGGGAGGCCGCGAACGCCGCTGGTCTGCAGGAGATCCGGAATCGGCTGGACGTCCAGGGCGTGCCGTACAAGGAGGCCACCGCGGCTGAGTTGGCGGACCGTCGCGTCGACGAGATGATCACGTTCGACGACCCGTCGGGCAACACGCTCGAGGTGTTCCACGGTGTGGCTCTCGAGCACCGTCGCGTCGTCAGCCCCTACGGGCACAAGTTCGTCACCGAGGAGCAGGGCCTGGGCCACGTCGTCCTGACGACCCGCGACGACGCGGAGACGCTGCACTTCTATCGCGACGTGCTCGGGTTCAGCCTCCGCGACTCGATGAAACTGCCCCCGCAACTGGTCGGCAGACCGGCTGACGGTCCGCCCGCCTGGCTGCGCTTCCTCGGCGTCAACCCGCGCCACCACAGCCTCGCGTTCATGCCGGGTGAAACCCCCAGTGGCATCGTCCATCTCATGGTCGAAGTCGGAGAGGCCGACGACGTCGGCCTCTGCCTCGACCGGGCGCTGCGACGCAAGGTGAAGATGTCGGCGACCCTGGGCCGCCACGTCAACGACAAGATGCTGTCGTTCTACATGAAGACTCCGGGCGGGTTCGACATCGAGTTCGGTTGCGAGGGACTCGAAGTCGAAGACGAGAACTGGGTGGCTCGCGAAAGCACGGCGGTCAGCCTGTGGGGTCACGACTTCAGCGTCGGCTTCAAGTAGGTCCGCAGTGGCTGCGACCGAATTCGACCCCCGCACGTTCCGGCACGTGCTCGGCCAGTTCTGTACCGGCATCACGATCATCACGACGGTGCACGACGGCGAGCCGATCGGTTTCGCCTGCCAGTCGTTCGCGGCGCTGTCGCTCGATCCGCCGCTGGTGCTGTTCTGCCCGACCAAGCAGTCGCGGTCGTGGCAGGCCATCGAGGCCAGCGGAAAGTTCTGCGTCAACGTGCTGCACGAGAAGCAGCAGCACGTGTCTGCGCAGTTCGGGTCCAAGGAGCCGGACAAGTTCAAGGGGATCGACTGGAGTCCGTCGCAACTCGGTTCGCCGATCCTCGACGACACCCTGGCTCACATCGACTGCACGGTGCACTCGGTGCACGACGGCGGTGACCACTTCGTGGTGTTCGGTGCGGTGCACTCGCTGTCGGAGGTGCCGAAGAAGAAGCCCCGCCCGCTGCTGTTCTACCGCGGCGAGTACACGGGCATCGAGCCCGATAAGAACACTCCGGCGCACTGGCGCGACGATCTCGAGGCGTTCCTCACCACGACGACGGCCGACACCTGGCTGTAGCCGCCCTCGAGGCGCGAATCTAGCGAATCTGTGAACGCCGTCGAGTAGTTCGCTTGGAGCGACGCGCATCCGTACACTGAGAGCGGTTTCCGCCAGCTGACGTGGTTCCACGTGACCCACTTCGCTCGCCTGTGATCGTGGTCTCGGCAAACGCCGGGATCAAGTGTGCGATACGTCGCCCGAGTTCGAGTCGAGGAGCCGGTATGCAGTTGTTGCACACGGCGACGTCGGTCTCGCGGTCGACGAGCGACCCGGTGAGCGCCTCCGGGGTGTTTCGGTCCGGGGTTCATTCGACGCCGGTGCCCCGCGGCGTCCGCTCCGCGCTGTTGATACTGCTGGTAGGCGTCGCGGTGCATGCCCTGACGGCGGTGCTGCCGGACAGTAGCGTGACGGCGAAGTCGGTGGGTGGGTGGTTGTACCCCGCGCTGATGCTGGGCGCCTCGATCGCCGTCTTCGCACGCGTTCGACTCCGCCCCGACGACCGGTGGGCGTGGGCCCTGATCGCCGGCGGCATGCTCATCCCGGCGGTCCGCAACATGCTGTACCCGGCGTTCGGGTTACTGCCGGCGTGGCGCCCGCTCTGGCTGTGTTTCTACCCCCTGCTGTTCGCCGGCTTGTTGCTCTTGTTGCGGGCGCGGTTGCGGCGGCTACCGATTGCGCTGGGGCTGGACGCGCTCATCGCGGGCTTTGCAGTGGCCGCGCTGGCGGCTGTGGCATTCGGCCCGTACAGCGCGGCGACCAACGGTTCCCCGCTGGCGGTCGTGCTGGCGCTGGCGTTCCCGGCCGGAGATCTCATGCTGGTCGCGCTGGCCGCCTGCGCGCTGTCGCTGCTGGGCTGGGGCGCCGATCGGCGCTGGGGTCTGCTCCTGGCCGGGTTCGTGCTGTACGCGATCGCCGATGTGCTCTTCATGGTCTACGTCGCCGACGGCACCTACGTTCGCGGCAGCTGGACCGATGCGCTGCGGCCCGCGGCGGCCCTGCTGTTGGCTGCCGCCAGCTGGCTGGCGCCCGGTGCGCGGCGGACGCACGCGCTCGGGGCGCTGCAGCGCAACGGGGTTCCCCAACTCGTGGCCACGGCCGTGCTGATCGGTCTGCTGGTGCTCAGTTACGACGCCGGTGTGCCCCGAGTCGCGATCGTGCTGGCCGCGTGCGGCCTGCTCGCGGTCACCGCCCGCCTCGCCGTGGCCTTCAGGGAGGTCAGCCTGCTGGCCGACAGCCACCGCCACGCCATGACCGACGATCTCACCCTGCTGGCGAACCGCCGGGCGATGTCGACGGCGCTGACCGCCGCGTCGTTCGCGTTCTCGGAGAGCGACAGCGACCAGGCGGGACCGGGACTACTGGTGCTCGACCTCGATCGGTTCAAGGGTGTCAACGACTCCCTGGGACACCATGTCGGGGACGAACTGCTGCGCCGGGTGGCCGACCGACTCTCGCAGACGGTGCGGTCCGAGGATCTGCTGGCACGGGTGGGTGGTGACGAGTTCGCCGTGCTGCTTCCGGCGGGCGTCGACCTGTCGACCGCGGAAGCGATCGCGGCGCGAATCGTGGACACCCTGAGCGAACCGTTCCACCTCTCGGCCATCACCGTCCAGGTCGATGCGAGCGTGGGTATCGCCCTGTGCCCGTTGCACTGTCGCCGTCCGGAGGACCTGCTCCAATGCGCTGACATCGCCATGTATCTGGCCAAGGGGTCGCCGGTTCGGGTCGCGGTCTACGACACCGGACACGAGTCGCTGCGCATCGACGAACGCCGCACCATCGACGAACTGCGACTGGCGATCGAGGGCGGCCAGCTGACCTGCCACTACCAGCCGAAGGTGCGGTCCGACGGCGGCGTGCACAGCGTCGAGGCGCTGGTGCGCTGGCAACATCCCACCCGTGGCCTGCTGACGCCCGATGCGTTCCTGCACCTCGCCGAACGCGGCGGGTTGATGCGCCCGCTGACGAACACCGTGCTCGACCTCGCGCTCACACAGGTGCGCCGGTGGCGCGAGACGCACGACGACCTGGCGGTCGCCGTCAACCTGTCGGTGACCAACCTGCTCGACGTCGACCTGGTCGCTCACATCGGGGATCGTCTGGACTGCCACGGCGTGCCCGCTGATGCGTTGATCCTCGAGATCACCGAGGGCATGCTCATCTCCGAACGCGCGCGTTCGCGCAGCGTCGGCGATGCGCTGAAGAAGCTCGGCGTCAAACTGTCGATCGACGACTTCGGCACCGGATGGTCGTCGCTGGCCCGGTTGCAGGAGATGACCGTGGACGAGCTGAAACTCGACGGCGTGTTCGTCGAAGGGCTCGCGAACGAACCGCGATCGATCGCCATCGTCCGCTCTACGGTGGCGCTGGCGCACAGCCTCGGCGCGTCGTTGGTCGCGGAGGGCGTGGAGGACAACGAGACCCTCGACGCGCTGCGGCGTTACGGCTGCGACATCACGCAGGGGCACGTGCACTGCCCGCCGTTACCGGCCGACGAACTCGACCACTGGCTGGACGCCACACACGGCGACGTGCACCTCCGGCGCTGAGGGTCGAATTACACCGCTGTTATTCATCCACAGTGTGCACAACCCCTGTGGATGCTTCAGCCCACGTGCTGGTCGACGAACTCCGCGATCCTGGCCGCCACCTCGCGGTGGGTGACGTCGTTGAGGATGTCGTGGCCGCCACCGGCCAGCTCGAACAGTGACAACGCGGGAATCTGCTCGGCGTAGGCGCGCACCGCGCCGATCGGGGCGATCGGATCGTTAGTGCCGTGCACTGCGAGCGTCGGCAGCGTGAGGTTCGGCAATGTCGCGCCGAAGGCGTCCCAGCCGCGATCGAGTTCACGCGCGAGCGGCCCGCCGTCGGCGTCGACGAACGCCAGGGGATCGTTCTCCATCTGGTCGAGGTAGAACGGGTCGGCTGACAGCTGGCTGGGCGCGATCTCGAACGTGCTGTCGGCGTCGACGAGACCCGCCACCGGCACCAGGGGAGCGCCGGACACCACGGCGGCCCGGTACGGTCCGGCGTCCTGGACCAGCTTCCACAGCGTCGCCACCGCACCGAACGAGTGTCCTTGGACGACAAGCGGAATGCCGGGCGATGCCGCTGCCGCGAGACGTGCGAGCTCGTCGCCGAGCCCGATGCTGGCCTCCAGGGTCGTGAAGTCCCCGCGGTCGCCTGCGGTCAGGCCGTGACCGAACTGGTCGACGGCCCAGAGGTCGATACCCGCGGCGTTGAGCGCGAAGCCGTACCGGTGGTAGACGCCGGTGTGCTCGCCGAAGCCGTGCAGGAAGATGACGGCCGCGTGGGGTGCCTCGGCGGCCCAGTGCCGGTAGTAGGCGCGACCGTCGTCGGTTTCGAGGAATGGCATGACCCGACGTTAAGCGATGCCTCGGGTTCGGGTCGGCCTACTGCTGGGCCAACGCGAAGGCGCCGAGGCCGACGAAGAGGCCGGCGCCGGCCGCAACCCCCAGCAGGCTCGTCTTGGGCGCGCCCGCTCGCACGGCGAGGAGGTTCCCTGCGACGTCGGCTGCGTCGATCACGATGCCGGCCCGCAGCGCGAGTCGCTTGACGTTCGGGTCGGGGTGTTGGGCGGCCAGCCCCAGCGCGACGTCGCGGACGCCGAACAGTCGGGAGGTGATGCTCGAACTGTCGCTGGTGTTCATCGGCCCGAGGCCGAACAGGCGCCACGAGTGGCGGGGGCTCGCCCACGACAGTCCGCCGGCGAAGATGCGGCCGACCGAAATGGCCAGGACGGCAGCTCGAGCGGCGGTCGGATCGGGTGCGGTGGTCGTCATGGCGGCTCCTGTAATCGGTTTGTAGTGATGACTACAAAACCATATGTGTAGCGACAACTACAATCAACCCCCGATGGGACACAAGCACACGCGGGACGACATCCTCGACGGCGCCGTGGAGGCCGCACTGGATGACGGTGTGAGCCGACTCACCTTCGGGACGTTGGCCAAGCGGCTCGGGGTGAGCGACCGAATCATCGTGTACTACTTCCCGACGAAGAATCAGCTCGTCACGGACGTGCTGATTCAGGTGGGCGAGCGGCTCCAAGTTGCTCTCGGCTCCGCCTTCACCGACGCTGCCGAGGATCATCGACACTTGGCTCGGGCGGCGCTACCGGTGTTGTCGCGCAAGGAGTTCGAACCGCTCTTCGCCGTGTACTTCGAGGCATGCGGCTTGGCCGCGGCTGGTCTCGAACCGTTCGGGGATCTCGCCGGCCAGCTCATGCAGGGTTGGGTCGGCTGGCTGTCCGAGTTCTTCAGCGGCGATCCGCACCGTCGTCGCGCGGAAGCGGAGGCCACCGTGGCCCTGGTCGACGGCGTGCTGCTCGTCCGTCAACTCGCCGGTGCGGCCGCCGCTGATCGCGCCGCCGTCGCACTCGGGTTGCGGTTGAACTAGCGCTGGGCCGTCAGCCGGGGACGGCGCGTACGGCGCCGGGGATCCGTCTAGTGAAGCTAATTGACTCTGGAGTAAGTATACTTTAGGGTACGTTCCGGGTGTTGGGTGCACCGTGATGAAAGTTTGCTGAAGTGCTCGCCCACGGTTGCGAGCAGGCATCATCAGATGGCCGACTTGGCCGCCGGACGGGGGTGGGACGTGGCATCGGATCACGCGTCGGGAGGCGGTCCGAACGACGCCGGTTGTCGACCCGCGGGGACGGATGAACGACGTTGACCGGTGATGCGTTGCTTGCGGTGTATGCGTTGGGCTTTCTCGTCGGCCTGGCCAGTGCCATCGCGATGGGCATCCGAGTCAAACTCATTCAGCAGAGCGGGAATTCACGGTTGCTGCTGGCGGCCTTCACGGGCCTCCTCTGGCCCCTCATCCTTCTAGGCATTGTTCAATTCGCCCTGTGGGCGGCACTCGTCGAATGCGGAGCCCGGCTGCTGGGGCGCTCCAAAGGCTCCGCGCGGACCGAAGCCCGACGCCACCGCTGCGGAACCCCCGCAGCCGACCGAAGCCCGACGCCACCGCGGCGGCGTCGTCATCATCCCTCGGACATTCGCTCAATTGACGCTTGCCAGCCACGGGCCAATGCGCCGCAACGCGTCGTCTATCTCAGCCGACGATCCGGCGAAGGAGAGCCGGACGTACGCGCCGCCGTGCACGGTGTCGAAGTCGACGCCCGGCGCGATCGCCACACCGGTATCGGCAAGTAACTTCGCGCAGAACGCGAGCGAGTCGGTCGAGTAGTCGGAGATGTCGGCGTAGACGTAGAACGCGCCGTCGGCCGGGGCCAGCCGCGGCAGCCCGATCGCGGGCAAGCCGGCGAGCAGACGCTCCCGGTTGACCGCGTACTGCTCGACGAGCCCCTCGGCTTCGGCCAGCGACTCCGGGGTGAAGGCGGCGACGGCGGCCAACTGCGGCAGCGTCGGCGGGCAGATGGAGAAGTTCCCGGTGAGGCGATCGACGGCGCGGAGCAGCGGCTGCGGCACCAGGAGCCAGCCGAGCCGCCAGCCCGTCATCGCGAAGTACTTCGAGAAGCTGTTGACGACGAACGCGCGGCGCGATGTCTCCCAGGCGCAACTGGTCTCGGGCGCACCGGGATACACCAGGCCGTGGTAGATCTCGTCGCTCACCAGTTGCACGTCGTTGTCGTCGCACCACGTCGCGATGGCCGCCAGTTCGGCGGGCGGAAGAACGGTGCCGGTGGGGTTGGCCGGGCTCGCGATCACCAGACCCCGCACCGGCGGATCGAGGGCGGCCAGCATCTCGACTGTCGGCTGGAAACGCGTGTCGGGTCCGCACGGCACCTCGACGACCTCGCAGCCGAGGGCGGACAGGATGTTGCGGTAGCAGGGGTAGCCGGGCGAGGTCACGGCGACGCGGTCGCCGACGTCGAAGCTCGCGAGAAACGCCAGCAGGAATCCGCCGGTCGACCCCGTCGTGATGACGACGTCGGCCGGGTCGACGGTGATGCCGTGGCGATCCTGATAGCTGTGCGCAATGGCCTCGCGCAGCTCCGGAATGCCAAGTGCGACGGTGTATCCCAGCGTGTGGCTGGTGAGCGCCTCCGTCGCGGCGGCGCGGACCGGGGCCGGGGCCGGAGCGGCGGGCTGGCCGGCCGACAGGTTGACCAGGTCGCCGTGTGTGCGTTGCCGCTCCGCTGCGGCCAGCCACACGTCCATGACGTGGAACGGCGGGATCCCGGCGCGGATCGCGACTCGCTGGGCGATTTCGGTCATCGAATCCAGGCTAGTCTGCAGACACGATGAGCACGCTGGAGAACCGCCCCCGGCGAGCGTGCGTGTCTGTACCCCGACACGCCGGCTGAGCGGGCCCGTCGCCGTACGCTCGCGCTGAAACGGTTCAACGCGAAAGTGCGTGACGGCACGTCGGGGTTCGGCGTGTTGGGGGTACAGACACGCACGCTCGCGGAAGGGCGCGACGACTAGAGGACTTCCGATTCGAGCGCACGCAGGAAGTCGCGGGGCGGGCCGAGTAGTTGGGCGCTGCCGTGGGCGCGTTTGAAGTACAGCTGGATGTCGTACTCCCACGTGATGGCGACGCCACCGTGCATCTGGACGGATTCCGCAGCTACGGCGGTGAACGCCTCGCTCGCCGATACCCGCGCCAGCGCGGCCGACGCCGGCGAGGGCGCTCCCACGGCGTCGTTGACGACCGCGCGCGCCGACTGCACCAGTACGTACAGGTCGGCCATCCGGTGCTTCAGCGCCTGGAAGCTGCCGATCGGCCGCCCGAACTGAACACGGTCCTTGGTGTAGGCGACGGTCAGGTCGAGGCAGCGGCTCGCCGCGCCGATCTGCTCGACGGCGAGCAGGATGGCCGCGGTGTCGGCGAGGCCGGGGTCGGTGCCGAGTGCGGCGGTGGCGCTCGACTCGAGGCGACCGAGCCGCCGGGTGGGGTCCATCGACGTGACGGGATGTGCGGTGAATCCCGTCCAGCGCGTGAGCTTTCCGTCCTCGACGGCGACGACGACGTCCGCGACGTCACCGTTGAGCACGTAGTCGGGATCGAACACCACCGCGCCGATCGACGCGCCCGCAGCCAGGGCCTCGAGCGTGTCACCGTCCGGCTCGTCGGCCGCTAGCAGCGCCAGTTCGGTCAGCGTGGTGCCGAGCAGCGGGGTCGGCACCAGGCCCTTGCCGATTTCCTCGATCACCACCGCGGCGTCGGCGAGTTCACCGCCCGCCCCGCCGAGTTCCTCGGGCACCACCAGCGCCGCGACGCCGACCTGCTCGCACAGCAGTGTCCACAGCTTCTCGTCGTAACCGCGCTCGGACTCCATCGCCCGGCGCACGGCCTCGGGGCCGGCGTGCTTCTCCACCAGCGATGCGACGGTGTCGCGCAGCAGTTCCCGTTCCTCGTTCACGATGAGAGGGCCTCCAGGCTCGAGCTGGACAGTGCTTCCAACACCCGGCGACGGTGCCACGTCGCGTCACCCCACGCCGAGCGGAGCGCCTGCACCCGCAACAGCAGCAGCGACAGGTCGTGCTCCTGGGTGTAGCCGATGGCGCCGTGGGCCTGCAGCGACGAACGCGCCGACAGCAGTGCGGCATCCGCGGCGGCGGCGGTTGCGGCGCTCACGTCGCGCGCGGTGTCCGGGGAATCGTCGGCCAGCGACAGTGCCGCGCCGTACACCAGCGGCCGCGCCATCTCGACGGCGATGTAGACGTCGGCCAGCGTGTGTTTGATCGCCTGATACGAACCGATAAGTCGGCCGAATTGCGTTCGCTGCTTGGCGTATTCCACCGACATGTCGAGCATCGCCTGGCCCGCCCCCACCAGTTGCGCTGCGGTCGCCAGTGCGCCGAATTCGAAGGCCCGCGCGGTATCGGCCGGGCGGGCGTCACCGGAAGCGTCCACGTCGACCACCCGGCGGGCGGGGTCGACCGACTCGTGGACGTCGCCTGCGACGCCGTCGCGGACCTCGCCGTCGCCCGCCACGAGGATCAGTCCGGCGGTGTCGGCGTCGACGGCGCGCGGCACGTGCGGCGGAAACGCGACGGTCGCGATCAACTCGCCCGACGCGAGGCCACCCGCCCGCTCGTCGGTCGCGAGCAGGATCGGCGCCACCGCAACCGATTCCGTGACGGGGCCGGGGACACCGAAGTAGCCGAGCCGCTCAGCGGCCACCACCAGGTCGACGGGGTGCGCGCCGATGCCGTCGTACTCCTCCGGCACCATCAGTGCCGTCACGCCCAGATCGGTCAGCGTCGACCACACCTTACGGCCCGGCCCCGTGTCGCCCGTCGACCATGCGCGCACCGCGGTGGGCACATCGGCGGCGCCGAGCGCGCGGTCGATGCTCGACGCGAAGTCGCGCTGCTGTTCGTCCAGATCGAATCTCACTGCGGCTACCCCTTACTCTCGCGAGGCAGTCCCAGCAGACGTTCCGCGATGATGTTGCGCTGAATCTCGTTGGTGCCGGCGTAGATCGGACCACCGAGTGCGAATAGCAGGCCTTCGGTCCAGTGATCGACGAGCTCGGCGTCCGAACCTCGCAGATCCACCGCGGTCTGGTGCAACGCGACGTCGAGTTCGGACCAGAACACCTTGGTGATCGACGACTCGGCGCCGAGTTCGCCACCCGAGGCCAGCCGTGTCACCGTGCCGAACGTGTGCAGTCGGTAGGCCTGCGCCTTGATCCACGCGTCGGCGACGCGGTCGGCGTGGGCGTCGACGCGGCCGCGCTCGTCCCATTCGGCGACCAGCCGTTCCGCCGGTGCCAGGAAGCGGGCCGGGCTGCGTAGCGACATGCCGCGCTCGTTGCTCGACGTGCTCATCGCCGCGCGCCAGCCGTCGTGCACACCGCCGATGACGTCCTCGTCGGGCACGAAGACGTCGTCGAGGAAGATCTCGCCGAAGCCGGTGTCACCGCCGAGTTGGGCGATGGGCCGGACGGTCACGCCCTCGGCGTGCAGGTCGAACATGACGTACGTCAGGCCCTTGTGGCGCTGTGCCTCCGGATCCGAGCGGAACAGCCCGAAGGCTCTGTCCCCGAACACCGCTCGCGAGCTCCAGATCTTCTGGCCGTTGAGCTTCCAGCCGCCGTCGGTCCTGGTGGCGGTCGAGCGCAGCGACGCCAGGTCGCTGCCCGATTCGGGCTCGGACCACGCCTGCGCCCAGATCTCGTCGCCGCTGGCCATCTTCGGCAGCACGCGGTCCAGTTGCTCCTCGCTGCCATGCGCGAACAGCGTTGGCCCCAGCATCGAGGTGCCGTTGGCGCTGGCCCGGCCCGGCGCACCGGCGCGGAAGTACTCCTCCTCGTACACGATCCACTGCAACAGCGACGCATCCCGGCCGCCGTACTTCTCCGGCCACGCGATCACCGAGAGCCCGGCGTCGAACAGCACCCTGTCCCAGACCCGGTGCTGCGCGAAACCCTCTGCGGTGTCGTAGGACTTCGTCGGGAAGTGCTCACGGTTGGCCGCGAGGAACCCGCGAACCTCGGCGCGAAACGCCTCGCTGTCGTCGTCGAAGTGCAGATCCATTAGATCAGCTCTCGCAGTTGCGGTTTGACCACTTTTCCTCCAGGGTTGCGGGGCAGCACATCGAGGAAGGCCACCGAACGCGGGGTCTTGAAGTTCGCGAGGTGCTCGCGGGTGTGGGCGATGACCGTCGCCTCGTCCAGGTGCGCGCCGGGTTTGACGACGACGAACGCCTTGCCGACCTCGCCGAGCCGGTCGTCTGGCACACCGATGACGGCGGCCTCGGCGACGCCGTCGAGCCGTGCCAGCACCTGTTCGATCTCGGCGGGGTACACGTTGAACCCGCCGCAGATGTACATGTCCTTGAGCCGGTCGGTGATGCTGAGATTGCCGCGCTCGTCGAGCTTCCCGATGTCACCGGTGTGCAGCCAACCGTCGGCGTCGATCGCGGCGGACGTGGCGTCGGGATCGTCGAGATAGCCCAGCATCACATTGGGGCCGCGCAACAGCACCTCGCCGGTCTCGTCGTCACCGTCGATGCGCAGTTCGAAGTCGGCGATGGGCCGTCCGCACGTCGTGGCGACGGTGACGGCGTCGTCGTCGGCTCGGCACATGGTTCCGAATCCGCTTGCCTCCGTGAGGCCGTAGGCCGTCAGCACGATGTCGATGTCCAGCTCGGACTGCATGCGCTCGATCAGCACCACCGGCACGACGGCGGCACCGGTGACGGCGAACCGCAGGGACGTCAGGTCGAAGTCGCCGCGCTTGGGGTGGTCGAGCAGTGTCTGGTAGATGGTCGGCGGGCCGGGCAGCACCGTGATCCGCTGATCCTGCACGGCGCGCATGGCCTGCTCGGGATCAAACGTCAGCTGCGGAATGAGCGTGGCGCCCTTCTGCAGGCACGACAGGATGCCCGCCTTGTAGCCGAAGTTGTGGAAGAACGGGTTGATGCAGAGATAGCGGTCGGCGCTCGTCAGCTCACCGCAGGCGGCCCACGCGGCGGGTGCGTCGAGTGACTGCCGGTGGGCGCACAGCACGCCCTTGCTCCGGCCGGTGGTGCCGGATGTGAACAGGATGTCGGAGACGTCGTCGGGGGTGACCGCCGCTGCGCGCGCCTCGACGGCGGCTAGATCGGTCCCGCGGGCGACGAACTCGTGCCATGACGTCGCGGCGGCCACGTCGTCGGTCTCGATCGGCACCCGCACGATGTGCCGCAGCGCGGGCAGCGCGGTGCGGTCCAGTTCGGCGGTCCGGTCGGCGCCGAGGAACCTGCCCATTCCGATCAGCAGCGGGGCCGCGGTTCTGGCCAGGATGTCGGTGGCCTCGCTCGCGGTGTAGCGGGTGTTGAGCGGCACGACCACCGCGCCCGCGTAGTGCGTGGCGAGGCAGGCGACGACCCAGTGCCAGGTGTTCGGGGACCAGATCGCGACGCGGTCGCCGGCCTCGACGCCGAGGTCGATCATCGCGGCGGCGGCGCGGACGACCTCGGTTCTGAGGTCGGCGTAGGTCAGGGTCCGATCGGGTGTGACCAGGGCTTCGTGGGCGGAGAACTCGTCGCTGATCCGGTCCAGGACCCGGGGGATGGTCCTGCGCTCCGTCGTCATCGACTCTCCTCTAACAAAGCAAGTGCTTGGTAGGTTAGCCTACAAGAGTGATAGAGGTCGAGGAGTTCCGGTCCGAGGTCCGGGGTTGGCTGGCCGACAATCTCGTCGGTGAATACGCGGCACTGAAGGGCCTCGGCGGCCCTGGTCGCGAGCACGAGGCGTTCGAGGAACGGCTCGCGTGGAATCGGCATCTTGCCGCTGCGGGGCTGACCTGCCTCGGCTGGCCGGAGGAGCACGGCGGCCGCGGCCTGTCGGTGGCTCACCGGGTCGCGTTCTACGAGGAGTACGCGAAAGCCGACGCCCCCGACAAGGTCAACCACTTCGGGGAGGAACTGCTGGGACCGACGCTGATCGCCTTCGGCACACCGGAACACCAGCAGCGCTTCCTGCCCAAGATCCTCGACGTCACCGAACTGTGGAGCCAGGGCTACTCCGAACCGGGCGCGGGCAGCGACCTCGCCAACGTCTCGACCACCGCCGAACTCGACGGCGACCAGTGGGTCGTCAACGGCCAGAAGGTGTGGACGTCGCTCGCGCACTGGGCTCAGTGGTGCTTCGTGGTCGCGCGCTCCGAGAAGGGTTCCAAGCGGCACGCCGGCCTGTCCTTCCTGCTGGTGCCGCTGGACCAGCCCGGCGTCGAGGTTCGGCCGATCGTTCAGCTGACCGGCGACTCCGAGTTCAACGAGGTCTTCTTCGACGACGCCCGCACCGACGCATCACTCGTCGTCGGCGAGCCCGGTGACGGCTGGCGCGTGGCGATGAGCCTGCTGACGTTCGAACGCGGCGTATCGACACTCGGCCAGCAGATCCGTTACAGGCGAGAGCTTCTCGGGGTCGTCGACCTGGCGAAGAAGACCGGTGCCATCGACGATCCGCTGATCCGCCAGGCGCTGACTCAGTCGTGGGTGGGCCTGCAGACCATGCGCTCGTACGCGCTCGCGACGATGGACGTGGAGCAACCCGGTCAAGACAACGTGTCGAAGCTGTTGTGGGCCAACTGGCATCGCGAACTCGGTGAGATCGCGATGGACGTCCAGGGCAAGGCCGGGCTGTTGCTCCCCGACGGCGAGTTCGACGAATGGCAGCGGCTGTACCTGTTCTCACGCTCGGACACGATCTACGGCGGGTCCAACGAGATTCAGCGCAACATCATCGCCGAGCGGGTGCTCGGCCTGCCCCGAGAGGTCAAGGGATGAGTCTCGCGCAAGCGCCCGAGGAGATCGCGGGCCACGGCCTGCTGCAGGGGAAGGTCGTGCTCGTCACCGCCGCAGCGGGCACCGGCATCGGCTCCACGACCGCGCGCCGTGCCCTGCTCGAAGGCGCCGACGTCGTGGTCTCCGACTACCACGAACGGCGGCTCAACGAGACCCGTGACGAACTCGCCGCACTCGGCCTCGGCCGCGTCGACGCCGTGGTGTGCGACGTCACCTCCACCGAGGCCGTCGACGCGTTGATCACATCGGCCGTCGAGAAGGCGGGCCGGCTGGACGTGCTGGTCAACAACGCCGGCCTGGGCGGGCAGACACCCGTCGTCGACATGACCGACGACGAATGGGACCGCGTCCTCAACGTCACGCTCACCTCCGTGATGCGGGCCACCCGCGCCGCGCTGCGGTACTTCCGCGACGTCGAGCACGACGGTGTCATCGTCAACAACGCCAGCGTATTGGGTTGGCGCGCACAGCATTCGCAGTCGCACTACGCCGCAGCCAAGGCCGGCGTGATGGCGCTGACGCGGTGCAGCGCCATCGAAGCCGTCGAGTTCGGGGTGCGCATCAACGCGGTGTCGCCGAGCATCGCGCGGCACAAGTTCCTTGAGAAGACCAGTTCGACCGAGCTGCTCGACCAGCTCGCGTCCGACGAGGCGTTCGGCCGTGCCGCCGAACCGTGGGAGATCGCCACCACCATCGCGTTCCTGGCGAGCGACTACTCCAGTTACCTGACCGGCGAGGTCGTCTCGGTGTCGAGCCAGCGGGCGTGAGTACGCTGGGTGCGTGAAGCACGTGGCGGTCGCCGTCGGCAGCGTGGTCGGCGTGCTGGCCCTGCTGACCGGGTGCTCCGGTGCCAGTAACTCCGGTGGTGACACCACGTGCCGGGACTTCCTGGCGATGCGCACCGAGAACATGGATGCGACCGTCGCGCGGATGCTCAAGGAGCGCAACGGCAGGAACTCGTCGACGACCGAGGTCGTCGACACCAGGGTGACGACCCTGGCCGCGTGTGCACCTCCGGACAGGGGCGACGTCACGATCGGCGACCTCGTCTGACGACCGTCGTTCGCAGACCTTCCGGCGATCTCCACGGAATCTTCACAATCACCGCTCAGTAGCCCCACATCCGGCACCTACAGTCGAAGTCGTGAAGCGCATCCTGGTCGTCGACGACGAGCCGACGATCCTGGCGGCCGTCGCGACCCGGCTGCGCGCCGAGGAGTTCCTCGTCGAGACCGCAGTCGACGGTCCGTCCGCCGTGGCCGCCGCAACCACCAGCCCGCCGGACCTCGTCGTGCTCGACGTGATGCTGCCGGGTTTCGACGGCCTCGAGGTGTGCAGGCGAATCCAGGCGGCCCAACCGGTTCCGGTGCTGATGCTGACCGCACGGAGCGAGGAGACGGACATGCTGATCGGGCTCGGCATCGGTGCCGACGACTACCTCACGAAACCGTTCAGCATGCGTGAGCTGGTGGCGCGGGTCAGGGTGCTGCTGCGCCGCCTCGACCGGGTCGGCCAGAGTCAGGCGCTGGACGTCGGCGGGTATCGAATCGACCTGGAAGGCCGCCGCGTTCATCGAGACGACGTCGAGATCCATCTGACCCGAACGGAATTCGACCTGCTCGTCTTCCTCGCCAGCCGACCGGGCGCGGCGGTGTCGCGCGACGCCCTGCTCGAACACCTGTGGGGCTGGGCTTCCGGCGTGGAGAGCCGCACCGTCGACACCCATGTGAAGGCGCTGCGCCGCAAGCTCGGCTCGGAGCTCATCCGCACCGTGCACGGGGTCGGCTACGCACTGGAGGCCAGGTGAGCGGATTCGCCGCGCTCTGGGACCGGTTGCCCCGGCCGCTGGATCCGCTGGCCTCGTTCAAGGCGAAGATGGGGTTGCTCGTCGTCGGCGTCATCATCCTCATCGCGTTCCTCTTCTGGGTGGGCACGGGCTGGCAGATCCGCCACACGCTGGCCGTCGCGCTGGTGGCGTCGCTGGTGTTCACGCTGTTCCTGACGCACGGCATGACATCGCCGCTGCGCCAGATGACCGCGGCCGCCCGCGCGATGGCTCGCGGGGACTACAGCGTTCGGGTCCGCGCGACCTCTCGAGACGAGGTGGGCCAACTCGCGACCGCGTTCAACCAGATGGCGGCCGATCTCGGCGCGGCCGACGAGTACCGCCGCGGGCTGATCGCGAACGTCAGCCACGAACTGCGGACCCCGATCGCGGCGCTGCACGCGGTTCTGGAGAACGTCGTCGACGGCATCGCGCAGCCCGACCCCGAGACGCTGCGGGTGGCGCTGGCCCAGACCGAACGGCTCGGCGAGCTGGTGGCGAACCTGCTCGATCTGTCCCGCGTCGAGGGTGGGGCGATTCCATTGCAGCGCAGTTCGTTCCACGTGGAGGACTTCCTGACCGACGCCCTCCGGCACGTGTCACCGGCGCCCCACGACGTCGAAGTCGACGTCCGGGTGACGCCGCCGGATCTGACGGCCGTGGCCGACCCCGCGCGGCTGCGACAGGTGGTGGTCAATCTGGTCGACAACGCGATTCGGCACAGTCCGGCAGGTGGCCGGGTGACCGTACTGGGGTGCGCCGCCGACGCGGAGGGTCTGCGACTCGAGGTGTGCGATGAGGGGCCCGGCATCCCACCGGCCGAACGCGAGACCGTGTTCCAGCGTTTCACCAGAGGGGCGACGTCGGCGGGTGGTACCGGGCTCGGCCTGGCGATCGCCCGCTGGGCCGTCGAACTCCACGACGGGGTCATCGACGTCGTCGATTCGCCAACCGGGTGCCGATTCGCGGTCACCGTTCCCCACCCCCGCCCAACCGAGGAGCTGACATGACCATGCCGGGCCAGGGGTGGTACGCCACGCCCGTCTCGTCACCCGTCCTACCGCCACCGCAGATGCCACCGGTGCAGGGCCCGCTGCCGCCACGCCACGGTGAACCGGGGTGGAGCATCTGGCCGCGGAAGGTGTGGCCACTGGATCCGACGGAGGCGGCGCCGCAGCGGGCGGTGGTGCTCGCCGTCGTCGCGGGCCTCATCGGGACCGCGGTGTGGCGGATCGGCACGCTCAGCATCGGCTACCTCGTCGTCGGGGTGCTGGTGTTCGGCGTGGTGTTCGGGACCGCGCAGCGGCGGCCCAGCCGGGACGAATGGCTCGGTATGGCAATCACTCTCGCGTTGCTCGCCGTACCGGCGATCCTCGCGGCGACGTGGCTCGGCGTGCTGTGCGTGCTGGCGGCATGGCTGGTCGGCTGGGGCACGTTGGTCGGCGGCCGGACGTGGACTGCGGTGTTCGTCGGCCCCTTCATCGCGTGGCTCGCACCCGCCCGCGTCGCCGGGTGGGTGCAGCGCGCGGTACCCGGTTCCGGGATCGGCGACCTCGGCCGGGGTCGGGTGCTACGGGCCGGTGTCGTGGTGGCCGTCACCGTGGTGCTCGCGCTGGTCTTCGGCGGGCTGTTCGCCTCCGCGGACCCGGCCTTCTCCCGCGTGCTCGACGGGCTGACCCCCGAGTGGAGCTTCGGGCAGCTGTTCGCACGCGTCGTCGTGTTCGGCGTCGTCGTGGCGTTCGTGCTGATCGGCGCCTACCTCGTTCGGTTCGCGCCGAGGTTGGACGCCGCCGCGCCACCGCCCATGCGGCCGGTCCCCAACTGGGAGTGGGCGTTTCCGCTCGGCGTGCTGAACGTCCTGTTCCTGGGCTTCGTCGCGGTACAGGCGACCGTGCTGTTCGGCGGCCACGAGCACGTCCTGGGAACCGACGGCCTGACCTACGCCGAGTACGCGCGCCAGGGCTTCTGGCAGCTGCTCTGGGTCGCGGCGCTGACGCTGGTGGTGCTCGCCGTCGTCATCAGGGTCGCCGCGCGCGTCGAACCCCGTGACCGGGTGCTTCTGCGAGTACTCGTCGGAACCCTGTGCGCCACCTCGATCGTCGTGGTGATCTCCGCGATCCACCGGATGTGGGTGTACCAGCAGGCGTACGGCTTCAGCGTGCAGCGGCTGGTCGTCATCACGATCGAACTGTGGCTCGGAGCGGTGTTCCTGCTGATCGCGATCACCGGAATCCGGATGGCCGGGCGGTGGCTGCCGCGGGCGGTGCTGCTGGCCGGCGTCGTCGCCCTCCTCGGGTTGGCGGCGATGAACCCCGAACGCTTCATCGCCGAGCGCAACATCGACCGCTACGAGCAGTCGGGGCTGCTGGACACCGAGTACCTGCTGCGGCTGTCGCCCGACATCCAGCCGGCGTTGCAGCGCCTCCCGGAGGCGATGCGCGTCTGCGCGTTCTATCGTGACGATCGGCCCGTCCCCTGGTACGCGTTCAATCTGGCTCGAGCGCGGGCGAATCACGACGGAACGCCGGACGACGCGTGCAGCGAGTACTGGGAGTCGTCGCGGTAGCGGGTCTTACCTAGCAAGCGCTTGGTTGCTATGGTGGTCCGGTGGATAAGGCGTCGCAGACCCGCCGCGATGAGCTGCTCGCGCTCGCCGCGACGATGTTCGCCGAGCGCGGGTTGCGGGCCACCACGGTCCGGGACATCGCCGATTCGGCGGGCATCCTGTCGGGCAGCCTCTATCACCACTTCAAGTCCAAGGAGCAGATGGTCGAGGAGGTTCTGCGCGACTTCCTCGACTGGCTCTTCACCCGCTACGAGGAGATCGTCTCGAGTACCGCCGATCCGCTCGAACGGGTCAAGGGACTTTTCATGGTGTCGTTCGAGGCCATCGAGCACCGGCACGCGCAGGTCGTCATCTACCAGGACGAGGCCAAGCGGCTCAACCCGCTGCCGCAGTTCGGCTTCCTCAACGAGCGCAACCGCGAGCAGCGCAGCATGTGGATCGACGTGCTCAAGCAGGGCGTCGCGGATGGCATGTTCCGGCCCGATCTCGACGTCGACCTCGTCTACCGCTTCATCCGCGACACCACCTGGGTCTCGGTTCGCTGGTACCAACCCGGCGGCCCGCTCACCGCCGAACAGGTCGGCGCGCAGTACCTCGCCATCGTGCTCGGTGGCATAACCGAAGGAGAAAACAATGGGTGAGGCCTACGTCATCGATGCCGTACGCACCGCAGTCGGCAAGCGCAACGGCGGGCTCTCCGGTGTGCACCCCGTCGACCTCGGCGCCGCCGGCTGGCGCGGGCTGTTCGACCGCAACGACGTCGACCCCGGCGCCGTCGACGACGTCGTCGCCGGCTGTGTCGATGCGGTCGGCGGTCAGGCGGGCAACATCGCCCGGCTGTCGTGGCTCGCGGCGGGCTTCCCCGAGGAGGTGCCCGGTGTCACCGTCGACCGCCAGTGCGGATCCAGCCAGCAGGCCATTTCCTTTGGTGCACAGGCGATCATGTCGGGCACCGCGGATCTGATCGTCGCGGGCGGCATGCAGAACATGAGTCAGATCCCGATCAGCTCGGCGATGATCGTCGGCGAGCAGTTCGGGTTCACCTCGCCCACCAACGAGTCCAAGTCCTGGCTGCACCGCTACGGCGATCAGGAGATCTCACAGTTCCGCGGGTCCGAACTCATCGCCGAGAAGTGGAACCTCTCCCGTGAGGAGATGGAGCAGTACTCGCTCACCAGCCACCAGCGCGCTCAGGAGGCCATCCGGGCCGGTTACTTCGAGAACGAGATCATCGCGGTGGACGGCTTCGTCACCGACGAGGGGCCGCGTGACACCTCGCTGGAGAAGATGGCCGGCCTCAAGACGCTCGTCGAGGGCGGCAGGCTGACGGCGGCCATGGCCAGCCAGATCTCCGACGGCGCGAGTGCGGTGCTGCTCGCATCGGAGGGGGCGGTCAAGGACCACGGGCTGAAGCCGCGCGCCCGGATCCATCACATCAGCGCCCGCGGCGCCGACCCGGTGTACATGCTCACCGGGCCGATTCCCGCCACGCACTACGCCTTGCAGAAGGCCGGGCTGACAATCGAGGACATCGACACCGTCGAGATCAACGAGGCGTTCGCGCCCGTCGTCATGGCCTGGCTCAAGGAGACCGGCGCCGACCCGGCGAAGGTCAACCCGAGCGGCGGCGCCATCGCGCTCGGCCATCCGCTGGGGGCCACCGGCGCGAAGCTGTTCGCGACGATGCTGAACACGTTGGAGCGCACCGGCGGCCGCTACGGCCTGCAGACGATGTGCGAGGGCGGCGGCACCGCCAACGTCACCATCATCGAGCGCCTCTAGTTCTCGACGCCTATACCGGGGACGGCTGGCGGCCGCGGATGAGCTTGCCGGGCCGGGCGTCGGTGGGTTCGCCGTTCTCGGCGATCACCTCACCGGACACGATGGTCGCCACGTAGCCGTCGGCGGCCTGGTCGAGCCGGCGGCCACCGGCGGGCAGGTCGGCCTTCACCGTCGGCCGGTACAGTCGCATGGCGTCCGCGTCGATCACGTTGACGTCGGCCTTGTGCCCGACGGTGAGCTGTCCGCGGTCGGCCAGCCCGGCGATGCGCGCAGGCACCGACGTCAGCTCCTGGATCACCCGCTGCATCGACAGTCGCCCGGATTCCCGGTCGCGGACCCAGTGCGTCAGCATGTACGTGGGAAAGCTTGCGTCGCAGATCATTCCGTAGTGGGCGCCGCCGTCGCCGAGGCCGAGCACTACGTCGTCGCGCTGAATCAGCTCCGCCACGGTGTCCAGCGAGTTGTCGCGGAAGTTGGCGAGCGTGACCAGCAGCATGGCGTGGCCGTCGTCGTCGAGCAGGCGGTCGTAGGCCTCCTCGAGCGGGCTGACGCCGCGGGCGCGCGCTCGCGCACCGATCGAATCCTCCTCCGCTGGCTCGTAATTCGGCGGGTCGCCCAGCGGGAACATGTAGTCCCACGCCTGCGCGGCGAACATCAGCGGGTGCCCGTCACTGGCCGGCTTGTCGGTCAGAATGCGCTCGCGGACGTCGGGTTTGCGCATCTCGGCGACGCGTTCGGTCAGGGGCAGTTGGGCGATCTCCCGGTACGACGGGTACATGACGAACGGGTTGCCCGACAGATCCAACCCGAGCACCAGTCCGATCGGCCGAGGGAAGATCTGCCCCGTCACGTCGCCACCGTTCGCGTTGGCCTTCTCCACCATGCGCAGCGCGTCGAGGTGAATCGGCGGGCCGGCGTTGCCGATCGCCAGTGTGAAAGTCACGGGCAGACCGACTTCGGCGGCGACGTCGAACACGGCGCTCAGCGCGCCCTCGTAGTCGCAGGCCATCAGGTCGGGCACGAACTGCAGCAGACCGCCACCGGCGTCGTCGACGCCGCGTGCGATCGCCTCGATCTCGGCGTACTCCGCCTCGTAGCTCGGAATCGGTTGTCCGCTGGAGGTTTTGTGCAACGTCAACCGGGACGACGCGAAGCCCAGCGCGCCGGCGCGGATGGCCTCCTCGGCGAGCTTGCGCATCATCGCGAGGTCCTCGGCGGTGGGTAACTCGCGGTCGACCCCGCGCTGGCCCATCACGTACACCCGCAGCGGCGAGTGCGGCAGGAACGCGGCGACATCAATGTCCCGTTGTCGCGTCGCTAAGGCGTCGAGGAACTCCGGGAACGTCTCCCAGGTCCACGGCAGCCCGTCGACCATCACCACGCCGGGGATGTCCTCGACGCCCGCCATGACGTCGACCAGGGTGTCGTGGTCCTCGGGGCGGCAGGGTGCGAATCCGACGCCGCAGTTGCCCATCACGGCCGTGGTCACGCCGTGGGCCGACGACGGTGTCATGCGATCCGACCAGATGGCCTGACCGTCGTAGTGGGTGTGCAGGTCGACGAAGCCGGGTGTGACGAACAGGCCGGTCGCGTCGATCTCGCGAACGCCCGAGCCCTCGACCGATCCCATCGCCGCGATGACGCCGTCGGCGATGGCGACGTCGCCCACGTACGGCTCACCGCCCAACCCGTCGACGATCGTGCCGTTGCGGATTATCAAGTCGTAAGCCATCTCCTGAATGTACGACTCGCCAACTCAAAGAACCATGTCCGAGTGCCGTGCTTGGATGGCCCCGTGATCGACCACTTCGGAATCAACTGCAGCGATTGGGACAGATCCAAGGAGTTCTACGACAAAGTGCTGGGCGTGCTCGGGTCGTCGCGCCAGATGGACTTCGGCGTGGCGGTCGGCTACGGCGCCGACGGCCACGCGTCGTTCTGGATCGCGGACGCCTCGGCCGGTGACGCGAGTGGGCCGAACCGCGAGACCCACATCGCGTTCGCGGCCAAGGATCCGGAGGCGGTGCAGGCGTTCTTCCACACCGCGCTCGCGCTGGGTGCCGAACCCCTGCACGAGCCGCGGCTCTGGCCCGAGTACCACCCGAACTACTACGGCGCGTTCGTCCGCGATCCGGACGGCAACAACGTCGAGGCGGTGTTCCACGGGGGCGGCCCGAAGTCCTAGAACCGATGTTCTAGAATCAACGTTCTATGAGCATCGGCAAGCTGTTGGCAGTCGTGGGCGGAGCGCTGATCCTCGCGGCGTGTGGAGCATTGGGCGACGGGTCGCGGCCGACCGCGTCCGGACCGCCGGAGCGTCCCGCCGCCGGGCAGCCCGTTCCGCTCGCCGGCCTGTACGCGATCGAGTGGACGGGTGCCGTCTCGCACATCGGCGTTCCCGTCGACATCGGCCTGAGGCCGGGGGAACGGAACGCGTGGGTGTTCCGCACCAGCTGTGACGACGACGGCTGTGTCGCGACCGGCGGTGGCGTCGCCGATAACAGCGCCTCGACGGTGCGGCTGGCCGCCGTGCGCATCGGCGACTACGTCGACGGGCGCTGGTCGATCGTGTGGCGCAGTGCGAAGGGCCCGACCTGCGCGGGCGCGGACGGAAAGACGTACTCGTCGCCGGTGTGGACCGTCTTCGACATCACCGACGACCTGACGATGACGGCGACGCTGGTGGGCACCGGCGACTGCCCGTTCATCGAGGTCCACCATCCGACCATCACGAGGGCCGACGACTCGCTGCTGGGGGCGCCTGTTCCCGATCCGGCGGACCAGCCCGCCAGGATCGTTCCCGGCGGGGCGGGTTTCGCGGGCGATTACACCCTGACGCGGACGCCGCGTGACGGTGGCGTCGTGCAGCTGAGCACCAGGGAGGTGACGACGACCTGCCTGCGCGCCGAGTCGCGGTGCATCAGCACGTCGGTCGACGACGACGCTGCGGAGTTCTCGGTGTTCGAATTCGACGGGGACGCGTTCAGCCGTCGTGCCACCGCGGTGAAGCAGCCGTGCGGTACGGGTGGAGACGGCGTCGCCGCGGTGACCGAGACGTTGCAGTCGACGGGGGAGTCCGCACCCCTGCGCACGCTGTCCGGAGAGCGCACCGCGACGTTCAGCGCCGGATGCGCCGGCAGCGTCACGGACGACGTGACGTACACGATGGTCGACGACTGACCGCGCCGGCCGCGGGTAGCTTGCGAGTATGGCCCACGTTCCGGAAGACGCCACCGCCGCACGCGAACTGCTGCGCGACGCGTTCACCCGACTCATCGAGCACGCCGACGACCTCACCGACGGTTTGACCGACGAGGTGTCGTTCTACCGGCCGACACCCGAGGCCAACACCATCGCCTGGCTGCTCTGGCACAGCGCGCGGGTGCAGGACGCGCAGCTGTGCGACATCGCAGGCATCGAACAGGTGTGGTTGCGCGACGGCTGGGTCGACAGGTTCGCCCTCGATCTGCCACGCGACGCGCACGGCTACGGTCACACCCCCGAGGACGTCGGCAAGGTGCGCGCGCCCGCGACCCTGCTTGCCGGCTACTACCGGGCCGTCCACCACGTCACCCTCGAGTACGTCGCGGGGGTGACGTCGGAGGATCTCGAGGTCGTCGTCGACGAGCGGTGGACACCGCCCGTGACGGCGAGCGCCCGCCTCGTCAGCATCATCGACGACTGCGCTCAGCACCTCGGCCAGGCCGCGTACCTCCGCGGCATCGCACCGGCGGGCTGAGTGCGCGCGGTGTACTGGTGGCCGCCCGTCGGGCTGGCCGCTCTCGTCGCGCTGGGGGTCGCCGTCGGCAGCGGCACGACGCCGCTCGACGACTGGTTCCACCACACCTACTACGACCACCCGGTCCTCGGCCGACTGCTGTTCGTCACCGACGCGCGCGTGCAGTTCACGGCGTGGCTGATCGTGGTGGCGGTGGCCGTGTTTCGGCGGCGCTGGCGACTGAGCGCCGTCGTCGTGCTGGCGCCGCTGGTCGGGGTGATCGCCTCGCGGCTGGCGAAGCGGGTGTTCGACCGCTACCGGGACGACGCGCTCGCCTATCCGAGCGGCCACACCACGCTGCTGGTGGTGGTGCTGGGGATGGCGCTGCTGGTGTTCGGCGTGACGCTGTGGTCGGTCGTCGCGGCGTCGGTCATCGCGGTCATCGGCGTGCTGGGGCAGGGGTTCACCTACCACTACTTCACCGATGCCGTCGGTGCGCTGTTCCTCGGCAGCGCAGTGGTCTGCCTCGCCGCGTGGGCCGCCGGACTTGACAGGTGTCAACCCAGCTGCGACTTAGATCACAGCGGCGGTTAACATGGCCCCATGACAGCTACGCCTGACGTGGACGCGTCCGCCACCGCCACCATCCACAACCCCGCCACGGGAGCCGTGGCGGGAACCGTGCGCTGGACCGACCCGGCCGACGTTCCCCGCATCGCCGCTGGCCTGCGCCAGGCGCAGCGCGAGTGGGAGGCGCGCGGTGCCGCAGGCCGGGCGAAGGTGCTCGCGCGCTTCGCCGTCTGGATGGGTGAGCACCGCGACGAGATCGAGCAGCTTCTGATCAAGGAGACCGGCAAGTCGGCGACCGACGCGGCGCAGGAGGTGCCGCTGCTCATCATGATCGCGTCGTACTACATCAAGACGATGGAGAAGGCGCTGGCGCCCGAGACCCGGCCCGCGCCGCTGCCGTTCCTGTCGATCAAGAAGATCCAGGTGCACTACCGGCCGCGTCCCGTCGTCGCGATCATCGCGCCGTGGAACTACCCCGTGGCCAACCTGCTGATGGACGGCATCGCCGCGCTGGCAGCGGGATCCGCGGTTCTGCTCAAGCCGTCGGAGCGCACGCCGCTGACCGCCGAGCTGCTGCTGCGCGGGTGGATCGACTCGGGTGCCCCCGAGGTGATGGCGATCGTGCAGGGCGCCCGCGAGGCCGTCGAGGCCGTCGTCGACAACGCGGATTTCGTCCAGTTCACCGGGTCGTCCGCGACGGGGGCGAAGGTGGCCGAGCGGGCCGCCCGCACGCTCACCCCGATCAGCCTCGAACTCGGCGGCAAGGATCCGATGATCGTGCTCGAGGACGCCGACATCGAACTGGCCGCGCACGCCGCGGTATGGGGTGCGTTCTTCAACGCGGGCCAGACCTGCGTGTCGGTCGAGCGCGTGTACGTCATGGAGCAGGTGTACGACGCGTTCGTCGACGCCGTGGTGAAGGACGTGCAGAACCTCAAGATGGGCGCCGGCGACGGCTTCGATTTCGGGTCGCTCATCGACGACAGCCAGGTCGCGGTCGTCGAGCGCCACGTCGCCGACGCCCTGGCGAAGGGTGGCCGGGCGCGGACCGGCGGCAAGCGCCCGTCGGGTCCGGGATCGTTCTACGAGCCGACCGTGCTCGTGGACGTCGACCACTCGATGGACTGCATGATGGAGGAGACCTTCGGGCCCACGCTGCCGATCATGAAGGTGTCGTCGGTCGCCGAAGCGGTGCGGCTGGCCAACGACAGCCCGTACGGCCTGAGTGCCGCGGTGTTCTCCCGCGATATCGAGCGCGCGAAGGATGTTGCGCTGCAACTCGATTGCGGTGCCGTCAACGTCAACGACGTGATCTCCAACCTGATGTGCACCACCGCGCCGATGGGCGGCTGGAAGACCTCGGGCATCGGCGCGCGGTTCGGCGGCGCAGACGGTATCCGCAAGTTCTGCAAGCAGGAGACCGTCGTGGTGCCGCGTACCGCCGTCGGCGCGGGCGGCAACTACTACAACAACTCGCTCAAGGCGCTCAAGCGCATGAACACCATGATGACGAAGCTGGCGCTGGCGCGCCCGAAGCGCACGGCGAAGTAGGGCTCAGTCCGGCGACGACCGCCGCTGGACACTGCGCAGCGTGCTCGTAACGAACTTCTCGAGCACGTCTTCGCGTTCGGCGCTCAGTTCCCTGTTCGTCATAAGCAGGGCGTGCAGGCCGACGAGGAAGAACGCGGCGCTCTGGAGTGAGTCGACGTCGTCGTAGAGTTCGCCGCGATGCCGTGCGCGCTCGATCTCGCCGGCGAGCAGGACGTACGTCGGGTGCTGCGACCACTGTTCCTCGCCAAGCCTTGTCGGTGAGAAGTAGAGCGCGATGACATCGCGGAACAAGCCTGCACCCCATTGGTTTTCGAGCGCTAGCACCAATTCGATGATCTTCTGGAGCACGGCCCGCAGATCGTGGGGCGCATCGAGGAAGGTGTTGAGCTCCTCGCCGAGCCGACTCTCGTCGCGGCGGATCAACTCGAGCAGCACGTGATCCTTGGTCGGGAAGTGGAAGTAGAACGTGCTTCGCGAGACTCCCGCCGACTCGACGATCGCGTTGATGTCCGCCGAGGCGGCACCGGACCGCTGGAACTCCACGATGGCGGCGTCCAGGACGCGGGCACGTGTTCGACGTCGCTGCGCCTCGCGCCCGATGGAACCGTCTCGCACCGGACCATTGTGCATCAGGAAAGCCATTCGCTGACATCTGTCATCCGAATCGGCAGCTGCTGCCGCGGTAAAGCCAACATTCGAGTGTTCGCGGTCCAGATTTCGTTGTCATCTGTCAGTGAGCATGCTAGACCTGTCGCATGGTGGCGACGCATACCGACAGCCGTGGCGGGCGGGCGGCCCGACGTCCCGTGAACACCAGGGGCCAGCGCATCATGCTGTGGACGGCACCGCCGGCGATGGCGCTGCTGGCGCTCGCGTACGTGCTCTTCCCGGTCATGTCCCCACCGCTGTCGCCGACGTTGACGCCGGAGGAGGTCGCCGCGTTCTTCCGCGACTACAACACCGGCATCCTCGGTGTCGTCATCCTCTGCAACCTCATCGCCGGGTCGCTGGTCCCGCTCTTCGCCGTGACCGCCGTGCAGATGTCGCGTATCGGCACCTCGAGCAGCGTCTTCACCTACGCGTACGTCATCTGCGTCGGGGTGGGCACGACGGCGTTCATTCTCGCCGACTACTGCTGGGGCGTAGCCGCTTTCAGGCCCGACCGCGACCCGCAGCTGATCAGTCTGCTCAACGACATGGCGTGGTTCCTGTTCATCGCGCCGGTCGGCGCCATCATCGTGCAGAACCTCTGCCTCGCGGTGAGCATCTACCTCGACGAACGACCGGACCCGATCTTCCCCCGCTGGGTGGCGCACTTCAACGTCGCCGCCGCCCTGCTGCTGGCCCCGAGCGCGTTCTCGATCCTGGTCAAGTCGGGCCCGCTCGCCTGGGACGGTGGCGTGTCGTTCACGCTGCGCATCGCGGTGCTGGCGACCTACGTCGTCGTGATGTTCCTGGTGCTCCTGCGGATCGTCAACCGGCAGGGCGACGAGCAGGACACCCTGGTATGACCGCCCCGGTACGGCGGCGAAACCGCAAGCGCGACCAGTGGATCGCGTTCTGGACCGTTCCGGTGTTCTTCAACCTCTTCGGCATCGTCTTCGTACCGCTCAGCTGGATGATGCCGCCGCGGCCCGCGAACAGTTCCACGCCGCAGGTGGTCGAGTTCATGCAGTCGCACAACCTGCTCATCGCGTGCGCGATTCTGACGCTCTCCTTCGGGTTGGCGCCGTTGTCGAACTCCGTCTATCTGATTCAGGTCAAACGGATGTCGGTGAGTCCGGTGTTCCGCTACTCGATCATGATCGGCTCGATGACGGGCGCCATCGTGGGCATGTTGTTCCCGATGTTCTGCTTCGGCCTCGGCTCGTTCCGTGCCGGATACGACCCGTCGATCCTGCAGCTGCTCTACGACTTCGGATACCTGGCCTACATCGGCTCGCTTGGCTGCTTCTGCGTGATGTGGATGGCCTTCGGCCTGGCGATCATTCTGGACCAGAACAACATCCTGCCGAAATGGCTTGGCTACTACACGGTCTGGCAGTACGTCACCGAGCTGATGGCGGCACCGGTGTGGATCTCCAAGTCGGGCCCGTTCGCGTGGAACGGCGTGATGACGTTCTGGTTCGCGATGGTGCTGTACGTGTCGTGGCAGATCATCGTCTACGTCTGCATTTACCGGGCGATCAAGAATCAGCCCGACGATGAACTCGACAACGCCCGGCTTCACGACGACGCCCCCCTTGTCGGAGCGAAGGCGTGACCGACCTCGCCGAGGGCGTCGACGATCGAGTGCGAAACACGAAGGCGCGCAGGCATGTTCCCGGTGACGCCGGCATGTGGTTCTTCGTCATCGGCGACCTGCTCATCTTCGGCGTCTACTTCGTCGGCTACATGTACTACCGAACGCAGGATTCTCCGATGTTCCTGGAGAGCCAGGCTCGGCTGAACCTGGACATCGGCGCGCTCAACACGATCGTGCTGCTGACGAGTTCGCTGTTCGTCGCGCTCGGGACGGGCGCTGTCCGCGCCGGGAAGACGGTGGACGGACTGCGCCTCTTCGGTATCGCTCTCGCGATCGGCGCCGCGTTCCCGGTGCTGAAGCTGTTCGAGTACGTCCCGGAGATCACCGCGGGCCTGACGCCCGGTACGAACCTCTTCTTCATGTACTACTTCGTGATGACGGGCCTGCACCTGTGTCACGTGCTGCTGGGCCTGGTGATCATGTCGTTCGTCATCCGCAACCTGAGATCGGCCTCGCCGCGAATCTCCTTCGTGGAGACCGCCGCCACCTACTGGCACATGGTCGACGTGCTGTGGCTCGTCCTGTTCGCGCTTCTCTACGTGATGAGGTGACCGGTGACATCCCCCCCTTCGTACCGTCGTACCCATCTGACCCTCGTCTGGGCCCTGCTGACGGTGGTCACCGTCGCGTCGTGGTTGACCGCACGCGACGGCGGCGCGACGCACGTCGTCAACGCGACGGTCACCGTGGTGGTGCTGCTGATCGCCGCGGTGAAGACCCAGTTGGTGATCTGGCACTTCATGGAGGTGCGGCACTCGCCGACGTGGCTGCGGGTGACCACGATGAGTTGGCTGGTCGTGCTCTTCGCGCTGCTGCTCGGCATCTACTTCGCCGCGACCTGACCTCCCAGTTCCACGCCACTTGCCGTTCATCTCGCGGTCACCTTGCGGTTCGCCGTGCTGGATACGTTGCCACCCGTGACCCTGGATGCCTCCACCCTCAACGGCTACACCGTCCGCGACGACGATGACGACGATCCCGAACTGCTGATCCAGCCCAGCGGTGAGGTCGTCGACACCTGGCGCGAGGGCTACCCGTACGACGAGCGGATGAAGCGCGACGAGTACGAGGAGCAGAAGCGACTGCTGCAGATCGAACTGCTCAAGCTGCAGAAGTGGAGCCAGTCCCACGGCCACCGGCACGTCATCGTCTTCGAGGGCCGGGACGCGGCGGGCAAGGGCGGCACCATCAAGCGGTTCATGGAGCACCTCAACCCGCGTGGTGCTCGCGTGGTGGCGCTGGAGAAGCCCACCGAGAAGGAACAGACGCAGTGGTACTTCCAGCGTTACGTCAACCACCTGCCCGCCGCCGGCGAGATCGTGCTGTTCGACCGGTCCTGGTACAACCGTGCGGGCGTCGAGCGGGTGATGGGCTACTGCTCGGCGAAGCAGCACGCCGAATTCATCCGGCAGGCGCCGTTGTTCGAGCAGATGCTGGTCAACGACGGCATCAGCCTCACGAAGCTGTGGTTCTCGGTGACGCAGGCCGAACAGCGCACCCGGTTCACCATTCGTCAGGTCGACCCGGTGCGGCAGTGGAAGCTCTCGCCAACCGATCTCGCGTCGCTGGACAAGTGGGAGTCCTACACCGCGGCCAAGGAGGACATGTTCGCCTGGACGGACACCGAGATGGCGCCGTGGACCGTGGTCAAGAGCAACGACAAGAAGCGCGCCCGCATCAACGCCATGCGTTACGTGCTGAGTAAGTTCGATTACGACAACAAGGACCTCGACGTGGTCGGCAAGCCCGACCCGCTCATCGTGGGACGTGCGTTGGCCGACTGATCCAGCCTGCGTCCCCCACCGGAAGGACGCGCGTGCGGTTCCTCGCGACCCTGCTGATGTGGCTGCTGGCGACGGCGGCGCTCGCAGTGGCGGTACCGGCGACCTGGATGCAGCACACCGTCGTCGACCGTGCGGGCTACGCCGCGCTGGCGAGGACGGCTGCCGAGGACCCGCAACTGCAGGCGGCGATGGCCGGTGAGATCACCGCGCAGGTGGCGAGTCGGTACTCGGTCAACGAGACCGTGGTGCGGACCGCCGCGCGGGCGTACACCGCCAGCAGCGCGTTCCCCGGCCAGTTCGCCGCCCTCAACGAGATCGCGCACCGGTGGATGTTCACCGAGGGCGCCGAGCAGAACGGCGAGGGCTGGGTGGTCGACATCGGGCCGCTGCTCAACGACAGCTCGATCAGGGATCCGCTGGCGAACGTGGGTGTTTCCGTGCCTGAGTCGCTGACGGTGCCGATCTCGACGGATCTGCCGGAGAACGTGCGGCCCGGCCAACTGCGACAGCTGACGAAGTGGGGGCCGTGGGTCAGCGTGGGTGCGTGCGTGCTCACCGGCGTGTTCGCTTTGCTGACCCTGGCCGCGTCCAGGCGGCGCGGTAAAGCGCTTGCGGCGCTGGGTGTTTCGGCGTTGCTGGTGGGAGCTACCGGCTGGGCGGCGATCGAGGTGCTGCGCAAGCGGATCGCGGCCGCGCTGGACGTGACGTCGGGCGACATCCGTCAGATCGCCGACGTGATGGTCGGCCACGCCATCGGCAGCCTGCATCTGTGGCTCAGCCTGACGCTGGCGGCGGGAGGGGTGCTCGTCGCGTTCGGTGTGATCGGCGCAGTCCTCGGTGGAGTGCGCGAGCGCACGTGTGGTGTCTCGGGACATCGCGTACACATATGTCTCAGGACATCGCGTACACCGATGATGCCGGTTGAGGCTCGCGGGTGCGGTAGGTCCGGGTGGATTTGTCGCCGCGCTGGTAGTTGC
>NZ_JANDBD010000011.1 GCF_024320865.1 Mycolicibacterium arenosum | reverse complement strand
GTGCCAGACGCATCCTCAAGCGCCACCTCGTCGACGTCATCTACCGAGCCATGCACACCGACCAAGCCACCTGGCAACACCAGATCAACACGTGCGAACGCCCCGCATTGACATAGAAGCATCCCCGGCCCAATTGGACCGGGGGTGTTCCGTACAGCTCCGACTAGTGCGAGTGACCGTGCCCGTGGCTGTGCCCGTGGCCGTCGTCCTCGGACTCCGCGGGCTTCTCGACGATCGCGGTCTCGGTGGTGAGCACCATGCGGCCCACCGATGCGGCGTTGAGCACCGCGGACCGCGTCACCTTGACGGGGTCGACGATGCCGTCGGCCAGCAGATCGCCGTAGGTGAGCGTGGCCGCGTTGAAGCCCTGGCCGGCCGGTAGCTCCGAGACCTTGTTCACCACGACCGCGCCGTCGAGCCCGGCATTGGTGGCGATCCAGAACAGCGGCGCCGACAGCGCGGAGGCGAACACGTCGACCCCGAGCGCCTCGTCACCCTTGAGCGACTCCCGAAGCGCCTTCAGCACCGAACCGGCCTGGACGAGCGCGGCGCCACCGCCGGTGACGATGCCCTCCTCGACTGCGGCCTTGGCCGCCGACACGGCGTCCTCCACGGCTTCCTTGCGCTTCTTCAGGTCGGTCTCGGTGGCCGCGCCGACCTTGATGACCGCGACGCCGCCCGACAGCTTGGCCAGCCGCTCCTCGAGCTTCTCGCGATCCCAGTCGGAGTCGGACGCCTCGATCTCGGCGCGCAGCTGCGACTTGCGTCCGTCGATGGCCTCCTGCGTCCCACCACCGTCGACGATCACGGTGCTGTCCTTGGTGACGACGACGCGGCGGGCGGTGCCCAGCACGTCGAGGCCGACCTCGCGAAGCAGCAGACCGACGTCGGGGTTGACGACCTGGCCGCCGGTGACGACGGCGAGATCGTCGAGGAACGCCTTGCGGCGATCACCGAAGAAGGGCGCCTTGACCGCAACGGCCTTGAGCGTCTTGCGAATCGCGTTGACCACCAACGTCGAAAGCGCTTCGCCCTCAACGTCTTCGGCGATGATCAGCAGCGGCTTACCCGCTTCGGCGACCTTCTCCAGCAGGGGCAGGAGATCGGGCAACGAGCTGATCTTCTCGCGGTTCAGCAGCACCAGCGCGTCCTCGAGCACCGCTTCCTGGGAATCGAAGTCGGTGATGAAGTAGGCGGAGGTGAAGCCCTTGTCGAAGCCGACGCCCTCGGTGACCTCGAGCTCGGTGTTCAACGTCGAGGACTCCTCGACGGTGACGACGCCGTCGACGCCGACGGTGGTCATGGCCTCGCCGACCAGTTGGCCGACCTCCTCGTCACGCGACGAGACGGTGGCGACCTGCGCGATCGCCTTCTGATCGCTGACGGGCGTCGCCGCGGCCAGGAGGGCCTCGGAGACCGCGTCGGCGGCCTTGCTGATGCCCGAACCCAGCGCGATGGGGTTGGCGCCCGCCGCGACGTTGCGCAGGCCGGCCTTGATGATCGCCTGTGCGAGCACGGTGGCGGTGGTGGTGCCGTCGCCCGCGATGTCGTTGGTCTTGGTGGCGACCGACTTCACCAGCTGTGCGCCGAGGTTCTCGAACGGATCCTCGAGGTCGATTTCGCGCGCGATGGTGACGCCGTCGTTGGTGACGACGGGGCCGCCGAAGGCCTTGGCCAGCACGACGTGGCGACCGCGGGGCCCCAGCGTCACGCGGACCGCGTCGGCGAGTTTGTCGACACCGGCTTCCATCGCCCTGCGCGCAGTCTCGTTGTACTCAATCTGCTTGCTCATGAATGTCCTTTATGACGGTTAACGAGTGCCGCCCCGGAAACTCACCCGTGGAAACGGGGAGCTCCGGGGCGGGACACTTGGGCTTACTTGTTAACGACAGCCAGCACGTCACGCGCGGAGAGAATCAGGTACTCCTCGCCGCCGTACTTGATCTCGGTGCCGCCGTACTTGCTGTAGATGACGGTGTCGCCCTCGGCGACGTCCAGGGGGATGCGCTTCTCGCCATCCTCGTCCCAGCGGCCGGGGCCAACTGCGACGACGGTGCCTTCCTGCGGCTTCTCCTTGGCCGTATCGGGGATGACCAGACCGGAAGCGGTCGTGGTCTCGGCCTCGTTGGCCTGAACGAGGATCTTGTCCTCGAGTGGCTTGATGTTGACTGCCACGATGGAGCCCTCCACTTAGTTCGGGTGTAGATCCGGGCATGCCCCGGACTGCGGGTGTTAACAGGTGTTTCGGCAGAGGTCCGGGCTCGATGCGCCGTCGTCGCGGGTGCCGGCGCAGGAGTTTTGGTCGACTGCCACCTAGCACTCTATACACGCGAGTGCTAGCGCTCAAGGGTGGGGTTCTGCAAGATCGGTTTCGGCAGATTTCCCGTCGGCGGGTTGAGGTAAAATCGAACACATGTTCGAGTCGAAGAGTGCGCGGGAGTTGATCGACACGATCACCGCGCGTGCTCGGGCGTCGGCGGCTGCGGATGCTGAGAGGTACGCGGCGATCGCGGAGTTGGCGCGTCGCCGGCTGCGCGACGGCGTGGAGTTCGAGGACGCCGCCGCCGATGCCGTCGACGGGGCGGCCGCGGAGATCTCGGCCGCGTTGAACATCGGGCACGGCCGCGCGCTCGGCGAGATCGAGATCGCGACCATGTTGCGCGACACGTTCCCGCGCGTGAACGCCCTGTTCCTGCAGGGCGTGGTGACCGGGCGGCGGGTCTGGATCCTCGCGAAGCGCACCGACCTCGTCGTCGATCCCGACGTGATGGCGCAGTTGGATCGGGTGCTGGCCGACCGCATCCTCGGGTGGGGTCCGCTCTCGGAGTGGAAGTTCGAACAACTCCTCGACGCCGAGATCGCCCGCATCGATCCCGCCGCCGTGCACCGGGTCCGCGAACAGGTCCGCGACCGCGACTTCGTCGTCGGCCGCCACGACGGCTCGGGCACCGTGCCCTACTGGGGCCGCATGACCGGACCCGACGCCGCGATCGCCGTCACCCGGATCCGACGGATGGCGCGCAGCGTGTGCCCCGACGACCCCCGCACCTTCAAGCAGCGCCGTGGTGACGCGCACGCCGCTCTGATGGCCGGATCCACCGTCCTGGCGTGCCTGTGCGAGAACCCGGACTGCCCCGCCGCCGAGGGGGACGACGCCGCGGCGGGCAGTGTGAGCATCCACGTCATCACCGACCGGGCCACCCTCGACACCGCCCTCGGTGCCTGCGTCGACGAGTCCGATCTGCACGGCCCCCGCACCGTGGAGGACGAACTCGACGAGATGATCGACGAGGTCGAGGAGGACGCCCAGCACGACGCCGACACCCGCACCGACGACCACGTCGAGGAACCGCCCGTCCCCGACCCCGGGCCCGAGTCACGGCCTCTGGCGATCATCCCCGGCCACGGCGTCGTCCCCCCGCCCCTGCTGGCCGACCTCATCGCCCGCGGCGCCACGATCAGACCGATCACCAGCCCCGGCGAAGAGGCCGAACCGCGCTACCGTCCCTCGGCGGCCACCGATCACTTCGTCCGCCTGCGCGACCTCACCTGCCGGGCACCGGGCTGCGATCGGCTCGCCGAATTCACCGACATCGACCACACCGTGCCGTATCCGGCCGGGCCGACGCATGCCGGTGGCCTCAAGTGCGATTGCCGAAAGCACCACCTGATCAAGACGTTCCACGCCGGCTGGTCGGAGGTCCAACTCCCCGACGGCACGGTCATCACCACCACCCCGACCGGGCACACCTACACCACCAAGCCCGGCATCACGCTGCTGTTCCCCGACGCCGACGTCACCACCCCCGCACCACCCGCCGGACCCGCACCACCGCCCAGCCCGTACCGCTCCATGATGATGCCCCGCCGAAAACGCACCCGCGCCCAAGCCAAGGCCCAACGCATCAACGCCGAACGCGCCAAGAACCTGCACGACGACGAACCCGCGCCCTTTTAGGACTTCTCGAACCGCTTCTCGCCAGCCCGGTTTCACCTTCAAGTACTGGGCGATGCCGAATGATGCTCGCGCAGTTCCCCCATGGTGGGCGCTACCCGAAGTTGTTCGGATCGATCATCAAGTGGTCGGACACGTCGCCGAGCATCTGGATGTCGACCGTGCGCTCGGTGAAGTGCCAGCCCTCATCGTCGCGCGCGAAAGTGTCGGCGTAGCGCCCCACGACAATGGGCTGCAGTGCCACGGTGTCGGTCTGCTGGATCACGCAGAACGTCGAGCGCGCGGCCGCGGTGTCACTGTCGACGTCGACGATCGGGTTCTGCACCAGATGCCGCGTCCTGGGCGTGTTGCCGTGCTCCGGAAATCGTCGCGTCGTGTTCGCGAACAGCTTCGCGATCGATCGCGCACCGGTGACTCCCATGAAGCTGCCGCGTCCGAGCAGTTCCCCGACCCCGTCGAAGTCACCCGCGTCGATGAGTTCGGCATAGCGATAGAGCAATTCGATGACGGCGAGCTTGTCCTCGACGTTCGCGCTCATGCGATCTGCCCCTTCACCACCGGCAGGCCGGGGTCGCTCGGCACGTCGAGGGGCGACGGCGCAGCACCGGCGGCGATCAGATGCGCGGCGAACGACGCGATCATCGCCCCGTTGTCGGTGCACAGCCGCGGTCTCGGCACCCGCAGCGTCACACCGGCTGCCGCGCAACGCTCTTCGGCGAGTTCGCGCAGCCGCGAGTTGGCCGCCACCCCGCCCGCGATCAGCAGGGTCGACACGCCCAGGTCGGTGACGGCCCGGAGCGCCTTCATCGTCAGCACGTCGGCCACCGCCTCCTGGAAGCCCGCGGCGACGTCGGCGGTCGGCGCGTCGGGGTTGGCCTCGACGTACCGCGCCACCGCGGTCTTGAGCCCCGAGAAGCTGAACGCGTACGGCGCGTCGCGCGGCCCGGTCATGCCGCGAGGGAAGGCGATGGCGGTGCGATCACCGGTGCGGGCCAACTCGTCGAGCGGTCGACCGCCCGGGTACCCGAGCCCGAGCAGTCGCGCCACCTTGTCGTAGGCCTCCCCCGCCGCGTCGTCGACGGTGCTGCCGAGTTCCTCGATCGGCTCGCCGAGCGATCGCACGTGCAGCAGGTTGGTGTGCCCACCGGACACCAGCAGCCCCACGCTCTCCGGCAGCGGCCCGTGTTCGTAGACGTCCGCGGCCAGGTGCCCGCCGAGGTGGTTCACCGCGTAGAACGGCACCTCCCAGGCGGCCGCGTAGGCCTTGGCGGCGGCAACGCCCACCAGCAGCGCACCGGCCAGGCCCGGTCCGATGGTCGCGGCGACGACGTCGGGCTTGTCGACGCCCGCTGCGGCCAGGGCACGCCGCATCGTCGGCCCGAGCGCCTCGAGATGCGCACGCGAGGCGATCTCGGGCACCACACCGCCGAAGCGCGCGTGCTCGTCGACACTGGAGGCCACCTCGTCGGCGAGCAGCGTCAGGGTACCGTCGGACGCGAGATCGCAGATCCCGACGCCGGTTTCGTCGCAGGAGCTCTCGATGGCCAGGATGATCACGCTCGCACCTCCGCCTCTCGGCGCATCGTGTACGCATCCGCACCGCTGACGCGGTAGTACCGCTTGCGCAGCCCCATCTTGGTGAAGCCGACGCTCTCGTACAGACCGATCGCCGCGGCGTTGTCGGTGCGCACCTCGAGGAACACCACACCGCCCACCGCGATGTCGAGAATCCGGTTCAGCAGCTCGCGGCCGATACCGGCACCCTGATGCGCCGGGTCAACGCCGATGGTGTGAATCTCGTACTCGAAGGGCGGCTTTCGGCCCAGCCGGGTGATTCCCGCGTAGCCGACGAGGCGCCCGTCGACGCGCGCCGCGACGTAGTGGTTGTGCTCGGATTCCAGCTCGCGGATGAACGCCGTCGCCGGCCACGGGTCGTCGCCGGGGAACAGCTGTGCCTCGAGTTCACCGCACCGGTCGGCATCGGCGATCCGCAGCCCGTCGTAGGTCACCGTCACGATCGCACTCCGCGCTCCGCCGTGGTTTTCGCATCGGGCCGCCGCAGATACAGCGGCACCAGCGGGCCGGGCGCCGCGGACCAGTCGACCGCGCGGACCAGCCCCGAGGTGGACGGGTGGGTCGGCGTCAGCCGCGGAAGGTCGAACAGCCCAACGTGATCGGGCGATCCCGCCACGGCCGCGGCACCGGCGGGGACGTCACCGGGCGCGCAGACGTCGGGCCCGGTGGTGCGCGCGCCGTCGACGTAACGCGCCCAGTACACCTCGCGGCGACGCGCGTCGGTGACGACCAGGACGTCGCCGTCGGTGTCGATCCCGATGGCGTCGAGGCTGCACACCCCGTACACCGGGACACCGAGCGCGTGGCCGTACGCCGCGGCGGTGGCCATCCCCACCCGAAGGCCGGTGAAGGGGCCGGGACCGCAGCCGACGACGACAGCCGTCAGCTGGGACATCGCAACACCGGCATCGGCCATGGCGCCCAACACGTTCGGGGTCAGCTGCTCGGCGTGCGCGCGAGCGTCGAGCGTCACGTGCTCTGCGAGTACCTCGACCCCCGACGCATCCCGTCGCGCCACTCCCGCCGTGACGGCCGGGGTGGCGGTGTCGATCACCAGCACCGTGGTCACGAGCGGCTCCACCGCCAGACCGCGGTTCGGACGTCGGTGTCGCGGCCACGCTCGAGGCGGATGTCGAGGTGATTGTCCGACAGCCGTTCAGCCAGCCCCTCGCCCCACTCGACGACCACCACCGCGTCCTCCAGGTCGGTATCGAGGTCCAGCGAATCCAGTTCGTCGAGCAGGTTCGCGCGCCCGTCGTCGAGCAGCCGGTACATGTCGACGTGGATCATCGCCGGAGCGCCCTCCCGCCGGGCGCGATGCACCCTGGCGAGGACGAACGTCGGCGACGTCACCGGGCCTTCGACGTCCATCGCCTCGGCGATTCCCTTGGCCAGCACGGTCTTTCCCGCCCCGAGCGGCCCGGAGAGCACGACCACGTCGCCGGCCCGCAGATCCGCGCCGAGCCGAGCCCCGAACGCGATCGTGTCCTCGGCGGTCTGCAGTTCCGCGGTGCCCTCGGACACCGAGCGCCCCTCAGCCATGGTGGCGCACCCGCTCGCGCAACCGTCGCGTCATGGCCGTCAGCTTTGACGGGGTGGCCCGCTCGACGAGACGGACCAGCGCGTCGTTGACGATCCCGGGCTGCTCGAGCTGAACGAGATGACCCGCCCCGCCGATGATGACGAGCTCGGAGTCGGGCAGCGCATCGGCCATTCGCTCCGAGCAGTCCTTGGGGGTGAGCAGGTCCCTGTCACCGCACACGACGAGAGTCGGAACCTTGGCCAGCGTGGCGAGTCCCGCGGTCTCGTCGTGCACCTCGAGGGCGTGCAGGAACCCCACCAGCGTCGCGATCGGCGTGTCGTGCATCATCCGCTCGGAGAAGGCCACAACGCTCGGGCTGATCCGCGCATCGCCGTACGACGCCGCGCGCAGCACCGGGCCGATGACGGCCCGCGCCGCACCCCTGGTCCGGTGCACGGTCTTCGGCGCGTACCGGGTTGCGAAGCGCGCCCCTTCGAGGACGGGGTTCTTGAGGATCTCGCCGAGCGGCGAGCGCGCCACCCCCTCGGCGGCCGACGCCACCAGCGCGGCGCCCGTGATGCGGCTCGGGTAGGACTTGGGGAACTGACGGGCGTGCGACAGCACCGTCATGCCACCCATCGAATGGCCCACCAGCACAACGGGTCCGCGCGGGGCCATCACCGCGAGCACCGCCTCCAGGTCACGTCCCAATTGGTCGACGGTGAAGGTGTCGGGGTCGGCGTCCCCGGACTGGCCGTGACCGCGCTGGTCGTAGAACACCATCCGAACCTGCGAACCCCACTCCTCGGTGAGCCGGGCCCGCTGGAAGTGGAAGGCGCCCATCCGAAGGGTGAAGCCGTGCGCGAACACCACCGTCAACGCGGCATCCTCGGGACCGACCTCGCGGACCGCGAGCGGCACGCCGTCCTCCGTCGTCACCACGAAACCGCGGTCGGCGTCGAGGAGTTCGAAGTCCTCGTCCGCGTAAGGGTCGTCGTCGCTGATCCGTCGCATCACCGAGCGCGCCACCGTCATCCCGGCCAGGCTTCCGACCGCACCGATACCCGCGGCACCGGCCATCCAGCGGGCGTTGCGAATTCGGCCGCGACGGCGCGATTCCCGGCTCACCGGTAGAACCGCCGCACCCGGCCGCGCGGGCTGGTGACGATCTCGTAGTTGATGGTTCCCAACAGTTCGGCCCAGTCCTGCGCGGTCTGCTCGCCGTCGTCGCCGGCACCGAACAGGATGGCCTCGTCGCCCTCGGTCACGTCGACGGGTCCCGGTCCGAGATCCACGACGAACTGGTCCATGCACACCCTGCCGACGGCTCGCCTGCGCCTCCCGTTGATGAGCACATCGAAGCGCCCACTGAGACCGCGGAACAGACCGTCGGCGTAACCGATGGGCAGCAGCGCCACGGTGGTGTCGCGTTCCGCGATCCACGTGTGCCCGTAGGACACCCCGTCACCGGCCGATATCGAACGAACCAGTACCACCGTGCATTTCAGTGTCATCGCGGGGCGCAGCCCCATGTCGCCGCGCTCGGGGATCGGAGTCTGGCCGTACACCGCGATCCCCGGCCGCACCATTTCGTAGGCCAGGTCGGGGCGGGTCAGCGCCGCGGGCGAGTTACACAGGTGCGCGATCTCGAAGTCGACTCCCGCGTCACGGGCCGCAGAGCGGAACTCCGAAAACCGCTGCGCCTGAAGGTCGTTGACGGGGCTGGCGGGCTCGTCACCGCAGGCCAGGTGAGACATGATGCCGCGCAGCCTGATCGACTCGTCGGCGACGGCACCCTTCAGGGCGGCGAGCAGCGCGGGAAACTCGGCGGCGCCGACCCCGTTGCGGTTGAGGCCGGTGTCCACCTTCACGGTCACGACGGCGGTACGACCGGTGCGGTGGGCCGCGTCGAGCACCTCGGTCAGTTGCCGCACCGAGTTGACGCCGAGTTGCACGTCGGCGGCCAGTGCCGGCGCGAAGTCGGTACCCGGCGCGTGCAACCACGCCAGCACGGGCGCGGTGACGCCGTCGCGGCGCAGCGCCAGCGCCTCGTCGAGCGTCGCCACTCCCAGTTCGGCGGCGCCCGCGGCGAGCGCGGCCCGTCCGACCTGCGCGGCGCCGTGGCCGTAGCCGTCGGCCTTCACCACTGCCATGACCTCGGCCGACCCGGCACCCTCCTTGAGCACGCGGACGTTGTGCGCGACGGCCCCGAGGTCGACGACCGCCTGCGCGGCGCTGAATCCCAGGTCGGTGGCATCGGTAGTCATGTCGCCCCCGATTGTCCCAGAACGCGAGTCCGGCCCGGATGCCGAGCGATAGCGATCGCTTTACTCGATGACTAAGACCATAACTAATCGCTTTTCACGGTTGGCCCTTCGTCCTAGATTGAGACGCATGCGCACGCTACTAATCGCGGTCCTCATTCTGGCGGTCAGTGCGTGCACGCCGGCGACGGAGTCCACTGTCGGGGCGGAGTCGGTCAGCCGGTCGGCGTGCGAGGTGCGACTCCCCGCAGACTGGAAGCGCGCGTTGACCGACAGCCGGGTCGACACCGGCGGGGGCGCCGAGCCACTGGCGATCGGGTCCGGTGGTGAAGTCGTCGCAGCACGAGGTGACGACGTCCTGCTGATCCAGCCCGACAAGACCGTCACGACGGTCTACTCGGTGCCGGATGCGGAGCGCGAGGCTCCGGAGGTCGCCGCGATCAACGACCGCTGGATCGCCGTCGGGATCCTCCGCACCGAGGGCCACACCGTCATCGACGGCGAGTCCTACGAGTACGCCGCGAGGACCCTGAAACGGATCGACGTCATCGATCGCCGTGACGACTCGGTTCGCACCGTCTTTGAGACCCCCGAAGCCGACCTCCGGGTCGGGCGCAACCCGATCGACTCGGTGGCCGTGTTCGACGACTCGGTCTACTGGATCACTCGCGACGAGTTCACAGGTGACCACGGGACCCTCCGCGCGTACGACGCGAACAGCGGTGCCACGCGGGAGGTGGAAGTCGGTGACATGCGCGACCTGAGCGCCACCGCGACCGGCATCGTCTGGACGTCGAACCACCCGGAACCACGGCCCGTATTCCGCAGCCTGGCACCGCTACCGGATGCAATAGCGTCGGTCACCGGCATCAACGATGATCAGACCTCGCTGGTCCGCGACGGTGACGCCTACGCCTGGATGACCGGCGTGGCCGAGGGAGGCACCGGCATCGCCCGGTGGTCACCGGAAGCCGGCATCACCCGGATCAGCACGGTGCGACTCTTCGAGGGTGCGCCGGTCACACAGCCCACAGTGGAACTGATCGGACCGTACGTGGTGGTGGGCGCGGGTCAGTGGATCGACTCGTCGACGCTCATCGACACCCGCTCCGGAGCGCTGACGCGGCTCGGGCCCACGGCCTTCGGCGCTGCGGGGGGCTCCATCGTCACTGATCTGACGGATGACAACCGAACGCAGCCCCCCGTAGTCGGGTTGGTGCGCGCCGATCAGCTGTCGCCGTTGGCCTGCTCGGCTACCGGATCCGACGGCGACACCGTCCGGCCGTCGTGCGAGGTGGCGCTACCGGCCGCGTGGCGCACGGCGTTCGCCGACAGCGCAGTAGACACCGGCGGGTCGACCACGCCGCTGGCGGTCGGGCGCGGAGGTGAGATCGCGGCGGGTTACGACGACGGTGACACCCGTCGACTCCTCCTCATCGGCGAGGACGAGTCGGTGAAGACCGTCTACCGGGTCGCCGACGCGGCAGTCGAGAGCATCGGTTTCGCGGCCATCGACGAGCGCCGGATCGTCGTCGGCGTCGACACCGGCCCCCGCAGAACCGATAACGGTCACCCGCACCTCGACGACAACGACGACGTCACGGCCACCAACCCGTCGTTGCCATGGCTGACGCGCATCGACGTCGTCGACCGGTCGAACAACTCGGTGCGAACGATCATGGCGCGCAACGCCGAAGAACGTGTGAGCAGCACCAGCTACCGTGACTCGCTCGCGGTGTTCGACGGCACCGTGTACTGGACCACGCGCGCCTACCCTGCTGACACCGTCGTGCGTTCATACGATCTCGACACCGGCCGGGTCGCCGAGATCGCGAAGGCACCCACCATCGAGCAACTCCGGGCGACGCCGCTCGGCATCGCCTGGTCGGAACCCGACCGGAACCTGAATAGGTTGGTGCACAACGTCGCCGAGGTGCCCGCTGCACTGCAGGCGGCCGGTGCCGATGCCGATGCCCCGCTGGCGACCGACGGCACGGTGTACGCGTGGATCACCGACACCGGCGTCGCGCACTGGTCGCCGGACACGGGGGTGACGCGGATCGACACGCTCGACCTGTTGGGCCGCGACGTCGATCGGTCGCTTCACGTCGACGGGCCGTACGTGATCCTCAGTCTGCGGCTGCACGGCGGCGGCCGGGCGACCGTCATCGACACCCGATCGGGTGCGATCACGTCGCTCGGCACGACCATCGTCACCGCGGGCGGCGGAAGCATCGCGGTGCAGGTTCCGGAAGCCGAGTACAGCAGCCCGCAGGCCGGCCTCGTGCGCACCGCCGACCTGCCCCCGCTTACCTGCGACAGCTAGTGGGCGAACGGCGCCTCGGTGTCGAAGTGTCCGGCCGGCTTGAGTTCGTCGAGGCTCTTGAGCACCGTGCTGATGTCGTCCTTGAGCGCGCGGGCCAGGTCGGCGGAGAAGCCCTCGCGCACCACGATCCGGAGGACGGTCACGTCGGTCGCGTCGTCGGGCATCGTGTAGGCGGGCACCTGCCAGCCGTACGCCCGAAGCGCGTGCGAGACGTCGAATTCCGTGTAGCCGCGGTCGCCGCTGAGCCGGAAGGAGACGACCGGAATGGCCGAACCGTCGGTGATCACCTCGAAGTGCTCGCCAGCGCGTAGCTCGTCGCCGAGCCATCGCGCGGTCTGCGAGAGGCACGTCATCACCTGGGTGAAGCCGCTGCGGCCCAGCCGCAGGAAGTTGTAGTACTGGCCGATCACCTGATTGCCGCCCTTGGAGAAGTTCAGCGTGAACGTCGGCATGTCACCGCCTAGGTAGTTCACCCGGAACACCAACTCCTCGGGGAGGTACTCGCTGCTGCGCCAGACCACGAAACCGACTCCGGGATAAGTCAATCCGTACTTGTGCCCGCTGACGTTGATCGACACCACCCGCGGCAACCGGAAGTCCCAGACCAGGTCGGGGTGCAGGAACGGGACGACGAAGCCGCCGCTGGCCGCATCGACGTGCACGGGGACGTCGACCCCGCCATTCGCCGCCAGCCCGTCGAGCGCCGCGCAGATCTCCGCGATCGGTTCGAGCTCACCGGTGTAGGTCGTGCCGAGGATCGCCACGACGCCGATGGTGTCCTCGTCCACCGCCGCCAGCACCTGCTCGGGCGTGATGACGTACCGCCCCTCCTCCATTGGAAGGTAGACGGGCTCGACGTCGAAGTACCTGCAGAACTTCTCCCACACCACCTGGACGTTGGAGCCCATGACCAGGTTCGGCCTGCGGCTGCGCCACCCGTCGCCCACCTTCTGCCGCCACCGCCAGCTCATCGCCAGCCCGGCGAGCATCACGGCCTCGCTGGACCCGACCGTCGAGGCCCCGATGGCCGTGCTCGGGTCGTCGTCGCGCAGGCCTTCGGCGTGGAACAGATCGGCCACCATGCAGACGCAGCGCTGCTCGATCGCCGCCGTCGCGGGGTACTCGTCCTTGTCGATCATGTTCTTGTCGAAGGTCTCGGCCATCAACTTCTCGGCCTCGGGGTCCATCCACGTCGTCACGAACGTCGCGAGATTCAGCCGGGAGCTGCCGTCGAGCATGAGCTCGTCGTGAATGAACCGGTACGCCGCGCCCGCGTCCATGCACTCGTCGGGCAGGCGCAGTGCGGGCACGGGCGCCATCGAGAAGCGTCCGGTGTAGGCGGGCGAGATCGAGGGGGCGTGCTTGTGCTTGCGGGACATGGGTCTTCCCTTCCTAGAGAGCGGCGATCGAGGCGCGGATGTGGTCGAGGATGCCCGCCGCGGACGTCGGCGCCGGGCGCGGACCGGGCTGCGCGGCAGCCTGCGCGGCGGCACGGGCGTGCACGAACGCGGCCATCGCCGCGGCTTCGCCGGGCGGCAGCCCCGAAGCCAGCAGCGCACCGACCACCCCCGAGAGCACGTCGCCGGAACCCGCTGTGGCGGCCCAGGATTGCCCGGCCGGGTTCAGGTACACCACGCCGTCGGGCTGGGCGATCACGGTGACGTTGCCCTTGAGCAGAACGGTGGCGCCGAACTGCTCGGCAAGGCGCCGGGTGGCGTGCACCCGGTCGTCACCGGGCGGATGACCTGCGAGCCTGGCGAATTCGCCGGCGTGCGGCGTCAGCACGGTGGGCGCTCGGCGGCCCGCCACCAGATCGGGATGGGCGGCGAGGATCGTCAGCGCGTCGGCGTCGACGATCACCGGGAGATCGGTGCCCAGCGCGAACATCAGCGCGCCCGCCCCCGCGTCGTCGGTGCCGATACCGGGACCGACGACCCAGGCCTGGACCCGGCCCGCCGCGTTCGCGCTGGACGCCGCCACCACCTCGGGCCAGTGGTCGACGACCTGCGCGGCCGCCGCTCCCGCGTAGCGCACCATGCCCGACGTCGCGGCGACGGCGGCGCCCGTGCAGAGGATCGCGGCGCCGGGATACGCCGCCGAACCGGCGAGCACCCCGGTGACCCCCTGGGTGTACTTGTCGTCGTGCGCCCCCGGCACGGGCCACCGGGCGGCGACGTCGGCGGCCTCGAAACCTCGGAGGTCGGTCGGCGGCAGGTCGAGCCCGATGTCGACGAGTTCGACCCGGCCGCACTCCCCCAGCGCGTGCACGGGTTTGAGTCCGCCGAAGGTCACGGTCAGATCGGCACGCACGTGCGGGCCGTCCGCGGCGCCGGTGTGCACGTCGACGCCGCTGGGCAGGTCGACGGCGACGACGGGGACCTCCGCGTCGGCGAGGTCGGCGAATAGCTCCGCCGCGCCGGGTCGCAGCGGCCCCGAGCCCGAGATGCCGACGACCCCGTCGAGCACCAGATCGGTTGTCGGCGGAACGCGCTGCACCACCCGGCCGCCGGCATGCCGGAAGGCGGCGAGGGCTTTCGCGTGGGTGCGGTCGACGTTCAGCAGGACGGCCGACGCGGCGGCACCGCGACGCCGGAGGAACGTCGCCGCCCACAGCGCGTCACCGCCGTTGTCACCGGAACCGACGATCGCACACACCTCGCGGCCCGCGACCCCACCGGTGCGTGCGCGCAGTTCGCGGATCAGTGCCACCGACAGGCCGTATGCGGCCCGGCGCATGAGAACGCCGTCGGGCAGTGACGCCAGCAGTGGCGCCTCCGCGGCCCGGATCGCGTCGGCGGAGTAGTAGTGCCGCATTGACGCTTACGTTACGGGGTACTCGCTCGGGCATGACGGATTCTCGGAACACTCTGGATGCTCTTCTGGAACTCGAGCACGCCGGCTGGGCGTCCCTGAGCGACGGCACCGGCGACGAGTTCTACGGCAGAATCATGACCGACGACGCGCTGATGGTGCTCGCCAACGGCATGGTGATGGATCGCGACACCGTGGCGGCCGCGCTCGGCGAGTCGCCGCCGTGGACGCGCTACGAGATCGCGGATGCGAGGCTCGTCGCCATCGACGCCGATACCGCCGCGCTGGTCTACCGTGGCACCGGCTATCGCGAGGGCGCTGACGAGCCGTTCGTCGGTGCGATGTCGTCGGTGTACACGCGCAGCACGACGGGCTGGAAGCTCGCGCTGTATCAGCAGACCGCCGTCGCGGACTGAATCTCGACGAGCAGTCGGGTCAGCCGTTGCGTCGCGCGCGGCTGTAGTGCCGCCGCGCCTTCATCCGGTTGCCGCACTCGCTCATCGAGCACCAGCGACCCGTGCCCGAGCGGCTCCGGTCCAGCAGGAAGAGCCTGCACTCGTCGTTGGCGCACGGCCGCAACCGTCCCGGCATGTCCGCCTGTAACTCACCCCACGCCAGCACCATTCGCGCCGGCCAGTCGGCGTTCAACGTCCATGTGATCCCGTCGTCGGCCACCGCCGGCGTGCGCGTGGCGCCCCGCAGATAGCTCGCGAGCACGGTGGGCGCGACCTCACCGCGCACCACCCGCTGAAGGTCGTCCCGTAGGCGGCGGGCGTCGGCGACCGTCTGGTTTCCCGCCGCGTGGTCGCGCATCCAGCGGCCGTCGAGCAGCTCGGTCTGCACACCCTCGACCACCGGTGTGGTGTTCAGCAGTTCCAGAAGCAGGTCGGACATACTAACCATCATAACCGACTTGACAGGTTAGAAGCCGGCGCGTTGAATGAGCTAACCACCAAAACGAATCATGGGAGTTAGCAATGGTGACGCACCACCGGTACGCGGAGATCAACGGGACCCGCATCTTCTACCGGGAGGCCGGCGATTCGGACACACCCGCCGTGGTGCTGCTGCACGGCACCCCGGCCAGTTCGCACATGTACCGCAATCCGATTCCCGCGTTGGCCGACCGCTACCGGGTCATCGCCCCCGACTACCCCGGCTTCGGCCACTCCGACGTGCCGGACCCGAGCGACTTCGCCTACACCTTCGACAACGTCGCCGATCACGTGGACGGGCTGCTCGACCACCTCGGCGTCACCCGCTACGCCGTGTACGTGCAGGACTACGGCGCCCCGGTCGCCTGGCGGCTGGCGCTGCGCCATCCCGACCGGATCGCGGCCGTGACCACCCAGAACGGCAACGCCTACGTCGAGGGCTTCGTGGGCGATGCCATGGAGCCGCTGTTCGCCTACGGCCGGGACCGCACCGAGGCGAACGCCGCGGCGCTTCGCGAGATCATCTCGCCCGCCGGCCTCGAATGGCAGTTCACCCAGGGCGTCGTCGATCCGTCGGTCATCGACCCGGACAACTGGATCAACGCCCACGCCGCCGTCGCCAGCACCCCCGCACGCGTCGAGGCTCAACTGGAGTTGTTCGCCGACTACCTCGCCAACGTCGAGCTGTACCCGACCGTGCACGAGTACTTCCGGACGTCGCAGGTCCCACTCCTGGCGGTGTGGGGTCGACGCGACCAGATCTTCGGTCCCGCAGGTGCTCTCGCGTTCGAACGCGACCTTCCCGACGCCGAGATCCACCTCCTGGAGGGCAGTCACTTCCTGCTCGAGAGCCGGCTGGACGCCGTCGTCGCGCTGATGCGTCCGTTCCTGCGGCGGCACCTCGGTTAACGCACCTCCGACGGCGCGATCCACTCGGTCGGCCGCAGCAGGATGATCTCGGGAACGATGCAGCCCCGCGACAGGCGGGTGGTGAGCCGCACGGTTTCGGCCACATCGCGCGGTGAGATCATCTCAACGGCGCCGCCGCTGCGGTACTCGTCGGCCATGGGCGTGTCGACGAGACCGGGGCAGATCGCGGTGGCCTTGATGCCCTCGCTCGCGAGTTCGTCGTGCAGCGCCTCGGTGAAGCCGACAACCCCGGCCTTGGTCGCCGAGTACGACGCCAGCGTCGCCTCGCCGCGCTTGCCCGCGTTCGACGCCGTGTTCACGATCTGCGCCGAACCCCGTTTCGCCACTGCAGATCTCAGCAGTGGCAGGCACTTGTTGGTGAGCATGATGACGGCCCGCAGGTTGACGGCGAGCTGCTCGTCGACGAGCGCGGCGTCGAGTTCGCCGATCCGACGGTGCCCGGAGACACCCGCGTTGTTGACGAGCAGGTCGAGCGCACCGAACCGTTCGGTGTGCCGGGCTACCACCTCGTCGAGGTACCCGTCGTCGGTGATCGAGCCCGCCGCGCAGGCCAGTCGGCCCGTTTCGAACTCGCCCGCGATCGCCGTCAGCTTGTCGGCGTCACGGCCGAGCATGGTGACCGCGAAGCCCTCCTCCAGCAGCATCGCGGTGATGGCCTCGCCGATGCCGCCTGACGCTCCGGTCACGATGGCGGTCCGCGCGTCAGTGGTCACAGTCGACCATTAAAGATCAACGACGACGTCCTCGCTCGGCTGCGCGCAGCAGATCAGGATGTTGCCGTCGGCGGGCGGCTCCAGCGGCTCGGGGTCGTAACGCACGACGCCCGCCACCAGGGCGGTCTCGCAGTTGTGGCAGACACCGGTGCGACAGGACCACCGCACCGGGACGTCGCAGGCTTCGGCGAACTCGAGCAGCGTGGCCGAGGGCGGCCCGAACGGTGCGGCGACGGCGCTACGGGCGAACTGCACCTCGGGACCGCTGCCCGGAGTACCGGCTGGCACGTGCGGCGCAACCTGGACGGAGTCGATCCCCGGCGTGAATCCGGCCGTCGCGCCGAAGGTTTCGGAGTGGATCCGATCGGGGGCCAGACCGAAGTCGGCCAAGCCTGATTTCAGGTCGGCCATGAACGCCGCGGGTCCACACAGGTAGGCGTCCGCGGTCGACGGCACCCCGAGGTCGCTCAGCGTAGCGACGGAGATCCGGCCGACGCCGTCGTAGTCTGCGTCGCCGGCGTCGGGGCTGCTGTACAGCACGCGGGAATGGCTGTCGGACAACCTGTTCAGGAGCGTGGCGACCTCCTCGGCGAACGCCCGTTGCGCACCGTTGCGGGCGCCGTGCAGCCACCACACGTCACGCCGTGAGACGGCCAAGGCGTGCAGCATCGACAGCACCGGAGTGATGCCGACGCCCGCGGAGATCAGCAGCACCGGGCCCGCTCCGTCGCGCAGCACGAAGGCCCCGCGCGGCGCGGCGACGTCCACCGTGTTCCCGACCTTCAGATCGCGATGGATGAAGCCGCTTCCGGCACCGTGCTCCTCGAGCTTCACGCTGATCCGGTAGTCGGGCGCGCCGGGATCGTTGGACAGCGAGTAGTTCCTGACGATCCCCGGTCCCAGGCGTAGCGCGATCGACTGTCCCGGACGCCGGTTCGGCAGCGGCGCGCCGTCGGGCGAGGTCAGCGTCACCGAACGGATGACGCTGCTCTCCGCACGGATCCCGGACACGGTGAGCGGCCGGAACCCCTGCCACGCCGGCGGCGGGCTGGTCGACTCCTCGAGCATGCTCCGGAACGACCCCTGCCACCCCGCGCTCAGAGCCGGAACGCGCAGGGCCCGCTCAAGGGCCTCGCGGGAATGCCCCGGCAGGTAGAGCAGGGCGTCGGCCTCGGCGACGGTGACGTGTTCGGGACCGTCGGCGACCTTGACGATGTCCTGACCCGCTTCGATCTCCCCCTCGGTGATCACGCGGCAGTAGAAGCCCGGCCTGCCGTGCGCCACCAGCAGCGCGGCCATCCGCGGCTCCCCCAGCCTCATGCCCGCGCGATAGCAGGTCACGCGCGGCTGAGTCACCTCCAAGACGGCGTCGCCGATCCGGTAGCGATCCCCGATGCACACCTCGTCATCGGGCAGCCCCTCCACTGTGAGGTTCTCCCCGAAGTTGCCGGGCGACAGATCTTCTCGGCCGAGTTCGGTGGCCCAGTACCGGTACGACGCCAGCTGGTACACCAGCACCGCTCGGTTCTCCCCGCCGTGGCCGCCGAGGTCGCCCTGACCGTCACCGTCGATGTTGAGACGACGCACAGTGCGAGGACCCGTGACCGGCTCCTTCCACGCCCCGGTGTGGACGACGCGGCCGTCCCATGGGACATCGCGGGGAAGACCGACGTTGACCGACACCAGGGTGGGCACGAGCGGATCGTCTCACACCGGCGGCGCCGCGTCGACGTCATTCCAGTATCGGCCCGCCGTCTCGGCGATCCGGTCGGGGAACTCGCCGTTGATCGCATGCGACGCGTCCGGCCACAGCTCGACCCGGCCGTGCCGCAACAGGTTTCGGGCCCGGTCGGCGGCCCTCTCGGCGTCGTGAACGGCACTGCGGCCGGCGATCAGCGCGAGCACCGGGAGGTCCAGGCCTCGCAAGTCGTCATCGGTGAACAGCGTGGGCAGCGGCTGGTGCAGTTCGAAATCCGTCGATCCGGCCGCGATCAACCGTGCGACGGGTTCGGAGTCGTCGACGTCGGCTCCACCGGCGAGCCACGACAGCACCCGCCTGCGCAACGGCTCCGGCGCGCCCCGCACCGTCAACGGGATCGTCGCCGCGATCGTGCGAAGCGGGATACGCGCGAACGTCAGGGCCGGATCGATCAGGGTCAGCGACGCCACCCGCTGGGGCATGCGAAGCGCGTAGTTGGTCACGGACCAGCCGCCGAACGACAGGCCCGTGAGATGCACCGAATCGAGACGAAGCGCAACAAGCACGTCGTCGAGCCAGTGCGCCTGATCGTCGGCACCGGTGATCGGCACCGTCTGCACCGAGAGCCCCGGCTCACCCAGCAGGTCGAGGCAGTACACCGTGCGATGTTCCAGCAGCCCCGGCAGGTTGGCCGCCCACAGTGGCGTCGGCGCGTTGCGCCCGGGCAGCAGCACGACCGGCTTGCCCGCCGGGCCTCCGAAGCGATACCCACGTACCGTGCCGAAAGATGTTGGTGAGTCGAAGGACTCGTCATAGGCGGGCAGGGCGGACAGGCAGCTACGGTAGATCTCGAGGTAGCGCGCACGGGCGGCATCGTTGCGGAACCGCCCGACGCGCGCCACTACTCGACGGTGACCGACTTGGCCAGGTTGCGCGGCTTGTCGACGTCGTACCCGCGGGCACGGGCCACACCCGCGGCGAAGAACTGCATCGGGATGGTCGACAGCAGCGGCTGGAAAAGCGTTGACACGGCGGGGATCTCGATCAGGTGATCGGCGTAGGGACGCACGGTGTCGTCGCCCTCCTCCGCAATCACGATGGTGACCGCGCCGCGCGCCTGGATCTCGCGGATGTTGGACAGCAGCTTGCTGTGCAGGACCGCCGCGTTCTTCGGCGACGGCATGACGACGATGACCGGCAGGTCGTCCTCGATCAGCGCGATGGGCCCGTGCTTGAGCTCGCCGGCGGCGAAACCCTCGGCGTGCATGTACGCCAGTTCCTTGAGCTTCAGCGCGCCCTCGAGTGCCACCGGGTAACCGACGTGGCGTCCCAGGAACAGCACCGTCGGCGACGATGCGAACCGCTGGGCCAGCTCTGTGACCGGCTCCATGCACGTCAACACGCGGGCGACCTGGTCGGACATGCCGACAAGTTCCAGGTACTCGCGCTCGACTTCGTCGGGGTACTTGGTGCCGCGCGCCTGCGCGAGCGCGAGGCCCACCAGGTAGTTGGCCGCGAGCTGAGCGAGGAACGTCTTCGTGGACGCGACGCCGATCTCCGGTCCGGCTCTGGTGTAGAGCACGGCGTCGCATTCGCGCGGGATCTGACTGCCGTTGGTATTGCAGATAGCCAGGACCTTGGCCTTCTGCTCCTTGGCGTGCCGGACGGCCTCGAGGGTGTCGGCGGTCTCGCCGGACTGCGAGATGGCGATGACGAGCGTGCTGCGGTCCAGCACCGGGTCCCGGTACCGGAACTCGCTCGCGAGCTCCACCTCCACGGGCAGCCGCGTCCAGTGCTCGATGGCGTACTTGGCGAGCAGGCCGGAGTGATAGGCGGTACCGCACGCGACGATGAAGACCTTGTCGATCTCGCGCAGTTCCTGATCGCTGAGGCGCTGCTCGTCCAGGACGATGCGACCGTCGACGAAATGCCCGAGGAGCGTGTCGGCGATCGCCGTCGGCTGCTCGGCGATCTCCTTGAGCATGAAGTACTCGTAGCCGCCCTTCTCCGCGGCCGACAGATCCCAGTCGATGTGAAACGCGCGAGCGGCGGTGGTGACGTCGGTTCCGTCGAAGTCGTAGATCTCGTAGGAGTTCGCGGAGATCACAACGGCCTGGTCCTGACCGAGTTCCACGGCCTCACGGGTGTGCTCGATGAACGCGGCCACGTCGGACCCGATGAACATCTCACCGTCGCCGACACCGACCACCAGCGGCGTGGACCGGCGCGCCGCGACGATCTTGTCGGGCTCGTCGGCGTTCGCGAACACCAGCGTGAAGTGCCCCTCCAGACGCCTCAGCACGGCCAGCACCGAGGCGACGAAATCGCCCGCGTGCTCCCCTAACCGGTACTCACGGGACACCAGGTGCACCGCAACCTCGGTATCGGTGTCGCTGGCGAACTCGACGCCATCGGCTTCCAGTTCGGCGCGCAGCGGCGCGAAGTTCTCGATGATCCCGTTGTGGACGACGGCGAACTTGCCCGAGCCGTCGCGGTGCGGATGGGCGTTGCGGTCGGTCGGCCTGCCGTGGGTGGCCCAGCGGGTGTGGCCGACACCGGTGCTGCCCGCCAGCACGCCGGCATCCGTCTCGGCGAGCGCGTCCTCCAAGTTGCCCAGCCGCCCCGCGCGTCGGGTCACCGTGAGCCCGCCGACACCGTCGAGCAGCGCGACACCGGATGAGTCGTACCCGCGATACTCCATCCGGCGAAGGGCGTCGACGACGATGTCGCGAGCAGGACGCTGCCCGACGTACCCGACGATTCCGCACATAGCCTCACAGGGTAGTGCAGGCATCGCCGTGAACCCAGGTGAGCTACGGTCATCGGGTGGCCAAGACGAAGAAGCTCTTCGCTGCCCTGACGCGCCGCGGGCCTCACCGCGTTCTCCGCGGTGACCTGGCATTCGCCGGTCTGCCGGGCATCGTCTACACCCCCGAAGCCGGGCTCAACCTGCCGGGGATCGCGTTCGGCCACGAATGGCTGACCGCCGCCGACCGGTACTCCGGAACCCTGGAGCACCTGGCCTCGTGGGGCATCGTCGCCGCGGCGCCGAACACCGAGACGGGCGTGGCCCCGTCGGCGCTCAACCTGGCCTTCGACCTGGGCACGACGCTCGACATCATCGCCGGAGTGCGGCTCGGCACCGGCAAGATCAGCGTCCATCCGACCAAGCTGGGTGTCGTTGGTCACGGTTTCGGCGGTTCCACCGCCGTTTTCGCCGCCGCGGGCGCTCCCGACCGCGTCAAGACCGCCGTCGCGCTGTTCCCGAGCGTCACGTCACCCTCGGCGCTCGAGCCCGCCGCGGGGCTGCGCGCCCCCGGCCTGATCCTCGCCGACCCCGGCGATCCGATGTCACTGCGATCGAACGCCACCGAACTGGCCAGGGTGTGGCGCGGCGCGACCCTGCGAGCCGCCAAGGACGTGAAGGCCGGCGGCCTGATCGAAGGGCGCAGGCTCGCGAAGGCCGTCGGACTGCCCGGCGCCGACCGCGGCACGCAGAAGATCGTGCGCGCCCTGCTCACCGGCTATCTGCTGAGTGTTCTCGCCGGCGACAAGGCGTATCGCGAGTTCGCCGACCCCGAGGCCGTCCTGCCGAAGTCCGAGGTCCTCGACCCCTTCTCCGAGGATCCGACGGCCCTGGAGAACAAGGTCGTCGCGCTGCTCAAGCCATAACCGCGGGCGCGCTCCCAACCAGTTGGTTGGGAGCGTCTGGTTTAATCCATCCATGCGCACCGGGATCTTCCTCAGTTACGCCGGCGGTTTCCGCGAAGCCGCCGATCAGGTCGTCGAACTGGAGAAGGTCGGTGTCGACATCGCGCTCGTCGCCGAGGCCTACTCCTACGACGCGATCAGTCAGCTGGGGTACCTGGCGGCCAAGACCTCGACGATCGAACTGGGCTCCGGAGTCGTGCCGATCTACTCGCGCACCCCGACCCTGCTGGCGATGACCGCGGCCGGACTGGACTACGTCTCCGACGGGCGCTTCCGGCTCGGCATCGGAACATCGGGACCGCAGGTGGTTGAGGGGTTCCACGGCATCCCGTTCGACGCACCGCTGGGCCGCACCCGCGAGGTCGTCGACATCTGCAGGCAGGTGTGGCGCCGCGAGAACGTGAACTACGACGGGAAGTACTACCAGGTGCCGTTGCCCGCCGAACGCGGCACCGGGCTGGGCAAGTCGTTGCACCTCATCAATCACCCTGTTCGCGAACGTATTCCGATCACCATCGCCGCACTGGGCCCCAAGAACGTGGAACTCACCGCGGAGATCGCCGAGGGATGGCAGCCGGTGTTCTTCTACCCGGAGAAGGCCGATGCGGTGTGGGGCGACGCGCTGCGCGCCGGATCCGCCAAGCGCGATCCCGAACTCGGACCACTGGACGTCATGGTGTCGGCGAGCCTCGCGATCGGCGACGACGTGGAGGACCGCCTGGCGTGGGCGAAACCGCAACTGGCGCTGTACATCGGCGGCATGGGCGCGCGCGGCAAGAACTTCTACCACAACCTCGCGACCCGATACGGTTTCGGCGACGTCGCCAACGAGATCCAGGATCTCTACCTCGCGGGCAAGAAGGCCGAGGCCATCGCGGCGGTGCCGGACGAACTGGTGCGCAACGTATCCCTCATCGGACCAAAGGGATTCGTCAAGGAGCGCCTCGCCGCGTACGCCGAGGCGGGCGTCACGACGCTGCTGGTGCACCCGATGGCCGCCGAGTCCGCCGAGCAGGTGAAGTTCACCGAGGAACTGGTCAAGCTCACCGGGTAACCCCACGTGCACCGTGACGTACGTCTCCTGATTGGGGATGCACCCCGGTGAGCGGCTAGACTCTGCCTTGCGGCATTTTCTGTTCTGCCTCTTGCCGCTTCTACTCGTTTCTACCGAGCGCCGCGGACCACTTCCGCGCCGGGCAGGACGACCACTCGACTTTTCGGAGTATTAGCTTTTCATGCCTACTTTCGCTGAACTCGGCCTGCCAACGGCCGTCGTCTCGACGCTCGCCGCCAACGGCATCGAGCAACCCTTCCCCATTCAGGCTGCGACTCTTCCCGATTCGCTGGCCGGACGCGACGTTCTCGGCCGCGGTCGCACGGGATCCGGCAAGACCTACGCGTTCCTGCTTCCGCTGGTGTCACGACTCGCCCAGAGCAACAGCCCTCGTCTGCCCGGCCGTCCGCGCGCGCTGATCCTGGCCCCCACCCGTGAACTCGTCGCCCAGATCGACGCCGCATTGGCGCCGTTGGCGGCAGCGACCGATCTTCGCTCGGTCGTCATCTTCGGCGGGGTCGGCGCACAGCCGCAGATCGACAAGCTGCGCAGGGGCGTCGACATCGTCATCGCCTGCCCCGGCAGACTCGAGGATCACGTGAGCTCACGCCACGCGGACCTGTCCGCCATCGAGATCACCATCCTCGACGAGGCCGACCACATGGCGGACCTCGGCTTCCTTCCCGGCGTCAAGCGTCTGCTCGACCGGACGCCCAAGAAGGGCCAGCGGATGCTGTTCTCGGCGACGCTGGACAACGGCGTCGACGTGCTGGTGAAGCGGTACCTGCACGACCCGGTCACGCACAGCGTCGACTCCGCGCAGTCGCCGGTGTCGGCGATGGTGCACCACGTGCTGCACGTCGACAACGCCGCCAGGGTCGACGTCCTGACCGACCTCGCCGCGTCGCCGGGCCGGACGATCGTCTTCGCCCGCACCAAGCACGGCGCGAAAGGCCTTACCCGCAAGCTGAATTCCCGTGGTGTGCCCGCCGTCGAATTGCACGGCAACCTGTCGCAGAACGCCCGCACCCGCAACCTGGCGGCGTTCAGCGACGGCAGCGCGACGGTGATGGTCGCGACGGACATCGCGGCTCGAGGTATCCACGTCGACGACGTCAACCTGGTCGTGCACGCCGACCCGCCCGTGGAACACAAGGCGTACCTGCACCGTTCGGGACGCACTGCGCGCGCCGGCGCCGACGGCACCGTCGTGACGCTGATGATCGACAGCCAGGTCTCGGACGTTCGCGACCTCACCCGCAAGGCCGGCATCAAGCCGACCATCACGAAGTTCCGTGGCACGACGCATCCCGTCCTGCTGGAGATCGCCCCCGGCGAGCGGACGTTCAGCGGCCCCATCGAGATCGAGGCACCGGAGCCGCAGCGTCCGCCGCGCCAGCGCGGGGAGCGTCAGAGCGGCGAGCGCCAGGGCCAGGGTGGCGGCGGTCGCCGTCGCGGCGCACGCGGTGGAGCGGGTCGCAGCGCTGCACCGCGCGGCGGATCCGGACACGGGGCCACCGGCACTGGCGGATCGGGCCGCAGCGGTGCGAGCACTCCGAGTCCGCACGCGGGCAACCGCAGCGGCCAGCGCCGCCGCGCATCGCGGGCCGCCGACCGCGGCTGACCGGTTGCGGCTTGCGTGTTGAAACTCGCGCTGGCAACGGGTTTCGACACGCAAACCGCTGTCAGCGCTCGGAACCTTCCGTGGCTGCCGCCCGTTGGCGGAGCATGGCATTCTGGGATCAACTCAAGACCAAGGCGCAAGAACTCAACACACAGCTCGCCACGAAGACGGGCCAGTTCAAGAACAAGGAATTCGCCAACGGTTCGATGGCCATGTGCGCCCTCATCGCCGCTGCGGACGGCAGCATCGACCCGGCTGAGCGGCAGAAGACGGCGGGGTTGATCGCGACGAATCAGTCGTTGAGCCACTTCCCGCCCCACGAGCTTCAGGAGAAGTTCGAGTGGTACTGCAGCAAGCTCTCGAGTGATTTCGAGTTCGGCAAGGTGGAGGCGACCGCGACCATCGGCAAGCTCAGGTCGAAGCCCGACCAGGCGCGCGCGGTCATTCAGATCGGCATCATCATCGGCGGTGCCGACGGCAACTTCGACGAGCACGAGATGGCCGCCGTGCGCAGTGCGTGCCACGCAGTCGGGATCGATCCCGCGGAGTTCGAACTGTAGGGCCGGGGTGCGCTGCACACCGCTACTGCCCGACCTGAGGTAGCTCGTCGGCGGCGATCTCACACGGGGTTCGCTCCGGCGGCGCCTCGACGGGCGGTGGCGGCGGCGCGGCGAGCGGTTCGACGGGCGGCGGAGTCGGCGCGGGTTCGGGTTCGGGTTCGGGTTCGGGTTCGGGTGCAACCTCCTCGGCGACGTCGGGCTCCCCGACCGCGCCGTCCTCGACCTCGTCCTCATCCTCGGGATCGTCGTCGGGATCGTCGTCGTCGACGGGCTCCTCGTCGTCGTCGAGATCTTCGTCGTCGACCTCCGCAGGATCGGCGTCAACCTGCTCCGGTTCGAACTCGCCGCCGTCGGACAACCCGCCGAGTCCGCCGAGCAGATCGGCGAGCCCGGTGCCGAATCCCGAAGGCCCGGAACCCATTCCACCCGACTCTCCGAACGACGGCAGCGACGGCATGGCCGGAGTCGACGCCGCAGGCGCACCGAGTCCCGGTTCCACCGGGGCGGACAGCGGCGCCGACGCGGCGGGTGAGGCCGTAGGCGGCGCGGCCGCCTCCTGGGGACTGAACGCCGCCGGGGTGACCGGCGCGCTCACGGCAGGTACAACGGCCTGCGGCGCAACGGCCTGCGGAGTCGCGGCGTCAGTCGCATGCGGCCCGAGGTCGAACGGCACCTCGAAGACCGTTGGGCCGGCACCACCCAATCGCGTCACCGCCGCCTGGTAAGCCCCGGCCACCGACTCGGACGCCGCTCGCATCGCCGCGACCCAGCGGCCCCCGATCACGGTGTCCACGAACGGTGTCACCTCGCGGTCGATGAGCTCGCTAGCCGTGGCGCGATCACCGGCGCCGGTGGTCAACGTGCGGGATGCCGCGAGCCAGGTCTCGCGCTGCGCCGCCGCACCCGCATCCAGCGTCGCCGCCACCTGTGCGTCGACGGCACGCCACAGGTCGTCGCGCAGAGCGGTCAGCGCCTCGGCGGCAGTGCGCGCGTCGGCGAACACCGACTCCGCGGCGCGCTGATGCCGGTTCAGGAAGTCGATCGCCGCACCCCCGCCGGAACCGGCCCAGCCGTCCCGCAGCGCCGCCACCGCGGCGGTCTGCTGTCGCGCCACGTCGTCGGTCCCCGCTGCCACGGCTCGGAGTGCGGCCGCGTCGGCTTCCAGCGCAGCGAGATCCAGACCGTCCTGCCCGCTGTACCACTCGGTGACCTGCGCGGCGTGAGCCGTCAGGTCGGAATGCCGATAGCCCAGTTGACGGCAGGCCGCGACGTACTCGATCAGGTCACCGACCACCGGCCGCCCCTCGGCCAGCCGGGCAGCCGCGTCGAATCGGGCAGCCATCTCAACCCAGCCGAGCCGTGGCACGCGCATCGGCCCCGACGTAGCGATCCGCGGAAGCTCTTAGCGCAGAGGCTATTCCGACGTTGGACCGCGACCACGCCCGGATGTCGTCGCACAACCGGACGACGTCACCGTGCACCGCCTCCCCGTGCGCGACATGCGCGCGGCCGGCCGTCGCCGCCCCGAACGTCACCCGCATGTGCGCGACGCGGTTCAGCGCGTCGGCCGCAGCGTCGAACCGTCCCGCGGCATTCAACAGCACCGCGACGTCGATGTGTGCACCCATGCAAGATAGGACGCACGCCGACGACGTTCGGTTCCCTCGAATTCAGTCCTGTTCGCTGACCGATTCAGCGACCTTGGACGCCACGATGCGCGCGGTGTCCTCATCAGTCGCTTCCACCATGACGCGCACGACCTGTTCGGTTCCGGACGGCCGCAACAGGATTCGGCCGGAGTCACCGAGAGTCTGCTCGGCCTCGGCGACCGCGGAGCGCACCGACGGAGCCTGCGCCACCGTCGCCTTGTCGTTGACCGCCACGTTGATGAGCACCTGCGGCAGCGTCTGCATCGGTCGGGCGAGCTCCGCGAGCGTCGCCCCGGTCTGCGCCATCCGCGACATCAGCCGCAAGCCGGTGACGATGCCGTCACCGGTCGTGCCGAAGCTCGGTATGACGATGTGGCCGGATTGCTCACCGCCGAGCGAGAACTCGCCGGCCCGCAGCTCCTCGAGCACGTACCGGTCACCGACGCTGGTGGTGTGCACCTCGATGCCCGCGCCGCGCATCGCCAGGTGCAGGCCCATGTTGCTCATCACCGTCGTTACCAGGGTGTCCGACGCCAGCTCCCCGGCCTCGCGCATGGCGAGAGCGAGCACCACCATGATGGCGTCGCCGTCGATGATCTCGCCGTCGGCGTCGACGGCGAGGCAGCGGTCGGCGTCACCGTCGAGAGCGAGCCCCAGATCTGCGCCGTGCGCACGGACCGCCTGCTGCAGCACGTCCAGGTGAGTGGATCCGCATCGGTCGTTGATGTTGAGGCCGTTGGGTTCGGCGTTGATCGCGATGACGTTGGCGCCGGCGGCACGGTAGGCGAGTGGAGCCGCGATCGACGCTGCGCCGTGCGCGCAATCCACGACGACGGTGAGGCCGCGCGCGGGCGCGGTCACCGCGGTGCGGACGTGGCCCAGGTAGCGGTCCAGCGCGTCGGCGGCGTCGCGCACCCGTCCGATGCCCGCCCCCACCGGCCGCGTGGTCGGGCCGGTGTTCACCAGATCCTCGATGCGGTCCTCGGTGGCGTCGTCCAGCTTGTGACCGCCGGGGCCGAAGATCTTGATGCCGTTGTCCGGCATCGGGTTGTGCGACGCCGAGATCATCACGCCGAACTCGGCGTCGTAGGACGCGGTGAGGTACGCGACCGCGGGCGTCGGGAGTACGCCGACCCGCAGCGCGTCGACGCCTTCGCTGGTGAGCCCCGCGATCACGGCGGCTTCGAGCATCTCCCCGCTGGCGCGGGGATCGCGGCCGACCACCGCGACCCGGTGGGTGCGGTGGGATGTCCCCAGTCGCGCGGCCGCCGACGCGAGGGCCAGCGCCAGTTCGGCGGTGAGGTCCTGGTTGGCGACTCCTCGCACGCCATCGGTGCCGAACAGTCGAGCCATGCGGAACAACCTTTCACAACCAAGGGGTCGAGAGCCAACCGGTGCCGAACGGGCTCACCGCCCGCGTCCTCGGAAGGACGCGGGCGGTGAGGAGGTCAGCTATCAGCTGGGAATCTGATCGACCGTGTCGGTCGGGCTGCCGGGAACCATCGGGCCGCCGGGGTTGGCCGGCGTCATCTGGTCATCGGGCTGCCACTCACCGGCCGGGGCCGATCCGGGCAGGTTCTCCATCACGCTGCTGGCCTGCGAGAACGTGACCGCGCCAGCCGGCAGGTCGCACACCGTCTGCGCGGTCGTCTCCGTGCTGGCCTTCTCGGCGATGGTGTTGGCCTGGGTCGCGTCGATGTTGCACACCGCACCCGCGACCTCGGTGGCCTTCTCCAGGTCGGCGCTCTCCAGGACCGTGACCTCGCCGATCGACAGGCTGAGGTTCTCGTCCTGCACCATCGGCTCCGCACCAGCCACGCCCGCACTCGCGGCGAACAGGGCACCGCCGAGCGCAATGCCTGCGGCGAACTTGACGTGAGTCTTGATGACGTTGTTCATCGAACCACTTCCTCTCATTGTGGAAGCGCGCAGACCAGTCTCGTGACCAGCTGTGCTTGTGAGCTTCCGGTAGCGGGTTCGTCCCGACCGGGGCGTCGCGTAATACGACGACGCACGCGCCTCCAAGGGGTACGTATTCCCGATGGGATCGCGGCTAAACCTCGACCCCCCGAAACGACGAAACCGCCGGGTGTGCGGTGGGCACACCCGGCGGTTCCGATGTCGATCGATCAGCGCTTGCTGTACTGAGGCGCCTTGCGGGCCTTCTTGAGGCCGTACTTCTTGCGCTCGATGGCACGCGGGTCACGCGTGAGGTAGCCGGCCTTCTTCAGCGGCGGGCGGTCCTCGGGCTGCACGATGATCAGCGCGCGGGCGATGGCCAGACGCAGCGCGCCGGCCTGACCGGACGGGCCGCCGCCATCGAGGTGGGCGAAGATGTCGACGGAGTCGACACGGTCGACGAGCACCAGCGGAGCCTTGATCAGCTGCTGGTGCACCTTGTTCGGGAAGTACTCCTCCAGCGAACGGCCGTCCAGCTCGAACTTGCCGGTGCCGGGCATCAGGCGCACCCGCACCACGGCCTCCTTGCGGCGGCCGACGGTCTGAATGGGCCGGTCGATGACGATCGGCGCGCGAGGAGCGGTCTCCTCGGCGGCCTCGGTCTCGGGGGTCTCGGTCGAGTAGTCGCCCGCGGGGGCTTCCTCGACGACCTCGTCGACGGTTTCGTTGGGCTCGGTCACTGGGCCACCTGCTTGATCTCGAACGGGACGGGCTGCTGCGCGGCGTGCGGGTGCTCCGGTCCGGCGTAGACCTTGAGCTTCTTCTGCACCTGTCGGCTCAGCTTGTTGTGCGGGAGCATGCCGACGATCGCGTTCTCGACGACGCGGGTCGGGTGCTTCTCCAACAGCTCACCGATGGTGCGCCTGCGCAGGCCGCCGGGATAACCCGAGTGGCGGTAGGCGAACTTCTTGGTGAGCTTGTCGCCACCGATGGCGACCTTCTCGGCGTTGATGACGACGACGAAATCGCCGCCATCGACATTCGGCGTGAACGTCGGCTTGTGCTTACCGCGGAGCAGCTTGGCTACTTCGACGGCGAGCCGGCCGAGCACCACGTCCTGGGCGTCGACGACGTACCACGTGCGCGTGGTGTCGCCTGCCTTCGGCGTGTACGTAGGCAAAGCGCTTACCTTCTCTTTCTCGGGTGTGATCCCAGCGCGAGCCGGGGGCCGGTCAGGCGGTGTGCGGCGGGGTGAATCTCGGCGACCGGTGTAGACCCGATGGCCCCGCGATGCCGCATGCCAACGTGGGAGCTTACCCGCGGCCGTCACCGCAGGTCAAAACGCCCACCGGCGTCGAATCCCGACCGGTCGCCGAATGACGATTACCGCCACGCGAAATCGAGGGGAGCGTGGCGGTAACCGTCGTTCGGCGGAGAGATCAGAAGAAGCCCTGCGCCTTGTTCGAGTAGCTCACCAGCAGGTTCTTCGTCTGCTGGTAGTGGTCCAGCATCATCTTGTGGTTCTCGCGGCCGATGCCCGACTGCTTGTAACCGCCGAACGCCGCGTGCGCGGGGTACGCGTGGTAGCAGTTGGTCCACACCCGGCCGGCCTTGATGTCACGCCCGGCCCGGTAGGCGGTGTTGCCGTCGCGGCTCCACACCCCCGCACCCAACCCGTAGAGCGTGTCGTTGGCGATCGAGATCGCGTCGTCGTAGTCGTTGAACGACGTGACGGCGACGACTGGACCGAAGATCTCCTCTTGGAACACGCGCATCGAGTTGTCGCCGGTGAAGATCGTCGGCGTCACGTAGTAGCCGCCGTTGAGGTCGCCGCCGAGTTGACACCGCTCGCCACCGGTAACCACCTGCGCGCCTTCGGATTTCCCGATCTCGATGTACGAGAGGATCTTCTCGAGCTGGTCGTTGGACGCCTGCGCGCCGATCATCGTCTCGGTGTCCAGCGGGTCGCCCTGGCGCACGGCCTTGGTACGCACCGCGGCCATCGCCAGGAACTCGTCGTAGATGTCGGCCTGGATCAGCGAGCGTGACGGGCAGGTGCAGACCTCGCCCTGGTTGAGGGCGAACATCGTGAAGCCCTCGAGCGCCTTGTCCTGGTAGTCGTCGTTGGCGGCGAGCACGTCGGAGAAGAAGATGTTGGGACTCTTGCCGCCCAACTCCAGCGTCACCGGGATCAGGTTCTGCGAGGCGTACTGCATGATCAGCCGGCCCGTGGTGGTCTCACCGGTGAACGCGATCTTCGCGATGCGGTTGCTCGACGCGAGCGGCTTGCCGGCTTCCACCCCGAACCCGTTGACGATGTTGACGACGCCGGCGGGCAGCAGATCGCCGATGATCGAGAACAGATAGAGGATCGACGCCGGTGTCTGCTCGGCGGGCTTGAGCACCACCGCGTTGCCTGCGGCCAGTGCCGGGGCCAGCTTCCAGACGGCCATCAGAATGGGGAAGTTCCACGGGATGATCTGCCCGACGACGCCGAGCGGCTCGTGGAAGTGGTAGGCGACGGTGTCCTCGTCGATCTGCGACAGCGACCCCTCCTGCGCACGCAGCGCCCCCGCGAAATAGCGGAAGTGATCGACCGCCAGCGGGATGTCGGCGTTGAGCGTTTCGCGCACCGGCTTGCCGTTGTCCCACGATTCGGCGACGGCGATGGATTCGAGGTTCTCCTCGATGCGGTCGGCGATCCTGTTCAGGACGAGGGCGCGCTCGCCGGGCGACGTCTTGCCCCATGCCGGCGCGGCGGCGTGGGCGGCGTCGAGGGCCTTCTCGATGTCGGCCTCGGTGGAGCGCGGGATCTCGCAGAACACCTGACCGGTGATCGGCGTCGGGTTCTCGAAGTACTCCCCGCCTACCGGGGCGACCCATTCGCCGCCGATGAAGTTGGCGTAGCGGGATTCGAACGACATCAGGGCACCCTCGGTGCCGGGCCGTGCGTATGTGGTCATGAAGCGGTCTCCTAGCTTTCAGTGCCGTCCGGCGCCACAGTGTGGCGGTCGTCACTCAAGGTAGGTTTCGCACCGTTGCATCACGGTTGCACGGCCGCCCATACTCGTCGGTATCGACGGTCCGAGGAAGAAGCCCAGGCAGGCACGATCGCGCGAAACGGTCGACGTGCTGCTCGAAGCGGCCACGCAGATGTTCTCCCGCGAGGGGATCGCGACGACCACCAACCGGATCGCCGAGCGCGCCGGATTGTCCATCGGGACGCTGTACCAGTACTTCCCCGATAAGAACGCGCTGCTGCGGGCGGTGGCCGAACGTCACGTCGCCGACACCAGCCGGCGACTCAACGCGGAGTTCCACCGGTTGCGCATCGCCACGCCGCCGTTCGACGAGACCATCCGCGCGCTGCTGCAGGTGATCGTCGACGACCACCGGGCGCATCCGCGGTTGCACGCCGTCATGCACCGGCTGCTGCCGAGCACGTCCCGCGATCTCGCGGTGCTGCGCGATCTCGAGGAACACGTCGTCGAGGAGGTCGCGTTTCACCTCAAGCGCTGCGACCGCGGCGGCGACGATGTCGAATTGACCGCCCAGACCGTCGTCGCCGCCGTCGACGCGCACGTGCACCGGGTGATGACGGAGCGCGGGTTCAGCGTCACGCAGCTGACCGAACTCGTCACCGCGCTGGCGCCACCTCGGTGACGGTGGCGAGCACTTCGTCGCGCAGCCGCCCGATGCCGGGCTGCTCGATCGGGAAGTGCCCGCAGTTCTCCAGCATCACGAGTTTGGTCGGTGCCGAAATACGTTGCAGGAAGCGGATGCTCACCTCCGGCGGTGTCCAGAGGTCGGCGGCGGGTGCCACCAGCGTGACCGGCGCAGCGTCGAAGGCGGCCGGGTCCGTGTGGCGGTAGTTCATCCAGCTGCACAGGAAGCCGAGCGGGACGCGGGTCCCTCCCCCGCGCGGGTCGGATGCACACAGCCGCGACAGCGCGGGGTTCGAGCTCATCGCGGCCATGTCGGCGAACCAGCGGATGGGCAGGCGCACACGACCGAGCACCGGGTCCACGGCACGCAAGAGCGCCGGAGCGGGCCCGCCCATCCACGCGTACCTCGACGCCGCCGCGCGCGCCGTGGGGTCGGCGAGATCGAGCAGGCACGTCGCCAGCACCGCCGCCACCTCACCTGCCGTACGCGCAGCGACCTCGTACGCCAACATGCCGCCCATGCTGGCGCCGAACAGGATCAGCGGCCGCGGATCGGTTGCCCGCTCCGCACGCACCAGGTCGCACAGCAGGTCGATCCAGTCGCCGTAGCGCACGCCCGACGGATCTGGGGTCTCGGTGTGGCCGTACAGCGGCAGGTCGGGGGCGAACACCTCAACTCCGTCGCTGGCGACGACCGCCGCCGCAGGCCAGAGCGCCTCGCTGTATCCGCCACCACCGTGAATCACCATGACGCGAGCACGGGCCTGTGGCCGGGCGGCACGCGCGATGTGCACATGCGTGTCCCGCCACTGCCACCACGTGCGGGTCGGTTCGACCATCGCCGCGGCGTAGTCGGCCGGGACGAATCCGGCGTATTCATGCAGAGTCATGCATCTATCGTGAAAGGCGTGCGGCGGCTGCACAACTCGCGTTTCGATGCGTCGTGAGCTGGGCGAATACGGGGTTGCTCAGGTTCAGGACAGTTCGGCGTCCAGGCCGGCCAGGTGGCCGCGCGCCTGCGCGCGAGCGACGCCGTCCGAGGCGGCGCTGTCGTGTAGGAGCTGCCACCCGCCACGGTCGTCACGGCCCTCGGGCAGCGCCAACCAGCGGCGCAACAGCGCGACGCTGCCGGTGGACAGGACGGCGGCGCGCAGCGCGGTACTGAGCTCGGTGCGCAGTCGCGCGATAGCCGGTGAAACGGATTGCGGCAGCAGAACTCCCGCATACCGCGCCAGCGCACCATCGACCTCTCCGCGCTGCAGCGCGGCGAACACGTCGGCGACGTCGCTGTCGACCGGCGCCAGCAGCCGGTACGGCCGGGACGCGACGTACTCGGCACCGATCACCCGGCGCAGCCTCGACATCTCGGCTCGGATGGTGACCGCGTCCAGGTCGTTGTCGTCGAGCAGCATGGCCAGGTGGTCGGCGCTGAGCCCCTCCGGGTGCCGCGTGAGCAGGACGAGGATGTCGGCGTGCCTGCCCGTCAGGGTGTGTGCGTGCGGCGCACCGTCGGCGTCGGTGGACACCCACGTGGGCCGTTCGCCACCGAGGACCGTGAGCCGCGCGTTGGTGACGCCGACCGGCTCGGGGCGGGTCAGACGAAGAAGCGCGAGGTGGTGCTCGACGGCGACCGCGGTGGCCCGCACCAACGCCAGCGTCTGCGGGGACGCCACCTGGCTGCCGCCCGTCAGATCGATGGCACCGAGCAGCGCACCGGTCGCCGGGTCGTGCACGGGCACGGCGGTGCAACTCCAGGGCTGGACGATGCGCGAGAAGTGCTCCGATCCGAGGATCTGCAGTTCGCGGTCGAGGGCGAGTGCGGTGCCGGGGGCGTTGGTGCCCGCCCCGCGTTCACTCCAGTCCGCGCCGGGCACGAAGTTCATGGCCTCGGCTTTGCGCCGCGCGGTGGGGTCCCCCTCCACCCAGAGCAGCGTGCCGTCGGCGGCGGTCACGGCGACGAGGACGCCTGCGTCGGAGGCGTCCTCGACCAGCAGCTTCCTGATCACCGGCAACGCCGACGCCAGCGGATGAGCCGAGCGCAGGCGTTCCAGCGTGGAGGCCGCCGACGCCGCATCCGCGCCGCCGCGATCCGGATCGACGCCGGTCGCGAGGCTGCGCCGCCAACTGTCGGCCACCAGGGGGCGCAGGGCGGACGCGTCCAGGTAGTCCGCGTCGACCTGCCCCGCGACGAAGAGTTCGTGAACCGCGCGCAGGTCAGGCGGCTGGCCACTCGGCCGGCCGCCCGATGCCTTCGTGGTCACCACCGCTGCTCACACTCCTGCGCGTCAATTCACCTGCGCGCGTGGCCGCCAATGTAGTCCAAAACGGCCGCTGAAGGGCGCAGATGACTGTGCGGTCCCGCCGGCTCTCCATTCCGGCGGGACCGCACAGAGTTCATCGGGGCTAGCCCCACGCTCCCGCGGCGCGTCTATCGGTGTCCGCGACGTCGGCGGCGCCGTCTCGCACGGCGTTGCCGAGCCGGAACAGGATGTCGTTGAGCGCCGCCGCCGACTGCTCCCAGCGAGCCTGCTCGACGCGGTACGCCTCGGCCGCCTCCCGCGTCCACGTCGCCTGCAGCGGCGCTACCTGCGCACGCAACTCGTCCAGCGCGGCGTTGAACCGGGCCGACGTGGTGTGGATCTCCTGCCGAACCGTGTGCTCGATGGCGTCGAAGTCGTATGACAGAACCGGATCCATGATGTCTCCATATCGATTGTGGGATAGGGGTTTACAACGTGTTGCCGGTGGCGGCGATCGCGTGCGAGTGGGAATCGGCGACCTCGCGGAGCGTGCGCTCGTTGGCACGGATGTTCTCGGAGATGCGCTGTAGGGCGGTGTACAGCGTGTGCGACTCCGCGTCCCAGCGCCCGACGACGTCGCGGAACCTGGCCGCCGCCGCGCCGCCCCACACGGTCGTCGGAACGCCTGCCATTCGTCCCATGAACGCGCGCAGCATCGCACGCAGTTCGTCGTTGCGGACGTCGATCCTGCCCGCCACCGCGGTCATCATCTCGAAGTCGGTGGTGAGCGTTCCGCTCGCCGGTGTCGTCATCGCTTCCCTCTCGTCGAAAGTGCTGTTGTGGATGTGTAATTAGGACGCAGCCGGACGCCGTTCGGTTCCATCGATCGCTACCCGATTTCGCCGAGGGTTCTCGCGCTGCCGATCGCGCGCTCACACACCGCGGTTCGCCGTGGCTCCGTGGACCCGTCGCGACATCCGATGGCGATCCGAACTCCGCCGTCGACCAGCGCGGTCCAATCGACGACGCCGGACCGCACCTCGCGATAGCTCACCGCGTGTCGACCCGCCACCACGTCGTCGGGGTTGAAGTCCGTGAACACGCCCGCCGGCTGCCGCTGCAACGCGGCGCCGAGTGCCCGCGCCGTGCCATCTCGGGTCTCCAGGGGCGCAACCACGGCCTGAGTGATGTGCACCGCCGCGCCGCCGTCGGGCGACATCACCTGTAGGCGAGCCGATCCCGGACCGGTCACCACTCGTTCGACGGCCCAGTTCGCGGGGACCTCGACCGCCACGCGCCCCTCGACGACCCACGTGGTCGCCGGTGCCGAGCGCGTCGGTTCGGGGCGCAGGGCGGCGCCGGCGAGCGCCGCGGCGATCGTCAGCGCGCAGGCGATCACACCCACTCGAGCCGGACGCCACCGCGGCCGCGGCCGCTGCGGATCCGTCCCGGCCGCCCCTCGCACGCCGTCGTCGTCGACCCGGATCACCTCGACGCCGCGGCGTTCGAGCCGCCGCTCCACGTCGAGCGCCACGGCGTCGAGGCCGCCGACGCCCGTCGGGGTGTCGAGCACCACCGTGGCTGCGCCGCTACAGGATTCGAGCACCTCATCGACCGACGGCGCCCCTGGACCGAGTTCGACCACAACGGGCGCGAGGGTGCGGAGCACCTCGCCGCGACGCAGCACCGTGACCACGGCGCTCAGCGTCAGCAGCGCATCCTCGACGAGCTCCACCCGCGATCCCGGCCACCAGGACGGCACCACCAGCGTGACCCGGTCGTGCCGCTCCCCCAGTGCCTCGTCGACCACGCGACCCCACAGCTCGCGAACCGTGACGATCCGGTCGTCGTACACGGCGAGCCTGTCGTCGACGGCATCGAGTGCGGTCCGCACCAGCTCCGGGTCGACGGTCTCCGGACCGGTCACCGCGCCCGGTCCGACGACGACGACGTCGGCGTGCCTCATCGCGGATCCGTCCACGCCACCTGCAGCAGCCGATCGGGTTCGCCGCGCACGCAGACCGTTCCGCGCCCCGGTGGCAACGGCCGCGGCCGCACCGACCCGAACAGCACGCCGTCGTCGGGACCGGCGCTGAGCGCCAGTCCCAGACAGCCGTGATCGCGCAACCCGCTGAGCACGGGATCGAACATCGCCCGCGCGGCACCGCCGGAACGGCGGGCCACGACCAGGTGCAGGCCGATGTCGGTGGCGTGCGGGAGGAACTCGAGCAGAGGGGTGAGCGGGTTGACCGTCGACGCCGCCACCACGTCGTAGTCGTCCACGACGACGTACCACTCGGGGCCCGACCACCACGACCGATCGCGCAGTTGTCGCTGCGTCACCGTGTCCGGGGGCAGGCGAAGCCGCAGTTCGTCGGTCACGTCGGCCAGCTGGGACTCCGCGCCCGACACCGACATCGCATAGCCGCGCAGATGGTCGCCCTCGACCTCGCCGAGCAGGGAGCGGCGGACGTCGACGACGACGAGTTGCGCGGCCGCGGGGTCGCGGATGCGGATCAGCTCGCGGCACAGCGTGCGCAACGCGGCGGTCTTGCCGCTGCGCGAGTCGCCGACGATCAACGCGTGTGGCGCCGTGGCGAAGTCGAGCACGACGGGTGACAGCTCGACGTCGAGGCCGAGCACCACGGCGTCCGGGCACCGCGTCGCAACCGACTCGAGGAGCACCTGCGCGGGCAGCAGTTCGACCTCCGCGGTCGCGGCTCCCGGATACCGGCGCCGCAGCGTGTCCGCCGCGGCACGCCACGCGTCCTCGAGGCCCGCCGCCGAGCCGACCCCGTCGAGTCGCGGCAGCGCGATCACCGCCTCGAGACCGTCTCTGGTGACACCGTGACCGGCGGGGCGGTCGACCAGCAGCCGGGCAGCTCGGCGATCCATCTCCGAATCAGCGGGATCACCAAGGCGCAGTTCGACTCTGGTGCCGATTCGATCCTTGAGCGCGGGCCTGATCTCGGCCCAGCGGGCCGCGGCGATGACGACGTGCACGCCGACCGAGAGGCCCTGTCCGGCGATCGCAGTCACGGTCTCCTCGATCCCGTCGAACTCCTGCCGAAGCGCGCCCCAACCGTCGATGACGAGGAACACCTCGCCGTCGCGCTCGCGCGCCGCCTCGCGGCGCCGCACGATCGCCTGCACGTGCGCGACGATGCGCTCGGCCAGCTCCCGGTCGAACCGGCCCGCGACGCTGCCCACGTGCGGCAGCTCGCGCACCGACGCGAGCTCGCCGCCGAAGTCCAGCACGTGGAACCGCACCTGATCGGGCGGGTGCGCGACGGCTAGCGCGAGCATCAGCGTGCGCAGCGCCGTCGACTTCCCGCTGCGGGGGCCGCCCACCACCGCGACGTGGCCGCCGGCGGCCCGCACGTCGGCCAGCAGCGGATCACGTCGCTGCGCGAACGCGTTGTCCACCAGGCCGATCGCCGCCACGAGCTCGGGTGTCCCCGTCGCGTGCGCGAGCACACCCGCGAGCGTCGGCGGCGCCACCAGCGGTGGCAGCCACACCCGGTGGGCGGGCGTGCCGTGATCGGCCAACCGGGCGACGACCGCGTCGAGCACCGTGCGCCGTCTGGGCTCACGCGGTACCACCGTCGGCCGCACCTCGCCGACGGGCGCGGCGGTGAACGGGCTCACCGTGCCGGGCGCGCACGCGGGGTTCGCGGAAGCAGCCTCGATCGCGCCCGACACGTAGGCGGCGTGGAATCCGATGAGCTCACCCGACGGCGTCTTCAGCAGGGCGGCACCCGGTGAGTTGGGCAGGTCGAAGGCGTCGGCGGTACCGAGCACGGCGCGGGAATCGCTCGCGGAGAACGTCTTCAGGCAGATCCGATAGGACAGGTGGGTGTCGAGCCCGCGCAGCCTACCCTCCTCCAGCCGTTGGCTGGCGAGCAGGAGATGGATGCCCAGCGAGCGACCGACCCGGCCGACCGCGACGAACAGGTCGACGAAATCCGGATGGGCGGTGAGCAGCTCGGAGAACTCGTCGACCACGATCAGCAACGTCGGCAGGATCGGCAGCGCCGGGTTCGACAGCCGTTGCGCTCGGTAGCCCGCGAGGTCGGCGCAGCGGCCCGCAGCGCGCAGCAGTTCCTGCCGTCGCGTCAACTCCCCGGTGAGCGCGTCGCGCATGCGACTCACCAGATGCGCTTCGTCGGCGAGGTTCGTGATGACCGCGGCGACGTGGTGCAGGCGCTCGAAGCCGAGGAACGTCGCGCCTCCCTTGAAGTCGACGAGCACCAGGTTCAGCGCCTCGGGCGGGTGAGTGGCGACCAGGCTCAGGGTCAGCGTCCGCAGGAACTCCGACTTGCCCGAGCCCGTTGCTCCGACACACAGACCGTGCGGCCCCATCCCCTGATCGGCGGCCTCCTTCAGGTCGAGGTGCACCGGGTCACCCCGCGCATCGGTGCCGACCGGTACACGCAACAGCTCTCGTCCGACCCGTGGGCGCCACGCATGCGCGGGGTCGACCCGGTCGGGGACGCCGATACCGGACAGTGCGGTCCAGGCCGGCCGCGCACCGGGGTTGGCACTGGGCTCGCGATAGCGGGCCAGCCGTCGGGCGCATGCGAGCGCCTGCGCGATCGTCATCGCGTCGGCACCCTGCGCCGTCGGGTCGACGACGTGCCCGGACGTGCCGCCGATCATGATGACGGTGACCCCGTCGACACTGGCGTCGAGGCCGGTCACCGAGCCGCTGTCCACCACCACGACCGTGCGCGGGACAGCCTCGGCTGCAACCGAACTCACCCGGTTGAACGTTCGGCGCGCCTCGCCCGCGCAGTCGCCCCATCCCGGTCGCCGGTGCTGCGGCAGCCACTTCAGCCAGTCCCACTCACCAGCCGACGCCCGGTCGACGACGGCCGATATCGCCAGCGACGCCGGTCCGTGGAACACCGCGAGCTGGCAGACGACGGAGCGCACCAGGGCGCGGGCGGTCTCCCGCTCACCCGCGACGGCGATGACCGGATCGGCGGCGAGGTCGACGGTGACCGGCATGTCGGCCACCTCCGCAGTGTCCTCCAGCAACCGCCGCAGTGCATCCGCGGTGACCGGATCCGGTACGTCGTGGGTGCTGAGCTCGGGAGCCAGCACGGGTGTCGCGAGCGGCTGCCGACCGATGCCGATCCGAACGACGCCGAAGTCGGGATCGCCGGGTCCGCGTTCCCACATCCGGGGCCCGCCTACCAGCGCCCAGAGTGCCGCCGGGTCGGGGTGGCTGAACCGGGCGCGGCGGTGCTGCGCCGTCGCGGTCTCCAGCGCTTTCGCCGCGACGTCATCGAGGTAGCGCAGGTACCGCCGTCGGCCCGCATCCAGTTCGGCGCTGCGGTTGTCGTTGCGCAGTCCGTAGGCCAGGGATCCGACCGCCGACATCACCATCATGATCGGGAACAGGGCGAACATCGGGCTGCGACTGGTGCCGACCCCCGACGTGAAGTAGAGGGCCGTCATCCCCAGTGCCGCCACGACCATCGCGATCGGCAGCAGCCGCCCGATCGAACCGGCGGGCGTGGCCGCCGGCACCTCCGGAGGAGCATCCAGCAGCACCACCCCGCCGTCGACCGGCGGCGCGGGTTGTCGAGGTGCGCGCACGAACTCCATGCCCTATTGGACGCACCGAACGCGCGGTCGGTTCCCTCGGTTCGCGACGAATATTGGTGCGCAGCGGACCGACTCGGCGCCGCTACGGTGACGTCGAGGGGGAATGCGAATGTCCATGCGGCGGATATCGATCCACGCCGAGGTCGCCGGGCACCTGCGCGCGCACGACATTGCGCTGTGCGCCCGGTCGCCCGTGGCCCAGCTGCTCCCCGACCTCGTCGACATCGTCGGCCACGCACGCGACGGAGTACGGCGCGAACTGCGCACCTCGGCGGGCACCCCGCTCGACGAGTCGATGTCACTGACCGACAACGGGATCCGCGACGGCGACGTCGTCACGCTCGATGCCGTCCACGCACCGGCGCGCGGCCTGCTCGGCGTCGAACCGGTACGCCGGGTGGCCGGCACCGGCGACGTCGTGCGGATCGACGTCGGGCGGTTGATCGAGATCAGCTGGGGCTGGCTGATGCTCGCGGTGGCGGGTGCACTCGTGTGGACGGGGCTGCAGGACGCCGCCCTCGGCGCCGCGATCGCCATCGCGTGCTGCGCTCTCGCGACGTCGTGGCGCGCCGTGGCCACCGGCAGTCGTGGGCTCGCGGTCGCCGGTGTGCTCGGTGCTGGTGCCGCAGGATTCGTCGTCGTGCCGACGGGACCATGGCCCGCGAACGTGCTCCTGTGCGCCGCAGTCGTTTTCGCGGTGTCGGTGGTGATGTCGCGGCTGGTTCCCGTAGCGATCACCGCGCTGACCGCCTCGGGTTCGACGGCCGCAGCGGTGGCGGCCGTCGCGGCGGTCACCGTGGCGGCCACGTGGAATGTTGCGACGGCCGGGGCGGTGTTGGCGGTGTGCGGCATCGGACTGCTGGCGCTGGCACCGCGGTGCGCCGCGCTGCTCGCGGGCGTCCCGGTTGCCGCGCACAGCGTGTTGACCGGATTGGTCATCGGATCCACGGCCAGCGCGGTGATCGGAGTCGCCGTGGTCGCCGCGGCCACCAGGACGGTGCCGTCGATCGCGTTCACCTCGGTGACGGCGCTGCTGCTTCTGGCGCGCGCCCGCACCCACGTGGATGCCGGCCGTCGCATCGCTCTCACCGTCGCCGGACTGGCGTGCGCAACGGCCGCGCTGAGCGTCGTCGCCGTCGTGTTCCGCGGCGCGACCCCGTGGGTGGGGATGGGCGTCGTCGCCGCTGTCGCCGTGGCCGCAACGGGTCGGCCGGGACCGGGGGTCGCACGCGCCGTCGACGGCCTCGACTACCTCTGCGCCGCGCTGCTGGCGCCCCTCGCGTGCTGGGTGATCGGCGTCTACTCGGTGGCGCGCGACTGGGTGTTCACGTGAGCCGCAGGATGGCGGCGGTCCTGCTCGCCGCAGGCAGCGTCTGGATCGCTCCGACCGCCGCGGCGGTGGTGCCACCCGTGGTCGACGATTCCCTGCTCCCCCCGGCCGGCCCGGCCGCGCCGCCCGGTCCCACCGAGCCGATCGGCGACTGTCAGTCCGGCGCCGCGCCGGTGCGCAGTCAACCGGCCACGCAGTTGGCGATGCTCGATCTGGCGGCGGTGCAACGGCTGTCGCGCGGCTTCGGCCAGACCGTCGCCGTCATCGACACCGGCGTGGCACGGCATCGGCTGCTGCCCCGGCTGACCGCGGGTGGCGACTACGTGTCGGCCGGTGACGGCACCCGCGACTGCGACGGACACGGCACCGCGGTCGCGGGCATCGTCGCCGCGTCGGGTGACCCGGCGTTCTCCGGTGTTGCGCCCGACGCCGCGATCCTGGCGATCCGCCAGTCCAGCAACGAGTTCCGCCGCACCGACGGCGACGCGCCGTCGGGGGTCGGCGATGTCGAGACTCTCGCCCTGGCGGTGCGAGCCGCCGCGGACCTCGGCGCGACCGTCATCAACATCTCGTCGGTGGCGTGCGTTTCCGCCGACGTCGGCATCGACGACGGATCGCTCGGGGCCGCCCTGGGGTATGCGGTCGACGTCAAGAACGCGGTCGTGGTGAGCGCCGCGGGCAACGTGGGCGGGCAGTGCACCGAACAGAATCCGGTCACGGCAGGCGCCGGCCGCCCCGACTGGGCGTCCGTCGAGGTGGTGGTGAGCCCGGCCTGGTACGACGACCTCGTCCTGACGGTCGGTTCGGTCGACGGCGACGGTCGCCCCTCGGGGTTCAGTCTCGCCGGCCCGTGGGTGGACGTCGCGGCGCCGGGCGAGTCCGTCGTCTCGCTGAGTTCGGACGGCGAGGGTCTGATGAATTCGATTGACGACGAGCCGGTTTCGGGTACGAGCTACGCCGCGCCGGTCGTTTCGGGTCTGGCCGCCCTGGTGCGTGCGCGATCGCCTCACTTGACCGCCCGACAGGTCATGCAGCGCATCGAGCAGACGGCGCGCCACCCGTCGTCGGGGTGGGACCCGTACGTCGGTTCCGGCGTCGTCGATCCGCTCGCCGCCGTCAGCGCGGACGCCGGCCCACCGCCGAGCACGCCGACCAGCGGCGTGCGCGTCGCGGCTGCGGACACCGTCCCGACCGACTCGCGGGCGCGTTCGGTGGCGTTCGGCGGTGCAGCGGCGGCCGTGGCCATCGTCGTCGCAGTAGCCGCGAGTCGGTTACGCGGACGGGACGTCACGCGGCACTGAGGCCACCGCGATGGCCAACTCCGGTCCAGCGGGCAACTGAGCGAGGATCGGCCAGGGCGCGGCGCCGGGGGTCGGCAGCCCGAGTGCCGTTGCGGCCTCGTCGTCGGCCACCCCGAACAGCACGCCCGACTCGGTGACGAGGAATCGCGGGCCGCCGGCTGCGGCGGCGCCTGACGCGCCGACCGAGCGCACGTAGACACTGCGCCCACCGGGCATCGCGACCGCGTCGACGCGGGGCCCGTCGCCGTCCGCCTGCGCGAGCGCGGTCGCGCCGGTCGTGTCGAGGTGCGTCGAATCCCCGCTTGCGACAACGGTGTCCCCCCTGTCCCAGTGCACGCACACCGTCATCTCGTCGGCGGCGCCCACCGGTGCTCGTGTGCTGCGGGGGAAGCCGCCGACGGGCAGCGAGTCGACGGCCGCGCTGGCGGCCACCGCCGCGGGGCTGACCGTCGCGATGTCACCCGCACCGCGGTAGGCGGTGCGGATCACCTCGGCGGCGACGGCCCCGACGCGCTGCAGGCCGTCGGCGAGCACGACGTGGAACTCCTCGGCGTCGGCGCGCGCCACCCGGATCACGGTGCCCACGGGAAGGCCGCCCACCGACTCCGGCCCCGTCGTGCCCGCGCCCGCGATGGCGGGCACCGTGACCGCGGGCAGTTCGGGAAGGGCGTCCAGCAGCGCGCGTGAAACCGGTACCGGCGCAACGCCGTCGAGATGCAGGGCACGGGCAACCGCGCGCTCACGCAGGTCGACCCGAGCGCGGACGCCGTCGTACAGCAGGTAGGTGGTGGCCGCGCTCTCACCGCGTGGACTGACCAGTACGGTGCGGGCCGAGTCGTAGGGCGGCGACGAGGCGCCGACGAGCACGATGGTTCGCTCGCCGTCGCAGACCGTCCACGCGGGCTCGGCCAGCGGCGTGCCGATGGCGTCGGGTGCGCCGGGGATGCCGAGTCGGGGACCGCGCGGCAACCGGGTCAACGACCGTTCGGCCACGACGACGGGCGCGGCCGCGGTGCGGGCGATCAGCCGCGCGGACGCGAGGTTGGGTACCGGGTGCAGCGCGTCGTCAACGCGGACGAACATGGCACCCGACTCCCGCGCGAGGAGGATCGGCGCCGAGTCGGGCACGCCCTGCGGTCTCACGACGGCCATGACGGCACAGCCCGCTACGGCGATCGCGGCCAGCACACCCCCGACCGCAAGCGAGCGGGATTGCGCGCGTAGCGGTTCCTCGTCGAGCGAGATCTCCCTGCACACCAGTGCGTGCGACAGCCTGCGCGCCTGGAAGCGCTGCGCACTCGCCGCCAGTCGAGTCGATGCCTGTCGCGCCATGGAAACCCCCGGCTACGAGCCTATGCGCCGGGCGGTGGCCCCTTAAGCACCGAAGTGCGAGCAAACGCGGCGTAGCCGAGCGGTGGCGGCGTGCGTTAATTACGATGACTGCCACAAAGGGGTTGGGAGGGGTTCCGCAAATGCCTTCGTCGTTGCCAGTGGGTCGCCGGGCATCGCGCCCGGAGCGCGGCGAGGTGTGCGCGAAGCAATGACGACACCGCTGCTCGACTTCGGCGCGCACGTGGTCGGTCGGACTGATGAACTCGGCCAGCTCCGCGAGGCCGCGGGCGCGACGGGGCGCGCGGGCGGTGGCTGCATCCTCATCAGCGGACCGCCGGGGGTGGGGAAGTCGACTCTGCTCCAGTTGTTCGGAGCCGAGGTGTCCCAGAGTGATCACGTGTTCGCCTACGGACGCTGCCGCGACGGTTCACCCGCCCCCTACGCAGCCCTCAGCGATGCGCTCCGGTCGATGGTCCGCGCGATGGATTCCACCGGGGCCGCCGAGAGCGAGCGATGGCGAAACGACCTTCTCGAGGGTGCCGCGTCGCTGGGGTGGGTGCTCGCCGAGTTGGTGCCGGAACTCGCCAAGATCCTCGGGGCGACTCCGCCGGTATCCATCGAGATCGACGCCGCAGACGCGCGGCGCCGACTGCATCGCGCGGCCATCCGCCTGGTGTCGGACACCGCGGGCTACCGGCCGGTGGTGCTGGCCATCGATGATCTGCAGTGGGCGGATCAGGATCTGCTGATCTTCCTATCGGAGCTGCTGACGGTGTCACCGGAGGGTGTTCTGATCGTGGGCACCCATCGCGCGGGCGAGTTCGATCCGAGAGCGGCGGGGATTCCGACCGACACCCTGCGCGACATCGAGTTGGCTCCGCTGTCACACGACGAGATCGAAGATCTCCTCGCCTCTGTCACCGGTAAGGGCGTCGAACTCGGCGACGTCGCGGTCGAGTTCCACCACCGCACGGCGGGGAATCCGCTTCAGGTTCGCCAGCTGCTGTACCGAGCACAACACCAGGGTGCGCTGATTGCGGAAGGCGCGGGTGGACAGCCCACCTGGGATCTGCGCGTCCTGGAGTCGATCGAGGTCACGGCCACCTCCGCCGAGTTCCTGGGTAGCTATCTCGACCAGCTGGGCCTCGCCGACCGGGAGATCCTCGCGAAATTGACATGTCTGGGCGCCGACTTCGACCTGGACGACGCGACGCTCGCCGCCGACGAGTCGCCCGACGTCGTGGTCCACGCGCTCTGGTCCGCCTTGGAACTCCGCCTCCTTGAGGCCGTCGACAGCGGCGGTCGCAGAATCACCAATGCGATCAGCCGCGACGCCCGTTACAGGTTCAGTCACGACCACATCCTGGAGGCAGCCAGGTCCGTCCTGTCCGTCGATGAGGAACGAGAAGCCCATCTACGCGTTGGCCGACGACTCGCGCGTCTGGGCGACGACCGATTGTTCGAGGCTGCCAGGCACATCGGCATCGGCGGTCGAAACCTGATGGACGGCGAGGAGCGCCGGGATTTCGTCGATCTGCTGCGCAGGGCCGGACTGAAGGCGCGAGCACAGGCCTCCTTTCCGTTGGCATGCGAGTACTTCCGGGACGCCGTGGCGCTGCTCGGAGCGCGTCGCTGGACCGATCACTTCGCACTCAGTCGCGAGTTGCAGTTCGAGGTCGCCGAGTCCGCCATGCTGGTCGGTGACGTCGCCGTGCTCAACGATCTACTCGACGAGGCCCACCGTTTCCTCTCGGAACCAGCGGATCTCGCGCGCTTGTTCTATCTCCGCCTCAAGGGACGTGTTGCGGAAAACCGCCTTCAGGACGCGCTTGAGACCGGACTCCTGGCGCTGCACGAGCTAGGCGAGTCGGTGCCCCCGCATCCGGGCAAGCCCAGGATGGCCGTCGCCCTGACCCAGATGAAGCTCGCGATGAACCGCTGGACCAACACCCGGCTGCTCGAGCTACCCGTGTGCGATGACCGCCGAGTCATCGAGGTGCAGCGCATCCTGTCCGAACTGCGCAGCATGTCATACATGCTGCGTCCCAATATCTTTCCTCTGGTGGTCCGCAAGCAGCTCGACCTGACACTCAAGTACGGCCACACCCCGTCATCACCACTAGCGCTGGCGAGTTATGGTCTGCTCCTCGTCTTCACGGGCGACCTTCAGGGCAGTCAGCGCTTCGGCGAGGTTGGGCTGTCCCTTAGCGAGCCAGAGTATTTTCCACAGTCGCGTCCCGAAACGATGTTCCTCTACGTGAACTTCATCCGGCACTGGCGCCACCCCATCGGAGACGGCCTCGGAGAACTGCGCGACGCCGTGACAGCTGCGCTCGACCAGGGGGACCAGGAGTACGCCGGCTTCCTCGCAGCGGTACTTCTCTCACAGTCATTCTGGGTCGGCAGGCCGATGGCGGAAATGGACACGCTTGCGCAATCCCTCATCCCCGAGATCCGCTCGCAGCCCGCACCCACCGCCGTGTGTCAGGCCATGCAGCAGCTCTGCCTCAACCTGATGGGCCGCAGTGAGGACCACCTATTACTCGCCGGCGAAAGCGGCTTCGACGAACGCGAAGTGGTGCCTGCCGCCCGCGAAGAGGGCGACGCGGTCACACTCGGCGTCGTTGAGGCGATGAAGCAGGGACTGCATTTCTGGGCGGGGGATTACTCAGGCGCGGCGGGCGCCGGCAACGAAGCACTCGCCCACAGCGACGGACTGGTCGGAACCGCGCCGCTGCAATCTGCACACGTGCTCAGCGGCATGAGCATGATCTACAGCGCTCCGCACGACCGGTCGACGCGTCGCTTCCTGCGTAAAACCATTGCACTGCATCGGAAATGGGCCCAGGGTGCGCCGACCAATTACGCGGCGTCGCTGGCACTGTTGGAGGGCGCCTGGGCGCGGGCGTGCGGAAAACACCGCAACGCCGAGTTGCACTTGGAGCTGGCGATCGAACTGGCTGAGAAACACCAACTTCAACTCATCGGCGCGATGGCTTATGAGGAGACCGCCGGACTCTACTCCGAGACCGGCCGGACGAGGCTGGGCCAGCACATGCTGCGAACGGCGTATCAACGCTTCTCCAATCTGGGACTCGCCGTACGCACCGATCGACTTGCGCAGGACAATCCGTGGCTGCTGAGCCGTGACCTCGTCTCGACTGACGACATAGGGGTGGACACCCGCAGCGCGCATCGCCTGGTGAGAACGTTGTCCGCAGCACACACGGCCGATGAACTGGCCAAACTCGTTCTGGGCACCATTGCGGACGCAACCGGCGCCCACCGCGTGCTGTTCCTCACCGGAGAGGGGGAGCATCTCGCGGCCAAGGCCTCGCAAGAGGACGGGCACGTCACACGCATCGACGGACCGTGGACCGAACTCACGTACGACGCCTCTCTCGTCAGCAGGATGAGTGCGATCCGTTCGCCGCTGACCACCGGCGATCCTGCCACCATGGTCGTACCGATCATCGTGCAGGACAAGATCATCGGAGCGATCTACGCCGAGCACAATCGGTCGGGTCAGCACTTCACGATCGACGACGAACATGCGGTTGCACTGGTGTGCGCTCAGGCGGCCGCGCCGTTGTGGAACTTCCATCTGGAGGCTCGGTTGCGCGATGCCGACGAGCACCGGCAGTCGCTGATGGACGTGCAGTCGCGATTCGTGCCCAACGAATTGCTGCGCATCCTCGATATCGACGACCTGCGCAGGGTGCGCAGCGGCTACCGCGTGGATCGCGAAATGACCGTGCTGATCAGTGACATTCGCGGCTACACCACGATGCTCGAAGACATGGACGTGTCGGAGGCGAGCAATCTGGCCATGGGTTTCCTGCGTGCAACGGAGATGCCGATCGTCAGTTGTAACGGCATGATCCAAGACGTCCGTGGAGACGAGATCGTCGCGGTCTTCGAGTCGGAGGCCGACGCCGTGCGAGGCGGCCTGGCCATGCTTCGGTCGATGCGCGAGCACAACCGGGAGCGAATCGCGCTCGGCACCCAGGAGCTGCGCGCCGGGGTGGGACTGAACACCGGTCGGGTCGGCGTGACGCTCGTCGGCGGCGTGAACCGCATGGTGTTGACGATCATCGGTGACACCGTGAACCTGGCCGCCCGCATCGAGAGCACCACGAAGCGGTACGGCTCGTCGATGCTGATGTCGGGCACGACCCTGGCCGGTCTCGCCGATCCGAGCGAGTTCGACATCCGGCGCATGGAACGGGTGATGGTGGTGAACCGTCGGAAGGCGGTCACGATCTACGAGGTCTACGACGAGGACCCGCCGGAGCTCCGTGATGCCAAGCGCGTCGCCCAGCCCGCGTTCGACGAGGCGTTCGCACTGTTCGACGCCGGCGATAACAACGCCGCGCGGGCAGCGTTCGAGCGGTGCCGGCAATTACTGCCCGATGATCCGGTAGCCCCGTTGCACCTCGCCCACTGCGACGCGGTCGACCGTGGTGAGATGACGCCGGGTCAGGACATCGTGCTCGCTCAGAAATGACGCGGGCGACGACTCCGGTCTGCCATGATGTGCTGACTATCGACTTGGGGGGTCTAGGGCATGTACGTGACCGCAGAACGGTTGGCCATCGCAGACCGGGCAGTCGTCGAGACGTTCAAGCAGACCAGCATCGCGTGGCAGGCCTTCCCGAACTGGAACACAGGTGATCCCGGCCAGTCGCGAGTCCGCAGCGACGTTCTCGATACGCCCAGCTTCCTGCCCCTGCATCTCGAAGAGGTCCAGTTTCAGGCGTCCCTCGCACAGCTGGGCGCACCGACGCCCGACTCGCTCCTGGCCGAAGTCATGGCACGCGCGACGAAGCTTGCGGCGCAAGTGGATGCCCGCGCCTTCACATCAATCATCGCTGCCGCTGCCGCTGCCGCCGCTGCCGCCGGGAACGCTGACACGGAAGTCGTCCTGAGCACGCCCCCCGACATCATGGACGCGCTCATCGACGCACGGGCGAGCGTCGAGGACGCCGGCTATCGCGCCCCGTCATGCTTGATAACGAACACCGCAGGAATCAAGGCACTCAACAGGCTCGACGACGGACGCCCTGCCTATGACGCCATCGTGAAGGCGGCCAACATCAACTCCGTGCACAGGACGTCCCTTCTGCCCGGAAAGTCGCCCAACCCGCTCATGCTTCTGATCGGCAGACGGAACCGGATGGCACACGGTGCCGCCGCCGAAGCGTCGCCGGGCGAGGAACCGGTCGATCTAGCGGTGAGCGTGGTCCCGAGCTTGGAGATTCTCGGCGAAGCGGGATCGGACGTGGGGGGTATCGAGTTAGGCCTTCGAATCCGTTTCGCCACCCGCGTGACCGACCCGGAGGGTGTCGTGCGTCTCACCGGTTCGGCTTGACCGGCGACCTCGATGCCACATGACCTCGACACTGCCTGAGGCACTTGCGATCCAGAGCACATCTGACGCTCTCGAGGCCTACCTCGCTGAGTGCAAGGAGGCCTGCGACGCGGAACTGAGTCGGCTCTACGCGCCGTCGGAGGACCAGAGCCGCCTTCTCGAGCTGATCCTCGACTACCCGTTGCGCGGCGGCAAGGCGCTGCGTCCTGCACTGTCGATCGCATCGTGCCTGGGACTCGGCGGGCATCTCGACGCCGTACTTCCGACGGCGGCCACGCTCGAGCTCTACCACAACGCGTTTCTGATTCACGACGACATCGAGGACGAATCCTGGCGGCGTCGCGGCAAACCGACGATGCACATCGATCACGGCATTCCGATCGCGGTGAACGTCGGCGACGCCATGCTGTCGCTCTCGCTGCAACCGTTGCTCGACAACGTCGAACGCGTCGGCCTCGGCCCCGCTCTTCGGATCCTGCGCGCAGTCGCCCGCATGACTCAGCAGACCGTCGAAGGCCAAGCGCGCGAACTGGAATGGGTGCGCTCGAATGCGTGGCAACTGTCCGACGCCGACTATCTCGACATGGTCGAGCTGAAGACCAGCTGGTACTCGTTCATCACGCCGCTGCAAGTCGGTGCGATCGCCGCCGGTGCGCCTGCGGAATACCTGGCGCCACTGGAAACCCTGGGCCGCCATCTCGGCGCGGCGTTTCAGATCACCGACGACCTGCTGAATCTGCGCGGCGATCCCGAGGAGTACGGCAAGGAGATCGGTGGCGATCTCTGGGAGGGCAAACGCACGCTGATGCTGCTGCACACCTTGCGGCGGGCGGAAGCCGACGAACGGCTGAGAGCGGTGGAAATCCTCTCCAAGCGGCGGCCGGGCATCGATGACGGTGGACTCGGACTGACCGAGTTGCTCGATCGACTCGCCGTCCAGGGCCACCTGTCCCGCGATGGACACGATGCGATTACGGCACAGCTGGCTGGGCTCGATGTCTTGGAGACCAAGCGGCTCGATGACATCCAATGGCTCTACGATCTGATGGGGCGTGTGGGATCGCTCAAGCACGCGCGGGACATCGCCGAGCGACATGCCCGCGCCGCAGCCGGCACGTTGCTGGACATGAACTGGTTTCAGCCGAGTCCGCACCGCGACGCGATATCGAGCCTGGTCGAGTTCGTCCACGGGCGGACGCGATGACCCCCGAGGATCTGGTCAAGTCGTTAGTCGAGCTCGAACGCATCCGCGCGCTCGTTCTCGATCAATTAGAAACGCACACAACACAATTGCGACCTCCTCCGTCCGAGGACTCAGGGGAGCAGCCCATCGTCGACCTGCTTCTCAGCGTCCGCAAATCCGTACTCGGCAGCCCGGCGGCGGCTCGCGGACTCCACAATCTGCTGGTGACCGAGGGCCGCCGGTACGCGGCAACAGCCGACGGCGCCCGGCTGCGCGACGGCCTAGCCTCATCCTCAGCCGTCGACGACCTCCGACGCATCTGGGAAACTCTGAGCCTCAACGTCCTCGACGGGCCGGCGGAACCGAATGCCGCGCCCGACGCCTGGGCTGAGGTGCTCGCCGACGCCGTCATCGGCGGCAGCCTCAACGATGCGATTCTCGCCAGGCTGCGGCCAGAGGGCTTCGCATGACGCTCCTCGACCCTCGCGACGCCCTCGCCGATCAGAACAGCTTCATCGGGTATCTGCTGGGTATCGCCGGTCTGGCCGATACGGTCCGGACCCTGGCGACCGACGAGAGCCGCGCGCTTCCCCCGCCAGAGCACGTCGACGACTTCGTCTATGCACTCCTCGGCATCGCCGGCCTGGGCGACCGCATCAACGGACTCTCTCGATCGGGCTCCAACCCGGAACCGTTGATCTCGTCAGCAATTCAGCCTCCGATGCGGTGGCTGCGATGACCGCGATCCTGGCGATGAGCGACTTCCTCCGCGCGCCCACGCACGGGACCGCTCGCCCCCGCGGCTTCAAGGAATGGCAGCACTTCGTCGTCCACGGCCGCGGCGGACACTTCCTCATCAACTTCAGCCTCAACAACGAAGGCGCCAACGACCTCCTGGTGCCGCGTGTCATCGTCATCGGTCACGACGGCACGTGGACCGGGGTCGTCGAGCGATTCGACGACGCGGACTTCGACGTTGCCGCCAACCTCGGCGACCTCACCATCGGCGGCAACCGAATGACGTTGCGCCCCGACGGCTATCACGTGATCATCGACCTTCCCGGCTCGGGCATCAGCGGCGAAATCGACTTCACCTCCGTCAGCCGCCCCTTCGTCGTCAACAATCAACCGCTGGGCGAAGGCCGCCTCAGTTGGCTCTTCGTGCCGAGGCTGCGGGCCACGGGGTGGCTGCGCATCAGCGGCGATGAACATCGATTCGACGGCGATCTCGCCTACCACGACCACAACTGGGGCAGGTTTCAGTGGGGCGACGATTTCGGTTGGACGTGGGGAACGATCCTGCCGAGAAGTTCGCACGACCCGTGGTCGATGGTCTTCCTTCAGATGACCGATCGCAAACGTCTCCGCTGCCTGTCCAAGGCACTGTACGTGTGGCGCAATGAAGAGCCTGCCGGGCTGTACCGGCATTCCGCCGTGCAGACGCACTTCCGCGGCGCGCTCGCCGGCGGCGCGGACTGCACGCTTCCAGCACCCATGCGCATGCTCCTCGACGGCGACGTGCCCGGCGTGCCTGAGGTCGTCGAGGTAACGGCGTCCGGCGGGGAGGATCGCGTTCGAGCCGAGTTCCGCTCACAGTCGTACGCGCGCCTGGCGAAGCCGAGCGAGGTGCACCTCGACCGCTCGATCGTGCTCTGCGAGACCAATGGAACCGTGCATGTCAGCGGAAGCATCCAGGGCGAGGACGTCGACTTCGTCGGCGACGGCGTATTCGAGTTCTTTTATGGCTGAGGGCATTTCGGCACTGTTGAGACAGTCTGTCGGACACCTCGCCGAGGAAGCACCCGACAGCTATCGATTGCTGCTCGACAAGCTCGGGGAGCTCAAGGTCAATCTCGAAGTCGACGGTGAGTACTTCCACGTCGTAGGTGGACGCCGACTCGACGTGTACGACGGCGCGGGCGGCGCCGTGGGCGCCACCATCACGACGACGCGCGCCGCGATGCTCGACGTGCTCGACGCGAACGTCGGTCTGCGGGAGGCCGTCGAGGCTGGAACGGTCTCGATACGCGGCTCCCTCGACAACGTCCTGCGCGCGCACGACGCGATCATCGCCTACGTCCACGCCGCGGTCCGGGCGCCGTCTCAGCCCGAGCTGTTGGTGGAGTTGCGAGCGGGGGCGTCGTGACCGAATGCATCACCACGCCCGCGTCGTGCGCGCGCCGACCCACCGTCGCGGTGCTCGGCGCCGGAATCGCCGGTCTGACCGCCGCACACGAACTGGCGGAGCGCGGCTTCGACGTCACGGTTTACGAGCCGCGTCGCGATGAGCGCAACGGCATCGGCGTCGAGCCCCCCGGCTACTACCCACCGGTGAAACTCGGCGGACTGGCGGCCTCTCAGTATTCGACCGTCGGAACACAGGACGGCAGCCCCGCCGAACTCCGGCCGTTCCCCGGTCGACGAGGTACGCCTCCGACACCCGGACGCGCCATTGCCGGCGAGCACGGCTTCCGGTTCTTCCCCGCGTACTACTTACACACCTGGGACCTGTTCCAGCGCATACCCACATACGAACCGGTCGCCTCAGCTCGCGGCGACGTCACCTGGCAGGCGACATCGCGGACCGTCATGGACAACGTGAAGCGGGTCATCACGCAGGGCACCACGCTGAAGGGCCACGAGAACCTGGTCTTCCCCAGAGAGGCACCGCGCTCACAGGTCGAAAGCCGAGACGTCAACAAACAACTCAGACAGTTGGGCTTCACGTCCGACGACATCACGAAGTTCCTGAGCCGGATTCTGCGCTACCTCGCCACGAGCCCCCTGCGTCGCGCCACCGAACTCCAGAACATCTCGGCGTACGACTTCTTCGTGGGTCGGGACAAGCCGGGTGATCCCCGGCGCATCACCTACTCACCGAGGTTCGAGAAGTACCTGCTCGAGATGCCGCGCGTGCTTGCCGCTTTCGACTCCCGCTGGGGCGACGCCCGCACGAACATCACGACATTCCTGCAGCTGCAGTTGCAGCTGGACCGGCGGGATAACAAAGCCGACGGGGTGCTCAACGGGCCGACCACCGAAGCGTGGTTCGACCACTGGTACCGACACCTGGTCAACCTCGGCGTGCGTTTCGTGCACGGCTCAGTCGACCACATCGAGCCGCTCGCCGCGCGGCCTGATCTACCGCCACACCTAAGGCCGAGAGTCCGGATCACGCTGGCAGACGGCAGTACTGTGACTCCGGATTACACGGTGGTCGCGGTCGACGCCCCTGCTGCCGAGCGGATTTCGGCACCGATGCGTGCGTCGGGCACCGGTGGCGCCGCGGCCAAACTCGACGGTTTCACCACCTTCGCTCCCCCGTCCGACGGTCCTCTGACCCCCGGTCACGCACGGTCCGCTGCGCGGCGCAACCCCTACGCGATGGACGAGATGGGTCGCAAACCCTGGGATCGGTTCCAGACGTTGGCGGGTATCCAGTACTTCTTCGACACCGAGTTCCAGTTGATCCGCGGACACATGTACTACTCGGGTTCGGAATGGGGACTGTCGTCGATCAACCAGCACGGCATGTGGGAGAAGCGACCGACACTGCTTCGCGACGGGCACATTTCGGTGCTCTCCGTCGACATCGGCGACTTCAACGCCGTATCGAGCCATTTGGGAAAGGCAGCGCGCGACTGCACCGCCGACGAAATCGCCGCTGAGGTCTGGCGCCAGATCGCCGCCGCCGTCACGGACACCGTGGACAACACCCCGGAGGGGCTGCTGCCGTGGCCGTCCTGGTACGCCCTCGATCAAGGGCTGATCATGGCTGGTGGTCCCGGACAAGGCGGCGGCAGAGCGACGCACAACCTCACGCCCTACCTCGTTCCCATCGTGGGCGACTGGGACAACCGACCCGGCCGCGACCCGTGGAACCCGCACAACACGTCACTGCAGGACATTCCCCCCGAGGACGTGTGGCTCGACGATCTGGAGTTGCGCAACGTCTGGCAGGCTCGCCACGGCGGCTACTTCGTGCACAACAACTCCGTCGTCTTCGCGGGCACCTGGGCGAGGACGTTCACCCGGATGACGTCAATGGAGGCGGCCGGCGAATCGGCGCGTCATGCCGTCAATGCCATCCTCGATCACTACGTGTGGGTTACCTCGAACGGTGCCGACCGACGTGAGCACACATCGCTCAACTGGCGGTTCCCCTTCGGCTTCATCGACCAGGGTTTCTCCAGCCCGGTCCGGATGCCCTCGCCCGCAGGCGATTACTGCTACGTCTTCGACATCGAGAACCGCGAGCCCGCCGAGACCAGAGAACTCCGCATTCTGGACGGTGACCGGTGCGAGCGATCGCAACCCCATCCGCTCGACAGCCCGTTTCCGCCGCCCGTCTCAACTCCCGAATGCAGTCCCCCCGGACCGAATGGAGGCCACCCCATGATGCCGTCGCCCTTCGATGACAATCAACAACTGACTACGTACGTGAACGCATTGCGGCAGTTATTGGAACCGCTGACAAGCGCGACGACGGGTCAGCCCACCCCACCGAATCCTTTTGCACAAGGCCAGAATTCATTGCTGCCGCCAGCGCCCGCCGATTACAGCCAACAACTCTTCAGCTATCTCCAGGCGTGGCGCCAGTACCTCGAGAACTCGGTCGGTACCCCGCTGGCACCGGCGTCGCCTCAGCCCCCGCACGGGAACAGGGCCGCGCCGGCGCAGTCGCCGTCGGCCATGGCGCCCACGCGCGTTGACAGGCGGCAGAACGCCGTCGACCCCAGGGGTGGCGGTCAGATCGGCGACCCCAACGCCAATTACGAGGACCTGGTCAAGTCCCCGGAACCACACACCCATCGCGATACTGCGTCTACGCCGTCCACCGCACTCACGCCGCCTGCGCCGCCGACACCACCCAAGCACGAACGTGGACAGAACGAACGCGGAAGCACGCGCCTTCCGACAGGTGAAGGTCCCAGCCTGTACAGCACATCCGCGGCATCGGGCGCCACGCCTCCGCAAGAGATCATCAAGATGTCGCGGAGCTCGCTGCTGGGCGGAGAGCGCGCGGCGGAGCTTCAGCCGTCAGCGCCAGGACGCCTGCAGAACGCCGAAATCGGCGACGGCAGCATGGGAACCGACCGTGAGATCGGCGTGGTGACTGTCGGCCCCGTCATGGACCTCTCGAAGTACAACCTGTCGCCTGCGCTCCACGAGGACAGAAGCTTCATAACGTCCAACGATCTCGCCAGCCTGTTCCAGGCTCCGCCCGCAACAGCCGTCACTTCCTCCACCACTAGGCACTTCGGCACAGCTCATGCGCGAATCAGTGAAGCTGTAGCACAGCACGAGGAGTCGAACGTTCAGCCCGACTGAACCGGACCACTACCCCTTCGCGCGGCGCTCTCGATAGGCCGCGACGTGCTGCCGATTGCCGCAATTGCCGGTGTCGCAGAACATCCGCGAACGGTTACGCGACAGGTCGACGAGCACGGCCTCGCAGTCCGGCGCTTCGCAGATCTTGAGCCTGCGCAGTTCGCCGGCTCGGATGAGGTCGGCCAGCGCCATCGCCATCTCGGCGCCCATGCGCTGCCACAGCGGATCGTGAATCGACGCCAGATGCAGATGCCACTCGGGCATCTCGGCGTGACGGGTCAGCCACGGCGACGCCTTCGTGTCGCTGAGTAACGCGTTGACCTGACCGACCACGCGCTCCTCGTCGTCGGCGACGGCCCAGATCTTGCCGAGGCGTTCGCGGAGCCGATGCACCGAGGCGAGCTCGGCGTCGTCCCTGTCCCGCCTGCCGGTCCAGCCGAAGCCGTCCAGGTACTCGTCGAGGGGTTTGAGGGTGCCGAGTTGCTCGCCGTCGACGCGATCGGTGTTGACCAGGACACACGCAGCCCGGAGCGTGAGCTCGGTGTCATGACTGAAAATCATTTGACTCATGACTCCTCTCGGCGATAGCGTCATGACCAATCGTAATTTTACTCATTACAGTGCAGTTCAGCGTACTGGAGGTGGCATCGTGACCGCACAACTGGAACCCCGCACCGCCTCGGCCAACCGGTTCCGGCTCGGACTGGCGTTCGCCGTCGCTTCCGCGCTCACCTTCGGCTTCTCCGGCCCACTGGCCAAATCGCTGATCGAAACCGGCTGGTCGCCGACCGCCGCCGTCACGGCACGACTCGCCGGCGGCGCCCTCCTGATGGCGGTGTTCGCCACCGTGATACACCGCGGGTGGGTGCGCGAAGCCCTTCAGCACTGGCGCACCGTGCTCGCCTACGGCGTCATCCCGGTCGCGGGAGCGCAGTGGTGCTACTTCAACGCGGTGTCACACCTCTCGGTCGGCGTCGCCCTGCTGCTCGAGTACACCTCCCCGCTGCTCGTCGTGGGCTGGGTGTGGGCCACCACCCGGAGTCGCCCCAGCAACCTGACGCTCGTCGGCGTCGTCGTCGCCATCGCCGGAATCATGTTGGTGCTGAACGTGTTCGCCGCCGCGCACATAAACCTGGTAGGCGTCACCTGGGGCCTCGCGGCAGCCGTCTGCGCGGCCTGCTACTTCATCATGTCCGCGCGCGTCTCCTCCGGCGACGGTGAAGCCGGTGGGCTCAATCCGATCACGCTCGCCGCGAGCGGTCTGTTCGTCGGTGCGATCACGGTCGCGCTGCTCGGCTTCTCCGGCGTCATGCCGATGACCTTCACCACGAACGACGCCGTCATCGCGGGGTGGACCACCTCGTGGATCGTGCCCGTCGTCGCGCTCGCGCTGATCCCAACGGCGATGGCCTACACACTCGGCATCATGGGCATCGCCCGACTGCGGCCGCGGTTCGCCTCGCTCGTCGGGCTGGCCGAGGTGCTGTTCGCGGTGCTGGCCGCCTGGGCCATGCTGGGTGAGGCGATGACGATCACCCAGGCCATCGGCGGAGTTGTCGTGCTGGCCGGGCTAGCGCTCGCGCGTCAGGGTGACCGCAGCGAGCAGGTCGAGCGCGCGAGCTGGCCCGAGGCGCCACCCGACGGTCGGGTGCTCTGAGCAAACAGTTCGTCGTAGCTGATTCCGATATGTGAAGATGGGCTACGTGACACTGCTCAGATTCACCGCCCGGCTCGGAGCGATCGCATCGGCACTCGGTTGTGCGGCGACCGTCGTGGCAGCTCCCCCGGCCGTCGCCGAGCCGGGGTGCTCCGACATCGAGGTCGTCTTCGCCCGCGGCACCAACGACGCCCCGAATCTCGGAAACGTCGGGCAGGCGTTCGCCGACGCACTGCGCTCGCAGGTCGGCGGGCAAACGGTCACCACCTACGCGGTCAACTACCCGGCCAGCTTCGACTTCCTGACGTCGGCCGACGGCGCGGCGGATGCGACCAATCACATCGCGAACCTGGTCAGCCAATGCCCGTCGACGCGGATCGTGCTCGGCGGCTACTCGCAGGGCGCAGCGGTGGTCGACATGCTCGGCGGCATTCCCCCGCTCGGCAACAAACTCGGCGGCGAGATCGCCCCGGCGCTGCCGAGCAACCTCGCGCAGTCCGTCGCCGCCGTCGCTGTCTTCGGCAACCCGTCCGCCAAGTTCTCGGTCCCGATCACCAACTCGCAGTTCGGCGGCAGGGCCATCGACATCTGCAAAGACGGTGACCCGATCTGCTCGGACGGCCGCAACCCGTTTGCCCACAGTGACTACGTGAGCTCTGGATTGGCGCAACAGGGCGCGAGCTTCGTTGCTGGACTCGTTTAGGCAGTCTTAACGGTTATCATTCGGTGTGACGTTCAGCCGACTGCGCCGCCTCGCCCTTGCAACGACTACCGCCTTCGTAACGGCCTCCGCGGCCGTTCTCCTTCCGGTTCTATCGCCGAACGCCGTTGGCGGACTCGGAACCGCCAACGCCGACTGCCCCGATATCGAGGTCGTGTTCGCGCGCGGCACCAACGAGGCTCCCGGACTCGGCGTCGTCGGCGGTACGTTCGTCGACCAACTCCGCGGCAAAGTCGGCGGCCGGTCGGTCGGCGCCTACGCCGTCAACTACCCGGCGAGCTACGACTTCCTCGCCGCGGCGAGCGGGGCCAACGACGCCAGCGGCCACATCCAGTTCATGATGAACTCCTGCCCCAACACCCGCCTGGTTCTCGGCGGCTACTCGCAGGGTGCCGCGGTCATCGACGTCATCGCCGCAGTGCCGATTCCGGCGATCGGGTTCAACAGCCCGTTGCCGCCCAACACCCCGGACTTCGTGGCGGGTCTGGCCGTGTTCGGCAATCCCTCGGCGAAACTGGGTCTCCCGCTGACGACCAGCCCGGTGTGGGGCGGACGGTCGATCGACCTGTGCAACGGTGGCGACCCGGTCTGCACCAGCGGTGAGGACGTGGCGGCCCATCGCGCGTACGCCGGCGGACCGACCGACAACGCAGCCAACTTCATCGCCGGTTTGCTCTAACCGCGGGTAATCGTCGTAACCTCGGCGGCGGCAAATCGTTCGGCTAGAGTCGATTTCGTGAGCCGCCGCCCAGTCACCGCGTCACTCGTCATCACGCTCGTCGCGAGCTTCCTGTTCGTCGCCCCGGCAGTCGTCGGCCACGGGGTCCCCACCGCGTCCGCGGCCTGCTCCGACGTCGAGGTGATCTTCGCGCGCGGGCGGCTCGAGCCCGCGGGCCCCGGCCAGATCGGCAACGCCTTCATCAGAGCGCTGCGCTCCAAGACGGGCAAGAACGTGTCGCAGTACGCCGTCCAGTATCCCGCGGACAACCAGATCGACATCGGCGCCAACGACATGAGCCAGCGGGTGCAGAACACGGCGGCCAACTGCCCAGACACCAGGATCGTCCTCGGCGGCTACTCGCTCGGCGCCGCGGTGACGGATGTGGTGCTGGCGCTGCCGTTCTCGTTCTTCGGGTTCAAGAACCCGCTGCCGGGCGATATGGAACGGCACATCGCCGCGGTCGCCGTCTTCGGCAACGGCAGTGCGTGGGCCGGACCCATCGGCACCTTCAGTCCGGTGTACCGCGAGCGGACGATCGAGCTGTGCCACGGCGCCGACCCGATCTGCAACCCCGCCGACCCGAACACCTGGGAGGAGAACTGGACCGACCACGCGGCGACGGCGTACATCGACGCGGGCATGGTCAACCAGGCGGCCGATTTCGTGGCGGGCCGCGTCTAGAACGGTGGGATGCTGTCGCGGAGGTACTGCTCGGCCCAGGGCGTGTTGCGTTCGCGTTCGTCGTCGATGCGCTTGGCGCGGGCCTGTTTTCGGGTGATCGCGCGTGTGGGCATGGTCAGGCCCGCGGCGTGTTTCGGTGGCGGACTCCCGCGGGTGGCGGCCGGTGCGGTGGGTTCGCAGAGTTCACCGAAGAGCAGTCGGCTGCCCGGATAGCTGGTGGAGCTCTGGCCGTCGGGGTCGGTGAACACGATCCGCCCGTCGGGGTACTGCACGCTGGACCAGCCGGGGAAGAACGTCTTGAGCAGGTGGTGCTCGCGGCAGAACCCGGCCAGGTTCGACGCGCACGTCGGCCCCCACGGGTAGGGGATGGTGTGGTCGAGGTCGTCGATGTCGCGGGTGCAGCCGGGCTGTCGGCACCTCAGATCGCGTGCTTTGACGAAGTCGGCGAGTTGTCGGGAGGGCCGGTAGCGCGGTTCGGTGGGGCGTGACCCGGATGGATCAGGTCCGTGACGGTGGCGTGCATCGCCAGCCGCGCGATCACCGGTGCCGGCAGCACCGGGCCGCCCAGGACGATTCCCGGTGAGGCGGGGCAGTGCTGGCCGCGGTCGGCGCTGACCTCGTCGACGAGTTCGGTGATGGTGTACTCGCGCAACGGTTTGGGCAGCATCCGCGGCTGCTCACCGACCAGGCCGCGGCGCTGAGCGGTCAGATCCCCGGTGGGAACGTCGGCGGGCTCGGATTCGTCACTCGGCGCGCTGCTCTCAGGCTCGGGGTCGCACACCGGATCGGCCGTGGACTCGCCGGTGCCCTCGCGGGACGACTGATCCCCGTAACGGGCCTGCGGCGAACCGTGACCGGTCGCCGACCCGGATTCACCATTCGGCGAATCGGTTTCGACGTCGAATTCGGGGTCGGGTCGTGGTTCGTCGCCGTCGTCGGGAGGTTGGGGGTCGACGTCGAACCGCTCCTCCGGATGCTCCGGTGCGGTGGGTGGTTCGGGTTCGGTGTCCGGCTCGTCGTCGGTGGCGCCGTCGAGGGTGTCGCGGCGGGTGATGACGTGGATGACGACCCCGCCGACGGCCGGTCGGCTCGCCGCGGCGCAGCCGTCGGTCTCGCACATGCAGGGCAGCCGGTCCCAGCCGAAGCCCATCGCCCCGACCGCCGCCGCGCGGCGTTGATCGGCGGTGCGGGGATCGCGGTCGCACACGGTGCGGGCCAGCAGCTCGACGCGCCGCTCGAACGCCGCCCCGTCAGTCGCCTCCACCGTCGCCTCGATGCGGGACACCCCGGTGGCCTTCTCGGTGTCCACGCTGACGCCGGTGGAACGCACGACGTCCTGCACGCGGCGCAGCGCGTGCGGGTCGTGACGCAGGATCAGGGCGTCGATGTCGGCGTCGGTCTGATCCAGTGACTTCGCACCCCAGCCCCTGAGTTCGGCGGCCAGCTCGGCGTCGATCGCGGCCAGCGCGGCGGGGTCCTTGACCAGCGCGGTGCGCCGGCAGATGGTGCGCACCAGCAGGTAGGTGATCAGACCCTCGGCGAAGACCGCCCCGACCTTCGGGAGTTTCTCGCGCAGGACGACCGCGTGGGTCAGCAGACTGTTGACCATGCCCGCGGTCAGGGTCTGCGCGGCGCCGATCTGGGCGCACACCGAGGCCCAGTTGTCGCAGCGCCACCGGTCGCGGTCGGCCGACCCGGAGGCGCGGTGGGCCTGCTCGAGCAGATCGGCCATCGAGGACAGCCGCGCCGCGCACGCGGCGTTCTCCAGCATCGCCTGCGCGCGGACCCGTTGGCCGGGGGTGCGGGCGGCCGCCACGGCGGCGGTGAACTGATCGAACACGCTTTCGACACTACCGGCGTCCACCCCCCGAAACCACAAGTCCACCCCCACCCTGTGGATCAACCAGCGACTGTGGATAGCTCAGACCCACAACACCTTTCATGTCACACCACAGTGCTAGGGCTCGGCACGCACCTAACGCTCGACGTCGTCGGCGGTGCGCACGTCCCGCGTCACCGAGGTACGGGCCGACAGCTCGTCATCGGCCGGGTAGTCGACGCCCACCAGCGTCAACCCCCGCGCCGGCGCGACCGAGAACGCGCTCGATCGCGACGTCTGCGAAAGCAGTCCGGCACACCACGCGGGATCCAGCCGACCCTCCCCCACCGCCAACAGTGCGCCGACCAGCGAGCGCACCATCGACCAGCAGAACGCGTCCGCCGTGACGTACGCCGTGATCGCGTGACCGTCGCGCTCCCAGTCGAGCCGCTGCAGATCGCGGATCGTCGTCGCTCCCTCGCGTGGTCGGCAGAACGCGGCGAAGTCGTTCAGCCCCAGTAGTTCCCGTGATGCCGCACGCATTGCGTCGAGATCGAGGGGCCGGCCCCAGGCGGTGACGAAGCGCGCAACGGCGGGCTCGGCGCCGAATGGGGCAGTCGACAACCGGTACTCGTAGTGCCTGCGCAATGCCGAGAAACGCGCGTCGAATCCCGTTGGTGCACGGGTGATCTCACGGACCCTGACGTCATCGGTGAGCAGCTTGGCCAGCCGTCGTACCAGCGCCAGGAACTCCGGCTCACCGACACGCTGCATACGCGGGTAGGCGAGCGAGACGGCCTCGGTGGGCACGTCGACGTGCGCGACCTGGCCCGTCGCGTGCACCCCGGCGTCGGTGCGGCCCGCCGCCCTGGTGACGATCGGCGTGCGGAACACCCTCGACAGCGCGTCGTCGATCGCACCCGCGACGGTGCGTTGCCCCGTCTGCGCGGCCCACCCCGCGAAATCGGTTCCGTCGTAGGAGACGTCGAGCCGCAGACGAACATGCCCGCCACCGGATTCGGTGGCGGGCATGGTCACTGGTCGACTACTTGGTGTCGTCAGCCTTGTCCTCGGCGGACTCGGCGTCGGCCTCGGCGACCTCGTCGGCTGCCTCGGCTTCCTGGGCGTCCTCGATGGCCTCGTCTTCGACCTCGGCCTCTTCGACAACGGGAGCCTCGTCGGCAGCCGGAGCGGCGGCCGCCACCGGCTGAGCCTTCTTGGCGCCCGAGACCCGACGCGCGCGGTCGGCCTCGGAGGTCACGGTCTTCTCCCGCACCAGTTCGATGACCGCCATCGGGGCGTTGTCGCCCTTGCGGTTCTCGACCTTGATGATGCGGGTGTAGCCACCGTTGCGGTCGGCAAAGAACGGACCGATCTCGGCGAACAGGACGTGGACGATGTCCTTGTCGCGGATCTTCTTCATCACCTCACGCCGATTGTGCAGCGTGCCCTTCTTGGCGTGGGTGATGAGCTTCTCCGCGTAGGGCCGCAACGCCCGCGCCTTGGGCTCGGTCGTCTTGATGCGGCCGTGCTCGAAGAGCGACGTGGCCAGGTTGGCCAGCAGCGCCTTCTGGTGCGAGGACGACCCGCCGAGGCGGGGACCCTTAGTGGGCTTGGGCATGGCGACTATCTCCTTTTCGGGGCCGGCCCCCGTATCAGGTAGGGCCGGGACGGAATTGTGTTAGAGCTGTTCGGTTTCGGCGAAGTCCTGGTCGGTGTCCAGGTCGTAGCCTGCATCGCTGTTCCAGGTGCCGGTCGCCACGTCATAGCCCGCAACCTCCGAAGGATCGAAGGTGGCCGGGCTGTCCTTCAGCGAGAGACCCAGCTGGTGCAGCTTGATCTTCACCTCGTCGATGGACTTCTGGCCGAAGTTGCGGATGTCCAGCAGGTCCGACTCGGTGCGCGAGACCAGCTCGCCCACCGTGTGGACACCCTCGCGCTTGAGGCAGTTGTACGAGCGGACGGTGAGCTCGAGATCGTCGATCGGCAGCGCGAACGACGCGATGTGGTCGGCCTCGGCGGGCGAGGGACCGATCTCGATGCCCTCGGCCTCGACGTTGAGTTCCCGTGCCAGACCGAACAACTCGACGAGCGTCTTGCCCGCCGAAGCCAGCGCGTCGCGCGGGCTGATGGAGTTCTTGGTCTCGACGTCCAGGATCAGCTTGTCGAAGTCGGTGCGCTGCTCGACGCGGGTGGCCTCGACCTTGTAGGTCACCTTCAGCACGGGCGAGTAGATGGAATCGACCGGGATACGGCCGATCTCGGCGCCCGACGCCTTGTTCTGCACGGCGGGCACGTAGCCACGACCGCGCTCGACGACGAGCTCGACCTCGAGCTTGCCCTTGTCGTTCAGCGTCGCGATGTGCATGTCCGGGTTGTGCACCGTCACGCCGGCGGGCGGAACGATGTCACCGGCGGTGACCGCACCGGGGCCCTGCTTGCGCAGATACATGGTGACCGGCTCGTCCTCTTCGGACGACACGACCAGACCCTTGAGGTTCAGGATGATGTCGGTGACGTCTTCCTTCACACCGGGTACGGTGGTGAACTCGTGCAGCACGCCGTCGATACGGATGCTGGTGACCGCTGCGCCCGGAATGGACGACAGCAGCGTGCGCCGAAGCGAGTTACCGAGCGTGTAGCCGAAACCCGGCTCCAGGGGCTCGATGACGAACTTGGACCGGTTCTCGGCCAAGCTCTCCTCGGACAGGGTGGGCCGCTGAGAAATCAGCATTTTTCTATCTCCTTCTCGACACCCGCTATTTGATGTCGTCTGGCAACTCTCGGCCGGGTGACCGAAAGTTATTTACTTCGAGTAGAACTCGACGATGAGCTGTTCGGCGAGTGGCACGTCGATCTGCGCCCGCTCGGGCAGCTGGTGGACGAGGATGCGCTGACGCTCCCCGACGACCTGCAGCCAGCCCGGGATGGGCCGATCGCCCGCCACCTCGCGCGCGATGATGAACGGCACCGTGTTCAGCGAGTTGTCCCGCACGTCGATGATGTCGTACTGCGAGACGCGGTAGCTGGGGATGTCGACCTTCACACCGTTGACGGTGAAGTGGCCGTGGCTGACCAGCTGGCGGGCCATGCGGCGCGTGCGGGCGAGCCCGGCGCGGTACACGACGTTGTCCAGCCGGCTCTCCAGGATGCGGAGCAGGTTCTCACCGGTCTTGCCGGCGACGCGGTTGGCCTCTTCGTAGTAGCGACGGAACTGCTTCTCCATCACGCCGTACGTGAAGCGGGCCTTCTGCTTCTCCTGCAGCTGCTCGCGGTACTCGCTCTCCTTGATCCGCGCGCGGCCGTGCTGGCCGGGCGGGTAGGGGCGCTTCTCGAATGCCTGGTCGCCGCCGACGAGGTCGACGCCGAGGCGGCGCGACTTGCGGGTGACGGGTCCGGTGTAACGAGCCATTGTTCAGATCCTCCCTAGACCCGGCGCCGCTTGGGCGGACGGCAGCCGTTGTGCGGCTGCGGTGTGACGTCGGAAATGGCGCCAACCTCGAGGCCGGCAGCCTGCAGCGAACGGATCGCCGTCTCGCGGCCCGAACCGGGGCCCTTCACGAAGACGTCGACCTTCTTGACACCGTGCTCCTGCGCCTTGCGCGCGGCGTTCTCGGCGGCCAGCTGCGCGGCGAACGGCGTCGACTTACGCGAGCCCTTGAAGCCCACGTGACCCGACGACGCCCAGGCGATGACGTTGCCCTGAGGATCGGTGATCGAGACGATCGTGTTGTTGAACGTGCTCTTGATGTGCGCGGCGCCGTGCGGAACGTTCTTCTTTTCCTTGCGGCGGGTCTTCTGACCCTTCTTGGCGGCGGTGCCGCCCTTCTTCGCTTGTGCCATCCGGGGTTACCTGGCCTTCTTCTTGCCTGCGATGGTGCGCTTCGGGCCCTTGCGGGTGCGCGCGTTGGTCTTGGTGCGCTGTCCGCGCACGGGCAGGCCACGACGGTGACGCAGGCCCTGGTAGCAACCGATCTCGATCTTGCGACGGATGTCGGCCTGCACCTCGCGGCGCAGATCACCCTCGACCTTGATGTCGGGGTTGCTTTCGATGAAGTCACGCAGCTGGGTGACCTGATCGTCGGTCAGATCCTTCGTGCGCAGGTCCCGGCTGATGCCGGTGCCGTCCAGGATCTCCTGGGAGCGGGTACGGCCGATGCCGTAGATGTAGGTCAGCGCGATCTCCATGCGCTTGTCGCGCGGGAGATCGACGCCCAATAGACGAGCCATTGTGTGTCATTCCTTCGTTGCGGAGGTCTGATCCCAGTCCGTTCCCCGTCTATCGGGGTCCGGCCTCCGTGCCGGACGTGGATGAGGGCCGTCTGCCCTCAGTGGTACTGGGAGGTCATCATTCAGTTGTGTTGCAGTTCTGCGACTGCTAGCCCTGCCGCTGCTTGTGGCGGGGATCGGAGCAGATCACCATGACCCGCCCATGCCGGCGGATCACCCTGCACTTGTCGCAGATCGGCTTGACGCTCGGGTTCACCTTCACGGCTGTTCGATCCTTTTTCAGACTCGTAGTTACTTGGTCGGGCAGTTACTTGTACCGGTACACGATGCGGCCCCTGGACAGGTCGTATGGAGACAACTCCACGACGACGCGGTCCTCGGGCAGAATGCGGATGTAGTGCTGCCGCATCTTGCCGCTGATGTGGGCGAGCACCTTGTGTCCGTTCTCCAGCTCAATGCGGAACATCGCATTGGGCAGAGGCTCGACCACGCGGCCCTCGACCTCGATGGCACCGTCTTTCTTGGCCATGCTCTTAGACGATCCTTGCTTTGGTTTCGTATTTCTTGCGCCCGTGCTGGCGCAGCCTTCGATCCGACTGAAAACGTGAGCCGGAGCGGGAAGATTCCCTGGGATCCGAGGAGAGCACGCAGAAAGTCGGCGCGGAAGCCGCACCGTTGGTCCATGGTACTCGCTGTGCTGGCCTGCCCAAAATCGTCGCCGGCGGGTCCTGCCAGCACCCATCTGTTCGCTCTCCGCGATGCGCCGTTCTTACCGGGTAGCTGGAAAGATATTCGTTGGACCTGCGGCGCATACTTATACGCGATGCCCGGATCCGAACACCAGCCCCGTTTACCCGCAATCCTCACCGTCGACGACGACCCCGCGGTCTCCCGCGCCGTCGCGCGCGATCTTCGCAGGCACTACGGCGAGCGCTACCGCATCATCCGTGCGGAATCCGGTGCCGACGCCGTCGAAGCCCTCAAAGAACTGAAGTTGCGCGGCGACACCGTCGCCGTGCTGGTCGCCGACTACCGGATGCCGCAGATGAGCGGCATCGAGTTCCTCGAGCAGGCGATGGAGTTCTTCCCGCTGGCCCGCCGAGTGCTGCTCACCGCCTATGCGGACACCCACGCGGCGATCGACGCCATCAACGTCGTCGACCTCGACCACTACCTGCTCAAGCCGTGGGACCCGCCCGAGGAGAAGCTCTACCCCGTCATCGACGGCCTGCTCGAGGAGTGGCGCGCCGTCGGCGACCGCGGCATGCCGTACACCAAGGTGATCGGCCACCGGTACAACGACCGGTCGTGGGAGGTGCGGCAGTTCCTGGCACGCAACGAGTACTCGTTCCGCAGCGTGAACGCCGACGAGCCCAAGGGCAGGCAGCTGCTGGAGGCGGCGGGCCTCGACGACAGTCAGCTACCCGTCGTCATCACGGAGAAGGGCGAGAAGCTCGTCGCGCCGACCGATGGTGAGCTGGCGACGCTGCTCGGTCTGTCCACGAGTCCGTCGCTGGAGATGTACGACCTCGCGGTGATCGGCGGTGGGCCCGCGGGCCTGGCCGCCGCGGTCTACGGGGCCTCCGAGGGACTGAAGACGGTGCTCATCGAGAAGTCCTCTACTGGTGGGCAGGCGGGCCGCAGCTCGAAGATCGAGAACTACCTCGGATTCCCGTTCGGCATCTCAGGCGCCGAACTGACGACGTCGGCGCGGCGCCAAGCCGAGAAGTTCGGCGCCGAGGTCATCACCACCCAGGAAGCCGGCAGGTTAAAGACGGGCGGCGTGGGTGCTGCACATTCCATCGTGCTCAACGACGACACCACGATCGGCGCACGGGCGGTCATCCTCGCCACCGGCGTCGACTACCGGCAGCTGCGCATCACCGGCTGCTGGGACGACCCCGACGATCCGGCCTGCAACTACATCGGCCGCGGCGTCTACTACGGCGCCTCGGTGTCGGACAACTCGGAGTGCGCAGGCGAGGACGTGTACATCGTCGGCGGGGCCAACTCGGCCGGCCAGGCGGCCATGTTCATGTCGCAGACGGCCAAGACGGTGACGATGCTGATCCGCGGACCGTCGCTCGAGGCGGGCATGTCGCAGTACCTCGTCGACCGGGTCAAGCGCACCGAGAACATCATCGTGCGGACGTGCACGGAGGTCATCGACACCGTCGCCGACGGAGATCGCCTGACAAGCCTGGTGCTCTCCGATCGACAGACCGGCGAGACCGAGACCGTCTCGTGCGACCGCATGTGCTGCTTCATCGGCGCCACGCCGCGCACGGACTGGCTGGAAGAGGCGGGAATAGCCCGCGACGATCACGACTTCATCCTGTCGGGACCCGACGTGTCGAAGGTGAGCGGCTGGATGCTGGACCGCCCGCCGCACCACCTGGAGACGAGCGTTCCGGGGGTCTTCGTAGCGGGTGACGTGCGGTCGGACTCCGCCAAGCGCGTGGCCGCCGCGGTCGGCGAGGGCTCGATGGCGGTCATGCTCGTGCACCGGTACCTGGCTGAGACGTAGGAGAGGCGAAGGACGATGGGCGCTGACAACGAAGCCGATGGCGAGGTGTGCCTCCGCGACGAACTGCGGACGCTGTTCCTGTTCGAGGACCTCTCCGACGAGCAGCTCGACATCCTCTGCGAGGCGGGCAGCATCCACACCTTCCCGGCGGGTCCGCTCAGCCAGGAGGGCGAGCCGGCGACGTGCTTCTACGTTCTGATCGACGGCGAGTTGGTCATGTCCAAGCGCTCCGGCGGTGTCGACATCCAGACCAACCAGACCTCGCAGCGCGGTGTCTACTTCGGCGCGTGGTCGGCCTACATTCCCGGCGAGGAGCAGAGTTATCAGGCGTCCGTGCGGCTCACCAAGCCGTCCCGGTGCTTCGTCCTGGACTCCAATGACTTCGCCTCCTTCATGCGGACGCAGTTCCCCATGGCGGTGCACCTGCTCGAGGGCCACCTGGTCGGCGGACGCCGCCAGGCTCAGGTCATCGGGCAGCGCGAGAAGCTGCTGGCGCTGGGCACCATCACCGCGGGCCTGACGCATCAGCTCAACAACCCGGCCGCAGCCACCGCGCGCGCCGTTGCGAACCTGCGCGAGACGGTCGGCAAGATGCGGCACAAGCTGTCGATGCTCGCCGACGGCAAGTTCTCGCCGGAGGCGTTGCGCGTGCTGGTCCGGATCCAGGACGACGTCGCCGAGCAGGTCGCGAAGTCGCAGTCCGTCGAACTGACCGCACTCGAGGCGTCCGACCGCGAGGACGCGATCGGCGACTGGCTGGAGGATCACGGCATCGTCGGCGCGTGGGACTACGCGCCGACGTTCGTCGAAGCCGGCCTCGACACCGATTGGCTCGAACGCATTCTGGCCTCGGTCGACGAAGTCGACGCCACGGCGTCGCTGCAGGCCGCGGTCGGCTGGCTGAAGTACACCATCGAGAACGAACTGCAGATGAACGAGATCGCCGAGGCCAGCAAGCGCATCTCGGCGCTGCTGGCGGGCGCGAAGCAGTACTCGCAGATGGACCGCGGGTCCTACCAGAGCGCCAACGTGCACGAACTGCTGCGCAGCACGATCATGATGTTCGGCGAGAAGATCGGCCACGAGGGCAAGGGCAGGCCGATCGTCATCTGCAAGGACATGGATCAGACGCTGCCCGAATTGCAGTGCTACCCAGGCGATCTCAACCAGGTCTGGACCAACATCATCGACAACGCGATTCAGGCCATGGACGGGCACGGCACCCTGACCATCCGAACCGCACGCGAGAACGACGAGATGATCCGCGTCGAGATCTGCGACGACGGCCCCGGCATCCCCGAGGACATCGTTGACCGCATCTTCACGCCGTTCTTCACCACCAAGCCGTTCGGCGAGGGCACCGGGCTCGGCCTGGATCTGGCGTGGCGAATCGTCGTCGAGAAGCACGCGGGCAACATGTCGGTGCAGAGCAAGCCCGGTGACACCCGCTTCATCGTGTGCCTGCCGCTGGTCGCACCACCGCCGCTGACGCCGACGCCGGGTGAGCTGTCGGCCGCGGGCACGGAATAGGTGCGTGATCGGAGGAGGTTGACCCGATCATGACTCACACCTCCAAACCCGAGCTCGGTCGTTTCGGCGTGTTCAGCCACTACTCGCAGTGGCAGCAGCTGTCCGCGCAGCAGCTCACGGACATCGAGGCTCTCGGTTACGGGGCCATCTGGGCCGGTGGCTCGCCGCCAGCCGACCTCGCGTGGATCGACCCGATCCTGGGCGCGACGGACTCGCTGCAGCTCGCGACGGGCATCGTCAACATCTGGACGGCGGCCGCAGCACCCGTCGCCGAGTCCTACCACCGCATCGAGAAGGCCTACCCCGGCCGGTTCCTGCTCGGCATCGGCGTCGGCCACCCCGAGGCGCACACCGAGTACAAGAAGCCCTACGACGCGCTCAACGACTACCTCGACGAGCTCGACCAGCACGGCGTGCCCAAGGACCGCATCGTCGTCGCCGCGCTGGGGCCCCGGGTCCTGAAGCTGTCGGCCCGCCGCAGCGCGGGTGCGCATCCGTACCTCACGACGCCCGAGCACACCGCACAGGCGCGCGAACTCATCGGGCCGGACGCCTTCATCGCCCCCGAGCACAAGGTGGTGCTGACCACCGACGCCGAGCAGGCGCGCGCGGTGGGCCGCAAGGCGCTCGAGATCTACCTCAACCTCGCGAACTACCTGAACAATTGGAAGCGCCTGGGGTTCACCGACGCGGATGTGGCCAAGCCGGGCAGCGACGCGCTCGTCGACTCCGTCATTGCATACGGCACCACCGAGGCCATCGCCGCGCGGCTGACCGAACATCTGACGGCGGGCGCCGACCATGTTCCGGTTCAGGTCCTGACGGGTACTGACAAGCTCGTGCCCGCACTCACCGAGTTGGCCGGCCCGCTCGGACTCTCCTGATACGAAGGATCACGCATGACTGACGCTGTAACCCACAAGCCCGACCTCGGCCGGTTCGGCGTGTGGACGTTCGGTACACCCAAGACCGAGCAGGCGGTCGAGATCGAGAAGCTGGGCTACGGGGCGATCTGGATCGGCGGGTCACCCGCGGGCGATCTGAGCTACGTCGAGCCGCTGCTCGACGCCACCGAGACCCTTCAGATCGCCACCGGCATCATCAACGTCTGGACGGCGAAGGCCGAGGAGGTCGCCGAGGCCTACCACCGCGTGGAGAAGGCGTATCCCGGCAGGTTCCTGCTCGGAATCGGCATCGGGCACCCGGAGCACACCGAGGAGTACCGCAAGCCCTACGACGTGCTGGTCGAGTACCTCGATGCGCTGGATGCCGCGAAGGTGCCGACCAGTAGGCGGGTCGTCGCGGCCCTCGGCCCGAAGGTGCTCGAACTCTCAGCCAAGCGGAGCGCGGGCGCCCACCCCTACCTGACCACGCCCGAGCACACCGGGCAGGCGCGCAACCTCGTCGGCAACACCGTGTACATCGCACCCGAGCACAAGGTGGTGCTCAGCACGAACGTCGAGGAGGCGCGCGAGGTCGGCCGCGGTGCCGTCGACTTCTACCTGAATCTGTCCAACTACCTGAACAACTGGAAGCGCCTGGGCTTCACCGACGAGGACATCGCGAAGCCCGGCAGCGACAAGCTGATCGACGCGGTGGTCGCGCACGGGACGGCCGACGCGATCGCCGCGCGGCTCAACGAGCACCTCGCGTCCGGCGCCGACCACGTCTGCATCCAGGTGCTGGGCGGCTGGGACAGGCTGGTGCCCACGCTCACCGAACTGGCGGGACCGCTGGGGCTCACGGCGAAGGACTAGCCGCTAGGGTCGACGCATGCGGCTGCTGGTGACCGGCGGCGCCGGCTTCATCGGCGCCAATTTCGTGCACTCCACGGTCCGCGACCGTCCGAACGTTGCGGTCACGGTCCTCGATGCACTGACCTACGCCGGCAGTCGCGAGTCGCTGGCCCCCGTCGCCGACGACGTCCGACTGGTGGAGGGCGACATCACCGACGCAGCCCTGGTGGACACGCTGGTCGCCGAATCCGATGCCGTCGTCCACTTCGCAGCGGAGACGCACGTCGACAACGCACTCGCCGACCCGGAGCCGTTCCTGCGCAGCAACGTGATCGGCACCTTCACCGTGCTGGAGGCCGTGCGCCGCAACGACGTTCGGCTGCACCACGTGTCGACCGACGAGGTCTACGGCGACCTGCCGCTAGACGCGAAGGACCGCTTCACCGCCGAGACGCGCTACAACCCGTCGAGCCCGTACTCGTCGACCAAGGCGGCCGCGGATCTACTGGTGCGGTCGTGGGTGCGGTCTTACGGTGTGCGAGCGACGATCTCGAACTGTTCGAACAACTACGGGCCCTACCAGCACGTCGAGAAGTTCATCCCCCGCCAGATCACCAACGTGCTGACGGGCCGACGCCCGAAGCTGTACGGATCGGGCGCCAACGTCCGCGACTGGATTCACGTCGACGACCACAATCGCGCCGTGTGGCGAGTGCTCACCGACGGCGGCCTCGGCCGGACGTATCTGATCGGGGCCGACGGGGAACGCTCCAACCTCGCGGTGATGCGCGCGGTGCTGCGACTGATGGACCGCGACCCCGACGACTTCGATCACGTGACCGATCGCGCCGGACACGACCTGCGCTACGCCATCGACCCGTCCGCGCTGCGCGACGAACTCGGCTGGGCGCCCGAGCACACCGAGTTCGACCTCGGGTTGGCGGCCACCATCGCCTGGTACCGCGACAACGAATCATGGTGGGGGCCCATGAAAGACACCGCAGAGGCCGCCTACCAGGAGTGGGGCCGGTGAGCGTCCGCGAACTGAGCGTGGTGGGCGCGTGGGAGATCACGCCGACCGTCCACCCGGATTCCCGCGGCCGCTTCTTCGAGTGGTTCACCGACCGCGAGTTCACCGAGATGACCGGCCACCGGCTGGATCTCCACCAGGCCAACGTGTCGGTGTCGGCGGCGAACGTGCTGCGCGGGTTGCACTTCGCGCAGCTACCGCCGAGCCAGGCGAAGTACGTCACCTGCCTGCGCGGCGCGGTGTACGACGTCGTCGTCGACATCCGGGTGGGCTCACCGACATTCGGACGGTGGGACGCGGTGACCCTCGACGCGGTGTCGCACCGGTCGGTGTACCTCTCCGAGGGTCTGGCGCACGGTTTCCTTGCGCTGGAAGATGATTCGACCGTTGCCTATCTGTGCTCAGCCGGTTACGCACCCGGCCGCGAACACACCATCCGCGCCGACGATCCCGCCCTGGCGATCGAGTGGCCGACGGCGGCCCCGATCCTCTCGGATCGGGACGCCGCCGCTCCGACGCTCGCCGAGGTGCGGGCGGCCGGTCTGTTGCCGATGTGGGACGAGTGGAAGACGTACGTCAGGGAACGGTGATCGTGGTGCCCTCGTCGATCGCCGCGGTCGCGTCCATCATCTGCGTCGCGTACTCCTCGTTGCCCTGAACGTCCAGCGCCAGCAGATACGTGGCGTCCTTGGCCGGGATGACGACCGTCTTGCGCGCGACCAGCATGTTGACCCCGTCCTGCACGAACGTCCCGCCGATCGTGGAGGCCTGGAAGCCCGCGAGCTGACCGTCCTGACCGGTCTCCGGTCCGTCGAACTCGGGCAGGCTCCTCACCTTGTTCGGCGCGAGTCTCATCAGCGTCGCGGGATCCGGGTTGCCGCCCGTCAGCTTCGCCATCGTGGCGATGATGGCGGGCGGATTGCTGCCGGCCGCCGGATCATCGAGAACGATTGCACCCCAAGCGGTCTGGGGAGCTTCGGAGTCGGTGAGGACACGCCATCCCGGTGGCGTGGGCAGCCCCAGCTCCGGAGTTCCGGGATCCCCGCGCTTGACCAGTGTCTGCTGAATGCCGTTGGCCTTCAGGTAGTCGTCGATCGTCTCGTTCGCGGAGGCCTCGGCCGTCGTCGAACTCGGCGCTAAACCGGTTGAAGGAATAGCCGCCGACGACGGCATTGGCACCCCGGCCGACGGCTTGGGCGACGGGGCTGCTTCTTCTGAGCCGGCTCGCATGATTGCCACGAACGCGAATACAAGCAAACCAACCACGCCAAAAGTCAACGCGCCTAATGCAATCATCTTGCGGTGTGGGTTCCGCGTCGAAGTCCCCCAACGTTCCGCAACTGGAGCTTGCAACGTTGGTGAAGCTTCGGGGGTTAACTGCGTTGTTGCAGAGATCAAGGGCTTCGTAACCGGTTCCAGACGCCCTCGCGCAAGTGCTTCGGCGAACTCTGCGCACGACGAGAATCGCAATTTCGGGTCCATCGACATCGCGCGCGCGAGTGCGCCGCCGCAAGACACTAGGTCGGGCCGTGAATCACCAATGCGAGGTGTAGAGCCCTTCAAGCGTTCTACGATCATGACCGCGGCGTTGGACTGCGGAAATGGCGGACTCCCTGACAAGAGGTGGAAAGCTGTGGCAGCCAATGCATACTGATCTGCACGTCCGTCAAGTGACCCACCCATGAGTTGCTCGGGTGCCGCGTATGCGATTGTGCCGACGGTCATGTTGGTCTGGGTGATGCCCGCGTCATCATCAACTCGCCGGGCAATTCCGAAGTCTGCAAGGACGATCCGCCTACCGGGCGAGTCTGTAACGAGAATGTTGCTCGGCTTCACATCGCGATGCAGAAGGCCTCTTGCATGCGCATAATCCAACGCGTCCGCAACGGCGGTGACAATCGCGACGACGTCGCGCAGCGACATCCCGTCCAAGTAGTGTTCTGTGAGAAGCCGACCCGCATCTTGGCCGTCGACATAATCCATCGATATCCAGAGTTGCCCTGCGGACTCACCTCGATCGTGAACTCCAACGATATTAGGGTGGTACAGAGTCGAAGCTAGGTCGGCTTCGCGATCGAACCTCTCGCGGTACTGCGGGTCGTACGACAAGGCGGACGGCAAAAGCTTCAAGGCTTCCCTCCGCGGCAGCCGCGGGTGCTGCGCCAGATACACCTCTCCCATGCCACCTGAGCCGAGCGAGCGAATAATAGTGAACCCCGCGAAGTTGGCGCCCTCGGTCAGCGGCATTACCGGATACTACGGGTGGTCACCGGAGCCAGAAGCTAACTCGGCGCTATTGCCTACTCACACGGTTCAACCTCAGGGCACGGTGATTGTCGTCTGCTCGTCGATCGCCGCGGTCGCGTCCATCATCTGCATCGCAAATTCTTCGTTGCCCTCTACCTCCAGCGCCAGCAGATACGTGGCGTCCTTGGCCGGGATGACGACCGTCTTGCGCGCGACCAGCATGTTGACCCCGTCCTGCACGAACGTCCCGCCGATCGTGGAGGCCTGGAAGCCCGCGAGCTGACCGTCCTGACCGGTCTCCGGTCCGTCGAACTCGGGCAGGCTCCTCACCTTGTTCGGCGCGAGTCTCATCAGCGTCGCGGGATCCGGGTTGCCGCCCGTCAGCTTCGCCATCGTGGCGATGATGGCGGGCGGATTGCTGCCGGCCGCCGGATCATCGAGAACGATTGCACCCCAAGCGGTCTGGGGAGCTTCGGAGTCGGTGAGGACACGCCATCCCGGTGGCGTGGGCAGCCCCAGCTCCGGAGTTCCGGGATCCCCGCGCTTGACCAGTGTCTGCTGAATGCCGTTGGCCTTCAGGTAGTCGTCGATCGTCTCGTTCGCGGAGGCCTCGGCCGTCGTCGAACTCGGCGCGGCACTCGAGGCGCTCGCCGTGGTCGACTCCGATGCCGAACTCGAAGACGATGTCGTCGCCGCGGTGTCGTCCTTCGACCCGCAGCCCGACAGCGCCAATCCGACTGCGGCGACTCCCGCCACCACAGCACCAACTGTTCGCACCGACATACCGTCTCCTCCTGGGATCAAGATCTAGGACCCCCAAGGTAGGGCAAACCGGTCGCCGAGCAAAGCAACTACGGCGTTACAGGTATTCGGGGCAGTACGCGGTGGCCGCCGCGACGATGAAGCCCTTGGCCTGCCTGACGGTCAGTTCGGGGCTCGCCGCCCGGTAGTCGGCGAGGATGTCGTCGGGATCGGCGCCCTCGTCGAGGCGCTGGCAGACCAGCTGGCCGTCGTTGATGGCGCCCGAAGCCGTGTCGTAGGCGATCCCCACATTCGCGACGTCCTCGAGGAAGAGATCGTCCACGGTGCCTGCGGACGCCGCGCCCGCCCCGATGAGAGCGGAGGTGGTCAGGCCCGCAGCGGCGAGGGCGGTGACGGCGAACGAGGCGAGGCGGGTGGTGCGGATCATCTTCGGAACTCCTGGTCTGGTACTTCCGGGCGTTTCCCGGGGCTGCCACCAGGTTCGAATGCCGGGCTTGCCGCATTCTTGGCGAATTCTTGGAGTCTCAGGCCTCGACGTCGATCGGGCCGCCGATGACCTGGAGATAGGTCGCCGGATCGGACGGGTCGTTGCCGACGACCACGACATCACCGTCGGCGGGCAGGAACAGGCCGCTGACGATCTGCGCGTGCTGCCTGCTGATGTAGAGCAGGCCGCCGTCCGGCGAGAACGCCAACCCACCGTCGGGCACGTAGTAGTCGTTCGGTCCGACGTATCCGCCGGCGACGATCGGCTCCGAGTGGGCGGTGGCGTCGTCGATGTCGACGGTGCTGCCGAGCACGGTGTCGATGGCGTACACGCCGCCGTTGTGCGCTCTCGTCACGAACATCCTCGCCCCGTCGGGGCTGACCACGGGTGTGCTGACCAGTTGGTCGAGGGCCACCGGGACGTCGACCACCTCGTGGGTGTCGACGTCGACGACCGTCACCGAGTCGCTGCCGCGATTGACCACGTAGGCGTACCGGCCGCCGGTGACGACGATGAACGTCTCGGGGTCGTCGTCCGGGCCCCGACTCGTCTGCCCCGGTTCCGCCAGCGGGTTCGGGTCGGCGCCGCCGGCGAACTGCCGTCGCACCAGTCCCAGCACGGCCCAGACGATGGGCGAGTCGGGCGGCGCGCTGCCCGGCGTGGGTTCGAAGAGCACGTTCAGCACGCCGGAGAGCAGCGCCGACGCCGCGGTGAGGAACCCGTCGGGCTCGGTGAACAACTCGCCGAATGGCGGAAACGGCGGGCCGGTGATCAGAGGCGCGCTCAGGGCTCCGGTACTCGTGGTCGCCGCGGTGTCGGTACCGGCGACGACCGACCTCCGCGCCGGCTGCGAGTCGGGCGTGCCGAGGTGGAACCGGTCGTCGACGTGCTCGAGTCGCAGCGGCTCGAGGACATCCGGGTCGTCGACTCGCGCCGGTTCCTCGGCTTCGATCGCCACGTCGGCCGCGGGCTGCGGCTCGACCGCGCTCGGAACCTCGGGTGTCACGGTGGGCGGCGGCTCGGTGTCCACCGCAGGATCGGCGAGTGCCACCTCCGCCGGCGTCGGCTCCTCGGCAGGCGCCTGCGGGTCCGGTGCCGGCGCGTCGCCCTCGTAGCCACCCGAGTATCGGATGATGACCTCAGGTCCGCCGTCGCCGAGGGTGACCTCCGACTGCGAGGGTGAGTCGCCCTCCGGGGTCGAATCGACCGCCGGGCCGTTCGCGGGGCTGCCGCCGTCGGCATCGGCGCCCGTCTGCTGGCCGTCCGGGTCGGCGGTGCCGTCGACGTCCGACGGCGACTCGGTCGATGCGGTCGTGTCATCAGCGGGATCGGCCCACGCGCAGCAGGGGGTGGCCAACACCCCGAATCCCATGCCCAGGGCGAGCGCGAGTCCGCTCAGTCCGAGTCGCACCGGGTAGCGCGGGCCGTCGCCGGAAAAATGCGCGCTGACCATTGCTTCCCCCTCGAGCGTTTCCGCCGGTGTCCAGCGGCGCTGCACCGAAATGTATCGGCGTCGTGCGCCTCATCGCATCAGGGGAATCCCTATTTCTTCCTGGCTTCCCGATGCAGGGCGGGGGCCCTTGCGCGGCACCGTCCAAAATTACTAGGATTTCCTAGTATTCTCGGTAACGCCGGGCACTCCGTTCCCAAGGGGCCTTCCATGACCACGCAGATTCCGCACTACATCAACGGCGAACGCACCGCCGGATCGTCGACTCGCACCGCCGACGTCTTCAACCCGAGTACCGGTGAGGTGCAGGCCGAGGTCGTGCTCGCCTCGCGGGCCGACGTCGACGCCGCGGTGGCCGTCGCCGTCACGGCGCAGAAGGAGTGGGCGGCCTGGAACCCACAGCGTCGGGCGCGGGTGATGATGAAGTTCGTCGATCTGGTCAACGCCAACAAGCAGGAACTCGGCGAGCTGTTGAGCCTCGAGCACGGCAAGACCTTCGAGGATTCACTCGGCGACATCCAGCGCGGCGTCGAGGTCATCGAGTTCGCGATCGGCATCCCGCATCTGCTCAAGGGCGAGTACACCGAAGGCGCCGGCACCGGCATCGACGTCTACTCGCTTCGCCAGCCGCTCGGCGTGGTCGCGGGCATCACGCCGTTCAACTTCCCCGCCATGATCCCGCTGTGGAAAGCCGGCCCCGCGCTCGCATGCGGGAACGCGTTCATCCTGAAGCCCTCCGAGCGCGACCCGTCGGTGCCGCTGCGCCTGGCCGAACTGTTCGAGGAGGCGGGCCTGCCCAAGGGCGTCTTCCAGGTGGTGCAGGGCGACAAGGAGGCCGTCGACGCCATCCTCGAGCACCCCGACATCCAGGCGGTCGGCTTCGTCGGCAGTTCCGATATCGCGCAGTACATCTACTCGACGGCCGCCGCCAACGGCAAGCGCTCACAGTGCTTCGGTGGCGCCAAGAACCACATGATCATCATGCCGGACGCCGACCTGGACCAGGCCGTCGATGCGCTGATCGGCGCTGGCTACGGCAGCGCGGGCGAACGGTGCATGGCCATCAGTGTCGCGGTGCCGGTGGGTGAGGAAACCGCGAATCGGCTGCGCGCAAGGCTCGCCGAGCGCGTGAACGAACTGCGCGTCGGCCACAGCCTGGACCCCAAGGCCATCTACGGCCCGCTGGTCACCAAGGCCGCACTCGAGCGCGTTCGCGGCTACATCGACGCCGGCGTCGAGGCCGGGGCCGATATCGTGGTCGACGGCCGCGAACGGGCCAGCGACGACCTGCAATTCGGCGATGCGAACCTCGAGGGCGGCTACTTCATCGGCCCCACCCTGTTCGATCACGTCACCACGGACATGTCGATCTACACCGACGAGATCTTCGGCCCGGTGCTGTGCATCGTCCGGGCGGCGAACTACGACGAGGCACTCGCACTTCCGTCTCAGCACGAGTACGGCAACGGCGTGGCGATCTTCACCCGCGACGGCGACGCCGCGCGTGACTTCGTGGCCAACGTCCAGGTCGGCATGGTCGGCGTCAACGTGCCGATCCCGGTTCCGGTGGCCTATCACACCTTCGGCGGCTGGAAGCGGTCCGGTTTCGGCGATCTGAATCAGCACGGGCCGGCGTCGATCCAGTTCTACACCAAGACCAAGACGGTCACCTCGCGCTGGCCGTCGGGCATCAAGGACGGCGCGGAGTTCTCCATCCCGACCATGAAGTAGTCGACGAATACATGGACTTCTTCGGGATGGATGACGACGCCCGCGTCATCGCCGAGACCGCGGCCGAGTTCGCGGCCAAGCGCATCGCGCCGAACGCGCTGGATTGGGATGCCACCAAGCACTTCCCGGTCGACGTGCTGCGCGAGGCCGCCGAACTCGGCATGGCGGCGATCTACTGCCAGGAGGATTCCGGCGGTAGCGGGCTGAGTCGGCTCGACGGTGTGCGGATCTTCGAGCAGCTGTCGGTCGCCGATCCGACGGTGGCGGCGTTCCTCTCGATCCACAACATGTGTACGTGGATGGTCGACACCTACGGCACCGACGAGCAGCGCATGAAGCTGGTGCCGCGGCTGGCGTCCATGGAGCTGATCGCGAGTTACTGCCTCACCGAGCCGGGGGCCGGATCGGACGCGAGTGCCTTGCGCACCAAGGCCGTTCGCGACGGTGACGAGTACGTGCTCGACGGCGTCAAGCAGTTCATCTCCGGCGCCGGGGCATCCGACGTGTACATCGTGATGGCCCGCACCGGGGGCGACGGACCGCGTGGAATCTCGGCGTTCGTCGTCGAGAGGGAGACGCCCGGCGTCTCGTTCGGGGCCGACGAGTACAAGATGGGCTGGAACGCGCAGCCCACCGCGCAGGTGGTCTTCGAGGGCGCGCGCGTGCCTGCCGACGCGATGCTGGGCGGAGCCGACGGCGAGGGCACCGGATTCGCGATCGCGATGAACGGGCTCAACGGCGGACGTATCAACATCGCCGCGTGTTCGCTGGGCGGGGCGCAGGCCGCGTACGACAAGTCGGTCGCCTACCTCGCCGACCGTGAGGCGTTCGGGATGACGCTGCTCGACGAGCCGACCATCCGGTTCACGCTCGCCGACATGGCCACCTCGCTGGAGTCATCGCGAAACCTGTTGTGGCGGGCGGCTGCCGCGCTCGATGGCGATCATCCGGACAAGGTGGCGCTGTGCGCGATGGCGAAGCGCTATGTCACCGACGCGTGTTTCACGGTGGCCGACCAGGCGCTGCAGCTGCACGGCGGTTACGGCTACCTGCGCGAGTACGGCCTGGAGAAGATCGTCCGAGATCTGCGGGTGCACCGCATTCTCGAGGGAACCAATGAAATCATGCGCGTGGTGATCGGGCGAGCCGAGGCTTCCCGTGCGCGCGCGTCGTAACAAGGAGATGTGAGTGGCGACGATTGCGTTCTTGGGTTTGGGCAACATGGGCGGTCCGATGGCGGCGAATCTGGTCGCGGCGGGCCACACCGTGCGCGCCTTCGACGTCGTCGCGGCGCTGAGGGAGGCTGCGGAAGCGAAGGGCGCCACCACGTTCGACAGCGGAGCCGACGCGGTCGCGGGGGCCGACGCGGTGATCACGTCGCTTCCCAGCGGGGCCATCGTGAAGAGCGTCTACGCCGACGCGGTGCCCGCCGCCGAGGACGGCGCGCTGTTCATCGACACCTCGACGATCTCGGTCGACGACGCACGCGAGATCCACCAGCAGGCCCTCGCCCGCGGCCTTGCGCAGCTCGACGCCCCGGTGTCGGGAGGCATCAAGGGCGCGGTGGCGGGCACGCTGGCCTTCATGCTCGGCGGCGAGGCGGACGCCGTCGAACGCGCCAAGCCGATTCTGGAACCGTTGGCGGGCAAGATCATCCACTGCGGCGATTCGGGCGCGGGGCAAGCCGCCAAGCTCTGCAACAACATGGTGCTAGCGGTACAGCAGATCGCCATCGGCGAGGCCTTCGTGCTCGCCGAGAAGCTCGGCCTGCCCGCGCAGTCGCTGTTCGACGTCATCACCGGAGCCACCGGCAACTGCTGGTCGGTGCACACGAACTGCCCTGTCCCCGGACCGGTTCCGACATCACCCGCCAACAACGATTTCAAGCCGGGGTTCGCGACCGCGTTGATGAACAAGGACCTCGGCCTGGCCATGGACGCGGTGAAATCGGCCGGATCCTCCGCGCCGCTCGGCACGCACGCCGCGGAGATCTACGCGAAGTTCAACCAAGATCACGCGGACAAGGACTTCTCCGCGGTGATCGAGTTGATCCGGAGGGGTTAGCCAGCCGCGCCTAGCACGCGGGTGTGACATGTAACGTGTTGTGCGCGTTGGTTATCCACAGTCGGCTGTTCATCCACAGGGCGGGGTGGACCTGTGGTTTCGGGGGGTTGACGCCGGTAGTGTCGAAAGCGTGTTCGAAGAGTTCACCGCCGCGGTCGCCGGGGCGCGTACCCCGGCCGGGCGGGTCGGGGCGCAGGCCCGGTTGGAGAACGCGGCGTGTGCGGCGCGGCTGGCGTCGATGTATCAGATGCTCGAACGGGCCTACGCGGCGTCGGGGTCGGCCGATCGCGAGCAGTGGCGCTGTGACACCTGGTCGGCGGTGTGCGCGCAGATCGGGGCCGCCCAGACCATTACCGGGGGCATGGCCAACGGGCAGCTGATGACCGCGGTCATCCTGGCCGAGAAACTGCCGATGGTGGGCGCGGTGTTCGACGAGGGGCTGATCACCTACCTGGTGGTGCGCACCATCTGCACCAGGACCGGGCTGGTGAAGGACCCGGACGCGGTGCGCGCCGTGGACGCCGAGTTGGCCGCCGATCTGCGCAGCCACGGGGCGCGGTCGTTGAATCAGCTCGACGCCGACATCGACGCCGTGGTGTTGCGTCACGACCCGTACGCGGTGCGCCGCACCGAGGACAAGGCGCGCAGCCGCCACGCCGAGGTGGCCTACGACCACGGCGCCGCGTACGTGACGGCCACGGTGACCGAGCCCGAGGGCCGCGCGCTCGACACCCGGTTGGACGCATTGGCCGCCACCGTCTGCGATCGCGATCCCCGCACCCGCGATCAGCTTCGCTCGGCCGCGGTGGGGGCGATGGGGTTCGGCTGGAACCGGGTGCCGTGCATGTGCGAATCCCCGGCCTGCGACGCCGCCACCACCCCGCCCGTCGGCGGGGTAGTCATCCACGTCATCGCCCCCCGCGACGCCCTCGACAACGCCGGTGGCCCGGCACCCGAACCACCCGAACCCGACGACGACGTCGAACCGCCACCCGACGACGGGTTCGATTGCAGTGACGATCTCGGGTTCGAGGACAACGACGCCGACAGCACTGCGGGTTCCGAATCAGACTGCTCACCAACATCATCGAACTACGAGCCGCCTACCGAGGACGACCGCGAGACGCCAGCCGAGCCCGAGTCCAGGCCCGGTCCCGGGGTGGGGGACCTCGCCGCGCAGCGCCGCGGGCTGGTCGGCGAAGCACCGCCGATGCTGTCCAAACCGCTGCGCGAGTACACCTTCGCCGAACTGTGCGCCGAGCAGAGCGCCGACCCCGGACAGTTCTGCCCCGCCGGCCCCGGCGTCGTCCTCGGCGGCGGCGTGCTGCCCGCGCCCCTGATCGCGCACTTGGCGATGCACGCCAGGATCACGGCCCTGATCCACCCCGGTCAGGCGCCACCGGAACCCCGATACCGACCCTCGCGGCGACTGGCCGACTTCGTCCGCGCTCGCGACCTGACGTGTCGGCATCCGGGCTGCACCCGACCCGCCACGGTCTGTCAGATCGACCACGTCATCCCCTGGCCCTACGGAGCGACCATGGCGTCGAACCTGGCCTGCCTGTGCGTCGAGCACCACCTGCTCAAGACGTTCTGGCCGGACTGGACCTACACCCTGGCACCCGACGGAACCGTCGTGTGGACCGACCCCGACGGGCAGCAGACCACCACCTATCCGGGCAGTCGGCTGCTGTTCGGTGAACTGTGCGCGCCCACCGCCGAGGTCGTCACCACCGGCACCCCACCCCCGAAACACACCGCGGGCCTGACCATGCCGCGGCGCGCGATCACCCGAAAACAGGCCCGCGCCAAGCGTATCGACGACGAACGCCGAGCCAACACCGAATGGGTCGAGCAGTACCTCCGCGAATCCATCCCACCCTTTTAGCGGAGTGCACTCGCCCCCTGCGAACCATGCTCATCCCTCCGCCGTCGGACGCGACTGCAGGTCCGGTGCGGCGGCCGCGAGGAGGTCGGCGCGACTGCCGGTGCGCGGCGGGTAGATCCGCTCACGGTTGATGGTGTTCTTGGTGGCCTTGGCGTCCGCGCCGGTGGCGACCACCGTGCGTCCCCACCCCTCGGTGTAGACGGCGCCCCACGGACCGAGGTCCAATACCGTGACGTACCAGGGGATTCGCAGCGGGAGCATCGGCGCCGTCAGGAGGTCGCTCACGGCGTTGTACCCCGCATAGCGGCCCATCGGCCTGCCGTGCTGACACGACATCACCGACAGGTGCTCGTCGTCCATCCGCGCCGCCGCCACGTCGCCGGCGGCGAACACCCCGTCCAGTCCGGACACCCGCAGGTAGTCGTCGACCGCCACCCGGCCGAGGGGGTCGAGCGGAACGCCGAGGGACGCGGTGACGCCGCTGGCCCGCATTCCCGCGCACCACACCACCGTCGAGGCAGTCACCACCTCACCCGTCGACAGCGTGGCAGTGTCACGGTCGACGGCCACCACGCCTGCCCCGCACCGGGTTTCGACCCCGTTAGCGGCAAGCGCCCGCTCGATGACGGGGCGTGCCGACTCCCCCATGTCCGACCCGACCCGCGGGTTGCGATCGACGAGCACCACCCGGAACCGCCCGGCGAGCTCGCACGCCGTCTCGATACCGGTGAGGCCGGCGCCCACGACGACCACGGTGCTCCGGGCACTCAGTCCATCCAGGTGCGCCTGCAGCGTCATCGCGCCGTCGTAGGTGTCGACGTCGAACCCGAACTCGCGCAACCCCGGTATGTCGGGAATCGCGACGGCGCTGCCAAGCGCCACGACCAGGCGGTCGTAGCGTCGCTCGCCAACCGACGTGGTCACCGTGTGCGCCGCCGGGTCGATGGCCGTGACGTCGGCGGCGACGTGCGCGACGCCCGCCGGGTCGAGAACATCGCTCAGCGGTATCCGGCAATCGGTGAGGTCGGGCTCGTAATTGCGCACCCGGATGTCGTGGTACGGCTGTGAGCTGACGACCGTGACGTCGACGCCCGATGCTCCGAGTTCGTCGATCCGACGTGCCGCAGCCAACGCGGCCCAGAGCCCCGCGAATCCCGATCCCAGCACCAGTACGTCGGCCACGACGCAACGCTAGGCGATCAGCGGCCCGCCCAGTGGCGCCGGTGCAGCACCTCGCACCCACCGGCCAGCAGGCCGTCGTAGGACGTGCGCACGTCGGCGGCGCCGGTGTAGTCGGCACCGACGGTGTACCCGGTGGTGACGACAACGGTGGCGAGCTTCGCCGCGCGCGCGGCGAGGTACCCGCGCGGGCCGCCCGCGACGGCCAGCGCGCTCTCCGGCCCGAGGCCGAGTTCCCACAGTGCGTGCCCGTGCAGGTCGGGTTCCCGGCCGGGGCGCGGCAGGTCGTCGGGCGTGACGACGGTGTCGGCGATACCGTCGCCGATGAGTTGGCGCACCAGAGGGTCGACCCACGATCGGGCGCCCGTGCTCACCACGGCGACGGGGATCCCCGCGAAGTACAGGCTGTTGACCAGATCGTCGAGACCGGCGCGCGGGGTGACGTCGCCGTTCAGCACGGAGTCCTCGAACACCTCGTTCTTAGTCCGGTGCACGTGTGCGGCGATCTCGGCACTGACCCGGCCGAAACCCGCCCGGCGCAGCGCCGACGCGATACGGCGCTGCTCGTCGCCGATGCACACCAGGCGGCCGTACTCCTCGACGCTCCACTCGATGCCGAGCCCGTGTTCGGCGAAGGCCGCGTTGAACGCCTGGCGCTGCCCGTCGCGCTCGATGTCCGCCAGCGCGCCGTCCAGGTCGAATACGACGGCCTGGAGGGGCTCGACGGTGGCCAGGGCGGGACGCCCCGCATCCCACCAGAACGACCGCTCTTCACACGTAACCGTCATGCTCAACAGGGTGGCCCAGGTCACACCGGGTGAACCTCCCCCATCTGGGGGATTCGCGGCGTCATCTTGGGGGGAGCGCGCGGGCCGCCGCCTTAAGGTGTTGACATGCAACCCGTGCGGTTGGTGCTGGTAGACGACCACGAGATGGTCATCGAGGGACTCAAGGCGATGCTGACCTCGTTCGGTGACCGGGTGGAGGTGGTCGGCCAGGCCGTTGGCGCTGAGCGGGCGCTCAGCGTCATCGCGGACCTCGATCCCGACGTCGTGCTCTGCGACGTCCGCATGCAGGGCGCGAGCGGACTGGACCTGTGCGCCGATCTCCGCGACCGCGATCCCGGCCGTAAGGTCGTCATGCTGTCGGTCTACGACGACGAGCAGTACCTGTTCCAGGCCCTCCGCGTCGGCGCGCGCGGCTACCTGCTCAAGAGCATCAGCAGCGACGAACTCGTCCGGCAGCTGGAGTTCGTGCATCGCGGCGAGACGGCCATCGACCCCGGCATGGCGGCACGCGCCGTCGACACCGCGGCCAGGATGCAGCGCGACGAGTTCTGGCCCGGTGCGCGGCAGGGCCTCACGCAGCGCGAGAGCGAGATCCTGTCGTGTGTCGTCAACGGCCTGTCGAACAAGGGCATCGCGAACAAGCTCGTCATCGGCGACGAGACGGTGAAGACGCACCTGCGGTCGATCTACCGCAAGCTGGGCGTCACCGATCGCACGGGCGCCGTGGCGACCGCGCTGCGGGAGGGCATCTACCAGTGACCCGGCCGACCGGTGTGCTGACCGCCGACCGCGAACTCGCGCTGTTGCGCGAGATCATTCGCGCGGCGTCGTCGGGGCCGGGGGTCGAGCCGCTGGCCGCGGCGGCGGCACGGATGATCACGGCGGCCACCGAGACCGACGTCTGCTTCGTCCACGTGCTGGACGACACGGAACGTTCGCTGACGCTGACCGGCGCCACTCCGCCGTTCGACAGCCAGGTGGGCAAGATCCGACTTCCCCTGGGCGAAGGCGTATCCGGCTGGGTGGCGAGCCATCGCGAACCGGTCGTGATCATCCAGGACAAGGAGTCCGATCCCCGCTACCGACCGTTCGAGTCGCTGCGGGGTTCGGACTTCACCTCGATGGTGTCGGTGCCGATGGAAACCGATCCCGGCGGGCTGGTCGGCGTGCTCAACGTGCACACGGTCGGGCGCCGCGAGTTCGCCGACCGCGACGTCGAGTTGCTGCTGGTGATCGGCAGGCTCATCGCGGGCGCCATGCACCAGGCGCGGCTGCACCGGCAGCTCGTCGCGCGCGACCGGGCCCACGAGAACTTCGTCGAGCAGGTCATCCAGGCCCAGGAGCTGGAGCGCCGCAGGCTCGCGGGCGACATCCACGACGGCATCAGCCAACGCCTGATCACGTTGTCCTACCGGCTCGACGCCGCAACGCGCGCGATGGGCGACGACCGGCCGGTCGCAGCCGAGCAGCTGACGCTGGCCCGCGAACTCATCGACCTGACGCTCGGCGAGGCACGGGCGGCGATCAACGGGCTGCGCCCACCGGTGCTGGACGACCTGGGCCTGGCTGGCGGACTGGCGAGCCTCGCCCGCTCCATCCCGCAGGTCGGCATCGACGTCGAGGTGTCGGAGGTCCGGCTACCCGATCACATCGAGCTGGCGCTGTACCGGATCGCGCAGGAGTGTCTGCAGAACGTCGTCAAACACGCGCACGCGACGACCGCGACGTTGTCGTTCGCGGTGGTGCCGATGGACAGCGGCGACGCCGCGCGGCTCGAAATCGCCGACGACGGAGTAGGTTTCGACACGTTCGAGAACCCACTGGGCGGCGACGAGATGGGCGGCTACGGCCTGCTGTCGATCGCCGAGCGGGCCGAGATCGTCGGCGGCAGGCTCAACATCCGGTCGCGCCCCGGCTCCGGCACCACCGTCACCGCGACGATTCCGCTGCCGTCCACGGAGTAACCCGTCTCTCGGTTCACTCGAAGCCGGAGTCGGCGAACGTCGTCGTGACCGCCGTCTCCGCAGGTGCCTCGTACGTCGGTTCCGGCTCCGGCGGCGCGGTGTACGCCGGCTCCGGCGGCGCCGTGACCACGGGCTCGGGGGGAGCGGTGTAGGCCGGGCTGGGTTCCACCGGCGCCTGGGTGATGACGGGCGCCTGAGTCGTCACCGGCGCTTGCGGGGTCGCGGACGGCACGTTCGTCGTCGGCGCCTGAGTGATCGCCGTCGTCGGCTTCGACGACGGAGTCGACGGCACGGTGGGCGACGACTCGCTGGCCGAACGCTCGGCGGGAGTGGGTGACTCCGACACGGACGGCGTCGTCGACGAACCGGTGGTCGACGACTCCGTGCTCGACGACTCCGTAGTCGACGAACCGGTGCTCGACGACTCCGTGGTGGACGACTCCGTGGTCGACGAACCGGTGCTCGACGTCGGACTCGTCGATGTCGACGTCTCGGACGTCGAACTCTCGGACGTCGACGTCTCAGCCGTCGAGGTGGACGTACCGGGGGTGGACGGGCTTGAGGACGTCACCGAGGAACTTCCGCTGTTGTCGGTCTCGTCGACGAGGCCGTTCTTCTTCTGTTCCTCCTCCTGCTTGGCCTTCTCCTCGGCTTCCTGCTTGGCCTGCTCCTCGGCGATCTGCTCGTTCCGCAGCCGGATCAACTCGAGTTGCGCGGCGGTCCTGCCGACCGACTCGATGATGGCGCCCACCCCGGCGAAGATGCTGCCGAGAGCGACCGGCGGCACGACCGCCCCGCCGTTCGGCGGACCCACGGGCCCCGGAGTTCCGGGGCGTGCCGGCGGCGGGGCTCCGCCGCCCCGGTTGGTCGGCGCCGACCCTCCGGATCCGGCTGTGCCGCCGCCGGATCGGGCGACTCCGGAGCTCGGGCGCGATGCGATGGGAACGATCACCGGCGGGGCCGCTCCGGGTGGTGCGGGCAGATCCACCCTCGGCAGCGCCACCGGATCGGGCTCGTGCGGCACCGGCGGGAGGTACTTGCCCGGCACGGTGTCGGCCTTCACCAGAGGCGCGGGCGGTGCACTGGTCACCGCTGTCGGCCGCACGCTGATCGCCACCGTCACCGCGGTCGCCGCGAATGCGACGAAGACGACACCCGCGATGCCACTGCCGAGCAGCAGGGCGCGCGGTCGCACCGGCGGCGCTGCCGCGTAATCGGTCTCGTCGTCGTCTTCGGGGATGAAGTCGGACAACGGCTCCATGGGCATCTGCGTCAGGGCGTCACCGAAATCCGCGTCGCCGTACTGCTCGCCGCCGAGGTTCAGCGGGTCGACGTCCGGTACCTGGGAGTACGCCAGCTGCGGCTCGATCACACCGGCCAGCGCGGTGACACCGGCGTCGGGTGTCGGCGCGGGGGGCACGTAGAGGTCCGGGGTGGTCGGCGTCGCCGCGGTCAGCGGTGCCCCGCCCGGTGCCGGCGCCAACGCCGTGTCCGCGGGGAGTTCGGTCAGCGGACGCGCGGTTTTCGCGGCGCCCCGTGCGATCGCGAAGCTCGGGTCGTCCGGTACCTGCACGGGCATCGCCGAACGACCCCCGATGTCGTAGGCGACCGTGGCGGAGGTGTCACCGATCCCCACCAGCGTCACGCGGTTCGGAGCGCCCGGCCGATTGCGGAGTCTGTCGAGCACCGTCATGCACGCCGCCGTTACGCCGGCACCCGCCACCGGCGCGGAGTCGATGAGCGTGGTCGCGTCCACGTCCGGGCCGATCACCGTCACCGTGGCCGCCTCGGAGTCCACGAACAGCAACGCCGAGCCGGGTCCGTCGGTGCTGCGCACCAGCGCGGTGGCCGCTTCGGCTTCCGAGACGACGTCGACGTCGTCGACGCCGAAGCGCATCAGCGTCTGAACCAGTTCCTCGGCCTGCTCCGGATTCGGTACACACAGCCGCGTTGCGACGACCCGATGCCCGGCGCTGGCCACGTCGCGGACCGTTCCGACCACCGTGTCCACCAGTTCCGTTGTGCCATAGGGCGACACGGCGAATTCGTACTGGTCGTGCACCTGCCCGCCATCGGCCGGCGAACCCACCATCGCCAGCCGGGCCACAGGTCCCGTCACCGCCACCCCGAGGACTACGTCCACGAGCCCCTCCTTCTCCGGCGCGCGCCCTGACCCGTCGAGCGAAGCCACGGCGCGAGCGAGGCTACCGCAAATCGCGACGACGAGGCGCCCAATGGCTCTCACCGCGCTAAAGCGCTGGTGGACCACTGTCGCTCGCCGAGCGCTCAGCTAACTCCAAAGAGCACCATCGCGTGTTGGTGTTACCCAGTGCATCGACCACACGACGAATAACGTTTCAGCGCTGGTGGCGCCTGTGTGCCGCGCACCGAATTCGCCTGCAATCCGCGCGGCTCTGGTGGACTGTGTCCAGCCACCATTGCGCTACCCGTCGAACGTGTCAGAATTCGACTGCGTGTCGCGCGTCCGACACGGGCGAGAAGGGGGACGTCACGATGACTGACCACGGCACCGGGGATCCGCAGCCGGGGGCGGGTTACGTGCCGATCCGTGCCAATCTGGTCCGCGATGTCACCGCGGCGGTGTTGCTCGTCGTCGCTCTCTTCCTCCCGTGGAGCGTGTACTTCGGGTTCGGAATCCCCGGTACCAACTCCACGGTCTACGCCGTCCTGGTCGCACTGACCGTGCTCGCCGTCCTCGGGGCGCTCGCCGTGCACGTCCCGCCGCTGCGGCTGACGGCGCAGGGCGCGGATGCCCGCCGCGCGAGCCGAGTTCGATTCTGGTTGAGCGTCGCCTACTTCCTGGGCGTGGTCGGCTTCGTCGTCTTTCACATCGAGCAGATCGTCCTCTACTCCGGTACCGGCGCGGTTCCGCCGGGTATCGGACCCGGTGCGTGGCTGGGCGCCGCGGGCGCGGTTCTCGCCGCGCAACCGCCGATCACCGCAACGACCCTTGAGGACAACAGCTTTCAGCGGTGGTACTCCGCGAGCAGGATCATCGGCATCACCTCGATCGCCCTCGCAGCCGTCGCGGTGGCGTACAACCTGTTCCTGCGACTGCGCTATCTCTTCGTCACCGACATCGCGTTCGGCGCCCACGACGCGGCGGTCGTCGTGACCACCCTGCTGTACGGCGCGGTGGCGATGACCGCCGTCGCGATCGGCTCGTCGTGGCTCGTGCAGAAGTCCGCGGCGGGGCGCCTGGCCGCCACCGCGCTCGGCGCATCGACCGTCCTGGCCGGGCTCCTGGTCTGGGTGGCCGGTGTGGGCCGCGACGTCGACGCCTTCCACGGCATCGCCCAGAACACCTCCACTGCCGCAGTCGGTTACGAGGGCTTTCTCGCGTGGGCCGCCGCTGCGGCGATCGTGGCGCCGACGACCCTCTACGCCGTGTTCCTGATCCGCCCGCCGAATCTCGGGGTGTATCGCGGTGCCGCCCTGAAGTGCCTGTCGCTCATCGCCTTCTGGGCGTTCGCCGCAGCGGGCCTGCGCGTCGTCGACTTCTTCGTGACGAGCACCCTGGAACTGCCGCACTCGATCTACGACACCATCGCGCTCGCCGGGTTCAACCTCACCACCGGCGTCATCGCCGTCTGGCTGCGACGCAACCTCGCCAAGGGCGGCCTGTCGTCGACCGTGATCGCCGCATTCAGCGGGGTGCTCGCCGTGTTCACGATCGCCCAACTCGTCCTCGGGGTCGCGCTCGCCCCCCGCTACGACGAGCCGTCCCCAACCGGTGTGTACGGCAACAATCTCGCGCAGCAGATCACCAGCACCTTCGACGTCGTGATCTGCGGACTGAGCGTCGCGATCCTCGTCGCCGTGCTGCTGACCGGACCGCTGGCGGGCTGGGTGGTGAAACGCAGGGCGGCTCGACCCGTCGCCAAGGCGCCCGCCGCCAAGGCACCCGTCGCCGAGGCGCCCGTACCGGTGGGCGCGGGAGCGCCGGTGGCTCCTCCGGCGGCTCCGGCAGCCCCGACGGGCATGCTCAGAATTCACCGTCGCCCCGACCCGGCGCGCGCTGATACGGCGGAACCGACGGCGATGCTCAGGATCCAGCGCAGGCCCGAAACAACCGGTGCTCAGCCACTTTCGCCGGACCCGGGCGACGGACCGACACCGCCGACGGCCCAGCTGCGAATCCAGCGCAGACCCGAGCAGGGACCGATCAAGCCTGGAGAAACGCGCTACCACCGGTAACCGACGCCGCGCTCCGGTGCGGCCTCAGAAATCTCCCGCGTGGTGACGCAGCGCCTCGATCGCAGCGGCCAGCGTCCGTGATGAGTCGTCGGAGATCCCGATGTCGGCGAACACGTCGTTGTTCAGCGTCACGGTGGCGTCCTCGACCGTGGACCGCCCGAGGTCGGTCAGCTGGACCAGGGTGGTGCGTCCGTCGGTGGGGTGCGGGAGCCGCTCGACGAGGCCGTCGGCCTCCAGCCTGCGGATCGCGTGGGTGACGCTGGTGACGTGCACCTGCAACCTGTCTGACGCCTTCGTGATCGGCAGCGCTCCGGCGTGCGAGAACGCGAGCAGCCGCAGCAGTTCGAAGCGGGAGAAGCTCAGGTCGTAGGGCCGCAGCGCCGCTTCCACCCTGGCCAGCAGGATCTGGTGCGCCCGCATCACCGACGTGACGGCGACCATCCCGTCGGCGACCTCACCCCAACCCGCCCTCTCCCAGTTCGCGCGGGCCAGCGCGATGGGGTCGGGCTTGGCGCCGTCGGGCTTCTCCGCGTCGGATCTCTGGGCGGGGGACACGGGCTCTTCATACCGCACCCGGTGCCACCGCCGCGAGCACGGCACACGACGAACTGCGGCCGCCGACACTGATCCGCACCCCGCCGTCGGCGTAGCTGCGCACCCGCAGGCGAGTGCGGCCGAACACCTCACGCCACGGCGTCGCGCGGGCTGGCAGATAGACGAAGTTGGCGTGACTGTCGGTGCTGTAGACGCCCATCGCCCGCAACCGCGCCCGCAGATAGCGCCCTTCCGCACAGATCGTTCGAATGCGCTGCTGCAGTTCAGCTTCCGCGTCGTAGGAGGCGGCCACGCCGACCAGTCCGGTGGTACCGATGCCGAACGGGATCTGCATCGTCCACAGGCTGCGGGCCAGCTCCGGTGCGCAGAAGCCGTAGCCGATGCGCAGGCCCGCGAGCCCGTAGGCCTTCGAGAACGTTCGCAGCACCACGACGTTCGGGTGCCGGGCCACCAGTGCGGGGGCGTCGATCCGGTGCTGGGGCGCCAGGAACTCGACGTACGCCTCGTCCAGCACGACGACGGTGTCCGAGGGCACGCGCGCCAGGAAGTCTTCGACGTCGGCGGCCGCTTCCACCGTGCCGGTCGGATTGTGCGGACGGCACAGCACGACGACGCGAGCACGCTGCGCCGCCTCGGCCATCGCGTTCAGGTCGTGCCTGCCGTGTGCGTCGAGTGCCACCGGTACCGATCGCAGTCGCGCCATCTGCGCGAAGATCGGGTAGCCGTCGAACGTCGGGGCCGCCATCACGACCGCGTCGCCGGGGCTGGTGACCGCGTGCAGCACCTGAACCATCACGCCGGTCGCCCCCGCACCGACCACCACCTGCGCGTCGCCGACTCCGACGCGCGCCGCGATCAGCGACCGCAACCGGTCGGGCAGGAACTCCGGGTAGCGGTTCGCGGTGTCGAGCGAGGCGGCCAGCGCGGCGCGCACCGACGGCAGCGGGGGGAACGGATTCTCGTTGAGCGACAACGCGAACGGGTCCACCGCGGGAGTCAGGGCGTCGACGGCGTGAGCGGTGGCGTGACTCCCCGTCATGCGATGCGTCCTCCCCACCTGACCGCCGCGGCCCCGGCGAAGTCACCGGCGTGCGCGAACGCCGCCATCATCACGACGTCGCCCTTCGCCAGCGCGCCCGAACCGATCGCCCGGTCCAGGTTCACCGGGATGCCCGCGGCGAACAGGTTGCCGCAGTCGTCGAACGTGTCGACGTGGCGTGCGTCGGGCAGTTCCAGCGCCTCGCGCCAGTTGCGCAGGAACACCCGGTTGGGCTGATTGGTCACCAACAGGTCGAGATCCTTTGGCGCGACGCCGATTCGGTCGCACACCGCGTACGCGACCTCGGGCACCTGGCGGTTGCCGCGGGCCAGCACCTTGGTGATCTTGCCCTCGGTGAACCCGATGTAACCCTCCCCCGGTCCGGCCTGCCACCACTTGCGCGGCGGGTCGATCGCGATGGTCATGTCACCGGCGTACTCGCCGTAGGTGCGGCACTCGACGTCGAGGATCGGCGACTCGTCCGATGCGGTCACCAGCCCGACCGCCGCGCCGTCCCCCGGTACCGCCGCCTGCGCCTTGCGCCGAACGCTCGGCTGCTCGAACACCTGGCCCGCCGCGTTCTGCACCACCGCCAACAGCGCGGTGCGGCCCTCCCCCGCCGCGATGAGGGTGCGAGCCAGCTTGAGCCCCAACACGAATGCCGCGCAGCCGCCGTTGTGCAGGTCGATCACCGTGCCGGGCCGCATGCCGAGGCGGTGTGCGATGGCACCCCCGCTGCCGTAGAACGGCACGTCCGGCAGCTGGGTGTGGGTGATCAGCACGTCGACGCCGGCGAGCACATCGGCGCCGTGGCGGTCGACGAGGCCCGCCGCGGCACGCTCCACCATGTCGACCGAGGTCTCGTCGTCGGCCACGTGATGGCGTCGCCGCGGAGCGCGGAACATCAGGTTGTCGCGCAGGTCGTCGGACTCGGCGAACCGGGCGTAGTAGTCCGCCTCGACCGGCGGGCCCGGCAGGTAGGTCGAGACGTCGATGAGGCTGACCACGATGCGCTCCTCAGCTCATCCAGGCCGGTGTCACCGGCAGTCCGTTGCGGTGCCGGTACTCGGCGATCGCCTTGAGGTTGCGCAGTTCCAGCAGGTGCCCCGCGCCGAACATGTCCCAGAAGTCGCCGACCCACACCGGCCGTTGCGGCGGGGCGGTCTCGGGGTACGGGTTCTCGTCGTAGAACGGGTGGTGGCAGTTCGTCCACAGCACCACCGATCCCGGCTTGTCGAGGACGAGTTGGGCGTCGACCACGCGCATCAGGTAGATCATCCAGAGGTGCCTGCCCTGATCCCACGCGCAGTGGTAGTCGACGGTGCGTGCCTCGCGGTTCGCGACGGTGCGAGTGTAGATCTCGGTGTCCGAGCCGAGCCGGTCGTAGGCCAGCCACAGCCCGGCGTCGTCCGTCGGGGTGAAGCCTCGCAGGCTGTAGGTCCACTCCTCGAGGCTGCGCGTGTCGGCGAGCCAGCCGAACAGGTCGTCGGGTGGGCAGTCGACGTAGTCGTTGACGGTGCAGTACTCGCCGAAGACCTGGTCGTGCGGGTACACCGACCGCATCATCTCCATGATGATCGGCGTGGCGCGCTCCCGCGGCGAGGTTTCGATGCGGACGAGACCGTCCAGCGGCGCGGTGATGTCGTCAAGTGCGGGCAGCGACACGGTGGGCCTCCTTGGTGGTAGTGGTGAGAAATGCTGCGAAGGGCGGGATCTCGTCGGCGGAGCAGTCGACGCTGATGACGGCGGGACCGTCGTGGGCCAGCGCCGCACGCAGCGCGGTCCGCATCGATTCGACGTCGGCGACGTCGCTGGACGGCAGACCGGGGAACATCGCGGCGAGGCCGGCGCCGAGCCGGCTGGTGGTGAAGCGGTTACGGCTGTCGAGGCCGCCGTAGAACAGTCGCTCGCGGGTCACGCACATCGCGTGCGCGTTGTTGTTGAACAGCACCACGGTCAGCGGCAGCCCGTACTGAACGGCGGTGTGGATCTCCATCCCGTGCATGAAGAACGACCCGTCACCGGCCAGCACCACCGTTCGGCGCCCGCGCGCGAAGCACATGCCGATGGCGGCACCGAAGCTGAAGCCCATGCCACCCATCCCGAGTGCGACGACGAAGCGCCCGTCGCGGCGTGCCGGCAGGAGGTGAATCGCCGCGGCGCCGCTGTTCCCCGCGTCGACCACCACGTCCGCGTCACCCGGCAGTTCCTCGTCGAGCACGGTCATCGCATCGCCGTAGCGCACGCCGGGGCCGTCGTGCGTCGGTGGCTGTAACGCGTTGTGCGACATGGCTACCGGTTCGCTTCGCGGCCGGTCCCGCAGCTGGTCGGTCAGCTGCGCAAGCGACCGTCGCAGGTCGTCGGAGTGCACGTGCACCGCCGGCACGAACGGCGTCTCCGCTCCGATCGACAGCGTCGGGGTCGACGTCCGCGCGTGCTCGATGCCCACCCGCGTGGTGACGGGCAGCCGGGTGCCGACCAGCAGGCACACCTCGCAGTCCCCGATGGCGTCACCCACGTCCGGGTGACCCATCACCCCCGCGACGGGTGCATCGGGGCTGACGTCCCTGGCGTCGGGGGCCGCGATGACAGCGGCGCCGAGCACGTCGCGCAGGGCCTCGAACTCGGCACGGGCGTCGTCGCGGGCGACCTGGGCTCCGGCGATGATCACGACCCGGCCAGGTGTGCGGCCGAGCAGATCGGCGACCGGCCGCGGGTCGGGGGTGCGGCGGTGGCTCGGTACGGACACCGTCCTCGACACGCGGATCTCGCTCTGCTGCACGTCCTTCGGTAACAGCAGCACCGCCGGGCCACCCTGCCGGGCGGCCACCAGCGCCTCGGCCAGCAGGGTGCCGATATCGGCCGGGTTCTCGACCCGCCTGCAGTACACCGAGACCGCCGAGAAGAGCCGCAGCGCATCGAGCGAGCCACCGCGACCGCTGGTGTCCTGAAACCCGCCCTGGCCGTCCAGCGCGGTGGGCGACTGGCCTATCAGGGCCAGCACCGGAATTCGACTGGAGTACGACTCCCCCAGCCCCGCAATGAGATTGAGCGCACCGCCGCCCGAGGTGGCGGCCACCACGCCGACTTCCGCACCCGCTCGGCTGTACCCGTCGGCCATCGTGGCGGCGGCGAACTCGTGCTTGGCGAGGACGCCGGTGATGTCGGGATGGCTTCGCAGCGCGTCGAAGAGGTCCTCGATGTTCGCGCCGTCGACGCCGAACACGAAACCGATTCCACGACTTGCGAGTTGGTCGACTATGTAGTCGACCGCCCGACTCCTGCTGGCCATACCGGTGACACGATGCGGGCGGCACCGGGGTTCACCTGCCCGGTGAACTCACAGCGTCCGCTCGAGCAGCACCTTCCCGGTGTCGGCCGACACCAGCTGCACCGACGCGATGTCGGCGATCGGCGTCGGCGTGTTGCCGCTGGGCAGCGCCGTGGCCCCGGACATTCCCAGCCAGGTGGCGATCTGCGCGCGACGGCCGTCGCGATCGACGACGACCATGCCGAGATTGCTCGGCGGCGGACCGCCGCCACCCGACCAGTCGCCGTACGAGCACGCCATGTCGATGCGCGTGCCCCAGGCGAAGCTGTTCAGCGCCACGGTGGCGCTGAACGGCGTCTCGACGAGCTCGGTCATCGGAAGTTCCTGCGCGGTGGACTGCGTCGTCGCGCCGCTCTGCAGGCCGACGAGTTCCGGCCGAATCGCGATCACCAACCCGGTGGCGAGCACGGCCGCGGCCATGCTGACGACCACCGTGGTCAGCAGCCGCGCACGGCGGCGGCGCCACCGCACCCTGTCGAGCACCTGCTGGCGCAGCTCGGGACGCAACGGCGGCGGCTCCTGTTCGCTCGTCAGCGCCTCCACGTCGGCGGTGTCGAGCATCGCCAGCAGCGCCGGCATGCCGCTGAGGTCGGCCACGGCGGTGCGGCACCGGTCGCACATCTCCAGGTGCGCCTCGTACTCGCGCCGTTCGGCGCTGGACAGCGAGCCCAGGACGTACGCGGCGTCCCACGTCACGTACCGGTCTCCAGACGGCATCATCGTGTCACCCCCATCTCCTGCAGGTTGAGCCGCAACGCGCGGACCGCGTAGTGCAACCGCGATTTCACGGTGCCCTCGGCGATCTGCAGATCAGCCGCGATCTGCGCGACGCTGAGACCCTTGTAGTACGCGCGGAGAACGACGGCGCGGTGGTCGGCGGACAGCTCACTCATCGCGGTGCCGAGCAGCAGCCGGTCCAGGGCGCCGTCGACCTCGTCGGGTCCCGCGCGGTCGGCGATGGCCTCCACCTCGGCGGTGCCCGTCTCGTTGCGCCATCGCGCGCTGCGGCGTTCGTCGATGATGAGGTTGCGGGCCACCGTGAACAGCCAGGCGCGCGCGGGCCGATCGGTGTCGGCGCTCACCTCCGGATGCCGCCAGGCACGCAGCAGTGTCTCCTGGACGACGTCCTCGGCGCGTGCCGCGTCACCGGTGAGCCGCATGACGTAGCGCCATAGTGCGCCGGCGTGCTCGTCGTAGAGCACCCGCATCATGGCGGCCTCGTGATCGTCCATTCCCAACCTCCGCTGGTTAACACGCTGCGGACCGCTGAGCGGTTCAGTCGGACGTCAGATCACGCAGGAAGCGTCAGAATGCGCGGCCCGTCCTCGGTTGCGGCAACGGTGTGCTCCCAGTGCGCGGCGCGGCTGCCGTCGGACGTGACGACGGTCCACTCGTCGGCGAGCACCTTGGTGTTGACGGTGCCGAGCGTGAGCATCGGCTCGATGGCCAGCACCGAACCGGGTGCCAGGTACGGCCCGCGGCCGGGAGCACCCTCGTTGGCCAGGAACGGGTCCATGTGCATCTGCCTGCCGATGCCGTGGCCGCCGTAGCCTGCGACGATGCCGTACGTGCGGCCGTGCGCCTCCTCGGCGTCGTGGGTCCCGGTCTCGATGGCGTGCGAGACGTCGGTGAGCCGGTTGCCCGGCACCATCGCGGCGATGCCCGCCTCCATCGAGAGCCGGGTCGCCTCGGACAGCAACTCGTCGGCGGGGATCAGCGGGCCGACACCGAACGTGAACGCCGAGTCACCGTGCCAGTCGTCGAGGATCGCGCCGCAGTCGATGGACACCAGGTCGCCCGAGGCGAGGATCTCGTCGGCCGTCGGGATGCCGTGCACGACGCGGTCGTTGACCGACGAGCAGATGCTGGCGGGGAACCCGTGATAGCCGAGGAACGACGGGATGCCGCCCCCGTCCCGGATGACGGCTTCGGCGACGCGATCGAGATCGAGCGTCGAGACACCCGGTGCCGCCGCAGCGCGCACCGCCTGCAAGGCGGCCGCGACCAGCGCCCCGGCCGCCGCCATGGCGTCGAGTTCACCAGGGGTCCGCTGCGGAACGACCTTGCGACTACGCAGCCCCGGCAGGCCGATCATTACTTGCCGAGAGCCTGCAGTGCTCGCGCGAACACCTCGTCGAGGCTGCCGATGGCGTCAACCGTCTTCAGCTCTGCCGAGTAGTAGTCGAGCAGCGGAGCGGTCTCGTCGCGGTAGACCTTCATGCGGTTGAGGATGACGTCCTCGGTGTCGTCGGCCCGGCCGCGCGACTTCAACCGCGTCAGCAACTCGTCCTCGGAGACCCGGAACTCGACGACCGCGTCGAGCTTGAGGCTGCGCTTGGCGAGCATGTCGCGCAGTGCTTCGGCCTGCTCGACCGAGCGCGGGTACCCGTCGAGGATGAATCCCTCCGCCGCGTCGGCGTTGTCGAGCCGGTCGTCGACGAGCGCATTGGTGAGCGTGGCGGGGACGAGGTCGCCCGCGTCGAGGTACTTCTTGGCCTCGAGGCCGAGCTCGGTCTCGTTGGTGATGTTGTACCGGAACAGGTCGCCCGTCGAGATGTGCGGGATCTGCAGCTTCTCGGCCAGCTTCTCCGCCTGGGTGCCCTTGCCCGCGCCGGGCGGGCCAAGCAAAACGATTCTCACTTGAGGAACCCTTCGTAATTGCGCTGCATGAGCTGGCTCTCGATCTGCTTCACGGTGTCGAGTCCGACGCCGATCATGATGAGCACCGCAGTGCCACCGAACGGCAGGTTCTGCACCGAGCCGGTGTTGCCGATCTCGAGGAAGAGGTTCGGCAGCACGGCGATCACACCGAGGTAGATCGATCCGGGAAGCGTAATGCGACTGAGCACGTAGCGCAGATAGTCGGCGGTGGGCTTACCGGGTCGGATGCCGGGGATGAAGCCACCGAACTTCTTCATCTCGTCGGCGCGCTCGTCGGGGTTGAACGTGATCGACACGTAGAAGTACGTGAAGAAGATGATCAACCCGAAGTAGATCGCGATGTAGGCGGGGCTGGCCGGGTTAGTCAGGTAGTTCGCGACGAATTTCGACCACCAGCCGTTGGCGGCGTCCGGGCTACCGCTGGTGATCAGCTGGGTGATCAGGTGCGGGATGTAGATCAGCGACGACGCGAAGATCACCGGGATGACGCCGGCCTGGTTGACCTTGAGCGGCAGGTAGGTCGACGTGCCGCCGTACATGCGGCGGCCCACCATGCGCTTGGCGTACTGCACCGGGATGCGGCGCTGGCCCTGCTCGACGAACACGACGCCGATGATGATGATCAGCGCGGCGACGCAGACCGCGGCGAAGACGGGGCCGCCGCGGCTGTCGAGGATGGTCTTGCCCTCGGCCGGGATGCGGGCGGCGATGCCCGCGAAGATCAGCAGCGACATACCGTTGCCGATGCCGCGCTCGGTGACGAGCTCACCCATCCACATGACGAGCGCGGCGCCCGCGGTCAGCACCAGCACGATGACGACGAGGGTGAAGATGCCCGAGTCCTGGATGATGTCCAGCGAGCAGCCCTGCAGCAGGCCGCCGTTGGCCGCGAGCGCGACGATCGAGGTGGCCTGCAGGATCGCCAGCGCGATCGACAGGTACCGCGTGTACTGCGTCATCTTGGCCTGGCCGGACTGGCCTTCCTTGCGCAGCTGTTCGAAGCGCGGGATGACGACGGTGAGCAGCTGCACGATGATGCTCGCGGTGATGTACGGCATTACGCCGACCGCGAACACCGACAGCTGCAGCAGGGCGCCACCGGAGAACAGGTTGATCAGCGAGTAGATCTGCGCCGAGTCGCCGCCCTGCACCTGTTCGATGCATTTCTGCACGTTGGGGTAGTTGACACCGGGAGACGGCACCGAGGCGCCGACGCGGTACAGGATGACGATGCCAAGCGTGAAGAGGATCTTGCGCCTGAGGTCGGCCGTCCGCAACGACGAGATGAAAGCCGAAAGCACTCTTCCTCCTGCGCAGCCGGGAGCGGCATGCCTACGGGGCTGTTACCAGCGTTTGGTTAAGTCGTGCGCGTTCCGCGTACCAGGTCGCGGAGCATTCCCGCAGCCAGCGACGTCGCGCGTCGAACAGTCTACGAGAGTAACAGTCAGGAGCAGAATCACCGCCCACCCGTGCGGTCAGGAACGGGCGTACAGTCGGCCGAAGTCATTACATCACCTAACTATTGATCGGGGACCGCGATGACGCGTTCGGACTCGGATAGCTGGGATCTGGCGTCGAGTGTGGGCGCGACGGCCACCATGGTCGCGGCGGCGCGCGCCCTCGCCTCCCGCGAGCCGGACGCGCTGATCAGCGACCCCTACGCCGAGGGTCTGGTCCGCGCGGTCGGCATCGACTTCTTCACCAAGCTCGTCGACGGGACCCTCGACGTCGGGGACGCCGACGACAGCGGGGTGGCCCGCCTGATGACGACGATCATGGCGGTGCGCACGCGGTTCTTCGACGACTTCTTCCTGAACGCCTCGAGGGACGGTGTCCAGCAGTCGGTGATCCTGGCCTCGGGTCTGGACTCCCGCGCCTACCGGCTGCCCTGGCCGGACGGCGCGACGGTCTTCGAACTGGATCAGCCTCAGGTCATCGAGGCCAAGACCGCTGCGATGACGCACCTGGGTGCGCATCCGACGTGCGATCGGCGGATCGTCGCGGTGGATCTGCGCGACGACTGGCCCGCTGCGCTGCGCAGCGCGGGCTTCGATCCGGCACTGCCGACGGCGTGGAGCACCGAGGGACTGCTCGTCTACCTCCCGCCCGAGGCGCAGGACAGGCTGTTCGACGACATCACCGCCATGTCCGCGCCGGGTAGCGCGCTGGCGACGGAATACCACCCCGACGGCGGCGCGAGCATGAGCGAGCGCGCGGCCGCCGTCAGCGACGCGTGGGGCGACCACGGCTTCCGCGTCAACCTCCCCGACCTCTTCTACGCCGGTGAGCGACGCGCCGTCGCCGACTACCTCACCGAGCACGGGTGGCGGGTGACGACCGCACCCCGATCCGAGATGTTCGCGCGCTACAACCGCGACTTCCCCGAGAACGATTTGCTGGCGCCGATGCGCGAATCGTTGGCCGTGACGGCCACACTGAGTTGAGGAGCTCACCGAATGACGAACACCGACACCCGGTTCGACGGGGACAGCTGGGATCTGGCCACCAGCGTGGGAGCAACGGCGACGGCGGTCGCCGCGTCTCGCGCCATCGCATCGCAGGGGCCGGATGCATTACTCGACGACCGATTCGCCGAGCCACTGGTCCGCGCCGTCGGCATCCAGCACTTCGTCGACCTCATCGAGGGCAGGGTCGGAACTGACGACCCGGTGCTCAACAGGCGCGCGATGAGCGAGCAGATGACGGTACGCACCCGGTTCTTCGACGACTTCTTCACCGCTGCAACCGAAGCCGGCATCCGGCAGGCGGTCATCCTCGCCGCCGGACTGGATACCCGCGCCTACCGCCTGCCCTGGCCCACGGGCACCACGGTGTTCGAACTCGACCAGCCCGAGGTGATCACCTTCAAGTCGAACACGCTCGCCGAACTGGGCGCCGAACCGTCGGCGCAGCGGCGCACCGTCGCGATCGACCTGCGCGACGACTGGCCCGCCGCCCTGACCGCCGCGGGCTTCGACGCGAGCCGACCGACGGCGTGGATCGCCGAGGGGCTGTTGATCTACCTGCCGCCCGCAGCGCAGGACAAGCTGCTCGACGACGTGACGGCACTGTCCGCGCCGGGCAGCCGGATCGCCACCGAGCAGATGGACATGTCGAGCCTTCCGGACGACTGGGCGGACAAGCTCACCGAGCGGTCGCGCCGCATCGGCTCGAGCATCAACCTCGCCGACCTGTTCTACGCGGGCGAGCGGAATACGGCCGCCGACTACTTGGCCGCGAAGGGGTGGCGTACGGAACTGCTCACGACCGAGCAGGCCTTCGCCGCGCAGGGGTTCCGACCCGACGATGAGATGCTGGCGTTCGAGGGCTCCAACTCCGGGTACCTCGCCGCGACGCTGACGTAGCGAGGGAACTATGGACAGAACGAGCAGAAGTCCCGGTGACAGTTGGGATCTCGCGTCGAGCGTCGGCGCGACGGCGACCATGGTGGCGGGGCAGCGCGTCCTCGCTCACCGCGAGGGGCTCATCGACGATCCGTTCGCCGAGCCGCTGGTGCGGGCGGTCGGCGTGGACTTCGTCAACCGGATCCTCGATGGTGAGGTCGCGTTCGAAGACGTCGACCCGTCGTTCACTGTGCGGCTGGCAGCCGAGAGCATGGCGGTCCGCACCCGGTTCTTCGACCAGTTGTTCCTGGACGCGGCGGCGGCGGGCGTACGCCAGGCGGTGATCCTCGCCGCGGGTCTGGACGCGCGCTCCTACCGGCTGCCGTGGCCGCAGGGCACCGTCGTCTACGAGGTCGACCAGCCCGAAGTCATCGCCTTCAAAACCCGGACGCTGGCCGGATTGGGCGCCGCGCCCCGCGTCACCCATCGCGTCGTCGCCGTCGATCTGCGCGAGGACTGGCCGAAGGCACTGCGTGACAACGGCTTCGACCCCTCCCAGCCGACGGCGTGGATCGCCGAGGGGCTTTTGATCTACCTGCCGTCGGACGCCCAGGACAAGCTCTTCGACGCCATCACCACCCTCTCGGCGCCCGGTAGCCGACTGGCGACCGAGCGGGTGCACGACGTGGCGACGTTCGTCGGCGGCAGGCCCAGGGAGATCACGGACAAGATGCGCGAGCTCGGCTCGACCATCGACATGGAGCAGCTCGTCTTCACGGGTGAGCGCACCAACGTCGTCGACCACCTCGGTGGGCTCGGCTGGACGGTCACCGAGATCGACGCCCGAGCCGCACACGCGGACAACGGTTTCGAGTTCCCTGACAACGAACTGACCGCCTCGTTCGGCGACCTGAGCTACGTCAGCGCAGTGCTGGGCTGACGCCTCAGGTGGCGACGGCGTCGGCCAGCCGGCCGGCCAGTTGCGAGCGCGAGCGGATACCGAGCTTGCGGTAGGCGTTGCTGAGGTTGCTCTCCACGGTCTTGACCGACACGTGCAACTCGACGGCGATCTCCTTGTTGGACAGCCCGGCCGCCGCCCGCTCGGCGACGCGCCGCTCCCCCGGTGTCAGGTCCACGCCGTCCGTGCGACCCACGACGGTGCGGGACAGCTCGTCCCTGGCCCGCTGCGCCCACAGTGCGGCACCCATCCGATCGAACGCCGCGACCGCCTCGTTCAGGGTCTGGGCCGCACCCTTCTGCCTACTCCTGCGGAGCAGTTCGCCCAACACGACCTGTGTCCGCGCCAGCTCGAACGGCATCGACAGGCGCTGGTGCTCGACCACGGCCAGTCGCGCGGCCGCCAGCGCCCCCGGCAGATCCCCGTCGGCCGCGAGAACGATTGCGCGACACCGTGCCCCAACGGCGAGCATCCACGGGCGGTCCAGCCTCGCACCGTTGTCCTCGAGCGCTGCCACCAGCGGTTCGGCCTCGTCCGCGCGGCCGACCGCCACCAGCGCCTCGACCGCGTCGGGGATGAACGTCGCGGTGCTCAGCTCGGTACCGGTCGGCGTCGTGGGAAACCGCACGATGAAGTCACGCAGGATGTTCAGCGCCGCAGGGTAATTGCCCAGCGACGTCTCGAGGAACCCGAGCATCATCGTCGGCCACTCCCCGACCCGTCGCGCACCGGACAGTTCCGCCGCCTCGAGAGCGAGGCCGCCGTAGATGCGCGCCTCGTCGACGCGGCCGCGATACGCCGCCATGACCGTTCGGGCGGTCTGCGCCATGACGGTCGGCTGTTCCCCGCCGACATCTTCGGCCCGTTCGACGATGTCCCGGACGACCGCCTCGGCGTGGTCGAAGTTGCCGCTCCACAGTTCGATCTGAAGAGTCGGGATGGCGACGTGGAGCAGGTCGGACTCCGCGCCGCGCTCCTCGCTGCGGCGGCGAACGTCGGCGATCTGCGCCCGCGCAGCGACGAGATCACCCTTCCAGGCGAGCAGTTGCGCGTTGCTCGCGCTGGCCCGGAACGCGATGGGCACGTTCAGGCCGTGATCCTCCATCGCGAGCGCCCTGGCGTTGGCCGCCTCGTCGACGCCGTTGCCGCAGACGCAGTTGGCCATCACCCACATGGTGAGCACCTGGCTGGTCAGCGGTGGGATGCCGAGTTGCTCGGCCTCGGCGACGGCGAGTTCCGCGTTGTGCAGCGACTCCTCGAACGCGCCGTCGGCCAGCTGCGTGAGCGACAGCATCTGCAGAGTCTGCACCTGCAGCAGCGGGTTCTCGGCGGCGTGCGGCAACGCGGCCGTGAGATGACCGATCGCCTCGAGGTACCGGTTGGCGTGAACACACAGGCCGGCAAGGAGATTCAGGGCGGCGGCGCGCATGGTGCCCGGCGGCATGGTGTCGATCGCCGGCTCCAGCATGGCGCGTCCGGCGATCGCATCACCCGCGGCGAGCAGGCTGGCCGCGGCGCGGAACCGACGCATCGGGGTGTCGCCGCCGCGCTGAATGGCCAGCTCGAAGAGTTCCGCGGCGGCGGCGGGCGCACCACGCGCCGTCGCCGCTTCCGCCGCCGCGTCGAGTGCCTTGAGCGTGTCGGGGTCGGTGCTCACAGTGGCGAGAGCCAGATGCCGCGCCTTGAGCTCGGGGTGGGTTTCGACGCCCGCCAGCGCGCGGTGCATGCGCCGCCGGTCCGCCGCACTGGCTTGGGTGTACACCCCGTGGGCCAGCAGCGGGTGCTCGAAGCGGATGTGGTTGCCGTCGAGGGTCACCACGCCGTCGTTCTCCGCGAACTCGAGGGTCTCCACCACGTCGTAGATCGCCTGGTCGATGGCGGCCGCCACGACGTCCACCGTCGGATCGGCCACGCAGGACGCCGCGAGAAGCGCCTCCCGTACGTCGGAGCTGAGTGGGGCGAGCCGCAGCCGCATGACCTCCGAGAGCGTCGCCGACAGCGTCTCCCGGCCGGTGCCGCCGCCGGAGTCCACGATCGACCGCGCCAGTTCAATGGCGAAAAACGGGTTGCCGCCGGAGATCTCGTGGATCCGGGTCATCGTCGACTTCGCGAACGAGCGGCCGAGACGTTTCTGGACCACGGCGTGCAGCGTGCCGAAGGGCATCGGGCGCACGAGCAGCGACGCCAGACCGGCCGACATCTGCAGCCACGTGTGCGTGCTGCCGTGGCTCACGCCGCCGGTGCGTTCGGTGACCAGGATTCCGATGCCGCCCTTGAGCCGTCGCGCCGCGAAGCCGATCACCGCGCGGGTGGACGCGTCGAGCCACTGCACGTCGTCGATCGCGATCAGCAACGGGCCCTGCTCTGCCATCGACCCCACGATCGACGTGAAGGCCGCAGCGGTCACGCGCTGGTCGGTGGCCAGCCCGTCCGACCGGTCGTTGAGCAACACGCGGTCCACGGCGATGCGCTGGACCGCGGAGAGTCCGTCGATCAGCGCGGGATCGGCGTCGGCGAGCAGATCCGCGACGACCGCGTAGGCCAGCACGGACTCGGCCTGCACGGCGCGCGCGGAGAGCACGCGGAAACCCCGCTCCCTGGCCTGCTCGACGACGGTCGACCAGAGCGTGGTCTTGCCGATGCCCATCGCGCCCTCGATGACCAAGCCGACGGGGCTGAACGTCGCACGGGTCAGGAAATCGTGGGCATCAAGCGATGCGACGTCCCCCACCCTTCCCCCTCCCCTCCTACGCCCCCATCATGTCAGCTAACTCACGATCAGTCAGCGTCAACCGCGAGATCTAGTAACGATGGTCACCCAGCCAGAGCGCACTGGTGCCGGTCAGCGACCTCTCCACCTGGTCCAGCAAACCCGAGACCGACTGTCCCACTAGTGCGGCAAACGCGTCCGGCAGCGACGAAGCGGCGGGTTGAGACGATTGTTTGGGCCTCAGCATGTCGAGGAACCCCGAGCCCGGCAGCAAGGTCACGTTCACGTCGTCGTCGGCGGCGACACCTGCGAGCGCCTTCGCCCGGTCGACGGCCGTGCGCAGCCCGCCGAGCTCGTCGACCAGACCGCGGTCCTTGGCGTCGGCGCCCGTCCACACCCTGCCGCGGGCGACGTTCTCGACGGCCTCGGGCGTCATGGCGCGGCCCTCGGCGACCCGGTTGACGAAGTCGGTGTAGAACAGGTCGGCCTCGGCCTCGACGTGCGCGTGCTGTTCGTCGGTGAACGGCGCGTTCGCCGACCAGGCGTCGGCGTTCGGATTGGTGCGCACGGCATCCGATCCCACCCCGAGGCGATCCTTGAGGTCGCGCGCGATGAGCTTGCCGGTGACGACTCCGATGGAGCCGGTGATCGTGCCCGCGTTGGCGACGATCGCGTCGGCTGCCATGGACACGTAGTAGCCGCCGGATGCGGCGACCGCACCCATCGACGCGACCACGGGCTTGCCCGCCTCGCGCAGCCGCACCACTTCACGCCAGATGGTCTCGGAGCCGGTGACCGAGCCGCCGGGGCTGTCGACGCGCAGCACGACTGCTGCGACGTCGTCGTCGGCCGCCGCCTCGCGCAGCGCCGCGGCGATGGTGTCACCGCCCGCCGCGGAGGTCCCCAGCGGCGAGAGCTGACGTCCGCCACGCCCGCTGACGATCGGCCCGGTCAGCGACACGATGGCGATCGTCGGTTTGGCCTTGCGGCCGGGCAGGTTCGGCGTCGGCCGTGGCCCGCCTGCGCGCGCGTACCGCGACAGGAACAGTCGCGGGGGCGCGTCGTCGTCGTCGGGCGCGACGTCCGGTGCGCCCGCCAGTTCCGCGATGCGCGCGTAGGCCTCGTCGCGGAAACCGATCCGGTCGACGAGCCGCCCGGTGACGGCGTCGTCGCGCAGCAGCGGCGCGCGATCGGCCAGCGCGTCGATCTCCGCGGGCTCGAGGTGGCGTGACTCCGCGATTCCGGCGAGCACCTGCGCGTGCAGGCTCTCGATCAGTCGGCTGTCGGCCTCGCGGTGAGCGTCGGTGTAGCTGTCCTGGGTGAACAGGTTGGCCGCGGACTTGTACTCACCCCGTGCGATGAATTGCGCCTCGATCCCGGCCTTCTCGAGCGCGCCACGCAGGAACAGCGCGCTGGTGGCGAACCCGACCAGACCGACGGTGCCCGACGGCTGCATCCAGACCTCACGGAATGCCGACGCCAGGTAGTAGGCGAGCGTGCCCGGATACGTCTCCGCCCAGGCGATGGAGGGCTTGACGTCGGAGAACGCCGCGATCGCCGCACGTAACTCCTGAACGGGGCCGGCGGACGCCGCGGGCAGTTGCACCCTCGCGATCAGCGCGGCGACGCGATCGTCGTCCGCCGCGCGGTGGATCGCCGACACGGCCTCGCGCAGCAGCAGTGGCTTGCCCGATCCCGTGAGCATGGCGACCGGGTCGAAACCGGCCGACTCGGGCGGCACCGTCTGAAGGTCGAGTTCCAGAACGCACCCGTCGGGCACGCCGTGGTGCCGGGCGGTGTCCACCTTCCGTGCGATGGCTCGAATCTCGTCGGTTCCGGGAATGCCGGACAGCAGGCTGACCATCCTGCGAGCCTACCGACGGCCGCCGTCACGCCCCCGCGCGTCGACCGGTGTCAGCCGACGCACGGACCGCCGGGCCACAGGCAACCGGTCACGCCGCCGGCGTCCGCCGCCGCGCTGGGCCCGCCGGGGATGGCGAACGAGGCGCCGCCGCGGTCGGCGTCCACCGAGGGGCCGCCGGGGACAGCCGCCGAAGCGCCGTCGCGGGTTGCCTCAGCGACCGGACCACCGGGAGCCGCTTGCACTGCAGCGCCGTCGCGGCTGGTATCGACGACCGGACCACCGGGGACCGAGGCCGACGCTCCGCCGCCGTCGGCGCTGGCCGACGGTCCACCGGGCACCGCCGCGGATGCTCCGTCGGGTCCGGCGCTGGTCACTCCGCATACCGAGCCGTCGGCGTTGACGCACACGGGGTCGGCGAAGGCGACGGGTGCCGCGGCGATGGCGGCGGCGGCGAATCCGGTGACGAACAGGGGTCCTAGGGTTCTGATGTGTGTCCGCATGGTCGAGGCATTGCCACCATGATCAGAATTCAAACCCGCATGCGGACGACCCGCCCGACAACGCAGAAAGCCCCCGCCGTGGCGGGGGCTTTCGCGATGCCTTGCGAGCTACGACGCGTCGGTCGCGGATCCGCCTGCGGCGGTGATCTTCTCGCGAGCGCTCTCGCTGAACTTGTGAGCGGTGACGTCGACCTTGACGGTCAGCTTGCCGTCGCCGAGCACCTTCACGAGCGTGTTCTTGCGGACCGCACCGGCGGCGACCAACTCGGCGATGCCGACGGTGCCGCCCTTCGGGAACAGCCTGTTGATGTCGGCCACGTTCACGACCTCGTACGAGGTGCGGAAGCGGTTCCGGAAACCCTTGAGCTTCGGCAGCCGCATGTGGATCGGCATCTGGCCGCCTTCGAACGTCACGGGGACGTTCTTGCGCGCCTTGGTGCCCTTGGTGCCGCGCCCGGCGGTCTTACCCTTCGAACCCTCACCGCGACCCACGCGGGTCTTGGCGGTCTTCGAACCGGGGGCGGGCTTCAGATCGTGCAGCTTGATGACACTCACTTCGCCTCCTCCACTGCTTCAACTTCGATGAGGTGGTGCACGGTCTTGATCAGACCGCGCGTCTGCGCGTTGTCCTCGCGGACGACGGACTGACGAATCTTCTTCAGCCCCAACGTCCGAAGACTCTCGCGCTGCTTCCAGCGCGCACCGACGGTGCCGCGCACCTGGGTGATCTTCAGTGTTTTTCCGGTAGCCATGGCTTAGCTGTTTCCTTCTCGAGCGGCGGCCGCGGCCACTGCCTCGGCCTCGCGGCGCGCCCTGAGCATGCTCGGCGGCGCGACGTCTTCGAGAGGCAGACCGCGACGCGCGGCCACCTCTTCGGGGCGCTGAATCTGCTTCAGCGCGGCCACGGTGGCGTGCACCACGTTGATCGCGTTGTCGCTGCCGAGCGACTTGGCCAGCACGTCGTGGACGCCGGCGGCTTCCAGCACCGCGCGGACCGCGCCGCCGGCGATGACGCCGGTACCGGGGCTGGCCGGACGCAGCAGGACGACGCCCGCGGACGCCTCGCCCTGCACCGGGTGGACGATGGTGCCGCCGATGAGCGGAACGCGGAAGAAGTTCTTACGCGCCTCCTCGACACCCTTGGCGATGGCGGCGGGAACTTCCTTGGCCTTGCCGTAGCCGACACCGACCATGCCGTTGCCGTCGCCGACGACCATGAGGGCGGTGAAGCTGAAGCGACGACCACCCTTGACCACCTTGGACACCCGGTTGATGGTGACCATGCGCTCGATCAGATTGCTCTTCTCGCCGCTGTCCCGGCCGCCCCGACCGCCGCGGTCATCGCGTCGGCCACGACCACCGTCGCGGCCGCCACCGCGGTTGTCGTTGTTCGCCGGCCCGCTGCTAGCCTGCTCGGCCATCATGCAGTCCTTCCGTTGAAAGTCGTCATTAGAACTTGAGCCCGCCTTCTCGCGCGGCGTCCGCCAGCGCGGCGATCCGTCCGCCGTAGGTGTAACCACCACGGTCGAACACGACGGTGTCGATCCCGGCGGCCTTGGCGCGCTCGGCGATCAGCTGTCCGACGCGCACGCTGTGCGCCTTCTTGTCACCCTCGACGGCGCGCACGTCGGCCTCGATCGACGACGCCGCGGCCAGCGTGACGCCGTCCTGGTCGTCGACGAGCTGGACGTGGATGTGCCGGGCCGAACGGTTGACCACCAGGCGCGGGGCCTGCGGGGTGCCCGCGACCTTCTTGCGCAGCCGAGCGTGCCGGCGGATGCGAGACGTACGCCGGGTCTCGGAGACGTTCTTGCCCACGGGCTTCCGCTTCGCGGGTGTCTCAGTGCTTGCCTTGGTTGCCATCGCTACTTACCTGTCTTTCCGACCTTGCGGCGGATCTGCTCGCCTTCGTAGCGAATGCCCTTGCCCTTGTAGGGATCGCTCTTGCGCAGACGACGGATGTTGGCCGCAATCTGGCCGACGGCCTGCTTGTCGATTCCGGAGACCGAGAACTTGGTGGGCGTCTCGACCGCGAAGGTGACACCTTCGGGCGCGGTGATCAGGACCGGGTGGCTGTAGCCGAGGGCGAACTCGAGGTTGCTGCCCTTGGCCACCACGCGGTAACCGACACCGAAGATCTCCATCTTGATGGTGTAGCCCTCGGTGACGCCGGTGATCAGGTTGGCCACCAGGGTGCGCGACAGCCCGTGCAGCGAGCGGTTACGCCGCTCGTCGTCGGGCCGGGTCACCACGATGGCGCCGTCGTCGTTGCGGGCGACCGAAATCGGCTCGGCCACATCGAGGGCCAGCGTGCCCTTGGGTCCCTTGACCGACAGGCTCTGCCCGTCGATCGTGACGTCGACCCCGGACGGAACCAGGACCGGTTGCTTTCCAATGCGCGACATGTCGTTCTTCCCCTACCAGACGTAAGCGAGGACTTCGCCGCCCACGCCTTGTCGAGCTGCCTGGCGGTCGGTGAGCAGACCCGAGGACGTGGAGATGATCGCCACGCCCAGGCCTCCGAGCACCCGCGGCAGATTGGTGGACTTCGCGTACACCCGAAGACCGGGCTTGCTCACCCGCTTGATGCCCGCGATGCTGCGCTCGCGGGTCGGGCCGTACTTGAGTTCGACGACCAGCGACTTGCCGACCCGAGCATCCTCGGTGTGGAAATCGCTGATGTAGCCCTCGGCCTTCAGGATCTCGGCGATGTTCGCCTTGATCTTGCTGTGCGGCAGGGACACCTCGTCGTGATACGCCGAGTTGGCGTTGCGCAGACGGGTCAAGAAGTCTGCGATCGGGTCAGTCATCGTCATGACAACCGGCTCACCTTCCTCGCGGCGGTTCCCCTGGGACGAAATCCTTTGGGGGCCTGCCGCAATACTTTTCTAAGTGGTTTGGGGGACTACCAGCTGGACTTCTGTACACCGGGCAGTTCGCCGGCGTGTGCCATCTCGCGCAAGCAGATTCGGCACAGGCCGAACTTGCGGTACACGGCGTGCGGACGTCCGCACTTGTTGCAGCGGGTGTAGCCGCGGACCTTGAACTTGGGCTTCCTATTGGCCTTGTTGACCAGAGCCTTCTTTGCCATCTGTTCAGTTCTCCTTGAACGGGAAGCCAAGTGCGCGCAGGAGCGCGCGGCCTTCGTCGTCGGTCGTCGCCGACGTGACGACGGTGATGTCCATGCCCCTGGGCCGGTCGATGCTGTCCACGTCGATCTCGTGGAACACCGACTGCTCGGTCAGCCCGAAGGTGTAGTTGCCGCTGCCGTCGAACTGCTTCGGCGACAGACCGCGGAAGTCGCGGATACGCGGGAGGCTGATCGACACCAGGCGATCGAGGAACTCCCACATGCGATCGCCGCGCAGCGTGACGCGGGCGCCGATGGGCATGCCCTCGCGCAGCTTGAACTGTGCGATCGACTTGGTCGCCTTGCGGATCTCCGGCTTCTGGCCGGTGATCAGCGCCAGGTCGTTGACCGCGCCGTTGATCAGCTTGGCGTCGCGGGCGGCGTCACCGACGCCCATGTTCACGACGACCTTGACCACGCCGGGGATCTGCATGACGTTGTCGTAGCCGAACTCCTTGTTCAGCGCGTCGCGGATCTCTTCGCGGTAGCGCTGCTTGAGCCGGGGAAGGGTCTTCTCTGCGGTGGTCATGCTCAGATGTCCTTGCCGTTCTTCTTCGACACGCGAACCTTCTTGCCGCTCTCGTCGTCGATGCGGTAGCCGATGCGGGTCGGGTTGCCGTCGGAGTCGACGACCATCACGTTGCTCACGTGGATGGCCGCCTCCTGCGTGACGATGCCGCCCGAGGACGCGCCGCGCTCGTTGCGCGAGACCGCGGTGTGCTTCTTGATCCGGTTGACACCCTCGACCAGGACCTTGTTGCGCTCGGGGTAGGCCTGCAGGACCTTGCCCTTCGCACCCTTGTCCTTGCCGGAAATGACCAGCACGGTGTCACCCTTGTGCACCTTCATTTAGAGCACCTCCGGTGCCAGCGAAACGATCTTCATGAACTTCTTCTCGCGCAGCTCGCGACCGACGGGCCCGAAGATGCGGGTGCCACGGGGGTCGTTGTCGGGCTTGATGATCACAGCCGCGTTCTCGTCGAACTTGATGTAGCTGCCATCGGCACGGCGACGCTCCTTGACGGTGCGAACCACGACGGCCTTGACGACCTCGCCGCGCTTCACGTTGCCGCCGGGGATGGCGTCTTTCACCGTGGCCACGATGACATCGCCGATGCCGGCATAGCGCCGCGACGAGCCGCCGAGCACGCGGATGCACAAGATCTCCTTGGCACCCGTGTTGTCGGCGACCTTGAGCCGCGATTCCTGCTGAATCACTCGATCTCCTCGGTTTTCACATGCACGCCAAACAGCACTGAGTTGCGTGACGTACTCGGTCTTCGTCACCGAAGGGCACGCAGGGTTTTCCGGGAAGGAGAACCGAGGTCTGCCCAGGGCAACCCCTACATAGTAGGTGAGCACTGCGAATGCTCCAAATCGCTGCGAATCACAGTGAGACGACGCAGCGGAAGCCGATGTGGGTGGCCGCGCTGTCCTGCGACTGCGACGACCGCGCCGCGGGTCGATACCGGTGGCAGTACTCGGGCGCGCACAGATGCGACCCGCCCTTGAGCGTCTGCAACACCGCCGGATCGGGTGTCCGCGGCGGCGTGCAGCAGCTCTTAGCGCCGTCGACGCGGTGGTGCGCGGAGTACGGCGTGGTCGTCCACTCCCACACGTTGCCGATCACGTCGAGCAGGCCGTAGCCGTTGGCGGGGAACGCGCCGACCGGCGACGTGCCACGCCACCCGAGGGCACCGTCGTTGCGATACGGGAACGCGCCCTGCCAGGTGTTGGCCATCAGGCGGCCGCCGGGCGTCACCTCGTCCCCCCATGCGTACGACGTCGTCGACCCGCCGCGGCCCGCGTACTCCCACTCGGCCTCGGTCGGCAGGCGGCGGCCCGCCCACTCGGCGTAGGCGGCCGCGTCGACGTAACTGACCTGGACGACTGGATGGTCGGGCGCGGCGTGCGGCCCGTCCGGTCCGAACGGGTGCCGCCAGGACGCGCCCGGCGCCCAGTCCCACCACTGCCGCCAGTCCCGAAGATCGACCGGGCCCGCGGTCGGACGGAACACCAGCGCTCCGGGTGCCAGGTCGGCGGCGGGCACACCGGGATACTGCGCCGCCTCCAACGGGCGCTCGGCGACGGTCAGGTACCCGGTGTCCGCGACGAACTCGGCGAACTGGGCGGTCGTGACGGGATGACGTTCGACGGCCAGCGGCGCCACCACCGCGGTGTGCACCGGCGCCTCCTCCGGGTAGAAGGCCGTGGAACCCATCCGGAAGGTGCCGCCGGGTAGGTCGACCAGGTCGGTGAGCGTCACGGGATCGTCAGCTCGACGTAGTCGGTGAGTACCGAACTCGCCGCGGCCAGGCCGTCGACTCCGGTGGGCCCCTCGACGTGGATGGCGATCAGGAAATCGGACGTCGCCGTCCACACGTGCACGATGCGGTCGACGAACGCGACGCCCTCGTCCGGCCCGTCCGACCACGTCCCCGTGAGCTGCTGTCCGCTGTACTCGCACAGTTCGGCGGGCAGGATGCTCACGGTGCTCATCGCCGATGTCGCCATCACCCGGTCGGTGTAGTCGCGGAACGCCGCCGCCGCGTCCAGAGTGGTCGACGCGATGGTCACCGCCGCTGACAAGCCTTGCGGCCCTTGCATTGTCACGGCGACGTCGGCCGTGCCGGCGGTGAAGCTCCACCCCTCGGGCACACCGACGGTGATACGCGGCGCCGCCGGGTCGGCGATGGCGGCCGCCACGGATACCGGCGGGCTGTTCGGCGGTGCGCAGGTGATCGTGTTCGCGGGCACCGGGGTCCGCTGTGTCGGCAGGACTCCCGGCTGCGAGTCATCCGGGGCCGACGGCGTGCCGATGGTCGATGACGGCGCTGGCGTTGACGTGCGCACCGCTCCGGTCGGCTGCGCGACGGGATCGCCCGCGCTGACGCGGACGCATCCCGACAGCGTCATCACGGCGGCCACCCCGATCAGGGTGGCGGCCGCCGGTCGGCTCAGTCCTTCGCGAATGCCTTCGCCAACTCTCGTTCCACGTCCCGGTAGGGCGTACCCGAAATGTCGACCACCACCTTAGCGATGGTGCCGCCGGTGAACCGGAAGGGCGCCTTGTACTTGCGCGACACGGGCTGCCCCTCGTTGCGCCCGACGGCGAACGTGGCGCCGGAGATGCCGAACGTACCCGGTTGAGTCCGGACGTCCGAGCGTGTCGCGACGACGGCGTCGTCGATGTGCAGCGACACCTCACCCAGCGGGGTGTGGCTCCCCTCCACCGTGCCGGTCCTGGCGTAGCTCACGCCGAAGACGTGATGGCCCAGCGGAATCGGATCGGGGGCGGCGATCAGCTGCTCCTCCTCGCCGAGGAAGTTGTAGACGTACTGCAGCCGGCCGTCCTGCACGAAGAGCACGTGTCCACCGTGTCCGGCACCGTGCTTGAACAGGACGCCTTCGGCACCGGTGGTGTCCACCTCGAGGTCGACCATGATCGAGTACGACTGGCCCTTCAGTTCCACGGCGGCGCCGCTGCCGACCTCCGCCGAGCCGGGGTAGTACACGAAGTTCTGCCGGTCGCCGGTCAGGTACGGGCGGTAGCGCGAGATGGTCTCCATGATGTTCAGATCGGACAGCGGAAGCCCGTTGTACTTCCCCGCTTCCGCGAACCACAGGTCGATGAGTTCCTTCAGCTTCTCGGGCTGTTCCGCCGCGAGGTCGTGGCACTGGCTTCGATCAGCCTCGATGTGGAACAGCTCCCAGCGATCCTTGTCGAAGTGCGACCACCCGGACGGCGTTGCGGCGTGCAGGGTGTTGGCGAACCACCCGTCGTGCCAGATTCCGCGGGTGCCCAGCATCGCGTAGAACTGCGTCTTCTTGCCGGTGTCGGCCGCCGCATCGTCGAGTGCCGCCTTGAAACTGATTCCGTCCAGCGGCTTCTGGGCTATCCCGCCCACCTCGTCCGGCGGGTCGATGCCGAGCAGGTCGTAGATCGTCGGGGTTACGTCGCACACGTTGACGTAGTTGTCGCGCACCTCACCGTGTGCCTTGATTCCCTTGGGCCAGCTGATGATCGCGGTGTCGGCGATGCCGCCCTCGTGCGAGGCGTAGCGCTTGAACAGTTTGTACGGCGTGTTGAACGCCATCGCCCAGCCGATCGGGTAGTGATTGAACGTCTCCGGCCCGCCGAGGTTGTCGTAGTACCGCAGGCTCTCCTCGACGGTGTCGATGTAGCCGTTGAAGAACTTGCCCTCGTTGACCGAGCCGTTCGGTCCGCCCTCACCGCTGGCGCCGTTGTCGGAGATCGTGACGATGATCGTGTTGTCGAGCTGGCCCGACTCCTCGAGGTAGTCGAGGATGCGGCCGATCTGCGCATCGGTGTAGCTCAGGAAGCCCGCGAACACCTCGGCCATCCGGCTGAACAGCCGCTTCTCCTCGTCGTTGAGCGAGTCCCACGGCCGAACGGTGTCCTGGAACGGCCAGTCCTCACCGTTGGGACCCTTGACGTCGAGATACGGGTTCATCGGCGACATCTCGGTGTCCGGCGGGACGATGCCGAGCCGCTTCTGGTTCTCCAGCACGATGTCGCGGTAGGCCTCGTAGCCCATGTCGAACACGCCCGCGTACTTGTCGGCCCACTCCTTGAAGACGTGGTGCGGCGCGTGCCCCGCGCCGGGGCAGACGTAGGAGAACCACGGCTTGTCCGGTGCGATGACCTTGGCGTCGCGGATGAACTCGATCGTCTTGTCCGCGAGGTCCTTCGACAGGTGGTAACCGTCCTCGGGCGACGCGGGAGGGGCGACGGGGTGGTTGTCGTAGACCAGGTCGGGATACCACTGGTCGGTCTCGCCCCCCATGAACCCGTAGAAGCGTTCGAAGCCGCGACTGAGCGGCCAATGACGTTTGGTGGCAGCGAGATTGGACTCCTCCAGCGGAGTCAGGTGCCACTTGCCGACGCAGTACGTGTTCCAGCCGCGCTCGGCGAGCACCTCGGACAGCATGGCGGTGTCCGCCGGGACGCGTCCGTTGCAGTTGGGGAAGCCGTCGGTGAACTCCTCGATGGTGGCCATGCCCACCGTGGTGGCGTTCCGGCCGGTCAGCAGCGAGGCGCGCGTCGGCGAGCACAGCGCCGTGGTGTGGAACTGGGACAGGCGCACGCCGCGTTCGGCGAGTCGCGTCATCGCCGGCATCTCCACCAGTCCGCCGAAGCAGTCCCACGTCGCGATGCCGGTGTCGTCCCACACCAGGTACAGCACGTTGGGCGCGTCGTCCGGCGCGGTCGGTGCGGCGTAGGGCCCCCAGTCGGGCTCCGAATCGCGGATGTCGAGTTCGATCCTGCCCTGGAATTCCGCTGCCATGTCGTGCTCCTCGGTCGCCTGCTCTCGACGGTCGCCCGGACACTACACCCGCGCCGTTAACCGGTTCTGAGGAATTGACGACGCCGTCAACCGTGGCCTCCGTTCAACCGCCCGACGGTCCGCCCCCACATCGCATCGTGCGCGGTTCACGTCATGGTGCGATCATGCGGGGGTGGCGACCGACAAGCCCCAGACGATCTCGTACCCCGCGCCCGAAGCGCGACCACACCGATACGACGACATCGCGGTCGACCCGCACGTCATCGTGCTGTTCGGGGCCACCGGTGATCTGGCCAAGCGCAAGCTGCTGCCGGGCATGGCGTACCTGGACCAGTCCGAGCTCGCACCGAACATCCAGATCATCGGCACCTCGCTGGAGGATTTGACCGACGACGAGTTCCGCGCGTTGGCGAAGGAGGCCATCGACGCGTTCGGCACACACGAGCTGACGCAGGCCGAGTGGGATCGGTTCGCCGAGATTCTGCACTACGTCCCGCAGGGCGCCGGACCGGAGGCTCTCGCCGCCGCGGTCGCCAGGGCCGAGGAGACGCTGGGGCCGGAAGTCCGTCGGCTGCACTATCTCTCGGTTCCCCCGAAGGCCGCACGCGCGGTCATCACGATGCTGCGCGACGCCGACCTCGTGGAGCGATCACGGGTGGTGATGGAGAAGCCGTTCGGCACCGACTACACCAGCGCCGTCGCGCTCAACGACTTCGTCCACGAGACGTTCAAGGAACGTCAGATCTTCCGCATCGACCACTTCCTCGGCAAGGAGGCGGCACAGAACATTCTCGCTTTCAGGTTCGCGAACGGACTGTTCGAACCGATCTGGAATCGCAACTTCATCGACCACATTCAGATCGACATCCCCGAGACGCTGGGACTCGACGAGCGGGCCAACTTCTACGAGAGCACCGGCGCCTACAAGGACATGGTCGTGACGCACCTGTTCCAGGTGATGGCGTTCGTCGTGATGGAGCCGCCGACCGCGCTGGAACCCCGCGCCATCAGCGAGGAGAAGAACAAGGTCTTCCGGTCGATGCTGCCGGTCAAGTGTTCCGACGTGGTGCGCGGCCAGTTCGCGGGCTATCGCGAACTCGAAGGGGTGGCAAGGGATTCCGATACCGAGACGTTCATCGCGCTCAAGGTCGGCATCGACAACTGGCGGTGGGCGGGCGTCCCGATCTACCTGCGCACCGGCAAGCGGATGGCCGAGGGCATGCGGATCATCTCGATCGCCTTCAAGGAGGCGCCGCGGACGATGTTCCCGTCCGGCTCGGGTGTCGGGGCCCAGGGGCCGGACCACCTGACGTTCGACCTCGCCGACGCGTCGAAGGTGTCGTTGTCGTTCTACGGCAAGCGGCCCGGTCCCGGCATGAAGCTCGACAAGCTGTCGATGCAGTTCTCGACGCAGGAGGTGGACTCGGCCGGCGACGTACTGGAGGCCTACGAGCGGTTGATCCTCGACGCGATGCGCGGTGACCACACCCTGTTCACGACCGCCGAGGGTATCGAGTCGCTGTGGGAGCGATCAGCCGACCTGCTCGCCGACCCACCCGCCGCCAAGACCTACGCCCAGGGCACCTGGGGTCCCAATGCGATCCACCAGCTCATCGCGCCCAACGCGTGGCGGCTGCCGTTCGAACGGGCGTGGCGGAGCGCGAAGAAGTAGGCCGTGATGAGCCGTTGCCACACCTGCGCGACGGGTCGGGGCTCGTCAGGTCCACGGTGATCCGGGGCCGCGCAGAACATTAGCCAGCAAACACACGTCGATCTTTTTCAGCCCGTAAGAAGCCGTGTGGGGCATACTGGGCAACGAAGTTTGACCATTGCCGCCGATCCTGCACACTCGAGCGGTATGCGACGAGTACGCAACCCGAGAGATCACCTGATGACACTCGCACGGCGAGGGGCAGCGGCCGTCGTGTGCGGCCTGATAGCCGTCACCACCGTCGCGCCGACGGCCATGGCCGAGCCGACCGGCAGCGGCCGGGTGGCCGACGCCCCGACGCTGGCGGCGCGCGATCTCGGCGCCAGCCCGTCGCTGGCGTTCTACGGCATGCAGGGGCTGCAGTCGCTGACCATTCCGGTGCCGCCGGGCCTGCGTCCCGCCGCGGTGACCGCCGACGTCGAGCTGCCGGTGAACCTCTTCATCGGCAGCATCTCGGTGATCCAGGACGATCGCACCATCTCACGCGTCGACCTGCCCTCGGTCGACCGAGCGCCGGTCTCGTTGCCGCTGACCGGCGCCGAAGTGCGAGATAACGCGTTGACAGTGCAGATTCGCACCAATCTCGTGCCTCCGCAGGGCTATTGCGCCTACGACACCACCGACCCGCTGCAGCTGGTCAACGTCGCCGTCGCGTTCGACGGTGTCGAGCGGGCCCCGAGCGCGATCGCCGACTTCCTGCCGCCGGTCCTGCAGCGCGTGACGCTGTTCCTGCCCGCGCGGCCGACGATGACGGAGTCGGACGCCGCCGTGCGGATGGCCGCGGCTGTCGTCGCCCACTACGGCGCTCAGCCGGTGCGCGTCGACGTGGTGCGACTCGACGGCGATGCACCCCTCGGACAGGGCCAGCCGCTCGAACGGCAGATCGTGATCCGCGAGAGCGGCAGGCGCGGGATGAAGCTGTTGGGCGACGACGGTGTGCCGTCGCTCGAAATCGCGGGCTCCGGTGAGGATCTCACCAACCAGATCCGGCTCGTCACCGGCAGCGACGTAGCCCGGCTGGCGCTCACCTCCAGCGCGATACCCGGACCGCTCGACGCGCGGACGGTGTCGGCCGCGAACTCGACGACGCTGCGCGACCTCGGCCAGTCCGGTGCCGTCGCCACCTCCCTGACCCGCCCACGGGTCGACATCGACGTCGATCAGACGCGGATCGGCCGCCCCGCGAACCGGATTCGGGTGAACCTGAAGGGTTCCTACACGCCGCTGCCCCAGAACCTCAACGGTCAGATCGTCGTCACGGCCAACGACGAGCCGGTCGACCGGTGGGCGGTCGAAGCGAACGGCGTCATCGACCGCTGGGTCGACGTTCCCGACCGGCTGCTGAGCCGTAACACCGAGCTCGGCGTCATGATCGATGCGACGGGCACCACCGGGCAGTGCGGCGAGTCCCTGCCGCTGACACTCACCATCGACGGCGACACCACCGTCACCAGCGAGCCCGCGGACCCGCCTATACCGCCTGGCTTCCAATCGATTCCGCAGGCGTTCCTTCCGCGCCTGCAGGTCGGCATCACCGACGACGCGTTCGACGACACGGCGCGTGCCGTGACGATCATCTCCGGTGTACAGCGGCTCAGCGCCCAGCCCATCGACACCGCGGTGGTGACGCTGCGGGACGCGATCGCATCGCAGACACCGGCGGTCCTGATCGCGGCCGACGAGTGGACCGACGACAGCGTCACGCTGCCCGTGCAGACCGAACGACGCGCCGGCCGGGACGCCGTGGTGCTCGAGGGCACGTCGGAAGCGGGCGTCCGGGAGTCCGTGACACTCGATCCCGACCTGCCGATCGGCTCGCTGCAGACGGTGCGCACCGGCGACCGCACCGTCCTCGTCGCGACCTCGAACGAGGCTCCCGCACAGCTCGATTCGCTTCTCACCTGGCTCAACGACGACCCGAGACGGTGGCAGCGGCTCAGCGGCGCGGCCGTCCTCTCCGCCCCCGACCGCGAACCGTTCACCGTCCCGGCCGCACCTCAGGCGGCATCGACACCGTCAACCCAGCAGGACGACTCGCTCGACTGCTGGCTCGTCGGCGCGGGTGTTCTGATCGCCGCCGTTGCCGTCGGGGGGCTGGCATGGCTCCGCGGCCGCCGGACGTCGTAGCGGCTTACCGCGAGCAGACGCAAAAGCTCCTGAATCCCATGGATTCAGGAGCTTTTGCGTCTGCTCGGCGAAAAGCGGAAGTCTTTACTTGGCCTTTTCCAGGATCTCGACCAGGCGCCACCGCTTGGTGGCGGACAGCGGCCGGGTCTCCATGAGCGAGACGCGGTCGCCGACACCGGCGTCACCGTTCTCGTCATGGGCCTTGACGCGCTTGCTGGTACGGATGATCTTGTCGTACCGCGGGTGCTTCGTGCGGTTCTCGATCTCGACCACGATGGTCTTCTGCATCTTGTCGCTGACCACGTAACCGATCGCCGTCTTGCGGTTGTTACGCGGCTTCTCGGTGCGCGGCGTGTGGCGCGGACCAGCGGTCCCCGATTGTGCTTCTGCCATTACGAATCCTCACCTACGGGTCCGGCGGCCAGACCCAGTTCACGTTCACGCAGCACGGTGTAGACGCGTGCGATCTCCTGCCGCACGACGCGAAGCCGGCGGTTGTTGGCCAGCTGGCCGGTCGCCATCTGGAAGCGGAGGTTGAACAGCTCCTCCTTCGACTCCCTGAGGCGCTCGACGAGCTCGTCGTCGGTCATCTCGCGAAGTTCACCAGTCGAAACTCCCACAGCCATCAGAAGTTCTCCTCTCTGGTCACGATGCGAGCCTTGATCGGCAGCTTGTGGATCGCGCGCGTCAGCGCTTCACGCGCGACGGCCTCGTCCGGGTAGCTCAGCTCGAACAGGATGCGGCCGGGCTTGACGTTGGCGATCCACCACTCGGGCGAACCCTTACCGGACCCCATGCGGGTCTCGGCGGGCTTCTTGGTCAGCGGACGGTCCGGGAAGATGTTGATCCACACCTTGCCGCCACGCTTGATGTGCCGGTTGATGGCGATACGAGCGGACTCGATCTGCCGGTTGGTGACGTAGGCGTGGCCGAGGGCCTGGATGCCGTAGTCGCCGAAGGTAACGGTCGTGCCGCCGCTGGCAATACCACGCTGCCTGGGGTGGTGTTGCTTGCGGTGCTTGACCTTGCGGGGAATAAGCATGTCTCAGTTCTCCGTAGGTTCCGATGTCGGAGTGGTCGGCACCTCAGTCGCCACCGGCGCCTCAGCCGGTGCTCCCTCGGTGGCGGCCCGACCGGCTTCAGTGCTCGTCGCCGTCGTGCCCGCGGATCCGCTGCGACGCGGACGGGTGCCCGAGGGGCGGTCGCGACGCGGACGATCGGCGCTGGCGGGCACCGCGGCGGTCAGCTCACGCTTGCCACCGACGACGTCGCCCTTGTAAATCCAGACCTTCACACCGATGCGGCCGAAGGTCGTCTTCGCCTCGTACAGCCCGTAGTCGATGTCGGCGCGCAGCGTGTGCAGCGGCACCCGGCCATCGCGGTAGAACTCCGAGCGGCTCATCTCGGCGCCGCCGAGACGGCCCGAGCACTGCACGCGGATGCCCTTGACGTTGGGCTGGCGCATGGCGGACTGCATCGCCTTGCGCATGGCGCGACGGAACGCGACGCGGTTGCTCAGCTGCTCGGCCACACCCTGGGCGACCAACTGCGCCACCGACTCGGGGTTCTTCACCTCGAGGATGTTCAGCTGCACCTGCTTGCCGGTCAGCTTCTCCAGCGCTGCGCGGATGGCGTCGGCGGCCTTGCCGCGCTGCCCGATGACGATGCCGGGGCGGGCGGTGTGGATGTCCACGCGAACCCGGTCACGGGTGCGCTCGATCTCCACCTTGGCCACGCCGGCGCGCTCGAGCTCCACCGCACGCGGCGAATCCGGAATCGAGAACGGCTGGAAGAGGCGACGACGGATCGCCACGTCTTCCTTGACGTAGTCCTTGTACTGCTTGTCCGCGTACCAGCGAGACTTCCAGTCGGTGGTGATGCCGAGGCGGAAGCCGTGGGGATTGATCTTCTGGCCCACTACTCTGAGCCCTCCTTCGATTCCGAAGTCTCAGCCTTGGCTTCAGCCTTCTTGGTGGAAGCCTTCTTGGCCGGTGCCGTGGTGGCGGCCTTGCTGCCCTGAGCGCGACGAGCGCGTGCGCTCGACGCCGAGGAACCCTTGTCCTTCGCGGGACGGCTCTCGACGATCACCGTGATGTGGCTGGTGCGCTTGCGGATTCGGTACGCACGCCCCTGGGCGCGCGGCCGGATCCGCTTGGCGGTCGGGCCCTCGTCGGCGTAGATCGCGGCGACCACGAGGGTCGACGGGTCCAGGCCGTCGTTGTTCTGGGCGTTGGCGGCAGCGCTCGCGATGACCTTGGCCACCGGCTCGCTAGCGGCCTGGGGCGCCCAGCGCAGGATGTCGAGTGCCTCGGTCACGGACTTGCCGCGAACCAGGTCGATGACCCGGCGCGACTTGCTGGCCGAGACGCGGACGAACCGCGCCTTCGCCGTCGCAGACGGAAATTCAGTCGTCGTAGTCATTACCGGCGCTTCGCCTTCCGGTCATCCTTGATGTGACCCTTGAACGTGCGGGTGGGGGCGAACTCGCCCAGCTTGTGCCCGACCATCGACTCGGACACGAACACCGGCACGTGCTTGCGACCGTCGTGGACGGCGAAGGTGTGACCGATGAAGTCCGGGATGATGGTCGAACGACGTGACCAGGTCTTGATGACCTGCTTCGTGTTCTTCTCGTTCTGAGCGTCGACCTTCTTCAACAGATGGTCGTCGACGAACGGACCCTTTTTGAGGCTGCGTGGCATCTTTAGCTACTCCTGCCTAGCGCTTGTTCTTGCCGGTGCGCCGGCGTCGGACGATGAGCTTGTCGCTCGGCTTGTTGGGCTTGCGGGTGCGGCCCTCGGGCTTGCCCCACGGGCTGACCGGGTGACGGCCGCCGGAGGTCTTACCCTCGCCACCGCCGTGCGGGTGGTCCACGGGGTTCATGACGACACCACGGACGGTCGGGCGCTTGCCCTTCCACCGCATGCGGCCGGCCTTGCCCCAGTTGATGTTCGCCTGCTCGGCGTTGCCGACCTCGCCGACGGTGGCGCGGCAGCGCACGTCGACGCGACGGATTTCGCCCGACGGCATACGCAGGGAGGCGTAGGTGCCCTCCTTACCCAGCAGCTGGATGCTGACGCCCGCTGAACGAGCCAGCTTGGCGCCGCCGCCCGGACGCAGTTCCACCGCGTGGATGACCGTGCCGGACGGGATGTTGCGCAGCGGCAGGTTGTTGCCGGGCTTGATGTCGGCGTTGGCACCCGACTCGATGACAGCGCCCTGCTTCAGACCCTGCGGCGCGATGATGTAGCGCTTCTCGCCGTCCAGGTAGTGCAGCAGTGCGATGTTGGCGGTGCGGTTCGGGTCGTACTCGATGTGAGCGACCTTGGCGTCGACGCCGTCCTTGTCGTGCCGACGGAAGTCGATCACGCGGTAGGCGCGCTTGTGGCCGCCACCCTTGTGACGGGTCGTGATGCGACCGTGCGCATTACGACCACCCTTGCCGTGCAGCGGCTTGATCAGCGACTTCTCCGGAGTCGAGCGAGTGATCTCGGCGAAATCGGAGACGCTGGCACCGCGACGACCGGGGGTCGTCGGCTTGTACTTGCGAATTCCCATGTCAGTTAATCCCTTAACTCCCGGCCGGTCAGGCCGGTGCTCCGAAGAGGTCGATCGGCTTGCTGCCGTCGGCCAGGGTCACGATCGCGCGCTTGGTGGACTTGCGCTGTCCGTACCCGGCGCGAGTGCGCTTGCGCTTGCCGTTGCGGTTGAGTGTGTTCACGGAATCGACCTTGACGCCGAAGATCTTCTCGATGGCGATCTTGATCTGCGTCTTGTTCGAGTCCGGGTGCACGACGAACGTGTAGGTGTTCTCCTCGATGAGCGAGTAGCTCTTCTCCGAAATCACCGGCGCGAGGATGATGTCGCGGGGGTCAGTCACGGTTGCCATCAGGCCGACACCTCCTCTTCTGCCTTGCTGTGCGAACCGATCCAGGCGTTCAGCGCCTCGACGCTGAACACCACGTCGTCGGCGTTGAGCACGTCGTACGTGTTGAGCTGATCCGGCGAGATCACGTGCACACCGGGCAGGTTGCGCACGCTCTTCGCGCCGACCTCGTCGCTGCGACCGATGACCAACAGAACCTTCGCGTTGGTGGTCAGCGTGGCGAGGAACGCCTTCGCCGTCTTGGTCGACGGCTCCTGGCCGCTGATGATCTCGGTGATCGCGTGGATCCGGTCGTTGCGCGCCCGGTCCGAGAGCGCTCCGCGCAGTGCGGCGGCGATCATCTTCTTGGGCGTGCGCTGGCTGTAGTCGCGCGGCTTGGGGCCGTGCACGATGCCACCGCCGGTGAACTGCGGGGCGCGCGTCGAACCCTGACGGGCGCGGCCGGTGCCCTTCTGGCGGTACGGCTTCTTGCCGCCGCCGGACACCTCACCGCGGGTCTTGGTCGAGTGCGTGCCCTGCCGCTTGGCGGCCAGCTGCGCGTTGACGACCTGATGCATCAGGGCGATGTTCGGCTCGACGTCGAACAGTTCGGCGGGCAACTCGACGCTGCCGTCCTTCTTGCCAGCCGGCGTCAAGACGTCGATCTTCTTGGAAGCCATTACTTCTCACCTCGTTTGATCGCGGTGCGAACCACGACGAGTCCGCCGTTGCGGCCGGGGATGGCGCCCTTGATCAACAGCACGCCGTTCTCGGCGTCGACCTTGTGCACCTTCAGGTTCTGCGTGGTGATGCGATCGCTACCCATGCGACCCGACATGCGCGTGCCCTTGAACACGCGGCCGGGGGTAGCGCAGCCACCGATCGAGCCGGGCCGACGGTGCACGGCCTGTGCACCGTGAGCGGCGCCCTGACCCTTGAAGCCGTGGCGCTTCATGGTGCCAGCGAAGCCCTTGCCCTTGCTGGTGCCGGTGACGTCGACGTACGCGCCGTCGGCGAAGATCTCGGCGGTCAGCTCCTGGCCGAGTTCGTACTCGGCGGCGGCCTCGTCGTCGAGCCGGAGCTCGGCGAGGTGGCGACGGGGGTTCACACCCGCCGCGGCGAACTGACCGGTGACCGGCTTGTTCACCTTGCGGGGGCTGATGTCGCCGTACGCCAGCTGGACGGCGCTGTAGCCGTCGCGCTCGGGGGTGCGGATACGGGTGACCACGTTGGGCCCGGCCTTGACGACCGTCACCGGGACGACCTTGTTGTTCTCATCGAACACCTGCGTCATGCCCAGCTTGGTACCCAGAATGCCTTTTCTTGCCATTGCTCTGGATCTCCTACTGAATGTTGACGTCGACGCTCGCCGGCAGATCGATGCGCATGAGTGCGTCAACGGTCTTCGGCGTCGGGTCGAGGATGTCGATAAGGCGCTTGTGCGTACGCATCTCGAAGTGCTCCCGCGAATCCTTGTACTTATGCGGGGACCGGATGACGCAGTACACGTTCTTCTCTGTCGGCAGCGGCACCGGGCCGACCACGCTTGCGCCGGTACGGGTAACCGTCTCGACGATCTTGCGCGCCGAGGCGTCAATAGCCTCGTGGTCGTAGGCCTTGAGCCTGATGCGGATCTTCTGTCCCGCCACGCTTCTCCTACCTCACTACTTACGGGCCCTGTCGGGCCTGGTTGCCACCCGCGCGCCTGGACCAACCTGGTCGCGCGGATTTGCCGCCGCTGTTTACCTGTCTCTGGTTCACCGACCCCCGCGCTCGGGTGTGTCGCCCTAACGCACGCTCGCCCGCAGCGGATATCCGTCACGATCGAGGTTGGGATCGGACGCGCCCACGAGGGGCGCAGTCGCATGCCCCGGCCAGGCGAACCCGGCTCAAGGCAACCCGAACAGTATGCCTCAGAAGCGCGCGTGCTCCAAATCCCTGGTCATCGGCGATCGCGCCAGGTCAGGAGCGGCCGAGACGGTCAGTCGCCGCCCCCGCCACCGCAGCCGCCTCCCCCGCAACTGCTACCACCGCTGCAGGAGCTGTCGCCGCCGCTGTAACCACCGTCGCCGCCGGCGCCGTCCCCGCCACCGGCACCCCAGGCGCCGCGACGCCGCGACCGGTTCATGCTGAGTACGACGGCCAGCCCGACCATCGCTCCGAAGACCGCGAGCACGATCCAGGTCACCATGTCGATCCCCTCATCTCCATGCGGCCACCGGCATCAGTCGCCGCCGCCGCCACCGCACCCACCGCCGCAGGAACTGCCGCCACCGCAACTGCTGCCGCCACCAGAGCACGAGCTGGCGTGCCCGTGGTCTGAGTCGCCACCGCCGAAGAAGCCGTGGTGGCCCGGTTCCGACGTGCCGAAGTCCTGGTTCGCCCAGTAGGTGCTGCCGCTGCATCCGGAGTGCTGCGATCCGTAGAGGCCCGCCGCGGTCGCACCGCCGACACCCCAGGCGGCGCGGCGCTGCACCTGCGCGTTTCTGCGCAGGGTGCGCCTGAGAGCCACGATGAGGATGACGGTGAAAACGACGACGAAAAGTGTGCTCGCCACCCCGACGATCAGCGCGATCATGGCCGTGTCCGGTACCCCCACGCGCTGAATGTACGCCCGACGGGCGCGGTGCACACGGCAATGGACGACCCGCCACCTGCGCGGACCGTGCGTATCGAGCTAGGAGAAGCCTTCCTCGGTGAACGCGAAGCCTCCGCGGGCTGGCCGTGTTGGTCCACGTCTGCTGGAACTCGCTGCAGGTCGTCGATCTGGAGATCCGGTATCGATTTACCCACATCGATGTCGGCCTTGAGGTCCCGTACCGCACACACGCGTCGATTCGCGCACGCGGGCGAACTTACTCTGAAGTAAGGTCCGCGCATGGGCAACTCTCAGACCGCCACCTACGTGGCGTGGCAGCGACTGGCGGGCGTGCCCTCGGGCAGCCGGGTCTTCTCCATCGCCGCGATGGCCCGCGTCCCGTACTTCGCCTCGGTTCTCCCCCATGTCCGGCGGATGGAACCGGGCTTGGCCGAGGTCGACGTGCCGAAGTGGTTCTTCGTGCACAACCACCTTTCAACCGTGCACGCGATCGCGTCGTGCAACGCCGCCGAGATGGCGATGGGGATGCTGATGGAGGCGACGGTTCCCACGACGCACCGCTGGATCCCCAAGGCGATGACCGTGCAGTACCTGCAGAAGGCGACTACGTCGCTGCGGGCCACCGCCCGGATCGACGTGCCGGACTTCGATGAGATCACCGACGGCGTCGATGTCGTCATCCCCGTCAGCGTCACCGACCGCCGCGGCGTCGAGGTGGTGCACGCCGACATCACCGCATGGGTGACTCCTGGCAAATTATCTGAATAGTCAATTACCGGACACTCGGGAGCCTTCCACTGCTACGGTTCGACGGCTCGGCAGGTTTGCCTAGCGACACCGGAGCTCCCGCCTCAGGGCCGGCGATCCACTTCCTGGGGGGATGTCAGCATGGTTGACGCAGGTAGAGGTTGTTCGCCCACAGCCGACGACAGCGTGTGGACTGTTCCTTCGCCGAGGGTCGCAGCGACGTCGAGCGTCGGCCGGATGGCTACCTATGTCGGAAGAATCGGCGCACTGGCGGTCGCACTGGGCGTTGGCGTCGCCGTGACGGGGTCGCCTGCGGTGGCGTGGGCGGAACCGACTGCGCCGAGTCCGTCCTCCGACTCGGCTGCCCCGTCGGACACCCAGGACACCGCGTCCACCGACCCGCCCGTTGACGCCGACGGCGAGTCGTCGTCGACCGCATCGCAGGCGTCCAACACGGTCAGCGACGACAGCACGGTGTCGGGGTCCTCCACGCAGGAGACGACGACGCTTCCAGGCGGCGTGACTATCTCGTCGTCGGGTGGAGCCCGTACCTCGGATGCGATGCCAGGAGCGCAGGAACCCGTTAGCTCCTCGCCGCCACTCGCGACGCCGCTGCACGGCGGCTCAGCAGTCGTGACTCCACAGAAGCAGGGAAACGACGATCCGCCGGCCGGCGATACACCTACGCAGAAGGTCGCGCCGGCCTCGGCCGACGGTGGCGCCGCCGCCACGCCGCCCGCCGAGGATCCGGGCCCCGAATCCACTGTCCCGACCGTGGCGACGCCGAGCGCGCTTCGCGCAGCGCCGAGTCTGATGAGCACCTCCAGCTCGAGGACCTCACTCACCGCAAGTGACGCAACGACATTGGCGCCGGCGCCGGATCCGATCGCCAGCCTGATTGCGATCCCGGGCCAGGTCATCACCGCGGTGATCGGCACTCTCCTGTCGCCGTTCCTCGCCCCAGCAGGGACACCGTCGCAACCTCCTCTGCTGTGGGCGGTACTGGGGTGGGTACGGCGCGAGATTCAGACGACCTTCTTCAACCGCCGACCGGTGTTGGCCGCCCCGACCGACGTGGTGCAGCTCGACCGAGTGGTCACAGGCGTGACCGTCGGCACCGACCCCGACGGCGACGAGGTCGTCTACACCGTGGCGCCGACGAGTGCGGCGGGAGGGACCGTAACGGTCGACGATCAGGGCGGCTTCCTCTACGTCGCTCCCGAGAATTGGAACGGCGCAACGGAACTGACCGACAGTTTCGTGGTGACGGTCAGCGACGCCACCGACGGCTTCCACGTTCACGGGCTGGCCGGCCTGTTCTTCGGCGGCGGCCACACGACCACCCGGACCGTGGAGGTGACGCTCGCACCGACAGATGTCGAGCCGATCGCCACCGCGGCAGGCTCCATCACCGTTCCCACGTCGGGAGCCGGGTGGGCGCGAGGCGTCGACGGCACGCTCGCCGCCTACTACCGGACCGGTTCGGGCACTACCGCCGATCCGTATCGCACGACGATCACCGTGCTGCGCCAGGGGCGGACCCCGGTTTCGTCTACTGCCGACGGCTCGGTGACCGGTGGCGTGACGGTGCTCGCCGATGGCACGACGGCGGTCACGACGAGGACCGGAGCGGGAACGCTGGGCGATCCCTCGAACGTCGTCTTCACCGTCATGCGCCCCGGCGTGGCGACGGAAACCCTCACGACCGCCGGGACGCCTGGCCTCGCGTACCCAAACGTCGGTCAGACGGCGGTCGCGGGCCTCACCTACATCGCGGTGGACGGTGTCCTCCGCATGGGTGCAGTGCGAGTCGCGCGCGTGGGTGAACCACCGATCGTCATCACCTTCGACGGGAGGCCGCAGTTCTTCGCGCCGAGGGTGGGCGCCGACGGCACGGTTGTCTTCACGTCCACCCTGCTTGCTGACGACGGGTCGACGATCTCCAACACCGTGAACGTCCTCCCGGCGGGCAGCCGCGCACTACAGCAGTACACGTTCGCCGCCGACGGCCCGGAGCAGTTGGCTGGCGATCCTACCGTCGGCGGCAACGGCACCGTCGTGTTCGCCACCATGTCGGGGTCGGGCACCGATGGCGACCCGGTCGAGACCACCGTGACCATCCTGCGCCCCAACCAGAATCCGTTGGTACGCACCACTGTAGGTGCCTTCAGCGCCGCTGAGGTGGGCTCGGACGGCACAGTGGCCTACGCGACGGAAACCGGATCGGGCGCGGCCACCGAGACGACGATCACCGTCGTGCGGCCCGGCCAGTCGGCAGTCGCGTCCACCACCTCGGGGCGCTTGCACAGCACGCAGATCGGTGATGACGGGACCGTGGCTGCCCAGACCTATACCGGGGTGGGCAGCCCCGCCGACCCGTACCGGCTGACGGTCACGGTGCTGCGCCCGAGTGCGGATCCGATCATGACGACGGCGACCGCGGGCTACCTTTTCCTTCCGCAGATCGGCGCCGACGGCACAGTCGTCGTCGACGCGCTGACCGGCCCGTCCGGCGGTTGGCATCACGAGTTCATCGTGCTGCGTCCCGGCCGGGATCCTGCGTCGATCGTCACGGATATGCCGGGCAGCACCGCCGTGGTCGGGTCGGACGGCACGGTGGCCGTGCGGTCGACCAGCTACGCCGGGCCGTCCCCAGTGACCGAGATCGTGGTCCTCCGCGGCGGCCAGGGCACCGCGTCGTCCTACACCGCCGCGGGCAGCGGACTCTTCAACCCGGCGATCGGCGCCGACGGAACCGTCGTCGTGACCTCTACGGATGGACCGGCGGCTGTGGTGACGGTGATTCGGCCCGGCCAGTCCGCGGCGACGTACACCGGCACCGGCGTCCTGGGCACGGAGCCGTTCATCGGGTCTGACGGCGTCATCTATCAGCCTCTGGAAACGGATGGCCGAACGAACACGGATGTCATCGTCATCGAACCCTCGGGTGAATCGAAGCTCCTCTCCTTGACGGGCCGCCTTCTCGATTTCACGGTGCACGACATCGACGGCGCGAGTGTGCTCGTCGCCACGACCTCCCCCGCTGACTCCACCACGACGTACACCTCGTACGAGATCACGCTGGCGCCGACGACGGTGTAGCCCTCCGCACCACGCGGGGTGACGAGGACCCAGCCGTTAGAGCAGGCCCAGCGGGCGGCACACGTTGGACAACGCGTTCCAGTACTCGCCCGGCGCGCAGTTGTCGGCCGGACGCGGCGTCTGGCAGGTGTTGGTGATCGGGTCCCAGAACTGCCCGTTCACGCAGTTGAGTGGCTCTGCCGAACCGATCGGTGCGGTGAACAGCGACGCGGCGGCGATGGGAGCGGCAGCAACGGCGGCGATGGTCGAACGACGTAGAAGATTTCGCATGGATTTTTTCTTGCCCGAGAGCGCACCGTCTCAAACGCGCCTCAACGAGGAAATCACCCGATCTGCAGCGAGTCGACGAATTTTCTCGCCGCCGCCAGGTCGACACCCGTCTCCTCGTGGTAGGCCTTGACGGCGGCGAGCTTATTGCCTGAGAGCAGCAGCTCTCTCACCCGATCCGACGCCCGCGCCTGCGCGAGTGCCCGGAGGTCGGGCATCGGGACACCCGTTTGCCGATAGAGGTGGTCGACGAGTTGCTCGAGCGCACGCAGCCGTTCGTACACGTCATTCGAAGTCATCGACATAGTGTGAACGCTCACTACAGTCCGCCGCACCGAAAGCCGGCGGAGATTTCTCGGATGCGATGGCGCACGGGTGCGCTCGGCAATATTCTTCATTCGCCGGGCGACCTGCAGGGGGTTGCAGATCTCCGCGGGAGGGTGGCGGTTATGAGGTATGGACAGTACGTCGGCCGGGTCGCCGCATTGGCGTTCGCACTCGGGGTGGGCGTCGTCGTCGTGGGCACCACACCGCCTGTCGCGATCGCGTCCCCCGATTCGGACTCGGGCTCCAACACCACCGACTCGAAGACCACCGACTCGAAACCGGCCGGCCCGAACGCCTCGCCCTCGAAGGACGCGGACGCGGGCGGTGCCGACACCGGCGACGGTGCCGAGGCGAAACCGCCCAGCGCAGACGCCGAGGAAGATGAGCACGAGGACGACGAATCCGATCCCTCGCGTGGCGACGTCGAGGCCGACGAGCCCGTCGGCGAGCCAGTCGACGCCGCGGGGTCCGACGATGGCGTCGAGCACGACACGGGTGTGCGCAAGCCGGTCCACGGCAGCATTCGGCCCCGGGCTGTCGTAACGCCATCGGTGAAGCGGCCCGCCGAACCCGATTCCGGCACAGCCGAGCGCAGTGATCCCGAAACCGCCGAAACGCCAACGGAGTCGCCGGCCGTCGCCGCAACACCCGCGCACACCGAGGTTCTTGCGCAGGCTGCATTGACAACCACGGCCGTCACCGCACCTGCCCCTGAGCCCGCGCCCGCGCCGCCATCGCTGATCGAGGCGGCGACGAGTCTGCTCGCCGCAGTGGTGTCGCCGTGGGCGACGTCCCGCACCGGCGCGCCGACCGATTCCCCGCTCGCGTGGGCGATGCTGGCATGGGTTCGTCGCCCGGAGTCCACTTCAGACGCCCGCTCCGCTGTTGCACTGCTCCCGGCCAGCACACCGTCGATCACCCTGATCCACATCGGCGACCTCAAGCTCACCACGACGGGCATCGGGTCGTTCGCGCTCTCGTTCGGCAGCGGCGCGTCGGCCGACGCGAGCGGGTTCGGCAGCTTCGCCATCGCAATCGGCGCCGGGACCACCGCGGTGGCGACCGGTGGGGTGTTCAACTCGGCGGTGGCGTTCGGCGACAACAGTTCCGCCTACGTGGGCGTCGAGGGCACCGACAGCGATTTGAACTCCGCACTGGCGATCGGGCCGGGCGCACAGGCGTTCGCCGCGAGGTTCGGCAATGACAACGACTTCAACCGGGCGCTGGCGATCGGCGGCGACAGCCTGGCGCAGTCGGGCGACGCCGGAGACGACGCCTTCGGCAACACCGCAGCCGCGTTCGGCGGTGCCGCCATGGCGGGGAGCAACGGTGACGACGGCGACAACAACGTCGCGACCTCATTCGGCGCCGACAGCATCGCGGTGGCCGGTGGCGGCTTCATCGCCGGCCAGCTGTTCGACTCGGTGAACAACGACTTCAACCGCGCCACCGCGGTCAGCGGGGGCACGGCGTGGGCGGGCGCTGAAGGCAGCGACAACACCTGGAACAGGGCGTACGCAAACGGGGCGGGCAGTACCGCCGACGCCGCGCGCTTCGCCTTCCACAGCGATGGCAACCACGCGACCGCACTCGGTGGCGGCGTGGCGAGGGCAGCCCTCGGGGGCCTGCTCGACAACGACGGCAACACCGCCTACGCCAGCGGCGCGGGTGCCGTCGCCGAAGCGGGCAGTTACGCGTCGGATAGTGACGAAAACACCGCCAGGGCAACGGAATCCGGCAGCCGCGCACGCGCAGGCGGCGGCATCGACACCGCCGACTACCCCGACGACAACGATCGCAACACGGCCACGGCGACGACCGGCGGACTCGCCGAAGCCGGCTTCGGCGGCAGCCGCAACACCGACAACACCGCGACGGCGTCGGGGGGTGCGACCGCCCGCGCGGGGTGGCTCGGCGACGACAACACGGCCAATTCGGCGACGGCATCGGGCAGCGCGCTCACGTTCGCGCTCGCCGGGATCACCGGCGACGGTCACGACGGCAACGTGGCGCGCGCGTCGGGAGACAACGCGATCGCGTCGGCCGGCGAAGGCGGCGTCGACAACGACGGCAATGCCGCGTCGGCGACCGGCGAGGCATCCCGCGCCTTCGCGGGCGGTGCCGGTACCGACAACGACGACAACCGCGCGGTCGCATCGGACGGGGGCATCGCCCTGGCGGGATACGGCGGAGACGGGTACACCGGCTACACCGCGATCGCGACCGCCGGACAGACGGTCGAGGTGCCCTAGTCCACGTAGGTGCCGTGGCCCTCGCGAACCAGGTCGCCGTCGAATGCGAGCACCTCGTTGACCAGTTGGCCACGCTCATTGCGGTAGTTGATGACGAGCAGCGACTCACCCTGGTGCACCGCGACCAACTCGAAATGCAGGTCCGGTAGCTTGGCCAGCGCCGTCGTCCAGTAGTCCCGTAGTGCGGCCTTGCCGCGGACCACGCCCCCGGTCGCGGGCAGCAGCCGGGCGGCCACCGGCGAGGTGAACACGACGTCGTCGCGGAAATGCGCCAACACCGCCTCTACGTCATGGGAGTTCCACGCCGTCAACCACTCTCGCGTGAACGCGTCCCTATCGGGGGTCGGCACCTTCGGTCACCTCTTCTGTTCCGCCCAGAAGCCGCACTGGTGGGCTGCGGCGAAGTCGGTGCTCAGCCTGCTCCCGTCGGGCTGTAGAGACAACCGCTTCATCGCCGCCGGGTCATCGCCCGCCTCGGGCCAGTCCGGCAGCCCCTCGGTCGCGGGATTCCCGTTGGCGACGAAGCTGGTCCAGTAGTCGATCATCTGGTTCGACAGTTCCTGCTGAGCCGGGTTCAACGGCGGTGCCCCACCGACGTCGAACAGGTAGCGCAACTCGAGCGAATGGCTGGCGCCGACCGGAAAAGGCAAGGTGCGCATGGGTTCCGGCGTCGGCGGACGCGGATCGTTGAACTCGTAGGCGTAGACGTCGTTGGTCGGCGCCAACTCGTCGGTCATCGTGTTCGCGACGCACGCGAAGACACCGTCGGTGACCGCGGCCGCGTACGCCAGTGCGGCGCTGCCGCCGTAACGGTCCAGCGGATAGCGCGCACCCACGGCGGCGGCGTCGCGCCCGAAGGTGTCGGCGAGGAGGCCGGGGTACTCGCCCGGTGCGTACTGCCGCCCCAGTCGCAGGTACTGCAGCGCGACGAAGAGCGTGAACTCGTCGCGGTTGCTGCCGATCAGCACCGGCACGTCCGCCGCCCGACGCTCCGCGATCGCCACCATCGGGTCCTCCGGAAGCACGGCACTGCCGTAGACCGGGCCGCTGAGCGTGTCCTCGCCGATCCGGTCGTACCACACGGGTTTTCGCAGTTTGTCGGCAGGCAGAGCGCGCAGGCACGCCGCCGCGGTGGCGGGGTCCCCGCACCCGGCGTCACGCGCATACTCCTCGCTGATCCGCTCGGCCTCCGGCAGCGCCAACTGCGCCTGACACGGTCCACTCTGAATGATCGCCGCGCGGAACAGGCCCTTGGAGTCGGGCGCGACCATGTGATCGCACACCGACATCCCACCCGCCGACTCGCCGGCGATCGTGACCTTGTCCGGGTCGCCACCGAACGCGGCGATGTTGTCGCGCACCCAGCGCAGCGCCGCCTGCTGATCCTGCAGTCCGTAGTTGCCGACGGCGCCCTTCTGGCCGAGAGCGGGGTGGGCGAGGAAGCCGAGGGCACCGAGGCGGTAGTTGATCGTGACGACCACGATGTCACCGCGGTCCACCAACCACCGCGAGTCGTACATCCCACCGCTGCCGTTGATGAACGCGCCACCGTGAATCCATACCATCACGGGCCGTAGCTCATTCGACGGCGCAGGCGTCCACACGTTCAGTGTCAGGCAGTCCTCGTCGGTCCCCTTGCCCAACTCCAGGTCGGTGCCCTCGTCCTGCAGGCAGCGCGGCCCTACCCTGGTCGCGTCGTGCACGCCCTCCCAGGGTGCGACGGGTTGCGGCGGCTGCCAACGCAGCGGTCCCACCGGCGGCGCCGCGTACGGGACGCCCGCGAAGTGCCGCTTGTCCAGAGTCGCGAGACCGCGCACGAAACCTGCGGTCGTCTTCACCACCGACGGGTCGGGCGGCAGCGTTACACCGGGCGGGTCGTCGGTGGCGCACCCCAGCGGGAGCATCAGCACCGCCACCAGCGCGAGCGCACAGCGGACGAGTCGCGACACGGGGGGCACGACACCAGAGCCTACTGATGGCGGATCCAGCAATCCGGCCGTGCGCGCCGCGGCGCCGCCCTAGACTTCGACTTGACACCCGTCAAGTCAGCCCAGCGCAGTGAGCGGTAAGGAGTGCCGATGAGCAACAGGACTATGGATGAGGCCGCCAGGGTCTTCGCCGACCCCAAGGCCTACGCCGACGATGTCCGACTGCACGAGGCACTCACGCACCTTCGCGCGAACAATCCCGTTGCGTGGGTGGACAACCGGCCGTACCGGCCGTTCTGGGCGATCACGAAGCACGCCGACATCATGGCGATCGAGCGCGCGAACGAGCTGTTCATCTCCGAGCCGCGGCCGCTGCTCGCCACCGCGGCCGCCGACGACCTGGCCAAGGAGCAGCTCGCGGCCGGGACGGGACTGCGCACCCTCATCCACATGGACGACCCACACCACCGCAAGATCCGCGCCATCGGCTCCGACTGGTTCCGGCCCAAGGCGATGCGCGATCTCAAGGTGCGCGTCGACGAACTCGCGAAGCGGTACGTCGACAAGATGCGCGACATCGGCCCGGAGTGCGACTTCGTCACCGACATCGCGGTGCACTTCCCGCTGTACGTCATCATGTCGCTGCTCGGCCTGCCCGAGGACGACTACGGCCGCATGCACAAGTTGACGCAGGAGATGTTCGGCGGTGACGACGACGAGTACAAGCGCGACGGCGGATCCCTGGAGGATCAGCTTGCTGTGCTGCTGGACTTCTTCGCCTACTTCTCGAAACTGACGGCGTCGCGCCGCGAGCATCCCACCGACGATCTCGCGTCCGCCATCGCCAACGGCCTCATCGACGGTGAGCCGCTCTCCGATGTGGACACCGTGTCGTACTACGTCATCGTGGCCAGCGCTGGGCACGACACGACGAAGGACGCCATCTCCGGCGGACTCCTGGCGCTCATCGAGAACCCGGCCGAACTCGAACGGCTGCAACGGGATCCGGGCCTCATGGGCACAGCGGTCGAGGAGATGGTGCGGTGGACGACGCCGGTCAAGGAGTTCATGCGGACGGCCACGGAGGACACCACCGTGCGCGGCGTCGACATCGCGAAGGGCGAATCGGTGTACCTCGCCTACGTTTCGGGCAACCGCGACGAGGAGGTGTTCACCGACCCCTTCCGTTTCGACGTGTCACGCGACCCCAACAAGCACGTGGCGTTCGGGTACGGCATCCACTTCTGCCTGGGCGCCGCCCTGGCGCGCATGGAAATGAACAGTCTGTTCACCGAGTTGCTCAGCCGACTGGAGTCCATCGAGTTGGCGGGCACCCCCGAACTGCAGGCGACGACGTTCGTCGGCGGGCTGAAGCACCTACCGATTCGCTACTCGCTCAAGTAGTTACGCGTCGGCCGCGGTGACGTGGGTCGCCAGGAACCCGTCGACGGCGGCTTCGGCGATCTCGCGGTAGTCGAAATCCTGCAGCGTGCTGAGTTTGCCAAGCACGATGGGACCGACGAGCAGGGCTACGGCGCGCGTCCTGTCGATCTCGCCCATCGCCGCGATCGCCTGTGTGCTGCTGAACACCGCGTCGAACGGGGCCGCGTACTGCTCGGCCACCCGTTCCCGAAGCGTGCTGACCTCGGGGCTGTCGTCCTTGTCCCTGCCCCATCGCATCTGCTCGAGGTCACCGCCGAGCGCCAACCACGACATCGCCGCGAGGCTGATCGGCGCCTCGGCGATGAGTTCCGCGAAACCGCGGGTGGCGGCCACCAATCGGTCGCGCAGCGATCCCTCGTCGGGAGGGATCGGCGCAGGCGGGATCAGCGCGTGAAACGCCGCTGCCAGAAGGTCGTTTCCGCTCGGGAAGTGGCGGTACAGCGTCGCTCGCGCGACGTTGGACGCGCGGGTCACCGCGTCCACCGTGACCGCGCTCGGCCCGCCCGACCGCAGCAGCGTCGTCGCCGCATCGAGTAAACGCGCGCGCGACCGCGCCGGCCTGGGATCCGTACGCACCGTCACTTCAGTTCACCTCCGCTATCGAAACGAGACTGTTAGTCTCGGTTCAAGACCTGCAGTCTCGGAATCACGGTACTCCGCGAAGGGAGGGGAGCGTGGCCGACACGTTGTCTGATCAGGCCCAGGCTACCGACCCCGCGCTCGCGACCCTCTCCCCTCGGGCGCGGGTCTGGACGCTGTTCGTGACCTGCCTGCCGGTACTCCTGGTGATCTCCTCGATGGTCGCGCTCAACACGGCACTGCCCGACATCGCCAGCGCGACCTCGGCCACCCAGAGCCAACTCACCTGGATCGTCGACAGCTACACGCTGGTGCTGGCCTGCCTGCTGCTGCCCGCGGGGGCGCTCGGCGATCGGTACGGCCGTCGCGGCGCGCTCCTGCTCGGCCTGGTGGTGTTCGCGGTGGCGTCGATCGCACCCGCGATCTGGTCGGATCCGCTGCACCTCATCATCGCCCGCGGGGCGGCCGGCGTCGGCGCCGCGTTCGTCATGCCCGCAACACTGTCGCTGCTGACAGCCGGATACCCGAAAGAGCAGCGCAACAAGGCCGTTGGCATCTGGGCGGGCGCAGCGGGATCGGGGGCCGTGGTCGGGATGCTGGGGTCCGGTGGCATCCTGCACTTCTTCTCCTGGCAGGCCATCTTCTGGGGGTTCGCGGGGGCCGCCGGGCTGCTGTTCGTGCTCACCCTGACGATCGGGACGTCGCGCGAATCGGTCGCGAAACCCCTCGACTGGCCGGGTGCGGTGGTCATCGGCGGCGGCGTCGCGATCCTGGTGTTCGGCATCCTGGAGGCGCCCGCTCGCGGCTGGTCCGACCCATTGGTCATCGGCTCCATCGTCGTGGGCGCGGTGATGTCCGTCGCGTTCGGAGTCATCGAACTGCGGCAGCGCCATCCGCTGCTCGACGTCCGACTGTTCACCAACCCCACCTTCGCGACGGGCGCCGCGGCCATCACCGTGTTCTTCCTCGCGATGTTCGGCTTCTTCTACATCGTCATGCAACACATGCAGCTCATCCTCGGATACAGCCCGATCAAGACCGCGTTCGCGCTGACACCGTTGATGGGGCCCGTTCTGCTGCTGTCCGCCACGGCGTTCTGGTACGTGCCGCGGATCGGTTTGCGGCTGGTGGTGTTCACCGGACTGGGGCTCATCTCGCTTGGCTTCCTCCTCATGAGCGACGTCGACATCGACGCCGGTTACGGCGCAGTCGGATGGCCCATGCTCGTCATGAGCTTCGGCATCGGGCTACTCACCGCCCCAACGACTTCCGCGATCATGAACACCACACCCGATGACAAGCAGGGAGTTGCGTCCGCAGTCAACGACACCACCCGCGAGGTCGGTGCCGCACTCGGGATCGCACTGGCCGGATCGCTGCTCGCCGCGCAGTACACCGAGCTGCTGACCCCCCGGCTGCCCGCGGCGCTGCCCGAGCCCGCGCGGGATGCGGTGCTCGGCTCCCTCGGGCACGCCCTGGAGGTCTCGGCGTCCCTGGGTCCGCAGGGCGCCGCCGTGACGGAACTGGCCAGGACAGCCTTCGTCGAGGCGATGAGCACGTCGCTGCTCGGCATGGCGATCATCGTCGGGGTCAGCGCCGTCGTGATCGGACTGTGGGCACCGGGCCGCGACGACCGCCAGCTGGCGGTCGTCGAGCGGCTGACTCGTCGCGGCTGAACTACCCTGGGCGGGTGCGGCTGCTCCTGGTCAACCCGAACACGACCGCCTCGATGACGCGTGACATCGAGGCCAACGCGCGTGCGGTCGCCAGCGCGACCACCCTCGTGGAAGCCGTCAACCCCGTCGACGGCCCGGCCAGCATCGAGTCGGACGACGACGAACACCGTTGCTTACCTAACCTTCTCGCCGAGCTGACGAAAGCGCACGCACGCGACGTGGGACGCCCGGACGCGTCGATCATCGCGTGCTTCGGCGATCCCGGTCTTGAGTTGGCGCGCACGCTGGTCGACGGTCCGGTGCTCGGAATCGCGCAGGCCGCCATGCACGCGGCGGCGCTCGCGGCCGGCGACTTCTCCGTCGTCACCTCGATGTCGGCGACGGTACCGCGGGCGTGGGAACTGGCGAAGGCCTACACCCCGAGCCAGTGCCTCGGCGTGTACGCCTGCGACATCCCGGTGCTTACCATCGACTCCGATCCCGAGACCATCGGACCGATCGGCGACCTGTGTGCCGGCGCCCTCGAATCAGACGGCAGCCGCGCGATCGTATTGGGCTGCGCAGCAATGGCGAAGTTCGCCGTTCCCCTGACCCGACGTCTCGGGGTACCGGTCGTCGACGGTGTCGTCGCCGCGACGGTGCTCGCCGAGTCGATGGTGCGTCTGATCAACCGAGGATGAACTCCGCGGCGCGGTGAGCGATCATGACGATCGTCGCGTGCGGTCCGCGGCTGGTGATGGCGGGCATGATCGACCCGTCAACAACCCAGAGTCCGTCGACGCCCCGCACTCGGCATCGCTCATCGAGCACCGACGTCCCGTCGTCGGCTCCCATCGGCGCCGTACCGCACAGGTGCTGCGACGTGGACCAGACTGCCTCGCGCGCTTCGTATCCCGCGCCCGCGACCGTCCGAGCCAGCACTGCTCCGCGTTCGAGGGCGGCGACGTCCTCGGGCACGCTGTCGTAGCGGTGCTCGATGATCGGCGCGACGTCCGGATCCGCCGACGCCAACGTCACCCTGCCCCGGCTGTGCGGTCGCATCAGCGTGACGCCGAAGTGCGGCCGATCCGCCGGATCACCCCCCGGCCCGCCGGTCATCACACCGAACCCCGTCGTGTACGACCTGAGCTCGAGCCCGTCCGACGTGGTCAACACCGACTCCAGGGGCGGTCGTCCCAGCGCGGCGGGCCAGTCGACCGGCAGCACCCATTCGGGGTGGTCGGCTGATCGCGTCCCGACCGGCAGGTCGGCGTTGACTCCGATCCCCAACCCGGACAGCATCGCCGCCGGACCCACCCCGGACAGCATCAGCAGCTGGGCCGATCCGATTGCCCCCGCGGACAACACGATTCGGTCCGCCTCAAGGTAGTCCGGACCGGCGGGACCGACACAGTCCACACCGCGCACCCGGCCGCCCGCGATCCGGACGCCGCGCACGCTGCTGTCCTCGACGATCGTCAGGTTGGGACGGTCAGCCGCCCTGGCGAGGAACGCCCCACCCGGACCGGTCCGGATTCCGTCGAGGATGTTCAGCGGTACCGCGCCCACGCCTGGCCGACCACCGTCGGCGCCGTTCAGATCGTCGATCCACTGGTATCCGTGCCGCTGTGCCGCCTCGATGAAAGCCCTTGCCCCCTCGTCGAACCGGTGTACGCGCCGTATCGCCATCGCGCCGTCGGCACCGTGCAGCGGTCCGGTGAAATCCAGGTCGGTCTCGATGGCCAGGAAGTGCGGCAGCACGTCCGCCCAGGCCCACCCCGGCACGTTCCACCCGTCGAAGTCCGTGGGCAGGCCGCGACAGAAGTAGCCGCCGTTGACCGCACCGGACCCGCCGACCACCGCACCGCGCATGATCACCGTCTCACGCACCGGGTCCTCGGTGAGGATGGTTCGGTAGCGTCGCACGACCGAACTGGCGTCGCCGATGGGCAGTCGCAGTCCATCGCTGATCTGGGCCCGCACATGCGGATCCGAGGGCCCCGGACCCGCTTCGACCAGGGTCACCCGACAGGACGGATCAGCCGAAAGCCTTTCGGCGAGAACGCAGCCGGCGCTCCCCGCGCCGACGATCAGCACGTCGCTGAACAATGGCCTACCCGTGTGCCGGGCTCAGGTCCGGATCTGCGGCTTGAGCGCACCGACGTGGCGCTCGCGCACCACACCGGTCCACAGCCCCAGCCCGTAGGCGATGTCGTCGAGCCGCTTCAGCAGGAGGTAGGACAGCAGACCGACGTGCTGGGAGTCCCCGTCGCCGTTGCGGTCGCGGCTGACCCAGTCCGACACCCCGTCGACCACCGCGGCCACGAGCACCACCTGGCGACAGCGCTGGAACAGCACGGCGAGGATGAGTGCGACGGGCCAGTAGTGCCTGCAGATCGCCGACGCGAGTTGCAGGGCCGCGGCCCACAGCCCCTCGGCCGCCAGCCCCGCGACCTGCTTGGGCTGGGTCTCGACCGGGCGCAGCGACTTGGCGATGCGGTGTCCGGTGAACACCGCGACCACAGTGGACGCCAGGAACCCGAAACCGGAGCCCATCGCGAGCAGCAGCCACACCAGCAGCGTCCAGCCGGACAGCACCAGCGGGGCGGTCTTGCCGGGATGCCGGACGGCCAGCGGAGCCGCCGATGAACCGTAGAAAGCCTTGCGCAGGAACCACTCTCGCAGCTGCGTCCGATGGTCGTGCGCCACCAGTGCGATGGGTTCGTAGCGCAGGCGAGCGCCGGACTCGACCATGCGCCAGCACAGGTCGACGTCCTCGCCCGACTCCATGGACTCGTCGAAGCCGCCCAACTCGAGCAGTGCGCTGCGCCTGCAGACGATCGCGGCACTGGGCACGTAGGACACCGTGCCGTACGGAATGACCGGGGCCTCGCGATGACCGAGATCGAGCGACGACCGGACCGCCTCGTAGCGGCCGACCAGGCTGTCGGGCTCCCGCAGGCCGACGATGCGCGGCGCCACCAGTGCGACCGCGGGGTCGCAGAAGTGGCCGAGCAGGGCCTCCAGCCAGCCTCGCCGGGGCACCACGTCGGAATCCAGGAACGCCACGAAGTCCGTCTGGCAGGCGGCCATGCCGGCGTTGCGGGCCGCCGACGGACCCTTACTGCGCTCGTGGCGGAGCACCACCACGTCGCAGTGCAGACCCTCGAACGCCGCGGCCGACACCGGTGTCGCCGACCCGTCGTCGACCACCACCACCCGCAGTCCACGCAGCGCACGGACGAGCCGGTTCAGCCCGAAGGCGTTGTCGCGCACCGGAATAACGACGGTGACGTCGCGATGCGATGGGCCGCTGGCCGGGCGGGGGTGGGCGACGGTGGCGTCCAGCAGCGTGCGGGCGAGCTGGGCGCTCTGCGCGTCGTGGACCTCGAGGCGGCCGCCGCTGAGCATCGTCTGCGCGGCGGGCGCGAGCCTCAGCAGCCGCGTCGGCGAACCCCCCAGCAGCGCCGAACCCTGGCCCAGCACCTTGACCCGTCGGTCCACCTGCACGGCGAAGCCATCGGGCAGTCTCGGTCCCGTCACTCCAGCATCCCCCTGTTGTTCGGCGTCCATGCCGCGATGCGACGGGCGCACGTCTCCACCATCTCGGTGAAGATGCGGGCGCCCTCCGCGGCGGAGGCGGTAGTCGGGTCCCCCAGGACCCCGACCGGACTCACGGCCGCCACGCCGCCGTGACGCAGCCGCGGCATGAGCTCGGCGAGCGGTGCGGCGTTGCCCGGCACCCGCTCGTCGATTCGCACGTCGTTCGGCGAAATATGTAGCAATACAGATGTTTCGGTGTGCCCCGCGTGCGCGTCGGCACCCGCGACGGAGCACGGTGACCAGGCCGCGTCGCGTCCCTCGACACGCAGCAGGGTGGTAGCTTCAGCAACCGCATCGAGGTTGCCGCCGTGTCCGTTGACGAACACCAGCCGGGAGGCCCAGTTGCACGCCGACCGGCCGAACTCGACGAGCAGTTCGCGCAGCGCAGCGGTGCCGATCGACACGGTGCCCGGGAAGCCCTCGTGTTCTCCGCTCGCGCCGTAGCCGATCGCCGGCGCGATGAGCCAGTCGCCAGGCAGGAGACCAGCAACGGCAGAGGAAACCGCGGTCGCGATCCGAGTGTCGGTGTCCAGCGGCAGGTGCGGTCCATGTTGCTCGGTCGCACCTAGGGGGATAATCAACGCGGGCGTCTGGTCGAGCAGCTGCCTCGTCGTCGAGTTCCCAAGCTCACTGGGGAAAGCCACCCGCCGATGGTAGGCCGAATTCACCTGTCGTGCGCCAGTTGTTGGCTTATGCGCAGCAATTGATTCCGTGCGGCACTCCGTGCGGGGCGGAAAGCCTTCCCGCCAGTCTCGTCAGCCACGCCTGCCCCATCCTCCGGCGCGCCGCGACCCGGCGTGTCAGCTTTCGGGCGCGCCCAGCGCCCGCACGAACCCGTCGGGCACCAGCACGTCCCCGGCATTCAGGTCGTGGACCGATGCCTTGCCGAGTCCGCGCAGGGCGGAGTCGATGCCGCCGTGCATGAGGTCGAGGACGTTCTCGACCCCCGCCTGTCCCTCAGCCGCCAGCCCCCACAGGTAGGCCCGACCGAGCATCACGGCGCGGGCGCCGAGTGCGAGGGCCTTGACGACATCGCTGCCGCGCCGGATGCCGCCGTCGAGCAGGACTTCGACCTGGTCGCCGACGGCCTCGGCGACCGCGGGCAGCGCGCGAATCGAGGCCGGGGTGCCGTCCAGGTTGTTACCGCCGTGGTTCGACACCGAGATGGCCGAAACGCCCGCGTCCACAGCACGTTTGGCGTCGTCGATGCGCATGACCCCCTTGAGCATGAACGGTCCGCCCCACAGCTCGCGCAGCCAGGCGATGTCCTCCCACGTGGGCGGCGGGGTGCCCATCCACTCGCCGTAGGCCTGGAAGAACGGCGGCCCCTGCTCGCCCTTGGCCGCCTGGTTGGGCACGGTGAGCGTCGGCGGCTTCATCGTCTTGGCCCACTCGAACAGCCAGCGCGGCCGGGTGAGCCCCTCGGGCATCATCTTGATCGCGGTCTTGAGGTTCATCGCCTCGGGGATCTTCGGGCTACCCCAGTCGCGGCCGTGCGAGAAGCTCCAGTCCGTCGTCACGATGAGCCCGACGGCACCGGCCGCCCTGGCACGCTCCGCGCGCGCGGCGATCGCGTCTCGGTCGCCCAGCCAGTAGATCTGGAAGAAGGTCTTCGGGTTCGCGGCGACGACCTCCTCGACGGGCTTGCTGGCGAACGACGACAGCCCCATAGCGGTGCCGCGCGCCGCCGCAGCACGGGCGACGGCGACCTCACCGTCGGGGTGGATCGCTTGAACACCCGTCGGCGAGATGATGACGGGCAGCGAGATCTCCTGTCCCATCACGGTTGTCGCCATGTCGCGCTTCTCCAGAGCGCCGATGACGTGCGGCGCGAACCCGAGTTCGTTGAACGCGGCGTTGTTGCCGTTTACCGTCAGCCCCTTCTCGCTACCTCCGAGAAGGGCCGAGTAGGCCGATTTCGGGATGCGCTTCTTCGCGCGCTCCTGGGCGATGGAGACGGTTTCGAACCACTTATCACGAGCCATGGGTCAGACCGGACTTTCGTTGCAGAATTTCTTCGGTGGTGCGAGGAGCTTGAGCGGGACGGATGCTTGGGCCTTGCGTCCGCCGCTGCGGGAGTGGTCGACGCTCGGCTTCGGCTTGCTGCGTTCGAGCGCCAGCGCGGGTTCGCCGTAGCCCTGCACGCATTCGGGGTCGGGTCCGTCGAGCGGCAGGCCGGTGAAGAACTTGGCGGCCATGCAGCCGCCGCGGCACGCGTCGTAGTGTCCGCAGCCGCTGCACGCGCCCGCGGACTGCGGCTCGCGCAGCTCACGGAACAGTTCGGAGTTCTGCCACACGTCCTGAAAGCCGTTGCTCGTCAGCACGTTTCCGGCGAGGAACTTGTCGTGGATGGCGAACGGGCAGGCGTAGACGTCGCCGACCGGGTCGATCAGACACACCACGCGGCCGGCGCCGCACAGGTTGAGGCCGGCGAGCGCACCGGGCGCGCCGAGTCCGGACAGGTGGAAGAACGAGTCACCGGTGAGCACCCGCTCCCCCTTGGCGACCAGCCAGTCGTACAACTCGACCTGCTGGGCGGGGGTGGGGTGGAGCTCGTCCCAGACGTCGGCGCCGCGGCCCGAGGGGCGCAGTCGCGTGATGCGCAGGGTGGCGCCGTACCGGTCCGCCAGCGCTTTGAAGTCGTCGAGCTGGCTGACGTTGTGCCGCGTGACGACGACCGAGATCTTGGCGTCCTTGAAGCCCGCCGCGGCGAGGTTCTCCAGCGCCCGGATGGCCATGGCGAACGAGCCGGGACCGCGGACCTCGTCGTTGACCTCGGCGGTCGCGCCGTCGAGCGAGATCTGCACGTCGACGTAATCGCTGGCGGCCAGCTTCGCGGCGACCTTCTCGTCGATCCGGACGCCGTTGGTGGAGAACTTCACGCCGACGTGATGGGCGGTCGCGTAGTCGACGAGCTCCCAGAAGTCCGGGCGCACAGTCGGTTCCCCGCCGCCGATGTTCACGTAGAACACCTGCATCCGCTCGAGCTCGTCGATGATGTCCATGCACTGCCGCGTCGACAGCTCGCGAGGATCCCGCTTACCGGACGCGGACAGGCAGTGCACGCACGACAGGTTGCACGCGTACGTCAGCTCCCAGGTCAGGCAGATGGGGGCGTCGAGGCCTCGCTCGAACTGGTCGACGAGCCTGGGAACGGGCTGCATAGTCGTCACTGCGTTTCCTCCGGGACGAGCATCTTGGACTGGACGAGCACGCCGAGGGCGTGCAGGTAAGGGGCCTGCCGGTCGTCGTCGATCCCAGCCGCGCGCAACGCCGAGCGGGCGTCGGGGTGGTCGGCCAGCGAGTTGACCACCTCGACGATCGTCGTGTTCTTCAGGAACGAGAGTTTGCGCGTGCCAAAGTGATACAGCAGCGCCCCGAACGGCTCGGGCCGCACCGCCACCTGGTGGTGGAGGCGCCAACCGCGGTCGGGGTCGAAAGCCGTGTCCATGGGCGACGTCGCCGGCAGAGCCGCCGTCACCGTCAGTAAACCCCGCACATACCGTCGATCGAGACCTCTTCGACGAGGGTCTCGGTGACGAGCTCTTCCTGGGTTTCCGCCTGCGGGTTCTGATCCATGGTTTCGCACCTTTCGGGTCGTGGCTCTTGCACAAGTGTGATCGAGATCGCAAGAATATGGCATCGAGTGCCTAAATGGAAGGGTGGGATCGCCGTGCGGGGAGAAACCGTCCGTGTGGGTAGGCGACGGTCCACCACCCAGGACCACATCACCGACGTCGCACTGGACCTGTTCGTCAGTCGCGGCTTCGACGAGGTCAGCGTCGACGACGTCGCGCAGGCCGCCGGGATCGCGCGCCGCACCCTGTTCCGGTACTACCCGTCGAAGAACGCGATCCCGTGGGGCGACTTCGACGCCCACCTCGATCTGATGCGCCACCTGCTAGCCGAGGTGCCGCACGACGTCCCCGTCGGCTCCGCGTTGCGCTCGGTTCTGCTGGCGTTCAACGACTTCGGTGAGATCGAGCTGTTCAAGCACCGCCAGCGCATGCAAGTGATCCTCGGAACGGCGGCACTGCAGGCGCACTCCATGACGATGTACGCCGGCTGGCGCGCGGTGGTGGCCGAGTTCGTGGCGCGCCGGACCGGTGACGAGCCCGCCGGCCTGATCCCCCAGACCACCGCGTGGACCATGCTCGGCGTCGCGCTGTCGGCCTACGAGCACTGGCTCGCCGACGAAACGGTGGCCCTCGACGCCGCTCTCAACGACGCCTACGACACTGTTAGCACAGGCCTCGCCCACCTGTGATTCGTGCACCCGCGGGAGCGCTCACCGCTCCTGCGAGTGCCCGAATCGCAAGAAAGTTCGGGAAGGGGCGTCGGAGTTCGGGTCCGGATGGCGACGATGAGGGTGTGAGTGCCCACCCGAGCGCGCCGCACGCGCTCCTCGCGTTGTACGACGACGCCCTGCCGTCGGTGTACGGGTACTTCGTGCGCAGATGCGCGGACAGGGCCACCGCCGAGGACCTGACGTCGGAGACCTTCCTCGCGGCGATGGACGCCGCGCGCAAGGAGAATCCGCCGCCGATCACGGTGCCGTGGCTCATCGGAGTGGCACGGCACAAGCTGGCCGACCACTACCGGCGCCGCCACGACCGGTTCACCGTGCCGGTCGCGGAGCTGCCGGAGCCGATCGAGCCGGACGACGGGTGGGACGCCGAACTCGACCGCATCGTCGCCGAGACCGTGCTGGCCCGACTGCCCGAGCAGCACCGCGCGGTGCTGGCGCTGCGCTATCTCGACGACCGCTCGGTGCCGGAGTGCGCCGAGCTGATCGGCCGCACCGTGCACGCCACCGAGGCGTTGCTGGTGCGGGCGCGTCGCGCGTTCAGAACCGAGTACCCGGAGGGAGGGCAGTCGTGAGCAACAACCACTACGACCCGCTCGACGTGCTCCGCGACGGCGACCTTCCGGTGCCACCCGATCCCGAGTTCGCGGCGCGACTGCGCGCACGGCTGGAAACGGCTCTCGCACTTCCGAATCGAACCGAAGGAGTTGTCATGAGCGGCACCGATACCGCCATCGCCGAACTGATCGAACCCGCCGAGACGGCCGCCGAACCGACGGTCCCCCGCCCCGCCGCGCTGCCCTACCTCGCGGTGGCCGGCGCGCGGGCGGCCATCGACTGGTACGTCGACGCGTTCGGGGCGACGCTCGTCGGCGAGCCGATCGTCATGGACGACGGCCGCATCGGGCACGCGGAGTTGGCGCTCGGCGGCGGCGTGCTCTACCTCGCCGACGAGTATCCCGAAATCGGGCTCAAGGCGCCTGCCCCGCAAGCGGTTTCAGTCAGTCTGATGCTGCCGGTCGTCGACACCGACACCGTTCTGGAGCGGGCCCGCGCCGGTGGCGCCGAGGTCCAGCGTGAGCCCTACGAGAACTACGGCTCGCGCACCGCCGCGATCGTCGACCCCTTCGGCCACCGGTGGATGCTGAGCGGCCCGGTCACCGGTGGCGTCGTCCCCATCCAGCACGGCGACCTCGGCTACGTGTCGGTCTGGACCCCCGACGCCGACCGCGCCGCCGCGTTCTACGGCCACGTGCTCGGGTGGCGCTACGACCCCGACACGCATCAGGTCACCAACACGACGGAACGCATCGGGCTGTACTCGGTGCCCGGTCCCCCGACGCTGTTCTGCTGCTACGCGGTGACCGACCTCGCGGGTGCGCGGCAGTCGATTGCGAGCGGCGGCGGAACCCCCGGCGAGGAGCAGGAGTTCGATTTCGGCACCGTGCTCGACGCGACCGACCCGGCGGGGACGGCGTTCGCGGTGTTCGAAGCGACGCCGGGCACACCGCGTCCGGCGCTGAACGGCACTGGGCCGGGCGAACTCTCGTACCTCACCTACGAGGTCCCCGACTCGGCGGCCTTCAAGGCCTTCTACAGCCGCTTCCTGTTCTGGGCGTTCGAGCCCGGCCGGGTCGACGACGGCTGGGGCGTCGTGGGCGCGCACCCGATGTCGGGGGTTGCGGGCGGCGCCGACCGCGGCGTCGCCGTACCGATGTGGGCCGTCGCGGACATCGACGCCGCGGTCGCACGGGTGCGCGACGCCGGCGGCACCGTCATCGACGAGCCGTCACAGCAGCCGTACGGCCGCTCGGCGCTGTGCACCGACGATCAGGGCAGCCGCTTCTACCTCGGCGAGCACTAACTCCTTGCGATTTGTGCACGTTCCGGAGCGCTCACCGCTCTCGAGCGTGCACAAATCACAAGAGATCGGCGATGGCGGCGCCGGCCGCGATCTTGGACCGCGCCTTCATCACCTTGCCCGGCATCCCGCCACCGACCACGCCGACGACGACGCCATCGCGCTCGTAGTACGCCAGGAACTTGCGGCCGTCGTCCTCGACGACGTGCACGACGTCGTCGGCCTCGGGCTCACCAAGGCACTGGATCTTGACGTCGTACTGGTCGCTCCAGAAGTACGGGACGACGACGACGTCGGGCGGATCGCCACCGAGCAGGGCGGGCACTATGACGCGGGCCTGCTCGGCGACGTTGCTCCAGTGTTCAACGCGCACTTGGTGTCCCGACGCGTCCTGCCAGGACGCCACGTCACCGATCGCCCACACGTTCTTCGCGGACGTTCGGCCGTGCACGTCGCACACCACGCCGTTGTCGACCTCGACACCGCTTCCGGCGAGCCAGTCCGTGTTCGGCCGGGAGCCGATGCCGATGACCACCAGGTCGGCGTCCAACTCGGTGCCGTCGGCCAGCTGGACCTTCTCGACGTGCCCACTACCCGACACCCCGGAGACGCCGACGCCGACGCGGACGTCCACGCCCTCGGCGCGGTGCAGGCGGGCGACCAGGTCGCCGATCCGCCGACCGAGCACCGATGCGAGCGGAGCGGGCTGCGGCTCGACGATCGTGACCGCGACACCGAGCTTGCGCAGGCTGGCCGCGACCTCGCAGCCGATGAATCCGGCGCCGATCACCACGGCGCGCTGCACCGAGCCGGCGTGCTCGCGCATGGCGAGACTCTCGTCGAGGGTGCGCAGCACGCGGACGCCCTCCAGGTCGGGCAGCGACGGAATGCGCTTGGGTACCAACCCCGTCGCGATCACCAGCTCGTCGTACGGCAGCACGTCACCGTCGGCGAGCGTGATCGTCTGCGCCTCGGTGTCGAGCGCGGTGGCGCCGGAGCCGAGGCGCAGCGTGATGTTCTTCTCCTCGTAGAACTCCGCGGGCTTCAGCAAGACGTCGTCGAGCTCGCCGCGCAGGACGTCCTTCGACAGCGGCGGCCGGTCGTACGGCAGGTGCTCCTCGTCGCTGACGATGGTGATCGGGCCGTCGAACTCGGCGCGACGCAGCTGTTCGGCAGTCCGCGCCGCGGCAAGTCCGCCTCCGACGATCACGATGCCCGCGTTGGTAGTCACACGGTGTTATTACACGATGGGCCATCCCCGGTGTACCCCACCCTGCGCACACCCGCTCAGTTACACCCGCGATCGCTCGATGATGTTGGACAGCACGACGATGCTCTCGCTGCGCTCGATGTCGGCGCTCGCCCGGATACGCTCGAGCGCCTCCTCGAGATGCCGCATGTCGCGTGCGAGCACGTGCAGGATGGCATCCGCGGTGCCGGTGACCGTCGCCGCGCTGACCACCTCCGGGATGTCGACCCAGGCCTGCCGCAGCTCGGCGGGCGCAATAGTGCCGTGGCAGAACACCTGTACGTACGCCTCGGTGTTCCAGCCGAGCGCGTTGCGGTCCACGACGGTGGTGAAGCCGCGGATGACGCCGTTGTCGAGCATGCGGTCGACGCGGCGCTTCACCGCGGGCGCCGACAGATTCACGCGCTCCCCGATCTCGGCGAAGGTGGCCCGTGCGTGGTCGGTGAGCGCCGCGAGAATGCGCTCGTCGGTGTCGTCCAACCGGTCCATCGAAGCCTCCACTGGATTGCGCGCAACAGATCACCGCTCTGAACAGTTTGGCACAACGAACAGCGACTAGACACGCAATGCCTGGCGATTGATTGCGTCAACGGTCATCCATACCCTCTATTTCATGACGATTTCAGAATTCGAAGTCGCCGCAACGACGCAGCGATCCCGTGTCCCGTCCCTCCGCCGCTACGCGATGACCCCGCCGCGGCACTTCACCGTCGAGTACGCGATCAACCCGTGGATGGACACGTCCACGCCCGTCGACACCGATGCCGCCGTTAGCCAGTGGGAGCAACTGCTCGACGTGTACCGGTCACTCGGCCACACCGTCGACATCGTCGAACCCGTCGAGGGTCTGCCCGACATGGTCTACGCCGCAAACGGCGCACTGATCGTCGGGGGTAGGGCCGTCGTCGCCCGCTTCGCCTTCCCGCAACGGGCGGGCGAGGCCGACGCCTACGCACGGTGGATGTCCGCGCACGGCTTCACCCCGCAGGAGACCGTGCATACCAACGAGGGCCAGGGCGATCTACTCGTCGTCGGCTCAACGGTCCTGGCGGGACACGGCTTTCGGACCGACCCCCGCGCTCACACCGAGGTGGCCCAACTGGTCGGCATGCCGGTCGTCAGCCTCGAACTGGTGGACCCGCGGTTCTACCACCTCGACACCGCGCTCGCGGTGCTCGACGACGCCACGATCGCCTACTACCCGCCGGCGTTCAGCGACGACGCCCGCGCGCGGCTCCAGGAGCTGTTCCCCGACGCCATCGAGGTGGCCACCGCCGACGCGTACGTGCTGGGGCTGAACGTCGTATCCGACGGCCTGCACGTGGTGATGCCCGCCGCCGCCACCGGCTTTGCCAGACAGCTGGCCGACGCGGGATTCGAGCCGATCGGCGTCGACCTCTCGGAACTGTTCAAGGGCGGCGGATCCGTCAAATGCTGCACGCTGGAGGTGTATCGGTGACCATCCTTGATGACGTGACGACTGTGCGGACATCAGCGCGGGACGACTCCTCGCGCGAGCGCTCGTCGGCGACGGACGCCGCGATCGCGCTCGACGACCGCTACGCCGCGCACAACTACTCCCCGCTGCCCGTCGTCGCCTCCTCCGCCGAGGGCGCCTGGATCACCGACGTCGAGGGGCGCCGCTACCTCGACTGCCTGGCCGCGTACTCGGCGGTGAACTTCGGGCATCGCAACGCCGAGATCACCGCGGCCGCGCACGCGCAGCTGGACGCCGTCACGCTGGTCAGCCGGGCGTTCCACTCCAACCGCCTCGGGCCCTTCTGCGAGGCGCTCGCAGCGCTGTGCGGTAAGGACATGGTGCTGCCGATGAACAGCGGCGCCGAAGCCGTCGAGAGCGGCCTCAAAGTCGCCCGCAAATGGGGCACCGACGTCAAGGGCGTCCCCGCGGGCGAGGGCAATATCATCGTGGCCCGCAACAACTTCCACGGTCGCACCACGACGATCATCAGCTTCTCCGACGACGAGACCGCCCGCCGCGGCTTCGGCCCGTACACACCGGGCTTCCGCTCGGTGCCGTTCGGTGACGCCGACGCGCTGGCCGACGCCGTCGACGAGAACACCGTCGCCGTCCTGCTGGAGCCGATTCAGGGCGAGGCCGGGATCATCGTGCCGCCCGACGACTTCCTGCCGCGGGTCCGCGCCCTGTGCACCGAGCGCAACGTGTTGATGATCGCCGACGAGATCCAGTCGGGGCTCGCGCGCACCGGCCGGACGTTCGCGTGCGATCACTGGAACGTCGAGCCCGACGTGTACCTGCTCGGCAAGGCGCTCGGCGGCGGGGTGGTTCCACTGTCCGCCGTGGTGGCCGACCGCGACGTGCTCGGCGTTCTGCATCCCGGCGAGCACGGCTCGACGTTCGGCGGGAACCCGCTGGCGGCGGCGATCGGCAGCACCGTCGTCGCGATCCTCGCTCGCGGCGAATTCCAGTCTCGCTCCGCCGAACTCGGCGAGCACCTGCACCGCCGACTGCGCGACCTGATCGGACACGGTGTCCTCGCGGTGCGTGGCCTGGGCCTGTGGGCCGGCGTCGACATCGACCCGAGCATCGGCTCAGGTAAGCAACTCAGCTTGCGCTTGGCCGACCGCGGTGTTCTCGTTAAGGACACTCATGGTTCCACCCTCAGATTCGCACCGCCGCTGGTGATCACTGCAGAGGAGATCGACTGGGCCGTCGACCAGTTCGCAGACGCACTGGCCGAGACCCGCACCGCCACCGCCTGACCCGACGAGGAGCATGCATGTCAGCACCGACGATCCCCATTCGTGAGCAGTTCCTGCGGCGGAGGCCGATCGTCGGCGCTGCGGTGGCGCACGGTGCGTCCGAGGGCCTGAAACGCACGATCGGGACCTTCCAACTCACGATGTTCGGCGTCGGCGCGACGGTCGGCACCGGCATCTTCTTCGTCCTGTCCGACGCGGTGCCGGAGGCGGGTCCCGCGACCGTGCTCTCGTTCGTGATCGCCGGCATCGCGGCGGGCCTGGCGGCGATCTGTTACGCGGAGATGGCTTCCGCGGTGCCGGTTTCCGGCTCCACCTACTCGTACGCCTACACCACGCTCGGCGAGTTCGTCGCGATGGGTGTCGCCGCCTGCCTGCTGCTCGAGTACGGCGTCTCCACAGCTGCCGTCGCAGTCGGCTGGAGTTCGTATCTCAACGTGCTGTTGGACAACGTGTTCGGCGTGCAACTGCCGCAGGCCCTCATCGCCGCCCCGTGGGACGCCACACCCGGCGTGGTGAATCTGCCCGCGATGGTGCTCGTCGCGTTGTGCGCGCTGCTGCTCATTCGCGGTGCCAGCGAGTCGGCCGCGGTCAACACGGTGATGGTGATCATCAAGCTCGGCGTGCTGGCCATGTTCATCGCGGTCGCCATCACCGCGTTCAACGCCGACAACTTCGCGAACTTCGCACCGTTCGGCGCCGCCGGTGTCAGTGCGGCGGCGGGCGTGATCTTCTTCTCCTACATCGGCCTCGACGCGGTGTCGACGGCGGGCGACGAAGTCAAGAACCCGCAGAAGACCATGCCGCGCGCCCTGATCGCGGCGCTGCTGACGGTCACCACGTTCTACATTCTCGTGTCGATCGCCGCGCTCGGCGCGCAGAACTGGGAGCTGTTCGAGGGGCAGAACGCCGGGCTCGCCGCCATCCTGGACGCCGTCACCGGAGCGAACTACTTCGGCACGGTCCTAGCCGCGGGCGCGGTCATCTCGATCTTCTCCGTCACCCTGGTCACGCTCTACGGCCAGACCCGCATCCTGTTCGCGATGGGCCGCGACGGTCTGCTGCCCGCCACGTTCGCGAAGGTCAACCCGCGCACCATGACTCCGGTCAACAACACGATCATCGTGTCGGTGGTCGTGGCGCTGCTGGCGGGATTCGTCCCGCTGGACTACCTCATCGACATGGTGTCGATCGGCACGCTGACCGCGTTCATCGTCGTCTCCGCCGGTGTGATCATCCTGCGGGTGCGCGAACCGGATCTGCCGCGCGGCTTCAAGGTTCCCGGCTATCCCGTCACTCCGGTCCTCTCGATCGCGGCGTGCCTCTACATCCTGTACTTCCTGCACTGGTACACCTGGCTCGCCTTCGGGGCGTGGGTGACCGTGGCGCTGATCTTCTACGTCCTGTGGGGTCGCCACCACAGCGCACTCAACGACGGCGGCGACGGCATCATCGCGTCGGCAGCACCGGGTGTCGACGACGTCGAGATCATCACGCCGAAGGACGAGAAGTGACGGTCATCGTCGGATACCTGGCCGGCAAGGCGGGCATCTCGGCGCTGCACCTCGGGGTCGAGGCGGCGCGCACGCTCAAGACGACGCTGTCCGTCGTCACCGTCGTACCGAAACCATGGACCACGCCGTCGCCGGCGCGCATCGACGCCGAGTACGCCCAGTACGCGGACAAACTCGCGGTCGACTCGGCGTCGCAGGCGAAGGAGTGCGTCACCAAGCTGGATCCCGGCCTCGACGTGACCTTCCACAAGTACGCGCACCGTTCCGCGCCGGGCGGGCTGCTCAAAGCGGTCGAGGATCTCAACGCCGAAGCGCTGGTACTCGGTTCGGCCGCGGACGGCAGTCTCGGTCAGGTGGTCGTCGGCTCCACCGCCGACCGACTGCTGCACTCCTCACCCGTGCCGCTGGCCATCAGCCCGCGCGGCTATCGCGGGTCGAAGACGCACGGGCTGACCAGGATCACGGCGGCGTATCCCGGCACCGAGGAGTCGATCCACGTGGTGGAACGCGTCGTGGCGTTGGCCGAGCGGCTCGGGGTGCCGATGCGCGTCGTCACGTTCGCGGTGCGCGGCCGCACCATGTACCCGCCGACGGCGGGGCTCAACGCCGAGGACACACTGCTGTCGTCGTGGGCCGCTCAGTCGCGAGAGGCGTTGGCGGCGTTGAAGACCCGAGGCGTCGTCGGCGATGACGTCGAGCTCCAGGTGGTCACCGGCAACGGTTGGGATCAGGCGCTCGACGCCGCCGAATGGCAGGACGGCGAACTCCTCGCACTCGGCACGTCGCCCCAGGGTCCGATCGCGCGGGTGTTCCTGGGTTCGAAGGGCACCAAGATCATTCGGCACAGCCCGGTGCCGGTGCTGGTGCTGCCGAACTAGACCACGTCGGAGAACGTCTCGGCGAGGAAGTCGACCAGGTTCTCCCACGCTCGCCGCTCGATGACGGCGTTGTACTGGATGCCCCTCTCCGGGGTGTTTGCGAACGGCGCCATGAACGCGTGCATCGCGTAACCGTAGGCGTGCAGCTGCCAGTCGGCGCCGCGCTCGGTGAGTTCGGTTGCCAGTGCCAGCATCTCGTCGGGCGTAGCGAACGGGTCCTCCCAGCCGTGGTAGACGACGACCTTGGTGTCGATGGGGGTCGTCGGAGGCTCGGGCAGCGGGGTGACGAGACCGTGAAAACTCGCCACCGCTTTCAGGTGCGTGCCGTGCCGGGCCAGATCGAGCATGCACAGACCGCCGAAGCAGAAGCCGACGGCCGCCATCGAATCACGCTGCACTGTCGGCAGATTCGACAGGATGTCGACCACACCGATCAGCCTGTCGCGCATCAGATCCCGATCCTCGATGAGCGTCGTCATCGCGGCGGCGCCGGCGTCCCACCCACCTGCGGTGACGTCGCGGCCGAACAGATCGACGGCGATTGCGCGATAACCGAGATCCACGATGCGCTCGCATATCCGCACCTGCAGGTCGCTGCGCCCCTCCATGCCGTGGAACACCAGGATGGTCGGGGCGTCGGGGTCATCGGGCGAGCAGATCACGCCCTCGAAGTCGAGGCCGCCGAAACCGTAGTCGAAGGGCACCTGCGTCATGTCGTGAACGTACCCACCGATTGCGCCGCAGCGAAACGCCTTTCGCTCTGCGCGGACAGATCAGTACTTGGCGGTGCCGCGGTCGACGGCGATCTGCGACCCGGAGATGGTCTTCGACCCGTCGCCGGCCAGCCACGACACCACGTCGGAGACCTCTTCGGGGGTCATGAACTCCTGCAACCCCTTCTTGCCCTGATGGTTGACCGGTTGGTACGGCATCGGCGAGAAGCTGTGCAGGAACTGCGGGTACTTGCTGAAGATCTCCATCATCGCCTCGGGCTCGACCATCGGCGTGTTGATCGAGTAGGGGTGAATGGAGTTGACCCGAATGCCGAACTCGCCCAATTCGATTGCCAGCGCGTTGGTGATCGCGACGAGGCCGTGCTTGGACGCGGAATAGTGCCCGTTGCCCGGCGTCGCCTTGGTGCCCGCCGACGAGCTGACGATGACGATCGACCCGCCGTTACCCGCCTCGATCATCGCGGGCGCCGCCGCGCGAATCGTGCGCCACGTGCCGTTTAGGTTGACGTCGATGACGGTGTCCCACTCCGCCTCGGACATCTCGAACATCCGGCCCCAGCTGAGGATGCCGGCGTTCGCCACCACGATGTCGAGGCGGCCGAACTGCTCGATGCCGTCGGCGACGACCTGTTGCTGGGCGGCGAGGTCGCGGATGTCGACCTCGCGGGTGAGGACTTTACGTCCGGCGGCCTCGACGCCTGCGGCGGTCTCGGCGAGCTCGGCCGCGGTGGCGGGCGGATAGGTGATGAAGTCGGCGGCTGGCGCGCAGATGTCGACGGCGATGATGTCGGCGCCGTCCTGCGCCAGCCGGATCGCGTGCGCCCGACCCTGGCCGCGGGCGGCTCCCGTGATGTATGCGACCCGTCCCTCGAGCGGTGCGCTGCCTGCCGCCATCGGCCAGTCCTTTCGTCGAAACCCGCCTCAGGCTAGCAGCCGAACTGGAACGTGTTCTAGAACCGCCGGAATAGTATTCCTGGCTGGCAACCGCGCAGGTTGACCGCCGGGAATACTGTTCCGGCGGGGAAGTTAGTAGTCGACGGCGTCGCGGATGATCGGGCACGTCATGCAGTGCCCGCCGCCGCGGCCGCGGCCCAGTTCGGCGCCGACGATCTCGATCACCTCGATGCCCGCCTTGCGCAGCAGCGAGTTGGTGTGGGTGTTGCGGTCGTAGGCGAACACCACACCCGGCTCGACGGCGACCAGATTGTTGCCGCTGTCCCACTGCTGGCGCTCGGAATCGTAGGCGTTGCCGCCGGTTTCGACGATGCGCAGCTTGTCGAGTCCGAGCGCCTCGGCCACCACGTCGACGAACGGCGCGGCCGCCTCCAGCACCTCGATGCCCGGCGGGCGATCGCTGGGCACCAGGGTGAAGGTCTGCACCGCGTCGATGATGTCCGGGTACAGCGTGACGACGTCGCGGTCGGCGAACGTGAACACGGTATCCAGATGCATGGCCGCGCGCAGCTTCGGCATCCCCGCGACGATGACCTTCTCGGCGGCGCCCGCGGCGAACAGCGACGCCGCCACCTGCGTGATGGCCTGTCGCGAGGTCCGCTCACTCATCCCGATGATCACCACGCCGTTGCCGGGCACCAGCACGTCACCGCCCTCGATGGTGGCGAGCCCCCACGACTGCTCGGGATCGCCCCACCACACCGTCGATCCGACGTAGTCCGGGTGGAACTCGTAGATCGCCTTCATCAGCAGCGTCTCGTCGTGGCGGGCAGGCCAGAACAGCGGATTGAGCGTGAGGCCGCCGTACACCCAGCAGGTGGTGTCACGCGTGTACAGCGTGTTCGGCAGCGGCGGCATCAGGTACTCCGTGACGCCCCTGGCATCCCTGGCCAGCGCCCGGTAGCCGGACCTCAAGGTGTTGGGCAGATCCCGAATCGACATCCCGCCGATCAGCAGTTCGGTGAGCCTGCGCGGCTCCAACGAGTCCAGGAACGCGCGGGTGTCGTCGACGAGACCCAACCCCACCTCGTTCGCGACGATCTTGCGGTCCAGCAGCCAGGCCTTGGCCTCGGGGTTGGCGACGGTCTGCGCCAGCAGGTCGTGCAGTTCGACGACCTCGACGTCCCGGTCGCGCATCTTGTCCATGAAGTCGAAGTGGTCGCGCCGCGCATTCTGCACCCACAGCACGTCGTCGAACAGCAGGTCGTCGCAGTTCGTCGGGGTCAGCCGCTCGTGTGCCAGCGCAGGCGAGCACACCAGCACCTTGCGCAGCGTCCCGACCTCGGAGTGCACACCGTACGCCGATGACGTTGGCGTGCTTGTGATCTCGTCGGTACTCACAGGTCGGCGATGATCTGCTGGCGCTTGGCGGCGTACTCGTCATCGGAGATTGCTCCGGTGGCCCGCAGGGTCTCGAGCTCCTGCAGCCGCTGCGAGGTCGACGGCTCGGGCGCGTTGACGAAACTCGGCGGAGCGGGCGGCGGAGTGGCGTACCCCGGTGGTGACGCCGGATAGCCGGGCGGAGCAGGCGCGGGTTGCTGGGCCGCGGTCCGTCGTACGACGTCCATAACCTGTTGACGGACAACCGGATTGGACCGGATGTCGATCGCCCCGGTCATGGGCACGCCGTTGGCCTTGAGGATGTGCATGATCTCCATCAGCGGGCCGACCTTGCCGGAGAGGTCGTAGGTGCGGTTGTCCTCGGACAGCGTGAACTGCGCCGGCATCACGCCCGACACCAAAGCGCTGCGGTTCCAGTCGATCTGGAACTCACTGGTGGTCGGATCGACCAGCGCCACCAGTGTTCGCGAGGTGATCATCGGCATGCGCGTCAACGAGGCCAACACCGAATCCTGTGCGGTGAACGGGGTGAGCCCCGGCCCCTCGATCTGCAGGTTGAGCTTCACCAGGGGTTGGTTGTTGACGCGGGTGCCCGTCTCGGTGATGCCGACGACCCGCGCCAGCGCCAGGACCCCGTGCGCTTCCAGCATCTGCGACATGGCGGCCGACTTCGCCCCCACCCTGGCCCAGACGACGGCGACCACCACGTCGATGACGGTGATCGCCAGACCCAACCAGAGGAACATCGTCCCGACGACGGGAACCCCCGCCAACCCGACGGCGAGGAAGATCGGGCCGATGATCCCGCCGAACAGCAGTACCAGGAGCTGGCACTTGATATAGCGCATGAGCATCCGGTGCCCCTTGGCTCGAAGCAGTGATTTCGAACGTCAGATTAGCGTCGGGCCGCGCGCTGCGCGCCGGTTGTGGGCCTAGCGACCGAAGCGCTTCCAGCCCGATCGCCCCGGCGGCGGCGCGGCCGGCACCGGTGACGGCGGCGGACCGGCGGGCACGGGAGCCTGCTGCTGCGCGTACGCGGGCGGGGGCGGCGGCGGGGGTTGTTGCGGGGGCGACGGTTGAGCGGGTTCCGTCGGCACCGCCAGGCCGGCCTGGACGGGCCCGGTGTCGCTGACCTCGAGGTCGGGGATCGCGATGATGACGAGCGAGAAGTTGTCCTCCGCACCGTTCGCCCGCGCACCGCGGATCAGGGTCTGGGCGACGGCGGTGAGGTCGGGGGTGTTGATCGCCGCGTGGATGTCGGCGTCGGCGAGCATCCCGTGCACGCCGTCCGAGCACATCAGGTAGACGCCCGGCAGGACGGGCAGCGTCGTGATGTGGGTCTTCACCGGCCCCTTCTGACCGAGTGACTGCGTGATGACGTTGGTCGGCCTGCCGTCGACACCGAGAACAGCGTCGTCGTGCGAAAGTTGTTGCAGCTGACCGCCGGTGATCGAATACACCCGACTGTCGCCGACGTTGAAGACGATGATCTCGTCGCGGGCCAGGCACACCCCGGCGACCGTGGTGCCCAGGCCCTGGAACTCCGAATCGACGCCGACCGCCCGCACCTGTTCGTTCACGTAGGTAACGGTCGCGGTGACGTCGTCGACGGTGCGCCACTGCGCCGACTTCTCCGCGATCACCGTCAGCGCCAGCCGGCTGGCCACGTTGCCGCCCGCGTGTCCGCCCATCCCGTCGGCGACCGCGCACACGAAGGGGAACGTCGGCTCGAAATCCATTGTGACGAGGTTGCCGTCGTGACTCTGGCAGACCCAGCCGCCCACCATCACCGAGTCCTCGTTGCGCTTGCGCCGCAAGCCGACGTCGGAGAAGGCCCGGACGGTGATGCGCGTCATCGGTCCATCCTCGCCTACTCGGGGGCCTCGTCGCTGCACAACTCTCGCAACACGAAAACGGCGCCCACCCCGAAGGGTGGGCGCCGCTTCAAGCGACGTACCTAGATCACTTGATGATCTTGGTGACGCGACCCGCGCCGACGGTCTTGCCGCCCTCGCGGATGGCGAAGCGCAGACCGTCGTCCATGGCGACCGGCTGAATCAGCTTGACGCTGATGTCGACGTTGTCGCCGGGCATGACCATGTCGGTGCCCTCCGGCAGCGTCACGACGCCGGTCACGTCCGTGGTGCGGAAGTAGAACTGCGGACGGTAGTTCGTGAAGAACGGCTTGTGACGGCCGCCCTCTTCCTTGGACAGGATGTAGACGCTGCCCTCGAACTCGGTGTGCGGCGTGGTGGTGCCGGGCTTGACCACAACCTGGCCACGCTCGACGTCCTCACGCTTCACACCGCGAACCAGCAGACCGACGTTGTCGCCCGCCTGGCCCTCGTCGAGCAGCTTGCGGAACATCTCGACACCGGTGACGGTCGTCTTGGTGGTGGTCGGACGGATGCCGACGATCTCGACGTCCTCGTTGACCTTGATGATGCCGCGCTCGACACGGCCGGTGACGACGGTGCCACGACCGGTGATCGTGAAGACGTCCTCGACGGGCATGAGGAACGGCTTCTCGGTCTCGCGAACCGGATCCGGGATCGACTCGTCGACCGCGTCCATCAGGTCCTCGACGGACTTGACCCACTTCTCGTCACCCTCGAGCGCCTTGAGCGCCGACACCTGGATGACCGGGGCGTCCTCGTCGAACTCCTGGGCGGCCAGCAGCTCGCGAACCTCGAGCTCGACGAGCTCCAGCAGCTCCGGATCGTCGACCGCGTCCGACTTGTTCAGCGCGACCAGGATGTAGGGCACGCCGACCTGACGAGCGAGCAGCACGTGCTCACGCGTCTGCGGCATCGGGCCGTCGGTGGCGGCGACCACGAGGATGGCGCCGTCCATCTGGGCCGCACCGGTGATCATGTTCTTGATGTAGTCGGCGTGGCCGGGGGCGTCGACGTGTGCGTAGTGACGCTTCTCGGTCTGGTACTCGACGTGCGAGATGTTGATCGTGATGCCGCGCTCACGCTCTTCGGGAGCGTTGTCGATCTGATCGAACGCACGCGACTCGTTCAACGCGGGGTACTTGTCGTGCAGAACCTTGGTGATCGCGGCCGTGAGCGTGGTCTTGCCATGGTCGACGTGACCGATGGTGCCGATGTTCACGTGCGGCTTGGTCCGCTCGAACTTCTCCTTCGCCACTTCTATGTCCTCCTGGACTGTGTTGGTGCTTCGTGTTTAAAGCAGTGTTGATGTTTTCAGTTGTGTGGTCCCGCCAGGCGACGGGGTCCAGATTATTGACCCGTCGCCTTCGCGATGATCTCCTTCGACACGTTCGCCGGAACTTCGGCATACGAATCGAACACCATGGAGTAGTTCGCCCGGCCCTGAGTCTTCGACCGAAGGTCGCCGACGTAGCCGAACATCTCCGACAACGGCACGACCGCCCTGACGACGCGCGCACCGCTGCGCTCCTCCATGGCCTGAATCTGGCCACGGCGAGAGTTGAGGTCGCCGATCACTTCACCCATGTAATCCTCAGGGGTGGTGACCTCGACGGCCATGACGGGTTCCAGGATGACCGGCTGTGCTTGCGCCGCAGCCTTCTTCAGCACCTGGGAGCCGGCGATCTTGAACGCCATTTCGGACGAGTCGACGTCGTGGTAGGCGCCGTCGAGCAGGATCAGCTTCAGGTTCACCAGCGGGTAGCCGGCGAGCACGCCGTACTGCATGGCGTCCTGGGCTCCGGCGTCCACCGACGGGATGTACTCACGCGGGATGCGGCCACCGGTGACCTTGTTCTCGAACTCGTACGTCGCGCCGTCTTCGCCGCTGAACGGTTCGATGCTGACGAGCACCTTCGCGAACTGGCCCGAGCCACCCGTCTGCTTCTTGTGGGTGAACTCGACCTTGTCGACCGCGCGCTTGATGGTCTCCTTGTAGGCGACCTGCGGCTTGCCGACGTTGGCCTCGACCTTGAACTCGCGACGCATGCGGTCGACCAGGATGTCCAGGTGCAACTCGCCCATACCGCCGATGACGGTCTGGCCGGTCTCGGCATCCTGGTGGACCTTGAACGTCGGGTCCTCTTCGGCGAGCTTCTGGATGGAGAGGCTCAGCTTCTCCTGGTCGCTCTTGGTCTTCGGCTCGATGGCCACCTCGATCACGGGATCGGGGAAGGTCATCGACTCGAGCACGACCTGCTGGTTCGGATCGCTCAGGGTGTCACCCGTGGTGGTGTCCTTGAGACCGATCACCGCGTAGATGTGGCCGGCCGACGCCGTCTCCACCGGGTTCTCCTTGTTGGAGTGCATCTGGAACAGCTTGCCCAGCCGCTCCTTCTTGCCCTTGGTCGCGTTGATGACCTGAGCGCCGGAGTCGACCTTGCCGGAGTAGACCCGGACATAGGTGAGCTTTCCGAAGAACGGGTGCGTGGCGACCTTGAAGGCCAGCGCGGAGAACGGCTCGGTGGTCGAGGGCTTGCGCACGACCTCCTCGTCCTCCTTGCCGGGGGCGTGACCGATCGCGGCCGCGACGTCCAGCGGCGTCGGCAGGTAGTCGATCACCGCGTCGAGCATGGGCTGCACGCCCTTGTTCTTGAACGCGCTGCCGCACAGCACCGGGTAGGCCTCGGAGTTGATCGTCAGCTTGCGGATCGCACCCTTGATCTCCTCGGTCGTGAGCTCCTCGCCACCGAAGTACTTCTCCAGCAGGGCCTCGTCGGTCTCCGCGACGGCCTCGAGCAGCTTGGTGCGGTACTCGTCGGCCTTCTCCTGGAGCTCGGCCGGGATGTCGATGGTCTCGTAGGTCTCACCGAGCTTCGTCTCGCCACGCCAGACCTTGGCCTTCATCTCGACCAGGTCGACGATGCCCTCGAAGCCGCCTTCGGAACCGATCGGCAGCTGGATGGGCAGCGCGTTGGCACCGAGGCGCTCCTCGATGGTGCGCACGGTGAAGTAGAAGTCGGCGCCGACCTTGTCCATCTTGTTGACGAAGCAGATGCGGGGCACGTCGTACTTGTCGGCCTGCCGCCAGACCTGCTCGGACTGGGGCTCGACGCCCTCCTTGCCGTCGAAGACGGCGACGGCGCCATCGAGCACGCGCAGGCTGCGCTCCACCTCGACGGTGAAGTCGACGTGGCCGGGGGTGTCGATGATGTTGATCTGGTTGCCGTCCCAGAAGCAGGTGGTGGCAGCCGAGGTGATCGTGATACCCCGCTCCTGCTCCTGCTCCATCCAGTCCATCGTGGCGGCGCCGTCGTGCACCTCACCGATCTTGTAGCTGATACCGGTGTAGTAGAGGATGCGTTCGGTCGTCGTCGTCTTGCCGGCGTCGATGTGCGCCATGATGCCGATGTTGCGGACCTTCGTGAGGTCGGTGAGCACGTCCTGTGCCACGGCTAGGTTCCCACTCTTTCGCTTGCTGGATTGGTGTTCGGTTGCGTCCCGCGCTCAGCCCTGACCGCTGGACTGGCGATCACCAGCGGTAGTGCGCGAAGGCCCGGTTCGCCTCGGCCATCTTGTGCACGTCTTCGCGACGCTTCACAGCGGCGCCCAGTCCGTTGCTGGCGTCCAGGAGCTCGTTCGCCAGTCGCTCGACCATGGTCTTCTCGCGACGCTGCTTGGAGAAGCCCACCAGCCAGCGCAGGGCCAGGGTGGTGGACCGCTCCGGGCGGACCTCGACGGGCACCTGGTAGGTGGCGCCACCGACGCGGCGGCTACGCACCTCGAGCGAGGGCTTCACGTTGTCCATGGCGCGCTTGAGCGTCACCACCGGATCGGTGCCGGTCTTCTCGCGAGCCTGTTCGAGCGCACCGTAAACAATGCGTTCGGCGAGTGATTTCTTCCCGTCGAGCAGGACTTTGTTGACCAGCTGGGTGACCAGCTGCGACCCGTAGACCGGATCGTTGACCAACGGACGCTTCGGTGCGGGCCCCTTACGCGGCATCAGCTCTTCTCCTTCTTCGCGCCGTAGCGGCTGCGGGCTTGCTTGCGGTTCTTGACGCCCTGGGTGTCGAGCGAGCCGCGGATGATCTTGTAGCGCACACCGGGGAGGTCCTTCACACGACCGCCACGCACGAGCACCATCGAGTGCTCCTGCAGGTTGTGGCCCTCGCCGGGGATGTAGGCGGTGACCTCGACCTGGCTGGTGAGCTTCACGCGCGCCACCTTGCGAAGCGCCGAGTTCGGCTTCTTCGGGGTGGTGGTGTACACACGCGTGCACACACCGCGGCGCTGCGGGCTGCCCTTGAGGGCCGCGGTCTTGACCTTGGTGATCTTGTCGCGGCGACCCTTGCGGACCAGCTGGTTGATCGTTGGCATGTACCGGCTTCCTGTGTTCTTTCTTGTGCTGCTTCTGGTAAAAGTTCTGTCTTCAAGTCTCTGTACTGCGGTTTCCGCTCGCTCGCGTACCCCGCGACCGGGCGTGTCGCACGCGCCCGGAACACCGACCTCGTCGATGCGTCGTGGACATGCGAATTGGCCCGGCGCGCAGGCGTGCTTGCGAGTAAGAATCAACCGCAAGCGCCTTGACCAGGCACGAGCGACCACAATACCCGCCAGCGGGCATGCAGGTCAAAGCGCCCGCATAGGGGCATCACCGCAGGTGGTGGGCCGAGTTCGCGGGATCGTTGTGACCGTACCGTAGCGAAGCTCGGCCGGTTCGGCGCGAAGACCCCGACATTCAGCGTGTCGAACGGCTAGCGCCGACGTCTGCTCTTCGCGCAAGCGCTCATCGCCGCTCCATGCCGGCCGCCAGCCGCACCACCATGTCGGTGAAGACCGCGTCGGTGTCGATGCCGTTCATCACACCCGTCATCTCGAGCAGCACGAATCCGTGCATGGCGGACCAGAACTCGAGCGACGAGTGGAAGGCGTCCTCGCCGCTGAGCCCGTACGACGACAGCACCTCGATCACCGGCGCGGCGGCGGCCCGCGTCGCCTCGGTGTACTCGGGGTCGTCGCCGCCCAGCGGCATCCGCGTGAAGGCCGAGTAGCGGCCGGGGTGGTGGTGGGCGTAGCTGCGGTACGCGGCGGCCATGGTGACGACGGCGTCGTCGCGGGTGCGACCGTCGGCGACGGTGTTGAGCATGCCGATGATGTCGCCGATGACGCGCATCCGGACGGTGCGGCGCAGATCGTCGAGGCTGTCCACGTGGTTGTACAGCGACGGCCCCTTGGTGCCGAGCTGTGTGGCGAGCGCGTTGATCGTCAGCGCGTCCCAGCCCTCGCGGTCCAGGAACGTCAGGGCGGCGTTGACGATGCCGTCGCGACTGAGCTTCGTCGCGCGCTTGGTGACCGCTGGCGCGTTCGGCCTCGCTGCAGTCATGTCGTCGATTCCTTAGTGTCCGGGGCGTTGCCCCAGGGTAGGACCAACTAATGCCTCTAGTTGGCTGACTCTAACCCGGCGCGCCGGATCAGTTGAGCCGGTCCTGGCTGAGTTGCGCGAGCGTCTCGGCCACCGAGCACAGATCGGGCAGCATCGCGGGGTTCACCGTCTGGATCGACCAGGTGATGACGTCGTCACCCTTCGCGACGTAGACGCTGCAGGCGTTCTCGTCGAAGGCCTTGAACCCCTTGTTGCCGTTGACCGTCAGCTCGACGAGTTCGCGGCCCACCTTCAGCTCGAGCGCGCGTTCGGTGTCCAGGTCGCTGCCTCGGTACCACCACGTCGAGATGCCCATCCCGATCCCGAAGGTGCCGATTGCGGTGTTCTCCTGCCAGAAGCAGCCCGCCTCGCTGACGACGACTCTGGTGAAGAGCGTCGACCCGACCGCTGCGGCGACGTCGGCGTCGGTGACCGCGCCGCAGTCAGCGGGTTCGAACGTCGCGGCGGGTCCCGACCCGGCGTCCGGGGTGTCCCGCTCCTCCCCGCCGCACGCGACGAGGGCCGCCGCCGCCATCGCGACCACCGGGATCGCGGCGCGTCTCACATGTCCCCTGACAACGTCGCCGACAGCAGCTTCTCGGCGGCGGCGCACGCGTCCTCGCCGTTCTGCGGGCGGAACTGGACCCACCAGCTGAGCACTCCCGGTCCCGCGGCCGCCGTCGCCGCGCACGCCGCGGGGTTGTCCGGCCGCTGCGCCAGGAACGCGGGGTGCCGCACGATCACCGTGTCCGTGACGTCGGCGCCGCGGCTCTCCACCAGATCGCGTTCCCGCTCCAGGGCACCCGACTCGAACCAGGTGTAGACGACGTCGATGAGACCACCCGGTGTGGACAGGGTGTACTGACAGACCGCACCGCTGTAGGGCCGGGTGACGGTGTCCGCTTCCAGCATCTCCTGGACGGTCTCGTCCTGCAGCAGCCCGCAGCGGTCGTCGACGTAGCCGTAGCTGCGGTCGGGATCCGGTACCGAGGGGCGGGCCCGCTCGGCGTCGCCGCCGACGGTCTGCGTGCACGCGGCGGCGAGCACCGCAACGGTGCCGGCCGTGAAGATCGAGGCCGCTGTTGATCTCCGAGCCCGTCGCACCCGCGTACGCATCGCTGCACACGGTACCCAGCGCCATCCACCGGTGCAGTGTCGGCCGACCCGTCCACGGCGGAACGACCAAGTGCTGTCGCGCGCGGCTGCCAGCAACGTAGGCTCCGTCCAGAACCGTGTCGGAAGGGGACGATCGTGGGTTGGACAACGGCGTGCGCATCCCTCGCCACGTGTGTGCTCGCCGCTCCGGCGGCGCTGGCCATCGGAGTGCCGACGGCGGCGGCCAAGAACGGCGACACCCACATCACCGGGCAGGGCATCACCCAGACCCTCGACTGCAACGAGTCGACGCTGTTCGTGATGGGCACCGGGAACTACATCAACGCCAAGGGCTCGTGCTGGGGCATCGCGGTCCAGGGCGGGTCGAACATCGTGATCGCCGACAACGTCATCAACGACATCGTCGTGTACGGGAACGATCAGACCGTGCTGTACCACAGCGGCGCACCGTCGGTGTGGGACCGCGGCCGTGAACTCGGCATGGTGAACCGCATCGACCTCGTCCCCGCGTAGGCTGGTTTCTCGGCCGTCCCGCCGAGAACCGCCGACGAAGTGAGGGCTCGTGCAGACGCAGTGGATGCGACCGATCGCGGCAGCGGGCATCGGGTGCGCGGTGCTGGCGGTGGCCGGGTGCGGCGGCGACTCCCCCACGGTGAAGGCGAGCGATTCCGCCGTTCAGGTCGAGATCAGCAACACCATCAACTACGGGTCCACCGGCACCACCACGACGTTGGACTGCGCCGACGGTAAATCCCTGACCATCGGCGGCTCGAACAACACCGTCACGGTCACGGGCAGGTGCGCGTCGGTCAACGTCGGCGGCGCGGACAACAAGGTCACCCTCGACGCCGTCTCCGGCGACATCACCACCGTCGGGCTGAACAACTCCGTCGTCTATCGCGACGGCGAGCCGACGATCAACGACGTCGGCACCGACAACTCGATCACCAAGGGCTGACGCGTCATTCGCTCGCGCCGTGCCTGCCCGCTCCGTCGGCGAACCGCTTGGCGCCCGCCAGCGACTCCGCCGCGACGCGGCTGAGGCTGGCGAACTCGACGTCGATCGCCTCGGCCTCCGACATGCCCCACTGCTCGAGCGCGGACAACCGGTCCGAGCGCAGGCACAGTTGCGGTAGCGCCGCGAGTTCGGCGGCGAGTTGTTCGGCGGCCCCGCGCGCCTCGCCCTTGGGCACCACCCGGTTCGCCAGCCCGATCGCCAGCGCCTCCTGCGCGTCCACGGCGCGACCGGTGAGGATCAGGTCCATCGCGCGACTGTGCCCGATGAGCCGTGGCAGCCGCACCGTGCCGCCGTCGATCAGCGGGACGCCCCAGCGCCGACAGAACACCCCGAAGACGGCGTCCTCCTCGGCGACGCGCATGTCGCACCACAGGGCCAGTTCGATGCCGCCCGCCACCGCGTAGCCGCTCACCGCGGCGATCACCGGCTTGGACAGCACCATTCGCGTGGGCCCCATCGGACCCGGCCCGGTGCGGTGGGCGGGATTCATGTCGGGGGTGCCGAACGCCTTGAGATCGGCTCCGGCGCAGAAGGTTCCGTTGTCCCCCCAGAGCACCGCCACCGACGCCGACTCGTCCTTGTCGAACTCGTCGAACGCGGCGTACAGCTCGGCGGCGGCGGGACCGTTGACGGCGTTGCGCGCCGCGGGACGATCCATGATCACGGTGGTCACGGGTCCGTTGCGCTCGACCCGCACGCCGCCCTTCGTTGCAGTCATCTCGTCTCCATCATCTCGGTGTCGTCGCGTCGCGCCACCAGTTCGGCGGCGAAATCCTGATAGGCCCTGCGCAGTTCATCGCCCGGCCAGGCGTCGGGCAGCAGGTCGTCGGGCAGCATCGGGTCGGTCAGCAGGTGGCGGACGATCCCCGCGGCGGCGGTGAAGCGGCCCGGCACATCGGGGGCCCGCGCCATGTCGGTCAGCAGATCGCGTCCGACGTCAGCCCAGCCGGGTAGGTCCCACAACCTGCCCGCCAGTCCCACCGGATCGTCGTCGCGCGCCGAGAGCACCCGCACTCGGCCCCGGACGTCGACGGGCAGGTCCACCTCCAGGTTGGCGGGCCGCATCCAGACGCCCTCGCGAAGCTCCCCGAAACGCTTGTCGTGCAATGTCGTTCGCATCGACGCGCGGCTGCGGGCGTCGACCCCGACTGAGGTGATCACCAGCGTCGTCCACTCGCCGGTCCAGCGACGCACCCGAGGGTCGATGGCGCCGTCCTGGCGTCGCTGTCTGGCCAGCAGGCGGTCCGACAGCCGGTAGCCGTCGGCGGAGCGCACCAGGTCGCCCGCCGCCACCATGCGGGTCAGCGCCACCCGCAGCGTCGGCTCGCGAATGTCGAAATCTGCTGTCAGCCGGATGAGTTCGGCCGCCGACGCCCACGCGGGGTGGGCGCCGAGGAGCACGCTCAGGACGACCGACCGCGCGGTCATCCGGCGGATCATCGGGCTAGACCCCGGACGTCTTGCGGCCAGCGTCGCCGTACGGCTCGTCACGATTCCGGACCGCCTCCCGGAAGCCGTGTTCGCGAGCCTCGGCGACGAAGGCGTGACCCTCCGGCGTGTGGCGCGCGACGCCGTCGAACACGGTGCTGACCATGCGACTCGTCGCCACCCCCTGTTGCAGCAGCGCGGTGTTGCACGCCAGCTTCGCCATGATGAGCTGGTTCACCGGCATCGCCGCGATGCGATCGACGAGCCGCTCGGTGCGGTCGTCGAGGTCGGCGGGCTCCGGCGCCTCGACCGCCAGCCCCCAGTCGGCCGCCTGCGCACCGCTGATGCAATCCCCGGTGAAGAGAAGGCGTTTCGCGCGCTGATCGCCCAGCCGGTGCGCCCAGAGCCCCGCCGCGGGCACGCCCCACACCCGCATCGGCGGGTAGCCGATCTTGGCGTCGGAGGCGGCGATCACCTGGTCCGCGTGCAGCGCGATGTCGGTGCCGCCCGCCACGCAGTAGCCGTGGATCTTCACGACGGTCGGCTTGTCGCAGTGCATCAGGCTCGAGAAGCCGCGCACGAACCTGCTCATCATCTGGTAGTCGATCATCGGGTCCCACGGCCTGTCCGGCAGGTGGTTGACGCCCTGTGTTCTACCGGACAGGACCGTGTCCTGGTACGGGCTGCCCCCGCCCGCGGACGACGAACCCTCCGCGTAGGCCGACAGGTCGAAGCCAGCGCAGAAGCCCTCGCCCCGGCCGGCGACCAGGATGACGTGAACGTTCGGATCGAGGTCGGCGCGTTCGACGAGTGCCGAGAGTTCCAGCGGCGTGTCCGCGACGATCGCGTTGCCCTTCTCAGGGCGGTTGAACGTTATTCGCGCGACCCGGTCGGTGACCTCGTAGGTCATCGTCTTGAGGTCCCCGAAGTCGACGGGCCTGATCGCGTGCGTCATGCGGTCGTCCCCTTCCCCCGCGAGCGTGCGTGTCTGCACGCAACACGCCGGTCGCGGGTGGCATTCTGCGCACGCTCGCGAGACGAGATCATCCCTTCACCAACGCGCGCTCGATGATCGGCGCCAGGTCCAGGCCGACGGGCAGCGTGCCGAAGGCCCCGCCCCACTGACCGCCCAGCCTGCTGGCGAGGAAGGCCTCGGCGACGGCGGGGTGGCCGTGGCGCACAAGCAGCGAGCCCTGCAGCGCCAGCGAGATGTCCTCGGCGATCTTGCGCCCGCGGTACTGGATGGTCTCGAGGTCGTCCAGTTGCGGCCGCAGCGCCGAGACGTGCGCATCCAGCCGGGGGTCGTGCCCGGCCGTCCGGCTCAGTTCGTCGAACAGCACCTCGATGCACTCGGGCCGAGTCGCCATGGCGCGCAACGCATCCAGAGCGCTTACGTTGCCGGAACCCTCCCAGATGCCCATCAGCGGCGCCTCGCGGTACAGCCGCGGCATGCCCGATTCCTCGACGTAGCCGTTTCCGCCGAGGCACTCCATGGCCTCGGCGGCATGCGGGGTGGCGCGCTTGCAGACCCAGTACTTGGCGGCGGCCAACCCGATCCGGCGCAGCAACGTCTCACGCTCGTCGCCGCGCACCGCCTTGTCGGTGGCGCCGGCCATCCGCATGGCCAGAATCGTCGCGGCCTCCGCCTCGACCGCCAGGTCGGCCAGCACGTTTCGCATCAGCGGCTGGTCGATCAGGTAGGCGCCGAACGCCTTTCGGTGCTGGGCGTGGTGAATCGCACGGCTCAGCCCGGTGCGCATGCTCGTCGCACTACCCAGCGTGCAGTCCAGCCGCGTCAGGTTGACCATCTCGATGATGGTCGGGACCCCGCGACCCTCCTCGCCGACGAGCCACGCGGTGGCGCCGTCGTACTCCACCTCGCTGGACGCATTGGCGTGGTTGCCGAGCTTGTCCTTCAAGCGCTGCAGGAACATTCGATTGCGGGTGCCGTCGGGCAGCACGCGCGGCAGGAAGAAGCAGCTCAGTCCGCCCGACCCTCCCCCGTCGCTTCGCTCGCCCCCACGCGCCTGCGCCAGCACCAGGAACACGTCGCACATGGGCGCGGACGTGAACCACTTGTGGCCGCGCAGCGAGTACGTGCCGTCCCCGTTCGGCGTCGCCTCCGTGGTGCCCGCGCGCACGTCGGAGCCGCCCTGCTTCTCGGTCATCGACATGCCCGCCGTGATGCCGGCCTTCGTGGTGGGCACCTTCAGCTCGGGGTCGTACACGCGGCTGGTCAGCAGCGGCTCGTAGACGGCGGCCAACTCCGGGTTGTGCCGCAGCGCGGGCACGACGGCGTAGGTCATCGAGATCGGACACACGTGCCCGGCCTCCGGGGTCCACACCGATTCCTTGGCGGCGCGGACGACGTGGGCGCCGGGCCGGTCGTCCGCCCAGGGTGCGGCGTGCACCCCGTGGCCGATCGCGATCGTCATCAGTTCGTGGTAGGCGGGGTCGTACTCGACCTCGTCGATGCGGTGCCCGTACCGGTCGTGAGTGCGCAGTACCGGTTGATTCCGGTCGGCCAACTCCCCCCAGCGCTGCGCCTGCTCCGAGCCGGCTAGTGCTCCCAACTCGGTCACCTCGTCCACGCCCCACTCCCCGCCCTCGCGGATCAGGGCCTCGGCGAGCACCGGCGATGTGGCGGGGTTGTAGTCCTCCAGCGGAGGAACCTGATTGGTGACGACGTGCGTATCCGGCATGCGTCCACTGTTACAGAATCACGACAATCGCACAAGAGTCGTAATACGTCAGCCCGCAGCGGGATGGGCGGCGAAGAACGCCCACAGGGTCTGCGTCGCATCCACCGCCCCCGACGGCGGGTCGGCACCCTCGCGGACGGGTTGGCTCCCCGGCCACTGATGGCCGGCGCCGGCCACCGAGATCAGCGTGACGCCCCGGCCCTCGGCGCAGTCGGCCGCCGACGTGGTCACCGGCGGCGCGACGTCGACGACGGGAGCGTCGCACGCGTCGACCCGACGCCAGAACGCGTCGACGTCGGCGACCGGCGGTCCGTCGACGCGGGCGATGCCCGCACCGGGCGCACCGTCGGCCCGCACCGACTGGTCGGCCTCGCCGTGAATCGCGACCACCGCTGTCGGACGCGGCGAACCACAGTCGCTCACCTGCGTCGCCGCGACCGGGCCGATCGCCGCGAAGACATCCGAGCCGCACGCCAGCGCGTAGGCCATCATGCCGCCGTTGCTCATCCCGGCGGCGAACACGCGACGGCGATCCACCGGGAGCCGAGCCGCGACGTCGTCGACAACCGCACCGACGAAGCCGACGTCGTCGACGCCGTCTCTGGCCGGACGCCCGCAGCAGCCGCCCGCATTCCACGCCCGGCCCACCCCGTCGGGGTAGGCGACGACGAACCCCTCGCGGTCGGCGAGCGCGTTCCAGCCGTAGGTCCGCTCGGCCTGCTCGGCGCTGCCGAACCCGCCGTGCAGCATGACGACCAGCGGCGCGGGCGCCTGCACGCCGACGGGCGTGTACAGCCGGTAGTCGCGCTCGAGACCCGCGATCGCCAGCGTGTGCCGCGATGATCCGTCGGCCACAGCCCTGCCGGGCGCACACGCACCCGCGAGCACCAGCACCACAGCCAAGATCAGACGGGCCACGTGGGCGACGATAGAGCCGACGCCGTTGGTTCGGCGTTTGTCCGCATACTGATGCGATGCAGCCGAACTCCGTCGTCCACGCCGTCGCGCTCGATCTCGAGCACGAGCCCGTCCCCGCGGCTCAGTCGGGCGCGGGCGATCCGACGACGGGCGCGGTGTCCGTAGACGACTTCGCGGGACTCGACGTCGGCGTCTGGGAGATGAGCGTCGGCGTGATGACCGACGTCGAGGCCGACGAGCTGTTCGTCGTGCTATCCGGTTCAGCGACTGTCGAGTTCGCCGACGACAGCCCGGCGATCAGCATCCGCGCGGGCGACGTCGTTCGGCTCGCCGAAGGCGCCGAGACGGTCTGGACCGTCACCGAGACTCTCCGGAAGGTCTATCTCACCCGCGCGTGACGGTCGTGAGCGCCAGACGTCGTAGCGGTGGAAGCCGTAGATCACGACGGCGGCGAACGCCCAGCCGAGCAGGATGTCGATGACGTAGTGCTCGGCGGTGTACACCAGCGTGAAGGCCATGATGAGCACGTAGGCCACCAGCAGCGGCCGCCACCGTCGGTCGATTCGGTGCCACAGGAACGCGGCCAGCGCCGCCGACATGCCCGCGTGCAGCGAGGGGATCGCGGCGACGAGGTTGACGCTCGCCTGGCCCTGGTCGAGCAACGCGCTGGCGGAGTGCAGGTTCAACTTGCCCCAGCCCCGCGTGACGATGCGCTCGACCCAGTCGTTGGCGCCGTCCTGCGTCTGCTGCATGGCGCCCAGGATTCCGCCGTCGGGTACGTCCCGCGCCGATCGGAACATGCACCGCGGACCCGAGGGCCCGTCGGCCACGTCGGTCGCCGTGCAGCGCGCCGCCGCCCACGGTGGGGCCGCCGGCACCAGCGCGTAGACGACGAGGGCCGCGAACGACAATCCGACGAAGAGTCGGACGAAGCGCTTCCACTCGTCGCGGTTGCGCAGCCACAACACCCCGGCGATGACGTACGGGAGGATGAAGAACGACATGTAGACGGTGCTGATGCCCACCTCCCACCAGGGGGCGCGCGGCATCTTCAAGCGCTCCTGCAGCCATACCGTCGGCATGTCCCCGCCGAACAACCAGCGATCGGCGTCGGCCTGCCAGTGCCACAGCGTCGGTCTGCCGACGAAGTCCGCCGCCCCCCTGCTCAGGTCGTAGGCGATCAGCACCAGCGCGAACGGGAGCCAGTCGCGGATGACGTAGAGCATGCGGCGGCCCTGGCCGATGCTGGCCGCGAGGAGTCCGGTGGAGATGTAGAGCAGCAGCAGTTCGCGATTGAAGGCGAATCCGTCAGTGGCCGTGCGGTAGACGATGACCGAGGCCCACACGACGACGGCGATCCACCGCAGGACGAACAGCACGCGCTCGCGGGGCCACAGGCGGACGCCTAGAAGGGCGCGCGGCACGTCGTCTACAGCGGACATTCAGGTGAGAGTAATTCACCGCGGCGTCACCGACAGTTCGGAAATCGTTAAGTGACCGCACCGTGATCAGCGCGTTGAGGCCCCTCGCCGGGGTTAGCACCATTCGGCATTCGCAAACCGCGTTGGACGCGGCGGCCAGCTGGAAAATCAAGATCACGCACCCGCCGGAGGGGTAAACCGTCAAAAAGTATGTTTGCCCGTCGTAATTATTCGCTTCACACGGAAAACTGAGTTCACACCTCAGCAAACGATTTCAGACACTGACTGTGAACTTCCTGAATACCCCCTTGATCTGGTCTTTCGCACTCGAAATGCGACCTCAGCAAATATATACGAATATTTGTCAGCAACGACTAATCCGCGCTAAACTAACGCTGATGTCAATGAACTGAGAACGTAACCGGATGCCTCGCCACGCTCACTTGCGCGCGCGGGATATTCCCTCTGTGCAATTGGGGTCGTGGACAATGAAATACAGCAAATTCATCGGTCGTATCGGCGCGCTGGCAGTCGCGCTCGGCGTGGGATCGGCCATCGGGCTCCCTGCGGGCGTGGCGTGGGCCGACCCGGAAACCACCGCTGACGCGTCGTCCTCCGCTGGAGCAGAGGGAGCCGCAGGCGCCGCAGAACCCGAGGCCGGCTCGCCCGATTCCGATTCCACCGGTGCGTCCGACGCCCCCGACAGCGGATCCACCGGCGCGACAACGGCTACCACAACGAGTGGCACCGCCGATCCCGCATCGGGATCGGCGGTATCGGTACAGGTAGCGCCCGGCGTGACGATCTCCCACTCGGGCGGCGTCGACTCGTCGACGCACAGCACCGTGCAGGACCCGGACGTCATCGACGCCACCGACGACGTCGACCCCGAACCCGAGCCGGCGCAGGACACGCCCGCACCGACGACGGCGGACAGCAAGAACAGCGAAGCCACGGGGACCGACTCCTCGGCTCCCACGCCACCGAAGTCCGTCACCTCGGCGCAGGCCGTGACCGGCAGCATCTCGGCGGAACCATCGGCCGGCGAATCGACGTCGACGGCCGGCGACGGGTCAAGCGCATCGGCAACGGCCGCGACGACGACGTCGGCACTGACGCTGTCGGTCACCGCACCGCCGAGCACGCCCCCGCCCACCATCCAGGCAGCGGTCTCGTCGGTATTGCGAAGCCTGTTCTCGCCGATACTGTCGGTTCTGTTCGCCGCGGCTCAGCAGGGCGGCGCAGCATCGCCGTTGGCCTGGATGTTCGCGGCCGCCGCCCGCCGCGACCTCGACCCCGCGGCAGCGCCCACGACGGACACGACGGCCAGGCTGGCGACGCCGCAGGCGGTCGCCGCCGCGAACGAACCGCCGACGGTCGGGGCCACGTTCACCACTCCCGATCCGAAGACGGGAGCCGTCACCGGAAAACTCGTCGGCACGGACCCCGAGGGCACGAAGGTCACCATCAGCCTGGCCGCGAAGCCCACGACCGGGACGTTCACCTACAACTCCACCACCGCCACGTTCACCTACACGCCCACCATGTCGCAGCGCATCCTGGCCGGTGCCACCCCGGGGGCCGACACCATCGCGATGACGGTGACCGCCTCGGACGGCGTCAACAAGGTGCCCGTCCAGATCGACATCCCCATCGGCGCCATTCCGATCGCCGTCCGCACCGACGTCACCGGCGTCGCCGGCGGCGCGGTCGCCGCCACCAACACCCGCCTCTACGTGACCAACCGGACCGCGGGCACCGTTGCCGTCGTCGACACGATCACCGGCACGGTGATCGGCACCTACGCCGCCGGCATCGCCCCCGACGGCATCGCGGTCAAGAAGGACGGCACCCGGCTGTACGTCTCCAGTTCGACCGGCAACACGGTGACGGTGCTCGACGCGGCGACCGGGGTTGTGAAGGCGACGATCGCCGTCTCCAGCCCGACGTCCGTCACGATGAGCCCCAGTGACGGAGTCGTGTACGCCACCAGTTACGCCACCGCGACCGTCACCCGGATCAGCACGTCCACCAACAGGGTCAACGCGACCATCAAACTCCCTGCCGGCTCTCGTCCGACCGGCCTCGCGGTGAGCCCGGATACCAACAGGATCTACGTCGCCAGCACCACGGCGGCGGGCACCTCGAGTGTGCTGGTGTTCTCGTCGACCAGTACAGTCGCCACCACTCTGGCCCAACTATCCTCCGCACCAACGAGTTTGACGGTCACTCCGAACAACGCCAAGCTGTACGCCGCCACGGCGGACGGCTCCGTCACCGTGTTCGACACCAGGACCCGAGCCGTCGTCGGAACCATCGCCGTGGGTGGCGCAGCGACGGCTATGACCGTCAGCAAGGACGGCACCGCACTGGTGGTGACCGACGCCGGCGGGCGGGTGCAGGTGTTCGACGCCGTCCGCGGCGGCCTCCTCGACGACCTCTCCACCTGGGCGACTCCGGGCGGCCAGACCGCTGCTGCGGTGACGAGTCCGGACGGAACCGAGGTGTACGTCACCGATGCCACCGCGGGCGTCGTGCACGTAGTCGCGCTGACACCGCCCAACGCCCGGCCCACGGTGGGCACCCCGACCCTGGGGACTCCCAACGCCACCACCGGTGCGGTGACGGGCAGCGTCGGAGTGACGGACTCCGACGGAGATCCGTTGTCCTACAGCGTGTCCGGCGCGCCCACCAAGGGTAAGGTCGTCGTCAACGCGAACGGCACGTTCACCTACACCCCGACTGCGGCGGCCAGGCACGCCGCCGCGGCGGACGACGCATCGAAGACCGACACGTTCACCGTCACGGTGTCCGACGGCAGGCGCGGCGTCGTCACCGCCACGATCCAGGTGACCATCAGCACCACCAACAGGGTTCCGACGGTCACCACGACGGTCGGCACCCCGAGCACGACCACCGGGGTGGTGACCGGCAGCGTCAAGGGCACCGACGGCGACTACGATCGGCTCGAGTACTCGATCGCCACCGGGCCCACCAAGGGCACGGTGACCCTCACTGCCACAGGTGGTTTCACCTACACGCCCACCGCCACGGCACGGCACGCGGCGGCACGGATCGGCGCCACGACGACCGACAAACAGGACACCTTCACCGTGACGGTCGACGACGGCCACGGGGGTTCGGTCACCGCGACGGTCACGGTGAAGATCAGCCCGGCGAATGCCAAGCCCAACGGCGCGAGCGGGTCCGTCACCGGGACGGATCCGCAAACCGGCACTGTCACAGGCGCACTCACCGCGGTCGATACCGACGCGGACGCTCTCACGTACACCGCGGTCGCGCCGACGAAGGGCGCACTCGTCATCGGCGCCAACGGCACCTTCACCTACACGCCGACGACGGCGGCCCGCGTCGCGGCCTCGGCGCCGAACGCCACCGCCGCCGCGAAGGCCGAGACCATCACCTTCTCGGTGGCCGACGGTTACGGCGGAGTCGCGTCGTTCACCCTCTCGGTGCCGATCACCCCGTACAGCGCGGGCAACCAGGCTCCGACCGACGCGCGCGGCACCGTGACGAACTCGTCGTCGGCCATCGGCACCGTGACGGGAACCGTCACGGCGTTCGATCCCAACGGCGATCCCCTGACCTACACGGTCACCGGCGGACCGACCAAGGGCGTCCTGAAGTTCAACGCCGCCACCGGCGCGTTCAGTTACACCCCGAACGTCGACGCCCGGTACACCGCTCTCGTCACCCCCGGAGTCGACGTCGACACGTTCACGGTCTCCATCACCGACGGCCGAGGCGGACTGACGACCACCACCGTCACGGTGACCGTCGTGCCGCCGACGGCCAACCAGGTGGATCAACGCGCGACCAGCGTCGCGGTGCACGCGCCGGATCTGCTGTTCTACAGCCAGGCACAACTCAACACCGCATTCGATGCACTACAGGGCACGGGGATCGACACCGTCCGCATCATGATTCCGTGGGCCGCCGTCGAACCCCTACCCGGCTGGTACGACTGGAGCGCCATCGATCGGGTGGTGAACACCGCAGCCGCGCGCAACATCAAGGTGCTCGGCGTGCTCAATTCGACGCCACTGTGGGCGGCGGTGCCCGATACCCTGCCGTTGGCCGGAATGCCCAAGGACAACGCACAATTCGCAAACTTTGCGAGGATCGTCGCGACCCGCTACAAGGGCAAGGTGGCCAGCTACGAGGTGTGGAACGAGCCGAACGGAATTCAGTTCTGGCAGCCCTCGCCCAACGCGGCGCAGTACACCGAACTGCTGAAGGCGGCGTACACGGCCATCAAGACCGCCGACCCGAACGCGGTGGTGGTGGCAGCAGCGGTCGGTGCCGTCATCGACTTCGGCATTCTCACGGTGAACCCGGTGCGGTTCATCAGCGAGATGTACGCCGCAGGCGCAGCCGGCTACTTCGACGCGCTCTCGTTCCACCCGTATCTGTACAACAACCCCTTCTCCCAGGGCACCCCGTACTACGACTCGCCGCTGAATCAGGCCAAGCGGATCTACAACCTCATGGTCGCCAACGGCGATGGCAACAAGAAGCTCTGGAACACGGAGTACGGTCAGCCGGCCTCGGTGGTGTCGGAGGCCAATCAGGCGGCGTATCTCGGCGACTTCCTGCGCACCTGGCGCGACCTGCCGTTCGCGGGGCCGTCGTTCATCCACTCACTGGTCGACAACACCGGCGCCGACCCGGTGGAGGCGTCGTTCGGGCTCTTCTACACCGACTGGACCGCGAAGCCCTCCTTGACGACGGTTGAGCAGGTGATCGTGGAGAACGACGCGATCGAGGCGGCGAAGTACGGGCTCTAGAGGTTGTCGCGCAGGAACGCGATGTCGTCCTTGCGTCCCTCCTCGGCGGTCTCGCAGATGACGGGAGCGTCGGCTGCGGTCACGACCGCGACGAGCAGCTGCGGGTCGATCTGCCCGGTGCCGAAGTTCGCGTGCCGGTCGGCGCCCGATCCGGCGGCGTCCCGCGAGTCGTTGCAGTGGACCAGGTCGATGCGACCCGTGATCGCCTTGATCCGCTCGACGGCGTCGATCAGCGCTTCGCCGGCGGCCCAGGCGTGGCAGGTGTCCAGGCAGAAGCCGATGCCCTTGTCGCCGATGTGATCCCACAACCGGGCGATGGTGTCGAAGTGGCGGGCCATCGCGTGGTCCCCGCCGGCGGTGTTCTCCAGGTACACCGGCACGTCGGTGGTGAGGCTGTCGAGCGCCTTCACCCACCGCTCGAAGCCGGCCTCGAGGTCCTTGTCGTCGGCGTGACCGCCGTGCACGATCACCGCGGTGGCGCCGATCTCGGCGGCCGCATCGCACGTGTCCTGCAGGATCTTTCGCGACGGGATACGCACCCGGTTGTTCGCCGACGCGACGTTGATCAGATACGGCGCGTGCACGTAAAGCGGCGTCGCCGAGGCCCGCAGCACGTCGGCGTCCTCGCGGGGTTTGGGCTTCTTCCAGCTCTGCGGGTCTCCGAGGAAGAACTGCACCACGTCGGCCCCGTCGGTGCCGGCCGCCGCGAGCGGGTCGGTGTTGTCTACATGCGAACCAATGAGCACGCGGCCCATTTTATCTCCGCGAACAGACGTGAAATCCCCTCATTCCGGTCGGTTCAGGGGATTTCACGTCTGCTCACGGGGCCAGAGAGCAACCGCTCGATACGACTGGCCAGGCGTTCAGGGTGAACTCGCACGTCGTCGACCACCATCGGCACCGTCGTCCAGCCCCGTTCCTCGAGTCGCCCGATCTTGATGCGGTCGCGTCTCCAAATCTTCGGATTCGCATGCCAATCCTCGCTGTCGTACTCGGCGACCACCTTCGCATCAGGCCACGCGAAATCGACACGCCATCGCGCGCCGTAGCGATCGACGATCCAATACTGGAGTTCCGCTTCGGGCAGGCCGTGGTCGATGAAGACGAGCCGTGCTTCGCTCTCCATCGGCGACTCGGCCCGACCGTCGGCGTACTCGAGCAATTCGCGGACCCGCACGATTCCCCGCCGCCCAGCGTGCTCTTTCACGACGACACGCATATCGCCGACGGTGCATGCCCCGACGTGCAACGCCGCATCCAACGTTGCCAACGCCCTTGGGCGCGTTAAGGTGCGCGCTACCTCGACGGCAGTCCAGTCCGGCGCCGTGCACAGCCGGCCGTCCACCCGTTCGATGAGTGCGCCGACCCGCTGATGGACCATCACACCTTTCGTCGGCCGAACTCGAACGCCGGGGGCCAGTATGTGGAGGCGACCATCATCCTCGGTGTCGAACCCATGCAGCTCCGCCGCGGTCCCCAAGCAGGCGACCAGCGACTCGCCGACCATCAGATCCAACGCCGCGAGTCGCCCGGCTACGTCCGGTGCTGACGCCGCGTAGACGCCGTGGCAGACCCGTACGATCTCGCGCTTCCGGACGTGGGTTTGGAGCGACTTGCGCGACATGAACGTCAGGAGCTGTTCCGTCGTCGCCAGTCCGCCCGCCGCGTCGATGAAATCGTGGATGTACATGACGCCGAGGCTGCCGCGGTCGGCCATCACATGCCAGTGCGGACCTCCGATCTGTGGATGGAGGCCGCACTGTGCACAGCCCAACAGACACAAAATCCCCTCAATCGCGGGGATTGAGGGGATTTTGGTGGAGCCGGAGGCGGGCCCGCTTGCGGGTCCGCCTCCGGACTGCTCGCGCAACTAGCGGTAGTCGCTGAATCCGTAATCGTCCAGCGGCACAGCAGCACCGGAGGCCTGGCCGAAGTCCGGGCTGTAGTACTGATCCTCGTAGGACGGGATCGTGTACGCCGCAGCACGCGCCTCTTCGGTCGGCTGCACCTGGATGTTCCGGTAGCGGTTGATACCCGTACCGGCCGGGATCAGCTTGCCGATGATGACGTTCTCCTTCAGACCCTGCAGCTTGTCGCTGCGGCAGTTGATCGCCGCATCGGTGAGCACGCGAGTGGTCTCCTGGAACGACGCCGCCGACAGCCACGAATCCGTGGCCAGCGAGGCCTTCGTGATGCCCATGAGCACCGGACGACCGGCCGCGGGCTCGCCACCCTCGGCCACGACGCGACGGTTCTCGGTCTCGAACTCAGCACGCTCGGTGAGCGCACCGGGCAGGAACTCCGTCGAACCCGAGTCGATGATGGTCACGCGGCGCAGCATCTGCCGCACGATCACCTCGATGTGCTTGTCGTGAATCGACACACCCTGAGCGCGGTACACCTCCTGGACCTCCTTGACGAGGTGGATCTGCACCTCGCGGGGACCCTGGACGCGGAGCACCTCGTGCGGGTTCGCCGAGCCCTCCATGAGCTGCTGGCCCACGATGACGTGGTCACCGTCGGAGAGCAGACGCTCGGAGCCGTCGTCGTGCTTGAACACCTTGCGGCGCTGGCGCTTCGACAGCTTGTCGTAGACGACTTCCTCGCCACCGTCGTCGGGGACGATGGTGATCTTGTAGAAGCGGTCGTTCGAGTCGTCCAGCTGCACACGTCCGGTGACGTCCGCGATCGGAGCGGTGTTGCGGGGCACGCGGGCCTCGAACAGCTCCTGCACGCGGGGCAGACCACCGGTGATGTCCTCGCCGACTCCACCTTCCTGCTTGAACGTACGCATGGTCAGCTGCGTGCCGGGCTCGCCGATGGACTGCGCGGCGACGATGCCGACGGCCTCGCCGATGTCGACGAGCTTGCCCGTCGCCATCGAGCGGCCGTAGCACATGGCGCACACGCCGGTGCCCGTCGTGCAGGTCAGCACCGAGCGGACCTTGACCTCGCTGATGCCGGCCGCCAACAGGGCGTCGATGGCCGGATCACCGATGTCGTGGCCGCGCTCGACGACGACGTTGCCGTCGGCGTCGACCGCATCGCTGGCGAGCGTGCGCGCGAACGCACTGGTCTCGACGTGCGCATCGCGGATCAGCGTGCCGTCGGCCGCCCGTTCCGCGATCGGCACGATGACACCGCGCTCGGTCTCGCAGTCGTGCTCGCGGACGATGACGTCCTGGCTCACGTCCACCAGACGACGGGTCAGGTAACCCGAGTCGGCGGTGCGAAGTGCCGTGTCCGCCAAGCCCTTACGAGCACCGTGGGTGTTGATGAAGTACTCCAACACCGTCAGGCCCTCGCGGAACGACGACTTGATGGGCCGCGGGATGAACTCACCCTTCGGGTTCGTCACCAGGCCCTTCATGCCGGCCAGGGTTCGCGTCTGGTTGAACGTACCGGTCGCGCCCGAGTCGATCAGCGTGATGATCGGGTTGTCCGACGGGTAGTGGTCGCGCAGGGCGTTACCCACCTCTTCGGTGGCGTCCTTCCAGATGGTCACCAGGGCGTCGGTCCGCTCCTCGCGGGTCAGACCACCACGCTGGTACTTCTTCTCGATGACGTCGGCCTTCTCCTCGTAACCGTCGAGGATCTCCGCCTTGTTCGGCGGCACCAGCACGTCGGCCATCGAGACCGTGACACCCGAACGCGTGGCCCAGTAGAAGCCGGCGTCCTTGAGCTTGTCGACGGTCTGAGCGACCACGATCATCGGGTAGCGCTCGGCGAGATCGTTGATGATCGACGCCTGCACCTTCTTGTGCATCTGCTTGTTGATGAAGGGGTAGCCCTTCGGCAGCAGCTCGTTGAAGAGCACGCGACCCAGCGTCGTCTCGGCGGTCCAGGCGTCGCCCTGCTTCCACCCGTTCTCGAACAACTCGGCCTCGACCTCGGCGGGCGGACGCAGGTGCGTCAACCGAACCTTGATGCGAGCCCGCACCGACAGCGTCTTCAGGTCGTAGGCCATCAGCGCCTCGGCGGGCGAGCTGTACACGCCGGTCTCCGGGGTGTCCGTCGCCGCCGGGGTGTACTCGCCGGTGTCACCGGGGATCTCGGTGGTCAGGAAGTACAGCCCGGTCACCATGTCCAGACGCGGCATGGCCAGCGGGCGGCCCGACGCGGGAGACAGGATGTTGTTCGACGACAGCATCAGGATGCGTGCCTCGGCCTGCGCCTCCGCGGACAGCGGAAGGTGCACGGCCATCTGGTCACCGTCGAAGTCGGCGTTGAACGCCTCACACACCAGCGGGTGCAGCTGGATGGCCTTGCCCTCCACCAGCTGCGGCTCGAAGGCCTGAATGCCGAGGCGGTGCAGCGTGGGTGCGCGGTTCAGCAGCACCGGGTGCTCGGCGATGACCTCTTCGAGGACATCCCACACCTGGGGACGCTGACGCTCCACCATGCGCTTGGCGCTCTTGATGTTCTGCGCGTGGTTCAGGTCGACCAGTCGCTTCATCACGAACGGCTTGAACAGCTCGAGAGCCATCAGCTTCGGCAGGCCGCACTGGTGCAGCTTGAGCTGCGGGCCGACCACGATGACCGAACGGCCCGAGTAGTCGACGCGCTTGCCGAGCAGGTTCTGACGGAACCGGCCCTGCTTGCCCTTCAGCAGATCGGACAGCGACTTGAGCGGACGGTTGCCCGGTCCGGTGACCGGACGGCCGCGGCGGCCGTTGTCGAACAGTGCGTCGACCGACTCCTGAAGCATGCGCTTCTCGTTGTTGACGATGATCTCGGGCGCGCCGAGGTCGATCAGTCGCTTGAGCCGGTTGTTGCGGTTGATGACGCGGCGGTACAGGTCGTTGAGGTCGGAGGTCGCGAAGCGGCCACCGTCCAGCTGGACCATCGGGCGCAGCTCCGGCGGGATCACCGGAACGGCGTCGAGCACCATGCCCATGGGCGAGTTGCGGTTCATCTGGAACGCCGCGACGACCTTCAGACGCTTGAGGGCGCGAAGCTTCTTCTGGCCCTTGCCGTTCTTGATGGTGTCGCGCAGCGACTCGGCCTCGGCGTCGATGTCGAAGGTCTCGATGAGCTTCTTGATCGACTCGGCACCCATGGCGCCCTCGAAGTACTCGCCGTAGCGATCCTGCAGCTCGCGGTAGAGCAGCTCGTCGACGATCAGCTGCTTGGGAGCCAGCTTGGTGAACGTCGTCCAGATCTCGTCGAGCCGGTCGAGCTCGCGCTGCGCGCGGTCACGGAGCTGACGCATCTCGCGCTCGCCACCGTCGCGCACCTTGCGGCGGACGTCGGACTTGGCGCCCTCCTTCTCGAGCTCGGCCAGGTCGTTCTCGAGCTTCTGGCTGCGCTCGGCGAGGTCGAGGTCACGCTGATCCTCGACGGCCTTGCGCTCGACGACCATCTCGGCCTCGAGCGTCGACAGCTCGTTGTGGCGCATGTCGTTGTCCACGGCGGTGATGACGTAGGCCGCGAAGTAGATGATCTTCTCGAGATCCTTCGGCGCCAGGTCGAGCAGGTAGCCGAGGCGGCTGGGCACACCCTTGAAGTACCAGATGTGCGTGACCGGAGCGGCGAGCTCGATGTGGCCCATGCGCTCACGACGCACCTTGGCGCGAGTGACCTCGACGCCGCAGCGCTCGCAGACGATGCCCTTGAAGCGGACGCGCTTGTACTTACCGCAGTAGCACTCCCAGTCGCGAGTAGGTCCGAAGATCTTCTCGCAGAACAGGCCGTCCTTCTCGGGCTTCAGCGTTCGGTAGTTGATGGTCTCCGGCTTCTTGACCTCACCGAAGGACCAGTTGCGGATGTCGTCCGCGGTCGCGAGACCGATGCGGAGTTCATCGAAGAAGTTGACGTCGAGCACGTAACTCCCTTTCCCCTTGCGGGTTTTCGAATCTAATGACTACTAATGGCTGGACGGAGGTCTTAAGCAAGATCCTCGACCGACGGAGATTCGTTGCGGGACAGGTTGATTCCCAGGTTCGCAGCAGCACGCTCCAGGTCCTCGTCGTCCGTGTCGCGCATTTCGATCGCAGTGCCCTCGCTGGACAGCACCTCGACGTTGAGGCACAGCGACTGCAGCTCCTTGAGAAGCACCTTGAACGACTCGGGAATGCCCGGCTCGGGGATGTTCTCGCCCTTGACGATCGCCTCGTAGACCTTGACGCGGCCGACGGTGTCGTCGGACTTGATCGTCAAGAGCTCCTGCAGCGTGTACGCCGCGCCGTAGGCCTGCATGGCCCAGCACTCCATCTCACCGAATCGCTGACCACCGAACTGCGCCTTACCACCCAGCGGCTGCTGCGTGATCATCGAGTACGGGCCGGTCGAACGCGCGTGGATCTTGTCGTCGACCAGGTGGTGCAGCTTCAGGATGTACATGTAGCCGACCGTCACCGGGTACGGGAACGGTTCACCACTGCGGCCGTCGAACAACTCCGACTTGCCGTCGGCGTTGACCATGACCTCGCCGTCGCGGTTCGGCAGCGTGGACCCGAGCAGACCGGCCAGCTCGTTCTCGCGGGCACCGTCGAACACCGGCGTCGAGACGATGCTGTCGGCCGGTGCCGACAGCAGCTCCTCGGGCAGGTTGGCGGCCCAGTCGGGCGTGCCTCCGGCCACGTCGATGTTCCAGCCGGCCTTGGCGACCCAGCCGAGGTGCGTCTCGAGAATCTGACCGATGTTCATCCGTCGCGGCACACCGTGCGTGTTCAGGATGATGTCGACCGGCGTGCCGTCCGGCATGAACGGCATGTCCTCGACGGGCAGGATCTTGCCGATGACGCCCTTGTTGCCGTGGCGTCCGGCGAGCTTGTCGCCGTCGGAGATCTTGCGCTTCTGGGCCACGTAGACGCGGACCAGTTCGTTGACGCCTGCGGGCAGCTCGTCGTCGTCTTCGCGCGAGAACACGCGGATGCCGATGACCTTGCCGGACTCGCCGTGCGGCACCTTCAGCGAGGTGTCGCGGACTTCGCGGGCCTTCTCACCGAAGATGGCGCGCAGCAGGCGCTCCTCCGGGGTCAGCTCCGTCTCGCCCTTCGGCGTGACCTTGCCGACCAGGATGTCGCCGTCGCGGACCTCGGCGCCGATGCGGATGATGCCGCGCTCGTCGAGATCGGCCAGCACCTCATCGGAGACGTTCGGGATGTCCCGCGTGATCTCCTCGGCGCCCAGCTTCGTGTCGCGGGCGTCGATCTCGTGCTCCTCGATGTGGATGGACGTCAGGACGTCCTCCTCAACCAGGCGCTGCGAGAGGATGATCGCGTCCTCGTAGTTGTGGCCCTCCCACGGCATGACGGCGACGAGCAGGTTCTTGCCCAGTGCCATCTCACCGTTCTCGGTGCACGGACCGTCGGCGAGCACCTGGCCCGACTCGACGCGCTGCCCGGCGTCCACGATCGGACGCTGGTTGGCGCACGTGCCGTGGTTGGAGCGGGCGAACTTGCGCATCCGGTAGGTGTGCCTGCTGCCGTCGTCGGCCATGACGGTGATGTAGTCGGCGGAGACCTCCTCGACCACACCCGTCTTGTCGCTGACGATGACGTCACCGGCGTCGATGGCGGCACGCAGTTCCATGCCGGTGCCGACCAGCGGGGCCTCGCTGCGCACCAGCGGAACCGCCTGGCGCTGCATGTTGGCGCCCATCAGCGCGCGGTTGGCGTCGTCGTGCTCGAGGAACGGGATCATGGCCGTCGCGACCGACACCATCTGGCGCGGCGACACGTCCATGAAGTCGACCTCTTCGGACGACACGTACTCGACCTCGTCGCCCTTGTCGCCCTTGCGGCGAACCAGGACGCGCGGCTCGGTGAACCTGCCGTCGGCGTCGGTCGGCGAGTTGGCCTGCGCCACGACGTGGCGGTCCTCCTCGTCGGCCGTCAGGTAGACGATCTCGTCGGTGACCTTGCCGGCGTCGACCTTGCGGTACGGCGTCTCGATGAAGCCAAACGGGTTGACCCGCGCGTACACCGACAGCGAGCCGATGAGGCCGATGTTCGGGCCTTCCGGTGTCTCGATCGGGCACATGCGGCCGTAGTGCGACGGGTGGACGTCGCGGACCTCGAGGCCGGCACGCTCACGGGACAGACCGCCGGGGCCCAGCGCCGACAGGCGGCGCTTGTGGGTCAGACCCGACAGCGGGTTGTTCTGGTCCATGAACTGCGACAGCTGCGACGTTCCGAAGAACTCCTTGATCGCCGCCACGACGGGACGGATGTTGATCAGGGTCTGCGGGGTGATCGCCTCGACGTCCTGGGTCGTCATGCGCTCACGCACGACGCGCTCCATGCGGGAGAGGCCGACGCGGATCTGATTCTGGATCAGTTCGCCGACGGTCCGCAGACGACGGTTGCCGAAGTGGTCGATGTCGTCGACCTCGACGGGAACCTCGGAGCCGCCGGGGGCGGTCATCGTCTTGTCGCCGTCGTGCAGGCGCACCAGGTACTCGATGGTGGCGACGATGTCCTCTTCGGCCAACGTCGAGCTGGTGATCGGCTGGCCGACGTTCAGGCCCAGCTTCTTGTTGACCTTGTAGCGGCCCACGCGAGCCAGGTCGTAGCGCTTCTCCTTGAAGAACAGGTTCTCCAGCAGGGTCTGCGCGGATTCCTTGGTCGGGGGCTCGCCCGGACGCAGCTTGCGGTAGATGTCGAGCAGCGCCTCGTCGGTGCCCGCGGTGTTGTCCTTCTCCAGCGTGCCCATCATGATCTCGCTGAAGCCGAACCGCTCGACGATCTGCTCGTTGGTCCAGCCGAGCGCCTTCAGCAGCACCGTGACGGGCTGACGACGCTTGCGGTCGATGCGGACGCCGACGGTGTCGCGCTTGTCGACGTCGAACTCCAGCCACGCACCGCGGCCGGGGATCACCTTGACGCTGTGCAGCGTCTTCTCGGTGGACTTGTCGATGGTCTCGTCGAAGTACACACCGGGCGAGCGGACGAGCTGCGACACGACGACGCGCTCGGTTCCGTTGATGATGAAGGTGCCCTTCTCGGTCATCATCGGGAAGTCGCCCATGAAGACCGTCTGGCTCTTGATCTCGCCGGTGGTGTTGTTGATGAACTCGGCCGTGACGAACAGCGGGGCCGCGTACGTCATGTCCTTGTCTTTGCACTCGTCGACGGGCGCCTTCACCTCGTCGAAGCGCGGATCGGAGAACGAGAGCGACAGCGTGCCCGCGAAATCCTCGATCGGCGACAGTTCCTCGAGGACCTCCTGGAGGCCGCCCTTCGGATCCACGTCGCCGCGATCCACGGCACGCTGGAACCAACCCTCCGCGCCGACCAGCCACTCAAACGAGTCGGTCTGCACATCGAGAAGCCCCGGAACCTCAAGCGGTTCGCGGAGCTTGGCGAAGGAGACTCTGTTTGGTGCTCCCGGAACGGAGTTGTTGGAATCTACTGACTTGATCTGGCCTGAGCCTGCCAAGATGCGGTCCTTCCGGCACCTCACGCAACCGCATCGGGGGCACAAGTGCTGGTCCGCGTGGTCGCTGTTTCTGCTTCGGTTCGGCTGGCGTTCTCAAGTCCGAACCTCGGACACACGGCACGCAGCTAGGTCACTGAGCAGAACTCAGGCTAGGACTACGGTGTCAAGTGCGGGTGAGGGTGGGCAGGATGCAGCCAGCGCAACGTCCAACGATAGCGGACGCGCGCGCATTCCTCAACCACGGCACCTGTGAACTAGTACACGCTGGCTGACGTCTTTAACCGGTGCACACATGCTGACCAACAGATTGGCCCTTTCACGGGTTCTCGTCAAGAGATAGCGCACTGTTTGATGCGAGTGTCGCGAATGGGGCGGATCCGACCAGCGTCGACGCCGGCGTCAGCCGGGCCTGCGAGCGCTGACGGTCTGCGATGCCGCGGTGACCCGGCGTTGCACGTCGACCAGGCCGGCCGCACGCAGCGCCATCGTGATCTCGTGAACGTCGAACAGGCGCAGCGGGGCCAGCTGCGAGGCGGCGACGCTGAGCCGTCGCACGGGTTCGGGTCCGCGCGCGCAGGTCGTGAGCACCGCGATGCGGCCGCCCGGTTTGAGCACGCGGATCATCTCGTGCAGCGACGCGAACGGGTCGTCCATCAGGTAGAGCGCGCCGTAGCAGCTGACCGCGTCGACCGTCGCGTCCGCGAACGGCAGGTCGGCGCCGTCGGCCCGGACGTACGCCACCGGATCGTCTCGGGGAGTCTCCTCGACGGCCTGCGCCAGCATCGTCGCCGAGCTGTCCACGCCGACCGCGAGGCCATCGGCGCCGACATCGCCGACGAGTGAGCGCGTGGTGTTCCCCGGCCCGCAGGCGACGTCGAGGACGGCCTCCCCCGCGCTGATGTCGAGCAGGCGCCGCTTCAGGCGGTCCTCGTCAGCGGTGTTGCGCATCGTGAAGCCGAAGAAGAGCACGGGCCGCCACAGGCGTTCGTAAATCTTCGGCAGCAGCGTGGAACCCATCACGCGCTGCGCGGTACTCTGCGGAACCCGTTCTGCACCAAGCACATCGAGGTACCCGTCGACGAGTGTCGCAGGCTCGGCGAGCAGCGCTCGCACACGTGTTACCGCAGCCGACTCGGTTACGCCGGCCATAGTCGAGGAGCGCAGCTACTTCTGCAGGCTCGGACCGGCGCCGCCCTGCACCGGGATGGTGGCGGTCGGCGAGTCGTCACCGCCGATGACGGCGGTCTGCGCCTCGGCACCTGCCGAGTGTCGCGACACCACGGTGTCGGCGTGACCCGGTTCGTGGCTGGCGTACTTGTGGGTGCCCTCGAGGTCGTCGCGGATGGCTTCCTGCGCGGCGGGCGGCAGGGTGTGCATGATGTCGCGAACACGAGCCTGACGGCGGTCGACGGCTTGGCGGTGCGGCATACCGGGGGTGGCCTGGATCTGCGGCGGCACACCCTCGATCTCCTCGACACCACCGTCGTGGTGACCGGCGTCGGCGAGGGCCTGCTCCTCGGCCATCGTGCCCTCGTCCTTCTCCTCCGACATGCCGATCGGACCGAGACGACGACCGTTCAGGAACTGCTTGACGACCGGCTCATCGGAGGTCAGCAGCACCTCACGCGGGCCGAACATCACCAGGTGCTTGCGGAACAGCATGCCCATGTTGTCGGGCACGGTGCGGGCGATGTTGATGTTGTGCGTCACGATCAGGATCGTGCAGTCGATCTGGGCGTTGATGTCGATCAGCAGCTGCGACAGATAGGCCGTACGGACGGGGTCCAGACCGGAGTCCGGCTCGTCGCAGAGGATGATCTGCGGGTCCAGCACCAGCGAGCGGGCCAACCCGGCGCGCTTGCGCATACCGCCGGAGATCTCACCGGGGAACTTGCCCTCGTCACCGGTCAGACCGACCAGGTCGAGCTTCTCCATCACGATCTGACGGATCTCGGATTCCTTCTTCTTCGTGTGCTCACGAAGCGGGAACGCCGTGTTGTCGTAGATGCTCATCGAGCCGAACAGCGCGCCGTCCTGGAACATCACGCCGAACAGCGTGCGGATCTCGTAGAGCTCCTTGGCCGAGCACTCGATGATGTTGGTGCCGTCGACGATGATCTTGCCGCGCTCGGGGCGCAGCAGGCCGATCAGGGACTTCAGGAAGACCGACTTACCCGTACCGGACGGGCCCAGCAACACGCTGACCTCACCGGCCGGAATGTCGAAGGTGACGTCCTCCCAGATTCGCTGGGAACCGAAGGACTTCGTCAATCCCTCAACCTGAATACCGATGCCCACGCGAGATCCTTCCGCCCAGTGTTCATCCCCGCCGCTGTCAGCGGCCTGTGGCTTGAGTCACTGTAGCCTACGCGGCATATCGGCAACACTTTATGGTCGGTCACAGCTTGGCAATTCAGCGCGGCATATCTCACATTCCGGTTACGCAGCGTGTTTGCCAGCAGTAACGCACCCGGAAACGACTGCGGGGGCCGAGTCGCAGTGCGACCCGACCCCCAGCAGAGGTGGAACTACTTGACGGTGACCTTGGCGCCGGCCTCTTCGAGCTTGGCCTTCGCGGCCTCGGCGGCCTCCTTGTTGACCTTCTCGAGCAGCGGCTTGGGGGCGCTGTCGACGAGGTCCTTGGCCTCCTTGAGGCCCAGGCCCGAGACGATCTCGCGGACGACCTTGATGACGCCGATCTTCTTCTCGCCGGCACCCTCGAGGATGACGTCGAACTCCGACTGCTCCTCGGCGGCCTCGGCCGGGGCGGCTGCGCCACCGGCGGCGGCGACGGCGACCGGAGCGGCCGCGGTGACCTCGAAGACCTCTTCGAACTGCTTCACGAACTCGGAGAGTTCGAGCAGGGTCATTTCCTTGAAGGCATCGAGCAGTTCGTCGGTGCTGAGCTTGGCCATGATTGGTCCTTCCTTACTTACTTATGTGGTGTCGTTGGTGTCGAGCTACTCGGCCGCGTCGGCCGGTGCCTGGTCTTCTGCTGCGGCCGCGGCGGGTGCCTCGGCAGCGGATGCCTCGGAGTCCGCGGCGGGTGCCGGGCTCTCCGTGGCCTTCTTCTCCTGCAGTGCTGCGAACAGTCGTGCCGCCTGAGACGCGGGAGCGTTGAACAGCCCCGCGGCCTTGGCGAGGTTGCCCTTCATCGCGCCGGCCAGCTTGGCCAGCAGCACCTCGCGCGATTCCAGATCGGCGATCCGGTTCACCTCGTCCACGGACAGCGCGGCGCCGTCCATGTAGCCGCCCTTGATGACCAGCGCCTTGTGTTCCTTGGCGAAGGTCTTGATCGCCTTGGCGGCGTCGACCGGTTCTCCGGAGATGAACGCGATCGCCGTCGGTCCGGCGAACAGTTCGTCGAGGCCCTCGATACCGGCCTCGCTCGCGGCCCGCTTCACCAAGGTGTTCTTGGCGACGGTGTAGGTGGCGGATGCGCCGAGCGAGCGACGGAGTTCGGCCAGGTTGGCCACCGAGAGCCCGCGGTACTCGGTGACGACGGTGGCCGTCGCCTCCTTGAACTGTTCGGCGATGTCAGCGACCGCAGTGGCTTTATCAGCCTTGGCCATGCATGCCTCCTCGTAATTGGTGTACGCGTATCCACGTCGACCGGCGAAGAAGGCTTGACATACAAAAACGCCCCGACACAGACAGGTCGGGGCGCACAGAAATACTGTTACCTCGTCCTCCTGCGTGGGCCGCCGGGGGTTAGCCCGGACCTTCAACCGATTTCTCGGTGACCGACGGTCTTCGGTGGAACGTCGCCAAGAGTACCCGACCCCCGCCGATCAGCCCAAATCGCTCGTTCCCCGTGATGTCGGCGCGCTGTTCGGCCCTCAGGTCGGACTAGCGCGCCCAGATCGTTATTCCGCGAGCGTCGCCAGCTTCGCCGCGCCGATCAGGCCGGCGTCGCCACCCAGCACCGCGGGTTCGACGCGCAACTCCTGGATGAAATCCAGCCCGGCGTACCAGGTCAGGGTCTCGCGCAGGGGAAGGAACAGCAGGCCCTTCGATTTAGCCACTCCCCCGCCGATCACCACCAGATCGAGGTCGCACACCGCGGCGACCGACGCGATGGCCGCGGCGATCGCGGTCGCACCGCGGTAGTAGGCGCGCAGCGCGGTGGGGTCGCCGGTCTTGGCCGCGTCGGCGAGTTCCTTGGCGTTGGACTCGGGCGGTGCGTCCCAGCCGTGGTCGCGCGCCCACCGGGCGATGCTCGGCCCGGACGCCACGGTCTCGACGCACCCGTGCCCGCCGCACGTGCACTTGGCCCCGTCGACGTCAACCACCACGTGCCCGACGTGGCCGGCGTTACCCGTGCGGCCGTCGTACGGGGCGCCGTCGAGCACCAGCCCGCCGCCGATACCCGTCGAGACGACCATCCCCAGCATGAACCTGGCGTCCTGCCCGGCGCCGCGCCACTGCTCGCCCAACGCCATGCACAGTCCGTCGCCGCCGAGGCGCACCGGCAGCCCGGTCAACTCCGCGACCCGGTCGACGATCGGGAAGTCGTCCCACGCGTGGATGTTGATCGGACTGACGGTGCCGGTGTGGAGATCGATGGGACCCGCGGAGCCGATCCCGACCCCCGTCAGCTCCCCGGCGGTGCCCTTGGCCTCGGTGAGCAGTCTCTCGACGACGCCCCAGATCGCCTCGCGCTCGTCGGGCGTCTTCTCCTGAGCCCGGTGCATCAGGTCACCGTCGTCGCTGACGACGCCCGCGGCGATCTTCGTGCCGCCGATGTCCAGTGCGAGCGTGGCCATCAGTGGCGGTGGGTGTTGTCGGGCTGGCGGGGATCGCCGGGATGCTCGTAACCGGGCGCCAATTCGACGTCGCTGCTCACCTGCGCGTCGAGCCAGCGGCGGAACTCGCGGCGGCGCGCGGCGGCCAGCAGGTGCCCGGCGACGGCGGCCCGGACGTCGTCCAACGGAGTTGGCGCCGCCGGTCTGTGCCAGCCGCCCGCGACGGTCTGCGCGGGTGCGAAGCGTCGCGGATTGCGCGAATGATATTGCGCGACAGCCGCATCCGACACGGCGACGGCGCTCGTCACGTCGGCGAACAGCGCGCGCGCTCGCGGACTCTCGAGCACGGACGCGGCCACACTGCCGAGTTCCATGCGAGAGACGGTATCCGGCATCAGTTCCTCCTCTGTTGGCGCGTTGTCGGCTGACAGACCGCGCGCCGCCACCTCGGCGGCGACGACGTGCTCGGTCACCAGCAGCTGGGTCAGCCAGCGCCGAAGCTGGCGGCCCTCGCTGGTACCGGGCGACGGCAACGCGGATGCCAACCGCGTCGCCCTCAGACGCTCTTCTCGCTCGTCGACCTCGGCGACGAGAATAGGGGTGCCCGCCACCGTGGCGACGGTGTGCCCGCTCATCGCGGCCCTCGGCTCTTCGGGCAAGCGCTCATCGCACCCTCACCTGTACCGCCGGCGAGTACACCAGGTCGCCCGCACAGCCGACCCGGATGAGCGCCCACCACACCCCGGGTTCCACCCACGGCGGCGGCGACACGTCGAACTGCAGGTCGACGGTGCCGCGCGCAGGCACGTCGGCGCCGATGATGTTGGGGCCCATCCACTCCCACGTTCCCCACGGGGTGATGAGGTGCGCCTCGACCGACAGGTCGGCGTGGCAGTCGGTGCCGACGGTCACCCCGACGGTGGCGGTGCCCCCGGCCGCGACCTCCACCGGTTGCGGCTCGGCAACCAGCCGGAGCACGACGTCGTCGGTGGCCCCGACGGACACGACGCACACGTCCTCCACGGTCTGGCGCCAGGAGCCGGGCAACGCCGTCCCTGTCAGCGCCAGTTCGGCGCGAATCGGGTACAGCCCGGCCGCGGTCCCTTCGGGCATCGTGACGTGGAGGTTCGCCTCGAGGTACTCGCCCGGCGGCAGCATGAACGGCAGGTCGTCGGGTGCAACGGTCCACTCCGGCGGCACAACGAGCCGCACCTTGCCGTGCAGCGGCACGTCACCGTCGCTGGCGGCGGTGAGCTGAAGCTCAACCGGTGCACCGGGATCCACGCCGAGCTGCCGCGGGTGCAGGTGCGCCACGGCGGGCAGCCCGCCGAGGGGCGCCGGTCCCCGATTGTGCAGCCAGTACCTCGCGTACAGCGGTTGGGCGGGCTCGGCGTCGGGTGCGAGCTCGGTGTGGTCGGCGTCGAGCACTCGCGGCAGGTTGAGGTGCGCACGCACGGTGGCGATCTCGTAGCCGTGCAGGTGCAGGTCGCCGGCTGGTTCGGCGAGCGGTCGCTCCAGCAGGTCGAGCCGCTCGGTGTCGACGCTGCGCAGCCCGGAGTGGATCTCCACGTCGACGCCGCTGCGCCCGAGGCTCTCGACCAGACGCAGGACGATGCCGTCCTTCGGGTCGACGTGCGCCGTGCTGCCGTGTGGGGTCGGGTTGCCCAGGGCCTTGAGCGCGCCGAGGGCGACGGCCTTCGCGGGCTCGATCTCCAGCAGCGAACCCCACGGCGGCAGGCCGCCTGATCCCGGATCGTGGTGGCTGACGACGCCCAGTAGAGGTTGACCGAATTCCGCACTGCGCGGTGGCATTTCGGAGGTCCGCCAATCACCGTCGCCGACCGCGATCGCGTAGTCGAACGTGTGCGACCAGTGCTGCAGCTGGAAGTTGGAGCCGTCGGGCGCGGTCCGGCGCGGCGGGTCGATCCAGGTGCCGGACGGCCATCCGGTGCACGACCGCATGAGCGACGTGTGCAGAGTGCCGTCGGAGTCGACCGCGAAACTCGGCACCCCGCGGTTGAACATCGCGACGGTGCGGTCGTCGAACCGGCCGTCCTCGGTGCCGACCACGCGAACGACCTCGATCTCGGCGTCGGCGAGGTCGTCGATCAGGGCTCGCACCGCGGCGTCGAGGCCGTCGGCGGAGCCGACCACCAGTACGGGCAGGGTCCGGATTCCGCGCAGGTCGGCACCGGGCACCCAGACGTCGGCCAGCGGCGCATCGGCCGGAACCCACACGCGCATGTCGCTTTCCGCTCCGGCGAGCACGCCGGCGGTGAAGGTGTTCTCCGCCGAGGAGCCCAGTGATATCCGGACATCGGGGAGGTTCGAATCGACCGCGAGGTCCCCGTACCGGGCGGTCTCGGCGGTGGTGCAGGTCGCGGTCACTCCGGCGCGGGCCAGTGCGACCATCACCTCGCGGGCCAGCGGGTCGGCGTCCGGTCCCGGCGAGACGACCTCGGCCACGGAGATCGCCCTGATCCCGCCGTCGGGAAGTCGTACCCGCACCGTGGATGACAGCCCGAACCAGCCGAACGCCGGATTATCCAGTGTGTAGGGGTGTTTCGCGGTGTCGACGGCCTTGTCGGTGACGCCGTGGCGGTGGGTGAGCCCGAAGCCGCGGCCGATCACGGCGTCGCCGACCTCGCTGACCGGCATCGCCCCCGGTATCGCGCACGGCCAGCGCAGCCGCAGCAGCCGATCCTCCCCGGTGAACTCGTCGACCACGGTGCGGCAGTCGACTCGGTCGACACCCCGCCACAGGGTGATCGTCTGGGTGTAGCTCAGCAACCCCCGCATCCGGCCGGTGACGACGATGCGATCGCCCAGCGGACTGCGCTGCACCGCAACGGATGTGGCGGCCGCACTCGTCGACGACGTGACGGGGCCCTTGGGCAGAAGATGCCACGGCCCCTCGCCCGCCTTGGGATGCGCCGGGTACTCCTTGTAAACGGCGAGTTCGTTGCCGACGCGGCCCGCGGTGATGAGCTCGCGGCCGTTGCGGATCAGGGAATCGACGCCGCCGCCGCGGGCCGCGTCGACGCTCAGCCGGTAGTACTCGTTGTCGATCTCGTGGCCGTCCAGCGATTCCCAACCGACGACGACGCCGGAGCCCTTGCCGAACCGGTACGCGCGCCAACCCAGCGAGGGCACCTCACGCGCCAGCCACGTGACGGTGTGCCCGTCGTGCTCGACGAACACCGGCACCTCGCGGTCGTCGGCGTCGAGCAGCACGCCGGCGAAGGGCTCGTCGAGGTGAACGGTGACGATGTCGGTGCGGCTGTGCGCCAACGGGTTCCAGACGACGACGGATGCGTCGACCGCCGTCGACAACAGCGCCAGGGCGTTGTCGCGCGCGGTGGTCCCCAGCTGCCAGGCATCGCGCCAGCTGGTCAGCAGATCGAGGTAGACCTGATCGGACTCCGACCCGGTGATGGCGTCGTGGTGTGCGCCGTAGGCCAGCTGCACCCACGCCTTGGCCAGCGCCGCTTCGGGGTACGTCGCGCCTGCGAGCAGGCCGGCGAACACCGCGAAGCACTCGGCCTCCAGCACGGCGAATTCGGCGGCGCGATTGGCCTGCTTGGTGTCGATGTAGGAGACGTGGCAGCCCGTGTAGATCGGGTTCATGTCGCGGGTCTGCGGCGACGGGGTGGCGCCTCGCTCGTCGAGTTCGGCACGCACGGCGGCGAAGAACTCGCTCGGCAGCGCGCAGACGAACTTCGGCCAGGTGTAGCGGGCCGCCCAATCACGGTGGATGTCGGTGACCCACTTGTTGGGTGGCGTGTAGTCGGTGCCGACGGGCAGCAGCACGTTGCGGGTGAGCGCGACCTTCTTCAACCCGGCGAACAGTTCGTACGTCTGGCGTTCGGCATCCTCGAGCGACGCCGACGAGTCCATCCACCACCCCGCGGCGTAGTGGGCGGGCATGTAGTGGGTCAGCAGTCCGCGGCCCGACGGCGCCATCCACTCGAACTCGCTGGCGAACTGCATGCGCTCGGGGTCGCCGCCGTCGGCCATCGGACCCCACTGGTGGTGCGGTCCGCGGGCCCACGAACTGGACGTCAGGCCGGCGTCGGCCGCCATGCCGGGGAACTGCGGATCGTGGCCGAACACGTCGAGCTGCCAGGCGGTGGCGGGTGAGGCACCCATGACGTCGCGCTGAAAGCCGATGCCGTGCACGAAGTTCCGGATCGCGGTCTCAGGATGGGTGAGGTTCGTGTTCGGCTCGTTGTAGGTGCCGCCCATGACCTCGACGCGGCCCTCGGCGATCAGCCGCTTCAGGTCGGCGCGATCCTCGGGGTGGGTGTCCCAGTACGGCTTGAGGTAGTCGACCTCGGCGAGCACGAACTTGTACTCGGGTTCGCGCCGCGCCGTCTCCAGGTGCGCGCTGACCAGTTCGAAGCCGTTGGTCTGCCTGCAGCGGCCCGGCGGGTCCTCGGTCCACACGCTGGTGTACGCCGCCTGGGTGTTCCACCACACCGGGTCGTAGTGGAAGTGGCTGACCATGTACATCGTCCAGCCGGGTTCGGCGACGGTGAACTCGAAGCCCACGCTGCTGCGGCCCGCCGTCACGCGGGCGGCCCTGCGCTCGCCGACGCTGCCGTCGGTCACCCGGACCGGCACCTCCACGGTGTGGCCGCGCGGCGTCGCGGTCACCGTGCCGACGGTCTCGAGGCCGGGTCCCTCGACCGTGACGGGCGTCGGCCGGGCGCACAGTCGGTAGGCCACGCGAACGAGCTGCAGCGGCGCATCCTCGGGACCGGTGAACAGCTCCGTCGACTCCGCCGAGGTGACGTGCATCCCGCCACCCTAGCCACTTCCGTCCCCCGCGAACGTTGGTTACCGATACGCGTTTTTCAAAATGGCGTGACGGTAACCAACGTTCGCGCCGAGAGAACGCGGGAATCAGGCGAGGTGCCCGACCACACTCTCGGCCGCTGCGACCACCGCGCCGGACTGCACCAGCTCGACGACGGCCGCGATCTCGGGGGCCAGATACCGGTCCGGACCCGGCCCCTCGACCACCGACCGCACCGCGGCGACCACCGCACCGGTCGCGGGCGACGGGGTCAGCGGGGCGCGCATGTCGAGGGCGCGCGCCGCGGTGAGCACCTCGATGGCCAGCACCCGCGACAGCCCGTCGACGGCGCGCCGGAGCTTGCGGGCGGCCGACCACCCCATCGACACGTGGTCCTCCTGCATGGCGGACGACGGGATCGAGTCGGCACTCGCCGGGACCGCCAGCCGCTTGAGCTCGGAGACGATGCCGGCCTGGGTGTACTGGGCGATCATGTGGCCGCTGTCGACGCCGGGGTCGGCGGCGAGGAACGCGTTCAACCCGTGGTTGCGGGCGACGTCGAGGAAACGGTCGGTGCGCCGCTCGCTGATACCCGCCAGGTCGGCGACGGCGATGGCCAGGAAGTCGAGCACGTAGGCCACCGGCGCGCCGTGGAAGTTGCCGTTGGACTCGACGCGGCCGTCGGGTGTGACGACGGGATTGTCGATGACGCTTGCCAATTCACGCTCGGCAACGGTCCTGGCGTGCGCGGCGGTGTCGCGGCCCGCGCCCGCCACCTGCGGCGAGCAGCGCAGCGAGTACGCGTCCTGCACGCGGGCGCAGTCCGGGCTTCGGTGGCTCGCGACGATGTCGGAGTCGGCGAGCAGCGCCCTGATGTTCGCGGCCGACGCGGCCTGGCCGGGATGCGGGCGCAGCCGCTGCAGGTCGTCGGCGAACACCCGGTCGGTGCCCAGCTGGCCCTCCACGCTCATGGCCGCCGCGACGTCGGCCACCCGGAACAGGTTGTCCAGATCGTTGAGCGCCAGCACCAGTTGCCCGAGCATGCCGTCGGTGCCGTTGATGAGCGCCAGGCCCTCCTTCTCGGCGAACACCACGGGCCGCAGCCCGTGAGCGGCGAGTGCGGACGCCGTGTCGTGTAGCGCCCCGGTTCGATCCCGCACCTGGCCCTCACCCATGATCGCGAGCGCCACGTGTGCCAGCGGGGCGAGATCGCCACTGCAGCCGAGACTTCCGTACTCGTACACCACCGGGGTCAGGCCCGCCGACAGCAGGTTCACGTAGGCCTCGGCCGTCTCGCGGCGCACGCCGGTGCGCCCGCTGGCGAGCGTCGAGAGGCGCAGCAGCATCATCGCGCGCACGACCTCGGCCTCCACCTCGGCGCCCGACCCCGCGGCGTGGGAGCGAATGAGGCTGCGCTGCAACGCCGTACGCATCTCCAGCGGAATGTGCCGAGTGGCAAGCGCCCCGAATCCCGTCGACACCCCGTACACGGGGGTGGGATCGGCGGCCAGCGCCTCGATGTGGCGTCGGCTCGCCTCGACCGCCGCGGCGGCGTCGTCGGCGAGCTGCACGCGGCCGGCGGTCCTGGCGACCGCGACGACGTCGTCGAAGCTCACGGGACCGATGCCGACGGTGACAGTCATGCCGCAAACCTAGAGCCTGACCCGGATCCGGCGAACGGGTCCGAATCACATACCGTCTCGGATCTCAGACTCCGTCGTCGAACCAGCCGTCGGGTTCGCGGCCGGACAACGCCGAGGTCAGCTCGCGTGCCGCCGCGCGCACCGCACGCACCAGCGAGGTGCGCGACGCGCGGGTGCGGTCCTGCCGCCACGTCACGCTGATCGCCGCGGCGGGCCGCCCCGAGTGGTCGAACGCGCACGCGGCCACCGACTGCAGACCCGCGGTGACCAGGCCGACCTCCTCCGACCACCGCTGCCGACGCTCCTCGGCCAGCACCCGTCGCAGCTCGGGTAGGGTGGCCGGCCCCTGCCCCGTGCGGTCGACGAACCCGCGGCTCGACGGGAACAGCGCCCGCACCTGGGCCGCCGACAGGTGCACCAGGATCGATCGCCCGTTGGCGGTGAGGTGAGCGGGCAGTCGCACGCCGACGTCGGTGACCAGGGTGACCGGGATGCGCGCCACCGTCGGCTGCTCCTTGAGCAGGTACAGGCTCTCGGCACCGTGCAGCACGCCGAGGTGCGCGGTTTCGCCCACCTGCGCGACGAGGCGCCGCAGCACCGGTCGCGCCAGCATCTCCAGCGGCTCGTGCCGTAGGTACGCGGATCCGATCTCGAAGGCCGCCATACCCAGCCCGTACGTGCGCTCGTCGGGGAAGTGGACGACGAAGCCGCGCGCGATCAACACGTCGAGCAGGTGATAGGTCGACGAGCGCGGGATCTTCAGGTCGCGTGCCACCGCGGCGCCGGACACCGGGCCGGATTTGCCCGCGAGGTAGAGCAGCACGTCGAGGGCCCGACCGACGGCGGGCGACGTGCTGGACACGCGCACCTCCCTCGGCGACCTGCGTGTGCGAACCCGCGGTCAGCGCGGATTCGCACCCGCAGTTCACGACGTCTCGGATACGAGACACTAGCTGCCGAATGGCCCTGGAGCAACGGCGCCCGGTCGGGTGTGCTGAACGCATGTCACAGGCACGCACAGTTCGCGCACCGCGCGGCACCGAACTCTCCTGCAAGGGCTGGCAGCAGGAAGCCGCTCTGCGGATGCTGATGAACAACCTCGATCCCGAGGTCGCCGAGCACCCCGACGAACTCGTCGTCTACGGCGGTACCGGCAAAGCGGCGCGCAACTGGGAGGCGTTCGACGCGATCGTCGCGACGCTGCGCACGCTCGACGACGACGAGACCATGCTGGTGCAGTCCGGCAAGCCGGTCGGCGTCTTCCGCACCCACGAGTGGTCGCCGCGAGTCCTCATCGCGAACTCGAATCTCGTTGGCGAATGGGCGAACTGGGAGAAGTTCCGCGAGCTCGAGGCCGCCGGGCTGACGATGTACGGCCAGATGACCGCGGGATCGTGGATCTACATCGGCACCCAGGGCATCCTGCAGGGCACCTACGAGACGTTCGGCGCGATCGCGAAGAAGTTCGCGGCCTCCGGTCGGCATGAGCACAGCAACGGATCCCTCGCGGGCACCATCACGCTCACCGGCGGCGTCGGCGGCATGGGCGGCGCCCAACCCCTCGCGGTCACCATGAACGAGGGCGTCGCGATCTGCGTCGACGTCGACGAGAGCCGCATCGACCGCCGCATCGCGAAGCGCTACCTCGACGTCAAGGCCACCGACCTGGACGACGCGCTGGCCAGGGCCGTTGAGGCGCGGGATGCCAAGCGGCCGTTGTCGATCGGCGTCGTCGGCAACGCCGCCGAGATCTTCCCCGCGCTGCTCGACCGGAACGCACCGATCGACATCGTCACCGATCAGACGTCGGCACACGATCCCCTGTCGTACCTGCCTCTCGGCGTCGCACTGGAGGACATGAAGGCGCTGTCGGAGAAGGATCCGGCGTACTTCACCGAGCAGGCACAGGCGTCGATGGCCAAGCACGTCGCCGCGATGGTCGGCTTCCTCGATAAGGGCGCCGAGGTCTTCGACTACGGCAACTCGATCCGCGACGAGGCCCGGAAAGCCGGTTACGACCGGGCATTCGACTTCCCCGGCTTCGTCCCCGCCTACATCCGCCCGCAGTTCGAGGAGGGCCTCGGCCCGTTCCGGTGGGCCGCCCTGTCCGGTGACCCGAAGGACATCGCCGCGACCGACAGGGCGATCCTCGAACTCTTCCCCGACAATCAACACCTCAAGCGCTGGATCACCATGGCGGGTGAGCGCGTCGAGTTCGAGGGCCTGCCCGCCCGCATCTGCTGGCTCGGTTACGGCGAACGTCACCGGGCTGGTTTGAAGTTCAACGAGATGGTCGCCTCCGGTGAACTGTCCGCGCCGATCGTGATCGGCCGCGACCACCTGGACTCCGGTTCGGTCGCGTCGCCCTACCGCGAGACCGAGGCCATGCTGGACGGCTCCGACGCGATCGCCGACTGGCCGCTGCTCAACGCGCTCGTCAACACCGCGTCGGGCGCCTCCTGGGTGTCCATCCACCACGGCGGCGGCGTCGGCATGGGCCGCTCCATCCACGCGGGCCAGGTGTGCGTGGCCGACGGGACGGCGCTGGCGGCGCAGAAGCTGGAGCGGGTGCTGACGAACGACCCCGGCATGGGCGTCATCAGGCACGTCGACGCGGGCTACGAGCACGCCACCCGGGTCGCGGCCGAGCGCGGTGTGCGAATCCCGATGCAGGACCACCGATGACGTTCGACAGACTCTGGGAGTCCATTCTCGACGTCGGGCGCGACCCCGCGGGCGGCTATCGGCGGTTCGCCTGGTCCACGGCCGACCTGACGCTGCGCGAGTGGTTCACCGACGAGGCCGATCGCCGCGGCATGACGGTCGAGGAGGACCGCAACGGCAACGTCTGGGCGTGGTGGATGCCGAGGGGCTGGGTCGGCGATCCAAGAGGTGCGTTCGTCACCGGCTCGCATCTGGACTCCGTGCCCGGCGGCGGGGCATTCGACGGGCCGCTGGGCATCGTGTCGGCGTTCGCGGCCATCGACCTGCTCGTCGCGCGCGGGGTCGGTCCGCGGATTCCGGTGGCGGTCGTCGCCTTCTCGGACGAGGAGGGTGGCCGGTTCGGCGTCGCGTGCGTCGGGTCCCAGTTGTCCACCGGTGCAGTCACTCCCGAGCGCGCCCTGAATCTGCGGGACGCCGACGGCACATCGCTGGCCGACGCGCTGCGGAAGGCGGGCCGCGATCCCGAGCACGTCGGCGTCGATCCCGGCCTCGTCGACCGCGTCGGGGTCTACGTCGAGTTGCACGTCGAGCAGGGCCGCGCGCTGGATCTGGTGGACAAGCCGGTCGCGGTGGCGTCGGCGATCTGGCCGCACGGACGCTGGCGGTTCCGGTTCTGCGGCGAGGGCAATCACGCGGGCACCACCCGGCTCGTCGACCGGCGCGACCCGATGCTGGCGTTCGCGTCCACGGTGCGCGCCGCGCGTGATCGGGCCACCCTGCATCAGGCGGTGGCCACGTTCGGCAAGTTGACCGTCACGCCCAACGGCGCCAACGCCATCCCTTCTCAGCTGGATGCGTGGCTCGACGCGCGCGCCGCCGACGAGGACACGCTGGCGGCGATGGTGGAGGCGATCATGCGGGACGCAACCACATCCGACGACCGTATCGCAGTGACCATCGACATCGAGTCCGTCAGCCCGGCCGTCGTCTTCCCCGACGGACCGCGCGCACGGATCATGCGCACGCTGGGTGAACTGCCGGTGCTGCCGACCCAGGCCGGCCACGACGCGGGCGTGCTGTCCGAGAAGGTGCCGACCGCAATGCTGTTCGTGCGCAACCCGACCGGCGTCTCACACTCCCCCGACGAGTACGCCGAGATCGCCGACTGCAGGCGCGGCGCCGAAGCCCTCGCCGACGTGATGGCGGACTGGGTGAGCGGGTGAGCGACACCTGGTGGTGCGAGCACGCGTGGGTCGGCGGCCACGTCGCCGACGGTGTGCTCGTCACCGCCACCGACGGGGTGATCGACGCCGTGGAGCCGGGCCGTCCCGAGACCGGTACGAGGTTGTCCGGCTTGGTGATCCCCGGTCTGGCGAACGCGCACTCGCACGTCTTCCACCGCGCGCTGCGGTCGCACACCCAGCGCGGCGGCGGGTCGTTCTGGACGTGGCGGGAGACCATGTACCGCGTCGCCGAGCGGCTCACGCCGGATTCGTACCTGGCCCTGGCGCGAGCCACCTACGCCGAGATGGCACTGGCGGGCGTCACCGCGGTCGGCGAGTTCCACTACCTGCACCACGGCCCCGGCGGCGGGTCGTACGACGACCCCAACGCCATGGGGCACGCGCTCGTCGAGGCAGCGGCCGACGCCGGAATCCGGCTCACGCTGCTCGACACCTGCTACCTGACGGCCACCCCGGCCGGAAGCCCCCTCGAGGGTCCGCAGCTGCGATTCGGCGACGGGGACGCCGAGCGCTGGGCGCAGCGAGTCGACGCGCTGACCGTTCCGGGTCACGTGATCGTCGGGGCCGCAGTGCATTCCGTGCGGGCCGTGCCGCCCGTGGAGATGTCGCGGGTTGCGGCGTGGGCCGGCGCGCGCGACGCCCCGCTGCACGTCCACTCCAGCGAGCAGGTCGCCGAGGTCGAGCAGTGCCTGGCCGCGTACGGCTGCACTCCGACGGCGCTGCTGCGCGAGCACGGCGTTCTCGGGCCGCGCACCACAGCCGTGCACGCGACGCACCTGACCGATCAGGACGTCGCCGACATGCGCGCAACCGCCACCGGGACGTGTTTCTGCCCCACCACCGAACGCGACCTCGGCGACGGAATCGGACCTGCCCCAGCGCTACTCGACGGCATGTTCAGTCTCGGCAGCGACAGCCACGCGATGATCGACCTGCTGGAGGAGGCCAGGGCCGTCGAACTCGACGAGCGTCTCGCGAGCCGGCGTCGCGGCGTCGTCTCCGCGACCCGACTGCTCGACGCCGCGACCGTCGACGGTCAGCGTGCGCTCGGCTGGGCGAACGCGGGCCGGATCGCCCCCGGCGCGCGGGCCGACCTGGTCGCCGTCGACCTGGCCTCCGTGCGCACCGCGGGCGGCGGCCCCACTGCGGAGAACGTGGTCTTCGCCGCCTCGGCAGCCGATGTCACGGACGTCGTCGTCGACGGGCGTACCGTCGTCACCGACCGCCGCCACCACTTCGACGTCGGGCGCGCACTCGCCGACGTCATCGGGGAGCTCACCACGTGACCGTGCTGTACGACGACATCGGCGAACTCGTCACCAACGATCCGACCGTGGGTGACGGCAGTCCGCTCGGCGTCATCACCGACGCAGCGCTGCTGGTCGACGGCGACCGCATCGCCTGGGTGGGCCCGAAAGCCGCAGCGCCCGAAGCTGATCGGCGTGTGACGTGCGGGGGCACCGCCGTGTTGCCGGGCTTCGTCGACAGCCACGCCCACCTGGTCTTCGCCGGGGACCGGTCCGCCGAGTTCGCCGCGCGCATGGCGGGTGAGCCCTACGACGGCGGCGGCATCGCCACCACGGTCGCCGCCACCCGCGAAGCCTCCGCCGACGCACTCACCGCCAACCTGGCCAGGCTGGCGGGCGAACTGCGCCGCGGCGGTGTCACCACGTTCGAGACGAAGAGCGGCTACGGCCTGACCACCGTCGACGAGCAGCGAAGCCTGCAGATCGCCAACGCGCTCACCCCCGAGACGACCTACCTCGGCGCGCACGTCGTCCCGCTCGATTTCCGCCACGATCGCGACGCCTACGTCCGGCTGGTCGCGGGCGACATGCTCGCGGCGTGCCGCGACCACGCCCGCTGGATCGACGTCTTCTGCGACCGCGGCGCCTTCGACGTCGACGAGGCGAGGTTCATCCTGCGGGCCGGCATCGACGTGGGCCTACAGCCGCGGCTGCACGCCGGCCAGCTCGGCCCCGGCGACGGCATCCGGCTCGCCGTGGCTCTGAACGCCGCCTCGGTCGACCACTGCACCTACGCCACCGACGCCGACATCGAGGCTCTGGCCGCCGGTGACACCGTCGCCACCCTGCTACCCGGTGCCGAATTCTCCACGCGCGCACCGTGGCCCGATGCTCGCCGGTTCCTGGATACGGGAGTCACCGTCGCGTTGGCCACCGACTGCAACCCCGGCAGTTCGTACACCACGAGCATGGGCTTCTGCATCGCCGTCGCCGTGCGCGACATGGGCTTCACCCCCGCCGAGGCGCTGTGGGCGGCGACGGCCGGCGGCGCGAGGGCGCTCAGACGAGACGACGTCGGCGTGCTCGCCGCCGGTAAGCGCGCCGACTTCATCCGTCTCGACGCGCCGTCGTACGTCCACTTCGCCTACCGGCCCGGCGTCCCGATCGTCGCCGATGTGGTGATCGCCTAGCCCCGCGATACACCCCGCCGAACGTTGGTTACCGCCACGGTGAATCGCAATTCACCGTGGCGGTAACCAACGTTCGCGCATAAGTCTGGTTCTCAGCCCGCCGCTCGCGCCAACCGCTCCGCAACCACTCGCACCGCCTCGACGACCTCCGGCGGGGAGAGCACCTCGAAGTCGCAGCCGGGCAGCGCGAGGTACGGGACCATAACCTCGGCGCTGTCGGCTCCGGCCGTGACGATGCAGGCGTCGTCGCCGTCGGGCTCGATCTGCACGGTCGACGCGGAGAACGTCTGCGCTACAACGTCCTTCGGTGCGAAGTACCGCACCCTCGCGACGTAGCGGTAGGGCGACGACGTGATGGCGCGCTGCACGTAGGTGGCCGCGTCCGGCGCCGCACGCGGTGTGAACGTCGAACCCAGCGCCCGCACGTCGCTCATCCGGTCCAGCCGCAGGCTGCGCCAATCGTCGCGGTCGCGGTCGTAGGCCAGTAGATACCAGCGCCGCCCGGTCGTCACCAACTGATAGGCCTCCAGCCGCCGCTGCGTCACGTTCCCGCGGATGTCGGTGTAGCTCAACGCGACGTGCTCGTGGTCGCGCGACGCCCGCGCCAGCGTCATCAGCACATCCGGTTCGACGAGGTCCTGCTGCTGCCCCGACGTCAGGGTGACCGTCGCCTCGTGCACCGCCGACACCTGGGCGCGCAACCGCGACGGCATCACCTGGTCCAGTTTGGACAACGCGCGCAACGCCGATTCACCGACGCCGGCGACGCTGCCGCCCGCCGCGACGCGCAGACAGACCGCCATCGCGACGGCCTCCTCGGGATCGAGCAGCAGCGGCGGCAGCGCGGCCCCCGCCCCGAGCTGATACCCGCCGCCGTGGCCCTTGCTGGCGTGCACCGGATAGCCGAGGTCGCGCAGCCGGTCGACGTCGCGGCGCACGCTGCGGCCGGTGACGCCGAGCCGGTCGGCCAGTTCCTCGCCCGACCACACCCGGCGGGACTGCAGGAGCCCGAGCAGTTGCAGCACGCGGCTGGTGGTTTCCGACATGACCAGAGTCTGCCGCACTCATAGGACAGAAACTGTCCTAAGCACCTGGCAGGCTGAACCCCGTGAGCAACGAACTGACCCGTTACCTGGCAGAACAGCTCGATTTCCACTGGACGAACCAGCTGCGTCCCCGCCTCGACGGCCTGACCGACGACGAGTACTTCTGGCAGCCGGTACCGGACTGCTGGACCATCCACCCCGACGGAGCGATCGACTTCGCCTACCCGCAGCCCGAGCCCGCCCCCGTCACGACCATCGCGTGGCGGCTGGCGCACGTCATCGTCGGCGTTCTGGCGGTGCGAAACCACTCTCACTTCGGCGGGCCGCCCGCCGACTACGAGTCCTGGGCCTACGCCACCGACGCCGACACCGCACTGACGCAACTCGACGACGCGTACCGGGGCTGGATCTCGGGCGTCCGAAAGCTCGGCGACGCCGATCTCGCCACGCCGTGCGGCCCGGCCGAGGGGCCCTACGCTGACGAGACGATGACGACGCTCGTCCTGCACATCAATCGTGAAGTCATTCACCACGGAGCCGAAATCGCTTTACTCCGTGATCTTTACACCCACACCGAGAAGGAGAGCTGACATGCCCGCCATGCCCCCGCCCATCGCCGACGAGCGCGCCGGACTACGCGACTACCTGCGTCAGCAGCAGTACGCCTTCCATGCGCTGGCGTTCGGGCTCACCGACGAGCAGGCGAGAGCAACGCCGACCGTCAGCGCCCTGTCGATCGGCGGGTTGATCAAGCACGTCACGAACTGCCAAGCCGGCTGGATGGCGCGTGTCGCAGCCGCACCCGAGGCGCCCGCGGCCGACGACCGGCCGATGGAGGTTCGCGAGGCCGAGTACGCCGACGAGTTCGTCATGCGCGACGACCAGACGCTGGCCGACGTGCTGGCCAAGTTCGACGAGAGCAATGCCGAGGCGCTGAGGCTCGTCGAGACCGCGGACCTGGGCGCCGCCGTGCCCGTGCCGGGCGACGCCCCGTGGTTTCCGAAGGACGTGTCGGCGTGGTCGGTGCGCTGGGTGATCTTCCACATGATCGAGGAACTCGCCCGGCACGCCGGTCAGGGCGACATCATCCGCGAGAGCATCGACGGCGCAACGCTGTACGAGTTGCTCGCGGGCGTGGAGGACTGGGAGCCGACGCCGTGGCTCACGCCGTGGGGTAAGCAACCCGTCGGTCAGTAGTCCGCTCGGCCTGCGTGTCGAGACCCGCGCCCACCGCGGGTTTCCACACGCAGGTCGCTCGCGTAGAAAGTACGAGTGCAGACCCGAAGCGGAACGGCGGCGTGCGGGGATGTCGAGCTCTTCTACGAGGACCTCGGCGATCCCGACGCGCCGCCCATCCTCTTGGTCATGGGCGTCGGCGCCCAGCTGCCGATGTGGCCCGACGGCTTCTGTGAGCTTCTGGTCGCCAAGGGTTTTCGCGTCATCCGATACGACCACCGCGACATCGGGTTGTCGACGAAGCTGACCGGCCGCAAAGCGGAGGGTTCGGTGTACGCGCGGGTGGCGCGCTACCTCGTCGGCCGCAGCAGTCCGGTGCCGTACACGCTGATCGACATGGCGCAGGACGCCCTCGGGCTGCTCGATCACCTCGGTATCGAGAAGGCACACGTCGTCGGCGCGTCGATGGGCGGGATGATCTCGCAGATCCTCGCAGCGTCCCACCCGGAAAGAACCGCGTCGCTGGGCCTGTTGATGACGAGCCCCAGCACGTCGCTATCGTCGCTGCCGCGGTGGCGCGTCATCAAGCTGGCGTTCGACCCGCCGGCGAAGGACGCACCCGCGGAGGTCAAGGTCGCCCACGAGGCGCGCAACATCGCGATCATCAACGGTCCGAACTTCCTGCCCACCGACGAGCAGCTGCGCGAGCGGGTCGAGGCGCTCACCGCGCGCAGCGACTATCCGCAGGGAGGCCTGCGGCAGTTCGACGCCATCCTGGGCACCGGCAGCCTGGTCAAGTTCGCCCGCCGAATCACCTCGCCGACGGTGGTGATCCACGGCTCGCACGACCCGATGATCCGAATTCGCAACGGCCGCAACCTCGCTCGCCTCATCCCAGGTGCGCGCTTCGTCGTCGTCGACGGGATGGGGCACGATCTTCCCGCGCCGGTGTGGCGACCGGTGATCGAGGCGCTGATCGAGAACGTCCGGGCCCGCTAGAAGGCCAGCACTCGCTCGAGGGCGAAATCGGTGACGACGTCGACGTCGTCCCCCAGCGCGCCGGCGAGCCACTGCACCACGAGCTCCGTCATCGCGCCGGTGAACAGTGCGGCACCGACCATGTTCGACAGCGGGTCGGCGTCGGGGAACCGGCGGTCGTCCTCCTCGATCGCCGCCCGGTACAGCGCACGCTGGATCATCGTCAGCCGCTCGGCGAGCACCGGGTGGGAACGCGCTTCGGTGAACAGCACCCGGCCCCGTCGGGGATCGGCCGACGTGAACGCCAGGACGGCGCGGATGCCGGCCCTGGTCCGCCTGTCCCGCCGCTCACCCGCGGCCTCGCTGGCCTCGACGACGACGTCGGCGAGTTCACCGACGACGTGGTCGTACACGGCGCCGAGCAGATCGTCGGTGGTCGCGAAGCACTCGTAGAAGTACCGCGAGTTGAGCTTCGCCTCGCGGCAGACCGCCCGGACGGTGACGGCGGCGACGCCGTCGGTCCCGAGCAGTTCGAAGGCGGCGGCCACCAGCAGCACGCGGCGTTCCGCACGCCGATCGCTGAGGGGCACCCCCGCCCATCGAGTCGGACTCGACATTGAGACAGCGTACGAAATGTCGTCCCGAATCTGGTCACGCTCGTGCTCAGAGCGGTAGGGTGACAACACGTGTTGCCAGAGTTCCAGGGAGTCGAGCAGTGTTGTTGATGCCGCACCAGATCGTCGAACGGTCACTGCAGGACCGCTTCGATCAGAACGTCCGCAAGCACTACTTCCGCGGCATGGAGTTCGCCGGGCCGGCGGGTGACCCCGGCTGGTTCGGACCGGGCAGCGCGGTGTGGCACGTGCACTCGCACCTGGAGGCCCTGGTATTCGGGCTGCAGTGCGCGGCGTACATCGAACGCCTCGACCCGTCGATCTACTGGATGGGCATGCACCACTCGCGACTGGTGCAGCGCGACGAGAAGACGGGGGTCGCCCGGCCGTACATCGATCCGGCGGGCGCGGCCGTCCGACTGGGCCACTCCATCGCGTTCTTCATCGGCACCGCGTACGGCTCGACGGCGACGGCGGAGCGGCTGGCGCAGACGGTGCGCGCCATGCACCACACGATCAAGGGCACCCGGCCCGACGGCGCCACCTACGACGCCGACGACCCGGACTGGCTGCGCTGGAACTACGCCACGGTGGTGTGGGGACTGGCCACCGCACACGAGATGTACCACCCGAATCCGTTGCGCGGCAGGAAACTCGACCGCTACTACGGCGAGTTCATCCGCGTCGGTCACGCCCTTGGAGGCACCGACCTGCCGACCACCAAGGCCGAGACGCTGGAGTGCCTGCAGTCCTACCTGCCGCGGCTCGCGGTCACCCACGGCGCGGCGATGGCGACCGGACCCAACCTGCCGATGCCCCAGGCCGCGATCGACTGGGCCATCCGCGACACCATGCCGAAATGGGCCAAGCAGCTCATCCAGCACCGCGATCCGAACATCGTCGAGCGCACGGCCCGCCGCACCGCGGTCTGGTCGGTCATCAACGGCTTGCACACCGCCGCGGGCGCGATCCCCGAGTTCCGGCAGGCCCAGGCTCGGGTGAAGGGCGGCACGACGGTGCCGCACACGCTGCCGACACACGTGCCGGGCACCGACCCGGTACGCACGCGCGACGAGGTGGAGCACAGCTTCGCCTGACGCGCGACTTCCGCCGGAAAGACGACTGTGACCTGTTCCACACGAATTTTCGCCGTTCCAGCCACTTTTGAGACACTGCTTCTATGACTACGACCAAACACCGCGAGGTGGCCAGGATTGACCGGGTGCCTCTGCCCGTCGAGGCCGCTCGCATCGGGGCGACGGGGTGGCAAGTCACCCGTACCGGCGCACGGGTCGTCGCGAACCTGTTCGGCAAGGGCTCGCTCCAGGAGAAAGTCGTCAAGCAGGTCCCGCAGGCGTTCTCCGACCTCGGCCCCACCTACGTCAAGCTCGGCCAGATCATCGCCTCGAGCCCCGGCGCGTTCGGCGAACCCCTGAGCCGCGAGTTCCGCAGCCTGCTCGACCGGGTGCCGCCCGCCAACACCGAGCAGATCCACAAGCTGTTCAAGGAGGAACTCGGCGACGAGCCGGCCAATCTGTTCAAGTCGTTCGAGTACGAGCCGTTCGCCTCGGCGTCGATCGCGCAGGTGCACTACGCGACGCTGCACACCGGCGAGGAGGTCGTCGTCAAGATCCAGCGACCCGGCATCCGCCGCCGCGTCGCCGCCGATCTGCAGATCCTCAAGCGCGGCGCGCAGCTGGTCGAGTTGGTCAAGTTGGGCCGCAGACTGTCAGCGCAGGACGTCGTCGCCGACTTCGCCGACAACCTCGCCGAGGAACTCGACTTCCGGCTCGAGGCGCAGTCGATGGACGCCTGGGTCGCGCACATGCACGCGTCACCGCTGGGTAAGGACATCCGCGTGGCGCAGGTCTACTGGGATCTGACGAGCGCGCGCGTGCTCACCATGGAGCGCATCCAGGGCACCCGCATCGACGACGTCGCCGCCATTCGCAAGAAGGGGTTCGACGGCGAAACCCTGGTCAAGGCACTGCTTTTCAGCCTCTTCGAGGGCGGTCTGAAGCACGGGCTGTTCCACGGCGACCTGCACGCGGGCAACCTGTACGTCGACGACGACGGCAAGATCGTGTTCTTCGACTTCGGCATCATGGGCCGCATCGACCCGCGCACCCGCTGGCTGCTGCGCGAGCTGGTGTACGCGCTGCTGGTCAAGAAGGACCACGCCGCCGCGGGCAAGATCGTCGTGCTGATGGGAGCCGTCGGCACCGTGAAGCCCGAGGCGCAGGCCGCCAAGGACCTGGAGAAGTTCGCGACCCCGCTCACCACCAAGTCGCTGGGCGACCTCGGGTACGCCGAGATCGGCAAGCAGCTCTCCGCGCTGGCCGACGCCTACGACGTGAAGCTGCCGCGCGAGCTGGTGCTCATCGGCAAGCAGTTCCTCTACGTCGAGCGCTACATGAAGCTGCTGGCACCGCGGTGGCAGATGATGAGCGACCCGCAGCTCACCGGCTACTTCGCCAACTTCATGGTGGACATCGGCAAGGAGCACAAGGCCCACGAGGGCGAACTCGACATCTGAGCAGGCGCGCTACAGGGCCACCGCGGCGCCGTAATCGGGCAGTTCGCCGCGATGACGGTGTTCGGCTGCGCGCTCGATGTCTGCGCGCGACGGAGCGTGTGGCGTCATCGCGCGCTCGATGCCGAGCGCGTCGCCGATCTCGTTCCAGCCGACGCCGGCACTGTGGGCCGCGAGCGCTGCGACCTCCACCGCCCGCGTCGCGCGGTGGAGCTCCTTGCTCTTGCGAATCCACTTGGCCTTGCTCCGCGCGCGATCCAGTGCAGCGCGCGCCGTCACGAGATCCAGAAGCGCGAGGCTGTCGACGGATGCCAAGTTCGGCGAATCTGCGGCATCGAGTCGATGCCGGTCACTTATCCCCATAAGTTTGCCGGTCCCCCCAGTCAGTGGACTCATGATGACACCCGGCAGCACGATTCGCAACGGCACCGCGAGGGGCGAATCAGCGCGCGGACGTGCGAGGAAAATAACGTGGCCGACCAATCGACGGACCCCGGCGGCGGCACAAACAGCGCTACATGCGCGCGGGCGAGATGTTCGCCGGAACGGGCACCCGAGTTCGTCGCCCGCCCGATCACCGCGATCGAACGGCACCACTATCCTTGCCGGAGTGGCTAACCGGGGGGCTGGAGGTTGTGATGGAGGTTCGGACGGGTACCGCACGTGCGGGTGACCTGGATATTTACTACGAGGACATCGGCGATCCGAACGATCCCGCCGTCCTGTTGATCATGGGGTTGGGGGCGCAGCTACTGCTGTGGCGCGAAGGGTTCTGCGAGCGGCTGGTTAACCAGGGCCTGCGCGTGATCCGGTTCGACAACCGCGATGTCGGCCTGTCGAGCAAGGTCGAGGGCAAGCACACCGGGGCGCCGCTGCTGCCCAGAATGGTGCGCTCGTATCTGGGCAGGCCGAGCCCCGCGGTGTACACGCTGGAGCACATGGCCGACGACGCCGCCGCGCTGCTCGACCACTTGCAGATCGAGCAGGCGCACATCGTCGGCGGCTCGATGGGCGGCATGATCGCTCAGGTCTTCGCGGCTCGCTATCAGCATCGGACCAAGACCCTCGCGGTCATCTTCTCCAGCAACAACCAGCCGATGCTGCCGCCGCCCGGCCCTCGGCAGCTGCGCGCCGTCACCACCCGGCCCAAGGACACCTCACGCGACGGGATCATCGCCAACGCCGTGAAGGTCACCAGGATCATCGGCAGCCCCGGCTACCCGGTACCCGAGGAGAAGGTGTTGGCGGACGCGGTGGAGGGTTACGACCGGTCCTATTACCCGGCCGGAGTGGCCAGGCACTTCAGCGCCATCATGGGCAGCGGCAGCCTGCTCGGCTACGACAAGCAGATCACCGCACCCACGGTCGTCATCCACGGCAAGGCCGACAAGCTGATGCGTCCGGCCGGCGGGCGCGCGGTAGCCAAGGCGATCCGCAGGGCACGGTTCGTCCTGTTCGACGGAATGGGCCACGACCTGCCCGAACCCCTCTGGGACGACATCGTCGGGGAGCTGAAGACGACCTTCAGCGAAGTTCCGTGACCTGATTCACGAGTTCGGCTTTACCAGTCTCAGGGCGTATCGTCCGGGGGAATTCCATCAGGGCTCGGGGGCGTCACCGGCGACAACCGCCGAGCACCTGATCGCACGAGAGGCGCCACCATGGCGAAAACCGCCCGCAAGAACGTCCTCAAACCGCACTTCGACGACGTGCAGGCACACTACGACCTGTCCGACGACTTCTTCCGGTTGTTCCTCGATCCCTCCCAGACCTACAGCTGCGCGTACTTCGAGCAGGACGACTACACGCTGGAGCAGGCGCAGCTCGCGAAGGTCGACCTGGCGCTCGGCAAGCTGGGCCTCGAACCGGGTATGACGTTGCTGGACATCGGCTGCGGCTGGGGTTCCACGATGCTTCGCGCGCTGGAGAAGTACGACGTCAACGTCATCGGCCTGACGCTCAGCAACAACCAGAAGGCCCACGTCGAGCAGGTGTTCGCCGAATCCGACAGCCCCCGGTCCAAGCAGATTCTGCTGAAGGGCTGGGAGGAGTTCGATCAGCCCGTCGACCGCATCGTCTCGATCGGCGCATTCGAGCACTTCGGCCGGGACCGCTGGGACGACTTCTTCGCGATGGCCTACAAGGCGCTGCCCGACGACGGCGTGATGTTGCTGCACACCATCACCGCGTTGACGCTGCCGCAGATGACCGAGCGCGGGCTCCCGTTGACGTTCTCGATCGCCCGATTCGTGAAGTTCATCCTCACCGAGATCTTCCCCGGCGGATACCTGCCCACCACCGAACTGGCGGGCGAGCACGCGGCGAAGGCCGGGTTCACCCTCACCCGGACGCAGTCGTTGCAGGCGCACTACGCCAAGACGCTGGACCACTGGTCGGCTGCGCTCGAGGCCCGCAGGGACGAGGCCATCGCGATCCAGTCCGAAGAGGTCTACGACCGCTACATGCACTACCTCACGGGCTGCGCGAAGGGCTTCAAGGACGGCTACATCGACGTGTGTCAGTTCACGCTGGTGAAGTAGTTAATCTGGGACCGGTGAGCTACACCAAAGCGGGTATTCCGAACCCCATGCCCGACCTCAAACCGCACTTCGACGACGTGCAGGCCCACTACGACCTGTCCGACGAGTTCTTCGAACTGTTCCTCGATCCGAGCCGCACCTACAGCTGCGCGTACTTCGAGCAGGACGACTACACGCTGGGCCAAGCTCAACAGGCGAAGATCGACCTCTCACTGGGCAAGCTCGGACTGCAGCCCGGTATGACGCTGTTGGACATCGGGTGCGGCTGGGGCTCGACCCTGCTGCGCGCGCTGGACCAGTACGACGTCAACGTCATCGGCCTGACGCTCTCGGCCAACCAGTTCAGCCACGTCCAGAAGTCGTTCGCTGCCTACACCGGCCCGCGCAGCGCGACGGTGCTGCTGCAGGGGTGGGAGCAGTTCGATCAGCCCGTCGACCGGATCGTGTCGATCGGCGCCTTCGAGCACTTCGGCAGCGATCGCTGGTCCGAGTTCTTCACGAAGGCCCACCGGGTGCTGCCCGACGACGGCGTGATGCTGCTGCACACCATCACCAGGCTGACGCTGGCCGAGGTCGAGGCTCGCGGCATTCCGCTGACCATGGAAGCGGGCCGGTTCGCGATGTTCGTCGCCAAGGAGATCTTCCCCGGTGGCCAGCTGCCCGCCATCGAGGCCGTTGAGGAGCACGCGTCCGACGCCGGTTTCACCACGACGCGGATCCAGTCGCTGCAGCTGCACTACGCCCGCACACTCGATCTGTGGGCGGCGGCGCTGTCCGCGCGTCGGGACGAAGCGATTCGGTTGCAATCCGTCGAGGTGTACGACCGGTACATGAAGTACCTGACCGGATGCGCCGACCTGTTCCGCAAGGGCTACATCGACGTCAACCAGTTCACGATGGCGAAGACACGTCATCCGAATTAGGGCCCGGCACCTGCGAAACGCTAGGGTGAACGGCTAGTTGCGCGCGTCGTGCGGGTAAGCCACGCGCGGTCACCAATCAGGAGAAAAATGGCTGACAGCACTGACACGAAGGACATGACTCCTCATTTCGAGGACATCCAGGCCCACTACGACCTGTCCGACGACTTCTTCGGCGTGTTCCAGGACCCGACGCGCAAGTACAGCTGCGCGTTCTTCACGGGCCCGAACGTGACGCTGTCCGAGGCGCAGATCGCCAACGTGGATCAGCATCTGGATCGGTTGGATCTCAAGCCCGGTATGACGCTGCTCGAGGTCGGCTGCGGCTGGGGGCTGACTCTCCAGCGCGCCATGGAGAAGTACGACGTCAACGTCATCGGCCTGACGCTGAGCAAGAACCAGCAGGCGTACTGCAATCAGCTGCTGAGCAAGATCGACTCGCCGCGCACGTTCGACGTCCGACTCGAGGGCTGGGAGCAGTTCCACAGCCCCGTCGACCGCATCGTGTCGATCGAGGCGTTCGAGCACTTCGGCAAGGACCGCTGGGACGACTTCTTCAAGACCTGCTTCGAGATCCTGCCGGACGACGGGCGGATGACCATCCAGAGCAGCGTCGGCTACCACCCGTACGATCTCGCCGAGCGCGGCAAGAAGCTGACGTTCGAACTGGCTCGCTTCGTGAAGTTCATGATCACCGAGATCTTCCCCGGCGGTCGCGTTCCGACCACGCAGATGATGATCGAGCACGGCGAGAAGGCCGGCTTCACGGTGCCCGAGGCGATGTCGCTGCGCAACCACTACATCAAGACCCTCGGCATCTGGGCGAGCCGGCTGGAAGCCGCAAAAGACGAGGCGATCGCGGCCACCGATCTCGAGAACTACGAGCGGTACATGAAGTACCTCACGGGGTGCCAGTACTACTTCATCGACGAGGCGATCGACGTCAGCCTCGTCACCTACCTGAAGCAGAACGCGGCCGCCTGACGTTTCAGTAGTCGAAGGGCCCCGGCACTTTCCGAGTGTCGGGGCCGTTCCCGTCTTGGGTCCAGCTAACAGGCGGAATACATCGGATAAGCCTGTTTTGAGCCGCCGGTATCGCCACAGCCCCCTAGTCGGGGACGTTCGCCGTTGCCGACATGACACCTATCGGACACGAGAAGACCGCCTAACCGGCCCGACCCTGGGTCACGGCTCCGGTCGGGCATCACACGCAGTAGTCAGAACAGTTTGCTGAAGCAGATGCTAAGCATTATTGACGAGTTTGCCAAAAAAGCACCATCGGCGCAGCTGAAGGGCATGTACGGATGAATCCACACGCACTATCAGCCGAGAGCTTGGGTTTTGCTGTCAAGTGGCCGTACACAATGCAAAAATGACGCATGTCTCAAGAATTGGTATGCCGAGCAGGGGAACTGGGCGCGCTAGCCGATTTTCTGACGTCAGCCTCCCTGGGTCCGGCGGGCCTCACGATCGAGGGCGAAGCCGGCATCGGCAAGACGACGCTGTGGAACGCCGCCACTGAGCAGGCACGGGAGCGCGGGTACCGGGTCCTCTTGGCTCAGGCTGGCCAGGCCGAATCGGCGATGAGCTACGCGGCGGTAGCGGATCTGCTGAGCGACGTGGAGTCGTCCCACCTGTTGCGGCTACCGGAGTTGCAACGGACCGCAGTTGACCGAGTGTTGCTGCGCAGCGGCGACGACGGCCCCGAAACCGATCAGCGGATCGTAGCGGCCGCCTTCTTGGCCGTTATCGAGATGTTCGCCGCGGATGCGCCGGTGCTGTTGGCAATCGACGATGTCCATTGGCTCGACGCATCCAGTAGGGCGGTAGTCGTCTTCGCGGCTCGCCGACTCAAAGGACGGGTGGGGGTGCTCGTCACCGAACGCCTTGAACCGACGTGCCCCTCCGCGAGGACCTGGCTCCGTGTGGGCACCAGGAATGTCATCGGTCGAATCCCTCTAGGCCCGTTGAGCCTGAGTGGGCTCTACACGGTCGTCGCGGGACGGTTGGGCAGTACGCCTCCGCGACCCCTGATGGTGCGCATCGCCGAGCTCTCCGAGGGCAATCCCTTCTTCGCCCTCGAGCTGGCGCGCGAGGTGCAGGATCACGGACCATCCGCCGTGCGCGAGCTGCCCCGCACACTGGTGGACGTGGTGCGTTCCCGAATCGGCGAGATCGACGACGAGGTCCGTAACGTGCTGCTCGCGGCGGCGTGCGTCACCGATCCGACCGTGGACCTGCTAGCCGGAGCTACGGGTTTGACCGCCATCGAAACCGTCGAACTCCTCGAAACCGCCGAGAGCAGAGGCCTTGTCGGCATCGAGGGGAACAGGGTGCGGTTCGCCCATCCCCTCCTTGCCCGAGGCCTCTACACCGAGGCCCGTCCGTCGCGCCGCCGCAAGATGCATCGGGCACTGGCCGAAGTCGAGGCTCTACCCGAGGTGAAAGCCCGGCACCTGGCACTTGGCACGACTAGCGAGGACCCGAAAACCCTGGAGGCGCTGGACGCCGCAGCGGAATCCGCGCGAGCGCGAGGCGCGTCGGCTGCGGCCGCCGAGCTGATCGATCTCGCCATCGACCTGGGCGGCGACACCCCTCCTCGCCGGATCGACTCGTCCAGATACCATTTCCACGCCGGCAATTACGGACACGCCCGCGCACTTCTCGAGCCCCTGATTGCGGTCCTGGCACCCGGTCCAGTGCGAGCGACCGCGGTCGGTCTGCTTGCCGAGATCTGCTTGTATCACAACAGTTTCGAACAGGCCGCCGGAATGCTGCAGGATTCGCTGCAGGATGCCGATAGCGACCTCGCCCTGCTCGCGGAGACCTTGATCCTGTTGTCCTTCGCCAGACTCAACACCGCCGAGTACGACAGGTCGTTCCACAACGCGAGTCAGGCGGTGAAACTCACCGACGAGCTCGACCTGCCGGCCCTGAGCAGCCGGGCGTGCGCGATGTGGACGATGGTCAACTTCGTCTGCGGACAGGGTGTCGACGAGCAGAGGCTGGACCGAGCGCTCGAGCTCGAGGACTGCGACGTTGATGCCCCCGGTCCCCTCGACGCGAGCACAGTGAACGCCCTGGTGCTGGCCTGGACCGGCCGACTGGATGACGCGCGCGAGTACGTGTCCGCCGTGCGTAGCCGCTGCATCGAGCGCGGCGAGGACGGCCACGCGATGTTCATCGATCTGCACAGCGCGTTGATCGACGTGTGGCGGGGAGATTTCGCGGCGGCCGCAACCACCGCCACCGATGCGACCGAACGTGCCGAACAGCTCGGCGGTGATCACGCATTGGTCATCGCCGATACCATCGGAGCCGTCGTCGCTGCCTACACGGGACGCGAGCGGGAAGCTCGCGCACAGGCTCGCGCTGCGATCGAGCGGGCCAACCGTTGCGGCTCACCACGTTTGGCAGACCAGGCGATCGCGAGCCTGGGGTTTCTCGAACTCTCGCTGGGCAACAGTGCCGACGCCCTGACGACGTTGCAGCCGCTGGTCGCACGATTCGGCACCCTGCCAGGGATGGAGATCGTGAGCGCCACGTTCTTGCCCGATGCGATCGAGGCCATGATCGCGCGGGGTCAGATCGAGGACGCCGAACCCATGATCGAAGCGTTGGAGCATCACGGCCGACGACTGGACAGAGCCTGGATGCTCGCGATGGCCGCCCGTTGCCGCAGCATGATGTTGGTTGGCCAGGGCGATGTTCCGGCGGCAACTCGCATGGCACACCGGGCGATGGCTGAGCACGATCGGTTGCACATGCCGTTCGAACGCGCCCGTACCCAGCTGCTACTTGGCCAACTCCAGCGCCGTCAGCGCCAAAGAGATTCCGCCACAGCTATATTGACCGAGGCACTGGTCGCGTTCGACGGAATGGAGGCGACTCTGTGGGCCGATCGAGCCCGCACTGAGCTGGCACGCATCGGGGTGAGCGGGCCCCAAACCACACTGCTCACCCCTTCGGAAGCGCGCGTCGCGGAACTGGCGGCTGCCGGGATGACCAACCGCGACATCGGCGCCGAAGTCTTCATCAGCCCGAAAACCGTCGAAGCCAAGTTGGCTCGGATCTACCGCAAGCTCGACATCCACACTCGAGCCGAGCTCGGCCGAGAAATCGGCCGGCAACGGCAACGAACTTCCCGGTGACTTCCGGTGCGGGGGCGGTCGAGACTTCGGATCGACCCGAGCCATAGGGGCGGACGGTGCAAAACGATAGGCAAACACCCGATTCCGACCGCACCGGCCATCACTACCCTTCTTCTATATAGAAGCTGTCGGAGCACCGACGCTCGGGCCCGTTGTCTGCGAATCAGCAGACAAGGTCTGGTGATGTAAGGGGTTTGGGAACGATGATCAAGAGAATTCGGACCGGCACTGCCGCCTGTGTGATCGCCGCCGCTGCCATCATGACACCCGCCGCGGTCGCCAACGCCGAACCCGTCGCGCCCGTGCCAACGAGCGGCATCGGCACATCGGCGGTCCCGGACTGCGTCTTGGACACAGACGAAGCGTGCCCTCCCAACCTCGCCCCGTTCGCCTTCAGCTCTTCCAGCATCACTTCGTTCGACCCCAGCTCGATCTTCCAGAATCCGTTGTGGTGGTTCGGCACGCCCAACCCGACTCCCCCGACGCAGACCACGGTCTTCGAGTTCTATCCGCTAGCGCTGATTCCCGGCTTCCTTCAACCGTTCTTCGGGTGGTTCGGAAGCATCAACTTCGAATTCTGCGTCGCCGGCCTCACCTTGCAGATCGGGCCCTACGGCACGGTATCGGGGTCATACAGCCGAGGCTGCGCCTAGTCCGGTCCGACGCGACCTATCAGCTCGTGCGTCGTCCTGAGCCACGCCGCTTCGTGGCCGCACCCTCGAAGTGGAGATCTCGGCCGAGCACAGGAGACCTCTGAGTGCGCATCTTCTCGCAGCACCCGTTCCGGCGAAAGCAGGAAGACGTCGACGGCGGAGCTCTGGAACCGGCTGACAGCGAGGACATTTCCCAACCTCCGCCAAGGTGGGATCGCCGACGTGCCACGTGGACCGGTGCGCTACTGCTCGTAGCCGGCGTCGGTTTCGGAGGCTGGCTGGGCTTCGAAGCCGTCGAGGCGAAGTCGAACCTCTACCAGGCGCGGGCCAGTGCAGCGGAGGCGAAAGATGCTTTCGCTCAGGGTGATGCGGAGGCTGCAGCGAAATGGGTAGGTGAAGCACAGTCCCATGCCCAGCTCGCACGCGACTCGACTCATTCGCTGCCCTGGAACATCGCGTCACGGGTGCCGTGGCTGGGGAGCCCCTTCGAGACCGGGCAACAGATCTCCGATGTCGTGCTCGGCCTCGTCGACGATGTGCTTCAGCCCTCTCAACAAGTCGGAGCAGCGATCTCACCGGACCGACTGCTCGAGGGCAACCGCTTGAACGTCACGTTGCTCCGCGACGCCGGACCTCAGCTGAGCGACATTTCGGCTGCCGCCGCGAAACTCGACGGCGAAGCACAGGCGATCGCGGAACCGACGTATCTCTCGGCTCTCCGCGACGCTCGCACGCAACTTCAAGCACAGGTCTCCGACATCTTGTCGACGATCCACAATACGGCTCTCGCTGCGCGCCTAGCGCCATCGATGATGGGGGCCGATGGCCCGCGGACCTACTTCATGGGATTTCAAACGAATGCCGAGGCCCGCGGCACCGGGGGATTGCTTGGAGCTTTCGGCATTCTCCACGTCGACAACGGCATCGCAACCGTGGACGACCTCTCGGCGAACGATCAGATCAACGGGCCCTTCACTCCGATCGACCTGGGCGCGGAATACACCGAACAGTACGGGTACACCAACCCGACTACCGATTCCCGCAACAGCAACCAGAGTTCACATTTTCCATATGCCGCGCAGATCTGGAAGTCGATGTGGGCGCAGGAGTCGGGAATGAACGTGGACGGCGCAATCGCCATCGACCCCGTCGCTTTGAGCTACGTGCTCAGAGCAGTCGGCGCCGTGGCGATGCCGGACGGTGAGGTGATCACGAAGGACAACGTGGTCGAACTCACCGAGTCGACGGCTTACAGCAGGTTTCCGACGGACCAGCGAGCTCGCCAGATGTACCTACAGGACATCGCCAATGCGGTCGTCAAGAAGATGACCGGACCCGTCGAATCGCCGCACCACCTCCTCGAAGCGCTGGGGCAGGCGATTCGGGAGCGCCGAATCGCCGTGTGGAGTTCGTCGCCGTCCGAACAGAAGATTCTCGAGGAAACTCCGCTCGCACATGCGATCCCCACCGATCCAGCACCATATGCCGAGATCGTGATCAACAATCTTGGTGGCGATAAACTCGATTACTACCTGAGAAGAGAAATCGAGTACACAGCTGATGGCTGCGACGGCGACACGAGGATGTCGACCGTCACAGTTGGCCTAACCAATATCGCCAAGAATGAACCGCTACCCGATTACGTCGCTAATTCGGCGGGTCTTCTGCCTCAACTTCCAGTTAAAGCGCCGCGCGGCACGATGTTCACGTCAGTTCGCCTTCTCGCGACGAACGGTGCCGAGTTGGTGAGCGTCCTTGCCAACGGCCAGCGCGTCGCCGCGTTCGAAAATGTAGAACGCGGTCATCCGAGCTTCGAAGTGCAGGTCGCAATACCGCCCGGACAGTCAGGTGAACTCAGCTTCCGCCTTTCCGAGCCGACAGCGCCGGGCGCGGCGCGTGTCCCCATTCAACCGTTGCTCGACACCGTCACTCCCACGATATCGGTGCCGGAATGCACGAATTGAACCAATCGTATTCAACGGTGAAGGAGGGGCATTGAGTCTCCAAGATTATGCGAAACTGCTGCGTGCGCGGTGGCTCACCGTGCTCGTTACGACGATCATCGGCGTGCTTGCCGCGGTTTCGATCACGTTGTTTACGACTCCGCTTTACAAAGCCTCGACGGGACTCTTCGTGTCCACGACCTCGAGCGGCTCGGTAGCCGAGATTTATCAGGGAAATCTTTTCTCTCAACAGCGCGTACTGTCGTATACCCAGCTGATCATGGGCGAGAATCTCGCTCAGCGCACCATCGACAAACTCAACCTCGACATGACCCCGGATTCTCTTCAAGCGCGTGTCAAGGCGAGCGCGAGAAGTGACACTGTCCTTATTGATGTAGACGTAGTCGATGAATCACCCGTCCGGGCACGCGATATTGCGAACGCGTTGTCCGACGAGTTCGTCGTCATGATCCACGACTTGGAAACTCCGACCGGCGGTGGTTTGCCCGATTCTCGCGTGGTCGTTGAACAACGCGCGTCGGTTCCCGATGAGCCCGTCACTCCGAGAACCGCGCTCAACATCGTGCTCGGCCTAACCGTAGGCCTCATCTTGGGAATCGGCCTCGCGATTCTCCGCGGCCTGCTCGACAACACGGTCAAAAGCCGTGAGACGATCGAGGAGATCACGGGTGCCAGTCTTGTCGGCAGCATTCCCTACGACAAGGAACGCCGCAAGGAAGCGGCAATAACGTTCGACAGCGACAACTCGCCGATTGCTGAGGAATTTCGGAAGCTCAGGACCAATCTGCAGTTTCTCGCGGTGGATAATCCCCCGCGGGTGATCGTCGTCACCAGTTCGATGCCGGCTGAAGGGAAAACCACCACCGCCATCAACATTGCGCTCGCTCTCGCGGAATCCGAGCACGACGTCGTGCTCGTCGGTGGCGACATGCGACGTCCTAAGCTGGAGGACTACCTCGGCTTAATCGAGGAGGTCGGTTTCAGCACGGTTCTGGCTGGCCGCGCATCCCTCGACGACACCTTGCAGCAGACTCGCTTTCCGCGGCTGACGGTCCTCGCCTCGGGAGCCATCCCGCCCAACCCAAGCGAACTGCTCGGATCGTTGGCGGCGAAGAAGGTTCTCAACGATCTGCGAGCCAAGTTCGACTACGTCGTGATCGATTCGTCGCCACTGCTAGCGGTGACAGACGGCGCCATACTCGCGGCATGTGCCGACGGCGTTCTCGTCGTGGCGCGATTCGGAGCGACCAAACGCGAGCACCTAGCTCAAGCGGTCGGAAGTCTGGACGACGTCGGGGCTCGACTCCTCGGAGCGGTCTTCACGATGACACCTGTTCGCGGGGGAGGGTCCTACAGCTACTACGGCACGTACGGGGAGAAGCAGGCTCCCCGTCCCGTGCCACCCGTTGACTCCACGGCAGCGACCCCATCCCTGCATCGATCGGTCATCATCCCCGAGCCGGCCGCCAACGGGTGCGAGCGTGTGGAGCCGTCGTCGCCGTGACGTCGACTCGTGATGCCGGTGCGTTCGGCGCCGCGCACGCCCTGTTCCGTAGGCTTCCGCCCACTTGGCGAACGGAATTGAAGAGGATTCTCGGAAACCAGGGACATGGACGGAGCGGCTTCGACTGGCTGACGGCCCGCAAGGATGCAACGGGTAAGAAGCGACTTGATCGCGCACTCGAGGGGCTGATTGAGACGCTGGGCCCGGAGACGGCACGAAACCTCGGGGGGAAGGTCTGTATCGACTTCGGCGCGGGGTATGTGCCGACGGATGGAATCGCGCTGTGGCTCCTCGGGGCGAGTGAAGTTCACGGTGTCGACTACAACAACCTCGCCAGGCCGAGGGAGATCGCCAGGGCGGTGAGAGCTGCGGACACTGGTCGGATCGAGAATCAGCTGCGCGCACTTCAACTGGAGTTCGCGTGGTCCGATCGAGTCGACACGGTCAGACGATGGGCGATCAAGGACGTCGACTCGTTTCCCCCCGGTTACACCTATGTCGCACCCGCGGACGTCATCGCTTCGCCCTTTCGCGTTCCGAAATTCGACGTCCTGGTGTCCACGAGCGTGCTGGAGCACATCCCCCCCTCGCTCATGATCTCGATGTTGGACGCGCTCAAGTCACGGGAAAACGAACGCGCGACGCACATCCACCGCGTCGACTTGCGTGATCACCGCGACTTCGACAGCGACCCTTACGGTTTCCTTGATCCATCACGGCAGTTCGACGCCGAGGTGGACGCCGACTCTCGCGGAAACGGTTTGACGCTTCACGACTGGGAGGCCCTACTCGCCGGCCATCCCGAGTTGGGTCTCGAAGTGAGTGGATACGAGGCTGGACGACCGCATCTCATGCCCGCGGCCGCACCGAAGTCGGCTACGCACGTCGTAGCCGACTGTGTCGTTCTGCGGAGTGTGTGACTGCGCCGGGTCTGCGGGCCTCACGATGACTTGCGGAATCTCTGAATGTAGAACGAGCCCGGTTCTCGATCCTGAGTGAGAAAGGGGCATTTCGCACTCAAGTCCTCGTAAAAGTCATGCCGCAGGAAATTGAGCGCACCGATGACCTTCCAATCGGCGTTCGACGTGAGGAACGCTTCCAGCAGATACTGCTCGTTCCAGAACCGAACGTCGTCGACGATCCATTCAGCTGGGTAGTCTCTCGGCGAGAAAATATCGTGTACGTGGACGATCACTCCAACGTCGAGCACGGGAAGGATCTCCAAGTACTCGCAAAGCACGTCACCACGGGGCCTGATGATGTGCGACGAGTCGATGAACAGTATGTCGTCTGCTTGCAGCCTCGTGAACATCTGCTTATCGCATCGCTCGACCTTCTCACGAATTACCGTACAACCCAGTTCGTCGAGCCATTCATGTTCGTACGGTTCGATCAAGATGTGCTCGCACCGGTACTGCGGGTCGTCACGTTCGTTCATCTTCAGCGCTCGTCGTGCCATCCTCGTGGAGAAGCCACTACCGATTTCGATGATCCGCTTCGGCTTCTTGAACCGAATCAGGTTGTACCAGTACTCGGCATCGCCGGACCCGAACGCGTGATTGTCGACGTAGAACTCATATCCACCGGGGTCCTTGCGCGGTAGGCTCGCCAACTCGCCGTTGTACCCGAAAGACCTCAGCAGTTGCAGTTGCGCCTCGACATTCAGGTCGATTCCCGGCAGGTCCCGTTGTGTCGACAAGACCGCACGCAACGGCTCGTTGCGAAATGCCGGTTCGTAGTAGTGATCTCTCACCGGAAAACAGCCAGCGCGAAGGAGCATCTCCCTCGAGTGCGGTAGACGCTTGACTCCCGCCCGCCTTACCAGGCGAAGTATCAGCGCACAGCAATACACCACGGGCGCAAGAAGAACATCGAACGTTGGCATGCTTCTTTGGAGCGCCTGTTTCACTGGAGCACGCAAGTGGACCACTCTTCCTTCTTGGCTCGCAGCCGACCCTGTAATGATCCGACATCTCAATCGCTTGATCATGTCAAACCCAGCAGCCCGGCCGGGCGAATTTGCCGTCAAAAGGGTTGCGAATTCGGAAATTTCGCCGTGAGGTTAGACCTCTCGGCGTTACCATTGATCGTCGGTCGAGCGTGGAGGATGCGAGGTGGATTTTTGCGATCGCAATCTCCGTTGACCCCACCGGAATCGATCATGTCGAATGACTAGAGTTCGCGTGGTCATTCCTTCGTTACTCGGAGACGTATCCCGACTTACGTCCATGTGCGAATGCGCGATTCGCGCAGGTGCGGCGCCGATGGTCATCGCGAACAGCGCTCGCCTACAAGAACAACTCGCCGCCACGGACGTTCCCCACATGACGTCAGGGCGCAACGACGGATTCGCTGCGAGCGTCATCATGGGCGCAGCGGGAGAATGGGATTGGCTGGTAATCCTCAATGACGACCTGGTTTTCGATCCCAGCGACCTCGCAGCCTGCCTATCCGTCGAGCAACTCGGCGCGTTTGATCTTGCAACGATCGTGCATTTCGATAACGAGCCGGCACGGCAGATCCCGACGTGGCTCGACGTCTTTCTCAACGTCTCACTCGTTTCCAACGTGGCCCGAAAGGTCCTCCCGCCGGGGCGTAACCCTCATCCTGATGCCAGCAACTCGTATCGGTCGTTCTCGGCGGTGGCCATTGGACGAGACGCGTGGGACCGGGTGGGCGGGCTGGACGCCAGGTATCCGTTCACATACGAGGACGCCGACTTCGTACGCCGAGCCACGGCGCTTGGCGCGCAGGTCACGGTGATGCGTACGAGCATCGTTCACCTGCACTCACAAACGGGCGGACGGTTCATCACCACCGTCCTGCCCGTCGCTACCTGGTCAGCGCTCGAGTACGTGACCAAGTGGTTCGGCCGTCGTACTCTCCACCGGTGGTTGCTCGTCGTCGCGCTCGGTGTGCGCGCCCCTATCGCGCTGGTGACGATGCCGCGGCCGCGCACACAGATGCGTGCCGTGGCCTACGCGGCGAGGGCGCTGATGGTCGATGAGCGGCCTTCACTGCCCGAGTGGCACAGCGTCTAGAGCGAATTGGGTGCAGTCAAGCCATGAGAGCAGGTACGCCGAGCGGTCCAACATGTAGCGCAGCGCAACCGCGTGTGGAACGTGTTGCGCAGGCGGATACCACGTCAAGCAATCCGTCAGGACGGTCGGGGGCTGCTGCGACGGAACGACCAAGATGGTGAGACGTACCCCCGCTACGCTCTCACCGCGAGCCCACTGGTTGCCTGAAAGTTCTGTCCAGCAACCACTATGGTCGCTCGCCAATCGCCTCTCCGGCGGCGCGGTCGGGCCGCTCCTGAGTTTCGTCGCCCTGTTCGCGCTCCCATTGCTGGGCGCAGTCGTGCTCAGCGCCAGTGAATTCGCGTTCTGGGCATTGCTGTCAACGATCGCCGCCGTCGCGTTATCGCTCGACTTCGGTGGTGTTGCGCTCGTCACCGCGCGCTTCTTTGCCGAGCCTCGGGCGAGGCTCATGATGAAGTCCTCGGCACTGTCGGCCTCCGGCGCGCTGACCGTCGGCGCCTTTGCATGCGTGGTCTGGATTCCATACCGTCACACCGAGTTAGGGCAATCGATTCCCGCTGCGGCGGCAATTGCAGCCATTGTCACGATGTCGTTTGCATCCGCTATCCGCAGCGTCTTGATGGTGGTAGCGCAAGCTGCATTGATCGCAAACCGGCTTGCTCTGAGAAACACAGCCACTGCCGGCCATGCATTCCTCGCCGCCATCGCGACGTCTGTGCTTTTGTTCACGACCCAATCATTCTGGGCGCTCCCGCTCGGATGGCTTGTGTCGGGCATCCTGGTGATGTCCGTGGTTCTCCCCTGGTGGTGGCGAGCGCGCACGCCAGACCTGACGAAAGTCACTGTCACACAACACTTCGAATGGCGGCAATATGCGGGCCTCCGCACACTCAGCACGATCACTTCATCGGCTTGGCTTAACTCCGACCGCTGGATCATCGGCGCACTGGGCGGCCCCGTACTTCTCGCCGCATACGAGGTTGCATGGCGCTTCGCCGCCCTGCCGAGATACCTCCTGGCAATTCTGATGCTGCGCGTCGGGGCCGACGTGGCGGGCCTGGGCCGCTCGGATAAGCAGCAGCTACGTGCCATGCTCGGGGGAGCAACCCTCATCGCTGTCGTCGCCGGTTCGTTGTCGTGTGCGCCCGTCGCGGCAGCGTACTTCGCCTTCGTCTCCCTCACTGGTGCAGAGCCACGCTGGCCGATGTTCTTGGCGATGCTTGCCGCGTTCACCGTCTCGGGTGTTACCGCGCCGCTTTCGATGGCCGGGGCAGCAGTCGGCAATGCCTGGATAGATTTTCCCTACGCCTTCGGCGCGCTGGTCATGAGCGGCGGGGCCGCTGTTATCGCCGCACGATCTGAACTGCCCGACGTATTCATCATCGGCTATCTCACCGCAACAGTGATTTCAGTGCTCTGTTACTTCCTCTATGCACCGGCGCTGGTGCGGAGAGGGCTTGAAACGCGTGAAACGACCGGGCCATCCGAGATATGACGGTAGGCAGAGATGAGAATTAATTCCGTTGTGGCGCTTAGCGCCACACCCGCGCCCATACTGAGACCACGCGAATCGGCTAGGGCGGCCGGATTCGTGGCCGTGAAGTATGACGGGGTCGCAGCGGTAGCAGCCAATCGTTGGCGGGAGCGAGAGATGACCGCGAAAGTTCGAACATTCGACCAGCTGAACGGGACGAACTTGTCGCCGGCGATACGAGTAGAGAATCGAACCGGGCACACCCGGGTACCGAAGGTCTCGATCTGGCCATCGAATGTGCCGAGCGAGGAAAGAGTAGACCCGTGGTGATTTCAGCAACCATTACAGGTCCGCAGAAGCAAGCCGACCCCCGATGGTCGCTCGGTGCTGCACTGGCCGGCTTACCACTAGCGCTCATCGCCGTGGGACCGGCGCTGGTAGCGGGCGTCAACGGACGATCACTGCCTGTGTATGCAAGCCAGATTGCAGTTGCCGTGCTGGTCGTCCACATCGGATTCAGCGTCATCGCTCAACGCAGTTACGGTGAACTGCCGGTCACGATGCGATGGCTTCTCGTCGCTACAGCACTCCTTGCAATCCCACTTATTTGGTCGACCGACCCAGGCGCCGGCGTCCTCGCATATTTCAACTTCGCGTCCGGCACTGTGGGCGGCATAGCCATCGCCCTAGTGTGGAAGAGCATGTCAGAGGGCTACTCCTGGATCGATATCGGCTACATCGCATTCCTGATCGCCGGCACAGCCCAGCTGCTGGTTAGGTATTCAGGAGCCAGCTCGGTGAACTCGCTGCACCAGTCGTCGCCGATGCCCTGGGGTGTTTCCAGTGTGGTTGCAGGGGGTCTCGTCGTCGCAGCCCTAACAGTGATCGCACGGTCGGCCAGCCTCGTTCGGTATCGCAAATTGGTGGTCACGGCGGGATTAGTAGCAATTGCGGTCGCCCTGCTCACGCTTACCCGGGGAGCCATTATTGCTGCAGGTGTCGGCGCCGTCGTCTTTCTGTGGGCGAGATCAGCCAAGCACCGGCCGCGACAACTGCGTCCAGGAAAAGCCCAGCCGAGGAAAAACGACACCAAAGATGGCGTTCGAATCCTCTTGCGAGTGCTGGCACTTTGCGTCCCCGTCGCCGTATTTATAGGAATTGAACGCGCCACCGCACTTCGAGCACAACTCGATCGGCAGGTTCATACCAACATCGACATCCGTTTCGAGATGTATCGACTGGCTTGGGAGGAGTTTCTCAGGAACCCACTGACAGGCACCGGATGGGCATCATTCCGCGAGGTATCGCTGGATGCCACGGGCCAAAGTGAAACCTTCGCCCACAATCTCGTGGTCTCCATGTTTCAGATCGGCGGCCTACTCTCGATTCCATACCTAGTGGCGCTATCGTTCCTGGCGTATCGCGCGATGAGGCACGGTGGTCCGTACACCGCAGCTGTCGCCGCCGCTATCGCCATCAGCATGACCCAGCCGTTCTTCGAATCGACCGTCTGCAATTTGATTGTTCTGCCCATTGCCCTCCTAGCAGGTGTCGCTACTACGACGTCGCCTGAAATCGGTGGTTGCCGCACGGTAGTTCCGCCCACTGGCTCGACCCGAACCCGTCTGCGACCCACTCGGCGCAAGCGGCGCGGGCTGACGTCGTGAACCTTCAGATGCAGACGGCCCGATGTCACACGCGCCAACGCAGACGGTGGAGCACGTTCTTGGCGCGTTCGGCTTCGAACACTGCCTTGGTCCTCGGCGGTGTTGATCGTAAGCCGCTGAGCAAGAACGCTTTACGATTCCGACCGGTGCGTCGTGATGCGCACGTTCCAGACCTAAGTGAAGCGCAGCGAGGTTGGGCACACCAATCTCGAAATGGCAGGCCCGGCTCGACATTCGTTGAAATCAATAGAAATACTCCGCGGTCTCGCACTGATCGCGACACGCAACACGTCTCCGACCGTGATGAGTCTTCCTGCCAAGCGCGCCGCCGGTACGGCTATCGCGTGCAGCGAGCCGCCATCTGTCTCGCGCAGGATCGTAAGCCCGTCAACGCGATTGGTACCCTGCGACCGGAATCGACCCTCCATCCGCATTGCGCGAACTCTGTCGCAGGCGATCGACGCGGTTTGGGGGAAACCGGCCCGTCGCAGTCTCCTCCTGACTATGCTGAGCGGCATTCCGAGACCGAGGGAATGCCATTGTGAAGGTTGAACTGGCTGTGGAGTTCTACAGCACCTCACGCCGAGAACCGCGGCCCTGTCAGAGGATGAGGAACTCGCAGTGAAGCAACGCATCCGCGATCTCTTCGAGAAGGCCAACCTCGCACCCTCACGGAAGGCGCCCTTCCTAAGCCGTCGCTACCCCTACGGCGGCGCGCGGCGGATGCACAGCGCCCTCGGACCTGACTTGGCCGCGCCAACCACGTGGCGAGCAGCAGATACCCCACCGGCCGGCGAGCTAGGCGCAATCTTCATGCACACCGGCGGCGCGAACAAGTGGTTGCACTACCTGCCTGTCTACGAGGCAAACATCGACCGATCCCAGCCGATCCGAATGCTGGAACTGGGCGTTTTCCGCGGAGGATCCCTCCGAATGTGGCGGGAATATCTTCATCCACAGTCGGTCATTGTCGGCATCGACATAGATCCGAACTGTAAGCAGTTCGAAGACCCGGAACACAATGTTCACGTCCGCATCGGCGGGCAGCAGGACGCCACGTTCCTCCAGGAAGTCAACTCCGAATTCGGCCCTTTCGATGTGATCCTCGACGACGGCAGCCACATGACCTCCCACATGGTCGAGTCTTTTCGCAACCTCTTCGCGTCGGCTCTAGCCGAGCCGGGAGCGTACATCGTCGAGGACGTTCACTCGAACTACTGGAAGCCGTACCGAGACAGCTCAATGTCGTTTGTTGACTTCGTCGCCGTACTGGTCGACGCCATGCACGCCCACTACCCCGACGCTGAGTCTGAGGTGAACTTCCGCACCGACGACCCTGCTCGACTCCGTGAGGTCTCCGTCCCCCGGATCACACCGAAACTGGACGGTATCGAGATCCACGATTCGATCGTTGTGGTGCGAAAAGCATCTCGGGATCTACCCCGCAGCGTCTACCAGTGACCAGATCGTCTGTTGGTGAATACCGGCGCACCGAATCACTGCGGGTGAGTTGTTGGTCAGAACACCCGAGATGGCCGATTTCGGCCGTCACGCCTGCCATTCCCAATAACATGGAATACAACTGGGCGAATCGGTGCCAGGAGGGCGAATGGCGACCTTTTTAAGTCAGTTTCGGCTTCAATCGCCGTCCGGCCGCCGGGCGAGGGCCGATCAGACACACCAGCGCCTGGACATCCAAGGGCTGCGGATGGTCGCCGTTGTCACGGTGGTCGCGTTCCACCTGTGCGGCTGGCCGCGTGGCGGCTTCATCGGCGTCGACGTGTTCTTCGTGATCTCCGGATTCTTGATCACCGGAAACCTGTTGCGTATGGCGGAGACTCACGGGAACGTGTCGTTCACGCGGTTCTACTGGAATCGGGTCCGCCGCATCATCCCTGCCGCCACACTGGTGCTGGCCTGCACATATGTTGCGGCAACGCTCGCGTTCCTGCCGTTTCGGGCGAACGAGGTCGGGGTTGACGCGTTCTTCGCATTCATCTTCATGTCGAACTGGTGGTTCGCCGCCCAGGAGACGAACTACTTCGCCGCTGACGACGCAACGTCGCCGCTTCAGCACTACTGGTCGCTGTCGATCGAGGAGCAGTTCTACTTCGTCTGGCCGGTGTTGATCTTCCTCATCGGGCTAGTGGTGGCGCGCAAGGCATGGACCCACGCTCGCCGGATGGGGCTCGCTGCCGCGGTGATGGGATGCGCCGTAGCCAGCTCCCTGGGGTGGGCACTGTACGAGACGGCGACATGGCCGACGTGGGCGTACTTCAACACTTTCGCCAGGGTGTGGGAGTTGGGCGTCGGCGCCCTGTTGGCGACTGCCGTCGGGTTCCTGGCTCGGATACCTGTAGCAGTCAAACCGTGGCTGTCGTGGGCGGGACTCCTGCTCATCGCAGCAGGATTGCTTCTCATCGCAGAGGGGTCAGTCGGTTTCCCCGCTCCTTGGGCGCTGCTGCCGGTGACAGGCGCGGCCCTCGTCATCGCGGCTGGCGTGGGAGGCGAACCAGCACAGCCGTTTCTGCGCAATCGAGCCAGCGTTTACGTGGGAAACATCTCGTACTCGCTGTACCTGGTGCATTGGCCGGTCATCGTCATACTCGGGGCGTTCGTGGCCCGCGATGGCTACTTCTACCTCACGGCGACGGCACTCATACTCGGCTTCGCGGTCGCGTCCTACCACCTCGTTGAGAACCCACTGCGGTACAGCGACTGGCACTCGTCCCGCTCGACGATTCACGAAGTTCGTCGCGGTCGATTCAGGCCGAAGCAGTCGACCCGCTACGCAGCCGTAGCGGTACTGGCGTTGTTGACGTTGGGGCTCACCGCCTTTGCCATGCGGCCAGCAGGACACGCTAACGAGATCCCGCCGCTGGCAGCCGTGCCGCCTCCGGGCACGAGTGAGGTGTCGACCCTCATGGGACTCGGCTCACTGGCGTCGGCGCTGCAGCAGGAGATTGCGACCGCACTGTCTCTCGAGCAATGGCCCGATCTCGAGCCCTCGATGGAGTCGGGCATTAGCGAGAAATGGCCACACGACATCAACCGGTGCGGCCTCACCGCACCCGCAAGTGACGAAGAATGCACGTGGGGTTCACCTTCCGCTTCAACCCGAATCGTGGTGGTGGGCGATTCTGTGGCAATGCATTATGCGACCTCGCTGCGTGAGCTGGCGTTGAACTCCGGGGGCCAGATCCAAGTGCACGTAGAGGCGATGGGGGGCTGTCCCCTCACCGATGACACGATGTTCACCTCGGATAAGACGCTCATCGATGCTTGCCCTGCACGCAAGCAACACGCGGTCGACTACATCAACGCGAACAAGCCAACTGTCGTGATCATCTCGAATCAGTATGTGCCGTACCACCGGGTGGACAGCGACCGGGCGATGATGTCAGACGAATGGATTGACTCGGTGCGCCCGATGGTCGACAAGTTCCGTGACAGCACACCCAAAGTCGTGTGGCTAGCCGCGCCACCCTCGGACAAGGAGATCAAGGAATGTTACAGCAAGCGGTCTAGCGTCCCAGCGGATTGCATCAGCCGCGTCACCAGCCAATGGCTTTCGATGGCGGACACCGAGCAGCGCCTCGCCGAGTCCGTGGGCGGGATCTGGATCGACTCGCGTCCGTGGTTCTGCAATGCGGATGGACTGTGCCCCAGTTTCGTTGGATCGACTCCGACGAAGCACGACAGTGTGCACATGACTCTTGCCTACGAGATGAAGATTCATCCGGTCATCGGCGAATCACTCCGGGCCGCTGGCGTTCTCTGAACACGATCGCTCCGGCGCCGACACCGCCCTGGCGGGCTAGTGCATCTTCCAGTCAGAATGGTAGTCCTGCTGCTTCTCGACCACGAGGGTGACCGACACCAGCGACCGAACGAGCGGGAACCAGAGCGCTTCGACGAACGGGTGTGATACCCGGACGTTTCGCTCAGCGCGCATTGCGTTGAGCACCAACCGCTTCAACAGCCGCGATGAGTGTCGGTAGGAAACTCGAAGATCGTGCCGGTGAAGCTCGTTGACGAGCTCACGCCATGACCTGTACGTCGTGTACGTCCTCGAGTAGTCGGCGTGGGCTGCCGCCGTAGCCGGGTCGGCTAGCTCCCGGTTCGAACCCAGCCCGCATCGGGTCAGCACCCGAATGGCGGCGGCGCGCACATCGTGGCTCCGAATGCGGTGAACCAGGGGTAGGAGCATGTGCAGTTCGATGAGAGTATGCCGGGTCGGGAATACGTGTATCGCGAAACCCCCTGGCCTGAGTACACGTTCGTTCTCAGCACAGAACTGGGTGAAGTCGAATACGTGCTCGATGACCTGATGGGACACCACTACGTCGACGGATTCGTCTTCGAAGGGCCATGACCCGTCGGGCAGAGTGTGCCGTATGTCCGCCCCCACCACCTGGCTGCCGATGAAGCCGGCGTTCTGCAGCCCGTAATCTGCCGAGTCGAAGCCGCAGAGTTCCGCGTCGGTCGACTGCCTGATGGCGTCGAGCAACCGTCCGTCACCGCATCCGGCGTCCAGCACCACTGGCTTGACCATCTCCCGCGCACCGAGTTCGTCGATGAGCACGTCCCGCATGTGCCGATGGCCAACGCCCATGGGAGTCAACTGTAGAGGCTGCGGCGGCCCCTCAAGGCCGCATTGATGTACTGCGCCATCAGGATTCGCATGACTCGGCCTCCAGTACACCGCTCGGGATCGTGGACGACCGGGGGCCCTGCGTCATCCGGATGAGCTCCGCCTCGCATACCTGGCCGAAAACCGTCCAGGAGAAGCGTTTCGCGTGATCGGCCCGCAGCCCAACAGGGACGGAAGGCGCGAGCAGCAGCTGGTTGCCGACCTCGTTCGCGTCACCGGCGGTAACCAGAAGGCCTGCACCGCCGACCACCTCGCGCGCTAACGGGTGATCGGTCGCGATCACCTGACACCCCGCTGAGAGCGCCTCGATGAACGGCAGCCCGAAGCCCTCGTCGGTCCCAAGCATGAGAAAGAACTCCGCGCGCCGGTAGAGCTCGAGCATCTCTTTCTCCGAGACACTGTGAAACCATTCGCACGAAAAGACATTCGTGAGCGTCGCACGCACCTGTTCGCTGACCCCGACCCCGATAACCCCGCGCACCCACGGCGGGCGTGCGAGTGCGAGCGCGGCGGCGGCGAGCTCGTTGCGTTTGTGCACCGCGCTGCCGACCATCATCACCAGTCCGGTGTCGTTCTGCTGAAATGATCCAGGGGGCACGAGGCCGGGACCGAGCCGCTGGACGAGTGCCTTGCCGGAGGCCCGCGAATCGAACTCGATCAGATCGCGGCGGGTGTTCTCGCTCACGCATAGCAATGCGTCGCTGTGCCGCACCGTTCGGCGTAGGTCCCAGGCCCGGTAGGTCGCACCGAGTTTCGACCTGGTCCGGAGCCAGCGCAGGTCGTGCACAACGGTGAGCAGAGGCGCGCGTACCCCACATGGGAGGGGCGGCACGACGGATAGGTAGACGTCCACCGGCCCTCCTGCGGGACGCAAACCCCGTGCAACCCCGCGCATCCTGGCCGCTGGCGAGGGACCAACGTCGCGTGGCTTGCTGAATACCAGCTGGTGTCCCGCCTCGGTGAGGTACGCGTAGAGCTGCTTCTGCACCACGCCGATGCCGGAGCGCTCGGCAACCGGGCCACTGCAACCGATCCTCACCTGCGCACCACCCCGACGGCCTTCCACTCCAGCAGCCGGGTGAGCACGCTCTCCAGCGAGAAGGTCGTGGCGATGTGCTCGCGTGCGGCCGTCCCCATCGCGTCGGCTCTCACCGCGTCCGAGGCGAGCTCGTCAACCGCGTTCGCCAGTTCGGCGACCGTGGGCTCGGCGCACAGCACGACACCGGTGACGCCGTGCTCGATCACCGCCGAACAGCCAGGGTGCCCGGAGACAACCGAGGGTAAGCCGGATGCTCCAGCCTCGATGAGCACTTTCGGAGTGCCCTCCGGATGTCGTGTCGGGAAGACGAACAACGTTGCCTCGGAGAGCACGCGGGCCATGTCCTTGCGGTGGCCCAGGAACTCCACGGCTCCGTCGCGGCGCCAGCGCTCGAGTTCATCAGTCGATACCGTGCTCTCAACCCCTGGATCCGGGTCGCCCGCGGCTACGAAACGCCAGCCGCGGCCGCGCAGCTTCTCTGCGACCTCGACGAACTCGTGGATACCCTTCTCTCGATAGAGCCGCGAAGCGAACAGAATCACCGGACTTCCGAAGTCCCTGCTTCGATCGATCTTCCAGGCGTCCACGTCGATGCCCGTACCGGCGATGACCAGAGACCGCTCCGGAGCGGACAGGAGCCGGAGTCGCGCGAAGGTCTCACGGTCCCGCTCCGTTTGAAACAGCGTGAACACGTTCCCCAGCCGCCCGGCGAGGCCGCCGGAGAGCTGCACAACCCGGCTGGCCCGTGTCGTGAGTACCGCTGGGTCGAGTGCACGGCCGATGCCGCCGGCCACCCGGATGAATCTGGTGCGGCGAAGCACGACCGCTGCTGGCCACCCCAGGGTGTAGGCGACTTGTGCGCTGAGGAACACCACGCTCGGCCTGAGTTTCAGGAGCGTGACCAGTATCAGGGTGGCCGACTTCGTCATGGCTAGGACACCCGACTCCTCCCGGCCGACGTCTACTGCGACGAAGTTGAATCCGAGGCTTCTGATGGCGTGCGCCTCGCCGGTGTCCTTCGCGATCACCGTCACCGTTGCGCCGGCGGCCTGCAGGGCGGCTCCCCAGGTGGCTCGGTGGCTCAGAAAGGATCGGTCGTTGTTGACAACGAATACCACGCATTTGGGTCCGACGAACCTCCGACCGATCCGGGCCGCTTGCGCGACCTCGGACACGGAGGTGTGCGTTACCGAGGTGTCACCCATCCCTGGCAGCCAACCAGTCGTACTCCCGCGCTAGACCTTCCTCGATCCCCATCCGGGGTTCCCACCCCAGCAGTGTCTTCGCCCGTTCAGTGCAGCCGCCCGTACGGAACACGTCGCCGAGCGCCGGCTCGCCCCGGTGTACCCGCAACGGCTCTCCGTGGATCTTCTCCAGCAGGTCGAGCACGTCGTTCACTGAGGTCGCTGTGCCGCCGGATAGGTTGACGACGGTGCCGGGCTCGACGTCGGCGTCGCACGCTCGAACGTTCGCCTCGACGATGTCATCGACGTAGGTGAACTCACGGATCTGGGTGCCGTCGCCGTAGACCGGCAGTGGTCGGTCGTGCCGCGCCCACTCGATGAACCGGTTGAACGCCATGTCCGGCCGCTGCCTCGGCCCGTAAACGGTGAAGTAGCGCAGGCTGATTGCGGGAATTCCGAAGTTGGCAGCGTAGAGGTTCACCAAGTGCTCCCCGGCCAGCTTTGTCACGCCGTAGGGACTGCGCGGCTGCGGTCGGTCGGACTCGGACGTGGGATAACGTTCGGCATTGCCGTATACGGACGAGGACGACGCATAGACGAACCGAGTGAGGCTGGGAGCCGAATTCCGCACTGCCTCAAGAAGTCTCTGCGTCGCGGAGATGTTGGCGTCTGTGTAGTCGGTGAAGTCGGCACCCCACGACTTGCGTACACCGGGCTGGCCGGCGTGGTGGTAGACGACCTCGACGCGGTCGAGCACGGTCCGGAGGTCGGCCGTGTTGAGGTCACCCTCCAGCAGCGTGAACCCGTTAACGTCAGTCAAACGAGCGAGATTCGACTCCTTGATCCTCCGGTCGTAATAGTCACTGAAGCTGTCAATGCCGACGACTTGGTGACCGTCGGAGACGAGCCGCTCCGCCAGGGTGCTCCCGATGAAGCCCGCGACGCCGGTGACGAGAACCTTCATCGGGCCGCCCCTTCCACTGGCCGCCGGGACACCTCTGCTGATTCCACTTCTGCAGTCCCGCTCGATGCCATCGACTGCTTCCTGGCAATGAAGAGGAAATACGACGCCAAGCGAGGGTTGGCGATGGCGTAGCGAAGATAATCAAGACTCAGACCGACGACGAACAACGGCAGAAAGAAACTGTAGTACGACGTGGAAAAGTAACTGGCGTACTCTTCTTCGATCTCGAACCCTGCATCGGTGAGGCTTTGCTTGAACTCGCCGAAGCTCGCGCGATCGTAGTAGGCCTCGAATCCGAGCACTCCTGCCGACCCCGGCACGAGGTGGGTTAGCAGCCAATGCGATATCCGCCGTGGTAGCAACCGATTTAAGATCGCGAATGGCGCATACCTGTTCGCGAACGTCACGATGAGGCGGCCGTCGTCGCGAAGTGCTCGGTGCGCGCTCCTCAGAAACGCTGCGTTGTCATGGAGATGCTCGATGACGGCGCGTCCCATGATCAAGTCCACCGACTGCTCTGGAACGCCGAGATCGATACACGCGTCGCCACAGATTCGTTGGTCGAGCAGCGCGTTCTCCTCCATTTCGTCGCCGTCGATGTCGAAGCCGATCAGCGTCATGTCGGGACTCTTCAACGCAGGGGTGAAATGCCACTTCCTGCCGGCTCCCACATCGAGAACGGTGTGCGGCTCACGCTGGAGAAGATTGGTGCCCTCCTCGTCGTATCGCGTGTAGGCGTGCGTCTTCCCGACCATCGATGGCACGATTCGGCCGCTTATCGACGCATTCGCGTGCACAAAGCGCCGAACTGCGTCGCTCATCAACATGGCATCCACTCGAACACGTTCGCAGGGTTCATCTTTCGCGGTAGAAGAGGACCTCGCGAAATGTCCTCAGAACTATCTTGATGTCCAGCCAGAGCGACCAGTTCTCTATGTAGAAGTTGTCGTGCCGCGCCCGGTCCGCGATCGACGTATCCCCTCTGAGGCCGCTGACCTGGGCGAAACCGGTGAGTCCTACCTGCACCCGGTGACGGTGCGAGTATCTGTCGAACTGGGAGGAGAACTGCTCGACGAAGTGCGGCCGCTCCGGCCTCGGCCCGACCACCGTCATGTCGCCTCGCAGTATGTTCCAGAGCTGAGGCAGCTCGTCGATCGACGTGCAGCGCAGGAATCGACCGACCGGACCGACGCGTTCATCGGTCGATGCACCCCACTTCAGCTGTGCCTCAGGGTCATTTGACGGTCGCATCGATCGGAATTTCAACAGCTCGAAGTGCTTGCCATCGCGCCCAACCCTGACTTGCCGGAAGATGACCCCTGGCCCTCCCTCGATCCGCACCGCCAGCGCCGCCGCAGCCAACACGGGCAGCAAGATGATCAACGCCAGCACCGCGACTACGACGTCGAAACACCGTTTGATCAGCCTTGCCGGCCCGTGCAGATTGGGATTGCGAACCCTCATGATGGGAATGGAGCCGATGTGGTCGGCCATACCGGTCTGGGTGTGGAAATGATGCATGCGCGGAACGACGAATAGGTCCGTGTGTTGACACACCGCAGTGCGCACCGCGTCGATCAGCGCGCGTTCCTCGAAGTTTCCATCGGCCACCAGCAAGGTGTCCGCGCCTGTTGTCATCACCGCAGTGTCCAGATCGGAGAGCCGACCCAGGCGCGGTAGATATTCCGATGCCGGACAGTCGTGCCCGTCATCGACGAAGCCATCCAGGGTGGTTCCGTACTCGCGGTGATGGGCGAGGATTCTGGCCAACTCCGCGGCGAGCGGTCCCCCTCCGATGAGCACGGTGTGATGCCGCGTTATGCCACTTCGGCGACTCAGGGCGATGAGCCGGGTGGTGACGACGCGACCGATGATCACCAACACGACGGCCTGGCAGGCTGTTTGAAGGAAGATCAGCACCTCGCCCCTGGGGTACAGGTAGAGGATCCCGGCGGAGATCGCGGCAACGGCCGCCAGCAGGCGAGTGACGATGATCGGCAGTTCATCCAGGACACTGAGATGCAGGGGTGCGACGTATCGACCCCCTTCGGTCAGAAGAAGTGTCGCGAGCACGGCCATCGCCACTACTGCGTTGACCTGAGGTGGACGCCATGCAAGTGGCGCCACCATCAGTGCGAAGTCGACGACGGGGACGACCATCCACGCGCGGATGTGGCTGAGGAAGCCGGCGTTGACGCGCTTGTGATCGCCGAGACGGCGGGCCGTATCGGTCGCCTTGGGCAACGCCACCTGGTGTCTGTAGCCATCCAGCAGTACGAGGCGGTTCGGCACGCTCGGTGCCATCTTGAGCTGGTCAGCCAATCGCTTCCGGGGAGTAACCGTCGTGGTCGGGTCGATGACTTCGGTCATGACTCGGCCCCAAGCGCGAGTCCCGTTGCCATCGCACGCACACCAAGCTGCAGTGCCGACACCACGTCACCCCCGTAACCGCTCACGAACCACTTTGCCGATGGAATGGAGGTCCCAGCGTCGACCTCGTAATCACCGTGCGGCTGCGTTATCTTGCTGAGCTGGAACACTCATTCCCGTCCTTTATCAACCTGTGATCAGATTATTGACGGCGGCGACGGAGCGGAATCAGGTGATTCCCTATGCTTTTCGCTGCCGTACCCCCTCGTCACCGTCACGCTGCAGGTCAATGCGGCTTTTCGGGTCAGGGCGCTAGTTCACCGGGCTAGCCGAAAAGGGTTGCTGCGGTGTGACTATCGAAACAGACGCCGTTGGCAGTCCGGCCGCGCTGCTTGTGGCCGCGCGTTGGTTCCGACGTACGCCGCCACCGACCAGTCCGCGCAATACCGCTGGCTGTGATCGGATCGTCGCCTGTTCGCAATTTGCTGAAACATAGAAAGGCGGCCGTAGTCGCGTCCGGTGAGGTGCCGCACACGGAACCGCCGCAGTGCGACATCGAATAGCCCGATCGCGGCAGCGCGGCGGCCCGACGGCGATGGCACCCCGCCGAACTCGATCCGCCCCCGCTGCCGGATACTGACAGGCGATCAACTGGTGCGACGCCGCCCTTAGGTCCGAAAGGAGGCATTCACTCTGCACGTGCTATTCGTTTGCACTGGAAACATCTGCCGGTCGCCTCTGGCAGAGCGGCTGGCCGTGGCGTACAGCGCCCGTTCTCCCATTCCCAACTTCACGGTGTCGAGCGCAGGCACACGGGCGATGATCGGGCACCCGATTCACCACGAGGCGGCGGTCGTCCTCGAGGCCCTCGGCGGTCATCCGTCGAACTTCGCAGCACGACAGCTGAATTCGCGAATCGCGTCAGCTGCCGATCTCATTCTCACCATGACGATGGCGCAACGTGGTGCTGCCCTACAACTCGCCCCTCACCAACTACACCGAACCTTCACGCTGAGCGAAGCGGCTGAACTCGCGTCGGACGTCAACGTCCGAAATCTCTCAGACCTGGCGGCACACCGTCCACAAGTGGCCGACCACGAACTGTCCGATGTTCCCGACCCGATCGGCCAGAACTCCGAGTTCTTCGCCACGGTCGGTGTGCAGATCTCCAACCTTCTGCCGCCCGTACTCGAACTCTGCCGCAGGGCCTCGGCTCCCGCGACCGATTAGGAATTGAGTGCACCCCGTCCGAGCGCGTACACCTGCCAGCCGGCTTCCGACCAGAAGTCATAGTCGACGGCGTTTCGGGCGTCGAGCATCCGGGGCTCGCGAACCAGAGACAGGAACAGCCGCGGGTCGATGCTGCGGTACTCATCCCACTCCGTGGCTAGGACGATCAGATCGGTGTTGCGGCAGGCGTCGTCGATCGCGGAGCAATAGGTCAAGGTGGGGAACTGTCTACGTGCGTTGGGGATGGCCTTCGGGTCGTGCACCCGGACACTGGCGCCCTTCAGATGCATGGCGGCGGCAACGTTGAGGGCCGGGGAGTCCCGCACGTCATCGCTGTTGGGCTTGAACGCCGCGCCCAGTACGGCGATGTTCTTGCCCAGGAAGTTGCCGCCGAGCAGGGTGCCGGCGACGGTGACGACTTTGTCGCGCCTGCGCATGTTGATCTTGTCGATCTCACGCAGGAACGTCAGCGCGTCAGACGCCCCCAGCTCGCCCGCCCGCGCACTGAACGCGCGAATGTCCTTGGGCAGGCATCCGCCACCGAACCCGAGGCCGGCGCTGAGGAAGCGACGGCCGATCCGCGCGTCATAGCCCAGTGCCTCGCTGAGCGTTACGACGTCGGCATTGGCCACCTCGCATACCTCGGCCATCGCATTGATGAACGAGATTTTCGTGGCCAGAAAGGAGTTCGCGGCCACCTTGACCAGCTCCGCAGTCGCCAAGTCGGTGGTGATGTACGGCGTGCCGTCGTCGATGATCTTCGCGTAGACCTCCATCAAGGACTTCTCGGCATGCTGCGAGGTCACCCCGAAGACCAGCCGATCGGGATGAAGGTTGTCCCGCACGGCCAGGCCCTCGCGCAGAAACTCTGGGTTCCAGGCCAATTCGAGCCGAGACCCGTCGCGATTCAGCCTGTCGGCCAATCGTTGGGCCGTCCCGACGGGCACGGTCGACTTCCCGACGATCAGCCCGTCGCAGTCCGCCACGTCGGCGACCATCTGTACCGCAGCGTCGACGAAGTGCAGATCGGCGGCATCGGATCCCAACTGCTGCGGCGTCCCGACACAGATGAAATGCACTTTCGCGCCGCGAACGGCCTCCTCGGCGCTGCTGGTGAATCGCAGACGTCCCGTCGCAAGCGCGGATTCCAGCACCGCCCCGAATTCGGGTTCGAAGAAGGGCGAGACCCCACGCGACAACGAGTCCACCTTCGCCGAGTCGGTGTCGTATCCGACGACCTCGTGCCCGAGCCTGGTCATGCATGCGGCGTGGACGGCTCCGAGATAACCCGTCCCGATCACACTAATTCGCATGGATACACGTCGCCTTGACTACACGGCCGAAATGTTGTGATTCATGACTTGTCCCGGCTGATTGTCTCTTCGTCCTCTTCGTCACACTTGGCCTGGCTGGTCAGACCTCACAACGGCCCGTGCTCGCGCAGATTGCCTCGCACCACTCCAGGCGCTTCTCGCTCGTCTGACACCATGCGGGATTCTTGTCAATACTCTCGGCGGCCGTCAGATCCTTCTTCGCCTTGATGCCTTCTGGAGTCATCGCAGAGTTACCAGGCTTGCCCGGCGCGGCGACGTAATTGTTGCAGTTCAAGGAGAGTAGGTAGTCGTTTGGTCGTGTGTTGTCACCGCTCGCATCACGGAACGTCGACTTATGCCAACTGGTGACGATGCAGTCGCCCTTAGCGAGTTGGTTGCCGCTCACCGTGCTGACCACAGGTGTGCCGCGCCACCCGGTGATCTTCGCCGCCGCGTCGTCGTAACTTTGTCCATTCAACGGGTCAGCGGAAGCAACACCCGCCCCCAGCATCGTCACCGAAAGTAGCGCGGCGCCAACAGCACCCAGGATGCGCGTGAGAAAAGCTCCCATCAGGACCGTCCTATCGGCATCTACTGGACCACTAGGCACGTGCCACCGCATACCGCTCTCGGAGCGTCGGCAAGCTCGCGGTACGAATGTAGCCACATAGCGGTCGACCGGTAATCAGGTGATCCCCTACGGTTCTAGCGCTCATCACCCCTATGCCGGCCGCGCGGTGGGGCCGCCGGCGCCGCCACCCGATCCCCGGCATCGCTGGTCACGCAGCAAAAATTGACGTTTTAGATAGTTTAGATCGCGTTTGGGGACCGCCAGGGTTTGCCGAGTGCGATCATGGCGGCGTTGCCCGGGACTCGACAGGTCTGGAGGACAGCTCATGGCTGGAGGACTACTCGCCGAGCGTTCGGCCGAGTTGCGCTCGGTAACCGACTTCCTGACGTCGATCACCGAGCGCCCGTCCGGGCTGGTGATCGACGGCGAGGTGGGCATCGGCAAGACGACGCTGTGGTCGGCGGCGGTGCAGCGGGCTCAGGACCGTCGGTTTCGGGTCCTCACCGCTCGGGCAGGTGATGTCGAGTCGGGGTCGGCGTACGCAGTGATCGCCGAGCTGATCAACGACGTCGACTGCGGACCAGCCGACGCGTTGCCCGCCGTCCAGCGGCGGGCAATGGACCGAATGCGACGGCGGGAGCTGGGACGACGTTCTCCGGCCGAAGATCGGATCGTCGCGACGACGTTCCTGTCAATCCTCCACATCCTTGCGGCCGAATCCCCGGTGCTGGTCGCCATCGACGACGTGCAGTGGTTGGACGCCGCCAGCAAGAGTGTCATCGCGTTCGTCGCAAGACGACTCGACCGACGAATCGGCCTGTTGCTCACGGAGGGCTCTCGGCCCGACACCGGGGAGACGACCGCCTCCTGGCTGCGGCCGGCCGGAGAGGAGACCATCGCGCGACTCCGTCTGGGACCGTTGAGCGTTGGCGGCCTCCATACGCTGCTCTCCGACCGGTTGGGTTACCCCCTTCCTCGCCCGACGACGGTAGAAATCGCCGAACTCTCTCGCGGCAACCTGCACCACGCACTGGAGTTGGCGCGCGCAGCGGACATTCGGTCGCCGAGCAACCACCTGGGCCTGCCTGTCCCGTTGGCTGAACTGGTGCGTCACCGGATGGGACCGCTGCGGGGCGATGTCCGCGATGTATTGCTCGCCGCGGCATGTGCTTCCGACCCGACCGTCGGCCTGCTCGCGCAGGCGACCGGAAGCTCTGTCGAGCACACTGTCGAACTTCTCGAACCGCTCGAGGACAAGGGCATCATCGACATCCAAGGCAATCGGGTGCGATTCAGCCACCCGCTGCTCGCACGCGGTGTCTACGCCGACGCCGATTCGGCGTGTCGGCGCAGCATGCATCGAACGTTGGCCGACATCGAGTCGCAACCCGAACTGAGGGCCAGACATCTGGCGCTGTCGTCCATCGGCTCGGACCCGGCGACGCTGACGGCCTTGGATGCTGCCACGGATACGGCGTGCGCCCGCGGCGCTCCGGCCGCCGCCGCTGAACTGCTCGATCTGGCACGCCAGCTCGGTGGTGACACCCCCCAACGCCGGATCCGGGCGGCCGAATGCCATTTCCAGGTAGGTAATGCCGGACCTGCGCGCGCGATAATCGAGCCCTTGATCAGCCAGCTGCCGCCGAGCCCGCTCCGCGGGACGGTAGCCAACCTACTCGCAGAAATGTGTATGCACGACAACAGCTTTACCGGCGCAGTCGAGTTACTACGAGGCGCCGAGGATGACGCCGCTGCCGATCCGGCAGTGCTGGTGCGGACCTTCCTCCTGCGCTCGTTCGCTGAACTCAACACCGGGGAGTACGCCGATTCACTGCAGCACGCGCTGCATGCCGCCACGCTGGCGGGAGGGCTCGGCTTACCGGTCCTTGCCAGTCAAGCGCGCGCGAACAAGGTGAGCGTCGGTCTCGTATGCGGGCAGGGTGTCGACGAGCCCAGCTTGCAGGTTGCCCTGTCATCGGAAGATCCCGACGTCGACGTTGCACTCCCGTTCAGCGCCAGCGCCGTCAACGCGCTGACACTCGCCTGGACAGGACACCTTGAACAGGCCCGCGCTCAAATGCAGGTCGTAAGGAACCGCTACATCGAACGAAAAGCAAACAGTCACATCATGTTCGTCGATCTCCACAGCACCTTGATCGACGTCTGGCGGGCCGATTTCGCCGCGGCCACGCTTACTGCCGAGGACGCGATCGAGCGTGCCGAGCTGCTCGGTGGTGATCACAGGACGGTCATTGCCCACTCCGCCTCGGCGCTCGTCAGCGCCTACACCGGGCGCGAACGCGACGCCCGCGTCGATGCTCGTGCTGCGATTGATGGTGCGAACCGCTGCGGCTCAACGCGACTCGCGGACACGGCCGTCATGGCGCTCGGATTTCTCGACGTAACGCTCGGCAACTACGCCGAGGCGCTGACGCGTCTACAGCCACTGATCGCAGGGCTCAAGACCCTGCCTGGTCTTGAGCTTGGCACCGCGGCATTCATTCCGGATGCCGTCGAGGCGATGCTCGCACTGGGGAACCGCTCCGAAGCCGAACCACTGATCGACCTACTGGAACACAACGGCCGCCGCCTCGACCGACCGTGGATGCTGGCCGTAGGCGCACGCTGCCGCAGCATGTGGTGGTCCGCTCAGGGTGACGCCGAGGCCGCCACCTCCATGGCCCAGCAGGCCATGGTCGAACACGACCGGCTGCCCATGCCGTTCGAGCGTGCGCGCACCCAGCTGCTACTCGGCCAGCTCCTATACGGCCAGCACCTCGCGGAAGCCGCCACCGTTACCCTCCGCGAAGCGTTGCGGACGTTCGACCAAGCGGGAACGCCGTTATGGGCCAACCGTGCCCGCGAAGAGTTGGACCAACACCTGCGACTCACTCCGTCCGAACAAGGCGTCGCCGAACTGGCCGCGTCAGGCATGACCAACTACGACGTGGCTGCTCTGCTCGACATCAGCCCGAAGACCGTCGAAGCGAACCTGACCCGCATCTACCGCAAACTGGGCATCCGTTCACGCGCCGAACTCGGTAAACGAATGAGCCATTCGCGGCTTCTTTAGGCGGCCTTGTCGGCGCCCGCGGCGTCGCCGTCGGTCGTGCCGTCGGTCGCCGACGTGGTGCCGGTTTCGGTCGGGGTGTCCGTGCCCTCGGCACCCGCCGCCTCCTTGGCGTTGTCGGCCGCTTCCTGGCGCACCTTGTCGGCGGCCTCGGTGACCTTGTCGGCCGCCGCCTTCTCAGCGGCGTCCTTCTCGGCCTGCGCAGCGGCCTTATCGGCGGCCTCCTTCGCCGCAGCGGCTTCCTTCGCTGCAGCGGCCTTGTCGGCGGCCTCCTTCTCCGCAGCGGCCTCCTTCGCTGCAGCGGTGTCAGCGGCGTCCTTGGCGGCTTGCTCAGCGGCAGCCTGCTCGGCTGCAGCCTTGTCCGCGGCCTCCTTCGCAGCGGCCTCGGCCGCGACGTCGACATCGAGGGCCGGGGTGCCGGTGCCGGTCGGCTCCGCACTGAGCGTGGACACCGTCTGGTCCGCGTCCGGTACGTCCCCGAGGACTGCGGGCGCCGAGTCCGACGCCAGGCGGGAGAACGACGCCAGCGCACTGACGGCCTCGGGTGCCTGCGAGTCCGCCACGTCGAGCGACGCGCCGCCGTTCAACGCGTCCTGGACTCCCTGCACGATCGCCTGGACGAACTCCACCGAAAACGAGATCGGATTGAACGTGAACGGGTTGAACGGCAGGATCGAAAGATACTGCGGGATACCGGGATTCGTCACCCGGTCGTAGCCCAGATTCACCAGCAGCTTGGTGACGGGGTTCACCAGCGCGACGAGCGGTTTGACGATCGGGCTGAGCGCGGTGATGCCGAGCAAGGGCTGGAACAGCGGCAGCGCACCCTGCTGCGGAATCAGCACGAACGTCGCGTCCTGGTACGTCCGACGGTTGGCGAGATCGTTGATCGCCGCGGCGAGGCTGTCGTCGTCGTAGCCGTAGGGCATGACCTCGGTCGGCCCGTTGTCGTTGGGCACCAGGTAGTAGCCGTGCACGTACTCGAATGCAGCGACGGCGTTGAGCATCGCGAACGGGTTGCCCCAGTAACTCGGGGCGTCACCGACGGGGTCGTACTCGAACGAGTAGTTGGTGCTCGTGATTCCGATGTCGGTCGGCAGTTGCGGACCGAAGGTGATGTCCAGGAACGGGATCGTCGGCAGGAAGCCCAGCCGCGAGAAGAGCCCGCGCGGGTTGTTGATGTTGCCGATGGTGACGACGGTGATGCGGTCCTTCACGGCCTGGTCGAGGTCCGCGAGGTTGTACATCTCGCGGGTGACGACGGCGCCGCCCTGGGAGTAGCCGAAGACGATGACGTCTTCGGTGTTGGTGGGACTCTTGAACGGCGTCAGCGCACCGTCGAGGTTGGTCACGCCGGTGTCGACCGACACGTTCCACGTGTCGCAGGACAGGCCGGGACACCAGCCGTCGAATATCACGAACGGGAAGAACTCCGCCGGATAGTCGACGCCGTTGATACTGCAACCGTCCGTCGACGTGCATGCGACACCGGCCGGATTGATGAACCGGTTGGCCGCGTTGTTCCGATAGGGGGCGTCGGTCAGCACGTTGTGAGTGCCGGTGCCGGGGACGATCAGGGCCGTAGCCCCGAACGCGAGCGCCGCGGAGAACGCGGCGCCGATCGCGAGGGCCAGTGAGCCGAGAAAAGCGATGAATACGAGGGCTAGCGCCTTTGCTGACTTACGCATCCGTCAACGATCACATAACGGTCGCCGGGCGGTCGGCGGTTCGGTGAACTCGTTTCCTGTGAGTTCCGGCCGCGTGCGACGCCGGGTCGGGCCGGTGGCACGGCTCGAGACCGGCACGCTGCTAACTACCATGCGGCGTGCCCGCCGAGGTGTCCCGCAACCGCACCAAGCAAGTGCTACGGCAGGTCCGGTCCGTTTCGACGCGAATTGGGCAAGCCGCGCGCGGCGCCAGAAGTCGTACCCGCCAAACGATTAGCTAACACAGGTACATTGCGTGGTACGAACAGCCGAAAACCGCATGTCAGAACGTGATTGACGTGCGCGTTAGCAGCGTCTAAATTCTTAGCGGGTAGCTTTCATACTGAAGGCATTTTTCCGGGGGGAAATCACATGGCGAGCTCGAAGCTCAGTTCTGCTCTCATCCAGGCGTTCTTCGGCGGTCAGAACGATCGCACCGCGCTGCTGTCGGACTACGACGACGGCTGCCCGGTGTGCGATCACCCGTTCGGACACATGCCGCACATGTGCCTGTCATCGGGCAGTTCCATCGGTATCGCATCCTGATCGCGTTCCGTCACACGCTAACGACGTACGGGCGAGCCGACGGGGGTCGGCGTGAAGCCCGCCGGGGGGATTCATGTTCGAGGTTTTCACGGTCGTGCTCGCATTCGCAGCGTTCCTGGCGTTCGCCTGTGACTCGCGCGCCGACTCAGGGGTGCAGGAGGATTCCGCGGTCGCGCCACTGGTCGTCATCGACTTTCTCTAGGGCCGTCATCGAGTTCGGGTCGGTTGTCGGATTCAGGCGGCGTCGTTCGTCGAACCGGTAGAGAGTGGGACGCAGGGTCCCGCTCCCCTACCGGAGGTTCCTTCATGCACTACTTCGCGCTGCTGCTCGGACCCGAGGCGACAGGTGAACCCGACGCCGAGACCACCGCTGCAGTCATGACCGCCTACGTGAACTTTCACGCGGGGGCGGGAGCGGCGATCCGGGCGGGCGACGCGCTCGCGCCGGCCGCCACCGCCGTGAAGATCACCGGAGGGCCGGACGCGCCCGTCGTCACCGACGGGCCGTTCGCCGAAGGCGCCGAGGTGGCCGGCGGCTACTACGTCTTCGAAGCCGACGACCTCGACGAGGCTCTGGAGATCGCGCGCCGGATCTCGGCGTGCGCGTCCTGCGGTGTCGAGGTGTGGCCGATGATCCACTGGAGCGCTCCGACGGAGCCGGTCGGCGACGACTGGCTGGCCCTGCTGCTGGAGCCGCCCGAGGGTGCGCACGATCCCGACAGCCCGGAATGGGTCAGCGGCGCGGCCCAGCACGTCGAATTCGGCAAGGCCGCAGGCGATCACATCCTCGCGGGCGCGCCGCTGCACCCACCGAGCTCCGCGACGACGGTACGCGTGCGCGACGGCAAGAAACGCTTGACGCGGCTCTCGCCTCAGTCCTATTGCGGCGACATTGCATCGCTCACAATGTAATCGAGTCCGAGTACGCCTCAAACAAGCCGACCGGCGCGAACGATCCGGATCATGCTCTTACCCGTGACGGAACCAACGAACCAACTTGCTCCGGGCGAGTTGCTTCCGGACACAAGAGCCGGAACCAGATGGGCTACTACCTCATCGTTGACTGTAATTCGATTCGCCGCAATGGTGGCAGTCCAACCTGCCTTTCGGAGCGCGTCGCGCGCCTGCCCTATCATCGTCACACCTGCGACCACACTCGCGACCACGTCCACCGTCGACGTCATCAGTGGTATCCCGTTTACGGCAGTCTCCGCGGAATCGGCACCGACAGCCACAGTTGCGCCAGTCTCAGGTTCATCCCTCGTCATGTTGCACTCCCCCTGCTAGTTGCACGGCACTAGCCGAGGTCGAACCTATGCGATAGGAACTGTGGTCGAATCAGGGATTTCCCTATCTGCTCACGCATTCGCGACGGCAAACCATGTCGTGTGGCAGCCTTCGATTCGGCAGACCAAACCCCTACATCGCTTACTACATCTGTCGCTTTACTCGGCGCAACATGGCGAGGATGCCACGTGATTTTCGGAACCGAGCACATGCACCGTCCGCGCACAGAGAGCACTCTGAGCCGCGGCGAAAGTGTTGGTGGGCCGCCCGACTGTGTCCACATTGGCAGACGGCCGCGCTCACGTTAGAACCGTACGCTACCGCCGACGAAACGTAGGTAATCGCCTCTGCATGCGGCACGCAGTTTACGTGCACCCGCGACACCGCCGCCCAGCGACGCCCGGGTGGCGCACAGGTCCGTTTTGACGATGACCTCGGCAAGTCACCGCCTGCGGCAGCTCCATGAGCTAGCAAACCGGTGAGCCAAACCGTATCCAACCCCGGCATCAGCCGAACACCCATTGGCGTAGAAGCCAAGAACCGATACTCTGCACGTTGTTGAACTCGTTCAGGTGGGTGCCCCGGTGCGTTAGGGAGACGGCGAAGTAGGGGTACCAAGCCTGGACTGCTGGGGGGAGCAATTCTTGTGTTTAGCGTTGTCGCCATGTCTGCTCAAGGCCCAAGGCTCATCGATAGCGCTCGCACGCTGTCGTATTACGGCCACTGCTCGCATCGGACTCAGCCATCCGGATGTCGCTAGCGACCATTGTGAATAGGTTGGCCCCAGCGTCGCGACGTCAAGCCGGCGGGGGTGTAGTGTCCCCTCCGCCTCCGAATCGCATTGTGGCGCTGATCGCGCGGGTCCGGTCTGACTCACTTCTTCGCAACAGTGTCTTCATCATGGCGAGCACTATCGCCACATCGGCGCTCGGATATTTGTTCTGGCTGCTTGCGGCGCGCCTGTACGACGCGGCAACCGTTGGCCTGGTCGCAGCCCTCATCTCGGCGAGCACGGCGTTGGTGTTGATGGCGAGCCTCGGCGTCGGCGGCACGCTTATCCAAACACTGCCTGGACTGCCACGGTCGCGATGGACGTCCGCTCTGTGGACCGGAGCTGCCACCACTGCCGCATTCGTCCTTCCGTTGTCCATGGGTGTGGTTCTACTACTACCCCTCGTCTCGGACAACATGGACATACTGCGCAGTGCCCCATTCGCATGCCTCTTCGTAGTCGGCACCTTCTGCTTAGCGATAGGCGCAACCATTGACTACGCCTTTATCGCCGACCGATGCGCAAAGAACATGTTCTGGCGCAACACCTTGGCGGCAGTGTTAAAGGTTGCGCTGCTCGCAGGAGCAGGCTGGTCCGCCGCTCGTGAAGCGCTCAGTCTCACTACGGTATGGGCTCTATCGACACTCGCTGGGCTCATTTTGGGCTTGGCCCTCATTCGCCGCATTCATCGATTCGAAAAACCACCCCGCCCCAAGTCGCTCGCGCGAGTGGCCTTTCGGTTCCGGGCCGCAGTCACCGGACATCAGTTAATCGGCCTGGGTACCGGTGTGGTGCCCTATGCACTACCGGTGATAGTTACGACCAGGTTATCGGCAGTTGACAACGCTTACTTCTATACGACTTGGATGATCGCAGGACTCCTGTTCGTTGTCTCCGATGCCGTGTCGCAGTCGCTTTTCGCCGAGGGAGTGCACCGGAAAGGGACGGTATCGATCTACACATCCGCGGCGAGGCTCATCGGCGTCGTGCTCGCAATCGGGATCGGTTCAGTACTGATATTCGGTGAGCGTGTGCTGTCGACGTTCGGGACCGCTTATGCCTCGAACGGTCTTACCCTGCTGTACATTGCCGTCGCAGCCTCGGTGCCCGATGCCGTGACCAACGTCTACGTTGGCATCCTTCGAGTTCAGCGTCGACTTGCAGCGGCGGCAACGCTCAACCTAGCTATGGGAGCGTTAACCATTGGCATCGCTTGGTTTCTGTTGCCACAACTAGGTATTGAAGCTGTGGGGTGGTCGTTTCTGGCCGGCCAGGCTTTCGGCTGCGCCTATGTGATGATCGACAGTCTCATCCAAAGACGCTCCCAAAGGGCAACTATTGAGGAGAGTTCATGAGCGCCACCCATGACATCGCATCGGTTCTCGGCTCGCGACTACAAGACGACACAGAGTCGGTCCGGTCATCCCCGAAGGTAGACATGCCCCAGATCAATCTGATGCGGCTGCTGCCCATCCTTGCATGCTGCGTGGCGGGCCTTTGGCTACAGACTCTGGCCAACGACTCGAGCAGAGCCGGAAGCGGCAGCGTGCCTGAAGATCTCTTCTTCTGGGCGGGGCTATTACTGATCTTCGTGCCAGTGACGATCCGACTTCTGGCGACACGATTACATCGCATAGAGCGCCTCTGGCTGATCGTATCTCTGGGCATGGCCCTATACCTTGTGAAGGTGCTGTCCTCACCGGAGGCATTTACTGCGTTCGACGAGTTCATTCACGTGCGCAGTACCCAGGACATCCTCGACACGGACAGGCTCTTCGCACCAAACCCGCTGCTGCCGACGGCTTCCTATTATCCGGGCCTCCCCGCCCTCACCGCTGGGCTTGTGGCTCTCACCGGCCTTTCCGTCTTCGCATGTGGCCTAATCGTGATTGGTGTTGCGCGTGCAATCATCAGCTTCGCACTTTTCCTTGTAGCGGAACGTATTACGGGATCAGCACGCGCCGCCTCCGTTGCCAGTCTGCTGTACGCCGCCAATCCGATGTTCCTCTTCTGGAGCTCGCCGTTTGCTTACGAACACCTGGCACTCCCACTTGCCGCCTACGTCATCTGGTGGGTTGGGACGACGCGCGTGCGAACCTCCGCAATCTGCATCCTGTTGGCCGTGCTCGGAGTTGTAGCAGTGACCGTCACGCACCACGTTGTTGGTTTCGCGCTCGCTGCACTGCTTTCGGCGTGGTGGATCGCCGAGTTGATGAGTTCCGACCCCAGCAAGCCAGCTCGCCGACAAGTGGGCGCTTTAGCACTACTCGCGAGTATCGCCACCCCCGTGTGGTTTTTCGCTGTAGCAAGGCCCGCGGCCGACTATCTTCTAGCAGGAAATATGTACCCCGCGCTACGGGAGCTTGGCTTTTTACTTTCCGGAAAGAGTCCACCACGCGAACTCTATAAGAGCGGCGGATTCGCTCCGCCGTGGTGGGAACCGGTCGCTGGTTTCGCGGCGGTTGGAATCGTGGTGCTCGCGCTCATCCCAGCACTTCTCGTCGCCTGGAACTGGCGCCATCGCGCTGCCGTCGTAGTTGCCGCCCTCTTTGCAGCAGCTTTCCCTCTCAGCCTCATCCCGAGATTAACGACTTTCGGCGTGGCAGTATCAGGCCGTACGTCAGAATATCTATACGCCGCGGTCGGATGCGTCATCGGTCTCCTTTTTGCATCAATGCCAGTAAGTTCGAGCGCGCAGAGAGGGGCAGTCCGTCAGTTCACGCTTCGAGCCCGTGAATGGTGGACTGGTCAACAGGGGGCAGTATGGGTAACAGTCGTTTCGCTCATACTTCTCACAGTTGTATTCGTCGGCAATGTCGTGGTGGGAAAGCCGTTCTATCAGCGCCTTCCCGAAGGACCGGTCGTTCAGGGGTACGAGTGGTCAGTGCAACCGGATGTCATCGCCGCAGCACAGTGGGCACGCGACAACCTCGGCGCTAACCAGAAATTTGGCGCAAATGCAATAGATGCCCTCGCGCTGGGGACGTACGGGATGCAGGATGTTGTGGACCGAACACAGATCTGGCACATATTCTTCGCCGAAAACATGAATCGAGACGTCCACGACGACATCAGGAAGTACCAACTCGAGTTCATACTCATCAACTGGCGAATGACCCACGGTGTCCCCTTAACGCCGGGATTCTATTTTGATGCCTATGAGCCAGGCGCGGGCGAATACACACATGCCTTTCCAATTCGAGCTCTCGAGAAGTTCATGACGGACCCATGCGTGCAATCGGTCTACGCATCAGGTGCAGTCCAAATTGTCGACGTAACTAAGATTGAGGACGGTACCTGCTTGTGAACGGCGCTAGACGGCAGAACCGAGATCATCGCCCAAGTGGGGCCATCCTCATCGGCCTAGCATCCATCTCATGCCTAACAGTCCTGATATCTTTTAGCAGCGGCGGTGCCGAAAACGTCTGGACGGCGGTCGGCTATGCAATCATTGGGCTGCTTATGACTTTCGTAGTCCCAGGTGCAGCAATTATCGAATGTCTGGGACATCCTTCTGATGCCGCTGGCAGGTTGCTAGCAGCAGTAAGCGCAAGTACGGTGATCGCGCTCTGCACAGCAGTTCTTCTGGCGGCTTTACCACTCGGGCTCTCCCGCTTGAGCTTCGGAATCTCCACCGGCGTTATCACGATTGCGATCTGCGTGGCGGGCGCGCTAGTGGCGCGTCGGCCGGCTCAGCACACAACAGGACGTTCATCACGCACATCGCCAGCGCGGTCTTGACTAGATCAACTCGAGTCGACTCAGTCGTCAACGTGATCGAGCACGGCGACCGCGGGGTCGCCTGCGAATACTCCGAAGTTCGGATCTCCGTCGGGCTGTACATATTGCGGCCCGGCCACCCAACACCAAATCAACTCTCCGACAACTCCTGCTGCAGCCTGACCGCTTATCTTCGATCTAAGCATCGCCGCTCGCTCGGGGAGCATCGCATCGCTACTCGCAGAGATTCCGATCTCGGCCACCATTGTAGGTCGACCAATAGAACGGCACGCTTCCATAGCACTCAGCAAATTTGGCGGTTCCGGTCTGCCAAGAGGCCTCTCGGGAAAGCCGTAGTCGTGGTAATCACACACATCGTTGCCGATGGTCGACATCACCTTGCCGTAGTCTTCGTTCTCTGCGCCGCAGTATTGCCGCCCGGTACCGTTGAAGCCAGCAATGACTCCAAGACTAAACAGGTGATTCTTGTCGGCGCCCCGGGCGACCGACCCGATGTCGTTCGAGAACGCAGTCAGTGCCTGAGCGGCCGCGGCCTCGTCGCAACTTCCGTCAGCGCCAGGCGCCTCACCTTCGTTGATGAACTGCCACATAGCAATTGTCGAATTGCTTGCGTAACGTTTGACAACCTCGGAGACGTAGTCGCGGTAGGTATTCAGGTCTCCTGGCCCAACCAACGACCTATACCCCTCGGTGTACCAGGCGAGATCCTTCGCCGGGCCATCGCAGTACGCGTGCTGATTGGCAAGAACAGGTATGACGCGGTGTCCGTAAGCGGCGGCAACGGCAAGCACTCGGTCGAACTCAGTCCAGTCGAATGTATTCCCGTCAACGAAGAAACCCTGGAAAGCCCAGAACCGAATGACACTACCGCGAGGCAGACTGTAGAACGCGCGTTGCAAATCCACAGTTCCGCCGCACGATCCCGCACTCGCCGCCATGTAGACGTTCATGCCGGTGAACCGATAGTCATCTTCGCCGACGACCAGCTTGGTGCCATCTCGGCCAACGAACTGGCGATCGGGTGTTGCGGCGCCCGACGATACGACGAACGCCCCGACGATGAGGCCTGTGGCCAACAGCGCGAACAAAACAATCACGATGTGCCGGCTGATATTGAACTGGCCCGCAGCGGGCGCATGCCGTGGCATGAGCTGGACTCTCCCCCACCCAATCAAAAGATCCCCCGAATAATCGAAGCAATTGTCTCACATGCCAGTTGCGCGATCTCGCTCGAACAGGGTCACGGCAGCGCCGGAGGGACATTATCGTGGTCGCAGTGGCGAAATCGCCTCCACCGGAAAGCAATCGGCGATGCGGCGGTAGGCCGCGATCCCAACTACACCGAGGCCACCGGGGCTGAAGCGTGAGAATCCTTCAAGTCAGCGGGCTCGGATACCCTGCCGGCGGAATCGAGGCCGAGCTTGTGACCATGAGGGAAACCCTTCGCACGATGGGCCATAGCGTCCGCACTATAACCAGCGATGCAGGCCCTCGGCACACCCTGTTTAGCGACGACCTGTTTCCTGCTCCCCGTAACGTGTTTGAACAGGTCGTTGATCGCACGTGGAACGCGAAGTCCTCCAGATTGGTGCGACGAATCTGCAGAGATTTCGCACCTGACATTGTCACTTTCCACTCGATGTACCTTCCGAGTGCCTCAGCCCTCCATGCTGCCAGAGATTTTCGCCAAGTGCTGTTCGTACACGGTCCGGAGTACTACACGAAGTGGCTGCTACCGCGAATCATGCTGCCCTCCCAATACAAGGTGGGTCCCGAGGACCCGTCACAACTTACATTGGCGGGGCACGCGCACTACTTGTATCTGCGCTACTGCATTCGTCCGCTCTTCATGGCCGAAATCAGACGGGTGCCCAACGTGTTGGCCTTTAGTAGGAACACCCAAAAGATGTTGGCCTTGGAGGGTGTGCCTAGCCATCACATTCCGAACGGGGTATTACTCCTCGATCGGAAAGAAAGACGCAAGCCAGGGTGTGCTCTGGGTTTTGTGGGACGTTTGGTCGAAGATAAGGGAATCGACTACATCATTGATGCGTTCGCATTCGCCGCCCGGTCCAACGACGACATCACGCTGTACATCGCAGGTCGTGGCACCCATAGTTACGAGACTCACTTGAACCGTAAGGTATCCGACCTCGGAATCGCGAACCGCGTAGCCTTTGTTGGTCACCTCGATCGGGCGGGACTACGCGACTTCTATGAGAAAGTGGACCTGCTGCTTATGGCCTCCTATCACGAAGCATTTGGAATGGTGGGAGTCGAGGCGTTGAGTACCGGAACTCCCGTGCTTGCACCGTGCGTAGGCGGCATAAGCGAGTGGCTCGAACCCGGAGTGAACGGCGACTTCATCTCACTCGACGACGCGAAGCAGTTGGGACGACAAATCTGTAATCTGCTCGCTGACGGGGAGTCGATGATTCGCATGAGCGGCGCTGCGGTGTCAAGCGCCCGCAAGTTCGATATGACATCTCATGTCAGAGAGATAGCCAGCTACCTCGAGAACATCGTTCGAGAACGATGACTAAACAGCCGATCGATCAGCAACATCGTGATAAACACGTAGAAGCGCTTCTGCGCATTCGTCCCAGGTTGTTAAAAAACTTCCCTGCGGGGGCGACATCTCTGCAACTGCGATCACCGCGTCCGCCGTCGCCTCGGGCGATGATCGGAGTGGAATCGTCGATGCCAAACCGACCCGTCCCAGCTCCGAGAGTCCGGACGTATCGGCGACGAGCGCGTTCGTTCCAGCGCCGACGGCTTCCATCACGGAAACTGGATGCGCTTCGTACTCACTCAGTAGACACATGACGTTGGCGTCTGAAATCAGCTTGCCCATCTGCGGCCGGCGGTCGGGACCGAAAGCACAAACGGATACCCGATCGTCGACGCCGAGTTCTGTCGCCAATTCGCGTAAGGCCGATTCGTATTGCCCACTGCCGACCAACACAAGCCGCGCATTCGGCCGACGCTGCAGAATTGCTGGCATCGCCGCAAGTACTCGGTGGTGACCCTTATATCGTTCCAGCCTGCCAACGGACACCATCAGTGGATCCCCAGACGGCGATTGCCATGCAGAGTCCACAGGCAAGGGGTCCGCTCCGTTCCGAATGAGCCGTATAGATTCTGGCGCTCTGTTCAATACTGAAGCGAATGCGGCTCTCTCGAAATCAGACACGGCGATCAAAGCATCAGCGCGATTCAATAGGGGCGCGAAACACCTCCACTGCATACTTCGCAGGCGCCCTCTCAGCTTATTGGAGTGTCCCCCGCTGTGAAAGGTAAGCAGAGTAGGTACGCCTGCTCTCTGGGCAACAGCCAATGCAACCGGCGGAACAAGGGTATGGACGCCTTGCACGTGGACAAGGTCGAATTCTTCCGGCCTAAAGCCCCGCGCGAGCGCCGGTGAAATATAGTAGTCGCGCTTCGGCGGATATGCCCTGTACCGCTCTACGCGATATCCATCGGCGGTATCGCGCGCTGGCAGCGCATTCGACCTATCCGTCGTCACGACCGTTACTTCGGTACCATCGTCCACGATGCGTCGAGCGACTTCGTGGATATGCGTCTCAACTCCCCCGAGAGATGGTCGTGCGTATGCTGAAACCATCGCGACCCGGAGTTTCGACCGACTCATGAGACCGCTTCCGCCATCGAGTCCGAGGTCTTCCATATCGACTCTAAAGTTCGCTTCAGCAACTTTCTGTCCCCGTTGACATCGACGAGAACTGCGTTCTCCCTTGGAATTCCGGCCGCCGTTGCAGCTTTCATATCTGTCATCTGATCGCCAATCAGAATTGACTGGGACAGATCGAGCTTCAGATCCGCTGCGGCTGCAACAATCAATCCTGGTGCTGGCTTCCGACACTTACACGATCGCTGCGAAGATTCGATTGCGGCCGGATGATGTGGACATGTGTAGATCGCGTCGAGGTGGACTCCTTGGCTGGCTAGAGCGTCCATAAGCACGGCGTGCACCGCGAGGACGTCTGCTTCAGTCGCGAGCCCTCGGCCAATCGCGCCTTGGTTGGTAACAACGACAAGTGCAGCTCCTGTTGACTGCGCCCATCGCGCAGCATCAAGCGTGACGTTCAGGAGCTCGAAATCGCGTGGATCGGTTACGTATCCGTCGACCGCCCTGCGGTTCAAAACTCCATCGCGATCAAGAAAGAGCCCTCGGCGGACCGACGCGATGAGATCTGCGCCAATGTAACGGATCATGTTGTGCGACTGGCAGTCAGATCGCTCGAATCGATGTCTCTCGTCATCAACCGGTCGAAGAACTCGAAATACTCTGTAGCATTGGCATCCCAACCATGTGGGTTGTGGAATCGCGAGCCGACCATCCCCATTGCTCGCTTCATTACGGCGCGCAGATCGTCGGGATCCTCGACCGCGGCGAAAAGTACGCCACGGTAGTCGCGACAGGCTTCCTCCAATGCCGGCACCCTAGTCGTGACCAGCGGCAGGCCTGCTTCCATCGTCAGATTGACCGGACCAGAAGCGGACGCCCGTCGGTACGGAGCCACAACTATGTCAGTGGACTCGAACAACTGAGTGACTTCCTCGTCGGGTATATAGCCCGAAACAATTCGGTAGTGTCGACTCTCGACTTTCCTAATGACGGAAAGCGCCGCCTCCGCGTCAGCCCACGCTTCGCCTGCGACAGTCAGATGCACTGCCTCGCCATCGTCGACAAGCGATGTGAATGCGGCGGCGAGCTCGTCAATTCCCTTGTAAGACCTTATGATTCCGAAGAACAAGAACCGAGTAATTTCTGACCCGGTGCCACCGCCTTCGACTGTGCTGGTTACGTGCTCCCGGTGCTCCGAATGCTTCAGAGGTCCAGGGAACACCACACTCACAGGAAGTTGTGCCAACGTCGGATATGCCGTCTGCATTGTCCCGATGTCGGTATTCGAATGCACCACCACACCATTGGTCAATCGAGCTATCAGTCGCATCATCCCCTTGGCGTATGCCGAAACAAAGGGAATGGACGCTTCGCCGACGTCGGTGATCTCATGCATCTCGATGACGACACTGGCACCCTGGAGTCGGCCCAAGAGCGCGAGAAGCAGATAGGTGTGTGCGGTTACCGCAGTCCACCATTGGAGGATCACCACCCTCGGCCTTCGTGATCGGAGGAAAGCGATCGACCTAAGAATGGAGGGCCCCCAGTACCAGTCCAAGCTCTCGGAGATAGGGACCTCCGCCAACCGGAGAACATCAATTCCGTGGTTACCAATGCGATCCCGACCTGGATAGAGCCACCGTGGGCACAGATCACGGATGAGCAGTGCGCTTACACTGTGACCGCACTTGGCGAATGCATTCACCATCGACGCGGTGTGATAGCCAATGCCCGAGAGGAACCGCGCACCAGGACCGACGACCATTACGTCATCGTCATACTTGCCGTAGTCCGACGGCAGGCTGAGCGAGTCGATGCTGTTCAACGAAGTCCTCTCGTGTCGAGTTGATCTGCTGCTTTCGGTGCCCACAGTGAGTTACCGCGACTAGCGTTCGGAACGGCGGCCAACGACTCGGTGACGCACTAGGGCGCAGGATCCGCAGGAAAGAGGATACGTTCAACGAGCGCGAAGACGATGTGACCGCATGTGATGTGGAGTTCTTGGATTTTCGCTGTTTCGGTCGCAGGCACCTCCAGCTGAATGTCGGCACAGCCCATGTCCCGTGACTCAGCACCAGTAAAGGCAATCGTCAAAATTCCTCGATCGTGCGCTACCTCGAAAGCCCGCACGATGTTCTGGGAACGTCCTGACGTCGAAATGCCGATCAGCACGTCGCCGTATCGGCCAAGTGCTTCAACCTGTCGGGAGAATACCCTGTCGAACCCGTAATCGTTGCCTATGGCGGTGAGGGCCGAGGTATCAACTGTCAATGCCAATCCTGCCGCGGCAGAGCGATTGTAGTTCTGGCGTCCAACAAGCTCTGCCGCAAGGTGTTGAGCATCCGCCGCCGATCCGCCGTTGCCGCAGAACATAATTTTTCCCCCGGCTGCGATCGAATCAACGATGCGATCTGCAATCGACCTGAGCAACTGCTTGTTTGCGGTCGAATCGAGGGCGTCGATTGCTGCTCGGCTCTTGTCGATTTCCGCCGAGATGAACTTAGCAACATCCAAACTCACCGTAGCGACCACGCGACTGCTCCCTCAGAGACGAAATGAACCGGTTGTACCGAACCAACGTTGAGCTGCTCGAGAGCCCGCGCCACCGCAGGACGTCTCACCGGATCAGTGAGGAAGAGGATGTATCCGCCTCCGCCGGCACCCGAGACTTTGCCTGCGAGAGCACCGGCACCACGCGCGACCGTAAAGCACTCCTCGATGTGACTGTTCGTGATGCCCTCTGCGAGCTTCTTCTTCGCATTCCAACCGCGGTTGAGAACCGTAGCCAGTTGGCCCAGGTCACCACGAAGTAGCGATTCCTTCATTGCGATCGCTTCTTCTTTGAGTTCGTGTGTGGCCTCGATCTGGGCGGTCGAACCAGTGGCGATGTGATGGGTCTGGCGATCGATGATCTTGGCGGACTCGCGCGAAATTCCCGTGTGAAATAGCAGGATTGACGCTTCGAGCTCTCGTTGGGTTGCTTCCTTAATCCGCAGGGGATTAACAATCACGCGTCCGTTCTCGCCGAACTCCATGATGTTGAAGCCGCCGAATGCCGCAGCGTACTGATCTTGGCTGCCACCGGCCTGGCCAAAGTCCAGGCGCTCGATCTCGAACGCGAGGCGTGCGATGTCGTACTCGCTAAGCGGGAGCGAGAAGTACTCACGAAAGGCTTCGACGACTGACACCACGAGGGTCGACGACGATCCGAGGCCCGATCCTGGGGGCGCGTCTGAGACGGTTGTCAGCCGAACTGACGGGCGCCCCAGATCGAACTCTTGTGTCATGCGTTGGTATATGGCCCGATGAAGAAGCAGCGGCGCCGAAGGGCAAACGTCACAGTCCATTTCAAGTCGATCGGTGAGACCGAGATCCGGTGCAACGAACTCGACAGTCTCGCCGATACACTCCTCCAGGGTCGCGTAGCAATAGCGATCGATAGTCGCGTTAAGAACGACCCCACCAAAGACATCGCAGTACGGGGCGACGTCGGTCCCGCCGCCGGCCAGCCCCAGCCTCAACGGTGCGCGCGACCGAACCCGTTTTCGCGAGGCAAGAATCTGCTCCGACGTCACCGAGTTGTCCCGGTCGAGCCAATACGGGGCTGTGACTGTGTGCGCAGGCATCAGGCAGTCGCTTCAGCTTGTGACATCAGCGAGTCACTGATAGGCGAAGCCGAAACGTTGAAGTCGACCGTGACGGGCGGCGCAACGCGGCGCTCACTTGCGCGTGCGTAGGCGTACTCCTGTTTTATCGTGCGCAGGACTCGAAGTCCGTCACTCACCGCGTTCAGATTGCTGACACCGTGTATCCGGCTGCTCTCGAAGCTGCAGACCTCGGCAATCTTCAACCCACTTGCCGCAACCCGCACATTCACAAGTGTTTCGATCTCGAATCCGTCACCCCACTGGGGGGTTTGGGTCTCGACATCCGGTAGGCGCATCTCAATCACGTGCCGGCGCCAGAACGCGTTGTACCCGTAGCAGAGATCTGTGTACTTCGTGCCGAAGAGTACATTCACCAGTTTGTTCAAGGCAGCATTGCCGACTCTGCGGAAACGCGTGATGTCGGAGCTTCCACCGCCCTGGATGAACCGCGACCCCTTCGCGAAGTCGGCACCAGACGTTAAAGCTGCAACGTAGCGCGGGATTTCCTGCGGGTCGGTGCTGCCATCGGCATCAAGCATGACAACGATGTCACCTGTAGCTGCTGCAAAGCCGCACGCAAGTGCGTTGCCCTTTCCTCTTCGAGTTTGTCGAAGATGCTTTGCAGCTGGCCAGAGCGCTCTTGCAACATCAGCGGTCCCATCCACGGAGCCTCCATCAACGAAGACCAATTCATCGACGTCAACGGGCATCCGAGCCGCGACATGCGGTAAGTTTCGTGCCTCATTGAGCGCGGGCACGACGACGGTCACGCTCGGTCGTGTTGTGTCGTGTGGAACGCCGTCCCATATTCCGACCAGTTTGGTCATTCGGTGCGATCTTTCTCGTCTAGATGGATGACAAACTTTGTGTGTATCCAGGGCTAGACGACGCCGACCCAACACCGGTGCACGATGCTGATGCGCGGCTATCCGACCGGCAACGCGAACCCGCGCCCGATCAGTGTGTGAAGTGTCCGCCCCCGTAGACGAAGGCCTGCCAAGGCCTTCCTGCGGCGCCCGATAGACGCCGCTTGATATCCCCCTTGCGCTCCCCCTGGTGTCGCGGTACTCCGATGCTCGGACCCGCACCGCGACAAAAACTTTGCCAGCAGATAGTGACACACAACAATGCCATCTGCAAGCAGAACCATTGTATTGGTACGAAAACGGCCCTAGGTGCACATATGCCGATCTTGAACGCTTCGGGCAATGCTCAGAGCACACAATGGACGGCACAATTCTTTCGTCTCGTCATTTGCCACTTCTGCGGCTCGGGGGCGAGGAATCACCGGCAAACGCGTACGCAAAGCCGGAAGGTCTGCGCCTGCACGTCGCCCGAAGCGCTAAGGCGTCTGACGTCGGCGTTACCACAGCGCAGGCGGTTGACGCAATGCAGGCGGGCCCTTTCGAGCAAATGCTGCCCGCGCGTTCTTTGTTTCAAAACCACTTCACGACAACGGATCCCAGTATCAGTGCGGAGGTTGCTTCGATTCTGCACGTGCTAGTTCGCGACTTGTGTGCCGCCAGCAATGACACGGGGATACTGGAGGCGATCGCTCCGCACTTGACACAAGGGAGATCCCCTGAGCGCCGCACGGCGAGTCACCAGCATCGTGGGTGGCGTCGGTTTACTGCTCATCGCGACGGTCGCGCTTGTCGCACGCTACGCACCCATCCCCGGTCACCGCATGCTCTACGCCGTCATCGCGGCGCCGTACTTGAGCCCCACCGCGCTGGCCGCACTGCTGCTGTTCGTCTGGGGCCGTCGCCCTCCTCATGGCAAGCGTCGCCACGTGTATCGCTCTGGCTCTCGTGGCGCCGCAACTGCCCTGGTACGTCCGCGCCGACGGGGACGCGCCGGGCCCCGCGATCCGCGCGATCACGCTCAACATGCTTTACGGCGGCGCCGATCCCCGTTCGGTCGTGGCGATCGCCTCCGACAACGCCGACGTCCTTATGCTGCAGGAGTTGACCCCCGAGGCGGTGCGGGGTCTGACGGAGGCGGGCATCGACCGCACCTTCCCCTTCAAGGCCGTCGATGCACGGCCGGGCGCTTCGGGTGCCGCCGTCTATAGCCGCTACCCGCTGACGGGGACAGACCACGTCCCCGGCTATCAGATGGCGATGGTGAAGGCGAAGCTCCGTTCCCCGAACACACTCAACGACTTAACTGTCGTATCAATGCATTTCGCCGCACCGTGGCCTCAACCCATCGACACCTGGCACCAGGACGTCGGGCGCTTTCCGCAGACGCTGAACGAACTCGCGACCGAGGCAGGCGACGCACCGATCCTCATCGGCGGCGACTTCAACTCGACCATCGACATGATGCCCTACCGCGCACTGCTAAATAACGGTTACCGCGATGCCGCCGAGCAGTCCGGCGCCGGCCGCGAACTGACTTACCCGTCGAACCGCAAGATCCCGCCGTTGATCGGCATCGACCACTTTTTGACCCGAAACAGTACCGCCGTCTCTACGGACACGGTGGACGTCGCCGGAACCGATCACCGCGCACTCCTCACGACGGTGGTCCTCTCGACGGCCGACTAGCAGTCGATACCGCGCGACGAGTTTGACTGCGGCGAACGCGACGGCTGTTCTACATCGTGAAGGATTGAGTACCCGAATTGCCCGGATTACGAACAGCCGCGCTCGGCCAAGAAAGCGACCGCACGGCGAGCATATAGCCGTGAACCGCATTTGCCGAGCTTGCACGCAGACGACGACAAGCCCGCGTTCGACCCGCGTGTTTTACCAAGCGCAGGCCGTTTTCAAACCCGCGAACATTCAAACGGACCCGCCGCAACAATGTCGACGCAGCCGATGAAACTCTTCGCCGAGGCAAGCGCAGGCTCCGATCATGGACATGATCGCCTAGCACTCAGTTGACGGGCACGTCCAGAATCGGCCGGGGATCGCCCGCGCCCGGTCCGTCGAAGTGCCACCACTCACCGGAGTAGACGGTCAGCCCGCCTGCGGCCATCGCATCGCGCAGCAGCTTGCGATTCGAAACCTGCTGCGCGGTAAGGCCTTCGGTGGCGTTCGCATAGCTGCGCGGCGTGAAGTCGTCGAAGCCGGTGCCCATGTCGGCCAGCCAGCCGTAGTGCGCGTCGGCGTAGGTCACGTCGACCGAACGGCCCGACTCGTGACTCTTCGCGTAGTCCGCCGGTCGTGCCACCCAATTCGGGTTCGGGACGACCTGGAACATCCGCACCTGCACGTCGTGTGGCCGGTAGCAGTCCCAGAACACCAGCACCAGGCCGCGCTCCCGAAGCCGTTGCGCCGCAACGGTCAGACCCGGCGCCAGCGACTCGTGCACCAGGCAGCGGGCGTCGGCCGGGTACAGCTGGACACCGGTGAAGTTGTTCGTCGTCGCGTACCGCAGATCGATCCGCGCGTCGGGCACGACGCTGCGGACGTCGACCAGCCCGGCGGCCGCGGCTTGCGGCGACACCGGCGGGACGTCAGCGGACGCGGTACCGGATGACATCAAGAGCATGATCGCAGTCACTCCGAACACGAACACACGCAAAAGGCTCCGACACGCCGGACGTGACGGAGCCTTCGCGTAGGGCAAGAGGATTACTCCTCGGTGAAGTTCCGCGTGACGGCCGGGTCCACGGGGATGCCGGGGCCGGTGGTCGTCGAGACGACGATCTTCTTGAGGTAGCGGCCCTTCGAGGACGACGGCTTGGCGCGCAGGACCTCGTCGAGCGCGGCGCCGTAGTTCTCGGCCAGCTTCGTGTCGTCGAACGACGCCTTGCCGATCACGAAGTGCAGGTTGGCCTGCTTGTCGACGCGGAAGTTGATCTTGCCGCCCTTGATGTCCTGCACGGCCTTCGCGACGTCGGGCGTCACGGTGCCGGTCTTCGGGTTCGGCATCAGACCGCGCGGGCCGAGCACGCGGGCGATCTTGCCGACCTTGGCCATCTGGTCCGGCGTCGCGATCGCGGCGTCGAAGTCCAGGAAGCCGCCCTGGATCTTCTCGATCAGGTCGTCGCTGCCAACCTCGTCAGCACCCGCGGCCAACGCGGCCTCCGCCTTGTCACCGACCGCGAACACCACGACGCGGGCGGTTTTGCCGGTTCCGTGCGGCAGGTTGACGGTGCCGCGCACCATCTGGTCTGCCTTGCGGGGGTCGACGCCGAGGCGGATGGCGACCTCAACGGTCGCGTCCTGCTTCTTCGACGCCGTCTCCTTGGCCAGCCGAGCGGCTTCCAGGGGGCTGTACAGATTGTCGCGATCGACCTTCTCGGCGGCTTCGCGGTATGCCTTGCTTGTCTTGCTCATTGGGATTCCAATCGTGTGTTGTTGGAGCCGTGGTTCAGCGGGCCGAAGCGGGCCCTCCCACGCCTTCTGGGTACTGCTACTTGACCGTGATGCCCATCGACCGAGCGGTGCCGGCGATGATCTTCGCCGCCGCATCGATGTCGTTGGCGTTCAGGTCTTCCTTCTTGGTCTCGGCGATCTCGCGCACCTGATCCCACGTCACCGTGGCGACCTTGGTCTTGTGCGGCTCGCCGGAACCCTTCTGCACACCAGCGGCCTTGAGCAGCAGCTTGGCGGCGGGCGGGGTCTTCAGCACGAACGTGAAGCTGCGATCCTCGTAGACCGTGATCTCGACGGGGATCGTGTTGCCGCGCTGATCCTGCGTCGCCTGGTTGTAGGCGTTGCAGAACTCCATGATGTTGACGCCGTGCTGGCCGAGTGCAGGACCGATCGGCGGGGCGGGGTTGGCCTGCCCGGCCTGGATCTGCAGTTTGATCAGCCCGGAGACCTTCTTCTTCGGGGGCATAGCTGTGGTGTTTCCTTTCTTGGCGGGCCGGATGCCCGTTAGATCTTTGCGACCTGCGTGAAGGTCAGTTCGACGGGTGTCTCGCGTCCGAAGATGGACACCAGCACCTTGAGCTTCTGCTGCTCGGCATTGACCTCGCTGATCGACGCGGGCAGCGTGGCGAACGGCCCGTCCATGACGGTGACCGACTCGCCGACCTCGAAATCGACCAGGATTTCGGGACGCTCGAGCGTGGCCTCCGACGACGCGGCAGCCGAGGCCGCCGAGGTCGACTTGGCCGGCTTCTTCGCCGCGGCGGGCGGCAGCAGGAACTTCGTCACGTCGTTCAGCGTCAGCGGCGACGGCCGCGACGTGGCGCCGACGAAGCCGGTGACGCCGGGCGTGTTGCGCACCGCGCCCCACGACTCGTCGTTGAGTTCCATGCGGACCAGGATGTAGCCGGGCAGCACCTTGCGGTTGACCTGCTTGCGCTGGCCGTTCTTGATCTCGGTGACTTCTTCGGTCGGGACCTCGACCTGGAAGATGTAGTCGCCGACGTCGAGGTTCTGCACGCGGGTCTCGAGGTTGGCCTTCACCTTGTTCTCGTAACCGGCGTAGGAGTGGATGACGTACCAGTCGCCGGGCTTGAGCCGCAGTTCCTTCTTCAGCGCCTCAACCGGGTCCAGCTCTTCGGCGGACTCAGTCGACTCGTCCTCAGCCGCGGGCGCCTCGTCGGCGGCCGGCGCATCGTCGGCGGCGGCGTCGGCCTCGGAGTCGGGCGTCGCCTCCTCGACGGCCTCGGCAGCACTCGTCTCCTCGAGGTGCTCGGCCGTCTCGTCGGCGATCACGGTCGTCGGATCCGCGGCTTCAATGCGTGCCTCGGACACAGCCGAGGCGGATTCGCCTTCGAAGCTCGTCACGGTAGTGGTTCCTCTCTAAACATCGGTCAATCGCGCAGTGGCTCGGTCAGCCGAACACCAGCGTGATCAGCTTGGCCAGCCCCAGGTCGACGCCGCCGATCAGCGCCACCATGAACGCCAGGAAGATCAGCACGACGGTGGTGTAGCTGACCATCTGCTTGCGGTTCGGCCAGATCACCTTGCGCAGCTCGGCAACGACCTGCTTCAGGTAGTTGACGACGAACATGATCGGGTTCCGGGACGGCCCGGTCTTCTTCGCGGCCTTCGGCTTCTTCGTGCCGTCGCCGTTCTTCGTCAGCTTGACCTCGGTCGCGGGCGCGGCGTCCGAATCGGCGACCTCCCGGCGGGGTCGCTTACCGGTGGGCCGCTGGGGTCGCGTTACGACCGTCGTCTGCGCACGGTCGTCGCCGGTACCGGGAGTGTCGTCGGTACCCGTGTCGTCGCCTGCGGAGCCGGCACCGTCGCGCTCGTCGCTCACCGCGTGCTCCCTAATCCTTCGTCCGGTGTGGTGGTCACTCTCCAGTGTCCACGCGTGTCGAGTATTCGCCTTCAGCAGGGGCGACAGGACTTGAACCTGCAACCTGCGGTTTTGGAGACCGCTGCTCTGCCAGTTGAGCTACGCCCCTTCGGGTGGGGCTTACACAATTCACGCGCTCCCCGATCGGCCGATGACACACCGACGGACAGCGCGCTGAATTGGGGAAACCCCGAGGACCGAGTGTACAACGGCCCTGGTGTCGGTTACTAATCCGTTCCAGCGGCCGAACCGCCGGCCTTGACCGCCGTTCGCACCACCTGACCGGTTTCCGGATCCCACTTCGCCGAGATCGAGTTATCACCCTCGTGGCCCATCAGCGTGGTGAACGCCTCCATGACGACCGTGCCGTCCTGTTCGGCGCACACGTTGCGGGTGGTGACGATGTCGGCACCGAAGCGCTCGTCGACCGACTCGATGTGCATGGTTCCCGTCAGACGGTCACCGACCCGGATCGGGCGGTGGAAGGTGAACCTCTGGTCGACCTGCACGATCTGCATGGCCTCCAGGCCGATGTCGACGTGCTGGAAGAAGTGGTTCTGGATCATCACCGCGAAGATCGCGGCGAACGTCAACGGCGCGATCGGAGCCTCGTGACCCAGCTCCGCCGCGGCGGCCTCGTCGATGGTCGCCGGATGCGCCGACTTCACGGCCCTGGCGTACTGGCGAACCTGCTCCCTGCCCACGACGAAGACGTCGGGGTACTTCCAGACCATCCCGCGGATGTCAGTCTTGAGTGCCACGCGTCACGCCAGCTTCGCGGTGGCGACGGCGCGGCCGAAGATCTTCTTCCCCCCGGTCGTGGCGGATAGCGCGATCACGACCGACTTGTCTTCCGGGTCAACGGATTTCACGCGACCGTTGAAGACGATTTCAGCACCCACGCCGTCGTTCGGGACCGGCACGACGGCGGTGAACCTGACGTTGTACTCGGTGACCGCGGCCGGGTCGCCGACCCAGGAGGTGACGTAGCCGCCGCCGAGCCCCATCGTCAGCATGCCGTGGGCGATGGCGGTGTCGAGGCCGACCTGCTTGGCGATCTCGTCGTCCCAGTGGATCGGGTTGAGGTCGCCGGACACGCCGGCGTAGTTGACCAGGTCGCCGCGCGTCAGCGGGATCGTCTTCTCGGGAAGCGTGTCACCCACCTTCACCGAATCGAACTCACGCAGTGCCATCGTTGAAACCCTCTTCTCCTTCGCCCGATCGACCCGCCAGGGTGGTGTAACTCTCCTGCACGACGTCGCCGGCCTCGTTCGTGATGATGTTCTTGGTCACGATGATGTCCGTGCCGTGGGCCTGCCGCACCGAGTCGACGTAGACGTCGCAGAACAGCTTGTCCCCGGCGAAGATCGGCCTGACGAACTTCAGGGCCTGGTCGACCTGGACGATCTTCGCGTCCTTGATGCCGATGTTGGCGTTGTCGAAGAACGCGAGCTGCGCCGTGTAACCGAACACCGAGATGAAGGTCAGCGCCGCCGGAAGCGTCGCATGCCCGAGTTCGGCGGCCGCGGCGTCATCGTGCAGGGCGGCGTCGTCGTTCTTGACCGCAACGGCGTACTCACGAAGCTTCTCGCGCCCGACCACGTAGTGATCGGGGTATCGGAAGTGCTTCCCGACGATGTCAGGCGACAGAGCCACAGTCAGTGAACCTACCGTTCACCCCGGGCTGAGCCCGAGGGTGGAACCGCTAGCGCGATTCCTTGTGCGGCTGATGCGTGCCGCAGTTCGGGCAGAACTTCTTGATCTCGAGGCGATCGGGATCGTTGCGGCGGTTCTTCTTGGTGATGTAGTTGCGGTGCTTGCACACCTCGCAGGCCAAGGTGATCTTGGGCCGTACGTCAGTACTTGAGGCCACGTCTTCAGTCCTTCGTCGTTTCTAGTGCTCTGTAGCGGTGGGGGGGCTCGATCCCCCGACCTCACGATTATGAGTCGTGCGCTCTAACCAGCTGAGCTACACCGCCCCGGACGGATCGCACTCAAGTCTTAGCACCGAGCGCGCCCAAACCGAGCCCCCTAACGGAATCGAACCGTTGACCTTTTCCTTACCATGGAAACGCTCTACCGACTGAGCTAAGGGGGCCTTGCCTCGCTGCAGTGCCGCGAGCCTTAAAGAGGGTACATTCTCGGACTCTGCGCAGCCAAACCAGTAAGTGCGCGCTCGGCGAACGGCCGTCACAACGGGACGGACACGCCGGTCGACGCGGGTTCGGTGCGGAGCACGATCGCCCGCGGATCCGCGCCTCTCGGCACGTCGAACACCAACGCCGCCTCGATCGACTCGCGCGGCCCCAGCGCCCGATCGGCGTTGCCGACGTAGTGCCACGCCGCCGGCTCCACCTCGTACTGCGCGGCGCCGTCGGACAGCGTGCTGAAGGCGGCGTGGAAGACCTCCCGGTCGTCCGAGGTGTTGATGACGGTGAGCTTGACGACGACGAAGCGGCCGTCGGCGCTCACGTTGTCCGTCGGGTACTCGGGGTCGGCGATGACGTCGGTGGTCTCGACGCGGTGCACGACGAACGCCAGGTCGCCGGTGCGGGCGTCGACGCTCTCCGCCCCGTGTGCGCGGTCGGCCACCGAGAACGCGACGCCCACCGACACCGCCACCGCGACCAGCACGGCAGCGAGCATCCCGCTTAGGTAGCGCGTGCTCGAAGTCTGCGTTTCGGATGCCGCCACGTTGCCGGTCTTCCTGTGAGCGAGCTGGTCGATTGCTGGTAGTTGAGGCTAGTCCGCTCGGACTCCCGGCGCAGCAGCAGGATCGTCACTGCCTACTCTTGCCCCATGTCAGAACCGGATCGCCTCTACTTCCGTCAGCTGCTGTCGGGCCGCGATTTCGCGGCGAACGACGTGATCGCCCAGCAGATGCGCAACTTCGCCTATCTCATCGGCGACCGCGAGACCGGCGACTGCGTCGTCGTCGATCCGGCGTACGCGGCCAACGACCTCCTCGACATCCTGGAGAACGACGGTCTGCACCTGTCCGGGGTGCTCGTCAGCCACCACCACCCCGACCACGTGGGCGGGTCGATGATGGGCTTCGAGCTCAAGGGCCTCGCCGAACTGCTCGAGCGGGTCAGCGTTCCCGTCCACGTCAACACTCACGAGGCCGACTGGGTTTCGCGAGTCACTGGAATCCCGTTGAGCGACTTGACCTCTCACGAGCACGGCGACAAGGTGGCCGTCGGCGCCGTCGACATCGAGCTGCTGCACACGCCCGGACACACGCCGGGCAGCCAGTGCTTCCTGCTCGACGGACGCCTGGTCGCGGGTGACACGCTGTTCCTCGAGGGCTGCGGCCGCACCGACTTCCCCGGCGGCGACGTCGACGAGATGTTCCGCAGCCTGCAGGCTCTCGCGGCGCTGCCCGGTGACCCGACGGTGTTCCCCGGCCACTGGTATTCGCAGGAGCCCAGCGCGTCGCTGTCCGACGTCCGCAAAACGAATTACGTCTATCGCGCGAGCAATCTGGACCAGTGGCGCATGGTGATGGGCGGCTAATCCACGCGGCGGTTGCTGACCTGCGCTATTGTCCGGTCGCGACGTCTGTGAGGCGCCTGACTGGGAGGACCCTGGGATGACGACACCTGCTGGCTGGTACCCCGACACCGAGGTGCCCGGTGGCCTGCGCTACTGGGACGGAACCCTCTGGACGGAGCACCGCACGCCGCCACCCGGAGCGCCTGCGGAACCGGCGCAGGAGTCGGCCCAGCCGCCCGCCGAGTACAACTTCAGCGAGCAGCCCACGTCGATCGTGAAGCTGCCGCCGCCTGAAGGGGCGACCACGGTGATTCCGATGGTGACGCCGCCGGTCGAGCCGACGCCGGAGGCCGCGCCCGTCGCGGACGCCACCCCGGTTGCGGACGCCCCGGCCGCCGACGCCGCCCCTGCTTCGGACGCTTCCGTCGCCGAGGCCCCGGCCGATCCGGTGTTCCCGTCGTCGTGGGAAACCCCGCCCATGCCGTCGTGGGATTCCCCCGCCGCGGAGGCGCAGCCCTCGTCCGAAACCCAGATGGCGCCCACCTTCGACCCGCCGGTCACACCGTCCTACGAGCCGCCCACCGCCACCTACGAGACGCCGGCCTACCCGGCGTCGACCCCTGCATCGACCCCGCCTGCCGGATACGGCCCGCCCCCGACGACGCCTCCTCCCGGATACGGCCAGCCGTCGAGTCCGCCCGGTGGCGCATCGTATGCGGCGTCCTACCCGCCCCCGCCGGGTCCGCCGGGGGCTCCGCCGGACTACTCGTCCGGCGCGCCCGGCGGTGGAGGCGGCAACAACACCAAGCTGATCCTCATCATCGGTGGCGCGATCGCCGCCGTGGTGTTGATCGCCGCGCTGGTGCTGTCCTACTTCTTCGTCTTCAAGAAGGACGACAAGACGGAATCGGCCAGCACCTCGACCTCGCAGACCAGGGCCAGCGCGTCGGAGACCACCGAGACATCGGAGAGCGAGGCGACCTCGGCGGAGACGACCGCTGCGGCGCCGCCCAGCGGCGAGGTCACCGACGGCCCGTTCACGTTCCGGGTCACGAACGTCGACACCTACGACACCATCGAGTCCTCCGATATCGAGGGCCTTGAGGTCGCCGCCGACGGCGTGTTCCTGATCGTCGAGCTCGACGTCACCAACACATCGGAGTCGTCGTCGTCGTTCCTCCTGACGCAGCAGACGCTCAACGCCAACGGGCAGAGCATCCGCACCGACGACGAGGGCAACTTCTACGCGAACGGCAACGTGGCGTTCGAGATCCAGCCCGGTGAGACGCTGGACGTGGCGGTGGCCTTCGACGTGCCTGACGGAACGACCGCCGACTCGATTCACGTGTACGGCGACATCATGAGCGCCGGCGTGGACCTGCCGCTGTCCTGACCGCACTGGCGTCGTTCGCCAGCAACGGTGCGACCACGTGTTTACGGGATCGCCAGCGAAGCAGTAGTCTGCCTGGCAACACTCGAATCGACCACGTGAGGGCACTGTGGACTGGATTCAAGCTCGACTGGACGATCTGGCGAACCTGGGGTCAGGCGGCTGGCTGGCGATCGCGGCATGGGCGGCACTGACGCTCGGCGTCATCGCGTTGCTGTACATCAACCGTCAGGTCAAGAAGAACCGCCAGCTCAGGGCCGACCAGGTCAGGCCGCAGGTCACGATGTTCATGGAGCCGCACGCGGCCGACTGGCACGTGATCGAGCTCGTCGTGAAGAACTTCGGCAGCACCGCCGCCTACGACATCAAGCTCGACTTCATCAACCATCCGACGGTCGCCGCGTACGAGGACAGCGACTACGACGGACCTCCCGACGTCGCCGAACTCGACCTGCCCAGCGAACTGACGTTCCTAGCCCCCGGCCAGGAATGGCGAACGGTGTGGGACTCGGCGATCAGCCGGGAGGAACTGGGCGGCAACATCCGCTCGCGGTTCGACGGCACCCTGACCTACTTCGACAAGCCGCGCCCCGACCGCGATCCGGGCATGGCCAAGATGTGGAACAAGCGCCAGGAGTTCGAGACCAAGGTGACGCTGGACTGGGCCACGCTGCAACCGGTCCAGCGCCTGGAGTTGATGACGTCGCACGACCTGGCCAAGCGCGAGAAGCAGAAGCTGGAACTGCTGCGGACGGTGCTGACGTACTACCACTTCGCCATCAAGGACTCGCGGCCCGAGGTCTACCGCACGGAGATCGATCGCATGAACCGTGCGATCAAGGAATGCCAGGATCGTTGGCGGACAACGCAGTTCGATCAGACCACCGAGCTGGAATTCCCGTGGATCAAGAACGGCGTGGCGGCCGAACCCGCGCGATCGGGCGCCAGCGGGCGGCACCGCGATCCGGCGTAACGGCGCTCAGTAACATCGGGCCGACTACTGCCTCGAGGAAGAGAGCCCGATGAGCGTCACCTACACGCTGGACGAATCCGTTGCGACGATCGCGCTCGACGACGGCAAGGTGAACGTGCTGTCCCCGGCGATGCAGACCAGCATCAACGAGGCGCTGGATCGCGCCGAGAAGTCCGCGGAAACCGGTGAGGTCAAGGCGATCGTGCTGGCCGGGAACCAGAAGGTGCTGTCGGCGGGCTTCGATCTCGGGGTGTTCAACTCCGGTGACGCGGAGGCGGCGCTGGGCATGCTCTCGGGCGGTTTCGAGCTGTCGATCCGGCTGCTGTCGTTCCCGGTTCCGGTGATCATCGCCGCGACCGGACCGGCGATCGCGATGGGCTCGTTCCTGCTGCTGAGCGGCGACCACCGGGTGGGCTCGCCGCGGACCCGGTGCCAGGCCAACGAGGTGGCGATCGGCATGGTGCTGCCGATCTCGGCGATCGAGATCATGCGACTGCGCTTGACGCGGGCGGCTTTCCAGCGCGGCATCTCGCTGGCCGCGACCTTCGCGGGTGACGCCGCGGTGGCCGGTGGCTGGCTCGACGAGCTGGTCGACGAACCCGAGCAGGTGCTGCCGCGTGCGCAGCAGGTGGCGGCCGAGGCGGCCGCGACACTGCATGTGAAGGCGCACCGGGCCAGCAAGCTGAAGGCCCGCCGCGACGGGATCGCGGCCATCCAGGCCGGGATCGACGGACTGCGCGACGAGTTCTTCAGCGGCACTTAGGGATTTCGGCGTGATTCCGTTCGCTCAGCGACGTGTGGTGTCTCGGGACATCGCGTACACATATGTCTCAGGACATCGCGTACACCGATGATGCCGGTTGAGGCTCGCGGGTGCGGTAGGTCCGGGTGGATTTGTCGCCGCGCTGGTAGTTGCAGG
>NZ_JANDBD010000010.1 GCF_024320865.1 Mycolicibacterium arenosum | reverse complement strand
GTTACGGCGGCAACAGCGGCAGGGAAACGCCCGGACCCATCCCGAACCCGGAAGCTAAGCCTACCAGCGCCGATGATACTACCCCTACGGGTGGAAAAGTAGGACACCGCCGAACACCCTTTAGTGAATAACCCCCCACATTTACTGTGGGGGGTTATTCCATTCCGCGGCCGGGCGAATTCGATTCGAATTCCATTCACCATTGATCGCGGAGCTGCTAACCGCACCGTATCCTTTGCGGGGCGGTGAACGACAGGAAGGCACACGTGGCAGAGGATCGGCACAGCGGCGGCGAGCGGCCGCCCCGTCGGACGTCTTCCAACGCCGGCAACCCGCGCGGCGGACCCCGCGACCGTCGAGGTGCACCGCGATCGTCGGGCCCCGACCGTGCACGGCGCGCGCAACCTCGGCCGGGGGGCGACCCGGGCGCCGATCAGGCCGGTGGGCCCAAGATCCCCGCAGGCATCGAGGCGAAGCAACTGGCGCCCGAGATTCGCGGTGAACTCACCACGCTCGACAAGGCCACCGCGGACTACGTCGCCAAACACCTCGTCGCGGCGGGCGAACTGCTCGAGGAGGATCCCGAGGCCGCCCTCGCGCACGCGCGCGCCGCGCGAACCCGGTCCGGCCGGATCGCCGCGGTGCGCGAAGCGGTCGGCATCGCCGCGTACCACTGCGGCGACTGGGCGCAGGCGCTCGCCGAACTGCGGGCAGCGCGTCGAATGGGCAGTCGCTCACCACTATTGGCTTTGATCGCCGACTGCGAGCGTGGCGTCGGCAGACCCGAGCGTGCCATCGAGCTCGCACGCAGCCCGGAAGCCGAGCAGCTGACGGGTGACGACGCCGACGAGTTTCGCATCGTCGTCGCGGGTGCGCGGTCCGACCTCGGTCAGTTCGACCAGGCCCTCGCGTTCCTCGCCTCGCCCCCACTCGACCCGAAGCGCACGGGGCAGACCGCGGCACGGCTCTTCTACGCGTACGCCGAGACACTGCTCGCTCTCGATCGCTCCGAGGAGGCGGTGCAGTGGTTCCTGCACGCGGCGGCCGCGGACGTCGAGGGCGTCACCGACGCCGAAGACCGGATCACGGAGCTCGGCTGAGATGTCCACGCTCGCAGAGGAGCACGACTGCCTGCTGCTCGATCTCGACGGCACCGTGTTCACCGGGACACAGGCGACGGAGGGCGCGGTAGACACGCTGGCGGCCGTGGAGAGCCGCGCGCTCTACGTCACCAACAACGCGTCCAGGGGTCCGGCGGAGGTGGCGGAGCACCTCATCGAGCTGGGCTTCACCGCCGACGCGGACGACATCGTCACCAGCGCTCAGAGCGCGGCCCGGCTGCTGGCCGCTCAGTTGCCCGGCGGCGCACACGTTCTCATCATCGGCACCGACGCGCTGGCCGCCGAAGTGAGCAACGCCGGCCTGCGACCGGTGCGGCTGATGTCCGAGGACCCCGTCGCCGTCGTCCAGGGCCACTCGCCGCAGACCGGCTGGGCCGACCTGGCCGAGGCCGCACTGGCGATCCGAGCCGGAGCGCTCTGGGTGGCCGCGAACGTGGACCGCACGCTGCCCTCGGAACGCGGGCTGCTCCCCGGCAACGGTTCGATGGTGGCCGCGCTGCGCACCGCGACCGACCGCGAACCCCAAGTGGCCGGCAAGCCGGCACCCACCCTCCTGAACGACGCGTTGGCGCGCGGCGAGTTCGGCAGCCCGATCGTCGTCGGAGACCGGCTGGACACCGACATCGCGGGCGCCAACGCGGCGGGCCTGCCGAGCCTGCTCGTGCTCACCGGCGTGAGCACCGCCGCGGACATGGTGTTCGCCACCCCCGATGAGCGGCCCGACTACCTCGCCCCGGATCTGCGCTCGCTGTACGCGCGCAGCGAGACACTGCGCATCGGACCGCATCCCGCGTGGCGGGTCGACGTCGCATCGGACGGCGTGGACGTGGCGTGGACCGGCGGTGACGCGCAGGATCCGCTGGCGGTCGTCCGCGCGGTGGCCGACGCGGTCTGGAATTCCGGGTGGAAGGGCGGGCCGCCGGCGATCACACCGGGGGACGACACGGCACGCGAGGCGTTGGAGCGCTGGTCGTTGCTACCCGGCAGTGATCCGATAGCGTGATCGGCGTTATGACATCCGATCCCGAGCAGATCCGCGCCGAGATCGCGCGTCACCTGGCCGACGTTCCCGATCCGGCAACACCCGACGCCGACATCGAGACCATCGCGGCGCAGCTCGAGGCGGCGCACGACCTCCTGGTTCACGCGCTGCAGGCCGTCGACCGCAATCCCGCAGGCGGTACGACGGGCCAAGAAACCGAGGGGTAACCGCAGGTGGCACGGCGCGCTCGCGTGGACGCCGAGCTGGTCCGACGTGGGTTGGCGAGGTCGCGGCAGCAGGCCGCTGAGCTCATCGACGCCGGCCGGGTCAGCATCGACGGAATTCCCGCGGTCAAACCTGCGACGGCCATCACCCTGGATGCCCGGTTGGTCGTCGCCGACGCCGACGAGCGCAGTTGGGTGTCGCGCGGAGCTCACAAGCTCATCGGAGCCCTGGACGCGTTCGGCGTGTCCGTGGAGGGCAGGCGCTGCCTGGACGCCGGTGCCTCGACCGGCGGCTTCACCGAAGTCCTGTTGGACCGGGGTGCCCGCGAGATCGTGGCCGCCGATGTGGGCTACGGCCAACTCGCGTGGTCGCTGAGGTCCGACGACCGCGTCATCGTGATGGAACGCACCAACGTCCGTGAACTCGACGCCGACGCCATCGGCGGAGCCGTGGACCTCGTGGTCGCCGACCTGTCCTTCATCTCGCTGTCCACAGTGTTGCCCGCACTGGTCGCGTGCTCGTCTGCCGACGCGGATATCGTTCCCATGGTGAAGCCACAGTTCGAGGTCGGTAAGGATCGGGTCGGGGCGGGCGGTGTCGTCAGCGACCCGGGACTGCGGGCCGAGTCCGTGCTGACGGTGGCCCGGCGGGCCGCCGCTCTCAACTGGTCCACCGTCGGCGTCACGGCCAGCCCCCTGCCGGGTCCGTCGGGCAACGTCGAGTACTTCCTGCGGCTGCGGGCCCGCGCCGACGACCCCCTCGAGGGTCCGGCCCTCGAGGAAGCCGTCACCAGGGCCGTCGCGGAGGGGCCGCAGTGACCGCTGACCGCTCCGTTCTGCTGGTGGTCCACACCGGCCGCGAGGACGCCACCGAGACGGCGCGGCGCGTCGAAAAGGTGTTGAGCGACAACGGCATCAGCCTGCGACTGCTCGCCGCCGAAGCCGTCGACCAGGGCTCCGCCGACGCGGAACCGACCGATGTGCGCTCACTCGGCATCGACATCGACGTCGTCGACGCCCACGAACGCGCCGCCGAGGGGTGCGAGTTGGTGCTCGCACTCGGCGGCGACGGAACGTTCCTGCGTGCAGCCGAGCTGGCGCGCAACGTCGAGATCCCGGTCCTCGGTGTCAACCTCGGTCACATCGGCTTCCTCGCCGAGGCCGAGGCGGAGGCCATCGACACCGTCCTCGACCACATCGTCAACCGTCACTACCGCATCGAGAAGCGGATGACGCTCGACGTCGCCGTGCGCGCTGAGGGTCGGATTCTGCAGCGCGGCTGGGCCCTCAACGAGGCCAGCCTGGAGAAGGGGCCGCGGCTCGGCGTGCTCAACGTCGTGCTCGAGGTCGACGGCAGGCCGGTCTCGTCCTTCGGATGCGATGGCGTGCTGGTATCCAGCCCGACGGGCTCCACCGCCTACGCGTTCAGCGCCGGCGGTCCCATCCTCTGGCCGGACCTGGACGCGATGTTGTTGGTGCCCAACAACGCTCACGCATTGTTCGCCCGCCCCATGGTCACCAGTCCCGACGCCGTGATCGCCATCGAGATCGACGCGGCCAGCGGGTCCAGTGCCAAGGTGTACTGCGACGGCAGACGCGACATGGTGGTGCCCGCGGGCGCGCGTCTCGAGGTGACCCGCTGCGGCACGTCGCTGAAGTGGGTGCGACTGGACAGCGCACCGTTCACCGACCGGCTGGTACGCAAGTTCCGGCTGCCCGTGAAGGGTTGGCGCGGACAGTAGTGCTCGCGGAGATCCGAATCGAGGCGCTCGGCGCCATCAACGCAGCCACGGCCGAGTTCGGTCGCGGGCTGACGGTGCTGACGGGTGAAACCGGCACCGGTAAGACGATGGTCGTGACGGGCCTGCACCTGTTGGGCGGTGCGCGCGCGGACGCCAGCCGCGTGCGGTCGGGGTCCGACCGTGCGGTGGTCGAAGGACGTTTCACCACAACCGAAGTCGGCGACGACGTGGCCCGTCGAGTGGACGAGATCCTGGACTCGTCGGGCGCCGACCGCGACGACGACGGCAGCATCATCGCCGCCCGCTCGGTCAGCAGGGACGGGCCGTCCCGCGCCTATCTCGGCGGGCGCAGCGTGCCCGCCAAGTCGCTGAGCGGGTTCACCACCGAACTGCTGGCGTTGCACGGGCAGAACGACCAGTTGCGGCTCATGCGACCCGACGAGCAGCGCAACGCGCTGGACCGCTTCGTCGACATCGAGGCGGCGCTGAAGAAGTACCGGCGACTGCGGGAGGACTGGATCGGCGCCAGGGCCGATCTCGCCGACCGCAGGCAACGCGCTAGGGAACTGGCGCAGGAAGCCGACCGGCTGCAGTTCGGGCTCACCGAGATCGACGCGGTAGCACCGCTTCCCGGCGAGGACGAGAGCCTGGTGTCCGACATCCAGCGGCTCTCCGAACTGGACGCGCTACGCGAGGCGGCACAGATCGCCAGGGTGGCGCTCGCCGGTGAGATGGACACCCCCGGACCAGAGGGGGCGTCCGCTGCCGACGGCATCGGACGGGCGCGGACGGCGTTGAGCGGCACCGATGACGCCGCCCTGCGGACGCTGGGTGAGCGACTCGCCGAGGCGCAGGCGGTCGTCGCCGACGTCTCGGCAGAACTCGGTGGCTATCTCGACGAACTGCCCAGCGACGCAAGCACATTGGAAGGCAAGCTGGCTCGGCAGGGTGAACTGCGCGGGCTGACGCGGAAGTACGCCCCGGATGTCGACGGGGTGCTGCAGTGGGCCGCCGCCGCCCGCGACCGGCTCGCGCAGCTCGACGTGTCCGAAGACGCCCTGGCGGCGCTCGCGAAGCGCGTCGACACGCTGGGCGCGGGACTCGTCGACGCGGCCGCCGTCATCACCAAGGCCAGGACCAAGGCCGCGAAGTCGCTCGCCAAGGAGGTCACGGGCGAGCTCGCCGGCCTCGCGATGGCGGGCGCGGGCTTCAGCATCGCGGTCGGACCACTGCTCGCGCGGCCGGACGACTCCGCGCCGCTGACGTTGCCGACGGGCGACGTCGTGCACGCCGGCCGCGACGGTGTCGACGCGGTCGAATTCGGGTTCACCCCGCACACCGGCTCCGACGTGCTGCCGTTGGCCAAAAGCGCGTCGGGCGGGGAGTTGTCCAGGGTGATGCTGGCGCTCGAGGTCGTGCTGGCCGCCTCGACCGAGGGCACGACCATGGTGTTCGACGAGGTCGACGCCGGGGTCGGCGGACGCGCGGCGGTTCAGATCGGCCGCAGACTGGCCCGGTTGGCCCGCACCCATCAGGTGATCGTGGTGACGCACCTGCCTCAGGTCGCGGCGTACGCCGACGTGCACCTGGTCGTCGACAGCGGTTCCGGTAAGGCGAAGTCCAGTGTGGTGAAGCGGCTCGACGACGACTCCCGGGTCGCCGAGCTGGCGAGAATGCTCGCCGGGCTGGGGGAGTCCGACAGCGGTCGCGCCCACGCCCGCGAACTGCTCGAGACTGCGCGCGAGGACCGCTCCGCGTGACACATAGCGCTCACACCACGTCTCGATCGTGTTGCAGATGTGACAAAAGATAACTTCTGAGGCTGGTGTTACGGCGCGCCTCCACCTCAACTTGAGGGTTCGCCGACAGAATCTGTCCGCATGAAGATGTCAGCGCTGCTCTCGCGTAATGCCGGCCCTCGTCCAGGCGTCACGGGTACCGCCCGCGTCGATCGTGACATCGACCGACTGCTGCGCCGCGTGGGTCCCGGCGACATCGTCGTCCTCGATGCGCTGGACCTCGACCGGATCACCGCCGACGCACTGGTGGAGGCCGGCGTGACCGCGGTGGTCAACGCCTCGCAGTCCATCTCCGGCCGGTACCCCAATCTCGGTCCCGAGGTCCTCGTCAACAACAACATCACCCTCGTCGACGAAGCCGGCGACGAGATCTTCAAGAGGGTCAAGGACGGCGCCAGGGTCCGACTGCACAACGGCGGGCTGTACTCCGGCGACCGGCGCATCGCGTACGGCACCGAGCGCACCGACGAGGAGATCCACGACCTGATGCACGACGCCAAGAGCGGTCTCGTCGCGCATCTCGAGGCGTTCGCGGGCAACACCATCGAGTTCATCCGCAGCGAGAGCCCGCTGCTGATCGACGGCATGGGCATCCCGGACATCGACGTCGACGTGAACCGTCGCCACGTCGTGGTGGTCGCGGAGGGGCCGGGCGCGTTCGAGGACGTCAAGGCGCTCAAGCCGTTCATCAAGGAGTACCAGCCGGTGCTCGTCGGCGTCGGCGCGGGCGCGGACGTGCTGCGCAGAGCGGGCTACCGTCCGCAGTTGATCGTCGGCGACCCCGACGCCATGAGCGTGGAGGTGCTGAGGTCCGGCGCACAGGTGATTCTGCCCGCGGACGCCGACGGACACGCGAAGGGGCTCGAGCGCATTCAGGATCTCGGAGTGGGGGCGATGACCTTCCCGGCCGCGGGTTCGGCCGCCGATCTCGCCCTCCTGCTGTGTGATCACCACGGCGCATCGCTGATCGTCACCGCCGGCCACAGCGCCAGCATCGAGGAGTTCTTCGACCGGTCACGTCAGCAGAGCAACCCGTCGACGTTCCTGACCCGGCTCAAGGTCGGCGAGAAGCTCGTCGACGCGCGAGCCGTCGCCACCCTGTACCGCAGCCGCGTGTCCGGCGGTGCCATCGCGCTGCTGGTGCTCGCCATGCTGATCGCGGTCGTTGCGGCGCTGTGGGTGTCGCGAGCCGACGCGACTGTGCTGCCGTGGATTTCGGAGTACTGGAACCAGCTCACACTGTGGGTGCAGGGCATGGTCACCTAGCCGGTCGTGGCTGAAGAGGAGGATCGGTGATTTCCCTACGTTCACATGCGATCTCGCTGGCCGCGGTGTTCCTCGCGCTCGCCATCGGCGTGGCGCTCGGCTCCGGACTGCTGTCGAACACGGTGCTGTCGGGTCTGCGAGACGACAAGCTCGAGCTGCAGAATCAGATCAACGGTCTGACCGACGAGAAGAATGCGCTCAATGAGAAGCTCAGCGCCGCAGGTGAATTCGATGCGGCGATGTCGTCGCGCATCCTTCGTGGCAGCCTGAAGGACAAGTCGCTGGTGGTGTTCCGCACTCCGGATGCGGCTGACGACGACGTCGACGCGGCGACGCGCTTCGCCGGCGAGGCGGGCGCGGCGGTGACGGGCACGGTCTCGCTGACCCAGCAGTTCGTCGACGCGAACGCCTCGGAGAAACTTCTGTCGGTGGTCAACTCACCGATCGTGCCCGCGGGCCGCCAACTGAGCACCACGATGGTGGACCAGGGCTCGCAAGCCGGCGATCTGCTCGGCATCACGCTGCTGCGCGACCGAAACCCGGCCGTGCCCGCCGTCGACGACGCGCAGCGCGACACCGTGCTGGAGACGCTGCGCGAAACAGGTTTCATCACCTACGACGCCGAGCGGATCGGGGCCGCCGACGCCGCGCTGATCGTGACGGGCGGCGCGCTCGACGAGGGGGCGGGTAACCAGGGCGCCACCGTGGCGCGGTTCGCGGGCGGGCTCGCACCGCACGGTTCGGGCACCGTCATCGCCGGCCGCGACGGTTCGGCATCGGGCACCGCGGCCATCGCGGTGACGAGGTCCGACCAGGGCCTCAGCGGCGCCGTGAGCACCGTGGACGACGTCGGCAGCCAGGCGGGCAGGATCACGGCGGTGCTCGCGGCCGCCGATCTGGTCGGCGGCGGACGGCCGGGCCAGTACGGCTCGGGCCAGGGTGCGACGTCGGTGACCGTCCCGCAGTAACCCGGAACAGTCAACGGCGCGGTCGGCGCGTCAGCGACACTCTGTCGGGGTCGGTGTTAAGGTGAGATTCCGTGGGTCGGCAGGCCCTCAGCTAGGCCGTTTTCGTCCTGCCCCATCGCCACGGAGGATGCAGTTGCCCGCGTTACGCAAACACCCGCAGACTGCCACCAAGCACATCTTCGTCAGCGGCGGTGTCGCGTCGTCCCTCGGTAAGGGGCTCACCGCCAGCAGTCTCGGACAGTTGCTCACCGCGCGTGGACTTCAGGTGACGATGCAGAAGCTCGACCCCTACCTGAACGTCGACCCCGGCACCATGAACCCGTTCCAGCACGGTGAGGTGTTCGTCACCGAGGACGGCGCCGAGACCGATCTCGACGTCGGCCACTACGAGCGCTTCCTCGACCGCAACCTGTCCGGGTCGGCGAATGTCACGACGGGACAGGTGTATTCGACCGTCATCGCCAAGGAACGCCGTGGCGAGTACCTCGGCGACACCGTGCAGGTCATCCCGCACATCACCGACGAGATCAAGAGTCGGATACTGGCGATGGCGCTGGCGGACTCCGAGGGCAACCGACCCGACGTGGTGATCACCGAGATCGGCGGCACCGTCGGCGATATCGAGTCGCTGCCGTTCCTGGAGGCGGCACGCCAGGTCCGCCACGAGGTCGGGCGCGAGAACGTCTTCTTCCTGCACGTGTCGCTGGTGCCGTACCTGGCGCCGTCCGGTGAGTTGAAGACGAAGCCGACTCAGCACTCGGTCGCCGCGCTGCGAAGCATCGGCATCAGCCCCGACGCGCTGATCCTGCGCTGCGACCGCGACGTGCCCGAACCCCTGAAGAACAAGATCGCGCTGATGTGCGACGTCGACGTGGACGGCGTCATCTCCACGCCCGATGCACCGTCCATCTACGACATCCCCAAGGTGCTGCACCGCGAGGAACTCGACGCGTACGTGGTGCGCAGGCTCAACCTGCCGTTCCGCGACGTCGACTGGACGCAGTGGAACGACCTGCTGCGGCGGGTGCACGAGCCTCAGGAGACCGTGCGGGTTGCGTTGGTGGGCAAGTACATCGACCTGTCCGACGCCTACCTGTCGGTGGCCGAGGCGCTGCGCGCCGGCGGTTTCAAGCACCACGCCAAGGTCGAGATCCGCTGGGTCGCGTCCGACGACTGCGAGACCGACGCGAGTGCCGCCGCCGCGCTCGCCGACGTGCACGGCATCCTGATCCCCGGCGGCTTCGGCATCCGCGGCATCGAGGGCAAGATCGGCGCCATCCAGTTCGCGCGCAAGCAACGCGTTCCCGTGTTGGGGCTCTGCCTCGGCCTGCAGTGCATCGTCATCGAGGCGGCGCGCTCGGTCGGACTGACCGAGGCCAGTTCGGCGGAGTTCGATCCCGATACGCCGGACCCGGTGATCTCCACCATGGCCGACCAGCGTGACGCGGTGGCGGGTGACGCCGACCTCGGCGGCACCATGCGACTGGGCGCCTATCCGGCGAAGCTCGACGCGGGTTCGATTGTGGCGCAGGCTTATCAGGCCACCGAGGTGTCGGAGCGGCACCGGCACCGCTACGAGGTCAACAACGCCTACCGCGACCGCATCGCGCAGAGCGGGTTGCGGTTCTCCGGCACGTCGCCCGACGGCCACCTCGTCGAGTTCGTCGAGTACGCACCGGACGTGCACCCGTTCCTGGTGGGCACGCAGGCCCACCCCGAGCTGAAGAGCAGGCCGACCCGTCCGCACCCGCTTTTCGCCGCATTCGTCGGCGCCGCGCTCGACTACAAGGCCGCCGAGCGGTTGCCGATGGAACTGGCGGAACACCGGTCCAACGGCGAGCACGCGCACGAGGACATCGAGGACGGCGCGGAGCAGCAACTGCAAGAGCCCGTGCGCCGTGGCTGACCACGAATTCGACACGGTTTCAAGCGAAACGCTGCACGTCGGAAAGATCTTCGCGCTGCGTGCCGACGAAGTCCGCATGCCCGGCGGCGGCACCGCGCGTCGCGAGGTCGTCGAGCACTTCGGCGCCGTGGGCATCGTCGCACTCGATGAGGAGGGGCGCGTCGTCCTGGTGCGCCAGTACCGGCATCCGGTCGGGCGTCGGCTGTGGGAACTTCCCGCCGGACTGCTCGACATGGGCGACGAAGCTCCGCACCTCACCGCCGCCCGCGAACTGGAGGAGGAGGCCGGCCTGGCCGCCGACACCTGGCACGTGCTGGTCGATCTCATCACGGCACCGGGGTTCAGCGACGAGAGCGTCCGGGTCTACCTCGCCACCGGACTCACCGAGATCGGTCGACCCGAGGCGCACGACGAGGAGGCCGACCTCGAGGTGAAGCGGGTGCCGCTGGCCGAGGCCGTCGCCATGGTCTTCTCCGGCGACATCGTGAATTCGCTTGCGGTGGGCGGGATCCTGGCCGCGCACGCGATGGGGGAGCCGAGCGCACTGCGCACCGTCGACGCGCCGTGGGCCGATCGCTCCACGCGGTTCCGGGCGCGGCGCGCGTGACGACGTGACCACCTCTTCTGCTCTTCGCGCAAGCGGCTCATCGCCGCTCCAGTCGGTACTCGACGGCCAACTCCAGGGCTATCTCGACCACTTGACCATCGAACGCGGGGTGGCCGCGAACACGCTCAGTTCGTACCGTCGCGACCTTCGCCGCTACGTCGCGCACCTGGAGGCCAGGGGCGTCGCCGACCTCGGCGCGGTGACCGAGACCCACGTCAGCGACTTCCTGGTCGAGTTGCGCAAGGGCGATCCCGACACCGGGGTACCACCGCTGTCGGCGGTGTCCGCGGCACGCGCTCTCATCGCGGTGCGCGGCCTGCACAAGTTCGCCGCGGCCGAGGGAATCGCCGCGCTCGACGTCGCGCGAGCGGTGAAGCCGCCGACCCCCGGCCGCCGGCTGCCCAAGAGCCTGAGCTTCGACCAGGTGCTCGCGCTGCTGGACGGCGCCGGTGGGGACGGTGAGGCCGACGGACCGCTGACACTGCGCAATCGCGCGCTGCTGGAGGTGCTGTACTCGACCGGCGCCCGTATCTCCGAGGCCGTCGGCCTCGACGTCGACGACGTCGACACGCAGACGCGGTCCGTGCTGCTGAGGGGCAAGGGCGACAAGCAGCGTCTGGTGCCGATCGGCAGGCCCGCGATCAGCGCTCTCGACGCGTACCTGGTGCGCGGTCGGCCGGACCTCGCCCGCCGCGGCAAGGGCACCCCGGCCATCTTCCTGAACGCCAGGGGCGGCCGACTGTCCCGCCAGAGCGCGTGGCAGGTGCTGCAGGACGCCGCCGAGCGAGCGGGCATCACCGCCGGCGTCTCACCGCACACGCTGCGGCATTCGTTCGCAACGCATCTCCTCGAGGGCGGTGCCGACGTCCGCGTCGTCCAGGAACTACTGGGCCACGCGTCGGTCACCACGACCCAGATCTACACCCTGGTGACGGTGTCCACGCTGCGCGAGGTCTGGGCCGGCGCCCACCCGCGCGCTCGCTAGCCCTGCAGGTACCGGGATTCGAGAACGAGGTCCGGCATCAGCGTCTGGTACTCCACGTGGGTCCGATGCTCGACGGTGTCGAACTGCCGGCCCTGCTGCTCCCTCATGTAAGCGCGGTACTTCGGGGCGCCGGGGATGCGCACGTTGTCGGCTACGACGATCGCGCCGCGCCGCAACCAGCCCCGGTCCAGGATCGCCTGCAGATCGGACAGATAGGCGCTCTTGTCGTGGTCGATGAACAGCAGATCGAGGCCGCCCGGCGCGAAGCCGTGGCCCGCCAGCGCGTCGAGCGTCGAGCCGCCGTCCCCGATGGTGCCCACGACGCAGGTCACACGGTCGGAGACACCCGCATGCGCCCAGATTCGCCGCGCCACGTCGGCGTTGGCGGCGGCGAACTCGACGGAGAACACCTCCGAGCTCGGCGCCGCCCGAGCGATGCGCAGCGCGCCGTAGCCGCAGTAGGTGCCGAGTTCGAGCGCGCGCACGGGGTTCGCGCGACGCACCGCGGCGTCGAGCAGTGCGCCCTTCTCGTCGCCGACGTTCATCAGCATCGACTTCTCGCGCGCGAACTCGTCGATGGTTGCGAGCACGTGGTCGACGTCACCGCGGCGGGCGTGCGCCTCCACGTAATCGGCCGTTGCGCGCTCCCTGCCGTCGCCGATCTGACCCGTCTTCAGGAAGCCCGGCATCGCCAGCGCCATGCGCACCATCGACCACCGCAGGAAGGGCAGCCGTTGCTTCCAACCCATAAACCTCACGATATGCCACCGGGTCTGCCGTACCTGGCGAGGTCAGCCCGTTAAACTTCTGCGGATGTTCGCCAACCCGCAGCGGTGCCCGACCTGTGACGGTCGCGCATGCCCGTCGAGCGAGAAGCGGAGCGGGATCGCGCATGAGTGACGACGCGGGAGGCGGCGACGGCGCCAGCCTGACCGGCCGCACCCCACGGGTGATCCCCGTTCCCAAGCCCAAGAGCGTGCACGGGCCCGCCAAGGTGATCGCGATGTGCAACCAGAAGGGCGGCGTGGGCAAGACGACGTCGACCATCAACCTGGGCGCCAGCCTCGCCGAGTACGGCAGGCGCGTGTTGCTGGTCGACCTCGATCCGCAGGGCGCACTGTCCGCCGGGCTGGGGGTGCCGCACTACGAACTCGCGCACACCGTGCACAACGTGCTGGTCGAGCCCAGGGTGTCGATCGACGAGGTGATCGTCACCACCAGGGTCAAGGGCATGGACCTGGCGCCCAGCAACATCGACCTGTCGGCGGCCGAGATCCAGCTGGTCAACGAGGTCGGCCGCGAGCAGTCGCTGGCACGCGCGCTGCACCCGGTGCTCGACCGCTACGACTACGTCCTCATCGACTGCCAGCCGTCGCTGGGCCTTCTGACCGTCAACGGCCTGGCGTGCGCCGACGGTGTGATCATCCCCACGGAGTGCGAGTACTTCTCACTGCGCGGGCTGGCGCTGCTCACCGACACCGTCGACAAGGTGCACGACCGGCTCAACCCCCGGCTGGAGATCAGCGGCATCCTCATCACCCGCTACGACCCGCGGACGGTCAACTCGCGCGAGGTCATGGCGCGCGTGCTCGAACGTTTCGGCGATCTGGTGTTCGACACCGTCATCACCAGGACCGTGCGCTTCCCGGAGACCAGCGTCGCCGGTGAGCCGATCACCACCTGGGCTCCGAAATCCGGTGGCGCTCAGGCATATCGAGCACTTGCGCGCGAGGTCATCGACCGGTTCGGTACGTGACGACCGAAGCGGCACCGGACACGCAGAAGGCAGGCTTCCAGGTCCGGCTGAGCAATTTCGAGGGCCCGTTCGACCTGCTGTTGCAGCTGATCTTCGCGCACCGACTCGACGTCACCGAGGTGGCGCTGCACACGGTGACCGACGACTTCATCGCCTACACCAGGACCATCGGCCGTGAGCTCGGCCTCGACGAGACGACGGCGTTCCTGGTGATAGCCGCGACCCTGCTCGACCTCAAGGCGGCGCGGCTGCTGCCGTCCGGAGAGGTGCACGACGAGGAGGATCTCGCGTTGCTCGAGGTGCGCGACCTGCTGTTCGCGCGGCTTCTGCAGTACCGGGCGTTCAAGCACGTCGCGGTGATGTTCGCGGAGTTGGAAGCCGCGGCGCTGCGCAGCTACCCGCGAGCGGTGTCGCTCGAGGATCGCTATTCGGCGCTGTTGCCCGAGGTGATGCTGGGCGTCGACGCCGACAGCTTCGCGCAGATCGCGGCGACGACGTTCACCCCGCGGCCCGTGCCCACGGTCGGTATGGAGCACCTGCACGTGCAGGCGGTGTCGGTCCCCGAGCAGGCGCGCAGGTTGCTGGCGCTGCTCGAGCAGAGGGGTGTCGGGCAGTGGGCCACGTTCTCCGAACTGGTGGCCGACTGCGGGGACGGCATCGAGATCGTCGGCCGGTTCCTGGCGCTGCTCGAGCTGTTCCGGGCCAGGGCGGTAGCATTCGAGCAGCCAGAACCGCTTGGAGTGCTCCAGATTTCGTGGACCGGCGATCGCCCGACCAACGAGCACCTGGCCGCGGCCATGGAAGAAGACTGATGACAGAGCACGCACCGGATGACCTCGTGACGGAACTGCCCGACCTGGCAGAACCGCCCGAACTGGACGACGGTGAACTCGGCGCGATCCTCGAAGCGCTCCTGCTGGTCGTCGACACGCCGGTCTCGGTCGACACCCTGGCCGCGACGGTCGATCAGCCGGAGTACCGCGTGGCCGCGAAGCTGCGGCTGATGGCCGAGGAACTGGAGCAACGCAACAGCGGAATCGACCTGCGCGAGGCGGGCGGTGGCTGGCGCATGTACACCAGGGCGCGGTACGCGCCGTACGTGGAACGGCTGCTGCTCGACGGGGCCCGGTCGAAGCTCACCAGAGCCGCACTGGAGACGCTGGCCGTCGTCGCCTACCGCCAGCCCGTGACCAGGGCCAGGGTGAGCGCGGTGCGCGGCGTGAACGTCGACGCGGTGATGCGCACGCTGTTGGCGAGGGGGTTGATCACCGAGGCGGGCGCCGATTCCGATTCGGGCGCAGTCACGTTCGCCACCACCGAGCTGTTCCTCGAGCGGCTCGGTCTCACGTCGCTGGTCGACCTCCCCGATATCGCACCGCTGCTACCCGATGTCGACGTGATCGACGACATCACCGAAACCCTCAGCGACGAGCCGCGTTTCGCGAAGCTCGGCGGGGTCTCATCGTCCGACCGGGCGATGACGTTCGATGTGGACAAGGACTGACGTGGCCGGCGAAGATGAGGGCGTCCGCCTGCAGAAGGTGCTATCCCAGGCGGGGGTGGCATCGCGACGTGTCGCGGAGCGCATGATCCGCGACGGTCGGGTGGAAGTGGACGGTTCGATCGTCACCGAGCTCGGCACCAGGGTCGACCCCGACAACTCCGTGATCCGGGTGGACGGCGCGCGGATCGTGGTCGACGACGACCTGGTGTACCTGGCGATCAACAAGCCCCGTGGCATGCACTCGACGATGTCGGACGACCGCGGGCGACCGTGCGTCGGCGACCTGGTGGAGCACCGGGTCCGAGGCACCAAGAAGCTGTTCCACGTCGGGCGGCTCGACGCCGATACCGAGGGGCTGCTGATCCTGACCAACGACGGCGAGCTCGCCCACCGCCTGATGCACCCCTCCTACGAGGTGCCCAAGACCTACCTGGCCACGGTGAACGGGAGTGTGCCGAAGGGACTGGGAAAGAAGCTGCGCGAGGGCATCGAGCTCGACGACGGTCCGGTCGCGGTCGACGACTTCGCCCTCGTCGACGCCGTGCCGGGCAAGTCGCTGATCCGCGTGACCCTGCACGAGGGTCGCAAGCGGATCGTGCGCAGGATGCTCGCCGAGGTCGGCTTCCCCGTTCAGGAACTGGTGCGTACCGACATCGGCTCGGTGGTGCTGGGCGATCAGCGGCCAGGGAGCATTCGAGTGTTGACCCGCAAGGAGATCGGCGAGCTGTACAAGGCGGTGGGACTGTGAGCGACGGGCTGACCATCGCCATCGACGGCCCCGCGGGCACCGGGAAGTCCTCCGTATCAAGGGGATTGGCGCGCGCGTTGCACGCGCGGTATCTCAACACCGGCGCGATGTACCGCATCGTCACGCTGGCGGTGCTGCGGGCGGGCATCGACCCGGAGAACGCCGACGCCGTGGCCGCTTTCGCGCCGACCGTCGACCTCGCGGTCGGATTCGACCCCGACGAGGACTCCGCGTTCCTCGCCGTCGAGGACGTCTCGGTCGAGATCCGCGGGGACGCCGTGACGAAGGCGGTGTCGGCCGTGTCGGCCGTGCCCGCGGTACGCACCATGCTGGTGCGCCGGCAACGCGAATTGGCCGAGGGCGGAACGGTTGTCGTGGAGGGACGCGACATCGGAACCGTCGTGCTGCCCGACGCCGACGTCAAGGTCTTCCTGACCGCGTCGCCCGAGGAGCGAGCCCGTCGGCGCAACGACCAGAACACCGAGGCCGGACTGGCCGACGACTACGACGCCGTGCTGGCTGACGTGCACCGGCGCGACCATCTGGACTCGACGCGCGCGGTGTCACCGCTGCGCGCCGCGGACGACGCGATCGTCGTAGACAGCAGCGACTGGACCCAGTCGCAGACCATCGCCCACCTGATCGATCTGGTGGAGCAGCGCGCAGGAGCCACGAGATGACCGACCCGGTGAACGACGACGGAACCTGGGCCGACGAGGCCGACTGGGATATCGGCGAGGACCTCGAGGGCGAACTCGAGGAGGAATTCGCACCGCCGCCCGTCGTGGCCGTCGTGGGGCGGCCGAACGTCGGCAAGTCGACACTGGTGAACCGGATCCTCGGCAGACGCGAAGCCGTCGTGCAGGACATTCCAGGGGTGACCAGGGACCGAGTGTCCTACGACGCGAGCTGGCTGGGCAGGCGGTTCGTCGTGCAGGACACCGGCGGATGGGAGCCCGACGCGAAGGGCCTGCAGCAACTGGTCGCCGAACAGGCGTCCGTCGCGATGCGCACTGCGGACGCGATCATCATCGTGGTCGACGCCGTCGTGGGGGCGACGTCGGCCGACGAGGCCGCCGCCAAGAAGCTGCAGCGCTCGGGTAAGCCGGTGTTCCTCGCCGCGAACAAGGTGGACAACGAGAAGATGGAGGCCGAGGCCGCCTCGCTGTGGTCGCTCGGGCTGGGGGAGCCGCACCCGGTCAGCGCCATCCACGGGCGCGGCGTCGCCGATCTGCTCGACGCGGTGCTGGAGAAGCTGCCCGAGGCCTCCGAGGTCGCCACCCGCACCGGCGGTCCGCGCCGCGTCGCGCTGGTCGGCAAGCCGAACGTCGGCAAGAGCTCACTTCTGAACCGATTGGCCGGTGATCAACGGTCGGTGGTGCACGACGTCGCGGGCACCACCGTCGATCCGGTGGACTCGCTGATCGAATTGGACGGCAAGACCTGGCGTTTCATTGACACCGCGGGTCTCCGGCGGAAAGTCGGGCAGGCCAGCGGACACGAGTTCTACGCCTCGGTGCGAACCAGGGGTGCGATCGACGCCGCCGAGGTCGTCGTCGTCCTGATGGACTCGGCGGAGACGCTGACCGAGCAGGATCAGCGCATCCTCAGCATGGTGATCGAGTCCGGCCGCGCGGTCGTCCTGGCGTTCAACAAGGCCGACCTGGTGGACGAGGACCGGCGCTACACCCTCGACAAGGAAGTCGAACGCGAACTCGCACAGGTGCAGTGGGCCCAGCGGATCAACATCTCCGCAAAGACGGGGCGCGGTCTGCACCGCCTGGTCCCCGCGCTGGAGAACGCGCTCGCCTCCTGGGACGCCCGGATCTCGACCGGCCGGCTCAACACGTTCCTCAAGGAGGTCGTGCAGGCCACCCCGCCGCCGGTCCGGGGCGGCAAGCAGCCCCGGATCCTGTTCGCGACCCAGGCCACCGCGCGACCGCCGACGTTCGTGCTCTTCACGTCGGGATTCCTGGAGGCCGGCTACCGACGCTTCCTGGAACGCCGACTGCGGGAGACGTTCGGCTTTCAGGGCAGCCCGATTCGCATCAACGTGCGCGTGCGTGAGAAGCGGGGCTCCAAGCGGTAGCGGAATGCGCAGGTCGCCGATGCGTTGAGTATGGTTGTCCGAGCACCCGATGAGGAGAGGAGTGGACGATGGCCGAACGCGCCTTCCGTACCGCCCCCTCGTCGGCGTGCGCGCTCGAGCCGTTCTGGCCGTCTCGGCGTCTCATGGCTTTCGACGAATGGTGTTGTGCGCGCTAGGTAACCCAGCGCCCTCATCCCTTTCTCGAAAGCAGCCGAACTCGTGCGTTCGCTCATCATCTTCACCCTCGTCGGCGTCGGCGCGCAGCTCGTCGACGGTGCTCTCGGCATGGCGTTCGGTGTCACCGCCTCCACGCTTCTCGTCCTGAGCGGCGTCGCGTCGGCACAGGCCAGTGCGGCCGTCCACCTCGCGGAGGTCGGCACCACGTTCGCGTCCGGTCTGTCGCACTGGAGGTTCAAGAACATCGACTGGCACATCGTGCTCAAGCTCGGTGTGCCCGGCGCCGTCGGCGCCTTCCTGGGCGCCACGGTGCTGTCGTCGCTGTCCACCGAGGACGCCGCGCCGCTGATGGCCGCCATTCTGCTGGGCATCGGCGTCTACGTGTTGCTGCGGTTCTCGCTGCGCACACCGCCTCAGGTCAAGGTCGGTGAGACCAAGCACACCGCGAAATTCCTTGCGCCGCTTGGTGTCTTCGGCGGCTTCATCGACGCGTCAGGCGGCGGCGGCTGGGGCCCGGTGACCACCAGCACGCTGCTGTCCAGCGGCAAGACCGCACCGCGCACCGTCATCGGCTCGGTGAGCGCATCGGAGTTCCTGGTCGCCGTATCGGCTTCGCTCGGCTTCCTCGTCGGGCTGCGTGAGCAGTTCTTCGACAACCTCCTCATCGTGCTCGGACTGGCCCTGGGCGGCGTCATCGCGGCACCGTTCGCCGCGTGGCTTGTGAGCCGGATCAGCCCGGCACTGCTCGGCACTGCCGTCGGAGGTGTGATCGTTCTCACCAACTCGCAGAAGCTGGTGAAGTACTTCGAGGTCGGCACCCCGTGGTCGACGCTGATCTACGCGACGATCGTCGTCGCGTGGGCGTCGTTCGTGTACCTGGCCTGGAGGATCTCCACGGCGCCCGCGTTCGTGCCCGACGAACTCGAGGCCGAGGTGGACGTCGACGCCGATCGCACCACGGAGCCCGTCGACGACGCGCGGTGACGACGCGGCTCACCCGTCGCTTCGCTCGCCCCTGAAGTGACCCGCTAACGTTCGGGTAGTGCCCGTTCTCGACATGATCCTGATCGCCCTGGCGGGCGTCGGGGCCGGAGCGATCAACGCAATCGTCGGCTCGGGAACGCTGATCACCTTTCCGACCCTGGTCGCGCTGGGCTACCCGCCGGTGACGGCGACGATGTCCAACGCCGTCGGCCTGGTGGCGGGTGGGATCTCCGGAACCTGGGGTTACCGCCGCGAGTTGCGGGGCCAGTGGGACCGGCTGCGCTGGCAGATTCCGGCGTCGTTCCTCGGCGCGGGTGTCGGTGCGTGGCTGCTGCTGCACCTGCCCGAGAAGGTGTTCGTCGCCATCGTGCCGGTCCTGCTGATCGGGGCACTGCTGCTGGTGGTGCTGGGGCCGCGAATTCAAGCCTGGGCACGGACGAGGGCGGACGCGGCGGGACGCTCGCTGGAGCACGTGTCGCGCGGCCGGATGGCGGCCGTCGTCGCGGGAACGTTCGCCGTCGGCATCTACGGCGGGTATTTCACGGCGGCGCAGGGCATTCTGCTGATCGGCGTGATGGGTGCCCTGCTGCCCGAGGACATGCAGCGGATGAACGCGGCGAAGAACCTGCTGTCACTGATCGTGAACGTCGTCGCCGCGGTCGCGTACACGCTGGTGGCGTTCGACCGGATCAGCTGGCCCGCCGCGGGCCTCATCGCGATCGGGTCGCTCATCGGCGGCTTCCTCGGGGCGCACTACGGCCGAAAGCTGTCGCCGAACGCCCTGCGCGCGATCATCGTCGTCGTCGGGCTCATCGGGTTGTACCGACTGCTGACGGTTTAGAACCGACGACGGTGCGCCTCCTGCTCGAGAACCGCGTCGAGGTCGCTGAGCCGGTTCATCGAGGACACCATGCGCTGGGTGCGGTTGTTCTTGGCCAGCATCTCCTGATGGCGGTGCACGAACGACCAGTATCCGGCGGTGAACGGGCAGGCGTCATCGCCGAGGCGCTTCTTGGGGTCGTACCGGCAACCGCTGCAGTGGTCGCTCATCTTGTTGAGGTAGGCACCGCCCGACGTGTACGGCTTGGTCGCGAGGAGACCGCCGTCGGCGTGCTGGCTCATCCCGACGACGTTCGTCGGCATCACCCAGCGGAAGCCGTCGACGAACGCCGTCGCGAACCACTCGGTGAGGTCGTCGGGCCGGTACCCGCGCTGCAATGCGTGGCTGCCCAGCACCATGAGGCGCTGGATGTGGTGGGTCCACCCGCGGTCGCGCACCCCCTCCAGAGCGTCGTGCAGGCAGGCGGCGGTGACCGCGTCGGCATCGAGGTCGACCCACCAGTCGGGCAGCTTGCCGCGTGCCGAGAGTTCGTTGTTGTCGGTGTAATCCGGGCCGAAATGCCAGTAGAGATGCCACATGTACTCGCGCCAGCCGAGGATCTGCCGGATGAAGCCCTCGACGGCGGCCAACGGGGCCGACCCGTCGCGATAGGCCCGTTCCGCGGCGTCGACGGCGTCGAGTGGGTGCAGCACTCCGAGGTTCAGCGGCACGGACAGCAGCGAGTGCGACATCGCCCAGTCGTCGCCCATGATGGCGTCCTCATAGCGGCCGAAGGTGGGCAACCGGTGCTCGATGAAACGGGCGAGGGCGCGCTTCGCCTCGGCGGGGGTGACGGCGAACAGTCGTGGGCCGTCGGCGCCCACGGTGTCGAGTTTCATCGCGTCGAGGTCCCGCCGCACCTCGGCGTCGATATCGTCCTCACGCGGCCGGTAGGGCGCGGGGACGTCCAGGGACCGCTGCTTCTTCGGGGGCGGCTCCCGGTTGTCCTCGTCGTAGTTCCACCGACTGCCGACGGGGTCCTTGCCCTCCATCAGCACGTCGAAGCGGCGCCGCTGATCGCGGTAGAAGTCCTCCATGCGGAACCGGGTTCGGTCACCCGCCCAGTCACCGAAGTCCTTGCGGGACAACGCGAATGTCGGAGTGGGCAGGACGTCGGCGACGAGGCCCCGCTCCTTGAGGCGGTGCACGAACGCCTCGGCGGCGAACGACGTCGGCTCGTAGACCAGGACGGGGCGCGCGAAGCGCTCGAGGGCGTCGGTGTAGCTGTCGGCTTTGATGAGTGTGGCGCGGTCGCCGAGATCGACGGCGGCGTGGCGCAGGGCCGACATCACCAGATGCAGCTTCTGCCGGTGGTAGCGCCGCTTGCTCAGCGCCGAAGCGGCCTCGACGAGGAGCACGTCGCGGTGCGCGTGCTCACCGCCGTACGTGGCCGGCCCGAGTTGGTCGGCGAACAGCCACAGGGGAGTGTCATCGCTCACCACGCCGTTGTACCCCGGCCGCGGGCCGGCGACGCGGAAACGACGCGGTTGGGATTCCGACCGTCGGCTGCGGTAGCATTTCGTCCGCTGCCGGCGATCCTGGCAGCACCACGGGCTGTGGCGCAGCTTGGTAGCGCACTTGACTGGGGGTCAAGTGGTCGCAGGTTCAAATCCTGTCAGCCCGACTGGAGTGAGCGCAGTACAGAGCGGTTTCGGAGACATCCGGAGCCGCTCTTCTGCTACCCGGCCGGGTTGAACCCAGTGCGACGTAGCCACTATCGCCATGGTCACAATCGCAGGGAATCCCCATGCCCGCCGGACCCGCCCGCTAGAACTGTAGAGCGCAAGCGGGCAACCGGCCCACAGCGAGTTGCCCGGCGTGGTCGTAGGAGTGCCCGATGATTAGTCAGTGGCTGGTGGCCAACCTTCCGTCATGGGTGCTGTTACTCGGAATCATCATCGTCGTCACCGGCGGAGCGATCCTCATCCAAGTTCTGGTGCGCCGCAACTTTCCCAACCTCAAGGGTGAAGAGCACAACGACGTCATCAGGTTCGCCTTCGGCGTGGTCGGCTTCGTGTTCGCGTTCTTCCTCGGTTTCGTCGTATCCGCGATGTGGGGACAGATCGGCGACGCGGACTCGAGAGCGCGTACCGAGGGGGCAGCCGGCGTGCAGCTCGCCAGGACTCTGACAGTGTTCGACCAACCTGACGAAGACCGGATTCGGAACGCTCTGCTCGAATACCAGCAGGCAGCGTTGATCGAGTGGGACAAGATCGCCCAGGGCGGCTCCCACCCCGACGCCGACGCCGCTCTGACGCGACTCTATGCCGCGTATGAAGACGTTCAAGCGCGCACCGACGCGCAGAAGTCCATGCTGTCAAGCTCTTTCAGCAATCTGGACAGCCTCGGTCAGGCCCGCACACAACGCTTGGCGCAGGCGCAAACCGACGATGGGCCGCCGTGGTCACTGTGGGCGGTCATCTGGCTCACCAGCGGCCTGCTCCTGGCATGCGCCATCATCTACGACGTCAAGAAGCCCGCCACCCACTACACGATGGTCGCGATCCTGGGCATCCTGGTCGCGGTGAACCTCTTCCTCGTCGCGGAACTCTCACACCCGTTCATCGGCGAGATCGGGACGACGTCCGAGCCACTGCAACAGGTCATTCGACAGCTGTCGTAGGCCGGAGACCGGAAGAGTGCGCTCGCAGCCGGCTCGAATTCAGCCGGCGAGCCTAGCGCGGCTGACCCCACCACACGGGAACGTCGTCCCAGTGACCGGGCGGGACGCCGTAGACCGGATTCGGGATCGGACCCAGATACGCGTCCTTCTTGACCTGTCCTGGCGGCCCGAACGGATTCTGCCCTGGCGGACCCTGGAACGCATTGCACGGCAACGGCCAGCATCCGTGCCGGTTACCGTCGTCGGCTTGGGCTGCGCCGATCCCGAAACTGAACGCACCCAGTCCGAGCGCACCGGCCGTCATCGCTGCGGCTGCCAAACCTCTGAGATTCATCGTGAGCACCTATCGTAACGCCGACGTCGAGTGCCTGCGTCGGATCGTGGACAGCCGTTCGCGCTACAGAACAGCTGGCGACCCCCCGATTGGACGTTTCAGTACCCGGGCCGGCCTCCACCGAACCACGCCATCCGAAACCGCCATGTCACTACGTGCAGCAGTTCGGGTTTAGAACGGCGCACATTGCCTCCACCGCGTCCCGGCCGGGGCGGTGGTAGACGTTCATCCCGCGGCGGTCCGATTCGACGAACCCGGCGCGCCGGAGCTGTGCCAGGTGGTGGCTGACCGTGGACTCGGTCAGCTCGCTGACTCCGACACCTTCGGCAACAGCCCCCAGCACTCCGAGGGTGGCACCGCCGAAGGCGGCGTGTGCTGCGGGAGCACCCCTGCCGATAGCGAGAAGGCAACCGCGGCACACGGCTGCTGCTGAACCTCGCCAGTAGAAGCCGGCGCCCCCGGCAGGCCAGAGCTTCTTCCTGACGATCGTTCCGGCAACGGGATCGATGACTACGATCTGCTGCGGCGATCCGGCACAATCGCAGCCATGCAGCTCATCGGCTACGCAGGTCCGCAGCTAGACGTCAGCGCCGTGCCGGGACTCGGCGGATTGCTCAGCTGGACGGAGTCCACGGTGCGGCAAACCGCACGGCGTGCCATCGCGCTGGCCGCCCTGATCGACCGGGTGGGTTCGACGTTGGACGACGTCGCCGAGCTCCGTCGTGCCGCGGAGATCATCGCCGCCAGTCTCTCCGAACTCGGTGAGAGCGCGGCCGGCATCGACCGAAACGCGGCGGAGATCGCCGAGGAGATCGCAGGCCTGAGCACGGCCGCTCAGGGCATCGACACTCACGCCGAGAAGCTGGCGGCGGGTATCGACGAACTGGTGGCCATCCTGCCCACGCTTCAACGACTGACCGAGATCGTCGACCCGTTGGAGAACACCGCAGTCCGGCTCGGCCGCTTCGTCGACCGGCTACCGGGTGGCCGCCGCCCGAAGCTGCCCCAGGACGCCGTCGAGGCCTCGCGCGCCTGACGCGACGACGCGCGCGAAAGCTCAAAAACAGCAACTTCGGGCAACCGACGCGCGCTGTCATGCAGCTGCCCGGCCGGGCAAAGCGACGTTCGCGACGTCAGGGCGGCGATAAGCACAATTGGCAAACCTGCTGATCGCTATTCGGCGCTCGCCGCCCGGCGCACCGACACTACTGAAACCGGTCGTGCTGCGAGAGACCCGACTACTGCAGAATCCGCCCATTTCAAGATCAAAACTACTGCAAAATCATGATTCCGGGGGAATTTTCGGATCCGTCAACCAAACGTGCGGGTGGCGCGCTGTCCGTCAGTTACATTCGCCGCGACAATGTCGGTTTAGCAAATGCCGACAGCGATGCGAGCGTGTTGGAGCAGCTCGTCCCGCTCTGGTGACGATGCAGCGTGAAAGGAATGGTTATGGCGGGGATGAACGGCGACAGCAAACCGGACAAGCGACTACGCAGCAATCGCGATCACCGCGTTCTGCCGGTCTCGAGATGGTTGAGCGCCGGCGCCGTCACCTTGGGGCTGGGCGCGGCGATGGTCGTGAGCGCAGGGCTGGCGCAGGCTGAGCCCACTTCCGACGCAGGGTCGTCGAATCCCGGCACCAGCGACACGGGCGCTTCGGATGATGCAGGACCGTCATCGTCCACAGGCGGGGCTACGTCGAACGCACCAACGCCCGCAGCAGGCGGATCGGCTGTCGACGGCGAGAACGCCGACGGTGGACCGTCGGGCACGGCGACGTCGAATTCGCAAACGAGTCGGACGGGCGACGGTTCCCGAAGCACGACCAACGCATCCGGTGGCGGCGGGCCGACCACCCGCGTCAGCGCCGCGACGAACGGGGGATCGCTGACGTCAACGCCCAAGGGCGACACCGAGCAGGCACCGCCGGCCGAGCCGGCAACCGCGACGACCACGCTGGCCCCCCAACGCGTCCAGGCGGCGCGGGTCGCTCCGGCCGCCGCGCCTGCCCCGGCTGTCCCGGATCTGAACGCACTGGTCGGGAGTGTCCTCGCTCTTTTCATCAGCAACGGCACAGCCGCCAACCCGAATGCCGGGCTGCTGCTGGGCACCGGTTTCAGCTACACCGGCGAGACCTGCGCGACCGGCGTCTCGTGCGCGGGAGGCAACGGTGGCTTGCTGCTGGGCGTCGGCGGTGCCGGCTATCACGGCGGCAACGGCGGCAACGTCGGAGCCTTCGGTAACGGCGGTGCGGGCGGCGACGGCGTCGCCGGAATCAACGACGGTGCCGGCGGCCGGGGTGGCAACGGCGGACTGCTCCTCGGCAGCGGCGCGAACGGCGGCGCAGGCGCGGCGGGCACGCCAGGGGTCAACGGCGGCAACGGCATCGGCTCGGGGGCTTCCGGTATCAGCGGCACCGCGGGGGGTAAGGGCGGAGCCGGGGGAGCGGGCGGGGCAGGCGGCCTACTCCTCGGTGACGGCGGCGCCGGCGGAGTCGGCGGAGCCGGTGCGATCGGCGGCAACGGCGGCAACGGTGTGAGCGGCGCTTCGGCCACCGTGGCCGGAGCCGACGGGCAAGCCGGTGGCGGTGGCGGCGCCGGCGGCAGGGGCGGTGACGGCGGCGTCGGCGGTGATGGCGGCCGTAACTTCTCGCTGCTCGGGCTGGCCGGGGTCAACGGGAACGGCGGCAACGCGGGCACCGGCGGTAACGCGGGTTCCGCAGGAGACGGCGGGACGGGCGCGGCCGCTGGCGTCAGCGGTCAGGACGGTGGAGCAGGCGGAGCGGGCGGGGACACGGGCTTCGCGGGTGCCGGCGGAACGGGCGGATTGGCCGGCACCGGGGGCAGCGGTGGCGTAGCGGGTACCGACGCAGGCGCGGGCATTCAAATCCTCAGCGGCGGCAACGGCGGCGACGGCGGCAACGGTTACAGCCCCACCACCCCGGATGCGATCGTCGGCAACGGAGGACGTGGCGGCAACGGCGGCAATAGAGGCAACGGCGGGGACGGCGGCAACGGCGGCAACGGGGTGACCGGCGCCAACGGCCTCTCCGGAAGCGCACTGTCCCGCCCCGGAGGGGACGGCCTGGTCGGTGGAACGGCGGGCAACGGCGGCGCCGGCGGGCTCGGCGGTTCGATCTCCGGTGACGGTGGCGCGGGCGGAGTCGGCGGACAGGGCGGCCGCGGCGGCAACGGCGGAAACGGCATCGATGGCGGCAACGGCGTGTTCCTGGTCGCTGCCGAGGTGAACGGCGTGGCCGGCTCCGATGGCGGCGACGGCGGTACCGGCGGTGCGGGCGGCATCGGCGGCGCAGGCGGCCTCACGGCGGGCGGGTCGGGGCAGGCGGGCGCTAACGGCAACGGAGGGCAGGGCGGCGCCGGCGGTAACGCCGGCGCGCCGGGCAACGGCGGCAACGGGGCCGACGGCTTCTTCAACGTCGGCAGTGGCAGGGGTGGCGACGGCGGCAATCCCGGCGCGGTAGGTGCGGGTGGCAGCGGCGGCGCGGCCGGTGTCGGCGGCTCCGAGGGCACCGGTGCAATCGGCAGCACGGGCGCGGACGGTGCCGCGGTCACCAGCGGCGGCAACGGCGGCAACGGCGGCAGGGGCCCCGACGCACTCATTCCCGGTGACGACGCCGGCAACGGCGGGGCCGGCGGCAACGGCGGGTCGGTCGGCAACGGCGGCAACGGCGGGGCGGGCGGCAACGGGGTGGCCGGCGTAGCGGGTGGTCGTGGCGGCGACGCCGACGGCCCCGGCGGCGCAGGCGGTTTCGGCACGTTTGGTACGGACGGCGGCGACGGTGGGGCCGGCGGGGCGGGCGGATCGACGTCGGGCAACGGCGGCCGCGGTGGCGCGGGCGGCAACGGGGCCAACGGAGGCACCGGTGGCGGGGGCGGCAACGGCGAGTCGGGCGGGTTCCTCGAGTCCGGCGAGCGCGGGGGCAGGGGTGGCGAGGGCGGCTTCGCAGGTGACGGCGGCGCCGGCGGCGCCGGCGGCGCGGCCCTGGGCTCGGGCAATGGCGGAGCCGGCGGTGCCGCCGGGTTCGGCGGCGTCGGCGGAAACGGCGGGAACGGCGGTTTCGGCGGCCAGAACGGAAGTCAACCGTTCTTCGAGGGCAATCCCCTCGGCGACAACCGTGCCGGCGCCGGCGGCGCCGGTGGGTACGGCGGTGGCGGAGGGTTCGGCGGGAATGGCGGGGTCGGCGGCGCGGCCCTGGGCAACGGCAACGGAGGCGTCGGCGGCAACGCCGGGGCGGCCGGCGCCGGTGGACGGGGTGGCAACGGCGAGCTCGGCGGTAGCGACTCGGGTGTCTACGCCACGTCCGCCGGCTCGGGAGGCGCAGCAGGCCGCGGCGGCAGCGCCGGCTTAGCCGGTCGCGGGGGCGCCGGCGGTGCCGCTCTGGGTGCCGGCAACGGCGGAGCGGGGGGCGTCGGCGGAGCCGGGGCCAACGGCGGTGCCGGCGGGTTCGGTGGTAGCGGCGGCGTCAGCACCGAGTTCGCCGGCTTCGGCAACGACGGTGGAGACGGTGGGTACGCCTCGGGCGGTGGCGACGGCGGTGCCGGTGGCGCCGCGTCGGGATCCGGTGCCGGCGGTGCGGGCGGTGCAGGAGGCGTCGGCGGTATCGGTGGTACCGGCGGCGGCGGCGGGTTCGGCGGCCAGCTCAAAGACTCCGGGCCCCTCTCAGCCGGCGACGGCGGAGACGGCGGCAACGGCGGCCGAGGGGGCAGCGGCGGATTCGGTGGCGCCGGCGGCAACTCCGCTTCCGGACCGGCCGGCGCGGGTGGCACCGGCGGGAATGCCAACGTCGGCGGCGCGGCGGGTAACGGCGGCAACGGCGGCACCGGCGGATTCGGCGGCTTGTTCGGAACGTCGAAGGGCAACGGCGGTGACGGCGGAGCCGGAGGTGTCGGCGGAACCGGCGGGTTCGGTGGGTGGGGCGGGTACGGCGGAAGCTCCCTGTCCGGCCCCGGCGGTGACGGCGGCAACGGCGGCAACGGCGCGAAGGGCGGCAACTTGGGCGCCGGAGGACCCGGTGGCTACGGCAATGACTTCCTGGGTGAGGAAGGGCGCGACGGTACGGCGGGCGCGGCGGGCACCGTGGGCGCCGTCGGTGGTGCGGGCCTCGGCCGACTCGGTGGTGCCGGCACGCCGCCCGGCGACACCGGCACGACCGGCACGGCGGGATCCAACGGTCCCTAGCGCTTTCGAGCCGTGCCGCCACTGATCACGTCGGTGGCGGCACGCCTACCGGCTGGGCTGGTCTCACACGATTCGGAGACCGTCGGGCATGGTGGCCCGATCGCGCCAGAACGCGTCGTTCGCGAAGCGCTCGAACAGATCCGGCGGTAGCAAGGTCGCGCGCGAGGACGCCGTGACGCGCGTGCCGACCGTGTGCAGTCCCGGCGTGCCCGCGCGCCTGTCGAAATCGGTGACGTCGTACTCCACGTGGTCGAAGTCGTGCTCGAACGCCGCCTCGCCGAGGAAGTCGTAGATCGTGCGCATCGTCGTGGCCGGATCGGTCGTCAGGGTCTCGTACTGCACCAGGAGCAGCCGATCGCGCTGCGCGCCGTAGCACGCCTGTTTGAGCGCGTCATAGGGTCCACCGACCATTCCGTCCTGTCCCGCAACGACATTGGCGCGCGTGTAGACGGTACCGCCGGCGCTGTAGTTGAAGATCGAGGACGGGCTGAAGACGTTGCGCTGAATCAGTCGTTCGATGCTGTCGATCACCCACGGCAGATCGCGCACGCAGGCGATGACCTTGGCATCCGGGAACAGGTGCGCGATCGCCGGCATCCACGCACACCACCCGCGATTGGTGTCGAAGACGACCTCGGCGTCCGTCTCGGCGTAGAAACTGTCGAACAGTCCGCGGAGGATGCGCTCGCGCTTGACGTCGTCGATGAACACGGAGTACTCGTGACCCGCGCTCATCTGGCCGAGCAACGCGCCGAAGAGGCCGGCCAGCGGACCCGACATCCCGGCCTCGAAACGCGGGTTCTGCCGCAGCAGGGCCGCCAGCAGCGTCGAGCCCGAGCGCGGCAGACCCGAGATGAGTGCTGTGCTGCCACGGGCGCTCCTTGAGATGACGTTCGCGTTGCCCGCGGGCATCGAGTCGGGTGTTGTCGCCAGACTAGCTGATCGCCTCACGGCTAAAGTGCCAAGTGCGCCAATGGCTTCCGGTGCCGTGTGCGGAATAACAGTGGCGTGGTCCCAGTCGTCGGCTAATGTTCGCTGGTGTCCGACCACTGGCCGATGATCGGCCGAGACCAGCAGCTCGGCGAGGTCACCCGCCTCCTGGGCGCCGACGGGGTGCGCGGAGTGGCCGTGGCAGGCCCACCGGGGGTGGGCACATCCCGGATGGCGCGTGCGGTCGTGCGGGGTGCGGCCGAGACCGGGTGGACCGTGCGCAGCTCGGCGGCGACCACCACGAGTCAGGCGATTCCATTCGGCGCGTTCGCACGGTGGACCGACGACAGCGGTGGCGCACCGTCGGCCGTCACGCGACGAATCGTCGACGCCCTGATCGCCGGTGCGCGCCCTGAGCGGCTCCTGGTGTTCGTCGACGACGCCCACCTGCTCGACGAGCTGTCCGCGCTGGTGCTGCATCTGCTGGCTCACTCGGGTGCGGCGAAGGTGGTGATCACCGTGCGAGCGGGTGAGTCGGCGCCGGCCGCGGTAACGGCTCTGTGGAAGAACGGTTCCGTGCGGCGATACGACGTGGACCCGTTGACACGCGAGCAGTCGGACGACCTGGTGACGAGGGTGTTCGGGTCGCCACCCGATGGCCGGTGCGGTGACGAACTCTGGCGCCTCACCCGCGGAAATGTGCTGTTCCTCCGACAGTTGGTGCACCAGGAATCTCAGGCGGGACGACTGCTCGTCGACAGCGGTCGACTTCGCCGGGTCGGAGACACCTCGATTTCGGGGCCACTCGCCGAACTCGTCGACGCACAGATCGGCGCCGTTGCCGACGCCGTGAACGACGTCGTGGACGTCGTCGCCGTCGCCGAACCCGTCGACTGGCCCTGTCTGCGATCCCTGGTGCGTCAAGACGCCATCGAGGAAGCCGAGCAGCGCGGATTGATCCGCATCTCCGGTGACCACGTGGTCGTCGGGCACGCGATGTACGCCGAGCTCCGCCGGACTCGTTGTGGCAGTGCGAAACTACGGCGACTTCGCGGCCAGGTGGCGATCGCCATGAACGACGGCGGCAGGGCGGCTGACACCGTCAAGCGGGGACTGCTGTGGTTGGAGTCCGACTCGCCCCCCGACCCGGATGTGCTGGTGGCCGCGGGCAGGGCGGCAAGTTCACTGCTCGATTTCACGTCGGCGGAGCGGCTGTTCACCGCAGCCGCCGCCACGGACGTCGACGATCCGATCCAGGTGCCACCGTCCGCCGACGTTAACGGCGTCGTCATGCGCGCGTCGAAACTGTTGTGGGCGAAGCGTTCTCCGGAACTCTCCTGGAAGGTCATCGACGAGGCACTGAGTTCCACACGCGGCGTTCACCGCCAAAAGCTGTTGGTCTTCCGTGCCTGTCAGCTTGCCTTGGCGGCACGGCCGGCGGAGGTCCTCGCCAAGATGGCCGAGATCGACGTCGATACTCTCGACCCGTTCAGCGCGGTGATGGCGTTCGGTGTCCAGAGCATGGCCGCCGGTGAACTCGGGCAACCCGAGCGGGCCGTGGCGATGGCCGAGCAGGCGTACCGCGCACTGGACACCACCGACGAGGGCGTGTACATGCGCCTGCCCGTAACCGAGTTTCACACGTTCGCCTTGGCGGCCGGGGGACACGTCGCCGAGGCGTTGGAGGTGTCGGGTCGCCACCTTGCCAGCCAACGCACTCCGATGGCGCTTGCGGGAGTGGTGGCGTCGGAGATCTTCGGTATGGCGGCGCTGGCCGCTGGCGATCTACACGAGGCTCTGGTCCATCTTCCTGACGAGACCACTGTCGTCGAGGCGGCGGATGGATTCCAGTTGGCCAACAGCTTTCACCGATTCAGCCTGCTCCGCGCGCAGGCGCTGGCCCGCACGGGGGATGCCGACGCCGCCGAGCAGACGCTGGAAGTTGCACGTGCACATCGACATCCGACCTCTCTCTACGTCACGTCGCTTGAAACGCTCACCGAAGCATGGTTGGCGGCAGCACGCGTGCGACTAACGGAGGCACGTCGGCTGGCGCGACTCGCCGCCGATTTCGCTCGCAGCCACGATCAGTTCGCGCGTGAGGTGTGGTGCCTGCAGACCGCGGTGCAGTTCGACGACATCGATGCGGCGGAGCGGTTGGCGGAGCTGGCCGTTCACGTGGAGGGTCCGCGCGTGGCGATCGCGGCGCGGTACGCAGCCGCCCTGAGTATCGACGACGCCACCGGGCTCGACAGCGCGTCAGTGGATTTCGAGCTGATGGGCGACCGCTTGGCCGCTGCGGATGCCGCCGGACAGGCCGCAACGGCCCACCGGCGGGCCGGCCGGGTTGACAGTGCGACGACCGCTGCGGCACGCGCGCATCAGCTGGCGTCGGCGTGTGGGGGTGCGACGAGCCCCGCGATCGCGGCGGCCGCGTGCGCGCCGCCCTTCTCGACCAGGGAACGCGAAATCGCGATGCTGGTCGCTCAGGGTCTGTCGAATCGTCAGATAGCCGAGGTGGTTTCGCGGTCGGTGCGCACCGTCGAGAGTCACGTCTACCGCGCCAGCATCAAGGCAGGGGTCGCCGGACGGTCCGGGCTCGCGGAGATGATGCGCAGTATCGATCGCTGATCCCGATGCCGCGCAGGCTACGGAGGATCGCCGTGCTCACTGCAGGGTGCGGCGTGGCCGTCGTCGATGAGCTGCAGCGTCACGCGCATCTCGTCGGGTTGAATGCCGCCCGACCAGTCGGCGTACGGGTGATCCAGGAACGCGATGACGACGAGAGCCGATCCGACGAGCGCTGAGACGAAGGCGATCGGGATGGCTTGTACAACAGCGGATTCGCGTTTATCGGCCTGCACGCACATGTACGTGAGGATCGCCGTCGCGCCGATGCCCAGCACGATCCACAGCGGCACCGGAACCGACGGCGTCGCCTCGGCGAGCCTAGCGCGGCGACCGTCCCGACGCTCGGCCTGCTGATCGAACCACTGCCCGTAGGCGGCCTCCTGGGACGCGCCGGTCGGCGTCGTGGCCGCGAAGTCGCGAACCATGGACTCGACCCAGTGCACGACCACCGGGGACGCCTCACCTCGACCCATCGCGGGCCACTCGTCGGCGACCACGGCACGCCCGTAGCAGATGAGACCGCCGTGCAGTCGATCGCCGCCGTGCCCCTCGAGGACGTCGGCGACGTTGTGCAGCTCCGTGACCGCGACGGCTTCCATGCTGGCCCCGTCGCGGGCGCGCTGATAACTCTGGAGAGCGAAGAAGATGGTGAACGCCAACAGCACCGCGAACATGGTGCCGATGACGGTGAGCGCACCGGCCGCACGGGTGCTGTCGATGAACCAACCGGGGTCCGGGGCACGGGTACGCGCCGCGAGTTTCGCCGCGACGGCCACTGCCACGACGAGGACGACCACGACACCCGCTATCCAGCTCGGCATCGGCCGACTGTAAGCACATGCTGCTTTCCCGTCAATTTGCTGCATCCACCGCTGCCGCACCCTAGAGTTGCGCAGGAGCAGCGACCGCTGTGCCGACCTGACAGGGGCGACCGCTGTGATTCCGAACGCAAGGACGGCACTCAGGCTGGCCGGAATGCGCCCACTCCCGCGTTGGCGAGCGGGCGCGAAGGTCGACCTCCGCGGCCGACGGATTCTGCTCACCGGCGCGTCGTCGGGAATCGGGGCGGTTGCTGCACTCAAGCTCGCGGGCGCGGGGGCGACGGTCATCGCGGTCGCGAGACGCGAGAGTCTGCTAGTCGAGCTCGTCGGCCGGATCACGTCCGCAGGCGGTCACGCCGTATCCGTACCGGCTGACCTGTCCAGCCTCGACGAGGTGGACCGAGTCGTCGACGAGGTCGGCCGCGTCGACATCCTGATCAACAACGCGGCGCGGTCGATCCGTCGGCCACTGGCCGAATCCCTGGACCGCTGGCACGACGTCGAGCGCGTCATGGCGCTGAACTATTACGCGCCGCTGAGGCTCATCCGTGGTCTCGCGCCCGGCATGATCTCGCGCGGCGACGGGCACGTGATCAACATCGCCACGTGGCGCGTGCTCCCGGAGTCCTCCCCGATGTTCGCCGCCTACAACGCATCCAAGGCGGCGTTGAGCGCGGTGAGCCGGGTCATCGACACCGAGTGGGGTGGCCTCGGCGTCCACTCGACGACCATCTACTACCCACTGGTGGCGACGCCGATGATCGCCCCCACCCGCGCGTATCAGGGCGTCGCCGCGCTCAGCGCCGACGAGGCGGCCGACTGGATGGTGACCGCGTGCAGGACCAGACCCATCCGCATCGCGCCGCGCAAGGCTCTCGCGCTGCGCGCCGTCGACGTCGTCGCGCCCCGGCTGCTCAACACCATCCTGGCGCGCGAAACCGATCGACTGAACGCCAGGACCGCTCCGCCTCACCCGCGGACCCGATCGGAAAGCGCGTGACCGTGACCATCAAGACAATCCTGCGCGCCCTACTGGCCGCCTCGCTCCTCGTGTCGGCAGGCCAAGCCGTCGCGTCGACCGCGCGTGCCGCGCCCTACCCGGTCGGCCCCGTGACGATGACGGCGGGCGCCGGACCGGGTAGCGGATTCGACCTCACCATCCGCTCGGTGGTGGAGGCCCTGCAGTCGGAGCACATCGTGAACGTGCCTCTGCCGGTGCAGAATCGGCCCGGAGGGAGCGGGGCGGACTTCCTGGCCACGATGATCGAGCAGCACCGGGGTGCCGACGATCAGGTGTCGGTGACGTCGCTGGCGATGATGACCAACGAGCTCAGCGGCAACTCCCCGTACGGCTTCGCCGACGTCACGATGATCGCGCGGCTGATGACCGAGTACTTCGTCGTCGTGACCCGACCCGATTCACCGTTCGCGAACCTCAACGACCTCATGGCGGCGATCACAGCCGACCCGGTCGGCGTCGCCGTCGGAGCGGCCCATGACGACGAGGCTCCGTTCGACCTGCTGGTCTCGCAGGCCGGCGGTGACCCCGCATCGGTTCACTACGTCAATCGCGAAGGGGGCGGCGAGCAGATCGCCGCGCTGGCCGACGGTGCCGTCGATGTCGCCATCGGCGGCGTCAGCGAGTTCGTCGACCGGGTGACGTCCGGGGAGCTGAGGGCCCTCGGGGTGCTGGCCGAGAACCCGCTGCCGGGCCTCGCCGCGCCCACGGCGCGAGAGCAGGGACTCGACGTGACCCTGTCGAACTGGCGAGGACTGTACGGACCTCCCGGCATGCCCTCCTACGCCGTGGACTACTGGCAGCAGGCGCTCGCGAAGATGGTCGAGTCGCCGACCTGGAAGCAGATCGCCGATCGCAGCCGCTTCACGACCACCTTCATGGTCGGCGACGAGTTCCAGACGTTCCTCGCCGAGACCAGGGCGGACGTCGAGGCTGCGCTCCGAGCTCGGTGACGACCCCGACGACGACGGGTCATCGGCCCGAGAACCTCATCCTCGGAGCGGGTTTGACCAGTGCGGCGTTCTTCTGCGTCGCTCTGGTTGGTGCCCTCGCCAAGGTGTCCGGCCAGTACGCGTCGACCGGCGCGCTCCTGCTGTGCCAGAACGTCGTCGGGTTGTTGTTCGTGATCCCGATTGCGGCCCGCGGTGGCTGGACGTTCGTGCGAACCGACCGAATCGGTCTGCACCTGCTGCGTGCCGCCGCCGGAACCGCCTGCTGGTACGCCCTGTTCTTCGCCATTGCGCGCGTACCGCTGGCCAACGCGACCCTGCTGACCTACAGCGCTCCGCTGTGGATGCCTCTCATCGCGTGGACGGTGTCACGGCAGCGGGTGTCACCGCTGACCTGGGTGGGCGCGGGCCTCGGCTTCGTCGGGGTGATGTTGGTGCTGCAGCCCAGGGCGGCGAGTTTCAGCGCCGGGGAGTTGTCCGCGCTCGCCGGGGCCCTGTTCCTGGCGATCGCCATGACGTCGGTTCGCTGGCTCGGGGCCACCGAACCGATGGCGAGGGTGCTGTTCTACTATTTCCTCCTCTCCACGTGCATGGCGGTACCGTTCGCGATCGTGGATTGGCGACCGCTACCCACCGGAGCGTGGATGTGGTTGGCCGCGCTGGGGTTGGCGCAACTGTTCTCGCAGGCGTTGATCGTGCTGGCCTACCGTTACGCCCCCGCGGAGAAGGTGGGTCCGTTCATCTACTCGGTGATCGTCTTCACCGCACTGATCGACTGGCTCGTCTGGCACCGCCCGCCGACCCTCGTCGTGTACGCGGGTATGGCGTTGGTCGTCGGCGGAGGACTGATCGCAGTGCGGGCCAGGGCGGCCGACCCGAAACTGGAGTAGAACTACTCACCCGAGGTGGCCCCAGGCTCTGAGTATGAACGCAACCAGCCCCATCGCCGACATGACCAAGACCACCGCCGCTTTCGCGGTCCAGGCGGCCATCTCGTTCGGCGTCAGCTTCATCGGCGCGCTCGCCGGAATCGTCTACCTGCCGCTCGATCCGTGGCAGCGACTGTTCCTCGGCATGACCGTGCTCTTCCTCGTCGCGAGCACGTTCACGCTCGCGAAGGTCGTCCGCGATCAGCAGGAGGCCGCGACCGTGCGGGTGCGCATCGACGAGGCGCGCCTGGAGAAACTGATCGCCGAACACAATCCGTTCACCACCGGGTGACCCGACACGCCACGCACTGGCTCGCCGCGGCGTCGGAGTCGTTGGGTAGGGTCGTCCGGTGCCTGCAAGCCCCACCCTCGCATCCGTAAACGCCCGTCTCGCTGAGGAACTCGGTGTCGCTGAAACCCAGGTGTTCGCCACGGTGAAGCTGCTCGACGAGGGCTCGACGGTGCCGTTCATCGCTCGCTACCGCAAAGAGGTCACCGGCAGCCTCGACGACGGGCAGCTTCGGACCCTCGAGGAGCGCCTCGGCTACCTCCGGGAGCTCGACGATCGCCGGTCCGCGGTGCTGGCCTCGATCGAGGAGCAGGGCAAGCTCACCGACGAGCTGCGGGCGGCGCTGCTGGCCGCCGATACCAAGTCCCGTGTCGAGGACATCTACCTGCCCTTCAAGCCGAAGCGCCGGACCAAGGCGCAGATCGCCAGGGAGGCCGGACTCGAGCCGCTGGCCGACAGGCTGCTCGCCGACCCGACGGCGGTGCCCGACCAGGTCGCGGGGGAGTACCTCGGCGCGGAGGTCGCCGACACCGCCGCCGCGCTCGACGGCGCCCGCCACATTCTGATCGAGCGTGTCGGTGAGGACGCCGAACTCGTCGGAGCGGTTCGCGCGACGTTCTGGACGGACGGTTCACTGCGCACCCGACCCGCATCCGATGCCGCGGCGACCAGCTCCGCGGCCCAGAAGTTCCGCGACTACTTCGACTTCGCGGAGCCGCTGGAGAAGATGCCGTCGCACCGGGTCCTCGCCGTGCTGCGCGGGGAGAAGGAGCAGGCGCTGGGGCTGAGCTTCGACGGCGGTGACGACGACCGCTACCAGGCGATGATCGCGCAGTCGCTCGGCGTCAACCTGGCGGCGTCTGCCCCCGCCACCCCGTGGTTGGCCACCACCGTCCGCCTGGCCTGGCGGACGAAACTGATGATCACGGCCTCCGTCGACGCGCGCATCCGGCTCAAACAACGTGCCGAAGCCGACGCCGTCGCCGTGTTCGCGAAGAACCTCAAGGATCTGCTCCTGGCCGCGCCCGCCGGTACGCGCACGACACTCGGCCTCGACCCGGGGTTCCGCACCGGCGTCAAGGTGGCGGTCGTGGACGGCACCGGAAAGGTCGTCGACACCTGCGCCATCTTCCCGCACCAGCCGCAGAGGCAGTGGGACGCCGCCAAGGCCACCCTCGGGGCACTGGTGGCGCGCCACGGCGTCCAGCTGATCGCCATCGGAAACGGCACCGCGTCGCGTGAAACCGACGCGCTGGCAACCGAACTCATCGCCGACATCCGGTCGGCGGGAGCCGACGTCCCAGCCAAGGCCATCGTGAGCGAGGCGGGGGCATCGGTGTACTCCGCCTCCGCCTACGCCGCCCACGAACTGCCCGGCCTCGACGTGACCCTGCGCGGAGCGGTGTCCATCGCGCGCCGCCTGCAGGACCCGCTCGCCGAACTCGTGAAGATCGAGCCCAAGTCGATCGGCGTGGGGCAGTACCAGCACGACGTGACACCGGGGACGCTCGCACGGAGTCTGGATGCGGTCGTCGAGGATGCGGTGAACGCGGTCGGAGTCGACCTCAACACGGCATCCGTGCCGCTGCTAGCCAGGGTGTCCGGTGTCACCGAAGCACTGGCCGAGTCGATCGTCGCGCATCGGGAGGCAGCCGGGCGGTTCACCAGTCGCAAGGGACTGCTCAAGGTTCCGCGTCTGGGGCCCAAGGCATTCGAGCAGTGCGCCGGCTTTCTCCGGATCAACGACGGAGACGATCCTCTCGACGCGTCGGGTGTTCACCCGGAGGCCTATCCCGTGGTGCGGCGCATTCTGGACCGGGCCGGCGTCACGCTGGCCGAACTGATCGGCAACGAGCGCTCGCTGCGCACGCTCCGGCCCGCCGACTTCGCCGACGATCGGTTCGGCGTGCCCACCGTGACCGACATCATCGCCGAGTTGGAGAAGCCGGGACGCGATCCGCGGCCGGCGTTCTCTACGGCGACGTTCGCCGCGGGAGTCGAGAAGGTCGGCGATCTGAAGCCCGGCATGATCCTCGAGGGCGTGGTGACGAACGTGGCGGCGTTCGGCGCCTTCGTGGACGTCGGTGTGCACCAGGACGGACTGGTGCACGTCTCCGCGATGTCGGACCGCTACGTCTCGGACCCGCACGAGGTGGTCAAGTCCGGGCAGGTGGTGAAAGTGAAGGTGCTCGAGGTCGACGTCGATCGGCAGCGGATCGGGCTGACCCTGCGCCTCAAGGACACCCCGGAGCGCGGCCGTGGCGCAGGTCCGCAGCGCAAGCCGGCCCGCCAGGAGCGCCGAAACGACAACCAGCGCAATCGGTCTGGCGACAAGTCGTCGACTGCGCCGTCCGGATCGCTGGCGCAGGCGCTACGCGACGCCGGATTCGGCAACAACTGAGCCGCAATCGCTGCTGGTCCTGCCCGTCGTCCTGGGCCAGGTCGACGGGCACCGCTGACGGTAGGTTCACAGGTGTGCGTGACGACACCCCGGCGCCGGGTTACCTCGGCGAATTCCGCACGCACTGGCAGCCGCTGGCCGCCGCGACGGCGGGACTCAGCGCCGGGCTGAGCCTCAGCGCCTACACCAACGCGGCGATGGGACCTCAGTTCCTCGCCGAGTTCGGTTGGAAGCGATCGGATTTCGTGCTCACCGGCGTCATCGCACTGCTTACCTTCGTCTTCCTACCGGTGTACGGCCGCCTCGCCGACGTGTTCGGCGTGCGGCGGATCGCAATCATCGGGGTCATCGCCATCCCCGCCTCCTGGATCGCGTGTGCTCTGATGACGGGGCCGATCTGGCAGTACTTCCTGATCAACGCCGCCATCGTGGCACTGGGCACGACGACCACGCCCGCGATCTACAGTCGCATCGTCGCGACGCGCTTCCAGAACGCCCGCGGGCTGGCGCTGGCCATCGCGATCTCGGGGCCACCCCTGCTCGGTCTCGTCGCCGCGCCGGCACTCGACGCGATCAATCGGAACTACGGCTGGCGAGTGGGCTGTGTGGTCATCGCCGTTACCATCGCCGTGATCGGAGCCGTCGCACTCGCGCTGATTCCATCCGACGAGACGTCGGGGCGACGCGCTGCGGCGGACCGCAAGAAGGACAGGGATTTTCGGCGCATCGCGGCAACTCCGGTGTTCTGGATTCTGCTGATCGCCATCCTGCTGTGCAACCTGTACCACACCGTGACCACGTCTCAGCTCGGCGTCATGCTCGGCGACGCGGTCGCATCGGGACAGGGCGTCGCGCTGCTGATCTCGCTCTTCGCCGCCGCCGTTATTGTCGGCCGATTCATCTGCGGTCTCGCCCTGGACTGGCTGCCCGAGCAGATCGTTGCGGCCGTCGCGATGGCACTGCCGGGCGTCGGATGCCTGCTCATCGCCTCACCGTTCAACAGCTACGCCGTCCTGGTCGTCTCGGTGTGCTGCCTCGGCGCCGCCTGGGGAGCCGAGGGTGACGTGATCGCCTACCTCGTGTCCAAGCGCTTCGACGTGAACCTGTACAGCACCGTGCTGAGCCTGCTGATGTCGGCCGTCGGTGTCTCCTCGGCTCTCGGCGCCGTGGTCCTGAGCCGCATGCTTCGCGAGACGCCTAGCTTCGCCGGTTTCCTCGCCGTCGCGGGCGTCGCGGCGCTCACCGGCGGTGCACTGTTCCTACTGCTGGGGCGCAGCCGGATGCCCGCCCCGGCCGAACTCGGGTAGTCCTACTCACCCGGATCCGCCGACGAGCCTGCATGCTGAATGCATGTCGTCTGCCACACCCGAACGCGACCGTGCCGTCGACGTCGCTCGCCTCGGTGCGCTCGTCGTCGTCATGTTCGGTCACTGCGCCCTGCTGCTGGCCACCATCGACGGAAGCGGCCTGCGCATCGGCAACCTCCTCGGCGAGATGCCGGTGCTGATCCCACTCACCTGGCTGGCACAGGTCATGCCTCTGTTCTTCCTCGCCGGTGGCGCGGCGGGCGCCTACGGGTGGCGCACCGGGACGCCGTGGGGAACCTGGCTGCTGTCCAGGGCGCAGCGGCTCTGCCGCCCGGTGTTCTGGTATCTGGCCTTCTGGACCGCCGGACTCCTCGTCACACGGCTGGTGCTCGGCGCGGAGTCCGCCGACCGACTGGGCCGCGAGAGCGTAGCCCTGCTGTGGTTCCTCGGCGTCTACCTCGTCACGCTCGCGTTCGTCCCCGCACTGTGCCGGCTGCGCGACGCCCGCGGTCTCGCTGTCGTCGTGGTGGCCCTGCTCGCGGCGGCCGGTGCGGTCGACGCCGTCCGCATCGCCAGCGGAAGCCTCTACGGCGGCGTCGCGAACTTCGTGTTCGTCTGGTTGATCCCCGTGGCCATCGGCGTCGGCTACGCGCGGAAGTTCATCCGGCCGGTCGCGGCACTCGTCGTCGCCGCCGTCGCATTCGCCGTCCAGGTCCTGCTGGTCAACGTGGGACCGTACGAGGTCGCCCTGGTGGTCACGGGCGTCGAGCGGATGTCCAACGTCACACCGCCGACGCTGATCCTCGGCCTGCACTGCGTCTGGATGTCGCTGGTCTTCGTGGCCGCGGCGGGCGCCGTTCGCCGGTGGGCCGAGCGCCCGCTCGTCTGGCACGTCGTCTCCGTCGGCAACGGGGGAGCGATGACGCTCTACCTGTGGCACATCCCCGCCATCGCCGTCGCTGCGTTCACCCTGAACGCGTTCGGCCTGGACGCCTGGGACGTCGACGCACCGAACTTCGGTTGGCTGCTGCTGCTTCGCGCCGTGGTGTTCGCGGTCGTGATGGGGGTGGCGTTCAAGGTGCTCTCCCCGCTCGAACACCTGCGGCTGCCGTGGTGGGACGCGAGGGCGGCCGCCACCGGGCTGCGCTCGACCGCCACCGGAGTGCTGATCTGTCTTGCGGGCGTCGCGCTTCTGTTGATGGCCAAGTTCGGGCTCGCGGGCGTCGAGGGCTGGTCCGCACTCGGGTGCTTCGTCGTCGCGATGGCCGCCGCGCGGGTGAGCGCGGGGGTCAGCCCTGCGGCTCCAGCGTCCACCGACCGTGCACCGAGCACACAGCGAGCCGGATCCCCGTCAGCGTGATCTTCGCGTCCGATCGGTCGATGCGGATCTTCAGGTAGGGCTCTCCGGAGTCCGTCGGCACGGGGATCGTGGGTTGCTGGGCGGTCTTGATGTCGAGCCGGTCGATCGGCGCGAACAACGAGGTCGGGATCTCGACCAGCTCGTAGTACACCCCTGCGGCACTGGGGAATCCGCGCAGCATGATGATCCCGTCGCATGCGGCCCGGTACTCCCGGAACAGCTCGACGATCCTGTCCTGCCGATCCGCGAGCTTGCGCACGTCCTGGATCCACGCGGCCTCGGTCAGCTTCGAGATGTGCACGTACGACTTGCTCATCCCCTTGGCCGATGACGCTTTCAACGAGATCCGTTTGGAGAGAAGCGTTCCCGGCGGGGCGATGGCGGTGTCGTAGAACCGCTGGGTCGCCGACGTCGACGAATCCACCATCCAGCCCGCCGCTTCGCACGCGGCTTCGAAGGCCGCCTCGAACTGTGTGGTGGACAACGGCTCTCGGCTCAGCGCATGGTGCGCGCGCAGGCGTGCCAGGAACGCCTCCGACCAATCCGGCGTGGTCAACCAGGACCCGGCGAGCAGGTCCTCGGTGACCGGCGTGAGTAGGGAGTCCACGAACTCGTTGACGACCGTGATCTCCTGCGCGCCAAGCGCATCGAGCTTCCTCATCAGGTCCGCACGGCTGACGGGCGCGTTCAAGCGGCCTCTTCGCCGGCGCCTACGATGTCCTGCGGTCGCAGCGAGGTGTCGGGTAGCACGATGTCGGCCATCGCGGGGCGCTTACCCGTCAGCGCCCAGTGCGTCGCCCAGGCGATCTGGTAGCTGATCATCGGCGGCACCGCGTCGCCGACGTGCCGGTACTTGTTCGCCAGGCTGGTCCCACCGAACGCGTAGGTCGACGGGAAGCCGTTGAGGATCGCGAGTTCGCGCAGCGTGCAGAGCCGGTCGTCGATCGGGTGGGCGTAGCGCCCGTTTCCGACGTGGCCGCATTCGCGCTTGATCGTGGGAGCCGGCCTGTTCCACGCCATTCGGCCGTACACGTCGGGATGGTTGCCGAGCTTGCGGGCCGCGATCAGCTTCAGCATGGCGGGCGTCAGGTACTTCGAGGTGGCCCTTCCGCCGTCGATCAGGTCGCGCCAGGAACCGCCGTCGGGCGGGATGGCCGCGATGCGCTCCAGTGCATGCGATGTGACGAATCGGGGCGACACGTGCGCCTCGTCATCTGGGTCGGTGTGGCCCGCGCGCAACGACGGCAGCGATCCGATGGCACGCTTCACGGTGAGCGCGTCGCCGGTGACGGCGTGGCCCCGCCACATCTGCTCGAGCGTCCGCACCGGCAGGCCGTTGCGCACCGCGATGACCAGCGCGCGTTCGCGTACCTGGGGGAGGCCGAACCGGGTCAGCACGTGCACGTCCGCAGCGACGGTGTATCCGAGCCGTTCGAGCCGCCGGCGCAGCAGCGTGAAGTGTCCCTTGAAGTTGCCCATCAGCAGCTCGCGCGCGTTCTCCATCACCACGACCGTCGGCTCGAGTTCGGCGACGTAGGCGGCGACCCGCGGGACCAGGCCGTTGCGGGCGTCGTCGACGAGGTGGTTCTGCGAGTTGGTGCGCGAGAAGCCGGTGCACGGCGGGCAGGCGCTGAGAACGTCGACGCGGCCGACCCCGAGTGCCCCGCGGAGCCGCTTGGGCGAGATGGCGGCGAGGTCGACGGCAACGGGTTCGACGCCGATGTTGAGGGCGTACGTCGAGTTGCAGCCGAGCGATCCGCGCCGACTGCTGGGCTTACCCAGCTGCGCGTCGGCCGCGCCCACCACCCGGAAGGAGGGGTGCGCGTGAAAGCCGTAGCTCATCCCGCCGCCTCCCGAGAAGAGGTCGACGACGCTGTAGGTGCGCCCCATGTGCGTGATCTTATGGCCGACCTCGGACACATCCCCGGATCGGCGCGCACCTAGCGCGTGAGCAGCCGGCTCGCCGACGCCGGCCGTTGCCGCACCCTCTGCGGCCACCAGAACCATCGGCCGAGCAACGCCGCGATCGACGGCGTCATGAAGGCCCGGATCACCAGGGTGTCGAACAGCAGCCCCATGCCGATCGTGGTGCCCATCTGCGCCGCCACCGTCATCTCGCTCACGACCATCGACATCATGGTGAACGCGAACACCAGACCCGCGGCGGTCACGACCGACCCGGTGCCGCCCATCGCGCGGATGATGCCGGTGTTGATGCCGGCGTGGATCTCCTCGCGGAGTCGCGCGACGAGCAGCAGGTTGTAGTCGGCGCCGACCGCCAGCAGGATGATCACCGCCATCGCCATCACCATGAAGTGCAGCTGGATGCCCAGGACGTGCTGCCACACCAGCACCGACAGGCCGAACGACGCACCCAGCGACAGCACGACGGTGCCGACGATGACGGCGGCGGCGACGATGCTGCGGGTGATGATCAGCATGATGATGAAGATCAGGGTCAGGGCGGAGATACCGGCGATGAGCAGATCCCAGTTGTTGCCGTCGCGCATGTCCTTGAACGCCGCCGCGGTGCCGCCGACGTAGATCTTGGAGCCCTCCAGCGGCGTGCCCTTGATGGCCTCCTTCGCGGCCAGTTTGATCGCGTCGATACGGTCGATGCCGTCACCGGTCAGCGGGTCGTCCTCGTGAGACACGATGAACCGCACCGACTTTCCGTCCGGCGAGATGAAGCTCTCCATTCCGCGTTTGAAGTCGGCGTTGTCGAAGATCTCCGGCGGGAGGTAGAACGTGTCGTCGTTCATCGCGTCGTTGAACGCGTCGGTCATGGCGGACTGGTTCTCCGACAGCGCCGCCTGCTGCTCCTGCTGACCACTCTGGGTGGCGTGCATGGTCAGCAGCATCGTCCTGTTCTTCTCCAGGGACTCGATCTGCTCCGGCATCAGCGCCTGAAGCTGGGGCAGCAGCGAGGCGAGCCGCTCCAGCTCCGGGACGATCGCCTGGACGTCCTCGGTGGTGGTGTTGACCCCGTCGAGGGTGTCGAACACCGAGCGGATCGCCCAGCAGCCGGGGATGTTGTAGCAGTGCGGTTCCCAGTAGAAGTAATTCCGGATCGGCCGGAAGAAATCGTCGAAATTCATGATGTAGTCCCGCAATTCGGCGATGTCGACGGCCATCGCCTTCGTCTTGACCACCATCTCCTGGGTGACCGCGTTCATCTGACCCATCAACGACTGCATCTGCGTCAGCGTGTCGATCGTGGTCTGCAGATCGTCGGCCTGCGCCAGCAGGTCGGCCATGCGGTCCTGGTTGTAGCTCTCGTTCAGCTTCTGGCTGGTGCCGCTCATGCCCAATTGCGCGGGGATGGTGGCGAACTCGAGCGGTTTACCGCTGGGGCGGGTGATGGCCTGCACGCTGCCGATGCCCGGCACCTTGAAGATGGCCTTGGCGATCTTGTCGATGACCAGGAAGTCGGCCGAGTTCCGCAGGTCGTGCTCGGTTTCGATGAGCACCAGTTCGGGGTTCATCCGCGCCACGGAGAAATGCCGCTCGGCCGCGGCGAAGCCCTCGTTGGCCGGGATGTCGGCGGGCAGGTACTTGCGGTCGTTGTAGTTCGGCTGATACCCGGGCAGTGTCAGCAGCCCGACGAGCGACAGGGCGATCGTCGCGAGTAGCACCGCGCCGGGCCACCGCACGATCGCGGCGCCGATCTTGCGCCAGCCGCGGATTCTCATGGCGCGCCGGGGTTCCAGCGTCTTGCCGAAGCGACTGGCGACGGTGATGAGCGCGGGTCCCAGCGTCAGAGCCACCAGCACGCAGATCGTCATGCCGACGGCCAGCGGAATGCCCAGCGTCTGGAAGTACGGCAGCCTCGTGAACGACAGGCAGAACGTCGCGCCGGCGATCGTCAGGCCGGAGCCCAATACGACGTGGGCCGTGCCGTGGAACATCGTGTAATACGCCGATTCCCGATCCTCGCCGTTGGACCGCGCTTCCTGATATCGGCCGATCAGGAAGATCGCGTAGTCGGTGGCGGCGGCAACGGCGAGCGTGACGAGCAGCTGCGACACGAACGTCGACAGCCCGATGAGCTCGTGATGTCCGAGGAACGCCACCGCCCCGCGCACCACCGACAGCCCGAGGAACACCATGAAGAGCGTGAGGATCGTCGTGACGATCGACCGGTAGACCAGCAGCAGCATCGTGATGATGACGCCGAAGATCGTGAACTCGATGACCCGGACGCTTCGGTCACCGGCGATCTGCTGATCGGCCGCCAGTGCCGAACCACCCGTGACGAACACCTTCAGACCCGGCGGTGGCGGGGTGTCGGCGACGATCTGCTGCACCGCTTCCACCGACCGGTTGGCGAGTTCCTCGCCCATGTTGCCCGCGAGGTAGACCTGGACGTAGGCGGCCTTGCCGTCGTCGCTCTGCGCGCCGGCCTCGGTCAGCGGGTCGCCCCAGAAATCCTGTACGTGCTCGACGTGGACGGGATCGGCTTCCAGCTTGTCGATGAGCTCGTCGTAGTAGCGGTGCGCGTCCGGGCCCAGCGGTGCGTCGCCCTCCAGCACGATCATCGCCGAGCTGTCGGATTCGTACTCCTCGAACACCTGGCCGGTGCGGGTCATCGCGATGACCGAGGGCGCCTCCTTGGGCGACATCGACACCGACCGCTCCTGGCCGACGACCTCCAGTTGCGGCACCGTGAGGTTGAGGATCACGACGAGCCCGATCCAGGCCAGGATGATCGGGACGGCCAGCCGGCGAATCCACTTCGCGATGCCGCCGCGATGTGGCGCTACGGGCTTCGCGACGGGCTCGAGAGTCGGGGTGCTCATGTCTCCCTGAAGGGCATTAGGTTGACCTTAGTTTTACCAGACGTCGTAGTCGAACGGCCGCCGCCGCTTAGGCTCCGGCCATGCCGACCGATCGCGCCGCACTCGTCGTGGGCGGTATCCGTCTCGCCTCCGGAGTGTCGTTCCTCGTAGATCCCCTGCGAGCCAACCGGTTGTGGGGCGAACCCGACGATCCAGGGCCGTCGGCCAGGCTGCTGCTGCGGTCGATGGGATACCGCGACGCGCTGATCGGCGGGCTGCTGATGGCCGCCGCCGCGCGCGGGCGGGACACCCGCGGCTGGTTTCTCGCGTCCGGCGGCGCCGACGCGGCCGACCTCCTCGGTGGCATGAGCGTGCACGACGACCTCAAGCGCGGCCAGCGGATCATCGGCCTCGGGGGAGCGGTCGTCGGCATCGGCGTCGGGCTGTGGGGAGCGCTGCGCCGACCCGGATCCGCCGACTAGCGGGTCGCCACCTCGTCGACGAGTTCGCGGGCGAAGGTGCGGGACGCCAGCAGGTAGAGAGCGACGGCGAGGAGTTGCGCCACCGGCACCAGGAACAGCGCGAAGCGCAGTGACTCGGTCCCGAAGTCCGCTGTCAGTGCGTCGCTGAACACGCCGGTGAGGAACGGCCCGAGTGAGCCGAGGGTGGCGCCGAAGAACAGGAAGATCGCCGATGCGGTCGCGCGCTGCTCGGGCGGCACCAGGCGCTGAATCGCCGAGATGGACGGCGCCATGTAGGCCGTTCCGACGACGTAGCTCAGCGCGATGAACCACACGCACAGCGTCGTGTCGTCGACCAGCAGGGCCAGCGCCGAGAAGGGGAGCAGCGCCGCGGTCATCGCCGCGACGATCCACAGCAGCCAGCGCGGGTCGCGCGCCGCGAGTTTGTCGGCGATCCGGCCGACGACGAGAAGGCCCAGCACGCCGGTGATCCCGCTCGCCAACCCGTAGTGCAGCCCCACCTCACCGAGCGACATCTGGTGCGAGCGAATGAGGAACGCGGGCGCGAACGTCGTCAGCGAATAGCCCGCCACCGACACGAACGCGGCACCCGTCACGATCGCGAGGTAGCTCGGCTTGCGCAGCAGGTCCCACCACCTGACCGTCGGCGCCGCAGGTGAGGCGGGCGCGGTGGCGATGCGCTGCCGCGTCCCCACGACCAGCAGGACGATCGGCGCGAACGCGACGCTGATCGCACCCATGATGACGAAAGCCGTTCGCCAGCCCAGCGATTCGGCGAGCAGCCCGCCGCCCAGCAGGCTCGCCGCGCTGGCCAGCGGGATGGAGAGTGTGATGACGGCCAACGGTGCGGCGCGGCGTTCGGGCCTGAAGTTGTTGGCCACGTAGGCGTGCGCGGCGGGAGTGCTGCCCGCCTCACCGACGGCGACGCCGATCCGCGTCAGCGCGAGTTGGAAACCGGACGTGACCGCTCCGCCGATCATCGTCATCGTGCCCCACAGCGTCAGGCATCCGGTCACGACCAGACCGAAGGCACCCCGGTCGGTGATCCTCGCGATGAAGATCCCGAGCACCGCGTAGACGATGAGGAAACCGAACCCGTTGATCACGCCGATCGCCGTATCCGACAGTGCGAGTTCGTTCTTGATGGGTTCTGCGAGGACGGCGGGTAGAAAGCGGTCGACGTAGTTGAGGGTGCCCACCACGGCCAGCACGATGACCGCCGCCCAAGCGCGAAAACCCCCGTGGCTTTCGGTTTCCGTCACGCCGCGAATATGTCAGTTCGGCGCGTCGACGTCCATATCGGCGGCGAACTGCGCCACGTGGCCCAGCGTCTGCTCGAGCCGTTCCATGACGATCTCGGGACCGAGGTCGATGTCACCGGTGCTGTCGACGAGGTCGCTGCACGCGCTCACGATGGTCGTCGAGAACAACGCGACGCCGAGATCCAGGCGCTTGTCATCCGGGGGCACGCCCATGTGGCGGGCGAGGATCTTCATGGCCGCCGGATACCGGTAGTCGATGGCCGCCTGGCGCAGCGCGTCGGATGAGTTGACGATCCGCAGGATCAGCGCGATGCGGTCCTTCGTCAGACCGACGAGAGGGCGCCTGCTCACCCGCCCGAGCACCGCCATGTGCGCCGCCCGCAGCGCCTCCATGGGTCCGAGATCCGCGGGTTGCGTAGTCAGCTCTGCGACGATCTCCGCTGCCAGGTCGTCGAGCACCGCGATGAACACCGCCTCCTTCGTTGCGAAGTAGCGGCTGAACGTCCGGGTGGAGATGTCGGCGGCCGCCGCGATCTGCTCCACAGTGGTGTTCTCGTAGCCCCGTTTGACACACAGTTCGACAGCCGCATCCACCAACATCCGGCGCGTGATCTGCTTTTTCCGTTCGCGCAGAGTGGACGGCTGCAACGACGCGGATTCTGTCACGGCGCTGAGTCTACTAGCCGTCGGCGTCGTGCTTCATTCGGTGAAAGGGTTTGCGGTGGTGCTATGGTGAATCTGAATTCAGTTTCATCGAAGTGTAGGGAGCTCATGCCGCACGACCTCGAGTACGCATCGCCCGCAGTACTGCATCCGTTCTGGGCCGCTGACATCGACGACAGACTCCGCGGTTTCGCTCTGATGCGCGAGCGCAGCGCGGGCGTCGAGTACCACCTCGACGCCGGCGGCAACGGGCTGTGGTCCGTGACATCACACGCGGCGGTGAGCCGGGTGAGCCGGGACCCCGCGACGTTCACCAGCACCGCCGGCTTCTCCATGGACGACTTCCCGCCCGAGGTGCTCGAGGTGATGGCATCGATCATCGCGATGGACGATCCCCGCCACGGGCGACAGCGCAAGCTGGTTCAGAGCGCGTTCTCGCCGCGCGCCATCAAACGCCTGACCGAGTCGGTCGGCACGCTCGCCGACGCCATCGTCGACGAGATCAGGGAGCGACGTGAGTTCGACTTCGTCACCGCGGTCGGCGCGAACCTGCCGCTTCAGGTCATCTGCGATCTGCTCGACATCCCCGCGGCGGACCGCGCTGAGGTACGGGAACTCATCAACAAGATCCTCGGGGTCAACGACCCCGACTTCGGTGGCCCCGAAGTCGCACTGCAGAGCCTGCTGTCGCTCTACGGCTACGCGATCGAACTGGGCAGGCAACGGCTGGCGTCACCCGGCGACGACATCACCTCGGTGCTGATGCACGCGGAGATCGACGGGTGTCGCCTGTCGCCCGCGGAGTTCGGTTCCTTCGTGGTGCTTCTGGTCTCAGCGGGCAACGACACGACGCGAACCGCACTGACCTGGGGCATGAAGCTACTGAGCGACCACCCCGCGCAGATGCGTTCGCTCCGTGAGGACTTCGGCGGGCGTCACTCGAACGCGATCGAGGAGATCCTGCGCTGGTGCTCACCGGCCCTACACATGCGGCGCACCGCCACCGAGGACATCGACCTCGGTGACCAGCGAATCGCGAAGGGCGACAAGGTGGTTCTGTGGTACCTGGCCGCCAACCACGATCCCGCCGTGTTCGCCGACCCCGACGCCTTCGACATCGCCAGGGCCAACGCGCGCGACCACATCGCCTTCGGGGCGGGCGGACCGCATTTCTGCCTCGGGTCCAACCTGGCGCGCATGGAGCTGACCGTGGTTCTGGACAAGCTGCTGCAGGCGTTCCCCGACCTGCACGCCACGGGTGCGCCCGAGGTGTTGATGTCGCCGTTCGTGCACACCATCAAATCGCTGCCCTGTTCGATCGGCTGACCGTGCCCACGACGACCAGAAGCGAATCGACACAGGCCGCGTTGCTCGAGGCCGCCCGCGACGTGTTCGCCGAGAAGGGCTACGTCAACGCGAAGATCGCCGACATCACCGGAAGGGCCGGCCGGTCGATCGGTTCGTTCTACAACTACTACGACACCAAGCAGCAGCTACTTCGGGCTCTTCTGGAGCGGTTTCCCGCGCAGATCGTCGAACGCGCCCGCGACGGTCTCAGCGACGACTGGGCCGCCAACATCGAGGCGGCGGTCCGCGCGTACTTCCACACGTTCCGCGACTATCTACCCGAGATGATCGGCGTGTTCCAGCTGTCGATGTCGGACCCGGACGCCGCGGCGTGGTGGCGATCGCAACGCGCCTACGGGATCGCGTCGGTTCTCGCGCTCATCGACGCAGTCGAGCAGGACGGCGACCGCATCGGCCTCGACCACCACGTCTTCGCCTCGGCCATCGTGTCGATGCTCGAGTCGTACTGCTGGACGTGGTTGGCCGCGGGGGGCGACGACGTCGACGCCGTGTTCGACGAGGAGACGGCGATCCACACGCTCGCCGCGATGTGGCGGCGAGCGATGGTCGGCGAAAGCTAGACGGGCATCCCAGGCGGGGGCGGGGGCGCCAGCGGATCGACGGGAGCGGGCGGTGCGCCCAGCTCGGGTGCGGGCACCAGGTCCGGACCGGGTGCAGGCAGCGCCTGGGGGAGCGCATTCGGGTCGGCGGGCGCGAACCCGGCATTGATCACTCCCGGCGGGGGCGGGGGCGCGAACGGGTCGGCCGGCGGCGGGGGCGGCGGCGGGGGCGCGAACGGATCGGCCGGTGCCGGGGCCTCGGGAGCGTCGACATTCTCCACGGGGAGGTACATGTGATGGGTGAACTGAGGCTGGAAGGCGCCACCACCGCCCACGCGCACGCCACCGCCCTCGCCGCTCGACACGGGCGTCCCATCGGGCAGCGTTACGGCGGTGTGGCCGGAGTTCCAGCCGATCACCAGGGCGCCCGGTGCGGTGCCGTGCCTGAAGCCACGGGCCAGCAGTGCGGCCTCCTGGTTACCGGTGTTGAACCGGTCACCGTAGACGGGGCGTCCCGTCGCGGCGTTGGCCACCCAGGACGCGAGGCCGGAGCAATCGGTGCCTCGAGGCGAGTCGCCGCCGGAGATGTACGGCGTGCCCGAGACTCCGTTGACAAGGGTCATCAACGTTGCGGTCGCGATACCAATCATGCTGCGGGACGCTAGCAACGGGATTTGCTCGAAGCCAAAATATGTGGCACCCATCACGTTCGATGCAATCCACGACTCAGCTAACAGAAATCGTTGAGCGCGTTGCCTTCTCGGGTGCCCGCGGCGGGAACACTACGCCGTCGTGAACCAAAGCGCCAGTCCCGGTTTGCACTTCGCTTGAAGCGTGAAAACACCTGTTCAGAAGCACTTTCCGAGCAGCCGGGGAGGTGTCGCCAATAGCGCACTCGGGCACCCCGGTTCACGTCCTCGCCAGCCGCCGAATTCACGTTGCTGCCGAACCGCTTTCGCGCCAGGTGAATCGATCAAGTCGATGACCGCCGAACGACCGTTCCGCCTGCATGGAATTTCGCCCTACTTGTCCTGACCGTCGTTTTCGACGATGACGTAATCGGGGTTGGCGATACCTGTTGGACGACTGCCCGTTTGGTGCGCTTTCCCGGTGATGCGCACGATCTGACCCGGCTCGATGTCGTCTCCGCCGCGGCCCGGCCCGAACGTCACCCTTATCCGGCCGCTGTCATCACCGACGAGGACACTGCGAATTCTCTTGCCCGCGTTGATAATATCCTCTACCTCGAGGACTCTACCCTCGATGACGGCGCGATGACCTGCGAGAACACCGTCGACGGCGATCACCTGCTGCAAAGGAGTCGGGTTCTCGTACTCGCGCACTCGCTCGTCGTCACCGTGCGCGATGCGCGCCTGCACCTTCTCGACTTCGCGGGTGATCCTCTCCTCGATCATGTCGGGGAACGTCGCGCGAATGCGGGCCTGTACGTCGTAGGGCACGATCGTGGCCGCCGCGTGCGGAACTCGACTGATCGCCTTGGCCATCCGGTCAGCGGTGCGGTCGTGCAACACCCTGCCGATGACGGGAGCGTACGTTCGTCGCGGGAGCAGAACCGTGACGTTGGTGCGCCCGTCCGGCGTGACCGCATCACACGCCAGGTCCTGCGCCGCACGGTTCAATCTCCGCTCCGGACAGTCGATTACCCGCAGCGGCACCCGAAGACCGAAGTGCTCCCAGCGCTCCCGCACCCTATCGGCCTGCGCCTCGTCGATCATGAAGTGGACCGCGACCATGTCGTCGGCGCGTAGCCCGTGCCCGTATCTGATGGCCTCCAGCACAGCCAGATCCACGGAGTTGACGAGGATGAAGACCTGATGGTGCGCGTAGTCCACCAGTTCGGGCCGATTGGTGCGGAAGTTCTCCAGAATGGCGGCTTCCGCACGGTACTCGCGATTGAGCCGCATCAGCACGATGACGAGGATCGGGAACACCACCACGACGAGCCACGCACCCTCGGTGAACTTGGCGATGGCGAAGATCGCGACGACGATCGTCGACAGGATCCCGGCCGACAGGTTGATCGCCGTTCTGCGCTGCCAGCCCGGCTCCTTGCGCACCAGATGATGTTTGGTGAGGCCGTACCCCGCCATGGCGAATCCGGTGAACACGCCGATGGCGTAGAACGGCACCAGCGCCTCCACCGAGCCGCCGGTGAGTACCAGCAGACCGACCGACAGCACCGCGAGGATCACGATGCCGTTGGAGAACACCAGGCGGTGGCCGCGCTTGGTCAGCTGTCGGGGCAGGAAGCGGTCCTCGGCGACGAAGTTGGCCAGCGCGGGAAACCCGTTGAAGCTCGTGTTGGCGCCGGTGAAGAGTATTGCCGCGGTGGATATCTGGACCAGTGCATAGAGCACGTGACCCAGCACGCCATCACCGAAGACCGCCCTCGCGATCTCGGAGAGCACCGACGGGTAGCCCGCCGAGTACGGAGCGGAATGCGTCTCGTACGCCAGCCAGGCGACGCCGGCGAGCAGGAAGGCGAGGATGCCCGCCATGATCGTGAGGACTTTGCGGGCGTTGGCGCCTGCGGGATCCCGGAACACCCCGACGGTGTTCGAGATCGCCTCGACGCCGGTCAGGGATGCCCCGCCGTTGGCGAACGCGCGTAACAACACCAGGATCGTCGCGCCCATCACCAGCCCGTCGCCCTGCTCTATCGGAATGAGCCCGGAGATGTTCGCCGTGTCGTATCTCGGTAGATCGCCGAGGATTTCGCGTACCAGGCCGGTGCCGATCATCAACGTCATCATCACGACGAAGAAGTACGTCGCGATCGCGAACGGCCTGCCCGCTTCGCGCAGGCCGCGGAGGTTGGCCACGCACATGACGACGACCACGCCGACCGTGATCTCGAGGCTGTAGGGCCCGAGCGAACGCACGGCCGAGACGACCGCCACGGTGCCTGCGGCCGCCTGCACCGCGACCGTCACGACGTAGTCGATGAGCAGTGCGGCAGCGGCGATCTGGGCTACCCGCGGACCGAAGTTGTCGCGCGCGACGACATATGACCCGCCCGCCCTGGTGTAGGTCATGACGACCTGGCGGTACGACGCCGCCACGAGGACGAGGATGCACAGGATCACGCCCGTGACCGGCAGCAGCAGTGCGAATGCGGCGAGCGCGGCGAACGGCAGCAACTCGAGCAGGATCATCTCGGTGCCGTACGCGGTCGACGAGATCGCGTCGGGCGCGAGCACCCCGAGTGCCACCGGTTTCGAGAGCTTCTCGGACGTGAGTTGATCGTTGATCAGCGGGCGCCCGAGCACCAGTCGTTTGACCGCGTAGCCGAGCGACTCCGGTGTGCCGCCGTCGGTGCCCTTGCCCGCCACGCCCACATTCTGACCGCGACACCCCGTTTTCCGAGGGAGCTTTCGCGAACGCGGCTCGAAACCCGCCCGCGGCCCGTGGCGGGACGCGGTCAGCGGTAGACGCCCATTCCGCCGTCGACGTGGATGGTCTGGCCCGTCAGATAGTCGCCGTCGGTTCCGACGAGGAACGCGACCACCGCGCCGATGTCCTCCTCCGTCCTGCCGACCCGCCCCAACGGCACCGATCTCAGCGCGCGATCGAAGTCCTTGGGCGCCAACTCCTGCCAGAACTGCACACCGGGGGAGTCGGCGAACGGGCAGACGACGTTGACCCTGATGTTGTCCCGGCCCCACTCGAGCGCCGCTGCCTTCGACATGCCCCGGATAGCCTCCTTGGCGCCCGCGTACGCGGCGAACTTCACCTGGCCGCCGGTGCCCGACGCCGATCCGAGGTTGACGATCACTCCGCCGCCCGCCGCCACCATCGTCGGGTGTACCGCCTGCATCAGGAAGAACGTCGCCCTGGGTCCGACGTCGAACACCAGGTCGTAGTCGTCTGGGTCGATGTCGACGAGAGCTTTCGGCTCGTTCGTGGCGATCGCGTTGTTGACGAGCGCGTCGACCCGGCCGAACGCGGCGACGGCGGCGTCGACGATGCGCCGGGGGCTGTCGGGGTCGCGGAGATCGGCCGTCAATGCCTCGGCTGCGAATCCCGCAGCGGCGAACTCCGCGGTCGCCAGGGCCAACGCGTCCTCCTGGTGATCCACGAGTAACACCGACGCCCCACGGCTCACCAGTGCACCCGCGATGCCCCGTCCGACCCCCTGCGCAGCGCCCGTGACGATCGCCGCGCGGCCGGCGAGCGCCCGCGGATGGGTGTAGTCGCCGTGGCGGCCCTCGGTCATTCCGACAAGCTACCCGGCTGCGATAGGGCAGGATTCGGAATCGTGGCGCCGAACCGACCGTGGTGGAAGTCGCGTTCCGAACACGCTCTGAGCGAGGACATTCTAGCGGCGCCGGACGCGGTCCGGGAGTTCTACATCGACCTGCGCAACATCATCGCCGTCCACCCGCTGGTCGTGGCCGTCACGCCGACTCGCTACCAGGCGACCGCCGACGGCCACGCGCAGACCTACCGCGTCCGGGACCGCATCCCGATGGGACCGATGACGCTGCCGGTCTCCTATACGGCCATCGTGCGCGTCACGGCGGGCGGCGACGTCCACACCGACGCGCGACAGTTCCCCGCCGTCCGGCTCACCGGTGCGGTCTCGTTCGAATCGACCGGCACGGGCACCCGACTCACCGAACGTCTCACCATCGTCGCGCCGCGCCCACTGGCGGGCTTCACCGTGCGGGAGGCGGTCGCTGCGCACGTCGAGATGCTCGCCGGGGTGCGGGCGCACTTCGCGGGGTCCGCACCGGCTCGGTAGCGCGGTTTCGCCATCCGCACAGCTTTACAAAGTAGACCGAAAGTGTCACGCTATCTGCGTGTCTCAGGCCCTGGCGCGCGAGTTCTGCGAGTACGACGTCTCCTCGAGGGAGTTCTGGGCGAAGAGCTTCGTCGAACGCGACGCCACGTTCGCCGCACTACGGGCCACCGAGGGCCTGACCTGGCATCGGCCGCTGCCGTCCCTCTTCGAGTCCGACGAGCCCGGCTTCTGGGCGGTCACCCGGCGCGCCGACATCGCGTACGCGAGCGCGCACCCCGAACTGTTCAGCAGCGCCGACGGCGTCGCGCTCGACCCGATGCCCGCGGACGTGCAGCGGTTCGCCTCCTTCTTCCTGGCGATGGACCCGCCGCGACACAACGTGTACCGGCGGTTGATCAGCGCGGCCTTCACGCCGAGGAACGTCGCACGCATCGAGGACCGGATCCACGCGAACGCGGTGCAGGTGGTCGATGACCTCGTCGGAGCGGGGGACGTCGACTTCGTCGCGGCCTGCTCGACGCGCCTGCCGATGATGACGATCTCCGACATGCTCGGGGTCGATCCCGGCCAGCGCGAGGCGCTGGCATCGGCGGCCGAAAAGCTCTTCAGCGCAAGCGATGACGAGTACGCCACGCTCGAGGATCGAGCCGCCCACACCATGGGCGAGATGTTCTTCCTCAACAACTGCGGCGTCGAGTTGGCGAAGCACCGACGCGCACACCCCGCCGACGACCTGATGACGGCGATGGTCAACGCCGAGGTCGACGGGCACCGCCTCACCGACGAGGAGATGGGCGCGTTCATGGTACTGCTCGCGTCCGCGGGCAACGACACGACGAAACAGGCCACGACACACGCCATGATGGCGCTCGTCGCGAACCCCGAACAGCGGGACTGGCTGATGGCCGATTTCGACAACCGCATCGGACCCGCCGTCGAGGAGTTCGTCCGCTACGCGACCCCGGTGATGCAGTTCGCCCGGTTCGTCACCGCCGACACCGAGTTGGGCGGCCAGCAAGTCAAGGCCGGCGACAAGATCGGATTGTTCTACTGCTCGGCCAACCGTGACGAGGCCGTGTTCGACGACCCGCACGGCTTCGATCTGGCCCGCTCGCCCAATCCGCACCTCGGCTTCGGTGGCGGTGGACCACATTTCTGTCTCGGTAGTCAGGTGGCCAAGGCGGAGTTGCGAAACCTGTTCCGCGAGTTGCTCACCCGGCTCACAAGGGTCGAGTTCGGCGAACCCGACTACCTGTTGAGCAACTTCGTGCACGGCGTCAAGCGTCTACCTGCGTACGTGGAATAGAAGGGCGGGACCGGATGGACGTCGAAGTCGACCTCACCAAGTGCACCGGGCACGGCATCTGCGAATCGATCGCCGAGGACGTGTTCGAGGTGCAGGACGACGGCAGCGTCGTCATCGATCACGAGCGCGCCGCCGCACTGGACCGCAGCACACTCTCGCAAGCGGTGACCCAGTGCCCCGCGGCGGCCCTGAAACTCGTGGACTAGCGCGGCACGTCACGGACTTGCCAAATTCACGTTCCATCCTTTACAGAAGTGATCGAAAGTGTCACGCTGGTGAGGTGCCCTTGACAAGCCGGCAAGTCCGCACCACCAGCCATGGCAAGTACCAACTCGACGTCACCGCGTGCGACGTCGCCGACGTCGTACGCCACGCCGGGGGATGGCTGTACGACCGGGCGATGGCCGGCTGGGACGTCGCGGTCACGGTCACCGGGGACTGCGACGTCACACCGCTGCGGATCCTCGGCGTGCGCACGGAGCGCCTGGAGTCCGACGAGGACGAGGACGGGGCACCCGCGCGCGCGTTGGCCCTCGCAGCCTCCGCCGATGTGCTGATCGCCACCGCCGAACTGCGCGACGACGTGCTGCGCACCCTCAAACGCGGCATCGCCGAGGTGACGGTGTGGGGTGAAAGCGGAGTCGACGTCCTCGACCGCGGCGTGGAGTCCGTCGACCACGTGCTGAGCGCCGCCGCCCGAGCCTTCAAGACGCATGCGCTGCGAGCCGCAGGCATCGACGAGCCCGCCGGGCCGGTCGAGACGTTCCGCCGCAAGCCGACGATGTTCCTCGCGGGCTAGCTACCCGCGCTCGCCACCTCTTTGGCCCACCGGTAATCGGCCTTGCCCGCGGGCGACCTGACGATCTTCTCCGCGTGAACGAACGCCTTGGGCACCTTGTAGCGCGCGATCGTCTGACCCGCTGTCGCCGCGAGTTCCTCGTCGGTGGCGGAGGCACCCTCGGCGAACTGCACCACCGCGACGACCTCGCTGCCCCAGCGCTCCGACGGCCTACCGACCACGACGACGTCGTACACGCTGGGGTGGGCGGCGACCGCGCGTTCGACCTCCTCGACGAAGATCTTCTCGCCACCCGAGTTGATGGTCACCGAGTCGCGACCGAGCAGCTGAATCCGCCCGTCGGACAGCACGTTCGCGCGGTCACCGGGGACCGACCACCGCACGCCGTCGATCGTCGGGAACGTCCGTGCGGTCTTGGCGGCGTCACCCAGGTAACCCAGCGGGATCAAATCCCTTCTGGCCAACCAGCCCTGACCTTCGCCCGGCGTCAGAACGCGGTCGAGGTCGGCCGATACGACGGCGGTATCCGACTGGGGCGTGAAGACCGCGGGCTGCATCTCCACGCCGGGGGTGCTCAGCGTGCTCATCTGTGCGCCCGACTCGGAGGCGCCGACGGCGTCCATCACCATGACGTTGGGCAGCGCGGCGTGGATGCGGTCCCGCACGGTAGGGGACAGCGGCGCACCGCCGTTGGTGACGGTGACGACGCTCGACAGGTCGTAGTCGCCGCGCTCGATCTCGTCGATCAGGGGGCGCGCTATCGCGTCACCGACCACCGGAATGCTCATCACCTTCTCGCGTTCGACGAGGCGAAGCACGTCTGGCGCGCGCATGCGTTCGACGTCGTCGGGGATGACGAGCCGCCCGCCCAGCGTGACCATCGTGTAGGCGGCCCACTGCGCGGCGCCGTGCATGAACGGCGGGATGACGAGGATCGACATCACCCCGGCGGCGGCACGCGCCTTGCTGACGAGTTCGTCGTACGACGCGGTGGCCTCGGTCGAGCCGTAGGGCCTGCCGCCCATCGACGACATGAAGATGTCGTGCTGACGCCACAGCACGCCCTTCGGCATTCCGGTGGTCCCGCCGGTGTAGAGGATGTACAGGTCGTCACCCGACGGCGTGGGCATGCCGTCCGCGGGCTCGGCTGTCGTCAGCGTCGTCTCGTAGTCCACGGCACCGGGCAGCAACTCGTGGCCGGAGTCGTCGGCCACCTGGATGAGCACCTCGAGCGCGGGCAGGCGGTCCCGGATGGCGGCGACACGGGAGGCGAACTCCGACGGGTAGATCAACGCCCGCGCACCGGAGTCGGTGAGCAGGTAGATCAGCTCCTCCTCGACGTATCGGTAGCTGACGTTGAACGGCGCGACCCTGGCGCGGTAGGCGCCGGTCATCGCCTCGAGGTATTCGTTGCCGTTGCGCAGGTAGATGCCGAGGTGGTCCTGACCGGACTCGTGACCGCCGAGTGCGTGGCGCTCGGCGTGACAGCCCAATCCCGCTGATCTCAGGTAGTGCGCGAAACCGTCGACGCGAGAGTCGAATTCGGCGTACGTGAGCCGGCGGTCCCGCCACACCAGATAGGTCTGGTCCGGGATCTCCCGCGCCACGGCGGCGAAGACCTCGGACAGGTTGAACGACGGCGTGTCAGCACCCATGACGTCGACCATACAGTCGTCTCAGCACTGTATGGTCAACCGGTCGGTCATCCGGGGAAGAACCCGGCCCCGGTCAGCGTGCCGGGCTGCCAGCCCCGCGCTCCGAGGCACACCATCGGCCTGCCGTCGGGCGACTGCGCGGCCTGCTTCGGACCGTCGCACGGTGCGCCGATCTCCTGAACGCCCTTCAACGGGTAGGAGGCCTGCCAGAAACCCGTGTACACCGGGGGCCACTGATTGGGGATGTAGTGGCACACCAGCGGTTCGCCGCCCGGTCCGCGACCGAACGTGAACAGCTGATAGTTGTCGCACGGTCCTGCGAGATGCGCGTCGTAGTTCATGCCGGGAACGTCCGTCGGATACCTGCCCGGTTTATCGGGGAAGTCGTTGCCGGGATCGGCAGCGGCGGACGGTGCCAATGCGACGGCGGCAGCCACCGTGGCGGCGGCGATGGTGAGTTCGCGAAGCATGCTGTGTTGTCTCCTCGGCTGAGTTCCGGCAAAGCCTAACGGTTCGCGCGCCAGGACCGGGAGAGTTCGGACGGAGTCCGGTGATGTGCCGGGGTGGACGAGTCAGCTAGTCCGGCGCGTTCGGCTCTCCCTTTCCTTCGCTCGCCTCGTCGAGGACGCTCACCGCGATGCCGTACGGCAGGAACCGCACCTTGCGAGCCGGGTCGGTGTTGTTCTTGTTCGCCCGCAGCGCGTCGAGTTCGGCCGGATAGACCTCCTCGATGTGGGCCCCGCCATCGGCCGCGGTGGTGTACACCGCCCATACACCGTCGCCTGCGGACCCGGTGGTCTCCGGCTCCGGCTTGGCGGACGGTCGCGCGCTCCTGGTGAACTCGTCGAGCAGCGTCGCCCAGCTCGCTCTCTTCCCGAGGCGGTCCAGCGCGTCGCGCAGGCTGTCGCCCGCGTCCCGCAGTACCCGGTCGAACTCCTCGGGGTCCATCCCGAACGGTCCGTTCTGACTCATCGCCTGCTCCTCACTGGGCGGTCGACGTCGCCGTCCGCGTATCCACCAGTGTGCAGACCGAGACCGCGCTTCGCCACGACTGGGACGGGTTCGTGGTACGGCTTGTGTCATGTCCGACGACCCGGCCGTGACGCGAGCCGACCTTCTCGCCGTCGTCGAGCAGTCACCCGCCGCCGCGAGCGCACACGACCGCACGGGATGGGTGGGCCTGTTCACCGCGGGGGGCGTGGTCGAGGATCCGGTCGGGTCGCGGCCGCACCGGGGCGCCGCTGAGCTGACCCGGTTCTACGACACGTTCATCGGCCCCCGCGAGATCACCTTCCACCGCGACGCCGACGTCGTCGTCGGGACCGCCCGCGGAGGTATCGTCGTCCGCGACCTCGAACTCGAGGTGCGCATGTCCGCCGCGGTCGTCATGCGAATCCCCGCCTTCCTGCGCTACGACGTCGACATCGCCGCCCTCGCGATCACCCGCCTGCGGGCGCACTGGGAGCTGCCGGCGATGGTGCGGCAGTTCGCGCGCAGCGGGTTCGCGGCCGTACCCGTGGGGCTGGCGCTCGGGCGGGCGCTCATCGGCAACCAGGGTGTCTCGGGCGCGCTGGGATTCGCATCGGGCTTCGCGGGTGTCGGCGCCAGGGGCAAGCGCCACCTCGCCGACCTCTTGCGCAGCGCCACCACGGGCGACGAGGTCTCGGTGCGGCGCGCGGTCGGGGAGTCGGCACTCGTCACGCTCGGTGACGACGTCCCGATCAGCAGCTCGGACCTGACGGCCCGGCTCGCGGGCGCCCGGTGGCGCAAGGTCATCGCGGCCGGGAACACGGTCGCCGCGACCGTCGACGGCGACGGCGGCCGCGGTGTCGTGATCGCCGATCTGGGGAACCGTCCGTTGGCGTTCTCCCGGCTGCGGCTGTTCACCGAGCACTGACCTTTCGGCCATGTCGTGCGTATCAGCCGACGCCGACGTGAGAACGTGAGTGCACCATGCCTGAAGAACACATGACCTACGAGGAGTTCGGCCGCAGTTTCTTCGAGGTCGCGGTCACCGAGGAGCGGGTCGGCGACGCGATCGCGGCCATCGCCGGCGAGGAGTTCACCGTCGGTCCCATCGCGCAGGGGCCCGGCAGGATCGCCAAGGTCACCGCCGTCGTCAACGTGCAGACGCCGGTCGTCACCCGGCACGTCGCCGAGCAGATTACATTCAGCATCCGGATCCCGCTCGAGATCGACATGGTGATCGACCTGCGCATCGACAAGCCGCGCTTCAAGGTGTTCGGCGAGATCGCACTGAAGGCGTCCGCGCTGGCCGCCCGGCCGCTGCTGCTGATCCTCGACGTGCACAAGCCGCGCCCGACCGACATCGCGATCCACGTCACCTCGACGTCGCTGCGCGCCGAGGTGCTGCGCATCGTGGCCGGCGTCGACGCCGAGATCAAGCGGTTCATCGCCGCGCACGTGTCGGGGGAGATCGACAGCCCGGCGTCGCGCAAAGCCAAGATCATCGACGTTGCCGAACAGCTCGATTCCACCTGGACGGGCATCTGATTGGCTCGCCGGATCGTTAGCCCGTACCCTGGCCCGGTGCTCCGAACGACGCTGATCCCCGCCGCCACCGCAGGCCTGCTCGCGACCGCGCTGCTGACCGCGGCGCCCAGTGGGGCCGACCCGGTCGACGACGCGTTCCTCACCGCGCTCGACTCCGCGAACATCGCGATGACCAACCCGCAGGAGGCCGTCGCACTCGGCCAGTCCGTGTGCCCGATGCTGTCCCAGCCGGGCCAGACCGCGGCCGACGCCGCAGCGAAGGTCGCCGACACCGCGGGGATGCCGCTCGGCCCGGCGACCATGTTCACCGGCCTGGCCATCTCGGCGTTCTGCCCCAGCGCGGTGGCCTCGCTCGGCTCGGGCCAGCTGCCGTTGCCGCTCGACCTATTCGGCTTCTGACGCGACCGGCAGCGGCGACAGGTCGTCGACGCCGGCGAGCTCCGGCCGTTTCGGTTCTCGGCCGTCTCCGGTGGACACGCCCTTGACTTCGCGAAGCAGCCACGGCATGAACAGGTTCCGCGTCCACTGCGCCTGCGCGTAGACCCGCGACCGGAAGCCCGGTAGCGCCACGTCGGCCCGCGCGACCGCCCAGTCGTGACTGCTCCCCGGCAACGCCAACGCCTCGGCGGCGGCCGCGGCGAACAGAGCGTGGCCCCGCGGCGAGCCGTGCACCCTGTCGTCGCTCCAGGTCTCCGAGTCGATCATCGACGACGCGCCGTAGAGATCGACCAGCCGGAACCCGTGCCGGTCGGCGGCGGCGCGGATCACCGCGTTGATCTCGACGACCCGGCCCGCGATGAACCGGCCCGCGGGCAGGATCTGCACCAGATCGGGAAACGTCGTCGTCACCACCGTCGCCCCGGTCCGGGCCAGCCGGTCGTGCAGGTACTCGAGGTCGGCCAGCGCCCGCTCGAACAGTCGGCCGGGCCGGGTCACGTCGTTCATGCCGATGCAGCTGGTGATCAAGTCGGGTTCCATCGCCAGCGCTTTCGGCAGCTGGTCGTCGATGACGTCCCGGATTCGCTTGCCCCGGATCGCCAGGTTGGCGTACTGCAATCCCGGGTGTAGCGAATTCAGCTGCACAGCAAGGCGATCAGCGAAACCGTGGACACCGGAATCGTCATCGCCGTCCCAGAGTCCCTCACTCTGGCTGTCGCCGAGCGCGACGTAGCGGCGGTACGCGGTGACGGGTGACGGGTCGGCCACGACCAGAGATCATATAAACGCTCAGGTGGTTCTGCTCGGCCAGATCAGCTTGAGCGGCCTGCCGACCGCGCTGAGCTGGCTGATCATGTCCTCGAGGCGGCTGCGGGGAATCTCCATCCGCCACTCGGGGAGCACCCCGGTGAGCCGGACCACGTTCGAGTCGAACTCCACCCCGGTCAGCTCCAGACCGTGCGGCAGCGGCGGCAGCCGAACCGGATACGCCGGAGTCCGGGCGGGCAGTGCCCAGCGCCGCCGTCGCGCGACGGCGATCGGTCTGAGCCACAGCGTGGACTCCTCGAGTCGTGTCTCGATCTCGACGTGACCCGCGCTCCTACGATTGGCCAGACGCAACCGGGCCACTCCGTCGGGGCCGACGTCACCCGCCAGGCGGGGTGCCGCCCAGCGGAACAGCTCGTCGAGCGGGCCCGCCGGGACGTCCAGCGTCAGTTCGACCGGTGCGGCGAGCAGAACCGGCGGCGACGACGCCTCCATCCGCATGTCGTGCAGAACCATCGTCGCGCGCCCGAAGCGGTGCTCCTTCCACCGAACCTGCTCGGCGACCACCCGGACGTCGTTCAGCCGTCCCGCCGCGAATCCGCGGAGACCGACTCGGGAATCCGCCTCGACGACGGTGAGCACCAGGTCGCCGTCATCGAGCCGAACCGCGAGGCGCCGACCCAGGACGAGCTGACGGAGGGTGACGAACGCGGTCAGGTGCGCGGCGAACGAGCCGGTGCTGGCCAGCCTGCCGAGGGGCCGCAGCGGCTCCCAACCGAAGAGCGAGCCCGGACGCGTCACGCGTCCAGCATCCGCCATGACGGCCGGGCCGGCCAATCCGGCCCGGCTCAGTAGATGTACACCCGCGCGTCCCTGCCACCCTCGCAGGTGATGTACCCGTCGCCGGGGCGGGCCTGACAGGTCATCACGAAATCAGCCCCCCGGCAAAGGTTTCCGCTAGCCACCGAGCGGCAGTCGACGGCACCGGGGGCGTACACCGTGCGAAGCTCGCGACTGGCGTTGCCGTACTGGTTCCAGTACGACGTGAGCACACTCTGAGCGAAGAAACACGACGTGTCCACCGAGCCCCGCCGGGACTGCGTTCCAGGGCCCGTGCCGTTCACCCGAAAGCCGTCGTCGCAGGTCTGGCGTGACGCGCTCGTGTCGGGACCGCTGATCATCGGGGGCGGTGCGCCCTCGTTGACCGGCACCTCGGTGGGGGTCGGCGGTAGCGGCTTCGGCTGGCTGGTATCCGCGTCACCGCCGGGTGCCCCCCTGGTCGGCGTGGGCTTCACCAGCGTGGGGTCCTGCGCAACCGGATCGTCGGACCCGCTGCGGCTGAGCACCAAACCGATCAGAACGCCCACGGCGCCCAGCAGCACCACGACCGCCACCACGACGGCAGGCAGCACCCATCCGCGCGAATCCGTCTTACTCGCGGTGGCCGGCTGCCCGGTCGGGGCCGCATAGGGCTGCTGCTGCGGCTCGTACCGCCGCGGTGGCGGACTGTACGTCGGCGGCCTCGACGGGTACGCCGGTGGGGCGGCCGGGTAGGCGGTGGGCGGGACCGGGGCGCGGGCGGTGGGCGGCGCATCCGGTGCATACGCGGTGGGCGGCTCCTCCGCCCTGTCCCACGTCTCCGCCTTCTCGTACGTCGTGGAGGGGTAGTGGTCGTAGAGCGAGCCGCCGCCGGACGCGACCGCCTCCAGCGCCGCCCGCCCCAACGCCGAGCACGTCGGGTAGCGGCGCAGCGGATCCTTCGCCATTCCGCGCGCCACCACGGCGTCGAATGCGGGGGGCACCCGCGGATTCGATTCGCTCGGGCGCGGTGGTGCCGACGTCAGGTGGGCGGCGATCGACTGCTCCATGCTGCCGTCCGGGAACGGGGTGTCACCCGTGAGCGCCTCGTACAGCACGCACGCCAGCGAGTAGACGTCGACCGCGGGGGTGGCGTCGCGGTCGCCGAACCGCTCGGGGGCCATGTAGCTCAATGTCCCGATGTTCGTGCCGGTCATCGTCAGGCCGCTCTCGCCGGAGGCCTCGGCGATACCGAAATCGACCAGGTAGGGGAAATCCGTTCCCGTCACGATGATGTTCTGCGGCTTGACATCCCGATGAATCAGGCCGGCTTGATGCGCGGCGTCGAGTGCCGAACCGATCTCGCTGACGATGTGCGCGGCGCGAGCGGGATCCAGCGGACCGGTCTCGAGTAACTCGTGCAGCGTGTTGCCCTGCACGAGCCGCATGTCGATGTAGAGGTTCCCGTCGATCTCGCCCCAGTCGTGGATCGGGATGACGTGCTGTTCCTGCAGGATCGCCGCGGCTCGCGACTCCCGCTGGAAGCGGGCCCGGAATCGCTCGTCGTGGGAGTACTGCTCGGGCAGGATCTTGAGGGCGACCATCCGGCCCTTGCGGGTGTCCTCGGCCTGGTACACCTCGCCCATGCCACCCCGACCGAGCAGACCGATGATCTTGTAGTGGCCGAACATCCGGCCTACACGCGAGTCCGCACCCACGGATTCCTCCCTGCCTCGCAAGAAGTATGAACGTCCCCGTGGACCCGTGCGGAACTATCGCCACCGGCAACTAGGCTCGTGCGATGCCGAAGACCAGTGCGGGCCTGCTGCTCTACCGGGTGATCGACGGGCGGCTCGAGGTCCTGCTCGGCCACCCCGGCGGACCCTTCTGGGCGCGTAAGGACGACGGCGCGTGGTCGATTCCCAAAGGCGAGTACACCGACGAGGATCCGTGGCGCGCCGCACGCCGCGAGTTCTCCGAGGAACTCGGCCTGTCGGTGCCCGACGGCCCTCGAATCGACTTGGATCCGGTGAAACAGGCCGGGGGCAAAGTGGTCACCGCTTTCGGAGTCCGCGGCGACCTCGATGTCGCGGACGCGACGAGCAACACGTTCGAACTGGAGTGGCCCAAGGGCTCCGGCAATGTCAGGGAGTACCCGGAGGTGGACCGGGTCGCCTGGTTCCCGTTGTCAGTGGCGCGGTCGAAGGTGCTGAAGGGGCAGCTGCCGTTGCTGGATCAGCTTGAGCAGCGGGTCGCAGCGCTCGGACCGGACGGGTCTCGATCGCGTTGACGGTGAGGGCGCGGCCGTGGATGCGCCAGCCGAGCGGCGTCCTGACGTACTCGTCGTCGTAGCGCAGGTGCCATACGACGTCGGTCACCTCGCCGTTGCGCCGAGACCAGTGGTGGGCGTCGCAGGTGATACGGCCCAGCGCGTAGTCGGGATCCGGTTGTGCGGCGTACACCTCGCCGACGATCGCGTGCTGCGTGCGCTCGACACCGGAGAGCGCCTCCATCGCCGCGTACACCCCCGGCCTGCCGTGGTGCACACGGCTGGGTTCGAGTGAACGCGGCGAATCAGGTAGCCGCAGTTCGGCTGTCTCCGTGAATAATTCGACGACATCGCCGAAGCGGCGATCGTCCACCGCGGCGGCGTAGAGGTGAACGAGATCGGCGAGTGCGAGCCGATCGGCGACGGCGAGCCTCATGGTTGGCGGTTGCTCCGCCTGATGTCCTCGCGGCAGCGAAGCCAACTCTGTCCGGTCTGCTCCATGCAGATGCGCACCGGGCTCTCCTCGGCGGCGGGCAGCGGCGTCTCGGTGGGCGCCGGGGTGTACGTCGGAATCGGCACCTCGCCCTGACGCAGCGACCAGATCGTGACGGCGGTGCCCTGCACGGTCACGCAGTACGCCGGGGCGCCACTGCTCGTCGTTCCCGTCGCACCCACCGGCGCGCAGTCGGCACCGATGAACGCGGTGGGCGTCTCGGTGCGCGTCACCGTGTCGGTGACGATCGACTCCGTCGGCGGTGGGGGAGGCGCGGGCGCGACGGCGGACGTGGTCGTGGTGGTCGTGGCGGCGGTGGCGCTGCGTTCACTGTCGGCGCGGTTGAGTTCCAGGAGCGCGAACACGACCGCCGCGATCAGCAGCGCGGCCAGCACCGCGGGCACGACGACACCCGCCCGGAACGGCGAACGCCTCTCCGACGCGACGGGCGCGGCGGGCGCGGCCAGCCGCGCTGTCAGCGCACGGGCGAAGTCGGCACAGGTGTCGTAGCGGTCCTTCGGGTCCTTCGACAGCGCCTTGGCGAGCACCGGATCGAGGCCGGCCAACTCGGGCCTGCGGTCACCGATCGCCGGCGGTGCGGCCGACAGGTGCTGGCTGATCACGACCGCGGGGTTGGAGTTCTGGAACGGCGGCGCGCCGGTCAGCAGGTGGTACGCACTGGCCGCCAGCGCGTACTGGTCGGCGCGGCCGTCCAGTGTGCTGCCCATCAGCTGTTCGGGAGCTGCGTAGGACACCGTACCCACCGTCATGTTGGTGGCGGTCAGACCGCTCGCTTCGTCGGCCCACCGCGCGATTCCGAAGTCCGCCAACATGATTCGCTGATCCGACGTGTCGGGGTGGGCGATCAGCACATTGCCCGGCTTGACGTCGCGGTGCAGCAGGTTGCGCGCGTGCGCGTAGTCCAGGGCCTCGGCGACGGCGGTGATGAGCTCACCGGCCTCGGACGCCGGGATGCCGCCGGGATGCCGGTCGTGCAGCAGGTGCGCGGCGTCGGTGCCGTCGACGTAGTCCATGGCGATCCACAGCTGACCGTCGACATCACCGCGGTCGTGCACACCGACGATGTGGGGGTGCCACAGCGTCGCGGCGACGTCCGCTTCGCGCTCGAACCGCTCGCGGTACTCGGTGTCCGCGGACACCTCGGTCAGCAGCACCTTCAGGGCGTCCCGGCGCGGCAGCCTGGGGTGCTGAGCCAGATACACCTCGCCCATCCCACCCGCACCGAGCCGCCGGACGATCGTGTAGCCGGCGAACGTGCTTCCCTCGGCCAGCGCCACGAGCCCGATGGTAGTCGGCGTTCCGGCGCTACAGATCCAGGACCAGCGGCCCGTCGCCGCGTGCGCGCGACACGCAGATCAGCATCGTGCCCGCGGCACGCTCCGGTTCCGTGAGCAGCGTGTCTCGGTGGTCGACGTCGCCCGACCGCACCGCGGTGCGGCAGGTGCCGCAGAAACCCTGCTGGCAGGAGTAGGGGGCGTGTACGTCCGACCGATTGAGCGCGGCCAGCAACGTCTCGTCGGCGGCGACTCGGATCGCCTCACCGGTGGACGCGATGGCCACGGTGAACTCCTCACCGTCGACGACGGGCGGCGCGGCGAACCGCTCGAAGTGGAGTTCGACGTCGGCGCGTCCCACCAGGGAACTGCGGATCGCGGTGAGCATCGGAGCGGGCCCGCAGGCGTACACCGTGGTGCCGTCGGGACAGTCGCCGAGTAGATCGGCGGCCGACGGCACACCGTGCACGTCGTCGGTGCGCACCTCGATACGGTCGCCGAACCGCGCCAGTTCGTCGACGAACGGCAGCGCGTCGACGCTGCGGCCGGCGTACACCATCGACCAGTCGACCCCGTGCCGCTCGGCGGTCGCGAGCATCGGCAGGATGGGCGTGATGCCGATGCCGCCCGCGATGAAGCGGAACCGCTGGGTCGGCGAGCCGAACCCCGGCATCGCGAGCGGGAAGGCGTTTCGCGGCCCGCTGGTGAACAGGGAGGTGCCCGTGGCGATCTCGTCGTGCACCTCGATCGATCCGCCTCCGCCCGCGGGGATGCGGCGCACCGCAATCCGGTAGGCGCGGGTGTCCGCGGGATCGCCGCATAGCGAGTACTGCCGGACGCGGCCGCTGGGTAGGTGGACGTCGATGTGGGCGCCGGGATACCAGCGGGGCAGTGCGGAGTCGTCGGGCGCGGTCAGCCGCAGCGCGATGACGTCCTGGTCGTGGGCGACCACCTCCCGGTCTGCGACGACGAGGGCGATGCGGCGGTCCACCTCGGCGGGCGCGACGGGTTTGCGGATCGCGCCCGACAGCGCGAACAGCCCCGTGACCACGGCGTCGCCGAACCACAGCATCCACGCCCGGCCGTGACCGCCGGGAACGGTCGGAAGCTCGTGGCGGCGGGTGACGAATCCCATTACAGGTGGGCCGCGCGGGCCGCGGGCGAGGTCGCCAGATAGGCGACCGCCTGCGCCGTCGACCCCATCTGGTCGGGTGTGAAGCCCGGCCGGAAGTACATGAAGGTGTTGGACCCGAAGAGCTTCGAGAACCGGGGCAGCAGACCGAGTTTCGAGTCGCGCATGCGCAGCCGCTGCATCCGCCACCACCCCGTGCGGACTGTCGGGTCGCTCTTGACGAGGTACCACGTGCCGCGCTGGAAGAACGTGTAGATCAGCACCACGGCGAGGCTCATCGCCCTGATGCGGTCGACGTAGCTGTTGTGGAAGTACTCCGCCACGTCGTGCGCCACCATGCGGTGCTCGACCTCTTCACTGCCGTGCCAGCGGAACAGGTCCACGAGGGTCGGGTGGGCGCCGTGGTCGTCCCATCGGCAGTTCAGCGCGAAGTCGCCGAGCAGTGCGGTGTAGTGCTCCACGGCCGCGATGAGCCAGAGCCGGTCGCACAGGTCGTTCATCCGACGCTTGGGATCGGTGGATTCGGTTGGTGCGAGCATCTTCTCGAAGACGTACTCGACCTGAGCCAGGATGGGCGCCACGTCGACGCCGTGAGTCACCAGGTAGTCCTCGATGACCGCGTCGTGAGCCTCCGCGTGGGTCGCCTCCTGCCCGATGAAGCCGCGGATGTCCTCGGCGAGCTTCGGATCCTTGACCAGCGGCAGCGCCTCGTTGTAGGTCGCGACGAACCAGCGCTCGGCGGCGGGTAGCACGAGGTTGAACAGGTTCACCATGTGCGATGCGACGGGATGATCCGGGATCCAGTGCAGCGGGATGTCGGCGACATCGAAGTGCACCTGGCGAGCCTGGATCTGAACGGGACCGGGATCGATTTCGGTCTCGAAACGACGTGGCCGCAGCATTGCGTAACCCCTCTCGGTTGATCGGGAGGGAGTTTACGCGATTTAGGTGGGAACGCGGGTAATGGGTTCTTACCCCGGCGGCGACATACCCGGCTGCGGACCCACCGGCGTGGCCTGCACGGTCGTGACGCCGTTGGAGCCGACGTTCGGGCCCTGCGGCGACCCGCCGGGCATCTGGCCCGCGGCGTCAGCGGCTGCCGCCCTGGTGCAGTTCAGCATCAGCACGATCTTTCCGGGCGGGACGACCTTCTGGGAGTCGACGATGCACTGCGCCTGCGGCAGTTCGCTGCCGACCGAACCGCCGAACGAACCCTTCACACCCTGGCTCTTCAGGATGGCCATGGCACGGCCGTAGGGCTCGCCGATGACGTTCAGACCTGCGACGCTCGCGGGTTCCGACATCGCCGCCGGGGTGGTGAACAGGGCGGTCGCGCCCACTGCCGCCGGAATGGCGAGCGCGGCTGCGCCCAGCGCTACGAGCTTCTTCACGTGACCTCCGGGTATCGCGGTGCGGTGCGAACATATCGCAGTTGAGTCCCTCGCGTGAACTTCGTTCACTCGCGTACGGGTGTTACCGCCCGTCGCATCACCTCGGCGAGCGCCGCCGCGCGGGGGTCGGCGAAGACGTCCGCCACCGTCATCCGGCGGCCGTCGGGACCGGCCAGCGGGACCCGCCAGTTCGGGTACTCGTCGACCGTTCCCGGTTGATTCTGCGTGCGCACGTCACCGACCGCGTCGGGCAGTGCCAACGCGAGCAGCCGTGACGGCGTGCGGCCCAGGTAGGCGTACAGCGCCTGCACCACGTCGTCGACGGAGGCGTCGCCCACGGCCAGCAGCCCGACCCGGCGGAGTTCGGCCAGCCAGGCCTCCTGCTCGGCGCGGTCGGCGGCCAGTTCCTCGTCAGCGGGTCGGGCCAACAGCGAGAGCTCCTGCCTGATGCGGACGTGTTCACCGGCGAGATAGCCGCCGGTGGGCGGCAGGTCGTGTGTCGTGACGGAGGACAGGCAGAACTCGCGCCAGCGCGTGGCGGGTAGCGGCCCGCCGCCGCCGTCGCGGTCGAGTTCGAACCACAGGATCGACGTGCCGAACAGGCCGCGCTCGCGCAGGTAGTCACGGGCCCACGGCTCGACGGTGCCGAGATCCTCGCCGACGACCACCGCACCGGCGCGCTGCGCCTCGAGCGCCACGATGCCGATCATCGCCTCGTGGTCGTATCGGACGTAAGTGCCCTCGGTCGGCCGGTGGCCGTCGGGAATCCACCACAGCCGGAACAACCCGATGATGTGATCGATGCGCACACCGCCCGCGTGCCGCAGCACGGTGCGCACCAGCGCCCGGAAGGGTTCGTAGCCGCACTCCAGCAACCGGTCCGGCCGCCACGGCGGCTGTGACCAGTCCTGACCCAGCTGGTTGAACTCGTCCGGCGGCGCTCCCGCCGCGACACCCAGAGCCAGGACGTCCTGCAGCGCCCAGGCGTCCGCTCCGCCGGGATCGACACCTACCGCCAGGTCGTGCATCACCCCGAGTGACATGCCCGACTGCAGCGCCGACGCCTGCGTCGTCATCAGCTGATCGTCGAGCTGCCACTGCAGCCACCGGTGGAAGTCGACCTGTTCGGCGTGCGCTGCTGCGAACTCCGCGACCGCGGGAGCGTCGGGGTGCCGGTACTCATCGGGCCAGCTGCGCCAGTTCCCGCCGTACTCCTCGGCCAACGCGCACCACGTCGCGAAATCGTCGAGGCTGCGCCCCTCCCTGGTGCGGTACGCCTCGTAGGCGAGTTCGCGGCCGGGCGATCGCTCGACTCGGTAGACGGTCTTGAGTGCGGCGCGCTTGACCTTCCAGGCGGAGTCGCGATCGACGAGGTCCCTCTTGTCGGCGCGGGCGTTGGCGACGTGTCGGGCCTTGCGCAGCTGCCCGCGCCCCCGCACGAACGCGAACTCGGGCACCGCCTCGACGCGCAGGTACACGGGGTTGACGAAGCGCCGTGACGTCGGCAGGTAGGGCGACGGCTCCATCGGCGCGACCGGGGCCGCCGCGTGCAACGGGTTCACCAGGATGAATCCCGCCCCGTGGCGAGCGGCCGACCACACGGCGAGATCGGTCAAGTCTGTTAAATCGCCTATGCCCCAGGACCTTTCGGACCGCACGCTGTACAGCTGGGTGGCCAGACCCCAGGCCCTGCTGGTGCCTAGTCGCGCCGGCGGCGTGAGCGCCGCGGGGGTGACGATCAGGGTCGACCGGATATCGGAGGCGCCCGACTGTGCGTGCAGTTCGTGATAGCCGACCGGCAGGTCCGCCGGGATCTCGAAGCTGGCCTCGCCGATCAACCGGCCGTCCAGGGAGTACGGCGCCCGGTTGTTCTCGAGCTGACGAAGTCCGGCCCGCACCGAGCCGTCCTCCAGCCGGATCCACACGCCGACGGGGTCGCCGTGAGTGACGTGCACCCAGACGGTCCCGGCCCGGCCGGAGCGGGTGACGATCGCCGGCGGCAGACTGCGCCGCCAGTACTCCCGGTCGTGCGCCGACAACGCCTCGACCCGCTCCGCCTCCGTGGCGGCGGGCACGCCGAGCGCCCCCAGAGCGGCGACCAGCGTCGCCTCGGAGACCGCGAGGAATCGCCCCGTCCAGTCGTGGAAGCCGGTCGCGACGCCGTAGCGGTCGGCGATCTCGACGAGCGAACCCGGCAGCTCTGTCATGGCCGCAATCTTGCCCGTCAGTCGTCGACGTCGCGCGACAGGAGGTCGGTCCACGTGTCGCGGCGCACGACCAACCGGGCGTCGCCGTCGTTCGCGAAGACGACCGGCACCCGGCGCGCACCGTTGTACTGGTTCGACATGGTGAAGGTGTAGGCGCCGGTCACCGGTACGGCGAGCAGATCACCGACCGCCGGCGACGGCAGCGCGACGCCGTCGACGAGCTGGTCCCCGGACTCGCAGTGCCTTCCGACGACGGTCACCGGGTCGCCTACGGGGCCGAACCTGTCGACGACGGCCGCCTCGAAGCGCTGCCCGGTCAGGGACACCTCGAGGTTGTCGCCCATGCCGCCGTCGACCGCGACGTGCGTCACGGCGCCGTGTTTGACCGTCGTGACGCGGTACAGGGTGCACGCCGACGCGGCGACCATGCTGCGGCCGGGTTCCACGATGATCCGGCTGTCGGCGGGCAGTAGCGCGCGCGCCTGACCGACCATCGCGTCGGCGTAGTCGTCGAGTTCCGGCGCGTGCTCGGTGTAGGTGTAGCGCACGCCGAGGCCGCCGCCGAGGTCGTAGGTGTCGAACGTGCCCAGGGCCGCGATGGGCGCCACGGCCTCGGCGAGCTGGTCGACGTGCAGCAGTTGCGAGCCCACGTGGGTGTGTACGCCGTCGAGTCGGAGCACCCGGCTGCGTTCGATGCGGTCGATCGCGCGGCGCGCGTCGTCGGGGGACAGGCCGAACTTCGATCCGGCGTGCCCGGTCGCCTGGGACGCGTGGGTGTCGGCGACGACACCGGGGATGACGCGCACCAGACAGGGCTGGCGACGGCCCGCGGGCACGATGCGCTCGAGCCTGTCGATGTCGTCGGTGTTGTCGACGACGATCAGGCCCACACCGTGTTCGACGGCGATGCCGAGTTCCTCGTCGGTCTTGGCGTTGCCGTGCAGGATGAGCGTGCCGGGGTCGGCGCCCGCCTTCACCGCACTGAGGATCTCGCCGCCGCCCGCGACGTCGAGGTGCAGGCCCTCCTGCGCCATCACGCGCTGAACGGCGGTGCACGGGAACGACTTCGACGCGAACGCCACGTCCACCCTGGGCCACCGGCTCCGGAACGCGGCCAGGTAGGCGCGGGCCCGCTGGCGCAGCGCGGGCTCCGACACCACGATCGCCGGGGTGCCGAACTCGGCGGCGACGTCGTCGAGGCGACAGCCGCCGATCATCAGGGTGCCGTCGGCATCCAGCGCCGAGCCGGGGGGAAACAGGGCGAGCAGATCGGCTGCACTGGGCACCCCATCAGTATCGTCTCCGGACATGGCGACCGGCGGCATCGACCCCGTCGTGCGCGCCAAGCGCGCCAGGGTCGCCGTCGCGGCGATGTTCCTCACGAACGGCGCGATCTTCGCCAACCTGGTGCCGCGCTTTCCGGAGCTCAAGACCGATCTGGCAATGACCAACACCGAGTACGGCATCGCCGTCGCGGCGTTTCCCACCGGCGCACTGGTGGCCGGTCTGGCCGCCGGCGCCGTGGTGCGCAGGCTGACGTCCGCGCGCGCGACGCTGGTGTGCACGGTCGGGATCGCGGTGATGGTGTTCGCGGCGAGCGTCTCGACGACGCCGGTGCTGCTGGCCGCCGCGCTCTTCGTCGGCGGCGTCTTCGACTCGGTCACCGACGTCGCGCAGAACGCCCACGGCCTACGGGTACAGCGCGCGTACGGCCGATCGATCATCAACTCGCTGCACGCCATCTGGTCGGTGGGCGCGGTGCTCGGCGGCGCGATGGGCGCTGCCGCGATCGCGCTGCACCTTTCGCTTCCACTGCACCTCGGGATCAGCGCGGTGGTGTTCGCGGCGGTCGCCTGCGTCGCGTACCCGTTTCTGCTCACAGGACCCGACAGCGACGACGGTCTCGCCGCCGAACCCGCCGCCGTCGGGCGACCGGGCTGGCGGGTCTACGCCGCACTCGGTGCGCTGGTGGTGCTCGCGACGGCGGGCGCGGTCGTCGAGGACGCGGGCAGCTCGTGGGCCACCCTGTATCTGCGCGACGGCCTGGGCACCCCCGGCGCGCTGGCCGTGTCCGGCTACGTCGCGCTGCTGGGCGCCCAGTTCGTCGGGCGGCTCGCGGGTGACCGGCTGGTGGACCGCTTCGGCGAGCGCGCGGTCGCCAGCGTGGGTGGCGCCGTCGCGGCCGCGGGAATGGGCCTGGCACTTGCCTTTCCGAGCGTAGCGGGCACGATCGTCGGGTTCGCGGCAGCGGGTTTCGGAATGGCGACCGTGATACCGGCCGCCTTCCACGGAGCCGATCGGCTGCCGGGCCTGCGGCCGGGGGCCGGGTTGACCGCGGTGGTGTGGCTGATGCGCGTGGGCTTCGTCGCGGCACCGCCGGTGGTGGGGCTCATCGCGGACGCGACGAGCCTGCGCGTGGGCCTGCTTCTGGTGCCCGCCGCGGGGCTCGCCGTCGTCGCCGCCGCGGGAGTGCTCAGTGGACGACGCCCGCCAGCTCGATCGTGAGGACGCCCGCCACGATCAGTCCGATGCCGATGATCATCTTCCACGTCAGCGGGTCCCGGAACACGTACCGCGCGATGACCGCCACCAGCGCGACGCCGCACGCCGTCCACACGCCGTAGGCGATGCCCACCGGCATGCCCAGTCTCAGAGTCAGCCAGAGGCCGTAGAACGACGCCAGATAGCCGAGCACGACCGGTGCGATCCACGCCTTCTTGCGGAAGCCCTCCGAGGCGCGCAGGCCGAGGGTCGCGAACACCTCGACGGCGATCGCCGCCGCCAGCACCAACCACTGGGTCACGAGTGCGAGCCCAACTCTACGAACAGCACTCCGCCGATGATGAGCCCGATACCGAGTGCGATCAGCCACGTGAACGGATCGCGGAACAGCACTGCTGCGAGCACCGCGGTGGCGGCGGTGCCCGAGGCGCCCCAGATGCCGTAGGCGACGCCGACGGGCATCCCGGTCCGCAGCACGAGGGTCAGCAGAGCGAACGCCGCGGCGTAGCCGACGACGACCACCCCGAGCCAGGCGGCGTGGTCCTGAGAGGCCCGCAGCGACAGCGTCGCCGCCACCTCGGTCACGATCGCCGCGGCCAGCAGCATCCACTTGTGCACGCCGCCAAACGTAGCGCCCCTCAGCCGATCGGCCGCTCGACCACTGGTGCGACCGCGCACCCGGGACGCGGGTCGCGCGGTGACCTGGTAGATCTTCTCGACATCCCGACGGTCGCGTCCTAGACGGGCAGGGCCCGAATCACCAAGTCGCCGTGCGGGATCGCCGCCTGGAGCGCGTCCACACCGTCCTCAAGCGGACGCTCGTCGGACCTCGCGACCTCGACCTGCGACCGTGGTGCCTGGCCGCAGGCGTGCGAGTCGTCGGCCGTCCGTCTCGACGACGTCGATTGCGACTCAGTAGACGAGGCCCAGACGCGGCGGCTTGGTGCCGTGCAGGGTGTGGTTGCCGAGGTGGACGTACTTCCACCGCGCCGGATCGTGCAGCGAGTGGGTGCGCACATTGCGCCAGTGCCGGTCGAGGTTGAGCGCGGTGTCGGTACCCGACGCCCCGGTGAGTTCGAAGACGCCGCTCGCGATCTCGACGGCGTACTCCTGGGCCAGCGCCTTGGCCGCGGCGACGGTCAGCGTCGCGTCCGCGGCGGTGTCGCGCGACAACTCGGCCTGCGCGTAACCGTCGTCGACGATCGCGGTGCCGCTGGCCAGCAGCGCCTCCAGCGCGTACAGCCGCGCCGTGAGCTCGCCGAACCGCCGGACCACGTGCGGTTCCCGATCAGCCCGCTCGAAGCCCGCGTCGACGGCCTCCTTCCACGGCCGCGCCCTGGTGCGCACGAACTCGGCACCGTCCTCCAGTGCGGCACGGGCGATTCCGATGTCGACGGCGGCGTGCAGCGCCTGGTCGAACGCGCCGAGGACGGTCGGGGGACCGGTGACCGGATCCGGCACCGGCCCCTCCTCGATCACCAGGTCGGCCTCCACGACGACGCCGTCGAGGCGCACCTCACCGCTCTTGGTGCCCTGCTGGCCGAAGGCCGACCACACGTCCAGATTCAGCGTCACGCCGGACTGTTCGGGTCGCACGAACACCGTCGCGGTCTCGCCGGGCCGGTCGGCGATGACCGCGGCGACCGCGAGCCACGTGGCCCCCAGCGCCCCCGTCGCGTAGTACTTGGTGCCGTCGAGCAGCCACGTGCCGTCCTCCCGCCTGCTCACGGTGGTGGCGCGGTCGAGCGCCGTCGTCGTGCCCCGTTCGGCCGTCGCGTTGCCGATCTGCGCGCCGGTGAGCACGTCGGCGTAGATCCGGGGCGCGGGTTCGGTGAGCCCGAGGCCGGCGATCGCCTGCGTCACGACGAAGTGGGACAGCAGCAACTGCCCGACGGCACCGTCACCGCGCGACAGCCTGCGCAGCACCTCGACGATCGTCGACGCGGGCAGGCCCGGCCCGCCGTGCTCGACGGGGACCGAGACGCCCAGCAGGCCGGCGTCGGCGACGAGCCGGAGTTGGGGGACGAGGGTGCCGCCACCGCGCTCGCGATCCGCGCTGCCGACGGCGAGGTCGGCGGCGACGGCGTCGGCGGCGGCCAGCGCCTCGGCCGGGGTGGACAGCAGCGGGGCGGTGGTCTGCGTCAGCTCGAGCGTCATGTCCCCGGACGGTACGGACGGCTGCGTTGAGGGCACAGATTTGAGACCACCCGGAATGTATGTGTTCGCGACTTTGCTCGACACTCGTGGCATAACCCCTGATCAGAGGTGATGTCAGCACGCGCGGGTAGCCTGGAATCACACCGTCCGCTCGACCCGAGGAGTTTTCATGACGGATCCCGCCCGCACCCTGATCGCCGCGTTGCTCGACCGCTCCGGTTCGATGGAGTCCATCAAGTCCGACAGTGAGGGCGGCTTCAACGCGCTGATCGCCGACCAGCGCACCGAACCGGGGGAGGCGCGAGTCACGCTGGCGCAGTTCGACACCGAGTACGAGGTCGTCTACGCCAACCGTCCGATCGCGGACGTCGGGCCGCTCGTGCTGCAGCCGCGCGGCATGACCGCGCTCCTCGACTCGGTCGGGCGTCTCATCACGGACGTGGGCGCCGAACTGTCGGCGCTGCCCGAAGAGGAACGGCCCGGCAAGGTGATCGTCGTGGTGGTCACCGACGGGATGGAGAACTCCAGCACCGAGTGGACGGTCGACGCGGTGAAGAAGGTCATCAAGCGGCAGCAGGACGAATACGCCTGGGAGTTCATCTTCCTCGGGGCGAACATGGATGCGGTCGAGGTCGGCAGGCGGATGGGCTTCGCCGCCGATCGCTCGATGACCTTCGCGCCCAGCCCCGAGGGCGTGGCCGGGTCCTATCGCGCGAACAGCAGGCTCATCTCCAGCGTCCGCAGTGCCCCTGCGGGCGTACGGGCCGAGGGCTTCACGAAGGCCGAGCGGGGGGCCGCACGGGGCGCCGACCGGTGATCGTCGATACCCGGTACGGGCCCGTCAGAGGCGTTGACAACGGAACGGTCCAGGTGTGGAAGGGGATTCGCTATGCCGCGGCGCCGGTCGGGCCACTGCGCTGGCGCGCGCCGCAGCCGCCGACCCCGTGGACCGAACCCGCTGATGCCACCGCCTTCGGGCCGGCCTGCCACCAGCTGACCGATCCGCGCATCCCCATCGACCTCGGCGCGCCCAGGGGTGACGACAGCCTCTCGCTCAACGTGTGGGCGTCGTCCGACACCCAGCCCGGCGACGGCAAGCCGGTCATGGTGTGGGTGCACGGCGGCGCCTACGTGCTGGGCTCGTCGGCCCAGACCCTGTACGACGGCGCCGCTCTCGCGGCGAGCGGAAAGGCGATCGTCGTGACGGTCAACTACCGGCTCGGCGCGTTCGGCTTCCTCGATCTGTCCGCGTTCAACACCGACGCCGTCACCTTCGACACGAATCTCGGCCTGCGCGATGTGCTTTCGGCGCTGCACTGGGTGCGGGACAACATCGCGGCGTTCGGCGGCGCCGCCGACCGGGTGACGCTGTTCGGCGAATCGGCGGGTGCGGGGGTGGTGACGACCCTGCTGGCCAGCCCCGCCGCTGCGGGCCTGTTCGGCGCGGCCATCGCCCAGAGTTCACCCGCGACGTCGGTATACGACGCCGAGCGGTCCCGCACGGTGGCGACCCGCTACCTCGAACTCCTCGGCCTGGACTCCGGCGAGGCCGGGAAGCTCGCCGACGCCCCGACCGTCGATCTCGTCACCGCCACCAAGCAGTTGTTCAACGAGGTCCCGGTCCGCTATCCGGGCACCCTGGCGTTCGCGCCGTTCGTGGACGGCGACGTGGTGCCCGACTATCCGGTCAACGCCGCACGCGAAGGACGGACGCACCCGGTGCCGCTCATCATCGGGACCAACGAGCACGAGGCCGCGCTGTTCCGGTTCATGAAGTCACCGCTGATGCCGATCACCCCCGAGGCGATCAGGGCGATGTTCACCGCCATCGCCGCCGAACAGCCGGGCCTGCAGATCCCCACCGAGACCGAACTGAGGGCCGCGTATCGCGGGCGCGGCAAGAAGCCCGGAATGGGCGTCGCCCGTGACATCGGCTTCCGGATGCCCTCGCTCTGGTTCGCCGAGGGCCACGGCGCGCAGGCGGCGACCTACGTCTACCGCTTCGACTGGGCGACACCGCTCCTGCGGGCGTTGCGTCTCAACGGCGCTCACGCCACCGAACTGCCCTACGTCTGGGGCAACCTGGTCGCGGGGCCGAAGGATCCGACGTTCAAGCTCGGCGGGCTGCGCAGGGGCCGGGCGGTATCCGAGCGGATGCGCACCCGGTGGTTGAACTTCGCCGCGCACGGTGAGCCCTTCGGCGCGGCCGGCGACCCGGTGTGGTCTCCCTGGAACCACGCGGACCACCCCACTCTGGTGATCGACAGGACCGACTCCGTGGTGCCCGACCTCGACGGACCCGTCCGCCGGGCATGGGGCGACGCGGTTCTGAGTTTCCGCTGATCGCCAGTCGTTAAGCTGCTGCCCGTGGAGGTGGTGTACGTGTCCTCAGCAGAGTGGCTGCACGCGAACGTGCTGCCTCCCCTCATGCACGATCCGGTGGCGTTCGCGGTCCCGTTCTTCATCCTGTTGCTGGCCATCGAGTGGGCCGCGGCGCGCAAGCTCGCGCACACCGAAGAGGAGCGGGCACCGGCGGGTGCGTACTCCCGGCGCGACGCCTGGGCGAGCATCTGGATGGGCGTCGCGTCGGTCGGCATCAACGCCGTGGTCAACGGAATCGCACTGATCGGCTACGCCGCGCTCTTCGTATACGTCGCGCCGTGGCAGCTGCCCGCCACCGCCTGGTACACGTGGGTCATCGCGATCGTCGGCGTCGACTTCCTCTACTACTGGTATCACCGGATGGCTCACCGGGTCCGGATCGTCTGGGCCACCCACCAGGCGCACCACTCGAGTCAGTACTTCAACTTCGCGACGGCCGTGCGACAGAAGTGGAACATCAGCGGCGACGTGTTCCTGCGCGCGCTGCTGCCACTGTTCGGGGTGCCCCCGTGGATCGTGTTCGCCAGCTTCTCGATCAACCTCGTGTACCAGTTCTGGATCCACACCGAGCGCATCGGCAGGATGTGGCGGCCCTTCGAGTTCGTCTTCAACACCCCGTCACACCACCGCGTGCACCACGGCATGGACCAGCAGTACCTGGACAAGAACTACGGCGGCATCTTCATCGTCTGGGACAGGATGTTCCGCAGCTTCGCGCTGGAGACCAGCAGGCCCCACTACGGGCTCACCAAGCAGGTGGACACCTACAACATCTGGACGCTGCAGACGCACGAGTACGTGGCCATCGCGCGCGACGTCCGCCGCGCCCGAAGGTGGCGCGACCGGTTCGGCTTCGTCTTCGGTCCGCCGGGATGGGGGCCGCGCGACGCGGTTCAGCCGGACGTCGCTTCGGTCGCCCCGATGCCCGCGTCGAGCACACCGTAAGGTCCCGACTGTGAAGACGGTGTTCGATGGCCAGGTAGCTCCCGCACTCGTAGAGCGCGCGCTGGCGGCGAGCAGGCTCGACTCGATGTGGCTGGACATCGACCGGCCCCGGTATCCCGCGCTGACGGCCCCGATCAGCTGCGACCTGCTGGTGGTCGGCGGCGGCTACGCCGGGCTCTGGACGGCGCTTCACGCCGCCCAGCGCAATCCGGATCACCGCGTCGTGCTCATCGAGGCGCACCGCATCGGCTGGGCGGCGTCCGGACGCAACGGCGGTTTCGTCGAGGCCAGCATCACGCACGGCCTGGAGAACGGAAAGACGCGCTGGCCCAACGAGATCGAGCTGCTCACCGAGATGGGTCTGGACAACCTGAACGGGATGCAGGACGAGATCGAGCGACTGGGGCTCGACGTCGAGTGGCAGCGCACCGGGATGCTCGCGGTCGCCACCGAACAGCACCAGGTGGAGTGGCTGCGGGAGGCCGCGGAGGACGGCGAGGGCGAGTACCTCGACGAGGCCGCGATCCGCGCGCAGGTGCATTCGCCGACGTACCGCGCCGCGCTGTTCGAGCGCGACACGTGCGCGATCGTCCACCCGGCTAAGCTCGCCGTCGAGCTCGCCAGGGCGTGCGAGCGGGCGGGTGTTCAGATCTTCGAGCACACCAACGCCACGGCGCTGAACTCGGGCGGCGCGGCGCTCACGGTCGATACGGGTCGGGGTGGCCCCGTCGTCACCGCGCGCCAGGCGGTGCTCGCGACCAACGTGTTCCGCCACCTGCTGCGCCGCAACCGGCTGCACACCGTGCCCGTCTACGACTACGTGCTGTCGACGGAGCCGCTCACCGATGCGCAGCTGGACAGCATCGGGTGGCGCAACCGGCAGGGAATCGGCGACTGCGCCAACCAGTTTCACTACTACCGCCTGACCGCGGACAACCGCATCGTGTTCGGCGGGTACGACGCCCTGTACTTCTTCGGCGGTCGCGTCGACGCGAAGTACGAGGACCGACCGGAGACCTACCGGATGCTGGCCGCGCACTTCTTCCTGACCTTCCCGCAACTGGAGGATGTGAACTTCAGCCATCGCTGGGCCGGCGCCATCGACACCAACACCCGGTTCTGCGCGCACTGGGGCCTGGCCCGCGACAACAAGGTCGCCTACGTCAACGGCTTCACCGGGCTCGGGGTCGGGGCGGCGCGGTTCGCCGCCGACGTGTGCCTCGATCTGCTGGCCGGCGAGCCCACCCCGCGGACCGAGTTGGAGATGGTGCGCAAACGGCCACTGCCGTTCCCGCCGGAACCGGCGGCCAGCATAGGAATCAACGCGACGCGATGGTCGCTCGACCGCGCCGACCACAACGAGGGCCGCCGCAATCCTTTGCTGCGCACCCTCGACGCGCTCGGCCTCGGATTCGACTCGTAGAGCACTGCGCCGATCGCGCAACCGGTTGTTCGCCAAGCGTTTTGCTAGTCCGGAGCTGAACCGCACAACAAGCGGGGTTACGTGAGTAGGCTCGACCGCGGCCGGCCCCGAAAGGGGTACGCATGGCGACGAAAGGCATTGCACACGATGGGCGACAGACTTGAAGAAGGCCAGAAGCTACTCGTCGGGAACTCTCTGACCTCTAAGAACGGGGCGTACACGCTCACCCTGCAGCAGGACGGGAACCTCGTGCTCTACTCCGGCGACGACGCCGTGTGGTCCACGAAGACCGACGGGCAGAAGGTCGAGCGCGCCGAGGTCCAGGAGGACGGCAACTTCGTGCTCTACACGGCGGAGAAGCCGGTGTGGGCGAGCCAGACCAAGGGCAAGAAGAAGGTGCTGCTGGTCCTGCAGGACGATCGGAACCTGGTGCTCTACTCGGAAGAGGGCCCGGTGTGGAAGTCCGACACCCACACCGACGAGGCACCGCCCGCGCCGAAGGCGGAGGAACCACCCGTCGTGGAGGCCGAAGTGATCCCCGCGGCCGCCGAGGCTCCCGCACCCGAGGCTCCCGCGGAGCCGGCACCTCCGCCGCCCCCGCCACCGCCGCCCGCTCCGCCGGCCCCTCGCACGTACACCGTCGTCTCCGGTGACACCCTGTGGGCGATCGCCGAGAAGTTCTACGGCGACGGCAGCAGGTACCCGCAGATCGCGGAGGCCAGCGGAGTGCCCAACCCCGATCTGATCCATCCGGGACAGGTACTGACGATTCCGTAGCGGATGACGCGAGGTGGCCCTGGCCTTTTGGTCCGGGCCACCTTTGCTTATGGGTACTCTGAACCTCCACCTACCACGTTGATCGGAGGCGGCGGTGCTCTCTCGCTGTTTGCGCATCCTGGCGTTGGCAACCGTGACGCTGCTTGTCGCCGGCGTCGCGCCCGCGCACGCGAATCCCGGCACGCCGGTGTTCCCCGGAATGGAGATCAGGCAGGACACCAACCTGTGCACCGTCGGGTTCGTCGACATCGCGACGCGGACCGCGTACAGCGCAGGCCACTGTCACGGCAGTGGACCGGTGAAGGACCGCGCGGGCAATCTCATCGGCCACCAGACTCTGTTCCGCGACAACACGCCCAACGGCACCACCGTCTCAACCGATCACATGATCACCGACTGGGAGGCCATCGCCCTGCTGCCCGAGGTGCAGGTGAACAACATCCTGCCCGGTGGGCGCGTCCTGGTGGTCGACCCTTCGGTGATTCCCCAAGTGGGCCAACGGGTCTGCCACTTCGGCGTTGTGACGCAGGAGAGCTGCGGCACCGTCGAGGCGGTCAACAACGGGTGGTTCACGATGACGAACGGGGTGGTGAGCCAGAAGGGCGACTCGGGCGGGCCGGTGTACGTCCCCACGGACGACAACCGGGCGATCATCGTGGGCATGTTCAACAGCACCTGGGGCCAGTTCCCGGCGGCGGTGTCGTGGCAGGCCACCGAACAGCAGATCCGTCAGGACGTGTTCGAGTCCGCTTCCGGCACGGTGGATCCGGCGCTGGGACCCGCTGGGTAGGGTGAGCCGACACACCCGGCTGCAGCTGAGGGAGGCGTTGGTGGAGGGGACGGAGTTCGGGCGCTATCAACTGATCGCTGCGCTCGGCGACGGTGAACGGGTGTGGCGAGCCAGGGACGTGGTTGACAACCGTGACGTCGCATTGCGCTTGCTGCCCCCGGAGCTGACCGCCGACGCCCGGTTCGTCCGAAGGTTCAACCACGAGATGCGCATCGCCTCGGAGCTGGACTCGCCGTACGTGGTGCCGGTGCACGCCTTCGGCGACATCGACGGACGGTGGTACGTCGCCACCGAGCTGATCGAGGGGCGGAGCCTGAAGGCGCTGCTGCGCGACGGCCCGCTGGACTCGGCGCGCGCCGTCGACATCGTCGAGCAGATCGCGGAGGCACTCGACGCGGCGCACGCCCGAGGTCTGGTACATCACGACGTCACGCCCGCGAACGTGCTCCTGGACGCGACGGGCACGGCCCACCTCGGCGGCTTCGGGCTCACCGTCGGCGAGCCGGGATCGCCCTACAGCGCGCCCGAGTTGGCGCGCGGGGGCGACGACCGTTCCGACGTGTACTCGCTGGCGTGCGTACTGTACGAATCCCTCACCGGCACCACCCCTTTCCCGAACGACGGCACGCCCGCCGCGCCGCCGCGCCCTTCGGACGACAGCCCGGACGTCCCCGCGGGTTTCGATGCGGTGATCGCGAAGGGGATGGCGCACGACCCCGTACACCGCTACCCGAGCGCCGGAGCACTGGCACGGGCGGCGCGAGCCGCGCAGTCGGCGAAACCCGAACCGGTCGAACCCGCGGCACGCACCGTCCCAGTGGTAAAGCCGAAACCGTTGCGCCGCGGCATCTTCGGCTGGTCACGCAAGAAGCTGCTCATCGCCGGGCTGGCGTCGGTCGGCATTCTCGCGATGGTTGTGACCACTGCCGCTGCGATGGTGATGCCCTTCCTGATGGGACCCGACGACGCCCCGTCGGCGCGTCGCACGGCCCCGGTGACGACCACCACTCAAGCGCCGTACATCGCGCCGCTGGCCGTCCGGCCCGTCGGCCGGGCGCTGGTTCCACAGGGCGAGCAGTGCAGGCCCGGCCCGCAGCCTCCGCCCGCGCCACCATCGGTCCCGACGACGACGTGCGACGTCGAGAACAAGGCCTTCTACGAACTCGGCCCGGTCGGGGTGGAGCTCACGCTCACCGGCGCCAACGCGATCAAGATCCCGCTGAACGAGTTCTACGCCGTGCAACTGGTGATGGATCCGGCGTCGAGCGCCCGGTTCGGCCAGTACACCGGCACCCAGATCGGCAAGCAGGTCGCGTTCGTCCGCGACGGCGTCGTGCTGGCCGCGCCGGCGATCAGCGCACCGATCAACGGCGAATCGCTTCAGCTGTCCGGCGAGATGACGCAGCAGACGGCGGAGACGATCGCCCGGATGTTGCGCGAGGGCCGCTGACTCAGCGCGCGAGGACGAACACGGGGATCGACGGCGCGGCGTCCCGTAGCTGCTCGTCCGTCGCGTCGGGCGTCAGTCCGCCCACGTGCCCTTTGACCTCCCAGAACCACCGCTGCAGATAGCTGCGCAGCAGCTCGGGCTTCTCGTCGTCGGCGACCTCCTCGATGCGCACGGTCCGACTGCGCCAGCGCGGTCCGATCGCCAATTCGCCCGCCGCCCTGGCGTTTCGCGCCCACTGGGTGTTGCCGCGCGGCGAGACCAGGTAGTCGCGACCACCGAAGGTCAGCAGGTTGACGACGACTCCGCGGAGCCGGCCGGTGGTGCGGCCGCGAACGCGGATCGCGGTGGTTCCGGCGATGCTGACACCGATTTCGGCGAGCACGCGGAAAGCCTCGTTGACCGTGCGTGCGGCGAGGTTCGGCTGGTCGTAACGGGTGGTCATGGTTCCTCCGTGGGGATCGAAAGCGAGAGCACTGCTCTTGGTTCAAGGGTGACACTCCCGCGGGCAAAATACAAGAGCAGTGCTCTCGCATCTGTCACACTCGGAGGTATGGGCAAGCGGCAGGACGCGCGCGATCGCATCGAGCAGCGCATCGTCGAGTTGGGCCGGGAGCAGCTGACGACCGTCGGCGCCGCGGGACTCTCGGTGCGGGCGATCGCACGGGACCTGGGCATGGTCTCGTCGGCGGTCTACCGCTACGTCGCCAGCCGCGACGAGTTGCTGACCCTGCTGCTCGTCGACGCCTACACCGACCTGGCGGACGGCGTCGATGCGGCACGCGCCGCCGCCGGCCCGGCCTGGACCGCCCAGCTGCGGGCCACCGCCCGTGCGGTCCGGCGCTGGGCCGTGGATCACCCCGCGAGTTGGGCGCTGCTCTACGGCAGCCCGGTACCCGGGTACCACGCACCCGCCGAGCTGACGGTCGGTCCGGGAACCAGGGTCATCGCGACCCTGTTCGACGTGGTGGCCGCGGGAATCGCCGTCGGCGACGTGGCACCGCCTCCGCTGCGTGTGGAGAAGCCCCTGGCAGACGACTTCGACGGCATCCGCGCCGAGTTCGGTTTCACCGGCGACGACGGCGCGATGGCGCGCAGCCTGCTCGTCTGGGCGGCCCTGGTGGGCGCGGTGAGCCTGGAGGTCTTCGGCCAGTACGGCGCCGATACGCTGACCGATCCCGCGGCGTCGTTCGACCTGCAGGTGGACCTGCTGGTCGACTCGCTGACGCGAAACTAGAACACGTTCTAGCCACCGCGGCGTGCCGGGGATATTCTCGAAGCGATGCACAACCAGACACCTGTCCAGATTGCCTGGGTGACCCGTGACCTCGATGCCACCGAGGCCATGCTGAGCGCGCTGCTCGGAGCAAGGACGTGGACGCGGATGGCCGACGTTCACTTCGCCCCGGACACGTGCACGTATCGGGGCGCACCCGCCGACTTCACCGCTCACGTGTCCTTCTCCTACGCGGGCGACACGCAACTCGAGGTCATCCAGCCGGTCCGCGGTGCGAGCATGTACTCCGAGTTCCTCGACACGTCGGGCCCCGGACTGCACCACGTGTGCGTCACCGCACCCGACCCGGACGCGTTCCGCGACAGGGTCGCCGCGGCGGAGGCAGCCGGCGCCGAACTGGTCGGGCAGGGCGTCATGGCCGGCGGCATGCACTTCGCGTACCTCTCCGGAGCCGAGGCGGGCGTGCCGTACCTCGAATACGCCTACGTTCCACCGGACATCCAGAAGTTCTTCGATCACGTCAAGCAGGAGCAGCAGTGAGCAGCAAAACGGACACGCCCCAACTCGTCGACGCGTCGACCGTGAGCGAGTGGGGCGACGAGTACGACGTCGTCGTCGCCGGGTTCGGCATCGCCGGTGGCAGCGCCGCGGTCAGCGCCGCCGCCGCGGGGGCCAGGGTGCTCGTCCTCGAGCGCGCCGCCGCCGCGGGCGGCACCACTTCGATGGCGGGCGGCCACTTCTACCTCGGCGGCGGAACCGCCGTCCAGAAGGCGACCGGTCACGACGACTCCGCCGACGAGATGTACAAGTACCTGGTCGCGGTGTCGGCCGAACCCGACCACGAGAAGATCCGCGCCTACTGCGACGGCAGCGTCGAGCACTTCAACTGGCTCGAGGCGCTCGGCTTCCAGTTCGAACGCAGCTACTGGAAGGGCAAGGTGGTCGTGCCGCCCGGCACCGAGGGCCTGTCCTACACGGGCAACGAGAAGGTCTGGCCGTTCTGCGAGCAGGCCGTCCCTGCACCGCGCGGACACTCCGTGCCGGTGCCCGGCGAGCTCGGGGGCGCCGACATGGTCATCCAGCTGCTCCTCAAGCGCGCCGCGGAACTCGGCGTCGAGATCCGGTACGAGACGGGTGTGACGAACCTGGTCGTCGACGACGGCCGGATCGTCGGCGTGCAGTGGAAGAACTTCGGCGAGACCGGGGCGATCCGAGCCGGCTCGGTGATCATCGCCGCAGGCGGTTTCGCGATGAACCGCGACATGGTGCTCGAACACACGCCCGCCCTCGGCCATCAGCGAAAGTCCAAGCGCCACGGCATGGTCGAGCCCTACATTCTGGGCAACCCGCACGACGACGGGCTCGGCATCCGGCTCGGGGTGTCCGCGGGCGGGGTGGCGACCAACATGGACGGGCTGTTCATCACCGCCGCGGCGTATCCGCCCGAGATCCTGCTGACCGGCGTCATCGTCAACAACCGGGGCGAGCGGTTCGTCGCCGAGGACTCGTACCACTCGCGCACGTCGGCGTTCGTCCTCGAACAGCCGGACCAGCAGGCGTATCTCATCGTCGACGAGGCGCACCTGCAGATGCCCGAGATGCCGCTGATCAAGTTCATCGACGGCTACGAGACCATCGCCGAGATGGAGCAGGCCCTGGGCATTCCGGCGGGAAAGCTCGCGGCCACCCTCGAGCGCTACAACGCGAACGCCGCGACCGGCGACGATCCCGACTTCCACAAGCAGCCGGAATACGTTGCGGCACAGGATAACGGCCCGTGGGCGGCGTTCGACCTGTCACTCGGCGTCGCGATGTACTCGGGCTTCACGATGGGCGGGCTCTCGGTGTCGATCGACGGCGAGGTGCTGCGCGCCGACGGCAGCGTCATCCCCGGCCTGTACGCGGCGGGAGCGTGCGCATCGAACATCGCCCACGACGGCAAGGGCTACGCCAGCGGGACGCAGTTGGGCGAGGGGTCGTTCTTCGGGCGGCGCGCAGGCGAGCACGCCGCCCGTTAGCCGGGGACGTCGGCGAGTTCGCTCATCCGCCAGTCGCCACCGCCGAGGAGTTCCAGCCGCCGCCGGTGGTGTCGCTCCACCGAGGGCCGGTGCGTGATGCTGACGATGACGCAGTCCGGTAGTGCGTCCCTCAGCGCCCGGTAGAGGGCGAACTCCTGACCCTCGTCGAGCGCCGACGTCGACTCGTCGAGGAACACCGCGGTCGGCTTCGCGAGCAGCACCCGCGCGAACGCCACCCGCTGTTGCTCGCCGGGCGACAGGATCTTGCCCCACTCGGCGTCGTCGTCGAGGCGCTCGACGAGGTGACCGAGGGTCACCGTGTCGAGTGCGGTGCCGATCTCGTCGTCGGTGTAGGTGTCCGACTCGGCCGGGTACGTGATCACGTCGCGCAGCGACCCCAGCGGTGCATAGGGGAGTTGCGACAGGAACATCGGGTTCGCGGACATCCGCAGCGTTCCCGACGTGTACGGCCACATCTGCGCGAGACTGCGCATCAGCGTTGTCTTTCCGGCTCCGGAGCCGCCGGTGATCGCCAGTGAGTCGCCGACCGTCAGGGCGAGATCGAGGTCGCTGACCAGGCGATCACCTGCGGGCGAGCTGACGTCGACGTCGACGAGTTCGACGCCTCCCGTCGCGCTGGTCTCGACCGCGAGCAGGGGGAGCGCCCGAGCCCGCTCGTTCGCGCTCACCAGCCCCTCAAGTCGGATGATGGCCGCCCGCCACCCCGCGAACGCGTCGTACACGGCCCGGAACCAGCTCAGCGAGTTCAGCACGGAACCGAATGCGCCCGCCGACTGGGTGACGTCGCCGTAGCTGATCTCGCCTGAGAACATCCGCGGTGCCTGGATCACCAGCGGCAGCGGCGAGACGATCTGGCTCACCGACCGGTTCCAGCCGAGGAACGCCACGCTGCGCAGCACCAACCTGCGGTAGTTCGCGATCACCCGCGCGAAGCGCGCGGACAGCTCGCCGCGTTCGGTCCGCTCACCGCGGTAGAACCGGACGGCTTCGGCGGCATCGCGGAGCCGGACCAGGGCGTAACGGAACGCGGCGTTGGTGGACTCGTTGCGGAAGGTCAGCCGGATGATCGGCTTACCGATCCAGAACGCGACCACGGTGGTGACCGCCACGTAGAGCAGCGCTATCCAGAACAGCGCCTTGGGCACCGTCACGCCCCAGAACGTCAGCGGCCCAGCGAGATTCCACAGAATGGGCGTGAACGCGACGATGGACACCATCGCGGTGACGGTGCCGAAGAGCAGCGTCTGTCCGGACGACACCGTCGGTGCATTCGGTTCCGGGCCGGTGCCCGCGGTGAACACGTCGATGTCCTGCTGAATGCGCTGATCCGGGTTGTCGATCGCACTGCCGGCACCGAGGAACCGGCTTCGGTAGTAGGCACCGCCGGCGAGCCAATCGGAGGTGAGCCGGTCGGTGAGCCAGACGCGCCAGCGAATGATGAAGCGCTGCATGAGATACACGTCGAACAGCGTGCGGGTCATGTCGGCGATCAACAGCAGCACGAAGATCACCATCGACTGCCAGAACCCGTTCTCGCCGGAACTCCGCACCGCCTCGTCGCCCGCTCCCGCGCCCTCGATGGCCACCTGCAGCGCCGACATCTGGTCGTTGGCGTAGTAGCTGTAGAGGACGTCCATCCGTACCGACATCATGACCGACAGCAGGAGCACGGCCAGCAGGCCCCACACCGGAAGGCTTTGCCGCCCAGTGAAGTACGCGCCTGTCACCCGCCAGAACTGGCGGCCCCAGGTGGTGAACCGGGCGATGATCGCCAGCGTGGCGACCGTCAACGCGGCGCTGATCACCCACGCCTTGGCGACCCAGACGGCCGAGTCCAGCAGTGCGTTTCCCCAGTCGATGGACGGGGTGAACATGTCCATTCGGGGAAGTTACCGCCTAGGAGACGGGTACGTCGCCCGCCTGCTCGTCACGGGTGTCGACCAGTTGCCATGGACCGCCGCCCAGCAGGCGCAGTTCCTTGGTGTGGTGCTGCTCCACGGTCTTGCGGTGGCTGACGCTGACCAGGATGGTGTTCGGAAGATCCTTGCGCACCAGCTGATACAGCAGCATCTCCAGGCCCTCGTCGAGCGCCGAGGTGGACTCGTCGAGGAACGCGGCCTTCGGCTTGGTCAGCAGGATCCGCGCGAACGCGATGCGCTGCTGCTCGCCGGGCGAGAGCACCTTGGCCCAGTCCTGCACCTCGTCGAGGCGGGCCCCGAGGTGGGGGAGCGCCACCTTCTCGAGCACCGCCGTGAGCTCGTCGTCGGTGAGCGAGCCCTCCTCGCACGGATAGGTCACCACGGCACGCAGATCGCCGAGCGGAACATAGGGCAGCTGCGAGAGGAACATCGTCTCGTTGGGTCCGCACGGCCGGGTCAGCGTGCCCGTCGTGAACGGCCAGAGTTCGGCGAGGCTGCGCAGCAGAGTGGTCTTGCCCGCGCCGGACTTGCCGGTGACGACCAGGGTGTCGCCCACCTCGAGGCGCAGATCGAGCGGGTCGACGAGCTGGTCGCCGACGGGGGTGCGAACCTCCACCTTCGACAGCTCGACGGTCCCGTCGACGCAGGCCGTCGTGGAGATCGTCGGCAGCGCGCGCCCCTCCTCGTTGGCGATCACCAGACCGTGCAGACGGATGATCGACGCCCGGTAGCCGGCGAAGTAGTCGTAGGAGTTCCGGAAGAACGACAGCCCGTCCTGAATGCTGCCGAACGCCGACGCGGACTGGCTCATCGCGCCCAACGTGATCTCACCGGAGTAGAAGCGCGAGAACTGCAGCAGGTACGGCAGCGGCTCGATGACCTGGCTCATCCCGAGGTTCCAGCCGTAGAACTTCATCATCCGGTTGATGTAGCGCTTGTAGTTGTCGACCACCGACGCGAACCGATTCCGCAGCCCGACGCGCTCGGCGGCCTCGCCGCGGTAGAACGCCACCGCCTCCGAGGCGTCCCGCAGTCGCACCAGTGCGTAACGGAAGACGGCGTTGAACTTCTCGTTGCGGAAGCTGAACCCGATGATCGGCCGGCCGAGCCAGAACGCGACGGCCGTGGCGATCAACACGTAGACGATCAGGATGACGAACATCGCCTTCGGCAACTCGACGTTCACCAGCGGGATGGTCAGCGGTCCCGAGAGGTTCCACAGGATCATGGTGAACGACGCCATCGACACGATCGCGTTGATGGCGCCGAACAGCAGCGTCGAACCCGTGGTGTTGTTCGGCGTGTTCGGGAGCGGACCGACGCCGGCGGTGAAGATGTCGATGTCGGCCTGGATGCGCTGGTCCGGGTTGTCGATGGTGTCGTCGATGAAGCGGTTCCGGTAGTAGGCCCGGCCGTCGAGCCAGTCGCCGGTCATCCGGTCGGTGAGCCAGGCGCGCCAGGCCAGCATGAACCGCTGCATGAAGAAGAGGTCGAGCATGACCCGCACGACGTAGATCGTCGCGAGCACCGCGAAGACCCGCATCGACAGCCAGAAGCCCTCGTAGCCCGATCGTTTCGCCGCCTCGTCGCCGCTGACCAGGCCGCCGGATATGACCTGGAAGCTCGTCATGAGGTCGTTGCCGTAGTAGCTCAGCAGCACGGTGAGCCGCACCCCGATGATGACCGACAGCAGCAGCGCTCCCAGCCACACCCAGACCTTGACGCTGTCGCGACCGGTGAAGTACGCGCCGGTGATCCGCCAGAACTGCTTGCCCCACTCGGTGAAGTTCGCGATCAGGACCAGGATCACCATCGTCACGACCGCGGTGGCCGCCCAGACCCACGCGATCCACCAGAGCGACGGCAGCAGCTCACTTCCCCAGTCGAGCGTCGGGGTGAACATCTCCATCCGGGCAAGGTACCCCGACACCCTGCGTACGGCGCTTCAGACCCTCATCTGTTCGCGGTAAGCCGATCGAGGCGCCAGGCACCGTCGCCGAGCAGTTCGAGTTGGTGGTCGTGGTGCTGCTCGACGGTGTCGCGGTGACTCACGCTGACGAGGACCGATTCGGGCAACTCCGCCTTGATGACCTGGTACAGCATCAGTTCGAGACCCTCGTCGAGCGCGGACGTCGACTCGTCGAGGAACACCGCCTTCGGCCTGCTCAGCAGGATCCGCGCGAAGGCCAGTCGCTGCTGCTCGCCGATCGACAGGAGCTTGGCCCAGTCGCGCACCTCCTTGATTCGAATCACGAGGTGGCCCAATGCCACCGTCACCAGCGCGCGCTGGATCGCCTCGTCGCCGACGGCGCCGTGGGGACGGGGATACGACGCCGCGGCACGCAGGTCGCCGAGCGGTAGGTAGGGCAGCTGCGGCAGGAACATCGACCCGCGCCCGTCACCCGGCAGTTGCACATCGCCCGTCGCATACGGCCACAGCCCGGCGAGGCTCTCCAGCAGGACGGTCTTGCCGACCCCGGACCGTCCCCTGATCACCAGGCTCTCGCCGGGTGCCAGGTGCAGGTCGAGTGAGCGGACCAGCGTGCGCCCCTCCGGGGTGCGCACGTCGACGGCGGTCGCTCGGACGGCGTCGTCGGGCGAGTGCCCCGGAGTCAGGCCGCCGACGGCCTTGGCGCGCTGGATGGTGTCGCGCAACCCGTCGAGCCGAATCAGCGCGGCCCGATAGCTCGCGAACTGGTCGTAGGCGTTGCGGAAGAACGACAGCGCGTCGTGAATCGCCTGGAACGCCGTCGCGGACTGCATCAGATCGCCGAAGGAGATCTGACCCGCGAAGAGTCGCTGCGCCTGCACCAGGTACGGCAGCGGATTGATCGCCTGGCTAACCGAGAGGTTCCAGCCGAGGAACAGCATCATCCGGCGCAGCCACTGCCGGTAGTTCGACACGACTTCGGAGAGCTTGTCCCGCAACTGATGTCGTTCGATGTCCTCACCGCCGTAAAGTCCGACTGCACTCGCCGAGTCCTTCAACCGGATCATCGCGTACCGGAAGCTGGCGTTGAACATCTCGTTGAGGAAGCTCAGCCGGATCAGGGGTCTGCCGATCCAGAACGCGATGATCGTCGCGGCGAGCACGTAGAAGATGACGATCCAGAACAGCGCCCGCGGCAGCGTGACGTCGAGAACGGTCAGCGGGCCCGACAGCGTCCAGAGGATCGCGCCGAAGGACACCACGCTCAGCAGCGCCTCGACCGCGCCGAAGACCAGCATCGCGCTCGACCCGTGGGCCGGCGTGTTCGGCTCGCCCGTGACCGCCGTGACGATGTCGACGTCCTGCTGGATGCGCTGGTCCGGGTTGTCGATCGGGTGCGCCGCCAACTGCCCGCGGAAGTAGGCGTGGCCGTCGAGCCAGTCGTCGACGACCCGTTCGGTCAGCCACACCCGCCACCGCAGTACGAAGCGCTGGGTCAGGTACAGGTCGGCAAGGAAGCGGACCGCCGAAAGCGTTGCGAGAACGGCGAATATGACCATCGACAGCCAGAACGCGTCGATACCGCTGTCGATGACCGTCTCGTCGGACCGGCCGCTGCCCTCGAAGGCCACCTGGAGCGCGGAGAAGAGGTCGTTGGCGTAGTACGAGAGCAGGACGCTGATGCGCACCGCGATGACGGCCGACAGCAACAGCGTTGCCAGCATGAGCCAGACCGGCCAGCTCCCGCGGCCGGTGAAGTAGGCGCCGGTGATGCGCTGGAACTGCCTGCCCCACTCGGTGTACCGGCCCAGCACGGCGAGCACGACGAGTAGTCCGACCGCCGCGAGAAGAAAGGCCGTCAGCACCCACTGCGTGGAACCGACGATCTCGCGACCCCAGTCGATCGACGAGCTGAATCCCTCAGTGTCCATGTCTGAGGCGAAAGTTACCGCAGGCCACGCGGCTGATGGGGGAGGCAGGATCCCCTGGAAGGCTCATGTCGTCCCGACGTCGTCCCGGCGTCTGCGCGGGGCCGCGTACCTTGAAGACGTGCCAAAGACCGCACCCGAAGCGAAGACCGCGCTCAAGTCCGATAAAAAGACCAAGGGCCGCCTGAGCAACCGATTCTGGCGGCTGCTCGGCGCCAGCACCGATCGCGACCAGGCCCGTTCGATGTCGGACGTGACCGCCTCGGCGGATTTCGACGCCAAGGCCGCCGAACTCGACGACGACAAGCTCCTCAAGGCCGCTCAACTGCTGGCGCTCGAGGACCTGGCCGACTCCAGCGACATCCCGCAGTTCCTCGCGATCGCTCGCGAGGCGTCGGAGCGCGCAACCTCGTTGCGCCCCTTCGACGTTCAGCTGCTCGGTGCGCTGCGCATGTTGGCGGGCGACGTCGTCGAGATGGCGACCGGTGAGGGTAAGACGCTGGCGGGCGCCATCGCGGCCGCCGGATACGCGCTTGCGGGTCGCAGCGTCCACGTCATCTCGGTCAACGACTACCTGGCCCGCCGCGACGCGGAGTGGATGGCACCGCTGCTCGAGGCGATGGGGCTGACGGTCGGCTGGATCACCGCCGACTCGACGCCCGACGAGCGGCGCGCGGCGTACGCGTGCAACGTGACGTACGCATCGGTCAACGAGATCGGGTTCGACGTGCTGCGCGACCAACTGGTCACCGACGTCGACGACCTCGTCGCCCCGGAACCCGACGTGGCGCTGATCGACGAGGCCGACTCGGTGCTCGTCGACGAGGCACTGGTGCCGCTGGTGCTCGCGGGAACCACCCACCGCGAGACGCCGCGGCTGGAGATCATCCGGCTCGTCGGCGACCTGACCACCGGCTCGAACGCCGCCAAGTACTACGACACCGACGCCGACCGCCGCAACGTCCATCTGACCGAGGCGGGCGCCCGCAGGCTCGAGAAGTCCCTTGGCGGCATCGACCTGTACTCCGAGGAGCACGTCGGCAGCACGCTCACCGAGGTGAACGTGGCACTGCACGCGCACGTCCTGCTGCAGCGCGACGTGCACTACATCGTGCGCGACGACGCCGTGCATCTGATCAACTCGTCCCGCGGCCGGATCGCCCAACTGCAGCGGTGGCCCGACGGGCTGCAGGCGGCGGTCGAGGCCAAGGAGGGCATCGAGACCACCGAAACGGGCGAGGTGCTCGACACCATCACCGTGCAGGCCGTCATCAACCGCTACCCGAGGGTGTGCGGCATGACCGGTACCGCGCTGGCCGCCGGTGAGCAGCTGCGCCAGTTCTACAAACTCGGCGTCTCGCCCATCCCGCCCAACACCCCGAACATCCGCGAGGACGAGTCCGACCGCGTCTACATCACGGCCGCCGCCAAGAACGACGCCGTGATCGAGCACATCGCGGAGGTCCACGCGACCGGCCAGCCGGTGCTCGTCGGCACCCGTGACGTCGCGGAATCCGAGGAACTGCACGAACGCCTGGTGAAGGCAGGCGTCGCGGCCGTCGTGCTGAACGCGAAGAACGACGAGGAGGAGGCCGCCGTCATCGCCGAGGCGGGCAAGCTCGGCACCGTGACGGTGTCCACCCAGATGGCGGGCCGCGGCACCGACATCCGGCTGGGTGGCTCGGACGAGGCCGACCACGATGCGGTCGCCGAACTCGGTGGCCTGCACGTCATCGGCACCGGCAGGCACCACACCGAGCGGCTGGACAACCAGCTGCGCGGCCGGGCCGGACGCCAGGGCGACCCGGGCTCGTCGGTCTTCTTCTCCAGCTGGGAGGACGACGTCGTCGTCGCCCACCTGGAGCCGCAGAAGCTGCCGATGCAGACCGACGAGGACGGCCGGATCACCAACGACAAGGCGGCCCAGCTGCTGGAGCACGCGCAGCGCGTCGCGGAGGGCAAGCTGCTCGACGTCCACGCCAACACCTGGCGCTACAACCAGCTGATCGCCCAGCAGCGGGGGATCATCTCGGATCGCCGGGACAAACTGCTGCGTACGACCACGGCCTCCGACGAGCTCAAGGAGCGGTCGGCCGATCGCTACGACGAACTCGTCGAGGAGATCGGCGAGGAGGGCCTCGAACGGATCTGCCGGCTGATCATGCTGTACCACCTGGACCGCGGCTGGGCCGATCACCTGGCGTACCTCTCGGACATCCGCGAGAGCATCCACCTGCGCGCGCTGGGTCGGCAGAACCCGCTCGACGAGTTCCACCGGATGGCGGTCGACGCGTTCGCCTCGCTGGCCGCCGATGCGATCGAGGCCGCGCAGCAGACGTTCGAGACCGCGAACGTGCTGGAGGAGGAGCCGGGGCTGGATCTGTCGAAGCTCGCGCGGCCGACGTCGACGTGGACCTACATGATTCACGACAACCCGCTGGCGGACGACACGATGGCGGCGCTGAGCCTGCCGGGAGTCTTCCGCTAGGTTCAACCCATGGAGGCGGGTCCGGCAGTCGCGGGGGATCGGGTACTGACGATCCCCAACGTGCTCAGTGTGGTGCGACTGATCCTGGTGCCGGTGTTCTTGTGGCTGCTGTTCGGCGTGCACGAATACGGTTGGGCCGTCGGTGTTCTCATGTTCAGCGGGTTCTCCGACTGGGCTGACGGCAAGATCGCCCGGCTGGTGGCGAATCAGTCCTCGAAGCTGGGCGCGCTTCTCGATCCCGCCGTCGACCGCATCTACATGGTGGTCGTCCCCGTCGCGCTCGCCGCGGCGGGTGTCGTGCCGTGGTTCTTCGTGGTGATCCTGCTCGTCAGAGACGGCGTGCTGGCGGCCACGCTGCCGGTGCTGCGCAGTCGCGGTTTCACCGCCTTGCCGGTGGCCTATATCGGCAAGGCCGCGACGTTCGCGTTGATGTCCGGCTTCCCCCTCGTGCTGCTCGGCCAGTGGGATGCGCTGTGGAGCCGCGTCATCCTGGCCATCGGGTGGGCGTTCCTCATCTGGGGGATGGCGATGTACCTGTGGTCGGGAGTGCTGTATCTGATCCAGGTGCGCATGGTGCTCGCGTTGCCGCGGGTTTCGCGGGGCGGCGGGCAGGAGCGAAGCGACCGGGGGATCGGGCCGGCGGGCAGGAGCGAAGCGACCGGGGGATCGGTTGAGTGACGACGAGCGCGCGCTGGGCGGGTACAGCTCGGAGGCCGGACGCAACGCCCACGAGGCGGACGCCCCGACCCTGATTCCGGTGCCGTCGCTGCTGCGTTCGCTGCTGTCGGATCATCTCGATCCCGGTTACGCGGCTGCTCGAACGCGGCCGCAGCGCGGCCGACTGGCCGACTGGTCCTGGCAGCTGTGCGCGGGCCTGGTGGTGGCCGCCGTGTTCGCCGCGGCGGTCGCGCAGGCGCAGTCGGTCGCTCCGGCGGCTGTGGAGACCCAGCACGTGCTCGCCGACGGCGTCCGGTCGGCCGAACAGTCGACCAGAGACGCGACGGGACGCCGCGACGCGCTGGCCACCGAGGTCGAGGACGAGCGCCGAACCCGACTCGAGGGTGACGCGGAGGGTCGCGGGTTGCTCGCCGGCCTGGACACCGCCGAGTTCGCCGCGGGCGCGACGGGTGTCAGGGGCCCTGGACTCGCGGTCGTGGTCACCGAACCCGACACCGCGCGCGACCTCAGCGACGTGTCCAAACAGCGAGTCGAGGGCAGCCGGCAGATCATCCTGGACCGCGATCTCCAATTGGCGGTCAACTCCCTGTGGGCCGCGGGCGCCGAGGCGGTGTCGGTGGGCGGCGTCCGCATCGGGCCCAACGTGACCATCCGGCAGGCGGGCGGCGGCATGCTGGTCGACAATCAGCCGATCGTCAGCCCGTACGAGATCCTCGCCGTCGGGCCGCCCAAGGGCATGCACGACGTGTTCGAGCACAGTCCGGGGCTGGCTCGACTGCGGCTGCTGGAGACGTCGTACGGGGTCGGCGTGACCGTCACGGAATCCGACGGACTGACGCTGCCCGCGAGCACAGTCCGGGACGTCATCTTCGCGAAGGGCCCACCACAGTGATCGGAATCGTCGCTCTCGTCATCGGCATCGTGCTGGGACTGGTGTTCCACCCCAGCGTCCCGGAGTTCGTGCAGCCGTACCTGCCGATCGCGGTCGTGGCCGCACTCGACGCGGTCTTCGGCGGTCTGCGGGCCTACCTCGAGCGCATCTTCGACTCCAAGGTCTTCGTCGTCTCGTTCGTGTTCAACGTGCTCGTCGCGGCGCTGATCGTGTACCTGGGCGATCAACTGGGTGTCGGAACCCAGCTCTCGACGGCGATCATCGTGGTGCTCGGGATCAGGATCTTCGGCAACGCGGCGGCACTGCGCCGCCGGTTGTTCGGAGCGTGACGGTGAACGAGCAGGAGCCCCACGGCCGCCACGAGCTACCGCCCGACGCGCCGTCGCGAAACCTCACCGGGATCGCCCGCCGGGGCCGTACCCGACTGGCGTTCGGTGCGCTCGCGGTGGTGCTGCTGGTCCTGCTCGGCATGGCGATCGTCACACAAGTCCGCCAGACGGAGTCCGGCGACTCGCTGGAAACCGCCAGGCCCGCCGACCTGCTCGTCCTGCTGGACTCGCTGCAGCAGCGCGAGGCCGCGCTGAACACCGAGATCGCCGACCTGCAGCGCACGCTGGACGCCCTGCGGACGTCCGGCAGCGACGATCAGGCGGCGATCGAGAACGCCCGCTCGCGGTTGGCGGCGCTGTCGATCCTGATCGGCACGGTCGCCGCGACCGGGCCGGGTGTCGTCGTGACCATCGACGACACCGCGGCTGGAGTGTCTGCCGAGACCATGCTGGACGTCGTCAACGAACTGCGGGCGGCGGGGGCCGAGGCCATGCAGATCAGTTCCGGCGGGCAGGCCGTGCGGGTCGGTGTGGACACCTGGGTGGTCGGCGGCCCCGGCGCGCTGGTGATCGACGGAACGACGATGAGCCCGCCGTATTCGATTCTGGCGATTGGGGATCCAGCGACGCTGGCAGCGGCGATGAACATCCCCGGCGGTGCCATGGACAGCGTCGAACGCGTCGGCGGCAGCATGACCGTTGCCCAGGACCAGACCGTCGAGGTGACCGCCTTGCGGCAACCGAAACCGCGCCAATACGCTCAGCCAGTCAAATGACCGCGCGATAGCCCCGAGGAGTTCCGTGAGCGAGATCCCAGCCGACCTGAAGTACACCCAGGACCACGAATGGGTACGGCGGACCGGCGACGACACGGTGCGTGTCGGCATCACCGACTACGCGCAGTCGGCGCTCGGCGATGTGGTGTACGTCGACCTGCCCGAGGTGGGCACCGAGGTCACCGCGGGCGGCGAGTTCGGCAACGTCGAATCCACGAAGTCGACGTCCGACCTGTACTCGCCGATCACCGCGAAAGTCGTTGCGGTCAACGGAGATCTGACGGATTCGCCGGAGCTGGTCAACTCCGATCCGTACGGCGCGGGCTGGCTGATCGACCTCCAGGTCGACGCCGCGGCGGTGGAGGACGGCCTGGCGGACCTGCTGGACGCCGACGGCTACCGTGGCACCGTGGCGGAATGACAATTACGGCGGTGCTCGACACACCGCGATACGGGTCGCGGTACGGTCGTGGGGAGACGCAAGCCGGTCGCGACCGCGTCGCCGGATCGGCCAACACACATCGCCACAGCAGCCAGTGAGGAGCAGCGGGTGACGGATAACACCACTTCGGGAGCAGATGAGGACGTCACGGTGGAAACCACCTCGGTCTTCCGCTCCGACTTCCTCAACGAACTCGACGCGCCGCCCGCGGCGGGGTCCGAGCAAGCGGTATCGGGAGTCGAGGGCCTGCCGGCCGGGTCGGCGCTACTGGTCGTGAAGCGGGGCCCGAACGCCGGGTCGCGCTTCCTGCTCGACCAGCCGCGGACCTCGGCGGGCCGACATCCCGACAGCGACATCTTCCTCGACGACGTGACCGTGAGCCGTCGGCACGCGGAGTTCCGGCTCGAGGCGGCGGAGTTCCAGGTCGTCGACGTCGGCAGCCTCAACGGCACCTACGTGAACCGCGAGCCCGTGGACTCCGCGGTGCTCGCCAACGGTGACGAGGTTCAGATCGGCAAGTTCCGGCTGGTGTTCCTCACCGGCCCGAAATCCGATGACGGGTCGCCGGGGTAGGCGATGACCGCCCCCGACACCCCTGCGCTCGCCGGGATGTCCATCGGAGCGGTGCTGGAAATGCTCCGACCCGACTTCCCGGACGTCACGATCTCCAAGATCCGCTTCTTGGAGGCCGAAGGGCTCGTGACGCCCGAGCGCACGGCATCGGGGTACCGCCGGTTCACCGCATACGACTGCGCTCGACTGCGCTTCGTGTTGACCGCGCAGCGGGACCAGTACCTGCCGCTGAAGGTCATCAAGGCGCAACTGGACGCGCACCCCGACGGCGAACTGCCGGAATCGAGCTCGGCGTACGCCGTGCCCCGGCTCGTTCCGGTCGATCGGTCGGACGACGCGTCCGGGGCGCGCGACACCGCCGCGCTCGCGCCCGCGCAGGTGCGGCTGAGCCGGGAGGACCTGCTGGCCCGTTCGGGTGTCAGCAACGACCTGCTGACCGCCCTGGTGAAGGCGGGCATCATCAAGCCGGGGCCCGCGGGGTTCTTCGACGAGCACTCGGTGGTGACGGCGCAGTGCGCGCAAGCACTCGAGGAGTACGGCGTCGAGCCGCGGCACCTGCGGGCGTTCCGGTCGGCCGCCGACCGGCAGTCCGACCTCATCGCGCAGATCGCGGGTCCGGTCGTCAAGGCGGACAAGGCCGGTGCGCGTGACCGTGCCGACGACCTGGCGCGTGAAGTCGCGGCGTTGGCGATCACGTTGCACACGTCGCTGATCAAGTCCGCTGTGCGCGACGTACTGGACAGGTGAGGACTGAAGCGTGTCCGACGAACTCGGTTGAGTCTTTGGGCACCGCCCTTCTCGGGCGTCCGGTGGTTCAGGCTGCGGGTGCGGTCGGAACATCGGTTCCCGCGTCATCCGAGCTGGTTTCACCAACACGGGGGTGCTGGTCAGTGCCGTCTCGTCGGCGGGCATTGGTGGCCCGGCCTCCTGCTCGGGGGTCCGGGGATCGATGAAGGATCTCATGGTTGGTGCGGCCCCACCGGGCTAGGTTCACCGCTGCATTGGTGTCCCTGTCGGCGGCGTGCCCGCACGGGCAGGTGAACACTCGGTCCGCCAACGTCATCGCGCGGTTCACGGTGCCGCACTCGGGGCACAGTCGTGTCGAGGGGTACCAGCGGTCGGCGTCGATCACCTGTCCGCCGCGCCACGCCTGTTTGTACTTCAGCATCCGGGCGAACTCCGACCAGCCGGCATCGGAGATCGCCCGCGCCAACCGGTGGTTGGTCAGCATGCCCATTACGTTCAGATCCTCGATGACCAGCCGGTCGTGGGTCTTGACCAACTCATTCGAGATCCGGTGCAGGAAGTCTTGCCGGATGGCGGCGACGTGGCGATGGTGGCGGCCCAACCGGGCGGCCGCCTCCTTGCGATTCCGTGATCCTTTCCGTCTACGCGACATGGCGTTCGCCAACCGCCGCTGTCGAGCGAGCCCGGCGTACACGGCTCGGGGTGCGTTAGTGACGCGGGCGACTTCGGCGCCGTCGACCGTGGCCGCCACAAGGAACGCTGACAGACCGCGATCCACCCCTACCCATCCTCCGGGGTCGTCGGGACGGGACGGATGCTGTCGGGCTGAGTGCAGGTCGGCTGCCTCGACAGTTACCGCACACCACCACCGCCCACCGCGGTAACTGATCGTGGCAAACAGGACTCTGGCGCGGCCCTTGGCGACCATGCGACGCAGACGGCGGGTGTCGTCGTGCACCGCGACCTGCCCGATGCCGGGCAGCGTGACCGAGCGGTACCTGTCACCGTCGCCGACCCGGATTGTCGGCGGTCGGCCCTTGGAGTGCTTGTTGCGCAGCCGGAACGACGGGACGGTGCCGGTCTTCTTCTTGAACCGGGGAAAACCGATCCGTCGGCCTTTCCGCTTAGAGGAGCGGGATTCCGACCACGCCTTCAACCCTGCGCCGAGGTCAACAGCGGCCTCCTCAAACACTTGCTGACACACGTCACGCCGCCAGGAAAGCCCGGTCACCGCTACCTCGACCGCGCCGGCCGCATCGACAGTGAACAACCGACCGGCGTCCTCGGTGGTCTTCCACGTGTTGAACACGTTGATCAGATCGAACCCCGACCACGGCACCCGAGTGTCCGGGTCAATCCGACGCTCGTTGAGCGCGATCTTCACCATGCGCAGGCACTGGTTGAACGCGAATCGCGATGCTCCGGCATGACGGGCCAGCACGTCGCGCTGCTCAACCGTCGGATCGAGACAGAATCGGAACGTAGTGTGCCGCGCCATTACCGACCACGGTCCCAGACGCCACCGACAACATTCCGGACAGCACGCCTCGAATCTTTCTCGGACACAACCTAGACTCGCGGCAGGCCCCATAGCGGGGTGGACGGTGCTGGAGGGCAGGCGCAGATGGGCGAAGTTCGGGTGGTCGGGATTCGCATCGAGCAGCCTCAGAATCAGCCGGTACTGCTGCTCCGGGAGTCCGAGGGTGACCGCTACCTGCCGATCTGGATCGGTCAGCCGGAGGCCAACGCGATCGCTCTCGAGCAGCAGGGCGTCGAGACGACGCGGCCGCTCACCCACGACCTCATCAGAGATCTGATTGCCGCCCTTGGCCATTCGCTCAAGGAGGTTCGCATCGTCGACCTTCGCGAGGGCACGTTCTACGCGGACCTGGTGTTCGACCGGGACATCACCGTGTCGGCCCGACCGTCGGACTCGGTGGCGATCGCCCTGCGCGTCGGGGTCCCGATCTACGTCGAGGAGGCGGTGCTCGCGGAGGCGGGTCTGCTGATCCCCGACGAGAACGACGAGGAGGCCACGGGCGCCGTCCGCGAAGACGAGGTCGAGAAGTTCAAGGAGTTCCTCGACAGCGTCTCGCCGGACGATTTCAAGGCGACCTGACGGCGGACGGGTCGCCCGTCCGTTGATCACGGATGCGTCTCAACTGACCCATGGTGGTCGACACGCGGCGCGCGTTTCGCCGATCCACGATCGGGGCAGCCATACTTTGATGACGACGGACCAGTGAGGGCTGAGCGCGAAGCGTATGCTCAACCCATTCGACGTCGGGCAAATGCGCTCGATTCGGCGAGAGGATGGACGGTGGACGACACTCCACGTCAAGAGCAGTTGGATCTGTCTGATGAGGCTCCAGCAGACGCTCCCGCTCCGACCCCAGCCCCGGCGCCCAGCGAACCCGTGCAGGGTCGTCTGTTCCCCGACGACTCGGTACCCGACGAACTCGTCGGTTACCGCGGTCCGAGCGCCTGCCAGATCGCGGGCATCACCTACCGCCAGCTGGACTACTGGGCACGAACCTCGCTCGTGGTGCCGTCGATTCGCGGTGCCGCCGGCTCGGGCAGCCAGCGCCTGTACTCGTTCAAGGACATCCTGGTCCTCAAGATCGTCAAGCGGCTGCTGGACACCGGCATCTCGCTGCACAACATCCGCGTCGCCGTCGACCACCTGCGCCAGCGAGGCGTTCAGGACCTCGCCAACATCACGCTGTTCTCCGACGGCACCACCGTCTACGAGTGCACGTCCGCCGAAGAGGTCGTCGACCTCCTGCAGGGTGGCCAGGGCGTGTTCGGCATCGCCGTCTCGGGTGCCATGCGGGAACTGACCGGCGCCATCGCGGACTTCCCCGGCGAGCGGGCCGACGGCGGCGAGTCGATCACCGCGCCCGAGGACGAACTCGCCTCGCGGCGCAAGCACCGCGACCGCAAGATCGGCTGACACTCCAGCGCCCTGAGCGGCGAGCTCGCAAGACGCTGCGTAGAATCGGCAAAGCATCGCCTCCCGTGCGGGAGAGTTCCGTGGCCGCCAGCCACGGACGCCGAAGGAGCAACACCTCTCCGTCAACCTCTCAGGCCCCAGGACCGCACGGGCCAACGATGCCTCTGGAAAGCGGTGAGTGCAGACTCACCCGCCCATGGGGAAAGGCCCGCCGCGGTTCGCCGCGGTAGCCGAATCTCTCAGGCACCCGGTAACGGGCTGACGACAGAGGGGGAGGACCGCCAGCGGTTCCGTCCAGGAAGGTCCCCCACGTGTCCGGTTCCAGTCACGATCACCACCAGTTCCGGTTCGCCGATCGGCACATCGGCCCCGACGGCGCCGAAGTGGCCACGATGCTCGAGGTCGTCGGCGTCGGCTCCCTCGACGAGCTCGCCGAGAAGGCGCTGCCCGCGGGGATTCTCGACACCGTCACGATCGACGGGGTCGCTCCGGGGCTGGAACAGCTGCCGCCGCCTGCGACCGAGGAGCACGCGCTCGCCGAACTGCGCGCGATGGCCGACAGCAACACCATCGCCGTGTCGATGATCGGGCAGGGGTACTTCGACACGCTGACGCCGCCGGTGCTGAAGCGCAACATCCTGGAGAACCCCGCCTGGTACACGGCGTACACGCCGTACCAGCCGGAGATCAGCCAGGGCAGGCTCGAGGCGCTGCTCAACTTCCAGACCATGGTCGAGGACCTGACCGGTCTCGACATCGCGAACGCGTCGATGCTCGACGAGGGCACCGCGGCCGCCGAGGCCATGACGCTGATGCACCGCGCCGCCAAGGGCTCGGGCAACCGGCTGGCCGTGGACGTCGACGTGTACCGCCAGACCGCGGCGATCATCGAGACGCGAGCCAAGCCGCTCGGCATCGACGTCGTCACCGCCGACCTGCGCAACGGCCTGCCCGACGGAGAGTTCTTCGGCGTCATCGTGCAGCTGCCGGGCGCCAGCGGCGTCGTCACCGACTGGTCGAAGCTCGTCGAACAGGCACACGACTGCGGCGCGCTCGTCGCCGTCGGAGCCGACCTACTGGCGATGACCCTGGTCGCCGCGCCCGGCGAGCTGGGCGCGGACGTCGCGTTCGGCACCACCCAGCGGTTCGGTGTGCCCATGGGCTTCGGCGGTCCGCACGCCGGCTACCTCGCCGTCGGCACCAAGTACGCCAGGCAGCTGCCCGGCCGGCTGGTCGGGGTGTCGGTGGACGCCGACGGCTCCGTCGCCTACCGACTCGCTCTGCAGACGCGCGAGCAGCACATCCGCCGCGATAAGGCGACCAGCAACATCTGCACGGCGCAGGTGCTCCTGGCCGTCATGGCCGCGATGTACGCCAGTTACCACGGCGCCGACGGCCTCACCGCGATCGCGCACCGCGTCCACGGACACGCTCTCGCCGTCGCGATGGGTCTGAAGGAGGCGGGTGTCGAGGTCGTTCACGACGCGTTCTTCGACACCGTGCTCGCGCGGGTGCCGGGTCGCGCCGCGGATGTCCAGGCGGCGGCCAAGGCACGCGGAATCAACGTGTGGCTGGTGGACGCCGATCACGTGTCGGTGTCGTGCGACGAGGCGACGTCGGCGCACCACGTCGAGGACGTGCTGGCGGCGTTCGGTGCGCAGCGCGGCGGCCATCACTGGGCCGGACCCGAGATCGCAACGCGCACAACGCCGTTCCTCACCCATCCGGCTTTCACGCGGTATCGCACCGAGACCGAGATGATGCGGTACCTGCGCTCGCTGGCCGATAAGGACATCGCGCTGGACCGCAGCATGATCCCGCTGGGCTCGTGCACGATGAAACTCAACGCGGCCGCGGAGATGGAGTCCATCACCTGGCCGGAGTTCGGCAAGCAGCATCCGTTCGCTCCGGCGTCGGACACCCCCGGACTGCGCACGCTCATCGCCGATCTGGAGCGGTGGCTCACCGGAGTCACCGGGTACGACTCCGTGTCGCTGCAACCCAACGCGGGCTCGCAGGGGGAGTACGCGGGCCTGCTCGCGATCCAGGCGTACCACCTCAGCCGCGGCGAGGTGCAGCGCAACATCTGCCTGATCCCCTCCAGCGCGCACGGCACCAACGCGGCGTCGGCGGCGCTGGCCGGCATGAAGGTGGTGGTCGTCGCCTGTCGCGACAACGGTGACGTTGACCTCGACGATCTGCGGTCGAAGGTCGCCGAGCACGCGGACAGCGTTGCGGCGCTGATGATCACGTACCCGTCGACGCACGGCGTCTACGAGCACGACGTCGCCGACATCTGCGCCGCGGTGCACGACGTCGGAGGCCAGGTCTACGTCGACGGCGCGAACCTCAACGCCCTCGTGGGGCTGGCCCGGCCCGGCCGCTTCGGCGGCGACGTGAGCCACCTCAACCTGCACAAGACGTTCTGCATCCCACACGGTGGCGGTGGACCGGGCGTCGGACCGGTGGCCGTGCGGGAGCACCTCGCGCCCTTCCTGCCCGGTCACCCGTTGGCCGACGAACTCGGCGACGACTACACGGTCTCGGCCGCGCCGTACGGTTCGGCGTCGATTCTGCCGATCACGTGGGCGTACATCAGGATGATGGGCGCACCGGGCCTGCGCGCGGCGACGCTGACGGCGATGGCGTCGGCGAACTACATCGCCCGCCGCCTCGACGAGTACTACCCCGTGCTTTACACCGGCGAGAACGGCATGGTCGCGCACGAGTGCATCCTCGATCTGCGCGGCATCACCAAGGACACCGGCGTCACGGTCGACGATGTGGCGAAGCGCTTGGCGGACTACGGTTTCCACGCGCCGACGATGAGCTTCCCCGTCGCGGGCACGCTCATGGTCGAGCCCACCGAGAGCGAGAGCCTGGCCGAAGTCGACGCGTTCTGCGACGCGATGATCGCCATCCGCCGCGAGATCGACAAGGTGGGTTCGGGGGCCTGGCCGGTTGACGACAACCCGTTGCGCGGCGCCCCGCACACCGCGGAGAGCCTGCTGGTCGACGAGTGGACGCACCCGTACACCCGCGAGCAGGCCGCCTACCCGCTCGGCAAGGGCTTCCGCCCGAAGGTGTGGCCCCCGGTGCGGCGCATCGATCAGGCGTACGGCGACCGCAACCTGGTGTGCTCGTGCCCCCCGGTGGAGGCCTTCGCCTGATGCGCCGAGTGTGCGCCTGACGAGATTCCGACGCCGGAGATCTCGTCGGGCGCACGCTCGCGCACGACGGTCGACTCAGATCGAAGTTGCTCCCGATGGCTGCGCCGGTGGCGTTCCGAAACGCGAAGCATCTTCCGTCAGTTCCGATCGGCCAGAAACGGCGCCGACTGATCCGCGCAGGACCTCCAGCCCGCTAGCGGCGAATCGAACTCAAGCCACGGCCCGCGCCGCGCCCCGTCGCATCCCGTATTCGGTGCGCTAGAAGGGATCGTCGTCCTTCGGTGTGAGGAGGCGTTCGGGGTGGTGCAGGTCGTTGAGGTGAGCTCTGCCGGTGCCGGGGTCGACCCATTCGAATCGTCCGTCGGGGCGGCGGCGGGTGGTCCAACCGGTGTTCTCGATCATCTGATTACCGGCGCCGCACGCCAGAGTCAGGTCGTCGATGTTGGTCTGGCCGTCGCGTTTCCAGTCCAGGACTGCGTGGTGGGCCTGGGTGCGGTACCAGTCGACGGTGCAGCCGGGGCAGGTGCAGCCGCGTTCGCGGGCGAACAGCATCAGCTTCTGGGCCCCGGTGGCGCAGCGTTGGGAGCGGCCGAGGTGCAGGGCTTGACCGGTGTGCCCGTCGAACACGGCGAGGTAATGGTGGGCGTCGGCGGCCATCGCGATCAGATCCCGCATCGGCAGTCGCGACCCGCCGCCGGTCACGGCGTACCCCGCTCCGGCCTGTAGTTCCTGCAGCGTGGTGGTCACCACGACCGTCGTCGGTAGGCCGTTGAGGGTGCCGAGGGTGTTGCAGCGCAGCAGCAGGTCCAGGGCGGTTTCGAAGGCGTCGTGGGCGTACTGGGATTTGGTGCGCCACTGTCCGTCCAGCACGGGTCCGGCCTGCGGCGGGGGTGGGTCGGCCCACCCGCGCAGGTAGCTCAGGCCGTCGGGTTGTTGCGGTCCGAGGGTGAGGCCGGCTTTCTTGGCGGCTGCGTCGGCGGATTCGTCGCCGTCGGGGTGCCGCAGGGCCAGCAGCTGCATCGCGACGACGGTCAATCCGCGGCTATCCAGTTGGGTGGCGGCCTCGGCCAACGACTTCTCGCCTTGAGCCTTGGTGATCGAGTCCACCTGTGCGGGCAGGGCGGTGAAGAACTTACGGATCACCTCGACGTGTTCGTGCCGATCAGACCGTCGCGGTGGGCGGCGGCGGTGTGCTCCCATTCCGACGGCAACACCTCGCCCTGCAGCGTTGTGTGCGGGGCCAGATGCTGGGTGCGGGTAAGGCGTTTGTTGGCCTCGCCTTGCTGATCCGGCAGTTCAGCGTGAGCAGCTTCCACCAGGAGGTCACCCCGTGATCGGTCGGGACGGCTTCGCGTTGCAGGCGGGCCAGGATCGTGTAACCGACCATCGGCACCCGCCGGGATGCGGTCTCGATGTCGATGAGCGCGACTGCGATCTCGGCAGGGGTGTCAGCGTCGACGTCGGCCGACAGTAGGGCGGCCACCGCGAGCTGTGACTACTGAAACCGCAGGGGCAGAAGAGTTTCGGTCAACTCTCACAGGCTACGCGCAGGCCTGCGGTGGCTAGCTGAGCGTCGTCGCAATCGCGGCGCCGAGTTCGGGTCCCGCCGAGCTCGGCACGTTCTGGTAGCTACCGCCCGTCGACTGCGCGACGGCCTCCCACGTCGAGCGGTCGGCGTCCGCGCCGAAGTCGATGACGTTGACCGCAACGGGCTTGCCGGGGGTGAAGGTCTGCTTGATGAAGGCCTCCAGTCCCGGTCCGTCCAGACTCTGGTCGGTGTGCGGCCCCGCGGTGATCACCAGCACCGAGTTCTCCTGGCCGTCACGGAAGTTCGCGACGGCCTCGGTGTAGAGGGCACGCAGCGTCGTGAACGACACCCGGCCGCCGTCGGACGCCACCTGGCCGGTCAGGTTCTCGGTGAGCACCTGTGAGCGCGGCTGGCCGTCGACCTGATCGCTGAGCGGCCCGGTGGCCACTTCGGAGCGTCCGGCCACCCCGTCGAACGTCCAAAGTCCGATCGACGCCGACGGGGGAATCTCCCGGAGTCGATCGGTGAGCGCTGCGGTGACGTTGGCCACGCGCGACTTGCCCGCTTCGCTGGTGTTCATCGACTGGTCGAGCATGATCGTCACCGTCTGGCTCTGCATGGGCGAGGTCACCGCATTCGCCAGCGTCACCCGTGTGCCGTCGTCGCCCACCGTCAGCGGATCGGCGAGCGAACCGAATTCGATGACGTCGCTCGACGGCGGGTTCGCGCCGTCGACGTCCGCGCGGAAGCCGGCCTCCACCAACTTGGTGAGCGCCTCGGGCTTGCGCAGGTAACGATCGAATTCGCTTGCCGCCGTGCTCTGTTCCTTGGTCAGCCAGTCGCCGGCCAGCTGTACGGCGGGGTAGTCGGCGAGCCCGACCGGGCCCGGCGGCAGCCACGCCGCGATCTTGTCCTTCGCATCCGGTGTCGACGCGGCCCGCTGAAAGACCTGCTGCTCGGTGGTGGCCACCGCGTGCACCGGCGACGCCGCGAGGGTGCCGCCGCCCAGCAGCGCGTCCAGTGCGGTCGTGAGAGTGTCGTCGGCCAGCTCCGGTTGACCCGCCACGAGCGTCGAGATGGCACCCGCCCCCGCGGTCGCGGGCGCACCGGCAGGGGCGCTGTCGGTCGCGACGGCTTCCGCGGCGACGAAGGTGGCGTCGCCGTTGTCGCTGAGCGGCAGAGCCAGGCGCAGCGGACCCCAGCCGGGCAGGCGCAGCCCGTCCAGCGCGGTCGGATTGCTCTGCAGTGCCGGCAGCGTGCCCCAGTTCTGCTGCGCCAGCGCGGTCTTCAACTCCGGCCTGACGGCTAGGAGAACGGGCGAGGTGACCAGTGAGCGCGACGCACTGGTGGCCTCCTGGCCCGCGACGGCCTCGAGCCGAGCCGCCGAAATCGAGCTGCCGGGAATCCACAGCGCGGGCTTCTCGCCGAGATCACCGGGCCATTGACCGGACAACCCGTCGATGACCGGAGTGGCGTTGGAGCCTGTCACGGTGATTTTTACGCACTTGTCGCCGACGGGCGCCGCGCTGCTGTTGTATTCGTCCGCGAGCCCGCTGATGTTCTCGGCGATCGACGGATCGGCGACCACCGCGACGGTGACCTCGCCCGCGACGCAACGCGCCGCGGCGATCTGGGAGCGGCTGGACAGCGAATCGCCGATGAAGCGCCAGAGGATGAACACCCCGACGACCACGACGACGGTGACGAGCGCGGCGATCACGCCCTTGCTGATCCCGCGTCTGCCGGCCTGGATGGCGCGGTGGCTACCGGTCCACTCGCCGCCTTCCCACTCGCCGCCGTGCTGCGCGCGCGACGCGGGCGGTCGCGACGGTGGCCGCGGCGTCGTCGGGATGACGTTGGTGGCCGCTTCGGGCTCGTCGTCGTCGGTGTCGCTCGCCCAGTAGTCGTCTGCGAAGTCGTCGTCGGCGTACCGGTCGTCGGCCGGGTAGTCGGCGTCGGCGTACTCGGCATCCTCATCGTCGGCGCTGTACCCCGGCCGGTCGTACCCCGGCTCGTCGTACCCGCCGTCGTACCGAGGCGCGCCGCCATACGGCGGCGGATCGACCGAATACCGTTGCGCCCCAGCATCATAGGACTGGTCGTCCGACGATTCTTCGGGGTCGGGGACGCTGTGCCTACCCATTCCTACCCTTTGCCACCCTCTGGTCTCGTCTCCTGGCCCCGAGCCGCAGTCTAGTCGCGGGCGAGATGGCGAGCCTTGAACTCACGGCGCCGGCGATGCAGGATCGGCTCGGTGTAGCCGTTGGGCTGCTCGGCTCCGGACAGAATCAACTCCTGAGCGGCCTGGAACGCGATGCTGTCCTCGGGGTCGGGAGCCATCGCCAGGTAGTCGGGATCCTTGGCGTTCTGCTCGTCGACGACGGCGGCCATCCTGCGCAGGCTGGCCTTCACGTCACCCTCGGTGATGACGCCGTGCCGCAGCCAGTTGGCCAGCAGCTGGCTGGAGATCCGCAGCGTCGCACGGTCCTCCATCAGTGCCACGTTGTGGATGTCGGGCACCTTCGAGCAGCCGACCCCCGCGTCGACCCAGCGCACCACGTATCCGAGGATCGACTGGCAGTTGTTGTCGACCTCCTCGCGGATCTCCTCGGGCGCCCAGGCGAGTTCCTTGGCCAGCGGGATGGTGAGCAGTTCCTCGAGCGTCGTGCGCTTCTCGCCCGCGAGTTCCTTCTGCACCTCGGCCACGTCGACCTGGTGGTAGTGCATGGCGTGCAGCGTGGCGGCGGTGGGCGACGGCACCCACGCGGTGGTGGCGCCCGCCTTGGGCTGACCGATCTTCTGCTCGACCATGTCGGCCATCAGGTCGGTCATGGCCCACATGCCCTTGCCGATCTGCGCGCGGCCCGACAGCCCGGTCGCCAGGCCGGTGTCGACGTTGGCGTCCTCGTAGGCCTTGATCCACGGCTGCGACTTCATCGCACCCTTGCGGATCATCGGACCGGCCTCCATCGAGGTGTGGATCTCGTCGCCGGTGCGGTCCAGGAAGCCGGTGTTGATGAACACCACCCGATCGGCCGCCGCCTTGATGCACGCCTTCAGGTTGAGCGTCGTACGCCGTTCCTCGTCCATGATGCCGACCTTCAGCGTGGCCTGCGGCAGGCCGAGCACGTCCTCGACGCGGCTGAACAACTCGCACGTGAACGCGACTTCGTCGGGGCCGTGCATCTTCGGCTTCACGATGTAGACGGAACCCGTCCGGCTGTTGGCGTACGGACCGTTCTCGTGCGATTCCCTCAGCCCGTGCGTCGCGATGAGGCCGGTGAACAGCGCGTCCTGGATGCCCTCCGGGACCTCGTTGCCATCGGCGTCCACGATCGCGTCGTTGGTCATCAGGTGCCCGACGTTGCGGACGAACAGCAAGCTGCGGCCCGGCAGGCTCAGCTCGGACTCCCCGTCGGCCGCGGTGTACGTCCGGTCGGGGTTGAGCACGCGGGTGAACGACTTGTCTCCCTTGCTGACCTCTTCGGACAGATCGCCGCGGTTGAGGCCCAGCCAGTTGCGGTAGCCCAGCACCTTGTCGTCGGCGTCGACGGCCGCCACGGAGTCCTCGAAGTCCATGATCGTCGTGATCGCGGACTCCAGGACGACGTCCTTGATGCCCGCCTTGTCCGTCGACCCGACGGGGGAGTCCGCGTCGATGAGCACCTCGACGTGCAGGCCGTGGTGCGCGAACAGCACGGACGTCGGCGCGGCCGGTTCGCCGAGGTACCCGACGAACGCGCTCGCGTCCGCCGGTGCGGTGGTGCCACCGTCGGTCGCCACGACCAGCGTGCCGTCGTCGACGCTCAGCCCGGTGACGTCGGCCCACGAGCCGGACTTCAGCGGCACCGCTTCGTCGAGGAACGCCCGCGCGTAGGCGATGACCTTGTCGCCGCGCACGCGGTTGTAGCTGGAGCCCTTCTCGGCGCCGTCGGCCTCGGAGATCACATCGGTGCCGTACAGCGCGTCGTACAGCGAACCCCACCGCGCGTTGGCGGCGTTGAGGGCGAAGCGCGCGTTGAGGATCGGCACCACCAACTGCGGTCCCGCGGTGGACGTGATCTCGGCGTCGACACCCGACGTCGTCACGGTGAAGTCCGCGGGCTCGGGCAGCAGGTAGCCGATCTCGGTCAGGAACGCCTTGTACTCGTCCATCTCGAACGGCCCGATGACCCGGGCGCGATGCCACCTGTCGAGTTGCGCCTGCAGGTCGTCGCGGCGCGCCAGCAGTTCCTGATTCTGTGGCGTCAGGTCGGCGACGACCTTGTCGACACCGGCCCAGAAGCTGTCGGGGTCGAGCCCGGTGCCGGGCAGCGCCTCGTTCGTGACGAAGTCGTACAGCACCTTGGCGACCCGCAGATTGCCCACGGTCACGCGATCGGTCATCTCTTGCCTCCTGAAGCGTCGAACCAGCTTACCCGTGGGTAACAGCAGCTAATCGCCGTGCGCCGCCGACAGGAGCACCTCGCACGCATCGGCCAGCGCGGCCCGCAGCGGCGCCGCCCGGTCGCTGATCTCCTGCTGGGCGCGGACGTAGGTGGACCGGCCCGCCGGCGTCTCGATGGCGATCGGCTGGAAACCATATCCGGTCAGGTCGTAGGGGCTCGCGCGCATGTCGACCTCGCGGGCGTCGAACGCCAGCGCCAGGGCGTCGACCAGCAACTCCGATCCGACGAGTGGACCGAGCTTGTACGCCCACTTGTACAGATCCATCGCGGCGTGGATGCAGCCCGGCTGCTCGGCGGCCGACTGACCGGCTCGCGTCAGATGCTCGACGTTGCGCTCCGCGGCGGCATCGGTGAAGAACCGGAACGCGTCGAAGTGGCTGCAGCGCAACGGCATCGACTCCACCACGGCGTCCGTGCCCGCCCCGCCGAGACGCAGTGGAACCGAGCCGTGGCGGACCTCGTCGGAACGGTAGACCATCGCCCATTCGTGCAGCCCGAAGCAGTTCATTCGAGCGGGCCGGCTCGCGGTGGCGCGCAGTAGCGTCGCAACGAACTCGACGGTCTCGACGCGGGCCCTGAGGTAGTCGTCGGACACCGCGACGCCGTCGGCGCGTCGGTGGTATCCGGTGAAGTCGGCGTACCGATCGGCGGCCGGGCCCGCCAGGGCGACGCCGAAACCGGGGTGCCAGCGCCGTAACTGCCGCGGCCGAAGGCTGTAGTAAGTGAACAGGAAATCCCAGACGGGGTGAGCTTGCCCACGTCGGGCCCGCTGCCGCTGCGGCGCCAGGAAGCCCTCGACGCGCGCCACGTGAGCGCGTTCGCGCGACAGCCAGGCGTCCTCGAACAGCACCCGACCGCGCACGGCCAGCTCAGACACGGTTCGTTCCATCGCGAACGGTGCCGACCAGGTCCTCCACCAGATCCTCGAGCGCGACCACCGCGGTGACGACACCGCCGTCCGAGGTGACGAGCGCGAGGTGGCTGTTGTCCCGGCGCAGTGCGGACAGCGCGTCGGGCACCGGCATCGACGCGGGCACCGCGGGCAACGGGCGGACCGTCGCCGCGTCGACGACGGCGGTGGGATCGTTGATGAGCGCCAGCACGTCCTTGATGTGCAGGTAGCCGATGAACGCCCCGGCCTCGTCGGCCACCGGGAACCGCGAGTAGCCGGTGTCGGACAGCGCCCGTTCGATGCTGTCGACCCGAGGCCCCTGTCCGGGCCCGGCGACCGGCACCGCGCGCACCTCCGAGAGCGGAATCGCGACGTCGCCGACGACTCGGGTGCGGATCAGCAGCGCCCTGGTGAGCCGGGTGTGCTCCTCGGGGTCGAGCAGTCCCTCCGACAGCGACTCCGCGATCATCTCCGACAACTCGACCGTCGAGACCGTGACGTCCAGTTCGTCCTTCGGTTCGACGTTGAACGCGCGCAGCGTGGTGTTGGCGCACCAGTTGTAGAACGCGATGAACGGCCTGGCCATCTTGATGTAGACGAGGTAGGGCGGGATCAGCAGCATCGCGGCGGTTTCCGGGCCGGCGATCGCGATGTTCTTCGGCACCATCTCGCCGAGCAGCACGTGCAGGGTGACCACGATTCCGAGCGCGATGAGGAACGCCACCGTGTGCAGGATCGTGTCGGGGATCCCCAGGAGCCCGAACGGCTTCTCGAGCAGATGTGCCACTGCGGGCTCGCCGACGCGACCGAGCAGGATCGAGCAGATTGTGATGCCGAGCTGGGCTCCCGCCAGCATCAGCGAGAGTTGCTCGCCCGCCCTGATCACGGTGACGGCGCTGTTCTTACCCTGTTCGGCGAGCGCTTCCAGACGATCGCGGCGGGCGGAGATCAGCGCGAACTCCGAGCCGACGAAGAACGCGTTGAGTGCGAGCAGGACCACGGTCAGCACGACACCGAAGAGATCGGCACCCATCAGCGGTCGACCTCCTCGTCGTGGTCACTGCGCCGACCGAGCCGGGTCAGCTCGACCAGGTCGATACGTCTGCCGTCCATCTGGATCACCGTGGCCTGCCAGCGCACCGGGTCGTCGAGCGGCCCGTCCGGATCGAACTCGGTGAGCTCGACGGTGTCACCCGGTTCGGGAATGTGGCCGAGCTCCTGGAGCACCAGTCCGCCGATCGTCTCGTACTCGCCGTCATCCGACGGCCGGAACGGCGTCTCGGTGCCGACCTCGTCGATCCGGAGCAGCCCGGAGACCCGCCACCCGTTGCGGATCTCGACCACGTCCGGGGTGGCGTCGTCGTGCTCGTCGCGGACGTCGCCGACGATCTCCTCGATCAGGTCCTCGACCGTCACCATGCCCGCGGTGCCGCCGTATTCGTCGACCACCAACGCGGTCTGCAGCCCGTTGGCCCGGATCTGCGCCATGACGGCGTCGCCGTCCAGCGTGGACGGGACGGTGGCCACCGGCAGCGCGATCGCCGTCAGCCGGGTCCGCGACCGCTCGTCGACGGGGACGGTGAACACCTGCTTGACGTGCACGATGCCGACCGTCTCGTCGAGGTCGCCGTCGATGATCGGGAAGCGCGAGTACCCGGTCTCCATGGCCTTGACCAGCAGGTCGGCCACCGTGTCGTCGGTCGCAAGGGCTTCGATCTTCGGGCGCGGGGTCATGAGCTCCTCCGCGGTCCGCTCGCCGAACTGAAGCGACCGGTCGACGAGATCCGCGGTGTCCGCGTCGAGCGAGCCGCTGCGCTTGGACGTGCGGACCAGCGACACCAGTTCCTGCGGCGAACGAGCAGAACGCAGTTCCTCGGCCGGCTCGATGCCGAGCCTGCGCAGGATCCAGTTGGCGGTGCCGTTGGTGACCCTGATCGCGTGCGTCAGCAGCCAGGAGAACCACCACTGCGGCGGGGCGGCCCACCGCGCCGTCTCGACGGGTTTGGCGACCGCGAGGTTCTTGGGGACGAGCTCACCGAAGACCATCGACAGCGAGGTCGCGATCAGCAGCGACAGCGCCAGGGCGACGCCGTCGACCATCCGCTCGGGCAGACCGACCGCGGCCAGCGGTGACCGGAGTAGGCGGGCGACCACGGGCTCGGCCAGATAGCCGGTGGCCAGTGTGGTGATCGAGATGCCCAGCTGGGCGCCGGACAGCTGGAACGACAGCGACTTGTGCGCCTTCTGGACGACGCGGTCGCGCCACCCACCGGACTTGGCGTTGGCTTCGACGGTGCTGCGCTCCAGCGCCGTCAGCGAGAACTCGGCGGCGACGAACACCGCGGTGCCCGCCGTCAGCAGAACGATCGCGAGAAGGCTGAGAAGGGTGAAGGTCAGATCCACGACCGACCCGCCTTCGGGGCGCCGGGCACTGGGCCCGGCCTCCTACTGGACGGCTCGGCGTCCACCGATTCCGGGGAGAGCCGCTCGGTACCGGCGCCTCCCTCGACATCGGAGGCCTCGGCAGGTGCCTGCGGCACGTGGTCCCTTTCGATCGGAGCAGGAATGGGCTACATGCTAGCCGAGGCGGCGGGCACGATCCGCCGTCACCAACCCGTCGGCAGCGGGTGACCCTCCGCGAAGCCGGCCGCCGACTGCACGCCGAGCACGACCTTCTCGTGCAGTTCGGGCAGCGTTGCGGCGCCGACGTACGTGCACGTGCTGCGCACCCCCGACGTGATGTGGTCCAGCAGGTCCTCGACACCACCGCGCGCGGGATCCAGACCCATCCGCGACGTCGAGATGCCCTCCTCGAACAGCGCCTTGCGGGCGCGGTCGAAGGCGCTGTCGCCCGCGGTTCTCGCCGCGACCGCCCGCTTGGACGCCATGCCGTAGCTCTCCTTATACAGCTGGTTGTCGCGGTCGTACATCAGGTCGCCCGGTGACTCGTAAGTGCCCGCGAACCACGACCCGATCATCACGTTGGCCGCGCCGGCGGCGAGCGCGAGCGCTACGTCGCGCGGGTGTCGCACGCCGCCGTCTGCCCATACGTGGCCACCGAGTTCTCTTGCCGCCGCAGCACATTCGACAACCGCCGAGAACTGCGGCCGCCCGACGCCGGTCATCATCCTGGTGGTGCACATCGCGCCGGGGCCCACACCCACCTTGACGATCGACGCGCCCGCGCCGATCAGGTCGCGGGTGCCCTCGGCCGACACGACGTTGCCCGCGGCCAGCGGCAGCCCGAGATCGAGCGCGGCGATCGCCCTGATGGCCTCGAGCATCTTGATCTGGTGGCCGTGCGCGGTGTCGACCACCAGCACGTCGGCGCCCGCCTTCGCGAGCGCGGTCGCCTTGGCCGCCACGTCGCCGTTGATGCCGACGGCCGCCGCGATGCGAAGCCGTCCGCTCGCGTCGACCGCCGGGGTGTAGATGCCCGCGCGGATCGCGCCGGTGCGGGTCAGCACACCGGCGAGCGTGCCGTCCGCTTCGTTGAGGACCGCCACGTCTATCGCGTCGTGCTCCAGGAGGTCGAACACCTTGCGAGGATCGGTGCCGACCGGAGCGGTGACGAAATCGGACACCGCGACTTCGCGCACCCTGGAGAAGCGGTCCACCCCGGCACAGGCGGCCTCGGTGACGACGCCGACGGGGCGGCCGTCGGCCACGACGACGGCGGCGCCGTGTGCACGCTTGTGGATCAGCGCCGTGGCGTCGGACACCGAATCGTCGGGCGACAGCACGACGGGCGTATCCACCACGAGGTCGCGGCTCTTGACGAACTGGACGGTCTCCTCGACGACGGACACCGGCAGGTCCTGTGGCAGCACGACGATGCCGCCGCGCCGCGCGATGGTCTCGGCCATCCGCCGTCCCGCGACCGCGGTCATGTTGGCGACGACCACGGGGATCGTCGTGCCGGTGCCGTCCACCGTCGAGAGGTCGACGTCGAATCGCGACGTGACGTCCGACCGACCGGGCACGACGAACACGTCGTTGTAGGTCAGGTCGTACGGAGGTCGGTGGCCTTCAAGAAACCTCATTGCAACGCAGTCCTCGTGTCGTCTTTTCGCGTGGTTACGCCTCGACCTCGCTGCGGTCGCCGCTCCACAGCGTGTGGAACCGCTTGGCGTGGTCGGTGTCGATGCGGCCGTAGGTGTGCGCACCGAAGAAGTCGCGCAGACCCTGGGTGAGCGCGGCGGGCAACCGCTCGGTGCGCAGCGCGTCGTAATACGACAGCGCGGAGGCGAAGCCGGGGATCGGGATGCCGAGTTGGGTGGCGGTCACGACGACGCGGCGCCAGCTGTCGATGGCGGCCTCGATGGCGTCCCGGAAGTAGGGCGCGACGATCAAGCTCGGCAGATCGGCGTCGTCGTCGAAGGCCTCTTTGATCCGGTTGAGGAACTTCGCCCTGATGATGCAGCCGCCGCGCCAGATCGTGGCCATGTCGCCGGGGGTGATGCCCCAGTCGTACTCGATGCTGCCCGCCTGGATCTGGTTGAAGCCCTGCGCGTAGGCGATGATCTTGGACGCGTACAGCGCCTGTCGGACGTCCTCGGTGAATTGCGCTGCGTCGGTGGGCTTTCCGCCGAGGTCGCCCGATGCCAGGCCGGTGGTGGCCTGGCGCTGGGTGACCGAGCCCGACAGGGCGCGGGCGAACACCGCCTCGGCGATTCCGGTGACCGGCACGCCGAGGTCGAGCGCGGACTTCACGGTCCAGCGGCCGGTGCCCTTCTGTTCGGCCTCGTCGAGGATCAGGTCCACCAGCGGCTCGCCGGTCTTGGCGTCGGTCTGCCGCAGCACCTCGGCCGTGATCTCGATGAGATAGCTGTCGAGATCACCTTCGTTCCACTCGGCGAACACGTCGGCGATCTCCGGGGCGGACTTGCCGAGACCGTCGCGCAGCAGCTGGTAGGCCTCGCCGATCAGCTGCATGTCGGAGTACTCGATGCCGTTGTGCACCATCTTCACGAAGTGCCCGGCGCCGTCGGGGCCGATGTGGGTGCAGCAGGGCACACCGTCGACGTGCGCCGAGATCTCCTCGAGCAGCGGGCCCAGCGACTTGTAGGACTCGGCGGGTCCGCCCGGCATGATCGACGGGCCGTTGAGCGCGCCCTCCTCACCACCGGAGATGCCCGCCCCGACGAAGTGCAGGCCGCGCTCGCGGATGGCCTTCTCCCGACGGATGGTGTCGGTGTAGAGGGCGTTACCGCCGTCGATGATGATGTCGCCGGGTTCCATGGCGTCGGCGAGCTCGTTGATCACCGCGTCCGTGGGATCGCCCGCCTTGACCATGATCAGCACGCGCCGCGGCTTCTCCAGTGCCGCAAGGAATTCCGGGATCGTCTCGCTGCGGACGAAGTTCCCCTCCGAGCCGTGCTCGGCGAGCAGCGCGTCGGTCTTGGCGACCGACCGGTTGTGCAGTGCGACGGTGTAACCGTGATGCGCGAAGTTGCGCGCGATGTTCGATCCCATGACCGCGAGGCCGGTGACCCCGATCTGTGCGGTGGCGGTGGCGTCAGAACTCACGGAAGGCCTTTCGTTGTTCGGTTGCGGCACCACGTTGTGGCACGACGGATTCGCATCAGCGCGTGGGACGGGCCCGGAACAGACTCTAGACGCCGAACAGTCGCCGGAGCTCGGTGAGCCAGGGCACGGCCAGGGCGACGGTTGGCACCACCAGCACGGCGGCCGCCGTCACGTACGCGACGGCGGCGAGGGCCCGACTGTTGGGCAGGCCACCGAGCCTGCGCACCCGCACCACCGTGCTCGGGCCGCCTGCGGCGAGCGCACCCTTGGGGGTGTGACCCGCGGCGCACGCGACGAGGGCGCGCGCCAGGGGAGTGGGGCCCGCCTTCCGCACCGCGGCGTCGTCGGCGAGCAGTTCGATGAGCAGGCGGACGGCGTCGAGCGCGTTTCTGCTGCGGACGAAGCGGGGGAACGCCGCGTGCACGGCGGTGAACATCTCGAGGACGAGGTCGTGACGGGCCCGCAGGTGCGCGCGTTCGTGGGTCAGGATCGCCGAGACCTCGGTGTCCGACAGCGCGGTGAGCGCGCCCTCGCTGACCACGACGCGACTGCGCACACCGGGCAGGCAGTAGGCGAGTGGTTGAGGCACGTCGAGCACCCGCAGACCGCTGGTCCGCGGTGCGGAGCCATGGGAGATGTCGAGGAGATCGACGAGTATCCGGTGCCGTGCCCGGCGGCGCCGGGTCGCCACCGCGACCTGGAGCACGGCCACGATGAGCCGGGCGCCGATCATCAGCGTCAGCGCGAACACGACGACGTAGAGAAGCCACAGCGGCCAGCCGAGCACCCGGATCTCGCTGGTGATCGTGGCGGTGGGTCGCCCGTCCGGGCCGGGGACGAACAGCCTGCTGGCGATGGCGAGGCCCGCGCTGAACGCGGAGAGCACGGCGGCCAGTGCCACCGACTGCCACAGCACAATCGCCGCGCGGGGCGCACGCAGGGGCCACGACGCGCGTGCGAGGAGGGCCGGAACGGGCCCGACGAGCATCAGCGCGACGATGGAGAAGGCCAGCGCGGACACCTCACCAGTCTCCCCTAGTCGGGGCCCTTATTTCCAGCCGGTGCGACAGCGCCGTGTTTGGCTTCGAGTTCGGCGAGCGCCCGGCGCAGCGCAGCGGCCTCACCGGCCCCAACGCGTTCGACGAAGTGGACGAGTGCGGCCTCGCGGCTTCCGGAGTCCGAGACCTGATCGAGCGCGTCGACCATGAGACCGGCGACGAGCTCGTCGCGCCCGTGAGTCGGGGCGTAACGGTGCGCCCGGTCGTCGCGGTGCTGGACGACGAGGTTCTTCTTCGCCAGCCGCTGCAGCACGGTCATGATCGTCGTGTAGGCCAGATCGCGACGGGCCGCCAGCGCTTCGTGCACCTGACGCACGGTCTGGGGTTCACGCGATGACCAGAGGTGATCCATCACCTCACGTTCGAGTTCCCCGAGTCGCGTCAACTTCGCCATCTTCCGTTCACTCTCCTGAGCAATGTGTTCAGGGTACTACGGGCTTACTACCGCGCGTCGTATGCAATCGCGCGAGCCACTCTCACCTCGGTTTTCACCCTCGGACCCGCCGGTCACGACCCGCACCCCACATCGTTGTGAGTCCAGTCACAGGCCGTTTCCCCCTCCTTCAATCACACTATAGTAAGCCTACCCTAACTTGGAGGTGGCCCATGACGGTCGTCGTCGACGACCCACTGATCTCGCGCATGGCGATCTCGCGCGTGCTCCCGCTGCACGAGTCGAGCCGACGCCTGCGCGAGCTGTACCCCGAATGCCCCAGGGTCTACGGCGTCGCCGTGATGGGCGACCTCACGCGGCGACGCTGGTGGCCGCTGTCGGAGGTGCTGACGACCGATCGACTGCAGGTCATGTACGAGGCCGCGGCGGCCGAAACGGACAGTCGGGTGGCGGTGGCGCAGCAGTTGGCGGCCACCCTGTCGCACGTGGTGATCGGGCGCGTGATCCCGCTGCTCGCCCTCGAGGGCCGCGCCTGGGACACCGGGCTGGAGAACCTCTGGGTGCACGTCGACTCCGAGGGTGCGATCGACTGGGTCGGCGTCGCCGATCCCACCCTGCGCGTACTCCCGGACGACGTGTACTTCACCGGCCGCTCCGGGCTGCGACAGCGCCACCCCGTGCGCGATCGCATCGTCGCCCTGCCCAACGAGGCCGCGCTGACGACGTGGGTCGCCCACCGCAGCCACCGAGCGCTGACACCGCTGTTCGACAAACTCGTCGACGTCACCGGCGGCGCCCTGTCGGTGTCGGCGATGTGGCACGTCGTCGGGGCCGCCGTGGTGAGCGCGGCGACGCAGGTGCCGCTGCTGGCCGGCTCCAGCGAGATGACGAGCATGCGGCGCGGCCAGGCCGTGCTGGACGCCCTCGTCGGCTTCGGGGCACCGGTCCGTGGAACCGGCCGAGATGCCCAGGTTAGGTATTGCTAATTTAGGGCAGCCTTGCCTACTATCAATCACGAAAGAGACCACCGGACCGCGCCGGAGTCCAGAGGGCTGCTGAGACTCCCGGTCCACTCGAGGACGGGCCCCGCACATCGTGTGGGGCCCGTCCGCATTCTCGGCTCGCATCGGCACCGTGTAGACAAATCAGCGTGACTTCCTCAGTGCCGCCGGGCCTCGGCGCCGGATTCGACAGCCAACTGGGTCTGAGCTTCCTCGAGGTGACCCCCGACGGCGGACGCGCGGAGCTGACCATCAAGGACACGCTGCTGCAACCGTGGGGCATCGTGCACGGTGGCGTCTACTGCTCGATCATCGAGAGCCTGGCGAGCGTGTCGGCCCACGTGTGGCTGACGTCGACAGGTAGCGGCGGCACCGTCGTCGGAGTCAACAACAACACCGACTTCCTGCGGGCGATCTCCGCGGGCAGGGTGACGGCCACCTCGACACCCATCCACCGCGGGCGCCGCCAACAGCTGTGGCTCATCACGATCACCGACGAGAACGACAAGCTGATCGCCCGCGGGCAGGTGCGCCTGCAGAACATGCCCGACGCCCAACCGCCCGCCTGACACATGTGCTGCTGACTGCCGCATACCGTGGCAATATCCCGCGGTATGCGCTTGTCCCCCCACGAGCAGGACCGTCTGCTCATCTCCTACGCCGCTGAACTCGCCAGGCGCAGAAGCGCACGCGGATTGAAGCTCAACCATCCCGAGGCCGTCGCGGTCATCACCGATCACCTGATGGAGGGCGCCCGCGACGGCCGCTTGGTCGCCGAACTCATGGTCAGCGGGCGCGAGGTGCTGTCCCGCGACGACGTCATGGATGGTGTGCCCGAGATGCTGGACGAGGTTCAGGTGGAGGCCACGTTCCCCGACGGCACGAAGCTCGTCACCGTCCACCACCCGATCCCGTGAGGGCAGTTCGATGATTCCGGGAGAAGTGTTCTACGGCGACGGTGACATCACCATCAACGAAGGTGCGCAACGCCTTTCGCTCGACGTCGTCAACGGTGGCGACCGGCCGATTCAGGTCGGCAGCCACGTCCACCTGCCGCAGGCCAACGCGGCGCTCGACTTCGACAGGGCGGCCGCGCACGGCCACCGCCTCGACATCCCCGCCGGTACGGCGGTGCGCTTCGAACCCGGTGTCGCGCAGCGCGTCTCACTGGTACCACTCTCCGGCAGCCGCGAGGTGCACGGCCTGTCCCTGAACCCGCCAGGAAAGTTGGATTCGTGACCGACCTCACTCGCGCGCGCTACGCCGCGCTGTTCGGCCCGACGACGGGGGACCGGATCCGGCTCGCCGACACCGACCTGCTCGTCGAGATCACCGAGGACCGCAGCGGCGGACCGGGCCTGGCGGGCGACGAAGCGGTGTTCGGCGGCGGCAAGGTGCTGCGCGAGTCGATGGGCCAGTCGCGCGCCACCCGCGCCGACGGCGCCCCCGACACCGTCATCACCGGCGCGGTGATCATCGACTACTGGGGAGTCATCAAGGCCGACATCGGCATTCGCGACGGCCGCATCGTGGGCATCGGCAAGGCGGGGAATCCGGACGTGATGTCGGGCGTTCATCCGGACCTGGTGGTCGGCCCGTCCACCGAGATCATCGCGGGCAACGGCCGCATCGTCACGGCCGGCGCCATCGACTGTCACGTCCACCTCATCTGTCCGCAGATCATGGAGGAGGCCCTCGGCGGCGGCATCACGACGATCATCGCGGGGGGCACCGGACCCGCCGAGGGCAGCAAGGCCACCACCGTCACACCCGGCTCCTGGCACCTCGCGCGCATGCTGGAGTCCCTCGACACCTGGCCGCTGAACGTAGTGCTGCTCGGCAAGGGCAACACGATGTCCGCCGACTCGATGTGGGAGCAGTTGCGCGGCGGCGCAGCGGGATTCAAGCTGCACGAGGACTGGGGCACCACCCCCGCGGTCATCGACGCGTGCCTTAGGGTGTGCGAGCAGGCCGGCGTGCAGGCCAACATCCACACCGACACGCTCAACGAGATGGGCTTCGTGGAGGACACCCTCGCGGCGGTGAAGGGCCGCTCGATCCACGCGTACCACACCGAGGGCGCCGGCGGTGGCCACGCACCGGACATCATCACGGTCGCAGCCGAGCCCAACGTGTTGCCGAGTTCGACCAACCCGACCCGCCCGCACACCGTCAACACCCTTGACGAGCACCTCGACATGCTGATGGTGTGCCACCACCTCAATCCCAGTGTCCCCGAGGATCTCGCCTTCGCGGAGAGCCGCATCCGGCCGTCGACCATCGCCGCCGAGGACCTGCTGCACGACATCGGGGCCATCTCGATGATCGGCAGTGATGCGCAGGCCATGGGCCGGATCGGCGAGGTGGTGTTGCGCACGTGGCAGACCGCGCACGTGATGAAGAAGCGGCGCGGCGCGCTGGAAGGGGACGGCGCGGCGGACAACAACCGCGCCATGCGCTACGTCGCGAAGTACACGATCTGCCCGGCGATCGCGCACGGATTGGAGGGCGAGATCGGCTCGGTCGAGGTCGGCAAGCTCGCCGACCTGGTGCTGTGGGAGCCCGCGTTCTTCGGGGTCCGGCCACACGCCGTGATCAAGGGCGGCATGATCGCCTGGGCGGCGATGGGTGACGCGAACGCGTCGATCCCCACCCCTCAGCCGGTTCTCCCGCGGCCGATGTTCGGCGCCTCGCCCGCCGCGGCGGCGGCGACGTCGGTGCACTTCGTCGCACCGCAGGCGATCGAGGACGGCCTGGCCGACCGCATCGACGTGAAACGCAGGCTGGTGCCGGTCGGGAACGTGCGCAGGGTGGGTAAGGCCGACATGCCGCTCAACGACGCGATGCCGAGGATCGAGGTCGACGCCGACACGTTCACCGTCCGGATCGACGGAGAGGTGTGGGCCGAACAACCCGCGGTCGAACTGCCGATGGCACAACGTTACTTTCTCTTCTAGAGGACTACCTGTTCTGATGTCCGGACTCGCAACGCTTCTCGCGCTCGCCGACTCGCGGCTGCCGACCGGTGGCCACGTTCACTCGGGCGGCGTCGAGGAGGCCGTCGCTCGCGGGCTCGTCACCGATGTGGTGACCCTGCGTGCGTTCCTGGTCCGCCGCATCCGGACCAGCGGACTGGTCACCGCGTCGGTCGCGGCCGCCGTGCACGGCGGTGCGCTGAGCGCAGCCCGCGGCGATCTCGAAACCGATGCCCGCACACCGTCGCCCGCTGCGCGCGCCGCGTCGCGCGCACAGGGCCGCGGACTGGTGCGACTGGCCCGCCGGGTGTGGCCCGACGGCGACTGGGAGAGCGTCGGGGTCAAACCCCATCTGGCAGTGGCGGCCGGTGCGGTCGGTGCCGCCAGCGGCCTGGTCCCGGAGCAGACCGCACTGTCGGTTGTCTACACCACGATGACGGGGTCGGCGACCGCCGCGCAGCGCCTGCTCGCGCTCGACCCCGGCGACGTCGCCGCGCTGACGTTCGAACTCTCCCCGCTGTGCGAGGTGACCGCAGCCGACGCGGCCAAGGAACTGGCCGACCTGTCAGACCCGCTACTCGACGTGCTGGCGCAGCGACACGCCGGCCGCGACCGTCCGCTCTTCGCATCCTGAAAGGACACGCATGCCACCGCATTTCACCGACGGCGAACCGCACTCCCATCACGACCGGCCGCGCCGCGTCCGGCAGCCGGGCGAGCCCTTGCGAATCGGAGTCGGGGGCCCGGTGGGGTCGGGCAAGACCGCCCTCGTCGCGGCGCTGTGCCGCCAGCTGCGCGACGAGCTGTCGCTTGCGGTGCTGACCAACGACATCTACACGACCGAGGACGCCGACTTCCTGCGCAGGCACGCCGTCCTGCCGGACGAGCGCATCGCAGCCGTGCAGACCGGCGGGTGCCCGCACACCGCGATCCGCGACGACATCACCGCCAACCTCGACGCCATCGACGACCTCATCGCAGGCAATCCACGGCTGGACCTGATTCTTGTCGAGTCCGGCGGCGACAACCTCACCGCCACGTTCTCGTCGGGGCTGATCGACGTCCAGATCTTCGTCATCGACGTCGCGGGCGGGGACAAGGTGCCGCGCAAGGGCGGGCCGGGAGTCACGTTCTCGGATCTGCTGGTGATCAACAAGACCGACCTCGCGCCGATGGTCGGCGCGGATCTCGACGTCATGCGCCGCGACGCGGGCAAGGTCCGTGACAACCGCCCGTTCGTGCTGATCTCGCTGACCGAAGACCCCACGGCCGCAGCGGTTCTCGACTGGGTGCTGCAGCAGCTGAGGGTACCGGTTCAGACGCCGTGATCTCCGACGTCCTCATCGTGGCCCGCCGCGGCCGCGAGCCGCACATCGACTGCTCGGGCGGACTGGCCGCGCGACGCACCGAGCCCGACACCGTGCACCTGGTGTCGGCTGCGGCCACTCCGCTGGGCGGTGACACCATGTCGGTGCGCGTGGTGGTCGAAGCCGGGGCCCGGCTGAAGCTCCGCACGGCCGCCGCGAGCATGGTGCTGCCGAGCGCGACGACTCGCGAGTCGCGGGCGGCGTGGGACCTGGAGGTACACGGCGAACTCGATGTCGACCCGCAGCCGACGATCATCGCGGGCGGCTCGCACCACGTGGTCACCACCCGGCTGACAACGAGCGCCACCGGCCGGGTGCGGATCCGCGAGCGGGCTCAGATCGGCCGGGCCTTCGAGCGCCACGGCTTCTGGTCGGCCGCGTTGCACGCCGATGTCGAAGACACGCCCCTGCTACGGCACCGCGTCGAGCTGGGCACCGGCGCCGTCGCCGACGACGCACTGGGAACGCCGCTCGCGTGTATCAGCGAATTCCGCTATCCCGAAACGACTTTCGATACCTCCGGCGAACTCTTGAAGCTTGCGGCCGGTGGCAGCCTCGCGACGTGGCAGGGCGACCGCCTCTAACTCGCCGCCTTCTCCTCGGCCACCGACGCGGCGATCTCCTCGAGTTGGTCGATGCGAATTCGCGCGTACGCCTGCTGTTCGGTGATGGTGAGCTGGCCGCGCTGCCTGCCGAAGAAGGTCACCGCCCAGGACAGGAGGGTCGCCACCTTGGTCTTGAAGCCGACCAGGTAGATGAGGTGCAGCCCCAGCCACGCCAGCCAGGCGAAGAAGCCTCCGAATTCGAGCTTGCGCTCACCGCCGAGGGGGATCTGGGCGACCGCGTTGTACTTGGACACCGTGGCCATCGAGCCCTTGTCGAAGTACTTGAACGGCTCCCGGGGCTTCGGCCTCGTGCCGTGCTCGCGCGCCTTGGCCTCGTTGTGCAGGATCTTCGCCACGTACTTGGCGCCCTGAATGGCGCCCTGCGCCATTCCCGGTACGCCCTCGACGGCGGCCATGTCGCCGATGACGAACACGTTGGGGTGGCCGGGGATCGACAGATCGGGGTTGACCTTGACGCGACCCGCGCGGTCGATCTCGGTGCCGGACTGGTTCACCAGGTCCCTGCCCAGCGGGCTCGCCGACACACCGGCAGACCACACCTTGCACGCCGACTCGATGCGCCGGATGCTGCCGTCCTTGTCCTTGACGGTGAGGCCGTTGCGGTCGACGTCGGTCACCATCGCGTTGAGCTGGATCTCGACGCCCATCTTCTCCAGCCGGGCCTGCGCCTTCTTGCCGAGCTTCTCACCCATCGGGGGGAGAACGGCGGGCGCGGCGTCGAGCAGGATCACGTGCGCTTCGGTCGGGTCGATGTGCCGGAAGCTGCCCTTGAGCGTCTGGTCCGACAGCTCCTGGATCTGGCCGGCCATCTCGACACCGGTGGGGCCCGCGCCCACGACCACGAAGGTCAGCAGCTTCTTGCGCCGCTCCGGGTCGCTGGACCGCTCGGCCTGCTCGAAGGCGCCGAGGATGCGTCCGCGAAGCTCGAGCGCATCGTCGATGGTCTTCATCCCCGGTGCCCACTCGGCGAAGTGGTCGTTACCGAAGTACGACTGGCCGGCGCCTGCGGCGATGATCAACTCGTCGTACGGCGTCCGATAGGTGTGGCCGAGCAGCACCGATTCGACGGTCTGGCTGGCGAGGTCGATGTGCGTGACATCGCCGAGCAGGACCTGCGCGTTGCTCTGCTTGCGCAGGATCAGCCGGGTCGGTGGCGCGATCTCACCCTCGGAGATGATGCCCGTCGCGACCTGGTACAGCAGCGGCTGGAACAGGTGATGGGTGGTCCGGGCGATCAGTTTGACGTCGACGCCGGTGCGCTTGAGCGACTTGGCGGCGTTGAGCCCGCCGAATCCCGACCCGATGATGACGACCTTGTGCCGATCCGACGCCGTAGCTCCGGGATGGCTCATTTCCACTCCTCGACCTAACCTGTGCTGACAACCAGTACAACGAACAGGTTAGTCGGCGGGCTTCCGACGAGCGCGGTGAGATGCCCCACCGCGCTGTTTGTTCACCCGGCGATGAGCGGCTTGAGGGCCTCTGCCAACGCGGTCGCCTTGCCCGGCTCGTACCCGTTCACCGTGACCGGGCTGATGATCACACCGTCGACGCCGACGTCGAACACCCTGGATTTGATCTGCTCGGCGATGTGCGCCGCGCTGCCCACCATCATGTTCGCGCGCATCTCCTCGGGGATCATGTCCTCGGTGGCGCCGTCGTCGATCAGGGCGATGACGAAGCTGCTGGTCTCCAGCGTCGCGGGGTCGCGGCCCAGCTCCTCGCAGGCACGCTGCACGACCTCGATCTTGTGCGGTAGTTCATCGAGCCCGGCACTGATGTTGAGGTGGTCGAAGTGCTTGGCCGCCAACGGAATCGTCTTCTTCTCACCCTTACCGCCGATCAGCAGGGGGAGGTGGTCGCGGAAGCGCGGCTCCGCGATGGCCTCCTTGACGCGGTAGTGCTCACCGGTGAAGGTCGGCCGTTCCCCGGCGAGCATCGGCACGATGATCTGCAATGCCTCGCCGAGCTTGTTGAACCGGTCTGTGAAGGTGCCGTACTCGAAACCGAGCGATTCGTGCTCGAACTCGAACCACCCGGTGCCGATGCCCAGGATCGCCCGGCCCTGGCTCATCACGTCGAGCGTGGTCACCGCCTTGGCCAACAACGCCGGATTGCGATACGAGTTCCCGGTCACCATGGTGCCCAGTTGGACTCGTTGGGTCGCGGCGGCGAGTCCGCCGAGCGCCGTGTAGGCCTCCAGCATCGGCTGGTCCGGGCTCCCCATCCCTGGTAGCTGGTAGAAGTGGTCCATTAGGAAGACGGAGTCGTAGCCGGCGGCCTCGGCCTCCTGCGCCTGGGCGATCACGGTGGGGTAGAGCAGCTCGACCCCGGTGCCGTAGGAGAAGTTGGGGATCTGCAGCCCCATCCGGATCGGCACGCCGTTACTCCGCGAGAAGCGGCTTGAGCAGTTCGGCGACCGCCGTCGCTCCGCCCGGCTGGTAGCCGTTGAAACTGGTGACCGGGCTCAGGATCACGCCGTCGATCCCCGCATCGAGCACCTTCGTCTTGACCTGCTCGGCGACCTGCTCCGGGCTGCCGAAGACGGCCTGCTGCCTGAAGTCGGGCGGGATGACGTCGGCGGTGACGTTCTCGTCGATGATCGCGACGACCAGCATGCTGGTTTCGAGCGTGGCCGGGTCGCGGTCGATCTTCTCGCACGCCTCCTTGACGACCTGGACCTTGCGGGGCAGCTCGTCGAAGCCGGCGATGACGTTCAGATGGTCGAAGTGCTTGGCGGCCAACGGGATCGTCTTCTTCTCGCCGCTGCCGCCGATCATCAGCGGAATGTGGTCGCGGAACCGGGGCTCGGCCATCGCTTCCTTGACGGTGTAGTACTTACCGCTGAACGTCGGCCGCTCGCCCGCCAGCATCGGCACGATGATGTCGAGCGCCTCGTACAGCTTGTTGAACCGGTCGGTGAACGTACCGAACTCGTAGCCCAGCGAGTCGTGCTCGAACTCGAACCACCCGGTGCCGATACCGAGGATCGCGCGGCCCTGACTGATGACGTCGAGTGTGGTGATGGCCTTGGCCAGCAGCGTCGGATTGCGGTAGCTGTTGCCGGTGACCAGCGTTCCGAGTTGCACCTTCTCAGTGGCGGCCGCGAGCGCGCCGAGCGCGGTGTACGCCTCGAGCATCGGCTGGTCGGGCGTCCCGAGACCGGGCAGTTGATAGAAGTGGTCCATCAGGAAGACGGAGTCGTAGCCTGCGGCTTCCGCCTCCTTGGCCTGCGCGATGACCGTGGGGAAGAGCTCCTCGACCCCGGTGCCGTAGGAGAAGTTGGGAATCTGAAGTCCGAGTCGAATCGTCACGGGTTCGACCCTGCCACCATTCGACGGAACGAGCCCTGGAGTTTCGCTCGGCGCGAAGCCGGAATAATTCGGGCTCAACCGAAGTTCGCGAGTGCTCCGTGACTCACGTGCAGCGTCTGGCCGGTGATGTGGCGGGCCGACGGCGTCGTGAGGAACAGGGCCAGTCGGGTGATCTCGGTGGCGACCGACGGGGGAGTGCGGCCGATGCCGTCGTAGCCCGGCTCGGCGCCGCGGCCCGCAGCCACCGCGTTCACCGTGATCCCCCGGATCCCGAAGTGCGTCGCCTGTCCGGCGGTCCAGTTGGACACCGCGGCCTTGATCGCAGCCTCGGGGCTGCCCTCGGCGGGGTTGTCCGGAACCACGTTGACGATCGCGCCGCCCGCCCGCAACTGGTCTCCGAGGATCTGCACCGTCAGGACCGCGGACAGCAGGGTGGCGTCCAGCGCGCTGCGCCACGCCGTCGCGCGGTCGGCGAGCGTGAAGGTGCGGGGATCGCCGCCGAGCCACTGCGGCGACGGCACGTTGATGATGGCGTCGAGGTAGTGCGGGAAGTGCTTGCGCGCCTCTTCGAGGCTGGCGGGATCGGTGTTGTCGAACACGATCGAGTCGACGTCGAGTTCCTTAGCGGCGACGTCGAGTTCGTCGCGCCGGGCGCCGGCGATCACCACGGTGTGGCCGGCCTCGCGAAAGCCCTCCGCAATGGTGCGTCCGAGATCGGTGTCGCCACCGGTGAGCAGCATGTCCATAGCCAGAGCCTCCTCGTGTTCAGCGCCGAACCCGGCTCATGTTACTGGACGGTAGCTAGCCGTGGAAATCCGCCACGCGAGATGTTCGGAGGCCGCCGCGACTGTGCTGTCTCTAGGGTTGGCCACGTGACCGGCAACGCGACGCTGCCGCGCTGGATCTACGTCCCCGCGGCGCTCGGAGTCGTGTTCGTTGCGCTGCCGCTGGTCGCGATCGTCGTGCGGGTCGACTGGCCGGACTTCCTCTCGCTCATCACCAGCGATTCGTCGGTGACCGCGCTCTGGCTCAGCCTGCGGACGGCCGCCGCGAGCACCGTGCTGTGCATCGTGCTCGGCGTCCCGATGGCGATGGTGCTGGCACGCAGCAGTGGCCGCATCGTGACGTGGGTGCGGCCGCTGGTGCTGTTGCCTCTGGTGTTGCCGCCGGTGGTCGGTGGCATCGCCCTGCTGTACGCCTTCGGCCGGATGGGTCTACTCGGCAGGTACCTCGACGCCGCCGGGATTCAGATCGCGTTCTCGACGACGGCCGTCGTGTTGGCTCAGACGTTCGTGTCGCTGCCGTTCCTGGTCATCGCGCTGGAGGGCGCCGCGCGCACGGCGGGTGGCCGTTTCGAGGTCGTCGCCGCCACGCTCGGGGCCCGCCCGACGACGGTGTGGCGACGGGTGTCGCTGCCGCTGCTGGCGCCGGGTCTGGCGTCGGGTGCCGTGCTCGCGTTCGCCCGCTCGCTCGGTGAGTTCGGCGCCACGCTCACCTTCGCGGGTTCACGGGAAGGCGTCACGCGAACGCTGCCGCTGGAGATCTACCTGCAGCGGGAAAGCGACGCCGACGCGGCGGTGGCGCTGTCGGTGTTGCTCGTCCTGGTCGCGGCGGTGGTCGTCGTCGGACTCGGCAGCCGCAGGCTCAAGACCGCCGGGCTGGGCGGGTGACTCCGTGAGCGGGCTCGAGGTGACGGCCGTCGTCCGGGACCGGTCGTTCGACGTCGAGGTCACCGTCGGTCCCGGTGAGGTGCTCGCGGTCATCGGATCCAACGGTGCGGGCAAATCCACCCTGCTGCACCTGATCGCCGGGTTGCTGGCCCCGGACTCCGGCGTCGTCCGCGCCGGTGAGCGGACGCTCACCGACACCGCACGCGGCGTGCACGTCGCCACCCACGATCGTCGGGTAGGCCTGCTGATGCAGGATGCGCTGCTGTTTCCGCACCTCAGCGTTGCCGCCAACGTCGCGTTCGGGCCTCGCAGCGCAAAACGGCTGAGCCGCAAGGACTCTCACGACCGGGCCCTGGAATGGCTGGCAGAAGTCGATGCCGTCGACTTCGCCGACCGCACGCCCGGTCAACTCTCGGGCGGCCAAGCGCAGCGGGTGGCGCTGGCACGCGCGCTCGCGGCGGACCCGGACGTCATCCTGCTCGACGAACCGCTCGCGGGCCTCGACCTCGACGTGGCGAGTTCCGTCCGTCAAGTGCTGCGCCGGGTGCTGACCAGGGACGGCCGGTCGGCCGTCCTGGTCACCCACGACCTGCTCGACGTCGTGACCCTCGCCGACCGAGTGGTGGTGCTCGAGGCGGGCCGGATCGTCGACTCGGGCCCTACGGTGTCGCTGCTCGCCGCCCCGCGCAGTCGCTTCGGCGCCCGGTTCGCCGGCGTCAATCTGGTGTGCGGACGGGCGACGGGCGATGGCGCCCTCGTCACGGACTGGGGTGCCACCTGGTACGGCCAACCGGGCCCCAGCCTGGAAGCGGGCACCTCCGTGGCCGCCGTCTTCACGCCGTCCGCCGTCGCCGTCTACCGCGAGAAGCCACACGGCAGTCCGCGCAATACGGTCGACGTCGAGGTCGCCGAACTGGACGGTACGGGTCAGACCATGCGCGTACGAGCGCTCGAACAGGCCGACGGCACTCCGGGACTCGCCGCGGACGTGACGGCGCAGGCAGCGGCGGATCTGCGACTCGCCCCCGGCGAGCGGGTGTTCTTCAGTGTCAAAGCCCAGGAGGTGGCACTTCACCCGATGGCGTAACGGTCTCGGGCGGACGGGCGAACTACCGATCATGAAGCCGGGAGCGACCCTCCCGGACGCCGTGTTGCCAGCAATCGTCGACATCGCGCTCTGTAACGTGATTCATCGCACACAGCAACTTCGTAGAAAGACACTCTAAGAGCAACTCACACTTGCGTCACGGCCGTAACACGGTATTTTCTTCCCCATGCACCACCCGGACGCGAGCCGTCGACGCCGTACGAGACTGTCCACCCAGCTAGCGACGGCCGCTGTGGCCTGCGCGCTCGCCGTGCCCGGCATCGCCAGCGCCGAACCCGTACCCAGCCCGCCGCCGCCTCCGGCGCCGGCACCCAGCGGGCCGTTGATGCTGGAGCCCACCGCGGCACCGCCGCCACCGGCGGACCCGAACGCGCCGCCGGCGCCTGCACCTGCGCCTGCCGACCCCAACGCCGCGCCCGTCGATCCCAACGCGCCGCCCGCCCCGGCGCCGCCACCGCCCCCGGAGCCGGGCCGCGTCGACAACGCGGCCGGTGGCCTCAGCTACGTCGTCCCCAATGGTTGGAAGGTCTCCGACCAGACCCAGCTGTCCTACGGCCAGGCGCTTCTGACCAAGATCCCCGCTGCGGGGACCGACCAGAGCCCCAGCGACACCAGCATTCTGCTCGGCCGGCTCGACCTGAAACTGTTCGCCGGCGCCGAGGCCGACAACACCAAGGCCGCTCAGCGGTTGGCGTCCGACATGGGCGAGTTCTTCATGCCGTTCGCCGGGACGCGCGTCGCGCAGGAGTCCGGTGCGCTCGACGCCGCGGGCGTGCCCGGTGCGTTCAACTCGTACGCGGTGCAGTTCACCGACACGACCAAGCCGGAGGGCCAGATCTGGGCCGGTGTCGTCGGCAATCCGGTTCCCGCGGGCACGCCGCGCGGTCAGCGCACACCCGAGCGCTGGTTCGTGGTGTGGCTCGGCACCGCCAACAACCCGATCGACAAGGGTGCGGCCGTCGCATTGGCCAACTCGATCCGGCCGTTCACGCCGCCGCCCCCGCCCGAGGCTCCGCCGCCGGACCCGAATGCGCCCCCGCCGGATCCGAACGCCCCCCCGGCGCGTCCGGGTGTCGGCGTTCCCGTGCCCGTCACCGACGCTCCGCCGGAGATGCTGCCTGCAGGCTGATTCCGGATGGCCAATCGTGGCCACGATGTCGATCCATTCGTTACCTGTCCGGGGTATACCCAAGGGTGACCCAGCAGCCGCTGGGCATCCCAGGGGCGAAAGGCAGGACGTCGTCATGGAAATGGTTGCCGCTACGGAGTTCCTCGCTCGATCCAGCACGCAGACGAGCGTCGGCTGGATCGGCTACATCATCATCGGCGCGATCGCGGGATGGATCGCGGGAAAGATCGTCAAGGGCGGTGGCTCGGGCATTCTCATGAACATCGTCATCGGCGTCGTCGGCGCCCTGATCGGCGGCTTCCTGCTGAGCTTCTTCCTCGACACCGCCGGCGGTGGCTGGTGGTTCACGCTCTTCACCGCGATTCTGGGTTCGGTGATCCTGCTGTCGATCGTCGGAATGGTCCAGAGACGCAACTAGCGGCTCACAGTGCGGCGAGCACGCCGCGCAGAGCGGCGCTGAGGCTTCCCGCGTTCTGCCGATAGAGCGGTCCGCGCCCGTCTGCGAGCAGCAGCCGCAGGCGGGCCATTCCGCGCACCCGCACCGGAGCAGGCCCGGCCAGCCGTCGGCGCACGTCCTCGATGAGCTCGCGGTGCCGGAGCACCTCCGGTGTGCGGACCGCGACCCGCGGATTCAGCACGTCGGGACCTTCGACGGCGTCGCGCACCACCAGTGTCAGGCTGCGGGCCAGATCGGTGCGTTCGCGCCTGGTCGACAGCCGGTACCGATGTGCCGCCAGCACGGATCCCGGCCGCACGTCCGCGTCGGCGTCGATGCGCCTGTCGAGGCGCCGAGCCAGTAGCCGAGCGCGCAGTCGCGTTGACCAACCGGGTCGCACGTGCGCCCACGGTTGCCCCGCCGCCAGCGGTTCGAATGTCCTGTCGGTCCACACCGAGTGCGTTGTCATGTCGATCCCCTCGTTCTCATCGTGACTTTCAAAAAGGCTATACCGGTCACGCATGACCAGTCAAACGTTTTAGACAGTCACCAGTGGAGTAGGGTGTGAATATGACGACGACCCAACCGTGGCTCGGAGACACGGAGGCCAAGCCCGCGCCCGAACCGCTGCGCCGGGTGCAGGCCCTGATCAACACCGTTGACTGGGAGTCGGGCCGCGACCGACTGGCAACCGCTGACGACGCCGAACCATGGCTGATGGACCACGACCTCCTCGACTCCGACGCCGCGGTGTCGGGCGACGACCTGCACGTCCTCGTCGAGGCTCGGGAAGCCCTGCGCGCGCTGGTTATTCAGAACACCGACGGCAACGCGCCGGCCGCCGCCGTCACCGCACCCCTGCGCGCCATCGCCGCCGACGTGGCTCTGCGGGCCTCGGTGGGGACGGACGGGCGGATCGGTGTCGCACCCGTCGGCAGTACAGTGCGCGACCGGATCGCCGGCCTGCTGCTTGTGGTCCAGGATGCTCAGCGCGGCGGGACGTGGACCCACCTGAAGGCCTGCGCGAACGACGAGTGCCGGTGGGCGTTCTACGACCGGTCACGCAACCACGGCGGCACCTGGTGCGACATGTCGTCGTGTGGCAACAGGCTGAAGAACCGGGACTTCCGGGCCCGGAAGCGCGCGCACCGCTAGCTCCTACGCCGCGGGACGGAACCGTTCGTCGTCGACGAACACGATGTCGATGCGGCGTATGGGGCGCGACTGTCGGCCGGGCAGGGGTGGTGCCTGGGAGTGGTGTTTCGCACCGGTGGGGGTGACGAATTGCGCCGTGTGGGTGCCGTTCTCGTCGACCCCGGCGGTCACCGTCCACCCCGGCGCTTCCTTCGCGTAGTTGCAGGCCTCGCACTCCCCGATGCCGTTGAGGGCGTCGGTCCTCCCGTTATCGGCATGACGGGTGGCGTGATCGGTGTGCCGGATCGGCGCGTCGCAGTACGGCGTGCGACACGTGTCGTCACGCACGGCGATCAGTTTCGCCAATCCCCTCGGGAAGCGCCGCGAGCGGGATTCCATCGCCACCAGCGCCCCGGACTTCGGATGCCGGAACAGGCGCCTCAGAGTGGCCCGCGTCCGAGTCCCGGTCGCCGCGGCGACGATCAACCTCCGTGCGATCGACGCCGGGATCGGCCCGTAACCCGAGACCCGCGCCGGGATGTCGTTGTCACCCAACAGCGTCTCGTCGGTGATCACCATGTCCACGGCGATCGGCACAGGCACCTCGGCGGGCTGGCCGGTGATCCGCTCGTAGAGGGTGTCGGCCATCACCTGACCGCGGCAGCGACCGTCGAAGGTCACGTCGGCTTCCCGTTTGAGGGCGGCGTAGACGCTGACGCCCCTGGGCATCGGCAGCAGGGCCGTCACGTAGGTCATGTTGTCCGGTGCCGGCCGGATCGTCACGGTCCGCTCGGACTCGGCCTTCACCGCTCTGTCGACGAACGCCTGCGGGTCGAGCTCGTAGGCGATGGCCTTCGCGTCGGCCTCGATCCGTTTGTCGCCTTTGCCCTCCAGAAGGTTCTGGTCGGCACACATCCGGCGGTCCAGTTCGCGGCGGTCCTCGACGTCCAAGCACGCCGACTCCCGCACGATCAGCGTGGCCCGCCACTCCGAGAGAGCACCCGCCTTCAACGCGGCCAGAGTGTGCGGCATCTCGTGGACCAGGGCGCGGGCGAACCCGAGGTGGCGACCACCCCGATTCGGCGAGTCGCGTCGCGCCAACGCGATCTCACCGGCCAACCCGCGGCCGCGGCGGCGGGCGGGCACCCCCTCGGCTTCCTCACGGGCGTGGCGCCGGGCGGCGAACGCGGCGGTCAGTTCGGCCTGTTCGGCAGCAGCCGCGCACTTCTCGCGTTCGAGTTCGGCGATGCGATCGATCATCGCGACCTCGTCCGCGGGCGGATCCACCGCCTTCAGTTCGAACATGTGTGCGATTGTGCCATCGCCCACCGACAATTCAGGTCGAGGCGTGCCAGACGAGGGCGGCCGCCAGGGCGCCGAGGCCGTTCAGCGACCAGTGCAGCGCGATCGGGGCGATGATGCTGCCGCTGCGCCTGCGCAGCCAGGTGAACACGAAACCCGCGGCGCCGGTGGCGAGCACGGCGAGCACCACGCCGCACACCATCCCGGTGACGCCGCCGCCGAAGATCTGCGTGAGGCCGACGTTGCTGCTGGTCATCCCCAGCGACGTCGCGATGTGCCACAGTCCGAACAGCAGCGAGCCCGCCGCCGCGACACCGCGAAACCCCCAGGCCCGGTCCAGCGCTCCGTGCAGCACCCCGCGAAACGCGAGCTCCTCGGGAATCACGGTCTGCAGCGGAATGATGATCATCGACGCGATCAGCGCGCCGGACAGCGTGGCATAACGGTCGTTCATGAACATCGGCCGCGTCCAGGGGAGCAGTGCCCCGATGGCGATGACCAGACCGACGAGGCCGACGGCCGCGACCGCGTAGCCGGCCCCGGAACGCCAGTGCTCGCGACCGAGTCCGAGTTCGGCCCAGCCCAGCCCGCGCGACCGCACCAGCAACACCAGACCGACCGCCGCGGCGGGCACCACCGCGATGTTCGCCCACGGGGTGGTGAAGTGGGCCAGCAGATTCGTCAGGGCGAGCACCACGACGACGACGCCGATGTCGACGTAGATGCGAGCGTGATGCAGCGCTGAGAGCTGGTCGATCAGCGGGTGGGGTGGCGCATCGACCGCGCTGACATCAGACATAACCGGCCAAGTATACCGGTTTGGCGCATACCCCCAGCTCACGACGGCCTTCTCAGGGCCGCGAGCACGGCGCCCAGGGGGCTGATCAATACTGTCCCCATGGTTGACAGGTGTCAGGTATTGGCCTCGGTCAGGGTTCTCGACCTCGGCGACGCCGATACCGACATCGTCGGCCGCCTGCTCGCCGACCTCGGTGCCGACGTCCTGAAGATCGAACCGCCGGGCGGCGCGCCGGGTCGCCACACCGCCCCCTCGGTGGCGGGGACGAGCATCGGGTTCACGCTCGGCAACGCCAACAAGCGCTCCGCGGTTCTGGACCCGGAGTCACCCGCCGACCGTGCGCGGCTGGTCGATCTGGCCGGCGCCGCCGACGTGCTCATCGACCGTGGTGGGGTCGCGGCGTTCGGCACCACCGCCGGTGAGCTCGCCGACCGCTTCCCCCAACTCGTCGTGCTCGCCGTCAGCGACTTCGGCGCGACCGGGCCGCGGGCGCACTGGCGGGCCACCGACGCGGTGCTGTGCGCCATGTCGACCGCTCTGTCGCGCTCCGGTCCGACGACGGGCCGCCCGGTGCTGCCGCCCGTCGGCATCGCATCGGCGACCGCGGCGGTGCAGGCGACCTGGGCGACCCTCGTCGCGCTGTATCACCGAATGCGCTGCGGCACGGGCGACTACATCGACTTCTCCCGGTTCGAGGCGGTGGTGCAAGCGCTCGACCCGCCGTTCGGATCCGAGGGCCAGGCAGCGGTCGGGCTGAAGCAGTCCCACGAACTGTGGCGCGGCCGACCTCGCAACCAGCAGATCTATCCGACGTTCGCCTGCCGCGACGGATTCGTCCGAATGTGTCTGCTGTCGGGAAGGCAGTGGCGGGGAATGTTCGGCTGGCTCGGGGAACCCGCACGGTTCTCCGACCCCGCATTCGAGACCATCGCCGCGAGGTACGCCGCGAGCGCCGAACTCAACGCGGCCTTCGCCGAGCTGTTCGCCGATGGCACCATGGCCGATCTCGTGGCCGAAGGGCAGCGCCGGGGAGTACCTCTGGCCGCCGTGCTGACACCGGCTGAGGCGCTCGCCTCCGCCCACTTCCAATCCGTCGGGGCCCTCACCGAGGTGGCCTTCGGCGACTCACGGCTGCCGGCTCCCACCGGCCCGTTCGTGCTCGACGGGCGACATGCGGGACACGTTGCGGAGTGCGCCGAGGCCGAGCCGACCTGGATCGCTTCCGCGAAGCGACCGCAGATACGCGAAAGCCTCTCGGCGACAAGGCCTTTCGAGGGCCTGCGAATCCTCGACCTGGGCGTGATCGTCGCGGGCGGGGAACTGGGCAGGCTCTTCGCCGATCTCGGTGCCGACGTGGTCAAGATCGAGAGTGCCGCGTATCCGGACGGATTGCGCCAGACGCTGCCCGGCAAACCGATGAGCAGGTCGTGGGCCCTGACCCACCGCAACGAGGCCAGCCTCGGACTCGACCTTCGCCACCCCGACGGCGCCGAGTTGTTCCGCAGGCTGGTCGCCGGAGCGGACGCGGTGTTCGCGAACTTCAAGCCGGGAACCCTTGAGTCGCTCGGGTTCTCGCATACCGAGCTGCTGAGAATGAACCCGCGGATCGTGTTGGCCGAGAGCAGCGCGTTCGGCGCGACGGGGCCGTGGAGCGCTCAGATGGGATACGGCCCTCTGGTGCGTGCCACGACCGGCGTGAGCCGGCTGTGGGCGTCCGACGATCCCGCCGATACCGGCTTCTACGACGCGACGACGATCTTCCCGGACCACGTCGCCGCCCGCATCACCGCGATCGCCGCGCTGGCGGCCATGATCGGCGGCGACGACACCGGTGCCCACGTGCACATCTCGCAGGCCGAGGTCGCCGTGAACACGCTGGCCACCTCGTTCGTCGCGCAGGCGGCGCGTGCGGCGGGACTCGACGTCGACGCGGGCGACGAACTCCACGGCGTGTATCCGTGCGCGGGTGACGACGAGTGGTGCGTGGTCTCGCTGCGCTCCACCGCCGACCGCGACGCGCTCGCGGACGTGCTGGGGGTCGACGGCCTGCCGTCCGACCGGGCCGCGATCGCCGAGTCGATCGCCGCCTGGAGCGTCGGACTGGACAAGGTCACCGTCGCCGAGCGACTGCAGGATCGCGGCGTCTGCGCAGCGCCGATGAACCGTGCGGTGGACGTGCTCGCCGACCCACAACTGCGCCACCGCAACGTCTTCGCCGAGATGGTGCACCCGCTGTTCGAGAAACCCATGCACGCCGAACGCCGCGCGGCACCGAGCAGGCACATCCCCGACGCCGACCTGCGGCCGGCGCCGATGCCCGGCGAGCAGACCCGCGCGGTGTGCCGCACGCACCTCGACCTGACCGACGACGCCGTCGACGACCTCATCGAGCGGGGCGTGCTGTTCGCCTGGCAGCCCGACGAATCCTGAACCGCAACCGACAGAAAGGCTCCACCTTGTCCCTCGACCCCAGAACACCGGTGCTCGTCGGCTACGGCCAGGTGAATCAGCACGACGAACGTCCCGAGGTGGAGCCGGTCGACCTGATGGTCGAGGCCGCGCGAGCCGCCGCCGACCCGCGGGTGCTGGAGGCGGTCGACTCGGTCCGCATCGTGAACCTGTTGTCGTGGCGGTACCGGGATGCGGGACTGCTACTGGCGCAGCGCATTCGAGCCGATGCGGCGAGCACGCTGTACACCGGGATCGGTGGCAACGTACCGCAGTCCCTGGTCAACCGCGCGTGCCTGGACATCCAGGCGGGCCGCAACGACGCCGTGGTGATCGCCGGTGCCGAGACATGGCGCACGCGCCATCGGGTGCGGGCGCGCGGCGGCTCGCTGGACTGGACCAAGCAGAGCGACTCCGTGCCGATGGCACCGGGTTCCGACGAGGTGTTCCCGATGGCCGGGCCGGGGGAGTTGCGCATTCATCTCGACCGGCCCGCCTACGTCTACCCGATGTTCGAGCAGGCCGTCCGCATCGCGGCGGGCGAGACACCGGATGCGCACCGACGCCGCATCGGCGAACTGTGGGCGCAGTTCAGCGCGGTCGCCGCCACCAACGCGCACGCGTGGAACCGAAAGGCGTTGGCGGCCGACGAGATCTGGCAGGCGGGCCCGGACAACCGCATGGTCAGCTGGCCGTATCCCAAGCTGATGAACTCCAACAACATGGTCGACCAGGGCGCGGTGCTCGTCCTCACCTCGGTCGAGAAGGCGCAGCATCTGCAGATCCCCTCGGACCGCTGGGTTTTCCCCTACTCCGGGACCGACGCGCACGACACCTACGAGATCAGTCAGCGTGCGTCTTTCGAATCGTCGCCGGCCATCCGAATCGCCGGTCGCCGCGCGCTCGACCTGGCGGGCACCGACATCGGCGATGTGGAACTCGTCGACGTGTACTCGTGCTTCCCGTCGGCCGTCCAGGTCGCGGCGCGTGAACTGGGACTTCCCGTCGGCGATCCGGCGCGGCCGCTGACGGTGACCGGCGGGTTGACGTTCGCGGGCGGGCCGTGGAACAACTACGTGTCGCACTCGATCGCCACCATGGCCGAACGACTCGTCGAGGGCCCGCAGCGGCTGGGCCTCATCACGGCCAACGGCGGGTACCTGACCAAGCACAGCTTCGGCGTGTACGGCACGCAGCCGCCGACGCGCGAGTTCGCCTGGGAGGACGTGCAATCGGAGGTGGACGCCCAGCCGACCACCGCCGTGGAGGTGGAGTGGTCGGGCACCGGCACCGTCGAGACGTGGACGACACCGTTCACCAGGGAGGGTGACGCCGAGAAGGTGTTCGTCGCCGTGCGCACCCCGGAGGGTGCGCGCACGCTGGCGGTCATCACCGACGGGTCGCAGGCGAAGACCAGCACGACGGAGGACATCGCGGGCGCCGGGATCGTCGTCGCCGCCGACGGGACGGCGAACCTGGCGTGACTCCGCTTCTTCCGTAGCGCCGTGGTTACGCGCACCTGACCGTCACGACACGCGGCGGGCGTACTCGTTGTCAATGACCGACACCGACACGCGACCCGACCTCGTCGAGGACAACGCACCGCGCCGATCACCCTGGTACACGTCGCTGTTCCTCCAGCTGCTGATCTTCATCGTCGCCGGCATCGCCGTGGGCTGGCTGTTTCCCGAGTTCGGCGCCAGCCTCAAGCCGATCGCCGACGCGTTCATCAAGTTGATCAAGATGCTGATCGCGCCGATCATCTTCTGCACCGTGGTCATCGGGATCGCCCACGTCGGCGACCTCAAGTCCGTCGGTCGCATCGGGGTCAAAGCGCTCGTCTACTTCGAAGTGGTCACGACCTTCGCGCTGCTGTTCGGGTTGGTCATCGGCAACCTGGTCAAGCCGGGGGCGGAGTTCAACATCGACGCCGAGACGCTCGCCACCGGCGCCGACGCCGTCGCGCAGAAGACCGGTGACGGCGAGTTGCCGCACACGGTGGAGTTCCTGCTGAACATCATTCCGACGTCGGCTGTTTCGGCGTTCGCGGAGAACCAGTTGCTTCAGGTGCTGTTCTTCGCCGTGCTGTTCGGTCTGGCGCTGGCCAAGTTCGGCGAGCACGGCCCACCGGTGGTGTTCGAGCTCGTCGAGCACCTCAGCGCCCTCTTCTTCACCATCATCGGGTGGATCATGCGGTTGGCGCCGCTGGCCGCGTTCGGCGCGATGGCCTACATCATCGGCCAGTACGGCATCTCGTCGCTCGGCAGCTACGCGAAGCTGATCGCCGCGTGCTACCTCGGTGCGGCGCTGTTCATCCTGGTGCTCGGCGCCATCGCGTGGTTCCTCGCGGGCGTGAACCTGTGGCGCTTCGTCGACTACATCAAGGACGAGTTGTTCCTCGCGCTGGGCACCGCCTCCACCGAGGTGGTGCTGCCGCGCATCATGGACAAGCTGATGTTCGCCGGATGCTCCCGCACGACAACCGGTTTGGTGGTGCCGACGGGATACTCGTTCAATCTGGACGGGGCCACCCTGTACCTGTCGATCTGCGTGCTGTTCCTCGCCCAGGCGCTCGGCGTCGACCTCACCCCGGGCGAGCAGATCACCGCTGTTCTGGTGCTGATGCTGACGTCGAAGGGCATGGCGGGTGTACCCGGCTCGTCGTTCCTGGCGCTGTCGGCGACCGTCGCCGCGATCGGACACGGCGCGATTCCCGTCGCCGCCGTGGCGCTGCTGCTCGGGGCCGACCGCATCATGGACTCGATGCGCGTGTCGGTGAATCTCCTCGGCAACTGCGTGGCGACGATGGTGGTGGCGCGCTGGGAGGGTCAGCTCGACGCTGACCGGATGCGCCGGGTGCTCGCGGGCGAGCCGGTGCAGCCGTTGGAGGAGCCGGTGGCGGAGGAACGCGCCGAGGCGAGGGCCTAACGTCCGCCCGCCCTCGCCAGCTGTAGCACCTCGTCGGTGGTCGGCGGGCTCTGCGGGTGGTGGGACAGGCACCACGGCGCTCGAATCCGGTGGAAGGCTTCACCTTCGAGCGCGACGTAGAAGTTGCCCGCCCGTAGCTTGCTGATGTCGGGCACCTCGCCGCCCTTGACGCGCGCCATCTCCCTGGCGGTGGCGATCTGCGCGGGGGAGTTGAGCAGACCGTAGAACTGCGTTGCGGCGTTGCCCGGCACGTAGTTGTGCAGACCGCGAGGAGCCTGCGTGGCGAACACCAGCCCGAGACCGTACTTGCGGGCCTGCGACACCAGCGCCAATGTGCTTCTGGTGCAGGCGGTGTAGCGATCCGACGGCGCGAAGTTCTGGGCCTCGTCCATCACCAGCAGCCCGCCCAGCGGTCGGTTGCCCGCCGGATGGCGCTTGATCCACGAGAACAGCGCCATCTGCAGTTGGTTGACGAATCCCTCGCGCTGTTGATCGTTGGTCAGGCCGGCCATGTTGATCACCGACACCCTGGCCCGGCGGCCGGGGGAGGGCGTCAGGAGCACGCCGGGGTCGGCGGACGCACCGTGACCGCCGAACAGCGGATCGTTGACCATCGCCGCGTGCAGGTTCGCCGAGAGTTCGGCGGCGAGCTTCGGGCCCTTGGGCAGTTCACTCACCCCGGACGGGAGATCGCCGAGCATGGCGATGAACCCGGGCAGAGTCGCCCGCGGTTGGTTGCGCGCGTAGTGCCGCAGCGCCACTTTCAGCACGGCGCGGGATTGCATCGCCTTCGCCGTGTTGCCGGTGATGAGCGCGCGTGGCTCGAGGGCGGCCGCCGCCGACTCGATGGCCTCGTCGAATTCCTCGTGGTTGTCGATCACCCCGGCGAAGTCCGGCAGCGGCTGGAACGACAGCGGCCGGCCCGAGTCCCTGCGAGGGGTCCACACGACCACCTCGGAGTTCGCGAAGAACTCGGCGGCTCGGGCGTCGTCAGCCGGATTCCACCCGATCGGAGGTTCCGGCCACGGGCTGCCCAATCGCGACAGGTCGTTGTTGGGGTCCAGCACGATGGACGACACGCCGCGCAGCGCGCACTCCTCGATGAGCCGCCGGATCAACACCGTCTTGCCGGAGCCCGAACCGGCGAATATCACCGTGTGCTTGCGCAGCGCGGACAGCTGCACCGACACCGGCACCCCCGCCGTGTCGACGCCCAACGGCAGCATGTCGGGGGTAGTGACGACGTCGGGGTAGTCGGGTGCGGTGGAAGTCGGTGCGGCCACCGGGGTTTCGGGCGGGGGCTGGGGAGCAGGCGGAGCCTCGCCGGCGACGTCGTCGAGGGCGGCGCGCAGCAGCGCGGTGCCGTGCGCGGGTTGCCGCTGACGCAGCCAGTCGGGCAGATCCCGGTGGTCGTCGTCGATCATGTCGCGCAGCGCCGACAACGTGCGCAGGTCGGACTCGCTCAGCGGAAGGGTGCGCACGCCCGCCGCCTCGACCTCGGCGATGAGCGCCGCGGTCTTGGCACCACCGGGCCACGCGGTGTTGCGTAACAGCACCAGGCGTCTGCGATCCGGGTCGGATGCGATTCCCGTTGCGTCCCAGGCCTTCCGAATGCGGGTCTGCACCGCCCCGGCGTGCCCGTGTGCGATGGCCCGAAACGACCAGTGCCGCTCGTCCTCGGTCGCGGCGTCGAGGCTCTGCCGCAACCGCGCGTGCAGTGCCACCACTCGACCGGGCGGTGGGTCCGTGCGGAAGGAACGCTCGGCCGAGTCTCGCTCCGCGATCCACGCCTGCAGACCCGCCGCCAGCAGGCCGGGAACCGTGGTGTCCTCGCCATCGGGATTCAGTGCGGCGGAGGCGACGGCGCGCCCGCGGTACTCGGCGAATCGCCGGTCGAGTTCAGCGGTAACCGTCTGCGGCACCGTCGTCGATGTTGTTGTGGTCGTCTGAATTTCGTCGCCGAGATGGGCCAGCTCGACCACCTCGTCGGTGCGCAGGCAGGCGCGTACGTGCTCGTCGGCACGCTGCAGTAGGCGCCTCGGGGTGTAGTCCGGGGCGTCGTCGAACGCCGACGGCAGGATCGGCCAGCTCGGGTACGGCGGCAGGAAGCCGGACAGCCGGTAGCGGGCGCTGAAGCGGCGCTCCAAGATGGCGCGGCCGACGTCCGCGTTGGGCAGTCGCTCGAGCACCTCCGACTCGCGGAACCGGTCCGCTACGGTCGCAGTCGCCTTGTCCTGGATCAGTTCCCACACGCTGGGCAGGCAGGCCACCACCGCGACGGTCCGCCGCGTCGCCTCCTTGATGCCCATCAGACCGTGCGCCACGTGCTCGAGATTGCGGCTGTCGTCGTGAACGGCGCCGTCGCCGGTTGCCGACGTCGCCTGTGCGAGAAGCGTGTCGATCTGGTCGATCGCGAGTACCGCGGGCCCGGCGAGAGCCACCAGCCGGGAGATCTCGCCGACGGTCTGCTGTGCGGAGCGATTCTCGGCGCGTAGCCCCCACGTCACCCGCTCGTCGGCGGAGATCTCGCCACCCGCGCCGAGAAACGCCTCGCCGATGTCCTGAAGCGCCGGATCGTTGGAGGCGACGAGCACCATCGCGCGCAGCGTCTGCCGGCAACTGCGCACGGTGGCGCCGCGCGCCGCGCCCACAGCCTCGACGAACTCGTTGAGGATTTCGGGGGTCAGATCCTCGTCGCCGATGAGGGCACGCCGGGCGGCCCGTGAGACGTGGGCGAACTGTTCGAGCTGCCACAGCAGATCCTTCAACTGCGTCTCGCGTACCTTGCCCGGCCTGCCGAGGCTGTCCATGATGCCGCCGCGCGTCGACTGCCAGAAGTTCGTGGCGTCGAGGAGTTGCACCATGAAGAAGTACCCGCCCGCCGACTGCACGCGGTCGCGCACGTGTCCGAGCAGATGGGTCTTCCCGGAGCCGGCGCGTCCTCGCAGAGCCACGCCGATCGGGCTGGAGTCGGGCTGCTGGTCGGCATCGTCGAACGCGCTCATGACGTCGGCCAGTGCCCCGTCGTGCAGGCCGCCGATGTGCGACTCCTGCGGATGCCAGATGTCGTCGAGCGTTTCGACCCAGTTCAGCCGGAGTTCGGCGAGCGCTTTGCGCTGGCGTTCGTCGATCATGACCGGATCGCCATCAGGTGGTTCTTCTCGCCGCCGATGACGACCGCCGCAACGTCGTCGGCGTCGGTGAGCACCTTCTGGTTCTCCTCGGGAATCAGGCTGATCCCGCGGGACCGCAACAGGTCTCGCAACACATTGTCCACGTCGTCACGGTCGACGTCGGCCAACTGTCCCCGCAGGCGGGTCAGTGAGACCCAGCCACCGGGCCGGCTCGCGAGTTCCGCGTAGACGCTGCGGATCCGGCCCTCCACGTCGTCGCCCGCGACCGCGGCGGGTTCGTCGGCGGCGGGCGTGATGATGTCCGCGAGCGCCAGATCGGCATCGGTGAGGTATCGGTCGAGCGCTTTCAGCACGGTGTACATCGCCTTCTTCTGCCCCGTCACACCGGCGGGTGCGTCGATACCGGCGATCGCACGGCACATCCGCCACCCCTTCTCGGTGAGCTCGACCATCATCGGCTTGCCCCGCACCTCGATCAACTCCTTGCGCTGCAGGTTCTCTCGCTGCGACTTGGTCAGATCGGGTCCGAGATCCTTCAACCGGGCGTTGGGCACCGGGCGGCACTCCGCCATCAGTACGAGCAGGACCGCCTGCTCGCCGCCGGTCAGCTCGTCGGGGTGGACGCTCACTGAGTATCGCCTTTCTGCCGTGAGGTGACGAGGCGCTCGATGACGCTCAGAACGCGGGACGGGTCGCCGAGGATCTCGTCGTTGGTGAATCTCAATACTGCATAACCGTCGAGAACGAGGGAGTTGTCACGACGGCGGTCGTCGGCGTACTTGAGCGCGCCGCGGTGGTCCGGGCCGTCGATCTCGACCGCGCACCGAAGGTCGGGCCACATCAGATCGACGCGGATCGGCGGCACGAGTGAATGCGGTTGATGCACTTGGTTCCAGACGCGGCCGCGTGCCCACTCAGCGGCGGCGAGCCGCTGCTCGAGGCGTTGTTCGGCCGCGCTGCGCGGGTGGGGCCGTCCCGTGATCGCCGGGTAGTCGGGTCTGGGCGGCTCGGCGGGCGACGCCGCTGCGGCCCGTGCCACGAGGTTCGGTAGTTCGGGGGACACGGCGGGGAACCGGTCGACGCCCGCCAGTTCCGGGCCGACCAGCCATACGCCGACACCGCCGTGATCGGCCAGCCAGGCGGCGGCCGCGCCGGCACCGCCGTCCGAATCGGAGCCGGCGGAGCCGACGAGCATGACGACGAGGGCGTCGCGCCGGTATGCCAGGGTCAGGATCCGAGTCAGCCCGCGCACCCTCGTCTCAGCGGGGAACACGGCGCTTGCGGAGCGACCGGTCAGGGCGTCCTCGGCCAGCGCCGCCAGGAACGGGCCGTAGTGCGCCGTGGTCGCCGCGAGCGTGTGCGCGCGTGTGCGGACGGCTCTCCGATCGAGGAGGCTGACACCCTCCGCGTGTTCGCCGCCGGGCAACCACGCCGGGAACAGGTCGCGTGCCACGCTCGACAACTGGGCCACGACGTCGTCGACGATGTGCGCAGCCGGGGCGGACGGGTCGATGTCGCAGCCGATCACGGCGGGCGCGCTGCCGCCGAGGGAGTCCAGCGCCACCGCCATCGCGGCGCGATCGGCTCCGGCGATGCGGACGACACCGTAGACCGGAAGCCCGGCCCAGTGCGCCGCTGTCGCCGATGGATGAGCCTCCACGCTCACCAGCACCCCCTCGGCCAGACGGTCACCACATTCTGGACCACGCTGCCCGGATCGGCAGGGCGGGGCCGTGCTGCGCGGAGGTGGCTCAGTGCACGCGATCGCCGTTGCGACGCTGCGCGAACGACCACGGGTCGGCCTTGCTCTGCACCCAGGTCCACACCGCCTGAACTTCGCGCACGAACACGGCGGCGCCGGTGCGATCAACCCCGTCGAACGTCTGCACCTCGGCTGCCACCAGCGATTCGTCGTACCCGGCGCGGACGCCGAGGTTGCGAAGATCGCCGTCGAACTCGTCGCGGACGCGCAGCGCCAAGGCGCGCAGTCGCGAAGCGGTGTTCTCACCGAGCACCGCGACGACGGTTCGGCGATCGCTCTCGAGCACGGCTCTGGGGGACTTGAGGCCGGACCTGAACAATTCGCGAGCCGCGCGAACCGCGGCGTCGATGCTGTCGCGCCTGCTGGCGAGCAGTGCAAGCACCAGCAGTTGAAACAGCGGAGTGGGCCGGTCCTTCAGGCGGATTCCGCTCCGCGCTGCGTATGAGTCGTCCGCGCCTCCCGTCAGGAGGCGGACGAAGTGCTTCACGGGCCGCATTGTGAGGGTCATACCCATGCGCCGCGGCGACTAATCCCGGCTACTTGGGCGGCAGGCCCTTGGCGTACTCGACACCCCTGGTCACCCAGGACTGGAGTCGGCGTGTGGTCGCGACGCCCTCATCAGCCACCCGCAGCCATCCCCGCGTCTCCCGGCCCGCCATGATCATCGGCTCGACGTGCTCGCGGGCGAGCAGAGCCTCCGTGTCGTCGGGCGGCACCCGCACCATCAGCCCGCCGCGGCCGCTCGCGGCCACCGCCATGTGCCCGCCGATCAGGAACGCCAATCCGCCGAACATCCCCTTCTCCGTGACGGTTTCGTGTGCGAGCAGCTCGCGGATGCGGTTCGCGAGGACGTCGTCGTAGGCCATCCCCCCACGTAATCACACCGCCGGAGCCGTCACCACCCGTTCGGCGGCTGCCAGCCGAGACGCGGCCCGAGTCGCTTAGCCAGGTCGTCGATGATCTGCGTGTAGTCGTCGGGCCCGAACGTGAAGGGCAGCGCGAATGCCACCTCGTCGGCCCGTTGAAAGCCGGCGTGCTCAAAGAGCCTGTCGGCCAGTTCGTCGGAGGTGCCGACGAAATCCGGCGAGAACAACATGCCGCGCGGACCCTGCGGTGACGTGGTGCGATCGAATCTGCTTGCGGCGTAGTCCCGATAGCGGCGGACCTGGTCGTCGGTCGCCGAATCCGTCGGGATGACCACCAGCCCCTGCGAGACCCTGGCGCGCTCCGGCGCCGCGTGGTGCGCGCGGAACGCATCGATGTGCTCGCCCTGGATCGTGGCGAAATCTCGCGACTCGGTGCCTTCGATGGTGACGACCGAACTGGTCAGGTAGTTGATGCCCTGTTGGCCCGCCCAGATCGCCGAGTCCCGGCCGCCGCCGTACCAGACCCGGTCGGCCAGTCCGGGGGAGTACGGCTGAATGCTGTCGGTGAACTGCTCGATGCCCACCGTGCCGGCGAAGTCGCTGACCGGTTCGCCGCGCAGTCCGCGAAGCAGGCGCAGTACCCGTTCCTTCGAGAAGTCCTGCAGGTCATGGGATTCCGGGTACAGCGCCGTCTTGTAGTGGTCGTAGAGCATCGGCGTGCCCACCGAGACACCGGGATTGATGCGCCCACCGGAGAGGAGGTCGACGGTGGCGAGATCCTCGGCCAGCCGGAACGGGTTCTCCAGCCCCAGCGGGATGACGGCGGTGCCAAGTTCGATGCGGCGAGTGCGCTGACTGGCCGCTGCCATGATCGCCACGGGCGAGGAGATCCCCGGTTGCAGGTGCCGGTCTCGCAGCCACACGCTGTCGAAGCCGAGATGCTCCGCCCGCACGATGGTGTCCAGCGTCTCCTCGAGCCCCGGCCGCGGGTCGGCGACGTCGAATCGGCCGATCGTCAGGAAACCGAGCTTGCGCAGGGGGTCGCCTCGTCTGGGCAAAGCAGTCCTCTCACCAGCGTGACGCCGGAGTCACGCCCGTCCTTCGGGGTGACTCCGGCGTCACGTTCGATTCACTTGTCAGGCAGCCACAGTCGCCACGTCGGCCGCAGGCTCGAGAGCCAGCGCCACGATCTCCGCGACGTCGGTCATCGGCTTGACCTCGAGCGCCTGCAGCACCTCGGCCGGCACCTCGTCGAGATCCGGCTCGTTGCGCTGCGGGATGAACACGGTCTTCAGCCCGGCCCGTTGCGCGGCGAGCAGCTTCTGCTTGACGCCGCCGATCGGCAGCACCCGGCCGTTCAGCGTGACCTCACCGGTCATGCCGACGTCCCCGCGAACCTGCCGCCCGGTTGCCATCGACACCAGTGCCGTCACCATCGTGACGCCCGCCGACGGGCCGTCCTTGGGCACGGCGCCCGCGGGCACGTGCACGTGGATCTGACGGTCCAGGGCCTTCGGGTCGACGCCCAACTGCTCGGCGTGGGCGCGCACGTAGGACAGAGCGATCTGCGCCGACTCCTTCATGACGTCGCCCAACTGGCCGGTGAGCTTCAGTCCCGGCTCGCCGTCCGTCGCGCCCGCCTCGATGTACAGCACGTCACCGCCGAGACCGGTGACGGCCAGGCCGGTCGCGACACCGGGCACCGCCGTGCGCTCGTCGGAGTCCGGCGTGAACCGCGGACGACCGAGGTACTCGACGAGATCCGGCTCGTCGATGGTCAACGCCGCGGGGTCGGCGGCGAGTTTCGTCGTCACCTTCCGCAGCGCCTTGGCGAGCAGGCGCTCGAACTGCCGCACGCCCGGTTCACGGGTGTAATCGGCGGCGATCTTGCGCAGCGCAGCGTCGGTCACCGTCACCTCGCCGTCGGCGAGGGCCGCACGCTCGGCCTGCCGGGGCAGCAGGTAATCGCGCGCGATGGCGACCTTGTCGTCCTCGGTGTAGCCGTCGATCTGGATCAACTCCATGCGGTCCAGCAGCGCCGACGGGATGTTCTCGATCACGTTGGCGGTCGCCAGGAACACGACGTCGCTCAGATCCAGATCCAGCTCCAGGTAGTGGTCGCGGAACGTGTGGTTCTGCGCCGGGTCGAGCACCTCGAGCAACGCGGACGACGGATCGCCGCGGTAATCCGAGCCGACCTTGTCGATCTCGTCGAGCAGGACGACCGGATTCATCGAACCGGCTTCGCCGATGGCGCGCACGATGCGGCCGGGCAGTGCGCCGACATAGGTGCGCCGGTGGCCGCGAATCTCGGCCTCGTCGCGCACGCCGCCGAGGGCGACGCGAACGAACTTCCGGCCCAGCGCCCGTGCCACGGATTCACCGAGTGACGTCTTGCCGACACCCGGAGGGCCTGCCAGCACCATGACGGCACCGGATCCGCGCCCGCCGACGACGGCCATGTTGCGCTGCGCCCGCCGTGCCCGCACCGCCAGGTACTCGACGATGCGGTCCTTGACGTCCTCGAGGCCGTGGTGGTCGGCGTCGAGGATCTCCCTGGCCGACTTCAAGTCCGTCGAGTCGTCGGTGGTGACGTTCCACGGGAGCTCCAACACCGTGTCCAGCCAGGTGCGGATCCAGCCGCCCTCGGGGCTCTGCTCGCTGGAGCGCTCCAGCTTGCCGACCTCGCGCAGCGCGGCCTCGCGGACCTTCTCCGGGAGGTCGGCGGCCTCGACGCGGGCCCGGTAGTCATCAGAGCCCTCCGGCTCACCTTCGCCGAGCTCCTTGCGGATCGCGGCGAGCTGCTGGCGCAGCAGGAACTCCTTCTGCTGCTTGTCCATGCCGGAGCGGACGTCCTCGGCGATCTTGTCGTTGACCTCGACTTCGGCCAGGTGCTCGCCGGTGACCTCGATCAGGAAACGGAGGCGACGACTCACGCTTTCGGACTCGAGCAACTCACGCTTCTGTTCGCTGGTCAGGTACGACGCGTAGCCGGCCGTGTCGGCCAACGCCGACGGATCGGTGATCTTGTTGACCACGTCGACGATCTGCCACGCCTCGCGGCGCTGCAGCATCGCGAGCAGCAGCTTCTTGTACTCCGCCGCGAGCGCCTTCGTGTCGTCGTCGGATTCGGCGTCGGGCACTTCGGTGACCTCGACCCACAGGGCCGCGCCGGGCCCGGTGGTGCCGGTTCCGATGTGTGCACGGCGCTCACCGCGGACGACGGCTGCCGCGCCACCACCGGGGACCCGGCCGACCTGCACGATCGAGGCGAGCACGCCGTAGGTGGGGTAGCGGTCGTCGAGGCGGGGGGCGATCAGCAGCTTGCCCGACTCCGTGGCCTGCGCGGCGTCAACCGCGGCACGCGCTGCGTCGTCCAGCTCGATGGGCACCACCATGCCGGGCAGCACCACCGGTTCGGTGACGAACAAGACGGGAACTGCGATGGCTTCAGACATCAATCCTCCAAAGTTGAACCTGATGCGCTCAACCCTGGGATGGACTCCTTTGTTCCCGGCGATCGCCGAGAGCGGAATGCGCGGAATACCCCCGAGCCTCGCGGGGTCGTAGACCGTATGAGCAGAGCAGTTCAGAGCGATCCGATCGCCGGCATGGTCATCGCCATCACCGGCGCCAGCAGCGGCATCGGGGAGGCCACCGCGCGACTGCTGGCCGAACGCGGCGCGAAACTCGTTCTCGGCGCGCGGCGGACGGACCGTCTCGATGCGCTCGCAGCCGAACTGTCGTCGGACGTGCGCACCGTGCCGACCGACGTCACCCGCCGCGCGGACCTGGAGCACCTGGTCGGCACTGCGGTCGACGGGTTCGGTGGGCTCGACGTGCTGGTGAGCAACGCGGGTGTGGCGTCGCTGGGCCCCTTCACCGACGGCGACGTCGACGGGTGGACGGCGATGATCGACGTGAACCTGCGCGGGGTGTTGTACGGGATCGCCGCGGCGATGCCGGTGTTCCTGCGGCAGGGCCGCGGCCACTTCGTGACGACGGTGTCGACTGCGGGGCTGAAGATCGTGCCCGAGATGGGTGTCTACGCGGCGACGAAGAACGCCGTCCGGACCGTCATGGAGGCGCTGCGCCAGGAATCCACTGACGGCGCGATACGAACCACCGGCATCTCACCGGGCTACGTGCGGACCGACTTCGCCGCCCCCGGTGAGCAGGACGAGATCGGCTCGCACATGCCGGAATTCGCGATCGCACCGGACGCGGTCGCGCGCGCCATCGCCTTCGCCATCGAACAGCCGGCCGGGGTGGAGATCGGTGATCTCACCATCAGACCGACGGTGCAGGGCTGACCGACAACGAGAAGGGAGCCTGCCGTTCGGGGGGTAACGGCAGGCTCCCTGGTCTCGCGATGGAGCTATGCGACTGCTTGCGCTCCGAGGACTCGCTGGATATCGGGCAGCATCTGCTGAGCCTGCTGGCCCCAGTACGCCCAGGTGTGAGTCCCCTGCGGCGGGAAGTTGAACACACCGTTGGTGCCACCCGCGGCGACGTAGTTGTCGCGGAAGGTGAGGTTCGTCCGCAGCGTGAAGCCCTCCAGGAACTGCGCGGCCATCAGGTTCTGGCCGGCGGTACCGGAGTCGAGATCCGACGGGGTGCCGGTGCCGCAGTAGATCCACAGCCGAGTGTTGTTGGCGACCAACTGATTGATGTTGACCATCGGGTCGTTGCGCTTCCAGGCCGGGTCACTCGACGGCCCCCACATGCTCTCGGCGTTGTAACCGCCCGCGTCGTTCATCGCGAGTCCGATCAGCATGGGCCACCAACCCTCGGACGGGTTCAGGAAGCCCGACAACGAGGCCGCGTAGATGAACTTCTGCGGGTAGTAGATCGAGTAGGTCAGCGCGGAACCACCGGCCATCGACAGGCCGACGACGGCGTTACCGTTCTGCGACACACCCTTATTGGCCTCGAGGTAGGCGGGCAGCTCCTGGGTGAGGAACGTCTCCCACTTGTAGGTGTAGTCCTGCCCGTTGCCCTTCGACGGCTGATACCAGTCGGTGTAGAAGCTGGACTGACCGCCGACCGGCATCACAACGGACAGGCCGGAGTTGTAGTACCACTCGAATGCGTTGGTCTCGATGTCCCAGCCGTTGAAATCGTCCCGCGCACGCAGGCCGTCCAGCAGGTACACCGCATGCGGACCGCCGCCCTGGAACTGCACTCGGATGTTGCGATTCATCGAGGGGGAGAACACATCCAGATACTCCACGGGGAGGCCGGGCCGCGAAAATGCTTCTGCGGTCGCCGAATTCCCCGAGAAGCCGATCAGCCCGGGTAGCACCGCGGCAACCATGGCGCCGACCGCCAACCGGCGCGCCCATGCACCACGAATATTCCTGATGAACTTCATAACGGCAACCAACCGTCCTTTCGTCACGTCCTCTTCAAGCAAGCGCCGTTGCTCTGTGAGCGTCAGTGAATCACGTCGATGTCGTTTACCTCCGAGCCCAACACCCACTTGTGACATCGCATTTGGCTAACGATTCCGACTCGGCGCGGAGACCAAAGGGCACGATTCAGCCTGTGACCTGTGTGAATGAAGTGAAAAATGAGGTTAACCGTCAGGTGCCGACACACCCGACTGGCCGAACTCGACTCCGGCTAGTCCGCCGCGGCCAGCGCCCGCCGCACGTCGTCCTGCCGCTCCTCGATGGTCCTACCGATCTCCTGCAGCAGCAACGGCTTTCGCGCCACCAGTTCCTCGACAGCCGCGCGATCGAGCTGCAGCACGGTGACCTCGTCCACGGCATACGCACCGGTGCTGACGGGCTCCCTGGTCAGGGTCGTGGATCCGAGGAAGTCACCCTCCTCGAGCACGCGCACCGTGATCACCGCGCCGTCCTCACCCTGTGCGACCAGACGAACACGACCGTTGACGATGAAGGTCATCCGCTTGGGCACCTGGCCGGGACTCTGAATGGCCTCGTCGGCGCTGTAGCGCGTGAGACGCACCTCGGAGAGGATCTGCTGGTGGTCGGTGTGGTTGAGCCGCAGCGTGGGCGCGATGATCCGTACCGACTTCTCCACCCGCTCCGGTGTTGCGAAGTCGTCGTCCTGCCCGTCGAGGCGCAACTGCGCGCGCCGCGAGGCGTACCAGACCCAGCGCGTGAACGTCGCCCTCGCGCGGAAGTCGTCGGCGGGGGACCGCAGTGGGATCGACGTCTTGTACTGACCGGCGCCCGCGGCGACCGTCGACGGTGCCGCGTCCTTCCGGAGGTTCGGCAATCCGCTTGCCACCCTGGTCAGCAGACCGCACACGTCATCGGGTGGATCTCCCATCGCGAACTCGGTGACCACCGTGATCGAGTGCTCACCGGGCGGCCTGCTCAGGTTGGCGAACGAGGCGCCGGCCAACACCGAGTTCGGGATGATCTGGAGCCCACTGCCGGTGTCGATGTGGGTGGCGCGCCAGTTGACCTCAACGACCCGCCCGCGCGCCGAGGGAGTGTCCACCCAGTCACCGATCTGGAACGGCTGCTCGAACAACAGCAGCAGGCCCGAGATGATCTGACCGACGGAGTTCTGCAGGGTCAGGCCCAGCACGATCGACGAGATGCCGAGCGCGGTGAACAGTCCGCCGACGTTCGCGCCCCAGATGTAGGAGAAGATGATCGCCAGGCCGACGGCGATCACCAGAAAGCGTGCGACATCAAGGAAGATCGATGGAATGCGTTGTCGCCAAGACCCTTCCGGTGCACCCTGGAACAGGGTGGCGTTCAGCCCCGACAGCACCAGCACCAGCAGCACGAAGCCGAGGACGGTCGAGACGATGCGGACGGGGGTGGCTTCGGCCGACACCTCGGTGGCCTTCGTCAGCAGCAACAGCAGCGCCCCGAGCGGCAGGATGTAGTTGCGCACCAAGCTCACCAGCTTGGTCAGCGCGCTGCCACGACGCGCCAGCGCGGCGCGCACCTCGGTGAGGATCACCAGGCAGATCGGCAATCCGATGGCTACGCCGACGGCCCAGTAGAACCAGGACGAATCGACGACGCGGGTCACGACTGACGCTCCGCCAGGCGCCAGATCCGTTGCGACTCACCGCCGACGTCGAGTTCGCCCGCTGCGGTGAACTGCCTGCTGTCACGCATCGCGTCGTACACGCTGGCCGTGACGTAGACGCCGGCCTGTGTGGAGCCGCTCTGCACCTGGTAGGCGAGATCGACCGCGGATCCCCACATGTCGTAGGCGATGCTGGCGCGACCGACGAGCCCGCTGGTCACGGTGCCCGTGTCGATTCCCGCCCGCAACTTCAGCGACCGGCCGGACTCGTTGTTGAACCGGTCGACGATGCGCTGCATCTCGATGGCGAAATCGACTGTGCGCCGGACGTTGTCGATGCGCGGTACGTTCAGCCCGCAGCTCGCCAGGTAACCGTTGTGCAGGGTGCGGACCCGCTCCACGCCGAGATTCTCCGCCGCGGCGTCGAACTGGCGAACGAGCTTGTTCACGATGGCCAGCGACTCCTCGGACGCGAGTTCGGCGGACAACGCATCGAGACCGACGAGGTCCGCGAAGATCACCGTGACGTCCTGGTGGTCCTGGGCGATCGTCTCCTCGCCCTCGCGGTACCGTGCGACGACCTGTTCGGGCATCAGCGACAGCAATAGTCGATCGTTCTCCCGGCGCTGTTCGTTGAGCAGATCCTCCTTGATGGCGAGGTTGCGGCTCATGTCGTTGAAAGCCACGGTCAGATCACCGAATTCGTCACGCGACACGACGGGCAGCGTCGCGCCGTAGTCGCCCGCGCTGATTCGCTGGGCGCCCGACTCGAGCCGTCTGATCGGCCGCACGAACAGCCGGGCCAACAGCATCGCGGCGATGCACACGCAGAAGATGATCCCCGCCGTCGACAGGACCAGCGTTCTGGTGAACTTCGACACCGGGGCGAACGCCTCCGAGGTGTCGATCTTGGCGATCACGTTCCACCGCAGGCCGGGGATGTCGGCGGGGGCGTAGGCCTGCAGCGTCTCGTGGCCGAGGTAGTCGTCGGCCACCAGCGTGCCGCGTTGCCCGCGTTGCGCGAGCTTGGTCGCCTCCGTCGGCACGGGCTGAATCAGCGTCGTGCCGCCCCGGTTGATCGCCTCCTGCGCCACGTCGGGCGGCGTGCCGGCATCGACGACGTCGCGCTTGTACGCCTCGGGATCCTCCAGGAACAACCGGGAATCCGATCGCATCAGGTCGTCGGGTCCGACGATGAACGTCTCGCCAGTCAGACCCATCCCCGATTCCTGCCACTGCCGGTCCACGGTCATCAACCGATTGATCTTCGAGATCGGGAACTGCAGTGCCAGAACCCCTTCGACTCGGCTCTGCGGCCCCACCGGCGAGACGAACCACGCGGTCGGCTCGTCCGCGGGCTCGTACTCGCCGAAGTCCGTGACGCCCACGTAGTCAACGGTGTTCGAGTCGAGCGCTCGCGTGTACGCGCTCGTCAACTCACTTCCCTTGAACGGGCCGGTGAGCACGTTCGTCCCGAGATCCACACCCTTGTACGCGCTGTAGACGACATTGCCCCTGGTGTCGAGGAGCAGCGCGTCCTCGAACTCGAACCGCGACACGATCTCCCGGAAGAACTCGTTGTAGCGCGCGTTGGCCGCCGACCACGCGCTGCCATCGCGCGCGTCGTCGAACTTGATCGCCACCTCCCAGTCCGAGAACGGCGCGGTGTAGTACGCCTGGAGATAACGTTGCGCGTTCGAAGTGGGAAGCAACGCGTTGACGTCGACCTGCTCGCCCGTCTCCCTGTTCTGCTCCGGGGCGAACTGATTCGTGTAGTAGTCGACGATCGACTGCTGCTGTTGCGGCGAGATGGCGGCGTCGGCGAGCTGATCGAAACCCGCGGTGTAGGCCTCGACCGCCTGGGTGGTCGTGGATCCGCGCGTGTAGATCACCAGCGAGTTCTTCAGATCCTCGATGCCGACGCGGAGCTGACGGGTCTGCGACTGTCGAATCTCGGTGAGCCGATCGAACACCGAGGCGGTCAGCGAACTACGGCCCGACTGGTAGCCGATGGCGCCGACGACGGCGGCGGACAGCACGCTCGTCAGCAGCAGCATCACGAGGAGCTTGGACTGAATGCTCACCCGCGACAGCAGCCGGCCGCGAAACCTCCTCGTACGTGCGGGCGGTTGGCCGGAGTCAACGCTGTGTGAGGTGTCCGCCGAGGTCGTCATGGTGCGAAAAGATTAGCTTGCGCAGGCAATCGCCGACCCCGGATGCGGCGATGTTCGAGCACCGTCGACAACCGTCCGGCGCTGCGGCACGGTGGAGACGTGACCGATCCGTTCAATCTGCAGAGGTTCGTGGACGCACAGGACCGCGGTGGCTCCTATGACGAGGCGGTGGCCGAGTTGCGTGCCGGCTGCAAGCGCGGCCACTGGATGTGGTGGATCTTCCCCCAACTGCGCGGGCTGGGCCGCACCGAGACGTCGACGCGCTACGGAATCGCGTCCCGTGCGGAGGCGATCGCGTACCTGGAGCACGACGTGCTGGGCCCGCGGCTGCGGCACTGTGCGCATCTGCTGACCGGGTTGGGCGCCAACTCGCCCGAACTCGTCCTCGGCGGCGTGGATGCGCTCAAGCTGCGGTCGTCGATGACGCTGTTCGCCGCGGTCGCGTCCGATCCCGACATCTTCGAGAAGGTGCTGTCGCAGTACTACCGCGGCGGCCGCGACTCCGTCACGACCGCGAGGCTTGGCGACTCCTAAGGAGCGACGATCGCCCACCCGTGCGGCTCGACCTCGAGCGATGCGATGCGATCCGCACCGGGCATACCGGAGCCGGCGACGACCACGCCGTCACGGATGCCCCACTCGGACAGCGTTATTCGCAACGGCTCGTCGGCGATGTTGAGCGCGACGACCAGCGCGTCATCGCCGTGCGATACCCGGTAGACGTACTGCTCGTTGGCCAGTGTCAGGGCGGTGGTGGTGGCCGAGTACAACCACGGGTGACGCCGGCGCAGCCCGATCAGATGCTGATGCAGCCGGAACTCGTCGTGCCCCAGCGGTGTCGCGTCCTGCGGCCGCGCGGGGAACTCGGGGCGCACTGCGTCGTCGCCGCCGAAGCGCTCCTCCTTCACACCGCGGTAGGCCCACTCGTCGCCCGCGTAGACGCTGGGCGTGCCCGCGATCGTGAAGAGCAGCGCCAGCGCGTGCTCGACGTGCCGGGTGTCGTCGAGCTGACTCGCGATCCTGGTCACGTCGTGGTTGCCGACGAACGTCAGCGGCACGAACGTCTCGACGAACTCGTCGTGCCTGCGCAGCGCGTGGTCCAGTTCGAAGAAGTTGCCGTCGTTGAGGCTGCTCCAGATCGCCTTCCACAGTTCGTACTGCGTGACGGAGTCGAACGTCGACGCCTTGACGATCCCGGCGTAATCGCCGTGGATGACCTCGCCTAGGAACCACGCGTCGGGGAACTGATCGCGCACCCGAGGCAGCACCGTGCGCCAGAAGCGCGGTGAGACGGCGTAGGCCGCGTCGAGGCGCCAGCCGTCGACGCCGCGGCGCAGCCAGTGCGCCATCACGTCGGCGACGTAGTCGACGACCTCCGCGTTGTCGTGGTTCAAAGCGACCAGGCCGTCGTGTCCCTCGAACATCTCGAAGTCGTGGCCGCGCTGGCGGAACCACGCGGAATCACCGTCGCGGAACCGCGCGAAGTCCGTGCCCACGTGGTTGAACACGCCGTCGAGCAGCACGCGCAGGCCGCGGCTCTTCGCCTCGGTGATGAGCAGGTCGAAGTCGTCGTCGTCACCGAGCCGCGGATCGATCCGGTAGTGGTCCGTCGTGTCGTAACCGTGGGTGCGCGACGCGAAGACCGGTCCGAGTGCCAACCCGGATGCGCCGAGTTCCCTCGCGTGATCGAGCCAGTCGACCAGGCGGCGCAGACGGTGCTCGTCGGCCGTCGGCGCGGGATCGGCCGGGTGGGCGCCGACGAACCCGAGCGGATAGACGTGCCACCAGATGGCGTGTTCGACCCAGTCGGCGCTCACCTGCGGAACTTCGCCTCGTAGAGCACCTTCATCTCCTCTGCCAGTTCGGATGCCGGACCGTCCACCGGTATGCGCGGCGCCACCGTCGAGATCGGCAGCCCGGCGACCGGCGCTGCGGGGGTACCCCATTCGGCCTGCCATGAACGCAGTTGCTCGCTGGAGGTCGCGTAGACGATGCGACCGAGACCCACCCAGGCGTGGGCGGCGGCGCACATCGGGCAGTGCTCACCCGACGTGTACACGGTGGCCCTGATCCGCTGGACCGGGGCCAGGTGGGCGACCGCCCACATCGCGATCGCCAGTTCGGGATGTCTGGTGTGATCGCCGTCCTTGACCCGGTTGCGGTCCTCGAACCGGACGACGCCGTCGCCGTCGACGAGCAGGGACCCGAACGGCTCGTCGCCGTCCTCGAGGGCCTCGCGGGCGAGTTCCACGCATCGGCGCAGGTGGCTGAGGTCGTCGGCGCTGATCGACACGAACCGAAGTGTACGCAGAACGGCGATGAGTTCCGTGGACGCCGCGGGTCGGTACGGACGTGAGCACTCAGAAGGACGTCGTGCGCCGCTACACCGACGGATTCCGCACCGGCGACCTCGCCGCGATCGTGTCCTGCCTGGCACCCGACGTCGTGTGGGCCCTGCACGGCGAGAAGACGCTCGTCGGCCGCGACGCGTTCGCGGCGGAGGCCGACACCGGGGGCGGGCCCGCGCCGGACCTCCACCTCGACCGGCTCATCGAGGAGGGTGACACGGTCGCGGTCGTCGGACACGGAAGCGTGGCGCTCGTCGACGGCCCCGTGGACTTCGTCTACTCCGAGGTGTTCACGTTCACCGACGGGCTGGTGAGCAGACTCGACACCTTCCACGTCTGGCGTTCGGTTAGCCGCAGCAGCCGTCCGACGTGTCGAGTCGGCAGGCGCACGACGCGGTGATGGGGACGTCGGCCCGCGCTCCCGCCAGGGCGAGTTGCTGACCGATGATGATCGCTTCGTCGTTGCGCCCCAGGCGCTTCAGGCATTCGTGGTAACCGTGCAGGCTCCACACGTTGTTCGGATGCTGACAGCAGCGCGCCAGCGTCGGGTCCAGCCCGAGGTCGGCGGCGTACACCTGCGCTGCCTCCTCGACGCGGCCCTGCTCGAGCAGCAGCGCGCCGAGTGCGTGGCGGGTGGGCTGCATCCAGCCCCAGGGTTCGTCGTAGGGAAGCGCGTCGTCGAGCGCGACGGCGCTGCGCAGCGCGGCGAACGCCGCGTCGAAACGCCCTTCCCGGTAGGCCAGTTCGCCGTCGAGCATCGCCGCCGCGACGGCCAGGATGTCTCGACTGGTGTTGTTGAACAGGTAGCGACTGTCGGGGATGCGCGCGTATGCGGCGGCGAAGGCCTCCCGCTCGGCGCGAGCGTTCTCCACATCGCCGGTGACCGCGTACGCGACACCGCGGCCGTAATGGATCGTGGCCGCCGTCGTGCAGTAGAGGTCGACGTCGTCGGGTAGCGGCTGGGCGATCAGGTCCTGCCACCGGCCGAACCTGATCAGGACGTGAATGCGCAAGGGCGCGAACGCCTCCAGCCAATCGGCCATCGGCGGCGACTCGATCGTGAGCAGCTCGGGGGTCAACTGCCCGGCGAGTTCGTCGGCGGCCTCGAGCGCGGTCGCGAACCGACCCTCGAACATCGCGGAGTACACGATGAAGTGCAGATCGTGTGCGCGGTAGAGCGAGTAGAAGTTCAGCGGTCCCTCGCGCTCGACGAACTTCCGGTCCGCGCGCACCGCGGCGGTGTTGGCGACCACCGAGGCGCGGTAGTCCCCGCAGAGCACGTCGATGTGACTCGCCATGTGCTGCAGGTGACCGGCGTCGGGCACCAGGCCGCGCAGCAGGTCGGCGGCGGGCAGCGCGTCCTGCGGTGCGGCCGACATCTCCATCGCGTGGATGTAGAGGTGCAGGACGCCCGGGTGGGCCCGGCCCGCATCGGTCGTCAGCGCGGCTTCCAGGATGCGCGTGGCCTCCAGCACCCGCGATCCCTCGGCCGGTTCGCCGGTGGCGGTGTCCCACAGCGCCCACGCGGTCACGTTGAGTAGCGCGTCGGCGGCCAGGGTCTGTACGTCGACGTCATCGGGGTGCGCCTCGCAGACCCCGCTCATCGCCTCGGCGTACGCCGCGTGGCCTGCGGTCAGCGCCTCGGCGTCGGCGGGGTCGTCGGTTGGGAAGCGGGCCGCGAGCGCCGCGATGAGGTCGCGTTCGACGGCCGACGCGCGCCCGCCGCGGGCCAGCAGCAGTTCGGCGCGGGCGCGGGCCAGGGACGCCGCCAGATCCGCCGGGTCGAACGCCTCCCACGCCTTGTTGTAGTTGGGCCCGACCGCGTAGGCGATCCCCCAGCGGGCGATCGCGAGATCGGGGTCGTGGTCCAGGGCGCGCTCGAAGCAGCGGATCGCCTCGTCGTGGTTGAAGGCGTACGCCCACACCAGGCCTCGGTCGAACCAGACCTGCGCCGCGGTCGACGGGGTGTCAGTCGACCGGTGATAGGACCCCAGGTCGTAGTAGGGCGCCGTCGTGTCCTGCGGTGGAGCTGCCGTCATGGCTCGCACGATAACCAAGCGCCGATCGCACTGCGCCCGATCGGATCATCGTGGCCCCGACCGCGAGCACGCAGCCCGCCGCCGCCCACACCGCGAGGGTGACGAGCGGTGTCGCGGCGCCGTGGCCGCCGAAGTACTCGATGCTGCGCAGCAGGGCCACGCCCGAGCCCTGGGGGACGATGGCGTTGAACGTCGTGTAGAAGCCGGTCAGCAGCGGCAGGCCGACGGGGCCCGCCGCCGCGGCGTTTCCGATGATCACCAGGAACGCGGTGAGCGACGCCGAGGCCACCGTGCCGAAGGCGGCGGCCACACCCGTGACCGCACCCGCCACCGCCATCGCGTAGAGGAACAGTGCGCCGAACACCTGCCAGGTGTGTCCGGTCAGCGCCCCGAGGATGACGTCGACGTACAGCGTGACCCCGCCCGCCAGCAGGGCGGAGTAAGCGGCGAGGCTCACCGTCCGCCAGCCCAGCGTGGCGAACCGATGAACGCTGCCCAGCATCCGGCCGAAGATCGTCGCGCCGACCGAGGCGCCGATGGACAGGAAGATCACGGCGTAGAACACGACGGTGCCCTGCGGGTCGGCGGCGGTGGTCGGCGCGACGTCGGTGACGTCGACGGTCAGACCCGCCTTGCCCGCGACGGCGCGGCCCACGGCCTCGGCGGCGTTGGCGACGCTGCGGCCGCCACCCCCTGCGACGAGCACGTCGAGGTGGCCGGGGGCGTCCACGACGAGGGCCGCATCCGCCGTGCGGCCGTACACCGCGTCCCGTGCCGCGGTGGCGTCACCGACCTGCGTCACCGCCAGGTTGTCCTGGCCGCGGAGGCCGTCGACGAACTGCTGCGGACCGGTGACCGCGACGTTCAGGTGGTGCAGCGTCGGCTTGGCGAACGCGCCCGAGTAGCTCGCGATCATCGCGACGACGAACACGGCCAGCGCCGCCATCACCAGGACGAGCTTGCGAACGTCGTTGCGCGACGGCCGGTTCGACGGGACGGGGGAGTTGTGGTGCTTACCCACGGCAGAGCCTTTCGATTAGGAGTGAGTGAGGCCGAGGAGGGCGTCGACGGTGTCGAGCGCCGCGACGACCCGGTCGCGGAGCGGCGGGCTGTCGGGGTCCTCCATCCACGATCGAAGGACCTCTTGGAAGCCGCCGACGAGGAAGCGGCTGACCGCGTCGGGTTCGAGGCCCGAGATCGATGCGACGACGGGCATGGCCGCGCGGGCCATCTCCTCGCAGGCCGGCTGGAGTGCGGCGCGGAACGCCGCCACCACCGGTTGCGTCACCGCACTCGGCACCACGTTGTGGTAGACGGCGCGATGGTCGGCGGCCGCATCGAAGATGCCCAGGATCCGGGCTCGGGGGGCACCGTCGACACCGCTGGCCGCCGCGGTGAACGCCGCGGTCACCGCGGTCGCGACGGCATCGTCGCGGTCGGTGAAGTGCTGATAGAAGACCTGCCTGCTAACGCCCGCTCGGGTGACGAGGTCGCCGACGGTGATCTCGTCCACCGGACGCTCGTGTGCCAGCTCGAAAGCCGCGTCCCGCAACAGCGCGCGGACGCGTTCTGCGCGGGGGTCGGCACTGTGTGCGCGAGCAGCCATGACGCCATCGTAAGTCACTTCGTGGACAACTGACTACGAAAACATAGGTTAGCTATGACACCACTCGGACCTGGTGTGACGGCGATCTCGCGGACTACGGTGACCGCCATGATCCGATGCGTCCGGCTGTGGACCGGCGACGACGGCGCCTCGCACGTGGAGATCGGCACGCTCGCCGTCGACGTCGGCCGCAACGCCGACTTGGTGTCGCCGAACCTGCCGGCGACGCACGTGACCCTCGAGGAGACGGCGGGCGGCGGCGCGCTGGCGTGGCACACCGCCCCGGTCCGGCAACTCGTCGTGACGCTGGCGGGCACACTGCAGTTCTCCACCCGCGACGGCGAGGAGTTCACGCTCAACCCCGGTGACGTCCTGCTTGCCGAGGACACCACCGGCAGCGGGCATCAGTGGCGACTCATCGGCACGGACCCGTGGCGGCGCATGTACGTCGTGCTCGCCCCTGGAGCGGACGTCCCGTTCACCCCCGATCAGACGGGTTAGTGACCCGCTACGACGTCGCTTTCGTCGACCTCCACCGGATCCTTCGCACCGGGCAGGAAGTAGAACAGCACGCACACCAGTCCGAAGAACAGATAGCCGAGCGCCACAGGGGGATTCGCCGCCCAGGCCACCGCGGGGGCGTGAATGAGCCCGATGAAGGACAGCACCGCGCCGACCACCGACGCGATCGCGGCGTAGAGGAACTTCTTCTCCAGGATGAGCGTCACCATCGTGCCGAGGACGAGGCCGACGAGCACCGCGCCCTCACCGAGGGTCTTGAGGCCCTCGTACACCACGCCGGCCCCGTTGAGCGCCTCCATGCCCACCTCGGTCGCCGACGTCCCCGCCGCGTTGAGCGCGTTGTCGATCAGCCCGTGCGCCCACTGCGCGAGGTTGGGCAGGATGGCCGCCACGACTGCGACCGCGTGCAGGCGCGGCACCGCCTGGAAGGCCTGCGCACCGATCAGCAGCCCGATGTACAGCAGGATCGGCACGATCGCGGGCACCGGCAGAAGCGCGTCGAGCACCCCGAAAAGACCGAGGAAACACAGGATTCCGACGACGACGCCACTGGCCAGCGAGTAGCCCGCCCGGCCTCCCGCGTCCTTCCAGCCGGGGTGACCGATGTAGACGGCCGGGGGGAACGGCGAGCCGAACGCCGATCCCACGACGGCGCCGGCGCCGTCGGCCAGCAGCACGCTGCGCAGGTTGTAGTTGTCACCGGCGGCGGCGGCGCTCTCGACGTTGCTCATCGCCTCGGTGAAGTTGTAGACGCCCAGGGGGATCGCGGTGCCCAGCAGCGGCGCCAGGTTCGACAGTCCGGACAGCAGCATGTCGATCCGCAGATCCGGAATGCCGACGGCGATGTCGGAGACGGCCTGGCCGACATCGGGCGCCGACATGTAGCCACCGATCCAGCCGATGGCCGTACCGACGAGCAGGGCGGCGAGTCCGACCGGAACGCCGAACGGCAGCCGCATGTTCGTGAAGAACCCGATGAGGATGATGGCCATGACCGGCAGGCCGATCCACGCCACCTCCCACATCTGCGCTGCGGGGCGCATCGAGATGAACGTGATGGATATGCCCGCCAGCGTGCCCAGCATGGCCGCCCGCGGTGTGAGCTTGCGGATGTACGGTCCGACGAACGCGCCGATCATCACGATCACACCGATCATGAACGCCCACGCCAGACCGGCCTGCCACGCCTGGATCGCGTCGTCGGTGTTGAGGTACACCGGCAGCATCACCACGAAGATGACGATGAACATGTGCGGCACGCTGGGGCCGTATGGCAGAGCCGTGACGTCCGTGCGGTTCTCGCGCCGGGCCAACCGGCGGGCCAGGAACGTGTAGTACAGGTTTCCGAGGATCAGCGCGACGCCGAGCGCGGGCAGCACGGTGCCGAGCACGTCACCCGCGGGCACCTGGATGACGCCGATCATCAGGCCCGTCAGGGTCAGAACGTTGACCAGGATGTTGAAGCCGAGCCCGAAGAACGCGTTGGTGTCGCCGCGGGTCCACCACGGAATCGACAGTGCGGGCTTGGCTTCCGGCTCGTCGAGAGGCGGATCGGTGACTTCTGCGGACATGTTCGCTCCCCTTCAGGCTGCGGTGACGGTGAGTTGCTGGAGTGCGGGGATGACCACCGAGGTGTCGGCGACCCACCCGAAGATGCCGCCCTGCGCCTTGATCATCTCGAGGCCGACACGCTGGAATTCGGGGAAATACGAACCGACACAGTCGGATACCACCAGGCACTCGTAGCCGCGGTCGTTGGCCTCACGGGTGGTGGTGTGGACGCAGACCTCGGTGGTGACACCGGTGACGAGGAGCGACGTGATGCCGTGTTCGTCGAGGACGTCCTGTAGCGGCGTGGCGTAGAACGCGCCCTTTCCCGGCTTGTCGATGACGACCTCGCCGTCGATGGGCGCGAGTTCGTCGACGATGTCGTGGCCGTACTCGCCGCGGATGAGGATGCGGCCGTATCTGCCGGGGTCGCCGATGCGCTTCGACGGCGCGCCACGGTTGAGCTTGGCGGGTGGGCAGTCGGACAGATCGGGTTCGTGCCCTTCGCGGGTGTGGATGACGAGCATGCCGGCCGCTCGCGCCGCGGCGATCAGCGCCGCCAGCGGCGGCACCACCTTCAGCAGCTGATCGACGTCGTTGCCGAGGCTCTCCCCGAAACCGCCGGGCAGCAGGAAATCCCGCTGCATGTCGATCACGACGAGTGCGGTCTTGCCGGCCTCGAGGGTGAGCGGGCCCGGCTCGGCGGGGATGGACACGGTGCGGCTCATACGGACTCCTCGACGGTGCTGGGTGATGGTGACGGGACGGCTGCGATGCCCGCGCCCGTTCGCCTGGGCTCGTCGAGCACGGCGGCGGCGAGGTGCAGGGCGATGTCATCGGTGCACGCTGCCGCGAGAATCGTTGCGCTGTAGGGTCGTCCGCTCGGAGTCGTACCCAGTGGGACGGCGACGCCGAGCAGGTCCAGCAGGTTGCCGAAGTGGGTGTAGTGGCCGAGCATCGTGTTGCACTCGATGGGCCGGGCCTGCACCTCGTCGACGGTGAACGTCGTGCCGATGGTGGGCACCACGAGCGCGTCCATCCGCTGCCACAGCCTGCCCACCTCGGCCTTGAGCTCCTGCAGCCGCTGCAGAGCGGCGAAAGCGTCTTTCGCGCTGTACTTCTCGCCGCTGCGCAGGATGTCCCTGACCACCGGGTGGATCGAGTCGGGATGCTCGGCCAGGAAGTCCGCGAACTCCACCAGCCGCTCGGCGACCCACGGGCCCTGGTACAGCAGTTCACCCGCCGCGAGGAACGGCGCAAGCGACATCTCGACGACGTCGCCGAACCGTTCCACGCGGGCGCGGAAGGCCAGGTGCGCGCTGCGCATCTCGTCGTCGCCGAAGAACTCGAGCTCGTCGACGGGCGGCAGGCCGATCCGGATGCGACCCCCGGTGTAACCGGGGCCGGCGTCGCGGGACCAGGGGTCGTCGTCGTCGCGGCCGACCATCACGGCGCGCACCCGGTCGACGTCGTCGATGCAGCCCGCCATCAGGCTGATGCAGTCGAGCGACTTGCACGCGGGCACCAGACCGACGGTGCTGATCAGTCCGCGCGACGGTTTGTACCCGACGACGCCGTTGAGCGCGGCGGGGACCCGCCCCGAGCCGGCGGTGTCGGTCGCGACCGCGAAGGGCACCTGCCCGAGTGCGACGGCCAGCGCCGATCCCGAACTCGACCCGCCGGAGATCAGCTCGTTGCCGTAGACGCTGCGCGGGACGGTGTACGGAGTCCGGGTGCCGTTGAGTCCAGTTGCGAACTGGTCGAGGTTGGTCTTGCCCACGTACAGCGCGCCCGCATCGAGCAGCCGCTGCACCGCCGGCGCTGTCGCCGTCGCGGTGTACGCGTAGTCGGGACAGGACAGCGTGGTCGGCACACCCTCGACGTCGATGCTGTCCTTCACGCCGAACGGCACGCCGTACAGCGGCAGCGTACGTGCGCCGGGACGGTTCTCGACGTCGGCGGCCGCGGCGAGCAGGTCCTCGCGGGGGACCGTCGACAGCCAGGTGCCGTCGTCCCCGCGCGCCGCGATCGAATCCGCTACTCGCAGCGCCGTCTTGGTGGGTGACCCGGTGCCGCTCGCATGCGACGCGAGGATCTCCTCCACTGACGGCCCGATTGCGGGGGCGCCCACCTCGTATCCCATGTCTGTCGATTGTCGACAGAATCATGGCGATCGCGGTACAGCCGGGTTTCGATCGTGTTAGCGATCTCGCCGGGTGTCGTCTTCGAGGCCGAGATAGTGCAGGTGACCGTGATCCTCGAGAGCCGTGATGACCGTCGCGGCGACGTTGGTCTCCAACGCGCAGAGAATCGCCTCGTGCCGGGTGATGCCGTCGTCGGCCCGGTGGTGACGCGCCTCCTCGCGCAGGTTCATCGCCATCGGCAGCTGCAGCTTGACCAGGATCGGCGCCAGCGCGATGTCGAGTTGCCGGTTGTCGGCGAGGCCCACGACCTCGGCGTGGAAGGCGCGGTGGGCGTCGTCGCGCTCCAGGTCGTCGGGCGCCCGGCGCATCCGTTCGAGGGCGTCGCGCACCGGCGCCAGCGCGGTCACGGGCTCCGGCAGGGGGAGTGCCGACTCGATCGCGTGCCGTTCGAGCACGTGCCGCAGTGCGAACAGCTGCAGGATGTCGGAGGTGGACCACTCGGTGACCCTGGACCCACGGCGGGGCAGGTGCTCGACCAACCCCTGTTGGGCGAGCAGTCGCAGCGCCTCCCGCAGCGGCGCCCGGCTGATGCCGAGGTCCGCGCAGAGTTGCTCCTCGACGATCTTGTCGCCCGGTTGCAGCGCACCGCGGAGGATCGCATCACGCAACCGGTGCTCGGCCACGTCGACGAGCGATACGGGCAGACCGGAACGCGGTGTGTCGAGCCTGGCCGACCCCATCCGTTGGTCGCCTCCTGCCGTCGATGATCGCCGATTGTCGACAATCGTAGGAACTTTTCCCGCTCGCCGCGTCGTTGCGGGCACGTGACGACACGCGAACCCACTGTCTCATCGTCCCTGCCCACCGTCTCCGCCCAGGTCGAGCGCCTGATCGCCCTCGGGGTCCACGACATCGCCGGGCTGTCCGCCACGGCGTTGCGGGACCTGGCGCCGGACGTCGACGACGGCGCACTGGTGGTGCTGCACCCGACGGTCGTACCCGCCTCCGCGCTCGCGCCGTTGGTCCGCGTCGACGGCAGGCAGGCGTTCGTGGTGACCGACTTCGCGGACGTCGACGAGTTCGACGCCGTGATGGCGCTCCCCGACGCACCCGGCTACGTCGTCGACGATCCGGACCGCGGTGACGAGATGCGCAACTGGAGCCCCGACGAGGCGGCGCCTGCGATCGCTGCCGCGGGCCGGACACCGCTGCTCCTCACCGAGGGGCTGTACTGGCTGCTGCACCGCCCCGATGTGCTCGAACGCAACTCCTGCTTCATGACGATCGGTTCGCGTAAGCGAAAGCCGAACGGCGCGTTCGACACTCGCACCCCGGCCCTGTGGATCAGCAACGGCACCGGCCGCGACGGGCCCGAGCATCGCCACGCGCCGAAGGTCGGCTGGTGCTGGGCGGGTAACCGGCACACGTGGCTGGGGATTGCGTCAGCCGCCGGCCGCAGGCCCGTCCGCGCAGCCGACTGAGGCCTGCGCGAGAAAGGGCAGCACCTCGCGCAGCCACGCGTCGGGATCGGAGGTGAAGGCGACGTGCCCCGTCGGCAGTGCCACCAGGCGGGCACCGGGAATGGCGGCGGCCACCAGCCGGCCCCATGCGAGCGGTGCAGTGGGATCCTTTGCGCCCCAAGTGATCAACGCCGGAACGGTGATCGCCCCGGCCCTGTCGCGGAGGTCGTGTGCGGGTTCGGTGAAGCTGCGCCACAGGGCCGCGCCGGTGCGCGCACCCGCGGATGTCCGCGACGCGGCTCGCACTCTGGCGACGACCTCGCGGTCGGCGGCCGTGCGCGGTCGCATGTAGGCCCGTGCGAAGTACGGCGCGACCGCGCGCAGGACGCCGGGTCGACCGAGCAGCGCGCAGAACGCTCGGCTGACCGGAGTGTGCGGAGTGAACCCACCGGTGTTGACGAGCACCACACCCGCGACGCGCTCCGGCCGCTCGATCGCGATGCGGCAGGCCGCGTAGCCGCCGACCGAGTTCCCGATGACCACCAGGTTCGTCAGTCCGAGGCGGTCGACGAACTCCACGGCGAGATCGCCGAGTTGCGCTGCGGTCAAGGGCTTCTCGGATGCGGGGGAGCCACCGTGGCCGGGCCAGTCGAGGGTGATGAGCCGGTGTTCGCGCGCCAGCTCGGCGGCGACGTGCGCGTAGTCGGCACTGCCGTGGAGGTTCGCATGCAGCGCCAGCAGGGGCGGGCCGGCGCCCACCTCGGCGTACCGAACGGCCGCGTGGCTCAGCGTCAGCATCGGCATCGCGCCTCCCCTGTCATTGACCGGTCGGTCGGTCAGTGAGTTACAGTAGGCTCGGGCGATCACGATGGCAAGGGGACGACGACAGTGGATGCACCTCCGAAACCGACCATGCGAGCCGCGGCAGCCGAGCAGACCAGAGCGAAGCTCATCGAGTCGGGGCTACTGCTCGCCGAGCGACTCGGCCTGGAGGGGCTCAGCGTCAACGCCATCGTGGCCGAAGCGCAGGTCTCGAAAGGCACCTTCTTCCATCACTTCTCGGACCGCACGTCGTACCTGCTGGCGCTTCACCGCCGGTTCCACGACGACCTCGGCGAGCAGATTCAGGCGGCGATCAGCGGCGTGCCCGCGGGGCGTGTGCGCCTGCAGCGCGCGGCGCACGCGTACCTCGACGGCTGCCTGCACCAGCGCGGCGTCAAGGCGCTGCTGCTGGAGTCCAGAGGACACCGGCCGATCCTGGACGAGGTACTGGAGCGCAACCGCCGAAACGTCGCCCTGGTCACCGCCGACTTCGCGGCGCTGGGCAGGCCGCATCCCGGTCAGTCGGCGCGACTGTGGGTCGCCGCGACGGCCGAGTGCGCGCTCGTTGAACTGGAACTCGGGCATCGGGATTCGGCTATCCGGGCGGCACTCGACGAGTTCTCTGGCTGACCCAGCCAACGGCCGCGGCCGTGTCTACGCCCGTGTCAACGACCGGTGACTTAGGCTGTCGGGCATGGCGACCACCAGAGCCCGCAACGCCGCGGAGACGCGGGCCGACATCCTGGCGGCGGCACGCACCCGCTTCGGCGCGGACGGCTACGAGCGCACGACGCTGCGCGCCGTGGCCGCCGACGTCGGCGTCGACCCCGCCCTCGTCATCCGCTACTTCGGCAGCAAGCAGGACCTCTTCGCCGCCGCCGCGGAGTTCACGCTCGACCTGCCCGATCTCACCGGCGTCCCACCGGACCGCGTCGCCGATGCACTGCTGCCCGCGTTCTTCTCCGTCTGGGAGGGGGACACCACGTTCGTCGCTCTGCTGCGAGCCGCGATGACCAGCGAAACGGCGGCGAACACCATGCGCACGGTGTTCGCCACCCAGGTTGCCCCCACGCTCGCCGCCGTCACCCCGGACCACCCCGGCGAACGGGCCGGACTGATGGGAGCGTTCATCATCGGCCTGGCCACGACGCGGTACGTGCTGGCCAACCCCTTCGTGGCCAACCTCGGCCACGACGAGCTGATCCGGTGGGCCGGGCCGGTCGTTCGGCAGTTGCTGGTCGGGGAGGCCCCGGCGGGCCTGTGAACGCCGAGCCGGGGATTCGACACTTGCACTGGAACGTGTTCTAGTTCAGTAATGGTCGAGTTCACCGTCGAGAACCTCAGCGTCGAGGAGGTCGAGCGGCTGCGCGGCGTCTTCGGACCGCTCACCGAGTCCGTCCGCGAGCTCATCGACGCCACCATCCGCACGGAAGTCGACGCGGACGTGGTCGCCGTGGCCAGGGCCGAGATCGACGCCGCGACTGCGCGACTGCGCGAACGCCAGCTACCGGGGCCGTACGGCGTCCGTATCTCCGACGGCGACCAGATGCCGTGGGGCAACCCGGTGATCGGGCTGCGCAACCCGATCGCACCTCCCGTCGTGCTGCACCGCGCCGACGACGGTGGCGTCTGGTGCGACTTCCATCTCGGCGCCGCGTTCGAGGGGCCGCCGGGACACGTCCACGGCGGTGTCTCGGCGTTGATCCTCGACCACGTGCTCGGCGAGGCGGCGAGCAGCGCGGAGCACCCCCGGCTCACCGGCACGATCTCACTGCGGTATCTGCGGACCACGCCACTGGGCGACCTGCACGCCGAGGCGGGGATCGTCCGCACCGAGGGCATCAAGACCTACGCGGTCGGCCACCTCGCCGACGCCAACGGCGTCACGGTCGAAGCCGAAGGAGTGTTCATCACGCCGAAGTGGGCGCGCTGAACGCGTCGGTCACGCGTTATCGGGTAGCCGCGCGGCGCCGTTGGACAGGGTCGACAGCTGACCGGTGATGACGCCCAACTCGCCGATCAGCACACGCGCGGTCGCCGCATCCGACGACGGGACCGCGGCGCGCACCCGCTCGGTCGCCGTCGTCAGCAGTCCCATGTCGGCCTGCCACGCCGCCCCCGGCGGCGCGGGATCACCGCTCAGCACGTGCACGTAATCGTCGACGGCGGTGAGGAACTCCATACTCCAGCCCGATGGCGGGCGCGCCGGAATGGCCGTCTCCAGCGCGCTGCAGGACGCGGTGACCACGTTGAGCGCGGTGCGGTAGGCGCGTAACCACCGCCGGAACGCGGGATCGTTGCCCGCGTGCGCGCCCGCGGCCGCCTCGAACGCCGCCCGCGCCCGGTAGGCGCGCTCCCACGCGGCCGACAGCGCCTCGGCCGGCTTGTCGATCTCATGCGCATAGGCCCTGATAACCGTTGCGGCGTAATCGATTTCCGTCTTCAGTAGCTCACCTGCGCGCTGACGCAGTCGGACGTCGGCGTGATCCGGCAGCAGGACGTGGGCCAGCACCGCCAGCGCCCCGCCGATCAGCGTGGCGAGCAACCGGTCGCTGATCGTCGCCACGTCGGCGGACCCCCCGATGTCGACCAGCATCACGATCGCCGCGGCCAGCGCCGCGCTCAGCGCCATGTAACCGAACCCCGCCACGGCGTAGGTCACCGCCAGGAAGAGCGCCGCGAACCCCGCTGCGAACAACCCGGTGGGGTGCAGCGTCAGGACCACGACACCGGCGACGACGATGCCGAGAGCGTTCCCCGCGACCCGGCCGACGCACCGCGTGTACGTGTGGGCGGTCTCCGGCCGCAGCACCATCACCACCGTCAACGGGATCCAGTAGCCGTGCCCGAGGTCGGCGAAGCGGGCGACCAGCGCACCCGCCGCCGCGGCCAGCGAGAGCCGCACCGCGTGCCGAAGGACCGGCGACTCCCAGCCGAGGTGCGACCTGATCCGCGCCAGCATGTCGCGCGCCTCGCCGGGCAGGCCCGGTCGGCGCAGCTCGGGCAGATCGGGCGGCGGGGTCACCTCTCCGTAGCGCAGCGCCACGGCGTCCCGCAGCTGCTCGGAGAGGCGCTGCACCGACACGGCTTCCGGCCCGGTGACCGTCGCCGCCGTGGCGTCGAACGCGTCGAGCGCATCGCCGGCCGACCGCCGCGCCAGCGGACTCGGCGCGGCCACGGCGGCGAGCACGTCCGCCGCCGCCTGGAGCACGAGTGCGCATTCCGGTGCGCCGGGCACCCTGCCGGCGATCGCCGTGACGGTGACGGCGATCCGGTCCGGCAGTCCGTACCAGCTGCGGTAGGCGAGTGGCCGGCGCGCCGCCTGCGCGTCGGTGAGCGTGAACGCCTCCTTCAGCCACATCAGCGGTTGCGGGTCGATCGACGCCGTCGGGTCCGCGGCCAGCGCGCGCGCATCCGACGCCAGGGACCGGTACGCGCGCGCCAGCGCGGCTCGCTGCGTGCGGCGGCGCCTGCGCGGCCACACCACCATGAGAGCCGCCTGACCCAGCCCACCCGCGAGGGCGAGGCCGCCGGCTGCGGCCGCCTCCGGCCACGGCGGATCGGCGGCCGGGGTGAGCACGAGCAGCGCCATCGCCGATGCGGCGACCAACCCGGCGTTGGCGCTGATGGCCCAGGTCATGCCCGACGCGAAACCCCACAGCGCGACGAGGACCGCGAACACCGCGGCGTACGGCTCGGCAGCCGCCGCGAACAGCGCTGCGACGCCCATCGCGATCGTGACCCAGACGACCAGACGGAGCTGGCCGCGCGGACTGTCCTGCAGCGCAACAGCACCCGCGATGGCCGACGCTCCCGCTGCGGCGATCGCGGCGGTGGGCCCGGCCCAGTGCAGCGCCACACCGGCGACCACCAGCACGCCCAGCAGACTTCGGATGACGGCACCGACGTCGGGCATCGTCGGGCTCACCGACAAGCCCTTCATCACCCCGCCATTGTGTCCCGGGCGCAGACCGGCCCGCCGTGCTTCGCCGCCCCGGTAGGTTCGTCCCGTGGAGAAGGTCATCGTCACCCTGCAGCACGCCGACGCCGACGACGCCTGGTGTACGGCCTTGCGCACCGACGTCGTCGAGGGTCTGCTCGCGCTGGATCTGCCCGGCGTCGCGGTCAACGTCCGCGACGCCCCGGTCCGCGATTCGATGATGACGCTCACCACCCTGAACCCGGCGGTGGCCGGCGTCGTCGGCCTCTGGACCCAGCAGTACTACGGAGCCCAGCTCACCGACGCGCTGGCGCTGCTGCGGAAGACGAGTGACGCCGTGGCCGCCTACCTCGTCACCGAATCGGTACCGCTAGCACCGCCCGTCACCGCTCCCGGCGAGCGGACCGAGGGCTTCGCCAACGTCGCGCTGCTGCGCCGACCCGCCGATCTCGACCGCGATACCTGGCTGCGGCGTTGGCATCTCGACCACACCGCGGTGGCGATCGAGACGCAGTCGACGTTCGGCTACACCCAGAACACGGTCGTCAGACCGCTGACCGACGGTGCGCCGCGCATCGACGCGATCGTCGAAGAACTCTTCCCGCTGGCCGCCACCGGGGACCTGCACGCGTTCTTCGGCGCCGCCGACGACGCCGACCTCGGTGACCGGATGAACCGGATGGTCGCCAGCACCTCGGCGTTCGGTGCCAACGTCGACGTCGACACCGTGCCGACGAGCCGTTACGAGTTCCGCTCGCCGTTCGGTGGTGCGCGATGACCGAACTCGCCGACGCCGTCGCGCTCGCGGCCGACGAGAGCGGCCTGGCGGTCGTCTCCACCGTGCGCGCCGACGGCAGCGTCCAGGCCTCGCTGGTGAACGTCGGGCCCATCGCTCATCCGGCCACCGGCGCACCGGCGCTCGCCTTCGTCACCTACGGCAGGGTCAAACTCGCGAACCTCCGAGCGCGGCCGCACATCGCCGTGACGTACCGGAGGGGGTGGCAGTGGGCCACGGTCGAGGGCACCGCCGAATTGGCCGGGCCCGCCGACCCGCAACCGTGGCTCGCCGACGTCGATGCACTGCGCCTGCTGCTGCGCGAGGTGTTCACCGCTGCGGGCGGCACACACGACGACTGGGACACCTACGACCGCGTGATGGCCGAGCAGGGCCGGACCGTCGTCGTGATCGCCCCCACCCGGGTCTACTCGAACGGGTGACACCTGGACAGGTGTCCGGCGAGCACCGTTAGGCTCACATCCGTGCTCGTGAACATCGACGACGCCAACGGCGTGCGGACCGTCACCCTGAACCGGCCGGAGGCGCTCAACGCCTTCAACGAGGCGCTCTACGACGCGACGACGATCGCCCTGCGCGACGCGGACGCCGATCCGTCGGTCGGCGTCATCCTCCTCACCGGCACCGGCCGGGCGTTCAGCGCGGGCAACGACCTGGTCGAGATGCAGGCCCGCATCACCGATCCCGATTTCCAGTCGGGGGAGTACGGCTTTCCCGGCCTCATCGACACGCTGACGGATCTGCGAAAGCCGTTGCTCCTCGCGGTGAACGGTCTCGGCGTCGGCATCGGCGCGACGATCCTCGGTTACGGCGACCTGGTCTTCATGTCGTCGACGGCGCGCTTGAAGTGCCCGTTCACCAGCCTCGGCGTCGCCCCCGAGGCCGCGTCGTCGTACCTGCTGCCGCAGTTGATCGGGCGGCAGAACGCCGCGTGGATCCTGATGTCGTCGGAGTGGGTCGACGCGCAGGAGGCCAAGGAGATGGGCTTGGCGTGGCGGGTGTGCGAGCCGGACGATCTGCTCCCCGAGGCGCGCAAGTACGCGGAAGTCCTTGCATCACGCCCGATTCCGAGCCTGATGGCGGTCAAGCACACCATCGTCGAACCCACCAGGGGGGAGATCGCCGCGGCCGCGAAACGCGAGTACGCGCAGTTCGAGGTGTTGCTCGGCAGCGCGGCGAACGCGGATGCGCTGGCGGCGTTCGCCGACCGCAAGGACTAGGCGCGACCTCAGCGGGCGGCGTGCCGGGGGCAGCCCTCGACCTGCCCCGCCGCGATGATCGCGCGCACGGTGCGCCGGCAGCGTCCGCAGTCGGCGCCGGCACCGCAGGCGTCGGCGATCTGCTTGGAGGTGTTCGCGCCGTTGGCGACGAGATCGACGACGACCTGGCTCGTCACGCCGGTGCAGAGGCAGACGTACATCAGCCCACCATCCGTTCCCGCACGGCCATGACGTGGTCCAGTCGCCCGACGAACACCGTCGGGTGGACGCCGAACCCGGCGTTGGTCATCCACTCCGCCGCTGCGTCGGGACGGTTGAGCCACCGGCGGGCGCTGACCTCGTCGTCGATCTCCTGCAGGATCATCGCCTCGCGCGAGTCGTCGCACGCCTCGTAAACCCACACCTTGCGGACGCCCGCCCGGTGGAACCGGTCGGCGGCGCCGTACACCGTCTCCACGAGACGTCGCACATCATCGACGCGGGTGACGATGCCGACGACGACGCCGGGCACGCCGTCGTACCGAGCCAGTTCCCCGAGGTCGATCTTCTCGACGATCCGGCCGGCGAAGATCGCGGGAATCCCGTCGCTGCCGGCGATATCGAACAGGTCGAATACCGCGGGGGAGCGGAGTACGTCGCGGATCGATTCGGGGTTTCGAATTCCGACCGTGACCAGTACTCGGCGTCGTCCCCACATCGACGTGTAAACCACGATGTGGTGTGCGTCTATTTCCGCTAATTGCGATTCGCGGTTGCGCAGTAACCGCCGCATTTCGTCGGCGTCGTCGACCGGGAATTCGGCGGCCAGAATGAGCGAGTGACCTCGATATCCGCTCATGGGCTCCGCTCCGGGTCCGAGCGCGCCCGAAGCACTCCGAGCGGCGCTGCCAACGTGTTAGCGCAGTCTAACCTTACTTAGGGCAGGCAGTCCATAATCCGAGGCCAGAGTAAGGTTCGCCTCACCGAAGACCAGCCGAAATCGGCTCGGAAACGCGCCGAATCGCACGGCAAGTCGGTCGTTGAGGGAACGTCGCTGGACTAGATTGGAAGTCGTTCGACAGCCCCCCACGCCCACCCCCGCCCGGCCGTTCGGCCGGTGTCCTAGGAGCGATCATGCAAGGCGATCCCGAAGTCCTGAAGTTGCTCAACGAGCAACTGACCAGCGAACTGACTGCCATTAATCAGTATTTCCTGCATTCGAAAATGCAGGACAATTGGGGCTTCACCGAATTGGCGGCGCATACCCGCGAAGAATCGTTTGACGAAATGCGTCACGCCGAGGCGATCACCGATCGCATTCTGCTTCTCGACGGCCTGCCGAACTACCAGCGGCTGTTCTCGCTGCGCGTCGGGCAAACCCTGCGCGAGCAGTTCGAGGCCGATCTCGCGATCGAGTACGAGGTCGTCGCACGCCTCAAGCCGGCGATTGTCCTGTGCCGCAGTAAAGAGGACAGCACGTCGGCGAACCTCTTCGAGATGATCATCGCGGACGAGGAGAAGCACATCGACTACCTGGAGACGCAGCTCGAGCTGATGGAGAAGCTCGGCGAGCAGCTCTACTCGGCGCAGTGCGTGGCGCGGCCGCCCAAGTAGGGCACGCCCTGTAACTCTTTTAGCCTGCCTAACGACACATCGGGTGGCGCCGTGATCAACGCCGCGCCACGACGATGAGGGAGAAGCAGGCATGACGCACCCCGCGGCGGCGGTGCCGCCATCGGGCGAAAGCACGGCGGACGCCCGGTCCGACGACGCCTCCGCGGCCATCGGCACGCAACGCCGCAACCTGATCTTCGTCGGCGTTCTGCTGGGCATGCTGCTCGCGGCGCTCGATCAGACGATCGTGGCGACCGCGCTGCCGACGGTCGTGGCCGACCTCGGCGGCGCGGGCCACCAGGCGTGGGTGGTGACGAGCTACCTGCTCGCGTCGACGGTCGTCACCGCGGTCGCCGGAAAGCTCGGCGATCTGTTCGGCAGGAAGGCCGTCTTCCAGGCGTCCGTGCTGTGCTTCCTCGCCGGTTCGGTGCTGTGCGGTCTCGCCGGATCGATGACGATGCTGGTCGCCGCCCGTGCGCTGCAGGGCATCGGCGGCGGCGCCGTCATGGTCACCGCCATGGCCGTCATCGGCGAGGTCATCCCGCTACGCGAACGCGGGCGCTACCAGGGTGCGCTCGGCGCGGTGTTCGGAGTCACGACGGTCATCGGCCCGCTGCTGGGCGGCTTCTTCACCGACCACCTGTCGTGGCGATGGGCGTTCTGGATCAACGTGCCCGTCGGGATCGTGGTGCTGCTGGTCGGGATGATCGCGCTCCCCGCCCTGGGGCGGGCGGCGCGCCCCGTCATCGACTACGCGGGAATCCTGTTCGTGGGCCTCGCCGCGTCCGGGCTCACGCTCGCGACCAGCTGGGGCGGTGCCGAGTACCCGTGGTCGTCGCCCGTCATCATCGGCCTGTTCATCGCCTCGCTCGCCGCGTTGGCGATCTTCATCCGGGTCGAACTCAGAGCCACCGAGCCGATCATCCCGATGCGCCTGTTCCGCAGCCCGGTTTTCACGGTGTGCTGCGTCCTCGGGTTCGTCGTCGGTTTCGCGATGCTCGGCGCGCTGACCTTTCTGCCCACGTTCATGCAGTTCGTCGACGGGGTGTCGGCCACCGAGTCGGGGCTGCGCACGCTGCCGATGGTCGCCGGCATGCTGCTGACCTCCATCGGCAGCGGCAACATCGTCGGGCGCACCGGCAGGTACAAGATCTTCCCGGTCGCGGGCACGGCGATCATGGCCGTCGCGTTCCTCCTGCTCGCGAACATGGACGCGCAGACCCCGACGTGGCAGCAGTCGCTCTACCTCTTCACGCTGGGCACCGGCATCGGCCTGTGCATGCAGGTGCTCGTCCTGGTGGTGCAGAACACCGCGAGCTTCGCCGACCTGGGTGTGGCGACATCGGGCGTGACGTTTTTCCGCACGATCGGAAGTTCCTTCGGCGCAGCGGTTTTCGGCTCGCTGTTCGCGAACTTCCTGGCCTCCCGCCTCGCCGGTGCCCTACAGTCCTCCGGTGCGCCACCCGCGGCGGCGGACTCGCCGAAGCTGCTGCACGCACTTCCGCCCGACGTCGCGGCGCCGATCGTCACCGCGTATTCGGATGCGCTGTCCACGGTGTTCCTGTGCGCCGTGCCTGTGGCGCTGATCGGGTTCGTCGTGTCGCTCTTCCTGCGCGAGGTGCCGCTGCGCGAGACCGATGCCACTGCGGCCACCGACATGGGCGAGGGCTTCGGCATGCCTACCGTCGACTCGCCGGACAAGATCCTGGAGGTGGCCGTCGGCAGGCTGTTCCGGGACTCCCCGGACATCCGACTGCGCAGCCTGGCACGCGATCCGTGCTGCCACCTCGACGTCGCGCAGATGTGGGCGCTGCTGCAGATCTACCGCCAGAACCAGGTTTTCGGCTCGGCCAGCCTCGACGCCATCGCCGAACGCCTCCGCGTGCCGTGGGAGGTCATCGAACCGACCTTCGACCGCGTCATCGCGGACGGTTACGCGCTCGGCACCGGTGGTCGGCTGTGGCTCACGCAGGCGGGGGCACGCGAGGTCGAGGCCGTCTCGGCGACCCTGGTGAGCCGGATGGTCGACAAACTCGCCCAGTCGCCGACGTTCGGCGGCCGCCCGGACCGTGACGAGGTGGAGGCCGCGCTCGAGCGGATCGCGCACCGCATGCTGGTGCAGCGCGACTGGTCGGGCGAGAGCGACCTGGTGGCGGCGGGCAGGAGCGAAGCGACCGGGGGGTGATCACGGCGGGCAGGAGCGAAGCGACCGGGGGGTGATCACGGCGGGCAGGAGCGAAGCGACCGGGGGGTGAGTACGGCGGGCAGGAGCGAAGCGACCGGGGGGTGAGTACGGCGGGCAGGAGCGAAGCGACCGGGGGGTGAGTACGGCGGGCCGACCGGAAAACTAGAACGTGTTCCACTTCGATGCGTTCGGGTTTACCATTCGACCATGAGCCGCATTGGAGACTTCGCCGACGACGACGCCGCAGCCTGGGTGGTCAAATCCCCGGACATCGGGGTCGCGATGGCCGGCTTCACCCACGCCGTCTACAACAAGAACCGGCTGCCGATGCGGGTCCGCGAACTGGCCCGGATGGTGATCGCGCTCGACAACGAGTGCGTGGTGTGCCAGAACACCCGCGACTCCGAGGGTGTCGCCGCAGGCGTCGACGAGGAGCTGTACGACCACGCCGCCGAGTGGCGGACCTGGCCCGGCTACAGCGCGCAGGAGCGCGTCGCCGCGGAGTTCGCGCAGCGTTTCGCCAACGACCACACCGGACTTCGCGATGACGAGGAGTTCTGGGACCGCTGTCGGGAGCAGCTCAGCGACGAACTGCTGACCGATCTTGCGCTGTCGTGCGCCATGTGGCTGGGCATGGGCCGGATGCTGCGCACGCTCGACATCGGGCAGAGCTGCAAGATCACCCTGTAGCAGGCGCCGAAGCCCGGCATGATGGCTGTCATGGCAGCCAACAGAGTGGCCGACCTCAAGACCCACGCCGTCTCCACCGTGCTGGGCACCGTCGTCAACCCCGCGGGACTGATCCACGCGAAGACGATCCCGGTGCATCGCGTCGGCGCGTTCACCGATCCGGGGCTCGGCGCGAGCCCGGTGTGGCACGTCTTCGCCATTGATCGCAGCGGCATCGTGTTCGGGCCGGAGACCGGGGTGGTCGGCGACCTCCGGATCCGCATCGACCCCGAGGAACTGCATCTGCTCGGCGACGGGCTGGCGTGGGCGCCCGGCTCGTTCCACACCCAGGACGGCAGCCCCGATCCGTACTGCAGCAGGGGAACGCTGCGCCGCATCGAGGAGCGGCTCGCCGCGGCGGGGCTGACAGCGCTCGTCGGTCACGAGATGGAGTTCGTTCTCGTCGGCCCCGACGGCGCTCAGTTGCCGTCCGACCTGTGGGCGCAGTACGGCCTGGCCGGTGTGTTGGAGTTCGAGGGGTTCGTGCGCGACGTCACGGCCGCCGCGGGCCCCGCAGGCGTGCTGATCGAGCAGTTCCATCCCGAGTACGGCGCCAACCAGTTCGAGATATCGCTCGCACCGCGGACGCCGGTCGCGGCAGCCGACCAGCTGATCCTTACCCGGATCCTCATCGGGCGCATCGCCCGCCACCACGGTGTACGGGTCAGCCTATCCCCGGTGCCGTTCGCGGGAGCCGTGGGATCCGGTGCGCACCAGCACTTCTCGCTGCAGTCGAACGGCACGCCGGTATTCTCCGGGGGCGACGGCGCACGGGGCATGACCGCCGCGGGCGAGGGCGCGATCGCCGGCCTGCTCGCGGGACTGCCCGAAGCCCAGGGCGTGCTGTCGGGTTCGATCCTGTCGGGGCTGCGCATCCAGCCCGGCCACTGGTCCGGCGCGAGCGTCTGCTGGGGCACCGAGAACCGCGAAGCCGCAGTCCGTTTCCTCACGTCGGGCCCGGCCAATCCGCACGGCGCCAACGTCGAGGTGAAGATCGTCGACCCGTCGGCGAACCCGTACCTCGCCACCGCGGCGATCCTCGGTCTCGCACTCGACGGCATCGAGCGCGAGTTGCCGCTGCCACCCGAGGTGACCGTGGACCCGGCCCAGCTCACCGACGCCGAGCGCGCGGCCGCCGGCGTGACGCAGTTGCCGAGCGATCAGCCGAGCGTGGTCTCCGCACTCGACGGGTCGGCGCTGCTGCGGCGCATCCTCGGCGACCCCGTGGTCGACGCGACGGTCGCGGTGCGCGGGTACGAGCACCAGAACTTCGGCACGCTGACCGAGGACGAATTGGCGGAGAAGTTCCGGCTGTCCTGGAGCGTGTGATGCCCGCTCTGGACGACCACGTCCTCGCGGTGCCGCTGGTCGACCACCACGTGCACGGGTACTGGCTGCAGACCCGCGACCGCGGCCGTTTCGAGAACGGCCTCAACGAGGCCAACGTCGAACCGCTGGCCGCGTTCGACTCCGCCTTCGACACCCAGATCGGCTTCGCCGTGCGCGCCCACTGCGCTCCCGTCCTCGGGTTGCCGCGCCACGCGGAACCCGACGAGTACTGGGCACGCCGCAGCGAACTCGGCGACGACGAGGTCGCACGGTTGTTCCTCACCGCAGCGGGGGTCACCGACTGGCTGGTGGACACCGGATTCGGTTCCGGGATAGCCGATCTCGCGACCATGGGCCGGACGAGCGGCGGCCGGGTCGGTGAGGTGGTCCGGCTGGAGTCGATCGCTGAGATGGCCGCCGCAGCCGATGGCGACTACGCCGACGCGTTTCGGCGAATCCTGCGCGACCGGACGGCGTCCGCTGTCGGCACCAAGTCGATCCTGGCTTACCGCGGGGGATTCCCCGGTGACCTCACCGAGCCGTCCGCCGCCGACGTGCGCGATGCCGCGGCCCGGTGGCGCGCCGCCGGCGGCACTAGGCTCACCGACCGGGTGCTGCTTCGGTTCGGACTGTACGAGGCGCTGCGACTCGGCAAGCCCCTGCAGTTCCACACCGGCTTCGGCGACCGGGACTGCGATCTGGACGACGCCAATCCTCTGCACCTGCTGGACTTCCTGCGCAACTCGGGCGACACCCCCGTCATGCTGCTGCACTGCTACCCGTACGAGCGCGAAGCCGGTTACCTCGCACAGGCGTTCAACAACGTGTACGTCGACGCGGGGTTGAGCATCAACCACCTCGGAGCCCGCTCACCAGGCATCATCGCCCGGCTCATCGAGTTGGCGCCGTTCCGCAAGGTGCTGTACTCGTCGGATGGATTCGGCCCCGCCGAGCTCCACTACCTCGGGGCGCGGTTGTGGCGCAACGGCATTGGCCGTGTACTAGGCGAGCTCGTCGCGGCCGACGAGTGGACGGAGCGCGACGCCATCCGCGTCGTCGACCTGATTGCGCACGGCAACGCACGGCGGGTCTACGGACTGAGCTGACGCTGGTCCGGCACTCCGCTTGGCCCGCACCGTGATCCGGCCACCGCGGCGCGGCACCAGGATCACCCCCTTGGTGCGTTGTTTCTCACCGCGTGCCGACGTCGTCGCGAGGTCGACCCGACGCAGCACCTCGCGCAGCACGATGCGCATCTCGACCAACGCGAACGTCGCCCCGAGACAGCGCCGGTTACCCCCGCCGAACGGCAACCACGCGGTGGGCCCCGGCGTCCCGTCGACGAAGCGCTCCGGATCGAACGTCTCGGGGTTCGGGTAGACCGCGGGGTCGGCGTGGATCAGCCCGATACCCGGCGCCACCATGACGCCCGCCGGCAGGGTGTGGCCCGCGATGTCGGTCGGTTCGGTGAGGATGCGGCCGACGTCGAACACGACCGGGCGGATTCGGAGGACCTCCTTGCACACCGCGTCCAGGTAGTCGTCGCCTGCGCGGTCACCCGCGACCGCGGCCGCGACCGCCCGCTGCAGCAGCACCGGATGCCGGGTCAGCCGTTCGAGCGCCCAGGTCAGTGCGGTCGCGGTGGTGTCGTGTCCCGCGACGAGCAGGGTCATCAACTGGTCGCGCAGGTCTCGGTCGGAGAGCGTCGCGCCGTCGTCGTCGGCGCGCACCAGCATGGCGAGCGCGTCGGTTCGCTCGCCCAGCCTCGGATCGGCTCGCCGGTCGGCGATCTCTGCGTACAGCAGCCGGTCGGCCTCGTCGAGACGGCGTCGCAGCGACCGCCACGGTCGATAGCGCTGCAACGCCGGACTGGCGACCGCCAGCGTGTGCCACGCGTTCACGCTCAGCAGCTTCGGCATGACGGCGCGCAGCGCGGTCAGCCGATCCGGATCGCCTGCGCCGATCACCGTCCGCAGGATCACCTCGAGCGTCAGCTGCGACATCTTCGGCGCCACCGGGAACTCGACACCGACGGGCCACGACGCGATGTTCGCCGCCGCGATCTCTGACATCACCGAGGCCTGGCGCGCCACGGCTTTGGCGGCGAAGGGTGCCAGCATGAGCTTGCGGCGGTCGCGGTGCACGTCGCCGTCGACGACCAGCACCGAACTAGTGCCGAGCAGTCCCGCGAGCATCGCGTTGGCCTCGCCGGCGCGGTACACGGACGGGTCGCCCGCGAACACCGTCTTCACATCGGCCGACCGGTCGACGTACACGATCCTTCCGACGCCGCTCACGGTGAGCGTGAACGTCGGGCCGTATCGCCGACGGCAGGCGCTGACGAACTGCGGCCAGGCCTTGAGCAGCAGGCCGGCCTGCACTGCGGCGGGCAACGGCGGGCCCGGCGGCAGCGACGTCGCCGACGTTGTGCTCATCGGCCCGAGATTAGACCTCACCCGTCGCGTCGTACACCCACGACATGTCGGCCGTCGCGAAGTCCTCGAGCCAGGTGGGCGGGGCGTGGTTGGCCAGCGCCGCCATGTCCCAATAGTCCTTCCACAGCGTGATCTTGCCGTTTTCGACGCGGTGCACGGACGTGAACTGCAGTACCGCGGATTCGCCGGTCGTCCAGTGCCACTCCTCGTGGTGCTCATACATCGCGTCGCGACCGTTGTCGAGGAGCAGTCCGGTGAAGTTCTCGTAGGACGCCAGCGGCTCGATCCCGATCTTCAGCCGCTTCACGATGTCCTCCGGGCCCTTGGCCGCAGCCGTCGGACCGACCGGCATGTCGAGGTAGATGCAGTCGTCGGCGAGAAACGTCTTCAGCCTCTCCCAATCCCGGTCGGAGAGCGCCTGCCACATCCCGAGCACCGTGTTCTCAACTGACACTGGACAGTTCACCCCTCTCAGTGGTGTCGGCTGGCAACGCGGGCGCCCGGTGCGCCGCGCGCAGGAAGCGACCGGTCCGCGTGGTGCCGACGAGCGGGGAGGCCACCCCGCTGCGGAACACGGTGCGTCCACCGACCAGCACAGTCGTCACGGTGGCGTCGTTGCGGTTCACCATCCTGGACAGCCCGCCGTACTGATCGACGGTGTCCTCGGCGTACTCCTCGAGCCCCGCGTCGAGCCTCGCCGGGTCCAGCACCGCTATGTCGGCGCGATCACCGACCCGCAGATGGCCCGCGTCGAGCCGATACCAGTCGGCGAGTTCGCCGGTGAGCCGGTGCACGGCCTGCTCGACGGTCATGAACGGCTTTCCCGCCTGCTCGGCATCGCGTACGTGTTTGAGCAGGCGCAGTCCCATGTTGTAGAACGCCATGTTGCGCAGATGCGCCCCGGCATCCGAGAACCCGATCTGGATCCCCGAATCACGCGCCAGCTTCTTGAGCACGTCGGGTCGGTGGTTGGAGATCGTCGTCCGCCAGCGCAGTCGGGTGCCGTGCTCGACCACCAGATCCAGGAACGCGTCGACGGGGTGCACACCGCGTTCATCCGCGACCGCGCCGAAGGTCCGGCCGACCACGGATTCGTCCGGGCACGCCACGATGTCGGCATCGTGGAAATCGCGCTGCCACACCCGTAGCCCCTGCGGGTTCTCGTACTCCTCTCGGAATCGCCTGCGGTAGGCCTCATCCCGCATGAGATCGTTGCGCTCGATCGCGTCCTGCAGGTGCAGCGCGGCTGCCCCCGCACCGAACTCCTCGAACACGACGAGGTCGATGCCGTCGGCGTACACCTCGAACGGAACCGGCAGGTGCTGCCAGCGGAAGTTGCCACCGAACGCGTTCACGAAACGGGCCAGCGGCCCGAGCAGCCGGATGGCAATCGGGTTCGATTTGACGTCGGCCGCCGAGAGCAGGCTCGTCTTGAGCGGGTTGCGGAACAGCCCCAGTGACTGCGCCAGCTGGGATCCGAGGTTGAGCGGATTCTGAATGTCGGGTCCGGACTGCAGGATTCGGCCGGCTCTGCGCAGCATCGACTTGAGCCTGCGCAGTTCGCGCGGTTTGGCGTAGGTCGACGGCAGCGTCCGCGACCGACAGACCTCACCGTCGATCTTGTCGAAGAGCAACTGCTGTGACGACAGGCCGACGAAGCCCGCTCGCAGCGCGTCGCCGAGCATGCGCTCCATCGCGGCCTGCTCGGCTCGTGTCGGGCGGACGTCCTTGCGGGTGGCGCGGTCCAGACCCATAACCGAGGTGCGCATGTCCGAGTGTCCGATGAAGGCGGCGACGTTGGGGCCCAGCGGCCGGGCTTCCAGCGCGCTGACGTACTCGTCGGGCGTCGACCACGTCTTGTGCTCGTCGACCGCCGCCAGCACGTAGTCCCGTGGAATCGCCTCGACCCGACCGAACAGGTCCCCGGCGTCGTCGCCGCCGACGTAGACCGTCGACAGCGAGCAGGAGCCGAGCAGCACCGTCGTCACGCCGTGGCGCAGCGACTCGGCGAGCCCCGGCCCGTTGAGGACCTCGACGTCGTAGTGGGTGTGGATGTCGAGCATGCCGGGGATGACCCACATGCCCTCGGCGTCGATGACCTCGCCGCAGCCGGTCTCGTCGAGAGCCTCGGGGGTGACCGCGACGATGTGGCCATCCGCGATACCGATGGTGCGGATCGCCGACGGGCCGCCGGTGCCGTCGAACCAGCGGCCGTTTCTGATGATCGTGTCGTAGGTCACGAGCTCATCGTAAACAGATCTGAAAATCTGTCTACTACTCGGCACTCCACGCATCCGGGATGCGCCCGTCGACGTCGGTGAACCCGTACACGCGGGCCAACTCGGCCGAGTTCACCGACCGCTGGTTCCAGCGCGCCCGCCCCGGATCGGCCGCCAGCGCAGCGACACCGCGGCCGACGAAGCGCGGCGTCTCGGAGTCCGCGAACGCCGGCGGCGCGACCGGCCCGTCGATGCGATCGGAGTCCATGGCACGTTGCCAGTCGTCCGCGGACACGGCGTAGTTGTCCAGCATCATCTCCGAGCGCAACCACCCGGGCGTCACCGACACCGCGGTGCAGCCGAACTCCGCGAGATCCTGGCCCTGACTGAAGGCCAGCCGATTGATCGACACCTTGGCCAAGTCGTAGAACACCGAGATCCGATAGTGGTTGGCGTTGTACTCCGCGGTGCCGTCGGTGACCTCGATCAGCAGCCCTCCCGGCTTCGCGGCGAGCAGGGGGAGCAGCAGGTGCGACGTGATGAGGTGCGTGTCCACCCCGAGTCGCAGGATGCGCAGCCCGTCGTCGAGGTCGTGCTCCCACATCGGGCGGTTCCAGGTGCGCGGCGAGCCCTTCAGGATCTCGGCCCCCCAGATGTCGTTGACCAGCACGTCGATGGCGCCGTATTCGCGCCGCAGCCGGTCCGCCAGCGCCGACACCGCGGTGATGTCCAGATGGTCGGTGGGCACGGCGACGCCGACGCCGCCGGCGTCCGTCACCAGTTGCGCGGTCTCCTCGACTGTTTCGGGTCGGTCGTAATCGGACTTCAGCGTTCCGGTGACACTGCTGCGTCCCGTGCAGACGACGGTCGCGCCCGCCTCGCCGAGCGCCACCGCGATCCCGCGACCCGCACCCCTGGTGGCTCCGGCCACCACCGCGACACGACCCGCGAGCACACCCTCGTCCGGCACCGGCGACATCGGATCAGTATCGGTTGCCGGAGTCGTCTCCAACCGGTGTTCTCCAGATACGGGCATACTCGCGACCATGACGCCGATGCAGAGATACGTTGCCGAGGAGATCGCCACCGAGCACGTCGACGGGCTGCTGTCCCGGCGCGAGGCGCTGCGCCGCCTGGCTCTGCTCGGGGTCGGCACGGCGGCCGCGTCGGCGTTGATCGCCGCGTGCGGCGAGAATCGACAACCCGCAGCCGAGGCCCCCGCCACCAGCACCGAGCCCGCCACCGAGAACGCGCCGCCGCCCGGCTCGGAGAACGCGGTGCCGACGCAGCCGATCACGTGGGCGGGCCCGACGGGCGAGCTGCAGGGGGCGTGGGCGCCCGCGACGGCACCCAAGGGCGCGGTGCTCGTCATCCACGAGAACAAGGGCCTCAACGACTGGGTGCGCTCGGTCGCTGCGCGGCTGGCGGGCATCGAGTACTCCGCACTGGCCATCGATCTGCTGTCGAGCAAGGGCGGCACCGCAGCGTTCACCGATCCCGCGCAGGCCACCGCCGAACTGACCAAGATCCCACCGGAGGAGTCCGTCGCCAACCTCAAGTCCGGGCTCGACGAACTCACCCGCAGGGCGCCGAACGTGAAGCTGGCCGCCGTCGGATTCTGCCTCGGCGGGGGAATGGTGTGGCGGCTGCTCGCCTCGGGCGAGCCGCGATTGGCCGCGGCGGTGCCGTTCTACGGGCCGACACCCGAGAACCCCGACTTCGCAGGCTCGAAGAACGCGGCGGTGCTCGGCCTCTACGGCTCGCTCGACGACAGGGTGACCTCGACGAAGGACGAGGCCGAGCAGGCGCTGACGGCGGCGGGTCTGGTGCACGAACTCGTCGTCGAGGAGGGCGCCGACCACGCGTTCTTCAACGACACGGGCGAACGATACGACGCGACCGCCGCCGCCGACGCCTGGCAGCGGGTACAGGACTGGTTCGGCCGGCACCTCGCCTAGAGCGGAGTTCACCGGCATTTCAGCGGAGCGTTCTGTCCCCGTCGTTGACCACACACGCGCGACCGTTGTGATGCCAGCATGCGCGTGGTCCAGGTCGCGAACTTCTACGGTCCGCGCTCCGGCGGCCTCCGCACCGCGGTCGACCGGCTGGGCGCCGAGTACTGCGCAGCGGGTCACGAGGTGCTTCTCGTCGTTCCCGGTGCGGGCTACACGCGCGAGCGACTGACATCGGGTGTCACGCGAATCCAATTGCCCGCCAGGAGAATTCCGTTCACCGGCGGATACCGCGCGGTACTGCCCGGGCCGGTGCGCCACCTGCTGCGCGATCTCGCCCCCGACGCGCTCGAGGTCTCCGATCGCCTGACCCTGCGTTCACTCGGTCCGTGGGGCAGACGACACGGTGTCGCCACCGTGATGATCTCGCACGAGCGGCTCGATCGCCTGGTCGGCCAGGTGCTTCCGCGCCGGTTCGCTCGCGCGGTCGCGGACGGGGCGAACCGCCGCACGGCGGCCGACTACGACACCGTCGTGTGCACCACCGCGTTCGCCCGCGAGGAGTTCGACCGCATCGATGCGGGCAACGTCGTCACGGTGCCGCTCGGGGTCGACCTCGAGGTGTTCCACCCGCGCAGGCGGTGCGGTGCGGTGCGCGGCCAGTGGGCCGCGCCCGAGCAGACGCTGCTAGTCCACTGCGGCAGGCTGTCGGTGGAGAAGCACGCTCACCGCAGCGTGGAAACCATTGCCTCGCTTCGCGATTCCGGCGTCGACGCGCGCCTGGTGGTGGTGGGTGAAGGTCCGCTGCGTGCGCGGCTCGAACGTCAGGCCGCGAACCTTCCGGTGACGTTCACCGGTTACGTCGGATGTCGAGACACCGTCGCGTCGATTCTCGCGTCGGCCGATGTCGCGCTGGCGCCGGGGCCACACGAGACGTTCGGACTCGCCGCACTCGAGGCGCTGGCATCGGGCACCCCGGCCGTGGTGTCGAAGACGTCCGCCCTGGCGGAACTGCTCACCGGTGACAGCGGAGCCGCCGCCGACAACGATCCGGACTCCATCGCCGCCGCCGTCAGCCGGGTGATCAGCACCCCGGAGGCGGTCCGCAGGCTGGGCGCGCGGCGGCGTGCCGAGCAGTTCTCCTGGCCCCGCTCGGCGGCGGGCATGCTGACCGCACTGGGGGAGCGTTAGGTTCTTCTCCGTGAGTGCCGCCCACGCGCCCGTCGACACCGATCGGACCCGCACCCTGTGGTTCGCACTTCTGCTCACGATGACCAACGGGTTCATGGACGCCCACACCTACTACGTGCGCGGTGGCGTGTTCGCGAACGTGCAGACCGGCAATGTGATCTTCTTCGCGATCGACATGTCCGAACGCAAGGTGGCGGCGGCGCTCGCACACGTCTGGCCGATCCTCGCGTTCATGGTGGGCGTGGCCGTCGCCGCGCACATCAAGTCGGGACGCACCGAACGGTGGGTGAGCCATCCGCTGCGGTGGGCGATGGCGGTGCAGGTGGTCGCGCTGGTGGTCATCGGCTTCGTACCTGTGACGGTCGCACACCAGTACGTCACCGTCCCGATCGCGTTCCTGGCGGCACTGCAGATGGGCCTGTTCCGCAACATCGGCGACCTCGCCTACCTCCCCGTCGCCACCACCGGGAACCTGATGCGGTTCGTCGAATCAGCCTTCGACGGACTCGCCGAGCGGTCGGCGGCCGCACGGCACGCCTGCGGGGTCTACGGGACGTTGATCGTCGGATTCACCGGAGGGGCCCTCATCGGCGCCTTCGCCAGTCGCGCGTGGAGCGCACACGCCATCTGGCTGGCTGCGGGTCTGCTCGCCGTGACGCTGGTGCTGTTCATCGTCGACGAGCGCTACGTGAGGTGATCGCGGGACGCCACCCGTGGCTCGTACCAGCTTTTGTTCAGGCTGACTCCAGATGTGGTTCGGACCACGCTCGCGACCCTATGGTGCCGGAAGGCCGATGGTCGGCGTTCTGAAGGGCGGTCCCGCATGTCCGAAACTATCTCTGCGCCAGAGAATTTGGGAGGTTCGTCCGAACCGACCCCCGAACGACGGCTGCGCGGGAACCTCGGAGTCCCGGCCATCGTCTTCATGGTCGTCGCCGCGGCGGCTCCGCTCGGCGTGGTCGGTGGCGTCTTTCCGCTGGGCATCGCGTCGGGCAACGGCGCGGGCTTCCCGGCGACCTTCATCGTGTCGACCGTCATCCTGCTGCTGTTCGCCGTCGGGTTCACCGCCCTGACCCCGTTCGTCCAGGAGGCGGGAGCCTTCTTCTCGTACATCCGCCAGTCGCTCGGCTTCTCGATCGGCATCGGCTTCGGCTTCGTCGCACTCGTCAGCTACGTCGCCCTGGAAGCGGGGGTGTACGGCCTGCTGGGCCCGGCAGGCGTCGGAGTCGTCACCCTGTTCGGCGGCCCGGACATCCCGTGGTGGACGCTCGCGGCGGCGGCGTTCGTGATCACGACCTTCCTCGGCTACCGCAACATCCAGTTGTCCAGCCGCGTGCTGGCCGTGCTGCTGACGGCCGAGATCGCTATCGTCGGAGTGCTCGACCTGATCATCGTGGCCCGCGGCGGCGGTGACGACGGGCTGTCCACCGGCGTCGTCGACCCCGCCACGGTGTTCTCCGGATCGCTGGGGGTCGGACTGCTGTTCGCCATGCTGAGCTACATCGGCTTCGAGGCGACCGCGATCTTCCGCGACGAGGCGAAGGATCCGGAGCGCACCATTCCGCGCGCCACCTACGCCGCACTGATCCTGATCGGCGCGTTCTACGCCGTGACGAGCTGGGCGCTCATCTCAGCGTGGGGTGACACGAAGGCCGTTGCGCAGGCGACGGATTCGGGCGGAACGTTCCTGTCGGACATCGCACAGGTCTACATCCGCACCGCGGGCAACGACATCATCACCGTGCTGTACTTCACCAGCCTGTTCGCGTGCATACTCGCGTTCCACAACGTGGCGTCGCGCTACGTGTTCGCGTTGTCGCGGCACAGTGTGCTGCCCGCGGCGCTGAGCGTTCCGCATCCGCAGCACGGCTCGCCGCACCGGGCCTCGCTGTGGGTTTCCGCCGTCGTCGCCGTCAGCATCGCGCTGGCAGTGGCCTTCTCGCTCGACCCGATCACGCAGTTCTACACGTGGTTCGCCGCCGCGACGACCGTCGGCTTCGTCGTGCTGCTGATCGCGACCAGCGTCGCGGTGCTGGTGTTCTTCGCCCGCGACCGGCGGGGCCACTCGCAGTGGCGGGTGCGCATCGCGCCGGCACTGGGCCTCGTCGGCCTCGGCGTCACGCTGGTGCTGATCCTGACGAACCTCGACGGCCTCGCGGGTTCGAGCGCACTCGGCTGGGGCATCGTGAGTCTGCTGGTGGTCGCGCTGATCGTCGGAGTGGTGGTCGGAAACCGGGTGGGCGATGCGACGAAGGCCACGGCGGCGTGACGAGCACCGTCGACGCCCGAGCCGACGCGGCCGTGTCGGAGCGCGAGCGCAACCTGCTGAGCCGGCTCGCCGACGGCTCCCTCCGCGAAATCGAGGTCGCCTGGAGCGATCCGTTCGGCCACGCCCAGGGCAAGCGGATTCCCGCCCGGCAGTTCCTCGATCGAGCCACGGGCACCGGCTTCGCGTTCTGTGAGGCCTCTTTGGGCTGGAACACCGACGGGACCGTGATCGACGGTCTGCAGCTGACCAACTGGGACAGCGGCTACCCGGACGTGTTCGCGGTTCCCGACCTCGACACCTTCCGCGCGCTGCCGTGGCGACCGGGAGTCGGGCACGTCATCTCCGACATCGTCCGGCACGACCGCACGCCGTCGCTGCTCGACCCGCGGGCCGTACTCAAGCGGGTGCTGAACCGCCTTGCCGCGCTGGGCTACACGGCCACGGTGGGCGTGGAGTTCGAGTTCTATCTGCTCAACCCCGACGGCACCCCGTTCCAGCACGACATCCACGCGTACTCGCTGGAGAACGCCAACGCCCTCGACCCCGTGCTCGGCGAGTTGTACGAGACGCTCAGCGCGTTCACCCGCCTCGAGGGGATCCAGACGGAGTACGGACCCGGCCAGGTGGAGACGAACCTGGTCTACACCGATGCCCTTGAGGCCGCCGACGACAGCGCTCGGCTGAAGTACGCGGTCAAGGAGGTCGCTCGCAGGCACGGCAAGCTGGCGAGCTTCATGGCCAAACCGTTCGCCGACCAGTCCGGCAGTTCGGCACACCTGCACATCTCACTGTGGCGCGACGGCGAACCGGCGTTCGCCTCCGACGGACATCAGGAGAGCCCGCTCGCCCTGCACGCCGTTTCCGGGCTGCTGGAACATCTTCCGTCGATCACGCTGTTCGGGGCGCACACCGTCAACGCCTACCGGCGATTCGAGCCGGACTCGTTCGCACCCGCGACCGTGACGTGGAGCCGCGACAACCGCAGCGCCGCCGTCCGGTCGCTCGTCGAATCGACACCGGAGGCGAACAGGATCGAATTGCGCAGCGGCGCATCCGATTCCAACCCGTACTGGCTGGTGGCCTCGGCGCTCGCCGCGGTGGTCGCGGGGCTGGAGGCGGGGCGCACCCCACCGCCGCCCGCCGAAGGCAATCTGTACGAGTCCGGCACGCTGCTCCCCGAGTCGCTGGGCGTGGCCGTTGCGCTGGCCGCTCAGGACGACACCATCGCCGACATCCTGGGAACCGAATCGGTGCGGGACTTCGTGACGATCGCCCGCAGCGAGTGGGAGCTCTACCACCGCCAGGTCAGCGACTGGGAACGCCGCCGATATCTGGCGAGTTCGTGAGCCGTCCGATGACCGCGAGGCGATCGGCATGACGCTGCGACTGGAGTCGACCGATCGGGCGGAAGCGGCCAACGCGCCGCTGGGCGGAGCACCGGCGGACCGGCTGGCCCGCCTTCCGGAGGTGGTCGCCGAGTTGCGCCGAGCCGATGCCGAAGCCGAGCGCGACCGGGTGCTGCAGTACTGGGCGGTCGAGCGGCTGCGCCGGACCGGGGTGCTGGGCCTGCGTGTCCCCGTGCGGTACGGCGGGCCGGGTGGCAGCGTGCGCGACGTCGTGAGCGCCGTCGTTCAGATCGCCCGCGGCAGCTCCAATGTCGCGCAGGCGCTGCGCGCGCATTTCGGGTTCTCCGAGCGACTGCTGAGCAACCGCGCGCTGGAATCCGAGCGGATGCACTGGTTCGGGGTGATCGACTCGGGCGCCGTCCTGGGCAACGCCATCACCGATGCGAAGGGGAGGACGCCCACCAGCACGGGCACGACGGTGCTCGCAGACACGTCGGGAGTGTTGCGGCTCAACGGTTTCAAGTTCTACTCGACCGGGACGCTGTACGCGGACCTGATCGCGGTGTCCGCGATCGACGCCGACGGTCGCGACGTGCAGGCGGTGGTTCCCGTCGATCGCGCGGGTGTCGAGCTCTACGACGACTGGGACGGCTTCGGTCAGCGTCTGACGGCGAGCGGCAGCACGCGGTTCACCGACGTCGAGGTCGCGCCGGTCGAGGTCACCACCGTCTCGGACGGTCGGCACCTCGGGCACAGCACGACGTTCCTGCAGCTGTACCTGGCGGCGGTGACCGCGGGCATCGCCGGCGGTGTCCTCGACGACGCCGTCGACTTCGTGCGCGAGCGGGCCCGCCCCGCGGCGCACTCGTTGGCCGATACCGCACGCGAGGACCCGTTCATCGTCGAGGCCGTCGGCGAGATCGCCGCCGAGGCGTCGGCAGCGGAGGCGCTGGTGCTCAACGCCGCCGACGCCATCGACCGGCTGGTGGACGGCGAGTCGCAGGACGACCCCGCGGCGTTGGCCGAGGTCGCCGTCGAGGTGGCCAAGGCGCAGCTGGTCGCCGAGCGGCTCGCGCTGTCGGCGGCGGCCCGGCTGTTCGACACCGGGGGAGCATCGGCGACGTCGCGGGCGCTGAACCTGGATCGCCACTGGCGCAACGCCCGCACGGTGGCGAGCCACAACCCGTTGGCGTACAAGGCGCACGCCTCGGGCAACTACCTGCTCAACGGAGTCTCACCCCCGGCCAACGGTTACTTCTGATGCTCGGGGTCAGCCCAGAAGCTGGGTGACGAGGAGGCGGGCCAACCACGCCTCGAAGCGCGTGACCGACCAGCCGCGGACGCGGACGAACCGGTCGTACAGCACGGGATCGGTAGCCAGCCAGGCGATGTCGACTGCTTCGGCGCGGGATACGTCGGGGGACAGGGCGTTCAGCGCGATCAGTCGCTTGACGATCTCGCGTGCGCCCGAGAGTCGCTGGCGCTGAGACTCCTCCAGCAGCGTCCGGGCGTCGTCGTCGCTCTCGGCGGCGACCTCGAGCGCGCGGAAGAGTCCGGCGACCCGAACGTCGATGCCGACCAGGACGCGCGTCCAGCCTGCGAGGAGGTCCTTCGCACCGGACCGGGCGAGGACGTCGAGCACCGCCGGCCGATTGCGCACGGAGACCGCGCCGTCGTCACCCGCGACCGCCCAGTCGACCGCGGTCTTCAGCAGTTCGACCTTGCCCCCCACCGCCGTGAACACGGTCTTGCGGCTCACGCCCGCGTCGGCCGCCACCGCGTCGATCGTCGTCGCCGCGTAGCCGCGCTCCACGAACAGGTGGGCCGCGGCAGCGACGATCGCACTCCGCGTATCGGCCGCCTGCGCGGCCCGCAGCGTCGATCGGTACTCGCGCTTGACGTCCTCCGGCATTTACGCCACCCTTCATGTATTCATTACACGCACAGTAACATGAAAAGAGGTCACCACGTGGACGCTGTGATCGTGGGCGCGGGTCCGACCGGCCTGTACACCGCCGTCGCGCTCGCCCGTCGCGGCCACCGCGTCACGGTCGTCGACCGCGATCCCGGACCACCGGCCACGGGCCGCTGGCACCGCCGGGGGGTGATGCAGTTCCACCACGCCCACGCTTTCCGCGGTCCCGTCGCCGAGATCCTGCGCGACGAGATGCCGGATGTGCTCGATCGCCTCCTCGCAGCCGGCGCGGTCGTCGAGAACGACCCGGTTGGCAGACCCATCGCGTTGCTCTGCAGGAGAAGCACTTTCGATGCCGCGCTGTATGCAATCGCAGCCGTCGAACCCGGCGTGTCGATGCGGGTCGGCCACGCCGACGGGGTGCGCGTCGAGCGCGGCCGCGTCACCGGGGTCATCGTCGACGGCGCCGCACTCGACGCCGACGTGTTCGTCGACGCGACGGGCCGTAACAGCAGGTTCACACCTCGCACCCGAACTGCCGTCGACGGGGAGTGCGGAATCGTCTACGTCACGAGGCAGTACCGCCTGCGCGACGGTCTCCCACCCGGACCGGTGAACGCGCCGATCGGGCTGTCGCTGGGCTACGACCGGCATTTCGCCATCGCTTTTCTGCACGACGATCGCACGTTCTCGGTGACGTTCGCCCACGACGGAGCCGACTCGAGGTTGCGCGCACTGCGGCGGGCCGATGTGTTCGCCGCGGCGGCGGCCGCCGTTCCGGGCCTAGGAGAGTGGACCGAGCCCTGCCGAAGTGCGCCGACCAGCGACGTCCTACCCGCCGGACGGATTCACAATCGGTACCGCGCGCAGACGGATCACGCGGGGCGGCCGTGGACGCCGGGTCTCGTATCCGTCGGTGACGCGGTGTGCACCACCACTCCGCTGGCCGGTCGAGGCGTGACACTTGGCCTGCAGCAAGCGCGCCGCCTCGTCGACCTACTCGACGCCGGTCACGACATCGGCGACATCACCGCGGAGTTCGACGCCTGGTGCTCGGACGCCATCCGACCGTGGTTCGACGACCACTGCCACTCCGACGCCGACAGGCAACGGCGCTGGGCCGGCGGCGACGTCGACGTGACACGGGCGCTGCCGTCGGACCTGATCGTCGCCGCGGCCGCGGTCGCGCCCGAGATCACCGCGTCGACCGATCCGTACGCCCGGATGGACGCGCTGCCTGCGAGCCTCGAGTCAGTCGAACCGATCGCCAGGGCGCATTTCGCGCGCGGCTGGCGACCGGCACCACCCGAGGGACCGTCGCGCGACCGACTCGCGGAGATCTGCGCGCGCGCTGACCGGGTGACCGGGACTACCGCACCGACCAGCCGACCGGCAGTCGCTTGATGCCGTGGATGAAGGGCGACCACAGCCGGTCGGGCTCCTCGAGCGCCACCAGGTCGGGGATCTGGCGGTGCAGTTCCTCGAACACCACCGCGATCTCGCGGCGAGCCAAGTTGGCGCCCAGGCAGAAGTGCGCGCCGCCACCGCCGTAGCCGAAGTGCGGGTTGGGGTTTCGCCGGACGTCGAACGTCCACGGATCGTCGAACTTCGACTCGTCGCGGTTGGCCGAGCCGTACCACAGCGTGGCCTTGTCACCAGCCTTCATCGGGACGCCCGACAGTTCGACGTCGTGGGTCAGCGTGCGACGCATGTAGACCACGGGCGACGCCCACCGCACGATCTCCTCGACGGCGGTCGGTGCGACCGTCTCGAAATCCGACCACCAGACGTCGCGCTGCTCCGGGTGGCGGCTGAGCGCCAGCACGCCGTGGCTGATGGCGTTGCGCGTCGTCTCGTTGCCCGCCACCACCAGCAGGATGAAGAACGACGCCACCTCCGCCGACGTGAGCCGTTCCCCGTCGACCTCGGCCTGCACCAGGCTGGTCGTCAGATCGTCGGCGGGCCGAGCCCGGCGATCGTCGGCCAACGCGGACGCGTACGCACCGATCTCCATCGCGACGGTGAGGAACTCGTCGAAGTCGGCGGTGATGTCCGGATCGCCGAACCCGAGAATCACGTTGGTCCAGTGGAAGACCCGCTCGTGGTCGCCCTCGGGGATGCCCATCATGTCGCAGATGATCTGCAGCGGCAGCGGCCCGGCCAGTTCGGTGACCAGCTCTCCTTCACCTGACGGGTTGTTGGCGAGGAGGTTCGCGACGAGCCGATGAGCACGTTCCCGGACGTAGTCCTCGGTGCGCGCCACCACCCTGGGGGTGAACGCCCTCGACACGATCTTGCGGAGCCGAGTGTGCCGGGGGTCGTCCATGGCGATCATCGAACCGAAGTACTCCGCTAATTCCGGGGTCGAATCGCCGATGGTGATGCCGCCCGCCGAACTGAACAGTTCGGGATGCCTACTGGCGTACAGGACGTCGTCGTAACGGGTCAGGGCCCAGTGCCCGGCGCCGGGGTCTCGGCCCTCCATGAGGATCTCGCGATGAAACGAGATCGGCGCCTCGCGCCGCAGGGTGGCGAACGCACCGTCGCGGAAGTCGTCGTCTCGGCCCCAGAACCGCACGGAACCGAGGTCCACGTCGGCCAGCGGAACGTCGAGGGGAGGGGCTCCGTTGTGCACCGTTGCAATCGCCACGCCCGCCAGCCTAGTTTCGGCGATGCCCTGCGCGCCCGCGATTCGGCGTGGTAGCACCGAATGGTGCGCAACCCACATGCAGGGCAACCGTTTACAACGTCGGACACGGAGATCGCCGAGGCCCTGCTCGATGTCAGCATTCCCACGCTGATGCTCTCCCTGGTGCACATGTCCGGCGATCCGGAGCTGATCCGCGGCGTCCTGCGGCCCGCCGGACTGTTCCTCAACGAAGTGCAGGGCTACATGTCCGAGGAGGACAAGGCCGCGGTCCGCGAGCTGGCGGTCGGCCTCATCGCCGACTACCGCGACCGCGGTTGCCCCGAACCGGAACCGATCGGACCCGAGCTGCTCAAGGAGATGATGGAGTGGCTGGTCTGCGAACCCGTTCCCGACGAGTACGTGCCGATGGTGCTCGAGGAGATGGAGCTCGACGGGCGCGACAGCCGGCGCGGTGCCGCGGCCGGAGACGCGAAACAGGACTTTCCCGTCGTCGTCATCGGCTGCGGCGAATCCGGACTGCTCGCGGGCATCCGGCTGAAGGAGGCGGGCATCCCCTTCACGATCGTCGAGAAGAACGCGGGCGTCGGCGGCACCTGGTTCCAGAACACCTATCCCGGCGCCCGCGTCGACGTTGGAAATCACTTCTACTGCTACAGCTTCGAGCCCGCTGACGAGTGGACGCACTTCTTCGCCGAACAGCCCGAGCTTCAGGCCTATTTCGATCAGGTGATGGACAAGCACGGCATCGGGCCGCACGTGCAGTGGCGGACCGAGGTCACCGCGGCCACCTGGAACGCCGACACCGCTACGTGGACGGTCGCAACCCGCGGCCCGGACGGCACCGCGGCCACCCTCACGGCACGGGCGGTGATCAGCGCCGTCGGCCAACTCAACCGCCCGCACCTACCCGACATAGCCGGTGGGGACACGTTCACCGGGCCGGCGTTCCACTCGGCCGAGTGGAACCACGACGTGGACCTCACCGGCAAGCGCGTTGCGATGATCGGAGCCGGTGCCAGCGGCTTCCAGATCGCGCCCGCGATCGCCGACCGGGTCGAGCACCTCACGGTCTTCCAGCGGACCGCGCAGTGGATGTTCCCCAACCCGAACTACCACGCCGAGGTGGGCGCGGGGGTGCGCTGGGCGCTGCGGCACCTGCCGTTCTACGGCCGGTGGTACCGCTTCCTGCTGTTCTGGCCCGGCTGCGACAAGGGTCTGGCCGCCGCCAAGGTCGACCCCGAGTACCCGGACCAGCACCGCGCCGTCAGCGAGATCAACGACATCACCCGTGTCATGTTCACCGAGTGGATCACCAGCCAACTCGACGGCAACGCCGAGCTTGCCGCGAAGGTGGTGCCCGATTACCCGGCGACGGGCAAGCGCACCCTGCAGGACAACGGCAGCTGGCTGAAAACGCTGACGCGGGATCACGTCGACCTCGTCCGGACCCCGATCACCCGGATCGACGCCGACGGCGTGGTCACCGATGACGGCGTGCACCACCCCGCCGACGTCATCGTCTACGCGACCGGCTTCGAGGCGAACAAGGTGCTGTGGCCGATGTCGATCGTCGGACGCGACGGAACGACGTCACTGGACGAACTGTGGGGAGAGCGACCCTACGCCCACCTGGGCATCACGGTGCCCGGCTTCCCGAACCTCTTCTGCATGTACGGCCCCGGCACCAACCTGGCCTCGGGCGGCAGCCTGATCTTTCACTCCGAGTGCCAGATGCGTTACATCACAGACTGTTTGGAGATGCTGATCGACGGCGGTTACCGCGCGATGGAGCCGACCGCCGAGGCGTGTGACGACTGGGTGCGACGCAGTCAGGCCGAGATGCGAACGATGGTATGGGCGCACCCGTCCATCGAGCACTCGTTCTACAAGAACGCGCACGGCGAGGTGTACACGCTGAGCCCGTGGCGTCTCGTCGACTACTGGACGTGGACCAGGGAGCCCGACAGGGGAGACTTCGCGTTCAGCTGAGCGCCCACGCCGTGTTCAATCCCGCCCCAACTCCCACCCGAGGTTCGACGCGAACACCCGCGCCTCCTCCGACAGCGTTCCGAGTTGGTGCGACTTGACGACGTACTCCTGGATCATCGCCATGAAGTTCATCGGGTTGTACGCGTCCTCCTCGTAGCTCCACTGGCCGTCACCCGCGTACTTCAGCGCGGTGATCACCGGTGCGCCGTACACGCTGCCGTCGCCGGGGTCCTTCATGGTGTTGATGTTCTTGAAGATCACCCAGTCGTTCTCGGCGTCGATGGAGCACCACTCGACGGGGTAGCTCGGCATCTCGCTGCCGGGGAAGGCGTTCATCGTGGACACGATCCACTCGCGGATCGCCTCCCGACCCGACATGTTGCCCAACGCGTGCTCGACGTAGGTGGCGTCCTCGGTGAACACGTTGGCGTAGCTGGACCAGTCCCAGGTGGTGCCCACCTCCATCACCTGCTGCTGGTAGACGTCGAACGCCTTCGTGAGCTCCCCACGCGACCAGTTACCCATCGGAGACTCCTTCGGCTCGTCGCACCCGGTCGGCGCCGAGGCGCCTCCAGCGAAACTGGAACTGGTTCTATCACACCGACCACATCCACCACAGCGGTATCGAATTACGTTGCGATTCATGGCAAATAGCTCGCCACACGTAACACCGCCGCCGTGCAGATCGATAGCGTGGGTAAGGGTCACATTCGGGGTTACGGGAATGAACGGTGACGGTTCCGCGTCGGTGCTGACGGGGACACCGGTCACCAGCGAGGGAGTGATGATGAGACTCACCAAGATGGCGGCGACGATCATGATCGTCGGCGGTGTCGGATTCGGCTCGGTCGCGATCGGCGCACCGGTCGCGTCCGCACGCCCCGCCGCACCGATGCCCGAGAAGCCGGGCAACGGCAACGACTACTGCCCACCGTGGTGCGGTAACAACGGCAACGGCAACGGCAACCGCGGTCACGACAACTGGAACAACGGTCACGACAACTGGGACAAGGGACAGTGGTGGGCGAACAACCGCCACGACTGGTGGGACGACCGCCAGGGCCCGCCGCCGTGGGGCTGGGGCCCACCGCCGCCGTACCAGTGGAACGGCGGACCGCTTCCGCAGACCATCAACTACTACGGCTACGACGCGACCCCGGTGTGGAACGGCGGACAGTGGGGCATCTGGCTCTTCGGGCTGTGGATCCCGATCTTCGGCGTCGGATTCAACTGACGGTTACTCGGCGGCCGGCGCCTCCACGACGGCCTTGATGCGTTCGAGCGTCTTGCGCATGTCGCGGATGTTGCGCCGACGGCGCAGCTGGCCGCCGAGTAGTCCGAACAACGTCGTGAACAGGCCTTCGTTCATGCGGAACGACTCGGTGACGTCGGTTCCACCGCCCGCCGGCTCGAAGCGGTAGTGCCAGTTGTTCACCGGGCGGTCGCCGACGAGCACCTCGAATCCGAACTCGCGACCGGGTTCGCACGCGGTGACGCGACACGTGGTCCAGTAGACCGGCCCGATCTCGTTGCGACGCACGTGCCCGCGGAACTTCGCGCCCAGTTCCGGGCCCGTCGCCCCATTCAGCCATTCGGCCTCGAAGGTCTCCGGCGAGAACCGCCCGGTGTTGCGGACGTCGGCGACGAGGTCCCAGACCGCATCGGCGGGAGCGTTCATGCGGACGGTGACGGATGCGTGCACGGTCGACCTCTCGGTTGCGGGATTACAGCTCGGACGATATGGCGTTGACTGTCGTCGTGACGGAGTTCGCGCGGGTGAAGGTCCGATTCGGTGTGAGCCTAGGCGCGGACACCCCCGCCGAGGAACTGCCCGGGTTCATCGACCGGCTGGAACACCTCGGAATCGACTCGCTGTGGTTCTCCGAACTGGTGTACGCCGAGGCCATCGACCCCGTCGTGGGAATGGCATTCGCGCTCTCGCGGACCCGGAAGCTGAAGGTCGGCACCTCGGTGGCGGTGCTGCCGGGCAGGCATCCGGTGCTGGTGGCCAAACAGCTGGCGTCCCTCGCCGCGCTGGCCCCCAAGCGGGTGCTGCCGGTCTTCGGGCTGCGCTCGGCGCTGCCAGCCGAACGGGAACTCTTCCCCGTGCCGGAGGGACGGCGCGCCGAGGTGTTCGACGAGTCGCTGAGACTGCTGCGTGCGAGCCTCAGTGCCGATGACGCCGATTTCGCCGGGCGGTTCTTCACCGTAGGCGCTCCCGCCGTAGCGCCGCGGCTCGAACGGCCACTGGACATCTGGCTCGGCGGCTCCGCGCCGGCGGCGTTCTCGCGGATCGGCAGGCTCGCCGACGGCTGGCTGGGCAGTTTTCTGACCCCCGCGGAGGCCGGGCGCGGCCGCGAGGCCATCGAACGCGCTGCCGCCGAGGCCGGACGCGCCATCGAACCCGACCACTACGGCATCAACCTCGCGGTCAGCGAGCGGGGACTGCCCGACTCCCTCGTTGCCGCGGTGCGCTCCCGGCGCCCCGACGTCGACCCCGCCGAACTGGTAGCCGACGGGTGGGAGTCGCTGCATCGGCTGCTCGACGAGTACATCGCCGTGGGGCTGACGAAATTCGTCATCAGGCCGGCGTTCGGCGACGACATCGGCGCGTTCGCCGACCGCTTCGCAGCCGAACTACTGCCCCGCGAGAACTGAGCAGGGGGTCGCCGTCAACCCGCCGCGCGCCTCGGTTCTGGCAAATCGGTTGCGCTCCGCGGCTCCGACGCCCTGCAACCGCAGCGGCGCGGCGCGATGGATTCCGGCGGCCGCAGCGGTCTGTACTCGGCGTACGCACCCGACTCGAGGAGGATCGAATGATCACGTCCGTCATCGTCGCAGGCCACATCACCGTCGCCCCGCAGGACCGTGCCGCCTACCTGGCGGGCTGCGCCGACGTCGTCCGCCAGGCGAGGGCGGCTGACGGCTGCCTCGACTTCGCCATCTCGGCGGACCTGCTCGACCCGAGTCGGATCAACATCCTCGAGCGCTGGTCGTCGCGGGCAGCGGTCGACGCGTTCCGCGGCAGCGGCCCCGACGACGGGCAGGGTGCGGCGATGACATCGGCGTCCGTGACCGAATACGACATCGCGGGGGAGCGGTCGCTGAGCTGATCCCTCTCGTCGAGTCAGCAAACGCGGGTGCAGCCGGCTGTCAGGAACCTCAGCTACTCCACACGGGAACGCGACCGGCATCGGGAACCGCGTCGGATTACGGCTTGGTGACACGTCCGGCCGGGTCGCCGACCAATTCGCTGATGACGTCTCGGCTCGGGTACCCTACGTAGACTGCCGTGGGTTCCGGGGCGAGCCTCAAGCCGTGTGTAATGCCGGTTCATCGAAACAACTCAACGCCGAAGGCACCAGAAACTTGTCAGAGACGAAAAGCGACACCAGTGGCCTGAAGCCGCACTTCGACGACGTGCAGGCGCATTACGACCTGTCGGACGACTTCTTCCGACTGTTCCTGGATCCGACTCAGACCTACAGCTGCGCGTACTTCGAGCGCGACGACATGACGCTCGAAGAAGCGCAGCTCGCCAAGATCGATCTCTCCCTGGGCAAGCTCGGCCTGGAGCCGGGGATGACCCTTCTCGACATCGGGTGCGGTTGGGGCGCGACCCTCAAGCGCGCCCAGGAGAAGTACGACGTGAACGTCGTCGGCCTGACCCTGAGCGAGAACCAGAAGGCCCACGTCGAGAAAGTCCTGGCCGGCATCGACAGCCCCCGCAGTAAGCGTGTGCTGCTGGAGGGCTGGGAGCAGTTCCCCGAGCATGTCGACCGGATCGTGTCGATCGGAGCGTTCGAGCACTTCGGCAAGGACCGCTACGACGACTTCTTCAAGATGGCCTACTCGGCGCTGCCCGACGACGGTGTCATGCTGCTGCACACGATCGTCAAGCCCAGCGACGTGGAGTTCGCCGAGCGCGGCTTGCCGCTGACGATGACGAAGCTGAAGTTCTTCAAGTTCATCATGGACGAGATCTTCCCCGGCGGGATGCTTCCGTTCGTGTCGACCGTGGAAGAGCACGCCACGAGGGTCGGCTTCGAGGTCACCCGCGTCCAGCCGCTGCGGTTGCACTACGCCCGCACGCTGGAGACCTGGGCTGCCTCGCTGGAGGCTCGCAAGGACGAGGCGATCGCCCTGCAGTCCGAAGAGGTCTACGAGCGCTACATGAAGTACCTGACGGGTTGTGCCGAACTCTTCACCGAGGGTTACACCGACATCTGCCAGTTCACCCTGAAGAAGGGCTGACCGGCGCCGTACCGAGCGCTCCTCGCGGCCACGCTGGCACTGACCCTGGTGCTGGGCGTGGCCGTGCTCGTCGTCGGTCACGCCGAGCGCGCTGCGTTACGCGCCGCGCAGCGTCCCGCCGATCCACTCACCGCGGAACAGGCCACCGCGCAGGCCGTGGGCGCGGTGGTCGACATCGCCGCAGCGGCCGATCTCCAGCGGCCGACGGGCGCCTACGCGATGCGGTCCTGCACGTCTGCGGTCGACCCGCCGTACCGCGCCGTTGTCAACATGACTTTCGCTGTGCCACAAGGAAATCCACCGCGGTACCTGGCCGGAGTCGCCGAAGCGATGACCGGGCTGGGCTGGACGAGGGCGGCCACGCCCGCGCCGCATTTCGGCCACAAGCTCGTGCGTGACGGCCTGACGGCGACGTTCTTCCGCAATACCGAACGCACCGATCTGGCGACCATGACGGTCGACGGCGAGTGCCGTGTCGTCGAGGCCGAGCAGCGCAGAGAGTGGGTCGACGTGACCGCGCGGCTACGCGCGGCGCGCTGACGTCAGCAGGCCACCGGGTGGGACTCGCAGTACGGCGTCGTGCCGGGGAAGCGGTAGCGGTGGCCCGCGACGTACCGGTAGACCATCCGCTGCAGTGCGCCGACGCCCGGCAGGCGGTAGACCAGCAGGGGGAGCCGGGATCCCAGCGCCGCCGACAGCGCCGCGTTCATCCCCTCGGCGCCGCCGTAGACCGCACCCGAGGAGTCCAGCCACCAGGACGACTCGCGCATCCGCGCCTCGGAGAGCCGCAGCAGCTCGGCCGTGCCCGGCTGCTGGAACGGGCGGATCTCGATCCCGCCGGTCCGATCCACGCGAGCCAACGCGGTCACGGCGCGGGTGCACATCCCACACACCCCGTCGAAGTAGAGGACCCCGGTCACGACGTCGGCCATGACGTCATTGTGGCGTACCCGAGCGGCGACCGGGAGGGCCCACCTCGCCGCCCGCCGCGTCGCGGCGGCGGGCCGCCATCCCGGCCAGCGCCTCGAACACCACGCGGTGCGCGGCGTTGACCGTCAGCTCGGCGTGGTCGTAGGCCGGAGCCACCTCGACCACGTCGACCCCGGCGACGTCGTGCTCGTAGCAGAGTTGGCGCACCATGCGGAGCAGGTCGACGCTGGTGAGGCCGCCGGGCTCAGGCGTCCCGGTGGCCGGCGCGTGCGCGGGATCCAGCACGTCGATGTCCACCGAGAGATAGAGCTTGTCGGCCTTCGCGAGCGCTTCGCCCACGGCGTCGACCATGACCGCCTTGAACCCGCGCTCCCATATCTCCTGCATGGTGTGCCACACCATGCCCTGCTCCTGCATCCACTCGAACGTGTCCTGCGGCGGCCAGTAGCCGCGCAGCCCGACCTGGACGAAGTGGGTGCCCGGCACGGCGCCGGATTCGATGAGGCGGCGCATCGGCGTGCCGTGGCTCGCGAGGTTGCCGTCGATGATGTCGGCCGTGTCGGCGTGGGCGTCGAAGTGGACGATGCCGACGTTCCCGTAGCCGTGCACGTCGGCCACCGCCGTCGCCGACGGCCACGTGATGGAGTGGTCGCCGCCGAGCACGACGGGCACGATGCCACGTGAGGCGACGGTGGCGACCCGCTCCTTGATGTTGGCGTGCGACACCTCGGTCTGGCCGTGCGGACAGAACGCGTCGCCGAAGTCGACGACCTCGAGCCAGTCGAAGATCTCCAACCCCAGATCCATGTGGTACGTGCCGGGTTCGTAGGCGGTCGCCCGGATGGCCCTGGGGCCGAACCGCGCACCCGGCCGGTTCGTCGTCGCGATGTCGAACGGGGCGCCGACGATCGCGACGTCGGGGCGCCACGAGTCGAGCTGCTCCGGTTCGGTGAGGAACGGCCGATGCCCGAACGACGCCAGGCCCGAGTACGGCAGGTCGAGCTGCTCGGCCATTCCTGGCGGAAGCTCGCGTGACGGAGCGGAGCTTGCGGAGCGACTGTCGTGCCCGTGTGCGTGGCCTTCACTCATACTCAGACCGTACCCTCCGGCGGTAGCCCTTGAGCCGCAACGGAAACCAAGCCGCGCCGCAGTTCGGCAGGTAACTCTCGCTTCGCCCAGTCGGTCGTCGACACGACGACGTAGACGTTGCGCCCGCGCACCGCGAGATGCTCAGCGGCGCCCTCGGCATCGGGATCGCGCCGCAGCACGTCGAACCGCAGCGTGAAGCTCGTCGTCCCGGTCGACTCGCAGGCCACGGCGACCCGAACCAGATCGCGCCACCGAACCGAGGCGAGGAAGTCGATGTCGGCGTGCACGACCTGAACGTCGACCTCATTCGCGGTGAACTCGTGATACGGCATGCCGACGTGCCCGAAGAACGCCGTCGACGCCTCGTCGAACCACGTCAGATAGTGGCCGTTGAATACGACGCCCTGCTGGTCGATCTCGGCGTACCGGGGAACTATCGGGAAGGAGAACGGTTCGGTCACACAGCACACTTTAAGATTCTCGGCGTGAGCAGTCCCGAACCCGCCGGGTCGCGGTCTCGGCGGGCGCCGGAGCACACCGGTGAGCGCATGCCGGCCGGCTGGCAGCGCGCCGTGCGTTGGGTGTTGTGGCTGACGTTCCTCGGTCTCGCCATCTGGCAGTCGCAGAACGTCGGCTTCTCGGGAGTGGAATGGGCCGCGTTGGTCGCCGCGCTGGCGTTCAGCGTCTGGTGCATGGCCAGACCACTCGGCGGGCCGAAGGTCGAGTTCACCGAGACCTCGCATCTGCTGGGCACCTTCGAATCCCGTACCAGCTGGGCGATGCTGCTGATCGGCGTGCTGTTGACCGTCGGCGGCGTCGCGGGTGCGGGTGCCGCGAGCTACGACATGGCGACGGGCCGCGCCTCGCCGGTCGACGTGCTCCGCGACATCGCGATCTTCATCGAGGGCTGGATCGCCGAGATGATCCTCGGGTTCTACGACGCCGAGCTGGAGAACACCCACGCCTACGCGCTGTTCCTGTTGATCATCCCCGGCCTCCTGATGGTCGCGGTCAACCTGTCGCCGTTGCTGAAGCGCGGCAGCGCTTTCCGGGTCGAGGACGACGGTTCGGTGCTGGTGCGCAGCCGGGCCAGCTGGGATGCGCTGCTCGAGTACCAGTACTCGACGGTGGTAGCCGACGGCCGAACCATCGCGTTCACCCCGACCGCCGATGGACCGGCTGCTGTCGAACTGCCGCAGGCCAGGGTGTTCTGCACGGAGAACGGCGCCAGGCTGAAACCGACGCTCAGCGCGGCGTTCTTCACCGAACTGCTCACGAACCGCGGTTTCGACGTCGACAGGGCGGACGGCAGCTCCCATTTCACCGCACGGAGGAAATAGCTTGCGGCTCATCACGATCGACGACGTTCGCGACGCAGCGACCCGGATACGGGGTTCCGTCGTGCGAACCCCGCTGGTACCCGCGCCGTGGGGGGACACGGAGCGGCCGCTGTGGATCAAACCCGAGAACCTGCAACCCGTCGGCGCGTTCAAGGTGCGCGGCGCCTTCAACGCACTCGGCAGGCTCACCGCCGACGAGCGGGGCAGGGGAGTCGTCGCGTACTCCAGCGGCAACCACGCCCAAGCCGTCGCCTACGCGGCAGCGGCGATGTCCGTGCAGAGCACCATCGTGATGCCGGAGGAAACCCCGAACGTCAAGGTCGCCGCGACCCGCGGACACGGCGCGGAGGTCGTCCTGTGCGGCGCGGGGGAGCGCGAGCGCGTCGCCGACGAGGTACTGGCGCGCACCGGCGGCGTGCTGATCCCGCCGTTCGACCACCCGGACGTCATCGCGGGTCAAGGGACCGCAGGACTCGAAATCGCCGAGGATCTGCCCGATGTCGCCAACGTCCTCGTTCCCGTCAGCGGCGGGGGACTCGCCTCGGGCGTCGGAACGGCCGTCAAGGCCCTGTGCCCGAACGCGCGGGTCTTCGGAGTCGAACCGGAACTGGCGGCGGACACCGCGCAGTCGCTGCGCGAGGGGCGGCGCGTCGACTGGCCGATCGCCGATCGGAACCGGACCATCGCCGACGGGCTTCGGTCGCAGCCATCGCAGTTGACGTTCGCACACCTGCAGCGCGTGCTCGATGACCTGTTCACGGTGACCGAGGACCAGATCCGCTCCGCGGTAAGAGAACTCGCTCTCCGTAGCCATCTAGTGGCCGAACCGAGCGGAGCCGTCGCGCTGGCCGCCTACCGGAGTGCGGCGCTTCCGCCCGGCCCCACCGTGCTCCTGGTGTCCGGGGGCAACATCGAACCCGCGTTGCTCGCCGACCTACTCAGCGCCTGACGGTCAGCCCAGCACCAGCGGGGACGACACCGCGCAGCGCGCGTGCATCGCGTGCACCCAGGCGTCCTGCTCGGCGGCGGCCATCAGGTGCCGGCGTCGACCGTTCCAGCCGCACGAACACGCGGCCGTCGAACGGCCGATGCCGTAGTGGTGCACGGACACGACGCCGTGAGGGGTGAGGTCGTCGTTCCCGTGGACGTCGACATCCAGAAATGCCGTGGTCATGCGATCCTCCTTCGCCTCCTCGATCATCGCGGGCGATGGGGATGGTTTCGGTTGAGGACGGGTCACACTTCGGATACTGCTGACGCGTCACGGCACCGCCTCTCAGGCCCGACGAGCCACACAGCGGGCCGTTGGGTAAGGTCACCCCAAAGGTGGATCGAAGGAGTGCACGTTGGACGCTGTACTCGGCCTGTCGATGACTCCCACGTCCGTGGGTCTCGTTCTCGTCGAGGGTCACGAAGCCGACGGCGCCACCATGGACCGCGACGCCTTCGAGGTGCGCACCGGCGCCCGGCACACGTCCGAGCAGGCCGCGGAGGCCGTCCGGCGTACTGAGGCGCAGGCTGCGGACCGGGGTGTGCGCCTGCACAGCATCGGCGTGACCTGGAGCGAGGACGCCGACGATCAGGCGTCGGCGCTCATGCGATCACTGTCGGAGTCCGGCTTCGACAACGTCGTCGCCATCCGGATGCCGGAGGCCACCGAGGCGCTCGCGCGCGGTATCGCCGACGTCATCGGCTACCAAACCACCGCGGTCTGCGTCATCGAGCCCGACACGGTCATCGCGCTGGTCGTGCACGCGGGCGAGGGCGGCGCGGTGCAGACCGTGGTCAACCACGCCATCGACACCGACGCGAGCCTGATCAGCTGGCTCAGCTCGGTGTTCGCCAAGGCGGACTGGCAACCCGAGGCTCTGGTGGTCGTCGGCTCCGCGGGCGGTTTCGACGAGTTCATTCCGCTCCTGGAGGATGCCCTGTCCGTGCCGGTGTTCTCCCCGGAGGAGGCCGAACTGGCGCTCGCGCGCGGCGCGGCACTGGCGTCGACGTCGACCTTGGACGTCTCGTTCGACGATTTCGCCGTCGCGCCGCGGGAACCCGCCCAGCGCCGCTCGGTCGCCGACCGCCGGCTGAGCCCGCAGACCGGCGCTGTCGCGTTGCTGGTCGCCGGTGTCGTGACCTTCGTCGTGTCGGTATCGGTGGCCGTCAGCCTGCAGTTCTCCCCACGCGAGGAGCCGGCGGGGGTGAGCCCCGCGGGAGCGGTCGCCGAGCCGCCCGTCGCCAGGCCCTCCCCGCCTGCGGCGCCACCGCGAGCGGTCAGCACGCCACCCGCGGCGCCGGTTCTGCCGTCGCCGCCGCCGGAAGCGCCGCCGCTACCCGTGGCGCCGCCGCCGGTCGTCGAGGCCGCGCCGGTCGATCCCGTCCTCCCCGAGGCACCCGTCGAGCCGCCCTACGTGGAGTCGCCCGAGATCGCACCCGTGGACGGCGCGCCGCTGCCCGGCCCGGCCGCCGTTCCGCAGCAGTCGGCGGCCGTGGCGCCGCCGGTGGTGATTCCGGTGCAGCCACCGAAGAAGCCGTTGCACACCCGCATCCTGGATCGGTTGCGGGGGATCGGTCAGCCCGATCCCGAGGACTACGCACCCATCGTGCCGCCTCCGGGGACGCCGCCCCCTGGCTAGTGATCTGCCCGCACAGCGGGACCCACGGAACCCCGTCAGGCTCGGGCTGCGGATCGCCATCGTGGGTTCGGTCCTGTTCGCGCTGATAGTCGTCGAACTGACGTCGCGGTCCGGGGTGATGTGGCGGCTGATCACGTTCACCTACCAGGCGAACATCTTCGCGGCGGCGTACTACGCGTGGACGCTGGTGTCGCCTAAGGCCGACGCTCGCACCGGACTGCGCGGGGCCGTCGTGCTCTACGTCGTCGTGGCCGGGCTGATCTGGAATCTCTTCCTGACCGAACGCAGCATGGGTTACACCCCGGCCAACCTGCTGTTGCACGTCGTGGTGCCCGTCGTCGCGCTGGCGGACTGGCTGCTGGTCGGGCGGGGTACGGCCGCAGCGCGCTGGTGGCAACCGTTCGCGTGGCTCTCCTACCCGGCGGCGTACGGCGTCGTCGCCGTCGTGGTGCTGAACCGGGCGGGCCGGCGCGCGCCCTACTTCTTCCTGGATCCGACCAGCGTCGGCGTCACCGCGGTGGCGCTCAACATCGCTCTGCTGGGAGCCGGCATCCTCGGCCTCGGATTCGTGCTGCTCGCTCTGACGCGCGCGCCCGCGGCTAACGTCGCGTAGCCCGGCAGCGAACTACCATGAGATCCATGTGTGACCGTCGCTCCACAGGCTCCGGTCCGGAGCCCGACCTCGGAGGTTGAACCCTTGCCCAGATCTGTGCGATTCGTGGTGGCGATTGCCGGCATGGCCACGCTCCTGTTCAGCGCGTCAACCGCGATCGGAGCCGCGGCCGCGCCGCGGGGGGCCGCCGCCGTGGCGGTCTCGCCCAGTGCGGGCGACGTCGTCGGCGTCGGCGCTCCGGTGACCGTGACGTTCGCCGAGCCCGTCCGCGAGCGGTCCGCTGCGGAGCGCTCGATCTCGTTCGCTGCGGGCTCGACGAAGATCACCCCGGCCGGGTCGTTCACCTGGCTGCGCGACGACGTGCTGCAGTGGACGCCGACGGACTTCTGGCCCGCCCATTCGACGATCTCCGTGCTGTCCGACGGATTCTCGACGAGCTTCGAGACCGGCTCCGCCGTCGTCGGCGTCGCCGATCTGGACGCGTACACGTTCACCGTGAGCATCGACGGGCAGGTCGCCCGCGAGATGCCCGCTTCGATGGGCAAGTCCGGATTCCGCACCCCAATCGGCACGTTCACCGCGCTGGAGAAGCAGGACGTCGTGGTGATGGACTCCCGCACCATCGGCATCCCGCTCAGCGATCCCGAAGGCTACAAGCTGACGGTCTACGACGCGGTCCGCGTCACCTGGGGCGGCGTTTACGTGCACGGCGCTCCGTGGTCGACGGGCTCACAGGGCAACTCGAACGTCAGCCACGGATGCATCAACCTGAGCCCCGACAACGCCGACTGGTACTACAACACGGTCCGCATCGGGGATCCCATCATCGTGCAGGCGTAGCCGAGTGCAGGTTCTTCGCCGTCGGTGACGCGGCGACCTCGGCCGGGTCGGGGTAGGTGCGGAGCAGCCGATCCGCAGTGCCGGTGCTGGTGACGGTGAACCAGTAGTGCTCGTTCTTGTAGTGGTGATGTCGGTGGTTGCGCCAGATCGCCCGGTAAACCGCTGATCTGGGCTTGTAGTCGCTGTGGATCAGGTAGTGGCACCACTCGTAGCCGAGGCCGAGCACCGTGAGGAACACCAGGTAGGTGAGGCCCAGTTCGATCCTCGGGAACGCGAACACCGCGATCGCGACGGCCAGCGGCAGCACCCACAGCAGCGACTTCCAGGGGATGAAGATCAGTGGGATGTCGCGGGGATCGACGTGGTGCTCGCGGTGCATCCGCGCCAGCAGCGAGTCCACGGTCACGCCGGCCACTTTCCTTGGCCGCCAGTGCAATACGAACACGTGCACGATCCACTCGAAGAACGGGAACGCGGCGAGCATGATGACCGGCACCAGCAGGTCTGTCGACTGCCAGTCGCCGGCGTAGACGCGGGCCGACAACGCCACCGCGAACGCCGTCGCGATCATCCACACCGAGGGGTGCCTGACGAACTCGCGGGCCGCGTCGGCGAGGGTGAAGCCGCGCCGGTCGGGTCGGGGCGAAGGAGAGGTGGGAGCGGTCATCGGTCATCCTCCAGGGCGTCGAGTGCGGTGAGCAGCACAGTGGTCGCGGGTTCGAGCAGATCGTGCGCGGCGGCTCGCGCGAGATTCGCGTCGCCGGCCCGAATCGCCTCTGCGACAGCTCGATAGGCGTCGGGTCTGCCGACCTCGTCGGCCATCATCGCGGCGAGAGCGGTCAGCGCGGGCTCATAGGTGGCGCGCAGCGTGTTGTACATCAGGCGGAACGCGATCGAGTCGGCGCCGTCGACCACCTGGTCCCAGAACAGCAGCGCGTGCCGCTGCTTCCCGACGGGGTCGGGCTCGGCCGCCAGCGCGTCGATGGTCCCGGCGAGTTCGTCGGCCGTCCGCGCGCCCCCGCGCCGGGCCGCCAACTCGGCCACCTTGGGACCGTTGTGCAGCCGGGTCTCCAGGATGCTGCGCACGACGGCCACGTCGACCTCACCGCCCCTGAGCAGCAGCCGGGGGAGCAGGTCGAGGCCCGCGTGCCGTCGGAAGTCGCGCACGGTGGTCGCATCGCCCTGCCGGACCTCGACCAGACCCGCCGCGGTCAGGCGTTTGAGCGCCTCGCGGATCGCGGGGCGGGACACGCCCAGGACCTCGGCGAGCCGTCGCTCACTGGGCAGCGCCTCGCCGGGGGCCATGTCGCCGCTGAGCACCTCCGCGACGATCTGTTCGAAGACGTCCTCCGGCACCGAGCGACGGTTGACGGGTTGAAGTGCCATGCCGCCACGATGGCAGACGATCGGTAAGAGGTCAAGTGGTCTTACCAGTACCGCCGGTCAACTCGGAACGCCCGTGTACTCGGGGTTGGGCGGGACCGACAACGCGATGCCGATCCGATTGGTGGCGCCGATGAACGCCGCGATCGAGATGCCCTCGAGAATGAGGTGATCGTCGAGGCCGAGATCGCGCAGCCGGTGGACGTCGGCGTCCCGGATGGACTGCGGGTTGTTGTTGACGGCGATCGCCAGGTCGGCCAGCGCCCGCTCGCGCTCGGTAAGCTCGGCCACCTGGTGGTGGTCGATCGCGACGCGCTGGCCGAACGACCAGTCGCCCGCGACCTGGCCGAGCTTATTGGCGTGATTGGTGTGGCAGTAGGCGCACCGGTTCTCCCCTGAGACGACGGTTGCGATGACCTCGCGCTCGCGGGCGCTCAGCCCGCCGCGCCCGTCGGTGCCCAGCAGCGGCAACAGGTAGCCGTTGAGCCGTTCCAGATCGCCCTCGTTGAGCGACAGCGCGCGAAACCAGTTGGAGGTCAAGCCCTCCTCGCGCTGCTGATGCGTGAAGAATCCGCGCACCGCGGGGTTCGCGAGCTCATCGACTTCGGGCACTCGCAGCCGCGAGATGCGATCGGGGGTCAGGGCGGCTTGGGAGGCGTCGGCGATAGCGGTCATGGCACGACGATGCGGCCCGAACGCCGCGCGGTAAAGGATTGCGCACCGGCAGACGAAAACCCTTGTCTCAGCGCAGCGCAGCCGCCGTCTGCTCGTCGACGGGCAGGAACGCCTCGATGCTGAGTTCGGCCGCCGTCAGGTCGAGCGCCGTGCCGAATGTCGTCACGGTGCTCAGGAACGTCAGCACCACGCCGTCCGGTCCGTCCAACTCGAGCGGCACCACGACCCCGCCCAGATCCGCACTGTCATCGGATCCCCCTGGGTAGGAGTCGATTTCGGCCAGCAGCGCCGCAAGGTCCGCGGATCCGCTGACCGTCACCTCGCGCCGCAACCGACCGATGACGTGATGCCTCCACTGGCCCAGGTTGCGGATGCGTGGCGCCAGGCCGTCGGGGTGCAGCGACATCCGCAGGGCGTTCGGGGGCGCCATCAGTTCGGGGGAGACACCCTGCATCAGCAGTGCGGCGCCGGAGTTCGCAGCCACGACGTTCCAGCCGCGATCCACCGCGAGGCACGGGAACGGCTCGTACGCCTTGAGGACCTGCTCGACACCGTCGCGCACCGGCGCCATGTCCGGATCCTCAAGCGAGCGTTCGGCGTACACCGGCGCCAGTCCGGCCGCCATCAGCAGTTGATTGCGTTCGCGCAGCGGCACCTCGAGGGCCGCCGCGAGACGCAGCACCATCGCCCGGCTCGGCGCGGATCGGCCCGTCTCGATGAAGCTCACGTGCCGCGACGACACGTCGGCCTCGATGGCCAGGTCGAGTTGTGACAGCCGGCGGCGCCGGCGCCACTGCTTCATCAACGAACCGAACGGCGGGTGCTGAGTGTGCACGCTGGTCACCGTGTCAGTCTGACGTCGATGTCGCCGCCGATCCACTACGTCCGAGGTAATTGTCCCCGTTACCCGGTCGACGGACGCTGGGTGCATGACAGAGCAATCCGACCCACACATCCCACGGTGGCTGAGATTCGTCCTGAAATCCGACCGTGCAGGCTCCGCCGCGTACATCGGGTTCGGGTTCTTGTTCGCACCCGCGCTGCTGGTGGTGTCGCCGTGGCCGGGACTCACCACCGCGTTGTGGATCGTCATCGCACTCGCCGGGCTGTGGCTCGGGCTGCTGGGCATCGCGATGGCCACCGGCCTGGCGATCGTGCTGCGCTCGGGCGCCGAGATCCCCGAGGACTACTGGCGCTCGATCATCGACTATCCCGATGCCCCGTCGCCGCGCTCGCCCCGGTGTAGTCGACCTGCCAGTGTTTGATGCCGTTGAGCCAGCCCGAGCGCAGCCGCTCGGGCTTGGCCAGTGAGGTGATGTCGGGCATGGCGTCGGCGATCGCGTCGAACATCAGGCTGATCGTCATCCGCGCGAGGTTGGTGCCGATGCAGTAGTGCGCCCCGGTGCCGCCGAAGCCGACGTGCGGATTCGGGTCGCGCAGGATGTTGAACGTGAAGGGATCGTCGAACACGTCCTCGTCGAAGTTGGCCGAGCGGTACATCATCACGACGCGCTGGCCCTTCTTGATCGGGACGCCCGACAGCTCGGTGTCCTCGAGGGCGGTCCGCTGGAACGAGGTGACGGGGGTGGCCCACCGGACGATCTCGTCGGCGGCCGTGGCGGGCCGCTCGCGCTTGAACAGCTCCCACTGGTCGGGGAAATCGGTGAAGGCCATCATGCCCTGGGTGATCGAGTTGCGGGTCGTCTCATTGCCCGCGACGGCCAGCAGGATGACGAAGAAGCCGAGTTCGTCGTCGGACAGCTTGTGCCCCTCGACGTCGGCCTGGACGAGCTTGGTGACGAGGTCCTCGCCGGGCGTATCGGCCCGCTCGGCGGCCAGCTTCATGCCGTAGGTGATCAGCTCGACGGACGCGGAGATCGCGTCGTTGTCGGCGAACTCCGGGTCCATGTCGCCGACCATCTGGTTCGACCAGTGGAACAGCTTCATCCGGTCTTCCTGAGGTACGCCCATCAGCCCGGCGATGGCCTGCAGCGGCAGTTCGCACGACACCTGCTCGACGAAGTCGCCGGAGCCCTCGGCGGCCGCCTTCTCGGCGATGTCGCGGGCTCGGTCGGCGAGGTCGGCCCTGAGCAGTTCGATCTGCCGCGGGGTGAAGGCGCGCGAGATGATCTTGCGCAGATGCGTGTGGTGCGGCGCGTCCATGTTCAGCAGGACGAACTTGCCGGTGTCGATCTGGTGCTGGACGGTGCCGTCGGCGTACCGGGGGAGCGCCGTCTTCTCCAGGCTGGAGAAGACCTCGCTGCGACGCGACACCTCTTTGACGTCCTTGTGCTTGGTCACCACCCAGTACCCGCCGTCGCCGAAGCCGCCCTTGTCGAGGGGCTGCTCGTTCCACCAGATCGGCGCGACCCTGCGCATCTCGGCGAACTCCTCGATGGGCAGCCGTTCGGCGTAGATGTCGGGGTCGGTGAAGTCGAAGCCCGCCGGGATGTTGGGGGTACCGGCGACGGAAGCACCGGATGGTGATGCTGAGGTGGTGTCGGTCATGACGTCGGGAACTCCTCGCGACGATGCGGTCTAGTGGCCTTACGCATTGCTACACCACGGCTGGGCCTGCTCGGAGCGGCTTCCCGAAACTCATACGAAGTACCGAGTTGGAACGTGTTCTCGTTTGCCGGATGTAACGTGATCGCGTCGCGCGGAGATGGTTTCCCTAGTACCATCAGTCCCTGGAGTAACACCGAGAGGCTTCCGCGATGAGCGTCGACATCCGTAGGTTTCTGACCGTGACGGGCTGGTGCGCAGCAGGCGCACTCGCCGTCCTGGCCGCGCCGGCGACGGCGCTCGCCGAACCGGCACCGCCACCACCTCCCGCCCCGGGGCCGCTGATGCTGCAGCAACCGCCTGCGCCCGTCGTGCCTGCCGCCCCGGTGCTCGACGCTCCGATCGTGAACGCCGCCGCTCCCGCCGCGCCCCTCGATCCCGCGGCGGTCCCGGTGGTCGCGCCCGGTCCCGTTCCACACCTCCCGAGCCCCGAGGCGCTGCCGCCCGGCGCCACCATGGACCCTGTGCTGGGCGGTGCGGACTCGCCTAACACGAGCTACCTGAAGGACCTCTGGCACGCGGTTCAGAACCAGGAGATCAGCGGCAAGGAGGCGCTGATCCTGGGACTGTCGCAGCGCGGCATGAACACGCCCATCCCGCAGCAGGCCCCTGGCCCGAACGTGCCGACGCAGTTCCCGCGGGATCCCGCACTGCCGCCCCCTGCCGACCCGGCCGTCCCGCCGCCGCCCCCCGCGTCGCTACCGACGCCCTAACCCGGCCGAGTCGGTTGAACCGCCCGCTCTCGTGAGCAGGTGACGGACCTTCGCGACGTGCCCCGGCACGACCGCGGCCCACACCGGCCGCGTCACGGGCGTCCGGTGGCTGAGCATCGTCGCGAAGACGAGGTCGTCACCTCGCAGGGCGACGAGCAACTCGCCGGGCATCCCGACCCGCGAATCCGCCCCGAGCAGCACGGTATCGGGATCGTTGCGGCGGATCCGCCAGCCCGCCACTCCGCTGTCGTCGTCGACGCGCAGTCCGAGCGCCGTCCACGCCAGGCGCAGCTGCGTGGTCTCACCGGTGTCCTCGAGGATGGCTCTGGCCCACTGCTCGGCGCTGCGATCCGGGTGCGCGCCGACGGCCACGACGAACGCGTCGGCGTAGTCGACCCGCGGCAGCAGGCTGAGACGCGGCACGAAGTCCGGCACTGGAACCTGACGGGCGGACGCCGTCGTGTAGGCCCGTCCGAAAGCGCCCGGAAGTCGTTCCGCCCGGTCTTGATCCATACACAACTGTATGCTTGCGCTCGCCGTAGTGTCAACGGACGATCTGCGGAGAGGACAACCGTGCCGGCACCGACGCGAACAACCCGCGAGTCGTGGATCGACGCCGGCCTGGCCGCACTCGCCGACGGCGGGCCCGACGCGGTACGCATCGACGCGCTCGCCCAGACCCTCGGCGTGACCAGAGGCGGTTTCTACCACCAGTTCGCCGACCGGGCCGCACTCCTGGACGCGCTGCTCGCCGCATGGGAGAGCAGGAGCACCGACGAAGTGCTCGAGCGCGTGGAGCGCGAGGGTGGCGACGCTCGCACCCGAGCGACGAAGGCGGGGCTGCTGACGTTCTCGGCGGAGCTGCTACCCGTCGATCTGGCAGTCCGGGACTGGGCTCGTCGCGACGCCGCCGTCGCCGACCGGTTGCGGCGCGTCGACAATCGCCGAATGGACTATCTGCGGTCCCGGATCGCCGAGATTCGCCGCGGAGCCAGTGCCGATGACGTGGAAGCCACTGCACTGCTGGCATTTTCGCTTCTCATCGGCAACCACTTCATCGCGGCCGACCATCCGGGACGCACACGCGACGAGACAGCGCAGCGCGCGTCGGATCTGCTGTTCGGCTAATCGCCCGCGGCCATCCGTTCGATCCGCGCGGGCACGTGCTTGTGCCACGGCGTGCCGGCGTAGGCGTCGCGCCACTGCGACGAGGTCAGTTCGTTGGGTGCCACCCCCGGCGTGACGGCTCGCCCGTCGGCGTCGACGTCGTCCACCCCGAAGCCGTTCGGCAGCGACACGTGTCCCGGCTGCATGACGTCACTCACTTCGACGGTGGCCTCGGCGGCACCGGCGGCCGTCGTGATGCGGACGCGGTCACCGTTACCGACGCCGGTTGCGGCGGCATCCTCGACGCTGATCCGCAACGCACCCTCGGGATCGCGTTTGCGCCAAGACGGGTCGCGGAGGATGTCGTTGGCGGTGTAGGCCCGCCGCTCACCGGCCGACAGCACCAGCGGGAACTCCTCGGTGGTAAGCGCCGGGCGCGCCTGTGCCAATGCGACCGTCTCGGTGAGCATCTCGGGGATCTCCACCGCGATGCGCTTGTCGTCGTGTCCGATCAGCACGTAGTCGTCGTCGTACTCGTGCTCGGTGAACGTGACACCCGAGCGGCCGGCGAGGATCGCCTCGAACAGCGCGTTGCCGTCAGCGTGGCCGGCTCGGCGGACGGCGTCCGGATAGGTCATCGCGGTCTTCTGCGCGAGTCCCCACAGCGCCGCGGCGCCGGCCAGGCCGTCGGGCAGCGTTGGCCCCAACGTCTCGTACAACACATACGGAAGCACCCGTCCCAGTGCGGGATTCGCGCCGACGGCGGTGAGGAACGCCGTCGTGTAGGCGGCCAACCCCGCACGGGCGGCGCGGCGCAACGGGTGCAGATCCTCTTCCCCGACCACACCGAGCGCGCGCACCAGCCGCGCCCAGATCTCGGGTTCGGCCAGCGTGCCGGGCAGCGGTTCCAGCAGCGGGTGTCGCAGGTGGAAGGTGTTGTGCGGGAACTCGAGGTTGAAGAACGTCGCCTCGGGCTTCTCGATTTGGCTCGCCGCGGGCAACACGTAATGAGCCAACCGTGCGGTCTCCGTCATCGCGACGTCGATGACGACCAGCAGATCGAGCGCGAGCATGGCCTCCCGCACCCGTGCGGAGTCCGCGATCGAATGCGCGGGATTGCTGCTCTCGACGATCATCGCCCGGAACCGGTCGGGGTGGTCGGTGAGGATCTCGTCGGGCACGACGTTCGACGGCACCAGGCCCGAGATCACCGGTGCGCCGGTCACCGGGGTGCGTCCGACGCCGCCAACGGTGAACAGCGGCGCGAACGACGAATGCAGATGCTGCGCACCGCGTTTCGCGAAGTTGCCGGTGAGGATCCAGAGCAGCTTGTTCAGGTAGGAGCACAACGTGCTGTTGGGGGCCTGCTGAACGCCGAGATCTTCGAACACCGACACGCTGTCCGCACTCGCGATGCGCCGCGCGGCCGAGCGGAGCAGTGACTCGTCGACACCGCAGCGTTGCGCGTACTCCGATATCGGCACGTCGGCGAGCACGGCGCGCACCGCATCCGCGCCGGTGACGTGGGCCGCGAGGAACTCCTCGTCGCAGAGACCCTCGTGCACCAGCACCCCGGCCAGCGCCGCGAGGCACCACGCGTCGGTGCCGGGGCGAACCCGTAGGTGGAAGTCCGCGAGCTTGGCGGTGTCCGTGAGCACGGGGTCGATGACGATCATCGAGCGCGCCGGATCCTTGGCGATCTCGTTGAGGACGACGCGGGCGCGAGGGAAACTCTGCGACATCCACGGGTTCTTGCCGATGAACACCGACACCTCGGCGTGCTCGAACTCGCCGCGGGTGTGGCCGCCGTACAGTTGCGAGTCGATCCAGAATTCACCGGTCTTCTCCTGCGCCAACGCATTCGAGCGGTAGCGCGCGCCGACCGCCTTGAGGAAGGCGCCGCTGTACGCGCCACCGAGGTGGTTACCCTGGCCGCCACCGCCGTAGTAGAAGATCTTGTCGCCGCCGTGTTCGTCGCGAATCCGGGCGAAGCCCTCGGCGATCTCGGCGATCGCGGTGTCCCAGTCGATCTCCTCGTAGGACCCGTCGGGGCGTCTGCGCAGCGGTGAGGTCAGCCGGTTGCGGTTGTTCTGGTAGTGATCGAGACGCAGCGCCTTGTTGCAGGTGTATCCCTGCGACGCGGGGTGTTCCCTGTCGCCGCGGATCTTCGCGATCGTGCGGTCCTCGAGTTGAACGACGATGCCGCAGTTGCACTCGCAGAGGATGCAGGCCGTCGCCTGCCATTCGCCGGTGGTCGTCGTGCTCACAGGGGGCTCCTCGTCTCGGCGCGCACGATCGCGCGCAACTGCCGGTGAATCAGGTCCAGGGGTGTGACGTCACGCGTCGACCTCGCGACGACGATGGCGCCCTCGACCGACGTCGTGAGGAGCATCGCGAGCTCCTCTGCCCGTTCAGCGTCGACCCCGTCGGCGATCAGTCGCGCGACGATGAGGCCGGTCCAGCGGATGAAGGCCGCTGCGGCGCGCTCGATCACAGCCGGGTTGTCGGCCTCCACCGCGACGGCGACGACCGGACAGCCGGCGCGGTAGTCGGAGTCGAGGAGCTGAGACCGGAACCCGTCGACGACGACATCGACGGCCTCCAGGCTCGTCGCCGCACGGGCGATCCGGTTGGCGGTGAACTCTGCGGCGTAGTCGACCGCCTCGCAGAGCAGTTGGGTGCGGCCACCGGGGAAGTAGTGGTACGCGGATCCGCGCGGCGCGCCGCTGTGCTCGAGCACGTCGGAGATCGCGGTCGAGTGTGCGCCGCGCTCGCGGATCAGCAGCGCGGTGGAGATGACCATCCGTTCGCGTGGACTCGGCATTATGTAGAGCAGCATACATAGCCGGCGCCTCGCCGAACAGACGCAAAGGAGAGGCCCTGGGGGGACTACACGGAGGCGGCCTCGTTGAGGTCGGCGAGCCGGCCCGTCGCTTCCAGGTACTCCTGCACCCAGCGCTCGATCACCGCCGACGTCTTCTCGACCTTCGTGAACTGGCCGACCACCTGACCGATCGGGTTGAACGCGACGTCGACACTCTCGTTGGGGTACTTGTGCGTAGCGGCGACGGCCATGCCGGACACCATGTACTGCAACGGCATTCCGAGCGGTTTGGGGTTGCCTTCCTGCTCCCACGCCTCAGTCCACTCGTTGCGCAGCATGCGCGCCGGCTTGCCGGTGAAGGAGCGGCTGCGCACGGTGTCGCGGCTTTCGGCTTTGGCGTACGCGGCGTGCTGCACCTCGGTGTGCTCGGACTCTTCGACCATGACCCACTGCGAACCGGTCCACGCGCCCTGCGCGCCGAGCGCCAGGGCCGCGGCGATCTGCTGCCCGCTGCCGATGCCGCCTGCGGCCAGCACCGGTACCGGTGCCACCGCCTTGACGACCTGCGGCCACAGCACGATCGAGCCGATCTCGCCGCAGTGTCCACCCGCCTCGCCGCCCTGGGCGATGATGATGTCCACGCCGGCCTCGGCGTGCTTCTTCGCTTGCGACGGCGATCCACACAGCGCGGCGACCTTGCGGCCCTCGGCGTGGATGTGCTTGATCATCTCCACCGGCGGAGTGCCGAGAGCGTTGGCGATCAACGTGCACTTCGGGTGCTGGAGCGCGACCTCGACCTGGGGCGTCGCGGTCGCCTCGGTCCAGCCCAGCAGCCCCATTGCGTCGTCGTCACTGTGCTCGACCGGCACCCCGTGATCGGCGAGCACCTTCTTGGCGAAATCGATGTGCTCCTGAGGCACCAGGTCGTTCAGCGTCTTCTTCAACACCTCGGGGTCGAGGTCGGTCGAGTCCATGCCCTCGTACTTGTTCGGGATGACGATGTCGACGCCGTACGAGTGGTCGCCGATGTTGGCGTCGATCCACTTGAGCTCGATCTCGAGCTGTTCGGGGGTGAAGCCGACGGCGCCGAGCACGCCGAAGCCGCCGGCCTTGCTCACTGCCACGACGACGTCGCGGCAGTGGGTGAACGCGAAGATGGGGAACTCGATGCCGAGTTCGTCGCAGAGGGGAGTGTGCATGCCTGCTCCTGAGGTCGGCGTGACGCGAGCGAAAACTGAAACGTGTTCTAGTTTAGTACCCGAGACCCCTCCGAGCACAACAGGCACTACCGTCGCAGGGGATCGCGCAGCCCCCGCGATGGCGTCAGCGAAGGACATCACGTGACCCAGTCCGCAACACACTGGCTCAGCCAATCCCTGGTGCTCTCGTCGGACTACCGGATCCCGGACCCCGAACGCGTATGGCCGCTACTCGAGAAACGCCAGGACGCGCTCGCCGACATGGGTGCCCACCACGTGCTGGTCTACAGCTCGACGAGCGATCCCGGCCGGGTCATGGTGCTGATCGCGATCCACACCAGGGAGACGGTCATCGAACTCCTGCGGTCACGGGTGTTCTTCGACTGGTTCGACGCGGTCGGCGTCGAAAACATCCCCGCGGTGTTCGCCGGTGAGCTCGTCGAGCGGCTCGACCTCGTCGGAGAGGCCGCGCCCGCGGCGCCCGAGGTGATGGTGTCCGTCGTGACCACCGTCGACGACGTCACCAGCCTGATCGGCCACGTCCGCGCGACCGCCGACGACCTGCGCGAGGCAGGCGTCCGCAAGCTGCTCATCTTCGACGCCTTCGACAACGCGCGCGAGGTGATGATGCTGTTCGAGATCGACGACGAGGTCCACGCCAGACACTGGCTGCGCGACTCCGAACTCGCCGACGAGTGGATGGGCAAAGCGGGCATGGGCGCCTACCCGCCGGTGTTCGTCGGCCGGTTGCGCCAGACGCTGCGCATCAGCGAGTCCGGCGACGCTCCCTGACGTCGAGCACCGGCCAGCCGCGCTGCGCGGCTTCGCGTGCCAGCCCCGACCGCGGATTCACCGGCCGCGGGTGACCCACCAGCCGCATCAGCGCCGAGTCCTCGTCGCCGTCGGCGTAGAAGTGGCTGTCCGACAGGTCGATACCGCGCTCGAGGCAGAACCGTTGCACGGCCGCCGCCTTCTTGGCACCCCAGACGATCGGCGTGACGACGCCGCCGGTGAGCGCACCCCGGTCGTCGACCTCGAAGTGGTTGCAGATGACGTCGGCGACGCCGAGGTGCCGCGCGACCGGTTCGGCGTGGATCGTCAGCGCCGATGAACTGACCACCACGGTGTGGCCGCGATCCTGATGCGCGCGCACCACGTCCCGCATCGCCGCGAACACCCGGTCCTCGATTCGCGTGGTGAACAGCCACTCGCCGAGCCGCTCGAGTTCGGCGAGCGACTCGCCGCGCAGATACTCCGCCGCCCGCACGACGAGTCGCTCGAACTCCATTCGGCCGATTCGATAGCGCACGGACGCCTCGATGACGCCGACCACCTCGCCGATGCGCGCCTGCCGGGTCCGGATGCGATGGCCCGCGTGCACCGTGGCGGTGAATCCCGAGACCAGGGTGCCGTCGAGATCGAAGAACGCGCCGATCCGCGCGCCTTCCGGACCAGCGGCGACGTCGGCGACCAGCGGTCCGACGGACGCGTGCGCGGTCATGGGTCGACTCCTGGTCGGGCGGGGGCTCGCCTCCAGTGTGCCCGCACCGACGGACAAGGTACCGCCGCACCGCCGGTCGAGCGGCGGGGTGACGCACCCATCGGTTAGGTTTCAACACGGTAGTTTCGTGTGTGCGGTGGTTCAGCCTCAGCCAGGTGCACACGAGATCGACGCCGGCGAGCACCCAGTGACGCCGGCTGAAGAGGGAAGTTGGCCTTGAACGAACAACACGACTCATCCACTGACGGCGCGACCGCTGCGTCGGGTTCGGCGTGTGAGGTAACCGAGACGTGGAACGGCGAGATCGCCGTCGTCGCCGCCGCCGGAGTCGTCGATATGCTCACCGCGCCTCAACTCGAGGACGCGTTGCGAAAGGCCGTCGCCAATAAGCCGGAGGGTCTCGTCGTCGACCTCACCGCCGTGGAGTTCCTCGCCTCGGCCGGGATGGGTGTCCTCGTGGCAGCGCACGACGCCGCTGACGAGGGCACTCGCTTCTGCGTCGTCGCCGACGGTCCGGCCACCAGCAGGCCGCTGAAGCTGGTCGGCATCGCAGACATCGTGCCGCTGTACGAGTCGCTCGATGAGGCGCTCGCGGCATTGCGCCCCTAGACACGCTTAGTCGGCTGGTCGACCGGGTAGAGAACTTTTGCCATGATCGACGTGATGCCCACCGCTGATTTAGCCAACGCCGAACGCTTCGAGCGCGTCGGCGTTGCGGCGACGCCGCAGCTCGCCTCTCAACTGCGCGACGAGTTCGCACAGTGGCTGGGCCGGTTCTTCGAACTCGACGCCGACCGATCGAACGATCTCATCCTCGCGATCAACGAGGCGCTCGCCAACTGCGCCGAGTTCGCCTACGTGACTGCGGGTGCGCCGGGCACCATGGACCTCGTGGCGCGACACGACGCCGCGGAGTCGTCCATCACCGTCGCGGTCTCCGACCGCGGCGTGTGGCGGCTGACCGACACCCAGCACGACAACAGGACCCGCGGCCGCGGCATCCCGCTCATGCGCGCACTGTCGGACGTCACCACCATCGAGACGTCGGCCGACGGCACCACCGTCAAGATGGTCTGGACGAACGTGACCCCGCGCTAGGCGGGCAGCCCGTACAGCCCGCGGCCCGTACCCAGCGGCATGTCGATCGTGGTGCGGATGCCCGGCGCCGAGGCCACCACATCGGGGATCGCGTTCACGATGCGTCCGGCGGCGGCCAGGATGGCCGCATAGGGGGCCCCGCCGTTGGGGCTCGTCGGCACGATGTCGAGGAAGTACGACGGTTCTCCGGTGATCTCCACCCGGTAGGAGCCACCGGGATGCGCGGGCTGTGCCCAGTCCGGACGCAGGTCGGCGCGCAGCCGCGTGACGTGCTCGACCACGACGACGGGCTGTCCGGCGACCATCCCCTCGATCTGGAAGCGCACCGCCGCGACGGTGCCCTTCTTGATGGTGCCCACGGCGACGTCGAAATCCTCGGGGGCGGGCTCCTGTTCGACCGAATCCCGGATCTCATCGATCTCGACGCCCAGCCCGGCGGCGAGCTGCCGGATCGCGGTACCCCACGCGAGGCTCAACACGCCCGGCTGGTAGAGCAGCGGCAGATCGCCCAACTCGTTGCCGAAGCCCATCACGTCGAACATCACCGTCGCCCCGTCGTAGGTGGCGTAGTCGGCGATCTCCATGGTGCGCACCTGGGTGATGCTCTGACAGGTGCTGGCTATCGCGAACGGCAGCAGGTCGGTGGCGAAGCCGGGGTCCACGCCGGTGAAGAAGACGGTCGAACTCCCCTCCCGTGCAGCGTCTTCCACACGCTGAATGTGCTTGTCGGGCAGCGAACCCCACGGATACTGGAGCACGCCGACACTCGACCCGACGACGTTGATGCCGGCCGACAGTAGCGTGCGGACGTCGGCCAGCGCCTGCCGCGGCCGGATGTCGCCCATCGCGGTGTAGACGACGCAGTCGGGCTTGTCGGCGATGATCGCGTCGAGGTCGTTGCCCGCCGTCACGCCGGTGGTCACACCGAGCCCTGCGAGTTCGCCGGCGTCCTTGCCGACCTTCTCGTCCGAGAAGACCCAGACGCCGGTGAGTTCGAAGCGCGGATCGTTGATCAGCTGCCGCAGCGCGAGGCTGCCGCAGTTCCCCGGACCCATGAGTGCGACGCGTATGGCCATGCCGGGATTATGCGTGTTCACGTTCGGAATTGGAACAGGTTCTAATTCCGATTGTCGGTACGGTAGCCTGTCGCGCTATGGGACGCGTGGACGGAAAAGTGACACTGATCAGCGGCGGGGCGCGAGGGATGGGCGCTGCGCACGCCAGGGCCCTGGTCGCCGAGGGCGGCAAAGTGGTCATCGGCGACATCCTCGACGAGGAGGGCAAGGCGCTCGCCGACGAGCTGGGGGAGTCCGCGCGTTACGTGCACCTCGACGTCACCGACGCCGAGCAGTGGGACGCCGCGGTGAAGGTGGCCGTCGATGAGTTCGGCAAGCTCACCGCTCTGGTCAACAACGCGGCGATCGTCGCGCTCGGCAAGATCGGCCAGTTCGACATGGCCAAGTGGCAGAACGTCATCGACGTCAACCTCACCGGCACGTTCCTGGGGATGCAGGCCGTCGTCGAGCAGATGAAGGCGGCGGGCGAGGGCTCGATCATCAACGTCTCGTCGATCGAGGGCCTGCGCGGCGCACCGATGGTGCACCCGTACGTCGCATCCAAATGGGCGGTTCGCGGGCTGGCCAAGTCGGCCGCAATCGAGTTGGGGCCCAAGAACATCCGGGTCAACTCGATTCACCCCGGCTTCATCCGCACGCCGATGACGAAGCACTTCCCCGACGACATGGTGACCGCGCCGTTGCGCAGGCCGGGCCAGTCCGAGGAGGTCGCGGCGTTCATCGTGTTCCTCGTCAGCGACGAATCGTCGTTCTCGACGGGTGCCGAGTTCGTGATGGACGGCGGCCTGGTGACCGACGTGCCGCATAAGGACCTGTTCTAAGGCGTCGCGCTCACCGTGGCGATCGCGTCGACCACCGCCTGCGGTGCGTCGAGGCTGACGAACGTGCGCGCGCCGGGCACCTCGATCCACGTCGAGTTCGGGAACAGCGCCGCGAGCCGCCGCCCGAGCGCGGGTGTGAAGGACGTGTCGGCCATGCCCCACACGACGGTGACGGGCTTGTCGAAGCGCGGCAGGCGGGTGGCGACGTCGGTGAGATCCGTTGCGCGCACGCCCCTTAACAGGGTGGCCAGGTTCTGCGCGATGCGCTGGTCGCTGATGCACGGCGCGATCCAGGAGGCCGTGAGCGCGTCGTCGCGGTTCAGCAGGAGCCCGTAGCCGAGCGGGGAGTGCCGGATCGCGGGAATCCGCATCGGGCCGGCGAGCGCCCGGATCAACCGGGGTCCGCGCATGGCCGCGAACACGATGTTGAACGGGAACGGCGGGAACTGCTCGAACGCGTCGCAGTTGGTCAGTACCAGCCTGCCGACCCGCTCGGGGTGGGCGTCGACGAGCAGTTGGCTCAGTCCGCCGCCGGTGTCGTTGCCGACCAGCGTGACATCGGCGAGGTCGAGCGACACCATGAGGTCGTGCAGCAGTTCCGCCACCAGGGCCGGGGTGCGCAGCGCGTCGTCGGACACGGGCGTGGTGTGCGAGCCCAGCGGGAGATCGGGCAGTATGCAGCGAAATCCATTGGCGGCCAATACGTCTGCGACCTTCAGCCAGAGCCGGTGGTCGACGAGGATGCCGTGCACGAACAGCACCGGCGGGTGCGGCGAGTCGTCGGGACCCACCACGCGGTAGTTGATCGTGCCCTGGTCCAACATCACGTGCGGCATCTCGGCTACCCTTTCCGATAACTTACGAACACTCGGTATGAAAGTTACGTGCAGTCTGTATGAAAGTCAACGCCGAACCGTCGCCGCGCCGGACGCAGGCCGAACGCACCGCGGCCACCCGCGCGCGGCTGCTCGCCGCCGGTCGGGCGCTGTTCGCCGACCAGGGCTACGCGGGAGTGGGGACACAGGCGATCGTCGAGGCGGCGGGCGTCACCCGCGGTGCGCTTTACCACCAGTTCGGCGACAAGGCCGGTCTTTTCGCCGCGGTGTACGAGGACGTCGAAGCCGAGCTGGTGGCGACGATCGTGACCAGGATCGGAAGCGATGCACCGACCGACCAACTGGCGGCGATGCGGCTGGGAGCACGCCTGTTCCTCGAGGAGTGCTCGGCACCGGCAGTGCAGCGCATCGTGCTCATCGACGCGCCCGCGGTGCTCGGCTGGGCGCAGTGGCGCGAGGTCGGGCTGCGCTACGGACTGGGCGTCGTCGAGGCCATGCTCGGTCAGGCCATCGTCGACGGCGTGATCCCCGACCAGCCCGCCCGGCCGACGGCGCACGTGCTGCTCGGCGCGCTCGACGAGGCCGCGCTGTACATCGCGCGCGCCGACGACAGGGACAGCGCGCTGGAGCAGATGGTCGCGGTCTGCGATCGGATGATCACCGGCATCGCCTCCTGAGCGGACCCGCGGGGGCGACAGGCAGAATGGGGCCGTCACCGTCGTCGGAGGAGGTAGGGCAATAGCGACCGCGCTGCGCCGAACCCTCCATTCGATCACCGGCCTAGCCCTCACTGCAGCCCTCGTCGTCACGCTGCTGCTCTGCGCGGGCGACATCCCGCGGTTCGCCCACCTCGAGGCGGCCCCCGCCACGGTCGAACTCTCCGACGGCTGGACGCTGACCTCCGCCCGCGACGAGCCCGCGGGCGGTGCCGTGGTGTCGACGCCCGGCTACCGCGACGACGCGTGGCACCGCGTCGAGACCATGCCCGCGACCGTGCTGGAGGCGCTGCGGGCCGACGGCACCTACCCCGACCCGTACTACGGCGAGAACCTGCTCGAGAGGATTCCGCAGGACCTGTATCTGCAGGACTGGTGGTACCGAACGACTTTCGAGGCCCCCGCGGGCCACAGCACCTACCGGCTGACGTTCCCCGGCATCAACTACCGCGCCGAGGTGTGGCTCAACGGACGCCTCGTCGCGGGCGCGGGCGATGTCGTCGGCATGTACGTCGAACACGACCTCGACGTCACCGACTGGGTCGACCGGGGTGGGCCCAATGTGCTGGCCGTGAAAGTCGTGCCCGAACGTGCGATGCAGGACGTCGACGGCGTCGAACTCGCCGACAGCTGGTTCGACTGGATCAACTGGAACTACCTCGGCTACCGCGGCGCCGACAAGAACCCCGCCAACGGCATCTCGTTCGTCCCGGACCGCAATGCGGGCATCTGGAAACCGGTGTACCTGACCATGTCCGGCCCCGTCTCGATCGGCGATGCCACTGTCGACACCCAACTGCCGCTGCCCGCAACGGATACCGCGCGGCTGACCGTCCGAAGCACGCTGAGCAATCATTCGCAGGCGTCGGTGCGCGGCGTGTTGCGTGCCAGCATCACCCGCGCGGGCAAGCCCGACGTCGTCGTCGAGCAACCCGTCGCGCTGGCGCCGGGGGAGCGGCGCGACGTCACCTTCACCCCGGAGGACTTCCACGCGCTCTGGCTGTCGCGACCGGACCTGTGGTGGCCGTACACCATGGGCGAACCGAACCTCTACGACCTGCACCTCGACTTCCGTCAGTTCGATCGCACCACCGACGAATCGCGGCTCAGGTTCGGCGTCCGCACCGTCACCCAGGGCCGCGACGACGACGAGCGGTTCCCCGAGCTCGGCCGCGGAGGAAGCTTCTACCTGCAGGTGAACGGCCGCAACTTCCTCGCCCGCGGCGCGACCTACACGCCGGACCTGTTGTTCCGCTACGACCCGGAGCGCGAGGACGCGATTCTGGGGTACGTGCGCGACCTCGGACTGAACATGATCCGGCTGGAGTCGAAGATCCCCACCGAGCGCTTCGTCGAGAAAGCCGACGAACTGGGCATTCCGCTCATGGTCGGCTGGATGTGCTGCAACCAGTGGGAGAAGTGGCCGCAGTGGGACGCCGAGGACAACCGCGTCGCCGTCGCGAGCCTGTGGTCACAGGTCGCGATGCTGCGTTCGCACCCGTCGGCTTTCGTGTGGGCCAACGCGAGCGACGGCTGGCCGCCCCCCGACGTGCTCGAGCGGTACCAGGCGGTGCTGCGTGACCTGCACTGGCAGAACGCCGTGGTGAACTCCGTGTCGTCGTACACCATCGGCCCGGACGGCGAGCGCCTGTGGAACGGCATCCACATGGCGGGCCCCTACACCTGGCGGCCGCCGTCGTACTGGTTCTCCGGGAAGTACCGGGCCGCCCGCGGGGCGTCGGCCGAGCAGGGCGACAACGAACACATCCCGCCGATGGCGAGCCTGAAGGAGTTCATCCCGCCCGACCGGCTGTGGCCGATCAACGACACGTGGTTTTTCCACGCGGGCTCGAATCCCGGCAACGCGGCACTGGCGAGCGTGCAGCGGGTGCTCAACCGGCGCTACGGGCCGTCCACCAGCGCCGAGGAGTTCACCCGCAAAGCTCAACTGGCGCACTACGAGTCGACGCGCGCACAGTTCGAGGCGTTCGCCGCGCTGGGGTGGGCCGGCCACAAGATGACGCTGTACTGGATGCTCAACAGCCACTGGCCGTCGTTCTTCGGCAACATCTTCGACTACTACCTGCGTCAGGGCGGCGCGTACTTCGGCGCGAAGAAGGGACTGCGCCCGCTGTCGGTGGTCTTCGACTCGTACGCGACCGGCGACCGCACCAGTGCGCGCGTCAGCGTCGTCAACCAGACCCCCGCGACCGTCGAGGACGTCCGCGTTCGGGTCCGGGTCTACGACCTGCGGGGCCGGGTCCGCGACGACCGCAGCACCGGCCCGCTCACCGTCGCATCGGGTGGCGCCACGCTCGCGGTCGAACTCCCGCGCGAGGCGCGCGACTCACGCGTGTTCTTCGTGCGCTGCCAACTGCTCGACGCGGCGGGCACCGTCATCGGCGAGAACGTGTACTGGCAGTCCCAGCGGTACGACGACGTCGGCGAGCCCAACAACGACTGGGCGTTCGAGACCCGGCAGACCACCTGGGCCGACATGACGCCGCTGAACTCGCTGCGGAAGGTGCCGTTGCAGGTCGGTGCGACCCGGACCACGACGGAGTCCGGAACGCCCGCCGTGGACATCCGGCTGAGCAACCCGACCGACGACGTGGCGTTCTTCGAGCGGGCCGAACTCACGCAGACCCGCGACGGCGACGAGATCCTGCCCATCGAGTACAGCGACAACTACGTCACGGTGTTCCCCGGCGAGTCGGTCACGCTGCGCGCCGAAGCGTCGAACGCCCATGTCAACGGCAATTGGGTGCGCGTCAGCGGCTACAACAGCCCACCGGTGGTCGTCCCGGTCCGGTGAGTCGTAGACAATGGAGCGACCGACGTACCGGATCAATGACTCGAACGAGGAACGCATGGCCGAATCGAACACGCGCACGGCGCTCGCGCAGGAATGCGAGCAGGCGGGCTGGCAGCGCCGGATCGACGACCGCGTCGACCTCTACCTCCGCGGGGACATTCGCGTGCGCGTCATCTGGCGCGGCGACGACGTGATCAACGGCGGATCCAGGTTCGCCGACGGGACCATGGAGACTTACTCACGCGAACTCGACACCGTCAAGGGCTGGCTGCTGCGCTGACGGCGCGCCTGCGCAGCACCGCCGCGCGCAGCACCGAACCGACGACCGGCAGCGCGGACAGCACCGCGATCGCCAGCACGATCCACTCCAGGTGAGTGCTGACGAACGGCACACCGCCGAGGTGGTAACCGACCAGCGTCAGGCCCACGCCCCACGCCACCGCGCCCACGATGTCGTAGGCGAGGAACACCCGGTAGGGCATTCCCGACGCGCCCGCGATCACGGGTGTGAACGTTCGCACCACGCCGACGAAGTGGCCGATGACGATCGTCTTGCGACCATGCCGTTCGAAGAACCGGTGCGACGTCTCGAGGTAGTGCTTCTTGAAGATCCGCGCGTCCTCCTTCGTGAACAGCGCGGGGCCGACGGTGCGTCCGATGAGGTAGCCGAGTTGGCCGCCCGCCACGGCGGCCACCGCAGCGGACGGCGCCAGGGTCCAGATCGTCACGGGTGAATTCTCCTGAGCGGCAATCAGTCCCGCCGTGAACAGCAGCGTGTCACCCGGTAGGAACGGGAACAGCAGACCCGTTTCGATGAACACGATGATCATCACGCCCGGCAGCACCGCCGACGCGAACAGTCCGCCGTCGCCCAGCCAGTACATCGGATCGAGGACGGCGGGCAGCGCGAGCACGCTGGTCGTCACGGCCGCAACGTAGCCCGCGCACGTGTCCAGTCGGGAAACGACAGGTGGAGTGTCGACCTGCCGGCCACCGACCCGCCGTAAGGTCGTGGTCGTGAGTGCGCGCGCGGGCATCGTGGTAACCGGAACCGAAGTACTGACCGGACGTGTGCAGGACCGGAACGGCCCGTGGATCGCCGACCGGCTGCTCGAACTCGGCGTGGAACTCGCCCACATCACCATCTGCGGGGACCGGCCAGCGGACATCGAGGCGCAGTTGCGGTTCATGGCCGCCGAGGGGGTCGACCTCGTCGTGACCAGCGGCGGTCTCGGACCCACGGCCGACGACATGACGGTGGCCACCGTCGCGCGGTTCTGCGGACGAGAACTGGTGCTCGACGAGGCACTCGAGGAGACCATCGCCGGAATCCTGCGTCGGCTGATGGGCGGTCGCCACGGGGTGGACTTCGAGGCCGTCATGGCCGCCAATCGCAAGCAGGCCATGGTGCCTGAGGGGGCGCACGTGCTGAGCCCCGTCGGCACCGCGCCGGGGGTCGTGGTGCCGGGCTCGCCGACGGTGCTGGTGCTTCCAGGTCCGCCGCGCGAACTGCAGCCGATGTGGCGCACCGCGGTCGACGACGACGCGTTCAGCGCGGCGATCGCCGGCCGCACCGTCTACCGCCAGGAGACGATCCGGATGTTCGGCCTGCCCGAGTCCGGCCTCGCCGAGACGCTGCGCGAGGCGGAGCAGTCGGTGCGCGGTTTCGACCGTCTCGAGATCACGACGTGCCTGCGCCGCGGCGAACTCGAGATCGTGACGCGCTACGAGCCCGATGCGGCCGACAGCTACGCCGCCCTTCTCGACGTACTTCGCGACAAGCACGGCCGTGAACTGTTCTCCATCGACGGAGCACTCGTCGACGATCAGGTCGCCGCGCTGCTCGCGGGACGCACGATCGCGACGGCGGAGTCGTGCACCGCGGGCTTGGTGGCGGCGCGCCTCACCGACCGGCCCGGCTCGTCGGACTACGTCGCGGGCGGGGTGGTGTCCTACTCCAACGACGCGAAGGTGAACCTGCTCGGTGTCGACGCCGCGCTGATCGAGGCGCACGGGGCGGTATCCGAACCCGTCGCCGAGGCGATGGCCGCCGGCGCGTTACGGCGTTTCGACGCCGACACCGCCGTGGCCATCACCGGGATCGCCGGCCCCGGCGGCGGATCGGAGGAGAAACCCGTCGGAACGGTCTGCTTCTGCATCGCACTCGGCGACGGCCGAATCCACACCCGCACCCTGGTGCTGCCGGGGAATCGGAGTGACATCCGCGAACGATCCACCACCGTGGCGTTGCACATGCTCCGGCACGCGCTGACCGAAGCCGCGAGCTGACGTGGCCACCGCAGAGCTTCCGGAGCGGGCGCAGGTCGTCGTCATCGGCGGCGGGGTGATCGGGACGAGCGTCGCCTACCACCTGACGAAGCTCGGCTACACCGACGTGCTCCTCATTGAACAGGGTCAGCTCTCGTCCGGAACGACTTGGCACGCAGCGGGTCTCGTCGGCCAGCTACGCGCCTCCGAGAGCGGCACCCGCCTCGTCCAGTACTCAGGAGAGCTGTACGACGAACTCGAGTCCGAGACCGGACTGACCGCGGGGTACCGGCAGTGCGGGGGAGTGACGGTCGCGCGCACCCACGACCGGATGATCCAGCTGAAGCGCACGGCGGCGAGTGCGGCCGCCTACAACCTGGAGTGCGAGCTGCTCACCCCCGCTCAGGCGCTGGAGCGGTACCCGGTGATGCAGGTCGACGACCTCGTCGGCGCGATCTGGCTGCCCAACGACGGCCGCGCCAACCCGGCTGACCTCACGCAGGCGCTCGCCAAGGGGGCCCGGATGCGCGGCTGCCGAATCATGGAGCGCACCAGGGTGATCGGCACGACGGTCGTCGACGGCCGGGTGACGGCCGTGAGCACCGACAGGGGTGACGTCGAAGCGGAGATCGTGGTGAACTGCGCGGGGCAGTGGGCGAAGCAGGTCGGCGCCATGGTCGGCGTCAACGTCCCACTGCACTCGGCCGAGCACTTCTACGTCGTGACCGAGACGATCGCGGGGGTGCACCCCGACATGCCGATCCTGCGCGACCCCGACGGCTACACGTACTTCAAGGAGGAGGTCGGCGGTCTGGTGATCGGCGGCTTCGAGCCCGAGGCGAAGCCGTGGGTCAGCCCGGATGCGATTCCGTATCCGTTCGAATTCCAACTGCTGGAAGAGGATTGGGACCACTTCCAGATCCTGATGGACAACGCCCTGCTGCGCATCCCGGTACTGGAGGAGACGGGTCTCAAGAAGCTGTACAACGGCCCGGAGAGCTTCACCCCGGACAACCAGTTCATCCTCGGGGAAGCGCCGGAGTGTGCGAACTACTTCGTCGCGGCCGGGTTCAATTCGGTGGGCATCGCGTCGGCTGGTGGCGCGGGCCGGGCGCTGGCGGAGTGGATCGTCAACGGCGAGCCGACATCCGATCTGACGAGCGTCGACATCCGCCGCTTCGCCCCCTTCAACGGCAACAACCGGTGGCTGCACGACCGCGTCGCGGAGATCCTCGGCCTGCACTACGAGATCCCCTGGCCCAACCGGGAGATGGCGACGGCGCGGCCGTTCCGTCGCTCGCCGGTGCACCACCTGCTGGTCGCGGGAGGAGCCAACTTCGGCAGCCGGATGGGGTGGGAGCGGGCCAACTTCTTCGCACCGCCGGGCGCCGAACCCGTCATCGAGTACTCGTGGGGCAAGCAGAACTGGCTGCCGTGGTCGGCCGCCGAACAGACCGCAACGCGTTCGGCGGTGGCGGTCTTCGACCAGACGTCGTTCTCGAAGTACCTCGTCGTCGGCCCCGATGCCGAGGCCGCCCTGCAGTGGCTGTGCACCGGCGATATGGCGGTGGACGTCGGCAGGACCGTGTACACCGGAATGCTCAACGCCAGGGGAACGTACGAGTCCGATGTCACCGTGACCCGCACCGCCGCCGACGAGTTCATGATCGTGAGCAGCGCGGCCACCACCGAACGCGATAAGGACCACATCCGCAAGCACGTTCCGGCCGGGGCGCGAGCCGAGTTGGTGGACGTGACGTCGTCGCTTGCGGTGTTCGGGGTGATGGGACCGCGCTCGCGGGATCTGTTGAGCACGCTGACCGACGCCGATCTGTCCGACGCGGCGTTCCCGTTCGGCACCAGCCGCCCGATCACGTTGGGCTACGCGGTCGTTCGGGCCACCCGCATCACCTATGTGGGCGAGTTGGGCTGGGAGCTCTACGTGCCCGCCGAGTTCGCCGTCGGTGTCTACGACGACCTGTTGGCGGCGGGCGCCGAGCTCGGGGTGCGCCGCGCCGGCTACTACGCCATCGAGTCACTGCGGCTGGAGAAGGGCTATCGCGCGTTCGGGCGTGAGCTGACACCCGGTGAGAACCCCGTCGAGGCGGGCCTGCTGTTCGCGTGCAAACTCAGCACCGACATCGACTTCCTGGGCCGCGCCGCCGTCGAGCGCTCGAAGGCCGATGGACCGCGCAAGAGGTGCGTCGGATTCTCCGTTCGCTCAGCCGATCCCATGCTCTGGGGCGGCGAGCTGATCCTGCGCGACGGGTCGCCCGCCGGCCAGGTGACGTCGGCGGCGTGGGGCGAGACGACCGGAGCGTGTGTCGGCCTGACCTACGTGCGTACCCCCGACGGCTCACCCGTCACCGCCGACTGGATCTCGGCGGGCGACTTCGAGGTGAACGTCGGCGGCGAGCGCCATCCGATCACGATGTCGCTCAAGCCGATCTACGACCCCACCAACGCGCGGATCCGGTAGGGCTCAGCCACCGACGGCTGCCAGGTATCCGGCGAAGCCCGCCAACCCGACGATGGTGCACACCACCAGCGTCAGCAGGGCCCACGGCCATGCGGGCTGCCGCCGGATCAGCCGCACGATCGTGACGACGGACCCTCCCACCGCCACGATCACCGCGATGACGAACGCGCCGAGCAGCGCGCTGACCGCGCCGTCGATGCTGCAGGTCTCCGGCGGGCAGTTGTCGGTGAACGCCAGCATCATGAAACCCATTGCCGCGCCGACCACTCCGCATGCGACGATCAGCACCATCATGATGATCGACATGACGACGTCGACCGTCGAGAGCGGCGGTTTGACCGGCCGCTGCGGCATCACCACGCGCGGTTAGCCTTTGGGCGCGACGTCGTCCCAGAGCTTGGTGAGCGTCTCGAGGATCTCCGCTCCGCAGCCCAGGCCGCCCAGATGGCTCTCGCCCGGCAGGGTGTAGAGCTCGGCGTCGGGCAGGCGTGCCACCACGTGCTCGCCGTGCGCGTAGGGCACGATGTGGTCCTTGTCGCCGTGCCACCAGCGCACCGGAATCTTGACCTCGTCGAGCCGGAAACCCCAGTCCTTCGCGAACACCGCGACGTCGGCGAGGGGCGCAGCCAGTTGCTTGCGGCTGCCGTTCAGCAGGTCGTCCAGGAACATCGCACCGATCTCGGGGCGCTCCAGGAGCCTGCGGTCGCCCTCCGGCGACACCATCGCATATCCCTTCAGGGCGACCGGGGCGATCGGCTTGATCGACCTGACGAGTCCGACCAGCGCCAGCCGCAGGGGCAGACCGATAAAGGGCAGTGCGGGTGCCACGAACGAGCCGAGACCCATGAGTCCGCCGCCGATACCCTCGACCCCGACCGTCGGCGCGACGCCCCCGAGCACGCCGGCGACGACCACCCGGTCGGGCATCGCGGTGGCGCACGCCAGCGTGTAGGGACCGCCGCCGGACAGCCCGATGACCGCCATCTGGTCGATCCCCAGCACGTCGGCGATCGTGCGCAGGTCGTCGGCGAACGCCAGCACGTTCGCGTACCCGTGCGGTGTCGAGGAACCGATGCCCGGCCGGTCGACGCCGATCAGGCGGATCCGGTGGCGCTCGGCGTAGGCGCGGGCCTCCAGGGGGATCTGTCTGCGGGCACCGGGGGTGCCGTGCAGCCAGAAGAACGCGCGACCCTGAGGGTCGCCGAACTCGGCGAAGCCGAGCCGGCGGTCGCCCCCGACGGCGACGGTGCCTTCCAGCTTGGGACGCTCGATTGACATGACCATGCGCATGAGTGTCGCACGCCCGTAACTCGCGCTTTACCTGCTTGGCCCGATCACGGCAAACCCGGCACCGCGACCCTCCCGCGGAAACCGGGGCTTCCCCTAGCTCGACAGGAAGTCGAGCAGGTCGGCGTTGATCACGTCGGCGTGCGTCGTGGGCATGCCGTGCGGGAAGCCGTCGCGGTAGGTCTTCAGCGTTCCGTTCGGCAGCAGCTCCGCCGACTTCGGGCCCGACGCGACGTAGGGCACGATCTGATCGTCGACGCTGTGCATCACCAGCACCGGCACGGTGATCTTCGTCAGATCCTCGGTGAAGTCGGTCTGCGAGAACGCGACGATGCCGTCGTAGTGCGACAGCGCGTCGCCCATCATGCCCTGGCGCCACCAGTTGGCGATGATCGCCTCCGACGATTCGACGCCCGGTTTGTCGAAGTTGTAGAACGGGCCCGCCGGCAGCGCTCGGTAGAACTCCGACCGGTTCGCCGCCAGTTGGGCCTGCAGATCGTCGAATACGCTCTTCGGCAGGCCCTCCGGGTTGGCGTCGGTCTGCACCATCAACGGCGGCACCGCGCTGATGAGCGCGGCCTTCGCGGCGCGGGCCTCGCCGTGGCGGGCCAGGAAGCGCACCACCTCGCCGCCACCGGTGGAGTGCCCGATGTGGACGGCGTCGTGCAGGTCGAGATGCTCGACGAGCTCGGCGAGGTCGTCGGCGTAGTGGTCGAGATCGTGGCCGCCGGGGGTCTGGGTCGACCTGCCGTGGCCGCGCCGATCGTGGGCGATCACGCGGTAGCCCTTGGACAGGAAGAACAGCATCTGGTTGTCCCAGTCGTCGGACGACAGCGGCCAGCCGTGGCTGAACACGATGGGCTGGCCGGTGCCCCAGTCCTTGTAGAAGATGTCGGTGCCGTCGGTGGTGGTGATGAACGCCATTGCAATGCCTGTCTTTTCGAGGTGTGGGCGGGACTAATCGGTGGGGTTGATCCTGCGGACGATCAGCGGGTCGGCCGTCGTGAACGGGAAGGCCGGCAGGTCGTCGATGTGGGTGTTGAACGCGGCGGCCAGGACTTCGCGGGAGTAGGCGCTCGCCGATGCCTTGTAGCCGATATCGGCGGGAAACGGCTGGTCGAAGAAGATCAGGAAGTGCCACTCGTCGGTGCCGATGTTCTCGATGTGGTGCGGGTAGGCCCGCGGGATGAAGTACATGTCACCCGTCGTCATGGTCCAGGTGTCAAGTGTCCCATCGGGATTCATGATCGTCATCCGCGCGTCGCCATGGTGGACGTAGCCCATCTCGGCGGTGACCGGGTGCCAGTGCGGTTCCCGCATGCCGTCCTCGCCGACGCGCAGCGAGTACATCGAGATGTCCTTCAGTGCGGGCCAGTACTGGTCGCGGGCGAAGCGGGCGTTGCCGTAGGCGTAGGTCAGCCCCGCGGGCTGGCCCTCGATGTCGAACTTGTGCGGATCGTGGAAGTACGCGGTCGACGGCACCGACGGATCGCCCACGCGGGCGGCCAGTTTGCGGTCGGTGGTGTCCCGGCGGATCCTGGCCATGTCGGAGGACGGCAGGTCGTACGTGTTGCCCAGCACGGCATCGGTGAAGGCGCCGAACGTGGCGCCGAGCCCGAAGTCCTCGGGCCGCTCGTTGCGGAAGGCGATGATGAACTCGGCGACGTCGGTGCCGATGTTCTCGATGTGATGCAGCGAGCCGGAGTCGATGTGGAACATCTGCCCGGCCGTCACCACGAAGCTGGCGAACTCGCTGTAGCTGTCGAGCACCGAGACCAGCGCAGTGCCGGACACGCAGTAGGTGAGTTCGTTGGCGTTGGCGTGCCAGTGCGGGGTGCGCATCGCGCCGGGGTTGAGCAGCACCCGCTTGATCGACAGCCGGTTCAGGATCGGAAGGTTGTCGGCGGTGACCCGCCGCATCGATCCGAAGTCGTTCTCCTCGACGATCTCGCCGTCGTGCAGGGAGGTGGCGTGCGTGCCGCGGGTGGGGTTCGTCGTCATGATCATGATCGTGCTCTACTCGGCGCGCGGTGTCCTCGATGTTGGCCCCCAATCGGGGGAGCGCTTTCCGGTAGGCGGGAATTCCTGCTGGCAGGTAGCAGAGCGGTTGCGAATGCGACAATCTCGTGGTGAACGCCGTCCGCGTGGTCGTCGCCGACGACGACGTCCTCCTCCGCGAGGGTCTGTCCAGCCTCCTCACCCGTTCCGGATTCGACGTCGTCGGCCAGGCGGGGGACGGCACCGAATTGCTGGCACTGGTGCGCGAACACCGGCCCGCGCTCGCCGTCGTCGACATCCGGATGCCGCCGTCGCACGACACCGAGGGCCTCGACGCCGCCCGGACCATCCGCGCGGAACTGCCCGACACGGCGATCCTGGTGCTCTCCGCGCACGTCGACGTCGACCACGCCATGGAGTTGCTGGCGGGTGGCCACGCGATCGGCTACCTGCTCAAGAGCCGCGTCACCGATGTCGCCGACTTCATCGACACCGTCGGCCGGATCGCCAACGGCGCCTCCGTGATCGATCCCGCTCTGGTGCAGGAGCTGGTGTCGGCGCGGCGGCGCGACGATCCGCTGGCCGCGCTCAGCGCCCGCGAGCGCGAGGTGCTGACGCTGATGGCCGAGGGGCTGTCCAACGGTGGCATCGCCAGGCGGATCTGGGTCACCGAGGGCACCGTGGAGAAGCACGTGCGCAGCATTCTGACGAAACTCGACCTGCCGGAGACGGGCGACGACCATCGCCGCGTGCGCGCGGTCATCAGGTATCTGGAGTCGCTCTAGCGGGCGAGCAGGTCGCGAATCGCGGTGGGGGACAGGGCGAACTTCGGCAGGAAACCCAGCGCCGGACTGTCGGCGATGAGATCGGCGAAATCCTGCTCGGAGTGCGTCGAGATCAGGATCACCGACGGCGCCGGCGAGTTCGCGTCGTGCAGTTGCCGCACCACGTCGAATCCGCTGTCCGCCCCGAGGTCGACGTCGACGAGTGTGACGTCGGGGTGCAGCTCGCCGTAGACCTCGAGTGCCTCGACACCGCTGGACGCCGTCCCGACGACGTCGACGCCCGCACGCTCGAGCATGCTGCGCGCGGCGTCGCGGAAGGCGTCGCTGTCGTCGACGATCAGACAGCGCAGCGGAGTCGTCATGAGTACCACATCAACCGAGTGTCCCCGGCCGAGCGGCTTCACACATTCCGGCTAGCGGGAAACCTGCCGGGGCGGCCGAAGCGACGGGGTAGTCGGACTGCGCGTTCGACGCATTAGCATCTGCGTTCGATGAACGAACGGTTGACGTGGCTGCGCAGCCGCATGCTCGCGCTGGTCCTGCGGCCGACGGCGCGTCCACTCGGCTGGGGCATCGTGGTGGCGCTGGGCTTCATCGTCGGCGAGATCGCATTCGTGTTGTTCATGAAGCGGACCGCTCCGGACAACTCGTACGGGGCGATCTTCCTGCTCGGTGTGCTGGTGGTGGCCGCCGGCTGGAACTTCGGGCTCGCGGTGGCCACGTCGCTGGCCAGCGCCGTGGTCTACGTGTACTTCCACGTGGAGGACGGCGACAGCCTGGTGCCCGCGTTCCTCATCTTCCTTCCCCTGGCGCTGCTGGCCAGTGTGCTGGCAAGTCAGGCCCGGTTGCGAGCGGCCGAGTCCGAGGAGCGCCGCCGCGAGGCGGCCGCGTTGGCACGGCAGCAGTCCGCCCTGCGCAGGGTGGCCACGCTGGTGGCGCGCGGGACCGACCCGACCGATGTCTACCCCGTCGCGGTCGCCGAACTGGCGCGCGGACTCGACGTCGATCACGTCACGCTGACGGTGTTCGACGACGACCAGTGCGTCGTGCTCGCGGCGCGTGACATCGCGGGGAAGCCGCACCTCGCCGTGGGGGAGCGGTTTCCACTCGACGGGGACAGCCTCAACAGCCGGGTGCGCAGCAGTGGCAAGCCTGCGCGGATCGACGACTACGCCGCCGTGGACGGACCCATCGCGGAGCGGCTCCGGGAGCTGGGCCTGCGCTCGGGCGTCGGCTGCCCGGTGACCGTCGACGGCGGTGTGCGCGGGGCGCTGATCGTCGGTTCCGTCCGGGATCACCCGATGCCCCCCGAAACCGAGGACCGGATAGGCGATTTCGCCGATCTGGTGGCCACGGCGATCGGCAACGCGGAAACGCGGGCCGAACTCCAGGCGTCACGTGCTCGCATCGTCGCCGCGGCCGACCAGGCGCGCCGCGGTATCGAGCGTGACCTGCACGACGGCGCCCAGCAGCGCATCGTCTCGCTCGGCCTCGGTCTGCGGGCGCTCGAAGCCTCGCTGCCCGACGGCGACGCCGCCGTGCGCAAACAGGTCGACAACCTCATCAACGGCATGGCCGATCTGTACACCGAACTGCAGGAGCTGTCCCGCGGTATCCACCCGGCCATCCTCTCCAAGGGAGGTCTGGGACCCGCGGTGAAAACCCTGGCGCGCCGGTCACCCGTCCCGGTCGTCCTCGAGCTCGCGGCCGATCGCCGGTTCCCCGAATCCGTCGAGGTGGCCGCCTATTACGTGGTCGCCGAGGCGTTGACCAACGTCGCGAAGCACTCGGGTGCCTCCGAGGTGGCGATCAGGGTGCTCCTCGACGGTGACGACCTGCTGCTCGCCATCGCCGACAACGGCGCAGGCGGCGCGATGTCCGGCGGCGGCAGCGGCCTGCTCGGCCTCAGGGACCGGGTGGAGGCGGTGTCGGGCCGTCTCGAGGTGACGAGTGCGGCGGGCGCGGGGACGACTGTCCGCGCACGGATTCCGGGTCCGCCCGCTGTGGGGGCCGACGCGGTGGGCTAGCCCGCTAGCCGCCGTAGCCCAGGCCGGGGAACCCGATGGGCTGTTCGATCTGGGACGGTGCGTTGAACAGCTCCCGGTACTGGGGCTGGCACTGACGCGTCGTCTCGACGACGGTAGAGCACGTCGAATCGGTGGTTGCCTGCGCCACGGGCGCGAGCACGACCAACGGGGCCAGCACACCTGCAGCGGTGGCGGCGATCCGACGGATGGTGACGTTCACGATTTCCTCCTCGGAGAGGGGAACGTCGGTTTGTACCAGCAAAATTCCGTTCAGGTCGCGAAACCGTCGAAGCAGTGCTATGAGCCCGCCCACACCGCCGGGCGCCGATCGCCCCACGGCAGTGCGATCTCCAACTGGGCGGCGAGTTGGAGGAGCACCGCCTCGTCGCGCGCCATCAACTGCACCCCGATCGGCAGGCCGCCGGACGTCGTGCCCAACGGCAGCGAGATCGCGGCCCAGCCCGTGACGTTCGCCAACGTCGTCCACCCCGTCGTGGCGAATTCGACGTCGAAGAACGCGCGCGTCGTCCCGCGCGGTTGGTCGAGCAACGCGTACGGCGGCGGCCCGGTGAGCAGAGTCGGCACCAGGAGCACGTCGTGGCCGGACATCCCCGCCGCGAAACGTCTCGTCTGCGCGTGCACCGCGGCGATCGCCCCCGCATAGGCGACGCCGGTCGTGCGGAAGCCCTCTCGCACCATCACCCAGGTACTGGGCTCGAACTCGTCCTCGGTGGGTTCGCGGCCGAGCACCTCGGTGGCCAGGGCGTGCAGTTGCGCGTTGCTCACGGTGTGCAGGACGGCGATGGCGTCGGCGACCTCGTCGGAATCGACGGTCGGCGCCCCCGCCTCCACGTGGTGCCCGAGGTGGGCCAGTGCTGCGGCCGCCGACTCGACGGCCGCCGACACCTCGGGGTCCGTGGCGGGTCCGGGGAACGGTGAGGCGGTCGTCGTCAGAATACGCTGCGCAGCGGGACTTTCGGTGATCGCGGCGAGGAAGGGCCCGGCGGGGGCCGGGGCGCTGTACGGATCTCCCGGCGCCGATCCCGCGACGACGTCGAGCAGCGCGGCGCTGTCGCGAACCGTCCTGGTCAGAGCGTGCTCGTTGACGAGTCCCTCGAGCCCGTGGCCGGCGCCGGGCGCGAAAGACGTTCGGGCACGGCGGGGTTTGAGACCGACGAGACCGCAGCACGAGGCGGGCACCCGGATGGACCCGGTGCCGTCCCCGCCGGACGCGGCGGCCACGACGCCTGCCGCCACGGCGGCCGCGGAGCCGCCGCTGGATCCACCGGGCGTGATGTCGGGCCCCCAGGGATTCGCCGTCGCGCCGAACAGCGACGGTTCGGTGGTGCAGTGGTTGCCCCACTCCGGGGTGTTGGTCTTTCCGAACACCACCAGCCCGGCATCCAGGTAGCGTTCGACGATCCACGCGGATTCGCCTGCCACGTAACCGCGCAACGCACGCGATCCCATGGCCTCCGGTGCACCCGCCAAGGACGCGCCGAGGTCCTTGAGCAGAAACGGCACGCCCGCGACGGGGCCGGCTCCACCGCCGCGCAGCACGCCGCTGCGATCGAGCTCGGCGGCCTGCGCCCGGCCCCGGTCGAACAGGTCGGTGATCACCGCGTTCAACCTTCTGGTGGCCTCCACCCGGAGGATGGCCGCCTCGAGTAGCTCCGCCGCGGTGAGGTCGCCCGCGGCCACCAGGGCCGCCTGCCCGACGGCGTCGAGTGCGGCCAGCTCGGCCGCTGAGTTCGCGTTCATCACGGCCGATCCTGCGGCCGCTGCCCGCCCACGGCAAGTCGGTGGTCCTCCTCGCTAAGCTTCCTGCGTGAATCTGGATCTGCTGACGCCCAGCGTCGAACTCGGCGTGGTGACGACGAACCTCGACGCGATGATCGAGTTCTACGAAGGTTTCCTCGGACTCGAACTGCAGGGCGTCGTCGATTTCGACGGCGGCTCGCAACGGCGCTACAACCTCGGCTCGAGCGTGCTCAAGCTCGTCACCTACACCACGCCGCCGCCGCTACCGGTGGCGCCGGGAGGCGGCCGGGCTCAGGCGGGGCTCCGGTACTTCACCATCGGGGTGCTGAACCTGCGTGCCGTCGCCGAACGCATCGAGGCGGCCGGGTACCCGATCACCGAGCCCCCGACGGAGTTCGTGCCGGTGCCGGGAATGGGGTGGCTGTTCTTCACCGATCCCGACGGCAACTCCATCGAGTTGTTCGGAACCCTGTAGGTGCTCCCCGACAGGGGAGCCACCAGCGACGTCTGGGAGGTGATGTCGACGGCGCGCTCAATCCGCCGCTTCACCGACGAACCCGTCGACGACGCGACGCTGGCTCGCTGTTTCGAGGCCGCGACGTGGGCGCCGTCGGGGGCCAATGCGCAGGAGTGGCGCTTCGTGGTGCTGCGCTCGCCCGAGCAGCGCGCGGTCGTCGCCGAGGCGGCAACCAGGGCGCTCGAGATCATCGAGGTCGCGTACGGAATGACGCGACCCGACCCCGACGACACCGGCAGGCGTGCCCGCGACAACCGCGCCACCTACGAACTGCACGACCGCGCAGGCGAATTCACGTCGGTGCTGTTCGCGCAGAAGCGGCTGAGAATGGCCTCGGACATGCTGTTGGCGGGGTCGATCTTCCCGGCGATGCAGAACTTCCTGCTCGCCGCTCGCGCCCAGGGGCTCGGAGCGTGCCTCACCAGCTGGGCGGCGTACGGCGGTGAGGAGCTGCTGCGCACCGCGGTGGGGGTGCCCGACGACTGGATCATTCCGGGTCACATCGTCGTCGGCTGGCCCAAGGGCGGCCACGGACCGGTGCGGCGGCGGCCGTGGCAGGACGCGGTGAACGTGGACACCTGGGGCGCCCGCTAGGCTGCCGCAACTCCGGCGGAGATGTCGTCGGCGATCCGCCGCATCCGCCTCCGCGACGCACCCCAGCCACGCACCACCTTCTCGTAACTCAGGGTGCCGTCGCGGTAAACCGCTATGCGCCAACGCAATCCGAACCAGTGAGCGACGAACCAGATCGGCCACGCCACCGCCAGCAGCAGCGGGCCGCCGAGCGCCTCGGTGCCGCCGAGGGATTCAGTCACGTGGGTCATGTCGTACCACCAGCGGCGCCGCACCGTCCACTGCTCGCCGTACACATCGGTCACTGTCAGCATGTCGCCGAGAGTGACCCCGCCGGCTTGGTGGATTCTTGGCGGCCATCAGGCCTCGATGACCACCGTGACGTCGTTACCGGAACGCTCCACCCGCATGCCCGCCCGGCGCGCAACCGCCGCCACCCCCGCCGCGTCGCGGGGTTCGGCGCGCGTGATCGCGAGTGCGCGCGCCAGCCTGCCCTTGTGCGCCTTGTTGAAGTGGCTGACGACGCTGCGCTTACCGTCGGCGCGTTCGGCGAGGACCTCGACGGTGACGGCTCCCGGCAGGCGGCCCAGGGCCGCGTACGACCCCGAGCGAAGATCCACCACCAGGTCGTCCAGGGCGATCCGGGCCAGCTCGGGCTCCAGTGCGGGTTTCCAGCGCGCCGCCAGCGTCGAACTGCCCGGCAGTTTCGAGCCCGCCGACAACCGGTACGCGGGAATGGGGTCGTCGGCGCGTAGCAGTCCGAACAGCGCCGAGCCGACCGCCAACCGGGAGCGAGCGCGGGAAGCGGTTGCGCGACTGACGCTCTCGATGTCCAGCGCGTCGTAGAGGACGCCGGTGTACCGCTCGATCGCCGGCATCGTCGGCGCCGAGCGCAGTGTCGCGTTGCGGTCGACCTCGGTGCGCTGCGCTGCCGAGAGGCCGAGGGCGGCCAGACAGGCGGGTTCGTCGGCCGCGAGCGTCACCACCTCGTCGACGAGGTCGGTGCGCACCGACGTCAGCGCGGGGGAGCTCAGACCGTCCAGGCGTAGCGGGGGCCCGTCGCCACCGTCGCGCTTGGTCTCCGATGGGGGCAGCAGCACGATCACGCGGGAACCGTAGCGGACCGGGTTCAGCCGTAGGCGAGCAGCAACGGGATCCGCTGTTCGGCCGTGGTCAGCGAACCGTGGTGGCCGCGCAACGAGGACTCGATCGGCTCCACGGTGCTGCGCACCAGCGCGACGGAGCCCCGTGCCGCGGCGACGACGTCACCGATCCGCGGTCGGCTGGAGTCTGTGACGGTCCCGCCGAACCAGCCCGCGTCGATCGCCTCGTCGCGGGTGACCACCCAGGCTCGCTCGCCCAGTTCGGCGCGCCACGCGGCCAGCACGTCGTCGGCTGCACCCGCGGCGGCGTAGACGTGCCGCGCACGCGCTTCGCCGCCGATGCCGACGACGCCGTTCGAGAGCGCGACGGCACTGTCGATGTCGACGGTGTCGGACTCCCCGACGGCGACCATGCCGTGATCCGCGACGACCGCGAGCAGCGCTCCCGGCGGAAGGCCCTCGACGATCGACTCGACCAGCCGGTCAACCTGCCGCAACTGCATCCGCCACGGCTCGGAACCGGGCCCGTGCAAGTGGCCGACCATGTCGAGATCGCCGTGGTAGCCGTAGCAGAATCCGCCCTCGGCGAGCGCGGCGCGCACGCCCGCCGCGAGGTCGCCGAGCCCCTGGACGCCGACATAGCGCCCGCCGCGCAGCACCGCGCGCGTCAACCCGGAGTCGACGAACTCCGCCTTGTTGACGACGGTGACGGCGAAGCCGGCAGCGGATGCTCGCTCGAACACGGTCGGCATCGGCTGCACCTGCTCCGGGATCGCCGTGCCGCGCAGGTCGTCACCCCACGGGTGCGGACGCCAGCGCAGTGCGTTGACGATGCCGGCGTCGGGAAGCGCGAACGTGTAGCCGACCATGCCGTGTTCGCCGGACAGGCAGCCGGTTCCGATGGCGGCCAGCCCGGCTGCCGTGGTCGACGGGAAGCCGACCTGAAGCGTGCGCCCGCGCAGGCCGGCGAGAACCGGCACCTCGCTGGCGTAGGTGTCGAGCAGTTCGGCGCCGAGTCCGTCGATGAGCAGGACACAGGCCCCGGCGACGCCGTCCCGCAACGGGATTCGCGGGTCGAAGCCCACCGCGCCGAGAGCGGCCAGCACCGAGGGCACGACGTCGGCGAGGTACGGCAGGTCCGGATCGAGCCGAGGGAGCTCCACGGTCGCTGATCCTGCCACGGATCGGTTCCTCGAAACGCTGCGGTCCTGCCCGCGGACCGCCTACGGCTAACATCGACGAATGGCGAAGATCGAGCTGTCCAGGGAGTTGACGATCAGTCCGCAGAAGGCGTGGGAGCACGCGTCCAACCTCGAAGAGCTGGGCGACTGGTTGACGATGCACGAGGGCTGGCGCTCGGAACTGCCCACCGAACTCACCAAGGGCACCAAGATCATCGGCGTCGCGGGCGCCAAGGGCATGCGCAATCGCGTGACGTGGACAGTCGAGCGCATCGATCCGCCCAAGCTGCTCGAGATCAAGGGTGACGGCGTCGGCGGCACGAAGTACGCCCTGAAGATGGCGGTGACCCCGACCACGTCGGGCTCCAAGTTCGCCGTGCGGATCGATCTGGGCGGCGCGCCGCTGTTCGGACCGATCGGCATGGCCGCCGCCCGCACCGTGAGGGGCGACATCGAGAAGTCGATCGCGACGTTCGTCGAGCTCTACGGCTGACTCGCGGTCCCGCCCGAATCGGCTCGCGCGTGCACTGACACGGCGTAGTCGCCGCCCTCGTACGGCTCGCGGTCCCACGTCGCCCAGCGGTTGACCGGCGTCAACCCCGCTTCGGTGCACAGCCGGTCGTAGGTGTCGAGCGCCAGCCGGTGCTCGCGGAGCTGGAAACCCGCGACCAGCAGGCCGCCGGGGGTCAGCCTCCTCGCAACCTCGGCGAGCACCGCGCCCTCCGTGCCGGGAGCGACGAAGATCATCACGTTGCCCGCCAGCAGCGCCAGATCGAACCCGGTTCCCACCGCGTCGGACAGCTGCGCCAGGTCGGCCTCGAACCACGGCAGCTCGGGCGCTTTGGCACGCGCGGCGTTGAGCATCGCGGGGTCCGCGTCGACTCCCGTGACGTGGTAGCCCCGCCGCGCCAATTCGATTGCCACCCGGCCTGTTCCGCACCCGCCGTCGAGCACGCTGGAGCCGCCCGTTTCGCGCAGCAGGGCGTCGATGAGGTCGGCCTCGCCGTGCACGCTGCGGCCCTGTGCCGCCAGCGCTGTCCAGCGTGCGTCGTAGTCGTCGCCGCGTGGCGTGTCGGCCCCGCTCCAGCGCGTGCTCACTCAGCCGGCGACGATCGAATCGCCCTGGACCGTGATCGCCGTGGTTTCAAGCGGTTTCGTGGCGGGTCCCTTGACGACGGATCCGTCCAGGTTGAACTCGCTACCGTGACAGGGACACTTGATGACGGCGTCGACCACCTCGGCGACCTTGCAGCCCGCGTGCGGGCACACCGACGAGAAGCCCTTGAAGTCGCCTGCGGTCGGTTGAGTCACGACGACGTCGTCCACGATCACCGCCGATCCGACCGGCACGTCGGCGGTCTTGGTGATGGCCGCGGCCGACGCGGGCGCACCGGGAGCCGCTGATGTGGATGCGGACGACGTCGCGGGCGGCGAGTCGCCGTCGGCATCCGGTTGCTTGTCGTAGGTCGAACAGGCGGCGAGCGCGGTGGCCGCGGCCCCGACTCCTGCACCGACGATTACGGTGCGACGGCGGGCGTGGGCATCGAGCATCGATGAACCCCTTTCGAAGGACGTGGGCTGAGTGGGTGTGGGCTGTAGTCGGATTGTCGGCCGATGCGGCGGTGAGCGAAGGAGAATCTAGAAACTGATGCCGCTGGTTTGGAAGAACCACAGGGACGACGTCAGCCAGACGAAGACCAGACCGAAGAACACCAGGCCGCCGAAGATCGGGAGCACCCAGGACGGCAGCCCGCGGCGCGTCAGCAGCAGCATCTTCGTGACGAACGCGCCGTAGAAGAGACAGCCGAACAGCGAGTGGAACAGCACCCTGGTGTCGGTGGCCTGGAAGCCGAGCGCGTACAGGCAGTGCACCGCGACCGGAACGCTCGCGAGCACCGCGAGGCGGCCACACCACCGGTGGGCGGTGCTCATCCACGCGGGTGCGCGCCCACCCAGCAGGCCGTACATCGCGAATGCGGTGCCGAACTGAATCACCGCCAGCGCCAAGGCGATCGTCGCCGTCCACGCCTTGACCGACGTGCCACTCGAGAACCCCGCGAGGTTCACCGAGAAGAACTGCGGGTCGTGCACCTTCCCGAAGACCCCGAGCGCCACCGCGACGCACGCCCCTGCGGCGACCGCGACGAGCGCACCGGCATCGACTGCGCTGGTACGGATCTCAGTTGCCATCGTCGACGCCCCTGGCCGCGGTGAAGGTCCACGACTTCGCACCCACCGCGAGGGTGCCCGCGACGGCGTCACCTTCGAGCCGACCGGTCAGACGGCTCTCGCCGTCCGCACTCACCAGGTTCAGCTTCCCGTCGCTCGCGCTGCCGCGTAGCCACACGTCGACCGCAGCGCCGTCGCACGCGTACGCGACTCCCTGCTCGCCGTCGATCGAGATGTCGACGGCGATCACACCGGTTTTCGTCGGGATCTCGCCGGCGTAGGTCGCGTTGGCCGGGAAGGCCGGGGGAGCGGGGACGGGCGGTGCGGGCACCGAGGTGGTCGACGGGGCGGGGGCCTGCGCGGCCGCCGGTTGCGGCGCGAGTGGCTCGCTCCGCTGCCCCTCGTTGACCAGCCAGATCCCGCCCCCCAACGCCGCTGCAACCACCAGGGTGAGGACCGGACCGCGAATTCTGTTCTGAGACATGACACGACAATGCTTCGCGGTCCGGTTCCACGCTTGGAGAAAGCATGGAGGTTTCGTGGAGATCCCCGGCGCTCAGTAGCGCACGGAGCTCTGCTGCAGCGGGGGATAGACGCCGGAGGGGGTTCCGTCCACGGTGGTGCCCGCGAACTGCAGCATGGCCCGTTGCGCCCCGTGCATGGGCGCCGGGTAGTTCAGCACGGGTGCCGACACCTCGTCGAGCAGTGCGAGCCGCTCGGCGTCTAGGGCCAGGTCCAGGCCAGCGAGATTGTCCTCGAGGTGACTCAGCCGCCGGGCACCGAGAATCGGTACGACGGTTCCCTCGCGGGCCCTCAGCCAGGCCAGCGCGACTGCCGCCGACGTGACGCCGAGTTCTGCGGCGACCGTCGCGACAGCGTCGATCACGACGAACTCCGCCTCATCGGGGCCGCCGACGAACGCCGCCCGCGCGGAATCGGTCACCTCCGCGCCGCGGGTGTACTTGCCCGACAGGAAACCGTTGCGCAGCGGGCTCCACGGCACCAGCGCCATCCGTTGATCCCTGGCGAACGGCGCGAGCTCACCCTCGACTGTCCGCTCGAGCAGTGAGTACTCGACCTGCAGGGCGATCAGCGGTGTCCACCCCCTCAACAGGGCGGTGGTGTGCGCCTGCGCGGTGACCCAGGCCGGCGTATTGGAGAAGCCGAGATATCGGACCTTACCCGCGCGCACGAGATCGTCGAGGGCGCTCATCGTCTCCTCGATCGGCGTGTGCCGGTCCCAGTTGTGCAGCCAGTACAGGTCGAGGTGGTCGGTGTTGAGCCTGCGCAGCGTCTGGTGCAGCTGGGCGATGATCGCCGATCTGCCCGCGCCGCCGCCGTTCGGATCTCCGGGGTGCATGTTCGCGAAGAACTTCGACGCCAGCACGACGTGGTCGCGCATGCCGCTGCGCTTGGTGAAGAAGTCACCGAGGATGCGTTCGGAGTGACCGTTGGTGTAGAAGTTCGCGGTGTCGATGAAGTTGCCGCCGCCTTCCAGATAGCGGGTCAGGATGGCCTCGGACTCCTCGACGGAGGTGCCCGCGCCGCCGGGGTCTTGCCCGAAAGTCATCGCGCCGAGAGCGAACGGGCTGACTCGCAGGCCCGAGCGGCCGAGGGTGACGTAGTGGTCGAGTGACATGAAAATCTCCTTAATCAAGGTTGATTGGACGACTTCATTCAACTTCTCCACCGCCGGCGCCGGTAGCTCGATGCACGTCGACTCTTGCACAATCCGATCGAATCGAGGCGTATCGTGAAGTCGTGCGATCACGTGCCGACCTGCTGACCGAACTCCGCGCTCTGATCGACGCCGCCGCGCGGCCGGACATGGCGACGCCGATCGGCGGGCTGCTGCTGTCCAAGGTCACCGACCCCGGCTCCGAACCCGAGTACTCGCTGACCGAGCCGCTCGTCGTCGTCATGGCACAGGGGGGCAAGCGGCTTCGACTGGGGGATCGGGAGTACGAGTACCGCGGCGGCGACGTCCTCGTCGTCACCGCGGGCGTCCCGATCACCGGGCAGTACGTCGACGTCGACGCCCGCACCCCGGCCCTCGGGGTGGGGCTGGTGCTACGGCCCGAGATCGTCGCCGCGCTGGCCGCCCGTGCCCCGGCCGGCCGTCCCGCGGACGCGTCCGCGCTGGCGACCGGCCCCGCGGACGTCGACCTGCTCGACGCGGTGGTGCGCATGGTGCGCCTCGTCGACCGCCCCGCCGACGCCGCCGTCCTCGCGCCGCTGCTCGAACAGGAGATCGTCTGGCGTGTCCTCACCGGCGCTCACGGTGCCGCGGTGCGTCGTATCGGCCTGGCGGACAGCGATCTCACCCACGTGAGCCGCGCGATCGGATGGATCCGCGACAACTCCGCCGAGCCGCTGCGCATCGACGACCTGGCGCGGCTGTCGGGGATGAGCGCGTCGGCGTTCCACCGGCACTTCCGCTATGTCACCAACATGAGCCCGCTGCAGTTCCAGAAGCACATCCGGCTGCAGCGGGCGCGGTCACTGCTGGCGGCGCATCCCGGTGACGTCGCGGGCATCGGCCATCGCGTCGGATATGGCAGCCCGTCGCAGTTCAACCGCGAGTACCGCAGGCTCTTCGGCACCCCGCCGGGCCAGGACTCCGCGCGTCAGCGAGCCGGCGCCGACACCGCCGCCCGGTTCCCGTGAGTCAGGCGGTTCTGGTCAGGAACGGCAGCAGCACTCTACGACGGTTGACGATGCGGTCGGCGAACCCGTGCAGAGCCTCGGGGACCGACGCTGCGAACGGGTAGAGCGTGTCGGTGCGGGCCAGCCGGTCGGACACCGCGCGACTCGCGACCAGCGCCCACTCGATCCCGGCGCGGCGACACGCCTCGTCGATCCGCGCGATCATCCGCACGCCGTCGATCGCGAACGACGTGACCCCGCTCAAGTCGAGCACGATTCCGGTATCGGGAAGCACGAAGCACCCGGTGCGCTCGTACAGCGACTCGACGTTCCCGGCGTCGACGTCGCCGGTGACCGTCAGCAGCGTGGCCAGGTGCCTGCTCTGCGCCGTGACCTCCGCAGCGCCGCAGAACACGGCGTGATTCCCGTAGCAGCGCATGGTTCCCGGCTGTATCGCGTGAATGGCCAGTGTCATAGCGGTCCCCGTTTCCACGGTGTTGCTGAGCGGCGTCGGCGCGGATTTGAGGACTCCGCGTTTCCAGCACGTTATGTGCGCGATATAAGCACGTCGGCGGAATCGCATAATAGTTTGCTAAGAATGGAAATGGCGCTACTCGATTCGGCGCTCTCGGCAAAGTTCGGTGCGCATTGTCCGGCGCGCTCACAGCATTGGCTGCGCGCCGATTCGGACAATGCGCTGATACCCTTTCGCGGATCGTCCGGCGAGTGGGGCCGGGGGCGCGAACGGAACTAATCGGTGATCGCGGAAAGAGTGTTGTGCGCAGCGGAGAGATCAAGGCACTAACGGGCCTTCGCATCTTCGCCGCCGTGTGGGTGGTGCTCTTCCACTTCCGGCCGCTGCTGTACGGCGCGGCGCCCGATCTCACCGCCGCCCTGGCACCGGTGCTGGACCGGGGCGCCCAAGGCGTCGACCTCTTCTTCATACTCAGCGGCTTCGTGCTGACGTGGACCTACATCGACAAGATGGGGAAGACCTGGTCCACCCGGGCGACGCTGCGCTTCCTGTGGCTGCGTCTGGCCAGGGTGTGGCCGGTCTACCTGGTCACCTTGCATCTGGCCGCGCTGTGGGTCGTCTTCACACTCAACGTCGGTCACGTCCCGACCGAGGACCTGGCGCCGTACAACGCGATCAGCTATCTGCGCCAGCTCTTCCTCGTGCAGCTGTGGTTCGAGCCGTTCTTCGACGGAACCAGCTGGGACGGTCCCGCCTGGTCGATCAGCGCGGAGTGGTTGGCGTACCTGATGTTCGGCGTGCTCATCCTGGTGCTGTTCCGCGTCGCACGGGCGACCAGAGCGCGCAGCCTGATGCTGCTGGCCGTCGCCGTCTCCGTACCGCCGGTGATGTTCCTGCTCGTCACCGGGCACTTCTACACGCCGTGGAGCTGGCTACCCCGCATCATCCTGCAGTTCACCGCCGGCGCCGTCGCATGCCTTGCCGTCCGCAGACTCGACCCCAGCGACCGGGTCCGGCGCTCGTCGGGACTGCTCGCACTCGGAATCGTCGTCGCGATGGTCGGCATCCTGTACTGGTTCGACTCGCACCCCATCCCCGATGTCATCGACAGCGGCGGAGTCGTGGACGTGCTGTTCGTCCCGCTGGTGATCGCACTGGCGATCGGCGCGGGGACACTGCCCGGCTTCCTGTCGATGCGTGCCGTCGTCTACGCGGGTCAGGTGTCGTTCAGCCTCTACATGGTGCACGAGCTGGTGCACACGGCGTGGAACTGGGCGACCCGACAATTCGAGGTGACCCTCGACGGCACGGCGGGCGCGAAGTGGATCGTGCTGGGCCTGCTGGTGCTGAGCTTCCTCTCCGCGGTCGCGCTGTACCACGTGGTGGAGGAACCGGCCCGCCGGTGGATGCGCCGGATGGTCGACGTCCGCGCGGTGGACAACCCGGTGCAGCAGATCGACAGCGCACGGTCAGGTAAGTCGGCCACCCCGCGCGCCGGATGACCAAGTCCGTCGATCCGAATTATGCTGTGAAGCAACGAGAGTCGTCACATTGCGATGATCATGATCGGTGGAGGATGCAGGTGGGGCGGCTAGCGGCGTTCGTCGCGGTAGTGATGGTGTTCACGGGCGTGGTCGTCATGCCCGTGCCAGCCGATTACGAGCTCGCCGGGCGCGAAGTGCCGCAGTACCGCATCGCGGTGATCGGCGACTCGTACACCACGGGCGGTGACCTCGGCGGCCGGGGCGCGCAGGGCTGGACGTCCCGCGCGTGGCAGCTGCTGGCCCGGCGCGGGGTGCTGGTGAACGCCGACGTCGCCGCTGAAGGCGGCGCGGGCTACGGCGTTCCCGGCAACCGCGGCAACGTGTACGAGGCGCTCGCCGCGCGCGCGATCCGGCCCGACGACACCCTGGTGGTCTACTTCGGCTCCCGCAACGATCAGCCCGCCAATCCGGTGCTGCTGCCCGGCGCGATGCTGTCCGCGCTCGGCGTGGCGAGCCGCACGGCACCGTCGGCCCGGATCCTGGTGATCGGCCCGCCGTGGCCCACCGCCGACGTGCCTCCCGCGGTGTTGCAGGTGCGTGACGCGCTCTTCGGCGCGGCGCGTCTGATGGGCGCCATGTGGATAGACCCCATCGCCGAGAGATGGTTCGTCGGTCAACCCGACCTGATCGGGCGCGACGGCGTGCACCCCACCGACGCCGGGCACGCGTACATGGCGGAGCGGATCGCGCCCCTCATCGCCGATGCCCTCCCCACACAGACCTGAGATCTAGCCGAACACGTCGTCGAGCGTGACCGTCTGCAGCCGGCGTTCGAGGATGAGATCCGCCAGCCGCCCATAGCACCGCGTGATCGTCGGTAGGTTCGCGTGGGCCAGCACGATGTTGCCGGGCTTAAACGCCTTGGCTGCGCCGTCGACGAGTTCGCGCTCGGTGAGCGGCTTGAAATCCCCGACCTGTTCGGACCACCTGGTGATCGTGCGGTATCCGAGGTCGGTCGCGATGCGATCGGACGCGACGGTGTGACGACCGAACGGTGGACGGAAGTACGGAGCCCCGTCGACGCCGTAGGTGTCGACGAGGAACCGCGCGTTCCGACTGATCTGCTCCGCGATGTCGCGCTCACCGATGCGGGTGAGGTAGGGATGCGACCAGGTGTGGTTGCCCAGCTGGATCTGCCCCGCCTCCACCATGGGCCGCAGGACGCGGGCGTTGTCCGTCCACGACGCGTTGACCCCGTTGACGAAGAACGTCAGCCGGGTCCCGGTATCCCGGCAGAACTGCGCGAACGCGGCCACCACCTCCGAGCTGACGCCGTCGTCGACGGTGAGGGCCACCCGGCGGCCGACGGGCGGCAGTCGCGTGAGGAGACCATCGGGCGCACCCGCCGGGCGAGAACCCATCGGCCGCAAGGGTTCCGCGGACACCGGGGCGGCGCGGGCGGCGGCCAGCACCCCCAACGCGATCGAGCCCAGCAGCGTTCGCCTGTCGATACCGGGCACCGCAGGAGGATAAGGGCTCGCGGCACGACGCGGGGGAGGAACAGCCACCCCTGGACCACCGCGTGCTCGACGACCTTGGCAGACTGTCGGCATGGCACAGATAACCTTGCGCGGAAATCCGATCAACACCAGTGGCGAACTCCCCGCCGTGGGCAGCCCGGCTCCCGACTTCACGCTGACCGGAACCGACCTCGGCTCGGTCGGCAGCGCCGACTACTCCGGCAAGGCCGTGCTGCTGAACATCTTCCCGTCGGTGGACACCCCGGTGTGCGCGGCCAGCGTCCGGACCTTCAACGAGCGCGCCGCCGGCAGCGGCGCGACGGTGCTGTGCGTATCCAACGATCTGCCGTTCGCCCAGAAGCGGTTCTGCGGCGCCGAGGACATCGAGAACGTGACCAGCGCGTCGGCGTTCCGCGACGACTTCGGTAAGGACTACGGCGTCACGATCGTCGACGGCCCGATGGCCGGCCTGCTGGCTCGCGCCGTCGTGGTGGTCGGCGCCGACGGCAACGTCTCGTACACCGAGTTGGTGCCGGAGATCGGCCAGGAGCCGAACTACGACGCCGCGCTCGCCGCGCTGCAGTAGCCGCGCCCGGCCGCGGACTCGGGCTCGCGGTCACCTTTCGGCCACGGTACGGCAACTCATTGGCCCTCTACCTGGGCTTTTAGAATCTCGCGTCACGCGCTGGTGGAAAACTGGTGTGTACGCCGCTGTCGATGAGGCAGCGGGTACACACGGCATCAGCGCCGTGGCGGAGTTCGTCTCCCGTCGCGTCGCTCGCCCCGGAGAGAAGTTGACGCACGCATGAATCGCATCTGGGCCCTCGTGATCGGGCTGATCGTGTCCGTGGCAACGGTGCTTGCATCCGCCGGCATCGCCAGCGCCGAGCCGTACCCTCGGCCTGCCAACCACCAGCAGTTGATCGACGTCGTGATCAAGCGCGCGGTGTCGCAGCAGGGTGTGCCGTTCACCTACGGCGGCGGCGACTCCTCCGGCCCCACGCGTCGGCCGGCATCGGTGCCCGACCCCGCCACCGCGACACCGCTCGGCCTCGAACAGCTGCCGGCGGGCGCCGTGTCGACGGCCCCCGGCGTGACGGCGGCCCCCGGCGTGACGCCCGGCCTGGGTGTCGCCCCCGGTCTCGGGGTGCCGGCGCCCGACCCGAGCGCCGACGTCGTCGGCTTCGACGCGTCCGGCCTCATGGTGTACTCGTTCGCCGGTGTCGGGCTGAAGCTGCCGCGCTCGTCGGGCGAGCAGTACAAAGTGGGCTGGAAGGTGACGCCGGATCAGGCGCTGCCCGGCGACCTGATCTTCTACGGGCCCGACGGCACGCAGAGCGTGGCACTGTTCATCGGTAACGGCCAGATGGTGGAGACAGCGGACACCGGCGTCAAGGTGTCGCCGGTGCGGACGAACGGGATGGCGCCTTACCTGAGCCGCCTCATCGCCTGACGGAGCTCACGACCCGCTGGTGGCGATCGTGCCGTCGATGATCATGGCGCGCAACGTCTTACGGTCGAACTTCCCGCTGGGCAGAGTGGGGATCCGGTCGCCGGACACCACCGCCCAGCGGGTCGGCACCTTGTACCCGGACAACTGCTCGCGGGTGCGAGCCGCCAGGTACTGGACGTCGACGGCTGAGCCATCGGGCCCGGTGGGCACCACCACCGCGCAGACCTGCTCGCCGCGCTCCTCGTCGTCGACACCGAGGACCAGACACTGCGCGACCTCCGGGAGATCGGCGACGACCGCCTCGACTTCGAGCGGGGACACGTTGGCGCCTGCGGCCTTGATCAGATCGGTCGTGCGGCCGACGTAGAACAGCCGCGGGTCACCCTCCCTGCGGTAGACCCTGTCGCCGGTGTGGTACCAGCCGTCGGCGTCGAACGTCTCGCAGCGCTCGCGCTTGTTGTAACCGGCCATGACTCCGATACCGCGGATCAGCAGTTCGCCGGTGACCCCCTCGTCGACGTCGGCACCGGCGTCGTCGACGATGCGCATCTCCGTGTAGGCGAACCCGCCCGCGGTCTCGGACATGGTGCGGTGCACGGGAAAGCCGTCGGGCACATCGGTCATCGCGATGTCCAGCGGGCCGTCGCGCAGTGTCGGCGCGCTGGACAGGTCGCGGCCGGCGAACGACGGGTGGTCACGCAACCGCTGTGTGAACGCGGGCCAACCCACCACTCCGGTGGCACGCTCGCGCTCGACCATGTCGAGGGCGGTGCCCGGGTCGAGTTTCGGCAGCACCAGCACCGTCGTCGGCTCGTGCAGCGCACCCGTGGCGGCTAGCAACCCGCCCACCCAGAAGAACGGCATCGCGCACAGCACCCGGATCTCCCCGGCGGTGCTCGTCACCACGCGCACCGCCGCCGGCCACGTGGAGGTCTGCCGCACCAGCGTGCCGTGGGTGTGCACGACGCCCTTCGGGTCGGCGGTCGATCCCGAGGTGTGCACCACGACGGCGAGGTCGGCCGGTGACACCTCCGCCTCGGCGGCCGCGAGGATCGTCTCGGGCACGGCGGCGGTGTGGTCGAGCGCGCTCGCCCAACTCCGGTCGGTCGCACCGGTCAGCACGATGCGGCGCAGGTACGGCGCCTCGGGCAGCGTCAACCGCCCCGCCTGCTGACCGGCCAGGTCGCCGAACGCGGCTTCGAATCGCTCGGCGACGTCGTTCGAGAGCACCGTCGGCGGGCCGACGAGTAGTCCGACATCGGCCAGCCGCAGCACCTTTCGCAGTTCCGCGGGGGTGTACATCGTGCTCAGCGGGATGACGAGCGCGCCGATCCGCGACAGTGCCAGCCACCACACCACCCAGTCGGCGCTGTTCGGGAAGAACAGGCCGACGCGAGACCCCTTGCCGACGCCCTCGTACAGCAGCTGGCGCGCGAGGTCCGCCGATCGTCGTTCGGCGTCGCCATAGGTCAGCCGATCGGTCGGTGTGACCAGGTAGGTGTGCTCGCCGAAGTCGAGCGCGGCGCGCGCGAGCAGAGCCGGGACGGTCAGCGGGAGTGCAGTCACCCAGCGATCATCGCGGACGGCCGTGCGGTGTCGACACGCGGATAGACTGCAGACGTGAAACTCGTTTCACCACAGAACGACTCGGCGAACGGGGACTCGGTGCCCGCCGGCCTGCTGCGGATCGAGGACTGCCTCGACGCGGAGGGCGATATCGCGCTGCCTCCGGGTGCAACGCTGACGTCGCTCATCGATCGCAACGTCGTGCACCTCGGCGATTCGGTCGCGTACCGCTACCTCGACTTCACCCGCTCCGAGCAGGGTGAGGCCCTCGAGCTGACGTGGCGGCAACTCGGCACCCGAATGCGCGCCATCGGCGCCGAGCTGCAACGCATCGCCGCCCGCGGCGAGCGCGTCGCGGTACTCGCGCCGCAGGGCCTGGACTACGTCACGGGCTTCTTCGCCACCGTGAAAGCGGGGCTCATCGCCGTGCCCCTGTTCGCACCCGAGCTGCCGGGGCACGCCGAACGCCTCGACACCGCGCTGCACGACGCCCGCCCGTCGGTGATCCTCACCACGTCGTCGGCCGCCGGCCGGGTCCGCGAGTTCCTCGCAGACGTCGCACTCGACCCGGCGCCGGCGGTGCTCGACATCGACCGGATTCCCGATGCGGCCTCCGAACGGTTCTCCGAGGTCGACATCGATCTCGCCGACGTGTCGCACCTGCAGTACACCTCCGGCGCCACCCGGCCGCCGATCGGCATCGAGGTGACGCACCGGGCGGTCGGCACGAACCTGATTCAGATGATCCTGTCCATCGATCTGCTGGACCGGAACACCTGCGGGGTCAGTTGGCTGCCGCTGTACCACGACATGGGCTTGTCGATGATCGGGTTCCCCGCGGTGTACGGCGGGCACTCCACGCTGATGTCGCCCACGGCGTTCGTGCGGCGGCCGCAGCGGTGGATCACCGCGATGTCGGCGGAGGGCAGAGTGGGCAAGGTCGTCTCCGCCGCACCGAACTTCGCGTATGAGTGGGCCGCGGCGAGAGGTCTGCCCGCCGCGGGCGACGACGTCGATCTCGGGAACGTGGTACTGATCATCGGCTCCGAGCCCGTGAGCATGGCCGCGATCGACACCTTCACCGAAGCCTTTGCGCCATATGGCTTGTCGCCGACTGCCATGAAGCCGTCGTACGGCATCGCCGAGGCCACCCTGTTCGTCGCGACCATCGCACCCGACGCGCGACCCGCGGCGGTGTTCGTCGATCGGGAGGCGCTGAACGCGGGCACCGTCGTGCCGGTGCCCGCCGACCACCCCGGCGCCGTGGCGCACGTGTCCTGCGGGCGGCCCGCTCGCAGCCTGTCGTGCGTGATCGTGGACCCCGAGAGCGGCGCCGAACTGCCCGACGGACGGGTGGGGGAGATCTGGCTGCACGGCGACAACGTCGGGCGTGGCTACTGGAACCGGCCGGACGAGACTCGGGCGACGTTCGGCGCAACGCTGGCGGGCCGGACCGAACCGTGGCTGCGATCAAGCGATCTGGGGTTCTACCTCAACGGTGAGCTGTACGTGACCGGACGCATGGCCGACCTCATCACGACAGCGGGTCGACACCACTACCCACAGGACATCGAGCACACCGCCGCCGACGCCTCGCCCCTGGTGCGGCGCGGCTACGTCGCGGCGTTCGGTACCGCCGACGGCGTGGTGATCGTCGCCGAGCGCGCGACGGGCACGGCGCGCAGCGATCCCGCGCCCGCGATCGATGCCATCCGCGCCGCGGTGTCGATCGAGCACGACGTCGTCGCCGCGGACGTGCGACTGGTGCCCGCCGGCGCGCTGGCGCGAACCACCAGCGGCAAGCTGGCGCGCCGAGCCTGTCAGGCGCAGTACACGTCCGGCGTGTTCGGCTAGTCGCGGGGCAGCAGCGGGTTCGACGGCGCTGCTAGTTGTTCTGGATCATCGCGAGACACGTGCCGTAGTGCTCCTCGGTGCACGGGATGCCGTTGACGGTGCTGAGCGAGCCGGGCGTGTTCACGATCCTGGCGCCACCTGCCGCCGGGGCGGGCGCGATGGGGGCGCCCCCGCCGGCCGTACCGCCGCTGCCGCCGGGTGAGCAGACACCCTCCCAGCGGGTCGGGGACGTACCCCAGGGGCATTCCTTGGCGGCTGCGGGGGAGGCGCTGAGCACCGATCCGAACGCCACGGCTGCCGCGCATCCCAAGAGAACCATTCCGCGCTTGAGGGCCACCGCCACACTCCTTATCGTCACTCCCGACTGTGGACACCCTATCCTGCGGCGAAGCTCTCGGTGAGATCGACGCTTAACGGGAGCTGAACGGCTAGCGGGCGCTCCAGCCGCCGTCCATCGTGTAGGACGCACCGGTCACCATCCCGGCCGCGGGCGACGCCAGCCAGCCGACGAGTGACGCGACCTCCTCCGGTTCGACGAGACGCTTGACGGCGGACTCGGTGAGCAACACCTCCGACACCACGTCGTCCTCGGGGATCCCGTGCGCGCGCGCCTGATCGGCGATCTGCTTGGCGACCAACGGGGTGCGCACGTAACCGGGGTTGACGCAGTTGCTCGTCACACCGTGCCGGCCACCCTCGAGTGCGGTCACCTTCGACAGCCCCTCGAGTCCGTGCTTCGCGGTCACGTAAGCGACCTTGAACTCGGATGCTCGCAGGCCGTGCACCGACGACACGTTGACGACGCGGCCGAACCCGTTGCCGCACATGTGCGGTAGCGCTGCGCGGATGAGCAGGAAGGGCGCCTCGACCATCAGGGCGAGCATGTCCCGGAACTTCGCGGGCGGGAAGTCCTCGATGGCCGCGACGTGCTGCACCCCGGCGTTGTTCACCAGGATGTCAGTGCACAACTCCAGACTCTCGAGGGCTTCGACGTCGAGAAGGTCGAGCACCCAAGGGGTTCCGCCGATCTCGTCGGCCAACGACTTGGCCGCCGCGTCGTCGACGTCGACCACCGTGACATGCGCACCGCGGCTCGCCAGTTCGCGCGCACAGGCCGCCCCGATACCGCTTCCGCCGCCGGTCACCAGGGCGGTGCGCCCGTTCAGGTCGGTCATGCGCGTGCGGCGATCGCGACGTCTTCGGCGTCAGCGGCGTCGAGAGACCTGAGGTCGATGCCGTTGGTCTCGCGGGTGTACAGCACCGCCACGAGCGTCACGACACACGCGATCGCGAGGTAGATGGCCACCGGCACCGCCGAGTCGTAGATGTCGAGCAGCTTCACCGCGATGAGTGGTGCCAGCGATCCGGCCACGATCGAGGTGACCTGATAGCCAAGGGACACACCGGAATAGCGCATCCTGGTCGGGAACATCTCGGCCATGATCGCCGGCTGCGGCGCGTACATGAACGCGTGGATCACCAGGCCGAGCGTGACGGCTGCGGTGATCACCAGGTAGTTGCCGCTGTTCATCATCGGGAAGGCGAAGAAGCCCCACGTCGCTCCGAGAATCGCCCCGATCAGGTAGACGGGCCGGCGCCCGAACCGGTCGGCGAGGTGCCCGACGACGGGGACTATCGCGAAGTGCACCAGGTGTGCGACGAGCAGGTATCGCAGGATGGAGTTCGTGTCGGCACCGACCTGCGTCTTCAAGTACGTGATCGAGAAGGTGACGACGAGGTAGTACATGATGTTCTCGCCGAAGCGCAGTCCCATGGCGGTGAAGACGCCGCGCGGGTAGCGCTTGAGCACCTCGACGACGGACATCGACGTGGCCTTGATCCGCTCGGCTTCCTGCTGCGCCTCGACGAAGATCGGCGCGTCGGTGACCTTGGTGCGGATGTAGTAGCCGATGAGCACGACGACCGCGGAGAGCCAGAACGCGACCCGCCAGCCCCAGGAGAGGAAGGCCGCGTCGGATAGCGTTCCGGTGAGCACCAGCAGCACGATGGTGGCGAGCATGTTGCCCGCGGGCACGCCCGCCTGCGGCCAACTGGCCCAGAATCCCCGTTGCCTGTTCGGGCTGTGCTCGGCGACCAGCAGCACCGCGCCACCCCATTCGCCGCCGACCGCGAACCCCTGGATGAAGCGCAGGGTCACCAGGAGCCCCGGCGCCCAGTACCCGATCTGGCCGAACGTCGGAAGGCAACCCATCAGGAACGTCGCGACGCCGACGAGGAGAAGGCTGAACTGCAGCAGCTTCTTGCGGCCGAACTTGTCGCCGTAGTGCCCGAACACGACACCGCCGACGGGTCGCGCGACGAAGCCGACGGCGTAGGTGGCGAACGCGAGGAAGATCGCGTTCAACTCACTCGTCGTCTCCGAGAAGAAGATCTTGTTGAAGACGATTGTCGCCGCGGTGCCGTAGAGGAAGAACTCGTACCACTCGACGACGGTGCCCGCCATCGAGGCGGCCACCACCCGCTTGAGCCCGGTGGGGATGGGGGCTCTCATGGGCTTCTCCTCGTTGTGATGGGGAACACAGTCGAACCTGAGTATTGCTGCAGGTTCCCGGCACGAACAATGGCCAAACCTGCACCACACGTCTGCGAAAATGCAGATGTGACCGGTGGCATGCGACGTCTTAGTGCAGATGACCTCTTAGTCCTGCTGGCGGTCGGGCGATCGGGCCGCTTCGTCACCGCGGCCGACGAACTGGGCATCAACCACACGACGATCTCGCGTCGCATCGCCGCACTTGAGCGGGCCGTTGGCGGGCGACTGCTGGCTCGGGTCTCGGGCGGCTGGGAGTTGACGGATCTCGGGCGCGACGCCCTGGCCGCCGCCGAGGCCGTCGAAACGGCGATCGGCTCGCTGTCCGCACCCGGTGGCCGACGCGAACTCGCCGGCGTCGTCCGGATGTCGGCCACCGACGGGTTCAGCGCGTACATCGCCGCGCCGGCGGCCGCGTCGGTGCAGCGCCGACACCCGCGGGTCGCCGTCGAGATCGTCACGATGACGCGGCGAGCCACTCAGCAGCGGTCCGGCCTCGACATCGAGATCGTGGTGGGGGAGCCGCAGGTGCACCGCGCCAGGGCGATTCCGCTGGGCGAGTATCGACTCGGCTTGTACGGGTCGGTCGGCTACCTCGCCGAGTTCGGCACACCAGCGCACATCGGCGAACTGTCGCAGCACCCGCTGGTGTACTTCATCGACTCGATGCTCCAGGTCGACGACCTCGATCTCGCACGATCTTTCGGCCCGGTCATGCGGGAGTCCGTCACGTCGACCAACGTCTTCGTCCACGTCGAGGCCACCAGGGCCGCATCGGGTCTTGGCCTACTGCCGTGTTTCATGGCGGACCGGCACGCCGATCTGGTCCGCGTGCTGCCGGATTCCGTCGCGGTCGGGCTGACGTACTGGCTGGTGACGCGATCGGAGACGTTGCGCAGGCCCGAGGTCGCGGCGGTGGTCGACGCCATCGTCTCGCGGATGGCCGATCAGCATGACGAGTTGATGGGTACGGCGACGTCGGCGGAGGAACGCGAGTCGAGCTAGTCCTCCTTGCGGATCAGCTTCATCAGCGCCTCGTGGTCGGGGGCGAGCAACTCGTCGATGCGGGCCTGGTTCACATCGGCGACGATGATCTCGCCGACCTCCTGGTACACGTTGCTGAAGATGCCGTGCTTCTTCATCTTCTCGGTTTGGTAGATGTTGTCCTCGGTCGGCGTCACGTAGTACACGATCTCCGGCTTGAAGCGGTGGATCAGCCAGAGGTGGATGACGTCCATCAGGCGCTTCTTACGGAGTTTCTCCGAGAACGTGTTCTGGTCGCGGACCGTGAGGATGTTGCGGCCGTGCCGGTCCTTGATGGGGTCGACGACGACATTGGCCAGCGGATCCTCACCGTCGCCGAGGATCTGCAGGTCGAGAACATCGGAACCGGCCCGCCGCGGGCGCAGTTGCACGTGCAGGTTCTCGCCGATCTCGTAGTGCTCGCCCCACAGTGCCAGCCACTCCTCGAGCAGCTTCTTCGGCACCTCGGTCTGGACGAGGTGCTGGTGCTGCGTCGAGCCCTTGCCCATCGACTTCGTCGTCGCGGTCCGGCCCGACGAGGCCGCCAGCGCGGCATCGCTGCGGGGCCCGCCGACCAGCGTTTGCGGTGTGCGATAAGGCGATTCGACGAGGCGCATCTTGCGCTGCAGGCGAGCGAGCGCCAGCATGCCCTCCTGACGCAGCGACGTCGCGAACTCCTCACACGCGACACCGTCGACCTGGTGGCCGCCGTAGGTGATGAAGTTGAAGACGAACCCGAGCTTGCCGATCTCCTCGGGGAACGCCCGCATCTCGTCGTCGGTCATCCCGGTCGTGTCCCAGTTGAAGGACGGTGACAGGTTGTACGCCAGCATCTGGTCTGGGTACACCGCGTGGATCGCCTCGGCGAACTCACGGGCGTCCGCGAGGTCCGCGGTCTTGGTCTCCATCCACAGGATGTCCGCGAACGGTGCTGCCGCAAGCGATTTCGCGATCGCGTACGGAATGCCGCCGCGCACCTGGTAGTAGCCCTCCGGGGTCTTAGCGCGCTCGGCGTCCCACGCCGCGTCGGCACCGAGTTCTCGCGCCTTCTCCCGTGCCGTGTACAACGGCGCGGTCGCGGCGAAGGTGCGCCACTCGTCGGGCTTCATGGCGGGCGATTCACCCTCGCGGACACGGAATTCCAGCAGCTCCGCAACGGCCTCGCCGTACGTCTGCAGCCCCGAGTCGAGCTGCCACGCGTCGATGAACTTGGACTCGACGTCGTCGTAGACCGCGTCCACCGATGCGACCCGGCCGTCCAGCCAGCTCGCCGCGGCCTCGTCGATGACGGTGTGCAGGCCCTGCCGCTGCAGCCACGCGTCGGCGTTGGCGTACTCGCCCTCGGGTAGCGCGTAGAGCAGGTGGCCGTTGAGGTCGGTGGCACCGCGCTCGTAGAAGCGCCGCATCACCGCGAGGAAGCACGACTTGTACGACGGGATCTTCAGGTTGGTCGCGCCGAGGATGAACGGCTGGTCGCGCTCGTCGGCACGGCTGTCGATCAGGTTGGCGGCCTCGGCGTCGGTGCGCGCGACGATGATGCCGGGCACGCCCATGATGTCGAGTTGGAAGCGAGCGGTGTTGAGCCGCTTGAGCTGTTCGTCGGACGGCACCAGCACCTTTCCGCCCTGATGACCGCACTTCTTCGTGCCCGGCCGCTGGTCCTCGATGTGGTAGCCGGGAACGCCGGACTCGACGAAACGCCGAATCAGGTTGCGCACGTGGGGATCACCGCCATGACCGGTGTCAGCGTCGGCGATGATGAACGGCCGGTAGTCGACGGCTGGGGTGGCTGCCCTCTGCTCATCGGTCATCTGCAGGCGCAGGTACTGCTGGTTGCGGTCCGCGGTCAGCAGGGCGCGCACCAGGCCGGCGGCCTCGTCGGGCACCTGGCTCAGCGGGTAGCTCGCGAGGTCCGGTCCGGGATCCTCGCTGATCGACCCCTTGGCCGAGGTCGCCCACCCGCCGAGGTAGATCCCCTCGATGCCCATGCGCTTCATGACGACGGCCTGACCGGGGGAGTACGGACCGAACGTGGTGATGCTCTTCTTCTGAGCGAACAAGTCGCGCAGATGCGGGTAGAAGGCCTCCGCAGCCTGCCGCGCGATCGAGTAGTCGGACGCGATGGTGCCGCGTTGTTCGACGACCTGCCGCGCGCTGTAAAGCCGCGTGATGCCCTCGAATCGGGGGCTGTCGAAATACTTCTGGACGGCCGCGACGGCTTGCTCGAACGGTGTTTCGGCGGTGGGATCGGCTTCGACGGCCATAGTGGCGCGCTCCTCGTTGAGCTGGAAAGTGAGGAGACCGAGTCTACGGCGATGAGTGCCCCGCTCGTGGCCGGTCTACCTGACATGACGCTGAAGAAGAGCCGGGTGTGGTCGGTGGTGCACGCCGAGCGGGCAGCACTCGTCGAGGACCTCCGCGATGTGCCCGACGACGCGTGGTCGACGCCGTCGCTGTGCCGTGGGTGGTCGGTCCACGACGTGGTGGCCCATCTCGTCGACACCGCGAAGACGTCGCGGCTCGGCTTCGCGCGGCGGATGATCGCGGCGGGATTCGACTTCGACGGCGACAACGAGCGCGGAATCGCCAGGGAGCGAGGGGCCACTCCCGGCGCGACGCTGGCCGCGCTGCGTGCGGCCGTGCCGCTCACGCTGACCCCGCCGGCGCCGCGCCCTACGCGACTGGTGGAGGCGTTCGTCCACGGCGAGGACATCCGCAGGCCGCTGGGTATCGACGCCGACTATCCGGTCGACGCCGTCGCGGCGGCGCTCGCCTACCAGGCCAGGGCGTCCACCGCAATGGGCGGTGGCCGCGACCTCGTCGCGGGTCTGCGGCTCGTCGCGACGGACTGCGCGTTCGAGTTCGGCGCCGGCGCCGAGGTGCGAGGCCGGGCGATCGACCTGCTGCTGGCGGCGTCGGGACGGATCGGCTGGCTGGCGCGAACTCGTGATCGGTAGCCCTCGCACGCGCGTGTACTTCCGGGCATGACTACGAAGCAGAGACTCGGGCGCCTCGCCGCCGGAGCACTGATGACGCTCAGCGTCGCCGCGACCGGCTTCGGCATGGCCGGCGGCGCCGCGCAGGCCATGCCCGCCACGCCGTTCCCGCAGGGGTCCTGGCCCGGCTGTCCGGAGGACAGTCCCGAGGGGCCGTGCCGCTGGTGCCCCGGCGATCCACCGGTACAGACCGGCAACCTGCGGATCAACCCGGTGGTCTGGGACGAGAACGTCTGCCACACGTACTGGTACGTGTACCACGGGCAGGGCAACGTCGCCGACAACATCTTCGAGGGGGACACCCCGCCGGCCCCGCCGCCACCGCCGCCGAACCTCACGCCGCCGCTGCCGCCGGGGTGGTGCTGGTCGTTGTTCATCCCGACTCCGTGCCCGTAACGATCTGTCCGACTCGTCGCGTAGAATCGAACACATGTTCGAGTCGAAGAGTGCGCGGGAGTTGATCGACACGATCACCGCGCGTGCTCGGGCGTCGGCGGCTGCGGATGCGGAGAGGTACGCGGCGATCGCGGAGTTGGCGCGGCGCCGGCTGCGCGACGGCGTGGAGCTCGAGGACGCCGCCGCCGATGCCGTCGACGGGGCGGCCGCGGAGATCTCGGCCGCGTTGAACATCGGTCACGGCCGCGCGCTCGGCGAGATCGAGATCGCGACCATGTTGCGCGACACGTTCCCGCGCGTGAACGCCCTGTTCCTGCAGGGCGTGGTCACCGGGCGGCGGGTCTGGATCCTCGCGAAGCGCACCGACCTCGTCGTCGATCCGGACGTGATGGCGCAGTTGGATCGGGTGCTGGCCGATCGCATCGTCAGGTGGGGTCCGGTCTCGGAGTGGAAGTTCGAGCAACTCGTCGACGCCGAGATCGCCCGCATCGATCCCGCCGCGGTGCACCGGGTCCGCGAGCAGGTCCGGGACCGCGACTTCGTCGTCGGCCGCCACGACGGCTCGGGCACCGTGGCCTACTGGGGTCGGATGGCCGGCCCCGACGCCGCGATCGCCGTCACCCAGATCCGGCGGATGGCGCGCAGCGTGTGCCCCGACGACCCCCGCACCCTCAAACAGCGCCGTGGTGACGCGCACGCCGCGCTGATGGCCGGATCCACCGTCCTGGCGTGTCGATGCGGCAACCCGGACTGCGCCGCCGCCACCGTCACCGACGCCGCGGCGAGCAGTGTGAGCATCCACGTCATCACCGACCGGGCCACCCTCGACACCGCCCTCGCCACCAGTGGCGCGGCCGAGTCCGATCTGCACGGCCCCCGCACCGTGGAAGGCGAACTCGACGAGATCATCGACGAGGTCGAGGAGGACGCCCAGCACGACGCCGACACCCGCACCGACGACCACGTCGAGGAACCACCCGTCCCCGACCCCGGGCCCGAGTCACGGCCCCTGGCGATCATCCCCGGCCACGGCGTCGTCCCCCCGCCCCTGCTGGCCGACCTCATCGCCCGCGGCAGCAGAGCCCGAGCGATCCGAATCCCGACAGCCGACCCCGACACCGGCTACCGTCCCTCGGCGGCCACCGATCACTTCGTCCGCCTGCGCGACCTCACCTGCCGGGCACCGGGCTGTGACCGGCTCGCCGAATTCACCGACATCGACCACACAGTGCCGTATCCGGCCGGGCCGACGCATGCCGGTGGCCTCAAGTGCGATTGCCGAAAGCATCACCTGATCAAGACGTTCCACGCCGGGTGGTCGGAGGTCCAACTTCCCGACGGGACGGTCATCACCACCGCGCCCACCGGGCACACCTACACCACCAAGCCCGGCATCACGCTGCTGTTCCCCGACGCCGACGTCACCACCCCCGCACCCCAGCCCACCCGGCCACCACCGCCCAGCCCGTACCGCTCCATGATGATGCCCCGCCGAAAACGCACCCGCGCCCAAGCCAAGGCCCAACGCATCAACGCCGAACGCGCCAAGAACCTGCACGACGACGAACCCCCGCCCTTCTGATACGGGGGAGTATAAGGTGATTACGTCTGCTAAATAAGTGGGCGAATGCCTTGAGCGCGGGAGCCGTGAACATGACCTTGATCAAGTCCGCCCTGTCCGCCGTCGCGGTCGCGCTGGTCGCCGGCGCCATCGGCGCCGGAGTGGCCAACGCCGAGCCTGCGCCGTTGCCACCGCCCGGACCCGCCGAGGTGCAGGGTGATCCCGCCCCCGCACCGATCGAGCTCGTCGGCGAACCGCCTGCCCCGAACGCTCCGCGCAAGCCCGCCGAGGTCTGGAACAACAAGCCGGTCGTGTGGACATCGATGTGGGGTGGCCGCTGGGGAGTGTGGATCAACGGCGCGTTCATGCCGCTGACGTCGAACGTCAACACCAACGGCGGCTAGTGGCTCAACCGCCGCTGTCCGACGACGGTCACCACGTGGTGATCGACGGCCGGCGGTGGCGTGCGACGGACCCGGCGATCCCCGAGGAGCGGCGCGCCGAACTGGTCCGCATCCTTATGTCCTGGCGGCGAGAAGTGCGTGCCACCAAGGGAACCGAAGGCGAGGCCGCAGCGCGCCGGGGCGTGCAGGCGGCGAAGGTCGCACTGGGGGAGCGCGGCAGCCCACCGTGGTGGGAGCAGACGGACGAACAACGTCGCGACCGCTGGCAGGCGGACCTGGCTGAGCCCGCGGGGTAGCCCTCAGACCCCGGCGGGCACCTTCTCCTCGGAACCGGCCGTGCGGAGCACCTGACGCAGCGCGGTGAAGTCGGAGATCGTCTTGGTCGCGACGGTGGCGACCGGGCGGGCATTGCGCCCGGTGGCCTCCTTCTTCGACACCATGACGACGCTGTCGACGTACGGCTGGATCGTCGTCGCGTTCTGCACGGTCGCCACGATCACCAACTGGAAGCCGAACTTGCGGAACGCCTGCAGCGCCTGCTGAGCGAACTGCGGATCGGACTTCGAGAACGCCTCGTCGAGCATCAGCTGCGCGAACACCGGCCGGTTGTCGTCGCTGTCGGGGCTGGCGAGGTTGAAGCTCAGCGCTCCCGCGAGGCAGAACGCCATCAGCTTCTCCTGCTCGCCACCCGAGTTGTCACCGGCGTTGCTGTGCGTGCGGATCAACTCGTCCGAGCTGACGTCCCACTCGGCGCAGTCGAACGTGAACCGATTCCGGACGTCGAGTGCGTCGCGGGTCCAGGCCTTGTCCTCGGGCGCAGTGGACGCGAGCCGATTGCGCAGCTTCAGGATGTCGGCGTACTGGTCGAGGATCGCCTGCTTGTCACCGAGGCCGACCTCGGCGATACGGCGCGAGATCGCCCGGACGATGTCGGTGAGCTCGGCGACGGCGGTCAGGCTGCGCTGGGTGGCGCGCAGCGTCAGCCGGGTGCCCCGATTGAACTCGACCGAGCCCAATCCCGTGTTGACGCGGTCGATCTGCTCGCTGATCCGCCGGGTCTCCTGCTCGGCGACACGGTGCAGCGTGAGGATCGCGTCGGGTGCCTGCTCGGTCACCAGCCGCATCATCCGCTCGTAGGCCTCCGGCAACTCGCGCTCGTCGATGTGCCTGCACAGAGCCACGTAGTCGTGCACGCGCTCGTCGAAGATGTCGCTGTCGTTCGGGATCGCATCGGGGAACGCCGTGTCGAACGTATTGAGGATGCGAGCCAGCTCGTCGTATGAGCGCCTGCGACTTTCACGCAGCTGATCGCGTTCGCGCCGGATCGCGGTGAACACCGCCTCCCGGTGCGGTTCGGGGTGCAGCAGTTCCAGCGGCACCGGCACGTCGCCCGCGTAGCGGTGCAGCAGTTCCGTCAGCGGTTCCGACACGAAGTCCGGCGACAGCCGCTCCTCCAACTCCAGCAGCCGCGTCCGGCGGTCGTCGAGGTCGTCGCGCCGCGTCTGGATGGCACCGCGGCGGGTCATCAGCGCCTGGATCTCCTCCCAGCACTGGTCCGCGCGGGCGTTGAGCGCCTCGATGTCGGGATGGTCGGCGAGCAGCAGTTCGAACTGCTCGCGCAGCCGCTCGGCGTGGCCGTCGGCGGTCTCGGTGTCGATGTGGGTCCACTGCGGGAACTGGTCATTCAGGGCCTTGCACGCCGCCGCCCTGTCGCGCCACTGCTGCCGTTGGGCCGCGATGTCATCCGCCGCACGCCGCGCCGCCTGGTAGGCCTCTTCGGCTGCCGCCAGATCGACGGTCAGCGCGTCGATCTTCGCGGCGACGTCACCCTGGAAGATGTACTCGGACTGCCGCAGGGCACGTCGATCGTCCTTGATCGCGAGCCGGTCGGAGTCCTTGTACAACCCCGTGTCCGTGACGGCCCGGCGGTAGCGGGGGAACAGGTCGGGGTTGTCGACGCACACGTGATCGCCCGCCGATGCGACGATGTCGGCCGCTTCGGCAGCGCACACGTGCGTGGGATCGACCACGAAGAGCTTGCCCGCCAACGTGTTCGGGTCCGCCTCTTGCGCTTCGGCACCGACGAACTTGGCCCGCACGTGGTGCAGCTGCAACCTGCCGCGGATGTCGTTGGCGTTGACGAAGCGCAGCACCGCGGCGTGGTGCCGGTCGGGGACCAGCAGCCGCAGGCCGACCCCGCGCAGCACCTTCTCGACCGCCACCCGCCAGCGGTTCTGGTCGGGGCGCAGATCCATCAGCTCGGCCACGTAGGGCAGGTCGCCGGCATCGAGTCCGATCGCAGCACAGATCAAGTCGCGCATGGCGATCGCGGACTCCGGTAACGCCGACCCGACGTGTTCGACGCGCTTGAGCTCCTTGGCCGCGTCGTCGCGGGCCATCCGGGCCACCTTCTGTGCGTACTCCGCGTCGGTCGAGGACTCCTTGCCCCGGTCGAGCTTGGCGAGCAGTTCGGTGATCTCGGTGTTCAACTCCTCGCGCAGGTTCCAGAACTCGTCGGCCGTCTCGGGAACGTCGAGATCCTGCGCGGAGACCATCGTCTCGTACGTCGAGTACCGCCTGGACACCTCCTCGGCCTGGGCCTCGGCGGCGGCGACCTGGGACTGCAGCGGACCGATGCTCGCACTGGATCCGCTGATCTGCGCGTTCAGCGAATCGCCCTCGGCCTTGGCCAGATTCAGCTGACGGGTGACGTCCTCGTACTCGTTGCCGAGTTGGTCGATGGTGGCATCGAGCGAGGTGATCTGTCCGGGGATCTGCGCCAGCCGGACGTGGTCGGTGTACGCCCGCACCATCGGCGCGTCCACCAGGTCGATGATGCCGAGGTCCGAGGACTCCAGCGCGTAGCGCTGCTGAATGGCCTCGATGTCGCCGAGGATCTTCCGCTTGCGCTGTGCCACCGCGAGCAGTTCGCGGGCGTCGACCAGTGGGTCGATCTGCTTGAGCGCCTCCGGAAGCCGGGCCAGGCTGTCCGGCTCGTCGAGCATGAACTCGCGGACGAACTGCTCGAGACCGCCGACGCTCTTGAGCGATTTCGCCTTTCCGAGCAGCTGCTGAGCGGCATCCGACGCTCGGATGCCGATCGTGGCGTACAGCTGGGCGAGGTACTGGGACTCGACCTTTGTGGAGAAGCGCCAGTCGTCGGACTTGAACACGTTCGCGTCGAAACGGCCTGCGGCCCAACGATTGCAGACGTCCTCGATGTCGCGGTCACCGTCGGCCAGCACGAAGCGGCTCGAGGAGTCCGAGCGCGATTCGCCCGACAGCCACTTGAGCACCAGACCGGTGACAGTGCGCCCGGTGTTGCTGGTGTAGGTGACGGCGATGGCCGACCACGCGGTGCCGTCGCCGCGCAGGTACATGACGCGGCTCGTACCACCGTCGCTGCGCTGCCCCCAGGCGCCGCGGACGTACTTGTCGACGGTGCGCCTACCCGCGCTGGAACCGGCGGCGGTGTTGTCACCGGAGGCGTTGAAGTTGCGCCGGTTGAACGGCAGGAATCCAAGCGAGATCGCGTCCAGCAGTGAGGATTTGCCGCTGCCCGAGGCGCCGGCTATCAACGCGCCGCCCTCGCCGAATGAGATCGTGTGGTAGCCGTCGAAGACTCCCCAGTTGATGACCTGCAGACGCGACAGATGGAACTGCTCGGGCTCAGGCTTGGTCATCGTCACCGACATCCCCCTCCTCCTGCTCACGCGGCACCGCGGGGGAGCCGCCCGACATCAGCAGTTCGAACTGCTGTTGCAACTCGGTGATCACCGACGCCGTCATCACCGCGTTGATGACGGGACTGACGGTGTAGCTGTCCTCGTCGTCGCGGCTGCGGCGGAGGATCTCCAGCGATGCGAGCCGCGCGATCGCGGCGTCGATGCGCCCGGTGAACGTGACCGCGTCACGGTCGACGTCGTTGAGCACGCCGGAGAACAGGCCGTGCATCTCGTCGCGACTGATGAGCACGTGCTGGTCGCCCGTGGCTCGCATCATCTGCGCCAGGTGCAGTGCGAGGATCGAGTCGTAGGTTCCCAGCGGCTCGCGGCGCAGCAGTTTCACGCCGCGGGCGGACTCGTACCGCGCCTGCTCGACGAACGCCACTCCTTCGTTCTCCGAGGCACCGGCCACGATGCGCAGCATCAGGTCGAGTTCGGACAGACGCACGGCGAGCTGGCTGCGGTACTCCAGCACCCAGGTGTAGAGATCGCGCTCGGACTCGGCGCTGAGGTAGCGGCGGGTCAGGAGCTGCTGAAGTGCCCAGCAGGCGCGGTCGGGCAGCTCGCTGACGTCGCCGTCGAACCGCGGCCTGCGCTGCTGCGGCATGCGTGCCGTCTGGTCGACCTGGGGAAGCGCCGAGAAGCCCGCGTAGTCGGCCGACGTCGGCTTCTCCGTGGCGGTGTCGGTCATGAGGCAGCGGCTCCCTGCAGACTCGAGATGGGTTCGGTGAACACGAGTTTCGGTACCTCGATCGCGCGGTCGCGGCCGTCCACCGACTGGAACCGGACGGTGACGGATTCGGACGCCCGGTCGCCGTCGGGTTGCTTGAGCGCCCACGACCACAGCACGATCACGTGCCCGAGGTAGGCCGAATCGAGCATCGACACGGCGTCCGGCAGCGACAGCGGACCGTCGACGATGGCGGCGTTGATCATGTCCGACATCGCAGGCGCGTCGACCTGGGTGGTCAGCGCGGCGAAGCTGTCCAGGTCGACGTCACCGTGCGCGGCCTCGGCGGGTTTGGGGTTGGACAAATCGCCGATGCGGAAGCTGAGCGCGCCGACCGAGCTGATCGCGTGCCGGGCCAGCGGCAGCTCGAGATCGATGCGGGAGTCGACGAGCGACGTCTTCAGCAGCGCGCGGGCCGCCCCGATGGCGTCGTTGAGCTGGCGGGCGACACCGCGGCTCTGCTCGAGCGTGCCGAACGCGGTGAACCGCTTGACGCGCTGCGCGCACCGCTGCTGAATGCGCTCGACCTCGTCGATCTGCTGGCCGACCAGTTCGAAGAAGCCCGCCATCACCTTGCGCAGCTCGGGATCGAGCGCCGGGAGCGCCCCGGCGACCGCGGCGACGTCGGCCTCGAACTCCGCACGCTGGTCGGGATCGTTGATCATCCGCAGGAACGCCCGGTGCGAGTCGCGGCCCTGCGAGTCCCACGCGGCCTGGTAGTCGGCGTACATCCGGCGCTGCCGATCGCGGTACTCGACGTTCGAGTCGATCGGGTCGTCGAGCGCGGCGGTGGCCTGTTCGATCATGGTGCCGTACTGGCCGATGTCGGTGATCAGCCGTTCCATCTGCAGGGCGATCGCGCGGGCCTCGTCGTACGCGTCGGTGAGCTCGGCATCGGACGCGTGGTAGTCGTCGGTGCGCGACTCCAGCGTGTCGAGTTCGTCACGCAGCGCCGCGATCTCGGCCTCGATGCCCGCGCGCACCCTGGCGGGGTCGTTGCCGACGCGGATCGCGACCTGCTTCAGCCGCGCGGCGATGCCGTTGATGGATCCGCCGGTCGCGATGGTGTCCTGCCTGCGCATGCCCCGCAGGAAATCGAGCGCGCGGCGCGCCTCCTGAGTCAGGTAGCAGAGGTTGCGTTCGACGCCGGCGCGGTGGTCGGCGACCCGGTGCAGCCAGCCCTGGCTGGCCCACGACTTGATGAGCGCCAGACCGGTCTGCCCGTCGGGGTGGCCGAGTTCGTCGAGGTCGCGCTCGAGCCGGACCACCAGGTCGGTTTCGGCGACCACACCGCCGGCGAGATGGCGGTCCATCAGGGTGCCGAACAAGCCCAGGTTGCCGCTCGACAGCAGCCGGATCGTCGGCGAGGCCTGGATGTCGCGATTGGATTCGAGCAGGTCGGCGGCCGACATCACCACGTCGTCGTGCACAGGCCTCCTCGTCGTCGGTTCATGTCCGGGCCGCCCCACATTAGTCACGGACCCCGGCATCACCGACCCGACACCCCACGGTGGGGCAACTGAGTCGCAAGTGGTTGCCGGGGTGTGTACGCCGCCGTCACGGTTCCGGTGATTGCACCTGCACGGGCCGGGAAAACGGTCGTGATGATGAACGTGTCGGTGATCGAAACGTCGGGGCTGGGTGACCGGAGCTATCTCGTGGCCGCGGGTGGGCTGACCATCACTCACGTCCTGGAGACGGGGACGAGCAGAGTTACGTCGATCAGCTGCTGTCCGAATTAGCCGAGTTCCCGGCCATTACGCGCACATGGGTGTGATCAACCGCTCGGGGCCATCGGCGGCGGACCTGACTCCGCCCGCACCGCGCAGCCGTACGGCGTTCGCCGCGGGCCACCTTCCGGGCACGTACGGCTTCGAGTATTCGGATTCGTCCGTCAACTACCTCGGCTGGCTGTACGCGTGACGGCTAGGCCGACGCGTCGATGATCTTGATCACGAAGACGAGCGTGTCGCCGGGGTTGATGCCCGCGCTGGGCTGCCCCTCTGGGTAGCCGTCCGCCGAGGTCATGGCGACGGCGACGGTCGAACCGACCGTCTGACCCGCGATGGCCTTCTGGAATCCCGGCACGACCCGGTCCAGCCCGAAGTCGATGGGCTGGCCCTGCTCGTAGGTGCTGTCGAACACCGATCCGTCGCGGCCGTTGACACCCATGTAGCAGACGAGGACCTGTGCCGTCGGCGCGACGATCGGTCCCGTGCCGGCCTTGAGCGTGTGCACGACGGTCTCGGTGACGCTGAACGGCCCCTCGAACGTGACCGACGGCGCCGTCGTATCGGTGGGACCGGCGACCGCGACGCTGCCGGTGGCGCCCGCCTGCGTCCACTCGGGAGCCACGCCGGCAGCAGGTACGGCGGTCGGGCACGGGCTGTCGGCGGGCGGTGCGGGCGGGTCCGTGAGCCACGACGGGAGCGTCTCGGTGGCTGAGGGCGTGCTGGCGGTGGCCTGCGGCTCGGAGTCGGAGCCGCACGCGGAAAGCGTCAGGACCAGCGACGCAGCGCAGCCGGCGATCGCAAGAGAGGAGGACAGACGGGGAAACATCACGGCCGCCACGCTACAGCGGCCGCGACGATGAGTTCGCTGCACCCGCATGGTCAACACCGACATGAGTGCGACACCTTCACGAAGCGGCAACCTGCCGATCAACGGATTGGACCTCTACTACGAGGTGTACGGCGAGCTGGACGGGTTGAGGTCGCCGTTGCTGTTGATACCCGGCGCGTTCATGGCCGCCGACTCCATGCCGAGCTGGGTCGCCGCCTTCGCGGAGCAGCGCACCGTGATCGTCTTCGATCAGCAGGGGCACGGCCGCACCCCCGACACGTCGCGGGCCATGTCGTACGAGCAGTTCGGCGACGACGCCGCCGCACTCCTGCGCGCCCTGGGGGTGCGGCGCGCCGATGTGATGGGGTACTCGCAGGGCGGCGGGGTGGCGCTGCAACTCGCGATCCGGCATCCGGAGCTGGTGGGCCACCTGGTGTCGATGTCGGCGACCTTCCGCCAGGACGGCTGGTATCCGGAGGTGATCGAGGCGTTGGGTCGGTTGACGGCCGACCCGTTCATCGGCACACCGGTGCAGACGGCGTTTCAGGCGCACACCCCGGATCCGGCCGCGTTCACGACCTACATCGACAAGATGCGGGTGCTCAACCGCGACGACCAGAGCATCAGCGACGAACAGCTGCGGTCGATCTCGGCACCGACGATGGTCGTCGTCGGCGACGCGGACGGCGTGACGCTGGCGCACGCGGTGGCGATGTTCACGCTCCGTGGTGGCGGTGACGCCGACGCCGCGACGACCGGAGTGCTGAACGGCGTTCCGGCCGCCCGGCTGGCAGTACTGCCCGCGACGTCGCACATCGGCATCTCGGGGGAGTCGGACGTGGTGGTGCCGATGGTCACCGCGTTCCTCGATGACGTTGCGCCGGTGACGCCGGAGTTGTTCTGACCGCGGACCGACCAGATGGCGGACAGCGGGCGCGTCGGATGCCAACATTGTTGGGGTGGACGCCAGCTGTAGTGGCAGCGACCGGTCAACCGCGACGCGATCGGTGTGTGCACACTGCGGCGCGCAGTGCAGCGCCACCGGCAAGTTCTGCGGCGAATGCGGCGCGCGGCTCGGATCTTCCACCCGTTCGGCCGAGTACAAGCAGGTGACGGTGTTGTTCGCCGATGTCGTGCGGTCGATGGACATCGCGGCCACCGTGGAGATGGAGCGCCTGCGCGACATCATGACCGACGTCGTGGAGCGGTCGGCCGTCGTGGCGCGGCGTTTCGGCGGCACGGTGGAGTACAACGGCGACGGAGTGATGGCGATCTTCGGCGCGCCAATCGCCCTGGAGGATCATGCGATTCGCGCGTGTATGGCAGCTCTTGCCATCCAGGACGAGATGGCGCTGCTGGCCGCCGAGGTCCTGCACTGCGACGAGGTGACGCTGCGCGTACGGGTGGGGCTGAACTCCGGTCCCGTTATCGTCGGCGACATCGGCTCCGGATCGCTCGGGTACGCGGCGACCGGACGGCACGTCGGATTCGCGCAGCGAATGGAGGCGGCCGCGCCCGCGGGAGGGGTGATGCTGTCGGAATCGACCGCCCTGCTCGTTGAGGACAGCGTCGTGCTGGACGAACCGGAGTGGGTGGACGTTCGGGGCTGCACCGAACCGGTGCGGGCACGGCGGCTGCGGTCCGTGCGCCCCCGCCGGGCGAACGCCGGCCGTACGGAGGCCGATCTCGTCGGCCGGGACGCCGAGATGCGGGTTCTCGCAGGCCTGGCCGCCCGAACGATCGCCGGCCGTGGCGGCGTGGCGAACGTGGTGGGTTCGCCCGGCATCGGCAAGAGTCGACTGGCGAGAGAGACGGCCGCCAGGGCCTCCGAAAGCGGGGTCGAGGTCTGCTGGACATTCTGCGAGTCCCACTCGGCAGACGTCCCTTTCGGCGTGGTCGCGCAGCTGCTGCGGGTGCGCCTCGGTGTCGCCGAACTGGACAGGAACAAGGCTCGTAGCAGAGTGCGGGAGCAACTGAGCGGCGCCGACCCCGCCGATCTGTTGCTCCTCGACGACCTGCTCGGCATCTCCGGCCCCGACGAAGAACCACCGCAGTTCGACGCGGACGCGCGGCGACGTCGGCTGACTGCGATGATGAACGCCGCGTCACTGCGCCGCAGCCATCCGGCGCTGTTCATCATCGAGGACGCTCAGTGGATCGACACCGCGAGCGAGTCGATGCTGATCGACTTCCTCGCAGTGATTCCGCGGACCCCGTCGCTCGTGCTGATCACGTCACGCCCGGAGTACCGCGGGGCGTTCACACGACTACCCGACGCCCACACGATCACGCTTGAGCCACTGGATGATTCGGACACCGCGACACTCATCGGCGAGCTCGTGGGATCGGATCGCTCGATCGCCGAGCTGCGCCGGATGCTCGGTGAGCAGGCGGCGGGTAATCCGTTCTTCGCCGAGGAGATGGTGCGCGAGTTGGCCCAGCGCGGAGTACTGGCTGGCGAGCCCGGTCGGTACGTCTGCCGGGTCGACGTCGCGGATGTCGCCGTGCCCGCTACCGTGCAGGCGACCATCGAGGCCCGCATCGACAGGCTGAGCTCATCGGCGAAGCGGACGATGAACGCGGCATCGGTGATCGGCGTCCGGTTCGGCGTCGACCTGCTCGGCGCGTTGGGCCTCGAGGTCGAGCTCGACGAACTCGTGGGAACCGAGCTGATCGACCAGGTGCGCATCACCCCGAGCGCCGAGTACGCCTTTCGTCACCCGCTGATTCGCGCGGTGGCCTACGAATCGCAGCTGAGATCTGATCGCGCCGAGTGGCACCGGCGGCTGGCTGCTGCGATTCAGGACCGTGCACGGCTTTGTGTTGATGAGAATGCGGCGCTGATCGCCGAACATCTGCAGTTCGCAGGCGAGTTGCGCGCCGCCTATCGCTGGCACATGCGCGCCGGCGCGTGGTCCACCAATCGCGATCTTCCAGCCGCCCGGCTCAGCTGGGAGCGGGCGTACCGGATCGCCGATGCGTTGCCCGCAGCGGATGCCGACCAGCTGGCGATGCGCATCGAACCACGAACCATGTTGTGCGCCAGCGACATACATGCGCGTGAGGCTGAACAGAGCCAGGCCCGCTTCGCCGAGCTACGGCAGCTCTGCTCCGAAGCGGGAGACAACGTGTCGCTGGCGATCGGCATGTGCGGCCCGGCAACGGCCCTCATGTACGCCGGGCGTGCGAGGGAGGCGGCACGACTGTCCTCCGAGCAGATGGCGCTGATCGAGGCGACCGGTGACCTGACCCCCGCGATCGGGTTGGCGTCCGTGTCGTTCTGCACCTGGCTCGGCGTTCTCGAGTTCGGCGAGATCCTGCGCTGGTCGCAGATCATCGTCGAGCTGGCTGCCGACGATCCGAGACTGGGCGCCGACTACGGCGTGGCCTCCCCACTGGCGATCGCGTTGGGTTGGCGCGGAACCTCGCGATGGTTCCTGGGTCGCCCCGGATGGCGTCAGGATCTCGACACCGCCGTAGCCATGGCACGTCTCAGCAACCCGGAGACCCTCTCCGGCGCCATCGCGTGGACCTACGGCATCGGCGTCCAGTACGGCGCGGTGCGCGCCGACGACACCGTCATGCGCGCCGCTGAGGAGGCGGTGCGGACCGCGGTCGGAGCCAGCAACGATCGCGCACTGGGTCTGGCCGCCTACACCTGGGCCGTGGGACTGCTGCAGCAGGACTCCGACGCCGACCGGGACCACGGACTCGCGCTGATGTCGCAGGCCCGAGAAGTGTGGCTGCGGAGGTGCATTCGGTTCCTCATCCCGGTCACCGACGTCTGGATGGCGAAGGAGGCCGCGCGACGGGGCGACCGGGCTCCCGCCATCGCGACGATGCGCCGCGCCGTCGCCGAACTGCGCGAGGGGTACCCGTTCTACAGCGTGTGGGGCATCGGTGTTCTCGTGGAGACGCTGCTGACGAGCGGCGCTGAACGCGACGTCGCCGAGGCCGATGGGTTGGTCGACCGCCTACGGATCGCCTGGGGCGATCGCGGTTCGGCGATGATGGACATCACGATGCTGCGACTGTCGGCTCTGGTGACGCGCGCACGAGGCGACGGGACCGCTTACCGCAACGCGCTGCGGCGATATCGCGACACGGCGGAGTCGCTCGGCTTCGAAGGACATATCGCCTGGTCGGCTGCACTGGCTCAGTCGGTGTCCCCGGATTCGTCGTCGGACGATTCGTCGGCGGATGGCGGCTCGGTGTCGGAGGACGCTCCTACGGTCGCCGCCGACTGGGAGTCACCGACGGCAGGGGTGGCGATCGACGAATCCCGTACGACCGGCCGAGACGGCGGTGTCGGTTGTTCGGACGTCTCGGCCTCAGCGGACGGACCATCGCCGTCCGTGTGACCCGTTTCGGTCGCCTCGTGCGTCGCGGGCTCGAGAGTCCTCGACGAGTGCACCGGATCGGCATCGGGGTCCGGTGCACCGGACGCATTCTCCTCGTCGGGTCCGGCGTGCTCGGCGTCCTCGGCGGACACGGTGTCTTCAGCGGGCGCGGGGTTGACCGGCGGGAACAGCCGTGCCGGGGCCGGTTCCCAGGGCGGGATACTGCGGTCGTAGCCCAGTTCGACGATGGCCCGGAAGAACGGCTCGACGACGTCGATCAAGGGCTCCGAGACTCCAAGCATGCGCAGCGGCGCGAACAGCGGTAGGTCTCGGGTCTCGATGAAGTAGTAGCTGGTGTCGCCATGGGTTCCCTGAAACGCCGGAGACGATTGGGGGTCCTCTGGAAGGGCGAAATCGAACGGATTCGGGTGCAGGAAAAGGAAACCCAGCACTGCGTTCAGACTGGCTATTACGTTCAGCGGATAGAGCGGGAAGTCGGCGGCACCGTCGTACTGGCGAGTGATGACATCGGTCTGGAACTGGGTGTCGGTGGGCTCGGGCCCGTTGAAGGTCAGATCGAGGAACGGGATGTACAGCCCGGGGAACCGGGCGTTGAGCCCGCCGTTGGGAAGGTTGGTGTCGCCGCCGAGTACGAAGTCGATGTCGGGTGCCACCGTTCCCACCGGGTACTGCGCGGCGAGCCTGCGCTTCTCGATGACCGCAATGGCCGCTCCCTGGGAGTAGCCGTAGATCACCAGGTGCTCGTTCTCATAACTCGTCATCGCGGCCTCGAGGTCAGCCACCCCCGCCTGAATCGACTGATCGATCGTGCGGTCGAAGAGCCCCGACAGCTTCCACCACGGTTGATCCGGCCACCCTGCACCACCCGGTCCCCAGATCCCCTGGTCACCGATCGCGGCCCCGAGAAGCCGGAACACTCCCGTGACCGGCCAGTACTCCTCGGGCGTCGTGACCGCGACGTAGTCCATGTCCTGACCGGGATGCGTGGGTGCGAGGTACTTGGCGCGGACGGACTCCATCCAGTACTCATCGGGGGTGGGACACGTGCTGCCGCACAGGATCAGGGCCGTAGAGTCATTTGCCTCCGCGATAGCCGCGTTCGGCGCGATCGCCGCAGTTCCGAGCCCGAGCACGAACGCAAGCACTCCGACCCTTCCGATGCACATGGAAATTCTCATCGCCATCCTCCGTTTGGCTCGACTGGTTCTGCGAGGACATCGTCGATCCGCGACGAACCGACGACCTCAGTACCGGACCACCGCAATCCCGCCGTCGGTTGTGGGAACCACTTAAGCGCTGCGGAACCGAGCGGATTCACCGCGTCGCGGGGCCGCCGGCGCGGGCGTCGTCGTCAGCGGTGCGTCGGTCGTGGGCAAGAGTCGCGTCGCCCGTGAGGCTCTGTCGGCAGCCGAGTCACGGGGCTACCGAACGCAGTGGACCGTGGGAACGTCGTTGGCTCAGGCCATCCCGGTTCAACGGGATCCGGCAGCAGGGTTGTTCTGGGAGTCGATGACGTCCACCTGCTCGACGATCTGTCGATGTTCGTCGTACACCAGCTGGTGCAACGCGATGCGGCGGCGGTGATTCTCACCGTTCGAGACGGTGAACCGACTGCACCGTCGACACACGACCTCTGGAGCGTCGGCGAGTTCACCCGACTCACCCTCGCGCCCCTGTCGCTGCCTGAAACCGCGTCCCTGTTGAGGGCGGTGCTCGATGGACCGGTGGATGACGGAACCGCGGAGCGACTGTGGCATCTCGCCTGCGCGCTCTCGAGTCGGTCGTCGAGGGGCCGAGGGTCATGCCGGCCGCGCGCCTCGGACACGTCGTTCGAGACGGTGATGCGGCCGAATTATCCTTTCTGTCGGAGGAATTCAGCCAACTCGGCGATCTCATCGCTGCCGTGGCGCGGCGGCTCAGGCTGCACTCGCATATCGCCGACAGGGAAAGAGGGGGTCGGCGCTACGGTGCTCGGCGCAGGCCGACGCCCTCGCGAAGCGGTGCGGCTGACCGAGCGGGAACCGAGATCGTGAAGCTCGTCGGCGCGGGTTTGTCCAATCGAGCCAAGCCTGCTCAGTCCTAGCTCACCTCAGCCTGAGCGTGATTCCCTCCTCGTCGAAGACCTCGACCACCGCGTCGACAAACGCGCCGCCCAGGTGTCGCTGTGACGACTCGCTGTGGTCCCAATCGACTTCGAAAGGCCGATCGTCCGGCGTTCCGAATCCGCCGCGCAGACAATCGGCCAGCGCGTCGAGGTTCGCACCGAAGTATCCACCGCGTCCGTTCACGGACCGGCCGATCTCGCGGTAGAAGTCCTTGACCGACTTGATCTTTCGACCGTCGAGGCGGTAGACCTTCGGTTTCACGACTGCCCCTCGATGCCGCTGACGAGGCAGAAGGAGTCGTAGTGGTCGCCGGTGTAGAAGTACTCGGCAGGATCGGTCAGCGGCAACCCGCCGGTGACCACCCGTCGCGTCGACCGGTTCGAAGCACCGGGGGTCGGCACGGTGTACTCGTGGTAATAACCGCGCTCCTCGGCGGGTAGGTGGCCTTCTCGGTTGCCGAACACCACACCGTCGTTGCGCGGAAACGGAAACGGTCCGTTGGTCGCGATCGCATCGACGGTATCGGCCACCTCGGGCGGCAGGGTCGAAAGGGGACAGGTTGGCACGCCGGCGCTCGTCGTGGTCGCGTCGGGAGACGACGACGGCGGCGCCGTCGTGCGTGTCACCAGCCACCCGGCGATGATCACCGCGAACACGCAGAGCGCGATCAGCGTGGACGTGCGTCGAGTCACCCGTCCATCATGGCCTGACGGTGCAGACCGGTGACCGTCTAATCCGGTCAGGGCTGGGGCAGACGCGGATCGACCGTGTACCGACCGCCGGGATCCTGGCAGAAGAACAGGCCACAGTTGATCGGCGGCCGAGAGAGGTTCTCCAAGGGGATCTCCGCCGGCGGAAGGGCACCCTCCCAGACGCTGTCTGCGACGTTGCCGCCGGGCTCGCCGTACATCCACCAGTAGGTGTGGCACACGTTCCAGTCCCAGTTCGGCCGCCCGGAACCCGAGCCTGCGAACCCCTGATACTGACCAGGGCACCAGGTGAAAGGCCCCGTCGCTCTGCCGGGGTCGGCCTGGGCGGTCGCGGGCAGGCCCACCACACTCGTCAGGGCTCCGGCGCCTGCCAAAGCGGTGACGGCGATGAGTCGCCGCATACGACGCGTCGAGATCATGGTCGGGTTTCTCCTTCGGTAGCTGTTATGGACAGAACTACACACCCGCTCGCGACCTACCGATCCCAAGAAGTACGTCCCCGTCGGAACGCAGGGCCACGTTTCGCGTGGAGTCTGCACGGGCAAGCAGGAGGACATGAGCGAAACCCAGAAAGTCACTGTCGAACGAACCATCCCGGCGAGCGTGGACGCGGTTTTCGATGTCCTGTCCAATCCCGAGCGGCACCAGGCGCTCGACGGCTCGGGCTTCGTTCGGAGCGTGGACCACGCCGATCGGATTCAGGAAGTAGGTCAGGTGTTCACGATGAACATGCAGGGCGAACACATGGGTGGCGAGTACAAGACCGACAACCACGTGTCCGGGTACGCGAAGGACAAGCTGCTCGCGTGGAAGACCGCACCGGCGGGCACCGAGCCACCCGGCTGGGAGTGGTTGTGGGAGTTGGAGTCTCAGGGCCCCGACGAGACGCTGGTTCGCCACACGTACGACTGGTCGAAGGTCACCGACAAGAAACTGTTGGAGAAGGTCAAGTTCCCGTTGGTCACCGAGGATCAGTTGGATGACACGCTCGGCCGACTCGCGGCCGAGGCGACATCCTGACGGTGGGAGTCGCCGATTTCTACGTCTCCTCGGTGAACGCGACAACCGGAATGCGCCGCCCGCCCGCCATCTTCTCGTAGTCGGCGTAGTTCGGAACGAACCTCTTGGCGAGGTCGAACAGTCGGTCGCGCTCGGCACCGCTCATCACCTCGGCGATGAAGGTGCCCGAGTAGCCGCGCGCCGACAGTGTCACGCGGGGATGGGCCTTGACGTTGTGGTACCAGGCGGGGTGGCGCTCGCCTCCATAGTTGGAGGCGACGGTGATAATCCGACCGCGGTCGGTGAAGTACGTCAGCGGTGTGCTGCGCTGCGCGCCCGTTTTCGCGCCAATGTGGGTGAGCAGCACTTCGGGAAGGACGAGCGACATGGACACGTGACCGTTCGTCAGTTTGATGACGGCTCGGTCGATACGCCAGCCGTAGCGCTTGAGAAATCGGCGCGCGGCCTCGGTGCTCATCACCTTGGCGCCCGCCTTGAACAACGGCGACGGCGCTGTCGGTTCGACCTCGGGGATGCCCATGGCCGCGACGTTACTGCACCGGGCACGGGTTCCGGCTAGCGCAGGATCGCCCGCGCAGCGCGCTCCGCGATCAGCATCACCGGCGCGTTGGTGTTCCCGGACGTGATGGCGGGCATCGCCGACGCATCGACCACTCGAAGGCCGGCCACGCGGTGCACGCGGCAATCGGTGTCGAGCACCGTGGCGGCTGACCGCGGAACACCCTGCGCGTCAAAGGCTCCCATTGCACAGGTCCCCACCGGATGGAAGATGGTGGTGCCGAGTTCACGGGCTGCGTTCTGCAGGTCGTCGTCGCTCACCAGTTGTGGGCCGGGAAGCACCTCCTCCGGGCGGTACCGGGCGAGCGATGGAGCCGCCATGATCTGCCGGGTCATGCGGAGGCCGCGCACGGCGATGTCACGATCGGCGTCCGTCGACAGGTAGTTACAGGAGATCTTCGGGTTGCTCAGCGGATCTGCGCTGGCGATCCGCACGTGGCCACGCGAGCTGGGTCGCAGATTGCACACCGAGGGGGTGATGGCTCCGAAGCGATGCAGGGGCTCGCCGAACTTGGCCAGCGATAAGGGCTGGACATGCCATTCCAAATCGGGACTGGACAACTCGGGATCGCTCTTGGCGAAGGCGCCCAGCGTGGACGGCGGCATGGTCATGGGGCCGGATCGCAGCAGCAGGTACTGAAGTCCCATGCCGGCACGGGTGATCCAGTTCCGGTACAGCGTGTTGACGGTCCGGGCGCCCCGCACCCGGTAGACGGTTCGCAGCTGCAGGTGGTCCTGGAGATTCTCGCCCACCCCCGGCAGATCGACGACGACCGGCACCTGATGCTCGGTGAGCAGCCCGGCCGGGCCGAGACCCGACGCCTGCATGAGCTGTGGCGACCCGATCGCTCCGGCGCTCAGGATCACCTCCCGGCGGGCCCGGACGTCGATCATCTGGCCGTCTTTGAGCAGACGTACGCCGGTGGCGCGGCGCTGAGCGGTGATCCAGGCACCGCGGCGCTGATCGTCGTGGACCTGGTCGTCCGTCAGCAGCTGCACGGCCTGAGTGCGGGTGTAGACGGTCAGATTCGGTCGGTGGGCGACGGGATGCAGGAAGGCATCGGCCATCGACCAGCGCCGGCCACGCCGTTGGTTGACGTGGAAGTACGCACTGCCCGCGTTGTCTCCCCGATTGAACTCCTCGATCGGGGCGATGCCCATCTCGGCGGCGGCGGTCTGCCAGGCGTCCAAGATCCTCCACCGCACCCGCGGCCGCTCGACGCGAATCTCGCCATCGGTGCCGTGCCACTCGTCGGCTCCGCCGAAGTAGTGTTCCAACTCCTTGTAGATCGACAGGGTTTCGCCAGCACCGTCGGGGCCACCCCACAGCCATCGTTCGTCGCCGGTGGCTTGCGCCCACAGCTCGTAATCGCTGGCCTGGCCGCGCATGTGGATCATGGCGTTGATCGACGATGACCCGCCGATCACCCGGCCCCGCGCGTAGAGGATGCTGCGGCCGGCTAGACCGGGGTCGGCCTCGGTCGTGAAGCACCAGTCGGTACGTGGGTTGGCGATCGTGTACAGATAGCCCACCGGAATCTTGATCCAGAACCAGTCGTCGCTGCCGCCGGCCTCGACCAGCAGCACACGGTGATCGGGGTTCGCACTGAGCCTATTGGCGAGTAGACAGCCCGCACTGCCCGCGCCCACGATGACGAAGTCGTACTCGGCGACGGGGCTCATTCCGGCATCGTAATCACCCGTTGTCACGCCACGTGACAACCTCCTTGAGCGAGCTCAGGTCGTAACCGTTGTCCGCAGTGAGTTCGGTCTGGAACAGCGTGACGCCCGCATCGCGGAAGGCCTCGGCGCTATCGGCGTTCTCCCAGAGCGTCGATCGTTCGATGTCGGCACCGCTGCGGCCGAACGTCGCCGCCAGTTCGTCGACGCGGTCGCTGGACCTGCGGAACGCGTCGAGGTCCTGAAACGCGTGCCAGATGTCGGCGTGTCTGGCGACGGCCGGCAGCGAGCGCTTGGGGCCCGTGCCGCCGATGAGAATCGGTACCTTGCGCACTGGTGGCGGGATCAAGGCGGCGAGCCGGTTCTCGATGCGGATCAGGCTCTCGTCGAACAGATCGAAGCGGGAGCCGAAGGTGCCGAACTCGTAACCGTAAGTGGTGTAGTCCTTTTCGTACCATCCCGCGCCGAGCCCCAAAATGAGCCGGCCACCGCTGATGTGATCGACGGTGCGTGCCATGTCAGCGAGCAGGTCAGCGTTGCGGTAGCCCACGCCGGTGACCAGCAGCCCGATCTCGGCGTGCGAGGTGATCTCGCCCCACGATGCGAGCGCGGTCCAGCCCTCGAAGTTGGCGACGTCGGGTTGGTCGTCGAACAGAACGGGCTTGCCGTCGACGATGCCCTTCATCGCCGGGCGGTGGAAGTGGTCATAGCCGAAGATCACGTCGACGCCGAGGTCGTCGGCGGCCAGCACGGCGTCGCGCCACGTGGCGTAGTCGGGGGTGCCGCCGGGCTGGATCTGAACGGCGACGCGAACGGGACGGGTCATGGAGATGCTCCTGAGTCGGGAAAGGGCGACCCTTGAGCCAAGTTCGCGGGTGCAGGGTTTATTCCGGAGCGGCGGATCCTGTTTGCGCCCAACTCATCCCAGGACCGCCGGGTTTCCGCCAGGTGACCGCGTATCGCCACAGCGGTAGCCGGCGCCACCTCATGCCGGGAAGTACCGCTGTGGCGATCTGCTCGACCTCGGCGTAGGTGTGGGGAAAGTGCATCTGCACTGGGGCAGTGTGCTGCCAGTAGCCGCGGATGCGGGAGAACACCTGGTGCTGCACGGCGCCGACGATGTCGAGTGCGTAGTCATGGACGGAAGAACTGCGGGCGCAGCCGATTACGACCAGGGTGCCGCCAGCGGCGGTGAGGCAGGCGAGGCGTTCGAAGCCGGCTGAGAGATCGGGGAGGTGGTGTACGGTCGCGACCGCGGCCACGAGGTCGTAGTGCGCCGCGGGCAGTTCGCAGGTCAGGACGTCGCCGGTTACCCAGGTGACGTTCGCAGACGTGCTGGATCGAGCGCAAGCGATGACGTCGGCGTCGGAGTCGATGCCGGTGACCTCCGGGACCTTCTCGGCGAGGCGAACCGCCAGGAGACCGTCACCGGTGCCGACGTCGAGCGCAGTCCGCGCGGTCGACGTGGCGGCGTCCAACACGATGTCGTAGTAGTGGATGTTGTGGTTCCAACGGTCTCGTCGCTCGGACACGTCTCATTTCTCCGGCTCGCGGGGCCGGCTCGTCTCCACGTGGGCCTTGAGCCCTTCGAGGTCTTCGACGTGCAGGCGCCGGACCCTTCGCCCGAGGATGGCTTCGGCAAGGTGTCGCGCTCCGGGTGGGAGCGGGGCCGCGGCCCGGAAGTCGAGGTGAACACGGGTGCGGGTGTCGTCGAGGGCCTCGAGCCGAAAATCGACCTCGGGAGTCATCTCCCGCCCGAAGGGGCCCCTGTTCCGCAGTCGGTATTCAACCCGGTCGGTCGCGACGCGGGTGAGGAGTTGTCGGCCCTGCTCGGTGCCAGCACGGTCGCGGAAGACGATCGCCGAGCCGATGGATGTACCGTCGCCGTCCACGGCGCAGCTGAAGCCGGTGGCCTTCGGCCACGCCGACCACTCCATCAGCCGGTGTTCGTCGGCGATCGCGGCGTGTACCTGCTCCCGTGGGCGGGCCACCACGATGCTCTCGGTCCACTTCATCGCCGGTCCATTCGCTTCGATCACTTAATGATGAGATGATCGAATCATGTCAGGCTCTGATTCGCAACCGCACGTCTCACTGTTGGACGCATGCCGTGATCTTGCGCGCGCCATGGACCAGTTCGACGAGGCCGCATGCGCCGCTCTCGGGTTGGGGCGCAGTGACTTGCGGGCGCTCAACCTGCTCGAACACGGCCCGCTGGGCGCCTCGGCGCTGGCAGATCAACTCGGCTTGACCCGGCCCGCGGTGACCGCGTTGATCGACCGACTCGCCGACGCCGGCTATGCGGCGCGCGTGTCCGTACCGGGGGACCGGCGGGCTACTGGAATCGAACTGCAGCCTGCGACATTCGAGGCGTTCGCCAGGGTTTACCGTCCGCTCGGCGAGCGCGTGTCAGCAGCCACCGACGCACTGTCACATCGCGACCGCAAGGCGGCCCTCAGTGCGATGACGGCTGTGATCACCGCATTCCACGACGTTCGCGTCGAACTAGCACCGTCCCAGGTGCCCCATCGCTGAATGGCTCGTTGCATCGCGCGAATCATGTTGCACAACAATGCTTTTCACGTGCGATGACAGAGGTTGACCAGTTCCGTCGACCTCCGCACGGCGCGACCGGCGTGTCACTATCCTCGCGGATATTGGCATTGCTGCCACTGGAGCTCGCGGATCGTACGCGTGACACTGGGAGGGAGCCGCCGCGTCTCGGCGCGTCGCGAACCCGGAACCCCGATGAGGAACACCGATATGACTGATTCGATGAAAGCCGTCGTCCTCGCCCGTTTCGGAGGGGCCGACGCTTTCGAGCTGCGCGAGGTCTCCGTACCGCCGGTCGGACCCCGCCAGGTACGGGTGCGCGTTCATGCGACCGCCGTCAACCCGCTCGACTATCAGATCCGTCGCGGAGACTACGCAGATCTGGTGCCGCTCCCGGCGATCATCGGGCATGACATCTCCGGCGTGATCGAAGAGGTCGGAACGCACGTGACCGAGTTCCACGCCGGCGATGCGGTGTACTACACGCCCCAGATCTTCGGCGGCCCCGGCTCCTACGCCGAGCAGCACGTCGCCGACGTCGATCTCGTCGGCCGGAAGCCGGAGAACATCAGTCACCTGGAGGCGGCGAGCCTGACTCTCGTCGGCGGAACGGTCTGGGAGGCCCTGGTGACGCGGGCTCAGCTCACCGTGGGGGAGACGGTCCTGGTCCACGGCGGCACGGGCGGTGTCGGCACGATCGCCATCCAGATCGCGAACGCGATGGGCGCAAGGGTGCTCACCACGGCGAAAGCAGCAGACCACGAGTTCGTGCGCTCGCTCGGAGCGGACGCGGCGATCGACTACACCTCGACCGACTACGTCGACGCCGTGGCCGAGATGACGCGAGGCGAGGGGGTCGACGTCGTCTTCGACACGATCGGCGGCGACGCGCTCACGCGAAGCCCGCTGGCGCTGGCCGACGCCGGACGCGTCGTCAGCATCGTCGACATCGCGCAGCCGCAGAACCTCATCGAGGCGTGGGGTAGGAACGCCGCCTATCACTTCGTCTTCACCCGACAGAACCGCGGCAAGCTGGACGCGCTCACCACCCTGGTCGAGCGCGGTCTCGTGCAGCCGGTGATCGGCGCGACTCTTCCGCTCGCGCGAACGGGCGAGGCCCATGAACTCCTGGAGAACCGACGGTCGTACGCCCTGCGCGGCAAGGTCGCGATCGACGTGGCGGGCGATACCGTTGCGCTTCCTCCTCGAATCCCGTAGCGGCGGTTGTCAATTCCGCCCGGAGAAGGTCGCGCGGTACTCCGAGGGGGACACATCCAGGAGCCGGCGAAAATGCAGTCGCAGGTTCGATCCGGTTCCCAGGCCGACCTGTTCGGCGATGCGGTCGATCGACAACCTCGTGCTCTCCAGGAGTTCGCGGGCGGTGTCGACCCGCGCGCGAAGGATCCACTGCAGCGGGGTGCTGCCGGTCTCTTCGGCGAAGCGGCGCAGGAACGTGCGAGGCGACATCCGCGCGTGCGCGGCGAGTCCCGCGATCGTGAGCTGCTGGTCGAGCCGCGCCATGGCCCATTCGCGCGTCGCGGCAAGGGTGTCGCCATGGGCGGCCGAGTGGGCCTTCGGCAGGTACTGGGCCTGACCCCCGGACCGGTAGGGCGCGGTGACGAGTCCGCGTGCGATCTCGTTCGCCGCGCTCACGCCCAGGTCGCAGCGAACGATGTGCAGGCACAGATCGAGGCCGGCGGCGGCGCCCGCCGAGGTCAGGATGGATCCCTCGTCGACGAAGAGGACGTTCGGCTCGACCGTGATCTGCGGATGCCGCTCCGCGAGCTTCTCCGCCGCATCCCAGTGCGTCGTCGCTCGCAGGCCGTCGAGCAGGCCGGCCTCCGCGAGGGCGAACGCCCCGTAGCAGATCGACGCGATGCGAACCCCTCGGGAGGCGGCGCTGCGGAGTGCATCGTGCACTGCCACCGGGATCGGCCGACCCGACGGGGCGTATCCGGGGACGACGATCGTGTCCGCGTCGGCCAGTGCATCGAGGCCGCGCGGAACGGCGTAGCCGAAACCGCCGTTGGACGGCACCGTTCCGGCGGTGACCCCGCAAGCCGACACCTCGTAGGGAAATCCCGTCTCCGGATGAAACACCTCCGCCGGGATCCCGACGTCCAGCGGGAGCGCCCCGTCGAGCACGAGGACCACCACCTGATGCGGTCGCTGCATCACTCGAACGAGGCCGTACCACCGGCGGATCGGGTCACCCGATCAGGGGCGTTCTCTGAGCGGTCATGTCGCTGAGCGCGCTCTGCATGGCCGCTTCGACGCGGGCGGCGTACTGCTCGACTGCCTCGCCGTCGGTGGCCGGCATCGCCGGAAGAACTCGGGTGGTCAACTTGGTGGGCAACGGCAGATACGGCAGCATGCCCACAGCGCCGATGTTGAGCCCCCATGGCAGCGACACGCTGACGGGTGCCGACTTCACCCGGAACAGTTTGTCCAGACGCATCGCACGAGCCAGGCGCTCCCCGCTGGAGATCACGAACAGCGACTCGCCCGCTCCGGCGGTCACGATCGGCACGATCGGTACGCCCGCGTCGATTGCCAACCGGGCGAAGCCGATTCGGCCGTCAAACTTGATGCGGTTCCTCTCGTCCCACGCCTTGGCGGCGTCGATGTCGCCACCGGGGAACACGGCGACGTGGTCACCGCGGTCGAACGCCTCCGCGGCGGATTCGCGACTCGCCGGTCGTGCGCCGATGGGCTCGATCAATCGACCCACCCCGAGCGTCCACGCCAACTCGTGGGTCAGGATGGTGACGTCTCGATCGAGCTCGAGTTGCTCGAAGGCGGCCCCGACCGCGAAGACGTTGAGATCGAAGATCCCGCCGAATCCGTGGTTGGCCACGAAGAGAACCTGTTCGGTAATCGGCTCCGGTCCGGTGCTGACCTCGAGGCGGTTGTAGCGCCGAACGAACTCGATCGCCAGTCGGCGGAGTGTGAACGCGGCGGAGCCGACGAGGTCGGGACCGTCCGTGTTCGCCGCGCCGTCGGTACCAGCAGTCTCCTCCACCGCAGCCAACAGCGCGTCGGCGAGATTCTCGACGTCTGCGCGGGACTCTGCTTCCGACTCGCTCATGGGACCTTCCGACGGATGTGCGGGTACGGATCCCGCTGTCGGTTCGATGATGCCGCATCGGTCGGCGGCGCGGTCGGCGTTCGAACAGCAAACGCTGACAGCGTCGAACGGCGGGCCTACGCGCCCGCGTTGCGTGCCGTCACGGCCGCGGCCGTCTTCTGAGCCGTGGACTCCGCGATCGGTGCTGCCGCTGCATCGGCGTCCTCGTGACCTGCCAGGGGCCGGTCTTCGGACGCGGACAGGTCCTTGCTCTTCTGCGCGGCCAGTACCTCGACGAGGAGGGCCTCGTCGTACGTGGCTTCTGCGGCCTGGGCTCGTTTACGCGCCTCCTGCGCCTCGCGCTGGGCCTTGCTTCGCGCCTTGCGTAGCGTCTCCCGCTGCTCAGCTGACGTCTTGATCGCACGCTTGAGTTCGGCCTGCTGGTCGACCGCGGCTTGCAGCGCGGCCTCGTCGGCGGTGCGCCGTTCGGCATTGGCCTCCAGCCGCTCCAGCACGAGGGCGAGGTGGCTGTCAGCCCGCGCCGCCGTTTCCAGTGCCGCCTGCCACTCACCGCGCGGCTCGTCCAGCGCAGCGTGATCGACCTCCAACTCTGCGCAGGCATCGGTGGGAGTGGAGCCGGACCGTTCCCGGTCGGATGCATTGGTCATGAGGGGGCCCTCTTCTTCGTAGGAGTGTCGCGCACTCGTCGATTGACGGGGCCGGTGTGAGTGGGGTTCCCGGTAATCGACATCGCAATCAGGGGCCCGCCACCCGCGGCTACAGGGTCGCGTAGATTTTCCGAGAACAATCCGAGCACCTGACGCAGCATTCAAACGAAGGCCATCATGTCCGAGGATTGGAACACAGACGTTCCGCCGAACCAGCTATCCATCAATCCGCGCAGCGCTTGCAACGCGGAAGCGGGTTGGGTGCGTGTTGAAGTCCCCACCGCCGAGGATCGCCGCGGAGATCCCATGGTGGTCAAGCTCCCTGGCACCGTCGAACCGTACTTTCGCTGAATGCTTTTGGGTCACTAGCCGAACACCGGATCAGACGGGCCTACTGCGTCGGGCCTCGACGACGGTCAGCCATATCGCTGTTACACCTCTCACCGGCGATGCTCCCCATCCCTGGCACATCGCGCCGTACGCATCTGGAAGAGAATATGGCTGCCGCTGAAGTGCAGTTGACACCGCAACAGATCGACGAGCTCAGCGCCGCTGTCAGTTGATCGCTCTGCAATCAACTGCGAGTGGTCTCCACCGAACGACTGTCATCTCGCCAGGGACCGATTAGTCGAGAACAGATGCACGCGATTCACCAAGCACTGCGTTTCGTCCTGGACCTCTAGTGGCCAGCCTCGTTGAGTACTGCATTCTCAAAACTATTGAGATGCAAAGGAGTACCCGCACTTTCCCGCAGCAGGGAAGTGCATAAGACCAGCTTGGTTGGGGCTCGCTTCGCTGAGAGCCAGTCGTGCGTTAGGCGAGCGGACCCGTTCAGTCGCGCGAGCGTCACATACAGCAATCAGCGGTAGCGTTCCGCATCCCGTATCGGTACCATCTCGCTATGAGCAGGCAGATCGCCGTTCGGCTTCCGGACGAAGTCGTCGATTTCATCGATGGGGAAGTGGAACAGCGGCACGTCGAGAGCCGCGCATCATTCGTACTCAAGGCGCTCGAACGCGAGCGGCGCCGGCTGATCGCTGCCCGCGATGCGGAGATTCTCGCCAAGCGCACCACGGCGGACGACGACTTCGATGAACTCGCTGCTCATACCTCCACCTTCGAACTGGATTTCGATTGAGGCCAATTCACGTCGCGCAGCTTGATAAGGCTCGGCCGGTCCTGATTCTGACTCGGGAGCTCGTGCGACCCCACCTAACGAGGGTCACCGTGGCACCGATCACCGGAACAGTTCGCGGCCTGTCGACCGAAGTTCCAGTAGGTGTGCGTAACGGGCTCGAGAAAGATTCCGTCGTCAGCGTCGACAACATCTTCACGATCCCGGTTGCGGCACTGGGCCGCCAGATCGGGTTCTTTCTTCCTGATCAAGAGGAATCGCTGACAACGGCGATACGGCAGGCGTTCGATCTCGACTGAAAAGCAAGGGATCGGCGCCGATAGGCGAGCGCCAAAGGGCTACCACGGGCGAGCTTTCGGTGCACGTCACCGAGAACTGGTCAACTTGACATAATGTGGCTTATCGGCACAATTCGGTGCTGCGGCGATGCGGGCCGCTTGCGGATGACGCGTGGTCCGATCCGAACTGTCGCCATACGGTCGATCTCCGACTGTGACACCGATCCGGTCCCATGCGCACGGAGTCGTCATCCAGTCGTCCGCTGGCCGGGCCCGCCCGTGACGATCCGCATGGCGGCGTGATCGACCGTGTCCCTTCACGTCCGCTGTCCGTTCTCATTGAATCTGGGGCACATTTACTAGTCTGACCTGCATTGCCCCAGATTGGATGAGAATTTCGATCGCGACGTTTCTCATTGAATCTGGGGCAACCCTGCTTCCGCGCCCGGC
>NZ_JANDBD010000001.1 GCF_024320865.1 Mycolicibacterium arenosum | reverse complement strand
GTACTCCCCAGGCGGGGTACTTAATGCGTTAGCTACGGCACGGATCCCAAGGAAGGAAACCCACACCTAGTACCCACCGTTTACGGCGTGGACTACCAGGGTATCTAATCCTGTTCGCTCCCCACGCTTTCGCTTCTCAGCGTCAGTTACTGCCCAGAGACCCGCCTTCGCCACCGGTGTTCCTCCTGATATCTGCGCATTCCACCGCTACACCAGGAATTCCAGTCTCCCCTGCAGTACTCTAGTCTGCCCGTATCGCCCGCACGCTCACAGTTAAGCCGTGAGATTTCACGAACAACGCGACAAACCACCTACAAGCTCTTTACGCCCAGTAATTCCGGACAACGCTCGCACCCTACGTATTACCGCGGCTGCTGGCACGTAGTTGGCCGGTGCTTCTTCTGCACATACCGTCACTTGCGCTTCGTCTGTGCTGAAAGAGGTTTACAACCCGAAGGCCGTCATCCCCCACGCGGCGTCGCTGCATCAGGCTTGCGCCCATTGTGCAATATTCCCCACTGCTGCCTCCCGTAGGAGTCTGGGCCGTATCTCAGTCCCAGTGTGGCCGGACACCCTCTCAGGCCGGCTACCCGTCGACGCCTTGGTAGGCCATTACCCCACCAACAAGCTGATAGGCCGCGGGCCCATCCCACACCGCAAAAGCTTTCCACCACCGACCATGAAGCCGATGATCATATCCGGTATTAGACCCAGTTTCCCAGGCTTATCCCGAAGTGCAGGGCAGATCACCCACGTGTTACTCACCCGTTCGCCACTCGAGTACCCCGAAGGGCCTTTCCGTTCGACTTGCATGTGTTAAGCACGCCGCCAGCGTTCGTCCTGAGCCAGGATCAAACTCTCCAAACAAAACCTAAAAGGCAATTCAGAAAAATCTGACCTAACACCAGTAATCAAACTGGCAAAAAACAACGTCGCACCCCTACAAACGGGAAAACAAGAAGCACGACAAAAAACAACAAACAAAAACCACCAAACACACTATTGAGTTCTCAAACAACACACCCGCAAACCGATATCTCCCGGTTTTGAGGCAACCCCACTACTGTACACCAGCTTTGGGGAGATATCAAGCCCCGTCCTCCGGTCTTACGACCGCGGCCGAGGGCTTGATGAGAAGGAGCTAGGCGCTCCGAACTCGTAGGAACAACCATACCTCACGCCACAGCAGTCCCAAAATCGCCTGGTCACGTGACCCGTTCGATCTCTGCGCCAAGGCTTTTCAGGTTCTCGACGAACAGCGGATAGCCGCGATCGATGTGGAAGACGTCGTGAACTTCGGTGTCGCCGTCGGCGACCAGACCCGCGAGCACCAGGCCCGCGCCGGCCCGGATGTCCGACGCCCAGACCGGCGCGCTCGAGAGCTGGGTGATGCCGCGCACCACCGCGTGGTGTCCGTCGGTGCGCGCATCGGCGCCCAACCGGATCATCTCCTCGACGAAGCGGAACCGCGCTTCGAACACGTTCTCGGTGATCATCGACGTTCCGTCGGCGACACACGCCAATCCGATCGCCATCGGCTGCAGATCCGTTGGGAAGCCGGGGAACGGCAGGGTCGCGACGTCGACTGCCTTGGGCCGCTCGTACTGGACGATGCGGAACCCGTCGTCACTCTGCGTGACTGTCGCTCCGGCAGCGTGCAACTTGTGCAGCACCAGCTGCAGGTGCTGCGGATCCACACCGGTCACCGAGATATCGCCTCTGGTCATCGCCGCGGCGATCCCCCAGGTCGCCGCCACGATACGGTCGCCGATCACCCGATGTTCCGTCGGATGCAGCACGTCGACGCCCGTGATCACCATCGTCGAGGATCCCGCGCCGGTGATCTGGGCGCCCATCTGGTTGAGCATCTCGCACAGGTCGATCACATCGGGCTCGCGCGCCGCGTTGTGAATCGTCGTCACGCCTTCGGCGAGCACCGCCGCCATCATGATGTTCTCGGTGGCCCCGACCGACGGGAACTCGAGTTGGATCTCCGCTCCCCGGAGGTGGTCGGCCTCGGCGACGACACAGCCGTGCTCGATGTTGCACCGCGCTCCGAGCTGGCGCAGACCTGCCTGGTGCATGTCGAGAGGCCGAGAGCCGATGGCGTCCCCGCCCGGTAGCGCGACCTTGGCCTTCTTGCAGCGGCCGACAAGGGGTCCAAGCACGCAGACGGAGGCCCGGAACTGCCGCACCGCCGCGAAATCGGCGTCGTACTTGAGTTCGTCGGGCGACGTGATGCGCACGGTGTCGCCGTCGAGCTCCACGGTGGCCCCCAATCCGCGCAACACCTCGGCCATCAACGGCACGTCGAGGATGTCCGGGCAGTTGGTGATCGTGCTGGTGCCCTCCGCCAGAAGCGCAGCCGCCATCAGCTTCAACACGCTGTTCTTGGCTCCCCCGACGGCGACTTCGCCAGCTAACCGGGATCCGCCGGTCACCACGAAACGCTCGCTCACGCGGGTTATTTTAGGGCAGTCAACGACCCTCCGACTGCCACAGGCGCTCGGGAGAAGGTCGTAACCGAGTACGGTTGCGCCCATGGCAGTGCACCTGACCCGCATTTATACGCGTACCGGCGATGACGGAACGACCGGCTTGAGCGACTTCAGCCGGGTGTCGAAGAACGACCCCCGCCTTGAGGCCTACGCGGATTGCGACGAGACCAATGCGGCCCTCGGCGTCGCGGTGTCCGTGGGTCAGCCCGGTGAGCCGATTCGCAGCGTCCTCCTACGAATCCAGAACGACCTGTTCGATGCGGGCGCCGACCTCTCCACTCCGCTGGTCGAGAACCCCGAGTACCCGCCGCTGCGGATCTCGCAGGACTACATCGACCGCCTGGAGACGTGGTGCGACGAATTCAACGAGTCGCTCCCGGCGCTGAATTCCTTTGTGCTGCCCGGCGGTACACCGCTGTCGGCGTACCTGCACGTGGCACGCACCGTGGCGAGGCGCGCGGAACGGTCGGCATGGCGGGCCGTCGAGCAGCACGGTGACGGCATCAGCGTGTTACCCGCTAAGTACTTGAACCGGCTGTCCGACTTGCTGTTCATCCTGTCCCGCGTTGCCAACCCCGACGGCGACGTGCTGTGGCAGCCCGGCGGCAAGACGCCCGGATAGTCCCCGGAACTAGCCTCGCCGCCGCGTACGCGGCGATGGCCGGGACTCCAGCCAGGAGGTGAAGGCCGTCAACGCCCCCCGGTCGAGAGCGATCTCATAGCCGTGGCGACTGTCGGGATGGGTGTCCCGCAATTCGAGCACCACGATCTCGGATGTCATGATGTCGAACTCGTCACCCCTGGGGGCGCGCCGCGAGACAACCTCGAGACCGCGCCGGGAGAGCCGCCGATCCGGCCACCAACGCAGGCTCGACAGCCGGTAGAAACCCGCCTCACCACCGCGGTACCGAATCACGCCGTGGCGCCAGCCGTGCCCGCCAACGGCGGGCGCATCGCGCAGGATGGCGGCGGTGCCACCGACCTGACGCAGCTTCCACAGGCGATAGAACAGTGCGCCGACGACGATCAGGAGCACACCGATGAGCGCGACCATGAACATCATGAGCGCGCTCACCGGCGGTCAGTCGAGTTGGCCTAGGGCGCGCAAGCGCGCCCTGCCCCATGCCGCGGTGCGTTCGTCGTCGGACTCGGAATCCTGCTTGGCGTCGTCCGCATTGATCTCGGACTCGAACTCGGCGTTCTCCACCAGAATCCGGACCGCCTCCTCGGTGACCGACAGGAAGCCGCCGTCGACCGCGATGCGAAGGTCGTCCTCGCCCTCGCGCTCGACGCGGACCATCGCGTCGTCGACGAGCTGGGCTACCAACGGGATGTGCCGCGGCAGAATGCCGATCTCGCCGGCGGTCGTCCTGGTGAAGACGAACGTCGCGTCACCCGACCACAGCTCACGCTCCACGGCGACGATCTCCACGTGCAGTTCAGCCATGGCACACCACCTTTCGAGCTAGAGAAGCGATCACAGCTTGGCGCCGAGGCTTTCGGCCTTCTTCGCCAGATCGTCGAGTCCACCGATGAGGAAGAACGCCTGCTCGGGCAGGTGGTCGAAGTCGCCCTTCGAGAGCTTGTCGAACGCCTCGATGGTCTCCTTCAGCGGAACCGTCGAACCCGGCTGGCCGGTGAACTGCTCGGCCGCCATCATGTTCTGGCTCAGGAAGCGCTCGATGCGACGCGCCCGGTTCACCAGCTGCTTGTCCTCTTCGGACAGCTCGTCGACACCGAGAATCGCGATGATGTCCTGGAGGTCCTTGTAGCGCTGCAGGATTCGGATGACCTCCTGCGCGACGCGGTAGTGCTCATCACCGACGACCGCGGGGTCGAGGATCGTCGAGCTCGAGGCCAACGGATCCACGGCCGGGAAGATGCCTTTGGAGAACACGTTACGGCTGAGCTCCGTCGTCGCGTCGAGGTGCGCGAACGTCGTGGCCGGAGCCGGGTCGGTGTAGTCGTCGGCGGGCACGTACACGGCCTGCATCGAGGTGATCGAGCGGCCACGCGTCGAGGTGATGCGCTCCTGCAGCTCACCCATCTCGTCGGCAAGAGTCGGCTGGTAGCCCACCGCCGACGGCATGCGGCCGAGCAGCGTCGAGACCTCGGAACCGGCCTGGGTGAACCGGAAGATGTTGTCGATGAACAGCAGCACGTCCTGCTGCTTCTCGTCGCGGAAGTACTCCGCCATGGTCAGGGCTGACAGCGCGACGCGCATACGGGTGCCGGGCGGCTCGTCCATCTGACCGAACACCAAGGCGGTGTCCTTGAGCACGTCGGCGTCCGCGAGCTCGACCCAGAGGTCGTTGCCCTCACGGGTGCGCTCCCCCACGCCGGCGAACACCGAGGTGCCACCGAAGTTACGGGCGATGCGGTTGATCATCTCCTGGATCAGCACCGTCTTGCCGACGCCCGCGCCACCGAACAGGGCGATCTTGCCGCCACGCACGTACGGGGTGAGCAGGTCGACGACCTTGAGGCCGGTCTCGAGCATCTCGGTACGGGGCTCGAGCTCGGCGAACGGCGGCGGCTTGCGGTGGATCGACCAGTGGTCGAAGTCCTCGCCGTAACCGGGCTCGTCGAGGCAGTCGCCGAGGGCGTTGAACACGTGGCCCTTGACCCCGTCGCCGACCGGCACCGAGATCGACCTGCCGGTGTCGGACACCTCGACGCCGCGGACCAGTCCGTCCGTCGGCTGCATCGAGATCGTGCGCACCAGACTGTCACCGAGGTGCTGCGCAACCTCGAGAGTCAGGGTTTTGGCCAGATCCTTGTAGCTGATCTCGGCGTGCAGGGCGTTGAACAGTTCGGGTACGGAGCCACGGGGGAACTCCACGTCGACCACGGGACCCGTGATACGAACCACGCGACCCGTCGTTGTCTTCTCGGCGGTTGCAGTCATTTCCTCTTCGCTTCCTACGATGCCTATTTGGCGTCGGCCAGCGCGTTGGCGCCACCGACGATTTCGCTGATTTCCTGGGTGATCTGGGCCTGACGCTCGCGGTTCGCCATCAGCGTCAGGTCCTTGATCAAATCGTCGGCGTTGTCCGAGGCCGACTTCATGGCGCGGCGCCTCGATGCGGACTCCGATGCGGCCGCCTCGAGCAGTGCCGCGTAGACACGTGTCGCCACGTAGCGCGGGAGCAGAGCGTCGAACAGCGTCTCGGGATCGGGTTCGAACGAGAACAGCGTCTGCGGACCGTCCTCGGGCTCGTCGTCCCCGACGTACTCGACCACCATCGGCGCGATCCGCCGCGCCGCGGCGTTCTGCGAGAGCATCGACTTGAACTCGGTGAACACGATGTGCAGCTCGTCGACGCCGAGGATTCCATCCGCACCCGGATCGTCGCCCTCGTCGTCCACCCCCGACATGAACGCGTTCACCAGGGTGTCGGCGATCTCGCGGGCGTTCTCGTACGTCGGCCGCTCGGAGAACCCGGTCCAGGACTCCGTCACCTCGCGATTGCGGAAGCTGTAGTAGCCCAACGCCTTTCGTCCCACGGTGTAGACCACCGGATCCTTGCCCTCCTCGCGCAGCAGCGAGAACAGCTCCTCGGACTGCCGGAGCACGTTGGCGTTGTACGCTCCGCACAACCCGCGGTCCGACGACACCACCAGCACACCGGCGCGCTTGGGGTTCTCCCGCGCGACGAGCAGCGGGTGGTCCAGCGCGCTGGCGCTCGCGAGTTCGGTCAGCATGCTGGTGATCTCGGTCGAGAAGGGACGAGCCGCTTCGACTCGGGCCTGCGCCTTCGCGATTCGCGACGTGGCGATCAGTTCCTGGGCCTTGGTGATCTTCTTGATCGACCCGGCGGACTTGATGCGCCCGCGCAACTCGCGCAGTGTGGCTGCCATGTAGTCGCCTACCTACTTCTTCGGTGCCGGCTTGCGGACCTTGACGGATTCCTTCTCGACGTCCTCTTCGTCCATCGCCTCGGTCTCCGCCTCGTTCACGACGACGGAACTGCCGTCAGTGGCCGAAAAGCCCTTCTTGAACTCGTTGATGACGTCGGTGAGCTTCTGCTCGGTCTCCTCGGAGAGCTTCTTGGTCTCCCTGATCTCCGTGAGGATGTCATCGTGGGACGCCTTGACGTGCTCGAGCACCTCCCGCTCGAAGCGCGAAACATCCTCGACGGGAACCGAATCCAGGTGGCCCTTGGTACCGAGGAAGATCGCGACGACCTGGTTTTCCACGGAGTACGGCGTGTACTGCGGCTGCTTGAGCAGCTCCACCAGGCGGGCACCGCGCTCCAGCTGAGCCTTGGACGCCGCGTCCAGATCCGACGCGAAGGCGGCGAACGCCTCGAGTTCGCGGTACTGCGACAGCTCCAAGCGGAGACTGCCCGCGACCTCCTTCATCGCCTTGATCTGCGCGGCGCCACCGACGCGCGACACCGACACACCGACGTTGATGGCCGGTCGCACGCCCTGGTTGAACAGGTCGGACTCCAGGAAGCACTGGCCGTCGGTGATCGAGATGACGTTCGTGGGAATGAACGCCGAGATGTCGCTGGCCTTGGTCTCGATGATCGGCAGCCCCGTCATCGACCCGCCGCCGAGTTCGTCGGAGAGCTTCGCGCAGCGCTCGAGAAGACGCGAGTGCAAGTAGAACACGTCACCGGGGAAGGCTTCGCGACCCGGCGGGCGGCGCAGCAGCAGCGAGATCGCGCGGTAGGCGTCGGCCTGCTTGGAGAGGTCGTCGAACACGATGAGAACGTGCTTGCCGTCGTACATCCACTGCTGACCGATGGCCGAACCGGTGTACGGCGCAAGCCACTTGAAGCCCGCGGCGTCGGATGCCGGTGCGGCGACGATGGTGGTGTACTCCATCGCGCCACCCTCTTCGAGCGCGCGCTTCACACTGGCGATCGTGGTGCCCTTCTGGCCGATCGCGACGTAGACGCAGCGCACCTGCTGCTTAGGATCGCCGGTGGCCCACGCCTCACGCTGATTGAGGATGGTGTCGACGCAGACCGCGGTCTTGCCGGTCTTGCGGTCACCGATGATCAGCTGACGCTGGCCACGGCCGATCGGGGTCTGGCTGTCGATGGCCTTGATGCCGGTCTGCAGCGGCTCGCTCACGCCCTGACGCTGAATCACCGACGGGGCCTGGAGTTCCAGCACACGACGGGTGTCCGATTCGATGTCGCCCTGCGCGTCGATCGGCTGCCCCAGCGGGTTCACCACGCGGCCGAGGAAGGCATCGCCGACCGGGACGGAGAGCACCTCGCCGGTGCGCTTGACCTGCTGGCCCTCTTCGATCTTCTCGAAGTCGCCGAGGATCACGACGCCGACGCTGTGCTCGTCGAGGTTCAGCGCCACGCCGAGCACGCCGCCGGGGAACTCGAGGAGCTCCTGGGTCATGACCGAGGGCAGGCCCTCGACGTGTGCGATGCCGTCACCGGCGTCGATCACGGTGCCGATCTCTTCGCGCTCGGTGTCGGCGGAGAACGACGATACGTAATCCTCGACGGCGCTCTCAATGTCAGAAGCGGAGATTGTCAACTCTGCCATGGTTGTTCGTCTTCCTGCCTTGCGTTAGCGGGTGGTCTAAAGGGTTGTCAGTCGGGCAGCTGTGTCTGTGCGGCCGCGAGGCGCGACGCGATGGAGCCGTCGATGACCTCGTCGCCGACCGCGACCGTCAGGCCGCCGAGCAGCTCGGGATCCACGTTGAGCTGCACCGAGACGGGATGTCCGTAGATCCGGGTCAGCACCTCGGTGAGCCGCGCGCTCTGCGCATCCGAGAGGTCTGCGGCCGCGGTGACGTGAGCGACCACCTCGCCGCGTCGCGCAACCGCGAGCTCGGCCAGGTCCAGCACGGCCTCGTCGGCACGCTCACCGCGCAGCAGTGCCACGGTCTGCGTCAGCAGGGCCTTCGCCGTCTCGTTGACACCGTCACCGAGCACTCTGTGCAGCAGCGCGATTCGGCCCTCGGCGGGCTCCGAGTAGTCGCTCAGCAGCACCGTGAGGTGCGGCTCGGAGTCGACCGCGCGGCCGAACCGGAACAGCTGTTCCTCGACCTCGTCGACCTCGTCGGCGAGCTCGGCGCGACGCAGCAGCGCCAGCCGCGCGGTGTACTCGACGGCGTCGACGAGGTCGGCCTCGGCCGACCAGCGCTGTGAGACGGCGGTGCGAAGCAGGTCGAGAGTGTGGTCGTCGACCTTGCCCGACAACACCTGCTCGAGAAGCCGGACCTTCGCCGACGCGTTGTCGGTCGGCTCCGCCAGGTGCTTGTTGAGGGTGGGCTGGGTGACCAGCAGTGTGACCACGGCGGCCAATTCGTCTGCCAACGTGTTGAGTCCGGGCTCCCGGAGCCGCCCTGCGACCTCGTCGAACTTCTCGGTCAGCGCCGCGAGGGCGTCGCGGCTGGCCGCCCTCAGCCTGGCCGATGCCCCGGTCTCGATGACGGCCGTCGACGGCGCCATCTCGTCGAGTTCGGCCAGGAAGCGGTCCACCGTCGCGGATTGCGCCGCGGGATCGGCCACGTGGGCACGGACCAGTTCGGCGGCCTTCTCGACCGACTCCTCACCCAGTCCGTTGCGGAGCTGCCGGATCAGCTGCTGACGCATCAGCTGAACCTGTTGTGCGCCTTGCGCCTTGATGCGCTCGGCGTCCACACCGGCCTGCTCCTTGAGCTGTTCGGCGATCCGCTCCGAGTCGTGCTTGGCCTCCTCGGTGACCTTCGCCGACTGGGCCTTGGCATCCTCGAGCGCCTTGGCGTGCATGGCGTCGGCGTCTTCGAGCTTCTTGGCCGCCGCAGCGCTCTCGGCGAGCGCGGTCCGCACGGCCTCCTGCTGCTTTGCCATCATCCCCTTCACCGGCGGGACGACCCACTTGACGATGATGAAGGCGATGACCGCGAAGCCGATCAGCTGCCCGATGAAAATCGACATCTACTGGCTCCCGCCTGATTTCACGTCGACGCCGAGGATGCGGCTGGCCAACGTCGTCGACAGTCCGTCGACCGAGGACTGCAGTTCCGACTCGGTCGCCGTGCGCTGCTCGGACAACGTGGCGTCGGCCCGGCTCACGGTCTCGGCCACCTCGGAACTGGCCTCGGCGCGCTTCGCGTCGATCACCTGCCTGCCGGCGTTGCGCGCCTCGTCGCGGATGGCGGACGCGTCGCCGCGCGCCGCCGCCATCGCCTCGTCGTAATCCGCCTGGGCTGCTGCCACCTGCTCGGCCGACTTGCGGCTGTCCGCAGCGGTCTTGGCCAGCATCGCCTCGCGCTCGGCGAGCACCTTGCTGACCGGCGGCACGACCCACTTCGCGATCACGCCGAGCACGATCAGGAAGATGAGCAGCACGGCGAAGAAGGTGCCGTTGGGTAGCAGGAAGTTGCTCTGCCCGCCACCTTCTTCTGCGGCGAGGATCGTCGCAGGAACTACTACGGTGAGGTCACCCATGCTGTCGGCTGACTAGCCCGAGTAGGCCGGCGTGGCGAACACGAAGAGCGCCATGAATGCCAGGTTGATGAAGTACGCGGCCTCCACCAGACCAACGGTGATGAAGAACGGCGTGAAGAGGCGGCCCTGCGCCTCGGGCTGGCGGGCGATGCCGGAGATCAGCGCGTTACCGGCGATACCGTCACCGATGCCGGCACCGATCGCGCCGCCGCCCATGATCAGCCCGCCGCCGATCAGCGCACCCGCCGTGATGATGGCGTTTGCATCCATTCCTTTTTCCTCCTTGGTTTCTGGTGGCGGTGCCACCAGGACTATTTGGTCCTACTGGTCGTGCAGGTCGGTTAGCTAGTGGTGGTCGTCTTCCAACTCCATCGCCTGGCTGAAGTACAGGATCGTCAGCAGCGAGAAGATGAACGCCTGGATGAGGCCGACGAAGAGGTCGAACGTCTTCCAGATGGCATTGGGTGCCCACTGGATGTACCAGGGGAACATCGCGATGAGTGCGACGAGGATGCCGCCCGCGAAGATGTTGCCGAAGAGTCGGAGTGCCAACGAGATCGGCTTGGCGATCTCCTCGACGAGGTTGATCGGCATCATCAGCGTGACGTGGCCCTTGAGCACCTTCCACGGGTGGCTCGGGCCGCGGCGCCAGAAGCCGGCCGCGTGATAGGCGATGAACACGAACGCCGCCAGCGCCAACACGAAGTTGATGTCGGAGGCCGGCGCCTTGTAGAGCTCGTGCGCCGTGTCGCCCACTCCGTACTGCAGCGGTAGGACGGCCAGCCAGTTGGAGATCAGAATCGTCGCGAAGATGGCGACGGCCAGCGGCAGCACGAACGGTGCGACCCTCATGCCGATGGAGGCCTCGATCTGCCCGCGCATCTGGATTGTGAGTGCCTCCCAGAACAGCTGCACACCGCCCGGCACACCCGTCGAGGTCACCTTCGACTTCAGGAAGAAGGCCAGCAGGATGATGATCACGCCCGTGATGGCGGTGGCGAGAATGGTGTCGCCGTTGAACGTCATCCCGAACAGCTCGAACACCATGGTGTGGTGTCCGACTTGAATGGCGGCGCCACCTTCCTCAGCGGCGAGGAGCGTTACGGTCGTCCCAGTCATTGCAGTCAGCTCAACTTTCCTTCGTCTCGAGCCTTCGAATCGGTGTCCAGGACGTCCAGACCCTGTGTGCGGATCTTCTTCAGGATCGGCAGGCTGGTGCTGAGCACCAGCAGCGCCTGGAAGATCGCGAGTCCGAACACCACGCCGAGTCCGCCGTTGTTCTTGAAGATGAACGCGATGGTGAGTGCGACGGCGGTGATGACGAGAAGCCGCGTCGCCGAGTTGAGGGCCATCTTCTTCTTCAGCGGATGGTCCTCGGCGGTGATCGCGTCAACCGCGCGCTTCACGAGCATCGCGTTGAGCAAACCCAGGCCGAGTCCGATGCCGAAGAAGACGCCGAAGAGCGGGCTGCCGATGTACCAGGAGGCGGCGACCGCGACTGCGGTGAGCGCGAGGCACACGACGAGCAATCGCACCGGCCTGAAGGCGACGGCGGGATACACCAACGGCGCATCCTGCGCTGGGGTGGTCACTGCTTCACCTCAATCCCGCGGGTCCTCGAGAGGAACCCCATGAACAACGATGTTCCGGTGCGTGCCCGACGACTGTATCGAAGGGCGACGGGCGCGCTGGAATCACCCAAGGGGTAGCTCCCTTATGTCGGTCGTGTATCGGCGCCGAATCGGTCTTGCGAACCGATGGGCCGGGCCGGCAACCCGCGAGGTTTTTCGGGTTCTGCCAGTAACGTACCACATGGTAAACGGCCCAAAAGGGGGCCTACTACTTTTCGTCGTATTAGAGTTCCCTGCCACCACCTGTGAAGGGTTCTCCGCGTCTCAACAACGGAATCAGCGTGATGACGACCGCGACGACGATGGCCGCGAGCATGACCCCACCGGTGTATCGGGGGTCGAAGAAAATGGTGCTCGCGGCGCCCAGTGCGACGATGCCGACCCACATGTAGATCAGCAGCACCACCCGCCGATGCGAGTGGCCGATCTGCAGCAGTCGGTGGTGCAGATGCATCTTGTCCGGACTGAACGGGCTGCGGCCGGCCCTGGTGCGTCGCACGATCGCCAGCAACATGTCCAGAGCGGGCACGAACATCACGGCAACCACCAACAGGAACGGCGACAGCAGCGCGAAGACGTCGCGGGCACCGTAGGCGTTCTGCGAGATGGGCCCCGCAGCCGTGGTGGACGCGGCCGCGAGCATCAGGCCGATGAGCATCGATCCCGAATCACCCATGAAGATTCGCGCGGGATGGAAGTTGTGCGGCAGGAAGCCCAGGCAGGCGCCCGCCAGCACCACCGAGATCACCGCGGGCGGGTAGAAGAGCACGTCGCCACCGTGGTCGCGCAACAGTCCGATCGAGAAGATGCAGATGGCCGCCGCGGTGATGAGGCCGAGGCCGGCGGCGAGACCGTCGAGGCCGTCGACGAAGTTCATCGCGTTCACGATCGACACGGTCAGCGCCAGTGTGAGCAGGATCGAGGTGACCTGGTCCAGCACGATCGTGCCGACGCCGCCGATCGGGATGTACAGGACGCTCCACGCGACGCCCATGGTGACCAGCACGCTTGCGGCGGTGATCTGGCCAGCGAACTTCGTCAGCGCGTCCAGTCCCCAGCGATCGTCGATGAGCCCGATCGCCATGATCAGCCCGCCGGCGACCACAACGGCGGGCATGCCCGACGAGTAGACGAAACCCCTTGTGAGAGCGGGCAGTTGCGAGGCCAGCAAGACGGCCGCGGCGACGCCGATGTACATCGCCAGGCCGCCCATGCGCGGGATCGGTTCGATGTGCACGTCGCGCTCGCGCGGGTAGGCCACCGCGCCGAGCCGGGTCGCGATGGCGCGCACCCACCCGGTGGCGAGGTAGGTGACGACCGCCGCGGTGAGGCCGACGAGGGCCAACTCCCGCAGCGGAACGCCTGCGCCACGGTCGTTCAGCGCGAGCGTCACCGTGCCCAACGCCTCACTCACCACTCGAAGAACCGTACTTGACGAAGCTGAGTGGTCAGTCGGCCGCCGAGAGGGAATCAGCCTCGACGCCGAGGACCTCGGCCACCTGCGCGGCCGTCACCGGGCCCTCGCGCAGGACGCGGGGCTGCGCACCGGTCAGGTCGACGATCGTCGACGCCGCCTCGTTGACCGACGTGCCCGCCTCGAGGTACACGCTGACGAGATCGCCGAGTTGGTCGCGGGCATCGGCCGCGGTCACTGCCGCCGGGCGGCCCGAGACGTTGGCACTGGACACCGCCATGGGCCCGACCTCGCGGAGCAGTTCGATCGCGACGGGATGCAGCGGCATGCGCAGCATCACGGTCCCGTTGGCGTCGCCCAGATCCCACTGCAGCGACGGCGCCTGGCGCACGACGAGGCTCAGGGCACCGGGCCAGAAGGCGCGGATGAGCTCGCGGGCAGCGGGCGGAACGGAGTAGACCAGCCCCTCGATGGTGTGCCAGGAGCCGACGAGCACCCCCACCGGCATGTCCCTGCCGCGCCCCTTGGCGGACAGCAGCGCGGCGACGGCCGCGCTGTCGAAGGCGTCGGCGCCGATGCCGTAGACGGTGTCGGTGGGCATCACGACCAACCGCCCGCTCTTGGCAGCGCTGATCGCCGTCTCGATGCCCTTCCGCCGCTGCTCGGCGTCGGAGCAGTCGAAAACCTCGGTTGCCATGACTCCTACCTTCTCACCCGCGTCGCCGTGACGAACCGCGGTCGACCCGTCAAGTCGCGGTGCGCCGTCACGTCGGTGAACATCCCCGCCCGGTCGAACACCGCGACCGTCGCGGCCGACGTGCTGTCGTCGTGCTCGATGCCGATACGGCCGCTCCCCCGACGCAGCAGCCGCTGGGCGTGCGCGACGATCGGCTCGATGACGGCCATGCCGTCCGGACCGCCGAACAGCGCGTGGTGCGGATCATGTTGTGCTACTTCGGGTTCCAGCTCGGCACCCTCGGGAATGTAGGGCGGGTTCGCGACGATGAGGTCGACGGCGCCGTCGTGGGCGGCGAGCAGACCGGGCGCGGTCACATCGGCCGCGACCAGGTCGATGGCGGCCCCGGCGGCGTTCCGCCGGGCGTAGTCGAGGGCGCTGTCGGAGTCGTCGACCGCGATCACCCGCGCACCGGGCCGCGCGTGCGCCAGCGCCACCGCCAGCGCGCCGGACCCGGTACACAGGTCGACGATGAGCGGCCGATCCGGAAGCGGTTGGGCGAGAGCCCATTCCAGCAGTGCCTCGGTTTCCGGGCGCGGCACGAACACTCCGGGGCCGACGCTCAGCGTGACCGGGCCGAAGCCCGCGCTCCCGATCAGGTGCTGCAGCGGGATGCGGTCGGCGCGCGCGGCGACGAGGACGCGGTACCGGCCGAGGAAGCCGTCGTCGGGTTCCACCATGATCAGCCGACTGCGGTCGACCCCCGCGGCGTGCGCGGCGAGGTTCTCGGCATCGGCACGCGCGCTGGCGATCCCCGCCTCGCGGAGCGTGCGAGCGGCGTCGTCGATCGCGCGGCGCAGCGTGTTTCCGCCCGCCCCGGGCCGGGACGCCGTCACGCCTCCTGCAGCCTCGTCTCCTTGTCGGCGGCGGCCAACGCGTCGAGCAGTGCGTCCATCTCGCCGTCGAGGACCTGATCGAGGTTGTGCGCCTTGAAGTTGATCCGGTGGTCGGCGATGCGGTTCTCCGGGAAGTTGTACGTCCGGATGCGCTCACTGCGGTCGACGGTGCGGATCTGGCTGGCCCGGTCCGCGGACGCGTCCGCCGAGGCCTGCTCTTCGGCGAGGGCCTGCAGCCGGGCCGCCAGCACCACCATGGCGCGCGCCTTGTTCTGAAGCTGCGAACGCTCGTTCTGACAGGTGACGACGATCCCGGTGGGCAGGTGCGTGATGCGGACGGCGGAGTCCGTGGTGTTGACGCCCTGACCGCCCTTGCCGGACGACCGGTAGACGTCGATGCGGAGGTCGGACTCGTCGATCTGCACCTCGGCCACGTCCTCGGGTTCCGGGTAGACGAGGACGCCGGCTGCCGAGGTGTGCACGCGCCCTTGGGATTCCGTGACGGGCACGCGTTGCACGCGGTGCACGCCGCCTTCGAACTTCAGCCGGGACCAGACGCCGTCGGCCGAGTCGCCCTTGCTGGCGATCGTGATGGTGGCGTCCTTGTAGCCGCCGAGGTCCGACCACGTCTCGTCGAGCACGGTCACCGACCAGCCGTGGCGTTCCGCGTAGCGGATGTACATCCGGGCGAGGTCGGCGGCGAACAGGGCCGACTCCTCGCCTCCCTCACCGGATTTCACTTCGAGCACCACGTCGTCCGCGTCGTGCGGGTCGCGCGGGGCCAACAGGTCGGTGAGCTGGGTGTCGAGTTCCTGGACGCGCGTCTCGAGCTCGGGAACCTCCTCGGCGAACGACGCGTCATCGGCCGCGAGTTCCCTTGCCGCCTCCAGATCGCCGCGCGCCGCCTCGAGCTTGCGGTGGGTCGCCACGATCGGCGCCACCTGGGCGAACCGTCGGCCCACTCGCTTCGCGGCGGCCGCATCGGCATGCAACGAGGGGTCGGCGAGTTGGGTCTCGAGGTCGGTGTACTCGGCGAGCAGCGCCTCGATCCTGGGAGCGTTGTCGCTCACGCGCACCTCCTTGCGTTGCGATGGACCATCCGTGGAACGACAACGGCGCCCGAACCTGACGCGAATGCGACAGATCAGGCGCCGTTGACGCAGCTAGTTGTCGGCGGTCTCCGTGTCGGCACCGGCCTTGCGCTTGCCGTAGCGCTTCTCGAAGCGGGCAACGCGGCCGCCGCTGTCGAGGATCTTCTGCTTGCCGGTGTAGAACGGGTGGCACTGGGAGCAGACCTCGACCACGATGTGGCCGCTCTCCTTGGTGCTCCGAGTCTGGAAGGTGTTGCCGCAGCCGCAGACCACGGTGGTCTCGACGTAGGTGGGGTGAATACCCGATTTCATTTCTTGGTCCTCTTGATCAGTGGCGCCGGGTCGCCCGAAATGTCTTCGGACGTGAACCGGAGCCGAGGTGTCAACGGGCAATTATGCCAGGTCAGCCGTCAGAGTCATAAACGCCGACGGACCGGCCGCTATTCCGGCGTTTCTCAGCGGTACGCGGCCGCCGGGACGGGACCCGACAAGCCGGCCAACCCCTCCTGCCTGCCGGCCAACGCGAGCAGGATGTCGCCGATGGCGCCGGTCACCGGTTCGCCCGCGCCGATCCGGAAGTCCGCGTCGTCGGCGACGAGTGCGACACCGGGAAACCGCTTCCTGGCGTGGAACGGGAATCCCATCGTCCACACCCGGTCGGCGGCGAGGACCGCGGCCTGCCGCGGAATGTCTCGGCTGACGCCGAGCGGGATGGCGATGTCCTGGCCGTGCACCAGCGTGTCCATCAGCGGGTCAGCGGGCGCCGTACCCGGTGGCCGCCTGCGACCGCCGACCATCGCTCGCAACGTCGCGACGACCTCCTCGGGCGTGCTGGCGTCCTCCCTGGCGATCCTGGCCACCATGGCGTTGAACCGAAACCCCGAGCGCACGGCTTCGAACGCCATCCGGGGCCACGGCGCAACGGACTGGGTCAGGTGCACCGCGACGTCGCGGACGGTCCAGCCGTCGCACAACGACGGCGTGCTCCACTGGTCGGCGGTGAGCGTCTCGAGGAAGTCAGCGAGGTCGGAGCGCTGCTGATCGATGTGCCGCCAGATCTCGTCGTCACTCACTCGAGCCTCCACGACTAGTCAGGTTTCCTGACTAAAATAGACAGGGATCCGTACTAAAGTCAACGGGTGGCCGACGATCAACCGAACACCGCGACGCTGCTGTTCATCGCGCACCGGGCCGCCGAAGCCCGCGTGATGGACGCACTACGCGACGCGGGGTTCGACGACCTCACAATCGCGCAGTGCAGAATCGGGCAGCGACTGAGCCCGGCTGGAACCCGGATCACCGATTTGGCCGAGCAGGCGCAGGTGACCAAACAGACCGCAGGCGCGCTGATCGACGAGCTCGAACGCAGCGGCTACGTGGAACGCCGACCCGATCCCTCGGATGCGAGGGCGCGGTTGATCGTGCTCAGCGAGCGGGGCGAGAAGCTCTGCGCCGCGGCCGCCGCCGAGGTGCGGAAGGTCGAAGCCGAGTGGCGGGCCCACGTCGGGCCGGAGGACTACCGCCGACTGCGCGACATGCTGATGTCCCTGCGTGAGATCACCGACCCCTATCAGTGACGGCGTAGTGGGACCCGTCGCGCTTCCACAGCACGCCGCCCTCGACGTCGAGCCCGCGGGCGACCAGCTCGCGCTCGAGGATCTTGTTCGTCGCCGTCGTCGGCAGCTCGTCGGTGATCCAGACGTGCCGCGGCCACGCCTTCGGTGACATCTCCTCGTGCGTCGACAGGAACGCCTCGAACGCCTTCGCGTCGAACTCGGCCCCGTCGCGAAGCACGATCGCGGCCATCACCTGGTCCCCGACAAGCTCGTCGGGAACCGCGTAGACGACCGCGCGGCTGACCGCAGGGAACTGCACCAGCACCCGCTCGATGGGGGCGGTCGCCATGTTCTCGCCGTCCACCCGCAGCCAGTCCGCGCTGCGGCCCGCGAAGTAGATCCAGCCGTCGGCGTCGCGATAGGCCAGATCGCCCGACCAGTACATGCCGTGCCGGATCCGCTCGTCGGTGGCGGCCTGATCGTTGTAGTAGCCGCGGAACAGTCCGCTGCCGGTCGTGTTCACCAACTCCCCCACGGCGGCATCTGCGTTGCTCAGCGCGCCGTGCTCGTCGAACTCCGCGACATCGCACTCCGTCACGGTGTCCGGGTGGTAGATCGCCACGCCGGGGTACCCCTTGCCCAGCGAGCCGGCCGGGCAGCCGTCCTCCCGGATGACGATGATCGCGTTCTCGGTGGAGCCGAAACCGTCCCACACCGTGCAATCGAAGCGGCGGGCGAACTCGTCGATGTCGCGGTCGCTGGCCTCGTTGCCGAATGCGACGCGCAGCGTGTTGGCGTGGTCGTCCGGACGCTCCTCGGTGGCGAGGATGTAGGCCAACGGCTTGCCGACGTAGTTCATGTACGTCACGCCGTAGCGGCGCACGTCGTCAAGGAAGCGCGACGCGGAGAACTTCGCGGGCACCATGGCGGCACCCGAGACCAGCGTCACGGCCCATCCGGCGTACACGGCGTTCGAGTGGAACAGCGGCATCGACAGGTATCCGACGTCATCGGTTCCGACGTCGTATTTGGCCACCAGGGCCATCCCTGCGATGAGCACCACGGCGTGGGGAACCTGCACGGCCTTGGGCTCGCCGCTGGTGCCCGAGGTGAAGATCATCATGAACACGTCGTCGGGCGCGGACTCCCGGTGCGGCACCAGCGGCGGCGCGGCGGCCACCTCGGCGGCCCACTGCGGGCTGGTCACGTCGATGACTCTGACGTCACCCAGATCCAGTCCGTCGAGCAGGCTCCGATGCTCGGGATTGACCAGCAGGATCTGGGTGTCGACGCGGGTGATGTCGCGGGCCAGCGCCGCGCCGCGACGAGTGGTGTTGATGCCGCACAGCACGAACCCACCGAGTCCGGCGGACGCGAGCGCCCGCAGCATGTCGGGGGTGTTGCCGAGCAGCGCGCCGACGTGCAGGGGACGGTCGGGATCCGCGGCGGCGATGAGCGCGGACGCCTGAGCGGCGGCCTCCGCGAGATGCTCGCGCCACGTCCAGGTCCGCTCGCCGAACTTCAGCCCCACCGAGTCGTCGTCAGCCCGCTCGCGGAGCAGTTGCTGCAGCGTGTCCGCCATTGATCCACCTTGATCGTGAACAGATTCCGAAAAGTGTCTACCACCGTCCGTCACACGGTACCGTGTGCCCCTTGGGAGAATGCATCCGTTCCCCCCGCCCCCGCTGAGGAATGACCAGGAGCCGCCCGGTGACCACCCCGACGGTGCGTAGGAGCGTCCGCGACCGACTGATCGACGCGGCCGAGGAGTGCCTACGCGCCAAGGGCATTCGCGCGACGACGGTGTCCGAGGTCGCCGAGGTCGCCGGCGTGTCGCGCGGCTGGCTGTACCGGCACTTCCCCGACAAGGTGACGCTGCTGGGCGCCGCCATCGTGCGGTTGAACAACGCCTACTGGTCGGATGCGCACGCCCTACTCGAGCGGGTCGATGGGCTGGATCGCCAACTGGCCGCCGGCATCCGGCACGGTCGCACGGCCTACGACGATCCGGGCGCCCTGCTGATGAAGCTTCGCCTCGAAGAGCCCGAGGAGTTCGCGGCGTGCGCGGGCGCCGGCGTCCAGGGGCTGGTTCCCGATCTCGCCGACTTCTGGACGCGCTACCTGATCGCGGCCCGCGACGCCGGCGACGTCCACGTCGACACGAACATCGCCGAGGCATCGGAATGGGTTGCGCGCGTGATCATCTCGCTGGCAACCGTACCCGGTGACACCCTCGACGCCGCCGACTCCGACGCGGTGCTGACGCACGTCCGGCGCTACGTGATGCCGGGGCTGCGAGCGGATCCGTCCGTGTGATTCGGGCGCGCGTGACACGAAAGAGGCCCGCCGCATAGCGCGGCGGGCCTTCTCTCTCGCGTGTTAGTCGTGGTCCATGTTGCCCGGAGTGGTCTTGGAGACCTGCACCAGGAACTCGTAGTTGGTCTTCGTCTTGCGCAGCTGGCTCATCAGTAGGTCGATGGCGGCGTGCGGGTCGAGACCCGACATCACCCGACGCAGCTTGTGCACGACCGCGAACTCGTCGGGCGACAGCAGCAGCTCGTCCTTCCGAGTGCCCGAGGGGTTCACGTCGACGGCCGGGAACACACGGCGCTCGGCGATCTTGCGATCGAGCTTGAGCTCGGCGTTACCGGTGCCCTTGAACTCCTCGAAGATGACCGTGTCACCAGTGGAGCCGGTCTCGACCATCGCCGTGGCGATGATGGTCAGCGATCCGCCGTCCTCGATGTTGCGGGCCGCGCCGAGGAACCGCTTCGGCGGGTACAGCGCCGTCGAGTCGACGCCACCGGACAGGATGCGGCCCGACGCCGGCGACGCGTTGTTGTACGCGCGGCCGAGGCGGGTGATCGAGTCGAGCAGCACGATGACGTCCTTGCCCTGCTCGACGAGGCGCTTGGCGCGCTCGATGGCGAGCTCCGCCGCCTGGGTGTGGTCTGACGGCGGCCGGTCGAACGTCGAGGCGATGACCTCGCCCTTGACCGAGCGCTGCATGTCGGTGACCTCTTCGGGGCGCTCGTCGACGAGCACGACCATGAGGTGGCATTCGGGGTTGTTCTTGGCGACGCCGTTCGCGATGTCCTGCATGATCGTCGTCTTACCGGCCTTCGGCGGTGAGACGATCAGCGCGCGCTGACCCTTGCCGATCGGCATGATCAGATCGATCACGCGGGTGGTCAGCTTCTCCGGCGTGGTCTCGAGACGCAGTCGCTGGTTCGGGTACAGCGGGGTCAGCTTGCCGAACTCCGGACGGTTCTTGGCTGCCTCGACCGGTCCGCCGTTGACGGTGTCGAGCCGCACCAGCGGGTTGAACTTCTGCCGCTGGTTCTGGTTGCCGCCGCCTCCGCTGTCGCCCTCGCGGGCCACGCGCACGGCACCGGTGACCGCGTCGCCGCGGCGCAGGCCGTTCTTGCGCACCATGTTCATGGACACGTAGACGTCGTTGGGGCCCGCGAGGTATCCGGAGGTGCGCACGAACGCGTAGTTGTCGAGGACGTCGAGGATGCCGGCGACCGGCACCACGACGTCGTCCTCGCGAAGTTCGGTGTCGCCACCCTCGCCGCCACCGCCCTGACGGTCACCGCGGCGACGACGATCGCGGAAACGCCGGCCACGGCGCCCGCCGCGGCCCTCGTCGTCGTCATCGTCGTCGTTGTTGTTGCCGCCACCGCGGTTGTTTCCACCGCTGTTGTTGCCGCTGTTATTGCCACCGCCGCGGTTGTTGTTGTTCCCGCCGCGATTGTTGTTGCCGCCGTCATTGCGATCGTTGGTGTCGCCGGACTTCTGCTGGCCGGAGTCCCTACCGCCCTCGCTCTTGTCCTCGGCCTTGTCGGATTTATCGGCCTTGTCGGACTTATCGGCCTTGTCGGACTGCTCGGGCTTGTCCTGCTTCGCGGGCTTCTCGGCCTGCTGCGGCGCGGCATCGGCAGCCGCCTCGCTCGGCGCGGCATCGGCCTCGGGCGCACCCGCCTGGCGCGATGCGCCCCGGCGGCGGGACCGAACCGGCTTCTCGCCCTCGGCGGGAGCGTCGGTCTGTGCGGGGGCCTCGGCCTGCGGGGCTGCAGCCTCGGGGGCCGCGGCCTCGGCGGGACGGCCGTTGGACTCACCGCGCTGCTCGCGGATGGCGGCCACCAGCTCGCCCTTGCGCATCGCCGAGGCGCCCTTGACGCCCAGCGTGTTGGCCAGCGCGCGCAGATCGGGCAGCACCATGGAGGTCAGAGACCCGCCCTTGTCGCTCGCGGCGACAGCAGCGGCCGGAGCGGCCTCAGCGGGCGCTGCCTGCTCGGTGGTGTCTGCGGTCACGGGGTCGGGCAGCGCAACGTCGTCGCTGTTACCAGCCGTGATGAGGTCCGTATCGGTCACGGATTTCCTTTCCTTCCCTCGCTGCTTTCGATGTGCGAGGGCTCATTGCATTCAGCTATTCGGCACGGCCGAGGGCTGAAGCCGTCGATATCACCATCGCCTGTGCAGTGGTGATCGCCGGAGTTCGCCGGCATGGGCGAACTGTCAGTTCACGAGATTGAACACCTAAAGGAGAGTGGTCGTCCTAGTGTCGGCGCAGGTACAGACGCTGCGATTGCTGGACGCAGCGAGGATAACCCGCTTCGGTGTTCGAAGCAAGACAACACCTGGTTCGCGTGTGGCATGTGTGAATTCGCCTGGCGTTTCCGACTCAACCGTTCACGGTGACGCCGGACGCCCAGCGGACGCCCTCGCCGACGCGCATCTCGCTGACGGTGAACCCGTTCGCGGTGCCGAACTCCACCGCCTCGGCGGGTAGATCCGGGCCGTCGCTCAACGCGATCACCGCAGGTCCCGCCCCGGAAAGCACCGCTGCAATACCCGAACGACGAAGGATCTTGAGATATTCCGCCGACGCGGGCATCGCCGCCGCCCGTTGCGGTTGGTGCAACCGATCGGCGGTCGCCTCCAGCAGCAGATCGGGCCGCTCCGTGAGCGCGACGACGAGCAGTGCCGCCCGACTCACGTTGAACCGTGCGTCGACGTGGGAGACGTGGTCCGGGAGCAGCACCCTGGTCTCGGCGGTCGACGACCGGATCTCCGGGATCGCGGGAAACAATCGGATGTCGGGATGCAGACGCAGTGGCGCGGCCGCGTAGCGCGGGAACGGGCCCTCACCGTCGGTCCACGACACGACAGCGCCGCCGAGCACGGCCGCCGAGGCGTTGTCGGGGTGACCTTCGAACTCCGATGACAGCTGAATCAACTCGACGTCGGTGAGCGGAGCCGAATCAGACTGCGCAACAAGTGCATTAGCGGCTGCGAGCCCGCCCACCACAGCAGCGGCGGACGATCCGAGGCCACGGGAGTGCGGAATCGCATTGCGGCAGTGCACTTTCAAGCCCGCCGCCCCGACACCCGCCGCCTGCAGGCCGTGCCTGATCGCCCTCACCACGAGGTGCGAGGCGTCCAGCGGAACCTGCCCGGCTCCTTCCCCCTCCACGTCGATGGTCAGACCGGAATCGGTTGTCTCGACAGTGATCTCGTCGTAAAGACTCAGCGCCAGGCCGAGACTGTCGAAACCGGGACCGAGGTTGGCGCTCGACGCCGCGACGACGGCACCCGCGGTCAACCCGCTTGGCAGATTCTGCGTCACGTCCGAATCGCTCCGCTATCCGAGACCGAGTTTGGCGACGACGGCGGCGGGATCGACCGGCACCGGCGTGACCGTGGGCATGTCCTTGAGCGCGGTGTCGGGGTCCTTGAGACCGTTGCCGGTCACAGTGCAGACCACGGTGGAGCCCCTCGCGACCCAGCCGTCCTCCACCGCCTTCAGCAGGCCCGCGATGCTGGCCGCCGATGCGGGCTCGACGAAGACACCCTCGGCCTTGGCCACCAGGCGGTACGCCTCGAGGATCTCGTCGTCGGTAGCCGCCACGAAACGACCGTTCGACTCCTGCTGGGCCGCTACCGCGGAGTGCCAGGATGCCGGCGAGCCGATGCGGATCGCGGTCGCGATCGTCTCGGGGTTCTTCACCGGCTCGCCTGTGACCAGCGGCGCGGCGCCGGCGGCCTGGGTGCCCAGCATCCTCGGAAGCGTCTCGATGATGCCGTCCCGGTGGTACTCGCGGTAGCCCTTCCAGTACGCGGTGATGTTGCCCGCGTTGCCCACCGGCAGCGAGTGCACGTCCGGCGCGTAGCCCAGGGCGTCGACGATCTCGAAGGCCGCGGTCTTCTGCCCCTCGATACGGACCGGGTTGACCGAGTTCACCAGCGCGATCGTCGGGTAGTCGTTGGTCAGCTTCCGAGCCAACTCGAGGCAGTCGTCGAAGTTGCCGTCGATCTGGAGGATCTCGGCGCCGTGCATGACGGCCTGGGCCAGCTTGCCCATCGCGATCTTGCCCTGCGGGATCAGCACCGCACAGGTGATGCCGCCCTGCGCGGCGTAGGCCGCAGCGGACGCCGACGTGTTGCCGGTCGACGCGCACAGCACGGCCTTCTGGCCGCGGGCGATCGCGTCGGTGACAGCCATCGTCATGCCGCGGTCCTTGAACGAACCGGTCGGATTGAGTCCCTCGACCTTGAGATGCACGGTGCAGCCGGTGATCTCGGACAGTCGCTTTGCCGGGATCAGCGGCGTGCCGCCCTCCAGCAGCGTGACCGGTGTCCAGTCGTCGCCGACGGGCAGCCTGTCCCGGTAGGCCCTGATCAGGCCGGGCCACGGAGTGTGCACTGGCGCCTTGACGCTCATTCTGTGGTTCCTTCCAGCCTCAGCACGCTGTTGACCGTCTGGACGACGTCCAGGTCGGCAAGCGCCTCAACGGTTTCCGACAGCGCCGCGTCGGTCGCGCGGTGGGTGACGACGACGATGCGCGCGCCGCAGCGCTGCCCCTCTCCGTCGACCATGCCCTCCTGGCGTACCTCGGCGATGCTGACGTCGCGCTTGCCGAACTCCGCCGACACCGTCGACAGCACACCGGGCCGGTCGGCCACGTTCATGCTGACGTAGTAGCGCGTCGGGATGAAACCGATGGGAGCGATCGGCAGCTTGGCGTACTTCGACTCACGCGGGCCGCGGCCGCCCTGGACGCGGTTGCGCGCGGCCATCACGAGATCGCCCATCACCGCCGACGCGGTCGGCGCACCGCCGGCACCCTGGCCGTAGAACATCAGTCGGCCCGCCGCCTCGGCCTCGACGACGACGGCGTTGAACGCGCCGTTGACCGACGCCAGCGGGTGCTCGTTGGGTACCAGCGCGGGGTACACGCGGGCGGACACGCGTTGCTTGTCTTCGTCGTTGGTGAGTCGCTCGCAGATGGCCAGCAGCTTGATGTTGCAGCCGAGCGCGCGAGCGGATTCGAAGTCGGCCGCCGTGACCTTGGTGATGCCCTCGCGGTAGACGTCGTCGGCCGTGACCCTGGTGTGGAACGCGATGGACGCCAGGATCGCGGCCTTGGCAGCCGCGTCGTACCCCTCGACGTCGGCGGTCGGATCGGCCTCGGCGTACCCGAGGTCGGTGGCGTCGGCCAGCGCGGAATCGTAGGAGGCGCCGGAGTCGTTCATCGCCGACAGGATGTAGTTCGTCGTGCCGTTGACGATGCCCGCCACGCGCAGCACGGTGTCACCGGCGAGCGACTGCGTGAGCGGCCGGATCACCGGGATCGCCCCGGCCACAGCGGCTTCGAAGTAGAGGTCGGCGCGGGCGGCTTCGGCGGCCTGCGCCAACTCACCCGTCGACTGCGCCATCAGCGCCTTGTTGGCGGTGACCACGGACTTGCCGCCCTCGAGCGCGGCGAGAATCGCCTTGCGGGCGGGCTTCACCGGGCCCATCAGCTCGACGACGATGTCGACGTCGTCGCGCGCGACGAGCGCCGCGATGTCGTCGGTGAGCAGTTCGACGGGAACGCCGCGGTCGTCGGCGACGCGCCGCACGCCGATCCCCCGCAGTTCCAGCGGAGCGCCGATACGCGCGGCGAGATCCGCAGCGCTCTCGCCGATGATCCGGACGACCTCGCTGCCGACGTTGCCCAGTCCCAATACCGCTACGCCGATCGGCTTTTCGCGATCACTCATCTATCCGGTCACCTCCAGGCTGATCAGGTCGTCGACTGTTTCGCGGCGCAGGATCAGCCGCGCCGCGCCGTCCCGCACGGCGACCACCGCGGGACGGCCGAGCAGGTTGTACCGGCTCGACATCGAATAGCAGTACGCACCGGTCGCGGCGACCCCGATGAGGTCACCCGGTGTCATGTCGTCGGACACCCAGGTGTCCCGAACCACGATATCGCCGCTCTCACAGTGCTTTCCGACGATGCGGGCCAGTGTGGGCGGCGCATCGCTGAGTCGCGACACCAGCCGGGCGTCGTACTCGGCGGCGTAGAGCGAGGTGCGGATGTTGTCGCTCATCCCGCCGTCGACGCTGACGTAGCGCCGGTGGGCGGTCGGGCTGATCGCCACGTCCTTGACGGTGCCGACCTCGTAGAGGGTGATGGTGCCGGGTCCCGCGATGGCGCGGCCGGGTTCCACCACCAGCTTCGGCGCGGGCAGGCCGACCGCGGCCGACTCGTTGCGCACGATGGCGCTGAGCTTGTCGGCGAGTTCGTACATCGGGGGTGGATCGTCCTGCGGCACATAGGAGATGCCGAGGCCACCACCGAGGTCGACGCATGCGATCTGGGCGGTCTTCTCGACGCCGAACTCGGCGACGACGTCGCGCAGCAGACCGATGACGCGGTGCGCGGCGAGTTCGAAGCCGGCGACGTCGAAGATCTGCGAGCCGATGTGGCTGTGCAGGCCGACGAGTCGCAGGTGGTCGGCGGCGAACACGCGGCGGACACCGTCCATCGCGACGCCGCTGGCCAGCGAGAGGCCGAACTTCTGGTCCTCGTGCGCCGTGGAGATGAACTCGTGGGTGTGCGCCTCGACGCCGACGGTGACGCGAATCAGCACGTCCTGCACGACACCGGCGGCACCGGCGATCGCCTCGAGGCGCTCGATCTCGGTGATCGAGTCCAGCACGATGTGGCCCACGCCGGCGTCGACGGCCATGGTCAGCTCATCGACGGACTTGTTGTTGCCGTGCAGAGCGATTCGCTCGGGAGGGAAGTCGGCACGCAGGGCGACGGCGAGCTCACCGCCGCTGCAGACGTCGAGCGCGAGGCCCTCCTGGTCGATCCAGCGGGCGATCTCGGTGCAGAGGAAGGCCTTGGCGGCGTACCGGACGTACTCGCCGCCGCCGAACGCCGCGGCGATGTCGCGGCAGCGCGAGCGGAAGTCGTCCTCGTCGATCACGAACAGCGGGGTGCCGTACTCCTGCGCCAGGTGCGCGACGGAGACGCCGGCGATCGTGACTGCGCCGTTGTCGCCGCGAACGGCGTTGCGGGGCCACACGTGGGGAGCCAGCGTCAGCATCTGCGCGACGGACTGCGGGCGGGCGGGAGCGCCGTGGTGATGGACCTCGTCCGCGTGGCGTGGTCCGGCGGGGTGCGCGTTCACATCCGCTCCGGGGCGGTCACGCCGAGGATCTGCAGACCGTTGGCGATGACCTGCCGGGTCGCCTCGCACAGCGCGAGCCGTGCGGCGTTGAGCTCGGTGGCATCCTCGTCGCCCATCGGCAGCACACGGCAGGAGTCGTAGAACCGGTGGTAGTCGCCGGCCAGGTCCTCGAGATACCGGCACACCCGGTGCGGTTCCCGAAGGGAAGCAGCGGTTTTCAGCACCCGAGGGAACTCGCCGAGGCTGCGCATCAGCGTGCCCTCGCGGTCGTGCACCAGCAGGTCCAGGTGCGAGGTGTCCGCGGCCAGTCCGAGGTCGGCGGCGCTGCGCGCGAGTGCCGACAGCCGGGCGTGCGCGTACTGCACGTAGTACACGGGGTTCTCGCTGGACGCCGACGACCAGAGCGCGAGGTCGATGTCGATGGGCGTGTCCACCGACGACCGGATCAGCGAGTACCGCGCGGCGTCCACACCGATGGCGTCGACGAGGTCGTCGAGCGTGATGACGGTGCCCGCGCGCTTGCTCATCTTGACCAGTTGGCCGTCGCGCACCAGGTTGACCATCTGCCCGATCATCACCTCGACGGTGTCGGGGTCGTCGCCGAGCGCCGCCGCGGCGGCCTTGAGCCTGGCGATGTAGCCGTGGTGGTCGGCGCCGAGCATGTAGATGCAGAGGTCGAACCCGCGCTGGCGCTTGTCCAGGAAGTAGGCGAGGTCGCCGGCGACGTAGGCCGGGTTGCCGTCGCTCTTGATGACGACGCGGTCCTTGTCGTCACCGAATTCGGTGGTGCGCAACCAGGTTGCGCCGTCCTTCTCGTAGATGGCACCGGTTTCGCGCAGCTTCGCGATCGCCTGATCGACTCGGCCGCTGGTGTGCATCGAGTCCTCGTGGGTGAAGACGTCGAAGTCGGTGCCGAACTCGTGCAGCGACGACTTGATGTGGGCGAACATCAGATCGACGCCGATCGACCGGAACGTCTCCTGCTGCTCGGCGGCGGGCAGGGCCATGGCGTCGGGGGCCTGTTCGAGCACCTTCGCGGCGATGTCGGCGATGTAGTCGCCCGCGTAGCCGTCCTCGGGAGCGGGCTCCCCCTTCGCGGCGGCGACGAGCGACCGGGCGAAGCGGTCGATCTGTGCGCCGTGGTCGTTGAAGTAGTACTCGCGGACGACGGCGGCGCCCTGGGTGGCAAGCAGCCGTCCGAGTGCGTCGCCGACCGCGGCCCAGCGGGTGCCGCCGATGTGAATGGGTCCGGTCGGGTTGGCCGACACGAACTCGAGGTTGACGTTCCGGCCCGCGAGTTCGGCGGAGCCGCCGTACGTGGCACCCGCGGCGAGCACGTAGCCGACGACGACGGCCTGCGCGGAGGTCTCGATGCGGAGGTTGACGAAGCCGGGGCCCGCGACGTCCGCGCCCGCGATGCCGTCGGCGGCGGTGAGTGCGGCGACGAGCCAGCCGGCCAGTTCGCGGGGGTTCGCGCCGACCTTCTTGCCCAGTTGAAGGGCCAGGTTGGTCGCGTAATCGCCGTGCTCGGGGTTGCGCGGACGCTCCACCGTGACCACGTCGGGCAGGGCGGCGGCGTCGAGGCCGCGCTCGGCCAGCACCGCGGCGGCGGTGGTCTTCAGCAGTTCAGCCAGATCGGCGGGGGTCACGGGGGTCCATCCTATGGTCTGGGGTGGGCCTGCCCCGAATCAGTTTCCCCAGCTGCCCCGCCGAACGTTGGTTACCGCCACGCTGATCGCGCCCCGGGCGTGACACGAGCCAACAGTCGGCGAGCCTGCGACCGGCGGTGTCGAGCGCGCGGCGCGATGCGTTAGGCTGTCGAGGCCCAATGGCGTAGCGGTTTCCGCACTGCGCCCCCGTAGCTCAGGGGATAGAGCGTCTGCCTCCGGAGCAGAAGGCCGCAGGTTCGAATCCTGCCGGGGGCACCCTTTCTACCAGGCGTTATGTATTTCTCGCCGGGCCACTCAGGCTCGAAAACGGCCTCAGTGACACGAGGGTGACACAACTTCCCCCAAACTGACCGCGGCGGCCTTCAGCGCATCGTCCTGGCTGTGCACGTACAAACTCGTTGTGATCGACGGGTTCGCGTGGCCGAGTCACTTCGCTATGTCGGCCACGGGCACCCCCGTAAATGCGGCACCGCACCGTCTGCTAAATCGGATGTCGAACGTATGTACTAACATCGGAGACGGGGTGGAGGGACCGCCCCACCCATGGAGCGGCCGATGACTGGCGGACGAAGTTCGGCGTACGGGTTCCTGTACCAATACCTGGCCACCGCCGACTACTTCCTGAATTACCTCCACGCCGCGGACGTGGACGCCGACGAGGTAGCGCTGCTAATCGAGCCCACCCCGCTCGCCACGAGCGGCAGCGGCGAGGATCCAGACATCGTGGACTTCGCGGTCGAGTACCGCGGCGTCGTCGTCGAGCGCATCCAAGTCAAGGGCTCAAGCGACCCGTTGAACAACAAGCTGCACCCCGGTGAGGCCGGTGACGTGATGCGACGCTTGGGCGCCGCCTCGGATGGTGTCAACCATCTGCTCACCAACAGACCGTTGTCTGCAGGACTGGCCGAAAGGTGCATACTCACCGAGGCCGACGGGTCCTCGCTCGACCGATTCGCCTATCAGGAACCGGATCTCGACACACCACGATCCAACCGGTTCATTCTGGTGGACGCCAGGTCGGCGGACGATCTCGCCGCTTCAGTCGCCGGGCACGTCCGCTCGGCCCGTGCAGACCGGGTGCTCAGCCAGGGCAAAGCCACTTCCCGCATGGTGTCGATTGTCCTGCTACACCACATCTTCCGGTCAGCGGCCGGCACAACGACTGAACGATTCCCCGCATCCGACCTCCTCGAGCTCCTGAGGACACCCGACGCCGCGGTTGCACACGCGTTGGGCAGCTTCGACTGGGGAGTTCCGATCGGCGGCGTCCCGACCTTTAGCTCAACCGTTCCGCGCGTCAAGCAGCTCGATGAGATCGCCGACGCATTGTCGGGCAACGCGGACGGCCGGCAGCCCCGCGTGGCGATCCTGACCGGGACCACCGGCTACGGGAAGTCGGCGCTTGCGGCAGACTTCTGCCATCTGCACTACAACGCCTTCGAATTCATATGCTGGATCGATTGCCGCGAAAACGACACGATGATGGCCGATGCGCGGCGCTGCGCAGAGGAGCTGACCAGAACCCGTCTCGGCCATAAGGCAGACCCGACCAGTGCCTTTCACGACGCTCTCGCCCGGAATCGCGGCCCGTGGCTGATCGTTTTCGACGGCGCACCGTCCCGCCAGGCAATCGAGTCCCTAATCCCCAAGTACGGGAACGGCAATATCGTTATCACCACCCCGAACGAAACAGCTTGGTGGCCAACGGTTCCGAAGATCAAGATCCCGACGTTCAACGCCGACGAGGCGATGGCGTGCTTTGCCGCCCACGCCGGTTTGGAACCGTCCACCGAGCATCCGGGAGTGCGAGATGTGGTCAATCGCCTCGGGTTGATCCCGCTGGCGGTGAGCATGGCGGGAACGTACTTCGGCAACGCCGACGGAACAGTCGCCGAACTGTCCGCGGCGTACTTCGCCGAATTGGATGCCCTTGAGGACGAGGGCGCCGTGCCTCCTGGAGTCAGCAATGCCACGCTCTACGCGGCGATCCGGCACGCCGTCGGCCATCTCGGCGATGGACTCGGTTCTAACTCGCCAGATGAGATGCGGATCGCTCAAGCCCTTCTCTACCGCGCTGCGCTGATCGCGCCCGACAAGATCCCGCTGAACTTTCTTATTGCTGCGTTTCCCGAGTCCATCGTCCTGCGACTTCACGAACTACCGATGCCCGCCGAGGCGGAGCCAGCCGTACAACGCCGGTACATCAGCATCTTTCGCACGCAGTCTCTCGCTCAAAGAGTCGTCCTCGTCGACAACTTCAACGCGAACAATGAAGCGGCCGAGACCATCCGGATCCATCCCCTCGTGCACGAGGTGCTGCGTGACATCTTCCTTCGGGACATCCCACCGGCACGCCTCAGTGAGCAGATCATCATGATGTTGCATCCCCTGCTCGGCTGGCTAACCGAAATGCGCAGGCGCAATGCGTTCTTCGCCGTGGACCAGTTGGCAGCACACGCCGACGCGTTGTTGTCTGTGATCGTGAAGGTCTCGCGGTTCGAGTTCCACCATCCGGATGAGGTGAAGATGTTCCAGTTCACCAGGCTGATGCTGCAGCTCGAACTCGCGACTTGTCGCATGAGCCGCGGCGACTTCAATTCCTCTGTGAACCTCGCCCGCGGCGTCGTGCTCGACTTGGCTGAGATGCCGCGGGATCGGCTGCGCGATGTGATGGCCCTAGTCGCGGTGTCAGGAATCGTGATCGACCTCAGCATCGCCGGCATGCCACCCGCCACTGTGGCGCCCTTTGCCGTGCTCGCGGTGCGCACGCTGCTCAGCTGTGAGTCGTTCGGCGGGAGCGCCGCCAGCACTGCATTCGAGCGCGCCTACCCGTTGCGTTCTTTCCTCAACAAACGTCCCGAGTACCGAAATGACGCGATCATCGACAAGGCGATCAAGGCTATCGATCAGATGGTCACTCGGGATCCGAGCGACGAGGTAAGGCCCAACGTCGTGATGGACAGAATCTGGGACCTTATCGAGGCACGTGACCTCGACTCCGTCGACTCGTTGGTCGCCACCCTCAGGGACAGCGCCAATAGCTACGACGAAGTCACCGTGAGCTGCGTCGAAGTGATCGTCGCACTCCACCGACGACAAATCGATCCAGCTCTGCAGCTTATCGAGGAGCTCATCGCCATGCCGCTAGAAAACGAGCACCTCGGTGTCCCGCTTACCCACGGCCTCGGACACATCATGCGCGCTCTGGAGGAGTTGATCGCAATCCCCGTTGAGCAGTCCGCCCGACTCGCCACCACTGCCGAGCGCGTCCGCACAAGAGGCGAGGCAATATATGCAGCAATGTACAACTCATGACGAGTCTGGAGTTACGTTCTTCAAGTACGTGAGTAACCAATAGACAACGCGTACAGCGATTCTGAGTCATGGCGCCGTACGCCTGCCCGCCACGACGCGGACCGATCTCGACACTCGCTGTCTCGGAGCCGGGTTCCAAAGCTTGGCCGCCGAGTCGTGCCCACATCGTCGTGTGGCTCCAGTCCAGCGCCAGCGTCATGTTGACTTAATGATTCCGCCCAAACTCACTGCGGCGGCCTTCAGCGCATCGTCCTGGCTGTGCACGTACAAACTCGTTGTGATCGACGGGTTCGCATGGCCGAGCCACTTCGCTATGACGGCCACTGGGACCCCTCGTAGATGCATCGCCGTTCCGCAGGAGTGGCGCGCGTCGTGCAGCCGGATCGGCGGCACCTTCGCGGCCTTGCAGATCGAGCCCCACTTCCGCGTCAGGGCATCGGGGGTGTACGGCTCTCCGGTCGTGCTGACGGCGACGTAGCCGGAATCGCAGTGCCCAGCTCCGAGGGCGAGGCGCTCCTGCGCGTACCGGGCCGAGGCCCGACGCAGCACCGCGGCCAGCCCGTCGTCGAGGGGCAGCGTGCGCCGCGACGACCGAGTCTTCGGATCGTTCTCGACCACGTTGCCGGCCCCGGCCTGAACCCGATTGCGGGCGATGCTGAGCGTCCGGGCATCCAAATCAATGTCACTCCAACGCAGTCCGGCGATCTCTGCTCGCCGGAGCCCCGACAGCGCCAGGTACCAGAGGTGGCCGTTGCGATCGTCGTCGGCGGCGCGCAACACACGGCCGATCTCGTCGGGGGTGTAGGTGGCCATCTCGGAGTGCGCCTTCGGAGCCTTCTTGATCGCGGCCGCGACATTGTGCGCGAGCTCGCGACGCTCGACTCCGTAGTCCAGCATCGAGCGCCACGCGTCGACCGCCTTGTTCAGAGACCGCGGCGACCACTTGCGTCGAGTATGCCCCTTGGCGGTGACGGTGCCGCCATCGCGCAGGTCCTTCAACAGGCGGTCGAGATCCGGTCGGGTCAGCTTCTGTACCGGCATCGTGCCGTGGCGTTCGCGCAGCGGTGCCAGAGCGTAGGTCAGGGCGTTGAGCGTGGTGGCGCGAGCATGGTGCAGCGACGCAAGCCAGTCCGCACACATGTCTTCGACGGTGACGGCTTTGCGCGGCACGAACGTCTCCATAGCGGCCTGGTCGCTGACCTTGCCGAGCTCCTCGCGCGCCTCACGCTCCGTCTTGAATCGTCGGCGGACTTGTCGGCGAGTACCCGTCACGCGATCGATGCCTGCATCGACCCTAACCTGATATCGCACAACGGTTTTACCCGTCGTGCGGTCGAGTACTTCGACCTTCTTGATCTGCGGAGGCAGCTGTTGCCTTGAGCTCGCCATCACCAATCCCCGTTCCCCTGTTGGTTCGTCGTCGTCTTGTCAGACTGCGCTTGAAGCATCGAGCACACCCCCGTTTTCACGAATGATCTCTTCGAGTCGAGCGACCTCGTCACGAAGGCTCTCCAGCTGAAGTTTGAAGGCGCGCATCTCGGGATCGCCGGGCCTCAACGGCGTGGACCTTTTGCCGATCTCCTTGATCCAGTCGTAGAAGCGACCGATGGACGCCAATTGCGTCAACCGCTCGCGCACGGCCCAGATGCGCTTGGACTCCGCGGTTTCGGGCTTCTCCCCCGCCCCGGCATCCGGAGCTCTCGCTTCGCCGGAAAACCACGCCGCGGCATCCCAACTGTCGACCGTGATACCGGGAAGGGCCTCGACGGGCCCGTCGGGAAGGTCGGGGAACAGCAGGACGACGGGTGGCACACGCAGTGCGGCAGCCAGCATCAGCAGCTCCGTGAGGTCGAGCCCCTTCTTGCGGCCACTCTCGTAGTTGGCGATCTGCGCACGCGTGATCGGAAAGCCGATCCGTTCGGTCTCGTCAGCGAGCCACTGCGCGGACCGCCCGGAGCGTGCGGCTTTGATCGCCGCGGCCACGCGTCGGTGCAGCTCGTCTGCCCATTCTTGCCTCATATCGACACAGACTATCTTGCAGTTGTGCAAACTTGAAGAGAGGAGTAGACACACTTCATAGGCGCAGGGCCTGCGGGTTCTGTCTCATTTCGACACAGGAGCTCGCATGGAGTCCACGCACACCACCCCGGCCCAACTGCATACCGTCGAAGAGGTCATGAAGCGCCTGCGCGTCGGCCGCTCGACCGCCTTCGGACTCATCGCCAGCCGCCAGCTGCGCAGCGTCAAGGTCGGCCGACGCCGGTTGATATCAGAGGCGGCGATCGTCGAGTTCATCGAGAACCTCGACCGCCAGTCGGTCCCGCTCGAGAGTTAGTGCGAGAGGCCGCCGTCGGGGCGGTACTCGACGATCTCGCCTGCGTCGTTCAGCGCCACCAGCGTGAGGCCGCGAGCGGACAGCGCGGCACCGTAGTCCGCAGCGGCGAGGCTCTGCTCAATCGCGTCGGCGATCTCATCGGCATCGGACACGCTTGCACCTCCCCTTGGCAGTCTGACCCCGCGGAGGCCGCTCCGCCAGAGCGAGGGCCGGTAATGGCATCGCCATCACCGCCAGCACGCCGATAACCTCAACCGAGACCCACGACGCATGGAGGTGAACTGATGGCGCGCACCACACCGAAGACGGTGGTGGTGTCGAAGGCTGCCGTCAAGAAGGCCGGCGTGCGGTCCACAAAGGCATCAGCGAAGTTGGAGGGCCGCGTCGTTCCCGCCGGCCATCGCCGATCCGCCGCCGTGGACGCCTACCTCGCGAAACAGCAACAGCCCCAGCGTTGATCGCGCTGATGCCCGACGCAGGCGACCGCAGATGACGTGCACGCGCAGCCAAACACCGTCGACAGCGCGTGCCGAATCCTATACAGTCCATATACCACTGTGAAGGATTTGGGACGAGGTCGACATGGATAGCGATGACATCCTCTCCCGTCTGCCGCCAACGTTTCGATCGGCCGAAGCGCTGGAACACATGAGCAAGCGGCAGCTGCAAACCCTTCGACTCGATGGGCGGATCACGCCGATCGCGCGCGGCTTCTACCGCAAGAGCGACTGGTACGGCGATGAGGAACTCGTCGAGATCGCCTCCGCGGCACCTCGTGCCACCATCGCGCTGCGATCAGCACTCGTCCGACACGACCTCACCGATGACATCCCCGCCGCAATCGACATCGCCATCCCCCGCGGCGACTGGGCCCCGAAGGTCACCGCCCATGTCAGCTGGCACCGCTTCGCCACCGACACGTTCGACATCGGTCGCGAGGAACTGGACATCGATGGCGATCGGACGATCGGGCTCTACTCAGCACCCCGAACGATCATCGACACCTACCGCCTCCAGCACCACGAAGGAGTCGACCAGGCGAACGACGCGCTGAAGCGCTGGTTGCGCCACGGCGGCCAACCATCGGAGATCCTGCGGATGGCGCGGTCCTTTCCCCACGCGCAGCGCGCGCTGCAGCAGGCACTGAGCATCCTGCTGTGAACGCCGGTCCGCGCGACGACGCCGGCCAACGGGCGTACCGCGAGCTCCAGAAACGCGCCAAGGCGAGCGGGCGAAACACCCAGGAACTGCTCGACCTGTACGCCTTGGAGGGGTTCCTGGCGCGCCTGGCCACCAGCGACGCCCGCGACGACTTCATCCTCAAAGGCGGTGTACTGCTCGCCGCGTTCGGCAACCGACGCCCCACACGCGACGTCGATCTCGCGGCGGAGAACATCAGCAACGCCCCGTCGTCGGTCCTTTCTCAGATCGTGAACGTTTGCGAGGCAGCACTTCCGATCGATGACGGTGTCCAGTTCAGCACCGCCGGCGCCACTGCCGAAGTCATCCGCGAGGAGGACGACTACTCGGGTGTCCGCGTGAGTGTCGACGCGCGGATCGGCAAGGTGCGTCTCCGCTTTCACGTCGACGTGAACATCGGCGATCCGATCATTCCCGGACCGGACATTGTCTCCGTGCCGCGACTACTCGATGGTGACCCGATCGAGTTGCGGGGCTACCCGCTGCACATGGTGCTCGCCGAGAAGATCGTCACCGCGGTGCAACGCGGCACGGCCAACACACGGTGGCGGGACTTCGGCGATATCTGGACCCTCACGCGCAGTCACTCCGTGTCGGGGTCCACCCTGCGCGACGCGATCCGCGAGGTCGCCGCGCACCGCGTTGTCGCACTCGCGAGTCTCGCCGATGTCCTCGACGGTTACGCCGATCTGTCTCAACCGAAATGGGAACAGTGGCGACGACGTCACACCCGAGATGATCTACCACCGCGGTTGCACCCAGTCATCGAGTCGGTCATCGAATTCGCCGACCCCGTGCTGACCGGTGACGCCTCCGCACAGGTATGGGATCCCGACCGGACCGCGTGGCAGTAACCCGCTCGGTGCGCCGCTCCTGTCGACGAGCATCGGCACGGTCGTGCCCGCACAGCCATTGACCGCCCCGACGACGCCGCTACGTTCCTTGCCGGTCGGCCGCATCCCGCGCGGAAACAGCACGCCCATCAGCGATCTGGTCCATCGGCGTGGGCAGCGGCGGCACCTGCGCTGAGGCCACTGCCGCAGCGGGCTGATCGCCCGCGTCGGATCGTGCGGCCATCTTGAGGAAATCGCGCACCCGACCGATAGACACACCGGCCGCATCGGCGATACCCGGAATCGTCTCCCCGCGCAACCGCATCCGCCGAAGCGCCAGCCCCGCCGCCAGGCGGTGAGTGTCGCGGCGCCGCTCCGCCTCGGCGTGCAGCGCCTCCAGTCTGTGCGCCAGCCACCCGTCAACCTCGGCAGCCCGCGCGGCTTGCACCGTGAACTCCGTCAGATCGCCGATGTTGGCCCGCTCCCGTGCTTCTCGCGCCGCGGCCGCGTCGCGCTGCCGCTCCAGCACCCTCGCCCGCGCCTGCTTGCGACTCGTCGTCCCGTCCATACCGGCGATGCTAAGCCGATCACCCCACGGCTCCGCCGGCCTTGGGTGCGCGCCGCCGCGCCTGCGGCGCGGCGGCGCGCGGCGACAACCAACCCGCAGCCATTCCACGCCCCGACGCCAACTCCGACGCTCCTCCGCCCCAGGCACCGTCGACCGAGTCAACCTGGAACCAACCACCGATCGCTCGGTCGTCCCGATTCCGCCCCTCGGCCCCTGCCCACATCGCGGGCCCGCCGGCCCCGCTTGCGCACCACACACCTCTTGCACGCCGGTAGATCGTGGCCAATCGCATCTGATGCGATCACGACAGCGGCATAACTCCTGTTCAGACGGGGTGCGATCTACGATCGCAAAACCCGTGGGGTAACCGTCTTATGGTCACGCTGTGACGCGGTCATGATGAGCATCCACAAGCTCACCGCCGGAGACGGATACGTGTATCTGGTCCGGCAGACCGCCGCGCACGACGACGAAAACCGCGGCCGCACAACGCTCGCCGACTACTACTCCGACAAGGGCGAGTCACCCGGCGAGTGGACCGGCCGCGGACTCGACGCCTTCCACACCCCGGCGGGCCGCGAACTCACCTCCGACTTCGAGACCGAACTCTGGCGGGTAGGCCGCGGATCGCAGGTCACCGAGGACCAGATGCGCGCCCTGTTCGGGTTGGGACTGCACCCGAATGCCGGTCGTATCGCCGAACACCTGATCCTGCGCGGAGCCGGGAAAGGCGCCGCGACCGCCGCGGTGAACCTGGGTCGGCCGTTCCTCATCAACGACGCGTCCACCGAACTGCAGCGCCGGTTGGCCGTGGCGTTCCGCGACCACAATCTCAGCCAGAGCCTCCCGTGGAACGCCCCTATCGACGACGCACTACGGGCTCGACTTCGGACTGTCATCGCGCGGGACATGTTTCATTCGGAGTACGGGCGCGTGCCGTCGGATGAGCGGGAACTGACGGGGTTCATCGCCACCCAGTCGCGTGATCAGACCACCTCCACCGCGGGCTACGACCTGACGTTCAGCCCCGTGAAGAGCTTCTCGGTGCTGTGGGCTTTGGCGCCGTTGGAGCTGTCGAAGACGTTGGAGCAGTGCCACGATCGGGCCGTCGCCGACACCCTCGAGTTCCTCCAGGACAATGCCGCCTTCACCCGCATCGGCGCCCAAGGAGTAGCGCAACTCGACACCGAAGGATTCATCGCCGCGCGCTTCGTGCACCGCGACAGCCGCGCCGGAGACCCCGATCTGCACACCCACATCGCCGTCTCCAACAAGGTCCGCGCCCTCGGCGCCGACGGTGTTCCGCGGTGGCTCGCATTGGACGGACGGCCGTTGTTCAAGACCACGGTCGCGGCCTCGGAGTTCTACAACACCCGCCTCGAGGCGTACGCCACCCAGCTCGCCGGCGTCGTCTTCGAGGAACGACTCTCATCCGAACGCGGCAAGCGTCCGGTGCGCGAGATCGTCGGCATCCCCGCCGATCTGTGCGAGATGTTCTCCACCCGACGAGCGTTGATTCGGGACCGGTACACCGAATTGGCGAAGCGGTTTCAGAGCGATCACGGTCGCGAACCCACCACCATCGAAGCCATCTCGCTTCATCAGCAGGCGACGCTGGAAACCCGCGTCGCCAAGCACGAACCCAGGTCGTTGGCCGAGCAGCGGCAGCAGTGGCGCACCCAGGCCATCGAACACCTCGGCTCCCAGTACGCCCTGTCGACGGTGCTCGTCGGCGTCCACGCGTGTGTGCCTCAGCAGACGGTGACGGTGACGCCGGGATGGGTGGCGGAACAGGCCCGCCTCGTCGTCGACACCGTCTCCTCATCACGGTCGAGTTGGCAGTTCGCGCACGTCTACGCGGAATCCCAACGCCGCATCCGCACTGTCGGAATGGCGTCCGATGCGCATCTCGCGGAGGCCATTACCGCGGCCGCTCTTGCCGAACCGTTGAGCCGTGCACACGCCCGGATCACAGACGCCGAATTGGGTGAGCCGGCGGTGCTGCGTCGCCGCGACGGCGCCAGCGTCTACACCACGCACGGCACCGCCCTGTTCACCAGTGCGGAGATCCTGGCCGCCGAGACACGCATCCTGCACGCCGCCGGACAACGCGACGGCCGCCGCATCGACGACGAGACAGTCAACCTCGCGCTGCTCGGATTGAAGGCCACCAGCGGAACAGAACTCAACCCCGGCCAGCGCGCCGTCGTCCGCGAGATGGCCTGCTCCGGTGCGCGGGTTCAGCTCGCGCTCGCTCCCGCCGGGTCGGGGAAGACGACCGCGATGGCCGCGCTCGCACGTGCGTGGGTGGAGTCCGGTGGCACCGTTCTCGGCCTGTCCCCCGGTGCGAATCAAGCCCAGCTGCTGCGCGAGGACATCGGTTCCGAGTGCGACACCGTCGACAAGTTCATCTGGCTACAAAGCCATCCAAACGCCCACGAAGATCCGGCGCGACAGTGGTTCGACGCCATCAACGAGAACACGCTGATCATCCTCGACGAGGCAGGCAAGGCCGGCACGCGACAGCTCGACGCCGTCATCACCACCGCTCTCGCCCGCGGCGCCAGCGTCAGGTTGATCGGCGACGACCAGCAGCTGGCCTCCGTCTCGGCGGGCGGTGTGTTGCGCGATATCGACGCCACCTACGGCGCGCTGACCTTGACCGAGGTGATCCGGTTCCGGTCTCGCACCGAAGCGCACGCCGGGTTGGCGTTGCGGGAGGGGGATCCGGCGGGGTTAGCGTTCTACGCCGACCAGCACCGCATCCACGTCGGCTCCGACGACACCGTCATCCACCAGGTCTACCGAGCCTGGGCCGACGACCGGAACCGCGGCTACGACAGTGCAATGCTCGCCCCCACCAACGACATCGTCACCCAACTCAACGAACGCGCCCGCCTCGACCGCCTTCAGCGAATGGTTCCAGAGGGCAAGCAGATTCGGCCCGCGGATCTCCGCGAAGCCGAGTTGGCCGACGGGTTGCGTGCGTCGGTGGGTGACGTAGTGGCGACCCGCCGCAACAAGCGGACCCTGCGCCTGGGGGGCACAGACTTCGTCCGCAACGGCTACCGCTGGCGTGTCGACAAGGTCACCCGCGACGGCGGACTGACGGTCGCGCGCCTCGACACCGGCCAGAAGACGACGCTGCCCGCCTGGTACGTCCGGGCCTACACGACGCTCGGGTACGCGTCGACGATCGACGCCTCCCAGGGCATGACCATCGGTTCCAAGACCACGACCGGAAGCTGCCACGTCGTCGGGTCGGATCGGCTGACCCGCCAACAGCTCTACACCGCCATGACACGCGCCACCGACGAGAACCACGTCTACCTGCCGACCGCCGAGACCGACGCCCACCGCGTCCTCACCCCCAAAGCCACCCACCCCGACACCGCCCTCGACGTCCTGCAACGCGTCCTCGCCCGCGACGGCGCCGCGGTCTCGGCGACCACCGAACAACGAACCGCCGAAGACCCGTTCCAACGCCTCGGGCACGCATCCCGGATGTACGTCCACGCCATCGGCGCACTGGCCGAACACCACCTCGGCGCTGCCTCCATGGCGGCGATCGATACCGCCGCTGACACCATCCATCCGAATCTGACTGCCGCGGGCGGATGGCCGACCCTGCGCCTGCACCTGGCGCTGCTCGCCATCGCCGGCCACGACCCCATCCGGCGATTGGAAGCCGCTGCCGCACAGGGCGATCTCGCCAACGTCGCCGACCCCGCCGCCGTCCTCGATTACCGCCTGGAACCCGGCGCCGACACCCGCGATGCCGGACCGCTGCGCTGGCTGCCACCCCTCCCCCAGGCGCTCGTCGACAGCACCGACTGGGCCGACTACCTGCACGCGCGCCGCGACCTCGTCACCACACTCGCCGAGCAGATCCGGCATACCGCCGCCGGTTGGGATGCCGCCACCGCGCCCCGCTGGGCCCGCCCTCTCGTCACCGCGAATGCGGGGGTTAGGGCGGAGATCGCGGTGTTCCGCGCCGCCCACGATGTACCCGACCCTGACACCCGACTCACCGGGCCCGAGCAGTACGCCACTCGCGATCGCCGCGCCCAGAACCTGCTGGCGGACCTGGCCACCCGTGAAATCGGCTGCACCGCAACCGATCATCGTCGCTTCCACTATCTGGACCGGCTCGATCCCCGCATCCGGCGCGACCCCTACTGGCCGCAACTCGCCAGCCGTTTGGCCGAGGTCGCGCGCACTGACGTCGACGTCCGACAACTCCTCGCCGACGCCGCCGCCGACGGACCACTGCCCGACCAGATGCCCGGCGCCGCCCTCTGGTGGCGCCTGTCCGGACGACTCCACCCCGCCACCCTCGACACCCGCACCGACTACCTGCGGCCCGACTGGCTACCGGACCTGCACCGCGTCTTCGGCTCGGCGACAGCCGAAACCATCACCGCCGACCCCGCGTTCGGCGGTCTCGTCGTCGCGATCGACACCGCCGACCCCGAACGCTGGACCCCGATCGAACTGCTGCAGCTGGCGCACGAGCACCTCCGCGACCACGACGACACCATCCGGCCCGACCAGTGCGCCCGCTTGCTCACCTATTCGATCGACCTGTTCGCCAACCCGAACCCCTACGACCACAACGACATTCCGGCGTGCCTAGACGCCGACATCCCCGTTGACATCGACGAAGAAGAAGTCTTGCTACATTGGGTGCCCGACCCGCACCAACTGGCCACGGTGCCGCCCGATGACGTCCTGCTCGAGATGCTCGGACTCGGTCACGGCGGGCACCTCATCCCGCCGACGGACATCGAGGATCTCCCACCGGATCTCTTCGACGACGGCGCAGTGGATTTCGTGCTCTCCTTCGACGAGCTCCTCACCGAACGACCGGCACCCCGCCCCCTCAACGAGGTGGTGGCGGACGTCAGGGCGTTACGCGAAGCCAAACACCTCGCCACCGAACACCTCCGCGAACTACAGGACCGCGTTCGCCGCAACGACGGCCCGGCTGTCCGCGCCGCCGCTGAACAGCTACGGGAACTACGGGAACGTGCGGCTGCCGACCGGCCCTACGCAATCGCCGTCCAGGACGTCCTCGCCCGCTGGGCCGACGCCGAGACCGACTACCAACACGCCCTCGACTACCTGCGCTACACGCAGGACCAGCTCACGCTGGCTGAGGCCGACGCGCACATGGACGCGCTCGACATCGAATCTGCCCGAGCCGCCGTCAAACTCGCCACCCTCGCGATACCCGATCATTCACCGGCACAACGGTTCCACCACGAACTTGCCGAGGTGATGACCCAACGCGCCGACGCCGCGGGAGGCGCCGACCGGATCGTCACCGACGAGACGGTCGAAGCCGCCCGCAAGCGGGCCATCGCCGACGACCTCGCCGCAGTCACCGCGGCGCGCGCACACCGCGACCAACTCGTCATTGAACTCGACCGCGCTGAATCTGCCACCGCAAAAGCCTTTGCCGAAGGCGAAACCCGCACCACTGATTACATTCTCGATCACATCGACGAGCTGCACACTGAACTTGCCATGCTGCGCGCCGCCGGCGACTACCGCTTCGAACGCGCGATCCACATCGACCCCGATACTGTCCAACACCTCCCCGAACTCACGGCACGCGGGATTACCAACCTCGCTCGCAGTGGCTTCACCGTCACTGCCGTCCACGCCGGCGACTCCGACACCGCTCGCGAAGCCCTCGACATCTTGCGCGCCTCGGCCGCCGAACAGGGGCACGCAATCACGTTGTGCTCTGCCGCCGATGAGCACCCGCCCGTGCCCAGTGGGCATGAGCGCACCTCACTCATGCTCGCCGATGTCCATGGACAGATCGTTCGGCGAGAGCGCGAAATCGACTCCAATACAACCCTTGTCATCGACCATGCCGCGCATGCAGACCCGGCAGTCCTCGTCGACCTCGCCGAACATATCGCCGAGCGCCACGCCCGACTCGTCTTAATTGATGGCGACGACCACGGCTGGCCTCCCGCACCGTCTTGGCCACTACTCAGACTCCTGCATGGTGACTTGCCCTGGTCGGTCACGCTCAGCGTCGATGCGGCGACCCCCTCTAGGCGCGCCAACCAACCCGACTTCGACCCGGTTCTCGACCAGGCGCTGCGCTGCGACTCCCGACTGCTGGAGCCAGACGTGGCCTCAAGCCTCGCTGAACGCGAACGCCTGCGTAGACAGCACGCGTCTAGCAGTCGAGTCGACGAGTCCATCTGGCGCGTGACAGAAAGACAGACACAACGTCCGACCTTCGGATTGGAGCGTTGACTGCCGCATCGCGTGTGACCGCGGGGCTGAAGCCGTTCGAGGACTGCCGCGCTCTCAGTTTCAACCGAGCAGCCGGCAGACGACGGAACGGCTATTCATCGAGTTCCACTGGAACCGTGGCGGGGACGAGGGCTTCGGCGAGAATGCCGTGTAGGTCGATGTCGACGTCGCCGAGGTCGACACTCACAACAACTGAGTACGGAAGAACCTTTTCCCAACCCTTTTGCGAATCTTCCCACCACCCGAGTACCGGATACACGGCGAGCAATCGCGTGCCTGCAATATTCGCGGCGGGCACTGTCGCGTAATCGTGTTGCAACGTCCCGCGGGATCTGTCGTCCGGAGGTATCTCCCAGGCATAGGAACCACTCCCTGGGGGCACGCCCTGGTCAAGGACGACGCGATTGATACGGGCGCGGAAGCTGTCGGCGGTCTCAGTCGGACCCTGCAGATCCCAGCGGAGGCGACCGCCAACATAGGACCGGCGGGTTAGGTTGTCTGTCGGCTCGGCGAAGTACGACAACGTAACCGTGAGCTCAACATTGGATTCACCGATGGCGTCCAACTCATCATCAGGAAAAGGCAACTCGATGAAGTCGGCACGTCGATCGGCCTTCTTCTCGTCATGCCTACTGGGAATGAGGCTTCCCTCGTAGATCATGATCGGCCGATTCGAGTCGCTGGACATTGCCCGTTCCGGACGCGGGACACCGTAGCCGAAGGCGCGCAAGAGATCTCGCCTGTCTGAGAGCTGCGCTAGGGCGGATTGGGGCCAGCGGGCCGTGTGCACCAGGAGCGCTCGCCACGTCGCAGGTGTCAGATTCTGGTGCTGTGAAGCGATGCGGGCGAGCGCGTTCGACGCCGCGGCCGCCGCCGGACTGGTTTTGCAGGTGCGGCGGAGAAGTGAGACCGAGATGCCCGCAGTCGACTGCAGCGTGAGAATGCTGAGTCCCTGCGCTTCGGGATTCTCGAGCCCGCCCCCAGGCGCTGTGTTCCCCGCTTCCATCACGATGTCGGGCTTGATCGGACTGTTCGCAGCAGCCGCTGTCCGGCTGTGGGGACTCAGTTGTCCGCGGACCGCCAAGGGTGCCGGATATCCATAGCCCTCATCCTCAACGGTGAGGGTGTCGAGACTTGTGTATCCACCGACAGTGACGACATTCCAAGCCTGCGCGGGTTGTTGGAGAAACGGGGGTCCAAGATTGATGGACGGGTAATCGTCTCGGTCGGTGATGGTTTCGGCATTCCCGCCCGCGACGACTAGCAGCCGTCCGTCCCCGTGATTCCAGCCGAGAACGTCGGCTGCGACCGACCACGCGGTGCGGTCATTTCTGCCGACGGTGGTGTTGTCTGCACCAATGCTCAGGTTGTGAACCACGGGTCGGTCGCCGGCGAGCGTCTCGGCGACCTCCACTGACTCCGTGGTGCGATCCGCCCACAGCACACCTCGCTCGGGGTCACCTCCTGGCTCCGCGGCGGACTCGAGCAGCCGCACACCCACTAGCCACGCGTCTGGATAGAGCTCACCTTCGGCTACACCATCTGCGAGCGTCGAGTATGCGGCGACACCAGCCATTGCGGTTCCATGGCCATCGACGTCCGCTGCACCGGTTGTTCCGGGTACGACGCTGTCGGCACCGAGGAGTGCTGGCGTTACGTATGGATGCGCTCCATCGATGCCGCTGTCGTGGATCGCCACGGCGACAGCATTCTGAGGCGGGGGATACACGTCGGCGACCTCACCGCTTGCGTCTTGCGCCTCGGCCATCACGATCGGGAACACAGTCGGAGCTATGTGTACCTCGGCTGCATCCGGGAGCAGCACTGGAAGCGCCTTCAGCGACTCACCGCTCGCAAGCACCACGTGGACGTCGCGTTCAGGACCGCGGAAAACTGGGAGCGGACCGGCGGGCTCCGTCGTCAACGCCGCGAAGGCGGCGACTGTAGCGTCGATCGCCTCATGTTCCGCCGTGCTCAGGCCCGTACCGCCGCGTGTCCAGATCTCCACCCAGAGGCGTTCCTCGTCCGTGATGTCGTTCGAGATTTCACCAAGGCTCAAGTCGGCGATCGTTGCCATCGAGATCTCATTAATGCGGGCAATGAGATTGCTGTATCTGGGATTTCCCCCTTCGTATCCTCATTGGCGTAGGCAGTCGCCTTCGCGCGCAAGCCCGCGAGATCATCCTCAACTCGAAAAACAACTCGCCCTTGATCGCTGACCAGCAGCTCGCCGCCAGGACTGTCTGTGATGATCTGGCGCGACACGTTCGGGTCATCGAGGTTCGGGCCCAGTGCCGTGACGATCGCTCCCGACTCGTCACTCGGGTACTCAGCCTTCGCGGCCGATATCTGCTGGGAAACGCGGTCTATCTGCTCGAGAACGTGAGATGCGTGTTGGTTGCGGTTCCGTTCCGGCGCGTCGGGCGTGCGCCCTTGGCGGCGGCTCTGAAACGGCTCCATCTCAGCTTGCCTCAGCGGAAGAAGCGCGAGTCCGTTGACGATCACGGTGCCGATTCTGTCTCTGCCGTGAAGTCAGTCGAGCGTGACACGCCAGCCGATGATGCAGAGTCCTTCGCGCGCCGGTGGAGTAGATCCAACGAAATCCCCAGCACGCCGGCAAGCGCGGCTACGACCGTGAAGCCGGGATCCGTGACGGCTGACTGTTCGATCTTGGCGATCGTGTGCACGGATACTCCGCTCAACTCCGCCAATCGAGGCCGAGTCAGGCCCGCCTCCTGCCGCGCGACGCCGAGCGTGCGGACGAGCGCGCGAGCCAACTCCTCGCGAGACCTCGTTGCGCGTGCCGGTCGGCCGCGTTGCTGCATAACTGCTCATTCTAGAAGTAAAATAATACTTTGTCGGCCGAGGCCGTAGTCTACCCATGAGGAGGTGAGCCGTGACGAACGCCGAGTACCTGACCGAGCTGGTCAGGGCGCACTACACGGGCGACGATCGACGTTTCTCGAACCTCCTTAACCAGGTAATTGCCGCCGAATCGCGGGCCGGCCATTCTCGACTGGCGGAGCGGCTCCGTGAGTTGCGAATCGAGGGAACACGGACCGACTCGCCCGCACGTGCTACACCGTTGGCGAGAGCACCTCGGAACCTCGAGCAAATACTGGCCGTTGGCTACAGCGACACCAAACTCTCTGACCTGGTGCTCTCCCCCGCGACTCGAAAGAGTCTCGACCGCTACGTGGTTGAACAGCGGCGCGCGCAGGTGTTGGCGGACCACGGCCTCCGGCCTCGACGGCGTCTCCTTCTTCACGGCCCGCCGGGATGCGGAAAGACCATGACGGCCCAGGCACTGGCTGGGGAACTCAAGCTGCCCTTGATCCGCGTCAGACTCGAGGTGGTGTTCAGCAAGTACCTCGGGGAGACCGCAGGCACGCTCACCGAGGTGTTCGCAGAAGCCACCCGTGTCCGAGGGGTCTATCTGTTCGACGAATTCGACGCGCTCGGACGCACGCGGCTCGATGACAGCGATGTTGGCGAGATAAAGCGCGTCGTCACGACATTCCTGCAGCTATTGGATGCCGATGTCAGCGACAGCCTGCTCATCGCGGCGACCAACACAGGGCATGCTCTTGATACCGCATTGTTCCGCCGTTTCGATGATGTCCTGGAATTGCCCGAGCCAACGGACGAGCAGCGTCGCGAACTCCTCAATCGATTGATGCGCCCTTGGCGCCTGAAGACGACCAGTGCCGTGCTCAAAGAAGCTGACGATCTATCGTTCGCCGACATTAGGGCCGCCGTTGAAGACGCATATAAGGACGCGATCCTGAGCGATTCGGACCGGCCGACTCGCGAAGGCATTGCCGCCAGGCTCGCGGAGCGAGGAGCTCGCGCACCGAAGCCCACGCCCTGAGCGACGACCTTCGTGCCGGGCCGGCCATCGCGATCATGTTCGGCTCTCGAACCGAGAGCACCACGCCGATAACGCCCGATTCCGTCAGTTGCGTGCGCGCGGCTTTGTCACTGGCCTTGCCGTGCCTCGGCGGTCCCCGTGCCATAGCGCACTGTCAGACAAGGACTCTCGCCGAACGAGTGGCCGCCCATCGCAATGAGTCACAGTGGAGTGTCAGAGTGGTCGAGGGGGCGCCCTAAGGGTTCGTCGACCCAGATGCGGTGGTTCGCGGTGTGGGCCGCCCGTGCGCGGTAGGTGCGGTTGATGCGATGCAGGTGCCGACATTCTCAACGGTCGCGAGGTCGGCATCGCGGCCGATCGACGCCGGGCATCGTCCAGATCGTCTCGCACTCAGCCGGACGCCGACACCCAAAGGTGCTCCCGCACAGATGGATTGGTTTCCGATCTGCATTGCGTGCAATGAGATTCCGCCGAGCCGAGGCTGCCTCGAATGCGACGGCGGACGCTAACCGATCTACGAGCGCGGGTGCCGATGGGCCTTGAGGAAGTCATCGACGATGTCCTCGCAGTGGTGACGGCTCATCGCGTGAAGTCCTGTCATGCGTGCGAATGCGAGCGGCCCGACGAGTTGGCACATTGCGAGTTCGATGTCGAAGTCATCGAGTTCGTCGTGCGCCTGGGGACTCTGCAGGATGGTGTCGAACGGCTGCCGGTACTGGTCAACCACCCTCGCACGCAGTGATTGCGTATGCCCGGCGTCGTCGTCGCCCGTAGACGCGGACCCCAGTGAGAGCCAGGCGAGGGTGGTCAGGTGAAGGGGTGCTTCGGCGAATAGGGCCGCCTGTCGTGTGAGTAAGTCGATCAGCTGCTCGCGCAGCGGAACCGAGCTGGGAGGCAGAGGGGTGACTTGGGGCAGCAGACGCTCGAACGTCGCGGCAAGAAGATGTGACGAACTGTTGAAGTGGCGGTAGAGGGTGGTTCGCGCGACCTTCGAAGCCTTGGTGACAGCGTCGATCGTGACCGCCTCGACCCCGCCCGTGGTGAGCAGATGTGCCGCGGCGTCGAGCAGGCGGGTTCGCGACCGCGCGCGACGCGGATCGGCGGCGTCGTCAGGAGGGACGTAGTCGTTCAACGCCGTTTACCTCGAGCGGATCGCCTGGGCTTTTCGGCTCGCATCGCGCTATGGTACCAACAGTAGCGTAGCGATACCGTCAGTCCCGTTGAGGTCGTTGAAGACCGTACGGTCCGCCGTTACCGACGAGCCCGCGTCGAAAGGTGGATCGCCTGTGGCGACAATCGGATCGATCAAAGCGGAGCGCTTCGCCGAGGTCGGCCGCAAGCGCGAGATCATTCTCGATTGCGCGGCGGAGATCGCATCGAGCGGTGGATACGACGCGGTGAAGATGCGGAACGTCGCCGATGCCGCCGGAATCGCGGTCGGCACCCTCTATCGCGTGTTCCCTTCGAAGTCCCACGTGCTGGTAGCGGTGCTGACGCGAGAGTTCGAACGCATTGGCAATGAACGGGATTGGGGCGATACGGCGGGATCGTCGCGGTTGCGAGTCACACGATTGAACACTCGCCTCTTAGAGGAATGTCATACCAGACCGGCGCTGACCGAGGCGGTAACCCGTGCATTCGTATTCGCCGACGGCAGCGCGAGCGCCGAGGTGGACCGCGCAGAGGCCGTCATAGAGCAGTTGATCGGGCGAGCGATCGCCGGCGGGGAACCGAACCCGAGCCACCACCGGCTCGCCGGCATCGTCAGCAACATCTGGCTGGCCAGCCTGATTGCGTGGGTTCGGCATGGCGTCTCCGCCGGAGATGTCTCCATACGACTCGAGCGCAGCATCGCGTTGATCTTCGGTGGCGAGGAGTAGTCGCCAACCCTCCCAAACGATTCGAGAGAAACGCTACTGTCGGTAGCGCAGAGATACTGCTAGTATCGTTTTGCCCGGATCAGCGGAGAGGGGTTGTCATGATCACCCAGTGGATCGAAGCGTGCGGGGTTCAGCGCGTCAGCCTGGACGGCGGTCTAGTGCTCAACCTGGAGGACTACAACGAGTTGGTCATCACGCGGCCGCTGCGACTGTCGCTGCCCGCGCTGGGCACGCATCCGGCGGAGGACGTGATCGTCGACCCTATGGACGTGCCGGGTCATCAACGCCCGTTACTGAACTTCGCCGGCAGCGTCTGCACTCACGCCAGCTGTGACGACGACGGCACCCTGCGGATCGAATTCTCAAACGGCTACCGCTTCACGGTGGCCGCCGACGAGCACTTCACGGCATGGGAGCTGTACGGCAAGCGCCACGGCTACATGGCGTGCCTGCCGCGCGGCCGGGTCCGGGTCGTGCGTCACGATCTACCCGAGGAGGACCTGGTCTCCGACCGCCCCGCGGTGCAACGTTGAGCGACGGCGGAGACCCGAACACGCAGGACGTGGCCGCCGCTCGGGTACGCGAGCGCTCGGTGTCGGCCGCGAGAACATCCGGTGAGTACAGCGAGCGACTCGGCGCCCTGGCTCGATTCACGGTGCGGCACAAGGTGCTGGTCATCGGCGCGTGGGTCGGCCTGGCGGTGGTGCTCGCGCTGCTGTTCCCCCAGCTGGAGACCGTGGTTCAGCGGCAGTCGGTTCAGCTGATCCCACGTGACGTGGGGTCCTTTCAGACGCTCGACCGGATGAGCGAGGCCTTCGGGGAACAGGGCTCCAAAACCATGTTGTTCGTGGCGATGGAGGACCCAGCCGGCTTGACGCCCGCAGCGCGGCAACGTTACGCCGACGTGGTGTCACGACTGCGTGCCGATCATGACCACGTACTTCTCGTACAGGATCTGTTGGCCGATGAGGCGACCGCGGCCCAGGCGCTCAGCCGGGACGGCAAGGCTTGGTATCTACCGGTCGGTGTTGAGGGAACCCTGGGTGATCCGGCAGCCGCCGAGTCGGTCTCCGCGGTCCGTTCGATCGTGGCCCGTGTGTTCGACGGATCTTCGACGACGGCGCGGGTGACCGGTCCACCGTCGACGTTCAGCGACCAGATCGCCGAGGCCGAACACGATCTGCTCTTCATCTCCGTTGCCACCGCAGGATTGATCGCACTGATCCTGCTCATCGTGTACCGCTCGGTGTTCACCGCCCTACTGCCGTTACTGGTGATCGGCATCAGCCTGGCCGTGGGGCGCGGTGTGCTCTCGGCACTGGGCGAGTTGGGTATGCCGGTATCGCAGTTCACAGTGGCATTCATGACGGCGATCCTGCTGGGGGCCGGCACCGACTACACCGTCTTCCTTATCAGCCGTTATCACGAACAGCGCCGCGCACGCGTTCATCCCGAGCAAGCCGTGGAACACGCGACCGCGAGTATCGGGCGTGTCATCCTGGCCTCGGCCGCCACGGTCGCGTTGGCTTTCGCCGCAATGGTATTCGCCCACCTGAGCGTGTTCGCAGGAATGGGGCCGGCCTGCGCCGTGGCCGTCATGGTCGGATTCCTGGCGACCGTCACACTACTTCCACCGGTTCTGTCGCTGGCTGCCGAACGCGGCATCGGCGAACCCAAGTCCGATCGCACCCGGCGCTACTGGAACTCGGTAGCGGTGGCGGTCGTGCGCAAGCCGGTACCGCTGCTACTCGCGAGCCTGGTCCTCCTGCTGGCACTGTCAGCTGTGGCGACAACGATGACGTTGAGCTACGACGACCGCAAGGGACAACCCTCGACCACAGCCAGTAACGAGGGATATCAGCTGTTGGACAGACACTTTCGCAAGGACATCGTCATCGCCGAATTCCTCGTCGTGGAGTCCCCCACCGACATGCGCACGGGCAAGGGGCTGGCGGATCTCGATGAGATGGCTTCGCGCGTGGCCCAGGTCCCGGGGGTGACGAAGGTGTCCGGAGTCACCCGCCCTACGGGGGAACGCCTGCAGCAAGCCCAATTAGCTTGGCAGAACGGACAAATCGCGGACAAGATGACCGGCGCCGTAGACCAAGGAGAGCACCGCAAGGGTGATCTGGCCAAACTCACCGACGGTGCAAACCAACTCGCCGGCGGCCTAGCCCAACTCGACACCACCCTGCGGGCCGCGCTGACCCCGCTGACCGCGATTCTCGATCAGGCACAGACCGCGGGCCACCAGATGGACCGACTGCGGCCGCTGCTGAACCAACTCTCGGCGACGGCGCCGGCGGTCGATCAAGCGCTGCATTCGGGTCCCGGCCTGCGCCCGCTCGCCACGCAGGCCGACGGCGCCATCGCCACCATCGGCCCCCTGACCGACGTCCTGAACACCTCACCGTGGTGTGCGACCACACCGCAGTGCGCACAGATCCGCGACCAAGTCCGAGTCCTCGTCACGCTGCGCGACGCAGGATTCTTCACTCAAGTCGCCGAGCTCGGTGACACCGTCGGCCAGAACGCTTCAGCTACCGACACGTTGGCCGACGTCCAAACCGCCGTCACCTCGCTGGACCGCGCATTCGGCACCCTCGGCAGCCCCGCTGATCTGGCCGGCAAGGTGCGCCGACTCCAAGACGGCGTCGGTCAGCTCGCCTCCGGCGCTCAAGCGCTGGCCACCGGTGTACAGACCCTGGCCGACAGCAACATCGCGATGCTCAGCGGGATGAGCCAGATCGCAACCCAACTTCAGAACTCGGCACGGGCCAGCGACGGCTCCGACTCCTCCAGCGGATTCTTCCTGCCTCCCAACGTCTTCGAGAACCGACAGTTCGCCGACGTCGCCGAACGGTTCCTCTCCCGCGACGGCAGGACCGCGCGGTTCCTCATCGAATCCAGCAACGATCCCTACAGTGCCGACGCCATCCGCCTGTCCCACCGGATCGTCGCCGTGGCCGAGGACGCCCGACCCAATACCTCACTGGCTCAAGCTCGCATCTCGGTCGCCGGATTCCCGGCGGTTAACTCCGACATTCAGCGACTTTTGACCGCCGACTTCACCCGGCTGGCCGCCGCCACCCTGGTCATCGTGGGCGTGATCCTGGTGCTGCTGCTGCGCGCACTGCTCGCCCCGCTCTACCTTCTCGGCACGGTGGTGCTGAACTACGCTGCTTCCCTGGGTCTCGGGGTACTGGTCTTCCAGTGGGGATTCGGCCACGAAATCGCCTGGCCGGTGCCGTTACTGGCGTTCATCATCCTGGTCGCTGTGGGTGCGGACTACAACATGCTCCTGGTCTCGCGTCTGAAGGAGGAGTCCTCCCGCAACATCCGCGTCGGGGTGCTTCGCACCGTGGCCAGCACCGGCTCCGTCATCACCTCGGCCGGCATCATCTTCGCCGTCAGCATGTTCGGATTGATGGTCGGCTCCATCGCCATCATGATCCAGGCCGGGTTCATCATCGGCTGCGGTCTTCTGCTCGACACCCTCGTCGTACGCACACTCACCGTTCCCGCGATCGCCGTCCTGCTCCGCGAGGCCAGCTGGTGGCCGCAACGCCCCACCGCCACAGCCTCATAGAACAGGCGCGGCGCTGAGGGCCTACCACGCGCAGCGGTCGAGGAACTCGGTGACAGCGGTGGCGAAGGTGTCGTTGTCGTCGCCGGCGATCATGTGACCGGCACCGGACACGTCGACCGTCTCGGCGTGCGGGACCACCTGTTTGAACTCCTCGACGGTGGCGTGGGAAACCACGTCGGACAACAGGCCGCGCACCAGAAGTGTTGGGGCGGTGACGCGTCGGGCACCGTCGATCAGCAAGTGGTTGATCGCGTCGAACTGCTCGGTGCCCGAAGTCGCGCCGTCGCCGAGGAACTCGAAGTTGGAGTGAACGAACGCCGGGTCCCACCGCCACACCCAGCGGCCGTCGGGACGCTGTCGCAGCACCTTGTGCAAGCCCTCGACATTGTCGGGGCGCACGCGATGGGGGTTATAGGCGGCGATCACCTCGGCGGCGTCGTCGAGCGTGCCGAATCCGTCGGGGTGTGCGGCCATGAACGACACGACGCGACGAGCGCCTTCGAATTCCAGCCGTGGCGTGACGTCGACCAACACGACCGCCGCCCACGATGCCCCGGAACTCAGTAGATGTGCGCCCAAAGCGGTCATCCCTCCCAGCGAGGCACCCACGACGGCGGGCGGGGTATCCCCACTGAAGTGGTCGCGAACGGCGAGCAGGTCGGTCGCGAGTCGCTCCATGTCGTACCGGCCGGCCGGGTCCCAATCGCTGTCGCCGTGACCCCGCGTGTCGTAGGCGACCACGGAGTACCCACGCGATTGCAGTCGATGCGCTGTCGTGCTCCACGCGTGCCGGTTCTGACCGCCACCGTGCGCGAGCAGCACAACCGGACGGCTGGCATCGCAGCCGTAATAGTCGGCGGCCAGGGTGATCCCGTCCACGGTTCGGACCCGTTGCAGCGCAACGGGTGTCATGGTGCACGGGTGGGGTTGTGGGGCTGCGCCCGCCGCGCACGACAGGCCATGCCGGTGCTCACTGTCCGCCGCCGGCGGCGCCCACGATGGTGACGGTGCCCTGCGCCGCGCAAACGGCCTTGTCGCCGTTAGAGATGTCGATGCGCGCCACCCCGCTGCGCTTTCCGAGCGACACGATGTCGGCCACGGCGGTGCACACCCCGTCGGACACGGGGCGCAACAGGTTCAGCTTGAATTCGGTTGTGGCGACCCATGATCCCGCCGGGATAACGGGGTAGAAGACGACACCGAGGCAGTGGTCGACCATCGCGGACAGGCATCCGCCGTGCAGGTTGCCGAACGGTGTCAGCAGATCGTCGCGGGTCGCCATCTCCGCTACCAGACGACCGGCGGTGAGTTCGATGTGTCGAAAGTCCAGGAAGGTCGACAGTCCACCAGCCGTGTCGGCCGATTGGCGTAGCTGATCGGCGATGTCGGAGTCGAAGTGCGCGAATGTCACGGTTGGCATGTCCTGTCAGTCCTCACGCTTGTTGTCGTCAGTCGACGATCCCTGTCGAACGAATCGCTCGAGCATCTCGCCGAATGCGCCGAGGTCACCGTGCGCGGCGAAGTGTTCGGCGTCCACCGCGACGAACGTCGCCGTGGCGGTGAAGCGAACAATGCCGTCCTGTCCGGTCCCGGTCGCGCTGACGTGCAGCGTCCGGCCCTCGCGGTTGTCGACGCGCGCGACGATTCGGTGGGGCTGGTACAGCGGCACCGGTCGGAGGTAGCCAACGGACAGATCGCGGGTGACGGCAGGGGTGCCGGCGATCCACAAAGTGAAGCCGAACAGGTCGTCACAGGCCGCCGCGATGGCCCCGCCGTGCGCGAGACCCGGTGCTCCTGCGTGCTTGTCGTCGAAAACCAGATCGGTGTAGACCTCGCGCCCGGACCGGAACACGGTCATCTGCAGGCCGTTGGGATTGTCGGGGCCGCACCCCATGCACGTCGGCGTGTGCGGCGGCAACCGCTCCGGTTCAAGGCTCACCGCCCCGCTCATCGGGCGCTCGATTCTGTCGATGGGTCAAGCTGCCGCCCGTCGCCGGTGACGTTCGGGCGGCGTCGTGTAGTCGCGGGCGGGCGGCCGGGTGCCCAGACCCCGAGGACGAGTGCACTGATGGCCGTGATCGCCGAAAGCGCCAGAGCGGCCTGACTGTTGCCGTGCACGAAAGCTGCTCGAGCGATGTCGGCGACCTGCTGCGCGGAGGGACCGGCCTGCTGGGCGACCTGAAGCGCTGCGGCCAGAGAATCCGAGATCGGTTCGCGCGCTGCCGACGCAACCGTGGGAAGCACGGGTTCAATGCGATTGGTGTATCCAGCAGCCAGAACACTGCCGGCGATGGCCACACCGACGGCGGCGCCGATCTCGCGGCTGGCGTCGTTGACCGCAGCGGCCACGCCGTGTTTCTCCACCGGCGTCGCCGCGACGATGGCGGTTGTCGCGGGCGCGGTGATCAGCCCCAGTCCCGCGCCCATGGCCAGCAGCGGCCCGAGGAAATCGGGGTAAGTGGCCTCCACTCCGAGGCGACTGACCAGGTAGAGGCCAACAGCGATGAGCAGCAGGTGCACTATCGCGTGCTCGTGCCGAAGCTCGACGAGCACGAAGACCGTCGTTCCGATGCCGCCGACCGCGACGAACGCCAGGCCCCACAAGTCAGTCCAGCATCGTACGGGTGCCTCGGTAACGGCGATGAGTGCGATGTCTGCCGCAAACCACAGCAACCCGGCGCGGTCCCCCGGCGAATGAGTCTCCTGACACTGCCTGGTAAGCGTGCGCGCGAGAAGCGGCGCGCAGAATCCGAGGACCTCGCCGTCGGGCCCCACACCGTCGACCGTGGCGTTGGCCAACGCCGACATCAGGTTCTCGCGTGGGGTCTTGCGGCGGTCGGCGAGGAACTCGGTGAAGTAGGCGTATATCGACGCCACGGCCGCGAGCGCATCAGTGGTTTGCCCGTGGGTCACGTCGACCTGCACCAGCTCGCTCGACCACATACGAAACCGGTCACGATCGGCTGTGGACACGCCCGGCAGATCGCGCAACAACGGGTAGGTCGGATAGGGGTCGTCGAGGATCTCGGCGTCAAACGGGTCGTAGCGGACACGTACGGTGGCCATGACGACTCCCTTCCCCGTCACGGTCAACAACGGATTTAGACTCAGAGTCTAAACCTGTCGAATGGGATAGGGCAATGCACACGATTCCACGTCGAGTTACTGACGGCCTCCCGCGGCTGTCGACCTGTACGCCGAGATACGAACTCAATATTGTGAGTTCGGGGATGTCGCCGCAGCAGCGGGCTGCACCACCGCCACTCTGCACTAACACCTAGCCGACGCCATGTTTCCACCGCGCCGTCAACCGCATCACAGAACACCTCTCTCGCCCGCCTCTTCCGCCTGAACTCGAACACTTTCGTCGGTAGTACACCGCCATTGCCTGGGGGCTACGTGCGCAGGCGGCACACGCGCGATACGCACACCACAAACGCGACAAGAGGTTTGGAGCACCAGGCGTCGTAGTTACGCCCAGCCGGTCCGCCCCTGTCGCGGAGCCGCAGGGTCACCACCCATAGCTGAAGGTCCAGCTGACGGACTCAATCTCACTGCTGCGAGCACGTTCGTCTAGCAACGACATCGCGATTCACCAGCCGGAGATCGGGACGCGGCTTCTCGTTTGTCGGTTCCGGTTGAATCCTGAGCAGCCCTGGGTCATACCGCGCTCGTGTCGCACCGCAGTGAAGATGAACCTCGCTATGCGCAGGATCACGCGCGACGCCGACTGCACTCTCTTTCAAGCGCCGAATGTCGTCGTGCTGCCATTCGACAAACCGGTGGTTCCAAGAAGGTGGATCCGATCTCGTTATCACTCATCGACGGCCTCCATCTACGGACTCGACGATAGCGCCGAGCGATCGACTGGCCTTCTCAAGCGCTTCGACGAGGCGCATCTCGGCCTCCGGGATCACCGCGGCGACGTCGGCCGCAGCCAGACAGCGTCGGTGTGGCGATGTATCCGCGTTCGTGGCCGCGGTGGCCAAAGCAGACCACGCCTCGGATGACCTGACCGCCGCCGCCGCCGCATCGGCAGCAGCGTCGTTGCGAAGGAGTTCGGCGATAGTCTGACAGCCTTGTGCCTGTAGCGCGCGAAACAGCCCTCCTCCGGTACCAGCTTTTTCGATGAATGCTCCGAGTCCGAACAAGGCCGCAGGCAGTGCATCGTCGTCGAACAGCGCCGGCCACTGACGCAGGTCGTCTGCGAAGCGCTGCACGCCCTTCAGCCCCGAGCACTCGAACTCAGCCGTCGCGACGTACGGGGCCGGCTCAGCCATCACGCCCCGGCGCATGAGCGCGGCACTTGCCGCCAGCGCCGAGCCCGCAATCGGCGGGAGATCGGGCAGTCGGTCGGGCCAATCGATGTGATACGTCGTGTGCCGGGTCGGCGTGGGGAACCCGATCGACGAGCGTGCTCGTCGCAGATTGTCGTACGGCACCAGTTGCGTGGTGTCGCGGTCGTTGTCTATGACGTACGCCATCTGTTTCTCATCGTCGTATCCAACGATCACGATGTCATGGCGGCTCATGTGCAACCGGACGCGCAGATAGGGGAGTTCGCCAATGTCCGCCCAGACCATTACCGGTCGGCCCCTGTCGACCTCATCGGTCACGAGAGCCCATCCCGCGTCTGGGTCATCGGTCGACTGAACTACGAACCGTGCGCCGATCCGGGCCAAGTAGTCGTCCTCCATATCAGTACCCCGCCCCACCAGGTAGGCCCGTGGAGACAACTGCGACGAGCGGACATACGAGAAGCTCAGGGCGCCCCCAAGGGCGAAGACCAAGCCTTCACTGAGTTGTTGCGCCCCCCAGCCGAGTTCGGCCCATTCGGTGAGGTCGCGGAGTGCGCCCGAACCGCAATGCCCTCCCTTCCTATGGCGGAACGGAATCTGCACTGTGGTCATCGTGGGCTCCTCGTGGTGGCAGTGTGTCGAGCTGACGGGTCGCAGGTCGATCCGGCCGGCCAGGTCACTGATCGTCGGATCGAAAGCACGAAAGCTGTTGAAGCAGAAGACGAGATCGCCAAGGTTCGTCAAAAGCACGCCGAGCCCACCGAACCGAGTTCTCTGCACCGACCATCAGCACGAGATCGGCGGGAGACCAGATCGAGCGTAGAACCGACCCCCGCGATGATCACCGGGATTCGATTGGCGGCCATCCGTCCCACCCAGCACGACGATGGACCGCCGACCGCATCGAAAGCCGACCGCTCCGATTCAAAACAGCATCGGGCCACAATGGCTACACTGCAGACCAACGCGTGGTGACGCGTTGCCGCTGCGTCGCGTGGGGTTCGCTTGTGTTCGTGCTGGCTCAGTACCGGATGAGTCCCCGAATGTTGCGGCCCGATCGCATATCGTCGTAACCCTCGTTGATCTGATCTAGGGTGTACTCCCGCGTGATGAGTTCATCGAGCTTGAGGGATCCAGAGTTGTAGAGTTCGACCAACCGCGGGACGTCGTGGGCGGCATTAGACGAACCATAGAGCGCACCGCGGATCTGCTTCTCATACAGCGTCAGTTCCAGCAGCGAGCCCGACATCGAGGTTTCCTCGGGATGGCCGATCGCGGTCACGACCACCCGGCCACGCTTGCCCACTAACGACAGCGCCTCGGCAATATAGGATGCCTCGGCGATGTCAGTGGTCAACACGCACACGTCGGCGAGCTTGCCACGGGTGAGGTCACTGACCAAAGCCCAGGCCTCGTCAATGGTGGCGACCGCATGCGTAGCGCCGAAGCTGCCGGCCTTATCACGCTTGAACTCAACCGGGTCGACCGCAACGATGGTCAACGCGCCAGCGATACGGGCGCCTTGAATTGCATTCATTCCGATACCACCGGCTCCGACCACGACGACGGTGTCCCCGGCCCGCACCTCACCGGTGCGCACCGCAGAGCCGTAGCCCGTAGTCACACCGCAACCGATCAACGCCGCCTTATCCAACGGCGTGCCCTGATCGATCTTGACCACCGATGCCTTCGGCACCACGGAGTACTCGGAGAACGTTCCCAACAGGCACATCTGACCGATGTCCTCGCCACGGGCATGGAATCGGTAGGTCCCGTCTATCTGCGGTCCCATCATCAACGCTGCGCCCAAGTCGCACAGATTTCCCATCCCCCGCGCGCAATAGGAACACTGCCCACAGGACGGCAGGAACGTAAGAATGACCGAATCCCCCTCAGCGAGGTCATCGACACCAGCACCCAGTTCGACGATCGTCCCCGCCCCTTCGTGACCACCCACGACCGGCAGCGGAAATGGCAGGTCACCGGTCACAAGGTGCTCATCGGAATGGCACAACCCACTCGCGGTCAACCGGACCAACACCTCATCGGGGCCGGGAGGATCCAACTCGACCTCCTCGACCTCCCACTTCTCACCCAAACCCCACAGCACCGCAGCGCGTGTCTTCATGTACGTCTCCTCCACGTCGATGTCATAGTCATGGTCTGCCGATTCACGTCAGCATCTGGACGGCGAGATCACCGTCGCCGTGCTGGCGTCGCAGTCTCTTCTTGTCGAATTTGCCCGTGGAGGTCAGCGGGATATCGGCGACGAACGCCCACCGTTCCGGCAACCACCACTTAGCCACCCGCGGTCGCAGGAATTCCGACAACTCCGCTGCGGTCACGGTGCAATCGGCATGCAGGACCACCACCGCCAACGGCCGTTCCTGCCACTTGTCGTCGGGCACCCCGATCACCGAGGCGAGGCGTACCGCATCGTGAGCGGCCAACTCGTTCTCCAACTCCACTGAGGAAATCCACTCCCCACCGGACTTGATCACATCCTTGGAGCGATCGGTCAAGGTAATGAAACCTTCGGCGCTGATCGCCCCGACGTCCCCGGTAAGCAACCACCCGTCCGGCGACACCGCCGGGCCGTCGTGCTCGTAATAAGACCCCGTGATCCACGGCCCCCGAATCTGAATCTCCCCCACCGAATTCCCATCCCAGGGCTGTTCGACACCGGCATCATCGACGATGCGGGTCTGCACGCCCGCCACCACCCTGCCCTGAGTTCCCCGCAGATGAAGCGCCCTCTCCGGGGAATCCGAACTCCGCGGCAGAGCGACCGCGGCCAGCGGGGAGGTCTCCGTCATCCCCCACGCCTGTACGATCCGGACACCCAACTCGTCGTAGGCAGTCATCAACGATCGCGGCACCGCTGAACCACCACATGCCACCATCTTCAAGGAACTGATGTCGTGACCAGGATTGTCACGCAGATAATGCAGAACGTCGGTCCAAATCGTCGGTACCGCCCCAGCCATCGTCGGCCGTGCGGCCTCGATCATCTCCACCAGCGGCGCAGCCTGTAGAAAACGGTCCGGCAAGAGAAGCTCCGCACCTGCCATCATCGCCGCGTAGGGCAACCCCCACGCATTGGCATGGAACATCGGCACGATCGCCAACACCGTGTCGTCATGGCCGATGCCCAACGCATTCGCCGTGCACGCCGCCTGAGAGTGCAACCATGTCGAACGATGGCTGTAGACAACGCCTTTCGGGTGTCCAGTGGTACCGCTGGTGTAGCACATGGCCGCAGCCGACGTCTCCTCGACGCTCGGCCACTCGAACGTGCTCGACTGGCCCGCCACCACCTCGTCGTACCGAAGAACGTCCTTGCCGCACCCCTCGACCGCAGCAAGGTCCCCCGACCCAGTCACCAACACCGTGCGCACAGACGTCATCGACGGCAATGCCGCCGCCAACAACGGAAGCACCGTGTCATCGGCGACGATCACCCGATCAACCGCATGGTTGGCGATCCACGTCAGTTGCTCAGGCGGCAATCTCAAATTCAACGTGTGCAATACCGCGCCCATGGACGGCACCGCCGCATAGCAATCCAGATGCTCCTGATTGCTCCACTGCAACGTCGCGACTCGCTCGTCGCCTCGAACACCGATCTCTCGCAACGCATTCGCCAATCGCGCCGCCCGTTCCCCCGCCTCGCGATATGACACGCGAGAGATCTGACCGGGCCCTCGCGCGGTCAGCACCTCACGATCACCGTGAATCGCCGCAGCGTGAGACACGATCCCAGCGACCGTCAATGCGACGTCCTGCATTGTGCTCTTCATCGCACCCCCATCCGAGGACCGATGCTCAGGCGACGGTCACGCATCGATGAGGTCCTGCCGATCCTGAGTCTGCAGCATCGACCGGTACTCGGGAAATAGATTCTTCGCCTGGGGAATCAATTTGATCAACTTCGGCACCGGCCCCTTCGCCCGCACCGTCCCCTTCGCCATCGCCAACGTCAGGTTCACCTTCCCCAACCAGAATTTGTTCCCGGTGTCGGCCGACATGAACAGCTCCACGTTGGGCACGGCAGCGCTATCGGCCCCCGTCTCCACCACTCGGTTGGGCATGTCCACCGTGACCACCGCATCCGGGTCGGTGTAATGCACCCGCAACACCACGCCAGAACCCGCCAGCTTGTCGCCCAACCCCTCCTTCTCTAAGCCCAGCCGAAAGATCCCACCCATGAAGGCGTAAACCTCGTTGTCGTCCTTGAAAACCGCCATCATCGACCTCCACCTCGTAGTAGCCACCAAGAAATTCCAAACGGCTGATCAGGCTCTGGTTGTGACGTTCACCATAGCAGTGTGTGAATGGGCAGTCACTTTCCATTTTCTCGATGCTCGCCTCTGCAACCGAGGGCTCGACACCATTAGCCGTGGCCAGTGCGACTCGGGTCGTCGCCGAACCCCAGGACGCGTGGGAATAGCAAGCAACGGGTGATCGCTCGGCGACCCATTCCGGGCGATGCCAACACCGAAGGGGTCTTCGCCATCCTCGTCGTCGACGAACCAAACCTTGCGCCGTTCGCTCACTGCGGCCGAGACATGGCGAATGATTACGCTCACCAGGAACGCCGTTCCACGATCGCTCCCGTGTACGGCCCGCCTGGCCACCGCTGACGCAGAAGCGGCATCATCACTGCCGCCCGAGGACGCTGTCCCGATGGCTGAGACGGGAAGGCGCAGGCTGGCAACAGAAGGCGCAAATGCACCGCCTCCCACCTCGAGGTGCCGCTTCACGAGTCCGGTTTCCCGAGCGGCGACGACTCTTGATTCCAACACTGGCCCACCATTCGATTGCAAAAACGTTTTACAGCCAACAAGATCCATTCCTGCTCGACCTGCTCGACCTGCTCGCCCGCGTTGCCGCCTTGGCAGCGAACGTGATATTCCGCTACACCGGGCTGGCTGACGGCACCGTCATTCTTTTGCAGAGCCCGCAAGCAAGAGCTCGGCGCGGTCGACGGGGATCTGCTGCGTGATCGCGCGCTTGCTGAACACGAAGTCACGGGGGCGGTTGACACAGTCAGCGGCAACGAGCTCGCCGGCACGGAGATAGAAGCACGTGAAATCGCGATCCCTGGCCGGATCGCCGCTAAGCACGACTTCGTCGTATCCGGTGTTGAGGCCTGCGATCTGCAGTTTGAGGTCGTACTGATCCGACCAGAACCAGGGGAGAGCCGCAATCTTCTTCGACTTCCCGCACATGGTGGCGGCGCCGACCTTGGCCTGCTCGCCAGCACTCGCTACCGACTCCAGGCGAATACGACGGCCGTAACGGGCCATGTCGTGGCTCGCGCAGTCGCCTGCTGCAACGATGTCCGGGTCGGTGGTCCGAGTCTGGTCGTCGATCACGACACCGTTGTCGACAGCGAGACCGGCGGCAGCAGCGAGTTCGACGTTCGGCTCCACGCCGATGCCGACGATGACGAGGTCCGCTTGAATCGTCTCCCCACCGGCGAGGATTACTTCGCGCACGCTGCCGTCGCCAGACAACCCCTCGACCAGCGCACCCGTCCGGATATCGACATTCTCCTCCCGGTGGATCCGGTCGAAGAACGCCGATACGTCCGGGGCGGTGACCCGTTCGAGAACCCGCTCCGCCGCCTCGAGCACGGTGACCTCCAGACCCAGGGCACGCAGTGAAGCCGCAGTCTCGAGACCGATGTAGCCGCCGCCGACGATTACGGCCCGGCGCCCAGGACTGGTGGCCTCTCGAATCAGCTCGACGTCTGCGGCGGTCCGCAAGTAGTACACCCCGTCCAGATCGGCCCCAGGGGTTGAGAGCCGGCGAGGCCGGGCGCCGGTACACAGCGCGAGCTTGTCGTAGCGAAGTGAATCACCAGTACTCAGTGCGACACGACCAGCCGTGCGGTCGATCGCTTCCACCGTCGCATCGACCAGTTCGATGCTCTGTTTCGCGTAGAAGTCGGCCTTGCGGATGGCGAGATCACCGGGTGCGCACTTGTCCGCCAAGTAAGCCTTCGACAGCGGAGGGCGTTGGTAGGGCAGGGCCGACTCGTTGCCGATGAGAACGATTTCGCCGGTCCACCCCTCCTGTCGCAGGCTCGCCACGAGTTGAGCCCCGGCATGGCTGGCCCCGACGATGACCGCCCGCTCCGGCGTCACGTGTCGGATTTCGGCGTGAGGCGGACCATCATTTTGCTGATGCCCCTCACGAAGTTGGACTGCACGTACTCGGGCTCACCGACGACCTGGATGTCATCGAAGCGCGTCAACAACTCCTCCCACAGAATCCGCAATTGCAACTCGGCCAAGCGGTTGCCCATGCATCGGTGCACACCGAAGCCGAAGGAGATGTGGTTGCGAGCGTTGGCCCGGTCGATGATCAGATCATCCGGCCGATCGAAGATGCGTTCGTCACGGTTGCCCGAGGCGTACCACATCACCAGCTTGTCGCCCTTGCGGATGAACTGCCCGTTCAACACGGTGTCGGCCTTGGCGATCCGACGCATGTATGCCAGCGGGGTTTGCCAGCGGATGACCTCCGAGACCATGTTGGGAATCAGGTCGGGATTCGCCTTCAACTTCTCGAACTGGTCGGGGAACTGGTTCAGAGCGAGAACGCCACCGCTCATCGAGTTCCGTGTCGTGTCGTTACCTCCGACGATCAGCAACACCAGGTTGCCGAGGAACTCCAACGGCCGGCGGCTGAGCAGATCCTTCGTGCTGTCGTTGCTCTGCAACATGGTGATCAAGTCGAAGCCGGGTTCCTCCCCGGCCGCCGTTCGAGCGGCCTTGTCGTGCCATAGCGCACTCAGGCCCTGCGCCATGTCGCGCATGCCCTCGAACACCTCGTCATTATCCGAGGGCCCGCCGTTGGCCTGCTCCATCGATGTTGCGAGATCTGACCAGTAGACGAGCTTTCGGCGCTGCTCGTAGGGGAAGTCCAACAGCGTCGCAAGCATCCGAGCGGTCAATTCGACCGAGACGGTGTGCACCCAGTCGAACGGCTGATTCACTGGCAGGCCATCCAGCACTTCTTGAACGCGCGAGCGGATCAGTCCCTCCATCTCTCGCAGGTTCTTCGGCGCGACCACCCCTTGGACGGCCGCCCGCTGCCTATCGTGTTCCGGCGGATCCATCGCGATGAACATCGCCAGATCCATGAAGCGAGGCGGCCTCCCGATGATGATGAACGGCTCCGCGGAGAACAGTTCGTGGTTCTTGTCGACCGCCACGATGTCGGCATGCCGGGTGACGGACCAGAATGGACCAAATGGGCTGGTGGGCTGGAAGTGAATCGGGGCTTCGTTGCGCAAACGCTCGAAATACGACTGCCAAAGTCCCTGGCGGTAGAGGAACGGATTGCTCATGTCGATGTCGAGCAGATCGACATCCTCCACCGGCGGGATGGGAGCCTCGGTGAAGATCTTCTTCCCGTTGGTCCGGGTCACCCAACGCCTCGCCTTGTCGTACAGGTGAGCGCCTTGAATTTGCCGGTCGATCGGGACGGTCGACTGAACCTTGTCGGTGATTGCTTTTGAGATACTCATCGGTTCACCTTCACTTTCTGATCACATCTGGAATTCAGGCGTCTGGACGATCAAGCCGTCCCACTCCTCGGAAACCGGCATCTGGCAGGACAACCGGGAGGTCGGCTGACGCTCGGGGTTCATCGCTAGCATTTCCTCTTCGGCTGGGCCGGATAGACCCACCTGCTCGGACCACTGCGGATCGACGACGACGTGGCAGGTGCCACACGCGGCCTCGCCGCCGCAGTCGCCATCGATGCCGGGTATTGCATTGTTGGTGGCGACCTGCATCAGTGACTGGCCCTCCTCGAGAGGTGCCTCGTGCTTGTCTCCGTCGTGGGAGACGAACGTGACGACTGCCATAGTTAACTCCTGATACGTTGTCCGCGAGTGTTCCACGTCACTACAACTGTGACCGGGAATGCGCGTCGGGGCTATGCTCGGTGGAGTCATAAGCTTGTGAATTTGGCTCAGGGAGGCCGCGGCATTGAGGGTCGATGATGTGGGCGTACCTCCACTGGCGTTCGTTCAACTGCTCGAGAGCAAGGCCCTAGACCTACCAGCCGTAGGGCGCCTCCGCCGCATCATGGCGCGTGAAGAGGTAGACGACTCGACGCTGGTTAAGCATGGCCTTCAGGCTCCGCTGCGGTGGTTTCAAGAGGTCTACCCCGGTCTCGACGTAAACCAGGCAACTCTGCTCGGATTCGCGTTCGCCGGCCAGGCGCAGTTGACGTCCTTCGGCCCGTTGAGCTTTCCACTGGTCAGCGCAGGATCGGTGGCCGAAATCATGAAACTGCTCGATTTTCTACCATTGATTACCACCGCCGTTAGTCCACACTTTCGCCAAAGTGACCGAGGCCTCACCGTTGGGCTCACCGGCCACACGAGCGATCCGGCTCTAGACGCCCTGGCCGTCACCTACTGCGGGTCGGTGTTGTTGCGGCTGCTGGACATGCTCGTCGACGACGCGCGAACCATCACGCTTCACATCGGTTGGCCAGCACCCGTCGTCATGGCCGAGCACGAGGACAACCTGTCGCTAGCCGGACGTCTATTGTTCGACGCTCCAATGTCCTACCTCCGTATTCCCGCGGAGACCCTCGGCGAGGTGTGCCGGTTCTCGGATCCCGTCGCCTACCGTCTCGCCATCGTCGACCTCACCCGGAGTCTCGACCAGCGCAGCGGGGGCACATCGTATTCCGCCAAGGTGAGACAGCTTCTGGAGAAGAATCCGAGGCAGCGCAGTAGCCAGTCGGTCGCCGACGAGCTCTCCGTGTCGACGAGCACGCTCAAGCGGCGCCTCGCCGAAGAGGGGACCACATTTCGCGAGTTGCGCGAGTCATGTCTGCGTGAGAGTGCCGTGTTGCTACTACTCACTCGATCGATGTCGGCGAGTCAAATAGCCACGGAGCTCGGATACGGTGATCCGACCAACTTTTCGCACGCCTTCAAACGATGGACCGGCCTCTCCCCCAGGGAGTTTCGACTAGCGCGGCGCTGAGCCATTCCAGCGACTCCCTAGGCAACCGGACGTGGTCGCCCGGTCGGACCGTCGAGTAGACGTGAGGCCCTCCGGGCATTTTTGAACTCAATTTCGAATCGCTCTTCCGTTTCACCACCCGCTGCCATAGTGTCGCTTTGACGACCACAGTGGAGACCTTCATCACACCAGGGAGTTTCAGATGGACGACGACGCGCAGCCCGAGACCGAGCTGGTTACCGAGACCCTTGTCGAGGCGGTGTCGATCGACGGGATGTGCGGGGTCTACTGACAGTGACGTCGCCCGCACAGGATCTCGTCGGAGCCTGGCGGCTACATCCGCAGGTCGCCGTTCGACCCGAACCGTTTGGAGCGCTGCTCTACCACTTCGGGACACGAAAGCTGTCGTTCCTCAAGAACCGCACCATCGTCGCAATCGTCCAATCTCTGGGTGAGTATCCCGACCTTCGGTCCGCCTGCCGGGCAGCTGCAATAGATGCCACTCAGGAAGCGCCGTACTTACACGCCCTTGGTGTGCTCATCGACTCCAATATTCTCGTCCCTGAAGGTGATGCATGACAACGGTCGCACCGGTTCCCCGTCTGATCGAGCAGTTCGAAAAGGGGCTCGACGCACCAATATGCCTTACTTGGGAGCTCACCTACGCGTGCAACCTGGCGTGCGTGCATTGTCTGTCAGCCTCCGGCAGGCGCGATCCTCGCGAGCTTTCCACTCAGCAGTGCAAGGACATCATCGACGAGCTCGAACGCATGCAAGTGTTCTACGTCAACATCGGCGGCGGCGAGCCGACGGTGCGTCCCGACTTCTGGGAGCTGGTCGACTACGCCACGGAACATCATGTGGGCGTGAAGTTCTCGACCAACGGCGTGCGGATCGACCGAAAGATCGCAGCCAAGCTCGCCGCCAGCGACTACGTCGACGTGCAGATTTCCTTGGACGGTGCGACCGCCGAGGTCAACGACGCCGTGCGCGGTAAGGGCTCGTTCGCGATGGCGATCAAGGCCTTGGACAACCTGGCTGCCGAGGGCTTCCAGGATGCCAAGATCTCCGTCGTCGTCACCCGTCACAACGTCGGTCAGCTCGACGACTTCAAGTTACTCGCCGACACGTACGGGGCGACGCTGCGCATCACCCGTCTGCGCCCGTCGGGTCGCGGCGCCGACGTGTGGGACGAGTTGCACCCCACCTCCGATCAGCAGGTGCAGCTCTACGATTGGCTGGTCGCTCATGGCGAGGGCGTTCTCACCGGCGATAGTTTCTTCCACCTGTCGGGCCTGGGTGCTCCTGGCGCGCTGGCCGGACTGAACCTGTGCGGCGCCGGGCGAGTGGTTTGTCTCATTGACCCCATCGGTGACGTCTACGCCTGCCCGTTTGCCATCCACGACCGATTCCTGGCTGGAAATGTGTTGTCCGACGGCGGGTTCGACGCGGTGTGGAAGTATGCGCCGCTGTTCCGCGAGCTGCGCGAGCCACAATCGGCTGGCGCTTGCGATGGCTGCGGTCACTTCGATGCCTGCCGAGGCGGTTGCATGGCCGCCAAGTTCTTCACCGGTCTGCCACTTGACGGACCCGACCCGGAGTGTGTCGTCGGCCACGGCGAGAGCGCACTGGCCGCAGTACGGCAAAAACCCCGCCCCTGTGGGGATCACTCGCGCAGCGCTCCCCGCAAGCAGGTAGCCCCGGTGGCACTGACTCTGTCGCTGCGTCCACCCACCGTACTCACCCCGGCAACAACGCCTATTCGCTACTGCAACGAAAGTCCTGTTTGATCGTGGCTCGCGACACGTGGTTCGAAACGGTCACCATCGCCCAGCAGAGGGCGAAGAAGCGGCTGCCGAAGTCCGTCTACTCCTCGCTGATCTCGGCGAGCGAGAAGGGTGTGACCGTCACCGACAACGTCGAGTCATTCAGTGAGCTCGGCTTCGCACCGCATGTCATCGGAGCGCTGGAGAAGCGCGATTTGGCGACGACGGTTATGGGGCAGGACATCGCGCTGCCGGTGCTCATATCGCCCACCGGCGTACAAGCCGTCCACCCCGACGGGGAGGTTGCGGTGGCCAGGGCGGCCGCCGCGCGCGGTACGGCGATGGGCCTGTCATCGTTCGCTAGCAAGCCGATCGAAGACGTCATCGCCGCCAACGACAAACTGTTCTTCCAGGTGTACTGGCTCGGTGGCCGCGACGCGATCGCCCAACGCGTGCAGCGCGCCAAGGATGCAGGGGCCGTGGGGCTGATCGTGACGACCGACTGGAGCTTCTCCCACGGTCGTGACTGGGGCAGCCCCAAGATCCCTGAACAGATGGATCTCAAGACCATGCTCAGGTTGGCTCCCGAGGTGCTGACGAAACCGCGCTGGCTCTGGAGCTTTGGCAAGACCGTCAGCCCGCCCAACCTGCGGGTTCCCAACCAGGGCCCCAAGGGTGAGCTCGGTCCACCATTCTTCGGCGTCTACGGCGAATGGATGGGCACTCCGCCTCCCACGTGGGAGGACATGGCATGGCTGCGCGAACTCTGGGGTGGGCCGTTCATGATGAAGGGCATCATCCGCGTCGATGACGCCAAACGTGCTGTAGACATTGGCGTTTCGGCAATCTCCGTGTCCAACCACGGCGGCAACAACCTGGACGGGACACCAGCGGCCGTCCGCGCGCTCCCCGCGATCGCCGACGCAGTCGGAAGCGACGTCGAGGTCTTGTTGGACGGCGGCATCCGCCGAGGCAGCGACGTCGTCAAGGCGATCGCACTTGGCGCCCGTGCTGTCATGATCGGCCGCGCTTACCTGTGGGGGCTGGCGGCCGAGGGACAGTCGGGCGTCGAGAACGTCCTCGACATCCTGCGCAGCGGAATCGACTCGGCGTTGATGGGCCTCGGCAAGGCGTCGACCCGTGATCTCGCGCCGGACGACATCTTGATTCCTGACGGCTTCACTCGAGCGTTGGGAGTGCCGCCAGTGTCATGACGCGGCACCTCAGTGCGTTCGATCGGTTGACCGGTTACGGACGGTTCACTATCTGGCCAGAGGTCGGGTAGCCGCAGCCACTGAGCTCGGCGAATCTGTGGCCACGGACCGGACTGCTGGTTAACATCGTGATATCCACCGGGTCAGGAAGGACCCCCATGACCGCAGAAGCGACTTCCCCACCCACCCCGTCCGTCGACGCCGCGGACATTCCGACGATCGTCGCCAGGCTCCGCAAGACGTTTGCCACCGGCCGCACCCGCGACGTGGCATGGCGGAAACGCCAGCTGGAGGGGTTGCACCGGCTCATCGTCGACAACGAACCCGCCATCGCGGCAGCACTGGACCAGGATCTTGGTCGGAAGCCGTTCGAGGCGTGGTTGGCCGACATCGCCAGCCCTGCAGGTGAAGCCGCGGATGCCGCGAAGAACGTCGCGAAGTGGACCAAGCGCAAGCATCGACTATTGGAGATGGCGCAGTTGCCCGGCCGCGCCTGGATTGAGTACGAGCCGTTCGGCACGGTGCTCGTCATCGGTGCGTGGAACTTCCCCTTCGCGCTGACGTTGGGTCCCGCGGTGGGCGCTATCGCCGCGGGAAACACCGTCGTCCTCAAACCGTCCGAGGTGTCGCCAGCGTCGTCGGCGCTCATGGCCGATCTGGTGCCGCGATACCTCGACCCGACCGCCATCACCGTCGTCGAAGGGGACGCCACGGTGAGCCAGGAACTCATCGCGCAAGGCTTCGACAAACTGTGCTTCACAGGCGGCACCGAGATCGGGCGCAAGGTCTACGAAGGGGCAGCGACACACCTCACGCCGGTCACGCTCGAATTGGGCGGCAAGAGCCCCGTCATCGTCGCAGCGGACGCCGACATTGCCGTAGCCGCCAAACGTATCGCCTGGACCAAGCTGATCAACTCCGGTCAAATCTGCATCGCGCCCGACTACGTGCTGGCCGATGCCTCCATTCGCGACGAACTGGTCCGCAGGATCGGCGAAGCCGTCGTCAGCTTCGAGGCGGGTAGTACCGGTAAGCGCATCGTCAACGAACGCCACTTCGACAGGCTGACCGCGGCACTGGCGGCCACCAAGGGAACGGTTGCCGTCGGCGGGGGCTCGAACGCTGCTGCCGTCGAGATCGAGCCCACCGTCGTCGTGGACCCTGCAGTGGACGAGCCACTGATGATCGATGAGATCTTCGGACCGATCCTGCCGATCGTCACCGTCCAATCTCTGGACCAGGCAATCGAATTCGTAAACTCCCGGCCCAAACCGCTGGCGGCCTACCTGTTCACCAAAGGCAAGGCTGTCCGCGAGCGCGTGATCAAGGAAGTGTCGGCAGGCGGAATGCTGGTGAATCATCTGCTGTTCCAGTTCACCACTACAAAGCTGCCATTCGGCGGCGTTGGCCCCTCAGGGATGGGTGCGTACCACGGCAGATTCGGGTTCGAGGAGTTCAGCCACCGCAAGTCGGTGCTGACCAAGCCCACCCGACCCGATCTGACCGCCATCATCTACCCGCCGTACACGGATAGGGCGTGGAAGCTGGCGCGCAAGCTCTTCTGATTAAGCGAGCCACCCACCGCCCCACGCAACCGTCGAGTGATCACAGATGGCCAAGCGCGAAGCCGGCTAGGGTTGCCCCTCGAATCATTTCCCCACCGAAGTGAATACCTGTTCGCTATTGTCGAGAAATGGCAGCCAGGACGGTCAGCACGAACATCGCCTCGGGCGCCATCGAAGGTTTCACGCGCGACGGAGTCACCCGTTGGCGCTCCATCCCCTATGCGAAGCCGCCGGTCGGCGCATTGCGGTTCAAAGCCCCCCAGCGTGTCGAACCATGGGCCGGAATACGACCCTGTTACCGATTCCGCTACTGCGCTCCACAGCCGCGCCGATACACGATCCTCGGCCCGGGCAGATTCCAGCCTACGAGCGAGGACTGCCTTACCGTCAATGTCGTTGCACCTGAAGGCGACTTCGACCGGCCTTTGCCAGTGATGTTCTTCATTCACGGCGGCGCTTACTTCCTGGGCAGTTCCGCAACGCCGATCTATGACGGAGCGTCCCTCGCCCGCAGAGGTTGCGTGTACGTATCGGCGAATTACCGCCTGGGCGCATTGGGTGCTGTCGACCTGTCGTCACTGTCTACCGACGACATCCGCATCGACGACAACCTGTACCTGCGCGACCTGGTATCAGCGCTCACATGGGTGAGCGAGAACATCGCGGCATTTGGCGGCGATCCCGATAACGTGACGATATTCGGGGAGAGCGCAGGAGCGCACGCTGTCGCCACATTGATGGCTGTGCCAGCGGCCAAAGGCCTTTTTGCACAGGCTATTTCACAAAGCCCAGCGGGCGGACTGTTCCGTTCGAAGGAGTTGGCAACGGAGTTTGCCGTCAAGTTCGCATCCACTTTCGGCGCCTCCAAGAAGGACGCCGCGCGCCTATTGTTGAAGGCACGTCCAGCCGAGCTGGTGAAGGCATTCGATCGCTTGATCGCCGTGAGTGCTGCGGACTTGGCGGGCGGTTACCCTGTGGGATCCACCTCGGGAACCGACTATCTCCCGCTCGATCCCATTCAAGCCATGTTGGACGGTAAGGCGCACCGCGTGCCACTCATCGTAGGCACGAATGCGGACGAGGGCCGTTTATTCACCCGGTTTCTCAAACTTCTTCCAACGGACCGAGCGAAGATCGAGCATCTACTAGCGGGGGCCGAACCCACTGACCGCCAACGTATTACGTCCGCCTATCCCGAGTATCCGGCCCCGGCAGCCTGTATCCAACTAGGAGGCGACTTCGCTTTCGGCTCGGCACTGTGGCAGATCGCCGAATCCCACGGTCGGTACGCCCCTACCTACCTGTATCGCTACGACTACGCCCCCCGGACATTGCAGTGGTCAGGCCTGGGTGCAACCCATGCGACGGAGCTTCTTGCCGTATTTGACGTCTACCGCACGCATTTCGGACGGCTTCTCAGCGCCGGATCCGACCACCGGTCGGCCGTGCGCGTGAGCGACGACATGCAAGGCCGATGGGTTGCGTTCGCCGGCCACGGAGTCCCAGGAAAGGGCTGGCCGTCTTACACCCACGACTCCCGTGCGGTAATGGTCTTCGACCAGACCTCACGCGTGGAGAACGATCCCCACGCCACCCGCCGCCAGGCCTGGGAAGGGTTCAACGCCCTTGCCCGCTGACGGGTAGTGACCAGCGTAACCCCGAGGCCTCACGCTAGCCGCCTCAGGCTCGCTCAGGTGTCTTCGACGACGGTGCCCAGATAGCGATAGTCGATTACGCTCTGGGCCGCCGTACATCGACAGGTCCAGGCAGACCCCAGCTCGCAGCTTTCGTGGTTCGGGGTGATCCTGTCCCGAACGAAGTCACGGACGAGCCGCTGAAACTGCAAGTCCTCCGAGGTGTACCCAGCGCCAACGGTATGCCCTTGCCAAAGCTGGTCGTCCGCCGGCGATATCAAGATGGAAAGCCAGGAAACCTCGTACGTTGACCATCGCCGCCAGCTGACGCGGGCTCGTTCAGCCCGCCATAGTCAGGCCTCCGCTTACGCTGATCACCTGACCGGTGATGAATGACGCAGCCTCAGAGGCAAAGAAGACAATCGGCGCAGCCACCTCCTCGGGGCGCGCCAGCCGCCGGAACGGTATCGCCTTGATCAAGGCTTCTTGCAGCCTCTCGGCCTGAGCATGAAACAACGGAGTGTCGGTAGGACCTGGGCACACGCAGTTGACGTTGATCCCATGCCTGGCCATCTCGCGAGCAAGAGACTTGGTCAGCGCGATGACGCCGCCCTTGGCACCGGCATAGATGCTTTCCCCGGAACTACCTACCCGCCCAGCGTCGCTGGCGACGTTGACCACCCAGCCGCCGTTTCCCGCCTCGATCATCCCCGGCAGAAATGCGCTACACATGTGCACGGGGCCTAGGTAGTTGATGCCCACCACCCGCTCGGCGAATTCCGTGCTGGCGTTCAGGAATCCATCGGTTCGATCCCATCCCGCAGCATTCACCAGGACGTTCGGGACACCGACGTCGGAATGCACCTGAAGGCGAAGCTGATCGACCGTCGCGCGGTCCGCGATATCTACCGACATCGCGAATATCGATTCGGGGAGGCATTCCGCCGTGCGGTTTGCGGCGTCCAGATCGAGGTCGGCTGCGACCACCTTGTCGCCTTGCCGCGCAAACGCTAGCGCGGCGGCCTTGCCGATTCCGGATCCAGCTCCGGTGACGACGACGATGTTGTCTGTCATGTCCGCGCCCTCATGCCTTGGCGTACTTGGCGAAGTCAGGACTGCGCTTCTCGGCGAAGGCCGTCGCGCCCTCCAACCCCTCGGGCGTGTGCGAATACAGATCGAGCGCGGACATGGCAAGGTTGCTGAGGCCCGCCTGATGATCGGTGTCGGCGTTGAACGATTGCTTGAGGAAGCGAATGGCGGTCGGACTCTTTTCGGCGATCTCCGCAGCCACCACCCTGGCTTCATCCATCAGTTCGCCTGCAGGGACCACCCAGTTCACCAGGCCCCACCGTTCGGCGGTGTCCGCGTCGACTTGGCGGCACAGGTACCACATCTCTCGGGCGCGCTTCTCGCCGACGACCCGTGCAAGGAAGGCTGACCCGAAGCCGGCATCGAAGGAACCTACACGGGGTCCGGCCTGGCCGAACTTGGCGGTGTCTGCGGCGATGGTGAGATCGCAAAGCACGTGCAGCACGTGCCCACCGCCGATGGCGAGTCCATTGACCGCGGCGATGACGGGTTTCGGTACGTCGCGAATGAGCTTGTGCAGGTTGCCAATCTCGAACATGCCGCTCTCGGTTGGCCCGTAGTCGCCGGTTTCGGCGCGTTGCTTGACGTCGCCGCCAGTGCAGAAGGCTTTCTCCCCCGCCCCCGTGAGGACGATGGCTTGTACCCCACTGTCCGCCCAGGCGCTACGGAATGCCTTGATAAGTTCCTCGACGGTCTTGCCGCGGAACGCGTTGTAGCGGTGGGGACGGTTGATGGTCACGATCGCCGCGCGTCCTTCGACCTCGTAACGGATGTCCTCGTACTGGTCAGCCACTGCCTCTCCTCTTCAGCAATCTCGCCGGTAGGTTGTTCTCCTCGTGAATACTAATTCACATGTGCTGAACGTAGGGCGATCGGCATTCGTCGTCAATACGCCGCCAATGCGCCCGGAGCCCCGGGTTTTCGTATCGGTGCCCGCTTTCACGCCCTCCTCAGCTGGTGGGGAGATGTTAACGTTCGATAGTGACCAGCTGGGTTCCGAGCACCCCCGTCGAAGGCGGAGGGAGTAGCGATGACTAGACAGGTCGTCGCCGGACGAAGTCGGGTCGGTGGCGAGCGCCGTGAGCGGATTCTCGCCTCGGCAGCAGAATTGATTGCCGAGCGCGGATACCATGCGGTTTCGATGGCCGATATCGGGGTCGCGTCAGGTGTGGTCGGTCCGGCCATATACCGCCACTTCGACAGCAAGGGCGGCTTGCTCGCAGCCTTGTTCGAACGTGTCGTGGACAGCCTGCTGCAGCGTGCAACGTTTATCGTCGAGCAGTCGCGCGATGAGGCGGAAGCGTTAACAGGGCTGGTAGCCGACCAAGTCGCATTGGTGATGGATCAGCGGGAGTTGGCCATCGTCTATTACCGCGAAGTCCACAATCTGCCCGATCAGCAGCAGAGCAGGCTGCGCCGTAAGCAACGGCTCTACCTCGAAGAGTGGGTTCACCTCGTTGATGAATTGCGGCCTGACATCGACGAAATAGAGATTCGCGCAATGGTTCACGGTGCGATCGGCGCCATCCAGTCGATCCTGCACTATCGCGGGACTGGCCTCGCTCCTGAGCTGACCTCGGTACTGATTGCGTCAATGGGTCACGCCGTGCTCGGCGTTCCCGCATCGAACCGCGAGTCGGGTGCCTCGGCCGCCGCGCTGTCCGGTCCACACCGTGGCTCGACGCGCAGTTAGACGCGTCCGGGACGTGCCAACGATCAACGAATTCGCGGAACTGGGCCTTCTCGACGGTCTCGAAGGCAACACCAGAGACGAGCGGGTGGACCTCATCGTTTGGCTTCTCGCCCAAGGCTTCACGGTCGAGCAGGTCCGGTCGTCGGTTTCGACACCGCTACTGCTACCTACGATCCGCGTCCTCGGTGATGACAGGCTGTACGTTTCGCTCCGAGAGCTGAATGCTGCCACCGGGATGGACGTGGAACTCCTCAACAGATTGATCGCCGCTGCCGGTTTACCCAGACCGGCAGACCTCGACACCGCGGTTTTGCTACAGGCCGACGCGGACGCGATCGCGCGCGCAAAGGTCTTCATCGGGATGGGTGTCACCCCGGATGAGACCGTCGCCGTCCTGCGGGCTCTCACGGAGGGGCTCGGGCACGCTGCCGAGATGATGCGCGATTCCGTGCTCAACTTGTTGCTCGTTCCGGGTGAGGACGAGATCGAGTTCGCCGAGGCCTCGCAGGCATTCGCGCAACGAGCGAGGCCGGAGTTGTTGGCTATGATCGGTGATCTGTTCCTCATGAGGCTTCGCAGCTCATTGGAGTCAGAGGCGATCACCGCCGCAGAACGCGCTGCCGGACAGTTACCCGGAGCGCGTCACGTCACCGTCGCATTCGCCGACGTCGTGGGTTTCACCGAATTGGGCGAGCAGCTTTCGCCGTACGACTTGGAGAGGCTCGCGCGTCGCCTCGCGGACACTGCGCGCACGGCAACGTGCACACCGGTGAGGTTCGTAAAATCCGTCGGAGACGCCGTCATGCTGGTCTCTCCCGAACCAACGCCGCTCTTGACGGCGGTGCTGGACCTTGCCGAGGCCGCGTCGGCAGACGATCTGCCCCCTTTGAGGATCGGCGTGGCATCCGGATCTGCGGTGACGCGCGCGGGAGACTGGTTCGGCAGCCCCGTCAACCTCGCCAGCCGGGTGACCGCGGTCGCGCGGCCCGGCACCGTACTGGTCGCGGAATCCACCCAGGCGATCGTCGAAGACACCGCAGGTATCCAGTGGTCGGCTGTGGGCTCACGCCGCTTGAAGGGCGTGAGCAACAAGGTGAATCTGTTTCGGGCTAGGCGAGCGAGCACTCATGAATGAGAACAGCGCAAGCCACACGGGGCTCGCTCCGGTCCGACCTCCAGCGTTCGGCTTGTGCAGAACTCGCTTGATCTCTGCTCAGAGCGAGCGGGCAATGATTTCCTTCATGATCTCGTTCGTCCCGCCGTAGATCTTCTGGACGCGTGCATCTGCCCACATCCTGGCAATGGGATATTCGTTTATGTAGCCGTATCCTCCGTGGAGTTGCAAGCAATCGTCGAGGGCAACCATGGCGCGCTCGGTAGTCCACCACTTCGCCATCGCGACCGTGGGGATGTCGAGTTCGCCACGCAGGTGACGGGCGACGCAATCATCGATGAACACACGGCCGATGTGGGCGTCGGTAGCGACCTCGGCAAGTTTGAACTTCGTGTTCTGGAAAGCGAAGACCGGCTTGCCGAACGCTTGGCGATCCTTCGTGTACTCCACGGTGAACTCGAGCGCAGTCTCCACTTGAGTCACTGCGCCGAGCGCGAGGATCAATCGCTCCTGGGGTAGTTGCTGCATCAACTGAATGAAGCCCTGGCCTTCGGTCGTGCCGAGGAGGTTTTCAACGGGGATGTGTACGTCCTCGAAGTACAGCTCGGAGGTGTCCTGACCACGCTGGCCGACCTTGTCCAATACCCGACCGCGTCGAAACCCCGGACGGTCGCCTTCGACCAACATCAACGAGATTCCGTTCGCTCCGGCGTTCGGATCGGTCTTGGCCACCACGATGATCAGGTCGGCCTGCGCGCCGTTGGTGATGAAAGTCTTGGACCCGTTCACGACGTACTCGTCGCCGACACGCACCGCCTTGGTTGTGACCGACTGCAGGTCGGAACCCGTGCCCGGCTCCGTCATTGCGATGGCCCCCACCATCTCGCCACTAGCCAGTCGAGGAAGGAAGCGTTCCTTCTGCTCATCGGTGCCGTAGTCGAGCAGATAATGGGCCACGATGCCGCTGTGCAGCGGGGCGCCCCACGCTGTGTCGCCGATCCGAGCCTGTTCCTCGATCAGTACCGCCTCATGAGCGAACGTCCCGCCACCACCGCCGTACTGCTCCGGGATCGACATGCACAGCAGCCCCAACTCGCCCGCGCGAGTCCACAACTCTCGATCGACATGGTGCTGCTCGATGAAGCGATCGATGTGCGGCGCAACCTCCTTCTCGCAGAACGCGCGCGCCATGTCTCGCAGTGCATCGAGGTCGTCGTCCATCCAGCTAGAGCGTTTCGCGGCCATTCGAACGTCCTCACTGTGTCTGCTTTCGCACCGATCCCGGTTGGGTCTCGCGTGTGCGCTACGGGTACATGGTGTACCACGTTCTGGCTACTGGGTACAACTCGTACCCAGAACATCCAGACACGCGGGGCGCTACGGTGAGCCTCGTGGAGCGAACGCATTGGGCGGACACCACCGCGGCACGCCGCGCAACCAGCAGGTTGCCGGGTCGCGATTTACGTCGCGGCCAGATCATTGAAGCGGCGCTGGCCGCCATCGAGGAGAATGGCCCCCACGCCCTCACGGGCCAAATCGCTGGCAAAGCCGGTTTGGGCCGCACGCACTTCTACCGCCACTTCGCGAGCAAGGAAGAACTCGATCTCGCCGTTGCGCGCCATGTCCACCGCGAGCTCACCGCCAAGATTCGCGTCAGCCTGGACGTCACGGGATCACCGCTGGACGTAATTGCCGCACCCGTCAGTCAGCACGTCATGTGGGCCGACGAGCATCCCAACCTGTATCGGTTTCTGGTCAACCGACACTATCGGCGCAGCGACGAGAAGACGGCGCCCGGCGTTAGCGCTTTCGCGTCCGAACTCGCGAAGGCGGGTGCGCGTTACTTTCCACGCTACGGAGACGACGCCGGCGCTGCCGACCGCAACGTCGCCGCCATCGTGGGCCTCATCGACGCATCTGTGCTGTGGTGGCTGGATCACCGAGACTCCACTCTCGACGATCTAGTCGTTCGGTTGACCCGGCAGACGTGGTTGATCATCGACGACCGGCTACGGGAACTCGGAACCGCACTCGATCCGGACGCACCGCTGAATGGGCCCGCGCCCACACCACGCGAAACGCGAGGCGCGTCCCGTTGAACGATCGCAGATATCGTCGACACGGTGTCAACGTTGTCTGCTTTGGCGCCGCTCACCGACACGCAATAGCGCGTTAGCGTTCCTACCCAAGTGGGGGGGCGGCGTCACTAGCGCGGACGACGTCTCAGGTCCACCGCTGAACGCCCACGAATACCCGCCGACTGTTCAGTAGCTCGAATCCCGCGCGCTGCGTCCGTGGCATCCGTCGGACTCGGCCCGGTGAACAGCAGCGATGCGCCAAGATCGGCAACTCGATCGTTGAGCCTTTTTCGTGCTCACGACGTCAGGGCGCAGCGCACGGGCGCGGATGGGCAATCCCGCATGGTCGAGGTCACCCTGCAACGACGTCGTGAACGACAGCACGGCCGCCTTGGTGGCTGCGTGAATGGCGAGTCCCGGACGGGAGCCATGGCAGCCAGTGATGCGACATTGAGGATCGCACTCTCGTCAACGCCCTTGGCCCACATCGCGGCGTACGTTTCTGCGACGATGCCACGGCTCGTGACGCCGAGGATCGATGCAATCTCGTCGTACGGGTGACGCTAAGGCTCCCCTCCTATCAGGATCCCGGCGTTGTTCACCTACCGCCAGACGACGACCCGAGGCTGAGGCCTGTGAAGCCCGTCACGATGGAGCGACGGACTCCGCATGTCGTGTTGAGCACTCGATGTGCTCTGGCCGCCCTCGATAGCAGCACGCCGTGGTGCAGCGCCGTCAACATCAGTGAGCAGCACTCTGTGGCCGGCTGCCGGCGAGGTAACGCGCGATCTCTCAACGGATCCCGCGGCCGCACCAGTAACGGCGGCCACCGTTGGTCTCGGCACGGCTATCGACGTCGCAACGTAATCGGGAGTCCGTCCACCGGAATGGGCAGGGAGGTGTTGTCCCATCGGACGTGGTAGCCGTCGTCGAGGCTCCAGGTGAACTCCCGCAGCATTTCGTGCAGGATCGCCTTCACCTCAAGGGTGCCAAAGTTCATTCCAATGCACTTGTGCGCGCCCCCTCCGAACGGAAGCCACGCGAAGCGGTGAGTCTGGTCCTCCCGCCGTGGCGCTTCGAAGCGCGTCGGGTCGAACCGATCCGGTTCAGTCCACACCGTTGGAGCGAAGTGGTTGACAGCCGGCGTGACAGCGACGAGCATCCCCGATGGAATGTAGTGGCCGTCGATCACGGTGTCCGCCACCGTCTTACGCATGACCAATGGTACGGGTGCCACAAGTCTGAGCGACTCCTTGATGACGATGTCCATCGTCGTGAGTCCCTCGAGGTCCTCGATGCCCGGCAGCTCGTCACCGAGACGATCGGACTCGGCACGAACTCGTTCCTGCCATTCGGGGTTCTTCGCTAGGAAGTACGCCACCGCCGCGGTGGTGATGGTGGACGTATCATGCGCGGCCATCATCAGGAAGATCATGTGGTTGATGATGTCGGCATCGGTGAACTGTTCACCGTCTTCGGCCCGCGCCTCGCACAGCGCGGCGAACAGATCATCGCTCTGCCCCGACCGCGCAGCCGGCAAATGCCGAGCGAAGTACTCCTCCAACACACGTCGGCCGCGTATCCCTGCGCGATACCGCGTACCGGGCAGTGGAGCACGCACGATCGCGCTGGCGGCACGCACGGTCGCGATGAATGCCCGGTTGACCGAACCGCTGTCCTGCTTGCCGCGGCCGCCCATGAACACATCGGTCGCGACGTCGAGCGTTAGGTCCTTCAGTAAGGGATACAAGCGGACGCCCGACCCAGTCGGCCACATCGGCACGCTGGCACGAACCGAGGGGCCGACCTGTTTGACGTAACCGGTTAAGCGCGGACGCGTGAACGCCTCCTGCATGATTCGCCGATGCATCAGATGCTCGTCGAAGCTCATCAGCATCAGCCCGCGATGAAAGAACGCGTCGATGAGAAAGCCCCAACCATCTTGGGAGAACGACTTGGCCTTGGTGGTGAGTGCTTCTTGAGTCGCCTGTGGACCCGCAATGACTACCATCTTCGTACCGAAAGCCCCCATCCATGAGACCGATCCGAATCTTTCGTACCGCTCTCTGCTGAGGTCAGACCCGAAGCGAATGTAGTCGAGCGTGTGTCCGAGCACAGGCCACCCGTTATCGCCGATAACTGGCTTCAATCCGCTGCCAATAGGCGGCGCGGCAAGTTCGCGAACAGGCCACCGTCGGCTCAACTCCAGAATGCCCCGCTCGACGCTCTGCGGGACGGGAGCCAACAGCACCGACGACAATCGCTCACGGGCCTTCTTTGCCGGTGCGAACGGTGACGTAACCATGGGGTACCCCTTTGTCAGTCGTGGAGATCAGATCTCGGCGGGAGCCACCATCCTTTACAAGAAAGCCGATTTCGTCAACGTTTGTGACGATCACCGCTCGACTGCCAGCGGATCTAAGGGTGTTCGATTGAACCCTCTGCAAGTGGACGGGCTGTTAACCGATGGGGTCGGCTCCGCCGCGGACACGCAGGACAGTGGCTGACCACGGACACGGGTTGGCCACCGCCGAAGCGACGCGGCCGCGAATTCGGGTCGATCCCGGCCGTCCGCCATCGGTGGTCGCCCAATCCCAACCTCTGCAATGACGGACGAGACGTCTCCATCCGTCAGCACCAAGACGGGTGCGGCGAAGAAGCGGGAACGACGTCCTCGGATCGTCCACCATCTGGCCATCACCGCTCTACGCCAGGTAGCGTTCGGCGAGTGAACAGTCCCTCACATTGAGGGTCTCGGTCAATCGTGGACGGAGACTGATGAGCGAAGAAGCGATCGGGTACGAGCTCGTGGACGGAGTGGCCTGGCTGACGATCAACCGGCCCGAGGCACGGAACGCGCTCAATGCGGCGGTCCGACTGGGACTTTTCGACGCGGTCCACCGTTTCAACGCCGACGACTCGGCCAAGGTCATGGTGTTAACGGGGGCGGGCGACAAGGCCTTCTGCGCAGGCGGGGATCTAAAGGAAATGTCGGAGACGTCGCTCACAGTCCCGCCGCCCGACTTCGCCCCGCAGTTTGGGCACAACATCGACGTCGTCAAGCCGACCATCGCGGCGGTCAACGGCGTAGCCTTCGCAGGCGGCTTCCTGCTCGCCCAGCAGTGCGACCTCGTCGTCGCGGCGGAGCATGCCACCTTCGCCGTCAGCGAGGTTAAGGTAGGTCGTGGCGCGCCGTGGGCAGCACCTCTGTCGTGGTTGCTGCCGCCGCGCCTTGCGCTGCAGATCTTGATGACCGGCGACCCGATCTCCGCCGAGCGCGCCCGCGAAGTGGGCATGGTGAACGAGGTCGTGCCCGCGTCGGAGCTACGGGCACGAACTCAGGCGATTGCCGTGCGAATCGCCTCCAACGCACCATTGTCCGTGCTTGCGGCGAAGAAGACGGTGTACCTCTCGGCGCAGCACCACCTTGCCGAGGCTTACGACCTCGCGGACCAGATATGGGAGCCGGTCTACCACAGCGCCGACGCGCAGGAGGGTCCCACCGCCTTTCGTGAGAAGCGGACGCCAGTCTGGACGGGACGCTAGTCGTGGCCGTGGCCATGGAGTCCGTCATCGCCGACATCGAAGCAGAGACCGCAGACCTGATGACACTGATTGCCGACCTGCCAGACGGCCCGACCGGGTGGGATGCCCCCACCCCGGCCAGAGGTTGGGCCGTCCGGGATCAAATCAGCCATCTCGCGTTCTTCGACGACGTCGCCGTGCGCTCGGCCACCGACCCCGAGGGGTTTACGGCTGAGGTGCTGCCCATGCTTGCCGACGGCCGGGTCTCTCCGGACTCCATCGCCGAGCGATACCGGCCGATGCCGGCGCTGGAGTTGCTGTCCTGGTTCGACGGCGCTCGCAACGCACTCATCGCCGCCTTCGGCAAAATCGACCCCTCCATGCGTGTGCCATGGTTCGGCCTACCCATGAGCGCCGCGTCCTCACTGACCGCGCGGATAATGGAGACCTGGGCGCACGGCCAGGACGTCGCCGACGCCCTTGGAGCGACACGCGCACCATCGGACAGGTTGCGCCATGTCGCACACATCGGCGTGGGGGCGCGGGCCTTCAGTTACATGGTCAACGGTCTAGAGGTGCCGACGGAGCCGGTTCGCGTCGAGCTCACCGCACCGTCAGGCGCGCTCTGGACATGGGGCCCAGACGACGCTCCCAATGAGGTTTCCGGCACCGCGTACGACTTCTGTCTACTCGTCACCCAGCGACGGCATCGCGACGACACCGCACTGGAAACCACTGGTCCCATCGCCGACGAGTGGCTCTCCATCGCGCAGGCCTTCGCGGGCCCCCCCGGTGCAGGGCGTGCCGCAGGGCAGTTCGACGGCGGTGCGGCGTGAGGCGCCCGGTACGGATCGGAAATTGCTCCGGCTTCTACGGCGACCGGATCGCCGCGGCGCGGGAGATGGTCGAAGGCGGCACAGGAGCCGAGGGCATTGACGTACTCTGCGGTGACTACCTTGCCGAGTTGACGATGCTCATTCTGGCGAAGGCGCAGTCGAGGGATCCGGCGGGCGGTTTTGCCCGCACGTTCTTGACCCAGATGGAACAGGTGTTGGGCACCTGCTCCGATCGCGGTATCAAGATCGTGGCCAATGCCGGTGGGCTGAACCCGGCCGGGCTAGCCCTCGCGCTACGCGAGCTCGCAGAACGGCTCGGCGTCTCCGTTCGCGTCGCCCATGTCGAGGGTGACGACTTGCGCGCCAACCTCACCGAGATCACCCCTCCGGTCGGTGCGGTAGCGCCGGTCTCGGCCAACGCATACCTCGGAGGTTGGGGTATTGCCGAAGCGCTGGGCGCCGGCGCCGACGTGGTCGTCACCGGACGCGTGACGGACGCGTCACTCGTCGTCGGGCCGGCCGCCTGGTGGCACGGATGGGGGCACACCGACTGGGACCGGCTGGCTGGTGCGGTCGTAGCTGGCCACGTCATCGAATGCGGCCCGCAGGCCACCGGCGGCAACTACGCCTTCCTCGACGAGATCACCGACCGTCGCTACCCGGGGTTCCCGATTGCGGAAGTCGCGGCCGATGGCTCTTCGGTGATCACCAAACACGCCGACACCGGCGGGCTGGTGTCGGTCGGCACGGTCACCGCCCAGCTGCTCTATGAGATAGCCGAGCCCGCCTATCTGGGACCGGACGTCGTCACGCACTTCGACACCGTCGGTCTGACCCAACAGGCCGAGCACCGGGTGGCGATCACCGGAGCCGTCGGCAGCCCACCGCCGGAAACTCTGAAAGTGGCGCTCAACGACGTCGGGGGCTATCGGAATACCATGACGATGGTGCTCACCGGCCTTGACCTGGAGGCAAAATCCGAGTTTGCGCAGGAGCAGCTGTTCGACGTCCTCGGCGGCAGAGACTCCTTCGCGGAGGTCGACGTCCGGTTGCTGCGATTCGACGCCATGGACGCCCCCACCAACGACCAGGCCTGCGCGCACCTGCGGATCACGGTCAAGGACTCCGACCCGCGCAAGGTCGGCCGGGCGTTCTCGAGCGGAATCATGGAGATTGCTCTGGCCGGATACGCCGGCTTCCACACCACCACACCACCCACGTCGGAGTCGGCGTTCGGCGTATACCGGCCTGCGGCCGTCCCAAGGTCCAGCGTGACGCAAGTTGTGGTGATGCCGGATGGTGAGCGTCTACGGATTGCCGACCCGCCGACCGGTCCCGTGCCGACCCCGGAGGTCGCCGATCGCGCGGCCATCGCATCGCCGGCCGGGCCGACGTGCCGCGCACCACTTGGTTCAGTGCTCGGCGCGCGATCAGGAGACAAGGGCGGCGACGCCAACATCGGTCTGTGGGCCCGTGACGATGCCGGATACGCCTGGGCCCGCGAGTATCTGAACGTCGATCGGCTACGCGTGCTACTCGGCCCAGAAGCGGCACAGCTACGCATCGAGCGGTTCGAATTGCCCAACCTACGGGCGATCAACGTTGTCGTTCACGGCCTGTTGGGCCAAGGCGTAGCGTCTTCGACCCGTCTGGATGCCCAGGCGAAGGGTCTCGGAGAGTACGTGCGCTCCCGGATGGTCGACATCCCGCAGTCCCTGGTCAGCGCGAGCTGACCAGCACCAAACAGGCGCGGCCGCAGGCTGCACCCAGATCAAAGGACGGAACGAAAATGGGCAAGCTGGACGGCAAGGTCGCCCTTGTGTCGGGCTCCGGTCGGGGGATCGGGCGTGCCATCGCCGAGAAGCTCGCGAGAGACGGCGCCAAGGTCGTGGTGAACGACCTCGACCCGGATCCGGCGAAGGAGACCGTCACCGCAATCGAGACGACCGGAGGCGCTGCGGTCGCGTGTGCCGGAAGCGTGACCGAGGATGGCTTCGCTGAGCGTTTCGTCGGCACCGCGGTCGACGCGTTCGGCGGTCTCGACATCATCGTCAATAACGCCGGCTACACCTGGGACTCGGTCATTCAGAAGATGAGCGACGACCAGTGGGATGCAATCCTCGACGTGCACCTCAAAGCGCCGTTCCGGATACTGCGCGCGGCGCAACCGATCATCAGCGCCGCCACTAAGAAGGAGAAGGCCGCTGGCATCGTCGTACCGTGTCGAAAGGTCGTCAACATCTCGTCGATCGCGGGTACCGGTGGTAACGCGGGCCAGGCCAACTATTCCTCAGGCAAGGCGGGGGTCATCGGCCTCACGAAGGCGTTGTCCAAGGAGTGGGGTCGCTACAACGTCACCGTCAACGCGGTCGCTTTCGGCTTGATCCGGACCCGGTTGACCGAGGTCCCGGCCGGCGGCGACGGCAAGATTGACATCCAGGGCAGACAGCTGGCGGTCGGGGTCAATCCAGAGCTCCTGCAATCGATGGAGCACGGCATCCCATTGGGCAGGGCGGGTACTCCGGCCGACGCAGCCGGGGCGGTCTATCTCCTGTGCATTCCCGAGTCGGACTACGTCAGCGGGCAGGTCGTGGTCTGCGGCGGCGGGTTCAACGCCTGAGCTCGGCATCAACGGCGGCGCCGCCGACTACGGGACGGGATCCGCAGTCTGCGGTGCCCGACGTCTTTCGATCAGTTAAGTCGCACAACAGCTTTCGGGACGAACGACCTATGGCAGCATCGATCGTCGGTCCGCGTGTGTGGCGGGCGACGACCGGCTGCGGCCGATGACGATCACCAAGTTCGAGACGCTGCTGGCCGACCAAGGCTGCCCGGTGCGGTACCACACGCTCAACCGATTCGCCACGCAGCGTTGCGGTTTCGGCTGCAAGGACATCACGGTGCGGGTCGCCGATGGTGATTCCGGCGTGGAGTGCCAGATCGATTTCGGCTATCTGGGATGCTCACCGACGCCGCCGACGGGCGGCGTCGCGAGGCGCACGCGGGCGCCGATAACGCCGTGAACTGACGCCGTCCGTTGAGTTAACATGGCGTCACGCACCGTTTCGTCGTGACAACATTTCCCTGGCAAAGCTAGGTATGCAGGAGTCGCACAATGCACTACGCCCTCGACGAAGACCAAGAAGCGTTCCGGCGTGAAGTCGCAACCTTCGCTCAGAGGGTACTCGCACCGCATTATCAGGCCGATGACCGAGCCTCACGGATGCGCCCGGAGTTGCCCCGTCAGATGGCGGCCATGGGATTGACCGGCCTGCGCATTCCGGAGCGTTTCGGCGGCCAGGGTGCCGACGCCGTCATGACGGGTATAGCTGCCGAGGAACTCTCGCGGGCCGACATCAACGCCTGCTACGTCCTGCTGATCGCCGGCCTCGTCTCTGACATCTTGATCGCCAACGCCAGCGAAGGGCAGTTGACGCGTTGGCTACCTCCCCTCGCAGAGGGGACAGCGCTAACGGCGCTGGTGTTGACCGAGCCAGATCACGGGTCTGACGCGGCAAACCTGTCGCTGCGGGCACAGCGCGAAGGGGCGGGCTGGCGGCTGAGGGGCGAGAAGACGTCGATCTCAGGTGGAATGTCGGCAGACACTGGTGTGGTCTTCGCGCGCACGGGAGGACCCGGGGCTCGTGGGGTCAGTGCGTTCTACGTGGACCTGAACGACGAGCGGGTCGCGCGAACCGCACTCGACGACCACGGCGGCCGGGCCATCGGACGTGCTTCATTGCATTTCGACGGCGTATCGGTGGGTCGCGACGAACTGATTGGGGAAGAAGGCGCCGGGTTCGTGTCGGTTATGCAGGGCTTCGACTACTCGCGGGCGGTGATCGGCCTTATGTGTGTCGGTATCGCCCAGGCAGCGCTTGACGACGCGCTGGAGTACGCGCGCACGCGGCAGGCTTTCGGCAGCCCGATTGGTCGCCACCAGGGAGTGGCCTTCCCGCTGGTCGAGCAGGCCACCAGGCTGGCCGGAGCGCGCCACATCTGTTACGAGGCGTTGTGGCGCAAAGACCAGGGATTGGACCACACGGTGGCCGCGAACATGGCCAAGTGGTTCGCACCCAAGACCGCGGGCGAAGTCGTCCACCAGGCGCTGCTCACCTTTGGCCACGCTGGATGGGGCACGGACAGTCTGCAAGGCCAGCGACTGCGCGACGTGCTGGCGTTCGAAATCGCCGACGGAACGGCTCAGGTCGCCAAACTGGTTGTCGCACGCCACCTGTTGGGGCGGGAATTCGCTCCGTAGCCGGCTGCACGTTCGGGTTGGCGACGCTGCCGAATCTCAGGTTGTAGCCGCAAACCTCTCACGAACCGCGGCGAGGCGCTCGTACTGTGTCAGCACGTTCGCCGCAGTTGGCAGCATCACGAATGACTCGGCGCCGGCATCACGGTACTCCGCGAGCATGTCGGCCACCCGCGCCTCTCCTCCGATCACGCACCAACGCTCGATCGCCTCGACGGGCATGCCGTACTGACCGGCGACGAATCGTTGAAGCTCGGCACGACCTGCTTCCGCATCATCGGTAACGTGTACGAACGTCAACATCACCGTCGTGCACATGGGCCTGCGGAACTCCTCGGCATGCGCCCGTAGATCTTCCACAGCCGCACGCACTCGACGGGGAGTGAGCCACACCGCGAGCCAGCCTTGGGCGAGCCGAGCCGCGCGGCGCAACGCATGTACGGACCGGCCGCCGACCACCAGCGGTGGGCGAGACGATGGCACCGGGTCCAGCTGGGGAGAACGCACCGGAAGCAGTGGACCGGGATGGTTCACTGCTTCACCACGCAGCAGCGCATCGAGCACGATCATCGCCTCGTCAAGTCTGCGGCCTCGTTGTGCAACGGAGTACCCCGCGGCCTCGAACTCCACCGGGTTCTCCCCACCCGCGCCGACACCCACGATCAGTCGGTCGGGCGCGAGTGCGGCGACCGTCCCGAGTTGTTTGGCCGTCCATACCGGATTGCGCATCGGAAGGAGCAACACACCGGTGCCCAGAATCAGCCGATGCGTGACGGCAGCAACTGCCGCGAGTACCCCGCACGGTTCCAGCACCGGCGGATGGAAGCTCAAATGATCACCCACCCAGCCTGAGTCAAACCCAAGATCTTCGGCGAGGCGGGCCGCGGCCAGCAGCGGCGGTGCGCCCAACCGCAGCGGGTCGAAACTCGGAAGCATGACGCCGAACCCGGCGTCCTTCACCGTCACGGGCGAGTTCACGAGGCGCCGATCACGCGAAGCCGTTTGTCGCTCGCGGGAACGGTCTGCTCGAGCGGGGCTCGCCCTTGGACGGAAAAAGTAACGGCGATGGGTTTGGTCATCCTGGGTAATCCATTCGATTGAGTTCCACTGCAGCTCATTTCGGCCGTGTCGGCAGACCACGGCCATATGCGATGGTTGTTCGACGGTGGCCTGCCGTGACGGCTCTCGCCGGACGGTTCGGCAACCTCGGCGCATGAGCGGAATCGACGGCGTAGTCCGCCGGATCACCCGTGTCACCGACGCGCGCGTGTCGATGGCGCGCCCGGTTTGGGCTAGCGCGGTGGCATTCCTGATCGCCGGTGTGCTCACAGCGCGCGTCGGAGGAGCTGCGCCTCACCGGGCTCGATGAGCGGTCCGCTAATGTAAGCGAGGCGACGCTCATCGGACGTCGAAGTCTGCCAAGACAGGTGTACGCAGGAGTTCGCGGTGCCGCTCGGGAGTCCACGGGAACAGCTCGGGAAGCCCATCCTTGCCGAGATACCAGCTGCTGCACCCGCTAACCCAGATCGTCTGCGGCATAGCTGATTTCATGCTGTCGTTGTAGTCCCTGGTAGCGAGTGCGGTGGGTGCGGCGGATACGATGTGGCCCTCGCGGATCTGGTTGATCCACCACATCACGTAATCGGCCTGGTCCTCGGCTACCGGTATCAGCGACTGGTTGCCGATCGGCGAATGCGGACCCATCAGCATGAACATGTTCGGGAATCCAGGTACCGCAACGGACCGGTACGCCACAGGGCCATCGGCCCACGCGTCCTCGAGGGTGACCGCGCCTTCGCCGATCACCGTCAGCGGGCGCACATAGGCGCGAGCGTCGAACCCCGTTGCGTAGACGAGCAAGTCGAGCTCGTGCAACACACCGTCGGCGGTGACGACGCCGAGAGGCTCGATGTGGTCGATTGCCTCGGTGACCACCTCTACACCGGGTTGCTGGACAGAACGGTAGAAGTCCCATGCCATGACCTGTCGCTTGCACATAGGCTGGTCCCTGGGGGTGAGTTTCGCGCGTAACTGGGGGTCGCGCACTGAACGGCGCAAGTTCCATCGACACAACGCCTGCACCACGCGGCGCTGAACTCCAGGACGTATCGGCGCGCGACCGAAGAAGTGCCTGACTATCAGGCCCCAGAACCGATAGCTCAGACGGTTCATCACCGGCCAGCGTGTCAACGTTGCTCGGACCACAGGTGAATAACGCGGATTAGGCATCGGAAAAACCCACTGCGCCGTGCGCTGGAACATCGCCAGCTTATTCACCTTGCCGCCGAGTGCGGCAACGATCTGTATCCCCGTTGAGCCCGTCCCTATGACACCGATCCGCTTGTCCGCCAACCGAATCGAGTGGTCCCATCTAGCGGAGTGGAACACCGGCCCGGCGAAATCAGCCTGTCCGGGAATGTCTGGATAGCGCGGTACGCGCAGCACGCCGGTCGCGGTGACGAGCACGTCGAATGTTTCTTCGTCCTGGGCAGTGGTCAGCCGCCAGTGCCCGTCGTCGTACCGGGCAGAGATGACCTCGGTTCCGAACTTGATGTGCCCGCGAATGCCCCGTTCGTCGGCGACTTGCTGAAAGTAGGCCTGAATCTCAGGCCCCTCCGGCAGCAGATGAGACCAGTTCGGGTTGGGCCGAAACGAGTAGGAGAAGTACCGCGACGGGATGTCGCACGTCAACCCCGGATAGGTGTTGTCGCGCCAGGTGCCCCCGACGTCCTCAGCCTTCTCGAATATGGTGTACGAGTCGATTCCGGCGTCCTGCAGCTTGATCGCCATGCACAATCCCGACATGCCTGCACCGATGATTGCGACTTTCACGGGCCGTTGCTCAGTCACCACTACCACCTAAACCGAAGTGCCACGTCCACGATGTCCCGGTCGTCATCAGCGCTACGCGCGCTGAGCGCACCGACGACTTGGTCTTGTTCATAACCGGTGGCCAAGCTGCCATTCGGCAAAACGTGCGCACGGCACCTAGTAACTGTCCGCTTTGCTGGGGCGATCTTCGCCGAATCGTTCGCGGAGTTCACGTTTCAGCACCTTTCCAGCACCCGAGAGGGGCAGCGCATCGGCAAACGAAACCGTTCTGGGGGCCTTGTATCCGGCGATCCGGGTCTTGCAGAAATCCCTTAGTGCCTCGGCTGTCGCCGAGGAGTTCTCGGCCAGGACGACGACCGCGTGAACACGTTCACCCCAGAGCTCGTCGGGGACGCCGATGACCGCGCAAGCCGCCACCGCGGGGTGCTCGCACAAAGCGTTCTCGACTTCAGTCGAGTAGACGTTCTCGCCACCCGAAATGATCATGTCCTTGAGGCGGTCGACGAGAAACACATAACCTCGCTCGTTCATGTATCCCGCATCACCGGTATGCATCCACCCGTTCCGCAGCGCGCTCGCGGTCTCGTCCGGCTTGTTCCAGTACCCCAGCATCACGTTGCCGCCACGCGCGACGATTTCACCGATGTGCCCCGGCGGCAACTCCCGATCATTGGAGTCGAAGACTTTTACTTCGGCACAGGGCGCTGCGCGACCGGCCGAACGCAGTAGATCCGGACGATCGTGGTCCTCAGGACGCAGGAAAGTGGCCAGGGGAGACAATTCCGTCATGCCATAGCCCTGCATGAACCGCGCCGAGCTCATGGTCTTCATGGCACGCGACAGCACGGCCTCGGAGATTGGCGACGCGCCGTACATCACGTTCTGGAGGCTGGCGAGGTCGTACTCTCCGACGGCGGGATGGTCGACGACCATCTGCAACATGGTTGGCACCAGGAGTGCGTCGGTGACCAGCTGGCGTTCGATGGTCTGAAGGATGGCGGTCGGATCGAAAGTCGAGAGCATAACGTGGGTTCCACCGACGGCCGTCTGCCCAGCCCACGCGGCCAAGTCTGCGAGGTGGAACAGAGGGGCGACGTGAAGCAATCGCCCCTCAGAACTGAGAAAGCTTCCCACACTGAGCATCCCCAGCACAGACGTCATCAGGTTGGCGTGGCTGAGCATCACGCCCTTGGGTAGCCCAGTGGTGCCGCCGGTGTAGAAGACGCCCGCCAACTGATCGCCGGCGCGCCGCACGTCGTCGATGACTTCGCCGCTGCTGATGAGGTCCTCGTAGGAGAACATCCCCTCCGGCGTAGGAGAGTTTCCGCAGTGGACGACGGTGTGCAGGCCAGGATACGACGCACGCAGCGCCGGCACGGTCGGGCTGAAGGCGTCGTCAACGAACAGGACGTTGGTTTGCGAGTCACGGAGGGCGTAGCCGATCTCTGCGGGGCTCCACCTGATGTTGATCGGGTTCAGAACTGCGTCCGCCCACGGTACCGCCAACAGGTACTCGTGGTAGCGGTCAGAGTTGAGCGCAAGCATGCCGACGCGATCGCCCGGCTTGACACCAATCGAGTGAAGAGCGCTCGCCAGCTTCGCAGTTCGCTGGGCGGAACGGGCATAAGTAAATGTCCGATCCCCGTCGACGGTGGCGAGGCGGTCGGGATGTTGTTGCATCGCCCTGTGCAAGCCCTGAGTGAGATACATTGCGCTTCCTCCTCACACGCGGGGTGCGGGCTTGCGACGGAACACCTGATGGCGCATTGCGCTCGAACGTTATCAGACACTAACATTTCGGCGTCGAAGACAGGAGGCACTTCGGCTAGCGTCATGCCCGAGCGCAACCGACCACCGATTGAACTTCCGTAGGCGGGTGGCGCAGCCGACAGGCGAGTGACGACGTCTCGGCGTTCACGCAACGGCGGCGGCACACCCGTGGTGCCACCGTGAGCTGCGGCCGCCCAAGTGCTACGGACGGACGGGGTCGCCGACCGTTGGTTGGCCAATTTGGTGGCATACGTCGGCGGCCGCGTCCGTCCGCAACGCAAACCTTCGCGACCGACACCGACTCTCGGAGATAGCGCCCTGCGTATCCACCTCATATGGACCCGTCCCGACCGGCCCAATGCTGGCAACCACACACCGCCTGACGCGACGCACAGGGCCCGCGCCCCACACCATCGACGTGGTCTAACCAGTGGGAGGTCGAGCACCTTCTGGGGGCCACGGGTCGACGCCATCTTCGAGCGGAACGTCCAAGGACCGCAGCAGGGCGGAGAAAAGCCGCCAATTTCCGATCGCGGCGACGAGTTCGACGAGCACCGCTTCGTTCCCAAGCAATGCACGCTCACAGGCAGTCCAGGTCTCATCCGAGATCGTGCCGTCGCGCAAGGTCTCGTCGGTCGCCGCTAGTACCGCCCGCTCAACTTCGCCGAAGTGGTTGGTGTTCCGCCAGTCCCGCACCGCGAGCAGGTCATGCTCGGGCACGTCGAGCAACCGGGCAACCCTCCAGTGTTGCGTCCACTCATAGACCGAGCCGGTGACCCAGCCGATCCGCATGATGATCAGCTCTCGCAACCGCGCATCCAGCACGCCCTTCCATAGCAATGCCTCCAGCATTCCGTTCAGGGCGACCGCCACGCCGGGTTGATGGAGGGCGATTCGGAAAACCGACAATTCGGCCATGCCCTCAGGAATTCCGCATTCGGCGGCGCGCCGGCGAGCGTCCTCCGGATCGAGCATTTCAACCCGATTTCCCTTACTCACAATGGATCCTCTCGGTTGGACGCGGTCAGACACTGGGCGCAAAGACATTGTGCAAGGCGGGACAGTGCTCCGGCTCGGCTCCGGCGAGGGCGTCGAGCAACCGCGGCAAGCCCGCGAATCCCGTAACTTCTCTTGACAATTGAGCAAATGGCCAGCGCCCCGACACCAGTAATTCGATGGCGCTCCGGTAGGCGGGGTAGTCGACCCCCAGAGAGCCAAAGACGCGCAACTCCTTGAAGACGAGGAGGTCCGGCTCGAAGCCCGGTGCGCCGCCGCCGCCACGGGTGCCGGCAACTACCACGCGTCCGCCGGGCTGCGCGAGTGCGACGGCGTCCGCAAAAGCGCTTGGTGCCTTCGCCGTAACGTCGACGACCACGTCAGCGAGGCGGCCGGTGGCCCGTTGCAGGGCGTGCACGGGGTCATCCTGGGTGACGTCGATGGTCAGGTCGACGCCGAAGTTGCGTGCTGCGGCCAAACGAGGTCGGTCGCGAGGACCGAGTCCGGTCATCGCGACGAACTTCGCACCGGCCTCCTTGGCAGCCACGGCTGCGCAGATCCCGCGAATTCCCGGTCCGAGTACGACCACGACGTCGTCCGGCTGCGTCTCGGGCAACGTGGCTGCCCACTTGATCCCTGCGCCGAGTGGGTTGAACAACGTCGCGAGGATCGGATCGAGTCCGTCCGGGATGGGCAAGAGCATGGAATCGAACGGCAAGTGGAGGTGAGTTGCATAACCGCCCCACAGTCCGGGCGCGATCTCTACGTCGACGAAGCCGAACATCGTGGCCAGCCCGTTGCGTACGCACCTGCGATATTCGCCATGGCGGCACTCGTCGCACTCTCGGCATGATCGAAAGACCTCGACCGCGACTCGCTGACCCGGAGACACGCCCCAACGCGCTCGAGCGGCGTCGCCAACCTCTTCGATGACGCCGACCACTTCGTGTCCGGGGATGAAGGCGTAATCGGCAGGCAGGTGTCCGTCGAACTGTTCGTGGTCGGTCCCGCAGAGACCGCATGCCTCGATCCGAAGGAGCCCCGACTCGTCATCGACGCGGGGCACCGCGAGGTTACGCCGCTCGAGGGTGTGCGGTTTCGTCAAGACGAGCACGTCGGCGTTCATGACAGTTCGAACTCGACATGCTCGTCCCCGCCGCGAACGGTGATCGGGTAACCGACCATCATTTTCTTTGACATAGCCATTGCCACCTCTGGATCGTCGTTGCGTGCCGCGACGCGGCGGCCGTCGGGCAAGCGTGCGAACACCGGCACCCGTGACGGTCCGTGGTCGCGGTCGTGGACCACCGTGTACCCGTCTATCGTCGCCTTTCCGGTGGCGTCGGCTAGCGGAGCGACGGCAAGCGACGTGGCGTCGATTGCGGATTGCGCCCGGACCATGTCGGGTGTCTGCCATCCAGTTGGCGGCGGCGTTGCCGACCACAAACCCAACGAGTGCTTCGTGATGTACCAGCCAAGTCCGGACAGGAGTCCGACGGCGTCCGGCGCGCTTCGGCAGCGTCGTACCATTTCCGCGATCGAATGGCTGACGTAGTTGTTGCCCGGTCCCCCGTGGTAGGGCAATCCGCCCGTCACCGTGAATCCGCGGGCGTCCGCGGTGTCGAGATCGAAGGCTTCGATCGCTGCCTCGACCGCGGAAGGAAAGCACGAGTAGAAGTCAAACCACGTGACGTCGTCGATGGACAGTCCGCTGGCAGCGAGCACTGCGCCGCCAGCGGCTCTGATTCCCGCGGAACGGCCCAGATCCGGGCGCTGGACTGGGTAGTACACGTCATTGCAGGTGGCCGCCGACCAGGGAAAGACCCATCGGTCACGCGGCACTCCGAGTTCTTCCGCGACTTCGGCGGCCAAGAGGACGAAGGCGGCCGCCATGTCGACGGCGATGATGCTGTTGAGCAGCTTCGGGTACGGCTCGCACACCATTCGGTTGACCGGTGAGACCCCACTGAGTTCATCGGCACTGCGGGCGCGGGGAAACCAGGACTGTTCTGGATGTCGTGACGCCTCGAGTGTGAACGGAGCCATCAAACTGCCCAACCAGCGGCGTTGCTCGTCGAATGTTCTGCCAGCCCGTGCCGCCATCGCCGACTCGAAGATGGGGTACACCTCGTGTGGCCAGTGCAACCCGGCGCGCATCTCCGGTTCGCTGAGTCCCGGGCGTGCGTCACCCAACGATTCGTCGCGCCACGCAATGGCCATCGGCTCCAACGGCGCGTCAGTCGAGGTGATCCTGCGCGCTGACGCGCCACACTCTGCCCCGACAACCAACACGGCGTCGCTGTCACCGCGCCAAATACGATTGCCCAGTCTCTCGACCAGGTACTGGGGCGTATTTCCGCCGACCGGACAGCTGATGCGATGTTTCGGAGTAAGCCCGGTGGCTTCAGCAATTCTCGACGCGGGGTTGTCGCGCGGAATGAGCAGAATGCCGGGCGTCGCCACGGTGTCGATCCGATGTCCGATCGCGGCGCCGGCATCCTGCAGTGCTCGGCGAGCGGCCGCTGAAGCCAAATCGATGGGATCGGCGGCACCTTTGCCGCGGTGTGTCAACTCGCCGACTCCGACGACAACCGGAGTGCGTGGCGAAAAGACCACCGGGTTAGGTCACTTCCACGGTCAATGTCTCCATTTGTGACACATCTCCGATAGTGTCACAGCACGCTCGCGGAAGACAACTGCCCGTTCACTTCGTGTCTGGACGAACGGATTACACGTTCTAAAGCGCATCACTGGACGGAAGACGCCCGGACGGGCCCCACCGAATAGTCGTCCCATCCACAATGTCAGCGACCCGACGAAAGGACTCTCGTGACCTCAGTCCACCAATCCAGCGCCGAAGTCGAACCACTAGTTCGCGGAAGGACATGGGAAGAAATGACGGAAGGTTTCGACTTCAAGACCGCGAAGCGCACCATCACCGAGTCCGACCTCACGACGTTCATTAATCTCGGCGGTCTCAACGAACCATTGTTCTACGACGCCTCGCACGCCGCCGCGGGCGGATACCGCGGCAGGCTGGTCCCCGGCGCTCTGATCTACTGCATTGCAGAGGGTTTGATCGTGCAGACCAACTTCCTCAACGGCACGGGCCTGGCGTTCATGCACATGGAACTGTCGGTCAAGCGACCCGTATTCGTCGGCGACACGCTCCTGGCCCTCTGCACCGTCACGGAGTCGCGCGCGTCGAGCAAACCTGGTCGCGGCGTCGTCTCCGCGACAGTCAGCGTCCGCAACCAGCACGACGACGAAGTTCTGGTGTACACCCCGGTTCGGCTCATTCGCGGCGCGGACTTCATCGAGGGCGACGACTGAAATCATCTCCGCCGGAGTGTCTTTGGCGTGCACGTGAACTCGGGCGAGGACCGCACGACCTTCGCGAGTGCCCAAGTCTCCGTCGCGAGGTGGCATCGACGTTCGCTCAATGGCCCGTGCGTCGGTGTGAATCTTGCGCTTTTCCAATATGATCCAGGTTGGTCGGCTAGCGGTGAGCAGGCCAACTCCCGCGCCCGTGCATCGGGTGCAGCTGCCCCGCCGACGCGTGGTCCGACGGGATCTCGGCATACGGAAATGAAACAAAGAGCCCAATCAGCGTCGTCGAGAGGCCCCGGCGCGATTCGACCAGGCCGCCGGTGTGCGTCCGTTACCATTCCAGGACGCGACGATGGAAACCTCGGAGCACTAGTCCGAGGCCCGTTACTCCACCCAACGAGTGAGCAGCCGTTCTCAACGATGCAAAAGGGGCGTTCATGACCAACTACGACGACTTTCCGAGCTTGCGCTTCGAACCCACCGGTGACGGCGTACTGCATGTTGTGTTGGATGCGCCGGGGTTGAATTCCGTAGGCCCCCAGATGCACCGCGACCTCGCCGACATGTGGCCCACGATCGACAGGGACGACAGCGTGCGAGCCGTACTCGTCCGCGGTGAAGGCACGGCGTTTTCCTCCGGCGGCAACTTCGACCTGCTCGACGGCATGATCAACCACTACGCCAGTCGAGTCCAGATCATGCGCGAGGCACGCGATCTGGTGATGAACATGGTGAGTTTCGGTAAGCCGGTCATTTCGGCGGTCCGTGGCCCAGCCGTTGGCGCCGGCCTGGTCGTCGCAATCCTCGCCGACATCTCGGTGGTCGGCCGCACCGCGAAGATCATCGACGGCCATACTCGCCTCGGCGTGGCCGCCGGGGACCATGCCGCCATCTGCTGGCCGCTGATGGCGGGTATGGCCAAGGCAAAGTACTACTTGCTCACATGCGAGACGTTGAGCGGCGAGGAAGCCGAGCGCATCGGCCTCGTGTCCAAGTGCGTCGACGACGACGACGTCCTCACCGAGGCGACGAGGATCGCGGCAAACCTCGCCGCGGGGGCATCAACGGCGATCCGCTGGACCAAACACAGTCTCAACCAATGGTTCCGGGTCTTCGGGCCGTCCTTCGAGGCGTCGCTCGGACTGGAATTCATCGGCTTCGGTGGTCCGGAAGTCCGGGAAGGTCTCGCCGCGCATCGAGAGAAGCGCGCGCCAGACTTCACGAACCTGGGTTCGACGCTCGAATCCGCAAAGGTCGACTAACCCCGTGTCCACCATGATCGCCATCCGCATCGACGGCGCAGTGGCCTGGCTCGAACTCGACGGCGCCGACCGGCTCAATGCCATCGGCACGCAGACCTACATCGAGCTCGCTGCCGCGATACGCTCGCTGGAGTCACAAACCTCAGTGCGTGCAGTGATCGTGCACGGCTCCGGCCGCGCATTCTGCGCAGGCGCGGACATAGCCGAGATTCAAACCTTCAGTGGCCGTGACGATTTCACGGCCTTCCTTCGTGGTTTCACCGACGCACTCGACGTCCTCGTCGCCAGCCCGCTGCCCGTGATCGCCGCAATACACGGCAGTGCGTTGGGCGGCGGCCTCGAGCTGGCGATGGCATGCGACCTGAGGGTCGCGACACCCGATGCCGCACTCGGACTTCCCGAGGCCAAACTCGGCGTGCTCCCAGGCGCGGGTGGTACGCAGCGATTGCCGCGACTCATCCCTGTCGGGGTAGCCACCGAGATGCTGATGCTGGGCAACGTCATCAACGGCGAGCGGGCCCACGCCCTCGGACTGGTGAACCGCCTCTCCCGCGCCGACACTCTGCTTGAGACGGCGGGTGGCATCGCCGCGCAATTGGCCACTGGCGCAGCACGAGTCGCGTCGGTGACGAAGTCCCTCCTGCTGCAGACGGGCCATCTATCGACGGCAGAGGGAATTCAATGCGAACGCGACGCGGTTGCGGACCTCTTCGCCACTGCCGACGCACGCGAGGGCTTCCGTGCCTTCACCGAACGCCGCTCTCCGACCTTCGACACAAGGTGACGCGACGTGGTCGGCCCATAGGCAAATAACCGGAAAGGCTCAGGATCGGGCCAGGTTCCTGCAACGAATGGCCCCGGGGTTGGTTGGCTCAGAGGCCGATCCGCTTCGCGATGATCTCCTTCATGATTTCGGTGGTGCCTCCGCCGATACCCAGGATTCGCGAGTCGCGGTAGTGGCGTTCGACCTCGGTCTCGCGCAGATAGCCCATGCCTCCATAGAGTTGCACAGCTGTATCGACGGCAAGGGCGCAGGCCTCCACGGCCTGGTTCTTTGCCATCGAGACCATTCGAACGTCAGTGTCACCCGCGATGATGCGATCAACAGCGGCTCGGGTATAGGTGCGCGCCACATCTACGGCGGTGGCCATGTCGACGATCTTGTGCCGCACAACCTGACGGGTCGAGAGCGGACGGCCGAAGGTTTCGCGCTGCTTGACCCACTCCAGCGTCAGGTCGAGGCAACGCTGGGCGGTCGCGTAGCACTGTACGGCGATGAACGCACGCTCTACCTGGAACTGCTGCATGATCTGCAGAAAACCGCTGCCTTCCGGACCTACCAGGTTGGCTACCGGCACTCGAACGTCCGAGAAACCGAGCTCGGCGGTGTCGGAGCACAGCCAGCCCATCTTCCTGAGGGTGCGTGAGACCGCGAAGCCCTCGGTACCGCGCTCAACGACCAACAATGAGATGCCCGACGCCCCCGGGCCGCCCGTACGCACGGCGGTGGTGACGAAATCGGCCCGAACTGCCGAGGTGATGAATAGTTTCGCGCCGTTGACCACGTACTCGTCGCCGTCGAGGCGTGCGGTGGTCCGAATGCCGGCGACGTCGGAACCCGTGTCGGGCTCGGTGATGCCGAGGCTGCCGATCTTCTCACCGGCGAGTGTCGGCGCCACGAACTTGCGGATCTGCTCGGGATCGCCGTGTGCAGCCATGTGTGGGAGGGCGATGTTGTGCGTAAGCAGGCTGGCTAAGACACCTGACGAGCCGCCGGCCTCCATCACGGCTTCGGTGAGTAACACCAGGTCACGTAGGTCTCCGCCGGAGCCGCCGACCTCTTCCGCGAAACCGATGCCCAACAACCCCACGGCGGCTGCGCTGCGGTGCAGATCGCGGGGCAACTCGCCGGCCTCCTCCCATGCTTCAAGGTGGGGGACGATTTCCTTTCGGGTGAACGACGTGGCCAGGTCGCGCAACGAGATGCGCTCCGGCGTCGTCCACGGATCCACTGCGGCGTCACTCGCTTCGCGCTCTTCCGGCTTGATCATGGTCATCTGGGCGCGCTCCTGACGTTAAGCGTCCGGGCGAGGTGGCGCTCCGCACTTCGCCCCGACCCCGTTGTCATCGGATGTTACTAACCACTAACGTAGCCGGTTAAGAGATCGACGTCGATGTCATCTGGAGGAAAATTGGTTGACGTCCTGCCCGACCGGGTCGACATCCGCGCGCCGGAGTACCTCGAGAATCGCGAGGGACTCGCGGCGCAGCTCGATGCGATCGCTACGCAACTCGCACTAGCCAATGGCGGCGGCGGGGAGAAATACGTTGCGCGACACCGCAAGCGCGGCAAGATGCTGGCTCGCGAACGTGTCGAACTGCTGATCGACCCGGACACCGCGTTCCTGGAAATGTGCCCGTTTGCGGCGTGGGGCACGAAGTTTCCCGTCGGCGGCAGTGTCGTGGTCGGCATCGGCATCGTCGAGGGTGTCGAATCGATGATCATCGCCCACGACCCGACGGTGCGAGGCGGAGCCTCGAACCCCTATACCTTCCGCAAGGTGTTCCGGGGCATGGCGGTGGCCCGCGAGAACCGCCTTCCCATCATCAACGTCGTCGAGTCGGGAGGGGCGGACCTGCCCACTCAGGCCGAGATCTTCGTGCCAGGTGGCCAGTTGTTCCACGATCTCACCCAGCACAGTGCGCTCGGGCTGCCGACGCTCGCGCTGGTGTTCGGCAATTCGACGGCAGGGGGTGCGTACATCCCTGGCACGTGTGACTACGTGGTGATGGTCCGCAACAGGTCCAAGGTCTTCCTCGGCGGTCCGCCGCTGGTGAAGATGGCCACGGGCGAGGTGTCCGACGACGAGTCACTCGGCGGTGCGGATATGCACGCTCGTACCTCCGGGTTGGCCGACTACCTGGCTGAGGACGAGCAGGACGCCATCCGAATCGGGCGGCGCATCATGGCAAGACTGAACTGGCGCAAGCGTGGCCCAGGCCCAACTCAGCCGCCGACCCCACCGCTACTGGATCCCGACCAGCTCCTCGGGATCGCCTCGGTCGACCCCAAGGTCCCGTTCGATCCGCGCGATGTCCTCGCCCGCATCGTGGACGGATCGGCGTTCGACGAGTTCAAGCCGCTCTACGGAACCTCACTGGTCACCGGCTGGGCCTCGATTCACGGATATCCGGTGGGGATCCTGGCGAACGCTCGGGGCATCCTCTTCAGCGAGGAGGCCGAGAAAGCCGCCCAGTTCATTCAGCTGGCCAATCAGATCGACACGCCGCTGGTGTTCCTGCAAAACACCACCGGTTACATGGTGGGCGCAGAGTACGAGCAAGGGGGCATCATCAAAGACGGCGCCAAGATGATCAACGCCGTCTCGAACAGCACGGTCCCGCACTTGACGATCGTGATGGGCGCGTCCTACGGCGCAGGCAACTACGGGATGTGCGGACGGTCCTACTCGCCCCGCTTCCTCTTCGCCTGGCCCAACTCGCGTTCGGCCGTCATGGGACCGGCTCAACTTGCCGGTGTGCTGTCGATCGTCGCCCGCGAGTCGGCCGCCGACCGTGGACTCCCATTCGACGAGGAAGCCGACACCCAGATGCGCGCAGCTGTCGAGAACCAGATCGAACAGGAGTCGTTGGCACTGGCTAACAGCGGCAGGCTCTACGACGACGGGATCATCGATCCCCGCGACACCCGCACCGTTCTCGGTTTCTGCCTGTCCGTGGTGCACAACGACGAGATCCGTGGCCAGCATGGCTACGGCGTGTTCCGGATGTGATGGCGATGCCCGCAATCACGAAGCTGCTCGTGGCCAACCGGGGAGAGATCGCCCGGCGCGTATTTCGCACCTGCCGTGACCTCGGCATCGCCACCGTCGCCGTGTACTCCGACGCGGACGCGGACGCGTGGCACGTCGACGACGCGGACGAGGCCGTTCGGCTACCGGGCTCCTCGCCTGCGGAGACCTACCTGAACGGCGACCGGATAATCGCCGCGGCTCATCTGACCGGCGCTGATGCCGTCCACCCTGGTTATGGATTCCTCTCGGAGAACGCGGGATTCGCACGGGCTTGCGCCACCGCAGGACTCGTGTTCGTCGGCCCGCCGCCGGATGCCATCGACGCCATGGGTTCGAAGCTGACGGCCAAGGCGATGATGTCCGCCGCTGGCGTGCCGGTCCTACCGGGCGGCGATGCCACCGACTTGGCCGACGACGAGCTACGGAAGCTGGGGGCCGACATCGGCTATCCGCTACTGGTCAAGGCGAGCGCGGGTGGTGGCGGGCGGGGGATGCGCGTCGTCGCATCGGCCGAAGAGCTCGACGAGGCCGTTGCCTCGGCGTCCCGCGAAGCGAAGTCGGCATTCGCCGACGGCACGGTGTTCCTCGAGAAGTACGTGCAGCGCCCCCGCCATGTCGAGATCCAGGTCATGGCCGACATGCACGGCACCGTGGTCTCCCTATTCGAGCGGGAATGCTCGGTGCAACGGCGCCACCAGAAGGTCATCGAAGAAGCACCCTCCCCCGTCGTCGGCGAAGAACTGCGCGCACGGATGGGCGCCGCGGCGGTCGCTGCGGCGAGGGCGGTCGGCTACGTCGGCGCCGGAACCGTCGAGTTCGTCCTCGACGCGAACGGCGGCGATGACGACGACACATTCGCCTTTCTAGAAATGAACACTCGATTGCAGGTCGAGCACCCGGTCACCGAGTTCATCACCGGTCTCGACCTCGTGCGCCTGCAGTTGCTGGTGGCGATGGGTCGGCCACTGCCCGCCGAGGTTAGCGATCCGCAGATCACCGGCCACGCGGTCGAGGCCAGGCTGTACGCCGAAGACCCCACCGCGGATTATCTGCCTCAGACCGGGACACTGCGCACCATGCGGATTCCCAGCTATGCCGGGGTTCGCGTCGACTCCGGCGTGCGAGACGGCTCGGTGGTCAGCCACCATTACGACGCAATGCTGGCGAAGGTGATCGCCTGGGCCCCCACTCGTGCCGAAGCGCTCGGCACGCTGTCCGCCGCGCTCGCCGATGCTCGGATCCACGGACTCACCACCAACCGAGATCTGCTGGTCCGCGTTCTGCGACACAGCGAATTCGCTGGGCGCGGCACCGACACCGGGTTCCTCGATCGCCACGATGTCGCCGAACTCGGAGCAGCCCTCATCGATGGTGACGGGGAGGGCTTGCACGCCGTCGCGGCCACGTTTGCCCAGGTCGCAGCCCGCCGCGCCGCGGCCCCCGTCCAGCCGACGCTGCCCGCGGGGTGGCGTAACAACCCGTCCCAACTGCAAGCCACCGGATGGGCGACCGCCGATGGACGCGAGCGGTACGTGAGCTATGCGCTGCTACGGGACGGCGTCGAGGTGGAAGTCGATGGCAAGCGCATCGACGACGTCACCGTGCTCGCGCAGAACCCCGAACGGGTGGTCTTGGAGATCGGTGGACTGCGACGCGGCTACGACGTCGTCCTCGACGGCGACATCGCTTACGTCGACAGTCCTGCCGGGTCCACGACGTTTACCACGGTTCCGCGGTTCCTCGACCCGAGCACACTCAAGCCGGCAGGGTCGCTGATGGCGCCCATGCCGGGGTCAGTCATTCGCCTGCCTGTTTCCGCAGGTGACACCGTTACTGCAGGGCAGGCTCTGGTCGTGCTGGAGGCGATGAAGATGGAGCACACCATCGCCAGCCCGCTCGACGGAGTCGTCGAGGAGCTGTCGGTGGAGCTGGGTCAACAGGTTTCCACCGGCGACCCGCTCGCCGTGGTCGGCGCTGCCGACTCTGCCGCAGAGGAAACCTGAGGATGAACACCCACCCGTCGCCGGTCCCGGCAGCGGGTGCCCCTGAAGTGAGGAGCGAAATGGAACTGCACGAGACCGAGGAACGGCAGGCTCTCCGCAAGGCCGTGTCCGAGATCGCCAAGGACTACGGGCATGAGTACTACGTGGCCAAGTCTCTCGCTGGCGAAAAGAGCACCGAACTCTGGCAGGCCGTCGGCAAGCAAGGATTTCTCGGGGTGAACATCACCGAGGAGTACGGCGGCGGCGGCGGCGGCATCTACGACATGCAAATCGTCGGTGAGGAACTCGCCGCAGCAGGCTGTCCGCTGCTGATGACAGTGGTCTCACCCACCATCTGCGGCTCGATCATCCAGGCTTTCGGCAGCGACGAACTCAAGGCTCGCTGGCTGCCGGGGATTGCCAGCGGCGAGATCATCATGTCGTTTGCGATCACCGAGCCCGATGCCGGCTCGAACTCGCACAAAATCTCGACCCATGCCAAGCGCGTCGGCGAGGAGTGGGTACTCAACGGCACCAAGTACTACATCTCCGGCGTCGACGAGGCAGAGGCCATCCTGGTCGTCGGCCGGACCGAGACCGACGATCACGGCCGGGGACGGCTGAGCCTCTTCGTCGTACCGACAGATGCGCCAGGGCTGACCAAGACCATCATTCCGGTGCAAGCCGTGACGCCGGAAAAGCAGTTCACTCTGTTCTTCGACGACGTACGGGTGCCCGCCGAGAACCTGATTGGCACTGAGAACGACGGTCTGCGTCAGGTGTTCATGGGCCTGAACCCCGAACGCATCATGGGCGCTGCCCTGGGGAATGGCATCGGGCGTTATGCGCTCGACAAGGCATCCACCTACGCGCGCGAGCGCAAGGTGTGGGACGTCGCGATTGGATCACACCAAGGCGTGTCACATCCCCTCGCGCACGCCAAGATTCAGCTGGAACTGGCCCGCCTGATGACCCAACGGGCGGCGGCGCTGCACGACGCCGGCGACCCAGAATCGGGCGAAGCGTCGAACATGGCCAAGTACGCTGCAGCCGAGGCTGGCATCCTGGCGCTTGATCAGGCAATCCAGACCCACGGTGGCAACGGGATGGCCACCGAGTACGGGCTGGCCACCCTATGGGGCCCTGCTCGCCTGATGCGCACCGCGCCAATCAGCCGAGAGATGATCCTTAACTACGTCGCGCAGCACAGCTTGAAACTGCCACGGTCCTACTGAGATTCTTAGCCCGCCGCTACCCGCCTCGGCCGCCGGGGCGGACCTGGCGGGGACTAGGCATGCGTAGAAGGTCCGGCCCTCACCGAGTAACTCCCGATACAACGAGCCGCCGATGTGGCAGCAGAGGAGTCATGCGTGGATCGCGGTATCGGCCAGTGGGTCGCCAAACGGGCCTTCCTGAACGGGCAGCGCACAGCATTTGTCCAAGGTGACAAGCGCTTCACCTTCTCGGACCTCGAACGCCGCACGAATCAGGTGGCTTCGAGCCTGCTGCGGCTCGGCGTCCGCAAGGGAGACCGGGTAGCCGCACTCTTGATGAATTCGGTCGAGTTCGTCGAGATTCTCCTGGGCAGCGCGAAGATCGGCGCGATTATGGTCCCGATCAACGTTCGCCTCGCTGGTCCGGAAATCGGCTACATTCTCGCCGACTCGGGCGCCGACGTTCTCGTCTTCCACGAACCGCTCGCCGCACCGGCGATCGATGCGCTGGCCGGGCCGGGAGTTCGGGTTCGCCACACCGTCCGAGTCGGAGGCGCCGCGGCGACCGGCGAGATTGCCTACCCCGACCTGCACGACAGCGGCGCCCCGGAACCTCTCGACGGTGACGTTGGCGGCCGCGACCCCGCGTTCGTCATGTACACCTCGGGCACCACCGGTCGTCCCAAAGGCGCCATCCTCACTCACGACAACCTGCAGTGGAACGCCATCAACGTGATGGGCGCCGACACGGGCCTGCACGGGACCGACGTCACCGTGGCCGTCGCCCCGATGTTCCACATCGGGGGACTGGGCGTGCACACGCTGCCATTGCTCTACGTCGGTGGTACGAGTGTGATCCTCCCCTCATTCGACCCGGTGTGCACACTCAAGGCAATGGCCGAGAGTCGGGCCACAATCCAGTTCATGGTGCCGGCGATGTGGTCGGCACTGACCCAGGTTCCCGATTTCGACTCCTACGATCTCTCGGCACTGCGCTTTGCGATGGGCGGCGGCTCGCCCGTGCCGCTGACCGTCATCGACTTCATGCAACAGCGCGGCGTCAGCTTCACCGAGGGATTCGGAATGACCGAAACCGCTCCCATGGTCTCGGTCCTAGATGCCGCCAGCGTCACCACGCGGGCCGGCTCGATCGGCCGGGTCGCGATGCACGTCGACGCCCGAATCGTGGACGACGACGACCGGGACGTACCGATCGACACCGTCGGCGAACTCCTGGTGCGCGGGCCCAACGTGTTCGCGGGATACTGGATGATGCCGTCGGCCACCGCGGAGGCATTCCGGGGCGGCTGGTTCCACACCGGCGACCTCGGTCGGATCGACGCCGACGGCTACATCACGCTGGTCGATCGCAAGAAGGACATGATCATCTCGGGCGGCGAGAACGTCTACCCCATCGAAGTGGAGCAGGTGCTGTTCCGTCACCCCGGTGTGCTGGACGCCGCGATAGTGGGTGGTCCGGACGAGAAGTGGGGCGAGCGCGTCGTAGCCGTGGTGGTGGCCGACCCAGCCGCGGAGAGGGAGCCCACCGCCGACGAATTGATCGCCTGGTGCCGCGACCGGTTGGCGCACTTCAAATGTCCGCGCGAGGTGCACCTCACGACCGAACTGCCCCGCAACGCCACCGGCAAGCTCCTCAAGACCGAGCTGAGAAAGCGCTTCACCGGCGTCCAGGGCGGCGTCGTCGTGCGCTGACGTGTTCAGCGAGATTGCAACCACAGCTGTTCAATGCGGACCCGGCGAGCGGCGGCCCGTCCTGCGTGGTCAGCCCACGTGCTCGCGGCCTATGAGGTGGCGGGCGATTACCAGCTTCTGGATCTGTGGTGTCCCATCGCCAATCTGTAGCCCGCTGACGTCGAGCAACAGCTGTTGTAATGGCATCTCGGTGGACCACCCGACATGCCCATGCAGAATGATGCAGTCGTTGATCGCTTGGACCGCGATGCGCGGTGCCCACCATTTGCACATCGCCGCCTCCCTGGAATGCGGCCGCCCGGCCGCCCGCAAACCGAGCGTTCGGTAGCACAGCCAGCGCGCCGCCTCGAGCTGGGTGTCCCACTCGGCGAGTGTGAACGACACCCCCTGATAGCTGGCAATCGGTGCGCGGAACGCCTCACGCTGACGCACCCACTCGATGGTGGAGGACATCGCGCGGTGGGCGGCTCCAAGCACCATGAGACCCAGCAACGCCCGCGTGAGGTCGAAGTCGGCAAGCTGAGCGGCTAGGCCGCTGCCGCCGTCGGTGATCTCGTGGTCGGCCGGAACGAACGTATCGTCAAAGCTGAGTCCGACCCGGCTCAGCGGCCGGAAGCCGGGGTCGGCAAATCGTTGCCGGCTGATCGTCGGGTCGTCGAGCGAAACGAGCAATCGCCGTGTGCCACGGGAGCGCTGCGCCGGGTCGACGGTGCCGACGACGATTGCATGGCTGGAGTGGGCGCCGAGGGTCACCGAGGTCTTCTCCCCCGCCAACCGGAAACCGCCGTCGACTGGCCGGGCGCGTACCGAAGTCCCGGCCGCATCAGAGCCGCCTCGAGGCTCGGTCAGCGCCAGGCACACCACCTGCTCGCCAGCGGCCACCGCGTGCACTACGGGCTCGCCCACATGCGCGGGTAGGCCTGCGAGCAGGCCGTCGAGAAGTACGGAGCCGAATATCAGGTAGGCAAGGTTGAAGTCGGAACGGGCAATCTGCTCGCAGGCGATACCAACCGAAATGACGTCGGCATCCTGTCCCCCGTGGGCGGCGGGGAGCGTCATCCCGAGCAGCCCATGCCTACCCAGTGCCCTGAGCTCGTCCCAGCACATTTTCTCCGAGGTCGCTCGCGCGAGATAGCCGTCGTAGAACTCCCGACGCCCCAGCGCCCCGACCGACGCCTCGAATTCCGCGTGCTCAGGGGAAAAGACGAACGGGTTATCTGGTGTACCAGATTGCATCGAACTAGGCTACGAGACCATGGCAGGTCTGTCGAGCGTCGAGAGTCCGACCACGGCCACGTCAGGGAACTCCATACCCCGGGTGACGGCGCGCCGAATGATGCGCGAGGCCGTCGCGCGGCGGCTCGTTCCCGGTGATCGCCTGGCATCGGAGCCGACCCTGATGCGCTACTTCGACGTTTCGCGCGGATCGCTGCGAGAAACGCTGCGCGTGCTGTCCTACCTCGGCGCCATCGACGTCCGCACAGGACCCGGTGGCGGCGCCCGAATCGCGCGGCCCGGGCCACGCGTGGTCGGCAGTGCGTTGGCCATCGCGTTGCAGTTCCGCGGCACGACCTTGCGCGGCCTGCTCGAGGCGCGCGCGGTGCTGGAGCCCCTTGCGGCCCGGATGGCCGCGCAACGCAGGGATGCGACAGACTTCGCCATGCTGCACGCCTGCCATGCCCGTCTCACCGCGTCAACGGAACCCGATCGCCGACAGCGCGAGCGCCTCGAGTTTCACCGACTCCTCGCGGCCGCCACCGGCAATGACGTACTCGAGCTGGTCCTCACCGCACTGGCCTGGATGGGTGACGCGCTCGACCAGACGGAACCGGAGCAGGGGGATCGATCCGATGAGGCGCGCGGCTCCCTCCTGGCCGCGATTGGCTCGGGCGACGCCGCCAGCGCGTCCGAATACGCAATCACCGTGCTCTCCGCCACGACCGACCGGCTGCGCGAGGGTGCGGGGCGACCCCTCGATCAGCGGGTGCTGTGGCCCGACGTGGATGAATTACCTGACCTCCAGGAAAGAAGGGATGTCGCGACGTGGACGTAGCGATCATCGGCACCGGTATCACCCGGTTCGGCATGTTCGTCGATACCCGGTTGCGCGAACTGGCCGCCGAGGCAGCCGACGCAGCGCTAGCAGATGCCGGGGTCGGCCCCGAGGCGATCGGCCTAGTCGTCTTCGGCAACGCCGCTGCCGGCGTCCTCACCGGACAGGAGATGATCCGGGCTCACACCGCACTACGCGGATCGCGCGTAGCGGGCAGACCGATGCTGTCGGTCGAGAACGCTTGCGCGTCCAGCTCCAGCGCATTTCATCTCGGGGCCATGGCCGTCTCCTCGGGTGCATACGACCATGTCCTGGTCGTCGGGGCCGAAAAGATGACCAGCACGGACCGCACACGCGCGCCGCGGGCGCTCGCCACTGCCGTCGACGTCGAATTGGTCGGGCGGCAGGACGGCTCCCGCCCGGTGTTCATGGAGATCTACGCGGCCGAGGCGCGCGCCTACCTCGAGCGGACCGGGGCGTCGGTCCGCGATCTGGCGCTGGTGGCTGCCAAGAGCCTTCACAACGGCAGCCTCAACCCGATCGCGCAGAACCGCACTGCGCTCACCGCCGACGAAATCTTAGCCGCGCGCACGATCGTCGACCCGCTGACGCGGCCGATGTGCTCCTCGATCGGCGACGGTGCAGCCGCTTGCGTGCTGACACGAACCGACCTGGCCCGTCGCGGCGACCGAGCGTCCGTGAGAGTGCTGGCCTCGGCGGTCGGGGCGGCACGGGTCGGCGACGACGGCGACGTTGTTGGCCGCACCGCCCGGGTCGCCTTCGAGCAAGCTGGAGTAGGTCCAGACGGCATCGACTTGTTCGAGGTGCACGACGCCGCATCACCCGCCGAGCTCGTCATAGCCGAGGAGATTGGCATCGCCCCGCCGGGCGAGGGTGCCAAACTCGCCCGCGACGGCGCCACGGGCATTGGCGGCTCGACTCCGGTGAACGTCTCCGGTGGACTGCTGGCGCGCGGCCATCCGATCGGCGCCACCGGAGCGGCTCAGCTGGTGGAACTCGCCGATCAGCTGCGTGGCCGAGGCGGCGCACGCCAGGTGCAGGGAGCGCGAATCGGTCTTGCCGAGAACGCAGGCGGTTCCTTGGGCGACGGGCCCGCAGCATGCGTCGTCACGATCCTCTCCGCTCCCGATTAGGCGATGGAACCACCCGCGGTCCTTCGCGCGATGCCCCGGCGTCCAATCGGTCCGCCAGTGCCGCCACGACCGTTGAACCACACCCACGCCACCGTGGCGAGTGCTCCGCGGTTCCCGAGCCAACGCCGCACCGCATTCCGGTCTGTCAAGACGCCGACGTTTGCCGAAATCGGCGCGCGAGCCCGCCTTCCATTCGCACATCGTGGGGTACGATCGGCGTGGTCTTGAACATCCAAATGGCCTACCCGCCTGGAGGTTTCACAATTGCGGCGGTGAATTCCAGGAAGACCGCCGAGGGTCCGCCGGGTCGGGCTCGAACAGTCCTTCCGATCCGGTGAGATGCCGGGCATCGGGAGCATGGGGTTCGGCTCACAGCCGGACCACGCACCGAAGGAAAGGGTGATCTTGAGTACTGCCGCCACTGATCTCACGGGTCTCGGAATGGCTTTCGGAACCCTCGAAGAGGGCCGAGCCTGGGTCGGTCGAACCTCGGAGCCCAGACAAGCCTGGTTTCCGATCGACCGGTCTTTGGTGCTCTATTACTGCTCGCTCGTGGAAGATGCGAATCCGCGATACTGGGAGGGCGATGAGTGCCCACCGGGTTTGCTGATGACCCTAGGGTTCAATCCTCAGTGGACCCCCGAGCACCTACACCGCGACGACTCGCTGTTCGCATTCAACGTGCCCCTGCCCGGGCACCACATCATCAACGCCTCTACCACCACCGAGCTGGAACGTCGGCCTCGAATCGGCGACCACGTGTCCATCGTCGAGGAGATCGTCTCGATCTCGCCGGAGAAGACGACCCGACTCGGCACTGGTGTCTTCATCACCTCGCTGACCACCTTCGGCGACCAGCACGGCGAGGTGATCGCGCGCAACACCAACGTGCTGTTCCGGTACGACATCACCGGCGGCGACGGGGATCGGATCGAGGAGAAGCCATGAGCAACGACACGACAACCGGACTACGTTTCGACGACGTCGAAGTCGGCGATGAGATCACCCCTGTCTCGATCCCCATTACCTACAAACGGATCTGCATGAACGCGGCGTCCACGTGGGACTGGTTTCCCGGCCACCACAACCCCGAGTACGCGAAAAGCCAGGGCCAGCAGACGATCTACTTGTCGACACTGTTCTTCCACGGCTTCATCGATCGCGGCCTGTGCGACTGGGCCGGTCCCGACGCGCTGCTGCGACGACGCAAGATCTCGATGATCAAGTCGATCTACCCCGGTCAGATCGCCACCCTCACCGGGCGCGTGATCGGCAAGCGCGAGGTGGACGGCGCCAGCCTGGTCGACCTCGAGCTAATGGTCTCCAGCGAGGAAGGGCCGTGCGTGCCCAGCGAGGCGACTCTACAACTCCCGCAGGGATAGATAGGTGTGCTCATTGCCTCGCACGAGCGAAGCGGTGTCGTTTCATTCCCTGCGCTTTCAGCAGCACCGCCGTCAAAACATTGCCTCTCGCGCGGATTAGGTGCCGGCGTGGGCACAGTGCCGATGCGCCGCAAAACGCGAGCGTCAATATGCTGCCGCGGTTGGTCTCCGTTGTGAGGCGCTGCGTGGCGGCTAGTGAGAGGTCTGGTCTCGTTCGTGTAGCAGTACGTGGGAGGCACGCGACACCCTGTCGTCGGCGTCGAGCACTCACTTGCTAGCCGCGAATGTTAGTGACTGCTAACGTCTCCTTGCATGCCAGCACCACTCGCCACGCTTGCCGGATTCGCGGAGGTCACCCCCGGCCGTCTCGACCGCCCCTTCTTGGACCTGCACCTCGAGTCCGCCGTCGCCGCGCTACGCGATGCAGGGATGCAGGCCTCCGACATTGACGGCTTAATCTGCGTGGGCTCGATGATGGGCGAGTCGATCGAGCACACCTTCCTGTCCGAGGAGATCCAGGACTCGCTCGGGTTCCATCAGCTGGGGTTGCAACTCGGTGTCCAATTGGGCGGCGGAAGTCACCTCGCCATGCTCGGCGTCGCTACTCGGGCGATCCAGTCCGGTCAATGCTCGGCGGTCCTGTGTGTCTCGGCCGGGGTGTTTCCGCCGATCCGCGACGTCGGCAAACGATTGATGACGATGACTTGCCATCCGGACTACGAGCTGCCCTACGCGCCGTCGATCCCCACCCTCTACGGGCTGATCGCGCAAGCATGGCTCGACGGGGTCGGTCAAGGTCGCGAGGTGCTTGCGGAGGCCGTAGTGGCCCAGCAGGAATGGGCGCTGGCGCATCCCACCGCAATCGGCGCTGACGCTGGAAGCTTCACCGTGGAGCAGGTGCTGGACGCACGGCACATCGCCGGGCCGTTCGGTTACCTCGACTGCTCCATTCCCTGCGAGGGTGGCGGAGCCATGGTCGTCGTCTCGCCGGAACTGGCGGCGAGCCTGCCGCATCGACCAGTCAACGTGGTGGGAATCGGGGAAGGGCATACCCACGGGTTCCTCACCTCGATGCCGGATCTGTCGCGAACCGGCGCGGTCCGCTCCGGCGCAGCCGCCTTCGCGCAGGCAGGGATCGCACCCGCCGATATCCAGCTCGCGCAGCTCTACGATGCCTTCAGCTCCAACCCGCTGATGCTGCTCGAGGAACTCGGCCTCGCCGAGCGGGGCAAGGCCGTCGACCTCTACCGTGACGGCGCCACCCGCCCCGGCGGTCGACTACCGGTGAACACCAACGGCGGGCTACTACGCTTCGGTCACTCCGGAACTGCTTCGGGCATCTGCGGGATACTCGAGGCATACCAACAGATGACCGGCCGTGCCGCTGGCATCCAGGTCGACCGCACCGACCTCGCGGTCGTCCACGCCTACGGGTCCATGCTTTGCAGTCACGTCACCGTCATCCTGGAGGGATCATGACCACCACCTACTTAGACGGACTAGCCGACCCCGAGGTACTCCCCCGCATCGACGACGTCAATCGCGGCCACTACGAAGCCGCCGCCCACGGTCGGCTCGCCGTGCGCCAGTGCACCGCGTGCGGACAGTTGTTCCACTATCCGCGCCCGTTCTGTCCCGGCTGTCACTCGGCCGAGCTGAAGTGGACCGACCTGTCCGGCAACGCAACGGTCCTCGTCGCCGCGGTCGTCAGCCGCCCTCCGTGGAACGAGCTCCCTCGGTCGGTGCCCTACCCGGTCGTCATGGTCCGCCTCGCCGAGGGCCCTCAGATGCTGTCAACCGTCGAGGGTTGCGACCCCGCCACCGTCGTAGCGGGAATGGCCGTGCGCGCGGCGTTCGAGCGCATCGGCGACTTTGGGATGGTTCGGTTCGTCCCCGCTTGAGCGCCCGAAGGACATTCTGCGAGAGGAGCACGGTGACCACGGATCACGACCTCGCCGCCAACATCGTCAATCGGGTCAACGTCGGGGATATGCTGACTCGAGCCGCCTGGCGCCGACCCCACCACGAAGCCGTGATCGACGGTGCGCGCCGTGTGACCTACCGCGGGTTGAACGACGAGGTTAACCGACTCTCCCACGCGCTGCTCGCGGCCGGTTACGAGCGCGGTGACGTACTGGCGCTGGCCAGTGGCAACAGCATCGAGTTCTTAACCACGTACTTCGCCTGCGCCAAGACGGGCGTCATCTGCGTCCCGGTCAATCTGTCGTGGGGTCCGCCAGAGGCGAGCTATGTCCTCGAACACTCACGGGCCCGCGGCGTGGTCGTGGAGAGCCAGCTCGCAGAACTCGTCGCCGCAGCCCTAGGGCGGCTCGGAGGCGAAACGGTGACCGACGTTATCGTCGCACCAGGCACTGGCGCGTTGTGGCAACCGGCGGCGACGGGCCGGTGGCAGGACCTCACCGCCTTCGTCGGCGGCGCCGCCACCACCGAGCCCGAGTGCCTAGTGGGCGACCGCGACGCGATCAGCTACCTCTACACCAGCGGCACCACGTCGGCTCCAAAGGGAGTGGTCAGCAGTCACGTCGCCGTCTACATCGAGTCCCTCAACGCCCCGCTGATGCTTGGAATCAACGGCGATGAGCGCTCGGTGGCGATGATGCCGCTCTTTCACACCGCGCAGCTCAATGGCTTCACGACCGGACTGTTCTACATGGGCGGCACGCTCGTGCTGATGCGGGCATTCGATCCTGCCGCCCTGCTGGCCACGATCGAGACCGAGCGGATCACTCAGATCTTCGGACTGCCGATGATGTACCGGGCCATGATGGATCACCCGGATATCGGCAAGCGTGATCTGACGACCCTACGGCTGGCGCTCTACGCCATGGCACCGATGCCCGACACCGAACTGCGCCGGGCGATCGAGGTGTTCGGCTGCGACTTCGCGTTGGGCTTCGGCCAGACGGAGATGAACCCGCTCACGACGATATTTCCGCCCGAGTACCAGCTCAGCCACGCCGGATCCGTTGGTCTGCCCGTACCCAACGTTCAGGTCGGGATCATGAACGACGCCGGCCATCTCCTGCCGACCGGCCAGACCGGCGAGATCGTGTACCGCGGCCCGCACGCCATGGAGGGGTATCTGCGAAACCCGGACGCGACGGCCGAGGCTTTTGCGCATGGCTGGTTCCATTCTGGCGATGTGGGGCACGTGGATGCCGACGGGCTGCTCTGGTTCGCCGACCGCAAGAAGGACGTGATCAAGTCCGGCGGCGAGAACATCGCCTCCATCGAAGTCGAGAAGGCGCTCTACGAGGTCGAGCCACGGATCGAGGAGGTGGTGGTGATCGGACTCCCCCATGAGCGTTGGTCGGAGGCGGTCGTAGCCATCGTGACGCCCAAGTCCGGCGTGGTGCTCACCGAGAAGGACCTGATCGCCGCCGCGCGCACTCGGCTCGCGGGGTTCAAGGTGCCAAAGGCCGTACTGTTCACCGACGCGATGCCACGTACGGCCACCGGCAAGATCCAGAAGAATGTGCTGCGGGCGCAGCACAGCCACCACTTCGACAAATGACGCGCAGGCCGGTCAGTCGCGGACGGCAGTTCCGTACACTATTGCAAGTCGTTACCACTGTTGGGACGCCGCGAGCCCGCAACGTGCTCGGCGCCGCGCGCGTTGCTCGGTCGTTACGCACGATCCAAGCGCCGCGTCGTTCGAACGGCGAGAACTCGTCAGCCGTCGCCTATTGATGGCAAGGGCCAGCGACGGGGTCCTGCGGGGCACATCAGGTGGGAGCCACACCTTAATACGTGCCGCACTGGCAGGCTGTATGCCACTCCCACCACACCGCCGGGTAAGGTCATGAAAGTGAACGATGACTCACATGTGGCTGGGCTTGTTCCGACACGGAGGGTGCTAACGACTATGAGGGCGGGGATAGGCGATGGTTAATGTGAAGTTTGCGCACTTCGACGAGGAGATCGCCGAGCAGATGCTCAGATCGGCGAACACCGCTGGTGGCCTCTCGACATTCTTGGGCTTCCGGCACACCGAACTCACTGCCGGCCGACTGGTCGCAGAGATGGACACCCGCGAGGAACTGTTAACACCGTTTGGCAACTTACACGGTGGATGTCTTACCGCGATGGTCGATCACTGCCTCGGGGTCGTGTTCTACCCCGTCATCCAGGCGGGATCCTGGGTGGCGACCACCGAGTTCAAACTCAACTTGCTCAGACCCGTGTCCAGTGGCGTGTGCGTCGCCGTCGCCGACATCGTGTCACTGGGTAAGCGCAGCGGCGTGGCACGGATCGACATATCCAATGGCGACAAGGCCGTCTGCGCCGCCCAGGGCACCGTGACGATCGTCAGCACGCAGTGATCGTCTCCGTCGCCGACTGCAAGTTGCAGTTGAACACCGGCTTTGCCGACACCGTGTCATGATCTCGGTCGCTCAGCATCGCGTCCGGACCGCCGATGGAATCACGTTGGCCGCGGAGTACTACCGCCACGGTGGCGCGCATCCTGTGGTGATTCTCCTGCACGGCGGCGGCCAGAACCGCCACGCGTGGAGCGCGTCAGCGCGTCGCCTTCATTCCTGTGGGTACTCGGTCGTCACTTATGATGCGCGCGGCCACGGTGACAGTGACTGGGACCCGGCGGGCCGATACGACGTCGAGCGACTGGCGACTGACCTGATCGCCGTTCGCGATCATTTCAGCGCCGACGAGCCACCCGCTGTGGTGGGTGCTTCCCTGGGCGGCATGACGATTCTAGGTGCGCATCTGCTCGCACCCCCGCAGATGTGGGCTGCGGTCGTGCTGGTGGACGTCACCCCCCGGTTGGAGTTTCAGGGTGCGCGACGTGTCGTATCGTTCATGTCGGCCCACCCCGAGGGGTTCGGTAGCCTCCATGAGGCCGCGGAGGTCATCGCCGCATACAACCCGCATCGCGCGCGACCCGACAACGTCGACGGCCTCAATAAAGTGTTGCGGCAACGCAACGACGGCCGGTGGATGTGGCGTTGGGACCCAGCGTTCATTCACTCAAACTTCGACTTTCTCCGCGACGAATCGACCGCGGGAACCGAGCAGTTCGACGCGATCAGTCGCCTGCTGATCGACGGAGCCCGACGCGTCACGGTACCGATACTCCTGGTACGCGGACTCTTGTCCGACGTCGTGTCTCAGAGCACCGTGGACGAGTTCACGGAGCTAGTCCCCCACGCCGAAACCGTTGACGTGTCTGGCACGGGTCACATGATCGCCGGTGATGACAACCACGCTTTCACAGCCGCCGTCACCGACTTCCTCGGCCGCTGCACCCTGTAGGCATCGACGCCGGTCGGACGACGTCGAAAGCGGTGCCACTCCCAATCGGGCGCATGGCGACGACTTCCGGGCTCCAGCCATGTTCTCGGGCAAGGCCGTCCACCCCGCGACAAGAGCGTCGGACTTGAGACGCTCAGACGTCCACGTAGCGGCGATGCCGCTTAGGAACGGCGCCCGCGCTCGGGCCCTTCGACCAACTGCACACTAACTCCCGAACTGCTCGCGCGGGCGAAGCGCCTGCGTTTGGCTGCACCACACAGCGAGGCTGCCGAGAAACTCGGCGCAGTACTCGACTGCTAGTTGTACCGACCACCATCGTTGGTGGCGGCGTGGTGCGGTGGGAAGGACGACGACTTCCGGGTGCGATCGCACGGATACAGTTGACGGGGCCGTGAGCGAGCCCATCCGGCAGATCGGTTCGTCGTTCCGATGTCCCCATCGCCCAGCTCCGCCGCCCTAACCTCGCGTCTCCAGCGTGTTCTCCAGGCCGAGGTAACGAAACACCGACAACGATATCTGCTCGGCGATCGACACGCTGGTGTCGGCCGAGGAGGCCGGCAATACGAGGTGGCTGACGGTGAGTCGGATGAGAATGTCAACGGCAGAGGTGACCTCCGCCGGAGGATGGTGTGGAAGGTGCGCTTGGATCCATCCGATGAGTTGGGCGCTAGCAGACTCCAACATCGTCGTCGATGTTGCTATCAACGGCAGAACTCCGGTGTCCACGCGGGAATCGTCATCTGAGAGCGCAAGAGCGACGCGCAGTAGTGGGCTTTCTACGGCGACATCCAGTGTGTACAGCACGGCCGCACTGATGGCGCTTCGAACGTCCGCCGCATTGGCCTCGAGAACCTCGCGGATGCCATCCAGAAACACGTGCGTTTCGCGCATCACCAACGCGTCGCCAAGTTCGGCCTTGCTGGCGAACTCTCGATACAACGTCGGGCGCGACACGCCAAGGAGAGACGCGACCTCACTGAATCGCACCTTCTCCCAACCTTTTTGAATCGCCAGCTCCTGTGCAGCTCGCAATGCCTCAGAGCGGAGGTGCCGACGAAACGACACCCTGGCGGGCTCGACAACCATGCGCCCAGTGTAACGGCATGGACACAACGTCCACAGATGGACAGGTGTGACAGTCGCTCGAGATGAATCCGTCCACGGCGATGATCGAACTGTGCCAACGACACCGATCTCGGTGCAAACCGATCGGTCAGGTTTCGACGCCCATCGGTGACGCCACGTGATTTGGCAACCATCCCTGGATGTCTCGATTACCGCGTAGGCGAGTCGTCCGTAAGGTCGTCGAACCCGGATTGGACGACCTTTCGGCAGACGGACTGTGGCGCCATCAAACGAGGACGACACTCGGGTCTCCTACCTGACTGTGCGGGGACTCGACGGCACCGCATTCAATTGCGGATGCGTCCGTGCCGCCATCACGCACCCTTCCTTCGTCGTACTCCAACGCGTTAGACTGCCAGTCTAAATAGTCAGGTCAAGGAAAGATCAATGCGACGGGTTCCACCGCAGATTTCCGAACGACTCCGCGCTGCAGCCGATTTGTTCGCGGAGCGGGGACTCGACAAATCCAGAATCGACGAGGTTGCCGAGGTGACGGGCGTCCCCAAAGCGACGCTCTACTACTACTTCGATGGGAAGGCAGACATTCTCGCCTTCCTCCTCGAAGACCTTCTGCAGGAAACATCGCGCGCCGTTAGCGCCGTCGCCGCGACCTCTAAACCCGCGGCCGAACGCCTCGAGGACGTCATCCATGCCCAAATCGAGATCATGGCGCGCCGCCCCGCCGTGTGCCGCGCACTGATCGGTGAGCTGGGCAGGGCCGGTCGAATGCCGACCATCGCCGACATGATCAACGTGGCCTACCAGAAGCCCGTCGAAGCGCTGCTGGTGGCCGGGGCGACCGATGGATCCCTTGCACCCCAATCAGACCCGCGCGCCGCGTCGATCGCCCTCTTCGGCGCTGTGACGATCGGAGCACTCATGTACCTCGTTAACGACCATCGCCTCGACGGGGCCGCCGTGGGCTCCGCGTTGCACAGCGTTGTAATCGAAGGGCTTCGGCCCCGACGGGAGGATCAGTGATGACGACATACGGAGTGTCCGTTCTCGGCGCAGACCTAACCGCGCTTGCGGCAGCATCGGATGCGGCCGACCGGGCCGGGTTCGACGCGGTATGGGCGTCGGAGTTCTACACGCGTTCAGGGTCGATCTCCATGGCGGCGATGGCAGGTAGCACACGCCAATGCCGAATCGGATCGTCGATCCTTTACGGCGTCGGACGCAGCCCGTTGGTCCTTGCCACCGAAGCACGCGACCTGGATGAACTCTCGAACGGACGAGTAATCCTGGGCATCGGGAACGGAACCAAACGAATGATGAGCGACTGGCACGGCGTCCCCGACACTTCCGCGCCCGCAGTGCGTATGGAGGAACTTGTGACCTTACTGCGCCGCGTGTGGAATCTGCACAACGGTCCCGTACATCACGACGGGCGCTTCTACACAATGCATCTAGTTCCGACCGGCGAAGTCGAACCGCCTGTGCGCGATATCCCGATCATTACCGCCGGCGTACGCCCGCGCATGTGTGAAGTTGCCGGACGCGTCGCCGACGGCCTTGCTGGACATCCTTTATTCACCACCAAGTACGTCGAGGAGATCGTTCGGCCGGCGATTGCCAAAGGCGCTGCTCACTCCGAGCGGAATCCCGCCGACGTGGAGGTCATATCAATGGTCATGTGCTCGATCCACGACGATCCGCTCATTGCAAGACGCGAACTCGCCCAGCAGATCGCGTTCTACTCGTCGGTGCGAACATATGAGACCGTCCTCGACGTGAACGGCTTCAGCGCCGAAGGCCGAATCATTCGAGAGGCGTTCGCTGAACACAACTTTCAAGCGATGTTCGACGCCGTCACCGACGACATGATCGACGCGATGGGCGTAGCGGGCACAGCAGACCAAGTGCGTCGCGGACTGACCCGGTACGAAGGTGTCCTCGACCACATCATGCTGTACGCACCGTCAGTCGGTATCGCGCCGGAACGCGTACAGGAGAACATCGACAGCCTCATCCGCGAATGCGCCCCCGGCAAGCGGCCGCCAAGATGAGAATCGACCAACGATGTCAAGCCACCAGGGCCGACGAGACCCCACACCACCAGGCTGGACACGGAAGTGGCACTTCCCGCAACGGAACCCGATCGAAGACCGTCCTGACCGATGCGTGCGGAAGCATCGACGTCGACGTGCCCGCGATCGGGCCGCAACGTTCGAGCCTCACATCGTCAGAAGTATCAACGCCACCTTGACCGCCGCCACGTCGGCGGTCTCGCGAAGCCACACGAGGGAGGCGGGCCGCGTGGTACTGGCGAGTACGGCCGTCGACTCATGGCGCGTTACCTCTTGCCTCGAGCACGGTGGCGAAGACGCCACCGATCCACAGACAGACCTCGTAGGCCGCTCGCACCCACCAGCAGCCGCTCCAACGCCGCGGTGACTCTGACTGCTGATTCGGGGAGTCGGCGCGGGCGATTCAGCGCGAGTACCGGGTCTCGTAGACGACGGTGCAGAAGGTCCTGAGGCCGGCATGGCGGGCCGAGCCGAACCACTACCCCAGTCGGGGCAGCGGGATCGATTAACATCGCGACGTCATCGACCACTGGCTGCGCGCGGAGTTGACTGCCCCACACGAGCAGCGCCGCAACGCCAAGCGGATCTTCGATCGTTTGAAGCTCGAAACTGCGCAAACTTGGGTGCCACGAACGGCTTTGGAAGTCAGCGCGACTCCCACGGGTAACCGTGCGCTGTGAACGCGGGCCCTGCCTGTTTCTTCGCGCCCTCGACCTCTTCGTCGAATAACCGTCGGCCCTCAGTCGAGTCGATGATGAGCTTTGAGCCCTCAAGGTAAGCGCCGGCGACCTGTTCACGGCGAATGACGCGCTTTTGACCGCGGCGCTCGATTTCGATCGCACTATTGGAGATCGTCAGCCGCGGCTGTCTGACCGCCCATACCAGCACGATCGCTCCGCCTGTCAGCCCAAGCACGACTGGCCGCAGGATGGCCGCTGCCGCGAACTGCGCGCCCATGATCGCTTCGGCGATGCCGTGAAAAGGGATCCAGTCGACGTTGCGTAACCAACCCCACGCCAGCGGGAGTGCGATGCCGACCGCGACGCCGGCGACCACCCCGACTAGCACAGCCCAATTGCGTTCCCCCGCACTGAGTTCGAGTACCGACACCGCATCGTCAGCTGACGCAATGCCGTCGGCGGGGTTTGGATCGTTCACAGCTCGCACCTCCAGATGGGTCGGGCGGTCGTCATCGCTGTTCTGCCATCAGGGCACGATCCGACCGGGCCGCGGCGCGGCTCGCTAGTAACAGCACGACGACCGCGGCGGCACCGAAGACCGCGTTGCTCATGAGGTCGACGACAACGGAACCACCACCTGCCGGCACGACGGGAAACGCCAGCCACACGTAGGTGAGGGTGGCTCCAGCGGCCAGCGAGAAGCGATGGCGAGAACCCCAGTCGGGTGATCGCGACCAACGCAGAACCATCGGCACGATAACCGCGACGATCAGGCTCCACAGTGCAACGCCGATCCATTCGCCCCAACCGGCGGTGCTGAGACCCGACGCCATCCAGTAGGCACTGGTCGTCACCAGGGCTGCGGTGCCGAGGATCCACGGCGACGGCGCTCGGCCGCCGTCCCCCGTCGGAGTGCGTGAGCGTACTGAGAACGCGGCGACGACGAGGCCGACCACGGCGGTGCCGATGAGGACCTGCTGGTGTGCGGGGGCGAGGAACCGGTATTCCGCGTAATTACCCCAGAACACGAATGCAGCACCAAGAACGAAAACAATCGACACGGTGAGTAACCCGGTCACACCGAGCCACGGCGTGGTGCGGCGGCCGGGAACGAAGGTCTCAACCAACGCGATCGGGATGCAGATGCTCCACACCGCGTGCAGGGCGACGACGGTCTGGACGAGTTCCACGCTCGTACCGAGCATCGGCACATAGGTCGAAGTGTGGAAGCTGTCGACACCGGCGTAGGCGGGGTTCCACAGCAGTTGGTCCAACGTGCCTTCCTCAATGAGCGCATAGGCACACGCCAGCAACGCCATCATCGGCCAGCCTCCTCCGCGCCGACGGGCGATCTCCCGTACCAGCACGGCGCCGCCGCCATACAGCGGCGCGAGGAGTGTGCCGATCGGAAACTGGGCGAGCGTCAAGTTTCCCAGAAGGAACTCGCCGACGAAGGGGGCGAGCACGAAGAGGCCGACGACGGGTGCCAGCCGCTGCAATCGGGACACGGCGCCCAGCATACAGCAATACTTCGACTAGTCAGTTTATGATTGCCCTGTGGCGAGAACGGTGAACACTGAGCAACATCGCGCCCGGCGCGAAGCCGTGACGACAGCGGCCGCCGAGCTCTTTGCACGGTATGGGTTCGCGGAGACTTCGACAGCGCAGATCGCCCAAGCGGCCAGCATCAGCACTGGAAGCCTTTTCTATTATTTCCCGGACAAGTCGGCAATTTTTCGAGCGATCTTCGAAGACGACATCGCGGCGTCGCGGCGCCTGTTCCAAGCCCACGCCGAGACTGATAATCCGGCCGCATCAATACTCGATGTGGTCACCGTTCTTGCCGCACCTGCGCGTGACGAGTTGGCGCCGCGACTGCTGGTCGAGCTGCTCCGGCGAGTCGGTAACGATACGCAACTAATGGAGATCGTCGCCGCGAATGAGGCAGTCGTGCAGGAAGGGCTTGCGAAGTTAGTCGGACAAGCAGTACGGGTCGGGCAAGCCGATCACAACCTCGACATCGACGTGGCTGCCACCTGGATTCGGCGAATCGTCGATGCGGTGTACCTGCACGCGGGAGACGGTGACGGTGACCCCATCCCGATGTTACGGCTGATCGTCGCGCGATTTCTCGGTACAACGTGAAAACCAAACGTCGTTGCCTTCGAAGCGACATCGACCGCCGCAGCGGGCCGCGTAGCGCTTCCGTTGGTAGGTCACGCCGGTCGCCGTGCGTGCGGGAGCGGCGGCGACCGCTGTCATGTACGGGTCGGACCATGTCAGCGCCGAGGTGACCAGACGACCCGAATCCGTAAGCACATTCGCCTACTACTGCACGCCAGCGACTCCGAAATTCGTGAGCAAACGACTCCCAGATCGGCGATCAAACCACCGCGGTGAGCGGCAGGCCCTCGTCGGAGCCTCGTCCAAGACGGCGGGCAAGGGTCCGGCGGAGGCGTGCAGTTTCGAGTACGGTGTGCGTTAATGCGTTTCGGAATTGCCGAGCAACGGGTGTCGCGTCTTGCCACGACGCCACGGAGTTCGAACGGGCTAGCGGTCGGGCGACTCAATCGCTGCGCCAACCCCGCGCAGCACCCATTTGATCGCGTCGGACGTGCGCTTCGAGAGCTGAACGGAACCATTCGTTGTGACCGACTCGCCGCCGGTCATCTCTCGCGCCAGCTCCACTGCGTCGTTGATTGTGAGGTCAGCCAGAGACCAGCAGCACTCTCCAGCTACTTCAACCGGCACCCCGTCCCGCACGACGGCTGCAATCAGTGCTTGGACCGACGACCTCATCACGGCGGGCACCCGACCTTGGGCCATCAGGGTGAGGTGAGGTCGGGAAGCTAGCGACCGATGCAACTGCTGACACCAATCCCAGATCATGTCCTCCCAGGTACCGCAGGGATGGAACTCGAACTGGATGCGCCCCGTATGCATCTCGATGAGCTCAGCGACCAGGTTCGCACGGCTGCCGATCCGCTTGTACAACGTACGAGTAGAGATCTCGAGGTCAGCGGCGAGTCGCCGAACTGTTAGCGCTTCAAGACCGTCACGGTCTACGAACTCTATCGCGTACTGACAGATCGCTTCCCTCGTAATTGAAGGTTGAGGTCCCCGCGCCGGCGCCGGTGGATAGCGTCCCGCGAGCAATTCCGCCGCGAGTCGTTCGAACTCCTTTTGAAGCGGTCGCACCGCGGTCATACTTGAAGCCCCAACGCCGGTACTGTTGCGGCCTCTTCCCTCGCACGATGCCGCGCCTCACCGGCCAACTCGTGGTGGATGGCTTCCTGCGCGGCGGGCGGCAGGGTGTGCATGATCTCGCGAACACGGGCCCGGCGGCGATCGACGGCCTGACGATACGGCATACCCGGTGTGGCCTGAATCTGCGGCGGCACGCCCTCGATCTCCTCGAGACCACCATCGTGATGGCCGGCGTCGGCCAGCGCCTGCTCCTCGGCCATCGTCGACTCGTCCTTCTCCTCCGACATACCGATCGGGCCGAGACGACGACCGTTGAGGAACTGCTTGACCACCGGCTCATCTGAGGTCAGCAGCACCTCGCGGGGGCCGAACATCACCAGGTGCTTACGGAACAACATGCCCATGTTGTCGGGCACGGTGCGGACGATGTTGATGTTGTGCGTCACGATCAGGATCGTGGCGTCGATCTGCGCGTTGATGTCGATCAACAACTGCGACAGATAGGCCGTACGGACCGGGTCCAGGCCGGAGTCCGGCTCGTCGACCAGGATGATCTGCGGATCCAGCACCAGCGAACGGGCCAGCCCGGCGCGCTTGCGCATACCGCCGGAGATCTCACCGGGGAACTTCATCTCGTCGCCGCTCAGACCGACCAGGTCGAGCTTCTCCATCACGATCTGACGGATCTCGGATTCCTTCTTCTTCGTGTGCTCACGAAGCGGGAACGCCGTGTTGTCGTAGAGGTTCATCGACCCGAACAGGGCGCCGTCCTGGAACATCACGCCGAACAGCGTGCGGATCTCGTAGAGCTCCTTCGCGGAGCACTGGATGATATCGGTGCCGTCGACGAGGATCTTGCCGCGCTCAGGACGCAGCAGCCCGATCAGCGACTTGAGGAACACCGACTTACCGGTACCCGACGGGCCCAGCAGCACGCTGACCTCACCGGCAGGGATCTCGAAGGTGACGTCCTCCCAGATTCGCTGGGAACCGAAGGACTTCGTCAATCCCTCAACCTGTACACCGATACCCACGTCCCACCCCTCTCTCTGGCGTGTAGGGCGGAACAACCGCGGCGTCTTCGGGAATCATGGACAGGCCTCCACACAGCCATTGGCTTGCGTTGGTCCCAGGTCTGAAGGGCGTGCTGGTTCCACTGGCGGCGGGTTCTGTGTGAGATCGAGATCCTCATCAAGATCCGGTGCCATCGGGATCAACCGACAGATGAAAGTGACCGCCAAGTCGCAGGGGTCTTCGCGTTGAGCAGAGGCTCCACCGGCAGTAATCACCGACACGACGATCAGTGCCCCAAGACCGACGGCGATGCCGCGTAGTAAAGATCCACAGCGTCGCCCGATTACGGCTGCAGAAACGGGTCCAACATGAGGATGGTCAATCCTGTGTGGCACCTTCCGTAACCTCCGCCCCAGGCGTCTGCGGTACGCGCACTGTACCGATGACGTGGATAATTGAACGTGGATAATTGAACATAGACTAAACGAACGAAAAGCGGTCGCACAAGTCGAAAGATGTGAGAAATCGGCCTAATGTTGCTCGTCGCAGTCCCGCAAGCACTGCAAAATTGAATTGTGCGTCAAAATGACGGCCCCGGTCGAATTTGCGATTGTTTCTTCCGGGCACAACTCCGAGCTCTGAACTCGTCACTGCGGCCGGTTGCATGAACGAGGCGCGAACTGGGCGACCAGCGACGCGCGTTGCGGGTGAGGCGTCTTCGCCGATGACGAGGAAGTCGCTGTTGACGATGCGCATCGCGCGCGGTGACTTCGACATAGGGTTACTTTGTGGGCAAGCGAAAACCTCTTACGGTGCGTCAAGCTGTTACCGGCGCTGCGAACGCCGAACCCGCTCAGAAATCCGCACTGACTCGCGCGAGAATCCTCGACGCCGCTGCGTACTTGCTGAGCAAGAAGGGCTACGCCGGTCTTCGCTTGACGGATGTTGCGGCAGAGGCCGAGGTTCAAGCGCCGGCGATTTATTACTACTACAGTTCGCGCGACGACCTGATCGAAGAGGTGATGTGGGCGGGTATCGCGGACGTCCGCGAGAACGTCGACCGCGCCCTGGCTGATCTGGCAGACGGTACGGCGGCGTTGGATCGCTTAATGGTCGCGGTCGAGGCGCACCTCCGTCATGCTTTGGAGATCTCTCATTACTCGCGTGCCTCGATTCGCAATGCCGGACAGGTTCCACCAGGCATCCGAAAGCGCCAGATGCGGGAGGAGGAGCGCTATGGGGAGACCTGGCGCCGGCTGATCAATGATCTTGCTCGCGAAGGGGGTCTGCGCCCCGAGTTGGATCTGTATATCGCGCAGATGCTGATCCTCGGTGCGATGAACTGGTCTGTCGAATGGTGGGACGAGCGCCGCGGGTCTCTCGAAGCGGTCGTTGCCAACGCACAGTCAATCATTCGCCACGGACTCTCGGACGCGAACTAGCGGACGACGTAATTCACGCGTCGAAGGCGTTGCATCACCGCTCCCATCCAGCCGACGTGATCACCTAATCGACTGTGCGAGGTCATTCGACATCGCCGCCAGTTCGGGGGCCCAGCTAGGCCAGCCGTGGTCTCCAGTGACGGGAAAGTCGAAGTGGCCGTTCATGCCGCCGACCGCTCGGTATTGCGCGTAGAAAGTCCTGTTGGTCCCCTGTGCGATTTCCGGATAGCCGATCATGCCCGCTGGATCCGAAGACACAAGCGTCTGCGGACTGAACACCCACAGCCGCGTGTTGTTGCTCGCCAGCAGTTGTGCGTGGGAATTCGGCGAGTGATTCTTCCATCGGCCCAATTGCGGAAGCCCCCACATGTTTCTGATGTCGACGCCGCCGTACTGCTGGAGGCCGGCGGTGATTGCGCCATCAACCCCTGTTCTTTCGGGGGCCAGGTATCCCGACATCGAACCTGCGTACCGGAATCGATCGGGCCGAAATGTTGCCGCCTCCATTGCGCCTGATCCACCCTGAGCGGCTCCCACGATCGCGTGTCCACCGCGGGCGAGTCCTCTGTTGGCGGCGAGCCACTCGGGCAACTCGTCACACAGAAATGTCTGCCACTGCCTACTTCCGTCTTGTTCCCAGTTCGTGTACATGCTGTAGGCCCCCCCGGCCGGTGCAGCGACAGAGATGCCCTTTCCAGCAAGGGTCGTGAACGCGTTGCCTGCCGTCACCCAGTTGCTGATGTCGGGTGCGGCATTGAAGGCGTCGAGCAAGTAGACAGCGTGGGGGCCCCCTTCGAGAAACGCCACCGGGATGTCGCGGCCCATCGCCGCAGAGGGCACCTGGAGGTACTCGATCGCCGGCGGTTCGGCTCTGGCCTGATATGCCGACCACAGACAGCTGGTCATCATGATCGCGAGGGCGATTCGGAGGGCTCTAATCGATAAGGCTACTTCAGCGCGTCGCGTCCCGTTCGAATGCCTCCGCCGGTGACCAGTCGGAATACACCTAGCTCTCACGTTTCAAGCTCCGTTCTCGGCTGGTTTAGGCTGGTTCCCCGTAGACGGCTACGACAACGGTTCGGTCGAGACTGTTCTCTGACCAGACCCCGATGTTGGTAAAGGCGCAATTGGACATGATGGCCATGTAGTCGGATCGGTAGTACCACTGGTTCAGAATCTCGATGCCACTGATCGCGAGCGCGGGGTTGATGGCTACGGTCTCAGCGACGTTTCCCTGATAGCCGGCATTCGCAGCCCGTATCGCGACAGTGGAGCCGTCTGATCCGAGGTCGCCGTCGAGCGATCGGTTGTTGAGCACGTCATTCGTGTGCCATTGCGCCGCCAGCTGAAGTTGCGGGTTAACGGTCAGGTCAGTGGTGCAGCCAGCCTGACGCTGGATGGTGTAGACGTTGGCGGCCACACTGTTGTTAAGACGTCGGTTGTCGGCGTGCGCGGCCGGAGCAGGCACGACCCAGCCGAGCAACGCCGACGTCACAACGACCAACGCAACCGATCTTTTCGAGGTCATCGCGACATCACTTCGGATCGAAACCTGAGATGAGCCAGCGGTCCCCTGACTTTTCCATCGTGACCTCGACTGCCGATGCCGTCTGCGACGGTGCGCCTCCGCCGACGACAACCGTCTGGTTGACGAACACAAGGACTACAGCATGGTCGGCACTGGCCGAAGTGGTTGAGGCTGCCGGTACCTTGGCGGTGGCCGAGATACCTTTCTGGATAGCGCCCGGAATGACGACATCGTTGGTCAGGGCCGTGTAATCATCCCTGAAGCTTCCTGTGAGCAGGTCTCGAGCAGCGGTCAGCTTTGCCTCCGCCGTGTCGGGGGTGTACGAGAGCAGCGCAATCGTGCCATCCGTCGCTGCCTGAACCGAGGAGATGGCGCTTGCCCGCGAAGCGCGAGCAGAGCTGTCGACATACGAGAGGTAACCGGCGGCGGCGGCCAGCACGATGATGAGTGCGGGAAGAACACCGAACGTCATGACACCGCGTAATGATCTCCGGCGTCCTGTACCGCTGCTGGGCGATGCCGACTCGGCGGTGGCGGGCACGCTCCCGGATTCCTCGGTCGCGTGCCGCGCCCCGTCGTCCGTTTCGTTATCTGGAGATGATTCGCCCTGTTCAGGCAGGCTTTCTCCGTCTTCTTGCGCGAGAGTCATCGAGGAGGCGTTCGACTCGGTCACGGAACGAACTCCACGTTAGACACCTTCACGTCGTCTCCCACTTTCTGAACGCCGATCCGCATCCGCCATGCTCTGGGACCCTGCTGAGGAACGGCCGCGCTCGTTGTTTGCACACTGACAGCCACCATCACCTGAGCTTCGGTCTCTGAGGAGGACTCCAGGCCGGCTGCGGTGACGGTGCCGGTGGTCGTGGATTTCGTCTGCTTGATCACGTCCACGAACGGTTGGGAGCGCTGAGCGAAGTCGTCGTGGAACGTCCCCGTCGCAGCGGACAGGATGCGCTCGACGTCCGCGTCCGCGCGGTTCCAGTCGATCGTGGTCAGGTCGACAGCGCCCTGTCGCGCGACTTGGACGAACAACGCGCGACTCGCCGACGTTCGGTGATCCTGGTACCCCAGGTAACCGAGCCAGCCCACCAGGCCGGCCATGGCCAGCAGAAGGACCAAGCCGACCAGGGCTGCGGTGCGGAACATCCGCCGGACTCCGCTTGAATCGCCTATCTCGCCGTCACCGACTTCTTCGTCAACCCCACCGTCGTCCATGTTCTCGGATTCGTCCTCGACGTCGTCATCCGACGAGTCGCAGTCTGAACGTTCTTCCTCGGTTCGAGTAACCACGGTTGATCACGGGCCCTTCGGGGGTAGTAGCAGGTCCTGCCACGTCTGTTGCTCACCGGCGTCGCGAGCGAGATTGGCTTGGGTGTAGGTCTTGCCGTCCGGTCCGATGTAGGTGCCAGTGGCCGGGTCGTAGTCAGCGACGGCGAGGGGCGGTGGCGCCGCCTGCGTGGGCGGGGCCGAACCTGGTGCGCCCGTGGGTGGCTGCGGGATTGGCTGTCCTGAATACGTCGCATTCGCATCGCCCTTCCAGGCGTACCCGTCGTTCAGCGGGACGTAGTTCTCGTCGCTCTCACACATCGCCGCCGTCGGCGCCCGCTTGCCCGGTCTGCTCTCGCAGGGGATGTTGCGCGCCCCGCGGACGTTGAACGGCGAGTCCTGCGGCACTCGGCAGTACAGGTTGTACGGCCGATCGGGGAAATCGACATCGGTGGGTGCCCGCTGCTGCTGCGGCGGCAGGAAGCCCGTCGTGCACGCCGGCGGCAGGTTCAAGTTCAGATTGAAGCTGAGGTATCCACCGCTGTACGCCTGCTTGGTGTCGCGGTTCGCTAAGCCGGCACCCTGCAGGATGGAGATGCCTTGGGGAATGAGTGCGAGGATCTGCTCGAGGTTGTCGTTGTACACGAGCCCGACTTGATCGAGACTCACCAGGTTGGCGAGCAGAACGGGAAGCGAGGGCTGCAATCGGTCGAACAGCGCACGAGTTTCGTCGGCGGCGGCCGGTCCAGCGGACAGTACAGTCGAAACAGCGGCGTCCTGCCCTTTCAGTTCATCGGTAACGGTGGCGAGATGCGCAGCCCAGGCTTGAATGGAGTCCGAGGTGCTGGTCTGCGAGTTCAGGAGCGGTTGAGACTCATCAGCGAGGGTAGTCAGAGCGTCCAGATTGCGTTGCGCGTCGATCGAGAGAGCCGTCGTGCCCTTGACGAGACGGGACAACTCTGGACCGAGTCCACCCACCGCGGTATACGCCTCATCGATCGCGGTTTTGAGACTGTCATGGGGAATCGCCTGGATTCCTCGATTGGTCGCTTCTAGAAGCGAGTTGATGTCGGGTGGAACAGAGGCGCGATCAATGGGGATAACGTCGCCGTTCTTCAGGGCCGGTCCGTTAGCACTGCGGGGTAGCAACGCGACGAACTGCTCACCGACAGCGGACTGGCTGTGCACCTCTGCGTCCAGGTCCGCCGGGATGTCGACGCCGGACCTCATCGACAGCACCGCGTTAACACCGGTGTCGGTTAGGTCAAGTCGCTCCACCCGGCCGACTTCGGTCCCCCGATAGGTCACGTTGCCGTTGGCGTAAAGCCCAGCGGCGTTGGGGAGCTTGAGCGTCACTCGGTAGTGGCCGACTCCGAACAGGTAGTTCGGCAGTCCCATGTAGTGGAACACCATGATGGACGCGGCGACCAAAGTGCCGACCACGAAGATCGTTATCTGGATGACTACACGCCTCGATAGATGCATCGCTAGGGCCCTTGATTGAGATGGTAGGGCACCACCAGCGGATTCGCTGCGGTGTACGGACTGGGCAGCTGGCCGATGGTACGACCCCACTGGAGTTCCAGTTCGGTCAGGTCTCCCTCGAATCTGGTGCCTGTGAAGAACGACGAGTCGATTCGGCTGAGCGTCAGATCGATCACTGCGGTGAGGTTGGCGTAGTCGCCGCGAATCCACTTCCCCATCGTGCTCTTGGGGAAGGGGTAGGTTGTCAAAAGGTCGAGTGACTGCGTCAAGGCGGGACCGGCGTCGGCTAGCGCACGCAGTGTCGGCGCGAGGTCCTCAAGCTCCTTGACCAGGGCAGACTTCGTTTGGTTCACCGAGTCTGCTGTGAGAGCGGAGAATTTACCGAGCTTGTCGATGGCTTCACTAATCGCGTCTCGCTGATCGCTCAGCACCGCGAGGGCGTCCGGAATGGTCTTCAAAGCCTTGTCGACGACCGGCTTCTGTGCAGCGAACTGACCGACGAGTTTGTTCAGGCTGTCGGCGGCGGCGATTATGTCGTCTTTCTGGTCGTTCAGTTGACCGACGTATTGATCGAGCTGCCCGATGAGGCTCCGCAAGTCGTCCGCGCGGCCGTCGAAAGCAGTGCTCAGAGCTTCGGTGATGTCCTGAACCTGCGCAACCCCGCCGCCGTTCAGCACCGTGGAGATCGCCGCCAGAGTCTGCTCAGTGCTCGGATATGTACTAGCGGACGACAGGGGAATCAACGACCCCTCATGGAGCCTACCCTCCGGACGCTGATCGAGCGGGGGTGCCAGCTCGACGTGGAGAGAGCCGAACAGGCTCGTCTGCCCGAGTTTCACCGTGGCGTTGGCGGGCAGGTCGACGTCTTCATCGAGGGAGATCGTGAGAAGTGCGTGCCAGCCCTGCATCTCGACCTTCGTAACGTTACCCACTAGGACGTCGCCGACTCGGACACGCGAGTTGGGTTGCAGATTGGTGACATTGGGCAGCTGCGCCTGAATCGTGTAGGCACCTGGGCCGCCGCCCGCAGTACCAGGCAACGGCAGGGTGTTCAGGCCTCTCCAGCCGCAACCCGACACCGCGAGAACCGAAATCAGCACGATCGCGATGCGAGACCGGCAGGGCGAAGTATGCATCGCCACTACCCTCCCCCTCCGGCTGGAACCATGAGTCCCGCAAGGCCGTCCCCCGGGTTGGTTGGTGCAGCCGACAGCGGAGCTTCCGCGGGCAGCGGCGCGCCGGGTGCGGCGGGAGGTGGCGGCGGGCTCGACGCCGGTGGTGGCTGTGGCGGCACGTAATCCGGGCGCATCCAGTCCTCGCTGAAAGTGAGCTCGTTCGGGCGCGCGGTGGCACCGACGATCGGGTTGAGACCGATTGGTAGGAAGTTGTACTGGCGGTTCTTGATGATCGGTGCCAGATACTGCACACACAGCTTCGCCGACTGTTCGGCGTTCATCCTTGACGCGGCCTGAATCGCACCGCAAAGGAAGGTGATCGGGTTCTGAAAGTTGTTCACCGATAGGGCGCCCGTCAATGTGCCCTGTGCCGGCTGGTAGATGTTGATGAAGTTCTGCAACGTGTTCGGAACGACGTGCAGGGCCTCTTTGATATCCGGGATGCTGTCATTCAGTGCTTGCGAGACCGAGGCCAGTTTATCTGCGGTGACGCCTAATGATTCGCGGTTGTCGTGGACGAAACCCGTCAACTCTCCCGCGAGACCGGCCAGCTCGCGCACGGCATTCCCGACTTCGTTGGGATCGTTGGCGACCAAGTTCGTGACGCTGGCGAGGTTGCGATTCAACTGTGACAGCACGTCGGAGGAATCCCGCAGCGCCGAGACGAGGATTGACAGGTTCTTCAGTGTGGAGAACAGGTCCCCACTGTGGTCCCCCAACGCCGAAACTGCTTGAGACAGTTTGATTATGGCGTCCCGAATGTTCGCGCCCTGCCCGCGCAAGTTGTCCGCGGTCGTGTTGACAAAGGCTCCGAGTGGGCTCACTCCACCCGGCTGGGTCGGCTGCAGCGCTTCGTTGAGTTTCTGCAGTTGCTCACGGAAGTCATCGAACTCCACTGGGACGGCAGTTCTGTCCTGCCCGATGACGGTATTGTCAGCCATCACGGGTCCCGTGGTGTAGGCCGGCGTGAGCTGGATCGCACGCGAGGTGACCAGCGTCGGAGAAAGGATCACGGCCTTCGCGTCGGCGGGGATCTTGTACTGATCGTCGACCCAGAAACTGATCTTGACTCGTGTCGGCTCCGGCTGGATCTCATCGATTCCGCCCACCGGCACGCCGACAATACGCACTTCGTCTCCAACGAAGATGCCGTTGCTGTTGTTGAAGTACGCGACGAGGTGGGTCCGACCGACCCCGGATTGGCGCAGGACAACGACGGCGATTCCGGCGATCAGGACGAGCGCGAGAACGACGGCCACGCCGATGCGTCCGTTGCGAATACTCACTGGCCCTGCCCCCCTTCGGTCGGTGCGGGTCCCGGCGCGGGACCAGCCGGCGGTTCGCCCGGTGCTGGGACGTAAACGGGACTCGGCTGAGGCGCGTCGGGAACGATCGCCGGCGGTCCAGGTGGTGCACTGCCAGGCGGCGGTGCCGGCTCCGGTTCGCGGTACGGGTAGCAGCCCGTCGGACCCGGCAGCGGCACCCCCGGCGGTCCGCATCCCTGATCGCCGGCATTACCGGTGATCGCATCGGGGAGATTGAGATTCGGATCGCCACCTTGACCGGTGCGCGGGTAGGGGACCGGCAGTGGCGGGGTGGCAGTTTGCCCTGTTTCAGGATCGACGCGCTGAGAGGGCAGGAGTACGTTCGGATCGAGTCCCAAATCGGAGAACGCGGCGTCGATAAACGGCTGCACGAACTGGCCGGGCAGAAGGTTCGACAGATACGCCTTGAAGAACGGCCCCGCGGACACTGCCTCACCGAGGGCGGTCGCATAGTCGCGCAGGCCCCGGAACGCCTCCTGGATCTTGGCCTTGCGATTGTCGATGATCGCGAGGACGCCGTTCAACCTGTCCAGGGCGGGCTTGAGCGTCTCACGGTTGTCCGCGATCAATCCCCTCAGCTGCTGCGCTAGTGCGACGAAGTTGTTGGACAGTTGATCCAGCGCGCTGCTCTGACTCTCGAGTTCGGCCAACAGGGCGTTGGTGTCGTGCACCAGACTGACGATCTGGTCACTGCGCTCCGCGAGGATTCCCGTCGCCTTATTCGCATTACTCAACAGCGACCGCAAGTCCGCGTCTCGTTCGGCGAGCGTCTGCGAGAACCGCGCTACGCCCTGAACTGCTTCCTGAATCTGTGGTGGCGTGTCGGCGAATGTCTGTGACAGGACCGTTAACGAGCTGGAGAGCTGGTCGGTATTCAGGCCGCTGATGGTCGCCGAAAGATCTCCCAGAGCATCCGGGAGTTGGTACGGCGAGGTCGTGCGCTCCAGTGGAATGATGTCGTGCTGTTCTCCGTCACCGCGGGGCGTGACTTCAAGTGTCTTACTGCCTAGCAGCGCTTTGGTCTTGATCGCCGCTTCCGAGCGGTCTCCCACTCTGATGTCGTCGGACACGTCGAACGTGACCAGCGCGTGCGAGTCGCGAAGTGTGATACTGCGTACCTCGCCGACCTGGAAGCCCGCGACCTGCACCGCGGCACCGGTCTTCAGCCCGCCCGCGTCCGCGAAGAAGGCCGAGTAGGTGCGACCGCTAGAGAAGAACGGAAGGCTCTTGAACTGGAGTGCAGCGATGACAATCGCTGCTATGACGACCGCGCCGACGAGCCCGAGCGTCACCGGATTGCGTTCGGAGAAGGGTTTCATTTCGGTGTGCACCTTCCCGTGTCCTGCCCGGCCAGTTTGACGTACACCGGCTGGCCACCCTTCCCGTTCATCTTCAAGACCAAGTCGCAGATGTAGAAACTGAAGTAGTCGCCGTTCAATGCTTGACGACCGAGCATCCGATAGGCATCCGGCAGCGTGTTGAGGTAGTCGTCGAAGTAGTCCTTGTCGTTCAGAACGGTGGTCGCGACACGGTCGGTTTGCGTCACCGTCTCCTTGAACGCCGGACGCGCCGCATCGAGGAGATCACTGATCGATCCGGCGGCCGCGTTCGCGTATGCCAACCCGTTGCTGAGGTCCTCCTTGCGGCCGTTCAACCCGGCCACGAGCGATGACAGCGATTCCACCGCCTTCGCGAACTGGTCGCCCTGACCCGCCAATGAGCCGAGCACCGTGTTGAGGTTGACGACCACCTCGCCGATGAGTTGGTCACGGTCAGCCAATGTGTTCGTCAACGCCGCAGTCTGCGTCAGAAATGACCCGATGGAGCCTCCTTGACCCTGGAACGCGTCGATCAGTTGGCCCGACAGCTTGTTCACCTGGTCGGGATCCAAGGCCCGAAACAGCGGTCGGAAGCCGCCGATCAACGCGTCCAGATCCAACGCCGGCGTTGTCCGGTCGAGTGCGATGGTGCTCCCCGGATTCAGTTTCCGAGTCCCGCCCGCCCCTTCGAGGAGTTCCAGATACCGGCCGCCGATCAAGTTGTCGTAGCGGATCGCGGCTCCACTGCCTTCGGTCAGGATCACCGTGTCGCTCGCGTTGAACTCGACGGCGGCGGTGTTATCGCCGGTCACGGAGATGCCCGTTACCTTCCCCACTTCAACGCCTGCGACGCGGACGAAGTTGCCCACCTCCAGACCACTGACGTTACTGAACAGCGCTCTATACGTACTGCCCTTCTCGAAGCGAAGCTGCGCATAGATCGCCAGAAGCGCGAACGTCCCCAGCAGACAGACCACGACGAACACGATCAGTCGCACCACGGCGCCTGACAGGTTATCTCTCACGGTGTCCTCTCCATCCGGGGTCAATCATCGACCGGCACGTCACGGCGATGGCGCGGCCGGCACCGGCGGCAGTGTTGCCGGCGGGAACGGTTGTGTCTCAGCGGGATTGGGAACAACGAACGGCTCAGTCCCAGGAGGTGGCGGACCAGGTTCGCGCGGCTCCATGGGGCCGGGCGCAGGGGGGATGCCCGGATACAGCGGTGTGCCGTCGGGCGCGTACATCGGCGCGCCGTATGGCGGCGCTCCGGGGTAGGGGATGGGTCCCGGTGCTGCCCCCCGGTCTTGTCCTCGCAGGACCGGCGGCTGGGGGTACCCACGGGTGGTGGGCAACAGATCCATGTAGAAAGGTCGCCCGATACCGAGATTGGGGCGATAGTCGATTCCGGTGCCCCAACCGGTGTTCGTCACGAGAGCGCGCACCGGGAAGTTCTTCGCGACATCGGGCAGCGATCCACAGCCCGGTTGACCGCCAGGTCCACCCTTCGCCCCGGTGATGGGGAGATTGTCGGGATACCGGTACTGGTCATCTCCGAACAGCAGTGCCGCGTCGACGATCAGGGACTTCCCGTTGCGTCCGCCAGTGATCGCTGGGAAGTCGTAACTTTCCAACACCGTCTTTGTACCGAGCAGCAGGCACAGGTACGAAGGGTTGTATTTGGCGAGCAGCGCGGTGGTCGGCTCAAGATCGTTGATTCCGCGAATGAAGTCGTCCTTGTTCGGTCCCAGCAACGAGATTCCACTGTTCGAGAATCCGGTGACGCCCAGCAGCAGGGCGTCTAGCTGGTCTGCCTGATTCGTCAGCGTCGCGCTCGTGATACTTGCGGCATCAAGTGTGCTCAGAATGTTCTGAGCTGCCGCGCCGTACGTGTCGGAGAATCCCTTCAGGGCACGCCAGTCGTCCCGAATGACTTCCGCCCGTGGATTCAACTGCTGCAGAACCTCATTGAGCGCTGTGGTCGCCTCGCCGATGCGTTCTCCTTGTCCGCGGACACCCTCCGCCAGTGCGGAAAGAATGGCGTTCAGCTTCGCCGGATCTATTTTGTCGAGCAGTCCGACCAGGTTCTCGAACACAGTGTTGACCTCAGTGCTGACATTCTCCGACTTCAGTACTGCCCCCGCCGCGAGGCGCTGCGGGCTGGGATCGCGGGGATACGACAGATCGACGTACTTAGCACCGAACACCGTGGTGGCACGAATCCGCGCCTCGATATTGGCTGGTATGTACTGGAGCTGATCGGGAAACAGGTTCAGTGTCAGACTGACGGAATCCCGACCGCTGTTGACGGAGCCGACCTCGCCAACTTGAACGCCGCGCAATTTCACTCGGGCACCGGGTTCCATGACCAAGCCGGACCGGTCGGAGGTGAGCGTAACGCGCGAATAGCTGGTGAAGGTCTGTGTGAAGAAACCCATTGTCGCATACACGAACAGCACCACCGCCGCCACAAGCGCCACTGCCCAAACGAGTTTGCGCCTACGCCCGGTGTCCTTCTGGGTCATCGAAGTCATCCCGCCAGATTGAAGTTGCCGGTCTGGCCGTAGATCGCCAGTGACGTGAACAGAACCACCGCTGCGGCACAGATCATCGAGGTGCGCACGGCACGACCGACAGCTTCGCCGACTCCGGAAGGGCCGCCCGACGCGTTGTAGCCGTAATAGGTGTGGACGGTCATGATGACGACGGCCATGACGAGCGCCAAGGCGAAGGACCACAGCAGATCCGACGTCGACAGGAACGTGTAGAAGTAGTGATCGTAGACACCGGTTGACTGCCCGTAGAAGAACGTCGTTCCGAATCGCGCCGCCAGGAAGGACGCCATGACAGCGACGCAATAGAGCGGAACCACCACCACAACCGCTGCAGCGACTCGCGAGGAGGCCAGGTACGCCACCGATCGGATCCCCATCACCTCCAACGCGTCGATCTCTTCGTTGATGCGCATCGCTCCAATCTGTGCCGTCGCCCCCGCGCCGATCGTTGCCGCCATGGCGACAGCCGCAGTCAGGGGCGCGATCAAACGAACGTTGAAAAACGCCGACGCGAAGCCGATGAGTGCCTCTACGCCCACATCGGCGAACTGGTTGTATCCCTGTACCGCGACGAGCGCGCCAGTCGACAGCGTTAGGAACCCGACGATCGCAGTCGTGCCGCCGATCATGACGAGCGCCCCCGTTCCCAGACTCATCGCCGCGACGAGGCGGATGGTCTCGCTCTTGTAACGCGTGAGAGCAAACCCTATGGAGGCCATCGTCGTAGCGATGAACTCGGCCTGGCCACCGAGCTGCTCGGCACTGTCACCCAGGCTCCTGAGCTGACGCGAAAATCGCGGAAGGCGTTTTTGCAGAGTTGATTTCGTGGTCATAGCGTCACCTGGAAGCCGACTGCGGTGATAATCACGTTGATGACGAACAGGGCGATGAAGGAGAACACCACCGTCTCGTTCACGGCGTTTCCGACGCCCGCAGGGCCTCCACCCACCGAAGTGCCCATATAGCACGCGATCAAGCCGGCGGTCAGGCCGAACAAGGTCGCCTTGACCAGTGAGACGACGACGTCACCGACGCCGGTTATCAGCGTCATCCCCGCGACGAACGCCCCCGGCGTCACATGCTGGAAGTAGACCGAGAAAACGAATCCACCAGCTAATCCCACAAGGATGACCAGAGAGGACAGAAGTAGCGCAACCGTAGTGGCCGCCAGGACGCGCGGCACGACCAGCGTTTGAATCGGATTGATCCCCATCACCCGCAAGGCGTCGAGTTCTTCGCGGATGGTGCGCGCACCGAGGTCGGCGCACATCGCGGTGGCACCTGCGCCGGCAACCACGAGCACAGTCACGATCGGCCCCGTCTGATTCACGGTTCCCAGAGAGGCGCCTGTGCCTGAGAAGTCGGCGGCTCCGAACTCGACCAGCAGTACGTTGAAGGTGAACACCGTGAGCACTGTGAGCGGGATAGACAGCATCAATGTCGGGATCAACGAGACACGTGCTACGAACCACGTTTGAAGCAGGTACTCACGCCACGCGAACGGACGCTGGAACATGCACGCGAATGTGTCGAGCGACATCGCGATGAATCCGCCGAAACCGCGAAGGGGCTTTGCGGCAAGGCCGAAGGACGCCACTAACCGACCTGCGTTCGGGCCGGACCGAATGAGCAACTTGGGAACTCCGCGTCAGCTGCCGCTATGGCCGACCGTAGGCCCGGTGGGGACACGCCCACATTGACTTCGAACAGGCTCAACGGTTCGCCTTTCGTGAAATTTTCGGTGTAACCGCAGGTGTCGTCGTAGTGACGTGGCTCACGACCGAACTGAACCTAGACTAAAAACTGGAACTCCACAAGCCGATGTCGGTTTTCCTGCACCGCAGGCAATTTGACCTAACCGACAATTTCGGCGACCAACCTCGGGGTCTTGCACAGCTCCACCCCGACCCGATCCTTGCGAACTTAATCAACATGTCTCGCAGAGCAATTGACGCTGCTTCGGCATTCCGGCGATGAACATTGCGGTCGCTGCTCTCGCGTTGGCGGCCACGCCGGCGGAGCGTCCTCACAAGCCAGAATCGAAAGCCAATCCGAAGAGAAGGCCGGTCGCGATTGGTACACCCGTGCGTGATTCCAACGGGCGATATTCAGCCCGTCTGCGTTGAAGGCACATGCACAGCGCCGCGACTGATGGCGCCGATTGACGGGCCCGTAAGTGCTTGTTCGGATGTCCGTACGGCGAAGGGATCGCTGACTGGCGGTGTGCGCTCCGGTACTCGAACGCCAGGGCTGCTGTTGCCACGGCACGACGTAGCCCCGCGACTCGCATCGAAGCCGCAACCTAAGATGTGCTCGCCAGCCGAATCAAGAATGCGTACCGCTCAGAATGAGATTAACTTGCACTAAATTCTTCTGACGTTGCGATTAACTTGCATTAAATTCCTCTGACGTTCGGACGACCCGCCACCGACGGTGCCGCCGAAATCGCGCCGCGCGGGTCAACGGGTTCCGTCGTCAGCACATCGCCGACAACGAGAGCGCCACGTGGCAGTGGTCAGGACGAACTGCCGCAGAATGCTACGGCCAAGGTCGAACGAACTCCGCGGACCTTCCGACACTAGGTGATCGATCGGCAACCCAGTGCCGCGAACCGACCGTGCGATCCTGATGACACGTTCGAGTCAACCGGTAGCCACGACCGCATCGCCGACGAGGGTGACCGTTCCGTCGTCCAATGCCGTCTTTAGTTCAAGTGTTGCGTTGCCCCCATCGACCGAAGTCACGCGGCCGGTGCAAGTGATGTTGCCGTGTACAGGGGTTATCGCCGCGAACCGCACGCGGAACGAGCGGATCCGCTCCTGGGGCACCCAGTTTGTCAACAAACGACCCAGGTAGGCCATCGACAACATGCCGTGCGCGAAAACATCGTCGAGCCCCGCAGACTTGGCCACGTCGATATCGATGTGTATCGGGTTGTGGTCACCAGACGCGCCGGCGAACAGAGCCAGCGTAGTGCGTGAGATCGGAGGCAAGACCAGTGACTGCAGGGCCGTGCCGACCGTGATGGTGTCTGTAAAGGTCATCTCATTTTCCCGCTTCGATGAGGTCATTTCGAGCCTGGCAGGTTGCGGATGACGACGACGTTGGTCATCTCAGCGACTGCGGTTCCGTCATCCTTGGATATCTCGGTGACTTTGACGATGAACTCCAAAGCGCCGCCCTTCTTGGTGTACACGTCGGCGATGCGAGTCTTCGCGACTAACGTATCGCCGGCATACGCCGTGGAGTAGTACGTGAACGCCTGTTCTCCGTGGAGGACGCTACGCAGATCCACCCCGAGGTCGGCAAGGAAGGCAAAAGGGTCCGGCTGTGCGAGTTCGATCGCAGCGAGAAACGTCGGCGGGACCGGGAGATCGGGGTGCCCAGCGGCCTCGGCGGCTTCACGGTCTAGGTAAACGGGGTCGGTTTGCCCGGTAGCCTTTGCGAAAAACTGCAGCCTGCCAGCCTCGATCGTCAAGACCGTATCGGGCATCGTTTTTCCGATCACACCAGGGCCTATCGGCATGTCAGCTCTCTTTCTAATGTGTGTTCACGGCCATGGGGCCGGAGAGACAGATATTCGATGAAGGGATGGGATCGAGGTGCTCGACCCCAGGGCTCCTCTCGTAGTTGGCAGGGCATTCCGAAGGTTATTAGGTGTTCACACGGTAGCGCTTAATGGGTGGCGTTTCTGCACCCTGCCGCGGATGTAGTCACGCAACCCGAGTCCACCGTGAGTAGGCCGCGCAGCCATCTGGGCCCGTGGGGAGGATCGCGCTGCGAGCTTCGGCACCACCGTTCGACGACCGCGACACGAACGTTGGTCGTGGCCACCGGCACCAACGACTATGCGCTGTTCAGCGGCGCCCCATGCTTTGCCGTCGTGCGCTTCGAACGCGACAACTGCGATCAATCACTCGATCCCGTCATCGAGGAATGCCCCTTAACAATCAACCTCCATCGGCGGCGTGGGTCCCAATAGTCGATCGGATCAAGTTCTTGTGAATTTGGCCCACGGAGGGGATGGGGAGGTCCCGCCCGTGCGTAGGGGCGTCAAGAGTTGTGTCGTAGTTGGCGAAAGCCCTACTGCGCTAACCGCCTACATCAAACTTGCGGCGATCCGAGCACAGGCTCCCCATTCGCCTGGCGGTAGTTGCACTCCTGCCTCCGCCCGGTCACCCCTCCCGAGTCGGTCCAAAGGGCAAACCTTTGATAGGTGAGCAGGCACACGTCAACGCCAAACAAGGAACACCACTAGCGGTTCCCCACACAACTTAGATCACGGCCCCAACTGAGGTCGGCGCTTCACTCGATGTCGGCTGGCCCGCTGGTATCGCTACGCAACACGGGGCTTCCAATGAGCTCACACAGAAGGAGGGCGACTTCGACGTCGAGACGGTCATCGCGAAAGTTGCTACCGCGCCGTTCAATTGCTCGTTCAATACGATACCTTACGGTGTTCGCGTGAAGGTGCAATTCCTCGGCCGCGGCCTTGAAGCTCGATCCCAGGCGTAGGAAAGCGGCCGTGGTTTCTCGCAGCCGACGGTCGGCTACCGAGCGATTGGCGAGCGGGCCGAGAGTGTCGCTGACAAATGCTCTCATCGCCTCGAAATCGGTGAGCAACAGTGAGCAGAGCGCAACGCCAGCGTCGGTCGCGGAGATGAATTGAGCGTCCGTGTTCTTGGTGGCGATAGCGAGATCTCGGGCTCCTTTCGCTTGAGAGTGCGATCGTCGAAATCCATCGGTGCCGGTCAGCGGTGCGCCAGCAGCCACCCGGACTGCGCTCTGATGCGACTCCATCGACCAGCGAATACGCACCGCCGACTGCTGGTCGGCCACAGCAATCCACGCCCACGACAGCACGCTATCGACCGAGATGTACAGAGTGGAGTAGGCGCCAACGGCGTCAGCGGCGCGCCGCAATATGGCCCTCGCGGTATCAGTTTGCGTCCTGTCGCCCCCCTGCGGGTCATCCCACCAGAACACGACGGCGACATGCAGTGCGCCTAGCGGATAACGGATCGCTTCGGACACCGCCGCAACGTCGACTGTTGCGCCACCGAGTACATCCCGCACGATTTGCGTTCGAGCGCTTCGGCGATCCTCCTCCCAAACTGCGTATTCATCCTGATAGGTGCTGAGCACCTGCTCGGAAACCCAATCGATGTAGCCGAACGACACCCGAGTGATGTGTTCATAGAGGTCGAGTTTCGTGTCGGCCGGCAGCCCCGACCTCCTGATCTCTCCGATGACGAATCGCAGGCCCTGTTGATGTCCGAGTCGATAGGCGCGGAGCAAGAAATTGGCAGGAACAGCGCGCTGAGCCATCCGTCGAGCGTGCTCAAGCGCGGCAGCAGGAGGTTCGACCATGTCGATCGGGATGTCGTGGCGAAGTGCGGTGAACCATGTCTCGACGTTTGCCGACACCGTCTCGTTCAGCAGATCCTCGAGTTGTCCGTCGCCGCTTAACTCGGTGACTTCAGCGCTCAGAAGCCCGAAAATCGACGTGGGGAGGTCACGCAGCTTCTCACCCAGTCCACCGAGTACTTGGGCAATGTGGTCGGTCAACGCCTGATGCGGTTGGGCCGAGTCCGTCACCGGTCGACTCTATCGCTCGGATTGTGTTCGGAGCACAAAAATCTCCATGACTTTGGCGGCCCGCGACGTAGCTGTCTCTGCAGAAGGGCAATACGGTCGAGGTACCGCATGTGGCCGCGCCAGTCGACCTGTTCACCAGCAGGCGACCAACATGAGAGGGCGACAAATGTCGTTTGTGTTGTCATTCACTCTTCTCTCGATGTGTGCCCTGATGGTTCAACCCGTGCGCGCCCTACTCCTCTCAAGTCCGGCAATCTCTCGGAGATTGGCGATTATCGGTGAGGATCCTCTCGCACTCGAACATGCAAAGGCGAATCCGTCGCTGTGAACACACCTGGATTGACGCCAGGTGGTTAGCGCAGTGTGCCTGGGCGGCGGTTTGCTCGACTAGCGCTATGACTCGATCGCATCTTTGGCACGGTGGTACACGCCGGGTGCGGCGTTCCGGGACATTGGTCAACGACCCTGAGGTTCGTATTCGGGCACGTCGAGCAACTCTGAGTTGACCGTCCACCACGACCGTGGCGGCGACAAGATCAAGCATTCCACCAGCAGCGCCACACGGGCCGACCTACTGTTAGATCCGCAGTGTGCAGGGTCAGACACGGCAGTAGAGTTCGACCATCACTGACCGACACCGGAACCGTCTACACATCCCGATTCACCAACGGCCACAACGACTTCGAACACCTCATGGCCAACCTCGGCATCACCCAGAAGAACGGCAACCCCGGCCGCCCCCAAACCCAGGGCAAATCGAACGCTTCCATCAAACCCTCAAACGCTGGCTCAAAGCACGCCCCCACCCCACCACCATCGCCGACGCACAACGCCTCCTCGACGAATTCGCCACGCGACTCAGATGTAACCCCGTGACTCGACTCATCACCGCGCCAGGAGGAAGGGATTCAAATCCCTAACCCCTTGTTCAAATGAACGATTTGCGCCCGACCCTCAAACGTCGCAGCGGAATGCACTACACGGGGCGGGTCAGGCGCACCGATGGTTACTCTAACGTGTCGGCGAACCTGATCGGTGGCGCCGACGCACGACGCCAACACCTGGCCACGACCATACGGCAGGGATTCCGCGCCGACATCTGCATTCCGGTCGTTGCTTCGCTCCGCCAAGTGCATGTCCGGGTGAGAGTGACACGAGGGTGACACAACTCAACCAGAACTCGTCAGCGAACGACCGCGCACCCCGGCGGACTACAGGAAACTGAAATCGCAGTTCAGCGGCACAAAACTGTGCGCAACCGCTGACGTAGACAACCGCCGCTGGACCGCCGAAACCAGGTTGAATCCGTCTCCGGAGCAGAAGGCCGCAGGTTCGAATCCTGCCGGGGGCACCAGGTCAGACGATATTTCTGACCAGCGCGTGCAATTTACGTGCAATCTCGCCGCCGAAGTCAGTCGGATTGCGCCGGTCCTGAGCCTCCGATTGCCGACGAAACGCACTCAGCCCGTGTTGGCCGCAACGCTCAGCTCGAGCTAGCAACATTTTGGTGTCGGTCGCAATACGTACCATCAATCCAGCCGTTGTATCGCTGTAGCGGGTAACGTGCTGCATAACGGCAACAGGCACCACAGCCGAAGGAGGTTCGCCGCGTGGGGATTCGGTCGAATGCGTATTTCGGGGTCAAGGAGCAGGTCCTTGAGTCCGCGATTCGTGAGGTTCGCGATGCTCTGCAAACCTTCAACGCCGCCGAGTATGGGGTGTCAGACGTTCGCGTGGAAGGCGGGGACGACGACAGCTTCATCATCAAGTTCGCGATGACGAGCGGCGACGCCGAACAGGCTGATGCGGACGCCGAGAGAGCCGTCGAGGCCATCAAGCAGATTCTCCGTGGTCACTTTGGGCAAGGTGAAGTCCGAGAACGACAACGGGAACTCACCCTCGCCTGACGTACGCCGATGCACTTGGTGTTTGCGACTGCGGCCGTCGTCGTACTTCTGATCGTTGGACTGTGGTTGCTGCACTTGGAATTCGTCACTGCGGCCGCCGGCTCGCTGCTAATCGTTGGACTATGGCTGCTGGTCCGCAGGTACTTAGTCCCACGGATACCCGAGCGTGTTCGCAAGACCGTCCGTCTGTGTGTCGATGAATACCTTGCTGATGCCCTGACTGCCGCAAGCGCGGTCACTTTTTGCGTTGCAAGCATCGGGCCGTCTTACAAATGGAACGGAAAGGTTGTTCTCGCGCTCGTTGTGTTCGGGCTTCTGCTCGCGGGTAGCGCAATCTTCCACAACCGCCGTCACCACCGCCCGACCCTATTGAAACTCGACACCGACAACGAGAAGCTGAGACGCGAGGTCACGCAGTGTAATCAACAGATAGACAACCGGACGACGAACCTAATTAATGTCGTCAACGTCCTATTGCGAGACTTGGCGAACGACATCGAGATCTACAAGGGCGATACCCGGCTTTCGGTGTACCGGCATAGTGACGACAAGTTCTACCTCGTAGGGCGAGTCTCACCGAATGAGGACTACGCGGCAGTGGGACGCACCTCGTACCCCGACACGCAAGGCTTCATTGGGAAAGTCTGGCGCGCCGCCGACGACAAAACGAACGTTACGTTCCCCGCCGACCGGCAGGACTGGATTGACACTCAGGTGGAGTCCTACGGCTTCTCCAGATCAGAAGCTGAAGCGTTGAAGTTGCACACTGTCGTGATGACGGCCACGAAGCTCAGGCGTGACGTTCACGGTGAAGCATTCGGTGTTCTATGCATCGAGTGCGATCGGAAGCGGGGGACAGTCAAAGCCGAGACTATAAACCAGGTCAGAGACTCACCACACTTCCGGACACTCACCTCGATTCTCGACATCTCGCTAACCGGGCTTTCGCACGAAGAGGTCAAACGCGGCTTTCTAGACAAGGCGGCCAGCCGGTAAGGCTGGCCGTTGGCAGAGGCATCGGCCTGCGCCCTCGCCCTCAGGTGATCCGGCGGCGCATCCACGCGGGTGGCGGCGGCACCTGGCCCGCGCGGGCGCGGCGCTCGACATCAAGCGGAGACACGATGTAGATCTGCTGCCCGATGGAGTGCACCAGCACGTCGTGGGCGACGACGAGCGCGGCGAAGCTGTCCGGCTGGTGCTGCCCGGCCTGCCACGTGATCGCCGCGCCCTCCAAACCCGGTAAATGCCCCGCGATTCGGGCGGTGCCTGTTTCGAGTCCCTGTAGCAGCGCCGCCGACCGGGCCACCGCGTCGCCGCCACCGCGCCCGCTGCCCTTCGGTGGCCACGTCGTCACCTTGATTGGTCGGGGCAGCCTGGCGCGGCGCAGTGCGTCCTTGGCCACCCGCTGGTACGTCTCGCGGGCGGCGAAACCCTCCACCGCGATCTCGGACGCACCCACGTCCACGGCCAGATCGACAGCCGCTCTGGCCCACTGGTCGCTCGTCATCGGCGCGGACATGTCGGCGATGACGGCCACCACCCCCTCGGCTGTCATCGACGCCGCGACGATGCCGCAAGCATCGCCGGAACCCGAGTCGGAGGGGTCCACGCCCACCACTGTCTTGACGGGGCCGAGCGGGGCCGTGGGGAGCCGCCAAGTGTCCAGCCACCCCCGTTTGACCAGACCGCCCTCGGGTGCCGACGGCACACCCTCGTAGAGCGAAAACCATGCCCGCTCACCGGAAGTCCGGCGGGCGGCGGCGAAGTGCTCTGCAGTGAAACCGAGTGCGGATGTCATGGCCACACCGGGCGCGCGGCCCAGCGCGTCGGGGACGCCAGTATCGGCGACGGCGGGCACGTTGGTGTGGGTCCACACGTCCGGCTCGGCGTCGAGCAGTTCACCGGCGAGGTCGCGTTCGTGCCACCGCGTCATCACGAGCAGCACCGACCCGCCGGGATGGACACGGGTGGCCAGGGTGGAGCGGTACTCGGTTATCACGCGGCGGCGGTGCGCCGCGCTGTCGGCCTCGGCGGCGTCCTTCACCGGGTCGTCCACGATGAGCAGGTCGGCACCGAACCCGGTCACGCCGGAGTTGATGCCGGTGGCCAGCAGCCCGCCCGCACGGCCCTCCACGCGCCACCGGCCCACCGCCGTCTTGTCCTGGGCCAGTCGGATGCCGAGGTAGTCGGCGTGCTCGTTGATGAGTTGCCGCGCCTCACGGCTGTGCGCCTGCGCCAACTCGTCGGAGTAGCTGACGAGCACCACCTGTAGGTCGGGGTCGCGCATCAGCGCCGACACCACCGTCCAGATGGCCAGCAGCCGCGACTTGCCGGTGCGCGGCGGGGTGGTCACGATGTCGCGCTGGTCGGAGGCTGTCACCGACCGCACGGCGAGGTCGGACAACAGTCGAATGGTCGGAGTGACAACGAACTTCGGGTCCAGCCGCCGGGCCAGTTCTGCCGGGGTGTCGGGCACCGCTCGGCCACGCGCCGCCCGCAGCGCGCGGGCGGCGGTCATCGACGCGATGGGGTCGCGCAGGCGGTCGGTCGTCGTGGTCATGCGGCCTTCCGTCGGTTGGGTTTGAAACCGGCGCACGCGGCGGTCCACAGGTCGGCCCGACGCCATTGGTGCCCGCAGCGATCACACACGTACTCGCACACGACCCCGTTGCCGCCGCGCCACGTAACGGCATCGGGCTCGGTCTCGGTGGCCAAGCGCACGCAGCGGTCGGCGTTGTGACCCGCCGGGTTGCACTGCGGGCAGTAGTCGGGCAGCCAGAAGTCGTGGAACCGTCGGTCTGCGGACGGGGTGGCGGTGGGGCTGGTCACGGTGTCTCCTCTGTGTCGATGGTGAGGTGCCTACCCGTGCGGTTGTGGCGGACTGTTCCGCCGCAATCGTCCGAGGCCAATCGGAGCGCGGCGGCGCGGCGATGTCAGGCGGGCACGCGGTGCATACCGGACCGCAGCCCGGCCAGTTGCGCACTGGTCGGCCCACCGCCGTCGGTGATGCCAAGCGCGGCGCACACGTCGGCGTGGGTCGCCTCCCCGGTGTCGTAGAGCCGCCGCGCCACACGCATCACAGCGGGCCATGTCCGCTCGATGAGCGGGGTGACGAAGTGCCCCAGATGCGTGCCGCCGGAAGCGATCAGCATCCGGTCGTCCTTGTACCCGCCGCCACGGTTGAGAATCGCCAACACCTGCCGCTGAGTCGGGCGGTTGTCGCGGCCACCGGCGCGGAACTTGGCCTGTGCCCACGGCCCCGCATAAGCGATCTCGGGGTCACGCCCGTGGGGCGTGTCGGCGAACGACGCGAGACCTTCGACACCCCACACGCGGCTGTTGGACACCGCCGCGCTGCGCAGCTGGCCACCGAAGGTGACACCAAGGACCGCGTGGGCCGCTTCGTGAACGCACGTTTCGAGGTGGTGCCGTTCGCGCGGGGTGATGGTGGCCAGGGTCAGCGGGGGCTTGCGACGGGTCATGGTGGTGTCCTTCCTAATGGTGGTGGTGGCGGCTACGGCGTGGTGGCCGACGCTCCGACGGCGGCGCGGTACACAACCGGGCCGTCGCCGTCGGAACGCCGACCATTCGCCATGACCGATGGCTCTGAATCGTTGCTTTGCAATAGTTTTCGTGCGTTCTTCTCGCGCTCCTTGGCCATGCGGACAGCCCACCGCGCCGCCGACTCGTCCAGGTGGCGGTCGATGCAGTCGGTGCAGGTGTACTCCCACACGCTGCCCTTCCAGTGCCAGCACGGCCCGCCGCACGACTGGCAACGCGGCCGTCGTAGTCGATGCCGTCGGCTATGTCCGCGCCGGTCACCGTGTCGGCCTCACGCTCGGCGGTCATCGTCACGGCGTCACCTCGGGCGTCACCGACACCGCCGCGATGACAGCCTCATAACCGACGGTGACCGACCTCTCGGCGATGGCGGCAAACGTGTTGTGCCGCTCGTCAATTGCCTCGCGTACCGCGACTGTGTTGCGCCACCCGAACGGCTGCGATGTGGCCACCAGCGTGTCGCCGAGCCCCGCGACGTACCCGCCGCCGAACACCCAGCGGTGGCCCATCGGGGTCGTCCAGCCGGTGCCGGTGCGGCTCACCAGGCGCGCCTCGGCAGCGACCGCCGCCCACTGCGCCCCGGCGTGGATGAACCCGACGGTGTTCGTCTCGGCGAACGCCGCCTCAAGGTGGCCGAGGGCCAGGGTCAGGTCCACCGCCGAGACGATGCCCGCCGCCGTATCGGCGGCGTCGGTCAACAGCCGCTCGGCGAACTCCCGCTCCACCATCGGCTGTTCCTGTAACCGCATGATCTGCGCCGCGCGGGCGCGGACCTCGGTGCGCGACGGCTCGGTGAGGTCGCACTCGTCGTAACCCCAGACCGTCACCGGGTCGAACGGGTCGAGGATCGGTGGGCGGGTGCCCTCTTTGCGGTCGTCGCCGTCGATGGCGGGCGGTGTGCACCAGTCCGCCTCCCACACCCCGGCGGCGTCCGCACCGCCGTAGTTCGCGCCACGGACCTCGACGCCATTCAGCCAGCGCGTCGGGCCGGTGTCGTCGGTCCAGAACGTCGCCGGGTAGAGACCCTGCGGTGCCGGATTGACCGCCGGAACCTCGAAGTGCACAGGCAGCATCGCGGGGTGGGTGGCGACCGGGAAGTCAGGTAGTGCGGTGGTCATCGGTGTCTCCTCGAATGTCTTTGGCGCTTAGTCGGTGTCGATGCCCAGCGCGGCCAACTCGGCACGCGCCCGGTCGGTCTCGGTCGGGCGGTGGTCGGCGTAGTCGTCGCGGTTGAGGCGGCGTTGCAGAGCCAACGCGGCGCGGTCGATGGTGCGGGCCAGCAACCGCGCCAACTGGTCGGAGCGGGAAGGCTGGCCACGCAGCGTGGGGGCGTTGGGCGGATGCGACCGCGCCAACAGTGTGGAGAACTCGGCATCGACGGCCTCGGCCATCGCCACCACCGCCGCCGCCCACGCGCCGGACGCCATGTCCTTCTCGGTGATGTCGGGCAGAGCCGGGCGCGGGGCGAGGTCCACCAGCGTGGTCATGGCGTACTTGCGCTTGCCCGGCTCGTTGGCCAGATGCGCAGTGCGGCGGCGGGCATCCGCCTCGGCCACCCACCCCACGACGACGCCGACCAGTTCGTGGACAGCCTCGGCGAGCATCGGCACCGTGGCCGTGGAGCGCATGAACCTTGTGGGCCGGTCGTAGGCGGCGATGCGCTGCGCCAACGGGCCGACCACATCAGCGATCTCGCGGGCCAGCGACCAGGTGCCGTCGTAGTGGGCGGCGGGAAGCCCGATATGCCGCCGCTCGCGCAACTCGGCCTGCGAATACCGGCGCGGCGGCTGTGGACGCAGTGCGGCGAGCGCGGCGGGGGTGCCGCGCCGGGCGATGACGTGAGACGGGATGTCGTTCACGGGGCCACCGCCGCGCGGAGGCAGGCCGTCAGGGCGTCGATGTGGCCGGGTGCTATCTGACCGGCTTCGGCGTCGATGGCGCGGCGGGTGCGCCAGTAGCTCAACGCAGCACGACAGGCCAAGACATCAGGGTCGTCATTTCCGCGACCGCGCGCCAGATATGCGGCCAGTCGGCCCGACCACTGCGCCGGGGTCAGCGCCGTCGGGTCGGGGAGGAGCGTGCTCTGCATAGTGGCGACAATAGACGCCGACGGTGCACCGACGGTCGAGGCTGCGATCATGGGTGTGTCACGAAACATGTTGCGGAACAAAAAGATAACCCGTAAAGGTCGGGAAACTGGACGTGCCCCGAGGCCGGTTCTAGGACTTTCGAGCAGCACCCACGAACAGCATTCCGCCGAGATGCTGCTCGATGAGAGCCGTGCCGTGCAGACCGTGACGGGCCAGCTCGGCGGCGAACTCCTCTGCGTCGAAACGGTTATCGCTGGGGTGCACGGTGAGGGTGCGGAACGCCCACGTGTCGAGCATGTGACGCGGAACCTCCTCGAACAACAGTTGCCCGCCGGGGCGCAGCACGCGGGCGATCTCGGCAATGGCCTCCTGCCACTGCGGCACGTGGTGGATGATGCCGAAGTCCATCACGGTGTCCTGGCTGGCGGCGGATTGTTTTATCTCGCAGGCGTCACCGACCGACAGCGACACCGGACGACCGTGCAGGCGTTGGCGCGCAAGGTCCACCATCGCCTCGTCCAGGTCGAACGCGGTGACACGGCTTGCGTGGAGGCGGTCGAGGATGACCTCGGCCCCGACTCCGCGTCCGCACCCGACTTCGAGCACGTCCTGGCCCGCGAGGTCGCCACCGGCCAGACGGCGGAACCACGCCGCTTCCCGATGGTGTTGATGGGCGGCGCGGATGGGGTTGTTCATCGCGGCCCGTTCGATGGCGTTGAGCTTCACCGGATACCTCGCTTCATCGCTACCTGCCGGTGTCATCGGCAGAAGTTGATTAATCTAGATCGAAAGCTATCATCGTGAAATGCCGATGAAAAGTAGCAGCGTCCCTCCGGCGTCACGCGAGGACTTGGCGGGGGCAGTGGCCCTATTCCACGGCCTGTCCGATCCGACCCGGCTGGCCATCGTCCGCCACCTAAGCAGCGGCGAGGCGCGCGTGGTCGATCTGGTGCGGACGCTCGGCTTGCCGCAATCGACGGTCTCCTCGCACCTGTCCTGCCTGCGCGACTGCGAACTGATCAACGGACGCCCCGAGGGGCGGCAGATGTTCTACTCACTGGCCCGGCCCGAGCTGCTCGACCTGCTGGACGCTGCTGAGACCCTCCTCGCCGCGACAGGCAACACCGTCGCGCTCTGCCCCACCTACGGCACCGATAGGACGACTCGATGAGCACACCGGACACGACACTGACCGCCGCCGAGACCGAACGGCTCACTCGCCGGGGGCTTCGCCTTGCTCAATTCACGGTCGGCTACAACGTCATCGAGGGCGCGGTGGCCATCACCGCCGGGCTGATGGCCGGCCTAGTGTCGGTAGTCGGGTTCGGCATCGACTCAGCCATCGAGTCCATCGCCGCCGTCCTGGTCGCCATCCGGCTGTCGGCCCGGCTGCGCCACGGCCACGCCGACGAACGCAAGGAGCGCATCGCTCTCAAGCTGGTCGCGAGCACGTTCTTCCTGCTCGCCGCCTACGTCACCATCGAGGGCATCCGCAGCCTGATCGGCGGCGAGGAACCGGAAAGCTCGCCGCTGGCCATCGGTCTGCTGGTGGCGTCGATCATCGTGATGCCGGTGCTGGCTGCCGCCAAGAAGAAGGTCGGCACCCAACTCAAGGACAACCTCATTCTCGCCGACGCCGCTGAGACGAGAATCTGTGTGCTGCTGAGCATCTCCACGCTGCTCGGCGTAGGGCTCTACGCCCTCACGGGCGCCGCTTGGCTCGACCCCGTTGCTGGCTTCGTCATCGCCGCGTTCGCCATCCACGAAGGCAAAGAAGCCTGGGAGGGCGAACTGGTCGAGGACGACGATGACAATGACGACGACTGAACGGAGCGCGCCACGGAGGACAAGCGCGCTGCTCTGGCCGGTCCGCGGACTGAAAAAGACAGCACTGTGCCCCAATTGAAGAGGCACAAATGCCCTACCCCGCCGGATCCAGGGCGAGCGACGATTCCATCATGAGTGACATTCACGAACCCGCGTCCGATGGGTCGCCCGCAGAGGCAGCGGAGCGACGCGCCGTTGCGGCGTCGCCACCATACGACGCCAGCCGCAGCAGGCCGAACTCGATCTTGGCCTGGGTGGGGATCGTTGCCGGTGTCGTCTTCATCGTTTCCGTTGTGTTCTTCGCCGGGTTCTTCATAGGAAGAAACACCGCAACTTTCAGGGATGGCTATCACCAGCCCGGGATGATGTGGCCCAGCCAGACGGGACCATCTGGCCAGTGGGGACCAGGCATGATGGGTCCCGGCGGAATGATGGGCCCCGGCGGAACGATGGGCCCCGGCGGAACGATGGGCCCGAACTATCCGTGGCCGGGTCAGCAGCCAACGACGACGTCTCCTACTACACCACGGCCGTAGCCCCCTGCCGACGGAGGTCGCGATGGCGCAGTTGATAAACCGCCGAGCGGCGCTAGCCGCGTTGGGCGCGTTGGCGGCGGGCAGTGTCCTAGGCATGGGCTATGTCATCCGCAGCATGATCGACTCGCCGACGCCGGGCCTGCGGCTCACCAACGGGCCCGGCGACGGCGGGATGATGGGTGTCGGTCCCGCCGACATGCGGGTCTATATGGACATGTTCGCTCGGCACAATGAGATCACGCGCACGGTGGAAGAAATACCAGGTGGAGTGCGCACCATCACCGAATCGAACTCGCCGGACCTGGCGACACAGTTACAAACGCACGTTTCGAGCATGTACAGCCATCTGGGACAAGGTTCAGAGGTCATGTGCATGAGTTCGACGCTGCCAACCCTGTTCAGAAACGCCGGAGGCTATCGCCGTCAATTGACCTTCACCCCAACGGGCGTGATCGCCGAGGAAACAGCCGACGACCCGAACCTCGTCCAGGTAATCCGCGCCCACGCTCAAGAGGTGAGCGGGTTCGTCCGCGACGGAATGCCAGCGATGATGCAAGGAATGATGGGACCCGGCGGCATGATGGGACCCGGCGGCATGATGGGACCCGGCGGCATGATGGGACCCGGCGGCATGATGGGACCCGGCGGCATGATGGGACCGCCCCACTCCTGATGTGCTTTATGCAGAGGCACGGTCAACGGCGACCAACCGCCGAAGCGGTGCGCAGGGATCATCGGTCTCCTTCTCGGGGCAGCAGGTTCACGCCTCCGCTCGCTTGTGGATTCGGGCGACCGTGTTGGGGAACCACTTCGACCCGCCCTGGCCGGTCGGGGTGCCGTCGGCGTTCAGGCCGTCGGCGATGGTTGCCCACGTCGCCCCCGCGGCGCGTTCGCGGGCGATGCGGGCCACCACCGACGGCGGCACGGTGGTTGGGCGACCGAGCCGCACACCCTGCGCCTTGCGGACGGCCAGCGCCGCCTTGGTCCGGTCGCTGATGAGGCCGCGTTCCAGTTCGGCCACGCTGCCCATGATCTGCGTGGTGAACCGTCCCGCCGCCGTGCTGGTGTCCACGGTGCCATCGACGGCGACGACCACGCCGCCCGCGCGTTGGGTGCGGTCGAGCACGTCGAGCAGGGTGGGCAGGCTGCGCGCCAGGCGGTCGGACTTGGCCACCATCAACACCGCCGCCTGCGCCGACTCCACGGCGTCGAGCGCGGCGGTGAGGCCGGGCCGGGCGTCGATGGCCTTGCCGCCGCCGATGCCCTCGTCGGCGTGCCACCCGACGACGGTCCAGCCCCGGCGGTCGCACTCGGCGGCGATGGCGGCGCGCTGCGCGTCGAGTCCGGCACCGCTGGCCGCTTGCTCCTCGGTGGACACGCGGACGTAGGCGACGACGGTGCCGACGGGCGCGGTCTGGACGCGACGGCGGCGGGTGCGGGGTGCGGTCATGCCGCCATCGTATAACGCAAATGACCGTTTGGGTTAAAGACTGTCGCCCGTCATCGCATCGAGTGCCGCCGCCGCGCCTTCGAGGCGGGCGCGTTCGGTCGCGGTGGCCTCCAACTCCCCGCGCTCGATGGCTTCGAGGATCAGCCTGAGTTGGCGTGCGGTCGTGGCGATGTCGGCGCGCTTCATGGCGTGGTCAATCCCGTCGGGTGTTGCCCGCCAGCCACGCGGCTGTCGGGTCGTAGTGGTCGGGCCGGGGCGATGTCGGCACGGGGTGGACCACGGCGACCACTGCCGGCTCGTCGGCGATGTCCGGCACGGCTGCGTCGTCGGCGTCGTCGGACGGCACCGTCTCGGGGTCGTGCGCCACGCTGACGAGCGGAACCGGGTCAGGCGGGGTGTCGGCAGGGGCGGGCGTGCTGACCGCTTCACCGGCCCGTTGGCGCGCGACGGCCAACCACTCGGCCAGTTCGTCGGCGGGCACGCCGTCGAGGGCGAGTACCTGGCGGGCGATGTCGCATTGCAGCGACCATGCGGGGTCGTCCGGCCCGACGACGGTGCCGACCATCTCGCGCAACTCCGCGACAGCCTGGTCCTGCAACGCGGTCGGCGACAACGCGCCCTCTGCCACGTCGCGCGCGATGGATGACGCGGCCTTGATGGTGTCCTCGGGGGTCACGGTCGTCATCGTTCGATCTCCTCAACGGCGGCGTCGATGATGTTGCCGCCGATGGCGTTCTGCGGCGGGCGGTTGGCGACCAGCGCCAGCAGTTCGGACTCCATGCGGTCGATGATGGCGGTGGCGTCGTGGGTCACGTTCACGTCCACCTCGGTGCGGGCGGGCGCGTAGACCCCGGCCATCTTGGCTCGTTCGGTGACGATGCCCCGTAGCTCCTTGCTGTACCCGAGGGCGGTGTCGTCGTCGCCGTCCTCGATGGCGTGGAGGTAGCGGCTGAAGTTGCGCCGTTGCAGTAGTTGCAGCGCGCCGTCGTGCCGGGCGCGTGCCTGTTCGACGGTCTCAGCCGGGGCCGCGTCGTCCAACCGCTTCACCGCCAGTTGCGCGGCCTGGCGGCTGCGGTACCCGAGCGCGTCGGCGATTTCCTGCCACGTCGCCCCCGTGAAACTCATCCGCGCCGCCTGCTCGGCACGGTGCCGCGCTTCGAGTCGGTTCGTCATGGTCAACATCTTGTCAACAAACCGCGCCGAGGAGAATGCCGACTTTTACGGGGTTAAGCCGTTGCGGTGCTGGGCAATTCGCGGCCACCGCCCCGGTCGGGTGTGCTGTGGTCAGGGTCCACCGCCGCCCTGCATCACCGCCGCCGGGTCCACCGCCACCGTTCGGTCCACCGCCACCGTTCGGTCCACCGCCCCGCCCGCCGTCACCGCGCCCGCCGGATGTGGCGGACAGGTCGATGTTGGTTTCGACGGCCACCCTCCAATACCGGCCCTCTCGGGTGCGTCCCGCTATCCCTATAGCGGGGCCGCGAACACCCGCGAAGTGGGAACTGTTCATCGGCAAAACCGCGAACATCCGCGAACCCCAGGTCAGAGGGCATAAACCAGCGTTATCGGCATTGCCGCGAATGCCGCGAACCCCGGTTTCGCGGCTCACTTCGCGGTGACCCGGTGCCGCGAAGTTGCACCCCTCTGACCTGCGCAAACGCTGATTCGACGCGGGCCGGGTGGTCGCTGTTCGCATGATTCGCCTCTGTGGTTAATGTTTGGAATGCCGCTGACCAGGTGTTCGCGGACTGGTGGCTAAGTTCGTGGCTATGCCGCGAAGTTTGACGCCAACGCTGTGAACTGCATGTTCGCTGTAGCCCGCTCAGTCGCCGGGCGGCGGTGTATCGGGCGGTGTCGGGGCGCCCGTCTGCGCCGACTTCCCGCCGCGCCTCCGCGCCGTCAGGTCGACCACCTCGGCGCTCACGTCGGTGGGGCCGGTGTCGTCGGCTGCGGGCTTCGGCGAGTAGGTGCGCCGCCCGTTGGTGGGGTTGACGTGTTGGGTCACCAGTCGCCCGTAGTTGTCCTTGGCCAGCCTCGCCAGGTGGGTGGCCACCGCGTCCTTGCCGAGTTGGCACCCGCGCGCCTGGGCACGGCGGGTCACCTCCGCAGGCGAGAGCGGGCCGTCGTCGGCGTCGTTGACGACCGCCACCAGAATCTTGTCGTCCTGGGTGAGCGCCGCCGCCACCTTGTCGGCGGTCTCCTCCATCGTCAGCGGGTCGCGCGCGGTGGCCACCAGGGTCGTGTAGCCGTACCCGGCCCGGCCCTCGGTGGGCGGCATCGTCCCGCCCACCTTCTCGACCTTCACCGGGTAGCGCGTGCCGGTCGCCTCGGACTTGTGCTTGTCGATGCGAAACTCAGCCTCGTTCGGCCCGGTCGCCTTCTGCACCACCGTCGCGTCGGTGTCGTCGCGCCCCACGCTGGACCCTCGGGCGTGGTCCTGGCCGCGCGCGGTGTGGTGGATCACGATGACCGCCGCGTTGGCCCTCATCGCCAGGTTCTGGGCGTTGGCCAGGGCCGCGCCGATGTCGGTGGACGAGTTCTCCTCGATGCCCTTGGTGGCCTTGCGCTGGGTGTCGAACACGATGAGCTTGATGCCGCGCGCCTTCACGAACTCGACCAACTCGGCCATCCACTCGTCGTCGGCCAACTGCACCACGTCGTCCCAACCGAGGAGGTCCAGGCTGGCGATGTCGAGCCCGGCGCGCTGGCACCACGCGGCGACATCCGCGCCCATGCCGTAGTGGCGGCGTTCGGCGCAGAAGTACAGCACCGGGTGTTTCTGCGGCACTTTCAGTTGGTGGGTGAAGTCGCGCCCAGCCGCCACCGAGCACGCCAGCGCGAGCACCGTGAACGTCTTGTAGGTGCCGCCGTCGCCGACCCAATGGGTGACCGTCTGCTCGTAGATCAGCCCGTCGATGAGGGTGCCGGTCGGCGGGTCGTTGGCTATGTCGGAGACGTGGCGGATGACCTCGGCCAGGGGGTGGCGCGGGGTCGCCATCGCCGCCGCTTTCCGACGCACCTGCGCGCGGTGGTACTCGCGGATCGCCGCCGCCTCGATCTTCAAGGCACCGATCTCGTCGGGCGTCAGGTCCGACAGCGCGGCGAGGTGGGCGTCGGTCGCGCCCGCGTTCACGGCCTTGTCGCCGCTGAACATCATGTCCGGCGTGTCTTTGACCGGATCGCGCCCGGCGTTGCGGCGCGCGATGTCGGCGGCGAGTGCGCGCGCCCACGGCTCGGTGCGCCCATCGAGAGCCCGCACCGGGTAACGGCGAGACGCCCACCGTCGCAGCCGTTTCTCGCTGGCCTCCTGCACCTTCGCAGCGGCGGCGTGCTTGGCGTTGACCGACGGCCTGTTGTACGGGTTGTAACCGTCGTCGCCGGGGCGCAGGCCGTTCACGTCGGTCTTGCCGTCGTCGTCGCCGGTGTGCGCATCGCCATCCCGCCGCAGCCGGGCGGTGGCCTTGCCGAACTCGGCGGGCATGGCGGCGAGGAGGTCGTCGGCACGGCTGCGGTGGCCGTTGGCGGTGGCCCCGGCGGCGGCATCGGCGCGGTTGCCGCCGGGGGAGGTATTCTCGGTCATGTCTCCTACTTCGTGGCGATGGGGAGTCCTTGGAAGTGGTGCCGCACCGGCACATCGCGGGCGAGGCCAAGCACGCGGCTGGTGCGGCATCACCGCGTTACGGTTATGTGCGCGTTGACTTTTGGTGTGCGGCCACTCACCGCGCAGCCTGAATCTCCACAGGAATCACCGGGCGCAGCAGCGCGTTGACATCGGCGACCTTGACCCGCATCGCGCTGCCGGGCTTGTCGCTGATCCGGTAGGCGGGCAACTCGCCGCTGGCGATTTTCTCGCGGAACGTGTAGATCGAGTAGCCGGTGCGGGCGGACGCCGACCGCAGCGATTCGTACTCGGGGATGGTGGCGGTGCGGGACATAACGGGTCTCTCCTCTGACCTCGCCGTAACCGAGTAGAGCCGGTTGGCCCTCTCGGGTAGGGCGGGCACAGTTCCGCCGAAACCATCACGAATATAGCGCGGGTTCGTGAGGTTGCGCCACATTCCGCGCGGAACACGCCGAACCGAATTGCGTTGGGCGACTGACAATCCCGACGTTTACGGGTTTGTCGCGGCTAGCGCGGAAAGTTTGTCGGCCAGCGCGGCGGCGCGGCCCTCCGCGGTGTGTTGGTAGCGCATCGACATGTTCGGCGACGTGTGGCCGAGCCGGTCCATCAGTTCGCGCAACGTCGCGCCAGTCTGCGCGGCCATCACGCCCGCCGCGTGGCGCAGGTCGTGGAAGTGCAACTGCGGCTGCCCGATTGCCTCGCGCGCGGCCTCCCACGCCGTGCGGAACCGCTTCTCCCCCGCGAACGACCCCGTGGACGGTTCGGTGAACACCAGCGCCTCGTCGCCCTCGGCGGTGTGGCGGTCGAGGTGGTCGAGGACAGCGGGCCGGACGTGTGGCGGCACCGACACCAAGCGCCGCGACTCGCGCGTCTTGGTCGGCCCCACCTCGAACTTGCCCTCCCGGTACGTCACCGCGCGTTCAATGCGCACCGTGGACCCGTCGGCGGCGATGTCGCAACGGCGCAACGCGAACACCTCCCCCTTGCGCAGCCCGCACCACCCGGCCAGCAGAACGGCAAGACGGGCGTCGTCGGGCATCGCGGCCACCAACTCGGTCAGTTGGGCGGCGTCGAGCAGCACCACCGAACGCTTGGCGTGCTTCACCTGTGCTGCGCCCTTGATCCGGCACGGGTTGCGGTCGATGAGGTCGTCGGCCACAGCGGTGTTGAAAACGCCGTTGAGGACCGCGTACGCCTGCGCGTTGCGGGTGTCGTGCTCGGTGCCCAGCCCGGCGAACCATGTGCGGACGTGTTCGGGCGTAATCTCGGCCAGCCCGAGGTCGCCGAGGGCCGGGAGGATGTGGTTGTCGAGGTGGCCCCGGTAGTTGTCGCGGGTGCGCCGGGCCAGCTTGGTCTTGTTGTCCAGCCACGTGTTGGCGTAGGTGCGCAGCGTCAGCTTCTCGGCCTGCCTGCGGGCGGCTCGTTCGGCGGGTGGCGTCCACTCCCCCGGTCGTCGCCGGTCGAGGTCGATCAAGTCCTCCTCGGCCTGTAGCCAGTGCCCCGCGCTGCTCTTGGTCGGGAACGTGGCCAACGCCTTATAGACCGCGGCGTTGTGGAGGTAGGACGCCTGCCAGCGGCCCGAGGGTAGCTGGCGCATCCGCCCGAACGACCGCCGCGTGCGCTCGGCCTTCGCCGCCGTCCTCTGACCCGCCATGCTCTACTCCCGTCGCCGTGCAATCTCCGTGCAATAGTGACCATAGCGGAACCCGACAGAACCTCACGGTTCGCAACGTCGAAACTAGCTGGTAGATGCAGGTATTCGAGTGTTTGGCATGGTCACCGGCAATATTGCACGGTACTCGTCGGCTAATTCGAATCCTGCCGGGGGCACCAGGCACATACACGTATCGCAGTTGGCCTTCGTTGCCGTAGCGGGGGCACAACGCCACGGCGTCTCCCTGCCGCTGTAACAGCGCGACCGCACCCGCCAAGTTCTCGCGCGATACCGGCAGCGCCATGGCCGCCGGAGAGTTCATCGTCATTGACCGGTGTTAGCGGTCGAAACCGATCATGAATAGACCCTCGCCCTACGCCAACTTAGAGGAAAAATACCCTACGGGGCATGGTTCTGAGAGCATTACGATTGCGCGATGACGGGACCTTTGATGTCGGGGGCAGAACGGAGCACAGTGGCCGGGGAACAGCGCGCCGCTGGGTCGCCGCCGCACGACGACAGGCGCAACGGGGCGGGATCCGTCGCGGCCTGGGTGGGCATCGTCGCCGGTGTCGTGTTCATCGTCGCTGTGGTGTTCTTCTCCGGTTTTTTCATCGGGAGGAGCTCATCCGGCAGTTTCCGTGTCGGATACCACCAGCCGGGGATGATGATGGGCCCAAGTCAGATGGGTCCTGGCCAGATGGGTCCTGGCGGAATGACGGGACCGGATCAGTGGCCAACGACGACGGCTCCCACTACACCACGGCCATAGGCCGCTGCCGAGTGAGGTTGTGATGGCGCAGTCGATGAATCGCCGAACGGCGCTTGCTGCGTTGGGCGCGTTGGCGGCGGGCAGTGTTCTAGGCGTTGGATACGTCATCCGCAACATGTTCGAACCGCGGACGCCGGACCTCCGGCTCACCAACGGGCCCGGCGACGGCGGCATGATGGGCGGGCCAGCGGACATGCGGGTCTATATGGACATGTTCGCTCGGCACAATGAGATCAGGCGCACGGTGGAAGAAATTGCAGGTGGCGTGCGCACCATCACCGAATCGGATTCGCCCGACCTTACTGCTCAATTACAGGCGCACGTATCGAGCATGTACTCCCATATCGGCCAGGGCGAGGAGGTCATGTGCATGAGCCAGACCCTGCCGACCCTCTTCCGAAACGCAGGCGGCTACCGACGCCAACTCACGCTCACCCCGACGGGAGTGATTGCCGAGGAAACGGCAGACGATCCCAACCTGATAGAAGTGATCCGCGCACACGCCCGCGAGGTCACCGGCTTCGTCCGCGACGGGATGCCAGCGATGATGCAGGGCATGATGGGACCCGGCGGCATGATGGGACCGCCCCACTCTTGATGTGCTTCTAGGCGTACGCAGAGCCAGGGCAGCGGCGACCAACTGCCGAAGGAGGTGCGCGGGGATCATCGGGTCTCCTTCCCTGGGCGGCGGATTCACGCCGCCCGCCCCAAACACCCATCGCCCCAGTTCGTTTGACCGCGTAAACGCTATGAGCGGCTTAGGCCCCGACTCGGTTGTCGGCCCGCCGTGACCGACTCGACACCCTGCCCCTCGTCACTAGTCGGTTCGATCAACGTGATGCGCCCCGCGGTGCCATCGACGCGGACGCGCTGTCCGGTGTGCAGTCGTGTCATCGCGTCCGTGATCCCGGCCAGCGCGGGGATTCCGTACTCGCGGGCGACCAGCGCGCCGTGCGACACGACCCCACCGACCTCCATCACCAGGGCCCCAGCGAGCAGGAACAGCGGAGTCCAGCCCGGATCGGTGCTGGCCGCCACGAGGACCTCGCCGGGCTGCAACGTCGCACCCACCGGAGAGTCCAGCACCCGAACCACGCCTTCGTACACACCGGGTGAGAGCGGGGTCCCGACCAACATGCGGTTCGTGTCGTCGGACGAAGTTGGGGCCGAAGCGTAGACGGCCTCACCGTCACTGGTCAGCACGCGGGGCACGAGGCGGCGGGCAAGTTCACGCCGAAACGAGCGACGGTTGGCCCGCGCGAGTGCGCGCAGGTCGCGCGGGCCGCCCGCCAGCGCGACGCGCACGTCGGCGCCGTCGACGAAGAACACGTCGTCGGGGTCGTCGAGAAGTCCTCGATCGACCAGTGTTGCGGCGCAGCGCTTCAGCGTGCGCCGACCAAGGGCCATCGCGCGCACCATGTCGAACTTCGGCCGCTCGCGCAACCCGCCGAGCTCGGTGTGGCGGCCGAGAAGGTTCTTGAGGATGGCGGCCCGAAGCGGGCCTCGTATCCGCCTGACGTCGGCGACCAGTTCGGCGGCTGCGGTGCGGGACTGCTCGGCTCCGGCCTCGAAGGTGTCCAACTCACCGGAGCGCTGGTATCCGTTGATGAGTTCCACCACGTACGTCGGATCGTCGGTGAGCCGCGGCAGACCGAGGTCGACTTCCCGGTCCGGCGCGCGATGACCGAAGGTGGCCAGGAACTCCGCGACACCCGGGCTGCCCGGTGACGGCTCGATGCCTGCGGCCGCGTGATCGCGCGCCAGCCGGGCCAGCGCCGCGCCCATGGCGATGGTCGGGTCGTGCGGCAGCCAGCGCACCACCGGGTCGAACCCCTGCGACGACCCGAGCCAGCGCCGCACCGATCGCTGGATGACGACTCGTGTCAGCCACTCGGCGTACGCGGCAGCCAGTTGGCGCAACATCATGTCGCAGGTCGCCGCGGGCAGCACGCGTTCCACGAAGTTCAGCTGCTCCTGCGGGGTGGACAGCCCGATGGCGTGCGCGTCGAGGCGCGCTATGGCGCTGTCGGCACCGGCGATCAGTCGTCGACGAGCGCGTGCGGGGGCGACAAGGGAGGCCGTGACATCCAGCAGTAGCGAGGGAATCCAGCGGACCAGCCCGCAAGGAAGCGTCGGCCCGTTCGGCTGTGGCAGGCGATCGTTGTTCTGCGACAACCACATTCGTAGCGCTTCACTCCCCGTCGGATCCTTCAGCCTGAAGTTGGCCACCAGCCGCGCCGCTACTCGTGGACGCTGTAGCACTGCGGTGGCGTCAAGGAACAAGCGGTCCGCCACGATCGGCAGGAAGGCGGGCGCTTCGTCGATCTCTCCGGGTCGCTGCCCGGAGATCCAGAATCGAAACCAGCCGCTGACCATCGCACGGAAGAACGTATTGCCCGCGGGTGTCATCGGTTCGGCGATGCCCTGGGCGAAGAGCATGACCGGCAGATACACGCGTAAACCGGGGACCGTGGCCGGCGGTATCGGAAACGGGGATGTGATGGGCCGGGACTGCAGCAGCCAGCACCGCCCGTCGTGCACAGCCCACTCGATGTCCTGTGGGGTCCCGAACAGACGGGCGGAACGCGTCGCCAGGTCCATCAGGGTGTCGAGGTGCTCGGGAACCAACAGGGCGCGGGCGGGCCGGGTCAGTACCTCGCGCGTGGGAGCGTCGATGATCCAGCGCTCCGGCGTCATTCCCCCACCCACCACCGCTTCGCCGAGCCCGGCTGCGGCCTCGATGACGACGTGATCCCGCCGCCCGGACACCGGATCAGCGGTGAACAGCACACCCGCCACTTCGGCGGGCACCATCTGCTGCACGACGACGGCAACCGAGATGTTCTCGTGCCCGATCCCCTGGTCGCGTCGATATGCAATCGCTCGCGCAGTCCAGAGTGACGACCAACATCGCCGAACCGCGTCGCAGAGGGCCTCAGCGCCAACGACATTGAGCAGGGTGTCCTGTTGTCCGGCGAAGCTGGCCTCGGGTAGGTCCTCGGCGGTCGCCGACGACCTGACAGCCAGGGGACAGTCGCCGAGTGTCGTACCGGCCGCTGCGAGCCGGTTGCGCACTCCGGGGGACATCGGCGCCGACTCGAAGGCGCGGCGCAGGCGCGACGATGCAGCGTCGACGGTGTCCGGATCGCCGATGTCAGCGAGCTCACGCTGGATGACCGCGTCGAGGCGGTGTTCCTCGACGAACTCACGGTAGGCCGCGGTCGAGACCACGAAGCCCGCCGGCACCGGCAAGCCCGCACGCGTCAGCACTGCCAGATTGGCTCCCTTGCCTCCGGTGCGATCTGGATCGGTGGCATTGGAGTCGGTCAGCCGACAGATCATCGCGTCGGTCATGGCGTGCAACGTACCCATCCGACGATGTCGTCGACAGGGCCGGAAGTCCCTCAGCTGCGGTGGGCGTGCACACGGCGCCTGAGCGCGGCGCGAGTGGTGCGCCGACAGGGTCTCGCGGCCAACGTCTTTCGCAAACTGTGACGCGCGAACTCCCTTGAGCACGCGGTCGTTGACGTGGTAGCCGTACGTCGGCCGCGCTCAGATCAGACCGAAGCACCCACCGCGGCCGCACGACCTCACTGATCGACGACGCACAACCCGTCACTGCCATTGGGCTTGTCCGCCCGAACCACCCCGTCGACGGTGATGCGGCAGCCGGGGTTCGATTCGAGGTCTCCGCCGGGTACCACAGCGATCTCGAGCAGCTGGCCGGGGGCGCTGGGCACGGTCTTGGTGAACGGCAACGACACGTTCTCGAGCCGGATGCCGCCCGGCTCGATGTTGATGGTCAGTGCCGTCCCCGAGCCCTTGACCTCGTACGTGATTCCCTTGGGCGCCCCCGGCGTCGGCTCGTCGGTGTCGCCGAAGGACATGTCGCTGATATCGGCGACGCAGTGCGCATCGGCTCCGACCGGCTTCTCGACGATGACGCTTCCGTTGATCTTGATCCGGCAGCCGGGGTTCACGTCCGTGCTCCCGACGACGACGACCTGCAGCAGAGTCGTCCCCGACGGGAGCGGCACGGTGCGCGAGAACGGCAGCGGCGCATCGAAGATCGTCCCGCCGGCCGGGGAGGGATCCAGGTCGATGGTGGTCGCCGACCCGGACCCGAACGCCTCGAACGTGACCTGCGGCGGCGCGGCTGCCGCCGGCGGCGCCACCGACACGACGCTTGCCGCGAGCAACACAGCGAACGTCGGTACCGCCATCAATTTCGTCAACCCGTGCATGACACTCCCCCAGCTCTTCCTGTGGATCGAGATGAATGTCTGAATATTAACGTCGCGACCCGGCAAAGGAATGGGTAGTTTCCCTACTCTTTCGGCGGCTGACCTGGGAAAAAGGACGCACCGCCGCGACGTAACGGTCGCCGCTTCGACGCCGAAGAGTCGTTATGGGACCTTCCGCGATAACACCAACCGCGCGCCGCGTCCTCACCCTGGTGGCCGCTCCACTCCTCGCCACCGCTGCGGTGATCGCCCCGGCCATATCGACAGCACCTCCGATTCCCACCGCATCGGCGTCCTGCCCCGACGTCGAGGTGGTGTTCGCACGCGGCCGACAGGAGCCGCCCGGCGTCGGTCAGATCGGCGATGCACTCGTCAATGCGCTGCGCTCGCAGACCTCGTTGTCCGTCGGGGTCTACGGCGTCAACTACCCCGCGGACTTGAGCGCAGCCAGCGGCGCTGACGACATGCGCGCCCACGCGCAATCCATGGCGAGCAGTTGTCCGAACACGCGCCTGGTTCTCGGCGGCTACTCCTTGGGGGCCACGGCGGCCGATCTGATGGCCCGAGGCGGGGTTTCGTCGAGCGCGAACCGGCAGATCGCGGCGATCGCACTGTTCGGTAACGCCGGTAAGCGTCTCGGACCGGCCCCTGCCTTCGCCGGACGGACGATCGATCAGTGCGCGGACGGCGACCCCATCTGCGGGCGGGGAATCGACTGGCCGTCGCATCTGCAACCGTCGTATCTCAGCTCCGGCCTGATCGATCAGGCCGCCAGCTACGCCGCCGGAAAGCTTTAGCGGCACCCAGAATTCGCCAAGTTTTCGTCAAGCAGCGCCCTGCAGGCTTCCTCTCAACAGCCACACTTGACGAGGAGCTCACCATGCAGAACACCACACGATGGACCGTCACCACGTCGCGCGGCTGCCGCGTCGACGGCATCGCGAGCGAGAACGACGCCCGGCAAGCCGTACGGATGCTCGGCTACGCCTCCGCGATCAGCCCCTACAGCTGGAGCGTCGTGGACAACTACGGCCAGACCTTCATCGCCGAGTTACGGCGCGCCGGCTAGCCCGTCAACCGTCGCACTCCTTTCCTCCCGAACCCGCCGCACTCGTGCGGCGGGTTCGCGTTATGTTTCTGCTGTACAACACTTCTCACGCTTGTCCGCGAACAGCGGCGCGCTGCGGACGGCAAGGCCATCCGTGCCCGACTAAAGCACAGCGCGAACACCGAGAGCAAGCCAAGAATTCGTCAAGTAGCAACCGGCAGTCTTCTCTCAACAACCCACCTGAGAGGAGTCCACGATGCAGAACCACACCCGGCCAAACCTTCGGCCGGTAACCGGAGACGCGGAGCCCACCCTGCACTTCCGCACCATCCACGGCCACCGCCGCGCGTACCGCATCGCCGGCTCCGGGCCAGCGCTCCTGATGATCCACGGCGTCGGTGACGACTCCGCCACCTGGAGCACCGTCCACGCCCAGCTCGCCCAGCGCTTCACCGTCATCGCGCCGGACCTGCTCGGTCACGGCGAATCGGACAAGCCGCGCGCCGACTACTCGCTGGCAGCCTTCGCCAACGGCATGCGCGACCTGCTCACCGCGCTCGGCATCGATCGTGTGACGGTCGTCGGCCACTCCCTCGGCGGCGGTGTCGCGGCGCAGTTCCTCTACCAGTACCCGCAGTTCGTCGAGCGCGTCGTCCTGGTCGCCGCGGGCGGCGTCACCACCGACGTGAGCCCCGCACTCAAGTTGGTCGCGATGCCGATGGGCGCCGAGGCACTCGCCGCGCTGCGCATCCCCGGCGCGGTACCCGCCCTGCGGCTCTTCGGTCGCGCCGCCAAAGCCGTGCTGGGGTCCACCCCGGTCGGTCGTGACATCCCCGACCTCCTGCGGGTCATCGAACGGCTCCGCGATCCCGCCGCCCTGTCGGCGTTCTCACGCACCCTGCGCAGCGCCGTCGACGGTCACGGCCAGTTCGTCACCATGCTCGATCGGAGCTACCTGGTGGACGTCGTTCCCAAGCAGATCATCTGGGGTCGGGACGACATGGTCATCCCCGTCAGTCACGCCCGAATCGCTCACGACGCCATGCCCGGTTCCGAGCTCGAGATCTTCGAGGACTCCGGCCACATGCCGCACCACGACCACCCCGACCGCTTCGTCGCAGCCGTCGAGCGGTTCATCGACTCGACCGCACCGGCCGATTACGACCAGCACGTCATGGCGTCGCTGCTGCGCAACGACCCACCCGTCTACGCGGTTTCGCGGGGTGCGTGATGTGGAGCGTCACGACCTCCCGCGGATCGCGGGTCGACGGCATCAGGTGCGAGAACGACGCCCGCCGCGCCGTCCACATGCTCGGAGTCACGTCGATGATCGGCCCCTACAGCTGGAGCGTGGTGGACAACCTCGGTCAGTCCTTCGTGGCGGAGTTGCGACGGGCCGGCTGAACCATCAGGGTGACGGCGGTAGCGTGGTGGGCTTGAGAACGCTTCGCGACGTCGTCATCGGTATCAGCGCGGTACCGGTCGCGCTGCTGCTCACAGCGGCGCCGGCCGTCGCCGTTCCCGGCGACGGGTATCTGCCGGCCGGTCAACTGCTCAGCCCCTTCGACCCGTCGACGCCGGCGGTCAACCGCCTCGATCCCGCGCTGCTCGACGCGGTGCGGCAGGCCACCACCGCTGCCGCCGTCGACGGCGTCACCATCGGTCTCACGTCGGGGTGGCGCTCCCCAGAGTTCCAGCGACAACTGTTCGCCGATGCCGTCGTCCAGTACGGCAGTGCCGAGATCGCCGCGCAGTACGTCGCCTCTCCCGAGGTCTCCAAACACGTCACGGGCGAGGCCGTTGACATCGGCCCGACCGACGCGGACAACTGGCTGCTCGCCAACGGCCAGCGCTTCGGGCTGTGCCAGATCTACGCCAACGAGATCTGGCATTTCGAACTCGCCTCCGCGTACGGCGGCGCCTGCCCGCCGTTGCGGCCGAATGCGGCGGGCTAACCAACATCACACCTGATCTGTTATCTGTGTGATGTTTCGTGTTAGGTTACGCACGTGGCCACCCCGACTCGAGCGAGCAGTCACGAGCACCGGCGCTCCGAGATCGCCGAGTTCGTCCGGACTCGGGGTGTCGCCCGCATCGACGAACTCGCCGACCACTTCAACGTCAGCACCATGACCATCCACCGCGACCTCGACCAACTGCACGCCCAGGGCAGGCTGCGCAAGGTCCGCTCGGGGGCTGAAGCACCGCCGAGCGAGGCGTTCGAACGCAATATCGACCTACGCAAAGCGCTCAACCTCGCCGAGAAGCAGGCCGTCGCCAGGGCCGCCTTCGACTGGGCCGCCAGCCGGGTCGACATGCAGGCCGTCGCGATGGACGACAGCACCACCGCACTGCACCTGCTGCCCACTCTCCTCGGACACCTGCCGCTGACGGTCGTCACCAACTTCCTGCCCGCGATCAACGAACTGTCGACCGATCCCGGAGTCCGCCTCAACGCCATCGGCGGCGACTACGTTCCCGAGTTCTCCTCGTTCGTCGGACCGCAGTCGGTCCGCGCGCTTCGCGACATGCACTACGACGTGCTGTTCATGTCGGTGCCCGCGGTCTCGCGCGGGATGTGCTTCCATCCGTCCAGTGCCGCAGCCGATCTCAAGCGGGCGTTCATGGACAGCGCCGAACTGCGGGTGCTCATGGTCGATCACACGAAGGTGGCGCGGCGCGCGATCCACCGCATCTGCGACCTCATCGACTTCGATGCCGTCGTGATCGACGACGGCATCGACGCCGACGAACTCACCCGCCTCGAAGACGGCGGCGCCAACGTCGTCGTCGCCCCACGCGACACCACCCCAACGGACGGAGAGCGACGATGACGTCACCGCTCGTGATCGCGGTCGACTGTTCGACGACGGCCGCCAAGGCCATCATCGTCGACGGCAAAGGGCAGCACGTCGGGTCGGGCTCCGAGCCTCTCGAGACCCGCAGCCCGGCGCCGCACTGGTTCGAGCAGCACGCGCCGGACTGGTGGCGGGCCACCGATCGCGCAGTTCAGCAGGCGCTCAACGAGATCGGCGATCGCCGCGCGGTGGCGGCCGTCTGCGTGACCCACCAGCGCGAGAGCTTCGTCTGCCTCGACGCCGATGAGACGCCCATTCGGCCGGCGATCCTGTGGATGGACGGCCGTGCCGACGCCGAGGCCCGGCGATACGGCACCGAGCGGGTGGAGCTGTTGTCGGGCAAGCCCGCCGACATCACACCCGGCCTCTACAAGCTGCTCTGGTTGCGTGACCGCGAGCCCGACACGCTGGCGCGCTGCCGCCGCGTTGCTGACACTCACTCGTACCTGGTGCACGCCATGACGGGACGCTGGGTCTCGAGCACCGCATCCGTCGATCCGCTGGCGCTGCTCGACCAGGCCACCGGCGACTACAGCGACGAGCTACTCGAACTCGCCGGGCTGCAGCGCGATCAGCTTCCCGAGCTGGTACCGACCGGAACGTCGCTCGGGCCACTGCGAGCCGACCTCGCCGACGCGTGGGGTCTGCGGCCCGACGTCACCGTCGTGGCGGGCACCGGCGACGGCCAGGCCGCCGGGATTGGGCTGGGTGTGACGGATCCCGGAGTGGCGTACCTCGTCCTCGGCACAGCCGTCGTGATCGGTAGCGAGACCACGTCCTACCTCCCCTCTCGCGCGTATCGGTCGATGGTCTCCGCGATGCCGGGGCAGACCACCGTCGAAACCTTCAGTTCCTCCGGCACGTTCCTGTCGACGTGGTTCCGCCGCGAATTCGGTGACCTGGATCTGGCAGGCGCCCCCGACCCCGCCCTGGAACGCGCTGCCGCCGCGGTCCCCGTGGGCAGCGAACGGCTGCTCACGCTGCCCTACTGGAACGGTGCGCAGACGCCGCACTGGGACGGTCGCGCATCCGGCATGACGCTGGGGTGGCAGGGCTGCCACACCCGCGCCCACTTCTACCGATCGCTGCTGGAGGGCATCGCACTCGAACTGCGTTCGCAGCTCGACGGTTTGGAGCGGGCTCGCGGTCAGCGCGTCGACGTGATCCGCGCGATGGGCGGCGGTGCCCGCAGCCCGCTGTGGACCCAGATCCTGGCCGACGTCTTCGACCGCCCCCTCGAGGTGTGCGCGTCAGGAGAGGTCAGCGCTCTCGGCGCCGCTGCGATCGCCCTCGACACGATCGGCGAGTACCCGTCGCTCCCCGAGGCCGCGTCGGCCGTCGCCAGGACCGACGCGATTGTCGAACCGATTGCGCGAAACGCCGCCCAGTACAAGGCGCTTCGGTCCGTCTACACGCGGGTCTTCGACGAGGCCCGCGATCTCCTGCACACCCTGCACGACCTACCGGACCTCCCATCATCCGACCAAGCACGAGGAGACCAATCATGAGAGCGGCCATGTTCTACGGCCCCGGCGAGCTACAGCTCGAGGACGTGGCCTCCACCGAACCCGCTCCCGGCGAGGTGCTCGTCGAAGTGAAGGCGGCCGCCACCTGCGGCACGGACCTCAAGTCGTACCGGCGCGGCCACCCCAAGCTCTTCCCCACCCTGCCGTCGCGATTCGGACACGAGTTCGCCGGCGTCGTGACCGCCGTCGGGGACGGTGTCGACACGTTCGCCGTCGGCGACCGCGTGACCGCCGCCAACACCGTGCCGTGCGGCTACTGCTGGGCGTGCATCCGCAACCGCGAGAGCCTCTGCGAGAACCTCGAATTCCTCAACGGCGCGTTCGCCGAGGAGGTCGTCATCCCGGCGGCGATCGTCGCGCGCAACACATACAAGCTGCCCGACGACCTCGACTTCGCCGATGCCGCCCCGTTGGAGCCACTGGCCACCGTCGTGCACGGCATGGCGGAAACCGGAATCGAACTCGGCGACACCGTCGTCGTGCACGGAGCCGGTCCGATCGGTCTCATGTTCGTGCGGCTGGCCACCCTGCGCGGCGCCAACGTCATCTCCGTCGACCAGTCGCCGTGGCGACTGCAGGAGGCGATCAAGGCCGGTGCGGTCGACACCGTCGACCTGTCCGATGTCGCGGACTTCGAGGATCGCGTCGCACTGATCAAGAACCACACCCCGTTCGCCCGCGGAGCCGACGTCGGAATCGAGGCCGTCGGCCTGCCACAGGTCTGGGAGCAGACCGTCCGCACGTTGCGCCCCGGTGCCACGGCGGTGCTGTTCGGCGGAACACCCAAGGGCGCACCGTTCTCCGTCGACTCGAGCGCGATGCACTACGAGGAGTACACGCTCAAGGGCGTCTTCCACCACACGCCGAACTACGTCCGCACCGCCGTCGAACTACTGGCGAGCAGAAAGGTCGACGGCTCCATGCTGGTGACCGAGCGCCGACCGCTGGACGCCCTGGTGGCGAGCCTCGAGGACATGGCCGCGGGCCGCGGCTCCAAGTACATCCTCGAGCCATGAGGCTGGGTGACGAGCGGCAGCAGGTCGTCGACGCGTGCCGCCATCTCAGCAGGTCGGGTCTCGTCGTAGGCACCGCGGGCAACGTCTCCATTCGGGTCGACGATCTCGTCGTGATCTCACCGAGTGGCGTCGACTACGAGGCGATGTCGGCGGGAGACGTCGGAATTCACGACCTCGACGGAAACGCTGTCGAGGCCACGCTGGAGCCCTCCAGCGAGCTCGCGCTGCACCTCGCGGTGTACGGGGCGAGTGAGCACACGGCCGTCGTGCACACGCACGCCCCCGCGTCGACCGCGCTCTCGACCGTCGTCGACGAGGTGCCCGGATCGCACTACTACACGGCGCTATTCGGTGGCACCGTTCGGGTAGCGCCGTACGCAGGCTTCGGCACACGGCAGTTGGCGGACAACGTGACCGCCGCCCTGCGGGACCGCACCGCGGCGCTGATGGGCAACCACGGCGCCGTGCTCACCGGGCAGGCACTCCCGAAGGTTCTCGACCGGGTGCCCTATCTCGAGTACATCTGCGACGTCCAGCTGCGCGCGATGGCGAGCGGGGCCCCCGTGCGGGTTCTGGACGACGAGGAACTGGCCGACGTCGCCCGCCGACTCTCCGGGTACGGCCAGCAAGCCGGCTCAGCCTCCCGCTGAGCAGTCCGCCGGCCGGTCCGCGAGCGGACCGGCCGGCGGCTCCAGCAAAATCCCCTGAATCGCGAGAATTCAGGGGATTTTGTTGGAGCCGTTAGCGGCGAGCTTGCGAGTCGCTAACGGACTGCTCGCGCAGGAAACTACTGCGGCGCCGTCTGACCGGGGATGCCCTCGTAGGCGATGTCGCCGGTCTCGAGGTTCTTGGTCGTCAGCTCGCTGAGCCCGTCGAGGAACTTCTGCCGCTCGGTGACGACGTGCTCGATCGCGACGTCGACGTTGTCCTTGGTGATAGCGGGCATCACGTACACCGGCTTGGTGTCGACCTGCTCGCCCTTGGCCAACGCGTTGGCAACAGCCAGGCCCGCCGACAGTTCGACGGTGCCGTTCTGCAGCGAGGTGCCGATGAACTCACCGCTCTTGACGGCGTTCAGACCGTCCTCGATCCCGTCGATACCGACGATCGGCACCGTCTTGCCGGACTCCTTCAGCGCCTGCAGCGCACCGAGACCCATGTCGTCGTTCTCGGAGACGACCGCGTTGATCTGGTCACCGAAGCCGGAGATCCAGTTCTTCATCTTGTTGACGGCTTCGTCGCGCTTCCAGTTGGCGGTGTCCATCGCCAGGATCTTGATGTCGGGGTACTTGGCGAGCACCTGCTTGATGCCCTTCGTGCGGTCGATCTCGCCGGACTGCCCGAGCGGTCCCTGCAGCACCACGATGTTGCCCTTGCCGCCGAGGTGGTCGGCCATCATCTGCATCTCCTGCGCACCCGCGGCGACGTCGTCGGGCTGCACGCTCGCGGCGACGTCCGGATTGTTCAGCGCAGCGTTCACGGCTACCAGCGGGATGCCCTTGGACTTGGCGGTGGCGACCTGCGGGCCGAGCGAATCGGCCTGGATGGGGACGACGATGATGGCGTCGACGCCCTGGTTCACCATGGAGTCGACCTGGTTGGCCTGGGTCGACACGTCGAGATTGGCGGAGTTCCAGACCAATTCGATGTTGTTCGCCTTGGCGTAGGCCTCCATGCCCTCTTTACCCGCGGTGATGAACGAGCTCATGTCGTACACCGAGACGCCGATGCGCTTGGTGTCGGAGTTGGCCGTGGTGTCGCCCGCGCCGCAGGCGGTCAGGGCCAGCGCGCCGACCGAGGCGATGGCTGCGATCTTCGCAATGGATCTCATGGGTTCTCTTTCTCTTTCGATTGACACTGAATGTTCTGCAGCGCTGGGCTATCCGATTGGCGTCAAGTACGCCTCCTGGAGGACCACACGTCGACCGCGACCGCGGCGACGATCAGCACGCCCTTGATGACGTCCTGCCAGTACGCGGGCACGACCAGGATGTCGAGGCCGTTGTTCAGCGTCATGATCATGAACAGGCCGAGCACCGTGCCCCAGATGCTGCCGCGGCCGCCCATCAGGCTCGCCCCGCCGATCACGACCGCGGCGATGGCGTCGAGTTCGTAGCCCTGCCCGAGGTTCGGCGGACCGGAGATGACGCGCGATGCCAGCATTACACCCGACAGGCCGGCCAGCAGGCCGGAGAACGCGTACACGCTGAACAACACGTTCTTGGCGTTGATACCGGCGATCTCGGCGGCGTTGCGGTTGCCGCCCACGGCGTACACGCGCATGCCGTAGGAGGTGCGCTTCATGATGACCGCCAGTGCGACGATGCCGATGATCATCAACAGCACGGGGATCTGCAGGCCGAGGATCTTGGTGTTGGCGATCGAACCGAACTCGGCGGGCAGGCCGTTGATCGGCGCGCCACCGCCGATCACGTACGCCACGCCGGATCCGGCAGTCAAAGTACCCAGCGTCGCGATGAACGGCGGAACGTTGATGCGCGACACCAGGACCCCGTTGATGCAACCGAACGCGAGGCCGACCGCCATCGCCACGGTCACCGTCATCCAGACCTGGCCGGGGTTGGCCTTGGCCGTTGCCGCACCGGCCATCGCCGACACGGCGATCACGCTGCCGACCGAGAGGTCGATGCCGCCGGTGAGGATCACCAGCGTCTGCCCGAGCGCGATGAGTGCGAACGGCGCCGCCGCCACCAGGATGGTGATGAGGTTGTCGGGGGTGGCGAACCGCGCGCTCCGGTAGCTGAAGTAGGCGATCACCATCAGCACGATGATGACCATCGAGTAGCGCAGCAGGGTGTCCGAGATCCATTGCCGGGAGAACAGTTTCACCGGCTCGCCGGTGGTGGGTGACGCCACGATCGGCGCGGCCGACGGACCGGGCGGCTGCGCGTCGACGGGTGTGGTCATGATGCCTTCTCCTGATTCGGGGACGTGGGTTTGGCTTCGAGGGCGGTCGCCAGCCGGAACACCGACTCCTGGACCTCCGGATGGTCGAGCGCGTCTCGGTCGAGTTCGCCGACGAAAGCGCCGTCGCGCATGACGAACGCGCGGTGCGAGAGCCCGACGATCTCGGGCATGTCCGAGGACGCCATCACCACGGCCATGCCCTGGGCGGCGAACTCAGTGACGATGCGGTAGATCTCACTGCGCGCGCCGACGTCGACACCGCGGGTGGGCTCGTCGAGCAGCAGCACGTTGACGTCGCCGGTCAGCCAGCGGGCGAGCACGACCTTCTGCTGGTTGCCGCCGGACAGAGTGCCGACCTCCTGGCTCATCCCGTTGCTGCGCAACCGGACCGATGCCATCACGTCGGACACGGCCTTGGTGCGCGCCTTACCGCGCAGCCACCCGGCGACGGAGAACGCCGACAGCCGCGGCAAGGTGCCGTTGTCGAGCACGCTCATCGAGAGCACGACGCCGGACAGCTTGCGATCCTCGGGCACCATGGCCATCCCCGCGGTGATCGCGGCGGCCGGCTGATTGCGCTTGACGTGCTTGCCGCGCACCACGATCTCACCGGAACCCGAGTGCCGGGCACCGAAGATCGCCTCGAGCAGTTCGGTTCGTCCCGCGCCGACGAGACCTGCCAGCCCGACGATCTCGCCGGACCTGACGGTGAAGGACACCGGCTCGGTTGCACCGTCGACGTGAAGGTCCTTGACCTCCAACACCGTTTCCGTGGTGGGCTCCGGGCGATCGGGGAACAACGTGTCGAGTTCGCGGCCGATCATGGCCGTCACGATGTCGTCGTCGGAGACGTCGCCGATGCCCTTGTCGAGGATCAGCCCGCCGTCGCGCAACACCACGACGCGATCGGCGATGGCACGGATCTCGGCCATCTTGTGGGTGGTGTACACCATCGCGACGCCGTGCTCGCGCAGCTGCCGCACGATCTTGTAGAGCCCCTCGACCTCACGCTCGGAGATCGCCGATGTGGGCTCGTCGAGCATCACCACCTGCGCACCGGTGCGAGCGGCCTTGACGATCTCGACGATCTGGCGCAGACCGACCGGCAGCGTGCCCATCCGCGCTGACGGGTTGATGTCGACGCCGAACACGGCCAGCGCGTCACGCGCCTCGTCGATCATCGCGCGCCGGTTAAGGAACGGACCGACCTTGAGTTCCCTTCCTACGAAGAGGTTCTCGTAGACCGTCATGTCCTCGATCGACGCCAGTTCCTGGGGCACGATCGCCACGCCGTGCTTGACCGCGTCCTTGGTGTTGCCCGACGTCAGGGTGGTATCGCCGACGGCCACCTCACCTGAGTCGGCGGTGTACTGCCCGCTGATGATCTTCATCAAGGTCGACTTGCCCGCACCGTTCTCGCCGGCGAGGGCGGTCACAGTGCCCGGCTGCAGGTCCAGCGTGATGCCCTTGAGTACCGGCACGCCACCGAAGCTCTTGTGAATGTCGCTGCAGCGCAACAACGCCCCGGTCACGACGGCACCACGATCGACTTGAGGCTCTCGGGGTCGGTGTCGCTGTCGAGAGCTTCGCCCACGTGCTCGAGGTCGTAGCGGCCGGTCACCATGCCGTCGAGGTCGACGGCGCCGCTCGCCACCAGATGGATCGCGGCCGGCCAGGTGTCGGTGTAGCGGAACACCCCGGTGACGGTGATCTCGTTGTTCGCGATATGGCTCACGGGCAGTGCGTATTCGTCGGCGCCCATGCCGACCAGCACGACGTGGCCTGCCGGTCCGACGGCCTTGATGCCGCTGACGACGGCGACGGGCACGCCGGTCGCGTCGACGAACGCGTCGACGGGTTCGATGGCGGTCACGTCGACGGCGGCGGGGTCGAGTACCTCGGTGGCGCCGAACTGCAGCGCCTTCTCGCGACGCGATGCGAGGAGATCGGTGACGACGATGCGCGACGCACCGAACGCGCGCGCCGCCTGGGCGCAGATGACGCCGATCGGTCCGGCGCCCGCGATGAGGATCGACGTTCCGGGCACCACGTGCGCCTTGCGCATCGTGGCGATCGCCACCGACAGCGGTTCGAGAAGTGCTGCGGCGTCGTCCGACATCGAGTCGGGCACCGGGTGGGCCATGTCGTCGTCGGTCAGCACGTACCGGCAGAAGGCGCCGTCGATCGGCGGCGTGGCGTAGAACTCCATGTCCGGGCAGAGGTTGTAGCGGCCGGCTGTGCACTGCTTGCAGCGTCGGCACGGGTGCTGAGGCTCGACCGCGACGCGCTGCCCGATTCGGCCGGCATCCACGCCGTCTCCGACGGCCGCGATCCGGCCCGACAGTTCGTGGCCGAGGATCATCGGCGCGTCGACGACGAAGTCGCCGATCCTGCCGTGTCGGTAGTAGTGCACGTCGGAGCCGCAGACCCCGACGGCGGCCACTTCGACGAGCACCTGGTGTGGACCGGGCGCCGGCACCGGCCGGTCCTCGATCTCCAGCGTGCGCACGCCCGTCATGACGCTGGCTCGCATGGTGGCGGGGGTCGGTTCGACCGAAGTGGTCATGTCGTACTCCTTGCTGTGCTGTTCACGGGACGCGGCGTCAGCAGCGCGCGCCCGACGACCATGGACTGGGCGCCCGCCGCGAGACAGAGCGGCGCAACGTCTTCGGTGACGCCGCCGTCGACGTGCACGGGCATGTCGGACGCGCAGGCGGACACGACGGCGAGCTGGCTCGGCCTGCAGGTGCCGGACGTGCCTGGTTCGATGAGCATCACCAGCGCGCCGTCCGGCTGAGCGGGCCACGCGGTCGAGCCGATGCCGTCCCACTCGTCCCACATCGCGATCCACGCGGCGCTGCCGACTCCCCGCACGGTCGCGGCGCGCTCCGCGGTGAAGGCGTGCCACGGCAGGAACACCCTGCCGGGCCTAGTCGAGAGCACCTCGGGCAGAGCGGTGTCCACGAATGCAGGCGACCCGATGAGGTGGACGCCGATACGCGAGCGCTGGACGGTCGCGGCGATCTCGCGGAGTTCGCCGAGACCGACCCCTGCGGGATGGCCTTCATCGCTCGCCATCAGGTCGACGTGTACGTCCAGACCGGCGTCGGCGAGCTCCCGCGCTGTGCGCACCCGTTCCGCGGGTGCCGCCGCGTACACCGATCCCGCCACGCGGCCGGGGAACCGGTCCCGCCATTCGGCGATGCGCGTCGCGCCGTGGCCGTCGATTCGCTCACAGGCGTCGCTCATGCGGACACCCCCGAGTCGAGGATGGGCGATGCGGCCAGTTCGGCCCACCGGTTGCGCAGCGCCGTCACATCGCGCGTGCGTGCGCGGGGCGAAACCCTCTGCCGCACAGCGGGTTGCCACGACTTCGCGAGATCGACCAAGCCGGCGACATCGGTCCTTGCGGCGACGGCAGCCGCCTGGATGCAGGCCCCGCGAGCGGTCGCCTCATCGGCGTCGAACACCAGCACCTCGTCGTCCAGCAGGTCCGCGAGCAGTTGCAGGGTGGCGGGCGAACGCGCGCCCCCGCCCACGACGGCCGTTACGCCGTCGAGGGTGATCCCGCAGCGGGACAGCTGATCCCGGCCGCTCATCAACGACAGCAGCGGCCCCTCGACGAAGGCGCGGGCCACCTCTTCGCGGGTGGTGTGGGAGGTCACGTCGGCGAGTGCACCGCGCGCATCGGGACGGTCGGGTTTGCGTTCACCGTCGAGGAACGGCACCAGGACCGGGCCTCTCGCGTCACCCGCGGCGAGCGCGAGGTCGGCGAGTCCGGTGTGGTCGGTGCCCAGCAGTCGTGCGGCGACGTCACCGACGCGCGCGGCGTTGAGCGTGCTGACCAACGGGAGGTACCCGCCCGTGAGATCGCAGACACCGTCGATCATTCCGCTGCCGTCGTAGACGGGGGCACGAGACGACGTGGCGATCACTCCGGAGGTGCCGATGCCGATGTACTGGTCGCCGTCCGTGAGGCCCAGTCCGAGATACGCGGCGTGCTGGTCACCCCCACCCGCGGCGACGAGGATGTCGGAACCGTCCAGCCCGAGGTCGGCGAGCGCCACCGGACGCACCCGGCCCGCCACCTGGCACGGGCCGAGCACCTCGGGCAGCATGGCGACCCAGTCCCGGTCGCCACCGGCGAGGGTCAGGTACTCCGGAAGCCACTCCCCCGGAACGGAATCGAAGTATCCGGTGCCGGACGCGTCGGAGCGGTCGGTGACGGCGGCACCGGTCAGCCAGAAGGTCAGGTAGTCGTGCGGCAGCAGCATCGTCGCCGCGCGGTCGAGGGTCGCGGGTTCGTGCTCGGCGATCCAGGCCACCTTCGCGATGGTGAACGCAGCCGTCGGCGTGGACCCGATACGGCGCAGCCAGGCGTCGGCACCGATCGTGGCCGTGAGTCGGGCGAGGTTCGGTGCTCCGGTGGTGTCGTTCCAGAGCTTGGCGGGTCGCAACGGCTGTCCGTCGTTTCCGAGCAGCACCAGGCCGTGGCACTGGGCCGCCACCGCCAGCGCGCGCACCTGTACCGGATCGGCGCAGCGGCGAAGCGCGTCGCGGGCGGCGTCGACGAAAGCCGTGATCCACGCCCGCGGGTGCTGTTCGCTGTTCGGCGGGAATGCGGGAGGGTGGGGCGCGGACCCGCGGGCGAGCAGGCGCCCGGATGCCAGTTCGCGGACCTCGACCTTGCACGACTGGGTGGAGGAATCGACGCCCAGGACAACGGGATTCACGCTCATACGCTCACCACCGGCGCCGTCGCGTCGCCCGCCGGGTGGCCGCGGTGCCCGACTCCACCGGCCGGGTGGCTGTCGACGACGTCGCGCAGGGTGTGTCCGCGCAGCGCCATCGCGACGACGGCGAGGGCGTCGCCCCACGCTCCGACGGCAAGCGTGCTCGCGAGCGCGATCATGTCGCCGGGGTCGGCATCCGGTGCGGTCGGCGGGAGCAGCGCGACGGTGCTCGCCGCACCGGTCAGCGGCGAATCGGCGTTCTCGGTCACCGCGACGACGTCGACCCCCCGTTCGACGAGGCGTCGGACGAGGTCGGCGAGTTCGGTGGACCGTCCCGTCTTGCTGATCGCGAGGACCAGATCGGACGCGGTGATCGCACCCATCCCGCCGTGCAGCGCGTCCATCGCGGGGAGGTACACCGCGGGCGTCCCGCACACGGACAGCAGGTGGGCCAGCCGCTCGGCCATGACGCCCGAAGTGCCCGACCCCGTCGTGACGACCTTGCCCGCGATGCCGAGGACCCGATGTGCGAGCGCGACGACACCCGCTTCCACGGCTCCGACCAGCGCCGCGACGGCCGCCGATTCCCGAGACAGCACGGAGCCGGCGAGTACCGCCAACTCGTCGTCCTGTCCGTTCACCGGCCGCCTCCTACGCTGTCGGAGTTCCCGCGCTCATCTGAGATACACACTGCTCATGTGATTGATTGTGATGTGGATCATCGTCTACGCTTCGCTCATATGTCAAGCCGTCGCGCTCATATGAGCGATGATCGGTGGAGCCGGAGAAAGGGGCGTCGTGGGAGCCGATGAGCTGTTCCAGCGTGCGGTGATCGCACGGCGCTACTACCTGGAGGGACGCACCAGGGTCGAGATCGCCGAGGAGTTCGGACTGTCGCGTTTCAAGGTGGCCCGCATGCTCGAGGAGGCGCTCGAGTCCGGCATGGTCGAGATCACGATCCACGATCCCGGTTCGATCGACGTCGCGCTGTCGACCGAACTGCAGCGTAAGTACGCGCTACAGCACGCCTACGCCGTCTCCGCCGAGTCCAAGAACACCGACGACCGGGTGGAGGCCGTCGCCAAGGCCATGGCCGAACTCCTGCAGTCGATCCTGCGCGACGGTGACGTGATCGGTGTCGACTGCGGTCGCACGATGACGCGCATCGCGCCGTACCTCAGCGCACTTCCGCAGTGCGACGTCGTCCAGCTCACCGGACTCGCCGGCGGGCTCACATCCAATGGCGCCGACCTGACGCGGCGCATCAGCGAAGTGACCGGCGGCCGGTCGTGGCCGCTGTACGCGCCCTACGTCGTCGCCGACGCGCGCACCGCGGCGAGCCTGGCGAGCACCCCGCAGATCGAGGACGCCTTCGCCAACCACGGCCGGGTGACGTGTGCGCTGGTGTCGGTCGGCGGCTGGAATCCCGATGCGTCCCAGGTGTACACGTCGGTGTCGGAGGACGAGGCGAGCGCACTGTACGACGAGGGGGTCCGCGCCGAAACCTGCGGCCTGCTGCTGGACGCGAAGGGCCAGCGGGTGGCCGGACTCGACGAACGCCGCATGGGCATCACCGAAGAGGGCCTGCGCGCGATCCCCACCGTCGTCGCCATCTCCGCGGGCACCGCGAAGATCGAGGCGACCAGGGCCGTGCTGCTGTCCGGGCTGGTCTCGGCCCTGGTGACCGACACCGAGATCGCGGCCGCCGTACTCGAATGACCGCCAACCGAGAGGAAACAGCCGACATGACGGAACCCCGTGTGGATCTCGACTTCCCGCTGACCGACAAGGTCGCACTGGTGACCGGCGGCGCATCGGGAATCGGCGCGGCGATCGTGTCCGCCCTCGTCGCCAAGGGCGCGACGGCCGCCGTCGTCGACCTCAACGAGGACGCGGCGTCAGAACACGCGGCAGCCGTCGGTCACGGATCACGCGGATTCCGTTGCGACGTATCGGATCCGACGTCCGTGACCGCCGCGGTCGACGGCGTCGTGGCGACGTTCGGACGCATCGACATCCTGGTCAACAGCGCGGGAGTGGCCCTGTTGGCACCCGCCGAGGACCTGTCACTCGACATGTGGGACAGAACGATCGACATCAACTTGAAGGGCACGTTCCTCGTCTGCCAGGCCGTCGGCAAGCACATGCTCGCCGCGGGCGCCGGTGCGGTCGTCAACATGGCATCGCAGGCGGCGACGGTGGCACTGGATCAACATGTGGCCTACTGCGCATCGAAGTTCGGCGTCGTCGGCGTGTCGAAGGTGCTCGCCGCCGAGTGGGGCGGCCGCGGCGTCCGGGTGAACACCATTTCGCCGACCGTGGTGCTCACCGAACTCGGCAAGTCGGCGTGGAGCGGGCCGCGCGGCGATGCTCTCAAGGAGCTCATCCCCATGGGACGGTTCGCCTACCCCGACGAAATCGCCGCCGCCGCAGTGTTTCTCGCCTCCGACGCGGCGGGCATGATCACCGGGGCCGACCTGTTGATCGACGGCGGCTACACCATCAAATAGCGACTAGCGACGTGACACGGTGAGCGCGCCGGGACCGGTGAAGACCAGCAACAGGAACACGAAGCAGAAGAGCACGGCGGCCTCGCCGCCGTTGACACTCGGCCAGAAGCTCTCCGGGAAGTGGCGCCAGAAGTAGGCAACCGCCATCATTCCGGACGCGATGAACGCGACCTGCCGCGCGAACAGACCGATCGCGATCACCAGCCCCAGCACGAGCTCGAGGACGCCCGCCCACCACATCGGCCAGGCGCCGAGCGCGGCGGCGGACCCCGTCGGCCAGCCGAACAGCTTCGCGGTGCCGTGCACCATGAACAGCAGGGCGACGGCGATTCGGAACACGCCGAGAGCGATGGCGGACTGCGACGTGAGGCGGGTGTCGAGCGTGCGCGGTGCGGTCTGCGTGGACATGGACACCATGGTCGCCAGCACACGGTCGCGCGTCACCGCATTCATAGACGACTCATAGGAGCGCGCCCCGACGCTACGATCCCACTCATGTTTCGCATCGACGGAATCAACGGCGAAAGCATCGTGATCGACGGGGTGTGGGTCGAGAAGCTCAGGGCGAACAACTCGATCGGCCGCAATCCCGCGGACAAGTACTCCGGCACCGACATCAAGGAACTGACGCGCCGCAAGAAGCTCTTCGGCGGCGAGAAGGAGCACCTGCTCCAACTGACCATCGGCGTCGGCTCGTTCTACTCACTGATCGTGCCCGCCGAGAAGCGCTCCGAGGTCGACGCGCTGCTTCGCGAACTGGACGCGGCGCGAGGACGCGCGACAGCCTAAACCGCCGTCGATCGGCGCCCGGATCGAAGTCGAACGCATCCGGCGCTGGACCGCGTCGGCGCCATGCGCAATCGGCTCACTCTTCGCCAGATCTACGTGCTTGCGACAAATCGCTCACGGGCACGACGAGTCAGCAAATTAGTGAGCTTAGCAACAGAGAATCGACGACAGCGCGTGTTTGCATTGCCGTGAGGTGACGATCCTGCCGCGGTCCACCTCCGAGGTTCAGCATCAAAACAGCACGTCAAACGTCATAAGATGCATCCCACCTGCGGGCTCGAACTGATCTTGATCATGCCCGCAACCGTTTGCGCGACTGCATTCACTACCACCTATTGCGTACGGATGGTATGTTTTGGCAAGGCATCAGCCGATGGTTGTCATGAAACGGTATCTACGTAGCTGAGAGGTCACGGTGGCGTCAATTCTGCGAACTGAGCGCCAGCGTGACCGGCGCATGCACGGCGTCGACGACGAGTCGGCATCGACGCCGGGTGCCCTGATGCTCCGCGCCACCGGCGCGATACACCGGCGCGCCGCCTTCTACCGGCGTTCGCTGTCGCAGTCGACGGTCATCGGCCCGCTGAGCGACCGGCGATACGCGACCCGGCTGGCTCGGCACGCCGACCGAACGCCCGTGCTCGCCGCCGCTCAGCGAGGCATCGTCGCCGAGATGCGGGAGTTCGGCGTCGCGGTTCGGGACATCGATCTGCCAACCGACGTGCTCGCATCCGCCGACCGCCTCACCGAGATGCTCCGACACCGGCACACCAACGAACCCTGCGCCAAAGCCAGTCCGGCCGAGCTCGCCGTCGACCCCACCCTGTTCCTGTTCGGTCTCACGCCCGGCATGCTCGATGTCGCGGAGTGCCACCTGGGACTACCGGCCCGGTTCCTGGGCATCGAAGTCAAGCGCGAGCTCGTCAGTCCCGCCGACGGGGGTCGGCACGAGACGGTGCGCCGCTGGCACCTCGACCACGAGGATCGCCGGATGTTCAAGGTGATCGTCTACCTCAGCGACGTCGACGAGGACGCCGGACCGTTCGGATACGTCGAGCGTTCCAACACCGAACGGGTTCGCCGCCTTGCCAAGCACCATCACGATGCCGTCTCGGACGTGGACATGGCGACGGTCGTGCCGCGTGAGGACTGGCACAGCGTCACCGGGCGACGGCTGACCGCCGTGTACGCCGACACCGGCCAGGTCTTCCATCGCGTCTTCGCGCCGACCGCCGCCGAGCGGTACTCGGTCACGTTCGCATACTCCAGCCGCAGCCCGTACTACACGTACTCTCGGCTCATGCTGCCCCGCCGGGTGCTTCAGCAGCTGCGCAGCGGGCTCACATCCCGTCAATGGGCTGCGTTGGGCGTCAAGCGAACTCCGTGATCACATCGGCGACGTGCCGCACCTGGTCGATGTTCGAACTCGTCGGGATCAGGTGGACCTCGTCGGCGCCGATGGCCTCGAACCGGCGCAGCACGTCGATCAGCTGATCGTCGGTGCCCGCCCACCCGGTCGTCGGCGCCATCGCGTCGACGTACTCGGCCGGAATCCAGTTCATGTAGCGCCGCAGGTGGCGGTGCACCTGATCGCGCGGCTCGTCGCCGTCACCGAGGGCGAACCAGAACGAGGTGGCGAGGTGCGGCTTGGGCTTCCCCGCCTCGGCCCAGGCGGTGCGCGCGACGTCGAACAACGCGTTCTCCCGTTCGGCGTCGAGGTCCAGCGTCGTCCCCGCGAGCCCCTCGGCCCAGGCCGCTGCGCTGCGCACCGTCTTCGGACCGATGGTGCCCACCAGGAGTTGCGGACCGCCGTGCTGAACCGGCGGCGGTCCGACCGGAAGCACGGCATCGGTGACCTTCTCCCCCGCCCACACCCGCTTCATGACCGCCACCCGCTCCGCCATTCCGCGCATCGTCTGGGTCGCGGGGTCCGCGCCAGCGGCGCGGTAGTCCTCGTCCCTACCGCCGACGCCGAGACCGACGGTGAGCCGTCCTCCGCTGATCACGTCACCGGTGGCCAGTGCCTTCGCGAGCATCACCGGGTCGTGCAACTGCGGCACGATGACCGTCGTCACCAGGCGCACCCGGTCCGTCCACGCCGCCAGCGCACCGAGCAGCGTCAGCGAGTGCGGGTTGTCGAAGCACATCCGCTCGCCCCAGCACAGCGATGAGAAGGGGCCGCCGTCGACGGCCCTGGCCCACGCCTTGAGCGTCGCCGCGTCGAGGTTGGGCTCCATCACCGGCATCGTCATCCCGATTCGCACCTCGGGATTCTGGCACGGCGGGGCCGCCGGGTGTACCGGGATCAGACTCGAAGGGTTACACGCGGGGGCCCTCAACGACTCTCACAATTTGTCTATCTTGAGCTGTCCGCAGCAGGTGCGGCATTCCTCCGTTGTCATCATTCACAAAAAGTTCGATTGTCCGCGATGCTCGAGTTACAGCAACGTACAGCATCGACAAGGCCCTCCGACGACGGTAGCTTTGGTTTACGACGCCGACGGAGAACTCGGGCAACCCTCCGATGAAAACCGTTTCGAATTGCAGACCCGCTAGGTACTCCGCAGGAGCCAGCACTACCCCACGCCGGCGATACTGCACTGCATTTACGTCGTCCCGACTCGTCAAAACCTTAGTCTTGAAGCCGCGCTGTGAGAGGCCTTCCGCAATGAAGGTGTATTGACCGAGTTGCTTCTCGTCGACAATCGCAATTGCCGCTTGCACCGTGGGACCCAATGCACTGATACGACTATAGATCTCGTTGCCTTCAGCCCCTCTAGTGCCACAAGTAACAACCAGCGGAACAGAACCGTCTTCAGCAGAAGAAGTTATGTCCGAAAACGACATTTGCCAATCTGCCCCAAGGTCGAGGTTAGGGTATTCAAGATGGATGTGCTTCACAAGATTTAAAATTTGGGGTGTATAACGATGAACATCAATTAAATCTACTGCCGAAACATCATTCAATGGATCGTCGGACCTAACAGTTGACGAGGGGGTAGTTTCCTCTGATCGTACATAGGACTCCCACGGAGACTGCCGGGGGTCCAGAGCCATAAATATCCGCGGCAGGTCCATCGTTGATCTGGTCATATACTTAAGCATCTGGCGCTCTTGCGCGTTAAAAAGGTGAAATTCGTCAACATATATCTCATCGTAACCACGCAACGTCCGGCGACGATTCCATACCATCGACTCAAAGTAGTTTAGTAGTTCATTCACCAGCTGATCAGACGTGGCCTTACCCTGCGCATCGAACTCGTTGAAGAATTTTCGATACAGATACAATACTAGCCGCTTATCTTGATCCCCACTAAGTGGCATCATCCACGGAACACGAGCAAGCCGCAGATAACGTGACTCAGCATCCAATGTGTTCGGAAAAATCCCATCTGCCCCGAACACACAGCTGAACTCGATCATCAGATCCCATACAAGCGCGCGGCGCTCCGAAATGTCGGCTGATTCGATTCGTGCTCTCAGCTCGTCGCTAACGGTTTCCGTGAAAGTCAACCAGTCACCTCGACAAAAACGGTCAAGAATCTCTTCGATTACTTCGAGCTGAGCCTCTTTACCACTTAATGAGTCGTCGCCTACTACTTCCAGACTATCGTCCCACAAATCGTGTGGAAGAATCTCTTGGGCGACTGCAACCAGCGGTAACACGGTAATAGATTCTGCTTCGCCCTGCTCGCTGAGTCGGGCTATCATTTCGTCAATCTCACCCGCCAAAGCCCACGTATGTGTGATCACTAAAATCTGGATGCTGTCGCCAGATTCGCGTGAACGCCGCAATTCGTTCATCGCTTTGAGTATGAGAGTGAGCGTTTTGCCGCTACCTGCCGGCCCACGGAGCTTGATCGAATGTTGGGGACTTTGAGTCACAAAGATTCGCTGCCCATGGGTTAATCGCTTCATCCAGCCGGAGAACTTTAGATCTTGCGTTACATCGGCGAATCGCGGTTTACTCAGTTCGACCTCGACCTGAGGTCCCGCGCTTTGCGCTGGTCCAAACTGCGATCGCGCTCGATCTAGTAATCGATGCCAAGAGGTCGTAATACGATCGTACTTATCATTTGGTGGAGAGTATCCCTTAAAATCAATTTGCTGACCAGCATCGAATAGCTCCCACAAGCACACATCTTTCTGCGTTTTCACCTCGCTAAGCCAGCGTGGGGATCCGAATATTTTGTCCCTACTGGCGGCGTAAAACGTGATATATGATCCGTGGTTTTCCTGGTTCCAACTTGGAGGCGTCACGATCTTCTTGGCGGTTAGCCTTGCCAAAAAGGAAAGTAAGCGCTCGAGCACAAGCGCCTCAGCGGGCTCAACCCTTCCGCCAAATTCTATGAGTGTTTGCGGAACAGCGAAAAATATCCGTTTAGAGGTCTCATCATCACCGCGATGCAATATTATGATGGCTTCGTTATGGGTAAGACACGTTAGATCTGGGTGAAGTTCAGATTTTTCGTCCATATCTGAGATCGTCGCTCCACTTGCGACGATCTCTTTAAGAGCTGACTCTGTGGCGACTAGAAGCATCAATCCTCCACTCTGGAGATCAATTCGGCGAGAGCGTCACTATGTTTCTGTCTGCCTATCTCATACTCTTCGGGCAACCCGATCGCGCTGAAGACATTCCCTAAACGCTGCGAAAGAGCGTAGACATATGGTGCCCGTAGGCGCGATACCCTTTCGAACTTCACGTTAAATGGGCGCATAATTGCACGTGTAGCAATTTCATGAATAGAAACTTCGCGTAGTACACGAAGATAACAAACGTATCCTTGGTTAAGGTCCGTGCTTAGTGAGTTTAGAAACATCGCGTCGCCAGGAAGGCTTGCTAAAAAACTCCGTAAATCTTTCCCGAAAGCTCTTCGTGAGTTAGATTCAGACTTATGATGACCCAGAAGTACCTGCGACTCAATTAGGGCTTCGGCAGCGTCCATGAACTTCTCCCGCACCGATCTCTCCAAACGAAAATACGACGAGGCATATGCACCCAAGGCGGCGGTATTTTCCTTTGTCATCGAGAATGTAGTGGCAACGGCCTGGGCTGACGTTTCGGCAACCCATGAAATCACTCGATCATCCGATATGGGCTCGTCGTATTCAGGCAGCTGCTTTTGGTGAGTACGAACCAAGTCACCCGCACGCGACCGCGTCGCTAGCTGCAGCCGCTGTAATCGAGGCGGCAGGTAGAAGAGGTGCAGGTACACAGATAGCGGTAGCACCGGGACGCAGCTGATTCGACCGCCATGCTTGTTGTTGGCGAGATCACAGTCCGCGGTAATGACAATTGCCGGCCCCTCCCAGTGGTCACTGGTCGCGTTGACTGGTCGGATGACGTCCCCTTGACGCAGATCGCCTCCCACGATGTCTTCGTCGCATTCCGGAACCGACACTTACCCCCCCGGCACTTAGTTGCTCGACCGACCTTGAACTTTGCGGAGCAATACCTTGATTCGCGAAACTAGCAGCAAAGCTTTGCGTTAGCACGGACTTTGTTAAGCGTGTTCCCGGCATCTACGAAGAATCAGCGGCAGACACATGATCAACTGCGACGTCTTTCGTGCCGCACTAGAGAAGTTCGGTATGCATAGCTCTCGGGATTCTGGCACGGCCGGGCCGCCGGGTGGCTCAGTTCCCCGCGGTCGGTGCAACACCGGCGAGCCGGTAGACGTGCTCCGGGGTGACGAGCTGAGTGACCGCGGTGGCGATCTGCCCCGCCGAATGCGGTTCGGGGGCATCGGAGTTCACCATGACGACCAGCGTCGCGTCACGTTCGGGCAGGTACACCGTCACCGTCGTGTAGCCGGGAATGTCGCCGTTGTGCCCGATCCAGCCGTGCGCGTTGAAGATCGCGAACCCGTACCCGACGTCGGGGATGACGCTCGACATGTTTGACAGCCGTGCGGCCTGTGTGGCCGGCGACAGCAGGGCACCGGTGCCGAGCACGGACGCCCAGATGCGCTGGTCGGCGTAGGTGGAAACGATCCGGCCCGCCGCGTCACCCCAGGACGGATTCCAGAAGGTGGCGTCGAGCACGCGGCCGTCTGGAGCCGGCGTGTACCCGTGGGCGAACGGTTCCGGCATCGCGCCGTTGGACGGGTAGCTCGTCCGGGTCAGCCCCGCCGCGCCGAACACGTACTGCGCCAGGTAGTCGCCGAACGCCGTACCGGACACCCGCTCGACCACCATGGCCAGCAGCACCGTGTTGGTGTTGGAGTACTCGTACTCCACGCCCGGCGCGAAGTTCGGTGGATGCGCGAAGGCGATGTCGAGGATTCGCTGCGGGGTGAACGCGAATGCGTCCGGGCCCTTCGGAGACTCGGTGTACGCCGGCCCGAGGAACGCGTCCTGGTCCTTGGTGTAGTCGAACAGCCCGCTGCGCATCCTGCCGAGCATGTCGAGTGTGATCGCGTCGCCGTCGGGGACTCCGTCGACGTAGCGGGAGATGGGGTCCAACAGGCTGATTCGGCCCTGGTCGACGAGCTGCAGAACCGCGGTCCCCGTGAAGGTCTTGGTGACGCTGCCGATGCGCATGTGGTCGTCGACCGAGATGGGCGCGCCGGTCGCGGTGTCCGCGGTACCTAACGCCCGCACGTAGTCGATGTCGCCGGGCACCGAGATACCGACGATCACCCCCGGCGCGCTCATCTCGGCGAGCTTCGCCGTGACGGCGGCATCGAGACGCTGTTCGAGAGTCGGCTCCGCCGACGCGAGCGGTGCGCACGCGACGAGGACGCCGAGAACGCCGACGACGGCGAGACATCTGCGGATCATGATGCCGATCTTGACAGCCGCCAGTGCGGGCGGCACGGCGATCCGGACAACATCGCGCTGGAACTGATCGCTCCCGGGTAGATCAGCGGGTCAAGCCCGCGACCTTCAGCAGTTCCGGGCGGCGCAGCACCAGGCCGACCCACATCAGCACACCGAAGAACACGGCGAACAGCGTGTGGGTCAGCAGCGGCGCCTCGATGCGCATGTTGGCTGTGACGGCGCCGCCGAGGTAGGCGGTCAGGCCCAGCGCGCCGAGGACCGCGGTGCGCGGCACCGCGTAGACGACGACGCAGACGGCCAGCACGATGCCCATCACCAGGGCCAGGTGCACCGGGAAGCCGAGTGCCGCCGTGCCGTCGGCGACGGCCTCGGGGAGCATGAACTTGCCGACCGCGTCGAATGCCAGGAAGGCGCCGATCAACACGCTGATGGCGATGCCGACCTTGTTGGCGAGCGTGCGCTTGGTGGCTCCGTCGACGGCGGTGCCTGCGGTGTGCGAGGTGACGGTCATGTCGGTTCCTGTCGTTGGTGGTGAACGGATACCGGGCAGACCGCCGGTGGCGGGAGAACTCATCGGGCGGGGGTTATCCCCCGCAGGATCGGCGGGGAAACGTCGTGTCGGCGGCCGTCACGAGTCCCTAGGTTGAGACCCATGGTTGCCGTTACCCCTGACGTCGTCGTCGCCCCACCAGTGGACGCACCCGACGACGCCCCGTCCCGTTCCCGTCCGATCGGCCTCGTTCCGAGCGCGTCGATGATCACCGGCGCCGCGATCGCGGTGGTGTGGTTCTGGATTCCGCTGGCGATCCTCGTCATCGCGATCTCGTCGATCCCGTCGGTCATCGGCTTCCTGCTCGCGGGCGTCGTCTTCATCTACCTGATGCGCGGCGTCGAGTGGCTCGAACGGGTGCGCAGCGAGGCGGTGTTCGGCTTCGGGATCGCGGTCCCGCCGCGCAGGCTGTCGCACTACCAGGGCTTCCAACGATGGGCGCACCAACTCTGGCTCGACGTCAGCAGCGCGCGCTTCTGGAAGGCCTGCGCCCACCACTACCTGCGGATGACGTACGACGTGCTCGCCACCGGCGTCGCGTTCGCCCTGCTCGTCTTCGCGTTCATCGGCCCGGCCGCCGCGATCGCGCTCGACAACAGCGACGCCGAAGCCGGCCTGTCCTTCATCTCCCCCGGCCTCGCGTTCGTCCTCGCCGTCGTCGCGGTGGCCGCCGCGATCGCGATCATCGTGTTCGCCCCCGCCGTCGACGCCCCGATCGACCGATGGCTGCTGTCCGGGTCGCCGACCGCGGCACTGCAGCATCAGGTCAGCGCCCTGAGCGACGCACGGGAGGGCGCCGTCTCGTCGGCGCAGACCGAGCGGCACCGCATCGAGCGCGACCTGCACGACAGCGTGCAACCGCGACTGGTGTCCCTCGCGATGACCATCGGGCTCGCGCAGACGAAGCTGGACAACGATCTGCCACAGGCGAAGAAGCTGATCGCCGAGGCGCACGACGACGCCAAGAGCGCACTGCTTGAGCTGCGAAACGTGGTGCGGGGTATCGCCCCCACCATCCTGTCCGATCGCGGGCTGGACGCCGCGCTGTCCTCGGTGGTGCAGCGCATCGAGACCTCGGGAGTGCCGACCACCCTCAACGTTCAGCTGCCGCAACGGCTCCCGGACGAGGTCGAGTCGGTCGCCTACTTCGTGGTCGCCGAAGCACTGACCAACGTCGCGAAACACGCGAACGCCACCCAGGCCGTCGTCACCGTTCGGTTCGATCCGCCGTCGGAGACGCTGCACGTCTCGGTGTTCGACGACGGCGTCGGCGGCGCCGCAGTCATCACCGATGCCGAGGCGAGCGAAGCCACGGGACTGCGTGGCCTCGAGGACCGGGTGCGGTCGGCCCGTGGCACGTTCACCGTGTCCAGTCCCACCACCGGCCCGACGATCGTGACGGCGGTGCTGCCATGCGCATCGTGATCGCCGAGGACTCGGCGCTGCTGCGGGCGGGTATCGAGCGGATCCTCACCGACTCGGGTCACGACGTGGTGGCGGGCGTGTCCGACGCGACCGACCTGCTGCGCCTCGTCAACGAACTCCGGCCCGATCTGGCGATCCTCGACGTGCGGATGCCCCCGACGTTCACCGACGAGGGGATCCGCGCTGCGGCACTGCTGCGCAGCCAGAATCCCGAGTCGCCCGTGCTGGTGCTGTCGCACTACGTCGAGGAGCGCTACGCGGCCGACCTGATCGCCTCGGACACCAGGGGTTTCGGCTACCTGCTGAAGGATCGCGTCGCCGACGTGCCCGCCTTCCTCGACGCGGTGGATGTGGTGGGTGGTGGCGGCACGGTCCTCGACCCCGAGGTCGTATCGCAGATCCTCGTCCGCTCGCGGCGCAGGTCCGTGCTCGAGCAGCTCACGCCGCGCGAGCGGGAGGTGCTGCAGCTGATGGCGGAGGGCAAGGCGAACTCCGCCATCGCCGCGGCGCTGCACATGTCGGTCGGCTCCGCGGAGAAGCACATCGCCTCGATCTTCGCGAAGTTGGATCTAGCGCCCGACGAGAGCGAGAACCGCCGCGTTCTCGCGGTGCTGCGCTATCTCGAATCCTGAACCAGCCGAACCGAACTCGATCGAATCCTCGAGAGGACCACTCATGACCACCCTCACCCCGCCGCCACCCGCACCGCCCACCGAGCCGGGGCCACCGGCACTGACACCGGGCGGCCGCAGCGCCCTGCGCGCGCTGGTCGTGATCGCGGCCGTCGTGCTGGTCGGGGGATCCGTGATCGCGCTGAGCCTCTCGGCTGTCGGCCTCAGCAGGTTCCGCGTCATCGCCGACGAGCAGTCGCTGCCCGCCGACCTCCGCGCACTGGTCATCGACACCGCCGAGGTGCCCGCCGCCGTCACGCTCACCACCGACCGCGACGCGACCGAGCCCAGGGTCTCGATGCGGATGGTCAACTCGGTGCGCTCGGGCGAGCAGGCGCTGGCCATCGCGCAGAACGGCCGCACGGCCACCGTCACGGTCAGCGGTGAGACCGCCGGGTTCATGCGGTGGTCGCGCACCGGGCAGATCACGGTGACGCTGCCGCCCGCGCTGGCCAGGGACATCTCCATCACCGTCCGGCAGGACGCCGGCGTGCTGCTCGCGCAGGCTGACGTCGACGAGTTGATCGCCCACGGCACCGACGGCGCGGTCATCCTCAGCGGGGACGCGCGGCGCATCGAAGTGCACAACGAGAACGGCAGCGTCGTGACCCGCGAGCCGATCTCGGTGACCGAGTCGTTCACCGCCGAGACCGTCGACGGTGACATGGTGGTCGACTTCGCCGACGCCGCACCGCGGACCATCGAGGCGACCACCAACAACGGCGACGTCGCGCTCGAGTTGCCCGCCAGCGGGCCGTATCTGGTGCGCACCGACTCGGCGTCCGAGTCGACGGTGACGGTGCCTCAGACGACCGATCCGAAGCGGGCCGTCGCCGAGGTGACCGCACGCTCCGACGACGGGTCCGTCACCGTGTCGCCGCTCACCGGCGGCGACCATCGCAGGCATCCCTGAGCCCGGTACATGTGAGCCGGCTATGAGTACGCCGAGTGCCGGCGGCCGACCCGGCAGAATGTGGGGATGACGACATTGCAGGTCGGCGACTCCGCACCCCGCCGCGCGGTGCTCGGCAAACTGCCGCGAATGTACCGGGCCGACGGCTCGCCCATCCGGGCGCTGCTGGTCGACGACGAGCGCGCCCTCACCAACCTGGTCCGGATGGCGCTGCAGTACGAGGGCTGGGACATCGACGTCGCTCACGACGCGGCCGAGGCCATCGAGAAGTACCGGGCGAACCCCCCGGACGTCGTGGTGCTCGACATCATGCTGCCCGACATGGACGGGTATGGGGTGCTCGAGCGACTGCGCGCCGACGAGGGCTACACGCCGATTCTGTTCCTGACAGCGCGCGACTCGGTGCACGACCGCGTCGTCGGGCTGACGTCGGGCGGCGACGACTACATGACCAAGCCGTTCAGCCTCGAGGAACTGGTCGCCCGGCTGCGGGGTCTGCTGCGGCGCTCCGCGTACCTGACGCCCGCCTCCGAGGAGACGCTGAGGGTTGGTGACCTGGAACTGGTCTCCGCGAGCCGGACCGTCACCAGGGCGGGCGAGGAGATCGCCCTGAGCTCAACCGAATTCGAGCTCCTGCGCTACCTCATGCGGCACGCCAAGCGCGCCGTCGGGCGCCAGGAGATCCTGGATCGCGTCTGGAACTACGACTTCGGCGGCAAGTCGAGCATCGTCGACCTCTACGTGTCGTACCTGCGCAAGAAGATCGACGCGGGCAACCCGCCGATGATCCACACGGTGCGCGGCGTCGGTTATCTGCTCCGGCCCGCCGAATGAGCGCCATGAGGGCGCGCGACTGGCCGCTGCGCACGCAGTTGGTCGTCGGGGTGTCCGCGGTGGTGATGGCGGTGCTCGCCATCGTCGGCACCGTGTCGGTGATGGTGTTGCGATCGTCCATCAACGACGTGGTGTCCACGCAATTGGACACGGCCGCAGACGGATTCACCAATGGAGTCGCGAAGTACCGAGCGACGCCGTTACCGTCCGGCGAGATGCCCGCACCGACCGCGTTCAAACCCCTCAGCCAGTTGATCGGTCAGGCCCCCGGCAACATCGTGGTCCGCATCGTGGACGGCAGGGTCGTCGACGCCGCGATGTTCGGCGGCGACGAGACGGTGCAGCCACCCGCGGATGCACTCGACGATCTGGTGCGCCACGCCACGGTCTTCGCCGAGGCCGAGGACGACTGGCTCGAAGACCTCGGCCTCTACCTGGTGACCACCCGGCCGGGCGCGCCCGGTGAGGTGCTGGTGACGGCGATGTCGCTGCGGCCGACGAGCGAGGCCACGACGCGTGTCACCACGGCCATCGCCGTGATCACGGTGCTGGCGCTCATCGTCACCGCACTGGGCACGCTGGCGATCGTGCGCATCGCCCTGCGGCCGCTGGGCCGGGTGGCCGCGACCGCCGCCGAGGTCGCCACGCTTCCGCTCACCCGCGACCAGTACGCCATCACGCCCCGCGTGGCCGCAGGTGACACCGACCCGCGAACCGAGGTCGGTCTCGTCGGTGACGCGTTGAATCGTCTTCTCGCCCATGTCGAACGGGCGCTGTCCGACGTCGCCGCCTCCGATCGCCGGATGCGCCAGTTCATCACCGACGCGAGCCATGAACTGCGCACGCCGTTGGCCGCGATCCAGGGCTACGCGGAGTTGACGCGTCAGGACAGCGACGTGCTGCCGCACACCACCGAGTACTCGCTCGCCCGTATCGAAGCGGAGTCCGCCCGGATGAACTCGCTGGTGTCCGACCTCCTGTTGCTCGCGCGGATCGACGAGGGCCAGGACATGGAGGCCTCGGATCTCGACGTCGCCGAACTCGTGGTCAACGCCGTCAACGACGCTGCGGTCTCAGCCACCACCCATTTCTGGGTGACGCGGGTGCCCGACGAACCGGTGTGGGTGCACGGCGATCGAGCCAAGCTGCATCAGGCGATCGCGAACCTGTTGGCCAACGCGAGGGTGCACACCCCGGAGGGAACGACGGTCACGACGACGATCACCGCGGACGACTCGTCGGTGGTGCTGACGGTGAGCGATGACGGCCCCGGAATCGCGAACGACCTGCTGCCCCATCTGTTCGAGCGGTTCGTCCGGGCCGACAAGTCGCGGTCGCGGCAGTCGGGTAACTCGGGACTGGGCTTGGCCATCGCGGCGTCGATCGTCGAGGCGCACGGTGGCTCGATCGCCGCCACGTCCGCCGCCGGTGTCACGACGTTCACGATGACGCTGCCGCTGCCGCTGCCGGTGCCGGCCGAGAGGCATTCGGCGGAATTCGCACTTCACGCGAAATAGCATTTTCAGCAATTCGCCCGAAATGCACGAAAGGAGTGCGACGCGAAATTCGCGTCGCACTCCTTCTATCCGGTTTATCAGCAGGACACGTCGAGGTACACGGTTTTCGATAGCACCGTGGTCGCCGGACTGCTCCCGCCGCGTGAATCGACGGTACTGTGCTCCTGGCCCTGCCGGACGGCCGAGACGGAGCAGGTCTCCAGCGGGGCCGAGCCGGACCGGTTGACAATCACGTTGTAGCCGCTGGCCTCAAGGGTTCTCACGGTCTGCTCGACCTGCGAGGGGCCAGCCGGCGCGGCGCTGGCGATGTCCGCCAGTCCGAGCGTGACAGCGGTCATGCCGCCCGCGGTGAGCGCGGCGGCGAGGAATCTCATCATGCGCGAATCTCCTGTTAGTGGGTGGTTGCCTTCGAATTTCTTCGACACCATCCACGCTAATTCGCGCGCTCAAGTAATTCTAAAACCTCATAGAAAAGACACATTCACGTGAGCGCCGCGATGATCTCCGCCGTCGAACCGGACCGCGCCTTCCGGAAGCCGGTGCCCGCCCACACGTTGGTGGCGTGCGGATCGCCCGCCGCCACGGAGGCCTTGCGCAGCGGGCTGGTCAGGTAGTGCACCTCCGGGTAGCCGAACGGCGCCTGGTCCTCGTGCTCGACGATGAAGCGGTTGCGCAGGCCGCGGGCGAATCGGCCCGAGAACGCCTTCGTCACCACGGTTTCGGTGAACTCGGGATCGGTCAGCGCCGCCCGGTGCACGGGACTGCTACCCGCTTCGTCGGCGAGCAGGAACGCCGTGCCGAGTTGGGCGGCCACCGCGCCCCCGGCGCGCGCGTCGGCGACGTCGGCGGCCGTCATCAGCCCACCCGCGGCGACGACCGGCAGTCCGGTGCCGATGGCGACCGCGTGCAGCAGTTGCGCCAGCGGTTGCGACGCGGGATCGGCGACCGGGTCGAACGTGCCGCGATGGCCGCCCGCGCCGGGCCCCTGGGCGATCAGCGCGTCGACCCCGCAGGCCGCCGCCTGCTCCGCCTCAACGAGCGAGGTCACCGTGGCCACGGTGAGGATGCCCGCGTCGCGCAGCCGCCCGCATTCGCCGACCGTCGGCAACCCGAACGTGAAGGACACCACCTCGGGCCGGAGGTCCAGCACCACCTCGATCTTGCCCGCCCACGCGTCGTCGTCGAAGCGCGGTTCGCCGAGCCGGACGTCGTAGTGTTCGGCCTCGCCCGCGAGATCATGCGCGTAGCCGTCGATCGCCTGAGGTATCGCCGCGCTCGGCCCCGGCACGAACAGGTTGGCGCCCAGCGGGCCGGTGGTCAGTGCTCGGGCGGCGGTCAGCTTCTCGCCGAACGCATCGGCGCTGAGGTAGCCGCCCGCCACGAACCCGAGCGCCCCGGCGTTCGAGCCCGCGGCGGCGAGTTCCGGGGTCGACGGACCGCCCGCCATCGGCGCGACGAGTATCGGTGCGTTCAGGTCCTGCAGATGGAAGTCACTCACGGGCGTCTCCTGTCACTTCACGGCCTTGGCGAAAAGAAGGCAGTCCTGGGGGTCCGGACCGACGTTCGGGAACACCGCGTAGCGCACCAGCCGCCCCTCGAGGGCGAGGCCGCAGCGGCGCAGCACACCCGCCGACCGGGAGTTGTGGACGTGGCAGTAGGCGGAGATGCGGTACACGGTCGGATCGCGCTCCGCCGTGCGGCAGAGCAGTTCCGCGACCTCGGCCATGTAGCCGTTGCCCCACCATCGACGGGACAGGCAGTAACCGAGTTCGACGGTGTTCGGCCGGGTGCGGGTCCATCCGCACAAGCCGAGTAATGCGCCGTCGTCCGCGCGTTCGACGAGCCACGTGGGATCCTCGCCGGCGTTGAAGAGGTCGGTGATGACGGACCGCGTCTCGGTGACGTCGCGATGCGGTCGCCACGACAGGAATCTGGTGACCTCGGGGTCGGACGCCAGTTCGGCGTACAGCGTGTCGGCGTCGTCGACGCGGGGCGCTCGCAGCCGCACCCGAGCGCCCGTCACGACGTCGACGTCAGCCACGAGCTCATCCTGCACCACGCGGGAGGAGCGCAGCGCAACGCCCACGACGTTGATCGCCGTGTCCGAACCATCTGGAGACCATCACCCGGCCGTACGGCTCGGGCGGCTGACGCGCCCCGCCAGCACGGCCACGCCCTCGCCGGTGAGCCGGGACAACGCCTTCGGCCGGTCGCCGAGGACGGAGACGATCGCCGCGGAACTGCCGACGACGTCCGGACCGCTGCCGTGCACCCAGCCGACGTCGGTGGCGACGAGGCGCACGCCCCGACTGTTGCGGAACGCCGGGACGAACGGATTGGGCACCTGCACCTGCGCATTCAGCACCGCGACCAATGCCGCAGGCGCGACCGTCGGCTCGAGGTCCAGTGCGAAGCAGATGTCGAGCTCGTGGGTGACGTGGTCGCCGAGCAGGAGCGTGCGGGGGAAGTAGCGGCCGATCCCGCGCGGCCCGTCCGAGTACCGGGCGAAGCCGTCGACGAGTTCGGCGTCCGATCGGCTGGCGGCGAAGGCGCTCGCTAGCTGCGCGTTCGCGCTGTCGAAGGATCCTCGCGTCCTGAGCATCTCGGCCATCAGCCCCGCCAGCCGGGAGCTGCGACCCAGCACGAGGTGGGCGAGCACCTCGCGGTTCGACCATTCGGCGCACAGGCTCGGCGCGGCCCACTCGCCGACGCTCAGCCCCCGCGCGACGTCGAGGAACCGCGCGTCATTCATCGCCAGCAGATCACCCACCGACATCGAGGTGCTCCATCAGGAAGGCGGTCTGGTCTGCCAGCACATCGGCGACCAACGGCGGGTGGTAGATGTCGAAGTGATCCGAGGGATAGTGCTTGGTGATGCCGTGCGGGGCCCGTTCGGCAACGAGCGCAGCGTATTTCGGATTCATCAGATTCTCGCGGTCGCACACGCACACCAGCAGCGGCGCGGCCACGCGGCGGGCGTCCCGCAACGCCGACGCGGTGATCATCGTGATCGCGTCGGCGGCCGCGATCCGGTTGTCGAACGTCGCACCGGCGGGCACCGTCGAGTTCCAGCCCGCCTCGGCACCGGGTGCGGTGACGACCGCGTGCCCACCCGGCGGGCCGACGATGGGGACGTAGGTTCGGCCTCGCCTGGTGACGGCACGGACCGCGTCGGCGGCGATGGCCGGAGTCAGCCGCAGGGCGCCCGTCAGGCCGAGGCTGCGTGCCGCGCCGGGGCCGTGCACGATCGGGCACTGCACGACGGCGGCGCCGACCTGAGGACGACGGGCCGCGACGCGGACGACGTTGAGCCCGCCGAGGCTGGTTCCCCAGAGTCCGAGACGGCCGGCGTCGATGCCGGGCTGCGCCGCCACGTGTTCCAGTGCGGCGACGATGTCGGCCTGCTGGGTTCGCAACGAGAATCGTTGGCGTGGTTGCCCTTCGGATGCCCCGGTGTGGCGGTAGTCGAACGCCAGGGTGGCGATACCCGCGGCGGCGAAGTGCTGTTCGTACTGCGGCAGCATCATGTCGCGCGTCGCGCCGAGACCGTGCACGAGCACGATCGCCGGATGCGGGCCGCCGCCGCGCGGCACGGTGAGCCAGGCGGCGCACCGCACCCCACCCCTGGTGAAGTCGCAGCGATGGGTCGGGATGCCCGGCCGGTTGATCATGGCCCTCCATAGGTACGGTGTACGTATGGCCTAGACTACAAACACGTACACCGTACTTGTCAAGGGAGAGTTGTGAGAGCGCGCTTCACCATCGACGAAATCGCCTCCGCGGCATTGGAAATCGTGGATACGTCGGGCCCTGCGGCGTTGAGCATGCGCGGACTCGCCACGGCGCTGGGCACCGGACCGATGACGATGTACAACTACGTCGCCGACAAGGAGGGCCTGGAGGAACTCGTCGTCGCGGCCGTGGTCGCCGATGTCGAGGTGCCCGAACCCTCGGACGACTGGCGGCAGGACGTGCACGCGGTCGCCACCGCGATGTGGCGCGGCGTCCGCGCGCATCCCGCCGCCGTTCCCCTGGTGCTGACCAGGCGGATGACGTCGGCGACGGGTTTCGCGATCGCCGATGCGCTCGTGGGCGCACTGCACCGGGCCGGCCTCTCCGACCGCGATAGACTATCGGCCTTCCACGCGGTGCTCGCCCTGGTGACCGGCGCGGCGCAGGCCGAACTCGCCGGGCCGCTGATGCGGGACGCGGACGGCGCCGCGCATGCCGCCGCGCGCATCGGCGCGGTCGCGGGAGATGACCACCCGCATATCACGGCCCTCTCGGCGGTGGCGGTCACGACATCGGTCGAGGACGACTTCGACGGCGGACTCCGGATGCTCATCGACGGCATCGCCGCTCGGGCGAGACGACGCCGCTGACGAGTCACCCGTGCCCGCGCGACTCCTCCTGGCCGAGGTAGTCGCTGGCGAGTGCGGCCACGTGCGGGGGCAGTTCGCCCACGGCGACGTCGGCGACGCTCGTCTGCTCGAGCACCGAGCGCATGCTCGCCCGCAGTGCCCGCCACACGTCGGTGAGCGCGGCCGTCGGACCGGAGTACGGGAGATCGCCGAGGCCGATGTCGCGCACGCTGGCCAACGGCCCGTCGATACAGCGCAGTACGTCGGCGATGCTGATCTCGGCGGCCGGCCTGGCCAGCGCGTAGCCGCCGTCGCGGCCGCGGTGGCTGCGCACGAGTCGGTCGGTGCGCAGATCGGAGAGGATGTCGACGAGGAACTGCGATGGGATGCCCTGCGCCTTGGCGAGGTCGTCTGTTTTGACCAGCTCCCCGTCTGAGACCGTGGCCAGCTGGATCATGGCCCGGACGGCGTACTCCGCCTTGGCCGACATCCGCATGGGTCGGATTCTGCCATCGACGGGGGCGCGAACCGGGGAACCGCCCGATTCCCCGGTCGCTCCGCTCCTGCCCGCCCGGGTGGTAGACATCGACACATGACCACCCGCGTCACCTGCTGCCAGCTCCCCCTGCGCATCGGCGACACCACCGGAAACCGCGCCACCGCCCGAGAGGCGGTCGAGCAAGCCGTCCGCGACGGCGCACAGATCGTGGTCCTTCCCGAGCTGGCGTCGTCCGGGTACGTGTTCGCCGACCGAGCCGAGCTGGTGTCACTGGCCGAGCCGCGCGACGGTGCGGCCATCACGGAGTGGGCGAACCTCGCCGAGGCGTTCGACTTGACGATCGTCGCCGGGTTTCCCGAAGCCGCGGGCGACGCCGTCTACAACAGCGCGGCCGTCGTCGACCGCACCGGACTGCGCGGGGTGTACCGCAAGACGCATCTCTGGGATACCGAGAACGCGGTGTTCGACCGCGCGGACGACCTCCCACTCATCGTCGACACCGAGCACGGCCGGATCGGCGTGATGGTCTGTTACGACGTCGAGTTCCCGGAGTGGGTGCGCGCTACCGCACTGGCGGGCGCCGACCTGCTCTGCGCACCGGTGAACTGGCCGCTGCTCCCCCGGCCCGCCGGCGAGCGGCCCGCCGAAATGGTTCGGGTACTCGCGAACTCCGGCGTGAACCGGCTACCCATCGCGGTGTGCGATCGCACCGGCATCGAGCGCGGCGTCGAGTGGATCGGCGGCAGCGTGATCACCGACGCCGACGGCTACCCGCTGGCCATCGCCGAGTTCGGGACGGCCACCAACGTCACCGCCGATATCGACTTGGCCGAGTCCCGGATCAAGAAGTTCAACGAGAACAACGACGTCTTCGGCGACCGACGGGTCGAGTTGTACCGGCGCACAGCGCTATTCGACTGAGCTAGTTGGTCGTCGGTGGTGGGTTCGGCTTGAAGGGGTCGTACCACCACCAGTGGGCGCGTTCGCCGGTCGGCCCCTTGTAGGGGGCGACCGCGGGTGGGGGTGTCGTGGGTGGTCGGGCCAGCGAGGCGTTGGTCATGGGTCGGCCGCGACGGTCGGTGACGGTGAGGTGGCGGGCGTCACCGCCGATCGTGATGACACCCCGGTGATGCAGGCGGTGGTGGTACGGGCAGACCAGCACCAGATTGTCCAGGTCGGTGGGGCCGCCGTCCTCCCAGTGCACGATGTGATGGGCCTGCAGTCCGCGGGTCGCGTGACAGCCGGGGACCACGCAGGTGCCGCGGTCGCGGTGCTCCAGAGCCCGGCGCAGGCGCCGGTTCACGGTGCGGGTGGCCCGCCCGGTCCCGATCACCCGGCCCTGGCGTTCGAACCACACCTCACAGGTGGCGTCGCACAGCAGGTAGCGGCGCTCCTCGTCGGACAGCAGCGGCCCCAGATGCAGCGATGCGGCGGGCTTGTCGACGTCGAGGTGCGCGACCACGGTGGTGCGCTGGCCGTGCGGGCGGGCCGCGGCGTCGGCGTCCCAGCCGGCGTCGACCAGGCTCATGAACGCATCGACGGTGGTGGGCATCGGCGGGGTCTGCCCGGTTTCGCGGTCGGCGTGATCGCGTTTCCAGTCGGCGATCAGCGCGTCGCGGTGCGAGCCCAGGGCGGCGTCGAACCGGGCGGCGTCCAGCTTGGGGAGGGTGATCTTCCAGGTGGTGTGATCCCCGTGCTCGGACTTGGTGACCGACCGTGTCGGTTCCGGCTTGGGCGTCGGCTTGTCGGGTGTGGATTCCAGGCTGATCGCCGTGCGCAGTTGAGTGACGGTCGCACTCCGGGCGAGGTGGGCGTAGTGGGCGTCGGAGCCGTCGCCGGCGTTCTCGGCGATCGCGCCGACCTGATCGAGTGAGAGCCGGCCCTCGCGCAGGGCGTCGGTGCACTGCGGGAACTCGGAGGCGCGTTTGGCGACGGCGACGACGGTCTCGGCGTTGCGCGGCGAGCAGCCGGTCTTCCAGGCCACCAGTGCGGCGATGGAGCGGCACCCGGTGTTGCCCCAGAGTCCGTAGACGCCGTCGCCGTCGATCTCGGCGACGATGTCGACGATGCGGCCGTCCAGCGCGTTGCGCTGTCCGGTGATCTCGGCGAGTTCGGCGAACAACGCGTCGAGGCGCTCGCCGCGACTGAGGTCGGGCCCGTAAGACGCTGCCGCCGTGGACATGACCCCATACTGGCACCACAGTACGACAAAAAATCCTAGTCGGGACCGCGACCGGCAGCCAACGCGCGCACGGAGTCGGGTATCGCGATACCGGGCCTGAGATCCGGTGCGGATTGCGGTGTTTCGTAGGTCACCGTCATCGGCACGACGCCCGCCCACGCGTCACCGGCGACGTCCTCGTCCGGATCCTCCGGCCAGCCCGCGCTGATCTTGAGCGACCAGTTGTCCGCGCCGATCGCCATGCGCAACGTCAGCGTCGCGGCGAGTTCCTTGCGTGTGCTCGCGCGGAGTTCGCCGACCCGGCCGGGGATGAACTTGTCGGTCACCGCGTTGAGATAGCCGACCTTCTCCTCGGCGGGCACCGTCTCGAACACCCCGAACACGACCGCACTTCGGTACCGGAACGACGACTCGAACGCGCTGCGGGCCACCACCACTCCGTCGAGTGCGGTCACCGACACCGCGGCGTCGGCACCTTCGGCCAGGGCGCGCATCCACGGTGACCCGGTGGAGCCGTGGATCACCAATTCGCTTCCGATGCGGGCGAATCCCGTCGGGAAGACGACCGGGTGCCCGTCCCGGACCAACGCGACCGTCGCCAGCGGCGTGGCGTCCAGCAGGGCATCGAGGTTGCTACGCGACGTCGACTGCTTCTCGTCGAGCCGACTCACCTTCGTCGACGGCTGCGGCACCACGGGCGCTACTCCGGTACTGCGGCGGCGTCGGGGACGACGATGGCGAACAGGTCCGCGATCGCGGCCAGGCTGGCCGCGTGCAGGTCCTGCGCGGACACCGGGACGCCGCCGACCCCGGCCAACGACCGCGTCGCGGCGGCCGCGGCGACAACCGTCGGAGCGTAACCCAGGTTGAAAGCGCCTCGCGCCGTGGAGTTGACGCACATGTGCGTCATGAACCCGGCCAGCACGAGATTCGTCGCTCCGATCGCCTTCAGCTTCTCGTCGAGGTCGGTCTGCACGAACGAGTTCGGGTACTGCTTGATCACGACGGGCTCACCGTCGCGCGGCGCCACCTGCGCGACGATCGCCCCGGTCTCGCCGTCGATGTCGTACAGCGACCCCGGTCCGTCGGAGTGCTGGATGTGGATGACCGGAGCGCCCGCGGTGCGCGCCCGGTCGAGCAGGACGGCGGCTTCGTCCAGCGCCGCCTGTACGCCCTCGAGTTCCATCGTGCCGTGGGTGTAGGTGTTCTGGCAGTCGATCAGCACCAGCGTCGAGTCGGCGAGGGGCTGGGGTACGGTCGGCAGTCCGGCCAGGTCACGCAACGTCGGTCTCGTCATGGTTGAAGGGTAGTCCGATGAGATCGGTCCGACGACGGAGTCCGAACGGGGAGAGTCCGACCCTGGGGTACGAGCGAATGGGTTTGTTGGACGACAGGGTGCTCTGCGAGACCGTGCGCAGCGTCGAGAACGCGGAAGAGGTGTTCGCACAGGGCCGGTACCAGCCGGGCCTGCTCGATCCACAGGACGTCGCGAACGCCGTGCTGTACCTGGTGTCCGATCAGGTGCGGTGCCGCTCCGGCGAGTCGATCACGCTCGCCAACGGCATGGACTAGGCCGAATTCGTGTCCGGCTGTATGCCCGACTGACCTTAGGCTCAGACCGTGCAGAAGCGCGGGATCGTCGTTGCGGCGTTGTGTGCGGGTGTTCTGGTCGGCTGCGCAGATGCCGACGATCAACTGAGCCCTGACTGCCGGCGAGCCGAGAGCGCGCTGCAACCGTGGGGCGACACCATGCCCGCTGTCATGTCGACGCTTCCGCCCGATGTCGACCCCCGCGAGCCGGGGGAACAGGAACCCGACTACGCGTCGGCCGCTGCGCGGGAGGCCAAGGCCGCCGACGACATCCGCGCGAGAGCAGCGCAGGTGCCGTCCGCTGAGCTCCGGGCGAGGCTGAACGACGTCGCCGACGCCTTCGACCTGCTCAGCCGGGGTCGCGTGAGTCCTGCCCATCCAACGACTCCCAGCAGGGAGTACTTCACGGCGACGACGCGCATGAACGAGGCGCTCCACGAGATCGTGACAGCGTGCCCCGGAATCGGCGACGAGAACGTGCCGCTGGCTAGGCGGTCGTGACGGCCAGTACCGCGTCGGCGAGTTCGGGTCGGCACACGATCAGATCGGGCAGCAGCACGTCGTCCTGGTTGTAGATCAGCGGCGAGCCGTCAATCCGAGAGGTGTACAGCCCGGCGGCGCGGGCCACCGCGATGGGTGCCGCGGAATCCCACTCGTACTGACCGCCGGAGTGCACGTACACGTCGGTGACGCCCTGCACGACCGACGCGACTTTGGCTCCCGCGGAACCCATTTCGACCAGGGTTCCGCCCAGCGCGTCACGGACCGCCAGCGCGACGGCGGGCGGGCGGGTGCGCGACACGACGATCCGCGGCGGGACCGGCGAGGCCGCGGGGGCGGGAACGTCTGGGGTCGCCAGCGTGACGCCCTGCGCGGGTAGCGCCACGGCGCCGGCGACGAGTTCGCCGCGTTCCCAGAGGGCGACGTGCACGGCCCAGTCCTCGCGTCCGAGCTCGGAGAACTCGCGGGTACCGTCCAGCGGGTCGATGATCCACACCCGGTCCGAGGTCAGGCGCACCTTGTCGTCGGCACCCTCTTCCGAGAGCACCGCGTCACCGGGGCGTTCCTTGGCCAGCGCCGCCATCAGGAAATCGTGGGACCGCTTGTCCCCCGCCGCTTTGCGTTCCTTCGACTCGGCGTCGGCGAACTCCACCCGCACCTTCAGCAGCAGTTCGCCCGCTTCGGTGGCCAGCCGCGCGGCGACGTCGTGGTCCGTCACGGCTGCACCTTCAGCAGGGCGACGACCTGCTCGGCCAACTCGTCGGGCGACGGGCCGGGCACCAGTCGCAGATCCGGGTTCTTCGGCCGCTGATACGGGCTGTCGATCCCCGTGAAGTGAGTGATCTCACCGGTCCGCGCCTTCTTGTACAGCCCCTTCGGGTCGCGCGCCTCGCAGTCCTCGATCGGGGTGTCCATGAACACCTCGTAGAAGTCGAAGCCCTGGTCCGAGTGCACCTTTCGGGCCAGGTCGCGATGCTCCTCGAGCGGACTGATCGCGGGCACCAGCACGGTGAGCCCGGAATCGGCCATCAGCGTGGCGATGTGAGCGAGCCGTCGCAGGTTCTCGGCGCGGTCGGCCATCGAGAAGCCGAGATCGGCGTTGAGCCCGTGGCGCAGGTTGTCGCCGTCGAGAACGTATGCGGGGCAACCCCTCTCGAGCAGCTTCTGCTCCACCAGCACCGCCACCGACGACTTGCCCGATCCGGACAGCCCGGTGAACCAGATGGTGCGCCCCTTCGACAATCGGTCGTCGGCGCACACCAACGACTGATGCCGGACGGTGTTCGGCGTCGCGGCACGGCTCTCCACGGGCGTCGTGTCCCGGACCATGCCCGCGGCGACCGTGCCGTTGGTGTCGGGGTCGATCAGGATGAACGACCCCGTGGCCGAGTTGCGCGAGTACTCGTCGAGCAGCAGCGGCACCTGGGTGCGCAGCGTGACCCGGCCGAGTTCGTTGAGCTTCAACGCCGTTGCACTCTTGTCCCGGTGCAGCGTGTTGACGTCGAGGCGGTAGCCGAGTCCGGTCACCCTGGCCCGGGTGGTGCGGGTGGTGTGCTTGATGACGTACTCGCGGCCGGGCTCGAGCGCTGTCGCGTCGGCCATCCAGCACACCATGGCGTCGAATTCCTGCGTCGCATGCGGCTGGTTCTTCTGGCGGGCGATGAGGTCGCCACGCGAGATGTCGATGTCGTCGGCGAGGCTGATCGACACCGCCATCGGCGGAAACGCCTCGGCGACAGGGCCACTCGGCCCTTCGATATCGGTGATCCGGCTGGTCTTGCCCGCAGGCAGCACCACCACCTCGTCGCCGGGGCGCATCACGCCGCTGGCGATGGTGCCCGCGTAGCTGCGGTGGTCGGCGTGCTCGTGGGTCTGCGGCCGGATGACGTACTGCACTGGGAAGCGGACGTCGACGAGGTTGCGGTCACCCGCGATGTAGACGTCTTCGAGATGGCTCAGCAGCGCGGGTCCGTCGTACCACGGCGTGACGTCGGACTTCGTAACGACGTTGTCGCCGTTGAGCGCCGACAGCGGGATGGTCGTGACGTCGTGGATGTCCAGACGCGCGGCGAACTCGTGGAACTCGTCGCGGATCGACTCGAACCGCTGCTGATCCCAGTCGACCAGGTCCATCTTGTTGACGGCGAGCACGATGTGCCGGATGCCCAGCAGCGACGCCAGGAACGCGTGCCTGCGCGACTGCTCGAGCAACCCGTGCCGGGCGTCGACGAGCACGATCGCGAGTTGCGCGGTCGAGGTGCCGGTGACCATGTTCCGGGTGTACTGGATGTGCCCGGGGGTGTCGGCGATGATGAACTTGCGTTTGGATGTCGCGAAGTAGCGGTAGGCGACGTCGATCGTGATGCCCTGCTCACGCTCGGCACGCAGGCCGTCGGTCACCAGAGCCAGGTCGGTGTAATCGTTTCCGCGTTCCTTGGAGGTCCGCTCGACGGCGGCCAGCTGGTCCTCCATGACGGCCTTGCTGTCGTACAGCAGCCGGCCGATCAGCGTCGACTTACCGTCGTCCACCGAGCCCGCGGTGGCGATCCTCAACAGTGTCGCCATCAGAAGTAGCCTTCCCGCTTACGATCTTCCATTCCCGCTTCGGAGATCCGGTCGTCGGCGCGGGTAGCGCCACGCTCGGTGAGCCGCGAAATCGCGGTCTCTGCAATGACTTCTGACACCGTCGCCGCCTCGGACTCGACGCAGCCGGTGCAGGTGACGTCACCGACGGTGCGGAACCGCACGGTCTTCTCGACGACCTTCTCGTCCTTGCGCGGCTGCAGGAACTTGTGCAGCGCCAGCAGCATGCCGTCGCGCTCGAACACCTGCCGCTGGTGTGCGTAGTAGATCGAGGGCAGCTTGATCTTCTCGGCGCCGATGTAGGACCAGATGTCGAACTCGGTCCAGTTGGACAGTGGGAAGACGCGGATGTGCTCGCCCTTGCGGTGCCTGCCGTTGTACAGGTTCCACAGTTCGGGCCGTTGGCTCTTCGGATCCCACTGGCCGAACTCGTCGCGGAAGCTGAACACCCGCTCCTTGGCGCGCGCCTTCTCCTCGTCGCGCCGGGCGCCGCCGAATGCCGCGTCGAACTTGTTCTCGCGGATGGCGCGCAGCAGCGTGAACGTCTGCATCGGGTTGCGCGACGGGATGGTCTCGACGACGCGTCCCGCGTCGATGTCGTCCTGCACCTTGGCGACCACGAGACGCACGCCGCTCTCGGCGACGAGTTCGTCGCGCGCCTGCAGCACCTCGTCGAAGTTGTGCCCGGTGTCGACGTGCATCACCGGGAACGGCAGCCGACCGGGCCGGAACGCCTTGATCGCCAGGTGCAGCATGACGATCGAGTCCTTGCCGCCCGAGAACAGCAGCACGGGCTTCTCGAACTCCGCGGCGACCTCGCGGATGATGTGGATGGCCTCGGCCTCCAGCGACCTGAGATGGCTGAGCTCGTACTTCCCCGCCTGATCGATGTCCTCGGTGACCGTCACGACTTCCTCTTTAAGTTGGTAGAGTTAGCCAGAATTGCAATCATGCCCAGGAATGTACGTGCCGCCGCGGGGATGTGTCAACGATTCCGCGCTTGATTCCGTTATCGTGTGCAACGTAATGAGTGCACCGATGTCAGCGCCCGGGCGGCCGCGCGATCCCGAGAAGGACGTCGCCGTGCTCGAGGCCACGCGCGACCTGCTGGTCGAGGAGGGATATCAGGGCACGACCGTCGTCGCGATCGCCAGGCGCGCCAATGTCGGCGCCCCGACGATCTACCGCCGCTGGGCCAGTAAGGAGGCGCTCGTCGAGGACGCGGCGTTCGCCCATCCCCACCCGGCACCGCTACCCGCGGCCACCGGTGACCTGCGCGCCGATCTGCACGCCTGGGTGGCGACGTTCCTCGAGTGGCTCGCCAACCCGGTGACCCGCGCGGCCCTCCCCGGCCTGCTCGCGGCCTACCACCGCGACGAGGAGTTGTACGAGCGCCTGGTGGTGCGGTCGGAATCCGACGTCCGACGCCTGATGACCGACCTGCTCGGCGAGTTCGGTCACCGCGCCGACGACGTGTTCGACCTGCTCGTCGCCGCCACCTTCACGCGGGCGATGACGCGGGGCCTGACCGATGCCGAGGGGTTCTGCGCACGCACCGCGGCGACGCTGGTGACGGTCGCGAAGGCCACCGATTAGGACGTAACCACCACCATTACCTGACACGTCATTGAGCGGCGGCGCGCCACCTCGCACACTCGTTGATCATGAGCACTCCGATCGGCGCCGAGGTCATGGCGCAGTTCCTGCCGCAGTCCCCCTTCGTGACCAAACTCGGCATCGTGGCCGACTCGCTGGACGGCGACGAGGTGCGGCTGCGCATGCCGTGGGATCCGACCAACGTCACACTCGGCGACATGGTGCACGGCGGCGCGATCGCGGCGCTCGCCGACGTCACCGTGATGGCGGCCGCGTGGGCGGGCGTCCGGGAGGCGCACTCGCTGCGCGGCGTCACGGTGTCGATGTCCATCCAGTTTCTCGCACCCGCCCGCGCCACCGAGTTGATCGGTGTGGGCCGCGTGCTGCGGCAGGGCAAGTCGCTCGTCACCTGCGACGTCGACGTCGTCACCCCGGACGGCGACCTCGTCGCCAAGGCGATCGCGACCTACAAAGTCGGCTGACCCCATGCGGCCCTAGAGGGTGACCTCGTTCAGCTTGCCGGTGGCGACGTCGAACACGAATCCCCGCGCCGAGGTGTGCTTGGTGACGAACGGGCTCGCCTCGATGCGGCGCAGCGACTGCCGGACGTCCTCGTCGACGTCGGCGAACGCCTCAGCGGCCCACTCCGGCTTGAGTCCGGTCTCGTCCCCGGCTGGCTGATGGCCAGCGACCGGATCTCGTCGTCGGTGATCACCCCGCCCGCGTTGCGGATGACATGCGCCTCACCGTCGTTCAGCCCCAACACCCGATAGACGTCGATACGGGCGTCCATGCACGCCACGACCGCGACGCCCTTCTACTCTCCGCGATTCGTGCACCCGCGGGAGCGGTGAGCGCTCCTGCGGGTGCACAAATCGCTAGGGGGTGAGGGGTTGGGAGAGGTCGTAGACGGTCGAGCCGCCCACCTCGAGCTTGGCGAAGTTCTGCTCGACCCAGGCGGTGATGTCCGCCGCCGAGCCGGAGTCGTGGCCGGGGGGCCCGCCCGGTCCGCGCCGGTCGTTGGGCAGGAAGTACCGCACCTGCCCGTCGGCGACGTACTGCTGGAACTGCTCGAGGGTCGGTGACGGGTCACCGCCCGTGAAGCCGCCGATGGCCATGAGCGACTTTCCGGTCTTCAGCTCGAGATCGCTGACCTGCATCGAGCCGATACCGGCGGCCGCCCAGCGGGCGTCGGATCCCTCGACCAGCGCCTCGACCGCCGTGTTGTCGCGATCCCCGAACGGTCCGCCGGGGCCACCCGGTCCCCCGTGGCCGCCGAACATGTCGACCTTCACCGGGCCGGACATGGTGCCGGGGCCGCTGTGCGTCTGCGTGGCGTTGTACACCGCGAACGCCGTGCTGCCCGCGAGGCCGACGAGCACCGCCGCCGCGGCCACCGCAGCGGTGGCGCGGCCCAACCGCTGCAGGCCGAACACCAGCACCACCGCCAGGACGACGGCGCCGACGACGATGACCCAGCGCAGCGCGGGCAGCCAGTCCGGAGCGCGACGCAACAGAGCGAACGCCCACGCGCCGGTCACGGCGAGCGTCAGCGCGAGTACCGACCGCCACACGCGGGACCCCCTGCGGCGCCACAACTCCGCGGTCGCGATGCCGACCATCGCGGCGATCGCCGGCGCGAGAGCCACCGTGTAGTACGGGTGCACCGTGCCGTCCATGAAGCTGAACACGGCAGCGGTGATCAACAGCCATCCACCCCACAGCACCAGGCTCGCGCGCAGGCGATCGGTCCTGGCCGTCCGCCACGTCAGCCACCCGACGGCGACGATGCCGATGAGTGCAGCGGGCAGCAGCCACGACGCCTCGGCGCCGAACGACGCGCCGAACATCCGGGTGATGCCGGGGTCCCCGCCGAAGAACACGTTGCCTCCCGGCGGACCACCGCCTCCGCCCGGTCCGCCACCCGGCCCGCCGCCCTCACCGCCGGTGATGCGCTCGAGGCCGTTGTAGCCCAACGCCAGTTGCAGCAGGGAGTTGTCGGTCGAACCCGCGATGTAGGGCCGCGAATCGGTGGGCCAGAGGCTGACCAGCGCGATGTACCAGCCCGCCGACGCCACCACGGCGATACCGGCTACGGCCAACGCGCCCAACCTCTTCCACAGTCCCGTCGGTGCGGCGATCAGGAACGCCAGGGCCAGGGCGGGCACCGGCAGGAACGCCTGCAGCATCTTGGTGAGGAACGCGAAGCCGATGGCGCAGCCCGTCAGCGCCATCCAGCGCGTGCTGCCGTTCTCGATCGCACGCACGGTGCAGTAGGCCGCGACGACGAGCAGCAACACCAGCAGCGCATCGGGGTTGTTGTAGCGGAACATCAACGCGGACACCGGCGTCAGCGCGAGCACGGCGCCCGCGATGAGACCGGCACCAGGGCCGCTGACCCGCTTCACCGCGAGGTAGAGCAGCGCGACCGCGGCCACCCCCATCAGCGCCTGCGGCAACAGCATGGTGAACGCGTTGAAGCCGAACACCCTGCCGGACAACCCCATCACCCACATCGCCGCGGGTGGCTTGTCGACGGTGATCGCGTTCCCCGCGTCGAGCGAGCCGAACAGCCAGGCCTTCCAGTCCTGCGTGCCCGCCTGCGCCGCTGCGGCGTAGTAGCTGTTGGCCCAGCCCGACGAACCGAGCCCCCACAGGTACAGCACGGCGGTGCCCACCAGGAGGGCCAGCACACCGGGGCGGGCCCAGCGCGGGTCGACGGGTTTCTCGGGTGCCGCGGGCTCGGGCGCGGCGTCGATCGTGAGTGTCATCGGTGTTCCTCGGTTTCGGTCAGCGGGTCCGGCGGGGGTGAAACACCCAGCCGCGCAGGAGGACGAAGCGCACGGCGGTGGCCACCAGGTTGGCCAGCACCAGCACGGTGAGTTCGATCATTCGGTGCGGTTGGTCTACGACGGCGTGCAGTCCGGCCAGCGCGCCGCTGGTGATCGCGAGCGCGATGCCGAACACGATGAGCCCCTCGACGTGGTGGCGCGCGGCTCTGGAGCGGCCGCCGACGCCGAACGTGAAGCGGCGGTTCGCAGCGGTGTTGCCGACCGCCGTCACCAGCAGGGCCACCAGGTTGGCCACCTGGGCACCCATCGACGGGTGCAGCAGCACGAACAGCAGCAGGTACGCCAGTGTCGAGGCCACCCCGACCGCGCCGAATCGCACGACCTGCCGGAACAGCGACCCCGGTGCCGCCGCGGTCCGGCCCGAACTCAGCTGGGCGGCAATGGCGTTGACGGGGATCGAGCCTTTGGCGAAGCCACTCAGCAGGCGTCCGACACCGCGCAGATCGGCTGCCGCGGTGGCGATGATGTCGACGCGACTGTCCGGATCGTCGACCCAGTCGACCGGCACCTCGTGGATGCGCAGCCCGCTGCGCTCGGCGAGCACCAGCAGTTCGGTGTCGAAGAACCAGCCGGTGTCCGCCACGTGCGGGAGAAGTCGTTCGGCGACGTCGGCACGGATCGCCTTGAACCCGCACTGCGCGTCGGAGAAGCGGGCCGACAGCGTCGACCGCAGGATCAGGTTGTAGCAGCGGGAGATGAACTCGCGCTTGGCGCCTCGCACGACGCGAGCGCCGCGGCCGAGCCGCGTTCCGATCGCGAGGTCGGAGTGCCCGGAGATCAGCGGCGCCACCAGGGGCGCCAGGGCCGCCAGGTCGGTCGACAGGTCGACGTCCATGTAGGCCAGCACCTGCGCGTCGGACTCGGCCCACACCCGGTGCAGCGCCCGGCCCCGGCCCTTCTCCTCGAGCCGGACCACGCGTACTTCAACACCCCCGTCGCTTCGCTCGCCCCGGAAGTCACTCAGTTCGGTCGCGAGTTCGGCTGCGATGCGCGGCGTCTCGTCGACGCTGGCGTTGTCGGCGATCGTGATCCGCACCGGATACGGGAAGCTGTCGGTCAGGTGTCGATGCAGCCGGTGGATCGAGTCGGCTAGCGCCGCCTCCTCGTTGTAGACGGGGACGACGACGTCGAGCACCGGCACCGACAACCGCCGCGCGACGAGCGCGGCGTTGGGGCGGGACTCGAAGCGCAGGCTGGGGGCGAGAACCGTTTCGGTCATGACACCTATCGTCGAGCGGCGGGGTGTGCCGGCAGTTGGTGCACGCTATGCGCAGGCTGTGAATCCCGCGGCGCCGACGTGAGGTCGTACAGCACGACGCCGTCGACGCGGATCGGGGAGTACGCGCCCGCCACCCAGGTGGCGATGTCGGCGGCCTCGCGGCTGCCACTGCTGTGGCCACCGCCGAACATGCCCGTCATGGAACGGCCGCTGATGAAGTAGTGCACCTCGCCTTCGCCGACCAGCGTCTTGAACTCCGCCAGCGTCGGCGCGGGGTCGGTGCCGTTGAAGCCGCCGACCGCCATCACCGGCTCGCCACTGGCCAGCTGGTACCCGGCGGCGTTGTTGGAGCCGACAACCGCTGCGGTCCACCGGTACTGCCCCGCGTCGGCGAGCAGCGCGGTGAGCGCGGGGCCGGGTTGCGGGGACTCGAGCAGTCCGCCGGGTCCGCCGAATGCGCCGAACCCACCGTGCCGCCCGGCCGGGCCGACCGACGGGATCGCGCCGCTATGCGGGGCCGCCGCGGTGGCCACCGTGAACGCCGCGGGTCCGGCGAGGCACGCGACGATCGCGAGCGCGCCGACTCCCCACGCCACCCGGCGCGGCAGTCTGCCGACGACCAGCAGCAGGACCGCCGCCGCCACCGCGAGGACGGCTACCGCGGCGCGCAGCCAGGGGTGCCAGTCCTCGTGCCTCGCCAGCAGCACCGCCGCGAGTACGCCGGTGACGAGCACCGTGGTCGCCATCGCCGTCGCCGCGCGGACGTCGCGGCGGTGCCGCCACAGCAGCACCGAGCCGATCCCGACGCACGCACCGATCGCCGGGGCCAGCGCAACGGTGTAGTACGGGTGCACGATGCCGTTGGCGAAGCTGAACACCACCGCCGTCACGACCAGCCAACCGCCCCACAGCACCAGCGCGGCGCGGGTCGGGTCGGTGCGACCCGCCCTCCTCGTGATGACGAGCCCGGCCACCAGGCACACCAGTGCGGCGGGGAGCAGCCAGGCGATGTCGGCGCCCATCCCCCGGTCGAACAGCCGGCCCCAGCCGACGTCGAAGTTCAGGTTGCCGAGGCCGCCCGTCTCGTTTCCGGTGAGGCGTCCGATCCCGTTGTAGCCCAGCGCGAGTTCGAGGATGCTGTTGTGCTGCGACCCGCCGATGTACGGTCGCGACGACGCGGGCCAGAGTTCGACGAGGGCCAGGTACCAGCCAGCGGATACGACGAGGGCCGCCAAAGCCGTTGTCAGACCGACTAATCGGCTGCGCAGCGGTGCCCACGCCGACCACAGGTAGGCGGCGGCGAACGCGGGCAGCACCAGGAACGCCTGCAGCATCTTCGCGAGGAAGCCGAACCCCACGGCGGCGCCGGCACCCACCAGCCACCATCGGCTGGCGTCCTCCTCGCAGGCGCGCTGCACGCAGTAGGCGCCCACGACGAGCATCAGCACCAGCAGCGCGTCGGGGTTGTTGAAGCGGAAGATCAACGCCGCCACGGGGGTCAGCGCCAGCACGCAGCCCGCGATGAGCGCAGCGCTCGGTCCGGCCGCCCGGCGCACCGCCGCGTACAGCACCGCGACCGCCGCGACACCCATGAGCGCCTGCGGCACCAGCACGCTCCACGAATTCAGCCCGAAGAGCCGCACCGAGAGGTCGACGATCCAGAGCGCACCGGGCGTCTTGTCGACCGTGATGGCGTTCCCGGCGTCGCTGGAGCCGAACAGCATCGCCGTCCAACTGTCGGCGCCCGCCTGCGCGGCAGCGGAGTAGAAGGCGTTGGCCCAGCCGCTCGCCGAGAGGTTCCACAGGTACATCGCCGCGGTCACCGCGAGAAGCACCCCGAGGCGCACCCGCTCCCACCATCCGAAGGACGGGATATCGGACACGGGGTCGACGATGTCGGCGGTGTTCGCGCGCGACAGTACGGCAGTCATCGGTTCGATGATGGCCTGCGACGCTAGGCGCCGGTATTGACCGCGCTGTGCGTCAACTGTGAGCCGACCGGGAGTGTCACGACGAATTCGGTGCTGCCGGGCGCACTTCGGACGTCGATCGTGCCGCGGTGCGCTCGCACCACGGCGGCCACGATCGCCAGCCCGAGGCCGGTGCTGCCGCCGCGGCGGGATCGCGACGAGTCGCCGCGGGCGAACCGCTCGAAGATCTCGGGCCGCAGGGTCGCGGGGATACCGGGGCCGTCGTCGGCGACCGTCAGCACCGCAGTGCCGTCACGCCGGCTCAGCGACGTGACCACCGTGGTGCCCGCCGGGGTGTGCAGGTGCGCGTTGGCGAGCAGGTTGGCCAGCACCTGGTGCAGCCGTGCCTCGTCACCGGTGATCACGACCGGTTCCTCGGGTAGCTCGACAGTCCACTCGTGGTCGGCGCCTGCGACGTGGGCGTCGCTGACCGCATCGACGACGAGGCGGGACAGATCCACCGATTCGCTCGCCAGCGGCCTGCCCTCGTCGAGGCGCGCGAGCAGCAGCATGTCCTCGACCAGCTGTGTCATGCGTTCGGCCTCCGACTCGACGCGGCTCATCGCGTGCGCGACGTCGTCCGGCAGGTCGTTGCGCTTGCGCTGCACCAGTTCGGTGTAGCCGCGGATCGCCGCCAGCGGGGTGCGCAGTTCGTGGCTGGCGTCGGAGACGAATCTGCGCACCCTGGTCTCGCTGGCGTGGCGCGCCGACAGCGCGCCCGCGATGCGGTCGAGCATCCGGTTCAGCGCGGTGCCGAGTTGACCGACCTCGGTGTGCACCGCGTCGGGGTCCACCCGCACGATCGGCGTCGGCAGCCGGACCTCACCGCGGTCCAGCTCGAGGTCCGCGACCTCACGGGCCGCGGCGGCAACCCGTGACAGCGGGGCGAGTTGGCGCCGGATGAGCACGATGCCTGCGGTCGTGGCGGCGAGCACGGCGACCACGGACACCACGCAGAACATGCCGACGACCCAGAGCAGCGTGCGGTTGATGTCGGCCATGGGCAGGCCGGTGATGATCGTCTGGCCGCCGTGTCGCTGACGGAGCCCGATCACCCGGTAGGTGCCCAGCCCGTCGAGTTCGAGGGTGCGGGCGGTGGAGTCCGGCGGCACCGCACCCAGTTGGGCCTCGGCTGTCGCGGTCAGGGTCGACCGGCCGCCGTCCGCGGTGATGACGCCCGCGTCGACGCCGCGGCTCGTTACCACCGCGCCGACGGTCAGCGTGGCCTGGCCGGGGGCGTTCAGGAACGCGGGACCGGGTCCCGCCTCCGGGTCGAACCGCTCGCGGTAGCCGGGCATCGACGGGCCGTCCGCCCCCGGTCGCGGCCCGCGCATCTCGGGATCGGGCGGCGGGGGCATCTCGGATATCGCGGCCGAACGCCTGCCGGCGTCGACGAGCTGGACGTCGAGCTGCTGCATCAGAAACCGGTGCAGCGCAACCTCTGTCGCCACACCGATGACCGCGCACACCACCGCCAGCAGGGCGACCACCGTGACGAGCAGCCGCACCCGAAGCGTCCACGTCCGCGGCGACCACCGGCTGGCCTCAGCGTGCGGGCTTGAGCACATAACCGGCGCCCCGCAGCGTGTGGATCATGGGCTCGCGACCGGTGTCGATCTTCTTGCGCAGATACGAGACGTAGAGCTCGACGATGTTGGAGCGGCCTCCGAAGTCGTAGCTCCACACCCGGTCGAGGATCTGCGCCTTGCTCAGCACCCGCTTGGCGTTGCGCATCATGAATCGCAGGAGCTCGAACTCCGTCGCCGTCAACGTGATCGTGTCGCCGGCGCGGGTCACCTCGTGGCTGTCCTCGTCGAGCACCAGGTCTCCGACGACGAGCTGCGATCCACCGGTCTCGTCGGCGACACCGGTGCGGCGCAACAGGGCGCGCAGCCGCAGCACGACCTCCTCGATGCTGAACGGCTTGGTGACGTAGTCGTCGCCACCCGCCGTGAGGCCGGCGATGCGGTCCTCGACCGAGTCCTTGGCGGTCAGTAGCAGCAGCGGCAGGCCGGGGATCTGTTTGCGTAGTTCGGCGAGCACGTCGAGCCCGCTCATGTCGGGCAGCATGACGTCGAGGACGACGACATCCGGCGGCTGATCACGCGCGATCGCGATGGCCGAGGCGCCGTCGCCTGCGGTGGCGATGTCCCAGCCCTCGTAGCGCAGGGCCATCGACACCAACTCGGCCAACACCGGCTCGTCGTCCACGACCAGCACGTTGATCGGCTTCCCGTCGGCGCGCCGCATGACGACGCGCTGGTTGTCGGAGTCGTTCGCGGTGGCCATGACGACCCATTATTCGCCCCCGCGATGGGCGGATGGTGTGCCGTTCCTATGCGCGGGCTGTGAAAGCCACGCATATCGGCCATCTGGGCTGTTCACAGCGGACCCACATCCGGCGGCGGCACAGTGGCTCCCATGGACGGCCGAATGGACACCTGGGGCCTGCGCGGCACGCTGGCGGCGGTGGCAGTCGCCGCTGCCATCGCCGGAGCGGGCGGCGCCGCCGTGTACGCCGCCACGGGCGGGGGCCTCAGCGCGTCGGGCGGGCACGGCGGCCCGCCGCCGGGGTTCGCGCCCCCACCGGCCGTGCACGACACCGCTGCCGACGCGGTCCCCGCGGTGCACGCCGAATCAGTGGTGGCGGACGGACGCGGCGGATTCACGGTCGAACTGTCGCAGCGCGGCACCATCACGGCCATCGACACCGGATCGGTGACCGCCCGCAGCGCCGACGGTTTCGTTCAGGTCTATCGGATTCCGGCGACCGCGACCGCGCCACCGTTTCAGGTGGGCGACGAGGTGAGCATTCGGGCCACGCGCAACGGCGCTAACGCAACGATCGTGTCGCTGCGTTAGCGCCGTGAAAGCGGTTGGGGCGCTGAGCTGGTTCGCGTGCGCCTACATCGCGTCTTCCTGCTCGGGGGCCAGGGGCGCCGGGCCCTCGATCTCCGGAACCGCGATCGACGTGGTCGGCGTCGTGGGCGGCACGGTCTGGTCGGTGGTGGTCTCCCCGGTGGTGACCTCGGGCGGCGCGACCGGGCCGGGCGTCGGCGGCTCCTCCTCGGCCATCGCACTGAAGGATGCTCCGATGGCCCCCATCGCCAGCAGTCCAGCGGTACCAGCAGTGGCCGCCACCAGTTTCAGGTTCTTGCCTTTCACGGTGAATCACTCCAATTCGGTTGACTACACAACGTCTCGAGGTCTGCGGTAACCCCTTCGTGAGCGTGGGTAACCGATGGGGCCGGAGCCGAAACACGCCGCGCCCGAACCGCCACTTCACAGGGCCTTCCCACGTCGGGCAGGGCCGATCTCCTACCCTGTGCGCATGCGGACAGCGGCGGCGGCGGCGTGACGCGCTTCCTGGCGCGCCGCCTGCTGAACTACGCGGTGCTGCTCGTCATCGCCTCGTTCATGGCGTTCGCGCTGACGTCGTGGTCGTTCAATCCGCTCGAGAGTCTGGAGAGTCGCAGTCCGAAGCCCCCGCCGGAGGTCATCCAGCAGACCGCGATGATGCTCAACCTCGACAAGCCGCTGCTGGAGCGTTACGTGCACTGGGTGGCGGGCCTCGTACGGGGCGACCTCGGGTTCACCATCACGGGTCAGCCCGTGACCGCGGAACTGTGGCAGCGCATCGGCGTCAGCCTGCGACTGGTGCTCATCGGATCGGTCATCGGAACCGTCATCGGCGTCGTCATCGGTGCATGGGGTGCCATCCAGCAGTACCACCTCTCCGACCGGGTCATCACGATCATCTCGCTGATCCTCATCAGCACACCGACTTTCGTGCTCGCCTCGGTGCTGATGCTGCCCGCCAACGCGATCAACCACGCTGTCGGTTTCGAGTTGTTCCAGTACATCGGGGAGACATCCGCATCCCCGCCCGCCGACGCGTGGGGCGCACTCGTGGACCGGCTGAAACACCTGGTGCTGCCCACCGTCACGCTGGCGCTCTTCGCCATCGCGGGATACAGCCGCTACCAACGCAACGCGATGCTCGACGAACTCGGTAGGGACTACATCCGCACCGCCAGGGCGAAGGGCCTGACGCGACGTCAGGCACTGTTCAAGCACGGCCTGCGCACCGCGCTCATCCCGATGGCGACGCTGTTCGCCTACAGCGTCGGCGGTCTCGTCACGGGCTCGGTGTTCGTGGAGCAGATCTTCGCGTGGCACGGGATGGGAGAGTGGGTGTTGCAGGGGATCACGAATCAGGACACCAACGTCGTCGTCGCGTACACGCTCTTCACCGGGGTCACGGTCCTGCTAGCGGGAATGCTGTCCGACGTCGTCTACGCGGCGCTCGACCCGAGAGTGCGGGTGTCGTGAGCGAACCCGTGACGACCACCTCATCGACGACCGCGAAGTCCGGCATCGACCCGAACGTCTTCGCGTCGCGACGAACCCTGGTGCGCCGCCGTTTCCTCGGAAACACGCCCGCGGTCGTCGCGCTCGCCGTACTCGCGATCATGTTCATCGGCTGCTACGCTCTGCCGCCGCTGCTGCCGTACGACTACTCCGACCTCGACTACACGGCGTTGCAGGAGCCGCCGTCGCTGCAGCACTGGTTCGGCACCAACGCGCTCGGGCAGGACCTGTTCGCGCAGACGTTGCGGGGCATGCAGAAGTCGATGCTGATCGGGGTGTGCGTGGCGTTCGCCTCGACGCTGATCGCCGCGACGGTCGGGGCCGTCGCCGGATACTTCGGCGGGTTACGCGACCGCGCGCTGATGTGGATCGTCGACCTCCTGCTGGTGGTGCCGAGCTTCATCCTGGTGGCCATCGTGACGCCGCGACTCGGGCAGGACGCCAGGATCTTCTGGCTGATCGTGTTGTTCTCGCTGTTCGGGTGGATGATCAGTTCGCGCATGGTCCGCGGCCTCACGATGAGCCTGCGGGAACGCGAGTTCGTCACCGCCGCAAGGTACATGGGTGTCAGCAACACCCGGATCATCGTGCGGCACGTGCTGCCGAACGTCGCGTCCATCCTCATCATCGACACCGCGCTCAACGTCGGCGTCGCGATCATGGCCGAAACCGGCCTGAGCTTCCTGGGCTTCGGCATTCAGGCGCCCGACGTCTCCCTCGGCACGCTCATCGCCGACGGGAAGAACTCGGTGCTGACGTTCTCCTGGCTGTTCCTGTTCCCGGCGGGCGTGCTGGTGCTGATCGTGTTGTGCGCCAACCTGGTCGGTGACGGGCTGCGAGACGCGTTCGACCCGGACAGCCGCAGGCCCAAGCGGAGCCGACGCCCGTGAGCCTGCTCGAGGTGACCGACCTCCACGTCACGTTCCCGACCGACACCGAGGACGTCGCCGCCGTCCGCGGGATGGACTTCCACGTCGAGGCCGGCGAGGTGCTCGCGATCGTCGGCGAATCGGGCTCCGGCAAGTCGGCCACCGCGATGGCGCTGATCGGTCTGCTGCCCGAGCACGCGCGGGTGTCGGGGTCGGTGCGTTTGGCCGCCGCGCGCGGAGCGGGCAGTGAAGCCTCAGACGAGCTCATCGGCCTCGGCGACCACCGGATGTCGGCCATTCGGGGCGCCCGAATCGGCACGGTGTTCCAGGATCCGATGTCGGCGCTCACCCCCGTCTACACCGTCGGCGACCAGATCGCCGAAGCCCTTCGGGTCCATCAGCGCGACCTCGGCAAGCAGGCCGCACGCGCGCGGGCGGTCGAACTGCTCGACCTGGTGGGCATCACCCAACCCGAACAGCGCGCCCGGTCGTTCCCGCACGAACTGTCCGGCGGGGAGCGGCAGCGCGTCGTCATCGCCATCGCGATCGCCAACGACCCCGACCTCATCATCTGCGACGAGCCGACCACCGCGCTCGACGTGACCGTGCAGGCGCAGATCCTCGACGTGCTGAAGACGGCGCGCGACGTCACGGGGGCCGGCGTGCTGATCATCACCCACGACCTCGGCGTGGTCGCCGAGTTCGCCGACCGCGCGCTGGTGATGTACGCCGGCCGCGCCGTCGAGGTCGCGCCGGTCGGTACGTTGTACGCCGATCGTCGAATGCCCTACACCGCAGGACTTCTCGGTTCGGTACCACGGCTCGACGCGCCTCAGGGCGCCCGGCTGGTGCCGATTCCCGGCGCCCCGCCGTCGCTGGCCGCCCTGCCCGAGGGGTGTCCGTTCGCACCGCGGTGCCCGCTGGTGATCGACGACTGCCGCACGCGCGAACCGGATCTCCGAGAGATCGCGGCGGACCACGCCGCCGCCTGCATTCGCACGGACGACGTGGCCGGTCGCAGCGCGGCCGAACTGTACGGTGTCTCCACCGCCCCGCCCGACGAGTCGGCCCACGGTGCGGGGCCCGCGGTACTGCGCGTGCGCGACCTGGTGAAGACCTTCCCGCTCACGAAGGGGATCGTGTTCCGCCGACGGATCGGCGAGGTCCGCGCGGTCGACGGCATCAGCTTCGAACTGCACGAGGGGCGCACGCTCGCGATCGTCGGCGAGTCCGGCTCCGGGAAATCCACCACACTGCATCAGATCCTGGAACTGACTGCGCCGCAAGGTGGTTCGATCGAGGTGCTCGGGCGCGACGTCGCACAGCTGGACACCCGGTCGCGCCGGGAGGTGCGCGGTGACCTCCAGGTGGTGTTCCAGGATCCCGTCGCATCGCTGGACCCGCGCCTGCCGATCTACGAGGTGCTGGCCGAGCCGTTGACGGCGAACGGATACGACACGCCCCGCATCGGCGAGCGGGTCGCCGAGTTGCTCGGCATCGTCGGCCTTCGTCGCGAGGACGCCAGCCGGTATCCCGCCGAGTTCTCCGGCGGCCAGAAGCAGCGCATCGGCATCGCTCGCGCACTAGCGCTGCAGCCCAGGATCCTCGCGCTCGACGAACCGGTCTCCGCACTCGACGTGTCGATCCAGGCGGGCATCATCAACCTGCTGCTGGATCTGCAGCAGCGGTTCGGGCTGTCCTACCTGTTCGTCTCACACGACCTGTCGGTGGTCAAGCACCTGGCCCACGACGTCGCGGTGATGTATCGCGGGGTGATCGTCGAACAGGGCGACGCCGACACCGTCTTCGGGTCACCGAGCCACGACTACACCAGGCGCCTGCTCGCCGCGGTGCCGCAGCCGACCCCCGGCTAACGGCTCGCTTCGGAGCGTTGACCACCACGAAGCCTCCGAACCTCTAGCATCGGCGATCATGATGTTGCGTTCACTTCGCGCCGCCGTCAGCGCCGCGCTGGTCGTCGGTCTGACCCTCACCGGCTGTTCGGGCGGCACCGAGTCGGCGCCGTCGCCCGGTGGGAACGCCGAGTTGGGCGCCACCAACGACATCAATCCCCAGGAACCGGCCACCCTGCAGGACGGCGGCACCCTCCGGTTGTCGCTGTCCGGCTACCCGCCCAACTTCAACACGCTGCACATCGACGGAAACCTCGGCGAGCTCGGCGGCATGCTGCGGCCGACGATGCCGCGGGCGTTCGTCGTGGCCCCCAACGGTGAAACCTCGGTCAACAAGGACTACTTCACGAACGTCGAGCTCACGAAGACCGAGCCGCAGGAAGTCACCTACACGATCAACCCGAAGGCGGTGTGGAGCGACGGCACCCCGATCACCTGGGAGGACATCGCCGCCCAGATCAACGCGACCAAGGGCACCGACCCCGCCTACCGAATCGCCTCGCCGAACGGCAGCGAGCGCGTCGCGAGCGTCACGCGCGGCGTCGACGATCGCCAGGCGATCATCACGTTCGCCAGGCACTATGCCGACTGGCAGGGCATGTTCGCAGGCAACACGTTCCTCTACCCCAAGGCGGTGACGGGCACGCCCGAGGCGTTCGACAAGGGCCAGCTCAACGCCCCCGGTCCGTCGGCGGGGCCGTTCATCGTCACCGGCCTGGACAAGGCCGCCCAGCGCGTCACACTCACCCGCAACCCGAAGTGGTGGGGCACACCGCCGAAATTGGACTCGATCACCTACACCGTGCTGTCCGACGACGCGAAGATCCCGGCCCTGGAGAACAACGCGATCGACGCGGTCGGGCTGGCGACGCTCGATGACCTCACCAGGGCCAAGCGGCTCGCCAACGTCGCGATCCGCCGGGCACCCGCCAACAGCTGGTACCACTTCACGTTCAACGGCGCCGAGGGCTCGATCCTGGCCGACCCGAAACTGCGCGTCGCCGTCATGAAGGGCATCGACAGGCAGGCGATCGCCGACATCAGCCAGCGCGGCATGGTCGACACACCGCGACCGTTGAACAATCACATCTACCTGGCGGGCCAGGAAGGCTATCAGGACAACAGCATTCCGTTCGACGCCGAGGCGGCCAAGCGCGATCTCGACGCCCTTGGGTGGACGATGAACGGCCAGTTCCGCGAGAAGGACGGCAGGCAGCTCACCATCCGCGACGTGTTCTACGACGCGCAGAGCACCCGGCAGATCGCCCAGATCGCGCAGGCCAACCTCGCGCAGATCGGCGTCAATCTGCAATTGAGCGCCGTCGCCGGCGGGTCGCTGTTCAGCGACTACGTCAACCCCGGCAACTTCGATATCGTCCAATTCGCTTACGGCGGTGACGCGTTCCCACTGTCCAGCCTGACGCAGATCTACGCGAGCGACGGGTCGGGTAACCGCGGCCGAATCGGCAGCCCGGAGATCGACGCACAGATCGAGAAGACCCTCGCCGAGCTGGATCCGACCAAGGCGCGGGAGTACGCCAACGAACTCGACACGATGCTGTGGGACATCGGCCACAGCCTGCCGTTGTTCCAGTCGGCCGGAAACGTGGCGGTGCGAAGCAATCTGGCGAACTTCGGCCCCGCGGGGATCGGCGACCTGAACTACTCCGCGATCGGCTTCATGAAGCCCTAGAGTTCACGGTCGTCACTCAGCCGGCCAGGATCAGCTCGGAAGCCCTCTCCCCGATCACCACGCTGGGAGCGTGCGTGTGGCCGCGGATGATCGTGGGCATCACCGAGGCGTCGGCGACGCGCAGACCGTCGACGCCGCGGACCCGGAGCGTCGGGTCGACCACACTGGCGTCGTCGGTGCCCATCCGGCACGTGCCGACCGGGTGGTACAGGGTGTGCGATACCGACGTCAGCGCCGTCTCGAGCGTCTCGTCGCTGAGCTCGGTCGCACCGGTCGGGCGGGCGATCGCACCGAGCACCGCCCGCATGGCGGGGCTCTGCGCGATTCGCGCGGTGATACGTAGCCCGGCCAGCAGCACGTCACGATCGTCGGGATCGCTGAGGTACTGCGGGTCGATCACCGGCTTGTCGAACGGGTCCGCGGAGCGCAGCGTGACGCTGCCACGACTCTTCGGCTTCAGCAGGATCGGGCCCATGGCGATGGCGTGCCGGGGATACGGGTCGCCGTGGCCCTCGTCGAAGAACGGTGCAGGCGCGAAGATCAGTTCCAGATCCGGCACCTCGAGATCGTCTCTGCTGCGGACGAATCCGTAGGCCTCGCCGACGTTGGAGGTCAGCATCCCGCGCCGCCGGAGCAGGTAGTTGACCAGCTGCCCCGGCTTCTCGGCGGCGAACAGGGTGTCGGCGTCGGCGTCGAATCCCATCGGCACGCACAGGTGGTCGGCCAGGTTGCGGCCGACCTCGGGTTGATGCACCGCGGCGTCGATGCCGTGGTCGGCGAGTAACTCGCGGTCGCCGATCCCGGACAGCATGAGCAACTGCGGGCTGTTGATCGCGCCGCCGCAGAGAACGACCTCGCGCCGCGCCCGCACCACCTGTCGTCGACCGCCGTGCTGGTACTCGACCCCGACGGCGCGGTTGCCGTCGAACAGCACCCTGGTCGCGTGCGCCTCGGTGATCACCGTGAGGTTCGGCCTGCGCATCGCGGGTCGCAGGTACGCGTCAGCGGTACTCCACCGCGCACCTCGGCGCTGGGTCACCATCGTCTGGCAGAACCCCTCCGGCGCAGCGCTGTTGGGCTCCTCGACGCGGTACCCGCACTCGGCCGCGGCCGCCAGCCACGCGGCCGTCAGGCTGCGTGGGCTGCGTTGCTCCGACACCACCAGCGGGCCGGATTCGATTCGGGTGAAGTACTTCTCGACGTTGGCGTAGTTCCACCCCTCCCCGGCGACCTCACCCCACTCGTCGTAGTCGGCGGCGAATCCGCGCACCCACATCATCGCGTTCATCGACGACGAGCCGCCCAGCGTCTTGCCACGCGGCCAGTAGATCTCGCGGCCGTCGAGCTGCTTCTGCGGCTCGGTGGCGTAGTCCCAGTCCGTCTCGCTGTGAAACAACCGGGCGAACCCGGCGGGGATGTGGATGAACCTGTCCTTGTCCGGCGGGCCCGCCTCCAGCACGGTCACCCGCACGTCCGAAGCGGCGCTCAGTCGGTTTGCCACGACGGCGCCGGCCGAGCCAGTACCCACGACGATGTAGTCGGCGTCCATCCCGCGGAGTCTAGGAGGACGACACGGCGCTGTGGTCGGAACTACGCACTCAGTTCGACGTGTTGGGCGTCGCCGACCGAGGCGTACCGGTCCGGTGCGCACGTCAGCACGATGACCTGGCCGTCGCCGCCGACGGCGTCGAACACCTCACCCATCTTCGCGAGCCGCACGGCGTCGGTGAATCCCAGCGCGTCGTCGATGACGACGGGGACGCCGTCCTCCTTGGCGACGAGTGCGGCACCCGCCAGGCGTGCCACGATGCCGAGCTGCTCCTTGGCGCCCCCCGACAGCGAGTCGTAGGGCACCGTGCAGCCGTTCAGCGTCCGGCTGAGAATGCGCAGCGCGGAGTCGATCTCGACCTTGAAGTCGGCGCCGAACACGATGCGGCCCAGCCGTTCGACCTCGCGTCGGAACGGCTCGACGTACCGCTCCCGCGACGCGTCCCGGTGCCGGTTCATCACAGCACGCAGGAGATCGGCCGCGCCGGAGCGACGCTTCAGCCGCGCGTGCTCGGAGGCGGCGTGCTGCCTCTCGGCCTCAGCGTCGTCCAAGCGGCCCTTGCGGCCCTCACCGCCGTACACCTTCAGCTGGGCGGAGACATCGCGCAGTTCCTCGCCGACCTCGTCGTGGCATGCCGCCACGCGGGCGGCGGTGCGGGCGGCATCGGCGAGCTCGGAGGCGACCGCATCGGGCGCCAGGCAGGCGAGTTCGGCGGTCAGGGTCTGCACCCGTGCCACGGCCTCGGCGGTGCGCTGCGCGGTGTCCGCCGCCGTGGCCGCCAACTGCTCGTCGGTGTCGATTGCACGCTGCGCGTCGAGTTCGGCTGTGCCCGTGCGCAGTTGCTCACGGGACCCGGCTGCCTTCTCGGTCAGCACGGTGAGGCGGGTGGTCGCGTCGGCGACCGCTGCGGCGGCCTTCTCGGCGGCGATGCGCTGCGCGTTGCACTGAGCGACGGCAGCGCGATGTCCCGCGACGGCCGACTCGAGATGGGCGCGGGCGGCGTCCGCGTCACCGGAGACGTCCACGACGTCGCGCAGCGCCGTCAGCCTCGCACGCAGCGTGTCGAGATCGTCGCCCGCCAGCAGGCCCTCGCGGGTCGCCCTCAGCCGGTCGCGCTCGGACGACACGCCGCGCAGGCGGTCGAACTCGGCGCGCGCGGCATCGACATCGGCAACACCGGCCACCTCCAGCAGCGAGGCCAGGTACTCCCGTGCGGCGTCGAGCGTCGCCTGCGAGTCGGCAGCCGATTCGCCGGGGACGACGCGGATGCTGACCACACCGGGGACCTCGACGTCGGTATCCGACGACACGACCACCGAGTGGACGGCCCCCGCGGCGAGTTCCACCGAGCTGCCCGCCACGCTCAGGGCGAGATCGGCCAACGCGGTGACCTCCACACGCGCCGAAAGGGATTCGGCCTTGGCGGCCTGCACCTCGACTGCGGTCTGCGCGGTCTCGATGCCCTTCATCACCTTCGCCGTCAGGGTGCCCGCCTCGAGGGCCCGCGCGGCCGCGGCGAGTTCGTCGTCGGTGGTGTCGAGCTTCGCGACTCGGGCCGCCAACCGCACGGCCTCGTCGCGCCGCACGATCGCGTCGACGGCGCTGCGCGCGTCGCGCACGGCGAGGTCGGCCTCATCGGCCGCGGCGCGCGACTTCTCGGCGGCAGCGTGCGCAGCCGTGGCCGCAGCCTGTGCGGTGCCGTGCTCGGCGGTCGCAACGCCGACGGCCGTATCGAGTTCGGCGATGGCGCCGGCGAGCACCTCGAGCGCGGCGCACTGCGCGGCGCGACGCTGCGCCTTCTCCACCGCCGCCCCGTGCGCCGCGCCGACCGCGTCGGCCAGCGCGCGGGCGTGGTCCAGGCGACCCCGCATCGTCGCCACCGCTGCCGCGGCGGTCTTCGCCGCGTCCAGGCGCTGCGCGGCCGCGGACCGTTCCAGGGCCAATCGGGCGAGACGCTCGGCGAGCTCACCGTGGCGGGCCACGGCGCCGTCGACCTCGTCGACGGCGGCTTGGCACTCGGCGACCCGGTCGACCGCCTGCTGCAGTCGCTTGGTCGCGGCCAGCCACTCGGAGGTGGGCCTGCCCGTCGCGGTGAAGTACTGGCGGTACTCGAGGTCGATCTGATCGACCAGCAGCGGCTCCACGCCCGAGAGCGTCGCCGCCTGCCCGGCCGCGGCGTCGAGTGCCCGTGACAGCGCGTCGCTGCCCGACAGGTCTACCGGCCCGGTCGAACCGGACTGCAGAATCCGTTGTGCACGCCAGAGATCCATGTCGACCGTCTCGGCGAGGATGGCCAGCACGCGTTCGTGCGCCTCGTCACCGGTGAGCTGCTCACGGACCGGCGCGTGAACCGTCAACTCCGTCTGCGCCTGCTTGTGGAAGCGCTTGCGGTACACGAACCTGTACTGCCCCGACGAGATCTCGGCGGTCACCTCCGCGCCGACGTCGGCGTGCGTGGGCTTGACGTCCTTGACCTCGCGCTTGGTCGAGCGGTCCTTGACCTCGAGCAGCATGTCGATGGCCTCGATCATCGAGGACTTGCCGATCTCGTTGGCGCCGCTGATGACGACCACCCCGCGATCGGGGAACTGCACCTCGCGATGTGAGATGCCGCGGTAGTTCGTCAATACCAACCGGTGCAGTTTCACGCCGCGCTCCCTCTGTCGACGATGCGTCGCAGCAGCGCCAGCGCCGCCTGTGCGTCCTCGGACCGCGCACCGCCCGCTGCCGCGAGAGTCACCAGTTCGTCGACTGCCGCCGCCGCGAAGCCGCCCACACCGAGATCGTCGAACTCACCCTCGGCGGGGAGCACCGCGACGTCGGTCTCCTTGTCCCACATGGTAAGTGCGGCGAACAGCCGGCTGTACTTGGCGACGCACTCGTCGAGCGCCGCCATGTCGGTGACGCTCAGCGTGCCGGTGAGCCCGACCTGAACGACCGTGCGCTCCTTGTCGGTCAGGTTGTCCAGGTTGATGTCCAGATCGGTGACATCCCGCGCACTGTCGACGGTGTGGCGCAGCGTGAGGAAGCGCCACCGCCCGACCCGGCGGGCGTCGACCTGGACCGGATGCGCGGCGTCGTCCTCGTCGACGTCCACGACCAGCACGTGCCCCGAGTCGGGCTCCACGTGGTCGTAATTCGTCACCTCGGGTGAGCCCGAGTACCACACCCGGCCCGAACCGCCGACCTGCATGCGGGAGTGCTTGTCGCCCAACGCCACATAGTGGACGGCGCGCCGCTCGAGCGCCGCCTCGACCGTGGCCAGCCGGATCTGCGACGCCTTCTCGCGGTCCGGTTCGAAGATGTCCACTCCGCCGTGGCCGACGGCGATGCGGATGGTGCCGTCACCGGTCAGGTCGGCGAGCGCGGCACCGAGCAGATCGACGGTCGGCCTCTTGGAACGCCAAGGCGCACTGACGATCTGGACACCGGGCCGCACGTCGATCACACCGTCGCGATCGAGCACGACGACGTTGTCGGGACGTTGCGCGGTGAACAGCGGGCTGGTGTAGACCGATCCCGCGTCGAGCGGATCGTGATTGCCGGGCAGCAGGTACACCGGAACGCCGATGCCCCGCATGGCCTCCAGCGACTGCGCCACCACCCCTGGGGCCAGTTGGTTGTGCTCGAACACGTCACCGGCGACGACCACGAACTCGGCGCCGACCTCCGCGACGAGCGCACCGAGACCGGCGACCGCGTCACGACGTGCGGCCGAATACCGCGGCTGCGCCTCGTCGTTCAGGAAGTGCCGAGTCATGCCGAGTTGCCAGTCGGCGGTGTGAATGAAACGCATCCGGATGGCTCCCCTTCTCTGTGGACGACACGGCCTCGTCGATAACCGGGCATGGCGAGTGTAGGTCCGCGGACCGACAAGTCCGCGGACCTCACTCGGCATGTGGCTAGCCGGCCCTCACCCGCCCGACGATCGCGTCGAGCACCAGGAACGCCGCGAGGCTGATGCCGAGCAGCGGCAGGACGACCCCGACGGCCACCGCACCCACGGTCAGCGCCCCGAGCACCGCCGGATGCTGCCTGCGCAGGAACCCGCGCACCGGCGGCCTCCCGACCGCCCACTGCGTCCCCCGCGTCGGCCTGCGCTGCCACCACATGCGGTAGCCGCGAACGATGACCGTCACCAGCGCCACCGCGATACCGAACAGCAGGAGTTGGTTGAGCCACCCGAACAGGAAGCCCATGTGCATCCGGATCCCCCAGTCGGCGAGCTTCGCGATCGTCGAGTAGTCGCGGGCGTAATCGACGACGCTCGTCACCTGCAGCGTCGCCGGGTCGACCGCGGCCGCGTCGGTGGTCAGGCGGTACGGCTCGTCGATCTCGGTGACCCCGACGGAGTCTCCGGGCGTCGCGGGCAGGGTGAGTTCGAGCGGGGCGTCGACGCCGACACCGTTGGCCGCCCGCACCACCGCGTCGAGATCGACGGGGCCGTCGCCCCGGTGGCCACTCGAGGCACCGTGATCGTCGTGACCGCCGACGGCCGCCGTGTCGAGTTGCGGGCGCTCCCAGGCGAAGTGGGCCCGCAGATCCGACACCCACTCACCCGCGTAGGTCGACCAGGTGATCCCGGTGGCGGACAGGAACAGCAGCATCGGCAGGATCCACAGCCCGACGACCGCGTGCCAGTTGAGCGTGCGCAGCCGGCCCGTCGTCGAACGGTCGGGCAGCAACAGCCTGCTCCGACGGCGCCTGGCCCACCACAGGACGGCGCCGCCGAGCGCCACCACCCACAGCCAGGAGGCCGCCAACTCGCTGTAGACGCGGCCGGGCTCACCCAGTTGCAGGTGTCGGTGCAGGCCGTCGAGCCAGGTGCTCACCGGCAGATAGCCGAACCACGTCGGCTCCTGCCCGAGCACCCGGCCGGAATACGGGTCGACGAACACGGCGCGGGCGAACTCCTCGCCGAGATCGGGGTCGGTGAACATCACCCGCGTCGCGGCGTGCGGGTCCGCGGCCGGGCGGACCCCCGACATCTGCAGGTCGGGTACCGCAGCCCCGGCGGCCTCGGCCTGGGCGGTGAGGGGAAGCGCATCCCCCGCCGGGGTGACGGAGAGGATGTCGCCGTACACGAATCGCTCGACGGTCGGGGCGACGGCGTAGAGCGCGCCGGTGACGGCGGCGATCAGGATGAACGGTGCCACCAGGACGCCTGCGTAGAAGTGCAGGCGCCGCAGCAGCGGAAGGGGGCCGCGCTGTGCCGGCATCGAGGATGCGAGCGCGGGGTCGTCGGGGGTGGACAGGGATGGAGACGATGAGGACATGCAAGCTCGTTTCGTTTTCGTGAACGTGGCTGGCGCCGTCGCGGCCCGATGCGGGCACACGCAACGGCGAACGCCGGACGGCATCGGGGTGCGTCCGGTGTGGTGGAGGTGCGGCGGTGTTACGCGGCGGCGAGCGCCGGCGGACCCCGGGTGACGCGGCCGCAGCCGACGTCGGGGCGGGCGGCGAGGGCTGCGACGCCCCAGCGGGTGAGGATCGGACGGCGGTGCGCCGAATCGCGCAGCGCGACGAGGACGAGAACCAGCCGCCACACCGCAACCGCGACCGCCGCGAACAGGCGCTCGGCGGTACAGATCAGGGCGGCGGCGCAGAGGGCGGCGCAGAGGTGCGCGCACACCATCGCCGCCGACCACTGCGTCGCGTGCGCGTGCTCCGACGCGACGCCCAGCAGCAAGTGCCCGAGCACCTGGCCCAGCAGCAGGCAGGCGACGACGATCGGCACGCGACGGACCACGGCGGCGGACGCGGCGGCCCCCGCGACGGCGGAGCACAGCACGACGAGCAGGACGGCGGCGCTGCCGGGGAGATGGGCGCCGCCGAGGCCGTGTCCGGCGACGGCGGTCACTCCGGATATCGCGCCGACGAACACGCCGCGCAGCTGCGCGGCCTTCGTTCGTGCGGCGGTCACGGGTGAACCGTACCGGCTACCGTGACGGGGGTGAGCACGAGTGAGCGCACGTTGGTGCTGCTACGTCACGCCAAGTCGGGCTATCCGGATGGCGTCGGCGACCACGAGCGGCCGCTGGCGCCGCGCGGGGAACGCGAGGCCGGACTGGCCGGTGACTGGCTTCGGGCCAACGCACCCGCGATCGACGCCGTGCTGTGTTCGACGGCGACCCGCACCCGGCAGACCCTGGCCCGCACGGGTGTCGAGGCGCCGACGCAGTTCGTCGACCGGTTGTACGACTCGTCGCCGGGGATCACGCTGGAGGTGATCAACGGCGTCGACGACCTGTTCGGCATCGACGTCCGCACGCTGCTGGTCGTCGGGCACGAACCGACCACCTCGCAACTGGCTCTCGGCCTCGCGGGCAGCGGAGACGACGCCGCGTTCGAGGCGATGTCGCTGAAGTACCCGACGTCGGCGCTGGCCGTGCTGCGGACCGACCAACCGTGGCAGCGGCTCGAGCCGCGCAGCGCGACGCTGGTCGCGTTCCACGTGCCGCGTTGAATTCTCCTCGCGCAAGCGCTCGTCGGCGTTGAATTCTCCTCGCGCAAGCCCTCGTCGGCGTTGAATTCTCCTCGCGCAAGCGCTCGTCGGCGTTGAATTGCTAGCTGTTGGTGTTGAGCGTCAGCTCCATCAGCTTGGTCGCCATGCCGCACGCGTCGATACCCGGCGCCTGCGGGTTGACCCACCAGCCGACGGCACCCGCCGCGTCGCTCGCGACACCGCATCCGCCGTTGGCATCGGAGGTCTTCATGATGATCGAGTCGACGCCGTTGATCCTGCGGTCCTCGATCTGATACTGCAGTTCCTGGGCGACCTGCCGCTCGTTGTCGAGACTGCCCTGCTCGAACCAGAAGCGGGTGATGTCGATCAGCCCGGCGGGGTTCAGCGCCTGCCACCGGCAGATCGCGCCCACGAACGTGCTCTGGATGTCCAGCGGGTCGGCACCCACCGTCTCGGCGAGGATGTCCGTCGTCAGGACGTCGCACTCCTTGAGCAGGTTGGGGTACTTGCGCTCGGAGTCGTCGTTGCGGGCGACGTCACCGGTCCCCGCCTTCGTCGCGGTTCCCTCGACCGTGCGACCACACCCGGTGGCCAGCGTCGCCGCGGCGAGCACCGCCAGCACCGCCGCGGTCACGCGTCGGCCGGAGCGCGCGCTCACTTGGAGTTCACGATCGACTGGCGGGTGAGTTCCTTGGCGACCTCACACGCGTCGGGAAAGGGCTGGCGGTCGAAGCTGATCGACCACTCGATGAAATCGTCGTCGAACTGGATGCCGACCTCGCACAGGGCGACGCCGAGAGGCGGACTGTCGGTGTAGCCGATGAAGCCGTCGTGACCCTCGATGTTGATGTCCTCCACGCTCGTCCGCGTCAACTCCATGGTCTTGCGCTCACGACCGATCGGGCTGCCGCGGTACCAGGAGAACGAGAAGTGCGGCCCGGTGATCTGGCCGCCCGCCAACCACTGGCAGCCGACGGAGGTCTTGGCCGTGTTCACCAGTCCGGGCACCTGCGTCTGCGCGGAGATCTCGTCGTCACTGACACCACCGCACTCGGGGAAGAACGGGCCGTGCTTGATGCTTCCCTGCGGCTCCTCGCTCTGCGGCACGTCGGGCCCACCCGAATCCCCGGAGTCCGATGAACAGGCGGCGAGTAGCGGGAGCAGCGCCACGCCCGCCGCGAACAGCATCTTCGCGTTGCGCCTGCTGCAGTCGGCGCGTCGTCCAATCACGCCCGCAACTGTAGCGGCAGCCCGTGAGAAGGCTCGCAGACATGCCGACTGACCTGGCCTTTTCGTCACCGGCTCCGGACCGCGTCCCGACACGGGGCGAGCAGGTTGGTGTGCGACAGTTACGAGATGCTCTCCGGCCTGCTGCGACAGTACGCGCGGCCGTACCGCAGCTTGCTCACCGTCGTCGCCGCGCTGCAGTTGGTCAGCACGCTGGCCTCGCTGTACCTGCCGACGATCAACGCGGCGATCATCGACGACGGCGTCGCCAGGGGTGACACCGGCAGGATCACCGAACTCGGACTGCTCATGCTCGCGGTCACCGGTGGTCAGGTCGTCTGCGCCGTCGGCGCGGTGTACTTCGGATCGCGGGCGGGCATGGGCTTCGGACGCGACCTGCGCTCGGCCGTCTTCCACCACGTCACCGGACTCTCGGCCGCGGAGGCGGCGCGATTCGGCGCGCCGACCCTGCTCACCCGCACCACCAACGACGTCCAGCAGATCCAGCTTCTGGTGCAGATGACGTGCACCATGCTGATCACCGCGCCGATCATGTGCGTGGGCGGTATCGCGATGGCCGTGCACCAGGACGCCGGACTGTCGTGGCTGCTGCTGGTCAGCGTCCCGGTTCTCGCGATCGCCAACTACTGGATCATCTCGCACCTGCTGCCGCTGTTCCGCTCGATGCAGGGCCTCATCGACAACATCAACCGGGTGATGCGAGAACAACTCTCGGGTATTCGGGTGATCAGGGCGTTCGCCCGTGAGGCGAAGGAACGGGCGCGCTTCGGCGCGGCGAGCCAGCAGCTGTCCGACACCGCGCTGGCCGTCGGGCGCTGGCAGGCGCTCATGCTGCCGGTCACGACGCTGGTCATCAACGTGTCCAGCGTGGCGCTCATCTGGTTCGGCGGGATGCGCATCGACGATGGCCGGATGCAGGTGGGCTCGCTCATCGCGTTCCTGAGCTACTTCATGCAGATCCTGATGTCGGTACTGCTGGCGACGATCATCCTGGTGATCCTGCCGCGGGCATCGGTCTGCGCCGAGCGCATCACCGCCGTGCTGCACACCGACCCCGCGATCGCGAGCCCACCGAAGCCGGTTGCGCCCGCCACCGTCACCGGACGGGTGGAACTCGACGACGTGACGTTCAGCTATCCGGGTGCCGATCGGCCTGTGCTGCAGGGCATCTCGCTGACCGCGCGCCCCGGCAGCACCACGGCGATCGTCGGCTCGACGGGTTCCGGCAAGTCGACGCTGGTCTCGCTGATCTGCCGGCTGTTCGATGTCACCGGCGGCGCGATCCGGATCGACGGCATCGACGTTCGCGACTACGAGATCGAACGTCTCTGGTCGACGATCGGCCTCGTCCCGCAGCGCGGTTACCTGTTCTCGGGCACGGTGGCCGAGAACCTGCGGTTCGGCAAGTCCGACGCCGACGACGAGGAGATGTGGGCGGCGCTGCGGGTCGCGGCGGCCGACGACTTCGTGTCCGCGCACCCGGACGGCCTCGACATGCCCGTCGCGCAGGGCGGCATCAACTTCTCCGGCGGGCAGCGGCAGCGCCTGGCCATCGCCCGTGCAGTGATCCGACGGCCGACCGTCTACCTGTTCGACGACGCCTTCTCCGCACTGGACGTCCGGACCGACGCGCGGGTGCGAGCGGCGCTGCGCGAGGCCTCCGCCGACGCGACGGTGATCGTGGTGTCCCAACGCATTTCGACGGTCGCCGAAGCCGACCAGGTAGTCGTTATCGACGACGGCGCGGTCGTCGGCGTCGGCACCCACCAGACGCTGCTCGCCGACTGCGCCATCTACGCGGAGTTCGCCGACTCTCAGTCCATCGCCGTAGGAGACGCGCGATGAGCGGACCGATGAACCGCCCGATCGGCGGTGCGATGAACGCACCGACGCAGCGCTCCAAGGACTTCCGCGGCTCGGCGCTGCGCCTCGTCAAACGCCTCACGCCGCAACGCACCCTCACCGCGATGGTGCTGCTGCTCGGCATCGGCGGGATCGCGATCGGGGTGATCGGCCCGCGCGTGCTCGGACACGCCACCGATCTGCTGTTCAACGGCGTCATCGGCCGCGAACTGCCGTTGGGCCTCACCAAGGAGCAGGCCGTCGAGGCGGCCAGGGCCCGCGGCGACGGCCAGTTCGCCGACCTTCTGTCCGGGATGAACGTCATTCCCGGCTACGGTGTCGACTTCGCCGCGATCGCGCGGACGCTGCTGCTCGCACTCGGCCTCTACCTCATCGCCGCACTGATGATCTGGGTCCAGGCCCGACTGCTCAACGTCACCGTGCAGCGGACCATGGTCGCCCTGCGCTCCGACGTCGAGGACAAGGTCCATCGACTTCCACTGTCCTACTTCGACACCCGGCAACGCGGCGAGGTGCTCAGCCGCGTCACCAACGACGTCGACAACATCCAGCAGTCGTTGACGATGACCATCAGCCAACTGCTCACCTCGGTGCTGACCGTGATCGCGGTGTTCGTGATGATGCTGACGATCTCCCCGCTGCTGGCCCTCATCACGGTGCTCACCGTGCCGCTGTCGCTGCTGGCGACGCGGACCATCGCGCGACGCAGCCAGAAACTGTTCATCGACCAGTGGCGCAACACCGGGCGACTCAACGCCCACATCGAGGAGACGTACAGCGGTTTCACCGTGGTGAAGACGTTCGGCCACCGGGAGATCGCCGAGAAGAAGTTCAGCGAGTTGAACGGCGACGTGTACCGCGCCAGTTTCGGTGCCCAGTTCCTGTCCGGATTGGTCGGGCCGGCAACGACGTTCATCGGGAACGTCAGCTACGTCGCCGTGGCGGTGGTCGGCGGCATCCAGGTCGCCACCGGACAGATAACATTGGGCAGCATCCAGGCGTTCATCCAGTACGTGCGCCAGTTCAACCAGCCGCTCACCCAGGTTGCGGCCATGTACAACACCATGCAGTCCGGGATCGCCAGTGCCGAAAGGGTCTTCGACCTGCTGGACGCCGACGAGCAGCGGCCCGACCCGGTGCCGCCGACGCCGCGGGCCCAGCCGTTCGCGGGCCGAGTGGAGTTCGAGCACGTCGAGTTCGCCTACCGCCCCGGTACGCCGATCATCGAGGACCTGTCGTTCGTCGCCGAACCGGGCAGCACCGTCGCCATCGTCGGGCCGACCGGTGCGGGCAAGACCACGCTGGTCAACCTGCTGATGCGGTTCTACGAGGTCGACGAGGGCCGCATCCTGATCGACGGCGTCGACATCGCGGACATGGACCGGCACGAGTTGCGCTCCGGCATCGGCATGGTGCTGCAGGACACCTGGCTGTTCGGCGGCACCATCTACGACAACATCGCCTACGGTCGGCCCGACGCGACCGAGGCCGAGGTCATCGAGGCCGCGACGGCCGCGCACGTCGACCGGTTCGTGCACACCCTGCCAGACGGATACGAGACACGGGTTAACGACGACGGCGGCAACATCAGTGCCGGCGAGAAGCAGCTCATCACCATCGCCAGGGCGATCCTCGCGCAGCCGCGGCTGCTGATCCTCGACGAGGCCACCAGCTCGGTCGACACCCGCACCGAGCTGCTGATCCAGCTGGCCACCGCCGAACTGCGCCGCGACCGGACGAGTTTCATCATCGCGCACCGGCTGTCCACGATTCGCGACGCCGACCTGATCCTCGTCGTCGAGGCGGGCCGCATCGTCGAACGCGGCACGCACGACGAACTGCTCGCCCGCCGCGGCGAGTACTGGGCGATGGTCAATGCGTGAATGAAGTGAGCGGGGTGCTCAATCACGTTCGGGCGTGTGACTGCTGGGCGTGCGGCAGCATGAGGGCGTGACCTCCACCGTGCACACCTTCTGCCGCTACTGCATGGCATCGTGCGGCCTCGAGGTCACGGTCGAGGGCAACCGCATCACGAAGATCGCACCCGACAAGCAGAACCCGCACAGCTGGCACGACTTCTGCGCCAAGGGCCGCACCGCCAACCAGCTCGTCGAGCATCCGCGCCGCATCCTCGCCCCCATGCGGCGGGTCGGCGACGGTTACGTCGAGGCCACCTGGGATGAGGCGATCCGCGATATCGCCGATCGGATGAACGCCCTGATCGACGCCGACGGACCCGACGCCATCGGTGCGTACTACGGCAATCCGTCGGGACACTCGTCGTCCAACGTGATGTTCATGAGCGCCTGGATGGACGCCATCGGCACCCGCAGCCGCTTCGCCGTCGGGTCGGTCGACCAGAACGCGCTCCACGTCGTCGCCGAGGCCATGTTCGGCTCCGCCCTGATGGTGCCCGTCTCCGATGTCGACAACTGCGACTACTTCCTGTTGATCGGCACCAATCCCGCTGTCAGCGCCTGGAATTGGCTCGAGACCGTGCCCGGCGGGTGGCAGCGGGCATTGAACCGGCAACGGGAGGGCGCGACGATCGTCGTCGTCGACCCGGTGCGCACGGAGTCGGCGGAGAAGGCCGACGTGCACCTCGCGGTTCGGCCGGGCCAGGACTGGGCGCTGCTGCTGGCCGTGGTTAAGGTGATCCTCGACGAGCGGCTCGAACACACCACCGACTGCCGCGACCTCGCGACCGGCGTCGACGACCTGCGGGCCCTCGTCGCCGAGGCCGATCTCGACGACCTGTCCACTCGCTGCGGCCTCGACCGCACCGTGATCGAACGGACCGCGCGCGACTTCGCCACCGCTCGCCGCGCCATGGTGGTCACCCGCACCGGCATCTCGCTGCACGCCGCGGGCACGGTCGGCGAATGGCTCGGCCAGGTACTCAACGTCATCACCGGGCGGATGGACCGGCCGGGTGGCCGCCGATTCGAGCCCGGTTACTTCGACGCGCTGCGCCTGGCCGAACTGGCGAAGACGAAGCCACACGTCAGCCGCGTGGCGGGTCGGGAGATGGTGGCGGGCGCGCACGCGCTCGCCGAGTTGCCCGACGAGATCCTGACTCCCGGACCCGGCCAGATCCGCGCGATGCTGATCAACTGCGGCAACCCGGTGATCTCCGGCCCCGACGGCGCGAAGCTCGACCGGGCGCTGGCGCAGCTGGACCTGCTGGTCGTCGTCGATCTCGTCCAGCGCGAGAGTCATCGGCACGCGCATTGGCTGCTGCCCGCCCAGCACTGGCTGGAACGCGCCGACCTGCTGGCCTTCACCAGCAACATGCACGACGAGCCGTTCGTCCAGTACGGCGCGAAAGTCGTTGAGCCACCGCCGGACACCCGCCCCGAATGGCGGATGTTCGTCGACCTCGCGATAGCGATGCGTCGACCGCTGTTCGGGGCGCGCGGCCTCAACGGCTTCATCAGGGCCAGTCGACGGGTGGCGGCGGCGACCCGTCGGCCCGGCCTCGCGTTCAGTCCGGACTGGTTGGACCGACTGTTCGTGCGGATGTCCCGAAAGTACAACGGCCGCAGACTCACCTGGCGCGATCTGATGGCGAACCCGCACGGCATCGTGCTGGGACCGCGCGAGTTCGGGCACTTCAGGGGCGCGTTGCGCACCGCCGACAAGCGAGTCCACGCGGCACCGCCCGAATTCGTCGCGCGCGCACGCGAACTGCTGGCCGAACCCGGCGCGACCGCCCCCGACGGCTATCCGTTCCAGCTGGGCAATCGGCGCAATCGGCACTCGATGAACTCCTGGCTCAACGAGCTACCCGGACTGCATCGCTCGGGCAAGCGCAACGACGTCCTCATCAACACCGCGGACGCCGCCGAGCTGGGCATCGCGGCTGGCGACCGGGTTCGGGTGTTCTCCCCCATCGGCGAGGTGGAACTCGCCGCGGTGCTCAGCGACCGCCCGCGTCGCGGCCTGGTGGTCGTCGACCACGGGTGGGGGTCGCGGATCTTCGACCCGCGCGGCGGCGCCGAACCGCAGTCGTTCGGCGTCAATCGCAACCTGCTGGTCGGCGACGAGGTCGACCCGCTGTCGCAGACGTCGACGTTGAGCTCCACCTACGTCGGCGTGGAGCGCGTCGACCCGTGATTTAGACGCCGGGGCCTTCGGCGCGTACGTCGTCGACCGCCGACATCGCCTCGCGCAGCTTGCCGAGCCACTCGTCGGCGTGCTCGCCGACGAGCTTGACCGACCACACGATCGCATCCGACCGCGACCGCGCCACCCCGGCGTCCACCAGTGTGTCGAGAACCCGGCGCTCGGGTTGCTTGAGCCGGGTCATGACCGGAACGGCGATGTGGGTGAACAGGATCCGCTCAGCCGACTCACCCTCTCCGACATCCACGCCCCATGCGACCTTTCGTCCGTAGCGATGCTCCGCCTCATCGGCGATTCTCATGCGCTCCGAGCGCGTCTCCTCGCGGAATCGGGCCGCGCGGCCGGACGCCCTGGCCTCGCTCTCGCCCTCGGCGTCGGGGAGGCGTCCGATGACGGTGATCTCCTCGCGGTCGACGACGACGTCGGGGTCGCCGTCGAACCAGTTCTCGGGCAGGCGCCCGGCGATCCAGTCCGGCGCGGTGGACGCGTCGGGCTGCTGTGACTGCTGCCAGCCGCCGGGGCGGCCGCGGTGATGATGTGGCTTCATGATTACATGATTACACCGTTACAACGCAGTGAGACGTAGTTCTCTCCCAGAGCGAACGCGGGACGTCCGATCAGCGACGCTTGACGCCCGAATAGACGGCGAATCCACCGCCCAGCAGGAACGCCAGGAACAGCAGCGTCGCCCACCCCGCCCCCGCGAAGACCCCGACCACGCCGACCAGGATCAGTGCGGGTGCGGCGAGGAACAGCACCATGCCGGGATGCTGCTTGATGACCGCCAGCGCGCTCTTGGCGCGGACCGGGTCGATTTCATTGGACATGCAGTCAGGATGCCAGCGCCGACCCGCAAGTTCACCCGGTTGCCATAGTGTTCTCCGGTATCGGCGCGAACGACCATTTCGAGGAGCGAACGTGAGCGGACCCGGACAAGGCAGTTGGCAGCCCGACCCCGAGGGTCGGTTCGAGTACCGCTGGTTCGACGGCCAGCGCTGGACCGATCAGGTGTCGCATCAGGGCCAGATCTCCACCGCACCGCTCGGCCCGCCGCCGCAGGCCCCGCAGGCCCCGCAGGCTCCGCAGGCGTCCCAGCACCAGGCACAGCCGATGGGCCAGCCCGCCGGTGACGGGTTCTCCGGAATCAGCGGCGACCTCGTCGACGGCCGGTTCAGTGAGAAGGAGGCCAAGGCGATCGCGAACCAGAATTCCAAGCTGCTGCGCGTGCGCCTCGGCGAGCCGTTCATGGCACGGCAGGGGTCGATGGTCGCCTATCAGGGCAACGTCGACTTCGCGTACGAGGGCGCCGGCGGCGCGGGCAAGTTCCTGAAGAAGGCCCTCACCGGCGAGGGGCTCCCGCTCATGCGGTGCGAGGGCCAGGGGGACGTCTTCCTCGCCGAGCTGGCGCACGACGTCCACCTGCTGAACCTGACGAACTCGGGGCTGTCGATCAGCGGCAAGAACGTGCTCGCCTTCTCGCAGAGCCTCGACTGGAACATCGAGCGGGTGAAGGGTGGCAGCATCGCCACCGGCGGCCTGTTCAACACCACCCTGCGCGGCACCGGCTGGGTCGCCATCACCACCGACGGACCGCCGGTGGTGCTCAATGCGGCCGAGGCGCCGACGTTCGTCGACACCAACGCCGTCGTCGCGTGGTCGGCGAACCTGCAGACCGCACTGAAGACGAGCGTCAAGGCGGCGGCGCTGATCGGCCGCGGCTCCGGCGAGGCGATGCAGGTCTCGTTCCACGGCCAGGGATTCGTCATCGTCCAGCCCTCCGAGGGCATCCGGATCCCGGGCCAGTAGGTGCCGGGGGAGATCTGGAGCCAGGGCGTCCACCGGGGGTTGTACGGCGGTCACGCCGGCCTCCTCTACGACGGCGGGCCGACGACGTTCGAGCAGCTCATCACGGGCACCGACGTCTGGACCGACCGCACGTTCCTGGTTCACGGCGACCGCAGGGTGACCTACGCCGGCTTCCGGTCGGCCGTCGACGCCGCGCGCGGGATGTTCGCCGACCGCGGCATCGGCGCCGGCGACCGCGTGGTGGTGTTCGGGTACAACAGCCCCGAGTGGATCGTCGCGCTGTGGGCGGCGTGGCTGCACGGCGCGGTGCCGGTGCTGGCCAACCGGTGGTGGAGCACGGCCGAGATCGAGCACGCGGCACACCTGCTTACACCGCGACACGTGTTCGGCGACAGCGCTTTCGGGGCCGACGTCGCATTCACACCGCTGAGCGAGCTGTCGGCCGCGTTCGACACCCGCGCCGCCGCGCCGCCGGTGCCGGTCACCGCCGCCGATGACACCGCCCTGGTGCTCTTCACCTCCGGCAGTTCGGGGATGCCGAAAGCCGTTGAGCTGTCTCGGCGTGCCGTGATCGCCAACCAGCACAACATCCTGGCGCGCAACGGCCGCTTCCCGCATCTGCTCGACGACGAGTCGCCGCAGGCCGTCAGCCTGGCCACCACGCCGATGTTCCACGTCGGCGGGCTGTCCAGCCTGCTCACCCACTTCCTCACGGGTGGCCGAATCGTGATGGCGGAGGGTCGATTCGACGCCGCAGAGGTGATGTCGCTCATCGAACGCGAGCGCATCCAGATCTGGGGTGCCGTTCCGACGATGGCGGTGCGACTGCTGGCACACCCCGACTTCGACACCTTCGACCTGTCGAGCTTGAAGTCGTGGCCGCTCGGTGGCGCCCCCGTCACCACCGACCTGCTCGACCGGATCCGGACCAAGCTGCCGAACCTGCACCGCCGGGGACTGAGCAACACCTGGGGCATGACCGAGGCCGGCGGGTTCCTCACCGCGGGCGACGCGCGCGATATGGAGCTGCACCCCGGCACCGTCGGCAGACCGTACGGCGTCGTCGAACTGCGCATCGCGAACCCCGACGCGGCCGGGGTGGGCGAGGTCATCGCGCGCTCGCCCACCGTCATGAACGGCTACGCGGGGTTGCCCGACGATCAGACCGTCGACGGCGACGGCTGGCTGCACACCGGCGACCTCGGGCACCTCACCGACGACGGCTATCTGTTCATCGACGGCCGGGCCAAGGACGTCGTGATCCGCGGTGGCGAGAACATCGCGTGCCCGCACGTCGAGGCGGCGATCGCCAGCCATCCCGACGTGGTCGAAGTCGCGGCGCTCGGCGTTCCGCATCCGGATCTCGGCGAGGAACTGGTCGCCGTCGTGGTGGGCCGGGCGGAGGCGGGACTGACGGCCGGCGAGTTGCGTCAGCACGTCACGGGGATGCTCTCGTATTTCGCGATCCCGACCCGCTGGGAGATCCGCGCCGATCCGCTGCCCACGCTCGCCGGCGAGAAGGTCGACAAGAAGGCGTTGGCGCGGTCGTTCGCAGTGCGATAGGAAACACACCTACCCATACCCCCTATGGGTATATACTCGGCGACATGAGCATGGTTCTGGAAGTCCACGGCATGAGTTGCGCGCACTGCGTGAGCGCTATCACGTCCGCGGTAGCGACACTGCCCGGTGTCACCGACGTCGACGTCGACCTCGCGGGTTCGGTGGTGCGCATCAGCGGCACCCCGAGCCAGACGGCGGTCACCGAGGCGATCGAGGACGCTGGTTATGCCGTCGCGAGCGGAGCGAGCAGCCAAGCCGGATGAGTACCGTCACCCTCGACATCGACGGCATGACGTGCTCGTCGTGTGCGGCGCGAATCGAGAAGCGCCTCAACAGGATCGACGGCGTACAGGCGAGCGTGAACTTCGCCACGGAGCAGGCGTCGGTCGACTTCGGCGACGACGTCTCGACCGACGACCTCGTCGCCGCCGTCGCCGCGACGGGCTACTCGGCGGCGGTGCACACCGAGCACAGCGAGCACGCCGAGGAGTCGTACCTCCCCCGCCTGCTCGTCTCGCTGCTGCTCAGCATCCCCGTCGTCGCGCTGTCGATGGTGCCCGCGTGGCAGTTCCACGGCTGGGGCTGGCTGGCGCTGGCACTCACCACACCCGTCGTGGCCTGGGGCGCCTGGCCGTTCCATCGCGCCGCGGCGGCCAACCTCCGGCACGGCGCGGCGACCATGGACACGCTGGTGTCGATCGGGGTGCTGGCCGCCTACGCCTGGTCGGTGTGGGACATCGCGACCGCGGCACACCCGCACCCCTACCTCGAAGTGGCGGCGGTCGTCACGACGTTCATCCTCGCAGGCCGGTTCGCCGAGGCGCGCGCCAAGAAGCGCTCGGGAGCCGCCCTGCGTGCGCTGCTCGACATGGGCGCCAAGGACGTCGCGGTACTGCGCGACGACGGTGAGATCCGAATCCCCATCGGTCAATTGGCCGTTGACGACGTGTTCGTGGTGCGTCCCGGCGAGAAGATCGCGACCGACGGCGTCATCACCGACGGCGCCTCCGCGGTCGACGCGGCGATGCTGACCGGTGAGTCCGTCCCGGTCGAGGTGGGTCCCGGTGACGCGGTAGTCGGCGGATGCGTGAACATCGGCGGGCTGCTGCGCGTGCGGGCAACCCGCGTCGGGGCCGACACCCAGCTGGCCCAGATCGCGCGGCTGGTCAGCGACGCGCAGAGCGGCAAGGCCGAGGTGCAACGTCTCGCCGACCGGGTCTCGGCGGTGTTCGTGCCCGTGGTGCTGGCGCTCTCGGTGCTGACATTCGCGGGCTGGCTGCTCGTGGGTGGCTCGGTCACCGCGGCGCTGACGGCGGCCATCGCGGTGCTGATCATCGCGTGCCCGTGCGCGCTGGGCCTGGCGACGCCGACCGCGCTGCTGGTCGGGACCGGACGCGGGGCACAGCTGGGGATCCTGATCAAGGGTCCGCAGGTGTTGGAGTCGACCCGCCGCGTCGACACCGTCGTGCTGGACAAGACCGGCACCGTGACGACGGGCCGGATGTCGGTCACCGACACTCACGGTGACGCCGACGCGCTGCGCCTCGCCGCCGCGCTGGAGCACGCCTCCGAGCACCCGATCGCGCGGGCCGTGGCCGAATCCGGCGCACCGCTGCCCGTCACCGACTTCGCCAATCACGGTGGCCGCGGCGTCACCGGTGTCGTGGACGGGAGAAGCGTTGCCGTCGGCAGGCTTTCGTGGCTTACCGAGCGTGGGCTCACCGCGCCCCAGGAGCTGACGCGCGCGGCCGAGCAGGCCGAGGCGTTGGGCCGCACCCCGGTGTGGGTGGCGGTCGACGACACCGTCAGCGGCGTCGTGGTCGTCGCCGATACCGTCAAGGAGTCCGCGGCCGAGGCGATCTCGGAGCTGCGCTCGCTGGGGCTCACCCCGGTGCTGCTGACCGGAGACAACCGGCGCGCGGCCGAGGCGGTGGCGCGACAGGTCGGGATCGACACCGTCGTCGCCGAGGTACTGCCCGCCGACAAGGTCGAACACGTGAAGCGACTGCAGGCCGAGGGCAAGGTCGTCGCGATGGTCGGTGACGGGGTCAACGACGCCGCCGCGCTGGCCCAGGCCGATCTCGGGCTCGCGATGGGCACCGGCACCGACGTGGCGATCGAGGCGTCGGACCTGACGCTCGTCTCGGGCGACCTGCGCGCCGCCCCGGACGCGATCCGGCTGTCCCGTGCCACACTGCGCACCATCAAGGGCAACCTGTTCTGGGCGTTCGCCTACAACGTCGCGGCGATCCCGTTGGCCGCGCTCGGCTTGCTGAACCCGATGATCGCCGGTGCCGCAATGGCTTTCAGTTCGGTGTTCGTCGTGACGAACAGCCTACGGCTGCGACGCTTCACCCCGTCACGGCCTACGACCACTCCTTGAGCACGCGCTGCTTGTCGGCGGTGGCCATCGCGGCCTTACGGAGCCGCTTCAACTCGGGGTAGAAGGCGTTGTCCTTGTTCGCGTCCTGGCCGTTGAGCGGCAGGTCGAACGCGGCGATCACCTTGGGTTCGATGAGCCAGGGTTCGGGATGCGGGAGCCACGACACCAGCGCGTTGTCGGCCATCCACTGCGTCAGGAGCGGCTCTCCCCCGGCGAACGTCCTCCGCTTTCCCGTCCCGATCCGGCGCAGCCGGAATCCGAGTTCGGCGCCGAGCAGGATGCCCAGCGTCTTGCGCAGCGTAGAACCCTCGGCGTCGGCGTTGGCGGCGCCGAAGTGGTACTTGATGCGCTTGCGAAGATCCTGGTTCGTGGACGGCTTCCCATCCACGGGTGGCCGGGTCGGGCTGATGCCGACGTAGAGCAGCGTCAGCCCGTCACGTTGTTCGCAGCGGGATACGTCGATGTCGCCGGGGATCTCGCGGAACCACCACCCGTACAGCCCCGGCCCCTCGGGGACCGGACAGGGCTCGGCGAACACCTCGTCGCGCGTGAACGGCCTTGCAGCCAGGAACTCGGCGGGCCTGTCAACGAATTTGGGCACACACCACTATGCGTCAGGTGACGTCGATGCCGTACATCAGCCGCTCTTGGCGCGGCGGGCGCGGAACAGCTTAACGTCGTCCTTGATGTTCTTCAGGCGCCGCGCACCGGCGAACGACCAGGTGAAGCGTTCTTCGTCGCCGATGGCGTCGCGCGCCGCCTCGGTGACGAGCACGGCGCCCGGCCGCGATGCCGAGGTCACCCTGCTCGCCAGGTTGACCGCGCCGCCGAACCAGTCGCCCGCCCGGCTGACGGCCTGACCCGACGCCACTCCGACCCGCAACCGCGGGAAGTCCTCGATGGCCTCCGTCGCGTCGACGAGGTCAAGCACCGCGTCGAGCATCGCCGTCGGATCGGTGCTGACGAGCATGACCTCGTCACCGATGCTCTTGACGTAGCGCACCGGCGGCTCGGCCACCTCCCGCGCGAGATCGGTCAGCTGGTGGGCCAGCCGCTCGAGGTCCTCGGGCGCGACCACCTCGCCCAGTTTGGTGAAGCCGACCAGGTCGGCGAACGCGATGGTGACGTCACGCGCGCCGGGCAGCAGCATGCCCTCCGCGCGCTCGGCGGTACTGACGGCCTCGGTCTCCATCATGTGCAGCAACTGAAGGCGCAACATGTTGTCGACGAGCGGACCCAGCAGCGGAGAGACGTTGCGCAGCAGCGCTTCCGAGCGCTTCGCAAGATCCAGTTCGGTGGCGCCCGGCTGACTGACGGCCTCCAGCGCGGCGAATCGCATCACCTCGGCCGCACGGGCCAGGCCCTCGGTGATCACCTGTACCACGAGGACGATCTGGTCGGAGTGGAAGCCCAGATCCATGAACTTCTTTGCGTAGCCGGCCGCGTCGCGGTCGACGCCGGTGTACATCGCGGTGTCGGGATCGTCGAACCTGGGCAGCCCGCTGGCTCGTTGCACGCGCTTCAGCAGTTCGAGATCGAGGCCGGCCGCGTCGCTGATCTGGCGTGCGGAGTACCGGGTGCCGTCGTCGCCGAGGAACCGGTTGGAGGCCATCAGCATCGGCTGATAGGAGTTGGCGATCTGCTCGGGCGTGATCCCGCGCTCCAGCAGCCACGGAATCAGCTCGGCACGCTGCTCGCGGGCGTCACCCTCCAACCCCTCGAGCAGTCCCGACGACTCGATATCGAACGGCTCGGCGTCATGCTCTTCGCGCGAGCGCTCATCGGCAACATGCTCTTCGCGCGAGCGCTCATCGGCGTGATGCTCTTCGCGCGAGCGCTCATCGGCAACATGCTCTTCGCGCGAGCGCTCATCGGCAACATGCTCTTCGCGCGAGCGCTCATCGGCCACCGGGTCAACGTATACCGCGCGCCGCCCGCACCGCAGGCGCGGTCGACGTCGCGAGCAGCATCGCCGTGTCCTCGGGGCAGCGCACCTCGACGGTGGTCCCGGCGCCGAACCGGTACGGCGTGCCCAGCACCAGGCCGACGAACTGGCGGCGCAGTCGCGACATCTCCGCGCGCACGGTGACGACCCGCGACCGGTCGCCGTACAGGTCCTCCGCCAGTTCCGGCGCGGACCTGCCCTGGGGATGAGTCGACAGCACGTACAGGATCTCCGCGTGGCGCGGCGAGATCTCGCGTCGCCACCGGCCGAACTGGCCGACCATCTCGAGGGTGGGAGCGGAGCCGTCGCGCAGATCCAGCACCGCGCGGGAGATCGCGGGCGCGTCGTCGCCGTCCTCGGTCAACCGCACCAGCCAGCCGCCGGGCAGCGTGTCGATGTCGCAGGCACCCAGCGTCGGGATCCACAACCGCCCCGGAGTGACGTTGTCGGGCAACGGAATCCGGTTGTGCGGCGGCAGCGAATCCACCGCGGCCACCCAGCCGTCGGCGTCCACCGCCAGCGCCGGGCGCCCGACCCGCGCGAGGATCGGCGCGGCGACGGTCCGCAACCGGTTGAGTGTGCGGTCGTGCACCTCGCGCAGCTGCGATTCGGCCAGCCGGGCGACCAAGTCCACCAACGCGATCGTGGTCGGGTGCACGGTCGCCGCCGGACCGGAGACGTCGACGACGCCGACGACCTGGCCCGTCCGCGGATCCTTGATCGGCGCCCCCGCGCACGTCCACGCGTGGTGGCTGCGCAGGAAGTGCTCGGCGGAGAACACCTGCACGGCCCGGTGCGACGCCAGCGCGGTACCGATCGCGTTCGTCCCGACCGCGTTCTCGCCCCACTGCGCACCCTCGACGAACCCCAGCCGGTCGGCGTTGCCCAGGACGCGCGACGACCCGTAGCGCCACAGCACCCGGCCGCGGGCGTCGGCGACGACGAGGATGTTGTCGCCGCTCTCGATCAGCGACTCCAGCCCGCGCGACACGTCGTCGAGCACAGCGAACAGGCCCGACGCCTGCCTCAGCGCGTCGAGCCCGCTGGTGTCGACGTTGGGCGGACTGAAGTGCTCGGGGTCGATCCCCTTGCCCAGCAACCTATTCCACGAATCGGCGATGACATCGCGTGGCCGGGCCGGTGCCCGACCGCCCGCCATCGTGGCGTCGTACACCTCCGACAGCAGCATCGCGTAGCTGCGCGGGTCGTCACCCGCGGCGACGGCGGGTTCCGGACCTGCAGATGTGGGCATCACGGTCCAGTGTGCTCCCCGTCACAATCCCTGTCACCTGTCGGGTCGACGAGAACCTTCATCTTGGTTCCCGCGTGGAGCGCCTCGAAGCCCTCGTCGATGACGTCGTCGAGCGGGATCGACGTCACCCAGCCGGTGGTGTCGTACACGCCGCGCGACATCAGATCGATGACCGCCGCGAAGTCCGGCGCCGTGTAGCAGAGCGACCCCTGGATGCGCGACTCGTTCATGACGAGGTTGAGCAGTGGAGTGCTGAGGGGCTTCTCGTAGATGGCGACGCTGACCATGGCTCGCCGTGCACCGACGCACGCCAGCGCGGTCTCCACCGCGGGTTGCACGCCCGCCGCGTCGTACACCGCGTCCGCCCCTCGCCCGTCGGTGTGGTCGGCGATGAAGGCCGGCACGTCGACGGCCAAGGGATCGAGCGTGCGCGCACCCAGCGCCTCGATCGCCGCGCGCCGCGTCGCCGACGGCTCGACGACGAACACGTCGTCGACGCCCTTGCCGCGCAACGCGAACCACAGACCGATGCCGATCGGGCCGGCGCCGAACACCATCGACGTGCCTTCGGGGCTCGGCTCCCCCAGCGTGGCCGCGTGGTACGCCACCGACATCGGCTCCACCAACGCGCCGAGTTCGAGCGACACGTTGTCGGGCAGTCGGTGCAGCATGTCTGTCGGGACCACGGTGTACTCGGCCATTCCGCCGTCCGACATCAGCCCGTGGAAACCGATCTGCGCGCAGATGTTGTAGTTGCCCGCCCTGCATGCGGGACACCGTCCACAGCGGTACAGCGGCATGATGGCCACCCGGTCGCCGGCGGCGTAGTCCGTCACGCCGTCGCCGACGTCGGTGATCGTCCCGGAGAACTCGTGACCCATGGTCAGGGGCAGCTGCTGGCCGGTCAGCGGATGCGGCTCGGTGGGGATGAAGATGGGCCCTGCGTAGTACTCGTGCAGGTCGGTGCCGCAGATCCCGTTGTATCCGACCCGAACCTTCACCGTGCCCGGAGTCGGGTCGGGTTCGGGGACGTCGGCGACTTCGAGCTTGTTGGGTCCGTGGTAGACAGCTGCTTTCATGCGGCCATGTCTATGTGACCGCGACCACACCCGAAAGGGTTGCAGGGCGTTGCAACCCTTGCGGCGGTGGACGCCTCGGGTGTGTCCTGCCTCACATGACTTCAACTCTCGACACCCGCACCCTCTCGGCGCAGGAGCGCATCGACACGTGGCTCGCCGACTTCGAGGCCGCCCTGGCCACCCGTGACATCGAGCGCGTCGTCGCCAAGTTCGCCGTCGACAGCTTCTGGCGCGACCTCGTCTCGTTCACCTGGAACATCAAGACCATGGAGGGTCGCGAGGCGGTCGGCGACATGCTCACCGAACGCCTCGCACCCACCGACCCGTCGGGTTTCCGCACCAGCGAACCGGCCAGCGACGACGGGGACGGCGTCGCGTCCGCGTTCATCGAGTTCGAGACCGCCGTGGGCCGCGGAACCGGCCACCTGCGGATCAGGGACGACGGTGACGGCGGTCAGGCCTGGACGCTTCTGACCGCGCTCCAGGAACTCAAGGACCACGAGGAGCGGACCGGTCCGACGCGCGTCCTGGGCGCCGTGCACGGCAGCGATCCCGACACCCGCTCGTGGGCGCAGAAGCGGGAGGACGAGCAGGCCGCGCTGGGCTACACCGAGCAGCCCTACGCGGTCGTCGTCGGCGGCGGTCAGGGCGGTATCGCGCTGGGCGCGCGGTTGCGTCAACTCGGCGTGCCCGCGCTGGTGCTGGACCGCCAGGAACGGCCCGGCGACCAGTGGCGCAACCGGTACAAGTCGCTGTGCCTGCACGACCCGGTCTGGTACGACCACCTGCCGTACCTGCCGTTCCCGAAGAACTGGCCGGTGTTCGCGCCGAAGGACAAGATCGGCGACTGGCTGGAGTTCTACACCCGTGTCATGGAGGTGCCGTACTGGTCGAAGACGACGTGCCTGTCGGCGTCCTACGACGAGGCCGAGAAGCGCTGGACCGTCGAGGTGGACCGCGACGGCGAGCGCATCACACTGAAGCCGGTGCAGCTGGTGCTCGCAACCGGGATGTCCGGCAAGCCGTACGTGCCGACGCTGCCCGGCCACGACGTGTTCGCGGGCGACCAGCACCACTCCAGCGCGCACCCCGGCCCGGACGGCTACGTCGGCAAGCGCGCCGTGGTGATCGGCTCCAACAACTCGGCGCACGACATCTGCAAGGCACTGGTCGAGAACGGCGTCGACACCACGATGATCCAGCGGTCGTCGACGCACATCGTGAAGTCGGACTCGCTCATGGACCTAGGGCTCGGCGACCTGTACTCCGAGCGAGCCGTCGCCTCGGGCATGACGACGGAGAAGGCCGACCTGACGTTCGCGTCGCTGCCGTACCGGATCATGCACGAATTCCAGATCCCCATCTACGACGCGATTCGCGAGCGGGACAAGGACTTCTACGACGCGTTGACCGCCGCGGGCTTCGACCTCGACTGGGGCGACGACGACTCCGGCCTGTTCATGAAGTACCTGCGGCGCGGCTCCGGCTACTACATCGACGTCGGCGCCTCGGACCTGATCGCCGACGGCACGATCAAGCTCGCGCACGGCCAGGTCGATCACCTGACGGAGAACTCCGTCGTGCTGGCCGACGGCACCGAACTGCCCGCGGACGTCGTCGTGTACGCGACCGGGTACGGCTCGATGAACGGCTGGGCCGCCGACCTGATCGGGCAGGACGTCGCCGACAAGGTCGGCAAGGTGTGGGGGCTCGGCAGCGACACGACCAAGGATCCGGGGCCGTGGGAGGGCGAGCAGCGCAACATGTGGAAGCCGACCCAGCAGGAGAACCTCTGGTTCCACGGCGGCAACCTGCATCAGTCGCGGCACTACTCGCTGTACCTCGCACTGCAGCTCAAGGCCCGACACGAGGGCATCCCGACACCGGTCTACGGGCTGCAGGAGGTGCACCACCTCAGCTGACGGCGTGCTTTAGACCGGGGTGAAGTCGGAGATCAACCACTCGTCGCCGGCCCTCTCCAACGTCACGCGGACGGCGGAGACCATGTCGGTGGGCGCGCTCGCGTCAACCACGACGGTCTGGTTGACGAACACCAGCACGACGGCCTCGGTGGCACTAGCGGAGACCGATCCCGCCCTGGCGACCGTTGCCGTCGCCGAGATCTGCTGCTGCTGCGCACCGGGTATCACCACCTCGTTGATCAACGAGGTGTACGAGTCGCGAAACTCGCCGGTGAGCAGATCGCGCGCGTCGTTCAGCTGCTGCTCGACCCTGTCCGGCGTGTACGAGAGCAGCGCGACCGAACCCGTCGAGGCGGCCTGTATCGCCTCCGTGCGCGCAGTGGAGCTGTCGCGTGCCGAATTGTCCACGTACTTCAGGAATCCCGCGGCCAACGCGAGAACCAGCGCGACGGCGGGCAGCACCCCGTAGGTCAGAACCCCGGTCCAGTCCACGGCCCGGCGCTGCGTCGGTCCCGCGGCCACGTCGACGGCGTCGTCGGGGGAATCCGTCACGGTACGAACTCCACGCTGGACACCTTGGCGTCGCCGTCGATCTTCTCGACCAGAATGCGCATGCGCCAGGCACGCGGAGGTGTTTCGGGTTGGCCGACGACCGTGGACGTCACGCTGACGGCGACCAGCACCTCCGCCTGAGTAGGTGTGTCACCCTCCTCGAGCGCCGCCTCCGTGACCGTGCCCACCGACCTCGACTGGACCCGACGAACGACGTCGGTGAACGAGGGCGCGCGCTGCTGGAAGTCGTCGTAGAAGGTCCCGGTCGCGGAGTCGAGGATGCGCTGCACGTCGGTGTCGATGTGCTCGTAGTCGAGCGTGGTCAAGTTGATGGCGCCCTGGCGCCCGACCTGAAGGAACGTCGCACGCTGCTGTTGGAGATCGCTCGACTCCTTGGCCCGAAAGCCCAGCCAACCGGTCAGCGCACCGAGAACCAACACCGCGATCAGGCCGGCGATGAGCGCCGGTCGGCGAGAGAACGCCTCCGCGGCGCCGCGGCCATCGCGGTCCTCCGGCGGTTCGACCGGCTCGTCTGCAGGTTTGCTCAGCTGCCCGGCGGGGGCAGCAGCATCGACTGCCATGTTTGCTCCTCTGTAGCGTTACGGGCCAGGTCCGACTGCGTGTACACGCGTCCGTCCGGTCCCACGTACGTGCCGGTCGCCGGATCGTATTCGGCGGCCGCGATGGGCGGCGGCGGAGGAACCGGCGGTACAGCTCCTGTAGCAGGCGAGACGGCCGGAGGCACATGCGGGATATCCTGCCCGGACAGCGTCGCGTTGGGGTCGCCCTTCCAGTTGTAGCCGTCGTTGAGCGGTACGTACTGCTCGTTGCTCTCGCACTGCTGCCACGTCGGGGCGCGTTTGCCGGGCACGGTGATACACGGCAGGTTGCGGGCGCCGCGCACGTTGAACGGGGCGTCCTGCGGAACCCGGCAGTAGACGTCGCCCGGTGGCCGGTCGGGATAGTCCTCGAACGTGGGCACCCTGGTCTGCTGGGCGGGCAGGAATCCGGTGGTGCACGGTGGTGGCAACTGCTGCGGCGGCAGTGGTATCGGTGCCGGCAGCAACGGGATCGCCAGGTTCAGATTGAAGACCAACGCATCACCCTCGTAATCCTGCGTCGTGTTCCGCTTGTGCACTCCGACGGCCTGCGTGACCGCAGTGCCCTGAGGCAGCAGCACGAGCAACTGCTCGATACTCGGCTGGTAGGCGACGGCCACTTCTCCGACGCTGACCAGGTTGGCCAGCACGATCGGCAGCGTGGGCCGCAGCCGGTCGAACAATGCCCGCACCTCGTCAGCGGCACCGGGGCCCTTGGCCAGGATGCCAGCGACGGCCGGATCCTGACTCTGCAGCTGACCACTGATACTCGCCAGGTTCGCCGCCCACTCCCGGATCGAGCCCGCGGTGTCGGTCTGGGTGTCGAGAACCGGCTTGACCTGGTCGATCAGCGTCGTGATCGAGTCGAGGTTCGTTCGGGCGTCGATGGCCAGGGTGGTGCTGCCGCTGACCAGCCGACGCAGTTCCGGTCCCAGTCCGCCGACCGCGAGATAGGCCTCGTCCACGACGGTCTTCAGGTTGTCGCGCGGGATCGCCTCGAGGCCCCGGTTCGTGTTGTCCAGGACCGTGTTGATGTCGGCCGGAACGGAGGTGCGATCGAGCGGGATCACGTCACCGTCCTTCAGCGCCGGACCCGCGCCGTTGCGGGGAAGCAGTTGAACGAACTGCTCGCCGACCGACGACACGCTGTGCACTTCGGCGTCGAGGTCGGCGGGAATCTCGACGTCGGAGTTCAGAGACAGTTCCGCGACGACGCCGGTGCCGGTCAGCACGACGCTCTTCACCTCGCCCACCTCCACGCCGCGGTAGGTGACATTGGCCCTCGGGTACAGCCCGCCCGTTTCGGGCAACTCCACCGTGACGCGATACTGACCGACGCCGAGAAGGGCGGGCAACCGCATGTAGCCCACGACCATGATCGCCAGCGCCGTGGTCGCGATGACGGCGAAGATCGCCATCTGGATGAGGATTTGCCGGGTCATTCGCATGCTAGGGCCCCTGGTCGAGACGGTAGGGAGCGACCAGCGGATTACCCGCCGTGCCCGGCCCGCCCGCGTTGCACGGGCTGGGGAACTGGCCGATGGTGCGGCCCCACTGCAGCTCCAGCCAGGTGAGATCGCACTCCCACCGCGTTCCGGTGAAGAATCCGGAGTCGATCCGGCTCAACGTCAGATCGAGAATCAACGTCAGGTTCGCGTAGTCGCCGCGGATCCAATTGGTGAGGGTCTCCTTGGGGAACGGGAAGGTGGGCAGAAAACTCAGCGCGCGCGTCAGCGCCGGACCCGCATCGGCCAGCTCCTGCAGAACCACGCCGAGGTCTTCGAGCTCCTGAACCAGAGCCTCCTTCGTCTGGTTGACGGAGTCGGCGGTGAGCGCGCTCAACCTGCCGAGTTGCACGAGCGCCTCGGTGAGGTTGTCGCGCTGGTCTCTGAGCACTGCAAGCGCATTCGGAATCGTCTGTAATGCCCTGTCCACCACCGGTTTCTGCGCGGAGAACTGACCGACCAGAGCGTTCAGGCTCTCCGCCGCGGCGATGATGTCCTGCTTCTGGTCGTCGAGGTGACCGATGGCGACGTCGAGTTGCTCGATCAGGCTGCGCAAGTCGTTCTCGCGACCCTCGAACGCGGTACTCAACGCCTCGGTGATGTCTTGAATCTCGCCGATGCCGCCCCCGTTCAGCAGCAGTGCAACCGCGGCCAGCGCCTGCTCGGTGCTCGGGTACGCACGCGACGACGCCAGTGGAATCAGCGCGCCCTCCTGCAATCTGCCCTCGGGCGGGACGTCGGTCGGCGGTGCCAACTCGATGTGCAGAGACCCCAGGAGGCTGGTCTGACCGAGCGTGGCCGTCGCGTTCGCGGGCAGATCGACGTCACCGTTGAGCTCCATCGTCACCAGTGCATGCCAACCCTGCCGCTCGATCCTCCTCACGTGACCCACGTTCACATCGCCCACTCGGACGCGGGAATTCGGCTCGATGTTGTCCACGTCCGGCATCTGGGCCTCGATGATGAACGCCCCCGGCCCCGTGCCCTCCACGCCCGGCAGGGGAAGAGAGTTCAGTCCTCGCCAGTCCGCGCAGCCGGAGAGCAGCACGGCCGCTGCGACCGCGACGATCAATCCACGAAACAGACTGTCCCGCATCATGGCCCGACCTCCGGTGGCACCATCAGTCCGTACAGGCCGTCCGCCGGGTTCGGTGTGGCCGGGGCCTCCGCCGCCAAGGGCGGACCCATCGCCGGCGTCGACGGCTGCCCCTCAGTCGGTGGTTGCTGTTGCGGAACTGCTTGCGGTGGAATGTAATCCGGACGCAGCCAATCCTCGCTGTAGGTGAGTTCATTCGGCCGCGTGGTGCCGCCGACGAAGACGTTCTGGGCGAGGGGCAGGAAGTTGTACTGGCGGTTCTTCATGATCGGCGCCAGGTACTGCACACACAGCTTCGCGGACTGCTCGGCGCCCAGCCGCGAGGCCGCCTGAATGGCGCCGCACAGGAAGGAGAGCGGATTGGCGAAGTTGTTGAGCATCGGCACGCTGCTCACCGCGCCCTGGGCCGGCTGCCAGATGTTCACGTAGTTCTGCAGGGTGTTGGGCGTGACGTGCAGTACCTGCTTGATGTCGCCCAGGCTGTCGGTCAACGCCTGGGTCACCCCCGCCAGCTTGTCCGACGTGGTGCCCAGCGCTTCGCGATTGTCGGCCACGAACGTCTGCACCTCGCCGACGACGCCGTCGAGATCGCGAATCGCGTTGGCCACTTCGTCGGGGTCGTTGCTCAGCGAGCCGGTCACGGACGCCAGGTTCTGGTTGAGTTGTCGCATCAAGGTGGTGCTGCTCTGCAGTGCCGACACCAGTATTGCCAGATTCTTGATGGTCGAGAAGACATCCGTGCTGTGATCGCCCAGGGCCGTGACGGCTTGCGACAACTTGACGACGGTGTCACGGATGTTGGCGCCTTCACCACGCAGGTTGTCAGCGGCGGTGTTGACGACCGAACCCAGAGGGCTCACCCCGCCGGGCTCGGTGGGCTGCAGCGTGTCCGTCAGCGTCTCCAATTGCTTTCGCACCTCGTCCCATTCGATCGGGACCGCGGTGCGTTCCCGCGGAATGACGGCGTCATCGGCCATGACGGGGCCCCCGGTGTAGGCGGGAGTGAGCTGAAGACTCCGCGCCGTCACCAGCGTCGGTGACAGGATGGCGGCCTTGGCGTCAGCCGGAACGTCGTACCTGCTGTCGAACCAGAACGAGATCTTGACCGATGTGGGCAGCGGCTCGATGGACTCGATCCTGCCCACGGGCACTCCGACGATGCGGACGTCGTCGCCGGCGTAGATGCCGTTGCTGTTCTCGAAGTAGGCGACCACGTGGGTGCGGTTGATCCGTTCGACGTTGCGTAACAGCACGATTGCACCGCCGGCCAGTATGACGACGAGCGCCACGGCCAGGAGGTTTCGGGCGGTGCGCGTCATTGTCCGGCCTCCGGGGGTGCAAGGGGGGGTATCTCACCGGGTGCCGGCACCAGGACGGGACTCGGCGTCGGCTCCGGTGTGGAGGCCAATTCTGGTGGCGCCAACGCGGGCGGCCCCGGCGGCGGACCGCCGGGCGGCGGTGCGGGGAGAGGCTCGCGGTAGGGGTAGCAGCCAGTCGGTCCGGGCAGCGGCAGGCCCGGCGGACCGCACCCCTGATCGCCGGGATTGCCGGTGATGGCGTCCGGAATGGTCAGCCGCGGTTCGCCGCCCTGCCCCGTCCGCGGGTAGGGCACCGGCAACGGCGGTGTTGCCGGCTGGCCCACCTGCGGGTCGGTGCGCTCCGACGGAAGCAGCACGTTGGGGTCGAGACCGAGATCGGAGAACGCGGCGTCGACGAACGGCTGCAGGAACTGACCCGGCAACAGGTTCGCGACGTAGGTCTTGAAGAAGGGCCCCGATGACACGGATTCGCCGAGTGACATCGAGTACTGGCCGAGCAGTTTGATCGATCTCTGCACGCGTTCCTTGCGGTTGTCGACGATCGTCAGTACGCCGTTGAGCTTGTCCAGAGCAGGTCTCATGGTGTCGCGGTTCTCGGCGATGAAGCCCGACAGCTGATTGCTGAGCGCCGAGATGTTGCCGGCGATCTGATCCAGTGCGGCGCTTTGGGATTGCAGCTCGGCCAGCAGCGCGTTGGTGTTGGCGACCAGGCTCACGACCTGATCGCTACGCTCGGCCAGCACCGCGGTGGCCTTGTTGGCGTTGACGAGCAGGCCTCGCAGCTCCGCATCGCGCTCATTCAGCGTCTCGGAGAACCGCGCCACGCCCTCCACCGCGATACGCAGTTCCGGCGGGGTGTCGGAGAACGTCTCGGCCAACACCCTCAGCGAATCCGACAGCTGGTCGGTGTTCAGGCCACTGATCGTCACCGCCAGCTCGCCGAGCGCGTCGGGCAGTTCGTACGGCGAGGTGGTCCGCTCGAGCGGAATCGTGTCGGACTGCCGACCGTCACCGCGGGGGGTGACCTCGAGGATCTTGGTGCCCAGCAGACCCCTCGTCTTGATCGCCGCCTCGGTGCGGTCGCCGAGCCGGATGTTCTTGGCGACGGTGAACGTCACCAGCGCCCGCGGCCCGTCCACTTCGATGGACTTGACCTCACCGACCTTGAACCCCGAAACCTGCACCGCCTCACCGGTTGTCAACCCACCGGCCTCGGCGAAGAAGGCCGAGTACTCACTGCCCTGAAGGAACGGCAGCCTGTCGTAGTTCAGGGACCCCAGCACGATGCCGATCGTCAGCAGCAGCCCTACGACACCGACGACGAGTTGATTCCGTTCACTGAAGGACTTCACTTCGGCGCGCACCTCCCGGTGGACTGGCCGGCGACCTTGATGTACACCGGTTGGCCACCCTTGCCATTCGTCTTCAGCACGAGGTCGCACAGATAGAACGAGAAGAAGTCGCCGGAGATGCCCTGCCGGCTCAGCGCTTGATAGGCATCCGGCAGCGTGTTGAGCAGATCGTCGAAGTACTCGTGGTCGGCCACCACGATTCCCGCCGCGCGGTCCGTCTCCTGGATCGCCTTCGCGAACGGCGGACGGGCCTGCGCCAACAAGTCCGCGATGCTCGCGGCGGCCGCATTGGTGGACGCCACGCCGTCGGCGATGTCACCCTTGCGCGCCTGCAGCGTCCCCACCAGATCGCTGAGAGCGTCGACGGCCTTGGCGAACTGGTCGCTCTGGTCGCCGAGCGATCCGAGAACGACGTCGAGGTTGATGATGACCTCGCCGATCAACTGATCCCGGTCGGCCAGCGTCGCCGTGAGCGCCGCGGTCTGGGCCAGGAACGAGTTGATCGTCGTGCCTTGTCCCTGCAGGGCCTGAATCAGCTGGCCCGACAACGCATTCACCTGATCGGGGTCCAACGCCTTGAACAGCGGCCGAAACCCACCGATCAACGCGTCGAGGTCGAGCGCCGGCGAGGTGCGGGACAGGGGAATCGTCTCCCCCGGCGCGAGAATCGAGGTACCACCCGCGCCCTCCTGCAGGGCCAGATAGCGGCCGCCGATGAGGTCGTCATAGCGGATGACGGCCTTGGTGCCCTCGGTCAGCACCACCGATTCCTCGGCGGTGAACTCGACCAACGCCGTGGCGTCGGATTGGATCTCGACGTCGTTGACCTTGCCCACCTCCACGCCCGCGACGCGGACGAAGTCACCGTTCTCCAACCCGGTCACGTTCGTGAACTCGGCCGTGTAGGTCTTGGTCACCAGCCCGAAGCGCAGCTCCCCGAAGACCGCGAACAGCCCGAAGACGCCGAGCAGGCAGACACCCAGGAAGACGGCAAGGCGCAGCGCGTCGTGGCGAATCTTCGCTGTCATGCTCTGCATGGCGGGTTAACCTCTCGCGGCTTTCTCGGTGTCGGTCACGGGCTCGGGGCGGCTTCGCGCGGCAGCGGAATGGGCGGCAGCGGTGTCGGTTGCATCTCTGCGGGCGAATGGACGATGAACGGCTCGGTACCCGGCGTCGGACCGGGCTCCCTCGGCGCCATCGGGGGTGGCGCCGGCGGCAGCCCCAACCACAGCGGGGTGCCGTCCGGCCCGTACAGGTCCGCGCCGTAGGGCGGTGCCCCCGGGTACGGGATCGGCCCCGGCGCAGGCCCGCCGAACAGATTGCGGATGCTCGGCGGTTCGGGCACCGCTCGGGTGGTGGGGAGGTAGTTGGCCCACGCCGGGAAGCCGATGCCGGGGTTCGGGCGCCAGTCGATGCCGGTGCCGAAACCGGTGTTCGTGACGAGGTTTCGCACAGGCCAGTTCTGTGCGACGTCGGGCAGTGAACCGCACCCCGGCTTGCCGCCCGGTCCACCCTTGGCGCCGATGACCGGCAGGTTGTCCGGGTAGTGATACGGGTCGTCCCCGAGCGACAGCCCGACGTCGAGGATGAGCGATCGCCCGTTGCCACCGGGCGCGTCATACCCGCCCGTGTCCAGCAGGGTCTTCGCGCCCTGGAGCAGGCAGGTGTACTCCGGGCTGTACTTGTAGAGCAGGTTCGTCGTCGGTTCGAGCACGTTGATGGCCTTGATGAGGTTCTCCTGATTGGGCGCGATCAGACTGATGCCGCTGTTGGAGAGCCCGATGGTGGCGAGCAGCAGTGCATCCAACTGCCCCGCGTTGTTCGCGATGGTGTTGCTGGTCGTGCTCAGCGCGTCGAGTGTGGTCAGGATGTCCTGCGCCGCCACGCTGAACGAGTCGTTGAAGTCCCGCAGCGCTCGCAGGTCGGCGGTTATCGTCTCGTGGCGCGGATTCAGTTCGAGCAGAACCTGATTCGCGTCGGTGGTCGCCTGGCCGATCCGCTCGCCCTGACCGCGGACACCGTCGGCGAGCGCCGACAGCGTGCTGTTCAGCTTCGCCGGGTCGATCTTGTCGAGTACCGAGACAAGGTTCTGGAACACCGTGTTGGCCTCGACGGTGACGTTGCGCGACTTGATCACCTGTCCCGCCGCCAGCCGCTGCTCGCTGGGGTCGCTGGGGTAGACGAGATCGACGAACTTGGCGCCGAATACCGTGGTGGCCCGGATCTGAGCCTCGACGTTCGCCGGGATGTACTTGACCTTGTCCTTGTCGATCTCCAGCGTCAGCGACACCTGCTGGCCGCCCCCCTGGATCGACGCCACCCGCCCGACCTGTACGCCGCGCAACTTGACCCTGGCGTCGTTCTCCATGACCAGGCCCGACCGATCGGAGGTCAGAGTGACCTTCTCGGTCTCCGCGAAGGTGCCGACGAACGAGGCGTACGTCGCGAAGAAGGCGACGCCTATCACGACCACGAGGATCAACGTCCACCACGCGGGATGCAGGCCTTCGTCGTGTTCGTCCACCGCGTCACCCGGCCAGGTTGAAGTTGCCGGACTTGCCGTACACCGCGAGAGAGAGCATCACCAGGACGAAGGCCGAGACGATCAGCGACGAGCGCACTGCCCGCCCGACGGCCTCCCCCACTCCCGCGGGCCCACCTCGAGCGGTGAAGCCGTAGTAGGTGTGCACGAGCATGATCACCACCGACAAGGCGATGCACTGGCCGAAGGACCACATCAGGTCGGTCGGGTTCAGAAACGTCTTGAAGTAGTGGTCGTAGACACCAGTCGACTGCCCGTAGAGAACGGTGGTGCCGAACCGCGCCGCCCAGAACGCCATCAGCACGCCCACGCAGTACAGCGGGATGACCACGAGGAATCCCGCGATGACCCGGCTCGAGGCGAGGAACGCCACGCTGCGGATGCCCATCACCTCGAGCGCGTCGATCTCCTCGTTGATCCGCATCGCGCCGAGTTGCGCGGTGGCTCCGGCGCCGATGGTGGCGGACAGCGCGATGGCGGTGGTGGCCGGCGCGATCAGGCGCACGTTGAAGTAGGCGGACACGAACCCCGTCAGGGCTTCCACACCGAGTTCGGAGAAGTCGCTGAACCCCTGTACCGCCACCAACGCGCCCGTGGTCACGGTCAGGAAGCCCACGATCGCGACGGTGCCGCCGATGATGATGAGCGCGCCCGCCCCGAGGCCCATCTGGGCGATGATCCGAATCAACTCGACCCGGTAGTGGACCAACACGTAGTGCATCGAGCTCAGCGTGCGGCCGTAGAACTTGGTTTGCGTTCCAATGTGATTCCAGGCTCCGGCGACGCCGCGGAACCGGCTCTTCAGCCAGGGCAACTGGGAGTGCGGTCTGGCGATGGTCATAGCGTGATCTTGATCGCGACGGCCGTTGCGACGATGTTGATCGCGAACAGCGCCATGAAGGTGAACACCACGGTTTCGTTCACCGCGTTACCGACCCCGGCCGGCCCGCCACGTACGGAAATCCCCTTGTAGCAGGCGATCAGCGCGGCCGAGAGCCCGAACAGCGCCGCCTTCACCAGTGCGATCACCACGTCGGTGGCACCGATGATCAGGGTCAGACCGGCGGCGAAGGCACCCGGCGAGACATTCTGGATGTAGACGACGAAAAAGTAGGCGCCGGAGAGTCCGACGAGAATCACGGTGGCGGACAGCGCCAGCGACACGACGGTGGCGGCCAGCACTCGGGGGACGACGAGCGCCTGAATGGGATCGATGCCCATCACCCGCAGTGCGTCGAGCTCCTCCCGAATCGTCCGCGCACCCAGATCGGCGCACATCGCGGTGGCGCCGGCTCCGGCCACCACCAACACCGTCACGATGGGCCCGATCTGTCGCACCGTGCCGAGGGCCGCCCCCGTACCGGAGAAGTCGGCGGCACCGATTTCGCCGAGCAGGATGGTTTCGATGAACGTCAGCAGCACCGTGTACGGGATGGTCAACAACAACGTCGGCACAATCGACACGCGCGCGACGAACCATGATTGAGAGATGAACTCACGCCAGGCGAAAGGCGGTCGGAACATCGCCGCGAACGTGTCGAGAGCCATGGCGTAGAAGCCGCCGAACGCACGCAGCGGCTTCCCGATTACGTTGGCGGTGGCCACTACTCGAGACCTCCCCGCCTGAATATCTCCGTCGAGGGCCTGATATCCCTCCCACGGACGTGCCGTCAGTAGGAGGTGAGTGTTACATCGGGGGTACAGCGGAGCCCCCGGGTTCTCCGACTTCGAGGACCAACGGCGGAATTGAGGTGACTTTGGACCCCGATCGGGCGATTTCGCCACGCCGGACCGCCCGTTAAGGTGGGATTCGTGGAGCCTGTGCGGGTGGGACTGCCGCCCGTGGTCGGGTCCGACGCACGGGTGCTCATCCTCGGGTCCTTCCCCAGCGAGCGATCGCTGGAGACGGGCGAGTACTACGCGAATCGGCGCAATCAGTTCTGGCCGCTGCTCGGTGCCGTCTTCGGCTTCGCCGCCGACCTGCCGTACCCGGACCGGCTCGCCGAGGTGACGAGCCACGGCGTCGCACTCTGGGACGTCGTGCACAGCTGCCGTCGGTCGGGCAGCATGGACCACAAGATCGACCGGAACTCGCTGGTGATCAACGACTTCGGCTCGCTGCTCGACGAGAACCCCGGTATCGAACGGGTCTTCCTCAACGGGTCGACGGCGCTCGACCTGTACCAGCGGCACGTCGCGCTGCCCCTCCCCGCGATTCGACTGACCTCGAGCAGCGGTGCGGCGGCGATGTCGCTGCCCGCCAAGCTCGAACTGTGGCGCGTGCTGTCGGGCTCCTAGCAGGAGACGCCGCACGCAGCCGGCTGGCTGATCAGGAGTGCCGTGCGGCGTACTCGCCAGGGGTGCAGCCCAGCATCGCGCGGAAGTCGTTGATGAAGTGCGCCTGGTCGTACCACCCCAGGCGGACCGCCAGGCCGGCGCCGTCCACGTCCGGGTTCGTCTCCAACTCCAGCGCGGCGTGCTGCAGCCGGTAGCGTCGGACCACCCACTCGACCGGGACGCCGACGAACGAGGTGAACACCCGCTGCGTCGTGCGCGTGCTCCACGGCGAGTGCGTCATGACATCGGCCACCCGCCGGATGCCCGCGTCGTCGCGGATGCGGTCCATCAGACGCAACAGTTCCGGATAGGCCGCCGGTTCGTCGGCGCGGTGCGCGGCGACGGCGTCGTCCATCCGCGCGGCGGTAAGGGTGACGTCGTCGACGAAGTCGACTGGCGCCCCGAACAACTCATCGTCGACCGGCACCACTCGTCCGGTGTACTCGCCTGCGGTCCGATCGAACCTCGCCGCGAAGCCACCCGGACGAAAGCGACATCCCACGACCGCGCCGGCCTCGGACAGCGTGGTGGTGAACACGTGGTCGACGACGCCGTGAAGCAGCGACGCGGGCAGCGGATGTCCGTGCCGGGGCGAGTCGGTCCCCCATTCGCGGGTGAGGTGCATGCTCGGGAACGTGATCACGGTGCTGTCGAAGGCCGGCTTACCGCGCAGATCCCATGTCACCGACCAGAAGTGCTCGATCCAGCGAGCAGCGCCGTCAGACGGCGCCCAGCGCGCGAGATCGAACAACTCGCCCGTGCGGCCGCGGCCGACGAGGCCGAGTTGCGGTTCGCCGGAGGTGTCGTCCATCCGCCTCAGCCTACGAGCGGCCCCGTCACGCCGTGCTGCTCTGCACCAACCGTTCACTGGTCCGCCACAGGTCCGCGGCCTTGGCCTCGTCGTAGGAGTCCGGTGAGGATCGAATCTCCTTGACGCCCTCGTAGTACCGGCCGGTGACACCCTCGAACGCCGGGTCGACGGCCAGAGCGGCGAGCCTGCGGCCGGATGTGCGGGTGGTGTTGACGTTGGGAAGCACGCGCAGCATCGGTCCGATGATGCGCCAGACCAACCGCATCGCCGGCGAGTAGTCGCGAGCGAGCCCCGACGCGGGCATCAGGCCGGGGTCGAACGCGGTCACGGTGATGCCGCGAGCGCCCCGCCCCAGCCGCCGGTCCAGTTCGTAGGCGAACAGCACGTTGCACAGTTTCGAGGTGGTGTACCGGCGTCTGCCGTCGGCCGACGCGTCGGCGGCCGGGTACGCGAGGTCCTCAGCCGAGGTGTAGTCCGGGTGGGGCATCCCGGTGAACTTCTGCGGGTCGTGCGTTCCGCTGGCCACGACGACGATCCGGCCCGGTGCGGCGAGGTGGTCGAGCAGTCCCGTGACGAGCTCGAAGTGTCCGAGATGGTTGACACCGAAGGTCATTTCGACGCCGTCAGCGGTGAACTTGGTGGTCGTCGTCTGTAATCCCGCGTTGCACACGACGGCGTGCAGCGGTGGCAGGCCCGCCGCCGCGAACGCCGTGACGAAGTCGCGCACGGAGGCGAGCGACGCCAGATCCACCCGGATCACCGAGCAGCGTTCCGGCGCACCGAGTTCGGCGATCGCCGCCGTGCCCAGTTCGGGGTTGCGCACCGCGAGGACGACGTGCCAGGAGTCGTCGCGCTCCAGAAGGTTTCGGGCACACTCCAATCCGAGGCCTGCGTTGGCTCCGGTGACGATGACGGTACGGGTGGTCATTCTTCCTCCAGGAGGATCGGCAGCAGTGCGGTGACGGACTGCAGCAGCCGTCGGTACATCCGTTCGATGTCGGTGGCATCCGGCTCCACGTGGTCGGCGATGAACACGCCGTCGGAGATCGCCATCGCAAGCGCGGTGAGCTCGTCGAGCGCGTGGTCGGCCCGGTCCGGCGGCACGTCGGGCGGCAGCAGGGTGGCGATCGCAGCGCGGAAGCCCGCGGCCGCGGTGCCGCGCACCCGTCGCACTGCGGCTGCGACGTCAGGGTCCTCATTGCGCTCGAGCGCCAGCAGGTACACCAGCCGTAGGAATTCGGGGTGCTCGGCGAGCAGTTTCGCGGTCGCGGCGAGTTGAGCCTCGATATCGGGCGCCGCGTCGCCGTGCCGCGGAATCGCGCCGAAGAAGCGCTCCGCACCGCGCTCCATGACGGCGGCGAGCACTCCCTGCTTCGAGCCGAAGTGCCAGTAGATGGAGCTGGCGGGCAGTCCGCACCCCGCGCGGATGTCGCTGACGGACGTCGCCGCGTAACCCTTCGTCGCCATCAGGCGTTCGGTGACGTCGAGGATCAGCTCGCGCGAGCTCTCGCCCTGCCGCTGCCGCTTGGTGCTCACCCTTCGACCTCTCTGTAAGGATCGTTACAGACACACTAGCAGACAAGTGGCGAATGGCGCGTTTTTCCAAGCGGTCGCGGCCGGGCCGCGGCCAGGCTGGAGACATGACCGTGCAACCGATTCCCCGGGGCTACACCAGCCTGACCCCGTTCCTCGTCATCGACGGCGCCGCGAAGGCCATCGAGTTCTACACGTCGGTGTTCGGCGCCGACGTCGTGGAGAAGATGGACGCCGGCGACGGCACGATCGCCCACGCCGAACTCGATTTCGGGACCGGGCGCCTGCAACTGTCCGATCCGAACGCCGACTACGGCCTTGCCGCGATCGAACCCGGCGAGACCGTGACCCACTCCGTGGTGCTGTACTGCGCGGACGTCGATGACGTCGTCGCCCGTGCCAAGAACGCCGGGGCGACCATCCGCGAGGACGTGCAGACGTTCGTGACCGGTGATCGATTCGCGTCGATCGTCGACCCGTTCGGACAACGCTGGGCGGTGATGACCCGCGTCGAGGAGGTCGACGCCGACGAGCGTGACAGGCGCCTCGCCGAGTGGTCGAAGGACAACCTCTAGGCGCTACGGTGGGCCCATGTCATGTGTGTTCTGCGCGATCGTCGGCGGTGACGCTCCGGCGGTGCGCATCTACGAGGACGACGACTACCTGGCGTTCCTCGACATCCGGCCGATCGTCAGGGGTCACACCCTGGTGGTCCCGAAGAAGCACACCGTCGACCTCACCGACACCCCGCCGTCGACGCTCGCCGACCTCATCCGCATCGGCCAGCGCATCGGCCTGGCCGCGCGCGACTCCGAGTTGAAGGCCGACGGCTGCAACATCGCCGTCAACGACGGGAAGGCCGCGTTCCAGAGCGTCTTCCACATCCACCTGCACGTCGCGCCGCGACACGCAGGCGACAAGCTGTCGTTCGCCAAGGGGCTGGTGATCCGCCGCGACCCCGACCGCGAGGCGACGGGACGCATCCTGCGCGACGCGCTGGCCGAACTCGACGTCAAGGAGTGATCATGAGTACCGAGCACATGCCCGTCTTCGAACGCCTCATCGGGTATCCCCTGCTGAAGTTGCACGACCGGATCTACAAGGCGACCGGCGGCCGCATCGGTCACCGCATCCCCTTCACCGCTCCGATTCTGATGCTGCACACCGTCGGCGCCAAGACCGGTGCCCAGCGGACGAACTCGCTGAGCTACGCCAAGGACGGCGACGCCTACCTCGTCGTCGCATCCATGGGCGGCGCACCCAAGGCGCCGGGCTGGTACTTCAACGCCAAGGCCAACCCGAAGGTCGAGATCAACGTCGGGGCCAAGCGATTTCCCGTAACGGCGACGATCATCACCCCGGCGGACCCCGACTACGCCCGCCGCTGGAAGCTGGTCAACGACAACAACAATCACGTCTACGAGGGGTATCAGAAGCGCACCACGCGGCCGATCCCCATCGTCGCGCTGACTCCTTAGAACAGCTCCTTGGCGAGCAGTTCCAGCGTCTGCTCCCGACCGGGCGCGGTCGCCGGGTCGGTGCCGCGGTAGGCCGACGCGACGGGGTTCACCATCACCTCGTCGACGCCGAAGCGCTCGGCCAGTTCGCGCACCTGAGCGGCGGCCTCGGCGGGCGTTCCGATGATCGCCCTCGTCAGACCCGAGGCGACGACGGCCTCCTGCTGCGGCGTCAGCACACGGGTCCGGGCATCCTCGACCAGGTCGAGCGGACGCAGCGGCTGACCGGTGCGCAGCCAGGCCATCATGTGCAGGTTCGGCAGCATGAGGGCTTCGGCTTCCGCTCGCGTCGGCGCGACGGACGCGTTGACCGTCATGAACGTCGTCGGTTCGGCGGCCAGGTCGCTGGGCCGGAACTCGCTGCGGTACACCGTGAGCGCCTCCTCGGTGCCCTGCCCCGAGAAGTGGTGGGCGAACACGTACGGCAGCCCCTTGGCCGCCGCGAGATGCGCCGAGTACATCGACGAGCCGAGCAGCCACAGTCGCGGCTCGCTCGCCGCCGCGGGCGTCGCCTTCAGGATGTAGTTCTGGTTTAACAGGTTTCGGCCCTGCAGCGACACCGAGACGCCCTGCGCGCTCATCAGCGCGACGACGTCGTCGAGGTACTGCGGGAAGCGCTCCACATCCTCGTCACCCCGGCCCGCAGGCCCGCGCAACGCGATCGACGTCACCGGATCGCTGCCGGGGGCCCTGCCGAGGCCGAGGTCGATGCGCCCCGGCGCGGCGGCTTCGAGGAGCGCGAACTGCTCGGCGACCGCCAGCGGAGCGTGGTTGGGCAGCATGACACCACCCGACCCGAGACGGATCTGCGAGGTCTGGCCCGCGAGGTACCCGATCAGCACCGGCGGACTGGTCGCCGCGACCGCGGGCATGTTGTGGTGTTCGGCCAGCCAGTAGCGCGTGTAGCCGAGGTTGTCGGCGGTCTGGGCCACCCGAAGGGTCGCGGCCAGTGCGTCCGAGGTGGACTGGTCGGTGCGGACGGGAACGAGGTCGAGAACCGAAAGTCGCATTAGTCGTGCAACGCTGCCAGTGGTCGATCCGTTCCCCGCTTCTTCTGCGATTTCGGCGTGTTCAGCGGCGCCCTGCGCGTCTCAGCACGCCGAGATCGCGAGTTGGAAGACGTCGTCGAGCATAGCCGGGGTGAGCCGTCCGGTGAAGGTGTTCTGCTGGCTGGGGTGGTAGCAGCCGATGAGCGTCACGCCGTCGACCACGACCGTCGCGAGGTGCCCGAACTTCGGCAGCGGCACGGGCACCTGCGCACCCGCGGCACGCAGCACGTCGAACGCCGCCCGCCACGCGAAGCCGCCCAGCACCACGATCACCCGAACGCTCGCCCCGCGCAACCGCCACTCGGCGTCGAGCCAGGGCGCGCAGGCCGACCGCTCCTCGGGCAGCGGCTTGTTGTCCGGCGGCGCGCAGCGCACCGCGGCGACCACGCGGGTGTCGTTGAGCGTCAAGCCGTCCGCCGCGTCGATGCTGTGCGGCGAACTCGCGAGACCCGCCCGGTGCAGCGCGGCGAACAGGAAGTCGCCGCTGCGGTCACCGGTGAACACCCGGCCGGTGCGGTTGGCGCCGTGCGCGGCGGGTGCCAGGCCGAGCAGCCAGATCCTCGCGTTCGGCGGGCCGAAGCCGGGTACCGGCCTGCCCCAGTACGGCTCGCCCTCGTAGGAGCGCCGCTTGGCCAGCGCGACGTCCTCGCGCCACCGCACCAGCCGTCGGCAGGCCCGGCACACGCTGACCCCCGCGTCGACGTCGGCGACCGACCGCGCCCGCCGGGCCGCCGCGCGCACCCCGGCGGCGGACTTCGCGACGACGGTGTCCGGCTGCGCGGGATCCCCCGGCCAGTCGGTCGCAGCGGGCACGGGTGAGTCGAACAGCGCGCCGGTGCGGGGATGCGGAAGTTGCACACCCACACTGTGCACCGTCCGGAAATGTCGTCGCGCCAGGGACACCCCCGCTGTTAGATTCCACCGAGATACCTCATGAGCACCACAAAGCACGGCCCCGTCCTGCTCATCCTGTTCGCGGCACTGATGGCGGGTGCGGGCAACGGGATCTCGATGATCGCGTTCCCGTGGCTGGTGCTGCAGCGCAGCGGTTCGGCGCTCGACGCGTCGATCGTGGCGATGGCGGGCACCCTGCCACTGCTGGTGGCGACGCTGATCGCGGGCGCGGCCGTCGACTACCTCGGGCGGCGGCGGGTGTCGATGATCTCCGACGCGCTCTCCGCGCTGTCCGTGGCCGCCGTTCCGGTGATCGCGCTGACGTTCGGCGTCGACGCGGTGAACGTCGCCGTGCTCGCCGCCCTCGCAGCGCTCGGCGCGTTCTTCGACCCCGCGGGGATGACGGCGCGCGAGACGATGCTGCCCGAGGCGGCAGGACGGGCCGGCTGGACTCTCGATCACGCGAACAGCGTGTACGAGGCCACGTTCAACCTGGCCTACATCGTCGGCCCCGGAATCGGCGGCCTGCTGATCGCCACGCTCGGCGGCGTCAACACGATGTGGGTGACGGCGGCCGCGTTCGTGCTGTCGATCGGCGCGATCTCGGTGCTGAGGGTGCTGAAACTCGAAGGCGCCGGCCGGCCCGACTCCGACAACCTCCCGTCCAACGTGTGGGCGGGAGTCAAAGAGGGCCTGTCGTTCGTGTGGAAGTCGAAGGTGCTGCGTGTGCTCGCCGTCGTCGACCTGACGGCCACCGGCCTCTACATGCCGATGGAGAGCGTGCTGTTCCCGAAGTACTTCACCGATCGCAACCAGCCCGCCCAACTCGGGTGGGTGCTGATGGCGTTGTCGATCGGCGGATTGGTCGGCGCGCTGGGCTACGCGGTGATGTCGAAGTACATGAAACGTCGCACCACGATGCTGATCGCGTTGCTGACACTGGGGATCGCGATGACCACCATCGCGTTCCTGCCGCCGCTGCCCGTCATCCTGGTGCTGTGCGCCGTCGTCGGGTTCGTCTACGGGCCGATCGCGCCGATCTACAACTACGTGATGCAAACCCATGCGCCGCAACGCCTTCGCGGCCGAGTGGTCGGCGTCATGGGATCACTCGCCTACGCGGCCGGTCCGCTCGGACTGATCATCGCCGGCCCACTCGCCGACACCGCCGGCCTGGAGAAGACGTTCTTCGCCCTGTCGCTGCCCATGCTGGTGCTCGGCGTGGTCGCGCTCTTCCTGCCCGCGCTGCGCGGCCTCGACGATCCTCCGCCGGCGAAAGACGTGATCTGACAGGTGGCGGAGGTTCACCACCGGGTGTTCGCGATTCGGTGATCACCGCCGCATCCGGGGTTTATCGGGGCGGCGCACGCGGGTAGTCCGATCGCGATGTGATCCGTGCCACACCGAGGTGGACCCGTGTACCAGCAAGTCCTAGATCCCGTCGCGAGCTCCCTGACCTGGAGCGCGCTGGTCGCCGCCGTGCCCCTGCTCCTGCTCTTCGTCCTGCTCGGGGCGCTCAAGATGACGGCGTGGGTCGCGTCGATCATCTCGCTGGCGGTGAGCGTCGTGATCGCCGTCGTCGTCTACGGCATGCCCATCGGGCAGACCCTGCTGGCCGGATCGGAGGGTGCCGCCTTCGGTTTCTTCCCGATCCTGTGGATCGTCATCAACGCGATCTGGGTCTACCAGATGACCGTGGAGACAGGCCATTTCGACGTGCTGCGACGCTCGTTCTCCTCGGTCAGCGACGACCAGCGCATCCAGGCGATCATCATCGCGTTCTCGTTCGGCGCACTGATCGAGGCGCTCGCCGGTTTCGGCACCCCGGTCGCCGTGACGTCGGTGATGCTGATGGCCCTCGGCTTCGCGCCGCTGAAGGCGGCCGTGCTGGCGCTGGTCGCGAACACCGCGCCGGTGGCGTTCGGTGCCATGGCCACCCCGATCATCACGCTCGGCAAGGTCACCGAACTTCCCGCCGACACGCTCGGGGCCATGGTCGGGCGCCAGACCCCGATCCTCGCGCTGTTCGTCCCGCTGGCCCTGGTGATGGTCGTCGACGGCTGGCGCGGCATCCGTGAGACGTGGCCGGTGGCGCTGTCGTGCGGCGTCGTGTTCGCGGTCGCGCAGTACGCCACCTCGAACTTCCTCTCGGTACCGCTCGCCGACGTCGTCGCCTCGCTGCTGTCCGCCGGCGCGGTCGTCGCCCTGGTTAAGGTGTGGCAGCCGCGGTCGTCGTACAGCGAAAGGTCCGCCGTCACCGTCGGTTCCGGTGCGGGCGATACACCCGCACCGCCGGGGGCCGACGCCGACGCCCCCGAAGAACGGGACTCGCGGGCCGACGTGGTCAAGGCCTACGCGCCGTACGGGATCATCATCGCGGTCTTCGTGGTCTGCCAGATTCCCGCGGTGAATCGCCTGCTGGACCAGGCCACGCTGGCGGTCGACTGGCCCGGTCTGCACGTCGTCGACGCCGACGGCGACCCGTCGACGATGACGAAGTTCAGCCTCAACCTGCTCACCTCCCCCGGCACCCAGATGCTCGTCGCGGGCGCGTTGACGATGCTGGCACTGCGGCTGTCGGTGCCGCGGGCGCTGAAGGCCTACGGCGCCACGCTGCACCAACTGCGGTGGGCGATCGTGACCGTGATGACGGTGCTCGCACTGGCGTTCGTGATGAACCTGTCCGGCCAGACCATCACACTCGGCACCTGGATGGCGGCGGCGGGTGGAGCGTTCGCGGTGCTCTCGCCCATCCTCGGCTGGCTCGGCGTCGCGGTCACCGGCTCCGACACGTCAGCCAATTCGCTGTTCGGCGCGCTGCAGGTGACCGCCGCGAATCAGGCCGGGCTGTCCGATGTGCTGATGGCCGCGTCCAACAGTTCCGGAGGCGTGCTGGGCAAGATGATCTCGCCGCAGAACCTCGCGATCGCGGCCGCCGCCGTCGGGCTCGACGGCAAGGAGGGCGACATCTTCCGCCGCGTCATCCTCTGGAGTCTCGGGTTCCTGGTCCTGCTCTGCCTGCTGTCGGGCCTGCAGGCCTCACCGGTGCTGTCGTGGATGGTGCCATGACACCTCGTAGCATCGACGGGGTGGTCGCAAACGTGCTCGCTGAGCTGATCGCCGAACTTCCCGACGGCACCGTGGTCGTCGACCCGGACATTCTGGAGTCCTACCGGTGGGACCGCGCCGCCGACCCCGACGCGGGCACCCCGCTGGCGGTCGTCCGACCGCAACGCACCGAAGAGGTGCAGACCGTCATGCGGTGGGCGACGGCGCACCACGTCGCTGTCGTCCCGCGCGGCGCCGGTACCGGCCTGTCCGGTGGCGCGACCGCACTCGACGGCGGCATCGTGCTGTCGACCGAGCGGATGCGCGACATCACCGTCGACCCGGTGACCCGCACCGCCGTCACCCAACCCGGCCTCTTCAACGCCGAGGTGAAGAAGGCCGTCGCGGAGCACGGCCTCTGGTATCCGCCCGACCCGTCGTCATTCGAGATCTGCAGCATCGGCGGCAACATCGCCACCAACGCCGGTGGGCTGTGCTGCGTCAAATACGGCGTCACGACCGACTACGTACTGGGCATGCAGGTGGTGCTGGCCGACGGGACCGCGGTGCGACTCGGTGGACCGCGCTTGAAAGACGTTGCGGGACTGAGCCTGACGAAGCTGTTCGTCGGCAGTGAGGGCACCCTCGGCATCGTCACCGAGGTGACGCTGAAGCTGCTGCCCGCTCAGCACCGCGGCTGCACGGTGGTCGCGTCGTTCGCCGACGTGGCCGCCGCCGCCGACGCCGTCGTCGAGATCACCGGGAAGATCCGGCCGTCGATGCTCGAGTTCATGGACGCCACCGCCATCAACGCCGTCGAGGACAAGCTGAAGATGGGTCTTGATCGCAACGCCGCCGCGATGATGGTCGCGGCGTCGGACGACCGCGGCCCCGCGGGAGCGCAGGACGCCGAGTTCATGGCGAGGGTCTTCACCGAACACGGTGCGACGGAGGTGTTCTCGACCGACGATCCCGAGGAGGGCGAGGCGTTCGTCGCCGCGCGCCGCTTCGCGATCCCCGCCGTCGAGGCAAAGGGGTCACTGTTGCTGGAGGACGTCGGCGTGCCGCTGCCCGCGCTGGCGGACCTGGTGTCCGGTGTCGAGAAGCTCGCCGCTCAGCACGGCCTGCTGATCTCGGTGATCGCGCACGCGGGCGACGGCAACACCCACCCGCTGATCGTGTTCGATCCGACCAACGCCGATGAGACCGCTCGGGCCCACACCGCGTTCGGCGAGATCATGGACCTCGCAGTCGGATTGGGCGGCACGATCACCGGTGAGCACGGCGTCGGCCGACTGAAGCGGCCGTGGTTGGCCGGCTATCTCGGACCCGAGGCGATGGAGCTGAACCGTCGCATCAAGACGGCGCTGGATCCGGACAACATCCTCAATCCCGGCGCCGCCATCTAACCCGGCAGTGGCGGTCGCCGCATGTGAAGCCATGGTCGTCACCCGGGCGTACTGACAGCCAGGATTACTATTCCGGCGGAAATCAGGTGGCGAGTTGCCAGTCGGCGGCGGCGCGCTGCTGATTCCAGAACTCGGCGAACCGCCCACCCGCTGCGAGCAGGTCGTCGATAGCGCCGTCCTCCACGATGCGGCCCTCGTCCAGGAACAGCACGCGGTCGGCGTGCCTGATGCTCGCCAGCCGGTGCGCGACGATGACGCGGGTGCGCGGACGCGGATCGGCGATCAGCGCGTCGACGACGGCGGCCTCGTTCTCGGTGTCCAGCGCGCTGGTGGCCTCGTCGACCAGCAGTACCGGAGCCGGCTTCACCAGTGCGCGCGCGATGCTGACGCGCTGCCGCTCGCCGCCGGACAGGGCGGTGCCCGCCTCGCCGACGACCGACTGATCCCCGTCGGGTAGCCGGCCGATGACCTCGTCGACCCTGGCCAGCCGCATCGCGGCGGACAGCGTGTCGGTGTCCGCCTCGGGGTCGCCGACCAGGACGTTGTCGCGCAGCGTGCCGTCGAACAGGTAGGGGTGCTGGAACACGACGCTGGTGAGGGCGCGCCGGGCGGCGGGACTCAGCGTCGCGACGTCGACGCCGTCGAACAGGACACGACCGCGCGCCGGCTGGTGCAGTCCGGCCAGCAGCCCGAGAATCGTGCTCTTGCCCGACCCCGACGGCCCCACGATCGCGGTGGTGGTGCCGGGCTCCAGCGTGAAGCCGACACCGCTGAGGACGCCCGCGCTGTCGGCGCCGTAGCCGAACCCGACGTCGTCGAACTCGATCCGCGGCGGCGTGCCGGCGGACACCTCGGCGGCCCCCGCGGCCAGCGTCGGCGCGTCGAGCACGGTCCGAATCCCGGCGAGCGTCCGCCGGGTCGACTCGATCGCCGGGGCGAGCTCACTGAGCGCTGAGAACGGCTCGAGGTAACGAACGATCACAACGATGAGCGCGACGGCCTCCGGGACGCCCAACTCACCGCGCACCACGAGCCACGTGGCCATCCCGGCGAACCCCAGCAGCGCGACCTGGCTGGCGATGCTGAACAGCAGCTGGCCCGGTACCTGCACGAGCAACAGCCGCAGATGCGCACCGTGCTGCGCGTCGAGCGCGGTCCCGACGAGGCTGCGGGCGGGCTCGACGCGACGGGCACCGCGCAACGCCTGTTGCGTGCGCGCGAACTCGATGATCCGCTCGGTGAGCGCCGTGTTCACTTGTCCCGCAACGGTATCCGCTGATCTGGCGAGACGCCCGGATAGCCAGAGTGCGCCGAGCAGCACCACCACCCCGCCGAGGGCGGCCAGCCCCAGCGGCGCCGACACCGCCACCAGTGCGCAGGCGATCGCGGCGGGCAGCAGGATCGCCCCGAGCAACGGCGTCAGCAGGTTCACGACCAAGCCGACCAGTTCGGGGCCGGTCGCGGCGATGGCCTGCCGCGAGGTGGCGGTGTTCTCGCTCGTCAACCAGTCGAGGCGGATGTCGGGCAGGCGGTCCGCGACGTCGTGCTGCGTGCGGTCGAGCACGGCGAATCCGATGTCGAAACCCATTCGTGCGCAGATGAAGTCGACGGCCCAGCCGAGGACGGTCACCGTCGTCAGCCAGCCCAGCCAGACCCACGCGTCGGCCGGGGTGGCGCCGAACAGGGCCGCCACCAACGGCACCAGCAGCACCGTGCCCGCCGCCCTCAGCAGGACCGACACGACGGTGAGGGCGGCGTACGCCACGACAGTGCCGCGGCGATCGGCGGGAATCAGCGCCAGCAGCGTGCGGATCATCGGCTCGCCTCGGCTCCGGCAGGCGCCGGCTGCCCGGACTCCCACAGTGTGCGGTAACGCCCACCAGCCGCGAGGAGTTCGTCGTGCGTGCCGGTTTCGACGATCGCGCCGTCGTCGAGCACCACGATCCGGTCGGCGTGGGTGATCGTGTGCAGGCGATGGGCGATGACGAGCACGGTGCGGTCGCGCGTGAGTCGGTTCAGTGCCTGCTGGACGAGGTATTCCGACTCCGGGTCGGCGAACGCGGTGGCTTCGTCGAGGATCAGCACGGGGGTGTCGGCGAGGATCGCTCGGGCGATGGTGACACGCTGCCGCTCGCCGCCGGACAGGCCTGCTCCGTCGCCGAGCACGGTGTCGTACCCGGCGGGCATGCGCTCGATGCGGTCGTGGATCTGCGCGTCGCGCGCCGCTGCGCGAATGCTCTCGACGTCGGCGTCCGGTTCGGCGAGCGCGATGTTCTCGGCGACGGTGCCGTGCACCAGTTGGGTGTCCTGCAGCACGAAACCGACCCGGCGGTAGAGCTCGTCGGCGGTGAGGGTGCGGATATCGTCGCCGCCGATCCGGATCGCTCCCTCCCCCACGTCGTGGAATCTGGCCAGCAGTGCCGCCAGCGTCGACTTGCCCGATCCCGACGGACCGACCAGGGCGGTCATGGTTCCCGGCCGCAACGTCAGCGAAACATCCTTGATGACAGTCACTTCCGGCCGGTAGCCGAAGCTGACGCCGTCGAACACGACGGTGTGATCGCCCTTTCCCGGCGTGCCGTCGCGTACCTCGAGCTCGGTGTCGTCGAGCGCGGTCTGCACACGGCGCGCGGCCAGCATGCCCGCCTGAATCCCGCCGAGGCCGTACCCGATGCCGAGCAGGCGGGCACCGAAGGTGGTGCCCAGCAACAGGAACGGCAGCAGATTCACCGGATCCATCGCATCGCCGACGACCAGCGGAGTGCCCACCACCGCGATCAGCCAGAGGAACGTGGCGGGTCTGGTGACCAGATCCATGAGCGTCTTCTTGCCGACGAAGGGGCGCTGCCAGGACACTAGGAAGTCGATGTAGCCGTCGAGCCCGCGCCGGAAGCCAGACGCCGCCGCACCGCCGAACACGCGCACGACGGGCTGGCCCTCGAGGTAGGCGCCCGCCTCGCCGCCCATGCGCTCGGCCCAGCGCGGCGCCTGCACGATCTTGGTGCCGGACTGAATCGTCATGACCGACATGAGGATCAGGTAGGCCAGCACGGGGACGAACAGCGCCAGCGCGATGCGCCAGTCGACGACGAACAGGTAGACGAGTACCGCCACGGGTGCGATCACGGCGGCGACCGCGTCGGGAATCGCGTGGGTCACCAGGTAGTGCAGCGCCAGGGTGTCGTCCTGCACCAGTTGCTTGATCGACCCCGAACCGCGCGCCGTGAACCAGCCCAGCGGGAGCCGCGCCAGCTTCGACAGCAGCCGACCGCGCAGGTCACGCGCGAAACGTGCGTCGACCCAGTGCAGCCACAGGGTGAGCGCGGCCCCGAGCGCGGTGCCGATCCCGAGCAGCGTCACCGCGGCGAGGCCCAGTGTCCACAGTCGGTCGGAGTCCGCACCCGACAGCAGCAGTCGGACCAGTTCGACGAGGAGGACGAAGGGAACCAACTGGATCAGCGTGAGAAGTGCCTGCAGCACGCCGGAGATCAGCAGCGGCGTCTTCAGTGGCGCCAGCAGCCGACCGGCCGCCTGGGCTCGCCAGGTGCCGCGCACCGGGTCGGCGGCGGGTGCAGCGGCGGGTGCGGGCTTCGGCGACGGCGCGGCGGATGGGACGGGCTCGTCACCGCGCTTGGTGCCCATGGCGCGGCCCTCGGTCCAGTAGGCCTGCGCGTGGATCTCCTGCTTGGGGAAGCCGAACTCGTCGCGTAGCCGCGTGCGGAGGTGTTTCAGCGCACCGGCTTCGGGCCCCGCCCACGCGTGCCAGTCCGACCAGTCGCGCGTTTCGATCGCGGCGGCGAGCGACGTCGCGCCCTCACGCGGGACGCGGTGCACGGTCAGCCGCGGATGCTCGGCCAGCGGGATCAGCAGATCGTCGGCGCCGTGCTGCTCGAGGTAGACCTCGACGGGAATGTCTCGTGGGACGACGCCGATGATGCCGTTGATCGCCGGGGTGGAGGCGGCGTCGCCGATCAGCAGGTAGCCGACGGGCCGGTCGGCGGGGTCGGCGGCGACGGTGAACCCCTTGGACCCCATCGACATCGCGGCGATCGTCGCGCCGGGTTCGACCGTCCTGGCCCACGTCGACGCCGGGCCCGCTGGCTCGTGCAGCACGACGTCGATGGCGAAGCGCCCGGTCTCGGTGTCGGCCTCGGAGATCGTGTAGGCGCGCTGGAACTCGGTGTCGGTGCCTCGGGGGTCGGGGAACCAGAACCGCAGCCACGACGTGGGTTCGGCCACCGCGTCCTCGAACACCGTCGGCGACACCATGCGGATGCGCAGGAGGTGCGGTGCCAGCCACTCGGTGCCCAGCACCGTCACCTCGTGGTCGCGCGCGCCGAAACCGCGCATCATGACGCCCTGGAAACCGCGAGCCATCGACCCTCTCCTTTCGCCGTCAGACTAAGGCTAGCCTTACCGGCTTTGCAGAACCGGCCTCGGTGGTTGACATACGTCGTGCACTGTCGTACTCATAAGACATGACAGCCGTGTTGTCTCAAGGGTCCGAGGTTCCACCCGCTCGGTTCGCGCTCGCCACCCCCGCGACCTGGCCCAACCCGTGGCCGATGTACCGGGCGCTTCGCGATCACGATCCCGTCCACCACGTCGTCCCGGACAACCCCGAGCACGACTACTACGTGCTCAGCAGGCACGCCGACATCTTCACCGCCGCCCGTGACCACGAGACCTTCTCGTCGGCGCAGGGGCTGACCGTGAATTACGGCGAGTTGGAGCTCATCGGCCTGGCTGACAACCCGCCGATGGTGATGCAGGACCCACCCGTGCACACCGAGTTCCGCAGGTTGGTGTCGCGCGGCTTCACCCCTCGGCAGGTCGAGGCCGTCGAACCGAAGGTCCGGCAGTACGTGCGGGAGAGGATCGAGCGACTGCACGCCGACGGCGGCGGCGACATCGTCGCCGAACTGTTCAAGCCGCTGCCGTCGATGGTGGTGGCGCACTACCTCGGCGTGCCCGAGGAGGACCGCGATCAATTCGACGGCTGGACCGAGGCGATCGTGGCGGCGAACACCGCGGAGGGTGGGATCGGCGGCGCGCTTGAGACCCTCGGCGACGCGCTCGGCGGAATGATGGCCTACTTCACCGCCCTGATCGAGAAGCGCAGGACCGAACCCGAGGACGACACGGTGTCGCACCTCGTGGCAGCGGGCGTCGGTGCCGACGGCGACATCGCGGGCGTGCTGTCGATTCTGGCATTCACGTTCACGATGGTCACCGGCGGCAACGACACCACCACCGGAATGCTCGGTGGCTCGGTGCAACTGCTGCACCAACGGCCGGATCAGCGCGAGCTCCTGGCGGGTAACCCGAATCTGATCGGCGACGCCGTCGACGAGTTCCTCCGGCTCACCTCCCCCGTGCAGATGCTCGGCCGCACCGTCACCCGCGACGTCACGATCGAGGGCACCACGATCCCCGAGGGCAGAAGGGCGATGTTGCTCTACGGGTCCGGCAACCGCGATGAGCGCCAATTCGGCGACGACGCAGGCGAACTCGACGTCACCAGGAAGCCGCGCAACATTCTGACGTTCAGCCACGGGGCCCACCACTGCCTTGGTGCCGCCGCGGCGCGCATGCAGTCGCGCGTCGCGCTCGAGGAACTGGTGACGCGCATCCCGAACTTCACCGTCGACGAGGACCGGATCGTCTGGGCCGGCGGCGGTTACGTGCGGCGGCCGCTGTCGATCCCGTTCCACGTCACCTGATGGCCGGCGACTGGCTAGCCGAACGCCGCGTGGAGGTGGCGGCCGACCGCATCCTCGACGCCGCCGAGAAGCTGTTCGCCACTCACGACGCCGCGACCGTCGGGATGAACGAGATCGCCAGGGCCGCAGGCTGTTCGCGCGCGACCCTGTACCGGTACTTCGAGAACCGCGACGCGCTGTACACGGCGTACGTGCACCGCGAGGCGTACCGGGTGTTCAGCGGCCTCGGGGAGCGGTTGGACGCCGCCGCCCCGTCGGCCGTCCGCCTGATCGACGGCATCGTCGAGTCGCTGCGACTGGTGCGGGAGAGCCCGGCACTGTCCTCGTGGTTCGCACCGTCGCAACGACCGATCGGCGGCGAGATGGCCGAACGCTCCGAGGTGATTCGCGGCCTCACCGAGGCCTATCTGCGGGCACTCGGCATGTCCGATGTCGAGAGGCTCGCGCGATGGCTTGTGCGCGTGCTGATCTCGCTGCTGACGTTTCCCGGCCACGACGCCGGCGACGAACGCGCCATGCTGGAGGAGTTCGTCTTACCGCTGATGTCGCCGGCGGCCCGCTGACTACTGCCGCGCGATCGCGATGCGGAAGCGTTCGTGCGGGTCGAGATAGTGGTCGGCGTCGACGGCGTCGTCACCGAGGTCGATGCGCACCCAGTTGACCTTCCCGGTGAACCGACTGGTGTGCGCGGTGTAGTCCGAGGTGACCGTGGTGCCGGATTCGTAACCGACATCGGTGGTTTCGTCGGCCGAGAAGATGAATCCCTGCGTCTGCTCGACGCGGCCCCGACCCACCTCGGTGCCGTCGTAGTAGAGCGTGACGTCACCGCCCTTACCCACGCCGCCGCCGTCGTAGCCGAACTCCATGCGCACCTGGGCCGTGCCGAGAGGAATGGCGTTGTCGGCCTCGATGGTGAACGACGTGATACCGAGCACGTTGTAGCAGAACCTGGCTCGACCGTCCTTGGCATACAGGCTCCACCCCCCGAATCTGCCGCCCTGAGCGATGATCACGCCCTCGGCGCCGTCTGCGGGGACGTCTACTTCCGACGTGACGGCGAACGACTTGTTCTTGATGTTCACCACGCTGTTCTCCGACAGCCGCCCCATACCCTCGTACAGCATCTGGCTGTTGCCCTTGATCAACGACGGCCGGCCGGCGGTATCGGGGTTGATGCGCTCGATCTGGCGATCGTCGAGGGGTAGCACGTTGTACTTGACTGCTTCGATCAGCCAGAGCCGTTGCAACTCGTGCAACTTCTGAGGATGTTCCTTGGCCAGATCGTTGGCCTGGGTCCAGTCGGAGTTGCCGTCGTAGAGCTCCCAGACATCGTCGTCGAAGGCCGGCATGGCCTGGCCGCTCATCGCCCACGGCGTGCGGTGCTTGGTCACCGCACTCCAGCCCTTGTGGTAAATGCCTCTATTGCAGAACATTTCGAAGTACTGCGTGGTGTGTCGCTCAGCGGCTTCGGGGTCGTTGAAGGAGTACAGCATGCTGGTCCCTTCATAGGGGCTCTGCAGCACGCCGTTCACCAGGGTGGGCGCAGGGATGTTGGCGGCCTCCAACACGGTGGGCGCTATGTCGATGACGTGGCTGAACTGATTGCGGTGGCCGCCCTTCTCCTTGATTCCCTTGGGCCAGTGAACGATCGTCCCGTTGCGGGTGCCACCCCAGTGCGAGGCCACCTGCTTGGTCCACTGGTAGGGCGTGTCCATCGCCCAGGCCCAACCGACTGCGTAGTGACCATAGGAATGTTCACCGCCGAACTCGTCGATCTTGGATGTCATGAACTCCGGGGTCTCGATCGCCGCCATCCCGTTGAAGTTGGCCATCTCGTTGAAGGCGCCCTGCTCGGTACCCTCGGCCGAGGCTCCGTTGTCGCCGATGATGCAGAAGACGAGCGTGTCGTCGAGCACCGGTCCGAGCGAGTCGATCAGCCGGCCGATGTGGTGGTCGGTGTGCTCGAGGAAGGCGGCGTAGACCTCCATCTCGCGCTCCAGCACCGGCTTCAACGCAGGGTCCATGTCGTCCCAGGCCGTCATCTCGGGGTCACGAGGGGTCAGGACCGCGTCGGGGCCGATGACACCCAGTTCCTTCTGTCGCTCGAAGGTGATCTCCCGCTGGCGATCCCAGCCGTGGGCGAACTTTCCCCGGTACTTGTCGATCCACTCCTGCGGCACCTGGTGCGGAGCGTGGCACGCCCCCGGCGCGTAGTACATGAAGAACGGCTTGTCGGGAGCCAGGGCCTTCTGTTGGCGCGCCCAGACGATCGCCTTGTCGGTGAGATCCTCGGTCAGGTGATAGCCCTCGGCCGGCGTCTTCGGCGGCTCGATCGGGGTGGTGCCCTCGTAGAGCGCAGGGTCCCACTGGTTGTTCTCGCCGCCGATGAAGCCGTAGAAGTACTCGAACCCCCCGCCGCCGGTGGGCCACGCGGTGAACGGACCCACCTGACTGGTCTGCCACACCGGGACCTCGTGACACTTGCCGAACTGCGCCGTCGAGTAGCCGTTGAGCTTCAGCGTCAGCGGCAGCGGAGCCTTGGTGTTGGGCAGCACAGAGGTGTAACCTGGCGCGGCGGTGGCGGTTTCGGTGATATTGCCCATGCTCACCGAGTGATGGTTACGGCCGGTGAGCAGCGCCTGGCGCGTCGGCGCGCACAGGGCCGTGGTGTGGAATCGGTTGTACTTCACCCCACCCGCTGCCAACTTCTCGAAGTTCGGTGTCGCACACGGTCCGCCGAAAGCGCTGCTGGCGCCGAAGCCGACGTCGTCGAGCAGGATGACGAGGACGTTGGGCGCTGTCGCAGGCGGGCGTACGTCCTTGATCGGGGGATAGCTGGTGTCCGGATCCTTGGCGTCGTATGTTGTCAAGCCGCTGGGTGCGACGTCGGGGATGGGAAGAATGTCACGCCGGACCTCCGGCGACTCGGTAGTACCCACGAACTGCATCCGCTCGACGAAGTGATCGCCACGAGGGCGATCCCGGGCCGCTCGTCGCGAGCCCGAGGCGTCCACCCTATGCAGGTGACGCATGCCCCGGTGGCGTTTGACCGCAGCCGAGCCGCTTCTAACGGACGCGGGTGACGCGGTGCAGCAGCCACGCGACGGGAACCGTGACGATCATCGTCCACACGAACAGCCACCACACCGAACCCGTGTAGATCGGGTACCGCAGCAGTTCGACCATCACCAGTTCCATCAGCACCAGGTGGATCAAAAAGATCTCGTAGGAGATCTCGCCCAGGAACACCATCGGCCTGCTGGCCATCGCCCGCGAATACCAACCGTTGTCGCTCAGCGCGAGTGGCGCCACGACCAGCGTGGCGATCACGACGTAGAACACCGCCTTGATGATGCTGGCGTACAACTCCGATGGCGACGTCGTCGGCGCCCCGGCGATGGGGGTCGAGACGATGAAGTAGCAGACCACCGACAGCGGGACGCACACCGCGGCGAAGGCTCGGACGCCCATGACCTGGAGTACCGCCAGCAACATGCCGCCGAGGAACCACAGCAGGTAGGCGGGCAGCCAGAGCCGGGCACCGTCGGGAAGGACACGGGTGCCGTGCACCACGATCAGCCACGCCGGCGTGACGAGCGCCAACCCGCCGAGGCCCGCGAGCAGCGCACCCGGTCGCCACTTCCTGCGGCAGACGACCACCAGCAGCAGCCAGGCCAGTGCCGGTAGCGCGACGTAGAACGACGCCTCCACCGCGAGGCTCCACATCTGCGTAAGGCCCTGGTGCAGAAAGGAACCCAGGTAGCCGTCGGTGTAGATCTGCGTCAGCGTGAGGTTGCGCAGCAACCCCTCCCACGTGTGACCGGGGTTCGGGCCGGCGTCGCGCCAGTGGTAGAGCAGGTAGGCCGCCACCACGGTGACCAGGTACGCGGGCATGATGCGCCGCACCCGATGCCATGCGTAGCGCTTGACCGACGGCGCCTCGTCGCCCGATGCGGCGGCACGCACCCACGGTCTGAAGAGCAGGAAACCCGACAGCACGAAGAAGATCGGAACCCCGATCTCCATCCGCCCCCACACCAATCCGACGTAGCCGTGGGTGTACTTGCCCGTGGTGTAGGCGGCGTGGGTGGCGACGACGAGGATGGCCGCAACGGCGCGGACTCCGGTGAGCGAGGCGACGCGGGTCGTGGTGACGGATTCCAGGCCGCCGACGTCGTCGAAGCGTCCCAGCCGATTCCCCGTGGCTCCGCCCGCCCCGGACCCGGCACTCACTTGGGCTTGTGCTTCCCCCGATGGGGTTTCGAGGACCCGCGGTCCGGCTGAAGTTCGATCAGCTGGCCCTGGATGCGGGTCCGGCTGAGCTTCTTCAGCGTCTCCGCGGACAGCGTGGCGGGCAGTTCAACCAGCGAGTAGTCGAGCCGGATGTCGATGTGGCCGAAATCGCTGCGGTGCAGGCCGCCTTCGTTGGCGATGGCTCCGACGATGGCACCCGGCATGGCCTTGTGCCGCTTGCCCACCGCGATGCGGTAGGTCGCGAGATCCGAACGCGTCTCCCGGCGCTTGCGCGGCGGCCCGTCGCCATCGCGCCCCGCGCGGTCGGGCTTCTCCCGCCGCTTCTCCGGCGGCGGTTCCGTCATCAGGAACTCCTCGCCGTTGCGGCTCTGCAGCGCCAGCGCCGCCGCGATGTCCGCCATCGGTACGTCGTTGTTGCGCTCGTAGCCCTCGATCAGCTTGCGGAACAGTTCGATTCCAGGGGCCGCGAGCGCCTCGGTGATCGAGTCGCGGAACTTCTGCACCCGTTTCTCGTTGACGTCGTCGACCGACGGCAGGTCCATCTCGATGAGCTTCTGCCGCGTCACCCGCTCGATCGAGCTCAGCAGGTGGCGCTCCCGGGGGGTGACGAAAAGCAGTGCGTTACCGGACCTTCCGGCGCGTCCCGTGCGGCCGATGCGGTGCACGTAGGACTCCGGGTCGTGCGGGATGTCGTAGTTCAGCACGTGCGAGATGCGCTCGACATCCAAGCCGCGGGCGGCCACGTCGGTCGCGACGAGGATGTCGATCGTCCCGTCCTTGAGCTGGTTGATCGTGCGCTCACGCACCGCCTGCGGGATGTCGCCGTTGATGGCGGCCGCGTTGAAGCCGCGGGCCCGCAGCTTCTCGGCGACCTCCTCGGTGGCCTGCTTGGTGCGGACGAACACGATCATCGCGTCGCCCTGCTCGACTTCGAGCAGCCGGGTCAACGCGTCCATCTTGCGCTGGTGTGACACCTGCACGTACCGCTGCGTGATGTTCTCGGCGGTCTGGGTCTTCGACTTGACCACGATCTCGACCGGGTCGTGCAGGTACTTGGAGGTGATCTTCTTGATCGCGGGCGGCATGGTCGCGGAGAACAGCGCGACCTGCTTGTACTCGGGGGTGTCGGCGAGGATCTTCTCGACGTCCTCGGCGAAGCCCATCTGCAGCATCTCGTCGGCCTCGTCGAGCACCAGGTAGTCCAGGTGCGTGAGGTCGAGACTGCCCTTCTCCAGGTGGTCGATGACGCGGCCAGGGGTGCCGACGACCACCTGAGCACCGCGCTTGAGCCCGGCCAGCTGCGGGCCGTACGACGAGCCGCCGTACACCGGGAGCACGTTGACCTTCAGGTGCGCGCCGTAACGGCTGAAGGCCTCGGCGACCTGCAGCGCCAACTCGCGCGTCGGCGCCAACACCAGCGCCTGGGTGATCCTGCTGGTCACGTCGATCTTGGACAGGATCGGGATCGCGAATGCGGCCGTCTTGCCGGTGCCGGTCTGCGCGAGTCCGACGACGTCGGAGCCCTCCAGCATCGGCGGAATGGTCGCCGCCTGGATGGCCGAGGGCGATTCGTATCCAACGTCGGAGACGGCCTGCAGCACGGCTGGGTGAATCTGCAGGTCGGCGAAGGTGAGCTGAGGCGCGGACGCGTCCTCGTCGGGCGTGGTCATCGACGTAGGAGTCTACGTGTTCCCGCGACGCTCACCCGCCGACCGCGTTCCCGGCGGGTACGGTGCGCAGTGTGAAGTGGGTCGCGGTGTTCGCAGCGGCACTGTTCCTGGCCGGCTGCGGGTCGAGCGATTCGACCGTCGCGAAGACGCCCGACGCCACCGTGACGGCCGCGCCGTCGGCACCACCCAGCGTCGCACCGACCATCGCCGCGGGTCCGACGCCGCCGCCCGCCGCAGCCGATCCGTGTGCGATCAACCTGGCCGCACCCGAGATCGCGAAAGCCGTGTCCGACCTGCCGCGGGACCCGCGCAGCCAGCAGCCGTGGAGTTCCGAACCGCTGGCGGGCAACTACAACGAGTGCGCGCCGCTGTCGGTGGTGATCGTGAAGGCCAACACCAACGCCGACAACCCGAACACCCGTGCGGTGATGTTCCACCAGGGCAGGTTCATCCCGACCGGGGTTCCGGACACCTACGGCTTCAACGGCCTGGACGAGACGGCGACCACCGGCGACACCGTCGCGCTGACCTACACCAGCCCCGGCACCGGCCTTCGCAGCGTGGTGCGGTTCCGCTGGAACGGCAACGGCGTCGAGCTCATCGGAAACACGGGTTAAGCCACGCCACGGGGCCACCCGGTCCGGCTGAGCGTCGGTGTCACCGCGCTGACCTACAGTGGCGGACGTGTTCGTGCCGCAGGGGGGATTGGAGGGCGAGCGACTCGTCGTCTACAGCGCGTCGGATCTCGCCGCCGCAGCGCGGTGCGAGTATGCGCTGCTGCGTTCGTTCGACGCCAAGCTCGGGCGCGGCCCCGCCGTGTCATCGGCCGACGAACTGCTCGCTCGCACTGCACAACTCGGTGACGACCACGAGCAGCGCCACCTCGAGCAGATCCGCGCCGACGTCGACGGTGTCGCGGTGATCGGGCGGCCGGCCTACACGGTTGCGGGGCTGACCGCCGCCGCGGAACAGACCCGCGCGGCCGTGGACCGGCGCGCACCGGCGATCTACCAGGCCGCCATGTTCGACGGCCGGTTCGCCGGGTTCGCCGACTTCCTCGTCCTCGAAGACGGCCCCGACGGCTCCGCGTACCGGCTCCGCGACACCAAGCTCGCACGGTCGGTCAAGGTCGAGGCGCTGCTGCAGCTCGCGGCCTACGCCGACGCGCTGATCACCGCGGGCGTGCCCGTGCATCCCGACGTTCAGCTGGTGCTCGGCGACGGCGTGGTCGCCGACTACCGCATCGACGAGCTGCTTCCGGTGTATCTTCCCCGGCGCGCGGCCCTCGAGCGCCTGCTCGACGAGCACCTCGCCTCCGGTCAGCCGGTGTCGTGGGAGAACCCCGATGTGCGTGCGTGTTTCCGCTGTGCCGAATGCGAGGTCGAGACGCGCGCCCGCGACGATCTGCTGCTCGTCGCCGGGATGCGGGTCAGCCAACGGGCCCGACTGCTCGACGCGGGCATCAGCACGGTGCACGAGCTCGCCGCCCACGACGGGCCGGTGCCCGAGGTCTCCACCCGCACCCTGAGGACGCTCACCGCGCAGGCCCGGCTGCAGATCGCCGATCGGGTCGACGGCAAGCCGCCGTACGAGGTGGTCGACGCCCAGCCCCTGCTGGTGCTCCCCGACGCCGACAAGGGCGACCTGTTCTTCGACTTCGAGGGCGACCCGCTGTGGACCGTCGACGGCGCCGAGTGGGGGCTGGAGTACCTCTGGGGCGTGCTGACCGTCTCCGACGAGTTCCACCCGCTGTGGGCGCACGACCGTCCCAGCGAGCGGCAGGCACTGGTCGACTTCCTCGCGCTGGTGCGCAAGCGCCGCAAGCGGTACCCGAAGATGCACGTCTACCACTACGCCGCCTACGAGAAGTCCGCGCTGCTGCGATTGGCGGGTCGCTACGGTGTCGGCGAGGACGACGTCGACGACCTCCTGCGAAACGGCGTACTCGTCGACCTGTATCCGTTGGTGCGCAAGAGCATTCGAGTCGGCACCGAGAGCTACAGCATCAAGTACCTCGAGCCGCTCTACATGGGCAACGAGCTGCGCAGCGGCGAGGTCACCACGGCCACCGACTCCATCACGCAGTACGCGAAGTACTGCGAGCTGCAGGCCGACGGGCGCACCGACGACGCCGCCGCGGTGCTCAAGGAGATCGAGGGCTACAACCGGTACGACTGCCGGTCGACGCGCCGGTTGCGCGACTGGCTGATGGCGCGCGCCATCGAATCGGAGGTGCCGCCGCGCGGACCGCTGCAGGTGGGCGACGCCGCCGCACAGGCCACCGTCGAGGTCGCCGACGACGTCGAGCGCACCCTGATGGCGTACGCGGGCGACGGCACCGAGGAGCGCACCCCGGAGCAGACCGCCGTCGCGCTGGTGTCGGCGGCCCGCGGCTTTCACAAGCGCGAGGACAAACCGTTCTGGTGGGCCCACTTCGACCGCGTGAACAACCCCGTCGACGAGTGGTCCGACAACAGCGACGTGTTCATCGCGGAGAGGTCGGAGATCGTCGCCGACTGGCACCAGCCGCCCAAAGCCCGCAAGCCGCAACGCCGACTTCGGCTGTTCGGTGAGATCGCCACCGGTGAACTCTCCGGGGCCATGTACGCGCTCTACGATCCGCCCGCACCCGTCGGCCTGGCCGACGATCCGGAGCGGCGTGCCTTCGGGCCCGTCGAGGTGGTCGAGTGCAACGACCCCGAGGCCCCCACCGAGGCCGTGATCGTCGAGAAGCAACCCAAGGACGGCGACGTCTTCGAGCAACGGCCCTTCGCGCTGACTCCCGGACCGCCGATCAACACCAAACCGCTGCAGGACTCCATCGCCGCGACGGCGGCGTTCGTGGCGGCCGGGCTGCCGAACCTGCCCGCCGACGCCGTCACCGACATCCTGCTTCGCCGTCCGCCGCGGACGGTGCGCGGCGGGCCGCTCCCGCGGCCAGAGGGATCGCCCGCCGGAATCGTCGGGGCCATCACGTCCGCACTTCTGAACCTCGACTCGTCCTATCTGGCGGTGCACGGGCCACCCGGCACCGGCAAGACGTTCACCTCGGCGGCCGTCATCGCCCGCTTGGTCAACGACCACCAGTGGCGCATCGGCATCGTCGCGCAGTCGCACGCCGTGGTCGAGAACCTCTTCGCCGACGTGATGCGGGCGGGCGTCGACGGGTCGCGGGTGGCCAAGAAGGTCAACACCGTCGCCACGGGGTGGACGGCGATCACGAACCCCGAGTTCGCGGGCTTCATCGCCGACAACGACGGGTGCGTCGTCGGCGGAACCGGGTGGGACTTCGCCAACGACAACAAGATTCCGCGCTCGGCGCTCGACCTGCTGGTGATCGAGGAGGCGGGTCAGTACAGCCTGGCCAACACCATCGCGGTCGCGTCGTCCGCCAGGAACCTGCTGCTGCTCGGCGACCCCCAGCAGCTGCCCCAGGTCAGCCAGGGCACCCATCCCGAACCGGTCGACGGCTCCGCGCTCGGCTGGCTCGTCGACGGACAGAGCACGCTGCCGGAGGAGCGCGGCTACTTCCTCGACCGCTCGTACCGGATGCACCCCGCGGTGTGCGCCCCGGTCTCGCGCCTGTCGTACGACGGTCGCCTGCGTTCGCACGAGGAGGTGAGCGCGGCCCGCACCCTCGAAGGGGTCGCCCCCGGTGTGCGAGTGCTCGAGGTGGCGCACGACGGCAACTCGACCGACAGCCCCGAGGAGGCCGACGCGATCGTCGCCGAGATCGCCGCGCTGCTCGGCACCCCGTGGACCGACGGCGCGGACCCGGTGCCGCTCGAGCAGCGACACGTGCTGGTGGTCACTCCCTACAACGCGCAGGTGGTCACGCTGCGCCGCAGGCTCGACGCGGCCGGTTTCGGCGCCGTCGAAGTCGGCACCGTCGACAAGTTCCAGGGCCGCCAGGCACCGGTGGTGTTCGTGTCGATGACGGCGTCGTCGGCCGCGGAGGTTCCGCGCGGAGTGTCGTTCCTGCTCAACAGGAATCGGCTCAACGTGGCGGTCAGCCGGGCCAAGTACGTCGCGGTGATCGTCAGGTCGGCGCTGCTCACCGACTACCTGCCCGCCACCCCGGACCGGTTGACCGAACTCGGCGCGTTCCTCGCCCTCGACTCGCCGTGTGATACACCGACGGCATGAGTGAGAGTCTGATCGACCGGCTGGCGGCCGTCGTCGGCACCGGCCAGGTCAGCATCGATCCGGACGTGCTCGACGGCCGCTGCGTCGACTACACCGGGCGGTATCGCGGCAGCGCCACGGCGCTTGTCCGGCCGGGATCAGCCGACGAGGTGGCCGCGGTCCTGCTCGCGTGCCGGGAGGCGGGGGCGTGCGTGACGGTGCAGGGCGGCCGCACCTCGCTGGTCGCGGGCACCGTGCCCGAACACGACGACGTCCTGCTGTCGACCGAGCGGCTCAACCACATCGGGCCGGTGGACGTGACGGAACGACGCGTCCGAGTGGGCGCGGGCGCCACCGCGGCGGCGGTACAGCGGGCCGCAGCCGATGCCGGCCTGGTGTTCGGCGTGGATCTGGCGTCACGCGACAGCGCCACCGTCGGCGGCATGGCCGCCACCAACGCGGGCGGCCTGCGCACTGTTCGGTACGGGAACATGGGTGAGCAGATCCTCGGCCTCGACGTCGCGCTGCCCGACGGCACCGTGGTGTCGCGCCACAGCGAGGTGCGGCGCGACAACACCGGTTACGACCTCGCCGCGCTGTTCGTCGGAGCCGAGGGCACGCTCGGCGTGGTCACCGAACTCGAACTGCGGTTGCATCCCGCTCCTGCGCACCGGGTGACCGCGGTGGCCGGATTCGCCGAGCTGACACCGCTTCTCGTGCTGGGCCGGGAGTTCCGCGACGCCGACGGGATCGCGGCGCTGGAGCTGATGGACGCCCGCGCGACCGCGCTGACGGCCGAACACCTCGGGGTCTCCTCCCCCGTCGCCGGCGAGTGGCTGCTGCTCGTCGAACTGGCGGGCGACACCGACCACACCGAACGTCTCGCCGAGGCTCTGGAGTCCGCCGACCTGGCAGGTGAACCCGCTGTCGGCCTCGATCCGTCCACTCAGCGCAGGCTCTGGGCGGTTCGCGAGTCGATTGGGGAAGTTCTCGGAATCCACGGTCCCCCACTGAAGTTCGACGTATCCCTCCCGCTGTCCGAGATCGAGGGCTTCGCGACCGCCGCCCGCGCGCTGGTGGCCGAGCACGCACCCGACGCCATTCCGGTGCTCTTCGGTCACGTCGGCGAGGGCAACCTGCACCTGAACCTGGTGCGGTGCGTGCTGGACGGCGCCGCCGAACGGGCGCTGTATGCGGCGATGATGGCCCTGATCGCGAAGCACCGCGGCAACGTCAGCTCCGAACACGGTGTCGGCAGCCGCAAGCGCGACTACCTGTCGATGTCGCGCACGGACGCCGACATCGCGGCGATGCGCGCCGTGAAGGCCGCGTTCGATCCGGACGGCTATCTGAATCCCGCGGTGCTGTTCACCTGAGTCAGTCCCGGAACGGCATGGAGTGCTTGCCGTATGTGCCCGCGTCGCCCTCGCCGTCGCCGTCGCGCGAGTGCCGACCCCCGCCGCGTTGCGGTTCGGGCGGTGCCTGCACCTGCTGATGTCGCGCCCCGTTGACGTGGAAACCGTTGTGTGCGAACCCGATCGGCTCTGAGTGTGGCGGCACAACGGGCTCGGGCTGCGACGCGGGTGAGGCGGCCATCAACTCGTCGAACGCGATGTGCCACGGGTCGCGACCGTTGGTCTCGGCGACCGGCGGCGGATCCAGTTGAGGCTCCGGATCGTCCTCGAGAAGGCTGTGCCACGACTCGACCGGTCCGCTGTGCCACGTGTCGGCGGGCGCGTGCAGCGGATGCTCGACGTGCACGGCCATCGGTGCCGTGGCGCTCTCGTCCGCGGGGAACGCGTCACCCGGAACGTCCGGCTCCGGGGAACGCTCCAGCTCGGGCTCGTCGTGCCGGTCGACCGTGAACTCGACGTAATCGTCGTCGTCCGGGAAGTAGTCGGGCTCGTAGGCTCGGCCGCGCCGATGGCCGCCGCCGGCGACGAACGTGTCGACTCCCGAGTGGGTGCGCAGCGCGGCGGTGAAGGACTCCAACTCGTCGGGACCGTGCTGTTCCTCGGGCGTTGGCGCCGGGCGCAGCAGCACGTCGTCACCGAAGCCGCCCAGGAACAGCGCGGAGATCACACCGAACAGCGCGATGAACGCGGGCAGCAGCAGCGACTGCGACAGCGCGGCCGCGAACGGTTCCCTGAGGAACTCGGGCAGCGCGACCACCGGCCCTCCAGCACCCTCCGCGTCCTGCCCGCGCAGATCGGCTCCGGGTAGTTCGGCGGCGATACGCGCCGTCATGAACGCCGCGATGCCCGCACTTCCCAGCACGCCGCCCACCTGCCGGGTCGTGTTGTAGACACCCGAGCCCGCGCCGGCGAGTTGTGGTGCGAGGTTGCGCGTCGCGGTGGCGGCCAGCGGCGACCAGATGAACGCCATCCCGACGCCCATGAGCGTCAGTGGCAGCACCAGCCGCCACACGGGCGTCGTCGGCGTCAACTCCACCGACAGCCAGGTCATCGCGATGGCGATGGCCGAGAACCCGAACCCGACGATCGGCCGCGGGTGCACGCGGTCGACGATCTTGCCGACGAACGGCGCGAGCACACCCGATGCGATGGCCATCGGCGACATCAGCAGTGCCGAGCCGGTCGGCGAGTAGCCGCGCACGGCCTGCGCGTAGAACATCATCGGCACCACCATCGCCGTCACGACGAAGCCGATGACCGCGATGCCGATGTTGGCCATGCTGAAGTCGTTGTCGCTGAAGATCTTCAGCGGGATCAGCGGCTCGTCGCGGTTGACCGACTGCCAGTAGACGAAGCCGACCATGAAGCCGAGGCCTCCGAAGACCATGAGCCAGATCCACCACGTCCAGTCGTGCGAGTGCCCCTCCTGCAGACCGAACACGATGAAGAACAGGCCGACGCCGGAGAGCGCGACGCCGATGACGTCGAAGCCGCGCTGCGCGGTGGGCAGTGCGGGCACGAACCAGTACGCGAGCGCCAGGCCGATGACGCCCACCGGCACGTTGACGAAGAAGATCCACTGCCAGCTCAGCACGTCGATCAGGAAGCCACCCGCCAGCGGGCCGACGAGCGTCGCGACGCCGGCCGTCGCACCCCACACGCTGAGCGCGACACCGCGGCGGGCGGCCGGGAAGATCCGGGTGATCGTCGAAAGCGTCTGCGGCGTCATCAGCGCCGCGCCGATGCCCTGCACCACCCGCGCCGCGATCAGCCACTCGATGCTCCCAGCGAGCCCGCACCACAACGACGCGAGGGTGAAGACGCCCAGCCCGACCAGGTAGAGGTTCTTCGGCCCGAAACGGTCCCCGAGCCTGCCCGCCAGCAGGAGCGGCACCGCGTACGCGAGCAGGTAGGCGCTGGTCACCCAGATGACGCCGTCGTAGTCGGTGTCGAGCCGGTGCAGGATCTCCGGATTGGCGACCGCGACGATCGTCGAGTCGACCAGGATCATGAAGAACCCGATCATCATGGACCAGAGCGCCCGCCACGGATTCTCCGTGCGCCGCGGATCGTGGAAGCGTTCCAGCAGAGGAGTCGAGAAGAGCGTGCGAGGACTCCGGACGTCCATCGCCCGCGGCGGTACCTGTGGTGAAAGCATCTACTCGAAACCGTGCGTCTTTACGTATCCGGCACTTACGTATTCAGCCGACGCTACGTACCCCACTCTGTCCCGACAAGTCGGCCGAGCGGCTCACGCCGGTTCGGCGACCGCGTCCCTGAGCTCGGAATCGTCGCCGGCGCCATCCGATACTCCGACGGTGAGCAGGGCGAACAGTGCGATCACCGCACCGACGGCCATCACCATGGCCAGCGCGAGTTCGTCGTTGCCGAGCACCCCGACCAGCGGAGCGACCGCCGCACCCAGACCGAACTGCGCCGCGCCGAGGAGCGCCGCGGACGTTCCCGCCGCGTCCGGATGGCGGGACAGCGCCAGCGCGGGGGCGTTGGGGATCACCAGGCCCATGGCGGCCAGGATCAGCCAGACCGGCACCAGGAACGCGGCAAGGCCGTCGACGCCCGACAGCGCCATGCCGAGGAACGTGACGCCGACGAGCGCGGAGGCGACGAGCGCCCACAGCACGATCGTGCGGGGTGACAGCCGCTTGAGCAGCACCACGTTGAACTGGGTGGCGCCGATGAACGCGAACGCGCCCGCCCCGAACACCAGCGCGAACGTCTGCTGGTCCAGCCCGTAGCGGCCCTGCAGCACGAACGCCGCGCCGGCGATGTAGGCGAACAGCCCGGACATGCCGAGCGCGCCGACCAGCACCAGGATCACGAACTTCCTGTCCCTGAGAAGCTCGCCGTAGGTGGACACGATGCCGCGCACCCGCAACGGCCTGCGATGCGCTTGCGGCAGAGTTTCGGGCAACGCGAGCGCTGCGAGCAGCAGCAGTGCGCCTGCCAGCACGACCAGCACGGCGAAGACCCAGTGCCAGGACGCGTGCACGAGGACGGCGGCACCCAGCGACGGCGCGATCACCGGTGCCGCGCCGAGCACCAGCATCAACCGCGACATGACGGTGGCGGCGGCCGAGTCCGCGAACAGGTCACCGACGATCGCGATGGCCACGACCATCGCGGCGGCCGCGCCGACACCCTGCAGTCCCCTGGCGACGCCGAGGACGGTGATGCTCGGCGCGAAGAGGCACATCAGTGAGGCCAGCATGTGCAGGACGATGCCCGCCATCAGCGGCTTGCGACGACCGAGCGAATCCGACAGCGGACCGATGACCAGCTGGCCGATCGCGAGCCCGGCCAGCGTTCCGGTGAGCGTCAGCTGGACCACCGACGACGACACGGACAGATCCTCGGCGATGCTCGGCAGCGCGGGCAGGTACATGTCGATCGTGAGTGGACCGAGGGCGACCAGCAGGCCGAGCACGACGATCATCCGCACGCGGCTCGGCGCGGGGCGGTCGGTGCCGGGTGTGTCGGGGCGTGCGAGGTCCACGGAGCTGGATGGTGCCATGAAAACCATTAGCAACGCATACGAGTTTTTTCTTCCCCGCTGGCCGCGACCTGCGACGTGACCGATCTCACGTCCGGGCACTCGCCCACGGGTGTGGTTCGTTAGCGAGGGGATAGCCTGAAGGCTCGCTGTGATCAAGGGAGGCCACGATGAGTGCCCGTTCCAAGGCTGAAAAACAGGTGCCCGCCAAGGTCGACGACGATCCCAGCGCGGCCGCCAAGGCGCTCTCCCAGATCATCGAGCGCGGCGCACGCGTGCAGGCGCCCGCGGTACGGGCCTACGTGCAGCGGTTGCGAGACGGTGCACCCAACGCGACGCCCGCCGAGATCGTCACGAAGCTGGAGAAGCACTACCTGGCGGCGGTGATGGCCAGCGGCGCCGCGGTCGGCTCCGCCGCGGCCTTCCCCGGCATCGGCACGCTGGCGGCGCTGTCGGCCGTGGCCGGCGAGACCGTGGTGTTCCTCGAGGCGACAGCCGTGTTCGTGCTCTCGGTCGCCGAGGCGCACGGTATCCCCGCCGAGCAACGCGAACGCAGGCAGGCCCTGGTGCTGGCGGTCCTGGTCGGCGAGGACAGCAAGGGCGCGGTCGCCGATCTGCTCGGCACCGGCCGCACGAGTGGCGCGTGGATGTCCGACGGTGTCGCGACGCTGCCGCTGCCCGCGGTGTCCCAACTCAACAACCGGCTGGTCAAGTACTTCGTGAAGAAGTACGCGCTCAAGCGAGGCGCGATGGCCTTCGGCAAGCTTCTGCCCGTCGGTATCGGCGCCGTGGTCGGCGGCGTGGGCAACCGCATGATGGGCAAGAAGATCATCGCGAACGCGCAACTCGCCTTCGGCGCTCCCCCGCCGCGCTGGCCGTCGACGCTGCTCGTGCTGCCCGCTCCTAAGCCGGAGCTCTGACCACAACGTTCACAAGGCGATCAATAGGCCCATGTCGTCCTCTGCGGTGATTGCGGGGGATAGCCTTACGGGTGGCGCAAGGGTGGGCCAACCGCGTACGACGAACTGCGGGCAAGTCGCTTGCTCGCGATGGCGAGAGAATCGAGGCGAATAGCTGCCGTGAGCACTTCACCGTCACCATTCGGTCAGAACGAATGGCTGGTCGAGGAGATGTACCGAAAGTTCCGCGAGGACCCGTCCTCCGTGGATTCCAGCTGGCACGAGTTCCTCGTCGATTACTCCCCCGAACCGACCTCGGAGACCAGCGCACCGGTGAGCTCGAACGGCAGCACCTCGCCGAAGGCGCCACCCACACCCGCCCCCGCACCGCCTGCAGCGTCCAACGGCGCGAAGGCCGCGCCGGCCGCCGATAAGCCCGCAGCCAAGCCCGCCGCCGAGAAACCCGCAGCGGCCAAGCCCCCCGCCGAGAAGCCCGTCGAGAAGCCCCCGGCCAAGCCCGCGACCGAGCCGGCGATCTCACCGACGGCAGCCAACCCGGAGCCGGCCAAGCCGAAGGCGGCCCCGGCTCCCGCCGCGTCGGAGGACGACCAGAACCAGGTCCTGCGCGGAGCAGCAGCCGCGGTCGTGAAGAACATGAACGCGTCGCTGGACGTGCCGACCGCCACCAGCGTGCGCGCGATCCCGGCGAAGCTGATGATCGACAACCGCGTCGTCATCAACAACCACCTCAAGCGCACCCGCGGCGGCAAGATCAGCTTCACCCACCTGCTCGGCTACGCCATCGTGCAGGCGGTCAAGAAGTTCCCGAACATGAACCGGCACTTCGCCGAGGTCGACGGGAAGCCGAACGCGGTCACACCCGCTCACACGAACCTCGGCCTGGCCATCGACCTCGCGGGCAAGGACGGTAACCGTCAGCTCGTCGTCGCGGCCATCAAGAAGACCGAGACCATGCAGTTCGGCCAGTTCATCGCCGCCTACGAGGACATCGTCCGGCGCGCCCGCGACGGCAAGCTGACCGCGGAGGACTTCGGCGGGGTCACGATCTCGCTGACCAACCCCGGCACCATCGGCACCGTGCACTCGGTGCCGCGGCTGATGCGCGGCCAGGGCGCGATCGTCGGTGCGGGCGCCATGGAGTACCCGGCCGAGTTCCAGGGCGCCAGCGAGGAGCGCATCAACGAGATCGGCGTCGGCAAGCTGATGACGCTCACGTCGACCTACGATCACCGCATCATCCAGGGTGCGGAGTCGGGCGACTTCCTGCGCACCATCCACCAGCTGCTGCTCAGCGACGACTTCTTCGACGAGATCTTCCGCGAGCTCGGCATCCCGTACGAGCCGGTGCGGTGGCGCACCGACAACCCGGATTCCATCGAGCACAAGAACGCCCGGATCATCGAACTGATTGCGGCGTACCGCAATCGCGGGCATCTGATGGCCGACATCGACCCGCTGCGGTTGGACAAGACCCGCTTCCGCAGCCACCCCGACCTCGACGTCAACACCCACGGGCTGACGCTGTGGGACCTGGACCGCGTGTTCAAGGTCGACGGTTTCGCGGGCGCGGAGTACAAGAAGCTGCGCGATGTGCTGTCGGTGCTGCGCGACGCGTACTGCCGCCACGTCGGCGTCGAGTACACCCACATCCTGGAACCCGAGCAGCAGAAGTGGATTCAGGAACGCGTCGAGGTCAAGCACGACAAGCCGACGGTCGCCGAGCAGAAGTACATCCTGTCGAAGCTGAACGCCGCTGAAGCGTTCGAGACGTTCCTGCAGACCAAATACGTTGGCCAGAAGCGCTTCTCGCTCGAGGGCGCCGAGACGGTCATCCCGATGATGGACGCCGCGATCGACCAGGCCGCCGAGCACGGTCTCGACGAGGTGGTCATCGGCATGCCGCACCGCGGCCGGCTCAACGTGCTCGCCAACATCGTGGGCAAGCCGTACTCGCAGATCTTCAGCGAGTTCGAGGGCAATCTGAACCCGTCGCAGGCGCACGGTTCCGGCGACGTCAAGTACCACCTCGGCGCCAACGGCACCTACCTCCAGATGTTCGGCGACAACGACATCGAGGTGTCGCTGGTGGCCAACCCGTCGCACCTGGAGGCGGTCGACCCGGTGCTCGAGGGCATCGTGCGAGCCAAGCAGGATGTCGTGGACGTGACCACGAACGCCGACGGCGCCGTCGAGTCGTCGTTCACCGTGATGCCGATGATGCTGCACGGCGACGCCGCATTCGCCGGTCAGGGCGTGGTCGCCGAGACGCTGAACCTGGCACTGCTGCGCGGCTACCGCACCGGCGGCACCATCCACATCGTCGTCAACAACCAGATCGGCTTCACCACGTCGCCGCACGACTCGCGGTCCAGCGAGTACTGCACCGACGTCGCGAAAATGGTTGGCGCTCCCATCTTCCACGTCAACGGCGACGATCCCGAGGCCGCCGCGTGGGTGGGCAAGTTGGCGGTCGACTTCCGGCAGGCGTTCAAGAAGGACGTCATCATCGACATGCTGTGCTACCGCCGTCGCGGGCACAACGAGGGCGACGACCCGTCGATGACGCAGCCCTACATGTACGACGTCATCGACACCAAGCGCGGCGTCCGAAAGACCTACACCGAAGCGCTGATCGGCCGAGGCGACATCTCGATGAAGGAAGCCGAGGACGCCCTGCGCGACTACCAGGGCCAACTCGAGCGCGTCTTCAACGAGGTCCGCGACCTCGAGAAGCACGACATCGAGCCCAGCGAATCGGTGGAGTCCGATCAGGTTCTGCCCCAGGGGCTTTCGACCGCGGTCGACAAGTCGCTGCTCGCCCGGATCGGCGACGCGCACCTGGCCTTCCCGGAGGACTTCACCGTTCACCCGCGCGTCATGCCGGTGCTCGAGAAGCGCCGCGAGATGGCCTACGAGGGCAAGGTCGACTGGGCGTTCGGCGAGCTGCTGGCCATCGGCACGCTGGTCTCCGAGGGCAAGCTCGTCCGGTTCTCCGGTCAGGACACCCGCCGAGGCACGTTCACTCAGCGCCACGCGGTGGTCATCGACCGCAAGACCGGTGCGGAGTTCACCCCGCTGCAACTGCTGGCGAGCGACCTCGAGGGCAATCCGACTGGCGGCAAGCTGATGATCTACGACTCGGCACTGTCGGAGTACGCCGCCGTCGGCTTCGAGTACGGCTACTCGGTGGGCAACCCCGACGCGATGGTGTTGTGGGAGGCCCAGTTCGGCGACTTCGTCAACGGCGCACAGACGGTCATCGACGAGTTCATCAGCTCGGGTGAGGCCAAGTGGGGTCAGCTGTCCGACGTCGTGCTTTTGCTGCCGCACGGCCACGAGGGGCAGGGGCCCGACCACACCTCCGGTCGCATCGAACGGTTCCTGCAGGTGTGCGCCGAGGGCTCGATGACGGTGGCGATGCCGTCGACGCCCGCGAACTACTTCCATCTGCTGCGCCGCCACGGCATGGACCGCATCCACCGGCCGCTCATCGTCTTCACGCCGAAGTCGATGCTGCGCAACAAAGCAGTCGTCAGCGACATCCGCGACTTCACCGAGCAGAAGTTCCGCTCGATCATGGAGGAGCCGCTGTACACCGACGGTGAGGGCGACCGCTCCAAGGTCAAGCGGATTCTGCTGACCAGCGGCAAGATCTACTACGAACTGGCCGCCCGCAAGGCGAAGGACAAGCGCGAAGACGTCGCGATCGTGCGCGTCGAGCAGCTGTACCCACTGCCGAAGCGCAGGCTCGGCGCCACGCTGGACCAGTACCAGGGAGTCGAGGAGTACTTCTGGGTGCAGGAGGAGCCGGCCAACCAGGGTGCGTGGCCGACCCTGGGACTGGCGATGCCGGAGCTGTTGCCGGACAAGCTGACCGGCATCAAGCGCATCTCGCGCCGCGCCATGTCGGCACCGTCCTCGGGCAGTTCGAAGGTGCACGCCGTCGAGCAGCAGGAGATCATCGACGAGGCGTTCAGCGGCTAGCGGCGAGCGGTGTGCGGCGTTGCGTCACTACGCCTTTGGCTAGCCTACGATTGCTAGCGGGCTGGCCTCGGCATCGCTACCCTCACCACGTATGACGACGAAGCCGCATCCCGCGGAGCCCCATCAGGGCTCGGTGTCGTCGCGGCTCAACTGGCTGCGCGCGGGCGTGCTCGGCGCTAACGACGGCATCGTCTCGACGGCGGGCATCGTCGTCGGGGTCGCGGCGGCGACGATGGCGCCGGGCCCCATCCTGACCGCGGGGGTCGCCGGACTCGCCGCGGGCGCGGTCTCGATGGCCCTCGGCGAGTACGTGTCCGTCAGCACGCAACGCGACACCGAGCAGGCGCTGTTGAACAAGGAACGTCGTGAGCTCCACGAAGATCCGGTGGCCGAACTGAACGAGCTCGCAGCGTTGTACGAAGACCGGGGTTTGTCGGCCGCGACGGCGCGCCGGGTCGCCGAAGAACTCAGCGAACACGACGCCGTAAAGGCGCACGCCGAGGTGGAACTGGGCATCGACCCCGACGACCTCACCAGCCCATGGCAGGCGGCACTCTCCTCCGCACTGTCCTTCACCGTCGGCGCGCTGCTCCCCCTGGTGGCGATCCTGCTGCCTCCCACCGCCTGGCGCATTCCGGTGACGGTCGTCGTGGTGCTGATGGCGCTGGCGACAACGGGCTGGACGTCGGCGAAACTCGGTGGCGCACCGTGGGTTCCCGCCGTCGTCCGCAACGTCATCGGCGGTGGACTCGCCCTGGCGATCACCTACGCCATCGGCCACCTCGTCGGCGGCGTCATCGGCTGACCCGGCTACGTCACCGCAACCGCTCGAACCGAGGAGAACACGATGTCGACCTTTCAGGGGCTGCCCGCTCACGTCCTGCTCGTGCACTTCGTCGTGGTGCTGGTGCCACTGACCGCGGTGCTGGCGGTGCTGAGTGCGCTCTGGCCCACCGCGCGACGGAAGCTCATCTGGCTCATCGCGTCTCTGTCGGTCGTCATCGTCGCGCTCACCCCTCTGACCACCGAGGCGGGCGAATGGCTCGAGCACCGCCTCAACGCCACCGATGTGCTGCGCACGCACACCGAACTCGGCGACACCATGCTGTACTTCGCGCTCGGCCTGCTGGTGGGGGTGGCGCTCCTGGTGTTCGCTCACCTCCGCGACGGCCGCGATCGGCCGCTGCCCAAGGGCGTCGTCGTCGTCATCGCGGCGGTGGTGATCGTGACGGGTGCCGCAGCGACGTTCCAGGTTTACCGAATCGGCGACTCAGGCGCTCGTTCGGCGTGGAGCGGCGAGATGGCGGCGACCTCCAACTGAGCCGGATCGGCGTACCGCCGTCGGGACTCGTGACCGAAGACCCTGCGGCCCGGTGACCTTGTCCCGACGACGATCCGCGCCGTCGAGCGGAACATGGGACGTCATCGGCAACGAGGAGCGGCGATGATCGACTTCGAACTGGACGAGGCCCACGGGATAGTCCGGGTGTGGCCCTCGAGACCGCTGTCCGCCGACGACTTCGGCGACCTCGCCATGGTGGTCGATGCCGAGATCGAGTCGGGCGGTGACCTGGCGGGCATCATCATCGAGGCCACCCGCTTTCCGGGTTGGGACCGGTTCGGGGCGATGGTCACCCACCTGCGCTTCGTGCACGACCACCACCGGCACGTCAAGAAGATCGCGATCGTCACCGCCTCGCACCTCGGCGATGTCGCGGAGAAGCTGGTGTCGCACTTCATCTCGGCGGAGGTCCGACACTTCCCGGCGGGTCAGGCCGAGCAGGCCGCGGATTGGATCCTCGGGCGGCAGTGAGAGGCTCTATCACCACGCCCTGACGACGATCACCGGCACCCTGGCGCATCGTGCGACCGATGAGCTGACCGAGCCGAGTCCCGCCCTCAGAGCGCCCCGGCCTCTGGTGCCCACCACGACGAGTTGAGCGGACTCCGCGAGCTGAAGCAGTTCATGCGCGGGACTGTCGCGAGCGACGACGTGTCGCACGTTCACGTCCGGATAGCTCTTGCTCCATCTGGCCACTCCCTCGTCCAGCAGCGCCACGGCCAACGGTCGGAAGTTCAACCATTCGGACGGTTCGAACACCACCGAGGCATCGCTGTAGGCGTGCGCGGCAACCAGATCCACGTTGCGCCGTGACGCCTCGTCGAACGCGATCCCCATCGCGACCTCGGAGGCGGGCGAACCGTCGAATCCGACGACCACCGGCGCGGCCGACAGCGCGTCTCCCGTCGACGTCTCCTCGTCGCGGATCACCGCCACGGCGCACCGCGCGTGGTGGACCAGACCGGCGCTGACGGATCCGAGCAGTAGCCGTTCGATCCTGCCGTGCCCACGGGAGCCCACGACGATCATCTCGGCGTCTTTGGACATCTCGATCACGTGCGCGACGATGTCACCGGTTGCCACCCTGGTGCCGACGTGGACATCATGGGGTGCCGTCGTCTGGACCGCGAGTTGCCTTGCCTCATCGAGTATCTCCAGTGCACGCTCGCGATGCACCCGGTCGAACTGCTCCGGTGACGGTTCGTCCAGCCACGGCGCGTCGCCGGGATCGGGCACCACGTGCACGAGCACGAGCACGGCATCGCGCAACTGCGCATCGCGTGCCGCCCACCGCACAGCGGCGTTGGACTCGGGGGATCCGTCGACGGCGACCACGATCTCGTGGTGCGAGGTGCGCTCAGGCATCGGTGTGCCTCGGCGTGAGCCGCGCGCCGACCCGACGGGACCTCACCCGAGTTCCCGCGTTGCCGGCGACGATCCCGTCGATATCGGCGAGCGCTCCGATGACGGCCTCGCCACCGGTCCGACGGGCGAAACGAGACGCGGCCTCGACCTTGGGGCCCATCGATCCGGGGGGCAGGTCCAGGGTGTCCACCTCGTCGTCGAACATGCTGCCGACGTGAAGCTGGTCGGAGGTTCCCCACCCGCGGTACACGCCGTCGACGTCGGTGGCGATGACCAGCAGGTCGGCGTGCAGATCCTCGGCGAGCAACGCGGCGGCGAGATCCTTGTCGATCACCGCCTCGACGCCGTGCAGCTTGCCGCGATCGTCGTACATCGTCGGGATCCCGCCTCCCCCAGCACATATCACGATCACGCCTCTTTCGACGAGACTGCGGATCGCGCGTATCTCGAAGATGCGTTCGGGCTTCGGACTCGCCACCACACGCCGGAACCCCGCTCCGTCGGCGGCGATAGTCCAGCCACTGTCCACGCGCAGCCGTTCCGCGGTCGCGCGATCGTAGACGGGGCCGATCGGTTTGGTCGGGCAGCTGAATGCGGGGTCTTTCGGATCGACTTCGATCATCGTCAGCACCGTGGCCAGCGATTGGTCGGGCGGGAGCAGGTTGCCCAGTTCCTGTTCGATGACGTACCCGATCATCGCCTCGGTCTGCGCTCCGAGCACGTCCAGCGGGTACGGTTCGACGTCGTGGTAGGCAGCGGCCTGCAGGGCCAACAACCCCACCTGTGGTCCGTTGCCGTGCGCGATGACGATCTCGTTTCCGGGGGCGATGGCGGCGATGCGTTCAGCGGCCGTTCTGATGTTGGCCCGTTGATTCTCCGCGGTCATGGGCTGTCCGCGCCGAAGAAGTGCGTTGCCGCCCAGTGCGATGACGATGCGCATGGTCGTCGTGCCGCGGTCAGCTGAGGGCCGCGACGAGCACGGCCTTGATCGTGTGCATGCGGTTCTCCGCCTGTTCGAAGGCGATGTTCGCCGGTCCCTCGAAGACGTCGTCGGTTACCTCGATCCCGTTCGACAGGAACGGATACTGAGCCGCGACACGCGCACCGACCGCCGTCTCGGAGTTGTGAAACGCCGGGAGGCAGTGCATGAACTTGACCCGCGGGTTGCTGGCCGCCGCCATCAACGCCGCGTTGACCTGAAACGGCAGCAGCAGATCGATGCGCTCGCCCCACGTCTCGAGCGGCTCACCCATAGACACCCAGACGTCGGTGTGGATGAAGTCGACACCCTCGACGGCTTCCTTGGGGTCGTCGGTGATCGTGATGCGCGCTCCGGACGCTGCGGCGAACGCCTTGCACGTGGCGAGGTGTTCATCGCTCGGCCAGAGCTGCCGGGGCGCCCCGATCCGCACGTCCATACCGAGTTTCGCTCCCACCAGTAGCAGCGCGTTGGCCATGTTGTTACGGCCGTCGCCGACGAACGCATATGCGATGTCCTGCAACGGTTTCGGGCAGTGTTCGGTCATCGTGAGTACATCGGCCAGCATCTGGGTCGGATGCAACTCGTCGGTGAGCCCGTTGAAGACGGGCACCCCGGCGTGTTCGGCCAGTTCCTCGACGATCTCCTGACCCGCGCCGCGGTACTCGATCGCGTCGTACATCCGGCCGAGCACCCGAGCGGTGTCCTTCATCGACTCCTTGTGCCCGATCTGCGATGACGTCGGATCGATGTACGTCACGTGCGCCCCCTCGTCGTGGGCGGCCACCTCGAACGCGCAGCGGGTGCGAGTCGACGTCTTCTCGAAGATCAACGCGATGTTCTTGCCCGCCAGGCTGTTCCGCACAGCGCCGGAGTACTTGGCGCGCTTCAGGTCCCGTGCCAGGTCGAGCAGATAGTGCAAATCGCGGTCGGTGTGGTGAAGCAGGCTGAGCAGACTGCGGTTTCGGTTGTTGTAGGCCATGGTCGTCAAGTCCTCTGGTGAGCCGGGTCAGGTGTAGAGCGGGTCGCGCAGGATCGGGCAGGTCATGCATCGGCCACCGCCGCGGCCACGGCCCAGTTCGCTGGCGGTGATGGTCACGACCTCGACACCGGCCTTTCGCAGCGCTGTGTTGGTGAGGGTGTTGCGGTCGTAACCGATGACGACCCCCGGTTCGAGGGCCACGACGTTGTTGCCGTCGTCCCACTGCTCGCGCTGGACGCCGTAGACGTCGCCCGCGGTCCTCACCACCCGGAAGTCCACCCCGACGGCGTCGCCGATGGTGTCGATCAGCCCGTTGGGCTCGCGCCGGATGTCCAGCCCCGACGGCGCGGTGTCGTCGGGGCGCAGGCTGAACGGCACGATGCCGTCGACGACCGGAGAATAGGCGGTCACGATGTCGTAGCCGCAGAAGGTGAACACGGTGTCCAGGTGCATCGCCGCCCTGGACTTCGGCAGACCTGCGACGATCACCCGTTCCGCGGCGCCGGCCGCGAACAGGTTGCGGGCGACCTGGGTGATGGCCTGATGCGAGGACCGCTCACCCATCCCGATCACGACGACGCCCTTGCCGATCGGCATCACGTCGCCGCCCTCCAGCGTCGCCGCGCCGTGATCGGCCGACATCCCGTCCGAGTCGCCCAGCCACACGTCGAACTTCTCGTCGGCGAAGGCGGGGTGGAACCTGTAGACGGCGGTGGTCAGAAGGGTCTCCTGCCTGCGCGCCGGCCAGTACATCGGGTTGAGGGTGACCCCGCCGAATATCCAGGATGAGTTGTCGCGCATGAACTGCGTGTTGGGCAGCGGTCGCAGAACGAAGCCCGCGGGGTCCAATTCGCTGAACGCCGAGACGAACGCGCCCGCGACGTCGGCGGGCACATCCTGATAGGACACCCCGCCGATGAGGAACTGCGCCAACTGATCCGGCGTCAGTTCACTGAGCCAGGCCCTGATCTCGTGCACGAAGCCCGGCCCCACCCGATTCTCGGTCACCGTGCGGTCCAGCACCCACTGGAGACCGTCGGGCATGGCCAGCACGTCGGCCAGCAGATCGAGGAGGTCCAGCACCTCGACATCGCGGTCGACCATCTTGGCCACGAAGTCGAAGTGGTCGCGCCGAGCCTGCTGCAGCCAGACGACGTCGTCGAACAGCAACTCCTTGCAGTTCTCCGGGGTCAGCCGTTGATGGGCCAGCCCGGGTGCGCACACCATGGCCCTGCGCAACCGACCGGCCTCCGACCACACGCCCAGCCGGGATCCGGGCGCGCTCACAGCACGGCCAGATTACCGGTGGCCATCAGTGCGACGGCAACGATCGACGTCACCGTCACCACACCGAAGACGGCGAGTTCGGGCTTGCTGAACACGGTTGCCTTCACTTCGCGGCGGGCCCAGACGTACAGCGCCGTACCGACCAGATAGAACACCGCCGCGATGAGGAGGTACTGCCAGCCACCGGCGTAGACCAGCCACCCCGCGTAAACCAGGGCGACCACGCCCACGATCAGATCTCGGGTGCGTCCGGGCGACGACTCGTACGTGTCACCGCGAACGGCGAGCAACACCTGATAGGCGGCGGACCACAGGTAGGGCAGCAGGATGAGCGACGTCGCCAGGTAGATCAGGTTGAGGTACGTGCTCTCGTTGGCCAACGTCCACAACAGCATGCCCTGCACGCAGATGTTGTTCAGCCACAACGCATTCGCCGGTGCCCCGTGTGAGTTCTCGCGGGCCAGCGCCTTCGGCATCACGCCTTCGAGGGCGGGCAGTCGCAGGATCTCGACGCACAGCAGAACCCAGGCGATCAACGCGCCCAGCAGTGAGATCACCAGTCCGATCGAGATGAACGCCGCTCCCCAGCTGCCGACCTGCTGCTCCAGCACCCCGGCCATCGACGGGTCGGCCACCCCTGCGAGTTCGGCTTGCGCGACCAGGCCGTAGGACAGCAGGTTGACCAGCAGGAGCAGGGCGAGCACCCCGGCGAAGCCGAGCACGGTGGCTCGGCCGACGTCGGCGCGCTTCGCTGCGCGACGGGAGTACACGGAGGCGCCTTCGATTCCGATGAACACCCAGACGGTGACCAGCATCATGTTCTTGACCTGAGTCATCGTGCTGCCGAGGGGTTCTCCGTCGATCTGCACGGTGTTACCCCAGAAGTCCGCGGTGAACAGGCCCGCCTTGAATCCAACGGCGGCGATGGCGACGAAGACGATGATGGGAATCACCTTGGCGATGGTGACCACGACGTTGACTGCTGCCGCGGTGCGGATGCCGCGCAGTGTCATGGCGTGCACGATCCACAGCAGTACCGATGCGGAGATGATCGCCGGCAGCGTGACGCCGCCCTCGAAGGGGCCGACGAAGTACCCCAGCGTCGAGAACAGCAGCACCAGGTAGGCCACGTTGCCGACCCACGCCGAGACCCAGTAGCCGAACGCGGCGGTGAAACCGATGTAGTTTCCGAATCCGGCACGCGCGTATCCGTACACGCCGCCGTCGACGTCGGGTTTACGAGACGCCAGGGTCTGGAATACGAAGGCCAACATCAGCATTCCGACCCCGGTGATGGCCCAGCCGATCAGCAGCGGTCCGGGGGCGGCGCTGCCGGCCATCTGGGACGGCAGCGCGAAGATACCGCTGCCGATCATGGAGCCGACGACGAGCGCCGTCAGCGCGGCCAGCCCCAGCCCCCTGCGCGGATTCGGTGGTGGAGCCTGGGCCGGCCTCGAAGCGAATGTCTGCGACATCTGCGGTACCTCTGTCTCCCGAATTCGTTGCCACGCGGAGCGTCTGCTCCCGCGCCTGACCGGTCAGACGCTAGGCGGGTGAGTGGCGAGGTCACACAGGCTTTGGTCCTCAACCGGGGGTCCTAAGTCCCCGGTAGCCAATCGCCTTCGGGACGAAAGACCCTCCTCCGACGCGGCGCGCGACTGTCCGCGCTCACCGCCGCGTGCCGGAGGTCGCGAAAGCTCGGCCCGCTACCGCTGTCGTCCAGCTGAACTACGGTCGTCGTCGAGCACGGGAATCGACGACGTCAACAACATCAGCGTCCTCCGGCAGCGATTCAGTGTCAGCGGGATGAGATGGGTTCGCACACGGGCCTGTTCGGCAAGCTGGGTGTACACCGTCCTCACCAGACGACCGATGTCCTCGGGGCGGCAGTCCGGAAACCGCGATCGCAGCATCGACGCCACCGCCTCCAGTTCTCGGTCGGGATGGAGTGGTGCCGGATCGCTGGTGGCGCACCGCTCGTCGACGGTAACCGGCATCAACAGGTCGGTCACGATTGGCGCCTCTCCTGACCACGGCCGTCGACGAGCGCCTCGAACTCGCGGTCCCAGTTCGCATGACGGACGCGGTTGAGCCGATGACGCACCGCGCCGCACACACCCGCCATCACGAAGACGACGCCGAGCCAGCTGAGTACCGCCGCGCCCACCGCTTCCCTGCCCGCCTGTCCGGGCGGCGGGGGCGCCGGCACGGCGGCGCCCTCATCGTCCACCCAGATCTGAAACCGGTCGTGGACCTTCACGAAGGCCTGCGAGCGAACCCGTTCGACGTGGTACGTGTCATCGAACCGCCACCGTGCGTCGACGTCGAACTCGATCGCGTTGGTCCGCACGGTCGTCTCGCTGTCCGAGACGGCGATCGCCTCGGCGATGTGGCGGTGCCGCAACTGGTCGGCGTAGAACTCCGAACGCGTCTCGTGCACCGCGGTGCCCAGCGCGGCCGACACCGGCGCCGCGCACAGCACCAGGATGGCCGCCATCGCACCGATCAGCGCTTCCACCCGATCACTTCGGCGCACCAACGTATTTCGCCCGGTCAGGCAGGCGACCCAACCGATCCTCGGCAAGACGGTGAACGTGTCCATCTGGGCACTCCTCGGAGGTGGCTCCCATCCCCTGGTCGCCGTGTCATCTGATCATCGACGGGACACCCGTTGGCCCTGAAGGGTCGAAAGACTCCAGTCCGCGCGCTGATGATCACTACGCCTGCGCGTCGTGACGTCGTTCGAACGCCTCCACCGCGGCGGGCAGCGTCATGAAGACCCTGGCCTCTCCGATGTCCTTCAACAGCCCCGCCGCCTCGAGCGCATCGCGGAGATCCTGTTTGACTCGCGCCATCCCGAAGGCGACGCCCCGCCGGCCCAGTTCGACGCGCAGTTGATTGAGTGCGTCGATCGCGGTCATGTCCACCTCGACGTTCGCCTCGGCGTTGAGGACGAACCATTCCACGGGGGTCCCGGCCTGCTCCACGGCGGCGAGCGCACGGGTGAGAAAGTCGTGCGCGTTGGCGAAGCAGAGGGGCGCGTCGTAGCGATAGACGATCAACCCCGGCACCTGTCGCGCCTCCGGATAGTCGTCGACGTCGTGCATCCCCATCACCCCTGGAACGAAGCCCTGCACGCTGTCGTGCGCTCTCGCGACCCGGCGCAACAGGTCGAGGATCGACAGCGCGACGGCCACCAGCACTCCGTACAGCACGCCGACGGTCAACACCGCAACGGTCGTCGCCACGGCGAGTACCAACTCACTGAGTCGAAACCGCGCGAGCCGACGAAACTCCCCCACGTCGATCAGACGAATCGCGGCGTAGATCACCAGGGCACCGAGCGCCGCCATCGGGATGACCGCCAGCATGGCGCGCCCGAACAGCACCAGCATGACGACGGTGAAAAGCACCACGAGAGAGTGCAACTGGGTACGACTGCCCACCGCGTCGCCGAGTGCAGTCCGACTTCCACTGGAGCTGACGGGGAACCCGTGGGTCAGACCGGTGGCCATGTTGCACACACCCAGAGCGCGCAGTTCGGCGTTGGCGTCGATGACCTGGCCCTGCCGGGTCGCGAAGGCGCGCGCGGTGAGCACGTTGTCGGAGAACGCCACGACCGCGATGCCGAGGGCGGGAACAGCCAGGGACGAGACGTCGCTGAGCGAGACGAGCGGCACGGTCGGCACCTCGAGGCCCGAGGGTATCGCGCCGACCACCGCCACCCCCGCCGCGTCGAGCGAGCACGCCGCCACCGCCGCGGCCGCGAGCAGAACCGCGATGAGCGGACCGGGCACGCGCGGCAGCCATCGCCCGAGGACCCACAGCGCCAGTAGCACCGCGCCGGCGGTGACCACGGTGGGCCAGTGGACACTGCCGCGCTGGCTGATGAACGACTGCGTCAGAGCGATGAATTCGTCGCCGGACACGGTGAATCCCGCAACCTTGCCCGCCTGGCTGACGATCATCAGCAGGGCGATCCCGGCCATGTAGCCGACCAGGACGGGGCGCGACAGGAGATCGGCGAGAAATCCGAGGCGCGCTAGGCCGCCCGCCAGACAGACAACGCCGACCAGGAATGCGAGTGCCGCGGCGAGAAGCGCGTACCTGCCCGGATCGCCGAGAGCCAGCGGTGCCAGCACGGCCACCGTCATCAGTGCCGTCGTCGACTCCGGACCCACGGACAGCTGGCGTGACGACCCCAGGACGGCGTAGATCGCCAGCGGAGCCAGCACCGCCCACAAGCCGGTGACGGCGGGCAGGCCCGCGAGGGTGGCGTACGCCATCACCTGCGGAACCAGATAGGCCGCGACGGTGACACCCGCCACCACATCGCCTCGTAACCAGGCCCGTTCGTAGTGCCGCAACTGCGTCAAACCAGGGGTCCAGCCAATCGACTGAACGCGGCGCACAACGTCGCTCGCCCCGCTCGCCACTCGAATCACGTCAGCAGAACGGTGACGGCGCCGAGGTAGATCGCGAGCGAGAGAAGGTCCTGCACGACCGTGGCCAGTGGTCCGGAGCCGAATGCGGGATCCATTCCGAGCCGATGCAGGAGCCACGGCAGCGCCAACGCCACCACGGTGGCGATGGTGCTCGCCGCCAGCAGCGTGATGGCCACGGCGATCGCCAACATCCAGTCGCCGGTGAGCAGAACCACCAGCGGCAGGGTCATCCCGCCGAGCAGCACACCGACCAGGAGTCCCGTCATCGACTCCGGCACGATCACCCGCCGGATGCCCACTCCGACCGAAAGTCCGCGGATGGCAAGTGTTTCCGTCTGCGTGCCGACAGCATCGGCCAAGTACACGATGCCGGGTACGAAGTACGCGATCGCCACCGACGTGCTGAGCTGAGCCTCGAACGCCGACATCAGCACCGCGGACAGTGTCGCGCCGACCAATCCCACGACCAGCCACGGCATGCGGTGCCACAGGCGTCGGGTGACCGACTCGAAACTCGTCCGACGCGCCGACTCCACCGAGGCCAGGAACCCGCCGAGCCGAGCCAGATCCTCGTCGTGTTCGGTCAACAGCACATCGAGCAATCGGCGTGGCGGGATCAGACCGCGGAATCTCCCGGCGTCGTCGACGACGGCGACAGTGGCGTCGGAGTGCTGCACGGCCTGCCACGCGGCGTGTTCCTGGTCCGTATCCGGCGCGACGACCGTGGGGGCGGCGTCCATCACGTCGGCGACCGTGGCCGCAACGGGTGCGCCGATCATCTGCTCCATGCTGGCGACCCCGACCAGGCGATCGTCCGCCAGGACCGCCACCGCGGCCACGCTGTCGAACCGCACACCACGCATGGCATCGAGGACGTCGGAGACCAGTTGTTCGGGCCGCGCCAGCGGCACTCGCGCCGATACGTGCTCCGAGACGGTGTCGATTCGATCAACGGGCGGGGTATCGGTCAACACCTCGCTGAGTGTCCGCTACCGGAACCCCGCCCAATAGGGTCCGATTACCGCCGTCGCGAGGACCATCGACTCCATGGTCTACGCCAGCGCCAGGAACAGCTTCTCCAACTCCGCTTCCGTCATCGGCTTGCCGCCGTCGGCACCCTCGCCGGTGATGCACTCCCGGAGCCCGGTGGCCACGATCTTGAAGCCCGCCCGGTCGAGAGCGCGCGACACCGCGGCGAGTTGGGTGACGACGTCCTTGCAGTCACGGCCCTGCTCGATCATCGAGATGACGCCGGCCAGCTGACCCTGCGCACGGCGCAATCGGTTCAACACTGCCGCGATGCTGTCTTCGTCGCCGACCATCGGCCGTCCCTTCGTCGTCATACCGGTTGCAACAGTTTACCCTCCTGGGTATATGCCCGACGGGATCGACTCATCCCGGCGCGCCCACGTGGCGGGGCGCGAAGACTCTGCGTAGCGGGCAGAATCCGGTCCGCGTGCACGCGAGGTACATCGCTCCGGCCGCGGCGGTCGACACGGCCGCCGCGGCACCGACGGCCAGGTGAATCTCCTGGGCCAGGATCACCGACGACATGGCGAGAACGAACCAGCCGAACGCCTTTCGCAGCGCGTCGGGGTTCACCATCGCGGTCAGTCGCGCACCGATCAGGGCACCGACCACAGCCGCGGCGGTGACCATCAGTGCCACGGTCCAGTCGATGTGCACACTGGACAGGTATCCACCAAGGCCGGCAAAGGATTTCATGGTGATCACGACCAGGGAGGTGCCCACCGCGATCGGCATCGGCAGTCCCCCGAGCAACGCCAACGCCGGCACGACGAGGAATCCACCGCCGGCACCCACGAGCCCGGTCACCAGGCCGACCACCAGCCCCTCGGCAACGACCTTCCCCACGGGAATGCGATGCACCGCAACGGCGCCGACGGCCTCCCTGCGTCCCCGCAGCATGGCGACGGCCGTCGCGATCATCATGAGCGCGAAGCCGATGAGAAGTACGGTGCCGGGAATGAAACGGGCGAGGAGGCCGCCCGCATAGGCGCCGGCCATGCCGGCCGCTCCGAAGATCAGCCCGGTGCGCCACTGCACGCGGCCGGCCCGCGCGTGCGAGATCGCGCCGACGGCGCTGGTGACGCCCACCACCAACAGCGACGTGGCGATGGCCTGTTTGGCGTCCATGCCCGCGACGTAGGCGAGCAACGGGACCGTCAGGATCGAGCCACCGCCCCCGAGTAGGCCCAGTGCGATGCCGACGAACACGGCGAGGACGACCGTCAGCGCGATCATGGCGGTTACCCGGCCTTCGCGGGATCGACGAGCTGCGCCACGACGCTCTGGGCGTCACAGGCGGCCCCGCGGTTGTAGGGCAGCTTGGACAACAGCATCCCCATGGCGCAGGTGTTGGACAGGGCCGCGACGGTGAGCCCCCCGCCGACACCGGCGGCCAACCACTTGAGCTTCGGCACGGCGATGCTGCCGAGCACGCCGGCCAGCACAAGCGACCCGGCGACCAGTCGGACCTGACGCTCGAGATCCCATCGCTGCGCGCCGCGGTTGACCCCGAAGCCCTGGGCCTCCCAGGCCGTGATCCCGCCGTCGAGGATGTGGACGTTGCCCAGCCCGGACGCGCGGAGCGTCTCCTCGGCCTGTGCCGCCCGTTGACCGGACCGGCACACCAGGACGACCTCGTCATCGAGGTGCTTGATGATCTCGTCGCGGTGCTCGCGCAGCAAATCCAGCGGGACGTTGTAGGCACCGGCGATGTGGGCGGTTTCGAACTCACCGGCCGTGCGGACGTCCAGGATGCGCGGCGGCGCAGCCGAACTGAGCCGCTCGCGAAGGTTGTGCGAATCGATGGTGATGGGCGTGGTCACGGTGTCGCCGTCCTCTCGGGTGACCGGCGGTGACGAAAGCCTCTACTGGCAACGCGCCGCCGGAGATACGTTCACAGGAGATGGTATCTATACCCCCCAGGGTATTGTCAAGTGAGGAATATCCCCACGCGGCACGCACTTGACATACCCATAGGGGTATACACCAAGATGGTGTCACCACCGTCGATCGAAAGGGCCGAAGCCATGAAGTTCATCCAGTACTACCTGGAGTGCCTGTCACACGCCTCGTACCTGGTGGCAGACGAAACCACCGGTCGCGCAGTCGTTGTCGACCCACAGCGCGACATCGCCGAGTATCTGGCGGATGCCGAGAAGTTCGGCTTGACGATCGAACTCGTCATCGAGACCCACTTCCACGCCGACTTCCTCTCCGGTCACCTCGAGCTGGCGAAGGCCACCGGGGCGGAGATCGTCTTCTCCTCGGTCGCCGAAACCGAGTTCGAGTCGAGGGGGGTCGCCGACGGTGAGATCTACTCGCTCGGTGACGTGACGTTGGAGTTCCGCCACACTCCCGGCCACACCCCGGAGTCGCTGTCGATCGTGGTCTACGAGCACTCCGATGACACGGTGCCCTACGGGGTGCTGACCGGCGATGCGCTGTTCATCGGGGACGTCGGTCGACCCGACCTGCTGGCCTCGATCGGATTCACCCGCGAGGAACTCGCCGACAAGCTGTACGACTCGTTGCACGACAAGCTGATGACGCTGCCCGACGCGACCAGGGTGTACCCGGCGCACGGCGCGGGCTCGGCATGCGGCAAGAACCTGTCGACCGATCTGTGGTCGACGATGGGTGAGCAGAAGGCGACGAACTACGCCCTACGGGCGCCTGACAAGGCCACGTTCATGAACCTCGTCACCGAGGGCCAGCCGCCGGCACCCGGCTACTTCGTCTACGACGCGATCCTCAATCGCAAGGACCGCGAGTTGCTCGACGAGACCAAGATGCCGACGGCGATGACCTACGAGCAGATGCGCGCGGCGCTCGACCGCGGCGCCGTCCTGGTCGACGGGCGCACACCGGAGGAGTTCGCCCAAGGCCACCTGCGCGGCGCCGTCAACATCGGACTCGAAGGCCGCTACGCCGAATTCGCCGGCTCGGTCCTACCCTCCGACGTCGACATCGTGCTGTTCACCGAACCCGGACAGGAACTCGAGGGCAAGAACCGTCTCGCGCGCATCGGATTCGACCGGGTGATCGGTTATCTGGCCGAGCCGTTCCAGGCGATGTTCAGCCACCAGGGCGACGTTCAGGTGGCATCCCGATTGACGGCGAAGGTGTTCGACGAGAGAGCAGCCGAGCTGACCAACCTGCAGATCGTCGACGTCCGCAATCCGGGCGAGGTCGAGGCAGGGACCATTCCCGGTGCGATCCCGATCCCCGTGGGGCAGTTGCCCGCTCGATTGAACGAGCTGGACCCCGCCAAGCCCACGGTCGTGTACTGCGCGGGCGGCTACCGATCCTCGGTGGCGGCGAGCCTGTTGCGGCAGCGCGGCTTCGCCGACGTGAGCGACATCCTGGGCGGCTTCGGCGCCTGGGACGAATCTCACCAGAACGCCTGAGCCCACCGGAACGCCTGAATCAGTCGAGGAGACGAACACCATGACCACCACCGCCAAGCACCACATCCTGATCGTCGGTGGCGGAACGGCCGGCATCACCGTCGCGGCCCGTCTGCTGCGCAAGGGCTTTCACGACGTCGCGGTGATCGAGCCGTCGTCCACGCACTACTACCAGCCGCTGTGGACGCTGGTGGGCGGTGGTCAAGCGAAGCAATCGAGCACCGAACGCACCGAGTCCTCGGTCATGCCGAAAGGCGCAACGTGGATCAAAACCGCGGCCAGCGAGTTCGACCCGGAGCAGAACACGGTGACGTGCGTTGACGGGTCCAGTTACGGCTACGACGTGCTCGTGGTCTGCCCCGGTATCCAACTCGATTGGAAGTCCACCGAAGGCCTGGAGGAAGCCCTGGGCCGCAACGGCGTGTCGTCGAACTACCGGTTCGACCTCGCGCCACGCACCTGGGACTTCATCCGCAACCTCCGTTCGGGTACCGCGGTGTTCACCGTGCCGTCCGGTGCCATCAAGTGCGCGGGCGCTCCGCAGAAGATCGCGTACCTGGCGTCGGACTACTGGCGGAAGCAGGGCGTGCTCAAGGACATCGACGTCCACCTCGTCATGCCGGGACCGCGCCCGTTCGGCATCCCCGCGATCGCCGACAGCCTGGACGCCGTGATCGCCGACTACGGCATCACACTGCACAGCAGTTCCGAGGTGACCTCGGTCGACGCCGCATCGCACAAGGTCGGCATCACCAGCGTCGGCCCCGGCGGTACCGATGCGATGCTGTCCTACGACGTGCTGCACGCGGTGCCGCGGCAGTCCGCGCCGGACTGGGTCAAGTCCAGCCCGTTGTCGACCGGCGACGCCACCGGGTACGTCGAGATCGACAAGCACACGATGCAGCACGTGCGCTACCCCAACGTGTTCAGCCTCGGTGACGCCGGATCGTCGCCGAACTCGAAGACCGGGGCCGCGATCCGCAAGCAGGCGCCCGTCGTCGTCGAGAACATCTCCGCGTTCTTGACGGGGCGGCCGCTGACCGCGTCGTACGACGGGTACTCGTCGTGTCCGATCGTCACCTCGTCGCATGCGATGCTGCTCGCCGAGTTCGACTACGACCTGAACCTGGAACCCTCCTTTCCTCTTCTCGATCCCACGAAGCCGCATCGGGCCTACTGGTACCTCAAGAAGTACGGACTCCCGTTCATGTACTGGAATCTCATGCTCAAGGGTCTCGCCTGAGCACACCGACTGCGCTGCAACGAAAGGACACCCCCATGCCAACGACAACTCTCGACCGGTCGAACTTCGAATCCACGATCGTCGACAACTCCATCGTGCTCGTCGACTTCTGGGCGTCGTGGTGTGGCCCGTGCCGCGCGTTCGCCCCGGTCTTCGACCGTTCGGCCGTGGCGCACCCCGATGTGGTCCACGCCAAGGTCGACACGCAGGCCCAGCCGGAACTCGCTGCGGCCCTTCAGATTCAGTCGATACCGACGATCATGGCCTTCCGCGACGGCATCATGGTGTACCGCCAGCCGGGAGCGATGCCGGCGGCCGCTCTCGAGGACCTCGTCACCAGAGTCAAGGATCTCGACATGTCCGAATTGAAGGCGAAGATCGCGGCCTCGAAGTCCTGACCGCGATGCACCTGCGCAACGACTCGCCCCGAGAAGCCCACTGCTGGAAGGAAACCGACATGACCACCATCGAGTCGCCGGCCATCCTGTTCTCTCACCCCGCCGACTTCACCGTCCCACCCGCCGGATCCTGCGGCACCGCGAAGGACCGGATGGAGGGACACGAAGCCGGCGTCGAGTGCGAGGACTGGTTCTTCTGCACCAGGGAGCTCCCTGTCGAAGAGGTCGAGTCCGCAATTCACCGCGGGTGAACCCCGGCGTCGATCGAAACGAGGTGTCGTAGTGAGCTGGGCAATCACTCTGATGGGATTCCTGCTGGTGGCAGTGGTGGCGCGCGACGTGTTCCACACGCTGTTCCACCCGGTCGGTCACGGCAGTATCGCGCCGCAGGTGATGAAGCTCGTCTGGTGGATGCTGCGATCGTTCCGCTCCGATCGACGGATCGCGGGAATGACGGGGCCGCTGGGAATCGCCCTCGTCGTGTTGGCCTGGGGAGTCATCGCCGTCGTCGGGTGGGCACTGCTCTACCTCGCCCAGATGCCCGACGGGTTCGCCTACAGTTCGGAACTGAATCCCGCCGGGCGACACGACGTCTTCGACTCGCTGTACCTGTCGCTGGTCACGATCGGCACGCTCGGATTCGGCGACATCGTGCCCGCCACGCCGTTCCTTCGTCTGATCGTCCCCCTCGAGGCGCTGTTCGGCTTCATGCTGCTCACCGCAGCCGTGTCCTGGGTTCTTCAGATCTACCCGGCCCTGCACCGCAGGCGCGTGGTGGCCCTGCAACTGTCGACCCTGCGCGAAGCTCGCAGGGCGAACCCGGATCTGGGTATCGACAGCGTCCCGACCGACGTGCTCACCAGGTTGGCCGACGCCATCATGGAGGTCCGCAACGACTTCACCCAATACGGCGCGACGTACTACTTCCGGGACGTGGAGGTCGATGCCTCGCTGGCCTCCTCACTCGTGTACGCGACTGAGCTCGCATCCGAGGCGGAGGGCAGTGCATATCCGCAGACGCGGCTCGCAGGCGCGCTGGTCACCGCCGCAGTGGAAAGCCTCACGGGACTGCTCAACAACGAATTCCTGGGACTCGACGGGGATACCGCCGCCGTCATCCGGGGCTACGCCGCAGATCATCGGCACAGGCCGAGATGAGCGGTGACTGGGCGGTGACGGACGAGGAATCGGTGATGCGCCGGGCCGGCTATGTCACACAGCGTGTTTCGTTCGACTCGGATGGCTCGTCGATCGCCGGCGTGTTCTACCGCCCGGTGCAATCCGACGTCGAAGCGCCCTGTGTCGTCATGGCTCACGGCTTCTCCGGGACGATGGACTGGATCCTCCCCGATTTCGCCGAGACGTTCGCCAAGGGCGGTCTGGCGGTGCTCGTGTTCGACTACCGATGTCTCGGGTCCAGTGACGGTACGCCGCGCCAGCTGATCGACAGCCGCCGTCAGCTCGCGGACCTTCGCCGTGCGGTGGCCTTCGCGCGAACGTCCAGTGGAATCGACGCCCGCCGAATCGCTTTGTGGGGCACTTCCCTCGGCGGCAGTCATGTGATCACCGTCGCCGCAGAGGATCACCGCATCGCCGCGGTCGTCGCCAACGTTCCTGCGATCGACATGTTCAGGGGAATGCGCGGACGGTTCACACCACCCGGTTTCCGGCCCAGTGCAGCCGAGATCATCGTCAGCACAGCGCGACTGCTGGGTGCCGCCGCCGTGGACACCGCGCGTGGTGCGCTGGGACTCTCCCCTCACTACATCGCCGTGTACGGCTCGCTGGGCCATGCGGTGTTCAGCGACCCGGCCCTGGCCGAACGTTTTCGGGACGTCGAAGAACACTCCCCCACGTGGCGCAACAGGGTGACGCCGCGATTCCTGTTCACCGCGCCGCGCTATCGTGCCGGCACCATCGGCCGTATCACGTGTCCGATCCTGGTGACGTTGGCGCGCGACGACGCGCAGCTCTCGTCCGCCTTCGTGAAGGAGAAGATCGCTGAAGCGCGGTCGTACGAGATCCACGAGTATCCGGTGGGCCATTTCGACGTGTACCACGGTGCGGTTCTCGCACAGGTCGCCGAGGACCAGTTGGCGTTCCTGCTGCGCTGCCTGCGCGACCCCGTTTCTCACTCGCCCCGACACCGCAACAAAAGGAGTACGTCATGACCCTGGCGATTTCGACCACCATGAAGACCTCGTTCGCCGATGCCGTCGCCCGCACCAGAGACGCCCTGGCAGCACAGGGTTTCGGCGTGCTCACCGAGATCGACGTGAAGGCAACCATGAAGACCAAACTCGACCAGGACATGGAGGACTACCTCATCCTCGGCGCCTGCAACCCGTCGCTGGCCCACCGCGCCCTCGGCGTCGATCGACAGATCGGCCTGCTACTGCCGTGCAACGTCGTGGTTCGCTCGGATCCCCAGTCCACAGGGCACGTCATCGTCGACGCCATGGACCCACAGCTCATGGTGTCGATCGCCGAACAACCCGAACTGCAGTCGGTCGCCGACGACGCGGCGGAGAAACTGCGCGCAGCCATTGGCGCGTTGTCCACTACCGCGATGTGACGATCGCACTACCCGGATCGACACCGACGACGTCTGCGGTCGCCGGTCGATCGCCCCGGTAGATCGCGGCGCCTGCGGTGATACCACCCCCGGCAGCCACCATCAGCACCCGGCCCGCCGCGGCGAGCGCCAGGGCCGCTATCAGTCCGCCGGTGTGCATTCGAGCGTCGTCGGCCACCGTGATCCGATCCGGCGCCACGCCGAGCCGCTCCGCGAGAGCCACCCGAAACGCGTCTCCGGCGGGGGCGGCGACGATGGCGTCGAGGTCGCCGACAGCCAACGAGGCTTCGTGAAGGCATTGTGAGGCGGCGTCCGCGGCCGCGTCGGCGAGGCGAGCGTCGAGGTCCGCGGCGACGTCGAAGCGCAGAACGTTGCGTCTACCGGCCAACTCGACAGTCGCGCTGTACGCGTCCGCATCGTCGAATCGGTTGACCCAGTGGATGGTACCCAGGCCTGCGTCACCGTCCCGCCACGTGCACAGCATCGCCGTGCCCGCCGGCGCGAACGGGAAGTCCTTGGTCATCCGGTGGCCGGGGTCCGCGTCACTGGCGACGATCAGGGCGCGCCGAATGGCCCGTGACCGAAGGAATCCGTCGGCGATCTGCATCGCGGTGAGCACGCCACACGTGCCGTTCGCGACGTCGAAGGAGAACGTGCCGTGGGCATCGGGGTGCGGGTCCTCGGAGTGCGCGCCGATGTCCTGCTGAATCAGCGCCGCCAAGGCCGGTTCGGCGAGGTTGCGGTCGCGGTAGATGCCCGCGTTGATGAGCAGGTCCACATCGTCGGCCGCGTGGCCGGCCTGCTGCAGGCACCTCTTCGCGGCGGTGACCGCCAAGTGCAGTGCGCTGTGGCGAGAGCGCCATCCTGCGCGGGTGACCTCAAGCCGGTCGATCACTGTGCCCATTGCGCTTCACCAACTCCTCGCCGGCGGTCAGGATGATGACGCCGATCTCGAGCCCGGAGGCGAGCGAGATCAACGCGATCGTCTCGCCGGGGCGGATGCGCCCGGCTTCGAGCTCCTCCACCAGTGCCACCGTGTGCGTGGTCGAGGCGGTGTTACCGTACCGATCGACCGTGATGACCGGATCGCGCCGGGCATGCGCTCCGAACCGGGCCTCGAGTTCGGCCATCCCCTTGCGGATCGCGCGCGCCGACGTCTGGTGGGTGATGACGTGGTCGATGTCGCTCATCGAAATGTTGAGCTGTTCAAGGACTTCAGCCAGCAACGCAGGGGTGTCGGCGAGCGCGGCCTGCTGTATCGCCCGCGAGTGGGTGAACATCCTGGCACCGGGATCGGCACCCTTCGGGTAGGCCAGGCACAGCCTGCTGTAGCGGGCGATGGTGGTGAATCCGGCGAACAGGATGCCCGCCGAACCGAGCGGCGCCCGTTCCAGTAGGAGCGCGGCGCCGGCATCACCCAGCGTCAGCGACGCCAGCTCCGAGCTGGCGATGTTGCGGATGTGGCGGGCGGCGTTGCGCCCCAGTCCGGAGATGTATTCACCGCTGACCACCAGACCCCGACGCACCAGTCCCTGTTGAATCCAGTTGTTGAGCACCATCACTCCGGTCAGCATTCCGGCACACGCGTTGGCGACGTCGAATGTGACGGCGGATTCCGCACCGATGGCACGGGCGATCGCACCGCTCATCGACGGTTCCAGCCAGTGCGTCATCCCGTTGTGGCACTTGGTGATGCTGCAGTTGATCACCACGTCCACATCGCCCGCATCCTGCGCTGCGTTGGCGAGACAGGATCGGGCCGCGGCGGTGGCCAGACTGAACGAGTCGTCCTCACCGGTCGACACCCGGCGCTCGCGGATGCCGGTCAGCCGCTCGAGATCGATGTGAGTGTGGTGGCGAGTGCTGGCCATCAAGTCGGCTGTGCGCAAACGGGTTGCCGGTAGATGCCGACCGGCCGCGACCAGTCGCGTGGTGAACGTCCGCGCCCCGGCGTCGGCGGTCTCGCTGACCAACCAGTGCTCGTTCACGGTTACTCGACGCTCCCTGCGGCGCGGGCGAGCTCGGCGAGCCGCCGCACCTCTTCCTCCACGCTCGCCGCCAGGCCGTCGACATCGGGTGCGGCGTCGTAGTCCGCCATGATGCCGAAGAAGAACCTATCGGCGTAGCTGAGCATCGCGATGCCGGTGCGGAGGTGCAGCGCGATGGGCGGCACGGGCAGGATCTCGAGCACCTCACGGCCCAGCACCCGCTGACGGCCGCGCGGACCTGGAACGTTGGTGGCCAACGCCGTGACCGATCGCTGCGGGAGCCGGGTCAGTAGCCGAATCGTCCACGCGGACAGTGCGAACGGGACCGATTGCGCGGCGGCGAACATCGCGCTCCCACCCTCGCGCTGGCCGCTGTCCTTGGCCTTGGTCAACCGTTCGTGCACGATCGCCAAGCGCATCACCGGGTCGGGTTCGTCGATCGGTAGCAGCGGCAGCATCGCCGACACCCGGTTGTCGGTGACGTCGAAGTCGTCGGCGGATCGCATCGACACCGGAACCAGGGTGCGCAAGCCCTCCGACCCCGGCGTCTCGCCGCGATCGAGCAGCATCGTGCGGTACGCGCCGGTGATCGCCGCGAGTGCCACATCGTTCAGCGTCACGGCGAAGACCTTGTGCACCAGTGCCAGGTCGGCGAGGTCGACGCGCGCCGCGCTGAATCGTCGCATCGCCGACAGCGAGCCGTTGAGGGAGCTGTCCGACGGGTGGGTCAGCACGCTGGCGGTCAGTTCAGCGGCGCCGACGACGGCGTGCTCGACGGCGCCGGCGGCGGCCAGCGTTGCTCGAAGGACGTCGGGCGCCCACGTGAACGGGTTGAGGCTCAGACGCACTCCCCACCATCGGGGTCCGCCGTCTTTTCTGGCGGCTCGGATGTCGCCGGCGTAGGTGCCGGCTGCTGCGTCTTCGGGATCGCTGAGTTCGGCCAGCATCCGGGCCGTGGCGATGCCGTCGGCGATGCAGTGATGGATCTTCAGCAGGATCGCCCACCGGTCCTCGGACAGGCCCTCGATGACCCAGCACTCCCACAGCGGGCGTTCGCGGTCCAGGCGGCGCTCCATGACGGTGGCGATCGCTGCGAACAACTCGGCGTCGGACCCTGGCTGCGGCAGCGCCATCCGGTGGACGTGGTGGGCGATGTCGAAGGAGTCGTCGGGCACCCACTCGGGTGGCGCGATGTCGAGTGAATGGGTCCGCAGCATCTGGGTACAGCGCGGAATGCGTTGCGCCCGAGCCGCGAACACCTCGAGTAGCTCCGCGTAGTCGGGCGCCGGGCCCGCGATTATCGATACGCCGCCGACCGCCAGGCTGACATGCGGGTCGGAATCCTCAGCCTGTAGGAAGCTCGCATCCAGCACAGACAGGCTCTCCATGGCTCTGACGATGCCCGCCTTCCGACCACACCGACAGAGGTCACAAGTCCCTTCTTACAAGGCCACAGTGCCGCTTGTCGGTGACGCGTCGTACAGCGCGACTCTTCTGCCTCCGTGGAACACCGGCGTGGTGTCCGCGGCGATCACCGCAGTACCGGACGAAGGGCGTGAAGTACGTCCGGGTCCTCGATCGTCGACGGCATCGCCACGTCCTCCCCGTGTGCGATCTGGCGCATCGTCTTGCGCAGGATCTTTCCCGAGCGCGTCTTCGGCAGCGCCGCAACGACATCCACCTGTCTCAGACACGCGAAGGTGCCGATCTCATCGCGCACCCGCTGCACCAGTTGGGCGGGCAGGTCGTCCCCCTCAGCACCCGCCTTGAGCACCACGAACGCCCGCGGAACCTGGCCCTTTACGGCGTCCCCGACGGCGATGACGGCGCACTCGGCCACCGCCGGGTGGCCGGCGAGCACCGCTTCGATCGCGCCGGTCGACAAGCGATGTCCCGCAACGTTGATCACGTCGTCGATACGGCCCATGACGAAGAGGTAACCGTCGTCGTCGAAGTACCCACCGTCTCCGGTGAGGTAGTAGCCGGGATGTTCGCAGAGGTACGAGGCCTGGAAACGGGCGTCGTCGCCCCACAGTGTGGGCAGGGTGCCCGGCGGAAGCGGGAGCCGAATGCAGATCACGCCCTCCTCGCCGGCAGCGCACGGATCGCCGTCCGGATGGAGGACGCGGACGTCGTAGCCGGGCATCGGGACGCTCGGTGAACCCGCCTTGACGGCCAGGGCCTCCACACCCCGCGGATTGGCCGCGATGGCCCAGCCCGTCTCGGTCTGCCACCAGTGATCGATCACGGGGATGTCGAGTTGGCGGGTGGCCCACTCGTACGTGTCGGGATCCAGTCGCTCCCCCGCCAGGAAGAGGTGACGGAGCTCCGACAGGTCGTACTCCCGCACCCATGCACCGTCGGGATCCTCGCGGCGAATCGCACGGATCGCGGTCGGTGCCGTGAAGAGCGCTTTGACGCCGTAGTCGGCGGCGACTCGCCAGAATGCGCCGGGGTCGGGCGTGCCGACCGGTTTGCCTTCGTACAGCACCGTCGTCGCACCCACCAGCAGCGGTCCGTACACGATGTACGAGTGCCCCACCACCCAGCCGACATCGGACGCCGCCCAGAAGACGTCGCCCGCTCCGATGTCGTAGATGTGGCGCATGCTCCACGTCAGCGCCACCGCGTGGCCTCCGTTGTCGCGCACCACTCCCTTGGGTTTTCCGGTGGTCCCCGACGTGTAGAGCACGTAGAGCGGATCGGTGGCCGACACCGGCACCGGATCCACCGTCTCGGCGTCTTTCATGACGTCGTTCCAGTCGACGTCGCGGCCCGGGATCAGACCGCACGGGAGCTGCTCCCGTTGCACGATCACACAGGTTCGAGGCGGATGCTCGCTCGCCTCCACGGCGGCGTCGAGCATGGCCTTGTAGTCGATGACCTTCGACGGTTCGATCCCGCAGGACGCGGACACCACGACCGTCGGTCGAGCGTCGTCGATGCGCGCGGCCAGCTCGTGCGGCGCGAAGCCGCCGAACACCGTCGAGTGCACGGCCCCGATCCTGGCGCACGCCAGCATCGCGATCACGGCTTCGGGGATCATCGGCATGTACAGCACGACGCGATCGCCCGTACCGACCCCCAGCGCACGCAGCGCCCCTGCGAATCGGGCTGTCTCGTCGAGTAATTCCGCGTAGCTGTACGTGCGTTGAGTGCCTGTGACAGCCGAGTCGTAGATGAGTGCCGGAGCCTCGCCGCGACCGTGGTCGACATGACGGTCCAGCGCGTTCGCGCACGTGTTCAACTCCCCGTCCGGGAACCACCGGTAGTACGGCGGCCGGGTGTCGTCCAGAGCCCGGTGCGGAAAGCGTGTCCACGAGACCTCTCGGGCCGCATCCATCCAGAACCGTTCGGGATCGTCGAGGCTCGCCTGGTACAACGCGCGATATCCGCCCATGTCGATGCATCCCTTCTCCATCGACTCCATATGACTGCTCCACCCGTCGCCGCGGCAGAGACGTTCGGCACCTGACTGACGTCCATAGGTCCCGCGCATCTCCGGGTACAGGTCGATCGCGTGCTGACGTAGGCCCCGCCCGTAAGTGACCAAGTCCTCTTCACCGCTCACCGATCCCACCCATAGCGTGCCCTTCAGAGTCGCCTCCGGGGTGGCCGTGAATCTGGAGGAAGCCGTGACCGATCACGAGAGCACGCCGGTTGTGGTCGGTATCGACGGCTCCATCGCGGCTATCGAGACCGCCCAGTGGGCAGTCGGCGAGGCGCGGGCGCGCGACGTACCGCTGCGCCTGATCAGTTGCGCCAATGTTCCTCACACGCTGGGGGATTCGACACCGGACGGCCCCGAGGTCGAGTACGCCCGAACGTCGCTGCGGGAAGCGTCGGCCGCAGTCGCCGCGACGGATGAGTCGGTCAAGGTCGAAGCCGAGATCTCCTTTGGGCCGCCGTCCAACGCCTTGATCGCCGAATCCCGACACGCGGCGATGGTGTGCGTGGGCTCGGTCGGCATCGGTGCCGTCGCGCGCGCCGTGCTCGGCTCCACCGCAGTCGACGTCGCGCAAGGCGCCCACTGTCCCGTGGCGATCATCCGTCCGGCGACCCGAGGTCGCGACGTCGGCAACTGGGTGGCCGTCGGGTCTGAGAACCAACCCGCAGACGACGACACCGTTCTCCGAACGGCATTCGACGAGGCGCGGGTCCGACACGCTCCGCTCGTCGTCGTCGATCTGAGTTGCAACACCCTCGGGACGACCACCGGGCAACCGGTCGGCATACGAGTCGACGGTTGGCGGCAGCACTACCCCGATGTCGACGTCGACGTCATCGAGGCCAGGGGCGCACTCGCCGAGTTCCTCGCCGACAACCGTGACGAGTTGGACCGGCGCTACCCGAGGACCGTCGCCCTCGGCCCCGTCGTGTCACCGTCGGCCGTGCTCGGCAGCGCCGACGTCGCCGAGGCCGCGCGAATCGTGGGTCCGCACGATCACGCGCTCCGCGAGCACGCGATGTGTTCGGTGCTCGTGGCTCGCTAAGCGAGGCGGTCCCCGAGGGCGAGGTCATGGCATGAGGCGCGGACTCCACCGATTCTTATACCGCTCTAAAGTTCTACCGGCACGCTCACGCGCGTGGTGGACCCGGACATGGCGCCAGCGCCTACCCTGCTGATCGTCGAAGACGATCGCGTGCTGGCAGACATGCTGCACCGCGTGTTCACCGACGAGGGCTATTCGGTGACCCTCGCGTACGACGCCCAGCAGGGCATGCACCGCGCACTCACCGACGATTACGACGTCGCGATCATCGACCGCGGGTTGCCGGTCCGCGACGGCGCCGAACTCGTCGCCGTTCTGCGCTCCCGAGGCGTGCTGACCCCGGCACTGCTGCTGACCGCGCGCGGCGCGCTCGAAGATCGCGTCGAGGGCCTCGATGCCGGTGCGCAGGACTACCTCGTCAAACCGTTCGAGCTGCCCGAACTCATGGCCAGGGTGCGGGCGTTGCTGCGCCGCCCCGACGGGGGCACGCTCCTGCGCGCCGGGGGCCTCTGCCTCGACAGGGTCTCCGACACGGTCACCGGTTCGCGCTTCGCGAGCAAACCCGTGTCCCTGACGAAGCGGGAATCCAATCTGCTGGCGGTGTTGATGAGTGCGCCACACCGGGTCTTCACCCGCAAGCAGTTGCTGGCGGCGGCGTTCGACGGGGTGGACACGCCCGGCACCGTGGATACCTACGTCCACTACCTGAGACAGAAGCTCGGCCCCGAGGTCGTCCGGACCGTTCGCGGGTCCGGGTACCGGCTGGGCACCCGGTGACGCGCAGCAGGCTCCCGCTGTCGCTGGCCGCCGCCGCGGGCGCCGGCACGCTCGCCTCCCTAGCCGTCGTCGTCGTGTTGACGAGGAGGTCGATACGACCCCTGGCGCAGGCGCTGGACACCCAGCGCCGATTCGTCGCGGACGTATCCCACGAACTCCGGGCCCCGCTCACGATCCTCCACACCCGTGCGCAGCTCGTCGCGCGGGAAGCGGTGGCGACGGGCCAGGTGGACCTCGCGGCGGAGGCCTCCAGGCTCGCCGACGACACCAGGGCACTCAGAGACGTCATCGACGACCTCCTCGAATCGGCGACGACGATCCATCCCGGCAGTCGGGGCGGTGTCGTCGACCTGGCCTCGGTGGTCGACGAAGTCCGACGGAGTATGGCCGGCATCGCGGAGGCAGGAGAGGTGGAACTCACCGTCGACAGACGGGAGGGAGCCTTCGACGTCTGGGGATCGGGTTCGGCGCTGCGCCGCGCTCTGGTCGCGTTGGTCGATAACGCGCTGGCACATCAGAAACCCGGTGGCACCGTCGTGCTTCGACTGTCCGGCTCCGCGCGCGACGTATCAGTGGCCGTCGTCGACGACGGTTACGGGCTCGACGCCAACGCGGTCGGCTCGCTGTTCACGCGCTTCACCACCGGTGAGGACATCACCGAAACCGTCGAACGGCGTAGCCACGGAATCGGGCTGGCGCTGGTTCGCGAGATCGCCCGCTCTCATGGCGGCGACGTTCGATTCACCGAAACTCCGGGCGGCGGAGCCACATTCACGCTCACACTCCCGGCGTTGAGATAACGGCTCTCCGGCTAGAGCGGCAGGGTTCCTTCCACTACCTGTGGTTCTCGATGGAGATCGTCGACGGCCCCGGCCGCGGATTCCTCGGCTTGCAGTGTGCATTCGACCCGTCGCTTGACACCGGTCAGTATGCCGCGCGTGACGAACGCCCTGGCGGGTCCGACCAGTTCCGCGAGCAGGATCTCACCCGGATGCCGCAGACTCATCCGCGATCGAATCAGTAAGCGGCAGCGATCCTCCCACTCCGGTATCAGATGGAAGGACCACACGGCGTCCCAGTGGTGTTCCGGAGCCGTCGCACGCAGCACGATGCACCGTTCGTCGTCGACCTCGACCACCCGCATCGCCAGACCGCGCAACCCCATCCAGCCCCTCGGCACCAACCGGACCGCATCGCCGGGAGCCAGGTGCTGCCACTCGGGATGGATGCGGTCGGCGTTCACGTACCGAAGTCCGATGACGTTCTCGAGCGTGTCGAAGGTGTAGAGCCCGCCCCGATCCTGTCCCAACTGGACCAGCCACGGCCACACGCTGCTGGCGGACGCCTCGATCCACACGCCCTCGGTCGCCTGCGCCACGGGTGGACCGATCAACTCGTCACCCGGAAGATACTTCGTCGACTCGGATTTGGTCGTACCCCAGTTGCTGAAGTACCGTCGCGCCGCGTACAGCAGTCCCGCTGCCGCAACGGTTTTCGTCCACACGTTGACCATGGTGTCAGCCCAGGTCGAAGAATTCAGCCGGCTCGCCGCCGAACTGGAACCTGCGCCCGGTGATCTCGACGGGCGTGATCCGGATGAAGCGCTCCTTGGGCGTCGCGATCCACGGGAGAACCTGAGCCCGCTCAGCGGCCGCGAGCTCGTCCATCGACGAGAGCACGGATGCCCGGCCCTTCACGACGACGCTCCACCCCGCGCAGACGTCGTGATCGTCGGCTTCGAACGCCACCCGGTGATTGATGGCGGCGCTCGCCAGCTTCGTGCCTTCGGCGGTCCGAATGAGAACGGTCCTGCGTTGTACGACGTAGTTCACCGGGAAGATATCCGGCTGTCCGTCGACACTGGTGGCGAGTCGCCCGAGCGCCGTGCTGGCCAACTCCGCCCAGCACTCGTCGTCACTCATCGCCGTCACGGGGTAGGCCTGAGGTGTGGTCACGATGTCGCTCCTCACTGTGAATCTGCTGCTGCGTGCGACTTGTGGGCCACGGGTTCGGCGGGTCGGGCGGTGAAGGCGAACCGTCGACCGGTGACGCTCAGCGGACGGATGCGGATGAAGTGCTGCCTTGCCGGCGGCTCCCATGCGAGCAGGCCGGCCTGAGCCGCGTCGGCGAGATCCTCCTCCGACCGGAGCACCTGAGCGAACCCCTTGACGATCACGCTCCAGCCGGTGTCGACGTCGTGATGATCGACCTCGAACAACACCTGGTCGTTGATCGCGGCACTGACCAGCTTCGTGCCCTGGGCGGTGCAGAACAACACCGTTCGTCCTCGAACGACGAAGTTGATCGGGAAGATCTCCGGGTGACCGTCGACGCTTGTGACGAGTCGGCCGAGCGTGGCACTCGACAGGAGCTCCCAGCATTCGGTCGCCGAGAGAACGGTTACCGGTTGAGTCGGATTGGACATGCCGCAAACGCTAATCAATTCGGGGGCCCGCCGATGGTGTCCAAAGTCACCTGTTTCGACGGCATCAACGTCCTTTGGACCCCGGCTACCGGCATTGGTGCTGGCGAGCCGATTCGAGGTGCAGCGCAGTCATACGCCGATTCGCGCGCTCGTCCGCCGCCCGTTGTTGGGCGGCCGTCACGATGACGGCGTCCGGTCCGGGGAACACGGTGGCGACGTGGTCGTCGTCGAGCCAGTGGACGACGTACGGTGGCGAGCCGTCTTCGTTGCGCACGCCGCTGATGATCCCCCGCCTGTCCCGCTGGCCGACCGTTAAACCCTTCATCACCAACCAGTCTCCAACCCTGGCCTTCATCGCAGTCGCCTCCTCGGTCCGCCGCCCGGCCGTCTCGTGCGGGCGGGCGACCTGAGAGTAGGTCGCGGGCTCGCCTCGTCTTAGGGCCGAAGGACCTCTGGTCGCCCGCAGGCCGAGTGGGACCATGGAGCCATGACTCAACGCACCATGCGCGCATGGCGGGTCCGCGCGCCGGGTCCGATGAGCGCGGGCCCACTCGAATTCGTCACCGCCGGACTACCGACTCCGGCTGACGACGAGGTGCTGGTCGCGGTCAGCGTGTGCGGAGTCTGCCGCACCGACCTGCACGTCACCGAAGGCGACCTGCCGATGCACATGTCCCACGTCACGCCGGGCCACGAGGTGGTGGGCGAGGTGGTCGCGGTCGGGCGGGGCACGGTCGACGACGTCGCCGTCGGTGATCGGGTCGGGATCGCGTGGCTTCGGCACACCTGCGGGGTTTGTCGATTCTGTCGTCGCGGACAGGAGAACCTGTGCCCCCGGTCGCTCTACACGGGCTGGGACGCCGACGGCGGGTACGCCGAGTTCGTCGTCGCGCCAGCCGCTTACGTTCACCGCCTGCCCGAGGGCTACTCCGACGCGGAGTTGGCACCACTGCTGTGCGCGGGGATCATCGGCTATCGATCGCTGCTGCGTGCCGACCTACCGCCGGGAGGGAGGTTGGGCATCTACGGATTCGGTGGCAGCGCGCACATCACAGCCCAGGTGGCACTGGCGCGCGGCGCCGAAGTCCACGTCATGACCCGTGGCGAAGGCGCCAGGGAGCTGGCCCTCGCCCTGGGCGCGGCGTCCGCGCAAGGAGCAGCGGACCCACCACCCGTGCCGCTCGATTCCGCGATCCTCTTCGCACCGGTGGGCGATCTGGTGCTGCCGGCCCTGGAGGCACTCGACCGCGGGGGAACGCTGGCGATCGCGGGAATCCACCTCAGCGACATCCCGCCACTGACCTACCAGCGCCATCTGTTCCAGGAGCGGCAGGTGCGCTCCGTAACCTCGAACACCCGCGCCGACGCTCGCGAGTTCCTCGCATTCGCCGGCGACCACCACATCGAGGTCACCACAGTGCAGTACGCACTCGACCGGGCCCATGTCGCGTTGAGCGATCTGAGCTTCGGGCGGATATCCGGGGCGGCGGTGCTGCGGGTGTAGCGCGCTCGTGGGCCGCGAACCCGCCGTGGTGTCCAAAGGCCCTAGCGCTCGCGTCCGCCGTCGAGGTGAGGTCGAGGCGAGAACCGTTGCGGCTGCGACCCACCAGGAGGACGCCATGACGACCATTGACAGCACTGCGCGGCCACTGTCCGAGCAATCGCTTCGAGAACGTTTGTGTGAGAGGGCAATCGAACATTTCGCGCGCTTCGGCTTCGACATGTCGATGCTCGAGATGGCAGTGGCCGTCGATACCGACGTACGGACGCTCACCGAGATGTTCGGATCCATCGAGGGGCTGCACGCCGCCTGCGACGACTATCTGCAGGACACGGTCCGCAAGGCGAAGACCGAGGCGCTGACGAACCCCGACCCGCGGCCGTGGTTCGCCCAGGTCGCCGACATCGAGTCGTTCGCGCCGATGATGTCGTATCTGGTGCGCACCCTGCAGTCCGGTGGCGAATCTGCTCGAGCGCTGTTCCAGCAGATGACCGACAATGCGGAGCGCTATCTGGAGGACGCCGTGCGCGTCGGAACGGTGAAACCCACCCGCGACCCGAGGGCTCGCGCACACTTCCTCACGATGGCCGCCGGTGGCGGCTTTCTGCTGTACCTTCAGCTGCACCGAGACCCCTCCGACATGCGCGCGGTGCTTCGCGACTACGCCCGCGACGTCATGCTGCCCGCGCTCGAGCTCTACACCTACGGACTCATGGCCGATGACAGCATGTATCAGGCCTTCGTGGCGCAGGTCGAGCCACGCTGAGGACGAAGGTCATCTCCGACGGTGACCTTGGGCTCGCGCGTGACACCCTGTTGACTCCCTACCGTGAGATGCCATGACCTACGTGATCGGCTCGGCATGCGTTGACGTGATGGACAAGTCGTGTGTACTCGAGTGCCCGGCGGACTGCATCTACGAGGGTGCCCGCTCCCTGTACATCAATCCCGACGAGTGCGTGGACTGCGGGGCGTGCAAGACCGCGTGCCGGCTCGACGCCATCGAGTACGAGACCGACCTGTCAGACGACGAGCAACGTCACCTCGCCGACAACGCCGCGTTCTTCCAGTCGGTGCTACCCGGCCGTAGCGAACCCCTCGGGTCCCCTGGCGGCGCAGACGGACTCGGCCGGGTCGGCGTCGATACCCCGCTGGTGGCCGCAATGCCGAGCAAGCCTCGTCTGGAGCACTGAGCACCTTCGTCGGTGACCTTCGGCCCTCTTCGGAGCCTCGGCCGACACGGTACGAAGGAACGGTGCACATGACTGGAACCGCTCCGATAATCGATGTCGACGTCGCCACGCAGGGTCCGCTCCCCGGCGCTGCCGACTACGCCCGGCGCAAGATCGGCGCGCTCGCGAAGTTCGTCGACCAACCGGACTGCCGTGCGCGAGTGCGGCTGACCAACCACACCAGCGGTCACCGTCCTCGGCCCGTGGTGGCGCAGGCCAACCTGGAGTTGGCGGGCAGGCGATTCCGCGCTCAGGTGGAGGCGGCGAGCGTCCCCGAGGCCGTCGACGCGCTTCAGGACAGGTTGCGCCGCATCCTGGAACGCCAGCGCCGGCGCTCACGCCATGCTCTCGGCGGTGCCGCCGAACATCACGGGCCACCCGCAATTCCCCAGTGGCCCAACCCATCACCCGCGTCCGGCGGCGCCCGGATCCTGCGGCGCAAGTCGTTCAGCGTCGCGCATCTCAGCGTCGACGAGGCCGCCGAGGAGATGTCACTTCTCGACTATCACTTCCATCTGTTCACCGAGAAGGCGACGGGGGTTGCCGGCGTGCTCTATCGGGCGGGCTCAACGGGTTACCGTCTCGCACAGGTGGTACCACCATCGCGCGATCAGCTCGCGCCCTTCAATCTGCCGCTGACCATCAGTCCCCATTCGGCACCGTGCATCACGCTCGTGGAAGCGACCGAACGAATCGGACTCCTCGGCCTGCCCTTCCTCTTCTTCATCGACGCCGCCGAGGGCCGGGCCAAGGTGCTGTACCACCGCTACGACGGTCACTACGGACTCATCACGCCGGCGTGACGCCGTCGGCGCCGACCGTGTCGGAGGCACGTACGACGAGGATCGAGCAGTTCGTCCCGCGCAGCGCCCTGCGGGCCGAGTCGCCGGTCAGCTGATCCACCAGATCGTGCCTGCGCGCACTGATGACGAAGAGCTGCTCGATGCCCGCGGTCCGTTCGAGCAGCGCGGTCACATCGCCTGGCAAGGGTAGGGTGCAGATCCGGACGTCAGCCGAGAGGTGGTGCGGATCATCGAGATACCCATCCATACTCGCGCGGACGTGACCGGCTTCGTCGGAGTCGGGCATCGCGCGTGGATGAGGATGACCGTCCGACCACGTCGTGAGTGCCAACACGGGCGCTCCGCGATGATCGGCTTCGTCGAGAGCCGCCTGCAACACCGTGTGCGACTCGGGAGTCTCGTCGACCACCGCCACGATCCAGCGGTGCAGGCGCGGGGGCGATCGCATGCGACGACGACGTACCACGGCGACGGAGGTCGGCGCGATCCGCGCCAGATTCGAGGCCGTGGCCCCGCGCGCCAGCGGCGCGGAGTCTTTCGAGCCCTTGTACCCGACGCACAGCAGGGCAGCGCCCCTCGCCGCGTGCGCGAGTTCCAGAATCGGATTCCCGTGCAGGATCTCCGACTCCAGCTTGACGTGGTTGTCAGCATCGGTGATGGCGGTGGTGGCTCGACGGATCGCCTTGTGGGCCTTGGCCACGGCCTCATCGATGTCATCGACGCGCGCCGGATCCACCACGTACACCAGCTCAAGTACGGTGTCGCGGGCCGCGGCCTCATCAGCCGCCCACAGCGCGGCACGTACGCTGGCCGTCGAACCGTCGATGCCGACCAGCACGGGAGCGGATGCGTCCATGGTCAATCTCCTCGGGTCAGGGCGGATCGGGATGGCAGACCACGACCGGAATCGGACTGTGGTGCAGCAGGTTCAGGCTCGTCGAACCGAGGGCCGCAGCGGCCAGCGCGGCCCGCCCCCGATTGCCGACCACCACGAGCTGCGCGTGCTCCAGATGCCGCAGCAACGCGCCCGCCGCGGTGCCGGACTCGAGGAAGCAGGTGACGTCGACTCCGCGGTGGTCGCGGTGGTACTCGTCGACGAGTTCCGTGAGTGCGACGAATTGCAGGGCCTCCACCGCGTCCCAATCCATCAGGGTGGGCAGGACGGTGGTGCCAGGCGGCCGCCTCAGCGCCCAGGAGTGAACCGCGCGTAGCGCCACACCCAACTGCGCGGCGAACACGAAACCCGTTGCCAACGCGGCCCGTCCCGCGGGGGTGTCATCGACGCCGACCACGACGGCATCGGAGTTGGGCGACGTGCGGTCACCCCGCCATACGATGACGGGGCAGATGGCTTCGGTGGTCAGCTTCAACGTGGTCGAGCCGAGTAGCACCGCAGCGGCGGGCGAGATGTCCATACCCCCCAGCACGATGAATCGGGCGTGCTTGCTCGCCTCGAAGAGGACGTCGTCGATCGGGTCCGAACTGGCCGCGGTGGTCACCACCAGGCCGCGCTGCTCGCACCGCACGGCATCGGCCGCGCTCTTCAGAAAGGCGTCGGCGTTCTCGGACTGGTACTGCATCGATGCGGCCTGGAACACCGCGGCCGCTTCGGTCAGATTGCGACCGAGCCGGGGCACACCGTGCACCACCTGCAGCGACAGCCCGAACCGCGCGGCGAGGGCTCCCGCCCATCGTGCCGCGGCTATCGCACTGTCACTGCCGTCGACACCGACGACGACGGTATCGGGGTTGCCGGTCATGCCGTCCTCCACGTGGTTCGTCGGTTCGGTTCAAATCGCAAGGCAGCACACGGCGGTCGCTTCGGCGAGCGAGTCACCCAGCGGCTGGGTGGTGTCGATGTGATTGGCACGGGGCCAGGATGTTCCGGCGTCGTACATGGTCGCCGCGAGAGCCGGCGTGATCTCGGAATGGGTACCACCGCCGCGCAACCGGATGCGTTCCATGGCTTCGGCGACGTCCAGCACACACGCCAGTTCGACAGTGCCACAGTGATACCGGTCGGCAACAGCCCGTGCCAGTTCACGCTGATGGGCGTCGCGCCACGTTCCGTCGAGGATCGCCGACTGCCCGTTGGCCAGCTGGTCGCCGGCCCGCTGCAGGACTTCGTCGTACACCACGGCGACGTTGCGCGGGTCGTAGCGCCCCGATTCGTACGTCCCCGACTCTCCGGCGAGTCGCCCCGCCTCTGCAAGTTCGTGCCGGACGTCGTCGGTGGATGTGACGACCGCGTCGATTCGCGGCGCGAGTTCTCGAGCCAGGGTGGTCTTCCCGGACCCCGGCCCTCCCCCGACCAGAACGAGTTTCACGGCACCGGCGCGTAGGTGGTCGAGCGCGAGGCGCAGATGGCGCCGCGCGTCCGCTGCGGCAGACGCGATGCCCTGGTCGACCCGGATGCAGTCGACCTTGGCGCGCACGACCGCGCGGTAGGCGGTGTAGAAGTGCGCCAGCGAGGCGGGAGCGTCGTCGCGAGCGAGCGTGCGATACCTGTCGAGGAAGAACGTCGCGAGGTCCGCGCGGCCGGCGAATTCCAGGTCCATGGCGAGGAACGCGGCGTCGTCCAACCCGTCGACGTAGCGCAGCCTGTCGTCGAACTCCAAGCAGTCCAGGAGAACCGGGCCATCCGGCAGGCAGTAGATGTCAGCGGCGATGAGGTCCCCGTGACCGTCCACGATGCGGTGCTCGTCGATGCGTCGCTCGAAGAGGGCGGTGCGGCCCGCCAGGTACTGCGACGAGAGCCGTCGGACATCGGCGAGTTCCCACTCCGTGAGGATGCTCCGCTTGTAGTGATCGAGCACATCCAGGTTCTCGGTCCACCGCTCGGACACCACCGCCGCGCGAGCCTCCGCGTCGACGGCCGGTGATCGCGAGGCGTGGGCGTGAAAGTCGGCCAGCTTTTCGGCGATCGCCGTCAGATGCCCCTCGACCGGCTCGGCGCGCTCGAGGAGCGCGGCCAGACTGCGACCCTCGGAGTACCGCCGCATCACGATGACGGGCTCGTCGGCGCCGCCCCGCGGACCGGCGAAGTGACCGACACCGAGGTAGCTGTCCGGGGCCAGCCTGCTGTTCAGCAGCACCTCGTGTGCGCAGACCCGTTCCCGCGCGTCAACCGACCGGAAGTCGAGGAAGTCGGTTCGTATGGGCTTCTTCACTTTGTAGGCCCGGTCACCGACCAGAAACACCACACCGGTGTGGGTTTCGTGAACCTCGACCGCGGCGACCGTGGGGTTCGGGGACATACAACGAGCTTGGCCCTGGATCGGTCGGCGCGGCAGCGGCTGTCGACCCCCTGGCAGGTGACGTTGGTCCTCTGCCATTGGGGTCCAAGGTCCGCACCCGTCGGCGACGTGCACGGATGCGACGAGTATTCCGGGGCAGAGGACCAATGGCTCTGTGGCGACCGCGTTCCGTCGGAGCATGCTCTGTCACGACAGACGCCCGAAAGGATCCGCCATGCCGAAGACGATGATTTCCCCGAAGGTCATCGAGGATGCCGTCCATCTGGCGTGTCGTGCCCCGTCGTATCACAACACCCAACCGTGGCGATGGGTCGTCGAGGCGGGTGAACTCCACCTGTACGTCGACGCGGACCGAGTGGTGGCAACCGATCACGGTGGCCGGCAGGCGCTGATCAGTTGCGGCGCCGCGTTGGATCACCTGCGAGTGGCGATGGCCGCGGCCGGCCACCGAGCCCACATCGCCTATTACCCGAACCCCAACGACCACAAGCACATCGCGTCGATCAGCTTCGTCGCCATCGACTTCGTCACCAGCGGCCACCGGCGCAGAGCGGACGCCATCCTGAGCCGGCGCACCGATCGGCTGCCGTTCGCGGCGCCGGAGGACTGGGAGGGCTTCGAACTCATGATGCGCGAGGCCGTCGGCGCCATCGGCGACGTGGCAGCCGTCGACGTCATCGACGACCGCGGCCGTTCCGAACTGGCCGAGGCGGCCTCACTCTCCGAGGCACTGCGGCTCTACGACTCCGGCTATCACGCCGAGATGAACTGGTGGACAGCACCGTACGAAGTCAGCGACGGAATACCCCACAGCGCTCTGGTGTCCGCCGCCGAGAGCGACAGAGTCGACGTCGGCCGCAGCTTCCCGGTCACCCACAACGAGGAGCGACGCGTGGGGGTGGGCGACGACCGCTCGACGATTCTTGTCATCTCCGCACTCGACGACGTTCGACGCGACATCCTCGGATGCGGCGAGACGTTGTCGGCGGTTCTGCTCGAGGCGACGATGGCCGGTCTGGCGACCTGCACGTTGACCAATCTCACCGAGGTCGCCGCAACACGCGACATCGTGGCCGAGGTGACCGGCCGACCGCTGCCGCAGGTGCTGGTGCGAGTCGGAACCGCCCCCGCTCTGGAGACGACACCGGCTCCGACACCGCGGCGGCCGTTGTCCGAGGTCCTGACGTTCAGCGTCGCCTGATCTCGCGCGATGCGACCACTCCCCACCGGCACGGTCTCGGGATGCCCCGCGCCCACCAATCGGAGGTCTCCATGATCGCAGACTCGCCGTCGACGACGACGAGGATCGTCACCTTGACGATGAATCCGGCGCTGGACATCACGACCAGAACCGAGCAGGTGCGTCATACGGACAAGATCCGGTGCGGTCCGGCCCGGCACGACCCCGGCGGCGGCGGAATCAACGTCGCGCGCGTCGCTGCGGCGTTGGGCGCGTCGGTGTCCGCGGTGTTCCCCACCGGAGGTCTGACCGGAGCGCGCATCGTCGAGTTACTGCGCCGCGAGAAGGTCGACCAACGTCATGTACCGATCGCGGACATCACACGGGAGAGCCTGACCGTCGACGAATCCAGCACCGGCAGGCAGTACCGATTCGTGTTGCCGGGGCCGACGTTGACCGCCTCGGAACAGACGGCGTGCCTCGAGGCGCTGGAGTCCGCCGCGGCGGGGGCCGAACTCGTCGTCGCCAGCGGAAGCCTGCCGCCGGGGGTTACTCCCGACTTCTACCAGCGGGTGTCCGACCTGTGTCGCGCTCACGGCGCGCTGTACGTCCTCGACGCCTCCGGTGGAGGTCTCACACACCTGCGATCCGGTGTCCACCTGCTCAAACCGAGCCTGCGTGAACTACGAGAGTGCACCGGCCAAGCACTGGAAACCGATGACGAGCAGCTGGCCGCGGCGCACGAACTCATCGATCGCGGGTGCGCCGCCAACGTGCTCATCTCGCGCGGCGGCGACGACGCGCTGCTCGCATCCGCGCTCGGCAGTCAACGCTTCCCGGCGCTCCGGTGTGCCCCCGGTAGCGGCGTCGGCGCCGGTGACGCGCTGGTGGCCGGCGTGACGGTCGGTCTGTCCAGGGCGTGGCCGCTACCCGATTCGGTGCGCCTCGGCATGGCAGCGGGCGCTGCCATGCTGCTCACCCCCGGCACGGCGGCCTGTCGACCGAACGACGTGTGGCGCTTGTTCGATCGCACCTCCGCACCCGTCGAACTCGCCGCTAATCGCCGCTGATCCACGGGGACCAACGTCGTCGCCGAAGGGACCTTTGCCCCTGCCTGCCGACGTGGCGGCAGCCTAGCGTCGACGGGGACAGCACCGACGACCGCTTGGAGCCCCGAAATGCGTGAGACCCAGCCCCCCTCACCCGCTGTCGTCGTCGGAATCGACGGCTCGCGCGGCGCTGTCGACGCGGCACTGTGGGCCGTGGACGAAGCCGTCGAGCGCGACCTGCCGCTGCGGCTGGTGTGTGCGGTGGAGCCACCGGCGGGCGCACCCGCCGACCCCCGGTCGCTGGCTCACGCGTTCGCGACTGCCGAGGCCGCGGTGCGACACGCCGTCATGGCGATCGAGTCGGCCGATCGGCCGGTGAAGATCGAAGTCGAGATCATTCGGGACCGCCCGGTCGCCGCGTTGCTCGCCACGTCGCATGCGGCCGCCATGATCTGCGTCGGTGCACTCGGCGTCAACCGGGCGACCGGAAAGCGAGTGGGGTCAACGGTTTCGACGCTTCTCGCGCGGGCCCACTGCCCGATCGCCATCGTCCGACCCGTTGACCGGTCACGAAGCAAGCCCGGTTGGGTGGTTACGGAATGCAGCCCGTCGTGCGACGGCACCACCGCGCTCCGCCACGCCATCGACGAGGCCCGGCTACGCAAGGCACCGCTGCGCGTGCTCGCCTCCTGGCGACCGGGATTCCACGATATGGCGGGATCCGCCGATGGCAACAGGCAGGCCAAGGCAGCCCTGGAGCGGTCACTGAACCGGTATCGCCTGCTGTACCCGGATGTGGAGATCCACGCGGTGGCGGTGCCGGGAAACCCCATGAACTACCTCGCCCGCCACGCCGACGAGATCCAGCTCGTCGTGCTCGACCACCGGCCAAACGACGAGTTGTGCGAACTCACCGGGCCCGGCGCATCCGCTGCACTGAACAACCTGAACTGCTCGGTGCTGATTTCCGAACGGCACAGCGGACTGTGAGCTACAACAGGCACAATGGCCACCAGGGCGACGATGTCTCGCGGGCGGGCGTGGCAACAGCGCTACGGCCGACACGGGGCGGTTCTGGAGGCGTAGCGATGGTCACGGTGTTCCTGGTCGACGATCACGAGGTGGTGCGTCGCGGGCTGATCGACCTGCTCGGCGCCGACCCCGAACTCGACGTCATCGGTGAAGCCGGCTCAGTCGCGCAGGCGATGGCCCAGATTCCCGCCCTGCGCCCCGACGTGGCCGTACTCGACGTGCGCCTGCCCGACGGCAACGGCATCGAACTGTGCCGGGACCTCCTGTCGCGGATGCCGGATCTGCGGTGCCTGATGCTGACGTCCTTCACCTCCGACGAGGCGATGCTGGACGCCATCCTCGCCGGTGCCAGCGGCTACGTCATCAAGGACATCAAGGGCATGGAGCTCGCCAAGGCCATCAAGGACGTCGGTGCTGGACGTTCGCTGCTCGACAATCGTGCGGCTGCCGCACTGATGGCCAAACTGCGAGGCGCCGCCGCGCGATCCGACCCCCTGTCCGGGCTCACCGAGCAGGAGAAGGTGCTGCTCGATCTGCTCGGCGAGGGGTTGACGAACAAGCAGATCGCCGCGCGGATGTTCCTGGCCGAGAAGACGGTGAAGAACTACGTGTCGAGGCTTCTCGCCAAGCTGGGCATGGAGCGCCGCACTCAGGCGGCGGTCTTCGCCACCAAGCTGGACCGACCCGGCCGTAGCGACGACTGACGACCTTCGCCGGGACCAAAGGCGACATGATGGTGACCAACGACTCCATTGCGGACGTGGGCTCACTCGTAGAGTCGGTGTTTATCAAACACCGGTTCGAGAGGCATCCAGATGACAAGCGCCACAGTCAAACCCGTCGTCGTGGGCATCGACGGATCCGAGCAGTCCCGGGGCGCAGCACTGTGGGCCGCTGACGAGGCGGCCGGTCGCGGAGTTGGTCTGCGCCTTGTCTACGTGGTGCGAACAGACCTTCGGGGCACGCTGTCGGCTGAGGAGTACCGCGCCGCACTGACACAGGCGAAGTCGGCGGTCCACGATGTCCGTAGCCAGATCGAGGCGAAGCAGCCATCGGTGACGGTGGACGTCGAGATCGCGCAGGGGTCTCCGGCGGGCGTGCTGCTCGCCGAATCCCCGGATGCGGCGATGATCTGCGTCGGATCCTCGGGTATGGGGCGACTGGGTCGGGCCATGCTGGGATCGACCGCTGCCACGCTCGCCGAACACGCATCCTGCTCGGTCGCGATCATCCGTTTGCCCGAACACGTCGCGAGCGAGGAGAACGAGATCACGTGGGTCATGGTCCCGGTGACCATCTTCCACGACAACGACGACGTGATCGACGCCGCAATGGATCAGGCCCGCCTGCGCGGGCGTCCCGTCTTGACGGTCGGCGTATGGCATCCGGGCCTCGGGGCCTCTCAGCACGATGATCTGGAGCGCATGGTCGCGGGGTGGCAGAAGCAGTACCCCGACGTGCACATCCATCCGGTGGCCAACGGCACGCGCATGAGTCGCTTCCTCAACGCCCACCCGGACTTGTCGGGTCTGGTCGTGATCGACGAGTCCTCTGCCGAGGACGTCGCATCCATCATCGGTGCGGGACACCGCTCCCACTCCGACGACACCGAACGCGCAGTGCTGGTGGCCCGCAACTACGCCGATGACCGGTGGATGTCACCGCAGACCGCATCGCCGGCAGAATCTTCGAATCCTCTAAGAACGCGCCTATAGCATCGCGAACCGCGCGGACACAGGACGGACGCCTCCCCCGGCATGTTTCGTCGGCCGCGCGGTTCGGCCCGTGCAGTCGGCGTTCGGCCTCTCCCCCCGATGGCCGACGTCGGCTGCGCGGGTTCCCCTCCCGAGCCGCCGCACATCGGCGTGGAAGCGCTGGCTAGTCCGACGCGATCGCACGCCAAATCGGAGTCAGTAAGCGCCTCGTCGAGCAGTGGCGTGCGGGGTGGGTCACCCCGTCCTGTCGGAGCGGTTTCCGTTCCGTCGCAACGGGATACAGTGATGAGAGCGCTCCCCAGGAGTCTGGCAAGACGGTGACCGACCATGGTGTACGGGGAACGGAGTTCAGTCGAGGAACGTTGCCCGCCGTGCGTGCCAGACGGTATGGACTTACTGTCGCCGGGATTGCGATTCGTAGAACGCGTCCACGAGTGCGACCGGCAGGCGACCGGAATCGGCGATCTCGTGCCCGTGGCGTCGGGCCCAGTCGCGGATGGCGGCGCTTTCCCGGCGGCGCAGGCTGGGACGCAGGGCGTCGGGCCCCGTCACACGGCGGGAGCGTTGACCCGTCACCCGGCGGCCGGCGTCCGCCCACATCTGAAGCTGTGCGCGCAACGTCGCGGCGTTGTGCGACGCCAGGTCGACTTCGTAGGTCGCACCGTCGAAGCTGAACGTAATGGTCTCGTCCGCCGGTGTGCCGTCGACGTCGTCGACGAAGGTCATGGTAACGGTCCGTGCCATCGTTCAATCAACCTCTCCGTACTTATCCGAATCGTTTCCTGGGCAATCGATCCGGAGTGATCACGATCTTGATCACCCACCGAAATCTACCCAAGCGCGCTGCGTTCGTCTCGGATCGGTGGCCGCCGACGGACACCGGTTTCGAGGACCAAAGTCCTCTTGCGCCGCCGGCGCCCGCGGTGTAGCTCACGCGTACAGGCCCGCGATGACGTCGGCGAAGTTCTCGAGTATGACGTTGCGCTTCGCCTTCAGGCTGGGCGTCAGATCGCCTGCGGCGATGGACAGTTCCCGGTCCAGAATGGCGAACTTCTTGACCTGCTCCCAGCGGTTCAACTGCTCGTTGAGTTCGTCGACGTAGCCGCCGATGAGGTCGCGCGTCGCGTCGGCACGGGCGATCTCGGCGAACGGCGCGTTCGCCAGGCCGTGATCGGTGGCCCAGTCGGTGATCGCATCGCCGTCCAGACTCACCAGCGCCACGCAGTAGGGCCGCGCGTCACCCAGCACGATCATCTCGCTGGAGTACGGACAGATCGCCTTGAAGGCCGCGGAGATCGCCGACGGTGCCACGTACTTCCCCTGCGACGTCTTGAACAGGTCCTTCTTCCGGTCCGTGATGCGCAGGAACCCGTCGCCGTCCAGCGACCCGATGTCGCCGGTGTACAGCCAGCCGTCGCCGTCGAGCGCCTCGGCCGTGGCCTCCGGGAGATCGTGATAGCCGGTCATCACACCTGGGCCCCGCAACAGGATCTCGCCGTCACCGGCGATCCGCACCTCGGTGCCGGGGAACGGCAGCCCCACTGTTCCGAACCGATAGGCGTTGGGACGGTTGATGAACGACGCTGCCGCCGTCTCGGTGAGGCCGTAGCCTTCGAGCACGATGATGCCGACGGCGTCGAACCACTGGGCGATGTCGTGGTTGAGCGGCGCGGCGGCGGAGACGAAGAAGCGAAGCCGGCCACCGAAGCGCTTGCGCACCGTCGAGAACACCAGCCGGTCGGCGATGGCGTGCTGAATCGACAGCATCCGTGACGGGCGTCGGCCGGTTTCCCTCGCCTCGGAGGCGTCGATCCCGACCCCGATGGCCCAGTCGAAGAGCCGCTTCTTCAACCCGCCCTCGGCGGCCATCGTCGCCTGGATGCGGGCGTGCGCCTTCTTGAAGATCCGCGGGGCCGCCGCCATGAACGTCGGGTGGACGACCGCGAGGTTCTCGACGATCCTGTCGACTCGACCGTCGATGGCCGTCGGGAAGCCGATGAGCAACGGCAGTGCCAGCATCACCTTGCCGAAGGCGTGTGCCAACGGCAGCCACAGGTAGTTCAGGTCATCGGGTCCGAGGATGTCGAGCGCGTCGATGGCCGCGGCGGTGTAGATCCAGGCCCGGTGTGGTAGCAGCACACCCTTCGGGCGGCCCGTGGTGCCGGAGGTGTAGATGATGCTGGCCAGATGATCGGGGCGGATGTCGTCGACTCGTCGCTCAACGACGTCGGGAGACTGACTGAGCAGGCCCTCCCCGAGTGCCTCGAGTTCGGACAGGGTGATCACCAGGTCGCCGTCGCCCGTACCGTCGACGATCACGACCTTCATCACGTCGGGTAGCTCCGCACGGTGGGTGAGCAGTTTGTCGACTTGGGACTGGTCTTCGGCGACGACGACCCGACTCCCGGAGTTGGCGACGATGAAGGCCACGTCGCGCGCGTTCGTCGTCGGATACAGCGTGGTGGTGGCGGCGCCGGCGCACATGATCGCGAGGTCGACGAGCACCCATTCGTAGCGCGTCGACGACGCCAACGCGACGCGCTCCTCGGGCGCGATGCCCAGCGCGATCAGCCCGGCGGTGATCCGGCGGGTGCGGTCACCGACCTGGCGCCAGGTGACACTCGCCCAGCCACCGTCGTCGGGGAAGCGGAACGCCTCGGCGCTTGGCGTGACGGCTACGCGGTTCAGGAGCATTCGGCCGATCGAGGGTGTCCGGTTGAGGATCTCGTCGACCGCGATCGTCAGCAGCGCTGGGCCGGCATCGTCTCTCATGGCAGCCTCCTTGGCACTCCACCAATGATCTTGCGGGCCGCGCGTCCGCTCTCGTAGGCCAGTGAGTCCCTTCAGGAAGGGACGAAGGGCCCTATTACCCGCTGGGGTATCGCGATGAACTGCTCGAGCGCCGCCGACCCTCACCCGATAACCGGCAGCCGCCGCTTGCGGGCCAGCCCGACCAACGCGTGCTGCATCACCGCGCGCACGTGGGCGTCGACCCGTCGCACGTCCGGGTCCTCACCGAACTCGGCGGCGATGTCGATGGGAGGCAGCACCTGCGTGACGATCTTCGTGGGCAGCGGCATGTTGACCGGCAACACCACGCTGACACCGAACGGGAAGCCGATGGTGACCGGCAGGATGTTGGTCCGAAACATCCTGCGCTCGAACCCCGTCAGCCTCAGTGCACTCGCAAGACGCCGCAGTCTGGTGAGGTACCACTGGTTCTCCTGCCCGCCGATCGACACCGCGGGCACGATCGGCACACCCGCCGTGATCGCCGTGGTCACGTAGCCGGTGCGTCCGCCGAACGAGATGACGTTCTCCCTGGCCGTGGGCCGATAGGCGTCGTAATCCCCACCGGGGAAGACCAACACCAGGCCACCCGCTGCTAGCGCCTCGGCGGCGTGCTCGGGGGTGGCCCGGATGACACCGGTCCGCTCGAGGAAGCCGGCCAGCGGCCCGCGAAACATGTTGTCGTGCGCCAATCCGAAGAGCGGCCGCTCGTATCCGAAGGTCTTGTAGTAGTCCACCGCGAACACCGACATGTCGACCGTGACGAGTCCCCCGGAGTGGTTCGCCACCATCAGCGCCGGCCCCGATGGAATGTTGTCCAAGCCCAGGACCTCAGACCGGAAGTAGGTCTTGACGATCGGGCGGTGCAGGTCCACCACGCGCTTGGTCAGACCGGGATCCCACCTCTCGACTACCGAGTGCTTCTGGTCGGCCATGAACCCACTCCGTCAGCCGGCGCCGTAGTACCCCAGCCGCAGCAGTCCGGCGATCTCGTCGACCAGCGGCATGCGCGGGTTGGTGCGGTTGCTCAGGTCCTCGAACGCGGTCATCGCGAGTTCGGGTAGCGCGGAGAGGAACTCGTCCTCGGGCACGCCGTACTCCTGCAGCGAGCGTGGCATGTCGAGTCGGTCGAGCAGTTCCTCCACCGCGCGGAACAGCCGCTCCCTGCTGTCCTCGGGTTCATGCCCACCGAAGACCAATTGACCCAATTGCGCGTACTTCTCGGGAACGACGTACGCCGAGTAACCCGGCGCGGGCATGAACTTGCTCGGCAGGCTCGAGTTGTAGCGCATCACATGGGGCAGGAAGATCCCGTTCGCCCGGCCGTGGGCAATGCCGAACCTCGCCCCGACGGCATGCGCCAGCGCGTGGTTGGTTCCGACGAACGCATTCGAGAACGCCAGGCCCGCAAGGGTTGCGGCGTTCGACATGTCGGTCCGCGCCGCGAGGTCGTCGGGATCGTCGTAGGCCCTGGGCAGTGCACCGAAGATCAGCCGCACCGCCTGAGCGCACAACGCGTCGGTGTAGGACGACGCGAAGATCGAGATGACCGCCTCCAGCGCGTGGGTCAGCGCGTCGACGCCCGTGTCGGCGGTCAGCGTCGACGGCATGGACGACGTCAGGACGGGATCGACGATGGCGAGGTCCGGCACCAGGCTGTAGTCGACCAGCGTCTCCTTGCGTCCGCCCACCGTCAGCACCGCTGCGGGCGACACCTCCGATCCGGTACCGGATGTCGTTGGAATGGCGACCAATTGAATCCGGTGGCGATCCGTCGGGAAGGACGCGACGCGCTTGCGGGGATCCAGGAACGGCATCGTCAACTCGTCGAGGTTCATCTCCGGATGCTCGTAGAACAACCGCATCGCCTTGGCCGCGTCCATAACCGATCCACCACCCACCGCGATCAGCACGTCGGGCTCGGCCCGCTGCAGGAGCGCGACGCCGCGGCGGATCAACGCCTCGTCGGGCTCCGGAGTGACCTCGCTGAACACCTGCACGTGGTGGGTGCTCAATCTGCTGCGCACCTGGTCGACGACGCCGCGCTCCTCGGTCGACGCGTCGGTGACGACGACGACCGTCTCGCACTCGAGGTCGCGCAGGTTGTCCAGAGCGCCCTCGTTGAAGTACGTGTTCGACGGCACCCGGAACCACTGCGGCGGTGTCCGACGGTGCGCCACGGTCTTGATGTTGAGCAACTGGCGGTAGTTGACGTTCGCGGTGGTGCTCGACCCGCCCCAGGTACCGCAACCGAGCGAGAACGTCGGCGTCAGGTTGTTGTAGATGCCGCCGAGCGCGCCCACTGCGGTGGGGGCGTTGACCAGGATGCGTCCCGTGCGCACCGCGAGGCTGTACCGCTCGATGACGTCGTCGTCGTTGGCGTAGATCGCCGACGTGTGTCCGAGCCCGCCGTGCTCGGTGACCAGTACGGCGGCGTCGATGCCGTGCTGGACGTCGCGGGCGCGCACGATGCCGAGCACCGGCATCAGCTTCTCGTTGACCAGCGGATGCGCGGCGAGCTCGTTGAGATCGGAAGGCAGCGGCGCCAGAAGGATCTTCACGGTCGGCGAGACGGTGAAGCCCGCACGCGCGGCCAATTCGGAGGCCCTCTGCCCCACCGCATCCAGCGAGATCTTGTCACCGCAGCCGAAGGCGAACTCCGCGATCTTGGCGGCCTCGCCGTCACTGAGCAGCCGGGCGCCCATCCTTTCGAATTCGGCGATCGTCTCGTCGTAGATCGCGTCGTCGATGATGCACGTCTGTTCGGCGGGGCAGATCACCGACGAGTCGAAGGTCTTCGAGATGAGGATGTCGACGACGGCACCCTTCACGTCGGCGGTCTGGTGGATGTAGATCGGCGCATTGCCGGGTCCGACGCTGACGCCGGGCTTTCCGGACGCGTTGGCCAGCGCGACGATCTTCGGGCCGCCGGTGACCCAGACGAAGTCCACCTTCGGATGCTTGAACAGGTAGTGGGTGACCTCGTGGGCGGCATCCGGGATGACCTGCAGCGCCCCGTGCGGCATGCCTGCCGCCTCGGCGGCGTCACGCAGAATCTCGACGCTGCGTTCGCACGACCGCACCGCGTACGGGGAGGGTCGAAACAGCAAGGCGTTGCGCGTCTTCGCGGCCACGATCGCCTTGAACAGCACAGTGGACGTCGGGTTGGTCACCGGGGTGATCGCCAGCACCACACCGATGGGTTCGGCGACGTAGCGGATGTTGCTCTCGACGTCCTCGTCGACGACGCCGACCGACTTCTTGCCACGCAGGTAGTCGTGCAGGAACTCGGTCGCCACGTAGTTCTTGACGACCTTGTCCTCGAAGACGCCGAACCCCGTCTCCTCGATGGCAACACTCGCCAACTCGGCGGCCGCGCGCAGCCCGGCGCGCACCATCGCCTCGACGATCGCGTCGACCTGCGCCTGGTCGAGTTTGCGGAACTCGCGGGCCGCCTCGGCCGCCGCGTCGACGATGCGGTCGACGTCCCGGAGTCGGCGCTCGTCGGGTGGACCCGGTGGGGTGGCTTCGCTCGTCCGACTCGGGGCGAGGAGATCGGCATTCGACTGTGTTGGAGTCATTCTCGAACCTCGTGACCGTCGGGAGTGGGCACCGCAGGCGCTGCGGGGACGGTCGGCTGGTCACCGGACTCGGACCGCGCCGGGACGATGCGCAACGCGAGCGCACCGAGCGCCAGCACCGACACGACGGGCGTGAGGAACAGCAGGATCGCCCACGGCGGTTCGACACCCGCTCCGCTGAGCGCTCTCACCAACGTGAACATCGCGACGAGCCAGCTCACCGCGCCCGCGGCGACCGCGACCGAGAGGGCGATGGCCACCGCACGCCCAAACCCGTAGTGCCGGTAGCCCGTCACGGCCAACACCGCCGCCGTGGGCATCAGCAAGACCACCGCACCCAACCACGGCGCATCGGCGCCGATATGCAGGCCGGGCACGACGAGCACCGCCGCCAGGACGGCGGCGCCGACGATGCCCGCAACCGCAACCCTCCGGGGCATTCGGTGACCCATGCCGAGACTATGCGCCGCACCCCCTCGTGGACGACAGGGCCGCAAGTCCCCTATCGCCCGAGCAGGACGTCGAGACGACTGCGACGATCGCACTGGGCGACACGACGTACTCGCGTCCGAAGACCACGCCGATCAGCTGAACGGCCAGCGGCACGACGGCGACGGACAACAGCGCGAGCACGACCATCAGTCCGAGGCCGTAGTGCGCGCTCGCACCGGCACTGGCCTCGCGCGTCGGCAGCAGCGGTGGCAACGGCGAGATGGCAAGTGCCACCATGGCGATCTCCACGGTCGGTACGAAGTCGAACCAGCACCGGGCGGCGGATCAGGTACGACAGATCGGATACCTCCGCGCGTAGTCCGCAGCCGACCGCTTCACACGTCGACCGCCGCGAGTGCCAGCACCTCGTCGAATCCCGCGGCGAGGCAGTCCATGAACACCTCGAAGTCGGGAATCGCGCCGGTGTCCACGTCGATGCCGAGCGTGCAGGTGTCCACGTACGTCAGCAGCGTGACGTTGACGGCGGCACCGATCGTCGGCCCGAAGCCGTACTGGGTCAGCACCTTCGCCCCTCCGAGGAACACCGGCACCGGAATCCCCGGCACATCGCTGCACAGGAAGTCGACGTTGCGGAGCACCGAGCCGATGTACCAGCGCGGCATCATGTTCAGCGCGCCCGCGATCCACTGCGTGTACGGCAGCGACTTCTCCGTACGCACCGCGCCGGTCCGCTCGTGAATCCGGCGAATGCGTTCAGCGGGGTCGACGATGCCGACCGGAACGTCGAACCGCATGATCGTGATCCGGTTGCCGCCCATCGCGTCCCCGTCGACGCGCAAGCTGATCGGCATCGTGAGATGAAGGTCGCCGACCGTGACGTCGTGCTTCTCGTGGTACAGCCGCAACCCGCCGGCCACCGCGGCCACGAACGCGTCGTTCAGGGCACAGTCGGCACGGTGAGCGGCGTTCCGCAGCCGAGCGAACGGGACTTCGTGCACCCCGAGCCGACGGATCAAGCTGCGCTCGGTCATCAGCGGCGATCCCTTACGCGTCACCGGGCGCATGGTCCGGTACACCGAGGCGGCCAGCCCCGCGACCGACGACGCGGTGTCGACCGGGCGCAGAATGCTCTGGGAGACCAACTTGGGCGCCACCTTCAGCGTTCCAGCCACGGCGTTGCCGACGAGGCGGGCGTCGTACCACGCGGTGTCGGTGAAGCGGCGCAGCCACGGCGGCGGTGACGCGTCCGGCAACGTCGTCACGGGAGCGCGCTGTTCGGGAACCTCGTCCAGATCGAAGAGGATCGCTCCGATCTGGATGCCACCGACGCCGTCGGTCAGTGCGTGGTGGAACTTCAAAAGCATGGCAGCACCGCCGTCTTCGAGACCGTCGATCAGCGTGGCCTCCCAGAGCGGACGCGCCCGGTCGAAGTCCTCCATCGCCGCGACCCGCGCCATCTCCAGCACCGTGTCGAAGGTGCCGGGTGCGGCCGCGGTGACTCTGCGCATGTGGAAGTCGAGGTCGAAGTCCGGGGCCTCCTCCCATCTGGGCGGTGCCGGTGGCGGAGAGGGCACGACTCTCTGTCGCAGCATCGGCACCGCGCGCGCGATGGCGTGGAAGCGATCACGCACCTCGTCCCAGTCCGGCGACCGGGCGAGCACGACGACGGTGACGACTGTCGAACGCAATCGGGGGTCGCTCTCCATCGCCCAGGTGAAGGCATCGCTGTTGCTCATGAACTGCGTCATGTGGGGACTCCCCTCAACACGTCGGCCAGCGGCCGTCGCGGTGTCATGGGCTGCGGCTCGGTAACGGTTGCCGCCGAACCGAAACGGATCAGCACCTGCGGGGATCCGCCGGCGCGGGTCACCGAGCGGATGACGTCACGGTGCAACGTCGACTCGGTCAGGTGCGTCAAGGTGCAGCTCGCGAGTCCCGCGAGGGTGCCCTCCAGCAGGACGCCTGACAGTGCTTCGCCACAACGCAACACGTCGATGCGATCCGTACCGTCGTGGGTGGACAGCACCAGGATCTTCGATCGATCATCGCCGATGCCGTGGTGCTGGTCGTCGCGTGCGCCCGACGGGAAGAATCTCGTCACGTCGGTGTGGCGGGCCTCGGACCCGGCGGGTAGCGCCGTCGGCGGAATGCCCTCGCCGACAGCGTAAGGCGATGTGTACCACTCCAATTCGGCTTGGTAGACCTCGTCGTACTCGCGCAGCGTCTCGGTAAGCCGGGATGCCAACGCGAGCGTGGGACGTTCCGAATCCTGCACGACATCGGCGAGCACGTCGTGCGAGACGACCGACGAGAGCAGCCTCGGTTCGAGCTCCGGCCAGTTGGCGGGTACCTCGTACGGCGACCGATCGGTGCGGCGTCGCAGGATCGCATCGGCACGTCGCCGCTGCGCGTCGGTCACCGTCTCCGACCGGCGGAAGGTCATCGCGGCCAGATGATCCGGCTCCTGCGGATCCGGAAGGCGCCCGACGATCGTCTCCCAGCCGGAAGCGGCCATCGCCACCCGCAGGTGATCCAGTGCTGCGCCGCAACTCAGCAGCAGGTCCCGGCCTGCGCTGTCGGCACCGGGCAGTAGCCGTGCGCGGTCGGCGAAAAGGTGCAGGGTCCCGCGGTCGACGACCCAGCGCCACGGCTGGCTGTTGTGCAGTGAGGGCGCGCGACACGCCAGCTCCACCCCGTCCCGCAGCACGCGGTCGTCGACGGTGTCACCGGTTCGAGACGTCTGGCGGTCGGCAAAGGCTGCCGTTGCCCTCTCCCCGATGACGCCGCGACGACGGGCGACGCCGATGTTGGCGATGACGCATTTGAGGAGCCTGCCGTAGGCGGTTCCGTCATTGACGATCTGGTGCAGACCGTGGTGCCGGAGATAGCTGTCTAGCCGACGTTCGAGGGCGCAGTACGCGTATCCACCACCGGCGAATTCCGATCTGAGGAACTCCCACGACAAATCGTCCCAGTTCAGCGAATCCCACTGGGCCACGGGTTTCATATCGGTTCCTCCGATCAGGCGATCCCGCCTCATCGTCGTGGCATCGCCGCCGCGCCAATAGGGACGAAGGTCATCACAGCGTCGAAGCGACAAGGCCGGTGAGGTCGACGAGGCGGTGCGAGTAGCCCCATTCGTTGTCGTACCACCCGACGACCTTCACCAGGTCGCCGGTGACCTTGGTGAGCCCGGCGTCGAAGATGCACGACGACGGATCGGTCACGATGTCGGAGGAGACGATCAGGTCCTCGGTGTAGGTGAGGTACCGGCCGAGTTCGCCCGCGGCCGCCGTCGCGAAGGCGGCGTTGACGGCCTCGACCGTCGCCGCTTCGCGAACCGTGACCGTCAGGTCGGTCGCCGAACCGGTGGGCACCGGCACCCGAAGCGCGTATCCGTCGAGACGGCCCTCGAGTTGAGGCAACACCAGGCTGATCGCCCGCGCGGCACCGGTGGAGGTGGGCACGACGTTGAGGGCTGCGGCGCGGGCGCGGCGGAGGTCCCGGTGCGGCCCGTCCTGCAGGTTCTGATCCGGCGTGTAGGCGTGGATCGTCGTCATCAGGCCGCGTTCGATGCCGAAGGCCTCGTCGAGCACCTTGGCCATCGGCGCAAGGCGGTTCGTGGTGCAGGACGCGTTCGAGACCACGGTCTGACTTCCGTCGTAGTCGCGGTGGTTCACCCCCATGACGATCGTGAGGTCGGCGCCCTTGGAGGTGGCGGACACCACCACCTTCTTCGCACCGCCGTGCAGGTGACCGCGAGCCTGCTCGGCCGCGGTGTAGCGCCCGGTGGACTCGATCACGACGTCGACGCCGAGGTCCCCCCACGGCACGGCCGCGGGACCGTCGGCGACCGACCAGACTTTGATCCGCTGCTCGCCCACCAGCAGGTGGTCGTCGTCCACCGAGACCGGCCGCGGTAGCCGTCCGAGGACGGAGTCGTACTTGAGCAGATGGGCCAGCGTTCCGATGTTCGTGAGGTCGTTGACCGCCACGATCTCCACGTCGGTATCACCGGCGGCGCGTTGCACGTCGACGGCGCGGAAGAAGTTGCGGCCCACCCGGCCGAAGCCGTTGACGCCGACTCTGATCGTCATTATGTGAATCTCCCTGTGAGTGCGATGGTCAGGTGCCGTAGACGGCGTGGCCCGACTCTGACCGAACCCGGCGGCACGCGATAGGGCACGAGGTCACCCGGCATGACTGAATCGTGCTGCCCGACGATGAATCCGATGGTCGCGTCCGCGAGTACGGTGCGGTGCCCCGTGCAGGTGAATGGGATCCTCGTAGAACACCTTCTTCGTCACCTCGACGAGCACCAGGTAGGCAACGGCCATCAAAGCCAGCGCTGTGAAGAACAGCCACGGCAGCGGCGTGAATCCGAGGGCCCCGGCGAATGGCGACAGCGTCAGCGCGACGCCGACACCGATGACCGCGATCGTGGAGATCGTCAACACCGCCGACGGTCTACTGCGGTAGAACGGGATTCGCCTGGTCCGGATCGCGAAGATGATCAACGTCTGCGTGGCAAGGGATTCGACGAACCAGCCGGTGCGAAACTCCGCCGGCGCCGCGTTCAGCACGCCGAGCATGAGACCGAACGTGAGGAAGTCGAACAGGGAACTGATCGGGCCGAACGTGAGCATGAACCGCCGGATGAATCCGATGTTCCAATGCGCGGGCGCGTGCAACTGCTCCGCGTCGACGTGGTCGGTCGGAATGGCGAGTTGAGAGCTGTCGTAGAGCAGGTTGTTGAGCAGGATCTGGCCGGGCAGCATCGGGAGGAAGGTCAACACCGCCGAGGCCGCCGCTGCGCTGAACATGTTGCCGAAATTGCTTGACGTGCCCATCAACACGTACTTGACCGTGTTGGCGAAGATTCGGCGGCCTTCCGCCACGCCGGTGGCCAGGACCTCGAGGTCCTTCTCCATCAGCACCACGTCGGCCGCGTCCTTGGCGACATCGGTCGCCGTGTCCACCGAAATGCCGACGTCGGCGGCGTGAAGTGCGAGCGCGTCGTTGACGCCGTCACCGAGGAAGCCGACCGAACGCGCCTGCCGTCGGGCCGACGTGATCAGCCGCGCCTTCTGCTCCGGTGAGATCCGCGCGAAAATGGTGCAGTTCTGTGTTCTCTCGTCGAATTCCGCGTCGTCCAGCAACTCCAACTCGGCGCCGGTGGCGGTGCCCTTGCTCATCAACCCCATTTCGGCACAGACCTTTTCGGCGACCAGCGGGTTGTCGCCGGTGGCGACCTTCACCTCGATACCCAGGGCTGCGAGCGACGCCAGCGAGTCCCGAGCGGCGACCTTCGGCTCGTCGGCGAAGACGAGGAAGCCCGTCAGCGTCAGATCACTCTCGTCGGCCGGGGTGATCGACGACAGGTCGGCGGCGGGCTTGGTGGCGACTGCCACCACGCGTCGGCCCTCGGCGAACAGCGCCGCCAACGTGGGTGCCGCCGATACCGGCACCGCGACGCACCGGGAGATCACCTGCTCCGGGGCGCCCTTGACCACGAGGACCCGTCGATCACCGCTGCCGACGAGTACCGACACGGCGCGGCGCGCGTGGTCGAACGGCAGCGATGCGACGAGTTCGAGATCCTCGCCGGGCGTGTGACGAGCGCGCGGCGCCTCCCACAGCGCGCAATCCAGGGCATTGCCGGTGGGGTCGACCGTGGCCAGCAGACCCCATCCGAGTACCCCGTCGGATGCCTGCCCCGCCACGTCGACCGCGTCGATCAGGGTGATGTGACCGTCGGTCAACGTGCCCGTCTTGTCGGTGAACAGCAGGTCGATGTCGCCGAGATCCTCGATGCACACCAGCCTCTTGACCAGGACCTTGAGCTTGACGAGCCGGTGCGCACCCGTGGCCAGACTGGTGCTGACCACCGCGGGCAGCAGCTGCGGAGTGATTCCGACCGCGATCGCCAAGGCGAACAGCACCGACTCGATGATCGGCCGCTGCAGAAGCAGATTGGTGACCAGGATGACCGCCGTCAACGTGAGCGCGACCCACAGCAACAAGTAGGAGAACCTCCGCAAGCCCGCCTGAAACGTCGTCTCGGGTTGGCGTTCGCCGAGTCCGGCGGCGATACGGCCGAACGCTGCGTCCGGCCCGGTCGCGAAGACGACCCCACTCCCCGAACCCGCGCTCACGATGCTGCCCATGAAAGCCAGGTCGGTCGAATCCGCCACTCCACTGGCTGAATCAACTGGCGCGCACTGCTTTTCGGCGGCACTCGACTCTCCGGTCAGAATGCTCTCGTTGCACTCCAACCCGGAGACCTCCATCAGGCGCAGGTCGGCCGGGACCACCTCACCCAGACTGAGCCGTACGACGTCACCGGGTACGAGTGCGGTGACGTCGACCTCGGTGACACGACCGTCGCGGCGTACCGCGGCGGTGTGCCGAATGCTGGAATGCAGCGCCGCAGCGGCACGTTCCGCGCGGTACTCGTTCACGAAGCCGAGCCCTACGCTGGCTAGCAGGATCACCGCGATGACGATGGCCTGGGTTTGGTCGCCGAGAAAGAACGACAACGCCGCAGTGGCTGCCAGTAACAGGAGAAGTGCGCTGCGCAGTTGACGCCGGAGCACAGCGAGAGCACTCACTTGATGAGTCCGAACGGCATTCGGTCCGTGGCGTGTCAGACGTGCAGCGGCCTCTGCGCCGGACAGGCCGACTCTCGAACTTCCCACCCACCCCAGCACGTCGTCGATCGACGCCGCCGCCACCCTCTGCGGGGTGAGTGATTCCGGGTTGCCGGCCGTGCCCGGTTGCGCGGGCACAGCACCGAGCGCCATGGTCATGCCGTCCTCAACCTCCGTTCGTCACAGTCCACGGAGCGCGAAGCACCCACACGCGACTGACGTTACGGCCCGACGCGTGCCTCGTAACGGGCCGTTGGTCACTAGTTCGCGAGTCGGGGTTCGAGTGACCATCGGCCCTTTCGGCCCACCGACCGCTGTGCGACGTTGGGGTCGTGCGCGACACGAGCGCCGCGCTGCGAGAGGACACGTCATGGGTGGGTCTGAGTACGTCCGTTTCTTCGAGGACATGGGAATCGAGGACGTGCCGCTGGTCGGCGGAAAGAACGCCTCGCTGGGTGAGATGGTCCAGAAGCTGTCCGCGCAGGGAGTACGCGTCCCGAACGGATTCGCCATCACCGCAGCGGCGTACCGCCACATGCTTGACGAGGCGGGAGCCTGGGACCGACTGCACGCCGAACTCGACGGCCTCGACCCCGACGACGTCACGGCGCTCGCCCGAAAGGCCAAGCGCGCCAGGGAGATCGTCTACGGTGCCGGCCTTCCCGATGAGCTGGCCGCCCAGATCCTGGCGGGCTACCGCGCGCTGCAGCGCGAATACGGTGAGGACGTGAGTCTCGCGGTGCGCAGCTCGGCGACCGCCGAGGACCTGCCGACGGCCAGCTTCGCGGGCCAGCAGGACTCGTACCTCAACATCAAGGGTGACGAGAGCCTGCTCGACACCTGCCGTCGCTGTTTCGCGAGCCTCTTCACCGACCGGGCGATCCACTACCGCATCGACCAGGGATTCGACCACTTCAAGGTCTCGCTGTCGATCGGGGTGATGAAGATGGTGCGCTCCGACATCGCCTCCTCGGGCGTGATGTTCTCCCTGGACACCGAATCGGGCTTCCGCGACGCCGTTTTCGTCACCGGCGCCTACGGCCTGGGCGAGAACGTCGTGCAGGGCGCGGTCGACCCCGACGAGTACTACGTGCACAAGCCGACCTACCGGATGGGCCACCGCGCCGTGCTGCGACGCCTGCTCGGCGATAAGGCGGTGAAGATGATCCTGGTCGACGGCGAGACCAAGAACACGACCCGGAACGTGCCGACGCCCAAGGCCGACCGTGCGCGCTTCTGCCTCAGCGACGACGACGTGCTGGAACTCGCCGGCTACGCGTGTGCCATCGAAGACCATTACGGCAGGCCGATGGACATGGAGTGGGCCAAGGACGGCGTCGACGGCAAGCTCTACATCGTCCAGGCCAGGCCCGAGACCGTCGCCTCCCAACACAGCGCCACCGCACTGGAGACCTACGTGATGGAGGGGCGCGGTGAGGTGCTCACCGAGGGCCGCTCGGTCGGTGAGCGCATCGCCACCGGCGAGGTGAAGCGCATCGAGAACCTCACGCAGCTGGCCGAATTCAAGCCGGGTCAGGTACTGGTGGCCGACACCACCACCCCCGACTGGGAACCGGTGATGAAGACGGCCGCGGCCATCGTCACCAATCGCGGCGGCCGCACCTGCCACGCCTCCATCATCGCGCGCGAGCTCGGCATCCCCGCCGTGGTGGGCACCGGCGACGCCACGACCAGCGTGCCCGACGGCACCGTCGTGACCGTGTCGTGCGCTGAGGGCGACTCGGGCCGCGTGTACGCCGGCGCGGTGGGCTACCACGTCGACCGCACCGAGGTCGGTGACATGCCACGCCCCAGAACGCAGATCATGCTCAACCTCGGCAACCCCGACCTCGCGTTCAAGACGTCGTTCCTGCCGAACGACGGTGTCGGCCTCGCCCGGATGGAGTTCATCATCAGCGAGTACATCAAGGTCCACCCGCTCGCCCTGCTGCACCCGGAGAAGGTCGACGATCCCGTAGCGCGTCACACCATCGACGACCTGACAAGGGGCTATGCCGATGGCAGCGCGTTCTTCACCGAACGGCTCTCGGAGGGAATCGGTACCATCGCCGCGGCGTTCTGGCCCAAGCCGGTGGTGGTTCGGATGTCGGACTTCAAATCGAACGAGTACGCCAGCCTGCTCGGCGGAGCGGGGTTCGAACCCACCGAGAGCAACCCGATGATCGGCTTCCGCGGCGCGTCGCGCTACGCGCATCCGGCCTACGCCGAGGGGTTCGCGCTGGAGTGCCTCGCCATGCGGCGGGTGCGCGAGCAGATGGGTCTCACCAACGTGATCCTGATGCTGCCTTTCGTGCGTCGCGTGGCAGAGGCCGACCTCGTCCTCAAGACGATGGCCGAACTCGGGCTGACACGAGGTGAGAACGGGCTCAGGGTGTACGCGATGTGCGAGATCCCGAACAACGTCATCCTGATCGATGAATTCGCCAAGCGGTTCGACGGCTTCTCCATCGGCTCCAACGACCTCACTCAGCTGACGCTGGGAGTCGACAGGGACAGCGAGATCGTTGCCTTCGACTACGACGAACGCGACGACGGAGTGAAGGAGATGATCCGGTTGGCCGTGGACGGCTGCCGCCGCAACGGGATTCACTCCGGCCTATGTGGTCAGGCGCCGTCGGACTACCCGGACATGGCGGAGTTCCTGGTTCGGATCGGCATCGAGTCGATGAGCCTGAATCCGGACACCGTGGTGAAGACCACCCGCCAGATCCTCGAACTCGAGCACCAGCTGGTGCCGTCGCCGGTGTCGTGAAGCTTCCGGTAACCATCGACCCGCGGTATCACGACGCGGTGCTCTTCGATCTGGACGGCGCGCTGACCACCGATGTCCCGATGTTCATCGCGACCGTCGACCTGGCCAAGAAGCTGACGGACATCGGGGTTGCCGCCGCGGCGTACTCGTCGAGCCCGCAGTGTCAGCGGGCCTTGGAGGCCGCGGGAGTCGACGACCTGTTCGGCGTCTGCATCGACGGCCCCGCAGGGCACCGCGGAACCGCCGAGAAGCCCAATCCCGCAGTGCTTCTGGACGCCACTGCGCGGCTCGGCGTGCGACCGCAGCGCTGCGTGATCATCGAGAACTCCCCCGCCGGCGTGGCGGCGGGCCGCGACGGGGGGTTCGCTCTCGTCGTCGGCATCGACGGCGCCGGATCGGCCGACGACCTGGTCCGCTACGGCGCCGACGTCGTGCTGACCGATCTGGCCGAGGTGACCGTGCGCACGGGCGACACCCGCGTGTCGGAGCTGCCGAACGCTATCGACTCCTACGGGCAGTTGATCGGCGTCACCAGCGCTCGCGAGTCGATGCTGTTCCTGGACTACGACGGAACGCTCTCACCCATCGTCTCGGATCCCGCCGCCGCCAGGCTGGTCGACGGAGCGGCCGAGGCGCTCAAGCTCGTCGCCGACGTCTGCCCGGTGGCGATCCTGAGCGGTCGTGACCTCGACGACGTCACCACGCGGGTGGGCATCCCCGGCCTCTGGTATGCGGGCAGCCACGGCTTCGAGTTGACCGGGCCGGACGGTACCCGGCACCAGAACGAGGTCGCCGCGGAGTTCATCCCCGTGCTCGAACGCGCCGCCGCCGAGTTGGGGGACGGATTGGCCGGAATCGCCGGAGTGCGGGTCGAGCACAAGCGATTCGCCGTCGCAGTGCACTACCGCGACGTCGAGCCCGAACGGGTCGGCGAGGTCGTCGCGGCGACGCATCGGGTGGGCGCCCGCGACGGCCTCCGGCTGACCGGTGGACGCAAGCTGGTGGAGTTGCGGCCCGACATCGACTGGGACAAGGGCACCACGCTGGCCTGGATCCGCGACCGCATCGACGCGTCCGCTTCGCTCATGCCCATCTACATCGGCGACGACCTGACCGACGAGGACGCCTTCGACGCGGTCCGGTTCGACGGCATCGGGATCGTCGTCGCACACGACGAGGACGGCGACCGGAAGACCGCCGCGCGCTTCTCCCTTCGCAGCCCCGACCAGGTCCGCGAGTTCGTGGAGCGCGGCTCCCGGTGGCTGTCCTACAAGGACCGGGTATCCAGCGAGTCGTGGGACTACGTGTTCGAGGGGTACGACCCGCACAGCGAGAAGCTTCGTGAGGCGTTGTGCACCATGGGAAACGGCTACTTCGCCACCAGGGGTGCCGCACCCGAGTCCAAGGCGGGGCAGGTGCACTACCCCGGAACCTACGCCGCCGGGGTGTTCAACCGCCTGACCGACGACGTGTCGGGCACCGAGATCGACAACGAGAGTCTCGTCAATCTGCCCAACTGGCTGGCGCTGACATTCCGGATCGACGGGGGTCGCTGGTTCGACATCGACGACGTCACGGTGCTGACGTACCGGCAGACCCTCGACCTTCGCGACGCGGTGCTGACGCGCGAGGTGCGGTTCACCGACGACGAGGGCCGTACCAGCGCGCTGACCCAGAGACGCTTCGTCGCCATGCACCTACCCCACGTCGGTGCCCTGCAGACGACGATCGTCGCCGAGAACTGGTCCGGCGCCATCGAGTTCCGCTCCACGCTGGACGGCAATGTGACGAACTCGCTCGTCGAGCGCTACCGGGACCTGGCGAGTCAGCATCTCGGGCCGGCCGAGAAGCGCGCACTCGGCGACGACGCGGTGTCGCTGACGATGCAGACCACCCAGTCCCGCGTCCCCGTGGCGATGGCCGCACGGAACACGGTGTGGCGCGACGGCTTGGCGGTCCCCGCCGTGTTCCGTCTGTTCGACAGCGACGCCGAGATCGGTCACGACATCACCGTGCGACTGTCCAGGGGTGACACGATCACCGTCGAGAAGATGGTGACCGTCTACACGGGACGGGACGTCGCACTATGCGAACCCCGCTCCGAAGCCGAACGGTGGGTGACCCGACTCGGCCGATTCGACGAGGTGCTCACGGGTCATCTGACCGCGTGGACCCACCTCTGGGAGCGGCTGTCCATCGAATTCGACGACTACGGCGACGAATTGCGGATCCTGCGACTGCACCTCCTGCACCTGCTGCAGACGGTGTCGCCGAACACCGCCGATGTGGACGCCGGGGTACCTGCGCGCGGACTGCACGGCGAGGCGTACCGCGGTCACATCTTCTGGGACGAACTGTTCATCTTCCCGGTGCTCAACCTGCGGCTGCCGATGATCACCCGGTCGCTGCTCCAATACCGCTACCGGCGCCTGGACGAGGCGCGCCACGCGGCCCGCGCGGCGGGGCACACCGGAGCCATGTACCCCTGGCAGTCCGGCAGCGACGGCCGGGAGGAAAGCCAACGACTGCACCTCAATCCGCGCAGCGGGCACTGGAATCCCGACGCCAGTGCGCGCGCACATCACATCGGCATCGCCGTGGCCTACAACGCGTGGAAGTTCTACCAGGTCACCGCCGACCTGGCGTACCTGATCGACTACGGCGCCGAGATGCTGGCCGAGATAGCCCGCTTCTTCGTCAGCCTGGCCACCTACGACGACGCACAGGAGCGCTTCGTCATCCGGGGTGTCATCGGGCCCGACGAGTTCCACTCCGGCTACCCCGACGCGCCCTACGACGGAATCGACAACAACGCCTACACCAACGTGATGGCCGTCTGGGTGATCATGCGCGCCATCGACGCGTTGAACCTGCTGCCGCTCCCGAATCGGCTCGACCTGGGAGAGGCGATCGGACTCACCGCCGCCGAGATCGCGCACTGGGAGGACGTCAGCCGACGGATGTACGTACCCTTCCACGACGGTGTGATCAGTCAGTTCGAGGGTTACGGTGAACTGGCGGAGCTGGATTGGGATCGGCTTCGCCGACAGTACGGCAACATCCAACGGCTGGACCGCATCCTCGAGGCGGAGCAGGACGACGTCAACCGGTACAAGGCGTCGAAGCAGGCCGATGCGCTCATGCTGCTGTACCTCCTGTCGGTCGACGAACTGCACGAACTCCTCGAGCGGCTCGGCTACCGCTTCGATCCCGCCCGGGTGCCGGAGATGGTCGACTACTACCTGGCCCGCACGTCGCACGGATCGACGCTCAGCGGCGTCGTCCACACCTGGGTGCTAGCCAGGGCCAACCGCGACCACGCGGTCGAATTCTTCCAGCAGGCACTGAAGTCCGACGTCTCCGACATCCAGGGCGGTACCACGTCGGAGGGTATTCACCTGGCCGCGATGGCGGGCACCGTCGACCTCATGCAACGGTGCTTCACCGGACTGGAAACCAGGCAGAACCGCATCATCCTCTCCCCGCACTGGCCGGAATCCCTTGGAGTGCTGGCGATCCCGATCCACTACCGCGGGTTGCACCTGCACCTGCGGATCAGCGGCAAGGGCGTCATCATCAGCGTGGATCCGCGCGAATCCGCTGGCATCGAAGTCGAGTGCCGCGGCCGTGTCGTCCAGTTGATGCCCGGTACCACCGTCCGATTCCCGGGCTGACCGATGGCCGACCCCGGTGACGTCACGCCACTCGCGGACCTGGCCCACGGACATCCCCGAGCGGGCCCGGTGCGCGAGCAACGGCCGGTGTACGTCGACCTGCTACCACCGTGCAACGCCGGATGTCCGGCGGGAGAGAACATCCAGGCGTGGCTGGCCCACGCCACGGCGGGCCGCCACGAGGCCGCGTGGCGACAACTCGTCGCGGACAACCCGTTCGCCGCCATCCACGGCCGAGTGTGTTACCACCCGTGCGAAACCGTCTGCAACCGAAACCAACTCGACAGTTCTGTCGCCATCCACTCGGTGGAGCGATTCCTCGGCGACCTCGCCACCGCCAGCGGTTGGACGTTCGATCCCCCGCCCGCCCCGACGGGCAAGCGGGTACTCGTGATCGGCGCCGGTCCGAGCGGGCTGTCCGCCGCCTACCACCTGGCGTGCCGCGGCCACCGGGTGGAGGTCCGCGATGCCGGCTCGAATCCCGGCGGCATGATGCGGTACGGCATCCCGAGCTACCGACTCCCCCGTGACGTCCTCGACGCCGAGGTCGATCGGATCGCGGCCATGGGGGTGACGTTCACGTGCGATCACCGGATCGAGGATCTCGCCGCCGAGCGCGACGCCGGTGGCTTCGACGCCGTATTCGTCGCGGTCGGTGCGCATCTGGCCAAACGCGTCGACATCCCGTCGGGCGACGCGGGCAGGATGGTCGACGCGGTGTCGTTCCTGCACGACGTCGCCGACGGCGCCCGACCGGCGATCGGGCGGCACGTCGCCGTGTACGGCGGTGGGAACACCGCGATGGACGCCGCCAGGGTGGCCCGCCGCCTGGGCGCCGAGGACGCGGTCATCGTCTACCGCCGCACCCGCGAGCAGATGCCCGCGCACCGGGAGGAAGCCGAGGACGCCGAGCGCGAGGGCGTCCGGGTCAACTGGCTGCGCACCGTCACCGCGTTCGACGGACCCGAACTGCGGGTCGAGGTGATGGAACTCGACGAGTCGGGCTTTCCACGACCGACGGGCCGCTTCGAGACGCTGGCCGCCGACACCCTGATCATGGCGCTCGGCCAGGAGACCGAGTCCGCCTTCATGCGGACGCTGCCGGGCGTGGAGTTCGACACCGACGGCAGTGTGCGCGTCTCGGAAACGCTCATGACCGGCTGTCCGGGGGTGTTCGCCGGCGGCGACATGGTGCCCGGCGAACGCACCGTCACCGTCGGCGTCGGACACGGTAGGAAAGCGGCCGGGCACATCGACGCGTGGCTGCGCTCGGTACCGAGCGTCGCGTCGCCGAAACACCCCACGGCGACGTTCGATGCGCTGCACCCGTGGTACTTCGGTGACGCCGCACGGCGGCGTCAGCCCGAGCTCCCACCACAGACGCGCACCGAGAACTTCGCGGAGGTCGTCGGCGGCTTGACGGGAACCGAGGCGACGTTCGAGGCGGGCCGGTGCCTGTCCTGCGGCAACTGCTTCGAGTGCGACGGCTGCCTGGGTGCGTGTCCCGAGAACGCCGTGATCAAGCTGGGCATCGGGCGCCGGTACGAGTTCGACTACGACGCCTGCACCGGATGCGCCGCGTGCGCCGACCAATGCCCCGTCCACGCGATCGAGATGTTCCCGGAGCCGACATGACCCGCGCCACGATGGACGGCAACGAGGCCGCGGTCTCGGTGGCCTACCGACTCAACGAAGTGTGCTGCATCTACCCCATCACCCCGTCGTCGCCGATGGCCGAACTCGCCGACGAGTGGTCGGCCGCCCGAAGGCCCAACGTCTGGGGCACCGTCCCTACCGTCGTCGAGATGCAGAGCGAGGGCGGCGCGGCGGGCGCGCTGCACGGAGCACTGCAGAGCGGCGCACTGACCACGACGTTCACCTCGTCACAGGGTCTGCTGCTGATGATCCCGAACATGTACAAGATCGCCGGCGAGCTGACCTCGGCCGTCATCAACGTCGCCGCGAGATCGATCGCCGCACAGGGCCTGTCGATCTTCGGCGATCACTCGGACGTGATGGCGGTGCGGCAGACGGGCTTCGCACTGCTCGGATCCGCGTCCGTACAGGAGGCCCACGACCTCGCGCTGGTGGCGCAGGCGGCGACCCTCGCGACGCGAATCCCGTTCGTGCACTTCTTCGACGGATTCCGGACTTCGCACGAGATCAACACGATCGAGACACTGTCCGACGACGATCTGCGGGCGCTGGTGCCCGAGGAACTGATCCGGGCGCACCGTAGACGGGCACTGAGCCCGCAGCATCCGTTCATTCGGGGCACCGCGCAGAATCCGGACGTCTACTTCCAGGCCAGGGAAACCGTCAACCCGTTCTACGCACGGGTGCCCGAGGTGGTCGAGGACCTGATGGGCCGGCTCGGCGCCCGCACCGGCCGGACCATGCACATCGCGGAGTACACCGGTCATCCGGAGGCCGAACGTGTTGTGGTGCTGATGGGTTCGGGTGCCGAGACGGTGAAGGGGACCGTCGCCGCCCTCGTCGAGCGGGGCCAGCGGGTCGGCGTCGTGCACCTGCGGCTGTACCGGCCGTTCCCCACTGCCGCGGTGCTGGCCGCCCTGCCCGCGACGGCGCGCACCGTCGGCGTTCTCGATCGCACCAAGGAGCCCGGCTCGTTCGGCGAGCCGCTGTATCTGGACGTCGTCGCGGCCCTTGCCGAGGAGTGCGCCGACGGTGCGCGGCCGGTCATGCCGCGGGTCAGCGGCGGCCGCTACGGGCTGTCCTCGAAGGAGTTCACACCAGCCATGGCGGCCGGTGTGTTCGCCGAATTGGCCCAGCCTGAACCCAAGCGCCGCTTCACCATCGGCATCGACGACGACGTGTCACACACCAGCGTCGGCTACGACCCGAGCTTCGACATCGAGTCTCCCGACACCGTCCGAGCGATCTTCTTCGGACTGGGATCGGACGGTACCGTCGGCGCGAACAAGAACACGATCAAGATCCTCGGGTCGGAAGAGGGCCTGCACGCCCAGGGGTACTTCGTCTACGACTCGAAGAAGTCGGGGTCGCAGACCGAGTCGCACCTGCGGTTCGGACCTGCGGCCATCCACGCTCCCTACCTCGTCGGTAATGCGGATTTCATCGGCTGCCACCAGTTCCGGTTCCTCGAGAAGATCGACGTGCTCGATCGGGCGGCCCCGGGTGCGACTCTGCTGCTGAACTGTCGGCTGAGGGCCGAAAGGGTCTGGGACGCGCTGCCCCGACGCGTCCAGGAACAGGTGCTCGACAAGAAGATCACGCTGTACACCGTCGACGCCGACCGGATCGCGCGCGAGGCCGGGTTGGCCGGTCGCATCAACATCGTGCTGCAGACCTGCTTCTTCGCGATCTCCGAGGTGCTGCCGCGCGACCGTGCGATCGCGCGGATCAAGGAATCGATCACGAAGACCTACGGCAAACGCGGTGCCGAGGTGCTGGCGAAGGAGATGGCCGCCGTCGACGGCGCCATCGCCGGGATTCACCGGATCGATGTGCCCGCATCGATCACCTCGGTTCGCGAGCCGGTGCCGACCGTCCCGGAGTCCGCTCCGGAGTTCGTGCGCACCGTCACGGCGGAGATGATGGCAGGACGCGGAAATCTCCTGCCGGTGAGCGCACTACCGGTCGACGGCACGTATCCGAGCGGTACAACCGCCTACGAGAAGCGCAACATCTCCGAGCTCGTCGCGGTGTGGGATCCGGACAGCTGCATCCAATGCGGCAACTGCGCCTTCGTCTGTCCGCACAGCGTCATTCGCTCCAAGTTCTACGACGAGTCCGCACTCACCGGCGCGCCTGCCGGATTCGACTCCGCACCGCTGAACGCCGTCGGCCTGCCGAACGCGCGATTCTCGCTACAGGTCTACGTCGAGGACTGCACCGGATGCGGGCTGTGTGTCGAGGCGTGCCCGGTGGTCGTGCCAGGAGCGGACGTCGTCAAGGCGATCAATCTGGCGCCCGCTGAACCTCGCGTCGTCGCCGAGCGAGAGAACATCGGCTTCTTCGAGGCCCTGCCGCTCACCGACCGGTCGAAGGTCGACTTCGGCACCGTGCGCGGAACTCAGTTTCTGGAACCGCTTTTCGAGTTCTCCGGCGCCTGCGCGGGGTGCGGCGAGACGCCGTACCTCAAACTGCTCTCGCAGCTGTTCGGCGACCGGCTGATGGTGGCGAACGCGACCGGCTGCTCGTCCATCTACGGCGGCAGCCTGCCCACCACGCCGTGGACCACCGACGCCGACGGGCGGGGTCCCGCGTGGTCGAACTCGCTGTTCGAGGACAACGCCGAGTTCGGCCTCGGAATGCGGTTGGCCACTGACGGACTCGTTGAACTCGCCCGACGACGCCTCGCCGAGTTACGGGACGAACTCGGCGCGGATCTGGTCGACGCGATCCTGGGTGCGCCGCAGCTGCGCGAGTCCGAGCTGGCGGCGCAGCGCCAGCGAGTGGCGGAGCTCACCCACCGGCTCGAAGGCCTCGATCCCACGATCACCGCCGACCTGCTCAGCGTTGTCGATCACCTGGTCCGGCGCAGCGTGTGGATCGTCGGCGGTGACGGCTGGGCCTACGACATCGGCTCCGGCGGACTCGACCACGTCCTGGCCAGTGGCCGCAACGTCAACGTGCTGGTGCTCGACACCGAGGTGTACTCCAACACCGGTGGCCAGATGTCGAAGGCCACGCCGCTGGGTGCGATTGCCAAGTTCGCTTCCGCGGGCAAAACGGTGCCTTTGAAAGATCTTGCGCTGCAGGCCATCGCCTACGGAAGTGTCTACGTCGCGAAGGTGGCGATGGGCGCCGACCCGCAGCAGACCCTGCAGGCCTTCCGCGAGGCGGAGGCCTACGACGGGCCGTCGCTGATCATCGCCTACAGCCAGTGCATCGCACACGGCATCGACATGCGCCTCGGCATGGATCAGCAGTACCGCGCCGTTGCCAGCGGTCACTGGCCGCTGCTGCGCTATGACCCGGTGCTGCGGGCCGCCGGTGAGAACCCGTTTCTGCTCGATTCGCACCGACCCCGTATTCCGCTCGATGACTACCGCAAGCGGGAATTGCGGTACCGCTCGCTGGCCAACTCCGATCCGGTCGAGTACGAACGGCTGCTGGGAACGGCCGAGCAGGCGATCGCGCAGCGCTGGAATGTTTACGAGGAGATGGCCTCCCGCGGCCCCGGACACTTCCAACCCGACGCTCGGAGGGAGAACTGATGGAACTGTCCACACGCTATCTGGGTCTGAGCCTGCGCAACCCACTGGTCGCGTCGGCCTCACCGCTGTCGAAGACCGTCGACGGTGTCCGGCTCCTGGCCGATGCCGGCGTCGGCGCGGTGGTGCTCTACTCGCTCTTCGAGGAACAGCTGCGAGCCGAGGCCGAGCGGGATGCCCGACTGGCCCTGGCCGGCTCGGAGAGCTTCGGCGAATCGCTGTCCTACTTCCCGCAGTCCGCAGGCGCCGACCACGGCCCGCACCGGTACCTGACCCTGCTCGAACGCGCGGCGGCGGACGTTGACGTTCCCGTGATCGGCAGCATCAACGGAAGCTCACCCGGAAGCTGGGCGGGGTACGCCCGCTCGATGCAGGATTCGGGCGCCGCCGCAATCGAATTGAACGTCTACTACCTTCCGGGTGATCCGCACGTCTCGGGTCGCGACGTCGAACAGCGTCACCTCGACATCGTCGCGGGCGTCAAGAATGCGGTCACCGTGCCGGTCGCTGTGAAGCTCAGCCCGTACTTCAGTGCGACCGCGGAAATGGCTCGGCGTCTCGACCTGGCGGGCGCCGACGGACTGGTGCTGTTCAACAGGTTCCTGCAGCCCGACATCGACCCCGAGGCACTCGCCGTGGTGCCGGGGACGTCGCTGTCGAGATCGGACGAGTCGCGCCTTCCGATGACGTGGATCGCGCTGCTGCACGGACGGCTCGACGCCTCACTGGCGGCGACGACGGGCGTCGAGGGAGCAAAGGAGCTGATCAAGTACCTGCTCGCGGGCGCCGATGTCGTGATGACCGCGTCGGCTCTGCTGCGGCACGGTCCCGACTACGCTGCCGTCATGCTCGACGGGATGTGCCGGTGGATGCGGCACAAGGGGTACACCACGATCGACGACTTTCGCGGGCTCCTCGCCGTTCCCGTCGATGCGGACGAGACCGCACGCGAGCGCGGGGACTACGTCAGTGCGCTCCGCCGGGCGAACGGCGCCAACGTCGGGCCGTGGTGAGCTGAAACGGTCAGCCCAGCACGGGAGACGCCGGCTAACCCGCGAGGTTGAAGTTGCCACCCGAGCCGTAGATGACCATCGACACGATCAACGTGACCGACACCACGACGACGAGGGACGTGCGCACGGCATCACCCGTCGCCACCCCGACACCGGCGGGGCCGCCGGAGGTGTAGTAGCCGAAGTACGTGTGTATCAACAGAATCGCCGCCGCCATGAGGATGGCCTGGACGAACGACCACAACAGGTCGATCGGGTTGAGGAACGTCCCGAAGTAGTGGTCGTAGAGACCTGGCGACTGCCCGAGTAGCACCACGGTGGTGAACCGGCTGGCGGCGAACGACAGCATGACGGCGATGGAGTACAGCGGCGTGATCGCCACCATGCCGGCGACGAGCCTGGTGCTCACCAGGAACGAGATCGGGCGAATCGCCATCGACTCGAGCGCGTCGATCTCCTCGTTGATCCGCATGGCGCCGAGTTGGGCGGTCACGCCGGCCCCGAAGGTCGCCGCCAGTCCGATCCCGGCGATCACCGGCGCGGCGATCCGCACGTTGATGAACGCCGACAGGAAGCCGGTGAGCGCCTCGATGCCGATGTTGCCCAGCGAGCTGTAGCCCTGTACCGCGAGCGTTCCACCGGTCGCGATCGTCAGGAACCCGACGATGACGAGTGTCCCGCCGATCATCGCCAGTGTTCCGACACCCATGCTGATCTCGCCGATGAGACGCATGATGTCCGTCCGGTACCACCGCAGGGCGTAGGGAACGCCCGCGACAGCTCGGACGAAGAACACCGCCATGTCGCCGATTCGGCCGAGCACGGTGACGGGCCGTTCGAGCTCACGGATGAGCCGCGGATTGACGGCGCGCAGCGTCACGGTGTGTTCCTGCCGACGGTCACACGCGTGACATGCGCCGTCGCCGCATCGAGATTGCGTTGCGCCGCTGGCGTCAGTCCCGTTGCGAGCTCGAACTCGAAACCCCTGACTGCGAGGACGTACACCTCCGGTAGGCGGTCGAAGCACCGCAGACAGATCGCCATGACCGCGGGGATCGAGATGGCGTGCGACGTGAAGCTGACGTCCATCTTCGGCACCGCGCGCTCCAGGGTGAACGCGGTGACCGCCTCGTCCTTGGTGGCGTCGACGAACAGCACCCGCTGCCTGGTGCTGATCACGTCGGCGTCCTCGAGCAGAAGCTGGTACCCCCTGTGCAGCTCGGCGTTTGCGCAGAGGCCCTGCGCCTCAAGCCAATCGACGAACGCCCAGCCCAAGCCGTCGTCCTGCCGCCCCACGTTGCCGATGCCGTAGATCAGGCAGGACTCGTCGTCGAACTCGTCGAGGTTCACGACCGGACGCGTTCGTCGATGACATCACCGGCCGGCCCGTGGACCGTGACGATCAGGGGCATCTGGCCGTACGCGTGCGTCGCGCAACTCAGGCAGGGATCGAACGCGCGGATACCGACCTCAACGGCGTTCATCATCGCCTCGGTGATCTCCCCGTGACCGACGAGATGATCCTCGGCCACGGAGCGCACGGTGCGGTTGAGCACCGCGTTGTTGTGCGTGGTGGCGACGACGAGGTTGACGAAGGTGATGTCGCCCCCGCGGCCGGCCCGGTAGTGATGCAGCAGCGTGCCGCGCGGGGCCTCCACGACCCCGACACCCTCACCGACCCATGCGCTCGCCGACGGTGTGACGACCAGGTCCTCGTTCTGCAGGTCGGGGTCGCGCAGCAGCGCCCGGATGACCTCGGCCGCATGGAGCACTTCGATTGCGCGTGCCCAATTGGTGTGCAGTGTCATGTGATTCGCCGCGCCACCGGTGTACGAGTGAAAGCGGTCCAGTGCCTCCTGGGCCAGCGGAGTCGTCAGCGCGGTCGTGACGTTCATCCGCGCAAGCGGGCCGACTCGTACCGAACCCTTCTCCCGGCCGAGGTCCTTGAGGAAGGGGAACTTCATGTAACTCCACGGCTCGACGGCTTCGGAGAAGTGATCGAGGTAGTCGTGGTAGTCGATGTCGCGGACGACGCGCTTGTCCTCGTCGACGATGCGCAGTACGCCGTCGTAGTAGTCCACGTTGCCGTCGGCGTCGACCAGCGACATGCTCAGGGAGGGAACGGTCGCGAACTCGTCGACCTGACTGCGATGCTTGCGGTGGAACTCGGAGAACAGGCGAAGACCGTCCTGCGCGTAGTCGATGACCTCGTCGATGGACGGCAGGCCCGCTTCGCCGTTGAGCAGTCGATCGCATTCGGCGCGGCTCAGATTCTTGTCGACTCCTCCCGGCACCGAGTTGATGCCGTGCATCCGCCTGCCGAAGACCGTCTTGATGACCTCCTGCCCCCACTTGCGCAGCATGATCACCCGCTGCATCAGCGCGGGATCGGCGTCGATCAGGCCCAGGATGTTGCGCTGCTCGGGCGCGGCGTCCATCCCGAACACCATCTCGGGCGCCACGAGGTAGAAGTACGCCGTCACATGGGATTGCAGCATCTGAGCGTAGTGGCCGAGGCGCCGGATCTTCTCCGCCGTGCGGGTGATCGGTGTTGCCGACCGCACGCCGGCGCCGACGATGTCGTCGAGCACTTTGGCACCGCACAGGTGGTGACTGACGAAGCAGATCCCGCAGATCCGCTGCAGCAGCATCGGCGCCTCCCAGAACGGGTGGCCCTGCACGAACTTCTCGAAGCCGCGGAACTCGACGACGTGCAGCCGGGCGTCGACGACGTTGCCGTCGTCGTCGAGGTGCACGGTCACCTTGCCGTGGCCCTCGATGCGGGTCACGGGGTCGATGACGATCTTTCTGCTCACGCGACGGCTCCGAGGTTCAGTCGTAGTGGATCAACGAGCGCGGCAACGCGACCGGACGACCTTCGATGAGGTCGTCGAGTACCGCGAAGATGGCGTCGGCATCCGGTGGACAGCCGGGGATGAAGTAGTCCATCTCGACCACCTCATGGCAGGGGTGAACCTTGGTGGTGAGCCGCGGGATGTCCGGATGACACGGAATGACCGGCGCCGCACCGGGAACGGCGGTCGGCGAGTTCAGGTAGGCCTCTGCGAGGCAGTCCGTCAGCTCGAAGACGTTGCGCATCGCGGGAACGCCACCCCACACGGCGCAGGCACCCACGGAGATGAGGACGTCGCAGTTGTCGCGGAAATGGCGCAGCGTCTCGATGTTGTCCTCGTTGGCCACCCCGCCTTCGATGAAGCCGATCGCGCAGCGCTTCGTGATCCGCTTGATGTCGGTGAGGGAGGAACGGTGAATGGTGATCCTGGTCAGCAGTCCCAGGATCCGCTCGTCGATGTCGAGAAAGGACAACGTGCATCCCCAGCAGCCGCACAGGCTGATCATCGCGACGTCGAGTTTCCCATCGCCGGTGTCCTCGCCGGTGTCGTGGCTCACGGTGCACCGTCCGAGCTGTGCAGGGCCCGGTCGCGAACCGACTCGACCTCGTACTTGCGCCGGCCGATCGGGACGTCGTACCCGACTCGCTTCTCGAGGATCGCACCGACCGGGCATATCTCGACGGCGTACCGGATCTGTTTCTCGGGCATGGCGTTCGCGCGCTCGGTGTCGACCTCGATGCGAGACTCGGAGCCACGGTGACTGATGCTGAAGATCTTCTCCCCCGTTCCCTCGTCGCGCACGAACTCCACGCAGCGCTGGCAGAAGATGCAGCGATCCCGTTCCAGCCAGATCCTCATCGAGGCGTGGTCCCGGTCGCGGTGCGGGAACCGGTAGGGGAAGCGCGAGACGAGCATGCCCACCTCGTAGCCGACGGCCTGCAGCGTGCAGCGGCCGCTCTTCTCACAGCTCGGACAGTTGTGATTGCCCTCCGAGAACAGCAGCTCCACCAACGCCTTTCGGAATCTTGTTGTCTCCGGTTCGTCGACGTGCACGGTCATGCCGTCGCTGACGAGCACCGTGCAGGCCGCGGCCACGACGCCGTTCACCTGCACCGAGCACACTCGGCACGTCCCGAGGCAGGGCTCGCCCTTGAGGTAGCACAGCGCCGGGATGTACACCCCGGCGTCGGCCGCCACGTCGATCAGGGTCGCGTTCTCCTCGGCCGACACCTGGATCCCGTCGATCTCGAGCTGGATCTTCATGTCGTTGTGCCCGTTCCCATGTCGTCGATCACCTCGGTGCGGCCGGGGAGAGCCGCGGCCAGGTCGAACGAGGGCAGCAGGGTACCCGGCTGCGCGCTCAGTCTGCCGCGGTAGAGCTCGGGGAACTTCCCCATCGTCGTGAGAAGCGGGTTGGCCGCGGTCATCCCGAGCCCGCACCGGCTGGTGGCCCTGGTCAGCGCACCCCAGCTGGCCGCTTCGTCCAGATCCCGCTGCACCGCGGTGCCCGCGATGATCCGTTGCACCTTGTCGTGCAGCGCGACGGTGCCCGCCCGGCAGGGCACACAGATACCGCAGGATTCGTCGGCGAAGAACTTCGTGTAGTCGGCGACGCAGTCGAGCAGGTCTCGAGTTGAGTCGAAGACGGTGACGGCGCCGTTGCAGCCGATGTCCTCGTACGCGATCCGGCGCCCTCCGTCGGCGGCGACCGACAGGCACTCTCCCGATGGTCCGCTCACCTGGACCGCGTGAGCGTCCCGCGCACCGACCATCGTCAGTACCTCGTCGAGCGTGATGCCCCACTCGACCTCGTAGACGCCGGGTCGACTGCAGTCCCCGGCAACGCTCAGCAGGCGCGCCCCCGCCGACTCCGGAGTGCCCATCCGGCGGAACCACGCTGCGCCCTCCTCCATGATCCGGGTTGCCGCAGCGAGGGTTTCGACGTTGTTGACACACGTCGGCTTGCCGAGATAGCCCCGCTGAATCGGGTAGGGCGGCTTCAGGCGCGGCGTGCCCCGATTGCCCTCGCACGACTCGATCAGGGCGGACTCCTCGCCGCACACGTAGGCGCCGGCCCCCAGCTGGATGCGGATGTCGAAATCGAATCCGGCGTGGCCGCCGATCCCGGTTCCCAGCAGCCCGTCGTCGCGGAGTTCGGCCAGCTGGCGCGCCAGATAGGCGGCCAGATAGGCGTATTCGGCGCGCAGGTAGAGGATCCCGTTCCGCGCCCCCATCGCGTAGGCGGCGATGACCATCCCGAGAAGGACGTCTTTGGGTGTGTGAGTCAGCAGCGCCCGGTCCTTGAACGTGCCGGGCTCGCCCTCGTCGGCGTTGCAGATGACGTACTTGTCGTCACCCGGCGCGTCCCGGCCCAGGCGCCATTTCAGCCCGGTCCGGAACCCTGCCCCGCCGTAGCCGCGCAGTCCGGAGTCGGCGATCATGCCGATCACGTCGTCGGGCGTCTCTTCGAGGCAGCGCTTGAGCAGCGCCCGGTGATCCGCTTCGCCGTGGAAGAAGACCGGGCCCCGCGTGTGCACGTTGGACTCCACCAGGTGCTCGACGTAGGCGAGGCCGTCTTCGGGAAGCCCGGCCGGGTTCACGATGTCCGCGGCGCTCCTGCCCGCCTTCAGCTGGCCGATGACGTCTGCCACGGTGTCCGGAGTGAGCCGGGTGACGGCCACGCCGTCGAGCAGCATCGCCGGTTCCTGATCGCTGAGACCGATGCACGGCGTCTCGAAGAGACCGAACAGGCCGGCGTCGTCGGTTCCCCCGAAGCGGGCTCCGGTCCGGTGTTCGAGCGCGTCGTACACCGCCCGATACCCCCGCGTCTTCGCGATCACCGTGTTGCTCAGGTAGATCCGATGCCGGCCGGAGGGCTCGCGGTGGAAGAAGTGATAGAAGGAGGCCGTCTCGACGATGTCCAGCGGGGTGCGCTTCAGCGCGGCCGCCAACTGCGGTAGGTGCTCGTCGGGAAGGTATCCGTAGCGACGCTGAACGTCCCACAGGATGTCGATGAGCCGTGTTCCGTCATGGTGGTGCCGCCCGAGTATCGCGTCGATGTCGGCGGTCATCGTGAATCGCCCCCGGTTGAGTGTGCGGAACAAGCCAACCCTGCGTGTCCGCGCCCAACCGGGGGTAGGGCCATTTGGCATCAGCCGCGCCCGGCACTACCCTGAATTGAGACTTTCTTCAATCCATCAATCCGCAGGGGAGGGCCGTGCCGTGCCAGAGCCGTTTCCCGGCGTGACCGAGCAGCCGCTCTACGAGATCAAGGCGAACCTCTTCAAGGCCCTGGCACATCCCGCCCGAATCCGGGTGCTCGAGATCCTCTCCACCGCCGCCGCTCCGACACCGGTCAGCGACATCCTCGCCGCGACGGAGATCGAACCGACGTTGCTGTCCCAGCATCTGGCCGTACTCAAGCGCCATCGGGTGGTCAGCGGGCACCGCGTCGGCAATGCCGTCTACTACGAACTCGCCCATCCGAAGATCTCCGAACTGCTGGTCATCGCCCGCGCATTCCTCGCCGATACGCTTGGCAGGCAACGGGATCAACTGGAGGCGTTGAAGACGTTGCCACCGGTCGGGCCGTCGACGTGATCAGTGCGCTGTCCCGCGGCATCAGTCGTTTCGTCCCTCGCCGCGCCGACTACTCCGCACTCCCCCGGTCATGGCGTCGTGACGTCCTGGCCGGCCTCACCGTCGGTGTCGTCGCCCTGCCGCTCGCGCTGGCGTTCGGCATCAGTTCCGGGGTGGGCGCAGCGGCCGGGCTGATCACCGCCATCGTCGCCGGCCTGGTCGCCGCCGTCTTCGGCGGTTCCCACGTTCAGGTGTCCGGACCGACCGGGGCGATGGCGGTGGTACTGGCGCCCATCGTCGCGCAGCACGGGGTGGGCAGCATCGCGCTGGTCACCGTCCTGGCCGGAGTCATCGTGGTGGTCGCCGGGATCGCCGGCCTGGGGCGCGCGGTGACGTTCATCCCCTGGCCGGTGATCGAGGGCTTCACGTTGGGCATCGCGGCGATCATCTTCCTGCAGCAGGTTCCCGCCGCGTTCGGCGTGACCGCTGAGGCGGGCCAACGCACCCTCCCCGCGGCCTACGGTGTCGTGGCACAGGTCGTCGGGAACGGTGACTGGTCGTCGGCGGCGAAAACCGTTGGCGTGGTTGCCTTCGTCGCACTGGTGATGATCAGGCTACCGAGGCTTCACCCCGGTATCCCCGCATCGCTGATCGCAGTGATCGCCGCGACCCTGCTGGTGACGGCGTTCGGACTGTCGTTGGCGACGATCGGGGAACTCCCATCGCAGCTGCCCGGACCCGTGCTGCCCGAGGTCGACCTCGGCGCCCTGCGGACCCTGGTGGGTGCCGCCGTGGCGATCGCGGCGCTATCGGCCATCGAATCCCTGCTCTCGGCGCGGGTCGCGGCGACCATGTCGCCGACCGGTCCGTACGACCCCGATCGCGAACTGCTCGGTCAGGGTTTGGCATCGGTCGCGTCGGGGGTGTTCGGGGGTATGCCCGCCACGGGCGCGATCGCGCGCACCGCCGTCAACGTCCGCGCCGGTGCCCTGACCAGGGTGTCGGCGATAGTGCACTCGCTGGTGCTGCTCGCCGTGGTCTACCTCGCGACCGGCCCGGTGTCGGCGATCCCGCTGTCGGCGTTGGCCGGTGTGCTGATGGTGACGTCCTTCCGGATGATCTCCGCGGCAACGGTGCGGCAGATCATCCGTTCGACCCGCTCGGACGCCCTGACCTTCGTGGTGACTGCCACGGTGACGGTGTGTTTCGACCTCATCGAAGCCGTCGAGATCGGTATCGTCGTCGCCGCGGTGTTCGCCATTCGCAGCGTGGCGCGCCGCAGCAGTGTGGTCCGCGAGGAGTTGCCGGGACCCCACCGGCCGGGTGACGAACGCATAGCGCTGCTGCGTCTGGACGGGGCCATGTTCTTCGCTGCGGCCGAGCGCATTTCGGCGGCGATCGTCGATGCCGAGCACCCACACGTCGCCGTGGTGATCATTCGGATGTCGCAGCTCGGCATGCTCGACGCCACCGGGGCGCACACACTGTCGGAGATCACCAGGCAACTCGAGGCACGCGGTATCACGGTGATCATCAAGGGGGTTCAGCCCGAGCACAGAGACCTACTCGCCAACGTCGGCGTGTTCGACTCGCTGCGGCACCACAATCATCTGATGGACACGTTGGACGAGGCGATCGCGCACGCCCGGTCCCACGTGGCCGCGTAGGCCCGTCGGGACCTTCGGCCCTGCGATAGAGGCCGAATGCATGCCGTTCAACCCCCCGTCGGCACCCTAGCGTCGGCTGTATCGCACCACCGGAGGAGCACCGCCATGTCCGACCATCCATCAGATCGAATCGTCGTCGGCGTCGACGGGTCCGCCGCATCGGATGCCGCAGTGCGCTGGGCCGCCAGAGACGCGGCGCTGCGCAACGTCGAGTTGACGCTGCTGCACGTGGTTCAGCTTCCCGCGGTCTCGGGAGTGGGATATGCGATCGCTCCGCTCCCGCGTGAGTTCATCGAGCAGCAACGCGACGAGGGGCAGCGCGTCATCGACGCGGCCCACCGCATCGTCGAAGCGGACTTCTCGCCGAGTGAGCGCGTGGTGCTGCGCGACGAGTTGGTCACCGCCAACCCGATTCCGACGCTCATCGACGCGACGAAGGACGCTCAGCTGATCGTGGTGGGCAGCCGAGGTCGAGGCGCGTGGCGCCGGGGCCTCTTCGGGTCGGCGAGCAACGGACTGGTCCATCACTCGCACTGCCCGGTGGCCGTGATCCGCGACCCGGCGGACGGTCGTGTCGAACACGAGGGTCCGGTGGTCGTCGGCGTGGACGGCTCACCGGCGTCGGAGTTGGCCGTCGCGATGGCGTTCGACGAGGCGAGTAGGCGCAGCGCCGAGTTACTGGCGGTGCACGCGTGGAGCGACGCCGTCCACTCCGGCATTCCGGTTTCGGCCTGGCCGGACTTCCAGCCCGAGGCCGAGGAGACCTTGGCCGAGCGGATGGCCGGCTGGCAGGACCGCTACCCGGACGTGCACGTTCATCGCCGGGTGGTCTTCAATCAGCCGGCGCGCCACCTGCTCGAGGCCGCCGAGACCGCTCAGCTGCTCGTAGTGGGCAGCCACGGCCGCGGGGGTTTCGCGGGCATGCTGCTCGGCTCGGTCAGCAGCACCGTCGTCCACGCCACGGACACCCCTGTGATCGTCGCCCGCCGCGGGTGACTCGACGCACGCGCTGCGCCGCTCAACGAGTCGCCACGCCCGCTAGGCCGGGATCGAACGTGGCGCGCGCAGCAACCGATGCCGCCGCGGCCGACACGATCACCTCCGCAGCGGCCTCGTAGCCCTTCGGGAAGACGATCTCGGCGCTGTCCGGGCCGTCGCGGTGCGCCATCAGCCAGTCGTAGACGAGCCAGTCCAGCGCACACGTCACCGCCATCGGATCGGCGTTGGCCGACTGCGCCGACGCGACCACCGAGCGCAGCGCATCGAGGTGCTCGTTGCGTGCGGACTCCTTGTTCACTCCCGAGCTGTCGTACATCATCATCGACAGTGTCAACGGATAGCGTTGGCCTGCTTCGGTTCTGACGACCCAGCGGCCACCCTTCCACGGCGCGGACGGGTCGACCTGCTGCATGTCGCCGAAGCCGCCGACGACGCCGAGCCCCGGATCGTCGAGCTCCCCGTCGAACGGAGCCGGTCCGAGCAGCCCGAGCGGCTGGCGGGCCCGAATCGAGAACAGCGCCGCGGTTCCGATGATCTTGCCCGCCCGCAGTTCGGCGGACAGCCCGGTGGATTCCAGAGCCGCCGCGTATTCGAAGCACAGCCGGTCCAGCGTGCGATGGAGTTCGAGCAGGTCCTCGCGCTCATCGGCCGTCGGTCGCCGGCCGCCGCCCAGCACCTCGCCGAAGCGCTCGGCCGCGATGATCAGTGCGTCGTCGATCGCCTCGAGATGGGTGGCCACCAGTCGGTCGGGCTCCTCGTCGTCGGCCACCAGCGCCTGCAGCGAGGTCGGGGCGCCGGTCGAGGTCGCCCAGTAGAAGCCGAGCTGGCCCTCGTCCTGAACGATCCGCGGCCTCATGAGCGTCTCCAGATCACGACGCGATTGTTGCCGGAGTCGGCGACCGCCAATCGGTTCCCGCGCAATGAGATCCCGTACGGCCAGCACAAGGTGTCGCGCTGCACCGACGTCCAACGATTCTCCCCGTTGGAGCCGAAATCGGGTTGTGCCAGTACGTGATCGGCGGGCCGGCCGTCGGCGGGAAGGCCGTCCCACATCAGGATTCGGTTGTTGGCGGTGTCGGCGATCGCGAGGCGCTCGGAGTCGCCCGACCCGTCGAGGGCCACCGCGTAGGGGAACCGGAACCGGTCGCCGGTGTGCGGCCCGTAAGGCCACTCGGAGGCCGAGGTGAAGTCCGGCTGACCGATGACGAGGTCGGCGGGCGCGTCGGCGTCCGGCGGTGGCGACCAGCCGAGCACGCGGTGGTCACCGGCGTCGGCGACGAGCAGCAGGTCGTCGTGTCCGGCGATGGCGTGCGGCCACCGGAAGCCGGCCGGGCCCGCGGGCTGCCCGCGGTTCTCCTCACGGCTCGCGGGGTCGGGCTGGCCGAGCACCACGTCGGCCGGTCGCCCGTCGGTGGGAACGCCGCCGTCCCAACCGAGTACGCGCCGATTACCGGTGTCGGCGACCCAGAAGCGTCCGCCGACGACGGCGATTCCGAACGGCCAGTAGAACGTCGCCGCCGAGCACGCACCCCCCTGGTTCTCGGTCACGCTGCTCGCGTCGGGCTGGCCGATGACGTGATCCGGCGGGGTGTCACTGAGCACGGGCACCTCGTCCCACACCAGAATCCGGTGATGCCAGGCGTCGGCGACGATCAGCCGGCCCTCGTGGACCAGCACCCCGGTCGGCAGGTTCATCCCGCGTTCCGGCCCGCGCCCGTTCGCCGCGCGGCCCTCGGTGACCCCGTCCGGTTGACCGAGCACGACATCGGCGGGTTGCTCGTCGGCAGTGGGGACACCGTGCCAGACCAGCACGCGGTGGTTACCGGAATCAGCGACCACGACGTGGTTCTCGCCGAGATACACCCCCCGCGGCGAGTACATCCAGGCCATGGTGGGGCTGGCGGGCGGCAACGCCAACCCGCCCGGCGCGGGCGCGCCCAGCCACCGTTCGGGAACCCATCCGTCGCTGAGGTCGGCCTCGGGCGCGACGTCCACCCTGGCCGGCCGCCCGCTGACGTTCAGGCGGACGGTGTAGCGGCTCACGAGGTGACCCGAACCCAGACGTCGCCGCGGTCGATCCGTAGGGGCAGCTGCTCCAACTGCGCGCCAGGCGCCGTCAGGCACTCCCCCGACGTCGCGTCGTAACAGAAGCCGTGCCACGGGCAGGTCAGGGTCCCGTTCGACACGTCGAGCATCGCGTTGTCCAAAGGCAGTGCCTCGTGGGCGCATTCGTTCCGATAGGCCGTCAGCTTGTTCTGGACGTTGACGACGATGACCTCTGCTGAGACACCGGAGGAAGCGGTGACCGTGCTCGGTGTGATGGCGCCCTCCGGCAGCTCACCCGCCGGGGCGACCTTCACCCATCCCTCCTTCGCGGGGCTCAACCCGACCCGCAGGGACTCCACCGAGATCAGGGTGGGTGACGGCTCGTTGGGCAGCACCTCGACGTGGCCGATCCCCGGCACGCCGTCCTTCAGCGCGCCCTCGACCAGCGTGCGCAGCGTCACCGACGACATCGAGCAGCCGTTGCACGCTCCTTCGAGCCGGACGAACGCCGTGTCGCCCTCGATGCGCACCAGGGCGACGTCGCCGCCGTGGCTCTGCAGCTGCGGACGGACCTCCGTCAGCACGCGGTTCGCGAGCGTCATCGGATCCGGTCGCACGATCTCGTGCAGCGAGAACAGCAGGTGCACCACGGGGTCGTCGACGAGGTCGAACAACGCCTCTCGGGTGGCCTCGTCCGCCTTCAAGCGGCGCACGATCGACACCAGCCCGGCCCGGTGGATCGCCTCGACGGAGGCCTTGACCTCCTCGGCGATCCCCCGCGACATCGGATCAAGCCCCGCCAGCGCCCGCATCGCGTCGTCCACCCGGTTGGCGAGCTTCTCGAACTCCGGTTCACCGTCCGGCGTCGGAGCGGATGTCGCATGGTCGGCTGTGGCGGTCATGATGACTCGGTTCGGTTCAGCGTGACCTGTCGGGCGACCTCGTCGAGCACGCCGCGCACGGCCCGCACCGACTCGTCGTCCCCGAGTTCCTCGAAGAGCGAACGCGCCTCGTACAGCTTGGCTTTGGCCTCGTTGAACGCACCGAGGTGGGCGAGCACGTTGCCCTGGTTGGCCAGCACCCTGGCCCGGCCGAGCGGATCGGTGTTCCGGTCGCGGGCCTCGAGCACCGCCTCGTACAGTTCGACGGCCTCGACGAGGTTGTCGGCCTGATGCTTCGACGGCGAGTAGACGAGCGAATTGGCGAGGTTCAGTTGCACACTCGCCCACTGCTCGGGATGGTCTTCGCGCGTGTACACGGTCAACGCCGACCGCAGCGACTGCGCGGCGACCCCCAACCTCAGCTGGCCGGAGGCCTCCACCATCGGCATCGTCAGGTAGGCGGTCGCGAGGTTCGCGTGCGCCGACGCCCACAGCAGGGGTGCATCGCCGCGCTGAACCAGCTGCAGCGCGGAGTGATAGTGCGGGACGGCCTGAGCCAGCAGGCTCGGATTGTCCTGAGCCTGTTCGTGCAGCAGCCCCGCCGCCGTCAGGTGCAGTTCGGCGCGTTCGACCCGCAGCGCATCGGCGCCGTCCAGCAGCCGCAGCGCCCGCTCGATGCGTTCGTGCGCCTCACCGGGGTCGTCCGTCTCGAGGTGAACCGACGCCGAGGCCCCGAGCAGCACCCCGGCCAGCGGCGCGGAGGCGACGCGGGCCTGTTCCACCGCGGAATCCAGCAGTCGGATAGCGGAAGCGGGGTCGTCGGCGAGGGCGTGGCTGGCCGCCGCCGCCGCGAGCAGTACGGCCGCCAGTTCCGCGTCCGAATCGCCGACGTCGGGCGGCTCGTCGATTCGTCCGAGCACGAAGGACACCAGATCCACCAGCGGGGCGAACTCTCCGAGTGCGGCCCGAAGCTCGCCCGCGTCCTCGAGGTCGGAGTCCAGGACGAATCGGTTGTAGCGCGAGATCGGGTCGGTGCCGTCGAGCGCGGCGAGCGCGGCGAGCGCGGCGTCGCGATCGCCGGCGAGGGCGTGCCGGTGGGCGGCTAGCCGGGGCGGCCAGTCGTCGGGCAGACAGCCCGCGAGCAGCGCCCGGCGGGCGTTCTCGGTGTCGTCGCCGGCCGGGATCAGCAGATACCCCAGGGGAAGGCCGAAGGCGCCCAACGGTTGTGGGCGCACGGCGAGTGTCGTCGACGGTTCTCCGATCGCGATGTCGGTCACGGCCCTCCCTCGTTGGTCATCCGGTCAGCGGACCCGACAGGTCACGCTCAGCGGCACGTTTGATCACACTGGCGGCCAGTTCGGCCCGGCGGCGGGTCCGATGGGTGTCGATGCGCTTTCGCACGACCCCGTCGGCGAAGACCACCGCGATCTCCACGGCGAACTGCCCGCGCTCCTCGACGATCATCGTCTCGACGGCGTGCGCGTGGTCGGCGGAACTCCGTTCGGGCATCACGTCGTCGGCTCCAGCGGGACGCGCAGTGCGCCGCGCTCGTCGTCCCAGAAGGCCGTCCGAACTCCCACCGGGATACGGCCGTACAGCACCTCGTGAATCAGCGCGCTGCGATCCCCGGCGGGATTGCGTTGTTTGAGCAGCAGGCCGCCGCTACGGGGGCCGCGCAACGGGATCAGGAGGAAGTCGTTGCCGCGCACGATCGCGGCGACTGCATCCGAGGCGAACCTGCTGGCCGCGAGCGCCGCGTCGAGTCGGAGGTAGCCGTCGGCGGTGAACTCGACCGTCACCTGGGACGCCTTCGCGGGACGGAGAGGGCCCAGGAAGTCGCGCTCGACGACGTCGATGACGGTCTGCATACCCGCCAGCACCGGCTCGGACAGCTCGGCCCCGTAGTCGACTCCCGCCACTTCGATCAGGAACACGGTGATGTCCGTCGGGCAGGCGTCGCCCAGCGCCCACCTGGCGAAGGCGATGGCGTGGTCCCAGCGGAACGAGTGGGTGTGCAGCCCCTGCAGGGGTGGCAGTTCCTCGAACTCCTCACCGGGGACCCGGTAGACCGTTCCCGGCGCGGCTCCGGTCGCCGCCGCGTCGACGATGACGACCCGTTTCGCTCCGCGCATCCGGAACGCGGTGTCCATGCCCGCAGTTCCGCCGTCGACCATCTGCGCTCCGTCGGGCACCCCGAGCTCCCAGAGATGGCGGATCAGAACGGGACCCACGCCGTCGTCACCGCGCAGCAGGTTGCCGCAGCCGACCACGAGCACCTCGCATCCCGGCGGCTCGATGTCGACTGCAGACCTGGGGTTCAAAGCAGGGATCACACCATTCCGTTGATGACGAACTTGGACAGTTCCTTACCCGTCTTGCCGTCGTAGGCGTGCACGGTGCAGACCAGGCAGGAGTCGAAACTCCGTGCCACATGGCCGAGTTCCACCGGATCCTCGGCGTCCACGATCGGCGAGCCGACCAGCGCCTGCTCGATGGGCCCGAGCACGTCCGAGCCGTCCCGCGGTCCGATGTTCCACGCCGTAGGGGTCACCACCTGGTAGTTCTTGATCTTGCTGTCCTCGATGACGATCCAGTCCGCCAGAGCGCCGCGGGCGGCTTCGGTCGCGCCGAAGCCCTTTCCGGACGCGTGCTCGGTGGGCTTGGTGTAGAAGCTCTCCTTCAGGTCCAGTTCGTCGAGCCACTGGCGCGCCCACCTGTAGTACTTCGGAGCCTCGTGCATGCGCGCCATCTGGCGGACGAACACGCTGGGCCCGATCGAGTTGTACAGATTGGGGAACAGCGGGTCGTCGTCCTGGTGTGCCGCCGCGTTCGGCCCGCCGGCCGCCATCCGCCGGGCCAGCGGACCGGCCTCGAGAGGCACGTTGCCGAGCCCCCCGCCGATGTCGTACCGCGGCGACTTCGCCCAGCTGTACTTGCCCTGGCCCCGGCCGACTTCGGGATCGACGGGGATGGTCTCGCCGTCGAAGGGATGCAGCGGGCGCGTCCCCTCGTAGAACGAATGGGTGACGTCCTCACGCACCTTGGCCTGATCGAACTCGTGCCACGCGCCGTTCGCGTAGATGCCCGAGCGGCCGATCAGCGCGGCGTTGCGGCCGTCGATCGTCGGATTCTCGTACAGCGACGGCTCGAAATAGGTGCCGGTCGCCAAATAGTTGCCGACGCCCTGGCCGTACTTGTCCAGTCCGACATCGAGGCAGTAGCGGATGAAGAAACCGCAGTCGCTGTTGTGCTGGGACTCGTTCTCATCGACCCAGGCGAGCATGTCCTCCCACGTCTTGACCTCCAGCCAGCGGTCCACGGTGCAGCCCAGCCATTGACCCTCGAGCCAAGCGTCCTTCCAGTGCTCGAGGATCGCGATGGACCTGGTGACGTCGGACAGCGTCGGTGCGCACATGACGCCACCGGGCACCATGAAGCTCGAGTGCGGCCACTGGCCTCCGAAGATCGCGTACACCTCGACCGGCTTGCCCGAGAGGACGACGCCCGGTTGGTAGCTGGTGCCGACGTAGGGCGCGAACCGTCGCACCGCCTCGGCGTACATCGGCGACTTCGCGTAGTTCTTGTTCGTCAGGTCGATCGCGAACAACGCGTAGAAGTAGCGCGGAATCGACTGCAGCGTCTCGGCGGCCTGGCAGATGTTGCGCACCAACGTCGCGTTGTGGGGCATGTGCGTCGCCCACGCCGTGTCGAGCGCGTAGGCGGACTTGTAGAGGTGGCTGCCGCCGCAGATGCCGCAGATCCGCGGACACACGACGAGCCCGGCCTGAGGATCCTTGCCGCGCAGGATGATCTCGAACCCGCGGAACATCGCCGCCTCGGTCCACGCCGAAGTGACGACGCCGTCTTCGATGGTGACTCGGACGTCGAGGTCACCCTCGACTCGCCCCAGGGGGCTCACGTACAGGTCGAGTGCGGTCATTGTGGTGTGGTCCTTCCGATGAAACCTGGGCTGACGAACTGGCGGCGCGGTGCCGGGATCTCAAGCACCGTTAGACGACGAACATGTCTTCCTTCGACCACTGCGGCGCCGCGATGCGCGCCGCCGCGGCATGCGCCATGTAGGTCAGGTGGTCGGTTCCCTCGGGCACTTCCTTCGGGATGATGCCGCTGACCTTCTGCGTCTTGAACACCGTGCCCGGCGCGAGGTCGAAGTGCGGGAACTCCGGTTCGGTGCAGCCGAGGCACGGCATACCCGCGCGGGTCTTGGAAGACTGCCTGTTCCAGAGGATTCGGTTGCACGGCGAGTGCGTCATCGGACCGCGACAGCCGAACTCGTAGAACAGGCAGCCGGTGCGGGTGCCCTCGCCGAAAGACATCGTCGACTGCTTGTACTCGAAGAACTGCACGCGGGTGCAGCCGGTTTGGGTGAAGGTCTTGAAGAACGTCTCGGGTCGGTGCAGTTCGTCGAGTGTCAGATCGCCTGCGCGGCCGGTGGCCAGCGCGACGAGGATCTGGGTGATCCAGTCCGGATGCGCCGGGCATCCGGGGATGTTGATGACGGGCAGGCCCATCTTCGACTTGAAGTCCGGCCCGAGGAAGCCGCCCTTGCTGCGCTTGTGGAACTGCAGTCCGGTGGAGCCCGAGGGGTTCGGCTCCATTGCCGGGATGCCACCCCAGCAGGCGCAGTCGCCGATGGCGACCACGATCTGCGCGGCGCCTGCGAGCTCGTTGACCCAGTCCTTCATCGGGCGGTCGGCGAACATGTCGGTGCGTCCGCCGTAGGCCTCCATGACGGTTCCCTCGAACACGAAGATGTCAAGTGGCCGTTCGCCACTCGCGCAGTCGTTGAAGACCTTCTGCGCGTTCTTGCCGAGCTCGAGCCCCAGCGACGGATGCCAGATCAGGTCGAGGCCGAAGTCGACGATGAGGTCGACGACGTTGGGCTCGTCGGCGTTGAGGAACGACATCGTGTTGCCACTGCACGCGCCCCCCTGAAACCACAGCACCGAAGCCATGTGAACTCCTCTCCTGTGGAGCCGCGAAGGCCCACAATCACTGTCACCGTCACTACGTGGAAAGCTGTCGCCCGAACGCCTTGGCCACTTGAAGCAGGAACCCGAGTCCGCGAGCCACGTCGGGGTCTTTGGCCGCCTTGAGGATGCCGAAGAACCCCTTCGGGCCCTGCGCGCCTTGCGCGTTCGCCGTCTTCGCCTCGACGAGCGCTTCGCCGAGTTGTGCGAGCACCTCGGTGGCCTGCGGATCCGTTAAGCGCGACGACAGCAGGGAGTTGAGCGCGGGAGTCGCGTCGACCACCTTGTCGGACAGGGTGGCGAAGCTCTGCGCCAGTCCCGCCAGATCGATGGACTTCAGCGCGTCGATTCCGGGGATCGACTGGGTGAGGGAGGCGCCCGCGGCGTCCCCCTTGGCCTCGCCGATGGCCGAGGTGAGCGAGTCGCTGATCGTGTCGCTGCGTCGCACCAGGCCGTCGAGGCCGGATACCAGAATCGCCAGCAGGTCAGCGTGTTCGAGCAAATCGTTGAGGGACTCGGCGACGCGCGGATCATCCAGCTTGGCGCGCACCCGGTCGGCGGGCGACAGTTCCAGGACCTGACCGTTTGCTGTCATTGCGCCTCCGTGTGTCAGTGACTGCCCTGGTCACAAAATAGTCCGGCGATCTTGCTGCGCCTATCGGCATTACGCAGATATCGTCAGGATTGCGCACACTTCAATACGCTGGTGCGCAGCGGGATTGGATCGGCGATGTCACGGCTGAAGCGACTCGGGTTCATCGACGTCCGCCACACCGACGACCCGGTCCGGCGGAAGGTGCGCTCCCGCGGGGTGCCCCCCGCACTGACCGGCAACGAGATCTTCTATACGGAGAACCTTCGCGACGCGGCGACACTCATCGGCCAGGCCTTCTCCCCCTTGACACTTCGCGTCGCAGACGACCAGCTCGATGCGTTCGCCGCGGGGGTGCACGGGGTGAGGTTGCGCAACGTCAGCATGCTGTACGTCGATCTCCACGTTCCCGCCGTCGTCGACATCCCCCGACAAGGGCCGTACTACGCGGTGCACATGCCCATGAACGGCTGTGCGCTGGCCGAGCACCGGGGTCGATCGTTCGAGGCGAACAGCATCTGCGCGCTGGTGAGCAGCCCCGGCGAGGCCCTCACCATGCATCTCGACCTCGATTCCCCGCAGCTGGTGCTGAGAATCGAGGAGCCGGCGATGGCCGCCTATCTGACCCGTGTCATCGGCCGTAGTCTGGCGCACCCGTTGGCTTTCGAGCCGGAGTTCGACCTCACCAGCGAGGCCGCGATGCGCTGGCACGCCGCCGTCCAACTCATTCACACGGAGGTCTTCCACACCGGCTCGCTGGTGGGTCGCGGCCAGGGAATCGGCGCTGTCGAGGACCTCGTGATGAGCAGCCTGCTGCATCTGCAACCGTCCAATTACCACTCCGAGTTCACTCAGCCGGCGCGGCCGGACAAGCGCGGAGCCGTGGTTCAGGCGGCCATCGACTACCTCGACGACCATCTCGCCGAGCACGTGACGATGCACGCCGTGGCAAACGCCGTGCACATGAGTGTTCGCGCGGTACAACAGGGTTTCCACGATCAGCTCGGCATGACGCCGATGACCTACGTGCGCGAACGGCGCCTCGAGCGGGTGCACGCGGAGTTGATGGACGCCACGCCCGCCGACGGCATCACGGTGACGGCGGTGGCCGAACGCTGGGGGTTTCACCACCTCGGCAGCTTCGGCGGCGAGTACCGCAAGCGCTGGGGTGAGTCACCGTCGCAGACCCTGCGGCGCTAGAGCGTCCCTAGCAAATGCGCGGAAGTTGCTCGCCCAGTTCGCGTTCGATCACACGCGTGGTGCCGAACGCCGTGCGCCCCACGGCCATGCCGGGATGCTCGGAGACCGCTCGGCCGATGACGACGGCACCCGCGCCCTCCGGGTGACCCCGCATCGCCGCGAGCACCGCCTCGGTCGCGGACGGGTCGACGAACGCGACCAGCTTTCCCTCGTTGGCCACCTGGAGCGGGTCCAGCCCCAGGAAGCCGCACGCCGAGGCCACCGACTCCGGCACCGGGATCGCGGCCTCGTCGAGCGCCACTCCGACACCCGCGGACCTGGCGATCTCGATGACCGCGGCCACCAGTCCGCCGCGGGTGGGGTCGCGCAGCGCGTGAATCCGGCCGCTCGCATCGGCCGCCAGCATGGCGGCCACCAGTCCGTGCAGTGGCGCACTGTCGCTGGTGACGACCGTGCCGAAGTCGATCCCCGCCCGCACGCTCATGATCGCAACGCCGTGCTCGCCGACGTTCCCGGAGACGATGACGTCGTCGCCGGGACGGACGCGCTCCGGTCCGACGTCCACGCCCTCGGGTATCACGCCGATGCCGGCGGTGTTGACGAAAAGCTGGTCCGCACTGCCCTTTCCCACGACCTTGGTGTCGCCGGTGACGATGCCGACGCCCGCGTGGTCGGCGGCCTTGCCCATCGACTGGGCGATTCGCCCGAGCAACTCCAGCTCGAGCCCCTCCTCGAGGATGAACCCCGCGGTCAAACCGATCGGGGTGGCCCCGCTCATCGCGAGGTCGTTGATGGTGCCGTTGACGGCCAGGTCCCCGATGTCACCGCCGGGGAAGAACAACGGCTGCACGACGTACGAGTCCGTCGACACCGCGATCCGCCCGGCGGGCACGGTCAGCACCGCCGAATCCCTGGACGGACCCCCCGTCCCGCGCCCGGAGTCGAACGCGGGCAGGAACAGGTTCTCGATGAGCTCCTCGGACAGGATGCCGCCGCCGCCGTGGCCCATCACGATGCGCTTGGTCTCGCGCAGCGGGAGGGGGCACACCCAGTCCGCCGGATCGATTGCGGTCACGGGCTCGTCAGGCACGAGCGGACGTCAGGTCGGTGAGGTTCAGCCTGCGGAACTGGTAGTAGGCCGCGCAGGCCCCCTCGCTGGACACCATCGTGGCGCCCAGCGGGGTGCGGGGCGTGCACGACGTGCCGAACGCCGGACACTCGTTGGGCTTCAGCAGGCCCTGAAGCACCTCGCCGCTGTGGCATTCGGCGGACTCCTGCACCTGCATGTCCCCGACGCCGAACCTCAGTTCCGCGTCGAACTCGGCGTATCGGGGCGACAGTCTCCAGCCGGACTTCGGGATGACGCCGATGCCGCGCCACGGCCGGTCGGTGACGACGAAGACGTCCTTCAGCGTCTCCCTCGCGACGACGTTCCCCTGGTCGCTCACCGCCCGTGGGTAGGCGTTGCGCAACTCGGCCCTGCCGTCTTCGAGCAGATCCACGAGTTGCCGCACCCCCTCGAGGAGATCGAGCGGCTCGAATCCCGACACCACGATGGGGATCCCGAACTTCTCCACCAGCGGACCGTATTCGGACGTTCCCATCACCGTGCACACGTGGCCGGCACCGAGGAAGCCCTGGACCCGGTTGGTGGGCGAGGACAGAATCGCCGTCATCGCGGGCGGTACGAGGACGTGGGAGACCAGCAGGTAGAAGTTCTTCAGGCCGAGTCGTTGCGCGTGGACGACGGACATCGCGTTAGCGGGTGCGGTGGTCTCGAAGCCCACCCCGAAGAACACCACGTCCCTGTCAGGGTTGTCGGCCGCGATCTGCGTCGCGTCCAGCGGGGAGTAGACGATGCGCACGTCGCCGCCGCGCGCCCGGACGCTGAACAGGTCCTCACGACTTCCCGGCACTCGCAACATGTCGCCGAACGAGCAGAAGATGACGTTCTCGCGCGCGGCTATCTCCAACGCGCGGTCGATCATCTCCAACGGTGTGACACAGACCGGGCAGCCGGGGCCGTGGATGAACTCGACGGCGTCGCCCAGGAGCTGGTCGATACCGTTGCGGATGATCGAATGCGTCTGCCCACCACAGACTTCCATGATGGTCCAGGTCCGGGTGGCCCGGCGGGTGATGCGATCGACCAGCACCCGAGCGGCCACCGGGTCGCGGAATTCGTCTAGATACTTCACGCCAACTCCCTGCGGTCATCCAGGGCGGGGGATTGAACGCCGGCGAGTTCCTCTTCGAGGATGCCGAGGTCGGCGAACATCTTGAGGGTGTCGTTGGCGGATTCCTCGTCGAGCCGGTTCAACGCGAAACCGGCGTGAACGATGGTGTATTCACCGATCTCGAGGTCGGGCAGGTACGCCAGGCAGACCTTCTTGGTGGTGCCGCCGAAGTCGACGGTGGCCATCCTGGTACCCGATTCGTCCCAGATCCTGGTTATCTTGCCGGGGATTCCGAGGCACATGAGCCACTTCCTTTGCTAGACGATCCTAGGTGTGCCGCTGCCACCGCGACCTGGCCGAGGGCCAGCCCGCCGTCGTTGCACGGCACGACGTGATGGGTGAGCACCTCGAAACGGCGTTCCCTCAGGCCGTTTCGAATGCCTTCGAGCAGGAGTCGGTTGGCGAAGACTCCTCCGGTCAGGCCGATCGTCGGGATCTCGGCCGCGCGCGCACACTCGGCGGCGACGGACACGGTGGCCGCGATGACCGCGTCGTGGAACGACGCCGCGAGATCCGCGGCGCCCACCCCGGCCCGTACACCGTCGACCAGACCGGCCATGACGGGCGCCGGGTCCAGCACGCCGTCACGGATGTCGAAGTCGATCGACACCAGTCCGGTCCGCCCCGTACGCGCCACGTGCTCGAGTTCGACGGCGGCCTGCCCCTCGTACGTGACCTCCTGGCACACGTCCAGCAGGCTCGATACCGCGTCGAACAACCTGCCCATGCTGGTGGTGGTGATACAGCCGACGCCGCTCGGGATCTGTTGAGAGAGAACGTGTCGCCCCGTCGCCCCGACCGCGGCGACCGGAGCGAGATCGACGTCCCACTCGATTCCAGCCCTGGTCAGCAGATCGAGCGCGATCCTCGCCGGTTGCCGCGCGGCGCCGTCGCCGCCGGGCAGGGCGAACGGCTTCAGGTGTCCGACGCGGGTGAATCGGGTAGGCCCGGCGAGTGCGAGAAACTCGCCGCCCCAGATGGTCCCGTCGGTGCCGTAGCCGGTCCCGTCGTAGGTCACCGCGAGCATCGGGCTGCCGAGGCGGCCGTGCTCGGCGAGCAACGACACCGCGTGGGCGTGGTGGTGTTGGACCCGGACCGTGGGCTGGCCGCGACGCTCGGTCCATCGGGTGGTCGCGTACTGCGGGTGCATGTCGCAGACCACCACGTCCGGCCGGTGGCCGGTCATCTCGGCCAGGTGAGCGAGCGCCTCGGAGAAACACCCCTGGGTCCGCGGGTCGGCCATGTCCCCCAGGTGCGATGACATGTGCGCGTGACCGTCGGAGGCCGTCAGGCAGAACGTGGTCTTGATGTCACCGCCGGTCGCCAGCAGCACCGGGGCGGGCGCATCCGTCGGCCTCGGCACCGACACGGGCAGCGGCGCATAGCCGCGGGAGCGCCGCAGCGGCAGCGGAACACCCCTGTCGTCCACGGTGAGCACCGAGTCCTCGCACGGGACGTGAATCGGGCGGTCGTGGGTCAGCACACCGTCGGCCAGGCCGTCGATCCACGGCAGGTCGTCCTCGCGGAAGACGATCGGTGATCCTCCGGCGTTGGCCGACGTCATGACCAGGGCGCTCAGCCCCGACCGTCGGAACAGCAGGTGGTGAACCGGCGTGTACGGCAGCATCACCCCGACGTCGAGCAAACCCGGTGCTACCGAACCGGATAACGCGTTCGGTCGACTCGGCGCCAGGACGATGGGCGCCGCCGGCGACGTCAGCAGGGCCGCAGCCGCCTCGGAGAGCTCGGCGATACGACCGGCCGCGGACAGGTCGGACGCCATCACCGCGAAAGGCTTGGCGGGTCGTGACTTCCGCCGCCGCAACTCGGCGATCGCGTCGGTGGCGTCTGCCCGGCAGGCGAGGTGGTAGCCGCCGACCCCCTTCACGGCGACGATTCCGCCGGCACCGATGACGGCGACGGCGGCGCCGATCGGGTCCTCGACGGTGCCCGGCCCCAGCCACGTCAGGCTCGGGCCGCAGTCGGGGCAGGCGATGGTCTGCGCGTGGAAGCGGCGGTTCCCTGGATCGCGATACTCTTTCGCGCAGCGTGCGCACATCGGGAAACCCGACATCGTCGTGGCGGGGCGGTCGTAGGGCAGGTCGGTGATCACCGTGTAGCGCGGCCCGCAGTTGGTGCACGTGATGAACGGATGCCCGAATCGGCGGTCGGCGGGGTCGGTCATCTCGCGCAGGCAGTCGGCGCACATCGCGATGTCGGGCGGCACCAGCGTGCGGGCGCTACCCGTCGTCGTGGTGCTCTCGACGATGCGGAAGTCGCGGTCCCCGGTCGGGGCGACCGTGCTAACCCGGATGGCGTCGATGCGGGCCATCGGCGGTGGAGCGGCGCGGAGGTCGGCAACGGCAGCCTCGACGTCACCGGGCGCGCCCTCGAATTCGCAGTGGACCGAGCCGGAATCGTTGGAGACGAAACCCGCCACACGCCTGGCACCGGCGATGCGCGCGACAGCGGGACGGAACCCGACGCCTTGCACGACGCCGGTGATGTCGAGCCGCGATCGCACCGTCGCAACGGGCGAATGCCGAATACGATTCATGGGTCTCCCGACCGAGCGGACCAGCGCGCCAATGGGCTGTGGACGCGGTTGGTCGACTTCCAGGCTAGCCCCCGAACAGCGTCGTCATCAGCCGTTCGGACCCATTCCGCCTCGGCGGCATTCACACGGGGATTAGGGTTCGCACCATCGACGACGATTAGGATTGCGGTGACTCGCCGTGCATGAGCTGTCCCTGTGCCAGGCCATCGCCGGCGTCGTGAAACCTCACGCCGCCGGACGGCGGGTGGACGTCGTCCGGGTTCGGGTCGGTGCGCTCCGTCAGGTAGTCCCCGATGCGCTGTCGTTCTGCTGGACCCTGGTGCGCGACTTCGAGGGCATGCAGGAAGCCGAGCTCGAGCTGGAGTTGATCCCCGCCGCGGTGACGTGCCGATCATGCGGTGCCCATTCGGAGATCGCCTCCCGGTTCTCCGTCGCCTGCCCGGCGTGCGGGAGCGCCGACGTCGAGGTCACCCACGGTGAGGAGTTCATGGTCACCTCCATCGAGGTGACCGACCGCGCCAGCGCGGAGTCGTCGAAAGGTCCTCGGAATGGGTAGGTTTCACCGGCACGACGACGGCACCGAGCACAGCCACGACCACGACACGGGTCATGACCACGGCGACCACGGTGGTTACGCCACGGGCTCCCAAAGGGTGGACGTGCTCGAGTCCATCTTCGCCGAGAACGACGTGCGCGCCGACGCGAACCGCCGCGCGTTCAACGACAACGGCGTGCGCGCTGTGAACCTGATGAGCTCGCCGGGCTCCGGCAAGACCACGATCCTGGCCGCGACGCTGGACGAGCTGCGCGACGACGTCGCGGTCGGGGTGATCGAGGGTGACATCGCCACCGATCTCGACGCCGCCAAGCTGGCCGGCCGTGGCGCCCAGGTGTCACTCCTGAACACCAGCAACGGATTCGGCGGTGAATGTCACCTCGACGCCCCGATGGTGAACCGGGCGCTGGCCGGCCTCGACCTGGCCGGCCTCGACCTCGTCATCGTGGAGAACGTCGGAAACCTGGTGTGCCCCGCGGAGTTCGACGTCGGCGAGCACGCCAAGGTGATGGTCTACTCGATCACCGAGGGTGAGGACAAACCGCTCAAGTACCCGGTGATGTTCCGCGCCGTGGACGTGGTGCTGCTCAACAAGATCGACTTGGAGCCGCACCTCGACGCGGACATCGCGGCGTACGCCGACAGTGTCCGGCAGGTCAATCCCGTCGCCCTGGTCCTGCCCGTCAGCGCTCGGACCGGGGAGGGAATGTCGGCCTGGTACGCCTGGCTGCGCGCGTTCGCAGGCGCGGAACACGCCTGACGTCCAAGGTCATCGATCGTGCACGGGACCTTCGTCGCGGCACTCCATCACGCGATTGAGCACCAGATCGAACGCATCTCGGTCACCCGCCAGTCGGCCCAGGTTCCGGGTCGCGAGGAACGCGCTGAGCTGCCGACTCAGCGAACCGTCGGCACTGGACTCCGCACCGAACGGTGATCTGAGAAACTCCCGCGCCAGGCTGTCGATCGTGTAGCGCGGCTTGCGCACCGATCCCGACGACGTCACGATGCCATCTCCCGCTCCACCGGTGCCGCGAGGTCGGCGTTGAAGACGACCGGGCAGTCGAGCAGGGTCAGCGCCTGCGCCGCGTCCGGGTGGAGCACCGTACCGACGTCGTGCGTCACACGGGACGGCGCGAGGAAGAGGCCGATGTTCCTGCTGAACCGCCGGAGATACGTTGCCGGAGTCCACACCCCGGGCAGTGCGACGACATCCAGGTTCGGTAGCGCGTCCCGATACCGCTCGACCTCGGCGCGGATGCGGGCGTGCACCTCGTCCCGCGCGTGCGCCCCTGGGAGAAGAGCGGTGGTGAGTACGCGCAGGGGTGCGTCGCGCAGTACCGCCTCCGACACCGCTACCCGGAGAAGCTCCGCGCCTTCTGGCTCACAACCGATTTCGGTGACCACCGAACCGGTCGGGGACCAGCGACCGCGGACCACGGTGACCGCGCAGGGCGCCGCAAGAAGCAGTTCGGTGATGAGGCTCGCGCGGTGCCCTGGACGGGCCGGCGCCTCACCCGAGGAGCCCACGCACACCACGGCGGGCGCCGCGTGTCGATCGACGAGGGCATCCACGGGCGAGCCGACGACGGCCTCTGCGGTGACATCGTGGCCGGGTGCCACCGCCTCTGCGATCGCGCGCGCGTCGGCGAGTAGGGCGAGCACATCCGGCGAACTACGTTCATCACCAACGGGATCGGCGGCTGATCCGACGCTCGGATCGATCGCGTAGACGGCGCGCAGCGGGACACGTCGCAACCCGGCTTCCTCGGCAGCCCATCGCACGGCCCGCCTCGACGGTTCCGACCCGTCGACACCCACCACGACGGCGCCGGGAGAGGTCATGCGTCCCTGGCCACGATCACCGGCATCCGCGCGCCGTGCACGACCGCGGTGCTGACCGAGCCGAGCAGCAGCCGGGAGAACCCACCGCGACCGTGGCTGCCCACGACCAACAGCTGTGCCTTCTCCGCGTGGTCGAGCAATCGGCGCGCCGGACGGTCCTTCTCGACGATTCGGTGAACCGTGACGTCGGGATAGCGCTCCGCCCATCCGGCGAGGCGCTCGGCGAGAACCTCCTCTGCCCACTCCCCCATGTTGTCCCAGTAGCCGTCGACGAAATCGTCCGTGTGATCGCTCCACACGTGGATCGCGACCAGGTCCACCCCGCGGCGCGAGGCCTCGTCGAAGGCGATCGACACCGCCTTCTCGGATGCCGCCGATCCGTCGACGCCGACCGCAACCGGCGCGTGCGACGGGTCGGGCATCAAGGGGTCCTCGTCGTGGATCACGGCGACGGAGCAGTGTGCGTGATGCAGCAGGGCGGTGGATACCGACCCCAGCAGCAGGCGCTGTGCTTCACCGAGGCCGCGACAACCGACCACGACCGTGTCCGCATCCTTGGACATGTCGACGAGGGTCGGGACCACTGCGGCCGACACCCGGCTGGAGCGAACGGGGATACGCGGCGTTGCGGAGATCGCGTCGTCCACCCAGTTGAGCGCTTCGGCGACGATGGCATCGGCGCGGCGGTTCCGCATCTCCCAGAACTCGGGGGTGGGCGGCACGTCGATCCAGGCGGCCATCACCTCCGTGGGCATGACGTGCACCACCGTGAGGGGTAGATCGCGTAGTTCGGCATCCCGCGCCGCCCAGTCGACGGCCACGCGTGACGCCGGCGAGCCGTCGACCCCGACGAGCACGCCGTGCCGGACGGCCTCCGAAGGTGAAGGTGACATGTTCACTCCTGTCATGTGAATGCGCGGGTCCGATTGACCCGCTGTGGATTTCAGTCCCAGCTGATCGGCGGGTCATCCAGGGTGCCGACGACCTCGTCGAACGGAAAGCGCGGCGTGGCGGGCAGCGGATCGGATCCGATCGGCGCCCATCCCACACGCAGCATCAGTTGGGGGTACTCGAGACCGCTGAACACCTCGGCGCGAATGGCCTCGCGGGTACTCGCGATCTCGAGCGGCTCGGTGACCGGGCAACTCGACAAGCCCAGCGCCGTGCTGGTCAGTAGCGCCATGCTGGTGGCTTCGCCGGCGCGAATACGCGCCACCGGATCGTCGCCAGCGGTACCGAGCGCCAGCAGGACCGCGTGGTCGTTGCGGGCCGGTGCGTCGGCGGGCTGATCGAGCGCCGCCCCGGCGAACAGCCTGCCGGGAAGCGCGGCACCGGGGTCCGAATCCGGGATGTTGCGCGCGGGCACCCCGGCCCTCGACGAGTACCGCCCACTCCACGCGGTCAGCTCGCCGAGGTACTCGCCATCGTGGACGTGTTTCCACACCGCCTCGGCCACGATGGCCTTGACGTCGGTCGACAGTTCCACCCGGCGCAGCTGAACACCCATGCGCGCCACCCTGACCCCGATCGTCGCGATGTCCGCGCGCGATACCGGCCAGAAGCTGTACAGCCGACGATCGGTACGTCTGCGCGGGATCGCGGCGGCCAGCAGAATGTCGAGTTCCCCCGGTTCCTGCCGCCTCACCCGGATCGCCGCGAGATGGTTCGGGTCGGCCGGATTCGGCTGCCGCGTGACCTTGCTCTGCCAGCCGAGCGCGGCCAGTCCTACGACCGCGTGATGAAGGGACGCCCCGCAGCTGAGTAAGAGGTCGCGTTGATCCGGGTCGGTGTGGATGAGATGTCTCGCGGTGTCGGCGTACAGGTGGAGGCTCTCGTCGCCGACCCTCCACTTCCACGGCTGTGAGTTGTGCACCGACGGTGCGCGTATGGCCAAGGACAGCGCGGTGCGGATGGTATCCCGATCGGGGAACTGAGTGGTCATGGTCGAGGCCTCTCCTGACGCGCGAACGGGGATCGCCATCTCACTGTTTCTCGTTCCGATGCTCGGTAGGAGAGCCGAAAGCCCTCCTTTCCAGTGGCTTTGGGGCTCGGACGATCAGTATCGAGCAGTCGGTCTTGCGCAGGGCGTCGCGAGCCCCCTCCTCCTGCAGTTGCTCGATGACATCCGTTCGGCCGGCACCGATCACCAGCAACTGATCGATGCCCGCGCTCTGCTGAAGGATCGTCGTCACGTCGCTCGGCATGGGGAGCGCGCACACCGGCACGGCTGCCGTGCCGTCCCGGGTGTCCCGAAGGCGGCGGTCCACCGTGGCGCGTATGTCGTCCGGCGGCGTGTCGTCCGCTGTGCGCCGCGGTGACGACGTCGACCACGAGGTCAGCGCCAGGAGCGGGGCCTCTCGCAACGCGGCTTCGTCCAGCGCCGCCTGCAGCACCGGATGCGACTCGGCGGACTCGTCGAGCACGACCACGATCCACCGATGACACGTCGGCGGGCGCTTGTGTCGCCGCCGCACCACCGCGACGGCACCGGGCGCCATCCGGACGAGCGCCTCGGATGTCGCTCCTCGGGGTTGGGGAGACGAGTCGTTCGTCCCCTTGTGCCCGACGCAGATCAACGACGCGTGGCGGGCGGTGTCGGCGAGCTCGATCGCCGGATCCCCCTGCAGGATCTCGGTTTCGAGCTTGACGTGCTTACCGCTGTCGGTGACCGCTTGCCAGGCTCGATGCAGTGCATGCCGCGCTGCGGCCATGGCGGCGTCGACATCGTCGATGCGCGACGGATCGACGACGTAGACGAGGTCGAGCCGGGCGTCGCGCGCCATCGCCTCGTCGGCGGCCCACAGCGCCGCTCGGATACTCGCTTTGGATCCGTCCACACCGACCTTCACCGGATCGGAAGTCGCCATGGTGGTCATTCCTTCGCATCGACGTGGTGAAGGTGAACGCTAGTCAGCGGTTTCCCGTCGGCGGGAGCGGCGAAAGTCCCAGCGCTAAGGCCAGAAGTCACTTGATTGCGAACGCGAGGACGGTCGTCGACTCGGCGGAGGACCTAAGTCCGTATCGCGGTGCAGCAACGTCGGCCACCGTGGGAGCCGAACCGACAGTCGATGGCAGGTGACCGACGGACCTGCGCTGCATCCGGCGCGAACGACGATATGAGCCGATCAGCGGCGTAGTGTGCGGGCCAGTAGGCGAGAAAGGCGTGGTCGGGTGGGTAAGCACGACGATTCGGCATTCGCCCAACTGGGCGGGCGTGAGCTGGTGAACGACATCCGCCACCAGCTCGACGCGCTGTCGGCTGCCCGCGATCAGACCGAGAAACTGCTGCACGTGGTACTCGAGATCACCTCCGACCTGGAACTGGACGCCACCCTCGACCGCATCGTCGAAGCCGCCATGGAACTCACCGGCGCACGCTACGGCGCGCTGGCGGTGCGAGCGGACGACGGCCGACTCGTGTCGTTCATCCATCACGGCATGGACGCCGACACCGTTGCCGGCATCGGTGACCTGCCGGTGGGCAAGGGACTGTTGAGCATTCCGCTGGACGACACTCCGGCGCTGCGCCTCACCGAGCTCGGCGACCACTCCCACGCGGCGGGCTTTCCGAAGAATCACCCCCCGATGCACGCCTTTCTCGGTGTTCCGATCACGATCCGCGGCGTCGTGTTCGGCAGCCTGTACATCACACACGACCAACCGAATCGGGCTTTCAGCGAATCCGATGAGGTGTCGGCGCGCGTGCTGGCGTCCGCGGCCGCCGCCGCCATCGACAACGCCCAGTTGTTCGATCGCGTCCGAACGACCGCCAGGTGGATGCAGGCGAGTCGGGAGATCTCGACGGCGCTGCTGTCGGGAAACGAGCCCCTCAAGGCACCCATGCGGATTATCGCCGATCGGGCGTGCGAGCTGACCGGCGCCGAGCAGGCCATCGTGCTCGTGCCGGCGAACCCGGATGGCCCGGATGGCGAGGTGACGACACTCGTGGTGTCCACCGCCGTCGGAATACACGCCGATGAGGTGGTGGGACAGCACATTCCGGTCAACGGCTCGACGAGCGGCGGCGTGTTCCTGTCGGGAGAGCCGGTGATCACCGAGTCGTTCCGGCACCCGATCCAGGCGTTCACCGATGTGGGCCAGCGTCCGGCGATCGCGATGCCGCTCGCGGCGGAGGGCTCCGTGCTCGGCGTGATCGTCGTCGCCCGGCATAAGGGCGATGCACCGTTCGACGACAGCTATCTCGATCTCGTCAGCGACTTCGCCGGCCACGCCGCGATCGCGATGGCGTTGGCCGCGGGACGCGAGCGCGAGCGCGAGCTCACCGTGCTGGCCGACCGGGAGCGCATCGCGCACGACCTGCACGACCACGTCATTCAGCGACTGTTCGCGGCCGGCCTGGACCTGCAGGGTTCCGTCGCACGGTCCAGGTCGCCCGAGGTGAACGCGCGGCTCACGCGAACCATCGACGACCTCCAGTCCACGATCGAGACCATCCGGTCGACGATCTTCGAACTGCAGTCCCCGTTGGCGGCGTCGACCACCTTCCGGCAGCGGCTCGAGAAACTGATCAACGACCTCACCGGCGATCGCGACCTCGTCACCGCCGTGCACTTCTCCGGTCCCCTCGGCGCCGTCGGAGACATCGTCGCCGAGAACGCCGAGGCCGTCACCGCCGAAGCGATCAGCAACGCCGTCCGGCACTCGGGTGCGTCGCGGTTGGACATCTCCGTCACCGTCGCCGACAACTTCGCCTTGGAGGTCCACGACAACGGCCGAGGCATCCCGGCCGCCAACGACAGGGCGAGCGGGCTCGCGAACATGCACCGGCGCGCTGAGGTACTGGGCGGCGTGTGCGACATCGGGCCAGGAGCCGACGGTGGTACCAGAGTGCAGTGGACGGTACCGCTGATCGGAGAGTGACGACTGCGTCGCACGACGACCTCGTACCCCTCCGCATGTGACTAAGGCCTCTGCGCGAGCGGTCGCGGTTTCCCTAACGTGCTTGGGGGGCCACGCCGCTCGGACCGGAGGACATCATGACGATCGGGAAGTCCGTAGTCGTCGGCATCGACGGATCCGATGCCGCAGTCGACACCGCGCGATGGGCGGTGCGCGAAGCGGTTGTCCGAGACGTTCCGCTCACGCTGGTGTTCTCCGCGAACACCATTCGCACACAGGGAGATCGCGAGCTCACCGGCCCTGAAGCGGAGTACGGCCAGGAGGCCCTGCGGTTAGCGGTAGCGGCGATCGACGACATGGACCAACCGGTGAAGGTGGAGACGGAACTCGTCTGGGGGCCGCCGTCGAACGCCCTCGTCGAGCACTCCCGCACGGCGGCACTGGTGTGTGTGGGCACCGTCGGGATCGGCGCGGTGTCCCGCGCCGTCCTCGGCTCGACCGCCACCGCCGTCGCAGGCACGGCGCACTGTTCGGTCGCCGTCATCCGACCACGCGACCACGACAACGCCGCGAACTTCGTCGCCGTCGGCATCGACGATCGATTGGACGTCGAGGGGATCATCGAACCCGCCTTGGACGAGGCACGCGCACGTCACGCACCGCTCGTCGTCGCCGCGCTCGGCTGCAACATCTTCGGCGTCAACAGCCTGGAAAGCACCGAACTCCGCCTCGAACGGTGGCGGGAGCGCTACCCGGACGTCGTGCTGGACGTCGTCGAAGCCGAGTCCAGCCTCGCCGACTTCCTCGCCGACCAGCACGACGACCTGCGTGTGCGATACCCGATTCCGGCCGCAGGGCAGGGCGATTCGTCGTTGCGGCCCTTGGCCGTTCTCGAGAGCGCCGACGTCCACGACGTGCCGCGCATCGTCGGACCCCACGACCACGCGGTGCTCCGGCACGGCTACTGCTCGGTCCTGGTCGTCCGATGACGGACGAATATGATCAACGACCGCGATGAGGCGGGCGTCGTCGTCGCCGTTGACTCCGCACGAGTGGACGGAGACGCCACCCGATGGGCGGCCGACGAAGCACTGCGACACGGGCATCGGCTGACGCTCGTGCACGTCCTCGCCCCCGTGCTGATCGACGAGCAGGATCCGCGGCTGCGGGCGAGAATACACCGCTGGCGGAGCCACCTTGCCCGACAGCTACTCGCCGACACCAAGTGCGAGATCACGTCGACCACCGGTCTCGACGCCGATCGCATCAGCGCGACGGTGCGCTTCGGCGCACCGGTTACGAAGCTCACCGAGCTGTCGAGCAACGCCGTCATGCTGGTGGTGGGCAGTAGGTTTCACGGGTCGGTCGGAGGACGCAGACTCGGATCGGTGAGCGCGGCGGTCAGCTGCCGCGCCCGATGCCCGGTCGCGGTCGTGCATGGCTACGACGAAACACGCTCGAACAAGCCGGTCCTCGTCGGCATCGACGGCTCATCGGCGTCCGAACACGCCACCGCAACCGCCTTCGACGAGGCCTCGCGCCGTGGAGTCGGGCTGATCGCGCTCCACGCGTGGAGCGACGTCGGAGTCATCCCACTGCTCGGCATGGACTGGCACGACTATCGCACGACGGCAACCGAAGTCCTGGCGGAGCGTCTCGCCGGATGGCAGGAGCACTATCCCGACGTGAAGATCGAGCGACGTGTGCACTGCGACGAGCCCGCGCACGCACTGAAGGCGGAAGCGCGCGGGGCCAGTCTGGTCGTGGTGGGTAGCCGCGGTCGCGGTGCCGCAGCGACCATGCTTCTCGGGTCAGTGGCGACGGCGGTCGCCGAGGGCGTCGATGTTCCGGTGATCATTACACGGGGGGCCTGAATGTCCGCCGGCCGAACGGTCACCCTGCGCGACGGGACGCACGCGCTAGTTCGCCCGCTGTGTCCTGAAGACGTCGATTCCGTTCTCGGACTGGCAGATTCGCTGTCCGGCGAGGAGAAGTACCTGCGATTCTTCACGGCCCATCCGCGATACATGCCGCAATGGGCCGACTCCGTGACCGCATCCGCGGCTGAGGGTGTCTCGCTCGGGGCGTTCGATCACGGCGAACTGGTCGGGGTGGCGAACTACACGCCGCTGCCCGCCGCCGGTCGCGCCGAAGTCGCGCTCGTGGTCGCGCACGACCAGCACGATCGCGGCATCGGCACGGCACTGCTCGCCCACCTCTTCGACATCGCACGCCGCAACGGCGAACACCACCTGGTCGCCGACGTTCTGGCCGAGAACCACGACATGCGCCGAGTGATCAACGACGCACACGTGCCGGTCACCTGGCACCGCGACGGCTCGGTGTTCGACATCGACGTCGATCTGGACGCGCTCTCCTAGCTCTCGTCTCCGGAAGCACTTCGACCCGCGTGCGCCTCGACGCGCATACGTTCGACCATGTGCGGGTAGTGCAGCTCGAATGCCGGCCGCTCCGAACGGATTCGGGGCAGTTCGGTGAAGTTGTGCCGCGGCGGCGGACAGCTGGTGGCCCACTCCAGCGAGTTGCCGTGACCCCACGGGTCGTCCACGACGACGGGTTCGCCGTAGCGCCAGCTCTTGAACACGTTCCACACGAACGGCAGCATCGCGATGCCGAGCAGGAACGCCCCCGCCGTGGAGATCACGTTCAGACCCGTGAATCCGTCCGACGGGAGGTAATCGGCGTAGCGGCGCGGCATACCCTCGTCACCCAGCCAGTGCTGCACCAGAAACGTGGTGTGAAAGCCGATGAACGTCAGCCAGAAGTGCAGCTTGCCCAACCGCTCGTCGAGCAGCCGGCCGGTCATCTTCGGGAACCAGAAGTAGATGCCCGCATAGGTGGCGAACACGATGGTGCCGAAGAGGGTGTAGTGGAAGTGCGCGACCACGAAGTAGCTGTCCGTGACGTGGAAGTCCAACGGGGGGCTGGCCAACAGCACGCCGGACAGACCACCGAGGAGGAAAGTCACCATGAATCCCACGGCGAAGAGCATCGGCGTCTCGTACGTCAACTGGCCCTTCCACATCGTGCCTATCCAGTTGAAGAACTTGATCCCGGTCGGCACCGCGATGAGGAACGTCATGAACGAGAAGAACGGCAGGAGTACTGCGCCGGTGGCGTACATGTGGTGCGCCCACACCGCCATCGACAGCGCCGCGATGGCGATGGTGGCGTAGACGAGCGTGGTGTAGCCGAAGATCGGCTTGCGGCTGAACACCGGCACGACCTCGCTGATGATCCCGAAGAACGGCAGTGCGATGACGTACACCTCGGGGTGCCCGAAGAACCAGAACAGGTGCTGGTAGAGGATGGCGCCGCCGTTGGCGGGGTCGTAGATGTGTGCCCCCAGGTGTCTGTCCGCGGCCAGCGCCAGCAGCGCCGACGTCAGAAGCGGGAACACGAGTAGCACCAGGATCGACGTCACCAAGATGGTCCAGGTGAAGATCGGCATCCGGAACATCGTCATTCCCGGCGCGCGCAGGCAGACGACCGTGGTGATCATGTTCACCGCGCCGAGGATCGTGCCGAGTCCGCCCACTCCGAGCCCGAGAATCCACAGGTCGGCACCCGGACCGGGACTGTGCTCGATGCCGGACAGCGGCGGGTACGCGGTCCAGCCGAAATCTGCAGCGCCACTGGGCGTGATGAATCCGCTCAGCGCGATGAGCGCGCCGAACACGAAGAGCCAGAACGACAGCGCGTTCAGCCGCGGAAACGCGACGTCGGGCGCCCCGATCTGCAGTGGTAGCACCAGGTTGGCGAAGCCGAACACGATGGGCGTGGCGTAGAACAGCAGCATCGCCGTGCCGTGCATGGTGAACAGCTGGTTGTACTGCTCATTGGACAGGAACTGCAGTCCCGATGAGGCCAACTCCATCCTCATGAACAGCGCCATCAAACCGCCGACCATGAAGAAGGCGAAGCAGGCGACGCAGTACATGATCCCGATCAGCTTGTGGTCGGTCGTCGTGACGAGCTTGTAGATCAGGTTGCCCCTGGGGCCGAGGCGGGCCGGAAAAGGACGGCGGGCCTTGAGCTCCGGCGGCGCCGGCGCTTCGGCTACCACTCGCACCCCCGTCGAACGTGATTCGGCATCTCGGCCTCCAGAGTCGTTGCACGAACACCCGACTCTGCAGCGCGCGAATCGCCTCAGCTAGGGACGAAAGTCACTCCTTGAGACGTGGTCCTAGGTCCCGCGACGAACGACCTCGCGTTGGGGGACTTCGGCCCCTACCCGTGACCTGAGGCCAGTGGTCGGATCGACGTGTCGGATACGGCGCGAATAGCGAGAAACATTGGAGGAAAACCATGGCAAGCACACTTCCCGTCCATCGCCGCGGACATTCACTGCTTCCCGAGTTCGCCGATCTCCTCTCCGCGTTCCCGTCGTTCGGAGGTTTGCGGCCCGCGCTCGACAGCCGGCTCATGCGACTGGAGGACGAGATGAAGGACGGCCGCTACGAAGTCCGAGCCGAGATGCCGGGCATCGACCCCGCCAAGGACGTCGACGTGACGGTGCGCGACGGCCAGCTGACCATCAAGGCGGAGCGCACGGAGAAGAGCGAGGGCAACGGACGCTCGGAGTTCAGCTACGGCTCGTTCGTACGCACGATCGGTCTGCCGGTCGGCGCCGACGAGAACGACATCACCGCAACCTACGAGAAGGGCATCCTCACGGTCTCCGTGGCGGTTTCGGATGCGCAGCCCGCCGAGAAGCGCATCCAGGTGACCGGCTCCGAGTAACGCGACAGACGATCGCGACCCGCCAGGACAGGAACGACATGCCCACCAGCTCACCTCGCCACGGCGACGACCCCGTGGTGACGATCGTCTTCGACGAGTACAACCACCACAACCGTGCCGTGGCGCGGGTGCACTGGAACGGGACCACCGTCGTCGGCCGCGGGCTCTCGCGACTCGACGCCGACGACGAGGCCGAACGCCGCGTCGGCGAGAAGCTGGCACTGGCCCGCGCACTGTCCCACGTGGTGCGCCAACTGTTCACCGACGCCGCTATCGACATCGAAGCCATCGCGACCGTGCGGTCCGCGTGAACGACGGGAGCTGACGATGACTCACAGTCCGGTACACAGCGCGAGCGCCGCGGTGTTCCGCGACCGCTACGAAGCCGGCAGAGTGCTCGGCGAGTTGCTCGGCGCCTATCGGGACCGCGACGACGTGATCGTGCTCGGACTCGCCCGCGGTGGCGTCCCGGTGGCCTGGGAAGTCGCCCGCGCACTGGCTGCGCCCGTGGACTGCTTCGTGGTCCGCAAGCTCGGCGTCCCCGGACACGAGGAATTCGCCATGGGGGCCATCGCCAGCGGGGGACGCACGGTGGTCAACGACGACGTCGTCCGGGGGCTTAAGGTGTCGCCGGGACGGCTCAGGCAGATCGTCGAAGAGCAAGCGCGGGAACTGATCCGGCGGGAAGGGGCGTACCGGGGTGACCGGCCGCCGCTCGAACTGGCGGGCAAGACGGTGATCCTCGTCGATGACGGCCTCGCCACGGGGTCCAGCATGCTGGCCGCCGTTCTCGCCATCCGCGAGCACGAGCCCGCACACGTGGTGATCGCCGTGCCCGCGGCCCCGGAGTCGACCTGTCGGGAGTTCGCGGCGATGGTGGACGACTTCGTCTGCGCGTCGATGCCGACGCCCTTCCTGGCGGTCGGTGCGTCGTACTGGGACTTCACGCAAGTGACCGACGGCGAGGTCCGCAAGCTGCTGGGCACTCCGACGCGCCCGGCATCGGGCCCGGCGACGCCACAGCACCGCGCACCAGAGGCCTTGCGCCGCATCGCCATTCCCGCTCCGGGCGGCGTACCGGCACCCGAGGTACTCGACGATCTGATCGGCGATGCCCGAGTCGTGCTGATCGGCGAGAGCTCACACGGCACTCACGAGTTCTATCGCGCCCGCGCCGAGATCACCCGCTGGCTCATCGAACACAAGGGCTTCACCGCGGTCGCCGCCGAAGCCGACTGGCCCGACGCATACCGGGTCAACCGCTTCGTGCGCGGCCGGAGCGAGGATCGCACCGCCGACGAGGCGCTCGGCGGATTCGAACGGTTTCCCGCGTGGATGTGGCGCAACGACGTGGTCCGTGACTTCGTCGACTGGCTGCGTGAGCACAACCAGGGGCGCGAGGCGTCGTCACAGGCGGGTTTCTACGGCCTCGATCTCTACAGCCTGCACCGCTCGATGCAGGCCGTCGTCGACTACCTCGACACCGTCGACCCCGTCGCGGCGACGAGGGCCCGCCACCGCTACGCGTGTTTCGACCACACGTCCGGCGAGGACGGCCAGGCCTACGGGTACGCCGCCGCATTCGGGGCCGGTGAATCGTGCGAGCGGCAGGCCGTCAGCCAGCTCGTCGAATTGCAGCGCAACCGCATGGCGTTCCTGCACCGCGACGGCGCGCTGGCCGAGGACGAGTTGTTCTGTGCGACACAGAACGCGGCGACCGTACGCGATGCGGAGGCGTACTACCGCGCCATGTTCCGCGGGCGGGTGGAGTCGTGGAATCTCCGCGACACCCACATGGCCGACACCCTGGATGCTCTGCGACGCCACCTCGACGAGCGGAGCGGTGCCACCGGATCGACCAGAATCGTGGTGTGGGCCCATAATTCGCACGTCGGCGACGCCCGCGCGAGCGAATTGGGGAGCGACGGCCAGCAGACGCTCGGCCAACTCGTCCGGGGACGCGTCAGGGGCGCATGTCGGCTCATCGGATTCACCACCCATCGGGGCACCGTCACCGCCGCCAGCGACTGGGGCGGGCCGTCGGAGTGCAAGACGGTGCGGCCCGGATTACCGGGAAGCCTGGAGGAGCTCCTCCACGACACCGGTGAACCGTCGTTCCTCGTCCGGATGGATCAGAGCGGGCCGCGTGAGGCCGGTGACGTACTGAACGGCGTTCGGCTGCACCGAGCCATCGGCGTGATCTACCGGCCCGAAACGGAGCGACACAGCCACTACTTCCACGTACGGCCCGCCGACCAGTACGACGCCCTCATCCACATCGACGTCACGAGCGCGCTGACGCCTCTGGAACCGATCAGCGTGCGGTACGCGGGGCAGACCCCCGAGACCTACCCGAGCGGCTTGTGATGGCCGAGATCGTCGTCGGGGTCGACGGATCGACGAGCAGTACGGGCGCGGCGTGCTGGGCCGCTGCCATGGCCTCGCGGCTCGGTGTCCCTCTGCGACTGCTGCATTCGCTGCCCGGTACCGGACACCACATCTCGGAGGCGGCCGTCGTCGCCATCCGCGCCTCGGCCCCCGACGCCCAGGAGGACGCCGCTACGCGGGTGCTCGCGCGTGCCGAGGAAGTGGTTCACCAGCACTGCCCCGCCGTGTCGACGAGTACCGAATTCGTCTGGGAGACAGCCGAGGAGACCCTGATCCGCGCGAGCAAGAGCGCATCGCTCGTGGTCGTCGGCTGCGACGACGTGAGTCCGACGGCCGCGCTGCTGATGGGCGCGACGTCACTGGCTGTTGCGACACACGCCTCGTGCCCCGTGGTGGTGTGGCGCGACATCGCCGAGCCGGACACCCGGCCCGTCGTGGTGGGCCTCGACGCCACACCCGCAGGGCAGGCCGCCCTCGCCACGGCGTTCCACTACGCCGCCCACCTGGGCGCTCCCGTACGGGCGGTACACGCGTGGACGGTGAAGCAACAGGCCGAACGCTCCGCCCTGCCGTACTTCGTCGACTGGGACGCCGTGGCGGCGGCCGAGTCGTCGTTTCTCGAGAACGCCGTCGCACCCTGGCGGACGCGCTATCCCGACGTCGACGTGGCCTGCGTCGTCGAGGAGTCCAAGCCGGGCTCCGCTCTGCTGAAGCACAGCGACGGGGCGCAGTTGGTCGTGGTCGGCAATCACTGGCGAAGCACCGTCGCCTCCGTGATGCTCGGGTCGACCAGCTTGAACATGTTGCACCACAGCCATATTCCGGTCATGGTGTGTCACGCACACGGGGAGCGGTGATGCCCGCCCGAGCCGGCGTGGTCGTCGGTGTCGACGGATCGCCCTCCGCCCTCGGTGCGGTGCGGTGGGCCGCCCGCGACGCGGCCGTGCGCGACGTGCCGCTCACCATCGTGACCGCGATTCCGCCGATCGCCGGTTCGTGGGTGGTGACGCCGGTCCCCGTCGACGTCCTCGACGGGGCGCGGGAGTCGGCGCAACAGATCCTGGATGACGCGACCGGACTGGCGAAGGACTGTACGGACGGCTCCCTACAGGTATCCACCGTCCTGCATCCCGGTGCAGCGGTGCCCGCTCTGGTCGACCTTCCCGCACGCGCCGACCTGCTGGTGGTGGGACGCTCGGGCAGTGGTGCGTTCTCGCGCGCACTGCTCGGCTCGGTGAGTAGCGGGGTACTGCACGACGCCCGCTGCCCGGTTGCCGTCGTCCACCAGGACGGCTCCCGGATCGACACGTTCGACACCGCTCCGGTGCTCGTCGGCGTCGACGGCTCACGATCCTCGGAACACGCCCTCGAGATCGCATGCCTCGAGGCATCGCTGCGCGGAGTCGACCTCATCGCGCTCCACGCGTGGTGGGCACCCGGCGCGTGGGAGTTCTCCGATACCGCCTTCCACGAACTCGCCGGCGATCTCGACACCTGGCTCGGCGAGCAGTTGGCGCCGTGGCAACGTCGGTACCCGGCGGTCACCATGCGCCGCGCCGTCGTGCGCGATCAGCCGGCCCGCCGCCTCGTCGAGTTCCCGGAACCGGTGCAGCTCATCGTCGTCGGCAGTCACGGATACGGCGGCGTCACGGGCGTGCTGCTCGGTTCGGTGAGCCACGCCGTCGTTCAATCGGCGAGCATCCCCGTGATCGTCGCTCACGGGCGTTGAGCCCGCCTCAGATTCCGAGCAGATCCAGCGGGAGCGGCATGTCGCCATTGGCGAGCGAGGCGACCGCGCCGGGGCAGAACATCGTTATCGCGAGTCCGGTGAACATCGTGGCGGGACCGAGCGGGCGGCCCAGCGCACCGGACACCTCACCTGCGACGTCGGCCAACTGCTGACCCGGTTCGGCGAGCATCGGGCACACCTGCTGCCCGACGGACGTCGCCATCCCCGGATCGATGTCGCCCAGCCCGGCACCCGCCAGGTCGGACAGGAACTGGTCGGACGGATCGGCCTGGGCGGGAGCGGCGAGGGCGGTGGCGGCAGCGGCCGCAGCCAGCGATGCGACGAGCGCGGTGTGGATTCGCTTCATGGTGTGGTCTTCGTCGTCCACAGGCCGACTGTTACCGGCTCGGGCGTCGGGCGTCGTGAAACTCCGAACGCCCCTGGTGTCCTTTTCGGGTGCGGGCCGTTCGTCTTCTTGATGAGATCCCATTTCGGGCATCCGTCGAATAGAAGGAGCAGTCATGCCTCAGTACGCCGCAATCATCTACACCGCCGATGTCGACTGGTCGGCTCCCGAACAGGCCGCCGAGATGGCCGAGTACGGCCAGTTCGGTGCCACCCACGCGGACACCATCCGCGGCGGTGCCGCGCTTCACCCCACCAGCACCGCGACCACGGTCCGAGTGCGAGGAGCCCGCGGTGGCGACGTCGTACTCAGCGACGGGCCGTACGCCGAGACGAAGGAGGCTCTGACGGGCTTCTACCTCATCGACGCGGCCGATCTCGACGAGGCAGTGCGCATCGTCGCCGACATCCCCGCGGCCTGGAACGGAGCGGTCGAGGTTCGCCCCGTCATCGACTTCGGCGGATGACCGACGCCTCTCGCGAGCTCGCCGAGGTGATCCGGACCGAGGGCGCCCGCATCCTGGCCACCCTCGTCCGGATCCTCGGCGACCTGCAGCTCGCAGAGGACGCCGTGCAGGAGGCGGCGATCCGCGCGATGCGGCAGTGGCCCGTCAGCGGCGTACCCGACTCGCCGCGGGCCTGGTTGACCGTGACGGCGAAACGCGCCGCCATCGACGCGCTGCGCCGCGAGTCGGTGCGAACAACCAGGGAGCGTGAGGCAGTGCACCTGGATCTCGGCGAGCCGCCGGAGCACGTCGTGCACGACGACATGCTCCGCCTCATGTTCACCTGCACCCATCCGGCGCTGTCATTGGAATCCGCTGTCACACTGGCACTCCGGACCCTGTGCGGGCTCAGCAACGCTGAGCTGGCCGCGGTGCTACTCACCACGGAATCCGCCGTCGCCAAACGACTCACACGCACCAGAGCGAAGATCGCCAAGGCCGGTATCCCCTACCAGGTTCCATCGGATAGCGAGCTGCCGCAGCGCCTTTCCGCGGTGTGCGCGGTGCTCCACAGCGCCTACACCAGCGCACACACGGCATCGGGACACGCCGGACTCACCGACGTCGACGGCTGCCGGGAAGCAGTCCGACTCGCCCGGTTGGTCTGCGCGCTCATGCCCGACGAGGCCATGCCCATGGCGGTGCTGTCACTGCTGCTGCTCACCGAGGCCCGGCGGCGCGCCCGCACGGACGGCAACGGCGACCCGGTCCCGCTGGCCGACCAGAACCGTGACGCGTGGGACACCGCGATGATCGGCGAGGGCCGCCGGCTGTTGGACGACTCGCTTCGGCGCACCGACGGTATCGCCGACGCCTACCAGCTCCAGGCTGCCATCGCCGCCGAGCACGCGATCGCTCCCTCCTACCCCGAAACCGACTGGGCCGAGGTGGTGCGGCTCTACGACCTGCTCATCGAGGTGCACCCGAGCTCGGCCGCGCGGCTGGCGAGAACGGTGGCAGTCGCCGAGTTGTTCGGTCCCGAAGCGGGACTGGCGGAGTTGGAGGACGACGAGCCGGGAGTCGACGATCATCGATGGCACGCTGTTCGCGGCGAGTTGCTCGCCAGGACGGGCCGTTTCGGCGACGCCGTCACCGCGATGACGGCATCGCTCACCAGCGCGGTGAACGCACCGGAAGCGGCCCATCGCCGGCGTCTCATCGCCGAGTGGACCCTGGCATTGTCCTGATCCATTTGCACTTGCTGCAAGTTGCAGTGCGTGCAACTATGGAGACCATGACAGCACCGCTGGAAGACGGCAGAGCGCGAAACAAGCGGGCCACCCGGCACGCGCTACGCGAGGCGACACTCGAACTCGGTGTGGCCGCCGGGCTCAGCGAGGTGACGGTGGAGCAGATCGCGGCACGGGCGGGAGTCTCGACTCGGACGTTCTTCAACTACTTCGACAGTAAGGAGGACGCCGCCGCTCTCGACGTGTTCGTCGTCGATGCAGATCAACTGGCCGAACTGGCACGGGGTGACCGCGCTTCGACCTGGGCGGCACTGTCGGAGCTCTTCGTCACCGACATCGCGCGCGCTCACCGGGAGAGCCCCGACCTGTTGCGCTTCATGTCGTTACAGGCGTCCGATCGACAACTGCAGGCGCATCAGCTCGGCAGGTTCACGGTCTTCCTGCGGGAGTTGGCCGATGCCGTAGCCCGCCGCTTAGGCGGCCGCGTCTCCGACCGGATGACGGCCGAGCTGATGGCGGGCTCGTGCATCACCGCCGCGCGCGTCGGACTCGAAACGTGGGCGGCGCGCGGTGGACGCGGCCAACCGGGCACCCACGTCGCACGCGCCTTCGCCGTTCTCGCTCCCGCGTTCTCCGAGGAGCGGTCGTGACTCCGCCCGCGGCCTTGGACCGCATCGACGTGACGTCATCGGCGTTCAGGGCCAATCCCTTCCCGTACTACGCCCGGATGCGCGCCGAGGCGCCGGTGCTCCGAGTCGACGCGGGCCGGTTCGGCCCCGCGTGGTTGATCACCCGATACGACGACGTGGCCGCTGCGCTCGTCGACGACCGGCTGGTCAAGGACAGGCGCAACGCCGTCCCGCCGGAGCAGGCGCGCACCGTGCGCAACATGCCGCGCTTCCTGGCATCACTCGAGCGTGGTCTGCTCAGCCTGGACGGCGACGAACACGACAGGTTACGAGGTCTCGCGCGGAGAGCCTTCACGCCGCGGCGCATCGAGCACCTGTCCGACCAGATCCTCACGCGCGCAGACGATCTGCTCGACACGGCCGCCGATCGCGGCGGCATGGACGTCGTCTCCGATTTCGCACTGCCGCTGGCCACGGCGCTCATCGCGGGAATCCTGGGGGTACCGGAACACGACACACCGCGGTTCTCCCGGTGGTCCACCGCGCTCATCCACGGTCCCCAGCGCCGATTCCCCGCCACGGCCGTACCGTCGATTCTGCGATTCCTCGGGTACGTGCGACGGCTCATCGAGGACAAGGCACAGAACCCGCGCGACGATCTGATCAGCGCGATGGTGTCGGTGCGCGAGGGCGACGACAGGTTGACGGCCGATGAGATCCTGGCGATGGTGGTGCTGCTGCTGACCGCCGGCCACGAGACCACGGTCAACCTGATCGCCAGCGGCACCCTGGCGCTGCTCGACCACCCCGCCCAGTTGGCACGGTGGCGGGCGGACGCCACAGTGGCGGGGACCGGGGTCGAGGAACTCGCGCGGTTCGTGGTTCCCGCGGAGACGGCGACCCAGCGGTACGCCCGCGAGGACATCTCGATCGGGGGTGCCCGGATCCCGCAGGGCTCGTTGGTGCTGGCGGTGCTGGCATCGGCCAACCGCGATCACGCCCGGTTCGAGTCGCCGGACCAGCTCGACATCGGCCGCGTCGAGAACAGGCACCTGTCCTTCGGCCGCGGCGCGCACTACTGTCTGGGCGCGCCGCTGGCGAGAATGGAGGCCCGGATCGCCATCACCGCACTCCTGCACCGAGCACCCGGCCTGACGCTTGCCGTGAACCCCGAGAAGCTGGAGTGGCGGGGCGGGTTGGTACTACGCGGCCTGCGGTCCCTGCCGGTCGCCTTCGGCTGAGCCCCCGTACTGGTAGACAGAACCGTGTTGCTCATCACGGGCCCGACCGGAAACGTCGGCGCCGAGTTGGTCGAACTGCTCGACGGGGCGACTCTCCCGCACTGGCGGGTCGGTAACAGGCATCCCGACGCGCTGCGGGCGCAGCACCCGACCCTGAAAGCCGAGGCGGTCGCCTTCGACTTCTTCGACCGCTCGACGTGGCCTCACGCGCTGGCCGGTGTCACGTCGCTCTTCCTGCTCTTCCCACTGCCGGGCAACCGGGCGGCACGACGCGCGATCGTCCCGTTCATCTCAGCGGCCGAAACCGCCGGAGTCCGACACGTCGTCTACGTGTCGGTGTTCGGCGCCGACCGCGTTCGTTTCATCCCGCACCACACGGTCGAAGCGGCGTTGCGAACCGGCGGTATGACCTACACCGTTCTTCGGTGCAGCTTCTTCATGCAGAACCTGCACCGCGCGATCTCCACCCACGGCGTCGACATCCGCGAACGCGGCGAGCTGTTCATCCCCGCCGGAACAGGACTCACGACGTTCATCGACGCCCGCGATGCAGCCGCCGTCGCGGCGCTCGCCCTGCAGAACCCCGACGGACACCGCAACGTGGTTCACCACCTCACCGGCCCGGAGGCGCTCCCCATGACCCGGGTCGCCGATGAACTCACCGACGCGCTCGGCTACCCGGTCCGCTACACCGATCCCAACGTGGTCGCGTTCGCGCGGCGCCTGCGTCGGCGTGGCGTCGGCTGGGACACCATCGGATTCATGACGGCGGTGTACACGCTGACTCGGTTGGGGGGAAACCAGCAGATCACCCCCGACGTCCAGAACCTGCTGGGCCGGCCGCCACGCGACCTCGCCGAGTTCCTGCGTGACAGCGCCTGGAGATGGCACGACGAGAAGTGGACCTGACGCCGGTACGGTCGAGCTCGTGGCCGAGCCCAGCGTGAGCGTCAGCGCACGCATCGCGGCGCCCGCAGTCCAGCTGTGGGAACTGGTGTCGAACATCGAACTGCTGCCGAGATTCAGCGACGAACTGCAGTCGGTGCAGTGGATCGACGGCGACTCGGTTCGGGTCGGAGCACGATTCGCCGGCACCAACACCCATCCGTTGATGGGAACGTGGACGACGCAGTCGCACATCGTGGAGTGCGAGCCACCACGAGTGCTGGCGTGGGCGGTGGGCAACCCCGAGGAGCCCGCTGCCACATGGCGTTTCGAGTTGGTCGCCGACGGCGCTGAGACCGACGTGCGCTACACGGCGTGCATCGGCCCCGGACGCTCGGGGGTGTCGATGCTGGTGGCTCGCGAGCCGCACCGGCGCGACGACATCGTGGCCAACCGACTGTCACAGTTCGAGCGCGGAATGACCGCGACCCTGGCCGGAATCAAGGAGCTCGCCGAGGCCGGTGGTCGAGGTTCGACGTCGAGCTAAGGCTCGCGTAGTCCGGTGCGGAACCGTCTCATCGCCTCGATGACGGCGGCCATCACGTGATGTGCGGTCTCCAGGTCGGCCACGGTGAAGTCCTGCAGCGCCGTCTCGGTGTGTTCGGACAGCGGCGTGAAGAACGCTCGCGCGACGTCGCTGCCGTGGTCGGCGTAGCGGAGCACGACCTTCCGCCTGTCGCTCGAGTGCGGCTCGCGGCGAAGGTGTCCCGACTTGACCATCCGGTCGACCAGATAGGTGACGGCCGCCCCCGAGACGTCGACGCGTTCACTGAGCTCGCGTTGCGTGAGCGGCGCTCCCTGCGCCTCGGCCACCATAACGTGCAGGAGGGCGTGGAAGTCGTTCACGCTGAGGTCGTGTTGGGCCGAGAAGGTACGGCCCAACTGATCGGATTCGGCGGACAGGGCCTGCACGTCGGACACGATCAACTCGTGCGCTCTGCGCTTCCCACTCGGGCTGTCGGCCGCCATGAACTTCCTTAAGTTGATTAATCGTTAAGAATCTTACTATAGTGGGCGCATGCTGTCGTGGAATCGCTTCGCCGACGTCGTCACCGCCCGATGGTCATGGCTGATCACCGTAACTTTGCTGATCGCCGCCGGCGCGATGATAGGCCTGGCCGGCGAGAACGCCTCCGCGAGCGCCTCGCCGGTTCCCATCCCCGCATCGGCGGAGGCTGCTCGAGCGGCCCTGGCCGCCAAGGACTTTCCCGGCGGCGACACCGCTCCCGTCATCCTGGTGGCCTCCAGGGACGACGGGGCGGCGCTGACCCCCGACGATCTCGCCGCTGCCGACGCGGCACGGCAGCGCGCGCTGGCCGTGACGGGGGTGCCCGCCGGTCCCCCGCTCACCACCTCGCAGGACGGGGTCGCAGCGCTCGCCGTGATACCCGTCGACGCCGGACTCACGGGCTTCGACCTCAGCGACCGCATCACCGCGCTGCGCACGGCCGCGGCCGAGAACGCCCCCGGCGGCCTGCAAGTGCAGATCACCGGCGGACCGGCGTTCGGCGCCGACATCGCGAACTCCTTCTCGGGGGCCAACGTAACGCTGCTCGCGGTCACCGCCGCCGTCGTGGCGTTGCTGCTCATCGTCACGTACCGGTCACCGACCCTCTGGCTGGTGCCACTGCTGGTGATAGCACTCGCCGACCGCGCGGCCACCGCCCTCGGCGGGGTCGTCACCACGGCCACCGGACTCGGCGGAGACGGGTCCACCGCCGGCATCACCAGCGTGCTGGTGTTCGGCGCGGGCACCAACTACGCGCTGCTGCTCATCTCCCGGTACCGCGAGGAACTGTCGCACTCCGACGATCACCGCACGGCCCTGCGCACCGCCGTCCGGAACGCCGGTCCGGCGATCCTGGCGAGCAACGCCACCGTCGTGCTCGCACTGCTGACCCTGTTACTGGCGGTGGTGCCGTCCACCCGGAGCCTCGGCGCTCAGGCGGCGGCGGGCCTCGTCGTGGCCGCGCTGTTCGTCCTCGCCGCACTGCCACCGCTACTGGCCCTGTTCGGCCCACGCCTGTTCTGGCCCTTCATCCCCCGGCGGTCCCACCACGCCGCCGAGGAACTCGGCGCGTGGTACCGCGTCGCCGACTGGGTCAGCCGGCACGCCGGTCGGGTCGCAACCGTCTCGATCGCCGCACTCGCCGTGTTGGGCATCGGAGTGCTCGTCACGCCCACGGGACTGTCGCAGACGGATCAGTTCCGGGTGAAAGCCGAATCGGTGACGGCCTACGACACCCTGGCTGCGCACTTTCCCGGCGGGCTGTCCGATCCCACCAGGGTCATCGGTCGCGCCGACCGCGTGAACGAGTTGCAGGCCGCGATCGCGGCGACCCCCGGCGTCGTGTCCGTCACCCCCGGCGGAACCTCGACCGACGGAAGCCGGGTTCAACTCTCGGCGGTCGTCGACGCGGCGCCGGCGTCGGCGGAGGCGTTCGACACGGTGACGGCGTTGCGCGACAACGTGCGGGGCGTCGACCCCGGCGCACTGGTCGGCGGCTCCGACGCCCAGGCCCTCGACGCCCGCGATGCCGCCCAACGCGACCAACGCGTCGTGATCCCGGCGATCCTCGCCGTCGTCTTGGCGGTGCTGTACGTCCTGCTGCGCGCGGCGTTGGCGCCGCTGATCCTCGTCGCCGTCACCGTGCTCAGCGCACTGGCGGCGTTGGGCCTGGGCGGTTGGGTCAGCGTGCACGTCTTCGGCTTCCCCGCCCTGGACAACACGACGCCCCTCTTCGCGCTGCTGTTCCTCATCGCACTCGGCGTCGACTACACGATCTTCCTCGTCACCCGCGCCGAGGAGGAGAGCCGGGTACACGGCACCCGGCGCGGGATCATCCGCGCGGTGTCGGCGACGGGAGGGGTGATCACCAGTGCGGGCATCGTGCTCGCGGCGGTCTTCGCCGTCCTCGGCGTGCTCCCCCTGATCGTGCTCACCCAGATCGGCATCATCGTCGGTCTCGGCATCCTGCTCGACACGTTCGTCGTGCGCACCGTCATCATCCCGGCGCTGTTCACCATCATCGGGCCCCGCATCTGGTGGCCGAACCGAATCGATCCCGCTCCCGTTCCCGCACCCGAGGAGGCACGGCTATGACGACTGACCTTGCACCACAGCATCGTTCGGCGACCAGCGCACTGCGGTGGGTGGCGGCCGCGCTCTCCGCGAGCCAGCTCGTCACGCCGCCGGTCATCATGAGCGTCTACGGCGACTTCCTCTCGGCGCGAGCCACCAACGACGCGGTGATCACCCCCGCCGGGTACGCCTTCTCGATCTGGGGACTCATCACACTGCTGTGCACCGTGTCGTTCGTCGGCGTGGCCCGGCGCGGACTGAACGCGCCGTGGGAAACCCGGCTGCTCGTCGAGGTGTCGGTGGTCTTCACCGGCTTCACCGCGTGGCTCCTGGTCGCCGCGCAGGACTGGCTGTGGTTGTCGGTGGCCGTGTTCGCCGTCATGGTCGTCCTGTTGATCGACGTCATGAGACTGCTCGTCCGGCACGCCGATCAGGTGGCCACCCCGACCTGGTTGCGGCGGCTCACCACGACATCACTGGGCCTGTACCTCGGGTGGAGCAGCATCGCCGTCTGCGTGAACGTCGCCGCGGCCCTCATCGACGGCGGCTGGTCCCCGTCCGAATACCTCTGGCAGGCGGTCGTCCTCGTCGTCGCGACGCTCGTCGGGCTCGGGCTGACCGTCTTCGTCCGCGCCGACCTCGGCTACGTTGCGGCCGTGCTGTGGGCGTTCGTCGCGGTGGTGATCGGCGCCGCGCAGAACGACGCCGTTCCGCTGTCCGTGGCAGCGGCAGCCGCGTCGGTCCTCGTACTCGTGACGGCGGTGGTCCTTCGGGTGCGTGACGGACGAACCGGGCACCACCCGGTAAGCACCGGGGCTCATCCCCTCGGGCATCGGTCCCGGTGACCTCACCCCGCACGTCGACCGGGCGACTCGATCCGGTGCGGCGGACGGTGTTCGGCCAGGGTTCTGAAGGCTTGAACGGGCGAGGCGGTGGGATTCTCGTCCTCGGTCAGCACGACCTTGTGCTCGGGAGCCAGGAAAGCGTTCTTGCCCATGACTTCTCGCGCATACCGTGTGTGCGCGGGCACGGTGAGATAGGGGTGTGCCCCCAGTGTCCTGTCGCCGGCCAGCGAGATCGTCTTGGTACCCAGGGCACCGATCACGATCGCGTCGGCGGGCACCGCATTCGCCGACAGCGAATCGATGATCGCGCTCGCGATGATCGCATGCCTCGTCGAGGCGATCATCTGCTCGAGCAAGCTCATATCACCTACGGGATCGGCACCGATCCCCACCCAGATCGTCCGGTAGCCGAGATCTTCGAGTTCAGGGGCGTATCGATACGGTGCTTATCACCCAGCGCGGGATTGAGCCATGCTCCGTAGGTGCCGAAACGCTCGTGCACGTCATTCCGCCGGTGGGGTGGTGCTGAAGATGGGCCAGCAGATCTCGGTGGCGGTGAACGCCATCGGAGCGTGCGGCGTGGCGCCGAGGTAGTGCTCGCGGATCGGGCCCTGGTGACTGATCAGACGTTCGTTGACGTATGTGCCCAGAGCCGCGTAACTGCGGTCGATGCCGTCGTGACCGCCGGTGTGGGTGAGCACGGCGAACTCGGCTGCGGGCAGGATCTCGGCGCGGACACCGTCCGGCGGACGTGCGGTGTGTGGCGCGGGGACGAACATCGTTGCCTGTCCTCGTGATTCGAGGAACAGTGCTCGGTCGTAGAGTCCTCCCGGCGCGGCCTCGAAAGGTGCGCCGTCCGCGGTCGCGAGTGCGCCGCGCAGCACTCCCAGAGACGACCCGAACCAGTCGTCGATCTCGGAGACCTCGATGGTGGCGCCGATGGACCAGACGGCCAGCGCCGGTTTGCGCTGCACCTCCACGTGGGCTGGCGCGCCGACGGGGGCGAGCAGCTCGCGCAGCGCGCCGACGGTGTCACGGGTCTGCCGCAGCTGCTCCTCCATCTGCGCGAGATGGGTCGTGATGATCTCGGTGCGCGCGGCGGCGTCCTCGGTGCTCAGCAGCGCCTTGATGTCGGGGATGGACATGTCGAGGGCGCGGAACCGGCGAATGATGTGGGCGTGATCGACCTGGCTGGTGTCGTAGAAGCGGTAGCCGGTGTGGGAGTCGATGTGGGCCGGCTCGAGGATGCCGATGTCGTGGTAGTGCCGTAGCGCCTTTCTGCTCAGGCTGGTCATCACGGCGAAGTCGCCGATGGAGACGTGCGCGCCCATGTGGTCCTCCTCTGTGCTCCGCGCTCGCGTCGTGCGGGTGGGGCCATCCTGCAGCTTCCCCCAGGGGGAAGGTCAATGCGACGCCTGATCGAACATGACTTCTGTGATTCGTCTTGACCTTCCCCCTACGGGAAACCGCACCGTGGTGTCATGACCACAGATTGGGATGCACTCCCGGACAACATCAAGACGTTCATGACCGCACTCGACGCCCGAGAAGCCGTCCGAGCCCTCGCGACGCTCACCCCGGACGCCGTCGTCACCGACGAGGGCCACGACTACACGGGCCACGACGACATCGGAACCTGGGTCGCGACGGCGGCCGGCGAGTTCACCTACACCACCGAGATCACCGGCGCGACGGTGCTCGAAGGGCAGACCGACCCGAGTATCGACGTGGCACAGCACCTCGAGGGTGACTTCCCCGGTGGGGTCGCCGACCTGCACTACCGGTTCACCCTCGACGGCGCGCTGATCAGCCGGGTGGTGATCGAGCCGTGAGCAGAACGTGGTTCATCACCGGTGGCACACCCGGCAACTTCGGGATGGCGTTCGCCGAGGCCGCACTCGAGACCGGGGACCGGGTGGTCCTCACGTCCCGGCGTCCACAGGAGCTGACGACGTGGACGCAGCAGTACGCCGACCGTGTCCTGGTCGTGCCGATGGACGTCACCGACACCGCGGCTGTGCGGCGTGCGGTGCGCACCGCCGAGGAGCACTTCGGTGGCATCGACGTGCTGGTCAACAACGCCGGCCGCGGCTGGTTCGGCTCGATCGAGGCGATGGACGAGTCCGCGTTGCGCGGGATGTTCGAGCTGAACTTCTTCGGGGTGCTGTCCGTGACGCGGGCGGTGCTGCCGGGGATGCGGGCACGCGGCACCGGGTGGATCGTCAACGTGTCGTCGGTGGCGGGTCTCGTGGCGGCGCCGGGATTCGGCTATTACAGCGCGACGAAGTTCGCCATCGAAGCCGTCACCGACGCGCTGCGTGACGAGGTCGCCGCACAGGGCATCTCCGTGCTGACGGTCGAGCCGGGATCATTCCGCACGAACGCCTACACCGGCTTCGGAGACGAACCCGTCACCGAGCCGATTCCGGAGTACCACGACATGCTGAAGGAGGTCCGCGCCACGTTCGTCGCGATGGACGGCGTGCAGCCCGGCGATCCACACCGCGGTGCGCGTGCCGTGATCGCGGCGATGGCGCAGGACCCGCCGCCTCGGCGGCTGATCCTGGGCAACGGCGGATACGACGCCGTGGTCGACACGCTGGAGTCCATGCTGACCGACATCCGAGCCAACGAAACACTCTCCCGCAGCGCGGATTTCCCAGAGTGAGCAGGTCCTGAGCGATTCGGTCTGAACGACCCTGCCGCTCAGGGCGATTCGGGCGGTGGCAGAGGTAGCGGATTCGCGGCGTCGGGACGCAGCCCGCCCGGATCGCGAGCCGGATTACGTCCGGCGCCCCGATGAGTCCGAGTAATCCCATGACACTGTCCTGATAGGTGTCACGCGAATGTAGACGACGCCCGGCCTGGCCTCCGTTGGCCATTCGCTCTCCGGCACGCCCCGCACCCGCGCCCCCTCCCGCGCGAGCTCGAGCCTGTCATCGGGTTCCCGGACGATTCGGGCACGACCCTGGAACAGGACTCCGCGGATGTCCGCCATGGTGGAGCCGTCTTCGAGCATCACGCTCACCTTCGGATCGGCCTCGATGTTCGCGACTTTGCGTGTGGAATCCCGCACGCCCATGACGATGTCGCGGCCGAGCCGGAAGTATCCCAAGGGCACGGTGTGCGGGAATCCGTCGCCGTCGACGGTGCTCAACATCGCCCAGCCAGGTCGGCTGTCGAGCAACGCCTCGATCTCCTCGTCGGTGAGTTTCCTCGGCATCCGGCAAGGCTATACGTCGACATCAAAGCGAACGAGACCTTCGCCCGCGCCGCCGAGCTCGCACTCGACATTCGGATCAGACCGTTCGCCGGACGGGTAACAGCAGCGCGACCAGTACCGCCCCCGCCGCGAGGTACGTGCAGCCCAGGGGTGCCTGTGAGCGCTCGGGCAACCAGGCCATCAGCGCCGTCGCCATCGTGATCGACACGTAGCAGAAGGTGCTGATCAGTCCGGTGACCAGTCCGACGTTGCGTGTGAACACGCTCATCGCCAGCCCCTTCGTCAGCGGATCGAGCACCCCGATGCTGAGCAGCGCGAGCGCAGCGCCCGCGGTGATCGCCACCGCGGACAGTCCGACGAATTGCGCCGAGGCCAACAGCACGGCACCGCCCAGCACGAGAGCCACGGATCCGCCGATGGCCAACCGGCGGGTCGTGGTCCGCCGAGCCAGGGCCCCGCACGTCGCCGCACCGAGGAAGTTCGCGGCACCCACCCCGAGGGCGATGAAACCGTAAGTGGCAGAGGAGAATCCGAGCCCGGTCTGGTAGAGGAAGGGGCCCACCACACCGAACACCGCCTGCGCCGCCGCGACGACGCCGAACATCGTCGCGAAGGCGACGAACGATCGATGACGCAACGCCTGCCCCAGCACACCCGCCGCCGCTCGCAGATCAACGGGCGATCGACTGCCAGCACTCAGTGTTTCGGGCAGTGCCACGACTGCCAGGAGGGCGACGGTCGCGGTCAGCGCGGCCAGTACCGCGAACACCATCCGCCAGGAGCCGAACTGGGTGATGAAACCACCGACTGCCGGCGCGACCACGGGGGCCGCTCCCCACGCCGCTCCCAGGAGACCCAGGACCGAAACGAGCTTCGCGCCGCGGAAACAGTCCGCCGCGATGGTGGCGGCCAACAACAGGCACGTCCCCGCGCCGAATCCCTGCAGGAAGCGCAACCCGATCATCATCGGCAGGCTCCTCGCCAGCGCACAGCCCACGCTCGTCAGGGTCATCAACCCCAGACCGGTCAGCAGCACGCGCTTGCGTCCGATCGCATCGGCGATCAGGCCGGCGGGCAACACCACCAGCGCCATACCGAGGACGTAGGCGGTGACGGTGTTCTGCACCAGGGTGTTCGAGGCCGCGAACTGCTCGGCGATTCTCGGCAGCGCCGGCGTGTAGAGGTCGAAGGCCACCTGTTCCAGCGGGGCGACCAGGAGCAGCACTCCGATGATGCGCCGCGCGGCGGAGGCGCTCATCGGAAAAGCCCTGACTGGCAATGGGGTTGACATCGGCGATCCGTTCTCGGCGGGCACCCGTGGTGGTGTGACGTCGAAATTACGGAGATCGGCCGACCGAGTCGCGCTTGTGCGCGCTACTCGCGCAAGCAGCGTTAACCGCTCTTCTGCGCATTGTGCGCACCGCCGACTCGCGAGGCCCCCACCCCCTGGCCGCCGGTACCGCCGGTACCGACTACGCTGCACACGAGTCGAATAGCGAACACGAGGAGTGTCCATGGAGGGCTTCGCCGGAAAAGTCGCGGTCGTGACGGGCGCCGGATCGGGAATCGGGCAGGCGCTGGCGGTCGAGCTCGCGCGCAGCGGTGCCAGTGTCGCCATCAGCGACGTCAACACCGAGGGGCTGGCGGAGACCGAGCAGCGGTTGAAGGCGATCGGCGCCAAGTACAAGTCCGACCGTCTCGACGTCACCGAGCGCGAGGCGTTCGAGCTGTACGCCGGCGAGGTCAAGGCGCACTTCGGCAAGGTCAACCAGATCTACAACAACGCGGGTATCGCCTTCACGGGTGACATCGAGGTCAGCAGCTACAAGGACATCGAGCGCATCATGGACGTCGACTTCTGGGGCGTCGTGAACGGCACCAAGTCGTTCCTCCCCCTCCTCATCGAGTCCGGCGACGGCCACGTCGTCAACGTCTCCAGCGTCTTCGGCCTCTTCTCGGTGCCCGGCCAGGCGGCCTACAACGCGGCGAAGTTCGCGGTCCGCGGCTTCACCGAGGCGCTGCGCCAGGAGATGGCACTCGCCAAGCACCCGGTGAAGGTGACCACCGTGCACCCCGGCGGCATCAAGACCGGCATCGCGCGCAACATGACCGCCGCCGAGGGCATCGACACCACCGAACTCGCAGAGACCTTCGACAAGAAGCTCGCCAGCACGACCCCGGAGAAGGCCGCTCAGGTCATCATGGACGGCGTTCGCAAGAACAAGGCCCGTGTGCTGATCGGCAACGACGCCAAGGCGCTCGACGCCATCGTGCGCCTGACGGGACCGGGCTACCAGAAGCTGTTCTCGGGCGTGTTCAAGAGGCTCCTGCCCGGCACGCACTAACGGCCGAGCGGGTGCGACGCCAGCCATTCCGCGGCGACCGCACCCGAGTCCGCGCCCTCGCCGACCTTGCGCAGCATGTCGGCCAGCGACCCGGTGTCGAGCTCACCGGCGATCTGGTTGAGCGCCAACACCTGTCGCTCCGACAGCTCGTTGCGACGGTAGAGCGGCACCACGTTCTCGGCGCGGATCAGCGACGTCTTGTCGGCCAGCACGACGACGCCGTCGGGCACGTCGGACGCGGCGGAGGACGTCCACGCGACGTCGATCCGTCCGGACCGCAGCGCGGCGAAAAGCGAAGTGGGGTCCGGATACTCACGCGGCTCGGCCAGCGTGCAGGCCCCGACCTCGGCGGGCGGCACCTCCCCCTCAACCGCGCCGACCCGCTGACCCGCACAGTGTTTCACCAGCGCCGACACGTCACGGCCGTCCCACCTGGTCGCCGTGGCCTCCGCGACGGCGGGTGCGGGTTCGTCGGATGCGGACATCGCGTAGTCCCCCGCCGCGATGCCCTCGGGTAGCGACGAGATCATGCTGCGATACACCTGCTCGTCGCCGAGGGCGACCGCCTCGGGATCGAAGCGGGTGAGCAGTCGTCCCGTGAGGCCGGGAACCACCTGCACGTCTCCGGAGTCGAGGTCGGTGACGGGGTCGTCGCCGCGTTCGACGTGAGCGGGGCTGCCGTAGTAGCGGATCGCCGCCGCGTACAACTGGGCCAGCAGCTCGGACTCGGCGTCCGGCCCCGCACCCACCGCCACCGACGGCGGCGCGTCGGTGCCACCGCATCCGACGATCAGCAGCGCCCACCCGCATGACAGGAGCGTGGCCGCCAACCGGCGCACCGGCATCAGTCCTCTGATGCCGCCGCCACCGCGGCCGCCACCGCCGGGCCGACCCGCGGGTCGAGCGCGCTCGGCACGATGTGGTCGACCGCGAGGTCGTCGCCGACCACCGAGAAGATCGCCTCGGCCGCAGCCACCTTCATGCGCTCGGTGATACGGCGGGCACCGGCGTCGAGCGCGCCCCGGAACACACCGGGGAACGCCAGCACGTTGTTGATCTGGTTCGGGAAGTCGCTGCGGCCGGTCGCGACGACGGCCGCGTGCCTGCGCGCCACGTCGGGGTGGATCTCCGGGTCCGGGTTGGACATCGCGAACACGATGCCGCCGGGTGCCATCGTCGCGATGAGCTCCTCCGGCACCAGGCCGGCGGACAAGCCCATGAAGACGTCCGCGCCGTCCAGTGCCTGTGCGAGCCCACCGGTGAGCCCGCGGGGATTCGTCCGGCCGGCGAGCTCGACCTTGAACGGATTCATGTCGTCACGACCGCTGTGCACGATGCCCTTGCTGTCCAGCACGATCACGTCCCTGACACCCGCGGCCAGCAGGATGTTGGCGCACGCCACCCCCGCGGCCCCGGCGCCGGCGATGACCAGCTTCAGCGTGTGCATATCGCGTTCGAGCACCTTGGTGGCGCCCAATAGCGCCGCGAGCACCACGATGGCGGTGCCGTGCTGGTCGTCGTGCATGACCGGGCAGTCGAGCGCCTCGATCAGGCGGCGTTCCACCTCGAAGCAGCGCGGAGCGGAGATGTCCTCGAGGTTCACCGCGCCGAACGTCGGGCGCAGCCGGATGACGGTTTCGACGATCTCGTCGGGATCCTTGGTGTCGAGCACGATCGGGATGGAGTCGAGTCCGCCGAACGTCTTGAACAGCGCGCTCTTGCCCTCCATCACGGGCAGCGACGCCGCGGGCCCGATGTCGCCGAGTCCGAGCACGGCGGTGCCGTCGCTGATCACCGCAACCAGCCGGTTGGCCCACGTGTACTTCGCCGCCAGCGTGTGGTCGGTCGCGATCGCTCGGCTGACCTGCGCCACACCCGGCGTGTAGGCGATGGACAACGCGCGCTGCGTATCCAACGGGGACTTGAGTTCGACGGACAGCTTTCCACCCTCGTGAGCGGCAAAGATCTCGGCGTCGTCGATGATGACCTGGGGTGTGCGCACGGCTTCGGACACTCTCGTCACGTTACTTCACCGACTCCCGGCGCTGAGCGCCATGGGTATCGGCGCCGCGATGCGCTCTCGGTAGTCGGCCGCACCCGGGTCCGGCGCGTACGATGCAACCGCCCGGTTTCCGCAGTCCATGCCACGATCGGAGGTCAGCGCATGCCCTCGTTCCGCGGCCTGCAGCCATCCCTGCTCCGACCGCCGGCGAAGCCCCGATCCGTCGACCCGGACGCCCACTCGATTCACGTGCCCGTCGCGCGCGCGATGGTCGACTGCGCCGTCTACTCCGAGGGCGTGCGACTGCCCGGCAAATACACCCACGGCGCCGCCCTGGAGAAGGTGCACCAGCTGGAGCAGACCGGCGTCCCGGCCTACGTGTGGATCGGGTTGCACGAACCCGATGAACACCAGATGCAGGCGGTCGCGGACGTCTTCGGCCTGCACGAACTGGCGGTCGAGGACGCGGTGCACGCCCACCAGCGGCCCAAGCTGGAGCGCTACGACGACACGCTGTTCCTGGTGCTCAAGACCATCAACTACGTCGAGCACGAATCGGTGGCGATGGCCCGCGAGATCGTCGAGACCGGCGAGATCATGATCTTCGTCGGCAGGGACTTCGTGGTGACTGTGCGGCACGGCGACCACGGCGGGCTCGCCAAGGTGCGCAAGCACATGGACACCAGCCCGGCGACGTGCTCGCTGGGACCGTACGCCGTCATGCACGCCATCGCCGACCACGTCGTGGACTCGTACCTCGACGTCACCGATCTGGTCGAGAACGACATCGACTCGATGGAGGAGAACGTCTTCTCCCCCACTAGCACCACCGACATCGAGCACATCTACCTGCTCAAGCGGGAAGTCGTCGAAATGCGACGCGCCGTCGCGCCGCTCACGTTCGCCCTGCAGCGCATCGGCACCGACCACAACGACCTGATCTCCAAGGAGGTCCGGCGGTACATGCGCGACGTGCTCGACCACAACACACAGGCGTCCGAGCGCGTCGCCGGTTACGACGAGGTGCTCAGCTCGCTGGTGCAGGCCGCCGTCGGCAAGGTGTCGATGCAGCAGAACACCGACATGCGCAAGATCTCGGCGTGGGTCGCGATCGCCGCCGTGCCGACCGCGCTCGCCGGCATCTACGGCATGAACTTCGACCACATGCCCGAGCTTCACCAGGTCTGGGGTTATCCCGCGGTGCTGCTGATCATGGCGACGGTGTGCACGGTGCTGTACATGACGTTCCGCCGCAACCACTGGCTGTAGCCCGGCCGTCGATCATCGTTGGCGCAGCGTCAGCGCCACGTCTGTGCCGTCCGGAAGTCCTCCCGGCTGCGTGCTGGCCAGAATGGAGATGCTGGGTAGGCGCGATGCGACTGCAGCGCGGTCACCGTGGAGGCGTTCAGCGCAGCGATGCGACGGCTGGGGGCAGTGGTCGTGGTCATGGCAAGTCTCGTTCCGTCGTGAAACGAGGTCTCGCTCGACCCGCGTCGTCGTCGCGGGCGCCTTCGCCGGATCCGCATACGGCGGAACGTGTTGATGACGGAGGACTGGGTGAGGTACTCCCCTCTCCCGCCACAACGGCGAGAGTTGGCGCCTCTGCCGAGGATTCACCACTGTTCCGGGTGCGGATCCAGCTCGCGGTGACCGCGACGGCGAGCAGCGCGATGACGACGCCGAGCGAGATGCCGGTCGGGATCTTGTAGACCTCGAGCAGCAGCATCTTGATGCCGACCCACACCAGGACCAGGGCCAGCCCCAGCTTGAGGTACACGAAGCGGTGCATCAGGTCGGCCAACAGGAAGTACATGGCGCGCAGGCCCAGGATCGCGAAGGCGTTGGACGTGAACACCAGGAACGGCTGCTGGGTGACGGCGAAGATGGCGGGGATGGAGTCGACGGCGAAGATGATGTCGGTGACCTCGACGAGCACGAGCACCGCCAGCAGGGGTGTGGCGACCCACCGCCCGGCCTGCCGGACCAGGAACTTCTGACCGTGGTATCCGTCGGTGACGGGAATGATCCGACGGAACAGCCGCAGCACCAGACTGCGCTCGGGGTTGATGGTCTCGTTGCGGTGCAACGCCATTCGGACTCCGGTCGCCACGAGGAATGCGCCGAAGACGTACAGGATCCAGGCGAAGCTGGCGATGAGTACGGAGCCTGCCGCGATGAACACGGCCCGGAAGACCAACGCTCCGAGCACCCCGTAGAAGAGCACCCGGTGCTGATACTCGCGCGGGACGGCGAAGTAGCTGAAGATGATCGCGAAGACGAACACGTTGTCGACGGCCAGCGACTTCTCGATCACGTAGCCGGCGTAGTACTGGGCCGCGAATTCGCCACCCCACACCCACCAGACGACCCCGCCGAAGGCCAGGCCAAGGGCGACCCAGATGCCGGACCAGGCGGCGGCCTCGCGCATGCTCACCACGTGTGCCTCGCGATGGGCGAAGAGGTCGATGGCGAGCATCGCCAGGATGACACCCAGCACGGCAGCCCATGCCCAGAGTGGAACGGTCACGATGATTTCCTCCGGTTCGATAACACCGGAGGTCTCCCCGACCGATGCCCGCATCGAGCGCGGGCGTCGGCGCTTGGACCGGGCCGCCGCAGGGGGCGGCCGTACTGACGATCTCAAGCGAGGTGGGTACTCCCCTCGGGGACGAGGATACGTGACCCGGCGCGCTCGTCAAGTTCGGTCAGGACGGGCTCGCGGCGCGGCGGTGCGGGTCGAGGATGTCGACGCCGTCGGTGCGCCACGCCTCGCGCATCGCGTCGGCGCCCTTGAGCCGCACCCACGCTGCTTCGGTCGGGGTGATCGGAACCGCGGCGAACACAGTCACCGGATCCAGAGCGGCCCGCTCCAGATCCGGGATGTCGCTGGGCCCCAACAGCACCGCGGTGAACGGAGCTCGCTCCCACAGCGGCGCCTCGAGGTCGATGAGCGCGTCGGGCACCAGCACCAGACCCTCGACCGCAGGGGCCGCGGCCACGATGGCGATCGACTGCGACAGCCCGGTCGGCGTCGGCCCGCGCAGCGACACCAGCACCTCGGCTCGCGGACCCCGATCCGGGTCGGCGAGGAAGTCGGTGGGCTCGGCCATCGGATGACGTGAACAGCCCAGCGACACATGGTGATACACGTCGTCCTGCGGTCCGAAGCGGAGGATGTCGATCGGCTCGACCCCGAGGAACGTCACGCTCGCGGCGGCCGGTTCCGCCCCGGCGAAGTACTCGACGAGATGCGCCCGCACCGAGGCGAGAACGTCGCTCACGCAGGGCTATTCAGCAGGCGGGATGGACAGGTTCGCCCCGGAGTCGGCGTCGAACAGCGTCAGTTTCGTGGTGTCGATCGCCAGCTCGATCTGCTGACCGATGGCGGCCCTCGACTCCGCGGAAACCCGTGCCACGAACTCGTTCTCATTGCCGCCCGAGTCGGCGGCGAGCTCGGCCAGCTGCGCGGCGCGCGCACCGGCGCCCTCGGAGTGGAAGTGCACGTACTTGTCCGAGCCGAGCGACTCGACCATGTCGACGGTGACGCTGAACGTCAGCGCACGGATGCGGGCGTACGTGTCGATCAGCGAGGCGTCCTCGATGTGCTCGGGCCGGACGCCGGCGATCAGATTGGCCGGTGTCGGATGCTTGCTCAGCGCGTCCTGCAGCTCCGGGGACAGCAGGACCTCGTCACCGAACGGCAGCTTGATTCCGCCGTCGGTCAACTGGGCCGGGAAGAAGTTCATGGAGGGCGAGCCGATGAAACCGGCCACGAACAGGTTGGCCGGCCGGTGGTACAGCTCGTCGGGCGTGCCGATCTGCTGCGCGACGCCGCCCAGCATCACCACGACGCGGTCGCCGAGCGTCATCGCCTCGGTCTGGTCGTGCGTGACGTACACGGTGGTGGTACCCAGCCGGTTCTGCAAACGTGCGATCTCCGAACGCATTTGGACGCGCAGCTTGGCATCGAGATTCGACAGCGGCTCGTCCATCAGGAACGCCTTGGGGCTGCGGACGATCGCGCGCCCCATCGCGACGCGCTGGCGCTGACCACCGGACAGCTGCGCGGGCTTGCGATCCAGCAGCTCGGTGAGATCCAGAATGCGGGCGGTCTCCTCGACCTTCGCGGCGACGTCGGCCTTCGACGCCTTGGCCAGCGTCAGCGGGAACGCGATGTTCTGGCGCACCGTCATGTGCGGGTACAGCGCGTAGGACTGGAACACCATCGCGATATCGCGGTCCTTGGGCGCCTTCTCGTTCACCCGGTCGCCGCCGATGCGCAGCTCGCCCTCGGTGATGTCCTCGAGACCGGCGATCATGTTGAGCGTCGTGGACTTTCCGCACCCCGACGGACCCACCAGGATGATGAACTCGCCGTCGGCGATCGTGATCGACAGGTCCTTCACCGCCGTTGCGCCGCTCGCGTAGCTCTTCGACACCTTGTCCAGCACGATTTCGGCCATAACCGCCTACCCCTTCACCGCGCCGGACGTCAGACCGGCCACGATCCGTCTTTGGAAGATGAGTACGAAGATGATGATCGGCACCGTGATCACCATTGCGCCCGCCGCAATGGAACCCGTCGGCTCCTCGAATTGCGAACTGCCCGTGAAGTTCGCGATCGCCACGGGCGCCGTGATCGCGCGTTCGGTGGCCGTCAGCGACAGCGCCAGCAGCAGGTCGTTCCAGGCGAAGATGAACACCAGGATTGCGGCGGTGACGATGCCCGGCGCCGCAAGCGGGGCGATCACCTTGCGGAAGGCCTGCCCCGGCGACGCGCCGTCCATCTTGGCGGCCTTCTCCAGATCCCATGGGATCTCCTTGAAGAACGCCGACATCGTGTAGATCGCCAGCGGCAGCGCGAACGTGATGTAGGGGATGATCAGGCCCAGCCAGGTGTCGAACAGCCCGATGCTGCGCTCGATGTTGAAGATCGGCGTCACCAGCGAGATCTGCGGGAACATTGCGATCAGCAGGGCGACGCCGACGAGCAACTTCTTACCCGGAAAGCTCAGGCGTGCAATGGCATACGCCGCCATGCCGCCGATCACGACCGCGATCACGGTGGTGATGAGCCCGATGCCGATCGAGTTGACCAGCGCCGAGGTGAAGATGTTGCCCTGGAAGATCGCCTTGTAGTTGTCGAACGTCACCGCGGACGGAATCAGCTTGCCGTCCTTGACCGTTGAGGTCGGCTTCAACGACAGCGACAGGATCCACAGCACCGGGAACAGCGCGTAGATCACCACCAGGATGTTGATGACGATCCAGCCTGTGGCGCGGCCGGCGCCCACCCGCTCGTTCACCTAGCGTCCCTCCTCGTCGGCACCGGGCGCCGACGCGCCGAAGAGCTTGATGAAGATGAACGCGATCACGGCGACGCAGAGGAAGATCAACACGCTGATCGCCGAGCCCAACCCGAGGTTGAACGCCTTGAACAGGTTGTCGTAACCGAGGATCGAGACCGAGCCGGTGTCGTTGGCGCCGCCGGTCAACACGTAGATGTTGTCGAAGATCCGGAACGCGTCGAGCGTGCGGAACAGCAGCGCCACCAGGATCGCGGGCTTGATCATCGGGATGATGACCCTCGTCAGCCGCTGCCACGCGCCCGCCCCGTCGACCTGGGAGGCGTTGAGTAGATCCTGTGGCACCAGAGCCAGACCAGCCAGCAGCAGGAGCGCCATGAACGGCGTCGTCTTCCACACCTCGGCGAGCACGACGACCGCGAGCGACGGGATCTGTTCGGTCAGCACCGCGGTGCCCTCGGGCAGCAGGTTCGCCAGGTAACCGGTGCCCGGCGTCCACGCGTAGTACCAGCTGTACGACGCCGCAACGGTGACGATGCCGTACGGCACCAGGATCGCGGTGCGCACCGTGCCCCTGCCGAAGATCGTCCGATGCATGACGAGCGCCAGCGCCATGCCGAGCACGAACTCGATCGCGACCGACACCACCGTGATCACCAGGGTGACGACGAACGCCGTCCACCAGTACCGGTCGGTCAGAATGGTGACGTAATTGTCGATGCCGACGAACTTCGTGTCGTCCGGTGCCGCGAGGTTGTAGCGCTGCAGCGACAACCACACCGCGTAGATGATCGGGTAGGCGGTGACCGCCAGCATCAGCAGAACGGCCGGACTGACGAGCCAGAAGGCGAGCCGGCGTTCGGACTTCTTGTCGTCGGACGACGAGCGCTCGCGCGAGGAGCCGACAGGCACAGCGTCGACTTCGATCGTCACGGAATGAGCCCCTTCCCGTCGATCGCCTTCTGCACCTGCTCGGCCAGTTCGTCAGCCGTCCGCTCCGGGTCGATGTCGGTGATCGGCGCGAGCGTCGCGGAGATGCGCGTCGACACCGACTGGTACACCGGCGTCGCCGGCCGCACCGCGGCGTTGGTGAGTTGCTCGCGGATGATCGCGTACTGCGGGTACTTCCGCTGGAACGCCGGATCGTCGTAGAGCGACGTCCGCACCGCGGGCAGGCCGCCCTCGATGGAGGTGTAGCGCTGGTTCTCGACGTCGCGCATGCACCTGATGGCCTCGAACGCCTCCGCCTTGTGCTGAGTGTTCTTGCCGACGGCGAGGTTCAAGCCGCCGATGGTGACCCTGGCCTGCTCCCCCGGCAACACACCCGGATAGTTCGCGAAACCGAACACCTTCTTGCTGGCGTCGTAGGCGGTCGTGAACTGCTCGTCGGTCGGCGAGAACGTGCCCACGTCGTTGATGGCGCCCTGCAGGGACGGGTCGTCGTTGAGCGGCAGGAACGACACGCCGCCCTTCACCGCGTTCTCGAGCATCGACGGCAGCACGAACGGCCAGTTGACCTCGAGTGCGGCGTTACCCTGCTCCAGCGCGAGGCGTGCGGTGCCCTCGTCGGTCTGCGTGATCGAGGGGTCGGCGCCGGGCGCGGTGGCCACGGCCTTGATGATCTCGAGCGCCTTGACGGTGGCCGCCCTGTGCTCGGGGGTGTCGGTCAGCGTGACGCTCTTGCCGTCGTCCGAGAGGACTTGTCCGCCCGCACTTTCCAGCAACGTGTTGAACCACACCACCAGACCCTCGTACTGCTTGGCCTGCAGCGCGATCCAGCTCGGTTCGCCCGCGGCGTGCAGCCGGGTCGCCTCGGCCACCATGGCATCCCAGGTCGCGGGCGGCTCTTTCATGAGATCGGCTCGGTACCAGAGCAATTGAGTGTTGGTCGTGATCGGAGCCGCGTACAGCGTGTCGTTCCACGTGGCGGTCTCGAGCGGACCGGGCAGCGTGTCGTCCTTCGCGTCGGCTTCGGCCCGACCCGCCGGATCGTCGCTGAGCGGCAAAGCCCAACCGGCTTCGGCGAACTCGGCGGTCCACACCACGTCGAGCGCCATCACGTCGAGCGTGCGGTCATTGCCGGTGAGACGTCGGGCCAGCTGCAACCGCTGGTCGTCGGCGCCCTTGGGCAAGCTGATCTGCTTGATGGTGAAACGTCCGTCGAGCTGTTCGTTGCAGCGCTTCGCCACGGCGGTGAACGTCGCCATTTCACTGGCCGGTGTGTAGTAGTTGATGACGATCCCGCCACCTTCGGAACTACACGACACCAAGGACGCCGTGGTGAGCGCAGCCAACGCCGCAGCCCACAGCTGTCGAGCGCGCACTGCCCGCCTCCCGTCTAGTTCACCCTGCGCGCAAACCGTAGAGTGCGCGGCGCGTGATCCGCAACACTTTGGCAGGCGAGCCGCGAGATCGGGCCCCGATCGTGACCTCCGCGCGAGTCGCCAGCGAACCCGCGAACAGCGCGCGGCGGGCTCAGATCTTCAAGCGCGCCAGCAGATCCCGTCCCGTCTCCGCGCTCTGCGGATCGCAGAGGACGTCGTAGCGTCCGGCAACGAGTTGCATGGTCGAACTGAAATCTCTTGTGCCGCGCGCCATCGCGTACTGAATGGCCGACGTGATCAAGCCGAACAGGATGCCCGCGAGCAAACCGGCGATGAGCGGGCCGAGGATGCTGGCCTCCGGATTGGAGTTGAGGAAGCCCAGCACCAGGCCGATGAACAGACCCAGCCACGCACCCGTCGCCGCACCGCCGCCCAGTACCTTCGGCCACGTCAACCGTCCGGTGACGCGCTCCACCTGCATGAGATCCACGCCGACGATCGTCACCTGCTCAACGGGGAACTCCTGGTCGGACAGGTGATCGACCGCGCGCTGGGCCTCGGCGTACGTCGGGTAGGACCCGATCGGCCAGCCCTTCGGAGGTGTGGGCAACCCCAGCGGCGCCCCTCGGCGCGGGCTCTGTCCTGGTTGTAACGGGTTCGTCATGGTCCTGTCCTCGGTCGTATCGGCGTCCGGCTCGCGCACGAGCGCGTTCGGCACACTGCATTGTCCAACGCGCGAGCCACAGCGATGGTGCCGAGCACCGAACACCCACCGCCACCTCCGGTAGGTTGGCCCCATGACGTACCCGCCCGGCGCACCGGGGGAGGACCCGCGGCAGCAACCGTTCACCCCTCCCGATGCGGATTCCGGTGCCGTCGAGTACCCCCCGATCGAGTACAACCCGACTCCCCCGCCCGGCTACTCGCTGCCCCCGGCGGCTCCCCATCCCGGCTACCTGCCACCGCAGAATTACGGCCCGCCACCGGGCTACCCGCCACCGCCGAATTACGGCCCGCCTCCCGGTTACGGCGTGCCCCCCGGCCAGTCCACCACCAACGGATTGGCGATCGGATCCCTGGCCTGCGGCCTGGCCTCGCTGCCCGGGTACATCTTCTGTCTCGGGTTCCCGCTGGGAGTCATCGCCATCGTGCTCGGGATCGTCGCGCTCAACCAGATCGACCCGGCATCCGGCCAGAAGGGCAAGGAGATGGCGATCGCCGGCATCGTCGTCGGCGGCCTCGGACTGCTCGGTCTCGGCGCGCTCGTCGTATTCGGATTACTGCCGACCCTATGACCGCGTCCGGCGATACGGCTCGCACCGAGCACGATTCGGCGCACGCGCCGGATCGATCTCCGATCAACAGGCTCGCCGTCTGTTCGCTGGCGAGTTCCGCGGTGACGCTGTTCGGCCTCGGGTCGGTCATCGGGATCGCCTTGGGCGTCGTCGCACTGAACCAGATCGCCGTCCACCACCAACGCGGTCGCGGCCTCGCGATCGGGGGGATCGCCCTCGGCGCCCTCACCCTGATCATCAGCATGTTCGTCGTGGTGAAGGTGTTCGTCGAGGGGTAGTCCGGCGAAAACGGTTGTCAAGCAGGCGGTTCGAACGGTCCACCGGTTCGGGCCATTCCGGCGGCACGACCCTTGCCCGCGATCACCAGCGCCATCTTGCGGCTGGCCTCGTCGATCATCTCGTCGCCGAGCATCACCGCTCCGCGGGCGCCGCCTGCCTTCGAGGTGTGCCACTCGTAGGCCTCGAGAATCAGCTCCGCGTGGTCGTAGTCGGCCTGCCGCGGGCTGAAGATCTCGTTGCCCGCGGCGATCTGATCGGGGTGCAGCACCCACTTGCCGTCGTAACCGAGCGCAGCGGAGCGCCCCGCGACCGTCCGGAACCCCTCGACGTCGCGCACCTTCACGTACGGCCCGTCGATCGCCGCGACACCGTGGGTGCGAGCCGCGATCAGAATCCGCATCAGCACGTGGTGATGCGCGTCGCCGATGTCGTATCCCTCCGGCTGGCCGCCGACCTCCAGCGTGCGCATGTTGAGGCTCGCCGCCATGTCGCCCGGCCCCAGCACCAGCGCGGCCACCCTGGGTGCGGCGGCGATCGCGTCGACGTTCGTCAGCCCACGCGCCGTTTCGATCTGCGGCTCGATCGCGATGCGCCCGACCGGCAGTCCGTGGGTCTGCTCGAGTTGGGACAGCAAGAGGTCCAACGCCTGCACGTGCGACGCGTCCTCGACCTTCGGCAGCACGATCAGGTCCAGGTGCGCGCCCGCGGCTGCGACGACCTCGATGACGTCGGCGTGCGTCCACGGCGTCGTCCAGTCGTTGACGCGCACCCCGCGCAGCCCGCCGGCCCACCCGGAAGCACCGAGCGCACCGGCAACCCGCGTCCTCGCCTCCGCCTTCGCATCGGGCGCGACGGCGTCCTCGAGATCGAGGAAGACCTCGTCGGCGGGCAGGCTCTTCGCCTTCTCGATCATCTTGTCGCTGCTGCCGGGAACCGACAAGCACGTTCGACGGGGGCGATAGCGGTTGTCCACGGGCTAACTCTCTACCCTTTTACCCATGGTGGCGGTCAACAGGGTCTACGCGGCGCGACTCGCCGGGATGTTGGTCCTCGGCCCCGACGGCGAGTCGATCGGCCGGGTGCGCGACCTGGTGATCAACATCAGCTACGGCCGCCAACAGCCCAGAGTGCTCGGACTCGTCGTCGAACTGCTCACGCGCAGAAGGATTTTCGTTCCGATCCTGCGTGTCACCGCCATCGAGCCGAGCGCGGTGACGCTCAGCACGGGCAACGTCTCGCTGCGCCGGTTCGCGCAACGACCGGGCGAGGTCCTGGTGTTCGGTCAGGTACTCGATTCCAGGGTGCGCGTGGACGATCCCGAGCTCGCGGATCTCGCGGGCATCGACCTGGTGGTGGTCGACCTCTCCCTCGAGCAGGTTCGCACCCGCGACTGGATGGTCACCCGCGTCGCCGTCCGCAGCCACCGCAGGCTGGGACGGCGCACCACCATGCAGGTCGTCGGCTGGCAGCACGTCATCGGTCTGACCCCGGCCGCGCTGTCGCTGCCCGGTCAGGGGGTCGCCTACCTGCTCGAGCAGTTCGAGGGACAGCGTCCGATCGTCGTCGCCGACGCGATCCGCGAACTGCCGGCCAAACGCCGCTACGAGGTGGTCAACGCGCTCGACGACGAACGGCTCGCCGACGTGTTGCAGGAGCTGCCGGAGAGCGACCAGGCCGAGCTGATCGGACAGATGGCCACTGATCGCGCCGCCGACGTTCTCGAGGCCATGGATCCCGACGACGCGGCCGACCTCCTCGGTGAGCTCGACGCCGCCAGGGCCGAAGTGCTGTTGGCCCGCATGGACCCCGAGGACTCCGAGGCCGTCAGCCGACTGCTGCAGCACTCCCCCGACACCGCGGGCGGCCTCATGACGTCCGACCCCGTGGTGCTGGGCCCCGGCACCACCGTGGCCGAAGCGCTCGCCCGCGTGCGCGACCCCGACCTCACCCCGGCCCTGGCGTCGCTCGCGTTCGTGGTGCGCTCCCCGACGTCGACCCCGACGGGCCGCTACATCGGCTGCGTGCATCTGCAGCGGCTGCTCCGCGAGCCGCCCGCCTCGCTCGTCAGCGGCATGATCGACGCCGATCTGCCGAGCCTGGAACCGGATTCGAGCCTCGCGGCCGTCACCCGCTACTTCGCCGCCTACAACCTGGTGTGCGCCCCGGTGGTGGACGACGAGCACCACCTGCTGGGAGCGGTCAGCGTCGACGACGTGCTCGACCACCTGCTGCCGCACGATTGGCGCGTCACCAATGAGGAACCCGACCTTCCGACAGCGGAACTCGACACTCACCAGGGTGGCCAGTCGTGAGCGACGGTTCAGCGCGCCAACGCCTCGACACCCCGCGCACGTCGCGACGCCGCTTCACGCCGCGCTTCGACGTCGAGGCCGTAGGTCGCGTCAGTGAACAGCTGGCCCGGTTCCTCGGCACCGGCCGCTACCTCGCCATCCAGACGATCTTCGTCATCATCTGGATCCTGCTGAACCTGTTCGCCGTCGGATACGAATGGGATCCGTACCCGTTCATCCTGCTCAACCTGGCGTTCTCCACCCAGGCGGCGTACGCGGCCCCGCTCATCCTGCTCGCGCAGAATCGCCAGGAGAACCGCGACCGCGTCTCGCTCGAGGAGGACCGGCGCCGGGCCCAGCAGACCAAGGCGGACACCGAATATCTCGCCAGGGAACTCGCCGCGCTGCGCATCGCCGTCGGCGAGGTCGCCACGCGCGACTACCTCCGTCGCGAACTAGAGGATTTGCGGGAACTGCTGACCGACCTCCAGGCGACCAAGCCGAAGAAACGAGGTAAGGGCATTGTGACAACGGATGAGTGACACGACGGTATGGTGACCTGGTTCACAGGTTTGCCGGGATCAGTCGTCCGGTCATCGCAGAGCTAGGACGGGTTCAGTGCAGGAGATGGGAACCGGCCGGGTCACCGCTGCTTTCGCAGCGGTGAAGCGCACCGCTGCGAGCCGGGTCGCGGGCACCCCGTGGTTCGGCGTCGCCGTGATCGCCCCGCTGGTGCTCCTGCTCGCCGTGGGCGCGTCGGCGCCGTCGCAGATGAACGCGATGGTCGACAACGGCATCCAGCCGCTCGCGTCCGTCGCGCGCACGGACACCAGGAACTCCGGCGCCGAGATCGTCCGGGCCAAGCGCCCCCTGCCGTACCTGCGCATCGCCGCGGCGGCCGCCCCGATCTCACCGCCTCCGGCCGCCATCGTGAATTCGCCTGGCAACATGCGCATTCCGGCGCTGGCGCTCAACGCCTACCAGAACGCCGAACGCATGATGGCCGCCGCCTACCCCGGCTGCGGCGTCAGCTGGAACCTGCTGGCGGGTATCGGCCGCATCGAGTCGCTGCACGCGTTCGGCGGCGCCACCGACGCCCGCGGCACGCCGATCACCCCCATCTACGGCCCCGCCCTCGACGGCACGCTGCCCGGCAACGAGATCATCGTGCAGAGCGTGCAGGCCGGCCGCACCACCTACGCCCGCGCGATGGGCCCCATGCAGTTCCTGCCGGGAACGTGGGCCCGGTACGCCTCGGACGGCGACAACGACGGCAAGGCCGACGTACAGAACCTGTACGACGCGTCCCTCGCCGCGGCGCGCTACCTCTGCAGTGGCGGCCTGAACCTGCGCGACCCGTCTCAGGTGATGACGGCGATCCTGCGCTACAACAACTCCACGGCGTACGCGAGCAACGTGCTCGGGTGGGCAGGCGCGTACGCGACGGGCGTCGAACCCGTCGACCTGCCCGCGATCTCGGGCTCGCACCCGATCGGCGACGAGCATCTCGAAGTCGCCTCGCAGGGACTCGGGCCGGGTCTGCCGCTCAACGCCGCCGGACTTCCCGCCGACGATCCGATGGCACTGAATCCGCTGCTCGGCCCCGGCCGACCCGATCTCGCCGGCCAGCTGAACCCGCAGTTGGGGCAGGGTTCCGGACGCGTGCCCGGCCCCGCCGAGCCGATGCAGGACTGCCGGGTGTTCTGCCTGCAGGCGCCGCCGCCCACGCCGGCACCCAACGCCAATCCGTTCAACCTGCCCTGGCTGAACAACCCGCCGCCGGCACCGCCGCTGCCAGCCGCGCCGCCGCCTCCCGCACCCGCCCCACTGGTGGCGCCGCTGCTGCCCGAGCAGCCCCCGCCGCCACCGGGCGACCCCGCCGCGGCGCTGCCGCCGGCCGCAGCCGTGGTCCCGCCGGCCGGTCCGGTTCCGCCCGCCTGACAGGGGCGCACGGTCCTCGCGCGGCGTCGGCATAGACTCGCGGACGATGTCCAGTACACCCACCGATCTGCACGCAGCGGTTCGCGCCGCGCTGACCAAGGTCGTAGACCCCGAGCTCCGCAAGCCGATCACCGAAGTCGGGATGGTGAAGAGCGTCGACATCGGGGCCGACGACCACAAGGGCTCAGTGCACGTCGAGATCTACCTGACCACCTCGGCCTGTCCGAAGAAGTCCGAGATCATCGAGCGGGTGAAGCAGGCCGTCGTCGACGTGCCCGGCACCGGGACCGTGACCGTCGGACTCGACGTCATGAACGACGAGCAGCGCGCCGAGTTGCGCAAGCTGCTCCGCGGCGACTCCCGTGAACCGGTCATCCCGTTCGCGCAGCCGGGCTCGCTGACCCGCGTGTACGCCGTCGCGTCCGGCAAGGGCGGCGTCGGGAAGTCCAGCGTCACCGTGAACCTCGCGGCGGCGATGGCCGCGCGCGGGCTGTCGGTCGGCGTGCTCGACGCCGACATCTACGGCCACTCGGTGCCCCGCATGATGGGCACCGCCGAACGGCCGACGCAGGTCGACTCGATGATCCTGCCGCCCATCGCGCACGACGTGAAGGTCATCTCGATCGCGATGTTCACGCAGGGCAACGTCCCCGTGGTGTGGCGCGGGCCGATGCTGCACCGCGCACTGCAGCAGTTCCTCGCCGATGTGTACTGGGGCGACCTCGACGTGCTTCTGCTCGATCTGCCGCCGGGTACCGGCGATATCGCGATCTCGGTGTCGCAGCTCATCCCCGGCGCGGAGATCCTCGTCGTGACGACGCCGCAGCTGGCGGCCGCCGAGGTCGCGGAGCGGGCCGGTGCGATCGCGCTGCAGACCCGTCAGCGCATCGTCGGTGTCGTCGAGAACATGTCCGGTCTGACCCTGCCCGACGGATCGACGCTGAACTTGTTCGGCGAGGGCGGCGGCAAGGTCGTCGCCGACAGCCTGTCGAAGTCCGTCGGCGCTGACGTGCCGCTGCTGGGTCAGGTGCCGATCGATCCCGCGCTCGTCGATGCGGGTGACACCGGCGTGCCGCTGGTGCTGAGCGCTCCGGAATCCGCAGCGGGTAAAGCCCTCAACGAAATCGCGGCTTCGCTGGCGTCGCGTAAGCGCGGGCTGGTGGGGATGGCGCTGAACCTGGACACGGTCGCGCGCCAGGGCTAGGTCGCGTCGTCGTCGAAGGGCGTCGACTTGGCGGGGTCCACCGCCGGCTTCTGAAGCGGTACCTGCGGGGTCGGGCCGTTGGACGACTGCGGCTTTACGGCGCTGTCGCCGGGAGCCTTGTCGAAGTTGCCGGTGAGGAACGAGTCGTCACCGTCGAGAAGGTGCTTGGTGAGCGCGGCGCGCGGTGTCATCCCACGCAGCTTCTGCAGCTCCGAGAGCGGCTCGCGCAGGTCGTCGAACTCCGGACCGAGATCCTGACGCAGCTGACTGGTGGCACCGGACAGGTACTCGCGCGCCTGACGCACGGCGCCCGCCGTCCAGCGGATCGCGCCCGGAAGCCGTTCGGGACCGAGGATGACGAGGCCGGCGATCACCAGCACGAGCATCTCGCCCCAGCCGACGTTGGCGAACATGTCAGGCGGCGTCGTCCGAGTCGGGCGTCACGGTCAGCACGACGTTGCGGCCTTCCCGAACCACCTCGATGGGCGCGGACTCGCCGATCTTGAGCTGACGCACCGCGACGACGAACTCGTTGGAGTCCGACACCTTGCGGTCGCCGATCCGGACGACGACGTCGCCCGGCTGCAGGCCGGCGCGCTCGGCCGGGCTTCCCCCGACGACGTCGGAGATCCCCGCGCCCGACAGTTTGGAGTTGCTGACGGTCTCCGCGGTCACCCCGAGCGTCGGGTGCGACACCCTGCCGTTCTTGATCAGCGCCTCGGCGACGGACTTGACCTCGTTCACCGGCACCGCGAAACCGAGTCCACTTGCACTGTCCGACAACGACTTTCCGGCGGTGTTGATGCCGATCACTTCGGAGTTCATGTTGATCAGCGGGCCACCGGAGTTGCCGTGGTTGATCGCCGCGTCGGTCTGCACCGCGTCGATCACGGTGGGCGGGCCGTCACCCTCGCCGGGCAGCGCCACCGGCCGGTGCAGTGCACTGACGATGCCGCGCGTGACGGTGCTGCGCAACCCCAGCGGGGCGCCCGCCGCGACGACCTCCTCACCGACGACGAGGTCGTCGGAGTTGCCGAGCGTGGCGACGGACAGGTTCTTGGTGTCGTCGACCTTGAGCACCGCGAGATCCGTCTTGGGGTCGCGTCCGACCAGCGTCGCGGGCACCTTCTTGCCGTCGTTGAACACGACCGTCAGGTCGTAGTCCGCCGGCTTGGCCGCGGCGTCGGCGATGACGTGGTTGTTGGTGACGATGTGGCCCTGGTCGTCGATGATGACGCCCGACCCCTGCGAGCCCGCCTCCCTGCTCTTGGCCTCGATCGTCACCACCGAGTTCTCGACGTTGGAGGCGACGGTGGCGAACCGGTCGGTGGGCTGTTCGCCGGTTCCGTTGGTGGGCGTGGTCGCGTTGGCCGTCGTGAAGGCCGCCATGACCTGGGCGGACAGGTGACCCACCGCCGCCCCGCCGAGCCCGGTGACCAGGGCGATGCCCAGCACGACGGCCAGCGCCACCCAGGACACGCGGCCGCCGAACAGGACGTCGCGCACCGCGAGCTTGTGCACGGGGGCCGACGTCTCCGCGGTCCGCTCCGCGCCGAGGGCGGGAGCGCCGAGCGCCGCGGCTGCGGCGGGATCGCGCCACGGGTCGGCGACCTCGTCGGGCTCGCCGGTGTGCTTCTCGGCGTCGATGGCGCCCGCATCGGCGGGGTGGCGCTGCAGGGCCTCCGGCGCGCTGGCGGGACGGCCGAACGCCTCGGCCAGTACCGGATCCGATGAGCGTGTCGACGGGGTGAACTCGGTGTCCTGACGGGCGCGATCGGCGCCGACGAACGAACCGGTGAAACCGGCGGGGCGGCCGAACGCGCGGAGCGCCGCGGGGTCGACCGGCGGGCGCGTCACCGGACGGGGCGCCAACCGCGGCTTCGTGGGGTCCTGGTCAGTCATGGCTGCCTCAATAGTAGTGACGACGGGGCGTCAGGACGGGCTGTCCGGGTCGGGCGTGATGGTCAGCACCAGAGTGCGGCCGTCGCGGATCACTTCGATCGGCGCGGGTTGGCCGATCTTGAGTTGACGCACCGCGACCACCATCTCGTCACCGTCGGCGACGCTGCGTCCGCCGACCCTGACCACGACGTCGTTCTCCAGGACTCCGGCGCGCTCGGCGGGACTGCCCACCATGACGTTGGCCACCTGCGCGCCGGACGCCGTGTCGTCACTGACCGACCGCGCGGTCAGCCCCAGCGTCGGGTGCGAGATCTTGCCGTCCCGGATCAGCGTCTGGGCGACGACCTTCATCTCGTTCACCGGAATCGCGAAGCCCAGACCGCTTGCGCTGTCCGACAACGACTTACCGGCCGAGTTGATGCCCACCACTTCGGAATTCATGTTGATCAGCGGACCGCCGGAGTTGCCGTGGTTGATCGGCGCGTCGGTCTGCACGCCGTCGAGCACGGTGTCGGTATCCGACCCGTCACCCGAGAGCGGGACCGGGCGGTGCAGCGCACTGATGATGCCGTGGGTGACGGTGCTGCGCAGGCCGAGGGGGGCGCCCGCGGCCACCACCTCCTCGCCGACCTTCAAGGTGTCGGAGTCGCCGAGTTTCGCGACGGACAGGTCCTCGACGTCGTCGACCCTCAGCACCGCCAGATCGGTCTTGCGATCGCGCCCGACCAACGTCGCGGGCACCCGCTTGCCGTCGTTGAACACCACCGTCAGCTTGTACTTGTCGGGCTGGTTCGCGGCGTCGGAGATCACGTGGTTGTTGGTGACGATGTGGCCTTCGCCGTCGATGACGACGCCCGACCCCTGGGATTTCTGCTGGTCGTTGGCGGCCTCGATGGTCACCACCGAGTCGGCCACCTGGGACGCCACCGCGGCGAATCGGCTGGTGGGGTCGTCGTCGCCGCCCGGACTCTCGACGACGCCCTTGGAACTGGTGAGCGTCGGGTCGACGTGGGTGAAGAAGCGGCCCGTCATGCCGCCGACCAGACCGATCACGAACGCGAACAACACCACGAGTCCGAGCGCCGACCACGACACCCGGCGGCCGGTGACGAGATCGCGCAACCGAACCTTGCCGACGGCGGGCGCCACGCGGACCCGAACGGGCTTGGGGCGGGCGGGGATTCCGGTCGTGGGCGCCGTTGCGGGGTCGCGCCAGGCGTCGGCGGGATCACTGTCGGGTTCGGGGTGCGCGTCGGCCTGCCCCGGTGCGCCAGGGGGGCGCTGCAGCGTCTCACCCGGAGCGTGCCGCCCGAACGCCTCCACGACGTCCGGTGCGGGCGTCCGGTCGGCCGGCGTGAACTCGCCGTAGTCGGGTTCCTGATCGAAGGATCCGGTGGCGCTGTCGGGTCGGCCGAACGCGCGGGCCGCGTCGGCGTCGACCGCGGGTCGCGACACGGGGCGGGGGCCGAGGCGGGGTACGGAGTTGTTGTCGGTCATGCGGTGGGCTTTCCGGCATCCGGAGTGATGGTGAGGGTCACCGGCTTGCCGTCGCGCAGCACCTCGACGGGCGCGGGCTTGCCGATGTCGAGCAGTCGTGCGGCGACGGCGAACCCGTCGATGTCGGCGACGGTCCGGTCACCGACCTTGACGATGACGTCGCCCTTGCGGATGCCGGCCTTGTCCGCCGCGCCGCCGCCGGTCACGCCGGTCACGATCGCGCCGTCGACGGGCGCGGTCTGCACGTCCTTGTTCTCGTCGCCGGGCGGTGGATCGTCACCGGACATGGCGGTGAGTCCGAGCATCGGGTGGGTGATCCTGCCCTCGCGGATCAGCGTGTCGGCCACGGACTTGACCTCGTTGATCGGAATGGCGAAGCCGAGACCACTTGCGCTGTCGGACAACGACTTTCCAGCGGTGTTGATACCGATGACCTCGGAGTTCATGTCGATCAGGGGGCCGCCGGAGTTGCCGTGGTTGATCGACGCGTCGGTCTGGATGGCGTCGATGACGGTGTCGGTGTCGGAGCCGTCGCCCGACAGCGGCACGGGACGGTGCAGCGCGCTGATGATGCCGGTGGTGACGGTGCTGCGCAGCCCCAGCGGGGCACCCGCGGCGATGACCTGTTCGCCCACCTGAAGCCGGTCGGAGTCGCCGAGTCGCGCCACCGTCAGGTTGTCGACGTTATCGACCTTCAGCACCGCGAGGTCGGTCTTCGGGTCACGGCCGACGAGCTTCGTCGGCACCACCTTGCCGTCGTTGAAGACCACCGTCAGCTGAAACTGATCCGGGCTCTTGGCGGCCTCGGAGATGACGTGGTTGTTGGTGACGATGTAGCCGCGGCCGTCGATGACGACACCCGAGCCCTGGGAGCCGCCCTTGTCGCTCATGGCCTCGATGGTGACGACCGAATCCGCGACCGCGGCGGCGACCGCCGCGAAGCCCGTCTTCGGGCCATCCGACGTATCGAGGTGGCTGATGTGTGTCTTCGGCGTGGTGAACGCCGCCATGACCTCGGCGGTCATCCTGCCGACCAGCCCGCCGAGCAGGCCGACGCCGATCACGACGACGGCAAGCAGGACGATGGCCAGCCACGACAGCTTGCGGGTGAAGAGCACCTCGCGCAGGCCCAGCTTGGGTGTGGGCGGTGCGGGCGGCGGCGCCGCCTCCTCCTCGTAATCGGCCGGTTCGTCGTACTCCACGACCGGCTCGGGAGGCGCGACGTCGCGGAAGTCGTCGCGGTCGTCGCGGTCGGCCTGGCCGAAGGCCGCGGCGAGCACCGGGCCCGGCGGCAGGTCGGTCGGCGTGAACGCGCCCTGATCGCGCTGGGCATCGCCAGCGGGGTGAAACGCGCTGTCGACGCCCGCGGGCCTGCCGAAGGCCTGTGTCGTGGCCGAATCCACGGGTGGACGCGACACGGGGCGGGCCGCGATGCGCGGCGCGGTGTCGTTGCGGTCCAGCTCAGTCACCCGCGGTTCACTCCCCTGACGTCGTCGCGATCGACCGCCTCGACGGGCGGATGCGCATCAGTTCAGCCTACCGACGCTTGCGACGAGCGCGCGCCGCGCCGTCAGCAAACTGCTGGTCAATCGACTCCACCGGCGGTTCGGGCGGAGCGTGATGCGGGATCTGAGACAGCGTTCCGAGCAGCGTGCTGGGAATCGAGATCGGGCAGGAATCCCGCAACGCGGTGCGGGCCTGACCCTGCTGCTCGACCTCGGCTGAGCATTCGGGACACAGCGAGAGGTGGTGCGCGGCGCGGAGGTGGGCGGTCATCCGGAGTTCACCGTCGACGAACGCCGCGATGGCCTCCGTGGACAGATGCTCGGTGGAACCGAAGCGACGCGGGCCCACGGGTGCAGCGCTCTGTGCGGCGAGCTGGGTGGGAAGCCAGGAGAACGCCCGGCGGAACACGTCTCCCGGGTCGGCCATCGCCCAGCTCCTTTCAGACCACTCGCGTGTCGAGACTGCACCTCGAATGTAGCGCGGTCGACGGATCGATACACCCACGACGCGTCAGGCGGACTGGGCCCGCTCGCCCGTGTACTCGTCGGAGTGCTTGGCGAGATAGTCGCGAAGCGCCTGCCTGCCGCGGTGGATCCGGCTGCGGACGGTGCCCAGCTTGACGCCGAGCGTGGCGCCGATCTCCTCGTAGGACAGACCCTCGATATCGCACAGGACGACAGCGGCACGGAACTCCGGAGCCAGCGAGTCGAGCGCCGCCTGCAGATCCGGGCCCAGTCGCGAGTCGTGGTAGATCTGCTCGGGGTTCGGCTCGTCGGCGGGGACCCGGTCGTAGTCCTCGGGCAGCGCCTCCATGCGGATGCGGTTGCGTCGCCGGACCATGTCGAGGAACAGGTTCGTCGTGATGCGGTGCAGCCAGCCTTCGAAGGTGCCGGGCTGGTAGTTCTGCACCGAGCGGAACACCCGGATGAACGTCTCCTGGGTGAGGTCCTCGGCGTCGTGCTGGTTGCCGGACAGGCGGTAGGCCAGTCGGTAGACGCGGTCGGCGTGCTGCTTCACCAGCTCGTCCCAGGACGGCATGGTGGTCTTGTCACCGGTGGCGTCGAACACCGCGGTGCCGGTCAGTTCGTCGGACGGCTCCACCCATTCGGTCTGGTCGGCGCCAGCGCCGGCCTGCTCGAGGTGGGACATGAACACGGGGTTCGTGACGGCGGTCGTCGGATCCTCCAAGTCAGAAGCGGCACCGTCCACGAGAGACGGCTGTGCACAGGTGGAAACGGAGATACCCGATCGGTTGTTCCCGAATCGCGATCCGTCACCGTTCTCCATGCGCTAACCCTCGGCGACCCCGGTGAGGTTGGCATATGAGCAAACTGAACTTTTCCTGAGAAACCCGGCCGACGCCCGGCGAGCTGCGTAAACGTACCTCAACCGGCCGTAACTCACATCCCGGTGCGGGCGTGTCGCGGAGCGGGCGCGTAGGTGTTCGCTCTACGCTGCGGGCATGGCCGACGACACCGCAGGTCAGGGGCGGCCCAGCCGCGCCGAGGCCATCCTCACCCACGCTGAGCAGTCGATTTCCGAGGACGCCATCACCGCCGCCGCCCGTGAGCGGGCCATGGACAGCGGAGCGGGTGCCGTCACCCCCGCGGTGGGAGCGCTGCTGAGCGTGCTGGCCAGACTCGCGGGCGCCAAGGCGGTCGTCGAAGTGGGCACCGGCGCGGGTGTCAGCGGACTCTGGTTGCTCGCGGGCATGCGCGAGGACGGCGTGCTGACCACGATCGACGTCGAACCCGAGCATCAGCGGCTCGCAAAGCAGGCGTTCTCCGAGGCCGGAATCGGCGCCTCGCGGACCCGGATCATCGGCGGCCGCGCTCAGGACGTGCTGACCCGGCTCGCCGATGAGTCCTACGACCTGGTGTTCGTCGACGCCGACCCGCTCGATCAGCCCGCGTTCGTCGCCGAGGGCGTGCGCCTGCTGCGGCCCGGCGGCGCCATCGTGGTGCATCGGGCCGCGCTCGGCGGACGGGTGGGCGACGCGCAGGCGGCCGAGCGCGACGTCGCAGCCGTTCGCGAGGCCGCTCGCTTGATCGCCGAAGACGAGCGCTTGACGCCGGTCCTGGTTCCGCTGGGCGACGGCCTGCTGGCGGCCGCCCGCGACTGAGAGCTAGCCTCCGGCCGGACGAAGCTCGACGACGCTGCCGTCGGGGGTGATGTCCATGTCGCCACCTACCGGCGAATTGGCGCGGATCGACATCCGCAGTCCCGTCTCACCGCCCTCGATGGCGAGGAAGACCGAGTCCTCGGCGGGGATGCCGAGCTGCTCCGCAGCACGCGCCAGCGTCGCGGCGACTGCGGCGGCGTCGAAACGGCTGAGGTCGGCCACGTGGTCCTCGGAGAACACGGGCGACTCGGACTCCCAGCTGTTCCAATCGCCGTCGCGATAGGTGAAGGTGTTCATCACCGTGTCGCTTCCGGGCTTGCGGCGATCGAGAACGGCGTGCTCGGGATACACGTGGAGCTCGTAGCCCATCGTGTCGCCGAACTCTTCTCGCATCGACTCGAGGATGGCCGTCAGTCCGTCCGCACTCTGTTCCTTCACATCCGGTGCGAACGGGTCCACCACGGCGAAGAACACGATGCCACCGATGACCGCGGGGACCACCAGGCCGAACACCAGCATTGCGACGGGCAGGAACCGCAGGCCGCCGCGCTTGACGACCGTGGGCCCCTGCTGCCCGACGACGCTTCCGGGGACGTAGGTCTCCCAACCCGAGGGCCGGGGCGGCGGCGGCGCGTGGGGGTGATCGCTCAACCCGGCCTCCAACTCCGCGATGCGCTTCTCGGGATCGTCGTCGTCCACGGCGTGATCGTCGCACGTCGGACACCTTTACGCGTTCTTTACGGGCGCTTCCCTTGACCGCTCACTGAACGTGTGTTTAGTGTGCTAAACATGCGTTCAACGGACGATCTGACGACCACGGCGCGGATTCGCGACGCGGCCATCGACCTCTTCGGCCGGGAGGGTTTCGCGGTGGGGGTTCGCGCGATCGCGACGGCCGCCGGCGTCAGTCCCGGCCTGGTGATCCACCACTTCGGGTCGAAGGAGGGCCTGCGCAGGGCGTGTGACGACTACATCGCCGGAGTGATCCGCGACAGCAAGACCGAGACGATCCGCAGTTCGGATCCGGCCACGTGGCTGTCGGCGATGGCGGAGATCGAGGACTATGCGCCGCTCATGAGCTATCTGGTGCGCACGCTGCAGAGCAGCGGTGACCTGTCGAAGACGCTGTGGCGGCAGATGATCGACAACGCCGAGCAGTACATCGAGGAAGGCGTGCAGGCGGGCACGCTACGGCCGAGCATCGATCCGAAGAGCCGCGCGCGGTTTCTCGCGATGGTCGGCGGCGGCACCTTCCTGCTGTATCTGCAGATGCACGACAACCCGGCCGACGTGCGTGCGGTCCTGCACGACTACGGCGAGGAGATGATGCTGCCCGCCCTTGAGCTGTACACGCACGGACTGATGGTCGATTCGACGATGTACGACGCCTTCCTCGCACGGCGCGAGCAGGGAATTCCTTTCACTGAAGGAGCACACGATGAATAGCGCACTCGCAGTTGACATCTCCGGCCTCACCAAATCGTTCGGCAGCACCAGAGCCCTCGACGGACTCGACCTCACCGTGGCGCCCGGCGACGTGAGCGGCTTCCTCGGACCCAACGGCGCGGGCAAGTCGACGACGATCCGCGTGCTGCTGGGGTTGCTGCGCGCCGACGGCGGCACCGTGCGACTGCTCGGGGGTGACCCGTGGCGTGATGCCGTGGCGCTGCACCGCCGAATCGCCTACGTTCCGGGTGACGTCACGTTGTGGCCGAATCTGACGGGCATGCAGGCCATCGACTTCCTGGCGTCGTTGCGCGGGACCGTCGACGTGAAACGACGCGACGAGCTGATCGAGCGCTTCGAGTTGGATCCGCACAAGAAGGCCCGCACGTACTCGAAGGGTAACCGGCAGAAGGTCGCCATCGTCTCGGCGTTCAGTACCCGAGCAGAGCTCTTCGTGCTCGACGAGCCGACGTCCGGCCTGGACCCGTTGATGGAGCAGGCATTTCAGCAGTGTGTGCGCGAGGTCGCCGGGGAGGGCGCCGCGGTACTGCTGTCGAGCCACATCCTGGCCGAAGTGGAGAAGCTCTGCGAGAACGTCACGATCGTGCGCGCCGGACGGACCGTGCGGACGGGCACGATCGCCGAGATGCGACACCTGATGCGGACCACCGTCGCGGTGCGCACTCGCGGTGACGGCGCGCTCGAACGCCATCCCCATGTGCACGATCTGGTGAACGACGCAGGGCTGCAGAGGTTCTCCGTCGATCGCGATCACCTCGACACCGTGATGGGACTGCTCACGGATCTGGGCATCGAGGAGCTGACGGTCTCCCCCGCGTCGCTCGAGGACATGTTCCTTCGCGAGTACCAGGGGGCGGGCCGGTGAGCGCGGTGGCGGTGGCGCCGGGACGGCACGAAGCTCCACCGGCGGGCTCACCGTTGAGCGGCACGGGACGGCTGCTCCGGTTGGCGCTGCGCCGCGACCGGGTGCGGCTGTCGGTGTGGGTCGGCACGCTGACGCTGATGATGGTGTACGCGCCCAACGCCATCGAGCTCGCGTACCCGAGTGCCGAAGAGCGGATGACCAGGGTGAACCTGCTCAAGACGCCCGCCGGGATGATGCTGGGCGGGCCGATGTTCGGCGGCGACGAAACCGATCTCGGCACGATGATGGCGAATGAGCTGATGCTGACGATGATCGTCGCCACGTCGATCCTGGCCGTGCTCAGCGTGATTCGGCACACCCGCGCCGAGGAGGAGAGCGGTTCGGCCGAACTGGTGCTGGCCTCAGTCGTCGGGCGGCACGCGCGGACCGCCGCCGCGCTGCTCCTCGTCGGGGGTGCTCTGCTGGTGCTGACGGTCACGATGACCGTCGCGATGGCGGCGACCGGTTTCTCCGTGGTCGAAACCGCCGCGATGTGCCTCGGAATCACCACGGTGGCAATGGTCTTCGGTGCGACGGCCGCGGTCACCGCACAGCTGTGGCGTCAATCGCGGACTGCCACGGGGGCCGCCCTCGGCGCGCTGGCAGCGGCCGCGCTCGTTCGCGGTGCGGGTGACGTCATCGACCATTCGGGCAGCGCGCTGAGTTGGTTCTCGCCGATCGCATGGGCACAGCAGATGCGAGCGTTCGTCGACCTGCGCTGGTGGCCGCTGGCGCTGCTGGTGACACTGACCCTCGCCCTGATCGGCTCGACTGTCGCGTTGGAGGCGCGCCGCCAGTACGACGCCGGGACCCTTCCGTCGTCCGGCGAGCATCCCGGTGCGCACCGGATCGCCGGTCCGCTCCGACTGCACCTGACGCTGCAGCGCGGTCAGACGATCGGCTGGTCGGTCGGATTGTTCATCGCGGGACTGGCATTCGGCTCGATGACCTCGTCGCTGCAGGACGCCGCACAGAACAATGAACTGATCGCGCGGGTGCTCGCCGCACAGGGTGCCGACGGTGTCTACACGACGATGACGCAGTTCCTGGCCGCGGCGGCCACGGCGTACGTCGTGTCGGCGGTGCTGAGGGTGTACGCCGACGAGCGATCCGGCCTCGGCGAGGCGGTCCTGGCGGGCGCGGTGTCCCGGTGGCGGTGGCTGCTGACAGCGGTGCTCGCGGCGGTCATGGGATCGGCGGTGCTGCTGTTCTGCGCGGGCCTGGGCAACGGACTGGGGGCGGCGTTCACCACCGGTGAGCCGTCGACCGTGCTGCGGCTGACGCTGGCGGGGTTGGCCTTCGTGCCCGCGATGGCCGTACTGGCTGGAATCGCAGCAGTGGCGGTCGCTGTGCGGATGCCGGGGATCGGTTGGCTCGCAGTGACGTTCGTGGTAGCCGCCCTGTACCTGGGCGCGCTGCTACGCCTGCCACAGTGGCTCATCGACCTGTCGCCGGTCGGCCAGACCAGGGCGCCGTCGGAGGTATCAGCCGGCGCCGGCGTCGTGCTGGTCGTAGTGGCACTGGCGCTGACTGCGGTGGCGTGCGTCGTGTACCGAAACCGCGACGCCGCATAGAGGAGGTCGACGGTGAAGATCGCACTGCAACTGCTGGGTTCGACCGCCGGGAGTGTGCTGTTCTTCGGGGTGCTGTTGTTCTGGCCCGCAGGCACATTCGACTACTGGCAGGCGTGGGCGTTCATCGCCGTGTTCGTTGTCTCGACGATGGGACCGACGGTGCATCTGGCCGTCCGGCATCCGGACGCATTCCAGCGTCGCCTGCGCTCCGGACCGATGGCGGAGACGCGGGCGGTCCAGAAGCTCATCAACATCGGCATCCTGGTGGCGGTCGTGGCGGTGTCGGTGGTGAGTGCGCTGGATCACCGGTTCGGCTGGTCCGCTGTGCCGACGCCCGTCGTCATCGGCGGCGACGTGTTGGTGGCGGCCGGAATCGTCCTGGCATACCTGGTGATCGCGCAGAACAACTACGCGGCCGCGACCATCACCGTGGAGGCGGGCCAGGAGCTCGTGTCCACGGGTCTCTACGGTGTGGTGCGCCACCCGATGTACGTCGGCGCGTTGATCATGACCGCGGGAACACCGCCGGCGCTCGGCTCCTACTGGGGGCTGGTCGTCGTGGTGCCGAGCGTGCTGGTCTTCGTCGCCCGCATTCTCGACGAGGAGAAGGCGATGCGCGACGAACTCGCCGGTTACGACGACTACATGGAGCAGGTGCACTACCGGCTGGTGCCGGGAGTGTGGTGACGTCACGTCGTACGCTCTCAGGGTGAGTGCGACCGAGATGAGCTGCCCTGGCGGCGGCAAGGCCTGGACGGTCGATGTGTCGGGCAAAGCGGTCTGCCCACGCTGCAAGAGGTCGTTCACCACCCTGGCGGGCAGACACCGCACGGTGAGCAACATGCCGAAGGTCCCGGAGCACACGCGGCCGAAGAGTCAGAAGGTGCCTCGGCAGCGGGGGTGAGAGCATTCCGCCTCCTGTCACACGTGCGCTGTAGCATCGAACACATGTTCTACCCGGCTGAATCTGCGCTGGTCGAGCGCATCGGGGCGCTCGAGCTCGGCAAGTCCGCCGCTGCCGCCGAGCAGGCCGAACTGACCGTCGAACTGGAGACCCTGCGCCGCGCGCGGGAAGCCGCCGAGGGCGTGCCCGCCCGTCGCCGCTGTACGGGCCTGGGCGGTGAGATCGCCCTCGCGCGCCACGACTCCCCGAATCGGGGCGGTCGCCACCTCGGGTTCGCCCGCGCGCTGGTCCACGAGATGCCCCGCACCCTGGCCGCGTTGAGGGCCGGGGCGCTCTCGGAGTGGCGGGCCACCCTGATCGTGCGGGAGTCGGCGTGCCTGGACGTCGAGGACCGCCGCGAACTGGACCGCCGGATGTGCGCCGACCCGTCGCCTCTGGAAGGCAAGGGCGACAAGCGGATCGCCGCCGACGCCAAGGCGATCGCCTACGAACTGGACCCGCAGGCCGTCGTGGACCGCGCCGTGCGCGCCGAGTCCGAACGCACCGTCACCGTGCGACCGGCACCGGACAACATGACCTACGTGACGGCCCTGCTGCCGATGCCCAGGGCGTCGGGGTCTACGCCGCCCTGAAACGGGAAGCCGATCTGAGCGTCGACGGTCGCGGCCGCGGCCAGGTCATGGCCGACACCCTCTACGAACGCATCACCGGCCGCCCCGCCGAGGTCCCGGTGCCGATCGCGGTGGACCTGGTGATCACCGACGAGACACTGCTCGGCGGTGACGACGTCCCCGCGCGGGTGCCCGGCTACGGTCCGATCCCGGCCGCGATCGCCTGCCGACTGGCCGGCGACGCGGTCGTCGACGAACGCTCCGCAGCCACCCTGCGCCGGCTCGACCGACACCCGGCGTCCGGGGCGCTGGTCGCCATGGAGTCGCGAGCCCGGCTGTTCCCCAAGGGTCTGGCCCGGTTGATCGGTTTCCGCGACGACACCTGCCGCACCCCGTACTGCGACGCCCCGATCCGCCACACCGACCACGCGCAGCCGCACCAGAGCGGCGGCCAGACAAGCGAACTCAACGGCGAAGGCACGTGCGAGGCGTGCAACTACGCCAAACAAGCCCCCGGCTGGCGAGTCACCACCGCACGCGAGCGCGACGGCACCCACACCTCCGAACTCACCACACCCACCGGAGCAACGCACCGCTCGGCGGCCCCGCCACTACCGGGTCGAATGCGGCCGCCCGCGAGTCGCATCGAGATCGTCTTCGCCGACCACCTCGCCTGGTGCAACGCCGCCTGAACGAGCACGCACGACGCCATACTGATCACATGGAGTGGCTCACCGGCCTCGGACTCGCAAGCGCGGCCGGACTCAACGCCTACATCCCGCTTCTGGCGATGGGGCTGCTGGCGCGATTCACCGACCTGGTCAACCTGCCCGCCGGCTGGGCGTGGCTCGAGAACGGCTGGGTCATCGCGATCGTGGCCGTGCTGCTCGCCGTCGAGGTCGTCGCCGACAAGATCCCCGCCCTCGACAGCGTCAACGACGTGATCCAGACCTTCGTCCGACCGACCGCGGGCGGCATCGTGTTCGGGGCGGGCACCTCGGCCGAGACGGCGGCCGTCGCCGATCCGGGCGCGGTCGTGTCGTCGGGTCAGTGGATTCCCGTCGTCGTCGGCGTCGTCGTCGCGCTGCTGATGCACCTGACGAAGTCCGCGGTCCGGCCCGTCGCCAACGTCGCGACGGCCGGGGTGGCCGCACCGGTGCTGAGCACCATCGAGGACGGCCTCAGCATCGGACTGGTGTTCGTGGCGATCCTGCTGCCGGTGCTGGTGGTCTTCGCGCTGGTGTTCATCGCGTGGGCGGCATTCACGTTGATCCGGCGCCGGCGACAAAAGCAGCGCGCAGCGACGGCCTAGATCCAGACGCCCTTGCCGACGGCGACGACGCCGCCGGAGCTGATGGCGAAGCGCTCGCGGTCCTTCTCGAGATCCACGCCGACCATTTCGCCGGGCCCGACGACCACGTTCTTGTCGAGGATCGCGTGCCGCACGACCGCACCGCGGCCGATCCGCACGCCCGGCATCAGGACGCTGCCCTCGACGATCGCCCCGTCGTCGATGACGACGTTGGACGACAGCACCGAGTTACGTACCGACGCCGCCGAGACGATACTGCCCGCGCCGACGACCGACTCCTGCGCCGAGCCGCCGTTGACGAACTTCGCGGGCGCCAGGTTGGCGGACTCGCCGAGGATCGGCCAGCGCCGGTTGTACAGGTTGAACACCGGGTGCACCGACACCAGATCCATGTGCGCGTCGTAGAAGGCGTCGAGCGTTCCGACGTCACGCCAGTAGCCGTGATCTCGTTCGGTCGACCCGGGGACCTCGTTGTCGTTGAAGTCGTAGACCGCGGCCATGCCGTCGGCCACCAGGCGCGGGATGATGTCGCCGCCCATGTCGTGATCGGAGGTGTCCTCGTCGGCATCGGCTTTGATCGCATCGACCAGAACCTTGGTGCTGAAGATGTAATTGCCCATCGACGCGAACGTCTGCTCGGGGTCGTCGGGGGTGCCCGGCGGATCGGCGGGCTTCTCGATGAACGCGCGGATTCGTCCCGACTCGTCGGAGTCGATGACGCCGAATGCGCTCGCCTCGGCCCGCGGCACCCGGATGCCCGCCACCGTGACACCCGCACCGCTCTCGATGTGGAACTGCAGCATCTGCTCCGGATCCATCCGGTAGATGTGGTCCGCACCGAACACGACGACGTAGTCCGGGTCCTCGTCGTAGACCAGGTTCAGCGACTGCAGGATCGCGTCAGCCGATCCGGTGTACCACCGCGGCCCGAGCCGCTGCTGCGCCGGCACCGGCGTGATGTACTCCCCGGCAAGCCCGGAAAGCCTCCAGTTCTGCGAGATGTGCCGGTCCAGCGAATGCGACTTGTATTGCGTCAGAACGCAGATCTTCAAATACCGCGCGTTGACGAGGTTCGACAGCACGAAATCGATGAGTCGATACGCACCGCCGAAGGGGACCGCGGGTTTAGCACGGTCGGCGGTCAATGGGTACAGGCGTTTGCCCTCACCGCCGGCTAAGACGATGCCGAGGACGTGCGGCAACTCCCTCATGGTTCAAACCTATCGGCAGGCCGGGACGGCGGCTAGCCATTCGCTCGATTGCCCGCGTGTTCGCACTCCCAAACGCATCAACGCAATTGGTGCAGCAGGACCACAACGGCTCCCGCGGTGAACTACGGTCGTACTCATGCGAGTGGCGATGATGACTCGGGAGTATCCGCCGGAGGTCTACGGCGGTGCCGGGGTCCACGTCACGGAACTCGTCGCGCAACTGCGGCAGCTGTGCGACGTCGACGTGCACTGCATGGGCGCACCGCGCGACACCGCGATCGTCGCCCAGCCCGATCCCGCGCTGGCGGGTGCCAACGCGGCGCTGACGACCCTCTCCGCCGATCTCGTGATGGTCAACGACGCATCGGCGGCGACGGTCGTGCACTCGCACACGTGGTACGCCGGGATGGCCGGACACCTCACCGCCCTTCTCTACGGCATTCCCCATGTGCTGACGGCGCATTCACTCGAACCCATGCGGCCGTGGAAGGCCGAACAGCTGGGCGGTGGGTACCGCGTGTCGTCGTGGGTCGAGCGCACCGCCGTCGAAGCCGCCGACGCCGTGATCGCCGTCAGCTCGGGGATGCGCGAGGACGTGCTCCGGGCGTACCCGGCGTTGGACCCCGACCGGGTCCACGTGGTGCGCAACGGGATCGACACGCAGGCGTGGCGTCCCGTGCCCGCCGGGTCCGTACTCGCGGAACTCGGCGTCGACACGGGCAAGCCGATCGTCTCGTTCGTCGGCCGGATCACCCGGCAGAAGGGCGTCGCGCACCTGGTGGCCGCCGCCCACGCGTTCGCGCCCGACGTGCAACTGGTCCTGTGCGCCGGCGCGCCCGACACCCCGGGGATCGCCGCGGAGGTCAAGGACGCCGTCGAGGAGTTGCAGCGGGCCCGCAAGGGCGTGTTCTGGGTGCAGGACATGCGCCCCACCGAGCAGATTCGTGAGATCCTCTCGGCATCAACGGTTTTCGTATGCCCATCGGTGTACGAACCACTCGGGATCGTGAACCTCGAGGCGATGGCGTGCGGCACGGCGGTGGTGGCGTCCGACGTCGGCGGCATCCCCGAGGTGGTGGCCGACGGCACGACGGGCTCGCTCGTGCACTACGACGCGGCGGAACCGACGCGGTTCGAGCGGGATCTGGCGGACGCCGTCAACGCGCTGGCGGCCGATCCCGAACGCGCCGCCGAGTACGGCCGCACCGGGCGTCAACGGTGTATCGACGAGTTCTCCTGGGCGACGATCGCCGAGCAGACTCATGCGATCTACCGCAAGGTGTCCGCATAGCATTCGGCGCGGGTCATGCGCCTCGCGCACGTCCCGCGCCGACTCGCTAGCTGGTGACGTTCTTAAGTTCCTCGCCGAGGGCCGCGGCCTCGTCCGGCGTCAACTCGACGACGAGGCGCCCACCGCCCTCAAGTGGTACTCGCATCACGATGCCCCGCCCCTCCTTGGTTGCTTCAAGCGGACCGTCTCCAGTCCGGGGCTTCATCGCCGCCATCGAGTACTCCCTCCACATGACGCCGGGCCCGCCAACGGATCCGGTCGAGGCCGAGAGGCCACATGGCGACAGCTCCCGGCGCTGAACTGCAACTGAACTCCGACCATTCTTCCCTATCCGCGGCGTTGCGTGTGCAAAGACCCGGTGTTGAGCCCTCAGGAGGGACTCGGAACCCAGCAGTCGGCGACGTGGTCGTCCACCATTCCGGTCGCCTGCATCAGCGCGTAGGCGGTCGTCGGGCCCACGAACCTGAACCCGCGCTTCTTGAGCTCCTTGGCCATGGCCGTGGATTCCGGCGTGACGGCCGGGACGTCGGACAGCGCGGCCGGACGGGGCCGCCGGTCGGGCGCGAAGGACCACAGCAACTCGTCGAGGTCGACGTCACGGTCGCTCAGATCGGCGGCCACGCGGGCGTTGCTGATCGTGGCCTCGACCTTGGACAGGTTGCGCACGATGCCCGCGTCGGCCATCAGGCGCTCCACGTCGCGGTCGGTGAAGCGGGCCACCTCGGCGATGTCGAACCCCTTGAACGCGCGCCGGAAGTTCTCCCGCTTGCGGAGGATGATGAGCCACGACAGCCCGCTTTGGAACGCCTCCAGCGACATCCGCTCGAACAGCGCCTGGGCGCCGTGCAGCGGTTGACCCCACTCGGTGTCGTGGTAATCGCGGTACATGACGGAATCGGCTGTCGGAGGCCGTGATCCGCCGACCACCGCCCACCCGCAGCGCGTCCTGCCGTCGTCCGGGAAGGCGGTCACCGCTCAGCCTGCGCCTCGGCGTCCGCGTCGTCATCCGGCAGCGCGTGGGCGGGATGGTCGTCTGCGGTGTCGTGGGCGTCGAGGCCGTACGCCGCGCGCACCGCGGACAGCTCTCCCCGCAGCAGATCCAGTTCGGCACCCAGCCGGTCGAGCACCCAGTCGACTTCGCTGGTCTTGTAGCCGCGCAGCGTCTGGGTGAACTTGAGGGCCTCGACGTCGCCGCCGGTGACACCGGACGCCGGCAACACCGTCGCGGTGGTGCCGTGCGGCAGCGGTGGCAGCCGCTCACCGCGGCCGAAGACGACGCTGCCGACGCCGAACAGGACGACGGCCACCAGGATCAGGACGACCAGGTACAGAAGGATCATGGTCACGACGTCGATACTGCCCTAACGGCCCGACAGCCCGACGGTGCCCTCAGCGCGGGCGCAGGGTGTTCATCGGTGGCCGGTCGGCCAGCGACACCGTCGACGACCGGGCGGTGTAGTCGTCGCCGTCGGCGAAGAACTGCGTGAGCCCCACCCCGGAGTCGGGGATTCCGCAGCGAGACAGCAGCGTCGCGATGACCTGTCGGCTCATCGACGCCAGCTCCGTCAGCGGGCGGTTGCGGTGAGTCCGCACGCCGAGGTTCACCTGCGCGATGGCGTCCAGGCCGAGGCGGTCGTAGGTGTCGATCAACAGCCCGATCTCGACGCCGTACGCCGGCGCGAAGGGCACCGCCGTCAGGAGTTCGCGGGTGCCCGCGTACTCGCCGCCGAGCGGTTGCAGCAGGCACGTCAGCTCCGGGCGCAACGCGGCGAGCAGAGGCCTGGCGACCAACTCGGTGACACGCCCGCCCCCGTTGGCGTCCTCGCTGCCGCTGACCTTCAGCGGGCGGCGGTAGAAGCCCTTGACGAGATGCACTCCGTCGACCGTGAGCAGCGGGCCGAGCAACTTGGGCACGAACATCGGGTCGGGGTCGATCAGGTCCGAGTCGACGAAGACGATCAGGTCGCCGGTGGTCGCGGCCAGCGAGCGCCACAGCACCTCGCCCTTGCCGGGCTGGGGTTCGATCTCGGGCAGGGCCTGCTCGCGGCTCACGACCCTGGCGCCGGCGGCGACGGCCCGGATCTCGGTGTCGTCGGTCGATCCCGAGTCGAGCACGATGAGTTCGTCGACCAGTCCGCCGAGCAGCGGGGTGATGGTCTCGACGACCGAGGCGACCGTCTCCTCCTCGTTCAGCGCGGGCAGCACGACCGAGACCGTCCGGCCGGCTTTCGCGGCGACCAGTTCCTCGACCGTCCACTCCGGTCGCCCGAAGCTGTGATCGAACATCCACGGATGTTCCGCTACGCCGTCGGCTGCCGATAGTTCCGGTACAAGACTCATGCCAGTCCCCTTACGGTCCTCGACGGTGCACGCACACCCTGGATCGACGCGACCATCTCGAGCACGCGCCGAGTGGGCCCCACCTCGTGCACCCGAAACATCCGGGCCCCCTCGGCGGCGGCGAGTGCCGTCGCCGCCAGGGTGCCCTCCAGGCGCTCGGTGAGTTCCACACCCAGAGTCTCCCCGACGAAATCCTTGTTGCTCAGCGCCATCAGGACAGGCCATCCGGTATTAACAAGATCTTTTACGTGGCGCAACAAACTAAGACCATGACGAGTGTTCTTACCGAAGTCATGGGTCGGGTCGATCAAGATCCGATCACGGGCGACGCCGTTTGCCGCTGCGCGTTCAGCGGCCGCCGTCACCTCGGCGATCACATCCTCGACCACGCCCCGCTCGGAGAGTCCGTAGTTGACCCGGAACGGTCGGGTCCGCGGTATCGCGCCGCCGGTGTGCGAGCAGACCAGCCCGGCACCGAACTCGGCGGCGACGTCGGGTAGTTCCCGATCGTGGCCGCCCCAGGTGTCGTTGATCAGGTCGGCACCTGCGGCGCACGCCTGTTTCGCCACCGACGCTCGCCAGGTGTCGACGCTGATCAGCTGGTCGGGGTAGGCGCCGCGCAGCCATTCGATGAACGGCACGACGCGGGCGACCTCCTCGTCGGCGTCGACGACGCTGCCGGGGCCCGCCTTCACGCCGCCGATGTCGACGACGTCGGCTCCCTCGGCCACCACGCGGTGGACGGCGTCCTTGGCGGCCTCGTCGGTGAAGGTGGCGCCGCGGTCGTAGAACGAGTCCGGCGTCCGGTTGACGATCGCCATGATCAGCGCGCGATCGCCGGCCACCGGTCGGCCGAGAAACGTGGAGGACACGCCACCCAGGCTAGCTGCGTGCGATTTCGGCGTGAAAACCGTCGCTAAGCGAACGGAATCACGCCGAAATCACTTGGCGGGGCGCTTTCCGTCGACGACCTCCTGCGGGTAGTCGTCGTAGTACTCGACGTAGCCCTCGGAGCGACCGGCGAGCACGTAGATCGGGTCCTCGATCGTCCCGGCGTCCTCATCACCCTCGCCGGTGGTGCCGCCGTAGCCCTCCTTGCGAAGGTCGACCTTCTGGCTCTTGAACGTCGACGTGTGCGCGAGTTCACCGGTGACGCGGACGAACAGCGGGACGGCGTATCCCGGCAGGTGCTCGTACGCCGCCTTGGCCAGGGCCTTGCCGTCGAACTCCTCACCGTCCTTCAGCTGGATGGCGACCATGCCCGCCTTGCCGCCGGCACCGGGGACCTCGACGCCGTAGACCGTGCACTCCTCGACCTGAGGGTCGAGCGACACCGCGGCCTCGACCTCGGTGGTGGCGACGTTCTCGCCCTTCCAGCGGAACGTGTCACCGAGCCGGTCGGTGAACGCGGCGTGGCCGAAGCCCTGCGAGCGCATCAGGTCGCCGGTGTTGAACCAGACGTCCCCGTCCTTGAACGCATCGCGCACCAGCTTCTTCTCGGTGGCGTCCTTGTCGGTGTAGCCGTCGAACGGCTGGAAGTTGCTGACCTTGCTCAGCAGCAGCCCCGGTTGGCCGGTCTTCACCTTGCGCACGCGGCCCTGGTCGTCGCGGAGCGGCTCACCCGACTCGTCGTCGTACTCGACGAACGCGATGGGCGTCGGGCAGATGCCGGTGGTCTTGTCGACGTTGAACACGTTCATGAACGCTGTGTTGCCCTCGCTCGCGGCGTAGAACTCGCACACCCGCGCGATGCCGAAGCGCTTCGTGAAGTCGTCCCAGATCGCCGGGCGCAACCCGTTGCCGCAGATGACCCGGACGCGGTGCTGCCGGTCGGTCGGCTTGGGCGGCTGGTTCAGCAGGTAGGCGCACACCTCGCCGATGTAGACGAACGCCGTCGCGTCGTAGGAGATGACGTCGTCCCAGAACTTCGACGCCGAGAACGACTTGCCCAGCGCCAGCGTCGCGCCCGCGTTGAGCACCGACGACGTCGCGACCGTCAGCGCGTTGTTGTGATAGAGCGGCAGGCAGCAGTACAGCGTGTCGCTACTGGACAGCCGCATCCCCAGCCCGCCGAAGCCGCCGAGCGCGCGCAGCCAGCGGTAGTGCGTCATGACGCTGGCCTTCGGCATGCCGGTGGTGCCCGACGTGAAGATGTAGAAGGCCTTGTCCTTGGCGAGCACCGCGGCCGTGGCGGCCGGATTCGTGGTGGGCGCGGAGGCGGCGAGTTGCTTGAGCTCGTCGAGCGTCATCAGCCCCGTGGTGTCGGCGCCGCTCTCGGTGATCGGTTCGACGAGGTCGGTCTCGGCGACGACGGCGGTGGCCTTCAGCAGCCCGATGCTGTGCTCCAGCACTTTGCCGCGCTGGTGGTAGTTGAGCATCCCGGCGATCGCGCCGCACTTGACGATCGCCAGCATCAGCAGCACCGCGTCCGGCGAGTTGCGCAGCATCGCTCCGACGACGTCGCCGTGCCCGACACCCTTCGACGCGAGCACCGCCGCGTACCGGTTCACGGTCTCGTTGGCCTGCCGGTAGCTGATCCGCTCGTCGCCGAACTTGATGAAGTCGCTGTCGGCGTACTTCTCGGCGCGGTCCTGAAAGACCTTGCCGATCGACGTCTTCGCCGTCGGGCGCGCCATGAACCCGGTGGCGACGCCCTTCACGATCGCGGGCGCGTCCTTCAGCAGTCCCGGCAGTCTGGGCACGATGTCCAGCAGTCCGACGCTGCTGCGGGTGCTCGAGTTCTGGTCGCTCATGTTCGCCAACCTTACTGGGCGGTAGTGATCGGCCTCACTGGTCGGGGGCACATGCGTCGAGCGCCGCACCGACGTCGCTGACGACGATCAGTCGGTCCATGGCGCCCGGTGAGACGTAGCCCGTGTCGACCAGGCCGTGTAGCCACGTCAGCAGTCCGTCGTAGTGGCCGAGCGGATCGAGCAGCACCAGCGGCTTGTCGTGCATCCCGAGTACGCCCGCGGTCCACGCCTCGAAGAACTCCTCGAGCGTGCCGATGCCCCCCGGCAGTGAGATGAACGCGTCGGCGCGGTCCTCCATGACCTGCTTGCGTTCCCGCATCGTGTCGGTGACGACGAGTTCCGCGGCGTCGACGTCGGCGACCTCCCGGTGCACCAGCGCCTTGGGGATCACACCGACGGTGTGTGCGCCGTGGGCTCGCGCCGACTCGGCGACCGCGCCCATGGCCGACACGTTGCCGCCGCCCGACACCAGCGTCCAGCCGCGCTTCCCGATGGCCGCGCCGAGTTCCGTGGCGAGGGCGAGCAAGTCGGGATGTCGGGGACCGGATGCGCAGTAGACGCAGACTGAGTGAGCCACGCGTGAAACGTACCGGCTAGCGGGTCGACGAGCGCTTGCGCGAGGAGCATTCCACCCAGCCCGGAGGGCGCACCCAATACACTGCGGCGGTGCCCGATTCGCTGGAAGACAAGCTCGCGACGGCGCAGGACCTGGCGTGGCAGGGTCAGGGCCGGGCGGCCGCGGAGGTGCTCGCCGGCGTCGACCCCGAATCGTTGACCGAGGCCGAGTTGATGGCGTGGGCCCTCCCGCGCGCGGCCAACCAGTTCTGGATGCTCAACGAGCCCGAGCGCGCCACCGCCTTCCTCAAGACGACGCGGGGCCGGGTGTCGTCGGGTCCCGCGGTGGCGACCGTCGACGCGCTGCTCGGGACGTTCGCGATGAACGCGGGCAGCCCGCAGCGGGCGATGGGCATCGCGCGGGAGGTGCTCGACTCCGCGGACGCCGACGCGCAGGCCGTCGGGTGGGCGGCCGCGGCGGCCGCGCTGTGCAACGCCCGGATGGGCGCGTTCGCCGACGTCGACGCGCTCGCGGACCGGGCGATCGCCGCGGGTCATCCGGGGCTGCTGAGGTTCACCTCCGGCTTCGGGCAGACGACGGCACTGGTGATGTCGGGCGAGTTGGATCGCGCGCAGGCGCTGGCCGACGAGTTGGTCGACGCCGCACGGGGCGCCCAGCCGGGGCACGCGATCGGCCGGCTTCTCGTCGCCGACGTGCTGATCGCCCGTGGCGATGCGGCGGCGGCCGTCGCGCTGCTAGAGGAGGCGGCGACCGCGCTCGCCCCGACCGGTTACTCATGGGGACCGTTGGCGTGGATGCTGCTGGCGCAGGCCCTGGCGCAGGCGGGCCGGTTGTCCGACGCGGGCCGGATGCTGGCGCGCGCCGAGTCGAAGCATGGTCTGAAGTCGATGCTGTTCGCCCCCGAACTCGGGCTGGCGAAGGCGTGGACGGCGGCGGCGCGCATGGACGGGCCCGGCGCGATCAGCGCCGCACGCGACGCCGCGAAGGCCGCCGAGCGCGGCGGGCAGTCGGCCGTCGCGGTGCGGGCGCTGCTGGACGCCGTCCGGCTCGGTGACCTGCGGGCGGCGGAGTTCCTGGAGAGATTGGGTGATGACAGTGCCGTCGGCCGCCTCGCCCTGACCTACGCGCGGGCGTTCACCGCGGGCGACGCCGACGGGCTCGACGCGGCGTCGGCGGCGTTCGCCGGAATCGGGATGAAGGGAGTGGCCGCCGATGCCGCGCGGCAGGCGGCCGAGGCGCGCGGATGAGCCTGGTCGAGGCGTTCCTGTCGACGTGGTCGAAAGCGCGGGCCACCTTCGGTGACGACCGTTCGCTCGGGGGCGGATTTCCCGGCGACGAGGTAAGCCGACTGCAGTCGGAGGTGACGGGTGCCCGCCCCGGCGACATGTGGGGCGGCGGCGCCGCGGATGCCTACCACACGCTGAATTCGGCACACGCACAGTCGTTTACGGCTCTCGCTGATCTCGACCGGCGGATGACCGTTCACCTCGACGAGTTGGCGGCGGTGGTGTCCGCAGGCCGCGAACAGCTCGACGAGTTGCGCCAGTGGGTCGTCGACGTGGCCGACGGACTGCCCGAGGAGGTCGAACCCGACGACGTGCTGGCTCCCGTGGTCGGCCAGGCGGTCGACCGGCTCGTCGAGATCATCATCCGATCGCACGCGTCGATCACCGATCTGGCCGCCGGGATGAGAACCCTGGTCGCGGAGTACCGGGCGGTGAGCGGGTCATGACCGATCCGTTGCACGTCGACCCGGACGGAGTGCGCAACCTGGCGCGCGTGCAGTCCGACGTGGCGTCCGCACTCGACGCCGCCATCGGTGTCTCGGCGTCCGAGATCGCGGGCTTCGAGCAGCGGTACGGGCCCATCGCCGAGCCCGCGAGAAACCCGTTCCGCGAGATCCTCGCCGTGCGCGCCGACCTGCTGAACACGCTGTCCCGCACCAGCTCCGAGCTGGCCGAGCGCCTCACCGCCGCCGCGCGGGAGTACGAACGCGGCGACGACGCCGAAGCGGCGGCGCTGCGCGAGGCCGGCCTCGACGACGAGCGCTAGGTCGGCAAAAGCCTCCCCTCGGCCAACGTCATCCTGCGTTGCACGGTGATCGCGTCGAGGAACCGCTCGTCGTGGCTCACCACCACCAGTGCCCCGCGATAGGCGTTCAGCGCGGACTCGAGTTGCCCGACGCTGACCAGGTCGAGGTTGTTGGTGGGCTCGTCGAGCAGCAGCAGTTGCGGCGCGGGCTGGGCGAACAGCACGCACATCAGCGTGACCCGCAGCCGCTCGCCGCCCGATAGGGCCGCCACCGGCAACTGGATGCGATCACCGCGAAACAGGAACTGCGCCAACAGATGCATCCGGCGGGTGTGGCTCAGTCCGGGCGCTGCCGCCGCCAGACTCTCGGCCACGGTCGCATCCGGGTCCAGCAGATCGAGCCGCTGCGACAGGTAGGCGATTCGGCCGTCGGCGCGTTGCACCTGCCCCTCGTCGGCCAGGAGGTCGCCGCTGAGCAGTTTCAGCAGAGTCGACTTCCCCGCGCCGTTGGACCCCGTCAGCGCGATGCGTTCGGGCCCGCGGATGTCGACGTCGACACCGTTGTCCGAGAACAGCATTCGATCGCCGCGCCGCACGTTGACGCCGCGCGCGGCGACCACGGTGCGGCCCGCAGGCACCTCGGTGTCGGGCAGGTCCAGGACCAGGGCATCGTCATCGCGGACCGAGCGCTCAGCCTGATCGAGGCGCACCCTGGCCTCGTCGACCCGCTTGGCGTGCACGTCATCCGCCCGTGCCGCCGACTCCTGCGCGTCGCGCTTCAGCTTGCCCGCCACGATCTTCGGCAGTCCGGCGTCCTTGACGTTGCGGGCTGCGGTGCTCGACCGCCTGGCTGCTCGCTCGCGCGCCTCCTGCATCTGCCGCTTCTCCCGTTTCAGGAACTGCTCGGCGTTGCGCACATCGGCTTCGGCTGCCGCCTGCGCGGCGTCGAGCGCTTCGGAGTACGCGGTGAAACTGCCCCCGAAATAGGCGATTTCGCTGCTCCGCAGCTCTGCGATGCGATCCATCCGATCCAGTAGCGCGCGGTCGTGGCTGACCACCAGCAGCGTGCCGCCGAAGTCGTCGAGGGCGTCGTAGAGCCGGTGCCGGGCCGCGAGGTCGAGGTTGTTGGTCGGCTCGTCGAGCAGCAGCACATCCGGCCGGGCCAGCAGGCGGGCGGCCACGCCGACGGTGATGACCTCGCCACCGCTGAGCGTGTCGAGGGGTCGGTCCAGCGCGATGTCGCCGAGCCCGAGCCTGCCGAGTTGAGCACGAGACCGCTCCTCGACGTCCCAGTCCTCGCCGATCGCCGTGAAGACCTCATCCGACGCATCGCCTGCGGCGAGCGCGTTCAGTGCGGCGACGACCGGCGCAATTCCGAGAACGTCGGCGACGGTGGCGCCATCGGTGAGGAACGGCAGCGTCTGAGGTAGATAGCCGAGCACGCCGTCGACGGTGACGGTGCCCGCCGTCGGGCGGAACTCGCCGGCGATGAGGCGCAGCAGCGTGCTCTTGCCCGCGCCGTTGGACGCGACGAGGCCGGTGCGTCCCTCGGGGACGGCGAAGCTCAGGTCGGTGAACAGCGGAGTGTCATCGGGCCAGGAGTAGGACAGCGCCGATACGACGATGGAAGACATGACTGGGTCCTTCGAAAGGGGAAGGGACGACTAGCGGTCGGTGCTCCGGTTCACCCGGAGTAGTCGTCTCCCAGCACGTGTACGAGGTTACCGGGCTACGCAACCAGATATTTCCGGAGCGTCTCCGCGGTCGCGGTGATCTGCGCGGTCTCGACGTGCTCGTCGGAGCGGTGCGCGAGGTTCGGATCACCGGGGCCGTAGTTGACGGCCGGGATGCCGAGCGCTGCGAAGCGCGCCACATCGGTCCATCCGTACTTCGCGCGGACGTGGCCCCCGGCAGCGGCCACCAGCGCCGCGGCGGCGGGCTTCGTCAGCCCCGGCAGTGCGCCTGCGGCGGAGTCGGTCACCTCGAGTTCGACGTCGAGCCCGGCGAGGACCTCGCGGACGTGGGCGATAGCGTCGTCGACGCTTCGATCGGGGGCGAACCGGAAGTTGACGGTGACCGACGCGGCGTCCGGAATGACGTTGCCCGCGATACCACCGTCGATGCGCACCGCGGAGAGCCCCTCGCGGTAGACGCAGCCGTCGATGTCGACGTTGCGCGGCTGGTACGCCGACAGCCGGGCCAGCACGGCGCCGAGTTTGTGAATCGCGTTGTCGCCCAGCCAGGATCGCGCGGAATGCGCTCTGGTGCCCGCCGCCCGTGCCACGACGCGGATGGTGCCCTGGCAGCCGGCTTCGATGTACCCGCCGGACGGTTCGCCGAGGATCGCGACGTCCGCGCGCAGCCAGTCGGGCAGCTCGCGCTCGATGTGGCCCAGCCCGTTGGCGGAGGATTCGATCTCCTCGCAGTCGTACATCACCAGCGTGATGTCGTGCGCGGGATCGGCGACGGTGGCGGCCAGATGCAGGAAGACGGCGTCGCCCGACTTCATGTCGGAGGTGCCGCAGCCGTGCAGCACGCCGCCCTCGAGTCGGCTCGGCACGTTGTCCGCGGCGGGCACGGTGTCGGTGTGCCCGGCGAGCAGCACCCGCGACGGCCTGCCCAGATCGGTGCGGGCGAGCACCGAGTCGCGAAACCGGACGACCTCGAAATGCGGGGCCTGCGCGCGCAGCGCGGCCTCGATCTCGTCGGCGATGCGCTGCTCGTGCCGTGACTCGCTGGGGATGTCGACCAGGGCGGCGGTCAGAGCGATGGGATCAGAGCGCAGGTCCAACGATGAGCCGCTTGCGCGAAGAGCAGACGATGAAGCCACGCGCCTGACGTTAGTCTTGGCGGCGTGACTAGCGCATCAGGCGTCGGCGTGGCGACCATCGCGGCCGACGGAACGATTCTCGACACGTGGTTCCCCGAGCCCGAACTCTCCAGCGACGGCGAGTCCGGCACGGTCAAGCTCTCGACCGCGGAGGTGGGGGCCGAACTCGCCGAACTCGAGGCCCGCGACGAGGCCCGCGACGTCGACGTCGTCCTGGTGCGCACCACGATCGCCTCGCTGGACGACAAGCCGCTCGACGCGTACGACGCCTACCTGCGGCTGCACCTGCTGTCGCATCGCCTCGTCCAGCCGCACGGTGCCAACCTCGACGGCATCTTCGGGCATCTGGCCAACGTGGTGTGGACCAGCCGCGGTCCGTGCGCGATCGACGATTTCGAACTGACCCGCGCCCGGCTGCGTCGGCAGGGCCCGGTCGCGGTGTACGGCGTCGACAAGTTCCCGCGCATGGTCGACTACGTGCTGCCGAAGGGCGTCCGGATCGCCGACGCCGACCGGGTTCGGCTCGGGGCGCACCTGGCCGAGGGCACCACGGTGATGCACGAGGGCTTCGTGAACTTCAACGCGGGCACGCTGGGCACGTCGATGGTCGAGGGCCGCATCTCCGCGGGCGTCGTCGTCGGCGACGGCTCCGATGTCGGTGGGGGCGCGTCGATCATGGGCACGCTGTCCGGCGGCGGCAAGGAGATCATCAAAGTCGGCAGGCGCTGCCTGCTCGGCGCGAACTCCGGCCTGGGTATCTCGCTCGGCGACGACTGCGTGATCGAGGCGGGCCTGTACGTCACCGGCGGGACGAAGGTCACCACCGCCGACGGCGAGACGATCAGGGCCGTCGAGCTGTCCGGCGCGAGCAATCTGCTATTCCGGCGGAACTCGCTGTCGGGTGCCGTCGAGGTGGTCAAGCGCGACGGCACGGGCATCACCCTCAACGAGGCCTTGCACGCGAACTGACCGGCAAATGGCAGTGAGCGACATAAGCCAGCAAACCGGTTAGCTCCGACAAGTTCCAAACGTGCCGATCCTCGTTGCAGTCCTCACGGCTGCGGTGCGACCGCACGACGCAAAGACCAGCACAAGGGTTGCCATCGGCGTCATGCGGTGTACGCAGCGTACTTTGCCGAATGAACAGCCGCGCAACGCTGGCAACACTCGCCGACTGATCATCGCGTCACCGACAGCCGCCACCTCGACTACTTGCGAAGTAAAACTTTCTGAATTTGCTAGCGAACTGTTTTGACGACCACGTAAGTTCCGCTCGACACCCGGTCGGAGAGGCACGAAGCCATGGACGCTCGAGCAGGAACCCACGCACCCCGCAGTGGCGGCGCCGCCCGCTACATCGGCCGCATCGGCGCACTCGCGGTCGCACTCGGCGTGGGCGCCGCGGTGGCTGCCGGCCAGGGCGCGGGGGTGGCGCGTGCGGACGACGGCTCGGACTCGTCCGCCTCGGGAGCCTCCTCGGAGTCGTCGTCGGCCGACTCGCCCACCGCGGCCTCCGACCCCGACCCCACGGCGACGGCGACGGGAACGTCGGACTCCGCGCCGACCGGCGGCACGTCATCCGCTCCGAGCGTTCCCGAGATGAACGTCAGCAGCAGCGGTGGTGCCCACACGTCCGGCTCGGGATCGACCACCGCCGAACCCGAACCCGCACCCGCACCCGCGCCCGAATCTCAGCTGGAGCCCGAACCCGAGAGCGCCGAACCGCCGGCGCGACGGAACGATTCACCCCCGACCCCTCAGCAGACGGCGACGCCGCGCCCCGCCACCGCCGACGCGCCCGTCGCCACCGTGCCCGATACCGAGCCGGCGCAGCCTCACTCGTTGGAACCCGTTGCCCAACAGATTGATTCGACCACCCCGATGTTCGCCGAGCCCGTCGAGGCAGCCGACGTCGCGGCGCCGGAACCCGCGCCCCCGTCGGTGGTCGCGACGATGCTCGCCGCCGCGGTCGCCCCGTTCGTTCTGCCGGGACCCGGTGCACCTGCCGCGTCACCGCTGCTGTGGGCGGTGCTGGCGTGGACCCGGCGGGAATCCGATCAGACCTCCTCCAACACCCCACCCGTCGCGGACATCCAGAACGTGGTCATGGACGAGAACACCTCGCACTCGGGCACGTTGCCGCCCGCGACCGATGCCGACGGGGACCCGGTCACCTACACCCTCCAGTCGCCGCCCACGAACGGGACGGTCGTCGTCGATCCCGGCGGGGAGTACACCTACACGCCCGCCGCGGGCTACTTCGGTCGGGATTCGTTCGTGTTCAGCGTCACCGACCCATTGGGCGGCCGGGCGGACTACACCGTCTTCGTCACGGTGACCATGGTCAACAACGCACCGGTGGCCGCCGACGCGAGCGTCACCGTCAGCGAGAACGGTTCCCGCACAGGGTCGTTGCCGTCTGCGACCGATGCCGACGGCGAAGAGGTCACCTACTCGCTGGCCGCGGGGCCGTCGAGGGGGACCGTGACGGTCGATCCCGACGGCAGCTTCACCTACACCCCCGACCCCGGCGTCTCCGGGGCGGATGCATTCCGCTACGACGTGACGGACGGCTTCTCCACCTCCACCTACACCGTCACCGTCACGATCGAACCGATCAACCACGCGCCCGTCGCCGTCGATGCGATCGTCACGACCCACCACGGCGTACCCGTCTCGTTCGCCGGCGCCTTCAACGATCCCGATGGCGACCCGCTGACGTTCACGCTCGACCGAACGACGTCCAGCGGATCGTTCAGCGTGGCTCCGGACGGCACGGTGACGTTCACCCCGCGCTCCGGCTTCGTCGGGGAGGACACCGTCGGCTACACGGTCACCGATCCCTCCGGCCTGACCGCCAGCGCCACCATCACCGTGGTGGTCACGAACGGCCCCATCGTGACACGCGACGACGTCTACATCGGCGACGACTCCGTGTACTCCGGCAACGTGCTGGCCAACGACGTCGACTCGGACCGGGATCCGATCACCGTCGTCGACTACACGAAGCCGTCACGGGGCACGCTGGTGATGGCGACGGACGGAACGTTCAGCTACACACCCGAACCCGGTGTCTCCGGCACGTTCGAATTCACCTACACCGTCTCCGACGGCGCCTCCACCGGGACCGCTTCGGTGCGCTTGATCGTCGCGGCCATCGGCAAACCGCCCCTGTCGGCGCCGGACTCCGCGACCGTGGAGGCCGGTGAGACCGTCGTCATCGACGTGCTGGCCAACGACACCGATCCGAACGACGAAGGCCTGTACATCGTTTCGGTCGACGTCAGCCAAGGAGTCATCAACGTCACCGAGAGCGGCATCGAGTACACCGCCGATCCGGACTTCACCGGCATCGACACCTTCACCTACACCGTCTCCAACGGGTGGAGCGAGCGCACCGAAACCGTCACCGTCACGGTGCTCCCCTCGACAGCCCCCGTCACGGCCGACGACCGGGTCATCGTTCGCGCGGGCGAGAAGGTCGTCATCGACGCGCTCGGCAACGACCGGATCCCCAAGGGCGCCAGCGTCGTCGTCACATCGCAGCCCTACGACGGCACGGTCCGCTTCGACGAGAAGACGGGCACGTTCGTCTACACCCCGAACGAGGAGTCCAGGCGCGACGGGTTCGAGTACACCGTGACCGATACGCTCGGCCGCACCAGCAGCGCCTGGGTGACGATCACCGTCGACCAGGAACCGTACGCGAATGACGACTACGCCTCGACGCCCCGCGGCGACGCGGTCGACATCGACGTGTTGAAGAACGACTACGACTCCGAAGACGGTCCGCTGACGGTGCGCGTGGTGTCCCAACCCGAGTACGGCGGCGTGGCCACCGCTCAGAAGGACGGAACCATCCGCTTCACGCCCACCGAGGGCTTCGAGGGGTACGTGGAGTTCAGCTACTCCATCACCGACGGCGCCGGGAACACGGCCACCGCGACGGTGGCGGTGAGCGTGTACGACCCCACGCCCGTCGAACTGGACAAGAAGTACACCGTCGGCAGGAACAAGACGATCACGATGTCCGCAGCGCTCGGCCTGCTGTCGAACACCCAGTACGCGGAATTCGGGAAGGCGCGGCTCTACGTGAAGCCGCGGAACGGCACGGTGACGATCAACCTCGACGGGTCGTTCACCTACACGCCGAACCAGGGTTTCGTCGGCGAGGACAGTTTCCAATTCGCCCTCGACGGAGGACAATTCGGCGACAGCGCGACGGCCTTCATCTCCGTTACCCCCGACGGTCCCGGTACCGACGCCAGCTACGGCATCGCCGTAGCCGCTTCCTCCGCGATCGGCGCCTGCTGGGACACCTGGATGCCCTGGCAGCGCGGAGCGGGCAGTGCGAACCTCGGGTGCCTCTACCCGGAGGCCCGGCGCGAAGAGCTCTAGCAGCGGGTGATCCGCCCTCCGTTGCGCGCGGCTCGCTTCAGCACGGCGTGGTAGCAGCGACGCAGCGCGTCGCTTCGGCGCGGCATGTGCCGTGGCGGCACCTTGACCAGCGAGACGACGTCGTGGCCTGCGAAGCACTTGTCGAGGGTGGCGAACCGGTAGCCGTCGAAACGGCTCCGCAGCGCCTGGCGGTACATCTCGGCGTACCGGGTATGCGTGAAAAGCGCCTTGTTGAAGCCGATTCCGAATGGCACGAGGTCCGCGTCTTCCATGAACTTCAGGGTGCCCACGCACACGTCGGGCCACTGCGGGTTGAACACGTCGTCGGCAATGACCACGCCGCCGTCGCACAACGACCGTGCGGCCAGTCTCATGTCCGACTCGACGATCCGCGACGTGTGTCCGCCATCGACCGAGAACATGCGCGTACCGGCCATCTCGGGGACGACTCCCGGTTTCAGCGTGGTCGAGTCGCCCTGAACCACGGTGACCGGACTGTCGAGCCAGTGCGCGATGTGCCGGGAGAACTCGGCGAGATCCCCCTTGCCGGACTGATCCACGTTGAGTTCCTGTTGGTCGAACAGGTCGACGGCCACGACCCCTTCGCCGGGTCGTTGCAGCAAGGCCATGGCGATCAGCAGTTGACCGTGGTGAACGCCAATCTCCGTGACCGGACCCCTCAGCCCCATGTCGCGCTGACAGCGATCAAGCACCTGGAGGGTGGTGAACGTCGGCGTCTCGGTGTATCCGTGCACCCGGAGGCGGCCGACGTGCTTGTACATCGCATACGCGGGTCGCCGAGGCGCGAGGGTCAGCAGATCTCGATGTGCACGCCGGGCGTCAACGCTGTCCGCTACCACCATGCTTGATACCAGCCTTTCCGTTGTGGTTAACAACCTGGCTACCCGAATTCCAGCTACAGCAATCACGACTCTTCTTGCTAGCCATCCGCGCGCCGCAGCGTCGATGAGTGATATCAGGCTTTTCAACAGCACAAACGAGAGATGTCAAGGTTCGAACTTTGCAAACTCCCGCTCGTTCAGCAAATTAGTAAGTAGAACCTGTAGCAAACTGAAATATTGCTAGTGCAACCATCTTCCATCGACGCTGCGTCGTGCACGGCGATTCGCTGGGGTGGCCGCCGTGACGCCCGGCGAAAGCCATGACACGCCGTGGAACACGCTGATCCCTCGGATGACGCGGGAACGGCGGCACTCGCCACCCGTTTGCCCCTTCTGCAGCGCGCCGACCGGTGGCCGGCTCGGGGCGTTACCGACGGCGACGCCGTGGTGTCGGCAACGCCGCGAGAATCTCGCCTACGGAGGCGCATCAGGCGAAATGTGGTGCATGCAGGCTGATCGACGGTCGGGCACGGCGCGCTCCGGGCTAATGCCGTCGGCGACCTGCCCATGCAGTTGGCTGGTGAGTGTGGCGATTCGCCGGTCGAGGTCGTCCTTGAGTCACTCTTCCGTTCTGGCCGGGACCGAGACGGTGTGCCCGCCAGTGTGCCTGCGCCGGGGCCGAGGATGACGGTGATCAGTCGGCGGCGAGGATGCAGAACTCGTTGCCCTCGGGGTCGGCGAGCACGACCCACGTCTCGTCGCCCTGGCCGATGTCGACGTGCCGGGCGCCCAGCGCGAGCACCCGGTCGACCTCGGCGGCCTGATCGTCGGGCCGGAAGTCGAAGTGGATGCGGTTCTTGACGACCTTGTCGTCGGCCACGGGGATGAACAACCAGTTCGGGCCCGCTCCCGGCGGTGCGGACAGCAGCACATCGCCGTCCGCGGTGTCCTCGGCGGCCCAGCCGAGCACCGCCGACCACCAGGCGGCGAGGGCGTGGATGTCGTGGGCGTCGATGCAGATCTCGTCGAACACCAGAGTCACGTCATCAGCTCCTTCTTGACCACCTTGCCCATGGCGTTGCGCGGGAGGGCGTCCACGATGCGCACCTCGCGCGGCCGCTTGTGCGCCGAGAGTTGGTCGGCTACGAAGTCGATCAGCACCTGCGGTTCGGCGTCGCCGACGACGAAGGCGACGATGCGCTGTCCCAGGTCGTCGTCGGGAACGCCCACAACGGCGACCTCGGCTACGCCCTGATGCCCCAGCAGCACGGTCTCGATCTCCCCCGCGCCGACGCGGTAGCCGCCCGACTTGATCAGGTCGACGGACTCCCTGCCGACGATGCGGTGCATGCCGCCGGCGTCGATCACCGATACGTCGCCGGTGCGGTAGAAGCCGTCCGGCGTCATCGCGTCGGCGGTCGCGTCGGGCCGGTTGAGATAGCCGTCGAACATCGTCGGCGTTCGAACCTCAAGGCGGCCAATGGTTTCCCCGTCGTGCGGCACCTCGCCGCCGTCCTCGCCGACGAGTCGCGTGGACACCCCGTCGAGTGGCAGCCCGACCCAGCCGGGGCGTCGCTCGCCGTCGAAGCGTGTGCTCACCGTGATCAACGACTCGGTGGCGCCGTACCGTTCGACCGGCGCGTGCCCGGTCAGCCGCACCAGGCCGTCGAACACCGGCACCGGCAGCGCGGCACTGCCGGACACCAGCAGTCGCGCCGATGACAGGGCACGCGCGGCGTCCGGTTCGCCGACCACCCGCGTCCAGACGGTGGGCACCCCGAAGTAGAGCGACCCCGCCGCTTCCGCGTACGCGGCCGGGGACGGGCGGCCGGTGTGAACGAATCGGTTGCCGATTCGCAGCGAGCCGAGCAGGCCCAGCACCAGCCCGTGCACGTGGAACAGCGGAAGTCCATGCACCAGTGTGTCTTCCGCGGTCCACTGCCACGCCGCGGCGAGGGCGTCGATGTCGGCGGCGACCGCGCGCCTACTCAGTACCACGCCCTTCGGCAGGCCGGTGGTGCCCGAGGTGTACATCACCATCGCCGTCGCATCGGGTGGCGGTTCGCCGTAGCGGTGCCAGGATCGTGCGTGTATGCGCACCGGCACGTGCGGCAACCCGTCCAGGTCGTCGTCGGCGGGCCGCTCCCCCAGCCAGCCCTGCGCGCCCGAGTCGGTCAGCATGTGCCTGCGTTCCGCGGCGCCGACGTCGGCGGGCACCGGCACGAACGGCACCCCGGCGATCAGGCAGCCCGCGACGGCGAGCACCGTCGTCGCGGAGGGCTTGGCCAGGATCGCCACCAGGCTGGCGCCGCCGATCCGCTCGGCGACGGACGTGGCGGCACCGACGAGGTCACTTCGGCTCAGAGAGGTCCCGTCGATGCGGACGGCGTCGGACAGGTCGGCGCCGGCGGCGACCGCAGCGGGGTTGAGCGAGGCCAGCAGCACGGTCGCGACGTTACCGCGCCGGGAGATACTGGTCGCCGTGCATCCCATCGAACGCGTCGCGTCGCGCGAGGTCTACCGGAATCCGTGGATGATCGTGCGCGAGGACGACGTGCGCCGTCCGGACGGCAGTTCCGGCATCTACGGCGTCGTCGACAAGCCGGCGTACGCGCTGATCGTGGCGCGCGACGGCGATCGCTATCAGCTGGTCGAGCAGTTCCGCTATCCGATCGGGTTGCGGCGCTGGGAGTTTCCGCAGGGCACCGCACCCGGATCGCTCGGCGGCGACGAACCCGCGGCCGACGAGTTGGCGGCCCGCGAACTGCGCGAGGAGACGGGCCTGCGTGCCGAGTCGATGGTGGTCCTCGGGCAGCTCGACGTCGCACCGGGGATGAGCAGCCAGCGCGGCTGGGTGTGGCTGGCGACCGGCCTCACCCAGGGCGAGCACGACCGCGAACACGAGGAGCAGGACATGCACAGCGACTGGTTCAGCGGGGCGCAGATCGAGGCGATGATCCGCAGTGGCGAGATCACCGACGCGCAGACCATCGCCGCGTGGACGCTCCTGCGGCTCGCCGACCGGTGAGACTTCCGATCGCGGTGGCGGTCGGGGTGCTGGCCGCGTGCGCGCCGCCGGCCACCGCCGAGCATCGGCTGCCACCCGATCGGGGCTCGTTCGACTATCAACTCGGCGGTGCTTACGACACGGCCGGGCTGGCCGTGGTGGCACGCGATACGTCGGACCGACCGCTGGCCGGCGCGTACAACGTGTGCTACGTCAACGGTTTTCAGACCCAGCCGGGTGAGAGCGACGACTGGCTGACCCGCCACGGCAGCGCGCTGCTGCGCGACGCCGCCGGCCAACCGGTGGTCGACCCCGACTGGGCGGACGAGTACGTCCTCGACCCGTCGACCGAGGCGCAGCGCGCGACGATCGTCGAGGTGGTGGGTCCGGTGCTCGAGGAGTGCGCGCGCAACGGCTTCGACGCCGTCGAGATCGACAACCTCGACACGTTCGCGCGGTTCCCGCGCATCGACCGGGCGGGCGCGTTCGACCTCGCCGGACGCTACGTCGCGCTGGCCCACGGCCACGGCCTGGCCGCCGCGCAGAAGAACGCTGCCGAGTTCACCGAACAGGGCCGCGGCCTCGGATTCGACTTCGCCGTCGCCGAGGAGTGCGCCGCGTTCGACGAGTGCGCGTCGTACTCGCGCGCCTACGGCAGGCACGTGTTGCAGATCGAGTACACCGACAACCTGCCCGCGCCGTTCGACAGCGTCTGCGCGGACGACGGCCGCGCGCCGCTCACGATCCTGCGCGACCGCGACCTGGCACCTGCGGGAGCAGTCGGCCACGTCTACGCACAGTGCCCGTAACCGCGCGGTCACGCCTGTGAGAAGCCTGCGAAACGGATCGCCCGAAGGATTGGGCGATGACGACCCGCGCGGTAGACGACATCCCACCGCTGAAACGCCTGATCCCGCTGTCGATCCAGCACGTCCTCGCGATGTACGCGGGTGCGGTGGCGGTTCCGCTGATCGTCGGCGGCGCCATGGTCGGCGCCGGTCGGTTGCAGCAGTCCGACATCGTGCACCTGATCATGGCCGACCTGTTCGTCGCGGGCATCGCCACGATCATCCAGGCCGTCGGATTCTGGCGGTTCGGGGTCCGGCTGCCGTTGATGCAGGGCGTCACGTTCGCAGCGGTCGGCCCGATGATCACGATCGGGTCCAACCACGGCGTCAACGCGATCTACGGCGCGGTGATCGCGTGCGGGCTGTTCATGATCCTGCTGGCCCCGGTGTTCGGCAGGCTCATCCGCTTCTTCCCGCCACTCGTCACGGGCACGATCATCCTGATCATCGGCGTCTCGCTGATGCGCGTGGCGGCCGGTTGGTTCGGCGGCGGGACCGGCCCGAACTTCGGTGATCCCAAGGCCATCGGGATGGGCTTCTTCACGCTCATCGTGATCATCGCCATCGAGCGGTTCGCTCCCGAGGGCATGCGGCGGGTGTCGATCCTGCTCGGCCTCGTCGTCGGCACGCTGGTCGCCGTCCCGCTGGGGATGACCGACTGGAGCCACATGGGCGAGTACAGCTGGTTCGGGTTCGTCACGCCGTTCCAGTTCGGACTGCCGTCGTTCCAAGTCAGCTCGATCATCGCCCTGCTCATCGTGGCGATCGTCATCATGACCGAGACGACGGGTGACATCGTGGCCGTCGGCGAGATCGTCGACGAGAAGATCACGCCGGGCAAACTGGCCGACGGCTTGCGGGCCGACGGGCTGGGCACGGTCATCGGCGGCGTGTTCAACACGTTCCCGTACACCGCGTTCGCACAGAACGTCGGACTGGTCGCCATCACGGGCGTCAAGACCCGCCACGTCGCCACGGGTGCGGGCGTCATCCTCGTTCTCCTCGGCCTGCTGCCCAAGATGGCGGCCGTCGTCGAGGGAATCCCGTTGGCGGTGTTGGGCGGAGCAGGCGTGGCGTTGTTCGGGATGGTGGCGGCCAGCGGCGTGCGCACGCTGGCGAAGGTGACGTTCGACAACACCAACATCCTGGTGGTGGCGATCTCGATCGGTGTCGCGATGCTGACCGAGGCCAAGCTGTACTACACCGATCGGACGCTCGGCCCCGATCCCCAAGCACCCGTCAACGTCGCCCTCGATCTGTACGCGAAGTTCCCCGACTGGTTCCAGACCATCTTCCACTCCGGCATCTCGGCGGGGGCGATCACGGCGATCGCGCTGAACCTGCTGCTGAACTCCGGACGCGCGGTGCCAGAGCCGGGTTCGGATCTGGCGGCCTATGACGCCCCGCGCGGCGCGCTGCCCGATCCGCTTGATGCGCTGCGCGCGGCGGATCCGTCCACCCCGCCCGAGCGGCTGCGCGCACTCGCCGAGGAACGCCCGGAACTGCGCACCATCATCGTGACCAACCCGTCGACGGACCGCGAAACGTGCGCATGGATTCGCGACCAGGGCGACGAACAGGTCACCGCGGTGTGCGATAAGTGGGACGAGGTCACCGAGGGCAGGTTCTCGGCCAGAGGCGGCTGAGCCGCGATGAGTACAGCGCTCCGTCGCGGTCGGTACCTGTGACGAAAGGAGCGCATCATGAGCGCCGAATCCGATATCCGCACGCTGATCACCCGCTGGGTCGACGGCATCAGGGGTTGCGACCTCGACGCCGTCACCGCCGCACACGCCGACGACATCGTGATGTTCGACGTCCCGCCGCCGTATGAGGGCATTCGCGGGGCACAGGCGTACCGCGACTGCTGGCCGCCGTTCTTCGACTTCATCCGCAGCGGTGCGACATTCGAACTCCTCGAACTCGACGTCGAGGCCGGTGACGACGTCGCGTTCGCCTTCGGGCTGCTGAAATGCGGTGGTGAGAAGGAGTTCGCCGAGAATCCCGACAACCGGCTGCGGCTCACGATGGGCCTGCGCAAGGTCGACGGGAAGTGGCTGATCCGCCACGAGCACCACTCGTTCCCGGACACGGACTAGGAGCACGCCATGCCGAACGCAACGAGGAATCTGGACGGGTACAACTCCCCGCCCATCGAGTGGGACGCCGTCGAGCAACAGCTCAAGACCAACGTCCCGCAGGCGCCGGGGACCGGCGGCCCCAGCCGACACACCGCCTGGCTCACCACCATCGGTGCGAGCGGCGTCCCGCACGTCCGGCCGCTCGGCGTCGTGTCGGTCGACGGGGTGTGGTACTTCAACTCCAGCGCCGAGACGCGGAAGTCGCGCAACCTCGCACACGACGGGCGGTGCGTGCTCTGCCTCGCGACCGATCCGTTCGACCTGGTCCTCGAGGGCACCGCCACACGCGTGACCGGTGGGCCCGAACTGGACGCCGTGGCAACCGCATTGGCCGACGACTGGCCGTGCGAGGTCGACGGCGACGCCCTCACCGCGGAATTCAGCGCGCCGTCCGGCGGCAAGCCGCCCTACTACGTGTTCCGAATGGATCCGACGACGGTGTACGCGTTCGGCACCAGGGAGCCGTACGGGGCGACGCGCTACGACCTCTAGTCCACCAGCGCCCGGACGAAGAACGCCAGGTTCGCGGGACGCTCCGCCAGCCGTCGCACGAAGTAGCCGTACCACTCGGAGCCGAACGGCACGTATACCCGGACGTGGCCGAGTTCGGCCAGCCGGCGCTGCTCGGCGTCGCGGATGCCGTACAGCATCTGGTACTCGAAATCCTCTATGCCACGACCGAACTCGTGCACCAACGCGGGCACCGCGTCGATGATCTCCGGATCGTGGGACGCCACCATCGGATAGCCGCTGCCGGCCATGAGGACGCGCAGGCAGCGCAGGTACGACTCGGTGACCTCCGCGCGCTCGCGGAACGCCACTGACGCCGGTTCGTCATAGGCTCCCTTACACAACCGGATTCGAGCGCCGGACGCCGCGAACTCCCTGCAATCCCCCTCGGTGCGCTTGAGATAGGCCTGCAGCACCGTGCCCAGCCACGGGAAGTCGGAACGCAGGTCGCGCACGATCGACAGCGTCGAGTCGGTGGTCGTGTGGTCCTCGGCGTCAACGGTGACCCAGGCGCCGACGTCGCGAGCCCGCGTGCAGATGGTGTGCGCGTTCTCCATCGCGATCTTCTCGCCGTCGCGCGGCAGCGCCTGGCCCAGCGCCGACAGTTTCAGCGACACCTCGAGCTGACGCGGCCCGCCCGCGGGCTCGTCACGCTGCGCCAGCCCGTCCAGAAGATCGAGGTAGGACTGCACGGTGGCGGCGGCGGTGTCCTGGTCGGTCGTGTCCTCACCCAGGTAATCGATCGTGACGAAGCGACGCGAATCCCGCAGTACCGCAACCGAACCCAGAGCGTCTTCCACGGTCTCGCCGGGGACGAACCGGTTCACGACGTCGCGCGTGACAGGCAGGCGCTCGGCCGTGCGGCGCAGTCGTTTCGAGCGGCTCGCCGCCAGAATCGCGGGCCGGGCCACTCGAGAGAACACCGTCATCGTCAGACCTCCATGTGCGGGTAGGTGTGCACGGTCGGCGGGACGAACGTCTCCTTGATGGAGCGCGCCGAGGTCCACCGCAGCAGGTTCAGCGCCGAGCCCGCCTTGTCGTTGGTGCCGGATGCCCGCGACCCGCCGAAGGGCTGCTGGCCGACCACCGCACCGGTGGGTTTGTCGTTGACGTAGAAGTTGCCCGCCGCGTGCCGTAGCCGGCGTTCGGCGTCCAGCACCGCGGCGCGGTCGTCGGCGATCACCGCACCGGTCAGCGCGTACGTCGAGCCGCCGTCGACGACGCCGAGCACGTCGTCCCACGCGTCGTCGTCGTAGACGTGGACGGCCAGGATCGGCCCGAAGTACTCGTCCCGGAACGCCTCGTCGGTCGGGTCGTCGGACAGAAACACGGTCGGGCGGACGAAATAGCCCTCGCTGTCGTCGCATTCACCGCCGACGGCGATCGTGACGCCGGGCGCGCTCTTGGCTCGCTCCACGGCGCGGGCGCTCTTGGCGTACGCGCGGTCGTCGATGACCGCGCCGCCGTAGTTCGACAGATCGGCCACGTCGCCGTACGTCAGCGCCTCGGTGGCCGCCAGGAAGTCGTCACCCATCTTCGCCCACACCGATCTCGCGACGAACGCCCGCGACGCCGCCGAGCACTTCTGCCCCTGGTAGTCGAAGGCACCGCGAATCAGCGCCGTACGCAACACATCCGGACGTGCTGAGGGATGCGCGACGACGAAGTCCTTGCCGCCGGTCTCCCCCACCAGGCGCGGATACGTGTGGTACCGAACGATGTTGGTGCCGACCTCGCGCCACAGATGCTGGAACGTCGCGGTGGAACCGGTGAAGTGGATGCCGGCCAGCCGCGGGTCGGCCAGGACGACGTCGGACACCGCGTAGCCGTCACCCGCGACGAGGTTGATGACCCCGGCGGGAAGGCCGGCGGCTTCGAGCAGCTGCATGGTCAAATACGCCGAGAACGTCTGCGTGACTGACGGTTTCCACACCACGGTGTTGCCCATCAGCGCGGCCGCGGTAGGCAGGTTGCCCGCGATGGCGGTGAAGTTGAACGGCGTGATCGCGTAGACGAACCCCTCGAGCGGTCGGTAGTCGGTGCGGTTCCACACGCCAGGGCCGCTGACCGGCTGCTGCGCCAGGATCTGGCGGGCGAACGCCACGTTGTAGCGCCAGAAGTCGACGAGCTCGCAGGGCGAGTCGATCTCGGCCTGGTAGGCGGTCTTGGACTGGCCGAGCATGGTGGCGGCGGCGATCTTCTCGCGCCAGGGTCCGGCGAGCAGGTCGGCGGCGCGCAGGAACACCGCGGCGCGCTCGTCGAAGGGGGTGGCCTCCCACTCCGCTTTGGCGGCGATCGCGGCGTCGACCGCGGCGGTCGCATCGGCGTGGGTGGCGTTGGTCAGCGTGCCGAGCACGGATCGGTGGCGGTGCGGCTGCACGACGTCGATGCGGTCACCGCCACCCATCGTGTGCGTTCCGCCGATCACGTGCGGGAGGTCGATCGGCGCCGCGGCGAGCTCGCCGAGGGCGGCGGTCAGGCGGGCCCGCTCGGGGCTGCCCGGCGCGTAGTCGTGGATGGGCTCGTTGGCCGGCAGCGGAACCGAGGTGATGGCGTCCATGCCCTTAGGTTCCCGCGCACCACCCCGTTGAACCGTTGGCGAATCGGCCAAAGTTCACGATCCCGTTAGTAGACTTCCACATCATGATCACCGCGGGTGTCAGCCTGGGTCAACTGCTGCTCGCGCTGGACGCGACGATGGTGCGCTTGGTCGAGGCGCCGCGTGGGCTGGACCTGCCGGTCGGGTCGGCGGCGCTGATCGATCCCGACGACGTGCGCCTCGGCCTGGCGGCCGCCTCGGTGTCCGCCGACGTGTTCCTGCTCCTGGGCGTCGGCGATGACGACGTGCTGTCCTGGCTGGTGCGCCAGGCGCCGCGCACCCCCGCGGCGATCTTCGTCAAGGAACCGTCCGCCGCGGTCATCGCTCGCGCGATCGGCGCGGGCACGGCGGTGGTGGCGGTCGAACCGCGCGCCCGGTGGGAGCGGTTGTACCGGCTCATCGACCACGTCTTCGAGCACCACGGCGACCGTGCCGACCCGCTGCAGGACTCCGGGACCGACCTGTTCGGGCTGGCGCAGTCGATCGCCGAACGCACGCACGGCATGGTCAGCATCGAGGACGGTCAGTCGCACGTGCTCGCGTACTCGGCGTCCAACGACGAGGCCGACGAGCTGCGCCGGCTCTCGATCCTCGGCCGGGCGGGGCCTCCCGAGCACCTCGCCTGGATCGGCCGCGAGGGCATCTTCGACGCGTTGCGCGCGAGCCAGGACGTGGTGCGCGTCGACGCGCGCCCCGAACTGGGGCTGCGCCCCCGGCGCGCGGTCGGGATCCACCTCGCCGACCGCGGCCGGGGACCCGTGTTCGCCGGCACCATCTGGGTGCAGGAGGGCTCCCGTCCGCCCGCCGATGACGCCGACGAGGTGTTGCGCGGAGCGTCGGTGCTGGCCGCGCGGATCCTGGCCCGGCTCGCCGCGGCACCCTCGACACACGCGGTTCGGGTGCAGGAGCTACTCGGCCTGCGCGACGCCGACGTCGATATCGCCGCCACCGCCCGCGAACTCGGCCTCGCCACCGACGGCAGGGTCGCCGTGATCGGGTTCGTCAGCGCCGGCGATGTGCCGGCTCGGCTCCTCGACGTCCTGGCGCTGAGCGCCAGCGCTTTTCGACACGACGCCCAAGTCACCGCCGAAGGCGCACGGGTGTACGTGCTGCTGCCGCACAGCGGTAAGGCGTCGGCTGCGATGTCGTGGATCCGAGGCACCATCGCGACGCTGCAACGCGAGCTGGGCCTCGAGTTGCGCGCGGTGATCGCGACTCCCACAACGGGTCTCGACGGTGTGGCAGCTGCCCGCGCCGAGGTGGACCGGGTGCTGGACAGCGCGGAGCGGCATCCGGGGGCGCTGGGCGTGGTCACCTCGCTGGCGGAGGCCCGCACCACGGTGCTGCTGGACGAGATCGTCACGCTGGTCGCCGCCGACGAGCGGCTGATCGACCCTCGGGTGCGCGAGTTGCGCGCGTCCGATCCGGCGCTCGCGGACACCCTGCGCGCCTACCTCGACTGCTTCGGCGACGTCGGCGCGGCCGCCCAGTGGCTGCACGTGCATCCGAACACCGTGCGCTACCGGGTGCGGCGGATCGAGGAACTGCTCAGCACCTCGTTGGCCGATCCCGATGTCCGACTGCTGCTGTCGCTGGGTCTGCGGGCAACGGGATAGCCCACTGATCCAGTTGTTTGCCTGCGGCGAACGGGGGTACGGGCCCACCATGGTGTGTCGCGAGATATGACGACTTCGTGACTCCACCGACGGCCCGCACCATGACCGTTCAGAGACCGTTCACGCCTGAGAAAGCGCCAGTACGAGAGGAAATCGACGACGGTTCGGGGGGTGACGCTCGCGCGCGCATCGCACACGTGTCGACTAAGGTTCGATGCGTATGCGATGCATCTCCAGCAGGCCTCGCTGCCGTGTTCGCGAAAGGTGTCGGGTGAATCGAGAACGTCACACTGTGGTGGAGCCAGCGCCGCACCGGCTCGACGACGCGTGGCGCACCGGCCTCAGATCGGCCGTTCAGCGCGAGGTGGATGCGTTTCTCGAGGAGCAGTGCCTCCGGCGCCTGGCCGATGCGGGTGTCGGGCAGACCGCAACGGTGCTGCGGAACTACCTGACCGGTGGCAAGTGCGTCCGTTCGACCTTCATGTATCTCGGCTGGCTCGCCGGGGCGGCTGACGACGACGCCGCTCTCCGTGCCGCGGCCAGCCTCGAACTGCTACACGCCTTCGCCCTGATCCAGGACGACGTCATGGACGAGTCGGCGCTTCGGCGCGGACGGCCCGCCGCCCACGTCACCTTCGCGGGTTGGCATCGCGGTCGTTCCCTTCCAGGCTCCGCGATCCGGTTCGGCGAGTCGGCCGCCGTGCTGCTGGCGGACCTCTGCCTGGTGTGGTCCGAGCAGATGCTTCGCGACAGCGGCCTCCCCGCCGACGATCTGGCGCGATGCTGGTGGCGATACGACGACATGCGGGTGGAGTTGGCCGTCGGCCAGTTCGCCGATCTGGTCAACGACGCGGCCGCGTTGCCGACCTTGGACGCGGTGATGGCCGTCCTGCGGCGGAAGTCGGGTAACTACACCGTGCGCCGTCCGCTCGAGTTGGGCGCGGCGCTGGCGCGCTGCGACGACGAGGTCATCGCGGGACTCGGCGCCTACGGCGAGTTGATCGGCGAGTGCTTCCAACTCCGCGACGACCTCCTGGACGTCACTGGATCACCGTCGCTGACCGGCAAACCCGCCGGCGTCGACCTCGTAGCGAGAAAGGCGACCTCCGTGGTGGTCATGGCCCACCGGCTGGCAACACCCGAAGCGCAGCGCGAGCTCATCGAGCTGACACGTCTACCGGAACTGAGCCCGTGCGATATCGAGCGGTTGCGAACGCTCATCCTGCAGTCTGGAGCAGTGGACGGGGTCGAGCGGATGATCGACGAGAGAGTCTCGCGCGCGCTGTCGCATCTCGACGCGCTCGAGGTGAGCGGCGCCGCGGCCGGCGCGCTCGCGGACATGGCGATCAGCTGCAGCGAGCGGGCGGCGTGATGAAGCTTCGGCGCGGAATCGACGAGCACGTGGTGGTGGTCGGAGCGGGGCTGGCGGGCCTGTCGGCGGCGCTGCACCTCGCCGGTCGCGGCGTCCGGGTCACCGTCATCGAGCGCGGCGAACACCCCGGCGGACGGATGGGGCGCGCCGACATCAACGGGTACCGGCTCGACACCGGGCCCACGGTGCTGACGATGCCCGAACTCATCGACGAGGCGCTCGCCGCCGTCGGCGACTCGGTGGCGCAGCGGCTGACCCTGATCCCCGGCGCACCGGCCTATCGCGCGTCCTTCGCCGACGGACGCCACATCGACGTCTTCAGCGACGCGGACGCGATGGCCCGCGAGGTGGAACGGTTCGCCGGCCCCGGCGAGGCGGCGGGGTACCGACGCCTGCGCGAATGGCTGACCAAGCTGTACGAGCTCGAGTTCGACGGGTTCATCGGATCGAACTTCGACTCACCGCTGTCGCTGGTGACTCCGGGACTCGCCCGGCTGGTCGCCATGGGCGCATTCCGCCGGTGGGACAACGTGGTTCGCAAGTTCATCGCCGATGAGCAGCTGCGCCGCGTGTTCACCTTCCAGGCGCTGTACGCGGGGGTGCCGCCTCAGCGGGCCCTCGCCGTCTACGCCGTGATCGCGTTCATGGACACCATCTCCGGGGTGTACTTCCCGGTCGGCGGGATGCGCGCGGTTCCCGACGCGATGGCGGCGGCCGCCGAGAACGCGGGCGTCCAGTTCGTCTACGGCGCAACGGTCACCGCCCTGGATCGCCAGGGCTCGTCGGTCACCGCGGTCCGCACCTCCGCGGGCGAGCGCATCGCCGCGGACGCCGTGGTGCTCACCACCGAGCTACCGGACACCTACCGGTTGCTCGGCCGCACGCCGCGCCGCCTGATCCCGGTGCGCGCGGCACCGTCGGCCGTGGTGGCCCACATCGGATGCCGAGCCGTCCCCGACAGCGCGCACCACACCATCGTCTTCGGCGAGGCGTGGGAGCAGACGTTCCGCGAGATAATCGACGACGGGCGCACGATGTCCGATCCGTCCCTGTTGGTCACCCGTCCCACCGCCAGTGACCCCAGCCTCGCCCCACCGGGTCGCGACCTGCTCTACGTCCTGGCCCCCGCGCCGAACACCGACGTCGGCGTGATCGACTGGGCCACTGCGGGAACGGGTTACGTCGAGGGCATGCTGGCCGCGGTCACCGCCAGGCTGCCCGAGGTCGGCCTGGATCCGGAGATCCTGCACGTGGTCGACCCGTCCGACTGGGCTCGCCAGGGCATGGCGGCGGGAACGCCCTTCGCGCTGGCCCACACGTTCAGCCAGACGGGGCCCTTCCGCCCGGCCAACACCGTGCGCGGCATCGACAACGCCGTGCTCGCCGGGTCGTCGACGGTCCCCGGTGTCGGGGTGCCGACCGCGATCATCTCCGGTCGGCTTGCCGCGGAGCGAATCATCGGAACCCGCGTGCACGGCGGCGAAGCGAAGGCGGTGCGGCCATGATCAGCAAGGAACTCGACGCGGCGGGGGTGCGGAATCCCGAACTGCGCGAAGCGTATCGGCAGTGCAGGGTCATCAACGCGCAGTACGGGCGGACCTTCTTCCTGGCCACCCGCCTGCTCGCGCCCGACCAGCGCCCGGCCGTCCACGCGCTGTACGGGTTCGCCCGGCGAGCCGACGACATCCTCGACGACGTCGACAGCGGGCTCAGCCTCGCCGAACGCGAAGCGCGACTCGACGCACTCGCCGCCGAACTCTTCGCCGCGCTGACATCGGGCGACACGGACCACGCCGACCCCACGTTGGCGGCGGTGACGCACAGTGCGCGCACGTACGACATCGCCTGGGACCTGTTCGCGGACTTCATCGAATCGATGCGGATGGACCTGACCATCACGGACTATCCCGACCGGGCCGCGCTCGAACGCTACATGTACGGCTCGGCCGAGGTCATCGGACTGCAACTGCTGCCGGTGCTGGGCACCGTCGGTCCCAGATCGGACGCCGCGCCGTACGCCGCCGGCCTCGGGAAGGCCTTCCAGCTCACCAACTTCCTGCGCGACGTCGACGAGGACCTGGAGCGCGGTCGGGTTTACCTGCCCGCCGACGAGCTCGCCGTGCACGGTGTCGACCGCGACGTGCTCACCTGGTGTCACGAACACCGCAGCACCGACATCAAGGTGCGTCGCGCACTGACCGAACAGATCGCCGTCACCCGGCGCACCTACGACTACGCCCGCCAGGGCGTCCCGCTGCTCAGTCCCCGATCACGCGCCTGCGTCGCAACGGCACTGACCCTGTACTCCGAAATCCTGGACCGCATCGAGGAACTCGACTACGCCGTGTTCGACAAACGTGCCAGCGTCGGCAACCGGCGCCGACTGAAGGTCGCCGCAATCGGGCTGAGCAGGGCGTGGTGGGCGCGGCGGCGCAAGGACAGCTGACAGGAGTTCCGTCGATGAGCAATGACCGCGCGACGTCCACACCGGACGTTCTCACCGGGTTCGACGCCAACGGTCCGTATTACGACGGTCTGGTGGGCGCGAATCCCGGTTATCACGCCCATCTGCGGTTGTCGGCCACCCGAATGGGACTGCCGCAACCGGGAACCGGACTGCGCCTGCTGGACGCCGGCTGCGGCACCGGTGCCTCGACCGCGGCCCTGCTGTCCTGCGCCCCAGAGGCCGAGATCGTCGGTGTCGACGGGTCGGACGGGATGCTGGTGCAGGCACGCGCGAAGCGCTGGCCGCCGTCGGTGCGCTTCGTGCACAGCCCCATCGAGCAGGTTTCGCAGACCGACGCCGGTCGCGACTTCGACGGGATCTTCGCCGCATACCTGATCCGCAACGTCCCGGATCGGGACGCCACGCTGCAGGAGTTCCGCAGGCTGCTCCGACCGGGCGGCGTGCTGGTGATCCACGAGTACTCCGTGGCCGATTCACGGTTGGCCAGGCTGATGTGGAACGTCGTCGCGTCGACGGTCATCATCCCGATGGCGCGGCTGCGCACCGGGGACGCCGCACTGTACCGCTACCTGCGCACCAGCGTGAACGACTTCGACGGTGCCTCACGCTTTCGAGACCGGTTGCGCAACAGCGGTTTCGAGGACGTCGAGAGCCATACGGTCACCGGCTGGCAGCGCAACGTCGTGCACACCTTCATCGGGCGCGCGCCACGATGAGCGACAACCGCCGCGTCACCCATCCGGCAGCGCCCGGCCTCGCGCACGCCGACGCCCTGGCGCGCCGACCGCGCGTCGTGGTGGTCGGCGCGGGTATCGCGGGCCTCACCGCCGCCACCGGACTCGCCGAGCGCGGTGTCGACGTGGACGTCATCGAGCGCGAGGTCCACCTCGGCGGTCGGGTCGGCGGCTGGACGGACACCGCGGGCGGCGCCGACGTCGCCATGAACCGGGGTTTCCACGCCTTCTTCCGGCAGTACTACAACCTGCGCAGCCTGCTTCGCCGGGTCGACCCGGACCTGTCGATGCTGACGCCCGTCGACGACTACCCGCTGGTCGACGCCGAGGGGCGCACCGACACGTTCCGCAACCTCCCCAAGACGCCGCCGCTCAACGCGCTGGCCTTCGCGTTGCGCAGCCCCACGTTCCGGCTGCGCGACCTGCTTCGACTCGATGCGCGGAAGGCGGCTCCGCTGATCGCGGTATCGGTTCCCGAGATCTACCGGCAGCTCGATCACGTCGACGCCGAGAGCTTCCTCACCGATATCAACTTCCCCTACGCGGCAAGGCATCTCGCCTTCGACGTCTTCTCGCGCAGCTTCTTCTCCCGGCCGCGGGACCTCTCGGCGGCCGAGTTGGCCGCGATGTTCCACATCTACTTCCTCGGCTCCAGCGAGGGCCTGCTCTTCGACGTCGCGAACGCGAACTTCGATGTGGCGCTGTGGAATCCGCTGCGCGCAACGCTCGAAGAGCGCGGGGTGAAGTTCCACACGGGGGTCGCGCTGCGCACCGTCCCCGGCGAGGACGGCGGGTTCGCGGTCGGCGTCGACACCGGCGCGGAGTTCACCGGCGACGGCGTGGTGCTGGCGACCGACGTCACGGGATTGCGCGCCATCGTCGACGCGTCACCGTCGCTCGGCACCGAGAACTGGCGCTCCGCGGTCGCGAACCTGGGTGGCGCGGCGCCGTTCGTCGTCCACCGGCTGTGGCTCGACCGGCCGGTCGACGACTCGCGACCGGCGTTCCTCGCCACCGGCGGCCTGCCGCCGCTGGACAACGTCAGCGTGCTCAACCGGTACGAGCGGGAGGCCCGCGAGTGGGCTGCCCACACCGGTGGGGCGGTCGTCGAACTGCACGCGTACGCCGCGACCAACGACCCCGACGAGGTCAAGGCCGCCCTGCTCGGCCGACTGCACGAGCTGTTCCCGGAGACCGCCGCGGCCCGGATCGTCGACGAACGGGTCCTGGTACGCGCCGACTGCCCTCGCTTCGCGCCCGGCGACTTCGCCGGTCGACCTACGGTCGCCACACCGCACCCCGGCCTGGTGCTCGCCGGTGACGGCATCCGCGTCGACCTCCCGGTGGCGCTGATGGAGCGCGCCGCCACCACGGGCTGGCTGGCGGCCAACGCTCTACTCGCACGCTTCGGCCTGGCCGGGCACGAGCTGCACACCGTGCCCACCAGCGGCCGCTACCGCCCGCTGCACCGATTGGCCGAAAGGCAGTTTCCGTCGTGAGCACCCTGACCGAGTTGAGTACCCGAGTCCTGAACGCGTCTCCGTTCCGCGTCCTGCCCGCCCGGCCCTGGAGCGAGCAGCGGGCGACGCACCGCGACGCCGATCCGGCGATCATCGATGCGGCACTGGAACGTTCGGCCCAGCGCCCCAGCGGCAACTGGTATGTGATCGGCGCGAGCAGCGAGCTGACCGACACGCCGCGGAGCGCATCCGTCGGCGGGCACGAGCTGGTCTCGTGGCGCGACGGGGACGGTCGCCCGCACGTCGCCCCGGCGGCGTGCCCGCATCTCGGTGCCGACCTGTGCACGGGTCGCGTCGACCGCGGCGCGCTAATCTGCCCGTGGCACGGCCTGCGACTGACCGGTCACCCGCGCGCCGACTGGACACCGTTTCCGTGCCACGACGACGGCGTGCTGCTCTGGGTTCGCCACGACGCCGTCGGCGGTGAGGCGCCCACCCCCGCGCCGGTGCTTCCCACCCGGCCGACGGGCCATCGGATCGCCGCGGTGACCCGCCTGGACGGAACCTGCGAACCACGGGACGTGATCGCCAACCGCATGGATCCCTGGCACGGATCCTGGTTCCATCCCTACTCGTTCGCCCAGCTGGAGGTGCTCGAAGCGCCGCCCGCCGAGGGCACGGTCAGCGCCGCCGAGGATCGGTTCCTCGTCGCGGTCACCTTCCACATCGGCAGGCTCGGCGTTCCGGTCGTCGCCGAGTTCACCAGCCCGGAACCGCGCACGATCACCATGCGGATCGTCGAGGGCGAAGGCGAGGGCAGCGTGGTCGAGACGCACGCCACACCGCTCGGTGCCGACGCGCAGGGCAGGCCGCGCACGGCCGTGATCGAGGCCGTCGTCGCACATTCCGCGCGACCGGGATTCGCGCACGCGCTACGGGCCCGACCGGTGATCGCCGTGTTCATGCGGCATGCGGCACACCGGTTGTGGCGCGACGACCTGGTATACGCCGAGCGGCTCTACGCGCTGCGGTCGCGCTCCCGCTGACCGTCGATCGGCACACCGGCGTCCTCGAGCAGCGGGATCTGGGCCGTGGCCCACGGACTGATCGCCCACGACAGGTCGGCAGCGGCCCGCAGTTCGTCCCACGGCACCCACCGGTGCTCCATGACCTCGGCCGGGCTCGCGGCCGGCTCCGTTTCGGTCCAGGCACAGAACACCGGACACACCTCGTTCTCGACGGTGCCGTCCGCTGCCACCGCGCGATAACGGAAGTCGGGCAGCACACACCTCACGTCGTGAAGGGTGACGCCGAGTTCCTCATCGGCCCGTCGCACGACGGCCTCCGCCACGTCCTCCCCCGGCGCCGGATGTCCGCAGAACGAATTGGTCCACACCCCCGGCCAGGTCCGCTTCCCCAGCGCGCGACGAGTCACCAGTACGTTGCCCGCGCGATCGAAGACGTAGCACGAGAAAGCAAGGTGGAGAGGAGTATTCGGGCCGTGGACCGATGCCTTCGACGCGGTGCCCACGACCCGGCCGTCATCGTCGAGCAGGACCACTTCCTCTTCGACCGAGGGTGCGGACGTGGTCGTCGACGACATGGGGCTCCTTCCGGCGCGATGCGCGAATCGATGCACTGGCGATGCACGGGAGTCTACGCGGCCCCGAGCAACCTCCGCACGGCGTCGCCGAGCCCTTCGAGGTAGGTGGCACCCGGCGGCCGAACCGTCGTCGCCCAGCCGGGGCCCGCCACCATCACCGACCCGATCCGCTCGACCACGTCGGCCGCCGCGCTTGGGTCCGCCGTCGCGTGAGTGTGCGCCCAGAGGACGACCTCCGCCGTCCGGCTCAGATGAGACAGCGCGTCGAACACCGCGGCCACCGGCGTATCCGCCCCCAGCATCACCGTGGCCCGACCGCGCTCGGCCAACGCGGCTCGCAGCGCCTCCAACGCCAGGGTGTGCACCTCACCGGGCATGCAGGAGAGCACGATCACCGGGTTGTCCACCTCGACGGGCAGCGGCAGTCGCTGCAGTGCCCGACTCACCGACCACGACAGCACGTGCTCGACGTCGAGGCACCCGGCCCCCTCCCGCTGGCGTGCGGCGAGGGCGTCGAACGCCGGCCGGATCAAGCCGTCCCAGGTGTCGATGACGCCGTCGCGGCGCAACCGGTTGTCCAGCTGGCGGTCGCACGCGTACGCGTCCAACGCCCACGCCGCGGCGAGCAGGGTGGTGACATCCGTGGTCGCGTACCGTTCGGCGTCGAACACCGAGCGCGCGGCGCTACTGGGACTGACCCCTTGCCGGACCAACTCGGCCATGCGTTGAAAACGGCGAATATCGCTCTCGCTGTAAAGCCTTCGCTGACCCGCCCGATGGTCGGCCGGACCGATTCGATAGCGGCGGGCCCAGCTGCGCAACGTGGCGATGGGAAGGTCCAGGCGCGCGGCAACGGCGCCGACGGGATAGCAGAGACTCGCCGAGGCGTCGTCCACGGCGGCGGACTGCTGTGGACTCATCGACCTCGCTACTCCGGGACCGCACGCCGAACTCAGTGGCAGCGCCGTCGTCGACGCCTGTGCGCGATCAGTCTAGGTGAGCAATCGGATGTTTGAATGGGCCACCGGGAGTGCATTACGCCCCGCGCCCCACTCGCCCACCGTCGGAGATCCTGCATGGCTCGCTATCTGCTTCCGGTAAGCCCGCTTTCGGGCCACGTCATGCCGATGGTGCGCATCGGCGCGCACCTGGCGGGACTGGGTCACGAGATCACGGTGCTCACCGGAGCCGATCACCATGCGGCCGCCGAAGCGGCCGGACTGCGCGTGGCGCCGGTTCCCGTCGCGGCGACCGACGCCCCGTCCGGCGGGCGGACGTGGTTGCCCGCGCTCTTGCGGCGCTACCTCGCCGGTCGCGCCGAACTGCGCTCGATGTTCGTCGCGCCGATGCACGACCAGTACCGGGCGGTGAGCCGGCTGCTGGCCGGCGAGCACTTCGACGCCGTGCTCACCGACGTGGGATTCACGGGGGTGCTGCCGCTGCTTCTCGGGACGCGGAGCCGACCGTCGATTCTGGTGTGCAATGTCAGTCCGCTGACGCTGTCGAGCCGGGACACCCCGCCGTTCGGCATGGGGTGGTCCCCGCAGCCGAACGAGGACTACCGCCCGATGACCGCCTTCGCGCACCGCGTGCTGTTCCGAGGCGTCCAGAACGACTTCCATCGCGCGCTGCGGTCCGCGGGGGCGGAGCCGGCACCGACGTTCGTCGCGGAGTGGCTGCGCGCAGCGGACGCCATCCTGCAGTTGTCGGTGCCCGGTCTCGAATATCCCCGCAGCGACCTCCCCGACAACGTCAGCTTCGTCGGTCCCGTGCTGCCGATCACCGACCGGGAGTTCGCCCGCCCGAGTTGGTGGAGTGAACTCGCCGGACGCAGGACCGTCGTACACGTCACCCAGGGCACGTTCGACAACGCCGACCCGAACCGGCTTCTGCTCCCCACCCTGCTGGGCCTCGCCGACCGAGACGACCTCCTGGTGGTGGCCAGCACGGGGCGGCGGGACACGCGAGCGCTGCGAGACCTCGCTCCCCCCAACGCCGTCGTCACCGAGTGGGTGCCCTACTCCGAGCTGATGCCGCACGTCGACGTCGTCGTGACGAACGGCGGCTTCGGCGGTGTGCACCACGCGCTGAGCCACGGGGTGCCGCTCGTCGTCGCCGGCGAGACCTCCGACAAGTCGGAGGTGGCGGCTCGGGTCGACTACGCGGGCGTCGGCGTGAACGTCGGAACGGGAAACCCGTCAGCTGCGCAGGTCGCCGCCGCCGTCGAGCGTGTTCTCGGGGAGCCGAGCTACCGGTCCGCCGCGCGCCGGCTCAGCGCCGAGATCGCCGCCACCACACCTCTGGACACCGTGGCCGATCGACTGGCGGACAGTCACGCCGTCACGCGCTGAGGCCTACTCGGCAAGCCGCGCGACTGCGGCGTCGATCCGTTCGTCGGTGGCCGTGAGCGCGATGCGGACGAAGTTCGCGCCGCGCGGACCGTAGAACTCGCCGGGGGCGACGAGGATGCCGCGGTCGGCGAGCCAGGACAGCGTGTCGCGGCCGGGTTCGCCGCGGGTGGCCCACAGGTACAGGCCCGCCTCGGAGTGTTCGACCGTGAAGCCGGCGTCGCGGACTGCGGTCAGCAGCACGCCGCGGCGTCGTGCATAGCGCTTCTTCTGCTCGCGTTCGTGCTCGTCGTCGTCGAGTGCGGCCACCATCGCGGCCTGCACCGGCGTCGGCACCATCATCCCGGCGTGCTTGCGCACCGCGAGCAGTTCCGCGACCACGTGCGGGTCGCCTGCCACGAACCCGGCGCGGTAGCCGGCGAGCGACGACGTCTTCGACAGCGAGTGGATCGCGAGCAGGTTGGCGTGGTCGCCGTCGCACACCGACGGGTGCAGCACCGACACCGGTTCCGCTTCCCAGCCGAGACCGAGATAGCACTCGTCGGACGCGACGAGCACGTCACGCTCACGGGCCCAGCCGACCACCTTGCGCAGGTGGTCCACGCCGAGCACCTTGCCCGTGGGGTTGCTCGGCGAGTTGACGAAGACCAGGCGCGGCATCCGCGGCCCGATCTGCGTCAGCGAATCCGCTTGCAGCACCTGGGCGCCCACCAGTCGTGCGCCGACGTCGTAGGTCGGATAGGCGAGTTCGGGCACCACCACGATGTCGTCGCCGCCGAGCCCGAGCAGGGTCGGCAACCAGGCGATCAACTCCTTGGTGCCGATCACCGGCAGCACCGCGTCGGGCGCCACCCCGGAGACGCCGTACCGGCGTTCCAGAGCGGCGAGTGCCGACGCGCGCAGGGTGGGCGTGCCCGCCGTGGTCGGGTAACCGGGGGCACTACTGGCGGCCGCGAGAGCGTCGCGGATCACCGGCGCGACCGGGTCGACGGGAGTCCCCACCGACAGGTCGACGATGCCGTCCGGATGCGCTCGCGCCCGCTTCGTGGCGTCGGCGAGGGTGTCCCAGGGGAACACCGGCAGCCGCGCCGAGACGGATGCGGCTCTCGTGGTCACTCGCCCTGCGGGGCCAGTTCCTTGACGGCGGCGGGGTCGTTGTCGGTCTGCCCGACCTTGGACGCGCCGCCCGGCGACCCCAATTCAGCGAAGAAGTCGGCGTTGTGCTGGGTGTAGCCGCTCCACTGGTCCGGGACGTCGTCCTCGTAGTAGATGGCCTCGACCGGGCACACCGGTTCGCACGCGCCGCAGTCCACGCACTCGTCGGGGTGGATGTACAGCATGCGTGCGCCCTCGTAAATGCAGTCGACGGGGCATTCCTCGATGCATGCCTTGTCTTTCACGTCGACGCAGGGTTCGGCAATCGTGTACGTCACTGATGTCTCTCCTGTCCAGTGGGCTGCTGGTCGGGTGGTGTTCTCGTCGGGACCGCGAGAAGTCGACGCAAGTATGCGTTGTCGATACCCGCACGTGTGTCTCAGTGTGTCCTAACTTCACGCGCCGCCCGGTGAGGGACAGCGCGTGGTTACTGATACTAGACGTTGCATATACAAGTCGCCTAGCCGTCCATCGCGTGTCCGCCAGCCCTTTGCAACAAGTTGCATAGGACCATCGGTATCGCCTATGGTCGGCGCGTGGCACTGCCCCACGCGATCCTGGTTTCACTGTCGGAACAGGCCGGCTCGGGTTACGAGCTGGCCCGCCGCTTCGACCGGTCGATCGGCTTCTTCTGGGCCGCGACGCACCAGCAGATCTACCGGACGCTGCGGACCATGGAGGACGACGGCTGGGTGCGGGTCGAAGTGGTTGCGCAGCACGCCCGCCCCGATAAGAAGGTCTACGACGTCACCGAAGCGGGTCGCATCGAGCTCGCGCGCTGGGTCGCCGGGCCGCTGACAGGCCGCGGCAGCGCGGTCACCGACGGTCGCACCAGGGAGCTGGCGGTCAAGCTGCGCGGCGTCGGCTACGTCGACACGTCGGCCGCGGCCGCCCTGCGCACCCAGGTCGCCGACCTCCGCCGTGAGCGGGCCGAACAGCTCGACACGTATCTGGGATTCGAGAAGAGCCAGTTCCCCGACCCGACGACACTCAGCGGCTCCGCGCTGCACCAGTACCTGGTGCTGCGCGGCGGCATCCGCGCCGAGGAGGGCTCAGTGGACTGGCTCGACGAAGTACTGACCGCCCTGGGAGGCACCGGTGCGTAACCCCCCCTATCCGAACCTGTTGTCGCCCTTGGACCTCGGCTTCACCACGCTGCGCAACCGCGTCGTGATGGGCTCGATGCACACCGGTCTCGAGGACCGCGCCCGTGACACCGACCGGCTGGCGGCGTACTTCGCCGAACGGGCCCGCGGCGGGGTCGGCCTGATCATCACCGGCGGGTACGCCCCCAATCGGACCGGCTGGCTGCTGCCGTTCGCCGCCGAGATGCTGTCGTCGTCCGACGCCCGCAGGCACCGGCGCATCACCCGTGCGGTGCACGACGAGGGCGGCAAGATCCTGCTTCAGATCCTGCACGCGGGCCGCTACGCCTACCACCCGATGTCGGTGTCGGCGTCGTCGATCAAGGCTCCCATCAACCCTTTTCGGCCGCGCCGACTGCGCGACGTCGAGGGCACCATCGGGGACTTCGTGCGCTGCGCCGTGCTGGCCCGCGAGGCCGGCTACGACGGAGTGGAGATCATGGGCAGCGAGGGCTACCTGCTCAACCAGTTCCTCGCGCCGCGCACCAACAAGCGCACCGACGGCTGGGGCGGCAGTCCCGAGAAGCGCCGGCGCCTCCCCGTGGAGATCGTGCGCCGCACCCGCGAGTCCGTCGGCGCCGACTTCATCATCTGCTACCGCATGTCGATGGCCGACTACGTCGAGGACGGCCAGAGCTGGGACGAGATCACCGCGCTGGCAACGGAAATCGAGGCGGCGGGCGCGACGCTGATCAACACCGGCATCGGCTGGCACGAGGCGAGGGTGCCGACCATCGTCACCTCGGTGCCCAACAGCGCGTTCGTCGACATCAGCAATTCCGTCGCGGGTTTGGTGTCGATTCCCGTCGTGGCGTCCAACCGCATCAACATGCCGCAGGCGTGCGAGGAGATCCTCGCCGAGGGCCACGTGCAGCTGGTGTCGATGGCGCGACCGCTGCTGTCGGATCCGGAGTGGGTGAACAAGGCGCTCGCCGACGCCGCCGACGAGATCAACACGTGCATCGCGTGCAACCAGGCGTGCCTCGATCACGCGTTCGTCCACAAGACCGTGTCGTGCCTGCTGAATCCGCGCGCCGGCCACGAGACGAAGCTGGTGCTCGAGCCGCCGCGGCGGGTGAAACGGGTGGCCGTCGTCGGTGCCGGACCCGCGGGCCTGTCGGCGGCCGTCACCGCCGCCGAGCGCGGCCACGCGGTGACGCTGTTCGAGGCGGGGACGTCGATCGGCGGCCAGTTCGACTTGGCGCGAAGGATTCCCGGCAAGGAGGAGTTCACCGAGACCATCCGCTACTACACCCGCATGCTGGACAAGCACGGCGTCGACGTGCGGCTCGGCACCAGGGCCGAGGTCGGCGCGCTGACCGGGTTCGACGAGGTGGTGCTCGCGACGGGCGTGACGCCGCGGATGCCCGACATCCCCGGTATCGACCACCCGATGGTGCTGTCCTACGCCGACGCCCTGCTCGGTGCGCCGGTCGGCGAGTCCGTCGCGGTCGTCGGCGCGGGCGGAATCGGGTTCGATGTGAGCGAGTTCCTGGTGACCGACCAGTCCCCCACGTTGAATCTCAAGGAGTGGAAGGCGGAATGGGGCGCCGGCGACCCACAGGAGGCACGGGGCGGGCTGCTCACCCCGATCCCCGTGAAGCCCGCCCGCCAGGTGTACCTGCTGCAGCGGACCACGGGGCCGCAGGGTCGGCGGCTGGGCAAGACCACCGGCTGGGTGCACCGTGCATCGCTGAAAGCCAAGGGCGTGGAGCAGCTTTCAGGCGTCAACTACGAGCGCATCGACGACGACGGCCTGCACATCAGCTTCGGCTCGAAGCACGCACACGCCCGCACGCTGGCGGTCGACAACGTGATCATCTGCGCGGGCCAGGATTCCGTGCGCGAACTGGAATCCGCGCTGCGCGAGAACGGAATCGAACCGCACGTCATCGGCGGGGCCGCCGTCGCCGCCGAACTCGATGCCAAGCGGGCGATCCGGCAGGGCACCGAGTTGGCGGCGCGGCTGTAGCGTCAGGCCTGCTTGAGCGCCTCGATCTCGAGGGTGATCGTGACCTTGTCGCCGACGACGGCGCCGCCGGTCTCCAGCGGCATGTCGATGTTGATGCCGAAGTCCTTGCGGTTCAACACCACCGACGCCTCGAAGCCGGCGACCTCGCCGTGGCCCATGCCGGGGTTGACACCGTTGAACTCCAGCTTGAGGCTGACGGGCTTGGTGACGCCGTGCAGCGTGAAGTCACCGTCCAGCACGTAGTCGTCGCCGTCCGCGCGCACCGCGGTCGAGGCGAAGGTCGCGGTGGGGAACTGTTCGACGTCGAAGAAGTCGGCGGCCTTGAGGTGGGCGTCGCGCTGCTCATTGCCGGTGTCGACCGAGTCGACGGCGATCTCCGCGGTGACCGACGGCGTGCCGTCCTCGGCGACCACGACGGCGCCGCTGAAGGTCCGGAAGCTGCCGCGGACCTTGCTCACCACGAGGTGGCGCACCGAGAAGTTGATGGATGAGTGGACGGGGTCGATCGCCCAGGTGCCCGCGGTCAGGTCCGTGGCTACTGCTGTGGTCATGTGAAGTCTCCTCGACTGGTGGCGTCGGCCTCTCCAACGCCGTCGAGAAGGATAAACGGACTATAGTCCGTATCTATTCCAGCAGCCGCGCGACGCGGTCCAGCGGCAGCCGCGGCGACCGGTGTCCGTCGCGCCCGACCATGTCCTCGTTCACCACCAGCGCGTTGAGCACCGCCTCCTCGACCGCGAGGACCGCGGCCTCGTAGAACGGATCCATCCGCCCCCACGGCAGGAAGCGCAGCGTGCCGAACTCGTCGTCAGCGGGCGGGCCGAGCGGGAACGCGCTCGTCAAGCCGTCGGCCTCGGCGGTCGAGAACGCCAGGAAGATGTCGCCCGAGAAGTGACTGCCCGTGGTGCCGGTGCGGGCCAGGCCGAGAGGAACCCGGCGCGCCAGCGCCTTGCACTGACCGGGCAGCAGCGGCGCGTCGGTCGCCACGATCGCGATGACCGATCCCGCGCCGGGCGGGATGCCGAGATCCCGAGCGAACCAGTCCCCGTCGAACGGGTTGTCGGCGGCGAGTGCCGGTCCCAGGTGGCGGCCCGCGACCGTCAGTTCACCGCGCGACCCGAAGTTCGCCTGTACGAACGCGGCGACGGTGAACGCGTGTGAGCCGTAGTCGACGACGCGTGACGCGGTTCCGTTGCCGCCCTTGAACTCGTAGCAGTTCATGCCGGTGCCCCCGCCGACCGAGCCCTCCGCGACGGGACCCGGCGCGGCCGAATCCAGGGCCTCGACCGCGTGCTCTGGCCTGACATGGCCGCCGTTGATGTCGTTGAGGTAGCCGTCCCAGGTCTCCGCGCACACCGGCAGCAGCCACTGCCGCGCCAGCCGCGGGTGGACGCGGTTCACCCAGCTGACCACGCCGGTGTGGCAGGGCCCGATCGCGTGCGTATTCGACAGCACGACGGGCAGATTCAGTGCCCCGGACTCCTCGATCCACGTCGTCCCGGTCATCTCGCCGTTGCCGTTGAGCGAGTACCAGCCCGCCGCGCACGGCCTGCCGACGCCGTCCCGGCCACGCGGCAGGATCGCGGTCACACCGGTGCGAACGGCGTCCCCCTCGATCAGCGTGACGACGCCGACCTCGACGCCGGAGACGTCGGTGATGGCGTTGAGCCGGCCCGGCGTCCCGAGCAGCGGGATCCCGAGCCCCCGCGCACGAGGTCGGCCGTCGATGGTGTGCGTCTGTGGCGATGTCACACCGGCGACGCTACTGCCGCTCGCCCCATACGGCCTGCGCACCCGAGTCGCCGATGAACACGACGCCGACCGTCGCCCACACCCCGACGACGACGGCGAGCACGGCCACCACGATCGACAGCACGCGGTTCGGCGCCTCGGACCGGGACTCCCTGACGTGCTGGACCGTCTGGGCGATCGCGACGATCAACAGGCCGAGCGCGAAGTACTTCGCCCACTCGCCGCGCTCGGCGTGTGCCTCGAGGATCGGCGAATGCTGCGACGACTGGTCGTACAGCCACTGCCCCGCCGACGCCGTCAGCGGCGCCAGCACCATCACCCCGGCCGCGAGGGCGAGCACCAGCCAGACGAGGCGACGGCGTGCCGAAGGCCAAAGCGCACAGAGGATCTCGAGCGCGGCGGTCAGGGGTGCCAGTACGACGACGGCGTGCACGAGCAACGCGTGCGCGGGCAGGCCGAACAGGGTGGTCATGGCGACAGGGTGGCACGCCGTTCACGACGGCGCGGGATTTCCGGCGTTACGCGGCGAGCGGGCTGTAGTCCGTGCTGCGCTGACGAGCGGGCCTGTTGATCCCGCTGGCGATCGCGACGAGTTCCTCGACCGACTTCGCCGACCCGTTCTCCGAGCCCGCCATCCGCGAGATGGTCTCCTCCATCAGGGTGCCGCCGAGGTCGTTGGCGCCGCCGTTGAGCATCACCTGCGTGCGCTCGACGCCGAGCTTGACCCAGCTGGTCTGAATGTTGGAGATCCTGCCGTGCAACATGATTCGCGCGAGCGCGTGCACGGCCCGGTTGTCGCGGTGCGTCGGGCCTGGCCGCGCGCCGCCCGCCAGATACAGCGGCGAGGACTGGTGCACGAACGGCAGCGGCACGAACTCGGTGAAGCCACCGGTGCGGTCCTGAATCCCGCGCAGCACGTTGAGGTGGCCCACCCAGTGCTTTGGCGTGTCGACGTGCCCGTACATCATCGTCGAGCTGGACCGCAGGCCCACTTCGTGTGCGGTGGTGACGACCTCGACCCACGCCGAGGCGGGCAGCTTGCCCTTGGTGAGCACCCAGCGCACCTCGTCGTCGAGGATCTCGGCGGCGGTGCCCGGAATCGAACCCAGCCCGGCTTCCCGAAGCGCGGTGAGCCACTCGCGGATCGAGGTGCCGCTGCGGGTGACCCCGTTGGAGATCTCCATCGGCGAGAACGCGTGCACGTGCATCGACGGCACCCGCGCCTTCACCGCGCGCACCAGGTCCACGTAACCCGTGACCGGCAACTCGGGGTCGATGCCGCCCTGCATGCAGACCTCGGTCGCGCCCGCGAGGTGTGCCTCGTACGCCCGCTGCGCCACCTCGTCGGTCGACAGCGAGAACGCGTCGGCGTCACCCTTGCGCTGCGCGAACGCGCAGAACCGACACCCGGTATAGCAGATGTTGGTGAAGTTGATGTTCCGGTTCACGACGTAGGTCACGTCGTCGCCGACGGTGTCGCGACGCAGCGAATCGGCAAGCGCGGCAACGGCATCCATCGCAGGACCGTCGGCCGTCGCCAGCGCGAGGTACTCGTCGTCACTGCACGCCGCCGGATCCCGCTCGGCGGACCGCAGCGCGGCGAGCACGTCGGTGTCGATGCGTTCGGGCGCGCGAGCGGCCAGCTCGTGCACCTTCTCGCGGATCGACTCCCAGTCGCCGAACGCGCTGTCGAGGTCGCTGCGCGTCTCGGTGCGCCTGCCCTCGGTGTCGATCGCGGTGTGCAAATCGATGCGGCCCAGCGACTCGGCGGCCTCGTCGGGTTCCTGCCACGGCAGCCCGACCGGGTTCACATCGACGGCGAATCCGGTGTCCGGGTCGGCCAGTGCGGCGACGTGGGCGCGCACGCGCGGGTCGATCCACGCGGCGCCGGCCTGCACGTACTGCGGCTGCGCGGTGAGCCGCTGCACCAGTTCGTAACCCGCCTCGGCGGTCACGTCGGCCAGGTCGTCGAGCGCGGGCCACGGTCGTTCGGGGTTGACGTGGTCGGGCGTCAGCGGGGAGACGCCACCCCAGTCGTCGACACCCGCGCCGATGAGCGCCAGGCACTCGTCGCGCGACACCAGGTTCGGTGGCGCCTGAATCCGCATCTTCGGGCCGAGCACCAGCCGGGTGACCGCGACCGTGGCGAGGAAGTCGTCGAGGCCGGCGTCCGGCGTGGCCGCCATGGCGGTGTGATCCTTGGCCCGGAAGTTCTGCACGATCACTTCCTGGACGTGGCCGAACTCCTTGTGCGAGCGGCGAATCGCGTGCATCGTCTCGGCTCGCTCGCGCAGCGTCTCACCGATACCGACCAGCAGACCGGTGGTGAACGGGATGGCCAGCCGGCCCGCGTCGTCGAGCGTGCGCAGCCGGACGACCGGGTCCTTGTCCGGGCTGCCGTAGTGCGCCTCGCCCTTCGTCTCGAACAACCGCCGCGACGTGGTCTCGAGCATCATGCCCATCGACGGCGCGACGGGCTTGAGCCGCGACAGCTCCGACCAGCTCATGACACCGGGGTTCAGGTGCGGCAGCAGGCCGGTCTCCTCGAGCACGCGGATCGCCATCGCGCGTACGTAGTCCAGCGTGGAGTCGTAGCCCCGTTCGTCCAGCCACTGCTTGGCCTCCGGCCAGCGCGCCTCCGGCCGGTCACCGAGGGTGAAAAGCGCTTCCTTGCAGCCCATCTCGGCCCCGCGGCGCGCGACGTCCAGGATCTCGTCGGGCTCCATGAACATGCCCATGCCCTGGGCGCGCAGCTTGCCGGGCACCGTGACGAACGTGCAGTAGTGGCACGTGTCGCGGCACAGGTGGGTGACCGGGATGAACACCTTGCGGGAGTAGCTGACCGGCAGTCCGCCGTTCGGCCCACGCCGGCCGGCGGCCTCCAGGCCCGCGTCGCGGACCCGCGCGGCGCTCGCCATCAGGTCCTGCAGGTCCTCACCGCGGGCGGTGATGGCGATGGCGGCCTCGTCGACGTTGAGCGCGACTCCGTCGCGCGCTCGACGCAACACCCGGCGTAAGGCGGCAGGAGTCGGAGCCTTCGGCGGAATCACCGGGTCGGGCAGTGCGATGCCGCTGTGCGGGTTCAGAGCCACGCTCCTGTAACCCCGGTGATGGCGAGAATCATCCGCATCTCACATTCCAACCCCGCTCGGCCTGACATAGGGGTCACGATAGTCCCAGCGCCGCTCCAAGGGCGCGGGCCGTCTCGCCGCGAACCGACTGACACCCGCGTAAGTTGTCCGTTGTCGAGGACGCCACGCGAAGGAGAGCCGGTCATGAGTGGTTCGGTACGCAGTTTTCTGGCCGCCGGTGCGGTGGCGGCCGTCGCGTCGGCAATCGTCGTCGCGCCACCCCCGCCCGGCCGAACCGCCGAGCGCAGTGAGCCGATCTCCGTCGCGCGCATCGATCTCGCCGCGGCGGCGACCCCCATCTCGTTCTCCCCGCCCGACCGCGAGGAGTTCACCGCGGCCAGCGACGCGCTGTCGCGGCTGGACCCCGACGCGGCCGCGGCGCTCGCCGCTCCCCCGACGACGCTCAACGCCGCGTCCGACTCGATCAACTCGATCTATCAGTGGATTCAGGGCTGGGTGGACTACGGCGTCGAGCTGACCCAGTACGTCCTGCAGTTCATCCCGTACGGCTACCTCATCGGCGATCAGGTCGGGATCGTCTACTACAACCTGGTCCGCCCGATTTCCGACAGCGTCGTCTACGACTTCATCGACCCGGTGGTGAACGACCCGCTGAACATCTGGTCCTACATCAACGGCGCCGTCGCGGTCGGTTCCACCACCGTCACCGCGCTCATCAACACCGGCATCGCCGAGTTCAACTACTTCTTCGGCTGGCTGATCCCGCCGCTGCCTCCGATTCCCTTCGCCGCCGAGGTCACCACCGAGGAGGAGCCGCAATTCACCGCGCTGACGGTCTCGGAGGCCGAGCCCGCCGTCATCGAGGAGGTCCAGGAGGCCGCGGAGGTCGAGGAGGTCGCCGCGAAGACAACGCCGGAGCCCACCGTCGCCGAGGTGAAGGCCGAGCCGGTCGAGGCCGTGCAGCCGGTGGAGCCGGTGGAGGCCGTGGAGCCGGTGGAGAAGGAGAAGCCGACCGTCGACTCGAAGGACGGTGTCAGCGCCCAGGGTGAGGTGCGAACGGGCGGTCAGACCGCACCGCCGGCCGGCGCTCCCGAGGCCGTGGCAGACGATGACGACGCGCCCGCCGCCGAGCCGACGCAGCCGACCAGCCCCACCGCGGCGACGCCGACCACCGACGCGGGTGCCGACGAGTCCGACGCCGCGAAGCCGGCGGAGTCGGCAGCCCCCGGCGGCACCGACAACGGCTAGCCGGACCTACGCCAGACAGCGCCGAAGCACCAGCGCGCCGGGGATGATCCCGACGGCCACGAACAGCAGCAGCCGCACCATTCCCGACGTCGTCCCGGCGAAGACGACGTCACCGCCGGGGCCGCCGAACGTCAACACGATCACCGTTGCCAGGAAGGCCCCCAGCGGCCCGGCGGCCAACCCCCTCACCGACGTCCACTGCACCGCGGCCCACACCAGCGCCGCGTTGACCGCGCCACTGATGAGCGCACTCACCGGCATCGGCACGACACCGAGGTAGGACGGGAGGAAGAGGGCGCCTGCGACGGCGGACAGCACACCGTCGAGCGTCAGCAGAGCGAGCATGACGGGCGGCATCCAGCGCGCGCCCGAGTCGCGGTCGAGCGGGGATGCGATCAGGTCGGGATGCTGTCGAGCAGGCTGGTGAGCGAGCCGACCACCCACTGGAAGTTGTCCAACCGGTCCTGCCAGTGCTGCAGGTTGGGATCCAGGTCCGGGTCCATCGCCATCCCTTCCACGCGCGTTGCGGTCGGTGTGCAGCGTACCTCGCCACCGCCGGGCTAACCGAGATTCACCCCGGCCAGCAGGTCCGTCTCCCAGCCCCGGTGGTCACGCTCGCCGCTGACGCCGCGGACCAGGACGAAGTGCTCCGTCGCCTGCACAGGCAGGGCGATGTCGTTGGACAGCGCGAACGCCCGCCCGCCGGGTTCGACGGTGACCTGGGTGGCGTGTGCCCGCATCGCCGCCACCTTGGCGGGTCCGCTGTCGGGCGCCTCGACGACGGCGTCCACCTCGTCGTCGGGGTATCCGAAGGGAAGGTCCTCGGGCGCCACCAGGATCCACGTCGACGGCAGGTCCAGGTCGGCGAGCGTGCGCAGGCCGTCGGCCAGCGCGCTGCGCGGCGTCACGGTCCAGTAGAACTTCGGCACGTCCCACGGGTCGTCGGCTTCCGTTGCCGCCGCCTCCACCGCGGCGGTCGTGATGCGATGCGCCTGGATGTGGTCGGGGTGGCCGTACCCGCCGTTCGGGTCGTAGGTCACGACGACGTGCGGCCGCATCTCGCGGATGAGCGCCGCCAGCGCGCCGACCGCCTCGTCCGGGTCGGCGTCGATGAACCGCTGCCGATGGCGGGCGGGGGTGCCGTCCATCCCGGAGTCGCGCCAGTGCCCGGCACCGCCGAGGAAGATCGGCCTCTGCACGCCCAGATGCGCCAGCGCCGAGGACAATTCGGCAATTCGATATCCACCGAGTTGATCCGCGCCGTCGACGGCGAGCTGGGCCCACGGTTCGCCGATCACCTCGCCCTCCTCGCCGAGCGTGCACGTGACGACGCGGACGTCCGCGCCGCGGCTCGCGTAGTGCGCGATGGTCGCGCCGGTCGTCAGCGTCTCGTCGTCGGGGTGGGCGTGGACGAACAGCAGTCGTGGAATGTCCATCAGCACAAGATAGATTCACGGCGTGACGCGGCGCACCATCGAGTACGCGTGCGCTGTCATGCTCGCGGGTCTGCTCGCGGGGGTCGCGGGCGCCGCCACCACGCTGCTCCTGCACTTCGTCGAGCACCTCACCTACCACTACTCGTTCGGCACGCTGCTGAGCGGCGTCGGAGCGAGCAGTCCCGTGCGGCGGGCCGTAGGACCGATGATCGGCGGGCTGCTCGCCGGTGCCGGCTGGTGGCTGCTGCGGCGACACGGCGATGTGCCGTCGCTGTCGGTGACGATCGCCGAGCACCGTCCGATGCCCCGCTGGCGGATGACGATCGACGCGGCCCTACAGGTCCTCGTCGTCGGATCCGGTGCGTCGCTGGGTCGCGAGGGCGCGCCACGTCAGGTGGCGGCGGCCATGAGCGACGCGGGGACGTCACGGTGGGCGCTGACGCCGCGCGACCGCGAGATCCTGCTCGCCTGCGCAGCGGGCGCGGGACTGGGAGCGGTGTACAGCGTGCCGCTCGGGGGCGCCCTGTTCGCCTCGCGCATCCTGCTCGGCACGTGGCACCCCCGCGCGGTGGGAACCGCACTCGTCACGTCGAGCCTCGCCGTCGCGGTCGCCTCGCCCGTGACCCATCTCGAGCATTCGCTGACCTGGCCCAACCCGGACCTGTCCTATCTGTACATCCTGTTGGCGCTGGTGATCTCACCCCTTGCGGTGGTGGTGGGCATCGGCTTCGACCGATTCATGTCGGCGGCGAAACCGAAGCCCCAGGTGCGGGCGTGGTGGCTGATTCCGGCCGTCGGACTCGCCGGACTGGCCACCGGTGTGGCGTCGATCTGGTACCCGGAGCTGCCGGGTAACGGCCGGAGCATCCTCACGGTGAGCGTCAACGCCGACGTCACCCTCGCGGGTGCCGCGATGATCCTGCTGCTCAAACCGCTCCTCACCGCGGTCTACCTGCGTAGCGGCGCAGTCGGCGGGTTGATCACCCCGGCCCTCGCCACCGGCGCGGCGGCCGGCTCGGTCGCGACGCTGGCGTTCAACCACCTGGCGGGCACCGACATCCAGGTCGCCGCGGTCTCGCTGGCCTGTGCGGCGGGCGTGCTGGCCATCACCCAGCGCGCGCCCGCATTCGCCGCGTTGTTCGTCTGGGAGCTGGCGAGGCCGCCCATCTGGTTGCTGATCGTCTTCGCGGCGACGGCGTTCGCCACGTACCTGATCAGCGAGGCGTCTTCGCCCAGATGCCCGCGTTCCCGACGATGCCGACCGGCAGGGCGCCGGACAGGTTGACCACCGGAACGCTGGGCCCGGCGGCGACGATCGTGGTGTCCTGCAGGATCGGCAGCACCGTCGCCATGTTCCACAGCCGCGGCTCCACCGCCGTCAGGACCGAGGCGATGTCCTCGGAGCCGTCCAGCGCAGCGTCGATCTTCGGCTGAATGCTGCGGTCGCAGACGCCGGTCAGGTTACTGGGGGCCTGCACGAGTTCGTCCTCTCCCGGAGGCGGACGCGGCGTCGTGGCCGTCGTCGACGGCGGCGTGGTCACCGACGTCGTCGTGGTCGTGCCCGTGGTCGTTTCGGGCGGCGCCGAGGACGACGGGGGTGCGGTCTCCACGGCGGTCGACTCGAGCGCCGGGCAGCCGTACCGCGACGCCAACGCCGTCGCGAGATCACCGCCCGCCTGATGCCAGCCGACGATCGCGTCGATCCGGTTCTGCTCGCTCGCCTCGCCGTACAGCACGGGCGGGTCCAACGGCAGGATCGACGCCGAGATCCCGAGATTGCGCAACTGGTCGGCCGCGGTGTTGGCCACCGCGATCGACGTCGGATCGTTGGATGCGACACCGAGTACGAGCGTCAGCGGTTCGCCGTCCCTGCTGATCCGTCCGCGGGTCGACGGCGGAGTCGGCGTCGGGGCGGGCGTCGTCGACGGCGGTTCCTGCTGGACCTCGTAGCCCGCGTTGCTCAGCAGCGCGAGCGCCTCCTCACGCGTCAGCGCCGGTGGCGCGGTCGGCGCGTAGCCGGGATCGGACGGCGTTCGCACCTGCGCCTGCGCGAGGGTGACCGTGCTGTCGCTGCCCGCCCCGACCGAGGCCAGCAGGTCGACGTCGAGGAGGCCCAGAATCGCTTTGCGCACTTGGGAATCCGCGAGTTCGGGCTGCTGGGCCCGCAGTGTCAGCTGCATGACTCTCGGTGTCGCGATCCGCGCTGTGCGGACGTCGGGAATGGCGCCGAGCTGTGCGATCGCCGCCTGTCCCCCGTGTACCTGCGCGACCTGGGTGTCACCGTTGCGCATCGAATCGGCAAGGGCCGCCGGCGATCCCGCGCGCCGGAACAGGATCTGGTCGGGTTTGGCGGGTGTCGACCAGTACCGGTCGTTGCGCGCCAGCAGGATCTCGTCGCGTTGCGGGTCGATGCTCTCCACGCGGAACTGTCCGCCGGTGACCGGCAGCGCGCGTATCAGCCCCGCCGCGAAACCGCCGGGAATGTCCTTGGCGACGTGCGCGGGCAGGATGTCGTTGAACAGCTCGCGCCACGCCGGATACGGCTGCGAGAACGTCACCACCGCGGTCTTGCCGCCCTCGACCGACTGCACGCCGGTGATGAGGTCGTAGCCGGCGGGGTCGACGACGCCCGGCACGCTCACCATCTGACGCCACAGGTACCAGTAGTCGTCGGCGCCGATCGGCGCGTTGTCGGTCCACGACGCCTCGGGCCGGATCGTGTAGGTGACGGTGAACGGCTCCTCGCTGGTCACCTCGGCGGACTCGAGCAGTGTCGGGTCCATCTCCCAGCGCGACCCAGTGGGCGACGCCGCGTCGGAGATCGGCCGGAAGGAACTCGGCAGCACCAGCGACGAGATGGCCGCACTGACCGGCGACTGGTCCGACAGCAGGTGCGGATTGAACCCCGGCCCGATCGAATCGATAGCCATGATGATCTGCGTGGCGCGCATCGGCGGCGGCGCGGTGGTCTGCGACGTCTCGGTGCTCTGGGGGGCCGGCGGCGGGCTCACGGTGCACGCCGACACCAGCATGGTCGTCGACAGCAACGCCGTCGCGGCGGCGGCGAGGCGTCGCGGTGGGGTCGGCACGCCGTTCAGGGTATCGGGAGCTCTAACCCCTTGCTTTGGCACGCGCCTTCGCCCGCGCGCGCAGGCTCGCGGTCAGCTCGACCTTGCGCACCCGAACGATCTCGGGGGTGACCTCGACGCACTCGTCCTCGGCGCAGAACTCCATCGCCTGCTCCAGCCCCAGCTCCAACGGCCGGGCCAGCGTCTCGAAGACGTCGGCGGTGGAGCTGCGCATGTTCGTCAGCTTCTTCTCGCGGGTCACGTTGACGTCGAGGTCCTCGGCGCGCGGGTTGATGCCGACGACCTGACCCTCGTAGGTGTCCTCGCCGGGCTCGACGAAGAACTGCCCGCGGTCGGACAGCTGGGTCATCGCGAACGGGGTGATCTTGCCGGTGCGGTCCGACACCAGCGAACCCGTGTGCCTGGCCCGGATCTCACCGGCCCACGGCCGGTAGCCGTCGAACACGGCGTTGGCGATGCCGGTGCCGCGGGTCAGCGTGAGGAAGTCGGTGCGGAAGCCGATGAGGCCACGGCTGGGCACGATGAAGTCCATCCGGACCCATCCCGCGGCGTGGTTGGTCATGTCCTCCATCCGGCCCTTGCGGCCCGCCATCAGCTGCGTGATGGCGCCGACGAACTCGTCGGGACAGTCGATGGTCATCGCCTCGAACGGCTCGTGCAGCTTGCCGTCGATCATCTGGGTGACCACCTGCGGCTTGCCGACGGTGAGCTCGAAACCCTCACGGCGCATCTGCTCGACGAGGACGGCCAGCGCGAGCTCGCCGCGGCCCTGCACTTCCCACGCGTCGGGCCGGTCGATGTCGACCACCTTGATCGACACGTTGCCGACGAGTTCGGAGTCCAGTCGCGACTTCACCATGCGGGCGGTGAGCTTGTGCCCCGAGACCTTGCCGGCCAACGGTGAGGTGTTCGTGCCGATCGTGACCGAGATGGCGGGCTCGTCCACCGTGATGCGGGGCAACGCGTGCGCGTGCTCGGTGTCGGCGAGGGTGTCGCCGATCATGATCTCGGGGATTCCCGCGACTGCGACAATGTCGCCGGCGACGGCCTCATCCGTGGACGTGCGCTCGACGCCCTCGGTCACCAGCAGCTCGGTGATCTTGACGTTGGTGATGACCGGGTGGCCGTCGACTTCGCGCATCCACGCGACCTGCTGGCCCTTCTTGATCCGACCCTTGTAGATGCGGATCAGGGCGAGCCGGCCGAGGAACGCCGACGCGTCGAGGTTGGTCACCAGGGCCTGCAGCGGGGCCTCGGGATCGCCCTGCGGCGGCGGGATGTTCTCAAGGAGCACGTCGAACAGCACATCGAGGTTCTCGCCGTCGGGGTTCTGCCCGTTGGCGGGTTCGTTGGTGCTGGCGATGCCGGCGCGCCCGGAGGCGTACAGAACCGGTAGACCGAGCGCCTCCTCGGCGGCCTTCTGCGCCGCCTCGTCGAGGTCGGATGCGACGTCGAGCAGCAGGTCGTGGCTCTCCGAAACGACCTCGGCGATACGGGCGTCCGGTCGGTCGGTCTTGTTGACGACCAAGATGACGGGGAGATGCGCGGACAGCGCCTTGCGCAGCACGAAGCGGGTTTGCGGCAGCGGACCCTCTGAGGCGTCGACCAGCAGCAGAACCCCGTCGACCATCGACAACCCGCGTTCCACCTCGCCGCCGAAGTCGGCGTGGCCGGGCGTGTCGATGACGTTGATCACGGTCATCGAGCCATCCGGGTGCTTGCGATGCACGGCGGTGTTCTTCGCCAGGATGGTGATGCCCTTCTCCTTCTCCAGGTCACCGGAGTCCATCAGGCGTTCGACCACGTCGTCGCCGCGATGGTGAAGGGCCCCCGACTGCCGAAGCATCGCGTCCACCAGAGTCGTCTTGCCGTGGTCGACGTGAGCGACGATGGCGACATTGCGAAAATCCACGTAGTGAATTGTCGCAGCGCGCGTACCAAACGCGAAAACGACCGAAGGGCAGTCCCAGAGCACGTGAAGTTCGAGAAGTTCGCCAAGACGAAACCGAAGAAGAAGTGCTGCCGCTCCAAGCCCCGTTGCAAACGCTGCCCGCTGGTCCTGAGCAAGGTGCACAAAGCCCAGTTGCACGGCATCAGCGGCAAGGACCTCGAGAAGGTGTTCAAGCGCGCCAGAAAGGCGTGATCACCTCGCCTTTTGCGGCGTACCGTTGATGGCATCCGGCAGGGATTGGAGGCCTTGACCATGATCGTCTACGAAGGGCTCACCGTCGCGCTGATCGTCGTGCTGGCAGTCGCCGCCACGGCCGCGATCGCCGTCGGTCTACTCAACTGGATGGGCGCGTTCTTCGTCGTCCGGTGTGCGACATGTCACCATCTGACATTCGCCTCGGCGAACCGGGCACAGGAGTCGTGCCCGCACTGTCGCCATCCGGTGCTCGCGCACCCGATCTACGCGATCAACCATCGCGACCGCCGCGGCGAGGTGCGAATGGTCGGCGACCGATTGCGCTACTGACGCCTCGTCGCCAGAACGCGACCTGCACACGTTCGGGTGTGGCTGCGCGAGTTGCGGGGATTCAGGCCCGAGCCGCCAGAAGGGCGATCGTCAGTTCGGTCAGCCACGCGCGATCGGCGGGCACCCAGGCGATCTCCGGCAGTTCGTCAGCGGTGACCCAGCGGATCGCCCTGTGGTCGCGGGCTTCGACCGGGCCACCTGTTCGCCTGACCAGGTAGGCCTTCAGCGTCATCGTCTCGGTCAGTTCGATGTCCGCGCCGATGCGCCCGTGCACGTCGACGTCCACGCCGAGTTCCTCGCGTAGCTCGCGGGCCAGCGCCGCCGACTCGGACTCCCCCGGCGCGACCTTTCCGCCGGGCAACTCCCACAGTCCCGCCAACTCCGGCGGCCGGTCGCGCTGGGCGATGAGCAATGAGCCGTCGAGAATCAGCGCGCCGGCCACGACGACGACTTGCCTGGTCGAATCGTCGGCGCGCGTCACGATCACCACTATGCGCGAGTCGATCTCGACCGGCCCGAGGTGTCGTCGCGTTTCGACTCTCAGAAGGGCGGGGGTTCGTCGTCGTGCAGGTTCTGTGCGCGTTCGGCTTTGATGCGATCCGCTCTGGCTTGAGCGCGGGTGCGTTTTCGGCGGGGCATCATCATCGAGCGGTACGGGCTGGGCGGCGGTGGCCGGGTGGGTCGGGGTGCGGGGGTGGTGACGTCGGCGTCGGGGAACAGCAGCGTGATGCCGGGCTTGGTGGTGTAGGTGTGTCCGGTGGGCGTGGTGGTGATGACCGTCCCGTCGGGCAACTGCTCCTCGGACCAGCCGGCGTGGAACGTCTTGATCAGATGATGTTTTCGGCAATCGCACTTGAGACCACCGGCATGGGTCGGCCCGGCCGGATACGGCACGGTGTGGTCGATGTCGGTGAATTCGGCGAGCCGGTCGCAGCCCGGTGCCCGGCAGGTGAGGTCGCGCAGGCGAACGAAGTGATCGGTGGCCGCCGAGGGACGGTAGCGCGGTTCGGCGTCCCCGGTGGGTGTCACTAGCGGCTTGACCGTCGCGCCGCGGCGAATCAGTTCCGCCAGCAGCGGCGGGGGGACGACGCCGTGGCCGGGGATGATCGCCAGAGGTCGGGTCGGCCGAGGGGTGGGCGGTTCGTCGGGGACGGGCGGTTCGTCGGGTGAGGGTTCGTCGGGGACGGGTGGCTCCTCGACGTGGTCGTCGGTGCGGGTGTCGGCGTCGTGCTGGGCGTCCTCCTCGACCTCGTCGAGGATCTCGTCGAGTTCGCCCTCCACGGTGCGGGGGCCGTGCAGATCGGACTCGTCGACGCAGGCACCGAGGGCGGTGTCGAGGGTGGCCTGGTCGGTGATGACGTGGATGCTCACACTGCTGGCCGCGGCGTCGTCCACCTCGGCGGCGGCGGGGCAGTCCGGGTTCTCGCACAGGCACCTCAGGACGGTGGATCCGGCCATCAGCGCGGCGTGCGCGTCACCACGGCGCTGTTTGAGGGTGCGGGGGTCGTCGGGGCACACGCTGCGCGCCATCCGCCGGATCTGGGTGACGGCGATCGCGGCGTCGGGTCCGGTCATCCGGCCCCAGTAGGCCACGGTGCCCGACCCGTCGTGGCGGCCGACGACGAAGTCGCGGTCCCGGACCTGCTCGCGGACCCGGTGCACCGCGGCGGGATCGATGCGGGCGATCTCGGCGTCGACGAGTTGTTCGAACTTCCACTCCGAGACCGGGCCCCACCCGACGATCCGATCGGCCAGCACCCGATCCAACTGCGCCATCACGTCCGGATCGACGACGAGATCGGTGCGCTTCGCCAGGATCCAGACCCGCCGCCCGGTCACCAGACCCCCGTGGAACAACTCCGCCACGCGCGGGAACGTGTCGCGCAACATGGTCGCGATCTCGATCTCCCCGAGCGCCCGGCCGTGACCGATGTTGAGAGCCGCACCGATCTCCGCGGCCGCCCCATCGGTGGCATCGGCGGCAGCGTCCTCGAGCTCCACGCCGTCGCGAAGCCGGCGCCGCGCCAACTCCGCGATCGCGGCGTACTTCTCCGCATCCGCGGCCGCACTGGACCGAGCACGCGCGGTGATCACGTCGACCAACTCCCGCGCACTTAACCCTTCGAACACGTGTTCGATTCTACCTCGCACTTGTGACAGGCCCAGACGAAGTTGCTTCTGTTTTACGACCCCCATCGGCGGTATACCGAACACATGACTGTTCTCACGGACGACCAGGTTGACGCCGCCCTACCCGAGCTGACCGGTTGGGAGCGCAGCGACGGCGCGTTGCGTCGGGCGGTGAAGTTCCCGGAATTCCTCGCGGGCATCGACGCGGTGCGCCGCGTCGGCGAGCACGCGGAGGCCAAGGATCACCATCCCGATATCGACATTCGTTGGCGGACTGTGACTTTCGCGTTGGTGACGCACTCCGAGGGCGGGATCACCGACAAGGACGTCGAGATGGCCCGCGACATCAACGGGATCGTCGACTGAGAGACGCGAGGTAGCCGAGCGTCACGAGCGCTCCGAGCACATACGCCGCACCCGCGAGGGCGACGTACCAGGTCACCTTCTCGATCTCGCCGCTCTCGCGCAGCGCCTGCACGATCCACGGCGTCCCGGCGAACGCCAGGACCAGCCAGACCCAACCCAGCACGCGGGTGCGCTCACGCAGCGAGCCGTAGAACAGCCACATGATCAACGGCAGCAGCCAGATCCAGTGGTGAGTCCAGCTGACCGGGGAGAGCAGCAGCCCCAGCGTCATCACCACCAGAATCCGGCCGAGCCGGTCGTCGGCGTCGACGGCCCGCCACGCCAGCGCGGCCAGCGCGACCGTCAGCGCCACCAGCCCGATGAGCAGCGGCCCGTACCCGTCGTCGCGCCCCGTGACCAACGCGACGACGCCGCGAAGGGACTGGTTGGTGGACAGTCCGACCTGGCCGACGCGGTCGGCCCGCCCGAGGAGATCGGTGAAGTAGTACACGCCCTGGTCGCGGAGCACGACCACCGACACCGTGACGGTGACCAGGAAGACGGCGGCCGATGACACCACCACCCGCCAGCGTCGCGCTCCGAGGAAATAGAGGCCCGACACGGCCGGAGTCAGCTTCACCCCCGCGGCGAGACCGACGAGTACCCCCGACAGCCACCACCTGTTGCTGTACACCGCCGCGAGAACCATCACCATCAACAGCGCGCCGATCTGACCGAGCTCGAAGAGGTGGCGCGCGGGTTCGATCCACACGCCGACGGCGGTCCAGAGCATCGCCATCCGGGCGTCGTACCGACCGAGCAGCAGCAGCGTGAGCGACACGCCGCCGTAGAGCGCGGCGGCGACCCCGACCTGCCAGCCGAGCCCGACAACCGGGAACGGCAGCCAGTGCAACGGATAGAACAGCAGCGCCGCGAACGGCGGGTAGGTGAACTGCAGCGGCAGCGGTGGCGTCGCCGGGTGGTAGGTGAACAGATACAGCTCGCCGCGGTCGATGGCCGCCGCGCCATCGACGTAGACGTGCAGGTCGATGAAGTTGCTGCCGTTCGGCATCAGGTAGGTGACGGCCACGCGCACCGCAAGGCTCAACAGCAGCAGGTAGGGCGCCGCGGCCACCAACCTGCGCGGGGGCGACGGAACGGCACGCGTCGAGGGACTGTCTATCGGTACGACTCTAGCGATTGGTCACCGTTTACCGTCCGATCCATCACGGTTGAGTAAATGCCACACGTGTCACTTGAGTAACATCAGTAACTCTCTAGCGTCGGTGCAGGACATGCCTCCAACCGATGGGAAAACCATGGCTCTCGCCCGAAAAGTACTCGCTAGCAGCTTCATCGCCGCAGCTCTAGCCGCACCCGCGGCCCTGCTCTGCAGCGCAACCGCCTCCGCCGAGCCGGTGCCCGCTCCGGCACCCGCGCTGCCGGGGATGGGCAGTGTGCCGTTCATCAACCAACTCTCGCCGGAGATGGCCCCCGCCCTGCTCCAGAGCATGGCGTCGATGTTCGCCAACACCGCCGCCACGCCGGCCGCCCCCGCCGCGCCCGCGCCCGCCGCAACCGCGTCGGTGACGTTGCCGCAGACCCCGGCCCTGCCCGCGGCGGCCACCGGTCCACTCGGCCTCGCTCCGGCTGCGCCCGCTGCTGCCCCGACGTCGGGTCCGCTCGGCCTCGTCCAGCAGGCGGCCGCACCAGCGCTGCCCGCGACCGCTCCGGCCGCAGCCGCACCGAGCGGACCCGCCGCGCTGGTTCCGTCGGCCGACATCAAGCTCCCGCAGGTGCCGGGCACCCCGCTGGCCAACCTGCCCAGCGACGTGACGTTGCCCGGTGACCTGGCATCGCTGATGCCCGCCGGCACGCCGCTGGCCAACCTGCTGCCGAAGGCGCCCGCAGCGGTCCCCGCGGCGGCGACCGCGGCCGTTCCCGCAGCAGCCGCTGCACCCGCCGCGGCGGCCGCCGTTCCGAGTGCGGCCGACAGCTTCGGCGCTCTGGTGTTCCCGGCGTCCGCGCTGCCGTAATCGACGCCTGACCGACCGACACCACTACGGGGAGAGACATGTCATCGACGAAGAAGCTGGTGGTCGCACTGACCGCGGCCACCAGCGTGCTATTCGGCAGCAACGCGTTCGCCGCTGCGGAGCCGCCGGCACCGCTGCCGCCGCCGATCGACGGCTTGCAGGCGCCGGGCCTGCCCGCGATGGAGGCGCTCGGGCCCGCGATTCAGCAGGCCGCGTCCGATCCGACCAACGCCGCGTCGATGTTGATGGCCGCCGCGGCGGCATTCGCCGGGGACGCCGCCGCTCCCAGCTCTCGCAACGTGGCGACGGCCGTGAACGACTTCGTCGCCGATCCCCAGGTGGCCCACGTGCCCGCGGCTGGCGCGGTTCCCGGAACCGAGGCGCACCTGCCTCAGGGCGTCGACGCGCTGAACGCGGTCGGCCCTGTGCCGTTGCCGGAGGCGGCTCCCGCACCCGCCGCACCCGCACCCGAGGCGGTCCCGGCGCCCGCTCCGGAACCCGCACCTGCTCCGGCGCCCGACGCCGCGGCGTTGGCCGCTCCGGCACCCGCGCCTGCTCCCGCCGGCGCAGCGCCGACCCCCGAGTTCGGGCCGGACGCGCCGACGACGCAGGACTTCATGTACCCGTCCATCAGCAACGGCTGCCTGGGCGACGGCGGAAACGTCCTGGCAGCGGCGATCTCAGTCGCCGGTCCCGCCAAGATCCCCGCTCCCGGACCGGGCCCCGGCCAGACGGCCTATGTCTTCACCGCGATGGGCACCCCCGGCCCGGCGGCTGAGCAGAAGCTGCCGCTGAACGTGACCTGGGTCAACCTCACGACGGGTAAGTCGGGGACCGCAACGCTCAAGCCGCACGCCGACATCAACCCCGCCGGGCCGACGACGCTGACCGCCATCGCCGACACCGGATCGGGCAGCATCATGTCGACGATCTTCGGCCAGGTCACCACGACCGAGAAGCAGTGCCAGTTCATGCCCACCATCGGCTCGACGGTGGTGCCGTAAGCCGCCGCCTCAGAACGCCATGAAGAGGATCATCTCCCGGTCGTATTCACGACCGGGGTGGACCTCGGCGAGGTGCGTCTGCGCCTTCTCGACCAGATCGTCCTCGTCGGTGCCGGTGATCGCCTCACCGCAGGGGCAGTTCAGATGTGTCTTCGCCATGGTGACAACGATCCCATACGCGCACGATGGTGCCTACGGAGCTCTACGACGTGATGCGGACAACGGGTGCGGTACGGCAGTTCACGGGTGAACCGCTGCCCGACGAGGTACTCGATCGGATTCTGGACAACGCTCGTTTCGCGCCCAGCGGTGGCAACCGGCAGGGGGTGCGGGTCATCGCCATCCGCGACATCGGGACCCGCGAGGCCCTCGCGGACCTGACGCTCCCCGGCGCGCGGCGCTACCTCGCGCAGGTCGCCAACGGCGAGGCGCCGTGGAATCCGCTGGCGCCCGCCGGGGTCGACGCGGCGACGATCGCCGCCGTCGACGGCAGCCCCATGACGTCGGCGCTGCTGAGCGCGGACGTCGTGCTGGTGGTCTGCCTCGACCTCGGCGTCGCCGCCGCCTTCGACCAGGATCTCGAACGGGTCGGCGTCGTGAGCGGCGCGTCGATCTACCCGTTCGTCTGGAACGTCCTGCTGGCCGCGCGCAACGAGGGTTTCGGCGGCGTGCTGACCACGATGGTGGTGCCCGAGGAGTCGGCCGTCCGCGCGCTGCTCGGCGTCCCCGACCGGTTCGCCGTCGCCGCGGTCGTGCCGCTCGGAAAGCCCGTGCACCAGGTCAGCAAGCTCAAGCGGAAACCGTTGCGGGACATGGTGACCCGCGAACGATTCGATGGCGCAGCGTTCTAGATCCCCCGGTCGCTCCGCTCCTGCCCGCCGAATCTAGGGCTTCGCCTTCGCCGCCGCCTTGGCCTGCTTCTTGTAGGACCGCACCTTGTCCAGCGAGCCGCCGTCGACGACGTCGGCCACCGACATGTGGACCCCGGCCTTGCCGTAGTCCCCTGCGGCCTCGCGCCAGCCCTTCGGCGTGACGCCGTACTGCTTGCCCAGCAGCGCGACGAAGATCCTCGCCTTCTGGTCGCCGAAACCGGGCAGGGCCTTCATCCGCCTGAGCACCTCGGCGCCGTCGGGGTCGACCGCCGTCCACACCGCCGCCGCGTCACCGCCGTATTCGTCGACGAGCGTCTGAGCCAGCGTCTGCACGCGCTTACCCATCGAGCCCGGGAAGCGATGCACCGCGGGGCGTTCCGAGCACAACGCGATGAACGCCTCGGGGTCGTAGTCGGCGATCTGGTGCGCGTCCAGCCCACCCAGCCGATCGGCGAGCTTCTTCGGTCCGGCGAAGGCCACCTCCATGGGGATCTGCTGATCGAGCAGCATGCCGATGAGCAACGCCAGCGGATTCGACTCCAGCAGAGCGTCGGCGGCGGGATCCTGAACCAGCTGCAACTTCGCCATTCGCCCAGTTTAGGACGCTCGCGTACAACCTGAACCCGGAGCCGGCCGCTCAGGGAGTCATCGGCCCTGCCCGGTTCAGTAACAGGGAAGCGGCAACGCCGATTCGGCGTTGGCACTGCACGTGCTCAAGACTCGAGAGGTGACAGCCCGCCCGACCACCGGACGATTCGCCTTTCCGCTGCTGGCCTACGCCTTCGCCGCGGTGATGATCGGCACCACCATGCCGAGTCCGATGTACGCGCTGTACGCGGAGCGCCTGCACTTCGCGGTGCTGACCACGTCCGTGGTGTTCGCGACCTACGCGGCCGGCGTGCTGGCGGCGCTTCTGGTGTTCGGCAGTTGGTCCGACGCCGTCGGTAGACGGCCCGTGCTGTTCGCGGGCATCGGGTTCGCGGTGCTCAGCGGGATCGTGTTCCTGGTGGCCGACTCCGTCGGCGTGCTGCTGATCGGCCGGGTGCTGTCCGGGCTGTCGGCGGGTCTCTTCACCGGAACCGCGACGGCGGCGGTCATCGAAGCCGCACCGGAGGAGTGGAAGAGCCGCGCCGCCGCGGTGGCGTCGATGGCCAACATCGGCGGGCTGGGACTCGGCCCGTTCATCGCCGGCGCATTGGTGCAGTACGCCCCGTCGCCGCTTCACCTTTCGTTCGTCCTGCACCTGGCCCTGCTGACACTGGCCGCCGTTGCCGTCGCCGTGGTGCCGGAGACCTCGAAGCGACAGGGTCGCATCGGGTTTCAGCGCTTAGCGGTGCCGCGGGAAGCGCGCGCGGTCTTCGTACCGGCAGCCATTGCGGCGTTCTGCGGCTTCGCGGTGATGGGCCTGTTCAACGCCGTCGTGCCGACGTTCGTCGCGCTCGAGATCGGCATCCCGAACCACTTCCTCGGCGGCTTCATGGTGACGACGATCTTCGGCGCGTCCGCTGTGACCCAGCTGTTCGCGGTATGGATCCCGCCCCGGCTCGCCGTCGCCGTCGGCAGCGCGGTCTTGATCGTCGGGCTGGCGGTGCTCGCCGCGGCGCTGTGGGTCGCGTCGCTGCCCGCGCTGATCGCCGCCGGGGTGATCGCCGGTGTCGGCCAGGGCATCAGCTTCGGCCGCGGTCTCGCCGCCATCGCCGAACGCACCCCGCAGCAGCGCCTCGCCGAAGTCAGTTCGACCTACTTCGTCGTCGCCTACGTGGGCATCTCGCTGCCCGTGATCGGCGACGGCTTCGCGGCCCAGATCTGGGGGCTGCGCGAGGCGGGCGTGGCATTCGCGGTTGCAGCCGCCGTGCTGGTCTCGCTGTGCCTGGCTCTGATCGTCTGGACGGAATCGCGGAGCCGGAACTTGAGCAGAACTACCTAGGCCGTCCCCGCTTAGGTTCAGCACATGACGAATTCACGGCTCTTCCCCTCCGCAGCCGACATCGACGCGAGCACCCCGGCCGACCGGGACAGGGCCATCGACGTCATTCGCATCGCCGCGCTCGTCGGTGTGGTGGCCGGCCACACGATCATGGCGACCAGTGTCATCACCGACGACGTCTTCCACTGGGGCAACCTGCTGACCACGTCGTGGATCTTCCAGGCGCTGACGTGGGTGTTCCAGATCATGCCGCTGTTCTTCTTCGCGGGCGTGGCCGCGTCGGTGAACTCCTACCACCCCGGCTCCAGCTGGGGCGGCTGGCTGCTCAAGCGCTGCACGCGGCTCTACCGGCCGGTGTTCTACTACCTCGCCTTCTGGGCCGCGGCGTTGGCCGTGCTGTCCCACCTGCTGCCGATTCACGTCTACGAACCGGTCGCGGGCATCAGCATCCAGCTGCTCTGGTTCCTCGGCGCCTACGTGCTGGTGCTCGCCGCGGTTCCACTGCTGACGCGCATCACCACCACGGCGCGACTGGTGACCGCGGTCGCCGCGACGTACGGGGTGATCGCCGTCGTCGACGTGGTGCGCATCGACGCGCCCGGCTGGTCCGGTCTGGCGTGGGTGAACTTCACCGCCTGGCTCATCCCCGGCATGCTCGGGGTGGCCTACCGGCGCGGGCTGCTGCGGCCGCGGCCGGCGCTCGCGCTGGGCTGCGCGATGTTCGTCGTCAACGTCGCGCTGCACTGGTTCGGCCCGTACCAGCTGAGCCTCGTCGGCATCGACGCCGACGGCGTGCGCAACATGACGCCGCCGTCCCTGCTGCTCGCCGGGCACGCGATCATGTTGTGCGCGTTCGCGATTGCCGCCGCACCGGCGATCACCCGGTGGGCGGCGCGGCCGGCGGTGTGGCGGCTGGCCGTCATCGGCAACTCGGGCGCCATGACGCTGTACCTGTGGCACATGCCGCTCCTGCTGGGCATGCACCTGGCGTTCGACTACCTGGGTCTGCCGCGCTACCCGGGCCAGCCGCACCTGGTGCTGCTCAGCATCGTGCAGCTGGCGATCATGACGGTCGCCATGTCGGTGACCTTCATCGCGCTGCGGCCGTTGGAGAACAACCCGCTGCCGCTGTGGGACGGCGGGTTCGTGCCGCGGCCCGGTCTGCGCAGCGCAGCGGTCGGCGCGCTGCTGTGCATCGCGGGCGCGGCGACGCTGGCGTCGTGCGCGTGGGGCCTGAAGGATCAGGGCCTGTGGTGCGTCGCCGTCCTGCTGACCGGACTGGTCGCAGCTAGGGCGCTGGCGTCAGCCGCTCTTACGACGGAACTCCCGGTGAGCCTCTGCAGGACCCGTTGAGCGCGGTCCGTGCTTGCGTCCGCCGTCCTTGTGCTCGGAGCCGCCGCCGGCATTGGCCTTCTTGCGTTCCAGCGCCTCGCGGAACTTGCGCTTCTGCTCGTCCTCGGGTTCTTCGGCTGAATGCTCCTCGCGCGAGCGCTCGTCGGTGGCCATGGCGCTAACCGTAGCCTGCGGCGGAGCTTCGTGTCGCGGATGTTTCAGCGCACGCCGGGGGGCAGCCCGTACAGATGGTTGATGGGCAGCGTCAGCAGCACCCGGCGATCGTCGACCATCGCCCTGCGGTAGTCGTCCCAGTCGGAGTGCTCACCGCTGATGTTGCGGTACAGCGCGACCAACGCCTCGACGGTGTCGTCGTGCGGGGCCGCCGCGGGCGGGGTCAGGATGGCGTCCCCCTCGGCCACGGCGTACGCCCACCCGTCGTCCGACCGGACGTAGAGCGAGGCTCGCGGATCGCGACGCAGGTTGCGGGTTTTGGCCCGCGGCTCGGTCACCGACACCTCGATCGCCACGGCGCGAGAATCGAAGTGATACACCACATTCGACAGCTGCGGCCTGCCGTCGCGTTTGACGGTGACGAGCACCCCCAACGTGTTGCCACTGATCAAGGCCAACAGCTTGTCGTCCAGCACCCGCCGGGTCATAACAACGAGCGTACGACTGCCGCCGCCCTACAGTGGCGATGTGACCGTGTTCGATGCGGAGTTCCGATGACGCGGTACGCCGCGCTGCTGCGCGGCGTGAACGTCGGCGGGATCAACCTCAAGATGGCCGCGGTGGCCGAGGCGTTCACCGACGCCGGCTTCACCGACGTCACGACCATCCTCGCCAGCGGCAACGTGCTGCTGACGAGCCGCTCCGGGGTGGCCGAGGTGCGGAAGAAGGCGGAGAAGGCACTGCGCGACACGTTCGGCTACGACGCGTGGGTGCTCGCCTACCCGATCGACGCGATCGCCGCCATTTCACAGGCGTTCCCCTTCGAGCGTGACGTCGACGGTGTCCAGTCGTACGTCACGTTCGTCTCGGACCCGGACGTCCTCGACGAACTCGCCGACTTGGAACCCGGCGAGGGCGAGCGGATCGAGCGCGGCGAGGGGGTCGTCTACTGGCAGGTGCCGAAGAACAGCACGCTCGGCAGCGCGATCGGCAGGACGATGGGCACGAGGCGCTACAAGTCGTCGACCACGACGCGCAACCTGCGCACGGTCGAGAAGATACTGCGCTGAACTGGGCGTATCCGCGCTTCGGTACCGTCGGACGGATGAGCTCCCCCTCCGCCAAGAAGATCGATCCGGTGCTGTCGGGCGTGCCCGAGACGGCGTTGATGACGCTCGCGGTACGCGCTAGCGAGGCGCGCAGAACCGACGGCATCATCCTCGACCCGATGGCCGTCACCATGGTCGACGCCATCGACTACGACTTCTCGAAGTTCGGCTTCACCAAGCGGCAGGACATGGCGGTGCGCGCGTTGGCCTTCGACCGTGAGACCCGTCGCTACCTCGTCGACCACCCGGCGGCGACCGTCGTCGCGCTGGCCGAGGGCCTGCAGACCAGCTTCCACCGTCTGGACAACTCGGGTGTCGGGCACCGATTCCGTTGGCTGTCAGTCGATCTGCCACAGATGATCGCGCTGCGGGAGCAGCTGCTGCCGCCCGACGAGCGGGTGTCGATGTGCGCCCAGTCGGCGCTCGACTACAGCTGGATGGATCTCGTCGACGACAGCAACGGCGTGTTCATCACGGCCGAGGGGCTGCTGATGTACCTGCAACCCGAGGAGGCGCTCGGCCTCATCGCCGCATGCGCGCAGCGCTTCCCCGGCGGCCGGATGATGTTCGACCTGCCGCCCGCGTGGTTCGCCAAACTGATCAGCCGCGGCGTCCGCACATCCAAGCGCTACCGGGTGCCGCCGATGCCGTTCAGCATGTCGCCGGCACAGGCCGCCGACCTCGTGAACACCGTGCCCGGCGTCCGCGGTGTCCACGACATCCCGATGCCCGAGGGCAGAGGACGGCTGTGGAACACCATCGGCTGGGCCGTGCAGCGTCTCTCGCTGTTCGACCCCGTGCGCCCCACCGTGACGCTGCTGGAATTCGGCTAGCTCGTCAGCCAGCTAACCGAACGCCGCCTCCACGTAGCGCAGCGCCGCGGCTCGCTCGACACCGAGCGAGTGCGCCGCCTCCGCGTAGGCGTGCGCGGCCGCCGCCATCGCGGCGTCCGCCGGATCGGCTCGTGCGACGAAAGTGCCGAACCTCCCCCGCGTTTCGACGACGCCGGCACCCTCGAGCTCGCGATACGCGCGCGCGACGGTGTTCACCGCCATCTTCAATTCGGCGGCAAGCTCGCGCACCGTTGGCAAACGCGTGCCCGGTGAAAGCCTGCCGTCTCTGATTCCCCCGATTATCTGAGTCCGAAGCTGATCGAAGAGCGGACGTGCCGCCTCCGAATCCACCCGGACCCAATCCCCCAGATTGGCCACGTGCCTAGTATCACAAAAACCGGCTAGTTTGGTGGCGTGCTAGTGACAGTGCTCAGCGGCGCGGGGATGTCAGCCGAGAGCGGTGTCCCCACCTTCCGCGATGTCGAGACCGGGTTGTGGGCCACCACCGACCCCTACGAGATCTCCAGTTCGGACGGCTGGCGGCGCCACCCCGAGCGGGTGTGGGCCTGGTACCTGTGGCGGCACTACATGATGAAGGCGGTCCAGCCGAACGACGGGCACAGGGCCGTCGCCGCCTGGCAGGACTACGCCGACGTCCAGGTCGTCACCCAGAACGTCGACGACCTACACGAGCGGGCAGGCAGTACGCAGGTCCACCACCTGCACGGCAGCCTCTTCCACTTCCGTTGCGACCGTTGCCAATCCACCTACGAGGGCCCGATGCCCGAGATGCCGGAGCCGGTCGAGACCGTCGAGCCGCCGGTGTGCGCGTGCGGCGGCCTGGTGCGGCCCGACGTGGTCTGGTTCGGTGAGCAACTGCCCGCCGTGGCGTGGGACCGCTCAGTGGCGGCGGTGGTGGCCTCCGACGTCGCGATCGTCGTCGGCACGTCCGCCGTCGTCTACCCGGCGGCCAGCCTGCCCGAACTGGCGATCCAATCCGGCATCCCCGTCATCGAGGTCAACCCCGAGCCGACGCCGCTGTCGGGCAGCGTGACGCTCTCGCTGCGCGAAACGGCGGCCACCGCGCTGCCGGAGCTGCTCCAGCGGCTGCCGGCGCTGCTCGGCTAGGGGTGGTGCGCACAGCCGTTCGCGGTCATCGCCTCGGTTGCGGCCACGGGATGCCCGAACAGGTAACCCTGCCCCAGCGCACACCCCCACTCGGTGAGTAGTTCGCATTGTGAACGCGATTCGATCCCCTCGGCGATGACGGTCATATCCAAACTCGAGCCCAAGCTCAGCACCGCCTTGGTGATCGCCTCGCACCGCGGGTCACGACCCAGCCCGTGAACGAACTGCTTGTCGATCTTGAGGATGTCCACGGGGAGGTCCACGATCTTGGCGAGGCCGCTGAAGCCGGTGCCGACGTCGTCGATGGCGACGCGCACGCCGATCTGACGCAGTCGCTCCAAATCGGCCTTCGCGGACTCCGCCACTCGCCCTGCGTGTGTCTCGGTCAGCTCGAGGACCAGCCGGTCGGGGCGTAGCCCGGTCCTCGCGAGCGCGTTGAGGACGTCAGCGCGGAAATCGCCCAGTTCCAGTTGTCTGCCCGAGACGTTGACGTGAACGGCGGCGTCGGCCATCAGGCCGGTCCACTGTCGCGTTTGTCGACACGCTTCGTTGAGCACCTGCCGTCCGATGGCGGACATGTAGTGCGAGGATTCGGCGACGGCCAGGAAGTCGTCGGGGGTGAGCACCCCCCGTTCCGGATGGCGCCAACGCACGAGCGCTTCCACTGCGACGCAGTCGCCGGTTCGGAGATCCACGATCGGCTGCACGTGGACGATGAACTCGGCGCGCTCGACGGCCCTCGCCAACTCGGGGATTAGCCCCACCGCGCAGAAGCTGTCCGCCTCCGCGGGTGATTCGTCAATGGTGATGCAGTCCTTGCCATTTCGTTTCGCCTGGTACATCAACGTGTCGGCACGCTGGAGGAGGCTTCCCGCCGTGGACGCCCTGTTCGCGGTCACCACGCCGACGCTGCCCGAGAGTTGGTCGTAGGTTCCCCCGTCGGCCAGTCCGACGGGCCGACGGAGTTCGGCAAGGATCCTCTTGGCCACCCTCTCCAGTTGGACGACGCCGGCGACGTCGGGACAGAGCACCGCGAATTCGTCCCCACCCAGCCGGGCTGCGGTGTCTCCCGACCGAATCGAGCCCATGATCCGTTGCGCCACGACTTTGAGGACCTCATCACCCTGCGCATGGCCCCAGGTGTCGTTCACCGTCTTGAACCCGTCGAGGTCGAGGAAGATCAGGCCGACCCCGGCGGGATTCTCGTGTCCCGCGCCGGCCAGCGCGTGCTCGATTCGGTCCACGAGCAGTGCGCGATTGGCCAGGCCGGTCAACGGGTCGTGCAGCGCCATGCGGTGCAGTTCGTCCTCGACGAGCTTGCGGCCGGTGATGTCCGCGACCAGACATATCCCGTAGGGATCGCGTCCTCGGGGGGCCACCACCGAGGACGAGACCGCACCCCACACCGTTCCGCCGTCTGCGCGTCGAAACGACATCTCCGCGTCGAATGCCTCGCCCACCCCCAATGAGAGGAGGCGTTCCAAACCGAGCCCGCTCGCGGTCATCTCGAGGACCTGCGCCGTCGAGCCGCCGAGGATGTCCGCCATCGCCTGATTGCATCGCGTTACGCATCCGGTGCGGGGCGCCGTCACCTCGAACATGAACATGCCCATGGGAGCGGTGTCGAAGGCCAGCCGAAAGCGCTCTTCGCTCTCGGCGAGAGCGTGCTTGGCCGCCTTCTGTTCGGTGATGTCGGTGGCCACCCCGATGTATCCCGCACAGCTGCCGTCCTCAGCCGTCATCCGTGACACCGCCAGGCTGACGGCGACGTGAGCGCCGTCGCGTCGGACGTACGTCCATTCGCGCACTTCGGCGACGTCGGCCGTGACGTTGTGCACGAACACTTCGAACCCGGCGGGGATGCCCATGTCGGCCGCCCTCGCGCAGACCTCGGTGTCGAGGTGGAAGTCCAATGGCGTGCGGCCGAGCATCTCCTCGGACGACCATCCGAGGAGTCGCTCCGCGCCGTTGTTGAACACGGTGATGCGTCCGGAGGGGTCGGTACCGATGATCGCCTGCTCGGAGACCGCCTGCAGGACTCCGGAGAACAGGTCGCGTGCCTCGCGCAGCGACCGTGCGTTGGTGCGTTGCTCGGTGACATCCCGGAAGGCCATGACCTTGAAAAAGGACGCCGGCGCGAGGGGGGCGGTCGTCAGCTCGATGACCCTGGCGTCGTCTGCGGTGATGACGACGTCGTGCGGAACGGGACGCGACGACCCCGGCGCGATCGCGACGACGTCATCGACGAGGCCCGAGTTCGCCGCACGGGCGTTCTGCACGACGACCGCTCCGGCCGGATCGACGACGACGACGCTGTCGTGAATGCTGTCGAGCACCGCGCCCATCAGTTCGGAACTGCGATCCGCTTGATCACGTGCCTGCTCGAGTTCCGAGATGAGCCGCACGCGGGAATCGCGGTAGAGGGACAACGTCAGGACGACGACCGTCAGGCTGCAGACCAGTGATTGCGCCAGCAGTGCACGCGCCTCGATGTCGAGGACGATGAAGGCGCCCCTGTTCGCGAGGGCGGCGAAGATGATCCAGGTCCCCGCCGCCAGGAGGAAGACCGAGTTCGCCGTCGTGCTGTACCGCAGTGCCAGCCCCATCGCGGGCACCAGGGCGAGGAAGGCCATCGGGGCGCCGTTGTTCAGCCAGAAGACCCCGACGAAGATCGCCGCGACGGCACCCCCCGCCAGCAGCGCCTCCACCGCACGCGCCGCCGACATACGCGGCCGCCGCCAGGCGACGTCCTGAAGTCGCAGCCAGATGGACACTGCGAGGAGCGCGGAGGCCCCGTTGCGCACTGCGAAGAGACCGAACGTCTTCCAGACCGGTTGATCCGCGGTCAGCACCAGGAACACCGTCGCCAGAAGGGCCGCGCAACAGGTTCCGGCGGCGATGGCCGCGATGAGGCGCGCCATGTCGGCGGGGTCGCGGAGGACGGCCCTGTCTCGCCGATGCGTCAAGATCCCCACCGTCACCACGGCCAGGGCCACGTTGACCAGTACGAACCAGGCGGCGAGCGACACCGAGGCCCCGGTGGCGATGTTCACCGCGAAGGTCAACACGCCCAGAAGCACGAGGTGGACGACGCACTCACGTGGCCCGCGGCGCTGCGCCTCCAGTATCCAGATGATCGCCACCGCTGCCGCCGGCCACACCAGTGCCACTTCGCCTCCGCCTAATCGGGAGGCCCGACCGGCGACGATGGACAGCGCATAGAGCAGCGGAAACGCCACGAACAACAGTGCGGGGCGCAACACTCGATCCATCCCACCTCCCTGATTGACGGAAGCGTCAATACCAGGGTGCCGTCAAGATCACGTTTGCGGGGATGAACGCCGAGATTAGGGCCTGCGAGCGCGGCCGATCGCGGTTTCGCCGACCGGCATCGGCACCCACTTCGGGAACATCCACGCGCGCCGCGCGTCGTCGACCACGAAACCCGCTGCGCTGATCGACCGCTCGGTGTGCCGGTGGGTGTGGCAGTTGCCCAGTAGCCGCGGCCACACCGTGGCGTCGACGACCTTCTGCAGTCCGGCGCGCGCACCGGTGCTCGCGACGTGCTCGAGGTAGCGCAGTTCGCCACCGGGGCGCAGTCTGCTGAACAGCTGCCGCAGCACCTCGTCCGGATCGCCGACCGAGCACAGCACCAGCGAACACACGACGGCGTCGAACCGCTCGTCGGACGCGTAGTCCTCGACGGTCTCGGTCGTGACGGTCACGCGGACCGCGGCGCGCTCGGCGGCCTGCTTCGCGATGTCGGCGAGCCTGCGCTCGGGTTCGACCGCGACGACCTCGTCGACGGTGTCCGGGTAGAACTCGAAGTTGGTTCCGGTGCCCGCGCCGACCTCGAGCACGCGACCGGTCAGGCCCGCCAGGTTCTCGCGCCGCAGCACCCGGACCGACTCCGGCTCGCGCTTCGACATGCGCGTCCACAGCCGCGCGAAGAACGGGTTGTCGACCTCACCCATTGAGCGTTCCCTTCAGCCGTGCAACTGCGTCGGACGGTCTGGTGTCGAACCCCAACGCCCCCATGGTGATTCGGCCCGCGCACACGGCCCGCAACACCCGGTCGGCGAACTCCTCGTGGTCGCCGAAAGGGAAGTAGGGGCGCGAGATCAACAGCGCCGCGACGCCGTGCGCCACCGCCATCAGCTCCAACGCCATCTCAGTGACGTCGCCGTCGGGATAGACGCCCTCGGCGATCAGCGCCCGGACGGTGTCGGTCAGATGCACGAACGCCGAGCTGTTCAGAGCGACATCGACGTCGCTGCCGGGCCGCGGCTCCCCCATGGTCGCGATCCGGTACAGCTCGGGGGTCTGCAGGGCGAACCGCACGTACGCCATGCCTTGGGCCCACAGCCGGTCCACGGTGGTCGGCTGATCGTCGGCGGCGGTGCGCATCACCTCGTCGAGACGCTCGAAGTAGCGGGCGCAGACCGCGTCGAGCAGCGCTTCCTTGTCGGCGAAGTGCAGGTAGATCGACGGCGGCGTGACACCGACGCGCTGCGCGACCGACCGGATGGACACCGCCTTCTCGTGTCCGGTTTCGAGCAGTAGATCGGTGGTGGCGTCCAGGATCTCGTCGCGCAGCCGATCACCCGAGCCGCGGGGGGCCCGCCGACGTCTGAGGGGCTGGACCGACACGCTATCGAGTCTCCACCTCTGTGCCGACCATCGACCGGTCGGGCTTCGGACTGACGATGCCGTCGTCGAGGGGGCCGGCCTCGCTGATGCCGATCCGGTCGTGCAGCCGCGCCAACGGCTTCGGGGCCCACCAGTTCCAGCCGCCCATGACGTGCATGAACGACGGCACCAGCATCATCCGCACCAGGGTCGCGTCGACGAGCACCGCCAGCGTGAGTCCGACGCCGAACATCCGCATGAACGACACCTCGGCGGCGATCAGTGCGGCGAACGAGATGGACATGACGATCGCGGCCGCCGTGATGACACGACCGGTCCTGGCCAGGCCGAGGGCGACGGCCTCGTCGTTCACGACCCTGGCCTGCGCACGCGTCATCGGACCCGCTTCGGCCTTCAGCTCCAGCCAGAACTCGCGGATCCTGGCGACCAGGAACACCTCGTAATCCATCGACAGGCCGAACGCGATGCAGAACAACAGCACCGGCATGTTGGCCACCAACGTTCCGGTCGCCGTGGTGCCGAACGCCCCGAGGTGCCCCTCCTGGAAGATCCACACCAGTGCGCCGAACGCCGCCGTCAGCGACAGCACGTTCAGCACGAGGGCTTTCAGCGGGAGCGTGACGCTGCCGGTCAGCAGGAACAGCAGCCCGAACGTGATGACGGCGATCAGCCCCAGCACCCACGGCAGCCGCTCGGTGATGGCCTGGACGCTGTCGCGGTTGATCTGGGCGATACCCGCGACCTGGACGTCGCGATCCCCCGGCCCCGCGATGGCGTGCACTCGGTCGAGTTGATCCTCCGACGCCTCGGAGAACAGCGGGGCGTCGCTGCCGACCGCGAGGAAAGCGCTGCCGTCCGCGACGTAACCCTGCGGGGGCGGCGGGGCGACCTGCCTGCCTGCGACGAAGGTGCCCGCCGGCCCGGTCACCGACGTCACGTCGGGCACCCGCGACAGTTCGACCGAGTAGCGCTCGTAGTCGGCGGTGTCGATCCCGGTCGCATCCGGCACGACGACGTTGACCGCGGTGGACGAGTCGTCGGCGAAGTCGTTGCGCAGCTGGTCGCCGACCTGATGCGCCGACGCGGACGTGGGCAGCACCCGGTCGTCGGGGAAGCCCCACGTCACGTTGAGGAAGGGGGCGCCGAGCGCGAGCAGCAGCACGACCACCGCCAGGCCGATCGGCACGGCGCGGCGCATGACGAATCTGGTTGAGCGGTACCAGAACTGACGCTCCACCGGCTTGGGAGAGGTATCGATCGACTTGCGGAACAACCCGCGGATGGTCAGCGCATCGAGCCGATCGCCGAGGAACCAGATGGCCGCCGGCGTGACGATCACCGCCGCCGCGGCGCCGAACGCGACCGTCGCCACGCCCGCGTACGCGAAGGACTTCAGGAAGTACATCGGGAACAGCAGCATCGCGGCCATCGACAGCGCGACAGTCGTCGCCGAGAACAACACGGTCCGGCCCGCGGTCGACATCGTCCGGATCAGCGCCTGCTCGCGGGATCTGCCGTCGGCGAGTTCGTCGCGGTAGCGGCTGATGATCAGCAGCGTGTAGTCGATCGCCAGCGCGAGGCCCAGCGCCGTCGAGAGGTTGAGCGCGAAGATCGACACGTCGGTGGTGAACGTGATCAGGCGCAGCACCGACATCGACCCGACGATCGCGAAGCCGCCGACGATCATCGGCAGCGCGGCGGCGACCAGGCCGCCGAAGACCCACACCAGGACCAGGAAGCTCAGCGGAATCGCGATGGCCTCCATCAGCAGCAGATCCCGCTCCGTCTGGGCGTTGATCTGCGAGTAGACCATCGCCGAACCGCCCGCCCGCACGGTGATTCCGGCGCGGTCGTAGACCGAGCCGCCCAAGTCGTCGATCAATGCCTGCGCGTACTTCTGGGCGTCGTTCTCGCCGCCGGTGATGCCCGCGACGATGAGGCCGGTCTTGCCGTCCCTGCTGGTCAGTTGGGCCGCCGCCTGCGGCGGCACGGTCCAGGCGGAGGTCACGTCGGCGACGTGCGGCGACTTCGCGAGGTGGTCGACGATCTCGGTGGCGATGTCCCTGGCCGGTGCGCCGCGCACGCCGCCGTCGGGGTCGGTGATCGTGACGAGCATCTGCATGTCGCCCTGCCTGAACTTCTCGGTCAGCAGCGCCGTCGCCTGCGCGGACTCCGACGACGGGTCCTGGAAACCGCCCGCCGACAGGCTCTTCGCGACCGGGATCCCGAAGACCGCGGCGGCGACCATGACCAGGGCCGCGACGACGAGAATCCGGCGCGGCGCGGCGATCGCCAGCAGCGCGATTCGGTGCAGCACAGCGACCCTCCTCCAGCAGAGTATCGACGGTAAGTTATCAGCGATAACTCAGCGGCGTCAACGCGTCCGGTTCTGGGTATCACGGCACGCGGCGACGGAATGTTCACATTCGCGAACTCTCCAAGCGATCTCACAGCGGCTTAGGGTTGAACCCATGGCTTCTTACGACACGTCCAGCGCGCCGGTCATCGACACGCCTAGGAACCCGTACGCGCTGACCGACCTCGGCCTACTGCTGCTCCGCTTCGCCGTCGGCGCGACGATGATCCAGGCCGGCCTCATCAAGGCTCTCGACTTCACCACCACCGTCGACTTCATGGAGCAGGGCGGATGGCGGATGGCGACCTTCGCCGCGGCGATGGTCACCATCGCCGAGACCGCCGGCGGCGTGCTGCTTCTGCTTGGTTTGCTGACGCCGCTCGCCGCCTGCGCGATCGTGGCCGCGATGATCGACGCCTGGTTGGTGAACGTGTCCGGCGCGGCGTTCTGGTCGGAGCCCTTCAACGTGCCGTTCCTCACGGCGTTCGGCGCATTGACCCTGCTCTTCGCGGGTGCGGGCGCCTACTCGCTGGACGCGAAGTTCTTCGGTCGGCACCGCTGGCCCGGCCTTGTCAGCGTCTTCCTGTTCATCGTCGCCGTCGCCGCGGCGGTTGCCACGTGGATCTTGCTGAACGGCACGAACCCGCTGCACCTCACGAACCCGGCGGGTTAGCAACCTACCCGTGGGTAAGAATTGCCACGGTTTTCAGAATCGTGACTCAAAGATTCCTTAATCGTGAAGGTTACTGTCCAGTACATGTGGATCGACGACACCAATGCAGATGTCATCAAAGTTGATTTCGAGGCCCTTTACCACGGGGATTACCTCGTCGAAGGTGACACCACCGAGCAGTTCCCAGACCTCGCCGCCGCTGTCTGAGCGGGAGACTAGAGCAAGAAGCCGCCGACGCAGTGCGTCGACGGCTTCTTGGCGTCTTACGGCAGTTAGCTAGACCGAGGCTCGAGTCTTGATCATGCCGCCGAGTCGGTCGGCGATGATCTCCTCGGCCCCGGACACGATGCGGCTGATGAGCTCGTGGCAGGTCGGGATGTCGTCGATCAGACCCATGACCGTGCCGACGGTCCAGATGCCGGCGTCGAGGTCGCCGTCGTCGAACACCTTGCGCCCGCGCACACCGGCGACCAGATCCTTGACGTCCTCGAACTGACCACCCCGCTTCAGGATCTCGACCACCTCGCGCGACACCGTGTTGCTCGCCACCCGCGCCGTGTTGTGCAGCGTGCGGAAGATCAACTCGGTCCCCCGCTCGTCACCGGCGACGATCGCCTCCTTGACGTTCTGGTGGATGCACGATTCGGCGGTCGCCATGAAGCGCGTGCCCATGTTGATGCCGTCGGCACCCAGTGCCAGGGCCGCCACCAGACCACGGGCGTCGCCGAATCCCCCGGAGGCGATCATCGGGATCTCGATCTGCTTGGCCGCCGCCGGGATCAGCACCAGGCCGGGGATGTCGTCCTCGCCGGGGTGACCCGCGCACTCGAAGCCGTCGATGCTGATGCCGTCGACACCGAGGCTCTGCGCCTTGACCGCGTGGCGGACCGAGGTGCACTTGTGCAGCACCTTGATGCCGTTGTCGTGGAACATCGGCAGGTGCGGAGCCGGGTTGGAGCCCGCTGTCTCGACGATCTTGACGCCTTCGTCGACGATGACCTGGCGGTACTCGTCGTACGGCGGCGGGTTGATCGACGGCAGGATCGTCAGGTTGACGCCGAACGGCTTGTCGGTCAGATCGCGCGTCTTCTGGATCTCCCGGCTCAGATCCGCGGGCGTGGGCTGCGTCAGCGCGGTGATGAACCCGAGCCCGCCCGCGTTCGCCACGGCCGCAACGAGTTCCGCGCGGCCGACCCACTGCATGCCACCCTGTGCGACGGGGTGCTCGACCCCGAAGACCTCGGTGAACTTCGTCGTGATGCCCATGCGGCTACCTCGGGGCCATCCGGATCGCGCCGTCCAGGCGGATCGTCTCGCCGTTGAGCATCGGGTTCTCCACGATGTGCACCGCCAGCGCGCCGTACTCGTCGGGATCGCCCAGGCGCGCGGGGTGCGGCACCTGCTGACCCAACGACTTCTGCGCCTCCTCGGGCAGCGAGCCCAGCAGCGGGGTCTTGAACAGGCCCGGTGCGATGGTGCAGACGCGGATCAGCTCACGCGACAGGTCGCGCGCGATCGGCAGGGTCATGCCGACGACGCCGCCCTTGGACGCCGAGTACGCGGCCTGGCCGATCTGACCTTCGAACGCCGCGACCGAGGCGGTGTTGATGATGACGCCGCGCTCCTCGCCGATGGGCTCGTTCTTGGCGATGCGCTGCGCCGACAGCCGCAGCACGTTGAACGTGCCGATGAGGTTGACCTCGATGGTCTTGGTGAACCACTCCAGCGGGAACGGGCCGTCCTTGCCCAGCGTCTTGGCCGCGCTGCCGATGCCCGCGCAGTTGACGTTGATGCGCACGGGCCCAAGCGATTCCGCGACGTCGAGCGCCTTGCCGACGCCCTCCGGGTCGGTCACGTCGGTCGCGACGAACTTCACGCGATCGCCCAGCTTGGCCAGCTCGTCACCCTCCTTGAGGTCGATCACGACCACGGAGGCTCCGGCGTCCAGCAGTCGCTTGGTGGTCGCCAGGCCCAGGCCCGACGCGCCACCGGTGACGACTGCTACGGCGTCTTTGATCTGCACGAGATGTGTTCCCTTCTTTCGGTGTTAAATCCAGTCCTTCAACACGGCTTCGGTGTCCGCTCCCGGCACGCCGGGGGGTTTCGGCGCGGCGGGCGCGGTGCGCGAGAACCGCGGCGCGGGTGCGGGATACAGGTAGTCGCGCTCGCGGTAGAACGTGTCGCGCTCCGTGATGTGCGGTTCGGTCTCGACTTCGGCGAACGACAGCACCGGCGTCACACAGGCGTCGCTGTCGGCGAACACCTTCGCCCAGTGATCGCGGGTCTGCGACGCGAACACCGACGTGAACGTGGCGCGCAACTCCGGCCACCGGGCCATGTCGTTCTGGTCGGGCAGCGTGTCGTCGTCGGCCAGGCCCAGCTTCTCCAGCAGTTCGGCGTAGAACTGCGGCTCGATCGAGCCGACGGAGATGTACTTGCCGTCGGCCGTCTCGTAGGTGTCGTAGTACGGCGCTCCGGTGTCGAGCATGTTCACGCCGCGCTCGTCGCTCCACATGCCCATGCCGCGGAAAGCCCACATCATCGTCGCCAGCACGCTGGAACCGTCCACCATCGCGGCGTCGACGACCTGGCCGGTGCCCGAACGCTCGCGCTCCCACAGCGCGGACAGGATGCCGACGAGCAGGAACATCGAACCGCCGCCGAAGTCGCCGACCAGGTTCAGCGGCGGAACCGGCTTCTCGCCTGCCCGGCCGACCGCGTGCAGCACGCCGTTGAGCGAGATGTAGTTGATGTCGTGGCCTGACCGCTGGCTGCGCGGACCGTCCTGACCCCAGCCGGTCATGCGACCGTAGATCAGCTTGTCGTTGACCTTCGCGCAGTCCTCGGGCCCGAGGCCCAGCCGCTCGGTGACGCCGGGCCGGAAGCCCTCGATCAACACATCGGCCTTGGCGACCAGGGAGAGCACCAGCTCGCGGCCCTCGTCGCTCTTCAGATCGGCGCCGATAGAACGCCGGTTGCGCAGCAGGTAGTCCGTGCTGGGGTTCGTCGCCGGACCCGCTCCCTTACCCGGCCGTTCGACGCGGACGACGTCGGCGCCGAGGTCGCCCAGGATCATCGCCGCGTGCGGCCCGGGCCCGATGCCGGCCAGTTCTACGACACGCAATCCCTGCAGAGGTCCAGCCATGAGATACGTCCTCCGATAGTCGTCCCGGTTGACCGCCGAGGGAGAGCCTACTTGTATAACTTAGTGAATCCGCCGCGGGCCTCGGCTCGCCCGACGCAAGGTACTGACATGACCACCACTGAGGCATACACCGGCATCGACGATCTCACGGTGTCTCTCGACGGCGGCGTGCTTTCGGTGACGCTCAACCGTCCGGACAGCTTGAATTCACTGACCGCGGCGATGTTGCAGACCATCGCCGACTCGATGGCGCGGGCCGCCGTCGACCCGCGGGTGCGCGTCGTGCGCCTGGCCGGGGCCGGCCGCGGATTCAGCTCCGGCGCGGGTATCAGCGAGGAGGACCACGCCAACCCTGGAGCCAGCGGCACGCCCGGCGACGTGCTCGCGGCCGCGAATCAGGCGGTCCGGTCGATCGTCGCGCTGCCCAAGCCCGTGGTGGCGGTGGTCCAGGGACCGACGGCGGGCGTCGGGGTGTCCCTGGCGCTGGCCTGCGACATCGTCCTCGCCTCGGAGAAGGCCTACTTCCTGCTGGCGTTCACGAAGATCGGGCTGATGCCCGACGGCGGTGCGTCGGCTCTGGTGGCCGCCTCGATCGGCCGCGCCCGCGCGATGAAGATGGCGCTGCTCGCCGAACGGCTGCCCGCCGCGGAGGCCCTGGCCGTCGGGCTGATCAGTGCGGTGTACCCGGCTGACGACCTGGACGCCGCCGTCGACGGCGTTATCGCGACGCTGTCGGCCGGCCCGGCGGTGGCACTCCGCAAGACGAAGCAGGCCATCAACGACGCCACCCTCACCGAACTCGAGGCGGCGTTCGAGCGTGAGACCGAGGGACAGCTGCAGTTGTTGGAGTCCACCGACTTCCGTGAGGGCACCAGGGCGTTCCAGCAGCGCCGGTCACCGACGTTCACCGACGACTGACATCGCGGGCTCCGCCCGCCGGAAAATCGTTCGACGCGCGCACCCTCGATGAACGACCATCGACTGCGTGAGTACGCATTTCGACACCCGGCCGGCGCAGCCCGGCGGCTGGCGCGTGCTCGCACCGTTTGGGATTCGCGAGTACCGACTGCTGATCGCCGCGGTGTCGCTGTCGATCTTCGCCGAGGGCATGTGGGCCGTCGTGATGGCGCTGCAGGTCATCGAACTGGACAACGACCCCACGTCGCTGTCGCTGGTCGCCACGTGCCTCGGCGCCGGACTGGTGGGGTTCGTCCTGGTCGGCGGCATCGCCGCTGACCGGCTGAACCAGCGCAGCATCATCATCGCCGTCGAGACGGTGAACGTCATCGCGGTGACGTCGGTGGCGGTACTGAGTTCGCTTGGAGCCCTGCGGATCTGGCACATGGCGGTGGCGGCGGGCACGCTCGGCATCGCCGCGGCGTTCTTCTTCCCGGCCTACAGCGCGATCCTGCCGCGCATCCTGCCGCCCGAGCAGCTGCTCGCCGCCAACGGTGTCGAGGGTGTCGTGCGCCCGGTGTTCCAGCGTGCGGTCGGCCCGGCCGTGGCGGGCGTGCTCGTCGGCGCGACGATGCCGTCCATCGGCGCCGTCGTCGTGGCCGTGCTGTTCGCCGTCGGACTCGTCCTGCTGGTGGCCACCCGCCCGGCACGCGTCGAGACGGTGGTCGCGGACGTCCCGGCACGGCCGCACGTCCTGCGGGATCTGCGCGACGGGTGCTCGTTCGTCGTCCGCACGCCGTGGCTGCTCGCGACCCTGTTGTTCGCGAGCATGTTCGTCCTCGTCGTGATCGGTCCGATCGAAGTGCTGCTGCCGTTCATCGCGCAGGACCGCTTCCACGACGGTGCCAGGTCGTACGGGTTCATCCTGGCGTTCTTCGGGGTGGGCAGCGCGCTCGGTGCGCTGGCGGTGTCGTCGACGCGGATGCCGCGCCGCTACCTCACGGTGATGATGATCATGTGGGGGCTCGGCTCGCTACCGCTGATCGTCGTCGGAACCACGTCGTCGTTCGGCTGGATGGCGGTCGCGACGTTCGTCGTCGGCGTGACCGACGGCGCGGGCATGGTCATCTGGGGCACATTGCTCCAGCGGCGGGTGCCGACGGCGATGCTGGGCCGGGTGTCGAGCCTGGACTTCTTCGTGTCGTTGGCGTTCATGCCGGTGTCGTTCGCGATCGTCGGCCCGCTGTCGAAGGTGGTGTCGATGGAGGTCATCTTCATGACCGCGGGCATCGTCCCGGTGGTGATCGGATTGGTCGCCTACCTGGTGGCGCGGATGCCGCGCGACGAGATCGAGAACCCGTTGAGTTAGACCCCGAAGATCGGCGGCAGTGCGAGCACCATGACGAGCCCCCAGAAGAAGTGAGTGAGCATGGGAGCGAGCACTCCGCCGGTTATCCGGCGCTCGTAGGCGCACACGCCGCCGAGGATCAGACCGGCGAAGCCCAGCATCGGGTTGCCCGCGGCGGACACCGCCACCGCGTAGATGATCGTGGACACGACCTCGGGGCGGAACCTGCCGATCGCCGAGAACAGCGCGCCGCGGAAGAAGAGTTCCTCGGCGACACCGTTGATGACGGTGATCAGAACCACCAGCCACAACGTGCCGTAGTTGGCGTACTCCAGCACCGCGACGATGTACTCGCGGACCGGACCGATCTCCCTGGCCACCAGTCCGCCGACGATGAACACGGCGCCGAGAACCACGCCGATCACCGATCCCGTGATCACCGGACGTCTGGTGCGACCGCGGAACTGGACGCTGCCCATGTGCACCGGACCGGACAGCCGGGCGCCGACCGCCCACACCGCCGCGAGCGCCAGGGTGAGCACGTAGAACTCCGTGCTGCCGGGCGTCCGACTCAGGGACAGCCCCAGCAGCGTGGCGCCGATCAGCAGCACCACGACGACGATGATTCGGCGCTTCTTGACCTGCGACGGCGATTCGTCGTGGGTCACCGCGGGCGAGCCGAGGATCGCGCCGATCTCCGACACCAAACCCGTCACGACGCGCTCCGAGGCGCCAGTGCGAGCACCGTGTCCAGACCGGTGCGCCACCATCCCGCGACGGGACCGGGTACGGCGCCGAGCAGGCCCAGCACCGGATGGACGTGAGTCGGCGTCACCAGCGCCGCGAGCTTGCGCAGCCGCAGGATGTCGCCGCCCGCCCAGTCCGGATCGGTGTCCGCGAGGTGGTGCGGGTCGATGAGGTGGTTGACCGGGCGCTGCTTCCTGCTCGCCAGCGACAGTTGAATCGCCTCGTCGATGCCGACCAGACCACCCGGCGGTGCCGGCACCAGGTCGGTCAGCCCCCTGTTGGACGCCGTCATCGGAAAGTCCAGCGATTCAACGAGATCCGACGCAAGGCCGCCGGGCACCGGCACGAACAGCGCGGCCACCTGCGAGACGATGCGCATGTCGACGTTGGGCACGGGCACGCCCGTGCGCCGTTTCTCCGACAGCCGCGCGTAGCTGAGCAGGAGATCGCCGTAGGTCGTGGTCTCGGGACCGCGGATGTCGTACGACCCGGCGGGAACGCGCTCGCCGTCGGCCGCGGCGACCAGGTAGTGGAGCACGTCGCTGATCGAGATCGGGTCGAGTCCGTTGTGCGCCCAGGGCGGCATCGGGATCAGCAGGAAGCGATCGCCGACGTACCGAAGCAGCTCGAACGACGTCGACCCCGCACCGATGATGATCGCGGCCCCCAGCCACACCACGTCGGGACCGCCCTCGACGGTCAGCGCCTCGGCTACCTCGGCGCGGCTGGTGAGGTGCTCGGAGAGTTCGCCCGCCTCCGGCACGAACCCGCCGAGATAGACGATGCGCCGGACTCCGGCCTCCTTCGCCGCGAGCGCGACGTTGCGCGCCGCGCGGTTGTCCGCCTCGCGGAAGTCGGGCTGGCCGATGCCGTGCACCAGGTAGTAGACGACGTCGACGGAGCCTGCGACGGTGAACGCGCTCGCGACCGACTCGGCGTCGGCGGCGTCCAGGTACACCGGCGTGACGTCGTCGAACCAGCCGAAGTCCGCCAGCCTGGTCACGTTGCGGCTGGCGACGACGACCTCGTGGCCGTCGCGCAGCAGCGAGGCGACCAGTCGCGAGCCGACGTAGCCGGTCGCGCCGGTGACGAGTATGCGCATGGGAGTCACGGTAGGCAGGTACCCCGACCCGATCAAACGGAATCGGGATGTGGTCGGCCTCGCACCGTGAACACGCCGGCGGCGACGGCGGCCAGCGTGGCGTCGATCGCGCGCCGGACGTCGTCCTGTGTCGGCGGCGTGCGCAGCAGCAGCCACTGGTAGTACAGCGGCGCCGACACGGCGCGTACGACGGCCGCCGCGTCGGTACCCGCGGGTGCCTCGCCGCGCCGGACCGCGTCGTCGACGCACGCCGACCACTCGTCGATGCGGCTGCGGTAGAACTCGGCGAGCGCCTCGGCGGTGTCGGGGTCGTAGGAGGCCGCGGCGATGAGGGCCGCGAACAACGGGCCCTGCCGGTCGTCCGACAGCGTCTTCGCAACCAGTTCCGCGTTGGCGCGCAGGTCGCCGCGCAGCGTGCCGGTGTCCGCCCTGGGCAGCGAGGTCGCCGCCATGTCGCGCAGCAACTCCGCGATCAGCGCCGCCTTGCTCCCCCACCGGCGATACACCGTGGAGGTGCCCACGCCGGCGCGATCGGCGACGTCGGTGAGTTCGATTGCCCCCACCCCGGACTCGGAGAGCAGGTCGACGGCGGCTGCGAGGACCGCGGTGCGCACCGCGGCCGTGCGACCGCCGGGCCGTGAGCTCATGCGCCCACCTTAACGGGAATGGATTCCCGTTAGTGTGGGTTGTCGCATCACATGGAGTATCGACGAGTAGGTGATTCCGGTCTGGTGGTGTCCGAGCTCGGCTTCGGCGCGGCGACGTTCGGCGGTGTCGGCGACTTCTTCGGCGCCTGGGGCGACACCGACGTCGTGGCGGCGCGCCGGCTGATCGACATGTGTCTCGAGGCGGGCGTGACACTGTTCGACACCGCCGACGTGTACTCCGACGGGGCGTCCGAGAAGGTGCTCGGCGCTGCACTGCGCGGCCGCCGCGACGACGTGCTCATCTCGACCAAGGCCGCGCTGCCCACCGGTCGCGACGACTGGGGAACGTCGCGCAGCAGGCTGATCCGCGCCGTCGAGCGCGCGCTCGAGCGCCTGCAGACCGATCGCATCGACCTGTTCCAGTTGCACGCCTACGACGCGGGCACACCGATCGACGAAGTGCTGCAGACACTGGACGTGCTTGTCGCACAGGGAAAGATCCGTTATCTCGGCGTCTCCAACTTCGCCGGGTGGCAGCTGATGAAGTCGCTGGCGCGCTCGGATGCCCGGCACCTGCCGCGCTACGTGGCACATCAGGTCTACTACTCGTTGGCGGGGCGCGACTACGAGTGGGATCTCATGCCGCTGGCCGCGGCCGAGGGCGTCGGCGCGATCGTCTGGAGCCCGTTGGGCTGGGGTCGGCTGACGGGCCGAATCCGTCGCGGGGCGCCGCTGCCCGAACTCAGCAGGCTGCACACCACCGCCGACGCGGGCCCGCCGATCGACGACGAACGCCTCTTCGCGATCGTCGACGTCCTTGACGAGATCGCCTCGGAGACAGGCAGATCGGTACCGCAGCTGGCGCTGAACTGGCTGTTGACGCGCCCGACGGTGTCGTCGGTCATCATCGGAGCGCGCACCGAGTCACAGCTGGCCGACAACCTCGGCGCCGCCGGATGGCGACTGGACGCCGACCAGGTGGCGCGCCTCGACGCCGTCAGCGGGACCGAGGCGCCCTACCCGCACTTCCCCTACCACCGGCAGGAGGGCTTCGCTCAGCTCAACCCGCCGATGACTTAAGCCTCTGCGGCGCGGTGCATTTCAGTGAGGTGCACGTACGCCTGCGCGTTGAGCCTGTTGTGGGCGACCTCGTCATCGGACAGTTCGCGTCGCACCTTGGCGGGCACCCCGGCGACCAGCGAGCGCGGCGGGATCACCGCCCCCTGCGGAACGACCGCACCGCCGGCGATCAGCGAACCCGTGCCGATGACGGCGCCGTTCATCACGATGGCGCCCATCCCGATCAGGCAGTCGTCCTCGACGGTGCAGCCGTGCAGCACGGCGTTGTGCCCGACCGTGACACCCGCGCCGATGCGCGCGGGGAAGCCGGGGTCGACGTGCACGGTGCAGCCGTCCTGGATGTTGCTGCCCTCGCCGATCTCGATGGGTTCGAACTCGGAGCGCAGCGTCACCGAGTACCACACGCTGGCGTAGGCGGCGAGGGTCACCTGACCGCACACCGTGGCGTTGTCAGCCACCCAGGAGTCCTGATGAAGCTGTGGGGTACGGCCGTTGACGGTTCGGATGAGCGGCATCCGCGGATACTAACCGGCGTCGATCAGGTGCCCTGGTACACCTTGCGGTAACTCGACGGCGACATCCCGACGCCGCGGCGCAACTGGTGTCGCAGGTTGCCGCCGGTGCCCAGGCCCGACAGCCGCGCCACCTCGTCGACGGGCAGGTCGCGCGACTCCAGCAGCTCCCTGGCGCGATCGACGCGTCGGCTCCTGATCCACGCGCCCGGCGCCTGGCCCGTCTCGTCCCGGAAGCGCCGATTGAACGTGCGGGCACTCATGTTGGCGTGTCGCGCGAGCCGCTCGACCGTCAACTCCTCGTCGAGGTGCTGCAGCGCCCAGTGCCGGGTCGCCGCGGTGGACGCGTCGTCCGGTGCGGGCACCTGGCGGTCGATGAACTGCGCCTGACCGCCCTCGCGCCACGGCGGGACGACGCAGTACTTCGCGACGGCGTTGGCGACGCCGGAGCCGTGGTCGGTGCGAATGATGTGGAGGCACAGGTCGATTCCCGCGGCGAGCCCCGCCGACGTCAGCACGTCACCGTCGTCGACGAACAGCACCTTCTCGTCGACGCGGACTCCGGGGTGCAGGCGTCGCAGGTCGTCGGCGAACTTCCAGTGCGTCGCCGCGGTGCGACCCGCGAGCAGGCCCGCGGCGGCCAGCACGAACGCCCCGGTGCAGATCGACACCAGTCGGGTCCCTGGGCGGACGGTCGCCAGCGCGTCGGCGACGTCGGGATCGAGCACACCGTCGTGACGGGCGGGGGCGTACCGGGTGCCCGGCACGATCACGGTGTCGGCGGTCGCGAGCGCCTCCGGCCCCGCGGCCGCAACGATGTCGAAACCGTGGGTCGACGCGATCGGTTCACGGGTCACCCCGCAGGTGACGACGTCGTAGAGGCGCTCCCCGGCGTCGTCCTCCGCGGACCCCAGCAGCATCGGCGCGATGGCCGCGTCGAAGCCGACGACGGGCGCGAGCAGCAGAACGGCGACCCGGTGCATGCGTCCATGATGGCATGTTTTTAACGAATGCTGGCATTCATGCCACTGGCGTGCCGGCGTCGCAGGCCCGATGGTGGTCGCGTGACCCTCGAGACTTCCCGTCGGCCTCGCCTGCACTGGGCCTGGGTGGTTGCCGCCGTCAGCTTCGTGGCGCTGCTCGGCGCCGCCGCCTTCCGGTCGGTGCCCGGCGTCTTCATGAACCCGCTGCACCACGAGTTCGGGTGGTCGCACGGCACCGTCGGGCTCGCCATGTCCGTCAACATGACGTTGTTCGGCGTCACCGCGCCGTTCGCCGCCGCGCTGATGGACCGCTTCGGCGTGCGCCGCGTGCTGGCCGTGGCGCTGACCCTCATTGCGGCCGGTTCGGCGCTGTCACTCGCGATGACGGCCAGCTGGCAGCTGGTGGTGTGCTGGGGCGTGCTCGTCGGCGCCGGCACCGGAGCCATCTCGATGGGCTTCGTGGCGACGGTGTCGACGCGCTGGTTCGAGCAGCGCCGCGGCCTGGTGACCGGCATTCTGACCGCCGCCAGCGCGACGGGGCAGCTGATCTTCCTGCCCGTCGTCGCCGCGATCACCACGCAGTACGGCTGGCGCTGGGCGGCCCTCGTCGTGGCCGCGGCGGCGCTTGCCGTGGTGCCGCTGGTGGCGGTCTTCATGCGCGACCGACCGCAGGACGTCGGCCTGCTGGCGTACGGCGCGACGACCGCCGAGCCCGCCACGATCCCCACGGGCAGCTTCCGGGCGGCCTTCGACGGACTGCGCATCGGCGCCCGCGTTCCGGCGTTCTGGCTGCTGGCGGGGAGCTTCGCCATCTGTGGCGCCACCACCAACGGGCTGATCGGCACCCACTTCATTCCCGCCGCCAACGACCACGGGATGCCGACGACGGTCGCCGCGGGCCTGCTCGCCGCGATCGGCGTGCTCGACGTCGCGGGCACCGTGCTGTCCGGCTGGCTGACCGACCGGGTGAACCCGAAGGTGCTGCTCGTCGTCTACTACCTCGGCCGCGGGCTGTCGCTGATGCTGCTGCCCGCACTGCTGTCGCCGCACGCCGAGCCAAGCACGTGGGTGTTCATCGTCTTCTACGGACTGGACTGGGTGGCCACCGTGCCGCCGACCATCGTGCTGTGCCGCGACTACTTCGGAGCACGCGCACCCGTCGTCTTCGGCTGGGTCTTCGCCGCGCACCAGCTGGGCGCCGCCGCAGCGGCCGCGGGCGCGGGCTGGATCCGCGACCTGCAGGGCGCCTACGACCTGGCGTTCTACCTGGCCTCGGGGCTGTGCGTCGTCGCGGCGCTGCTGTGCGTCAGCATCCGTCGAGCGCCCGCGGAGGCCCCGCTAGCTGCGCCTTAGGTTGTGGCTCAGGTCACTGCGATTTGGCGGACGACCTGTAACTCGACATACCATTCCCCTGCGCCGCGTCGGGGGATGCACATTGCGCATCCACGAAAACATCTGACGACGCGTTGAGCTGAGGAGCCGAAGGTGAACACTCGTAACAGCAAGATCCTGGGTGCGGCGGTCGCCACCGCTGCACTGGCCGTATCCCTGCCGCTGGCGATCACGGCGCAGGCCGAGCCGACGACGACGCCCGCGCCGACGACGCCGCTGTCGGATTGGCAGGGCAACTGCGACCCGCTGCGCGCCGAGCTGGCCCCGACCGGCGCCACCAAGGAGAGCCTGTCGAAGCTGCCCGTCGGGCAGGCGCTGGCGGCGATCCCGTCGCTCAGCACCTTCACGTCCGCTATCAACGGCGGACTCAACCCCGAGGTCAACATCGTCCCGGTGCTGGAGAACGGCCCGTACGTGGTGCTCGCGCCGAACAACGACGCGTTCGCCAAGCTCGACCCCGCGCAGCTCGACGCGCTCAAGGCCGATCCGGCGGCGCTGACCAAGCTGGACTACTACCACGTCTTCCTCGGCCTGCTCGGCCCCAGCGACGTGGCCGGCCAGCGGCCGACGCAGCAGGGCGAAGAGGTCAAGGTCTCCGGCAAGGACGGCGACATCAAGGTCAACGACACCGCCAAGGTGATCTGCGGCGGTATCCAGACGGAGAACGCCAGGATCTACATCATCGACACGGTGCTGGATCCGAATATGCCGCCGGAGCCGCTGACGCCGCAGACGTCGTTCAGCAACACCGGCAAGCCGCTGTCCCCGTCGAGCACCACGACGTCGGCGCCTGCCCCGGAGCCCGCTCCGGAGCCCGCCCCGGCCGGCTAAGTCTCCCAAGCGATTTCGGCGCGCATCTCGGGGTTCAGTCCCGAGATGCGCGCCGAATTCGCGTTCAGAGACCGAGATCGCGGCCGATTATCTCCTTCATGATCTCGGTGGTGCCGCCGTAGATCGTGGAGATGCGGACGTCGACGTAGTCGCGAGCGACCTTGTACTCGTTCATGTACCCGTAGCCACCGTGCAGTTGCACGCAAGCGTCGACGACCCGCTTGTGCAACTCGGTGCACCACCACTTGGCCTTCGAGGCCTGTACGGCGGTCAGCTCGCCGTCGACGACGGCACGCAGGCACCGGTCGATGTACTGCTCGCCGATCTCCAGTTCGGTGTCCAGCTCGGCCAGCACGAACCGGTTGTGCTGGAAGCTGCCGATCGGCTGCCCGAAAGCCTTGCGGTCCTTCACGTACTGCAGGGTGTCGGCGAAGGTGGCGCGAGCGCCCGCGATCGCGGCGATGCCGATGGACAGCCGCTCCGAGGGCAGGTTGGTCATCAGGTGGTAGAACCCCTTGCCCTCCTCGCCCAGCAGGTTCGCAGCGGGCACCCGCACGTTCTCGAAGTTCAGCTCCGCGGTGTCGGCGAAGTGCTGGCCCATCTTGTCGAGCTTGCGACCGCGGGTGAAACCCTCCATGTCGCGTTCGACGACCAGCAGCGAGAAGCCCTTGTGGCCGGCGTCGGGGTTGGTGCGCGCCACGACCACCACGAGGTCCGAGTTGATCCCCGCGGAGATGAACGTCTTGGAGCCGTTGAGGATCCAGTCATCGCCGTCGCGTACCGCGGTGGTCTTGATGCCCGCGAGGTCGCTGCCCGCGCCCGGCTCGGTCATCGCGACGGCGCCGATCAGCTCGCCGCTGATGTAGCCGGGAAGCCACCGCTCCTGCTGTTCGGAGTTGGCCAGGTTCGCGAAGTACGGACCCACGATGTCGTTCTGCAGGCTCAGTCCCGGCGTGGGGCCGCCATAGCGCGAGAACTCCTCGACGATCACCGCGTTGAAGCGGAAGTCGTCGACACCACCGCCACCGAACTTCTCCGGCAGATTGAACCCGATGAGCCCGTACTTGCCTGCCGCGACATAGGCATCGCGGTCGACCAGGCGGTCGCTCTCCCACTTCTCGGCGTACGGAGCGCACTCCTTCTCGATGAACTGACGCGCGGTCTCGCGCAACTGTTCGTGCTCGGGTTCGAATACCAGTCGCTTCATGTCAACTCCTACTTCGCTTGCCAGACGGGCGCCCGCTTCTCGGCGAACGCCCGCGGTCCTTCCTTGGCGTCCTCGGAGCGCAGCACGCCGCCGATTTCGCGCATGGTCCTGTTCCAGCCGTCGACGTCACCGGTGATGACGCCGTCGTCGACTCCGTTGGCGACGCGCTTGCTGGCCCACACCGCGAGCGGCGCGTTGCCGGTGATGCGGTCCGCCAGTGCCAGGGCGGCGTCGACGACCGTGCCGTCGGGCACCACCTGGTTGATGAGGCCCCACTTCAGCGCGTCGGCCGACGACATCGGTTCGCCGGTGAAGAGCAACTCCATCGCGACCTTGCGCGGAAGCTGATCGACGATGCGGAACACCCCGCCCGCTGCGGCGATGAGGCCGCGCTTGACCTCCGGCAGACCGAATTTCGTGCGCTCCTCGGCGACGACGAGGTCACTGGCCAGGGCCAGTTCGGTGCCCCCGCCGAGCGCCGTGCCGTTGACCGCCGCGATGGTCGGCTTGTCGATGTAGTGCTGGACGTAGCCCGCGAAGCCCCACTCCCCGTGCTCGGGATGGAAGAGGTTCTCGCGGCGCGCAATGGCCTTGAGATCGGCTCCCGCGCAGAACGATTCGCCCGCGCCGGTGATGACGACCGCGCGCACCTCGGGATCCTCCTGGGCGGCGTGCAGGGCGTCGCCGACCGCGATGCTCACCGCGGCGTTGACGGCGTTGCGCGCCTCCGGGCGGTTGATGGTGATGAGTGCGACGTTGCCCCGGCGCTCGACGAGAGCGCCGGGGACGTCAGTGGAGGCCTCGGTCACAGCAGTTCGAAGATGGTGGCGTTGGCCTGGCCGCCGCCCTCGCACATCGTCTGCAGGCCGTACTGAATCCCGTTGTCCCGCATGTGGTACAGCAGCGTGGTCGCGATGCGGGCACCGGAACCGCCGAGCGGGTGTCCGAGGGCGATCGCCCCGCCGTTGGGGTTCAGCTTCTTCTCGTCGGCGCCGATGTCCTTGAGCCACGCCAGCGGGACGGGCGCGAACGCCTCGTTCACCTCGAATGCGCCGATGTCCTCGATCTTGAGGCCGGACTTGGCCAGCGCCTTCTGCGTCGCCGGGATCGGCGCGGTCAACATGATCACCGGGTCGGCGCCGGCCAGCACGGCGGTGTGCACACGTGCGATCGGCTTGAGCCCCAACGACTTCGCCTTCTCGGCCGACATGAACAGCAGCGCCGCCGAGCCGTCGGAGATCTGGCTGGAGTTGCCGGCGTGGATGACACCGTCCTCCTTGAAGGCGGGCTTCAGCTGCGCCATCTTCTCGATCGGCGTGCCGCGGCGGATGCCCTCGTCCTTCAGCACGACGGTCTCGTTGCCGTCGGCGTCCTTGGTCTTGATGCCGACGATCTGATCATCGAAGGCACCGGAATCCTGTGCGGCGGCGGCCTTCTCATGCGAGTCGAGCGAGAACTGGTCCAGCGTGGTGCGGTCGAGGCCCCACTGCTCGGCGATCATCTCGGCGCCGGTGCCCTGGTTCGGCGTCGTCGTGTAGCGCGACCGGAACGCCTCCGGGTACGGGTGGCCGCCGTTGGCCAGCGATGCCCCCATCGGGGTGCGCGACATCGACTCGACGCCACCGGCGACGACGACGTCGTAGTGACCCGCGGCGACACCCGCAGCGGCGAAGTGGATCGACTGCTGACTGGAGCCGCACTGGCGGTCGACGGTCACACCCGGCACGCTCTCCGGCCACCCGGCGGCGAGCACCGCGGTGCGGGCGATGTCGAGCGCCTGCTCACCGGCCTGCATGACGCAGCCCCAGATGACGTCGTCGACGAGTGCCGGGTCGACACCGGCACGCTCGACGAGTCCGTTGAGCACCTGCGCGGACAGCTCACCGGGATGGGTTCCCGAGAGTCCGCCGTTGCGCTTTCCAACCGGCGACCGGACTGCCTCGACGATGACGGCTTCAGCCATGGAGCTTCTCCTTTGAAGTGTGGGGATACTCCCGAAGTTAGAGCAGTTGGTTTACTAGGTCAACCAGCTGGTTGGTCGAGTACCTCACAGACGCCTTGCGTTCATCGGCCGGCAAGCCGGCTCCGCCACGATGACCCGGTGGTCTCGATCGACCTGTCGGTACTCGACGTCCCGCGCGCCATCCCGCCCGACCCGGAGGCCTACCTGCGGGCGGCGATGGCCTGGCACTTCGGCGCGGACACGGGGTCGCCGTTCTGGCTGCGCGCCGCCGGCCGGCTCGACTTCGACCCGCTCACGGACGTCCGCAGCCACGACGACCTCGGGCTGTTCCCCAACCTGGTCGACGAACTGCGCGACGTGCCCGTCGAGGACCTCATCCCGCGGGGATACGGCACGCCCCCGCCGATTCCGCGGGTGTTCGAGTCCGGCGGCACCACGGGCGCCCCGAAGCGCACCGCGCAGTTGCCCGACTGGATCGAGCAGGTGACCCGCTGGCAGATCGAGGACTTCACCGCGGGCGGTTTCGTGCCCGGCGCCGGACTGCTGTGCATGATGCCCGGCGGCCCGCACGGCGTCGGGCACTTCGACCGCGTCGTCGCCGAGCGGCTCGGTGCGACGTTCCACGCCGTCGACCTCGATCCGCGGTGGGTGAAGAAGGTGGCCGCACGCGGCGCGCGAGCCGAGGTCGCCCGCTACGTCGACCACGTCCTGGAGCAGGCCCTGCACATCCTCGAGACGCAGACGGTGGCGAACCTGCACGCCACTCCCCCGCTTCTGGAGGCCATCGCCAACGACGACCGCCTCATCGACCTGGTCAACCGGAGGATCCGCTACATCCTGCTCAGCGGGGCCCACGTCGACGTCGACACCATGGCGCTGTTCCGCGGCATCTTCCCCGGCGCCGCGATCGCGCTGGCGTTCGGCAGCACGATGATCCTGTCGCAGGCGGCGACGCGCACTCGGGCGAGCGAAGCGACGGGGGAACACACCGACGGCGACGCGTTCGTCTTCGACCCTCGCTCGCCGTACGTCGTGTTCCGCGTGGTCGATCCCGGCACCGGCGCGCAGGTCCCCTACGGCGAGCGGGGCCAGATCGTCATGAACCACGTCAGCAAGGGCATGTTCATCCCGAACAACCTGGAGCGTGACACGGCGATCCGGCTGCCCGGTCCCGACGGTGGAGTCGGGGACTCGGTGAGCGAGGTCGCGCCCGTCGCGGTGTTCGGCGGCGAGCCGGTGATCGAGGGCGTGTACTAGCCGTGCTGCCCGTCGACGCGCTGGGCCCCGACGGGGAGTACCGCACCAGCCGGCGTCAGATCGTCACCGACACCCGGGGCGTCCCCGTTGTCGACCTCGCGGCGGTGCCGCGCCTCTACATAACCAGATCCATTGCCGCACAACGCAGGAGGGCGCCGTTGCCGGCCGGGCAGCGCGCCGAGGCGCTGACCCGCGCGGCCGAGGTGTTCGCGGGCGAGACCATCGCGGGGCTGAGCTACGCCGACTACGTCGAGCTCACCTGCCGGATCGCCGGCCTGCCGCTGGCGGTCGCGCGAGCCGGTGCGGACGTCGTGGCGGAGTCGTTGGCGACGGCTGTCGACGCGGTGCGCGCCGCGCAGCCCGCGGGATCGACGCTGGACTGGCGCGACCAGCCCAGCGGCGCCGTGTGGGCGCGCCGCGGTGACGTGCTCGCCGTCCACGCACCGGGCAACGCACCCGGCGTGCACGGGCTGTGGCCGCAGGCCCTCGCGCTCGGGTACCGGGTCGCGGTGCGACCGTCGCGCCGCGAGCCGCTGACCGCGCACCGGGTGGTCACCGCGCTGCGGCGGGCCGGCTTCCGCGACGCCGACGCCGCGTACCTGCCCACCGACCACGTCGGGGCCGACGACGTCGTCCGGGCGGCGGACCTCGCGCTCGTCTACGGCGGCCAGGACGTCGCCGATCGCTACGCGGCCGACCCGTCGGTGTTCGTCAACGGGCCGGGCCGCACCAAGATCCTCATCACCGCCGAGCAGGACTGGCGCGAGCACCTCGACGTCGTCGTCGACTCGATCGCCGCGCTCGGCGGCATGGCCTGCGTGAACGCCACCGCCGTGCTCTACGAGGGCGACGCCGCGCCGCTGGCGGACGCGATCGCCGAGCGGCTCGCGGACATGCCGGCGCTGCCGTGCACCGACCCGCGGGCGGTCCTTCCGACGGTGCCGACCGGGCAGGCGCACGCGCTGGCCGCCGTCCTGGCCGGGTCGGCGGTGGGGAGCACGCCGATCCTGGGCGCCGATCAGGTGGTCGCCGACCTCGGCGACGGGTTCGCGGCGCTGCGCCCCGCCGTGCACCTGCTGTCCGGGCCCACGTCGGCGCTCGCTGTGGAGTTGCCCTTCCCGTGCGTGTGGGTGTCGCCGTGGTCGCGGGCCGACGGCATCGCGCCGCTGCGCAACACCCTGCTGCTCACCGCCATCACCTCGGATCACGACCTGCTGGACAGGCTGCTGGGCGAGCCGACGGTGACTAACCTGTACCGCGGCGACGTCGCCACCCACTACGGCGCCCCGAACATCCCGCACGACGGATTCCTCGCGGACTTCCTGATGCGCAACAAGGGATTCGTCGCCGGCTGACACGCAGCGGTATCCTCAGATGGTTTACTAGGTTGCACAGCTGAGCTGCAGCGACGTAGATCGACGAGGAGGTGTCGTGGCTCGTAGTACGCCCCTGGCGCCGATGATCGGGCCCGAAGGTGTGGCACCGCTGTCCGGCTCGCCCATTCGGTCCCCAAAGACGGCGGAGCTGGTGGCGGGCACCCTGCGCCGCATGGTGGTCGACGGCCAGCTCAAGGAGGGCGACTTCCTGCCCAACGAGGCCGAGCTGATGACGCACTTCGGCGTCAGCAGGCCGACGCTGCGCGAAGCGGTGCGCGTGCTCGAGTCGGAGCGGCTCGTCGAAGTGCGCCGCGGTTCCCGTACCGGTGCGCGTGTGCGCGTCCCCGGCCCGGAGATCGTCGCCCGCCCGGCGGGGTTGCTGCTCGAACTCTCCGGCGCGACGATCGCCGACCTGCTCACTGCGAAGGCGGGCATCGAGCCGATGGCGGCGCGACTGCTCGCCGAGTCGGGGTCGGCGGACGCCTTCGACGAACTCGACGTCCTCCTCGAGCAACTCGTCGCCGACGGACACGAGTCGGGCAGCCTCGCCGAGAGCACCGGGCTGTTCCACCTGCGCGTGGTGCAGTTGTCGGGCAATGCGACGTTGAGCGTCGTGGCGGGCATGCTGCACGAGATCACGGTCAGGCACACGGCCTTCGTCTTCAAGGAGCACAAGTCCGTCTCGAAGGCCGACTTCGACAAGCTGATCCGGTCCTACCGCAAGCTGCTGCAGTTCCTGCGCGCCGGCGACGCCGCGGGGGCGGAAGCGCACTGGCGCAGGCACCTCGACGCCACTCGGGAGCTCCTCCTCACCGGTCTGGAGAGCGTCGAGATCCGCGACGTGATGGGCTGACGAGCTACGTGGCGTCGGCCCCGTCCTTCGTCCACGTGACGTGGACCGGTACGTCGTCGGCCCACGGCTGGCGGGTCACCATGTCGGCCACCTCCACGTAGCCGCGTTCGAACTCTCCGGTGGCGGCGTCGACGAGCCGGTACTCCTGACGCTGCTTGTGGATGGGCTGCGCGTCCAGCAGCACGACGCGGACCTCGCCGGGTTCGAAGTGGCACAACTCCTGCATGGCGTTGATCAGCTGCTCGTTGTGCATGTGGCCGTCACCGAAATTCCAGCCGATGGCGGTGCTGCACAACCGCTCTCCCTCGGTGATGACGTAGTCGTCCTCGTTGCCGTCGGCCATCGCCCGGTGGACGAGGGTGAACAGCGCGCGGCCGTGGGTGTTCATCGCGCGGAACGCGTATCCGGAGTGCATCATCACCAGGGCCTGCTCGGCGCTGCCGTAGAACTTCTCGGTCTGAGATGCGGGCATGCTCGCGATGGCCACCAGGCCCGCGGCGATCTTCGCGTCGGCGGACGGCTTCATGCACCACTGCGTCGTGTCCCAGTTGCCCGCGTAGTAGCGCATGCCCGGCAGGAAGGAGATCTTGCGCGGGAACAGGTTTCCCAACACCACGGTCCCCGCGACGACGACGGAAAGCACGATCGGCAGCGGCGTCGTCATGTCGCCGAGGCCGATCCCCGCGTGCCCGACGAACAACGCCAGCACGCTGAACATCATGAAGACGTTCCACTCCAGCGGCACGCCCATGGGGATCGCGCTGAGAATGCCGAAGTGGAAGATCAGCATGACGGCCGCGGCGATGACCGTCGCCCAGCCCCCGTGGGAGAAGAACAGGACCAGCGGCACCAGCATCTCCACCGCGGTGGAGAAGTGCGCGACGATCCGGGACAACCGGCCGGGCCGCATGTCGTCGGGGAACTTCTCGAAGAACATCCGCTTGAGCTTCTTCGTCCGCACCATCGGACTGTTGGACATCATCGTCGAGATGACGAACGGGAAGTGCTTGTTGAGCTTCGAGGTGGCAGCGCCCATCCAGATCACCAGGCACACCAGTTTCGCGGCGATGATCATGTCGGGACCGGCGAACAGGAACGCCACCGTGAACGACGCGTACACCTCGCCGCGGGCCGCCAGGAAGATGACCTTGTCGCGCAGGCCCGCGACGGCCAGGATCCCGAGGATCGTCCAGATCTGCCAGGCGGGCAGCACTCCGACCGTGGTGCCGAGCGACGGGATCGGCCCCGTGCCGTCGGAGGCCAGCGCCACGACGAGCACCACCAGCAGCGCGCCGTAGAGCGCCGCGTCGAACGGTTTGCGGATCGTGCCCTTCGTCAGCGGAATCCGATCGGGCCACGGTGGCAGCCGGATGGTGCCCGGCCGCAGCCAGTAGAGGATCGACCCGAGCGGCGGGAAGAACCTGTTGTTGAGCGGGCCGAAGCCGCATCCGAGGCCGACCACCTCGAACAACATCGTGTACAGCACGACCTTCTGGAACACGATCGGCTCGTCGTACCAGGAAGTGACATCGGTGAAGCCGGCCAACCCTCCCAGCCCGGAGGTGCTCACTGCGATCAACCAGGCGCCCAGCACGTAGAGCAGGATCTTCACGACGTAGAACAGGTGCAGCACCACCGGCGTCCCGAAGCCCACTTCGCCCCAGTGCAGCGTGAGCGGACGGATCCGCTCGGCGCGGGTGCCCTTGATCCACTCGGGGAAGTCGACGACGGGTGCGTCCTGCTTCAGGAAACCCATGCGCCACAGACTAGAACGTGTTCCTGTTTTGTAGGGTGATTTCAGCCGCGCAGCATCGGCGGGTACAGCACCTGCAGGTCGCCGCGGCGGTACAGCTGCGCGGGCCGGCCGCCGTCGCGCGTGGTGGTAGTCCCCGTCGGCCGGAGAAATCCAGCGGCCGTCGTCACCTTCCGGTGGAAGTTGCGGCCGTCCAGCGTTGCACCCCAGACGATCTCGTACACGCGGCGCAGTTCCGCGACGGTGAACTCCGGCTCGCAGAACACGGTGGCCAGCGGGGTGTACTCGAGCTTCGCACGCGCCCGTTCGACGCCGTCGGCGAGAATCCGGTGGTGGTCGAAGGCCAGGTCGGCGGCCAGGAGTTCGTCGACCGGCGCCCACCGGGCACCCGACGCGTCACCGCCCGCGACGGGCAGCGGCAGGTCGGGACCCAGCCCCAGGTAGGCGACGGAGATGACGCGCATCCGCGGGTCGCGACGTGGCGCACCGTAACTGGCCAGCTGCTCGAGGTGCAGCCGATCGGCCGTCAGCCCGGTCTCCTCCGTCAGTTCGCGGCCGGCCGCGGCGTCGAGGTCCTCCCCGGCCCTGACGAAGCCGCCGGGCAGCGCCCACTCGCCGAGGAAGGGTTCCTCACCGCGCCGGATCGCCACAGCGGCGAGTACGCCGTCTCGAATCGTCAGCGCGACCAGGTCGACCGTGACGGCGACGGCCGGGAACGCGATCGGGTCGTAGGGCATGCCCAGCACAGTAATCGTCAACTTGACGAAAAGCGACAGGCACGATTATCGTCAGTTTGACAATTACTAGAGGAGGAGGCCACCCATGGCCGTCATCACGCGATATCCACTGCTGCGTCACCTGCGAGCCGCGCCGACCGCTCACATCCGGGCGCTGCGCCGCGGCAGAGTCGTCCAGGACGGCGCCGGCCTGGCGTTCTGGTTCCGGCCGCTGACCGCCTCCATGTCCGAGATTCCGCTCGACGACCGGGAACTGCCTCTGCTGTTCCACGCCAGGACCGCCGACTTCCAGGACGTCACCGTGCAGGCGTCGGTCACCTATCGGATCGTGGACCCGACGCTGGCGGCCCAGCGCATCGACTTCGCCATCGACACCGAAACCGGCCGGTGGCGCGCGAGCCCGCTCGAGCAGGTCGCGGGGCTGCTCACCGAGACCGCCCAGCAACACGGACTCGACCTGCTGGCCCGCACCGCGCTCACCGCCGCGCTGGTCGACGACATCAGCGCGGTTCGCGACCGGATGACAGCCGGCCTCATCTCAGACGACCGGCTCGCCGACACGGGCATCGCGGTCATCGGGGTGCGCGTGGTGGCCATCCGGCCCGAGCCCGACGTCGAGCGGGCCCTGCAGACGCCCACCCGCGAACAGGTCCAGCAGGACGCCGACAAGGCGACCTTCGAGCGGCGCGCACTGGCGGTCGAACGCGAACGCGCCATCGGCGAGAACGAACTGCAGACGAAGATCGAACTCGCCCGCCGCGAAGAGGAACTCGTCGCCCGCAACGGCGCCAACGAGCGGTTGCGGACGCAGGAGTCCTGGGCCGCCGACGCGATCGCCACCGAGGCGAAGGCGCGTCGCGAGGTACAGCTGGCCGAGGCCAAGGCGGAGGCCACCCGGTTGATCGGCACCGCAGAGGGCGACGCCGACGCCGCCCGGCTGGCCGCCTACCGCGACCTCAGCGAGGCGACCATGCTGGGCCTGGCGGTGAAGGAACTGGCCGCGAACCTTCCCAACATCGAGAACCTGGTGCTGACACCGGACCTGCTGGCGCCGGTGCTGCGTCGTCTGGGAGCCGGCCGGTGAGCACCCTCGCACCGCGCGTCGTCCTGGTGCACCGGCGCACCGAACTGGACGACGCGCTCGCCCGGCACGGCACGCACGGTCAGGCTGCGTTCTTCCTGACCAGCCGCGGCCGCGACATCGCGGAACTCGAGAACCGCCACGCGCTGGCCCGTTCCGCGCTGACAACCGTCGCGGCGGCGATACCCGTCGACTGGCGGCGGGGCCGGGTCGAGCGGACGGACCTGTCGCGGTTCCTGTTCGAGCCCGACGACGTGGTGGTGGTCGTCGGGCAGGACGGGCTGGTGGCCAACGTGGCCAAGTACCTCGACGGCCAGCCGGTGCTCGGCGTCAATCCCGATCCCGACCGCAATCCCGGTGTGCTGGTGCCGCATCCACCGGCATCGGCGTGCAAACTGCTGCCCGGCGCCGTGAACCCGCGCGCCGACGTCGAACTGCGCGCGATGGTGGAGGTCGCGACGGACGACGGCCAGCGACTGCTGGCCGTCAACGAGATCTTCGTCGGCCACGCCAGCCACCAGACCGCGCGGTACACGCTGGCGCTGCCCGACGGCCGGTCGGAGCGGCAGGCGTCCTCGGGGCTGATCGTGTCCACCGGTACGGGCGCCACGGGCTGGTGCCGGTCGGTATCGAGAGAGCGCGGTGACCGCGTCCGCTTACCGGCGCCGACGGAAGCCCGCCTGGCCTGGTTCGTCCGGGAGGCGTGGCCGTCCCCCGCCACCGGCACGACGCTGGTGGACGGCGAGCTGACCGGCGCGGAACTCACGGTCGCCGTGGAGTCCGACCGACTCGTCGCGTTCGGAGACGGTGTCGAGGCGGACGCGCTGCAGCTGTCGTGGGGCCAGCGGGTGGCGGTGCGGCTGGCGGAACGGACGCTGCGCCTGCTGCGCTAAGCCGCGTCTGCGGGCGCCGGCGGCCGGAAGAAGATCAGCACCTGACCGATGCCGCCCGCCAGGCCGAGCACCGCCGCGATGGCCAGTCCCCACCAGCCCCAGAGGTAGGCGCCGATGCCGTCCCACCCGAACAGCAGGTAGTCGAGGCTGTACTTGCCCGCCCCGAAGCCCGCGATCGCGACGGCCACCACGGCGAGCACGAGGTTGTACTCGTAGCCGTCCTTGACGATGAAGAAGCCGTTCTTGCGGTGCACCGTCCAGTAGGCGGTGAACATCAGCGCCACGAAACCCGCGGCGGGAATCGGCGTCAGCAGGCCGACGGCGAGACCCAGGCCCGCAGCCATCTCGGTGCTGGCCGCGACGCGGGCGTGGAACATGCCGGGCTTCATCCCGATGCTGTCGAACCAGCCCGCGGTTCCGGACAGGCCGCCCTTGCCGAAGAACTTGTTGTAGCCGTGGGCGGCCATCGTCAGGCCGAGCACCACGCGCAGGACGAGCATCGTGAAGTCGAAGGCAGTCTCAGTCACGCAACAGAATGTATTGCTTCCGGTGGGCAGGAGCGACAGCGACCCGGGTAGACGACTCTGTTAAACGGCCGCCCAGCCCCCGTCGACGCTGAGCACCACGCCGTGCACGTTCGCGGCGTCGTCGGACGCGAGGAACAGCACGCTGGCGGCGACCTCGTCGGGCGTGCTCATGCGCCGCGAGGGGACCCGCGCCAGCATCGGCGCCACGTGGTCGGCGAACTCCACCGCACGTTCGGTGGCGATGGGGCCCGGCGCGACGGCGTTGACCCGCACTCCCGCCGGTCCGTACTCGTCGGCCCACGACTGCGTGAAGGAGTGGAGGACGGCCTTGGTCCCCGAGTACACCGCGGAACCGGCGCTGCCACGCAGTCCGGTGTTCGAGCCGACGTTGACGATCGCCCCGCCGCCCCGTGCCGCCATGGCCGGCGCGATGGCCCCGGTGACCAGGAAGGGCGCGAAGACGTTGACGCCGAACACGTCCTGCAGCTCACGGTCGGTGACGTCGGCGGTGGGCTTCGGCATGAGCAGAGTGGCGGCGTTGTTGACCAGCACGTCGAGGTGCCCGCCCGCGGCCGCCGTGGCCTGGTCGGCCAGCCTTCGCACGGCGTCTCCCCCGGCACCGAGGTCGGCGACCACGAACGTCGCGTCGCCGCCGGCCGCGCGGATTCCCGTGACCACCTCGTCGCCGCGGTCCCTCCTGCGACCCGACACGACGACGCGCGCGCCGGCCCTCGCGAGCGTGTGCGCGATGGTGACGCCGAGGCCGCCGGTGGACCCTGTAACCAGTGCTGTGCGGCCGTGCAGCCGCGTATCGTTTGGACTCATGAGTCCAAGGATGGCGAGCTGAAAATGGACCTGCAAGTCCAGAAACTCACGGCAAAGGGACGAGCCACCCGGCAGCGCATCATCGACGGTGCCGCCGCCGAGATCCGGGCCAACGGCGCCGTGGGAACGCGACTCGAGGACGTCATGGAGCGCACCGGGACCTCCAAGAGCCAGCTGTTCCACTACTTCCCGCTCGGCAAGGACCAACTGCTGCTCGCGGTGGCGCAACAGGAGGCCGACCGGGTGCTCGCCGACCAACAGCCGCACCTGAGCCGGCTGACGTCGTGGGCGGCGTGGCAGCGCTGGCGCGACGCCGTCGTCGATCGCTATCGCACGCAGGGTCGGCTGTGCCCGCTGTCGACGGTGATGTCGGAGATCGGTCGCACCCCTGGGGCGCACGCGGTCACCTCGACGCTGATCACCGACTGGCGCAACGAGATCGAAGCCGGGGTGCGCGCCATGCAGCAGCAGGGCGAGGTCGCCGCCGACGTGAACGCGACCAGGGCCGCCAGCGCTCTGCTCGCCGGGATCCAGGGCGGGGTGTCGGTGCTGCTGAGCACCGGCGACATCGGCTACCTCGAGGCCGCACTGGACGTCGGCATCGAAGGCCTGCGCCGCTGACGTCTAGAGTGCCGCTTCCAGCCGTGCCACGTACGCGTCGATCTCACCGATCGCCGATTCCGCCGCGTGCACGCTGACCGAGATCGTGTCGCCGACCCCGCACACGCAGTGCGTCAGCCCCATCATGGGCGACAGCCCCGGAAACGCCGCCAGCAGCGCGACGGGAGCACCACCGAACGCGTAGTCGCAGGCGCCCCCGTTGACGCTGGAGACCACCGTGTTGCCGTTCACCGCGGCCGCCCGCACCTCAGCGTCGAATTGGCTTATCCCCCAACGTGACAGCGGCGCCGGCGTTGCGGCGCTGGCGAGCGTCTGCGCCCATATCGCGGGATGCGCGGCGCGCTGCCTGCGCTCCGCGATGTCCGCCGTGATGCGGGCGGCCCGGTCGGCCGACGGCAGCTCCGGGTACAGGCCGACGCCCGCAGCGCCGAAGTGGTTGAACGCCCGGCGCGGGCCCGACTTCGCGATCATCAGCTCCGCGCCCAGCCGTTGCGGTCGGTCGTCGAGATGGCCTGCCAGCGCCTCGGATATCGCAGTGAGCGCCGCGACCGTGACGGTGCCGCCGCGCAGGTGCTCCTTGGCACGCACGACCGTCCGCAGGCCGCGAGATCCTTCGGGCCGGTTGTTGGTGCGCAGCACCGGGAACGGCTCGGTGGGCGGCGGCACCAGGCCCGCCTCGGTGTCGGCCATCAGTTGCCGTTGCGCGCGGGCGGCACGGAATCCGAGCACCGGAAGCAGGGCCGGGTTCACGTGCAGCGGGTCGACGTCGGGCAGCGCGCCGTCGCGGCCGAACATCAGCGCCGCTGTCAGCGCCGTACGACCGCCGCCGCCGAGGGCGTGGGAGATCTGCAGCACCGCAACGGTTCCGGGACCCTCCACCGCGGGGATCCCGTCGACGGAAGGGAAGACGTGCAGCCGCCACGCCCGCACCGATAGGTCCAGTTGGTCGTCGATCAGCGCGACCGTCGCGTCCAGACACTCCGCCCACGCGCCGCCGGCGTGCACGACCACGTCGGCGGCGTCGGCGTGCACCCACTGCGGATAGTGCAGACGCGAGCTGTCATCGATCCGCACCGCCAGTTCGCGGATGCCCGCCGCGCGGGCCCTGACGTCGGCGATCGCTCGATCGAGATCGGCGGGAGCGCCTGCGAAGCCGAACAGCAGGAAGGTGTCGTTGGGGATCTTGGTCGACAGCCAGAACGACTGCGCGTCGACGGCTGTCAAACGATCCGCGCTCACCCGCCCATTACATCAGTCGGTCGACTCGCCGCGGCTAGGCTCCGGTCATGCTTCCCGCAGCGAGTAACAACGGAACCGTCCTCGTCACCGGCGCGTCGTCGGGCATCGGAGCCGAGCTCGCGAGGGAGTTCATCGCGCGCGGCCGCAGCGTGGTGCTCGTCGCCCGCAGTGCCGATAAACTCGCCGATCTCGCCGCGGCATTGGGCGCCGACGCACACGTGCTGGCCGCCGATCTCTCCGATCGCGCCGACCGGGCCGCGCTGCCGGGGCGCGTCGCCGAGCTCGGCCTCGTCGTGGACATCCTGGTGAACAACGCCGGGCTGAGCACGTCCGGCCCGGTGGCGGAATCCGATCCCGACGCCGAACTCAACCTCGTCGAGGTGGACGTCAACGCCGTCGTCGACCTGTGCAGCCGCTTCGTGCCCGGCATGGTCGAGCGCGGCCGGGGTGCGGTGCTCAACGTCGGGTCCGTCGGTGCGTTCGGTCCGCTGCCCGGCCAGGCGGCCTACGGAGCCGCGAAGGCGTTCGTACTGTCCTACACGCAGGCGCTCGGTCAGGAGCTGAGCGGGACCGGCGTCGTCGCCGCCACACTGTGCCCCGGCCCCGTGAAGACCGGTTTCGGTGCGGCAGCGGGCATTTCCGACGCCGACGCCGAAGCCTCGCTACCCAAGGTCATGTGGGTCGAGGCGGACGAGGTCGCCAGGATCGCCGTCGACGGGCTCGCCGCGGGCAAGACCGTCATCGTGCCGGGCGTGTTCAATCGGGTCGGCGCCGCGGCGTATCAGGTGCTGCCGCGCAAGCTGCTGCTGCCGATCCTCGCGAAAAGCCATCCGGCACTTAAGAACCGGTAGGGGTCAGCACCGCCGGAAAAATTGTCGTACTGCCGTGCCAGTATGGGGTCATGTCCACGGCGGCAGCGTCTTACGGGCCCGACCTCAGTCGGGGCGAGCGCCTCGACGCGTTGTTCGCCGAACTCGCCGAGATCACCGGACAGCGCAACGCCCTCGACGGCCGCATCGTCGACATCGTCGCCGAGATCGACGGCGACGGCGTCTACGGCCTCTGGGGAAACACCGGCTGCCGCTCGATCGCCGCACTGGTGGCCTGGAAGACCGGCTGCTCGCCGCGCAACGCCGAAACCGTCGTCGCGGTGGCGAAGCGGGCCTCCGAGTTCCCGCAGTGCACCGACGCCCTACGCGAGGGCCGGTTGTCGCTGGATCAGGTCGGGGCGATCGCCGAGAAGGCCGGCGACGGATCCGACGCCCACTACGCCCACCTCGCCCGGAGTGCGACCGTCACCCAACTGCGCACGGCCATCAGCCTCGAACCCAAACCCGAGCCGACGCCCAAGCCGGAACCGACACGGTCGGTCACCAGGTCCGAGCACGGGGAGCACACCACGTGGAAGATCACCCTGCCCAAGCTGGACGCCGCCCGCTTCGACGCCGCCCTGGGCTCGCACCGCGACGCGCTCATCGCCGACTGGAAACGCGACCACGCCGAGGCGGTCACCGGGCAGACCCCACCCATGCCCACCACCGTGGACGCGTTCATGAGCCTGGTCGACGCCGGCTGGGACACCGACGCCGCGGCCCGCCCACACGCACAGCGCACCACCGTGGTCGCGCACCTCGACGTCGACCAGCGTCTCGCATCGTTGCATCTGGGGCCGCTGCTGTCCGACGAGGAGCGCCGCTACCTACTGTGCGACGCGACCTGCGAAGTCTGGTTCGAACGCCAGGGCCGGGTGATCGGCACCGGGCGGGCCACCCGCACCGTGAACCGGCGGCTGCGCCGCGCGCTGGAGCACCGCGACCGCGGCACCTGCGTGGTCCCCGGCTGCGGAGCCACCCGCGGACTGCACGCCCATCACATCGTGCACTGGGAGGACGGCGGCCCCACCGAACTGGACAACCTCGTCCTGGTCTGCCCGTACCACCACCGCCTGCATCACCGCGGTGTCATCACCATCGGCGGCGACGCCCACCACCTCACCGTCACCGACCGCCGCGGCCGAACACTGACCAACGCCTCCCTCGCCCGACCACCCACGACACCCCCACCCGCGGTCGCCCCCTACAAAGGGCCGACCGGCGAACGCGCCCACTGGTGGTGGTACGACCCGTACACGCCGACCGGCTAGTGCGGCCCGATGAACCCGACGATGTGCCGTGCCACCACGTCGGGCTGCTCGAGCTGCAGGAAGTGCCCTGCGTCTGCCACGAGTTCCGTGCGACTGCCCTCGGGCAGGATGCGCTCCACCCAGCGGCTGTAATCGCTTGAGGCACAGCCATCCTCGGTGCCGTGCAGATAGAGCACCGGCATGACCGGCTTGGCCAGCCAGTAGTCGTGAAGTTCGGCGTAACGCGGGGGCGGCTTGCTGCCGCGCATCGTCTGGCGGTAGTAGCCGAGCGCGGCCCGCCAGTTCTCGGGGGCGCCGATCGCGGTGCGCACCAGCGCGACGTCCTCATGCGAGGCGTAGCCGGGTGACCACTGCCGCCACAGCCTCGGGATCTCCCACGATGCGGAATGGTCTGGCAGCCAAGGCAACTGGTGGTAGGCGATGTACCAGCTGCGGGCCATCTGCCTCGGCAGTCCCGCGACCAGCCTGCCCAGGTGGGGAACCCTGCCCCGGAACGACGCCGACGGCGGCACCGACATGATGACGGCCCTACCGAACGGGCTCTCCGGCATCGCGGCCAGGCCGGCTCCCGCGATGGCACCCCAGTCGTGCCCGATCAGCACATCGCGTCCGGTCGGGCCGACGGCGTCGAGCACCCGCAGCGCGTCGTCCATGAGAGCCCCGACGTGATAGCTGCCGTCCGACGACACGGTGGACGGCGCGTAGCCCCGCATGAACGGAGCGACGACTCGCCAGCCCGCGTCCACCAGAAGCGGCGCGACCTTGCGCCAGCCGTGTGCGGTGTCGGGAAAGCCGTGCAGGCACAGAGCTATCGGAGCGTCGTCGCTACCCCACACCAGCACTCGCAGCGTGACGTCCGGCGTGGTGACGTCGATCTCGCGCGGCGCTGTCATCAGACCGGCTCGAATTTGGAGATGAGCCACTTTCCGTCGACCTTCTCCAACGTGACTCGGACGCTGGAGATGGTCGCGCTCGGCTGACTGTCGCCGACCACCACGGTTTGGTTGACGAACACCAGCACCACCGCGTGATCGGTCTCGGTGGACACCGACGCGGCGCGCGGCGTGGTCGCGACGGCGGAGATCCGCTGCTGCTTCGCGCCGGGGATCACGACGTCCGTCGTCAGCTGGGTGTAGGAGTCCTTGAATTCGCCGGTGAGCAGTCCGCGGGCATCGGTCAGCTGCTGTTCGACACTGTCCGGGTTGTACGAGAGCAGCGTGATCGTGCTGTCCTTGGCGGCCTGCACGGCCTGATCACGGGCAGCGGCAACCTGATCCGACCTGATGTCGACGAACGCCAGCCACCCCACCGCGACGGCGACCACCACTGCGAGGAAGGGCACCACGCCGAACGCGAACACCTTGGCGACCCTGCCGCCACGCTGCTCCGGAGCGGGATCGCCGACTGACTCGTCGGCGGTGTCGACTGCGCCGTCGCCCGGCTTCTCGTCGCCCGGCTCCTCGGCAACCGGCTCCTCGGCAACCGGCTCCTCGGCAACCGGCTCCTGGTCGGCCGGCTCCTCGGCAATCGGCTCGGAGGTCTCCTCGATCGCGGCCGACTCCGGCTCCTTGGCCAGACTGACCGGCGTCTCGGCGGTCTCATCGGACGCACTCTCCGCGGCGACCTTGGACTCTCCGAGGCTGGACCGCTTCAGGATGTGTCGCGTCCGGCGCTTCTGCTCACCTGGTTCTGTCACGGAACGAACTCCACGTTGGCCACCTTGGCTTCGTCTTCGCCCGTCTCCTGCACCAGGATTCGCATCCGCCACGCACGCGGCGCCTGGTCGGGCTGGCCCTCGACCGTCGTGTTGACCGTGACCGCCACCAGAACCTGCGCCTCGGTGTCCGTTTGCGACTCGACACCCGCCTCGGTGACGTTGCCGACCGACCGCGACTTCACCTGCTTGACCACTTGGGTGAACGGCTGCGAGCGGCCTTGGAACTCGTCGTAGAAGGACCCGGTCGCCGAGTCGAGGATGCGCTTCACGTCGTCGTCGACGTGCGCGAAGTCGATGGTGGTGAGGTTCACCGCGCCCTGCCTGCCGACCTGCAGGAACAGGTTGCGCTTCTCCTGCGCCTGGCGGTCCTGGTAGGCGGTCCACCCCAGCCAGCCGACCGCCGCCGATAGCCCCAGGAGGACGATCAGACCCGCGATGAGGGCCCACGCGACGACTGACAGCGGTTTCCTCGGTGCCTTCGGCTCGGCCGGCATGGAGTGTCGTCCGTGCTTCTGGGCCGCTTCCGCTTCCTCGGTGGTCGACTCGTCGGCGTCGTCGGCCGGCTGCTCGAGCTCGGCTGGATCAGGAGCCGGGGGTGCTTCCGCAGCCTCGCTCAGCGGCCCCTCGGGGGCAGCAGCACCGTCACCCATGTTCGCTCCTGATCGTCGTCACGGGCCAGGTCTGCCCGCGCGTAGACGCATCCGTCCGGACCAACGTACGTGCCCGTCGACGGATCGTATGCGGTGACCGCTCGCGAAGCCGGTGTGGGTGCCTACGTCACGCGGTGCGAGCCGCGGCCTCCAATTCGGCGACGACGATCTTGCGCATCGTCAGCATCGCGGCGGTCGCCGCCGCGGCGACCGCGGGATCGGCGTGCTCGACGAGCTCGTACAGCCGCTTCGGCACGATCTGCCAGGAGACGCCGAAGCGGTCCTTGAGCCATCCGCACTGCGATTCCTCGCCGCCGTCGGTCAGCGTGTCCCAGTAGTGGTCGACCTCGTCCTGGTCGGCGCACAGCACCTCGAAGGAGACGGCCTCGCTGAACGGCTGCGGGCTGCCGTTGATGGCGAGGAACCGCTGCCCGTCGAGCACGAACGTGCCGTAGACGACGTCCCCTGGCGTGCCCGGACCGGCCTCGGTGTAGCGGTGCAGCTCCCCGACCGACGAATTCGGGAAGACCGAGACGTAGAACTCGGCTGCTCCTTCCAGGGTGTTGTTCTCGAACCAGAGGCACGGCGTGATCGCGGGCATGCGATGTCGACCTCCACACCCGCGGAAACTCATCGCCGCGGGCCGGTGACGAACGGGGGCACGCCCCGTATAACGTGCAGCTATGTCTGTGACTAGTGCACCCCAGACCGTGACGTTCCGAGGCGTGGACGACCTGGCACTGGTGGCCGACGAGTGGAACCGTGACGCCGAGGTGGCGGCCGACAAGCCGACGATCCTGATGCTGCACGGCGGCGGTCAGAACCGGTTCTCCTGGAAGAGCACCGGCCAGACCCTCGCCGACGCCGGTTACCACGTCGTCGCCAAGGACAGCCGAGGCCACGGCGACAGCGACCGCGCCCCGAACGCGAACTACTCGGTCGAGGCGCTGTGCGAGGACACCCTGCAGGTGCTCTATCAGATCGGCAGGCCCGTGGTCCTCATCGGCGCGAGCATGGGCGGGCTGACCGGTATCCAGGCGGCGCACGAGGCGGGCCCGGAGCTGGTCACGCGGCTGGTGCTCGTCGACGTCGTGCCGAAGTTCGAGAAGAACGGCAGTGCCAAGATCCGCGATTTCATGGCCAGCGGGCTGGAGGGCTTCACCTCGCTCGAGGAGGCCGCCGAAGCCGTCGCCGCGTATCTGCCGCATCGTCCCAAGCCCCGGAGCGTCGAAGGCCTGAAGAAGAACCTGCGGCTGCGCGAGGACGGCCGCTGGTACTGGCACTGGGATCCGGCGTTCCTCACCAAGCCGCAGGACGATCCGTACACCCGCTTCCACAAGCTGGAGCAGGCGGCCGTCAACCTGGAGGTGCCCATCCTGCTGATCCGCGGCAAGCTCTCCGACGTCGTCAGCGAGGAGGGCGTGCAGGACTTCCTCGCCAAGGTGCCGCACGCGGAGTTCGTCGAGTTGGCCGACGCCGGGCACACCGCGGCGGGTGACGACAACGACGCGTTCACCGACGTCGTGGTCCGCTTCGTGTCCCAGCAGCGATGAGTTCCCGCGCGAAGAGCTGACGGCAGTGAACGGCTTCAACTTCTTCGAACAACCCGAGCTACCCGCGCCGCAGGTCTCCGACGCCGCGGCCCAGCAGCTGCTCGCGGACCACTACGGCGTCGCGGCGCGAGTGACATCGCTCGGTAGTCAACAGGATCAGAACTTCCTCGTATCAGCCGACGACGGCGACGTGCTCGGCGTGCTCAAGGTCGCCAACCCGGCGTTCACCGCCGACGAACTGCACGCGCAGGACGCCGCCGCCGCGCTGATCGCGGACGCCGAACCCGACGTCCGGGTCGCGGTGCCGCTGCCCAACCGCGCGGGACAGGTCCTCACCGAGGTGACCGGCCTGCTCGAGGGCACCGCCTACGTTCGGTACCTGCGCTACCTGCCCGGCGGCGCGCTGGTCGACGACGGTTTCCTGGCACCCGAGGTGATCGCCGGACTCGGCGAGCTGTCCGGCCGCGTCAGCCGTGCGCTGGCGACGTTCGAGCATCCCGGCCTGGATCGCGCGCTGCAGTGGGATCTGCGCTACGGCAAGGCCGTTGTCGACACACTGGCCGAGCACGTCGGCGATCCGGCGCTGCGGGCCCGCATCGAACAGGCCGCCGCCGACGCGACCCATCGGATCGACGCAGTCGCCGACGCGCTGCCGCGGCAGGCCGTGCACCTCGACCTCACCGACGCCAACGTCGTCGCGACTCGCGTTGTGGGCGCGCCGGTTCCGGACGGCCTCATCGACTTCGGCGACCTGTCGGACAGCTGGGCGGTCAGCGAGCTCGCCGTCACCGCGTCGTCGGTACTGGGGCATCCGGGATGCGGTCCCACCTCGATTCTGCCCGCTGTCAAGGCTTTTCACGCGATCCGGCCACTGAGCCGGACGGAGGCGAACGCGCTCTGGCCGCTCCTGGTGCTGCGGACGGCGGTGCTGCTCGTCAGCGATGCGCAACAGGCCGCCGTGGATCCCGACAACGAGTACGTGACGGGTCAGACGGACGGTCAGGCGCGGATGTTCACCATCGCGACATCGGTGCCCATCGACGTGATGACCGGCGTGATCATCGCTGAACTCGGCTTCCCCCAACAGCATTCGCCACTCATCGCTGAGCCGCTCATCGTCGGACTCGATCCCGCGACCGTCACCACGCTCGACCTCTCCTCCACCTCGGAGGTGTTCGACGCCGGTGCGTTCGGCACCGCGGTGGAGGATGCGGCCGCGCGCACGGCGGTCGACGGCGGTGCGTCGCTGGTGGTCACCCGCTTCGGCGAACCCCGGCTGACGCGGGCACCGTTCCTCGCCCAGGACACGCCCGACGTGGTGTCCACCGGCGTGACGCTGTGGCCCGCACACACCACGACGCTGGCGGCGCCGTGGTCGGGCCGCGTCGACACCGAGGACGGCGCGGTCGTCCTGCACGGCGGCGACTACGTGGTGACCGTGACCGACGCCGTCGCCGTGGCGGGCGGCCGTGTCGAAGCCGGTGCGCCGTTCGCCACCATCGACGAGGACAGGTGGTCCTCGGTCACGATCCGGCCGGCGTCCGCACCTGTCGCCCCGCCGTACGTGCCCGCCGACGTCGCGAACGGCTGGCTGGCGCTAACCCGGGATCCGCGACCGCTTCTCGGCCTCGACGCGCTGTCAGCCGATGCGGAGCGGGATCTCCTCGCCCGCCGTGACAGCAGCTTCGCGCGCGTGCAGGAGCACTACTACGACGCGCCGCCGCAGATCGAACGCGGGTGGCGACACCACCTGATGTCCACGCGCGGCAGGGTGTACCTGGACATGGTCAACAACGTGGCCGTGCTCGGGCACGCGCACCCGCGAGTCGCCGACGCCGCCAACCGTCAACTCCGCAGGCTCAACACCAACTCCCGCTTCAACTACGAGGCCGTCGTCGAGTACAGCGAGCGGCTCACAGCCACCCTGCCCGACGCGCTCGACACGGTGTTCCTCGTCAACTCCGGTTCCGAGGCGAGCGATCTCGCGATCCGGCTCGCGCTGGCGGCGACCGGGCGCCGCGACGTCGTCGCCATGCGGGAGGCGTATCACGGGTGGACCTACGGCACCGACGCGGTGTCGACGTCGACGGCCGACAATCCGAACGCGCTCACGACGCGGCCGGACTGGGTACACACCGTGGAGTCGCCCAACAGCTTTCGGGGCAAGTACCGCGGCGACGACGTCGGCGAATACGCGGCGGACGCCGTCGCGAGCATCCGGGAACTGGTGGCACAGGGTCGGCCACCGGCCGGGTTCATCTGCGAGACCGTCTACGGCAACGCGGGTGGCATGGCGCTGCCGGACGGGTACCTCGCCGAGGTGTACGGCGCGCTGCGCGCGAGCGGCGGGTTGGCGATCGCCGACGAGGTGCAGGTCGGGTTCGGCCGTCTGGGGCACTGGTTCTGGGGATTCCATCAGCAGGGCGTGATCCCCGACATCGTGTCGGTCGCCAAGTCGACGGGCAACGGCTATCCGCTCGGCGCGGTCATCACCAGCCGTGCCGTCGCCGACGCGTTCAGTTCGCAGGGCTACTTCTTCTCGTCCACCGGCGGCAGCCCGCTGTCGTGTGCGATCGGCCTGACCGTACTCGACGTGCTGGCCGAGGAAGACCTGCAGGGCAACGCCTTACGCGTCGGCGGCCATCTGAAGGCGCGGCTCGAGGAGTTGGGCGAACGTCATCCGATCATCGGCACGGTGCACGGGATGGGCCTGTATCTCGGCGTCGAGATGGTGCGCGACCGCGACACGCTGACCCCGGCGACCGTGGAGACGGCGGCGATCTGCAACCGCATGCTGGACCTCGGCGTCGTCATCCAGCCCACCGGCGACCATCAGAACATCCTCAAGACCAAGCCGCCGCTGTGCATCGATCGCACCGGCGCCGACTTCTACGTCGACGCACTCGACCGCGTCCTCACCGAAGGCTGGTAGCCGACCGGATCCCGTTAGGGTGACGGAATGGCTCGCGACACCGGCCCCGGTCTCAGCGAGCACGAGGCCCGCAACCGGGCGATGTGGGACGGCTACAGCGACGAGTATCAAGCCAAGCACGGTGACACCCTGGCAGCCAGCGGCGGATACGCCTGGGGCACGACGCAGATACCCGAATCCGAGCTGCGCGTACTCGGCGACGTGGCGGGTCGCACGATCCTCGAATTCGGTTGCGGCGCTGCGCAGTGGTCGATCGCGCTGGCCGGGCTCGGCGCCTTGCCGGTGGGTCTGGATCTGTCTGGGCGCCAGCTTCAGCACGCCCGCAGGCTGATGACCGCGGCCGGCGTCGATTTCCCGCTCGTCCACGCCAGCGCCGAGGCCGTACCGCTGGCGGATGCCAGCTTCGACGTGGTGTTCTGCGACCACGGGGCGATGACGTTCGCCGACCCGTATCGAACCGTGCCCGAGGCGGCGCGGCTGCTCCGCCCCGGAGGGCTGTTCGCGTTCAGCCACCACTCGCCGATCGAGACGATCTGCTGGCCGCTCGACGCCGACGAGGTTGGCGAGCAGCTGGCGCTGGACTACTTCGGGATGCACCGCATCGACGTCGACGACGAGGTGTGCTTTCAGCTGCCCTACGGCGACTGGATCCGATTGTTTCGGGCGAACCGGTTCGTGGTCGAGGATTTGATCGAGCTGCAGCCGGGACCGAACGCCGCCAGCTCGTATCGGTCGGCGTCAGCGCTGTCGTGGGCCCGACGGTGGCCGGCCGAGGAGATCTGGCTGCTGCGTCGCGAGCGCTAGCCGACGTCCGCCGCGCCGGCGGGGTTGATTTACCTTGCGCCGATGCGGCTCAATAGGGCATGACCGAAGTCAGCGCCGACACCGTCGTGACCGAGTTCTGCGCACTGTGGGTCCGACCGGACCCCGACCAGCTGGCCGGCTGGTTCACCGAAGACGCGGTGTATCACAACATTCCGATGCCGCCCGCCGAGGGGCGCGAGGCGATCACGGAGTTCATCGCGGGCTTCTTTGCGGCCGTCGACGGCATCGACTTCCAGGTGCACCGGCAGGTCGCCGACGGGAACGTCGTGATGAACGAGCGCACCGACGTGATGCGCTTCAAGGACGGCCGCGAGCTGGCGCTGCCCGTGATGGGCGTCTTCGAGGTGCGCGACGGGAAGATCGCGGTCTGGCGCGACTACTTCGACATGGCGACCGTCACCGCCGCGTTCAGCTGAGCGACCGGGACGATCCGTCACGCCAGCAGCGGGACGCCCTCGTGCGGCTCGGGCAGCAGGATCTCCAGCATCGCCCGCCGGGTCGCGATGAGTTCGGTGCGCCGACCGTCCGAGGTCAGCTCGATGCGGCACGTCGCCAGCGCCGAGTTGTAGCAGAACTTGGTGTGCCCGGTCGTGTCGGAGTAGGTCAGCCCGATCACGTCCGCCGCGTCGGCGGCCATCTCGCCCTCGATCACCGCTCCCCCGACGCGCGCTCCGAACGACCACTCGAACGGCCGGTAGTCCCCTCGGGTGCGATGTGTCCCGAGCGCCGATCGCACCGCGAACTCCTCTCCGCCGCAACGCAACACCAGCAGCGTGGCGGCGGGCAGGCGGATCGGTCCGATCGCCGCGTGCGCGGTGACGATCTCGAGGCTCGCATCGGCGGCATCATCGAAACCGCACACCTGCCCGAACGCGTACGCCGGAGTGTGCCGCCTGCCCCAGTTGTGGTTGACGCTCCCCCGCCACCCGTGGACGTCGAACCGGCCCCCGAAGTCCACCGAGCCGTCGAAGGTCGCCAGCGGGTCTCGCACCATCGTCTTGGCCGTGGGGAACTTCGCCCGATAGCCGCGGTCGGTCAGCAGTTTGACCTCCGGTGCCCCGCTGGATCCGATGCGCAGATCCCATGTCGCCGCTCGGCCGTCCGCGGCGATCGCACCCCGCACCGCCGAGTCGTCGATGGTCGCCTCGCCGATGCGGGCCGTCCAGTCGTCGTAGCGGTAGTCCGAGTGGCTCAGCGGGTAGCCCGCTTTTAGCGCCCGGTTCCCCGCGCCGTCGGGGTCGAACACCATCAGCCACACGTCGGCGACTGACTCCCCGGCGCTCGGCAGCAGCAGGGTCTCACGCAGCCACAGCGCTCGGTTTTCGGTCGGGTGGTTGGCACGGACGAAACGGCTCTCGTAATAGGGCACCTTGACGGGCATCACCGCTTCAGCATCCAATACTCGTACCGTGTCGGGAACAACGACCGCGCTCTGCGTACTGGGCATCATCATCGTCGCCGAGGCCGTCGTGATCGTCGTACAGTCCCGGCGCCTCGCTCGCCGCACCGAGGAACTCGCCGCCGCGCAGCGCAGGGTCGACACCCGAGCCAACCTCATGGCCGGGGGTCGCGAGGCGGTCAAACAGGTCTGGCAGACGGCGAACATCCTGCGCAAGGAGGGCTTCGGCGCCGCGGTGCGGTCGTCGATCGAGGACCTGGCGGACTGGGCCGAGGTCGAGCGACCCGACCTGGCTCGGCTCGCCCCGAGCGGTCGCGTCGCGATCCTGTTCTCCGACATCGAGGAGTCCACCGCGCTCAACGAACGGATCGGCGACCGCGCGTGGGTTCGGCTCATCGACCGGCACGACAAGCTGGTCGGCAGGCACGTGAAGCGGCACAGCGGCTACATCGTCAAGAGTCAGGGCGACGGGTTCATGATCGCCTTCGCGCAGCCGACCGAGGCCGTCCGCTGCAGCATCGACATCCAGGCGGAGTTGAACAAGCGACACAACGACATTCGCGTTCGCATCGGGATCCACGCCGGTAAGTCGGTGCGGCGCGGCGACGACCTGTTCGGCCGCAACGTCGCCATGGCCGCACGGGTGGCCGGGGAGGCCGAGGGCGGCGAGGTGCTCGTCAGCGAGTCGGTGCGCGACGCCGTCGAGCAGGCCGGTGACGACGTCGCGTTCGACGAGGGCCGCGACGTCGCGCTGAAGGGGTTCAGCGGGACGCACCGGCTCTACGCCGTGCTCACCTAGGCGTCCTTGTTCGCTTCGGCGAACCGCTGATGCAGCCGCGCCCTGATGTCATCCGGGGTGTAGGCGTTGCGTTTGCGTTGATCACGGGCAACCAGGACTCCGCCCGCGACGACGCCGGCGACACCCGCCAGCCCGACCCACTTCCAGATGCCTCGCATGACCGAATTCTGCCTAAGCTTCGCTGATGGACGCCAACACGGTGACTCTGGACCGCGCCCTGGCCGAAACGCGTACGGGCGACATCTGGCTGTTTCGCGGCGATTCGGGTCCCGACCGTGCGATCCAGACGCTGACGAACGCCCCGGTCAACCACGTCGGGATGACCGTCGCCATCGACGATCTGCCGCCGCTGATCTGGCACGCCGAACTCGGCGACAAGATGCCGTGTCTGTGGAGCGGCACGAACCACCGCGGCGTACAGCTCAACGACCTCCGGGTGGCGGTCGAACGGTGGATGCTGACCTACGGGCAGCGCTGCTGGCTGCGTCAGCTCACCCCGTACGCCAATCGTGCGCAGGAGGACGAACTGCTCAAGGTGATCGCGCGGATGGACGGCACCGCGTTCCCGACCACCGCGAAGTTGACCGGCCGATGGATCCGCGGCCGCGCACCGACCGTCAGCGACTTCACCCGCGGGCTGCCGTTCGTGCATCGCAAGGTGCGCGAGTCCGCCGAGCGCAAGAAGGACGAGAAGCTCAAGGTCGGGCTGGAGACCGCGTACTGCGCCGAGACCGTAGCCATCACGTTCGAGGAGATGGGCCTGCTGACCTCCGAGAAGCACTACAACTGGTTCGACCCCGGCAAGTTCTGGAGCGGTGACACGCTGCCGTTGACCGACGGCTACCGGTTGAGCGACGAGATCTCGGTGGTCCTGTGAACCAGCTGTCGGCAAGGTGAACATTTCCCGCCCGTCAGGCGTTGCTACAGGCAGTTTGGCCCCTCGACGTTCATCGCAGGGGTCGGCGGGCCGAACCACGACTTGCGCTCTCTGAGCGACCTGTTCCACCAGGCTTTTCGCCGCGTATAGCGGCGCAGCGCGGTCCTCGGTTCCGGCTTCGCCGCCCGATGGGTCGTGTGGTAGCCGGGTTGTGGCCCGCTCCACACCGGTGTTTCAAGCTTTGCCCGCTGAGGTACCCCCACCCCAAGTTCGGGCAACGATGGCCCGGATATGAGCAAGGAGCAACGGACATGGGCATTGGCGACAAGATCAGCAACAAGGCCGAGGACCTCGGCGGCCAGGCCAAGGAGACGGCGGGCCGGGTGACCGGTGACCGCGAGACCGAAGCCGAGGGCAAGTCGGACCAGGCGAAGGCCGGGCTCAAGGACGCGGGCGAGAAGATCAAGGACGCCGGCAAGAAGGTCAAGGACGCCCTGAGCTAAACCTCACGCGCTCCACCGCCGACCCGTCACCCGCGAGGTGACGGGTCGGTTCCATCCCCGACCACCTCCATGAAACCTTCGTGCTTCGCGCCTGAAGGAGACCGCGATGAACGACCCCATTCGACCTCACACCAGTAGACAGCTCGCGCAGAAGCTCGGCGATTTCGCGATTGGCATGCAATCGCTCAAGAGCTCCGAGGCAGTGCTCCACGCCATCGTCGACGCGGCAGTCCCCATCGTTCCCGGCGCGAGCTGGGCCGGAGTATCACTGGTCACCAAGCGCCGCGTCGAACCGGCGGCGGCCACCGACGACATCGTCGCGCGCCTCGACGCGCTGCAGACCTCCATACGCGAGGGCCCCGCGCTGAGCGTGCTCGACGAACGCAGGCCGATCGTGGTCAACAACCTCGCCGTCGCCGAGAAATGGCCCCAGTTCATCCCCATCGCGACGGATCTCGGTGTGCACTCCATGCTGGTGTTCCCGCTGCTGGTGCAGAGCGAGACCCTCGGTGTGCTGACGCTGTACGGTGCGACGCCGCACGTCTTCACCGACGATTCGGTGGCGATCGGCGAGATCCTGGCCCAGCACGCCGCCGTCGCGGTCGCCGGGTCGACGGCAACGGAGCAGCTTCACCTAGCGGTCGCGAGCCGCGACATCATCGGCCAGGCGAAGGGAATTCTCATGCATCGGGATCGACTCTCCGGGCTGCAGGCGTTCGCCACCCTCACGAAGGCGTCACAGGAGACCAACGTCCGGCTGGTCGACGTCGCGCGGTGGCTTGTCGACGAGCACGAGAAAGCCCTCACACCGCCACCACGCTGAACGACGTGTGAACGACGTTTGAACGACGAGTTAGAGCGCCGCGAAGCAGGGGTTGGCGTCTTCTTTGGGGATCGACGCGTCCTGGCTGGAGAACGTGCCGACGACACCCGATTCGGTCACCTGAACGCTGTCCGCGTGGATACCGAGCGGGTAGTTGTCGTTGAGCTTCCTGGTGAGGTCGTTGAGCGAGGATTGCACGAAGTCCCTCGGGAGCGGGCCGACGACGTCCAGCACCTCGAGGTTGAGGTCGCCGTCGGTCACGATCGGCTTGGCGGTGACGCTGTTCTCGCCGGCCTGCAGCACGATTGTGCCGTCAGCGGAGCTGGTCGTCACATCCGTGACGAACGATCCCACCTGTGGCAGCTCGGCGACCACGGTGTCCTTGATGCCCGCGGACGTCCAGTCGAGGGTCGCCTGCAGTGACCCGATGGTGCCCTTGGAATCGGCGGTGTCGGTCAGACGCACGTCTTCGAGGGTGACCTCCGCCGTCATGCCGTTGGCGCTCTGCACCCTGTCGCCCTCGGTGCGCACCGTGATGTCGGTGTAGTCACCCACCGCGTACTGCCAGAGGAACGGCGGATTTACCCCGAAGGACACCGACGCGCCGTCCTCGACCACGCATTCCGCGACGCCGACCAGGATGCTCTCGGCACGGTGTCGTGCATACAGTTCGCCACCGGCCAGCCCTCCGGCGAGCAACGCGACGACGATGACCGCGATGAGTACGACCGTCTGCTTGCTTCGCGGCCGTTTCGGTGTCGATTCGGAATCCGGCGCCGCCGTGCGGCGCTGCGGCGGCAGCGGCTCGTCCGCGCGGCGGAGCTGCTGGGTCGGCGAATGATCGGCAGGTGATTGCGGCTTCGGGAACGCGCGCCCAACGCCCGTTTGCGGGCTCCGCCTGGCCCGTAGCTGCTCAGTCGGCGGTTCGGCGTCGTCCTGGCGCGGTATCCGATGGGTCGCGGGATCGGGCGACGATGTGCCCCTTCCCCTCCAGCCGGACTGGCCGGGCCGCTCGGGGGGATTCGTCACCTGCGCGATTCTGCCCTATCGCCGCCGCCGACTCGCTTCCAGTGGTTGCTCGGGGCGGTCCGCTGCACCGCACAGCCATCGCTTCGATTGCAGAAGCAAGATCTTTTTGGGTGTTCGTGTTAACCCATTTAAGCCTCAGACGTGCGGGAACATCCGTGAGTCAGGTCACTCGAGAAAACCGACGAAAAGTCTGTTTTGGGCTTCTTTCCCGGACCGAGGGTCTGTACCGTGATTGCTCATGGCGCGACTCACTGCGGACGGGCAGCTCGAAGAGAAGGTGATTCCCAATCACCACTACGACACTCCGTGTGCGTGTGGGCACCGGCACGCGGAGCACTCCGCGTTCGGCGCGTGCCATGGATGTGCCGGCTGCGACGCCGACGACGACCTCGACCGCGAGCACGATCACGCCTACCAGCGCTGTACCTGCGCCGATTTCCAGGTCGCCTGCGCCCAGATCGCCGCGAGCGCATAGGCCCACGGACGTCGGGGCCACTGCCTCAATCCAGCGCCAGCACCAATCGGTCCAACCGCCGGACCAGCAGACTCGGCAGCCAGCGACCCACGTCGTCGGCCCGCACCCAGGTGGTGCGTTCGAGCAGTCGGCCGATCACGATGCCGGCCTCCAAGCGCGCCAGCGCCGCTCCCACGCAGAAGTGCACGCCCTTGCCGAACGCGATGTGACGTCGTCCGGACGCCCTGTCGAGGCGGAAGCGATCGGGCTCGTCGAAGTGTGCGGGGTCGCGATTCGCGGCGCCCCACAGCAGCAGCAGGCGCGAACCCGCAGCTAGCTCGACGCCGCGCAGGTCGGTGTCCGCCAGCACGTGCCGGTAGTGCCCGCGGAAGGGCGGCTCGTAGCGCAGCACCTCCTCAAGGAACGCGCCCAGCAGCGTCGGGTCGTCACGGACCTGTTGCTGAATCTCCGGTTGCGTAGCGAGGATCCAGGCCGCCGAACCGATGAGCGACGCCGTGGACTCGCCTCCGGCACTGAACAACGTGATCATCATGGTCATGGCCGCGAGATCGTCGATGACCCCGCTGGCACACGCCGTCGCGAGATCGCCCAGCAGGTTGTCGCGCGGGTCGTCGACCGCGCACCGGAACTGCTCGGTGATGTACGCGCTGAGCTCCAGCACGGCGACCGTCGCTGCGTGCAGTTTCTCCGGACTGGCGAGCCCCTCGACGACTTGCGTTGCGGAGTAACCCCATTCGGCGAGCCTGCCGATGTCCGCGTCGGGCACGCCGATGATCCGACCGACGATTGCCATCGGCAGCCGGTTGGCCATGGCGCTCATCCACTCGATGCGGCCACCCCGCGCATGCTCGTTCCAGATGTCGGCGGCGGTGTCGGCGATGAACGGCTCGAACGCGCGGATGCGCTTGGCGGCGAGCTGGGGCAGCAGCGCCTTGCGATGGACGGCGTGCGCGGGATCGTCGGCGGTGGCCAACGCCTGCGTCGGCCCGCCCACCTCGCCGATCGGGAACTCGCCGACCACACCCCCCGGCTGGTAGATCATCGTGGCGGTCAGGTTGGACGAGAAGTCGTCGCAGCGGTCGACCACCTCCTCGACGACGTCCCAGGCGCTCACCGCGTGAAAGCCGGACGCACCGATGCGGTGCACCGGCCCCGATGCGTGCATTCGCGCGTAGAGCGGGTACGGGTCCTGGATGTACCGGTCGTCGAACAGCGCGAGGCCGAGTCCGGAATCCAATGAGGTCATCACTCCACGCTGAACGGCCGGGCCGAGAGGCGTCAATAGCCCGCGGCGAAGTCGAAACGACGCAGCGCGACGGCGGACAGTAGTCGTCTCACGACGACGGTCCGACCTGCGGGATCGTGAGATGTGTTGACCGTCTCGTCTCAGTGTTGAGAAGATCTCGCTTGTGCCTCGCGATGACTGGGTGGTCGGCGGCGATCGCCGCAACGCGGCCGCTGACCGGATCCACCGCGCCGCAACCGACCTCGTCATCGCCGAGGGCCTGGACGCGTTCGACATCGACAGGCTGGCGGCCCGGCTGCACTGCTCGAGAGCCACCGTCTACCGCTACGCGGGTGGCAAGTCCCAGATTCGCGACGCGGTCCTGATGCGATTGGCGTCCGGCGTGGTGGACACCGTTCGGCAGGCCGTCGACGGACTGAGCGGTCGCGAGCGTGTGATTCGCGCGATCGCGGTCGCCCTCGAGCAGATCCGCGCGGACCCGATTCGCCGATTGATGTTCACCGGGGGCAACGTCCCGAACATCGGGGACCTGCACTCCTCGCCCGTCCTGGGGCATCTGGCCGCCGAACTCACCGGGCTCACCGACGACGACCCACACGCCGCGCAGTGGATCGTGCGGGTGGTGATGTCGTTGGCGTACTGGCCGATCGCCGATCCGCGAGTCGAGCAGGAATTGTTGCGCCGCTTCGTCGCTCCCGCGTTCAGCGATTAGCGCTTGCCGGATCGGCAACATGACTTGCCGGGTTCTCGCGGACCTCGGACCATCGGTGTCATGGCCGACTCCCCTTTCGACAACCCCCGACACGTTGAGAAGTACGCCGATCGCGTCGTGCAGATGGTGCCCGCGTACCGCGTCATCCACCAGTTGACCGCCGTACTGATCGACGAACACGCACCGGTGGACGCGAACATCCTGGTGCTCGGAGCCGGCGGCGGCTTGGAGACACGCGCACGCTAGGGCCGGCGCCGTCGCACCGTGGCCGAGGTGCGGCGACGATTGGCGCCCGGCGCACCGTTCGTGGCGGCGCACCTGAGCTTTCCCCAGCGCACCGACGACGAGCGAGAGACGTGGATCCGGCGCCACGTGGCGAATCTGGTGTCGTCGGGCGTCGATCCGGCCGACGCGGAGCAGGCACGCACGGCGATCGCCGCGCAGGTACCCGCCCTGACGCCCGAGCAGGACCGCGGGCTGCTCGAGGAGGCCGGCTTCCACGACGTCACCGAGTTCTTCTCGGCGTTCACGATTCGCGGCTGGGTGGGCTACGCCTGATCTGGTTTCGGCGGACCCCTCCCCGGCTATCACGCAGCGATGACAGCCGCACCCGCCGTGTTGTTCGACATCGACGGCACCCTGGTCGACTCGAACTATCTGCACGTGTTCGCGTGGCAGCAGGCGTTCGACGACATCGGAGTCACCGTCGACGCGTGGCGAATCCATCGCGGCATCGGGATGGACGGCACCCGACTCGTCACCGAACTCTGCCCCGACCTCGAGGACGTCGACGCCGCGAAGGACGCGCACTCGCGGCGGTATGAGGCGCTGGCACCGCTCCTGCACCCGCTGCCCGGCGCCCTGGAGTTGCTCGACGCCGTGGCGGCTGCGGGCCTGCAGGTCGTGCTGGCGACGTCGGCGCCCGAGGACGAGCTCGCCACACTGCGCGAGGTTCTCGGCCGCGACGACATCGTCTCGGCGATCACGTCGTCCGAGGACGTGGACACCGCCAAGCCGCAACCGGATATCGTCGCGGTCGCCCTGCAACGAGCGGACGTGCCGGCCGACCGTGCCGTCTTCGTCGGCGACGCCGTGTGGGACGTGCGCGCAGCCACCCGCGCCGGCGTTGCCACCATCGCGCTACGAAGCGGTGGATACGGCCGCGCCGAGCTCGAATCAGAGGGTGCCGCAGCGGTCTACGACGATCCCGCCGACCTGCTCGAGCAGTTCGCGGCGTCGCTGCTCGGCAAGCTGGCCTCGGCTTGAGGCCCGGTCAGCGGCCGACGATGGCGCGGTACTGCGGACAGTAGGCGGCGACCGCGCCCCAGACCAGGTTCGCGGCCTGCCCCTTGTCGAGGCCCTGCGCCTGCAACCGGCTCATCACTCCGCGGACGGTGCTGGCGGGCTGGATCTTGCCGGCGTCGACGGCGGTGCAGATGTCGCGACCGATGGTGATCGCGTCCGCGTCGGAGTTCACCGGGACGTTGAGTTGCTTGACGACGTCGAGGAACTGCTGATCCTGGGCGCTGATGTCAGCCGACGCCGGGGCGGAGGTCAGTAGCGCGGCAGCCACGGACGCCGCGAAGAGGACGACTGCGACGAAGCGCCGAGCGAACACGATGACTCCTGTGGTCTGACCGTCAAGCTACTGCGGCCACGATACCGGCCGCGCGGTGAAGCGGCGCTTCACGATCAGACTGTCGGATTCGCATCGTCGGTGTTACAGCCGACGTTGAGAATCCTCCAAGCGCTCCTCCATACATTCACGCGGTCATCCATGTGTGGTCGCCCAGACCACCGATGAACGGGAGGTAGTCGATGAAAGTTAATCAACCGCTGAAACGGGCGGTCGGCCGAACACTGCTGGCGGGCGGTTTCGCCCTCGCCGGCGTGGCCCTTGCATCCGGCACGGCACAAGCCGATCCGGACATCCCCTTCGCACCCGGCGGCATGTCGGACGCGGGCGGCTTCCTCGACTCGTGCAGCGTGTGTCAGAGCCTGCTGCCGGTCGTCATCTCCGAAATGCCACCCGAGGTCATCTCCTCGGTGCCACCGGAGGTGCTCGAGTTGGCCGGCGGCTTCATGGACTAGCCGCGGGGCACGGCTCGGCCCGCCAGCTCACGCAGTGGCGGGCCGATGCTGTCGGCAGTTCGGGGCCGCGGCGGAAAGGACTATCGGCCCTACACGCCATCGCAGTAGCCGCGCATGCTCACCGCAGACGCCTTGGAACTACAGGCGTATGTGCATGGAGGCAGCGAGTGCGAATACGGGTGGGGGCATGGCTGGAATGGCGGCTGGGACTGGGGCGGCGTTGTGATGAGCGTGCTGATGGTGCTTCTGGTAATCGCGGTGGTGGTGGCGATTATCTTCGCCGTCCGTTACTTGTCGGGCAGTGCGAGCCTTCACCATCGAGGCGGCCCTGGCCCCGAGGGGATGCGAGCCGAAGACCGACTGGCCGATCGTTTTGCGCGAGGGGAGATCGACGGCGACGAGTTCCGGCAGCGTGTGGCACTGCTCCGCGAGCACCGTTGATCGCCATGCAGATTGAGCGGAAACCGCGCGACTTGACCTTTACCGTTGCGGCGGTGGTGGTCGCCACCGCGTGCGCGGTGGCTTTCAGCGTGGGAATGGCCATCAGCACCTGAGCCTGACTCCGTCCCTGAGGGCCTGTACCCGGCCTCGGGTCCACTGCCGGGTCCCGGCCTGACGGGTCACCATGCCGAGCAACGTCAGCCTCGGTCGGCGAGCACCTCTGTTTCAACGCCAAACGCCTCATAGGTCGACCGCGCCCGCGCGTCTCGAGTCGCCAAGACGACTCCGTGCTCACGCGCCGCCAACGCGATCAAGCCGTCGTAGGTCGCACCGCCGGCGATGCCTCGTCGCGCGAACTCGCGCGGGGCCGATTTCGAAGCACGCGCGCCGAGTTGTACCGACGCCGGAAAATTCTCATCGATCAATGCCACCGCATCGGTTGCATCGACGCGTGCGTCGCCGGGCAACCGTGTGAGGACCGAATACGTCTCCGCGAGCGCGTGCCCGCAGAGTCCCAGCGTTCGACCGGCCGCCCATTCCGTGACCACCGGGTGTTGTCGATGCGACGTCAGCAGCAGCGGTATCGCGACGCTCGTATCCACGGCTATGACGCCGGATTTCGTCAGCGTCGCCCCGAATCGATCAACGCGAAGGTCATCTCGTCGGTGACCTCGGTATCCGCATGCGCTACTAGGCGCCCGTGGGCATCCCGCTCGACGCGAGCGGTCCTACCGCCGGGCGTGATCTGCAAACCGCCGCCGTACGCCGAAATGTCGACGGTCGACCCCGGCGCCAGTCCCAAAGCGTCACGTAAGTGTTTCGGTAGGACGACGCGCCCCCCTGCATCGATCGTAGCCTCCATGGGATTAGGCTACCAGCGAAATCCCATTGAACTGTGAGCAGTACCGGAGGCTTGCCCGTGGTCGATAGCGAAGCGGCGGACAAGCGCGAGTTCATCTTCACGCAGTAATGGTCGAGGACATCGCGTCATGGCGGGATTGGACACGTTCGACAACCTGTCGGGGCTGCGCGAGGGACCCTCCGCGTCGTTCGGGACGATCGCGTAGTTCACCGAAAACGAGCGACGGTTCGTGCGAATGATCAAGGGACCGGCCAATCGTTTCGTCAACGTCGAGGTGCTCGCACCCGGATGGATCGGCGAGATCCGGCAGGTCCCCGTCGACGAAGCCATTCGAGAGGCACAGAGGCAAGCGTGGATCTGACGGTGCTCACACGTTGAAGCCGAACTCCACCACGCCGCCGTCGCCGATAGACATCACTCCGCCTCCTGATTGACCACTTTCAATCCAAGTGCCGGCGAGGCCCGGCTGAAGATCCGCAGTGCTTTCGCCAGACCCACGACGATCTCGTCACGGCCCGCGTCCAAGCCGGCCATCGCGGCGGCGACGAAGGCGTCGAGTTCCATCGCGCGCGGCGGGATCTGGTCGAGGTTCCGATGCAGATCGGTCACGACGACGGGCGGGATCAACTCGACGATCTGAACAGTCGAACTCCTGAGTTGCCGCCGTAGGGCGATGGTGAAGCTGTGCACTGCGGCCTTCGTCGAGGAGTAGATCGGCGCGGCCGCGAGCGGCACGTAGCCCAGCCCCGAGCCGACGTTGACCAGCCGCGAACGCGGCTGCGCTTTGAGGAGCGGCAAGAAGGCGTTGGCGACGTGGATCACGCCCTTGAGGTTGACGTCGACCTCACGTCCCAGCTCGGCGGCGTCGAGCGGGCCCGGCCCGGCGAAATCGAACAGATGTTGAATGCCTGCGTTGCTGATGACGGTGGTCAGGTCGGGCCAGCGCTGACCAACCCGATCGGCGAGTGCCGTCACCTGCTCGGGATCGGCCACATCGACTACGTCGGCCTCCATTCCGGGGTGGCGCGCCGCGACCCCCTCGACGCGCTCACGCCCGTGCCCCGCGACGATCACCTGGCTTCCCCGCGCGTGGAAGGCGGCCGCGAGACCAGCGCCGATGCCAGAACCGCCACCGGTGATGAGCACTGCCCCCATCGCCACCTCCTCCTCGTTGGTCTTACTCCACCACGTCACCGATAGACATCACGGCGATGGGCGATGTGAATGACTCGCACGACGATTCGATCCTCGAAGATCGAGTAGATCACCCGAAACTCACCGCGCCGTGCCGAGTAGCGTCCGGCCAGTTGATCGCGGAGCGGCTTGCCGACGCGGTGCGGATTCTCCGCTAGCGGGCCGCGGATGAACTCCCAACAGGCGACGGCGACGGCCTCGGGAAGTTCGTTCGTGAGTGCCTTCTTGGCCGCTCCAGTCAGCTCGATGCGGTAGGTCACCGCGGCAGCCGCCCGGCGGCGCGCATCTCCTCGGTCACGTCGTCGAGTGAGTAGACCTGACCAGCGTCAGCCTCGACCTCGGCCTCGCGGATCTCCTGAACCAGCTCGTGGTCGCTCAGGATTGCCAACGTCTCCATGATCGCGTCGTAGTCGTCGGCGCTGAGAATCACCGCCGCCCTGCGACCCTGCCGGGTGACCTCGATCCGCTGGTGGGTGCGCACCGCTTCGTCCACGAGTTTGGATAGGTTCGCGCGTACCTCGGCCAAGGGAAGCGTCGTCATGTACAGAATTCTAGCGTGAATGTGGGCCGACCGTTCCCGCTCGCTCACACGTTGAAGCGGAACTCCACCACGTCGCCGTCGGCCATGACGTACTCCTTGCCCTCCATGCGGACCTTGCCCGCGGCCTTGGCCGCAGCCATCGAGCCGGCCTCGACCAGGTCGTTGAATGAGACGATCTCGGCCTTGATGAAGCCCTTCTCGAAGTCGGTGTGGATGACGCCCGCCGCCTTCGGCGCGGTGTCACCCTGGTCGATGGTCCACGCGCGCGACTCCTTCGGCCCCGCGGTGAGGTAGGTCTGCAGCTTCAGGGTGTGAAAACCCGCGCGCGCCAACGCATCCAGACCCTTCTCGGTCTGACCGATCGACTCGAGCAGCTCCATGGCCGACTCGTCGTCCAGCTCGGCCAGTTCGGCTTCGATCTTCGCGTCGAGGAACACCGCGTCGGCGGGCGCCACCATCGCTGCGAGCTCGGCCTTGCGCGCGTCGTCGGTCAGCACCGACTCGTCGGCGTTGAAGACGTAGAGGAACGGCTTGGTGGTCATCAGGTTCAGCTCGCGCAGCAGCGAGTAGTCATTGCCCTCCGACGCGGAGGCGAACAGCGTCTTGCCGCCGTCCAGCACCGCCTGCGCCGCGACCGCCGCCTCGTGCACCGGCTTGCGATCCTTCGCGTTGCGGGCCTCCTTCTCGAGGCGCGGCACCGCCTTCTCCAGCGTCTGCAGATCCGCCAGGATCAACTCCGTCTCGATGACCTCGATATCAGAGGCCGGGTCCACCTTGCCGTCGACGTGCACCACGTCGTCGTCGGCGAACACTCGCACCACCTGACAGATGGCGTCGCACTCGCGGATGTTGGCCAGGAACTTGTTGCCGAGCCCCGCGCCCTCCGATGCGCCCTTCACGATGCCCGCGATGTCGACGAACGTCACCGGCGCATGCACCACCTTGGCCGACGAGAACATCTCGGCCAGCGTGTCGAGCCGCGGGTCGGGCAGCGGAACGACACCTTCGTTCGGCTCGATCGTCGCGAACGGATAGTTCGCCGCCAGCACGTCGTTGCGCGTCAGTGCGTTGAACAATGTTGACTTGCCCACGTTCGGCAGTCCGACGATTCCCAGGTTGAGGCCCACGGGTAGTTGAGTCTGCCAGACATCCCAACCACGCCGGAGCGCGCTGGCAGCACGCTACGCGGGATAGCCGGTACGGTCTAAGCGTGTCAGCGGTACGTGGGCGATCGGCGGTCGCAGCCGAGCAACGGTCCGCGCTGCCGCGTGTCCCCGGAATTCCGTGGTGGGGTGCCATCGTCGTCGGCGCCACCGGCACGGCGATCGGCTTCGCCTACGACGCCGGTTCCGGCGCTCGGGAGCTCTCCTCGGTCTTCGCGGTCTGCTACATCGCGGGCTGCCTCCTCGCGGTCCTCGCGGTCCGCCAGTCCGGCGTGTTCACCGCGGTGATCCAGCCGCCGCTGCTGCTGTTCATCGCAGTGCCCACGGCCTACTACCTGTTTCACGGCAGCGAGATCGCGGGCATCAAGGACCTGCTGATCAACTGCGGCTATCCCCTGATCGAACGCTTTCCACTGATGTTCTTCACCTCGGCGGTGGTACTGGTCGTGGGCCTCGCCCGGTGGTACCTGTCGCTGTCGGCCCGGCGCGGCATCGCCGCCGACGACGACGAGGCCGACCCGCCCGAGAAGCCGAAGCGCGAACGCACCCGCACCCGCACACGGGCAAACTCCGACGAGACGACCGTGCTGGACGCCGTCGACGAGACCCCGCGTCGGCGCACGCGGGAGCGCGAACGTGAGCGCCCGACGGAACGGCCCAGCCGCGCCGCATCGCTGGCTGCGGATGACGACGAGGCACCGCCGCGCAGGCCGAGGAAACCCGCTCGCCCCGCTGCCGCCGCCGGCACGTCGCGGTCGCGGCACGCGCGGCCGCCGGAGACCGAAGTCGGAGAACCCGCGCCGCGGCCGCGGCGGCGCCCCGCATCGGCAGCGGAGGGACCTCCCGTCGACCCCGAACCGCGCAGGCGCACCCGTGCGCCGTCGAGCCGCGAGCCGCGCCGCAACCTGCCACCCGTCGACGGCCCGGCCGAGCCGTTCCCCTACGGCCCCCCGGAGCGCCGAGAGCGGTCCCGCCGATCCGAATACGACCGCCCGGAGCGCTCGGAGCGTTCAGAGAGAGCCGCTCGCGGCGACCGCCCGGAGCCGCGCAGGCGCAGGGCGGCGGAGTACGACCCGTACGACAACCGTGAGCCGCGGCCCTCCAGCGGCGCAAACGGCTCGCACCATCCGGTGTCGCGGGTGCGCTATCGCGGTGACGACGACAGGGAGCCGGAGTCCCGGCAGGCGCCGCGGCGGCCGTACTCGGCGGACGCAGACTCGTGGGAGTACGACGTCTAGTCGCCGGAGCGGGGCGACCTGATCTCGCGCGGCAGTGAGAACACCAGGGTTTCGTTCGCGGTGGTGACGGGCTGCACCGTCGAGTAGCCGTACTCGGCCAGTCGTTCGAGGACGCCCTGCACCAGGATCTCGGGCACCGACGCACCGGAGGTCACCCCGACGGTCGTCACACCCTCGAACCAGGCGGGGTCGATGTCCTCGGCGTAGTCCACCAGATACGAGGCGTCGGACCCGGCGCCGAGCGCGACCTCGACGAGCCGCACGGAGTTGGACGAGTTGCGCGACCCGACCACGATGACAAGCTCACACGCGGGCGCCATCGCCTTGACCGCCACCTGGCGGTTCTGCGTGGCGTAGCAGATGTCGTCGCTCGGCGGGTCCTGCAGCGTCGGGAAGCGCTCGCGCAGCAGGCGCACGGTCTCCATGGTCTCGTCGACGCTCAGCGTGGTCTGCGACAGCCAGATGACCTTGCTCGGATCGCGGACGGTGACCGCGTCGACCGATTCGGGGCCGTCGACCAGCTGAACGTGATCGGGCGCCTCACCCGCGGTGCCGACGACCTCCTCGTGACCTTCGTGACCGATGAGCAGGATGTCGTAGTCATCGCGCGCGAACCGCTTCGCCTCGTTGTGCACCTTGGTCACCAGCGGGCACGTCGCGTCGAGGACCTGCAGGTTGCGCGCCGCCGAGGACTCGCGCACCGTCGGGGCGACGCCGTGCGCCGAGTACACGACGATCGAACCCTCGGGCACCTCGTCGGTCTCGTCGACGAAGATCGCGCCCGCCTTCGCGAGCGTCTCGACGACGTGCACGTTGTGCACGATCTCGTGCCGCACATAGACGGGCGCGCCGTGCTTCTCGAGGGCGCGCTCCACGGTCTCCACCGCGCGGTCGACACCGGCGCAGTAGCCGCGCGGCTCCGCGAGGAGAACGCGTTTGCCGGTGGCGGGCCCGACGACCGCGGGGACTGCGCCCGGAAGACCCAGGTTGATCGTCGACGTCATGGGCTCCAGGGTACTGACCCGTCACCTTCGCCGACCAATCGAACGAGCAGTCATCGGATCGCCGTAGTCTGGCACCCATGGCTACTGCACCGTACGGGGTTCGTCTGCTGGTGGGAGCGGCTGTGACCGCACTCGAGGAGACCCGCAGGCTGCCGTCGACGATCATCGCGTACCCGATGACGGTGGCCAGCCAGGTCGCCCAGCTGGTCATGAAGATGCAGCAGGACGTCGCCGACCTGGTGAATCGCGGCGACGAGACGCTCGAGCACCTGTTTCCGCCGAAGGACGAGCAGCCGGAGTGGGCGACGTTCGACGAGGACCTCTACGACAACCTCGGCGACGAGGACGACGACGACGAGGCCGTCGGCGCGTCGAACGGCGAGCGGCTGACCGAGGGCAGGTTCGCGCTGTTCAGCACGGGCGAGCCGGAAACGGTGACCGAATCCGCGCCCGCCGATCCGGCGTCCGTCGCGGTCCCCGAGATCGTGGCCGAACTGGACTACCCGGCGCTGACGCTCGCTCAGGTGCGCCAGCGGCTGACGTCGTTGAAGGTGGCCGACCTCGAGGCGCTGCTGGCCTACGAGGGCCAGACCAAGGCGCGTGCGCCGTTCCAGACTCTGCTGGCCAACAGGATCACCCGCGCGACCGCGAAGTGAGCCAACCCGCCCCGCCGAACTCGGCCGAGCACCCCTGGCCGGTTCGCGCCGTCTCCACCAGAGTGGCCGAGTACATCGACAAGCTCGGCCGGGTGTGGGTCGAGGGTGAACTCGCGCAGCTGACCATGCGGCCGACGGTGGCGTTCATCACGCTGCGCGATCCCGCTGCGGACATGTCGCTGTCGGTGGTCTGCCCGCGGGACGTCGTGCTGAACGTGGAGGTCCCCCTCGCCGAGGGCACCAGGGTGGTGATGTTCGGCAAACCCAACTTCCACACCGGCCGCGGCAGCTTCTCGCTGCGCGTCACCGAGATCCGCACCGTCGGCATCGGTGAACTGCTCGCCCGCATCGAGCGGTTGCGCAGACTGCTCGCCGCTGAAGGCCTGTTCGACCAGCGCCTCAAGCGGCCCATCCCGTTCCTACCCACCACCGTCGGACTGATCACCGGACGCGCATCGGCCGCCGAGCGTGACGTGCTGTCGGTCGCCAAGAACCGTTGGCCGGCAGTGCGTTTCGCGATCCGCCACACCGCGGTCCAAGGGCCGAGCACCGTTCCCCAGGTCGTCGCGTCGCTGCAGTCGCTCGACGCCGATCCGGAGGTCGACGTCATCGTCATCGCCCGCGGCGGTGGTAGCGCCGAGGACCTGCTGCCGTTCTCCGACGAGACGCTGTGCCGCGAGATCGCCGCCTGCACCACGCCCGTGGTCACCGCGATCGGCCACGAACCCGACAATCCGCTGTGCGACCTCGTCGCCGACCTGCGCGCCGCGACGCCGACCGACGCCGCCAAGCGCATCGTGCCCGACGCCGCGGCCGAGCAGGCCTTCGTGACCGACCAGCGCCGTCGCAGCGCCCGCGCGCTGCGCAACTGGGTGCGCCGTGAGCAGGAGACCATCGCCCACTGGCGCAGCAGGCCGGTGCTCGCCGAACCGCTGGCGGCGCTGACCGCCCGCGCCGACGAGGTACACCGGGCGATCGCGGCCGCCCGCCGAGACGTCACCCGGCACGTCGCCGCCGAGTCCGATCACATCGGCCACCTCACCGCCCGACTGACCACACTGGGGCCGGCGGCGACGCTGGCCCGCGGCTACGCCGTGGTGCAGGCGGTCTCGGGAAGCGGGGGGACCGTCCTGCGATCCGTCCACGACGCCCCCGCGGGCACCCGACTGCGCGTCCGGGTCGCCGACGGCGCCGTCATCGCTCGAAGTGAGGGATCCGATGAAGCCCATTAGTCAGCTCGGCTATGAGGAAGCACGTGACGAACTGGTCGACGTGGTGCGCCAACTCGAACAGGGCGGACTTGATCTCGATACGTCGCTGAAGCTTTGGGAGCGCGGCGAAGAACTGGCTAAACGGTGTGAGGAGCATTTAGCTGGAGCGCGCGAGCGGGTCGAGCAGACGCTGGCCGCCAAGGCCGAGCAGGAGGAGTGACGGGCGCGGACGACCGTGGGTGAATCAGCAGAACTGGAACACGTTCCACTTTCTTTGGTATGCTCGCCCGCCATGGGTGACTCCACGCTGACCACGTCTTCGCTCGGCCGCGTCCTCGTCACCGGGGGTTCCGGCTTCGTCGGCGCCAACCTGGTGACCGAACTGCTGTCCCGCGGGCTCGAGGTCCGCTCGTTCGACCGGGTGCCGTCACCTCTGCCGGACCACGCGGGGTTGGACGCCGTGGTGGGTGACATCACGAACGCCGACGACGTCACTCGGGCTATCGGCGAGGGCGACGACACAGTCGACACGGTCATTCACACCGCCGCGATCATCGACCTGATGGGCGGTGCGTCGGTCACCGAGGAGTACCGGCGGCGCAGCTTCGCCGTCAACGTCGGCGGCACGCAGAATCTGGTGCGCGCCGCGCAGGCCGCCGGAGTCAGCCGGTTCGTGTACACCGCGTCGAACAGCGTGGTGATGGGCGGCCAGGTCATCGCCGATGGTGACGAAACCCTGCCCTACACAGAGCGTTTCAACGACCTGTACACCGAGACCAAGGTCATCGCCGAGAAGTTCGTCCTCGGCGAGAACGGTGTGCACGGCATGCTGACCTGCTCCATCCGGCCCAGCGGCATCTGGGGTCGCGGCGATCAGACGATGTTCCGCAAGGTGTTCGAGAGCGTGCTGGCCGGGCACGTGAAGGTGCTCGTCGGCAGCAAGCACGTCAAGCTCGACAACTCCTACGTGCACAACCTGATTCACGGCTTCATCCTGGCTGCCGAACACCTCGTCCCCGGCGGCACCGCGCCGGGCCAGGCGTACTTCATCAACGACGGCGAGCCGATCAACATGTTCGAGTTCTCCCGGCCCGTCGTGCAGGCCTGTGGCGAGCCGTTCCCGACGTTCCGCGTGCCGGGCAAGCTGGTCCGGTTGGCGATGACGGTGTGGCAGTTCCTGCACTTCAAGCTCGGTGCACCCAAGCCGCTGCTGGAACCCCTTGCCATCGAACGCATCTCGATCGACAACTACTTCTCGATCGCCAAGGCCAGGCGCGACCTCGGCTACGAGCCGCTGTTCACGACCGAGCAGGCGATGGCCGACTGCCTGCCGTACTACACCGATCTCTACGCGGAGATGAAGGCGGCCGGGCAGACCGTTCCGGCCTGACCGCTACGGTTGGCCCGTGGCCGAGTCCCGCTACACAGACAACGACGGCGTCCGCCTGCACTACCTGGATTCCGGGGGTGACGATCGCGGGGCCCCGATCGTGTTCGTGCCGGGGATGACCGACCTCGCCGACGACTACACCGAGGTGCTCCCGGTCTTCGGACGTCGAACCGTCGTGGTGGAACTCCGCGGGCACGGCCGCAGCGACACCCCGGCGAGCGGCTACGACTCCGGCACCCTGGCCTCCGACGTCGGCACCGTCGTCGACGCGATCACCGACGGCCCGGTCCACCTCGTCACCTTCTCCCGCGGCACCGCCTACGCACTCACGTGGGCACTGCAGCACCGGAGGCGCGTCCGCTCGATCTCGATCGGCGACTACATCCCTCAGGAGATCCCGCTGCCCGATCAGGTCCGGCGCAGCCTGCTCGACGGGCGGTGGCGCGGCACGCCGGTGCGCGACCGGGTTGACCGCGATGCAGGGATGGCGACGTTCGAGGCGGCGCGCGCCCGGTCGTTCTGGGAGCCGCTAGCGGAATGGCAGCCCCCGCTGCTCGTCGTCCGCAGTCCGCGCAGCACGCTGATCGACGACGCCGCGTGGGCGCGCTACCGCGACCTGTTCCCCGCGGCCCGTCTGCACGTGTTCGACGACTCCCCGCACGACGTCTTCCGGCCCGACCGCGGGCGCTATCCGACGCTGGTCCGCGAGCACGTCGACGCCGCGGACGCTCAGGGCGCCTGCTGACCGACCAGGTCCCGAATCAGGTGGGCGTTCATGTCGGCCTCCGGGGCGGACACCGCCGTCAGCACGCTCATGGCCAACCGCTGATCACAGGTCGCCGGGATGACGTAGAGCACCGCATCGCGGGTGTGGGTGCCCACCAGGTAGATCGACTCCCTGATCACCATCGCGTACGGATCCAGCGCCACCGAGACCCCGCGACGGATCATCCGCGACGGTGCGGGCAGCCACACCCTCGGGTCGTAGACCACCCGACGCACCTCACCGATCATCGAGCCCACCACCGACAGCAGATCGGGCAGAACCCCGGTCAGATCCGTCGTCGCGGGCCACCACGCCCCGTCGACGCCACCGCGCTGCGCCGACCGCGAGCAGAACGCCAACCGATGGTCGGCGACACGAGATGGAGGGGTCGGCACCACGCGGCGCTCCGTCCGCTAGTGAAAAATCGCAGACGGGACCGTTTCTGTGGCACACGAAGAACCTACGACAACCCGAGCCTAACGCACCACGGCCGTAGCGCATTTCGGTCAAGCTCTGACAAACCACTGATCGGCCGAATAGCGTTGCGCCAAGCGTTGATCGACGTGTGAACCAAGACGAAGGGGGCGACATGCCGGACGGAAGGCCGAACATTCTGGTCATCTGGGGCGATGACATCGGAATCTCGAACCTCAGCTGTTACAGCGACGGGATCATGGGCTATCGGACCCCGAACATCGACCGCATTGCGAACGAGGGAATGCGGTTCACCGACTCGTACGGCGAGCAAAGCTGCACCGCGGGCCGCGCCGCGTTCATCAGTGGACAAAGCGTCTACCGCACCGGAATGAGCAAGGTCGGCATACCGGGCGCCGATATCGGTTGGGCCGCTGAGGATCCCACCATCGCCGAGTTGCTGAAGCCGCTCGGCTACGCGACCGGCCAGTTCGGAAAGAATCACTTCGGCGACCAGAACAAGTACCTACCGACCGTGCACGGTTTCGACGAGTTCTACGGCAACCTGTACCACCTGAACGCAGAGGAGGAGCCGGAGCAGTTCGACTACCCGCACAAGGATCAGTTCCCGCGGCTCCGCGAGTTCGCTCTGCCGCGGGGCGTACTCGACTGCAAAGCGCTCCCCGAGGACTCGACCGAGCCCGACGATCCCAAGTTCGGCCCCGTCGGCAAGCAGAGCATCACCGATACCGGCCCACTGACCGCCAAGCGGATGGAGACGATCGACGACGACATCGCCGACCGCACCGTCGACTACATCAAACGCCAGCACGCCGAAGGCAATCCGTTCTTCGTGTGGTGCAACTTCACGCACATGCACCTGTTCACCCACACCAAGCCCGAGAGCCGAGGCCAGGCCGGCCTCTGGCAGTCCGAGTATCACGACACGATGATCGATCACGACAAGAACGTCGGCACCGTACTCGACGCACTCGACGAGCTGGGCATCGCCGACGACACGATCGTGATCTACTCCACCGACAACGGACCGCATCGCAACTCCTGGCCCGACGGCGGAACGACGCCGTTCCGCAGCGAGAAGAACACCAACTGGGAGGGCGCCTACCGGGTGCCGGAGCTGATCCGATGGCCGGGACGCATCGAGGCGGGCAGCGTGTCCAACGACATCATCCAGCACCACGACTGGTTGCCCACGTTGCTCGCCGCCGCGGGCGATCCCGACGTCAGCGAGAAGCTGAAGAAGGGCCACAGGGCGGGAGCCGACGGCGACACCGAGTACAGGGTGCACATCGACGGCTTCAACCTGCTGCCCTACCTGACCGGCGAGGTCGAGCACAGTCCGCGACGCGGCTTCTTCTACTTCAACGACGACGCGCAACTGGTCGCCGTGCGGTTCGAGAACTGGAAGATCGTCTTCGCCGAGCAGCGCTGCCAGGGCACGCTGCGGATATGGGCGGAGCCGTTCACCGAGTTGCGCATACCGAAACTGTTCAACCTTCGCACCGACCCGTTCGAGTACGCCGACATCACCTCGAACACGTACTACGACTGGTTCATGCATCGGGACTACTTCAACTTCTACGCGACGGCGATGTGCTCGGCGTTCCTCGACACGTTCAAGGACTTCCCGCCGCGGCACCCACCCGCCACGTTCAGCATCGACCAGATGGTGAAGAAGCTCGAAGAGTTCCTGGCGCCCGACTGATGCTGGAGTCCTGGAACGACGGGCCCGCGAAGTCGGCGATCACCGACTTCGTGGCGCGGGCCGTCGCGGAGGTGCCCGCCGAGGACCGCGTCGCCGTCTTCGACAACGACGGCACGCTGTGGTGCGAGAAGCCGATGTACATCCAGCTCGACTTCCTGCTGCGCCGGTTCAAGGAGCAGGCCGAGGCGGACCCGGCGCTGCGCGAGAAGCAGCCGTATCGAGCGGCGTACTCGGGCGACCTGACCTGGCTCGGCGATGCCGTCACCAAGCACTATCAGGGTGACGACGGTGACTTCACAGTCCTTCTCGCCGCGATACTCTCGGCGCATCACGCCATCAGCGTCGACGAGCACGCGGAGCGGGTCGCCGCGTTCTACGCCGACGCCCGGCACCCGACGCTGGGCCGACCGTACACGGCGTGCGGCTATGCGCCGATGGTGGAGTTGCTTCGCTATCTGGAGGCCAACGGATTCACCAACTACATCGTGTCCGGTGGCGGGCGCGACTTCATGCGCCCCATCACCGGACCCATGTACGGCATTCCGCCGGAGCGGGTGGTCGGCAGTTCGGTGGGACTGATCTATCGGGACGGCGACGTGTTCACCACGGCCGAACCGGAGTTCCTCGACGACGGGCCGATGAAACCGGTGCGATTGTGGAGCCGCATCGGACGGCGCCCCATCTTCGCGGCGGGCAACTCCAACGGCGACATCGAGATGCTGCAGTTCGCCCAGGCGGGCACCCGCCCGTCGCTGCAGTTGATGCTGCTGCACGACGACGCCGAGCGCGAATTCGACTACGTCGCAGGGGCGGAGAGGGCGCTCGACCTCGCCGCCGCCCACGGCTGGGTGGTTCCGAGCATCAGGACCGATTGGAAGACGGTCTTTGCCTGACGCCGGCCTCGTCTCGATACCCGCGCAGACCGCCGTGCTGGGTTCCGACGCCCACTACCCCGAGGAGGCCCCGGCACACGAGGTGACGGTCGACGCGTTCGCGATCCAGGCCCACCAGGTGACCAACGCCCAGTTCGGCGAATTCGTCGCCGCGACCGGCTACCTCACCGTCGCCGAACGGCCGCTGGATCCCGCGGACTACCCGAACGCACCCCCGGAGAACCTACAGCCGGGCTCGATGGTGTTCCGCCGCACGCCGGGCCCCGTCGACCTGCGCCACCTCAGCCAGTGGTGGACGTGGACCCCCGGCGCGAGCTGGAACCATCCGAGGGGGCCGAAGTCGTCGCTGACCAATCGCGCCGACCACCCCGTCGTGCACATCGCCTACGAGGACGCCGAGGCCTATGCCACATGGGCGGGCCTCGCGCTGCCGACCGAGGCGCAGTGGGAGGTGGCCGCCCGCGGTGGACTCGCCGGGGCGACGTACACCTGGGGCGACGAGCCCGAGCACCGCGGCCAGGCCCTCGCCAACTACTGGCACGGCGAATTCCCCTACCTGCCTGATACGGGCTACGGCCAGACCCGCCCCGTCGGCTCGTTCCCACCCAACGGGTACGGCCTGTACGACACGGCGGGCAACGTGTGGGAGTGGACCACCGACTGGTGGGCCGACACCCGTGCCATCGAATCATGCTGCGCCACCGACAGTTACGATCCGGAGCAGCCGCAGTTCCAGGTACCCCGCAGGGTCGTCAAGGGCGGGTCGTTCCTGTGCGCCGACAGCTACTGCATGCGCTACCGCCCCGCCGCACGCCGACCGCAGGCCGTGGACACCGGGATGAGCCACATCGGGTTCCGCTGCGTCGCGCGCTGAGTCGACACCTCTGCTGAGCCATTGCGCTCCTGCCAATAGAGTGCCAAGTTGTAACGCGTTCTCACTGAGGGAGGCCCATGGCAGACGCCGTACTGGTGACCGGTGCATTCGGATTGGTCGGCTCGGCGACCGTCAAGCGGTTGGCCGCCGACGGCCGGCGCGTGGTGGCCACCGACCTCGACGTTCCGGAGAACCGCAAGGCCGCCGCCGATCTGCCCGCGGGCGTCGAGGTCCGGTGGGCCGACTTGACCGATCCGCTGGAGGTCGACGCGCTGCTCGCGGCGGTCACACCCGCGGCGATCATCCACCTCGCCGCGATCATCGCACCGTTCTGCTACGCCCGCGCCAAGCTGGCCCGCAAGGTCAGCGTCGACGCCACCGGAAACCTGGTCGCCGCGGCGACCGCGCAGGAGCAGCCGCCGCGCTTCGTGCAGATCTCCAGCGTGGCGGTCTACGGCGCCCGCAACCCGCACACCGCCAAGGGCCTCCTGTCGGCCGACCTGCCGATGCACCCGACTGATCTGTACGGCACGCACAAGGCCGACGCCGAGAAACTCGTTCGGGCCTCCAACCTCGACTGGGTGGTGCTGCGCCTGGGCGGCGTACTGACCGTCGAGCTGAGCTTCGACATCAAGCCCGAGTTCCTGTTCTTCGAGAGCGCGCTGCCCACCGACGGCCGCATCCAGACGGTCGACGTGCGCGACGTGGCCCGCGCGTGTGCAGCAGCCACCACCGCCGACTGCGTCGGCGAGACACTGCTCATCGGCGGCGACGACGCCACGCACCGAATGACCCAGGGCGACATCGGTTCCGCCGTCGCGGGAGCGATGGGCCTCGTCGGCGCCATCCCGATCGGACGAAAGGGCAACCCCGACAGCGACGCCGACTGGTTCGCGACCGACTGGATGGACACCACCAGGGCGCAGGAGGTGCTGAAGTTCCAGCACCACACCTTCCCCGACATGCTCGCCGAGACAGCCGAACTGGCCGGCTGGAAGCGCTACCCGTTCCGGGCGATCGCGCCGCTGATCGGCGTGTTCCTGCGCAGGCAATCGGCATATCGCAACACCCCCGGCCAGTACGCCGACCCGTGGGGCGCCATCCGCGGCAAATGGGGCGACCCCGGCCCCGATCGGAGTGAGTCGTGAGCCAATCCCACGCGATCGTCGTCGGCGGCGCATCCGGAATCGGCTGGGCATCGGCACAGGCGCTGGCCGCCGACGGCTACACCGTGGTCGTCGCGGATCTCAACGGCGACGGCGCCGCCGCGCGTGCCGCCGAACTCGGCGACGGGCACTCCGCCGCTCAGGTTGATGTCACCGACGAAGCCTCCGTCGCAACGCTTTTCGAGGGAGCGGGCACCGTCGACGCGGTGGTCAGCTGCGCGGGCTTCTCCACCATCGGGCTCATCGTCGACACGCCGGTCGACCAGTTCCGCTCGGTCATCGACGTGTGCCTCAACGGGGCGTTCATCGTCGCCAAGTACGCGGGCAGGCATCTGAGCGACAACGGTGCGCTGGTGTCGATCTCGTCGCTCAACGCCCGCCAGCCCGCACTGGGGATGGCCGCCTACTGCTCGGCCAAGGCCGGGCTGTCGATGCTGACCCAGGTGGCCGCGCTCGAGTTCGCCTCGCGCGGCATCCGCGTGAACGCCGTCGCACCGGGTTTCGTACACACTCCGCTCACCGAGGGCGCCGCTCTGGTGCCAGGCGTTGTCGAGGAGTACATCGAGAACACCGCGATCGGCCGGGCCGGCGTGCCCGAGGACATCGCCGAGGCCGTGCTGTTCCTGCTCAAGGCACCGTGGCTGACGGGCGAGGTGCTCGACATCAACGGCGGCGCACACATGAAGCGCTACCCCGACATCATCGGTCACCTGATGAAACTGGGCGGTACCTGACAAGATCACCGGTGTGGAGAAGAGCCTCACCGGGCCGCAGAAGCGTGCCTTGGCGATCGCCACCGGCGTCGCGCTGATCTTCGGCGCGTACTTCCTCAGCGGCTACTTCATCCTCATCGTCGTGGCCGCGGTCGCGGCGTACCTGTTCGAACCGATGTACCAGTGGTTCCTGAGGCGCTACGGGACCGGCCTGTCGGTGACGCTCACGGTGCTGGCCGCGCTGCTGATGCTCGTCATCCCGATCACGCTGCTGGTCACCCTCGCGGTCGTGCAGATCAGTGCGATGGTACGCAGAGTGCAGGGTTGGCTCGCGGGGACCGACCTCAGCACACTCGGGGACCGGACGTTGACGTACGCCAACGACCTGATCGACCGCATCCCGCTGCTGAACGGCGTCGACCTGACCCCGGAGCTGTTGCAGGAACGCCTGGCGACGCTCGCCCAGCACGTCGGCGAGTACCTGCTCGGCGTTCTTCAGGGGCCAGCGGGCGGGCTGCTCGGCGCAGTCACCGCGGCGGTGCTCTTCCTGTACGTGTTCATCTCACTGCTGTCGAACAGCGAGGGCGTGCAGCTGCTGGTGCGCAGGCTCAATCCGCTCGGTGAGGAGGTCACCGACCTCTACCTGGGGAAAATGGGCGCGATGGTGCGCGGCACCGTGCGTGGCCAGTTCGTCATCGCACTCGCGCAGGGCCTTTCGGGTGCGCTGTCGATCTACATCGCCGGCTTACACGAAGGGTTCTTCATCTTCGCGATCCTCCTCGTCGCACTGTCGATGATCCCGCTGGGCGGCGGCATCATCAGCATCCCGCTCGGCATCGGCATGATCTTCTTCGGCAACGTGTGGGGCGGCGCGTTCGTCATCGCGTTCCACCTCCTCGTGGTCACGAACATCGACAACGTGCTGCGGCCGATCCTGGTGCCTAAGGAGGCGCGCATGGACTCGGCGCTGATGCTGCTGGCGGTGTTCGCCGGGATCACGATGTTCGGCTTCTGGGGTCTGATCATCGGACCCGTGATCATGATCGTCATCGTCACGACCATCAGCGTGTATCTCAATGTCTACCAAGGCGTTCCGCTCGACGCCGTGGAGCCGGGCGGCGACGAGCCGAAGAAACCCGGCCGCCTCCGGACCGCACTCACCAGGGCCCTCGAGCGGCGGCGCGCCGTGCAGCCCGTGGAGAAGGCGGCATCGGCCGCCGCCGAGTAGGGGTCGCGCGATGGCACGACGAGCGAGCCGGGGCGGCGTTCTCGCCGCGTGGGTGGTGCTCGCGGTCGCAGGATGCACACCGCCGACTCCTCCCCCTGCGCCGCCCGCGCCGCCGCAGCCGAGCCTCGACGGCACCTTCCGGTGGCAGCTGGCCACGGGCGAAGGCGACACCGGCGCCGAACAGCCCGGCACCGCAGCAACTTTCGACCTCATCGCACGGTCCGCGTGCACCGAGAGCGGCTGCGTCGCCACCGCGACAGCGCCCGACTACGACGCCCCGGCCGCACCACCCGCCGCGGCCGCCGCTGGCGAGTTGGTATTCGACTTCGTCGACGGGCGCTGGGTCGCGGTGCGCGCGCAACCGTCGACCTGCCGCGACGACACCGGCGATGGCGTGCACGACACCTACACGTGGCGCACCTACGTGCTCGAACCGACCGGCGACGGCGGGTGGACCGGCTCCTACGTCGAGCGCAACGCGCTGGAATCGTGCGGCGGCAGCACCGGGCAGACCGCGACCGTCACCCGCACCGGCATCGCCGATCCGGGAATCACGTTGCCGGAACCGGCATCTCAGCCGCCGCGAATCACGACGCCCGCGGCTGGCCTGCGCGGCCAGTACACCTCGACGCTGACCGCGAGGGCCACCCGGCAGACCGACGACACCGGCGTGTACACCGCGGAGACGACGTGCCTGCGGACGGGCGATCGCTGCCTGTCGTATCTCATCCGCGACGACGGCGCCGGCGCGGGCAGTGCCCGCAAGCTGGTGTTCGCCGACGGCCACTGGACCGAGAGCAGCGCCCCGATCGCAGGCGACTGCCCCGGCGGCGGTCGCTACACCGCACTGAACAGCGCCGTGCTGCCGCTGCCCGCGCTGCCGGCTGACCCGATCGAGGCGCTGGCGGGGGCGTTCACGCAGCGCTCGACGGGCGACTGCAGCGGGACGCGCGAGTACGACGTGACCTACACGCTGGTGCCCAACTAGGCGGTCAGGCGTTCCCTGAGGAATGCGACCACCCGTTTGCGGGCCTCGTAGGCGGGGTGGCCGTCGACCTCCTTGACCTCGAGCGTGAGCACCGAATGCGCCATCCGGCCGAAACCGTGCTCGTTGCCCTTCGCCGAATCGATCTCGATCACCTCGAAGGCGTCGCCGAGCCGCGCCTTGAGTGTCGTGAAACGCTCCGCCGGCGAGAGCGGGTCGCCGCTGAATCGCAGACCCAGCGCGCACAGGCCCTCGTCGGCCGCTCGCCGTTCGATGACCTGCAACTCGCCCTCGGACAGCCCCGGATCACGCTTCATCTTCGCCGTCAGCGCGATCGGTACGGACGGCTGGCTGAGCACAGGTGCCAGCACGCTGTCGTCCACCGCCGCCGCCAGCGCGAACCCGCCGGTGAAGCACTGCCCGATCACTCCGACGCCCTTGCCCGGCGTCCTCTCGTTCAGGTCGCGCGCCAACGCCCGCAGATAGTGGGCGACGGGGCGATCGGCGTTCGTCGCGAAACCCGCGAACTCCTTCGCCACGCAGCCGCGCACCATGACCGGCACCGCGCCGGGCCTCACGCCGGGAGCGCCGGGGGTGCCGAACAGCGACGGACAGGCCACGGTGAACCCGTTGTCCACCAGGTGATTTCCCAGCGCGAGCACGCCGGGATGAATACCGGGCATCTCCGGGATGAGCACGACGCCGGGGCCCTCACCCTTGCGGTAGACGTCGTGTGTGAAGCCGGCTGCGGTGAAGGGCTCAACCGACCATCCGGTCAGATCCGCCTCTGGTCCTGGCATCGTGGGCTCCTAGCCGACGGGCAACGGCGACTGCTTCTGCACCGCCGCGGCCAGCGTACGGTACTCGTCGGTACCCGCGGCGCCGGTAATCGCGATCTGGGTCGGACCCGCACGCGAGGGCAGCCGCGTCGTCCACACCGGGTAGCGGTACTCGCTCTCGGCGTTGCCGCCCTCGTAGACGACCCAGTTCACGCCGTCGACGTCCTGCGCGCCCGTCGGCACCAGGCCACCGTCGAAGTACTGCATGAGCCTGGCCTCGTCGGCGTTGCTCTGCGACAGGCTCACGTACCTACCGGTCGGCGTCAGATACCCGACGCGGGACATCGTCGCGCGCGCCGGCTGACCCGAGGCGTCGGTGCGCCCCGCGTCGATACCGCCGCGGGACCCGGAGTTGGCCTGCCAGCCCTCGGGCAGCGCGGGCACCCGGATCGGGAACTTCAGCGCGTCGGCGTCGGCCTGCAGCGCGGCGGGCGCGTCGTACACCGGCGCGGGGCCGGGACCGGGCCCGCTCGGCGCGAACGAGCACATGCCGAGCACGCCTGCGAGCACCACGCAGGCCAGCACGAGCGGGCCGATCGACCAGAACATGTCGCGGCCGTCCTGCAGAAGCCGGGACTTATCGGGGGCCTTGACGGGGACCGCCTGCTGGGCCACGCCAGGGTCGGGCGGCGGTTGCGGAGGTGCGGTCACGAGTCCCAGTATCCCAGGTCCCGATCTCGGATCGACTAATGGGAGAATCCAGCGCATGACGCCTCGACGTGAAGCCCCGGACCGCAACCTGGCACTCGAACTGGTGCGGGTCACCGAGGCGGGCGCAATGGCGGCGGGCCGCTGGGTCGGCCGCGGCGACAAGGAGGGCGGCGACGGAGCCGCCGTCGACGCCATGCGCGAGCTGGTCAACTCCGTGTCGATGCGCGGCGTCGTGGTAATCGGCGAGGGCGAGAAGGACAACGCCCCCATGCTCTACAACGGCGAGGAGGTCGGCAACGGCGACGGCCCGGACTGCGACTTCGCCGTCGACCCGGTCGACGGCACCACGCTGATGAGCAAGGGCATGCCGAACGCCATCTCGGTGCTCGCGGTCGCCGAGCGCGGCGCGATGTTCGATCCGTCCGCCGTGTTCTACATGAACAAGATCGCCGTCGGTCCGGACGCCGTGGACGTCATCGACATCACCGCACCCATCGGCGAGAACATCCGCCGGGTGGCCAAAGTGCGCAATTCCACGGTCGCCGACATCACCGTGGTCGTCCTCGACCGGCCGCGGCACGCCCAGTTGATCGAGGACGTCCGCAAGGCGGGCGCCCGCATCCGGCTGATCTCCGACGGCGACGTCGCGGGCGCCATCTCGGCGTGCCGGCCAGACTCCGGCACCGACATGCTGGCGGGCATCGGCGGCACCCCCGAGGGCATCATCACCGCCGCGGCCATCCGCTGCATGGGCGGCGCCATCCAGGCCGTACTGGCGCCCACCGACGACGCCGAGCGTCAGAAGGCCATCGACGCCGGCCACGATCTGGACCGCGTGCTGCACACCGAGGACCTGGTATCCGGCGAGAACGTCTTCTTCTCCGCCACCGGCGTCACCGACGGCGACCTCCTCAAGGGCGTTCGGTACTTCGGCGGTGGTTGTACGACACAGTCGATCGTCATGCGCAGCAAGTCCGGCACCGTCCGGATGATCGACGCCTACCATCGCCTCTCCAAGCTCAACGAGTACTCCGCGGTCGACTTCACCGGTGACAAGACCGCCGCCTATCCACTGCCGTAACCCCCAACCCCGCATCAACAGAGAGACGAACAGGGAGCGCAATGACCGACACCGCTGTCGAGGGCCAAGTCGAATACCGCATCGAGCACGACACCATGGGCGAGGTCCGGGTGCCCAAGAGCGCGCTCTGGCGGGCCCAGACGCAGCGCGCGGTGGAGAACTTCCCGATCTCGTTCCGGCCGCTGGAGCGCACGCAGATCCGCGCCCTCGGGCTGCTCAAGGGCGCCTGCGCGCAGGTGAACAAGGACCTCGGCCTGCTCGACGCGGAGAAGGCCGACGCCATCATCGCCGCTGCGGCCGAGATCGCCGACGGCAAGCACGACGACCAGTTCCCGATCGACGTGTTCCAGACCGGCTCGGGTACCAGCTCCAACATGAACGCGAACGAGGTCATCGCGTCCATCGCCGAGTCCAACGGCGTGACGGTGCATCCGAACGACCACGTCAACATGTCGCAGAGCTCGAACGACACCTTCCCCACCGCAACCCACATCGCGGCCACGGAAGCCGCTGTGCGCCATCTGATTCCGGCGCTCGAGGTGCTGCACGAGTCGCTGGCGGCCAAGGCCAGGCAGTGGCGGGTGGTCGTCAAGTCCGGTCGCACGCACCTGATGGACGCGGTTCCCGTGACGCTGGGCCAGGAGTTCGGCGGGTACGCCCGCCAGGTCGAGGCGGGTATCGAACGGGTCAAGGCGACGCTCCCGCGCCTCGGTGAGCTCGCCATCGGCGGCACCGCGGTCGGCACCGGCCTCAACGCGCCGGACGGCTTCGGCGACAAGGTGGTCGAGGTTTTGGTGAACGACACCGGCCTCGCCGAACTGCGTCCGGCCGAAGACCATTTCGAGGCGCAGGCGGCCCGTGACGGACTGGTCGAGGCGTCGGGTGCGCTCAAGACCATCGCCGTGTCACTGACGAAGATCGCCAACGACATCCGCTGGATGGGGTCGGGCCCGCTGACCGGCCTCGGCGAGATTCAGCTGCCCGACCTTCAGCCCGGTAGCTCGATCATGCCCGGTAAGGTCAATCCCGTTCTCCCCGAAGCGGTCACGCAGGTCGCCGCTCAGGTCATCGGCAACGACGCGGCGGTCACCGTCGGCGGCCTGTCGGGGGCCTTCGAACTGAACGTCTACATCCCGATGATGGCGCGCAACATCCTCGAGTCGTTCACTCTGCTAGCGAACGTGTCGAAGCTGTTCGCGGAGAAGTGCATCGACGGCCTCATCGCCCACGAGGCGCACCTGCGCGAACTGGCCGAGTCGTCGCCCTCGATCGTGACGCCACTGAACTCCGCGATCGGCTACGAGGAGGCCGCCAAGGTCGCCAAGGAGGCGCTGAAGGAGAAGAAGACGATCCGCCAGACGGTGATCGACCGCGGGCTGATCGGCGACAAGCTCTCCGAGGCCGAGCTGGACAGGCGGCTCGACGTGTTGGCGATGGCCAAGGTCGTCGATGAGCGCTTGCGCGAAGAGCATTGAGCCAGGCGGGCAGTCCTTCTGACCTGAGGGTCGGCGTCACCGCGCTGCTGAACGCGTACCAGTACCTCGCCGACACCGGCAGGGTGGACCGTCTGGCCCAGCTGTTCGCGCCCGACGGCGTGTTGGAGATCGGGGCCGAAACCTTCACCGGCCCAACCGAAGTACTCGGGCTCTTCACGCGCGCCAGCGGGCAGTTCGTCGAGGCCGACTTCCTGCCCGCCCGACACCACCTGAGTTCGATCCACGTCGAACCGCAGGCGGACGGCACCGCGAAGACGTACGCGTGCTTCCAGTTCATCGGCACCCGCGGCCTCGACCACTGGGGGACGTACCGCGACGTCGTCGTACCCACGGAGAACGGCGACGGTTGGCGGTTTCAGCGCCGCCGGGTGATCACCGAGGGGTTCGCGCCGGGATCTCGGCTGGCGCCGGAGGCCCCTCCCCCGTCAGGAACCTGATCCCCGGCCACGCCGTGGCGCTGTGCAGCACCAGGCTCAGCGTCACGGTGACGACGACGACCTGGGTGATGAGCCCGGCTTGCTCGATCTCGCCGCGGTCCACCACGATCAGGCCCAGCACCAGCGTGCCGATGCCGCGCGGGCCGAACCACGCGATGAAAAGGCGCTGTCGGACAACGAGATCCGTGCCGAGCAACGCGACGGACACCGTCACCAGCCGCACCACCACCAGCGCGAGCACCGCGAAGAGCACAACGCGCCAGGTGGCGTCGCGCCAGCCGACGATCACCGCGTAGGCGCCGAACATCGCGAACACCACCAATTCCATCAGCTGACCCGCGGCGTCGGAGACCTGCATCTGCGGCGCCACCTCCATGCGCCTGCCGATGTAGGCGAACATCAGACCGCCGGCGAATGCGGTGACGAAGCCGCTGGCGTGCACGTGCTCACCGAGCTGGAAGCACAGCAATGCCAGTGCGATGGTGGACAACTGGGCCCACGTGTCGTTCATCCAGCCGTGCCGTCGGGACCGGGCGATCGCCCAGCCACCGAGCGCCCCGACCGCGACGCCGATCACGACCGACAACAGTTCGGTCCGCAGCAGGAAGTAGCCCCACCGCGACGGATCGGGCTCGGTGTGGTCGGACGCCAGCGCCAGCGCCGCGAACACCGCGGCGAGCGCGAACCCGTCGTAGAAGCCGCTCTCCGTGGACAGGGCGTGCCGAATCCGTTCGGGCACTCGCTCGTTCTCCAGCAGCGAGTGGAGCAGCGCCACCTCGGTCGGTGCGACGATGGCCGCCAGGCACACGGCCTCCCACAGCGGCATCACCGGCAGCACCAGCAGCGCCGTCACGGTACCGAGGGTGAGCGCCAACGGGATTCCGACGACCAGCAGCCGGAACGTCACCGACCGCCTGCGCACGACGGCCGACAGGTCGAGTTCGGCGGCCTGGTTGAACAGGATCACGGTCAGCGCCAACTGGGCGGCCACCGCGAACGACTGCGCATCGTCACCGACGTCGAGCACCCCGACACCGAAGGGACCCAACGCCATTCCGACGAGCACGAACACCAGCGCGGGCGCGAAGTACCAGCGCGCGACGACCCCGGACACCCCCGCGTAGCAGAGCACCAACAGCGTCAGGAAGAACGCGGTCTCACCCGTCATGGGCGGTCAGCTCCCGTTGTTCGGGCCACCCGAGTTCTGGTTCGGGATGTCGGTGATCGGGAGGTTCGGCATCGGCGCCGGCGACGGTGTGTTCGGCAGCGCCGGGAGGTTCGCGGCGGGGATGTCGACGAGTTCGTTGACGGGTGGGCCGTTCTCCCGGCTGCCGTACACCGTTCCGGGGGCGCGCGGGCCGAGCATGTGGCTGACCGTGACGAGGTGGTAGCCGTTGGCCTTCAGCACGGGGATGAACTGGTACACCAGGTCGACCGTCGACGAGTAGGTGTCGTGAAAGAGGACGACAGCACCGGGTTTGATCTGACTCATCAGCAACGTGCGCGTCGCACCGGTGTTGGCGTCGTTGGCCCAGTCGAACGGGATGACGTCCCAGTTGATGTCGGCGAGCCCCTGCCTACCCGCCTCCGCGAGCACCTGATCGTTGATGAGCCCGCCCGCCGTGCGGACCAGCGTGGGCCGCTGGCCGATGGCCGCCTCGATCGCGTCGTTGGCTCTACTGAACTGAGCGGGGATGTCCTCGGGCGGGATCGTCGTCATGTTGGGGTGCTCCCAGGTGTGACTGCCCACCTCCATGCCCGCGTCGGCGATGCGCTTGGCCCCCGCCGGGTTGGCCGCGACTTTGTTGCCGATCAGGAAGAACGTCGCCGCGGCGTCGTTGTCCTTCAGGATCTGCAGCAGCCGGTCGGTGTAGGGCGACGGCCCGTCGTCGAATGTCAGCGCCACGCACTTGACCACCGCGCAGTCGACGTCTTCGGCGGCCTCCGCGGTCGAGGTGACCCGGACGTGCCCGGTCAGGCTGCCGATGACCACGATCGCGACGCCGGCGCAGACGCCGACGACCATCCGCCAGTACGTCCACGTCGACGAGTCGGTCCGCTTGCGCACCCGGAGATCCTACGGCAGGGCGCCGGGGCTGAACTCCTCCAGCATCTCGGTGACCAGCGCCGCGATCGGGGACCGCTCACTGCGCAGCAGCGTGATGTGGGCGAACAGCGGGTGCCCCTTGAGCTTCTCGATCACGGCGGCGACACCGTCGTGCCTGCCGACGCGCAGGTTGTCGCGCTGGGCCACGTCGTGGGTGAGCACCACCCGCGATCCCGCACCGAGCCGCGACAGCACGGTCAGCAGCACGTTGCGCTCCAGCGACTGCGCCTCGTCGACGATCACGAACGAGTCGTGCAGCGACCGCCCGCGGATGTGGGTGAGCGGAAGCACTTCGAGCATGCCGCGCGACAGCACCTCCTCCAGCACCGCCGGGCTGGCCAGTCCCTCGAGGGTGTCGAAGACGGCCTGCGCCCACGGCCCCATCTTCTCGCTCTCGCTGCCGGGCAGGTATCCGAGATCCTGGCCGCCGACGGCGTACAGCGGGCGGAAGACGACGACCTTGCGCTGGGTGCGGCGTTCGAGCACCGCCTCCAGTCCAGCGCACAGCGCGAGCGCGGACTTACCGGTGCCCGCCTTACCGCCGAGGGACACGATGCCCACCGACTCGTCGAGCAGCAGGTCGAGGGCGACGCGCTGTTCGGCTGACCTTCCCCGGAGGCCGAACACCTCGCGATCACCGCGTACCAGCTGGACCCGCTTCTCGGCGTTGACCCGGCCCAGTGCCGACGACGTGCCGCCGAGCAGCCGAACACCGGTGTGGCACGGCAGGTCTCGGGCCTCGACCAGATCCATCTCACCCGCGTCGAACAGCGTGTCGATCTCCTCGCTGGAGACCTCGAGCTCGGCCATCCCCGTCCAGCCGGACGTCACCACGTCCTGGGCGTGGTACTCGTCGGCGGAGAGGCCGACCGCGCCCGCCTTCACGCGCAGCGGAATGTCCTTGCTGATCAATGTCACGTGCTTGCCCTCGGCCGCGAGGTTGGCCGCGACGGTGAGGATGCGTGCGTCGTTGCTGTCGGTGCGGAAGCCCGCGGGCAACACGGTGGGGTCGCTGTGGTTGAGCTCGACCTGCAACGTACCGCCCTGGGTTCCAACGGGAATGGGCTGATCCAGGCGTCCGTGCTCGAGACGGAGATCGTCGAACATGCGCAGCGCCTGCCGGGCGAACCAGCCGAGTTCGTGATGGTGGCGTTTCGCCTCGAGTTCACTGATGACGACCAGTGGGACGACGACCTCGTGTTCCGCGAACCGGGTGCAGGCCCAGGGGTCGGACAGCAGGACGGAGGTGTCGAGCACATAAGTCCGGATGGACGTATCAGTCACGTGGCGCTCCTCGGTCCCGCGGCCCCCGCGGGATTCCCTAGGCGGACGCAAGCGGTACCAGGACCGGGGCCGGTCCCGTTCTCGACGAATCGACGGGTACCGCCCGGACAGCAGAGCAATTCGCTAGCCATCGAAAACGACGCTACTCCGGCATCCGCGTGCCCGCCTTCCGGCGCGCCGTGATCGGAATGTGACTACTGGGTGAACTGAACGAGAGCGGGCTCGTCGGCCACGCCCCAGGCCCTGATGCGGTCGGAGATCACCGTGCGCAGCTTGGCCTCGTCGAAGATCCCGGCGTCGGCGACGGCCTTGCGCTTGTCGGCGTAGGCGTCGATGTCGGCACCGACGACGGCGAGTTCGGCGGCCCGGCTCGCGATGGCCGCGATGGTCTCGTCGCGCTCGTAGGTGAGGCAGTGCGCCACCAGGTTCGAGAAGAACTCCTCGTGGCGCTCCTCGTCGCGCGCGATCCTGCCGACGAGCGCGTTGAGCAGCGGCTCCTCGATCTGCGCCTGCAGGTTGCGGGTGTAAACGGCGTGCGAGCGCTCGAAGAACGCCATGAACACCAGCGTCTCGATCTGGCTGAGGGTGTCGGCCCGGTAGCCCTTCATCACGTGCTCGACGCGGACGTCCTCGTTGGCGGTGGGATCGACCTCACGGGTCACGACGAGGTAGTTGCGCAGCGCGATGGCGTGCAGATGCTCCTCGGCGGTCCAGCGGCCCATCCAGCGGCCCCACTTCTTCTCGAGCAGGAAGTGCTCGACGAACTCGCGGTGATAGCCGGCGACGTTGTCCTTGATGATCAGCAGGATCTCGATCGCGTCGGTGATGTGCCGGGGCAGCGACGTCTGGGACTCGTCCCAGTCCTTTCCGCCGAGGAACGCGAAGTTCTCGCCCTGGTCGAACGGGACGTAGTCGTGGGCGTACCACGCTTCCTGCGTATCGAGATGTCGGTTGAGCTCCCGCTCGACGACCGGCTCGAGCTCGAGGATCAGCGCGTTAGCAACCGGTTTCTGTGCCATGAGGTAACTGTAACCAATGGACACACGTTTCTAGAAATCGGACGCGCGGTCAGAGTGTCAAACCGGGGTACAGCGGGTTGGCGGCGAGCAGTTCGGCGGACGCGGCCTTCACGCGGTCGGCGACCCCGTCGGCGATCGTGTACTTCGCCTTGGAGGGTCCAGCGGTGCCCGCCGCTGCGCTTGTGTTCTTCAGCACCTCGACGACCAGTTCGGCGACCTTGTCGAAGTCCGCGGCGGTGAAACCGCGCGTGGTCAGCGCCGGGGTGCCGAAGCGGATGCCGCTGGAGTACCAGGCGCCGTTCGGGTCGTTCGGGATCGAGTTGCGGTTGGTGACGACGCCCGCGTCGAGCAGCGCCGATTCGGCCTGGCGGCCGGTGACTCCGAACGACTGCACGTCGAGCAGCACGATGTGGTTGTCGGTGCCGCCGGTGACCAGCGTGGCGCCGCGCTTGAGGAAGCCCTCGGCGAGCGCCTTGGCGTTGTCGGCGATGTTCTGGGCGTAGTCGCGGAACGCGGGCTGGCGCGCCTCGGCGAGTGCGACGGCCTTGGCGGCCATGACGTGGGACAGCGGGCCGCCGAGCACCATCGGGCACCCCTTGTCCACGGCGGCGGAGTACTCCTCGGTGGCCAGCACCAGGCCGCCGCGCGGGCCGCGCAGCGACTTGTGCGTCGTCGTCGTGGTGACGTGCGCGTGCGGCACCGGATCCTCGTCGCCGGTGAACACCTTGCCCGCGACCAAGCCGGCGAAGTGCGCCATGTCGACCATCAGGGTGGCGCCCACCTCGTCGGCGATCTCACGCATCTTGGCGAAGTTCACCCGGCGCGGATACGCGGAGTAGCCGGCGACGAGGATCAGCGGCTTGAACTCGCGGGCCGCAGCGGCGACCGCGTCGTAGTCGATGATCCCGGTCGTCGGGTCGGTGCCGTAGCTGCGCTGGTAGAACATCTTGCCGGAGATGTTGGGCCGGAAGCCGTGCGTGAGGTGACCGCCGGTGTCCAGCGACATGCCGAGCAGGCGCTGATTGCCGAGCTTGGCGCGCAGCTTCTCCCAGTCCGCCTCCGACAGGTCGTTGACGTTCTTGGCGCCCAGCGTCGCGAGTTCCGGCGCCTCGATGCGGGTGGCGAGGATGGCCCAGAAAGCGACGAGGTTCGCGTCGATACCGGAGTGCGGCTGCGCGTAGGCGTACGGCGCCCCGAACAGCTCGCGCGCGTGTTCGGCGGCCAGCGCCTCGACGGTGTCGACGTTCTGGCAGGCGGCATAGAAGCGGTGCCCGATGGTGCCCTCGGCGTACTTGTCGGAGAACCAGGTGCCCATGGTCAGCAGGACGGCGGGCGAGGCGTAGTTCTCGCTGGCGATCAGCTTGAGCGAATCCCGTTGGTCGGCAAGCTCTTTGCGCGTCGCGGCGGCGATGCGGGGCTCGACCTGCTCGATGACCTCGAGCGCGGAACGGTAGGCGGCGCTGGCGGTGTCGGCGTACTCGGCGCCGAGGCCTGTCGAAACCTGTGCAGTCATGGCGCCCAGCCTATCCCCCGGCCCTCAGGCGGCCCGCAACGCCGACGGCACCAGCGGCTCGTCGAGCAGCCGGCCGAAGCGGTCGGTCAGCGACACGTCGGCCGGCCGGGCGTCCAGCCAGCCCCGCAACAGCCGGTACCCCTCGACGTAGGTCGACGTGTACGCCCGCCACAGCGGCGAACTCAGGAACTTCATCGACTGCCGGGCGCGCGCCTCGCTCGTCAGCTGCCAGCGCTGCAGGAACGCGACGACGTCGTCGACGTCGCGGTGCTCGTCGTGCAGCATCAGCGCGGCGTCCTGGCGCACGTCGGCCAGCGCGGCGGCCGCCTCGGAGACGGCCGCGGCGCGCTCGCCGTCGAAGCGCAGGCCCAGGTCGGCGTAGATCTCGGCGGCCCACGGCCCCCACCCTGCGTGACCCCCCGTCGCTTCGCTCGCCCCGTCGCCGATCGCCGCGTACAGCGCCAGGTCGGCCAGGCCCTCCGCCATCAGGCACTGCGGGGTGTTGACCAGGAAGATCGTCTGCTCGGTCTGATTCCGTCCGGCGACCAGCCCTAACTCCTTGCGGCAGTGCTCGGTGTGGTGGCCGGGATAGGACTCGTGTGCGACGAGCCGCGGCAGGTTCGACATCTGCTGCTTGAGGTCGGCGTTGACCGCGACCGTGGAGCGGTAGTCGCCCTCGTAGTAGTTGAACCCCGACCACGGCTTGTCGGTGACGATCTCGTAGGTGATGGTCTCGGAGTCGGGCAGCGGATACTCGGCGCGCACCCGGTCGCGCAGCGCGCTGGAGAAGGCGTGGATGCACTCCTCGAGGCGCTCGGGCGGGATCTCCTCCGATGTCCGGTGGGCCTGCATGCGCTCGGCGAGCGGACCGCTGCCGCCGATCGCCTCGTCTAGCTTCCGGTGCGCCTCGCGGTACGTGTCGGGGTCACCCTTGCGGATCTCGACGTCGAAGTACTCGCGCACCTCGTCGACGAAGCCGACGTCCTCGCCCGCGAACTTCCGCCCCGCGCACGCCAGCGCCCGCAGGTGCGCCGTCAGGTAGTCGGCGCGCTGCGCCTCGAGGCCCCCCGAGCTGTCCACCGCGGCCACCTCGCCGATCAATCGGTCGGCCTGCCTGGCCAGCTCGGCGGGGTCGGGCGCGGGTTCGTCGGCCACGGCGGCACGCAACGCGGGGTCCCCGGTGAACGAGTCGACGTAGCCCTCTTCGATTCGGTCGAACCTCAGCCCGAGCTTCAGGTACTCGCCGATCACGGTGGTGGCGTCCATGCCCCCGAGCGTAAGTGCAAGACTGGGCGCATGGCGCGGACGAGCGAGCCGAGCCCGTACGTCGAGTTCGACCGGAGTCAATGGCGCTCACTGCGCATGTCCACTCCGTTGAAGTTGACGGAGAGCGAGCTCAGGGGACTGCGAGGCCTCGGAGAGCAGGTCGACCTGCTCGAGGTTGAAGAGGTGTACCTGCCGTTGGCGCGGTTGATTCACCTGCAGGTGGCCGCGCGGCAACGGCTGTACGCGTCGACGGCGGAGTTCCTCGGCGAGGCGGAGCAGAACCCCGACCGGCCGGTGCCGTTCATCATCGGCGTCGCGGGCAGCGTCGCCGTCGGCAAGTCGACGACGGCCCGCGTGCTGCAGGCGCTGCTGGCCCGCTGGGAGCACCACCCCCGCGTCGACCTGGTGACCACCGACGGCTTCCTCTACCCGAACGCCGAGCTGGCCCGACGGAACATCATGCACCGGAAGGGTTTCCCGGAGAGCTACGACCGCCGCGCCCTGATGCGGTTCGTCACCGCGGTGAAGTCGGGCGCCGATCAGGTGTGCGCACCCGTCTACTCGCATCTGCTGTACGACATCGTCAAGGGCGAGAAGCTGGTCACCCGGCACCCGGACATCCTGATCCTCGAGGGCCTCAACGTGCTGCAGACCGGACCCGCGCTGATGGTGTCGGACCTGTTCGACTTCTCGGTGTACGTCGACGCGCGCATCGAGGACATCGAGGGCTGGTACGTGTCGCGGTTCCTGGCGATGCGCGCCGGCGCGTTCGCCGACCCGCAGTCGCACTTCCACCACTACTCGACGCTGACCGACGATCAGGCGATCTTCGCCGCGCGCGACATCTGGCATTCGATCAACCGGCCGAATCTCATCGACAACATCCTGCCGACGCGCCCGCGGGCCACGCTGGTTCTGCGCAAGGACTCCGACCACTCGATCAATCGGTTGCGCCTGCGCAAGCTGTGATTTCGGTCAGGACGCGGGTTCGATGGTGGCGAGCTCGCCGAGACCACTGATGCGCAGCACCGGCATCAGGAACGGGTGGACGACGAGATGCATCCGGGCGACGCGGTCCGTCTGCGCGAACAACGCGTTGATGGCCGCGCTGTCGAGATACTTCACCGCGGCCAGGTCGACCGCGACGGCGCCGCCGCGGTCGGCCGACTCGGCGGCCTCGGTCAGCGCGTCGGCGAACACCGCGACGTTCGTCATGTCGATCTCACCGGCGACAACCACCCTCGGCACGCCGTCCGAGGTGCGGTCGGTGTTGAGCGTCAGCGGCGTGGCCATCAGGCGATCCTCGCGTTCAGGTGGACCGTGGTACCGGATGCACCGGATTGGATCTCGACGTCGTGCATGAGGCCGCGCATCAGGTGCAGTCCCCTTCCTCTGGCGAGGTTCGGGGGAGCCTGCTGGGGCTTCCATGATCCGGTGTCCGCGACGGTGACCCGAAGGACGTCGCCGAACGTGTCCGCGTGCAGGGTGATCAACCCCTGCGGACTGTCTCGGTGGCCGTGTTCGATCGAGTTGGCGACCGCCTCGCCCGCCGCGATCAGCACGTCGGTCAGCAGTTCGGGTTCCACCCCGGACCGGGTGAGCCACGCGCGCAGTTCGCCGCGCGTGCTGGCCACGGCGTCCTGGCTCGCCGGGAACTCGAGGGCGAGCGGAGCGGGCTGCCGGTAGGCGAGCAGGGCCACGTCGTCCTGGTAGCCGTCGTCGGGCGTCAACGCTCCGACGATGCGATCCGCGATGTCGTTCAGCCCGTCCGCACTGCCCTCCCCCAGGAGTTGCGCGACGCGCTCGATGCCCACGTCGATCGGGGCGTCCCGGCGCTCGACCAGACCGTCGGTGTAGAGCAGTACGGTGGCGCGTGGCGGCAGCGTGATACGCGCCTCGGGGCGAGTCCTTTTGGGCCGCAGGGCCAGCGGCAGGCCACGCCCGCCGTCGAGTAGCTGGGTGGACCTGTCGGAGCGGACCAGGACCGCGGGCGGGTGGCCCGCACTGGAGTACACCAACTCGCCGGTGTCGGGTGACAGCACCGCGCAGAAGGCGGTGGTGCACTCGGCGCCGGGAAGCCGCGCCGCGAAACGATCCAGTGCCGTCAGCGCTGCCGCGGGGCTCCTCTGCTCGAGCAGCAGGGCCCGGCACGCACTCCGCAGCTGCCCCATCACCGTCGCCGCCGCCAGCCCGTGACCGACGCAGTCGCCGACGATGAGCGCGATGCGCCCGTCGTCGAGATCCACCACGTCGTACCAGTCGCCGCCGACCTGCAGTGGGCTGCTCGCGGGGAGATAGCGGACGGCGAACCCACCGGGCAGCAGTTCCGGGCCGAGGATGGCGTGCTGTAGTGCCAGCGCCGTCTCGCGCTGCTGATCGAGCTGGTGCACCCGATGCAGCCCCTGAGCCAGCCGGCCCGCCAGCACCGTCAGCAGCGTCTGGTCCGCTGCGGAGAAGGGCCGGTTCTCGCCCAGCTCGACCCAGAGGACCAGCACGCCCAGCGGCTGCTGAAGCGCGACGCCCGCACTGCCCGGCTGTTCCATGTCCGGGGTGAGCAGGGCGCCGTCGCGCAGGGCCAGGACCCGTTGCCGCGCCGCGTCGTCGAGGTCGTCCCAACCGAACGGCTCACCGGCGCAGACGGATTCGGGACGTTCGGTACCGGTTCCGGAGTCCTTCGAGAACGTGATCGCCAGCACGCTGCGCGCATGCCACACCGCCCGAATCACCTCGGCAGCGCCTGAAATCGCGGCATCGAGCGTATCCGATTGCGCCAGTTGCTGATTCAGCTCGGCGAGGGCTGCCGTTCGTTGAACCGCGAAGTGCTCGGCGGTGACGTCGCGGAACGTCCCCACCATGACGCGCCTGCCGGTCTCGCCGTCCTCGGCGTGATTGAAGCTGACGCTGATCCACAGCCGGTGCCCGTCGCGGTGATCGACCGGCACCGTGTACGTCCCCTGCCCCTGGTTCACCAGGCCGCTGAACGCCTCCACGCACTGCCGGAACGCCTCGGGGTCGGTCTCCTCCCTCGGCCACCACGGCTGCGGCGACGCGTAGGGCATACCGCTCTGGTCGAATCCGAGGATGTCGGTGAAGGCGGTGTTGATCTCGACGACGGCACCCGTAGCGTCGCACACGAAGAAGGCCTCCTGCAGCGAGTCCACCAGGGCACTGCGCCAGCGGGCGTGCCTGGTGCGCAAACGCGCCATCTCGACGTTGGCGCGCACTCTGGCGAGCAGTTCCGCCGCCGCGAACGGCTTGACCAGGTAGTCGTCGGCACCCGCCTGAAGGCCCTCGATCGACGCCTCCTGACCGGCTCGGGCCGAGAGCAGCAGGACGGGTAGCGCGGCGGTGCGGGATTCCGCGCGCAACGCCGCCAGCAGCTGCAGACCGTCGAGGCGGGGCATCATCACATCGCTGATGACGAGGTCCGGCGGATGTCTCCGGACGGCGTCGAGCGCCTCGGCCCCGTCGTTCACCGACGACACGCGGTACCCGGCGCCGCGGAGCAGGTGAGTCAGGTAGTCGCGCATGTCCGCGTTGTCGTCGGCGACGAGAACCGTGGTGGGCGAGTCGGTTCCGGCGATCCCGGTGACTGCGGCGACCGTCCCGGCCTCGCCGGGGGTGTCACCGTCAGAGGGCAGCCACCGCAGCGCCTCCTGCAGGTAGGGGTCGACGCTGCCCGCCACCGAACGCACGCTGTCCGCCGGAACGATCTCGTCGGAGGGCAGGTGCGCCGTGCCGAACGGCAGCCGGACGGTGAACGTTGTCCCCTCCCCCTGACCGCTGCGCGCGACGATCGATCCGCCGTGCAGGTTGACCAGTTCCCTCACCAGGGCCAGCCCGATACCGCTGCCCTCGGTGGACCTCGCACGGGCGGTCTCGATGCGGTGGAAGCGCTCGAACAGCTGCGACATGTCCGACGCGGCGATCCCCACACCGGTGTCGGACACGATCACCACGGCGTCCGCCCCGTCGCGCTCGACACGGATCGCGATCGACCCCTCGAGCGTGAACTTCAGGGCGTTCGACAGCAGGTTCAGCACCACCTTCTCCCACATGTCGCGGTCGACGAGGACCGGTTCGCCCAGCGGGCGGCAGTCGACGGTGAACGCCAGCCCGGCCCGGTCGACCGCCGATCGGAACACGCTCGCCAGTTCGGCGGTCACCTCGGAGAGGTCGACGGGTTCGAACCGCGCGTGCATGCGCCCCGCCTGGATACGGGAGAAGTCGAGAAGCGTGTTCACCAGCTTCGACAGGCGTGCTCCGTTGCGATAGACGAGCTCCAGCTCGTGTCGGGCCTCCTCGTCGAGTCCCGGCCGCCGGCGCAGTTCGTCGACCGGGCCCAGGATCAGCGTCAGCGGGGTGCGGAACTCGTGGCTGACGTTGGAGAAGAAGGTGGTCTTCGCACTGTCGAGTTCCGCGAGTTCCTCGGCTCGCTGTTCCTGGGCGCGGAAGCTCCTGGCACTGCCGACCCCGGCTGCGATGTGCCCGGCCACCAGGTCGACGAAGCCTCGGTAGGCCTCGTCGACGGGGCGGTGCTGATTCAGCCCGGCGACCAGGAATCCGGTCGGGGCACCGCCCTGCTGAAGGAGCGGGGCGACCAGGGCCTGCGTCGGCCGGTGCTGCCAGGCGCCCGTCGGCAGCCCGTCGTACCCGGCGCCGGCGAGATCGACCAGCACCGAATCGCCCCGCATCGCCGACGACACCGGCCAGATCGTGTCGTCGTCGATCGCCAGCACCGGCGGCGCCGCGGGATGCGCGGGAGCTCCCGCCGGCATGCCGCTGACACCGGCGAGGTGCAGGTGCCCGTCGTCGGCACGGAGGTAGGTCAACGTGAAGGGCAGGTCGCGCAGATTGCGGCTCAGCTGCTCCGCGGCGAAATCGAGGATCTGCCGTTCGGTGCGAACGACGCTCAGGTCCGACCCGAGGTCGCGCAGCGTGGCCATCCGCCGCTCGCCGATCACCCGGTCGGTGTCCTCGCTGACGACGCAGAGCAAACCGACCACGTCGTTCGACTCGTCGCGCAGCGGGCTGTAGGAGAACGTGTGGTAGGTCTCCTCCGGGTACCCCGTGCGCTCCGGGAACAGCAGCAGCGCCTCATCCCACGTCGCCTCGCCTGCGGACAGCACCCGCTCCACGCGCGACGCGACGTCCGTCCAGATCTCCGCCCACACCTCGGGCGCGGGCCGCCCCAGCGCCCACGGGTACTTGTCCCCCAACGTGTCGCGCCGGTACGCGTCGTTGCAGAAGAACGTCAGCTCCGGGCCCCACGCCATCCACATCGAGAAGCGCGACGACAGCAGAATGCCGACCGCCGTCTGCAGGCTCTGCGGCCACTCCGATGGTGGTCCCAGCGGAGTCGCCGCCCAGTCGACGGCCGCGAGGGCCCGGCCGACCTCGGCATCCGCGGCGAACACCGCAGGCACGCCGTCGCTCAACGGATCCCGCCCATCACCTGCACCGGCACCCGGTAACCTCTCCGCCTGCGGCGCGTCGCCGTCGCCGCCATGTTATTCGGCGGACGCCGCGCGGTGGTCGAGAACGGGGTACGCAGCGGGTTGGTCACGGCGGGCGGGATTCCCGCTGAGCGACCCGCCGAACCAGGCGGCGCCGATCGGACGTCAGACCGTTATGCGTCGCAGTCCCGCGTACTGAACGGCGCCGATCACGGCGGTGTAGCCGGCCCCGGCGATCAGCAGCGCGTAACCCCAACTCGTCAGCGGCCATCCGCTCGCGGCGGCCAACCCGAGGAAGAGCACGGTGAAGAGCGCGTTGGCCACGACGATGGCGACGCCGCCGGGACGGACGTTCGCGCGACCGGCGAGCGGATAGAACACCGCGCAGTAGACGAGGAAGACGATTCCGAAGCCCAGATCCCAGGCCCGTGGCACCCCCGTCAGCGCTTCGAGCTGCCCGGCCAAGGCGACGAACGGGATGCCCACCAGGCCGACCAGGCCGGCGTCGAGTCGCATCGCGAAGCGCAGCAGGCGAGAGGGCGTGCGGGTGAGAGTGGCGGTCACGGAGCTCATCCGATACGGCGCAAGCCGATGTACTGCACGACGCCGATCACCGCTGTGTAGGCCGCGGTGCCGATCGTCAGCACGACACCCGTCGTGGTGAGGGGAAACACCTTGATGAGCACGAAAACGATCGCAACGACGGCGAATATCAGGTTGCCGATCGCGAGGACCCTGCCGGCTGAGCGCACCGAGGCCCGCATCGAAAGTCCGAGGAACACCGCGCCGATCACGACGAAGGATGCGGACACGATGAACTCGAATGCTGCTGTGGTACCGGAGATCTCGGCTATGTTTCGCGCAAAGGCGAGTCCAGCGAGCCCAGTCAATCCGCTGATGACGGCGTCGGCGCGGATGGCGTTGCGTAGCAACGAGTCCCTCGCGGTGACGACGTTGGCGGTGGTGGCGGTCATCGGTGTTCCTTTCATCGTGGGTGAGGAGAACCGGTGCGGGGGCGTGAGGACCTAACCTCTCGGGTCGACGCGCCCACCGCACCGGGCGGAGGGAGTCACGCCAGACGGCGCACTCCGAGGTACTGAAGGTGGGCGAAGCCGAGCGTGGCGGCCGCGGTCGCGAGCATCATCGCGACGCCCGCCCCGGTCAGCGGCAGCACCGCCGCGACGACCGCAACCACCACGGCAGCGGCGAACACCACGTTCACGAGGACGACGACGATGCCGACCCGGCGCACCCCCGGCGCTCCGGCGAGCGCGTACAGGGCGGCGCCGTACGCCACCAGCGCGGCCCCCGCGATCCACTCGGACGTCGGCGACAGCCCGGACAGCCGCGACAGCGGGTCGGCCGTGAAGGCGATCAGTAGACCGACGCCCGCGCACAGGGTGGCGTCGGCGCGCATCGCGAATCGCAGCAGCGAGTCGGAACTCCTGCGCAGTGGTGGGGTGGCGATGGCGGTCATCGGGGACTCCTCGTCGTTGAGGACTGTGAGCGGTCTTCGAACACCTCCGACACTGCTCGGAATCCACTGCCAGATGAACGCAGAACGCTGCCAAACACTGCCAGTCGCAGGTCAGACGGTGACCAGCCCGCCACGCAGGTCCGCTGCGATGACCCGCGCCGCGGCGTTCTGCCAGTTGTGCAGCGACCGCTGCGGCACCTCGGTGACGAACCACTGCCACGCCTGCCGGGCCACCGGGTCGAGGCCGGCGGCGGTCGCGTTCTGCGCGTACGCGCGGACGCCGACGACGTACGGGAAGTACAGCGAGTTGTAGTGGCGCCACTGCTCGGTGGTGCCGAAGTCGCCGCCGTCGCGCGGCTTCAACGCGGCGATCCGATCGGCGAGCAGCGCCTTCAGTTCGTTCGCGCGTTCCAGCGGCTGGTCCGGCGCGCCCCGCGCGGCGAGTCGCTCGTCGACGGCGGGGAGCGCGGTCAACGGACTCGCGACGAGCTTCGACAGATCGCCGTAGTGCCCGAGCGCGCGGCGCGTCAGCCGGACGAAGGTCTCGTCGCTGACGTCGTCGAGCGGGCCCGCCGACCGCAGCGGCAGCGCGGCCTCGGCGTCGCGCAGCGCCGCGCGGTCGGCGCGCAGGTCCGGTGACTGAGAGAACGCCAGCCGGTCGAGCACCCCCGCCAGCGGGTCGGCGAGCACGTTGATCGAGATCGCGATGGCCAGGCTGGTGAACAGCAGCACGGACAGGGCGGTGTGCGCGTCGGTGACCGCCAACCCGATCAGTGCCTGCCCACCGAACAGCGTGGCGACCACGACGGTGCCGATGAACGACCGCAGCATGTCCGCCCGCAATGCCTGCCCCTCGTCGAACGCATCCCACAGCGCCACGGCGACGCCCAGCAGCAGCACGTCGATACCGGTCGAGGCGAGGGCCAGCCAACTGGGCACAAGCCCGAGCGGGATCACCAGGATCGCGTTGCCGAGCGCGAAGAACAGCGTCGCGACGACGGCGACCCGGAGCACCCGCCGCGGCCTGCGTTGTCGCCGCGCTGCGACGACCATCGCGGCCAGCGTTGCAACCGAAATGACGCAGAACATCACCCAGTGCCCCAGCCGCAGCGGGCCGCTCACCGTGCCCGCCAGCGTCGCACCGACGAAGGCGCCGCCCGCCACCGCGCCGATCGCCACGATCTCACCGAGGCGACTGCGCCACGTGTCGCTGGGCCGCGACATCTCCAGCAGCACGGCGAACCACGCGACGCCCGGCACGATCACCAGATAGACCTCGAGCCGACTCAGCAGCTCGGTGTACACGCCGCCGGTGGTGCGAAGCGCGTCGAGGGCGACGACGACGGCGAAGCCGGTCAGTCCGAGGGCGGCGAGGACGAGGACCGGTTTACGGGGGTCGCGCGCCAGCAGGTACAGCCCGAGCCACCAGCTCAGACCGAACACCACTGCGGACATCGCAGCCATGGGATCAGTGTCGCACGGAGATTGGTCCCCCGGTCGCTTCGCTCCCGCCCGCCGGAGCTACAGGCCGTAGCGGCGATGCCGCAGCGTGTAGTCGCGCAGCGCACGCAGGAAGTCGACGCGCCGGAACGCCGGCCAGTGCGCCTCGGTGAACCACATCTCCGAATACGCGCTCTGCCACAGCAGGAAGCCCGACAGCCGCTGCTCCCCCGACGTCCTGATGACGAGATCCGGATCCGGCTGGCCCGACGTGTACAGGTTCTCGGAGATGCCCTCCACGGTGACGGCCTCGACGAGCTGCTCCGCCGTCGCGCCGTTGGCGAGCTCCTTGCTCAGCAGGGCGCGGACCGCGTCGACGATCTCCTGGCGTCCGCCGTAGCCCACGGCCACGTTGACGTGGAAGGAGCCCGAGGCCGTGTTCACGGTGCCGTCGACGGCGTCCCGAAGCCGTTGCGCGGTCTCGTCGCCGAGCAGCCCGAGATCGCCGACGGTGCGCACACTCCAGCGGTTGACGGGCGCGCAGATCTCCTCGACGACGTCGGTGATGATCTGGATGAGCGGTTCGAGTTCGGCGGGGTCGCGCTGCAGGTTCTCGGTGGACAGCAGGTAGACCGTCGCCATCTGCACGCCGGTCTCCTGGCACCAGCGCAGCATCTCGGCGATTTTCGCCGCGCCCATGAGGTAGCCGTAACTGACGTCGTCGTGTCCCTCGTCACGCGCCCAGCGCCGGTTGCCGTCGCACAGCACGGCGATATGACGAGGTAGCTCGTCCTTGGCCTGCGCGAGCTCCTGCCGCAGTCGCATCTCGTAGAGCCGGTAGGCCGGTTCCTTGAGCCGCGGGGGAATGAGTTCCACAAAAATCCAGACTACTGTTGTGAGGGCATGTCCCCATGCCGGTTAGTGGAGGTGACGGTGCCCAAGTTCGACACCGAGGTGGAAGCGGCCGACGAAGCTCAGCAGCCGCCGCCCCGAGCCTACGGCGCAGAGGACTTCCCCGAGGCCGTCGTCGACGGCGTCGCGCAGTTCCTCGGAAAGCCGCGGGCGCGCGGCTGGATTCACGTGTACTCCGCCGTCGTGGCGTTCATCGCGGGCGCCGCGCTGGTGTCGGTGTCGTGGTCGCTGGCGGGAACCCGCGCCGGGCTGGCGACACTGCTGTACACGTTCACGATCGTCGCGATGTTCGCCGTCAGCGGCACGTATCACCGCGTGCAGTGGACGAACCCCAACGCGCGCAAGTGGATGAAGCGCGCGGACCACTCGATGATCTTCCTGTTCATCGCGGGCAGTTACACGCCGTTCGCAGTCCTCGCCCTGCCGTCCGATCAGGGCGTGCTGCTGCTGGCCATCGTCTGGAGCGCTGCCTTCGCGGGCGTGCTGCTCAAGATGTTCTGGCCGTCCTCACCCAGCTGGATCGGCGTCCCGCTGTACATCGCGCTCGGCTGGGTTGCAGCGTGGTTCCTGGTGCCGATCATGGACGGCGCGGGCGTGGCGGCCCTGGTGCTGCTGATCGTCGGCGGCGCGCTGTACAGCATCGGCGGTGTGCTCTACGCGCTCAAGTGGCCCAACCCGTGGCCCACGACCTTCGGCCACCACGAGTTCTTCCACGCATGCACCGCGGTCGCCGCGATCTGCCACTACATCGCGATGTGGTTCGCGGTCTTCTACTAGGGATTTCGCTACAGCTGCGTGACGTTCTCGGGGGTCCAGTAGGCCTTCATCGTCGCGATCTGCCCGTCGCCGGTGAACGTCATCACGCTGATGATCTCGATGCGCATCTTGTTCTCGCCGAGATCGATGGTGAGCGCCCAGAAGAACGCGGCCTCGTGGCCGAGGGTGCGCAGCGTGAAGATCTCGGCCTCGGCACCCGTGGTCGGCAGCGCGCCGTAGAACCCGCGGATGGCCTCCCGGCCGATGTGGATCTCGCCGCCGACGGGATCCTCCACGGTGGCGTCGTCCGCGTAGAGCGCGGCGACGTCGTCGGCCCGGCCCTGCGCGGCCAGCTCGAGGTACCGCTTGACGGTGTTGGCATTGTCTTCCGGCGTCGACATGAGCCGCACGCTACACGGCGCGCCGCAACGCGACGAGCAGTTGGTCGCCGGTGGTCACCGGAAGGTCGCACGTCCTGCCCCGGCACACGTACACCGCGTCGCGCCCACCGATCCGGTCGCGCCCGCGCAGCAGCTCCGAGGAGTCCTTCGCACCCCAGACGACGATCGCTCCGCCGGGTGCCAGAAACCTTGCCGCAGAGAGCAGGTCGGACGTCGCCGATTCGCAGGCCACCGCCAACTGCAGCGGCCCGCGGACGGCCGCTTCGGCGACCGCCAGCCAGTGCCCGCCCGAGCGCGGCGCCTTCTCCAGGATCGGCGTGCCGGCGTGCAGTGTCGCGTCGGCGAGGCGCGCGTACCGCTCGGGGTCCGGCGCGAGGTGCGCTGCCGCCTGAAGCGCCTCGGCCATCAGCGACGCTCCCGCGGGGGTGGCGCCGTCGACCGGGTCGGCGGGCCGCACCACCAGGGCGGCGGCGTCGTCGGCGGTGTCGAACCAGTGACCGGGCCGGTCGGGATCGGCGAAGTGCGCCATCGCATCGTCGAGCAGTGCCGTCGCCGAGGTCAGCCACTCCGCGTCCCCGGTGACCTGATGCAGCGTCAGCAGTCCGGTCGCCAGCGCCGCGTGGTCCTCCAGAACGGCGGCGCCGTCGCCCACCCGGCCGCCCAGGCTGGCGCGCCGCAGCCGTCCGTCGACGACGTGCAGGTCGACGATCGCTCGCGCGCAATCCGTTGCCGCCGTGAGCCATTCGGGTGAATCCAACGCCACCGACGCTTCGGCCAGCGCGGTGATCGCGAAGCCGTTCCACGCCGCGATCACCTTGTCGTCGCGGGCGGGTTGCGGCCTGGCCCGCCGCGCATCGCGCATCGCCGCCCGAACCCGTTCGAAGCGCTCCGGGTCGTCGGCGTCGGCGCGCAGCTGCAGCACCGAGCTGCCGTGCTCGAAGGTGCCTGCGTCGGAGACCCCGAACAGCTCGGCGGCCCACTGCCCGTCGGCGTCGCCGAGCGCCTCGCGCAACTGCGCAGGCGTCCACACGTACGTCAGACCCTCGACGCCGTCGGTGTCGGCGTCCAGCGACGACGCGAACATGCCACCGACGCCGAGCCCGTCGACCAGGAACCGCGCCGTCTCACGGGCGACTCTGCCCGCCAACCGGTTTCGGGTGGCGCGCCAGACGTGCGCGTACACCCGCAGCAGCAGCGCGTTGTCGTAGAGCATCTTCTCGAAGTGCGGCACCACCCACGACTCGTCGGTGCTGTAGCGGGCGAAGCCGCCCGCGAGCTGGTCGTAGACGCCACCCCTCGCCATCGCGGTACAGGTGCGCAGCACTGTGTCGAGCACGGCGGCCGACTCCGTGCGCTCGTAGTCGCGAAGCAGCGCTTCGAGCAGTGCCGACGGCGGGAACTTCGGCGCGCGGCCGAACCCGCCCCGCTCGACGTCCTCGTCGCGCAGCACCGCGGCGACGGCGTGGTCGCACAGTCCCGGTTCGAGCGCGGGCCCGCCGCCGGGCAGGCCCGCGGCCATCGACTGCAGCTCCCCCGCGATGGAGGTCGACGCCTCCTCGACCTCCGCGCGGCGGGTGCGCCAGGCGTCGGCGACCGCGGCGAGCAGTTCCAGGAAGGCGGCCTTGGGGTAGTAGGTGCCGCAGAAGAAGGGCCGCCCGTCGGGCGTCAGGAAGCACGTCATGGGCCAGCCGCCCTGACCGGTGAGCGCGACGGTGGCGTTCATGTACACCGCGTCGATGTCGGGTCGTTCCTCGCGGTCGACCTTGATGCAGACGAAGTCGGCGTTCATCACCGCGGCCACCTCGTCGTCGGCGAACGACTCGTGCGCCATCACGTGACACCAGTGGCACGCGGCGTACCCCACCGACAGCAGGATCGGGACGTCGCGCGCCTCGGCCTCGCCGAGCGCATCGGCCGACCACTGGAGCCAGTGCACCGGATTGTCGGCGTGCTGGCGCAGGTAGGGGCTGGTCGCTCCCCCGAGGGCGTTACCCGTCGCGCTCATCGTCGCCGACCGTGCCGTCGTCGGCGGCCTGATCCGGCTCGGGGTGGGTTTCGTCGAAGGATTCGGGCAGCTTCTTGAGCTGCCGGTTCATCGACCACACCAGCAGGAACGTGCCGATCATCAGCAGTACGACGACGAGCAGCCCCAGCGGGCTCGCCTTGCCGAACTCGGGACCGGTGTTCTTCGGCGGGTCCTCGGCGAGCAGCTGCACGACGGCGAGCAGAGTGTCGGTCACGGCTGCACTCCGGCGAACAGGTCGTCCTCGGGCAGGGTCACGGGCACCCGCGAGCGCGCCAGCTCGAACTCCTCAGTCGGCCAGAGGCGCTGCTGCCACTCCATCGGCGTGGTGAAGAAGAAGCTCTTGGGGTCGATCTGCGTGGCGTGCGCGAGCAGGGCGTCGTCGCGTTGCTGGAAGTACTTCGCGCACTCGATCTTGGTGGTGACGCGCTTGAGGAGGACGTCGTCGTCGGCGGCCCAGTTCTCCAACCACTTCGCGAACGGGCCCTCCTGGCCGTTCTTGGCGAACTCGTCCTGCAGGATCTGCATGCGCTGCCGCAGGAATCCGTGGTTGTAGTACACCTTCGAGACGTTCCACGGCTCGCCCGCGTCCGGGAAGAGGCGATAGTCCCCCGCGGCCTCGTACGCCGCCATCGACACCTGGTGGCACCGGATGTGGTCGGGGTGCGGATAGCCGCCGTTCTCGTCGTACGTGGTCATGACGTGCGGCTTGAAGTCACGCACGACCCGCACCAGGGCCTCGGTGGACTCCTCGAGCGGGACGAGCGCGAAGCACCCCTCGGGCAGCGGTGGCGGCGGATCGCCTTCGGGCAGACCGGAGTCCACGAAGCCGAGCCAGTGCTGCCGGACGCCGAGGATCTCCGCGGCCCTCGCCATCTCGTCGATGCGAATCTCGTGGATCCGTCCGTGCACCTCGGGCAGGTCCATGGCGGGGTTGAGGATGTCGCCGCGCTCGCCGCCGGTCAGCGTCACGACGAGCACCTCGACGCCCTCGTCGGCGTAGCGGGCCATGGTCGCCGCGCCCTTGCTCGACTCATCGTCGGGGTGGGCGTGTACCGCCATCAACCGCAGTTCGCTCACTGGTGCCTTCGCTTCACTCGTCGGGACTCGTCGGTCGGTTACAACAGTCTCGGGTAGTCCTATAGTTCCAGTCTCAGTGGATCGACCTACCCGAGGGGACCGATGATCGAGCGTCCCGCCGCCCGCTACGGACGGCAGCCGCTGTCACGCCGCACCCGCCGCCGCATCGCCGCGGGGCTGACCGTGTTGATTGTCGCGGCCGGGGTGGGCGTCGCGCTCGTCGGGTTCCAGCGCCTCGGAACCGCCGACGTCAAGGGCGAGCTGAGCGGCTACCGGCTGATCGACGCCAGCACCGTCGAGGTCACCATCGCCGTCACCCGCGACGACCCGACCCGGCCCGTCGTGTGCATCGTCCGCGCCCGGTCGCTGGACGGTAGCGAGGCCGGCCGCCGGGAGTTCCTGGTGCCGCCGTCCGATCAGTCGACCGTGCAGGTCACGACGGTGGTGAGAACCAGTCGGCCCCCCGTGGTCGGCGACGTCTACGGTTGCGGAACCGACGTCCCCGGCTACCTGCGGGCGGGCTGAACACGCGACCCTCGGACACCGTTGGACGAACGCCGAGCTGCGAATACGTGAAAACCCGTCGACGCCGCGGTGGTAGTATCGCCGAGTACACGGTTCCCAGGGGAGCCGTGTATTGCTGCTTTTGCGCGCCTGTGAGCGCTGGCGATCGCGGCAATGAACAGGACTCTTCCCACGCGAGAAGCGCCGACGACGACGACAGGAGCGCGACGAGATGACGGACACCCAGGTGACCTGGCTGACCCAGGACGCTTTCGACAAGCTGCAGACCGAACTGGACGGGTTGATCGCCAACCGCCCGGTGATCGCCGCCGAGATCAACGACCGCCGCGAGGAGGGTGACCTCCGCGAGAACGGCGGCTACCACCAGGCGCGCGAGGATCAGGGCCAGCAGGAGGCGCGCATCCGCCAGCTGCAGGAGCTGCTGAACAACGCCCAGGTGGGTGAGGCCCCCAAGCAGTCCGGCGTCGCACTTCCCGGTTCCGTCGTGAAGGTGTACTTCAACGGCGACGAGAAGGACGCCGAGACGTTCCTGATCGCCACCCGTCAGGAGGGCGTCAGCGACGGCAAGCTCGAGGTCTACTCGCCCAACTCCCCGCTGGGCAGCGCCCTGCTGGACGCGAAGGTCGGCGAGACGCGGGAGTACACCGTGCCGAGCGGCAACACCATGAAGGTGACCCTCGTCAGCGCGGAGCCGTACCACTCCTGACCCGGCGAACGGCGGTTACGGTCCGCTCATGGCGATGATCGCCGAGGACGTGCTGCTGCTCCTGCTGGACAACGCCTCGGCGCAACCGTCCCTGGAGCGCGACCGGTGTGAGCGGGTGCTGGCCGGAGCGGTGCTGCTCGACCTCGCGTATGCGTGCCGGATCCGGCCTTCGGTGCCCGGCGAGCCGATCGAGGCGGGCCGGTTGGTGGCCCTTGCGGGCGCCGAGCCGCTGAATCCGCTTCTCGAGCCGGCGTTCGACCTGCTGCGGCAACGGCCGCTGACTCCGGCGGCAGCGGTGTCGAAGCTGCGCAGGGATACGACCGGCCGAGTGACCCGGCACCTCGAACTGGTGGGGCAGATCCACCGGATTCCGTTGTCCACGAAGCGGTTCAGCCAGACCTACGCGTTTCCGTTCACGTCCCGCGAGCGCGTCGGGACGGCCCGCGCGGATCTGCTGGCGGCGCTGTTCGACGGGACGACGCCCACCCCTCAGACGGCGGGCGTCGTGACACTGCTGCACGCGGTCGACGGCCTGGGCGCGCTGTTGAGCCTGAACGACCGCGGGTGGCGCTGGGTACACGCCAGGGCGACCGAGATATCAAGCGGCAGTTGGGTTGCCGAGCGTCATCCGGCGCCGTCGCAGCTGCGCGCGCCCGCGACCCAGCCGTCGCTAGCCGAGATGAACCTCGCGGTGACGGCGTCCGCGGTCAAGTCCGCGCTAACGTAGCGCCTGTTCCAGGTCCCCGAGCAGATCGGCGGCGTCCTCGATGCCGACCGACAGCCGCACCAGATCGTCCGGCACTTCCAGTTGCGAGCCCGCCGTGGACGCGTGGGTCATGGCGCCGGGGTGCTCGATCAGCGACTCGACGCCGCCGAGCGACTCGGCGAGGATGAATATCTCGGTGCGCGAGCACAGGTTTCGCGCGGCGTCGGCTCCGCCTCGCAGTCGCACCGAGACCATGCCGCCGAACCCGCTCATCTGCTGCGCGGCCACCGCGTGATTGCGGTGCTGCGGCAGCCCCGGATAGAGCACGGTGTCGACGGCGGGATGCTCGACGAGGAACTCGGCGATCAGTGCGGCGTTCTCGCTGTGCCGCTGCATCCGCAGCGGCAGCGTCTTCAACCCCCGCATCGTCAGGTAGGCGTCGAACGGCCCCGGTACCGCACCGGCGCCGTTCTGCAGGAACGCGAACGCGTCGTCGAGTTCCTCGTTGTTCGTCAGCAGCGCCCCGCCCACCACGTCGGAGTGGCCGCCGATGTACTTCGTCGTCGAGTGCAGCACCACGTCGGCGCCGAGCCGCAGCGGCTGCTGCAGCGCAGGCGAGGCGAACGTGTTGTCCACCAGAACCTTGACGCCCGACTCGGACGCCAGCGCGACGATGCCCGCGATGTCGGCGATCGACAGCAGCGGGTTGGTGGGCGTCTCGACCCAGATCAGCTTCGTGGTCGGCGTGACGGCGGCGCGCACCGCGTCGAGGTCTGTCAACGCCGCCGGGGTGTGCTCGATCCCCCACTGCGTGAAAACCTTGTCGATGAGCCGGAACGTGCCACCGTAGGCGTCGTCGGGGATGACGACGTGATCGCCCGGCCGCAGGACCGCGCGCAGCGCACAGTCGGTGGCGGACATGCCCGAGGCGAAGGCCCGGCCGTAGGACGCGTGCTCGACGGCTGCGAGGCTGGCCTCGAGCGCGGCGCGGGTGGGGTTGCCGGTTCTGGCGTACTCGAACCCGCCGCGCAGTCCGCCGACGCCGTCCTGGGCGAACGTCGAACTGGCGTAGATCGGCGCGTTGACCGCACCGGTGGCCGGATCGGGCCGGTAGCCGGCGTGGATCGCCTTGGTCGACGGGCCGTACGCGCGGTACGCGTCGGCTGTGGAACGCTGCTCACTCATCGCGCTTAGCGTAGCCGCGGTGAGAGGATGGCCGCATGGCCGCTACTCCCCTTGAAGCACTTCTGGACCTCGACTCGCTGCTGACCGCCGAAGACCTGGAGCTACGGACGATGGTCCGCCAGTTCGGCGAGCAGCGGCTGCGTCCGCACATCGCGGAGTGGTTCGAGAAGGGCGAGGTGCCGGTCCGGGACCTCGCGCAGGAGATCGGCAAGCTCGGCCTGCTGGGCATGCACCTGAAGGGCTACGGCTGCAGCGGGTCGACGGCCACCGCCTACGGGCTGGTGTGCCAGGAGCTGGAGGCCGTGGACAGCGGACTGCGCAGCCTCGTCTCCGTTCAGGGGTCGCTCGCCATGTTCGCGATCCACCACTGGGGCAGCGAGGAGCAGCGCGAGCAGTGGCTGCCGGGAATGGCGGCAGGCGACCTGATCGGCTGCTTCGGCCTCACCGAGCCGGACTACGGATCGAACCCCGGCGGGATGCGCACGACCGCCCGCCGCGACGGGTCCGACTGGGTGCTCAACGGCTCCAAGATGTGGATCACCAACGCCTCGATCGCCGACGTCGCCATCGTGTGGGCGCGGTCCAAGGAGGGCGTCATCGGCTTCGCCGTCCCGACGTCGACACCCGGCTTCACCGCGCGCGAGATGACGCACAAGATGTCGCTGCGGGCGTCGGTCACCTCGGAGTTCACCCTCGACGACGTGCGGCTGCCCGAGGACGCGAGGCTGCCGGGCGCGCAGGGCTTGAAGGGTCCACTGGCGTGCCTGTCGGAGGCTCGGTTCGGCATCGTCTTCGGTGCCGTCGGCGCCGCACGGGACTGCCTTGAGACGACGCTCGCCTACGTCGGCACGCGCGAGGTGTTCGACAAGCCGCTGAGCGCGTATCAGCTGACGCAGGCCAAGATCGCCGACATGGCAGTGGAATTGGGTAAGGCGCAGCTGCTCGCCCTGCATCTGGGCCGGCTCAAGGACACCGACCGGATCAAGCCGGAGCAGGTCAGCGTCGGCAAGCTCAACAACGTTCGCGAAGCCATCAAGATCGCCAGGCAGTGCCGAACGCTGTTGGGCGCCAACGGAATCACGTTGGAGTACCCCGTGATCCGGCACGCGAACAACCTCGAGTCGGTGCTGACCTATGAGGGCACCTCGGAGGTCCACCAGCTGGTGATCGCCGAAGCGCTCACCGGGGTGAGCGCTTTCCGCTGAACGCGACTAGACGGGCACGCACACCGTCTTGACGATCTTGTCGGCGAACGTCTGGCGCTTGTCGTCGACCAGTGGGAACAGGTAGCCGACGTTGAGGAGCAGACCGTCGATGAGAACGTGCAGGATCTGACGGACTATCGACCTGCCGAACCCGATCGGCTGGCCGGTCACCTCGCTGACCACCTTGAACTTCATGATGCCCTTGCCGAGGCTCGAGCCAGTGACGCCCTGCTTGTAGCCGTAATTCCACACCTGGAAGGCGATCGCCGCGAAGGGGAACAACGCAAGGGCCCACTGCCCGACGGCGGTTGCGCCGCAAGACTGCTGCAGGAAAGGCTTCTCGTCGGTGCCCAGGCCCGCTATCGGGTAATCGACGCACACCCGTGTTGAGATGAACACGATGATGCCGACGGCGAGGAGGACGCAGACCGGGGCGAAATCGATCAACACGGCGCCCACTCGTTTCAGCCAGGACGTGTAGGCGTGCCGGGGCAGATCGATCAGGGGCCGCGCTGCACCCGCATTGAGCTGGTCTCCGACAGGCGGGGGTGACTGCGTCATCGTTGAGAACAATAGTCACATGAGAGCCAGTCGCGACTCGGCCCGCCAATCACCGTTGGCGGGCCGAGATGCGAGCTACCCATCAGGCTGGCAGGCAGACCGTCTTCATCAGCTTGTCGGCGATGGTCTGTCGCTTGGCATCCCACAGCGGGAACAGGTACCCGATGTAGCAGATCGCCGCGTCGATCACGTGGGCGAACTGACGCACGACTGACATTCCGAAACCGATCGGCTGGCCGGATGCCTCGCCGACCACCTTGAACTTCATGATGCCCTTGCCGATGCTCTGGCCGGTCGTACCCTGCTTGTAGCCGTAATTCCAGATGACGTACGCAAACGACAGAGCCGAAAGCCCGAGCAGCGACACGTAACTGAGCCCGCCGGGAGTACAGACCTCAGCGCTGTAGTACTCGTCGAGTCCGGAGGTGCCGAAAGTCTCGTCGTAGGAACTGCAATCGGTGAACGCGAAGAACAGCCCGTAGCCGATACCGGTGAGGATCAACACCGGCACGTAGTCGATGAGCCAGGCGAGCACGCGGGTCAGCCACGGGGTGTACGCGTCCGTCGGAAGGGCACCGACGGACCCTCCGGGAGGAGGCGGTGCGTAGCCGCCCTGCGGAGGCGGCGGAGGCGGGTACGCGCCACCCGGCGGGGGCGGCGGAGGTTGGTTGTAGCCACCGCCGGGAGGGGGGCCGTACCCACCTGGTGGGGGCGGTGGTGGCGGCGGGCCGCCCGGCGGGGGCGGTGGCGGAGGTGTGGTCACGGAAACTCCCCTTTTCGTGGTTGGACGGGTAGATCTTTGCCTACAAGATCAACGTTCGGGTGATTTATGGCGTAAGCGGCGCGATTTGTCCGCCGGTCAGGGTGCGGTACGAGTAGATGAGGTACAGCCCCGCGACGGGGCCCGCGACGAGCAGTCCGATCAGGCACAGGAACGCCCCGACGGTCGTGATCACCGCGACGATCAGGTATGTAAGCAGCACCTGTACGACGTTGTTCTTGACGATCTCGAAACTCGACTTGATCCCGTCGATCGCGGCGACGTTGCGCTCAACGAGGATGACCACGGCGAAGATGGTGAAGAACGCGACAACATACGATCCGACGATCACCAGGCTGCCGACCGCGGACGCGACGCCGATGATCAGGCTCGCGATGATGACGTTGACGAGGTTGCGCGGCGCGAAGAACGTGCCGATCGCCACCGGCTTTCCGTCTGCGATGTCCAGAAGACCGCCCAGATAAGCGGATTGGAACGCCCCGGCCAGCACCGCGATCACGATGAGGCCGAGGAAGAACACCACCATGCTGAGAAAGCCGAAGCTCGCAGCGAAGTAGCCGGCGTCCGAGTAGTAGTCCGGCGCCACCAACACGGCGAGGCCGAAGACCAGCGCGAAGACGATGCCGATGATCACGCCGTACGCCAGGGTGGGGACGATGAGCACGACGGCGTTCTTGCTGAACTTGTTCCACGACCAGCCGAACGCCTCGCCGATGTTCACCTCGGCCTTGGTCGGGTAGCCCGGCGGCTGCGGTGCACCGGGGTAACCGCCCTGCTGCTGCGGTGGCGGATAACCGGCCGGTGGCGGTGGCGGGTAGCCACCCGGCTGCTGCGGCGGCGGTCCGTAGCCGGGCGGCTGTTGCGGAGGCCCGTATCCCCCGGGCTGCTGTGGCGGCGGATAACCGCCGGGGGGCGGGGGCGGGGGCGGGTAGCCGCCGGGCGGCGGAGGTGGATAGGTCATGACGAACTCCCGTTCGGTGGTCGGCGCGGTGGGTCTCGATGGTTCAGTAGTTTGAGTAGTCGTAGGAGGTTTCGTTGATGGCCCAGACGATGAACACGAAGTAGAGGATCACGCCGACGATCATCAACGCCGTCACAACGCCGCCGACTATGACGCCCGCCAGGGCCATCCCGCGTCCCTCCTCACCGGTCTTCTTGATCTGCCCGAGCGCGATGACGCCGAGAATGACACCGACAACCGAACTCAAAGCGCACGTCACCAGACCCGCGACCGAGCAGATCAGCGACGCGAGCGCCATTCCGTTCGTCCGGTTCTGCGGCGGCGGGTACATACCCGGCGTCGGGTAGGGGGCAGGCGGCGGATAGCCGCCAGCCGGCGGGTAGCCGAGCGGCTGATCATCGGGGTTCCAGCCGTAGGGTGGCGGATAGGTCACGGCGATTTCCTTGGGTCGGTCGGCTGGGTTGACATCTCTTGCCTCACAACGTCTTCCATGATGCGTGGGCCCTGGCTAGACGTAGAGCGCGGTGAATGGCGGCAGCGGGATGTTCCGGATGACGAACCACGTCCCCACCAGAGCGAGGGCGATGGCGGCGGACCATCGGTAATGCTGCCAGCTGGTGATCCTGCGGCCCACGATTCGCCCGTAGGTCCACGCTGCGAAGGCCCACACCAGAAGCGCGACGGCGACCATGCCGAGCGCGTTGTACCTCGCCGCGTCACCGATATCACCGTGGAGCAGCGAGTACAGCATGCGCAGGCTGCCACAGCCGGGGCAGTCGATGCCGAGCAGAACTTTGGTGGGGCACACCGGAAGTGGGCCACCGGGCGTGGTCGGATCCCCCATCCACACGGCCCCGCACACCAGCCCGGCCGCGAGGGCCACGCCGAGTGGAGGACCTAGTTGAGTGAGCACCCATGGCTGTCGCGTGTCCTGCACTGGGTCGCGTCAGTACGACGACATCGAACCGACGCCGAGGATGAACACGAAGATGACGTACAGCACGATCACCACCGCGCCCGCGATCGCACCCCAGAGCGCGAACTTCTTCGCGTCATCCGCCGCCTTCTGCGCCTCGGCGTAGCGACCCGATCCCCACAATCCGCTCACCTGGGTCGATTTGATGATCGACACGATGCCGAGCGGAAGGCAGCACAACAAGGTACAGAGAATGGCCCACACCAGATTGTTGTCGGGCTGCGCGCCACCGGGGAAGGGTCCACCGGGGGGCGGGAAGGCACCGGGAGGCGGCGGCGGGGGGTAGTTCCCCGGCGGGGGAGGTGGCATGTCGGTCATGGACGCCTTCCAAGATCACATTAGCTGGAATCAAGCGGTGTAACCCTATCTCAGAACTGGCAGCATCTGACGTCCATAACCCGAACTTCATCTACCACGGACACCGCCGGTCCGCGGGCAATTCTTGCCCATGCTAACGACTTTCGGGACGAACGTACCCGTTGCGTAAGTCGACTTACACCGGCGCTACCGGCGTGAATTCCCGTCCGAGAGGAAGCCCAGTAGATCGTGGCGGGTGAGAACGCCGACGGGTTTGCCTTCCTCGACGACCATGACGGCGTCGCTTTCGCGCAGCGCCTTGGCCGCGGTGCTGACGAGTTCGCCCGCTCCGATGAGCGGCAGCGGCGGGCTCATATGCTGCGAGACCGCGTCAGCGAGCTTTGCTCTGCCCTCGAAAACGGCTGACAGCAACTCGCGTTCGGACACGCTTCCCGCGACCTCGCCCGCCATCACGGGCGGCTCGGCACCCACCACCGGCATCTGCGATACGCCGTACTCGCGAAGGATGCCCACCGCATCGCGCACCGTCTCCGACGGGTGGGTGTGGACGAGGTCGGGCAGGGCCCCGGACTTACCGCGCAGCACGTGGCCGACCGTCGCCTCGACGGCCGAGCCGTCGAGCCTGGTGCGCAGGAAGCCGTAGGAGGACATCCACGCGTCGTTGAAAACCTTTGAGAGGTAACCCCGTCCACCGTCGGGCAGCAGCACGACGACGACCGCGTCGGGGCCGGCGCGCTCGGCGACCTTGATCGCGCCGACGGCCGCCATCCCGCAGGAACCGCCGACCAGCAGCGCCTCCTCGCGTGCCAGCCTGCGCGTCATCTCGAACGAGTCGGCGTCGGACACGGCGATGATCTCGTCGGCGATCTCGGGGTCGTACGCCGACGGCCAGAAGTCCTCCCCGACACCCTCGACGAGGTAGGGCCGTCCGGTCCCACCCGAGTACACCGACCCTTCGGGGTCGACGCCGATGACCTGAACCCGTCCGTCCGACACCTCCTTGAGGTAGCGGCCGGTGCCGGTGATGGTTCCGCCCGTGCCGACGCCCGCCACGAAATGCGTGACCCTGCCGTCGGTGTCGGCCCAGATCTCCGGGCCGGTGGTTTCGTAGTGCGACTCGGGTCCCATCGGGTTCGAGTACTGGTCGGGCTTCCACCCCCCGTCGATCTCCTCGACGAGCCGGTTGGACACGCTGTAGTAGCTGTCCGGATCGTCGGGCGCTACCGCCGTCGGGCACACGACGACCTCAGCGCCGTAGGCCCGCAACACGTTCCGCTTGTCCTCGCTGACCTTGTCGGGGCAGACGAAGATGCACTTGTATCCGCGCTGCTGCGCGACCAGCGCGAGGCCCACGCCGGTGTTGCCCGACGTCGGTTCGATGATCGTGCCGCCCGGCTTCAGTTCGCCGCTGGCCTCCGCGGCGTCGATCATCTTGATGGCGATGCGGTCCTTGCTGCTGCCGCCCGGATTGAGGTACTCGATCTTGGCGGCGACGACGCCCGAACCCTCGGGCACAACGGAGTTGAGCCGTACCAGAGGTGTGTTGCCGATGAGCTCACTGACGTGCCCTGCGATGCGCATGGTCACATCGTGTCAGGCGACGAGAATCCGATCCATCCAGGGCATCGCTACCAGGTGGCTTCGCGGATGTACTCGCCGATCTGGCGCAGCGACCGCTCCGCCTCCTTGACCGCCGGGGAGGCCAGCTGGAACACGTGCATCTGGCCGGGCCAGATGCGGATCTCGACGGGGATGCCCGCCGCGGCCAGCATGTGCGAGGCCTTTCGCGCATCGTTGAGCAGAACCTCCGAGCCGGAGACGTGGATCAACGTTCGCGGAAGGCCGGGTTCGATGTGGTCGAGCGGTTCGTAGACCTCTTCGCCGCGCCGTGCGGCGGCGTGCTCGACCAGTTCCACCAGCGCGTCGAACGCCTTGGGCGGGAACATCGCATCCGAGCGCATGTTCGGGTGCTGGGCGCGGCCGTCGTTGTCGATCTCGAAGAGCGGCGACATGGTGACCACTGCGGCGGGCAGTTCGCCGTCGGCGTGGATGCGCTCAGCCAGCGCGAGCGACAGATAACCGCCCGCGGAATCGCCCGCGAGCACGATCTGCTCGGGCTCGTAACCGGTCAGGCGCAGCCACTGGTAGGCGTCGTAGCAGTCGTCGATCGCCTGGCCGATCGAGTGCTTGGGGATCATCCGGTAGTTGACCACCAGGGCGGGGCTGTCCGCGAACTTCGAGAGCGCGGTGACGAGCCTGCCGTGTGAATTGACTCCGCACGTCAGGAACGCCCCGCCGTGCAGATAGAGGATGACGCTGCGCTTGCCGTCCGCGGGCAGTACGCCGGCGGCGCGCACCAGTTGCGCCGTGCAGTTGGGCAGCGAGATCGTGGCTCGGACGGTGCCCGGCGCCGGCCGCAGAACCCGGCACGCGAGGTCGACGACGCCCCACGGCCACGGCAGCTTGGGGGCACGACTACCGATGTTAAGAGTCGGCTTTATGGTAAGCGCGGCCGCCAGGGCAAACACTCGGCCTGCGATGCTCGCGCCGTCCTCAACGACCTCGACCGGTGCCCCGTCGCTGACCGGGAATCGACGCGACTTATGCGTCCTACCTCGGCCGATACCGATGGCCGGGGGCCTGGATACCTTGCTGGGTGCCGTCATCGCCACCACTTCCTACGCCGCTGGAAAGCTCTGTAGTGCCCTGTCAGCCGGTCACTCAGCCAACCTGGGTAACTTAGCTTGACACGCTACGAAATGTCCAACAATCAAGGAACCCGATTTCGTACCGAACTTGATACCGCACTGTGACCGCCACGGGCCGGTCGCCACGCGGACAGTCGCGGAACTTTCCCTAAACTGGTCGCCGTGGGCAATCGTGCACCGCACCGGACCGCCATCGCCGTGGCCGCCGCCGCGGCCACTGTCTCGTTGACGGGCTCCGCAGCACTCGGGGCCCGGAATCTGCTGAACGGCCAGGCCGACCAGGCCCGCCAGATCATCCCCAAGTCCTGGGACGTTCCGCCCCGCGCCGACGGCGTCTACTCCCCCGCGGGCGGTGAGTTCGAGAAGTGGCATCGCGGGGTCCCGTTCGACCTGCACCTGATGATCTTCGGAGATTCGACGGCCACCGGGTACGGCTGCGTCGTCGCCGACGAGGTGCCCGGTGTGCTGCTGGCCCGCGGCCTGGCCAGGATGTCGGGCCAGCGCGTTCGGCTGAGCACCAAGGCCATCGTCGGGGCCACGTCGAAGGGTCTATCCGGCCAGATCGACGCCATGTTCGTGGCGGGCACACCTCCGCACGCCGCGGTGATCATGATCGGCGCCAACGACATCACCAAGCCCAACGGCATCGGCCCGTCGGCCCGTCGCGTCGGTGCCGCGGTCGAGCGTCTGAAGAGGGCGGGCGCCGAGGTGGTGGTCGGCACGTGCCCCGATTTCGGTGTCATCACCGCGATTCCGCAGCCCCTGCGCTGGGTGGCCCGCAGTCAGGGCCTGCGGCTGGCGCGCGCCCAGGCCGCGGCGATCCGGGCGGCGGGGGGCGTGCCGGTGCCGTTCTCCGACCTGCTGGCGCCGGAGTTCTACCGGGCTCCGGAGCTGTTGTTCTCCCCGGACATGTTCCACCCGTCGGCGGCCGGATACGCGTTGGCGGCCAACCAGCTGCTGCCCGCGCTGTGCCGACAGCTGGGTGTGCCCACCGACGCGGTCGCACCTCAGTCGATGCCGTCCCGCACACTCGACGCGGGCGCGCTGCTCGGCCGCGTCGGGAACATCAGCCGGCTGTGGAAGCGCTCCACCGGGGTGCCCGCACCCATCGTCGTGACCGCCAGCTAGCTTCTCTTCAGCGTTTTGATATCAGTCGACAGCCAGGAGACCGCCATGCCCGAAGCCGTCATCGTCGCCACCGCCCGCTCCCCGATCGGCCGCGCCGTCAAGGGATCGCTGGCCACCATGCGTCCCGACGACCTGGCCGCCCAGATGGTGCGCGCCGCGCTCGACAAGGTGCCGTCGCTGGACCCGAAGGACATCGACGACCTGATGATGGGCTGCGCTCAGCCCGCAGGCGAGGCGGGGTACAACATCGCCCGCGCCGTGGCCGTCGAACTCGGCTACGACTTCCTGCCGGGCACGACGGTCAACCGCTACTGCTCGTCGTCGCTGCAGACCACCCGGATGGCGTTCCACGCGATCAAGGCCGGCGAGGGTGACGTGTTCATCTCGGCGGGCGTGGAGACGGTGTCCCGCTTCGGCGTCGGTGCGGCCGACGGTGCGCCCAACTCGAAGAACTCGGTGTTCGACGAGGCGCAGGCGCGCACCGCCAAGCAGGCCGAGGGTGGCGAACAGTGGCACGACCCGCGCGAGGACGGCAACATCCCGGACGTCTACATCGCGATGGGTCAGACCGCGGAGAACGTCGCCCAGTTCACCGGCATCAGCCGCGAGGATCAGGACCACTGGGGTGTGCGCTCGCAGAACCGCGCCGAGGACGCCATCAAGAGCGGCTTCTTCGAGCGTGAGATCTCGCCGGTGACGCTGCCCGACGGCACCACCGTCACCACTGACGACGGCCCGCGTGCCGGCACCACCTACGAGAAGATCAGCCAGCTGAACCCGGTGTTCCGGCCGAACGGCACGATCACGGCGGGCAACGCGTGTCCGCTGAACGACGGTGCCGCTGCCGTCGTCATCATGAGCGACACCAAGGCGAAGGAACTCGGTCTCACACCCCTGGCCCGCATCGTGTCCACGGGCGTGTCCGGCCTGTCGCCGGAGATCATGGGCCTCGGCCCGATCGAGGCCATCAAGAAGGCACTTGCCAAGGCGGGCAAGCAGATCGGTGACATCGACCTGGTCGAGATCAACGAGGCGTTCGCCGTCCAGGTGCTCGGCTCTGCGCGCGAGCTCGGCATCGACGAGGACAGGCTGAACGTCTCCGGCGGCGCGATCGCCCTCGGACACCCCTTCGGCATGACCGGCGCCCGCATCACCGCGACGCTGCTGAACAACCTTGCGACGCACGACAAGACGTTCGGCATCGAGTCGATGTGCGTCGGCGGCGGCCAGGGCATGGCGATGGTCGTGGAGCGTCTCTCCTGAGGCCCCGGTGACCACGCTCGGCACACCGCTGTCACCGCATGCCACCAGGGTGATGCTGCTGGGCTCGGGTGAGCTGGGCCGCGAGGTACTGATCGCCCTGCAGCGCCTCGGCGTCGAGACGATCGCCGTCGACCGTTACGACAACGCGCCGGGCCATCAGGTCGCCCATCGCGCACACACCGTCTCGATGACGGACCCCGAACAGCTCCGGGCGCTCGTCGAGGCCGAGAAGCCCGATCTCGTCGTGCCCGAGATCGAGGCGATCGCCACACCGGTCCTCGAGGCACTGGAGAGCGAGGGCGTGGTCCGAGTCATCCCGACCGCGCGGGCGGCGCGCCTGACCATGGATCGCGAGGGCATCCGCCGGCTCGCCGCCGAAACCCTGGGACTGCCCACCAGTCCGTATCGGTTCTGCGATTCGCTCGACGAGTTACGGACCGCCGCGGGCGAGGTCGGCTACCCGTGTGTCGTCAAGCCGGTGATGAGCAGTTCGGGCAAGGGCCAGAGCAAGATCGACGGTCCCGACGGCGTCGTCGCCGCCTGGGACTACGCGATGTCCGGCAGCCGGGTCGCAGGTGCCCGCATCATCGTCGAGGGATTCGTCGATTTCGACTACGAGATCACGCTTCTGACGGTCCGGGCCCGCGGCGCCGGCGATGAGATCGCCACCCACTTCTGCGAACCGATCGGACACAGGCAGGTCAGCGGGGACTACGTCGAGAGCTGGCAACCCCATCCGATGCCCGCCGTCGCCCTGGACCGCGCACAGCAGATCGCGCGTGCCGTGACCGGGGACCTCGGTGGGCAGGGCATCTTCGGTGTCGAACTGTTCGTCAAGGGCGACCAGGTGTGGTTCAGCGAGGTCAGTCCGCGCCCGCACGACACCGGCATGGTCACGATGGCGACGCAGTGGCAGAACGAGTTCGAACTGCACGCGCGGGCCATCCTCGGCCTCCCCGTCGACACGACGCTGAAGTCGCCGGGGGCGAGTGCGGTGATCTACGGCGGGGTCGACGCCGAGGGCGTCGTCTTCGACGGGGTGGACGCGGCACTGCGGGTGCCGCACAGCGACATTCGGTTGTTCGGCAAGCCGGAGAGCTTCGTCAGCCGCCGGATGGGGGTGGCCCTCGCCCACGCCGACGATGTCGACACAGCGCGCCGCAACGCCACCGAGGCGGCGAGCAGAGTGACGCCGCGCGCGGTCTGACCCGAGAAACGACAAGGGCGCCCACCACCGGTGGGCGCCCTCGTCGTTGTCGAACTAGTCGCTGTTGAAGTAGCTGAGCAGTCGCAGGATCTCGACGTACAGCCACACGAGCGTGACCGTCAGGCCGAGGGCGATGCCCCACGCCGCCTTCGCCGGGGCGCCAGCGCGGATCAACTGGTCGGCCGAGTCGAAGTCGATCAGGAACATGAAGGCCGCCAAGGCGATGCAGACGAGCGAGAAGATGATCGCCAGCGGTCCACCGCTGCGCAGTCCGAAGCCTTCGCCGCCACCGACGCCGAAGATCGCGAGCACGAAGTTCAGCAGTGCGATGGCCAGGACGCCGAACATCGCCGCGACGAGCATGCGGGTGAACTTCGGCGTGACGCGGATGGCGCCGGTCTTGTAGACGACGAGCATGCCGAAGAAGACGCCGATGGTCCCGAAGAGCGCCTGCGCGATCATGCCCGGCCCACCGGTGGACACCAGGTTGGCGAACAGGAACGAGGCCGCACCGACGAAGAGGCCTTCAAACGCGGCGTAGCTCAGCACGATGGCCGGATTGTCCTGCTTGCGACCGAACGTCGCGACCAGCACGAGCGCGAGGCCGCCGAGTCCGCCCACGAGCACGAACGGCATCATCAGGCCGTAGTTGGACGACACCAGGAAGTACGAGACGATGCCGACCAGGGTCACCACGGCGAGCGTGATGCCGGTCTTCATCACCACGTCGTCGATGGTCAGCGGTCGGCTGACGCCCGCCTGCTGATCGGGGTACTGCTGCGCCGCGTACGGGTCTGCGTGTACCGCCTGGGTACCGTAGCCGGCGGCTCCGGTACCGAACTGCGCGTATCCGCCCTGCTGCCCTCTGGGCAGGGACCGGAATACCGGGTTGCTGCTCTCGCGCACCGTCGGATCCTCTCCTAATGCATGTGGCCCGCTGATTGCGGACGCACTGTCAACGTGCGGTGACGGGGCTTGGTTCCCGCGCCCTCGCCTGAAACTGTGAGTTTCTTGGGAAAGGTTACCCGGCACGCGCGGCCGCAGGGCGACGATCTACATTGCTTAACCATGGCGTCGGAAAACGAGGACATCCTAGTAAATGTCGAGAACGGCGTCGGACACGTCGTGCTCAACCGGCCGAAGGCCATCAACTCCCTCACCGACGCGATGGTGGCGCGCCTCGCGAACGCCCTCGACGAGTGGGAGCACGACGACTCGGTGCACACCGTGCTGCTCACCGGCGCAGGCGAGCGCGGCCTGTGCGCGGGTGGCGATGTCGTCGCGATCTACCACGACGCGAAGGTCGGCGGCGCCAAGACCCGCGCCTTCTGGCACGACGAGTACGTGCTGAACGCCCACATCGCCAACTATCCGAAGCCCTACGTCGCCGTGATGGACGGCATCGTCATGGGGGGCGGCGTCGGCGTCAGCGCGCACGGCAGCGTCCGCGTCGTCACCGACACCACGAGGTTGGGGATGCCCGAGGTCGGCATCGGCTTCATCCCCGACGTCGGCGGCACCTACCTGCTGGCCCGCACCCCCGGCCTGCTCGGTGTCCACGCCGCGCTAACGGGCGCCCCGTTCAGCGGCGCCGACGCCATCGCGATGGGTTTCGCCGACCACTTCGTCCCGCACGACGCGGTCGCCGCGTTCACCGCCGGGGTGCTCGCCGACGGCGCCGAGTCGGCACTGGCCGCGCACGCCGTCGAGCCGCCGCCGAGTTCCCTGCTGGCACAGCGCGACTGGATCGACGAGTGCTACTCGGGCGACACCGTCGCGGACATCGTCGCGGCGCTGCGCACGCACGACGCCGGCCCGCCCGTCGACGCCGCCGACCTGATCGCGACCCGCTCGCCGATCGCCCTGTCCGTCACGCTCCAAGCGGTCCGCCGCGCCGCCGAACTCGATACGTTGGAAGACGTGCTGCGCGAGGAGTTTCGGACGTCGATCGCGGCGCTGCGCTCCCACGATCTGGTCGAGGGCATCCGGGCGCTGCTCGTCGACAAGGACAAGAACCCGCAGTGGCAGCCGGCCTCGTTGGAGTCGGTCGACGCCGCCGCGGTGGACGCCTACTTCGCGCCCGCCGATCCCGATCTCGTCCTACCCGACTGAGGAGAAGACATGAGCTACGAGACCATCCTGGTGACCACCGAGGGCCGCGTCGGCGTCATCACGCTGAACCGACCGAAGGCCCTCAACGCCCTGAACAGTCAGGTGATGGCCGAAGTCACCACTGCCGCAGCGGACTTCGACGCCGATCCGGGTATCGGCGCGATCGTTCTCACCGGCAGCGCCAAGGCCTTCGCCGCCGGTGCCGACATCAAGGAGATGGCGGACCTGTCGTTCGGCGACGTCTTCGCCGCCGACTTCTTCGCGCAGTGGGGGAAGTTCGCGGCGACCCGCACCCCCACCATCGCCGCCGTCGCGGGATACGCGCTGGGCGGCGGCTGCGAGCTCGCGATGATGTGCGACGTGCTGATCGCCGCCGACACCGCGAAGTTCGGCCAGCCGGAGATCAAGCTGGGCGTCCTGCCCGGCATGGGTGGCTCGCAGCGGCTCACCCGCGCCGTCGGCAAGGCCAAGGCGATGGACCTCATCCTCACCGGCCGCAACATGGACGCCGAGGAGGCGGAGCGCGCGGGCCTGGTGTCGCGCGTCGTGCCCGCCGACACCCTGCTCGACGAGGCGATGGCGGTGGCCGCCACCATCGCGGGCATGTCGCTGTCGGCGGCGCGGATGGCCAAGGAGGCCGTCAACCGGGCGTACGAGTCGACTCTCGCCGAGGGGCTGCTCTACGAGCGCAGGCTGTTCCACTCGGCGTTCGCGACCGACGACCAGACCGAGGGCATGGCCGCCTTCGTCGAGAAGCGCACACCGAACTTCAGCCACCGTTAATATCTGTCGGTGACCGACACCGACATCAAGGCGCCAGAAGAGTCCGAAGACCCTGTGCCTCCTGTGGAATCGGAGCCCGAGGCGCCTGCCAAGCCGGCCTGGTGGTTACGCCATTACACCTTCTTCGGCACCGCGGTCGGTCTGGTCTTCATCTGGCTGTCGCTGACGCCGTCGCTGCTCCCCCGCGGCCCGCTGTTCCAGGGCATCGTCAGCGGGTCGGCGGGTGGTATCGGGTACGCCATCGGCGTGTTCGGCGTGTGGTTGGTGCGCTACCTGCGGTCGAAGGAGACCAGTCCGAGCGCGCCCCGCTGGGCGTGGATCGCCCTCGTCGTGGTCGGCATCATCGGCCAGATCCTGGCCATCGTGTACTTCCACCACTGGCAGGACGACGTCCGCGACTTCATGGGCGTGCCGCGGCTGACGTTCTGGGAGCATCCCCAGACCGCGCTGCTGGCTCTGCTCTTCCTCTTCGTGTTCGTCGAAATCGGCCAGCTGGTAGGCAAACTGGTGCGATTCCTGACCGGTCAGCTCAACCGCGTCGCGCCGCGCAGGGTGTCGGGGGTGGTCGTCGTCGCGCTGCTGCTGGCGCTGTCGATCGCCCTGCTCAACGGTGTCGTGGTGCGCGTCGCGATGGACGTGATGAACAAGTCCTTCGCCTCGGTGAACGACGAACTCGATCCCGACAATCCCGCTCCCACCAGCACCTTGCGCTCCGGCGGCCCCGAGTCGCTGGTCAGCTGGGAGTCCATCGGCCACCAGGGCCGCACGTTCGTCGCGGAGGGCCCGACGATCGACGAACTCCGAGACTTCAACGGCGGCAATCCAGTTGAGCCCATCCGCGCCTACGCCGGCCTGAACTCGGGCGACGACATCAAGGCCACCGCCGCGCTCGCCGCCGCCGAACTCGTCCGCACCGGCGGCCTCGACCGCGAGGTGGTCGCCGTCGCGACCACGACCGGCACCGGCTGGATCAACGCCGCCGAGGCCGCGGCGATCGAGTACATGTACAACGGCGACACCGCGATCGTCTCGATGCAGTACTCGTATCTGCCGAGTTGGCTGTCGTTCCTCGTCGACAAGGAGAACGCGCGGCAGGCCGGGCAGGCCCTGTTCGAGGCGGTCGACGCGCTGATCCGGGCGATGCCGGAGAACGAGCGGCCCAAGCTGGTGGTGTTCGGGGAGAGCCTCGGCTCGTTCGGCGGAGAGACGCCGTTCCTGTCGCTCAACAACCTGATCGCCCGCACCGACGGCGCCCTGTTCTCGGGCCCGACGTTCCAGAACACCATCTGGACCCATCTGACCGAGAACCGCGACCCCGGCTCGCCGATGTGGCTGCCGATCTACGACGAGGGCGAGAACGTCCGGTTCGCCGCCGAACCGCAGAACCTGGGCCGACCTGACGATCCGTGGGGCCAACCGCGTGTGGTGTACCTGCAGCACGCATCGGACCCGATCGCATGGTGGAACCCGGATCTGCTGTTCTCCGAACCGGATTGGCTGAAGGAGCCGCGCGGCTACGACGTGTCGCCGACCATGGAGTGGATTCCCATCGTCACGTTCCTCCAGGTGTCGGCCGACATGGCCGTCGCCGTCGACGTGCCGGACGGGCACGGCCACGTCTACATCCGCGACGTCGCCAACGCGTGGGCGGCGATCCTCCAACCACCGGGATGGACGCCGGAGAAGACTGAAGCGCTGCGCCCGCTGATGCTGCGGGGCTACTCCAGCTAGTTCAGCGCAGCGAGCACGCCCGCCGACTTGAGCGCCTGGTATCCGCCCGCCACGTCGGTGGCGCGGTGCAGTCCGAGGTCGACCAGCGCGGCGGCGGCCAGGCTGGACGTGTAGCCCTCCGAGCACAGAATGATCCATTGGACGTCGTCGCCGGTCGCCTCCGGAATGCGGGCGTCGCTGGTCGGGTCGCAGCGCCACTCGAGGTAGTTGCGCTCGATGACGAGAGCGCGCGCGACGTCGCCCTCGGCGGCACGCAGACCGGCGGGCCGGATGTCGACGAGCACGGCGCCGCGATCCAGCGCTGCGGGCACCTCGGCCGCCTGCATCCGTTCGAAGCGGCCGCGGGCCGCGGCGAGCAGTTCGTCGACGCGGCTCATATCAGTCCCCCTCCGGCTTGTCGGTCAGCTCGGTACGGCTGCGGCGCAGCGTGTTCCGTTCGGTGACCTCGTAGTACGACATCGCGGTGAGCGGCGGCGAGTACGCGTGCACCGACAGAGTCGGGACCACACCCACCGGCTCCCGGCCCGCGACGGTGACGATCTTCTCGCGCGCCCACGTCACATCGTGCACCCAGCCGAGCGGGAACGCGGCCTGATCGCCGGCCACCAGCCTGCGGTGCCGCAGCGCGTCGCCATCCCAGCGGGTCTCGGCGAGCGCACCGGACACCACCGTCAGGGCGCCCAGCGAGCCGGCGTGATCGTGCAGTTCGGTCGACTTGTCGGGCACCCAGCTGATGAGCCAGACGTCGAGTTCGTCGTCGCCGTGCAGGCGGACGAACCAGCGGTCCTCGGTCGGCGGACCGCCCGCGGGCACCAGGTGGTCGTAACGTCCCGAGAGAACGTCGTCCGCGGCGCGATCGGTGGCGTGCAGCAGGTCGGGTAGCCGCAACCGGGTGGGTGCGACGAGGGAAGGGGCGGCAACAGCAAGCGGCATGGCCATGAGGTGGTGAAACTCCAGGTGAGACGGACGGTCGGAGGAAGGGCGTCAGGCCCTACAACACTCCCGACAAAAGGTCCGCTCGATCACGTGGCCGAGTGTTGCATAGATTGGCGGCATGCGCAGCTACCCCTTCGTCGTCGTGCTCGCCGCGGCCGTGACGGGCGCGGCCGCCCTCGCGGGCTGCTCGTCGGAATCCGGCACGCCCGCCGAATCGAGCGGCGCCAGCGCGACCTCCACGACGGCCACCTCGTCTCTCGAGGCGCACACCGCGGCGCCCGGCGCCGTCGAGCGGGCACCGGGCGGCGTGACGACCGCGGTCGGCGCCCCCGCCGAGTCGACCGAGGAGGAGTACTCCCAGGCATGCCAGGCGGCGAAGGCCTGGATGGTCGAGAAGGGCGGCGATCTGAAGAGCCAGTTCGAGCCCTACCTCGAGAGCATCCAGTCGTCGGACGCAGCGGGTCCCGGCACGTTCGGCACCCCGTGGTCGCAGCTGGCCCCCGCCCGCCAGGCTGCGGTGATCGTCGCCGCCGAGGCCGCCGCCAACGAACTCTGCGGCTGACCCCCGAGCGTTTAAATCAGAGGTAGCGAAACGTGGCTGACGCCGCCGACTATCCGCTGACCGAGCCGCAACAGCGGGCCTGGTTGAACTACATGCGGGTGTACCACCGCCTCGAGTACGAGATGAACCGCCAGCTGCAGGCAGACTCCGGGCTGTCGCTGGGCGACTACACCGTCATGAACGCGCTCTCGCAGGCACCGGGTCGCCGCCTGCAGCTGTCGGCACTCGCCAGCACCATCGGCTGGGAACGCAGCCGGCTGTCACACCACCTGATGCGGATGGCTCAGCGCGACCTGGTGGAGCGGGCCGCATCCGCGTCCGACGGGCGCGGCACCGATGCCGTCCTGACCGCAACCGGCTGGACGGCGCTGAAGGTCGCCGCGCCCAAGCACGCCGCCTGGGTGCGGCGAGCCTTCTTCGCCGATCTTGAGGCCCGGCAGGTGACCGCCCTCGCCGACGTGCTGGGCGCCGCCTATCAGACGCTCCTCGGCCAGGGCAGCCTGCCGCCACCCGACTAGACCTGGTTGGCACTCCGGTTAGACCTGGTTGGCACCACCGTCCACGAACAGCTCCGAGCCCGTCATGAAGCTGCTCGCATCGGAGGCGAGGAACAGCACGGCGTTCGCGATCTCCTCCGGCCTGCCGACCCGGCCCATCGCCGTCGAGCCGGCCATCTCGTCGAGCAGCGCCTGCTCCTGGCCCGAGGGCGCCAGTTCCGTCAGCCCCGGTGTCTCGACCGGACCCGGCACGACGGTGTTGACCCGGATACCGCGGTCCGCGAGTTCCGCCGCCCACGTGCGGCCGAGCGACCGGATGGCCGCCTTGGACGCGGCGTAGGCGCCGAACGCGGGTGTCCCGACCGAGGCGGCCGTCGATCCGGCCAGCACGACGGACGCGCCGGGATTCAGCAGCGGCAGCATCTTCTGCACGGTGAAGGTGGTCCCACCGACGTTGCGGTTCAACGTGTCCGCGAGGTGCTCGGGCGTCTCCTCCTCGAGCGTCGCGAACTCGCCGCCTCCCGCGTTCGCGAAGACGACGTCGAGGCCGGAGCCGTGGTCGCGGATCACGTCGGCGAGGTGCTCGAGATCCTTGATGCGCGTGATGTCGCTGGCCACGCCGCGCACCGACCCGCCGATCGTCGCCACCGCCTCGTCGACGCGGGGCTGGCTGCGTCCGGTCAGGAAGACCTGTGCGCCCTCCTCTGCCAGCCGTCGCGCGGTCGCCAGTCCGATCCCCGACGTGCCACCCGTCACCAATGCCGTCTTGCCTGCGAGCTGTGTCATGTCCGTCTCCCGTCTCGTGGTCGTTCAGGAGGCATAACTGCGTGACATGTCACCTTTATTCCGGCGCCCCGCGGGCCGCGTCGTCCCAGATCAACGGGCACGAGCCGCGAAATCAACTAGGCCGGATAACATTTAGACCATCTACGTGTAGTGGTGTGGATCACAAACGTGGTTACACTGTGTCCCTCATCACTTTGCGAGAAGGACGGCACATGCTCGGATCTCAGGACGGTCGCGTGGAGCAGGTTCGCACCGATCTCCCGTCGGCCGCGCACGGATCCATCAGCGGACACAAGGTCCTGATGGGCGTGCTTCTCCTCCTCATCGCGGTCGCCGCGATCAGCGGAGTCGTCTTCGCCCTGTCCACCGGACAGCCCACCGTCGCGTTCGTGATCGGCCTCGTCGCGGTCGCGTTCTTCAGCCGGGTGGGCTGCTAAGCCACCGCCGAGGCTCGCCCGCCGCCGTCCACGCGGCACAATGTCGCCATGCGTGTGGCATTGGCGCTCGGTAGCGGCGGCGCCAGGGGATACGCCCACATCGGGGTCATCAACGAACTCCGCGACCGCGGCCACCAGATCGTCGGCATCGCGGGGTCGTCCATGGGCTCGTTGGTCGGTGGCCTGGAAGCGGCGGGCAAGCTCGACCAGTACAGCGACTGGGCCAGTTCCCTGACCCAGCGGGCCGTGCTGCGACTGCTGGATCCGTCGTTGACCGCCGCAGGTGTGCTCCGGGCCGAGAAGATCCTCGACGCCGTGCGCGAGATCCTCGGCGACGTCACGATCGAGGAACTGCCGATTCCCTACACCTCGGTGAGCACCGATCTCGTCTCGGGAAAGTCGGTCTGGCTGCAGCGCGGACCGGTTGACGAGGCCATCCGCGCATCCATCGCGATCCCCGGTGTGATCAGTCCGCACGAGCTCGACGGCAGGCTGCTCGCCGACGGCGGCATCCTCGACCCCCTCCCGATGGCGCCGATCGCAGCGGTCAACGCCGACATGACGATCGCGGTCAGCCTCAACGGCGACGACCCGCGGTCCGCCGAGCAGGAGGCTCGGACCACCGGTGAGCTGTGGGGCCGGATGTGGCGCAACACGACCGCTCTGCTCGACACCGCGGCGGCCCGGTCACTGCTCGACAGCCCCACCGCGCGGTCGATGCTGAGCCGGTTCAGCAGCCAGGCCGACGAGGAGATCGAATCCGCCGGTCCGATCCCGATTCCGAAGCTCGGCGGTTTCGAGGTGCTCAACCGCACCATCGACATCGCGCAGTCGGCGCTCATGCGTCACACGCTGGCGGCGTACCCGCCGGACCTGCTGATCGAGGTGCCCCGCACGGCGTGCCGCAGCCTCGAGTTTTACCGCGCCGCCGAGGTCATCGAGATCGGTCAGGAGCTCGCAGCGATCGCGCTCGACACCTTCGTCTCAGACCCCTGACGCAGTCAGATCCCGAAGAACCGGGCGACGCGCTGCGCCTCCCGCCTGCCCTGCGCGCGGCCGGCGTGGGCCGACGGAACACGACACGCCGGATCCAGCGGGTTGCGGCCGAACGCGGCCAACGCGGCGTCGTCGGCGTAGAGGGCCAGGACGGCACCGGAGAACGACGCGAGCTCGGCGGCGACGCCGCCACCGAACGGCGACGGGGAGAACTCGCCCTGCGGCACCAGCGCGACGATCGAGGCGCAGTCGGCGGCGGCGACCGTGTTGACCGTGCTGCCGACGCCGCCGTCCATGTACCGCCGCCCGCCGATCGTGACGGGCGGCCACGCCCCCGGTACCGCGCAGCTCGCGGCGACGGCGTCGACGAGCGCCACATCCGACTCGCGGTCGAACACCACCAGCTCACCGCTCGCGATGTCGATCGCCGTCACCCGCAGAACGCGGTCGGGCCAGGTGTGGCTCGGCAGCCGGGCCTCGATGACGGCGCGCCGAACGGGCTCGTCGACCGTGGAAGTGGACAGCGCCACGGCGCCGATGCGTCGCAGCTTCTCCTGCGTCGACGTGTCGGGTGTCCCCATCGCCGCGATGAACAGTTCGGCGATGTCGTCGACGTCGACGCCGGAATCGATTTCGGCCGACGTCTCGGCGGTCTGGCGGGCGAACAACTCGTCGAGCCCCGTGCCGCTGCCGAGTTGTGCGGCCACCGTCGATCCCGCCGACGTTCCGAGCAGCACGTCCGACGCCAGCAGTGCGGCCGCGGCTTCCGGCAGCTCGTCGGCGATGCCGCACACGATGCCCGTCTCCCAGGCGATCCCCGCTAGGCCGCCGCCCGCCAGTACCAGTCCACTCGTCACGGAATCCGAGTGTGCCAAACGGGCCGGCGGCTAGGGTGAGGCCATGGTCGGACGGATCACGATCGCGTCGGCGTTGACGGTGATCGCACTGCTCCAGGGCGGCGCCGTGGCCCACTCGCAGCCGCCCAACGTCGGGGACGCGAAGACCACGGCGACGGAGTACCACGACAGCGGGGCGTACCTCACCGATCTTCAGCTCGCGACCGCGCCCGCGGTCGCGTGGATCGGCGAGCGGGCCCCCGCCGTCGATCGCCCCGCCGTCGTATTCGATATCGACGAGACGGCGCTGTCGAACTGGGAAACGATCCAGGCCAACGACTTCGGGCGGATCATCGACGGCTCGTGCAGCACGCTTCCACAGGGTCCGTGCGGGTGGCGGGAGTGGGATCTGCGGGCGACCTCGACGGTGATCGCACCGACGTTCGACGTCTTCACCACAGCGCGCGACCGCGGCGTCGCGATCTTCTTCATCACCGGTCGCGACGAATCGCAGCGGGCGGCCACCGAGCGCAACCTGGCGGCGGTCGGCTACACGGGTTACACGGCGCTCATCATGGAACCCGTTGACGTTCATTATCCTTCGGCCGCCGACTTCAAGGCTCCACAGCGGGCGAGCATCGCCGCGTCCGGGCACGACATCATCGCCAACATCGGCGATCAACCGTCCGATCTGGCGGGCGGCTTCGCCGAGCGGACGTTCCTGCTGCCCAACCCCTTCTACCGGATCCCCTGAGCAACGGAGTGACCATGGCCGACACCATGCGCGCGCAGCGCTTCTACGCCGACACCAAAACCATTGCGGTGGAGGATGTTCTGATTCCGGAGCCGGGTCCTGGCGAAGTCCTCGTCAAGGTGGCGTTCTGCGGGATCTGCCACTCGGACCTGAGCCTCATCAACGGCACCTTCCCCGCGCAGCTGCCCGTCGTCACCCAGGGCCACGAGGCGTCGGGCACCATCGCGAAGCTGGGCCCCGGCGTGACGGGCTGGGCCGAGGGCGACCGCGTCGTGCTCGCAGCGGGCAAGCCGTGCCTGGCGTGCGTCAACTGTCTGCGCGGGGACATGTCGAACTGTCTACGCATCCGGTTGATGGCCTTCGCCTACGACGGCGGCTGGGCGGAGTACACCGTGGCGCAGCCGTTCGGGCTCACCAGGATTCCCGACAACGTGCCGATGGAGCAGGCCGCGATCCTCGCCGACGCCGTCTCAACGCCGTACGGCGCCATCGTGCACACCGCCGACGTCGGCATCGGCGAGTCGGTCGGAGTGTGGGGCGTCGGCGGTCTCGGCACCCACATGGTGCAGCTCGCCCGTCTCGTCGGGGCGGCACCGATCATCGCCGTCGACATCAAGCCCGCCATCCTCGACCGCGCGCTCGCCGTCGGCGCCGATTACGCCCTCGATGCGCGCGACCCGCAGCTGGCCGCCAAGATCGCCGACGCGACCGGAGGCCGCAATCTGGACGTGGCGTTCGATGCGGTCGGGCTCTCCTCGACGTTCGAGCAGGCGCTCAACAGCCTGACCGTCGGTGGCAGGCTCGTCGGCGTCGGCATGAGCGCCGACGCCCCGTCGATCGGACCGACCTCGATCTTCAACCTGTTCCAGCGAAAGGTGCTGGGGCACCTCGGGTATCAGAACGCGGACATCGGCACGCTGGCGCAGCTGGTGTCGCTGGGCAGGCTCGACCTGTCGCGATCGATCAGCGACATCGTCCCGCTCGAGGACGTCGCGGCGGGTATCGAGAAGCTCGATAAGGCCGATGGCGATCCCATCCGGATCCTGGTGCAGCCGTGAGGCGCGTTGCCCTCTTGACCGGAGCGTCGGGCGGCATCGGCCAGGCGCTGGGCCGCAGGCTCGCCGACGAGGGCTACGACGTCTGCGCGTCCTACAGCAGGCACGACGCCGAGGCCGTCGCGAGCTACGCGCGTGCGCAGGGCGGGCGCGGGATCGCGGTCGCCGCCGACCTGTCCGACGCGTCCGCACCCGCGGCGCTGGTCGCCGCGGCCGAAGCCGAACTCGGACCGGTCGACGTCCTGGTGGCCAACGCCGGCACCGCCGACGTAAAGGGGTGGCGGAAAATCGATCTCGAGTCGTGGAACGCGACGCTCGCCGTGAATCTGACCGCCCCGTTCCTGCTCAGCCAGCAGGTGCTGCCCGGCATGGTGGACCGCAAGTGGGGCCGCATTCTGTTCGTATCGTCGGTCGCGGCGTTCACCGGCGGTGTCGTCGGGGCGCACTACGCGGCGAGCAAGGCGGGGTTGCACGGGCTCATGCACCACCTGGCGCCGCGCGTGGCCGCCGACGGCGTGACCGTCAACTGCCTGGCACCGGCGCTGGTGGGCGAGACGAAGATGTTCCCCGCCGACCTGGACACCGGTACGCCGCCGGTGCCCATCCCCGTCGGCCGGATCGGCAGGCCCGACGAGATGGCCGACATGGCGATCACGATGCTGCGCACCGGCTACCTGACGGACAAGGTCATCACCGTCGACGGAGGACTGCTCCCCCGCTAGCGCAGGTGCGGTGCCGCCTTACCGCTGATCAGCGGTAGATCCAGGTAGGTGGCGATGCCCGGCGGCGCCTCGCACACCGCGGGTACCGAGTTCACGCAGTGCGCAGCGGTCGCGACGATGCCGTTGTTGAGCTCGAGCCCCTCCTCCACGGTCTCCGGCTGGAAGCCCTTGATGACGACAGAGAAGTCCGGATTGCCCCTGGCCTCCATCTCGTAGCGCTCGCCCGCGGGGCCGAACGACCACGGCGGGTCGAGGTTCTCCTGACCCATGAACCAGTTCACGGTGACCCGGACGACGACCTCGTCGCCGACGAGCGCCTCCCAGTGGAACTTCCGGCCCGCCACCTGGCCCGGCTGGATGGCGCCGATGGGCGAGTCGATGGGCGCCGTGGCCACCGAGATCTCCTGTGTGGCACGGATCCTGGGATCGGCGTTGAAACCCATCTTGTCGACGATCATCTTGACCGACTGGATGAAGCCGCCGTCGAGCAGCTTCTGCATGGGGCCGGAGAGCGCCTTCTCCGGCGTGTCCCCGAAACCCATCACGTAGCGCACGACGTCGGGTGCGTCGTAGGTGCGCAGGTCGGAGAACTCCTCGGCGCGAACGAAAGTCACACCCGTCGACATGATCGACATCATCAACGGGAACTTGTCGCTGATGCCGCCCGGCGCGATGCCGGTGCCGTGCAACGTGGCGTTGCCCGCCGCCGCGGCCTCGCGCAGCGGACCGCTCTCCTTCTCGCCCGGATAGAACCAGCCGACGGGGGTGACGACGTTCTTTCCCGACCGCAGCAGCGCGGTGACCTCTTCCGCGTTGGGCATGAGCGGTGAGTAGACGACCGCATCGGCCTCGAGGGCGAGAATTTCCTCGACGCTGTTCGTCGCGAACACCCCGAGCGGTTCGCCGCCGATCAACTCCCCCACGTCCTTGCCGTTCTTGGCCTCGGAATGCACCCAGCAACCGACGAGTTCCAGGTCAGGGTGCTCGAGCACCCCCTTGATGGCCGCGATGCCGACCCCTCCGGTCGCCCACTGCACCACGCGATATGCCATCGATCCCGTCCTCTCGTCACACTGAAACGCGCAAAACTAGAACGTGTTCTACTCCAGATCTACACCACCCCGGCCCTCGGGACTGCACAATTGCCGGTGATGGTGTCGAAACGACTTGAGTTCGGGGTTCTCGGACCGCTCCAGATGAGCGCCGACGGTGCCCCGCTGCCACTGGGCACGCCCAAGCAGCGGGCGGTTCTCGCCATGCTCGTGATGGGACGCAACCGTCCGGTGAGCAGCGATTCGCTCGTCACCGCGGCCTGGGAGCAGTTCCCGCCTCCCGAGCCGAAGGCGAGCCTGCACTCGTACATCTCGAACCTGCGCAAACTGGTCGCCGGTGCCGGGCTGGACCCCAAGGTCGTACTGGCCAGCGCACCGCCGGGCTATCGGTTGTCGATCACCGACGCGGACTGCGACATCGGTCGGTTCATCGCCCGCAAGACCGCCGGGGTGCAAGCCGCCGCCGCCGGCCAGTTCGAACAGGCCAGCAGGCATCTGGACAAGGCGCTCGCGGAGTGGCGCGGTCCCGTCCTGGAGGATCTCCGCGACTTCGAGTTCGTCGACTCACTGTCGACCGCCCTCGTCGAGGACAAGGTCGTCGCGCACACCGCCCGCGCCGAAGCCGAAATCGCCTGCAACCGTGGGCACGGCGTGATCGGCGAGTTGGAGTCGCTGATCGTCGACTACCCCTATCGCGAACCGCTCTGGGCGCAGCTCATCACCGCGTACTACCTGTCGGATCGGCAGTCCGACGCACTCGACGCCTTCCAGCGGCTGAAGAACACGCTCGCCGACGACCTCGGCATCGATCCCGGCCCCAACCTGCGCACGCTGCACGAGAAGATCCTTCGGCAGGAACCGCTGAACGCCAGGAAGGCCGCTCAGACGACCGCGGTCCACAAGAGCAGCAGCATCGACCTGCGCACGGCCGTCGGCACCCAGACCGCGGTGGCGGCGTTGCGCACCGGGTCGGGCCGGAAGTATCCGCTGGTGTCCGTGGCCACCCGGATCGGTCGGTTGCCCGACAACGACCTGGTGCTCGACGACGCCAACGTCAGCAGGCACCACGCGGTGCTCATCGACACCGGAACCAGCTTCGTCATCACCGACATGCGGTCGGCCAACGGCATCGAGGTCAACGGCCAGCGCATCCGCGGAACGTTCACGCTCACCGACGGAGACGTCATCCGCATCTGCGCCTACGAGTTCACCTTCGAGCTCGGCCAGCCACCGCAGCCGTGACGGCGCGGGTTCCGCTGTCGCACTGTCACGGACGCATTAGGGTGACCGCAGGGGCATGCCGCTGGTGATGCCGTACTTCGGGGTGGGTCGAGGAGACATCACATGAGTCAGCCGCCGAAAGCGCGGGAGGGTACGCAGTTCGGGCCGTACCGCCTCATACGGCTGCTCGGTAAGGGCGGCATGGGTGAGGTCTACGAGGCGCAGGACACCAAGAAGGACCGCATCGTCGCGCTGAAGCTGCTGCCCGAGGGCGTGTCGCACGACGAGACGTTCCGCAAGCGGCTCCAGCGCGAGGCCCACAACGCCGGCCGGTTGCAGGAGCCGCACGTCGTCCCCATCCACGACTACGGCGAGATCGACGGCGTGCTCTTCGTCGACATGCGGATGATCAACGGTGCCGATCTGCGGAAGCTGTTGCGCGAGGGCGGGCCGATGACGCCGGTGCGCGCGGTGGCCATCGTCCGACAGATCGCGTCGGCCCTCGACGCCGCCCACGAGAGCGGCATCAGCCACCGCGACGTGAAGCCCGAGAACATCCTCGTCACCCCGCAGGACTTCGCCTACCTGGTCGACTTCGGCATCGCGAACGCCAAGACCGACGAGAAGCTCACCGAGATGGGTAGCGCGGTCGGCACCTACGACTACATGGCGCCCGAGCGGTTCTCCAGTGGCGAGGTGACCTACCGCGCCGACGTGTACGCGTTGGCCTGCGTCCTGCACGAGTGCCTGACGGGCTCGAAGCCGTTCAGCGGCGACAGTGTCAGCGTCGTCATCACGGCGCACCTCATGCAGCCGGCGCCGCGCCCCAGCACCTTCCGGCCCGGGGTCGTACCCAGCGCGTTCGATCAGGTGATCGCGCGCGGCATGGCCAAGAATCCGGCGGACAGGTTCACCACGGCGGGCGAGCTCGCGATGGCCGCCCAGCAGGCGCTCACCGAGAACGAGAAGGACGCGGCCGAGACCATCGTGCAGCGCAGCGCCGCCCCGCCGTCGGCACCGCCTCAGGACGCCACGATGATGGCACCGCTGGTGACGCCGCCGCCGTCCGGCTCGTATCCGCCACCGCCGCCGAGCTATCCGCCGCCCGGCGCGTCCGTCACGCCCCCGCCGACGCCGTACGGTTCGACGCCCGGATCGTTCCCGGCCGCCGGGCAGACCCCGGGGTCGTACCCCGCGGCGTCCGGCCAGTACGGGTTCACGTCGGCGCCGCCACCGCCGCCGGGCACCGGCGGTACGGGGTGGACGCCACCCGGCAGCCCGCCGAATCCTCCTGGCGGCAAGGACAAGAAGGTGCCGTGGATCCCCATCGCGGCGGTGCTCGGCGTCGTGGTCGTGGTCGCGATCGCGATCGGCATCGTGCTCGGCATGAGCGGCGGCGACGAGCAAGCCGACGGCCCCACCACCAGTTCCGCCACGAAGACGACGACGTCGCGGGAACGGACGCCGATCACCTCCGAGAGCGCGCCGACCGACGCCCCGCTGTCGTTCGAGGACAAGCTGATGTCCTACATCCCGGCCGGCTACCCGACCAGTGTCTGCGCAGTCGCCGAGACGGCGCCGAGCGCCATCATCACGATCGACTGCAAGAAGTCGGTGCAACCGGACGGACCGGACAACGCGCGGTACTCGCTGTACGCCACGCGCGACCAGATGCAGGCGGCCTTCGACGACCTGTTGCGGGCCTACGACGAGGTCGTGCGCTGCCCGGGCACCGACGTGGACTCGCCGGGCGACTGGTTCTACAAGAGCGCTCCGGACGTGCCTGCGGGCCAAGTGGCGTGCGGCTTCTACGAGGGCCGTGCCGACATCCAGTGGTCCGAGTACGACCGGCTGGTGATCGCCGACGTGCAGAGCACGAACCTGGACTCCCTGCGCAACTGGTGGCTGAACTACAGCTGACCCCGCGTTGTATGTTGCTGGTAACCGCAGCGTCGCGAAGGGATCGGTCATGGCCAGAAGCAGGAATCGCGTGTTCGTCGCCGGAGTCGGCATGACGAAGTTCGAGAAGCCGGGCCGCCGGGAGGGCTGGGACTACCCCGATATGGCTCGCGAATCGGGCACCAAGGCGCTCGAGGACGCCGGCATCGACTACACCGAGGTGGAGCAGGGCTTCGTCGGGTACTGCTCGGGGGATTCGACATCGGGCAACCGCGCGCTCTACGAACTCGGCATGACGGGCATCCCGATCGTCAACGTGAACAACAACTGTTCAACCGGGTCGACCGCGCTCTACTTGGCCGCACAGGCGATTCGCGGCGGCTTGGCCGACTGCGTGCTCGCCCTCGGTTTCGAGAAGATGCAGCCGGGCGCGCTCGGCGGTGGCGCCGAGGACCGCGAATCCCCACTGGCCAGGCACATCAAGGCGCTGGCCGAACTGGAGGAGTTCGCCTTCCCGGTGGCGCCGTGGATGTTCGCCGCCGCGGGACGCGAGCACATGAAGAAGTACGGCACGACCGCCGAGCACTTCGCGAAGATCGGCTACAAGAACCACAAGCACTCGGTGAACAACCCGTACGCGCAGTTCCAGGAGGAGTACACGCTCGACGACATCCTGGCCGCGAAGATGATCTCGGATCCGGTCACCAAGCTGCAGTGCTCGCCGACCTCGGACGGCTCGGGCGCGGCGATCGTGGTCAGTGAGGACTACGTGGCCAAGCACGGGCTGGCCGACCGCGCCGTGGAGATCGTCGGCCAGGCGATGACCACCGATTTCGCGAGCACGTTCGACGGCAGTGCCCGCAACGTCATCGGCTACGACATGAACGTGCAAGCCGCACAACAGGTTTACACGCAGTCGGGGCTCGGCCCCGAGGACTTCCAGGTCATCGAGCTGCACGACTGCTTCTCCGCCAACGAGCTGCTGCTGTACGAGGCGCTCGGCCTGTGCGGCGAGGGTGAGGCGCCCAAGCTGATCGACGACAACCAGACGACCTACGGCGGCCGCTGGGTGGTCAACCCGTCGGGCGGATTGATCTCCAAGGGCCACCCCCTCGGCGCCACCGGGCTCGCGCAGTGCGCCGAGCTCACCTGGCAGCTGCGCGGTGCCGCCGACAAGCGTCAGGTCGACAACGTCACCGCGGCCCTGCAGCACAACATCGGCCTCGGCGGCGCCGCCGTCGTCACCGCCTACCAACGCGCCGAGCGCTAGCCCTGCGTCTGTTCGCGGGATGCGGGTATGCCCCGACCATGACCAGACCCGATTCGATAGGTGGGGCAGACGGCGACTTCGACGCCGACCCCGACATGGTGAAGGACGAGTCCGAGCAGCCCACCGAAAAGGGCTCGGCTGAGGATCAACAGTCCGACGACGGGTGACGGCCTAGTCGCGGTACTCCACCACGTCGTACTCGCCGTCGGCGTGCCTGGCCCGGATCGTCTTCTTGTCGTACTTGCCGACACTGGTGCGCGGAACCTGGTCGACGAACGTCCAGCGCTCCGGTAGCCACCACCGAACCACCTTGTCGGTCAAGAACTCCCGAAGCTGCTGCGGGGAGACCTGGTGACCGTCGTGCAGGACGACGACCGCCAGCGGGCGTTCCTGCCATCGGTCGTCCGGCACCCCGACGACCGAGGCTTCGAGCACGGCGGGATGCGCGATGAGGTGGTTCTCGAGCTCGACCGACGAGATCCACTCCCCGCCCGATTTGATGACGTCCTTGGCGCGGTCGGTCAGGGTGACGTAACCCAGGGGGTCGATCCGCCCGACGTCCCCCGTGCGCAGCCAGCCGCTGGCGAACTTGGCCTCGTCTCGACCCAGGTAGTACGACCCGGTGACCCAGGGCCCTCGCACCTCGACCTCGCCGACGGCCTTGCCGTCGTGCGGCAGCGGCAGGCCCTCGTCGTCGACGATGCGCACCTCGACGCCGCAGGCCGCGCGGCCCTGGGACGCCCGCAGCGTCCACGCGGTCTCGTCGCTGACTCCCGGCACCGGCGCGGCGACGGTCGCCACCGGTGACGTCTCGGTCATGCCCCACGCCTGCTGAATGCGCACGCCGTAGCGGTTCTGGAACACCTCCATCATCGAGCGCGGTACGGCCGAGCCGCCGCACGCGACCAGACGAAGCGACGAAATGTCGTGTCCCGGATGGCGTTCCAGGTGATTGAGGACGTCGTTCCAGATCGTCGGAACGGCGCCCGCCACGGTCGGCCGATGGGTGCCGATGAGGTTCAGCAGCGACGGGGCGTCCATGAAGCGATCGGGCAGCACCAGATCGGCACCCGCCATGAGCGCCGCATAAGGCAATCCCCACGCGTTGGCGTGGAACATCGGCACGATCGGCAGCACCGAATCCTCCACCCCGATGCCGAGCACGTTGGTGGTGCACGTGCTCATCGAGTGCAGATACGTCGATCGGTGGCTGTACACCACGCCCTTCGGGTTGCCGGTAGTGCCGCTGGTGTAACACATTGCGGCAGCGGTGTTCTCGTCGAGCACGGGCCAGTCGTACTCGGGCGGGCGTCCGCCGAGGGCGTCGTCGTAGCGGATCACCATCATGCCCGCGTTCTGCAGCGGGGTGAGGTCGCCGTCACCGACGGCGAGGATGGTGTGCACCGTCGTAAGCATGGGGAGAACGGGCGCGAGCTGGGCGGCCAGCGACAGGTCCGCGACGATCACCTGGTCCTCCGCCTCGTTGGCGATGTAGGCGATCTGTTCGGGCGACAGCCTGATGTTGAGGGTGTGCAGCACCGCCCCCATGGCGGGCGCGGCGAGGTACACCGCCAGGTGCTCCACGTTGTTCCACATGAAGGTGCCGACTCGCTGGTCGCCGGTGATCCCGACGCCGCGCAGCGCGTGCGCGAGACGGGCGACCTGCTCACCGAGTTCGCGGTAGCTGGTGCTGCGGTACCGCCCGTCACCCAGAGCGGTGGTCACCGTGCGGTCGCCGTTCACGGTCACGGCGTGCCGCAGGATCGAGGTGACGGTCAACGGGACGTCCTGCATGGTGCTGCGCATCTGCTGCTCCCCTTCGGTTGGCCGCGATGCTAGCGGCGCCGGCGACGCCTGTGCGCGATTCGCCCAGGGCGAAACGGCAACGGTGCAACGAAATCCCCGTCTGGAGCGATGTACCAGGCGAGATACACCCGATTATCAGATAAGGGGGCGCGCTCATGCGTCCATCGTTAACACTCGCCACTCTCGCCGCATCCGTCGCAGTCGGGTTCGGTGTCATCGCGTCGCCCGCGGGCGTTGCGTCCGCCGACGAGGATGCCCAGGCGACCATTTCGCGGTTGCAGCAGGAGGGGTACACGGTCAACGTCGACCGGGTCGGCAGCAAGAGCATTCAGGACTGCGTCGTCACGAGCGTCCGCAATCCGCAGACCCAGACCGACCTCATCCGCGACTACTACGGCAAGAAGGACGAGAACGGCAACCGCAAGTACCGCATCATCGAGGTCGTCACGTCTCAGTCCATCTCGGTGTCCCTCGACTGCACGTGACACTCGCGGGAAGTTTGCGGTTCCCACGCGCGATGTACTTGGGGGATGATGTTCCCCGACACGACAGAGAGGCGCACGTGATGCGTACGACGTTCGCGATGGCCGCTGCGGCCGTCGGCATCTGCGGTGCCGCGCTGGCACCCGCCGCCTTCGCCGGAGCCGACGAGGAGTCGGCCACCGAGACCATCGCGCGCCTACAGCAGCAGGGCTACACGGTCACCATCGACAAGATCGGCACCGCCCCGATCAGCGACTGCACCGTGACGAGCGTGCGCAACCCGCAGACGACGTCGCAGTTGGTGCCCTACGTCGGACCGGGCCTGGGCGGTGACCGCATTCTCGTCCCGCAGGTCACCAGCCAGACGGTGTCGGTGTCGCTCAACTGCTCCTGACCCCACAACGCCGAAACTGCGGTTGTTGACGGATCTCTCGCGAGTTCCGTCAACAACCGCAGTCTCGTGGGTCACACTCAGGCCGGCGCGGGAACCTTCTTGTCCTGCGCAGGCTCTCCGACGCCGTGATCGTCGTCGACCATCGTCAACTCGTTGAACGGATCGCCACCGCTGAGCACCAGGTCGACACGCTCCTTGTCGACGGTGTAGGTCCACGACCCGACCAGGATGGTGGCGACGGCGTTGCCCGAGAAGTTGGTCAGCGCACGGGCTTCCGACATGAACCGGTCGATGCCCACGATCAGGCCGACGCCGTCGAGTAGGTCCGGACGGTGGGCCTGCAGGCCGCCCGCCAACGTGGCCAGCCCGGCGCCCGTCACGCCCGCCGCGCCCTTCGAGGCGACGATCATGAACACCAGCAGACCGATCTGCTCACCGACCGACAGCGGGTCGCCCAGCGCGCCTGCAATGAACAGCGAAGCCATGGTCAGATAGATCGCGGTGCCGTCGAGGTTGAACGAGTAGCCCGTGGGCACCACCACGCCAACCGTCGTGCGCTCGACGCCGAGGTGTTCCATCTTGGCGATGAGACGCGGTAGCGCGGACTCCGACGAGGACGTGGACACGATCAGCAGGTACTCGCGTGCCAGGTAGCGCACCAGCTTGAAGATCGACACCCCGGACACCACCCGCAGGATGACGCCGAGCACGCCGAACACGAAGATCGTGCAGGTGATGTAGAAGGCCAGCATCAGGCCGAGGAGTTGCGTCACCGCGGACCAACCGGTCTGGCCGACGACGTTGGCGATCGCACCGAACGCACCGATGGGGGCGAGCCACAGGATCATGACGAGCACCTTGAACACCAGCTTCTGCAGCGACGCGATGGCCCGCAGCGCCGGCTCACCGGCCGAGCCCATGCCCTGCAGCGCGAACCCGACGAGCAGCGCGACGAACAGCGCCTGCAGCACGCTGCCGGCGGTCAACGCCGAGAACAGCGTCTCGGGAATGATGCCCTGTACGAAGTCCAGCAGACCGCCTGCCTCGTGGGCGGTTTCAGCGAGTTCGGCACCCTTACCCGCCGTGCTCTCGCTGAGGTTCAGCCCGGCGCCGGGGTGGATGAGGTTTCCCACCACCAGGCCGATCGCCAACGCGAACGTCGACATGACGAGGAAGTACAGGAACGCGAGGCCGCCGACCTTGCCGACCGTAGCGGCCTTCCGGACCGACCCGATGCCCAGCACGATCGTGCAGAAGATGACCGGCGCGATCATCATCTTGATGAGCGCGACGAACATCGTGCCGAGGACGCCGACGCTCTTGCCGACGTCCGGGGAGAGCATCCCGACGATGACGCCCGCGACGACCGCGACGATCACGGCGATGTAGAGCCAGTGCGTGCGATCCTTCTTCGCCGGCTTGTCGGGCGGTGCCGACGTATCTACCTGGTTGGCCATGGGGTGCTCCTTCGGGTCGCGCGATGTGGTCTGCCAAGCATCGTGTTCCCACAAGTGACCCAGGTCACGCTTTAGTTCATTTAGTTCGGTGCCCCGGCCCCGGCTAGTTGCAATCGCAGCAGTCGCAACAATCGCAGCAGTCGCCGCAATTGGAGGCGCGACGCCGCCACCACCCCCGTCGCCGGTTGTCCGGACGGCGGTTCGAGCCCGGTCCGTAGGGGTCGCCCCCTGGCCCATAGCCGTAGTCGTTGGATGCGAACGCCCGCTCGATCGCATGGCGCACTTCGCCGACCAACAGGCGCTCGACGAGCCGGCCGTCGACGAAATGCACGTCGGCAAGGGCGAGTTCGATCCCCACCGCCGCGTCGGCACACAGTTCGCGCGCGGCACCGGCCGAGGTGTTGGTGGCGGCCAACGGATTCCACTTGCCCCGCTGCAGATCGTCGTCGTAGTCCTCGACGGCGTCGAGCACGTGGGCCAACCGTCCGAACAACCGGCCGATCTCGCGCAGCGGTGCGTGGTTCCCCGGATTCCCGGTGAGCACCGCGGTGTGGCCGAACGCCGCCGCGACCGCCGTCTCGCTGGGTTCGGTGATCGACAGCAGTGAACTGCCGGGCGCCGCAGCGGCCTCGAGTTCCGCCTGCCGCAGCACCGCGCGGGTCAGTACGTCCGTGTCGAAGCCCAGCGCCGAACCGGCGTCGGCGCCCTGACGCGCCCAGCGTTCGGCCACTCGGCGGGACGCCGGCCGCACGGCGCCCGCACCGAGGATGCCGTCGCGATCCTCGACGTGGTCGCGGACCTTGGCGGCGGCGAGCACCAGCGACACCGAGGACGCCAACCGCACCGAATCCCCCGCCGCGACATCGACGGTCCGCATCCGGCGCAGTGGACAACGTCCGCTCGGACGGCGCTCCGGCGACTCGGGCGACTGCGCTTCCACCAACAACGAGACGAGGAGCCCGTCGTAGTTCGTGGCGACTCGGGCCGCCTGCCCGTGGTCGTCGCGCAGGGCCAGACACAGCCCGCAGAGCTGTGCGGTCCAGACCGCGCTGAGTTCGCCACCGAGGCGATGACGACAGGGCCGAATGATGCCGAACACACGCCGAATGTAGCGATAGATGCCCGCGCTGTCAGGAGAAGCCGCAGCGGTCGTCTTGGCGGTTTCCCGTGAGGCGGCGTGGCCCTGCGCGGTACGTTCGGCGGCGTGGCGGACAGCGGGTACGAGGCGGCCGGAGACCTGGTCACCTCGGATGGCCGCACGCTCGCCTACCTCGAGGTGGGTGACCCCGACGGCGCGCTCGTCATCCACCACCACGGCGGCCCGAGCAGCAGGCTGGAGGCGAAGCTGTTCGCCGATGCCGCTGCCCGGCACCGATTGCGGTTCGTGTGTCTCGACCGGCCGGGAATGGGCGGGTCGAGCCCGCAGCCCGGCCGCACGTTCGCCGACGGCGCGACGGACACCATCGCGCTCGCGGACGCGCTCGGCCACCGGGAGTTCGGGGTGACGGGGTGGTCGGAGGGCGGCCCGTGGGCACTCGCCGCGGCGGCGTGTATCGACGCGAGCCGACTGCGGCACGTCACGAACATCGCGGGCGGCTGCTACGGCGCCTTCGGCGACAACTGGGCAGCCGATCATCTGTCGAAGGCCGATGCGATGGGCGGCACCCTCGCGCTGCGGTTCAGGCCCGGCTTCCACCTGATGTACGCGTCGATCGGCTTCGGCGCCAAGCACTTCCGACGCTCGTTCGGCAAGCAGCTGCGCGACTCGGTCAACGACTACGACCAACGTGTGCTCGCCCGGCCGGGCGTCGAGGACCTGATGCTCGACGCGTTCGCCGACTGCTTCGCGCAGGGGTCCGGCGGCCTGGTCGCTGACGCCGAACTGCTCTACCGCCAGTGGGCTTTCGACGTCACGGCCATCGACCGTCCGGTGCACGTCTGGCAGGGCACCGACGACCGCCTCGTCGCCGCCTACGTCAACCGGACCGTCGCCGACCGCATGCCGGGTGCCGTGTGGCACGAGGTCGACGGCGGTGGCCACTTCATCGCGGTCGGAGCGGCCGACGAGATACTGGCCGTCGCCGCGGGAGACCTCGGTGCGTAGAGCGTGGTGGCCGCGCTCGCTGGCCGGGCAGGCCATCGCGCTGCAGGTACTGGTGATCACGATCGTGGTGGCGACGGGCAGCATTCTGGCGCTCATCGACGCGCGGCAGGACGGAGACGCGGCGGCGCGCCAGCAGGTGGTGTCGATCGCCACGGCCCTGGCCGACGCCCCGTCGACGGCCGCGGCGATCGAATCACACAGGGCCACCGAGATTCTTCAGCCGGTCACCGAGGCCGTCCGCACCGATACCGACATCGCGTTCATCACGATCATGGCGCCCGACGGAATCCGGTTCACGCACACCGATCCGCGCCAGATCGGCGGACCGTACATCGGCACCAGGGAACCCGCGCTGCGCGGTGAGACCTACACCGAGGTCTACACCGGCACCCTCGGGCCGTCGGTGCGCGCGATCGTACCGGTCCGCAACACGCGGGGTCAGGTGGTCGGCATGGTGGCCGCGGGCATCACCCAGCAGACGCTGGCCCAGCGCTGGCGCGACCAGGTGCCCGCCATCGCCGTGGTCGGCCTTGGCGCCCTTGCCCTTTCGCTCGTCGGCGTTTGGGCGATCCGGCGCAGGCTGCTGCGCCAGACCCACGGTCTGCGGCCCGACGAGTTGCGCGTGATGTACGAGCACCACGACGCGATCCTGCACTCGGTGTCCGAGGGGCTGATCGTGCTCGACCGCAATCGGGTGGTGCTCGCCAACGACGAGGCGCGTCGGCTGCTCGGTCTGCCGCCGGGCGAGGTGAAGCCGGAAGACCTTCCCGACTTTCTGCGCAGCTACGAACCGGGGGTGCGCGATGAGCTGCACGTCACCGAGGACCGGGTGCTGGTGGTCAACCGCTCGAAGGTCGCGGGGTCAGCATCCGGCGGGCAGGAGCGAAGCGACCGGGGGATGTCCGAGTCCGAGGTCGTGACGATCCGCGATCGCACCGAATTGCAGGGCGCGCTGGGCGAATTGAGTTCGCTGCAGGTGCTCACCGACTCGCTGCGCGCGCAGGCGCACGAAGCCGCGAACAAGCTGCACACGGTCATCACGATGGTGGAGATGGGCCGGCCGGAGGACGCCGTCACGTTCGCCACCGCGGAGTTGGCGCTGTCGCAGCGGCTCGTCGACCGGCTCTCCGACGACGTCGGCGAACCCGCACTGGTGGCGCTGCTGCTCGGCAAGACCGCCCAGGCTGACGAGCGCGGTATCGCATTGACGATCACCGAGGACACCCACCTGCCGGGCGCCAGCGAGGGTCTGCCGCTGACGCCGCAGGAGATCGTCACGGTGCTCGGCAATCTCGTCGACAACGCGATGGACGCGTGCGACCGTGACGACCCCTGGGTCGAGGTGACGGTGAGCCTGGACGACGACGAACTGCTGATGCGGGTCGCGGACAGTGGCGCGGGCATGGATGCCGACACGTTCGCGCGCGCCATGCAACGCGGCTACTCGACGAAGTCGGACGGTGGCACCGAGCATCACGGGCTGGGCCTCGCGCTGGTGGCACAGGTGGTGGCGCGACACGGGGGGAAGTTGACCGCCGATGTGACGTACGGTTCCGTCGTGACGGTGACAGTGCCGAGGGCCGCATGATCACGGTGCTTGTCGTCGAGGACGATCAGCTGATAGCACAGGCCCACGAGACGTATCTGGGCCGGCTCGACGGGTTCGCCTGCGTCGCGGTCGCCAACACCGCTCGCGACGCGATGAAGGTGGCGTCCGAGGCGTCCGCGACCGACACACCCATCGACCTGGTGCTCCTCGACCTCGGTCTGCCCGATGCGAGCGGTATCCAGCTGGCGTCGGCCCTGGCGGGACTGCGCCCGGCGCCCGATGTCATCGCGATCACCTCCGAGCGCGATCTCGAGATGGTGCGCGCCGCCGTCGCGCACGGCGCTCTGGCCTACCTGTTGAAGCCGTTCACGTTCGCGGCCTTCCGCGATCGGCTGGAGCGGTACCGGCGCTACCGCAGCGCACTGCCGGCGGGTGTCGACGCGGCCAGCCAGGAGGAGGTCGATCGTGCACTGGCCGAACTACGGGTGGCCACTGACCGGTCGGTGAACCCCAAGGGCGCCGCCCCGCAGACCAACGACGACATCGCCCGCGTGGTGCGCGACCGCGCCGACGGCGCCACCGCCGACGAGGTCGCGAAAGAGGTTGGGGTATCGCGTGTTACCGCTTGGCGCTACCTGGAACGGCTCGCCGACGAGGGCGTCGTCCTCCGTCACACCGATTACGGCAAGGGTCGCCCCAAGACGCGCTATCAGTGGCGGTAGCGATCAGACGCCGGCGACCTGAAGCTCGCGCACCCGCTCGGCGACAACGTGCTGAGCGGCGACGAACGGCGGGGCGATCATCACCCGCGCGGTGATGGCGTACGAGGTGAGACCACCGTTGTAGTCGGCGATGAACAGCCGCTCGTCGGCCACGGCGACGCAGGCCGGGCGGGCACCGACCGTGACGGCACCGACGACGGCGTAGGCCTCGGTGGAGACGACGTGCACCCTGTCGTAGTCGACGACGAAGGCGCGCGAGCCGTCCGCGCTGAGCGCGAGCTGCATCGGGGCCGCGCCGACGGCCACGGTGCCAGTCACCCGGTTGGCCACCAGGTCGACGATGTGCAGCACGCCGCGTGAGGTGATGTCGGAGGTCAGGACGTACGCGGTGCTGTCGAGGCCGAGTTCCAGGCCGCGGATCGGCGCGCCGATGTCGAGGGTGCGGCGCACGCGGCCCGTGGCGATGTCGACGACGATGATGCGGCTGGTCACGGAGTCCGTCACCGCGACGAACAGCCGTCGATCCGCCTCGTCGACGCGCAGTGCGTCGATGGTGGTGTCGGGCGTCGCGATGATGTTGATGGTCGCGAGGCGCTCGGCGACGACGTCGATGACGGCGACGTCCACCCCGTCGCGGCCGTCGCGCGCCACGTACACGCGCTTGCCGTCGGGACTCACGGTCATCGCGGCGACGGCGCCGTCCATCGGGTAGGCGGCCACCACGGCGCCGTTGGCGGTGTCGATGACGGCGATGGCGTCTTCGCTCGCCGAAGAGACGGCGACGAAGGCCCGGCCGTGTGCGGCACCGGCGGCGAAGGGCCGACCGGTCTTCACCCCACCGCGTACGGCGAGGGTGTCGACGTCGACCACGGCGACGGTGTTGTCGCCGAAGTTGGTCACGACCAGCGCGCCGGAATCGGCAGCCAGGTCGGAGATCGGTCCGCGACCGACGTACCCCTCAGCGAGCAGGGACACGTCGGCACTGTCGACCGTCACGCTCTGAGCGCGCGCAAAAGTGTTAGCCATTTTATTCGGCACCTCCGTCGGCATGACATGCGCCGACATAGATCAAATACAGTCCAGCGCCCCCCTTGGACGTGGTCTGAATCGAGTGTAGCGACGGATTCCGACGTTCTGAAGGTCGTCGACAGCCGTTCCCGCCGGAGACGGCGCCACCTCTCAGCCCACGCTTAAGAATCTCTTCGTTACCCCGTCGTTATCTTTTGCTCGCCGAGTGTTTCGTACTCATTGCCTGGTGTTTCGTCGAGTCTCCGACTAGCTGCCGGTGCGACATTCATCACCGCCCGGCAGAGGATTCTTAGTTTTCAATCTGAAAGTGTTCGCTAAATCACACGGCGACACGACAGCAAACTCCGGTCCGCCTGCGGCCTAACTGACGAGAGTGACGATTGCGACGGCCGGGGCGGGTGTGATCAAGATCATCGGCCCCCGCTCGCGTTCGCTGTTCACCCGGCGTTCACCGGTGGCGACGTCAGCCCCTCGCGATGACGTTGTCGCCCGTCGCCGACGTCTCCGGTGTTCCGGACGTGTAGGTCACCCGGTTGGTGAAGCCCGATGCGGTGATGGAGTCGGCCGACTCGACCTCCACCGTGTTCTCCACTCCGGACACGATCACGGTCGCGCAGTGTCCCGTGATCTCGACGGTGTTGGACACACCGCTGACGTTCACCGAACCGCCGTCGCACGCCACGCTCTCGCGCTTCGACACCCCCGACACGCTGACCGTCCCGCCCTCGGCCACGGTCGGCGCGGTGCCGCCGCGCGACGGCGCGGGGAAGCCGATCGAGGGGTTCGCCGAGTGAATCGAGCTGAACTGGCTCGTGACGTCGTCAGCCGCCTGAAAGAAGACGGCGAACGAGATGCCGGCGATGACGAGGCCGATGACCGGGATCGCGACCAGCAACCAGCCGAACCGGAGCGCGCCGGGCGAGGCCCGCTGGAAGGGCGTACCGAACATCACCGGGGAATGCGAGTACGCGCCCGGCGGCGGATAGCTCGGATAGCCGGCGGCCCCCGGCGGCGGGGGCGGATACGCGTCCTGCGCCGGGATGTAGGTCGGCACAGGCGCGTCGCCGCGGCCGACACCGAGCTCGGAAGCCCTGTCGGACAGCGATCGCTCGAGTTCCCGGATGCGCTGCTCAGGGTCGTCGTCGGCAGCCATGCGCCGATGCTGCCACATCGCCTACAGCATGGGCAGTGGGTTCACCGTGGCGACCGAGACGTCCCGCGCCATGCAGCGCGGGCACTTGTGGATGTCGGTCAGCTCCTTGACCTGATCGGTGGCCTTCTCGCAGAACGCCAGGATGCACTCGCACGACAGCGTGACCAGCCACTCCGCCAGGTGCAGGCCGTCCCTGCGCGCGATCTCACAGGCACCGTTGTCCTCACACTCGACAACCATGCCGCGGTCGATGAAGTACTCAGGGCGGTGCTTCACGACGCGCGCGCTCGAACGGAGCCGGCCAAGGGATGCCTCCAGCAGGGAACCACGGGGATGGGTCCATCTTGCCAATCGATGCGCGATGGGGCTACCCCTCTCCACCCCGTGTCGCGCAGATCGCAGGCGGCGCGTCTGCCCCGGCTACAGCACCTTGGACAGGAACTCTTGCAGGCGTGGATGTTTGGGGTTGTCGAACAGGTCGGCGGGCGGCGCGTCCTCAACGATCTTCCCGCCGTCCATGAACAGCACCCTGGACGCGACCTCCCTGGCGAAGCCCATCTCGTGAGTGACCACCACCATCGTCATGCCACCCTCGGCGAGGTCGCGCAGCACCTGCAGCACATCGCCCACCATCTCCGGGTCCAACGCGCTGGTGGCCTCGTCGAACAGCATGATCGAGGGGTTCATCGCCAGCGCACGGGCGATCGCCACGCGCTGCTTCTGGCCGCCTGAGAGCGTGGCGGGTTTGACGTTCGCCTTCTCCGCGAGCCCCACCTGACCGAGCAGTTCCAGGGCCTTCTTCTCCGCGGCGGCCTTGTCCATCTTCTTCGTGAGCAGCGGCGCCAGCGTCACGTTGTCGATGACGGTCATGTGCGGGAACAGGTTGAAGTGCTGGAACACCATGCCGATGTGCTGGCGCACCTTGTCGAGGTCGACCTTCTTGTCCGTGAGATCGAACTCGTCGACGACCACCTTGCCGCCGGTGATGTCCTCGAGCTTGTTCAGGCAGCGCAGGAACGTCGACTTGCCCGAGCCCGACGGGCCGATGACGCAGACCACTTCACCGTGGCTGATGGTGGTGTCGATGCCGTTGAGCACCTCCAGGTCACCGAACGACTTCTTAAGACCCTCGATGCGGATCTTGACGGTGCCCGCGGGTTCCGTCGCCGCGGCCTCAGGGACCAGCTGGCTCATTTCACCAACCTCTTCTCGAGCCGATCGGACAGTTTGGTCAGCGCCATGATGACGATGAAGTAGATGATGCCGATGATGAGCCACATCTCGAACGACTTGTAGTTTCCGGCGATGATGATTCGCCCCGTCTGCGTCAGTTCGGCGATGCCGATGACCGACAGGATCGACGTGTCCTTCAGCGTGATGACGAACTGGTTGATGTACGACGGGATCATCGTCCTGATCGCCTGCGGCAGGATCACCTTGCGCATCGTCGGCAGGTAGCCGATGCCCAGGCTCCGGGACGCCTCCATCTGCCCCTTGTCGACGGATTGGATTCCGCCGCGGACGATCTCGGTCATGTACGCGCCGGCGTTCAGCGACAGCGTGATGATGCCCGCCGTCACAGCCGACATCTGAAACCCGAGGGCCGCCGGGATGCCGAAGTAGATGAAGAACGCCTGCACCAGAAGCGGTGTGCCGCGGAAGATGTCCACGAAGGTGGTGCCGATGGCACGCAGCCAGATCGACCGGGAGACCCGTAGCAGACCGAAGATGATCCCGAGGATCAGTGCGAAGAAGATCGAGACGACGGTCAGGATGATCGTCATCTTCAGACCCGCGAGCAGCAGGGGGTACGTGCTCTTGATCAGCCCCGTATACGTGGTGTCAGCGGTGGTCGCGGCCTCGCCGAGGTAGGTGCTGACGATCTTGTCGTACTCGCCCGACTCCTTGAGGTTGTTCAGGCCGTCGTTGAACTTCTGGAGGAGTTCGGCGTTCTGACCCTTGTTGACGGCGAACCCGTAACCGGTCGGATCCTCTTTCGGTGTAACGGTTTTGAAGCCGCTGCCCTTGGTGATGTTGTACAGCAGCACGGGGTAGTCCTCGAAGACCGCCACCGAGTTGCCGGTCTTCACCTCGTCGAACATCGTGGACGAGTCGGCGAACGAGACGACCTCGAAGCCGTACTTGTCCTTGATCGAGTTCGCGAAATCCGAACCCTGCGTGCCGTTCTTGACGGATACCCGCTTGCCCCTGAGGTCCTCGTAGGACTTGATGTCCGTGTTGTCCTCGAGCACCGCCATCTGGATGCCGGACTCGAAGTACGGTTCGGAGAAGTCGAAGACGTTCTTGCGCTCGTCGGTGATCGACATGCCGGCGATGACACCGTCGACCTGATTGGCCTGCACCGCCTGCAGAGCGGCGTCGAAACCGAGTGGCTTGATGTCGACGGTGAAGCCCTGGTCCTCACCGATGGCCCGGATGAGGTCCATGTCGATGCCGACGAAGTTGCCCTGGGCGTCCTGGAACTCGAACGGCGCGAACGTCGTATCGGTGGCGATGGTGTACGTCTCGCCCTCGGCTCTCGCCTCGGGTGAACCGACAGTCGCGACGACGCCGAGACCGGCGAGCACCGCCACGGCGGTCACTGCGAGCCAGCGCAGCCGAGGTGTTCGCATGGTGTGTTTCTCCCATCGTGGCCGAATGCGGGAAGTCACACGCTAGCGGGGCGATGGTCCGCCGCGTGGCCGAATCACCGCCACGATCATCTGCTCACCGCGGCTACCTGCAATCTCCAGACAATCTCCACACTTCCTCCAAGTGCGAGGGGGGTGCCGACCGCCACGATCGAGTCATCGGTTTCCCCACCACGACAAGGACACATCATGCGCAGCGCACTTCTCCTGCCCGCCGCCATCGCCGTCGCGGCGATCGGCGTTCTCGGCTCACCCGCACCCGCCTACGCCGCGGGCCAGTCGGCCATCGTCACGATCGGCCAGCTGGAAGCCCAGGGCTTCAACGTCAAGCTCGACCGGGTCGGCAGCGCGCCGCTCGACCAGTGCGAGGTCACCAACGTGCGCAACCCGCAGAACCGCACCGAGTTCGTGCGGGTCAACGGGCCGGGCAATCGCGACCGCGTGATCGAGGTCGTTGTCGACCGCACCATCACGGTCTCCCTGGACTGCTCGCGTCGCTGAGCGCCGAGAGTGCTTAGCCGCCGGGGCCGTTGGGCCACTTGAGCAGCGACCCGGCGTCGACGCGGATCTGCTGTCCGGTGATGTACCGGCTGTCGTCGCTCGCCAGGAAGACACCGAGATTGGCGCTGTCCTCGGGCTCGATGTACGGAATCGGCATCGCCTGGAAGATGGTGAACAGGGGTTCGGCATCCTCGCGGGTCGCCTGCACGCCCTGCTGCGTCAGGTCGGGCCGGAACATGCTGTACATCCCGTCGTTCTGCAGCAGGTGGGTGTTGCAGTTGGTCGGGTGGATGGCGTTGACGCGGATCATCCGCGGCGCCAGATGCATGCACATCTCCTCGACGTACTCCATGACGACGCGCTTGCTCCAGCCGTAGCCCGCTCCCCCCGGTCCCATGTTCGGGTTGTCGGTGGTGCCGCGGATCATGCCCGCCGTTGAACCCGTCACGATGATCGACGACCCGTCGGGCAGGTGCGGCATCGTCACGGCCACGGTGTTCATCACGCCCAGGAGGTCGACGTCACTGGCGTCGACGAACGACATGGCGTCGTGCTGCCTGCCCATCGCCATCGGCAGGATGCCGGCATTGGCCACCACGATGTCGATCTTCCCGAGGGCGGCGACGCCCGCTTCGGCGGCCTCGCGGAGTTCGTGGCGCTCGCGGACGTCGGCGATGCGTGCGATCACCTGACGACCGAGTTCCTTGACGGCGCGTTCGGTTTCGGAGAGATCGTCGGGAGTCGCCAGCGGGTACGGGTTCGACGGGATGTCGCGACAGATGTCGACGGCGATGATGTCGGCGCCTTCTCGGGCCATCGCGACGGCGTGGGCGCGCCCCTGCCCCCGCGCGGCGCCGGTGATGAACGCGACCTTGCCTTCGAGTTTTCCGGCCACGAGTCCTCCGACGCACTATGGGCGCGGGTCGAAACCCCGCGCTCGAACGATGCTTGAACCTATGACATCCGCGCTGCGGGTATCAAGGCTTTCGGGACAAAACTTTGGTTTTTCACTCTTCGGGAGATCGGCTTCCATGCACTACAGGGACTCCTCTGCCACCGTCGGTGAACGATTCTTAGGGTGCCGAGGCGGTGCGGCGCGCCGTTGGCCATCATCGAGGACGTGACCGACACGTCTCCCGCACCCGACTACCCGCAGATGGCCGCCGCGCGCGGCAGGGTGGAACCCGCACCGCGACGCGTGCGCGGCTACCTCGGCGATCGCCTGGTCTTCGACACCACGACCGCCCGCTACGTCTGGGAGGTGCCGTACTACCCGCAGTACTACATCCCACTCGCCGACGTCCGCACCGACGACCTCGTCGACGTAGCCGCGCGGGTGTTCGACGACGGCGACCTCGCGGGGCTGGTGCGGTTCGAGTTCGACGCGCTCACCTGGTTCGAGGAGGACGAACGGATCCATGTGCACCCGCGCAATCCGTATGCACGGGTCGACGCGCTGCGATCGCATCGCCACGTCGTCGTCGAGTTGGACGGGGTGGTGCTGGCCGATACCCGCAGCCCGGTGCTGCTCTTCGAGACGGGTTTGCCCACAAGGTATTACATCGATCGCACGGATGTCCGTTTCGAGCACCTCGAGCCCTCGGACACGGTCTCGCAGTGCCCGTACAAGGGCGTCACCTCCGCGTACTGGTCGGTGCGCTCAGGAGAGTCGCTCCTCGCGGATCTGGCGTGGTCGTACGACTACCCACTGCCCGCGGTCGCGAGCATCGCGGGAACCGTGGCGTTCTACAACGAGAAGGTCGACATCAGCGTCGACGGGCAGCGCCTGGTCCGTCCCAGCACCCACTTCGGCTGACCAGTCACACCGCCCGGCTGTCCGGTAGCGCCGCCGGAGTGACGATCGTGAGCCGCAGCGCCGCCGCCGTCGCCGGCCCGACGATCCCGTCGACCTTCAGACCCGCTGTGCGACGCTGGAACTCACGCACGGCCGCCTCCGTCTGAGGACCGTAGACACCGTCGACGACCAGGTCGCCCGCGTAGGACGCGTAAGCGTATTTGAGACGCCGCTGAAGTTCGGCGACCTGTGGCCCCTCGACTCCGCGGAACATCAACACGTCCGCATATCCGCCCACGGGGACGGGCGGCCGTGGCGTCGGCGCCGTGTCGGTGATGGTGCCGATCCTGGCCTCGATGTCGGCGCGCAGCGTGTCCATGTCGATGGCGCCCGGATCCCATTTGCCCTGTGCGCGACCCGCGTACTCCTTGTGTCCGATGGTTCGGCTGGAGGTCTGGCCGAGACGGCGGTTGAGCGCAGCGCAGCACCGGACGAGGGCGAGATACTGTGCGTCGGGCCAGCTTCTGCGGTGTGGAGCGGAGATCGAGGTGCCGCTGTTGGCGCATTCGATGCCGATCAGATGCCAGTTGCCCATGTTCGTCGGTAACCACGGGTACATGCCGACGCCCGCATGCCACGCCACCCCCGCCGCGACGACGGTCACCGTGCCGTCACGCGCGATGTGCAGTTGGGAAAGCGGGCCGTCCAAGTCGGGGCGGCCGTTGGCGATCGAGGCGGCGGTGGCGTAGTCCGAACCGGTGTGGTGGACCATGACGCCGCGGATGTCCTCGAAGTCGCCGTGGCCGCGACCTCGCCAGCCGGGATACTCGACGAGGTCCACCCCTTCGGCGCGCAGGACGTCGGCGATCCAGACCGGGTCGCCGGTCCATCTGCTGGTACGTGGCACCGCGCAGATCCTACGGCTCCCCGAGGACGTGTCCGCTGGGTGCGCTACAGCCGTTCGGCGGCGAACGAGGCCGCCTGCTGCACCATGCCGTTCTGGACGTACGCACCGTGGGCCCTCATGTCCCATCCGCCGTCGGCGCAGATCGGATCGTTGGGCGCGCACAGCTCAATGGTCTTCCCGACGTACCCCGGAGCGGTGGCCGGCAGCGGTCCCGCCGACAGGGAGTCGGCGAAAGCGCTTCTGGGACCGCCGAAAAGCGCAGCCGCGGCGACGTGGTCAGCTGCCTCCGGGGGTGCGGCGTTAGTCGCCAGGTCGATGACCGCGGCACCCTGCGAGTAGCCGCCGAGCACCATTCTGGTGCCGGGGCAGGAGGCGGCCATCGACCGAATATGGGCGGCCGCGTCGTCTGCGCCAGCGGGCGTGCTGGTACCGAAGTCCCTGCTCGCCGGGTAGTTGACGGCGTACACGCCCACCGAGCGACCGCCGGCTTGCGCGCGCACCGAGTCCACGAACGCCTGGCCGATACCACCGACCCCAGGCGGTTCCGTGGTGCCGCGGGCGAAGACGACTTCGACGTCCGGGCACGGGGCCGCATCCGCGATGGGGCTGGTGAGCAGGACGATCGGCAGTGCCCCGGCCACCGCGGCGACGGAGCCGAGCAGGCGCGCGGCAGGACAACGGGTCATGGTCATATCCGTTCATCGTTCGGCGCGCGGTGAACGTGACAGTGGCGGCCCGCGTCTAGCGCGGTGGTGCGGGGCCCCGTGCGCCCTGTGGGTCACGGGTGCGGCAGCGGTGGATGAGTCGGCTGAGTTCGGTGCGGGTGCGGGTGGTGGCGGTGAAGGACTGCAGTGTGCCGGCGTGGAATCGGATGAAGGGCGCGGGGGTGGTGTCGTCGCCGAAGGCCCAGACGGCGAACGCGTCGAGGGCATCGGGGTCGTCGAGGTCGGGCACCGGGTCGGCGGGAGTAGCGTTGTCTGGCAACGGCTCCCGCGCCCCACCCGGCGGCGGTGGCGTGTCCCAGGGCAGGGGTGCCGTCTCGTCGGGTAGGGGGATCTGGTCGGGGCGGTTGCGGTAGTTGACGGTGGCCTGACCGGTGTCGAGGTGGTCGGGGGGATGCCAGTGCACCACTCCCTCGACGACGTCGGTGGACCACTGATGCGGTTGGGGGCCGACGAGTCGGTTGTCCGCCGGGCAGGCCAACGCGTTCTCGTCGACGTTGGTGTTGCCGCCGGCGCCCCAGTCGCGGGCAGCGTGATGGACCTGGCAGCCGTAGGGGCCGACCGGGCAACCCGGTTTGGTGCACCCCCAGTCGCGGGCGATCAGCATCAACCGCTGCGCGGCGGTGGCGACCCGTTTGGTGCGGAACAGATCCAACGCCGACCCGGTCGCGCCGTCGAAGACCGCCAGCGACCAGTGCGCGTGCGCGCCGAGGCGGATCAGGTCCTTGATCGACATCGTGGTGCCGTCCCCGGCGACGGCGACCCCGGCCATCGCCTGCAGGTCCGCCACGGTGGTCTTGACGATGATCGACACCGGCAACCCGTTGAGGGTGCCCAGATCGCTCGACAGCGCGATGCGCGTCATCACCTCCAGCGCGTCGTGCCGCCGCTGCGCCAACGTGCGGTGGTCGTTGTCGATCTGGGCCTGAGTCGGGGTCCCCGAGACGCAGGGCTGCGGGTCGTCGGGGTTGCACATGCCGGGGGCGGCGAATTTCGCGTAGAAGGCCGCCAGCCCCGCGGCCACCGCCGGGGTGGCCTCGATCTCGATGGGGGTGTTGCCGTTGCGGCGCTGTGCGCCGATCCTGACTCCGCGGGATCTGTCGCGTTCCCGGTCGTCGGGTTCGGGACCGTCCTGATCCAGCAACGTCAACCGCCGCGCCGCTTCGGCCGACAATTCCGCGGGACCCACTTTGATCGCGAGCCGGACCAGGCTCACCTCCATCTGCGCGGCGGTCACCGCATCGAAGCGGGCCTTCACCTTGCGCACGACGTCGCGGATGATCGCGATGTGCTCGGCGCCGATCGCCCCGTGCGACTGCGCAGCCGCCACCGCCGGAAACTCCGGCTCCAGCGGTTCCCCGGTCGTCGCGGTCCGCGGCCCCAGTTCCCTGGCCGCGGTCAACCGGCGATGCGCCTCGGCGGTGCTGATCCGCCACCGCGTCGCCAGCACCTGCTTCCAGTTCTTCGCCCCCATCGCGACCGCGGTGGTGACACTCTGCAGCGCGGCCAGGATCCGATGCAACTGCGACGGCATCCGACACATCAGCGACTCGTACTCATCGGACACCTGCAGCAGCTCCGCCCGCGACAGACAGCTCAGGTCCGCAGCGGCGAAACGGTCGTAGGCAGCGCTCAACGCCAACACCGCCTCCACCGCTTCCGCAACCCCCGTACCCGACACGACTCGAACATACATTCGACCACCGACAGATTCCCGTCGCCGATCCCAACCGGGCAGCGAAACCCGCGCGACGGGAGTAAGCAGAACGCATGAACCTTCGTGAGGCTCGCCAGGTCATCGATTCCCTCGAGACGAACCCCGACGCGCTGTCGGTCTTCGGTGCGAAGTACGACACCGACGACGGCACAACCATCATCCCCGTCGCCAAGCCGGTGGGCGTGTTCGTCGTCAAGGACGGCAAGGGCGCGTGGCAACCGGCGACAGACGACACCCGGATCGCGCTCTTCGGCATCCTCGTCGGACTGGTCGCCACGACCCTGAGTTGCGTCGCACTGATCCGCAGGCCACCCTGGCCCGATCTGCACGGCGAGGTGACCAAGCGGATCTAGCCGCCGAACACCGCGGGAAGTAGTCGATTGAAGATGTCGGCGCGCTCCCACTGCAGGAAATGGCCTGCGCCGGGAACCACCAGCGGTCCGATCCGGTTACGGAACGCCCGCTCGCAGCGCGGCACGAAATCCTCGCCGAGGACGTGATCGTCGGGCCCGTACAACACCAGCGTGGGCACGTCGACGGCGTCCATCAGCGGGAACTCGGCCATCTCACGCCCGTAGGCCAGTTGGTACGTCGCCCATCCCGCACGCAACCGGGCCTCGTCGGCGAACGGCTCGGTCATGAAGTCCACGGCCGCCTGGTCGAACGCGTAGCGCGACGACCACAGTCGGTTGGTGTACATGTTCGCCACCCACTGCCTGCGCGCCTGAGGTGTGGTCAGCATCGCGGCGAGCTGGTCCGGGAACGCGCCCTGCATCCACCGGTAGTCACCGGTCGGGTCCAGTGTCTCAGACTCGATTGGGCCGCTTAGCGATTCGATCCCCGTGTAGTCGACGCCGAGCGGTGCGACGGTGTTGAACACGCAGAACGCGTCGACGAAACCGGGGTACCGGTGGATCATGTCGACAGCGACGACGCCTCCGACATCGCTCGCGGCGATGACACACGACGAGTGCCCGAGCTGGTCGTGGACGAGCGCGTATAGATCGCGCGAATAGGTGACCAGGTCGAGTTGATCGTCGGCCGGGATGTCACTGTCCCCCATGCCGCGCAGGTCGGGGACGATCACCTCGAAACCCGCTTCAGCCAGCGGCCCGATGTTGCGCCACCAGATCCGCTTGGTCTCGGGGTAGCCGTGTATCAGAAGTAGCGGTGCGCCGCCGACGCCCTCGCGGACGAAGGCCAGCGAAACCCGCTCCGCCACAGGGGCGTACTGAACGCCGAACGCATCGGCAGCGGGACAGGACGGCTGTGGTGGGCGGTGCCGCGGGTCGTAGCGGAAGGCCACCTAGCGGGCCCCGCGCACCAACCGACCCGGACGCGCCCCCGTGTCGACGCCGTCACGGCGGGTGACGGCTCCGCTGACGACGGTGGCGACGTAACCGGAAGCGCCCTGCACCAGTCGATTTCCTCCTGCGGGCAGGTCGTAGGCCATCTTGGGGGTGTGCAGCCGCAGGGCCTCCATGTCGATGACGTTGACGTCGGCCTTCTTACCGACCTGGATGACGCCGCGGTCGCCGAGACCGAACAGTTGGGCGGTGTCGTGCGTCTGCTTGCGGATCAGATGCTCGAGCGGCAGCTTCGGGCCGCGGTGGCGATCACGCGCCCAGTGCGTCAGCAGGAACGTGGGATACGAGGCGTCGCAGATCATTCCGCAGTGCGCGCCGCCATCGGACAGCCCGAGCACACCGGCGGGGTGAGTGAGCATCTCCGCGATGGCGTCGCAGTTGCCGTACGAGTAGTTGAAGAACGGAAGCATCAACATATTGGTGGCGTCGGCTTCGAGCATCAGGTCGTACAGCGTCGCCAGCGGATCCTCGCCACGGTTGGCGGCGATCTTCTCCACGGTGCGGTCGTCGGTGGGCTCGTAGTCCGGCGGGTCGCCCAGATGGTAGATCCGGCCCAGCGAGTACTGGACGAGGAGGTACATGGCGTCGAACAGCAGGCTCGGATCCGGAGCGATGTCGTCCTCACCGAGGATCGCCGCCTTGACGGCCGGGTCGGCGAGCCGATCCGCGAGTTCCTCACGGCCCAACTCCGCCTTCAGCTTTCGGAACGTCGGGCGGTGCGTGAACGCGTGGTGTCCGGGGAATCCGAACAGCATGCCGAACGGGCGGGCCGCCACCTGCGGGTACAGCCGACTGCCCGCGGTGTGCGCGGCAGCCGAGATGTCCATCTGCTCACGCCAGAGGTCGGGCGCGGCGTCGACCTGAATCAGCCCGAAGGAGATCGGCCGGTCGATCTCGGCGCCTAGCCGCTGCATCCACTCGAGTTCCTTCTTCGGCGCGATGATGTCCTCACCGGCGACACCCTGCGGCGCCAGCTCGAAGACGGCCTGACCGCCCGCGGCCATCGCCCGGCCGAGGCCGAACAGCTCGTCCTCGGCGGCGAACGTTCCGGGAACGGGCTCGCCGTCCATGGCGCGGTGGCCGAGGGTCCGCGACGTCGAGAAGCCGAGGGCACCCGCTTCGACGGCCTCCTGTACCAGCCGCGCCATCGCGGCGATGTCGTCGGGCGTCGCGGGCTCGTTACGCGCGCCGCGCTCCCCCATCGCGTACGCGCGCACCGAACCGTGTGCCACCTGGCTGCCGACGTCGACGGCGTACTGCCCCTTGCCGATCACGTCGAGGTACTCGGGATAGCTCTCCCAGCCCCAGGTCATGCCCTCGGTGAGGGCGCTGCCGGGGATGTCCTCCACGCCCTCCATCATCTGGATGAGCCACTGCTCGGAGCCGGGCCGTACCGGGGCGAAGCCGACGCCGCAGTTGCCGGTCACGACGGTGGTGACGCCGTGATTGCTCGACGGTTCCAGCAGGCTGTCCCAGCTGACCTGACCGTCGTAGTGCGTGTGGATGTCGACGAAGCCCGGCGCGACGACTTTGCCTGTCGCGTCGATGGTTTCGGCCGCCTCGCCGGCGAGCGGTGCGTCGCCCGACCCGCGGCGGTGCACCTCGACGATCCTGCCGTCCTTAACGGCCACGTCCGCCACGAAGCGATCGGCACCCGTGCCGTCGACAACAGTCCCACCGGTGATCTTCAGATCGAACATCGGCCCAATGTAACACCGTTACAGCCCTCCCTGTAATACCGTTACAGAGAATCGTGAGGAGGGGCCGGATGGTCACGCATGCCGCGCACGACGTTCGACGCGAGGACGCGATCGGGGCACCACCGACGCGACCCACGCGGGTGCCCGCCGCACGCTACTACTCGACCGAGTTCGCGCGGCTCGAGGAGAAGCGCATGTGGCCGCGAGTGTGGCAGGTCGCGTGCACCGTCGATCACGTCGCCGAGCCGGGCGACTACTTCGAGTACCGCTGCGGGCCGATCTCGGTGCTGGTCGTGCGCGACGGTGGCGGCGAGCTGCGCGCGTTCCAGAACGTGTGCAGGCACCGCGGCAACTCGCTGTGCCAGGGCGCCGGTTCGGATCTGCAGGAACTGCGCTGCGGCTACCACGGCTGGACGTGGGATCTGGCCGGCGCGCTGAAGCGGGTGCCGAACCGCAAGGGTTTCGGCGAGCTGCATATGAGCGACTTCCCGCTGCTCCCGGTTCGCGTCGACGTCTGGGAACGGCTGGTCTTCGTCAACCTCGATCGGGACGCCATGCCGCTCGCCGAGTACCTCGAGGCCGTACCGTCGGACATCGCCTGGTGCCGGCTGAGCGACTTCCGGTGCTACGCCACCATGACCGTCGAGGTCGACGCCAACTGGAAGACCATCGCCGACGGCTACAGCGAGACCTACCACATCCAGACGCTGCATCCGGAGTTGCACCGATGCATGGACGATGTCTTCGCACCGCAACGGATCTGGGGACATGCCGGCAAGTCGGAGCAGTTCTACGGCGTGCCCAGCCCGCACCTGCGAGAGCCGCTGTCCGACGAGGACGTGTGGGACGCGTACGTCACCACGCAGGGCGCGCTCATGGGCGTCGAGGAGGGCACGCCGTTCCCCGGCTGCGCCGACGACATGACGGTGCCGGACGTGATCGCCGCGCGGACAAGGGAGTTCGCCGAATCCCGCGGCGTGGATCTGGGCTGGGCCGATACCGAGCAGCTGATGACGCTGCACCAGTACAACGTGTTCCCCAACATGACGCTGCTGACCAACGCCGACCACCTGACGGTCATGACGTCGCACCCCGGCGCCGACCCCGAGCGCGGCGAGCTGGTGATGTACCTGTGGACGCGGATGGCGCCCGGATCCCCCCGCACGACCCCGATGGACGTGCGGATGACGGCGGCCGAGGCGCATCCGGGTCTGGTTCTGACGCAGGACATCTCGGTGCTCGCGGGGCTACAGCGCGGCCTTAGTCAGCCCGGCTTCACGCATCTCACGCTGTCGAACGAGGAGCGCCGAGTGATCAACCTGCACCGCAACCTCGAGCGCTACCTCGATCTGCCCGAGTCCGATCGCATGACGGGAGGCGAGCCGGGTGACGCGCCCTGAGCCGATCACGGCGGACACCATCCTGGACGCCGCGGCCCGGCTGATCGAGGCGACCGGGGTCGACGCGTTCACCATGCGCAAACTCGCCGACCAACTCGGTGTCGCCGTGACGTCGATCTACTGGCACGTCGGCGGACGCGACAAGCTGTTCGACGACCTGGTGGACCGTCTGCTCGCCGAGATGGCCAACCTCCCCCTGGAGGGCGACAGCGCCGCCGATCGCATCGCCGCGCTCGCGCGGGCGCAGCGGCGCGCACTCATCGAGCGGCAGCACCTCCTCGCGATCGCACATGAGAGGGACCGAACGCCGTTGCTGTTCTTGCCGATTCAGCAGAAGCTCGCGATCGAACTAGCCCAACTCGGGGTTACGGGCGCCGAGGCCGCGCTCATCCTGCGCGCGGTCGAGGTGCACGTGGTGTCGTCGGCGGTCATGCAGTTCACCGCGGTTCGCGGTGAGAAGCACGACGAGGAGGACCCGACGCTGTGGACCGACGACTGGCCGGATCAGGATCTGGTCGCCGCACTGCAGTCCCCCACCGACTACGACGCGGTGTTCGAGTACGGGCTGGAGTCGCTGCTGGCGCGGTTGCGCTCCTAGAGCAGTGCGCGGATCGCCCGCTCGAAGCCCGTTACGTGCGCGAGAGTCAGTTCCGCTGCGGCGGTGTCGTCACCGGAGACGATCGCCTCGATGAGGCCGACGTGCTCGCGGACGTGGCTGGCGACGTCGGGGAGCCGGTCAAGGAACAGGCACCAGATTCGCGTGGCGTGCGCGTCCAGGCTGACCAGGATCTGCTCGAGGTGCGGGTTACCCGAGGCGCGGTAGATCTCCCGGTGGACGTGGACGTCGCGGCGCAGGACCTCGCGCGGGTCGTCGGCGTCGTCGAGTTCCACGATCTCCCCGATCAGCGCGGTGAGGCGGGCGCGTGCATCGGGTGACGCGGTGCGCGCCGCACGGGCCGCCGCGGTCGGTTCCAGCTGCTTGCGGATCTCGGAGATGTCGGCGAGATCGGTCATGTCGACCGCGGTCGCGAACGTCCCGCGACGCGGAAAGGCCACCACCAACCGGTCCTGCTCCAGCCGCTTGAGCGCCTCGCGGACGGGCGTGCGGCCGACTCCGAGTTCAGCGCCGAGCGCCTCGTCGTTGATGGGCTCCCCCGGCCGGATGTCGAGCATGACCAGCCGCTCCCGGATCACGTCGTAAGCCCGATCCGCGCTGGTCTCGATGCCACCGCCGGATCCGCGCGGGGACGCCTCCGCCAGGCTCATCGCCGATCCCCTCCGTCCGATTGACGCCGTCGCGTCGTGATCCTACGCTATCCCACGACTGATATATCAATACGATTTCAGTCGTCCTGCAGGAAGGCTCGATGGTCCGGCGATGAACCCGTCCCCCGCCCCACCCGGCGCGCACCTGCCCGATCACCCCGACTTCCTCTGGCGCACTCCGGAGCCGAAGAAGAACTACGACGTCGTCATCGTCGGCGGCGGCGGCCACGGCCTCGCCACCGCGCACTACCTGGCCAAGAACCACGGCATCACCAACGTCGCGGTGCTCGAACGCGGTTGGCTGGCCGGCGGGAACATGGCACGCAACACGACGCTGATCCGGTCCAACTACCTGTGGGACGAGAGCGCCCGCATCTACGAGCACGCACTCAAGCTCTGGGAGGGTCTCGAAGAGGATCTCGACTACCCGATCCTGTTCAGCCAGCGCGGTGTGCTCAACCTCGCGCACAGCCTGCAGGACGTCCGCGACAGTGTTCGCCGCGTCGAGGCCAACCGGCTCAACGGGGTCGACGCCGAGTGGATCGGTCCCGACGAGGTCAAGAAGCTGTGCCCGATCGTCAACGTCTCCAACGACATTCGCTATCCCGTGCTCGGAGCGACGTACCAGCCCCGCGCTGGCATCGCGAAGCACGACTACGTGGCATGGGGTTTCGCGCGCCGGGCCGACGAAGCCGGGATCGACATCATCCAGAACTGCGAGGTGACGGGCTTCGTCACCGACGGTGACCGCGTCACCGCGGTGCGCACGACGCGGGGCGACATCGGCGCCGGACAGGTCGCGCTGTGCGCCGCGGGGCACACGTCGACGTTGACGGACATGCTCGGCATCCGCACGCCCCTGCAGAGCCACCCGCTGCAGGCGTTGGTGTCCGAACTGCTCGAACCCGTGCACCCGACCATCGTGATGTCGAACGCCGTGCACGTCTACGTGTCGCAGGCGCACAAGGGCGAACTGGTCATGGGGGCCGGCGTCGACTCGTACAACGGGTACGGCCAGCGCGGCGCGTTCCACATCATCGAGCGCCAGATGGCCGCAGCGGTCGAACTGTTCCCGGTTTTCGCACGCGCCCATCTGCTTCGCACGTGGGCGGGCATCGTCGACGTCTGCCCCGACGCATCCCCGATCGCGGGCCGCACGCCCTACGAGAACCTGTACCTCAACGCCGGCTGGGGCACCGGCGGCTTCAAGGCCACGCCGGGCATCGGCTGGTGCATGGCGGACACCATCGCCAACGACGAGCCACACGAGTACATCGCACCGTTCAGCCTCGACCGGTTCGTCACCGGGGCCCTCGTCGACGAACACGGCGCCGCTGCCGTCGCACACTGAGACAGGAGCTTACGCAATGCAACTCATCGAATGCCCGTGGTGCGGGCTGCGCGAGGAGACCGAGTTCCATTACGGCGGGGAGGCGCACGTACCGTATCCCGACGACCCGCAGGCGCTGACCGACGAGCAGTGGGCCCACTACGTGTTCTTCCGCGCGAACCCCAAGGGGCTGTTCGCCGAGCGGTGGAGCCACAGCGCGGGATGCCGCCGCTGGTTCAACGCGATTCGCGACACCGCCAGCTACCGCTTCCAAAGCGTGTACCGCCCCGGCGAGCAGAGGCCGACCCCGTGACCGCGCGCACCGAACGCGGTGGCCGCATCGATCGCGACACCACCATCACGTTCACGTTCGACGGCAGGAAGATGACCGGCCACCACGGCGACACCCTCGCCTCGGCCCTGCTGGCCAACGGCGTTCACCGGATCGCGACCAGCATCAAGCTGGGCCGCCCGCGCGGGATCACCGCCGCCTGGGCCGAGGACACCGGCGGCCTGGTGCAGATCGACCACCCGTTCCCGGAGCCGATGCTGCTGGCGACGACCGTCGAGCTGTTCGACGGCCTTGTCGCCCATGGCATCCCCGGCCAGGGCCGGCTAGCCGATACCGCCGACCCCGCCCGGTACGACAGCACCCACGTGCATACCGACGTGCTCATCGTGGGCGCCGGTCCCGCCGGGTTGGCCGCGGCGCTCACCGCGGCGCGCTCGGGCGCACGCGTCGTCCTGGTCGACGAACAGAGTGAGGCCGGCGGCGCTCTGCTCGGCACCACCGACGTGATCGGGATCAGGCCCGCAGCCGATTGGATCGCCGACACCGTCGCCGAGCTCGCCTCCCACCCCGACGTGCTGCACCTGCAGCGCACGACCGCGTTCGGCCACTACGACGACGGCTTCGTGCTCGCCCTCGAGCGCCGCACCGATCACCTCGGAGCCGCCGCCCCGGCCACCGTGAGCAGGCAGCGAGTGTGGCGAATCCGCGCCGGGCACATCGTCATCGCGACCGGGGCACACGAACGCCCCGTCGTGTTCACGGACAACGACCGCCCCGGCGTCATGCTCGCCACCGCCGCCAGAACCTTCCTGCACCGCTACGGCGTCGTGGTCGGGGAACGGATCGTCGTGTTCACCACCAACGACAGCGCCTATCAGGCGGCGTTCGACCTGCACGACGCGGGCGCTCGCGTGCACGCGATCGTCGACGCCCGCGCCGACGTCCCCGCGGACCTGCTCGACCAGTGCGCCGCCCGCGAACTGACCGTGCGCGCAGGCGCGGTCGTCAGCGGCACCCGTGGTGACGCTCGGGTGACACACGCGCTGGTCGACGACGCTGAACTCCCGTGTGACGCCCTCCTCGTCAGCGGCGGCTGGAATCCGGCCGTTCACCTGTTCAGCCAGGTGCGCGGACAGCTGCGGTACGACGAGGTCCTCGGTGCGTTCCTGCCCGCCGATCCGCTCGAGCGCGTCAGCGTCGTCGGTTCCGTAGCGGGCGTGTTCGACCTGCCCTCGTGCCTGCGCACCGGGCGGGAGGGCGTCGACGGGACGTCCGAACCCCTTGCGGGAGAGGATGACCCGGTTCGAACCGCCGCGCCCGGCCTGGTGCTCTGGTACGTCCCCGACCCGGATCGCGCCGATCGACAGTTCGTCGACGTGCAGCGCGACGCCACCGTCGCCGACCTGGTGCGCGCGGTCGGCGCCGGAATGCGATCGATGGAGCACATCAAGCGCTACACCACGATCGGCACCGCCCACGATCAGGGCAAGACGTCCGGGGTGGTCGCGTCGGGAGTCACGTCCGATCTGCTCGGCACGCCGATGGAGGAACTGGGTGTGACGACGTTCCGGCCGCCGTACACGCCGGTCGCGTTCGCCGCGCTTGCGGGCCGGGACCGCGGCAGGCTGTTCGAGCCGGAACGCGTGACGGCCGTGCATGATTGGCATGTCGCCCGCGGCGCGGTCTTCGAGGACGTCGGGCAGTGGAAGCGGCCGCGCTACTACCCCGTGGCGGGGGAGGATATGGAGGCCGCGGTCCTGCGCGAATGCGCCGCGGTGCGAAGCGGAGTCGGCATCCTCGACGGGTCGACGCTCGGCAAGATCGACGTGCAGGGGGCCGATGCGGGGGCGTTCCTGGACCTGCTCTACACCAACCTGATGAGTTCGCTCAAAGTCGGCATGATCCGCTACGGCGTGATGTGCGGCGTCGACGGCATGGTGATCGACGACGGCACCGTCATGCGGCTTGCCGACGATCGCTTTCAGGTGTTCACGACCACCGGCGGCGCCGCCAAGATCCTCGACTGGATGGAGGAGTGGCTGCAGACCGAGTGGCCGCATCTACGGGTGCGGCTCACGTCGGTCACCGAGCAGTGGCACACGTTTCCGGTGGCAGGACCGAAGTCCCGCAACGTGATCGGCGCGGTGTTCGGCGATGTCGACGTGAGTAACGAGGCGTTTCCGTTCATGGCCTGGCGCGACACGACCCTGGACGGCGTGCACGTGCGCATCGGCCGGGTCAGCTTCTCCGGCGAACTCGCCTACGAGGTCAACGTCGACGGCTGGCACGCCACCGCGGTGTGGGAGCGCCTGATCGCGGCGGGCGAACCGTTCGGGATCACCCCGTACGGCACCGAGACCATGCACGTGCTGCGCGCCGAGAAGGGTTACCCCATCATCGGGCAGGACACCGACGGCACGGTGACGCCGCAGGACCTCGGGATGAACTGGGTGGTGTCGAAGAAGAAGCCGGACTTCATCGGCAAGCGTTCGTTCACCCGCAGCGAGAACCTCAACCCGCTGCGCAAGCAGTTCGTCGGCCTGCTTCCCACCGACGGCGCCACCGTGCTGCCGGAAGGCGCGCAGATCATCGAATTCGTCTCCGCGGGTGAGCTTCCGCCGCCCCCGGTGCCGATGCTCGGTCACGTCACCTCGAGCTACCGCAGCGCCGAACTCGGCAGGCCGTTCGCGCTCGCGCTCGTCAAGGGCGGCCGCGCGCGGATCGGTGACACCGTGCACGTCCCGGTGAACGGTGGGCTGATTCCCGTGGAGGTCACCGGTTCCGTTCTCGTCGACCCGGAGGGGGCACGCCGCGATGGCTGAGACACTCACACGGCGAAGTCCGTTGCAGGACTTCGCGTCCCGATTCGTAGCGACCCCCGCGGCGGCGCGCATCGCGGAGGAGCCGTTCGTCACGATGGTCGACCTGTGGATGGAACCCGCGGGGGCGGGTCAGGCGGCGGTCGCCGGGGTGCTCGGTGCCGACTGCTCCGTCATCTGGTTCGGACCGCAGGAGTCGCTCGTCACCTCGACGGTGCGTGCGGGCGAGGAGTTGGAGGCCGCACTGCGCGAGGCGGTCGCCGAGCACGGGGGCGCGGCGGTGGACGTGTCCGCACAGCGCACGACGCTGCGACTCACGGGAGCACGCGCGCGGGATGTGCTGGCGAAAGGCTGCTCACTGGATCTGCATCCGGTCGCGTTCGGCCCCGGCTCGTCGGCGCAGACGATGCTCGGACACGCCGCGGTGGTGTTGGTACCGCTCGCCGACGACGGCACGGACTTCCGCATCCTGGTGCGGGCCTCGTTCGCGAGCTATCTGGCCGAATGGCTGCTCGACGCGACGCTGGAGTATCGCTAGCTAGTGCTCGAGGTCGACCAGTCCGGCCGACTCCGCCGATGTCACCACGCGCTCCCACCCCAGCACGGCGGCACCGAGCAATGCGATCGCGGTCGCGAAGCCGGCAGTCGTCGCGATCACGTGCCCCCACTCGCCGCTGGCGTAGACGACGCCCAGCAGCAGAGCCGTGAAGATCCCGGCCAGGGTGAGTCGGATCGCGGTGGTCATCAGACCACTGTGCGCTCGCGGTCTGAGCGAGCATGAAGCGTTCGTTGAGAGAATCCTTTGAAACGGCTAGCGGGGTGCTGGCGGCGGGCCGAGCACCTGGATGTCAAACTGCCCGCATACTTCGGCGACGTGCCCCGGATCGATCGGCCCGGGCGCCGGCAGACCCGGCTTGTCAGTCGGCTCCCCCAACGCGGTCACGAAGTGCTCGAAGCCGCCGGGGGTGGACAGTTGGAACACCTTGGCCGTCTCGGACCGCACCTGAAACGTATGCGGTAGCCCACGGGGCAGCCAGACCACGGCTCCCGCGCCGTGGATGGCTTCGACGTCGCCGCAGCAGAGCCACAGTTCCCCGTCGACGATGTAGAACAGTTCGTCTTCGGCATCGTGGCGGTGCAGCGGCGGCCCGAAGTTCCTCGGCGCGAGGAACTCCATCGCGGTGAACTGTCCGTTGGTCTGTTCGCTGTTGACCTTCGCCGTGTAGAGCGTGTTCAGGAAGTGGAACTTCGCCCCCGCGTCCCGCACAACGAAAGCCGGGCTTTGCGTCGTCATGCCGCAGTTATACAACTGACGCGGTCGTCAGCGCGCGAAATCGCTGGCACTCTCTTTCAGGGCGGGTGAGGCAACCGCGAGATGGAATGTGACGACGTATGAAGCGCGACAACGTCGTCATAGTCCGAGTCGACGAGCACTGGCCCCAGGTTGACGTGGCCGAGCGGCTCGAACGACACCTTCGGGTCGATCGGGTGGAGCTCGGTTACGGCTTCTCCAGCGCTCACCCGCGAGCGCGCTCCAGGTTCTCGGCGACCTCCTGGCGCCAGAACTCGTTGGCGTGGCTGGTGTCGACCTCGACCTCGAACCGATCGGTCATCTCGGAGGTGACGTCCGCCGCGTCGACATAGAACTGCTCATACCACCGTCGGTGCTGGTAGACGGCGCCGTCCTCCTCGGTGAGGAGCGGGTTCTCGATGCGCGTCTTGTGCTTCCAGATCTCGACGTCGTCGAGGAAACCGCCGCCGAAGGACGTGCTCATCGCCCTGGCGAGCTTGGCGGCGTTCTCGGCTGGCATGCCCGGTAGTTCCTGGACGGCGACGCCGTACTGCAGCACGAAGGAGTTGTGGCTGACGGGGTAGTGGCAGTTGATCAGCGCCACCTCGATCGTGAAGTCGGGCGCGACGTCGTTGTGCAGCCAGTTGATCATGTAGGCGGGTCCGAAGTAGGTGGCCTCCGAGCGCAACTTCGTTCCCTCCCACATGTTCTCGTAGTTCTTCGTGGTGTCGGGACGCGGCTTGGACTCCATCAGCTGGGTGGCGGTGTGGCCTTCGATGATGTTCTTGAAGTACGTCGGATACGCGCGGTGGATGTAGAAGAAGTGCGCCATGTCGACGTTGTTGTCGACGATCTCGCGGCAGTGCGACCCCTCGATGAGAATCGAGTGCCACGACCAGGGCGACCACCGGCCGTCGTCGTAGCCGTCGATGGTGGGCGGGAACAGTTCCTGTGCGGGCACCGAGCCCTCGGGGTCGTGCCACACCAGCAGCTGCCCGTTGACCTCACCGGTCTGCCAGCGCCTCGTCCGCGCCAGCCGCGGAGTGCGCTTGGCGTAGGGCACCAGCGAGCACTTGCCCGTGGACCCCTGCCAGCGCCAGTCGTGGAACGGACACGCCACCGAGTCACCCTTGATGCTGCCCTGCGACAGATCTCCACCCATGTGCCTGCAGTAGGCGTCGAGGACCTGCAGATCACCCTGCGAATCCTCGAATACCACCAACCGGGTGCCGAACGCGTTGATGCCGTGCGGCTTGCCGTCGCGGAAGTCCTCGGCCAGGCCTATGCAGTGCCACCCGCGCGCGTACCGGTTCATGGGAACCCCGGTGTCGATGTCCCTGACGGCGTCGTCGTTCAGCGTCACCATGTCATGTCCTCCTCGACGGCTCGGCACCGATTTAAGCACATTCGCTTATTCCGGCGGCCGAACCTATGATCCTCCTCATGCGCCGCGGAGAGCAAGCCCGGATCGCGATCCTCGACGCGGCCGAGCAGCTCATCGCGCAGCGCGGGCCGCAGGTGCCGCTGCGCGACATCGCGCTGGCCGCGGGCCAGCGCAACAACTCGGCGGTGAACTACTACTTCCGCAACCGCCAGGATCTGATCGACGCCATCGTGCGACGCCGCCTCGAACCGATGGAGCGGGAGCGCGTGGAGATGCTCACCGCTGTCGATCCGGACGCCGACGTGCACGCCCTGCTCCGGGTCCTGGTGTTCCCCTTCACGACCGTCGAGAGCGACTACTACGCGCGCTTCCTCCAGGCCGCACTGCTGCAGCTGCCCACCGACAGCGCCAGCGGGTCCGCCTGGCGCGACGTGCTCGACAGGCTCGCGCACGCCATCCCGACCACCGACCGGCAGACCCGCCGCCGCCGGATCGCCGCGATCGGCACCACGATGTTCGCCCTCCTCGCCGAACGAGAGCGCGCGTCGCACGACTCGGGAACCGGGGTGGGCGACCCGGACGAGATCGTCTCGATGCTGGCCGCCATGCTGACGGCCCCACTGCCCATCCCCGCATAGGACGGCGCGGTGGAACCCGGAATCGGCCAGGGCGCATCGTGGCGGTTGCAGCGTCGACCGCCACGGCCCGACGGGAAGTGGGTGGACCTCACCGGTCCCGGTATCACCGACCGCTGGGGCGTCACCTCAACCGACCTCGGGGCCGCGGTCACCGCCCCCAACGGCAAGCTGGTCGCCGTCTTCGGAGACACGTTCTCCGGCAACCGCGTTGGCGAGGGCAGCTGGCGCTCCCCCGTGATCCTGATCGGCACCGGCGACGCGCGGGCCGCCGTCCGGTGGGAGCGGGCCGGTGGCCCCAACCCCGACTTCGCGGAGCAACTCTGGTATTACCACCACGACAGCGGACCGCGGTGGAACCGGGGCGGATTCAGCACCGTGCTGCCGTCGGATCTGCTGCGTGTCGACGACGCCCTGTACCTGCACGTGATGGTGAATAAGGGCTTCCCCGAGGTGATTTGGACCGAGATCTGGCGCTCCGACGACTGCGGTGAGTCCTGGCGACACCTGGGCGCGAAGTTCCCGGCGACGCTGCACGGGGGCCTCGCGCAGTGCTGGTCGTGGGACTACGACCCCGACGACGGCTGGGTGTACGTGGTGTCGACGGGGTTCACGCGCGACAAGGGCGTCATCCTGCGGCGCGTGCGGCCCGTCGATATCGCCAACCCACCGATGTACTCCGGCTGGGGTTGGGCCCACGGACGATGGGGATGGGGCAACGAACCCACTCCGATCACGCCGCGGGGTGAGCGATGGGGCGAGTTGAGTTTTCGCCGCCTCGATCGCGGCAGCTGGATCCTCGGCGGTTTTCTCGCGTCGAAGTACGCCCTCGGCTATCGCACCATCACGGGGCCGACCGCGAACATCCACCGGGCGCCGATTCAGTTGCCCGTCTCCGGATGTGGCTGGGACGACGAGGATCACACGTCCTGTCGGGTCGCGCAACTGTACGGCGGGTACGTGATGCCGGGCTCGCGACTCGACGTCGCGGGCGGCGTCGGCCTCATCGTGTCCCAGTGGAACACCGAGACCGGCTGGCCCTATCGCGCCATGCAGTTCCGGTCGACGATGCACGGCCCCGGCGCGAACCCGGACCCTGTGGACCCGATCGACCTCTGACTACACCGCGATCAGGACGGGTGCGAGCGGGGTCGGCTGCGGGTTCACCGGCGTGAAATCGGGCGCGGGCGGCGGCAGGATCGGGAACAACCTCGCGCCGTAGACCCCGGTCCCGAACGCGATGATCTGGGCCGGGATGTTCGTGGCGACGTACAGGCCGCTGAACAACAGCTGCGCGGGAAGCGCCAGGAAGCTCGGCAACCCGGAGTCGCCCGTCAGGCCGAAGTCGTAGATGAAGTACGGGATGCTCGAGAAGATCGTCCGCACCGTCAGCAGGCTGTCGGTGATGAAGTTCGGCGATTCGATCTGGGCGATCTCGGCGTTGAGGGCCGCCACCAGATCGTCGATGTTCGCGTAATGGTCACCTGCGCCGAGGGATTGCAGCGGGACACCGTCGGTGCGAGGCTGCACGCCGCCGCCGAAGATCTGCAGCACCGTCGGCGTGGTGTCGACGATCTGGTAGGCGGTGTTGATGTTGTTGTCCGCGAAACCGGGGCCGTCGACGATGACGAACGTCGCCGTCTCGTCGGGCGAGTTGAAACCGTGCCCGAAGCCCTTCTGCGGCTGATGGCCGTGGTCGGTGACGACGATGATGGTCCAGTCCTCACCGGTCAGCGCTTCACGGGCCGCCACGGCATCCATCATCAGTCCGAGGTTCTCATCCATGTTCACCAGCGCCGCTTGGTATTCGGGCGAGGCGCCGCCGTACAGGTGACCGTTCTCGTCCACACCGACGAAGTACGAGAACAGCACACTCGGATCCGTGCTCTGGTCTTCGATGGCGTCGACGGTCAGTTCGGCGACCAGGTCGTCGGTCGCGAGCCAGTTCGTGTCACCCGCGATCTGCGTGACGTAGAGGTTGTTGTCGGCGCCGCCGGCCCCCGCCGCGGAGATCGCGTTGATCACGTTCCAGTTGGCGACGACCGTGGTGTCGATGTCCTCGTTGAGCGCCTCGATCTGGTCGAACATCGTCGGGAACCGGTTGTACGTCCACGGCGTGAACACGTTGTTGATGACACCGGTGCGCTCACCCCACGCCCCGGTGAGGATCGAGGACCACGACGGGTTGGAGATCGTGGTGTGCCCGACGATGCTCGGGGCCGCGGAGGTGCTGGTGCCCAGCAGTTCGAGGAAGTTCGCGTTCTGCCCGGTCGGCAGTGCGAGCACGCGGCTCAGGTTGGTGCCGTCGATGCCGATCACCAACACGTGCTGATCTTCCAGAGGCAGCGCCTGCAGCGAGTTGACCAGGCTCGTGCTCTGCTGCGGCGCGACGTTCCGGTTCGGGTTGAGGAACTTCTCGAACTCGTTGCGCAGCAACGACAGTGCGGCCGTCAGGAACGGAATCTGGATCGGTCCGTCCTGCAATGGGCTCAGCAGTGGGCTCAAGACGGCGGAGACGAACTGCGTGACGATCCCGATGAGCGTCGGCGGCGCCTGCTGGGCCTTCGCCGGGGACGGCGCGACCGACGTGAGAGCGGTCGCGACAGTGGTGAACACGTCGCCGGACGACGGCGTGGAGGAGGTGTCCGCGGCGATGCTAAGCGCTATCGGCTGGGCATCGGCCTCGTCGCCCGCTTCGGTGCCGTCGGAGTCGGCGTCTGGAACGCTCGCCGACCGATTCGCCACTCGCTGCACCCCCGCCGCAGCGTCGCTCGCCGGTGAATCGTTGTTGGTTTCCGTCGGCGCGTCGGCGGGTGTGGTGCCCTCCTCGGCCTCCTCGGGCGCTTCGACGACGGGCGCTTCGACGACGGGCGCTTCAACGGGTGCTTCGACGACGGGCGCTTCGACCTCGGTGTCATCGGGCTCCGTCGAGCCGATGCTGCCCGTGACCGTGGGCGAACTCGTCACCGTGCCCGTCGTTTGCCCGTCCTGGTCGTCTTGGTCGTCGTTGTCACCGTCGTTCGAGCTCGACGTCGGGCCGGTCGGCGAACTCGTCGTGGCCTCCGACTGCGAACCCGATTGCGAACCCGACGCGTCACCGGCCGACGAGGTGGACGAGTCGCTAGTCGGGTCGGCGACCGCGACTCCCCCGTTGGTGGCCACCGCCATCCCGACTCCGAGTGCCACGGCCAAAGCCCCAACGCGACCGACGTTCCTGGCGTAGCCCATGACGATTCCTTTCGACAGACCACCCGCTCGGCGAAAATTACGCCTGCGGAGCAGGCCGTCAGCGTGGAATCGTGGAATTCGCTGTGAACGGCGGGTGGCGAATCCGAGGACGTGCCGGGCGCCCGCGACCCGAGCCGTGATGGGCGACCCTGCCCGTCGTGGCCAGCCGTCCGGGGCGGCGGGAACCGCGTTCGGACCGCCGGGCCGCCGGACGGACCCGAGTGTCGACGACTCACCTCCGTGGCACCCACAGCGAACGAATACCGGCGGGTGCGCCACGTCCCCGAGATTGCACATGACATCGTCGGCGCGCAGTGCGAACACGCCCACGGGCCGAATCCGCCGAATAGTATGAATTTGCCAGGATTGACGTCCTCAGCACATGTTGAGAGCGTTATTCCAGCAAGCTTCGTACATGGTGGCAACGCACCTCCGAATTCGGAGTTTGCAGATCAAATTCCTTTGATTATTAAGTACACCTATGCGCCCGACTTGTGCAGCTTGATCAGCATGTTTGCGATAGCATTTGACGCGCCGGTACCGGATCAAATTTGTGACGAGCATTGAACCGGCTCCGATGCTCGCAGACAGCCGATCAGAGGGTTACGTGAACGCGAATTCGCCGTCACCACGGCCCACTTGTCGGGACGATTACTCGGTGGGTGAAGGTTGACGACGTCGGAACTCGAGGACAATTCCAGTGAGTCGTTAGTCCCGCCTCCTCCCGCGAAGAAGAGCGTTCGCATCACCGGCCTCGACGGCATTCGCGGCCTCGGATGCCTCGGTGTCGCCGTCGCGCACATCGCGCACTGGTACTCACCGATGACGTCGGGTGCGGCGAAGCTCAATCTCATCGGCGTGGTGTTGCTGATGTTCTTCGTCTTGAGCGGCTTCCTGCTGTTCCTGCCCTATGTGAAGGCGCTGATGCGCGACCAGGGGGCCGGGGGCGCCACCATGCCCGACACCAGGGAGTACACCCTCCACCGCGTGCTGCGGGTGTTCCCCGCCTACCTCGTCATCTTCCTCATCGCCAACTACGCGTTCCACGCGGTGTACGTGGTGAACCAGTCGTTGCAGCCGGTGGGGACCACCGAGGGCACCGGCATGATCACCGATCCCGGACAGCTCATCGCCAACCTGACGCTGCTGCAGACCTACATCCCCCAGTACTTCCAAACCGGAATCAATCCGGCGTGGTCTCTCACGTTGGAGATCGCGTTCTATTCGACGCTCCCGATCTTCGGCGTGATCATGTTCCGGTTGCGCCGACGCCTCGGGGGCGCACCTCTGCGCATCGCACTCATCGCCCCGATCTCGCTCCTGGTGCTCGGTCTCGTCGCGAAGCTGTTCGTGCCGGCCATCTCCCGTGCGACCGGTGTCACCGATCCGCTGCTCCAGGAATGGGGCGACAACTGGCTCGCGGTCTTCCTGCGCAGCTTCCTCGCCATGTCCGACACGTTCGCGTACGGAATGTTCGTCGTGATTCTGTTCGTCGCGATGGAGCGCCGGATGATTCCCGAGCGGCTCAGTCGCCGCGTGCGCTTGCTCGCCACCGTGGCGTTCCTCCCCTCCGGGTTACTGGCCCTGGTCCTGCTGGCCACCCGCAACTCCTACGCTCTGAGCGCCATCGCGTTCACGTGCGCGATCTTCGTCGTCATCGTCATCGCACCGCTCGCACGCGGCCAGTCCTCATCGCTGGCGAGGTGGCTGGATCTCGCACCACTCCGCTTCCTCGGCAAGATCTCGCTGTCGGTCTACCTGTGGCACTACCCGGTGCTGATCCTGTTGGGGCGCTCCCGGTTTCTGGCCACCGAGGACACCATGTCGGCGATGCTGTCCAACGTCGCGATCGGGATGGTCGTCACCTTCGCTCTGTCGATCGTCACCTACTACGCCGTCGAGAAGCCCGCACTCAACCTGACGAAGCGCTACCGCCCGCGCCCGCGCGCCCACCCGTTGCCCGATCGAGCAGGACTGGCGTAGCCACCCGCTGACTGCGCCATCATGGACGGATGGAGTCGACGCGGTTGGACCGGTGGCTGTGGGCGGTCCGGATCAGCAAGACGCGCCCCGACGCCGCAGCGGCGTGCCGCGGCGGGCACGTGAAGGTCAACGACCGGCCGGCCAAACCCGCCACCTCGGTGGTTCCCGGTGACGAGATCCGCGCCCGAATCGGCGAGCGGACCCGCATCGTCGAAGTGGTCCGCGTCATCCAGAAACGCGTCGGCGCTGCGGACGCGGTGACCTGCTATCTGGATCGCACCCCGCCCGAGCCGAAGATCGTGGCGATCCCCGTCGCGCTGCGCGATCGCGGGGCCGGCCGGCCGACGAAGAAGGATCGCCGCCAGCTCGAGCAGTGGCGGGCGAGTCGCACCTGGTAACCGTCGTTCACCGGGCCCGACAAACGGGACCCTGGTCGGTCCGAAACGGGACCTAAGTCCATATCGCTTTCACGCAGTGCACCCGCACACTCGAAACGGCGACCGCCCTATCGACCCAGGAGAAGCGATGCCCCGGACCTTCCCCCCACCCGACCGCTTCGAACTGGTCGATTGCTATGCCGAACGCGACAACGAATTCGACGATCGGGACACCGCCGACGTCCGCAGCGACGAAGCGCAACGGGATGCCGTCCTGGAGGCAGACGAGGCGGACGTTCTCGAACAGCGTCGAGAGATACCGGACGACGGCGACGAACGCCGAACCGCCGGTGACTGATCGAGGCTCGCCGCACCGACGGTCTCCGACGGAGGAAGAATGCTGAACCGCGCAACGGCAGCAGGCATCGAGCAGGCGGCTTGGTTCAGAGTGTCGCCGAAGCCCTTGGCGTTGATCGATTCCGATCTGCGCATTCGCGGGGTCAACACCGCCTACGAAAGGGCCGTCGACATGCCTCGGGAGCGGCTACTCGGCGAGTACGTCTACGACGCGTTCCCCGACAACCCGGCCGACCCGACCGCCGGCGACCTCGCGAACGCGATCGCGTCGGTTGAGTCGGTGCTGCGCGGCACCGCCCCGCACTGCCCCGGCGTCCTTCGTCACGACGTGCCGGATCGCCACCACCCCGGCGGGTTCGCCTACCGAATATGGTCACCGCAGAACGAGCCGCTCATCGACGGAGGGCGAACGATCGCCGTACTTCACCACGCCCGCAACGTGACCTCCGCACTACCCCCCGGAGACGCTTGGGCCACCGCGGTCACGCTGAACGAGATCAGCCGTGTCGCAGACGAACTCGGTCGCGAGTTCCCACTGCTGCCGGCCAAGGAGGTGCTCGGCGTGCTCGCGCACTCGCACTCGGTCGTCATCGATGCGCAGGCCGAATCGGACATCGAGCGCTCCAAGCAGATGGCGAGGCTTCGGCTGGAAGTCCTGACCGGACGTCCGGCCCGGAGGGTTGAGATGGCGCAGGACCGCTGAGCGCATCGTTCCCGAGGGCGTTGGTCCTCAGCCCGATGGTCCAACGTCGTCGAAAAGACCGAGCTACGACCCTGTCAGCCGCTACTCGTCGACTCGTACCGTCACCGGCATGGCACGCAACGACGCGACCGACCACCCGCGAACTGTTCCTTCGGTTAACCCGTCCGGAGCGCTGAACGCCGTGGTCGGCCCGTTCGCGCGCACGGGACGCTACTACGCCGACACCTGGCGCCACTACCTCGCGCAGGAATCCGGCGACGTGCCGCTGGCCCGCCCCACGCTGGCGATCGCCGCACACGCGTTCCGCGACGAGATCGCGCTGCTGGGATTGCGAGCGCGACGACCGATCGGCGACGCACACACCTACGCACGCATCGACGCGGAGGTCCACGACGCTCTCCGGTTCTACGGCGACGGTGGCTGGCTGGAACATTCCGAAAGGTTCTTCACCGCACCGTCGCCTCCCGCGGACGTCAGCGTCCGCACCGCGTACTCCGCCGGACGGCCACTGCAACGGCTGTCGTTCACGAGCGGATACACCCCTCGCCGAGGTGAGCCCGGCGGCGCGCGCTGGCTGACGTACGCCGCGAACACCCGCGAGTACGCAATCGTGCTGCGGCATCGGCGTCCTCGGCCCTGGCTCGTCTGCGTGCACGGCACCGAAATGGGGCGCGCTCGCCTCGATCTCGCCGTGTTCCGCGCCTGGCATCTGCATCACGACCTCGGCCTCAACGTGATCCTGCCGGTGCTTCCGCTGCACGGCCCGCGTAGCCGGCAACTGCCGAAGGGGGTCGTCTTCCCGAGTGAAGACGTGATGACGAACGTGCACGCGACCGCACAGGCCGTGTGGGACATCAGGCGGCTGATCGCGTGGATTCGCGCGGAACAGCCGGGAGCACCGGTCGGCGTGTACGGCCTGTCGCTGGGAGGTTTCGTCGCCGCGATCGTTGCGAGCGTGGAGGACGACCTCCGGTGCGCTGTGCTCGGCGTGCCCGTGGCGGATATCGTCGCGGTCCTCGGCCACCATGCCGGCTTCCACGACGACGATCCACGGGGACGAACGGTCGCAGCGGCCGAGCCGCTGGGTCGGATGATCTCGCCGCTGTCGCTGAGGCCGCGAGTGCCGCTGCGCGGGCGCTTCATCTACGCCGGTGTCGCCGACCAACTAGTCCATCCACGCGACCAGGTGCACCGCCTCTGGGAACACTGGGGGCGACCCGAGATCACCTGGTATCAGGGAGGTCACACCGGATTCGTCGAATCCCGGCCGGTGCAGCACTTCGTGGACGCAGCCCTCGAGCAGTCCGGCCTGCTCGACAGCAGCGGAGATCCCACCGAGACCACCGAATGCGCGTGAGGCGAGGTCTTGGCCGCCCTCTCACGCCGTGGCGGGATGGCCGCCCAAGGAGTCTTCAGCGGCCTTCAGCTGCCGATCGGACGCCGCCATCTGGGAGCGGAACTCGCCGGCGTAGTTGTTGATGGATCCCGCTTCGGCGGCAAGGCACATGTGCGACGCGGCGTGTGCGTCCTCGATGGCACCACGGAGTTTCGAGTCCAACTCACGTTCGGGCGCAGGAAGATCCGACTTCAGCGTGATGACCGCGTCGTCGTGCATCGTCAGGCAGGCTGCCGATAACGCCGACAGGTCCTCTCGCTCCAACGCGACCTGCGACTTGTGGATGGACGAGCGCAGCGCGGCGACGTCCGTGCGGTGATCCGTCCACCACTGCTCCACGCTCTTCTCGTTCGGTCGCGACGACATGGGGCCGATCGACGATTCCCGTCCCACGGCGAAACCACCGACGGCCGCGGCGGCGCCGACGGCGATGACGCCGATCGCGGCGGCAACCGGCTTCCACCGTGTGACGTTCTTCGAAGGCATCACCGGCGTGGTCGTCACCTCTCACCGTGTCCGCTGATGGCCTTCTGCGCGCAGATGGCCCTGACGAAATCGACGACGGCGTGCTCGGGCAGGTGCCGAGCGATGTCGGCCTCGGTCACGATGCCGACCAGTCGGTGCTCCTCGATCACCGGAACCCGACGCACCTGATGCTCCTCCATGACCAGCAGCATCTGCTCGATGGTGGCGGCCGCATCCACCCAGTACACCGTGTGCTGGGCGAGCGTTCCGACCGCGGTGGCGGCCAGATCAAGCTCGGCGGCAACGGCTTTCACGACGATATCCCGGTCGGTGAGCATGCCCTGTAGGTTGTCGTCGTCGCCGCAGATCGGAAGAGCGCCGACACCCAGTTCACGCATCTTCGCGGCCGCCTCGACGAGCGACGCCTGTGCGGTCACGCATGTCACGTCCGGGTTCATGATGTCCCGCGCTGTGGTCATTTCCGACCTCCTGTTGGAAGATTCACATTCTCGCGCCCACGCTACGTTCGTCCGCGCCGGCTGCCGAAGGGTCCAAGGGCCCATTTCAGAGGTCGACAGGCCCTACTCCTCGCCGTCGAGACTCTCGAAAATGGCGGCATGTCAACCGAGAAGACGGCGCCGCGCGACCTGGTTCGCGTGTTCAACAAGCACGTACTCAACCCCGTGATGTTGATGGCGGCGGGGCGTGGCGGCTTCTACGCCTCGGTCATCAACCACACCGGCAGGCGGACCGGAAAGCACTACCGCACACCCGTAGTCGCCGACCGGGTGGTCGACGGCTTCGTCGTTCCGCTGCCGTACGGCGAACACGTCGATTGGTTGCAGAACCTGCAGGCACAGGGTTCGGGAACCATGCGCTACGCCGGACGGACCTACACCGTGCAGATGCCGACGGTCGTGGTCGCCGCGACGGCCGAGGCGGAACTCCCACCGAACCGTCGCCGCGTCTTCAAGCGCTTCGGCATCAAGTCCTTCGTGCACCTGAACGTCGCATCCGCTGATCAACGGGATCCATCCGACTCCAGCGAGGAAAGTTGACGACGGGGTGGACATGGGAACCCAACACAGGATCGTCTCGAGTGTGATGGCCGCAGCGGGGTTCGGCGCGGGCTACCACAGACACGTGCGCCCGTGGATGTACACCTGGGGTGCGGATCCCACCGAAGTGGACGCGGAGCTGCCGGGCGACGACCTGGTCGGGGCTCACCTGCCGCGCACCACCCGTGCGGTGACCATCGACGCCGCGCCCGACGAGGTGTGGCCGTGGCTCGCCCAGATCGGTGAGGGGCGCGGCGGCTTCTACAGTTACGCGTGGCTCGAACGCCTCGTCGGGGCGGACATCCACAACGCCGACCGCGTCCATCCCGACTGGCAGGAGCTGCATGTCGGCGACACGGTCTGGCTGGCGCGGCGATTCGGGCCGCGAGCTCGGCAGGTCGTCGCGGCCGTCGCGGAGAATTCGCATCTGGTCCTGGTGTCCCCACCCGATTTCGATCGCCTTGGACGGGGCGAGAAGGCGTCCGGTGCCTGGGTTTTCGTCGTTCGCGGTATCGAGGGTGGATGGTCCCGACTCCTGGTCCGCGGCAGCGGGGGCGCAGTCGGGAAGCCCTGGTTCGACATTCCGCACTTCGTCATGGAGCAGAAGATGATGCGCGGCATCCGCGAGCGGGCCGAGAAGCTGCGCAGCGAGAAGGTGCTGACATCCGCGAGGACACCACGACTCGTCACCGAAGCGCATCTGCGCTGACCACGACGTCGTCGTCCTGTGTCAGCGTGAAGTAGTTCTCCTCCTCCTGCACGAAGTGCAGACGGAGCAGCGCGTACAGGCCGTACAGACATGCCAGTAGGTCGTCGACCTGTCCGTCCTCGATCCGTCCGGCCTCCTGAGCCAGGTGCACGTGCACCCCGATACGGTCGGCCAGGCGCTGAATCTCGGCGTGCATCCGACTCATGGTCGCGGTGGCTTCGCCGCTTCGCAACGGGGCTGCGAGCGCCGGGTACAACTCGGTCTCCTCCGCGCGCTCGTGCGGCAGCACGCGGTCGGTCAGCATCGCGTGGGCCGAGACCACAGCGTGTAGCGCTTCGTCGTCAGGGGCCTCCACCAACAGGTCCGCGCTGGCACGGATCGACTCGAGAGCGTCGCGCAACTCGTCGTGCTCGCCCGCGAATCGGCGCAGCAGGTTCCTGGTATCGGCGCGCATCGTGGTGTCGAGGGCCGGGTCGCCGCGAAGCGCCCGCAGCGCGTTGAGGATGACCGCGACGTCGATACCCTCCTGCAGAACCGCTCCCAGCGCCGGGGGTAACCAGCCGAAGGCGGCGACGACCATCGCCAGCAGCGACATGCTCATTCCAACGGCAGCACTCTGCACCGCGATCCGGCGTGATCGGTGCGCGATGTCGATCGCGTCCGCGAGCCGGTCCAGGCGATCGGCGGTGAGCACGATGTCGGCCGCCTCCGACGAGGCGGTCGCACCCCGTGCCCCCATCGCGACGCCGATGGTCGCCGCCGCAAGCGCTGGTGCGTCGTTGATACCGTCACCGACCATCACCGTCACCGCGCGATCCCGTTCAGCGAGGACGGCGTTCACCTTGTCCTCCGGGCTCAGCTGAGCGTGCACCTCGTCGAGGCCGAGCACGGTGCCGACTTCGCTCGCCGGCTCGACGCGATCACCCGTGAGCATGACCAGCCGATCGATTCCCGCCCGGCGGAGCCGTCGCATCGTGCGCGAGGCCTGGCGGCGCAGTGGATCCCGCAGGAGAACTGCGCCTGTCGGCTCTCCGTCGACGCACACCCACGCGAGCGCGGCGTTGTCGAGTCGAGCACGACTCACGGCGCCCCGAGCCCACGGTTCGAGGACGGCCTCGTCGGGCAGCTTCCCCACTGCCACCGTGTGCGAATTCAGCTTTCCCGCAATGCCGTTGCCCGGTGTTTCGACGGCATCGGTAGGTGTGGACAACTGCAGCCCGCGAGCGAGCGCTGCGCTGACGATCGCTTCTGCGAGCACGTGCGGTGACAGCTGATCCACCGACGCGGCGATGCGCAGCACGTCGGTCGGTGTCGCGCCGGGTGCAGCGAGGACGTCGACCACGATCGGACGACCCGCTGTCAGCGTTCCGGTCTTGTCCATCACCAGAGTTCTCGCACGGCCGAGGCTCTCCATCGCCCCGCCGCCGCGGATGATCACCCCCGCACGCGAAGCCCGCGACAGCCCCGACACGATGGCGACCGGGGCGGCAAGCAGCAGTGGACACGGCGTGGCGACCACGAGTACTGCGACGGCCCGTACCGCCGAGCCACTGGCGATCCACGCGGCGGCTGCGAGCAGCAACGCGACGGGAAGGAAATAGGCTGCCCACCGATCGGCCAATCGAACCACCGGTGCGTTGTCCGCCGCCGCCTCGCGCGCAAGTCGCACGATGCCCGCGTAGGTGCTGTCCGCCGCGGTCGCCGAGGAAGCGATCTCGAATACGTTGCCGGCGTTGACGACACCGCTGCGGACCGCCTCTCCTCCCGATCGCTCCACCAGCCGCGACTCACCGGTGAGCGCCGACTCGTCGAGCACCGCCGTCCCGTCCACGACCCGACCGTCAACCGGCACGACGTCACCGCGCCGTACGACGAGCACATCTCCGACCTTCACATCCGTCAGCGGGATCGTCTCCACGCGCGCACCGACACGGCGGGACGCATGCCGCGGGGCCCGCTCCATCAAGCGCCGCAGATCGCGCGACGCCCGGCGCGTGGCCCTCGCCTCCAGCGTTCGCCCGCCAGCCAGCATCACCGCGATCAGGGCACCGGCGAGGTACTCGCCGACGCTCAGGGTGCCAACCAGCGACAGCACGGCGATGAGGTCCACTCCGAGGCGTTTACGCCGCAGACCGGCCACCACCCACGCCACCGCGGGCACGACGGCGGCGAGGGTTCCCGCGATCCAGCATCCGTTCGCCAGGCGAACAACTCCCGCGAGCCACGCCAGTCCACCGGCAGCTAGACACGTGGCTGTGACGGCGAGAAGGGCGGGTTCGGCGAAGGGGCGCAACCGGCCCCAGCCACGGACTGGGAGGGGTTCGAGTGGAGTCATCGCAACGCGATCTCCTCAGCCATCGTCGATGTACGACCGGCGCAACGCCGAACACGTTTCAGACTCACCCGGTGGCGATGCCGCGCGGGAGAGCCATGCTGCCCCTTCGGCTGGGGTCCAAGGTCCCGGCGTGCCCGCGCGGGCCGTTCGACCCTAGCCACCGGTCGGGCGGTCGCGTATGCCGAAGGGATGAACGTCGGAGCGCGCCAGTCGGCTCTGGTCGTCGTTCACGAGGGGCAGACGTCAAGATTGCGGTTCGCCAACTCGTCGATGATGTGGCATCCGATGCACTTGCACGGCCACACGTTCCAGGTGGTGAATCGCGACGGTGGCCCCGGCGCTCGGAAGGACACCGTGGTCGTGCTACCGCGACGCTCGCTCGACGTGACCTTCGCGGCGGACAACCCCGGCACCTGGATGCTGCACTGCCACAACACCTATCACCAAGCGGCGGGCATGATGACGAGCGTCGACTACGACGGGTGAGTAGTCGACGCCGACCGGCGTCGTCAGGTGAGTGCCGGCGCGAATCGCTGCGCGATCACTCGGTGCGTCGCGGCATCGGGATGCAGTCGGTCGGGCAGCGGATGGGCGCCCGCATCGGCGGGCCCGTAGAGCGTCAGCCCGTCGACGTAGGAGATCCGGCTGTCATCGGGTTGCCGTCGCGCGACGATGGCGGCCAACTGATCCCGGATCCAGCCGAGCGTCAGCCGTCCGAGCCCGCCCGGCCGAGCAGCATCCGCCGGGTCGCCGGTCGCCGCGAACCGCACCTCACCGCGGGCGAGCGCTTCGACGTCGAAAGCACCGGGCCCCGGTGTGGTTTCGTGGATCGGGCAGTACAGCGGTCCGATGACGACGAGCGGGACGTCGGGGTGTCCGTCCCGGATCGTGTCCAGGAAGCCGTGCACCGCGGGCCCGAAGGCGCGCTGCCGCAGCAGGTCCGCGTTGACCAGGTTGATGCCCAGCTTGACGCTGATGACGTCGGCCCGCTGGTCGCGGATCGCTCGTGCGGTGAACGGGTCGAGCAGTGCGCTACCCGAGAAGCCGAGATTGACCAGATCGACGCCGGCCTGCGCGGCGGCGAGTGCGGGCCACGTGGTGCTCGGGCTCGCAGCGTTCGACCCCTGGCTGATCGAACTGCCGTGATGCACCCAGCGCCGACGGCCCTCGGGCACGACGGTTATCGGCGCGTCGGTGCGCAGCGCGGCCACCTCGGTGCGCTCGTGATACGGCAGCCAGATCTCGACGTCCTTGTCACCGGCGGCGAGCCCGTCGAAGCGGATCGTCGCCGCCGGCCCCGTGTCGACATCGCTTGCGCCGGTGGCCGGATCCACGCGGACCACGTTGCCTCCGCTGGTCACCGCCTGCCGGCTCAGCCGACCGTCGAGGACCAGGTCGACGGTGCCGTCCGGACGCTCCGGCACCCCGGTCAGCACCACCCGCGTGCGCACCGTGTCGAGCTCGATAACCGTTGCGGCCGTCCGGAACGCGAACCGCACCCCGGCCGGCTGCGCCTCGGCGCCGAGCAACTGCGGGTCGTCGCACTGCGCACGGGCCGACCACGGCAGTCGATGCGGCAGCCACCCGAGGTCGGTGCGCTCGAGCTCGGCGAGTCCGCGCAGCAGGCCGGTGTCGATCTCGTGGTGAATCAGCTCCGCACCTCGATCATCCGCTCCTTCGATTCGTCCGATACGTCGGACACGTTGGGCCGCCGGTTCGCCCGGCGCACCGCCCAGTACACCACCAGCAGCGCCAACCCGAGTAGCGGGTAGCCCATCCCGATGCGGGCGAACGCCAGCCAGCCGGTGAAGCCGCTGTCGTAAAGCCAGTGCTGGACAGCGAATCTCGCGGCAAACAGCGCCACGAACACACACGTCGCGAGGTCGAACGCGCGCAGCACGGCCCTGTCGTCGCGCCACGCCGAATCGGGCCCTGCACTGCGCAGCAGGTTCCACAGCACTCCGACCAGCGGGCGGCGCACCAGGACGGAGGCCGCGAACACGACGGCCATGATCAGGCTGATCCAGATACCCGGCAGGAAGTAGTTCTCGGCGGACCCGGTGTAGTACGCGATCAGCGCCGCGATGGCGACGCCGAGCAGTCCGGAGATCGCAGGCTGCAGCGGCTCCTTGCGCAGCAACCGAAGCGCGATCAGGCCGGCGCTCGCGCCGACCGCCACCACGACGGCAGCGTTCAGTCCGGCGATCGAGTTGACGATGACGTAGGCGACGGTGGGGATGCTGGCGTGGATCAGTCCGGACACTCCGCCCATCCGCTCGAGCGGCGTCATCGGCGTCCGCCGAGGTGCTCGCCCAGAAACCGATCGACGGCGTTCCACATGTCGATCGTGTTCTCGTGGTTGACGAATCCGTGTCCCTCGTCGTCCTTGATCATGTACTCCACCTCCACGCCCCTGGCCCGCAGCGCCTCGACGAGGTTGTCCGATTCGGCCTGCACGACGCGAACGTCGTTGGCGCCCTGGATGACCAGCAGCGGCGTGCGGATCTCGTCGACCTTCGTGATCGGCGAGCGAGCGAGCATGTCCGCACGCTGTTCCGGATCGTCGGGATTGCCGACGAACCGGTGCCAGTTGTTGGCCAGGTGCGGCCGCGCGACCTCCGGCAGCGTCCTCATGAAGTTCTCCAGACTGGAGATGCCGACGTAGTCGATCGCCGCCGCGAACACGTCCGGCGTGAACGTGACGCCGACCAGGGTGGCGTAACCGCCGTACGAGCCGCCGAAGATCGCGACCCGGTCGCGGTCGGCGTAGCCCCGGGCGATCGCCCACTCGACGCCGTCGATCAGATCGTCGTGCATCTTGCCCGCGAACTCGCCGATCGCGGCCTTCTGGAAGGCCTTGCCGTACCCCGAGGATCCGCGGAAGTTGACCTGCAGCACCGCGTATCCGCGGTTGGCGAGCAGTTGTAGGGCGGGCGCGTACATCCATCCGTCGCGCGCCCACGGCCCGCCGTGCACCACGAGGACCAGCGGGAGCGGCGCCTGCCCCTCCCACCCGAGCGGCAGCATCAGGTACGAGTGCAGATCCAGCCCGTCTCGCGAGGGAATGGTCACGGGGAGCAGCGGCGCGAGTTGCTCCGGGTCGAGGTGAGGGTAGGGACGGAACAGCAGTCGACTCTCGCCGGTGTCGTGGTCGTAGAAGTAGGTCGCATTCGGATCGCGGTCGTGGGTGAAACTCACCACCCACTTGCGCCCCTTGACATCGGAGGACAACGCCCCGATGTCACCGTCCGAGAGCTTCTCCAGACCCGAGAGCACGTCGGCGAACTCCGCATTCAGGGCGTGGATGACCTGGCGCTCACCGAGATACCGCACGCCGAGCAGTTCTCCGGTGGCTCGGCTCTGAATCAGCGGCTCCGGCAGGCCCGCCCACACCTGGGCGCGCGTGTCGATGTCGAACACCGGGTGACTGTCGACGCCGTACTGCTTGCCGTCGGCCACGTCGAGGCGCACCAACCGGGTGCGGTCGGTGCCCTCGTTGGACCCCATCCAGATGCCGCTCCCATCCGGCGTGACGACCATCGGATACATCCCCATGGTGTAGTCCGTGCCGTCGTATCGCGCGATCGAGCGCAGCGAATCGGTCCGCTCGTCCCACTGCAGGACTTCGAGATCGCCGCGCGCGTTCAGCTTCGTCGCGAACAGGTCGCCGCGACGGCTCGCGAGCCAGGCGATCACGTCGCCCGGGTTCTCCGCCAGCATCGTCAGCTCGCCCGACGCGATGTCGAGCTCGTAGGCGTCCATGCTCTGCGGGCCGCGCTTGTTCGAGTACACGAGCGCCTTGCCCGGCTTGTCGGGAAGCGGCTCGTAGGCGGACATGACGCCGGGGAACGGCGTCAGGTCGACCGCTTCGCTATCCGGGTGGTCGAGGTCGACGCGCAGCACGTGCCAGTTCTCGTCGCCGCCGGTGTCCTGCAGGTACAGCAGCCAGCGCGGGTCGTCCGTCCAGGAGAAGTGCAGGATGCTGCGGGTGTCGTCGGCGGTGACGCGCTGCGGGGTGTCGTCACCCTCCAGGCTCTGCACCCAGATGTTCAGGCGGTCCCGCCACGGCGCGAGGTACGCGACACGGGTGCCGTCCGGTGAGATCGAAGCCCCGGCCTTGGTGGGCGGCTTGAACAAGTCGTCGACGGAGATCAGTGCGGGTTCGGTCATGACTCCATCGCACACCCGGACGTAGCGGCACAGTCAAGTCGACTGGTGGGCGAAGATGGACTCGTGGCGTGGAGCACTCGTGAACTCGCGGACCTGGCGGGCACCAGCCTGAGAGCGGTGCGGCACTACCACCAGGTCGGTCTGCTCGACGAACCCGAGCGCCGATCCAACGGCTACAAACAGTACGGCGTCGAGCATCTCGTCCGCCTGGTGCGCATCAAGCGGCTGGTCGATCTCGGGTTCTCACTTGCGCAGATCGCCGCAATGGGGGAATCCGACGATCACCCCGAGCAGGCGCTGCGCGAACTCGATGCCGAGCTCGGCGAGACGATCAAGCGGTTGCAGAACGCCCGCGACGAGCTCCGCATGCTCCTGGAGAAGGCCGCGCCGACCGATCTGCCGCCCGATTTCGTCGCACCGGACGCCGCGGCGAAGATGACCGAGGCCGATCGCAAGCTCGTCGTCGTGCTGAGCCGGGTGCTGGGGCCGCAGGGCAGGCAGGTCTACGCGGACATGATGCGGGAGACACCAGAGGATCCCGCGGCCGACGAGCTGGACAACCTGCCCGCCGATGCCGACGAGGCGACACGTCGGGACCTCGCGGAGCGCATCGCCCCCTACATCCGGTCGGTGCGGGAAGCACATCCGGGACTCGACGAGTCCAGCGCCGACGCTCCACGCGGAAAACGTTTCGCCGACAAGGCGATCGGCGCCGCCATGCTCGACCTCTACAACCCGGCGCAGCTGGACGTGCTGAGTCGAGCGGGGAAGATCGTCCGCGATTCAGCCGACTAGCGCTGAGGCCGGGCGTTCACCCAGTGGACGATGTCGGCGACGACCTCTGCGTCGACGTGTTGCGCCGGTTGGTATTCGGCGGGTGTCGACGGTCCACTGCCGGGGAAGAACAGGTGGTTGTCGGCATCGTAGACGCGGATGGTGACGTCGGGGTGGTGCGCCAGGCCGGTCCGCCACCCGACGAGGTCGTCGGCCACGGTGACCTGGTAGTCGCGGCCGCCCTGCAGGATCAACATCGGTGCGTCCAGCCGCGCGGCCGTCGCCACCGGGTCGTAGTCGAGTAGATCGAGCCAGTACGGGGCGGGGACGCCGAACGGCAGCAGGTGAGCCGGTGTCGCCGGGGAGAAGTCGGGACTGTCGATGAGCGCGCACTGCCGGGTGACCGTCTGAAGGGCCGGGTCTGCGGCCAGGTCGGCGTCGGGGTTGCGAAGTGTTGCAAGGTAACGGAATTGGCGCACGATCGCGTGATGCATCGGCTGTGTGGCACCGGCCAGCACGATCAGCCCCGCGATCACCGGTGCCGCGGCAGCGACACGCGGAGCCACGGTGCCGCCCTCGCTGTGGCCGAGCACGAACACCCGCGAGGCGTCGACCCCCGGATGTTCGCGCAGCAGCCGGACCGCCGTGACCGCGGGCCGCACGTACTCGTCGACCACGGTGAAATCGGTGACATCGAGCGAGTCGCCGTGGGTGTAGGTGACCTTGTCGAACCGCAGCACCGCAATGCCTCGGCTGGCCAGGCCCCACGCGATGTCCTTGAAGATCTTGTTCCCGCCCATCGTCGCGTCCCGGTCGGCGGGTCCGGAGCCGGCCAGCAGGACGACCGCGGGGACGCGTCGCGGCGATGTCGGCAGGCTCAGCGTGCCGGGTGTCGCCTGTGCCCCGTCGGCCACGGTGACGTCGTGTTCGGTGAAAGCCGCCGGGTCCGCGTAGGGCGGCGGCTCCCAGTTCGCCACACTCTCGGCGGCCTCTTCGGGCGCGAACTGCAGACCGGTCAGGTTGCCCGTGTCGTTGATAGCCGCGACGACCGCGAACCCGCCGCGGTCACATCTCACCGGAAACGTCACGACGATCGCGTTCGGACCGGCCTGCGCACTGGACGGCGACCCGACGAGCGCGATCGGTCCATGCGCCTCGAGCAACTCCTCCCATGGCTGACGCAGGGCATCGGCCGAGATCAACTCGCGAAGTTCGGGGGCGAACAACTCGCACACCTCGACGAAGCGACCCGCCTGCAGCCGCTGCATCACCACGGTGCCGGTGGCGACGGCATGACGCTCCATCGCGACGATCACGCCCCGAGGCCGGGGAGCGGCAGCGGCGCGAGCCGATAACGCGGCGGCTCGCTGCCGTGCAGATGCCTGACGAAGTAGTCCCAGGTGCGGCGCAGGAAGTAGTGCTGACGGCCGATCAGCGCGTGCTCGACACCGGGGATCAGGATGAGGTCGAAGTCCTTGTCGGCCTTGATGAGTGCGTCGACGAGCCGCATCGTCATGTAGGGGTGGGCGTTGTCGTCGAGCTCACCGTGGATGAGCAGCAGCTTGCCCGTCAGGTTGGCGGCGAGCGTCGCGTTCGAGATGGCGCGCAGGCCGTCCTCGCTGACGTCACCGTGGTAGTGCTCGGCCCACATCGCCAGGTTAACGGCGTTGTCGTGATTACCGGAGGTGGCCACCGCCACGTGATAGTCGTCGGGGTACCTCAGCAGCGCGCGGGCGGCGGCGTAGGCGCCCGCGGACTGGCCGGTGATCCCGACCCGGTCGGTGTCGAGCCACGGGTACCGGTGCCCGAGCTCGCGGATCGCGGCGACGTGGTCGTCGAGGGCACCGGCGTTGCCGAGATCCCCGTAGGAGTGGTCGTGAAACGCCTTGCCGCGCGCCGCGGTACCCCTGCCGTCGATGGCGACGACGGCGAAGCCCAAGGCGGCGAACGCCTCCGGCTCGCCCTGGTGGGGCGGATCGAACGACGGACCGGCGCGGAAGTTCTGCGGCCCCGGATAGATGTGCTCGATGATCGGGTAGCGCCGGTCCGGGTCGAAGTCGTGTGGCCGCCAGAGCAATCCGTAGATCGGCGTCTTCCCGTCAGCTGCGGTCGTGCGGAAGCGCTCGGGTGGGCTCCAGCCGACAGCCTCCAGGGCCTCGGTACCGGGTGCTTCGAGCTCGACGACGTGCTGTCCGTCGCCGTCGAGCACGACCGACCGCGGCGGCCGGCTCGACGAGGACGCGCGGTCGACGATGTAGTCGCCCTCGGGTGGGCTCATCGCGTCGTGGTCGAAGTCGTCGTCGGTGAGCCGAGTGAATCCGGAGCCGTCGAGGTTGATGCGGCAGATCTGACGCAGGTACGGATCGGCCGCAACGAGGCCACCGGCGACGAACCACAGCTGCCTGCGGTCCTCGTCGACTCTGAGCAGCGAGCGAACCAGCCACTGTCCCTGCGTGATCCGGGTGACCGACTGACCATCGGCCGAGTAGAGGTAAAGGTGCCCCCAGCCGTCCCGCTGCGACCACCACACGATCTCGCCGGATTTCAGCACGTGCACCATGTGCGGATCCCCGAGTTGGACCGCGGGATCGACACGGGTTTCGCCGACCTCGGTGATGAGCGTGGTTGTCGCTCCGGTGTCCGGATCGAGCCTGCGCAACTCCAGCGTTCGCGCATCACGGGAGTGGTGCAGGAAGTGGATCTCGTCTTCGCCCGTCCACCACGCGTAGACCAGGGCGGTGTTGTGCATGATCGGCCACGGCTCGTCCTGCTGCCGCGTCACGGTGCGCTCAGCGAGCGAGAGGACGTTCCACGTCATCGTCGCCACCTGCTTGTCACCGGGCATCGTGTAGCGGGTGCGGTGCTCGACGGGGCGGCCACCGTCGGCGGGCGCGGATTCGACGAGCACGAGTTCGGGCAGGTCGCGTTGATCGATGCGCTGCACCAGGATTCGCGAGGAGTTCGGCGACCAGTGGAAGAAGCTCAGCGGGGGCAACCCCAGGAGGCGCATCAGCGCCCGCGCCCCGGTGGTGTCGGGCAGACCGCCGTAGTCGAAGTACGGTTCGGCGTCGTCGGTCAGCGCGAATTCCTCCGTGCGGTCGGCGGACCGCACCCAGATGTTCCCGTCGCGTGGGAACGCCACCCACTGCCCGTCCGGTGACGGCACCTCACCCGGCAGCGGTTGCGCCTCGTCCAGGGGCGCACAGATTCCGTCCGCCCACGTCCACCGCGCCTCGAACGCCGTGAACCGCACGGTGTCGTCGTCGCGGATCTCGACCGCGCTGATCGGCAGGTCGGCCCCGGTCGCCGCGTGCCCGGACGCCGCGGACAGCGCGGCGGCAAGCTGGTCGTGGTCGAACGCGGCCCGACGGCTGCCCTCAGTGGGATTCACCACGACGTAGCGCGTACCCACCTGGTACCAGAATCGCTCGCCGTCCGACAGCCACTGCGGTGCCAGCGCACTGCCCGGCACCTTGCGCGCCCGGTACGGGGCGAGCATCTGCTCGGCGCGCGCGTAGTCGGAATCGGTCAGCGTCACGTTCTCGGTCACGACTCCATGCAACACCCGGACGTAGGGTCACACTCAAGACTGGCGCCGCGACCTACACCTTCGACGCCACGAAATCCGCTGCCTGGTCGATCGATCCGTTGCTCACGTACGACCCGTGGGCTTTGTGATCGCCGCCGGTGGGCGAGCACACCGGATCCTCGGGAACGCAGATCTCGAGCGTCTTCGGCGCGTAGGCGGGGCCGATCTCGATGGGCGGTGCGGTGCGGTCGAGGAAGTTGACGAAGCCGTTGGTCGGCTTCGCGAAGAGCACCACCGCTGCGACGTGCTTCGCCGTCTCCGGCGCCATCGGTCCGGAGATGTCCGACGGCAGCGCGTAGCCGGCGGGCACCGCGTTCGCCGTGGTGTAGGCCGCCACCGCCGCGCCCTGGGAGTAGCCACCGAGCACGATCCGCGTGTTCGGGCAGCGGCTGACGATGTCGCGGATCTGCGAGCTCGCGTTCGCGACACCGTCGACTGCTCGCGGAAAGTCCAGTGAGGCAGGGTAATCGACGGGGGCCGAGTTCACCGTCTTGTCCCCCAGCCGCGCTTGCAACGCGTCGATGAACGCCTGTCCGGTGGCGCCGGGGCCTGCGGGCTCGAATGTCCCCCGCGCGAAGACGACGTCGACATTAGGGCAGTCGTCCGCCGAAGCGATGGGCGTTGCGAGCCATAACCCCGCGATCGCCATCGTGAGTGAAAGCAAGAACCGACCCATCACTGACCCCCATAAGTGTGCACTAAAGGGCATAGATGCTGTCACTATAACAAGGCTGACTAAGTTTCGCAGCGCCGCCAAGGCCGTGACGGTCGCCACGAGATGGAATCCGGCGACGCTTGAGGCGGGTTTCGCGTCGTGAGATTCCGAGTCGAGAATTCTCCAAAACGCCTCTGTCACTTCGGTTTCAGCTGTCACATCGCGGCCGGATCTGTCGGTAGTCGAATGTCTGTTCGAAGCATGCTGATCGACGACGCGCTCGCCGCGTTCACCGCCGGGGTGGACGCGCTGCTGGCCGCCGACGTCGACACCCCGTCACACGATGCACCTGCCCCGGCTGCACCGTCGAGTTCTACCGCACCCAAGCCCACCACGGCGTCGCCGGCTGGACACGCGACGGGCAGACCAACGTGGACGACCTCACCCTGGCCTGCGGACCCGGCAACCAGATGATCGAAGACACCGACTGGACCACCCGCCGCCGCCCCGACGGCCGCTTCGCGTGGATCGACCCCACCACCGGCCAACCGCGGGTCAACAACCTGCACCACCCCGAACGACTCCTCCTCAAGCCTTCCGACGACGACCCGTTCTAGTGCGGCCGGCCGATAGACTGCGGCCGTGTCCTACCTCGCCAGTGATGTGGGCGTGTGGATGGCGTTGCCCGCGTTCCTACCCGCGCTGCTCGTCGTCGCCGTCGTCGTGTTCATCGCACGGCGCGACCGCCGTTCCGATGACGACGAGATCGACTGAGGCGTCAGCGCACACACCACAGCGCGCCCGCGGTGGCGATCACCGCCACAGCCAGCGGGCCGGCGAGCATCATCGCGACGGTGCCGCTCAGCACCGCGCTGGAACCAGCGGCGGTCAGCTGGGACCGCGGTGCCGCCAGACGTTCCGCGCGCGCGACGACCGCCAACTCCGCGGCCGCCAACCGGTGCCCCTCGTGCACGTTCACCCGAGAAAGCGCGAGCAGGCCGGACAGCAGCGTGGCGCGGCCGTGCCTGCGCGCCGCCACATCGTCGGCGGACATCTCGAGCAGCGTCGGAATCCGCGCGGCCGCCGCCTTCACCAGACCCACCGCCGGCAACACGGTCGCGAGCCCGCGCACCACGGCGATCACGAACGCGTGCCGACCGCGTAGGTGAGCGCGCTCGTGCGCCAGCACGGCGGCGAGTTCGTCGTCGGTCAGCGCCTCGATCGCCGCCGACGTGACGACGATCGTCGGCGCGCGGCCCGCGACGCAATACGCCACCGGCTCAGGGGAATCCACCACCACGACGTCACCGTCGATGCGCCTGCCGACGAGCCGCACGCCCGTGGAGTGCTCGTCGGCGCTGTCGCGCATGCGGCGCATCGACGCCGCCAGCCTGATGCCGAGCCTGCCGACGACCGCCGACGCGACGCCGAGGAGGCCGACCGTGAGCACCAGGCACGACACGACCTCGGCGTTCGCCAGCGCCCAGTGCCCGCCGATCTCAACCGCGGTGAGAGCGACCGCCACCGTCAGCGAGAAGAGCGCACTCCCGATCGCCGCGAAGGCGGCGGCGACCGCCCACCTCGGCGCGTGGCTCAGCAACGGGGTCCTGGTCAGCAGCGCGGGGCCGGTGATGAGAACCGCGACCGCGTACCCGGCGAGCACGCCGACGAGCGTCACCGCGCACCCTTGCGTCGCGAGATCCGGCGCAGCGCTTGTCGAATGCTCTCCGACTCCTCGGTACCGATCTGCTCGATGAAGTGGGTGAGCACGAGATCGGGGTGCCCACCGCCGTCGAGCGCCTCACGCATGAGCCGCGCGCTGTGCTCCTCGCGGGTCAGCGTGGGACGGTAGCGGTACGCCTTGCCGTCGCGTTCGCGGGACAGCCAGCCCTTGGTGTGCAGGTTGTCCATCGTCGACATCACGGTCGTGTACGCGATGGTTCGTTCGGCGGCCATCTCCTCGTAGAGGTCGCGGACCGACGTCGCCGCCGACGCCTCGCGCTTCCAGATCCGGTCCATCACGTCGGCCTCGAGTTCACCGAATCCACGTATACGCACCCGGTGCTCCTCCCGTCCGAACCGTCAGCCTAGCGCGCTCAGGTGATCGCGTTGCCCGCCCGCCACTGCTCCCACGGGATGTTCCAATCGCCGAGACCGTCGACTCCCGACAACGTCGGCCCCACGGTGTTCAGCACCTCGACGACGTCCCCGCGTTTCACCGTGTCGTAGAACCATTTCGCGTTCTCGGTGCTCGCGTTGAGGCAGCCGTGGCTGACGTTGGCGCTGCCCTGACTGCCGACCGACCAGGGCGCGGCGTGCACGTAGATGCCGCTGTAGGACATCTGCGTCGCCCAGTTCACCTCGGTGCGGTAGCCGTCGGGTGAATTGACCGGCACCCCGTAGGTGGAGGAGTCCATCACCAGGAACGAGTACTTGTCGCCGACGATGTAGGTGCCCTTGTCGGTGGGTGTGCTGTTCTTGCCCATGGAGATCGGGATGGTCCGCTCCACGTTTCCGTTGCGGCGCACGGTCAGGGTCTTCGTCGCGTCGTCGGCGATTGCGATCACCTCGTCGCCGACGGTGAACTTCGTCGTCACGTCGTCCTGACCGAAGAGACCGCCACCGAGATCGACGCCGTAGGTGTCGACCCGCACCTCCACCGTCGTGCCGGGCTTCCAGTAAGCCGCTGGGCGCCAACGCACTTCGCGGTTACTCAGCCAGTAGAAGGCACCCTCGACCGGCGGTTCGGTCGTCACGGTGATCGCCTTCTGCGCGGCGAGACGGTCGGTGATGTTCTCGTCGAATCGCACGGCGATGGGCTGGCCGACGCCGACGACCTCGCCGTTGTTCGGCATGACGTAGGGCATCGTCAGATTGGCCGGCGAGTGCGTGACGAAGCTCATGCTTCGCTGCGTCGCTCCGCTGAGCCCGACGGCCTCGGCGGTCAGCGTGTACTCCCTGTTGTAGCCGAGCGGTTCCGCGGTCGCCCACTCGACGCCGTCGGCGTCGAGTTTCCCGGCGACCACCCGGCCGTCGGCGTTGACCAGCCGGACGTTCTTGAGCACGCCCTGCTCGGCCTTCACCGTGACGGGTGAGTTCACCGGGACGCCGACCGCGCCGTCTGTGACGCTGGCCTCGAGGCTGGGCACCAGAAGATCGCCGTACGGTGTGCCCTTCTCGGTGATGGTCTGCTGCGGCGGCTGCGCGACCGGCTGCTGGGCGCTGCAGGCGCCGAGCGCAAGCGCGGCGAGGGTCGCCACGAGGGCGGTCCAGGGGCGGAACACGGCGTCCTCCGATGCCATCTACGGTCCTACTAAGGAGATACCTAGATAGTATCGGGAGACCGGCCGACTCGCCGCTGACCAGTCGGCGATCCAACGGAAGGCTGTCCCCCATGCACGTTCGCAATCGGCTGATCGTCACCGTGTCGGTGATCCTCATCGCCGCTGTCGCGACGGTCCTGTTCGTGCTCAACCGCTCCGGACCCGAGCGCGAGGCACTCCCCGCCACGGAGGCCGGTGAAGCGGGACAGCTGGTGCGTGAGAACAGCCGCCGGCTGAATACGGTGCCGGGCAGCGATGTGACGTTCGTCGAGTTCCTGGACTTCGAGTGTGAAGGCTGCCGCGCGATGTACCCCGCCATCGAACAGCTGCGCTCCGAGTACGGCGATCGGGTGAACTTCGTCATCCGCTACTTCCCGCTGAGTGGGCATTTCAACGGTGAACGCGCGGCACGTGCCGTGGAGGCCGCAGCTCAACAGGATCAACTCGAGGCGATGTACTCGACGATGTTCGAGACGCAGGGCCAGTGGGGTGAGCAGCGGGTACCCGCCGACGCGACGTTCCGGCGGTTCGCCGTCGACCTGGGTCTCGACATGGCGGCGTTCGACGCCGCGTACGACGATCCCGCCACCGTCGATCGGATCAGGCTGGATATGGCCGACGGGCGCGCGCTCGGCGTCACGGGAACGCCGACGTTGTTCGTCAACGGCGAGCGGCTCTCGCCGCGAAGCTACGAGGACCTGACGTCGGCGCTCGACGCGCGCCTGGAGAAGTAACGGCGAGGGCGGCTATGACGACGGCGTCGCCATGACGACCGAGCTCAGCCGCATCCTGCTCGCACCCCGATGAGGTAGACAGGGGGCATGAGCGACGGCCCGACACGCGTCCTGATCCTCGGGGGCGGCTTCGGCGGCCTGTTCTGTGCCCGCAGGCTCGGCGGCGCCGATGTGGAGGTCACCCTGCTCGACCGCGCCGCGTGTCACGTGTTTCAGCCGCTGCTCTACCAGTGCGCGACCGGCACGCTCAGCATCGGTCAGATCAGCCGCTCGCTGCGCGAGGAACTCGCACCGCATCGCAACGTCACCACGCTGCTCGGCCAAGCGTGTGATCTGGACCCCGAGGCGCGCCGCCTCACCGCGCGCCGACCCGACGACACCACGTTCACCCTCGACTACGACGTCCTGGTGATCGCCGTCGGGATGCGGCAGGCCTACTTCGGCCACGAGGAGTTCGCGCAGTGGGCACCGGGGATGAAGACGCTCGACGACGCCCTGAGCATCCGGCGCCGGCTGTACGGCGCGTTCGAGATGGCGGAGACGCTGCCGCCCGGTCCGGATCGCGATGCGTGGCTGACGTTCGCCGTGACCGGCGGTGGGCCGACGGGGGTCGAACTCGCGGGCCAGATCCGCGAAATGGCCACGCGCGCACTGGCCAACGAGTTCCACAGCATCAACCCCGAAGACGCCCGAGTGATCCTGTTCGACGGCGGCACCTGCGTGCTCAAGAGCTTCGCCCCCGATCTCACGCACAAGGCGACCGACATCCTGACGAGGCTCGGCGTCGAACAGCGAATGGGCGTGCACGTCACCGACGTTCGACCGGACGGGATCACCGTGACGCCGAAGTCCGGCGGGGCCGCCGAGACCTACGCCGCCCGCACGGTGCTGTGGACGGCGGGAGTCGAGGCGGTGCCGTTCGCCCGCCATGCCGCAGAAGTGTTGGGCGCCAATACCGATGGGGCGGGACGAATCGCGGTCGAGGCCGACCTCACCGTGCCGGGACATCCGGAGGTCTTCGTCATCGGCGACCTCGTCGGTCGAGACCATCTGCCCGGTGTCGCCGAGAACGCCATGCAGGGCGGACTGCACGTGGCGGCCTGCGTGCGGCGCGATCTCGCGGGGAAGCCCCGAAAGCCCTACCGGTACCGCGATCTCGGCAGCGCCGCCTACATCAGCCGGGGCCACGCACTGCTTCAGGCTGGGCCGGTGAAGCTCTCGGGCGTCCTCGGCTGGATCGCGTGGGGCGTCATCCACATCGCGTTCCTGACCGGCGTGCAGAATCGCGCCAGCACCGTGACGTCGTGGCTCGCCACGATCGCCCGCGCCAACCGCACCGATCGCACGTTCATCCTCGGCGCCACGACGTCACCCGAGCACCCGTACGACTGGATGAAGGTCACGCACCCCAACATGGTGGCGCACGGCCCGGACGCGGAGAAGCCGACCGACTGAGCCTTCGGAGCGCCGCCGGGAGAGTTTTCTGAACGACACCGTTGAGGGCGCGGTGGCGCACCCGCGCACCCCGCTGCCGATTTGCTCCCTACTCGAATCAGCCTGTTCGGACATGTGACATCGCGCGTATTGCACTTGCTATCACGTCAATTAAATGATCCTTGACCGTTCACGTTTAGAAACATATGTTGTTTGCTGTCGGTCACGAGAAAGTCACAGCATGTACCGACCCATGGCGGGCCGGGCATGTCCAACAGGGGGGCTCAACCATGTCCAAGCACCGCAAGACCCCACGGGTGTCAGCTCGCCAGTACGCGACCACCGGAGTCGGCGGTGCCGCGATGATCGGCGTCGGCGTCCTGCTCGCCAGCCCTCCGGGATCGCCGGTGGCGGCCGATGTCAGCCCCGAGGTGCAGCTGGTGAACGTCGAGTCGGTGTTCGAAGCCCCTCCGTCAGTCCCCTGGTACGTGGGCGACGGCTCCAGCGGCGGCCTGATCGGCGGCGGCGCGTCGTTCTCCCCCTCGGCGATCGCACCCACCGCGCTGCTCGCGGTCTCGGATGCCAACGGATTCAACCTCTTCCGGCCGATCGGCGACGGCGGCTGGCTCATCGGCAACGGGCTCAGTGCGCAGGCGGACTGCACGGGCGACGCCTGCAACGGTGGCGCCGGAGGACTCCTGTTCGGCAACGGCGGCGCCGGCGCCAACGGCGGCAGAGGCGGAGCCGGAGGACTTTACTTCGGCAACGGCGGGGCCGGCGGCCAGGGCGTCGCGGGTGGCGTCGGTGGGCGCGGCGGTAACGGCGGTCTCTTCTTCGGCAACGGCGGCACCGGTGGACAGGGCGGAACCGGCGTTGCGGGCGCAGCCGGCGGCGAGGCCGGAGGCGCAGGCGGGCAGGGCGGCGCCGGCGGGTCGGGCGGTCTGTTCGGAGGCAGCGGCGGCACCGGCGGCCAGGGTGGTACCGGAGGCACCGGCTTCAGCAACGGCATCGACGCGCCCGGCAAGGGCGGCGACGGCGGCAGTGCGGGCGCCGGTGGCAGCGGCGGACTCCTGGGCGGAGACGGTGCTACGGGCAACGGCGGCACCGGCGGCGCCGGAGGCAACGGCGTCGACAACACGGGCCAGCCCGCGAGTGACGGCGCCGCGGGCGGCAACGGCGGCGCGGGAGCCGTCGGAGGCACCGGCGGTGCGGGCGGCTCCGGCGGTACCGGTACTGCGGACGAGACCGCCGGCGGCGACGGCACCACCGGCGGGACGGGTGGCGCAGGCGGCAAGGGTGGAACAGGCGAAATCACCGGCGGCGCAGGCGGTTCGGGTGGTACCGGCGGCACCGGCGGACAGGGTGGCACCGGTGCGGGCGCCACCGGCGGCGGAGGCGGCACCGGTGGTATCGGCGGCAACGGTGGCGAGAGCGGCACCGGCGCGGGCGGCAAGGGTGGCCAGGGTGGCACCGGCGGAACCGGTGGCTCCACGGGCGCGGGCGGCACCGGCGCCAGCGGCGGAACCGGCGGACAGGGCGGCGGAGGCGGCGCGGGCAGCAGTGGTCAGACCCCCGGCGGCGGCGGCAACGGTGCCGCTGGCAACAGCGGCAGCGGCGCCAACGGCGGGAGCGGCGGCAGCGGCGGTGCCGGCGGAAGCGGTGCGCCCAGCGCCTGAGCGCGCCAGGGTCCACCGATCCCTGCCTCCCCACCTCGACGACGGGGACACTGGGTTCATGGACCAGGGGCAGTTAGCCGATTTCCTGCGCATCCGACGCGAAGCGCTGATACCAGAGGACGTCGGTCTGCCGCCGGGCTCCCGGCGACGCACCAGCGGCCTGCGCCGCGAGGAGGTGGCGGCACTCGCCTCGATCTCGACCGACTACTACTGCCGGATGGAGCAGCAGCGCGGACCCCAACCGTCACCCGAGGTGCTGGCCTCGCTGGCGCGCGCGCTGCGGCTGTCACTCGACGAGCGCGATCACCTCTTCCGACTGGCCGGGCACAACGCGCCGGCCCGCACCCTCGGCGGCGACCACGTCAGCCCCGCCACGATGCGGATCCTCGATCGGCTGCAGGACACCCCGGCTCAGGTGATGTCGTCACTGGGCGAGACCCTGGTGCAGACTCCCGCGGCGCGCGCGCTGCTGGGCGACGAGACGATCCACCGGGGCAACGCCCGCAGTGTCGTCTACCGGTGGTTCACCGACGACGCCGCACGTCTGGTCTATCCGGAAGAGGACCACGACAGGGTCGGGCGATCGTTCACTGCGGGCGCGCGCGTCGCGTACGCCCGCGACGGAGCCCACTCCCGCGCGGCGGAGATCGTCGAGGACCTGCTGAGCCGCAGCGACGAGTTCGCCGCACTCTGGAAACACCACGACGTCACGCAGCCGCCCGAACTCGACAAGCGCATCGCACATCCGAAGCTCGGCGTCCTCGAGGTGCAGTGTCAGAGCCTCTACGACCCGGTCCAGTTGCACGCGCTGCTGGTCTTCACCGCCGAACCGGGCACGGCCAGTCACGCCAAACTGACGCTGCTGGGCGCCGACCCGCAGTCCTACCTCCGCGACGGCGCCGCCTTCGCATCGAACCGGTGATGACCTAGCACCGTCGCCAGCTCGAGCGCGATCGTCGACCCGGCCACGGGCGTATAGATCACCAGCCGAAAGTTCCTCTCACAGAACACGTCTCGATTGAGCTCGATGACCCCGAGCTCGCGATGGACGATCCGGCAGCGCCTGGTCGGATCGACGGCCGGGCCGGGGCTGCGCCAGAGTTCGGCGAACTCGCCGCTGCGACGCAGCAGCAGGTGAACGAGATCCGCCACCGGACCGACGTGTTCGCCGTGCACTGCGCTGCGCAACTCCGCCGCGATCTCCGCGCCGATCGTCGAGTGCTCCGCTACGTCGTGGCGATTGCGCTCGCGCGGTGACGTGAACCACCGGTAGTACGCGCTGCGTTCCCACCCGGCGTAGTCGATGGCCGCGCCGAACAGTGCGGCCGCCGGAGCCGTCTGGTGCAGCACGCCACCCACCGCGTCGACCGCCAGCGCCGGAGTGTCGGCGAGACGGTCGAGCACGTGCATCCACTGCGGTGCCAGGTGGGTGAGCCCGATCGACCGCCGGGCCGGGTCGTACCCGGCCGCGATGAACAACCGGTCCCGTTCGACGTCGGAGAACCGCAGACCGCGGGCGATGCGCGCCAACGTGATCGGCGACGGCCGCGGGCCGCAGTGCCGTTCCAGGCGGCCGTAGTACGCCGGCGACATCGCGCACAGGGCGGCGACCTCCTCCCTGCGCAGTCCCGGCGTACGTCGCCGTCGGCCACGCGGCAACCCCACGTGCTCCGGCTGCAGCATCCGCCGCCGGGCGCGCAGTTGACCCGCCACGAAGTCGAGGTCGAGCGGGGTGGGGACCACGTGTCGATGGTGCGTCGCACCGCGCCTTCTGGAGAAGGTCGCAGTGATCCGGGGATCGCCGATCAGTGGATGCGCGCGCCCTGAATGACTTCGGCGGAACCCGCCACGCTGGTGAGCAACCGCATAACGAAAGGGAACACGATGTCTCGCGCAGAAGTGGACGTACCCGAGCTCACGGGCAGGCTGGCCGTCGTCACCGGCGGCAGCGACGGTATCGGCCTGGGGTTGGCCCGACGGCTGGCGGCGGCCGGAGCCGAGGTGGTGCTGCCGGTGCGCAACGCCGAGAAGGGACGGGCCGCCGTCGACACCATCCGCGGCACCGTGCCGGGAGCCCGCGTCAGCACCCGTCGGATGGATCTCTCGTCGCTCCAGTCGGTGGCGCACCTGGCCGGCGAGCTCGTCGCCGAGGGACGGCCGATCCACCTGCTGATCAACAACGCGGGCGTGATGAACCCTCCGCAACGCCAGACCACCGCCGACGGATTCGAACTGCAATGGGGCACCAACCATCTCGCGCACTTCGCGTTGACCGCGCAGCTGCTTCCGCTGTTGCAGGCGGGCGGTGCGCGGGTCACGACGCAGTCGAGCATCGCGGCGAGGTCGAATGCGATCAACTGGGCCGACACCGATTTCGAGCAGTCCTACGACGTGGGCCGGGCCTACAGCCAATCGAAGATCGCCAACCTGATGTTCGGCCTCGAGTTGGATCGCCGCAGCAGGCGGGCCGGCTGGGGCATCACCAGCAATGTCGCGCACCCCGGCGTCACCGCCACCAACCTGCTGGCCGCGCAGCCGCAGATGGGCCGGTCGAGTGACACCGTCGCGGTGCGCGTCATCCGGTTCACGTCGCGACTCGGCGTCCTGACCCAGACCGTCGATCGGGGCCTGCTGCCCGCACTGTACGCCGCCGTCCACCCCGAGTCCGAAGGCGGGAAGTTTTACGGCCCGAGGGGTTTTCAGCACCTGACGGGCGCACCGGCACTACAGGACGTCTACGCACCCGCGAGCGATCCGGCCGACGCCGCACGGTTGTGGGAGTTGTCGGAGCGCCTCGTCGGCGTGCGGTTCGCGACGACCTAGAGCCGGATGACGTACGTGCCGTCCTCGTCGCGCTCGATGTCCAGCGTTGTGTCGATCAGGACCGGCGTGTCGGAGCGCGAGCCGATGTGGGCGCCGCGGACCGCACCGCCGGGCTGCACCTGCACGTTCCATTCGTCGTAGGTGCAGACGATGCTCACCACTTCGGTGCCGTCCGCGCGGCGAATCGACAGCATCGACGCGTTCTCGTCCTGTTCGCTCAATTCGGCCTCGTCCTCGGCCAACTCGTCGTCGATCGCGTCGTCCAGCTCGTCGTCGTGCATGCACCAACCGTACCGAGCGGGGGCGTCGCGCTACGCGGTGAGGTCGCCCACCGAGAACGGTGTGACGGCGCCCGGGTCCGCCGTGGGCACCGACACCTGCAGGCTCGAGATGGTGAGCGTTCCCGTGGACGGCAGGATCGTCTGGTAGAGACCCGCACTGGAGACGAGCTGCAGCGTCACCGTCTGACCGGGACGCAGCGTGTGGGAGACGGGTTCGAGATCGATGGTGAGCTCGTGCGTCGCGCCGTCCAGCGTGACCGGCACCGGAGTGACGATACTTCCCAGCACCATCCCCGTCGTGTCGTCGACGAGCTGGGCGTAGACGTGGCTGGCGGTCCCGGTGCCCGTGTAGGTCATCGTCAGCGATGGAGCCCCCACCAGATACGACGTGGCGGTACTCGCCGGAACCCTCACGTTCACCGCGTTGGCGGCGCCGAGCGCGTACGGCACGAAGGGCACCCCCGATCCACCGAGGTAAGGAATCAGCGGCAGCGTGCGGGCACCGTCGATGGCCGCCTCGAGGGAGGCACCCTTCGTCACCGGGTACTTCGCCGATGAATACCACTGTCCGCGTTGGTCGACCCACTCGAACTCCGGACCCGTGTCCACACCGGGGTCCTCCTTGACGTACCTGTCCAACCACTCGAGCGTCCGCTGCCGAATCAGCACCCCGTCGCTCAGATCGAACAGGTTGTTGGCGCAGACTCCGTGCCCGCCGCAGAACCAGATGACCTTGGTGGCAACCTGATTCGCGAGCAGCGTCTGCGCGGTGGCGTCCGCTTCGGCCAGTGAGAACAGGTTGTCGACGGTTCCGTGGACCAGCAGCGTCGGGACCGTGATCTTCGAGACGTCCGGGTTGCGCGACAGGAACAGCGCCAGATCCTCCGGCGACAGGTCGCCCGTGAGGTCGCCGTAGATCGTGGCGGGCAGGATTCGGGGGTTGATGCGACCGCCCAGGATCTGGAGCACGGCCGTCAGCGGGGTGGCCCAGCTCGTCTTGAAGGCCCCGCTCTTGTAGAGCGACGTGTCCAGGCGGTTGTACGCGATCGCGGGGACGATCGCGTCGACCCTGGTGTCGTTGGCCGCGGTCACCAATTGGATTCCGCCACCGTAGGACACGCCGACCATGCCGAGCCGCGGGTCACCGGGACCGTCGAGGAGCACCTCGGGCTGGGTGGCGATCCAGCTGATGATCGCCGACATGTCGCGACCCTCGAACTCGGCGGCGTTGAGCTCCAGCGTGCCGCCCGAGTTCCATTCGCCGCGGGGATCCCAGGTGACGACGTTGTAGCCCGCTTGACGCAGGGTTCCGGGGCTCAGCATGCCGACGGTGTCGGCGAGGATCGGATCGAGGAACGTGCCGTCGAGATTCGTCGCGCCGGTGGCGCCGAGGCCGGGGCCGTTCAGCACGGTCGGCGCGGTGCCGCCCTGCGCGAGTCCGGACGCAGGCATGAAGTGCACGTAGATCTGAGTGCCGTCGAACGAGACCACCTTGACGTCGCGTGGCCGCGGGGCACCCGGCGACAGCCCCCACTGCACCGGGTAGCCGATGAACGGATGCAGGATGTCGCCGGCGATCGGGATCTGGTGGATCAGCGCGACGATCGGGGTGATGAACGCGGGGCCGAGGACCGGGATGTGCTGGAACACCTCCAGCGGCGGGTGCTGCTCGATCGCCACGACAGCCGGTGCCGCGGCGGCGACGGCAGCGGTGACGTTGGCCGTCGCGACGCTGTTCGCTTGCGCAACAGCGGGTGTGGCGCCGGCGAGCTCGCGGCGAGCGGCGGCGGCGACGGTCCAGATCGCCGGCGTGTCCGCAGGTGTCGACGGCAGCTCGGTGGGTGCACTGCTCATCACCGACTGCGGGGCGTGCTTCTCCTCGGCCGTGTCGGTAACCGTCGCGGTGACAGCGGGGGCGTCGACCTCAGGCGTCTCGGTCTCGGTCTCGGTCTCGGTCTCGGTCTCGGTCTCGGTCTCGGTCTCGGTGTCGGTGTCGGTCTCGGTGTCGGTCTGGGTTCGGGCTTCGCGCTTCGTGCGACTCGTCTTGTCCGGCTTCTCCTCGTCGCGGTCGGCCTTCGCGTCGGCGGTCGCCGAGGTCTTCGGCGCCGTCGACTGCGCCGACCCGGACGACGACGGTTCAGTCGACTTCTCGGCCGACGGTGACGACTGACCCGCCTCCGACGAGGACGATGACGATGCCGACGAGTCGGCGCTGCTGGACCCGTCCGATGGGTCGGCCGACGCCACCCCGGCGCCGAAGGCGACGGCGTATCCGATACCGATGGCGACGGCGAGCCCACCCGTCCTAGCTGACACCAATTGAGTCGTCCTTCCGACGGGAGCGAATGGGGCTCATCGTAGGGAGGCGTTTGCTATCGACACCGGCGAATCCGAAGACCCGCCGCGAATCGTTCGTTGCACGGACGAACGACACGGCGACGCCCCACGAACCGGAGGTCGACGTGCCAACCTAGGACCATGGGCGTCCTCACTCGCAGTGAAATCGTGATCATCGGGGGCGGCGTCATCGGCGTCAGCATCGCCTATCACCTCGCCCGGCGGGGCCGCACCGACGTGACGCTGGTCGAGCGCAAGGCCTTGACCGAGGGAAGCACCTGGCACGCCGCGGGTCTCGTCGGCCAGTTGCGAAGCAGCGCCAGCCTGACCCAACTGATGCAGAAGAGCGTCCAGACCTACCGAACCCTGGAGAACGTCACCGGCTATCCGACCGGCTGGCACGGGGTCGGCGGCCTGCGGGTGGCATCCAGCCCGGCACGCTGGGAGGAGCTGCAACGCGTTTACACGCAGGGCAAGAGCTTCGGATTCGACATCCACCTCGTTGGCCCGAGGGAGGCCGCGGAACTGTTCCCGCTGCTGAACACGGCCGGAATCCACGGCGCCACCTGGACTCCATCGGACGGTTACGTCGACCCCAACCAGCTGACGCACTCGTTTGCCACCGGCGCACGCACCGCAGGAGTGCGCATCGTCCAGCAGTGCCGCGTCGATGCGATCGAACGCGTCGGGCGCCGGGTGAGCGCGGTCGTCACCGAGCAGGGCCGCATCGAATGCGACGTGCTGGTCAACGCGACCGGCATGTGGGGTGCGGAGACGGCGCGCCTGGCCGGTGTCGACGTCGCGGTCAACGCCGTCGAGCACCAGTACGTCGTCACCGAGAAATCCGACGACCTGCCCGCCGACCTGCCGACGTTCCGCGACCCCGACGCGCGGTTCTACCTCAAACCCGAAGCGGGGGCGCTGGTCGTCGGCGGCTGGGAGACGGGCACCAAGGCGTGCTGGCGGACGATTCCGCGGGACATCGGCCCCGAGCTGTTCGCACCGAATCACGATCGCTTCGAAGGGCTGGCCGAGGGTGCCGCCCATCGGCTACCAGCGTTCGGGGACATGGGTATTCACACCTGGGTCAACGGCCCGATCCCGTTCTCCCCCGACGCCGAGCCGATCATGGGCCGGACCGAGGACATCGACAACCTCATCCACTGCTGCGGCTTCTCGGCGGGTATCGCGGCGGCCGGCGGCGCGGGAGCTGCGATGGCCAACTGGATCATCGACGGTGACCCCGGAATGGACTTGTGGCACTTCGATGTTCGGCGATTCGGCACCCCGCACAGCCTGCCGACGGTGCTCGACATGTCGTCGGTGCAGGCCTACGGCCACTACTACGACATCGCGTTCCCCAACGCCGCGAGCCGCCCGCCGCGCGGCCAGCGCCGCAGCGCCACCTTCGACCGGCTCACCGCGCGAGGCGCGGTGTTCGGCAACAAGTTCGGCTACGAGCGAGCCAACTGGTTCGATCCCGAACACGTCGGCACCGAGGAGACGCCGACGTTCGGTCGCAGCAACGCCTGGGCTTTCGTGGCAGCCGAACACGCCGCGGTGCGCTCCGCTGTCGGCGTGATCGACCAGTCGTCGTTCGCCAAGTTCGACATCACCGGTCGCGGCGCGCTCGCCCTGTTGCAGCGCGTGGCCGGCGGGGACATGGACACCGCGATCGGCAAGATCACCTACACCCAGTTGCTCAACGAGCGGGGCGGCATCGAGGCCGACGTCACCGTCACCCGACTGGCCGCCGAGCACTTCTATCTGGTCACCGGCAGCGGATTCGGCCGCCACGACGTCGCGTTCCTGTTGCAGCACGCCCCCACCGACGGCAGCGTCGTCATCGCCGACGTCACGTCGCACTACGGGGTGCTCAACGTCTGCGGACCGAAGTCCCGTGACGTCGTCGCAGCGCTCAGCACCACCGACTTCGCAGGTGCCGCGTTCCCGTACATGACGGCACAGCGCGCCGACCTCGGCTGGGCACCGGTCATCGCGCTGCGGGCCACCTACGTCGGCGAACTCGGCTGGGAGTTCCACGTGCCCACCGAGTACGTGGGCGACCTGTACGACAAGATCATCGAAGCCGGCGCGCCCCATGGGATCCGCGATGTCGGCTACCGGGCGGTGGAGACGCTGCGACTGGAGAAGCAGTATCTCGCCTGGGCCACCGACATGCGTTCGGACAACACCCCGTACGAGGTGGGCCTCGGCTTCTGCGTCGCCGCGGACAAGCCCGACCTGCTGGCGGGACCGGCGCTGCGGGCGGCGAAGGTCGAGCGACGTCTGCGATGGTTCACCACCGACGCGGACGTCGTCATGCACGGCGGCGAGATGCTGGTGCACAACGCAACCGACACGCGGGTGTCGGTGCGCAGCGCCGGTTACGGCCACACCGTCGGGCTGACCACGTTCTCGGCGCCGCTGCCGGTTGAGCTGGACGCCGACGGATTCGAGGTCGAGGTGATGACCCGGCGCTACCCGGCGAGACTGCTCGACGGGCCGCTCTACGACCCGAAAGGTGAACGCGTTCGGGCGTGATCGCGCCGCACGGGCGACCGTCCCGTGAGACAGTCGGGAATGGCGTTTCTCGGCGATGACCAGCTGCACTCGCTCCTCGATCAGCTTCCCGCGCTCGCCGGTCAGCCCCGACAGCTGGAGGAACTCTCCGGCGGCCTGACCAACTACAACGTCAAGATCACCACATCCACGGCGACGTACGTGGCGAGGTGCACCGACACCAGCAACAACCTGCTGGGCATCGACCGCGACAACGAGTTCCACAACACCAAGGCCGCCGCGGAAGCGGGCGTCGGCGCCCCTGTCATCGACTATCGGCCCGACCTCGGCATCCTGCTGATCGGATACCTCGAGGGAATCACTTTGGAGAACAAGGACTTCGGGCGTCCCGGTGTGATCACCCGCGCAGCACAGGCCTGCCGCGCATTGCACGCCGGGCCGCGATTCCGCGACGACTTCGACATGTTCGAACGCCAACCGGAATACCTGAAGACGGTTCTCGACAAGGGCTTCCGCATCCCGTCGGACTACCTCGAGTACGCGGACCGGTTCGCGTCGATCGAGCGGGTACTGACCGCAACCGATCGGTCCACGCTGCCGTGTAACAACGATCTGCTGGCGGGCAACTTCGTCGACGACGGCGAGAAGATCTGGCTCATCGACTACGAGTACTCCGGAAACAACGACCCGTGCTTCGAGTTGGGCAACATCTGGAGCGAGTGCCGACTGTCGCTCGACCAACTCGATGAGCTCGTCAGCACGTACTACGGAAAAACCCTGCGCCACAAGATCGCTCGCGCGCGACTGCAGGGCATCGTCTCCAAGTACGGGTGGACGCTGTGGGGCGCCATCCAGAGCGCTTCCAGTCCGCTGGACTTCGACTTCTGGGAATGGGCCATGGAACGTTACGACGGCGCGGTCGCCGAGTTCACCGGCCCGGATTTCGACCGACTGCTCGAGGACGCGCAGGCTGACGACTGATCCGTAATCCGCGGGCTCCGGCCACGTGTTTGCTAAAAGTGCACCAGCAGGGCCATAATTGCGCCGCCGACAGTATTGAGGGGGTGCGGGGTGGCCGTGGCGGTAATGCACGCCCAACGGGCCCCGTCCCGACTGCGGGAGCTCCTGTCCCCGAACGCGGTGCTGCTGGTCACGATGCTGATCGTCGCCTTGGCGCTGACGACCCCGCAGGTCGTCACGATCGGCGCGATGTACCACGACGTGTACCAGTACTTCGATGCGGCGAACCGCATCTTCGACGGTGGGATGCCCGCACGAGACTTCGCGACACCCGTCGGGCCACTCGGCTACTACCTGTTCGCGATCGGGTTGACGGTCTTCCCGGTCGGACAGCCGGTGCTCCTCGCGCAGTGGTCCATCCTCGTCGTCACGGCACCCCTGCTGGCGGTGGTCCTGCACGACGTCGCGAAGCGTTCTCGTGCAACGGCATTCGCCCTGCTGATTCCGTTCCTGCTCTTCGCGCTGCTCCCGTTCAACACCATCGACTACTACCCGCTCCCCGGAGTGGACGGGTTCGGCATCTACAACCGGCAGGTGTGCTCACTGCTGTACGTCGTGGTGGCGGCTCTGGTCTTCGTCCGCAACCGCCGCCTGCTGACCATGATCGTCACGTTCGCCCTGTCCGCCCTGTTCTTCGTGAAGATCACCGGATTCCTCACTGCGGCGATGATCGTCGGCTTCGCCTTCCTCGCGGGCCGACTCACGGTCCGCAATGTGCAGGCTGCGGTGGCCGCGTTCGCACTGCTGCTGGCCGGACTGGAACTGACGACGGGACTGGTGGGCGACTACGTCGGCGACATCTCCGAACTGGTCGGCATCAACAGGGCCCTACTGCTTCCTCGGTTCCTGCAGGCGGCCTCGCTCAACTTCGGCATGTTCGCCGCCATCGGTGCGCTGTCCCTGGTGGTGCTGTGGGCGGACCGGCGCACGCTCGGGTCCGTCATGCGTTCCGCTCTCCGATTCCGCAGTGCAACAAGGCTTTCCGCCGCCGTAAATCACCCTGCGTGCTGGTTGCTGGTGGTGCTCTTCGCCGGGCTCTTCTTCGAAACTCAGAACCTCGGTAGCCAAGCGCTCATCTTCATCTGGCCGGTGTGCCTGCGCGTGATCCTCAGGATGCGGCGCTTCCGCGCGCGGCCGCTCGTCGGGTTGACGGTGGCGGCTCTGGTGGCGGCCGCGGTGCTGCCGCCCCCGGTGGAGGTCATCGGTCGAGCCGCACGCGTGTTCGTCGGCTCGGCGGTGACGGTTCCGCTGGACACCCACAACCTGAAGAGCCTCGGTCAGGTGGCCCTGCGCCCCGACGTCGCCCTTCGGGTCGAACACATGACGGCCTTCTATCCGGAACACCGGGTGTTCTACGAGGACTTCATCGACCTCGAGGACACTCCCAGCCCCCTGCTCTTCCACGACCCGGACTTCCACGCGTCCTACCTTCTGGGAGTGGACGAGGCGATCGACTCCATCCGCGCCTTGGAAGCGCGTGCCGGCGTGCGGTTCGACACGATCTGGTCGCTCTCCAGCTACAACGTGTTCCCCTATCTGATGGACCGTGGTGCGCCACGGTCACTGCACATCGCGGCCGATCCGTGGCGCACGGTGTCGACACCGGATGCCGACGAGTTGAGGGCCGTCTCCGAGACCGATCTGGTGGTCTACCCCACCTGCCCCACGACGCTCGTGAACGGCAAGCTTCTCGCGATGTACGCCCCCGGCCTGACCAATCACACGCGCATCACGCTCGACGATTGCAGCGACGCCTTCGTCAACGAGACGTTCGCCGCGGCACTCAGAGGTCGAGGGTGATCCGCTCCGTGGATCGGGACACGCACACGAGCATCGCGCCGGCCGCACGCTCGGGGTCGGTGAGCAGCGTGTCGCGGTGGTCGACTTCTCCGCCGAGCACCCCGGTGCGGCACGTGCCGCAGAATCCCTGCTGACAGGAGTAGGGCACCGCCACGCGCGATCGCCGGAGCGCGGCCAGCAGCGTCTCGTCGGCGCCCACGTCGACCACGTCGCCGGTCGAGGCGATGCACGCCGAGAACGGCTGACCGTCCACCACCGGCGGCGCGGCGAATCGCTCGAAATGCAGTTCGACGTGGCGTCGGCCGGCCAATCTGCTTCGCACCGCGGTCAGCATCGCCGCCGGACCGCACGCGTAGACGGAGGTGCCGTCGGGGCAGGCGCCGAGCAGGTCGTCGGCAGTCGGCAGGCCGGCCTCGTCGTCGGTGCGGATCTCGACCCGGTCACCGAAGGCCAGCACGTCGTCGAGGAAGGGCAGGCTGTCGCGGCTGCGGCCGGTGTAGACCATCGACCAGTCGACGCCGAGGCGCTCCGCCTCGTGCAGCATCGGCAGAATCGGCGTGATCCCGATCCCGCCCGCGAGGAACCGGAACCGGCGGGCCGGGGACCCGAAGCCGGGAACGGACAGCGGGAACGCGTTGCGGGGTCCAGAGGTGGTGACCGTCGAGCCGACCACGAGCGCGTCGTGCACCTCGGTGGATCCGCCGCCTCCGGTCGGGATGCGCCGCACCGCAATGCGATACGCGTCGCGCACCCGCGGATCGCCGTTCAACGAGTATTGACGGACCCGACCGCTCGGCAGGTGAACGTCGATGTGGGCACCGGGAAACCACGGCGGCAACTCCCCGCGCTGCGGGTTCACCAGGGTGAGCGCAACCACGTCCTGATCGCGGGCGACGACTCGACGTTCCGCGATCTCGAGCGTCTGCGTCCGGTCGCCTCCGGGACGGGGGCGGCGACGGCGCAGGGTGGCGGTGAGTCCCCAAAAGGCCGCGAGCGCAACGTGTGCGGCGCCGAGCAGCGGGTCGTGGCGCGTCCTGCCCGACGCGCTGGGCGGCACTCCGGAACGCCGAGGGGACACCGCCATCACAGATGGGCCGCCCTGGCGGCAGGCGAGCTCGCCAGGTACGCGACGGCCTGCGCCGTCGATCCCATGCTGTCGGGTGTGAACGACGGCCGGAAGTAGGTGAGGGTGTTGGTGCCGACGAGTTTTCGGTACGTGGGCAGCAGCCCGAGCTTGGAGTCCACGTAGCGGCGCTTCTGCATTCCCAGCCAGCCGAAGTCGACGTCGGGATCGTTCTTGATCAGGTACCACAGGAAGCGCTGGAACCCGAAGACGAGAAGGCACACGGCGATCAGCATCGCGCCGATCCGACTCCAGTAGCTGTTGTCGAAGTAGGTGGCGACGTCGTGCGCTACGTGCCGGTGCTCGACCTCCTCCGCGCCGTGCCACCGGAAGACGTCGACGAACGTCGGGTCGGCGCCGAACTCGTCCCAGGTGCTGTTCAGCGCGAAGTCACCGAGCACCGCCGTGTAGTGCTCGAGAGCGGCGATCAACCACAGCCGGTTGCACAGCTGGCTGTGCCTGCGCTCCGGGTTGGTCGACCGCGACGGTCCGAGCACGTGGGCGAACATGTAGTCGACCTGATCGACCATCGGCTTCGGGTCGACGCCGCGGGTCTCCATGAACTCGTGCAACGCCCGTTCGTGGACGTCGGCGTGGATGGCCTCCTGGCCGATGAAGCCGCGGATGTCGTCGGCGAGTTTGGGATCGTCGACCAGCGGCAGTGCCTCGTTGTAGGTGGCGACGAACCAGCGCTCGGCGGCCGGCAGCACCACGTTGAGGATTCCGATCATCGCCGATGCGACCGGGTGCCCCGGAATCCAGTGCAGCGGGCTGTCGGAGAAGTCGAAGTGCACCTTGCGCGGCTGGATCTGCACGGGACCGGGGTCGATCTCGTGCTCGCAGCGTTCCGGTTGCGGCATGGCGGACTCCTCTCGCGCCGACGAGGGGAGTCTACGGCCGTGGGTTGCGGCGGGATCGCGCCCGGCGCCGTCAACCCAGCGGTGCCTCGGGCAGGGGCGCATCACAGCGTTCACGGAAATCGGTGGCGGCCTGCCTGACCGCCCTCAACTCGTCGCGCACCTGCGGGTTCGCCGCCATGTACGCCTCCAGGTCCACGCGCATCTGATCCCTGCTCTTCCCCTTGAGGCCGGTGAAGAAGTTGTTCACATCGGGGTGGGTGAACAGATAGGCCGATGTCCCCGCCGACACCCCCGACATGACGCCCGCGAGGTCGGCGGCCGTGCAATTCGGCGGATCAGCGGCAGCGGTCGCCGCGGTGCCGACAAGCGTTGCGCCGACGAGGACAGCGGTTCCGATGAGGCTACGAGAGAACATGAGATGACTCCTTGATTGACAGTGGTTGTCGAACAGTGGCACCGCTCAGCGTGGGCCTATCCCGCCGCCTCCGCCGGGGCGGCCGGGGCGGCCGATGTCGATGTTGGGCGGGCGCGGATCAACGATCACGTCCATATCCCAGCCGTCGTCGCAGTACCACGGGTCTGCGCAATAGGAGGGATAAACCGGCCCCGCGATGGGGGCGTCCGGCCCACCACCCCGGACACTGCCTTGAGCACACACTGTCGCCGCACCGGCGCTAGTGCAATCCGCCGAGGCCGGCGCGGCGGAAACGATGGCGGCGAACGCGAAGCCGAGTGCAAGTCCTGAACCCGGGTAGCGCGGTCTCGATAGCACGACTGCCCCCTACTTGAAGTCGGCTCCGCCGCGTCGACACATCGATCACACGCCGAAACCTGTATGGAGCAAGAAGACAATCACCGAGGATGCGCCCACAGTAGGGTCCAAAGTCCCGCCGTCGAACAGACGTACCGTTGCCGTGCACTTCGGTTGCCGAGCGTGGTGCGCTCTGCCCCCTGACGAGTGCTCGCGTCCGGGTGTCGACCTTGGGATCGGTAGCCGCATCCGTCGTGTCGAATTTCGAGAAGACGATGTACGCCTTACTGCCCTTCGAGGAGCGCGAATGAGCGGGGAGCTGAGCGTCCGGCACCGACCGCCCGGCCGGAGCGGCACGGGTCGAATGCGTTTGCCGAATGTGCAGTGCCGCGCCGGATGTGTGCCCGCCTATTTACGTGAGCGACGTTTCGGCAACACCGGACGAACGCATTCCATGCGCATGAAACTGCAGCTCAAGGGCTATTTTGGTTCCGCTCAAGGCGGCGTAAACTCACAGCAAGCTATCAAGATCGCGAGGTCCGTCCTCCGGGACGGTTCGTCGCTCTGGGGAGGGAGTCCTGATGCGTTCACCGATTGATATTGCCCGTGATGCTCTTGTCGTCGCGGTGATCGGCCTCGGCGCGGTGACCGCCGCCGGCCCGACGGTCGCGTACGCCGAGCCAGCGCCCGGCGGTGGTGACGGAGACGTCAACATCACGCCCAACTTCCCCGGCCTGCCGAACTTTCCGAGTTCGAGAAACCCCGACTCAGACGGCAAGGGTGGCGGCGGTGGGCCGGGCGGATCCCAATCCAAGATCCCGGTGGTGGAGTCGACCGTCACCGGGCAGACCGTGGTCGTGCGCAGACCTGAGATTCCCGACGTGCCACCGCCTGTCGTCATTCCGGTGACACCCGTGTACGAACCCGCACCCGCACCCGAGCCCGTCAACGTGCCCGTGATCGTCGAACCGCCGGTCCCGGTAGCGGTTCCCGTAGCCGTCCCGATCGCGCCCGCGCCGGTCGAGCAGCCGATGATTCCCGAGCCTCCGGCGGCCCCGCCGCTGCCGGTGCCGGCGTCCCCGCAGGTGCTCCTCACCAGCAGCGCGGAGCCGGGCACACAGGCGCTCACCGTGATCCTGATCTTCACGATGGTGGTGGCCTGGATCTACGGCCACCGGATCGCGTCGCATTGGACCGTGGGCAGGAGAAACCATGCACCGACCACCACGTAGGACGCTCGCCGCAGTCGCCGCCGGCATCGCCGCCGTGCTGGTGTGCGCACCGGCAGCCGCCGCCGAGGACCAACCGATCAGGGCGACGGTGACCGTCGACGGGCGCGACGTGGCCGTCGCCGCGACGGCCGAACCGATTCCGCTGTATCCCGACAGGAGTATCGACGTCACGGTCGACGTGACCAACGGCGGGCAGACCCCGATCGACATCGGTTCGGTGCAGCTGGTCGGGAAGGTGCTGGGGCTGACGTTCTTCAGCTACAGCACCGGAGTCGAGCTCACCGTCGCTCCCGGTGCCACCAGCAGCGTGCAGTACGACCTCGACCTCACCGATCTCAAGAGCCAGGCGACCGGGCTGATGGACACCGAGGTGGTCGTCCGCAATCCCGACCGCGATGTGGTTGCGGTGGTCGACACCGTCGCCGACGTCCGCGGCTCGTTGCTGTCGGTCTACGGCGTACTGGGGCTGGCGCTGCTGGTGCTCACGACGCTGGCGATCATCGACGCCGCGATTGCCATTGCGCGACACAAGACTTCGATGAACCGGTTCCGGCGAGCATTGCGACTGCTGTCCCCCGGCATCGGCGTCGGACTCGTGTTGGCGTTCACCGCATCGGTTGCACGCTGGTGGGTGCCTCGCACCGGGACGTGGTTGTTGATCGCGGGCATCACCGCCGCGGTGTTCTTCGCGCTCGGCTACTTCTCGCCGACGCAGGACGACTCCGACGACGACGATGACCTGGAGCCCGACGACGAGTTGGAGCCCGACGACGCGGAGCCGGGCCCGCTGAACGAGCAGGACACCGTCGTCGCGGCGACCGCCGATCTCGATAAGACGGGCGACCGTACAACCCTGATTCCCGAAACGGGCGGTTAGCGTCGTCCCGGACGTCGCGCGCGGGCGCGACGTCCGGCCCGGCTCGATCCGATGGCGGCGGCCAGACCCGCCCCCGCGGCCAATCCCGCTGACACCGCAAGGGTGGTGACGGTCGGTGGCTTGGCGAGCAGCACCCAGGCGGCGACGACGACGCCCACGGCGAACACCGCGGAGAACACGGGCACCGCGACCATCGACGTGGGCCTCTCGCGTCCGCGCCGCAGCACCCGCAGGTGCGATTCCACGTAGGCGGCGGCGAGCAGCAAGAGCACCAGCGTCACGAGCGCGGTCACGGTGACGGTGGCGGGCTGAGTGCTGTTGAGCGTGAAGCGGTACGTGCCCACGGGGGCGCCCTCGCGCAGCACGGTGATCTCGGCGGGCACTCGCCCGGCGAGCACGAACCGGTTGACGGGCGAGGGCAGGGTGGCGACGCCGCCCGTCGGGCCTGGCGCCAGGGCCGCCTCGCGATGTCCCACCGGCACACCGAAGATGTTGAGCGCCAACGTGACCGCGCCCGCCCCCGGCGCGGCGACAGCCAGAGACAGCGGTTTGGACAGGTCGACACTGACCTCCCCGGTGAGGCTCGGGTCGATGCCGTTGACGGTCACCGCGCCGGGCGGCAGGTCACCACCTACCGGCGGAGCGCCGAGCCCGATGAGGGCGACCGCGACAGCGGCCAGGGCCAGCACGGCGGCGACGACGAACGGGATCGCCGGCGACGGCGGGGCCGCCGGCTGCTGTGGCGCTACAGGCTGCTGTGGGGCTGCCGGCTGCTGTGGGGCTGCCGGCTGCTGTGGGGTGGTGACGCGTGGCGTCGACACCGCGGCGGCGGCCGGCCGGTCCGCCGGAGGCTTCGGGGACGGCGGCGCGATCACCGCCGTCTCGGGTTCGGGGCGGTCGATCACGAATGTCGCGTCGTCTGCCGGGTCGGCGGGGGCCGGAGTCGTCGCGGTGGGCCCGGCGTTGGCGCTCAGCGCCACCCGTGCCGCGACCGCCAGTTCGGTTGCGGTCTGGTAGCGCCGGTCGGGGTCTTTCGCCATACCGCGGGCGATGACCGGATCGAAGCCTGGCGGGACACCGGGTTTGAGGGCCGCGGGGCGCGGCGGGTCCATCGTGAGGTGCCCGGCCATCACCTGCTCCATGCTCTTGCCCGGATAGGGCGACTGCCCCGTCAGGCACTCGTGAAGCACGCACGCGAGCGCGTAGACGTCGGCGCGGGCGTCGGCGGAGCCGGTGGTGAATCGCTCGGGTGCCATGTAGGCCAGGGTGCCGATGACGGAGCCGGTCTGCGTGAGCCGGGTTTCCTTGGTGTCGTGGGCAATTCCGAAATCGATCAGGTAGGCGAACTCGGTGGACGTCATCAGCACGTTCGACGGCTTGATGTCACGGTGCACCAGTCCGGCGGCGTGCGCGGCGTCCAACGCGGCGGCCACCTGTTCGATCACCTTCACCGCGAGGGCCGGGGTCATCGCCTCATCGCGGGCGAGCAGGGTCTGCAGGTCGACACCCTCGACGATCGGCATCACCAGATACAGCCGACCGTCGATCTCGCCGGTGTCGTAGATCGGGATGATGTGCGGCTCGTTCAAACGGGCGACGGTGTAGGCCTCGCGGCGGAAGCGTTCGCGATAGCCCGGTTCCCCGACGAGGTCGGCGGGCAATACCTTGATCGCGACGTCCCGGCCGATCTCGGTGTCGTGGGCTCGATAGACCTGGCCCATGCCGCCCTTGCCGATCAGCCCGGACAGCCGATAGCGGCCGAACTCCTCATCCACTGGCGCACCGCCCCCACACGCACAGCATGGTAACGAGCAAAGTTCCATCGCGCACCGGTGTGGCACAGACCGATCCCGGTTCGGTGCGGAGGAAGACGGGGTTCACCGGACAGGATTCCTTCACCTACGAGGTCAATGACGGCATCGTCGACAGCGCGGTCGCGACCGTCACCCTCGTCATCAGCTGAGGGTCGACTCCGCTGACGCTCGTGTCCGGGCGGGTAAACGCGCGATCGGGGTTCGCCTACACGAGTTGCGCCACCACCTCCGCCGCAGCCCGCTCCCCTGAGCGCACCGCGCCGTCGACCCATCCGCACATCACGGCTGACGATTCGGTGCCGGCCCAGTGGACGCGACCGCACGGTTCCCGCAGCGCGGGACCGAATTCGGTGAGCACACCAGTGGGCGCGTGGCTCATCATCCCGCCACCCGAGTAGCGCTCGACGGTCCAGTTCTGCTCCACGTAATCGACTGGCGTGCGGACTTTTTCGCCGAGGCGCTCGGCGACGGACGCGAGTACGGCGCGGCGGCGGTCGGCCGGTCCCAGCTTCGTCAGCCGCCGCGCCATCGGCCCCTCATCGATGACGCACAGCACGCCGGGTTGCGGCCGGTCGGTCGAGGCGTCGATGGTGAGCGTGGCCGGTGAACCCGGCGCGAACGACTGGCCGCTGAGTCCGTCGTCGCGCCAGAACGGGGTGCGGTAGACCAGGTTGGTCTTGATGACCGCGCCGCTGGGCATCCGCTGGTGCAGAAACGACCGGTCGACCGGAAGCATCGGTTCGTACAGGATCTGGCCGGCAATCGCGATCGGGACCGCGACCACCACACGGCGGGCTCGTATCGTGATGCCGTTGGCGTGCACCGTCACGCCGTCGTCGTCCTGGACGATGCGTCGCACCGGCCGGTTCAGGTGCACGGCATCACCGAGTTCGGTCGTCATCGGACCAGAGATCGCACCCATGCCGCCGACGGGCCTGGCGTCCTCAGCACCGTTCTCCACGCCGAGCAGGAAACCGGGGCCGCCGCCGGATGCCATCTGGTACAACGCGAATAGCATCGACACCTCGGATCCCGCGGACGTGTGGCAGCCCGCGATCGCCGCCTCGAGCAGCGTCCGCGCCTGCTCGGACAAGGTGTGACGGTCGAGCCAGTCGGCGAGGGTGATGCGGTCCCACTTGTCGGCGTTCTTCGCGGTCCACGGCGCTTCCAGTGGAATCGATTTCGACATGTGGCCGAGTTCCGCGAAGACCGCACCCATGTTGGCGACGACCCACGGACTCATCGTCAACGGGATCGTCCCCTTGTACCGGTACTGCTTGCCGCCTGTGACCATGATCGCCCTGCCGTCGACGTACTGCTTGTAACTGGGCACGTCGAATTCGCGCATCAAGCGAAGGATCGCGTCCTGGCCGGGTCCAATCCACGCACCGCCGCGATCGATCCAGAGACCGTCCGGACCGCTGACGGTGAACGTGCGCCCACCGACCCGGTCGCGTGCCTCGAGTAACGCCACGGAATGTCCCGACCGCTTCAGTCGCAACGCCGCAGTCAGTCCCGCGAACCCCGCGCCCACCACACAGACATCCACATCGCTCATGCACGCGATGCTGCACCCGGCCACACGAGGATGGATGGTTTTCGCACTTCGGGTGCCTAGGCAGCACGCCTCGAGCCGGCGCGCTGGGGACCAACCGGCCAATGCAGCACCTACATGGAAGCGGTAACGCAGTTCCGCCGTTACCCGCGCGGTATTACGGTTCCGGCCCGGAATTGGTCTTGTGGGCGGTACGACAGCTAATGGATACGGTAACGCAATTCCGGGGATAATGACGCCGGTCACCACTAACCAAACCGCGGCGGTGCAAGGTCCGAATTGGGTACTTGCGGCGGCGTGGGAATTTCCGGCTTGGCTTCGTTCAGGGTGTTTGTGTAAGTGCCGTCGACGTACACGTCGATCCAGGTCGTACCGTCGATCGTTTTGTACGAACACGTCGAGACCCGACCCTTCGGGCCCGAACTGGTTTCGTACCGGCCAGCGGCTTCCTTGCACCCAGCCTTGATTTCCGCCTCAGTCTGCTTTTCCTCGGCGCTGGCGCCGGCGGCTGATGCGAGCGCAATACAAAGGCCAATGCAAACGGCGCCGATGGCTCGGGCGACGCGCGCGGTTCGGCGGGTGTTGTCATTCTCTACTCCTCGTGGTTAGTTGGCGGCGCGGTCGCGCCGCTTCACGGGAGGAATTCTTCTGAGATCACGGGGTCCGTGTAATCGCCGTTGGGCCAGAATTAGCCCCTCGACGGGGAGGATTTCCTATCCGACCGGTAAGCAACTGCGGCCCGAGGCGATGCGCACCTATGGTGTGCCCCCAGTGAGACTCGAACTCACACTTGGCGGATTTTAAGTCCGCTGCCTCTGCCAATTGGGCTATGGGGGCTTTGCAGCTCAGAGCATACTTCAGGCCGTTTCGGCCTTTTTCTGACGTCCCGAGTACCGCAGTGATACCGCAGTACTGTCGATGGCCTTGCCCAGCGCATCGGCGACACCGCTCAGATCATCGTTGAGCAAGTGACCGTAGCGGTCGAGCGTCATCGCCGCCGTCGCGTGTCCAAGTAGCCGTTGCACGACCTTGACGTTAGCGCCTGCGCTGATCGCCAGCGACGCCGTGGTGTGCCTTAGGCCATGGGGTACCAGCCCCTCGATCCCGACTTCGGCGCACGCATTGTCGAACGCCCACCGGTACTCGCCGAGCGGCAAGAACCCGCCTTTGCGGCTCGGGAACACCAGTGCATTCGGATCGGTAGGCAATTCAGCGTGAAGCCGCTTCCACACAGGTTCGGGTACCGGCACGTGGCGATCCCGCTTCGTCTTGGTCGTTGACTCGACGATGCCCTTACCGGTGACCGCGGTCGCGGACGATCGCACCGTGAGCACGCGGTCACCCACATGCCGGCGCCTCAGTGCTACGGCTTCGCCGAACCTCAGCCCGCAGTAGCCGAGGACCAGCGTCAGCGTCTCGAACCGATCGGCAGCCTTGGCCAGCATCAACAGCTCGGCATGACTCAGATACCGCCGCTCACGCTCGGCTTGTTCGGGAAGATCCTCATCCCGCTTTATCTCCAGAGCGACGTTCTTCGCGACCTTGCCGGTTCGTTGCGCGTATTTGAGGACAGCGCCGACGAGCTGGTGCGCCTGGGTGATCCGGCTTGCCGACAGACCCGCGCCTCGTTGCCCACCATCGACAGACAGAGCGCCCAGCCAGGTCGAGTACGACTCGTAGTCGAGCCGTTTCAGCGGGACGTCTTCCCACTTGGGCAACACCACCGTGTCGAGCAACGAGCGATACCCTGCAACGGTTTTCGGCTTCCGATGCTGTTTGGTGGTGAACCACTGCTCGGCGACCGTGCCGAACGTTTCGGCACTCTTGCGGGGATCGACATACTCACCGCGCTGAACGTCCGCAGTGAGACCGTTCAGATAGGCCTGTGCATCCGGCTTGCGCTGGAAGCTCTTGGTGCGCTCGGCTCCGGTGGCATCAACCCACCTGACGCGCCAGCGCGACACCTTGCCGTACACCGCGGATCTCTCGGTGCGCATCGTTCCGTCCGGATCTTTGACGCGCTTGTGCCAGCGGTCGTCGATACCCGCTCGCTCGTTCCGGGTGATCACGAATCGAACATACCGCAGTAACCCGCGTCATCCGTCCGCTTTGCGATCCATCGTTCTTCGACCTTCGGCCAACTCAATCCGAAGCACCATGACCGGAAATACTTTTCGGTCAATGTGGCTGTGGTGGTGGACACGGCGCCATAGCCGCAGTCACTGTTGGCTCAGCCAAACCAACCGTAATTCAGGAGGAATCTGATGGAATTGCTAGGAGCCAAGGAAGTCTCGGACCTGACCGGTGTCCCGGTTGGGACGCTGAGGTACTGGCGTCATTCGGACATCGGTCCAGCGAGCTTCACCTTGGGCCGCCGGGTCGTTTATCGACGCGATGAGGTTCTGCGATGGATCTCCCAGCGGGAGAGCACAACCCGGCGCGGAGGCGGCGACGCCGCGTGACGCCGACGAATGAGAAAGACCTCGGGGTCTAGCCGAGGCCTTTCGTTCGAACCACCCGATTACCCAAAACGGAAGTTCCCCATGAGACTAACCCGTCATGCCGGCCTGCGGAAGCACCACAGGCTTGATTGCCTATGAGCAGCAACGCAGATAATGACAAGAAATCCGTCGCCGCACGCCTGGTCACTATGGCCCAAGAACGCTATCTCCTCGGAGTTTCCGAAGACGGCAAGCCCTTCGGCGCCGAACGCAGCCGGCCCCATCTGGCGATACTACTGCGCGCAGGAAAAGCTGGCCTGCGCGCCGAGCTCGCCTCCCGGTACTTCAATGACACCGGGACCGTTGCCGGCGGCCAGGCCCTCACCGACGCCACGCTGGTCCTCGAAGGCTTGGCCGCCAACCAGCCCCCGGAGAAACTGCACCTGCGCATCGCCGACTACCACGGCACGAGCTACATCGACACCGGCCGACAAGACGGAAAGGTCATCCGCATCGGCCAGGGTCGATGGACAGTCGCCGACTCAGGTCCGGTTCGGTTCTTGCGGACAGCGCTGACCGCCGAGATGCCTCTCCCACCCGCCAACGGTGACGTCAACAAGCTATGGAACTTCGTTAACGTTGCCGTCGAGGACCAACCCGTGTTGCTTGCAGTGCTCATCGCTGCGCTCGTCCAGTGCGATGTCCCGCACCCTGTGTTGGCGCTGTTCGCCGAGCAAGGCAGCGCCAAAACCACGACGACGCGCATGCTGGTCGATCTCATCGACCCCTCCTCTATTGAAGTGCGCCAGGCGCCCCGCGACGCCGACTCGTGGGTGACCGCTGCCTCCGGTTCCTGGGTAGTGGCCCTGGACAATTTGTCCGCGATCCCACCGTGGTTGTCGGACTCGCTGTGTCGAGCTGCGACAGGCGACGGCAACGTCAAACGCGCGCTCTACACCGATTCGGACCTCGCAGTGATCAAGTTCCGCCGCTGCATCATCGTTAACGGCATCGACGTCGGCGCAATACGTCCCGACCTCGCCGAACGCATGGCAATGGTTGATCTGCGACGCATCGAACGCCACACGCGACAGTCTGAGGCCACTCTGCGACAACAGTGGCGCACGGCTCTACCAGGCATTTTAAGCGGGCTCCTCAACCTGGCCGCCACCGTTCATCAACGCCTCGAAACCATCGTGGTCGATGATGCGCCACGCATGGCGGACTTTGGTCGCGTGCTGGCGGCCGTCGACGAACTTTTGTCGACTCATGGCTTACGCCGCTACATGTCCCGCGCAGATCAGCTCGCGGAGGACAGCTTGTCCGGCGATCTCTTCATCGAACAGCTGCGCCACCACATATTAGAACCGCTGCGCGGACAGTCCGGTGTCGACCTGCTCGCCCTCTTCACCCCGACAGGCGATCACTGGCGACGCCCCAAGGAATGGCCCAAGAACGGCCGCGATGTGACAAGCCTGCTCCGTAGACACGCGCCGGCGCTGCGAAACCTGGGATGGGCGATCGAGAACGACGGAGCCCGCAACCACCGCAACGTCCTGCTGTGGACCATCTATCCACCACACAAAGATGTGGCTGCCCATCAAGCCTCGCAGCCCTCGCGTCCCTCGCTGCTACGGCCCAGTCCCCCCGCAGCGCCCGCCCGAGAGAACCCGACCACTTCTAGCGCCGACGAGCGCCGCGACGACCTCTCCGCATAACGGCACCCCGCGGTCCAGATTCGACGAGCTGTCGGTGCCTGCAGGCAGTATCAGGAGCAGCCGAGAGGGAGCAGCTGCGATGAGCCTTGATGACGACCTGGAGAACTTGGCCACTGCCGCGGTCAGCGATTGGCCCGAGATCGTATTCTCCGGCCGGCTTGATGCGGCGATCCGCGACCTATACCGGACGCATCTGCGGTTCCCGCCATCCTGGACCCCGGACGAGCGCGATGAGTTCATCGAGGAACGCGCCGACACCGAAGCCCAACGATTGGCCACCCGGTTCGACGACGCCATCGACGTCATGATCGACGATTTCGGCCGGCAGAACGGGTACTTGCCTCATCATGAGTACGCATCAACGATGATCACCAAAGCACGAAAGGACGCCGTTTACGAGTTGGAGGCCAGCATCGAGTACCTAGCCGATGACCTCGCTCAGACGGTTACGCACACCGCTGGCCGTACCGTCGCGAGCATGACCGGGCGCAGTCCCGCCGCACGACGTCCCAATAGAAATGGCCCTCGCCGAATCAGCTGACTTCTCACCAACTACGGCGCGGATGAACGGCATTGGACAGGTCACGGGCAGCCGTCAGCGTGGCACGATCAAGTTTCTTGAGCCGAGCCTGCTCTGCCAAGCGAGTAAGCAACCCGCGTAAAGCCTCGCCATCGTCCAGGACCCTGTTGGCGGCATCCACCGGTGCGACGGGCCGGTGCGGCTCGGGTGTTCCCGCAGATTGCTTCTGCGATGCAGCGGCTTTCGGGACTTCGATCACGCGAATCGGCGCCCCGTATCGCTGTGCGGCGATACGGGCCGCCGATGCGTCCCGACGACACGTATCCGAGCAATACAGCCGGCGTCGGCCACGTCTAGGAGTGGCGTCCTCATCGAGCATCACCGCATCGCAGCGGACACACCGAGTCGGATCGTAGGCACCGCCCTCGCTCTCATTTCTTTCAACACCATCACAGATCGGATCATCGTTGACTGCAGCGCCTTCGGGTACGACATCAGCAGCTCTCGAACGTGCTGCCGGGGAGATTGCCGAATCATGTCCACCCTCGCCCCCGGCCCGGCGCAGCTGTGCCTGAATCTCACGGACATCGACACCGACAAGCTCAGCGATCTGCGCGAAGGTCAGACCACGACCACGCATCTGCCCGACCAGCGCCTGCAGACCACGAAAGTGACCGGCCCTGCGCTTTACGGCATCAGCACGGATGTTCTCCGCCGCCTGGTCAAAACGCTTGCGCTCCCATGAATCAACAGCACCGACTCTGTGCAGCATTGCACGGATCGACTCGGCATCAGACGCATTGGCGCGATCCCGCCGAGCCCGCGAAGCATTCTTCTTGCGCTGCAGTTCGACCGCCCGATACCGGGCCTTCAGCTTCTCGTTCGCTCCCATGCCTGCAACCTACGAACCGACGGACGAAATAGTCCACCACCACAGCCACATTCGCCTACAACCCAGATTCGTGTGCGTTCGCCAACAGGCACAGCCCCGAGGCCTATGTAGCCACCGGTCAAGGCGCGTACGACACAGCCAGCCGAAGCTCATCGACTTCCAGGCCCGTTAGGTGGGCGATGTCGGCCAACGATTGTCCGGAATCAACCATCTGCTTCACCTGCTTGCTGTACGTGCACAGAGACATGGTGAGTTCCGCCGAAGCCTCAACGCGCTCATGGTCATCGATGTCATCGCCAGCCGCCGAGAGAGTCTCGAGCTTCCACACTTGCACCTCGGCAACGCCAGCCAGTGCACGTGTGAGGATCACGCCATCGGCCATATTGGCCAACTCCCGTTCGGCGTCGGCATTGTCGGTACGCGTTTTTCTATCCACGGCCGAACGATAGGACCCCGCTCCTGTCGGCGGCCACCACCACAGCCATATTCGCCCAAAGTAAAGCGAGCCAACGACAGGCTCCCCGAGGGCTACTCAACCGCACGTGATCCCGACGTGCCGTTTCCGAGGGCGTGTTGCCGCCTTCACGCACGGCCAAGCGGCAACGGCCAGACAGGCACACACCTCTTGCACTCCGGGGCCAGCACGATCATTCAACGACGGACGATATTCGGGTAAAGATCCTCGGCGCGGACACCCCGCGCCCCAAGCAGTGCGAGACCGCGGATGGGAGGAGTTGCCTGCGAGACACCTCACGGACGTAGGGGGAAGAGTTCTCAACGCGGGAAACGGCGGTCCGAACACTGGGGTGGTGCACTCACTTTGCCGGCACGAATCGTCACGCGGATGCCCATGGAATCTGCGCACACGGCCTCGCCGATGACGGCGCCGAACGGCCCTTCGATGCCATCGCCGACGCGATTTGCGAGAAGGCGAAAAGAGCCCGAATACCAGCCGGCTGGACGTTGTGATTTCGTTGTGCCTACCGAGCTAGACGCGCGGGGCGGCCCGTCTGCTTGGTTGAGATCTTCGACTCTTTGGCGTCGCTGTCGGTCTTGCGGTGTGCGGCGAGAAAGTCATCGACGATGTTCGCGCAGTCATTGTGGGTGATGGTGCGAATCCCAGTCATTCGGGCGAAGGCGAGTGGTCCGACGAGTTGGCAGAGCGCCAGTTCCCGGTCGAAGCCGTCAAGTTCGGCTTGTGCTCTCGGGCTGGTGAGTATGGCGTCAAACGGTTCACGGTACTGGTCAACGACTCGAGCCCGTAACGCGCCCGATGTGTGGCGGTCATCAGCATCGTTATTGGAGCCGGTGGGCCCCAATGAGAGCCACGCGAGTGTCGTGACATGCAGCGGTGCGTCGTTGAAAAGGGCGGCTTGGCGGCTGAGCAGTTCGATCAGCTGCTCACGGAGGGGTCCGCTGGTCGGTGCCGGAGTGGTCACTTGTGGAAGTAGGCGTTCGAACGTGGCTGCGAGTAAATGCGACGAACTGTGGAAGTGGCGGTACAGCGTGGTTCGGGCCACTTTGGATGCTTTGGTGACGGCATCGATAGTGACTGCTTCCACCCCACCGGTGCTCAGTAGCGTTGCAGCAGCATCCAGCAGCCGGGTGCGTGACCGGATGCGCCGAGGGTCCACGTCGTCGTCAGGGACTGGCACTGACTGGCTGTCGCTCACTCTTTCACCTCGGCGGCCGATCTTCACGCGATGCTGTCACTGCAGTCTAGCAGTGTGGTACTAACGGTAGCGCAGCGAAACCGCTCGTATTGGAGGGTGATGGTGCCCGAAAGCGTGTTGCCGCCGGAGCGGCTACCCTCGCACACCACGACCTGCATGGGTTGCGGCCCGGACAACCCCCACGGACTGCGGTTGGTGGTGCATCGCAGCGGCGACGCGGTGTACACCGATGTGACGTTCGACGAGCGCCATATGGGGGCCCCGGGCCTGGCTCATGGCGGGGCAGTGGCCGCCGCCTGTGATGACGTCCTGGGCTTCACGTTGTGGATCGCCGGCACCCCGGCGGTGACCCGCACCCTGACGGTCGAATATTTGCGGCCGGTGCCGCTGCATCAGACCCACCGGATTACTGCCCACATCGTCTCTCGTGAAGGGCGGGCGCTGCATGTCACGGCGACAGGCACGGGTGAGGGCGGGATCGCCCGCTTCACCGCCAGTGCAGTGTTCATTGTCGTCAGCCCTGAGCACTTCGCCGCACACGGCGATGTCAGCGCTTTCGGCGATCTTCTGGAGCAGTTCTCGCGCCGCGGCGGTCTGGACCCGGGGCCGTCATGACTTTCCCTCAGGCGCGCAGCCGCGGGAAAACCCTGCCTTCGGAAGCGAACTCGGTCGCTACAGAGAAGCGGGCCGCTAACGCGTCGCGTTCACGCGCCTCCGCACGGCGCCGGGAAACGATTCTGGATGCAGCTTTGGCCGTGGCCGCGGCGGGTGGTTACGAGGCGGTTCAGATGCGGACGGTTGCCGAGCGGGTCGGCATCGCCGTCGGCACGCTTTACCGCTATTTCCCGGCGAAAACCCACTTGCTGGTAGCAGCGCTGACGCGCGAGTTCCGTCGACTCGACTCGGCCGGCGACTGGGCGGGTGGTGAGGGCACACCGCTGGAACGGCTCGAACGGCTCACCGCACATCTGCATGACCGCTGGCAGCGCGACCCATGGCTGACGACGGCCATGACACGGGCCTTCGCCGTCGCAGACACCCGCGCCGCCGCGGAACTCGACCGCGCGGCCGATGAGATCCAGATCCTGCTAGCCCGCACGCTCAGGGGCGGCGAACCCACCCCCGCCGATCTGCACGTCGCTGGGGTCATCTCCGACATCTGGTTGGCCAACCTCGTGGCCTTCAGCGGCGACCGCGCGACAGCCGCCGACACCCGCGACCGCATTGACCGAGCCACCAGGCGCGTCGTGACCAACGCCGCTCGGCCCACCGCCAACCGATAACGATACTACTGGTATCGCAGCGCTACTTAGCGTACTCTTTGGGGATACGGCTCAACGATGCGTCGAAAAGAGACTGCCATGTACACCCAATGGATCGAAAACCTTGTCGTACAACGCCTCTCGCTGCATGGCGGCCTGGTTCTGGATTTCGATGACTACAACGAAATCGTCATCTCCTGCCCCCTGCTATTGACCCTTCCGGCCGTCGACACCTACCCCATCGAGGCGGTGCGCATTGACCCCCTCAGGATCGCGACCCACGAACGCCCACTGCTGAACCTCGCCGGCGCAGTGTGCACCCAGGCCTGTTCTAGCGACGATGGAGGACTACACCTGAGCTTCTCGCGCGGACATCGCATCGATGTCGATCCCGACACTGAACAGACAGCGTGGGAACTCTACGGCATGCGCCACGGCTACATGGCCTGCCTACCTCAAGGACGGGTTCGCGTGGTCCGCCATGACCTCCCCGACACCGACGACGCCAACATCGTCAACATCGTCAACAGCGCCACGCAATCATCGGCGGGGTCGGCGCGGCAGAGCCACTGATGCGGCCGCGGACGCGGCGACGGGTCGACGTGGGCGGCAATGCGTGGATCAGGTTGAACGTGGACCGGACCGCCCTCGCGACATCGAGGCGGGCGAGCATTCCCCGATGATGCTGTCGACGTTTTGCTGCACGCGTTCCGCAGCGATGCCGACCGACGGTGAATACAGCATGATGTGGTCGAGGACGCCGTCGTAGCGTCTCAGTTGTTCACGGACTTCGTGTGCCGTCCCGGCGACGCCCATGGTGTCGATCATCTCGTCGGACACCGCGGCGAACATCGCCGGGAAATCGCGCTGGGCGAATGCTTCCCGGATGGTTCGGCCTTCGCTGGCGAATCCGTTCACATCGAGTACCGTCTCGTAGGATTTGACCGAGGAGTAGAACGCAATCTGCTGCGCCAGTTCGCGCCTGGCAACCTCGGCGTCGTCGTGGATGGCGCACATCACCATGGAAATGATTTCCACGTCATTGGGGTCGCGGCCGGTGTGCGCGGCACCCCGGGCGATAGCGGGCCGGACGATCTCCTCGACGTAGGTGGTGGTGAACAGGGGATGTCCGGCCAGGCCGTCGGCCACCCGCCCGGCCGCCTCGCACATCCGGGGCCGGACACCGGCAGTGACGATCGGGATCGGCCGGCTGGAGGGTCCCACGTCGCCGGTCGGGGTGAGATTCATTCTGTAGAAACGGCCCTCGTGATGGATCGGGCCTTCATGCAGGTTCCATATCCGGCGCAGCAGCATCACCAGTTCTTCCATCCGCAGGGCGGGTGCGGAGGTGTCGGGCACGCCGTGCCAGTCGCTCATCATCCGTTTGGTGCCGTTGCCGATGCCGAGTACCAGTCGTCGGTTGGAGAGTTCGTCGAGATCGCGTGCCTCGGTGGCCAGCACCAGGGGGCTTCGGCCGACGGCGTAGAGAATGGAGGAACCGATCCGGCAGTTCTGTGTGCTGTTGGCCATCGCGGCCATGGAGATCGATCCGGACCGGGAGTAGAACTACCGAGGCCCATACGGCGTCGAACCCGGCCGCATCGGCGGCCTGGGCGGTCTGGGCCAGTGACTTCAAATCCGCGCCGAGAACCGACAGGCCGTAGGTGCTCATGACTGGTCTCCTGTGCGCGGGCGCAGGCCGTCGAACATGACGGCGCTGAGGGTGCCGGCGACCACCGTCTCGTCGAGGTGGTTACCGGTGACCAGGTACATGAGTGCATTGATGGTGACCGCGCCGAACAGCGCAATGGACGTCGATCGTGCATCGGGCTGAGCGACGAGGGATCCGTCGCGGGCCCCTTCGACGAGCAGAGTTTCGACGGGTTGTTGGTAGGCGGTATTGATCATCTCGGCGATGGCCGGCATGCGGGCCGCTCGTCCCAGTTCGCCGATGAGTGCACGGCATACCGCTGGCCGCTGCGCCATTGCCCGCAGTTGTGCGCGGATGACGAGTTCGAGGCGTTCGGCACCGGTGCCGTCGGTGTTCACGATCGTGGTCACGGCATCGGAGATGTCCTTGAGGAGGTCTTCGAGCAGGAAGGCAAGGATGTCCTCTTTGCCGGCGAAGTAGTAGTACAGCGTCGCTTTCGGCACACCGGTCACCGCGGCGACGTCTTCGATCTTGGAGTCGTTGAGCCCCTTCTCGGCGAACAAGTCCGCCGCGGCGGGAAGCCGGTCAGAGATCTGACGTGGAATCTTGCGCATTGCCCCACCTGTCCCGTTCGGCCGGTTTAGACTGCCAGTCTAAACCGTCGTTACTTTGATGGTAGGAGGTCTTGTGGTCTCGGTGCAGATTCGTTACGACCCGTTCGACGCCACGATCCTCAACGACCCCTATCCGACGTATCGGTTATTGCGTGACGCGGCTCCGGTGTACCGCGCCGAGGAATCCCATACCTGGGTGTTGAGCCGGCACGCCGACGTCCAGGCCGCAGCACTGGATCACGGCACGTACTCCTCGGTGGACGGCATCTTCCCCACCCCGCCGGGATCGGACTTCATCGGCTCGTTCCTGCCGATGATGATCGTGATGGACCCTCCGCGCCACGACCAGTTGCGTGCCCTGGTGAGCCGGGCGTTCACTCCCCGGCGGGTGGCCGGGCTGCAGGGCGCCATCACACAGATGGCCGCGGAGTTGTTCGAGCGGCTCGACGAGGGGTCGGGGTCAGCGGACTTCGTGACCGACTTCGCCGCGATCTTGCCTGCCGCGGTGATCGCTGATCTGCTCGGCGTTCCCGCCACGGATCGTGATCAGTTCCGAGTGTGGTCGAGCCAACTGGTCCAGGTCGACGTCAACCACGGACAAACCACCGACGCACTGACCGCCGCCGCCGCGATCTACGCCTACTTCACCGACTTTCTCGCCGACCGCCGCAAGAACCCCCGCGAGGACCTGATGTCGGCGTTGGCCAACGCCACAGTCGACGGGATCGGACTGACCGACGAGGAAGTCCTCGGCTTCTGCGCGCTGCTGCTCGTCGCGGGCTACGAGACCACCACCAATCTGCTGGGGAACTCCGCGGTCGTGCTGGCCCAGCATCGGCAAACCCGCCGACGCCTGGCCGCCGATCGAACACTGTTGGGGCCTGCGGTCGAGGAGTTGCTGCGTTACGACTCACCTGCACAGGGACTTTCACGAACCCTGACCTGCGACGTCACCCTGCACGAGACGACGATGCGTCAAGGTGAGAAGGTGCTGCTGTTGTTCGGGTCGGCCAACCGCGACGAGCGTGCCTTCCCCGATCCGGACGTGTTCGACATCGAGCGCACCAGTGAGCACCAGGTCGCCTTCGGTCGCGGCATTCACTTCTGTCTGGGTGCGGCGCTGGCGCGGATGGAGGCCCGCATCGCTCTGGATGCGTTGTTGGACAGGGTGCCTGACTGGGAGGTCGATCTTGAATCGGCGCGGCGGCTGCGGTCCGGGCCGATCCGCGGCTACACATCGCTGCCCATCACTTGGACCACACCGGTCTAGCCCGTGCCCCTTTTCGACGACGCGTCGTGTGCTTCACCGCGACGGCCAGGTCCATCGCCGTCGAGGTCGAGCCCTCCGCCGCGCACGGCGACGTCGGCGGATTCGGCGCATTCGGCGACATGCTCAAACGATTCGCAGGCTCGAACGGTGATCGAACCCATGACCGGACAGGAGAAAGGGGCTTGGTGGTGGCAGTGACATTCGCGCACTTCGATGAGCAGATCGCCGACCAGCTGCTCAGATCGGCGAACACGGCGGGTGGACTGTCGACGTTCCTGAGCTTTCGGCACACCGAACTCGCCGCCGGTCGGCTGGTGGCAGAGATGGAAACCCGCGCCGAACTGCTCACACCCTTCGGTACCCTGCACGGCGGATGTCTATCGGCGATGGTCGACCACTGTCTCGGAGTCGTGTTCTACCCCGTCATTCCGGCCGGATCATGGGTCGCCACCACCGAATTCAAGCTGAACCTGCTGCGACCCGTGTCCAGCGGGGTGTGTGTCGCCGTCACCGACATCGTGTCACTGGGCAAGCGCAGTGGAGTAGCGCGCATCGACATCAGCAACGGAGACAAAGCCGTCTGCGTAGCCCAGGGCACGGTCACGATCGTGAACGCCGCGGGCAACGCACAATGAAGGTGCTTGTAGCCGGTCGCACGCTTCGGGCGGACTCCGATCTCGCCAGGGAGGTGTCATGACCTCCGCCGTGCAGCATCGGGTCCGAACCCAGGACGGGATCACCCTGGCCGCCGACTGCTACGACCACGGGGACGCCCGTCCCGTCGTGCTGCTCCTGCACGGCGGCGGCCAGAACCGGCACGCGTGGAGCGCTTCAGCGCGTCGCCTCCACGCATGCGGATACACAGTCGTCGCCTACGACACCCGCGGTCACGGCGACAGCGACTGGGACCCAGCCGGCAGGTACGACCTCGAGCGACTCGCGACCGATCTCCTCACCGTGCGTGAGCACTTCAGCGCCGATACCGCCCCTGCCGTCGTAGGTGCATCCCTTGGGGGCATGACCGTGCTCGGCACGCATCTGTTGACGTCCGGGGCGTCGTGGGCGGCGGTCGTCCTGGTCGACGTCACCCCGCGGCTTGAATTCCAGGGCGCTCGTCGCGTGGTGACGTTCATGGCCGCACATCCCGATGGCTTTGGCACCCTCTCCGACGCCGCCGAGGTGATCGCCGCGTACAACCCCCATCGCTCGCGCCCGGCCAACGTCGACGGCCTGCGCAAGGTGCTGCGGCAGCGTCACGACGGCCGCTGGATCTGGCGGTGGGACCCGGCATTCATTCACTCCAACTTCGACTTCATCCGCGACGAATCGACCACGGGAACGGAGCAATTCGACGCAATCAGCCACCTGCTGATCGACGGAGCCCGACGGGTCAGCGCCCCAACACTTCTCGTAAGGGGCCTGTTGTCCGACGTGGTCTCCCAAGCCACCGTCGACGAGTTCAAGCAACTGGTTCCCCACGCCGAGACCGTCGACGTATTCGGCACCGGACACATGATCGCCGGCGACGACAACGACGCCTTCGGCGCCGCCGTCACCGAGTTCCTCGGCCGGAGCTTCCTGTAGGTCGCAACGTGATCGAGCACCAGCGAGAGGCCAGTAGCAAGAACTGGGCTTGACTTCACTGCGCGCGGAGCGAAGCCCGTGAATTGTTCTTCGCTGAAGGCCGACTCTGACCGCGACGGGCTCTGGTCGAGCTAGACGTTACTTCGCGCTTGTTGGCCACCATCGGCGTCGAAGAGTTCCTTGGTCCAGCGTTCGAGGATTTCTGCGCTGTCCCAGTCGTCGGGATGAAATCCGGCGCGGGTGTAGGAACGAAAGCGCTCAATTGCTGCTGAGCTGAATAGCGGGTTATGACGGAAGGCTCGAAGGCTGCGCAGCAACCGCACCGGGTTGTAGGCGGCACGGTCACCGGCCAGAGAGCGGGTGGTCTGGATGACCAACTCGCTGAACAAGAGGAGACTGGCGATCCGCATCCCCCAGACCCTGGTGCGTTCGCTTCCACCGACCGTCTCGTACACATCGAAAGCGACGGCCTTGTGCTCGCACTCTTCCAGTGCGTGCCAGAGCAGAATAGGCCGCACTTCGGTGTCGCCGATCAATTCTTGAGCTTCGTCGCTGGTGAGAATGATCTCGGCGAATGTCGCCGTGTAGTGCTCGAGGGCGGCCGTCACAGCCAGGCGCATCGTGGGAGAAAAACGCTTCTCGAGTCGGCCAACCAACTTCTTGATATGCCGATCGATACCCTCGGTGGGATAGCCCATCGCTTGGAGCCGATCGTTGAGCAGCCGATGCTGGTGTCGGTGGGTGGCCTCTTGTGCAATGAATCCCTTGACCGCCTCCCTGAGGTCGGCGTCGCTGACGTGTTCCCAGTACTCGCGGACTGACCGGATGAAGAAGTCTTCGCCTTCGGGGAACGTGGCCGACAAGGTGGACACAAAATGGCTCATCACCAAGTCGCCATCGACGAAGTGCTGCCGTCTGGACCCGGCAGGCATGTCGAATCGAACACGGCGGGGCTTCGGGACGACCCGCGTGGTGGGCCGTGTGGACGAATCGTCGCTCATGTTGTTCTCCCGTTCGTCAAGGGCACGCTGGCAATCTGACTCTAAGCCTTGTCAGAATTAGATGGCAAGCTATCCATGTGGTTTCGGCGCGGGTGTATAGCGGGATGTCCGCCGAGGAGCGTCACCGGAACCGGCGCACCCGTCTCATCGAGGCCGCAACGGAGTTGATCGGCACGCGCGGCGTTGCCGCCGCCACTGTGACTGCCATCTGCGCTGAATCGGGTGTCACGTCACGCTACTTCTACCAGCACTTCTCCGGCCGAGACGCACTCCTGCGAGCTGTCTACCAGCAGCTCTATGCCACCTTCCAGGAGGTGATAGTCGACGCGATCCCCGATGCCGGTGAGCCACCGGAGGTGCTGGCGTACGCGCCGATCCGCAGGCTGGTCAGCATGATCGACGACGACCCTCGGCTGGGTCGGATCCTGTTCGTGGAATCTGCAACCGAGCCGCTGCTCCGGGAGCTACGCAGCGAACTGATGGCCGGTTTCACCGACCTCGTCTTGCGCGAGGCCAGACTCCACCTCGACATCGCCGACTCCGCCGTGGGGGTTGCCCATTTGGCTTCGACCTTGGGCGTGGGAGGGCTATTCGAAGTCTTGCGCCGCCGACTCGACGGAGAACTGGAGTTCACCACCGATGAACTCGTTCAGCACTGCGCAGGTTTCCTGGGCAGCCTCGGCAATTACGTGCTGCTGCAGAACACGGGCCAGTCGGCCACGACCGAAGCCCGACCCCACAGGTAGCGGCCCGCGGCCCGCTACACGATGTGGCCGTGCGTGCCTCGATGCCAACGCCTGGGCCAGCAACAGCAAGACCCTGAACGGCAGCCAAGGCCAGTGTCGTCGACTGAACAACGTCGGCCTGGCTATAGAAGCCAACTGAGTTTCGACGATTCCTCTGCCGACTGTGACCGGCGGCCGGGGCCCGACTGAATAGCGGCCGCACCAACTTGCACTACATGCGGTAGCGTAGCGATACCGACAGTATCGATACGATTCGCTACCAGTGGAGGTCCAGTGGCCGACGGCACTGCAGATTCCCCAAGCCAGGCCACGCGCCGTGGCCGGCGGGCCAACGGATCCTCCCCCGACCCGGCCGACACCCGCGAGTACAGCGAACGGTTGGCAGCGCTAGCCCGATTCACCCTCCGGCACAAAGCGCTGGTCATCGGGGCATGGCTAGGCGCCGCGGTGGTCCTTGCGCTGCTGTTCCCCCAGCTGGAAACCGTGGTGCGCCAACAGTCGGTGGACCTCATTCCTCGCGATGCGCCGTCCTTGCAGACGGTTGACCGCATGAGCGCCGCTTTCGGCGAAGAAGGCTCGAAAACCGTGGTGTTCGTCGCCATGGAAGACCCCAATGGCTTGACTCCGACTGCCCGGCAGGGCTACAGCGAACTCGTGCGCCGGTTGCAGGCCGAAGGCAACCACGTCCTGCTGGTGCAGGACCTACTGTCCGATCCGATTACCGAAGCCCAGGCAGTCAGCGCCGACCGCAAAGCCTGGTACCTGCCCGTCGGTGTCACCGGCACCCTCGGAGACCCCACGGCCTCAGAATCCGTGAACGCAGTGCGCGACATCGCAGCGGAGGTGTTCGCCGGCTCGACCACGACCGTCCAAGTGACGGGACCACCGGCGACCTTCAGCGACATGATCGCCTCCGCCGAGCACGACCTGCTGCTGATCTCTATCGCTACCGCAGGCATGATCGCGCTGATCCTGCTGATCGTCTACCGGTCGGTTTTCACCGCGCTGTTGCCGCTCCTGGTAATCGGGTTGAGCCTGGCAGTCGGGCGCGGTGTGCTGTCTGTCCTCGGCGAGTTGGGCATGCCGGTCTCCCAGTTCACCGTCGCCTTCATGACGGCGATTCTGCTCGGCGCCGGAACCGACTACACGGTATTTCTGATCAGCCGTTACCACGAGCAGCGCCGCGCCGAAGTACCCGCCGATCAGGCCATCATCCACGCCACCGCCAGCATCGGGCGCGTCATCCTCGCCTCCGCCGCCACCGTCGCACTCGCGTTCCTGGCCATGGTCTTCGCGCGGCTCAGCGTCTTCGCCGCCCTGGGCCCCGCATGTGCCATCGCCGTGCTGTTCGGATTTCTGGCCACCGTCACCCTGCTGCCACCCGTGCTGTCGCTAGCCGCCAAACGCGGCATCGGTGAACCCAAACCCGATCGCACCCGCCGCTACTGGAACAGCGTCGCCGTCGCCGTGGTCCGCCGTCCCGTGCCACTACTCATCGTCAGCCTGGTCATCCTGCTCGCCCTATCGGCAGCCGCCACAACCATCAAAATCAGCTACGACGACCGCAAGGGACAACCAGACACCACAGCCAGCAACCAGGGCTACCAACTTCTCGACCGCCACTTCCGCAAAGACGTCGTCATCACCGAGTTCCTCGTCGTGGAAAACCCCACCGACATGCGGACCGGGAAAGGACTGGCCGATCTCGACGAGATGGCCTCCCGCGTCTCCCAGATCCCCGGCGTCACCAAAGTTTCCGGAGTCACCCGCCCCACCGGAGAGCGCCTCGACCAAGCAGAGCTGGCCTGGCAGAACGGCCAGATCGGCGACAAAATGGCCGGCGCGGTCGCCGAGGGCAACTCACGCAGAGACGACCTCACCAAACTCACCAATGGCGCCGATCAACTCGCCGACGGCCTTGCCCAGCTCGACAGCACCGTGCGCACCGCCCTCACGCCACTGGCCGGCATCCTCACCCAAGCCCAATCCGCGGGAAGCCAAGTCAACCAGTTCCGCCCTCTACTGCAGCAACTTTCCGCCGCAGCCCCCGCCGTCGATCAAGCCATCCAATCCGGCCCAGGACTACGACCACTGGCCGACCAAGCGCAAAACGCGATCACACTGCTCGACCCGCTCGTCGGCGCCCTCAACACCTCACCGTGGTGTGCCACCACCCCACAATGCGCCCAAATCCGCGACCAGGTGAAGATCCTGGTTACCTTGCGCGACAGCGGATTCTTCAACCAGATCGCCGACCTCGGCGACCGCTACGACCCCGCCACCAACGCCACCGTCGGTGGCACCCTCGCGAATGTCCAAAACGCGGTCGCCTCACTGGACAAGGCATTCGGAGCCCTCGGCAACCCCGCCGACCTGGCCACCAACCTCCGCCGACTGCAGGACGGAATCGGGCAGCTCGCCTCCGGCGCCCAAGCACTCGCCACCGGCGTCCGCACCCTCGCCGACAGCAACATCGAAATGCTGTCCGGCATGAGCCAGATCGCCACCCAACTACAGAACTCTTCGCGCGCAGCGGCTGACTCCGACTCCTCAAGCGGGTTCTACCTGCCCGCCAACGCATTCGAAAACCGACAGTTCACCGACGTCGCCAAACAGTTCCTCTCATCTGACGGCAAGACCGCGCGCTTCATGATCGAAACCAGCAACGACCCCTACAGCGTCGAAGCCATGGACCTCGCCAACCACATCACCGACATTGCCAACACCGCACGACCCAACACGTCACTCGCCGACGCGACCGTGTCCGTCGCCGGCTTCCCCGCTGTGAACTCCGATATCCAACGATTCCTGTGGGCGGATTTCGCACAATTGGCCATCGCCACCACGATTATCGTCGGCGTCATCCTGGTCCTGCTACTGCGCGCTCTCCTGGCACCGATCTACCTGTTAGGCACGGTTCTGCTCAACTACCTCGCCTCGCTCGGCATCGGCGTTGTGGTCTTCCAATGGGTACTGGGCCAAGAGATCGCCTGGCCCGTACCGCTGCTGGCGTTCATCATCCTCGTCGCCGTCGGCGCCGACTACAACATGCTGCTCGTCTCACGGCTCCGCGAAGAATCCGGGACCAACATCCGCGTCGGCGTCCTGCGCACCGTGGCAAACACCGGAGCCGTCATCACCTCCGCCGGGGTTATATTCGCCGCCAGCATGTTCGGCCTCATGGTCGGCTCAGTCGCCATCATGGTCCAAGCCGGCCTCATCATCGGCTTCGGACTGCTGCTCGACACCTTCCTCGTGCGCACCCTCACCGTGCCCGCCATCGCCACACTCCTACGCGAAGCCAGCTGGTGGCCCACTAAAGCAACAGCCCCGCGACGTGGTCAGACCAACGCAGGAGGCATGAAGGACGCACCTCACGTGCTGGTCCAGGATCGGTGAGAAGCGAACAGGGCAATGCCCGGCGCTACATGCCGACCAGCGTGAAGGCGTATTCACTCCGAATGAATACGACCCCTGCGCCAGTAAGATCCGTCGGCTATCGACGGACGAAGTTCGGAAACACCTTCACAACGGCGTAGTAGTTTCGCGGCAAGAGCCGCGAGGTTGGCGAGGGATGGACCGGTTGAAAATCTTCTCGCGACACCCAGTTCCCCGCAGGTCGAACACCTCAAACGGGCTACTCGTGGTTGTCGTCATCGCCCGGGTGGGTTAAGTCGCGCTGATCCCATGGCAACCGACCGGGTTCTCTGAAGTGCTCGGCCAGATTATCGAGCTCGCCCTGCCGTGCATTCGCAGCATCCAGCGCCGCATCCAGCTTGGCTAAACGCTCACGGAGCCGTACTAAGTGCTCCGTCTCGAATCGCTCGTTCGCGGACTTGACGGCTGCATCGAACCCCTCGATGACGAGCGGCAGAGCAGATCTCGCAGCTTCGAAGGTCGAGGACTGGTACGGACCCTGCGAATGACTCTGGTTCGAGCGGATGCCGGCTGCGCGGAGCCCGTCCCTGAAGTACTGGTACCAAGGTTGGGGCGCGTCCGGAGCGTAGCCGATTTCGATCGCCAGCAATTTCGGATCGGAGTGGTGCGGCTCGACGATCGGGGCGCCGATGCGTTTGACGGGAGTCCAGTCGTTGACGATGTTCCTTGCTGCCGTTTCAGTCTCAGCAGAATCGCCACTCTCCTCGTCGCCGAAATCGGGAACGTCTGGCCCACCAAATCGATGGGCTTTGGCTTCCTCCGGGGTAATGGTCTGAATCTGCGAATAGGGTTGCACGCTGTCAGCTGTGCGGGGTGCGGGCACCGCGGTGGTGGATAGCACCCGCTCGATTTTGCCGTCGAGGGTCTGCTTCCACCGCAGCCCGTTGGCGTCGGTGCTGGTGGTGCTTTTCGGTGGATTCATTCGTATCCAAAACCGTGGCCCGAGAGGACAACAGTCACAGCCGCATCATCCCAAGTTTGCGGGCGAATTCCCGCGTGGTCCCGGGTGACGATGCACCAAGCCGCTATCTATGCCGTGAAGGTTCCAGCGAGGTCGACACAGAGTTTGTTCCCGAACCGGTAATCGAGCAGTCTGCGTCGGTGCATCTGGTGAACGGCCACACCTGGCGAGACACCTAGCTGTCTCGCAACGGTCTCGATGTCGCGATCGCGCGTCAGTCCCTCGAACGGCTTGATCCCGGTCTCGCCGAACAAGACGTCCATCGCGAACTTGTTGGCGGATTTCTCCGCTTCGCTGTTGCGTTTCTTCTCCGTCTTGTACTCCAGATGCATCTCTCCGCGGGGGTCGTTCAGCACGTGGCCGAGTTCGTGAAACAACGCCCAGATGACGAAGCCATCTTTGCCCCACCGCCCGGTCTGTTGAATCACAGGTACTCGCTTGTCGATCCAACGCGTCATGCCATGCAGCGGGAACTTCTTGGGCGGGTCGACCACCATGAAGACGACTCCGACATCGGCAAGCATGTTCGCGATGTCGCGAAGCATCGTGGCGCCGGGTTCGGCTGCTCGAGCTCGCAGCTGTGGAAGCGCCTTTCTCAGCCGGTCTGGGTCGTAGACGTAGCGCCGCCCACGTTCAAACGGCTCGGCGAGCTCTGCTGCGCGTAACCACGTCGATAGCACCGTCGCGTCGATCTTGGCGTCGCCGGACTCCTTCAGAGCGGCGAGCGCATAGTCGCCCGTGGATGCGGTCTCATGCAGATGAATGTAGGCATCCCAAGTACCGCAGCGGTGGAAGGCCAGGAAATCCGATACCAGAGACCCAGGTGACTTCCGTGTCGCCTTAGTCGCGCCCAAACTTCGAAGGTAGGTCACTGCGCCCGGATCGATCTCGTCTGCGTGCGCCGCTAGGTTCTCTTCATCGGCGATCCGTGCAAGGTCAGCGCGATATGCGGCTTCGTAGCGGAGCCATGAGTCGGCCGGGATGCCGACGACGCGCTCCAAGCGAACCGCGGTATCGCTAGTGATCGGTGCGCGCCCGTTGACGATCTCGTTGACCTGCTTGCGGCTACACCCCAGCTGCTCGGCGACGCGCTGCTGAGACAAGCCGTGCTCGTTTATCCACTCCTCCAGGTATTCACCTGGAGCAACGGCGTAGTTGGTCGCAGTCATGGCTTCTCCTCTCAGTGGTAGTCGTCGATTTCGATCACGGTTACGGTCACCGAGTTCCACGGCTCAGTTGCGTCGTGTGGACGAATCACAAGGCGGTAGTTGCCGCTGAGCTTTCCCGCCCACTGACCGTCCCGGTCAGCGCTGAGCTGGTGCCATTCCCCCAGCGGGTCGTGAGTGGACAGCTCGCCAACAGACTTCGCTGTCTCCAGCGCTTTGATCCGCAGCCGCAGCTTCCCCGCGATGTCAGAGCGCTTCTTCTTCATTTCCCGCTCGTCTGTGCACAGCTTCTTAAGCTTCTTGTGTTCGTACTGCACTTCCAACTGGATGTCACCGATCTCGTTACAGTCTAACGCACGTACTGGAGACATTATGCCCATCAGAGGCGACGACCCAGAGGGCGCGCGCAGGCATTCTCCCCGTCAGGTGTTGCGGCCATGCTTAGCCAAGGTTGGCGCCCCAACCGTAGATACTTGCCCCATGGAGAAGTGGGTCGTCCCTCTCAGCGTGGCGCTGATCGCCGGTCTCGCGACGATCGCTGCCGCCTACCTCGCGGCGCGCAAGGACCGCCGAGACCTCCGGGATGGCATCGCACGCGACCTCGACCTGCTGGAGAAGTTGCCGGGGGACTCTGAGGCTCGACGAATGCTCGCCTTCTACGTCGAAGAACGCGTCATGCTTCTGTCCGCTGAGCAGCAGATACGCGCCGCGGGGAGGAGAGACCTTTGGCAAATGCTGACGCCGGTCGAGGCCTTGGTTGCTGCGTGGGCTTGGCACCGGACGGGCAGCTGGGTCGCCGCCGCGGTGGTCCTACTCGTTGTTCCGGTGTTCGTGCTGTGGGAGCTTCGGTTGAGGCGAGAATCGCACGATTCAGCGATCACCGCCCGCGTGGAGTACATACGTGATCACATCAGGCCGATTAGCTACTTCGACCTGAAAAAGTCGTGGCGTGGCGGTGGCTGAGCGGGCGGTGATTTGACGCGATGATGGCCTCGAACCCTTGGGTAGAAGGGATCGAGGCCATCGTGCTCAGAACTGTAAAT